>NZ_CP019398.1:0-747500 GCF_009866745.1 Pseudomonas sp. S34
GTGTCAGTGGAACTTTGGCAGCAGTGCGTGGAGCTTCTGCGCGATGAGCTGCCTGCCCAACAATTCAACACTTGGATCCGTCCACTACAGGTCGAAGCCGAAGGCGACGAGTTGCGTGTGTATGCACCCAATCGTTTTGTTCTGGACTGGGTCAACGAAAAGTACCTGGGGCGTGTTCTCGAATTGCTCGATGAGCACGGCAATGGCATGGCGCCTGCGCTTTCCTTATTAATAGGCAGCAAACGCAGTTCGGCACCCCGTGCCGCGCCAAACGCTCCCCTGGCTGCTGCGGCTTCCCAGGCCCAGGCTGCTCAAGCACCCGTCAGTCCGCCGCCGGCACCTGCCGCCGTGTCGACCAAGCGTGCGACGCAAAAAGTGGCTGAAGTCTCCGAGGAAGAACCTTCCCGTGACAGCTTTGACCCGATGGCCGGAGCCAGTTCGCAACAGGCACCTGTGCGCGCCGAGCAACGTACCGTGCAGGTCGAAGGCGCGCTCAAGCACACCAGTTACCTGAACCGCACCTTTACCTTCGAGAATTTCGTTGAAGGTAAATCCAACCAGCTGGCGCGCGCCGCTGCCTGGCAGGTGGCAGACAACCCCAAGCACGGTTACAACCCACTCTTCCTTTATGGTGGCGTCGGCCTGGGTAAAACCCACTTGATGCACGCTGTGGGTAACCATCTATTAAAGAAGAACCCGAATGCCAAGGTGGTGTACCTGCATTCCGAGCGTTTCGTGGCGGACATGGTCAAGGCCCTGCAATTGAACGCGATCAACGAGTTCAAACGCTTCTACCGTTCGGTGGATGCGTTGCTGATCGATGACATTCAGTTCTTCGCCCGCAAGGAGCGTTCCCAGGAAGAGTTTTTCCACACCTTCAACGCCTTGCTCGAAGGTGGGCAGCAGGTCATTCTCACCAGTGACCGCTACCCGAAGGAAATCGAAGGCCTTGAAGAACGCCTCAAATCCCGTTTTGGCTGGGGCCTGACCGTAGCGGTCGAGCCGCCGGAGCTGGAAACCCGCGTGGCGATCCTGATGAAGAAGGCCGATCAGGCCAAAGTCGAGTTGCCTCACGACGCCGCGTTCTTCATTGCCCAACGCATTCGCTCCAACGTCCGTGAGCTGGAAGGCGCGCTCAAGCGCGTGATCGCCCACTCGCACTTCATGGGCCGCGATATCACCATCGAGCTGATTCGCGAATCCCTTAAGGACTTGTTGGCGTTGCAGGATAAACTGGTCTCTGTGGATAACATTCAGCGCACTGTCGCCGAGTACTACAAGATCAAGATCTCCGACTTGCTGTCCAAACGCCGTTCGCGTTCGGTCGCTCGTCCGCGTCAGGTCGCCATGGCGTTGTCCAAGGAACTGACCAACCACAGCCTGCCGGAAATCGGCGATGTGTTTGGCGGCCGCGACCATACGACGGTCTTGCACGCGTGCCGCAAGATCAACGAACTTAAGGAATCCGACGCGGACATCCGCGAGGACTACAAGAACCTGCTGCGTACACTGACCACTTGATGAACACCAGCGCAGCTAATTAAGGCAAGGGACTAGACCATGCATTTCACCATTCAACGCGAAGCCCTGTTGAAACCCCTGCAACTGGTCGCAGGCGTCGTCGAACGCCGACAGACCTTGCCGGTACTTTCCAACGTGCTGCTGGTTGTCGAAGGCCAGCAATTGTCGCTGACCGGTACCGACCTGGAAGTCGAGCTGGTCGGTCGTGTTCAACTCGAAGAGCCGGCGGATCCGGGTTCCATCACCGTGCCGGCGCGCAAGCTGATGGACATCTGCAAAAGCCTGCCGAACGATGCGCTGATCGACATCAAGGTCGACGAGCAGAAGCTTGTGGTCAAGGCTGGCCGTAGCCGCTTCACCCTGTCGACACTGCCGGCCAACGACTTCCCTACCGTGGAAGAAGGCCCGGGTTCGCTGACCTGCAGCCTGGAGCAAAGCAAGCTGCGTCGTCTGATCGAACGCACCAGCTTCGCCATGGCCCAGCAGGACGTGCGTTACTACCTCAACGGCATGCTGTTGGAAGTCTCTGCTGGCGTCATCCGCGCGGTAGCCACCGACGGTCACCGTCTGGCCATGTGCTCGATGCAGGCCGATATCGGCCTGCCGGATCGTCATCAGGTTATCGTGCCGCGCAAAGGTATCCTCGAACTGGCTCGCCTGCTCACCGAGCCGGACGGCAATGTCAGCATCGTGCTGGGTCAGCATCACATCCGCGCCACCACCGGTGAGTTCACCTTCACCTCGAAGCTGGTTGACGGAAAATTCCCGGACTACGAGCGAGTTCTGCCTAAAGGCGGCGACAAGCTGGTTCTTGGTGATCGTCAGGCTCTGCGCGAAGCGTTCAGCCGTACCGCCATTCTGTCCAACGAGAAGTACCGTGGTATCCGTCTGCAACTGGCCAGCGGTCAGCTGAAGATCCAGGCGAACAACCCGGAGCAGGAAGAAGCGGAAGAAGAAGTGGGCGTTGAATATAACGGCGGCTCTCTGGAAATCGGCTTCAACGTGAGCTACCTGCTCGACGTACTGGGCGTGATGACCACCGAGCAGGTTCGTCTGATCCTGTCCGACTCCAACAGCAGCGCGCTGGTGCAGGAATCGGATAACGACGACTCGGCCTACGTTGTCATGCCGATGCGTCTGTAATCATGTTTAGCAGAAGCTAGATGTCCTTAAGTCGCGTCTCGGTCACCGCGGTGCGCAATCTGCACCCGGTGACCTTCTCCCCCTCCCCCCGCATCAATATTCTTTACGGCGCCAACGGCAGCGGCAAAACCAGTGTTCTGGAAGCCATCCATCTGCTGGGGCTTGCCCGTTCGTTTCGCAGCACCCGTCTGTTGCCGGTCATTCAATACGAACAGCTTGCCTGTACGGTATTTGGCCAGGTTGAACTGGCGGAGGGTGGGCATAGCGCCTTGGGCATCTCACGGGATCGCCAAGGGGAATTCCAGATCCGTATCGATGGGCAGAATGCTCGCAGCGCCGCGCAACTGGCCGAGATCTTGCCACTGCAACTGATCAATCCGGATAGCTTTCGATTGCTGGAAGGCGCGCCGAAGATTCGCCGACAGTTTCTCGACTGGGGTGTGTTCCACGTGGAACCGCGCTTCATGTCAACCTGGCAGCGCTTGCAGAAGGCCCTGCGCCAGAGAAACTCTTGGCTGCGGCATGGTACACTTGACGCCGTTTCGCAAGCGGTTTGGGACAGGGAACTGTGCCAGGCCAGCGCTGAAATCGATGAATACCGCCGCGCTTATATCAAAGCCTTGAAACCAGTCTTTGAACAAACCTTGAGCGAACTGGTTGAGCTTGAAGGCTTGACGCTCAGCTATTACCGCGGCTGGGACAAGGACCGTGAACTGAGTGCTGTGCTCGCCGGGTCTCTTCAGCGGGACCAGCAAATGGGACATACCCAGGCCGGACCACAACGCGCTGATTTGCGGCTCAGACTGGGTGCGCACAACGCCGCGGACATCTTGTCCCGAGGCCAGCAGAAGTTGGTGGTTTGCGCATTACGGATTGCCCAAGGGCACTTGGTCAGCCAGGCTCGACGCGGTCAGTGTATTTATCTGGTGGATGACTTGCCGTCCGAACTGGACGAGCACCACCGTCGCGCCCTTTGCCGCTTGTTGGAAGACTTACGCTGCCAGGTATTTATCACCTGTGTAGATCACGAATTATTGAGGGAAGGCTGGCAGACGGAAACGCCAGTCGCTCTGTTCCACGTGGAACAGGGCCGTATCACCCAGACCCACGACCATCGGGAGTGAAGGCATTGAGCGAAGAAAATACGTACGACTCAACGAGCATTAAAGTGCTGAAAGGCCTGGATGCCGTACGCAAACGTCCCGGTATGTATATTGGCGACACCGACGATGGCAGCGGTCTGCACCACATGGTGTTCGAGGTGGTCGACAACTCGATCGACGAAGCGCTCGCCGGCTACTGCGACGACATCAGCATCATCATCCACCCGGATGAGTCCATCACCGTTCGCGACAACGGCCGTGGCATCCCGGTAGACGTACACAAGGAAGAAGGCGTTTCGGCAGCCGAGGTCATCATGACCGTACTGCACGCCGGCGGTAAGTTCGACGACAACTCCTACAAGGTTTCCGGCGGTCTGCACGGTGTGGGTGTGTCGGTAGTTAACGCCCTGTCGGAAGAGCTCGTCCTGACCGTTCGCCGTAGCGGCAAGATCTGGGAACAGACTTACGTCCACGGTGTTCCGCAAGAGCCGATGAAAATCGTTGGCGACAGCGAAACCACCGGTACGCAGATCCACTTCAAGGCTTCCAGCGAAACCTTCAAGAACATCCACTTCAGCTGGGACATCCTGGCCAAGCGGATTCGTGAACTGTCCTTCCTCAACTCCGGTGTCGGTATCGTCCTCAAGGACGAGCGCAGCGGCAAGGAAGAACTGTTCAAATACGAAGGCGGCCTGCGTGCGTTCGTTGAATACCTGAACACCAACAAGACCCCGGTCAACCAGGTGTTCCACTTCAACGTCCAGCGTGAAGACGGCATCGGCGTGGAAATTGCCCTGCAGTGGAACGACAGCTTCAACGAGAACCTGTTGTGCTTCACCAACAACATTCCACAGCGCGATGGCGGTACTCACCTGGTGGGTTTCCGTTCCGCACTGACGCGTAACCTGAACACCTACATCGAAGCAGAAGGCCTGGCGAAGAAGCACAAAGTCGCCACTACCGGTGACGATGCCCGTGAAGGCCTGACCGCGATCATTTCGGTAAAAGTGCCGGATCCGAAGTTCAGCTCCCAGACCAAAGACAAGTTGGTGTCTTCCGAAGTGAAGACCGCGGTCGAACAGGAAATGGGCAAGTACTTCTCCGACTTCCTGCTGGAAAACCCGAACGAAGCCAAGCTGGTCGTCGGCAAGATGATCGACGCGGCCCGTGCCCGTGAAGCGGCACGTAAAGCCCGTGAGATGACCCGCCGCAAAGGCGCGCTGGACATCGCAGGCCTGCCGGGCAAACTGGCCGACTGCCAGGAAAAGGACCCTGCCCTGTCCGAACTGTACCTCGTGGAAGGTGACTCCGCGGGCGGCTCTGCCAAGCAGGGGCGTAACCGCAAGACCCAGGCGATTCTGCCCCTCAAGGGTAAAATCCTGAACGTCGAGAAGGCACGCTTCGACAAGATGATCTCTTCCCAGGAAGTGGGCACCTTGATTACTGCGCTGGGCTGCGGCATCGGTCGCGAAGAGTACAACATCGACAAGTTGCGCTATCACAACATCATCATCATGACCGATGCTGACGTCGACGGTTCGCACATCCGTACCCTGCTGCTGACCTTCTTCTTCCGTCAGCTGCCGGAGCTGATCGAGCGTGGCTACATCTACATCGCTCAGCCGCCGCTGTACAAAGTGAAGAAAGGCAAGCAAGAGCAATACATCAAAGACGACGACGCCATGGAAGAGTACATGACGCAGTCGGCCCTGGAAGATGCGAGCCTGCACCTGAACGAGGAGGCACCGGGTATCTCCGGCGAAGCCCTCGAGCGTCTGGTGAATGACTTCCGTCTGGTGATGAAGACCCTCAAGCGTCTGTCGCGCCTGTACCCACAGGAACTGACTGAGCACTTCATCTACCTGCCGGCTGTCAGCATGGATCAGTTGTCCGATCATGCAGCGATGCAGGACTGGCTGGCCCAGTACGAAGTGCGTCTGCGTACTGTCGAGAAGTCGGGTCTGGTCTACAAGGCGAGCCTGCGTGAAGACCGTGAGCGTGGCGTGTGGCTGCCAGAGGTTGAACTGATCTCCCACGGCCTGTCGAACTACGTCACCTTCAACCGCGACTTCTTCGGCAGCAACGACTACAAGACCGTCGTTTCCCTGGGCGCTCAACTGAGCACCCTGCTCGACGATGGCGCGTACATCCAGCGTGGCGAACGCCGTAAGTCGGTCACCGAGTTCAAGGAAGCCCTGGACTGGCTGATGGCCGAAAGCACCAAGCGCCACACCATTCAGCGATACAAAGGTCTGGGCGAGATGAACCCGGACCAGCTGTGGGAAACCACCATGGACCCAAGCGTGCGTCGCATGCTGAAAGTGACTATCGAAGACGCCATTGGCGCGGACCAGATCTTCAACACCCTGATGGGTGATGCGGTCGAACCACGTCGTGACTTCATCGAAAGCAATGCCCTGGCGGTGTCCAACCTGGACTTCTGATCCCGGTCGACCCCAACGAAAAGGCCAATGCATTTGCATTGGCCTTTTTTTGCCCGCGTTTTACTCGCTCGCCGGTGCCACACTCTCCAACCGATACCCATAAATCGTCAGCAACTGCCAACTGCCAACTGCCAACTGCCAACTGCCAACTGCCAACCGCGATCCGCGGTCAGCCCAAGCTTGTTGCGCAGGCGATAGATGTGAGTATCTAGCGGCCGGGACGAGGACACTTCTTCATGGGGCCAGAATCGTTCGTACAGGTAATCCCGCGACCAGGCGCTGCCCATCGCGCAGCTGAAGATCGAACTGTTCAGCCAATACCGACGCTTTTCTTCCACCGAAGGTATCGATGGCGTGGGGGGTGGGATTATCGATGGTCAAAGCCGTTGTGGATGGGCATAAAAAAACCGGCTATATCCGCCGGTTTTTTTACGTCCAAAAAAAACTTATGCACGTTTTTATGGTTTTTATCATTCTAAGAAATATGTAAAAAAATCATAATGTTACGTACAAAAAACGACGCTTTTCAATGAAACGGTACACAGGTTATCCACAGAATCTCAGACAACCACCTGATCGTTTGAAACCGGCGCTTGTGGAGCCGGTGGCAGTGAGCCCATTTCCCGTTGCATCTGCTCGTTCCACGCCTGGACCCGGTCGTTCAATTCAGCAATGGCTCGCGGTCCGGTGCCAGCGGCATACATCGGCTCACCAATGATCACAGTGATGACGCCCTGCTTCTTCGCCCAACCGGTTTTCGGCCAGAACTTGCCTGCGTTGTGCGCAATCGGCAGCACCGGCAATTCGGCGTTGACCGCCAAGGCACTGCCACCGCGCGAGAACTTTCCGACGGTGCCGAAAGGAACGCGCGTGCCTTCGGGGAAGATCAGCACCCAGACATTGTCCTTGAGCAACTCATCACCTTTTTGAGCCACATGCTTGAGTGCTGCTTTCGGGTTGTCGCGATCGATGGCGATCGGTCGCAGCATGGCCATGGCCCAACCGAAGAACGGCACATAGAGCAACTCACGTTTGAGCACCTGGCTCAGCGGTGAGAAGTAGGCGGAGAGAAAAAACGTCTCCCAGGTACTCTGATGGTTCGATTGAATCACGCACGGCCGTTCAGGTACGTTCTCGGCACCCTTCACTTCGTAGCGAATACCAAGGAACACTTTGCTCAGCCACAGGGCACAACGGCACCAATACACGTTGATGAAGCGATAACGTGCCTTGAAGGGCAGAAACGGCGCGATAAAAAAACTCAGGCTGCACCACAGCAATGAGCTGGTGCCCAGCAGCAGGTAAAAGAGGAAGGTTCTGATGGCCTGCAATATCGACATGGTGACGTTTACCGTTGCGGGAATTGCCCGCCTGTATAAAGCGCACTCCTGATGGGTCCTTTATCAGGAATTTCAGAAGCACTCTAATTGTGGATAAGTTCTGCGGCAATCGCCGCCAGATCGTCAAAAATCAATGTGCCAACCGGAAGGGTCTTGCCCAAAGTCTTTTCGCCTTTCCCGGTCTTTACCAAAACTGGCTGTGAATCGACGGCTTTGGCGGCTTCCAGGTCACCAAGGCTGTCGCCGACGAACCAGAGATCGGTCAGCGACACGTTGTAATGAGCGGCGATGGTTTTCAACATCCCGGGTTTCGGCTTGCGGCAATCGCAGCCTTCGTCCGGCCCATGCGGGCAGTAGACGATCAGGCCGACTTCACCACCCTGCTCCGCCACCAACGCGCGCAAGCGCTCGTGCATGGCATTGAGGGTGGCAAGGTCGTAATAGCCGCGAGCGATGCCCGACTGGTTGGTAGCGACGGCTACCGTCCAGCCAGCCTTGCTCAACTGCGCGATGGCTTCGATCGATCCGGGGAGTGGAATCCACTCCTCCACCGACTTGATGTAAGCGTCGGAGTCGTAATTGATCACTCCGTCCCGATCGAGAATCAGCAGTTTCAACAGCAGTCCCTCAACCCAGCAGCGAAATGTCGGCGACGCCGAGGAACAACCCACGCAGACGTGCCAGCAACGCATAACGGTTGGCGCGGACCTTTGCGTCCTCCGCATTGACCATCACGGCTTCGAAGAACGCATCCACCGGCTCGCGCAGTGCCGCCAGGCGTGCCAGCGATTCGCTGTACTGACGGGTCGCAGCCATTGGCTGCACCGCTTGATCCGCTTGCTGGATCGCCGAGTACAGGGAGAACTCGGCGGCGTTGTCGAAGTACTTGGCTTCGACGGTGGTCGGCATGCTGCCTTCGAGTTTGCTCAGCAAGTTCGATACGCGCTTGTTCACCGCGGCCAGTGCAGCGGCTTCCGGCAATTTGCGGAACGCTTCCACCGCTTGTACGCGCTGATCGAAATCCAGGGCCGAACCCGGTTTCAGGGCACGTACCGACAGGTAGGTGGCAACATCCACGCCTTCGTCTTCGTAACGGGCACGCAGACGGTCGAAGATGAACTCCAGCACCGAATCAGCCAGGCCGGCAGCCTTGACCTTGCTGCCGAACGAGTTGACGGCGAAGGCCACGGCGTCGGTCAGGTCGAGGTCGAGCTTCTTGTCGATCAGGATCCGCAGCACGCCGAGCGCGGCACGGCGCAGAGCATACGGGTCTTTGCTACCGGTGGGCAGCATGCCGACACCGAAGATCCCGACCAGGGTGTCGAGCTTGTCGGCGATCGCCACGGCCGCACCGGTCAGGGTGGTCGGCAGTTCAGCGCCGGCACCGCGCGGCATGTATTGCTCATTCAGCGCCAGCGCGACATCTTCCGGCTCGCCATCGTTGAGGGCGTAGTAGTAACCGGCGACACCTTGCATCTCCGGGAACTCACCGACCATCTCGGTCGCCAGATCACACTTGGACAGCAGGCCGGCACGCGCCGCCCATTGAGCGTTACCACCAATGTGTGGAGCGATGAACGCGGCCAGCCTGGATACGCGTTCGGCCTTGTCGTAGACGCTGCCGAGTTTTTCCTGGAACACCACGTTTTGCAGGCGCAGGTTGAAGTCTTCGAGCTTTTGCTTCTTGTCTTGCTTGAAGAAGAACTCTGCGTCGGTCAGGCGTGGGCGAACCACTTTCTCGTTACCGGCGATGATCTGCTGTGGGTCCTTGCTCTCGATGTTGGCCACGGTAATGAAACGTGGCAGCAACTTGCCGTCGGCGTCCAGCAGGCAGAAGTACTTCTGGTTGTCCTGCATGGTGGTGATCAGGGCTTCCTGCGGCACGTCGAGGAAGCGCTCCTCGAACGAGCACACCAGCGGCACCGGCCATTCGACCAGCGCGGTCACTTCATCGAGCAGCGCTGGAGGAACGATTGCCGTGCCTTCCTGACGGGTGGCCAGCTCTTCGGTGCGCTTGCTGATGATCTCGCGACGCTCGTTGGCGTCGGCCAAAACGTAGGCGGCACGCAGGTCGGCCAGGTAGCTGGACGGCGAACCGATGCGCACGTTTTCCGGGTGATGGAAGCGGTGGCCACGGGAATCGCGGCCGGCCTTCTGGGCGAGGATGGTGCAGTCGATGACCTGGTCACCGAGCAGCATCACCAGCCACTGGGTCGGACGAACGAATTCTTCCTTGCGCGCGCCCCAACGCATGCGTTTCGGGATCGGCAGGTCGTTCAGCGAATCTTCGACGATGGTCGGCAGCAGGCTCGCAGTCGCCTTGCCGGCGATGCTCTGGCTGTAGCGCAGTTTCGGGCCGCTCTGATCGATTTCGCTCAGCTCGACGCCGCACTTCTTGGCGAAGCCCAATGCTGCCTGGGTCGGGTTGCCTTCAGCATCGAACGCGGCCTGACGCGGCGGGCCGTCGAGGTTGATGCTGCGATCCGGCTGCTGGGTGGCCAGTGCGGTGATCAGCACGGCCAGGCGGCGCGGAGCGGCATAAACGGTTTTGCTCTCGTAGTTCAGGCCGGCAGCTTGCAGGCCCTTGTCGATACCGGCGAGGAACGCCTCGGCCAGGGTGTTCAGGGCTTTGGGTGGCAGTTCTTCAGTGCCCAGTTCAACCAGAAAATCCAGAGCACTCATTGTGCAGCCTCCAGCTTGGCCAGTACTTCATCACGCAGGTCCGGGGTCGCCATCGGGAAGCCCAGCTTGGCGCGAGCCAGCAGGTAGGCTTGCGCAACGGAACGCGCCAGGGTGCGTACACGCAGGATGTATTGCTGACGCGCGGTCACCGAGATCGCCCGGCGCGCATCCAGCAGGTTGAAGGTGTGGGAAGCCTTCAACACCATTTCGTAGCTCGGCAACGGCAGCGGCTGGTCGAGTTCGATCAGGCGCTTGGCTTCGCTTTCGTAGAAATCGAACAGTTCGAACAGCTTGTCGACATTGGCGTGTTCGAAGTTGTAAGTGGACTGCTCCACTTCGTTCTGGTGGAACACGTCGCCGTAGGTCACTTTGCCGAACGGACCGTCAGCCCACACCAGGTCGTAGACCGAGTCCACGCCTTGCAGGTACATGGCCAGACGTTCGAGGCCGTAGGTGATCTCGCCGGTCACCGGGTAGCACTCGATGCCGCCCGCTTGCTGGAAGTAGGTGAACTGGGTCACTTCCATGCCGTTGAGCCAGACTTCCCAGCCCAGACCCCAGGCGCCGAGGGTCGGCGATTCCCAGTTGTCTTCGACGAAGCGAATGTCGTGGACCAGCGGGTCCAGGCCAACGTGCTTGAGAGAGCCCAGGTACAGTTCCTGGAAGTTGTCCGGGTTCGGCTTCAGGACCACCTGGAACTGGTAGTAGTGCTGCAGACGGTTCGGGTTTTCACCGTAACGGCCGTCAGTCGGACGGCGGCTTGGCTGCACGTAGGCGGCGTTCCAGGTTTCCGGGCCGATGGCGCGCAGGAATGTTGCGGTGTGGAAAGTGCCGGCGCCTACTTCCATATCGTAGGGCTGAAGTACCACACAACCTTGCTCGGCCCAGTATTGCTGGAGGGCGAGGATCAAGTCTTGGAAGGTACGCACGGCTGGCGTAGGCTGGCTCACGAAATTCACCTGTTTCTTGGGCTGCGATTTAAAGAGCGGGAGTATACCCGATTCATTGCTGCGCACGCCCCCTGGAGCCTTATGCCACGCTGCTTTTGGTGTTCCGAAGATCCGCTGTACATGGCTTATCACGATCAGGAGTGGGGCACGCCGCTACGGGATGCGCAGGGATTGTTCGAGTTGCTTTTGCTCGAAGGGTTCCAGGCCGGGCTTTCCTGGATCACCGTGCTGCGCAAGCGCGAGCGTTATCGCGAAGTTTTGTTCGGCTTCGACGTGCAGCGCGTGGCGCAGATGAGCGATGCCGAAATCGACGAGCTGATGCTCGATCCCGGCATCATCCGCAACCGACTCAAGCTCAACGCGGCCCGGCGCAATGCCCAGGCCTGGCTGGCGCTGGAGGATCCGGTGGCGTTTCTATGGTCATTCGTCGGCGGCACGCCTGTGATCAATCATTTCAAGGATCGCAGCGAAGTCCCGGCCGTGACGCCGACTGCCGTGGAAATGAGCAAAGGCTTGAAAAAGGCCGGTTTCACGTTCGTCGGGCCGACCATCTGCTACGCGCTGATGCAGGCCTCGGGCATGGTCATGGATCACACCCGCGATTGCGACCGCTACGCGCAGCTGGCGAACGGCGGTTAGAATGGCCGCCTCGCGCACAGCACAAGATCAGGAGTGACCTGTGGATAAGTTTAAAGGCGCCT
The DNA here is from genome assembly GCF_009866745.1 of Pseudomonas sp. S34. Lineage (NCBI taxonomy): Bacteria > Pseudomonadati > Pseudomonadota > Gammaproteobacteria > Pseudomonadales > Pseudomonadaceae > Pseudomonas > Pseudomonas sp. S34. The sequence goes on from NZ_CP019398.1 coordinate 11,885, forward strand.
TGCTGGTAGGCGCTCTGCGGCTGTTTGCCCTGCTTCCGTGGTGGGCCGTGCAGGCCGTGGGCTCGGCGATTGGCTGGGTTATGTGGAAAACCCCGAACCGTTCCCGCGACGTGGTACGGATCAATCTGTCCAAGTGCTTTCCGGACATGGACCCCGCCGAGCGTGAACGCCTGGTGGGCCAGAGCCTGAAAGACATCGGCAAGTCCCTGACCGAGAGTGCCTGCGCCTGGATCTGGCCGGCCCAGCGCTCCATTGACCTGGTTCGCGAAGTCGAAGGCCTCGACGTATTGAAGGACGCCCTTGCCTCCGGCAAAGGCGTGGTCGGCATCACCAGCCACCTGGGCAACTGGGAAGTGCTCAATCACTTCTATTGCAGCCAGTGCAAACCGATCATTTTCTACCGCCCGCCGAAATTGAAGGCAGTGGATGAGTTGCTGCAAAAGCAGCGGGTGCAATTGGGTAACAAGGTCGCGGCTTCCACCAAGGAAGGCATCCTCAGTGTCATCAAGGAAGTGCGCAAAGGTGGTGCAGTGGGCATTCCCGCTGACCCGGAACCGTCCGAATCCGCCGGGATCTTCGTGCCGTTCTTCGCCACTCAGGCACTGACCAGCAAGTTCGTACCGAACATGCTGGCTGGCGGCAAAGCAGTTGGCGTATTCCTGCACGCCCTGCGCCTGCCGGACGGTTCGGGCTACAAAGTGATCCTTGAAGCCGCGCCAGAGGCCATGTACAGCACCGATACGGCAGAATCCTGTGCGGCCATGAGCCAAGTGGTCGAGCGCTATGTGCGGGCGTACCCGAGCCAGTACATGTGGAGCATGAAGCGCTTCAAGAAGCGCCCACCGGGTGAAGAGCGTTGGTACTGACTGACTTGGCACGCTCTGTGGATAACCTGTAGGAGCGAGCTTGCTCGCGATGGACGTTAACGATGATGTGGGCTGCCAGGTTGAACGCGGCACCCTGGCATCCATCGCGAGCAAGCTCGCTCCTGCACGTATCCACAACCGTTCATCAAGGGCGCAAAAAGATGTCCGAACACCGCAAATCATTTCGCATCAAGATCAGCCACGAAAGCATCGGCGATTGCCTGGGCCAGACGCGCAACCTGTCGACCACCGGCGTCTACGTCAAGCATCCGAAACTGTCGGCGCTGCCCCGGGGGGCGGTGGTTTACGGTCAGGTGCAGGGCTTACCCACAGGCGCGCCGCGGGTGCGCATGGAAGTGGTGCAGGTGGACGCCGAGGGCATCGGTTTGCGTTATCTCTGAGTCAGTGCGCCTGACGCTCGAGCTTCTTCAGGAACACCGTCATTTCCTTCTCGGCCTGCTTGTCGCCATGGGCGCGAGCGGCTTCCAGGCCTTGCTCCCAAGCCTGCCGCGCGGCCGCAAAGTCCGCCAGCGCCAGATGGGCCTTGCCCAGTAGTTTCCACGCCGCCGAATACTTCGGATCGAATTCGACGCAGCGCTGGAAATGCTCCGCCGCCTTGGCGTTTTCCCCCAGATCCAGATAGCCCTTGCCCAGGCCGAAGCGCAGCAAAGCGTTATCCACACCCTTGGCGAGCATTTTTTCCAGGGATTCGATCATCGGTGGATTCCTTGCCTGAGGCATGTCATGGGTTGATTTACTGTAGGCGCGAGCTTGCTCGCGATGAACCTGACAGCGACGCGGGGTGTCTGGTTTCCAGCATTATCGTTGACGACCATCGCGAGCAGGGCCCGCTCCTGCAAAGGCAGGCCCCGTATCAGAAGAAGCTCAGCCCCACATGGAACAACTTCTCTACATCGCGAATATGCTTTTTATCCACAAGGAACAGAATCACATGGTCGCCCGCTTCGATCACGGTGTCGTCATGGGCGATGATCACTTCTTCGTCGCGGATGATTGCACCGATGGTGGTGCCTGGCGGCAGGCCAATGTTCTCGATGGCCTTGCCGATCACCTTGCTCGATTTCGCATCGCCATGGGCAATCGCCTCGATGGCCTCCGCCGCACCCCGGCGCAGTGAATGCACGCTGACGATGTCGCCACGGCGCACGTGGGCCAGCAATGTGCCGATGGTCGCCAGTTGCGGGCTGATGGCGATGTCGATGTCGCCGCCCTGGATCAGATCGACATAAGCCGGGTTGTTGATGATGGACATCACCTTCTTCGCGCCCAGGCGCTTGGCCAGCAACGACGACATGATGTTGGCTTCGTCGTCGTTGGTCAGGGCCAGGAAAAGGTCAGCGTCGGCGATGTTCTCTTCCATCAGCAGGTCGCGGTCCGAAGCGCTGCCCTGCAACACCACCGTGCTGTCCAGTGTGTCGGAGAGATGACGGCAGCGTACAGGGTTCATCTCGATGATTTTCACCTGATAACGGCTTTCGATGGCCTCGGCCAGACGCTCGCCAATCTGCCCGCCACCGGCGATGACGATGCGTTTATAGGTTTCGTCGAGACGGCGCATTTCGCTCATCACCGCACGAATGTTCGCCTTGGCGGCGATAAAAAATACTTCGTCGTCGGCCTCGATCACCGTGTCGCCCTGGGGCAGGATCGGCCGGTCACGACGGAAAATCGCCGCAACGCGGGTTTCCACGTTCGGCATGTGTTCACGCAACTGCCGCAGTTGCTGGCCCACCAGCGGCCCGCCGTAGTACGCCCGCACCGCCACCAATTGCGCCTTGCCTTCGGCGAAGTCGATCACCTGCAAGGCACCGGGGTGCTGGATCAGGCGCTTGATGTAGTTGGTGACCACTTGTTCCGGGCTGATCAGCACGTCCACCGGAATCGCTTCGTTCTGGAACAACTGCTCTTCGCGGGTCAGGTACGCGGCTTCGCGAACCCGGGCGATCTTGGTCGGGGTGTGGAACAGGGTATGGGCGACCTGACAGGCGACCATGTTGGTTTCGTCGCTGTTGGTCACCGCGACCAGCATGTCGGCGTCATCGGCTCCAGCCTGGCGCAACACGGTCGGGAATGAGCCACGACCTTGTACCGTGCGGATGTCCAGGCGGTCACCAAGGTCGCGCAGGCGTTCGCCATCGGTGTCGACCACAGTAATATCGTTGGCTTCGCTGGCCAGGTGTTCCGCCAGCGAACCGCCGACTTGCCCTGCACCGAGGATGATGATTTTCATCCAGTCACTCCATTGAATCCATTTAACCGCGCGCGGCGGCGATCTTGATCAGCTTGGCGTAGTAGAAGCCATCGTGGCCACCTTCCTGGGCCAGCAACTGGCGACCATGGGGCTGCTTGATGCCAGCCGCCGTGGCGAGGTCCAGTTCCCGGGCACCCGGCGTGCGGGCGAGGAAGGCTTCGATGACCTCGGTGTTCTCGGTCGGCAGCGTGGAACAGGTGGCGTACAGCAGGATGCCGCCGACCTCCAGGGTTTTCCACATGGCATCGAGCAACTCGCCCTGCAGCAGCGCCAGCGCGACGATGTCGTCGGGTTGGCGGGTCAGTTTGATATCCGGGTGACGACGAATCACACCGGTGGCCGAACATGGCGCGTCCAGCAGGATGCGCTGGAACGGCTTGCCGTCCCACCACGCCTGAGTGTCGCGGCCGTCGGCGGCAATCAGTTCGGCGCTCAGTTTCAGGCGTTCGAGGTTTTCCCGCACCCGCACCAGCCGCTTGGCTTCCAGGTCTACCGCCACGACGCCGGCCAGTTTTGGCTCGGCTTCGAGGATGTGGCAGGTCTTGCCACCTGGTGCACAGCAAGCGTCGAGCACCCGTTGGCCCGGCGCGAGGTCGAGCAGATCGGCAGCCAGTTGCGCGGCTTCGTCTTGCACGCTGATCCAGCCCTCGGCGAAACCCGGCAGGCTGCGCACATCGGCGGCGGCGTCAAGCACGATGCCGTCGCGGCTGTAGACACACGGCGTGGCGGCAATTCCCGCGTCAGTCAGCAAACCGAGGTAGGCATCACGGGTGTGATGGCGACGGTTGACCCGCAGGATCATAGGCGGATGCGCATTGTTCGCCGCACAAATGGCTTCCCATTGATCTGGCCAGAACGCTTTCAAAGATTTCTGCAGCCAGCGTGGGTGAGCGGTGCGCACCACCGGATCACGTTCCAACTCGGCGAAAATCGTTTCGCTTTCGCGCTGAGCATTACGCAGCACAGCGTTGAGCAGCGCTTTGGCCCAGGGTTTTTTCAGCTTGTCGGCGCAACCGACGGTTTCACCAATGGCGGCATGGGCCGGGACACGGGTGTAGAGCAACTGATAGAGACCGACCAGCAACAGCGCCTCGACATCGGCGTCGGCAGCCTTGAACGGCTTCTGCAGCAGCTTGGCCGCCAACGCCGACAAACGTGGCTGCCAGCGCGCGGTGCCGAACGCCAGGTCCTGGGTAAAGCCGCGATCACGGTCCTCGACCTTGTCCAACTGCGTAGGCAGCGAACTGTTGAGCGAGGCTTTTCCGTTCAGGACGGCAGCGAGTGCCTTGGCGGCGGCCAGACGCGGATTCATTGAGCGTCCGCCACTTGGCCGAGGACAGTGCCGGTGGCGAATTTCTCGCGACGGCTGTTGAACAGATCGCTGAAGTTCAGCGCCTTGCCGCCGGGCAATTGCAGACGGGTCAGGCACAAGGCCTGCTCGCCGCACGCGACGATAAGACCGTCCTTGCTGGCGCCGAGGATTTCACCCGGGGCGCCTTTGCCTTCGGCGAGGTTTGCGGCCAGTACTTTCAGGGCTTCGCCGTTCAAGGTGCTGTGGGTAATCGGCCACGGGTTGAAGGCACGGACCAGACGCTCCAGCTCAACCGCCGGGCGACTCCAGTCGATGCGTGCTTCGTCCTTGTTCAATTTGTGCGCATAGGTAGCGAGGCTGTCGTCCTGCACTTCGCCCTCCAGGGTTCCGGCGGCGAGGCCGGCAATCGCCTGGACTACAGCCGGCGGGCCCATTTCGGCCAGGCGATCGTGCAGGCTGCCGCCGGTATCTTCGGCGCTGATCGGCGTGGTGACCTTGAGCAGCATCGGCCCGGTGTCGAGGCCGGCTTCCATGCGCATCACGGTGACGCCACTTTCGGCGTCGCCCGCCTCCACGGCGCGCTGGATCGGTGCCGCGCCCCGCCAGCGTGGCAGCAGTGAGGCGTGGCTGTTGATGCAACCCAGGCGCGGAATATCCAGCACCACTTGCGGCAGGATCAGGCCGTAGGCGACCACCACCATCAAGTCCGGCTTCAGTGCAGCCAGTTCAGTCTGAGCATCTTCGTTGCGCAGAGTGGGCGGTTGCAGCACCGGGATATTGTTCTCCAGAGCAAGCTGTTTGACCGGGCTCGGCATCAGTTTTTGCCCGCGACCGGCCGGACGATCCGGTTGGGTGTAGACCGCGACGATCTCGTAAGGGCTGCTCAGCAGGGCCTTGAGGTGTTCAGCGGCGAATTCCGGGGTGCCGGCAAAGACGATGCGCAGTGGCTCAGTCATGGGTGTTCTCTATTGCAAAGCATCTTGAAAAGAAAAAGGCTTGCCGCAGCAAGCCTTTGAAGGAGGGCATCAAGCGTTTTGGCGATGCTGTTTTTCCAGCTTCTTCTTGATGCGGTCGCGTTTGAGCGTCGACAGGTAATCGACGAACAATTTGCCGTTGAGGTGGTCGCATTCATGCTGGATGCACACCGCGAGCAGGCCTTCGGCGATCAGTTCGTAGGGTTGGCCATCGCGGTCCAGCGCCTTGACCTTGACCCTTTGCGGGCGATCGACGTTTTCATAGAAGCCGGGTACCGAAAGGCAGCCTTCCTGGTATTGCTCCATCTCGTCGGTCAGGGGTTCGAACTCGGGGTTGATGAACACTCGCGGTTCGGTGCGGTCTTCGGAGAGGTCCATCACGACGATACGTTTGTGCACGTTGACCTGGGTAGCGGCGAGGCCGATGCCAGGCGCTTCATACATTGTTTCAAACATGTCGTCGACCAACTGACGCACTTCGTCGTCCACTACGGCCACTGGCTTGGCGATAGTGCGCAGACGCGGATCAGGGAATTCGAGGATGTTTAAAATGGCCATAAGCTTGATAAGTGCACGTGTGAAGTAAGGTCGGGTCGATGGCCTGGCGGTCCGAAGAGGCAGGCTACCGTTGTAAAACGTAGCTCCCTTTTGTTGACAAGCAAGCCGGGAGCGAGCCACTGACGGCTCTGGCGTTTCACGCGAATGCACATAATAAAGGGATTCACCGCATGAGGAAATCACTACTCGCCCTGCTGCTCCTGGCTTCGGCAGGTTGGGCGTACGGGCAAGGGCAGCTTCGGGAAGAGATTCCCACCATAAAGCTGTCGCCTCAGGTTCGCAGCAGCCCGGTGACCGAGGCTATCCCCAGCATTGCTCTGAAGTCGATCAACAGCTTTCTGCTGAGCAACCGCATCGTCGACAAGGCCGAGGAATTCGACAAGGCGCCTTACATCGTCGCTGGTGATTCCGAACGGGTGCTCAGCGGCGCGGGTGACCGCATCTTTGCCCGTGGCCATTTCGATCCGGCACAACCAGCGTACGGTATCTTCCGCCAAGGCAAGGTCTACACCGATCCGCAGAGCAAGGAAATTCTGGGGATCAACGCCGACGATATCGGCGGCGGCGATGTCGTGGCCATCGAAGGTGACGTTGCCACCCTGGAGTTGCTGCGCACGACTCAGGAGGTCCGCCTCGGCGATCGCTTGTTCAGCGGTGAAGAGCGCGCGATCAACTCGACCTTCACGCCCAGCGCACCGAGCCACGAAATCAACGGTTTGATCATCGATGTACCGCGTGGGGTCACGCAGATTGGCGAGTTGGATGTGGTAACGCTGAACAAGGGTCAGCGCGACGGTCTGGCCGAAGGCAATCTGCTGGCGGTAATGAAAACCGGTGAAACCGTAAGGGACCGGATCACTGGCCAGCCGTTGAAAATTCCCGATGAGCGCGCCGGTTTGCTGATGGTTTTCCGTACCTACGACAAGCTCAGTTATGGGCTGGTGCTCAGCGCCTCGCGCTCACTGTCGGTGATGGACAAGGTACGAAATCCGTAAGAGTGCTTCACAAGTTACCAACAGAGTTATCCACAGCTTATTCCCGTTTGTACGGGTGCTCATAACGATCAAGGATGATCCATGTCGATGCCTACTGTTACACCGGTTTCCCCCGCGGAACTGGAAGCTCGATTACGTCTGCACCGTTTGCCGGAACTCGGTCCTGCGCGTTTCAAGAAACTGCTCGAAGCCTTCGGTTCGGCATCCAAAGCCATCAGCGCGCCAGCCAGTGCCTGGCGCGCGCTGGGTTTGCCACTGGCCTGTTCCGAGGCCAGGCGTAGCACTGAGATCCGTGACGGCGCCAGTCATGCATTGGCCTGGCTGGAGCGCCCGGCCCAACATTTACTGATGTGGGACCAACCGGACTACCCGGCACTGCTGGCACAAATCAGCGATGCACCACCGCTGTTATTTGTCGCGGGCGATCCGGGCATTCTGGAAAAACCACAACTGGCGATGGTCGGCAGCCGTCGCGCTTCCCGGCCAGGAATGGACACCGCTGCCGCGTTTTCCCGCAGCCTGGCGGGTGCCGGTTTTGTCATTACCAGCGGCCTGGCCCTGGGTATTGACGCCGCCGCGCACCAGGCCGCGCTCGACGTCGGCGGGCAAACGGTCGGTGTGCTCGGCACGGGGCTCGAGAAGTTTTATCCACAGCGAAATAGACGCCTGGCGGACGCCATGATCGCTTCGGGCAGCGCAGTGCTTTCGGAGTTTCCGCTGGATGCAGGTCCCAGCGCCAGTAACTTCCCACGGCGCAATCGCATTATCAGTGGTTTGTCCCTCGGAGTGCTGGTGGTAGAAGCCAGTGTCGCCAGCGGTTCACTGATCACCGCGAGGCTGGCGGCGGAACAGGGGCGCGAGGTGTTTGCGATGCCCGGGTCGATCCATCACCCCGGCGCCCGCGGCTGTCATCAGTTGATTCGGGACGGTGCGGTGCTGGTGGAAACCATCGAACATATCCTCGAAGCCTTGCGCGGTTGGCAACGACTGTCGTTATCCACAGAAACCTGCCCCCCTGCGACGACTCACCCACTGCTGAAACTGCTGCATGCCGCGCCTCACACCAGTGAAGCGCTGGCCGACGCAAGCGGCTGGGCCTTGCCGAAAGTGCTGGCGGCGTTGACGGAACTGGAAATGGATGGCCGCGCCGTGTGCGAAAACGGGCGCTGGTTTGCACGGGTGAGCTAGGTTTTATAAACAAGATCGGTAAACTGCGCAGAGCCTTAGTCTGGAGTGTTTTTCATGGTCAACAGTTGGCGTGTGCAACAAGCCGCGCAAGCAATTCGCGCCGGGGCGGTGATTGCCTACCCAACCGAAGCAGTCTGGGGCCTGGGTTGCGACCCGTGGGACATCGATGCGGTGGAGCGTCTGCTGCTGATCAAGGGCCGCTCTGTGGAAAAGGGGCTGATTCTGGTCGCCGACAACATCCGTCAGTTCGATTTCCTCTTCGAAGACTTCCCCGAGTTGTGGATGGACCGCATGGCCAGTACCTGGCCTGGTCCGAACACCTGGCTGGTGCCGCACCAGAACCTGCTGCCGGAGTGGATTACCGGCGTGCATGAAACCGTGGCGCTGCGGGTCAGCGATCACCCGCTGGTGCGGGATTTGTGCGCGCTGGTCGGGCCGCTGGTGTCGACGTCGGCCAATCCGCAGGGGCGCCCGGCGGCACGTACGCGGATTCGCGTCGAACAGTATTTCCGTGGCCAGGTGGATCTGGTGCTGGGCGGAAACCTGGGCGGACGCAAGAACCCGAGCGTGATTCGCGATCTGGCGACCGGCAGGGTTGTGCGCCCCGATTGAGACCGAGTTGACCCCTTCGCGAGCAAGCCCGCTCCCACAGGGGATTTGTATTCGACACAGAAACCCTGTGGGAGCGAGCTTGCTCGCGATGGCGTCAGTCAGGGCAACAGGACAACCGAACCTGTCGTGCGCCGCGCCGACAACTCGGTCTGCGCCTTCGCCGCGTCAGCCAGTGGATAACGCTGGCTGATGTCCACGGTCAGCTTGCCGCCGATGATCATCTCGAACAACTCGTCGGCCATGCGTTGCAGGTTTTCGGCGTTGTTCGCATAAGTGCCCAGGGTTGGCCGGGTCACGTACAGCGAGCCTTTCCCCGCCAGGATCCCCAGGTTCACGCCGTCGACCGCGCCGGACGCATTGCCGAAACTCACTACCAGCCCACGCGGCGCGACGCTGTCGAGTGAAGTCAGCCAGGTGTCCTTGCCAACGCCGTCGTACACCACCGGGACTTTTTTGCCGTCGGTCAATTCCAGCACACGTTGCGCGACATTTTCATGGCTGTAATCGATGGTCGCCCAGGCACCGTTGGCCTTGGCCAGCGCGGCTTTCTCCGCCGAGCTGACAGTGCCGATCAGCTTCACGCCCAAGGCCTTGGCCCATTGGCAGGCCAGGGAACCGACCCCACCGGCCGCGGCATGGAACAGGATGGTTTCGCCACCCTTGAGTTCATAAGTCTGACGCAGCAGGTATTGCACGGTCAGGCCCTTGAGCATGACGCCAGCGGCCTGTTCGAAGCTGATGGCGTCCGGCAGTTTCACCAGATTGGCTTCGGGTAAGACGTGAATATCGCTGTAGGCGCCCAGCGGCCCGCTGCCATAGGCCACGCGATCGCCGATCTTGAAGCGGGTCACGTCGCTGCCGACTGCCTCGACCACGCCCGCACCCTCTGAACCGACGCCCGACGGCAGGGACGGCGGTGGATACAAACCGCTGCGGTAGTAGGTGTCGATGAAGTTCAGGCCGATGGCCTTGTTGGTCACGCGTACTTCCTTCGGACCTGGCTCGGCGGGTTGGTAATCCACATATTCGAGCACTTCGGGGCCGCCATGGGCGCGGAACTGGATACGCTTTGCCATCAGAACTCTCCATAGGTCGTTTTACCAAGCTCCCTATCGGACTCCTAAGCTTGATCTTCGTCAACTGCGGCGGGGTGACTTGCGATGGTATGCTACGCGCCCATTTGCGCAGGCTGAGCTCCAATGGAGCGCCGCGTTGTTTTGCCCGATTCAAGGTGATGACATGACGACCCGCACCGAGGCCGTAAAAGCCTACCTGCTCGACCTGCAAGACCGTATTTGCGCCGCCCTGGAAGCCGAAGACGGTGGCACGCAATTCGTCGAAGACGCCTGGACCAGGCCGGCGGGCGGTGGCGGTCGCACCCGTGTGATAGAAAACGGCGCGGTGATTGAAAAGGGTGGCGTCAACTTTTCCCATGTCTTCGGCAGTGGTCTTCCACCGTCTGCCAGCGCCCATCGACCGGAACTGGCCGGCCGCGGCTTCGAAGCCCTCGGCGTGTCGCTGGTCATCCACCCGCACAACCCGCATGTGCCGACTTCCCACGCCAACGTGCGTTTTTTCATCGCCGAAAAAGAAGGTGAAGAGCCGGTCTGGTGGTTCGGTGGCGGCTTCGACCTGACCCCGTATTACGGCAACGAAGAAGACTGCATCCACTGGCACCGCGTGGCCGAGCAGGCCTGCGCGCCGTTCGGTCCGGACGTCTACCCGCGTTACAAGGCCTGGTGCGACAGCTACTTCCACATCAAGCATCGTCACGAGCCGCGTGGCATCGGCGGCCTGTTTTTCGACGACCTGAACGAGTGGGACTTCGACACCAGCTTCGCCTTCATGCGTGCTATCGGTGACGCGTACATCGACGCTTACCTGCCCATCGTGCAGCGCCGCAAGAACGATGCGTTCACCGCCAAGCAGCGTGAGTTCCAGGAGTTCCGCCGTGGCCGCTACGTTGAATTCAACCTGGTCTACGACCGTGGCACGTTGTTCGGCCTGCAATCGGGTGGGCGTACCGAGTCGATCTTGATGTCGCTGCCGCCGCAAGTGCGCTGGGGCTACGACTGGAAAGCCGAGCCTGGCAGTGAAGAAGCGCGTCTGACCGAGTACTTCCTGCAAGACCGCGATTGGTTGGCCGAAGCCTGAACGAGGAATCCTGATGGACCGTTATGTCGTATTCGGTAACCCGATTGGCCACAGCAAGTCGCCGCTGATCCATCGGCTGTTCGCCGAGCAGACCGCGCAGAAACTGGATTACAACACGCTGCTGGCGCCACTCGACGACTTTTCCACCTGTGCCCGGCGGTTTTTCCTCGAAGGACGCGGCGCCAACGTGACGGTGCCGTTCAAGGAAGAAGCCTATCGGCTGGCGAACAGCCTGACGGCGCGGGCACAACGGGCCGGAGCGGTGAACACCCTGAGCAAACTGGCCGATGGCAGTCTGCTGGGCGACAACACCGACGGTGCCGGGCTGGTGCGGGACCTGACGGTCAACGCCGGGTTCAGCCTCAAGGGCAAACGCATCCTGCTGCTCGGTGCTGGCGGTGCGGTGCGCGGTGCTTTGGAGCCATTGCTGGCCGAGCAACCGGCATCGGTGATCATCGCCAACCGCACGGTGGACAAGGCCGAGCTGCTGGCGGAACTGTTCTGCGATCTGGGGCCGATCTCGGCCAGCGGCTACGACTGGTTGCAGGAGTCGGTGGACTTGATCATCAACGCGACCTCGGCGAGCCTGACCGGTGATGTGCCGCCTATTGCCCCCAGTTTGATTGAGCCTGGCAAAACGGTGTGCTACGACATGATGTACGGCAAGGAACCGACCTCGTTCTGCCGCTGGGCCAGCGAACACGGGGCGGCGGTGTCGATGGATGGTTTGGGCATGCTAGCCGAGCAAGCGGCGGAAGCATTCTTCCTGTGGCGCGGCGTGCGCCCGGATACGGCGCCGGTGCTGGCTGAGTTGCGTCGACAGTTGGCCTTGTAACCTACTGTAGGAGCGAGCTTGCTCGCGAAAAACCTGAGGGCATCTGTTTTTGCGCGTAATCGTTCACGACCTTCGCGAGCTAGCTCGCTCCTACAGTGAGTGGTATTTCAGTCCTCAAACCGGATCGGGCATTTCTCCGCCCCTTCCAGCTTCCTCAACTCTTCCACCACCTGCGGTCGGGCCCGGCGCAAGGTGAGGCTGCGATCTTGACGCAGTAGCCGCCGCGCTTCCTGGTGCAGCATTTCCACCCCAGAGTAATCGATGAAGTTGATCTGCTGCGCCTCGATCACCACGCGCGCGCCGTGCATGCGTTGCAGGCGTACTTGCAGGTAATGGCTGGCGCCGAAAAAAATCGAGCCCCCCACCCGCAGAATGTCTTCCTCGCCATCTCGCACATGCTGCACCCGTGGTTGCGATGTGCGTTTGAGGTAGAAAAAAAGCGAGGCCAACACGCCGGCGTAGATCGCCGTCTGCAACTCCAGCAGCAGCGTGGCGACGCAGGTCAGCGCCATGACCACAAATTCGGCGCGGCTGACCCGCAACAACGCGCGAATGCCGCGATGGTCCACCAGTCCCCAGGCGATCAACAGAATGCTGCCGGCCATGGCTGGAATCGGGATGTGCGCGATCAGGCTAGCGCCGAATATCGCAAACAGCGCCACCCACAATGCCGAAAAAATCCCGGCCAGCGGCGAACAGGCCCCCGCTTCGTAGCTCAGGCCTGAGCGAGTGAAGGAGCCGGCCGACAGCGATCCGGAAAAAAACGCACCGACGATGTTCGACAAGCCCTGGGCGCGGACTTCCTGATTCGCGTCGAGTAATTGCTGCGAACGTGCCGAGATCGAGCGGGCGATCGACAGGCTGGTTACTAGCCCGAGCATACCGACCGCCACCGCGCTGGGCAGCAGGCGCAGGATCAGATCAAGGTCCAGGGGCAACGGACTGAAGGGCGGCAGTTTGCCGGTGAAGGCGCTTACCAGTTGCACATGGCCGAACATTGATGGCCAGAGCCAAACCAGCAAGCCGCCGAGAATCAGGGTGATCAAGAGCGTCGGCCAGCGTGGCAGCAGCAGTTTGAGGATCACGCCGACCACCACGGTCGCCAGACCCAGCGCCAGCGAAGGTTTGTCCATTTCGCCGAGATGGCGCAACAACGTGATGAAACTATCCAGCGCGGTGGCCTGGCTGGGCAAGTCCAGCCCCAGCAGGTTAGGCAATTGACCGATGGCAATCACAACGGCAGCACCCAGGGTGAAGCCGAGTACCACCGAGTGCGAGACGAAATTCACCAGCGCGCCGAACCGCAGCAAACCCAGCAGCCACTGAAAGATGCCGGCAAGAAACGTCAGCAACAGGATCAGCATGACGTAGTCCTGCGACGCTGGAACGGCCAGAGGACTGACACTGGCATACAGGACAATGGAGATGGCGGCCGTAGGACCGCAGATCAAATGCCACGACGAACCCCAGAGGCAGGCGATCAGAACGGGGATGATTGCGGCGTACAGGCCGTATTCCGGTGGCAGGCCGGCGATCAGTGCGTAGGCAATGGATTGCGGCAACGCGAGGATCGCGCCGCTGAGGCCGACGATCAGGTCGCGCCCGACACTGGCGCGGGTTTGCCGGGGTAGCCAGGTGAGGAAAGGGAAGAGTGAATGGCGGCTGGGAAGGGCCATGGGTCCTCTCGGGTGGGGATTTTGCGCAAGGGTAGCAGGACAAGGCGATCATTGTGGCGAGGGGGCTCGCCCCCGTTGGACGGCGCAGCCGTCCCAAAACCATTGAATGTGGTTTATCAGGTAGACCGCATTCAATGGTTTTACGATCGCTTCGCAATCGAACGGGGCGGTGCGGCGGTCCGACAAGCCCCCTCGCCACAAAGACCATATCGCCTCTGGTTTAGAGTTTGGCTTTGACCGCTGGCAAAGCATCCTTGCCATCCACTGTCTTCACCCCATCGAGCCATTTATCCAGCACGGCCGGGTTGGCCTTGATCCACGCCTTGGCCGCGTCGGCATTGCTGACCTTCTTGTTCACCACCTCGGCCATGATGCTGTTTTCCATCTCCTGAGTGAAACTCAGGTTGGTCAGCAGTTTGCCGACGTTCGGGCAGGCCTGTGCATAACCTTTTCGGGTCAGGGTATGCACGCTGCCGGTGTCACCGAAGTATTTCTCGCCACCCTTCAGATAGTGCATTTTCAGCTGCACGTTCATCGGGTGCGGGGTCCAGCCGAGGAAGGTCACGAATTTCTGTTTTTTCACCGCGCGGGACACTTCCGCCAGCATCGCCTGCTCGCTGGACTCGACCAGTTTCCACTGGCCCATGTCGAAATCGTTTTTCTTGATGATCTCTTGCAGTGAGATATTCGCCGGTGCACCGGAGCCGATGCCATAGATCTTGTGGTCGAACTTGTCGGCGTACTTGTTCAGGTCGGCAAAGTTATGCACACCCGCGTCCCACACGTAGTCCGGGACAGCGAGGGTGAATTCGGTGCCGTCGAGGTTCTTCGCCAGTTGTGTGACATCGCCGCTTGCGACGAATTTGTCGTAGAAGCCCTGCTGCGCCGGCATCCAGTTACCCAGGAACACATCGACCTGGCCGTCCTTCAACCCGCCAAAGGTGATCGGCACCGCGAGGGTGTCGACCTTGGCCTTGTAGCCCATGCCGTCCAGCAGAAACCCGGTGATGGCGTTGGTCGCGGCGATGTCGCTCCAGCCCGGGTCGGCCATCTTCACCGTCTCGCAACTCTGATCGGCAAACGCCGAGGCACTGCCCAGAGCCAGGAGCCCGACCGTCAGTACTGTGGATAACCTTTGCATGGACTTCCCCTTAACATTATTGGTTTTGGCAGGGTTGTGGATAACGTGCTTTACGTTCCAGATCGTCGAGGTCGATGTGGTTACGCATGTACTGCTGACTGGCGTCCACCAGCGGCTGGTGATCCCAGCTCTTGAGCTTGCCGAGGGTCAGCGCCTCGGCCACGAAGCGTCGGCGCCGCTGGCTGGCGAGCACCTGCTGGTGAATCGCCGGAATGTTCCATTTGGCCCGCGCTTCGGCGAGAAAATCGTCGAACAACTGGCGATGTTGCGGCGAATGACTGAGTTCTTCCAGTTCGCGAGGGTCATTCTGTACGTCGAAGAGTAGGCAAGGGTCGTCTTCGCTATAGATGAATTTGTAGGCACCGCGACGGATCATCATCAACGGGCTGACGGTGCCTTCGGCCATGTATTCACCGAACACTTCATCGTGGCCGCCCTGCCCTTGCAGGTGCGGAACCAGCGAGCGGCCGTCCAGCGGCAAGCCCGGTTCCAGCGAGCCGCCGGCCAGTTCGACGAATGTCGGCAACAGGTCCGCCGTGGAAACACTGGCGCTGACCCGGCCGGCGCCGAACTGCCCCGGTGCGCTGACCAACAGCGGCACCCGTGCGGCCATTTCATACCAGTGCATTTTGTACCAGAGGCCGCGCTCGCCGAGCATGTCGCCGTGGTCACCGGAAAACACGATGATGGTGTCATCGATCAGCCCGGTATCTTCGAGGGTTTGCAGGAGTTTGCCGACGTTGCTGTCGATATAGCTGCACGCGCCGAAATAGGCGCGACGGGCATCGCGGATCTTATCCACAGGCAGCGGCTTGTCCCACAGGTCGTAGACCTTGAGCAGACGTTGCGAATGCGGATCGAGGTCATGCGGGTCAGGGGTTGTAGGCAGCGGGATATCGGCATCGTCGTACAAATCCCAGAAAGCTTTGGGAATGGTGTACGGATCGTGCGGGTGAGTCATCGAAACGGTCAGGCAGAACGGCTGGTCGCCATCCTCGCGGATATGGTCGAACAGGTACTGCTGGGCCTTGAACACCACCTCTTCGTCGAAATCCAGTTGATTGGTGCGTACGCACGGGCCGGCTTGCAGCACCGATGACATGTTGTGATACCAGGTCGGGCGCACGTCCGGTTCATCCCAGTTTACCGCCCAGCCATAGTCGGCCGGGTAAATGTCACTGGTCAGGCGTTCTTCGTAGCCGTGCAACTGGTCTGGCCCGCAGAAATGCATCTTGCCCGACAGGGCGGTGCGGTATCCGAGACGGCGCAGGTAATGGGCGTAGGTCGGTACGTCAGCGGGGAAATCGGCGGCGTTGTCGTAGGCGCCGATCTTGCTCGGCAACTGGCCGCTAACCAGTGTGAAACGCGATGGCGCGCACAATGGGCTGTTGCAATAGGCTGAGTCAAACACCACGCCTTGTGCGGCGAGGCGACTGAGATTGGGCAGTTTGATGGGCGATGGGCCGTAGAACGGCAACATTGGCGCGGCCATTTGATCGGCCATGATGAAAAGAATGTTCTTGCGCTTCATGTGATCGCGGCATTCCATAGTGGATGTTTATGCGAGAGTGCTGGCGTTGAGAATGAAACCCTCGCACCTTGCGGTAAAGCCCATACGCGGCAATGACTAGGATAAGCACAGCTTATGTATGACGCCCTTGGTGACCTGTCACTGGATCTGCTTCGCGCCTTCGAAGCGGCGGCCCGTCAGCGCAGCTTCACAGCGGCGGCGGTTGAACTGGGCACCACGCAACCGGCCATCAGCCAGCAGATCAAGCGCCTGGAACAACAACTGGCAACACGCCTGTTCGACCGCATTTATCGCGGAATCGAACTGACAGAGGCTGGGCAGATTCTATTTGAGCAGGTTCAGCTCGGTTTGCAGAATATCGACGCAGGATTGAGCGCAATCAGCGCGCAGCAACAGCATGAAGTGCTGCAGGTGGCCACGGATTTTGCCTTCGCCGCCTATTGGTTGATGCCGCGTCTGCACCGCTTTCACGCGGCCAATCCGCAGGTGGATGTCAGCCTGGTCACCAGTGAACGCAGCCATAACATGCTACGTACCGATATCGATGTGGCGGTGCTGTTCGGCGATGGCCGCTTCAAGCAGGGTGAAAGCCATTGGCTGTTCAGCGAGGAAGTGTTTCCGGTGTGCAGCCCGCAGCTGTTGAGCGAGCGTCCACTGCCCTTGCCAGCCCAGGCATTGCTGGAGTTCCCTTTGTTGCACCTGCGTGGGGAACACAGCAGTAACTGGTTCGACTGGAGTGGTGTGTTCCGCGAGCTGGGCATCACCTCGCCCCCGGCGCCCGGGCAGTTGCGCTTCGATAATTACACCTTGCTGATTCAGGCGGCGATTGGCGGCCAGGGCGTGGCCATCGGCTGGCGCCACCTTGTGGATAACTTGCTGGCGCAAGGGTTGTTGTGTCGACCGATCGGCGAAACGGTGATGTCGAGGCTGGGTTACTACGTGGTTCTGCCCCAGCGCAAAAGACGCGGAGCATTGATCCAGCAGTTTGTGGATTGGTTGATGGCGGAACAGGCCAGCAGTGCGCAATCGCTCAACGGCCTGACGCTGCCGTCCATTGCGGTTTAACTGTCGGTTGCGATGAAGTTGACGTGCTCGCCGATGTGCAGGTTCAGGTGCAATTCATCGGCAATGCCCACGGCAGTGCGGGCCAGCCGTTTGAGCGGTTCAACCAACCCCGGTTCGGGGTTGCCACCGATGTTGGCAAAGTGTTCTATGGTCAGCCCTGGTACCCCGCGCGGTTCGTTAACCAGCGTCCACTTCAAAGGACTGCTTTGCAGTGCCTCGCGGATTTCCTCGGCGGCGTGACGTTGCAAGCTATCCTCGGTTTCCGGGTCGTCCAGCACGTCGAAATCACCCACCAGAAACAATCGGGCGATGTTTGCTGCCTGCATGCCATCGATGAGCGCATCCACTGCCAGCACCTGCTCGACCGGGCCGGGCACGATGGTTTTTTCCACGTGTTCGCTATTGAACGGTAACCCTGGTGCGTCCAGTAAGCAGATAACCACTGAACTGCCGGCCACACTCTGCTTGACCCGTTGCGCGTCGAACAGGTCGCCAGTCTTGGTGCGCAGCCCCGGGCGGGGTGCCAGCGCCGTCAGGTCATCGAGAATCGCGATCACTTCATGCTGGCGTCGCAGCATTTCAGCCATCAGCGCACTGCCCAGGCTACTCATGGCACCATAAAGCACCACTTTCACGACGGGGGTTTCGGCATTTTTCATGGCTGGGCTTCCTGTTTTCCAGCGTCTGTATAACGTTTGACCCGCAGGAAACGGCGAGGGTTCGAACAACTTTCAGAGGGATTCAGATGCAGCAGATAACGGGCTACCACGCCCACGTTTATTTCGATGCCAACACGATCTCGCAGGCGCGAGCCTTATGTGAACGGGCGGCGCAATTGTTTCCATTGAAAATGGGCCGCGTGCACGAGCGCCCGGTCGGTCCACACCCGGACTGGAGCTGCCAGTTGGCGTTCGAACCGCAGGTGCTGGGCGACGTTCTGCCGTGGCTGGCGCTGAACCGCAAGGGGCTGGTGGTGTTCCTGCACCCGGACACCGGCGACGATTTGCTTGACCACACCGAGCACGCGATCTGGATGGGCGCGATTCGGCCGCTGAACCTGTCTGTTTTTTGATCAGAGTGTTTCTTCAGCCTCGCCAGGCAAATGTTCGTCCAGATGCAGCCACGGCAAGCGGCTGTCGGTCCAGATGTGCCGCTCGGCTGGTGCTTGCTCAGGATGGTCGAGGGTGGCGATGGTCAAGTCGATGCTTTCCGGGCTTAGTTGCGTCGCTAGTGCCAGTTGCGCCCCACAGTGGCCGCAGAAATATCGCGCACAGGTGGATGAAGAATCGTACCGCGACGGCGTCCCGGCCAGCCATTGAAAGGCGGATGCCGGCACGGTTATCCAGGTAGTCACGATGCCGCCGCTGACCCGTCGGCAAATCGAACAATGACAGTGGGCGATATCGTGCAGCGGCCCGCTGAATTGATAGCGCAGTTGCCCGCAATGGCAGCCGCCGGTGTGAATTTTGTTCATGGCATTCCTCCCGATGCGTAATTACCGACGCCTTCGCGAGCAAGCCCGCTCCCACATTGGCTTTGTGTACGACACAGATCCAGTGTGGGAGCGGGCTTGCTCGCGAAGGCCGTAACTCGGTTCACCTTCATGCCCCAGTCCGACGACCGGTTGTACTTCCGGTCAACGCGTTCATCGCCGAAAGCTGGCTGAAAGCTTCCCCGATTAGGATCGCCCCCACTACCGGCAACAGACCGGTTGGCCAATGCCAGCGTTTTATCGCTCGCACAGCCCATTTAACAACAACAATGGTGATTCTGATGTCCTCTTCCATCCGCCGCTTCGCTGCAACTCCGCCCGTACGTCTCGTGCTTCCCGTTCTGCGCTGATCCCGCCTGATCCGCCCATTCCCTAGCCGCGCTACGCCTGGAGTATTCCCATGCTGACTTTCCTTGGCTTCGCCATGGTCATCACGTTCATGTTCCTGATCATGACCAAGCGCCTGTCTGCGCTGATCGCCCTGATCATCATTCCAATCATCTTTGCCCTGTTCGGCGGTTTTTCGCCGAAGATCGGTCCGATGATGCTCGAAGGCATTACCAAGCTTGCGCCAACCGGCGTGATGTTGATGTTCGCTATCTTGTACTTCGCCCTGATGATCGACTCCGGCCTGTTCGACCCGGCCGTGCGCAAGATCCTCAAACTGGTCAAGGGCGACCCGCTGAAAGTTTCGGTCGGCACCGCCGTTCTGGCGCTCGTTGTCTCCCTCGATGGTGACGGCGCGACCACTTATATGATCTGCGTGGCCGCCATGCTGCCGCTCTACAGCCGTATCGGCATGAGCCCGCGAATCATGGCCGGCCTGATCATCCTCGCCGGTGGCGTGATGAACATGACCCCATGGGGTGGCCCGACCGCTCGCGCCGCCAGTGCGTTGCATGTGGATCCGTCCGACATCTTCGTACCGATGATTCCTGCGATGCTGGCTGGTGTGGTGGCGATCCTGGTCATTGCCTACTTCTACGGCAAGCGTGAACGTGCGCGTCTGGGTGAACTGCACCTGGTGGGCGATGAAATCGACCACAGTGAAATCAGCGTTTCGCAGTTCCCGGATGCCCGTCGTCCGAAGCTGATCTGGTTCAACGGCGCCCTGACCCTGGCCCTGATGTGCACCCTGATCGCCGGCCTGCTGCCGTTGCCGGTACTGTTCATGGTGGCGTTCAGTATCGCCATGATCGTCAACTACCCTTGCCTGCAACAGCAGAAGGATCGCGTCGCGGCTCACGCCGGTAGCGTACTGGCGGTGGTCGGGTTGATCTTTGCGGCCGGTATCTTCACCGGTATCCTGACCGGCACCGGGATGGTCGACGCCATGTCGAAGAGCCTGTTGGCGGTGATTCCGGATTTCCTCGGCCCGTACCTGGCAGTGATCACGGCACTGGTAAGCATGCCGTTCACTTTCTTCATGTCGAACGATGCATTTTATTACGGCGTGTTACCGGTACTTGCCGAAGCCGCCAGCCATTACGGTATAACCGCAGTGGAAATGGCACGTGCCTCGATCGTCGGTCAGCCCGTCCACCTGTTGAGCCCGCTGGTTCCATCGACCTACCTGTTGGTGGCCCTGGCTGGCATCGACTTCGGTGACCACCAGCGCTTCACTCTCAAGTGGGCAGTGCTGGTTTGTATCTGCATACTGATTGCTGCACTGCTGTTGGGGACTTTCCCGGTGTTCAGCACTCTATAAGCCCAAGACTCACCACTTCGGGTCCAGGCTTCGCTGTTTGAAGCCCGGGCCCGTTTTGGTTTAACAATCGCTCAAAGGAATACACATGGAATGGCTGACCAACCCTGAAATCTGGGTTGCCTTCTTCACCCTGACCGCCCTGGAAATCGTCCTGGGTATCGATAACATCATCATGATTTCGATCCTGGTCAGCCGCATGCCCAAACACATGCAGGCGCGCACCCGGATTTTCGGTCTGGCGCTGGCCATGATCACGCGAATCCTGCTTCTGCTGTCGATCACCTGGGTCATGCGCCTGACGGCGGACCTGTTCGTAGTATTCGACCAGGGTATTTCCGGACGCGACCTGATCCTGTTCTTCGGTGGTCTGTTCCTGTTGTGGAAGAGCTCGCAAGAGATGTACCACGCGCTGGAAGGTGAAGACGAAACCAACGAAGAGCCTTCGGGCAAGGGCGGCAACTTCCTCTACACCATCATCCAGATCGCGATCATCGACATCGTGTTCTCCCTGGACTCGGTGATCACCGCAGTCGGCATGGTCTCCCACGTACCGGTCATGGTTGCGGCAATCATCGTGGCCGTACTGGTGATGATGTGGGCATCTGGCACCATCAGTGAGTTCATCGACAAGCACCCGTCGCTGAAAATGCTGGCGCTGTCGTTCCTGCTGATCGTCGGTACGGTGCTGATTGCCGAATCCCTGGACGTGCACGTGCCAAAAGGCTACGTCTACTTCGCCATGGCGTTCTCGCTGGCGGTGGAAGCGATCAACATCAAGATGCGCACTGCCATCGCGAAAAAGAAGAAACAGCAGGATCCGGTAAGGCTGCGCAAGGACATCCCGGGCCAGTAACCCGGTAGTACGCAACACCCTGTGGGAGCGGGCTTGCTCGCGAAAGCGGTGTGTCAGACAACATTAATGTCGACTGACACGACGCCTTCGCGAGCAAGCCCGCTCCCACTTTGTTTTTGCGGGTTGCTTAAACCGGATTTCATGACAGTTTTGTTTCAATCGCGTCTTTGGCTATGCGATGCTGGCGCGCAGACCGTTAGCCAACTACAGCTTAAGTACAGAACGTAGAACGTCGCGCGGTACCGTCAACTTGCTCCTTTGGGGCGCTACACCACAGGGGGTCATTATGCTCACCCTGCTCAATTTGCTTTCTGCCGTGGCCCTGCTGATCTGGGGCACGCACATCGTCCGAACCGGCATCCTGCGGGTCTACGGCACCAACTTGCGCCATGTCATCAGCCATAACATGTCCAACCGCTGGCTGGCTTTCCTCTCCGGGATCGCCGTGACGGCGATGGTCCAGAGCAGCAACGCCACCGCCATGCTGGTCACCTCCTTTGTCGGCCAGGGCCTGATGGCGCTTACGCCAGCGTTGGTCACCATGCTCGGTGCCGATGTCGGTACGGCCCTGATGGCGCGGGTGCTGACGTTCGATCTGTCGTGGTTGTCGCCGTTGCTGATTTTTGCCGGGGTGATCTTCTTTCTGTCGCGCAAGCAGACCCGACTCGGACAGATGGGCCGTGTCGCCATTGGCTTGGGGTTGATCATTCTGGCGCTGCAACTGATTGTTGAAGCCGCGCACCCGATTACCCATGCCAAAGGGGTGAAGGTGATTTTCGCCTCGCTCACCGGCGATATCCTGCTCGACGCCCTGGTCGGCGCGCTGTTCGCGATGCTTTCCTATTCCAGCCTGGCCGCTGTATTGCTCACCGCGACCCTGGCGGGCGCCAACGTGATCAGCCTGCCGGTGGCCATCGGGCTCGTGATCGGCGCCAATATCGGCAGCGGCATACTCGCGTTCCTCAGCACCAGCATGCAGAACGCCGCCGGGCGCCAAGTGGCGCTGGGCAGCCTGCTGTACAAACTGATTGGTCTTTTACTGATCATTCCAGTGCTCGATCCGCTGGTGCACTGGCTCGATGGCCTGGATTTCAGCCCTCAGGAAATGGTCATTGGCTTTCACCTGCTCTACAACATCGCGCGTTGCCTGATCTTGCTGCCCAGTGTTGGGCCGATGGCCAGGTTTTGTGCCTGGGTGCTGCCGGAGCGCCCGCTAGTCAACGGTACGGCCAAGCCCCGACACCTTGACCCCACGGCGTTGGTCACCCCCGGTTTGGCGCTGGCCAACGCAGCCCGGGAAACCCTGCGCATGGGCGACCTGATCGACAACATGCTCGAAGCCATGCTCGACGTGTTGCGCGGAAAGCAAACCGCCGTCACCCAGGAAATGCGGCGCCTGACCGATGATGTCGAAGCGCTCTACAGCGCGATCAAGTTGTATCTGGCGCAAATGCCCCGGGAAGATCTCAGCGATCAGGACAGCCGGCGTTGGGCGGAAATCATCGAACTGGCGATCAACCTGAAACTGGCCAGCGACTTGATCGAACGCATGCTGCGCAAGGTCCAGCAGCAGAAAACCTCGCAGCGCCGGTCGTTTTCCGAAGTGGGGCTGGACGAATTGACCGGGCTGCAAACTCAGTTGATTTCCAACCTGCGGCTCGGGATGTCGGTGTTTCTCAGTGGCGACCCGGAAAGTGCCCGCCAGCTGGTGCGTGAAAAACGTCGTTTCCGCGCACAGGAACGGCGCCTGGCTCACGCTCATGTCAGCCGCTTGCAACGTAAAATCGTGCAAAGTATCGAAACCAGTTCGTTGCACCTGGAGCTGATCGCCGACATGAAGCGTCTTAATTCGCTGTTTTGCAGCAGTGCCTACGTGGTGCTGGAAACATCGGACACAGGTGCGCTGGTGGTCGACGATTTGAGTGACATCACTCATTCACCCTGAACGTCCACAGTTGCCTGAAGTCTGTTGAACTTACGCTAGCCGTACGGAAGCTCGTTATGCGTTGTCTGTTGTTCGCCTGCCTGTTGCTTGGTTCATTCCCGTCATTCGCCCTGGATCGCTTCCAGGTCGAGGGCTACACCCTGCGCAACGGTTTGCAGTTGCTGCTCAAGCCCGGCACTGACCACGGGCATGTGGCGATCCGGCTGGTGGTCGGCGTTGGCCTGGACGATTTCAAGTGCGAAGAAAAGGAGTTGCCGCATCTGCTGGAACACTTGTTGTTCAGCGGTATCGACGCCAGCGGCGAAGGCGGCCTGGAAGAAAGCATGCAGGCTCTGGGCGGCGAGTGGAACGCGTTCACCAGTAATGCCGATACGACTTTCGTCATCGAAGCCCCGGCGAAAAACCAGCGCAAGGTTCTCGACCTGTTGCTGGCGCTGCTGACCCAGACCCGCTTCGACGACAGTGCCATCAACGCGGCCAAGCAAGTGGTCGAGCGTGAAGACGGCGGCCATTACTCGCACCTGCAACGCTGGCTCGATCGTCAGGACCTCGGCCACACGGCCAGCAAACAACTGGCCGTGGAATTGGGCCTCAAATGCCCGGAGCGTGCGCAAGTCGATGACCTGACCCGTGAACAACTGGAGCAGGTGCGCAAGGACTGGTATGCGCCGAACAACATGACCCTGATCGTGGTCGGCGACCTCGACAAGTTGCTGCCATCCTATCTGGAGCGGGCGTATGGCGCGCTGGAAGCGATCACCCCTGGCGAGCATCCGCCGCTGCCGCAAATCCAGGCCAGCGCCACCCATGAGCGCACCTTGACCCACAGTCTGGTCGGCAACGGCGCCAAGTTGCACTGGCTGGTGCCGGAGCCGGTACTGGAGGATGGGCACGATGAAACCTTCGATTTGCTCAAGGACTATCTGGATTGGGCGCTTTATCGCCAGTTACGCCTGGCTCACGGTTTGTCCTACGGCCCGTGGGCGGAGCGCGAGGTGTTCGGCGGCGTAGGTTTCATGAGCCTCAACGCCGACCTTGAGCGCGACGCCGTGGCCGATGCCGAACAAGTACTCGAGGACCTGAAGGCCGGCCTGCTCAAGGACGGCCTCAATGCCGACACCTTCAACCGCCTCAAGCAGGCCGCGATTGCCCGCCAGGCCTGGGCCGTACAAGGCAACAGCGCGTTGGCCGACTACTACTGGAGCGCGATCGGTAACTACGAGGACGGTCACTTCACCAACCCGGCCCGGGAGCTGCAAGGGGTGACCCTGGAAGAAGCGAACAAGGCCGTGCGCGAATTGCTCCTGCAACCAGGGTATTTGCGGATCGAGAAGCCTTTGTTCAGTTATGACCAGTTGATGTGGCTGGTGGTCGGTGGGGTGGGCTTGATCGTGTTGATGTTGGTGGGCTGGCGTTTGCACCGCAGGAAGTAACCATTCCATGTGACAACGGACTGAGAGGCCTTGCCGGTTCCCTGTGGGAGCGAGCTTGCTCGCGATAGCGGATTGTCAGCCGCCGAAAATGTTGGATGTGCCGGCCTCATCGCGAACCCTCGCCACAGCGCCGCACCAGCGGTACCCTGTCGAGGTTTTTTCCTACGACGACTGTGAAACCAACGAATGCAAAACCTATCCCTTTTCGTACAGCGCATCCTTGATTTGATGAAGCGGTACCCTGGGGTCATTGCGCTCTTTGGTTTCATCTCCGGGGTGGGCAGTTTCATTCTGGTCGATCGCCAGCAAGGCCTGGCGAGCTGGATCACCACCATCATGCTGATCAGCTGGATCTGGCTGATGCTGGAAAACAGCCTGACCAAGCTGTTCACGCGCATCTTCAAGCGCGAAATACCGGAACCGTTGTTGCGTTACGCAACGCAGATGATCCATCAGGAAAGCCTGTTCTTTGTCCTGCCGTTCTTCTTCATCACCACGACGTGGAACAGCGGCCAGTTGTTTTTCACCGGGTTGCTGGGCGTGGCGGCGCTGATTTCGATCGTCGACCCGCTTTACTACAAGTGGCTGGCTCCACGGCGCTGGGCGTTTCTGGCCCTGCACACCCTGACCCTGTTCGCCGCGCTGCTCACCGCATTGCCGGTGATCATGCACCTGACCACCGCGCAAAGTTTCAAATGGGCACTGGGTATCTCGGTGCTGCTGTCGTTCCCGAGCCTGGCGTCGATCTTCCCGATTCGTACCCTGCGCAATGCGCTGGCGATCTTGAGTATCACCCTGGGCATCGGCGCCGTTGGTTGGGAGCTGCGCTCGTGGGTGCCGCCGGCGACGCTGTGGATGACCGACGTGGCCATCAGTACGCAAATGCAGGATCGCACACCCGGTGCCAGCCTCGACGAAGTCAGCGCCGAACAGATCCGTAATGGCGGGCTTTACGCGTACACCGCGATCAACGCCCCGCGTGGCCTGGACGAACGGATTTATCACGTCTGGAAGTTCAACGGTAAAGAGGTCGACCGCATTCCCCTGGATATTCGTGGCGGGCGCAAGGAAGGTTACCGGGCCTGGACCCACAAGCAGAACTTCCCGGGCAACCCGGCCGGTAAATGGCAGGTTCGGGTCCTGACCGAAGATGGCCAGGTCATTGGCGTGCTTCGCTTCAAGGTCACGGACAGCACAGCGATCAAAGAAAAGTAGTCCGGTTCGTGCTATTACGTAGAGCTGCGTAATCACTGAACAAGCACGGAGCTTATGATCAGCAGCACGATGGCCGGCAACGCCCGATTGGACTCCTCGATTACCCCTGCGCGGTTGCGGGTGACGGGCGACTGGACGCTTGCCCATTACGCTGACCTCAAGCTGTTGAGCGAAAAACTCCACGGCCAGTACGACGCCAACACCCCCATCGACCTCAATGGTCTCGGCGCCCTCGACACCGCCGGTGCCTCGCTGTTGGTCGAGCTGCTCGGCTCCGAGCGCCTCGGTCGTTCTGCCGAACATCCTGATTGCACACTCTCTGCTGCGGATCGGGCGTTGCTGCAAACCGTCTACTGCTCGTTGACCGATTTCTGCGTACCGATCAAGGAACCGGAAGTCAGCGTTTCCATTCAGTTGCTGACCCGCATTGGCCGCGCGGTGGACACTGTCTGGCAGGACACCCTGCAACTGCTGGGTTTCGTCGGCCTGATCATCGAAACCATCGTCCGCGGCCTGTTCCGTCCCAAGCGCTGGCGCGTCACGCCGATGATCGCCCATATCGAACAGACCGGTCTCGACGCCGCCCCCATCGTTGCGTTGCTGACTTTTCTGGTGGGCGCCGTGGTGGCGTTTCTCGGGTCGACGGTGCTGGCCACTTTCGGCGCCACCGTCTTCACCGTGGACCTGGTGGGGTTTGCCTTCCTGCGCGAATTCGGTGTGCTGCTGACCGCGATCCTGATGGCCGGGCGCACCGCCAGTGCGTTCACGGCGCAAATCGGTTCGATGAAGGCCAACGAAGAAATCGACGCCATCCGCACCCTGGGCCTCGATCCCGTGGAGTTGCTGGTGGTGCCGCGGGTCCTGGCGTTGCTGATCGCCCTTCCGATGCTGACCTTCCTGGCGATGCTGTCAGGGATTATCGGCGGTGCCGTGGTCTGCGCGGTGGCGCTGGATATCTCGCCAGCGATGTTCCTGTCGCTGCTGCAAACGGACATCGGCGTTCAGCACTTTCTGGTGGGGATCGTCAAAGCGCCGGTGTTCGCCTTCCTCATCGCCGCCATCGGTTGCCTCGAAGGCTTCAAGGTCAGTGGCAGCGCTGAGTCTGTGGGCGCGCACACCACGTCGAGTGTGGTGCAGTCGATTTTCGTGGTGATCGTGATGGATGCGATCGCCGCGATGTTTTTCATGGAGATGGGTTGGTGAGTCGTATCCCCAGAGCGCCCTCCGAGGCGGTGATCGAAGTCCGTGGGTTGTGCAACCGTTTTGGAAGCCAGAGCGTGCACGAGAACCTCGACCTGGACTTGTACAAGGGCGAGATCCTCGCCGTGGTCGGCGGCTCCGGCAGCGGCAAGTCGGTGCTGCTGCGCAGCATTGTCGGGTTGCGCCAGCCCAGCGAAGGCGTGGTGAAAGTTTTCGGGAAAAACCTGCCGACCTTGTCCGAGCACGAGCGTTCGCTGGTGGAGCGGCGATTCGGCGTGCTGTTCCAGAAAGGCGCGCTGTTCTCTTCACTGACGGTGACCGAGAACGTCGCCCTGCCGCTGATCGAACACGCCGGCTTGAGCCGCAACGACGCCGAGCACCTGGCGGCGGTGAAAATGGCCTTGGCCGGGTTACCGCTGTCGGCCGCAGAGAAGTACCCCTCGTCGCTGTCCGGCGGCATGATCAAGCGCGCCGCGCTGGCCCGGGCATTGGCACTGGACCCGGACATCCTGTTTCTCGACGAACCCACCGCCGGTCTCGACCCGATCGGCGCCGCCGCGTTCGACCAATTGATCCTGACCCTGCGCGATGCTTTGGGCCTGAGTGTCTTTCTGGTGACCCACGATCTCGACACGCTCTACACCATCACTGACCGGGTGGCGGTGCTGGCGCAGAAAAAAGTGCTGGTGGCGGACGCCATCGACAAGGTTTCGGAAACCAACGATGCGTGGATTCACGAATACTTCCATGGCCCTCGTGGCCGCGCGGCATTGACGGCCGCCCAACAGCTCAACGAGGTCTGACATGGAAACCCGAGCCCATCATGTATTGATCGGCCTGTTCACCGTGATTGTGGTGACGGCCGCGCTGCTGTTCGGCCTGTGGCTGGCCAAGTCCAGTGTCGACACCGAGTTCAAGGACTACGAAGTCGTGTTCAACGAGGCGGTCAGCGGTTTGTCCCAAGGTAGCTCGGTACAGTACAGCGGGATCAAGGTCGGCGACGTGATCTCGCTGCGCCTGGACCCGAAAGACCCGCGCCGGGTGCTGGCGCGAATTCGCTTGGCCGGCGATACCCCGGTCAAGGAGGACACCCAGGCCAAACTGGCCCTGACCGGCGTCACCGGGACTTCGATCATCCAACTCAGCGGCGGCACACCACAGAGTCCGACGCTCAAGGGCAAGGACGGTAACCTGCCGACCATCGTCGCCTCGCCCTCGCCCATCGCCCGGCTGCTCAATGACAGCGAAGACCTGATGGCCGGGGTGAGTACGCTGATGCATAACGCCAATCTGATGTTCTCCACGGAAAACATCGAGCGCATCAGCAACACCCTGGAGCACCTGGAGCAAACCACCGGGGCCATTGCCGATCAGCGCGGCGATATCCGCCAGACCATGCAGCAACTGGCCTCGGTGGGTAAGCAGGCCAACACCATGCTGGAGCAGACGACGGCGTTGATGCGCAATGCCAACGGGCTGCTCAACGAGCATGGCAAGGAAGCGCTGGGCAGCGCCGAGCAGGCGATGAAGTCGCTGCAGGAGAGCAGCGCCACCCTCAACAAACTGATCACCGCCAATCAGGATTCGCTCAACAGCGGCATGCAAGGCCTTAATGGCCTGGGCCCGGCGGTCCGTGAGATGCGCGAAACCCTGAGTTCGTTGCGCACCATCACCACACGCCTGGAAGCCAACCCCAGCGGTTACCTGCTGGGCAGTGACAAGACCAAGGAATTTACGCCATGAAGCTGATTCGGATTGCCCTCCTCGCTGGCTTCACATTGATCAGTTCGTGCTCGATCCTGCCCAAGCCCGAGCCCTTCGAGGTCTATCGATTGCCGTCGGCCCAGAGCGCATCGGCCAGCCATGGCACGCCGCAGCGCTGGTCGCTGCGCCTGAGCAAACTCCAGTCCAGCGAAGCGTTGAACAGTCCGAACATTGCCGTAATTCCCCAGGGCGATGTGATCAGCCACTACAAGGGTTCACGCTGGAGCGACCCGGCGCCGGTGCTGGTGCGCAATCGCCTGCTGGAAGGTTTCCAGCATGACGGGCGGGTGCCGCTGCTGAGCACCGATGACAGCATTTTCCAGACCGATCTTGAATTGGGCGGCAGCCTGCAGGCGTTCCAGACTGAATACCAGGGCACGAATGCCAGCGCGGTCGTGCGTCTGGATGCATTGCTGGTGCGCAGTTACGACCAGCGCATCCTCGCCAGCCGCCGCTTTGAAGTGCGCCAGCCGTTGAGCAATGTGCAAGTCCCGGCGGTGGTGGCCGGGTTCGGTCAGGCGAGCGATCAGTTGACCGTGCAGGTGGTGAGCTGGGCGGTTGAGCAAGGACAGAAACTCGCCCCGCCGCCCAGACCTTGAGGAAGTACACCGTCCCCTGTGGGAGCGGGCTTGCTCGCGAAGAGGGAGTGTCAGTCGACAACAATGTTGCCTGATACACCGCCTTCGCGAGCAAGCCCGCTCCCACAGTTGATTTGTGTCGATCCTGTCAACGCTGTAAAAACGCCTGATGCAACTCTTCCAGCGTCTCAAAGTGATACGTCGGCGCTTCGGCGCTCAACTCTTCATGGCTGCCGAACCCGTAACCTACCGCCGCCGCGTCCAGGCCATTGCTGCGCGCGCCGATCAGGTCGTGCTTGCGGTCGCCGATCATCAAAGTGTTGGCCGGGTCCAGGTTTTCTTCGGCCATCAGGTGAGCGATCAGCTCTACCTTGTTGGTCCGGGTGCCGTCCAGTTCGCTGCCGTAAATCACCTTGAAGTGTTTGGCAAAATCGAAATGCCGGGCGATTTCCCGGGCGAACACCCACGGTTTAGAGGTTGCGATGTACAGCTGTCGGCCTTGCCCGCTCAGGGCTTCCAGTAGTGGCGTGACACCATCGAACACCCGGTTTTCGTAGAGGCCGGTGACCTTGAAGCGCTCGCGGTAGAAATTCACCGCTTCCCAGGCCCTGGCTTCATCGAAGTCGTAGAACTGCATGAATGCCTGCAACAACGGCGGGCCGATGAAGTGTTCGAGTCTGGCCAGGTCCGGCTCATCGATACCCAGTTTGCTCAGGGCGAACTGGATCGAACGAGTAATGCCCTCACGTGGGTCGGTCAGGGTGCCATCGAGGTCGAACAAAACGGTTTGGTAATGCATGTCGAATCCTGAATAAGGGGCCGGGTCAAAGCTGGTCGTAGCCTTCGGCCAGATGCAGGTCCTTGAGCTTCACGTAGTTCGCCGCGCTGTAGGTGAAAAACGCGCGTTCCTTGTCAGTCAGCGGGCGGATCTGCTTCACCGGGCTGCCCACATACAGGAAGCCGCTTTGCAGATGCTTGCCCGGCGGCACCAGGCTGCCGGCACCGATGATCACCTCATCGTCGACCACCGCACCGTCCATGACGATGCTGCCCATGCCGATCAACACCCGGCTGCCCACCGAACAGCCATGCAGCATGACCTTGTGGGCGATGGTCACGTCATCGCCGATCAGCAACGGAAAGCCGTCCGGGTTGAACGGCCC
The DNA here is from genome assembly GCF_009866745.1 of Pseudomonas sp. S34. Classification (NCBI taxonomy): domain Bacteria; kingdom Pseudomonadati; phylum Pseudomonadota; class Gammaproteobacteria; order Pseudomonadales; family Pseudomonadaceae; genus Pseudomonas; species Pseudomonas sp. S34. The sequence goes on from NZ_CP019398.1 coordinate 42,415, forward strand.
GGCGTGGGTGATGTGCAACACGCAGCCATCCTGCACGCTGGTGCGCGCGCCGATGCGGATTCGGTGCATGTCGCCACGGATCACTGTCAGCGGCCAGACCGAACTGTCTTCGCCGATTTCAACGTCGCCGATCACCACCGCCGAGCCGTCGACAAAAGCGCCTTTACCCAGCAGCGGCGTGTGGTTCTGATACTTGCGAAGGTTCACGATAGGGTTTCTCTCTATTGCTGATAGCTGCGGTGAACGTCGATTGTAATTAAGATGGCTGCATGTTTCTCCAGCCAAGGTATCAACCGTGAGCGTGAACAACCCTCTTTTGCAGTCCTATGACCTGCCGCCGTTCTCCGCCATCCGCGCCGAACACGTACAACCGGCCATTGAACAGATCCTGGCTGACAACCGTGCCGCTATCGTCGAGATCCTCAAGACCCAGGCCGAACAGCCAACGTGGGCTGGCCTGGTGCTGGCGATGGACGAACTCAACGACCGTCTGGGCGCCGCCTGGAGCCCGGTCAGCCACCTCAATGCGGTGTGCAACAGCGCCGAATTGCGTGAAGCCTACGAGTCGTGCCTGCCGGCCTTGAGCGCCTATTCCACTGAAATGGGTCAGAACCGCGAACTGTTCCAGGCTTTCGAAGCCCTGGCCAGCAGCCCGGAGGCCGCCGGTTTCGACGTGGCGCAGAAAACTATCCTGGAACACTCCCTGCGTGACTTCCGTCTGTCGGGTATCGACCTGCCGGAAGCCGAACAAAAGCGTTACGCCGAAGTGCAGAGCAAGCTGTCCGAATTGGGCAGCCGTTTTTCCAACCAGTTGCTCGATGCCACTCAGGCCTGGACCAAGCACATCACCGATGAGGCCGCCCTCGCCGGCCTGACCGATTCGGCCAAAGCGCAAATGGCCGCCGCGGCTCAGGCCAAGGATCTGGACGGCTGGCTGATCACCCTGGAATTCCCGAGCTATTACGCGGTGATGACCTACGCCCAGGACCGCGCGCTGCGTGAAGAAGTCTATGCCGCGTACTGCACCCGGGCGTCGGACCAGGGGCCGAATGCCGGCCAGAACGACAACGGCCCGGTCATGGAAGAAATCCTCGACCTGCGTCAGGAACTGGCAAAACTCTTGGGGTTCAGCAGTTTCTCCGAGTTGAGCCTGGCGACCAAAATGGCCGAGTCCAGCGATCAGGTGCTGAGTTTCCTGCGCGACCTGGCCAAGCGCAGCAAACCGTTCGCTGCCCAGGATCTGGAACAGCTCAAGGCTTATGCCGCCGAACAGGGCTGCCCGGATCTGCAAAGCTGGGACAGCGGTTTCTACGGCGAAAAACTCCGTGAACAGCGTTACAGCGTCGCCCAGGAAGCCCTGCGCGCCTACTTCCCGATCGACAAGGTACTCAGCGGTCTGTTCGCCATCGTCCAGCGCCTGTACGGCATCGAGATTGCCGAGCAGAAAGGCTTCGACACCTGGCACCCGGATGTCCGCCTGTTTGAAATCAAGGAAAACGGCCAGCACGTCGGCCGCTTCTTCTTCGACCTCTATGCTCGCGCCAACAAGCGTGGCGGCGCCTGGATGGATGGCGCCCGCGACCGTCGTCGCACCGCTGGTGGTGTATTGCAAAGCCCGGTAGCCAACCTGGTGTGCAACTTCACCCCGGCCGACAGCGGCAAGCCAGCACTGCTGACCCACGACGAAGTCACCACCCTGTTCCATGAGTTCGGTCACGGCCTGCATCACCTGCTGACCCGCGTCGAGCATGCTGGCGTGTCCGGCATCAACGGCGTGGCTTGGGATGCGGTCGAGCTGCCGAGCCAGTTCATGGAAAACTGGTGCTGGGAGCCGGAAGGCCTGGCGCTGATTTCCGGTCATTATGAAACCGGCGAACCGCTGCCTCAGGACCTGCTCGGAAAGATGCTTGCGGCGAAAAACTTCCAGTCCGGCCTGATGATGGTGCGCCAACTGGAGTTCTCGCTGTTCGACTTCGAACTGCACGCTACCCACGGCGACGGCCGCAGCGTGCTGCAAGTGCTTGAAGGCGTGCGTGACGAGGTTTCGGTGATGCGTCCGCCGGCCTACAACCGCTTCCCCAACAGCTTTGCGCACATCTTCGCTGGCGGTTACGCCGCGGGTTACTACAGCTATAAGTGGGCTGAAGTGCTGTCGGCCGATGCGTTCTCGAAGTTCGAAGAAGAAGGCGTGCTCAACGCCGACACCGGTCGTGCGTTCCGCGAAGCAATCCTGGCCCGTGGCGGCTCCCAGGAGCCGATGGTGCTGTTCGTCGACTTCCGTGGTCGTGAGCCATCAATTGACGCACTCTTGCGCCACAGCGGCCTGAGTGAGGGCGCGGCAGCATGAGTGAGGGACCTGTGATTACGAAAAAACGCTTTATCGCCGGGGCGGTCTGCCCGGCATGCAGCGAGCCGGACAAATTGATGATGTGGAATGAAGACCAGGTCCCGCACCGAGAGTGCGTGGCCTGCGGTTACTCCGACACACTCAATGAGCAAGGGCTGTCGGTGCCCAAGGAGTTGGGTACGCGGGTGAACACCAGCGCCCCAAAACCTGCCGACACCAAGGTTCAGCCGGTTCAGTTCTTCCCGAATCCGAAGCTGAAGAAAAAGCCTGACGAACAAAATTGAGTGAAAAAAGCCCCCGTTGCGCAATGCAGCGGGGGCTTTTTTTATTCGATGTGAGCGGACTTGAACCAGCTCTTCATTGAACACGCAGCGAATGGGCTGGTGCTGCAATCGCCATTGGCCAGGGCCGTGCGCAGTTTTTCCACGTCGGCCTGCATCATGTAGCGAATTCCGTCCTTGAAGTGGGTGCTGTCGCCAAAGCCGCCCTGGGTCATTTCGTTCAGGGCCTCCTCCTTGGTCCAGCCCTGGATGACAGCCCGGTACATGGCGGCCATCAGGCCGGTACGGTCGGAACCGTGTTTGCAGTGCATCAGCACCGGGCCTTTGGCTTCGGCGGACCGAATGGCGCGCAAGGCCTTGAGCACATCGGCGTCATCCACATGGTTGGTGCGATAAGGCAGTTGTACTTGCGTGATGCCTGGCGCGGACAACCAACTGGAGTCTGCTTCGGGCAGGAAATTGATCACAGTGCCTACCTTGAGTTTCTCCAGCAGCGGCACCGCGCCCTTGTCCGGCAAGGCGCTGCGATAGAGCGTCGGCGACATCTGGAAGAGGTTGTATTGCTTCTCTATCTGTTGAGCCCAGTTTGCTGGACGCTGCATCACACTGTCGTCAGCAAGTGCCGGTGTCAGGTTAGCGAGCACAACCAGCGACAAGCATATTGCAGATAAAAAACGTGGAAAAAGCATGCTTGAGCGACCGTTCAGAAAGGGACGGGAAGATGGTGGCAAGGATCAGCCATGCACGGTCAAAGGCCCGTGAGCTGACTGTCAAAGAATCGTGAAGTCCGTGCTCAGGTTATAGTTTCAGTTTGATGAAGGATTTGAGCAGCTCGTTCAGTCCGAGCCCATAGTTAAACACCTGTCCAGTTAAAGGGTTGCGCTTGCGACCTTCAAAAGACGAGCCGGCATTCGTAGATTTAGTCTCGTACACACCGAGGCTATACAGTTGATGATCATCTTCGTCAATTTCAAATTCCTCAACGTCTACTCGAAGCTCGGGTGATTCAGCGGGAAGACGATAAAGGTACGCTATGCCCTCTGGAGCAATTATTTGTTGATGATAAAAAGCGAGTGCAAGTTGTGTAAGGGCGGCAATGTCCTTTTCGTCGATGCTATTGTCTGGAGTGACATTGATATCGGACCAAGGATCAAAATCGAGCTTTGAAGTCTTGCCTTCGTCTTTTATATGGAGTGTCACTGAGGGAGCGCTTGCGAGAATATCAGCGAATTGCTCCATTGTTTTGTTCGGATACTCGCCTGCCCTTATTAGCTTGATAATTACCTGCACACCTTTCGTCGTTTCTTTTTGTTGTAGATAAACACCGGTTTTTATGAGCATTGACATTTTTATCCTCCAGGCTGTCTGGAATGCATGCGGGAGCCCGCATACATTCGGCAATAGCACTTTCCAGTGATCGGAAAGTCAGGGCTCAGGGATTGACGATACTGGCATAAGCCTTTGCCAGCGCCTGTAACTTGGCTTTGTCGTCGGCATCGATGGTCCCGTCTCCATCGACATCCTTGCCCACGGTCCGGATGCTGAAAGAGTTGCCAAGGTCGGTGGAAGTGGCTGTGTAGTAAGTTGAGTCGACCAGCTTCTCAATTTGCATTTCATTTTCCGCATCCCAACTCAACTCTTTGCGAGCCAGTTGCAAAGAAACCAAGGTGTTGGGTTCCGAAGGATTTGGTCGCATGAGTTGAAGGAAAATACCGCGCTGATTAAAGAAAGACATTAATAAATCCTTTTATTTGATTGCTGTTGAGGGTATTGCCTGTTGGGTTGAATATACGGTTGGGTATTGAATCCAACCACTGACTATATGTTTCCTGAGTTTTCTGATTATCAATGAACAAGTAAGCATCATGATGCCCCTTTGTCAGATGAGGGGCTGAGCGGTACTGGTCGACAGGCAGTGGGTCGGTTACTGTATGGATATACAGATCAAGGAGTCCGCCGATGGTCAGCTCTCTGCCTCCCCGCGGCCGCGGCACCGCAACCAACCCGCAGAACCGCTTTGCCCCCAGCCATTCGGTGGTTGAGGACGACGGCTGGTATCAGGAAGTACCGCTCACCCAGGGTACCGAGGTGAGCATTGAAACGGCGAAAACCATCATTACCCGCAACACGTCGCCGGACTTGCCCTTCGATCGATCGATCAATCCCTATCGCGGTTGCGAGCATGGCTGCATCTACTGCTACGCGCGGCCAAGCCATGCCTATTGGGACATGTCGCCCGGGCTGGATTTCGAGACAAAGCTGATCGCCAAGACCAACGCAGTGGATGTGTTGGAGCAACAACTGTCCAAACGCGGCTATCAATGTGCGCCGATCAACCTCGGCTCCAACACCGACCCCTATCAGCCGATCGAGCGTGAATACAGGATCACCCGGCAAACCCTCGAAGTACTGCTGCGATATCGTCATCCCGTGACCATCGTCACCAAAGGCTCGCTGATCCTTCGCGATTTGGACCTGCTGACCGAACTTGCACAGCAAAACCTGGTGGCGGTGATGATCAGCCTGACCACCCTGGACGACGAACTCAAACGCATACTTGAACCCCGCGCCGCGGCGCCCAAGGCCCGGTTGCGGGCGATCAGGGTCATGCGCGAGGCGGGCATTCCGGTGGGCGTCCTGTGTTCACCGATGATTCCGATGATCAACGACAGCGAACTCGAAAGCCTGCTCGCCGAGGCTCACGGCGCCGGAGCACAAAGCGCCGCCTACATGATGCTGCGTCTGCCGCTGGAAGTGGCGCCGCTGTTCGAAGAATGGCTGGGCGCCCACTATCCGCAACGGGCGGCGCATGTGCTGAGCCTGATTCGCCAGAGCCGTGGCGGTGAACTCTACGACAGCCGCTTTGGTGCTCGAATGCGCGGCGAAGGTCCTTTCGCCGACCTGCTGGCACAGCGTTTTGCCAAAGCCATCAAGCGCCTGGGGCTCAATCGCCGGGAAGGCTTTGACCTGGACTGCAATGCCTTTTGTCCGCCTGGTCGCCAAATGTCGTTGATTTGAGGACAATTGGCCTATGGTTGAGTACTGAAGATCGCGCTCGCGTCTTAGGCTGGTCACGTTTTTTGTGACCTGTAACACGCATTCTAGAGCGTTTTATTCAGTTTCAATTAAGATTCGGCCGCTACCTTGTTCATCGAGTGACTGATGGGTCGAGATGTTTGGCCTGGATGTTTTTTAACCAGCCACTGGCTTCACACCGGACCACACGGGATGACTCCCTGAGCCCGCCAATGAGGATGAATTGATGAGTGACAAGGATAAACAGCCGTTGGCTGCGTCGGCTTCAGCCCAACCCGAGGCCGAAACCGCCGATGCAGCGTTGCAGCATATCGTTGACGGCTTTTTGCATTTTCATCATGAGATCTTTCCTCAACAGGAAGAACTCTTCAAGAAACTCGCCACGGCCCAGCGGCCACGAGCGATGTTCATCGCCTGCGCCGATTCGCGCATCGTTCCCGAGTTGATTACCCAGAGCTCCCCCGGCGACCTGTTCGTGACCCGTAACGTCGGCAACGTCGTGCCGCCTTACGGGCAAATGAACGGTGGTGTTTCCACGGCCATCGAGTACGCCGTACTGGCTCTGGGGGTGCATCACATCATCATTTGCGGGCATTCCGACTGCGGCGCCATGCGTGCGGTGCTCAACCCGGACAGTCTGGAAAAAATGCCCACGGTCAAAGCCTGGCTGCGTCATGCCGAAGTGGCCAAAACCATGGTGCAAGAGAACTGCAACTGCTCTAGCGAAAGCGAAAGCATGCACATCCTCACTGAAGAGAATGTGATCGCCCAGTTGCAGCATCTGCGCACCCATCCGTCGGTGGCTTCGCGCATGGCCAACGGTCAGCTATTTATTCACGGCTGGGTCTACAACATCGAAACCAGCGAAATCAAAGCGTACGACGCTGATCAAGGCTGTTTCCTGCCGCTCAATGGCAGCCTGCCAATTCCCGTGGCGACGCCCAAAGCGCGCTTCTAAATCCTCCTAAATCGTTGTGTGGTTCAGCCGAGGCTGCCGTTCAGGCAGCCTGGCTTTGCCATGCCTGAAGAAAAATTTCGGGAGACTCACCATGCGTGCTGCTCGACTCAAAGCTGTTCTGCCACGGGAGCTGCTGGCTTCGGTGGTTGTGTTTCTGGTCGCCCTGCCTCTGTGCATGGGCATCGCGATTGCTTCGGGGCTGCCGCCGGCCAAAGGCCTGATCACCGGCATCATCGGTGGTCTGGTGGTCGGCTGGTTGGCCGGTTCGCCACTGCAAGTCAGCGGCCCGGCGGCGGGCCTGGCCGTTCTGGTATTCGAGTTGGTCCGCCAGCACGGCATCGCCATGCTCGGGCCGATACTGTTGTTGGCGGGTTTGCTGCAACTGGTGGCTGGCCGATTGAAGCTGGGCTGCTGGTTTCGAGTGACGGCACCCGCGGTGGTGTACGGCATGCTGGCCGGGATTGGCGTGCTGATCATCCTGTCTCAGGTGCATGTGATGCTGGATGCCGTGCCCAAACCTTCGGGTCTGGATAACCTGGCAGCCTTCCCAGCGGCGCTGTCTCTGGCGTTGCCCACGTTTGGCTGGCAAGCCGGGTTGCTTGGTTTGTCGACAATCGCCGTCATGTGGCTGTGGGATAAATTCCGTCCGCAATCCCTGCGCTTCGTTCCTGGCGCGCTACTTGGCGTCGGTCTGGCCACGCTTGCCAGCCTGATGCTGGCGTTGCAGGTCAAACGGGTTGAGGTTCCGGCCAACCTGACGGAGGCCATCGACTGGCTGAAGCCAGCGGATCTGCTCAACCTGGCTGATCCGACCTTGCTGATCGCGGCGTTTGCCGTGGCTTTCATCGCGAGCGCCGAAACGTTGCTTTCAGCCGCCGCGGTTGATCGTATGCACAGTGGTCAGCGCTCGGACTTCGACCGGGAATTGTCGGCGCAAGGTATCGGCAACATGCTGTGTGGCCTGCTTGGAGCGTTGCCGATGACCGGCGTTATCGTACGCAGTTCGGCGAATGTTCAGGCTGGCGCAACCACGCGGTTTTCGACCATTTTCCACGGCCTGTGGTTGTTGGCGTTCGTACTGTTGCTATCCAGCGTGCTGCAAAGCATTCCGGTGGCGAGCCTGGCGGGCGTGCTGGTGTACACCGGTTTCAAGCTGGTGGATCTCAAGGTATTCCGTGGTTTGGGCCGGTATGGTCGGGCGCCGATGTTCACCTATGCGGCAACCGCGCTCGCCATCGTTTTCACGGACCTGCTGACTGGCGTATTGATTGGCTTCGGCCTGACGCTGGTGAAGCTGGCGCTGAAAGCTTCGCGGTTGAAAATCAGCCTGATCGACCTGCCTCAGGAAGGGGAAATGGAATTGCGCCTGGTGGGTGCGGCGACCTTCCTCAAAGTGCCGGCGCTGACCCAGGTGCTGGGTGGTATTCCACCAGGCGCGACGGTGCATGTGCCGCTTAACAACCTGAGCTACATCGATCACTCGTGTCTGGAGCTTCTGGAGGAGTGGGGCCGGGCGAATGCGGCCAAGGGTTCGAAGCTGTTGATTGAATCGCGGGGATTGAAGCGCAGACTCGAGGGGCGGGTGCGAACGAATACCGGCATAGGGGCGGCCGGGTAGATAACAGTGTGGGAGTGGGCTTGCTCGCGAAGGCGGTGGATCAGCCAATATATTTGCTGAATGGTTAACCGCATTCGCGAGCAAGCCCGCTCCCACAGGGGATTGTGTTTACCGGTGGATCAAGCCGCCGGCTGATCCAGTTCCAGGCCTACGCCCAAACGGCGGGACATGCACGGCCAGCGTTTCCACGCGGCGCCGGTGTCCGGGCTGTTGAGCTTCTCGCGGTAGGCTTCCACGGACTCCAGTGCGAAGGTTTCGTCGTTGAGCATCTCGTCGATGGCGTGATGCACCACTTCGTCCAGTTGGTTGGCGAACGTCTCACCGATCAATTGGTGAGCAATCAGGTTGGCGACAGTCATGTCCAAGGGGATCAGTGGCTGGCCAAGATGCTTGATGTACAGGTCGTTGACCTCTTCGACAAACCGGTGCGCCAGATAGGCTTCATCCAGCAGACTGTCGAGCCCGGCATGGCCGGCCATGATGGCTGGCGGCTGGAGGAAGTATTGCTCGGCGATTTTCAGCACCGGTTTGATCTGTGACTCAATGCCCGCTTCCCTGGCGACTTCATTGGCTGCATCCAGCAGATCAGGCACTTCTTCGATGTAGGCGGCGACAAATCGCGTCAGTACGCCTTTGGTATCGGCCTCCGGCAATTGGATCGCCGGGTGCAGATGAGCCAGTTTGCTTTCCAGTTGACGCGTCAGCAGACCGGTCTCGGCTTCGTGTTGTTGGGCTGTTTGGATCTGCTCGCGCAATGCGGCGGTGTTCATGAAAACTCCAGGAAACAAGGCAATGAAATAGGGAAGACATAACTTAGCTGGCTTACGAAAAATGCTAAGACGCATTTGTCATAATTATTTCATCCTTGAGACGGTCCCGTTATATCGATTTGCCACCACTCGTCTGCATCCTTCTCCATTCGTGCCCTGCAACGCAAGTTAATGCTGTTTCAGATCATTTACGCCTTCGCATTGCGAGGTGAGAGTCGCTGTCTATACTCGGGGTGGAATGGAGTTAGCTGATGACGCCCGACTGCATATGCAGCAAGGCCCGGTGCTCAAGTTCGTAGTCTGATGCAGCCGCTCCCTTGCCGCAGGTGAAAGCCGGCGGGATAACAAGAACGATAAGGGGAACCCGCAATGATGCGACATCCACATGTCTGGATGGGCCTCCTGTTGTGGTCGATTTTCAGTCAGGCGCAAGCGGCCTGGACTGTGAATATGGCGCCTGGAGCGACTGAAATCAGTCACGCAGTATTCGACCTGCACATGATCATTTTCTGGATCTGTGTGGTGATCGGCATCATCGTATTTGGTGCCATGTTCTGGTCGATGATTCTCCACCGCCGCTCGACCGGGCAGGTGGCCGCCAAATTTCATGAAAGCACCACCGTCGAAATTCTCTGGACCATCGTGCCCTTCCTGATCCTGGTGGCCATGGCGGTTCCCGCTACCGCGACCCTGATCAAGATGTACGACGCCAGTGAGCCGGAAATCGACATCCAGATCACCGGTTACCAGTGGAAGTGGCACTACAAATACCTGGGCCAGGACGTCGAGTTCTTCAGCAACCTGACCACCCCCCAGGATCAGATCCACAACAAGGAAACCAAGGGCGAGCACTATCTGCTCGAAGTCGACAAGCCATTGGTGCTGCCGGTCGGTGCCAAGGTGCGCTTCCTTGTGACCTCCGCCGACGTGATCCACTCCTGGTGGGTGCCGGCTTTCGCGGTCAAGCGCGATGCGATTCCCGGGTTCGTCAATGAAGCCTGGACCCGTATCGACAAGCCCGGCATCTACCGTGGCCAGTGCGCCGAGTTGTGCGGCAAGGATCACGGCTTCATGCCGACCGTGGTCGAGGTCAAGGAAAAGGCCGATTACGAAAAATGGCTGGCCGATCGCAAGGCCGAGGCCGCGCAGCTCAAAGAGCTGACCAGCAAGGAATGGACGCTCGAGGAGCTCAAGGAACGCGGCGACAAGGTCTATCACACCACCTGCGTGGCCTGTCACCAGGCCGAAGGCCAGGGTCTGCCGCCGATGTTCCCGGCACTCAAGGGCTCGAAAATCGCCACCGGACCGAAAGACGCTCACCTGGGCATTGTCTTCCACGGCAAGCCTGGCACTTCCATGGCCGCATTCGGCAAGCAACTCTCGGAGGTCGATATCGCGGCGGTCGTGACCTATGAACGTAACGCCTGGGGCAACAACAAGGGCGACATGGTCACGCCTAAAGAAGTGCTGGAGCTGAAACAGGCGGAAAGCAAATGACCCGGTCTATTGCGCACGTAAGGAACCAGTCGGGGCTACGCACCCCGGCCCGCCCAGTCCATCTGTTTGCAGGAGACAGGACATGACTGCTGTAATCGATGAACATGTTCATACCGCCACCGACCACGCCCATGGCCCCGCAAAAGGCCTGATGCGCTGGGTGCTGACCACTAACCACAAGGACATCGGTACGTTGTACCTGTGGTTTGCGTTCTCCATGTTCCTGCTTGGCGGTTCGTTCGCGATGGTGATTCGCGCCGAGCTGTTCCAGCCGGGGCTGCAGATCGTCCAGCCGGAATTTTTCAACCAGATGACCACCATGCACGGTCTGGTGATGGTCTTCGGTGCGGTGATGCCGGCCTTCGTCGGCCTCGCCAACTGGATGATCCCGCTGATGATCGGCGCGCCGGACATGGCCCTGCCGCGCATGAACAACTTCAGCTTCTGGCTCTTGCCGGCAGCGTTCCTGATGCTGGTGTCGACCCTGTTCACTGCCGGTGGCGGGCCGAACTTCGGCTGGACGTTCTATGCGCCGCTGTCGACGACCTACGCGCCGGAAAGCGTGACCTTCTTCATTTTCGCCATCCACTTGATGGGGATCAGTTCGATCATGGGCGCGATCAACGTGATCGCCACCATCCTCAACCTGCGCGCCCCCGGCATGACGCTGATGAAAATGCCGTTGTTCGTCTGGACCTGGCTGATCACCGCGTTCCTGCTGATTGCGGTGATGCCGGTACTGGCCGGTTGCGTGACGATGATGCTGATGGACATCCACTTCGGCACCAGTTTCTTCAGTGCCGCCGGTGGCGGAGACCCGGTGCTGTTCCAGCATGTGTTCTGGTTCTTCGGTCACCCCGAGGTGTACATCATGATCCTGCCGGCGTTCGGCGCCGTCAGCTCGATCATTCCGGCCTTTTCGCGCAAGCCATTGTTCGGCTACACCTCGATGGTCTACGCCACGGCGAGTATCGCGTTCCTGTCGTTCATCGTCTGGGCGCACCACATGTTCGTGGTCGGCATTCCGCTGGTGGGCGAGTTGTTCTTCATGTACGCCACGTTGCTGATTGCGGTGCCGACGGGCGTGAAGGTGTTCAACTGGGCCAGCACCATGTGGCAGGGCTCGTTGACGTTCGAGACGCCGATGCTGTTTGCCGTGGCGTTCGTGATCCTGTTCTCCATCGGCGGTTTCTCCGGGTTGATGCTGGCCATCGCCCCGGCGGACTTCCAGTACCAGGACACCTACTTCGTGGTCGCGCACTTCCATTACGTGCTGGTGCCGGGGGCGATCTTCGGGATCTTCGCCTCGGCCTACTACTGGCTGCCGAAATGGACCGGCCACATGTACGACGAAACCCTCGGCAAGCTGCATTTCTGGCTGTCGTTCATCGGCATGAACCTGGCCTTCTTCCCGATGCACTTTGTGGGGCTGGCGGGCATGCCACGACGGATTCCGGACTACAACCTGCAGTTCGCCGACTTCAACATGGTGTCGTCGATCGGCGCATTCATGTTCGGCGCCACGCAGATCTTCTTCCTGTTCATCGTGATCAAGACCATTCGCGGCGGCGCGCCGGCACCGGCCAAGCCGTGGGATGGGGCTGAAGGTCTGGAGTGGAGCATCCCGTCGCCGGCGCCGTATCACACCTTCACCACGCCGCCGGAAGTGAAATGAACGCCTGGCCCTTTGTAGGAGCGAGCTCGCTCGCGATGGTCGTCAACGATGACGCTGGAAGCCTGACACACCACGGCGCTCTCAAGTTTTTCGCGAGCAAGCTCGCTCCTGCAGGGGTGTGCGGAAATCATGGCTGACTCGATTTCGATGAAGAAACTGGTCACGCGCCTGCTGACCGTGGTGGTGGCAATGTTTGTGTTCGGCTTTGCCCTGGTGCCGATCTACGACGTGATGTGCAAGGCCTTCGGCATTAATGGCAAGACCGGCGGGCAGTACGAGGGTGAGCAAACGGTCGACACCTCGCGGCAGGTACGCGTGCAGTTTCTGTCGACCAACACCGCCGACATGCCGTGGGACTTTTACCCCAAACATGACGAATTGACCGCGAACCCGGGGGCGGTGAACGAGATGATCTTCATCGCCCACAACCCCACCGATAAGCCGATGAGCGCCCAAGCCGTGCCGAGCATCGCGCCCAGCAATGCGGCGGCGTACTTCCACAAGACCGAATGTTTCTGCTTTACCCAGCAAGTGCTGCAGCCCGGTCAGCGGATCGAAATGCCGGTACGTTTCATCGTTGATCGTGACATGCCCAAGGATGTGAAGCACCTGACGCTGTCCTACACGCTGTTCGATATCACCGCCCGACATCCACCGGTAGCTGTAAACACTGGCGGCTGAGCGTGCCCGATAAGGAGAACAATAAATGGCAACTCATGAACATTATTACGTCCCGGCCCAGAGCAAATGGCCGATCATCGCCACGGTCGGGATGTTCGTCACGGTGTTTGGCCTGGCCACCTGGTTCAATGATCTGAAAGCAGCGCGTCCGGAATCCCACGGGCCGCTGATCTTTTTCGTCGGTGGCCTGTTGCTGGCCTACATGCTGTTTGGCTGGTTCGGCACGGTGATCAAGGAAAGTCGCGGCGGCTTGTACAGCGCACAGATGGATCGCTCGTTCCGCTGGGGCATGAGCTGGTTCATCTTCTCGGAGGTGATGTTCTTCATCGCCTTTTTTGGCGCGCTGTTTTATGTGCGTCAAATCTCCGGACCGGCGCTCGGTGGTGAGGGTGCCAAAGGCATGGCGCACATGCTGTGGCCGAACTTCCAGTTCACCTGGCCGTTGCTGAGCAACCCCGACTCGAAACTGTTTCCGCCGCCCAAGGAAGTCATTAGCCCCTGGGGCCTGCCGCTACTCAATACCGTGTTGCTGGTCAGTTCCAGCGTGACCGTGACCATCGCCCACCATGCCTTGAAAAAGGGCCATCGCGGCGCACTGAAACTCTGGCTGGCGCTCACTGTATTGCTCGGCAGTGCGTTCCTCATCTTCCAGGCCGAAGAGTACATGCACGCCTACCGCGAACTGGGCCTGACCCTGGGCTCGGGCATCTACGGCGCGACCTTCTTCATGCTCACCGGGTTCCATGGCGCCCACGTCACCATCGGCACCATCATCCTGTTCGTGATGCTGGTGCGGATCATGCGCGGGCATTTCGACAACGAGCACCAGTTCGGTTTCGAAGCGGCGACCTGGTACTGGCACTTCGTGGATGTGGTGTGGATCGGGCTGTTTGTTTTCGTCTATGTGCTTTAAAGCCGCTTGTAGGAGCGTGTTACCAAGGGGCATTGGAAACCAACTGGCCGCTGAAAAAGCCCCAGGCAATCAAGCCAAGGGTAAGGGCGGCCAGGGTCACACGAACACTCAAGGCAATGACGAGGCGGTTTGAGCGGCTGTCGTCCTTGACCAGAAAAAACAGGCCGCTGAACAGGCTGACAACCGTGGCAATCAGCATCAGGACGATGGCTGCTTTGAGCATGGTGAGACTCCGGGGGGGCAAGCGATGTACTTGAGTATAGCTATCGCGATGACCGATTTTCTGGCAATGCCATGAACTGCTTTCGGCCAGGTATCGTGCCAACGCTGGTGGTGGCGTTGTTGCTGCCGCTACTGGTGTCCCTGGGGCTCTGGCAGTTGAGCCGGGGCGCAGAGAAAAGCGTGCTGCTGCAAAGCTACACCGAGCGGCGGGCCGCCGAGCCGATGGCCAGCACCGAACTGCAACACACGACAGACCCGGCCTTCCGTCGGGTTCACCTGTATGGCCGGTTCGATGCCGAACACAGCCTGCTGCTGGATAACAGTCAACGCAACGGCAGGGTTGGCGTCGAGCTGTTGCAACCCTTTCACGATCAGGCCACCGGGCTTTGGCTGCTGGTCAATCGCGGCTGGTTGCCTTGGCCGGAGCGCCGCACACCACCGCAATTCAAGACACCCACCGAGGCGGTAAGCCTTGACGCGTGGGTCTACGTCTCCCCTGGGGCGACGTTCCAATTGCACGCAGATCCCACAACGTTGACATGGCCGAAGCTGATTACGGCCGTTGAGCCAGACAAGCTCTGGACAGCACTGAATCGCGAAGGCTTTGCCTACGAACTACGTGCCGAAACCGGCCCCGCCACCTATCAGGCCGACTGGCCCGTAGTCGCCATGGGCCCGGAAAAACACATCGCTTATGCCGTGCAGTGGTTCGCCATGGCGATCGTCCTGTTCGGTCTTTATCTCTATCTCGGCTGGCACAACGCAAAGGAGAAACACCATGGGAGCGGCCATGAATCCACCCAGCATGTCTGAGGCGAAACCGTTGGTGAACCGGCGCAAGGGCCGTATGCAACTGCTGCTGATCCTGCTCGGGGTGATCGGTCCGATGATCCTTGCCACCGGCATGTACAAGCTGAATTTCTGGGTGCCCGAGGGCCGCAGTTATCACGGCGAACTGATCGGCAACGGTCAGAGCCGGGCGGACATCGGCGTGCAGGCCCAGGAAGAGCGTTGGCAGATACTGGTGACCGCGCCCAAGGATTGCGCGGTGGACTGCCAGCAACTGGTGTATCTGGCGCGGCAAATCCAGATCGGCCTGGGCCGCGATGCGTCCCGCGCCATCCATGCATTGGCCACCGCGCAGACGCTGAACAGTGATTACGAGACTAAACTTCAACGCGAGTACCCGCAGTTGCAACGTTATTCACTGGACTTGCCTGCCTACACAAAAGGCGCTCAGAGCAATGACGTGCCGCACCTGTGGATCATCGACCCCCACGGCAATCTGGTTCTGCGCTACGACCCGTCGGTGAAGGGCAAGGACTTGCTCAACGATCTGCGCCACCTGCTGAAACTGTCGAACATCGGATAAGGGCATCGTCATGGCCAAGCCTGGATTTCGCCTCGCGTTGTTTGCCACCTTGCTGGCACTGATTGTGGTGTTGCTCGGCGCCTACACCCGCCTGACCCACGCCGGCCTCGGCTGCCCGGACTGGCCCGGCTGCTATGGCTTCATCAGCGTGCCGAAAAGCGAAGCCCAGCTGGCCCATGCCGAATTGCATTTCCCGGACGCTCCGGTCGAGGCCCACAAGGGCTGGAACGAGATGATCCACCGCTACTCCGCCGGCACGCTGGGGCTGTTGATCGCGGTATTGGCGGGTCGTGCGTGGGTGCATCGCCGCCATCCTGGACAGCCGGTGAAGCTGCCGTTGTTCCTGTTGGCGGTGGTTTTTGGCCAGGCCGCGTTCGGCATGTGGACGGTAACGCTCAAGCTCTGGCCGCAGGTGGTCACCGGGCATTTGCTGGGCGGCTTCGCGACCTTGAGCCTGTTGTTTCTGCTGACCTTGCGCCTGTCCGGCGTACTGCCGGCGCTGACCGTGCCACGACGTTTGCAGCACTGGGCGACGGCAGGGCTGTTGCTGGTGATCGGGCAAATCGCCCTCGGGGGCTGGGTCAGTTCCAATTACGCCGCCGTGGCCTGCATCGACTTTCCGACCTGCCACGGCCAGTGGTTGCCAGCGGCGGACTTCGCCAACGGCTTTCACCTGACCCAGCACATCGGCCCGAACTACCTCGGCGGGCAACTGGACAGCGATGCCCGTACGGCCATTCACCTGACTCATCGCATCGGCGCGTTACTGGTCACTCTGGTATTGCTCGGTCTGGCCTGGCAACTGAAGGCGGTTGGCATGACGCGCCTGGCAGGCCTGGTGCTGATCGCCCTCGGCGCACAAATCACCTTGGGCATCAGCAACGTGCTGTTCCATCTGCCGCTGCCGGTGGCCGTCGCGCATAACGCGGGCGGCGCGGCGCTGTTGCTGACCATGGTGCTGGTCAATTACCACGCCCGAACCAGTCTGGTCCGGGTCAAGCAAGCGCGCTGGCACTTCAGCCCGCGTAAACACTCAGCCGGGCCCATAACAATAAAAGGAGAAATGCCATGGCGATTCTGATCGGCGAACGTCCCAGTCAGGCGATCTGGCGTGACTACCTGGAACTGACCAAGCCCAAAGTCGTGGTGCTGATGCTCATCACTTCGCTGGTGGGGATGTTCCTCGCGACCCGCGCCGGGGTGCCGTGGACGGTGCTGATTTTCGGCAACCTGGGCATCGCCCTGTGTGCCGGTGGCGCGGCGGCGGTCAATCATGTGGTGGACCGGCGCATCGACGCAGTGATGGCGCGCACCCACAAACGGCCGCTTGCCGAAGGCCGGGTTTCGCCGACCGCCGCGCTGACGTTCGCGCTGGTATTGGCGGTCCTCGGGCAAGCCATGCTGCTGGCGTTCACCAACCCGCTGACCGCGTGGCTGACCCTCGCCTCGTTGCTCGGCTACGCGGTGGTCTACACCGGATTCCTCAAGCGCGCGACCCCGCAGAACATCGTCATCGGTGGTCTGGCCGGTGCCGCGCCGCCATTGCTCGGCTGGACCGCCGCCACCGGTCACGTCAGCGCCGAACCGCTGCTGCTGGTGCTGATCATCTTCGCCTGGACCCCGCCGCACTTCTGGGCGCTGGCGATCCATCGCAAGGAGGAATACGCCAAGGCCGACATCCCGATGTTGCCGGTCACCCATGGCGAGCACTACACCAAGATTCACATCCTGCTTTATACCTTCGCATTGCTTGCCGTCAGCCTGATGCCTTATGTGATCCATATGAGCGGCACGCTCTACCTGGTCTGCGCGCTCGGGCTGGGCGCGCGGTTTCTGCAATGGGCCGTGGTGCTGTACCGTGGCACTCGGCCGCACGCGGCGATCAACACGTTCAAGTACTCTATTTACTACTTGTTCCTGCTGTTTATCGCCCTGCTCGTAGACCACTACCTATTGTTGAACCTATGACTCGAACCCAGAAAACCGTCTTCATACTTGTCGCCCTGGTCGCACTGATCCTGGGCCTGACCGTCAACAAGGTGCTGTCCGGGAAAAACCAGGGCGATCCGACGGCGCTGATCGACGCCGGCATCATCTTGCTACCGCAGAGCCGTAATCTGCCGGACGTGATGATGACCAATCAGGACGGCCAGCCGGTCGCGATCAATGAATTGAAAGGCAAGTGGAGCCTGCTGTTCTTCGGCTACACCTTCTGCCCGGACATCTGCCCGACCACCCTCGCCCAGTTGCGGCAGATCAAGAGCGAATTGCCACCCGAGGCTGTGGATAAATTGCAGATTGTGCTGGTCAGCGTCGACCCGAACCGCGATACGCCCAAGCAGCTCAAGCAGTACCTGGGCTACTTCGACCCGCAGTTCATCGGCCTGACCCCGGCGTCGACCGATGAACTGCAAACGATCGCCAACGCGGTGAGCATTCCGTTCATTCCGGCGGACACGAGCAAGCCGAACTACACCGTTGATCACAGCGGCAACCTCGCGGTGATCGGGCCGGACGGCACCCAGCGCGGCTTCATCCGCGCGCCGTTGAACAATGCGAAGCTGGTGGCGCAGTTGCCGGTGATGCTCAAGCGCAACTAACTGACACAAAACATTGTGGGAGCGGGCTTGCTCGCGAAAGCGGTGGTTCAGCCGATATTCATAGTGGCTGACACACCGTCTTCGCGAGCAAGCCCGCTCCCACATGGGGGCCTGTATTTCAGGCAAAAAAAGGGGCGCATTCGAATGCGCCCCTTTTGCGTTGCAGCAGTTCGATCAGAACGCCGGCACCACCGCGCCTTTGTACTTCTCGAGGATGAAGGCTTTCACTTCCGGGCTGTGCAGCGCGGTAACCAGCTTCTTCATCGCATCGCTGTCCTTGTCGTCCGGGCGAGCCACCAGAATGTTCACGTAAGGCGAGTCGCTGCCTTCGATCACCAGCGCATCCTTGGCCGGATCGAGCTTGGCTTCCAGCGCGTAGTTGGTGTTGATCAGCGCCAGGTCGACCTGAGTCAGCACGCGCGGGATGGTCGCGGCTTCCAGTTCGCGGATTTTCAGATCCTTGGTGTTCTCGGTGATGTCCTTGACGGTCGACAGGATGTTGTTCGAATCCTTCAACTTGATCAGGCCGGCCTTGGCCATCAGCAACAGCGCACGGCCGCCGTTGGTAGCGTCGTTCGGGATGACCACGTTGGCACCGCCAGGCAGTTCAGCGAGGGTCTTGTACTTGCTGGAGTAAGCGCCCAGGGGCTCCAGATGCACGCCAGCCACAGAAACCAGATGGGTGCCTTTGGCCTTGTTGAACTCATCCAGGTACGGCTGGTGCTGGAAGAAGTTGGCGTCCAGGCGTTTTTCCGCGACCTGCACGTTTGGCTGGATGTAGTCGGTAAATACCTTGACCTTCAGGTCCACGCCTTCTTTGGCCAGGGCCGGCTTCACGAATTCGAGGATCTCGGCGTGCGGAACCGGAGTGGCCGCGACGGTCAGGGTTTCAGCGTGGGCAGAGAATGCCGCAACGGCCGCGAAGGCCACGAGTAGTTTTTTCATTCAGCTAACTCCATGTGAGGCGCCCGTTTGGCGCCTGCCAGCGAATGGCCGGCTCATGTCTTACTTACGGGAAAAGTGGACGACCAATTTGTCGCCAACGGTTTGCAGTACCTGGACCAGTACCAGCAGCAACACCACTGTCACCACCATCACATCGGTCTGGAAACGCTGGTAACCGAAACGGATCGCCAGGTCACCCAGACCACCAGCGCCAACGACACCGGCCATCGCCGTGTAGGACACCAGTGTAATGGCGGTCACCGTAATCGCCGCGAAGATGCCCGGACGAGCCTCAGGCAGCAAGGCATTGGTGATGATCTGTCGTGTAGTCGCGCCCATGGCCTGGGTCGCTTCGATGATGCCGCGATCCACTTCACGCAGGGCGGTTTCCACCAGGCGCGCGAAAAACGGCGTGGCACCCACTACCAGCGGCGGAATTGCACCGGCGACACCAAGGGAGGTACCGGTGATCAACACGGTGAACGGAATCATCACGATCAGCAGGATGATGAACGGCAGCGAGCGCAGGATGTTCACCACCAGCGACAACATCGCGTAGATGCCTTTGGCTTCCAGCAACTGGCGCGGGCTGCACAGGAACAGCAGCACACCCAGCGGCAGGCCAAGCAGTACGGTGAACAACAGCGAACCACCCAGCATCAGCAAGGTATCACCGGTGGCCAGCCAGATTTCGAACCAGTCGATATTGGCGAAGAAACTTGTCAGGGCTTCCATTAGCGCAGCACCTCCATGTGGACGTCGGCTGCGGTGAAGCGGGCGAAGGCTGCTTCCATGTCACCGCCGGTCACGGCCAGGGTCAGTTGCCCGTAGGGGATGTCTTTGATGCGGTCGATGCGACCGGCCAGGATGCTGTAGTCCACACCGGTTTCTCGGGCGACGGTGCCCAGCAACGGCGCGTAGGTCGCGTCGCCCTGAAAGGTCAGACGCACGATGCGGCCTGGCACGTGAGCGAAGTCGTCACGCTGTTCGCTTTCGTCGATCTGCTCGTCTTCCTGCACGAAGCGCTTGGTGGTCGGGTGCTTCGGATGCAGGAACACTTCGGCCACCGAGCCTTGCTCGACGATCACGCCGGCGTCCATCACGGCCACCTGGTCGCAGACCCGGCGGATCACGTCCATCTCGTGGGTGATCAACACGATGGTCAGTTTCAGCTCGCGATTGATCTCGGCCAGCAATTGCAGGACCGATGCGGTGGTTTGCGGGTCGAGGGCGCTGGTGGCTTCGTCGCACAGCAGGATTTTTGGCTTGGTCGCCAGCGCACGGGCAATGCCGACACGCTGCTTCTGCCCGCCGGACAATTGCGCCGGGTACTTTTTCGCGTGGTCGGACAAGCCGACCCGCGCCAGCAACTCGGCCACGCGCGAATCGATCTCGCTGCGCGACAATTCGCCGGCCAGGGTCAGAGGCAGCGCGACGTTGTCGGCGACAGTCTTGGAGGCCAGCAGGTTGAAGTGCTGGAAAATCATCCCGACCTGCTGACGGAAGCGGCGCAGGCCGTTGGCGTCGAGTGCAGTGACTTCTTCACCGTCGACGGTGATTTTGCCGCCACTGGCGTTTTCCAGGCGATTGATCAGACGCAGCAGGGTACTTTTTCCTGCGCCGGAATGACCGATCAAGCCGTAAACCTGCCCGTTCTCAATCGTCAGACTGGTCGGATGCAGGGCGGGGATTTCCTTACCGGCGACGCGGTAGGTTTTATGGACGTTTTGAAACTCGATCACGTAGCGAACCTTGTGGGGCGCGTTAGAAAAGGATCAGCGGTTAGCCGGGCGCGCATTTTAGCCTGTCCGTATAGAGGTTCTTAGCATTTATTTCGTATTTGTCCTGTCATTTGGCAATAACGCGATCAAAGGTCAGAAAAAAGGAACGGCTGAAGAAACTCACCCAAGGCCGAAGGCAACTTCGACATGGTGGGCAGCATCGGGTTTGGGACAGGGAGGCGAAGGCCAAGGCGATTCCGGCCTGAAGATCTGCGGAGCCAGGGAGACCGCCATCGCGAGCAAGCTCGCTCCTACAGTAGAGATGTGTTGGTCACAAAATGTGTGGGCAACCCGAAACCCTGTGGGAGCGAGCGTGCTCGCGATGCTTTTAAGATTTACGAGGCGTTAGAACCATCTGTGCCGGGACACTGCGCAAAATCTGCCGCTCCAGCTTCAGATCAAACTCAGGATCGAGTTTCTTCACCCGTTTGGTCAGCAAGTTGGCCAGCCAAGGGTAATCATTGGTGCGTGGAGCCTGAATGCTCACGTCGCACTGAAAATTCACCACATCGGCGGCAATGGCATCCAGTTGGCGACGCAGTTTGCCCATATCGTTGATATTGAGCACGACCGTGGTGCTTTCAGCCGTCAGGTCGATAACCTTGGCTTTTGGCTTGGCTTCGGCAGCCTTGAGGGCGGCTTCGGCTCTTTCCAGTTCGGCCTTGCGCGCCTGGGCAATCGAGCCGTTGACTCCGCCGGTCAGTGCCGGAGCCTTGGGCATCAACGCGCGGGCACGGCTCAGGGCAGTTGCTGCGGCATCCACGTCACCCTTTTGCAGCACGATCTGGCTGCGGCGCAGATAGGCTTCGGCCAGCTGCCGCTGGTATTGCTCAAGGGAAGCATCGTTGGGCGATTCGGCCTGCAAGGCTGCCAATTGGTCTTCGGCGATGGCCAGTTCATCGCTGGCGATGTTTTGTTCCAGCTGTACGATGGCCGCGGCCCGCGCATCGGCGGCCTCGGTGGCCGCCGGTGGCGTGCTTTGGCAGGCGCCCAGCAGCAAAGAAAATGCGACAAGGAGCAGATAACGGGAGGCGAACGACTTCATTCCTGCGACTCTCTATTTGCGCAAAAAACGAGCAAGTCTACACCCCTCGACGGGGCAGAACAAAACTCAGCAGAAATAGCGCGGCGGCCGTCACCACAATCGACGGGCCGGCCGGGGTGTCCTTGAACCAGGACAGCGCCAGCCCGCCACACACGGCGAGTATGCCCAGCAGGCTCGCGCCCAGTGCCATCTGTTCCGGCGAGCGAGCATGACGTTGTGCCGCCGCCGCCGGGATGATCAGCAACGAAGTGATCAGCAACACGCCGACGATTTTCATCGCCACGGCAATTACCACGGCGATCAACAGCATTAACGCCAGGCGCAATCCCGCCACGGGCAAACCTTCGACCCTGGCCAGTTCTTCATGCACCGTGATCGCCAGCAATGGGCGCCACAACGTAACCAGCAAGACCAGTACCGCCGCGCTGCCGCCAAGAATCCAGGCCAGATCGGTCGGGCTGATCGCCAGCAGGTCACCGAACAGATAGGCCATCAGGTCGATCCGCACTTCGTGCATGAAGCTTAGTACCACCAGGCCCAGAGAGAGCGTGCTGGGTGCGAGAATTCCCAAAAGTGTGTCGGATGCCAGCGGCTGGCGTTGTTGCAACGTCACCAGCATCACAGCCAACAGCAAGCAGCCAACAGTGACGGCAACGGTCGGGCTGACATCCAGCAGAAAACCCAGGGCCACGCCGAGCAATGCCGCGTGGGACAGGGTGTCGCCGAAATAGGCCATGCGCCGCCAGACCACGAAAGACCCCAGCGGGCCTGCGACGACGGCCAGGGCCAGGCCTGCAAGCAGGGCGTAGAGCAGAAAATCAGCCATGCTTGCAGCTATCTCCGTGAACATGGGGTTGGCCCGACGCGGGCGCCTTGACCACCGAGCCATGCAAGTCGTGGGCGTGGTCGTGATGGTGGTGATAAATCGCCAGGCTTTGTGCGTTCTTTCCGAACAGCTCGACGAAAGCCGGATCGCCGCTGACCTGCTCGGGATGGCCGGAACAGCATACGTGACGATTGAGGCAAACCACCTGGTCCGTGGTGCTCATCACCAGATGCAAATCGTGGGAGACCATCAGCACACCGCAACCATGACGGTCACGCAGGCGGGTGATCAGGCTGTACAACTCGGCCTGGCCGGCCACGTCGACGCCCTGTACCGGTTCGTCGAGTACCAGCAGTTCCGGTTCGCGCAACAAGGCACGGGCCAGCAACACACGTTGCATTTCGCCACCGGAAACGCTTTGCACCGGGCTGTCGATCACCTGTTCGGCGCCGACTTCCTTGAGTGCAGCCAAGGCCATCGCACGGTCCACCCCCGGTACAAGGCGCAGGAAACGCAGGACCGACAGCGGGAGGGTCGGATCGACATGGAGTTTTTGCGGCATGTAACCGACCCGCAGTTTCGGCTTGCGCCAGACGCTGCCGCTGTCCGGTTTCAACAGGCCGAGCACGGCACGCACCAGGGTGGTTTTGCCTGCGCCGTTGGGGCCGATCAGGGTAACGATCTGCCTCGGCTCGACGCTCAGTTCGATGTTGTCCAGCACCGATTGCCCGGCGAACGTGACGGCAACCTGCTCAAGACGGATCAGCGCGTTGCTCATCAAGCCCCCTGGCAACCGGAGCAGAGACCGACCACTTCAACGGTCTGGCCTTCGACGACAAACCCGACATCCCTGGCGCTGGCGATGATCGCGTCGCTGATGGATTTTTGCTCAAGTTCGATCGCGGCGTGGCACACACGGCAGATCAGGAACTGCCCCTGGTGAGCATGTTCCGGGTGATTGCAGCCGATGAAGGCGTTGAGCGAGGAAATCCGATGGACCAGGCCGTTTTCCAGCAGGAAATCCAGCGCGCGGTACACCGTCGGCGGTGCGGCGCGACGACCGTCCTGTTCGCTGAGGACCGCGAGAATGTCGTAGGCACCCAAAGGCTTGTGGCTTTGCCACACCAGCTCCAGCACTCGCCGGCGCAACGCGGTCAGGCGCAGACCTTGACGTGCGCACAGGGCATCGGCCTCGGACAAAGCGCTGTGAACGCAATGTGAGTGGTCGTGGGGACGGCTGGCGATCGGTGTTTTTAGCATGAGCGGCGACGAGGTTTGTGAGAGACGTTATTATGTTACCCGTTCTCGCCTCTTCGAGTGGTCATCGTGTCCCGACTTTTTTCTGTTTTTGTCGCATTTATCGCAAGTTTTCTGCTGATCGGTTCGGCGCAGGCCGAGGTCAAGGTCCTTACCAGCATCAAGCCTCTGCAACTGATCGCCGCGGCGGTGCAGGATGGCGTGGCGATCCCCGAGGTTTTGCTGCCACCGGGTGCCTCACCGCATAACTATGCGTTGCGCCCTTCCGACGTACGCAAGGTGCAATCGGTGGATCTGCTGTACTGGATCGGCCCGGACATGGAGGGCTTCCTGCCACGGGTGCTCAATGGTCGTACGTTGCCCAACGTCGCCGTGCAGGATTTGCCGGGCATGAAACTGCGTCACTTTGCCGAAGATAACCACTCCCACGCTGAAGAAGCCGACGAACACGACCACGATCACCGTCCGGGCAGCCTGGATGCGCACTTGTGGCTGTCGCCGGTCAACGCCCGGGTCATCGCCACGAAAATGGCGGCTGACCTGAGTGCCGCCGATCCTGCAAATGCCGCGCGCTATCAGAGCAACCTGAAAGCCTTCGACGAGCGTCTCGATGCACTGGATGCGCGCCTGAAGAAACGCCTGGCCGATGTTCAGGGCAAGCCCTACTTCGTTTTCCACGAAGCCTTCGACTACTTCGAAGACGCCTACGGCCTCAAGCACGTGGGTGTGTTCAGCGTCGCGGCCGAAGTGCAACCCGGTGCCCAGCATGTCGCGGCGATGCGCGCGCGATTGCAGGAAGTCGGCAAGACCTGCGTGTTCAGCGAACCGCCGCTGCGGCCCCGTCTGGCGGAAACACTGGTGGCGGGTTTGCCGGTGAAACTGGCTGAACTGGATGCGCTGGGCGGGTACACGCCGGCGACTGGCCAGGGCTATGAGCAGGTGTTGGAGAAATTGGGGAATGATCTGGCGGGGTGCCTGGAGTCACTGTAACTCAACATTTGCGGTGCCCCATTCGCGAGCAAGCCCGCTCCCACATTCGACGGCATTCCAAATGGAAGAACTCGGTCTAATGTGGGAGCGGGCTTGCTCGCGAAGCTTTTTAAAGGGCGAAAGGCAAAGGCGTGTTGACTGTCTGTCGCTGTGCCAATCGCAATTGAAATTCCATCGGATCGTGAATCAACACATCCTGTCCGGCAAACGACTCCGCCGCGATCAGGCGTGACAACCAGAACCGTACGCAAGCCACCCGCAGCATGGTCGGCCACAACTCGGCTTCAGCGGCGGTGAACGCTCGCAAGGCCGCGTAAGCGCCCAGCAAGGCCCGCGCTCGCGGTCCATCGATTACGCCATCGTCGTCCGAGCACCAGTCGTTCAAGGCAATCGCCACGTCGTAGAGCATCGGCCCGGAGCAGGCGTTGTAGAAGTCGATCAGCCCGGTCAGGTGCGTGCCTTCGAACATCGCGTTGTCGCGGAACAGGTCGGCGTGAATATTCGCCCGCGGCAGTGCCAGGATTTTTTCTTTCTGCCGGGTGATTTCTTCCAGCGCCCGTTGCAGCAGGTCTTTCTGTTCGGCATCGAGGTGCGACAAAAACTGCGTGCCCTCCTCCAGCATCCAGTCCAGGCCGCGATCGGTTTTGCGCTTGATCATATTGGCCTGGGTTGCCAGGTGCAGATGGCCGAGCAATTCACCCACCTGCGCGCAATGTTGCGCGTTGGCTTGCTTGATGTGCTTGCCGGCCAGGCGCGGTTGCAGCAACGCAGGTTTGCCCGCCAGTTCGCGCAAGGCCACGCCGTCTGTGGTGCGCAAGGCGTAAGGCACCGGCAGGTCGGCGCCGTGCAATACGTCGAGCAGTTCGATGAAGAATGGCATTTCCTGAACCGGGCCGCGCTCGACTAGGGTCAGGACAAATTCGCCCTGCTCCAGGCTGATAAAGAAATTGGTGTTTTCGCTACCGGCGGCAATCCCCTGGAAATCAAGCAGGCGGCCGAGGCCATAAGGGGCGAGAAAAGCTTCCAGCTCGGGCCGAGCCAGGGGGGTGAACACAGACATGTTTAAACTGCCAGTACGGGCGCCGCTGTTGAGCCGGCGCCGATTAAAGTTAAGGACGACTTACCACTTAAAAATTTCCCACGCCGGAATCAGCATATCCGGGTAGTCGGAGCGGACGAAGTTTCCCTCCGAGCCATCCGCGCGCACCAGGAAATACGGTTTGCCAACCTTTGGGGTGACCTTGATGGCGTACAAAAAGCCGTTTTGCCGGTATTCCTGAATGAGTTTATCGCCTTCCGTGCGAATGGTGACATCCGGGTCCGCCGATGGCGCATCGTCCGCCGCCATCACGGCCGATGGTGCGATTGCAAACAAGCCAGCCAGCAACAGGCGATTTAGTGTGCGCATGATAACCTTGTCCCTTTGTCGTCAACGGTCCCGCTATTCTAGCGCCGGACCCGCCGAAAAGGTTGATCCTGCTCATGAGCCAAGCCCCCCTCGTCCTGGTGGACGGTTCTTCTTACCTGTACCGCGCCTTTCACGCGCTGCCACCGCTGACCACGTCCAAAGGCCTGCCGACCGGCGCGGTCAAGGGCGTGCTCAACATGCTCAAGAGCCTGCGCAAGCAATATCCGGACAGTCCGTTCGCCGTGGTGTTCGACGCCAAGGGTGGGACTTTTCGCGATGAGATGTTCGCCGAGTACAAGGCCAACCGTCCGAGCATGCCCGACGATATGCGCGTGCAGATCGAGCCGCTGCACCAGAGCGTGATCGCCCTGGGCTTCCCGCTGCTGTGCGTCGAAGGCGTCGAGGCCGATGACGTGATCGGCACCCTGGCCCGCAGCAGCGCGGCGGCGGACCGTCCGGTGATCATCTCCACCGGTGACAAGGACATGGCGCAACTGGTCGACGGTCACATTACCTTGGTCAATACCATGACCGGTAGCAGCATGGACGTGGAGGGCGTGAAGGAGAAATTCGGCGTCGCTCCGGAGCAGATCATCGATTATCTGGCGCTCATGGGCGATTCTTCCGACAACATTCCGGGTGTTCCAGGCATCGGTCCGAAGACGGCTTCCGGTCTGCTGGTCGGTGTGAACGGCGGTCTGACCGAGCTCTATGCGCAACTCGACATCGTACCGACCCTGCCGATTCGCGGCGCCAAGACCCTGCCGGCCAAGCTCGAAGAGCACAAGGAAATGGCCTTCCTGTCCTATCAGCTGGCGACCATCAAGGTTGACGTGCCACTGGACGTTGGCCTCGACGACCTGAAAATGGGCGCGGAAGATCCTGCGAAACTCTACGAGTTGTACTCCCTGCTGGAGTTCAAGAGCTGGCTGAACGACCTTGATCGCGACGCCAAACGCCTGGAACTGAGCGCTGCCGCCGAGCCAGCACCGGCCGTCGATCTGTTCAGCGAACCAGAGGCCGAAGCACCGGCCGTCGCTGCTGAAGCCGCCTATGAAACCATCCTCGATCAAGCGCGGTTCGATGCTTGGCTGGAAAAACTGAACAACGCCAAACTGTTTGCCTTCGACACCGAAACCACCGGCATCGATGCGCAGCAGGCGCAACTGGTGGGTCTGTCGTTCGCGGTTCAGGCTAACGAAGCGGCCTACATCCCGTTGACTCATTCCTACATCGGTGTGCCGCAGCAGCTGGATCGTGACACGGTCCTGCGTGCGCTCAAGCCGATTCTGGAAGATCCGCACAAGCTCAAGGTCGGCCAACACGCCAAGTTCGACATGAACATCCTGGCCAACTGCGCCATCGGCGGCGATCAGGACAACGGCATTACCGTGCGTGGCATCGCCTTCGACACCATGCTTGAGTCCTACGTGCTCAACTCCACGGCCACCCGCCATGACATGGACAGCCTGGCGCAGAAGTATCTGGACCACACCACGGTAAGTTTCCAGGACATCGCCGGCAAAGGCGTGAAACAGCTGACGTTCGACCAGATCGCCCTGGAGCAGGCCGGGCCTTACGCCGCCGAAGATGCAGATATCACCTTGCGTCTGCACCATGCCCTGTTCGAAAAACTCTCGGCTATTCCGAGCCTGGCCAGCGTACTGACCGACATCGAAATCCCGCTGGTGCCGGTATTGGCGCGTATCGAGCGCCAGGGCGCATTGGTCGACGCCGCCTTGCTGGGCGTGCAAAGCATCGAACTGGGCGACAAGATGGTGGCGCTGGAGCGTGAAGCCTTCGAGATTGCCGGCGAGGAATTCAACCTCGGTTCGCCCAAGCAACTTGGCGTGATCCTTTACGAGAAGCTCGGCCTGCCGGTACTGAAGAAAACCGCCAAGGGCCAGCCATCGACCGCCGAAGAAGTGCTGGCCAAACTGGCAGAAGACGACTATCGATTGCCGAAAGTGCTCATGGAATATCGCTCCATGAGCAAGCTGAAAAGCACCTATACCGACCGTCTGCCGGAGCAGATCAACCCGCGTACCGGGCGGATCCATACCTCGTATCACCAGGCGGTGGCGTCCACCGGGCGGCTGTCCTCCAGCGATCCGAACCTGCAGAACATCCCGGTGCGCACCGCCGAAGGGCGTCGCATCCGCCAGGCCTTCGTGGCCCCGGTCGGTTACAAGCTGCTGGCGGCGGACTATTCGCAGATCGAACTGCGGATCATGGCGCACCTGTCCCGGGATGAAGGGCTGATGAACGCCTTCCGCCACAATCTGGACGTACACACCGCGACCGCCGCCGAAGTGTTCAAGGTCGAACTGGCCGAAGTGACCTCCAACCAGCGCCGCAGCGCCAAGGCGATCAACTTCGGCCTGATCTACGGCATGGGCGCGCAGAAGCTCGGCAAGGACATCGGCGTGGACACCAAGACCGCCAAGGCCTACATCGATACCTACTTCGCCCGGTACCCCGGTGTTCGCCAGTACATGGACCGCACGCGTGCCCAGGCCGCCGAGCAAGGTTATGTCGAGACGTTCTTCGGCCGTCGCCTGTACCTGCCGGACATCAACTCCAACAAGCCGCAAGAGCGCGCCGCTGCCGAACGCACGGCAATCAACGCACCGATGCAAGGCACCGCTGCGGACATCATCAAGAAAGCCATGGTCGCGGTGGATAACTGGCTGACCGCGTCGGGCCTCGACGCCAAAGTCATCTTGCAGGTGCACGATGAACTGGTGCTCGAGGTGCGTGAAGACCTGGTCGACCAGGTTCGCGATGAAATTCGCGTACACATGAGCGAGGCGGCGAAGCTGGATGTGCCGTTGCTGGTCGAAGTGGGTGTTGGAAATAACTGGGATGAGGCTCACTGAGCCTTCTTGTAGAAGCGAGCTTGCTCGCGATGGAGTGTCAGACACATCGATTTCGACTGAAATTCCATCGTGAGCAAGCTCGCTCCTACAGAAAATTGTCGAGTTCTGCTGCGGCATAGTGCCGCGGTAGAAGGGCGCAAAAAAAACAGCTTGGTCCGGAGGGCTATCAGAGTAATTTCAAAGCTATCTGAAAAAAATCTGAACTAATCTTGCGCACCACCACTCAGAGTTACTGAATGGCTGGTGAAGCCCTTCGATGCTCCTATGTTGTGTTAAGTGTTGGCAGATATCTGGACCCCGCCCTAGCGGTCTAGAGCTTCAACCCCGGAACTTCTCCCTCCCCATATGAAGCCCGGGGTTTTTTTTGCCCCGAGAAAAACTGTCTGTGATGCGCTCAGGCTGCGTTAAAAGCGCGGCTCGAAATGCTCATTTAGGCCCCTAAACTCCGCTTTCGAGCCGCGCTTTTGCCTTGCCTGAGCGCACCACAAACAGTTTTTGATATTTATTGAATCTCTGCTTCGGCACCCTTGTCCGCCAGCTCCATCCAGCCAGCCAGTACGGTGTAGGCATCTTCCAGGCCCATGCGTTTGGGGGCCGAAAACAGCTGGATTGTCACCAGATCGCCCCAACCCTTGCGGATTTCCGCCTGAACCTTGAGCAGGGTGTTCTTGGCCGCGCCATAGGTCAGCTTGTCCGCTTTGGTCAGCAGAATGTGCATCGGCATGCCTGCAGCCACGGCCCAGTCGAGCATCAGCAGGTCGAAATCGGTCATTGGATGGCGGATGTCCATCATCAGGATCAGACCCTTCAAACTCTCGCGACCACCCAGATATGCCTCCAGGTGACGCTGCCAGTGTTGCTTGAGCGGGATCGGTACTTTTGCATAACCGTAGCCCGGCAGGTCGACCAGACGGCGTTCATCGTCTAGCTTGAAGAAGTTCAACAGCTGCGTGCGTCCCGGGGTTTTCGAGGTGCGCGCCAGGCTGGCGTGGGTCAGGGTGTTCAAGGCACTCGACTTGCCGGCGTTGGAACGCCCGGCGAAGGCGACTTCGAAGCCCTCGTCATCTGGACATTGATCGACTTTGGCGGCGCTGAGCATGAAGGTGGACTGTTGGCACAGACCGAGGATGGGATTCTTGAGTTGCATGGGATTTCCGATGTGGGCGGCGCCAGGAATGGGTGCGGCAAGCAGTGTCGCTTCCGTTTCAGTGACGCCAGTATATAATGCCGCAGATTTTGTGTGCGCTTTGTCCCAGCGTAGGACGAAGTTCACGAGAGCGACAGACCTTGATTGCGCACTAGAACGCAGCTCGCTCTCAACCCTGAAAAGGTCGTTTTATGACGAAATGGCTGCTAGCTGCCGGTGTATTGATGCCGCTTTACAGCGCTCAGGCTACACAGGATCCGGAAGCTGTGTACAACCGTGTTTGTGGTGCCTGTCATTCCGGCCAACTCCCCATGGCGCCGAAAAAAGGCGATCAGGAAGCTTGGACGCCGAGGTTGGCGAAAGGTATGGAGACGCTGGTGCAACACGTGACCCAGGGTTTCAAGGCGATGCCGCCGCGTGGTTTGTGCATGGACTGCAGTGCCGAGGATTACCAAGCCATCATCCTTTGGATGAGCGAGTAAGCCCGGTCCATAACTCTTAACCCTTAGCCGTAGTTGGATTAGCTGATGAAGAAATTGATCGTGAGTCTGCTGTTGACCGTGGGCATCTCCGGCATGGCCCATGCTGCAGGTGAGGCAGTACAACCGGGTGATGCAAAAGCCGGCCAGGCCAAAGCCGCCGTCTGTGGCGCCTGCCACGGCCCGGATGGCAACAGCATGGCGCCAAACTTTCCGAAACTGGCAGGTCAGGGTGAACGCTACCTGACCAAGCAATTGCACGACATCAAGTCGGGCAAGCGCACCGTTCTGGAAATGACCGGCCTGCTGACCAACCTGAGCGATCAGGACCTGGCAGACATCGCCGCCTACTTCGCCAGCCAGAAAGGCAGCGTCGGTGCCGCCGATCCGAAGATCGTCGCTCGCGGTGAGGCCCTGTTCCGTGGTGGTGACCTGGCCAAGGGCCTGCCAGCCTGCACCGGTTGCCACTCGCCAAATGGCGCAGGTAACGCGGCTGCCGGTTTCCCGCACCTGGGTGGCCAGCACGCTCAATACGTCGGCAAGCAACTGGTCGATTTCCGCAAGGAAGAAGGTGGCCGCACCAACGACGGCGATACCAAACCGATGCAGAGCATTGCCAAGAAGCTGAGCGACGAAGACATCGCCGCGGTGTCCAGCTACATTCAAGGCCTGCACTAAGGCCGGTGGATCGGGCGTTGAACGGCGTGCTGATCGCCTGCAACGTTAACGCTCGATTAATCCGTCTCGGCAAG
Source organism: Pseudomonas sp. S34 (assembly GCF_009866745.1). NCBI lineage: Bacteria > Pseudomonadati > Pseudomonadota > Gammaproteobacteria > Pseudomonadales > Pseudomonadaceae > Pseudomonas > Pseudomonas sp. S34. The sequence continues at coordinate 73,894 of NZ_CP019398.1, forward strand.
TATAAAAAGGGTGGCTTTGGCCGCCCTTTTTTGTGGCCGCTGCCGTTACACTACAGAACTCAAGCCCGCCAGGATTTGTCTGAAAACAATCGCGCGCGGCGAAAAAATTTGTCCAGGAGTAAAGCATGCGTAATCTGATCATCAGTGCCGTTTTTGCCGCTGCCAGCCTGTTTGGCATGACTGCCCAGGCCGCCGACGCCCCAGCCGCCCCTTATGTCGAGCTGACCAATCCGGTTCCGGTTGCCGTGCCTGGCAAGATCGAAGTGGTGGAGCTGTTCTGGTACGGCTGCCCGCATTGCTATCATTTTGAACCGACAATCAATCCTTGGGCTGAAAAGCTGCCATCCGATGTGAATTTCAAGCGTATTCCAGCCATGTTCGGCGGAGCTTGGGATGCTCATGGCCAAATGTTCTTGACCCTTGAGTCCATGGGTGTTGAGCATAAGGTTCATGCCGCGGTATTCGACGCGATCCAGAACAAAAAAATGAAGCTGATCGACAAGAATGACATGGCTGACTTCCTGGCTACCCAGGGCGTAGACAAGGATAAATTCCTGGCCACCTTCGACTCCTTTGCTATCAAGGGCCAGGTTGTTCAAGCCCGTGAACTGGCCAAGAAGTATGAAATCTCCGGCGTTCCAACCCTGGTCGTCAACGGCAAGTATCGCTTCGACGTGGGTTCTGCCGGCGGTGCCGAACAGGCCCTGCAACTGGCCGACAAACTGATCGACAAAGAGCGAGCGGCTAACAAGGCTGCCGCCAACTAAGGGCAGTCACTGCCATGCGCCGATGGGGTACTGAACGCATCGTTGGCCTGCATGATCCGCGGGTCAACGAGCATCATCTGGAGTCCACGGGCCTGCCCGCAGACAGTCGTCTGCGCTTGCTCAGTTTCAATATCCAGGTCGGCATCAGTACCGAGCGCTATCGGCATTACCTGACCCGGGGCTGGCAGCACCTGCTGCCGCATACGGGGCGTGCCGATAACCTGCAGAAAATCGGCAATCTGCTGGGCGACTTCGATCTGGTCGCCTTGCAAGAGGCCGATGGCGGCAGCCTGCGGTCAGGCTACGTCAATCAGGTCGAACACCTGGCCCAGCTCGGCGCCTTTCCCTACTGGTATCAACAACTCAATCGTAATCTCGGTCGCCTGGCCCAGCACAGCAATGGTGTGCTCAGCCGATTGCGTCCGTGGGCAATTGAGGATCATCCGTTGCCGGGACCAAAGGGTCGCGGAGCCATTCTGGTACGGTTCGGCGAAGGCCCGGAAGCGCTGGTGGTGGTCATGATGCACCTGGCGTTGGGCGCCCGGGCACGCAGTCTGCAATTGGCCTACATCCGCGAGTTGATCGGCGACTACAAGCATCAGGTACTGATGGGCGACATGAACACCCATGCCAGTGACCTGCTGCAACATTCCCCGTTGCGCGATCTCGGCCTGCTCGCGCCGCAACTGGAAGCGACGTTTCCCAGCTGGCGCCCACAACGCTGTCTGGACCATATCCTGCTGAGCCCGAGCCTGACCCTGGAAAAGGTTGAGGTGCTGGCACAGCCCATTTCCGATCACCTGCCGGTCGCGGTAGAGATTCGTTTGCCGGGTTCGCTCACGGCCGATGCATTGCCCGCGTTGAGTCCTGCCCCTCGCGGATCCCATGAATGAGCGACGAAGCACAGCGCTGGAAAGAGAAATACCTCAAAAGCATCGAACAACAGGAAAAGCTCGAACGTCGTTGGGACGCGCGGCTCGACTTGCTGCGTCGCGGGCTGGTGCGCAGCACCCTGGCAGCGGAAGGTACGGACCGCGCCGTTGACCAATGCATGAAGGAAATGCGCGAAGTCGTGCGTACCGATGACATGGACGCCGGCCTGGCTTCGCTGATTCCACGCCTGGAAAAAGCCGTGCTCGACTCCGAACAGCGTCGGGAAACCCGAGTCAACCAGACCAGTGCCGCCTTGACTGCGCTGGTCACGCAACTGCAAACATTGCCATTGCCACGGGATGTGAGTCGGCCACTCAAGAATTTCGCCAAGCACCTGGATGCGCGGGTCAGTCAGGCGCGCGAGATGCCCTTGCTGCTCAGCGAGCTGAGTGGCTTGCAGGGCAAGGCCCTGAGCCAGCTGGAGACCCCAGCGGAGAACGGCCGACCGGGCTTGCTGCAGCGGTTGTTCGGCGGTCGTGAAGCGCAGGAGACGGAGGCATCGACGGCCGCTGCTCCTGCGCTGGCTGCCCCTGTAGCCGAGAGCCCTGCGGCAAGCTGCGAGGTACCCGCTGTTGAGCGAGTCGAGGACGAGTTCGCGCCAACCGAGCCAGCCGTGGCTTTTGCACCTCCGGCTGCGGAGCCTCAACCACCCAGTGCAGCCGCGGCGGAAATCGAATCGGCCGAGAAACCGATCCCGGAAACCATCGCGACATCTCCTGAGTCGCAAGCGAACCCCGACGAGCTGACCGCGCAAGCATCGCCCGATAGCTTGCCCTTACCTCCGATTCCGATGCAGGACGTGGCCGTCGTCCATCAGACGCCATCCGAACACGACATTCTCTACGCACTTCCGGATTCCCCCGAGCCCTCCTACAGCTCGGTGGCCAGCCACATCGAAGACACGTTGCTGGGGCTGCTCGACGATCTGACACTGCCCGAGCGTCATCGTCCACAAGCCGAATCCATGCGCGATCGTCTGAAAAACGGTCTGAACTGGTACGAATTGCTGCCGATACTCGACGACTTCGCCACATTGATGCTGGCCATTACCGACAGCGGCCAGCATGAGTTCGAAGCCTATCTGCAACGACTGAACGAGCGTCTCGAATCGTTCCAGAGCAACTTGCAGGCCGCCACCGCGGGACACGCCGACAACCGTTCGGCTGCGCGACAGATGGACACGCAGATCCGCGAACAGGTCGATGGCCTGCAAAGCAGCATGCAGGAAGCCGCGGACCTGGAAGATCTCAAGCACGTACTGGAAAACCATCTCGAAGGCTTGCTGGGCACCATGGACCAGCACCAGAAACAGCGCGATGAGCGCGAGCAGGAGGTCGCTGCGCGCCTGCACAGCCTGGCCGAGCGGGTCGCCCATATGGAGCAGGAGGCCCAGGGTTACCGCGAACACCTTGAAGAGCAACGACAGAAGGCATTGGTCGACCCGTTGACCGGGCTGCCCAACCGCGCGGCCTGGAGCGAGCGCCTGGGTCATGAAGTCACACAATGGCAACAACATGGCAACACGCTGTTGCTGGCCATGCTCGACCTCGATCATTTCAAGCGCATCAATGACAACTACGGGCATCTGGCCGGTGACAAAGTGCTGAAAATCATCGCCAGCGTGTTGCGCAAGCGGCTGCGCGGAACGGATTTCATTGCCCGGTTCGGCGGCGAGGAGTTTGTGCTGTTAATGCCATCCACGGTGCCGGCGGCGGGGCTGAAGATGCTGGAAAGCTTGCGGGCCTCCATTGAAGCCTGTCCGTTCCACTTCAAGGGAGAGCCGGTGACCATCACCGTGTCTATCGGAATGACGGCGTTCAGGCCGGGTGAACATAGCGATCAGGTACTTAAAAGAGCCGATCAGGCGCTGTATCGCGCAAAAAATGCCGGTCGCAACCGAGTGGAACCGAGCTGACGGTGATCTGTTCCATTTTGTTTAATTCGATGGGATTGCCGTCCGCCCGCAAGGCATTACGTTACACTGTTGCATTATTGTCTTGCGTGTACTGCCTTTCGCCATGAAATATTTTGCTCTGATCTTATCGCTGATTGTGCTTGCCGGCTGTGCCAGCGGTCCCCGTTTCAACACCAGCCACTCTTCGGCCAATTACGACAGCCGCGTGCAATTTGTGGTGGTGCATTACACCAATGCTTCGCTGGAGCGTTCGTTGCAATTGCTGACCCACGGTGAGGTCAGCAGCCATTACCTGATCGGCGACGACAAGGGCGCCACCATCTACAAGCTGATGGATGAAAATGTGCGGGCCTGGCACGCCGGGGAGAGTGAGTGGAATGGCCGCACCTGGCTGAACTCCAGTTCCATCGGTATCGAAATCGTCAACCCGGGCTTCGAGGACACCCCGACCGGACGCGTGTGGTATCCCTACACCGAAGACCAGGTCCAGTCGCTGATCGTGTTGCTCAAGGACATTAGCAAACGTCACGGCATAAAACCTCGCGAGATCATTGGCCATAGTGATATTGCTCCCTTGCGCAAGCTGGACCCGGGGCCGCTGTTCCCCTGGAAGCGTCTGGCCGCCGAAGGCTTGGGCATCTGGCCGAATGAACAGTCGGTGGCGCGCCAGCAAATGTTGTTCGCCGAGCAGTTGCCGAGCATCAGTTGGTTTCAGGCGCAGTTGGCCCGCCTGGGTTATGCCTCGCCACAGACCGGCGAGCTCGATGTCGCGACACGACATGTGATAGCGGCATTTCAGATGCATTTCCGTCCGGCGCGTTTCGATGGCACTCCGGATGCGCAAACCGCCGCGCTACTGTGGGTGTTGAACCAGACAAAATAATGACGCCCGCCCGACGGTCAGGGCTTTTTTCCAATCAGCAGCTATAACTCATTGGTAATACATCGGATATTGCACAATGACTGCTGCTCGAGAGACCTTCCGTAGTTGGTTCCATCGCCCCTGGTTCCTGGGGCTGATGTCTACTGTCTTGAGCGCAACATTATTGATGGCCGGCAGCCTGTTCGTCGCCATACACCAGGTCGAGCAAAGCGAAAGCGAAGAAATGAATGCTCAGGGCGAACGCTTCCTCGCCCGCCTCGAACAGCTCTTCGGGCAGCTGCGTGAAAGCCTTGATGACCTTGAAGCGCAACCGTTGCGCGGCTGCGATGCTGAAATGATCGCGACCTTGCAACAGGTTACGTTCAATTATCGCTTCGTCTACGAAGCCGCCTACATGGACTCTTCACGAATCTGCTCCAATCGCCCTCGTCAGGAAGGGCTGTCGCTGAGTCGATCGCCAGACATCAAAGGCCCGACTTACAGCTATTGGCTCAACACCACCACTGAACCCGATGAAAACCGTGCCGCGCTGATGCTCGGGCGCGGGAATTTCCGGGTGGCGACCTCTCGCGGGCATTTGACCGATATGGTCGACCTGTCGCCGGGCAGCAGCCTGCTGGTAGTTCTGGACCATGGCGCGCGCGCGATTCCGGTGCTGGGCGCTTCTCAGGTCTGGCCGCCGGCCGAGGCCTGGCCACCGAAAAACCGTGATGCGCTGCAGATCACCCAGGCACGCCTGATATACCGGATGCCCACCGACAACCCGGAATATCAATTGGTGTTGATCAGCCCGCGCACCGGCATGCATATCCCGGCGGTCTGGTGGTGGTTGCTGCCGGCCAGCCTTGCGCTGGGCATATGCGTTGGGTTCCTGGTGTTTTTGCTGGTGCGCCAACGGCAGTCGCTGGACGCCGAGCTGGCCGGCGCGATTCGCCGTGGCGAGTTGCAGGTGCTGTACCAACCGATCTTCGACCTTGATAGCCGCAACTGTGTCGGGGCAGAAGCACTGCTGCGCTGGCGCAGGCCGGACGGTACCCTGACCAGTCCCGACCTGTTCATTCCGATGGCGGAGAACACCGGGCAGATTCGCCAGATGACGGACTTCGTCTTGCAGCGCCTGCTCGAGCAACTCGGCCAGTTGCTGCGTGCGAACCCGCAGCTGTACATCTCGGTCAATCTCGCTGCGTGTGATGTGATGGTTCCGCGGATTGGCCAGGTGATGGCGCGGCTGCTGACCCTGCATCGCGTCGCTGCACGGCAAATTGCTTTTGAAGTCACCGAGCGCGGGCTGGTCGATGTGGTGGTGGCTCGGGAAAACCTGCAAGCGCTACGGGATGTCGGGCATCAGGTGTTGATCGATGATTTTGGCACCGGCTATTGCAGCCTCGCCTATTTGCAAACCCTGCCGGTCGATTGCCTGAAAATCGACAAGGCGTTCATTGATGCGCTGGGCCATGACGCCGCCAGCAGCGGCGTGGCCCCGCATATCATTCACATGGCCCAGTCGCTGCATCTGAAGGTGATTGCCGAGGGCATCGAACATGAGGCCCAGGCCGCGTTCCTGTGCAGTGAAGGCGTGAAGTTCGGCCAGGGCTGGCTGTTCGCCCGTGCGTTGAGCGCAGTGCAGTTCACTGAATTGATTACCCGGGGACGGCGTCGGGCCGGCCGGCGCCTGGATGACGAAGCGTGAGGGTGACCTAAACGGTCAGCGTCATGTAGAACTGAGTACCTTGCCCCGGCCGTGAATAGACACCCATCCGTCCGCCATGCAATTGCACGATTTCCTTGCACAAGGCCAAGCCGAGCCCGGCCCCGCCCTTCTTGCGTCCAACCTGCACGAAGGGCTCGAAGATCCGCCCCTGCTGACCGTAGGCAATACCTTCGCCGTTGTCCTCGACACTGATGATGACCCGGTCACCGTGACGCCGGGCCTGCAAGCGTATCCGCCCGCCGGAGCCAGTGTGACGCAAGGCGTTGTCGAGCAAATTGTCGAGTACCCGCTCCAGTTGTGGCTGGTCGGCCTGCAACCGCGGCAAAGGCCCCTGCACTTCCACCAGCAGATTGATTTCCTTCTCTTCGGCCGATGTGGCAAAACGTGACCGAGCCTGTTCCAGCAACGCCTCGATGGAACACGGCGTCAGGGTGAGTTTCTGCAAACCGTTCTGGTAACGGGAGAAATTCAGCAGGTCATTGATCAACTGCATCAGCCGCTGCATCTCTTCGTTAACGGTATCGAGCAGGTCGGTTTCCCGGGAATCCGGGGCAAAGTGAGCGCGCTCACGGAACAATCCGAAGGCCATGTGCATGCCGGTGACCGGTGTGCGCAATTCATGGGAGGCTCGCAATACGAATTCGCTGCGTACCCGTTCGAACGCTCGTTGCTCCGTGACGTCATGCAGCACCATCACGGCACCCAGAATATGGCCCTGGGTATGGCTGACCGGGGTCAGGCTGTAGGTCAGCAGTCTCGACTCGCCATCGACTTCGACACTCAAGTCTTCCGGCGCCCGCTCCAGCGTGCCGCCGCGCAGCACCAGTTGCAGCTGCTCATCGAGCTCGGGGCGCTCCAGCGCCGTACCCAGCCCCTGACCCAGACGATCGGACTCCCAGCCCAACTGACGCTGGGCTACAGGGTTAAGGTGTTCCAGATGGCCCTGACGGTCGATCATCAGCAGTCCGTCGTCGATGCTGTCGAGCACGGCCTGCAAGCGCTGCTGACCGGCCAGCAGCTCATCTACGTTGGTGGCCTGATGTTCACGCAGCGCCTGGGCCATGATCCCGAAACGCCGGGTCAGCTGGTTCAGTTCCACCGCCGAAGAAATCGGCAGGGTGACATCGAAATTGCCTTGGCCGATATTGTCCGCCGCCTTGGCCAAGGCCTCGATGGGCTCCCCGAAACGCCGGGCGATGGCTTGTGCGGTCACGAAGCCGATGATCAGCACCGCCAGCCCCACCAGGCCAAGCAACCCGGCAAACAGCAGCGCCTGCTCCCGGGCCTGGCGCTCGGTATCGCTGATGTTATCAAGCGCGCGCTTGTGCTCGGCAATCAGGCCATTGCGTAGCGCATTGAATTTTTCCGTCAGGTTGTCGTGGCTGCTGAGCACCTTCGACGGGTCCGGGGACGCTTCATAAGCCTGGATAAAACGCTCGTAGTCGGCCTTGGCTTTTCTGAAACCGTGCTCGCTTGCGGTTTCCTCCGGTTCCTGGGCGATGCCCTCCTCCAGCAGTTCGAAGTAACGCTGCTTCGAGGCAGCGAAAGCGGCGGAGTCAGGCTTCTCGCTGAGCATGATGATCAGTTGATCACCCAGGGTCTGACGCAGCTTGAGCCCCAGGTCCAGGGTGATGAAGTTACTGCGAATCAGTGCTTCCTGGCTGCCGGCCATCTGCATCACGCTGACCAGCCCGAGCAAGAGCCCGAGCAACGCGACGGTGATCAGTGCGGAGATGCTCAGGAAAAGCCGGGTCCGCAATTTCATCGCCAGTTTCATCGGCGATTGCTCACAAGTTGTACTGCTTGCGTTTGCGGTACAGCGTCGAGGCATCGATGCCCAGGGTTTTCGCCGCTTGATCCAGGGTATCGGCGGTGGCGAGGACCGCGCCGATGTGGGCCTTCTCCAGCTCATCCAGGCTCAGTGCCGCGCCGATGCGCGGTGCATTGTTGACCGGGGTTTCAGCCATGCCCAGATGACTGATCTCGACCCGCTCCTGCGGACAGATGATGCTCGCCCGTTCGATCACGTTGCGCAGTTCACGGATGTTGCCCGGCCAGCGATAGCCCAGCAGTGCTTCCCGGGCCTCGTCGCTGAAGACGCGCGCGGGACGGGCGTACTCCTTGACGAAGCGCGCCAGGAAACGGTCGGCCAGGTTGAGAATATCTTCGCGGCGTTCGCGTAGCGGTGGCAGGTGCAAGGTAATGACATTCAGGCGATAGAGCAGGTCTTCACGGAAACGACCGTCGCGCACCATGTCCTCAAGGTTGAGGTTGGTGGCCGCAAGGATGCGCACATCGGCACGGCGGGTCACCGGATCACCGACGCGCTCATATTCCTTGTCCTGAATAAAACGCAGCAACTTCGGCTGCAATGTCAGGGGAAAGTCGCCGATCTCGTCGAGAAACAGCGTTCCGCCGTCAGCTTGGTTGACTCGGCCCAAGGTGCTTTCGCTGGCGCCGGTGAAGGCGCCGCGGCTGTGGCCGAAGAGTTCGCTTTCCATGAGCTCGGCGGTCAGCGACGGGCAGTTGATCGTGACGCAGGATTTCTTCGCGCGTTTGCTCCAGCCGTGAATGGCTTGGGACAGTTCGCCCTTGCCGGTACCGGATTCACCCAGAATCAGGATATTGGCATCGGTCGTGGCAACCTGGCGGGCGGTTTCGAGTACCACTTTCATGGCCGGGCTGTGGGAGTCCAGACCATCCATGGGCTTGCGTACCTCGCCTTCCAGGGCTTCCAGTCGCGCCGACAATTGCCGCACTTCCAGTTGCTTGGCGGTTGCCAGCCGCAATTGATCAGGGCTGCACGGTTTGACCAGATAGTCGGCGGCGCCAGCCTGAATCGCATCCACCGCCGTGTCGACGGCAGAGTGCGCAGTGACGATCACCACCCGCATCCAGGGCGCCTGGATACGCATCTGGGCCAGCACATCGAGGCCGTTGTCTTCACCCAGGCGCAAGTCGAGGAAGCACAGGTCGAAGACCTGTCGTTGCAACAGGGCTTCTGCCTGCGCGGCGCTGGTGGCGGTGGCCACGCTGTAGCCTTCGTCTTCAAGGCAATAACGGAAAGTACGCAGGATGGCGGATTCGTCATCCACCAGCAGAATGCGGCCTTGATGCTCAGTGGCGGATTCCATTTTCCTACGCTCCTTAATGAATGATCTTAATTTAGTCCCGGAGAAATCGGGCAAGTTGCATGATTGATTCTGAGCCATTCCTGTCATGGCAGGGTAGCTCTCATCCAATGCATTGGTTAGCCACCTGATTTTGCGGGTCCTTTAATAGATACCCGGTTTCTGACAGCGGCCAGCGTGAATTTCTGACCTGCGCACCCTCCTCTCAATTCAAAAAATTTACGCCTTCCCTCAAACCAGTCGTGCAATACGCACGATTGCACAAGGGACATCGTGCAGGATGCGCGCGAAGTGGTTTCTTTGTAGTTAATAACATATTGATATTAAAGGAAATTAGTTCTAATCAAAGCTGGCATGCGCTCTGCAATCTTCTGGTTAACCAAGGCATTCAAAAACAAGCGCCCGCTATCGAATACCGCCCCCAGTGGCAGGAGATCCAGGATGAACCGTCAACGTGTCGCCAACCTGCACCTCTCGCCTGTGTATATCCAGCAAGGACTGTTTGCGGTTCTGGCGCTGTTGATCACCCTGATCGGCGGCCAGCAGTTTCTGCGCTGGGAGCAGAGCCGGCAGCCGGAAGTGCCATTCCTGTCGATTCCGCATCCGGTCCAAACCCATTTCAGCGCTGTCAGCAGCAGTCAGGCCGATAGCCCACCGATGCGCATGATGGATGTCGACCAGGCCGGGCCTGTGGGTGAGATACGTCATCAAGAGCGTTGGGTGTTCTAGGCAAAACTTCCGCCGCACCCCATGCGCCGGGAAAACGCAGCACCTCTAAACACAAGCGTAAGGAGAATCACCATGTTGAGCTGGGCAATCACATTCCTGATCATTGCCATCATCGCCGCGGTACTGGGCTTCGGTGGTATCGCGGGCACCGCCACGGGTATCGCCAAGATTCTGTTTGTCGTGTTCCTGGTGATGTTCATTGCCTCCTTCTTCTTTGGCCGTCGCGGTCGAGGCTGATATGAGAGCGTTGTTCAAGACACTGGCAGCCGCCCTGCTGTTGGGCGGTAGTGCCATGGCATGCGGGCTGGCGTTTTCCCGACATGCCTGAGGCCCATTCAGGGCCTGCCGATAGAACAGAATTTGTACACGAAGGAGGCCAGCGCCTCTTTCTACCTGCGCCACCTGAGGAAGGCCGGCGCATGACCAAGGGGTCGGGACGTTCTGCCTGTTTCAGGGGCGGAGTGACCTACGGGTACAGGGAGTACCTGCGCAAGGGCCGGGTCAGGAAAAGCTGCTGCGCAAGTTCGTCGGACCGCCAAGGCTCGACGGACTTGCCAAGGGCTTGATCAAGCAACACATTGAAATAGAGCGCTCGTCTCGATTTCATCAGTGTTATCCCGTCCTTGTCCGTGTTACGTCGGAAAATACTTTTCCCGGTGTTTCATCTGCGACCGTATATCGAGAAAAATCACCTTTCTTTGGCCGCGATTTTTCCCTTCGTCCTGCGCGATTTTGCTGAAAAATCAACGCTCGGCCACTGCTCGAAAAATACTCAATCTGCTCTGTGATGGCCGGTTCACGGCACTTATACCTGCCGAAATGTCGTATTCGAACCGGTTGGGACGCGCGTTTCGGTAAAAAAACCTCATGCCGATTCGGCATAGGGTAGGCGTTTACGGCATTAGACGGCGCTTCCTTGCATCGGAATAGTTGCGCCTTTTTTCGCCTGCCAGAGAGCCGTAAACACGCGTTCCGGGGCACCTTATACGGGGGGCAGATGCACTGGACTTTTTCGCCACAAGCGTTCCAGTTCGCGCATCTCCCTGAGTCAAACAACAAGTAAGGGTAAAGATATGAAGAAGGCAAAGCTTAGCCTCGCCTGGCAGATCCTCATCGGTCTGGTATTGGGGATTGCAATCGGTGCGCTGCTCAACCATTTCAGTGCCGAAAAAGCCTGGTGGATCAGCAACGTCCTGCAACCGGCAGGCGATATCTTTATCCGTCTGATCAAGATGATCGTGATCCCGATCGTCATTTCCTCTTTGATCGTCGGCATTGCCGGCGTCGGTGACGCCAAGAAGCTGGGGCGCATCGGCTTCAAGACCATCATCTACTTCGAAATCGTCACCACCATCGCCATCGTGGTCGGTCTGCTGCTGGCCAACCTGTTCCATCCGGGTGCCGGCATCGACATGAGCACCCTGGGCACTGTGGACATTTCCAAGTACCAGGCCACGGCGGCCGAGGTTCAGCATGAACATGCGTTCATCGAAACCATCCTCAACCTGATCCCGTCGAACATCTTTGCGGCCATGGTTCGCGGCGAAATGCTGCCGATCATCTTCTTCTCTGTATTGTTCGGTCTCGGTTTGTCGAGCCTGCAGGCGGACCTTCGCGAGCCGCTGGTGAAGATGTTCCAGGGCGTATCGGAAAGCATGTTCAAGGTCACTCACATGATCATGAACTACGCCCCGATCGGCGTGTTCGCACTGATCGCGGTGACCGTTGCCAACTTCGGCTTCGCGTCGCTGATACCGCTGGCCAAACTGGTGATCCTGGTTTACGTCGCCATCGCCTTCTTCGCTTTCGTGATCCTGGGCCTGATCGCTCGCCTGTTCGGCTTCTCGGTGATCAAGCTGATGCGCATCTTCAAGGATGAGCTGGTACTGGCCTACTCCACCGCGAGCTCCGAAACCGTGCTGCCGCGCGTGATTGAGAAGATGGAAGCCTACGGCGCGCCGAAAGCCATTTGCAGTTTCGTGGTGCCGACCGGTTATTCGTTCAACCTCGACGGTTCGACCCTGTACCAAAGCATCGCGGCGATCTTCATTGCCCAGCTGTATGGCATCGACCTGTCGATCAGCCAGCAACTGCTGCTGGTACTGACGTTGATGGTCACCTCCAAAGGCATCGCCGGCGTACCGGGCGTGTCCTTCGTGGTACTGCTGGCCACCCTGGGCAGCGTCGGTATTCCACTGGAAGGCCTGGCGTTCATCGCTGGTGTCGACCGCGTCATGGACATGGCTCGTACCGCACTGAACGTGATCGGCAACGCCCTGGCCGTTCTGGTTATCGCTCGTTGGGAAGGCATGTACGACGACGCCAAGGGCCTGCGCTACTGGAACTCCCTGCCGCACTGGCGCAGCAAGGAAAAACTGCCGGCGGGTGAAACCTCCAGCAATTGATGCAAAACCTGTGGGAGCGAGCTTGCTCGCGATGGTGGCAGGAGCACCGGGCTTATCCAGAATGCCCGCATCATCATTGACGTCCATCGCGAGCAAGCTCGCTCCTACAACAAACCCCGGAGAAATCCGGGGTTTGTCGTTTCTGGCTACCCCGCTATCATTCGCGGATCTTTTGGGGGGATTTGACTGATGCTCAATGGCCTGTGGCTTGGCTTCTTCATCGTGGCAGCTGTATCGGCGCTGGCCCAGTGGCTGATCGGTGGCAACGCCGGGATATTCGCGGCGATGGTGGAAAGCATTTTTGCCATGGCCAAGCTGTCGGTCGAAGTCATGGTGCTGCTGTTCGGCACCCTGACCCTCTGGCTGGGTTTTCTGCGCATTGCCGAGAAAGCCGGGATCGTCGAATGGCTGGCAAGGGCCCTGGGGCCACTGTTTTTGCGCCTGATGCCTGAAGTCCCGCCGGGTCATCCAGCCATCGGCCTGATCACCCTTAACTTCGCGGCCAACGGCCTGGGCCTGGACAACGCCGCCACACCGATCGGCCTCAAGGCCATGAAGGCACTGCAGGAGCTCAATCCCAGCGCTACCGTCGCCAGCAATGCACAGATCCTGTTCCTGGTGCTCAACGCCTCCTCGCTGACCCTGCTGCCGGTGACCATCTTCATGTATCGCGCCCAGCAAGGTGCGCCGGACCCGACGCTAGTGTTCCTGCCGATCCTGCTGGCGACCAGTTGCTCGACCATTGTCGGCTTCCTGTCGGTGGCGTTCATGCAGCGCCTGCGCGTCTGGGACCCCGTGGTGCTGGCCTACCTGATCCCCGGCGCCCTCGCCCTCGGTGGCTTCATGGCGTTGCTGGCGACCCTTTCGGCGACCGCTCTGGCCGGCCTGTCATCGATCCTCGGCAACTTGACGCTGTTTGGCCTGATCATGCTGTTTTTAGTGATCGGCGCGCTGCGCCAAGTGAAGGTCTACGAGGCCTTCGTTGAAGGTGCCAAAGAGGGTTTCGATGTCGCCAAAAACTTGCTGCCCTACCTGGTGGCGATGCTCTGCGCGGTGGGTGTCCTGCGGGCATCCGGGGCACTGGACTTCGGTCTGGACGGGATCCGTCATCTGGTGGAATGGGCCGGTTGGGACACGCGTTTCGTCGATGCGCTGCCGACGGCGATGGTCAAACCCTTCTCGGGAAGCGCCGCCCGGGCGATGCTGATTGAAACCATGAAGACCTCGGGCGTGGACAGCTTCCCGGCGCTGGTGGCAGCAACAATCCAGGGCAGTACCGAAACGACGTTCTATGTGCTGGCGGTGTACTTCGGTGCCGTGGGCATCCAGCGCGCACGCCATGCGGTTGGCTGCGCATTGCTGGCAGAGCTTGCCGGGGTGCTGGGTGCTATCGGGGTTTGCTACTGGTTCTTTGGTTGATCGGCCCCGCCAGCCAACACTTTCAGCGCGGCCTTGCGCTCGCCCGTCGGCAAGGCGCCGAGCTTTTCCACGGCGGTGTAAAATCTGAGCCAGTCGCCACCCTCCTGATGGAACAGCGCGGCAAAAGCCGGCACCCATTGGTCGTACAAACCAAACGGCAATAACCGGGCGTTGTTCATGGGGGCATGAATCCACGCGTCGTAGCGTTTGTCTGCGGCCCACTGACTGTCACGCAACTGCCGGTATTCGCTGCGCAAGCGTTCGAACTCGGCCGCCTTGCGCTGGCGCATCTGTTCGGTTGGCAACGGCAAGGTGTAGAGCTTTTCCAGTCGGGTGCGGGTCTTGAGTACCAGCTCAGTGAACTGGTCGCGCTGACGTGCCTGCGCATTGTTATCCGGTGGCATGTGGCGGTAGGCGCGCCATTGGCGAGTACCTTCCTGCTCGACGAAGGTGGCGAAGGATTCGTTGAACTCCGTGTCGTCCTTCACATAGAAACGCTGATGGGCGAGCTCGTGAAAGATCAGCGTGGCCAGTCGCTCATCCCCCCAGCCCATCATCGAACTGATGATCGGGTCGTTGAACCAGCCAAGTGTCGAATAGGCCTCGACGCCGCCAATCGACACGTCCATGCCTTGCAAGCGTTGCAAGGCCGCTTCGCCGCGGGCTGCGCTCTGGCTGTAGTAACCGCGATAAGCCACACAACCGGCGATGGGGAAGCAGTGGTTTACGGGCTTGAGGGAAAATTCCGGTGTGGCGAAGACATTCCAGACGACGAAGGGGCGCCCAATGTCCGCGTACAGGCGGTAGCTCTGGTTGTCCGGCAGGTGCAATTGCTGGCTGGCGAAGGTTCGGGCCTTTTGCGATTGCTCCAGGTGTGTACGCAGTTTTTGATCGCGCGCCGGGTCGGCAATCACGCTGGAAACAGGCTCCCTCGCCCGCAGCAACTGCAGTTGGCCGCTGGCCAGTTGGCTGTAATAGCTGGTGCTGGTGCAGCCGTTGAGCAACAAAAACAGCAGGCTCGGAAACAAAACGCGAAAAACGCGATCAAGTAACCCAAGGCTAGGAAGCGGCCTGATCACAATAATTCTTCCTTGGAGAGTCTTTCCACAAGACTATCCCGCCAGACTGGAGCTCCGCTATGCGCATGTTGATACTGTCAGGAGGCCTGCTGATGCTGGCCGGCTGTGCTGGTTTCGGAATACCCCGCCATGATCCTGCGCAAGCCTGGATCGACCTTGATTCGAAGCAGGAAGATACGGCGCTGCAGGCGCTGGAGGTCGATGACAAAATCACTGACGATAAACGCTATTTCCAGGTTCATCCCGGTAGCCATGAGTTGACGGTCCGCTACCAATTCGCAGTCCAGCCCACCAATATCGGCCCGGACGCCGAGCCGTTGTGGCGCGATTGTCAGTTGAGCGTGAAATTCAGCGACTTCAACGCGGGTGAGCGTTATCAACTACAGGCGGGGAACATCGGTTTTCGGCCTTGGGCGAAACTCTACGATCAACAGCGCAAAGTGATTGGCCAAGGCACACCGGCAGGCTGTCAACACACCTGATCGGCGTTATGCTGGATGCATATCCCTTGGGACATCCATCATGCGCAGGTTGATGCTGTTACTCGCCGTCGGTGTTGTCGCGGGCTGCCAAAGCCCGATGCCGACACCCAATCCACAGATGGCCTGGGTCGAATTCTCGACGCCCTTCCCTAACGACAAGTTGTTGATGGCCGAACGACTGGATAAACAACGCCTGCGCGACGGGCGTTTTTTCGAGGTCACGCCGGGAAGCCATGAACTGATCGTGCGTTTCGACTTTGAAGTACCCGGTGGCGGATTGGGGATGATGGGAGGCCCCTCGGAACGGCTGTGCTACCTGACCATCAATTACGATCATTTCGAAGCCGGTCAGCGTTATGTGCTCGAAGGCCGCTCCATCGCCTTTACCCCCGGTGCCCGGCTGTACAATGCCAAGCGCGAAATCGTTGCTGAAGACCGGGAATCCTACTGCCTGATGTGAGCCGTCAGCGGTCGTTTTTCTGGTAGATGATTTTCTTGGTGCCGTTTTCGCACGAGCCCACAACCATGTTCTGGTCATGGACCTCGTCGTTGGTGACGATTTCAAGCGTGTAGGAGGATACGCCGCTGGCCTGGATCTTGGCTTCGATCTCGGCCTTGAGCTCTTCGCAGGGTTTCGGTGCCGCCAAGGCCGAAGTGGCCAGTGCGCAACAGATAACCGCCAAGGCAAAACGTTTCATGGTTGAAGCTCCTTTGAGGCAGCACGCACAATCGTGGTTTTCGCTGCTGTCATTTATTCGACCACAGTTTTAGCGGGCGAGTCTGTCGCGACGCAAAAAAGATCGCAGCCTTGAGCACCTTTTGCCAAATAATCCCGGCAGGTTGCGCAAGGCTGCGATCTTTTCGTTTCAATTAAAATCTAGCCGACCAATGTTGCCTCCAGGCTGATCTTCGCATTCAACACTTTGGATACCGGGCAACCCTCTTTGGCCTTGTTGCTGAGTTCTTCGAACTGCGCCTGCGTCGCCCCGGGGATTTTCGCTTTCAGAATCAATTTCACTGCGGTGATCGCAAAACCGCCGTCCACTTGATCCAGAGTGACTTCTGCCTGGGTGTCGATGCTATCGGCCTTCAGGCCGGCATCACCGAGAATCATGGAAAACGCCATGGAGAAACAGCCGGCGTGGGCCGCGCCGATCAACTCTTCCGGGTTGGTGCCCCGGCCGCCCTCGAAGCGCGCCTTGAAGCCATAGGGAGCTTCCCGGAGCACGCCGGTTTCTGTGGAAATCGAGCCGATGCCGGTTTTCAGATCACCTTCCCAATGGGCCGATGCTTTCTTAACGATAGCCATGCCTGTCACCTCAAGATTGGCGCGAAACGTCGCGCCTTCGTGGTTTTCACTTGCCAGGGTTGTGAGGATAGACAGTGGCGCAAAGTTCATCACGTCCGATCAATCTGCTTTTTTCGCGGGATTTTTTACCGGGCTATTGAAACTCGGGTATATGCCCACATTGCATGAATACGCTTTTGGATTCGGCAGGTTTGCGTTCGCAAGAACAAACCTGCGCCCTCAATTGGAGAAGCAGGTTTATGAAACGACTGTCCGATATCAAGTTCTCGACCCTCGATCTGGTGCCCGTGCGCGAGAACGGCAGCGCGGCCCAATCGCTGCGCAACTCGCTGGACCTGGCGCAGCATGTCGAGAAGTTCGGTTACAACCGCTTCTGGGTGGCTGAGCACCACAACATGGATGGCATCGCCAGTTCCGCGACTTCGGTGCTACTTGGGTACCTGGCCGGTGGCACGTCGACCATTCGAGTCGGTTCGGGCGGGGTAATGTTGCCCAACCACGCACCGTTGGTGATCGCCGAACAGTTCGGCACCCTGGAAAGCCTTTATCCGGGCCGGATCGATCTGGGCCTGGGGCGTGCCCCCGGTTCCGACCAGATGACCGCACGTGCGCTGCGCCGCGAACGCTCCGGCAGCGCCGACGATTTCCCGGAAGACGTGGCGGAACTGGTGCGCTACCTTGGGCCACGTACCCCGGACCAACGCATCATCGCCATGCCGGGGACCGGGACCAATGTGCCGGTCTGGTTGTTGGGATCGAGCCTGTTCAGTGCGCAACTGGCCGGTGAGCGCGGTTTGCCCTACGCCTTCGCATCGCATTTCGCACCGCGCTACATGCATGAAGCGATTCGGGTCTACCGCAATCACTTCAAGCCGTCAGCCGTTTTGGACAAGCCCTACGTGATGCTCGGCGTGCCATTGGTGGCAGCCGATACCGACGAGCAGGCCGATTTCCTGGCGACCTCGGTGTTTCAGCGGATTCTCGCCCTGATGCGTGGCCAAAGCCTGGTACAGCGTCCACCGGTGAAGACCATGGACGGCCTGTGGCTGCCCCATGAGAAAGATGCCGTGCACGACTTCCTTGGCCTGGCGATGATCGGCAGCCCGCAGAAAATCCGCGCCAAACTCGAGGTCCTGATCGAACAGACCCAGGCTGACGAGCTGATTTTCACCTGTGACCTGTACGAACATTCGGATCGCGTGCATTCCTACGAGTTGCTGGCGCAGGTCATGCGAGGCTGATACTCAAACGGCAGGCGTAAAAAAGCCGACACCGTGGTGTCGGCTTTTTTTCAGGCGGAATTCTGCCTACTTTTTATAGACGATCACTTTGGCACCCGCTTCGCATTTGCCAACAACTTTCCCGCCGGCAGCGGCACCTTTGTCGACAATCTCCAGCGAGTAACCGGAAACGCCCTTGGCATCAAGTTTCGCTGCGATTTCGGCTTTCAGTTCTTCGCATGGCTTGCCGCCCGCCAACGCGCTCCCCGCAAGGCTCAACAAACCTACTGCCAACATAAACTTCTTCATCGGTTGCATTCCCTGGTCGGATCATAGGGGTAACCAGCCGTCAGCCGGACGCACTCATGTAGTGCTTTGCCATTCCCTATGGCATTCGACCGGCGTGCAAGTTCAGAAGACTAGCCCAAAGTCAGCTGCTGGCAATCCGGAACCCGACTTTCAAGGTCACTTGAAAGTGCGCAGCCTTGCCGTCCCTTATGTGCCCACGGGTCTCGGTCACTTCAAACCATTCCATGTACTTGATGCTTTTGCTGGCTTCGGCCAGCGCGTTGTTGATCGCATCTTCGATACTGCTGGTGGACGAGCCGATCAGCTCGATTTTCTTGTAGGTGTGATGGTCAGACATGGCGTTCTCCTCGGCGTGTGAATTACAGACTAGCAGTGATTTTTCCTATTTCTTCTGTTGGTCGTTCTGAGGGTGAAGTTCAGATTTTCTGCACTTTCTCGAACCCATGAAGTCCCAACCAACACACGCCACTCATCACCAATGCAGGAGAGCCACCATGGCCAACACCTCGTTACGCAAAGCCTCATTGCAAAGCATGGAAGCCGAGATCGAGAGTCTGCTCAAGTCTTTGGAAAGCCTGAAGGACGACGCCTCGGACGAGTCGCGTAAAACCCTCAAGACCCTGAAAAGCAACGCCGAGAATGCGTTGAAACACTCGCGCCATTTGCTTGGCGATGCCTATGAAGAGGTCAAGGTCAAAACCCGTGAAACCGGGATTGCCACCCGGGACTACGCCCAGGAACATCCTTGGACAACAGCTGGTGTCGCCGTGGGTGCATTAGGCTTGCTGGCCGCTTATCTGTTGTGCAAGCGTGATTAATCCGCGCGACGCAGCTCGTTCTTGAGCCACTGCGCCAGTTGCCGGGCGCGCCCGTCCGCGGCGCGCTTGGGTAGCCACAACGCCAGTTGCGCCGGGGTTTCACTGAAGCCCCAAGGCGCAACCAGGCGGCCGGCCTTCAAGTCCTCCGTCACCAAGGGTTCGGGGGCAATTGCTACGCCCAGACCTGCGACGGCGGCTTCCAGCAAGTAATACAAATGTTCAAATCCCTGGCCGTACTTCAGCGCCCTGGCGTCGAGCCCGCGTGGTTGCGCCCAGTTCGGCCAGGCTTGCGGGCGTGACGTGGTGTGCAGCAAGGGTTCGTTCAGCAGTGCAGTTTCCGGCGCCTGCTTGAGCCGTTCATAGCCGGCGAACCGCGGGCTCATGACCGGGCCGATACGTTCGCTGGCCAGCTCAAAAACCTGCATGTCCGCCGGCCAGGGTGGCTCGGCAAATACGAGCAAGGCATCCAGCCCCGGTCTTCGCGGATCCAGATCGCCTTCTCCGGCCGACAGGTGCAAGCGCAAGTCCGGCAGGTCGGCATTGAGTCTCCCCAGTCTTGGGATAAACCAGCGCGCCAGCAGACTTCCAGAGCAACCGAGCACGAATGGCGCATCGGCGGAGCTTTGTGTGAGTTCGGCGCAAACGCTGCGCAGGCGCTCGAAGGCTTCGCTGCTGGCGTCACGCAGGCGCAACCCGGCATCTGTGAGTTTCAAGCCGCGACCGTCCTTGATGAACAGGCTTACGCCGAGGTGTTCTTCAAGTAACTTGAGTTGCCGACTGACTGCGCCGTGGGTGACGTGCAGCTGTTCGGCCGCCTGACTGACGCTGTTCAAGCGGGCGGTGGCTTCGAAGGCGCGAAGCGCGTTCAGCGGAGGAAGGTCATGGCTCATTTAATCTGTGAGTTTTCCTGACGGGTTGTGGCGATCTTATCGGTTTTCAGGCCGAGGCGTCAGGGGTAGAGTGAAGCCCACTATCTCTTTATGCATCACTTCATGCATTCAACTGGAGCGCCCCATGACCCAGACTAATCTGCGCAACGGCCCTGATGCCAACGGCCTGTTTGGCGCGTTCGGCGGCCGCTACGTTGCCGAAACCCTGATGCCGTTGATCCTCGACCTGGCCCGCGAATATGAGTTGGCCAAGGAAGATCCTGCATTCAAGGAAGAACTGGCCTACTTCCAGCGCGACTACGTCGGACGTCCAAGCCCGCTGTACTTCGCCGAGCGTCTGACCGAGTTCTGCGGCGGCGCGAAGATCTACCTCAAGCGTGAAGAGCTGAACCACACCGGCGCGCACAAGATCAACAACTGCATCGGCCAGATCCTGTTGGCGCGGCGCATGGGCAAGAAGCGCATCATCGCCGAGACTGGCGCCGGCATGCATGGTGTGGCCACGGCCACTGTTGCTGCGCGTTTCGGTCTGGATTGCGTGATCTACATGGGCACCACTGACATCGAGCGTCAGCAGGCCAACGTGTTCCGCATGAAGCTGCTGGGTGCCGAAGTGATCCCGGTGGTTGCCGGTACCGGCACGCTGAAAGACGCGATGAACGAAGCCCTGCGTGACTGGGTGACCAACGTCGACAGCACCTTCTACCTGATCGGTACCGTGGCCGGTCCACATCCTTACCCGGCGATGGTTCGCGACTTCCAGGCCGTGATCGGCAAGGAAACCCGCGAGCAGCTGCAAGCCCAGGAAGGTCGCCTGCCGGACAGCCTGGTGGCGTGCATCGGCGGTGGTTCCAACGCCATGGGCCTGTTCCACCCGTTCCTCGACGACAAGAGTGTCGAGATCATCGGCGTTGAAGCCGCCGGCTATGGCATCGAGACCGGCAAGCATGCGGCCAGTTTGAACGGCGGCGTACCCGGTGTGTTGCACGGCAACCGCACCTTCCTGCTGCAGGACGACGATGGCCAGATCATCGATGCCCACTCGATCTCCGCCGGCCTGGACTACCCGGGCATCGGCCCGGAACACGCCTGGTTGCATGACATCGGCCGAGTTCAGTACACCTCGGTGACCGACGACGAAGCCCTCGCTGCGTTCCACCAGTGCTGCCGCCTGGAAGGGATCATCCCTGCCCTGGAAAGCGCCCATGCCCTGGCTGAAGTATTCAAGCGCGCCCCGACCCTGCCAAAGGATCACCTGATGGTGGTCAACCTGTCCGGCCGTGGCGATAAAGACATGCAGACCGTGATGCACCACATGGAACAATCAAAGCAGGAGAAACACTGATGAGCCGCCTGCAAACGCGTTTTGCCGAACTCAAGGAACAGAACCGTGCCGCTCTGGTGACCTTCGTGACAGCCGGCGACCCGGGCTATGACACGTCCCTGGCTATCCTCAAGGGCTTGCCGGCGGCTGGCGCCGATGTGATCGAACTGGGCATGCCCTTCACCGATCCGATGGCTGACGGCCCGGCAATCCAGCTCGCCAACATCCGTGCGTTGGGTGCCAAGCAGAATCTGGCGAAAACTCTGCAAATGGTTCGCGAGTTCCGCCAGGACAACAACGAAACACCGCTGGTGCTGATGGGGTACTTCAACCCGATCCACATGTACGGCGTACCGCGCTTCATCGCCGAAGCCAAGGAAGCCGGCGTTGACGGCCTGATCGTGGTCGACCTGCCGCCAGAGCATAACGGCGAACTGTGCGACCCGGCGCAGGCCGCGGGCCTGGACTTCATTCGCCTGACCACGCCAACCACCGACGATGTGCGCCTGCCGACCGTTCTCAACGGCAGCTCCGGCTTCGTCTACTACGTATCGGTGGCCGGTGTGACCGGCGCCGGCGCTGCCACGCTGGAACACGTCGAGGAAGCGGTCGCCCGTCTGCGTCGCCATACCGACCTGCCGATCAGCATCGGTTTCGGTATCCGGACTCCGGAACAGGCGGCGTCCATCGCGCGTCTGGCCGACGGTGTTGTGGTGGGCTCGGCATTGATCGATCACATCGCCAATGCCACCTCCCCGGAACAAGCCGTGGATGGCGTGCTGAGCCTGTGCTCTGCGTTGGCCGAAGGCGTGCGTAAGGCCCGCGTCAGCTGAGGGTAAAGTGCCTGAGACAGTGGAATTAGAGCCGCGCGGCACAGGCTGAACAGCAAAAAGGGCTTCAGGACTGAGTTCTGAAGCCCTTTTGCTATGTGTGGCTAAACGCTGTGAATCTTGTGGGAGCGAGCTCGTTCCCACAGGTTGCGGTATCAAGGCAACTCTATCCCGCCTGATGCCTTGTGCAGTTTGCGCAGGTGTTCACCAATCTGCTTCACGTTGGCCTCGTTGGCGGCCATTTCGGCGGCGCGGCCCGGTTCAAGCAATGCCCTCACTTCCTTGTCCAGATCCCCGGACAGCGCCAGGAGCTGCTTCTGGCGCTGGCTGCTTTCCGATTCCAGATGCTCCCACTCGCTCGGTTGCGGCAGGCCATAACCCTTGGTGCCCAGCAGTTCTGCCGGCCGACTGAGGAAACCACTGTTGGCCAGAATGTCCTTGAGCGTCTCGTTGGCCTTGTCCATGCCGCCATTCTTTAGTTCTCGGGCGCCCAGATAGCGCTGCTTCACTTCATCCTGGGCCAGCAGCAACTGCTGACGGAAGCTGGCCTGTTCCAATAGCAGCAACGCCGCGCTGGTGCGCAAATCGGCCTGCTCGAACCATTGCCGACGCTCTGCCGCTTTCAATTCGAGCCAGTCTTCGACGGTTTCCTGTTTGATCGGCAAGTGCTTTTTCAGGATCTCGAACATCGCCTGATAACGCTCGCGGAAGGAGTCGAAACGATAACCCAGGCGCAAGGCTTCTCGTGGGTCGTCCAGCACACTGGCGTCCGCCAGTCCGCGGCCCTTCAGCACTTCGAGCAAACCGTTGGGCATGATGTTGTCGAGTCCCACCAATTGCGGGTTATTGGTGCCGCCACGCAGTAACTTCAGCTCTTCTACCGCGCAGTTGTTCGACAGGAAGAAGTAGTTGCCGTCGTAGCTCCAGTGCATCTCGGCGGCACGTCCGACCACGTCTTCAATCTCTCTGCGCGACAGGTTCAGGGGCACGGAGGCCAGGCTGCGCAATTCGGTCTTGGTGTATTCGTCGATGACCTGGGATAGCGGCAGGATAAACAGTCGCGACGGGTATTTACCGACCAGGCCATCCCAGCTCGACAGCTGCACGTCGCCGACGAAGGCGCGGTAAGACAGCACCAGATGCTGGTCCAGATCCAATCGGCAATCCGGTCCGCGTGGTCGGCCTGGCGCGCAGATCACCAGGCGCAACATGCTGTGACCCCAGCGGCTGAACAGGTTCTGGTTGGCCTCGGCCAGCAGATAGTCAACGGCATAGACTCGCTCCGGATCGACCTGGCCCAAAGGTGTCTTGGCGAAGTCGCTGC
Organism: Pseudomonas sp. S34; assembly: GCF_009866745.1. Classification (NCBI taxonomy): domain Bacteria; kingdom Pseudomonadati; phylum Pseudomonadota; class Gammaproteobacteria; order Pseudomonadales; family Pseudomonadaceae; genus Pseudomonas; species Pseudomonas sp. S34. The sequence goes on from NZ_CP019398.1 coordinate 97,372, forward strand.
CGGCATTGAGGAACGCGAAGGTCTTGCTACAGGTGTCTTTGGCGGCAGGCGCCCAGCCGAAATGTTCCTGGTAGTAGCGATACAGCGAGGGACGGCGGCAGGCGTAGCTCGGGTCGAGGAGGAAATACTCCATGTTGACCGCGACGAACTCCTTTGGACTGCTGGTCTCGTAGATGTCCGGGCTGCGGGCAATCTGGCGATTGTGCTGTTCGCGTTCACCGCGACGGCCTACGTATTGCTGCCAGCCGGCGAGGTCGAGCAGACGCGGATCGTCACTGAGGGTAAAACGCCGATCGGACTGGCCCCGGCATTGGTCGGGAATGCCAACCAGCCCTGAGCTGTTGTTGCGCTGGGTGCAGCGCTGAATCAGCTTGCGTTCGGCATCCGGCCACAGGCGCGAGCGATCGTAGATGTGAGTCAGCTCGTGCACCACCGTGGCCAGCATTTCCCGGCGCACGGTGCCATGGGGGCGAAGGGTTTTCTTGGTCGCGGCGCTGCCATCGGTGAGGCTGGCCAGCAGGTTGCGGTTCAGATCGAGTTCGGACACCAGTGACGCCTGACCGTAGGCGTTGTCCGGCATGTCATCCGTCCAGTCGACGTCGATCCGTCGATCGAGTTGCTCGATAAAGCGTGGCGGCAGTGCCTGCATGGCTTCATCGAGCAACGCCTGGCTGGCTTGCTGTTGCGCGGGAGTCAGACCTTCGGTCTTGAGCTGTAATTGAAGGCCAGCGTGGGCCATGTTGCCGAGCAGCAACATGGCCCCGGCCAGCAGCCAGGCACCTTGACGCTTCACAGTGCGAGGATGGCTTCGGCGAGATCCTGGTCACTGGCGTCACGAGCTTCCGGCACACGGGTACGCAGTAAATCGAAGGCGGATTCCAGGTGAGCGCCACGAATGTCGCCATTGCTGGCAACGAAACTGGCGGCATCGTCCTGGGCTTCGCGCACGATTTTCGAATCGCGAATGGACGTGGTGGTGTCGGAGGTGAAATCGAGGGTGCGCTGGGTAGCACGGATCAGAATATTACTGGTGGCAACCAGAGTATGTGCCTGGGCCACATCGGCCAACAGCAGCAGACCTAAGGTGGCAGCAATCAGCGGGTTACGCATGGAATGACTCCAGAAAAAACAGGGATAACTATTGGACGAGAATTGCTTGTGCCAGTTCAAGGTCGTTGGCATGAAGTTTTGCCTGGGTTCGACGCAGATACCGCAAGGCCGACTCCAGTCGTGCGCCTCTCAGTTGGCCGTCACTGGCAAAGAATGCCGCGGCGTCATCATGGGCAGCGAGCAGCAGTTTATGGTCGAAGGGGGCGGAGGTCACCAAACTTGTGGCGTAACCGCTGGCGACGATGCCTTGGGTGGACAGGTTGAAGGCGTCATAAGCGTGGGCCGATCCGCAGTAACCAAGGGAAAGAAAGGCTGGAGCGATCAAGAAACTTGAAGGAAAACGCATGAGACTCGACAGTTGAAAGTGAGTCCCAAGGCTAGCGCAAGGCCCGTTCTAGAGCCAGCGCCGAAACATTGGGGCACGTCGGGCGTGCCCCCATGTCTTGTGCAGTCGTTTAGATCGTCAGGATCGCCTGCGCCAGTTGTGCGTCGGTTGCGTTCAGCTGTGGCGCCTGGCGGTGAATGTGGTCGATGGCGCTTTCCAGTTTCACTCCGCGAATGGAACCTTCGCTGGCGACGAAGCTGGCGGCGTCATCACGGGCCGCGAGGACGATCTTGTCATCCTTGAAGGACGACGATATGACGTCGGAGGTCGCATCGGATGTGGCTTTGAGCGCGTTAACTACAGCGTCGGTGGTCACGATGAAGCTGGTTGCGCTGGCATTGGCTGCCACGGCAAACAGGGCTGCAGCGCTGAGCAGGCGGAGACGGGACATGGGTAACTCCTTTGGGTAAACCAGTTGAAAAATGGCGCAGTGTCTGCAAAGTCAGACGCCAGGCGCTTGGCGCTCGCCACGTTCTGACTTGATATTAGGCCTGAGTGTGTCAGTTCGAACAGCCCGTCATGCAAACAGGCAGTCAGCGCCAGAACGGTTTATCCAATTCATTGATGCGCTCAGCGTGGCTGATGCCAAGATCCGATAGCTGACGATCATCGAGTTGAGCCAGTAAACGTCGTGTTCTCGCCCTTTCCAGGCTAGCGAAGAATCCAGTCAGCAGATCTCTGACCCAGTGCAAGAAAGGTCTTGATCGAATTGATGGGGTCGAAACATCCTGTAAAGAACTCATGGCGCGTTCCCTGTCCTGATAAGTGGAGGTTCCATGCTGACACCGGTCGAATATCCATTGCAGACACACTGCGACGATATTGTACTCATCCAGTTTGTAGTTTTTGCAAACTGTACTGGTTCTCAGGGTTCCCTACTGTAAAAGTGGATTTGACAGGCCAAAACGACAAAACCCGTCGTGGCTTCCCACGACGGGTTTTGTTTTTTCAATTCGGGTTGCTGGCGGTGGACCTTAAGGTCAGAGCCAGCGACGCTAACTTAGCGCCAGAACGGCTTGCTCAGCTCTTCGTAGCGTTGTGCTTCGCTAATCCCGGCATCAGCCAGCAGACGCGAATCCAGACGAGCCAGTTGATGGCGGCTGGTGATGCGGCGCTGCCACAGCATCAAGTTGGCGATAACGCGCAGAGGCAGGGAAGCCTGGGTTTTTGCAGCGGTGTCTTCGAAGAACAGTTCGGAACTGAGTGTACGTTCCATGGTTTTCATCCTTCCGCTTATGGCGGGATTAGGTAGTGGCTTAACTGGTGCCCATGATCCTCTCGTTTGCCTAGTCTCTGTAGATACAGTTCACCTGTATTGTGCGAGCTCAGTTAACTGTTTATAGGGGGTGTACTGGTCGAATTTGAGGCAACTGTACCTGTCTGCACTGTTAAGGTGCAAATCTGCTGTTTTGACTCGACGAGGTAGGAGTTTTCCTTAGGAAATGACCGGTACAGTAGTACAGTTTTTTCCATAATGTGAAGCAGCAGGAGCAAGCTGACGAAACTGTGTTTGCGTCAGCTGCTATCTGTACCAATTACTTGTTCAGCATTTGCCCGGTTTCTTCCAGGTTGATGTGCCAGCTCAGGGCATCACGCAGGATGTGCGGGGTGTGCCCGCCGATGGCGCACGCGGTGGTGAAGTAATCATTCAGCGCCTGGCGGTAATCCGGGTGCACGCACTTGTCGATGATGACCCGGGCACGCTCCCGAGGCGCCAGGCCTCGCAAGTCTGCCAGGCCCACTTCGGTCACGAGGATGTCGACGTCATGTTCGGTGTGGTCAACATGGCTGACCATCGGCACCACGCTGGAGATCGCACCGCCCTTGGCGATCGACTTGGTCACGAACACGGACAGGTGTGCGTTGCGCGCGAAGTCGCCCGAGCCGCCGATGCCGTTCATCATCCGCGTGCCGCAGACGTGAGTGGAGTTGACGTTGCCATAGATGTCGAACTCCAGTGCCGTGTTGATGCCGATGATGCCAAGGCGGCGCACGACTTCAGGGTGGTTGGAGATCTCCTGCGGACGCAGAACCAGTTTGTCCTTGTAGCGCTCCAGATTGCCGAACACGTCGGCATTGCGCCGGCTCGACAGGGTGATCGAACTGCCCGAGGCAAAACTCAGCTTGCCCGCGTCGATCAGGTCGAAGGTCGAGTCCTGCAGCACCTCGGAATACATTGTCAGGTCTTCGAACGGCGAGTCGATCAGGCCACACATCACCGAGTTGGCGATGGTGCCGATACCGGCTTGTAGCGGGCCGAGCTTGTTGGTCATGCGCCCGGCTGCCACTTCCTGTTTGAAGAAGTCGATCAGGTGGTCGGCAATGGCTTGGGTCTCGACGTCCGGCGCCAGCACAGTGGAGGACGAGTCAGCCTGGTTGGTGACCACGATGGCGACGATTTTTTCCGGTGGAATCGGGATGGCGGTGCTGCCAATGCGATCGTCGACCTTGACCAGCGGAATCGGTGTACGGGTCGGACGGTAGGTCGGAATGTAGATGTCGTGCAGACCTTCGAGATTCGGGTTGTGCGCCATGTTGATTTCGACGATCACGTGCTTGGCGAAAATCGCGAAGCTGGCCGAGTTGCCGACCGAGGTGGTTGGCACGATATGCCCGTGCTCGGTGATCGCCACGGCTTCAATCACGGCAATGTCCGGCAGCTTCAATTGCTGGTTGCGCAATTGCTCCACGGTTTCCGACAAGTGCTGGTCGATGAACATGACTTCGCCGGCATTGATCGCCTTGCGCAGAGTGCTGTCGACCTGAAACGGCATGCGTCGCGACAGCACGCCAGCTTCGGTCAACTGCTTGTCGAGGTCGTTGCCCAGGCTTGCGCCGGTCATCAGGCTGATCTTGAGCGGCGCGACCTTGGCACGCTCGGCCAGCGCCTGGGGGACGGCCTTGGCTTCACCTGCGCGAGTAAAGCCACTCATGCCGACGGTCATGCCGTCCTCAATCAGAGCGGCAGCGTCGGCAGCGCTCATCACTTTGTCCAACAACGAAGGCAGGCGAATACGGTCACGGTACATGGATTGTTATCTCGGGCAACAGGTAGCAGGACGTGCAGTCTAGTGAATTGTGCCGGCTTCTGTCCCGCTACCAAGGTCGCAATCAAGGCGTCTATTCCGGGCCTTTCAAGCAAAACACCGTTACCGGATCGGTAACAAAAGGATAGTTTGTCCGACGATTTGCGCAAACAAAAACGCCCCGACGAGTCGGGGCGTTCCGTGTGCCGCAGAGGGTTACTCGACGGCTTTAACCATGTCTTCGATGACCTTTTTAGCGTCGCCGAACACCATCATGGTCTTGTCCAGGTAGAACAGTTCGTTGTCCAGGCCGGCGTAGCCGCTGGCCATCGAGCGCTTGTTGACGATGATGGTCTTGGCCTTGAACGCTTCGAGGATCGGCATGCCGGCAATCGGCGATTTCGGATCGTTCTTCGCGGCCGGGTTGACCACGTCGTTGGCGCCCAACACCAGTACCACGTCGGCCTGGCCGAACTCGGAGTTGATGTCGTCCATCTCGAACACCTGGTCGTAAGGCACTTCGGCCTCGGCCAGCAACACGTTCATGTGGCCGGGCATACGACCGGCAACCGGGTGGATCGCATACTTCACGGTCACGCCGCGATGGGTCAGCTTCTCGGTCAGCTCTTTCAGCGCGTGCTGCGCACGTGCCACCGCCAGACCGTAGCCCGGCACGATGATCACGGTGTCGGCGTTGGTCAGCAGGAAGGTCGCGTCGTCGGCCGAACCGGACTTCACCGGACGGGCTTCCTTCGAACCCGCCGGGCCGGCCGCGTCCGCCGTATTGCCGAAGCCCCCGAGCAGCACATTAAAGAAGGAGCGGTTCATCGCCTTGCACATGATGTACGAGAGGATTGCACCGGACGAACCTACCAGCGAGCCGGCGATGATCAGCATCGAGTTGTTCAGCGAGAAGCCGATGCCCGCCGCTGCCCAGCCGGAGTAGCTGTTGAGCATCGACACGACCACGGGCATGTCCGCGCCGCCGATCGGGATGATGATCAGCACGCCGAGCACGAAGGCCAACGCCAGCATCACGCCGAAAGCGGTGTAGTCGCCGGTGAGTATGAACGTCACGCCCAGGCCCAGTGTGGCCAGGCCCAGCAGCAGGTTCAGCTTGTGCTGGCCACTGAACTGTACCGGTGCACCCTGGAACAGGCGGAACTTGTACTTGCCGGACAGCTTGCCGAAGGCGATCACCGAACCGGAGAAGGTGATTGCACCGATGGCGGCACCGAGGAACAGTTCCAGGCGGTTACCGGCCGGGATCGCGTCCCCGAGTTGCTTGACGATGCCCAGCGACTGCGGCTCGACCACGGCAGCCACGGCGATGAACACCGCGGCCAGGCCGATCATGCTGTGCATGAAGGCGACCAGCTCCGGCATCTTGGTCATTTCAACGCGTTTGGCCATGATCGAACCGGCAGTGCCGCCGATCAGCAGGCCGACGATCACGTAGACGATACCGTCTTGAGCCAGTTCGGCACCGAGCTTATAGATCAAGCCGACCGTGGTGAGGATCGCCAGGCCCATGCCGAGCATGCCGAACAGGTTGCCACGGCGCGACGTGGTGGGGTGCGAGAGGCCCTTGAGCGCCTGGATGAAGCAGACCGAGGCGATCAAATACAGGGAAGTAACCAGGTTCATGCTCATGCTTGCTGCACCTCAGCCTTGACTGCTTCAGCCTTGGCGGCCGGAGCTTTTGCCGGCGCTTTCTTCTTGAACATTTCCAGCATGCGGCGGGTGACCAAAAAGCCACCGAATACGTTGACCGCGGCCAGGGCCACGGCCAGGGTGCCCATGGTCTTGCCCAGTGGCGTCACGGTCAAAGCCGCTGCCAGCATGGCACCGACGATCACGATCGCCGAGATCGCGTTGGTCACCGCCATCAACGGGGTGTGCAGCGCAGGCGTGACGTTCCAGACCACGTGGTAACCGACATAGATCGCCAGCACGAAGATGATCAGGTTGTAGATACCGTCAGAGATCAGCATGTCTTCCATTGTTTTTATCCTCAGCCGTTCTTGCGCACGATCTGGCCGTCGCGGCACATCAGGCACGCGGCGACGATATCGTCTTCAAGGTTGATCACCAGTTGTCCTTCTTTATCGAACAACAGTTTCATGAAGTCCAGCAGGTTGCGGGCGTACAGCGCCGAAGCATCAGCCGCCACGGCGCTGGCCAGGTTGGTCGGGCCCACGATGGTCACGCCGTTTTCGACGACCACCTGGTCGGCCACGGTCAGCGGGCAGTTGCCGCCCTGGGCGGCCGCGAGATCGATGACCACCGAACCCGGTTTCATCTGGGCCACGGTTTGCGCGCTGAGCAGCGTCGGTGCCTTGCGGCCCGGAATCAGCGCGGTGGTGATAACGATGTCCGCCTGCTTGGCGCGTTCGTGCACGGCCGCGGCCTGGCGCTGCATCCAGCTGGCCGGCATCGGGCGGGCGTAACCGCCGACACCGACGGCGCATTCGCGCTCTTCATCGGTCTCGTAGGGCACGTCGACGAACTTGGCGCCGAGGGATTCGATCTGCTCTTTTACCGCCGGACGCACGTCAGACGCTTCGATCACCGCCCCCAGGCGCTTGGCGGTAGCGATGGCCTGCAAACCGGCCACACCGGCACCCAGAATCAGCACGCGCGCCGCTTTCACGGTGCCCGCAGCGGTCATCAGCATCGGCATGAAACGCGGGTAGTAGTGCGCGGCCAGCAACACAGCCTTGTAGCCGGCGATGTTGGCTTGCGACGACAGTACGTCCAGGCTCTGGGCGCGGGAGGTGCGCGGCGCGGCTTCCAGGGCAAAGGCGGTAATGCCGCATTCGGCCATTTTGGCGATGGTTTCATTGCTGAACGGATTGAGCATGCCCACCACTACGGTGCCGCTCTTGATCAGGGCGAGCTCGCTGTCGCTGGGGGCGACGACTTTGAGAATCAGCTCGGCAGCAAACGCATCGTTGGCGCTGCCAATGCTTGCGCCTGCCGCTTCATAGGCACTGTCGACAACGCTGGCATTAATGCCGGCGCCGCTTTGTACAGTGACCTTATGGCCCTGGCCGATCAGCTTCTTGATGGTTTCCGGGGTTGCAGCAACCCGTGTTTCACCGGTCTGGGTTTCGAGAGGAACACCAATGTGCACGTCAAATCTCCTGCGTGATCTTATTGAGTAAACCCATGCACTACGGATGGTGCGGCTGGGGCGGCCGATCAGCACGATCCCGCCAAATCAGGGCGGGGCGCGGCATTTTGCAGGCGAACTTTGTGCCCTTCAAGGGATTATGACGGGTGACGGAAAATTAACTACAAGTCACCCCGTGACCGAATGTCGCAACCAACCGGCTCAATCCCTTGCAGACCGTGCTTTTCAAGGATTCTGGCCGAAATTGAAGAATTTACACATCGGCCGTATGAATGATGCGGCATTGCCTCGAAATAGTGGCGCAAAGCCGCGTTATCAGGCGCTTGTGGGACGTTTGTACGACTTGTCGATACAGTTTGCTGCTATGCGACAAATACGTACATCTGTAGGGCTTTTGTTTTGCTGACTACGGGGTCAAGTAACCTTGTAGAGCCTTTATCCCTCTAGGCTGTAGCTATACGCCTGATTTACCAGCCAGTCACGAAATGCCCTTAAAGACGCGGATTCGACCTTTCGCTCAGGAATCATCAGGTAGTAAGCCTTGATACTGGACAGTGCTTGGGGGTTGGCGATCACCAGGCGTTTCTCTTTCAGCTCCCTTTGAATCAGGAACGGCGGAATCAGGGCAATGCCCATGTCGTGCATGGCTGCCTGGGCGAGCATGGAGAATAGCTCGTAGCGGGGGCCCGTCATGTCTCGCGGGACATTCAGGTGTTGGGAGTCGAACCATTGGCGCCAGGCATAGGGGCGAGTGGTTTGTTGCAGAAGAGGCAAGTCGGCGATTTCCCCGGGCGTCAGACTGGTCTTGTTTCCGAGCAGGTTGGGGCTGCAAACGGGCATCGGATTTTCACCCATCAGCCTGTGGGATTCCGTACCCGACCAATCCGCGTCGCCGAAGTAGATGGCGGCATCAAAATCCGTGTCGGCGAACAGGAACGGCCGCGTGCGGTTGGTCAGGTTGACCGTCACTTCCGGGTGTTTCTGCTGGAAATCCTTGAGTCGCGGCAGCAGCCATTGGGTGCCGAAGGTCGGAACTACGGCCAGTTCGATCACGTTGGTGCCCTGCTGGCCCATCACGGACAAGGTGTCGCGCTCAACGGCATCGAGCTGAGTGGCCACCCGACGGCTGTAGGAGAGTCCGGCTTCCGTCAGCTTGACCCCGCGCCGCGAGCGTCGGAACAGTTCCACACTGAGGAACTCTTCAAGGCTGGCAATCTGTCGGCAAATCGCTCCCTGGGTCAGCGAAAGCTCCTGGGCGGCCTTGGTGAAGCTCTCGTGGCGCGCCGCGGCCTCGAAGCTGATCAGGGCGGTGGTGCTGGGTATCTTTCTGCGCATGTACGTCAACCTCACTAATACATCGCATAAAAGCTCTTTTGCGACGTTTCGGAGTGAGAAATTAGCACAACAGTATGCAAAATCCTCGTTTGCCGTCGCGCCGATCCGGGCCTAGGATCAGCCTACGTTATTTGACCCGATTCGAGAGGACACACTCATGGGCGGTAAAGCTAGCTTCAACTGGATCGATCCCCTGCTGCTGGATCAACAGCTCACTGAAGAAGAACGAATGATTCGCGACACGGCTGCGCAATTCGCTCAGCAAAGCCTTGCGCCGCGCATCCTCGAAGCTTTCCGTCATGAGAAGACCGATCCGGCGATCTTCCGCGAAATGGGCGAAGTCGGCCTGTTGGGCGCAACCATCCCCGAGCAATACGGTGGCAGCGGCCTGAACTATGTCAGCTATGGCCTGATCGCCCGTGAAGTCGAGCGCATCGACTCCGGCTATCGCTCGATGATGAGCGTGCAGTCCTCGCTGGTGATGGTGCCAATCAATGAATTCGGTACCGAAGCGCAGAAGCAGAAGTACCTGCCGAAACTGGCGTCGGGCGAGTGGATCGGCTGCTTCGGCCTGACCGAGCCTAACCACGGCTCTGACCCGGGCGCGATGATCAGTCGTGCGCGCAAAGTGGAAGGCGGCTACAGCCTTACCGGCAGCAAGATGTGGATCACCAACAGCCCGATCGCCGATGTGTTCGTGGTCTGGGCCAAGGACGATGCCGGTGACATTCGTGGCTTCGTTCTGGAGAAAGGCTGGAAAGGTCTGAGCGCTCCGGCAATTCACGGCAAGGTGGGCCTGCGGGCATCGATCACCGGTGAAATCGTGATGGACAATGTGTTCGTTCCGGAAGAGAACATCTTCCCGGACGTCCGTGGTCTGAAAGGTCCTTTCACTTGCCTCAACTCGGCACGTTACGGCATCTCCTGGGGTGCGCTGGGTGCAGCCGAGTTCTGCTGGCACACCGCTCGCCAGTACACCCTGGATCGTCAACAGTTCGGTCGCCCACTGGCCGCTACCCAGTTGATCCAGAAGAAGCTGGCCGACATGCAGACTGAAATCACCATGGCGCTGCAAGGCTGCCTGCGTCTGGGTCGTATGAAGGACGAAGGTACCGCGGCGGTCGAAATTACCTCGATGATGAAGCGCAACTCTTGCGGCAAGTCCCTGGACATCGCGCGCATGGCTCGCGATATGTTGGGCGGCAACGGCATCTCCGATGAATTCGGTGTGGCGCGTCACCTGGTCAACCTGGAAGTGGTGAACACCTATGAAGGTACTCACGACGTCCATGCACTGATCCTCGGTCGTGCGCAAACCGGCCTCCAGGCGTTCTATTAAGGAGAACGTCCATGGGCGCGCTATCGCATCTACGGGTACTGGATTTATCGCGGGTGCTGGCCGGGCCTTGGGCCGGGCAGATCCTGGCCGACCTTGGCGCTGAAGTGATCAAGGTCGAGCGTCCGGGTAACGGCGATGACACGCGCGCCTGGGGACCGCCGTTCCTTAAAGACGCTTATGGCGAGAATACCAGCGAGGCTGCTTATTACTTGTCGGCCAATCGCAACAAGCAATCTGTCACCATCGACTTCACTCGCCCTGAAGGGCAGAAGCTGGTGCGTGAACTGGCGGCCAAGTCGGACATCCTGATCGAGAACTTCAAGGTCGGCGGTCTGGCGGCTTATGGCCTGGACTATGAAACGCTGAAGACGATCAATCCGGATCTGATCTATTGCTCGATCACCGGGTTCGGCCAGACTGGTCCTTATGCCAAGCGTGCGGGTTATGACTTCATGATCCAGGGGCTCGGCGGCCTCATGAGTCTGACGGGGCGACCTGAGGGCGAAGAGGGTGCGGGGCCAGTGAAGGTTGGCGTGGCGCTGACGGACATCCTCACCGGGCTGTATTCGACTGTCGCGATCCTGGCTGCGCTTGTGCATCGGGATCACGACGGCGGTGGTCAGCATATCGATATGGCACTGTTGGACGTACAGGTGGCTTGTCTGGCCAATCAGGCAATGAACTACCTGACTACAGGCAACGCGCCTAAGCGCTTGGGTAATGCTCACCCGAACATCGTGCCTTATCAGGATTTTCCTACGGCGGATGGCGATTTCATCCTTACCGTCGGGAACGATGGTCAGTTCCGCAAGTTTGCGGAAGTGGCCGGGCAGCCGCAGTGGGCGGACGATCCGCGTTTTGCCACTAACAAGCTGCGGGTGGCAAACAGGGCAATACTGATTCCGCTGATCCGCCAGGCGACGGTGTTCAAGACTACCGCTGAATGGGTGGCGCAACTGGAACAGGCTGGCGTGCCATGCGGGCCTATCAATGACGTGGCCCAGATGTTTGCCGATCCTCAGGTCAAGGCGCGTGGGTTGGCTATCGAACTGCCGCATGCGCTGGCCGGGATGGTGCCTCAAGTGGCGAGCCCGATTCGATTGTCGGAGACGCCGGTTGAGTATCGTTTTGCACCTCCTCTGCTGGGTGAGCACACGCTTGAAGTTTTGCAGCGTGTGTTGGGTCTGGATGCCGGAGCGGTGTCCGCATTCAAGGCTTCTGGCGTTCTCTGATAGGTCTCTTCTATATAGAGGGAGTTTCGGCTCCTCTATATAGGCACCCTTTGGGGTGTTTTGCTGCTTTCCGCAGCTTATTGATAGAAAACCTAAATCAGTGCTTGACGGCAGATTCCAGGTGTCTATAATTCGCCCCACTTCCGGCGCAGTCGAAACGGAAAACTCCTTGGTAAACAAAGAGTTACGCAGTTTTCGACAGCAGGTTGCTTCAGTTCATCGAAGCCGAAAGGGAGTTGAAAAAGAGGTGTTGACAGCAGCGTGTAACGCTGTAGAATTCGCCTCCCGCTGACGAGAGATCTGAAGCGCAAGTGGTTGAAGTTACAAAGGAAACTTTGAAAGCTTCTGAAAATAATCACTTGACAGCAAATGAGGCTGCTGTAGAATGCGCGCCTCGGTTGAGACGAAAGATCTTAGCCAACCGCTCTTTAACAACTGAATCAAGCAATTCGTGTGGGTGCTTGTGGAGTCAGACTGCTAGTCAACAGATTATCAGCATCGCAAGTTACTTCGCGAGAAATCAAAGATGTAACCAACGATTGCTGAGCCAAGTTTAGGGTTTTCTCAAAACCCAAAGATGTTTGAACTGAAGAGTTTGATCATGGCTCAGATTGAACGCTGGCGGCAGGCCTAACACATGCAAGTCGAGCGGATGACAGGAGCTTGCTCCTGAATTCAGCGGCGGACGGGTGAGTAATGCCTAGGAATCTGCCTGGTAGTGGGGGACAACGTTTCGAAAGGAACGCTAATACCGCATACGTCCTACGGGAGAAAGCAGGGGACCTTCGGGCCTTGCGCTATCAGATGAGCCTAGGTCGGATTAGCTAGTTGGTGAGGTAATGGCTCACCAAGGCGACGATCCGTAACTGGTCTGAGAGGATGATCAGTCACACTGGAACTGAGACACGGTCCAGACTCCTACGGGAGGCAGCAGTGGGGAATATTGGACAATGGGCGAAAGCCTGATCCAGCCATGCCGCGTGTGTGAAGAAGGTCTTCGGATTGTAAAGCACTTTAAGTTGGGAGGAAGGGCAGTAACTTAATACGTTGCTGTTTTGACGTTACCGACAGAATAAGCACCGGCTAACTCTGTGCCAGCAGCCGCGGTAATACAGAGGGTGCAAGCGTTAATCGGAATTACTGGGCGTAAAGCGCGCGTAGGTGGTTTGTTAAGTTGGATGTGAAAGCCCCGGGCTCAACCTGGGAACTGCATTCAAAACTGACAAGCTAGAGTATGGTAGAGGGTGGTGGAATTTCCTGTGTAGCGGTGAAATGCGTAGATATAGGAAGGAACACCAGTGGCGAAGGCGACCACCTGGACTGATACTGACACTGAGGTGCGAAAGCGTGGGGAGCAAACAGGATTAGATACCCTGGTAGTCCACGCCGTAAACGATGTCAACTAGCCGTTGGGAGCCTTGAGCTCTTAGTGGCGCAGCTAACGCATTAAGTTGACCGCCTGGGGAGTACGGCCGCAAGGTTAAAACTCAAATGAATTGACGGGGGCCCGCACAAGCGGTGGAGCATGTGGTTTAATTCGAAGCAACGCGAAGAACCTTACCAGGCCTTGACATCCAATGAACTTTCCAGAGATGGATTGGTGCCTTCGGGAACATTGAGACAGGTGCTGCATGGCTGTCGTCAGCTCGTGTCGTGAGATGTTGGGTTAAGTCCCGTAACGAGCGCAACCCTTGTCCTTAGTTACCAGCACGTAATGGTGGGCACTCTAAGGAGACTGCCGGTGACAAACCGGAGGAAGGTGGGGATGACGTCAAGTCATCATGGCCCTTACGGCCTGGGCTACACACGTGCTACAATGGTCGGTACAGAGGGTTGCCAAGCCGCGAGGTGGAGCTAATCCCACAAAACCGATCGTAGTCCGGATCGCAGTCTGCAACTCGACTGCGTGAAGTCGGAATCGCTAGTAATCGCGAATCAGAATGTCGCGGTGAATACGTTCCCGGGCCTTGTACACACCGCCCGTCACACCATGGGAGTGGGTTGCACCAGAAGTAGCTAGTCTAACCTTCGGGAGGACGGTTACCACGGTGTGATTCATGACTGGGGTGAAGTCGTAACAAGGTAGCCGTAGGGGAACCTGCGGCTGGATCACCTCCTTAATCGACGACTCAGCTGCTCCATAAGTTCCCACACGAATTGCTTGATTCATTGAAGAAGACGATATAGAAGCAGCCCGAAATTGGGTCTGTAGCTCAGTTGGTTAGAGCGCACCCCTGATAAGGGTGAGGTCGGCAGTTCGAATCTGCCCAGACCCACCAATTTTGTGTGGGAAACGCCTGTAGAAATACGGGGCCATAGCTCAGCTGGGAGAGCGCCTGCCTTGCACGCAGGAGGTCAACGGTTCGATCCCGTTTGGCTCCACCACTACTGCTTCTGATTGTATAAAGCTTAGAAATGAGCATTCCATCGGTTCGATGGTGAATGTTGATTTCTAGTCTTTGACTAGTTCGTTCTTTAAAAATTTGGGTATGTGATAGAAAGATAGACTGAACGTTACTTTCACTGGTAACGGATCAGGCTAAGGTAAAATTTGTGAGTTCTCTTAGTTGAGAAATTCGAATTTTCGGCGAATGTCGTCTTCATAGTATAACCAGATTGCTTGGGGTTATATGGTCAAGTGAAGAAGCGCATACGGTGGATGCCTTGGCAGTCAGAGGCGATGAAAGACGTGGTAGCCTGCGAAAAGCTTCGGGGAGTCGGCAAACAGACTTTGATCCGGAGATGTCTGAATGGGGGAACCCAGCCATCATAAGATGGTTATCTTGTACTGAATACATAGGTGCAAGAGGCGAACCAGGGGAACTGAAACATCTAAGTACCCTGAGGAAAAGAAATCAACCGAGATTCCCTTAGTAGTGGCGAGCGAACGGGGACTAGCCCTTAAGTGGCTTTGAGATTAGCGGAACGCTCTGGAAAGTGCGGCCATAGTGGGTGATAGCCCTGTACGCGAAAATCTCTTAGTCATGAAATCGAGTAGGACGGAGCACGAGAAACTTTGTCTGAATATGGGGGGACCATCCTCCAAGGCTAAATACTACTGACTGACCGATAGTGAACTAGTACCGTGAGGGAAAGGCGAAAAGAACCCCGGAGAGGGGAGTGAAATAGATCCTGAAACCGTATGCGTACAAGCAGTGGGAGCCCACTTTGTTGGGTGACTGCGTACCTTTTGTATAATGGGTCAGCGACTTATTTTCAGTGGCGAGCTTAACCGAGTAGGGGAGGCGTAGCGAAAGCGAGTCTTAATAGGGCGTCTAGTCGCTGGGAATAGACCCGAAACCGGGCGATCTATCCATGGGCAGGTTGAAGGTTAGGTAACACTGACTGGAGGACCGAACCGACTACCGTTGAAAAGTTAGCGGATGACCTGTGGATCGGAGTGAAAGGCTAATCAAGCTCGGAGATAGCTGGTTCTCCTCGAAAGCTATTTAGGTAGCGCCTCATGTATCACTGTAGGGGGTAGAGCACTGTTTCGGCTAGGGGGTCATCCCGACTTACCAAACCGATGCAAACTCCGAATACCTACAAGTGCCGAGCATGGGAGACACACGGCGGGTGCTAACGTCCGTCGTGAAAAGGGAAACAACCCAGACCGTCAGCTAAGGTCCCAAAGTTATGGTTAAGTGGGAAACGATGTGGGAAGGCTTAGACAGCTAGGAGGTTGGCTTAGAAGCAGCCACCCTTTAAAGAAAGCGTAATAGCTCACTAGTCGAGTCGGCCTGCGCGGAAGATGTAACGGGGCTCAAACCATACACCGAAGCTACGGGTATCATCTTCGGATGATGCGGTAGAGGAGCGTTCTGTAAGCCTGTGAAGGTGAGTTGAGAAGCTTGCTGGAGGTATCAGAAGTGCGAATGCTGACATGAGTAACGACAATGGGTGTGAAAAACACCCACGCCGAAAGACCAAGGTTTCCTGCGCAACGTTAATCGACGCAGGGTTAGTCGGTCCCTAAGGCGAGGCTGAAAAGCGTAGTCGATGGAAAACAGGTTAATATTCCTGTACTTCTGGTTATTGCGATGGAGGGACGGAGAAGGCTAGGCCAGCTTGGCGTTGGTTGTCCAAGTTTAAGGTGGTAGGCTGGAATCTTAGGTAAATCCGGGATTCTAAGGCCGAGAGCTGATGACGAGTGTTCTTTTAGAACACGAAGTGGTTGATGCCATGCTTCCAAGAAAAGCTTCTAAGCTTCAGGTAACCAGGAACCGTACCCCAAACCGACACAGGTGGTTGGGTAGAGAATACCAAGGCGCTTGAGAGAACTCGGGTGAAGGAACTAGGCAAAATGGCACCGTAACTTCGGGAGAAGGTGCGCCGGTGAGGGTGAAGCATTTACTGCGTAAGCCCACGCCGGTCGAAGATACCAGGCCGCTGCGACTGTTTATTAAAAACACAGCACTCTGCAAACACGAAAGTGGACGTATAGGGTGTGACGCCTGCCCGGTGCCGGAAGGTTAATTGATGGGGTTAGCTAACGCGAAGCTCTTGATCGAAGCCCCGGTAAACGGCGGCCGTAACTATAACGGTCCTAAGGTAGCGAAATTCCTTGTCGGGTAAGTTCCGACCTGCACGAATGGCGTAACGATGGCGGCGCTGTCTCCACCCGAGACTCAGTGAAATTGAAATCGCTGTGAAGATGCAGTGTATCCGCGGCTAGACGGAAAGACCCCGTGAACCTTTACTATAGCTTTGCACTGGACTTTGAATTTGCTTGTGTAGGATAGGTGGGAGGCTTTGAAGCGTGGACGCCAGTTCGCGTGGAGCCATCCTTGAAATACCACCCTGGCAACTTTGAGGTTCTAACTCAGGTCCGTTATCCGGATCGAGGACAGTGTATGGTGGGTAGTTTGACTGGGGCGGTCTCCTCCTAAAGAGTAACGGAGGAGTACGAAGGTGCGCTCAGACCGGTCGGAAATCGGTCGTAGAGTATAAAGGCAAAAGCGCGCTTGACTGCGAGACAGACACGTCGAGCAGGTACGAAAGTAGGTCTTAGTGATCCGGTGGTTCTGTATGGAAGGGCCATCGCTCAACGGATAAAAGGTACTCCGGGGATAACAGGCTGATACCGCCCAAGAGTTCATATCGACGGCGGTGTTTGGCACCTCGATGTCGGCTCATCACATCCTGGGGCTGAAGCCGGTCCCAAGGGTATGGCTGTTCGCCATTTAAAGTGGTACGCGAGCTGGGTTTAGAACGTCGTGAGACAGTTCGGTCCCTATCTGCCGTGGACGTTTGAGATTTGAGAGGGGCTGCT
This sequence comes from Pseudomonas sp. S34, assembly GCF_009866745.1. Classification (NCBI taxonomy): domain Bacteria; kingdom Pseudomonadati; phylum Pseudomonadota; class Gammaproteobacteria; order Pseudomonadales; family Pseudomonadaceae; genus Pseudomonas; species Pseudomonas sp. S34. The sequence continues at coordinate 114,207 of NZ_CP019398.1, forward strand.
CCTAGTACGAGAGGACCGGAGTGGACGAACCTCTGGTGTTCCGGTTGTCACGCCAGTGGCATTGCCGGGTAGCTATGTTCGGAAAAGATAACCGCTGAAAGCATCTAAGCGGGAAACTTGCCTCAAGATGAGATCTCACTGGGACCTTGAGTCCCCTGAAGGGCCGTCGAAGACTACGACGTTGATAGGTTGGGTGTGTAAGCGCTGTGAGGCGTTGAGCTAACCAATACTAATTGCCCGTGAGGCTTGACCATATAACACCCAAGCAATTTGACTACTCGAAAGAGCATCAGATTGCGGTGTGTGAAGACGAAACGAACCGAAAGTTCGACGCTCACAAAACACCGATTTTTATCACATACCCAATTTGCTGAAGCGAGGCCAGCCGGTCACGACTCAGTACCCGAATTTCTTGACGACCATAGAGCGTTGGAACCACCTGATCCCATCCCGAACTCAGCAGTGAAACGATGCATCGCCGATGGTAGTGTGGGGTTTCCCCATGTGAGAGTAGGTCATCGTCAAGATTAAATTCCGAAACCCCTATCTGCGTATGCAGGTAGGGGTTTTGTTTTAGTAGAAGTCACCAGTTTTCACTGGCACGTTAAAGTTCTAACGGGCTGGTTACAGAATTTCTTGACGACCATAGAGCGTTGGAACCACCTGATCCCATCCCGAACTCAGAAGTGAAACGATGCATCGCCGATGGTAGTGTGGGGTTTCCCCATGTGAGAGTAGGTCATCGTCAAGATTGAATTCCGAAACCCCTGTCTGCTAACGCAGACAGGGGTTTTGTCGTTTCAGGGGTACTGAAAAGCCCGTTGTGGAGCCTCTCCACAACGGGCTTTTTCACGTCTTACGCAAACAGCTTCAGCACATTGTTCATCGCATCATCGGCAAAACCCTGTACGAAGTCCTTGAAGCCCGGCAGTGCCTCGGCGGCGCCCTGCGCCGGTTCGGCGATGATGGTCCAGGTGGCTCTGGACTTGCCCGCATCCAGTGGTTCAACGCTCATCGCGGCCCACAGATTGGCCACACCCAGGGTGTTGTAGATAGTGGTCCAGGTCATGTGCCGTGCCTGGTCGTCCCGGGAGTTGAGCTGCTCGACCACCAGGTTGCCGTCCTTGAAAAACTTTTTGCGCAACGATGACACGCCTTCGCCGGTCATCTCTATATGCGACAGTGCCGGGATGAAGCGATCGAAGCCGGCAAAGTTACCGACTACGGCCCATACCCGAGTGGCATCGGCGGGCACGTCCACCGAGGACACCACGTGGCAGCCTTGAGGGTTTTTGATCAGGGTGTCGGGTTGCAGAATACTCATGGTTTTGCTCCGTTTGGTTGCGTCAGATGAAATTGATTTCTTTGAGGTAATCGCAGCCGCGACGCAGCAGCGCCGGGGACTTTTGCGGGTAGTGCGCGCCCATTAGCCGAACACCGGCCTGGGCGTTGTCGTGGCCGATCATCGAGATATCGCCGATGTCCTCCTCGAAACCGTTGAGGTAGAACCCCAGCACGCCGAACAACGCGTTGTCGCTGTCGACCCGACCCAGTTGCTGCTGCCAGTCGGCGACGCTGACCATCGTGAATTCGCGGCCTGCCTCGCGGAAGGACGCCACGTAGTTGTCCCAGCTCAAGGGTTCGGGGTTGTGCAGGTTGAATACCGCTTGTTCCGGTTGATAACGACTGGCGTGGAAGGCGATGAATCGGGCGAGAAAGTCCACTGCATCAAGTCGAAATTCAAGGCGAACTCCGGTACTTGGCCAAGCTGGATCGAGCCCTTGAGCATCAGCATCAGGCGATTCTTGTGCGGCTGACACACGCCCGTGAGGCTGTTGAAGCTGATGTTGCCGGGACGGTAGAGATTGACCCGCACACCAAGCTCCCGTGCCCGTTCGAGGATTCGCTCGCCAACCCATTTGGACAGGTTGTAGCCGTTCTTGATGTAGATCGGTGGTGTGAGTGCGGCCGGCAACTCAAGCACTCGGCCATCGGCGGATATCGTGCTGGAGGCCGAGAGCGTCGAGACGAAGTTGAAGATTTTTTTGCTGCGTCCTTCGCACAGGCGTAAACATTCGAAAATCGGCTCGACGTTGTCCTGGGCGAGCGACTCGTAATCGAGGACGTGATTGACGTTGGCCGCGTTGTGCACCAGAGCGCCAAACTCCTGATCCAGCCGCTGGTAAACCTCGGGCGCCAAACCGAGTTCCGGCCGTGTGACGTCTGCCGTGTAAACCCGCACCCGGCTCATATCCAGATGCTCCAGACGGTTCTCCCGTAACGCCTGGGCAAAGCGCTCGTTTGCCGATTGCCCGTTGCCGTCGCGAACCAGACAGGCGACTTCACTGGCGCCCCAGGCCAGCAATGCCTCGACGATGTGTACACCGACAAAACTGTTGGCACCGGTGACGATCACCTTGTGCACATCGCCCATGCGGCTGACGGGCATTGGCTGAATATCCAGCTCGCGGAAGGCATCGCGCATGGCCTGTTCGCTCAGCACTTCTTCGCTGCCGAAACCGCGTACCAGTGTCGCCAGTTTCTCGAGGGTGGGCATTTCGATGAAGCGGTTGATCGAGATGCTGCGCCCGAACTCCTCGCGCAGTCGCAGAAGCATGCGCGACAGCAGGATCGAGTGCCCGCCCAGATTGAAGAAGCTTTCGTCGGTGGAAATGTCGCTCGCCGGCAGCTCCAGCAACTGCGCCCAGATTTCCAGCAGCAGGGCCTCATCGGCGTTGACGGGCAGGCGCCGTGAAGGGTTCTCGGTGACGCTCACCGGCAGATCCAGCAACGCCTTGCGGTCGACCTTGCCATTGCTGGCGTAAGGCATGCTTGCCAGCTCGGTCCATGCAACAGGGTGCATGTAGTCCGGCAGGTGCTGTGTCGCGTGGGCCCTCAACGCCTGGCGAGCGCTGCCGGGAAGGTTCTCTCGGGGCTGGGCAAGGAAAGCCAGAATCCGCCGCTGGCTATCGATGACCACGGCAATCTGGCGGTACAACTGGCTGTCGCGCAGGCAGCGCTCAATCTCTTCCGGCTCGACCCGGAAGCCGCGAATCTTCACCTGATTATCACGCCGACCGCACAGCTCGATCCCTTCAGCCGTCCACTTCGCCATGTCCCCGGTGCGATAGACGCGCAGGGTCCGGCCATCAGGCAAGTTCAGTTCCAGATAGCGTTCTGCGGTTTGCTGCGGGTTGTTCAGGTAACCCAGGCACACACCGGGGCCGGCGATGTACAACTCGCCGACGGTTTGTTCGGCCACTGGTTGAAAATCGTCATCGAGAATCAACACCTGGCTGTTGGCGATTGGAGCGCCCAGCGAGCGGTTGTGGTCGCCTGGCTGGCGTTTGCGCGCGGTAATCAGCACCGTGGCCTCGGTGGGCCCGTAGAGGTTGTAGAGCTTGCCCTGACGGCTCAGCTGCTCGATGACCCACGGCTCGCAGACATCGCCGCCGGTCATCACATGGTCCAGGCGCTGCAATTGCTCCAGCGGCAGGATGCTCAACAAGGCCGGCGGCAAAAAGGCGTGGCTCAGTTGCCGATGACGGATCAGTTCCACCAGTTGCAGGGGATCGCGGCGTTGGTCATCGCCGGGCACGATCAGCTCGGCGCCCTGCAACAGGGGGGGGAAGATGTCGATCAGCGATGAGTCGAAGCTCAACGAAGAAAACTGCAGCACCCGGCTCTGGCTGGTCAGCTGAACATAGTCGGCGTACCAGTGGGTGAAGTGCGCGAGGTTGGCCTGGCTGAGCAGCACGCCCTTCGGATGGCCGGTGGTGCCCGAGGTGTAGAGGGCCATACATGGTGCATCGAGGTCGGGGCGTTGGCGCATCAACGGTTGAGAGAGATCTGCTGCATGGGCGTCGATGCTGCTGATGTCCAGCCCTGGCATCTCGTTCGCCAGGGGGTGCTCGCCGTCATGCAGCAACAACACCGCCCCGGCATTCGACAGGATGTACTGCTGACGTTGCAACGGATGGCTCGGCTCCAGCGGCAAGTACACCGCGCCGCTGCCCAGGATCGCCAGGATTCCCGCATACAGCGCGCTGCATTTGGGCAGGCAGATCCCGATGACTATCGGGCCTTGATGCTGCTCCAGCAGCGGTCGCAGGCGTTGCTGGATGGCGCGGCTGTGGGCGTGCAACTGGCGATAGTCGAGGGTGGTGCCATCGATGCTCAAGGCCGGACGGTCAGCATTCTGGATGCACTGTTGCTCCAGCCTTTCGATCATCGGCGTTTGCGCAAGTTGCTGCAGTCGTGGGTCGGCGGTGGTATTGAGGCGATGCACGAACGCGAGGCTATCAAGGAACCGCAAACTCTCGATGCGCTCGAAGCGAACAGGTTCGGCGGGTTCGGCGAGCCGAAAATAGTCGGCATCGCGCGAGTAGCGACTGACCAGCAGCGCCACGTGGTCAACCAGTGCTGTCATGGTCTGCCTACGCAACGCCTGGCCGTTACCCGACGGTTCATCGGCGATGGGTACACGGGTCAGCAGCGTTGAACCATGGCAGCACAACAGGTCCAGCGAAGGCAGGCCGGACGCCTGCGGCAGGCCAAGGCCCAATTGCAATGTCAGTCGTTGCGCCTGACAGGGGAACGGAGGTGACGTGCCATCGTCGATCAGTAGATCCGCAGGCCCCGACATTTCGTCGAGTGCGAACATCCGCGTCAGTGAGTGACCGTGTTGTTCGAGTTCCAATGCCAGCTCGGTCAGCGCCTGGCTTTGTCCGATGAGCAAGATGTCGAGACGTCTCATGATGGGCTCCTCGTCAAACCAGGTAGTCGCTGAGGGCGGTTTGTACGCACGGCGAATCGAGCAACGAACTGCTGTGGAAAAACCGCACAATGTTGGCCACCAGCGGGTGATGGCGACTTATCGGGAAGGCCAGTGCCGATACTTCGTTCCTGAGGGCGTGGCGCGCCGCGTCATTGATCTGCAGTGCGTCGATCAGGCAGAAGTCGAAGGATTTCTGGATGTCGTTGGTCAGGTAATGAGTAATGAACACCGGCAAGATCTGGGCGATGCACTGGCGGTCGTCTGCACTTGCGGCATGCCAGTAGATGCGTACCAGCCGCGCCCAAAAACCGGAGTGACGCCCCTCGTCCAGCAAGTGATCGGCCATCAGGCCCTTGATCGATTGCTTGACCGTGTCGTCCTTGGCAAATGCGGCGACATCACCGGTCACCGTGTTTTCGGCGATGGCCACGCAGATCAGTTCTACAGCGCTACGCAGGTGCTCCGGTGCGAGCGCCACGGCCGCCGGTATTGCTCGGCTCAGTTCGATTTCATCCGGCAATTCAATGGGGGTGATGCCGGTCAACGCGATGGTCTGTTGCATGAAATCCATCGCCACCAGTGCGTGATAATCCTCGTCCACCACGACAGTCATGGCGTCGTAGCGGCAGGCGAACGGGAACTCGACCGCGAAGCGATTCTTGGCGATGCTGCGGGCGGTTTTGTCGACGATCTCGGTTTCGAAGATCACCACATCGTTGATGAACTTGTAGAGGGTCTGCACCAGGGCGAAGTCGCGCTGTTCCGGGCATTGGCGCACAAAGGTTTCGCTCAGCACCAGCGGTTGGCGGCTCAACGGGTAGATCAGTTTGTCGTCGTTTTCCAGCACACGGCGCGGGCGGGTGCGGATGGTCGCGCGGCTCTCCCAGGCATCAGCGAAGGATTGGTAGTCTGCGGCGTTCATGCGCTCACCTCCGTGACGGATGCGTTCATGCTCAGGCGCAACCCGTCCCACAGGGCGATACGACTTTCCACGGCTGCGATGGCGCTGGCGTATACATCTTCCTGCCGTTGCGGGTCGCTATCGACCAGTCGCGACAGGAGCTTTTCCGCTGCCGGGCCGTGGTCCTCGGAATCGACCTCAATGTGCCGTTCGAGGTAGTACCGGAAAGTCGGTGCCTGTTCGATACCGATGCCCCAATCGTCGAGGATGCGCTGGAACATCTGCGGGATAACGCTCTCGCGACCGTGCAGAAACGCCGCCGCCACACTGTGACCCGGTGCATGCAGTGCGGTGTGTAGCGTATGGCGAACGAAATCCGCGGCCGCCGGATCGACCTTGATGCTCTGCAATGCCACGTCGTAGCTCACACCCTCTTGCTGCAGGGCCACGAAGCGTTCGATGGCAACGGTACAGGCGCCGACCTCGCGCATTGCATCCAGGTACAACTCGAAGTGGCTGTAATGACCCCGGGCCGGACGATCATCCGACTCCTCACCCAGTACGATCTCGTTGATCAACCGCGCGGCCTGGGGATCCTGCGGTGGCAGCCAGGGCAGTCGCACGCAGGTCAATTCCTGTTGCAGACGCTTGGTCAGCGACATGAAGTCCCATACGGCAAACACGTGGGTTTCCATGAAGCGTCGCAGGACCGGCAGCGAATGTATTTCAGAGAAGATCGGGTGCTCGCTAAGTTCTGATTTTTTTTGAAGCAGACGTTCTTTAGTTGGTTTCATGGATGAGCCTGTAAATGATCCGGGGTGAGAAGTAATCAAGCACTGAAGTTCGCTGGAAGTTTTCTCCTGGCGAACGGGTACCTCAAACGTATTGATCTTTTTCAGTGCTATTGATGCCGAGTAGCTGAGGCGTTACTGCCGTTTGTGGCTGGCGGCGAAGAAAAACTAATACACATATAAAGTCTTGATCAAGTTGTTTTGTTGTTATTTCAATATTCAACTTTTTCGAAGATGAAAAGTTCCAATAAAACTTCTTATATTGGTTTTATTTTGGCGTAGTTACTCCTTCCGGCTTATGTAAGTCAGAATTAAATAAAGAGTGAATGCCTCACTCGAAGTAACTTTTTACGGGCGTCGTTGTGGGTGTCTGAGGGGGTGGAAGTGGGTCGCGAGTGATACCGATCCTTCCGTTCCCGTGATGAGGCTCCTTCCTTCGCTTCTGGGGACAGAGACTGCTCCATTCGCACGGAGCGTCACCCGTTTTTTGTCCTGGTTATCCAGAGTGGGCGTAAATCGAGGTGGCCGCCATTACTGAGGCATCACGCAAACGTTGCAATGGTCGGGTTTTAAGGCGGCGGGGCGTTGGGGCGCGGTATGGCGCCGCAAGGGTGGTGTGGTATGGGGGCGGGGGATTTGTAATCAAATCATTCGCGGAGCATTTGGGGGGATGCGCGGCAAGCGAGGAAAACCCTTCGGTACATTCCCCGGGCTTGCCGCCGCGGGCTACTTCGACCTGTTCCTGGCCTGGACTTCAGGGCTGTTGAGGTAGCGCGTAATGACCTCGACCCCTCGGTTCAGGTGATGCTCGAGCAGCTGCACGGAGTGTTCGACGTCCCGGGCTTCGGCTGCCTGCAACAGTGCCTTGTGGTCATCCTGGGAGAGTTTGCCCAGGCCCATGGCTTCCAGGTTGAAACGCAGGAACCGTTCTTCTTCGGTCAGGCCGTCTTCGACCAGTTTCAACAGCCGGCGATTCGGCGCCCGGGTGTAAAGCGTCATGTGGAACAGGCGATTGAGCCGACCGATTTCGGTGTAGTCGCTTTCCATTTCCAGTGCATCGATGTAGCGGGCAGCCTGTTCGAGATCTTCGTCCTGGAGCAGTGGTACCGAGAGACGCAGGGCTTCGGATTCCAGCAGGATGCGCAGCGCATAGGTTTCCACGGCATCGCCCTGTACCAGCGGCGCGACCACGGCGCCCTTATGGGCAACCACATTGAGCAACGATTGTGCTTCGAGTTGGCGCAAGGCTTCGCGTACAGGCATGCGGCTGACGCCGAACAGGTCGGCGAGGTCTTGCTGTCGCAAGGCCGCACCGCAAGGAATGCGCCCGTCGAGTATGGCCGCGCGCAGGGTTTCTTCGATCACCGAGCGTGCCATGTGTGCAGGAATCGGCCCGTTGACCTTGATACTGCTGAGAGGGTTGGGCTTTTGTGTCACTAAACGCACCCTGATTGATGGAATATTTTTGGATCCAAATGACACTAGTGACTGGCTGACTGCTTGTCAAACAAGCTCTGGAGTGCCTTTCTTCCAGTTTAGCGCGCCGCCAGTGATCTCACAGTGCCATTGTCTTTTTCCGGGCTAACCTTCACCATTCGAACGACTCCCTCCTGCCTATCCAGGATGCCTCGCATTGGTGGCAAGTTTAACGATCCCCCGGGTTTTACGCTGGCTGTGCAGCGCATTGCTGCTGACTGGCGTGATGCTGGGCAGCTTGAGCGCCGATTGGGATTTTTCCCTGATCAGCCGGCGAGCGCAGGCATTGTACGGACCTTTGGGAGAAGGTCAGCAGCGCATTAATGATTGGCAATACTTGTTGACCAGCCAGAAGCAGCTCGGCGAGCTGGAACAACTCAATGTGGTCAATCGCTTCTTCAACAAACAGCTGCGATACGTCGAAGACATGGATCTGTGGCATGAAGTCGACTACTGGGAAACCCCGATCGAAGCCCTCTGGAAAGGCGCCGGCGACTGTGAGGACTACGCTATTGCCAAGTACTTCAGCCTGCGACACCTCGGTGTAGCCAGTGAAAAGCTGCGTATCACCTATGTCAAGGCACTGACCCAGAACCGTGCGCACATGGTGCTGACCTACTACTCGAGTCCGGAGGCCGAGCCCCTGGTGCTCGACAGCCTGATTGATGCAATCAAGCCGGCCAGCCAGCGAAAGGATTTGCTGCCGGTCTACTCTTTCAATGCGGAAGGGATGTGGTTGCCGGGTGCCAAGGGCAATAAAAAGGTCGGCGATACCAAACGCCTTTCGCGTTGGCAGGATGTGTTGAAAAAAATGCAGGCCGAAGGATTCCCGGTCGAGACGACTAACTAGGAGCACGTGCTCAGATGTCTTTGTTCAAACAGCTGTTGATTGCTATCTGTCTGTTCCTGGTGGTCGCCTTCACCGGTAGTTTCATGGTCAGCCTGGAGAGCTCGCGTACTCAGTACGTCAACCAGTTGCGCTCCCATGCCCAGGACGCCGCGACGGCGCTGGCGCTGTCCCTGACACCGAACATCGACGACCCGGCGATGGTCGAGTTGCTGGTCAGCTCGATTTTCGACAGCGGTTACTACGCGAGCATCCGCGTGGTCGATGTGAAAACCAATCAGCCCCTGGTCGAGCGCACGGGCATTCCGGCGATCAACAATGTTCCGGACTGGTTCGTCAAACTGATCGGCCTGGAGCCCGCCGGTGGTGATGCGATCGTCAGCCGTGGCTGGGAGCAGGCTGCCCGGGTCGAGGTGGTCAGCCACCCAATGTTCGCGCTGGCCAAGTTATGGCAAAGCGCTTTGGGCAGCCTGGGCTGGTTGCTGCTATGTGGCGCGGTCAGTGCGGTACTTGGCGCATTGTTGCTGCGTCAGCAATTGAAACCGCTGGATTACATGGTCAAGCAATCCCACGCCATCGCCCGGCGGGAATTCCTCAGTCTGCCAGAACTGCCGCGCACCCCCGAACTTCGCCGGGTAGTGCAGGCCATGAACCAGATGGTCGAGAAGCTCAAGGCACTCTTCCAGGAGCAGGCCGAACGCAGTGAAAAACTTCGGGTCGAGTCCTATCAGGACTCGTTGACCGGGTTGGCCAACCGGCGTTATTTCGAGATGCAATTGAATGCGCGGGTAAGCAACCCGGAGCAGGCCAGTTCCGGTTACCTGCTGTTGTTGCGGGTCAAGGATCTGGCCGGTCTCAACCAGCGCCTTGGTGGTCAGCGCACCGATGAAGTGCTCAAGGCCGTCGGCGAGCAATTGTCCCGCGAGTGCGCCAAATACCCGGAAACCCAAAACCTGGTCACCCGTATCCGTGGTGGCGAATTTGCCGTACTGGCACCGGGACTGGTGCGCACAGAAGCGCTGCAATTGGCACAGAACCTCGACAGCGCCTTGGCCAGTCTTCACGCTACCGGCGCCACCGATGTGGCTGCCGTAGCCTCTATCGGCCTGGCGCCTTTTGCTCACGGCGACTCGCCGCAAGCCGTGCTTAGCCTCGGCGATCAGGCACTGGCCCAGGCCGAAGGCCAGGGCGAGCAAAACTGGGCCTGTATCGAACACAGCCTTGCGGCCAGTGTCGGCGACGATCACCACGCCTGGCACCTCATGCTCGACCAGGCGCTGACACAGCAACGTTTCGAGCTGTATTTCCAACCGGTAGTGGCCGCCCAGGACACGCAACTGGTGTTGCACTACAAAGTGTTGTCGCGGCTGCTCGACGAACACGGCCAGACCATCCCCGCCGGGCGTTTTCTGCCTTGGCTGGAGCGCTTCGGCTGGACTGCACGTCTGGATCGGCTGATGCTCGAGCGGGTATTGGAGCAAATGAGCGGGCATGAGGAATCGCTGGCGCTGAACCTGTCGTCGGCTACCCTGGCCGATCCGCAGGCGCAAAACAAAATCCTCGAGATACTGCGCTCGCATTCCAACCTCGGCCCGCGTCTGACCCTGGAAATTGGCGAAGAGCAACTGCCTGATCAGGCAGTGCTGGAGCAACTGACCCGGCGTCTGCGCGAACTGGGGTTCTCCCTGAGCCTGCAACGTTTCGGTGGCCGCTTCAGCATGATCGGCAACCTGGCCCGGCTGGGTCTGGCGTACCTGAAAATCGATGGCAGCTACATTCGGTCGATTGATCTGGAGAGTGACAAACGCCTGTTCATCGAGGCGATCCAGCGAGCGGCGCACAGCATTGACTTGCCCCTGATTGCCGAGCGGGTCGAGACAGAAGGGGAATTGTCGGTGATTCGCGAGATGGGGCTATATGGTGTGCAGGGCCAGCTGTTCGGCGAGCCCAAGCCCTGGAAGTAACTCTTGGCGTCGGGTTGTCAGTGACGCCTTCATCGCGGGCAAGCCCGCGACGACGGCTGGAACAGTCACTGAAGATCGATGATCAGATCAACCCGCTTTCATTCTCATCGATCAACTGACTCAACCCACCCAACGCCTCACGCGCCTGGGTCCGGTCCATCAGTTTGGCCTGGGCCGCCGGTGGCAGGTCGGTGACACGGATCACGCCTTTTTGGGTCAGCACCTGAATCAGGTCATCGAGTACCCGAATCATTTCAAAGTCGCTCTGCTTGAGCTGTTTGAGGCTGTTTTCCACAGCCGCGTTGGCAAACCAGGCCAGGATTTCATGATTGTCGGCCGCCAGCGTTTCCGTGGCCTCGGCGTAGGCGGCGGGTTCCACGCGTACCAACAGGCCCTGCGCATCGCGTTGCACGTAAAACATTGAGCATCCCTCAGAATTGAACCAGCGTCGTGCTGTCAGCAGCATAGGTCAACTGCGCGCCAGTATGTGGCGCGGCGACGAAATCGTCACCGGGCAGTGGACGCAAACATGACGGCCGCCCCCTAAGGACGGCCGTTTTCGTGCATCAGCTGTTGTTGTGATCGATCTTGATGGTCGGGTCGCTACCGGCAATCAGGTTGTGCAGGTTGGCGCTCGACCAGTTGTTGCCTTCCAGTTTGATCGTCACGTCCGGTGTGGCGGCGGCCGCATTGCCCGAGTTGAACTGGCCGGTTGTGCTGACTTGCAGCGACGACACGCCATCGACCGTGGAGATCTTCAGGAAGTTGTCGATGGTGCTGCCGGTTTCACCCTGCAACAGATCGCGCAGGTCGATCCGGTCACCTTCGCTGGCCTTGAAGTCCTTGATCACGTCGTTGCCGGTGTCGCCCGCTTTCCAGACGAAGGTGTCACCACCGGAACCACCGATCAGGATGTCGTTGCCCTGTCCGCCCATCAGCGTGTCGTTGCCGGTACCTCCGAGCAGGATGTCATTGCCCTTGCCTCCGTCGAGGGTGTCGCTACCGCCCGAACCGAACAGGATGTCATTGCCCGCCCCGCCCAGCAGGGTGTCGTTGCCGTCATGGGCACCGGACACATCGAACGCGTTGTAATGCTCGGTGATGTACTGGTGCACATTGCTGGTGGTGACGTTGCTGACGTCCACACCGGATTGCTGCGCCACGAAGGCTTGCATTGCCTGGTAACCCTCGCCGGCAATGCCGTTGAAACTCACCAGATCGCCGAACAGAAGGTCGTTGCCGTCGCCACCGCTGACGGTGTCGTGACCCGGCATCGTCGCTTCGGTGTGGCCGATGATCGAGTTGGCCAGGTCCTTCGGATCAATGTTGGTTTGTGGCGATTGATTCGAGTCGTACGGCTTCAGGTCGTTGAGGCTCACTCCGCTGTTGAGGCCAATGGCCTCGACATTCGACAGGTTGCTCAGCAACGTAAAGCTGCCGGTTGAGTTGCTGGTGGTGTCCCAGTCGGTGCTACTGCCGTCGCCGTCACGACTCGAAAATTCGTAGGTTCCGTCACCCTGGGCACGCAGATACCCGAAGTCCTTGTATGACCAGCTACCTCCGTTGCCATTGCCATTGCCATTGCCGTTGTTGCCGTTGCTGCTCTTGGTCCAGACGGTCACATAGCCCGAGGCGGTAATGTCGATCTGGTGCGTGCTGTCGGGGAACAGGCTGATCGCTGTGCCCGGCTGATAGTTGCTGGTGGTGATCAGGCTATCGAGTGTTGTGCTGCCATACAGGGTCGGGTTGGTCGACTCGCCGCTTTGGTAGTAAGTTGGCTTGCCGTCAGTAATGAAATACGTGAGGTTCTTCGCCCCCGTGTTGGCCACGACGTCCGCACTCTGGAACCAGTTGGCCGTGGTTTTGAACACGTCCTCGTAGTTGGTGCCGCCGCCGGATGACATCGAGTCCAGAGTCGCCTTCAACTGAGTCAGCGCATTCGGGTCTTTGAGGTTCACCGATACCGACTTGTTGACCTGGGTGTCGAAGTCCACCAGGAAGATGTTCACTGTACCCGAGTTGCTGCCCAGGCTTTGCTTGAGGGTGTTGAACACCGACGTCAGCGAGTTCTTGGCCGAGTTGATCGACGAGGAACTCATACTGCCGGAGCTGTCGACCATGAAGGCGATATTGTAGTTCTGACCCGGTACGACCGTCAGCCCACCGATATCCGCTACCACGATGTCATTGGCATCGGTGCCGGTGACATTGTCATTATCTGCGGTGGCAGTGATCGGGTTATAGACCGCTGGATTGATCGTGATCGGAATTTGCGTCGTATTGCTGGCCGAATCACCCTGGCTCTCGGTCGAGACTGCCGTCACGGTCAGCGTGTTGGTGCCGGTGGCGTACGGTGCCGGGGTGTAGCTCAACTTGCTTACATCCCACCCGCTGAGGTTGACGACGCCGTTACCGGTTGTGCCGGTAAAGGTGTGCGTGCCATCGGTCAGGGTCGCACCTGCCGGGATGCCGCCGATCGAGGTAATGGTCTGGGTTTCAGAGCCATCAGTGTCCACTGACGTTACCTTCAAGCCCAACGCGATGCTGCTGTTCTCGGCCACCTGAGACGTGGTGGCGGTCACGATCGGTGTATCCGCGACCGCGGTCACACTGATGTCCAGCGTGGTGCTTGAACCGGTATTGGTGGTGTAGGTCACAGTCGGAACCTTGCCACTCCAATTGTCGGCAGGGGTAAAGCTGTAGTCACCGTTGGCACCGAGAGTCAGCCTGCCCACGTTTGCGATGGTGGCAGTGCCCCCCGCGGTGTATTCGATGCCACCAATAGTGAACTTGGTCACGCTGAGACCGTTGTCCACATCGCGGTCATTGGTCAGAACGTTACCGGCGGCGATCTTGTCCTCAAGGGTGGTTTCGAGGTCAGCAGCCAGCACACTCGGGTCATCGACTGGCGTGACGCTGATGTTCAGGGTCGAGGTGACGTTGGGTCCCAAGCCGTCGGTTACGGTGTAGGTGACGGTTGGCACCGTGCCGTTGTAGTTGGCGGCCGGGGTGAAGGTGTAAGCCCCGTTTGCTGCGATTACCAGGCTGCCGACATTGGCGATGGTCGCGGTCTGGCCGGCGATGAAAGTGTCAGTAACACCGTTGATGGTGAAGTTGACCACGCTGACCGTGCCGTCGACGCTGCTCGTGCCGGTGAGGACGCTGCCGGTGAGGGCAGTGTCTTCCAGGGTCGAGACGGTTTCGTTGGCGTCGGCGAAGTTGTCGTTGACCGGCGTGACGCTGATATTCAGGGTCGAGGTGTCGTTGGATCCCGAGCCGTCGGTGACGGTGTAGGTGACGCTCGGCACCGTGCCGTTGTAGTTGGCGGCCGGGGTGAAGGTGTAGGCACCGTTGGCGCCGATCACCAGGGTGCCGACGTTGGCGATGGTCGCGGTCTGGCCGGCGATGAAAGTGCCAGTAACACCGTCGATGGTGAAGTTGACCACGCTGACCGGCCCGTCGACGCTGCTCGTGCCGCTGAGGACGCTGCCGGTGAGGGCCGTGTCTTCCAGGGTCGATACCGTTTCGTTGACGTCGGTGAAGCTGTCATCGACCGGCGTGACGCTGATGTTCAGGGTCGAGGTGTCGTTCGGTCCCGAACCGTCGGTGACGGTGTAGGTGACGGTTGGCACCGCGCCGTTGTAGTTGGCGGCCGGGGTGAAGGTGTAGGCGCCGTTGGCGCCGATCACCAGGGTGCCGACGTTGGCGATGGTCGCCGTGGTGCCAGCGGCGTAGGTGGTTTCACCGATGGTGAAGTTAACCACGCTGACTGGCCCGTCGACGCTGCTCGTGCCGGTGAGGACACTGCCGGTGAGGGCAGTATCTTCCAAGGTCGATACCGTTTCGTTGACGTCGGTGAAGCTGTCATCGACCGGCGTGACGCTGATGTTCAGGGTCGAGGTGTCGTTCGGTCCCGAACCGTCGGTGACGGTGTAGGTGACAGTCGGCACCGTGCCGTTGTAGTTGGCGGCCGGGATGAAGGTGTAAGCCCCGTTCGCCGCGATCACCAGGGTGCCGACATTGGCGATGGTCGCCGTGCTGCCGGCGGTGTAAGTGGTTGCACCGATGGTGAAGTTGACCACGCTGACCGGGCCGTCAACGCTACTCGTGTCAGTGAGCACACTGCCGGTCAAGGCGGTGTCTTCCAGGGTCGAGACTGTTTCGCTGGCGTCGGTGAAGTTGTCGTTGACCGGCGTAACGCTGATGTTCAGGGTCGAAGTGTCGTCTGTGCCGGAACCGTCGGTGACGGTGTAGGTGACGGTTGGCACCGTGCCGTTGTAGTTGGCGGCCGGGGTAAAGGTGTAGGCGCCGTTGGCGCCGATGACCAGGGTGCCGACGTTGGCGATGGTCGCCGTGCTGCCGGCGGCGTAGGTGGTTTCACCGATGGTGAAGTTAACCACGCTGACCGGGCCGTCAACGCTGCTCGTGCCGGTGAGGACACTGCCGGTCAAGGCGGTATCTTCCAGGGTCGAGACGGTTTCGTTGGCGTCGGTAACGTTGTCGTTGACCGGCGTGACGCTGATGTTCAGCGTACTGCTTGAGCCAGTATTGGTGGTGTACGTCACCTGTGGAACGTTGCCATTCCAGTCGGCAGCCGGCTTGAAGGTGTAGTCGCCGTTGCTGGCGATGATTAGCGTACCGACACCAGTGATGGTTGCGGTCTGGCCCGCCGTGAAACTGCCGTTGACCCCGTTCACGCTGAAGCTTGCGACGCTCAGGACATTATCGACATCGTGGTCGTTGGTCAGCACGTTGCCGATCGCGTTGTGATCTTCTTCGACGGTGATCTTGTCCGTCTGCAGCACGCTTGCGTCATCGACGGCAGCAACGTGCACCACCAGTGGCAGCGAGGTGCTCGCACTTGGGGCGTCGCCGTCTTTGGCGGTGGCCGTAACGGTCAGGGGAATGTCGCCATTGAAGTTCGTCGGCGGTGTCAGCTTGAGCGTGGACAGGTTCCAACCCGTAATGTCCACCGACGTCGAGCTGTCGGCAGCATTGAAGGTATGGTTGCCATCGGTGAGTATGGAGCCCGCCGGCAAGCCACTCAGTGTGAGAGTGAGCGTTTCCGAACCGTCGGCGTCATTGGTGTGGGCCTGGATGGTGGACAACAGGATCGCGTTGTCTTCAAGGCCAGAGTTGAGCACCTGAGTGACATTGATGTTGTCCAGCACGCCGCCCAGGCTGTTGCTGTCCCCGGCGCGGAATTCGAGATTCTGGTTGCCATCGGCAATGACCGGAACGTCGAAGCTGTAGTGCTGCATGCCCGTGGTCGAGGTGTTCAGGGTGCCAATGAGCTTGCCGCCCCAGTACACGTTGATAAGCGAATTATCTACGCCGGCACGCGGTGCATAGTCGAACGACACGTTATAGGTGGTGCCGGACTTCGCATCGATAGTGGTGTAGAGGTTGCTCGCATCACCGGCATTGCGCTCAAGTTCGATGACCTGGCTATTGCCGCCGGCACCGTAAACGCTGGCCTTGCCGATTTCGACCATACCTCCTTGGTTGTCCGTGTGCCAGACGCCGTTGCCAAGCTTGCTGACATCGACGTTGGTATTCGAACCGTTCACCGCGACTTCCTGGAAGTCGGTTGAGGCAACCATACCGCCACCGGTCAGTGACAGGCTCGGGGTATCGGTCACTGGCGCGACGACGATGGTGCCGGTCGCCGAAGTAGCAGAAGGCATGCCCCCGTTGTCGGTCGCACTGTAGGTGAAGCTGGTGGTGCCACTCCAGTCGCCGGTGGGTTTGAAGTAAACCGTTGCGCCATTGGCGGTTGCGGCGATCACGCTGCTGGTGGTCAACGCAATGGTCCCGGCCGCGTCTGCGTAAAAACTGCCATTGGCCGGCAGGCTGGTCAGGGTGAAGTGGTTGACGCTGCCGTCAATGTCATTTCCGCCGAGCTGCACGGCGATCACATGATCTTCATTACCGCTGGCCGAGGTGGAATTAACGGTCGGAGCGTCGTTGACCGAGTTGACCGTAATATCCAGCGTGCTGGTGACATTGGTATTGGTTGTGTAGCTGATCTGTGGAACGGTGCCGTTCCAGTTTGCGGCAGGGGTGAAACTGTAATCGCCGTTGGTGGCGATAGTCACAGTACCGACGCCGCTGATAGTCGCGACTTGACCCGCAGTAAAGGAGCCAGGGACGCCTTGTATGGCGAATGTCGCGACACTCAGGGCGTTATCGACATCGATGTCATTGCCAAGCACATTGCCGATTGCAACGTGGTCTTCATCGACGGTCTTGGTATCTGCGATCAGAACGCTCGGGTCATCGACCGGGGTGACGCTGATGGTCAGGGTCGAGGTGACATTGCTGCCGGAGCCGTCGGTGACGGTGTAGCTCACGGTTGGCACGCTGCCGTTGTAGTTGGCGGCCGGGGTGAAGGTGTAAGTCCCGTTGGTGCCGATCACCAGGCTGCCGACGTTGGCGATGGTCGCCGTGTTACCGGCGGCGTAGGTGGTTTCACCGATGGTGAAATTCACCACGCTGACTGGGCCGTCGACGCTGCCCGTGCCGGTGAGGACGCTGCCAGTCACGGTGGTGTCTTCGTTGGTGGTCACGGTTTCGCTGATGTCGGTGAAGCTGTCGTCGAGCGGGGTGACGCTGATGGTCAGGGTCGAGGTGACGTTGCTGCCGGAACCGTCGGTGACGGTGTAGCTGACCGTCGGCACGCTGCCGTTGTAATTTTCGGCCGGCGTGAAGGTATAAGCGCCGTTGGCGCCGATCACCAAGGTGCCGACGTTGGCGATGGTCGCCGTGCTGCCAGCGGCGTAGGTGGTTTCACCGATGGTGAAATTGACCACGCTGACCGGACCGTCAACGCTCGAGGTGCCGGTCAACACACTGCCGGTGACGGCGGTGTCTTCGTTGGTGCTCACGCTTTCGCTGAGGTCGGTGAAGCTGTCATCGACCGGGGTGACGCTGATGGTCAGGGTCGAGGTGACGTTGCTGCCGGAGCCGTCGGTGACGGTGTAGCTCACGGTTGGCACGCTGCCGTTGTAGTTGGCGTCCGGGGTGAAGGTATAGGCGCCGTTTGCCGCGATCACCAGGCTACCGACGTTGGCGATGGTCGCGGTTTGGCCGGCGGTGAAAGTGCCAGCAACACCGTCGATGGTGAAATTGACCACGCTGACTGGCCCGTCGACGCTCGAGGTGCCAGTGAGGACGCTGCCGGTGACGGCGGTGTCTTCGGCGGTGCTCACGCTTTCGCTGATGTCGGTGAAGCTGTCATCGACCGGGGTGACGTTGATGGTCAGGGTCGAGGTGACGTTGCTGCCGGAGCCGTCGGTGACGGTGTAGCTCACCGTCGGCACGCTGCCGTTGTAGTTGGCGTCCGGGGTAAAGGTGTAGGCGCCGTTGGCGCCGATGACCAGGGTGCCGACATTGGCAATGGTTGCGGTTTCACCGGCTTGGTGCTGGGTGCCGCCAACCGTGAAGTTAACCACGCTGACCGGGCCGTCAACGCTCGAGGTGCCACTGAGGACGTTGCCGGTCACGGCGGTGTCTTCGTTGGTGCTCACGCTTTCGCTGAGGTCGGTGAAGCTGTCATCGACCGGGGTGACGTTGATGGTCAGGGTCGAGGTGACGTTGCTGCCGGAACCGTCGGTGACGGTGTAGCTCACCGTTGGCACGCTGCCGTTGTAGTTGGCGTCCGGGGTGAAGGTATAGGCGCCGTTTGCCGCGATCACCAGGCTACCGACGTTGGCGATGGTCGCCGTGCTGCCGGCGGCGTAGGTGGTTTCACCAATGGTGAAGTTCACCACGCTGACCGGCCCGTCAACGCTCGAGGTACCGGTCAACACACTGCCGGTGACGGCGGTGTCTTCGTTGGTGCTCACGCTTTCGCTGAGGTCGGTGAAGCTGTCATCGACCGGGGTGACGTTGATGGTCAGGCTCGAGGTGACGTTGCTGCCGGAACCGTCGGTGACGGTGTAGCTCACCGTCGGCACGCTGCCGTTGTAATTTTCGGCCGGGGTGAAGGTGTAAGTCCCGTTGGCGCCGATCACCAGGGTACCGACGTTGGCGATGGTCGCCGTGCTGCCGGCGGCGTAGGTGGTTTCACCGATGGTGAAGTTCACCACGCTGACCGGACCGTCGACGCTGCTCGTGCCAGTGAGGACGCTGCCGGTCACGGCGGTGTCTTCGGCGGTGCTCACGCTTTCGCTGAGGTCGGTGAAGTTGTCGTCGACCGGGGTGACGCTGATGCTCAGGGTCGAGGTGACGTTGCTGCCGGAGCCGTCGGTGACGGTGTAGCTCACGGCCGGCACGCTGCCGTTGTAATTCTCGGCCGGCGTGAAGGTGTAGGCGCCGTTGGCACCGATCACCAGGGTGCCGACGTTGGCGATGGTCGCGGTGCTGCCAGCGGCGTAGGTGGTTTCACCGATGGTGAAATTCACCACGCTGACCGGGCCGTCGACGCTCGAGGTGCCACTGAGGACGCTGCCGGTCACGGCGGTGTCTTCGTTGGTAGTCACGCTTTCGCTGAGGTCGGTGAAGCTGTCGTCGACCGGGGTGACGCTGATGGTCAGGGTCGAGGTGACGTTGTTGCCCGAGCCGTCGGTGACGGTGTAGCTGACCGTCGGCACGCTGCCGTTGTAGTTTTCGGCCGGCGTAAAGGTATAGGCGCCGTTGGCGCCGATCACCAGGGTGCCGACGTTGGCAATGGTCGCGGTCTGGCCGGCGGTGAACGTGCCAGCAACACCGTCGATGGTGAAATTCACCACGCTGACTGGACCATCGACGCTGCTCGTACCAGTGAGGACGCTGCCGGTGACGGCGGTGTCTTCGTTGGTGGTCACGCTTTCGCTGAGGTCGGTGAAGCTGTCATCGACCGGGGTGACGTTGATGGTCAGGGTCGAGGTGACGTTGCTGCCGGAGCCGTCGGTGACGGTGTAGCTCACCGTCGGCACGTTGCCGTTGTAGTTGGCGGCCGGGGTGAAGGTGTAAGTCCCGTTGGCGCCGATCGCCAGGGTACCGACGTTAGCGATGGTCGCGGTTTGGCCGGCGGTGAACGTGCCAGCAACACCGTCGATGGTGAAATTCACCACGCTGACCGGGCCGTCGACGCTCGAGGTACCGGTCAACACGCTGCCGGTGACGGCGGTGTCTTCGGCGGTGGTCACGCTTTCGCTGAGGTCGGTAAAGTTGTCGTCGACCGGGGTGACGCTGATGGTCAGGGTCGAGGTGACATTGCTGCCCGAGCCGTCGGTGACGGTGTAGCTCACCGTCGGCACGTTGCCGTTGTAATTTTCGGCAGGGGTGAAGGTATAGGCGCCGTTGGCACCGATGACCAAGCTGCCGACGTTGGCGATGGTCGCCGTGCTGCCGGCGGCGTAGGTGGTTTCACCGATGGTGAAATTCACCACGCTGACCGGACCGTCAACGCTCGAGGTGCCGGTCAACACACTGCCGGTGACGGCGGTGTCTTCGGCGGTAGTCACGCTTTCGCTGAGGTCGCTGAAGCTGTCATCGACCGGGGTGACGTTGATGGTCAGGGTCGAGGTGACGTTGCTGCCGGAACCGTCGGTGACGGTGTAGCTGACGGTTGGCACCGTACCGTTGTAGTTGGCGGCCGGCGTGAAGGTGTAAGTGCCGTTGGCGCCGATCACCAGGCTGCCGACGTTGGCAATGGTCGCGGTTTGGCCAGCAGTGAAAGTGCCACTAACACCGTCGATGGTGAAGTTAACCACGCTGACCGGACCGTCGACGCTGCTCGTGCCAGTGAGGACGCTGCCGGTGACGGCGGTGTCTTCAGCGGTAGTCACGGTTTCGCTGAGGTCGGTGAAACTGTCGTCGAGCGGGGTGACGTTGATGGTCAGGGTCGAGGTGACGTTGCTGCCGGAACCGTCGGTGACGGTGTAGCTCACCGTTGGCACCGTGCCGTTGTAATTTTCGGCCGGGGTGAAGGTATAGGCGCCGTTGGCACCGATGACCAGGCTGCCGACGTTGGCGATGGTCGCCGTGCTGCCGGCGGCGTAGGTGGTTTCACCGATGGTGAAGTTCACCACGCTGACTGGCCCGTCGACGCTCGAGGTACCGGTGAGGACGCTGCCGGTGACGGCGGTGTCTTCGTTGGTGCTCACGCTTTCGCTGAGGTCGCTGAAGCTGTCATCGACCGGGGTGACGTTGATGGTCAGGGTCGAGGTGACGTTGCTGCCGGAACCGTCGGTGACGGTGTAGCTCACGGTTGGCACGCTGCCGTTGTAATTTTCGGCCGGGGTGAAGGTGTAAGCACCGTTCGCCGCGATCACCAGGGTGCCGACGTTAGCGATGGTCGCCGTGTTACCGGCGGCGTAGGTGGTTTCACCGATGGTGAAGTTAACCACGCTGACCGGACCATCGACGCTGCTCGTGCCGGTGAGGACGCTGCCAGTGACGGCGGTGTCTTCGTTGGTGGTCACGTTTTCGCTGAGGTCGGTGAAGCTGTCATCGACCGGGGTGACGTTGATGGTCAGGGTCGAGGTGACGTTGCTGCCGGAGCCGTCGGTGACGGTGTAGCTCACCGTCGGCACGCTGCCGTTGTAGTTGGCGTCCGGGGTGAAGGTATAGGTGCCGTTGGCACCGATCACCAGGCTGCCGACGTTGGCGATGGTCGCGGTCTGGCCGGCGGTGAACGTGCCAGCAACACCGTCGATGGTGAAATTCACCACGCTGACCGGGCCGTCAACGCTGCTCGTGCCGGTCAACACATTGCCGGTGACGGCGGTGTCTTCGTTGGTAGTCACGCTTTCGCTGAGGTCGGTGAAGCTGTCATCGACCGGGGTGACGTTGATGGTCAGGGTCGAGGTGACGTTGCTGCCGGAGCCGTCGGTGACGGTGTAGCTCACGGTTGGCACCGTGCCGTTGTAGTTGGCGGCCGGGGTGAAGGTGTAAGTCCCGTTGGCGCCGATCGCCAGGGTACCGACGTTAGCGATGGTCGCGGTTTGGCCGGCGGTGAACGTGCCAGCAACACCGTCGATGGTGAAATTCACCACGCTGACCGGGCCGTCGACGCTCGAGGTACCGGTCAACACGCTGCCGGTGACGGCGGTGTCTTCGGCGGTGGTCACGCTTTCGCTGAGGTCGGTAAAGTTGTCGTCGACCGGCGTGACGCTGATGGTCAGGGTCGAGGTGACATTGCTGCCCGAGCCGTCGGTGACGGTGTAGCTCACCGTCGGCACGTTGCCGTTGTAATTTTCGGCCGGCGTAAAGGTGTAAGTCCCGTTCGCCGCGATCACCAGGGTGCCGACGTTAGCGATGGTCGCCGTGCTGCCGGCGGCGTAGGTGGTTTCACCGATGGTGAAATTCACCACGCTGACCGGACCGTCAACGCTCGAGGTGCCGGTCAACACACTGCCGGTGACGGCGGTGTCTTCGGCGGTAGTCACGCTTTCGCTGAGGTCGCTGAAGCTGTCGTCGACCGGGGTGACGTTGATGGTCAGGGTCGAGGTGACATTGCTGCCGGAACCGTCGGTGACGGTGTAGCTCACCGTCGGCACGCTGCCGTTGTAATTTTCGGCAGGCGTGAAGGTGTAAGTCCCGTTCGCCGCGATCACCAGGCTGCCGACGTTGGCGATGGTCGCCGTGCTGCCGGCGGCGTAGGTGGTTTCACCGATGGTGAAGTTCACCACGCTGACTGGCCCGTCGACGCTCGAGGTACCGGTCAACACGCTGCCGGTGACGGCGGTGTCTTCGGCGGTGGTCACGCTTTCGCTGAGGTCGGTAAAGTTGTCGTCGACCGGCGTGACGCTGATGGTCAGGGTCGAGGTGACATTGCTGCCCGAGCCGTCGGTGACGGTGTAGCTCACCGTCGGCACGCTGCCGTTGTAGTTGGCGTCCGGGGTGAAGGTATAGGTGCCGTTGGCACCGATCACCAGGCTGCCGACGTTGGCGATGGTCGCGGTCTGGCCGGCGGTGAACGTGCCAGCAACACCGTCGATGGTGAAATTCACCACGCTGACCGGGCCGTCAACGCTGCTCGTGCCGGTCAACACATTGCCGGTGACGGCGGTGTCTTCGTTGGTAGTCACGCTTTCGCTGAGGTCGGTGAAGCTGTCATCGACCGGGGTGACGTTGATGGTCAGGGTCGAGGTGACGTTGCTGCCGGAGCCGTCGGTGACGGTGTAGCTCACGGTTGGCACCGTGCCGTTGTAGTTGGCGGCCGGGGTGAAGGTGTAAGTCCCGTTGGCGCCGATCGCCAGGGTACCGACGTTAGCGATGGTCGCGGTTTGGCCGGCGGTGAACGTGCCAGCAACACCGTCGATGGTGAAATTCACCACGCTGACCGGGCCGTCGACGCTCGAGGTACCGGTCAACACGCTGCCGGTGACGGCGGTGTCTTCGGCGGTGGTCACGCTTTCGCTGAGGTCGGTGAAGTTGTCGTCGACCGGGGTGACGTTGATGGTCAGGGTCGAGGTGACATTGCTGCCCGAGCCGTCGGTGACGGTGTAGCTCACCGTCGGCACCGTGCCGTTGTAGTTGGCGGCCGGCGTAAAGGTGTAAGTCCCGTTCGCCGCGATCACCAGGCTGCCGACGTTGGCGATGGTCGCCGTGCTGCCGGCGGCGTAGGTGGTTTCACCGATGGTGAAATTCACCACGCTGACCGGACCGTCAACGCTCGAGGTGCCAGTGAGGACGCTGCCGGTCACGACGGTGTCTTCGGCGGTGGTCACGGTTTCGCTGATGTCGGTGAAGCTGTCATCGACTGGCGTGACGCTGATGGTCAGGGTCGAGGTGACGTTGCTGCCCGAGCCGTCGGTGACGGTGTAGCTCACCGTCGGCACGCTGCCGTTGTAATTTTCGGCAGGCGTGAAGGTGTAAGTCCCGTTCGCCGCGATCACCAGGCTGCCGACGTTGGCGATGGTCGCCGTGCTGCCGGCGGCGTAGGTGGTTTCACCAATGCTGAAATTCACCACGCTGACCGGGCCGTCGACGCTGCTCGTGCCAGTGAGGACGCTGCCGGTGACGGCGGTGTCTTCGGCGGTGCTCACGCTTTCGCTGAGGTCGGTGAAGCTGTCATCGACCGGGGTGACGCTGATGGTCAGGGTCGAGGTGACGTTGCTGCCCGAGCCGTCGGTGACGGTGTAGCTGACCGTCGGCACGCTGCCGTTGTAATTTTCGGCCGGCGTGAAGGTGTAGGCGCCGTTGGCGCCGATCACCAGGCTACCGACGTTAGCGATGGTCGCCGTGCTGCCGGCGGCGTAGGTGGTTTCACCGATGGTGAAGTTCACCACGCTGACCGGGCCGTCGACGCTCGAGGTACCGGTGAGGACGCTGCCGGTGACGGCGGTGTCTTCGGCGGTGGTCACGCTTTCGCTGAGGTCGGTGAAGCTGTCGTCGACCGGGGTGACGTTGATGGTCAGGGTCGAGGTGACGTTGCTGCCGGAACCGTCGGTGACGGTGTAGCTCACCGTCGGCACGCTGCCGTTGTAATTTTCGGCCGGCGTGAAGGTATAAGCGCCGTTGGCACCGATCACCAGGCTGCCGACGTTGGCGATGGTCGCGGTCTGGCCGGCGGTGAACGTGCCAGCAACACCGTCGATGGTGAAATTCACCACGCTGACCGGGCCGTCAACGCTGCTCGTGCCGGTCAACACATTGCCGGTGACGGCGGTGTCTTCGTTGGTGCTCACGCTTTCGCTGAGGTCGCTGAAGCTGTCATCGACCGGGGTGACGTTGATGGTCAGGGTCGAGGTGACGTTGCTGCCGGAACCGTCGGTGACGGTGTAGCTGACCGTCGGCACGCTGCCGTTGTAATTTTCGGCCGGGGTGAAGGTGTAAGCACCGTTCGCCGCGATCACCAGGGTGCCGACGTTAGCGATGGTCGCCGTGTTACCGGCGGCGTAGGTGGTTTCACCGATGGTGAAGTTAACCACGCTGACCGGACCATCGACGCTGCTCGTGCCGGTGAGGACGCTGCCAGTGACGGCGGTGTCTTCGTTGGTGGTCACGTTTTCGCTGAGGTCGGTGAAGCTGTCATCGACCGGGGTGACGTTGATGGTCAGGGTCGAGGTGACGTTGCTGCCGGAGCCGTCGGTGACGGTGTAGCTCACCGTCGGCACGCTGCCGTTGTAGTTGGCGTCCGGGGTGAAGGTATAGGTGCCGTTGGCACCGATCACCAGGCTGCCGACGTTGGCGATGGTCGCGGTCTGGCCGGCGGTGAACGTGCCAGCAACACCGTCGATGGTGAAATTCACCACGCTGACCGGGCCGTCAACGCTGCTCGTGCCGGTCAACACATTGCCGGTGACGGCGGTGTCTTCGTTGGTAGTCACGCTTTCGCTGAGGTCGGTGAAGCTGTCATCGACCGGGGTGACGTTGATGGTCAGGGTCGAGGTGACGTTGCTGCCGGAGCCGTCGGTGACGGTGTAGCTGACCGTCGGCACGCTGCCGTTGTAGTTTTCGGCCGGCGTAAAGGTATAGGCGCCGTTGGCGCCGATCACCAGGGTGCCGACGTTGGCAATGGTCGCGGTCTGGCCGGCGGTGAACGTGCCAGCAACACCGTCGATGGTGAAATTCACCACGCTGACCGGACCATCGACGCTGCTCGTGCCGGTCAACACACTGCCGGTCAAGGCGGTGTCTTCGGCGGTGCTCACGCTTTCGCTGAGGTCGGTGAAGCTGTCGTCGACCGGGGTGACGTTGATGGTCAGGCTCGAGGTGACGTTGCTGCCCGAGCCGTCGGTGACGGTGTAGCTGACCGTCGGCACGCTGCCGTTGTAGTTGGCGGCCGGGGTAAAGGTGTAAGCGCCGTTGGCGCCGATCACCAGGCTGCCGACGTTGGCGATGGTCGCGGTCTGGCCAGCGGTGAAAGTGCCAGCAACACCGTCGATGGTGAAATTAACCACGCTGACCGGACCGTCGACGCTCGAGGTGCCACTGAGGACGCTGCCGGTGACGGCGGTGTCTTCGGCGGTGCTCACGCTTTCGCTGAGGTCGGTGAAGCTGTCATCGACCGGGGTGACGCTGATGGTCAGGGTCGAGGTGACGTTGCTGCCCGAGCCGTCGGTGACGGTGTAGCTCACCGTCGGCACGCTGCCGTTGTAATTTTCGGCAGGCGTGAAGGTGTAAGTCCCGTTGGCACCGATCACCAGGCTGCCGACGTTGGCGATGGTCGCGGTCTGGCCAGCGGTGAACGTGCCAGCAACACCGTCGATGGTGAAATTCACCACGCTGACCGGGCCGTCGACGCTGCTCGTGCCGGTGAGGACGCTGCCGGTGACGGCGGTGTCTTCGGCGGTGCTCACGCTTTCGCTGAGGTCGCTGAAGTTGTCGTCGACCGGCGTGACGCTGATGGTCAGGGTCGAAGTGACGTTGCTGCCCGAGCCGTCGGTGACGGTGTAGCTCACCGTCGGCACGCTGCCGTTGTAATTTTCGGCCGGCGTAAAGGTATAGGTGCCGTTGGCACCGATCACCAGGGTGCCGACATTGGCGATGGTCGCGGTCTGGCCGGCTGTGAACGTGCCAGCAACACCGTCGATGGTGAAATTCACCACGCTGACCGGGCCGTCGACGCTGCTCGTGCCGGTGAGGACGCTGCCGGTGACGGCGGTGTCTTCGTTGGTAGTCACGCTTTCGCTGAGGTCGGTGAAGCTGTCGTCGACCGGGGTGACGCTGATGGTCAGGGTCGAGGTGACGTTGCTGCCCGAGCCGTCGGTGACGGTGTAGCTCACCGTCGGCACGCTGCCGTTGTAGTTGGCGGCCGGGGTGAAGGTGTAAGTCCCGTTGGCGCCGATCGCCAGGGTACCGACGTTGGCGATGGTCGCCGTGCTGCCGGCGGCGTAGGTGGTTTCACCAATGGTGAAGTTCACCACGCTGACTGGCCCGTCGACGCTCGAGGTGCCACTGAGGACGCTGCCAGTGACGGCGGTGTCTTCCTGGGTGGAGACCGTTTCGCTGGCGTCGGTGAAGCTGTCATCGACCGGGGTGACGTTGATGGTCAGGGTCGAGGTGACGTTGCTGCCCGAGCCGTCGGTGACGGTGTAGCTCACCGTCGGCACGCTGCCGTTGTAGTTGGCGTCCGGGGTGAAGGTATAGGTGCCGTTGGCACCGATCACCAGGCTGCCGACGTTGGCGATGGTCGCGGTCTGGCCGGCGGTGAACGTGCCAGCAACACCGTCGATGGTGAAATTCACCACGCTGACTGGACCATCGACGCTGCTCGTACCAGTGAGGACGCTGCCGGTGACGGCGGTGTCTTCGTTGGTGGTCACGCTTTCGCTGAGGTCGGTGAAGCTGTCATCGACCGGGGTGACGTTGATGGTCAGGGTCGAGGTGACGTTGCTGCCGGAGCCGTCGGTGACGGTGTAGCTCACCGTCGGCACGTTGCCGTTGTAGTTGGCGGCCGGGGTGAAGGTGTAAGTCCCGTTGGCGCCGATCGCCAGGGTACCGACGTTAGCGATGGTCGCGGTTTGGCCGGCGGTGAACGTGCCAGCAACACCGTCGATGGTGAAATTCACCACGCTGACCGGGCCGTCGACGCTCGAGGTACCGGTCAACACGCTGCCGGTGACGGCGGTGTCTTCGGCGGTGGTCACGCTTTCGCTGAGGTCGGTAAAGTTGTCGTCGACCGGGGTGACGCTGATGGTCAGGGTCGAGGTGACATTGCTGCCCGAGCCGTCGGTGACGGTGTAGCTCACCGTCGGCACGTTGCCGTTGTAATTTTCGGCAGGGGTGAAGGTATAGGCGCCGTTGGCACCGATGACCAAGCTGCCGACGTTGGCGATGGTCGCCGTGCTGCCGGCGGCGTAGGTGGTTTCACCGATGGTGAAATTCACCACGCTGACCGGACCGTCAACGCTCGAGGTGCCGGTCAACACACTGCCGGTGACGGCGGTGTCTTCGGCGGTAGTCACGCTTTCGCTGAGGTCGCTGAAGCTGTCATCGACCGGGGTGACGTTGATGGTCAGGGTCGAGGTGACGTTGCTGCCGGAACCGTCGGTGACGGTGTAGCTGACGGTTGGCACCGTACCGTTGTAGTTGGCGGCCGGCGTGAAGGTGTAAGTGCCGTTGGCGCCGATCACCAGGCTGCCGACGTTGGCAATGGTCGCGGTCTGGCCAGCGGTGAAAGTGCCAGCAACACCGTTGATGGTGAAGTTCACCACGCTGACCGGCCCGTCGACGCTGCTCGTGCCGGTGAGGACGCTGCCGGTGACGGCGGTGTCTTCGGCGGTGCTCACGCTTTCGCTGAGGTCGGTAAAGTTGTCGTCGACCGGCGTGACGCTGATGGTCAGGGTCGAGGTGACATTGCTGCCCGAGCCGTCGGTGACGGTGTAGCTCACCGTCGGCACGTTGCCGTTGTAATTTTCGGCCGGCGTAAAGGTGTAAGTCCCGTTCGCCGCGATCACCAGGGTGCCGACGTTGGCGATGGTCGCCGTGCTGCCGGCGGCGTAGGTGGTTTCACCGATGGTGAAGTTCACCACGCTGACCGGACCGTCGACGCTCGAGGTGCCACTGAGGACGCTGCCGGTGAGGGCGGTGTCTTCTGCGGTGCTCACGCTTTCGCTGAGGTCGCTGAAGCTGTCATCGACCGGGGTGACGTTGATGGTCAGGGTCGAAGTGACGTTGCTGCCCGAGCCGTCGGTGACGGTGTAGCTGACCGTCGGCACCGTGCCGTTGTAGTTTTCGGCCGGCGTAAAGGTATAGGCGCCGTTGGCGCCGATCACCAGGGTGCCGACATTGGCAATGGTTGCGGTCTGGCCGGCGGTGAAAGTGCCACTAACACCATCGATGGTGAAGTTAACCACGCTGACCGGCCCGTCAACGCTCGAGGTGCCACTGAGGACGCTGCCGGTGAGGGCGGTGTCTTCTGCGGTGCTCACGCTTTCGCTGAGGTCGCTGAAGCTGTCATCGACCGGGGTGACGTTGATGGTCAGGGTCGAAGTGACGTTGCTGCCCGAGCCGTCGGTGACGGTGTAGCTGACCGTCGGCACCGTGCCGTTGTAGTTTTCGGCCGGCGTAAAGGTATAGGCGCCGTTGGCGCCGATCACCAGGGTGCCGACGTTGGCAATGGTCGCGGTTTGGCCAGCGGTGAAAGTGCCACTAACACCATCGATGGTGAAGTTAACCACGCTGACCGGCCCGTCAACGCTCGAGGTACCGGTCAACACGCTGCCGGTCACGGCGGTGTCTTCGTTGGTGCTCACGCTTTCGCTGAGGTCGGTGAAACTGTCATCGACCGGGGTGACGTTGATGGTCAGGGTCGAGGTGACGTTGCTGCCGGAACCGTCGGTGACGGTGTAGCTGACGGTTGGCACCGTACCGTTGTAGTTGGCGGCCGGCGTGAAGGTGTAAGTGCCGTTGGCGCCGATCACCAGGGTGCCGACGTTGGCAATGGTCGCGGTTTGGCCAGCGGTGAAAGTGCCACTAACACCGTCGATGGTGAAATTCACCACGCTGACTGGGCCGTCGACGCTTGAGGTACCGGTGAGGACGCTGCCGGTGACGGCGGTGTCTTCGGCGGTGGTCACGCTTTCGCTGATGTCGGTGAAGTTGTCATCGACCGGGGTGACGTTGATGGTCAGGGTCGAGGTGACATTGCTGCCCGAGCCGTCGGTGACGGTGTAGCTCACCGTCGGCACGTTGCCGTTGTAATTTTCGGCCGGCGTAAAGGTGTAAGTCCCGTTCGCCGCGATCACCAGGCTGCCGACGTTGGCGATGGTCGCCGTGCTGCCGGCGGCGTAGGTGGTTTCACCGATGGTGAAATTCACCACGCTGACCGGACCGTCAACGCTCGAGGTGCCGGTCAACACACTGCCGGTGACGGCGGTGTCTTCAGCGGTGCTCACGCTTTCGCTGAGGTCGGTGAAGCTGTCATCGACCGGGGTGACGCTGATGGTCAGGGTCGAAGTGACGTTGCTGCCCGAGCCGTCGGTGACGGTGTAGCTCACCGTCGGCACGCTGCCGTTGTAATTTTCGGCAGGCGTGAAGGTGTAAGTCCCGTTGGCGCCGATCACCAGGCTGCCGACGTTGGCAATGGTCGCGGTTTGGCCAGCGGTGAAAGTGCCAGCAACACCGTCGATGGTGAAATTCACCACGCTGACCGGACCATCGACGCTGCTCGTGCCGGTGAGGACGCTGCCGGTCACGGCGGTGTCTTCGTTGGTGCTCACGCTTTCGCTGAGGTCGGTGAAGCTGTCATCGACCGGGGTGACGTTGATGGTCAGGGTCGAGGTGACGTTGCTGCCGGAGCCGTCGGTGACGGTGTAGCTCACCGTCGGCACGTTGCCGTTGTAATTTTCGGCCGGCGTGAAGGTGTAAGTCCCGTTCGCCGCGATCACCAGGGTGCCGACGTTGGCGATGGTCGCCGTGCTGCCGGCGGCGTAGGTGGTTTCACCGATGGTGAAGTTCACCACGCTGACCGGACCGTCGACGCTGCTCGTGCCGGTGAGGACGCTGCCGGTCACGGCGGTGTCTTCGGCGGTGCTCACGCTTTCACTGAGGTCGCTGAAGCTGTCATCGACCGGGGTGACGTTGATGGTCAGGGTCGAGGTGACATTGCTGCCGGAACCGTCGGTGACGGTGTAGCTGACCGTCGGCACGCTGCCGTTGTAATTTTCGGCCGGCGTGAAGGTGTAAGTCCCGTTCGCCGCGATCACCAGGCTGCCGACGTTGGCAATGGTCGCGGTCTGGCCAGCGGTGAAAGTGCCAGCAACACCGTTGATGGTGAAGTTCACCACGCTGACCGGCCCGTCGACGCTGCTCGTGCCGGTGAGGACGCTGCCGGTGACGGCGGTGTCTTCGGCGGTGCTCACGCTTTCGCTGAGGTCGCTGAAGTTGTCGTCGACCGGGGTGACGCTGATGGTCAGGGTCGAGGTGACATTGCTGCCCGAGCCGTCGGTGACGGTGTAGCTCACCGTCGGCACGTTGCCGTTGTAGTTGGCGGCCGGGGTGAAGGTGTAAGTCCCGTTGGCGCCGATCGCCAGGCTGCCGACATTGGCGATGGTCGCGGTTTGGCCGGCGGTGAACGTGCCAGCAACACCGTCGATGGTGAAATTCACCACGCTGACCGGGCCGTCGACGCTCGAGGTACCGGTCAACACGCTGCCGGTGACGGCGGTGTCTTCGGCGGTGCTCACGCTTTCGCTGAGGTCGCTGAAGCTGTCGTCGACCGGGGTGACGCTGATGGTCAGGGTCGAGGTGACGTTGCTGCCGGAACCGTCGGTGACGGTGTAGCTCACCGTCGGCACGCTGCCGTTGTAGTTGGCGGCCGGGGTAAAGGTGTAAGCCCCGTTCGCCGCGATCACCAGGCTGCCGACGTTGGCGATGGTCGCCGTGCTGCCGGCGGCGTAGGTGGTTTCACCAATGGTGAAATTCACCACGCTGACCGGGCCGTCGACGCTGCTCGTGCCGGTGAGGACGCTGCCGGTCACGGCGGTGTCTTCGTTGGTGCTCACGCTTTCGCTGAGGTCGGTAAAGTTGTCGTCGACCGGCGTGACGCTGATGGTCAGGGTCGAGGTGACATTGCTGCCCGAGCCGTCGGTGACGGTGTAGCTCACCGTCGGCACGTTGCCGTTGTAATTTTCGGCCGGCGTAAAGGTGTAAGTCCCGTTCGCCGCGATCACCAGGGTGCCGACGTTAGCGATGGTCGCCGTGCTGCCGGCGGCGTAGGTGGTTTCACCGATGGTGAAATTCACCACGCTGACCGGACCGTCAACGCTCGAGGTGCCGGTCAACACACTGCCGGTGACGGCGGTGTCTTCGGCGGTAGTCACGCTTTCGCTGAGGTCGCTGAAGCTGTCGTCGACCGGGGTGACGTTGATGGTCAGGGTCGAGGTGACATTGCTGCCGGAACCGTCGGTGACGGTGTAGCTCACCGTCGGCACGCTGCCGTTGTAATTTTCGGCAGGCGTGAAGGTGTAAGTCCCGTTCGCCGCGATCACCAGGCTGCCGACGTTGGCGATGGTCGCGGTCTGGCCAGCGGTGAAAGTGCCAGCAACACCGTTGATGGTGAAGTTCACCACGCTGACCGGGCCGTCGACGCTCGAGGTACCGGTCAACACGCTGCCGGTGACGGCGGTGTCTTCGGCGGTGGTCACGCTTTCGCTGAGGTCGGTAAAGTTGTCGTCGACCGGCGTGACGCTGATGGTCAGGGTCGAGGTGACATTGCTGCCGGAACCGTCGGTGACGGTGTAGCTCACCGTCGGCACGCTGCCGTTGTAATTTTCGGCCGGCGTGAAGGTGTAAGTCCCGTTCGCCGCGATCACCAGGCTGCCGACGTTGGCAATGGTCGCGGTCTGGCCAGCGGTGAAAGTGCCAGCAACACCGTTGATGGTGAAGTTCACCACGCTGACCGGCCCGTCGACGCTGCTCGTGCCGGTGAGGACGCTGCCGGTGACGGCGGTGTCTTCGGCGGTGCTCACGCTTTCGCTGAGGTCGGTAAAGTTGTCGTCGACCGGCGTGACGCTGATGGTCAGGGTCGAGGTGACATTGCTGCCCGAGCCGTCGGTGACGGTGTAGCTCACCGTCGGCACGTTGCCGTTGTAATTTTCGGCCGGCGTAAAGGTGTAAGTCCCGTTCGCCGCGATCACCAGGGTGCCGACGTTGGCGATGGTCGCCGTGCTGCCGGCGGCGTAGGTGGTTTCACCGATGGTGAAGTTCACCACGCTGACCGGACCGTCGACGCTCGAGGTGCCACTGAGGACGCTGCCGGTGAGGGCGGTGTCTTCTGCGGTGCTCACGCTTTCGCTGAGGTCGCTGAAGCTGTCATCGACCGGGGTGACGTTGATGGTCAGGGTCGAAGTGACGTTGCTGCCCGAGCCGTCGGTGACGGTGTAGCTGACCGTCGGCACCGTGCCGTTGTAGTTTTCGGCCGGCGTAAAGGTATAGGCGCCGTTGGCGCCGATCACCAGGGTGCCGACATTGGCAATGGTTGCGGTCTGGCCGGCGGTGAAAGTGCCACTAACACCATCGATGGTGAAGTTAACCACGCTGACCGGCCCGTCAACGCTCGAGGTACCGGTCAACACGCTGCCGGTCACGGCGGTGTCTTCGTTGGTGCTCACGCTTTCGCTGAGGTCGGTGAAACTGTCATCGACCGGGGTGACGTTGATGGTCAGGGTCGAGGTGACGTTGCTGCCGGAACCGTCGGTGACGGTGTAGCTGACGGTTGGCACCGTACCGTTGTAGTTGGCGGCCGGCGTGAAGGTGTAAGTGCCGTTGGCGCCGATCACCAGGGTGCCGACGTTGGCAATGGTCGCGGTTTGGCCAGCGGTGAAAGTGCCACTAACACCGTCGATGGTGAAATTCACCACGCTGACTGGGCCGTCGACGCTTGAGGTACCGGTGAGGACGCTGCCGGTGACGGCGGTGTCTTCGGCGGTGGTCACGCTTTCGCTGATGTCGGTGAAGTTGTCATCGACCGGGGTGACGTTGATGGTCAGGGTCGAGGTGACATTGCTGCCCGAGCCGTCGGTGACGGTGTAGCTCACCGTCGGCACGTTGCCGTTGTAATTTTCGGCCGGCGTAAAGGTGTAAGTCCCGTTCGCCGCGATCACCAGGCTGCCGACGTTGGCGATGGTCGCCGTGCTGCCGGCGGCGTAGGTGGTTTCACCGATGGTGAAATTCACCACGCTGACCGGACCGTCAACGCTCGAGGTGCCGGTCAACACACTGCCGGTGACGGCGGTGTCTTCAGCGGTGCTCACGCTTTCGCTGAGGTCGGTGAAGCTGTCATCGACCGGGGTGACGCTGATGGTCAGGGTCGAAGTGACGTTGCTGCCCGAGCCGTCGGTGACGGTGTAGCTCACCGTCGGCACGCTGCCGTTGTAATTTTCGGCAGGCGTGAAGGTGTAAGTCCCGTTGGCGCCGATCACCAGGCTGCCGACGTTGGCAATGGTCGCGGTTTGGCCAGCGGTGAAAGTGCCAGCAACACCGTCGATGGTGAAATTCACCACGCTGACCGGACCATCGACGCTGCTCGTGCCGGTGAGGACGCTGCCGGTCACGGCGGTGTCTTCGTTGGTGCTCACGCTTTCGCTGAGGTCGGTGAAGCTGTCATCGACCGGGGTGACGTTGATGGTCAGGGTCGAGGTGACGTTGCTGCCGGAGCCGTCGGTGACGGTGTAGCTCACCGTCGGCACGTTGCCGTTGTAATTTTCGGCCGGCGTGAAGGTGTAAGTCCCGTTCGCCGCGATCACCAGGGTGCCGACGTTGGCGATGGTCGCCGTGCTGCCGGCGGCGTAGGTGGTTTCACCGATGGTGAAGTTCACCACGCTGACCGGACCGTCGACGCTGCTCGTGCCGGTGAGGACGCTGCCGGTCACGGCGGTGTCTTCGGCGGTGCTCACGCTTTCACTGAGGTCGCTGAAGCTGTCATCGACCGGGGTGACGTTGATGGTCAGGGTCGAGGTGACATTGCTGCCGGAACCGTCGGTGACGGTGTAGCTGACCGTCGGCACGCTGCCGTTGTAATTTTCGGCCGGCGTGAAGGTGTAAGTCCCGTTCGCCGCGATCACCAGGCTGCCGACGTTGGCAATGGTCGCGGTCTGGCCAGCGGTGAAAGTGCCAGCAACACCGTTGATGGTGAAGTTCACCACGCTGACCGGCCCGTCGACGCTGCTCGTGCCGGTGAGGACGCTGCCGGTGACGGCGGTGTCTTCGGCGGTGCTCACGCTTTCGCTGAGGTCGCTGAAGTTGTCGTCGACCGGGGTGACGCTGATGGTCAGGGTCGAGGTGACATTGCTGCCCGAGCCGTCGGTGACGGTGTAGCTCACCGTCGGCACGTTGCCGTTGTAGTTGGCGGCCGGGGTGAAGGTGTAAGTCCCGTTGGCGCCGATCGCCAGGCTGCCGACATTGGCGATGGTCGCGGTTTGGCCGGCGGTGAACGTGCCAGCAACACCGTCGATGGTGAAATTCACCACGCTGACCGGGCCGTCGACGCTCGAGGTACCGGTCAACACGCTGCCGGTGACGGCGGTGTCTTCGGCGGTGCTCACGCTTTCGCTGAGGTCGCTGAAGCTGTCGTCGACCGGGGTGACGCTGATGGTCAGGGTCGAGGTGACGTTGCTGCCGGAACCGTCGGTGACGGTGTAGCTCACCGTCGGCACGCTGCCGTTGTAGTTGGCGGCCGGGGTAAAGGTGTAAGCCCCGTTCGCCGCGATCACCAGGCTGCCGACGTTGGCGATGGTCGCCGTGCTGCCGGCGGCGTAGGTGGTTTCACCAATGGTGAAATTCACCACGCTGACCGGGCCGTCGACGCTGCTCGTGCCGGTGAGGACGCTGCCGGTCACGGCGGTGTCTTCGTTGGTGCTCACGCTTTCGCTGAGGTCGGTAAAGTTGTCGTCGACCGGCGTGACGCTGATGGTCAGGGTCGAGGTGACATTGCTGCCCGAGCCGTCGGTGACGGTGTAGCTCACCGTCGGCACGTTGCCGTTGTAATTTTCGGCCGGCGTAAAGGTGTAAGTCCCGTTCGCCGCGATCACCAGGGTGCCGACGTTAGCGATGGTCGCCGTGCTGCCGGCGGCGTAGGTGGTTTCACCGATGGTGAAATTCACCACGCTGACCGGACCGTCAACGCTCGAGGTGCCGGTCAACACACTGCCGGTGACGGCGGTGTCTTCGGCGGTAGTCACGCTTTCGCTGAGGTCGCTGAAGCTGTCGTCGACCGGGGTGACGTTGATGGTCAGGGTCGAGGTGACATTGCTGCCGGAACCGTCGGTGACGGTGTAGCTCACCGTCGGCACGCTGCCGTTGTAATTTTCGGCAGGCGTGAAGGTGTAAGTCCCGTTCGCCGCGATCACCAGGCTGCCGACGTTGGCGATGGTCGCGGTCTGGCCAGCGGTGAAAGTGCCAGCAACACCGTTGATGGTGAAGTTCACCACGCTGACCGGGCCGTCGACGCTCGAGGTACCGGTCAACACGCTGCCGGTGACGGCGGTGTCTTCGGCGGTGGTCACGCTTTCGCTGAGGTCGGTAAAGTTGTCGTCGACCGGCGTGACGCTGATGGTCAGGGTCGAGGTGACATTGCTGCCGGAACCGTCGGTGACGGTGTAGCTCACCGTCGGCACGTTGCCGTTGTAATTTTCGGCCGGCGTAAAGGTGTAAGTCCCGTTCGCCGCGATCACCAGGGTGCCGACGTTGGCGATGGTCGCCGTGCTGCCGGCGGCGTAGGTGGTTTCACCGATGGTGAAATTCACCACGCTGACCGGACCGTCAACGCTCGAGGTGCCGGTCAACACACTGCCGGTGACGGCGGTGTCTTCGGCGGTAGTCACGCTTTCGCTGAGGTCGGTGAAGCTGTCGTCGACCGGGGTGACGCTGATGGTCAGGGTCGAGGTGACGTTGCTGCCCGAGCCGTCGGTGACGGTGTAGCTCACCGTCGGCACGCTGCCGTTGTAGTTGGCGGCCGGGGTAAAGGTGTAAGCCCCGTTCGCCGCGATCACCAGGGTGCCGACGTTGGCGATGGTCGCCGTGCTGCCGGCGGCGTAGGTGGTTTCACCAATGGTGAAATTCACCACGCTGACCGGGCCGTCGACGCTGCTCGTGCCGGTGAGGACGCTGCCGGTCACGGCGGTGTCTTCGTTGGTGCTCACGCTTTCGCTGAGGTCGGTGAAGTTGTCGTCGACCGGGGTGACGCTGATGGTCAGGGTCGAGGTGACATTGCTGCCCGAGCCGTCGGTGACGGTGTAGCTCACCGTCGGCACCGTGCCGTTGTAGTTGGCGGCCGGCGTAAAGGTGTAAGTCCCGTTCGCCGCGATCACCAGGCTGCCGACGTTGGCGATGGTCGCCGTGCTGCCGGCGGCGTAGGTGGTTTCACCGATGGTGAAATTCACCACGCTGACCGGACCGTCAACGCTCGAGGTGCCAGTGAGGACGCTGCCGGTCACGACGGTGTCTTCGGCGGTGGTCACGGTTTCGCTGATGTCGGTGAAGCTGTCATCGACCGGGGTGACGTTGATGGTCAGGGTCGAGGTGACATTGCTGCCGGAACCGTCGGTGACGGTGTAGCTCACCGTCGGCACCGTGCCGTTGTAATTTTCGGCCGGGGTGAAGGTGTAAGTCCCGTTGGCGCCGATCACCAGGCTGCCGACATTGGCGATGGTCGCCGTGCTGCCAGCGGCGTAGGTGGTTTCACCGATGGTGAAGTTCACCACGCTGACCGGACCGTCGACGCTCGAGGTGCCGGTCAACACACTGCCGGTGACGGCGGTGTCTTCGGCGGTGCTCACGCTTTCGCTGAGGTCGGTGAAGCTGTCGTCGACCGGGGTGACGCTGATGGTCAGGGTCGAGGTGACGTTGCTGCCGGAACCGTCGGTGACGGTGTAGCTCACGGTTGGCACGCTGCCGTTGTAGTTGGCGGCCGGGGTAAAGGTGTAAGCCCCGTTCGCCGCGATCACCAGGCTGCCGACGTTGGCGATGGTCGCCGTGCTGCCGGCGGCGTAGGTGGTTTCACCAATGGTGAAATTCACCACGCTGACCGGCCCGTCAACGCTCGAGGTACCGGTCAACACACTGCCGGTGACGGCGGTGTCTTCGTTGGTGCTCACGCTTTCGCTGAGGTCGGTGAAACTGTCATCGACCGGGGTGACGTTGATGGTCAGGGTCGAGGTGACGTTGCTGCCGGAACCGTCGGTGACGGTGTAGCTCACGGTCGGCACGCTGCCGTTGTAGTTGGCGGCCGGGGTAAAGGTGTAAGCGCCGTTGGCGCCGATCACCAGGCTGCCGACGTTGGCAATGGTCGCGGTCTGGCCGGCGGTGAAAGTGCCAGCAACACCGTCGATGGTGAAATTCACCACGCTGACCGGGCCGTCGACGCTGCTCGTGCCGGTGAGGACGCTGCCGGTCACGGCGGTGTCTTCGTTGGTGCTCACGCTTTCGCTGAGGTCGGTGAAGCTGTCATCGACCGGGGTGACGCTGATGGTCAGGGTCGAGGTGACGTTGCTGCCCGAGCCGTCGGTGACGGTGTAGCTCACCGTCGGCACGCTGCCGTTGTAATTTTCGGCCGGCGTGAAGGTATAAGCGCCGTTGGCACCGATCACCAGGCTGCCGACGTTGGCGATGGTCGCGGTCTGGCCGGCGGTGAACGTGCCAGCAACACCGTCGATGGTGAAATTCACCACGCTGACCGGGCCGTCAACGCTGCTCGTGCCGGTCAACACATTGCCGGTGACGGCGGTGTCTTCGTTGGTAGTCACGCTTTCGCTGAGGTCGGTGAAGCTGTCATCGACCGGGGTGACGCTGATGGTCAGGGTCGAGGTGACGTTGCTGCCCGAGCCGTCGGTGACGGTGTAGCTCACCGTCGGCACGCTGCCGTTGTAATTTTCGGCCGGCGTAAAGGTATAGGTGCCGTTGGCACCGATCACCAGGGTGCCGACATTGGCGATGGTCGCGGTCTGGCCGGCTGTGAACGTGCCAGCAACACCGTCGATGGTGAAATTCACCACGCTGACCGGGCCGTCGACGCTGCTCGTGCCGGTGAGGACGCTGCCGGTGACGGCGGTGTCTTCGTTGGTAGTCACGCTTTCGCTGAGGTCGGTGAAGCTGTCGTCGACCGGGGTGACGCTGATGGTCAGGGTCGAGGTGACGTTGCTGCCCGAGCCGTCGGTGACGGTGTAGCTCACCGTCGGCACGCTGCCGTTGTAGTTGGCGGCCGGGGTGAAGGTGTAAGTCCCGTTGGCGCCGATCGCCAGGGTACCGACGTTGGCGATGGTCGCCGTGCTGCCGGCGGCGTAGGTGGTTTCACCAATGGTGAAGTTCACCACGCTGACTGGCCCGTCGACGCTCGAGGTGCCACTGAGGACGCTGCCAGTGACGGCGGTGTCTTCCTGGGTGGAGACCGTTTCGCTGGCGTCGGTGAAGCTGTCATCGACCGGGGTGACGTTGATGGTCAGGGTCGAGGTGACGTTGCTGCCCGAGCCGTCGGTGACGGTGTAGCTCACCGTCGGCACGCTGCCGTTGTAGTTTTCGGCAGGGGTGAAGGTGTAAGCACCGTTCGCCGCGATCACCAGGGTGCCGACGTTAGCGATGGTCGCCGTGTTACCGGCGGCGTAGGTGGTTTCACCGATGGTGAAGTTCACCACGCTGACCGGGCCGTCGACGCTGCTCGTGCCGGTGAGGACGCTGCCGGTGACGGCGGTGTCTTCGTTGGTGGTCACGCTTTCGCTGAGGTCGCTGAAGTTGTCGTCGACCGGGGTGACGTTGATGGTCAGGGTCGAGGTGACATTGCTGCCCGAGCCGTCGGTGATGGTGTAGCTGACGGTCGGCACGCTGCCGTTGTAGTTGGCGGCCGGGGTAAAGGTGTAAGCGCCGTTGGCGCCGATCACCAGGCTGCCGACGTTGGCAATGGTCGCGGTCTGGCCGGCGGTGAAAGTGCCAGCAACACCGTCGATGGTGAAATTCACCACGCTGACCGGGCCGTCGACGCTGCTCGTGCCGGTGAGGACGCTGCCGGTCACGGCGGTGTCTTCGTTGGTGCTCACGCTTTCGCTGAGGTCGGTGAAGCTGTCATCGACCGGGGTGACGCTGATGGTCAGGGTCGAGGTGACGTTGCTGCCGGAACCGTCGGTGACGGTGTAGCTCACGGTTGGCATGCTGCCGTTGTAATTTTCGGCCGGCGTGAAGGTATAAGCGCCGTTGGCGCCGATGACCAGGCTGCCGACGTTGGCGATGGTTGCCGTGCTGCCGGCGGTGAAAGTGCCAGCAACACCGTCGATGGTGAAATTCACCACGCTGACCGGGCCATCGACGCTCGAGGTGCCGGTCAACACACTGCCGGTCAAGGCGGTGTCTTCCAGGGTCGAGACCGTTTCGTTGGCGTCGGTGAAGTTGTCGTTGACCGGGGTGACGTTGATGGTCAGGGTCGAGGTAACGTTGCTGCCGGAACCGTCGGTGACGGTGTAGCTGACGGTTGGCACCGTACCGTTGTAGTTGGCGGCCGGCGTGAAGGTGTAAGTGCCGTTGGCGCCGATCACCAGGGTACCGACGTTGGCGATGGTCGCCGTGCTGCCGGCGGCGTAGGTGGTTTCACCGATGGTGAAGTTGACCACGCTGACCGGCCCGTCGACGCTCGAGGTGCCAGTGAGGACGCTGCCGGTCACGGCGGTGTCTTCGTTGGTAGTCACGCTTTCGCTGAGGTCGCTGAAGCTGTCGTCGACCGGGGTGACGTTGATGGTCAGGGTCGAGGTGGAACCGTCGGTCACGGTGTAGCTGACCGTCGGCACCGTGCCGTTGTAGTTGGCGGCCGGCGTGAAGGTGTAGGCGCCATTGGCGCCGATCACCAGGCTGCCGACGTTGGCGATGGTCGCCGTCTGGCCGGCGGTGAAAGTGCCATTGACGCCGTCAATGGTGAAAGTAACCACGCTCAGAACGTTGTCGATGTCGCTGTCGTTGCTCAGCACGTTGCCGATCGCTGCGGTGTCTTCAGCAGTGACTTGGGTGTCGGCAGTCAAAACGCTCGGGTCATCGACCGCCGTCACGGTGAGACCCAGTGTGCTGCTGGAGCCGGTGTTGGTGGTGTACGTAACTTGCGGTACAGCACCGTTGTAGTTGGCGTCCGGAGTAAAGGTGTAGTCGCCATTGGCACCGATGGTCAACGTACCGACACCGACGATGGTCGCTGTCTGGCCTGCGGTGAAACTGCCGGTCACGCCAGCGATGGTGAAGCCGGTGACGCTGAGCGGCGTCTCGGCATCGCTATCGTTGGTCAGTACATTACCCGTTGCGACGCTGTCTTCGGCCAGAGTGCCAGTATCAGCGGTCATTACGCTCGAGGCGTTGACGGACGTGATGGTCGTGATGGTCTGGTTGCCGGTATCGAGCGTAGTGGGGGTAGCAGTGAAATCAGGACCATTGGTTGCGAAGCCGATGGTCGGATCGACGCGGGCAGCGGTGGCGTCGAGCATCACGGAGCTGTGACCACCACCGGCGGCACCGCCAGAACTTGCGACAGCCGGGCCGGCAGCGGTGGCTTCAAGGTCTTTTGTCGGGTCGGCACCGGCAGCAATGGCCTGTTGCAGCTCTTCTACCGAAGGCGCGGCTTGCGCGGTGGCGGCTGCCAGATCAGTGCTGGAGTCTGGAGCGTCGGCGCTCCACTGAGTGTCACGGCCCAGATCGAGGGTGCGGCCATCGGCCAGCTCCAGGGATACGGCACCGGAAAGGCCGGTGTCGATCTGGTCACCGGCGAACAACTTGTCGCCTTCAACGAGAACTCGGCGGATGCCCTCTGGGGACACCACGAAAACTTGACCGACAATGCTTTTGACGATGGCAACAACACTGCTCATTGAAGACTCTCCGGGGTGTCCGTTCAGTTGACTTCCATGGACCTGATGGCGTCTGTCGGCGCCGACCAGTCTGGACGTACATTGCAAAATAGATGCACAAATTTGACGCATCAATTCGTCAATTTATTGGCTATATTTTTTCGCTATTAACTTTATGCCAAACTATTGACCTTCTTGGAGCCATCCTAAACAATCGTCCCAATAATGTCACATTGATATTTAAGCTGTGACTCGTCCTCGGTATGTGATCCAGTTCCACTTTTTGAACTTTCCGACATACGGTCATTCCGCTTGCCATCTTCCGACGCAGCGCGTTCTTTTGCTGTGATTCAAGACAAGAAGTCCTGGGAAATTCCTACAATGCGTTCGCCTTTGTTCATGGCTGTACCTTTCGCCCTCGCCGCGTCTTTCGTCCAGGCACAGTCCTTGCCAAACGCCATGCAACAAGCGCTGGATGTCCATCCGGAGGTCCAGGCAGGCGTCAACAGTCGATTGGCTGCGGATTATCAGTTGAAGGCTGCGAAAGGTGGATACCTGCCACGGGTCGACCTGCTGGGCGGTTATGGTCGTGAGGGCACCGACAGCGTGACCACACGAACGGACGGCAGCAACAATCACTGGGAAACCCTGAATCGCAGTGAGTCAAGTTTACGTCTGACCCAAATGGTTTTTGACGGTTTTGCGACGTCCAGCGAAGTAGGGCGTCAACAAGCCACTGTCAACTCCCGCGCCTACTCGCTGCTGAGTACTTCCGAGCGTACCGGGCTGACCGTGGCCCAGGTCTATCTCGACGTGCTGACCCGCCGCGAATTCGTACGTCTGGCCGAGGACAACCTCAAGAGCCACCAGCGCATTTACGACCAGATCCAACTGCGCACCCAGCGTGGCGTCGGCAGTGGCGCCGACCTTGATCAGGCGGAGGCGCGGATGGCCCAGGCGCGAAACAACCTGATCACCGAGCAGACCAACCTGGCTGACGCCGAAACCAACTACCTCTCCGCTGTTGGCCAGATGCCCGATCAACTGGAGCGCCCGGCGAGTTTCCTGGCACTGATGCCGGCCAACCTGAATGAAGCCCGTGCGCAGATGCTGGAAAACAGCCCGATCCTGCGCTCGGCCGAATCCGATATCGCCGCTGCCGAGAAGCAATACGACACGGCCAAGTCGACGTTCTACCCGCGCTTCGATGCTGAGTTGGGTCGCACCGCGGACAACGATATTGATGGTCAGAACGGCCACAACAATGAATGGCAAGCCATGCTGCGCATGCGCTTCAATCTGTATGCCGGCGGCAGCAACAAGGCCGATCTGGAATCCAAGTCCTACCTGTCGAACCAGGCGCTGGATATCCGTAACAACGCCCTGCGCCAATTGAATGAAGAGCTGGGCCTGGCCTGGAACGCCCTGAACAACGCCAACGCGCAAGTGCCGATCGCCCAGCAATACGTCGACCACAGCACCGCCGTGCGTACCGCTTACCAGCGTCAGTTCAGCCTTGGCGAGCGCACCCTGCTGGATTTGCTCGACAGCGAGAACGAGCTGTTCACCTCTTCGCGCCGTCTGGTGGAGATCAAGAACATTCAGTTATTTACTCAATACCGAATCAAGGCGACCATGGGCGAGTTGCTCAAGAGCCAGGGAGTGGTCGCACCATTGGCATCCGTTGTGCAGAACGACGTGAAGCCCAAGGTCCAATTGCCCGGTATGAATTGAGCAGGACCTTCATTGTTCAATTGTTAGCCAAGAGTGCCGAGCGTGGAATCAGAAGTCAGTCGGGTTCAACTCATTCATGATCCGCGCGCGTTGCATGACGATCCGCTACTGGATGGTCTGCTCGCTCTTTGCATGCTGCACCAGAAGCCTGCCAGCGCGGCAATGCTCACCACCGGCCTGCCGCTGCCCGAGCAACGCTTGAGTGTCGACTTGCTACCTCGCGCGGCAGCTCGCGCGGGGCTGCAAGGTCGGGTGCTGCAACGCAAGCTGGAGGATATTCCGGCGATTGCGATGCCAGCATTGTTGTTGCTCAGGGACGGTCGAAGTGCCGTCCTGCTCGGCTGGCAAGGCGAAGATCAGGTACGGGTGCTGCTCAGCGAAAGCGACGGCGGTGAGTCCCTGGTCAGCCGTGACCTGCTGGCCGATGACTACACCGGCAAAGTCTTTTTCGCCCAGCCGCAGCACAAGTTCGACGTCAATCACGGCACGCTGATTCCGCGTGCGCGCTCGTGGTTCCGCGACACCCTCAAGCGTTCGCGCTGGTTGTACGCCGACGCCATCGCCGCCAGTTTTCTGATCAACATCATTGCCATGGCCGCGCCGTTGTTCGTGATGAACGTCTACGACCGTGTCGTGCCGAACCAGGCCGAAGCGACGCTCTGGGTGCTGGCATTCGGCATCTCGGGCGCCTACCTGTTCGACCTGATCCTGAAAAGCCTGCGCAGCCTGTGCCTGGATCTGGCCGGCAAGAAAACCGACCTGATTATCTCGGCCACGCTGTTCGAGCGCATCGTCGGCATGGCCATGAAATACCGGCCGGCGCGGGTCGGCAGCTTTGCCCAGAACATCCATGAGTTCCAGAGCCTGCGGGACTTCCT
Organism: Pseudomonas sp. S34; assembly: GCF_009866745.1. Taxonomy (NCBI): domain Bacteria; kingdom Pseudomonadati; phylum Pseudomonadota; class Gammaproteobacteria; order Pseudomonadales; family Pseudomonadaceae; genus Pseudomonas; species Pseudomonas sp. S34. The sequence goes on from NZ_CP019398.1 coordinate 157,760, forward strand.
CGCCTCGCTGACACTGACCAGCCTGATTGACCTGCCGTTCACGATTCTGATCTTTATCGTCATCGCGATCCTTGGCGGGCATCTTGTGTGGATACCGGTGCTGGCGTTCCCGATCGCCCTGGCCATTGGCTATGCCTTGCAGAAACCCCTGGTGGCGACCATGGAACGGACCATGGCGCTGGGGGCCGAGCGTCAGTCGAGCCTGATCGAGACCCTGGCCGGCCTGGATGCGGTGAAGGTCAACAACGCCGAAAGCGAACGCCAGTATCAGTGGGAGCAGACCATCGGCACCCTCAGTCGCCTTGAGTTGCGGGTGAAAATGCTCTCCGGCCTGGCGATGAATATCACCTTGCTGATCCAGCAACTGGCCGGCGTGATCATGATCGTCTTCGGCGTGTACCAGATCATCGACGGTCACCTGAGCATGGGCGGCCTGATTGCCTGCTACATGCTCAGTGGTCGTGCGCTCAGCCCGCTGGCGTCACTGTCCGGGCTGCTGACTCGTTATCAGCAGGCGCGGGTGACCATGACCTCGGTCGACCAGATGATGGAGCTGCCCCAGGAGCGCAATTTCGAAGAGCGTCCGCTCAGCCGCAAGGTGCTGCAGGGCGGCATTGAGTGCCGCCAGCTCAACTTCACCTACCCGCAACAGCAGAACCTGGCGCTGAAGAACATCAACCTGTCGATCAGTCCCGGCGAGAAGGTCGGCATCATTGGTCGAAGCGGTTCGGGCAAGAGCTCGCTGGCGAAGTTGCTGGTGGGGCTGTATCAGCCGGATGACGGCGCGTTGTTGGTCGATGGTGTGGATATCCGCCAGATCGACGTCAGCGAGCTGCGCTACAACATCGGCTACGTGCCCCAGGACATTCAGTTGCTCGCCGGCACCTTGCGCGACAACCTGGTTTCCGGTGCGCGGTATGTCGAGGACGAACTGGTGCTGCAAGCCGCAGAACTGGCCGGCGTCCACGAGTATGCGCGCCTGCATCCGCAGGGTTATGAGCTGCAAGTCGGCGAGCGCGGGCAGAACCTCTCCGGCGGTCAACGGCAAAACGTCGCCCTGGCCCGTGCATTGCTGCTCAATCCGCCGATCCTGCTGCTCGACGAGCCGACCAGCGCCATGGACAACACCGGTGAAGAGCGCCTCAAGCAGCGCCTGGCAGCGGTGATCGAAAACAAGACCATGGTGCTGGTAACGCACCGGGCATCGCTGTTGTCGCTGGTGGATCGCCTGATCGTGGTCGACCGCGGGCAGATACTCGCCGACGGCCCGAAAGCCGCAGTGATGGAAGCGTTGAAGAAGGGGCAGATCAGTGTTGCTTAAGTCGGGTAAGGGTTCGATCCTTCGCTACTTCAAAGGCTCTGCTTCACTTCAGGGGCAGCCGCTGCCGGAGGTCAACAAGGCGCTGATCGAGGATGCGCCCCGCGTGGTGCGGCTGACGATCTGGGCGATCATCGCGTTCTTTGTGTTCCTGATGCTCTGGGCCAACTTCGCGGTGATCGACGAGGTGACCAAGGGCGACGGCAAGGCGATTCCATCGTCGAAGATCCAGAAGATCCAGAACCTTGAAGGCGGTATCGTTGCCGAGCTGTTCGTCAAGGAAGGTCAGATTGTCGAAGCCGGCGCACCGCTGATTCGCCTGGACGACACGCGATTTGCTTCGAACGTCGGTGAAACCGAGGCCGATCGGTTGTCGATGCTGCTGCGGGTCGAGCGCCTGAGCGCCGAGGTCGAAGAGCGTCCGCTGAACTTCCCCGAGGATGTGCTCAAGGCCGTGCCGGGTCAGGCCAAGAGTGAAGAGTCGCTCTATATCAGTCGTCGCCAACAGTTGCACGATGAGATTGGTGGCTTGCAGGAGCAGCTGATCCAGCGCCAGCAAGAGCTGCGCGAATTCACCTCCAAACAGGCGCAGTATCGCCAGCAATTGGGCTTCCAGCGTCAGGAAATCAGCATGTCCGAGCCGTTGGTGGCCCAAGGCGCGGTATCACCGGTGGAAGTCCTGCGCCTCAGGCGTGCCGAAGCGGAGACCCGTGGTCAGCTCGACGCCACCACGCTGGCAATTCCACGAGCCGAATCGGCAATCAAGGAAGTGCAGCGCAAGGTCGATGAAACCCGTGGCAAGTTCCGTAGCGAAGCCCTGACCCAACTCAATGAAGCACGCACCGACCTGAACAAGGCCCAGGCCACCGGCAAGGCCCTGGAAGACCGGGTCAGCCGGACGCTGGTCACTTCGCCAGTGCGGGGCATCGTCAACAAGTTGCTGGTCAATACCATCGGCGGGGTTATCCAGCCGGGCAGCGACCTGGTGGAAATCGTACCGCTGGACGACACCTTGCTGGTCGAGGCGAAGATCCGCCCGCAGGACATCGCGTTCCTGCACCCGGGGCAGGAAGCGACGGTGAAATTTACCGCCTATGACTACACCATCTACGGCGGGATGAAGGCCAAACTGGAGCAGATCGGTGCCGACACCATCACCGATGAAGACAAGAAGACCACCTACTACCTCATCAAGCTGCGCACCGACCGCAGCCACTTGGGCACCGATGAAAAGCCGTTGCTGATCATTCCGGGGATGGTGGCTTCCGTGGATATCATCACTGGCAAGAAGACCGTGCTGAGCTACCTGCTCAAGCCGATCATCCGTGCGCGGGCCGAGGCGCTGCACGAGCGGTAATCCACCTTCGGGGCCACTGGCCCCATCGCGAGCAAGCTCGCTCCCACAATGGATCTGTATTGAAACGCAATTTTTGTGTTTCCACTGACCCCTGTGGGAGCGAGCTTGCTCGCGATAGCGTCCGCCAAAACACCAAAATCCTGTCAGAAAGTGACAAATAACGTCATCCCACGATTCCTCCACTCCCTTCGCAATCGCCATATCGTTATTCGTTAACGGTATTTAAATTTCAATTCTTATATCTATAAAGTGAATCTCCTGCGTACCTGTCGACCAATCGGCGCGCCGCACGACACGAACCAACACGGGACCTCCGTGAGTTTCTGATCGACGCGCGCGCCTTTGAGCGTGCCGTGCGTGGGAGTGATTTATGTCTGCAGCTTCAGCTTCAGCTTCGCCAAGCATCGCGCCACAATTCTTTGAAGTCCGCCCGTTCAGCGGAGCGGTGGGCGTCGAGATCATCGGTCTCGACCTGTCCCGTCCGATCAATGATCGGGACTTCGCCCGTATTCACCGCGCGCACCTGGATCATCACGTGGTGGTGTTCCGCGACCAGCGCATAACTCCTGAGCAACAGATCGATTTCAGCCGTCGTTTTGGCGTGTTGCAGATCCATGTGCTCAAGCAGTTCCTGCTGGCAGGGCATCCGGAAATCCTGATCGTCTCCAACATCGTCGAAAACGGCCAGAACATCGGCCTGGGTGACGCCGGCAAGTTCTGGCATTCCGATCTCTCCTACAAAGAACTGCCGAGCCTGGGCTCGATGCTGCATGCCCAGGAGCTGCCGTCAGAAGGCGGTGACACATTGTTCGCCGATATGCACAAAGCCTGGGACGACCTGCCGCTTGCATTGCGCAACGCCGTTGAAGGGCGCTCGGCAGCGCACTCCTACACCGCGCGTTACAGCGAGACCAAATTCGAAGGCAACTGGCGCCCGACCCTGACCCCGGAGCAACTCGCCCAGGTCGCCGAAGTCGTCCACCCGGTCGTGCGTACCCACCCGGAAAACGGTCGCAAGGCGTTGTTCGTCAGCGAGGGGTTCACCACCCGCATCGTTGGCCTGCCGGAAGACGAGAGCCAGCAACTGCTGACCGAGCTCTACGCCCACAGCGTGCTGCCGCAAAACATCTACCGCCATCAATGGCAGCCCCATGACCTGGTGTTCTGGGACAACCGTTCGCTGATCCACCTCGCCGCCGGATGCCCCAGCCATCTGCGCCGCAAGCTGTATCGCACCACCATCCAGGGCGACGCGCCTTTCTGATTTGTCGGAGATCTGACCATGTCCAAACGTCTTCCATTCGCACCGCTGGCCGCAGCCATCGGTCTGGGTTTCAGCCTGATTGCCGGCAGCCTGGTGGCGCCAAACGTGGCCCACGCCGAAGGTGAAATCCGCATTGCCGAACAGTTCGGCATTGTTTACTTGCTGCTGAACGTGGTGCGCGATCAGAACCTGATCGAGAAGTACGGCAAGCAGGAAGGCATCGACATCAAGGTCGACTGGACCCAGCTCTCCGGCGGTGCAGCGGTCAACGATGCGTTGCTCGCAGGCTCGATCGACATTGCCGGCGCCGGCGTCGGCCCGCTGCTGACCATCTGGGATCGCACCCACGGCAAGCAGAACGTCAAGGCCGTGGCTTCCCTGGGCAACTTCCCGTACTACCTGGTGAGCAATAATCCCAAGGTCAAAACCATTGCCGACTTCACCGAGAAAGACCGAATCGCAGTGCCGGCGGTGGGCGTGTCGGTACAGTCGCGCTTCCTGCAATACGCGGCGGCCAAACAGTGGGGCGACAAAGAGTTCAATCGCCTCGACAAGTACACCATTGCGGTTCCGCATCCCGATGCGACAGCGGCGCTGGTGGCTGGCGGCACCGAGCTGAGCGGGCACTTCTCCAACCCGCCGTTCCAGGATCAGGAACTGGCCAATCCCAACGTGCACGTGGTGCTGAACACCTATGACCTGCTCGGGCCGAATTCGCCGACGGTGTTGTTCGCTACCGAGAAATTCCGCAATGAGAACCCGAAAACCTACAAAGCGTTTATTGACGCTTTGACCGAAGCGGCGCAATTCGCGCAGAACGACAAGGGCGCGGCAGCCGACACTTACATCCGCGTCACCAAGGCCAAGATCGACCGCGCAGCGTTACTGAAAATCATCGACAACCCGCAGTTCGAGTTCAGCGTCACGCCGAAAAATACCTACCCGTTGGCCGAGTTCCTGTACCGCGTTGGCGCGATCAAAAACAAACCGGATTCGTGGAAGGATTACTTCTTCCAGGACAACAAACCACTGCAAGGGAGCTGACCGAAATGAACGCTCCCTTGCAAGGCCACACGGTCAGCAAACCGATCGCGGCAGCCCAGGCGCTGCTGTCGGTCGATAACGTCAGCCTCGAATACCGCACACCGCAGCGCGTGGTGCGGGCGACCCATCAGGTCAGTTTCGAGATCGATCCGGCGGACCGCTTTGTCCTGCTCGGCCCGTCCGGTTGCGGCAAGTCGACGTTGCTCAAGGCCGCTGCCGGCTTTATCCAGCCCGTCGAGGGCGAGATCCGTCTGCAAGGTCAGCGCGTCGATGCGCCGGGACCGGACCGGATCGTGGTGTTTCAGGAATTCGATCAACTGCCGCCGTGGAAAACCGTCAAACAGAACGTGATGTTTCCGCTTCTGGCTTCAAAAACCCTCAAGTACAGGGAGGCCGAAGAGCGAGCGCTGCACTATCTGGAAAAGGTCGGCCTGGCGGCGTTTGCCGATGCTTATCCGCACACCTTGTCAGGCGGGATGAAGGCACGGGTCGCCATCGCTCGGGCGCTGGCGATGCAGCCGAAAATCCTGTTGATGGACGAACCCTTTGCCGCGCTCGATGCCCTGACCCGACGCAAGATGCAGGAAGAATTGCTGCTGCTCTGGGAGGAGGTGCGTTTCACCCTGCTGTTCGTCACGCACTCCATCGAAGAGGCACTGGTGGTGGGCAATCGCATTCTGTTGCTGTCACCCCATCCGGGACGGGTGAGAGCGGAAGTCCACAGCCACCAATACGATTTGCACAGCCTCGGCGGTGTGGCGTTTCAGGAATCGGCGCGACGTATTCATCGGCTGTTGTTCGACGAAGGTGATGCGGCGAACGCTGAGCATGAGCTGGATTTCGCCGACATCCGCATCGCTTATTGAGCCAGTTGAAAGGAGGGCCCGATGAGCCATTTATCATCCCCGCGTGAAGAGTTCGAAACGGTTTTGCAGCCACTGACCAGCGTGCCGCTGGAGCGGGAGTTACCCCTCGGCCAGCGTCTATGGCAGCAAGGTTGGCTGCGCAAAAGCCTGATCCTGATTTTGCTCGCGGTGTTTTGGGAAGCTGTTGCCAGGTATCAAAACAACGACCTGCTGCTGCCGAGTTTTGTGCAAACCGCTCAAGCGCTTTACGACGGCCTGCTCAGCGGCGAGTTGCTGGGCAAGGTGTGGATTTCTTTGGTGGTGTTGCTCAAGGGTTACCTGATCGGCATCGTCCTGGCGTTTGCCCTGACCACGCTGGCGGTGTCGACCCAGTTCGGTCGTGACCTGCTGAGTACTCTGACTTCAATGTTCAACCCGTTGCCGGCCATCGCGCTGTTGCCGCTGGCGCTGTTGTGGTTTGGCTTAGGGCAAAACAGCCTGATTTTCGTGCTGGTGCATTCGGTGCTCTGGGCGCTGGCGCTGAACACCTACGCTGGCTTCCTCGGCGTCTCGGAAACCCTGCGCATGGCCGGGCGCAACTACGGCCTCAAGGGCATGCGCTTCGTGCTGTTCATCCTGATTCCGGCGGCACTGCCGTCAATCCTCGCCGGCCTGAAAATCGGCTGGGCGTTTGCCTGGCGGACCTTGATTGCTGCCGAGTTGGTGTTTGGTGCGACCAGCGGCAAAGGTGGGTTGGGGTGGTACATCTTTCAGAATCGCAATGAGCTGTACACCGACAAGGTGTTTGCCGGGTTGGCGGTGGTGATTCTGATTGGGTTGCTGGTGGAGAATCTGGTGTTTGATTCGTTGGAGCGGGTGACGGTAAGGCGGTGGGGGATGGTGCGGTGAGGGGGTGTCAACATCTTATTCATTTCTTATGAATGGCTATCTCCAATAAGAAACTGACCTGCCTGCTAAGTGCGATCGTTAGATCACAGGTGTTCACCTGATCGAGAGAGTGCTCTAAGTAAGGCGAATCAGGTGAACGACAGGGTTCAATCGAGGTATTTTTTTAATTTCCTCTTCTGTAGCGCTAATGGAAAGCTCCGGCATTTTCCGTTTTCCGCGCATTAGTGGCTGTTGATAGATGTCGATCATTGTTTTCAACTTAGGCATGCCCTGCAGCTCTGATGATTGTGTATGCGGGGCATTAACCGTTAGTGAAGAAGGGGAAATGCTTGGTGCGACCGCGTTGGCATTGGTGTTGTTTATGATTGAGGAGGGTTGGTCCAGTGCGGCTACAGGTACAGCGACCGGGTTTTTTGTATTTGGCTTTACCGTGCTGATTTCAGCGGCTGCTTTTGGGAAGAGCTTGGAGGAGTTTGGGTTTTCTACAATCACGCTAGCTCTTTGCGGAAGAGAGCGAACTGGTAGGGGGAGTTTAATGCGTATGTGCCCCGTAGGGTCCGAATTCATCACCGGTTCCCCGCCGCAATACATATATGCATTCAGTCCACCCTTACCAAATGGACTCAAACTGTCCGGGCTATGAAAACGCATCAACCGAGGGTTGTAGGCGCGGTAACCATTACCCAGCCAATACCAACCGATATTCGCTTCACGTAACTGGCCATTGAACCCCAGTCGTGTCTCGACTTTCTGCTGCGCTGACTGCTCGCCGTAAGCGGAGTAGGCGATGGTTTTGGTCTGGCCATCGACGATTTCGCCAATGATGGATTGGCTGCGGTCGGTTGCCAGCAGTACTACGCGTGGCCGGCTGCGGTTGTCTCGATCAACAGGTTGGCTCATGCCGGGATCTTCGCGGAAACGGGGCAGGCTTTGAGTTTTACTCGCTTGAGCCAGGTTTGCGAACTATCAGAACTGATAGTGGTGTGAGTTGTATCTATGGGTTAGCGCGAATGGATGTGGTGACGGTTCCACCGCTTTCGCGAGCAGGCTCGCGAAGAGGTCGGTGCTGCCAACACATGATTCGGCAGTTTGTTTGCTAGCATTGCGTCTGAATCAGCTCAGATCAAACACGAGTGCTCACCATGCAACTCCCAGACATGAACCTGTTGGTCGCCCTCGATGCTTTGCTCGACGAGGGCAGTGTGGTGGGCGCGGCGCGGCGGATGAACCTCAGCCCGGCGGCCATGAGCCGGACGTTGACGCGCATTCGCGAGGCCATTGGCGATCCGATCCTGGTGCGCGCCGGCCGTGGCCTGGTACCGACCCCCAAGGCACTGGAGTTGCGCGAACAGGTTCGCAGCGTGGTGGAACAGGCCGGTTTGCTGTTTCGTTCGGCCGATGCGGTGGAACTGAGTTCGCTACGGCGGCGTTTCAGTATTCGGGCCAACGACTTCTTTGTCGGCGTCTACGGCGGCAAGCTGTTCGACACCCTTGACCGGCAGGCGCCGCACTGCGAATTGCGTTTCGTCCCGGAAGGCGATGGCGATGATGAGGCGTTGCGCGAAGGGCGGATCGATCTGAGCGTCAGCAACACCCGGCCGTTGACCCCGGAAGTGAAGATTCAGAACCTGTTTTCCACCCACTTCGTTGGTCTGGTGCGCGAGGATCATCCGCTGTTGGACGGTGAGATCACCGCGGAGCGTTACGCGGGGTTCTCGCATATCAGCATGTCCCGGCGCGGAATTGCCCGGGGGCCGATTGATACCGCGCTCAATGCCCTGGGGCTGGAGCGGCGGGTGGCGGTGATCGCGCCGAGCTTTCATGCGGCGATGTTTGCCTTGCCCGATTCCGACCTGATTCTGCCGGTGCCCAAAGAGGCACTGCTGAGCGTGCGACGGCTCGGGCTGAAGCTGCGCTCCTTCGACTTGCCGATCCCGTTGCCGACCCTGATGCTGACCCAGTCCTGGCATCCGCGTTTCGACAAGGATCCGGCCCACCGTTGGCTGCGGGAAACGCTCAAGGCGTGTTGCGATGAGACGTGGCTGGCTGCGCAGCCGGACTGAGGTCGAGCGCAATTTCCCCCTGTGGGAGCGGGCTTGCTCGCGAATGCGATTTGTCATTCAACATTGATACCGACTGACCCAACGCCTTCGCGAGTAAGCCCGCTCCCACAAGGGCTTTGCATTGTTGCGTCTAGCGCACTTATAACCTGCCAATAAGTTGATTTTCGTCAGGCATCACGCTTCCTAGAATGCTTCGGTCTTTCCACGCCGGAGCTTGCAGTACATGACTTCCCTTACGGTCACGGCACCTGTTGCTGCGGCCAGCACGGCAGCCGCTCCACCCGTCTTCGGCCCGCGGATCATCATCGGCCTCGTTGGCGTATTGCTGGCAGTGCTGGTGTCGGGCCTGAACGAGATGGTGACCAAAGTCGCCCTGGCCGACATCCGTGGTGCGTTGGCCATCGGCTACGACGAGGGCACCTGGCTGGTCGCCTGTTACACCGCGACTTCGGTGGCGGCCATGGCTTTTGCGCCATGGTGTGCGGTGACGTTCTCGTTGCGGCGTTTCACCCTGTGCGCCATCAGCCTGTTCACCCTATTGGGTGCGCTGTGCCCCATCGCCCCGAATTACGAAAGCCTGTTGTTGCTACGCACCTTGCAAGGCCTGGCGGGCGGTGCATTGCCACCCATGCTGATGACCGTGGCCCTGCGCTTTCTGCCGGCCAATGTGAAGTTGTATGGCCTGGCCGGTTATGCCCTGACGGCGACGTTCGGCCCGGGTCTGGGCACGCCGCTGGCGGGGTTGTGGACCGAGTATGTCGGCTGGCAATGGACCTTCTGGCAAATCATCGCGCCTTGCCTGATTGCCATGGCCGCAGTGGCGTATGGCTTACCCCAGGACCCCTTGCGCCTGGAGCGCTTCAAGTCCTTCAACTGGCGTGGTGTGCTGCTGGGCTTTCCCGCCATCTGCATGCTGGTGATCGGCATCCTGCAGGGCAATCGCCTGGACTGGTTCGAGTCGAACCTGATCTGCGGATTGCTCGGCGGCGGGCTGTTGTTGCTGGTGCTGTTTTTGACCGGCGAGTGGTCGCAACCGATTCCGTTTTTCAAGATGCAGATGCTCGGCATCCGTAACCTGTCTTTCGCCCTGCTGACCCTGGCGGGCGTGCTGGTGGTGTTGCAGGCGGTGATCATTATTCCGTCCAGCTACCTGGCGCAGGTCCAGGGTTATCGCCCGGTGCAGACCGCGCCGATCATGCTGCTGGCGGCGCTGCCGCAATTGATTGCGCTGCCGTTGGTGGCGGCGCTGTGCAACTTTCGCTGGGTCGATTGCCGCTGGGTGTTGGGCATTGGCCTGGGCATGCTGACGCTGTCGTGCGTCGGCGGCTCGCAATTGACGTCCGCGTGGATTCGCGACGATTTCTATGTGCTGCAATGGCTGCAGATTTTCGGTCAGCCCATGGCGGTGTTGCCGTTGCTGATGCTGTCCACCGGCAGCATCAACCCGATGGAAGGGCCGTTCGCATCGGCCTGGTTCAACACCGTCAAAGGCCTGTCGGCGGTCATCGCCACCGGGGTGATCGAGGCGTTGACCACGGCACGCCTGCATTTCCACTCGACCATGCTGGTCGACCGTCTCGGCAACTCACCGCTGGCGGAGCGCGACAGCGCAAGTCTCGCTCATCGTCTGCATGAACAAGCGGTGGTGCTCACTTCCTCCGACCTTTACCTGTGCATGGCCGGTATCGCCGTGACCTTGATCCTGCTGATTTTCTGGCTGCCGACGCGGATTTATCCACCGCGCGCACCGACCTGATTGCTCCACTGAAACAGAAGGTTTTTATGAACACTCAAGCAAAGCAGAAAGTCGCGGTTGCCATGACCGCCGCATTGGCCGTCAGTGTGCTGCTGTACCTGGCGATGCCCGGCCTGTTCGGCAAGCGTACCCAACAGAACACCAACGATGCGTATGTCTCGGCGGATTTCACCCTGGTAGTGCCGCGAGTCGCCGGGTTTATCAAGCAAGTGCTGGTTGAGGACAACCAGCAGGTCAAGGCCGGGCAGTTGCTGGCACTGATCGATGACCGGGATCTACGCGCCGCCGCCGATGCCGCCGATGCCGAAACGCTGGTGGCCAGGGCGCAACTGCAAAACGCCCGGGCGACCCTCGAGCGCCAGGTGTCGGTGATTGCCCAGGCGCAATCCTCGGTGGTTTCGGCCAAGGCGGAAATGGCGTTTGCCGAGCATGAATTGAACCGCTACAAGCACCTCGCCGGGGTGGGTGCCGGCACGGTGCAGAATGCGCAACAGGCGCAAACGCGCATCGATCAGGCCTCCGCGCGACTGGCTAATGCCACGGCGGTACTGGCGGCGGAGCGCAAGCAAGTGGAGATACTTACGGCCCAGCGCGACGCAGCCGAAGGTGGCCTGAAACGGGCGCAAGCGAAGCTGGAAATGGCCAGCTACGAGTTGTCCTATACAAGGATCGTCGCGCCGCAGGACGGCATGGTCGGCGAGCGCGCGGTGCGGGTCGGCGCCTACGTCACACCGGGCAGTAAAATCCTCGCAGTGGTGCCGTTGGCACAGGCTTATGTGATGGCCAATTTCCAGGAAACCCAACTGACGGATGTGCAGCCTGGGCAGGCTGTGCAAGTGCGCGTCGACAGCCTGGGCGGTGCGGCACTGAGCGGTCGTGTCGAAAGCATTGCACCGGCCACCGGGGTGACATTCGCCGCGGTCAAACCGGATAACGCCACCGGCAACTTCACCAAGGTGGTACAGCGGATACCGGTGAAAATCGTGCTGGAGCCGGGACAATCGCTGGCCGAGCGCTTGCGGGTGGGGATGTCGGTGGAGGCGAGCATCGATACCGTCAGTGGTGTCTCGCGTGAGGAGACTCAGCGATGAAAACCTGTGTTGACGGTACGGACGCCATCGCGAGCAGGCTCGCTCCCACAAGGTTTATGCGCGATGTACAAGATTTTCGCATCACAGAAAGTCCATTGTGGGAGCGGGCTTGCTCGCGAAGGGGCCAACTGTCGCAACTTACCTTGAGTGCCTTGCTCGCTATGAGCCTCAGCGCCTGCACCGTCGGCCCGGACTTTCACAAACCTCAGCCCACACAAATCACCGAGTGGTCGAAACCATCAAAGGCAGCCACCAGCCAAGTACTCGCCGAAACGATGAAGGAGCGCTGGTGGGAGGTGTTCAACGACCCGAAACTCTCGGCCCTCACGCAACGCGCCCTGACCGACAACCTCGACCTGAAGCTGGCCGGCAGCCGTTTGCAGCAAAGCCGTGCCGTTCGCCAGGTGATCACCGCCAACCGCTATCCGAATACCGCCGCCACGGGAAGTTACGCCCGAAAACGTAATAGTGGTGAAGGCCTGAGCGACCCGTCAGGGCACAACGGCCAGTCCGCATTCAACCTGTGGGATGCCGGCTTTTCCGCGTCTTGGGAGCTTGACCTCTGGGGCCGCGTGCGGCGGGAAACCGAAGCGGCCGACGCCAACCTGGAAGTCGCCGAGAACGACCGACGCGGTGTGCTGCTGTCGGTGCTGGCCGAAACCGCCCAGGACTACATTCAGCTGCGCGGTGTACAGAACACCAGGCTCGTCACCGAACAGAACCTCGACGTTGCCCGCCATAGCCTGAAGCTCTCGCAATTGCGCCTGGCCGACGGTGTCGCGACGGATCTGGATGTCGCCGAAGCCGCCGCGCAGGTGGCGGCCATCGAATCACGCCTGCCCGCACTGGAGCAGCGCCAGTGGCAACTGATCAACGCCTTGAGTCTGTTGATGGGCGAACCGCCCCAGGCATTGGCGGCGGAGTTATCCACAGACGCACCGGTGCCACAAACGCCGCGCCAGGTCGCCATTGGCTTGCCCTCGCAACTGGCTGAACACAGGCCGGACATTCGCCAGGCCGAAGCACGGCTGCATGCCGCCACGGCCAGCATTGGCGTGGCCAAGGGCGATTTCTATCCGCGGATTACCCTGTCGGACAATGTCGGTTCGCAAGCCATGCAGTTGAGCGATTTTGGTTCGTGGGGCTCGCGAGCGTTCGGCATCGGCCCGCAATTCAGCCTGCCGCTGTTCGACGGCGGGCGCTTGCGCGGCGTGCTGAATTTGCGCGAAGCCCAGCAACAGGAAGCGGCCATCGCCTACCAACAAACCGTGCTGCGCGCTTGGCATGAAATCGATGACCAGTTGACTGCCTACAACGCCAGCCAGTTGCGCCGCGACAGCCTCGCCGAAGCGGTGCGGCAGAACCAGATCGCCTTGCAAACAGCGCAACAGCAATATGTCGAAGGGGTGGTGGACTTTGTCAATGTGCTCACCGTGCAAGGTGCGCTACTGGCGACCCAGGAGCAATGGGTCGAGAGTTCGACCGGCGTGTCGCTGGCGATGGTCGGGTTGTACAAGGCCCTCGGCGGCGGATGGGAGTCGGTGTATCCGTTGGCGGCGCAGACTGAGTAAGCGTCTGAGTTCAAGGTTTCGACGACAAGTCCGCCATGCCCTTGAGCAACTCGATCGGCAGTGGAAAGACGATGGTCGAGCTCTTGTCGCCGGCAATCGAACTCAGGGTCTGCATGTAGCGCAGCTGCATGGCCCCCGGTTGGCGGCCCAGCATTTCGGCGGCTTGCATGAGTTTTTCCGAGGCCTGTAATTCGCCTTCGGCGTGGATTACCTTGGCTCGCCGTTCCCGTTCGGCTTCGGCCTGCTTGGCGATGGCGCGGATCATCGATTCGTTGAGGTCCACGTGCTTGATCTCGACGTTGGCGACCTTGATGCCCCAGGCGTCGGTCTGGGCGTCGAGTACTTGCTGGATGTCCAGATTCAAGCGTTCGCGTTCGGCCAGCAGTTCGTCCAGTTCGTGTTTACCCAGCACCGCCCGCAGCGTGGTTTGCGCCAATTGGCTGGTGGCCATCAGAAAGTCTTCGACCTGGATGATCGCCTTTTGCGGATCGAGCACGCGGAAATACAGCACTGCGTTGACCTTGACCGACACGTTGTCGCGGGTGATCACGTCTTGCGGCGGCACGTCCAGCACCACGGTGCGCAAATCGACCCTTACCATTTGCTGAACCACCGGAATCAGCAGGATCAGGCCAGGGCCCTTGACCTGCCAGAAGCGCCCGAGCTGGAACACCACGCCGCGCTCGTATTCGCGCAGGATGCGGAACGTCGCCCCTGCCAGTGCGATGATCAACAATAGCAGCGCGACAAGACCCAATTGCAAACCCATGACTATTCTCCGCCCGGTGCCGCGTCAGCCGCGGCCACTTGCAGCAGCAAACCCTTGCGCCCCACCACCCGCACCCGCTGCCCGGGTTGCAGCGGCGTCGCGCTAAGCACTTGCCATCGTTCTCCTTGCAGATGAATCCAGCCGCCATAGGCGTTACCGGTCTGCAATGACGTCACCGCCGTCACGCTGCCGAGCAGCCCGGCATCACCGCTGACGATGTCGCGCGGTCGTGTCTTCATGGCGTGAATCACCAGGTAGATCAGCAACAGCGCGCTGACCAGTCCCAGGCCGATCATCAACGGCACGGGCACTTCGGTATTGGACAGGATCACCGCGCCGATCACGAACATCACGATGCCGCCCAGGCCGATCACGCCGTAATTGGGCAGAGCCGCCTCGGCGATCAGGAACGCAATGCCGAAGGTGATCAACCAGATCCCGATGGGGTTGGGCACCAGCAACACAACTGTGTCGGTGGCGCAGGCCGATCCGCTCAACGCCAATAGCAACGCAACTGCACAGCACCGCATGTTCACTTGACCCTCCGGGAGAGTCGTGGAGTGGCTCTGAATACAGTTTAGTTGAGCCTCGGCCGGTATGAATTTTGCTCAATTACCGTCGGCAGCCGATGAGCGGATTTCCCACCGGAACGCGCTGACGGGCCTAGACTTTTACTACGCAAGCCAAGCTTTAATCATCGTCCGCAAGCGATCATGGCGGACACCGAGGTGCATCATGCGTATGGCAAGAACCGTGCAGCGAAGCCTGGAAAAGGCTCAATGCGAATACGACATCGTCAGCCACCCACACTCGGCCAGCAGCCTTGAAACGGCGCGGGTCGCAGGTATTCCTGCCGAACGGGTGGCCAAATCGGTGATCCTCGACGATCACCATGGGCATTACCTGATGGCCGTGCTGCCCGCCAGCCGTCACCTTGACCTGAGCAAAGTCCGCAGCAGCGGTGAGTGGCAGGTTTCCCGCGAAAGCAACCTCGCGCACCTGTTCGATGATTGCGAGCGCGGTGCAGTACCGGCGCTGGGTGAGTCCTATGGGTTGGAGGTGGTCATCGATCCGCTGCTGACCCGGCAAAAAGACATCTATCTGGAGGCTGGAAACCACGTCAACCTGGTGCGCATGGACATGCCCGAGTTTCTGAAAATGGTGCCGCATGCCGAGGTGCGGGAATTGAGTCATTGAGTTTTGTTTCGTCAATGCTGACGTCATCACGGGCAAGCCCGCTCCTACAGATTTATCGCATTTCCTGTGGGAGCGAGCTTGCTCGCGATGACCGCGCAGCGGTCCTTGAATTGGTCCCCAGGAGTTCGACATGGAAAGCCCGACCCACAACCTTCCTTCGCTGTTCAAGCAACTCGGCCTGCCGGACGACGCCGAAAGCATCGATAAATTCATCGCCACCCATTCACCGCTCAAACCGGAGCTGCACCTTGCGGATGCGTTTTTCTGGAGCCCGAGCCAGGCGGAACTTCTGCGGGAGGAGATTCTCGATGACGCGGATTGGGCCGAGGTGGTGGATCAACTGGATGTGATGTTGAGGAAGGGGCGCGGGGTGTGAATCGTCATCGTCCGGGCGGCCACTGCCGGGATGTATGGACCAGGGCGAGTATCCAGATGGCGTCCAGTCCCTGCTCATAAACAATGCGGTAACTCTGATGTGGCGTCAGCTCGCGAGTGCCTGAAATGATCCCGGCAGGGCCGATTTCCGGGTATTTGGCAAGCCGGGATAGCGCATTGCTGAACCGGTTGTCCATGTCGATGGCTGCTTTTGGGTTAACGGCATGCAGGTAATCCCAAATGTCTGCACGGTCCTGTGCTGCTTCTTTCGTCCATATTATTTTCATTCCTGTAGCTCGGCCCGCCTGCGCCTGGCAGCGAACTCTGCCTCAATTTCATCATTTGTCAGCCCGTCGCCGGCGCGCATCGAAGCGCGTGCGGTGTCGACCTTACGCTGCAGGAATGCTTCGTACTCGCGAGCCTCCCGTTGGGTTTGAACAAACTGACGCATCATTTCCCGGACGATTTGCGAGGCGGGGCGATGAGCGGCTTCTGCCTCTGCCATGAACTGCTCGCGCAGTTCAGACTCAAGTTTCATTGTAAAAACGGCTTGTTTCGACATGGCTGCCTTCTCGGTTGTCGTGCTGACAAAGTATATACATCTTAAGTACGGTGGCTTGTTCACCCCATATGGCTTCGCGACGGATGGAAGCCAATATGTTTCAAAACTTGACGAAAAATCCCTTCCAATGCGATATTGATAGTTAGCAAACTAACAGTGTGTGTTTTCCCTCGTGCCGAATAACCTCGACATCCTCCAGATGAACATCAGCAGTGCCATGGTGGTGGCCGCCAGGCACTGGCGCAAAATCTGCCAGACCACGTTGGCCAACTATGGAATCTCCGAAGCCTGCGCCGTTCCGTTGTTGATGATCGGGCGGCTGGGCGAGGGTGTGCGTCAGGTAACGGTGGCCCAGGCGGCAGGGATGGAGAGCCCGTCGCTGGTGCGCTTGCTCGATCAGTTGTGCCATGGCGGCTACGTCTGCCGCACCGAAGATGCACAGGACCGCCGCGCCAAATGCCTGAGCCTGACCGAAACCGGTCGGGAGCTGGTGCAGGCGGTCGAAGTGGAACTGGTGCGCTTGCGCCACGAAGTCCTTGAAGGCATTGACCAGAGTGATCTGGAAGCTACGCTGCGGGTACTGAGAGCATTTGAAGCGGCCACGCCGCCATCGGTGGCCAACTCTTGAGCGGATTTTTCTCTGGCATGCCCCCGGCGCGGGACTGGTTCTACGGAGTCCGCACCTTCGCCGCATCGATGATCGCGCTGTACATCGCCCTGCTCATGCAAATGCCGCGTCCGTATTGGGCGATGGCTACGGTGTACATCGTTTCCAGTCCGTTTCTCGGTCCTACCAGTTCCAAGGCGCTGTACCGGGCGGTCGGCACCTTTATCGGCGCAGCTGCGGCGGTTTTGTTCGTGCCGATGTTCGTGCAGAGCCCCTACGTGCTGGTGGTGGTGATTGCGCTGTGGACCGGGACGCTGCTGTTTCTGTCCCTGCATTTGCGCACGGCCAACAACTACGCCTTGATGCTCGCCGGTTACACCTTGCCGCTGATCGCCCTGCCGGTGGTGAACAACCCGCTGGGGGTGTGGGACGTGGCCGAAGCGCGGACCGAAGAAATCTTTCTGGGCATCGCCGTGGCGGCAGTGGTCGGTGCCATGTTCTGGCCCCGGCGCCTGGCGCCGGTGTTCAATGATTCGGTGAGTAAATGGTTTACCGATGCATCGACCTACAGCCTGCGCTTCCTCAGCCGCAACGTGCAGCCTGAAGAGGTCAGCGCGTTGCGGGCATCGATGGTTGCTACCTTCAACTCCCTGGAGTTGATGATCGGCCAGTTGCCCCACGAAGGCTCGCGTCCGCAGACGGTGCGCAACACCAAGGAATTGCGCGGACGGATGATTCACCTGCTGCCAGTGATCGATGCCCTCGACGATGCGCTTTACGCCCTGGAACGGCGCACCCCCGAGCTTGTGGACAAGTTCGCGCCATTGCTGACGGCCACCACCGAGTGGCTCGCGCACAAGGAGGCCGATCTCGACCGCTGGCAGGCACTGAAGGATAAACTCGAGGCCCTGCAACCGGCTCCCGAAGCGCTGGATGACCGCAAGCAGCTGCTGTTCTCCAACGCCATTTACCGTCTCGGCGAGTGGATCGATTTGTGGCAGGACTGCCGCAGCCTGCAGTACGCCATCCAGTGCGAAAGCCAGGACAACTGGCGAGCGGTGTATCGGCATTGGCGGCTGGGGCGGCTGTCCCCGTTTCTGGATCGCGGCCTGATGTTTTATTCCGCTGCTTCCACCGTCACCGCGATTATCGTCGCTTCGCTGCTGTGGATTCTGCTCGGCTGGACCGATGGCGGCAGCGCAGTGATCCTGGCGGCGGTGGCGTGTAGTTTCTTTGCCTCGATGGACGACCCCGCGCCGCAGATTTACCGGTTCTTTTTCTGGACGGCGATGTCGGTGGTGTTCGCCAGCCTTTATCTGTTTCTGGTGCTGCCCAACCTGCATGACTTTCCGATGCTGGTACTGGCGTTTGCCGTGCCGTTCATTTGTGTCGGCACCCTGACGGTCAAGCCGCAGTTTTACCTGGGCATGCTGCTGACCCTGGTCAACACCTCGTCCTTCATCAGCATTCAGGGCGCTTACGACGCGGACTTCCTCAGTTTCGCCAACTCCAACCTGGCCGGCCCCATGGGGTTGCTGTTCGCGTTCATCTGGACCCTGATCGCCCGGCCGTTCGGTGCCGAACTGGCAGCCAAGCGCCTGACGCGTTTCAGCTGGCGTGACATTGTCGGCCTTGCCGAGCCGGCCACGTTGTCTGAGCATCGGCTTCTGGGCATACGGATGCTCGATCGGCTGATGCAGCACCTGCCGCGCCTGGCCATGACCGGCCAGGACTCCGGCGTGGCGCTGCGGGAAGTGCGGGTGGCGCTGAATCTGTTGGACCTGCTCGCTTATACGCCGCGGGTCCTTGGTGTGCCGCAGGTGCTGCTGCGCCAGGTGGTGGCCGAGGTTGGCGAGTACTTCAAGGCCTGTCTCAAGGCCGGTGAGCGCTTGCAGGCACCGAGCCCGTTGCTGATGACCCTCGACCGCACGCGTCGCGCCCTCAGCGGTGCCGGCGATGATGAAACCCGTCGGCATCTGCTGCACGCCCTGAGCGGCCTGCGCCTGGCACTGTTGCCCGGCGTCGAATTCGTCGGTTCCGCCGAGCCCGAAGAGCCGCTTCCCCATGGCATTGATGGAGCACCCTTATGATCGGTGACCTGGATCTGAGCGGGGTGTTCCTGCCTACGCTGCTGGTGCTGATGGGCATTACGTATGTGTTGTACCTGTTGGTGCACGGGGTGCTGACGCGCCTGCACTTTTACCGTCTGGTCTGGCACCGGGCATTGTTCAACGTGGCCCTCTACGCCTTGCTGCTTGGCGCCGTGGACTCACTCAGTCGATACCTGATGACATGAAAAAACCGTTTCTAACCCTGGGTCGCGTGGTGCTGACCCTGCTGATCGTGAGCTTCGCCGTGGTCGTGGTCTGGCGCATGGTGATGTATTACATGTTCGCGCCCTGGACCCGCGATGGGCACATCCGCGCCGACATCGTGCAAATCGCGCCGGATGTCTCCGGGCTGATCCAGCAAGTGGAGGTGCGCGACAATCAGTTGGTCAAGCGCGGCCAGGTGCTGTTCAGTATCGATCCGGACCGCTTCAAGCTGGCCCTGCGCCAAGCGAAAGCGGCAGTCGCCGACCGTGAAGAAACCCTGGCCCAGGCCCAGCGCGAGGCCAAGCGGAACAAGGGTCTTGGCAACCTGGTGCCGGGTGAGCAACTGGAAGAAAGCCAGTCGAAAGTGGCCCGCGCCCAAGTGGCGTTGATGGAAGCCCAGGTGGCGGTGGACAGCGCGCAGCTCAACCTCGACCGCTCGGTGATTCGCAGCCCGGTGGACGGCTACGTCAACGACCGCGCGCCACGGCCCCAGGAGTTCGTCAGCGCCGGGCGGCCCGTGTTGTCGGTGGTCGACAGCAACTCGTTCCACATCGACGGCTATTTCGAAGAAACCAAACTGAACGGCATTCATATCGGGCAGAGCGTCGACATCCGGGTGATCGGCGACAATGCACGCCTGCGCGGGCATGTGGAGAGCATCGTCGCCGGTATCGAAGACCGCGACCGCACCAGCGGCAATAACCTGCTGCCCAACGTCAACCCGGCCTTCAGCTGGGTGCGGCTGGCCCAGCGGATTCCGGTGCGAATAGCCTTCGATGACGTGCCGGACGACTTCCGCATGATCGCCGGGCGCACCGCCACGGTATCGATCATCGACGATCGGCAACGGGAGCCGGCGCAATGAGCAAGGCCTCGGGTTTGGCGGTCGCCGGATTGGGTTTGCTGCTGTCGGCGTGTCAGATGGTCGGGCCGGATTATCATCTGCCCGAAGAGGCGGCTGTCCATCGTCCAGACTTCCAGGGCGATCTGGCGGTCGACGGCAAAACGGTGGTTTCCGCACCGGTGCCGGCCGATTGGTGGCGCCTGTACAAGGACCCGCGGCTCGACCAGTTGGTGCAGCAGGCCATGGCCTCCAACACCGATTTGCGTGTGGCGGCGGCCAGCCTGTCGCGGTCTCGTGCGCAGGTTGATGAGGCCGAAGCGGCGGGCGGCTGGAGCGGCGGCGTGCAGATGGGCGCCCAGCGCTTGCAGGAGTCTGGCCAGGCATTCCTGCTGCCGGAAAAAGTGCCGGTGGCCAACATCGGCGATATCGGCATCAGCGCGTCGTACCAGTTCGACCTGTTCGGCACCTTGCAACGCGGTATCGAAGCGGCCAAGGCCAATGCCGATGCGACACAGGCAGCTGCCGATACTGCACGCATCACCGTGGTGGCCGACGTGGTTCGCGCCTACACCCAGGTGTGCGCGGCCAATGAAGAGCGGGAAATTGCCCAGCATTCCCTCGACCTGCAAGCCCAGAGCACCACGCTGATCCAGCGCTTGCGCGATGCCGGGCGTGGCGACGAAACCCAGGTCACCCGCTCGCAGACCCAATTCAAATCCCTGCGCGCCGACATGCCGCGCTATGAAGCGTCGCGTCAGGCCGGGCTGTACCGCTTGTCGATGTTGCTGGCCAAGCCGGTGGACCAACTGCCGGCCGGCACCGCCACCTGCGACGAGCTGCCAAAAATCGCGCAACTGGTACCGGTGGGCGATGGCGCCACGTTGCTCAAGCGTCGTCCCGATGTGCGGCAGGCCGAGCGGCGACTGGCGGCCGCGACGGCCGGTATCGGCGTCGCCACGGGCGAGCTGTATCCGAACATCAGCATCGGCGCGACCATCGGTACCGTCGGTATCCTGGACGATCTCGGCGACCCGTCTACCAACCGCTGGGGCTTCGGTCCGTCGCTGACCTGGAACGTGCCGACCAACGGCGCCCGGGCGCGCATCCGCGAAGCCGAAGCGGTGACCCAGGCGACCCTGGCGCATTTCGACGGGGTGGTGCTCAACGCCATTCGCGAGACCCAGACCGGTCTTGCCCAGTACACGGCATTGCTGCAACGCCGCGATGCACTGGCCGATGCCGAGCAATCGGCAAAACTGGCGGCCGACCAGACCCACCGCTTCTTCCAGGCCGGCCGCGCCTCGTTCCTGGCCGACCTGCAAGCCACCCGCACCTACATCGACGTCACGGCGCAGCTGGCGGCCGCTAACACCCAGGTTGCCGCCAGCCAGATCGATTTGTTCCTCGCCTTGGGCGGCGGTTGGGAAAGCGGACGAACGCAAGCGTCGAACTCCGGCAAACCCTGAGGCCGTTGCTATGCTTTGAAGTGTTGGAGGGGCGCCCCGTGCAAAAGCGCCCTTTCTTCGCACAAGGCTCGCGCAGGTCAGGGGGAAACCAATAATGAAAAACCCTTATGCTCTCGGCTTCTGGTGCGCCATCGTGGCGTTGGTGCTGCTGTCGGCCACCTATTTCTACGGCATCATGCTGGCCCACCAGATCGACAAGGCTATGGCGTTCCTCGACAGTGCCGCCGCGCTGATTGCCGTGATGTCCATTGCGGTGGTGGCCTGGGCCTCGGTCCAGAATCAACGCATCAAGAAAAGACAACTCGAACAGGGCAAGACCCTGGTCCTCATCTGGGACACCAAGGTGGCGTTGCGTCGTGTCGAAACGGTGTTCGACTGCTATTTCTGGGGCAGTTACTGGCAACCGGGGCGCACCTTTCAGGAAGTCATGGGCGAATTGACCGGCACGCCGCTGGAAAAAAGCCTCGAGAGCCTGAAAAAACAGTGCCTGGCGCTGGACCGGCAGGTGGCTGACGACGGTCGGCACTGGCTCAGCAATGCCCGCGAACTGGCCGATGTCGCCACGGCCATGGCCCGCGAACGCTATCAACTGGACGTCTGCGACCCGCGCGCGGAAGTGACGGGCGGGGCGGTGATCAACCGTGACTTCGAAGTGCTGGTGTACACCTGGACTGCGCGGCTCAAAAGCTTTGATCATCAGTTGGATGAGATTGAAGTCCAGTATTCCTGAGATATCGATATTGGCTGTACCTACGCCTTCGCGAGCAAGCCCGCTCCCACATTGGAATGCATTCTCATGTGGGAGCGGGCTTGCTCGCGAAGGCGATTGCATAGGCACAAATAATCCCCAACCCTGTGAACAACCCCAAGACACTCTTTCACCTTTAATCATTGGGCCGTTCGTCGCCCCTGGTGCTAATCTCCATTCCACTTTCAGCACAGTCGAGCCGCAACCCGTCATGGGTTCAGGGAAGACGACCTCACTTTCAACAACGGACACTGAACGGGTCATACATGAATAAATCAGCAGGCGTGCTACTGGGAATTGTTGTCGCAATCGGTGCCATCAGCGCAGGCGGGGCCTGGTTCACCAGCACCAGGATCGAAGGTGTGCTGAACACCTCGATTGCCGATGCCAACAAGGAACTGCAGGCGGCGATGGTTGGTTCCAACGGCACGGCGTCGCTGGAGCTGGTGTCGCTGGAGCGTCATGTGTTCAGCAGCACCGCGCACTATCGCCTCAAGGGCGAAGGCGAAATGTTCGGCGAAGCGCCGGTTGAGTTGCTGTTTGTCGATCACATCGAACACGGCCCGTTGCCGTTCTCGCGCCTGATGTCGCTCAAGTGGCTGCCGGTCCTGGCGACCAGTCACTACGAGCTGGAAAAGACCCCGTTCACCGAGAAGTGGTTTGCCGCCGCCAAGGACAAGTCCCCGCTGACCGGCGTGGTCAATATCGGCTATGACAACGCTACCAATGGCACCTTCGAGTTGCAGCCGCTGGAAATGGCACTGGATGACAAGTCGAGCATGAAGTTCTCCGGCTTGAAAATGGACGTCGACGCCAGCGCCAAGGCGCAGAAGGTCAAGGCCAACGGCTACATGGACAGCCTGAAGGTGACCACCGTGTCCGAAGACCAGACGCCGGTGCAGGTTGAATTCAATGGCCTGACCCTGGCCAGCAACCTGACAAAAAGTACCTACGGTTTCTACACCGGCGAAAACGTCGTTGAACTGGTTAGCGGCAAATCGACTTTTGGCGTCAAGCAGTCGGTGCTGGACTTCAAGAAATTCGAAATGAAGAACCTGACTGAAGAAAAGGGCAGCAACGTCTCCGGGCGTGCCGACTACAAGGTCGGCGAAGTGTCCCTGAACGGCAAGACCATTGGTTCCGGTGCGCTGGCCATGAGCCTGAAGAACCTCGACATTCCGGCGACCCTGTCGTTGATGCAGGTTTACCAGAGCAAACTGCAGCCGTATGAAAGGGCGGTGGCCGAAGCAACGGCAGCCGGTCTGCCGGCACCGGAGCTGAAACTGACCGAAGCCGAAGAGGCGCTGCTCAAGTCCAGCCTGGAAAAACTGCTGGCGGCCGGACCACAAGTGGCCCTGGAAAACCTGTCGTTCAACACCGCCAACGGTGAGAGCCGCGCCAACATGGTGCTCGACCTGACCAAGCCACAAGCTATCGATCTGCCGACCGATCAGTTGGTCAGACAGCTGATCGCGCTGCTGGACTTCAAGCTGCAAGTGTCCAAACCCATGCTGATCGATTTGCTCACCGTGCAATCGCAAATCGACGGTCAGACCGACGCCAAGCTGATTGCCGATCAGGCCACCGCCACCGCGGACATGTTCAGCAGCATGGCGGTCGGCAGCCAACTGGCAAAACTGGACGGCAATAACATCGTCACCAACCTGCGTTACGCCAACAATCAGGTGGACTTCAACGGCCAGAAAATGACCGTCGAAGAGTTTGCCGGTTTTGTGATGAGCAAGTTTGCGGATGCTGGCGCCACCGAATAACGGCGGCCGTTTACCCCGCAACGCCCGGCCTCTGCATCGCGCAGGCGCCGGGCGTTTTGCTGTCTGGCAACTCTAGGGAACGTCACGGATCAGGCGCCATGCCTCTTCCCATGGCAGCGGTTGTTTCATCCGCTCGGCGAGCATCGCCATTGCCCGGTCCATCTCGCAGGCTACCGCCGCCGACACCACGCCGTTTTTTCCGAACAGGCCTATGAACGGCGGGTTGTAAGGGTCGCCCTTGAACTCGACTTCGTCCCAGGCCTCGGAGTGGCCGAGGTAGTCATAGGTTTTACCGAAATGCCAGGTCCAGAAAAACGGCACGTCGAGGTAATGCTCGTCACCGCCCAGCATATTGGCCGCGGCGATCCGCGCCTGTTGTTGGGCCAGTCGCCAGTGTTCGATGCGCAGGTATTGGTTGTTCAGCGGGAACGTTGCGATATCGCCAGCCGCCCAGAGACCGTCGGCCACGCGCATTGCGCCATCGACATGCAGCGAGTGATCCTGCTCCTTCGGTAACCCGGTAAAGGCCGCCGTGGCTGGCGTCACGCCGATGCCGACCAGCACCAGATCGGCCGCCAGGCGTTGGTCGTTGTCCAGGCGCACGGCTTCGACCTTGTCCGTCCCTTCGATCTGTACCGCATTGCCCTGGGTATGAAACACGACGCCATGGGCTTCATGTCGTGCGCGAATGGCCTTGCCGACCGTGTCGCCGAACTGTTTGGCAAGCGGCACCTCGTGGCGGGCCAGTACGGTCACGTGCAGGCCAAGCTGGCGCAGGGACGAGGCGGATTCCATGGCAATGAAGCTGTCGCCGATGATCACCACCTGCTGGCCGGCGCTGGCGCTGTCCAGAATCTGCTGCGCATGGGCTTTGGAGCGCAGGACGAACACTTGCGGCAGGTCGGCGCCGGGCAGCGTCAGCGGGTTGGGCACGCCGCCGGTGGCCAGCAGCGCGGCGTCGTATGTCAGTGATTGGCCGTCAGTCAGCCGCAGCGTCCGGTTTTGCGCGTCCAGGCTTGCCACTTCGCCTCGCAGGCGCTCGATCCGTTGCTCGCGGTAAAAATCCTCATCGCGTAGCGGCGGGACTTCGTGCAGCGGCATCTCCCCGGCGATCACGTATTTGCTTAGCGCCGTGCGGTCGTATCCGGCATCGGCTTCGCGGTCGATCAACAGTAACCGGCCGCCGAAACCTTTCTCGCGCAAACACGCCGCCGCCGCTGTGCCTGCCGCGCCAGCGCCGACAATGATGAAGGTTCGTGGATCGTCGGCCGGTGGCGCGTGGGCGTCCGGCATCGGCTGGTCGCCGACCCAGATGTCGCCGTCACGGACTTCAAGGGGATAGCGCTTGAGGCTGTCCAGGGCTGGCGGTTCGCACAGCCCGCCATCCTCGACCCGAAACTGCGCCTTGTGCCATGGACACGTCAGGCGCCCGTGGCATATCGCGCCGTCCGCCAGCGGGGCTCCGGCATGCGGGCATTCGGCCTGATACGCGCGCAGTTGTTCGCCGGCCCGCAACAGCAGAATCTTGCTGTCCTGGACCTGCACTTCCAGACCCCGGTCTTCGGGCACATTGGCGACACGCGCAACGCGATGCAGAGTCATGATTGCTCTCCAGACAGACGTTTCACTTATGAGTCTGGTACTTATCGCGAGGTTCAGCCAATTGCCCCTGCCACGGCGTGAACGGTGCGGCTATAGTTTGCACGCCGACGACGGCCCAACACGTACAAGGTGCTCCGGTATGCCCCGATTGACCTCAATGAACCCTTGGCTCGCGGCCTTGGCAGTCGCCCTTTGCGTGCAGTTCCCGGCGCAGGCCCAGGAACGTTTCACCCTGAACATTCCTGGAGTCTCCGATGATCGCCTGTTCACATCGGCCGCCGCCAGCGACTCCGCGGGCTGTGGCGGGCATAACATTTCCCCGGCATTGAACTGGAACGCCGGCCCGGCAGCCACCCAAAGCTACGCCATCGTCATGCACGACCCTGACGGCCAGCAGGGCCAGGGCATCGATCAGTGGGTGCATTACGGCATCAAGGCCGGCACCCACCAGATCCCGGCCGGTGCCGGGAGCAAACCCGGCCTCGAGGGCGTCGCCGGTACCAACAGCAAGGCAACCACCGGCTATGTCGGCCCTTGCCCGCCCGTTGGCGACAGCGCGCACCACTACATCATCCAGATCTACGCCCTGGACCTGCCCCCGGACGCCTTGCCCGCCGGCCTGACCCGCGCGCAGCTGCTGGAAAAAATCAGAGGCCACGTCCTGAAAAACAGCAGCGTGGTGCGGCGCTATCACCGCTAAAGGCTGATCGCCCCAGCGGATTTGCAGAAAACTGAAGTGCGCGGCATTCCGGGGATTTGGCATCCACCCCCGAAAGCGCGCACTATCAGTGCTATAGCCGATGCGTTGGAGGATGCCGTGGCAAAAAAGATCGACCGCATCGCCCAAATGCTCAACTGCCCGCAAAAGGGTGAAGAACTGCGGCGAGCGATTACCGAGAGTCGCAAGGATTTTCTGCTGAATCAGCCGGAAGAGGATGTTGTTGAAGACGACGACCTTGAAGAGGAGTTTTTCGAGGACGACGAGGACGATGATGAGTACGACGAATTCGACTGGACTACAGAATGAAAAAAAACCGCTTCGGCGGTTTTTTTTGCTTCGCAAAAAAGCCTCGGGCCTTGGGAACTGGGGCGTTCTCCTGTCTAAACAGTTTGCCCATGTGGGCCTAACCGCCGACAACGTCCGCCACCTGACTGGAGGCAAAACTATTTAATTAAATGTACATCGCACAAATCATTTAGATATCCTTGATCGGAAAGTGGCCTAGTGACATCACGGAGCGATGAAGTGTTCAGGGTTTTGGATGACGGTTTTGAAAAGCTCCGCAAGTGGCCGCTGGCTCGTATAGGGCTTTATTTGATGCTTGGCTACTGGGGCTTGTTCTGTGATCCGTTTGGTCTGTCCTCCGCCGCTGACAAGGCTCTGTCGGATCAACTCGGGCGATTTCGGGCATTCAGCCATCCTGTCGCGCCCGCACCGGTAACGGTCGTCGCGATTGATTACCCCAGCATCGCCGGGTTGCACAATGATGGAAAGGGTTGGCTGGAGGCCAATGACTGGCCCCTGACCTACGCCGATCATGGCCGCATTCTGCGTGACCTCGCCCTGCCCAAAAGCGGCGAGCCGGCTCCGGCGGCCATCTTCTACGACATCTTCTTTGAACGCCCTCGCACCACGAGTGGCGACTTGCAGCAGCTTGGCCGTGTTCTGGAGCGTTTGGACGCAAACCAGGTGGCCTCGAGGATTCATTTGGCCGGGGGAGGGAGTTTTGTGCCGATGTCTCCACAGGCTCGCGAGCAGTTGCAGTCTGCCTCGCTGGCAGTCTCTGCGTGGGACGGGGTAGGCGATCTCTATCCGCTGAAGGCGCCTCTGGGCACGGCGACCACCGCTGAACCCGTGGCGACGGCGGCTGGCGCGCTCTACCAGGATCTGTGCAAGGCGCGCGCCGAAGATTGTCGCTGGGCCGAGGCGGCAAGCCTGCCAGAGCTCTCCATTCAGTGGGCTATGACTTCGCGGGACGATTGCAGGGCCGAGCACGCGAGTGCGTTGCGCGATGTGATTTCGATTCTTTGGCGTCTCGCCGGTCTCTCGACGGCAGCCGAAAACCCGACAGCCGCGTGCATGCCGGTCCATCAGGTTCGACTGTCGCAGTTGTACGGCGAGCACCCGGTAAGTCTAAGGCCGCCTCGACTCAAGCCCGGTGAACCCTTCGTGGTATTGGTGGGGAACGTCATGCCCAGCCTGAACG
Organism: Pseudomonas sp. S34; assembly: GCF_009866745.1. Classification (NCBI taxonomy): domain Bacteria; kingdom Pseudomonadati; phylum Pseudomonadota; class Gammaproteobacteria; order Pseudomonadales; family Pseudomonadaceae; genus Pseudomonas; species Pseudomonas sp. S34. The sequence goes on from NZ_CP019398.1 coordinate 185,442, forward strand.
ACTACGTACAGTCGCCATTGTATGGCCAGGTGGCTGGCGTATACCTGCACGCCAATGCATTGGCAAACCTGGACGAAAGGGGAGAGCACTACATACATCAGAGCGATTCCCAAATTGCCAACTTTCTATTCCTGTTGGTGATGATTCTGATGTGTATGCACTTGCAGGGCACCCTTGGCTGGCAAGTCCAGACACGCAAATCCAGCGCCGCCGAGAAAGATTCATTTGTCTTTAAGATCATGAAGACATTGGGTTTTACCGCACTCAACACATTGGTAGTCGCGGTCGGCTACTACCTGTTCTACCTGGCGAACATGGCTCCCGACGGTTGGCTGGCGCTGGCGGCTTTCATGCCTTTCCTGTGGGAAGTCGTCTTGGCCGGTGAGCAGAATTACTCTAAGGATGGACCTGATGAAAAAGCGTTTCTCAATCCAGCTGTTGCTACTTGCTAGCCTGAATATTGTTTCGGCTTCGGCAGATACGTTGCAGATCCAGGCAATTCCCCATCCCGAACTCATCGAAGTTGAAGCCGCCAAGGGTGGCGAGTATCGGTTGGTGTCGGAGCTGGGCAAACTGACTTACCCACTGGCGGCCAAGTCAGTGGAAGGCAACCGCCTGGAGTTTCGCCAGGGCGCTGCTGCCTGGAAGGTTTCGCGTGCCGATGTGGAGTTGGTGAACGAAAAACTGGTGGTCGATGCCTGTAGCACCATACCTGTGACCCTGGCTGGCGATGCGAAATCTGCAAGCGTCAAGGGAGCGGGCGAAGGATGCAAATGATGAGACTGGGTGCCTGTCTGTTCGCATTTGCACTGGCGGCGCTGTCCGGTTGCGCTGTCGACCCGAAGTACAGTGCATTCAAGCCGTTGGAGGGCGCCGATCGCAAAGTCAACATTGATGATGTGCGGCTGTTGCGGCAGATGGATCGCACGCCAGTCCTGGATCCTGCGCTGATCCAATATGTGCAGGGTATCCGCCAGCGCCTTGAAGGTGCTTGGGCGGTGCCGTGCGACTGCGTGGTGGTCGTGGACTCGTTCAGCGGGTACGAGGCCTATTCTCTCTCGGCTACAACCATCGTGGTGTCGGCCGGGCTGATAGCCCAGGCCAGTTCAGAAGATGAGGTTGCAGCGGTCATCGCCCACGAGCTTGGGCATGTCTATCAAGGTGATACCACCAAGGGCGGCCTGCAACAGACTGCATTGGACATGACCAAGCTGGGCGCCTGGGCAGCTGGAGCCGGTGGTTATAGCCTGCTCTTCGGCGAGACCGTCGATGACATGACCAAGGGCCTAGTCTATCGGCACTGGAACCAGGAGCAGGAAATTGCGGCAGACCATTTTTCCGCGCAGTTGCTGGTGAAAGCCGGGTATTCGCTCGATGGTCTTAAAATGGCTGTACGCCGTCTCGGCAAATACAGTGAAGGTGCGCTGGTGGCGCACGCCCCGCAAACAACCCGTTGTGTGACGGGTAAGGGTGGTAATTACCAGATCAATCTGAAGGGCTGTAGCAAGGAACTGAGCCATGTGGACGAGAGTATCTACCAGCCGTCCGAACAGCGGCTGGAACCGATCGTGAAACTCACCGCCAGCCTGCCGCCAGAGCAGCGCCGTCGCCGGCCGGCGGGGCCGCTACCGGATTTCACTTCGGCGGACTATCTGTTCCGACTGAACGATCTGGTTTCCAGCAATCGCGAACAGCTCAAGGTGAATCTGGCTCGCATCGAGGCGCAGCCCTTGCCGACGACCCTGCAGGGCAATGTTGCAGTCACCAACAAACTGGCGGTGGCTTACTCCATCGCTGGCGACTCGGCGCGTGCGGCATCCTATTTGCGCACCAGCCTGCAAAGTGCCGGGCGTACAGCCTGGACATTCAACATGCTGTTCAAGGAAGTCGATCGTAGTGGTGACCAGAAGCAGGTCATGAAGGCCATTGAAGACTCGCATCTGGAGGTGGGCTACATGGCACAGCTATTACCTGTGGAGTACTACCTGACCAAGCGTCATGGACTGCAGGTATACGAATTGATCGCTTATGGCCGCTGCGTTTCCAACGTGGTCGATGATGTGGCCACCTACAACACCTGCGCTAAATTCGAGAAGCTGGCAAAGCAGTATGGCGGTGCGAACTGGTGATGCCAGTTGTTCCAAGGCTGTGCACAAATATCTGGAAGGATGGAAAAACACAAAAGCCCGCAATTTGCGGGCTTTTCAGTGATGATTTCAGCGATGTGTATGCATGCGAAATCATTGAAGGAGTCTTGAAATGGTGCACCAGGCGGGATTCGAACCCACGACCCCTGCCTTCGGAGGGCAGTACTCTATCCAGCTGAGCTACTGGTGCAGCGGGCGCCATGATACTCATATGCGTTGAAGGCGTCCATGCTGCTGAATCGCCTGTGTTTTTTGAAGCTGTAACGCGCGGTTGCTACGTTGATCAGAAAAAATGGGCAAAAGCGTCGTTTTCGTTCTTTTTTTCGAACAGGCTATTGTCCTTTACCCCCTTTGATCCTAGGATTCGTTTGAGATTTCAAACGCTCTTGTCTGGGTGCTGAACCGCACGAGTTCAATCAGTGCGCTATTTATGTGCTTCAGCCCGGTGAATGATTTCCCTGACGGCAGCCTATCGAGGCGCCTTTCTACAATCATAATTTGCTCCGCATTCTTTGCGGTGCTGTTAAGGAAAGCCGACATGCAGCTTAAAGACACCCAGTTGTTCCGCCAGCAAGCCTTCATCGATGGCGCGTGGGTCGATGCGGACAATGGTCAGACGATCAAGGTCAACAACCCGGCAACGGGCGAAATTCTGGGCACCGTGCCGAAAATGGGCGCTGCCGAAACCCGCCGTGCGATCGAAGCTGCTGACAAAGCGCTGCCGGCCTGGCGTGCACTGACCGCCAAAGAACGTGCGACCAAGCTGCGTCGCTGGTACGAGCTGATCATCGAGAACCAGGAAGACCTGGCGCGCCTGATGACCCTGGAACAAGGCAAGCCATTGGCCGAAGCCAAGGGCGAAATCGTTTACGCCGCTTCCTTTATCGAGTGGTTCGCCGAAGAAGCCAAGCGCATCTACGGTGACGTGATTCCGGGCCACCAGCCAGACAAGCGCCTGATCGTGATCAAGCAGCCAATCGGCGTGACCGCTGCGATCACCCCGTGGAACTTCCCGGCCGCGATGATCACCCGTAAAGCCGGTCCAGCCCTGGCCGCCGGTTGCACCATGGTGCTCAAACCTGCTTCGCAAACTCCGTTCTCTGCATTCGCCCTGGCCGAACTGGCCCAGCGTGCCGGAATCCCGGCTGGCGTGTTCAGCGTTGTTTCCGGCAGCGCCGGCGACATCGGCAGCGAGCTGACCAGCAACCCGATCGTGCGCAAGCTGTCCTTCACCGGTTCGACCGAAATCGGTCGTCAACTGATGTCGGAATGCGCCAAGGACATCAAGAAAGTGTCCCTGGAGCTGGGTGGCAACGCGCCGTTCATCGTGTTCGACGACGCGGACCTGGATAAGGCCGTCGAAGGCGCGATCATTTCCAAGTATCGCAACAACGGTCAGACCTGCGTCTGCGCCAACCGCCTGTACATTCAGGATTCGGTCTACGACGCGTTCGCCGAGAAGCTGAAAGTGGCTGTTGCCAAGCTCAAGATCGGCAACGGTCTGGAAGACGGCACTACCACTGGCCCGCTGATCGACGAAAAAGCCGTGGCCAAGGTGCAAGAGCACATCGCTGACGCCGTTTCCAAAGGCGCCACCGTGCTGTCCGGCGGCAAGTCGATGGAAGGCAACTTCTTCGAGCCGACCATCCTGACCAACGTGCCGAATAACGCTGCCGTGGCCAAGGAAGAAACCTTCGGTCCATTGGCTCCGCTGTTCCGCTTCAAAGACGAAGCCGATGTGATCGCGATGTCCAACGACACCGAGTTCGGTCTGGCCTCGTACTTCTATGCTCGTGATCTGGGCCGTGTGTTCCGTGTGGCTGAAGCCCTGGAATACGGCATGGTCGGCGTCAACACCGGGTTGATCTCCAACGAAGTCGCGCCGTTCGGCGGCATCAAGGCCTCGGGCCTGGGCCGTGAAGGCTCCAAGTACGGCATCGAAGATTACCTGGAAATCAAATACCTCTGCCTGGGCATCTAACCCCGGAAGAGCATTGCTTCAAGCGCAAAGGGCACGAGAGCGCTGTCCCTTTGCGCCGCTTCAAACCGGAATTTTCTCGGTGGCCGGGAACGCAGTGGCAGTCGATCATCGCATGCTGCCGCCGTTGCTCCCCGTCGCTTTATCCTTGAACCACGCCGCCCGATGAGCGGTGAATGAGGAATGTATGAGCAAGACTAACGCTTCTTTGATGGCCCGCCGTACCGCTGCTGTTCCACGTGGTGTTGGCCAGATTCACCCGATCTTCGCCGATTCCGCGAAGAACGCGACCGTAACCGACGTTGAAGGTCGTGAATTCATCGACTTCGCCGGCGGTATCGCCGTGCTGAACACTGGCCACGTGCACCCGAAAGTCATCGCCGCCGTGACCGAGCAGCTGAACAAGCTGACCCACACCTGCTTCCAGGTACTGGCCTACGAGCCGTACGTGGAAGTGTGCGAAAAAATCAACGCCAAGGTGCCAGGTGATTTCGCCAAGAAAACCCTGCTGGTGACCACCGGTTCCGAAGCCGTTGAAAACTCCATCAAGATCGCCCGTGCCGCCACTGGCCGCGCCGGCGTGATCGCCTTCACCGGCGCTTACCACGGTCGCACCATGATGACCCTGGGCCTGACCGGTAAAGTCGTGCCTTACTCGGCCGGCATGGGCCTGATGCCAGGCGGCATCTTCCGCGCGCTGTACCCGAACGAACTGCACGGCGTGAGCATCGACGATTCGATCGCTTCCATCGAACGCATCTTCAAGAACGACGCCGAGCCGAAAGACATCGCTGCGATCATCATCGAGCCGGTTCAGGGCGAAGGTGGTTTCTACGTCGCGCCGAAAGAATTCATGAAGCGTCTGCGTGCCCTGTGCGACCAGCACGGCATCCTGCTGATCGCTGACGAAGTACAGACTGGCGCTGGCCGTACCGGCACATTCTTCGCGATGGAACAGATGGGCGTTGCTGCCGACCTGACCACCTTCGCCAAATCCATCGCTGGCGGCTTCCCGCTGGCCGGTGTGTGCGGCAAGGCCGAATACATGGACGCCATTGCTCCAGGCGGCCTGGGCGGCACCTACGCCGGTAGCCCGATCGCTTGCGCCGCGGCCCTGGCCGTGATGGAAGTGTTCGAAGAAGAACACCTGCTGGATCGTTGCAAGGCTGTTGGCGAGCGTCTGGTAACCGGCCTGAAGGCCATCCAGGCCAAGTACCCGGTGATCGGTGAAGTCCGTGCCCTGGGCGCGATGATCGCGGTCGAGCTGTTCGAAAACGGCGACAGCCACAAGCCGAACGCTGCAGCCGTGGCGTCCGTTGTGGCCAAGGCTCGCGACAAGGGTCTGATCCTGCTGTCCTGCGGCACCTACGGTAACGTTCTGCGCGTCCTGGTACCGCTGACCTCGCCGGACGAGCAACTGGACAAAGGTCTGGCGATCATCGAAGAGTGCTTCTCCGAACTCTGATCCCCTGTGTGACCTGATCCACAAAAAACCCGCTTCGGCGGGTTTTTTCATGCCCCTTGAAACACATCCCGCCCATTAGCGCTGTATCGGATGGCCAGCATTGGCTAAGGTTTGCGCATTGCCAGGGAGAGCTGTATGACAACCGTCATTTTACCCGCCGTTCCAAGAGTCCTGATCGCCGAGGCCGACCCCTGGTCCCGGGATTTGCTTAAGGAAGTGTTGTTGAACGTACGCTGCGATGCGCGGCTGGATTTGTGCGCCGATGGTCAGCAAGCGCTGGAACTGTTGGCCGCCAACCCCTATGACCTGGTGATCGCCGACTGGGAGTTGCCCGGCGTCGATGGCCTTAACGTCCTGCGCAGCATCCGTCAGCGCAAACGCAATCCGCCGATGCCGTTCATTCTGATGAGCAGTCGCAACGACAGTGCCAGCGTGCGCGAGGCCTTGCCGCTGGCGCCGGCCGCGTACCTGACCAAACCCCTGAATATGAAAAGCCTGACCCATCGGTTGCAGGGAGTGCTGCTGAACGCTGGCGAAGAAGTCTCGTGCGAGGTGCCATCGCTGGCGCCGGGCATGACGTTGTCGGTGTTTCTGGAGCGTCGACGGGAATTGGCTGACGGTGCGCCGCTGATGACCGACGTGCAAGTGGCGGTCAAACGCAGCCTCAACCCCAATGGCCTCGATTTGACGGTGCTGGAAGACGAAATCCGCACCGATCCGCAGGTTACCGCTGTGCTGATCGCCGCTGCCAACAGCGCGGCCCAGCACCACGGCACCGCTGTGCAAACCCTGTCCCAGGCGCTGCATCGCCTGGGGACCGGGCAGAGCATGAACCTGATTCTCGGGTTGGCGCTCAAGCGCAGTGCCCGGCTCAGCGATCCGCAATTGGCCGACTATGCCGAGCGTTACTGGGATCTGTCCCTGCACACCGCCGAATACGCGAGAACCCTGGCGCGCTTGCTCGATCTGGATCAGGAGCGCTGCTATTGCGCCGGCATGTTGCATCGTCTCGGCGATCTGGCGTTGCTGCGGTGTTTGCAGGAATGGAAACAGGCCGGTGGCGAACTGGACGAGCAGGAGGAAGTGGGCGAAGCGCTGGTTGAATTTGGCGCGGCCTATGGCTCGGCCCTGCGCACGCGCTGGCGTCTGCCACTGGAGTTGCGCGAACTGATTGCGGCGGCCTATCAGCTCGGTGGCGGGGTTTACTCGCGCGAAGCACTGGTGATGAACATGGCGGCGCAGATGGCGCGCTTGACCGAGCATGAGGGCATCGAGGCGCTGGCGAAGAGCCGGACGGCGAGGTTGCTCAAGATCGGCCTGCCGGAGTTGATGCGTTTGCGCAAAAAGTAAGCACACCACCAACCCCTGTGGGAGCGAGCTTTTGTGGCGAGGGGGCTTGCCCCCGTTGGGCTGCGAAGCAGTCCTGCATTTGGTGTTCCAGCATTGTCAGGACAACCGCATTCGCTGGTTTACGGCTGCTGCGCAACCGAACGGGGGCAAGCCCCCTCGCCACAGGTATCCGGTGGTGCCAACGAAATCTCAGCCCGTCACAATCCGGTTCTTTCCCTCGCGCTTGGCCTGGTACATCGCGGCATCTGCCCGGGAAAACAGGTTTTCCACGTTTTCGTCCGCGGCGGTCAGGCTGGTCAGGCCCTGGCTGACGGTGATGCCGAACATCTGGCCCTCATGGTTGAAACTCAATTGCTGAATCTGCCGTTGCAGGCGTTCAGCCACTTGCAGGGCCATTTGCGGTGTACAGCCGGGAAACACCGCTGCAAACTCCTCACCGCCAATACGCCCGAACAGGTCGCCGCGACGCAACGCTGCGCGGCCGCTTTCGGCAATGCGCTGCAACACGTTGTCGCCTTCCTGGTGACCGTAGGTGTCGTTGATCGTCTTGAAGTTATCAATGTCCAGCATCAGAAACGACAGCGGCTCGCCCTGTTGCCGGGTGTGTGCGAACGCGCGGTGGGCGCATTCGAAGAAATGACGGCGGTTGCTGCTCTGGGTCAGCGCATCGATGGTGGCCAGGCGATGCAGCTCGGTTTCCATCTGCTTCTTGTCGGTGATGTCTTCGGCGATGCCGACGATGATCACCGGTTGCCCCGGCTCGGGCTGGCGGTTGATGTAGCATTTGTCGCTTAGCCAGCGCACCTGGCCGTCGGCGGCGATGACTCGATACTCGCGGTCTTCGACGGCGCCTTTGTCCAGTACTTCGGCAAGGCTGCGTTCGGCATAGTCCAGGTCGTCAGGGTGAATGCTGTCGCACCATTGATTGCCGTCGGCCAGCAGTAGATCGGCCGAACGGCCAAAGATCCGTTCATAGGCGGGGCTGACGTAAAGCACCTTGCGGGTTTCCCAATCGAATGCCCACAGCACTGCATTGACGCTCATCAGCAAGGTGCTGAACAACTGTTCGCGTTCGCTCAGGCGTGCGACTTCACGTTGGGCATGCATCAGCGCTATCAGGGGCTGCGCGGCCTCGGGCCAATGGGGCGGAGATGAGTCTTGCAGGTTTTTTGGGGCCATCGACACAAATCTCAAAGGGCATGCCGCGCGTTCGACAGCGGCCAACACCAAGCCCGCCGGGAATGGCGAAGTGTCTTTGAGATAGGGCTTTTGGGATGAAGTTCCCGCCTTGTGTGGCGAGGGAGCCTGCTCCCGCCGGGCGGTAGGGGAGACGGATTTTTGCAGTCACAAATCAATGTGGGAGCGGGCTTGCTCGCGAAGGCGGTGGGCCAGTCAATGAAGATGTCGACTGACTCACCGCCTTCGCGAGCAAGCCCGCTCCCACAGGTTGCTTCAGACGGCGGCAGGGCGCAGGGAGTAGGTCTTCAACTGATCGGCGAAGTCGCGCAGGGATTGAATCCCGCTGGCTTCGGCTTCGTGTACCCAGTCCTTGATGGCCGCCAGCATGTCGTGGCCATTTGAGCTGGTCTTGACCCAGATCTGTTGCAGGGCCAGGCGTTTCTCGTAAATTACCTTCAGCGCCTGACTGTGCTCGAGCATGTTCTGGATGCGTACATGGTGTTTTTCATCCAGCAGGCTGGTCTCCCGCGAAAGCAGGCGTTTGGCCCGGTGGAACTGGTGACGTACCGAGTGATCGACTTTTTCCAGCTCTTGCTTGACCAGCGGGCCGATCACCAATTTGCGGTACTGGGCCATGATCTGGAAGCGGTTGTTGAGGATCGCCATGGCGGTGTCCATGTCCAGGTTGCCCTTGCCTTCGACGCGGTGGGCAATCGGCGCAACCCGTTGAACCTTGGCCAGGCGCAGGAAGCTGAAGACTTGAATCCACGCCCAGCCCAGGTCGAACTCCCACTTCTTCACCGACAGTTTTGCCGAGTTAGGGTAGGTGTGATGGTTGTTATGCAGCTCTTCGCCGCCAATCAGGATGCCCCAAGGCACCAGATTGGTCGCCGCATCGCGGCATTCGAAGTTGCGGTAGCCGATGGCATGGCCCAGGCCATTGACCACGCCGGCGGCCCACACCGGGATCCACATCATCTGGATGGCCCAGATGGTGATGCCGATGGTGCCGAACAGCAGCAGGTCGATAACGCCCATGATCGCGATGCCCAGCAGCGGGAAGCGGCTGTAGAGGTTGCGCTCGATCCAGTCTTCGGGGCAGTTCTTGCCGTAGATGCGCAGCGTCTCGGGGTTTTCCGCTTCGGCGCGGTACAGCTCGGCGCCTTTGCGCAGCACCGTGGACAAACCCTTGATGACCGGGCTGTGCGGGTCATCGACGGTTTCGCATTTGGCGTGATGCTTGCGGTGGATGGCGGTCCATTCGCGGGTGTTCTGCGCCGTGGTCAGCCACAGCCAGAAACGGAAGAAATGCTTCAGGCCGGCATTCAGCTCCAGGGAGCGATGGGCCGAGTAACGATGCAGATAGACCGTGACGGCGATGATCGTGACGTGGGTCATCAGCAGGGTGACTGCTACCAGCGACCAGGGCGACAAGCCAAGAAAACCTTCGTACCACATAGGCTGTAGGGCCCTCGATAAAGAAAAAACAGCCGTTGCATTATCACTAAGCCCACACAGAAAACCAGTCACCCTTTCAGATAAGAGTGGCTGGATGTGTCTTTAAACTATAATTCCAACCTTTTTGTAGGGACATGGATCGCCGGATGTCTGCCACCTATCGCGATGCCTTGCGTGCAGCGCTGCTCTATCTGCTGCTTTCTGTGGTTTGGCTGCAGATCAGTGGCTATTTATTAAACAGTTTCTTCGATAGCTCTGCCGAGCGATTGCGATGGCAACTGATCAACGGTTATGTCTGGGTGCTGTTCAGTGCCGGGTTGATCTTCATTGCCCGGGCGCGGGTGCTGCGGTGTCTGGGTATCGGCGCCAAACTGCGTGAGCGCGATGCCGACCGCATGCGCTTGCGCCAGGCGGCAGCCGTGTTCGACTGCACCCGCGAAGGCGTGCTGGTCACCAATCGGGAAGGTCTGATCGTCCATGTGAACCGGGCGTTCATGGAAATCACCGGTTACGGGTGTGAGGACGTGCTGGGGCAGCGGCCCAACCTGTTCAAGTCCGGGCGACACTCTCCTGAGTTCTATCAGGTGATGTTTGCCACGCTCGCCAGTGTCGGGGAGTGGAGTGGAGAAATCTGGAACCGGCGCAAAAGCGGCGAGATTTACCCGCAATGGCAAACGATCCGCCTGATCCACGACGACTACGGCCGGCCGAGCCAATATGTGGCGGTGTTTTCCGACATCAGTGCAATCAAGAATTCAGAACACGAACTGATGCACCTGGCGCACCACGATCCGCTGACCGATCTGCCGAACCGCCTGCTGTTCATCGACCGCGCCGAACAGGCCCTGGCCTCGGCACAGGTCCATAAGCGTGGCTGCGCGCTGCTGATGATCGATCTCGATCACTTCAAGATGATCAACGACAGCCTCGGGCATACCATTGGCGACCAGTTGCTCAAGGCTGTGGCCGAGCGCCTGGGGGCCATGTTCGGTCCGGGCGTCACCCTGGCGCGGTTGGGCGGGGATGAGTTCGCCATACTTGCCGAAAGCTGTCCGCAACTGGTTCAGGCCGCTGCGTTGGCTCAGCGGATCATCGAGGGCCTTAAAGAGCCGTTCCTTATTGATGGGCACCAGCTGTCCATCAACACCAGCATCGGCATCAGCCTGTTCCCCAGCGATGCGTTGAGCGTCGAGCAACTGCTGCGCAATGCCGACTCTGCACTGTTCAAGGCCAAGAGCGCGGGGCGCAATGATTATGCCCTGTACACCGAAGAGCTGACGGCCCACGCCCAGCAACGGCTCGAGATCGCCTTCGAATTGCGCCGCGCCCTGGACCGACAAGAGCTGCGGGTCTATTACCAGCCGGTTCACGACCTCAAGAGCCGTCGCCTGATCGGCGTCGAGGCGCTGGTGCGTTGGCAGCACTCGCAGCGGGGCCTGGTGTCGCCGGCGGAATTCATTCCGGTCGCCGAACGAACCGGTCTGATTGCAGAAATCGACACCTGGGTCATGGCGCAGGCGTGCCGGCAGATGTGCCAGTGGCAGCAGGACGGGGTGGTGCTGTCGTTCGTCGCGGTCAACGTTTCTTCGCGTCTGTTCGCCCGTCGTGAGCTGTATCAGCAGGTGGCGCAGGTCCTGCGCGAAACCGGGCTGGAGCCGGCGTTTCTCGAGCTGGAAGTCACTGAAAGCGCGGTGATGGAAGACCCGGAAGTCGCGCTGGAGCAGATGCATCGCCTGCGCGAGCTGGGTGTGCGCCTGGCCATCGACGACTTCGGCACGGGTTACTCATCGCTGCTGCGGCTCAAGCGTCTGCCGGTGCAGAAGTTGAAAATCGACCAGGGCTTCGTCGCCGGATTGCCGTGGGATGAGGATGATGCGGCGATCTCGCGGGTGATCATTGCGCTGGCCCAGAGTATGGGCATGCAGGTGCATGCCGAGGGGATCGAGCAGGCTGAGCAGGCGGAATTTCTGCTCGAGCACGATTGCGATCTGGGTCAGGGCTACTGGTTCGGGCGGCCGGTACCGGCGGAGCAGCTTGACTGGATGCATGAGCCGGTGATCGTGTAGGAGCAAAACCTGTGGGAGCGAGCTTGCTCGCGATAGCGGAATATCCGTCGACATTTCTGGTGGCTGACACTCCCTCATCGCGAGCAAGCTCGCTCCCACAGGGTTTTTTTGGTGTGCCTGAAAGAGGGTGATTCACCTCAAGCTCTTGTCTCCACAGTTAATCTCTTCTGGTTATATAAACATTCTTAAATAGTCTTTTTAAGAATATCTACACCTCTCTAGTATTGCTCTCAAGCCGCAAGCAGTGCCGACACTGCGAGGCAACCTCTCAGTTGAAGGAGCAGCAATATGAGCGCATCCCTGCGTAGCGTCGACGGTCAAGACGAAGCCACCATCCTGCGTGAAATCCAGAGTGCACTGCGCGATCTGCGCTTTGGCGCCGTGGAAATCACTGTGCACAACGCCCAGGTGGTGCAGATCGAACGCAAGGAAAAATTCCGTTTGCAGCAGCCGGGCAACAAGTCGGGCTGAGGCGAATCAGGCAACGCGATATCCCATAAGAAAAAGCCAACAAACCAAGAATTCCAGGAGCTTTCACCATGTCGTCGATTCGTCATTTCGCTTTGGCCGCCCTGGCCAGCGCCCTTTTTGCCGGTTCCGCCGTTGCCAAGGATTATGAGCTGCTCAACGTGTCGTACGACCCGACCCGCGAGCTGTATCAGGACTACAACGCCGAATTCATCAAGTTCTGGCAAAAGGACCACGCCGGTGACTCCGTGAAAATCCAGCAATCCCACGGCGGTTCGGGCAAGCAAGGTCGGGCGGTGATCGATGGCCTGCGTGCCGACGTCGTGACCTTGGCCCTGGCCGGCGATATCGACGAAATCGCCAAGCTTGGCAAGTCCCTGCCGGCGGACTGGCAAAAGCGCCTGCCGGCCGCCAGTACGCCTTACACCTCGACCATCGTGTTCCTGGTGCGCAAGGGCAACCCTAAAGGCATCAAGGACTGGGGCGACCTGGTCAAGAATGATGTCTCGGTGATCACACCGAATCCGAAGACCTCCGGCGGTGCGCGCTGGAACTTCCTCGCGGCCTGGGCCTATGGCCTGAAAGCCAATGGCGGCGACGAAGCCAAGGCCAAGGAATACGTGCAAACCCTGTTCAAGCACGTGCCAGTGCTGGATACCGGCGCCCGCGGCTCGACCATTACCTTCGTCAACAACGGTCAGGGCGACGTATTGCTGGCCTGGGAAAACGAAGCCTTCCTGGCCCTGAAAGAAGAGGGTGGTGCCGACAAGTTCGACATCGTCGTGCCTTCGCTGTCGATCCTCGCTGAGCCGCCGGTGGCGGTAGTCGACAAAAATGCCGAGAAAAAGGGCAACGGGCAGATCGCCGAAGCCTACCTCAAGTACCTGTACAGCCCGGCCGGCCAGGAAATCGCGGCGAAGAACTTCTATCGTCCACGTGACAAGGACGTGGCCGCCAAATACGCCCAGCAGTTCCCGAAACTGGAGCTGGTGAGCATCGACAAGGATTTCGGCGGCTGGAAAGTCGCACAGCCGAAATTCTTCAATGATGGGGGCGTGTTCGACCAGATCTACCAGGCGCAGTAATCTGACTCAAGCCACGCAACGAGCCTGATGCCTGGGCTCGTAACTGTGGGAGCGGGCTTGCTCGCGAAGGCGGTGTGTCAGGCGACGTAAATGTTGACTGATATGGCCTCTTCGCGAGCAAGCCCGCTCCCACATTGATGCGTTTAGCGGATCGCTTTTTAACCAAGGACTTTTATGTCGCGTCGTATCTCCCCCGTCATACCCGGCTTCGGGCTGACGCTGGGCTACACCTTGGTGTACCTCAGCCTGATTGTGCTCATACCACTGGCGGCGATGTTCGTGCATGCCGCTCAACTCACCTGGGATCAGTTCTGGGCAATCATCTCGGCGCCACGGGTGCTGGCCGCGTTGAAGCTCAGCTTCGGCACCGCCCTGTGTGCCGCGATCATCAACGGCATCATCGGCACGCTGCTGGCCTGGGTATTAGTGCGCTATACCTTCCCAGGGCGAAAAGTGATCGATGCAATGATCGACTTGCCGTTCGCATTGCCCACGGCGGTGGCCGGTATTGCGCTGACGGCGTTGTACACCCCTACGGGTCTGGTCGGCCAGTTTGCGGCGGATCTGGGTTTCAAGATCGCCTACACCCCTCTGGGCATCACCCTTGCCCTCACTTTTGTGACACTTCCATTCGTAGTACGTACCGTACAGCCAGTATTGGCGGATATTCCTCGTGAAGTCGAGGAAGCGGCGGCGTGCCTGGGTGCAAAACCCTTGCAGGTTTTCCGCCATATCCTGCTGCCGGCACTGCTTCCGGCATGGCTTACCGGTTTCGCTTTGGCCTTTGCCCGCGGGGTCGGCGAGTACGGTTCGGTGATTTTCATCGCCGGCAACATGCCGATGAAAACCGAGATTCTGCCGCTGCTGATCATGGTCAAGCTCGACCAATACGATTACACCGGCGCTACCTCCATTGGTGTACTGATGCTGGTGGTTTCCTTCGTCCTGTTGCTGCTGATCAACTTGTTGCAGCGGCGCATCGAAACCCCATAAGGAGGCGCACCCATGTCCCAATCGTCTATTGCTGCCGCTTCCTCGAACGCTGCCCGCCGTGGCAGCGCGACCTCGCGGCGAATCCTGATCGGCCTTGGCTGGCTGATTTTTGCGCTGTTCCTGTTGCTGCCGTTGTTCATCGTGGTGTCCCAGGGCCTGAAGCTCGGCCTCGGTGCGTTCTTCACCGCGATCTTTGAGCCGGACGCGCTGTCGGCCCTGAAACTCACGGTCATCGCCGTGTTGATTTCGGTGCCGCTGAACCTGGTGTTTGGCGTCAGCGCCGCCTGGTGCGTGAGCAAGTACTCGTTCCGCGGCAAGAGCATGCTGGTGACACTGATCGACCTGCCGTTCTCGGTGTCGCCGGTGATCGCCGGTCTGGTCTATGTGCTGATGTTCGGCGCCCAAGGCCTGTTCGGCCCATGGTTGCAGGACCACGACATCCAGATCGTCTTCGCCCTGCCGGGCATCGTGCTGGCGACGATCTTCGTCACCGTGCCGTTCGTGGCCCGTGAACTGATCCCGCTGATGCAGGAGCAAGGTACCCAGGAAGAGGAGGCCGCGCGCCTGCTCGGGGCCAACGGCTGGCAGATGTTCTGGCACGTCACCGTGCCCAACATCAAATGGGGCCTGATCTACGGCGTGGTGTTGTGTACCGCGCGGGCCATGGGGGAGTTCGGTGCGGTGTCGGTGGTTTCCGGGCACATTCGCGGGGTGACTAACACCCTGCCGCTGCACGTGGAAATCCTCTACAACGAATACAACCACGTGGCCGCGTTCGCCGTGGCGAGCCTGTTGCTGATCCTGGCGCTCTTCATCCTGCTGCTCAAGCAGTGGAGCGAAAACCGTATTAACCGCCTGCGCGCCAGCGCCGCGGAGGAATAATT
Organism: Pseudomonas sp. S34; assembly: GCF_009866745.1. Lineage (NCBI taxonomy): Bacteria > Pseudomonadati > Pseudomonadota > Gammaproteobacteria > Pseudomonadales > Pseudomonadaceae > Pseudomonas > Pseudomonas sp. S34. The sequence goes on from NZ_CP019398.1 coordinate 200,515, forward strand.
CATGTCGATCGAAGTGCGTAATGTCAGCAAGAACTTCCACGCGTTCAAGGCGCTGGACAACATCAGCCTGGACATCCAGAGCGGCGAACTCGTCGCGTTGCTCGGTCCGTCGGGCTGCGGCAAGACCACGCTGCTGCGAATCATCGCCGGCCTGGAGACCCCGGACCAGGGCAACATCGTGTTCCACGGTGAAGACGTTTCCGGCCACGACGTGCGTGATCGCAACGTCGGATTCGTGTTCCAGCACTACGCCTTGTTCCGCCACATGACGGTGTTCGACAACGTCGCGTTCGGCCTGCGCATGAAACCGAAAAACCAGCGCCCGAGTGAAAGCCAGATCGCAACCAAAGTCCACGAACTGCTGAACATGGTGCAGCTGGACTGGCTGTCGGATCGCTACCCGGAACAACTTTCCGGCGGACAGCGTCAGCGCATTGCCCTGGCCCGAGCCCTGGCGGTGGAGCCGAAAGTGCTGCTGCTCGACGAACCTTTCGGCGCCCTCGACGCCAAGGTTCGCAAGGAACTGCGCCGCTGGCTGGCGCGGTTGCACGAAGACATCAACCTGACCTCGGTGTTCGTCACCCACGACCAGGAAGAAGCGATGGAAGTCGCCGACCGTATCGTGGTGATGAACAAGGGTGTGATCGAGCAGATCGGCTCACCGGGTGACGTCTACGAAAACCCGGCCAGCGATTTCGTCTATCACTTCCTCGGTGATTCGAACCGACTGCACCTGGGCGAAGACAACCACGTGCTGTTCCGCCCGCACGAGGTGTCGCTGTCACGCCATGAACTGGAAGACCACCACGCGGCGGAAGTGCGGGACATTCGTCCGCTGGGCGCGACAACGCGGGTGACGCTTAAGGTTGAAGGGCAGAGCGATCTGATCGAGGCCGAAGTGGTCAAGGATCACGACAGTCTGGTTGGTTTGGCAAAAGGCGAGACGCTGTTCTTCAAGCCGAAGGTCTGGCAGAAGGTCGCCAACATCTAAAGCAAAAGCTTCGCGAGCAAGCCCGCTCCCACAGGGGGTCTATGTGCACCATAGATCCTCTGTGGGAGCGAGCTTGCTCGCGATTGCGATCTAGACAGCAGCACGCTTCGGATTGACCCGCACACCACCCGCCCGCGCCTCGATCTGCTCTTTGAGGTCATGCCGCATCCCCAGCATGAACGCCAACTCGGCCACCACAAACAGCGGCCCGACAATTAGCCCGGTCACGTCATCGACAAATGCCGGTTTGCGCCCTTCGTAGTGATGGCCGACAAACTGGATCGCCCAACCGATCACGAACATCGCCACGCCGCTGCCCAGCCACACCAGCGTGCTTTGCTGTGCCAGCGCATGACCGGCCCAGACGCTTAGCCCGAGCAATACGGTCATCAACACGCCCAGGCGCAACTCCAGACGCAGGTAAAACCACGCCGACGCCAGCGAGACGAGCACCGCCGGTGACAGCCACACGCCGCCCAGCGACCATTGCGGCCGGGACAGCAATACCGCGACGGCAACCACGATCAGCGGAATGCCGATAAAGTGCGATGCAATGTTGCGCGGGTCACGGTGGTAGGCGGCGTATTGACTGAGGTGGTCGACGAGGCTTTTCATTGTTGTTCTCCTGTAGGGTGATTGATCATGCCCCGGGGCCATTTCCCGCTCTGTCAGCCAGGCGACAATCTCTAGGAGTTTTCATGGATATGCAGGTCTGGCGTCCACGCCTGATGAGCGGTCAGTGGTTCAGCCATTTGCCTGTTTCCCTACAGGATAGCCTGCTGTCGGTGGCCAGGCTGCGGCGCCTGTCGCCAGGCCAGCGGCTGTTCAAGCGTGGCGATCCGCCCTGTGGCCTGTACGCGGTGCTTGAAGGCGCGGTGCGCGTCGGTGCCGTCAGCGAGCAAGGCAAGGAAGCGTTGCTGAGCCTGGTGGAGCCGCCGCACTGGTTCGGCGAAATCTGCCTGTTCGATGGCCAGCCACGCACTCACGATGCCTACGGCATGGGCCAGTGCACGCTGCTGCACATTCCCCAGAACACCTTGCTGGCGCTGCTCGATGAGCATCCGCAGCACTGGCGGCAACTGGCATTGCTGATGAGCCAGAAATTGCGCATGACCTTCATCAACCTCGAACAACTGAGCCTGTTGCCGGCCCCGGCACGGCTGGCGCACCGCTTATTGATGATCGCCGAAGGCTATGGCGAGACCATCCCTGCGCGCCGCGTCCTGCAACTGCCCCAGGAGCAGCTTGCCGCAATGCTGTCGCTGTCGCGCCAGACCACCAACCAGATTCTCAAGGAACTGCAGGGGCAGGGGATCATCGGGCTGAGTTACGGCGAAATTGAAATCCTCGATGCCGAGCGATTGCGGGCACTGGCCACAATCTGACGGTGAACACCGAACCATTGTGGGAGCGGGCTTGCTCGCGAAAGCGGTGTGTCAGTCGATATTGATATGGCTGAACTGACGCCTTCGCGAGCAAGCCCGCTCCCACAGTGGATTTGTGTGAATCAAAAGTTTGTGGTCGCCGAAAAAACCTGTGGGAGCGGCGGTGCGGCGATCCGACTTGCTCGCGAAGAGGCCGGATAAGACAACCCACCTTCAGAATCAATCACCGCAACCCATCCCGAAACTGCCCCGGTGTCATCCCGGTCCAGCGCTTGAACGCGCGACTGAAGCTGCTGGTGTCAGCAAACCCGAGCAGGTAACTGATTTCGCTCAGCGAGACTTGAGGGTCGCGCAGGTGCAGTAGGGCGAGGTTTTCGCGGCTTTCGTTGAGCAGCGTGTCGAACCGGCAGCCTTCATCGGCCAGGTGCCGTTGCAGGCTGCGCAGGCTCAGGTGCAGGGCCTTGGCGATGTGTTCGGCGCTGGGTTCGCCTTCGGGCAGTTGTTCTTCAATGGCATCGCGAACCTTGCGCTCCCAGGTCAGCGGCTTGAGTTGTGCCAGGGTGCGTTTGAGCACGGTTTCGTTGTGTTCGGCCAGTTCCGGGTTGGCGTCATCCAGGTGGCTGTCGAAGTCGACGAGGGCAAACTCCAACCGGTCTTCGTCGGCGCCGAAGTTCATGGGCGAGCGGAAGACTTTATGCCATTGGTGCGCGTCCGCCGGCTCCGGGCGACGTAGGTAGGTCGCCAGTGGCGCGTAGTCGCGACCCAGGCGATTGCGGCAGGTGCGCACGTAAATCGCCATGAACGCATCGATGGCTTCGAAGGCCGGGGCGGGGTTGCCGGCCGGGATTTTCAGGCTGAAACGGTAGCGATCCTCGGCACGGGTCAGTTCCAGTTCCAGGGCATCGCTGACCACCTGGTGATAGCGCACGATGCGCTCGAACACTTCCCGCAGGCTACCGCTGGCCACCAGCGCATAACCCAGCGCATGGAAGGTGGTCGGGCTGACGAAACGCGAAACCCGCAAACCGATCGCCGGGTCACCGCTGGCCTGCACCGCCAGATTCCACAGGTGCGTGGTGCCCGACAGTGGGTAGCGCGCGTTCGGGTCGTCCATCAGTTGCGGGTCGAGCCCCGCTTGCTGGCACAGGGCGGTGCTGTCGATGCCCAGGGCATCGAGTTGCTTGCGCAGGGCGCGGGTCCAGCTGGCGAGGGAGGTCGGTTCAGTCATGCTGATTGGCGCTTCCGGTCAACAGGTTGGCGTTCTCGGCTACCGCGTTGCGAGGGTTCGCAAGGCAGGATGCAACCATCAATAACCAGAGGATGGAAGCATGGACGGTACTTCTGCAAGCCCCCAACGACTGAATGCAGCCCAACGATCGGCCCATATCCGTGAAGTGGTGCTGGCCAGAGGCGTCGAGTTGCGTGAGCAATACCCGATTCTCAAGCATCAGGACGCCCTCGGCGCAGGCATTCTGACCTTCGCCATCGCCGGTATGGTCGGCTCAGCGGTGCTCTATATGACCGGGCACATGGCGTGGTGGGCGTGCCTGTTGCTCAACGCATTTTTCGCCTCGTTGACCCATGAGCTGGAGCACGACCTGATCCACAGCATGTACTTCCGCAAGCAGAAGGTGCCGCACAACCTGATGATGGGGCTGGTGTGGCTGGCGCGGCCTAGCACTATCAATCCGTGGATTCGCCGCCATCTGCACCTCAATCACCACAAGGTGTCGGGCTCTGAAACCGATATGGAAGAACGCGCCATTACCAACGGCGAGCCTTGGGGCATCGCGCGATTCTTGATGATTGGCGACAACATGATGTCGTCGTTCATCCGCATGCTGCGGGCCAAGACCTGGGCGCAAAAGATCAACATCGTCCAGCGCACCCTGAAGGTCTACGCACCGCTGGCGCTGATGCATTGGGGCGCGTGGTACGTGTTTCTCGGTTTCCACGCAGCGAATGGCGTTGCGCATCTGATGGGCGCACCTATCGAGTGGTCGGCGACCACGTTGTCGGTGATGCAGGTGATCGACATCGCGGCGGTCGTGATCATCGGCCCGAACGTGTTGCGCACGTTTTGCTTGCACTTCATCAGCTCGAACATGCACTACTACGGTGACGTGGAGCCGGGCAACGTGATGCAGCAGACGCAAGTGCTGAACGCGTGGTGGCTGTGGCCGTTGCAGGCGTTCTGCTTCAACTTCGGCAGCAGCCACGGGATTCATCATTTTGTGGTGAAGGAACCGTTCTACATCCGGCAGCTCACCGTGCCGGTGGGACACAAGGTGATGCGCGAGATGGGTGTGCGGTTCAATGATTTCGGTACGTTTGCGCGGGCCAACCGGTTTGAGCGCAAGGACGAAGTGGTCGGGGATAAGGTGCGTACGGCTCGGGCTTGATGGTTGTCTGCAAGGGCCTCTTCGCGAGCAAGCCCGCTCCCACATTTGATCTTCAGAGAACACATTATTTGTGAACAACCGAGATCCCCTGTGGGAGCGGGCTTGCTCGCGAATGCGGTGCATCAGGCAATATCAATCCGGCTGAAACGGCGACTCACTCAAGATCACCCCTGTCTCATCCACATACCGCTGCCAATGTTCGATCAAGGCACTGAGCTTCTGCGGTTGGCTCGACGCCAGGTCATGAATCTCCCCCGGATCATTGCCCAGGTCATACAGCTGCCAGGTCGCCGGCCCCACCGGTCCCGGGATGTAGACCGCCTTCCATTGCCCTTGCCGAATCGCCCGTCGTCCGAACAATTCCCAACCGGTGACGGTGTGCTCGTCATGCACTTGCGCCGTCTCGCCCGACAAGAACCCAAGCCACGACTTGCCTCGAACTTCCGCCACGGGTTTGCCGTGCCACTGCTTGCCTGGATGACGCACGCCGGCCAGATCAAGAATGGTCGGCGTGATGTCCATCACCGTGCCAAACCCATGGCTGATCTGGCCCTTGAGCGGCAGCTGCGGGTAGTGCACCAGCGTCGGAACACGGATCCCGCCTTCGGTCGTGAAGGCTTTGAACAGCCGCGACGGCGCGGTCGCCACTTGTGCCCAGTTCGGCCCGTACCAGACGTAGGAGTTGGCGCGACCGATGTTGTCCAGGCTGTTGTCGTAATGCTGGTTGAGATAGGTAAGCAACTGCGGGCCGAATTTCGGAAAGGCCTCCAGCAACGCCCCTTCGGCACCGTTATCGGACATGAACAGGATGAAGGTGTTGTCCAGTTGCCCCTGCTGGCGCAAGTAATCGACAACCCGCCCGATGTTCCAGTCCATGCGCTCGACCATCGCCGCATAAACCTCCATGGCCCGCGCGGAGATCTGCCGTTGCTCGTCGTTCAGGGCGTCCCATTGTGCAGTCAACTGGATCAACGGATGCGGCTCGACATCGGCCTCGATCAGCCCCAGTTTCTTGAGTTTTTCCAGACGCTCTAGTCGCAGTACTTCAGGGCCGGCGTCATAGCGCCCGCGGTATTTTTCCACCACCTCGGCCGGCGCCTGCAGCGGCCAGTGGGGCGCGGAAAACGGCAGGTAGGCGAAGAACGGCCGGGTCTGGTCGCGCTCCTTGAGGTATTGCAGCAGCTTGTCGCCAAAGGCATCGGAGGAATAAAAATCCTTCGGCAGTTCATCGATGAATTGGTCGTCTTCGATGTACAGCGCCGGGGTGGATTTCAGCAGCCGTGGCGTCGTTTCATCGTAGGTCGGCTCGAAGCCGTAATGGTTGGCCGCGCCGGGCAACAGCGAAAACGAACGCTCGAAACCCCGGGCGTGAGGCGCCAGCTCTGCGGTCAGGCCCAGGTGCCATTTGCCGCTCATCAATGTCTGGTAACCGGCCTCGCGCAGCAGCTCGGGCAGGGCGACCACGCGGTCGTTCAAGTGTCCTTCGTAACCCGGTTTGCCGATCAGGTCCGGGGTCAGGGCTTCGGCCATGGTACCGATGCCGGCGATGTGGTGGTCGGTACCGGTGAGCAGCATCGAGCGGGTCGGCGAGCAGGTCGGCGCGGTGTGGAAGTCGGTCAAGCGCAGGCCATTGTTGGCCAGTGCATCGAGGTTCGGCGTGTTGATTTCGCCACCGAAGGCGCCGATGTCGGAAAAGCCCAGGTCATCGGCCAGGATCACTAGAAAGTTGGGACGTTGCGGCATCAAGAATTTCCTTTTTCAGTAGGCAATGAAGGACAACGGCAGATCGCGGACCTGCACCGGCACGGGGGGCTGGTAGTGATCGTCGCTGGTGAGTTCGTGAAGCAGTTCCTCGCGTAACTGGTGGAAGTCGAAACTGCTGCGCTGGCGCGGATGGGGCAGGGCAATGTCGACCACTTGCTTGATCCGCCCCGGACGCGGCTCCATCACCACGACACGGTCGGCGAGGAAGATCGCTTCCTCGACATCGTGGGTGACCAGCACGGTGGTGATTTTTGCCCGGGCGCGGATCGCCAACAGTTCGTCCTGCATCTGCTGGCGGGTCAGTGCGTCGAGGGCGCCGAAGGGCTCATCCAGCAGCAGAATCCGTGGGCTGGCCACCAGGCCGCGAGCAATGGCCACGCGCTGGGCCATGCCGCCGGAGAGCTGGTGCGGATAGGCGCGGGCGAAGTCGACCAGGCCCACCAGTTCGATGAAATCATGGATGCGCCTGTGCTTTTGCGCAGCGCTCAATGGCTCGTTGACCAGGCCCAGGCCGATGTTGTCGGCCACGCTCAGCCACGGGAACAAGCGGTGTTCCTGAAAGACGATGCCGCGCTCGCCGCCGATGCCGGTGACGGCTTTTCCGTCAACGCTGATTTGCCCGCGAAACTGCGTATCGAGGCCCACCAGCAGCCGCAGCAAAGTGGATTTGCCGCAACCGCTGGAGCCGACAATGGCGACGAACTCGCCCTCGGCGATGTCCAGGTTGAATTCGCGAATGGCCTCAAGTGTGAAGCCGTCGACGTCGAAGGTTTTGCCCACGTGATTGAAGCTGACTATCGGTGCGTTCATGCGTGTCTCCAGCGAGTGACGCGGATTTCCAGGCGTTGGCCAATGAGGTTGAGCAGGGCGCCGGTCAGGCCCACCAGCAGCATGCCGGCCATGATCAGGTCCATGCGCAGCAGTTGCTGGGCGCCGATCATCTGGCTGCCGATGCCGCCGTTGGACGGCATGAAGTATTCAGCGCCAATGGTGCCGAGCCAGGCGTAGATAAGGCTCAGCCGAAGCCCTGCAAAAATTCCCGGTGCCGCGCCCGGTAGTACCAGTCGAACCAGGCGCTGACGCAGACTCAGGCGCAACACCTGCGCGGCCTCGTTCAGTTGCGGCGAGAGGTGGACGACGCTGCGTTGGGTGGCGATAAACAGCGGGAAAAAGGCGGCGAGGGCAACGAACACCCATTTGGCCAATTCCCCCAGGCCGAACCACGCGGTGAGCAGCGGCACCCAGGCGAAAATGGCGATCTGACGGATGGCGGCGAGGGTTGGCCCGAGCACGCGTTCACTGGTGCGCGACAACCCCAGCAGCAATCCCAAGGCAAACCCGAGCCCGCCACCGAGCAGCAACCCGCCAAGGGTTCGGCCCAGGCTCAGGGCCATGCCACCAAGCAATGTGCCGTCGAGCAAACCATCCCGAGTGGTCTGCAGGACGGCCAGCGGGCTGACCAGAATGTTCGCGTCGATCCATTGCTGATCCGAGGTCAGTTGCCACAACGCCAGAAGCGCCAGTGGCAGCAGCCACGGTTGCAATCGCTGCCAACCTCGATAACGCGGCCCGCGACGGATTTCGGCCGTGGCCGGGTGCGGCCAGTGCACCAGTTTCCTGTCCAGCAAACCGATGCCGCGATCCATCGCCACACCGATCAAACCGATCACCACAATGCACACGAACACGATGTCGAGCATGAACAGCTGCCGCGCCCAGACCATCAGGTAGCTGATGCCTTCACTGGAAGCGAGCAGTTCAACAGCGAGCAGTGAAGTCCAGCCGGCGGCCAGTGCGAGGCGCACACCGGCCATGAATGCCGGCAGTGCGGCAGGCAACACCAGGCGTCGGATCAACAGATGCCTGGGCAAGCGCAACACGGCGGCGGCTTCGCGCAGTTTTGGTTGTGCATCACGCACACCGACCAGCGTATGCAGGGTCACCGGCACCACGATGGCCTTGATCAACACCACCAGTTTCAGTACTTCGCCAATGCCGAAAAACACCATGAACAATGGAATCCAGGCCAGGGTCGGAACTTGCGCCAACCCGGCGAAGGTTGGAAATACCAGACGCTCCAGTCGACGACTGAAGCCCAGTGCGGCACCCAAAACAGCACCTGCGCTGATCCCTGCCAGCAGCCCCCAGAACAAGCGTTGCAGGCTGATCCACAAATGGCCCCACAACTCGCCTTGGGACAGTTCCAGTGCGCTGCTCCAGACCAGGGTCGGCGCCGGCAGGATCTGCTCGCTCATCCAGTGATTGCGGCTGGCGAGCCACCAGAGGCTGAACAGGAGAGTCGGCAACAACCATGGCAACAGCCGATGGTTCAGGCTCGGCCAGCGCTGCTTGCTTTCAAGCGACGGCGCGGGCAATGGCAAGCTGAGCAGAGAAACACGGGCCATGGATGACCTCCGTTGTCGAGTTGCAATACAGGCCTGCTTTTTTGTGGGAGCGGGCTTGCTCGCGAAAGCGGCGTATCAGGCAGCCATGAAGTGACTGACACTCCCTTTTCGCGAGCAAGCCCGCTCCCACAGGGTCCAAGGCGTATGCAAAATTGATCTATAAAAATTAAAATCAATACTATTGAGAGATAAGCGAAACCATTTAAGGCCTCCATAAGCCACTGCATCCAATGCATTCGAAGAATATTTTTGATGCTGCCAAGGCATACGCCACGGAGAGGTCCGCAGGCGTTGATATAGATCTAAATAGTCTAAAAATGTGAATTTATAGTATTTAAGTGTTGGTTCTACTTGGGCCTACTTTCGGCTCCTCAACGCCCGTTGCCTCAAGGAGCCGCACCCATGAACCTTCCCTTCAAACGTGTCATCAGTCTGTTCGCCGCACCGGCCCTGGCGGGCCTGCTGGCTTTCACGGCCAACGCTGGTGAACTCAAGGAAATCCGCATCGCCGTGCCGGACCTGAGTGCCGGTACCCAGCACAGTGGTGGCGGTGTCGTGGATGTGCTGCGTGATCAACAGATCTTCGAAAAGGCTTTCGCCGATCAAGGCATCAAGATTCAGTGGAGCTTCTTCAAGGGCGCAGGCCCGGTGATCAACGAGGCGTTCGCCAACGGTCAAGTGGACCTGGCCTACCTCGGCGATCTGGCGGCCATCATCGGCAAATCCAATGGTCTGGATACACGACTGCTCAGCGCCTCGGCACGCGGGGTGAAGCATTACCTCGGCGTGGTGCCGGGTTCAGGGATCAAGACCCTGCAGGACCTCAAGGGCAAACGCGTGGCCATCTTCCGTGGCACCGCCAGCCAGCTGTCCTTCGACGCGGCGTTGGCTAGCCAGGGGTTGAGCGAGAAGGATGTGAAAGTCATCAACCTCGACTTCAACGCGGCGGTCGCGGCGCTGGCGGCGAAGCAGATCGATGCCTCGTGGGGCGGTTCCGGGCTGACGGCGTTGCAAGCCAAGGGGCTGGCCGAGTTGCCGCTAAACACCAAGGATCTGGGCGGTGCGGGCAGCGTGCAGGCGGTGCTGATAGGGACTGGAAAGTTTGTCGATGCGCATCCGGAGGCGGTGGCGAAACTGCTCAAGGCCCAACAGCAGGCCGTGGAGTGGCTGACCCAGGACAGCAACAAGGACGCCTACATTCAGTTGGTGTCGGGGCTGGCGAGTTATCCGGCGGTGATCCTCACACAGGACCTGAAGGATCAGAAACTGAGCGAGGTGTTCCCCTCGACGCTTGACCCGGTGTTCCTCGGCAAATTGCAGGATGCCGTGGACCTGGCTTCGCAGCAGAAGCTGATTCGCAAGTCGTTCAAGGTCAGTGATTGGGTGGCGCCGGAGTTGGCTGCGGCGAAGCTCTGAATTTTTGTCGTCAATGCGGACGCTTTCGCGAGCAAGCCCGCTCCCACATTGGACTTGCGTCGTACACAAATCCAATGTGGGAGCGGGCTTGCTCGCGAAGGGGCCCTAAACAGCAACGCTGATCTGCTGCCTGTCCACCGCCACCAACGTTTCGATCATCGCCCGCGCCGCCGGTGACAACCGGAACCCCGTGCGGCTGACAATCCCGCACCGCGCATTCATGCTCTCAATGTTCTGCGGCAGGTTGCGCCAGTGCAGCAGCACCAGCGAGCCCTGGGCAATGTCTTCAATAAACGCTTCTTCAGTCCCCACGCCGATGGCGTTGGATTGCAGCACCACTTTCACCAGCGCCGGAAAATGTTCGGTCTCGATGCTCGGTGAAAAATCCACCCGCCCACTGAGGTTCGCCAGCAGTTTGCGAATGCCCGGCGGGATCATCGTGGTCGCCAGCGGGTAATCGAACATGTCGTTGGTCGACAGGCTCTCCTTGGCCAGCAGCGGATGCCCTGGCCGGCAGAAAAACACGCCGCGCTTGGGCGTCAGAGCCTGGGTCTGGAAGTTCGGATCGGACTCGAAATGGCGGATGTCGGCGATGAAGAATTCGATCTCTTCACGGCTCAGGGCGCGGCTGAGTTTCTCCCAGTTATCCACCTCGAAACAGGTACGCACTTTCGGGTGCGCGTTGATGAACTGCGCCACCGCATCCGGTACCAGTTTCACCGCCGGTGCCGGGCCGCAACCGAAGCGCAGTTCACCGGCATCGAGCTTGGTCATCTGCGTCACTTCGCAACTGAGCAACGCCGCACCCTGCACCAGGCTGCGGGCATGTTGCAGCACCACCAAGCCTTCAGGGGTGGGGCGCAAATCCTTGTTGCCACGGTCCACCAGGACGCAGCCGAACTCGTGTTCGAGCCCCTGAATGCTGCGGCTGAAGGCCGGCTGGGTAATGCCCATGGCCTCGGCTGCGCGCACGAAACTGCGGTGTTCGTCGAGGGCGATGAAGTAACGCAACTGGCGAAGATCCATATGCTTTTCCGGCATCCTAAAAATAGCTCGAAGGCATTTGCGACGAGGGTTGACTGAGGTTTTAAATGCAACCTCTTATTCCGTCAACGAAGCATATAGATATCTATTAGATCTAAATAGAATATAGATAGAGCAGTGTTTCGCGGCCGGTTCAACCGCAAGCAGTCTGATGAGGGTCTACCCATGAGCAATGCCGCTTTCGCTGTACAACCCGCTGTTCACGCGCTTGAAATCCATCCGGTGGCCGGTCGCATCGGTGCCGAAATCCGTGGCGTACAGCTTTCGGGCGAGCTGGATGCCGCCACTGTTGAAGCCATTCAACAGGCACTGCTGCAATACAAAGTGATCTTCTTCCGCGACCAGACCCAACTCGACGACCAACGCCAGGAGGCGTTCGCCCACCTGCTCGGCGAACCGGTGGCGCACCCGACTGTGCCGGTGCGCGAAGGTACGCGTTTTCTGCTGGAGCTGGACGGTGCCGAGGGCCAGCGTGCGAGCTCCTGGCACACCGACGTGACCTTCGTCGAAGCCTACCCAAAAGCCTCGATCCTGCGCTCGGTGGTGGCCCCGGCTTTCGGCGGCGACACCCTGTGGGCCAACACCGCCACTGCCTATGACGGGCTGTCGGTGGAGCTGCGTGAGCTGGCCGACAAGCTGGTCGCCGTGCACAGCAACGAATACGACTACGCCGGCACCAGGCCTGACGTCTCGGCCGAGAAGCTGGAGCGCTATCGCAAGATCTTCACTTCGACCGTGTACGAGACCGAGCATCCGGTGGTCCGCGTGCACCCGGTCAGCGGTGAGAAGAGCCTGTTGCTGGGGCATTTCGTCAAACGCATCAAGGGTTATTCCCAGGCCGATTCGGCGCACCTGTTCGGTCTGTTGCAGAGCCATGTGATCCGCCAGGAAAACATCGTGCGCTGGCGCTGGAAGGCCGGTGATGTGGCGATCTGGGACAACCGCTCCACCCAGCATTACGCGGTGGATGACTACGGGACCCAGGATCGCATCGTGCGCCGGGTGACGCTCAAGGGGGAAGTGCCGGTGGGGGTGAACGGGCAGGTCAGCCAGACGGTGAAAGGGCCGGATATCGACGGCGTCTGAACTGACGCTATCGCGAGCAAGCTCGCTACCACAGGGGATCTTCGCAGTTCACAGGATCAGTGTGGGAGCGAGCTTGCTCGCGATGGCGGCCTGGCAAGCAACACAGCATTTACTTTGATCGGGAACCCCGCCTTATGAGTCCGTTGCACCTCGCTTCAACCTCTTCACCCCAACGGCTCAAACGCCTGCCACTGGCCTTGTTGCTGGCAGGCAGCGCCAGTTGGACCCAAGGCTATGCAGCCGACAGCGCCACCCCGGAATCCATTCCGGTCAAGGCCGCCACGGCCGACAGCGCGCAATTGGAAACCGTGACGGTCACCACTCGCCGCCGCGAAGAAAGTTCTCAGGATGTGCCGACGCCGATGAGCGTGGTCAGTGGCCAGACCCTGGAAACCCAGCGGGTCTATCGCATCCAGGATCTGCAGCAACTGGTGCCGAGCGTCAACGTCGCCTACATGCATGCGCGCCAGTCCAGCGTGTCGATCCGTGGCCTGGGCAACAACCCGGCCAGCGATGGCCTGGAAGGCAGTGTCGGCCTGTACATCGACAACGTTTACCTCGGCCGCCCCGGCATGGCTGTATTCGACCTGATGGACATCGAGCAACTCGAAGTGCTGCGTGGTCCGCAAGGCACCTTGTTCGGCAAGAACACCACCGCCGGCGTGATCAACATCAGCACCCGCGCGCCGACCTTTACCCCTGAACGCAGCATCGAATCTTCGGTGGGCGAGGATGGCTACTTCCAGACCAAGGGCACGATTTCCGGCCCGCTGAACGACGAGCTGGCGGGACGTTTTTCCGCGTATCGCACCCGCAGCGACGGTGACATCAAGAATGAATTCGACGGCCACGATTTGAACGGTGGCTCCCGCGAAGGCTTCCGTGGGCAGTTGCTGTTCAAGCCTAACGAGTCGTTCAACTTGCGCTGGATCGGCGACTACAACGAGGAAGATTCCAGCGCCGGCACCCGTGTGTTGTACAACACCGGCCCAACCATCAATGGCACCAACCTGTATCAGACCCGGGCCAACGCGGCGGGCGCGACACTGGTCGACGGCACGCACCGCAAGGTCAACCTGAACAACGAACAGCACGTCACCGTGCATCAGGGTGGTACTTCGGTCGAGGCCAACTGGACGCTGCCAAGCGACTTCACCCTGACCTCTATCAGCTCCTATCGCTGGTGGAATTTCACCCCGCGCAACGATGATGGTCTGAACGTATCCGCCTTCCACAACGCTGGCGTTTCGGTGGAGGATAAGCAGTACTCTCAGGAGTTTCGCCTGGCGTCGCCTACCGGTGGACTCTTCGATTACGTGCTCGGCGCCTACTACTTCGGTTCCGACCTGGACAACAAATCCTTCACCTTCTACGGACCGCAAGCGGATATCTGGAGCGGTACACCTAACGGTGCGCTGAACAACATCGACAGCGTCGGCAACGGTCATATCGAAACCAACAGCTTTGCGCTGTTCGCCCAAGGCACCTGGCACTTGACCGAACGCCTGGATTTCACCGCCGGGCTACGTGGCACCTATGAAGAGAAAAACGCCAATGTCACGCGCGAGGCACCGGTCGGTGGCGTTGCGGTAACCGGTGCGGCCGCCGCCGCACGGCGCGGTCGTGCCGGCGCTTTCGACTCCGGCGATCTGAATCAGTACAGCTCCAGCCCTTCGGGTCTGTTGAACCTCAGCTACCGCATCACCGACGACCTGCTCACATACGCCACCTTGTCCCATGGCGAAAAGTCCGGCGGGGTCAATCTGGCGGTAGGCACGGCAGCGGTTGCCGGCGCCGACTCGCTGCTGATCGGCACCGAGCGCGCCAATAACGCCGAGCTCGGTTTCAAGAGCACCCTGTGGGACCGTCGCCTGCAACTCAATGCCAACCTGTTCTGGACCCAGGTCAACGGCTATCAGACCAACGCCTACGACGCCGTCAATCGCGTGCAATACCTGACGAACGCCGGTTCCGTGCGCTCCCGTGGCGTGGAGTTTGAAAGCACCCTGATCCCGCTGCGTGGCCTGACGCTGAACATCAACGGCTCGTACAACGACGTCAGCTACCTCTCCTACAAGGACGCACCTTGCCCGCCGGAAGTCAGCCTGGCGCCGGGCGCTCCAGCGTCCTGCGACCTCAGCGGTCATCAAGTGGTCGGTGCTTCGAAATGGATCGGCAACGCCAATGGCGAATACAAATGGAACCTGAGCAACGGCTTCGAAGAGTACGTCACCGCCAGCTATGCGTTCCGCTCCAAAGCGGTGGGCACGGTGGAAGATTCCGACTTCGGGCAGATCCCGAGTTATGCGGTGGTCAACCTGTCCACCGGCCTTCGCGGCGACTTCAATCAGGGGCAGTGGGACGTTTCGCTGTGGCTGAAAAACGCCTTCGACAAAACCTACTACACGACGCTGTGGACGGCCGCCAATGGCGGTTATGAAGGCCTGCTCGGCACACCGCGGACGCTGGGCGTGACCGGTCGATACGACTTCTGACGGCAAAAAACCATGCCTTGAATGAATACTTTCAATGCGGGCAAGGCATCGGTTTTTTTCCACTACGCCGGAGCCCTTGAACGGCGGGCTCTGGCGGTGGGTTGATGGTTTTATATATTCACTAAAGGTCTAAACATAAGTTTAAACATTACTTTCAGAGCTAAGCGTTCAAGCCAATGATTGCTCTACCAGGACGTCGTCGGGGGATGTTCAGCACGACGTTCCGGTAATCCGCAAAGAGACCGCAGGGAGTTAAACAATGGGCAATGTCCAGACCGCCGCCGGTGCACATGAAGTGCTGTGGCGCCAGGCACCCGGTGGTGAGCTGGTCGACCTCGGCCGACCGCACCGGGTGCCCTTGGGCCAGTTGCGTTTGCAGCGCGCGCCAAAAGGCGTCCTTCGCCGACGGGAAACGATCGTGCTGGGCTTGCTGGCGTTGCTGGTGCATGGCGCGGTGATCTATTGGGTCAATCAGCAACCGACCACCGTGCTGCCCATCGTGCCACCGCAGATTCCGCCGATGACCATCGAGTTCTCGCGTCCGGCGCCACCGGTGGTCGAGCCGCCGCCACCGCAACCTGTCCAGCCAGTGGTTGAGCCGCTTGCGCCCGTGGAAGACGAACTGGCTGTGAAGCCGCCGCCACCGAAGCCGGTTCCCAAGCCCAAACCTGTCGCCAAACCGGTAGCGAAGCCGGCGCCAAAAGCCGTTGAACAACCACCTGCGCCGCCACAACCGGCAGCGCCTGTCGCGGCCCCGGTGCCACCTGCACCGCCTGCGCCCGCACCTGTGACACCGGCCTCGGCCACCGCCGGTTACTTGAAAAACCCGGCACCGGAATACCCCTCGCTGGCCCAGCGTAAAGGCTGGGAGGGCACGGTGTTGTTGCGCGTGCATGTGCTGGCCAGCGGCAAGCCCGGCGATATCCAGCTGCAGAAAAGCAGTGGCCGCGATGCGCTTGATGAGGCGGCGCTGAATGCAGTGAAGCACTGGAGTTTCGTGCCGGCCAAGCAGGGTGATGTCGCCCAGGACGGTTGGGTCAGTGTGCCGATCGATTTCAAGATTCATTAAACCGAAACCAAATTCGCGCGAAACGTTTACACGAGGAATACATCATGACGTTACTGGCATCTCCACTTGAATCCATCGAAAGCGCGGTGATCTGGCTGCTGGTGGTTTTTTCCGTCGCGACCTGGGGTCTGGCATTGCTCAAGGGCGTGCAGTTCGGTCGCCTCAAGGCACAGGATCGAAAGTTTCATCAACAGTTCTGGGCCGCTTCGAGTCTCGACTCGGCGGCCGAACTGAGCGAAACCAGGCCCGGAGCGGCAGCCCGGGTTGCACAGGCCGGTTATGCGGCCATCCAGGTGGGCGAGGCGCCGCAGGCGGCGGACCTGAGCCAGGCGATCAATCATCAGGATCGTCTGGAGCGAGCCTTGCGACAGCAGATCGTGCGCGAGCGCCGGTCGCTGGAAACCGGGTTGGCGGTACTCGCGAGCATTGGCAGCACCTCGCCGTTCATTGGTCTGTTTGGCACGGTGTGGGGAATCATGGAAGCGTTGAAAGGCATCAGCGCGGCGGGCTCGGCAAGCCTTGAAACGGTCGCCGGGCCGATTGGCGCGGCACTGGTCGCCACCGGCGTAGGGATCGCCGTCGCGGTGCCGGCGGTGCTGGTTTACAACTATTTTTTGCGTCGTTTGAAACTGACGGCGGCGGACCTGGATGACTTCGCCCACGACTTCTACAGCCTGGCGCAGAAGAGTTCGTTCCGTGTGCTGATCCACCCGACGGCGCACAAAGTGGCGGCCCAGGGCAGCGTGCAGAAAGTGAAGGAGGCGTCCTGATATGGCCTTCTCCACGCAAGACACCGATGAGGTGCTCAGTGAGATCAACGTGACGCCGCTGGTGGATGTGATGCTGGTGTTGCTGGTGGTGTTCATCGTCACCGCACCGCTGCTGACCAACGCGATTCCGATCAACCTGCCCAAGACCGAAGCGGTGGCGCCGGTGGAGCAGAAAGACCCGTTGGTGGTGAGCATCGACGGTGCCGGCAAACTGTTTATCAACAAGGACGAGATACAGCCGGACTTGCTGGAGTTCAACCTCAAGTCGGCGAAGGCCAAGGACCCCGAGGTGCGCGTGCAGTTGCAGGCGGACGATGGGGTGAATTACGGCGAAGTGGCACGGGCCATGGCGTCGATTGAACGGGCAGGGATTACCAGGCTGTCGGTGATTACTGCGCGTTAACGGATTTTCGTTTTCCGGGGCCGTCTCCTTGGCAGGGTGCGGCCCTTTTTTTATGCCTCGATTTCAGTAACACCACAAACCCCCTGTGGGAGCGGGCTTGCTCGCGAATGCAGAGTGTCAAGCGACAAGGATGTTGGATCTGATGGCCCCTTCGCGAGCAAGCCCGCTCCCACATTAGATTGAATTGTATATTCGATACTGGTCTTAACAAATAGCTTCTTATTCCTTAACGAATATAAATCCTCTCCCTATACTCGACCGGGAACAGACACGCAGGAGAGCTCCCCCATGCGCAACGAATCAATTCGCTACCTGATTGTGCCGGGCTGGCAAGGATCGCCAGAAGATCATTGGCAAAGCCACTGGCAGAACAGCCTGCCGAATAGCGCACGGGTGGAACAGGCTGACTGGTTGACGCCGCGCCGTGAAGACTGGGTCGCGGCGCTGGCCGAGGCGATTGCCGCCGACAGCACGCCGGTGATTCTCATTGCCCACAGCCTGGGTTGCATCACCGTCGCCCATTGGGCCGCGAGTGCCCCCGTGCAGTTTTTGCGTCAAGTGCGCGGCGCGTTGCTCGTCGCACCGGCAGATGTCGAACGCCCGGCTTGCGCGCCGGCGTTGCGCAACTTCGCACCGATACCGACGGATCTGCTGCCGTTCCCCAGCCAGGTTGTCAGCTCCGACAACGACAGCGCCGTCAGTGCACCGCGGGCGCTGGAGCTGGCGCGTAACTGGGGCGCCGAGGCGGGGATTCTGTCGGGGGCCGGGCACATCAACGTGAAGTCCGGTCACCAGCGTTGGGAGCAAGGTTTTGCCTACCTCTATCGACTGCAAAACCGCATGGAACACCACGCCCTGCGCCGCGCTTGAACACTTTCTTTATTTAACGCCCCCGTCTCCCGGCGGTTTTGGGCGGGAGTCTGCCATGAGCTTTGAAACCTTCGGCCAGCCGCTGCTGACCTTTCCCGATGCGGAAAAAAGTCCCCTGAGCATCCGCGCCAAGGCGCTGGTGTTTGTCGATCCGCGTTCACGACAATTACGTGAAGACCTTGAGCAACTGGCCACGCGTTCAGTGTCAGTGCTTATCCGTGGCGAAACCGGCACCGGCAAGGAGTTGCTGGCCCGCCATATCCACCGCGCCAGTGATCGCGGCGGGTTATTCGTGTCGGTCAACTGCGGCGCCATCAGCCCGACCTACGCCGACGCCGAATTGTTCGGCTATGCGGCGGGCAGCTACAGCGGCTCGGCGAGCAGCCGCGCCGGGTGGTTCGGTTCGGCCAATGGCGGCACGCTGTACCTGGACGAAATCGGCGACCTGCCGCTGCCGATCCAGACCAAATTGCTCGCTGCCCTGGAGAACCACGAAGTCACCCGCGTCGGAGCCCATCAGCCGAGCCCGGTGGATGTGCGTCTGGTGGCGGCCACCAGCATCGATCTGGCCCAGGCGGTTGCCGCCGGAAAATTCCATGAACGCCTTTATCACTACCTCAGCGAAGGCCAACTCGAGCTGCCGGCACTGCGCGAGCGGGTGGGGGATATCCTCTCGCTGGCGGAGTACTTCCTCGGCATCTACAGCCAACGCCTGGAGCTGCCGGTGCCGCTGATCAGCGAGGCCGCGCAACGCGTGCTGGAACGCCACCAATGGCCGGGCAATACCCGGGAACTGGAAAACGTCATCCACTTTGCGCTGTTGGTGAGTACCGGCGACGAGATCTTGCCGGAGCATTTGAATTTGCCTGATGAAGGTCTGGGACAGATCGAAAAGCAGCTCAAGCAGATTCTTGGCAACGGTTCCGACGCCGAAAAAGACGC
This sequence comes from Pseudomonas sp. S34, assembly GCF_009866745.1. NCBI lineage: Bacteria > Pseudomonadati > Pseudomonadota > Gammaproteobacteria > Pseudomonadales > Pseudomonadaceae > Pseudomonas > Pseudomonas sp. S34. The sequence continues at coordinate 219,557 of NZ_CP019398.1, forward strand.
CTTGAAACAAATGCTTAAAGGCACCGGCCTCCTGTAGGAGCGAGCCTGCTCGCGATGGTCGTCAACGATGACGCGCGTTTCCTGAATGCCCGCGTTGTCCTGGCGACCATCGCGAGCAAGCTCGCTCCTACAGCTGTATGAACAAAATGGAATATGAAGCTGAATAAACGTTATTGTTCGGGAATAAAAAATCCCGGTATTGTCCGCTTCACGCCAGCGATAGCACTTCACTGGCACTCTCATGTTCAAGCCGTCGCCACAAGCGACTGTGATTCTCGATAAGGACACTGCATGAAAAAGGTTCTGTTGTTCACCGCACTGGCGGCTGCCCTGACCGCGGGCCTGGCCCAGGCTGGCGAGAAACTGGTGGTTGCCGCGACCCCGGTTCCACACGCCGAGATTCTCGAGCTGATCAAGCCAACCCTCGCCAAAGAAGGCGTGGACCTGGAAATCAAAGTCTTCACCGACTACGTTCAGCCGAACGTGCAGGTCGATCAGAAGCGTCTGGACGCCAACTACTTCCAGACCCTGCCGTACCTGAAGAGCTTCAACGAAGGCAAAGGCACTCACTTGGAAACCGTGATCGGTGTTCACGTTGAACCCTTCGGCGGCTACTCGAAGAAAGTCAAAACCCTGGCTGAGCTGAAAGACGGCGCGACCATCGCCATCCCGAACGAAGGCAGCAACAGCGGCCGTGCCCTGATCCTGCTGCAGAAGGCTGGCCTGATCGAGTTGAAAGACCCGAAAAACGCCCTGGCCACGCCGAAAGACATCGCCAAGAACCCGCACAACTTCAAGTTCAAGGAGCTCGAGTCCGCGATGTTGCCGCGCGTGCTGGATCAGGTCGACCTGGACATGATCAACACCAACTACGCGCTGGAAGCGGGTCTGAACCCGGCTAAAGACGCCCTGGTGATCGAAGGTGCCGATTCGCCTTATGTGAACTTCCTGGTGGCCCGTCCGGACAACAAGGACAGCGTTGCCATCCAGAAACTGGCCAAGGCCCTGACCAGCCCGGAAGTGAAAGCCTTCATCGAGAAGAAGTACAGCGGCGCGGTACTGCCTGCGTTCTGATTCGCGAAGCAAACCCCTTCAAGGTTTCAAACGCCGACGGCTGATTTAGCGTCGGCGTTTTTTTATGGGTGCTCGATTTAACTGTGGCGAGGGGGCTTGTCGGGCCGCCGCATCGCCCCGTTCGAATGCGCAGCATTCGCCCAGGGGAGCGCGGGAGATCTGTTTGGGGCCGCTTCGCAGCCCAACGGGGGCAAGCCCCCTCGCCACAGGGAGCCAGTTGACTCTGGATTGCTCAGGCCGGCCCGGCCTTCAAGGCCCTGCGCAACGCCATCAAGAGTTTCAGAATGTCCTGCGGATCCAGCCGTTGCGGCGGTTGTACGTCTGCCATGTTCTCGTCCTTGTGAGATTTTGGCCGGGATTCTGGCCAAAAGTGGTTCGTCCCTGGAGCGGTGTTTCGAAAAAAAGATCCTTCCTACGGCGCAATGGAAAGTAGCTGTTCTCTCTTGTCTGGGCAAATTCGGGCGACGGCTTTCTCCCGGTACTAACAGTTCTGCTAGGTGTCGGCGCATTCAAGCGGGTGCAAACTGCTTCCTTCGCCGGGAGTTGACCCTCATGAGCCCAATGACTCGCCCCCTCAATCGCTACCGCTATGATGCTCTTGATCGGTTGGTCGAACTGGAGCCGTTGGAGCTGGAAAAATTGACCCGGTTCTACCGCGGCGAACACCTGGTGACGCAACTGAAAGGACAGGATGCGTACAGCGTGCTTCAACACGACAGGCAAGTGCTGGCAGTGCAATCGTTGGACGGTGCCGAGCGCAACAGCCTGTTACTGGTCACTGATCAGCAACGCTCGGTATTGCAGATGACCGGCCCCGACGCAGGTGTGCGTCAGGTCTACGCGCCCTACGGTCATCGGCGGGTCGAGAGTGGTCCCGGCGGTTTGCTCGGATTCACCGGCGAAGTGGTCGATCCGGCCACCGGCCATTATCTGCTGGGTAACGGGCATCGGGCGTTCAACCCGGTGCTGATGCGCTTCAACAGACCGGACAGCTTGAGCCCGTTTGGTCGGGGAGGACTGAATGCGTATGCGTATTGCCTGGGGGACCCGGTGAATTTCAGTGATCCGACGGGGCGGTTTGCCAGGTTGATCACGAGCCTGTTCAGCGTGGCCAATGCTCGAATTACCATGTCGCCCGCTATTCCCTTCAAGTTGGCCAAGGATGCTTTGCAATGGGGTGCAGCAGGTCGGTTAGCCTACAAATACACCCTCGGTGCAGCAGGCTCGACTGTGGCGGGAGTGGCGACGATGGCTTCAGCGCTGACGGGTGTTGCCAGTGCTGTTGCGGGTATTACCGGGGACTCTGAGTCAGCTAAAACTCTCGGGTTTATTGCATTAGGATTAGCGGGGCTTACGGTGGTATCGAGAGCGACTGTTTACTGGGCTGCGCGCGATCCCAAGACTGTCCCTGCCTTGAAGCGTTTTGTAGAGAACAAGGGGCGAGTCGTTACAACGGGTGAGGCACCGCCTGACCGGTTCCTGCCATCGGCACCACCTGAGTCGCCTTCCTTTTTTGCCCCGACTTCGCCCTCGGCCCCGCCACTATCACCAGGCGCATTCAGATCAGGCCCCCTGAAGCTGACTGGCAAGCGATCCTATGATGAAATGCTTGAAGTAGGAACTAACCGGCCAATCCTGGTGGCCAGGCGTCAGTGGTTGCCGCTCAAACCGAACAAAAGAATTCGAAGGACCTGAGTGGTCCACCTCTAGATCTCAATCCGGCCAATACCACGCCGGCTCATCCAGCATCCGCTGCCCGACAATCCCGGTCTGTCCGAGATTCTTCTCCAGCACGATGCAATTGCACTCCGGGTCCTCCTGCAACGCCGAAATCAAACGTCGCGCATGGGACACCACCCACACCTGACACTGCTCGGACGCGCGGATGATCAAGCGCGCCAGCGCCGGCAGCAGATCCGGGTGCAGGCTGGTTTCCGGTTCGTTCAGCACCATCAGCGTCGGCGGGCGTGGCGTCAGCAGCGCTGCGACCAACAGCAGGTAACGCAACGTTCCGTCCGACAACTCGGCGGCCGACAGCGGCCGCAACAAACCTTCCTGAAAGAACTCGATGGCGAAGCGCCCACCCGGCAGAGGTTCGATGTTCAGTCGTGCGCCGGGGAAGGCGTCGCTGATCGCCGCCCGCAAGGCCTCGGGGTCGCCAATTTCGATGATCGTCTGCAAGGCCGCCGCCAGATCGCGTCCGTCGTGGTGCAGCACCGGCGTGCGGGTGCCCAGTTGCGGTTGCCGCGCCGGGGCGTCGGCATCGCTGCGAAAGTGATCGTAAAAGCGCCAGCGGCGGATGAACTCGCGCATCTCCAGCACTTCCGGCGAACTGCGCAGGCTGCCGACCTGATCGAACAGGCTGTCGAAAGTCGGCGTGTGCTGCGCCAATACATCCCACTTTCGATCGGCGCGGGCACGGATCATCGGGCCGTCACGATCGACCAGCAGACTGGCCGGGCGATAGAACGCTCCGGCCCACAGGCATTCGCGTTTGACCTGCGGGTCGAGGCTGAAATAAGACGGTATCGGCGTGCTGCGTCCGGGCAGCATGAAATGGCCATTGGAATCGGGCAGGCCGAGGCTGATCGAGTAGCCGAAATCCTCTCCCGCAAATCCCAGGCGCAGGCGTTTGACGCCCTGGCGCACGGTGGGCTCGATGGCGACTTCGCCAGTGCGCATGCGCCGGGAGATGGTTTCCGGGCCGGCCCAGAAGGTCGAATCCAGGCCACCTTCACGGGCCAGGGCATTGACCACCCCGCCGTGGGCGGTTTCCGCCAGCAGGCGCAGCGCACGGTACAGGTTGGACTTGCCGCTGCCGTTGGGGCCGGTGATCAGATTCAGCCGTCCCAGCGGGATCACCAGTTTGTTGATCGAGCGATAATTGGCCACCGCGAGGGTCTTGAGCATTTGGGTTCCTGATGGGGGATCGACCGGGGCTCATTGTCAGGCATGCACAGGCGTCTATGGCAAGTGTTTCAGGGCTGAAAGAGTGTGAGCTTTTTCTTCATAAGACGCTCGTGCAAGGTTTCAATCCTGTTCTAAGCTCTCTGTCGAGTTGTACATGGAAAAGGCCAAGGAGTTTGCATGGTGGTTCCCGGATTTAAAGTAGTCATGGCCTTGAGTGTCGTCACCCTGCTGACGGCTTGCGACGAGAAAAAACCCGTGCAGGAATACCTGCCACGGGTGTTCGTGCAAGTCGTCAAGCCGGCCGATTACGCGGTCCCGGTTACCCTCACCGGTGATATCCAGGCCCGGGTACAGACGGAGCTGTCTTTCCGCGTGGGTGGCAAGATCATCCAGCGCTCGGTCGACGTCGGTGATCGAGTGACCGCCAAGCAAGTGCTGGCCCGGCTCGACCCCAAGGATTTGCAGACCAATGTCGATTCGGCCCAGGCGCAAGTCGTCGCCGAACAGGCGCGGGTGACGCAAAGTGCGGCGGCGTTCGTGCGTCAGCAAAAATTGCTGCCCAAGGGTTACACCAGCCAGAGCGAATACGACTCGGCCCAGGCAACCTTGCACAGCAGCCAGAGCGCCCTGAGCGCTGCCAAGGCGCAGTTGGCCAATGCCAAGGATCAGTTGAGCTATACGGCGCTGATCGCCGATGCACCGGGGATCATTACCGAGCGCCAGGCGGAAGTCGGCCAGGTGGTGCAGGCGACGATGCCGATCTTCAGCCTGGCCCGTGACGGCGACCGGGATGCGGTGTTCAACGTCTACGAATCGCTGCTGGCCGAGAAGCCGAGAGATCACACCATTGTCCTCAGCCTGGTCGATAACCCTGCGATCAAAACCACTGGCACCGTACGCGAAATCACCCCGGCGGTGTCGGCGCAATCCGGAACCGTGCAGGTCAAGGTCGGCCTCGACAAACTGCCCGACGGCATGCAGTTGGGTTCGGTGGTGAGTGCCACGGCCAGCGGATCGGGCAAGTCGGTCATCGAGTTGCCGTGGTCGGCGCTGACCAAAAACATCAGTGCCCCCGCTGTCTGGATTGTCGACGACAAGGGCAAGGCCCAATTGCATTCAGTCACGGTCGGCCGCTACCTGACCGGCAAGGTCATCATCAGCGGCGGGTTGAAGGACGGGGACAAAGTCATCATCGCCGGCGGACAACTCTTGCACCCGGACATGGAAGTCGAAATTGCCGAAAACACTTACAAGGATCTGACGTGGGGAGCCAAGCCATGAAGCCTTTATGGGCGTTGTCCATCGGGCTGGTGCTGAGCGCCTGTTCCAAAAACGAACCGCCGCCGGCGCCGGTACGGCCGGTGTTGTCGATCAAGGTCCAGACCTTGAGCGAAGAGGACCTGGGCCGCTTCGCCGGTAGCATCCAGGCGCGCTATGAAAGCAATACCGGCTTCCGCGTGGACGGGCGAATCGCCAGCCGTAACGTCGATGTCGGCGCCGCGGTGGAGAAGGGTACGCTGCTCGCCACCCTCGACCCTTCCGACCAGCAGAACCAATTGCGTTCGGCCCAGGGCGACCTGTCGAAAATTCAGGCGCAACTGATCAATGCCAAGGCCAGTGCCCTGCGCCAGCAAGCCTTGTTTGATCGTGGGGTCGGCGCGCAAGCGCAACTCGACGAGGCCAACACGGACCTCAAAACCACCCAGGCCTCCCTCGATCAGGCCCGGGCGGCCGTCAACCAGAGCAAGGACCAACTGGGCTACACCGAGCTGCGCGCCGATCATAAAGCCGTGGTCACCCAGTGGAGCGCCGAGGCCGGGCAAGTGGTAACGGCCGGTCAGCAAGTGGTGACTCTGGCGCAACCGGACATCAAGGAAGCGGTGATCGACCTGCCCGATACCCTGGTCGATCAACTGCCCAGCGATGTGGTGTTTCTGGTCGCTGCGCAGCTGGATCCGAGCATCAACACCACCGCCATCATCCGTGAAATCGAACCTCAGGCTCAAAGCGCCACACGCACCCGTCGCGCCCGCCTGAGCCTGGCTGAAACACCAGATGGCTTTCGCCTCGGCACAGCCATCAGCGTCACCCTGAGCTCGGCGATCAAGCCGCGTATCGAGTTGCCTGTCACCGCGCTGCAGGAGGTCGATGGCAAGCCACGCATCTGGGTGATTGATGCACAGAGTAAAACCGTCTCCCCCCGTGACATCACCGTGATCAGCCGTACCGACAGCACCGTGGTGCTGGCTGGCGGCGTGAAGAACGGCGAGCGGGTGGTCAGTGCCGGTGTGAACAGCCTCAAGCCGGGGCAACCAGTGAAAATCGACGAGGACAGTCAATGAAAGGGCCTTTCAACCTCTCGGAATGGGCCCTCAAGCATCAGTCGTTCATCTGGTATCTGATGTTCGTCGCGTTGTTGATGGGTGTGTTCTCGTATTTCAACCTGGGGCGCGAAGAAGACCCTTCGTTCACCATCAAGACCATGGTGATCCAGAGTAAATGGCCGGGGGCGACCCAGGAGGAAACCCTCGAACAGATCACTGACCGGATCGAGAAAAAGCTCGAGGAGCTCGACTCCCTCGACTATGTGAAAAGCTACACGCGCCCCGGCGAATCGACGGTGTACGTGAACCTGCGTGACACCACCAGTGCCAAGGACATCCCGGAAATCTGGTACCAGGTGCGCAAGAAGATCAACGACATCAAATACCAGTTCCCGCAAGGCATACAGGGGCCGTCGTTCAACGACGAGTTCGGTGACGTCTTCGGGTCGATCTACGCCTTCACCGCCGACGGCCTGACCATGCGTCAGTTGCGCGACTACGTGGAACAGGCCCGCATGGAAATTCGCGGCGTGCCGGGGCTGGGCAAGATCGAAATGGTCGGCCAGCAGGACGAAGTGCTGTACCTGAACTTCTCCACGCGCAAACTCGCTGCGCTGGGCATCGATCAGCGTCAGGTGGTGCAGAGCCTGCAAACCCAGAACTCCGTGACCCCGGCGGGTGTCATCGAGGCCGGGCCGGAGCGGATTTCGGTGCGCACTTCGGGGCAGTTCGCTTCGGAGAAAGACCTGGCCGAGGTCAACCTCAAGCTCAATGACCGCTTTTATCGTCTGGCCGACATTGCCGAAATCAGCCGCGGCTACGTCGATCCGTCCTCGCCGGAATTCCGTTTCAACGGCAAACCGGCCATCGGCCTGGCGATTGCCATGCAGAAGGGTGGCAACGTCCAGGCGTTCGGCAAGGCCCTGCACACCCGTATCGACGAGTTGACCGCCGACCTGCCGGTCGGTGTCGGCATTGACAACGTCTCCGACCAGGCCGTGGTGGTGGAGGAGGCCGTTGGCGGCTTTACCAGCGCGTTGTTCGAGGCCGTGGTGATCGTACTGTTGGTCAGCTTCGTCAGCCTTGGCGTGCGTGCCGGGCTGGTGGTGGCTTGCTCGATCCCGTTGGTGCTGGCGATGGTGTTCGTATTCATGGAATACAGCGGCATCACCATGCAGCGGATTTCCCTCGGTGCACTGATCATCGCCCTCGGCCTGCTGGTGGACGATGCGATGATCACCGTGGAAATGATGGTTACGCGTCTGGAGTTGGGTGAGACCAAGGAGCAGGCGGCGACCTTCGCCTACACCTCCACGGCATTCCCGATGCTCACCGGTACGCTGGTGACGGTGGCGGGCTTCGTGCCGATCGGCTTGAACGCCAGCTCGGCCGGTGAATACACCTACACCCTGTTTGCGGTGATTGCCTGCGCGATGCTGGTGTCGTGGGTGGTGGCGGTATTGTTTGCGCCGGTGATCGGCGTGCACATTCTCAGTACCAACGTGAAACCCCATGAAGGCGAACCCGGGCGTATCGGCAAGGCGTTCAACGGCGGGCTGCTGTGGTGCATGCGCAATCGCTGGTGGGCCATTGGCATCACCGTACTGTGCTTTGTACTGGCGGTGTTCAGCATGCGCTACGTGCAGAACCAGTTCTTCCCGTCTTCGGATCGGCCGGAAATCCTGGTGGACCTGAACCTGCCGCAAAACGCCTCGATCGACGAAACCCGCCGGGCCGTCGATCGCCTTGAAGCCACGCTCAAGGACGATCCGGACATCGTGCGCTGGAGCACCTACGTCGGCCAGGGTGCCATTCGTTTCTATCTGCCACTGGACCAACAACTGCAAAACCCGTTCTACGCGCAGTTGGTGATCGTCAGCAAAGGCCATACCCGTGAGGCCATGATGCAGAAGCTTCGCGAGCGCTTGCGCAACGACTTCGTCGGCATCGGCAGTTATGTCCAGGCACTGGAAATGGGCCCGCCGGTAGGGCGTCCGATCCAGTACCGGGTCAGCGGCAAGGACGTCGACCAGGTGCGCCGACATGCCATCGACCTGGCCACTGAGCTGGACAAGAACCCGCACATTGGCGAGATCATCTACGACTGGAACGAACCGGGCAAAGTGCTGCGGATCGACATCGCCCAGGACAAGGCGCGGCAGTTGGGGTTGTCTTCGGAGGATGTGGCGAACCTGATGAACGGCATCGTCAGCGGCCAGTCGGTGACCCAGGTCGATGACGACATTTACCTGATCAACGTGGTCGGTCGCGCGGTGGATTCCGAACGCGGTACGCCGGAAACCCTGCAGAACCTGCAAATCGTCACGCCAAGCGGCACGTCGATACCGCTGCTGGCGTTCGCCACGGTGCGCTACGAACTGGAGCAGCCGCTGGTGTGGCGTCGCGATCGCCTGCCGACCATCACCATCAAGGCGGCGATACGCGACGAGATCCAGCCGACGGACCTGGTGAAAATCCTCAAGCCGTCCATCGACGATTTCGCTGCCAAATTGCCGGCGGGCTACAAGGTCGCCACCGGTGGTACGGTGGAGGAAAGCGGCAAGGCCCAGGGACCGATTGCCAAGGTTGTGCCGCTGATGCTGTTCTTGATGGCGACCTTCCTGATGATCCAGCTGCACAGCGTGCAGAAGCTGTTCCTGGTGGCCAGCGTTGCGCCGCTGGGGCTGATCGGCGTGGTGATCGCGCTGGTGCCTACCGGTACGCCGATGGGCTTCGTGGCGATCCTCGGGATCCTGGCGCTGATCGGTATCATCATCCGTAACTCGGTGATCCTGGTGACCCAGATCGAGGAATACGAGCTGAAGGGCTATGCACCGTGGGATGCAGTAGTGCAGGCCACCGAACATCGGCGCCGGCCGATCCTGCTGACCGCGGCGGCGGCGAGCATGGGGATGATCCCGATTGCCCGGGAAGTGTTCTGGGGGCCGATGGCCTACGCGATGATCGGCGGGATCGTTATCGCCACCTTGCTGACGCTGCTGTTTTTGCCGGCGCTGTATGTGGCCTGGTACAAGATTCGCGAGCCGAAGAAAGAGGTGCAGTAAAGGCGAGCGCTTCGCGCTCTATTCGCGAGCAAGCCCGCTCCCACAGTTGACCGAGTTGTTCAGGAATACTCGGTTCCCTGTGGGAGCGGGCTTGCCCGCGAAGGCGTCAGTACCAACACCGCAAATCCACAGGCATTACACCTTGCGCCAGACACTCGCCAACCAGGGCTGCTGCTCCCGCGGTAGCCCTGTCGGCCGGTAGTAATGCTCCAGCTCCACAAACCCCGCCTCGATCAACAAATGCTGCCAGGCCGCCAGGTCGTGATACGACCCATAACGCGGCCCGTTCCAGCCTTCCTGATTCTCGCCACGGGGATTGGAACTGAACAACACCCCACCCGGTTTCAGCGCTTCCCACAACTGCTTCAACACCCGTGGTAATTCCTGACGTGGAACATGAAACAGCACCGCGTTGGCAAAGATCCCGTCGAAACGCTCGGCCGGCAGATCAAGCTTCAAAAAGTCCTGCTGCCAGACCTCGCAACCACTGTCCTCACGGGCCATCTGCGCGAGTTTTTCCGAACCGTCGAGGCCGACAGCCCTGTGGCCCATACGGGTGAAGGTTTGCAAATCCCGACCCGGCCCGCAGCCGAAATCGAGAATGTCGAAAGGCGCATCGCCCTGAATGTGCCGCAGCAGGGCATCGATGTTCTGGCTGACGTCGTGATCGCGGGTGCCTTCACGGAAGTCTTCGGCCACTGCGTTGTAATGGCCCAGGGTGGTGGCGGTGATCTGTTCGAGGTCGTCGGGCGTCTGTTTCATTGTCGGGCTGCGCGGGCAATAGAGATTTGGCCAATATACGCCATCAGGTTGGGGGCTGCTTCGCAGCCATTCGCGAGCAAGCCCGCTCCCACATTTAACCGAGTCGAACAAATGGTTTGTGTTCGCCAGAGATCAGATGTGGGAGCGGGCTTGCTCGCGAAAGCTGCATCACTGACAACGGATGACTAGAGCCTGACTCAACTTTTTTTCATCCCCAGACATTCAATGGAGTGATCCACCATCGCCTTGGCAATCTCCAGCAAATGCCAGATCGAGTACACCATCGCACGGTCGGCGCCCTTGAGTTGATCGCCACACTGATACGCCGTGACCGAAGCACAGCGCAGTAGATCGGCCACATACAACTGGGTGTCTTCAAAACTCACGTCTTTGCTGACGTTGTAGAAGCGCATTTCATCGGGCGGTGCGGGTTGCTTGCCGGTGAGGTAGAAATCGATGGCCCGATAAAGCACGGAGCGATCTCTGAGCAATTCGTCGGTCACGGTTTCATTGGCGGGATTTTCTGGAGGCGGATCGGGAACGGATTTTTCCATGAGTGTTGCTCCTATTGCTGCATGGGAGCCATCACTTATCGCCTACTAAACGATTGGGTGGCGGCTGTACGCAGGTTAGTAGGCCGGTCAATAGGAAAACCGGTGCACCCGAAGGTGCCCCACGCACAGCCACCATATTCTGCATGCGGCAAAATTTGCCGGACATGAGCATGGAATCGCTATGCGCCTATTGTTCCGGGCTACTAAACCCGATCACTGATGAGCAGTGACGGACCGAGACTAGCCACCGGTTTTGGCAGGCGCAAGCGAGCGAAATGATCTAGGAAATGTCCTGCAAAGGAAAGGGAACGGGCCTTCGGAAACGCTGATTTCTTTGTACGAAATATCGCCAGGATCGCCACTCATGTAGGAGCGAGCTTGCTCGCGAAAAACCTGAGGGCGCCACGGGGATTCTGGTTTCCCGCGTTATCGTTGACCTCCATCGCGAGCAGGCTCGCTCCTACAGGGCTACCGCTTGTTGAGGCCCCGCGCCAACCGATCCCCACCGAGCTGAATCACCGCCACCAACGCCACCAGCAACACAATCACCGTCAACATGATCTGGCTATCAAACCGCTGATACCCATACCGATAGGCAATGTCCCCCAGTCCACCGGCGCCAATCGCCCCGGCCATGGCCGAGGAGTTGATCATCGTCACCAGGGTGATGGTGAACCCGCCAACAATCCCCGGCAGAGCTTCTGGCAACAGCACATGCCAGACGATGTGCCAGCGCCGGCAGCCCATGGCTTGCGCCGCTTCGATCAAACCGTGGTCGACCTCGCGCAAGCTGACCTCGGCAATGCGCGCAAAGAAAGGCGTAGCGGCGATGGTCAACGGCACCACCGCGGCCCACACGCCGTAAGTGGTGCCGACGATGAGCCGGGTGAACGGAATCAAAGCGACCATCAGGATCAGGAAAGGAACCGAGCGGAACAAGTTCACGAATGCGCCCAAAGCGCGGTTCAGCGCTGGCGCTTCGTAGATGCCGCCCTTGGAACTGGTGACCAGGATCACTGCCAGCGGAATGCCCGCCAACAGCGCGATCAACGACGACACGCCGACCATCAGGAAGGTGTCGATAAAGCCCTGCAGCAGGCGATCAAACCACATAACCCAGTACCTCCACCTGTTGCGCCCAATGAGAGGCGCGCTGACACAACTCCTCGGCATCGAGGGACGAGCCGGTCACCGCCAGCAGCAGTTGCCCAAGCGCATGGCCCTGAATCCGTTCCACGCCGCCTTGCAACAAGCGCACGCGGCCTCCCAGGGCGCTGAACAGTGCCGCCAGATCCGGTTCGTCGCGTTGGCTGCCGGTGAACTGCAAGCGCAGGACCACAGCGGCGTCGCAGGCACTCGATTGCGCCAACAGACGGCTTTGCAGTTCTTGCGGCAATGCGTGTTGCAACGGTGCCAGCAATGTCTTGCTGACCTCATGTTGTGGATTGCCGAACACTTCCCAGACCGGGCCTTGCTCGACGATTCTCCCGTGCTCCAGCACCACCACCCGATCACAGATTTCACGGATCACCGCCATCTCGTGGGTGATCAGCACAATGGTCAGGCCCAGGCGTTGATTGATCTCGCGCAGCAGGCCGAGAATCGACTGCGTAGTCTCCGGGTCCAGTGCCGAGGTGGCTTCGTCACACAGCAGGATTTGCGGGTCATGCACCAGCGCCCGGGCAATGCCCACGCGCTGTTTCTGCCCGCCGGACAACTGCGCCGGGTAAGCCTTGTGTTTGGCCTGCAAACCCACCAGTTCCAGCAGTTCACGGACTTTGCGCTCGCGTTGTTCCTTGGGCACGCCAGCGACTTTCAACGGCAGTTCGACGTTCTGCCAAACGGTCTTGGCCGACATCAGGTTGAAGTGCTGGAAGATCATGCCGATGCGCCGCCGCAGCGCCACCAGTCGGTCTTCGTCGAACTCGCCGATGTCCACTTGATCGATCAGCACCCGACCGCTGCTTGGCTGTTCCAGGCGATTGATGGTGCGGATCAGCGACGACTTGCCGGCGCCGCTGCGGCCGATGATGCCGAACACTTCGCCGCGCTGGATCGCCAGGTCGATGCCGTGCAACGCGGCCACCGGTCCTTGCTGGCCGTTGTAGGTTTTACCCAGGCCGATGAAGCGTACGTGGGCATGGTTGAGTTCGGGATGCAGCTCAGTGCGCTCTGCGCTTTGCGGCTCTGGAATCTCCAGTCGCCGTTGGATGGCGGCGGTCATGCTCAGCTTTCCCAGCCGGCTTGATAGAGCTTGCCGTGGGCTTTATCCAGTGCGGCGCGCACAACCGGTGAGTGCTGGTAGATGTCGACGAACTTGATCAGGCGCGGGTCGGTTTTGCTCTTGGGCTGGATCACGAACTGAATCACGTACTCCTTGTGATCGAGGCCGTCGAACAGCAGCGCGGAGCTCGCGTCGAAGGTTTTCGACAAGCGAATGTAGGCCGGGTAGCCCTGCACCAGATCGGCATCGTCATAGGCACGTACCAGTTGCACGGCTTCGACCTGGAGGATCTTGATGTGCTTCGGGTTGGCGATGATGTCTTCTTCGGTGGCCTTGTAGCCGACGCCGGGCTTGAGGGTGATCAGACCGGCCTTGGCCAGCAGCTGCAAGCCACGACCGCTGTTGATCGGATCGTTGGCGATGGCCACGCTGGCGCCTTGGGGCAGTTCGTCGAAGCTTTTGTATTTCTTCGAGTAGAGGCCGACGTTGTTGATGATCCCCGGCGCGAACGGCACCAGATCGAAACCTGATGCTGCCTTGGCGTTTTCCAGGAACGGGATGTGCTGGAAGTAGTTCACGTCGATGTCACCTGAAGCCAGGCTGACGTTCGGCGCGATCCAGTCGGTGAACTCCACCAGTTCGACCTTCAGGCCTTGTTTGCCGGCTTCTTCGACCGCTGCTTCCAGGGGGATGGCGAAGGCGGCGGTAGTGCCGATTTTCAGTGGGGCGTCGGCAGCGAAGGTCGCCGAGCTGAACAGGCCGAGGGCCAGGGCCAGTGCTTTGACTGGGTGGGAGAGGTAGTTCTTTTTCATGATGAGTTATCCAGTCAGTGCATTAAATTTGTGGTGTCTGTTCGGGCCTCTTCGCGAGCAAGCCCGCTCCCACAGGGGAATGCATTCCAAATGTGGGAGCGGGCTTGCTCGCGAAGCTTTTAGCGGCGGTAAGCCGAACCGGTATGTTGCTCAGGCAAAAACGCCTCCCGCTGAAACAGCTTTTCGCGCAAGGTCCCGTCGTCGTACGCGGTCTTGTAAGAGCCCCGCCGTTGCAACTCTGGGATCACCAGTTCGATGAAGTCCTCATAGCTTTCCGGCGTGACGATGCGGGTCAGGTTGAAGCCATCCAGCCCGGTTTCGGCGATCCACGATTCCAGTTCATCCGCCACTTGCTGCGGTGAACCGACCACGGTGATGTAGCGACCGCCGAGGGCGTGTTGTTCGAGTAATTTGCGTCGGGTCCAGTCGTTGTTTTGCAGGTGTTTGGTGGCGGACTGGATGGCGTTGCTCTTCACGTACTGGATCGGCTCGTCGATTTCGTACTGAGAAAAATCGATCCCGGTGGACGCCGAGAAGTGCGCCACGCCGGCCTCTGCACTGGCGTAGCTCAGGTACTCGGCGTGCTTGGCCCAGGCCAGCTTCTCGGTGGCGCCAACGATCACGTTCAGGCCCATGAATACCTTGATGTCCTCGGGATTGCGCCCGGCTTCGACGGCGCTGGCGCGCACCTTGTCCACCTGCGCCTTGGTCGATGCCTTGGTCTGGCCACTGATGAACACGCACTCGGCATGTCGCCCGGCAAACAATAAGCCACGATCCGAGCTGCCGGCCTGGAACAGCACCGGCGTGCGCTGGGGCGAGGGCTCGCACAGGTGATAACCCTCGACCTGATAGAACTCGCCCTTGTGCTCGACCTTGTGCACTTTGTCCGGCTGCGCGTAGATCCGTTGCCGTGGATCGTTGAGCACCGCGCCGTTTTCCCAACTGCCTTCCAGGAGTTTGTAGAGCACCTCCAGGTACTCATCGGCCTGGTCATAGCGGCGGTCATGCTCGACCTGTTCGCTCAGGCCCATGGCCTTGGCGGCGCTGTCGAGATAGCCGGTGACGATGTTCCAGCCGACCCGCCCACGGCTCAGGTGATCCAGGGTCGACAGGCGGCGGGCGAACAGATACGGCGCTTCGTAGGTGAGGTTGGCGGTCAGGCCGAAACCGAGGTTTTTCGTCACCGCCGCCATGGCCGAGACCAGCAGCAGCGGGTCGTTGACCGGCAACTGGATCGACTCTTTCAACGGCACGTCCACCGAGTTCTGATAGACGTCGTAGACCCCGACGATGTCGGCGATGAACAGGCCGTCGAATAGCCCGCGCTCCAGCAGTTGCGCCAGTTCGGTCCAGTACTCGAGGGTGTTGTAGCGGGTTGACGTGTCGCGCGGGTGCGTCCACAAACCGTGGTTGATGTGCCCGATGCAGTTCATGTTGAACGCGTTGAGCAGGATCTTCTTTTTCGCGGCGGTCATCAAATGGTCCCCCGCAGTGGCGGGTTTTCATCGTTTAGGTAGTAATTGCCGACAGCGTGGTACTTCCAGCGCACCGGGTCGTGCAGGGTGTGCACCCGGGCGTTGCGCCAGTGGCGATCCAGGCTGTGCTCAATCAGGGTCGCCTGGCTGCCGGCCAGTTCGAACAGTGTGCTGCCGGCGGCCAGGGAGATTTCGGTGCTGAGGGCGCGTGCTTCGGCGACGGCAATCGAGGCGGCCGCGACGGTCTCGGCATTCGTGTCGGCCTGGGCCTTGTCGAGGAGTTCACCGGCACGTTCCAGCAGCGCCTCGGCGGCGTGCAGGCGAATGCTCAGGTGGCCGAAGCTCTTGAGGGTCAGCGGATCGTCCGTGGCGTTTTCGTGGGTGGCGTCGATCCAGGGCCGGGTTTTCGTGCGCACGAAATGCAGCGCATCTTCATACGCGGCGCGGGCGATGCCGGTGTCGATGGCGGCATGGAGAATCTGCGCCAGCGGGCCGACCGGAGTCGGGCGCTCGAAAGCGCTTTGAAAGGGGATCACATCTTCGGCTGCGACGTAGACATCTTCGAACACCACCGAACCGCTGCCGGTGGTGCGCTGGCCGAAGCCGCTCCAGTCGTCGATCACGCTCAGGCCCTTGCTGTTGCGCGGGACGAACGCCAGTTGCTGCACGCCGTTTTCATCCACCACCGAGGTGGGAATGCGCTGGGCGTAGATCGCGCCCGTGGCGTAGAACTTGCGACCATTGATGCGATAGCCGCTACCGTCGCGAGTCAGGCTGGTGACGCGATCGTGTGCGGTTTTAGTGCCGAGTTCGGCCAACGCATTGCCGAAGCGTTGACCGGCCAAAACCTCGGCGTACAGGCGTTGCTTCTGCTCGTGGCTGCCGTTCACCCGCAGTACTTCGAGGGCATAGAAATGGTTCTGCGGGATCTGCCCCAGGGAGCCGTCGGCCCGGGCGATCAAGGCGATGACCTTGGCCAGGGTGACGTTGGAAACGCCGGCGCCGCCATACTCTTTCGGCACGCTGATGCCCCACAGGCCCGATCGGGAAAACACTTCCAGTTCCGGGTGTGGCAAGCGGCGTTCGCGGTCGCGTGTGGCGCTGTCGCGTTTGAAGTCTTCGGCAAGGTCGCTGGCGACGATCAGCGCTTGTTCATCGCTGGCGATGACCGCGACGTGGTGAGAACTTGTCATGTGTTTCTCCAGATGTCTGGTCGTCAGATCCAGGAATGGCGATTAGGCAGCGTGCCGTTGAGGCGATAGGCGCCGACCGCGTGATACTTCCAGCGCACCGGGTCGTGGAGGGTGTGCACCCGGGCGTTGCGCCAGTGGCGGTCGAGGTTGAATTCGGCGAGGGTCGCGCGGCTGCCGGCCAGTTCGAGCAGCTTTTCGCTGGCCAGCAACGAAATCTCGGTGGTCAGCACTTTGGCCTCGGCCACGGCAATCGAGGCGCGGGCGGCGGACTCGGCGGTGAGTGGTGCGGCGCTGACGTCATCGAGCACTTGCCCGGCCTTGCGCAGCAGTGCTTCGGCGGCGTGCAGTTCGATTTTCAACCTGCCGATATCGGCGATCACGTACAGGTCATCACTGGCCCGCTCGACCTTGGCGTCGATCCATGGCCGGGCGCGGGTTTTCACGAAGTCGATGGCGTCGTCGATGGCGCCTCGGGCGATGCCGGCGTCGATGGCCGCTTGAATCAGCTGCGAGACGGCACCCTGGATGTTCGGCGTGTCGTTGATCCGCCAGTTATCCACCACCAGTTCGGGATCGGCCTGCACGTTGTTGAGCAAAATCGTGCCGCTGGCGGTGGTGCGCTGACCAAAACCGGACCAGTCATCGACAATGCGCAATCCCGGTGTGCCACGACGGATGAACGCCAGCACCTGCTTGCCATCGTCGTTCAACGCTTTGACCGCAACCCAATGAGCGAACAGTGCGCCGGTGGAATAGAACTTCTGGCCATTGACGACGCCGTCAGCGGTGATGCGCGCCTTCAGTTCCAGGGTGTTTTTGGTGCCGCGTTCCGGCCCGGCATTGCCGATGCGCCAGCCTTCCAGGACGCTTTTGAACAGTTGTTGTTTCTGCGCTTCGGTGGCGCTGCCGAGCACCAGGTTAAGAATGCCGAACTGGTTTTGCGGGATCTGCCCAAGCGCCGGGTCGGCGGCGGAAATGATCGCGAAGACCTCGGCCAGGGTGACGAACGAAACCTGCGGGCCACCGTACTCGCGGGGGATGGAAATACTGCCCAGGCCGCTGCGGGTGAACTGCTCGATTTCCGACCATGGGAGCTTGCGCTGCTGGTCTCGTTTGGCTGCTTGCAGGCGGGCGACTTGCGCCAGTTCGTGGGCCGCCTTGATGGCTTGAGCGTCGTTGCGCAAGATTTGTGCGGGCAACAATAGCGGGGCGATGTCCAGGTCACTCTGGACGATTGCATCTGCCAGACTGGACATCAGTGCCGCTCCTTGGCTGCACGCAATGCCCTGGCGATCTGCACTGGGGTGATTGTGTTCCGGACCATACCTACCTCACATCTTATGGAAGCGCCGCTTGTGGCGGCGCATGAAAACAAGGATGTCCGGTGGTCCGGTGTATATACCCTAAACGCGTATAAATATTTTATGAACTAACTTTTAGGAATATAGATAGAAGGGTGTTCTCGAGGGAGAGCGCAATCCCTGTGGCGAGGGGGCTTGTCGGATCGCCGCACCGTCCCGCTCGACTGCGCAGCAGTCGCAAAACCTTTCTCCACGATTTATTTGAATGGACTCAATTGCAGGGTTTTGGGGGCGCTTCGCACCCCAACGGGGGCAAGCCCCCTCGCCACAGAAGCGGTATTCATTGCTTGCGGGGTTCGGCGGCCTTGAGCACTTTTTTCGGGGGGACTTTCAGATAAGGATTGGCGCAACCGATTTTCAGCGTACGGGCTGGCGCCCAGCGGGAGTTGTTTCCCACCCGGTCGAGAATGCAGTACGTCACTTCCAGCCGCAGGTCTTCACCGGCTTCGAGGATGATGGCCGGCGGTATCCAGACCTGAATCGGCTGACCCACATCGACGGCCTTGAGCCGTGGCAGATCCATGCGCACATCGCCCCAGCGCAGGGTGATTTCGTCGTCGACGGCCATGTTCAGATACGGCTCGATGGTCAAGGGAACACCGCGCTTGACCTGGCTCGGATTGACCCCCTGACGGCGAATCGCCTCGGGAATGCTCACCGGTGCCAGGCACTGGTTTTCATCGCCGCACAGTTCGGAGGGTTGGCCACCTGGGCAGTCGAGTTTGATCTGCACGTTTCGGCTGGCCGAAATCACCGGGTCTCGACCCACCTGCATGACCCGGTAGTGAATGCGCGAGGTCCCGTTGGCGACAAAACTTTCAGGCACCCGCAGCTGCACCGGTTGGCCGACATCGCTGGCCGTCAGCACGCGGGAGGCCACGTAGCAGTTGTCCCAGAACAGTTCGATCAGGTCGCCTTCGTCCATGGCGGGGTAGGGCGCCACATCGATCAGCAGGTGCGCCGCGCAAGTGACGTTGATGCCGGTCTTGTTGGATTGCGCCAGGGTCGGGGCCACAAGCCCGGATTTGTTCGAGGTGCTTTTCATGAAGTCTCCTTGAAGTCTTGCAGCGAAGTCCGTTTCTGGGAATTCAAAAACTAAATATCGAACAGCAAAACCATTCATTACTTTTAATTGAAATAATGAGTTTTGGCGTGAAGAGTGATGTTGGTCGGAGACTAGATAAGAGTCAGGGGGAGCAAGTGTCAATGAGATTTATTAGTTGTGGGTGATGCATGATGTTATTCAGAAAGTTCCTACGGCGCAAAGTAAGTAAACCATGCCGCTGCGTCGAATTTGTCCGCTGAAAGTGGCTGAGGCCGGGCGGATCGGCTGGCGTTGTTGGCCAGGTGCTGCGAAAGGAACATGGTGGAGGTAGGGGGGAATTGTTGCGATGCATATATATGTACCGCGCGCGCGTACAAAATATGTATATAGAATAGATGGGTTTAGTTTGGTATTGATGAGGTGTTTTTTTCGGGGGCGTCACTTCCGTCCATGGAAGATGACCATTGTTGAGCAGGGTTGTTAGTTGTGGGCGTTATTCAGGAACTTGCTGAGAAACTGTTTTGTCCGCTCCTCTTTCGGGTTGGCAAACAATGCCTTCGCTTCGCCTTGCTCGACGATCACACCCTTGTCGAAAAACACCACCCGGTTGGCCACGTCCCGGGCAAAGCCCATTTCGTGGGTAACGATCACCATGGTGCGCTTCTCTTCGGCCAGGCCGCGGATGGTCGCCAATACCTCGCCCACCAGCTCCGGGTCGAGGGCCGAGGTCGGCTCATCGAACAGGATCACTTCGGGCTCCATCGCCAGCGCCCTGGCAATCGCCACGCGCTGTTGCTGGCCACCGGAGAGGCGACGCGGGTAAGCGTCCTCCTTGCCCGCCAGGCCGACCTTGGCCAAGAGCTTCTTACCCAGGGCAACGGCGTCGGCATGTGGGGTCTTCTTGACCACGATCGGGCCTTCGATGACATTTTCCAGGGCGGTGCGATGGGGGAACAGGTTGAAGTTCTGGAACACGAAACCTACGTGCTGGCGCAAACGCCGCACCAGGCTCTGCTGCTGGTTCAGGGGACGGCTGGTATCGACCTCGATATCGCCGACCTTGATCCGGCCGCTGGTGGGTTCTTCCAGAAAATTCAGGCAGCGCAGGAAGGTGGTCTTGCCCGAACCGCTAGGGCCGATGATCGCGACCACCTCGCCTTCCTTGACCTCAAGATCGATGCCGTTGAGCACGACTTGACCCTTGAACTGCTTTGTCAGTTTTTCCACGACAATCATCGGGTCAGGACTCCTGGTCGTGCCGATTGACCCGCGCTTCCAACTGGTTCTGCAGGTGCGACAGCACCGTGGCCAGGACCCAGTAGATCAGTGCGGCGGCAAGATACATGGTGAAGATTTCGAAGGTGCGGGCGGTGATCAGCTGCGCCTGACGGAACAGTTCCGGCACCTGGATGGTAGCGGCCAGCGCGGTGTCTTTTACCAGCGAAATGAAGCTGTTGCCCAGCGGCGGCAATGCGGTGCGCATCGCCTGCGGCAGGATGGCCCGGCGCAAGGTCTGCGCGCGGGTCATGCCGATACTGGCAGCCGCTTCCCACTGGCCGCGCTCGATGGAGCTGATCGCGGCACGCAGGATTTCACAGGCGTAGGCGGCCATGTTCAGCGAGAAGCCGATCAGGGCCGCTGGCAGCGGATCCAGTTCCAGACCCAATTGCGGCAAGCCGTAATAGATCACGAACAGTTGCACCAGCAACGGCGTGCCGCGAAAGAACGACACGTAGATGCGGGCGATCCAGCTCACCAGTTTGAAGCGCGACAGGCGCATCAGCGCCAGACCGAACCCCATCACCAGGCCGAAAAACATCCCGCCCAGGCTGAGGATGACCGTGTAATACGCGCCCTTGAGCAGAAAGGGCGCGGAGTCCAGTGCGAGTTGAAAAGCTTCTTCCATTATTGAGTGACGTCAGCGCTGAAGTATTTTTCCGAAAGCTTTTTCAGCGTACCGTCGGCGCGCAGCTTGTCGATGGCTTTGTTCACAGCTGCCAGCAGCTCAGGCTCGCCTTTGCGCAGGGCAATACCGGCTTCCTGACGGGAGAACGCATCACCGGCGGCGGTGGTGTCCTTGGCTTTCTTGGCGTATTCGAGCGCGGCCAGGCGGTCGATCAGAATGGCGTCGATGCGGCCGACACGCAGGTCCTGGAACTTGGTTGGATCATCTTCGTAGGTGCGGACGTCAGCCTTGGGCACATTTTCTTTCACCCACTGCTCGTAGTTGGTGCCCAGGCCTACGCCGACTTTCTTGCCAGACAGGTCAGCGGCGGACTTGATGTTCAACTCGGCGGCCTTCTTCGTCAGCACCAGCGCCTGAATACCGGAAACGGTGTACGGCTCGGAGAAGTCATACTTCTTCTTGCGCTCTTCGGAGATGGTCACCTGGTTGATCACTGCGTCCAGGCGCTTGGATTCCAGGGCCGCGAGGATGCCGTCCCATTTGGTCGGTTGCAGCTTGACCTTCACGCCCAGCTCTTTGGCCAGGGCTTCGGAGAACTCGACTTCGAAGCCGGCCAGTTTGCCGTCGGCGTCGACGAAACTGAACGGTGGGTAGGTGCCTTCCAGGCCGACGTTGATCACGCCTTTGTCCTTGATTTGTTGCAGTTGCTCACCGGCAACCGCCTGGCCAATCAGGCCGGCGCTCAGTGCCAGGCCCAGCGAACCCACCAGCAGATTGCGACGTAGTGCGGAAAAATTCATGACAAGCCCCTGTGTTTTCTTATGGAAGACGCTTTTGTGAAAATTTGGCGAAATCGGGAATTAAGCGACAGCGCTATCCTGCCTTAAAGCAGCGTATGCGTCTCTCGAGAAATTCGCCTGTAGCATGACTATATGATGGCGTTTTTAGATTGGAAAATAATAATTAATCTTCTGGTTATTCCACTTTGGAATAGCTTGCGTTTTTACTGTAGGAGCGTGCTTGCACGCGATGGACGTCAACGATAACGCTGGCAACCTGACACCCCGCGGTGCCCTGTCGTCCATCGCGAGCAAGCTCGCTCCTACAGAAAATCCTTGTAGGCAAACAGCGCCGGTGCCCCGCCGGTGTGCAGGAAGATAATCGGCCCCTCGTTGAAACGCTGACGGCCGATACCGTCCAGCAAGCCCGCCATGGCCTTGCCAGTGTAGACCGGGTCCAGCAGCAAGCCTTCCTGGCTCGCCAGCAGTTTCACCGCCGCCAGTGTGCCGGCATTCGGCTCGCCATAACGCGGGGCGAAATACTCATCCCACAGCTCGACCTTGAAAGCCTCCGGCAGGCTGACGCCCAGCAACTCGGCGGTGCGTTCGGCCAGGCCTTGAACCTTTGGTCGCTGATCTTCATCGCTGCGCGAAACCGTCACGCCAATCACTGGCAGATCCGGCAGCGCTTCACTCAAGGCCAGTGCCAGGCCGCTGTGGGTACCGGCGCTGCCCGAGGCCAGGACCACGGCGGCGAACTTCAGGCCGGTGTCCTTGATCTGCTCGGCCAGTTCCAGCCCGGCGCGTACGTAACCCAGGGCGCCCAAGGCATTGGAACCACCGATCGGCACCAGGTACGGCTTCTTGCCGTTGCTGCACAGTCGGTTGGCCAGGGCTTGCAGTTGCTCGTCGGCGTTGTCGAGGTTTTCTACCAATTCGACCTTGGCATCGAACAGGTCGAGCAGCAGGCGGTTGCCGTTGCCGGTGTAATTGTTGTCGTCAGTGCCCAGAGGATTTTCCAGAAGGGCTACGCAGCCCAGCCCCAACTTTGCGGCAATGGCGGCTGTCTGGCGCACGTGGTTCGATTGCAGCGCCCCCGCCGTGATCAAGGTGTCGGCACCCTGGGCCAAGGCATCGGCGGCCAGGTATTCGAGTTTGCGCAGCTTGTTGCCGCCCATCGCCAGCGGCGTCAGGTCATCGCGCTTGACGTACAGGTCGCGGCCCAGCCAGGTCGACAGGCGTTCGAGTTTTTCCAGGGCGGTGGGCTGACCGAGCAGGTCGAGGCGGTTAAAGCGGGCGAGCTGTTGTTTGATCATGAGTCCGTACTGGCGGTTGAAGATCTCAGGACTATAGGCACGCCCAAAAGCCGGGGCAACCGTCAATCGCTTATAGCCAATCGAACTGAGCACAGCACTATTGGTTCTTAATTTGCCTCGCGACCCTTGCCGTAAAGTAATCGCCGTCAGTGCGGCCAGACAGTCCGGCCGCCCGTGAGGAGTTTTTACCGTGAGTGAGCGTTCCAGCCATTGGCAATTGCAGACCATCGTCAGCCAGCTGCGCACGGCACGTGAACAGTGGCGTGCACAAAACGGCCGGGCCAGCGGCGAGCAGGGCGGTCGCGAATTGCCGTCCCGCGCAGCCATGGCGGAGATTCTCGAAGCGCTGTGCGGTGCGTTGTTCCCGATGCGCCTGGGGCCGGTTGACCTGCGCGAAGAGAGCGAAGATTTCTACGTCGGCCACACCCTCGATGTGGCGCTGAATGCGCTGTTGGCCCAAGCGCGGCTCGAATTGCGCTACGCCGCGCGCCACAGTGCCCAGGCCGAGACTGAAGTCGAAGCCAAAACCATCCAGATCATTCAGGACTTCGCCCTCGCGTTGCCAGGGTTGCGCAGCCTGTTGGACACTGACGTGTTGGCTGCCTATCACGGTGACCCGGCGGCGCGCAGTGTCGATGAAGTGCTGTTGTGCTACCCGGGGATTCTGGCGGTGATTCACCATCGTCTGGCCCACCATTTGTATCGCGCCGGGTTGCCGCTGCTGGCGCGGATCAGCGCGGAAATCGCTCACTCGGCCACCGGCATCGACATTCACCCTGGAGCGCAGATCGGCCGCAGTTTCTTCATCGACCACGGGACGGGTGTGGTGATTGGCGAAACCGCGATCATCGGCGAGCGCGTGCGGATCTATCAGGCGGTGACTTTGGGCGCCAAGCGCTTCCCGGCGGACGAAGACGGTCAGTTGCAGAAAGGCCAGCCACGACACCCGATAGTCGAGGATGACGTGGTGATTTATGCCGGGGCGACGATTCTCGGGCGGATCACCATCGGTCAGGGCTCGACCATCGGCGGCAATGTCTGGCTGACCCGCAGCGTGCCGGCGGGCAGCAACCTGACCCAGGCGAATCTGCAGCATGATGATGGGGCGCAGAAGTAGGCCTCTAAATCTCCACTGATTTTTCTGGCCTCATCGCGAGCAAGCTCGCTCCCACAGGGGAACGCGGTCAACTGTGGGAGCGAGCTTGCTCGCGATTGGACTTCAAGCCGAATCGAGCCAGTGGCCCTGATCTGATCCTGCGCCGAACCCTCCCTTGAGCTAGCGTAATACCAGTACCGCCGAGCCCTGCGATTAGTCCTTAGCCCCCTATCCATGTTTAACTTGAACGTTCATTCAAATTAAACCGGCGGTTCGCTGCCCGCTCACAACAGGAGGCTTGCCTTTGCTGAGTCCGATTTCTACAGCCACGTTTTACCCCTTCGAGGTGCACCGAACATGAGTGCATCGTCCATCCCTCCAAGCGGCCTGATCCGCATGAATCCGCCGGTGTTCTGGTTCTCGGCAAGCTTCATTCTGTTGTTTGGTGTCGTTGTCATCGCCATGCCCGAGCAGGCCGGTGCCTGGTTGCTGGCGGCGCAAAACTGGGCGGCCAATACGGTCGGCTGGTATTACCTGCTGGCGATGACCCTGTATCTGGTCTTCGTGGTGGTCACCGCCTTGTCCGGCTACGGCAAGATCAAGCTCGGTGCCGACCACGACGAACCCGAATTCAGTTATTTGTCCTGGGCCGGCATGCTGTTCGCCGCCGGGATCAGCATCACCCTGTTTTTCTTCTGTGTGTCCGAGCCGCTGACCCACATGCTGCAACCGCCCCAGGGCGAGGCCGGTACGGCAGATGCTGCGCGCCAGGCGATGCAGATTCTGTTTCTGCACTGGGGCCTGCATGGCTGGGGCGTGTTCGCCTTTGTCGGCATGGCGCTGGCCTACTTTGCCTACCGGCATAACCTGCCACTGGCCCTGCGCTCGGCGCTGTATCCGCTGATCGGCAAGCGCATCAATGGCCCCATCGGCTACGCGGTGGATGGCTTCGGCATCATCGCCACGGTGTTCGGCCTCGGTGCCGATATGGGCTTCGGTGTGTTGCACCTCAACTCGGGCCTGGACTACCTGTTCGGCATCGCCCACACCCAATGGGTTCAGGTCGACCTGATCACCTTGATGATGGGCGCTGCGATCATCGTTGCCGTATCCGGCGTCGACAAGGGTGTGCGGGTCATGTCCGACATCAACATGCTGCTGGCCTGTGCGCTGCTGCTGTTCGTGTTGTTCGCCGGCCCCACGCAGCACCTGCTCAACACCCTGATCCAGAACCTTGGCGATTACCTCGGCGCCTTGCCGATGAAGAGTTTCGACCTCTACGCCTACGACAAACCCAGCGACTGGCTGGGCGGCTGGACAGTGTTCTACTGGGCCTGGTGGATAGCATGGTCGCCGTTCGTGGGCCTGTTCATTGCTCGGATTTCCCGTGGTCGCACCATCCGCGAGTTCGTCTTCGGCGTGCTGTTGATTCCGCTCGGCTTCACCCTGGCGTGGATGTCGATCTTCGGCAACAGCGCCATCGATCAAGTGCTCAACCACGGCATGAGCGCTCTCGGCATGTCGGCCATCGACAATCCGTCGATGACGCTCTACCTGTTGCTGGAAACCTACCCGTGGAGCAAAACCGTCATTGCGGTCACGGTGTTCATCAGCTTCGTGTTTTTCGTCACCTCCGCCGACTCCGGCACCGTGGTGCTGTCGACGCTGTCCGCCAAGGGCGGCAATCCTGATGAAGACGGGCCGAAATGGCTGCGGGTGTTCTGGGGCGCGATGACCGCATTGGTGACCAGCGCGCTGCTGTTTTCCGGCAGTATCGATGCGTTGAAGTCGGCGGTGGTCCTGACCTCGTTGCCGTTCTCGCTGATCTTGCTGTTGATGATGTGGGGGCTGCACAAGGCGTTTTATCTGGAATCGCAGAAGCAGATTGCGCAGATGCATTCCTTGGCACCGGTGTCCGGTTCACGGCGGGGCGGTTGGCGCCAGCGCCTGAGTCAGGCGGTGCATTTCCCGTCGCGGGATGAGGTCTACCGTTTCCTCGATACGACGGTGCGTCCGGCGATTGAAGAGGTGTCTGCCGTGTTCACCGAAAAGGGTTTGCACGTAGCGACACACCCGGACCCGGCCAATGACAGCGTCAGCCTGGAAATCGGCCATGGCGACCAGCATCCGTTCGTTTATCAGGTGCAGATGCGCGGCTATTTCACGCCATCGTTTGCCCGTGGCGGGATGGGTTCCAAGCAACTCAACAATCGTCGTTACTACCGGGCCGAAGTGCATTTGAGCGAGGGCAGTCAGGATTACGATCTGGTGGGCTACTCCAAGGAACAGATCATCAACGACATCCTCGACCAGTACGAACGGCACATGCAGTTCCTGCATCTGGTGCGTTGATCAAGGCTTTCACGTTTCGGTGGTCAACACCATGAACAACACCAGCGCCGCCACCGGGACACCGAATACGGCGCTACCGACCACCAGTTCGCTGCTCAATGGCTGGCCGGCATGCACTATGCCGACTGCGCCATTGATTAGCGTCAGCGCCAGCCACAGCAGGATAAAACCGTAGGCCAGGGTCTGGCGGGTGAAGCCGACTTTCTCGCCGATGTAGAGCATCAGCGCCAGGAGAATCAGGCCGAAGGTGATGATGATCGTTGTGTGCATGGTGTTTTCTGCCTGCCGGATATGTATTGACGGGGCGACCGCCTTCGCGAGCAAGCCCGCTCCCACATTGATCCTGATTGCTCACAAAATTTGTGTTCAAAGGAGATCTCTTGTGGGAGCGGGCTTGCTCGCGAAGGGGTCACCTCGGTATTGGTTTGAGCATAGTTAAACCAACCCACCATTCACCCGCAAAATCTGCCCGTTGACCCACGCCGAATCCGGCCCGACCAAAAGCGACACCACACGGGCAATATCTTCTGGCTGACCCAAACGCTCCAGCGGCGCCATTTTGGCGAAGGTCTGGATCTGTTCTTCGCTCTTGCCATGCAGGAACAAGTCGGTGGCCACGGGCCCGGGAGCCACCGCGTTGACGGTGATGTTGCGCCCGCGCATTTCCTTGGCGAATACCTGGGTCAGGGATTCCACTGCCGCTTTGCTGGCGATGTACACCGCGTAGCCCGGCAGGTTCATGCCGACGGTGCTGCTGGAGAAGTTGATGATCCGGCCACCGCTGTTCAGGCGGGTTGCCGCTTCACGCAGGGTATTGAAGGTACCGCGAGCGTGGATGTTGAAGTTCTGCTCGAACAGTTCGTCGCTGTGTTGCGCCAGCGGCAGCACTTTGAGGATGCCGGCGTTGTTCACCAACACATCGACCTTGCCGAACTGGGTTTCAACCTCGTCGAACATCCGGCGTACGTCGTCGGCGTTGGCTACGTCGGCCTTGATCGCCAGGGCCTGGTAACCGGCCTGACGCAGCTCCACCACCCGTTTCGAGGCTTCGGTGGCGCTGCTGGCGTAGTTGATGGCAACGGCGAAACCTTCGCTGGCCAGTTGTTTGGCGATGACCGCGCCAATGCCGCGGGAGGCGCCGGTCACGATGGCAACTTTCGGAGTTTGATGAGCCATGTTGGTGTTCCTGTTGATGGGGTGTGAAGCCAATTTCACATGTTTACTCAGGGCGATAAATGCACGAGAGTTGCCTTGACTGTTCAATAATCGCCAACAATCGAGTGCCTGGAGTGAGCTGTGGACCAAGTCAAAGCGATGAAGGTTTTTGTGCGGATCTACGAGCGCAGCAGCTTCACGCAGGCTGCCGATGACCTGAACCTGCCACGCGCGACGCTGACCCACACCTTGAATCAGTTCGAGGCCTGGCTGGGTACGCGTTTGTTGGAGCGCAGCACGCGTAAAGTGCGTCCGACGCTGGATGGCGAGGCGTACTACCTGCGTTGCGTGCAACTGCTGGCAGAGCTGGAAGAGGCGGAATTGGCGTTTCGCGGTGTGGCACCGAAGGGGCGGTTGCGGGTGGACTTGCACGGGACATTGGCCAAGCACTTCGTGATCCCGGCTTTGCCACAATTCATGGCGCGTTATCCCGACATCGAACTGTCCATCAGTGAGGCTGACCGCTTTGTCGACCTGATCGCCGAAGGCGTCGACTGCGTGCTGCGCGCCGGCACTTTGAGCGACTCCGCACTGATCGGAAAACGTGTCGCCAACCTGCGTCAAATCACCTGCGCCAGTCCCGCCTATCTGCGCAAGTACGGCGAACCGAAAAGCCTTGCCGACCTGAGCCTGCACCGTGCGGTGAACTACGTTTCGCGCACGACGGCCAAGTTGTTCCCGTTTGAATTCATGGTGGACGGTGAACTCAAGGAAGTGGCCATCGACGGTGTGGTCTCGGTGTTCGGCGCGGAAATCTACGCCGCCTCGGCGATTGCCGGACTGGGCCTGATCCAGTGCCCGCACTATCGAATGCAAACGCAGATTTCCCAAGGCCTGGTGCAGGAAGTCCTCGTCGACACACCACCGCCATCGATGCCGGTATCGGTGTTGTACCCGCACAACCGACACATGTCGCCCAGGGTTCGGGTGTTTGTGGACTGGTTGGGGGAGGTGTTTGCGGGGGCCACGTGAAGATGAAACAAATGAAACGTTTCAGCCATTAGTCGAATCCGGGGTTTGTCCGGGCGTATGCTGGGCGACTGGCAAAGCAGTCGATACCAGATTCAAGACAGACAAGAGAGGATTCGATGACTTACACCGCTGCCGAAAACCGCTACGACTCCATCCCTTACCGCCGCGTGGGCCGCAGCGGCCTGGTGCTGCCGGCGCTGTCGTTGGGCCTGTGGCACAACTTCGGCGACAGCACGCCGATCGATACCCAGCGCGCGTTGTTGCGCACGGCATTCGATCTGGGCATCAACCATTTCGACCTGGCCAACAACTACGGCCCGCCGTATGGCAGCGCCGAGATCAACTTCGGCCGTTTACTGCGCGAAGACTTCAAGCAGTACCGCGACGAGCTGATCATTTCCAGCAAGGCCGGTTGGGACATGTGGCCCGGCCCTTACGGTCAGGGCGGCGGTTCGCGCAAGTACGTGCTGGCCAGCCTCGACCAGAGCCTGCAACGCCTGGGCGTGGACTACGTCGACATCTTTTATTCCCACCGCTTCGATCCGGACACCCCGCTGGACGAAACCGCCAGCGCACTGGCCACTGCGGTGCAGCAGGGCAAGGCGCTATACATCGGCATTTCGTCCTATTCCGGGGTGAAAACCCGCGAAATGGCGGCGTTGCTCAAAGAGTGGAAAGTGCCGCTGCTGATTCACCAACCAGCCTACAACCTGCTCAATCGCTGGGTGGAAAAAGACTTGCTGGATACCACCGACGAACTCGGCACTGGCGTGATTGCCTTCACCCCGCTGGCGCAGGGCCTGCTGACCGACAAATACCTC
The DNA here is from genome assembly GCF_009866745.1 of Pseudomonas sp. S34. Lineage (NCBI taxonomy): Bacteria > Pseudomonadati > Pseudomonadota > Gammaproteobacteria > Pseudomonadales > Pseudomonadaceae > Pseudomonas > Pseudomonas sp. S34. The sequence continues at coordinate 248,816 of NZ_CP019398.1, forward strand.
AACGGCGTGCCGACGGATGCACGGGTCAATCGTCCGGGCGGTGGTTCGTTGCAGGCGTCGCACTTGTCCGAGGCCAACATCGCCCAGGTGCGGGCACTCAACGAAATCGCCCAGCGTCGTGGCCAGAGCCTGGCGCAACTGGCGCTGGCCTGGACCTTGCGCGATCCTCGGGTCACTTCGGCCTTGATTGGCGCAAGCCGGCCGGAGCAGATCATCGAGAACGTCGGGGCGTTGAAGAACCTGAGCTTTAGTGCAGAGGAACTGGCGGAGATTGACCGGTTTGCCCAGGAGGGCGGGATCAATCTTTGGGAGAAGCCTTCTATTGCTGAATAAGTTTCAGGCGGCGGCCTTCAGATTGCTTTCGCGAGCAAGCCCGCTCCCACAGGGAAACGCATTCCAAATGTGGGAGCGGGCTTGCTCGCGAAGAGGCCAGAGCCAACAATGAAGAACCAGGGGTTCAGCGAAAAAACGGCACATCCCCCAACACCGTCGCCCGCTGCATCACCCGCCGCGCCGGCCGGTAGTCATCCACCGCGTAATGCTGGGTCACGCGGTTATCCCAGAATGCGATGTCGTCTTTCTGCCAGCGCCAGCGAATGGTGAATTCCGGCCGCGTTGAATGGGCGAACAGGAACTTCAGAATCGCCTCACTCTCGGTTTCCGACAGCTCGTTGATCTTCGAAGTGAAACCTTCGTTGACGAACAGCGAGCGGCGCCCGCTTACCGGGTGCGTGCGGATCACCGGGTGCGACAGCGGCGGATTCTTGCGCCGTGCTTCTTCCCACTGGGCCAGCGCCTCGGGCGTGTTGCCGTAGCGCTCCAGCGGAAACGAACGGGTGAAGTCATGGGTGGCGGTCAGACCTTCGAGCAAGGTTTTCAGCGGCGTCGACAGGGCTTCATAGGCGGCAATCCCGCTGGCCCATAACGTGTCGCCACCAAAATCCGGCAGCAGCTTGGCACTGAGCACCGCGCCCATGGCCGGGGTCGGCAGGAAGGTCACGTCGGTGTGCCAAATCGCGTTGTCGCGCACGTCGGTGACGGCGGTGTCGAGGATCAGCACTTCCGGTTGTTCCGGCACATTGGGGTAGATTGGGTGAATGTGCAGGTCGCCGAAATTCGCGGCGAATCGCGCCTGTTGCTGTGGCGTGATCGGCTGGTCGCGGAAGAACAGCACCTGATGCTTGAGCAGGGCCTGTTCGATGGCATCGCGCTGCTCCAGGTTCAGCGGCTGGCTGATGTCGATGCCGCTGATCTGTGCGCCGAGGGCAGAGCTTAGGGGGACGATGGTCAGGTGGCTCATGGTGGTTCTCTTAAATCCGGGGGGCCGTGCTTTTTGTGGGAGCGGGCTTGCTCGCGAAGAGGGCGTGTCATTCAACATTTATGTCACGTGATACACCGCTTTCGCGAGCAAGCCCGCTCCCACAGGTTTATTCAGTAATCAGTGAACCTGACCATGCCACGGCACCAGTTTGCGTTGCAGGGCACGCAGGCCAAGCTCCATTGCGAAGGCGATCAGTGCGATCACCAGAATCCCCAGTACCACCACATCGGTGACCAAAAACTGTGCGGCCGATTGCACCATGAAGCCCAGTCCGCTGGTGGCGGCGATCAATTCGGCGGCGACCAGCGTCGACCAACCCACGCCGAGGCCAATGCGCACACCGGTCAGGATATCCGGCAAGGCACTCGGCAAAATGACGTGGCGAATCAACTGTACGCGCGTTGCGCCGAGCGACTGCGCGGCACGCAGTTTGGCCGGGTCGACCGTACGCACACCGGTGGCGGTGGCAATGGCAATCGGGGCGAAGATTGCCAGGTAGATCAGCAGCACTTTCGACAACTCACCGATACCGCACCAGATCACGATCAGTGGCAGGTAGGCCAGCGGTGGAATCGGCCGGTAGAACTCGATCAGCGGGTCGAGCACACCGCGGGCGATACGGTTGGCACCGATGGCGATTCCTACCGGCACGGCAGTGAGAATCGCAAAGCCGAGGCCCAGGCCGATGCGGCTCAGACTCGCGCCCAGGTGCTGCCACAGGGTTGAATCCATATAACCCGAGGTCGCCAGTAGCCAGCCTTTTTGCAGCACGGCGGAAGGTGGTGGCAGGAACAGCGGCTCGATCAAGCCGGTCGCCGTCACGGCCCACCAAATGGCAACGAGAACGACCAGCGTCAGCACACTGATCCAGCGAGTGCTCAAACGGCGACTTGCCGGAATTACGGCTGAGCCTGGCGTTATCGCCGCGACGGGAATTTCGTAACTGCTCATGCGCGCTCCTGCCGCTGGGCGGCGCTGCGTTGGGAGAACACTTTGGCGAGTACGTGTTCGCGGGTTTCGATAAAACGCGGGTCGGACTTGATCGAGCGGGCCGACTCACCGGCGGCATAACGCTGACCGAAATCGAGGCTCAGGCGTTCGACGATTTGCCCCGGGTTGGGCGCCAACAGAATCAGGTCGGTGGCGAGGAACACGGCTTCTTCGATGTCGTGGGTGATCAGGAACACCGGCTTGGCGGTGCGTTGCCAGACCTGCAGCAACAGCTCCTGCATCTGCTCGCGGGTAAAGGCGTCGAGAGCGCCGAAAGGTTCGTCCATCAGCAACACGCGCGGGTCGGCGGCGAGGGCGCGAGCCAGACCGACACGCTGCTTCTGGCCGCCCGAAAGCTGCCAGATGCGGCGCTGTTCAAAACCGGACAGATCGACCAGGGCGAGCATTTCCCTGGCGCGAGCTTCGCGTTTTTCCCGGGCGATACCGGCCAGCTCCAGGCCGAACCCGACGTTGGCCAGCACGTCTTGCCATGGCAGCAGCGCGTCGTCCTGAAACACCACGCCGCGCTCGGCACTCGGGCCTTTGACGGGCACGCCGTCGAGGGTGATGCGCCCGGCGCTGGGTTCGACGAAACCGGCAATCAGGTTCAACAGCGAAGTCTTGCCACTGCCGGACGGGCCGAGGGCGACCAGCAATTGCCGGGGCCCCAGGCTCAGAGAGATATCCGCCAACACCGGTTCCGGGTTGCCGGGGTACTGTGCGCTGATGCGCTCCAGCTGTAGCAAGGCCATCGCGTTGACTCCCGATCAGTTGGTGATGAACTTGGCGCTGACGTACGGCGCGTAGTCCGGCAGCACGGCCTCGACCTTGCCTTGTTCCTTGAGGAACGCCGCGGTGTCGGTGATGGCTTTGGTGGTCGGTGCGCCGAGGGTGAGCACCTGGTCAGCCGCCAGCGGGTAGACGTTGCCTTGCAGCAGCAATGGAATATCACTGGCCTTGGCACCAGACAGTTTTACCAGCTTGTCGACGTTGCCCTGATTGGCGAGCCAGGCTTGCGGGTCTTTGCGGTAATCGGCGTAGGCGTCCAGGGTCACTTTGGCGAACGCAGTGACGATCTCCGGGTGCTTCTCGGCGAAATCCTTGCGCACGATCCAGGCATCGAAAGTCGGTGCGCCGAACTTGGCCAGCTCGCCGGAGGTGATCAGCACTTTGCCGTTTTCCTTGGCGACACCGAGGGCCGGATCCCAAACGTACGTGGCGTCGATGTCACCGCGTTTCCAGGCGGCAATGATCGCGGGTGGTGCGAGGTTGAGAATGGTGACTTTCGACGGGTCGATGTTCCAGTGCTTCAGCGCGGCGAGCAGGCTGTAGTGGCCGGTGGATACAAACGGCACGGCGATTTTCTTGCCGATCAGGTCTTGCGGGGTCTTGATCCCGGAACCGTCGCGGGCGACCAAGGCTTCGGCGGCGCCGATCTGGGTGGCGATGAGGAAGGTTTCTACCGGGACTTTGCGAGTGATGGCGGCGGTCAGGGGGCTGGAACCGAGGTAGCCGATCTGCACGTCACCAGAGGCGATGGCGGCGATGATATCGGCACCGTTGTCGAATTTGCGCCAGCTGATATCGGCCTTGGTGGCCTTTTCGTAGGCGCCGTCAGCCTGGGCGACTTTCGCCGGGTCAACGGTGGTCTGATAGGCGACGGTGAAGTCGGCCGCCTGGGCAAAAAAACTCGCGGTAGCCAAGGACGCGGCCGCCAGCAAGCGTAGAGGGAAAGTCAGTTTCATCAGAAAGCTCCTTGTCAGGCGACCGAGTGTCGGCGTGAGAAAGAGACTAAATGATCTAAGAATTCGAAAATAAATAACTTTTTCGAATTAGCTTATGAGAGGACAACTTGAGGAGCGACCGCTACGCGGTCATCGCGAGCAAGCTCGCTCCCACAGTGGATCTTCGGTGTGAGCACAATCGTGCAAACACCATTGAACCTTGTGGGAGCGAGCTTGCTCCGGGCGGCGCTCCGACGATAAGGTCCGCAGGACCTTCAGTTACTGATCGCCAGAATGCTCGCTTGGTACGCTCCGACAAACACATCGAAATCACCGACTTCGTTCTGCTCCAGCTCAGCCTGCTGAGCCAGCGAAGAACGCGCCCGCTCTTCAAACTTCGCCTGTTCCTCAGCCGGCAACGGCTCGCTGCGGAAGAACTCGGCATGGGCCTGGCTCTGGCGCAGGGAGAACTGGGCAAAGCTTTCCTTGTGTTCGGCCATCGCCGCCAATACCTGGGCCGACGGCGTCAGGGACGGGTCCTGGACCTTGGCCATCTGGGCGTCCAGCGCCTTGCTGTGGGCATCGCCGCCATGGCTCTGGTCGAGCATCGCCGCCAGAGGGGCGATTTTTTCCAGCAGCTCGCCGGCCCATTCCTTCAGGTCGACCGGCTGGCCATCCCGTTGCAGTTGCAGGCCCGGACGACGACCTTCCTTGACCACGCTGAGGAAGTTCGAAGTCGCGTTGCCACAACTGGTGCTGGTGAGCAGCGGGCTATCGTTGAGCGCGCAGTACAGCAGGAACGCATCGAGGAAGCGTGACTCGGTAAGGTCGATGCCCATCGGCAGGAACGGGTTGATGTCCAGGCAGCGTACTTCGACGTACTGGATGCCACGGGCCATCAGTGCCTGGATAGGGCGCTCGCCGGTGTAGGTCACGCGTTTGGGGCGGATGTTGGAGTAGTACTCGTTTTCGATCTGCAGGATGTTGGTGTTGAGCTGCACCCACTCGCCATCCTGGTGGGTGCCGACTTCGACGTATGGCGCATACGGCGTGGCCACCGCTTTGCGCAGGCTGTCGGTGTAGCTGTTCAGATCGTTGTAGCACGGCGTCAGGCCGGCCTGGGCGTTACTCTGGTAACCCAGGTCGCTCATGCGCAGGCTGGTGGCGTACGGCAGGTACAAGGTCTGCGGGTCCAGTTGTTCCAACTGGTGCGAACGACCGCGCAAGAAGCCGGCGTCCAGTGCCGGCGAGGCGCCGAACAGGTACATCAGCAGCCAGCTGTAGCGGCGGAAGTTACGGATCAGCGCGATATAGGACGCCGACTGGAAGTCGCGGTCGGTGCCGACAAAGCCTTCGGCCTGCTTGAGCAAAGGCCAGAGTTTTTCCGGCAGGGAAAAGTTGTAGTGGATGCCGGCAATGCATTGCATGGTCTTGCCGTAACGCAGGGCCAGACCCTTGCGGTAGACGTACTTGAGCTGCCCGATATTGGACGTGCCGTAATAGGCGATCGGGATATCTTCCTCGGCCGGCAACGGGCACGGCATCGATGGGCTCCACAGATACTCGTTGCCAAGCTTGCTGTAGGCAAAGCGGTGAATGCTGTCCAGGCTCGCCAGCGTATCGGCAGGATCGGGCAGGGCCGGGGTGATGAACTCCAGCAGCGACTCGGAATAGTCGGTGGTGATCTGTTCATTGGTCAGCGCGGAACCCAATTCTTCCGGGTGCGGCGTTTGCGCCAGGCGACCTTCATCGGTCACGCGCAGGCATTCACGTTCGATGCCGTGAAGGCACTGTTCGAGCAGAGAGAGGTTAGCGCGCTCGCCGAGCAGGGCCAGGCGGCGGTTGAGAAGTTCGCTCAAGTTGGATTCCTTCACGCGTCAGTCGCCCCAATATGGGGGTGGGCAAGACGGTCTACAAGGGTGAAGTTAAAACTGGCGTTTTCGCCTGGTTTTGGATCTCGCCGCAATCGATGTGGGAGTGGACCTGTGGCGAGGGGGCTTGCCCCCGTTGGGCTGCGAAGCAGCCCCAAAACCTCTGATGTTCCAAGATATTGTGAGTGCTACGCACTCAAACGGGGGCAAGCCCCCTCGCCACAAGCCCGCTCCCACAGGAAATTCCGACACTGTGGTCACAGCGCCGAAATTAACTCAATTTGATGACGACTAGCTACAGGACAGCGAACGTGCCTTGTGCTTTTGCGACCAGTTTGTCGCCCTGCGTCACATCAGCCTCAACCACCAACGTGCGGCGGCCCGGATGAATCACCCGTGCCGTGCACATCACCTCGCCGTCAGAGACGGCGCGAATGTAGTTGATCTTGCACTCGATGGTCGCGCTCTGCTGGTCAAAGCCGTGGGTGCTGGAACAGGCCAGCCCCATGGCAATGTCCACCAGGCTGAACAAGGCCCCGCCGTGCAGCTTGCCACCGCGATTGCGCAGCTCCGGTTCCAGCCCCAGTGCGACTTGCGCCACACCGGTTTCCAGGCTGTGCAAGTGGCAGCCCAGCAGCTTGAAAAACGCGCTTTCGGTCAACCCGGCGGGAATGTCCATCAGCGTTTCTTCAACTGCTTGGCATTGGCGAACAGCGAAGCCATGGCGTTGTTGCTCGGGGTCGCTGCCGTGGTTTCCTTGCGCGGTGCGGTGTTCTGGGATTGGCGTGGCGCCGAACCCGGACGTGCGCCGCGGGCACCGTCGATTTTCTCGCCCGGGGTGTCGCTCATGCGCATCGACAGGCCCACGCGTTTGCGCGGGATGTCGACTTCCATGACCTTCACTTTCACCACGTCACCGGCCTTCACCGCTTCTCGTGGATCCTTGATGAACTTCTCCGAAAGCGCAGAGATGTGCACCAAACCGTCCTGATGCACGCCGATATCGACGAAGGCGCCGAAGTTGGTCACGTTGGTCACCACGCCTTCGAGGATCATGCCCAGTTGCAGGTCCTTGAGGTCTTCGACGCCTTCCTGGAACTCGGCGGTCTTGAACTCTGGACGCGGGTCGCGACCGGGCTTTTCCAGCTCTTGCAGAATGTCGGTGACTGTCGGCAAACCGAAGGTTTCATCGGTGTACTTCTTCGGATCGAGACGCTTGAGGAACGCGGCATCGCCAATCAGCGAGCGGATGTCACGGTCGGTTTCGGCGGCGATGCGCTGAACCAGCGGATAGGCTTCCGGGTGAACCGCCGAGGAGTCCAACGGGTTTTCGCCGTTCATGACGCGCAGGAATCCGGCGGCCTGTTCGAAGGTTTTTTCACCCAGGCGCGCGACTTTCTTCAAGGCTGCGCGAGTCTTGAATGCGCCGTGCTCATCGCGGTGGCTGACGATGTTCTGCGCCAGGGTCGCGTTGAGGCCGGAGATCCGTGCCAGCAGTGCCACGGAAGCCGTGTTCACGTCGACGCCGACGGCGTTCACGCAGTCCTCGACCACCGCATCCAGGCCACGGGCCAGTTTCAGCTGCGACACGTCGTGCTGGTACTGGCCGACACCGATGGATTTCGGATCGATCTTCACCAGCTCGGCCAACGGGTCTTGCAGGCGACGGGCAATCGACACGGCGCCACGGATCGACACGTCCAGGTCCGGGAATTCCTTGGAAGCCAGTTCCGACGCCGAGTAAACCGATGCGCCGGCCTCGGAAACCATGACCTTGGTCATTTTCATGGCCGGGTATTTTTTGATCAGTTCAGCGGCCAGCTTGTCGGTTTCGCGGCTGGCGGTACCGTTGCCGATGGCGATCAGGTCCACCGAGTGCTTGGCGCACAGGGCGGCGAGCACGGCGAGAGTCTGGTCCCACTTGTTGTGCGGCACGTGCGGGTAAACCGTGGCGTGATCCAGCAGCTTGCCGGTGGAGTCGACCACGGCGACCTTGCAACCGGTGCGCAGGCCCGGGTCGAGGCCCAGGGTGGCGCGCGGGCCGGCCGGGGCCGACAGCAGCAGGTCGTGCAGGTTGTGGGCGAAGACGTTGATCGCTTCGGTTTCCGCGCCATCGCGCAGCTCACCCAGCAGATCGGTCTCCAGGTGGGTGTAGAGCTTGACCTTCCAGGTCCAGCGCACCACTTCACCCAGCCATTTGTCGGCGGCGCGGTTCTGGTTCTGGATGCCGAATTGCTGGCCGATCATGCCTTCGCACGGGTGCATGGTGCCTGGCAGCTCATCGCCGACTTTCAGCGCGGAGCTGAGGATGCCTTCGTTGCGACCACGGAAAATCGCCAGCGCGCGGTGCGACGGCATGCTTTTGAGCGGTTCGTCGTGTTCGAAGTAATCGCGGAACTTGGCGCCTTCCTCTTCCTTGCCGGCAATCACACGGGCACTGAGGGTAGCTTCCTGCTTGAGGTAGCTGCGCAGCTTGTCCAGCAGGCCGGCGTCTTCGGCGAAGCGTTCCATCAGGATGTACTTGGCGCCTTCGAGGGCAGCCTTCACATCGGCCACGCCTTTTTCCGCGTCGATGAAGCGTGCGGCTTCGGTTTCCGGGCTCAGGGACGGGTCGTTGAACAGGCCGTCGGCCAGCTCGCCCAGGCCTGCTTCCAGGGCGATCTGGCCCTTGGTGCGGCGCTTCTGCTTGTACGGCAGGTACAAGTCTTCGAGACGGGTCTTGGTGTCGGCGAGCTTGATGTCGCGTTCAAGTTGCGGGGTCAGCTTGCCCTGCTCCTGGATGCTGGCGAGGATGCTGATACGCCGTTCGTCGAGTTCTCGCAGGTAGCGCAGGCGCTCTTCCAGATGACGCAATTGCGTATCGTCGAGGCTGCCGGTCACTTCTTTCCGGTAACGGGCGATGAAGGGAACGGTAGAGCCTTCATCGAGTAGCGCGACGGCCGCTTCGACCTGTTGTGGGCGTACACCGAGTTCCTCGGCGATGCGGCTGTTGATGCTGTCCATAAAACCACCTGACAAATTGTGAAAGCAGGCTCGCAGGCGCAGAGATAGGGCCTGGGCGAGTCTGGTTGAGCGGCCTGGCCTGCGCCGCTACCTGGATCAAAAGGTATCCCGTTGACCCGTGAAATCGAACAATTACTGCCGACGCCATGAAAAAAAATGGTGTCCGTCTGTAGTACCTGTCTGATGTTGCCTGACACAAAAGGCCGCGCATTATAACCAGCGTTCCGGCATTCGGGGACATCGCGGGTTGCAGGTGAAATGGCCGGTTTTCTGGCACTAAAGGAAAAATCTGCTAACAATGCACACGGTGCGTATAACGGCAGCTACGCCATAATGCGCGCCGAGATCAAAGGAGCATCCAATGAGCAGCACTGCACAAACTGCTGAAGGCGAAAAAATTCTTATTGTTGACGACGATCCTGGGCTCAGCAGCCTGCTGGAGCGTTTTTTCGTCAGCAAGGGCTACCGCGCCCGCGCCGTACCGAACACTGAGCAAATGGATCGCCTGCTGGCGCGCGAAGTGTTCAACCTGGTCGTACTCGACCTGATGCTGCCCGGTGAAGACGGCTTGACCGCCTGCCGCCGTCTGCGCGGCGCGAACAACCAGATTCCGATCATCATGCTGACCGCCAAGGGCGATGAGCTGAGCCGCATCAAGGGCCTGGAGCTGGGTGCCGACGATTACCTGGCCAAGCCGTTCAACCCCGATGAGCTGATGGCTCGCGTCAAAGCGGTCCTGCGTCGCCAGTCGGCTCCGGTGCCGGGCGCGCCAGGCAGCGAAGACGAAAGCGTGACCTTCGGTGACTATGAATTGTCCCTGGCTACCCGCGAGCTCAAGCGCGGCGAAGAAGTGCACATGCTCACCACCGGTGAGTTCGCTGTACTCAAGGCCCTGGTGATGAACGCGCGTCAACCGCTGACCCGCGACAAATTGATGAACCTGGCCCGTGGCCGCGAGTGGGATGCCCTGGAGCGTTCCATCGATGTGCAGATTTCCCGTCTGCGCCGGATGATCGAGCCCGATCCGTCCAAACCGCGTTACATCCAGACTGTCTGGGGCGTGGGTTACGTGTTTGTACCGGATGGTACCGCCACCAAGTGATTGGCGATTTGTAGGAGCGGGTCACGCGGACATCGGATCAATCGATCCTGTCCGCAGACTCGCGATCCGCAATATGCGAGCATCGCTCGCTCCTGCAAGTGTTTAACGGTTATCCATGAAAACCCCCGTTTGGTTTCCCCAGAGCTTCTTCTCCCGCACCCTTTGGCTGGTGCTCATCGTCGTACTCTTCTCCAAGGCGCTGACCCTGGTTTATCTGCTGATGAACGAAGACGTGCTGGTGGACCGCCAGTACAGCCACGGTGTCGCCCTGACGCTGCGCGCCTATTGGGCTGCCGATGAAGAAAACCGCGGCAAGATCGCCGAGGCCGCGACCTTGATCCGGGTGGTGGGTGCCGGCGTGCCGGAAGGCGAACAGCACTGGCCTTACAGCGAGATCTACCAGCGGCAGATGCAGGCGGAGCTGGGTGCCGACACTGAGGTCCGGCTGCGCATGCATTCGCCACCGGCGCTGTGGGTCCGGGCGCCAAGCCTGGGTGATGGCTGGCTGAAAGTACCGCTTTATCCCCATCCGTTGCGCGGCCAGAAAATCTGGAACGTGCTGGGCTGGTTCCTCGCTATTGGCCTGCTGTCCACCGCTTCGGCCTGGATCTTCGTCAGCCAGCTCAATCAACCTTTGAAGCGTCTGGTGTATGCCGCGCGGCAACTTGGCCAGGGCCGCAGTGTGCGCCTGCCAATCAGCGATACGCCGAGCGAGATGACCGAGGTGTACCGCGCCTTCAACCAGATGGCTGAAGACGTCGAACAGGCCGGTCGCGAGCGTGAATTGATGCTGGCCGGGGTTTCCCATGATTTACGCACGCCGTTGACGCGATTGCGTCTGTCCCTGGAGTTGATGGGCGATCACACGGACCTGACCGACGACATGGTGCGCGACATCGAAGACATGGATGCGATTCTCGATCAGTTCCTGGCGTTCATTCGTGACGGGCGCGACGAATCGGTGGAAGAGGTCGACCTGAGCGACCTGGTCCGTGAAGTTGCCGCGCCGTATAACCAGACCGAAGAAAAAGTGCGGCTGCGCCTGGAGCCTATCCAGCCGTTTCCGCTACGTCGGGTATCGATGAAGCGACTGCTGAACAACCTGATCGGCAACGCACTGCATCATGCCGGCAGCGGTGTGGAGGTGGCGGCGTATGTGTCCGGGGACACCAGCGCACCGTATGTAGTGCTGAGTGTCATGGACCGTGGTGCCGGGATCGATCCTTCGGAGCTGGAGGCGATTTTCAACCCGTTCACCCGCGGTGACCGTGCCCGGGGTGGCAAGGGCACTGGGTTGGGATTGGCGATCGTGAAGCGGATTGCTTCGATGCATGGCGGCAACGTTGAGCTGCGTAACCGCTCGGGCGGTGGGCTGGAAGCTCGGGTGCGGTTGCCGTTGGGGCTGCTGCTGCCGCGGGATGCCGTTTAAGGCCTGATTTTTTCAGTGGGGCTGACGGCCCCTTCGCGGGCAAGCCCGCTCCCACAGTGATTTTGGCTAAAACCCTGTGGGAGCGAGCTTGCTCGCGATGGCGGCATCCCTGCCGCCACAAGGCTTGAGGTTTAACCCTTCCCTTTGGTCCGAGTCATATTCGGCCCGCCATTCTTCTCCAGATGCTCAATGATGATCCCCGCCACATTCTTCCCGGTGGTGGTCTCAATTCCCTCCAGACCCGGCGACGAGTTAACTTCCATCACCAACGGCCCGTGATTGGAGCGCAGGATGTCGACACCTGCCACCGCCAGCCCCATGACCTTCGCCGCACGTAACGCCGTCATGCGCTCTTCCGGGGTGATCTTGATCAGGCTCGCGCTGCCACCGCGATGCAGGTTGGAGCGAAATTCGCCGGGTTTGGCCTGGCGCTTCATCGCTGCAATCACCTTGTCGCCGACGACGAAGCAGCGAATGTCCGCACCACCGGCTTCCTTGATGTACTCCTGAACCATGATGTTCTGCTTTAGGCCCATGAACGCCTCGATCACCGATTCCGCGGCCGTGGCGGTTTCGCACAGCACCACGCCGATGCCCTGGGTACCTTCCAGCACCTTGATCACCAACGGCGCACCGTTGACCATTTCGATCAGGTCGGGAATGTCATCGGGGGAGTGGGCAAACCCGGTCACCGGCAAGCCGATCCCGCGACGGGACAACAATTGCAGTGAACGCAGCTTGTCCCGCGAACGGGCAATGGCCACCGATTCGTTGAGCGGAAATACCCCCATCATTTCGAACTGGCGCAGCACTGCGCAGCCATAAAAGGTCACGGATGCACCGATCCGTGGAATCACCGCATCGAAACCCTCCAGCGGTTTGCCGCGGTAGTGGATCTGTGGCTTGTGGCTGGCGATGTTCATGTAGGCGCGCAAAGTGTCGACCACCACCATTTCATGGCCACGCTCGGTACCGGCTTCGACCAGACGACGGGTGGAATACAGACGCGGATTCCGCGACAGCACAGCGATCTTCATGCAACACCTGTGGAGGAGGTAGATACCGGGAACACCGGCTTGTCTTGTACGTACTTGATGCCCGGATTGACTACCAACTGGCCGTGAATCAGGGCTTTGGAGCCGAGCAGCAGGCGATAACGCATGGACTTGCGGCAGGCGAGCGTGAACTCGACCCGCCAGACCCGATCACCAAGGGCCAGGGTAGTGCTGATCACGTATCGCACCTGCGCGTGACCGTTTGAGCTTTTAATGGTTTTCATCGTCACCAGCGGTGCTTCGCAGCGTCGGTGGCGCAGTTGTACGACGGAACCCAGGTGGGCGGTAAAACGCACCCACTGCTCACCATCGCGCTCGAACAGCTCGATTTCGGTGGCGTGGAGGCTTGAGGTGCTGGCACCGGTGTCGATTTTTGCCCGAAGGCCGGCGACTCCCAAATCCGGGAGCGCCACCCACTCGCGCAGACCGACAACGGTCAAATGGTCAAATGTCTTCAATAGTGCTCAACCGGTAGAAACCGCTCGGGCCGCACGCGGCCGGATTCGCGGTATTCACGCAGAATAATGATTAAAAGGCGACAGATATCTACGGCCCGGATTTCCAGCCTCGCAAGGAGGTTATGGAATGTCAGCATTGTAATCCGAGACGGTGAAATTCTTGGTACGTCAGAAACGGTAGTACAGTTCACCAATATTTCAGAATGAGGAAATTCCATGGCACAAAAAAACGAAGAGGACGACAAAGTCCGCCTCGATAAATGGTTGTGGGCTGCACGATTCTACAAAACCCGCGCCCTGGCCAAGGCGGCGATTGAAAGCGGCAAGGTGCATTGCCGGGGCGAGCGCTGCAAGCCGGGTAAAGAGCCACGAATCGGCGATGAGTTCGTGATTCGCACCGGTTTCGAGGAGCGCACGGTGGTAGTCCTGGCACTGTCGATCGTTCGTCGCGGCGCACCGGAGGCGCAAACCTTGTATGCCGAAACCCTGGCCAGCATCGCCAAGCGCGAAGAGGCCGCAGCGCAAAGAAAGGCCGGAGCCCTGGGCGTGAGCACCGACGGTAAGCCAAGCAAGAAACAGCGGCGGGATTTGTTCAAGTTTCGTGGCAGCAGTAACGACGACTAATACAGATATTGCTCGGGCGAGTGCCGCGCACTCGCCAGGTTTCACCGCGCCTTCAGGCTCAGACTTGCAATTGACCCGGTGCGCATCCATATCTGTGCCTGGCCAGCAGTGCATCGCATGGACGATATCGCCGCTCGTCGAAAATCACACACAGTCTCTGATCTGTAGGCCATAACCACATTGCCAGCAGTGCAGAGCGGGAAACGACCCGGAACCCATCAGCGCTTGTTCCACCTGCTTGGATCAGGCCCGAATTGTTCATAAAATGCCTTTCATGGCTGAACATTGCGCACCCGAGTGGTCGCGCAAGGTAAATTTCTTGTTTCCTGTAACCATTTTCACTACTTCAGATACCCAGACCTATGACCGATCACGCGGATAACGACTTCACACAACGCTTCATCTTCGATGACAGCGACACCCGTGGCGAGCTGGTTTCGTTGGAGCTCAGCTACGCCGAAGTCCTGGCCAAACACGCCTACCCGCAGCCGGTCGCGCAACTGCTCGGCGAGCTGATGGCGGCCGCATCGTTGCTGGTCGGCACGATGAAGTTCGATGGCTTGCTGATTCTGCAAGCCCGCTCCGAAGGCCCGATCCCGCTGCTGATGATCGAGTGCTCCAGCGAGCGCGACATCCGTGGCCTGGCCCGTTACGACGCGGATCGCATCGCTCCCGATGCCACCCTGGCCGACCTGATGCCTGAAGGCGTCCTGGCATTGACCATCGACCCGAAACAGGGCCAGCGATACCAGGGCATCGTCGACCTCGACGGCGCCACCCTGTCCGAATGCTTCACCAACTATTTCGTCATGTCCCAGCAAGTCGGCACGCGTTTCTGGCTGTACGCCGATGGTCGTCGTGCCCGTGGTCTGTTGCTGCAACAACTGCCGGCCGATCGTTTGAAAGACGAAGACGAACGCGCCGCCAGCTGGCAGCACATCACCACCCTGGGCGGTACGCTGACCGCCGATGAGCTGTTGAGCCTGGACAACGAAACCGTGCTGCATCGCCTGTACCACGACGAGCAGGTGCGTCTGTTCGATGTGCAGAAGCTGCGCTTCCGTTGCAGTTGCTCGCGCGAACGTTCGGCCAATGCGCTGGTCAGTCTGGGTATGGAAGACGCGCAGCAATTGGTGGACGAACACGGTGGCAACATCGAAATCGATTGCCAGTTCTGCAACCAGCGCTACCTGTTTGACGCGGCCGATGTCACTCAATTGTTCGCAGGCGCGGGTATCGAGACGCCGTCAGATACCCGTCACTAAAACGGTTCAGCGCAGGTAAATTCACTGCCTTGCGCCGGATTAACGCCGTTACGACAGGAGGGGCCTACTCTTTTTGGGCTTTTCTGGCATAATCCGGCCCACTTTTTTCGCGGTAGTAGTGCACGACTTTCTACTACAAAAACGTTTGGAGCACTCGGCCACTGGCCGACGGGGAACCTCATGACGCAAGCCAACAATGCCGTGTACACCGATCTGAGTGTTGATGATCTGGTTAAAGAAGCCCTCAATCGCGGTGAAGGCGAGCTTGCCGATACCGGCGCACTGGTTGTTCGTACCGGTCACCGTACCGGCCGTTCGCCAGTCGACCGTTTCATCGTTGAAGAGCCAAGCACCCAGGCTGCCATTGCCTGGGGCCCGATCAACCGCAAGTTCCCGGCCGACAAGTTCGACGCCCTGTGGGCTCGCGTTGAGGCATTCAACAACGCGCAAGAGCATTTCGTTTCCCACGTGCATGTAGGTGCGGCTTCCGAGCACTACCTGGCCGTGAAGATGACCACCCAGACTGCCTGGCAGAACCTGTTCGGCCGTTGCCTGTTCATCAACCCGGCTCAGTACAACCCGGCGGGTCGTGACGAGTGGCAGGTCCTCAACGTTGCCAACTTCGAGTGCGTGCCAGAGCGTGACGGCACCAACTCCGACGGCTGCGTGATCATCAACTTCGCACAGAAGAAAGTGCTGATCGCCGGCATGCGTTACGCCGGTGAAATGAAGAAAGCCATGTTCTCGGTGCAGAACTTCCTGCTGCCGGCTGCCGACGTACTGCCAATGCACTGCGCCGCCAACATCGGCGAAGAAGGCGACGTGACCCTGTTCTTCGGTCTGTCCGGCACTGGTAAAACCACCCTGTCGGCCGACGAAAGCCGTTACCTGATCGGTGACGACGAGCACGGCTGGGGCGAAGGCGTTGTGTTCAACATCGAAGGCGGTTGCTATGCCAAGTGCATCGACCTGTCCGAGAAGAACGAGCCGGTTATCTGGAAAGCCATCAAGCACGGCGCGGTATTGGAAAACGTCGTTATCGACGACGCCAAGCACGCCGACTATGCCGATGTCAGCCTGACCCAGAACAGCCGCGCCGCCTACCCGCTGGAGCACGTTGCCAAGCGTTCCGAGAAGAACCTCGGTGGCGAGCCGAACGCTGTGATCTTCCTGACCTGCGACCTGACCGGCGTACTGCCGCCAGTGTCGATCCTCAACGAAGAACAAGCGGCTTACCACTTCCTGTCCGGTTACACCGCCCTGGTCGGTTCGACCGAAATGGGTTCGGGCAGTGGCATCAAGTCGACCTTCTCCACCTGCTTCGGCGCGCCGTTCTTCCCGCGTCCAGCCGGCGAATACGCTGAGCTGCTGATCAAGCGCATCCGCGGCTTCGGCTCCAAGGTCTACCTGGTCAACACCGGCTGGACCGGCGGTGGCTACGGCGTCGGCAAACGCTTCAACATCCCGACCACCCGTGCCGTGATCGCAGCGATCCAGAGCGGCGCGCTGATCGGTACCGAGACCGAGCACCTGGACACCATCAACCTCGACGTGCCAGTGGCCGTACCGGGCGTTGAGACTGGCCTGCTGAACCCACGCAACACCTGGGCCGACGTAGCCGCCTACGACGAAGCCGCCAAAGCACTGGCCGGCCTGTTCATCGAGAACTTCAAGAAGTTCGAAGTGAGCGACGCGATCAAGGCTGCTGGTCCAAAGCTCTAAGCGTTGGATTGAGCTAACGAAAAAGCCGCCCCTCGGGGCGGCTTTTTTGTGCGCAAAATTCAGTTTTTCGCGGGCAAGTCAGAATGCGTCGGGCCGTTACAGGCCTTCGAGCTCATCCGTGTCCCAGCGTTGGGCCTTGATGGCCCGGTAGAGCATGCCGATGGTCAATGGCACCTTCTCGCCGCGACCCTTGGCTTTTCGCTTGAGATTCACGTCAAAGCCGTCGGGCTGGAAATAGCGATAACTGTCGAAATCCACGAAGTCGATGACGAAGTAGTCTTCCAGAGTTTCGATCAAATGCCGGGCGTCTGCACCGTTGCAGCCCAGGTCGAAATTGATCGAGGTGCCGAGGCTGATGGTTTTGCGTTCGGGGAAGCCAAGCTCCTCATGCAGCAGTTGCATGAGTTGCTGCATCAAGTGGTCGTCGGGGAGGTTGGAGGCGAGGTTCATTGGGGGAGATCCGTTTGGTCCTTAACGGATCTTATTGGTCGTCGGACTTGAGAGGAAGGGCCGGCTGAGTTGATTGCTCTCGGCTCAGCATTTTCAGTTTGCAAGGAGGACCGACGTTCACCCCGTAGGATCTCGTTCATTTGTTGCACGCTTTCCATTAGCTCATCAAAAAAACTGCTCATGGTTTCCTTCTGTATCCGATGAGGGCATTGAGTGGTTTGTTTCCAACGGAGCAAATCTTGTTTCTTGATCGCTCCTGCGCAGTGCGTGGGAGCGATCTCCATTAAAGATCAGACCGGAGCTTTCCAGTTGAGCATGCGTTGTTGGGCGACTTTGAGCAGGTCGCAGCCGTCCTGGGTCAGCAGGTAGAGCGCGTGGGTGATGTGCGGGATGTCTTTGAGGTCGCCGTGTTTGAAACATTGGCAGTGCAGGGTTTGCAGCAATTCGCTGGAGGCCCGGATGCGTTGGAGGGCGGCTTCGAGGATGTCTTGCGGGTTGGCTTCTGTGTCGATGATCAGGGCCGGGGAATCGGTGAGGTTGGTTTGGAGTGGACGGTAGCGATTTGGAAACGGATTCAGAGTTTGCATATGAATTACTCGGTTTGTTGTTAAGAAACCGCCAGCACCGTGACCAAACGATGGGAGGCGGACTGTGCGCAGGCTTGGTCAACCGAGAACAACAACTCGGCTCGCCCGAAGGCGTCCCGCACACAGCCGCCATAGCAATGCACTACTAGGACATAGATGTCCGCGGCGCGAATGATGGCACACATGTGTGCGTTGTTCTCAGGTGACCAAACCTGATCGCTGATTTTGCAGCGATGGGGAGACAGTAAAATTTCGTTGTTAGATGCGATAGGCGACAAGGTGTCTTCTTTTGTAGGACTGGGCCGAAGCTTTGATAGGGCGTTGCTGACGGATTTATCGCCTGCGCAATTTTTCGCGTTTGATTGCCATCAAGCGTTTGGCTTCTTCATCTGGAATGCTGGGACGGAGATCATCGAGGCCGGCTTTTACTTGGGCTTTGAACCATGCGTCGTAGGCTGCTTGTTCGAGCGGTTCTTGGGTATCGGGTATTTTGTTTTTCATCAGGCTCACCGCGTTATCGTTCATCGCGAGCAAGCTCGCTCCCACAGGAGATTGTGGTGGGGCTTCAGTCGGTGAGTTTCGGCAGGCGCTGCCGGGCGATGTCGAGCAGGTCGTTGCCGTCCTGGGTCAACAGGTACAGGGCGCCGACGATCTTGGGGATGTCGCTCGCTTCGGCCTGTTTGAAACACGTGCAATAAAGGGTTTCGAGCAGGTCGCTGGCGGCGCGTATGCGTTGTCGGGCGGCGTCGAGGATCTCGTAGGGGTCGGCCTCGGTATCGATGACCAGCACTGGGGTTTCGCTGTAGCGGCTCTTGAGCGGGTGATAGCGGGCTGTCGGCGTGTCGGCTTTCTTCATCGAGTGGGTCCTGTGCGAAATCGGCAAGTGTTCCCGGCAGGCCGAGACACTGTTTTCAGCCGCGCCGGAAACTATAGGAGGACCTGGCGTTGCAGGACAAGATGGCTGAAATGGACAGGCGTTGTAGGGTATTTATCGTGTTCCGAGGAAAAGGCTTACACATTTTCGGAGGTTTGTGCGCCGTAGCCGCTGCCGGTAAAAATGCCTACGGGGTTATTGGTCGCTGTTTAGCAAGTATCGGCAGAGAGGGCTTTGGGAGCTGTCGGGTATTTCGAGTTTTGCGGTGGGTGTGCTGGCCTCTTCGCGAGCCTGCTCGCGAAAGCGATCTCAAGCCCTTCCAGCCATCCGCTGTATCATCCGGTATCGTTTTTGCCCCCGACCTTTTCTCGACTCGCTGCGATCGCCGGCTAGGCTTTTGACTCCGCAGCAGTCAACGGAGTGACAGCTTATGCACAACACCCTGGAACAGGTTTTCGGTTATCCACAATTTCGACCCGGTCAGGAGGCGGCCGTCAGTGCCGTGCTGGCCGGGCGCTCGGCGGCAGCGATTTTCCCCACCGGTTCCGGTAAATCCCTTTGCTACCAATTACCGGCGTTGTTGCTGCCGCACCTGACTCTGGTGGTCTCACCCTTGCTGGCGTTGATGCAGGATCAACTGGCGTTCCTGCAACGCCACGGCATCTCGGCGGGCAGTATCGATTCGGCCCAGAGCCGCGATGACGCCAGCGACGTCATGGCCCGGGCAAAATCCGGCGAACTGAAGATTTTGATGATCTCCGTGGAGCGCCTGAAGAACGAGCGCTTCCGACATTTTTTACAGCAAGTACCGATCTCGCTGCTGGTGGTGGACGAGGCGCACTGCATTTCCGAATGGGGGCATAACTTTCGCCCGGACTACCTCAAGCTTCCCGACTATCAACGCCAGTTCAACATCCCGCAGGTGTTGCTGTTGACCGCAACGGCGACGCCCAAGGTCATCGCCGACATGCAGGCGAAATTCACCATCGCCGCCGACGATGTGGTGACCACCGGTTTCTATCGCCCGAACCTCAATTTGCTGGTGGAGCCGGTTCGCGGAGCGGACAAGCGCCGACGCCTGGTCGAATGGATGAGCCAGCGTCCGGACCAGCCGAGCATCGTCTATGTCACTTTGCAGAAAACCGCCGAGCACATCGCCGAACACCTGAACCGCAACGGCATTCAGGCCGAGGCTTATCACGCCGGGTTGCCCCATGAGCAACGGGAAGCGATCCAGCGTCGCTTCATGGGCGGGCAATCCAATTGCATCGTCGCCACCATCGCTTTCGGCATGGGCATCGACAAAAGCGACATCCGCAACGTGGTGCATTTCGACCTGCCCAAATCCATCGAAAACTACAGCCAGGAAATCGGCCGCGCCGGGCGTGACGGGCAGCCGTCGGACTGCCTGGTATTGGCCAACCGCGACAGCCTCAACGTGCTGGAGAATTTCGTCTACGGCGACACACCCGAACTGGATGGCATCCGTTGCGTGCTTGACGAGATGCATGCCGCTGCAACCGAAGGGCAGTGGGAGTTTCTGCTGGGGCCGTTGGCAGACCAGAGCAATATTCGCCAGTTGCCGCTCAAGACCTTGCTGGTGCAACTCGAATTGCGCGGGTTGATCGCCCCGCGCTACGCGTACTACGCCGAGTACCGTTTCAAGTATGTGCAGGAGCCCGAGGTGCTATTGGCGCGTTTCGAAGGCGAGCGCAGGGATTTTGTCGCTGCGATCATCCAGACCTCCAGCCGCGCCCGGACCTGGGCCACGGTGAATTTCGAGGCGCTGTACGAGCAGCATCAGGCCGAGCGCAGTCGGGTAGTCAAGGCGCTGGATTACTTCCAGGAGAAAGGCTGGGTGGAGCTCGAAAGCAAGCAGATGACCGAGGTCTACAGCGTGCTGCAAAGCGGGTTCGACAACGTCGCGTTGAGCGAGGAACTGCACGGCTATTTCACTCGGCATGAGCGCACCGAGGTCGCACGGATTCACGCGATGCTGGATCTGTTCGCCACCGACCGTTGCCTGGGTTATCGCCTGGCCGAGTATTTCGGCGACCACAATGCCCCGCAGCAATGTGGACATTGTTCGGTGTGTCATGGGCAAGTGGCGCGGCTACCGGCACCACCGGAGTTGCCGGCGCTTGTGGATAAGAATTTCGAGGCGCTGTGTGGCGGTTTTATCCACAGGCACGAGCAGCACACGGGCAACGTGCCCTCGGCTGAACGTGTAACACGGTTTCTGTGCGGGATCAGCGTGCCGTTGTTCACCAAGCTCAAGGCGCGGTCGATTCCCGGGTTTGCGGCGCTGGAAGATTATCCGTATGCCGGGGTGCGGGAGTGGGCCGAGCGGCATCTACTCGGTTGAAACACGGTCAGTGTGGGAGCGGGCTTGCTCGCGAAAGCGGTGGGTCAGTCACCATCACTGGCAACAGATGGATCGCCTTCGCGAGCAAGCCCGCTCCCACAGGGATTTGCGGTGCACTCAAAGGGGCTACATCCATCCGCTGAATGTTGCTCATCACAGGAATAAATTTCAAAAAAAGCCGGTGGCTGACTATGGTGGTGGCTGTCTTCGGATCGCCAACAAGAGAACAAAACATGAGCCAGACACCGTCGAATATTCAGCGCGCCGCCGTCATCGGCGCGGGCACCATGGGCCGTGGCATTGTCATGTGCCTGGCCAACGCCGGAGTGGCCGTGCAGTGGGTCGACAACAATCCGCAAATGCTGGAGCAAGCGCTGGCCACCGTGGCGGACACCTATGCCCACAACGTGCGTCAGGGCCGCATTGATCAGGGCGAAGCCGATGCCCGTGTCGCGCGCGTTACGGCGGCGGATGGTTATGTGGCCATCCGCGATGTCGACCTGGTCATCGAAGCGGTGTACGAAAACCTTGAGCTCAAGCAGAAAATTTTCCGCGAGCTCGATGGCCTGCTCAAACCTGAGGCGATTCTGGCCAGCAATACTTCGGCGCTGGACATCGATGCCATCGCCGCGGTCACACGTCGGCCGCAGCAAGTGCTGGGCCTGCACTTCTTCAGCCCGGCGCATATCATGAAACTGCTGGAAATCGTCCGTGGCGCGCAGACTGCACCGGCGGTGCTCGACGCGGCACTGGCGCTCGGCCAACGCATGGGCAAGGTCAGTGTGGTGTCGGGCAATTGCGATGGTTTCATCGGCAACCGCATGCTCAATACCTATGTGCTCGAAGCGCGAAAAATGCTGCTCGAAGGCGCTTATCCCTACCAGGTGGACGCAGCGCTGCAAGCCTTCGGTTTTGCCATGGGGCCGTTCCGCATGTTCGACGTGGTGGGCGTCGACCTGCAATGGCGCTCGCGCCAGTTATCCGGGATTGGGCAGGATGCTCCGGAGGTCCAGGTGGATAACCGTTTGTGTGAGCAGGGACGTTTCGGCCAGAAGAGTGGCAACGGCTTTTACCACTATGAACCGGGCAGTCGTCAGGCCGAACACGATCCGCAGGTCGACGCACTGGTGCTTCAAGTCAGTGAGGAGCTGGGGTTCCAGCGCCGCGAGATCGGCCCGGAGGAGATTCTCGAGCGCTGCTTGCTGGCACTGGTCAACGAAGGCGCGAAGATCCTTCAGGAAGGCATCGCCGGGTCGGCTCACGATATCGATCTGGTCTACCTCAACGGATACGGTTTCCCGGCGGACAAGGGCGGGCCGATGGTCTGGGCGGATCAGCAAGGGTTGGCGGACATTCACCGGCGCTTGATCGACCTTGAGACGCGTCAGGGTGATCACTGGAATCCGGCGCGGGTGATTGGGGAGCTGGCGGCGGCTGGCAAGGGCTTCGCTGACAAGTGATTGATGCGGCGCCTGCAAGGGCGCCTTCACGAGCAAGCCCGCTCCCACATTGGATATCGGTCGTACGCAAAATCTGTGTTCACCGAAGATCAAATGTGGGAGCGGGCTTGCTCGCGAAGAACGATAACGCGGTTTTCGCCTTAGACTGGCGAACCCACTCCAGGAATCAACGCTGATGCCCCAACGCACCGACTACCCCCACTTCCAGCCCATCACCACCCGCTGGCACGACAACGATGCTTACGGTCACGTCAACAACGTCACCTACTACAGCTTCTTCGATACGGCGGTGAACACTTACCTGATCGAAGTCGGCGGCCTGGATATCCATGACGGTGAGGTGGTGGGGTTCGTGGTGAGCTCCTCCTGTGATTACTTTGCTTCCATTGCTTTCCCGGACCGCATCGAGATCGGTCTGCGGGTGGGCAAGTTGGGCAACAGCTCGGTGCAATACGAACTGGCCGTGTTCAAGCAAGGGGAAGACGAGGCCTGCGCGGCGGGGCGCTTCGTGCATGTGTTTGTCGATCGTGCGTCGAATCAACCTGTGGCGATTCCTGCAGGGTTGCGCGGGGCGCTGGAGCGTCTGGTGGTTCAGTAAGGCAAAAAAAATCGCAGCCCTTGGGCTGCGATTTTTGTTGTACTTACCAGCGAGGCGCTCGAGGCCTTAGTCGCGGTAGTACTTGTGGTGCTTCTTGCGATGGCCATAGGCATGACCACGGCCCGGATGGCCGTCACGGTAGTAACGACGATCACCATGGCCGCGATACGAACGACGATCGTCGTCGTCATCATGATCGTACTCTTTGCCCATGTAGTTACCCAGCGCGCCACCGGCACCGCCGCCTGCTGCGGCGCCGATCAGGCTACCGGTGGTGCCGCCCATGCTGCGGCCGACCACGTTACCGCCTGCTGCGCCCAACGCACCGCCAAGGGCGGCTTCGCCACGGCTGTGTTTGTTTGCGCCGACGGCGCTACCACCCGCGCCACCCAGGGCCGCGCCGATGGTGGAACCTGTGCTGCCGCCTAACGACTGACCGACGACCGAGCCTAGAACCCCGCCCAATGCGCCGCCTACACCGGCTTCGGTGGTGCCGCCAGCAGATGCGATACCGCTGACCAGGCCAAGGGACAACAAGAGAATCGAGGAGAACTTCATGGAGGAACCTCAAGGGGATGACGGCGCGATCCTGAGGCTCTGGAATGGGCGTGACAATCGAAATCCGACGAATAACACGACTTGTATACAATATTGCAAGTTACTGTTTTTTGGACGGAACTTAACGTTTTTTTGCCGGTCTTTTACTACTTCGCAAAGGCCGTTTTCATCAGAGAACGGCCTTTTTTGTGGGCGAAAGGAAAGTACTGAATCTGGAATGTTTGTTGTTTCATCTACCGTATTCGCGAGCAAGCCCGCTCCCACATGGGAACGCATTCCAATGTGGGAGCGGGCTTGCTCGCGAAGAGGCCAGATCAAACGACGTGTTACGCCGACCTGGCCATGATCAACCCGGTCTCACTCGCCGCTTCCAACCGGATCGCCACGAATTTCGACGTCGGCGTATGGCTGTCATCGCCGGTGCTTTCCAGCGGCACCAACGGGTTCACTTCCGGATAGTAGGCCGCCGCTTGCCCGGCCGGGATATCAAACGCCAGCAGCGTGAAACCTTTTACCCGACGTTCAACGCCATCGTCCCAGAGCGAAACGATGTCCGCCTTTTGCCCTGGCTTGAAGCCCAGGCGAATGAGGTCGGCTTCGTTGACGAACAACACATCCCGCTGACCCTTCACACCGCGATAACGGTCGTTGAGGCCATAGATAGTGGTGTTGTACTGATCGTGGGAACGCATCGATTGCATGATCAGGTCCGGCAGTACGCCGGTGGCGCGGGTGCGTTCGTGCACCAGGTCTTTGGGCAGTGCGTTCGAGCGGAAATTGGCCCGGCCCGAAGCGGTGTTCCACTTGCGTGCGCCGGCACTGTTGCCCAGGTAGAAACCGCCAGGGTTCTTGATCTTCTCGTTGAAGTCCTTGAAGTCGGGAATGGTCTCGGCGATCAGGTCGCGGATGCGGCTGTAGTCGGCCACCAGCCAGTTCCAGTCCACCGGGTGGCTGCCCAGGGTCGCGGCGGCGATGCCGGCCAGGATCGCCGGTTCCGAGCGCATCTGGTTCGACAGCGCCTGCAGCTGGCCATTGGAGGCGTGGACCATGCTGAACGAGTCTTCGACGGTTATCGCTTGCGGGCCTTGGGTCTGGATATCGATGTCGGTGCGGCCCAGACACGGCAGGATCAGCGCGTCCTTGCCGTGGGTCAAATGGCTGCGGTTGAGCTTGGTGCTGATCTGCACGGTCAGGTCGCAGTTTTGCAGGGCCTGGAACGTGCGCGGGCTGTCCGGCGTGGCCTGGGCGAAGTTGCCGCCCAGGCCGATGAAGACTTTAGCCCGGCCTTCAGCCATCGCATGAATCGCTTCGACCACGTTGTGGCCGTTGTCGCGTGGCACCTTGAACTGGAAGCGACGCTCCAGGGCATCGAGGAACGCGACAGGTGGGCGTTCGTTGATGCCCATGGTCCGGTCACCCTGCACGTTGCTGTGGCCACGCACCGGGCACAGGCCTGCACCCGGCCGGCCAATGTTGCCGCGCAGCAGCATCAGGTTGGCGATTTCCTGGATGGTCGCCACCGAATGACGATGCTGGGTGATGCCCATGGCCCAGCACATGATGACGTTCTTGCCCTTGACGTACATGCGCGCCGCTTGCTCGATTTCTACCAGGCTCAGGCCGGACTGCTCGACGATCTGCTCCCACGGGGTTTCGTCGATGACGGCCAGGTAATCCAGCACGTTGGCGCTGTGCTCATTGAGGAAGTCGTGGTCGAACACCGCCGGGTCGCCGGCTTTCTGCGCGTCGCGCTCCCACAGCAGGAGGAATTTCGCCATGCCGCGCATGATCGCCATGTCGCCGCCCAGGGCCGGGCGGAAGAACGCGGTGTTGGTCGGCTCGGAGCCGTTTATCAGCATTTCGATCGGGTGCTGTGGATGCTGGAAGCGCTCCAGGCCCCGCTCCTTGAGCGGGTTGATGCACACCACTTGAGCGCCGCGCTTCACCGCTTCGCGCAGTGGTTCGAGCATCCGTGGGTGGTTGGTGCCGGGGTTCTGACCCCAGACGAAAATTGCATCGGCGTGTTCGAAGTCGTCGAAGGTCACGGTGCCTTTGCCGACCCCGACGCTTTGCGACAACGCGACACCGCTGGCCTCGTGGCACATGTTCGAGCAGTCGGGGAAGTTGTTGGTGCCGTAGGCGCGCACGAACAGCTGATAGAGGTACGCCGCTTCGTTACTCGCCCGGCCCGAGGTGTAGAACTCGGCCTGATCGGGGCTCGACAGGCCGTTCAGATGCCTGGCGATCAGGGCGAATGCGTCGTCCCAACTGATCGGCTTGTAGCGATCAGTCTCGGCGTCGTAGCTCATCGGCTCGGTCAGGCGGCCCTGGTATTCGAGCCAATAGTCACTTTGTTCCAGCAGAGAAGTGACGCTGTGTTTGGCGAAGAATTTGGCATCGACACGGCGTTTGGTCGCCTCCCAGTTCACCGCCTTGGCGCCGTTCTCGCAGAACATCACCATGCCCTTTTCCGGAGAATCGCCCCAGGCGCAACCCGGGCAGTCGAAGCCACCGTTCTGGTTGGTCTTGAGCATGATGCGCAGGTTCTTCAGCGCGTTGTCACTGGTCAACCAGGCCTGGGCCACGCTGATCAGTGCCCCCCAGCCACCGGCCGGGCCTTTGTAGGGCTTGAAGCGAGGGACGGGTTTCTGGTCGGCTTGACGGTGTTGACTCACGCTTGATTCTCCAACGTTGGGCTGTAGACCCGCGGCGCATTCTTCTGTGGCAGATGGATGAGATTGAGGTTGTGGCGACGGGCCCATTGCACGGCAAGGCCTGTGGGCGACGACAGGCTGACCAGGGTCTGGATGCCGGCACGCAATACTTTCTGGATCAATTCGAGGCTGCAGCGGCTGGTGACAATCGCCAGCCCGCCAGCGGTGGGGATTTTCTGGCGGATCAATCCGCCGATCAGTTTGTCGAGGGCGTTGTGCCGGCCGATGTCTTCGCGGCCCAGCAACAACTCACCCTTGTCGTTCATGAACACTGCCGCATGCACCGCGCCGCAATGCTGGCCCAAGGGCTGGAAGGCGCCGATGCGCTCGCGCAGGCCATCAAGCCATTCGATCGGCGGCAACGGGGCGCCAGGCAATACCTGAAGGTCCGGCAACGCCTGCTCGACCGCTTCCACGCCGCACAACCCGCAACCGCTGGTGCCTGCCAGTTGTCGGCGCTGCTGCTTGAGGTTCCAGAACGCGCGGTTGGCGATGGTCACTTGCGCGTATTGCGCCGACCCCGAGCCGCTGAGTTGCAGGTCGTAGATGTCCGTGGCGTCCTGGATGATGCCGCTGCCCAGGCTGAAGCCGACGATGAAATCTTCCAGGTCCGTGGGCGTGACCAGCATGACCGCCTGGCTGATGCCGTTGAAGGCAATCGCCAGCGCGACTTCCTCTGCCAGCGCGGTGCTGGCCGATTCGGAGTATTCGAGATTGCTATAGCTGTATGTCTGGCTTGCGGCGGGCGCGGGCGTTTCGAGGGCAGGCGCCGCGCATGCAGGGCGCTTGGTGTTCATGGCATCACCGACGGTTTGATCAGCTTTAAGACTAGGCGCGGCAACTTGTCGCGTCTAATCGCTAATACTGATCTGCCGATAGATGCCGTCGATCAACCGCCAATCAGCGATTGCTGATAGAGGGCAAAACAGGCTTCTGCCAGCGCCGAGCGCGGTGCGCTGCGACGCATGATCAACCCCAGGCGACCAAGGGTCTGGGCGTTCTCGATCGGCTGCAGGCGCAAATGCTCGGTCAGGCCTTCGAGGCCGCCGTCCAATGGCATCACGGCGCAACACAAGCCGCCGTGCACGGCTTGTAACAGTTGGTGCACGGCATCGGTCTGCAACAACGGCTGCGGGGTCAGGCCACGGCTGTGGAAGTTATGGTCGATGGACTGGCGAAAGTGCATGCCACTGGTGAGCATGCCCAGCGGCAGTTCGATCAACGATTCCCAACTCAATGGCGTCTCGCCAAAGGTGAAGAAGCGTTGATCGTAGAGCAGACCCATGCGGGTTTCGCTGAAGGACAGAGAGTCGAAGTGTTCGGCATCCAGGCGTTCCAGGTATGACACGCCGAGATCCAGGCGATTGTTCGCCAGTTGCTCGAGGATCTGTTCGGAACTCAGGGCCGAGAGTTCGAAGCGCAGGTTCGGGTGTTCGGCGTGCAAGCGTTGCATCAGTGGCAGCGGATCGAAGCTCGACAGCGGCACTACGCCCAGACGCAAGGTGCCGACCAGATTGCCGCGACAGGCGGCCGCCTCGGCGTACAAGCCGTCATAGGCCGCCAGTACGGTGCGCGCCCAGGCCAGCACCCGTTCGCCCGGTGCGGTGAAGCCTTCGAAGCGTTGGCCGCGATTGACCAGTGGCAGGTCGAGTTCTTCTTCGAGGCTGCGCAGGCGCATGGACAGGGTCGGCTGGGTGATGTGGCAGCGTGCGGCGGCCTGGCCGAAATGGCGGGTTTCGTCGAGCGCGATGAGGAATTTCAGCTGCTTGATGTCCATCTGCGCTCCAGGGGTTGGGAAGGTGCGGATTCTATCGCAAGCGGGGTCATTGGTCGGGTTGGATTCGTAGGTGACGACCGTGGTCTAGGCTCTGATGTCTGGAACCCGAAACCCAAGGAGAGTGCACCATGAGTCTTTTGAGCTTTGTGAAGGAAGCAGGCGAAAAATTGCTGGATTTGCTGACGCCAGGTAACGCCAACGCCAGTGAGCAGTTGAAGGAGCACATCAGCAAGGTCGGCCTGGGCAACCCGAATGTGCAGGCGACGGTCGATGGCGACAAGGTCACGGTGACCGGTGAAGTGGCGAGTCAGGAAGAGAAGGAAAAGATCCTGCTGGCGGTGGGCAACATCGCCGGGGTGGGCAGCGTGGATGATCAGATCACCGTGACCGGACCGGTGGTGAAGGCGGCCGTGTTTGTCACCGTGGTGAAGGGCGACACCCTCAGCGCGATTTCCAAGCGCGTGTACGGCGACGCCAACAAGTACAACAAGATTTTCGAAGCCAACAAACCGATGCTGGCGCACCCGGACAAGATCTATCCGGGGCAGTCATTGCGGATTCCTGAGTAAGTCGTCAAACCGCGTGATGGCCATCGCGGGCAAGCCACGCTCCCACAGGATCTGAGTCGATCACGAAGGTTGCGAACGACGCAGATCCTGTGGGAGCGAGCTTGCTCGCGATAGCAGGCAACTCGGTCTAGAGCCCTGCAATCAAATCCCGATAATCCCCAACCGCTGCGAACTCCGCCGTATCCTTCGGTCCCTTGCGGCTATCCGGCTCTCGCACTGCCAGCAAATGCGCCACGCCAAAGTCCCGTGCACTGCGCAGGATCGGCAAGGTGTCGTCAATGAACAGGCTGCGCGCCGGATCGAAATCGATATCGGCTTGCAGCGCATCCCAGAACTGCGGATTTTCCTTGGGAAAGCCGTAGTCATGGGAGCTGATCAAACGCTCGAAGTAGGGCGCCAGTTCGATTTTTTCCAGCTTCAATGACAGCGCATCCCGATGGGCATTGGTGATCAGCACCACGCGCTTGCCGGCCCGTTTGATCGCCGACAGAAAGGTGTCGGCATCCGGGCGCAGGGCTATCAGATGCGCGGTTTCCAGTTTCAGGTCGCGCACCGACAGTTTCAGTTCGGCGCTCCAGAAGTCCAGGCAGTACCACTGCAACTGGCCGGCATTGCGCTCGAACAACGGCTGCAATTCCATCTCGGCCATGGCCCGGCTGACTCCGTGCAGTTCGGCGTAACGCTGGGGCAGGTGCTCCATCCAGAAGTGGTTGTCGAAATGCAGGTCCAGCAGCGTGCCGTCCATGTCCAGCAGTACGGTATCAATGTCGGACCAGGGTAATGAAGGCATGGCAACGTCTCGGGCAGTAGAAAGATTTCTGGCGTAAACAATCGGGAAAGCCGCGTTATAGTAGCGCGTTCACGCCAAGGAGCTTTGCATGCGCCAGAAACCCACCATACTCGCCCGCGAAATTGTCGCCACCAGTCGATTGTTCTGCGTGGAAGAGCTGAAGCTGCGCTTTTCCAATGGCGTGGAGCGCACGTATGAACGCCTGGTCGGCAAGGGTGCCGGGTACGGCGCGGTGATGATCGTGGCGATGCTCGATGCCGAGCATGCGGTGCTGGTCGAGGAGTATTGCGGCGGCACGGATGAATATGAAATGTCATTGCCCAAGGGTTTGATCGAGCCGGGCGAAGACGTGCTGGCGGCGGCCGAGCGCGAGCTCAAGGAAGAGGCAGGTTTTGGCGCGCGGCAACTGGAGCACCTGACCGAGTTGTCGCTGTCCCCCGGCTACATGAGCCAGAAGATTCAAGTAGTGCTGGCTACCGACCTCTACGAAGAGCATCTGGAAGGCGACGAGCCAGAGCCGATGCGGGTGGACAGGGTCAATCTGCGTGAGCTCTCGGCGCTGGCGCAAAACCCGCAATTTACCGAAGGCCGCGCCTTGGCGGCGCTGTACCTGGCCCGAGACCTGTTGACTCAGCGCGGAGCGTTCCAGCCATGAATTTCCCGCATCCGTTGATGGCGCCGGTCATTGAGCTGGCCTTGCAGGCCGGTGAGGCGATCCTGCCGTTCTGGCGCACAGGCACGGCCGTCACGGCGAAGGCTGATGACTCGCCGGTGACCGCTGCCGACCTGGCTGCGCACCACTTGATTCTGGCCGGGTTGACGGCGCTTGATCCGAGCATCCCGGTGCTTTCCGAGGAAGACGCCAACATTCCCCAAGACGTGCGGGCCGGATGGCAGCGCTGGTGGCTGGTCGATCCGCTGGATGGCACCAAGGAGTTCATCAGCGGCAGCGAAGAGTTCACCGTCAACATCGCCCTGATCGAAAACGGTCGGGTGGTGTTCGGTGTGGTGTCGATGCCGACCAACGGGCGTTTTTACGTCGGTGGTGCGGGACTCGGCGCCTGGCGTGGCGATAAAGGTGGCACGCCCGTGGCGATCAAGGTGCGTGATGCGCTAGCGCCCGGCGAGTCGTTCACCGTGGTGGCCAGCCGTCGTCATTCGAGCCCGGAGCAGGAGCGTTTGCTGGCCGGACTGAGCGCCAGCCTTGGCGAGCTGCAACTGACCAATATCGGCAGCTCGTTGAAGTTTTGCCTGCTGGCCGAAGGGGCGGCGGATTGTTATCCGCGCCTGGCACCGACTTCCCAGTGGGACACGGCGGCGGCGCAAGGTGTGTTGGAAGGTGCGGGCGGTGAGGTGCTGGAGTTGAGTGGTGAGCCATTCAGCTATCCGGCGCGGGAGTCTTTGCTGAATAACTTTTTCGTGGCGCTTCCAGCAGGTGCGTCATGGCGAGAAAAGTTACTGGCGTTGAGTTTAATCTGAAACGTTGATTGCAGGCTGAGACTTGGTTCGACAGCTGTGCTTTTATACACTGTCATGTTTGACAGGTTTCAATTGGCTGATCGGGTGCTAACATTCAGATTGTAACTTTGGATATTCGGCGCAAGGGTGAAAAGCGGCTCGCTGTTTAAATGGCCGCTCGAGTGTTGTCGCGCAGAATTTATTTCTAGAGTGCTTTTAATCGATCAGCCAGCCAGAGTGATTACTACATGAATATAAAGCATGTGATGTTGTTTTTTGGTCTTTCATTTTTCACAGGGATGGCTTTGGCCGGTACTGTGACCATCAAGTCCCCTCCCCCAGGATTAACGTTAAAAACTACTAGCGGGGTAATAAAGTATGGCGATCCGGATATGGTATTAACTTCAGCCCAAGAGGTTATTAATATCAATATTTCGCCAGAAGCCGAAAACAAAATAATTGGTATGGAAACGATTTCTCATTGGCCAAAACCAGTCGGGGCGCTAAGTAATCAAAATACTTGCAGGATCAATAAGGAATTTATTGGTTTTAGCGTAACGATTGACCTTGTCGGGTACAAAACGGTGACTTGCAACCCTGGTGAGAATAAGCAGAACCATCAACCTGCTTCCGAAGGCATTGCAGACGTGGTTGTTACATACAACAAGCTTCCGGCAACAAACTGATCTAATCGCATAACTTTATAATATACGTCTGCACGCGGTCCGAGTCCTCGGTGGATCGTATAAAACTGCGCTATGCATTACCCTCTGTCATCCTGCATCAGCGGTGCAATACATACTGCCCGACAAACCTCACCGCATCCTCATCACGGCCTTCGTTGACGACCCGTGTATGCAGCGTCAACCGAGCTCGGCTGTATCGCTGGAAGGTGGTCAGGAATTTCTTCCAGATCACCGGGTCCGGCGCCTGGCAAATGGCGTTGGCATCCCCCGTCACCGGCAGCGGATAGCTGATCTGCCCTTCCTGAATCACGATGTGCCCGTCGGTAATGCCTTCTTCTTTAAGGCGCAAATGCAGCCAGCCCCAACCGGCCAGGACCGCGCCGCAATACAGGCTGCCGCCGAACATGGTGCTCTTGTGGTTGACGTTGGCTTCCAGCGGCAAGTGCAGGCGCAGTTGCTGGTCATGCCAGTCGAGCACCTTGAGGCCCATGTCCCGGGTGAGGGGAATGTCGTGATGGAGGACTGATTCCAGTTGTCGACTGTCGCGGCTCATTCAGGGGCCTCTCGCTTGAAGTGGATGATTGGACGGTAGCTCAGTCGAGATCGTCAGGGTGGGCCGAGGCGCCACTGTCGGCGAAACTCAGACCGTGCTTGCGCAGTTTGTCGTGCAGGGTCTTGCGCGGAATGCCGAGGGCTTCGGCGACGCTGCGCACGGAGCTGTGCGAACGTGCCAGTTCGGCGGCGATGAGTGTTTTTTCGAAGTTCTCCACTTGCTCGCTCAAACCGCCGTTGACGACTTCGACCCTGTTGCCAGCGCTGCCTTCCGGCGCGCTGTTGTCGAGGGCCAGTTCCAGCCCGAGGGCAAAACGTTCGGCCGCATTTTGCAGCTCGCGCACGTTGCCGGGCCAGGTGTGGCGCAGCAGCAAGGCACGTTGCCCCGGTTGCAGTTCATGGGGCGGCAAGCCGTGGCGGGCACTGGCTTCATCGGCAAAATACTGGAACAGCATCAGCGCATCTTCGCCCCGTTCGCGCAGCGGTGGAATCCGCAGCGGCGCAACGTTCAGGCGGTAATACAGGTCGGCACGGAAACGCCCTTGATCCGCTGCCTGGCGCAGGTCTTCCTTGGTGGCGGCGATGATGCGGATGTCCAGCGGGATCAGTTGATTGCCGCCCAGGCGTTCGACCACCCGCTCTTGCAGCAAGCGCAGCAATTTGACCTGCACATCCAGGCTCATGCTTTCGATTTCATCGAGGAACAGCGTGCCACCATTGGCGAATTCGAACTTGCCGATGCGGCGTTTCTGCGCGCCGGTGAAGGCGCCGGGCTCGTGGCCGAACAACTCGCTTTCGACCACTGATTCGGCCAGTGCACCGGCGTTGATCGCCACGAACGGACCGTTGCGACGGCTGGATAAATCGTGCAGCGCCCGGGCCACGACTTCTTTGCCTGCGCCGGTTTCGCCGAGGATCAGCACATCGGCCTTGGTCGCGGCCAGGGCGCCGATCTGCTCGCGCAGTCGCAACATTGAAGGTGAGTGGCCAACCAGCCGCGTGCTCAGCTCGTTGCGGTCGCTCAAGGCCAGCCGCAGGCTGCGGTTGTCCAGCACCAGCCGGCGCAGGGCCAATGCGCGGCGCACGCTATCGAGCAGGGCGTCGCTGGCGAAAGGTTTCTCCAGAAAGTCATAGGCCCCGGCGCGCATGGCCTGCACCGCCAGTGGCACGTCGCCGTGGCCGGTGATCAACAGCACCGGTAGCTCAGGGTCCTGGGCGTGCAGTTCGGTCAACAGCTCAAGACCGTCCATGCCGGGCATGCGAATGTCACTGACCACCACCCCTGGCCAATCACGTTCAAGTTGCGCGGCCAGGCCCTTGGCTTCGGCCAGCGGCAGGATTTTCAGGCCGGCCAGATCCAGCGTCTGGCTCAAGGCCTGGCGCAAATGAGGGTCGTCGTCGATCAACACGACCTGAATGCGGTTGTCGATGGTCATGCACTTCGGTCCTCGGACGGTTGCAGGCTCACGCCCGGTGCGCCTGCGCGCAGCTTCAGGGTAATCAGGGCGCCGCCTTCCTTGTGGTTGGCGAACGACAGTTCACCGCCGAAGGCGCGCATCAGGGTTTCGCAAATCGCCAGCCCCAAACCGAGGCCCTGGGTGCGGGTCTTGGTGGTGTAGAACGGCTCGCTGGCGCGCCCGAGGGCTTCCATGCAAAAGCCGGGGCCGTTGTCGCGAATGTACAGGTTGACGCCATCGGCCGTGGATTGGGCACTGAGCCAGAGTTTACGTGGCGGGCCTTTTTCCGTCAGGGCATCCAGGGCGTTGGCCAGCAGATTGCCGAGTACCTGGCGCAGGCGGGTTTCCCCGGCTTCGACCCACAAGGTGGCGGCGGGCAAGTCGCGGATCAGCTCGACTTCCATGCTGCGTCGACGCTTGGCCAGCAAGGCCAGGGCATCGTCCAGCGCCGGTTGCAGGGCGACGCTTTCCGGGGCATGCCGGTCGCGCCGGGCAAAGGCGCGCAGGTGGGCGATGATCGAGGCCATGCGACCGGTCAATTCGCTGATCAGCTTGAGGTTGCCACGGGCATCGTCGGTGCGTTGGTGATCGAGCAATACTTCGGCGTTTTCCGCGTAGCTGCGAATCGCTGCCAGCGGCTGATTGAGTTCGTGGCTGATGCTCGCCGACATGGTGCCCAGTGCCGACAATTTTCCGGCCTGCACCAGATCATCCTGTGCGCGTACCAGCTCCTGCTGGGCCTGTTCGCGTTCCAGCACTTCCTGTTTCAGGCGCCGGTTCAGGCCTTCGAGATCGCTGGTGCGCTCGGCAACCCGGCCTTCCAGTTCGCGGCGGGCCTTGGCTTCGAAAGCAATGCGCTCGAGGTAATGGCGGCGGCGCTGCATCATCAGGCCAAGCAGCAGCATCAACACCAGCAGCGCTGCGCCACCGATGGCCACCACCGTACGTACCGGGCGGTCGATCAAGGTGCGCGGGGCGAGGATGCTGACGTCCCAGCCGGTTTCGGCGATCTGCCGGGTCTGGGTCAGCCAGGCGTCCGGGTTGAGCTTCAGCGGTTTTGGATCGCGGGTTGGATAGGGCTGGATCGCAGTGATGGCCTTGCTTTCGCCCTCGCTCAACGGGCGGGTCGAGCGGAATCGCCACTCCGGTCGCGAGGTGAGAATGACGACGCCGTTGTGGTCGGTCAGCAGCAATTGTTCCGGGGTTTTGCCCCACAGGCTTTCGGTGTGGTCGAGGTCGACCTTGACCACCAGCACACCAACGATTTTTTCACCGTCGCGCACGCCAGCGGCGAAGAAGTAACCGCGCTTGGCCGAGGTCGTGCCCAGGCCGAAAAAGCGCCCGAGCCGCCCGGCCATGGCTTCGCTGAAATACGGCCGGAAGGAAAAATTGCGCCCGACGAAACTGTCGTGTTTGTCCCAGTTGGAGGCGGCCAGGGTCTTGCCGGTGGTGTCCATCAGGTACATGACTTCGGCACCGGTCTGGGCGGCGATGTTTTTCAGCAGGCGGTTGGCGTTGCCTTGGGTGACGCCATCGTCCGGTGCGCCGATCACGGCGCGCAGGGCCGGCAGGTCGCCGAGGATCTGCGGCAACACTTCATAGCGATGCAGGGTACCCAGCAGGTTGGCGACGTAGAGGTCGAGGGTCTGACGATTCTGACTGGCCAGCTCGCTGCGGTAGTAACGCTCGGCGAGATGTTCCAGCGGCCACAACAATGGCGCCAGGCACAGTGCCAGCAGGGCCAGGCTGCGCCAACGGGGTCTGGGAGGGAGAGTCGGTTTCATGAGCAGCATGCGCCTGTGGGTACAGGCGCATTATGCCTAGGCTTGCGGGCGCAGTCTGCGCACTGTAGGGCAGGTGCGTTTTTGCGCTGAATCTTGCGCCGGGTTTTCAGGCGAAGACTTCGGCATCCTTGAGGAATGCAGCGGCCTGGTCCTTTGCCGACAGCTGCGGCGTGCCTTCCAGTTGCCAATCGATAGCCAGGTCCGGGTCGTCCCAGCGAATGCTGCGCTCGGCGGACGGGGTGTAGTAATCGGTGGTTTTGTAGAGGAACTCGGCGAAATCGCTCAGCACCACGAAACCGTGGGCAAAGCCTTCCGGTATCCAGATCTGGCGATGGTTGTCGGCGGACAGGACCACCGCCACCGATTTGCCGAAATGTGGCGAACTGCGGCGGATGTCCACGGCAACGTCGAGCACTTCACCGGCTGTGACACGAACCAGTTTGCCTTGTGTGTTCGTCAGTTGGTAATGCAAACCACGCAACACGCCTTTTTGCGAGCGGGAATGGTTGTCCTGAACAAACTGAGGATTCAGGCCGGTAGCCTCTTCGAAAGCCTTGGCGTTGAAGCTCTCATAGAAGAAACCACGTTCGTCGCCAAAGACCTTGGGTTCAAGGATCAGAACACCGGGCAGGTCGGTGGTCACTACATTCATGGTGGCTCTCCAGCAGTGTGCGTTGAATGGCCGCCATTCTTGCGCAAAGCGCCGACCGGGGCGAGTACTCAAGTTAAAATCTACCGGCCTGTTCCAGCCCCGGCAAATGACCATTGCCGGTTCCGGGGGGGGTTGCGTATCGCCCGAACCAGTGGCGATATAGGCGCCTAATAAAATTTCAGGGGTTGTTGTATGCCGCTCGCCACGTTGATTCATCGCGCCAGTTTGCCCAGCCCGCAGGTGTCTGCGGAGCAAGCGCTAGGGCTGCTGGAAGAACATTACGGGTTCAGCGGCAGGTTGCAGGCCCTTGGCAGCCAGCAAGACCTGAACTACCGCGTCGACAGCGAGCGGGGACGTTTCGTCCTGAAAATCTGCCGTGGCGACTACTCGGTACTGGAGCTTCAGGCGCAACACGCCGGGCTCAAGCATCTGGGCGAGCACCCCGATGTAAATGTGCCGCGTGTTATCGCGGCGAAAAACGGTGCAGACCTGCTGTCGCTGGACGTGGGTGGCCAGGCGGTGCACGTTCGCTTGCTCGACTACATCGAAGGCCAGCCACTGACGAGCCTGGGCCATTTCAACCCGACGGTGGTGTCAGGCTTCGGCCGCCTGTGCGGTGAAATGGACCTGGCCCTGGCGGATTTCGACCATCCGGGGCTGGTGCGAACACTGCAATGGGACGCCCGCCATGCCCACGCCCTGATCGCGCATTTGCTGCCAGTGATCAAGGATGAAGCCCAGCGCAAACTGATCGTCGAAGCGTCCGGGCAAGCCGAGCGGCATTTGCAGCCACTGCAGGACAAACTGCCGGTGCAGGCCATTCACATGGACATTACCGACGACAACGTGGTGTGGCAGCGCGATGCGCAGCGCCATTGGCAACTGCAAGGCGTGATCGATTTCGGCGACCTGGTGCGCACTTGGCGCATTACCGATCTGTCGGTGACCTGTGCCGCGCTGCTGCATCATGGCGAGGGCGATCCGTTCTGCATTTTGCCGGCAATCCAGGCGTATCACGCGGTCAACCCGTTGCAACACGAAGAGCTGCTGGCGTTGTGGCCGCTGATCATCGCCCGCGCGGCGGTGTTGGTGCTCAGCGGCGAACAACAGGTCAGCATCGATCCGGGCAATGTCTACAGCCGCGACAACCTGGTCCACGAATGGGAGATCTTCCGTGTGGCCACGTCGGTGCCGTTGGCGCTGATGGAAGCAGCGATCCTCACCGCCGTCGGCCAGAACCTGCCCACCATCGGCAGCGAAGGCTTCGCGCCGCTGTTACCGAGCCTGGTGGGACGTGAGTTCGCCTTGATCGACCTCGGTGTGCTCAGCCCGCATTTCGAGGCCGGTAACTGGGAGCAGGAGGGTGTCGATCAGCGTCTGCTGGATGAAGCGGCCGCGGCACATGGCCTGGCGGCCAGTCGTTACGGGCAATACCGCCTGTCCCACACCCGTCCGGACAGCGCCGCTGAACCGGACACCTGCCCGCTGCACGTCGAGTTGCGAGTGCCTCAGGGCACGGCGGTCGAAGCGCCGTTTGCCGGGGTGGTGCACCAGCCATCGGCGGGCGTGCTGCAACTGGATGGCCCGCAACTGAGTGTGCGGCTTTGGGGTGTCACGCCGTCGCTGCACAGCGGCGCGGCCCTGGTCAAAGGCCAGGTGCTGGGTTCTGTCAGCGGGCCATTGATCGTGCAGTTGTGCCGTGGCGCGTCGATCGATGCGCCGTTGTTCTGCACGCCATCGCGCGCCGCCGCCTGGCAGGCGTTGTGCCCGTCACCTGCGGCGCTGCTGGGGCTGGCCTGTGATGCCGAAGCCGAGCTCGACGGAGTGACCTTGCTGGCCCGGCGCGATGCCAGCTTCGCCCGCACACAAAAACACTATTACGTTGATCCACCGCGCATCGAACGCGGCTGGCGCAACCATTTGATCGACATGCAGGGCCGCTCCTACCTCGACATGCTCAACAACGTAGCGGTATTGGGCCACGGCCATCCACGCATGGCGGCAGTCGCCAGCCGCCAGTGGTCGTTGCTCAACACCAACTCGCGCTTCAACTACGCAGCCGTGGCCGAGTTCTCCGAACGTTTGCTGAAGCTGTCCCCCGAAGGCATGGACCGGGTGTTCCTGGTCAACAGCGGCAGCGAGGCCAACGACCTGGCGATTCGCCTGGCGTGGGCCTACAGCGGCGGTCGCGACATGCTCAGCGTGCTGGAGGCCTATCACGGCTGGACGGTGGGCGCGGATTCGGTGTCGACCTCGATCGCTGACAACCCCAAGGCCTTGAGCAGCCGCCCGGACTGGGTGCACCCGGTGACCGCGCCAAACACCTATCGCGGTGAGTTCCGTGGCCCAGACAGTGCGCCGGATTATGTACGCAGCGTCGAACACAACCTGGCGAAAATCGCCGAGCAGAAACGCCAACTGGCCGGTTTCATCTGCGAACCGGTGTACGGCAATGCCGGCGGTATCTCGCTGCCACCAGGTTATTTGAAGCAAGTCTATGCCATGGTCCGGGCCAGGGGCGGTGTGTGCATCGCCGACGAAGTGCAGGTCGGCTACGGGCGCATGGGCGATTTCTTCTGGGGCTTCGAAGAGCAGGGCGTCGTGCCGGACATCATCACCATGGCCAAGGGCATGGGCAACGGCCAGCCACTGGGCGCGGTCATCACCCGCCGGGAAATCGCCGAGGCGCTGGAGGCCGAGGGTTACTTCTTCTCTTCCGCCGGCGGCAGCCCGGTCAGTTGCCAGGTCGGCATGGCCGTGCTGGATGTGATGCAAGAGGAAAAACTCTGGGAGAACGCCCAGGTCGTTGGCGGGCACTTCAAGAAGCGCCTCGAAGCGTTGATCGATATTCATCCGTTAGTGGGCGCGGTGCACGGTTCCGGTTTCTATCTGGGCGTCGAGTTGATCCGCGACCGTGAAACCCTGGAGCCGGCCACCGAAGAAACCACCGCACTGTGCGATCGCTTGCGTGAGCTGGGAATCTTCATGCAACCGACCGGCGATTACCTGAACATCCTCAAGATCAAGCCGCCGATGGTCACTTCGCGCCAGAGTGTGGATTTCTTCGTGGACATGCTGTCGAAGGTGCTCGCAGAAGGGCTGTAAACACATCCCCCTGTAAGTGCGGGCCAATGTGGGAGCGGGCTTGCTCGCGAAAGCGGTGTGTCATGCAGCATTGAACTCGACTGATACACCGCCTTCGCGAGCAAGCCCGCTCCCACATGGGGTGTGGTGTTAATTCGATTGATATCGGCTTTTAATCGATTGTTTTTGTAACGGTGGATGTAAGGTGCTTTAAAAGCCGATATTTATCGGATATAAAGTCGCCACAGCCCACGGCGTTTACACATACGCTTCCATTTCTGTCAGGTATCAATGTCACTCCGGAGTCCTGAGCCATGACCACGTTGAACAGCACCCCTCGCGCCGACGGCTTCTATATGCCAGCCGAATGGGCACCTCAAACCCAGACCTGGATGATCTGGCCCGAGCGCCCGGACAACTGGCGCCTGGGTGGCAAACCGGCACAAGCCGCTCACGTGGCAGTGGCCAAGGCCATCGCCCGTTTCGAACCGGTGACCATGGCGGTTTCCGCCGGCCAGTACGAAAACGCCCGTGCCCGTCTGGACGTGCCGAATATTCGTGTGGTGGAAATGTCCAGCGACGACGCCTGGGTTCGCGACTCCGGTCCTACCTTCGTCATCAACAACAGTGGCGAAGTCCGTGGCGTGAACTGGGACTTCAATGCCTGGGGCGGTTTTGACGGCGGCCTGTATTCGCCGTGGAACCGTGACTCGCAGGTTGGTGGCAAGATCCTCGAGATCGAACGCAGCCCCCGCTATCGCACCGAAGGCTTCGTGCTGGAAGGCGGTTCGATTCACGTCGACGGCGAAGGCACCCTGATCACCACCGAAGAATGCCTGCTCAACCGCAATCGCAACCCGCACATGAATCGAGCGGAAATCGAAGCGGTCCTGAGTGCAAACCTGGCTGTGGATAAGATCATCTGGCTGCCGGATGGCTTGTTCAACGACGAAACCGATGGCCATGTGGATAACTTCTGCTGCTACGTGCGCCCGGGTGAAGTGCTGCTGGCCTGGACCGATGATCCGCAGGACCCGAACTACCCGCGCTGTCAGGCGGCGATGAAAGCGCTGCAAAGCAGCACCGATGCCAAGGGGCGCCCGTTCACGGTGCACAAGATGCCGATCCCGGGTCCGCTGTTTGCGACCGAGGAAGAGTGTGCCGGTGTCGATCCGGTTGATGGTACGCAGGAACGTAATCCTGCAGTTCGTCTGGCCGGTTCCTATGTGAACTTCCTGATCGTCAACGGCGGCATCATCGCGCCGAGCTTTGACGACCCGCAAGATGGTCCGGCAAAGGAAATCTTGCAGAACCTGTTCCCACAGCATGAAGTGGTAATGGTGCCTGGTCGCGAACTGTTACTGGGGGGCGGCAATATTCACTGTCTTACCCAGCAACAACCCGCGCCGCACAAGGAGTGAGTGAGGTCGTAACAGCTTGAGTTGATTACGAAATCCCTCAGGCTGTCGATCAGCCTCCCGCGATGCACGGAGCCCGCGGCCCTACAGGCCTGCGGGCTTTTTTGTATCTGCCAGGCCACACTTCAGAAACCTTGGCACAGCTCTTGTATCTCCGCTGTTGTAACTCGGGGGAGGGAGGACTTCTATGTTCTGTCATAAACCTTGGATAAGTTAGCCGCTCACAAACCGGGAGAGAGCGCTGAAATGAACGCCGAAGTGAACGTAGTGAGCGACAAGGCGTTGCATCCCCTGGCAGTAAATAGCGAATCGCTCCAGATCCTGGCGCACTGGTTCAAGTCCAATGGAATGCGTCAGATCAGCGATACTGATCCGCGCCGGACAATGATCGAGCGTTACCCTGCTGGTTTATTCAGCGAAGCGGAACTGGATGCGTTGTGGGATGTGATGGAAGGATAAGAAGAACAACAACGGATTGAACAAAAAAAACGCTGCCGGGATGGCAGCGTTTTTTTTGCGCGCAGATTCATGCAATCACTACGATCCCCTGTGGGAGCGAGCTTGCTCGCGATGGCGCCCGACCAGTCAGCA
This sequence comes from Pseudomonas sp. S34, assembly GCF_009866745.1. Classification (NCBI taxonomy): domain Bacteria; kingdom Pseudomonadati; phylum Pseudomonadota; class Gammaproteobacteria; order Pseudomonadales; family Pseudomonadaceae; genus Pseudomonas; species Pseudomonas sp. S34. The sequence goes on from NZ_CP019398.1 coordinate 289,804, forward strand.
TTTATATCGACTGACCCACCGCTATCGCGAGCAAGCCCGCTCCCACAAGGGAATAGTGTGAACCAGGTTATTGGTTCACACCGGGATAAGGGGTGTTTAGAAACTGTAGGTGCCCGTCACCACCAGGCTACGCGGCGTCCCCGGCTGGATCTGGAATGCACTGGTTGCCGATTCGTAATACGTCTTGTCGCTGATATTGTTCAGCGCCGCGCGCAAATCCCAATCCTTCTGGCGGAAGCCTGCCAAGGCGTCCCAGCGGCCATAACCTGGCAACACGGTGGTGTTGAGGTTATCGGCATAGCGGTCGCCAACCAAGGTCAAGCCGGTTTCGGCGTACCAGCCCATTTCCGGTTTCCAGGTCAGGAACAGGCTGCCGTTGTGCTTGGCCACGTTGTTGATGCGCTTGCCTTCCAGGCCGTTGTTGTCCTTTTCGATGGTTGCGTCCTGCAGACCCACGCCACCGCGCATGTACCAGTTGCCGGTAATCCTGCCAGCGGCGGTCAGCTCGATCCCGCGAGAGCGTTGCAGCCCTGAAAGCAGGGTAATGGTCGGGTTGTTCGGGTCGCTGGTGCGACGGTTGTAGAGCTCCAGCTCATAGATGGCCAGCGTGGTGCTCAGGCGATCGTCGAGCCAGTCGCTCTTCACCCCGATTTCCTTCTGCCTGGTCCGCTCCGGGCTCAGGTCATTGCTGTTACCTGCCGCGCCCGGGGTGATGCCGATCAAGCCACCGCCGACCGGCGAGAACGTCTTGCTCCAGGAGGCGTAGAAGGAGTGATTTTGCAGCGGCGTCCAGACCACGCCAACGCGAGGGCTGGTGCTATGGCTGTTACTGTCTTCGGAAATGTTGCGCACCTTGTTGGTCGATTCGATATCGAACGTGTCGTAACGCAGGCCGGCGAGCAATTGCCATTGATCGTTCAGGCGCAATTGATCCTGCACATACACCGCACGGCTCTCGACCTCGGTGTGGGTGTTGCTCGACACCACCATGCGCCCGGTATGACGCAAATTGCGGTCCGGGTTGTTCAGGTCCAGCGCCGGCACCGGTGAGCTGCCCGGTCCGGAAGTGGCGGCGGTGTACAGCAACGGGTCGCGGCGCTGGCTGCCGATTTCGATGCCAGTGAGCAAGCGATGCTCCAGGCCAAAGGTATCGAAACCACCTTCCAGCTCGACGTTGTTGTAGACATTGCGGGTGTTCAGGTCCTGCTGCCAGTGCTGGCGCGTAACCTTGTTGGTGGCCGGGACATAGCCGGTCAAGTAAGTATTGTCGAAATCGCTGTCGAGCTTGAAAACACCCAGTGTCTGGCGCAGTTGCCAGTTGTCGCTCAGTTCATACGTGAGTTTCGAGCGCAGGGACTGCGCCTTGTCGTCGATGAAATCGTTTTCGCTGCCGTAGGCTGTATCGCGCCCCACGTCTGCCGGGCGACCGTTTACGCCGGGAATGCCACGATCCGGCGTGCGGTTGTAGCGGCTGTATTCGTACTGCACCAACCAGTTCAGGTCGGGTGTCAGCTGCCAGCTCATCGAGGGCGCGAACAACTGGCGATTGCCACTCACACCATCACGGAAGCTGTTCTCGTCCATGTTGCCCATGTTCAGGCGCAGGCTGATGTTCTCGGAAGGGTCGGCGCTGAGGTCGGCATACAGGCTGCGCAAGTCCTCGCTGCCGCCCTGGGCTTCAATGGTCGAGCGGCGACCGAACTCGGGCAGTTTGCTCACCCGGTTGACGATGCCGCCCTGGCTGCCACGGCCATACAACACGGCAGCGGGGCCTTTTAACACATCGATGCGTTCGATGTTGTGCAGGTCGCGAACGTACTGGCTGTCGTCGCGGATGCCATCGAGATAGAAGTCGTTGCTGGCGTCGAAACCGCGGATGCGCAGGCTGTCGAAACGAGTGTCGGCGCCGCTGCTGACGTTGGGGATACCGCTGAGCGCCGTGCCTAGATCGTTGGTGCCGTAATCCATGACGTTCGAGGTTTTGATCGAGTCGATGGCTTGTGGCACGTAGCGCACCGGTGTCGCGGTCCGGGTTGCTGTACTGGTTTGGGTTACGCGCGGGTCGTCGGCTTCAGCTTCGGCGCTGATCGATGTGGCAGGCAAGGTAGTCGGTGCAGCGTAGGAAAAACCGGCAGACAACAAGGCAGAAAGCCCAAGGCTGTAGGGCGCAAGGCGAAAAGGGGCTGGCATTGAAAAGCGCATCCGTAGAATTTTCAGGTTGAAGCGTGCAAGGGGCGCGAATAGTAATGCTTGTCATTTGCTGCCGTTAGATGTAATTGAGAATCTATATCATTTGATTGTTTCGAGTTGTGTCTGAGTTGATACAGAGGACTTGCGCAACCATTCGACCGATTCAAGCAACAGACTGAAAGCCAATCTGGCGTTTTTCCGGAGCCGCTGGGGCACTAACCTGCCGACATCGAATTTTCCTGAATTTCTGTCGGAGCCTTCCCATGATCCTGCATTACATCTACGACCCATTGTGCGGCTGGTGCTACGGCGCCAAACCGCTGGTGCAGGCCGCCCAGGCTGTGCTGCCCGTGATTGCCCACGGCGGCGGCATGATGACGGGGGCCAATCGGCAAAAGGTTTCGCCACAACTGCGCAGTTACGTCATGCCCCATGACCGGCGCATCGCCGAATACAGCGGGCAGCCGTTCGGTGAAGACTATTTCGAAGGTTTGTTGCGTGATCACACCGCCGTGTTCGACTCGGCGCCACCCATCGCTGCGGTGCTGGCTGCCGAGCAAATGGGAGGTCGTGGGCTGGAGTTGTTGGGACGTTTGCAAAGTGCTCACTACGTGGAGGGGCGCCGCATCGCCGACGAATCGGTACTGTTTGAACTGGCCCACGGCATGGGGCTGGACCGTCAAACCTTCGAAAGAGCCTTCAGGGCGGCCGACACCGAAGGCCATATCAGGAACAGCCGGGCGCTTTTGGCCAAGGTCGGTGGGCAGGGCTTTCCGACCCTGGCGCTTGAGCACAATGATCAATTCACCCTGATCGATATCGGGCCGTGGCTGGGCAAACCCCAGGCATTTGCGCAGTGGCTGAGTCAGTCGCTGCCCGATCAGGGATCATCCATTTCCGTAGCAGCCTGCGGCCTCGATGGCTGCAGCAATTGAACATTCCTGCTGCGTAAAGCAATTTCTTAGACGGTTTTCGCCTATTTTTAGAAGATTCATGAAATTGACACATCGTTAAGGGCGCAGCTACGATTCGGCCCAACGCCTGTGGCCAACCGCCACGATCAAAAATTATAAAAAGGCCCGCCACGAGAAATCGTGGGCGGGCCTTTTTGTTTTCGTCATGAAAAAAGAGCGCGATAGCGCCGTTTCGGCCGTTCGGCACAGCGCGTATCAACCGGAAATAAGGAAAAGAACAAAATGTTGAACAAGCGAATCAGCCTGATCGCTCTGGGGATGTTGAGTGCGACACAGGCCATGGCGAACGACCAGGCCGAATCCAAGGGTTTTGTTGAAGACAGCAGCCTCAAAGTGCTGCTGCGCAATGCTTACATCAATCGTGACTACAAAGACGGCAACCCGGATAAATCCGAGTGGGGCCAGGCGGCCATCGGCACGTTCTCGTCCGGCTTCACCCAAGGCACCGTGGGCGTGGGTGTGGACGCTTTCGGGTTGTACGCACTGAACCTGGAGCGCAATGAAGACCGTAGCGGCGCGCAAGGTATCGATTTCTTCAAAAAGGGCGACAGCGGCCAGCCGGCTGACGATCTGTCCAAGGGCGGCGCGGCGATCAAGTTCCGTCTGTCCAGCACCACCCTGACCTACGGCGACCAGATGCCGGCCCTGCCGGTGCTGAACTACGACAATTCGCGCCTGCTGCCGGAAAGCTACACCGGCACTCTGATCACCTCCAAGGAGATCAAAGGCCTGCAACTGGACGCCGGCCGCTTCACCGCCGAATCGCGCAAAAGCGCCGAAGGCCGTGACAGCGGTGGCTTGAAGTCGATCAACGTCTTGGGCGGTAGCTACCAGTTCACCGAGCAATTCAAGGCCGCGCTCTACGCTTCCGACGTCGAAGACGTGCTGAAGAAGCAATACGTGAACGCCAACTACGTGTTCCCGATCGACAAGGACCAGTCCCTGACCCTGGACTTCAACGGCTACCGCACCAAGCTGGAAGATTCCTACGTCCGCGAAAACGGTATCACCGGCGACGACAACAAGATCTGGAGCCTGGCCGCCACCTTCATCACCGGCCCGCACTCGTTCACCCTCGCACACCAGCGCAGCACCGGCGACAGCAACCTGGGCTACGCCTACGGCGGTTACCAGAAAGATCAAGGCCGCATCGGCGACGGTGGCAACACCATCTACCTGGCGAACTCATACTGGTCCGACTTCAACGCCGAAGACGAACGCAGCTGGCAAGTGGGCTACGGCCTGGACTTCAGCACCTTCGGTGTACCGGGCCTGAGCTACAACGTGGCCTATGTGCGCGGTGACAACATCACCACCTCCACCAGCGAAGGCGGCACCGAGCGCGAGATCTTCAACCAGATCAAATACGTCGTCCAGAGCGGCCCGGCCAAAGACCTCAGCGTGAAACTGCGCAGCTCGGTGCTGCGCGTGTCGCAGAAATCGAGCGAGTACAACGTCAGCGGCAACGAAGTGCGAGTGTTTGTGGATTACCCGATCAACGTCTTTTGATGATGGGTTGTGGCCTCGAGGTCTGATGCAAGGCTGAGAAAAAAGAAGAAGCCCCGACTGGTTCGGGGCTTTTTGTGACTAATTGGAATTTCCCAAACGGCTCTTTCAATGGCAATGGCGATGCCCTTCAAGATTGTCGGAAGTCTCTGAGGGAAAAAGAGGATCCACCTGATTTCTCGTGACGATTCAACAGGCTGAAATAGCAGTTGTTACCGTGAGAGATCACCGAATGAAAGCTCCAGGGGTAAAGGAAGCTCCTGATCAGGAAAGCTGGAAGGATCTAGGTTTGCCGGATCTGCGAGACATATCAATACTCTTGGAAACCAAGGTGGTTCGAGAGCTACCAGGGGCCGTTGATGTCTGCTCCGCTCTAAGGCAGGTAGCGCTAGGTTTTGGATTGCATGAAGGGACTGACACGGTGCTGATCGAAACGCCATATTTACCCGTGACGGTTCGGCGTGAGCATCTACATCACATAGTGGAAAAACGCCCTAACGCCCGAGAGCGTTTCACTGAATTTGCTGTAGATACGCTGAAGAATCCATTAGAAATCTGGCGGGTTTCCTACAGCGATGACTCCTATCGTCTCGCCTTCATTGGCGCATACCACACAAAGTACCAAATGTTGGTAGTAATCCATGTTGACCGTGGGTATGTACTTTGGAACTTCATGAACTGTGACAAAAAGGCGCTGAACAAGCACCGACACGGCGGGTTGGTTTATCAACGTTACCTATTATCCAAACAAAAAAAGCAGCCTGAGCAGGCTGCTTTTTTTGAGAAGCTTGCTTGATATTGTGCTCCCTCAAGCAAGGGAGAAGAGGTCTCACCCGAGCGCTGATTTTCAGGTCATCAACGGGGTTCCTAACGCCGACTATTGCCACCTGAAGGCAGTCGGTTTCGCGCTCTTGGGCAAATTCTCTGTCACAGATGATGTTTGTGTCAACCCGAGCGGTAGCCTTGTGGTGGTGTTGGTCAGATCGGCGAAGTCGCGCACATCGACATCTGACTTTTTTACGATGGGGACCATTACAAAATGGAGAAATTGATCGAAACAACAAGGGGTAATGATTCCTCGGCGGAAATGCGGATAGCTGGTGTGCGCAGTGAAACGGGCTTGCGCAATGCTTGATGCTCAAACCATTCGCAGGAATATCGACTCGGTTGACGAGGTGATCGAGGTTGCTGTGGGAGGTAACAGAAGGGGATATCGAACAAATCAGTTTCAGAAGGACTTGCTGGAGTTTGTTCGCGATATGAATGAGAGCCGCATCAGCTCTATCGCGCGGGGTAAGCCTTAACAAATGCATTCGCGATTCATCGCGAACGTGTCGTCCGCAGCGACATGTCCCGAAGACGTGTCGCAAAAAGTGGAAAATTGCGACACGTAAGTAATTGGATGACAGAAAAAACGGTATAGAGTCCTACTGTACTCATTACACCGCGTAACGAATGAAGTTCCCGCTCCCACCTTTATCCCTTCCAGCAAACTCCATAAATTGAGCTCCAACGCCTCTCCCATCATCCCGACGGGAAGGTCACTGGAGTTTCCCTCATGCCTTTCGTATCCGTACGCATCACCCGCGATGGCGTTACCACTGAGCAGAAAGCTCAGGTGATTGCCGAGATCACTGAAACACTGGAGCGCGTCCTCAACAAACGCCCTGACCTGACCCACATCGTGATCGAAGAAGTCGACACCGATAACTGGGGTTACGCCGGCATCACCACCACCCAGTACCGCAAGCAACTGGCTGAGGCGGAAGGGCAGTCATGACGTCCTCCGTCACCATCGATTTCATCTCCGATGTGGTGTGCCCCTGGTGCGCGCTGGGGGCGACGGCGCTGGAGCAGGCGATTGAGAACGTGGCCGGGGAAGTCTCGGTTGCGCTGACCTACAAGCCGTTCGAGTTGAACCCGGACATGCCGGCCGAAGGTGAGCAAGCGGTCGAGCACCTGATGCGCAAGTACGGGAGAACAGCCGACGAAGTCGCTGCCGGCAAGGCCATGCAGATCGCTCGCGGCGAGGCCATCGGCTTCAAGTTCGATCTGGAGAAGCGCACGCATTTCTACAGCACCTTCGATGCGCACCGTTTGTTGCTGTGGGCGTTGCAGGAAGGGCGACAAGTCGAGTTGAAGAAGGTGCTGCTACGGGCCTACTTCAGCGAAGGCCAGAACCCGAGCGATCACTCGACGCTGGTGCGTCTGGCGACTGAAGCGGGGCTGGATGCGACAGGGGCGAGAGAGGTGCTGGCGTCCGACGCATTCGCCAGCGAAGTGCGTGAGCTTGAAATGTATTACCGCCAGCACGGCATCAACTCGGTTCCGGCCATGGTGCTGAACTGTCGCCACCTGGTGTCCGGTTCGCAATCGGTCGAGTACTACGAACAGATGTTGAGACAAATGGCGAACGCCTGATTACAGATTTTCTACCCCACTTTTAATTGTCAGAGGTCTTCATCATGAGCATTTCGAAAAAAGTCATCGTTATCACCGGCGCGTCCCAAGGTCTCGGCGACGGTATGGTCAAAGCCTTTCGTGAACTCGGTTACCGGATCGTCGCCACTTCGCGCTCGATCAAGCCGTCCACCGATCCGGACATTCTCACCGTGGCCGGTGACATCGGCGAGCCGGAAACCGCCCGGCGCGTCATCCGTGAAGCGATTTCCCGTTTCGGTCGCATCGATACCCTGGTCAACAACGCCGGGATCTTCATCGCCAAGCCGTTCACCGCGTACACCGCAGAAGACTACGCCAATGTGTTGTCGGTGAACGTCAATGGCTTCTTCTACATCACCCAACTCGCCATCGCCGAGATGGAAAAGCAGGGCAGCGGCCACGTCGTCAACATCACCACCAGCCTGGTGGACCACGCCATCGACGGCGTGCCATCGGTGTTGGCTTCACTGACCAAGGGCGGCCTCAACGCAGCAACCAAATCCCTGGCCATCGAATACGCCAAGCGCGGGATCCGGGTGAACGCAGTCAGCCCGGGCATCATCAAGACCCCGATGCACGGCGAAGAAACCCATGCCGCACTGGGCAATCTGCACCCGGTCGGGCACATGGGCGAGATCGATGATATTGCGCAAGCGGTCGTGTATCTGGACGGCGCCAAGTTCGTCACTGGCGAAATCCTGCATGTGGACGGTGGTCAGAGCGCGGGACACTGAAAGCGTTTTTTCAAACCCCTGAAACAACAAAGCCCTCGTATTGCTACGAGGGTTTTGTTTGGAATAACCCATTCTTTTTGGTAAGGATGGTCGAATTGAGAGCTCTCGGTTCCATAACCGTGAGTGGTGGGCGCAGCAGTTTCGGATGTAGGTCAGGGTGTGGAGCCAGGAAGCCAATACATCGAAGGGCAGATTGAATCTGCTAGCGATCGCTTTTTTGTCGACGCTTTTGCCTATGCGGCCTTTTCATTCGTACGCCACACTCAATGAAGTAGCAAGTCAGCTAAATAGCCGCCCTCGAAAAACACTAAACTACGAAACACCCGCTGAACGATTTAGCCAATCTGTTGCGTCGACCGGTTGAATCCATAGCCAGAAGCGGCCAACCGCACCTGCTTTACCATGCCGTCGACCAGATTATTTTTCCTGTCCGAACCAGACTGTTGCGGCCAAATCCATCCGCACTGTATCTGCTCCTGCCTATTTACTACTGGTTAGCATTACTCCTCACTCACGGACTTATGCTCTATGCCGGATACCACGAACCTTTACCTGTTCATTGTTGCCGCCTTGCTGTTGTTGATCGTTCCTGGCCCTAACATGGCTATCGTCAGCAGCCATGCGGTTGCTCATGGATGGCGTGCCGGCCTCGCTGCAGCACTGGGAATAACCCTGGCCGATGTGCTGATGACCGTCATGGTTAGCGCAGGCCTCGGTGTGTTGGTGATGAGTTGGGCGCCGGCGTTTGACTTGCTGCGCTGGGCCGGGGCTTGTTATCTGATGTTGCTGGCGTGGCAGGCATTGAAGACTTCTACTTCGGATACTGAATCTCAAGCCACACAGGCCTCGCTGAAGAAGATCTTTGTCCGAGCCACGCTCAACAGTTTGTTAAACCCCAAGGCGCTGTTGTTCTTCATGGTATTCCTACCGCAGTTCGTCACCGTAGGTACCAGTAGTGTCACCTCGCAATTAATGTTCTTGGGTTTGTTGCTTGCGCTGATCGCATTGATCTTCCATTCCCTGCTCGGATTTTGCGCCGGACAGCTGCATGTGCGCTTTCGCGAAGGCATGATCTCTAAACGCCTTGGTGCCTATAGCTTCGCTGCGGTGATGACAGCTCTGGCGGCACGGTTGCTTCTACTTGATCGACCATTTTAAAGGAGCGAGACATATCGGCTCGGCACAATTTTTCCTTGCTGATACGCGCTATCGAACACCGTGACCGAAACGATATGTCTGCTTATGGGACTTACTTCAGGTTGCCGCTTAGAAACTGCTTCAGGCGCTCGCTTTTGGGGTTGCCTAATACGTCCTCGGGCGCACCCTGTTCTTCGACCCGTCCCTGGTGCAGGAACAGCACCTGGTTCGACACTTTGCGCGCAAAGCTCATTTCGTGGGTCACCATGATCATGGTGCGGCCTTCTTCGGCCAGGCCCTGGATCACCTTGAGCACTTCGCCCACCAGTTCCGGGTCCAGGGCCGAAGTCGGCTCGTCGAACAGCATGATCTCCGGTTCCATGCTCAGGGCACGGGCAATGGCGACCCGTTGCTGCTGACCGCCCGAGAGAAACGCCGGGTATTGATCGGCAACCCGTGCCGGTAAACCGACCTTGTCCAGGTAGCGCCGGGCGCGATCCTCTGCGTCCTTCTTGCTGACGTCCAGCACTCGGCGCGGGGCCATGGTGATGTTGTCGAGCACGGTCATGTGGCTCCACAGGTTGAAGTGCTGGAACACCATCGCCAGGCGAGTGCGGATGCGTTGCAGTTCATTGGCGTCGGCCACGCGCATGCCGTGGTGGTCATGGACCATTTTAATCGGCTGGTTGTCCAGGCTCATGGCGCCGTCGTTGGGCGTTTCCAGAAAGTTGATGCAACGCAGAAAGGTGCTCTTGCCCGAACCACTGGCGCCAATCAGGCTGATCACATCGCCGGTCCTGGCGTTTAGTGAAACGCCCTTGAGGACTTCATGGTTGCCGTAACTTTTGTGCAGGTTTTCAACGGTCAGTTTGTACATGAACAAGCATCCTGAATTAGTGAGCCGGGCCGAGGAAGGACAACCAACGGCGTTCAGCCAGGCGGAACAGGCCGACCAGGGAGAAAGTGACTGCCAGGTAGATCAACGCGGCGATGCCGAACGACTGGAAGGTCAGGAAGGTCGCCGAGTTGGCGTCCCGCGCGACTTTCAGAATGTCCGGGATGGTCGCGGTGAAGGCCACGGTGGTCGAGTGCAGCATCAGAATCACTTCGTTGCTGTAATAAGGCAGCGAGCGACGCAGGGCGGACGGCATGATCACGTAGGTGTACAGCTTCCAGCCGGTCAGGCCGTAGGCCTTGGCCGCTTCGACTTCACCATGGGCCATGCTGCGAATCGCCCCGGCGAAGATCTCCGTGGTGTAGGCGCAGGTGTTCAGGGCGAACGCCAGGATGGTGCAGTTCATCGCATCGCGAAAGAACGCATCCAGCACTGGCTGAGCTCGTACCGCGGCCAGGCTGTATATCCCCGTGTAGCAAATCAGCAACTGGATATACAGCGGTGTGCCACGGAACAGGTAGGTGTAGAACTGCACCGGCCAGCGCACCCAGACATTGGTCGAGACCCGGGCTATAGACAGCGGGATCGACATCACGAAGCCGAAGAAGATCGAGGCACTGAGCAGCCAGAGGGTCATGGCCAGCCCGGTGATGTGAGTGCCGTCCTGGAACAGGAACGGTTTCCAGTATTCCTGCAGTAGCTCGATCATCGCACGGCCTCCCGGGTGCCTGCGGCGTAGAAGATTTCCATCCGGCGCAAGACGTAGTTCGAAACGGTGGTGATCACCAGATAGATCAAGGCGGCCAGTATCAGGAAGAAGAACAGCTGATAGGAGCTCTTGCCCGCGTCCTGGGCCACCTTGACCAGATCGGCCAGGCCAATGATCGACACCAGCGCGGTGGCCTTGAGGATCACCATCCAGTTATTACCGATGCCCGGCAGGGCAAAACGCATCATTTGCGGGAACACCACCAGGCGAAAGCGCTGGGCGCGGGTCAGGCCGTAGGCGGTAGCCGCTTCCATCTGCCCTCGTGGTACGGCAAGGATGGCGCCACGGAAGGTTTCGGTGAAATAAGCCCCGTAGATGAAACCCAGGGTAATGACCCCGGCGCTAAACGGGTTGATTTCGATATAGTCCCAGCCTAGTGCTTCGGTCAGGCTGGTCAGCCAGGTTTGCAGGCTGTAGAAAATCAGCAGCATCAGCACCAGGTCCGGCACCCCGCGGATCAGCGTGGTGTAGGCCTGCGCAGGGACGCGCAGCAGTGCCGATTTCGAAAGCTTGGCGCTGGCGCCGATCAGGCCCAGGCCAACGCTTACCAGCAAGCACAGAAAGGATAATTTGACAGTCATCCAGGAACCTTGCAGCAACAGCGGGCCAAAGCCCTTGAGGCTGAAGCCTGACAGCCCCAGGATCATCAACAGGTTTTCGAACATTGGGCAGCCCTACGTCAATCCAGAAAGCGCCCATCCGGAAATGGGCGCAGGGTCATTATTGGCCGCTGTAGAGATTCAGATCGCCAAAGTGCTTCTGCTGGACGGCCGCATAGGTGCCATTGTCGTGCAGTGCCTTGATGCCTTTGTTCAGCAAGGCCTGGAGCTCGGCGTTGCCTTTGGTGAGGCCCACGGCGGTTTTGGCTGGCAGCAGGGGGCTTTCGACCGGTTCGCTGATTTGGAAGTCGGCGCCTGGTGGCGACTTCAGGAAGCCCAGTTCGGCTTGCAGCATGTCCTGGATCGAGGCATCGAGGCGGCCGGAGATCAGGTCGGCGTACACCTGGTCCTGGTTGGCGTAGGCCTGCGTCTCTACCCCAGCCTTGTCCAGCACGGCCTTGGCGTAGGCTTCCTGGATGGTGCCTTGCTCGTAACCGACTTTCTTGCCCTTGAGGGAGGCCGGATCGGTGCCGACGGCCGCGCCTTTCTTGAATACCAGCGCGGTCGGGCCAGAGAACAGCTCGCTCGAGAAATCGATGACTTTCTCACGTGCCGGCGTGACGGTCATGGAAGAGATCACACCATCGAACTTGTTGGCCTTGAGGCCGGGAATCATGCCGTCGAAGTCGCTTTCAACCCACTTGCACTTGACCTTCAGCTCAGCGCAGATCGCGTTGCCCAGGTCGATATCGAAGCCCACCAGGCTGCCATCGGCGGCCTTGGATTCGAACGGCGCATAAGAGGGGTCAACGCCGAAGCGCAACTCCTTGTACTCCTTGGCCAGCGCGGAACCGGCAGCTACACACAAAGCCAACGCAGAAAGGGTCAGAAATTTTCTTTTCATTGTTTTTATTCCTAAGGACCAACATGAGCGCTTGTGACACATGAGTACTGTTATGGAACTCGTATGACACTATGGAAGAAGTAACACTCGACAGGTCGCGCTCCTGGTGAACAAGAAGGCAGAGCCCGCAGGGGAAAGTAGTCTAGAAGCAAGCGAGTGCGACGATAAGACGAAAAGTGCGTTGATTTAACGAATTAATGGTCATTATGACGAACAATACTGACTATGTGATGATTTGGCGTGCTGCCGCTGACCGAAAACTGCCCCAGGTGTTCAACTGTTCCCGTTCAACTTTTGAGCAGGGGCACACAGGGTGATTAGCATGAGGTAGCTTCCATTTTCGCGGACGCGAAAATCGCATCCTGGTACTGCCCAAGCCCTGACACTACGGAGCGACGTGCGGCTGATAATTCCGTCGACTCGCCCACCCATTTGCATTCCACCTGACCAGTTGGATGTGTCAGGTGCTTGAGGAGATGCGATGCAGGTACGGCTGGAAAATGATCCAACGATGATGAGGCGTCGCCGACAGACCGTTGAACATCCTTTTGGAACGCTCAAATACTGGATGGGAAGTACCCACTTCCTGACCAAAACCCTACCAAGGGTAAGTACTGAGATGAGCCTTCATGTACTCGCCTACAACCTCAAACGAATGATGAGCATCTTCGGCATCTCAGGACTGCTTGAAGCGATCAGGGCGTGAATCCAGCCGCTTGATCGTCCGTGATTGGTTGTTTGGGCTGCTGACGCGGCCAAAACAGCAACTACGAACGCCTATGTAGCTGACTAGGGTAATTCGCGCTTCCGTCTGCCAGTTTCGCAGGCAACGTCCGTAGCCCACAGTTTTCGATGTACTCAGTGCGTTTTCACACAGCCTGGGCCGGTTGCTGCCAATCGCGGTGGACTGCAATTTCCCATAGCGCCTCAATAAAGAGCTGCGCTGTGCAACTCCCCAATATTTTTGAGGCGGCTCAAGAACTTAGGAAGTGGCGGGCACGAAACGGGGAACGAACGGGGAAAATTGAAAGAGGTAGGAACCAGAAACGAAAAAGGCCCACCGTAAGGTGAGCCTAAGTCGTTATTCTATATGGTGCGGCACCAGGAGTCGAAGCCTGTAATAACTATCTGATTTTTATAGATTTTTTAATAACTTATACTTCAGTCTATCCCTAAAACTATCCTTTGGCAGTCGCCTGATGTTTGACATGCGCGGCATAAGACGGACTTTGAACATATGGCCGATAGATGACAGCGTACCCTTCTTAAATAACCGGACGGTTGCGTGGGGCAGCAGGCTGCCCCACGCTGAGCTTGGCGTAGGGAACTATCGGTCAAAAACTGCCTTGGATCGTGGTCTCATACCAAGCAAAACCTAATAACAACATTATCTGGGAAAAGGCCGCTCAAAAGCTATCTGATATATACTCCGATAATATCTTTAAAAATAACAGCCCCCTTAGCATCAGTTACTACAGCTTCCATGGTATGCAACCCGCGATACGCTGTCGAATCCGTATGGATCTGAGGGTCAGCCCTAAAGAAACTTGTCAAATAGTTGTTGTCTTTAATAACTGAGGTTTTTGTAATAGGGAAAGTCCCTCGCTGCCCTTTCAGCTGAGCTTCTGTACCATGATTTCGCTTCGTCAACTTCAGCTCGAGGGGGAAGTCTTGGCTAGCATGAACCGACTTATCAAATATAACTTTGAATTTAAGACTGAGGTTTTTGTTGAGCATTCTTGAAACCGACGGATACTCAACCAAAGTATTTCCATCTGCAATGAAGCACTTAAAAGATATGCCAGGGCATGACACCACCATCGAGTTTGGATGCGATTCTTTTAGCTCAGTTGCAAATGGAAGCAAATCTCTATACTTAGCATGATCCAGCTCTCTTACCTTGTATGTGTGAACCCGTCCTTCTCGATCCGTATATGACTTAGGGAGATTCGGCAGGGGGATAGTTTCTATCTCACCGTTTTTATTTTTTTGGGTGCGAGTTCTGATTTTTGTGTAATCCTCAGGAAGATCAATTTCTTCCATGATACTTCGACCAAGCATCGACTTGTTCTTGCCAGCGATACCTTGAAGCTTCGCCGCAACATCCACAAAGAAGGATGTTGGAGTTACTTCGTAAACTCCTCTAAATCCGTAAGACGCCCACAACACGTCATCGTGAGAGCCGTAGTCCAAGCCAATGCGAAAACCCAAATAATCTGCCTTGGGATTCTGAAAATATTTCTGCTCAAGAACAGGAATGATGGTTCCCGTCATCAAGGACTCAAGAACTGAAACGCAATTAATAGCATTAATTATGCTGTCGTCTTTATCCTGTGCTTTACCTCCAAAGAAGGCTAGCAAGGCGTCTCCCATAAACCGATGAACATGCCCGTCCATGGCTCGAACGGTTTCAGCTGCAGCTTTCAAAATCGTATTCTTGATAGCTACGACTTCATGAAGCTCATATATAAAAGTAAGTCTTGTTGAGTTTTTTATATCTAGAAAAAGCGAACAGATGTAATGATTCTCCTGGTCATCAGTTTCCGCGAGATGCACAAAGTCAGGATGAGTTCCAATTTTACTTTGGTTAACTCCATCCCTTCTAAACGAAGTGCGAATATCCTGCTGAATTGCTTCCTGATCAAAAACATCTGATGTCGCTAGTGACTTTTCAACATGTTCATTCAAACTTTCCATTGATGCGCGCCCTAGCGCAGCATCCATTGCGAAAGACTTCTTTTTATTGCTCTTCTTTATTTCCGAATCCAACATCCGGGCAAAAGATTCTCTTGAAATACTTCTCTTCAACACAGATCCCTCTACGAAAAAGCATTAATAACAAAAGCTACAAGAAATACTGAGACACACAAAAAATGAACACACAGAACAACGGATAATTTTTGTATGAGCCAAAATTTTCGATCGACAATTTTTGCCAAAGTAAATACTTGGCCACTCAAATCATTTAGATAGTCTTCATCAGAGACTTCAATTATTCGTTTAGCGTAACCATCAGAACCGCTTTTAGCGCCTGCTATATCGCCATAAAAAATTAGTGACTCTCCTCTGTTTTTTTCAGGGCTACTAAATGTCACAGGGAATATAGTAAAGCATGCCATTAGCATACAGGTAACAGCGGCAATCAAGCTAAAACAACCAAACAAGCCAATGCACACGATAATTTGAGTTGTATTTGCCACTTCCAGCTTACCAAGCAGAGCAAATATTAGTGCAATTACTGCCGCGCAGTAAGACATGATAATTGTACACTTGGTATTGGTCGTGCCAATGTAAACGTCTATCCGTTTGATTACCTCAAACTGATTTTTTATCTTTTGCTCTATAACCTTGCTCAAGTCATCACCTTGCTGCTTACAATCAGTCATGGATTTCCCTATGATATAACTGGGAGGTTAGGTCTAAGAGCAATAATACATAGCATACACCGAAGCTGTAGCGACGATAGCTCAGCGCTATCACCACGTCTAGCGATGGTCAATGGGTCTTCTTCTCTTGACTAATTCGCTGCTTTAGAGATTGAAAATCCATGACGTTTCTAAACGTCGAGCAAGCAGCCGGACAGTCAGCAAGTAGTAGTATCGCGTAGCGTCGCTGTGTTGACGCATGCGATGTTCGAGAAACCAAGCCAAATTTTTTCTTTGCCAAGCCCAAGGTGTTTCTCGCTGCCAGCGCTCTGCAATTGCAGCCTGGATGATCTGCGCCTGCCGCAAATGACGTTGCCGTGTAGCGTGGGACCCAGTCAGCACCCCTGCTAGAAACAACTCCATATCGAATGGCTTACTCATGCTCGCCCACCAATGTAGGCCGCGACCACGTCGATCCGACCGTGCCCCAGCTCATAGCTGATTTGTCTCCGGGCCTCATGATCAAGATTTCTATCTAGCTGAAAACATCGACCGCCGTTGAGAGGCGCGCGGTGTTGGGTGATTTGCTCATAGCGCTCACATGCGTACGCCGCTCGTAGCTCATGAAAGCCTTTGAGCTTGTGTGCGTGCAGGGTATCCCTCGCATGGCGGATGACTTGTTGCAGAAGTTTCACGTAGCTTTCATCAGGCGCAACCAGGTTGCGGCTACCGGAAGGCGACGCCTGCCGTGCAAACCCAAGTGCACCTCGAACATAGTCGTCCACCGTAATCCAGCGTGGCGCCGAGGCGCCGGCGCGGCCACCTTTGGCGCCATCCTGAATGTTAATTCTGCCCAGGTCGTCGGCCTCACGGCTAAGCCGTGGCAAGTCGGCTAGGATAGCCTCACGCAAGCGCATGCCGGTGGCTCGCGCCAACAGAACGATCGCTGCAGCCCGTCTCTGATCACAGGTGCAAAGCGCATCGACGATCTGCTTAACCTGTTCGCGGTCCTGCCCTTGCGGAACCGATTGGCGAACTCCGGTGCGTTGCATACCCAACGCCTTGCTCGGACTTGGCGACTTCACGTATTGATCACCGCGAAGCGCAGCCATGGTTGCGTTAACGCTGGATAGCCGATTTTGTGCGGTGCTGACGGCGAGGTCACCGCGTCCAACCACTTCGCGCAGATACGCCGCATAGTCTGCCAATACCTTCCGATCAATTTGCCGCGCATCATTGATACCGGGCCCCTGTTCGGAGCGGCACCACTTCACGAACGCCTGCCAGCGATCACAGTGCGCTTTGACCGTACCGTAATGACCGCCGCCGAACATATCTTTCAGTGCCTGCGGTCCTGCGTAACTCAGTTGTCTGCCGTAGCCGAAATTGCGGCCATCGCGTCTACCCACCAATGCCATGTCGGTCACCTCATCTGCCGTTCTCCGGTCCTCGCCCCACGTCATCCCGCCAAGAATGTTGAGTGTTATCAGGGATCAAGGCCCCTGCGACCTGTGAGGGTTGTCCACTAACGCGGGACTGGCGGCTCCTTACGACCGGGAGCTTGGGCATCTCATGATCTGGCCTCCTGAGCACTTCCGAAAAAGTGGGCGGGTGGAGGCTGCACTGGCTGACGAGACCAATGCCGCGAGATCCTGAGTCGAGTGAAGGTAGTGATGCGGTGACCGGGGCATGCCTGACTGTCAGTCAGGTGCAGTCCATTCCGTGGGCTGCGGCACCATCATCGGCATCGCTGATGCTGGTGACTTCGGTGTTTGTCACGCCGATTGTCACGAGAGGGAATGCCGCAAAGCCTTGTACGAGTTGGGCTGCAGCAGCGGTAGGAGCGCCCGTCTCTTTCCGGGAGAAAGAGACGGGCGCAGGTTGGCGCAAGGAAATGGCCAAGCGGATAGGTTGCTGCAGGGCAGCTATGAAAGGGGAGGAGTTGCCGCAGTGGGCACACTGGTAAAAGTAGGCATCCATCACATCGCTGTGACCGTGCGAGCCGCCGGACGCTAATCGCACTTTGGGAGAACCACCACCGTGTGGCGTAGCCTTAAAGGTTCTGACTACCTGGGTTGCTGTCAACGACAGCGCTGTGCCCGATCTTTTCTACGCCTGTGGATAATTTGGGTCAAGGTTCGATTTTTCGGGAGTTCTGCGGCTGTGGATGAAATTATCCACCGGTGGAAATCAGTGGTTTTCCACAGACAGTTGCATGGGCTTTAGATTTTTTAAGTGAGGTCCATCCAAGCAGGGCGGCTTTGCAGCCCCGCTTGGATGGACCCGCGTGGACAAGCGGATCATCGAGATTTCGAGAACGTACGCTTACTTTGCTGCGCCGCGATTGGCTTTTGGCCGTGTGACATTCGTGCAGAGTCGTGAGGAGTGACATCCTCCTGCTGATGGGTGACTGGGAATCGGCTCCACCAGTTCATGATCAGTCTCCGCTCGTCGAGTTGCGTGCGACTATGGAAGACTGAGTACAATCCCCGCACGTATGTCTTTTCTTCGACCTTTTGCAGCTACGTGAAGCCGGCTGATCATTTAGGAAGTCTTTGATGTCACTCAATCCCCACACCCTTGAAGACCTGCCCTCGCTGGTTGAATCTGTCGAGCTCGAATGCAAGCTCGCTCAGGGGCAGGATGGGAAGGGAGAGTTGCCTAAGGATTTCTGGTTAACCTACTCCGCTTTTGCTAACACTCAGGGTGGGGTAGTACTGCTTGGCGTGCGCGAGAAGGATGGGCAGTTCAGCGTCGCAGGCCTATCAAATATCGAGAAAGTACGTACTGACCTGTTCAATACCCTCAACAATCCGGCCAAGGTCAGTGTCAATCTGCTGACTGACCGGGAGGTGGTCGTCAGAGAGCTGGAGGGCAAGCAGGTACTTGAAGTGAAAATCCCGGCGGCTTCGCGTAAGCAGAAGCCGGTATTTCTCAATGGTCAGCCGCTAGGTAACACTTATCGTCGATTACATGAGGGTGATCGGCGTTGCTCTGAGGAAGATGTTCGCCGCATGTTCGCAGAGCAAGTGGAGGACTGTCGGGACGAGCGGATTTTGCCGAATTACGACTTCGCGGACATTGATCCGGACAGTCTGCGTATCTACCGCCAGATGCTTAGCGACATAAAACCAGGCCATCCAGCGCTGGAGCACCAAGGGATTGAGTTTCTCCGACAGATAGGAGGTTGGCGTAAGGACCGCACGAACGGAGTCGAAGGGCTGACTCTGGCAGGTTTACTCATGTTCGGACGCTGGCTTTCGATCCAAGAGAGTGTGCCGCATTACTTTGTGGACTATCAGGAGCGGCCGTACGCCAAAACAGAACTGCGTTGGGTGGATAGGCTCGTCCCTGATGGAACCTGGTCAGGAAATCTGTTTGATTTCTACCGGCGGGTTTATCGCAAGTTGGTTGAGGACTTAAAGGTACCGTTCGCTCTCAAAGGTGATCAGCGCCAGGATGACACACCGGTACATGAAGCTCTGCGCGAGGCTTTGGTTAATACCTTGGTCCATGCTGACTATACCGGGCGGGTTTCCGTGTTAGTCGTGAAGCGTCCTGACTTGTTTGGTTTTCGCAATCCTGGCGGCTTACGTTTACCCCTTGAGCAGGTGTTGCAAGGTGGTACCAGCGATTGCCGGAACAGGCTAATGCACCAAATGTTTCTTCTTATCGGCCTTGGCGAGCGTGGTGGTTCTGGGGTTCCAAAAATCTACAGCGGGTGGCGCAGCCAGCATTGGCGACCGCCAGCCCTTTATGAAAAGCCCGAGCCCGAGCAAACCCTTCTTGAGCTTCGCATGTTGGACTTGCTTCCAGAAGGGGTGGTGGAGCAGTTACGAGAGCGATTTGGGGTTCGTTTCGAGAGCTTGGAACATACTGCTAGGTTGATTTTGGCCACAGCCGCGATTGAGCGGGTGGTCAGCCATAATCGTCTCCTTGAGATTTGTGATACTCATGCTCATGACTTGAGCCAACTGCTTGCACGGTTGGTACGCGAGGGATTCCTTGTGCCCGACGGGCGCTCACGGGGCATGATTTATCACCTGCCGGGTGAGCAACTGCCTACGCCGGAGCAAGTGTTCGCAGGTCCGCTACAGAGCTCCGAACATTACGCCGGCAGCTCCGAACATAACGGGGCTAGCTCCGAACATAACGCAGGTAGCTCCGAACATAAGGTCGAGCTGGATATGCAGCGAAACGATGATGGCTGCTTGTTGAGCGATCATATTGACGCGCCGCTGATCGATGCTTTGGACAGGCTTGATGCAGGGTTTCGAGAAAAGCTCGAAATACTGGCTGAGGAGCCGCGCAATCGAGAGCGCATGCAAAAGGATCGTATGCAACAGGTGATTATCACCCTATGCAAGGAGCACTATCTGACGCTCAACGTTTTGGCTAATTTGGTAAAGCGCAGTCCAGATGCCCTCCGTCAGCAGTACTTGAATGGAATGGTGAAAAGCAGGCAGATTCAGTTGGCATTTCCGTCCAAGCCGACTCATGAAAGGCAGGCGTACAAAGCGTACATTAGTGGGCAGGACGAGGAGTAGGCTAACGGCCTACTCCCTCAAGCGGCTTTTCGCCTTGAGCCGCGTGACGTTCGTCCCGGTCTGGTTTGCAAATTCGTGCGGGGTGACATGCTCCTGCCGGTTGGCCTCCAGATACCGGCTCCACCAGTTCATGATCAGCCTGCGCTCCTCGATGAACTCGGCCTTGTGGATGTAAGCGGCACGGACGTTGTTGCGTTCCTTGTGGCTCATCTGCCTTTCGATGGCGGTCTCGGACCACAGTCCAGATTCAATCAGCGCACTACAGGCCATTGAGCGAAAGCCATGGCCGCAGATTTCGGTTTTGGTGTCGTAGCCCATCTTTCGAAGCGCGCTGTTTACCGTGTTTTCAGACATGGGTTTCCAGGGCTTGGCATCGCCTGCAAACACTAGGTCGAATTTGCCGGTGAGGACGTGGATCTGTTCAAGCAGAGCCACGGCTTGCGGCGATAAGGGTACAAGGTGGATGTCCCCGGCCATCTTCGTGCCCCTTGTTGAAAAGGGTACTCCGTCCAACGCGGGTCGAGTGTCCGGTATCTCCCAGGTGCCGCGCTTGAGGTCGAACTCGCTCCAGCGGGCGAAACGCAGCTCGCTGGATCGTACAAACACATGCAGCGACAGCATCACCGTCAGACGGGTAAGTGCCCGGCCTTTATAGGTGTCGATCCGCTCCTGCAGTTCCGGCAGTCGCGATAAGGGTAGAGCCGGGCGATGGACCACACGCGGGGCCTTGATCGAGCCTTCGAGGTCGTAAGCAGGGTTTATGGTGATAAGTCGGAGGCGTTTTGCCTCGCGCATGATGCTCTGCAGGTAATTTTGTACCCTTAAAGCAACGTCGATCGTTCCGCGCTTCTTGATCGCTTCCAAGGGCTGCATGAGGTCATGGGTGTCGAGGTCGACAATGGTGCGAGCGCCGATCAGCGGGAACACGTGGGTTTTGAGGCGGCTCATCACAGTCTTGGAGTGGCCTGGTGCCCACTTGGCCGACATTTCCGTGTGCCAGTCCAGGGCAACGCTTTCAAAGGTTCTGCCTTTGATCACGGCTTCCGCCTTGGCTTGGTGCTTGGTCTCTATGGGATCAATGCCATCCGCCAGCATTCGCTTGACGTCCAAGCGCTTGCGGCGAGCATCGGCGAGGCCAATGACGGGGTAGTTGCCGAACGAGGTCAGTCCTTCCCGTCCGTCAGGTTTGACGTAACGGAGCCGCCAGCCTTTGCGGCCATTGGGTTGGACTAGGAGATAGAGGCCATCGCCGTCGAAAAGCTTGTAGGCGCGGTCTGTAGGTTTTGCCAAGCGGCAAGCTGCGTCGGAGAGCGGAGCTGTGGTGCGCGACATAAGGGTACTCCCTTTTATCGAAGTGACCTTTATCCCAAACTCTACCCTTAAAACGGTTGGAATCCACCAGTTTCTGACGGAAACCGATGGAATGCCAAAACGAAAAAACCCGCCAGAAGGCGGGTTTTTCGGGGGTTCCAGAGATTTTGAAAGCCTTCTCTGGAACCTTGTATGGTGCCGGCACCAGGAATCGAACCCGGGACCTACTGATTACAAGTCAGTTGCTCTACCATCTGAGCTATACCGGCGTGTCAGGGCGACGATTATAGCGATTGGTTGGCTTCTGTAAACCCCTGAATTTTGACTATTTTTGCGCGGGCTTCAGGTCAGGCTCGCAGCAGGGTTTTCTTGAGTTTCTGGATGGCTTGCCAGGTTCGACTGTTTTGCATCGCGCGCAGCTGTGCTTCGGCCTGTTCGGCGCGTTGCAGGGCGGCGGCGAGTTGGTGTTCGGCGTCGCTGACGGGGTGGCTGAAGTTGTGGCCTTTGCAGAACTGGAACTCGTCCAGGTTGCACGGCGGGATGTCGAAGGCGGGTTTGAGGTTCAGGTGTTCTTCGGCGAGGTAGTAGGTGTTGATGCCGTCGAACAGGATGGAGTGGTAGCCGGCGTCGGTGACGAGTGTTTCCCAGGCCTGGTCGCGGGCCCAGGGGGTTTCGATAAGGATCACCCATGGCCGCCATTGGCTGAAGTCCATGCCGCGCAGGACGGTTTCTTCGTGGCCTTCGACATCGATTTTCAGGAAGTGAATGGCGCGGCCCTGGGCGTGTTCTTCGCAGATGGAGGCCAGGGTGCGGGACTTGATCGTTTGGTTGCGCACGTCCATGCCGGCGTCTCGGTGCAGTTTGGCCATGGCCGGGTCCAGGGTCGAGAGGCCGGTGCCGGCGATGCCGTAGAAGGTCAGTTCGTCAGCACTTTCCCCGGCCGCGCACTGCAGGTTGATGTCTTTGGGACGTTGCTGGCTCAGGGCTTCGAAATAGTTGGGCATCGGTTCGACGTTGATGCCGGTCCAGCCGTTGTCGTAGAACGCCTTGGTGACGGAGTCATGGGTGGGATCGTTTGCCCCGACGTCGATGTAGAAGCCGTTCTCGACGGTTTTGAGGGCGCGCCACAGGCGTATGTCTTCGAAATTCTGTGCGTAGGAAATGAACGTCACTGGCGCATCCTGTCGGAGGAATGTTCTTGTTCGTGGCCGCGCTGCCGGCGCCCTTGCGTGTGTGTATATCAAGAGTAATGAAAGGGTGCAATTTCCCCTGTCTGCGATCCGGGATTAGGCATTTATGTCGTTTTGATTAAATGCTTATGCACAATGCCATTGGCAGCGCACTGGGTTTAGGCCGAATTTGTGGATCCGTTCTCGTTTGTTCGCAAATACCTGTTTTTTCGATTTTTTATGCGGGTGTATAAAAAATGAACAGTGTGGATTTAGCCCTGAAACAGGCGTGGATATTGGATCCACGATTATTTCATCAACAGAGTTATCCACAGGTCGGATGTATTTAAGCGCGTTCGGCCAGGAGCAGGAAATTACGCGGCGTGAGCGGAGTTTCGCAGAAGGTGCCGACACGGACGCTGTAGCCCTGCTCAGTGAGGAAAAGTGCCCGGTCAAGGACCAGCCAAAGCTCCAGTGGGCGTCGGAAAAGTCCGCGTAGTAGTTCAAGGTTGCGCACTTCGGCCAGTCGCTGCCAACCGGCGGCTTCGAGGGCTGTCCAATCTTGCGGGCCGATTGTGGATAACTCTTTGAGAGTGGCCAGATGATTGCAGTAATCGGCGAAGGGTTTGTCCAGCCAGGCGCTGGGCAGGGAAGGGGTTGGCAGGTACTCGTCAATGCCGCGCAGTTGCCGTTGCAGCAAGTCGAAGCCCAGGCGCCGGGCCATGGAGGTGTCGCGTTGACGTCGCACGCGGGCACCGGCGGTAACGGTTTCGCTCATGGGCAACGCGAGGTCGTCGAGGGAAAGCTGTAAGCCGGAGCCTTTGGCGGCCGAGGAAATCGGCGAGTATTGGGCAAGACTGATCCGGTTGTAGCAACACGGCGCGATGGCGAGCTGTTTGCAGCCTGTGACGCTGGCGAGTTGAATCAGCCGCACATGCAAATCACCGCAGGCGTGAAGCGCGACGGGCGTGTGATACGCACCCAGTAAACAAGCTGCGTCTGCCGCGAGCACATCCTGTTCGATATGCAGCGCATGCAGGTGATGGCGCTGGCTGAGTGCCTGGCCGCTGGTTACCAGTGCCGGATCGTATTCCAGGCACGTCAGTTGTTGCCCCGGTTGCAGTAGGCGGCGGCCCAGATGTCCCTTACCCGAACACCAGTCCATCCAATGCTGCGGTGCTTCGGAAAACTGCAATCGGCTGGCGAAGGCTTCGATCTGTTGCCATTTGCGCCCCGGTACATCGACGTTCAACCGATGGCCCGCCGCTTCGAGTGTGCGAGCCGGCAACTCATCCACGGCACTCAAGGCAGCGGACATTGTTGCCAGGGAAGCAAAGGGCTCCGGTGCATTCAGAAGGGCAGGTTGGTTGTGAGCGTTTTCCGCGTCTTCCAGCGACCGCTTGCGTAGCCATGCGGCCAGCTCCGGGTAGGACGCTTCCCAGGGAAGATGCCGATGAGTGAACGGTCGGGGTTTCCACAGTGCCTGATGCTCTGTCAGAAAAGCATCCAGCGCGGTGAAGCGGGCGAGCAGGGCCTCGCCCGTCAACGCGCCGGTATCAACGCCCTTGGCAGGCATCGACGCGCAACCAGCGCTCCAGCAGCTTGAAGCCACGCACCAGCACGTAAGCCATTACCAGATAGAACATGCCCGCGGCGAAGAAGATCTCCACCGGCAGGTAAGTCCGGGCAATGATGGTGCGGGCCATGCCGGTCAATTCCAGCAGGGTCACGGTGCTGGCCAGGGCGCTGGCCTTGAGCATCAGGATCACTTCGTTGCTGTAGGCCGGCAGGCCGATGCGCGCGGCGCGCGGCAGGATGATGTAGAACAGCGCTTTGGGCCTGGACATGCCCAGCGCCCGCGCCGCCTCGATCTCGCCCGGTGGAATCGCCTGGATGGCGCCCCGCAGGATTTCCGCAATGTAGGCCGCGGTGTGCAGGGTCATGGTCGCCGTGGCGCACCAGAACGGATCGCGCAGGTACGGCCACATCGAACTGTTACGGATCGCGTCGAACTGCGCCAGGCCGTAGTAGACCAGGAACAGCTGAACCAGCAACGGCGTGCCACGGAAAAAGAAGATGTAGCCATAGGGAAATGCCCGCACCCACCACAGACGCGACGAGCGGGCGATGCCCAGTGGAATGGCCAGCAGCAAACCGGCGATCACGGCGATGGCCACCAGTTCCAGGGTCAGGGTTGCGCCCTGAGCCAGTTTCGGCAGCCACTTGATGATGACTTCCCAGTTCATTGGGTGCTCCTCGCGAAGCCGCGAGCGGCACGTTTTTCCAGGAAGTGCATGCCGGTCATCGCCAGCACCGTCAGGCTCAGGTACATGAACGCGGCCACCATATAGAAGGTGAACGGTTGCTTGGAGACGGTCACGCCGATTTGCGCATGACGCATGATTTCTTCCAGGCCGATCACCGACACCAGCGCGGTGTCCTTCATCAGGATCATGAACAGGTTGCCCAGGCCGGGCAGGGCAATGCGCCACATCTGCGGCATGATCAGCTTGGTGAAGATGCGCCATTTCGACAGGCCCAGGGCCACGCCGGCTTCACGATGGCCTTTGGGGATGGCGAGGATCGCACCGCGAAACACTTCCGTGGCGTAGGCGCCGAAGCACAGGCCCAGCGCAATCACGCCAGCGGCGAAGGCGTTGAGTTCAAGGTCGGGGTTGCCGAAGAACTCGCCCAGGGCACGCATCAGGTTGACCGTGCCGAAGTAGATCAACAGCACCCAGAGCAATTCCGGGATACCGCGAACCAGGGTCGAATAAGTGCCGCCAAGCCATTGCAGCGGCTTGTACGGGGAAGTCTTGGCCAAGGCGCCGAGCAGACCGAGTACCAGCCCCAGGCACAGGGCCGAGAGTGCCAGTTTCACAGTCATCAGCGCGCCAGCGGCGAGCGCCGGGCCGAATCCGTAGAGGTCGATAATCATGGATTTCTTTTCAAATCGCGGCAGGCAAGGCCGAGAACCGGCGCCATCAGGCGCCGGTCAGGCAGGTCAGTATCAATAGATGCTGAACGGGAAGTACTTGTCGTTGATCTTCTTGTAGGTGCCGTCAGCGACGATTTCTTTCAGCGCGGTGTTCAGCTTCTCGCGGATCGGGTCCTTCTTGCGCACGGCAATACCGATCTTGTCGCTCTCTTCAACTGGGTCACCCTTGAACTCGTAGCTACGGCCAGCGTCGCTTTTCAGCCATTCGTAGTTGACGTACTTGTCGGCCAGGATGCCGTCCAGGCGGCCGGAAGTCAGGTCGAGGTAGGCGTTTTCCTGGGTGTCGTAGAGCTTGATGGTGATGTCGTCACCATAGTTGTCTTCCAGGAAGGTGCCGGCCAGGGTCGCGCGCTGGGCGCCGATGATCTTGCCTTTGAGCGCGGCCTTGTCGGTTTTGAAGTCGATGTCTTTCTTGGCGATGAACTGCAGCTTGTTGGAGTAGTACGGGTCGGTGAAGTCCACCGCTTGCTTGCGCTCGTCGGTGATCGACATCGAGGAGATCAGGAAGTCGAACTTCTTGGCGTTCAGGGCCGGGATGATGCCGTCCCAGTCGGAGGTCACGACGGTGCACTCGACTTTCATCTTGGCGCACAGAGCGTCGCCGATCTCTTTGTCGAAGCCGACGACATTGCCACTGGCATCTTTATTGTTGAACGGCGGGTAAGCCGCTTCGATGCCCATCTTCAGGGTTTCGGCCATGGCACCGGCGCTGAACGCCAGGGTGACGGCGGCAGCCAGGAAGACCTTTTTGTAGTTCTGCATGTGGGTAGCTCCGTTAGCGGTTGCTGGACATGAATTGTTTGCAGCGCGCCGAAAGCGGGTTTTCGAACACCTGCTGTGGCGATCCTTGCTCTTCTACCAGGCCCTGGTGGAGGAACACCACTTCACTGGAGACCTGACGGGCGAAGCCCATTTCGTGGGTCACGAGCAGCATGGTGCGGCCTTCTTCGGCCAGCGCGCGGATGACATTAAGTACTTCCTGGACCATTTCCGGGTCAAGCGCCGAGGTGGGCTCGTCGAACAGGATGACCTTGGGCTGCATGGCCAGGGTGCGGGCGATGGCCGCGCGTTGTTGCTGGCCGCCGGACAACTGCGCCGGGTAGGCATGGCGCTTGTCGGCGATGCCGACCTTGGCCAGCAGGGCTTCGGCCACTTCGATGGCTTCGGCCTTGCTCTGGCCGAGCACGCGGCGCGGGGCTTCGATGATGTTGTCGAGCACACTCATGTGCGGCCACAGATTAAAGTTTTGAAATACAAAACCGATTTCGCTGCGCAGGCGATTGATCTGCTTGCCGTCGGCGGCCACCAGTTCACCGTTCTTCGCGGCCTTGAGCTTGAGTTCTTCGCCGGCGACCAGAATCTGGCCCTGGTGCGGGTTCTCCAGCAGGTTGATGCACCGCAGGAACGTGGACTTGCCGGAGCCGGAGGAACCCAGGATCGAGATCACATCGCCGTCGCGGGCGGTCAGCGAGATGCCTTTGAGCACCTCCAGCGAACCGTAGCGTTTGTGCAAGTTGCGGATTTCAAGCGCGGGCGTGGCCTCAGCCATGTGCGTTCCTCATATATGTTGCGCTCCTGCTGTTGGCGGCCTTCCTGGCGAGGCGGCCAACCTAGCATAGCGTTTCAATGGCAGCCAACAGCGCTAGGGACGGTAAACGGCTGGTGCGTGGCAGGTTGTCGCATCAGCGCAGCAGACTGTCGCCCCATCAACAACCGAACAGCCGTTTGAACCTTGCCTGTCGATAAAAAGCGCGGTGGCTGCCGCAAAAAAAGGCGCGATGTTGCCAGCTTTGACAGGGTGTTGGAAGCGCTATCCGGCCAAATGCACCGCTTGTGCACTTTTAATGTGCGCGGAGCCCTTTTCAGGTGTGTTTCCGGTGCGCTGATGTATCCGCAAAAGTGGGTCGCAGGGTAACGCTTTGGCAAAGTGCCATTAAATTCAAAGGGTTGCGATGACCGTCCGGTCGAGGCGAGATCGCCGGGCTAGAGGGTTTTGAAATATTTTGGCGCAATTATTGCGTGCAGAATCCAGAACGCCCTGTTGGCTTCTTTTTACGAGAAGGTCCGCCGAACGGGATGCACGCATTCGCTTCTCCTTACAAAGGTAGTTTTAATGAGCAGTACCCAAAGCTCTAATGGCCTCGAACAGGGGCTCAAACCGCGCCACGTGACCATGCTGTCGATTGCCGGGGTTATCGGCGCCGGCTTGTTCGTTGGCTCGGGTCACGCCATCGCCGCTGCAGGTCCGGCTGTTCTGTTGGCTTACGCCGCCGCCGGCATGTTGGTGGTGCTGGTGATGCGCATGCTCGGCGAAATGGCCGTTGCCTCGCCGGACACCGGTTCGTTTTCGACTTACGCCGACCGCGCGATCGGTCACTGGGCCGGCTTCACCATCGGCTGGTTGTACTGGTGGTTCTGGGTTCTGGTGATCCCGTTGGAAGCCAACGCTGCCGCGACCATCTTGCATGCCTGGTTCCCTGGCGTGGACATCTGGGCCTTCGCCCTGGTCATCACGATGCTGTTGACCGTGACCAACCTGTTCAGCGTGAAGAACTACGGTGAATTCGAGTTCTGGTTTGCCCTGATCAAAGTGTTGGCCATCATCGGTTTCATTGTTCTGGGCCTCATGGCGATCTTCGGCTTCCTGCCGGGCAGCCAGGTCAGCGGCGTTTCCCATCTGTTCGATACCCAGGGCTTCCTGCCAAACGGCATGGGCGCGGTGTTGGGTGCCATCCTGACCACCATGTTCTCCTTCATGGGCACCGAGATCGTGACCATCGCGGCCGCGGAATCGAAGAACCCTGGCAAGCAAATCTCCAAGGCCACCAACTCGGTTATCTGGCGGATCGGCTTGTTCTACCTCGTGTCGATCTTCATCGTCGTGGCTCTGGTGCCTTGGAACGACCCGGTACTGGCAAGCCTGGGCTCCTACCAGACTGTACTTGAGCGCATGGGCATCCCTAACGCCAAGATGATCGTCGACATCGTGGTGTTGGTCGCTGTGACCAGCTGCCTGAACTCGGCGCTCTACACCTCGTCGCGGATGTTGTTCTCCCTGGGCAAGCGCGGCGATGCGCCGGCCATGTCCACCCGCACCAACAAAAGTGGCACGCCATACTGGGCGGTGATGCTGTCCACTGGCGCAGCGTTCCTGGCAACATTCGCCAACTACGTGGCTCCGGCTGCGGTGTTCGAATTCCTGCTGGCCAGCTCCGGCGCCATCGCATTGCTGGTGTACCTGGTGATTGCAATTTCGCAACTGCGCATGCGCAAGCAGCGTATAGCGCGCGGGGAGAAAATTGCCTTCAGCATGTGGCTGTTCCCGGGCCTGACCTACGCGGTGATCGTCTTCATCGTCGCGGCCCTGACCATCATGCTGTTCCAGGAAGCCCATCGTGTGGAAATTCTCGCGACCGGCTTGCTCAGTGCTCTGGTGGTAGCGGCCGGCTTGCTGGTGGCTCGCCGTCGCAAACTGGAAAAGCGTGGCGCGGTAGTGCTGAACTGATCCATACCGCGTAACGCAAAACGGCCGCTGTCAGTGATGACAAGCGGCCGTTTTTGTTTGAGTCGTAACCCTTACTCGGCTTTTTCTTCCGGCGCTTCCAGCGACTCGCGGTAGACATCCAGTGCGTCACCGAAGTCAGCAATGAACTGCGGTTCGCTCAGCCACGCCTGGGCGGTCTCACGGTCCATGCCGTCGGCCCACATGCGGTAGTCGATCAGCATGTCGGCGGCCAGGTGGGTGGCGGCCATGCCTTCGTCGTCGGCGTTTTCCATGTCCAGCAGTTCTGGATGGTCGATGATGATAAAGGCCAGGTTCGTCAGCAGCACCGAGAGCATTTCGCTGCGGCTGACGGCTTCCGCGTCACGCATTTTGCTGAACATCGCCAGGGTGTATTCCGGGATCGGCTCGGCGAGGTGGCCAAGATCATCGTCCAGCGCGGCGGGTTTGCGGCCGTGGATATTGATCTGCTTGGCTTTGGCTTTTGCACGCTTGGCGCGTTTCTGTTGCTTGTTCAGGGAGGCCATGGGAACTCAGTTCGGTTTCTGTTGGGTTTGCGCGGCAATGGCGTCGGACGCCGCCACGTAGTCGGCCTGGAAGGCCGGTGATTCGATCCACGCCAGGGCGCCGGCTTCGTCGGTTTCAGTCGACCATTGGCGATATTCGATCAGAGCAGCGAGGATGAAGTCCATCGCGCCTTCCTCGCCTTCCTGCTCGTACACCAGCTCCAGCAACGGGTCTTCGAGGAAGGCCGTGCACAGGGCTTGCTGGCTGATCTTTTCGGCGTCGATCATTTTCTTGAACAGTTCGGTCAGGTCCACCGATTCGAAGTCGATGCGATCGTCGTTCGGGTCCAGTTCGACCGGCGCGGCAGCTCGCTGGGTGCGGTTCTGCTTGGCCTTGGTCTTGGCGCGGGGGGCGCGTTTTTGCTGCTTGTTGGCGGAGGCCATGGGTGTCGTTCCGTAATTCGTTGAAAGGGGCGGGTGGCTCAGCTGCGTGGCACCGTTCGCCCGGGTGTGCCGGGGACCAGTTCGCCGTTTTGCAACCAGGCCAATGCAATGGGCCATAGTGTGGCTTGGTATGCGCTGCGAAAAAAGGCGAAATGTCCGACTTCTTCTTCGCCGATGTCTTCAGGATGGATACGCAGGTGAGAGTTTGTGCTGCCGGTGAAGTAGCCGAGCAGGCGTTCGATGGCCGGGACCGTGCCGTAGGGATCGTCGCTGATGCTGATGGCCAGGGTTTGCGCGGTGACGTCGGCAAAGGGCAGCTGCCCGGCGGTTTTGCTGATTGTGCGGCCGCTGGAGCGTTTCTCGTAGCGGGCAGTGGAGAGGCTCCAGTCACGGACCACGCCGGCGGGTGTGTCTTCCAGCCAGCCAAGGCGCTTGCCCGGAAAGTAGCCGCACAGCATCGTCACCAGCGGCATCACCACATGCCACTTGCCGAACATTCGCCAGCGATGAGCGGGCGCATAGTCGCGCCAGTAGGCGAATTGCGCACCGACCGTCACCAGGCGCCGTATCAGGTGCCCGGACGCCCCCAGGCCCGCTGCACAGCCGCCAAAGCTGTGGCCGACCACATCGATAGGCTGTCTTGGGAACTCACGCTGTGCGCGCTTGAGCATCGCCTCGAAATCCAGCGCTCCCCAATCGGTCCACGAGGCTTGAAGACCCTTGAGCGATGCCGGCCGCGACTCGCCGATGCCGCGGTAGTCATAGGTGATGACATCGAAGCCGTGGGCGAACAGGTAGTCGGCGAAGCGCGAGTAGTGGCGACAACGGACCGAGGTGGCGGCATTGATGATCACGACCGGACGAGCGGTGTCCCGAGAAGGGTGTCGCCAGGTGAAGCCGCCGAGGATGAAACCATCCGAGGCGGTTTCCTTGAACGGTTTGCCGGGCGTGGTATCCGGCAGCGGCAACTCGTTGCGACTGGGGGCCAGCGGAGGCGTGTCCTGCAAATTCATCGGTGTCAGACCTTTGCGGGTAGCTGCCAACGATAGTCTTGATGCCGTTGATGAACAATCCATTCGCCTCAACGCATTTACTGATTGAGCAATCGTTCTTCAAGTGCCACCCGTTCCCGATCCAGCTCATTACGGAGTTCCTCCTCACTCGGTAGGACAAGCTTGTACTTGCTGGCGAACAGTTGCTCGTTTCCTTCGAGCACTGAATACCGCACCACGGATTCATCCTTTTGCGCACAGAGAATGATGCCGACCGTGGGGCCGTCTTCCACGCCGCGTTTCAGGTCGTCGTACATGCGTACGTACATGTCCATCTGCCCCAGATCCTGATGGGTCAGTTCACCGCGCTTGATATCGAAGATGACGAAGCACTTGAGCAAGTAGTTGTAGAACACCAGATCGATGTAGAAGTCTTTGCTGTCGGTACTGATGCGTTGCTGGCGGGCAATGAATGCGAAGCCCTTTCCCAGCTCCAGCAAGAAGCCCTGCAATTGTTCGATAAGCGCTTGTTCGATCTCGCTTTCCTGAAGCTTGCCGGCATTGGGTAAACCAAGAAACTCCAGTACTACCGGATCACGGACGAAATCCCGAGGGCTGGCCTTCATGTTTTGAATGTGGGTGGCGGCCTCCTGCTTGACGCTGCCGCGATCGCGGCTCGCCAGCAGGCGTTCGTAGTACAGCGTATTGATCTGGCGTTCCAGGGCGCGGCTTGACCAGTTTTGGGTGGCTGATTCGTTCATGTACCAGAGACGAGCGCTGTCGTTGTCGACCCGAAGCAGGTGGCGGTAGTGGGTCCAGCTCAATTCGTGACGCAGTGCGTCACGAATTGGAAAGGCTTGATAGAACAGACGCATGTACCGAAGGTTGGAAGCGTCAAATCCCTTTCCGAACTCCGCAGTTAGTGCTTTGGCCACCGTCGACGGTAACTCTTTGCCATACCTGACCCGTCGCGCGCCGTTCTGTTCGAACTCAACGATGTGCCGACCAGTTTGCCAACAGGTTTGCACTTGCACGGTGTCGGCTGCCCGAAGCACTTTCTGACGTGCCTGATGGATCAATTTGCCAAGGTTGCCAAGCAGTGATGCCAGATGTGGGTCGTGAGTGTCGTTGGGGGTGGGGGCCGTCATGAGGTCTTCCGCAGCAGGTTGAACAGTGAAAGAGAATGACAAGAGAGCCCCTTCGAAGATGCCGGGGGTTGCCGAGAAACAGGCAGGAAATACCGGGTTGTCCGGCAGGACAGGTCTGATGGTGGGCGAGGGCTGAGGAACAAATGGCGTAGTACGTTTCGTACTCAGGCCAAATCAATCTAAACGCCTCCCTCCGGCTGGAAATCCAAAGAGTGTAACGATTGGGTTCCGCAGAACCCGGGAGTCGCCATCATGAAATACCTCCATACACTCCTGTTGCCCCTCACCGCTGTAGGCGTGCTGTTGTTTCCAGCGATGACACCTGCCGCCAGCCTTGAGCCCATCGACGGCCAGGGGGTGCAGGTGCAAAGCCAGGAACAAAACGGCATCACCTACCTGTCCGGCGGTATCGGCGAGGATGAGTCCAAGGCCATCCAGCAGACCACTGGCTACAACCTGCACATGACGTTCTCTGTCGGGACGGGAAATGAATACACTTCTGATGTGAATGTAGTTATTCAGAAAGCCCCGGGGCAGACCGTACTGACGCTCAATGACGCCGGTCCGCTGGTTTACGTGAAACTGCCTGCCGGCAAATATACGGTCATTGCGACGCGTAACGGCGAAACACGGCAGGACGTTGCCGATGTTGGCAATGGTGCAGCCCGTAACCTGGTTTTCCACTGGAATGATGCGAGTTAACGAGAGGCTCTGAACCCTGAGTCCTGCGACTCAGGGTTTTTCGTGATTAACACCCGCGTACGCCTGGATGAGTGCAACGCGTAAAGGGTTGGTTTCTACGCTCAGCAGCTTGATGGCCAAAGCGCAGCAGACCACGATCAACATGGGTTTGATCAACCGTGGTCCGACCCGGACAGCGGCCCGTGCACCCAATTGAGCGCCGATGAAGGCCGCCAAAGCCATGGCTATGGCTATCGGCCAGATAATCACACCTTTAGTGATAAAGACCGACAGGGAACCGAGATTGCATGAGGCGTTGGCAAGTTTGGTAAAGCTCATGGCCCGCATCATGCCCAAGCCGCAGAGCAGTACAAATCCGACAATAAAGAAAGAGCCCACACCGGGGCCGAATATACCGTCGTAAAAACCCAGGATCGGCGCAACGCTAAACGAAAAAAGCAGAACACCAATTCTCTTGCGTCGATCTTCATTGGCCAGCTTTGGAGAGAGCGCAAAATAGATGGCTACCAGAATCAGCATGATAGGCACGCAAACTTCCAGATAGCGCTTATCAATAGTGCTGACCAACAAGGCACCACTGGCGCCGCCAACAAATCCGCAGATAACCAGGAAACGGCCTTCG
This sequence comes from Pseudomonas sp. S34, assembly GCF_009866745.1. Classification (NCBI taxonomy): domain Bacteria; kingdom Pseudomonadati; phylum Pseudomonadota; class Gammaproteobacteria; order Pseudomonadales; family Pseudomonadaceae; genus Pseudomonas; species Pseudomonas sp. S34. Next base: position 323,260 of record NZ_CP019398.1, read on the forward strand.
CGCCACTCGATCATTCCTTTGCGAGCAAAGGTTACCGTTGCCGAAACTGTTGCCGAAGCGGCCTGGAACTTGTTTGTGGCAATTGCACTGATCGGATCTACACCTGCCAGGAACAATGCAGGCAAGGTGATCAAACCGCCACCACCGGCAATCGCATCAAAAAAACCGGCGAAAAAAGCGACGAGCGCCAACATGCCAATTACATCCCAAGACATTGCATTCTCTCTTTATGGTTATTGGCCAGTAATCACATGACTGGTCGTTCAACAGCTGGTGATAAAAGAATCAGCCCTGCAGCACTAGCGGGTCGTCGGAAACAACGATGGGGCAAGAAAATTTTGAAAGTCCGAAAATACGAACCAAGACCCGTCTGTTGTCTTTGATGACATCGCGACAGTGCAGAGCCCGGATGTTATTGATGACCATGGCCGATTCCTGGTTCAGCGTGTACTCGACCGGAGTTGCTTCACCCACACCCTGGCAAAGGGCAGTGTAAGCCGCTTTCACAAAGGTCGAGGCGTTGTCATTGACCGAAAAACGATACGTGTTAAAGCGGGCTGCGAACCCTGCCTTGTCGTCGAACTCCAGAATCGAAACGTTGCGGCCATCTTCCCCTTTGCCACTGACAAAGGAGTCACTACGAGTGAACTGGAAGTTACCCGTGGTTAGTGCGAGGCAGTTGGTGACGCCAATTTTTTCGAGTATGGGAGGTAGTGGAATGACTCGCGTAGGCTCCAGGCTCGGGTTCCACAAGGCGGAAAGTATGAGCGACGATGGAGAGGGCGAGTGCCCGTCTTTCGCGTTCACGGCGCACCAGTAGGGCGCCTCTGTATGCGGGCCAAGCGCGAGGCCGGAATGGGAACTCAGTTCCTTGATGTGCGGCTCGGCAGGGATTCTGGTCAGTCCGCCGCCCTTGAAGTTGGCCACCAGTCGAACCAGTTTTCCTTCATTGTCCATGTCGTAGGCAAAGGCACTGTTACCCACCAGTTTCAACAAGATCTGATTACGGGCGGCCAGGCAAAGGACGTCGTATCGGTTTTCCAGGGATGTCTGGTCTGGTAGTGCATCTGGAGGGGTGGCGTCTGAGATTTTTTGCAGCCCTTCAAAGATCAACGCGCAAACAAGGCCTTCGGAATAGGCATCCAGCAGTTCGCATTGGTCTTTCGAAAACAGGAACGATAATTCGGTGGCTGCCAGAGAGGCTTTGGACCTGGCTCCTGGTGCTTGAGGCCCGCCGATGGCGGTCAGCTCTTTGGCCAACTTGTGCAGCAATGCTGACTGGCGGATATCAAAGCTGAAAGTCCTGATTTCTTGTTCAGTAAAAAACTCAGCAGTTTCGACGTCTGGTTGAATCACCTCAGTCATTGTCTATATCCCTGTTGTGTATCTGCTCCCGGTTATGCGGCAGCTCCTCCCCCGATTCTGCTCAATTTCATTTTCAGCGTATGTCATCCATTTCCGTTAGAGCATACGGAGTGTTCCGACAGACCCGAGAGACTGCCAGGAAGGACCGATAACCAATGTCTGAAGCTTTCGGGACTTAGCCCCGGCAACCATTACGGGTACTGGCTGGCGTGGTGACAGGAGGTGGGAATTGTTGTTTCGAGGGTGACGGGATCGGTGCTTCATCAAATCCAAGGCATAAAAAAACCCTGAATCTTGCGATTCAGGGTTTTCGGTATTTGGTGCCCAGAGACGGAATCGAACCGCCGACACGGGGATTTTCAATCCCCTGCTCTACCGACTGAGCTATCTGGGCAACGGGGCGCATTAAACGGGTTTTTCAGGGGGTCGTCAAGCAAGTTTTCAAAAAAATTTTAATTATTACCGTCGCTTACGTTCCGACCCCCGATAAATCGGGGTTATTCCGACGGCGGCACGTAGCCTTCGGCCTTGGCGTAATCCTCGCCGGAGAAGTACTTGTCCATCTCGCCCTGAAGATATTTGCGATCTTCGGCGTTCATCATGTTCAGGCGTTTTTCGTTGATCAGCAGGGTCTGGTGCTTCTGCCAGTCGGCCCAGGCCTTTTGCGAGACGTGGTCAAAAATGTCCTGGCCTTTGGCGCCCGGGAAGGGAGCGCGCTCCAGGCCTGGCAATTCTTCTTTGTACTTGCGGCACATGATGGTGCGGGTCATGACGACTCTCCTGCGTTCAATACGGCGGCCGCGCGTTCGAGCAAGGTTTTGACCGGGGCGGCAAGGCCCAGGCGCGGCGGGGTGGCGAGGTTATACCAGAGCCAGTCAGCCTCGGCCACGTGATGGCCGCTCTCCTGGACCTGAACCAGCCAGGGTTCGATGGATAACTGAAAATGGCTGAAGGTGTGCACCAGGCTTGGCAATGCCTGTTGTGTGCCCAGTTCCAGCGAGTGCTGCGATGCCAGGTGCGGCAGGTCATCGAGGTCGTCGAGTTCCGGCAGGCTCCACAAACCGCCCCACAGGCCCGTGGACGGGCGACGGTAAAGCAGGATCGCGCCTTCGGCGTTGGCGAGCATCGGCATCAGCGTGCGCTTCTGCGGGATGGCTTTGCGCGGCTTGGGGATCGGGTAGCGGGTTTCCAGGCCGAGCATGTGCGCCTCGCAGCCCTTTTCCAGCGGGCACAGCAGGCAACTCGGTTTGCTGCGGGTGCAGAGCGTCGCCCCCAGGTCCATCATCGCTTGGGTGTAGGCGTTGACGCGGGTCTGCGGCGTAAAGCGCTCAGCGTTGGCCCAGAGCTGTTTGGCGACCTTTGGCTCGCCGGGGTAGCCCTCTTGCGCGGTAAAGCGCGCCAGCACCCGTTTGACGTTGCCGTCGAGGATCGGCGCGCGCAGGCCCATGCTGATGCTGGCAATGGCGCCGGCGGTGGACAGGCCGATCCCCGGCAGATCAGTGAGTTTTTCCACGTCCCGGGGAAATTCGCCGCCGTACTGCTCGACGACGATCTTCGCGGTCTTCTGCAAATTGCGCGCGCGGGTGTAGTAACCAAGGCCCGTCCATAGGTGCAGCACTTCGTCTTCCGGCGCGGACGCCAGCGCCTGGACCGTCGGTAACGAGGCCATGAAACGGTCGAAGTAATTCAGCACGGTGCTGACCTGGGTCTGCTGCAACATGATTTCCGAGACCCACACCCGATACGGGTTGATGTCCTGCTGCCAGGGCAAATCGTGACGGCCGTGGCGGTCGAACCAGTCCAGCACCGCCGTTGAAAACTGCTCGGCTCTCATCGCTTGAACATTTCCTTGAGCGCGTCTTTCAGTTTCGGGTCGACTTTGTCGCCCCATTTCTCCTCGATTTTTTCGCTGATCCTGTCGCCAGCCTGTTTGACCGCGACCTGGCCCATGCGGTCGTTATCCAAACGGCAAGCCTTGGCGCCCAGCTCCAGCGGGCCGCGGCAACGCAGCGGCCACTCGATGCCGACAAACTTGTCGCCCACCTGGCAAGCAGGGTCCGGCATGGCGCTGGTATCGCCTTCGACGATGATGCCGACGCGGTAGTCCATGCCCAACACTCGCAGATCGATGTCACCGTCTCCGTTGACGGTCATGCCCGGGATGCGCACTTTCAGGTCCGGGTTGCTGGCCACGCCGTTACGCAAGGTCAGGTTGCCCTTGAGCTCCTGGAACGGTGTGTCCTTGCCCCGGGGCTCGCCGCTGAGGGTTTTGCGGTTGAGCGTGGCGATGCCTTTGCACAGCTGTTGCTCAAGGTTGGCGTTGAGCAGCACGCCATTGTTGATGATGAAACTGGCATTGCCGTTGAGGGTATCGATCAACGCTTTCTGGCTGTTGCCGCTGCCGGTCAGGCTGCTGTTGAGCGTGACCAGGCCTTTGACGGGCGGGTTCTTGCCCTGGCTTTCGAGGATTTTTTCCGCCGGTACCCGGCTGATCTTCGTCTGCAGGTTCAGCGCCGGCACTGGCTGGCGCACATCGAGCGTGCCGGTGGTTTCGAAGTTGCCCTCGTACAGATCGCCGCGCAGGTTGGCCAGTGTCAGCAGGCCACCCTGGCCGGTGGCCTTGAGCGCAGCGTTATGAATCGGCAATTTTTGCAGGGTCAACTGGCCGAAGGTCAGGTCGGCGTCCACATCGAGCTTGCTCAAGCGTTCCACGGGCAACAGGCGGTCGCTGCTCCAGGCGTCCTTGGTCGGCGCGGGTGGCAACGGAGTGCTGCCGGCGCCGGCCATTGCATCGGCTTCGGTGCTGGCGACTTCGGCCTGGCGCACTTGTGTCGCGCTATTGGCCTCGGCGGATTTCGGCGGCAGGTAGCGGTCGACGTTGAAGGTGTCGGCCTTGAGTGCTGCGCGCAGCGATTGCTTGGCGAAGTCTTCGACGGCAATGCGGCCGCTGAAGGTGCTGTCGTCGACTTTCAGGTTGATATTGTCGAGCGCCAGGCTGGTGGGTGTTGCAGCCAGACGGCTGACCAGTTCGACCTTGCTCAGGCTGCCTTCGGCCATGGCCGGGAGTTTCTGGCCGATGCTATCGACGAATTTCGCCAGGTCGAACTGGGCGATCGAGATGCCGCCACTGACTTGTGGGGTCTTGTCGAGGTCGTTGACCTTCAGTTCACCCAGTGCCCGCAGCTGGTTGGCGGAGATCTTGATGCCGGTCCACTCGGCGACATTGGCGGCCTTGTCCAGCACCAACTGGCCCTGGGCGGAGAACGTCATGGTCTTGCCTTGCAGCGGGTCGCCGGTCACTTCACCGGACAATTTCATGTCTTCGAGCTGATAGCGCTGCAGAGCGCGTGCGATACGCACCTCACCATTGAGCTCGGTGCGCACTCGCAATGCCGGCTGGTTGGCTGACAGGAAAGCCGTGAGCTTGAGCGGAATGTTGACGGAGTCGTGAACCGCACCGGTGCTCAACTGAATACTTTCGGCGCTGAAGCTCTTGCCGGTTCGTTCGTCGGTGTACTCGACCCGTGCGTTGTTCACGGTCAGGCTGTCGATGTCCAGGCGGATCGGCTGAGGCGGTTTTTCCGCCGCGACGCTGGCTTCGGGCGCCGGTTCGCCAGCGGCTGGCGGGGTGCTGGTCGCGCCGGTGTTGGCCGATACCGGCAGCTTGCCGACGTCTTCCCAATTGCCGTGGCCGTCCTTGTCACGGTTCAGGCGCAGGTTCAGGCCCTCGACACGTACGTCGCTCATCTGCACTTCACGGCGCAGCAGCGGCAGTACGCGTACCGACAGGCCTAGCATCTGCAAGTCGGCAAACGGTTCGGTCGGTTTGACCATGGTCGCGACACTGGCGTCGTGCAGTTCCAGGCCCAGCCACGGGAACAGGCTCCAGCCGATATCGCCATTGAGCGTCAGCTCGATGTGGGCCTTGTCGCGGGCAATCTGGCGGATCTCGTCTTTGTAGTCGTTGGGATCGAAGAGGTGGGTCAGGGCAAAGCCCAGCGCCACAATGATCAGCAACAGCCCGAGAAGTACCAGACCCAGGATTTTGCCGAACGCTTTCATGGGCGAGTCCTTGTAATTAGTCGAATTCAAAATTTAGCCGAGGAGTATAGCGCCCCCGAACAGACGACCGGTCAGTGATCACGCTGGCAGCACATCCAGTGGCAGTTTCAGCTTGGCGGCCAGCGCCTGAGCCTCCAGATGCCCGGCAGGCGCCAGCAGGCGCAGGGGCATGCCCGATTGCGCGGCCATTTTCTGGGCTTCGGCAACCAGTCGCTCGGCAACACCACGGCGACGGGTAATTTTTCGAACACATATTTGGGACAAGTGCCAGGCGTCTTGGTGCCTTTGCAACCGGGCCGCGCCCAGCAGGCGATCGTTGAAGCGTCCGGCGATCAGTGTGCCGTCGCGCAAACAGTCTTCGATCAACTGAGCGGCCCCGGAAAAAGGGGCGAACAGCCAGTCCGGGGCGTCGCAGTAGATCTTCTGCAGATCCTGCCGATCCTGGGCAGTGGCTTGGTTCAGCGGCTCGACAATGATCGGCATGGTGATTCCTGTGAGGTCATGAAGCGATAGAGATCAGATGACGTACAAAAGGTGATGTCAGCTTGGTTTTTCTGTCACTTGCAAATGGTAACCTTTGCCCGTTCGTCCGTCCTTCTGCGACCTGTTGTCGCACAACAAGGTGCTCTACAAAAAAAACGGTCATGCCTGCGTGCATAAAGGCCGGGAGTGAACTGTGGCTGGCGAACCATACAAATAATTGGGGGATACACAATGACCACGAGCATCACGGCGGACGGCTTCAGCGCCGACCAGCCTGCGTTCCTTTCCAAGGAGCGGATCATCGCCAAGCCCGGTTTCAACCGTTGGCTGGTGCCACCGGCCGCGCTGGCCATCCACTTGTGCATCGGTATGGCCTACGGTTTTTCGGTGTTCTGGTTGCCGCTGTCCAAGGCGCTGGGCATCTCCGCTCCAGTGGCCTGCGCACCGGACATGAGTTTTATCGCACAAGTCTTTTCGTCCCAGTGTGACTGGCCGATCTCGATGCTCGGCTGGATCTACACCCTGTTCTTCATCTTCCTGGGTTGCTCGGCTGCCATCTGGGGTGGCTGGCTGGAGCATGCCGGACCGCGCAAGGCCGGTGTCGTATCGGCACTGTGCTGGTGTGGCGGCCTGCTGATTTCGGCGCTGGGGGTGTATACCCACCAGATCTGGCTGATGTGGATCGGCTCCGGGGTCATTGGCGGTATCGGCCTGGGCCTGGGCTACATTTCGCCGGTGTCGACCCTGATCAAATGGTTCCCGGACAAGCGCGGAATGGCGACCGGCATGGCGATCATGGGCTTCGGCGGTGGCGCAATGGTCGGCGCCCCGCTGGCGGCGGCACTGATGGGGCATTTCGCCTCGCCAACCAGCGTCGGCGTCTGGCAGAGCTTCCTGGTGATGGCTGCCATCTACTTCGTGTTCATGATCGGTGGCGCACTGTCCTACCGCGTTCCGCCAACCGGCTGGAAGCCAGAAGGCTGGACGGCCCCGGCGAAAAAAGCCTCGAACGCGATGATCACTCATCGTCATGTTCACGTGAATGTGGCCTGGAAGACGCCGCAGTTCCGTCTGGTGTGGCTGGTGCTGTGCCTGAACGTATCGGCTGGTATCGGCATCCTCGGCATGGCGTCGCCGCTGTTGCAGGAAGTGTTCGCTGGCAAGTTGCTGGGCAATGACCTGGCGTTCGGCCAACTCGACGCTTCGCAACTGGCTTCGATCGCCGCCATCGCTGCCGGCTTCACCGGTTTGCTCAGCCTGTTCAACATCGGCGGGCGCTTCTTCTGGGCTTCGTTCTCGGATTACCTGGGCCGCAAAAACACTTACTTCGTGTTCTTCGCCCTGGGCTTTGCCCTGTACGGACTGATTCCGAACCTGGGTCACCTGGGCAGCATCGCGCTGTTCGTGGCGGCGTTCTGCATCATCCTGTCGATGTATGGCGGTGGCTTCGCGACTGTTCCGGCGTATCTGGCGGACCTGTTCGGTACGCAAATGGTCGGTGCGATTCACGGTCGTCTGCTGACGGCGTGGGCTGCTGCCGGTGTGCTCGGTCCGGTGCTGGTGAATTATCTGCGTGAATATCAACTGAGCATCGGCGTCGAGCGTGCGGCGGCTTACGACATCACCCTGTACATCCTCGCCGGCCTGCTGGTGCTGGGTTTCCTGTGCAACCTGCTGGTGCGTCCGGTGGCGGACAAGTACTTCATGACCGACGCCGAACTGGCCGCCGAACAGGCGTTGGGCCATGACAAAGGCGCCGACAGCAGCACCGTGCTGGAGTGGAAAGCCGCGCCGGGCACCAAGCCGCTGGCGGTTGCGGCGTGGCTGGTGGTGGGCATTCCGCTGGCGTGGGGTGTCTGGGTGACCTTGCAGAAGACGGCGGTGCTGTTTCACTAAGTAAAACGCATCACCCTTGTGGGAGCGGGCTTGCTCGCGAAGGCGCAGTGCCAGTCGACTTAAAGTTGCCTGAAACACCGCCTTCGCGAGCAAGCCCGCTCCCACATTTTGTTTTGTGGTGTGCCAAATGGCTTGTATGGACATGTCTATCGTCGGCCCCCCGAATTCACTCCGTCAGGGATATCACCTCTCGTGTTTCTGTTTCGGCCCCGCACGCCTATAATGGCTGCCTTTTTCGCCCAATGATTTTGCGGAGCTGGTGATGGCCGAACGTAAGGCGTCTGTCGAGCGCGACACTCTGGAAACCCAGATCAAAGCCTCGATCAACCTCGATGGCACCGGAAAGGCCCGATTCGATATCGGTGTTCCTTTTCTTGAGCACATGCTGGACCAGATCGCCCGTCACGGGCTGATCGACCTGGATATTGTCAGCAAGGGCGACCTGCATATCGATGACCACCACACGGTGGAAGACGTCGGTATCACCCTCGGCCAGGCGTTTGCCAAAGCCATCGGCGACAAAAAAGGCATCCGTCGCTACGGCCACGCCTACGTGCCGCTCGATGAAGCGCTGTCGCGGGTTGTGATCGACTTCTCCGGCCGTCCAGGCCTGCAGATGCATGTTCCGTACACCCGCGCCACCGTCGGCGGCTTCGACGTTGACCTGTTCCAGGAATTCTTCCAGGGCTTCGTCAACCATGCATTGGTCAGCCTGCACATCGACAACCTGCGTGGCACCAACACCCACCACCAGATCGAAACCGTGTTCAAGGCTTTCGGCCGCGCTCTGCGCATGGCCGTCGAGCTCGATGACCGCATGGCCGGGCAAATGCCATCGACCAAGGGCGTCCTGTAATGCAGACAGTCGCGGTTATCGATTACGGCATGGGCAACCTGCACTCGGTGGCCAAGGCCCTCGAGCACGTCGGTGCCGGCAAGGTGCTGATCACCAGTGATGCCAATGTGATTCGCGAGGCCGACCGGGTGGTTTTCCCCGGCGTTGGCGCGATTCGCGATTGCATGGCGGAGATCCGTCGCCTCGGCTTCGATTCGCTGGTGCGTGAAGTCAGCCAGGACCGTCCGTTCCTTGGCATCTGCGTGGGCATGCAAGCCTTGCTCGACACCAGCGAAGAGAACGACGGTGTCGACTGCATCGGCCTGTTCCCGGGCGCGGTGAAGTTCTTCGGCAAAGACCTGCATGAAGACGGCGAACACCTGAAAGTCCCGCACATGGGCTGGAACGAAGTGAAGCAGAAGGTCAGTCACCCGCTGTGGCACGACATTCCGGACCTGGCGCGGTTCTACTTCGTGCACAGCTACTACATCGCTGCCGCCAACGCGCGGCAGGTGGTGGGTGGCGGTCACTACGGTGTCGATTTCGCCGCGGCGCTGGCCGAAGGCTCGCGTTTCGCCGTGCAGTTCCACCCGGAGAAAAGCCATACCCATGGCCTGCAGTTGCTGCAGAACTTCGCTGCGTGGGACGGTCGCTGGTAAATGGCCGTCAAGAAGAAGCCGCCGATTCTGACCCTCACTCCGGAACAGGAGAGCGAGGTCAATCGCAAGATCAAGCGTTTCATGGAAGACCGCTTTGAGCTCGACCTCGGTTCGTTCGAGGCGGCGGAGATTCTTGAGCTGTTTACCCGTGAAATTGCTCCGCACTATTACAACAGGGCGATTTTCGATGTGCAGGCGCACCTCAAAGAGAGGTTCGAAAGCATCGAAAGCGACCTGTGGGCGCTCGAGAAAAACTGATTTCCGAGCCAAGCTGAACATTCAAATTTGAAGGTTTGCCAGATGCTGATTATTCCCGCTATCGATCTTAAAGACGGTGCCTGTGTTCGTCTGCGCCAGGGCCGCATGGAAGATTCCACAGTGTTCTCCGATGACCCGGTGAGCATGGCAGCCAAGTGGGTGGAGGGCGGTTGCCGTCGTCTGCATCTGGTCGACCTGAACGGCGCCTTCGAAGGCCAGCCGGTCAACGGCGAAGTGGTCACCGCCATCGCCAAGCGCTACCCGAACCTGCCGATCCAGATCGGCGGCGGTATCCGTTCCCTGGAAACCATCGAGCACTACGTGAAAGCGGGCGTTAGCTACGTGATCATCGGCACCAAGGCCGTGAAAGATCCGGCCTTTGTTGCAGAAGCCTGCCGCGCGTTCCCGGGCAAAATCATCGTGGGTCTGGATGCCAAAGACGGTTTTGTCGCCACTGACGGCTGGGCTGAAATCAGCACCATCCAGGTGATCGACCTGGCCAAGCAGTTCGAAGCCGACGGCGTGTCTTCGATCGTTTATACCGACATCGCCAAAGACGGCATGATGCAGGGCTGCAACGTACCGTTCACCGCGGCACTGGCTGCTGCAACAAAGATCCCGGTGATCGCTTCCGGCGGCATCCACAACCTGGGTGACATCAAGACCCTGCTCGACGCCAAGGCGCCAGGCATCATCGGTGCGATCACAGGCCGTGCGATCTACGAAGGCACCCTCGATGTCGCTGAAGCGCAAGCTTTCTGCGATTCGTACAAAGGCTGAGGACTGATCATGGCGCTGGCCAAACGCATCATCCCTTGCCTGGACGTGGACAACGGCCGGGTGGTCAAGGGTGTGAAATTCGAAAACATCCGCGACGCCGGTGACCCGGTGGAAATTGCTCGTCGCTACGACGAGCAGGGCGCCGACGAGATTACCTTTCTCGACATCACCGCCAGCGTCGATGGCCGCGACACCACGCTGCACACCGTCGAGCGCATGGCCAGCCAGGTGTTCATCCCGCTGACCGTGGGCGGCGGCGTGCGCACCGTGCAGGATATCCGCAACCTGCTCAATGCCGGCGCGGACAAGGTCTCGATAAACACCGCCGCAGTGTTCAACCCGGAATTTGTCGGCGAAGCCGCGCAGCATTTCGGTTCGCAATGCATCGTGGTGGCTATCGACGCGAAGAAGGTTTCCGGACCGGGCGAAACCCCGCGCTGGGAAATCTTCACCCATGGCGGTCGCAAACCAACCGGTCTCGACGCCGTTGAGTGGGCGAAGAAAATGGAAGGCCTGGGCGCCGGCGAAATCCTGCTGACCAGCATGGACCAGGACGGCATGAAAAACGGCTTTGACCTGGGCGTCACCCGCGCCATCAGTGATGCACTGGGCATTCCGGTGATCGCTTCCGGCGGTGTCGGTAACCTGCAACACCTGGCCGACGGCATTATCGAAGGCCACGCCAGTGCGGTTCTGGCGGCGAGTATTTTCCACTTCGGCGAATACACCGTGCAGGAAGCCAAGGCCTATATGGCCCATCGCGGAATCGTGATGCGTTAAACAAACCGGTACAGGCCATGGATTTCGGTAGCCAGACATGCTTAAACGCTTTCTTATCGTCCTTGCCAGCGCTTCTCTGTTGTTGATCAACGGAGCAAACGCTAAAGACAGCCCCGATACCGACCTGGTGTTGCTGACGGAAAATTTCCCGCCGTACAACATGGCGAAGAACGGCAAGAACTTCGCTCAGGACGAGAACATCGATGGCATCGCCACCGATATCGTCCGCGAGATATTCAAGCGCGCCGACATCACCTACAGCCTGACGTTACGTTTCCCTTGGGAGCGAATCTACAAACTCACCCTGGAAAAACCCGGTTACGGCGTATTCGTCATGGCGCGCCTGCCCGATCGCGAAAAACTCTTCAAATGGGTCGGCCCGATTGGCCCGGACGACTGGATCATGCTGGCCAAGGCTGACAGCAAGATCACCCTCGAAACCTTGAATGACGCGCGCAAATACAAGATCGGCGCCTACAAGGGCGACGCCATTGCCGAGACGCTGGCCAAGCAGGGACTCAATCCGATTGTTGTACTGCGCGACCAGGACAACGCGAAAAAACTGGTCAACGGGCAGATCGACCTGTGGGCCACTGGTGACCCCGCCGGGCGCTATCTGGCGCGCCAGGAAGGGGTTAACGGGTTGAAAACCGTATTGCGTTTCAACAGTGCCGAACTGTACCTGGCACTGAACAAGGACGTGCCGGACGAGACGGTTGCCAAGCTCCAGGCGGCGCTGGATCAGATGCGCAAGGAAGGTCGGGTGGACGAGATAATGGCGCAGTATCTGTAGCGATCCTGCACATACCAATGTGGGAGCGGGCTTGCTCGCGAAAGCGGCGTACCAGGGAACAATGATGTTGACTGACACGACGCCTTCGCGAGCAAGCCCGCTCCCACATTTTTGTTCTGCGGTGCGCAGACTCAGCGATATATCCCATCCTTGCCATGCGCCGCAGTCGCCCGGTTTCCGCGCACACTGATCATCTGCCGGATATCAATCCACTCGATCCCCTGAGCCTTGAGCTTGGGCAGTTCGCGTTCCAGTACCGCCAGCGTCTGTGGATACGGATGCCCGATCATCACCGCCGAACCCTGCTTGTGCGCGAGGCTGATCGCGGTCTGCAACTGGGTCAAAATCGCTGCTTCAGTACGCTCATCGTCGAGAAATACATCCCGTGAAACGCTCGCCAAACCGATCTTCTGCGCTTGGGCAGCGGCTACGGTCTGGGCGCTGGTGCGGCTGTCGACGAAGAACTTGTGCCGTCGCTGCAAGGCCGCCATCAGCCAGGCCATGGCCGTTGGTTGTGCGGTCATGCGGCTACCCATGTGGTTGTTGATGCCGCTGGTGTACGGGACCATTTTGAACGCGGCGTTCAGGCGTTTTTCCAGCTCATCGACGGGCAGTTCGGGATGCCAGGCGAACGGTCCGGTGGCCGGATCCATGGGCATGTGCAGAATGACGATCTTGCCGGCGCGATGGGCTTCGCGGGCGAATTCGGTGGCGTGGGGTGTATCGGGCATGATCGCCGCAGTCACCGGGCCGGGCAGGGCCAGCACGCGGCGATCCCGGGGCAGGTTCTGCCCCAGGTCATCGATGATCAGGCTCAGGTAGGCTTTGTGGGACGTCGATCCGGCGGGTTCTGCATGAGCAAGACCCGCCAGACAACACAACAGTCCGATCAGCAACCGCAGAAACATCTCAACGGCCGGACGTGATGCTCAGCCCTTTGAGCAGGCTCAGGGCCTGGGCCAGTTGGTAATCATCGTCCTGCGGCATCGGCTTGGCTTTGCCGCTGGAACCGGTCGGTTTGTCGACACCGCCGTTGCCATTGCCCAAGTGACCCTGCAAGTCCGCTTCCTTGAAGTAATCACTGTCCTGCTCGCTGGTGATCTTGGCCTTGCGCACTTCGATGTCCGGGACGATGCCCTGGGCCTGGATGGAGCGGCCGTTCGGCGTGTAATACAACGCTGTGGTGATCTTCAATGCGCGTTCATTGTTCAGCGGCAGCACGGTTTGCACCGAACCCTTGCCGAAACTGGTGGTGCCCATCAGCACGGCGCGTTTCTGGTCCTGCAGGGCGCCGGCGACAATTTCCGAAGCCGAGGCGCTGCCGCCGTTGATCAACACGACCATTGGCACGGCTTCGCTTTCGTCCTTGCCGGTGGCAGAGAAACGCAGCTCGGAGTTGGCGATACGGCCCTTGGTGTAAACGATCAGGCCCTTGGTGATGAAGTGGTCGACCACCTCCACCGCCGCCTGCAACACCCCGCCCGGGTTGTTGCGCAGGTCGAGAATGATGCCCTTGAGCTTCTTGCCGTTATCTTTGCGCAGCTTGGCCAGGGCTTTGGAAACCTCTTCACCGGTCTTGACCTGGAACTGGGTGATGCGGATGTAGCCGTAGCCCGATTCCAGCAACTGGCTCTTCACGCTCTTGACCTGGATGACGGCGCGGGTCAGGGTCACGTCGAACGGCGTGCCGCCATCGCGCACCAGAGTCAGGGTGATTTTCTGGCCGATCTTGCCGCGCATCTTGTCCACGGCTTCGGTCATGCTCTGGCCGCGAGTCGGCTGGCCGTCGATCTTGACGATGAAGTCGCCGGCCTGAATGCCGGCCTTGGAGGCCGGGGTGTCGTCAATCGGTGACACCACCTTGATGAAGCCGTCTTCGGCGCCGACTTCAATGCCCAGGCCGCCGAATTCACCGCTGGTGCTTTCCTGCAGCTCGGCGAAATCTTCAGGGCCCAGGTAGGCGGAATGCGGATCGAGGTTGCTGAGCATGCCCTTGATGGCGTTTTCCAGCAGGGTCTTGTCGTCCACCGGTTCGACATAAGCGGCCTTGATCCGGTCCATCACCTCGGCAAAGGTGCGCAACTCATCCAGCGGCAGCGGCGCCTTGGTGGTCGCGGCAGTGCCCGCAGGCGCAACCACCGGCGCTGGTTGAGCGGCAAACGCCAGAGGCGCGCCGATCACCAGGGCGATCGTCAGGGCCAGCGAGGTAAGGCGGGACAAATGCAGCATGTCGAACGAACTCCTAATGTAGGTGACTCTACGCCTATCCTTGCGCGTGGCACCATTGCGCAGGGTCACTCGGGTGACCCTGCTGACGAATTGCGAAATACAGCGCTGGTGTGTCCTGTCCGCCACTGTTACCGACAGTGGAAATAGGCTCACCGGCTTTTACAACGTCACCGGCAGACTTGAGCAGCGTCTGGTTGTGACCGTACAGACTCAAATAACCATTGCCGTGGTCGAGGATCACCAGCAGCCCGGCGCCGCGCAACCAGTCGGCGAACACCACGCGACCACCGTGCACGGCACGCACCGCACTACCGGCAGACGCGCCGATCATCACGCCATCCCACTTGGTCCGGGCATCGTCGCCTCGGCTTTCACCGTAGCGCGCCAGCAGTCGACCATCGACAGGCCAGGGAAGTTTGCCGCGGGTTGACGCAAATGGACCGCCAAAGGTTTCGCCGGAACTGGAAACCAGTGCGCCAGGTGTCGATCTGACCGGTTTGCGCGGGGCATCGTCGCTGGCATCTGCCTGCGCCTGGGCCTCACGTAAACGCTTTTTTTCGGCTTCCTGCTGGGCAATCAGCGCTTTTTGTCGCGCTTCTTCTGCCTCACGGGCCTGGCGTGCCAGAGTTTCTTCAATGGTTTTAAGGACTTTAGACAGGTCTGCCTGATCCTGCTCGCGCGCCGCCAGTTTCTGATCCCGGGCCTTTACGTCGTCATTGAGCTTGGCCAGGACTTGCTGGCGCTCCTTGCGGACTTTCTCGAGCTCATCACGCTGGGTGTCGAGGCTGCTTTGCTGCACCAGCAGTTGCGCCTGCTGCATGGCGATGTCTTTCTCGACATTGGACAGTTGGCGCAGGGTTTCGTTGAAATTCTTCAACTGCTCCAGGCGAGCCTGGCTCAGGTAGTCGTAATAGGTGAGGGTACGGGCAAATCTTTCAGGATTCTGCTGGTTGAGCAGCAGCTTGAGGTATTCCTGACGACCGTTCTGGTAGGCCGCCCGGGCCTGAATGGCGATCAGTCGTTGCTGTTCAATGCGCGCGCTCTGGAGTTTTTTTTTCTCTGCATCGAGTCGCTGCAGCTCGGCTTCGCTTTTCTTCAGCTCTTTTTGCAGGGCTTCGACCTGCTTCTCGAGCTTGCCCATTTCGGTTTCGGTGCCCTTGAGCTCTTTCTGCACACCGGACTTTTCTTCCTGCAGCTTGCCCAGCAGCTTCTTCAGCTCGGCAATGTCCTGACGCGTGGCGTCCAACTGTTGTTGGGTATCTGCGCGCTCATCAGCAAAGGCCGGTTGGAGCAGGCATGTCAGAGCTAGGGCTATCAGGACGCGAAGCATAGGGGCGGGCGGCACCAGGGAAAGGGACGGCCTAGTATGCCCGCCATGGGCGGCAAAAAAAATGCCCAATTGGGACTGTGTGATAACTGGCCCGGAAAACACCGCAAAACCAATGTGGGAGCGGGCTTGCTCGCGAAAGCGGTGTGTCAGGCGACGTTGATGTCGACTGAAACACCGCTTTCGCGAGCAAGCCCGCTCCCACAGGGTATTGAGGTGCTTGATAGGGCGGGTTACACCAGAATCGAAGTCCCGGTCATTTCCTTGGGCTGCTCAAGGCCCAGCAACTTCAGCATGGTCGGCGCCACGTCCGCCAGCACGCCGCCTTCGCGCACCTTCAGGTCGCGCTTGCCGACATAGATGAACGGTACCGGCTCGGTGGTGTGCGCAGTGTGCGCCTGGCCAGTGGTTTCATCGGACATTTGCTCGACGTTACCGTGGTCAGCCGTGATCAAGGCTTCGCCGCCGACTTTTTCCAGGGCATCGACGATGCGACCCACGCACCGGTCCAGGCATTCAACGGCCTTGACCGCCGCTTCGAACACGCCGCTGTGGCCAACCATGTCGCCGTTGGCGTAGTTGACCACGATCACGTCGTAACGCTGGTTTTCGATGGCGTCGACGATGCGGTCGGTGACTTCCGGTGCGCTCATTTCCGGCTGCAAGTCATAGGTGGCGACTTTCGGCGACGGAATCAGGATGCGTTCTTCGCCCGGGAACGGTTCTTCGCGGCCGCCGGAGAAGAAGAAGGTCACGTGGGCATATTTTTCGGTTTCGGCGATGCGCAGCTGGGTCTTGCCGTTTTTCGCCAGGTAATCGCCCAGTACGTTTTCCAGGCTGCCGGCCGCGAAAGCCGACGGCGCAGGAATGCTGGCGGCGTATTGGGTCAGCATGACGAAACCGGCCAGTTTCGGCTGGCGGGTGCGCTCGAACTCACTGAAGTTGTCTTCGACGAACACGCGGGTCAGCTCGCGGGCACGGTCGGCGCGGAAGTTCATGAACACCACGGCATCGCCGTCTTCGACTTTTACCGGCTCACCGATGGAGGTGGCCTTGACGAATTCGTCGCTCTCGCCACGCTCGTATGCCGCCTGCAGGCCTTCCTGGGCGGTGGCGGCGTTGAATTCGCCCTGGCCATCGACAATCAGGTTGTAGGCCTGGGACACTCGGTCCCAACGGTTGTCGCGGTCCATGGCGTAGTAGCGGCCGATGATGCTGGCGATCCGGCCTTTGCCCAGGGCCTGGAAGGTAGCGTCGAGCAGTTCGATCGACGACTGCGCGCTTTTCGGCGGAGTATCGCGGCCGTCGAGGAAAGCGTGCAGGTAGATGTTTTGAGCACCGCGCTTGAAGGCCAGTTCGGCCATGGCAACCAGGTGATCCTGGTGGCTGTGTACGCCGCCATCGGACAGCAGGCCCATGAAGTGCACGGCTTTTCCGGCGGCGACCGCTTTGTCCACGGCAGCGCAGATGGTCGGATTCTCGAAGAACTCGCCGTCGCGGATCGATTTGGTGACGCGAGTGAAGTCCTGATACACCACGCGGCCGGCGCCCAGGTTCATGTGGCCGACTTCGGAGTTGCCCATCTGGCCGTCCGGCAGGCCGACGTCCATGCCGCTGCCCGAGATCAGGCCGTTCGGCACGGTGGCCCACAGGCGGTCCAGTACGGGCTTCTTCGCGGCGAAGATAGCGTTGGATTCAGGGCTGTCACTGTGACCGAAGCCGTCGAGAATCATCAGGACCAAAGGTTTAGGCGTGGTAGTCATGGAATCCACTCGTGGCTGAGGTAAAAGGGGTAATGGAAAAAGGGAGTCGCAGTTTAAAGCGAAGTTCCGGCCGCGTCACCGCCGGACGGGGTTTGGCCCACCATAGTGGCTGTGTATACTGGCCGACATTTTAACGCCCTGGAACCTCCTTCGATGGTTGCTAACCTGATTCAATTCGCCACTAACCACTACATTCTCGTCGGCATCTTCGTCGTACTGCTGGCGTTGCTGATTGCCTATCAAATGCAGGGCGGCGGCCGTAGCCTGAGCACCGGCGAACTGACCGGGCTGGTCAACAAGGACGCAGGCGTAGTGATCGACATTCGTCCAACCAAGGATTTCGCCGCCGGTCACATTGTCGGCGCGCTGAACATCCCTCAGGACAAACTGACCGCTCGTGTAGGTGAGCTGGAAAAGCACAAGGCCAAGACCATCATCCTGGTCGATGCCATGGGCCAGACCGCCGGCACCCACGCCCGCGAATTGATGAAATCCGGCTTTACCGCCGCCAAGCTGTCCGGCGGTATCTCCAGCTGGAAAGCCGACAATCTGCCGTTGGTGAAGTGATATGAGTAGCGTCGTCGTCTATTCCAGCGATTACTGCCCTTACTGCTCGCGAGCCAAGTACCTGCTCGAGAACAAAGGTGTGGCCTTCGAAGAGATCAAGGTCGATGGCAAGCCGCAGGTTCGCGCTGCGATGGCCCAGAAGGCCGGGCGTACGTCCGTGCCGCAAATCTGGATCGGCAGCACCCATGTGGGCGGTTGTGATGATCTGTTCGCCCTGGACCGCGCCGGCAAGCTCGACGCGCTGCTCAGGGCCTGACGGCAATACCCCAAACAAGCAAACCTAAAAGAACCCTGGATCAAGAAGGATCTGCGATGACTGACCAACAGAACACTGCTGCGAACGAAGAAGAAACTGCACCGCAATTCTCCTTGCAGCGCATTTATGTGCGTGACCTGTCCTTCGAAGCTCCGAAAAGCCCGGCGATCTTCCGCCAGCAGTGGGAGCCGAGCGTCGGTCTGGATCTGAACACCCGTCAGAAGACGCTGGAAGCCGACTTCCACGAAGTCGTGCTGACCCTGTCGGTTACCGTGAAAAACGGTGACGAAGTGGCGTTCATCGCTGAAGTGCAACAGGCTGGGATCTTCCTGATCAAGAACCTGGATGACGCTTCGATGAGCCACACCCTGGGTGCGTTCTGCCCGAACATCCTGTTCCCGTACGCTCGCGAAACCCTGGATAGCCTGGTGACCCGCGGTTCGTTCCCGGCACTGATGCTGGCTCCGGTGAACTTCGATGCGCTGTATGCGCAAGAGCTGCAACGCATGCAGGCTGCTGGCGAGACTCCGACCGTTCAGTAAGCCTTTCTGAGCGTCGAAGCAAGTCCAATGTGGGAGCGGGCTTGCTCGCGAAAGCGGTTTTTCAGTCAACATTCATGTTGAAGCTGATGACCCCTTCGCGAGCAAGCCCGCTCCCACATTTGCTATGCGGTGTTATTTGAAGTCGTTCTGACGCCAGGCTTCGTAAACGGCCACCGCCACGGTATTGGATAGATTCAGGCTGCGGCAGCCCTCGCGCATCGGCAGGCGCAGGCGTTGCTCGCCGGGCAGGGCATCCAGCACTTCGGCGGGCAAGCCACGGCTTTCCGGGCCGAACAGGAATGCGTCGCCCGGGGCGAAGCTGGCATCGTGGAACGGCCGCGAACCCTTGGTGGTGAAGGCGAACAGTCGTGGATGGCCGAGGCTCTCCAGGCAGCTGGCAAGGTCCGCGTGGCGTTGCAGGGTGGCATACTCGTGGTAATCGAGGCCGGCCCGGCGCAGGCGCTTGTCGTCCATCTCGAAGCCCAGCGGTTCGATCAAATGCAGGTGGCAGCCACTGTTGGCGCACAGCCTGATAACGTTGCCGGTATTCGGCGGAATTTCTGGTTGGAAAAGGATGACGTGAAACATGCACGGCTCCGAAGGCAAAGATGACGCGCATTCTACGCCGCCAGAAGGCGTGCGTTCGAAACTATTCCTGCGGGTAATGGGCTCGCTGGCGATTGTCGGGGTGATGGTCGGGATGATGATCGGTCGCCTGACCACGCCAGACCCCAGTCAGTTGCAGCAGGTGGAAGTGACGAACGACGGGCTGGTGGTGTGGTTCAACAATGAACCCAAGACCCACGGCGAAATTGTAGACGGCAGTGTCGCGCTGCTGTTTGGCGCCGAGGGCCAGGCGCAGAAAGGTCAGCTCAAGCTCGGCGGCAAGGACGTGAACTGGCGGGTACGTTTGAGCGATGGGGGGTTGTTGCTGACACTGGTAGCGGCCCGGCCCCTGCGGGGCGAATGGACCGGTAGCGAGGTTGATGACCGCTGGCGACTGGAGATCCATCTCCGGGAGCAATAAAAGAGGGAATCCCCGGCCTGCCTGTACCAAGGTTCCCGAAACGGGAGGCTCGTCGCGAGTGCGGTGTGAGCCTGGTGTAAAGAAGGAACCCCTGACCTGCCTGTATCAAGGGCCCCAAAACGGCTGGGCTCGTCGCGGGTGCGGTGTGAGCCCGATGTAAAGAGGGGAATCCCCGGCCTGCCTGTACCAAGGTCCCCGAAACCGGGTAGGTGAACTGATTCACTTGAAAGGGTTATTGCAGGGGGCGTGCCAGGTTTTAACAACTTGGAACAAAAAATCGCTTTGAAGCGTTGAAGGCCCCGAGATCCGGGGCTTTTGTGTTTTTGGGTGGCGGGTAGTATCGGGTTTTATGGCGAGGTTTCAGGACAGTGGTTGTGCGCGATTGCGGTTCACGGTGCATTCAGTCGGTGCATTGATGGCTCTAAAAGCATCGCGAGCAAGCTCGCTCCCACAGGGTTCGATGGTGTCTGCACGATCGTGAAAACACCGAAAATCCACTGTGGGAGCGGGCTTGCTCGCGAAAGCGGTGTATCAGTCAAAATTGAAGTCGACTGACACATCGCATTCGCGAGCAAGCCCGCTCCCACAGGATCGTGTGCTCAGTGATTACTTAGCCCTCATCCCCCTCATCATCATCCCCGCCATCAACCTTCATCCCCAATTCCTTGATCTTGCGAGTCAGGGTGTTGCGTCCCCAACCCAGCAAGACGGCGGCATCGCGGCGGCGACCGGCGGTGTGCTTGAGGGCGGTCTCGATCATGATCCGCTCGAAGGCCGGTACGGCGCTGTCGAGCAGGCTTGACTGACCACGGGACAGCGCCTGGTCGGCCCACTGGCGCAGGGCCTGCTCCCAGTTGGTCACGGGTGCCGAGTCCTGAGGCAGGCTCAGCAGCTCCGGCGGCAGGTCGCCGATGTGCACTTCGCGACCCGAAGCCATCACCGTGATCCAGCGGCAGGTGTTCTCCAGCTGACGCACGTTGCCGGGCCACGGCAAGTTCTTCAGGTATTCCTCGGTTTCGCTTTTCAGCAGCTTCGGCTCGACTGCCAGTTCCTGGGCAGCGCGGCCGAGGAAGTGCTTGGCCAGGGTCGGGATATCTTCGCGGCGATCCGACAGGCGCGGGATATGGATGCGGATCACGTTGAGGCGATGGAACAAGTCCTCACGGAATTTCCCGGCATGCACCAGGGTTTCCAGATTCTGGTGAGTCGCGGCGATGATGCGCACATCGACCTTCACCGGCACGTGACCGCCGACGCGGTAGAACTCGCCGTCGGCCAGTACCCGTAGCAAGCGGGTCTGGGTGTCAGCGGGCATGTCACCGATTTCGTCGAGGAACAGCGTACCGCCGTCGGCTTGCTCGAAACGCCCGCGACGCAGGTTGGCCGCGCCCGTGAACGCGCCTTTCTCGTGGCCGAACAGTTCGGATTCCATCAGGTCTTTGGGGATCGCCGCCATGTTCAGCGCAATGAACGGCGAAGCGGCGCGCGGGCTGTGGCGATGCAGCGCGTGGGCCACCAGTTCTTTACCGGTACCCGATTCACCATTGATCAGCACGGTGATGTTGGAGTGGCTCAAGCGTCCGATGGCGCGAAACACTTCCTGCATCGCCGGCGCTTCGCCGATGATTTCCGGGGTGCGGGTCAGGGTCGGGGCAACTTCCAGGCCTTGTTGTTCCTGAGCGTGCTGGTTGGCGCGCTTGACCAGGGAAACCGCCTCGTCGACATCGAACGGCTTGGGCAGGTACTCGAAGGCGCCGCCCTGATAGGACGCGACAGCGCTGTCCAGATCGGAGTGCGCGGTCATGATGATCACTGGCAGCCGTGGGTGCTGTTCGCGAATCCGCGCCAGAAGCTCCAGACCGCTGGCGCCGGGCATGCGGATGTCGGAAATGATCACGTCCGGCTGCTGGCGCGCCAGACGGCTCATCACGCCATCGGCGCTGTCGAAGCTTTGCGTGGTCATGCCTTCCTGTTGCAAGGCTTTTTCCAGGACCCAACGGATAGAACGGTCGTCATCGACGATCCACACGGTTTCACTACGGCTCATGTCGATGTGGCTCCTTGTTCCAGTGGCAGAAAGATCGAGAAGGTGGTGTGGCCGGGGTGGCTGTCACATTCGATCAGGCCCTGGTGCTGGCTGATGATGTTCTGGGTAATGGCCAGGCCCAGCCCGGTACCGTCCGGACGACCGCTGACCATGGGGAAGAAAATGGTTTCCTGAAGTTCTGCCGGGATGCCCGGACCGTTGTCGATGATTTCGATCTTGGTCACCAGGCGATGGCGCACGTGGCCGATGGTGAACTGGCGCATGGCGCGGGTGCGCAGGCTGATACGCCCCAGGCGCAGTTCGTTCTGGCTGCTGATGGCCTGCATCGCATTGCGCACGATGTTCAGCACGGCCTGAATCATTTGTTCGCGATCGATCAGGACGTCGGGGATGCTTGGATCGTAGTCGCGCACCAAGGTGATGCAGCCCTGGCTTTCAGCCTCCACCAGATGGCAGACACGCTCAAGCACTTCATGGACATTGCACATGGCCAGCGACGGCAGTTTGTTGGAGCCGAGCATGCGATCCACCAGATTACGCAGGCGGTCGGCTTCTTCGATGATGACGTTGGTGTAGTCGCGCAGGCTCTCTTCCGGCAGTTCCCGGGCCAGCAATTGTGCCGCGCCGCGAATCCCGCCCAAGGGGTTCTTGATTTCATGGGCAAGGCCGCGCACCAGCATCTTGCTGGTTTCCTGTTTCGACAGCTGTGCTTCTTCCTTGGTGATCCGCAGCAGGCGGTCACGGGGGTGGACTTCGAGCAGCAGCATCGTGTCGCCGTTGCTCAGAATCGGTGTTACCGCGTAGTCGACGGTCAGGGTCTGGCCGGTGAGGGCGGTGAGCATGGCTTCGCGCTTGGTGAACGGGTGCGCCTGTTCGACGGCCTGGCGCAACGAGTTCAGCGCTTCGGTCGATTCGGTAAACAACTCACTGATGAACTGCCCATGGCTGCGCTGACCGCTGATGGCCAGCAGCATCTCCGCCGCCGGGTTCATGTACTCGAGGCGCAGTTCGGCGTCGAGCAGGATGGTGGCAGTGGTGAGGTTGTCGAGTAGCAAACGGTGGAGTGCGTCGCTAATGGTCATCGGGACCTCTTTTAGGGCAGAGCGTGCGTAAAAAAATGCAGATACGGGCAAAATGCAAAAACCAAACCAAGGCTCCGAAAAGAAGCGTTCAGCGCCTGAAACAGGCGTTTGACGCTCGTTTACGTGGCGTTCTGCCAGCTATTGCGGGTACTTTCGAACCAAAATGGGTTGGAGCGTGAGTACGGCGCAAACAATTGCACCAATATAGTGCGTAAGCCTGGGCGAGGTTAAAAAAGTCTCAAGAAAGGATTTTTTTCTTCGTCTGGTCTGTCGCTGAGCGGGCATTCCGGCCGCTGGCCGTAGTCTTCGAGAGTGCAGGGTTTGATCCTGCGCTTCTGGGCGAGAGACGTGCGCTGCATGTGGAAAGGTTGGTTGGCGGTGCGTTCGACGATGCGCCCCTGTTCGTCGAGGATTTCCACGGACAGGGTATGGCTGCCGCGATCGATGTTGCTCAGCGGGAACACCGGGCTCAGGCCGGGTTCGGCGGTGGGCTGGCCGTCGAGCAGCAACCGGTAGTGGTGACCGGGTTGCAGGGCCGGTTCGTTGGTGGCGCTGACAATGACTTCACCAGTGTTGCTGCGGATGGTTGCGTCGGGTTCCGGGATCAGGATACGCAGCACCTCATAGTGGAACAGCGCCTGTACTTCAGGACTGCTCTCGGCGATCAACGGTGCTGCGCTGGTGGGGTTGGCCGCTATTCGATTGCTCCTTGTCAGCGGTACACGCCGGGCGTCGCCGGGTTTGGGCTGGTCGGTGAAAACCCGGTTGCCCTGAGCATCGACATACATGAAGACCTCTGCCGAGGCGGGCTGGGCGAACAGGCAGGCGATCAGTAGCCAGGCCTTCAAGGTTTGTGCACCCGCTGTACGGTGAATGTCACCGCAGGGCTCTGCTGCACAACGTTTTCGCCATCGATCACTTGCACGGCGAGGCGGTGTTCGCCGCGATCGATGTTCACCAGTTGCAGGGTCGGCACGTTGCCTGGCTGGCCGTAAGGCTGGCTGTCCAGCAGCAGGCGTAACAGGTGGGGGCCTTGCAGGCGGGGGGTGATCAGTACTGTTACGGTGAACGTGCCGTTGTTGGCGCGCAGGGCTTCGGTGCTGGGCAGGCCTGTCAGCTCCAGCACTTCATAGGTTGTGCGGGGTAATTCGTTGTGAGCGGCTTCAGCAGCAGGTGCGGCTTCGCCGGAAGGCTGGCGTTCGACGCTGTTGAGGGGCGGCAAGTCGACCGGTTGGGCGCTGATGCCATCAGGCGGTTGATTGCTGTACGCGGTGGCGCCGTTGGCGTCCGTGTACTTGTAGATCTGCGCCGTGGCGGGCAGAACAACCAGCAGCAGGATGAAGAGAAAACCACGACCCATGGAATCGACCGGAAACGAAAGCGTTGGGTTGCAGCATAGGCCAGGCTGGGTGGTTATCCCAAGCTACGACACATTCGGGCATGGTTTGCGAAGGAAGTCCGGCAACCCAGATCCCCTGTGGGAGCGGGCTTGCTCGCGAAGGCGCCAGTACATTCAAGATCAATGTGTCAGACAGATTGCTTTCGCGAGCAAGCCCGCTCCCACAGGGTACTTTGTCGGCCATTGAATCGCAGGCAATAAAAAAGGCCTCCCGAAGGAGGCCTCTTTTTGTCACGCCGCGTGCCGCGACGCTACCGGATCAGCAGCTGTAGTACAGCTCGTATTCCAGTGGGTGTACGAAGGTACGTACCTTGATTTCTTCTTCGCTTTTCAGGGCGATGTAAGCGTCGATGAAGTCGTCGCTGAAAACGCCGCCTTTGGTCAGGAACGCACGACCTTTGTCCAGCTCTTCCAGGGCTTCTTTCAGGCTGCCGCAAACTTGTGGGATCTCTTTGGCCTCTTCAGGCGGCAGGTCGTACAGGTTTTTGTCAGCGGCGTCGCCAGGGTGGATCTTGTTCTGGATGCCGTCCAGGCCAGCCATCAACAGTGCGGCGAAGCACAGGTACGGGTTGGCAGCCGGATCCGGGAAGCGTGCTTCGATACGACGGGCTTTCGGGCTCGACACGTAAGGAATACGGATCGAAGCGGAACGGTTGCGAGCCGAGTAGGCCAGCATCACTGGAGCTTCGAAGCCTGGAACCAGACGCTTGTAGGAGTTGGTCGCCGGGTTGGTGAAGCCGTTCAGGGCCTTACCGTGCTTGATGATGCCGCCGATGAAGTACAGGGCGGTGTCGGACAGGCCGGCATAGCCTTCGCCAGCGAAGGTGTTCTTGCCATCTTTCCAGATGGACATGTGTACGTGCATACCCGAGCCGTTGTCGCCGTACAGAGGCTTAGGCATGAAGGTCGCGGTGCGGCCGTAGGCATCGGCAACGTTGTGCACGACGTACTTCAGGGTTTGGGTTTCGTCGGCTTTCTTCACCAGGGTGTTGAACTTGACGCCGATTTCGTTCTGGCCGGCAGTCGCCACTTCGTGGTGGTGAACTTCGACGGTCAGGCCCATTTCTTCCAGTGCGTTGCACATGGAGGTACGGATTTCGTGGTCGTGGTCGAACGGCGGAACCGGGAAGTAGCCGCCTTTGACGCCTGGACGGTGGCCTTTGTTGCCGCCTTCGATGTCCTGGTCGGACATCCACGAACCTTGTTCGGAGTAGATCTTGAACATGGAGCCGGAAATGTCGGACTTGAACTTCACCTGGTCAAAGATGAAGAACTCTGGCTCCGGACCTGCGTATACGGTGTCACCGATAGCGGTGGCTTTCAGGTGCTCTTCGGCGCGCTTGGCGATCGCACGTGGGTCGCGGTCGTAGCCTTGCATGCTCGAAGGCTCGATGATGTCGCAGACCAGGATCAGGGTCGGCTCTTCGGTGAACGGATCCAGAACAGCGGTGGAGTCGTCCGGCATCAGGATCATGTCGGAGGCTTCGATGCCTTTCCAGCCGGCGATGGAGGAGCCGTCGAACATTTTGCCGACTTCGAAGAAGTCGTCATCCAGCGCATCGCGAGCCGGCATGGTCACGTGGTGCTGAGTGCCTTTGGTGTCCGTGAAGCGCAGATCAATCCACTTGACGTCATGATCTTTGATGAGTTGAACCGACTTCGACATAGTGTCCTCCGGGTGTATTAGGGCTGGTAGTGGATGCCCTTAAATGTTTGTGATGCCGGCGCGAATACTCTGCCAAGGCAACCTGCCTCACAAGGGAGCAAATTGCATGCCAGTGCCCCAGCATGGATTTTTTGCCCCAAAATCACGCTTGAGAGGGCGTTTTGCCCTTTAAAGCAGAAAAGCTCGCCCTGTAATGTGGCGCCATATCTAATAAATGACCTGTTTTGGTGCATGCAAAACCTTCTGCACATTAACTGGTTAAACCTTGAGCAATTTCCGCTATAATCCGCGCCCCCCTTTTTCGGCAGGCCATGCGCGCGCTGTTTCCATGAAATTAATCGTAAAAGTCTTCCCCGAGATCACCATCAAGAGTCGACCTGTCCGGACGAAATTTATCCGCCAGTTGGCCAAAAACATCCGCGCCGTGCTCCGTGATCTGGATCCGGCCGTGGTGGTGAACGGCGTGTGGGACAATCTCGAGCTGGAAACCCGTGTTACCGACCCGAAAGCCTTGAAAGAGATGGGTGAACGCCTGACCTGCATGCCGGGCATCGCGCACTTTCTGCAGATCGACGAGTACCCGCTGGGCGACTTCGACGACATCACCGAAAAGTGCAGGCAGCACTACGGCGATGCGCTGGCCGGGAAAATTTTCTCGGTGCGCTGCAAGCGTGCGGGCAAGCACACGTTCAGCTCGATGGACGTCGAAAAATACGTCGGCAGCAAACTGCGTCGCGAGTGCGGCGCCGCCGGGATCGACCTGAAAGCGCCGGAAATCGAAGTCCGGATCGAAGTTCGCGACCAACGGTTGTTCGTGATCCACAGCCAGCACAACGGCATCGGCGGATATCCGCTGGGCGCGCTGGAGCAGACCCTGGTGCTGATGTCCGGTGGCTTCGACTCCACCGTGGCGGCCTACCAGATCATGCGCCGCGGCCTGATGGCGCATTTCTGCTTCTTCAATCTGGGCGGACGTGCCCACGAACTGGGCGTCATGGAAGTCGCGCATTTCATCTGGAAGAAGTACGGCAGCTCCCAACGCGTGCTATTTGTCAGTGTGCCGTTCGAAGAAGTGCTGGGCGAAATTCTCGGCAAAGTCGATAACAGTCATATGGGCGTAGTATTGAAGCGTATGATGTTGCGCGCTTCCTCCCAAATTGCCGATCGACTGCACATCGACGCACTGGTCACCGGTGAGGCGATCTCCCAGGTGTCGAGCCAGACGCTGCCGAACCTGTCAGTGATCGACTGCGTGACCGAAAAGCTGGTACTGCGCCCGCTGATCGCCAGTCACAAGCAGGACATTATCGACACGGCAATCGAAATCGGCACCGCCGATTTCGCCCGGCACATGCCGGAATACTGCGGCGTCATCTCGGTCAATCCGAAGACCGCGGCCAAGCGCTATCGCGTCGAGCATGAAGAGAAAGAATTCGATATGGCGGTACTCGAGCGTGCGCTCGAAAACGCCAAGCTGGTGCCGATCGATCGCGTGATCGATGAATTGGGCCAGGACTTGCAGATTGAAGAAGTCAGCGAAGCGCTGGCCGGTCAGATCGTCATCGACATCCGTCACCCGGATGCCGCTGAAGACGACCCGCTGGACCTCGCTGGCATCGAGGTACAAACGATGCCGTTTTATGCAGTGAACGCTCGTTTCAAGGAACTGGACCCTACTCGCCAGTACCTGCTGTATTGCGACAAAGGCGTGATGAGTCGCCTGCATGCCCACCATTTGCTCAGTGAGGGGCATGCCAATGTGCGCGTTTATCGACCGAGCTAAGTGCCCGGGGCTGTTTGCCTGTGGCCTGCGTCACCGGCCCCCCGATGCCACCGTCAAGCTGTAACGGCTTTCACGGACGCTACTGTTAATCGCTGCCAAGACTTGTCAGCACACCGAATCCTCTGATCGAGATACACAAGTGATCGAAAATCTACGCAACATCGCCATCATTGCCCACGTTGACCATGGTAAGACCACCCTGGTAGACAAACTCCTGCGTCAATCCGGCACCCTGGAGCGCAACGAGCTCAACGACGAGCGCGTGATGGACTCCAACGACCAGGAGAAAGAGCGCGGTATTACCATTCTGGCGAAAAACACCGCCATCAACTGGAACGGCTACCACATCAACATCGTGGACACCCCGGGCCACGCCGACTTCGGCGGCGAAGTTGAACGCGTAATGTCGATGGTCGACTCCGTTCTGCTGCTGGTTGACGCTCAAGACGGCCCTATGCCGCAAACCCGTTTCGTGACCAAGAAGGCTTTCGAAGCCGGCCTGCGTCCGATCGTGTGCATCAACAAGGTTGACCGTCCAGGCGCGCGTCCGGACTGGGTTCTGGACCAGATCTTCGACCTGTTCGACAACCTGGGTGCCACCGAAGAACAGCTGGACTTCAAAGTCGTCTACGCCTCGGCCCTGAACGGTATTGCCGGTCTGGACCACACCGAAATGGCTGAAGACATGACCCCGCTGTACCAGTCGATCGTCGACAACGTACCGGCGCCGGCTGTTGACCGTGAAGGTCCGTTCCAGATGCAGATCTCCGCACTGGACTACAACAGCTTCCTGGGTGTTATCGGTGTTGGCCGTATCGCTCGTGGTCGCGTCAAGCCGAACACCCCGGTTGTGGCTATCGGTGCCGACGGCAAGAAGCGTAACGGTCGTATCCTGAAGCTGATGGGTCACCACGGTCTGCACCGCATCGACGTTGAAGAAGCTGCAGCAGGCGATATCGTGTGCATCAGCGGTATGGACTCGCTGTTCATCTCCGACACCCTGTGCCACCCGGACACGGTCGAAGCGATGAAGCCGCTGACCGTCGACGAGCCAACCGTTTCCATGACCTTCCAGGTAAACGACTCGCCATTCTGCGGTAAAGAAGGCAAGTTCGTGACTTCCCGTAACATCAAGGAACGTCTGGACAAAGAGCTGCTGTACAACGTTGCACTGCGCGTTGAAGAAGGCGACTCGGCTGACAAGTTCAAGGTTTCCGGCCGTGGCGAACTGCACCTCTCGGTACTGATCGAAACCATGCGTCGCGAAGGCTTCGAAATGGCTGTAGGCCGTCCGGAAGTGATCATCCGTCTGGTTGACGGCGTGAAGCACGAACCGTTCGAAAACGTCACCATCGACCTGCCGGAAGAATCCCAGGGCAAGGTGATGGAAGAGATGGGCCTGCGTAAGGGCGACCTGACCAACATGGTGCCGGATGGCAAGGGCCGTGTACGTCTGGAATACAACATCCCTGCTCGCGGTCTGATCGGTTTCCGTAACCAGTTCCTGACCCTGACCAACGGTGCTGGCATCCTGACCTCGATCTTCGACCGTTACGACGTGATGAAGTCCGGCGACATGTCCGGCCGTCAGAACGGCGTTCTGGTTTCGGTTGAAACCGGCAAGGCACTGACCTACTCCCTGGAAACCCTGCAGGCGCGTGGCAAGCTGTTCGTAGAACACGGTCAGGAAATCTACAACGGTCAGATCGTTGGTCTGAACAGCCGTGACAACGACCTGGGCGTTAACCCTACCAAGGGCAAGAAGCTCGACAACATGCGTGCTTCGGGTAAAGACGAAACCATCGCTCTGGTTCCACCTGTTCGCTTCACCCTGGAACAGGCTCTGGAATTCATCCAGGACGACGAGCTGTGTGAAGTAACTCCTAAGTCCATCCGTCTTCGCAAGAAGATCCTGGACGAAAGCGAGCGTACCCGCGCTGCCAAGAAAGCCAAGGCATAAGATTTAGCCCTGGCTGAACGAAAACGCCCCCGGTCGAGAGACCGGGGGCGTTTTTGTTTGTCTGCGGTTTATGCGGTGTTTGTGCTGGCCTCTTCGCGAGCAAGCCCGCTCCCACATTGGATCTTCAGTGAACACTTGATTTGTGTACATCAGAGATCCCCTGTGGGAGCGGGCTTGCTCGCGAAGGCGGCGGATCAACCGCCGCAGAAATCAGGAAATATCAGAACCGCTCAATCGACCGAGAATTCTGCACGCGCTCCACTTCCTTGGGCTTGTACGCGCAATACCCCGGCCGCGGGCCGATTTTCGGGTGATTGCGGCAAGTATCCGGGCGCTTATCATAAATAGTGCACAGACGGCTCTTACGATCCAGGTACAGGCAATCGTTGTTGCTCATGCGCTGGAGGGTAAAGATTCCTGACTTCTGATTGAAGCGTTCGACCAAACCTTCCTTTTGCAGGCGCTTGGCGATGTTCTTCGGCGGATCACCCAGCTCGAACTCATCGACCACGCCGATGCGGATCAGATCCTTGATCTTGACCTCGACGGGCAGGGTGCAGCAGCTGGACATACACGAGCCGCACATCGGGGCAGAGTACTTGGCCCAGGTATCGAGGCGGTCGATCTCTGCGGCAGCGATCAGGTTCGGCTTCATCATCGTTTGTTACCAGCGTGTGCATCAGGGCGCGCGATCATACCGGGACTGGTGGATTTTTGAACAACCTTTCGCCAGATTTTTTCACGGCCGGCCAATAATCCGCTAATCCGGCACGGCCCCTGCATTGAATCAGGTACACGACAATGTATTGCCGACCCGATTCGCCCTTACAGGAAAAACTGCCGAACCAGAGCCTCTACCGCCTGTCAGACCGTCTAGGCTCAGACAACTCCAAGCTCGCTCGAGGTCCTATCGATGACTCAAGAACCACTTGTTCGCGAAGCAGAGGTGGCCGCATTCCGCGACGCCGTCTTGACCAAACTCACTTATGCAGTGGGTAAAGACCCGGATCACGCCTTCGACCACGACTGGTTCGAAGCCATTGCCCTGGCCGCGCGGGATCACATGGTCGAGCACTGGATGGATCACACGCGGCAGATCTACCGCAAAGGTCAGAAGCGCGTCTATTACCTCTCCCTGGAATTTCTCATCGGTCGGCTGTTGTTCGACAGCCTGAGCAATCTCGGCCTGCTCGACGTGGCCCGCGAAGCCCTGACCGAACTCGGCGTCGACCTTGAGCGCATCCGCATGCTGGAGCCCGATGCGGCCCTGGGCAACGGCGGCCTCGGGCGTCTGGCGGCGTGTTTCCTGGAAAGCATGTCGACCCTCGGCATCGCCGGTCATGGCTACGGCATCCGCTATGAGCACGGGTTGTTCCGTCAGGCGATTGTCGATGGCTGGCAGCAGGAGCAGACCGAACACTGGCTGGATTTCGGCAACCCGTGGGAGTTCGAGCGGCCGGAAGTGGCTTACACCATCGGTTTCGGCGGCAGTGTCGAGACCCTGACCGACGACACCGGCAAATCCCGACAAGTCTGGTCCCCGGCGGAAACCGTGCGGGCGATTGCCTACGACACGCCGGTGGTCGGCTGGCGCGGGGCGAGCGTCAACACGCTGCGCCTGTGGCGTGCCCGCGCCATGGAAGATCTGCATCTGGAGCGTTTCAACGCCGGCGACCACCTGGGCGCCGTGGCCGAAGTGGCCAGGGCCGAAAGCATCTCCCGGGTGCTGTACCCGGCGGACAGCACCGAGGCCGGCCAGGAGTTGCGCCTGCGCCAGGAGTACTTCTTCGTCGCCGCCTCGTTGCAGGATCTGCTGCGCCGCCATCGCAACATGCACACCTCGGTGCTGACCCTGGGTGATCACGCCTCTATCCAGCTCAACGACACTCACCCCTCGATTGCCGTGGCTGAACTGATGCGGCAACTGGTCGACGTTTATGACGTGGCGTGGGATGCCGCGTGGCAGGTCACCGTCGATACGCTGTCCTACACCAACCACACATTGCTGCCCGAAGCGCTGGAAACCTGGCCGGTCGGCTTGATGGAACGCATGTTGCCGCGGCACATGCAGATCATTTACCTGATCAACGCCCACCACATCGACTCCCTGCGGGCCAAGGGCATTCACGACTTCGACGTACTGCGCGCGGTGTCGCTGATCGAGGAAGACAACGGTCGCCGGGTGCGCATGGGCAACCTGGCGTTTCTCGGGTCCCACAGCATCAACGGTGTGTCCGGGCTGCATACGCAGCTGATGCGTCAAACGGTGTTCTCCGAACTGCACAAGCTCTACCCGGAGCGGATCAACAACAAAACCAACGGCATCACCTTCCGCCGCTGGTTGTATCAGGCCAACCCCGAGCTGACCTCGATGCTGGTCGATGCCCTTGGCCCCGAGGTGCTGGACAACCCGGAAGAGCGTTTGCTCGCCCTTGAATCGTTCGCCGAGAAAAGTGCATTCCGCAAGGCGTTTGCCGAGCAACGCCTGCACAGCAAGAAAGCCCTGGCGTACCTGATTCATGAGCGACTGGGCGTGGCGGTCAACCCGGCGGCGATGTTCGACGTGCAGGTCAAGCGAATCCACGAGTACAAACGCCAGTTGCTCAACCTGATGCACACCGTGGCGTTGTACCAGGCGATTCGAGCGGAGCCTGAAATCGACTGGGTGCCACGGGTGAAAATCTTCGCCGGCAAGGCAGCCGCGAGCTATCACCAGGCCAAACTGATCATCAAGCTGACCAACGACATCGCCCGGGTGGTGAACAACGACCCGACCGTGCGCGGCTTGCTCAAAGTGGTGTTCCTGCCCAACTACAACGTCAGCCTGGCGGAGAGCATCATTCCGGCGGCGGATTTGTCCGAGCAGATCTCCACCGCCGGGTTCGAAGCGTCAGGCACCAGCAACATGAAATTCGGCCTGAACGGCGCGCTGACTATCGGCACCCTGGATGGGGCCAACGTGGAAATGAGCGAGCGCATCGGCACCGAGCACATGTTTATCTTTGGTCTCAGCGCGCAGCAGGTGGAGGCACGCAAACAGAATCATGAGTTCAGCGCGGTGCCGGATATCGCCGCGTCCCATCGTCTGAACGATGTGCTGCAAGCGATTCGTGGTGGGGTGTTCTCGCCGGACGATCCGTCCCGTTACACCGGATTGATCGATTCGCTGGTGGACTACGATCGCTTCCTGGTCTGCGCCGACTTCGATTCCTACTGGCACGCCCAGATGCGCGTCGAAGCCCATTGGCACGATTCGAAGGAGTGGTGGCGCTCGGCGGTGTTGAACACGGCGCGGATGGGCTGGTTCTCGTCGGACCGGACCATTCGCGAGTACGCCACGGAAATCTGGAAGGCACTGGAGTAGTTTTAAGCCAGAACTGCGAGCAAGACCCGGTTGTTGATGGGCTGGGTCGATATACTAGGCGCTGGATTACCGGGCGGCAGGGTTGATCAGATTCTGAACACACCACAATCCCTTGTGGGAGCGAGCTTGCTCGCGATAGCGCACTGACATTCAACATTAATGCTGAATGTTATGGCCTCATCGCGAGCAAGCTCGCTCCTACAGAGGGTTGTGGTGTTTTCGCACTAGACTGATCAGACACTGTACCGCTTGGACTTGCCTCATGATGGGGCCGCTTAGGGATATCGACCATGCAATGGATGTTCATGCTGATAGGGCTGGTGCTCGGCTGGATACTCGACGAGTCATTCAGCGATGCGCTGCTGGGCGCGTTATTCGGATTGGGTATCGGCCAGGCCCTTCGCATGGCTCGCATGGACTCGCAGGCAGTCGAGCAGCAGCGTTTGCTGGAACAGGCGCAGGTAGCGCTGCAGGCGGTCGAGCAACGGCTGGCGCTGCTCGAAGCATCGGGCGTCAAGGCGCCGGAAACCCGCGAGCCACTTGTCTCACCTGAAACCATCCTCGATGAAGCGCCTGCCGCAGCCCCGGAGTTGGTCTGGGAGCTGCCGCCCGAACTCGAGCCGATCGCCGCAGCGGCCACCGAAACCAACCGTTCGCAGCCCGCCGATGCCTGGAAGCCCGAGCCGATCGCTCACCAGGCACAACCACCTGTCCCTCCGCGTGGCCCGAACCTTATCGATCGCGCCATCAGCCGTGCCCGAGCCTGGTTGTTCGGTGGCAATACCGTGTTGCGGGTCGGCGTGGTGCTGTTGTTCCTCGGCCTGGCCTTTTTGCTGCGCTATGCCACCGAAGGCGTGGTGGTGCCGGTTGAGTTGCGGTACGCAGGCGTTGCGGCGGCAGCCTTGGGGTTGCTCGGGCTAGGCTGGTGGTTACGGGCGCGCAACAGCAGTTATGCGTTGATCCTGCAAGGGGCCGGGATCGCCGTGTTGTACCTGACGGTGTTTGCCGCGATGCGCCTGCATCCGCTGCTCGATCCCACGGCGGGGTTTGGCCTGCTGGTGGCGGTGACAGTCTGTTCGGCGATTCTCGCCATTACCCAGGACTCCCTGGGGTTGGCCGCCGCGGCCGCACTGGGCGGATTCGCCGCGCCGCTGCTGGCCTCCACCGGCGCCGGCAGCCACGTCGCGCTGTTCAGCTATTTTGCCCTGCTCAACGCCGGCATCTTCGCCATCGCCTGGTTCAAGGCCTGGCGGCTGTTGAATGTCATCGGGTTCAGCGGCACCTTCGGCATCGGTTTCGCCTGGGGCCTGCGTTCCTACTCGCCGGAGCAGTTGTGGAGCACCGAGCCGTTTCTGATTTTGTTTTTCCTGATGTACCTGGCCATTGGTCTGCTGTTCGCCCGGCGCAGGCTGCTGGAAATGAGCGATGCACCGGCAGAGAGCAGTCGCGAATCGCTGCTGCAATGGTCGGCGCGCAAGGGCGACTACGTCGACGGCACGCTGCTGTTCGGTCCGCCGCTGGTGGGTTTCGGCTTGCAGTTCGCGCTGGTGCAGCATCTGGAGTTCGCTGCGGCGTTCAGTGCCTTGGCGCTGGGCATGATTTACATGGGACTTGCCCGTTGGCTGATGGCCGGGCGCACGCTGTTGCTGGGGGAAACCTGCCTGGCCTTGGGCGTGATCTTCACCAGCCTGGCGATTCCGCTGGGGCTCGATGCACGCTGGACGACCGCGGCGTGGGCGGTGGAGGGCGCGGGGATCTTCTGGCTCGGCCTTCGCCAGCAAAGGCCCCTGGCCCGGGCGTTTGCCTTGCTCCTGCAACTGGGCTCGGCGCTGGTGTTTCTCAGCGAGCTGCACAACAGCGAGAGCAGCCTGCTCGGTGGTGTACCGCTAGGCGCGCTGTTACTGGGCATTGCGTTGTTGTTCAGCTTCTACCAGTTGCGTAAAGCCTTGCCGGAGCAGATCAGGCCTTGGGAGCTAAAAGGTCTGCCAGTCCTGGCGTGCCTCGGGCTGGCGTTTCTCTATTTGCTGGCGCCGTTGTTTTTCTTCAGCCACGGCACGGTGATCGGTTGGGCCTTGGCCGGGGCGTTGACGTTGTTGGTTGGCTTGCGCCTGCCATCGCGCACATTCGTGTTCACCGCGCTCGCTGTGCAACTGTTGGGTGGTGCACTGTTCCTGGCGACGGGGCCGCTGTTCAGTGAAGGGCTGAGTCCCCTGGCTCATGCTGGATTCTGGGCGCCGCTGGTGTTGGGGCTGGCAGCGATGGTCGGGGCCTGGCGTCTGCAGATAGGTCCTTCGCCCGAAGCATTCGAAGGGCTGAGCCTGTTGCGATTGTCCCAGGCGTTGCTGGTGTGGGGCGCGGGCTGGTGGGCGTTGGCCTGGGTCATCGAAGTGCTGCATTTTGCGTCGCTGCCGATGCAGGCGACTTTGTTGTTAAGCATCGCAGCTCTGAGTGTTGCGCTATGGACGGTGTTGGCGCTGCGCCTGAAATGGCCGTCACTGGGGGTGCTCGGTACGGTGTTGATTCCCGCGGCGGCGCTGGTGCTGCTGGCGGCCTGGCACTCGCGTTACCACCCGGCGGCCGACGTCGGCTGGCTGGCGTGGGCCGCCGTGTTCGTAGTGCATTTCATGTCCCTGCGACGCCTGGCGCCCATGCTGCCAGCACGCGTGACGAGTGTCGCCCATGTGCTCGGC
The DNA here is from genome assembly GCF_009866745.1 of Pseudomonas sp. S34. Taxonomy (NCBI): domain Bacteria; kingdom Pseudomonadati; phylum Pseudomonadota; class Gammaproteobacteria; order Pseudomonadales; family Pseudomonadaceae; genus Pseudomonas; species Pseudomonas sp. S34. Next base: position 358,873 of record NZ_CP019398.1, read on the forward strand.
TGTTGGCTGTTGATGGGGGTGCTGGCGCTGGAGCTGCGTTATGGCTTGCTGGTGTTGTCCGAGCAATACAACGCTTGGCGCTGGTTGGGTTGGGCGATTCTGCCAAGTCTGTATCTGGTTCTGATGGCGGCGCCTCGCGCGTGGCCGTGGCCGGTGGCGGCGTACTCGAGGGAATACCGTGTATACGCCGCCGCGCCGCTGGCGTTGCTGATGCTCGGCTGGTTCTGGCTGGCGAATGTCGCCAGTGACGGCAACGCCGAGCCACTGCCCTACGTGCCATTGATCAACCCGCTGGAGCTGGGCGTGTTGTTCGCGCTGTTCGGCATCTATGTCTGGTCCCGCAGCGCCATGACACAACTGTCGCTGCACAAGGATTACGCCGCCATCGCCACGCAAGGGGTCGCAGGTGCCTCGCTGTTCGTGTTCTTTACGGCATTGGTAATGCGTACGGCGCACCATTGGAGCGGGGTGCCGTTCGAGCTGGACCTGTTGTTGGCGTCGATGCGGGTGCAAGCCGGGTTGTCCATCGTCTGGACCTTGATGGCCCTGAGCCTGATGATCGGTGGCCATTTGCGTCGCCACCGCGAAGTCTGGTTGATCGGCGCCGCCTTGATAGGTGTGGTCGTGGCTAAGCTGTTCTTTGTCGAATTGAGTAATCGCGGCGGGCTGGCGCGGATCGTGTCGTTTATCGGTGTCGGCGTGTTGCTGCTGGTGGTGGGCTATTTCGCCCCGCTGCCGCCCAAGCGTGCCGAAGCTGTGCCGGATGTCGAGAAACCGGTCCCGGAATCCGAAGGAGTGTCGTCTTGAGTCAGAAGCTGAACCTGGGTTGGTTGGGCGCTGTTGCCATGGGCGTAGTGTTGTCGGCGGTTGCCCAGGAAAAACCGGCGGACTTCACCACCCAAGTGCCTTTGTCGGTGACGGGCGAAGGGCCCTGGTATCGCCTTGAGCTGCCCCTGAACGTACAACTGAATGCACGGCAGGCCGACCTGAGCGATGTGCGTGTGTTCAATGCGGCGGGCGAAGTTCAGGCGTATGCCCTGGCCCGGGAAACGGCGCGGAGCAATGAAGCGCGCACCTTGACCGAGGTGAAATGGTTTCCGTTGTACAACTCGGTGGACGCCACTGAAACCGCGCCGAGCGTGCGGGTGCAATCGAGCACCAACGGCACATTGGTCGAGGTGCAGCCCTCCAGTCAGCTGGAGGCGGGTGAGGAAGAGCTGCGCGGCTGGTTGCTCGACGCTTCGGCTATCAAGGCGCCGTTGCAGCAGTTGGTTCTGGACTGGAGCAGCGAGCGCGACGGCTTCCAGCGTTTCACCATCGAAGCTAGCGACGATTTGCAGCATTGGCAGTCCTGGGGCGAAGGGCAGGTGGCGCGCCTGACTTTTTCCGACGAGCGGGTCGAACAGCATGAAGTCAACCTGCCGGGCCAGTCGGCACGCTACCTGCGGTTACTGTGGATCACGCCGCATTCGGCACCGACACTGACTTCGGCGCAACTACAGAGCGCCAGTACCCGCAGCCTGCCGCTGCCGTTGGTCTGGTCCCAAGGGTTGACCGGCAGCAGTGTGAAGGCGGGTGAATACACCTGGCAGTTGCCGATGGGGCTGAATGTCGAGCGGGTGCAGGTCGAGTTGAGCCAGCCCAACAGTCTGGCGCCAGTGCGCCTGGCCGGCCGTCGCGACAGCAGTCTGCCATGGCAGTCGTTGGGCAGCGGTTTGCTCTATCGCCTGGCCCAGAACGGTCAGGATGTGGTGCAAAACGAATTGCAGTTGTCCGGGCAAATCGTCCAGCAATTGAAGCTGACCGTGGACGAACGCGGTGGCGGCCTGGGTGATCGGGCGCCGACGCTGAAGTATGCCGTGCGTGCCACACAACTGGTGTTCCTGGCGCGCGGGCCTGGGCCTTACACGCTGGTCGTGGGGAATTCGACGGCGAAGGCGGCGAACTTGCCGCTGTCGACGCTGATTCCGGATTACAGCCCGGCGAAGCTCGCGACCTTGGGCAGGGCCATTGTGGATGTCGGGGCGGTGGTTTCGAATGCATCGACAGAGAAAACGCTGGCGACGACGGACATCTCCTGGAAGAAGTTCGGCTTGTGGGCGGTGTTGTTGCTCAGTGTCCTGTTCCTGGCGGCGATGGCGTTCAGCTTGCTGCGCAAGCCCTCTGTCAAATCCTGAAGAAGGCTGGCGCTTCGCGCCATTCGCGAGCAAGCCCGCTCCCACACTGGATCTGCTTTGTGGCACAAATGGTGTGTGCACAGCTGGTCCAATGTGGGAGCGGGCTTGCTCGCGAATACGGACTACCGATCACCAAAGATATCGAAATCTGCTATCCATTGGAGCTCCACGCGCGGCCCATTTCCTACTACGCTCATCCCCGCACATGAACTCTCTTTGGCCGATCACGTCTGATAGGAGGAAATGCGCCCCGACTCGCGTTAAACTGCGCGGGTTTTTAGCCCCCCCATTCCACCGGAGCCTTCCATGTCCCGCGTTACCTTGAGTCGCTATTTGATTGAGCAGACCCGCAGCAACAACACTCCTGCCGATCTGCGCTTCCTGATCGAAGTGGTGGCGCGTGCCTGCAAGGAGATCAACCACGCCGTGTCCAAAGGCGCCCTGGGTGGCGTTCTGGGCAGCATGGGCACTGAAAACGTCCAGGGCGAAGTGCAGAAAAAGCTCGACGTGATCTCCAACGAGATCCTGCTCGAAGCCAACGAATGGGGCGGTCACCTGGCCGGCATGGCGTCCGAAGAAATGGACAATGCCTACCAGATCCCGGGCAAATACCCGAAAGGCGCGTACCTGCTGGTATTCGACCCGCTGGACGGTTCGTCGAACATCGACATCAACGCCCCGGTCGGCACCATTTTCTCGGTACTGCGTTGCCCGAACGAATACCTGAGCCAGAACGAGCCCTTGAATGAGAAGGCTTTCCTGCAGCCAGGCACCCAGCAAGTGGCCGCCGGTTACGCGATCTACGGCCCGCAGACCATGCTGATCCTGACCCTGGGCGACGGCGTGAAAGGTTTCACCCTGGACCGTGAGATGGGCAGTTTCGTACTGACCCACGAAAACATCACCATTCCTGAAACCACCCAGGAATTCGCCATCAACGCTTCCAACCAGCGTCACTGGGAAGCACCGGTACAGCGCTACGTCAGCGAATTGCTGGCCGGCGATGAAGGCCCGCTGAAAAAGAACTACAACATGCGCTGGGTTGCCGCGATGGTGGCTGACGTGCACCGCATCCTGACCCGTGGCGGTCTGTTCATGTACCCACGCGACAGCCGCGAGCCGTCGAAGCCGGGCAAACTGCGCCTGATGTACGAAGCCAACCCGATGTCGTTCCTGGTGGAACAGGCAGGCGGCGCGTCCACCGACGGCCACCAGCGCATCCTCGACATCCAGCCGGAAGGCCTGCACCAGCGTGTTGCGGTGTTCCTCGGTTCGAAAGAAGAAGTTGCCCGCGTCACGGCTTACCACAAGGAATAAACCATGACCGCGCCCTGGCAGCCGTTGCTTGATTGGTGGTTCGGAAGTTTCGGGTCAGCGAAGGAAGTGGCGGCGCAGAAGGGCAAGTTGTGGTTTGGCAAGCGCGACAGCCAGGACCTCGAAGCGCGTGAGCGTTTCGGGGGCCAGGCCGAGCAGGCACTGGCCGGCGGATTGACCGAGTGGATGCAATGTCCAGAAGGTTGGCTGGCCCTGGTGCTGTTGCTCGATCAAATCCCGCGAATGATCTTTCGCGATACTCCCAAAGCATTCTCCGGCGATTCCCGCGCACAGAAATTGGTAGCCCAAGGTATTGCGGCGGATTTCGATCGCCAGTTGCAGCCGATTCAGCGGGTGTTCATCTATCTGGTGTTCGAGCACAGCGAAAACCTCGCGGTGCAAAACGAAGGTGTCTCGCGCTATATCGAACTGGTGGCGCAGCAGCCTGAAGGTGACCGAACGCTGTTTGCCGATTACCTGGATTACGCCGAACGGCATCAGAGGGTAATTGCGCAGTTTGGGCGGTTTCCCCATCGCAATGCGGTGTTGGGGCGGGAGTCTACGGCTGAGGAGTTGGCGTTTCTGTCGAAGCCTGGATCAAGCTTCTAGCTCTTCTTTGCGGCTGATTCCGTCTTCGCGAGCAAGCCCGCTCCCACAAGGGATTCGTGAACGACACAGATCCACTGTGGGAGCGGGCTTGCTCGCGAAGAGGCCCGCTACATCACCTCAAATCCTGAAGCTACCAACCAATTGCTTCAACCGCGCCGCCTGCTGCTCTAGATCGGCACACGCACGCAAGGTCGACTGCAGGTTCTCCACACCTTCCTGATTCAGCGTGTTGATTTCGGTGATGTCGACGTTGATCGACTCCACCACGGCGGTCTGTTCCTCGGTCGCGGTGGCCACCGACTGGTTCATGCCATCGATCTCCCCGATGCGCTGGGTCACGCTGCCCAAGCGTTCGCCCGCCTGGTTGGCGATGCCGACGCTGCTTTCGCTCTGGCGCTGGCTGTCGGTCATGATGCCCACCGCTGCCCGGGCACCGACTTGCAGCTCTTCGATCATCGTCTGCACTTGCTGCGCCGAGTCCTGGGTGCGGTGAGCGAGGTTGCGCACCTCATCGGCCACCACGGCAAAACCACGACCGGCCTCGCCGGCACGGGCCGCTTCAATGGCGGCGTTGAGTGCCAGCAAGTTGGTCTGCTGGGAGATGCTGGTGATCACTTCCAGGATCTGCCCGATGTTGACCGTGTTGCTGTTGAGGGTCTCGATGTTGCCGCACGAGTCGCTGATCTTGGCCGACAGTTGCTGCATCGCCGCGATGGTTTTATCCACCACCTGTTGACCGTCTTCGGCCAGGCTGCGGGCATCGCTGGAATGTTGCGAGGCGAGGGCGGCGTTCTGGGCGATTTCCTGGGCGGCGGCACCGAGCTGGTTGATCGCCGCGGCCACGCTGCTGGTGCGCGAGGCTTGCTGGTCGGAGTTGAACATCGACGAGTTCGAGGCGGCGACTACCCGCAGCGCCACTTCGTTGACTTGGCCGGTGGCCGAGGATACTTCGATGATCGAGGTATGGATGCGCTCGACGAAACGGTTGAACGACAGCCCCAGCGCGCCGAATTCGTCGTGGCCGTGAATGGTCAGGCGCTTGGTCAAGTCACCTTCGCCTTCGGCGATGTCATGCATGGCGCGACCCATGGTCAGCAACGGTTGCATCAACAGGCTGATCAGCATGCCCAGCAGGGCGAAGATGATCACCACCGCAATGACCATGGCGATGATCGCCGAGGTGCGGAATTCGCTGAGCATCGAGAACGCGGTTTCCTGGTCGAGTACCAGCGCTACGTACCAGTCCGCCGATGGCACGCCGTTGACGTGGGTGAATGAGATGAACTGGCGCTTGCCGTCGATCTCGATTTCCTTCATGCCCGGGCTGACTTTCGGCGCGCCGTTGGGGTAGGCCTCGGTCAGGTTCTTGAGTACCAGCTTGCTGTCCGGGTGAATCAGGATCTTGCCGTCGGCACCGACGATGAACGCATGGCCGTGACCGCCGAAGTTCAGCGAGTTGATGATCGCGCTGACGCTGGACAGGTCGATGTCGGCGCCGGCGACACCGATCATCTGGCCCAGGTGCTGCACCGGGGTGGCGACTGTGATCACCAGCTTGCCAGAGGAGGCGGCGATGTAGGGTTCGGTGACGATGGTCTGTTGCGCACTATTGGCCGCCTTGTACCAGCCACGGGCGCGCGGATCGTAGTCCGCCGCGCGGTTGCCCGCCGGGACCGAGAACATCACGCCGTCGGCGCCACCGAAGTAACTCAGCTGGAAGTTACCGGTGTAGGCGGGCAGGTCGATGATTCGTTTCAGGCCAGCGGGAGCATTGCCGTCGGCGTTGATCTGTTGGGCCATCGACTGCAGCAATTGCATGCGGCTTTCCAGCCAGGTCTGGATGTTGCTGGTGGTCAGGCTGCCGAGCTCCTGCATCGAGGCTTCGGTACTGTTGCGCAAGGTTTCGCGTTGGCGATAGTCGTTGAACAGGATGAAACAAGCGAATGCGACGGCCACCACGAGGGCGGCAGCCAGCAAAATCTTGTGGCTGAACTTCATGTTTCTGGTCATGGATGAGCTACCGCAGAGGGGCTGTTCTACAAAATGAGGGAGCAAATGCCACTGACGTGGCTTTGCGTTGCATTTATGTCGACTGAACGGCGCCAAAGATTAGGCGAATTCTCTGAAAAACGACGAAATACCCGGTAAACAGGCAAAGTGGCTGATTTTCGGCAAAAGGCAGACGAGTGGCCCGATAAATAGCCTGTCGGGCAGGGAACCTGACAGGGGTTTTCTCTTCTAAGCTTCAGCTTGGCAGCCATGCCAATCCCCTACGCCCCCGGAGTTTCACCATGTCGTTGCGTTCCATCGCCCTGCTTTCATTCTGCGTATTGCTCGCTGCCTGCAGCAAGGTCAATCAGGAAAACTACTCGAAGCTCTCCGCCGGCATGGCCAAGGCCGATGTGGAGACCCTGTTGGGCAAACCCGCCGATTGTTCAGGCGCGCTCGGCATGTCCAGCTGCACCTGGGGCGACAAGAACAGCTTTATCAGCGTGCAGTTCGCCGGTGACAAAGTGCTGATGTTTTCCGGCCAAGGCCTGAAGTAAACCGGGGCGATCGCCCACGGGAGAAAAATAATGAAGCGGTTATTGATCATCCTTTTTGCCGGCCTGGTGTTGGCCGGCTGTGCCACGTCTGGCCAGGACCCATTGGCCCCCAAGACGGTCAATAGCGTCAACCTCAAGCGCTACCAGGGCACCTGGTACGAGCTGGCTCGTATGCCGATGTACTTCCAGCGCGACTGCGCGCAGTCCGAAGCCCATTACACGCTCAAGCCCGACGGCAACCTCGCAGTGCTGAACCGCTGCCTGACGGCACAGTGGCAATGGGAAGAGGTCAAGGGCACGGCTTATCCACAGGTGCCCGGCAAGAGCGACAAGCTGTGGGTCGAGTTCGATACCTGGTTTTCCAGGCTGATCCCGGGTTCGGCGAAGGGCGAATACTGGGTGCTGTACGTCAGCGATGACTACAAGACCGCCATCGTCGGCGACCCGAGTCGCAAGTATCTGTGGCTGTTGTCGCGCACGCCGACCGTGAACGGTGTGGTGCGTGAGGAGTTGCTGAGCAAGGCACGTCAGCAGGGGTACGACACCACGCGGCTGATCTGGCGGGCCTCGGAAAAGCAGATGGCCGAGACCTCGAACTAACTGTCGACACATATCCAAATGTGGGAGCGGGCTTGCTCGCGAAGAGGGTGTCACATTCAACAGAGATGTTGATTGACAGTCCGCCTTCGCGAGCAAGCCCGCTCCCACATTTTTGTTTTGTGTCAGCCCAGGAGTTCGCGCAGTACCTGGGTGAAGGCGCGGCTGCTTTCTTCCTCGTCGGCATGCTGCCCGTCACGCACTACCCACTGGCCATTGACCAACACATCCCGCACCTGGCGATCGCCGCCGGCAAACAACCAGCGGTTGAGAATTCCGTCGCCGCTGGCCGTTGCCAGATACGGGTCGTTGCCATCGAGCACTAGCCAGTCGGCGCGCTTACCGACTTCCAGAGCGCCAATCGGCTGCCCCAGCGCCTGGGCACCACCATCCAGCGCGGCATCAAACAGCGTGCGGCCGACCATTGGCTGATCCGCGCCGTACAAACGATTACGCCGCTGGTCACGCAGACGCTGGCCGTATTCCAGCCAGCGCAATTCTTCCACCACGCTCAATGACACGTGACTGTCGGAACCGATGCCCATGCGGCCGCCCTGGGCGAGGAAATCCACCGCCGGGAAAATCCCGTCGCCCAGGTTGGCTTCGGTGGTCAGGCACAGGCCGGCGATGGCGCGGCTCCTGGCCATCGACGTGACTTCTTCCGGGTTGGCGTGGGTCGCGTGGACCAGGCACCAGCGCTGGTCGACTTCGACGTTTTCGTACAGCCATTGCAGCGGACGACGACCGCTCCAGGTCAGGCAGTCGTCGACTTCTTTCTGCTGCTCGGCGATGTGGATGTGCACCGGGCATTGTTTGTCGCTGGCGGCCAGCACTTCGCTGATCTGTTGCGGCGCGACCGCGCGCAGCGAGTGGAAACACAGGCCCAGGGCCTGCGCCGGCTGCTGCGCCAGGAGCGGTTGCAGTCGCGATTGCAGCTTGAGGTAATTTTCGGTGCTGTTGATGAAGCGACGCTGACCTTCGTTCGGAGTCTGGCCGCCGAAACCGGAGTGGCTGTAGAGCACCGGCAGCAGGGTCAGACCGATACCCGCGGAACCTGCAGCCTGGCTGATACGCAGGGCCAGTTCGGCCGGGTCCGCGTAAGGCTGGCCACTGATGTCATGGTGTACGTAATGAAATTCCGCCACCGATGTGTAACCGGCCTTGAGCATTTCGATGTACAGCTGACGGGCGATGACGCCGAGTTGTTCCGGGCTGATTTTTCCGACGAGGCGATACATCAGGTCGCGCCAGGTCCAGAAACTGTCGTTCGGATTTCCCGCCACTTCCGCCAGCCCGGCCATGGCCCGCTGGAAGGCGTGGGAGTGCAGGTTCGGCATGCCAGGCAGCAGCGGACCGCTCAACCGCTCGGCGCCATCTGCATGGGAATCGGCCTGGATATGGGTCAAAACGCCGTCGGCGCTGACCTCAAGACGTACATTGTTGGCCCATCCACTAGGCAGCAGCGCGCGTTCGGCAAAGAAGGCGGACATGGTTCAGCACCCCATCGTGTGTTATTTGTATATACATATACAGACGTTTGCCTGCCCGGTAAACTCCGGCAAGCTAGCAATCTCTTTTCAACGAACAAGGATTAACCGTGCCGACTCCGCCTCCAGTCTCTCCGTTGGCCGCGAACATGGGCGACAGTCCGGCGCCCTTGTACGCCCGCGTCAAACAAATGATCACCCAGCAAATCGACAGTGGAAACTGGCCGCCGCACTACCGCGTTCCGTCGGAAAGCGAGCTGGTCAGCCAGTTGGGCTTCAGCCGCATGACCATCAACCGCGCCCTGCGCGAGATGACCGCCGATGGCCTGCTGGTGCGCATGCAAGGCGTCGGCACGTTCGTCGCCGAGCCGAAAAGCCAGTCTGCCTTGTTCGAAGTGCACAACATCGCCGATGAAATCGCCTCTCGCGGTCATCGCCACACCTGCAAGGTCATCACCCTTGAAGAAGAGGCCGCCGGCTCCGAGCGCGCCCTGGCCCTGGACATGCGCGAAGGGCAGAAGGTGTTCCACTCGCTGATCGTGCATTTCGAAAACGATATTCCGGTGCAAATCGAAGACCGTTTCGTCAATGCGCTGGTGGCGCCGGACTACCTCAAGCAGGACTTCACCCTGCAAACGCCCTACGCCTACCTGAACCAGGTCGCGCCGCTGACCGAAGGCGAGCACGTGGTCGAGGCGATCCTGGCCGAGTCGTCCGAATGCAAATTGCTGCAGATTGAAAAAGGCGAGCCGTGCCTGCTGATCCGTCGCCGCACCTGGTCCGGCCGTCAGCCGGTGACCGCCGCCCGCTTGATCCACCCCGGTTCCCGTCATCGTCTGGAAGGTCGGTTCCATAAATGAATGAGCTGAAAGTTTTACGCGCCAAGGATTACCCGCGCATGCCGTGGAAGAACGGCGGCGGCAGTACCGAAGAAATCACCCGCGATGCCGGCACCGGTCTGGATGGCTTTGGCTGGCGCCTGTCGATTGCCGACATTGGCGAATCGGGCGGGTTTTCCACCTTCGCCGGTTACGAGCGAGTGATCACTGTTTTGCAGGGCGACGGCATGAGCCTGACGGTGGATGGCCAGGATACTCGGCCACTGTTACCGCTGGACCCGTATGCCTTCAGCGGTGAAAGCAAGGTTTCCTGCACATTGCTCGGCGGTGCGATTCGCGATTTCAACCTCATTTACGCACCGCAGCGTTACGCCGCGCGGTTGCAGTGGTTGTCGGGCGAGCAGCGGTTTTTCAGTGAGGCGGGGACTGTGCTGGTCTTCAGCATCAGCGATGCGCTTGAAGTAAAGGTCGGTACCAGCGCTTCGCAACTGGGTCGCCACGATTGCCTGCAACTGGTCGGTAACACCGGATTGCTGGAAGTCTCCAGCAATGGCGCTTGCTGCGTGATCGAACTCATCGCACGCTGATACACCATCCCTGTAGGAGCGAGCTCGCTCGCGAATAACCCGAATTCGCCGCTGGGCATCTGGTTCTACGCGTTATCCTTCACGACCATCGCGAGCAAGCTCGGCTCCTACAGGGGGCCATGTTTGCCCGCGATGTTGTGCTACCCCTCAGACCGTTTCCGTCCGCGCACCAACTTGTTACCGAACGCCCCAGTGTGGCGCAAGACCACGCTCAAGTAACAACCCGCCTATCCTCCAAAAAATCCTCTCGAAAAATTTCATCTACGCCAAAACCCTTGTTCCAAGGGCTCTCCAGCTGTTTCCGAATTTTTCTTGAATGCTCATCCAGCAAGTTGGCCGCTTGATTGCATATGCTTGTATGTACAAGTAAAGACGTATGTGTATGAGTCGCGAAGACTCAACCATCGTCCACTGATTCGCCGGTGTGCACTGATGCCCATTGGCTTGCTCGCCCACTGCCTGGGTTGGTTTGGATTGATTGCTGAGGAGTTCTTTTCGTGACCGAGAATAAACGTACCAAGTTTCGCGACGTCGAAATCCGTGCCGCACGCGGTAACAAGCTGACCGCCAAGAGCTGGCTGACTGAAGCGCCGCTGCGCATGCTGATGAACAACCTCGACCCGGAAGTCGCCGAGAACCCTAAAGAACTGGTGGTTTACGGTGGTATCGGTCGCGCTGCACGTAACTGGGAATGCTACGACAAGATCGTCGAAAGCCTGACCAACTTGAACGACGACGAGACCCTGCTGGTGCAATCCGGCAAGCCGGTCGGCGTGTTCAAGACCCACAGCAACGCCCCGCGCGTACTGATCGCCAACTCCAACCTGGTTCCTCACTGGGCGAGCTGGGAACACTTCAACGAACTGGACGCCAAAGGCCTGGCCATGTACGGCCAGATGACCGCCGGCAGCTGGATCTACATCGGCAGCCAGGGCATCGTCCAGGGCACCTACGAAACTTTCGTCGAAGCCGGTCGCCAACACTACAACGATGACCTCAAAGGTCGTTGGGTCCTGACCGCAGGTCTGGGCGGCATGGGTGGCGCCCAGCCTCTGGCTGCAACCCTGGCCGGCGCTTGCTCGCTGAACATCGAATGCCAGCAAGTCAGCATCGATTTCCGCCTGAAAAGCCGCTACGTCGACGAGCAAGCCAAAGACCTCGACGACGCACTGGCCCGCATCGCCAAATACACCAAAGAAGGCAAGGCGATTTCCATCGCTCTGCTGGGCAACGCCGCTGAAATCCTGCCTGAACTGGTCAAGCGCGGTGTGCGTCCGGACATGGTCACCGACCAGACCAGCGCCCACGACCCGCTCAATGGCTACCTGCCAGCCGGCTGGACCTGGGACGAATACCGCGCTCGCGCCAAGACCGAACCTGCCGCCGTGATCAAAGCCGCCAAGCAATCGATGGCCGTGCACGTTAAAGCGATGCTCGACTTCCAGAAGCAAGGCATCCCGACCTTCGACTACGGCAACAACATCCGTCAGATGGCGCAAGAAGAAGGCGTGGAAAACGCATTCGACTTCCCGGGCTTCGTACCGGCCTACATCCGTCCGCTGTTCTGCCGTGGTATCGGCCCGTTCCGTTGGGCGGCACTGTCGGGCAACGCTGAAGACATCTACAAGACCGACGCCAAGGTCAAGGAACTGATCCCGGACGACGCCCACCTGCACAACTGGCTGGACATGGCCCGCGAGCGCATCAGCTTCCAGGGTCTGCCGGCACGTATCTGCTGGGTTGGCCTGGGCCTGCGTGCCAAGCTGGGTCTGGCGTTCAACGAAATGGTGCGCAGCGGCGAGTTGTCCGCACCAATCGTGATCGGTCGCGACCACCTGGACTCCGGTTCGGTATCGAGCCCGAACCGTGAAACCGAATCGATGCAGGACGGTTCCGACGCCGTGTCCGACTGGCCACTGCTCAACGCTCTGCTCAACACCGCGAGCGGCGCGACCTGGGTGTCCCTGCACCACGGCGGCGGCGTCGGTATGGGCTTCTCCCAGCACTCGGGCATGGTGATTGTCTGCGACGGTACCGATGAAGCAGCCGAGCGTATTGCTCGCGTTCTGCACAACGACCCGGCCACCGGTGTCATGCGTCACGCCGATGCCGGTTACCAGATCGCCATCGACTGCGCCAAGGAACAAGGGCTGAACCTGCCGATGATTACCGGCAAGTAACGCTGTACGGCTTTATGTGGGAGCGAGCTTGCTCGCGATGAGGCCGGCACATTCAACACTTGTGCTGGCTGACAGATTGCTATCGCGAGCAAGCTCGCTCCCACAGAAAAGCAGATCACAACGACGCTCAGTGAACTATTAGAACAATCCACAGAGGTTGAACCATGGCTGTTAACAGCGAACGTGCAGGCAACAAACCGTTGATCGAGAAGCGTTCGATCGACTACATCCCGGAAGCGGAAAGACACGGTCGTCTGTTTAGCCAGTTCACCCTGTGGATGGGTGCCAACCTGCAAATCACCGCGATTGTCACCGGCGCATTGGCCGTGGTCCTTGGCGGTGATGTGTTCTGGTCGTTGATCGGTCTGTTGATCGGTCAATTACTGGGTGGTGGCGTGATGGCGCTGCATGCGGCGCAAGGCCCCAAGCTTGGCCTGCCGCAGATGATTTCCAGCCGGGTACAGTTCGGCGTGTACGGCGCGGCCATCCCGATCGTGCTGGTCTGCTTGATGTACCTGGGCTTCACCGCAACGGGAACCGTGTTATCCGGCCAGGCGCTGGGCCAGTTGTTTGGCGTCAGCGACAGCGTCGGTATCCTCATTTTTGCCAGTGTCATCGTGCTGGTCACGGTGCTCGGTTATCGGGTGATCCATTGGATCGGCCGTGTTGCCAGCGTCATCGGTGTGATTGCCTTCGTTTATCTGTTCTGGCGCCTGATGAGCCAGACCGACGTCGGCGCTCTCCTGCAAATCCGTCACTTCAGCTGGAGCAGCTTCCTGCTGGCGGTGTCGCTCGCGGCGTCCTGGCAGATCGCGTTCGGCCCTTACGTGGCTGACTACTCACGCTACCTGCCGAGCAATATTTCCTCGGTGAAGACCTTTTTCGCCGCAGGTGCGGGTTCGGTCATTGGCGCACAGGTGGCGATGGTCCTCGGCGTGTTCGCTGCCGCTTCGGCCAACGGGCAATTCGCCGGTCACGAAGTGGCCTACATCGTTGGTCTGGGCGGTACCGGTGCCACTGCTGCGCTGCTGTACTTCAGCATCGCGTTCGGCAAGGTCACCATCTCCACGCTGAACTCCTACGGTAGCTTCATGTGCATTGCGACCATCATCAGCGGTTTCCGTGGCGACCTGAAGGTGACGCACTTGCAGCGTCTGGTCTTCGTGCTGGTCATCGTCGGTGCTGCGACCCTGATGGCGTTGCTCGGTCAGCACTCGTTCCTCGGCGCGTTCAAGTCTTTCATCCTGTTCTTGCTAGCGTTCTTTACCCCCTGGAGCGCGATCAATCTGGTGGACTACTACTGCATCACTCGCGAGCGCTATGACGTACCGGCTCTGGCCGATCCGAATGGTCGCTACGGTCGTTGGAACCTCCTCGGTATCAGCGTCTATGTGTTCGGTGTGCTGGTGCAGCTGCCGTTCATCTCCACTAAGTTCTATACCGGTCCGCTGGTGGCGGCCCTGGGTGATGTGGATATTTCCTGGGTCATCGGCCTGGTGCTTCCCGCCGCCCTGTATTACCTGTGTGCAAAAAAATGGCACGGCACAGTGCCTGATCGTTTGATCCTGCCGGTCGAGCAGGGCGCGATCACCGAACAAAAGCTGAATGTCGGTCGCGCTGCGGCGCAGGCCTGATTGGACGTGGACAGGGCTGGATGCCTCTTGACTGCCGTAAGCCAATTCATGATTAGGAGCGTCATAACAATGAAATCGAACAAGACCCTGCTGACCGCATTGCTTTCCATGGGCCTGCTGGCCAGCGCTGGCGCCACTCAGGCGGCGGGTTGGTGCGAGTCGGGCAAACCGGTGAAGTTCGCCGGTTTGAACTGGGAAAGCGCCATGCTGCTGACCGACGTGATGCAAGTCGTGCTGGAGAAAGGCTACGACTGCAAGACCGACAGCCTGCCGGGCAACTCCATCACCATGGAAAACGCCCTGAGCAGCAACGACATTCAAGTGTTTGCCGAAGAGTGGGTCGGCCGCAGCGAAGTCTGGAACAAGGCCGAGAAGGCCGGCAAAGTCGTCGGTGTCGGCGCCCCGGTTGTTGGCGCAATCGAAGGCTGGTACGTGCCGCGCTACGTGATCGAAGGCGACGCCAAGCGTAAGCTGGAAGCCAAGGCTCCGGACCTGAAAAACATTGCTGACCTGGGCAAATACTCGGCGGTGTTCAAGGACGCCGAAGAGCCTTCCAAGGGCCGTTTCTACAACTGCCCGGCCGGCTGGACCTGTGAGCTGGACAACAGCGAAATGCTGAAAAGCTACGGCCTGGAAAGCACCTACACCAACTTCCGCCCAGGTACCGGCCCGGCGCTGGATGCCGCTGTGCTGTCGAGCTACAAGCGTGGCGAGCCGATCCTGTTCTACTACTGGTCGCCAACGCCTTTGATGGGCCAGATCGACGCGGTGAAACTCGAAGAGAAACCAGGCGTGAACAAGACAGTGACCATCAAGGTCGGCTTGTCCAAGACGTTCCACGACGAAGCGCCTGAACTGGTGGCCGTGCTGGAAAAGGTCAACGTGCCAATCGACCTGCTGAACCAGAACCTTGGGCGCATGACCAAAGAGCGGATCGAATCACCAAAACTGGCCAAGATCTTCCTGAAGGAACATCCTGAAGTCTGGCACGCATGGGTGAGCGAAGACGCAGCCAAGAAAATCGACGCGGCCTTGTAGGTTGGGCTTCTCCGGCTGTCGGCAACGGCAGTCGGACGCTTGATCGCAACCCCTTGATTGAGAGTCTCTTATGTTTCCCGAAAGCTTTACCTTTTCCATCGCCGACTGGGTCAACGGTTGGGTCGATTCGCTGGTTACCAACTACGGCGACGTTTTCCGCAGCATCTCCGACACCTTGCTGTGGGCCATCGTCAATCTTGAAGGCCTGCTGCGTGCTGCACCCTGGTGGCTGATGCTGGCGATCGTGGCCGGTGTGGCCTGGCACGCGACCCGCAAGGTTGTGACCACCGCCGTCATCGTTGGTTTGCTGTTCCTGGTGGGCGCGGTCGGCCTCTGGGACAAGCTGATGCAGACCCTGGCGCTGATGATGGTGGCCACGGTCATTTCGGTGCTGATCGGCATCCCGTTGGGCATCCTCTCGGCGCGCAGCAATCGACTGCGTTCGGTGCTGATGCCGTTGCTGGACATCATGCAGACCATGCCGAGCTTCGTGTACCTGATCCCGGTTCTGATGCTGTTCGGCCTGGGCAAGGTCCCGGCGATTTTCGCCACGGTGATCTACGCCGCACCACCACTGATCCGTCTGACCGATCTGGGCATTCGCCAAGTCGACGGCGAAGTGATGGAAGCGATCAACGCCTTCGGTGCCAACCGCTGGCAGCAACTGTTCGGCGTGCAACTGCCACTGGCCCTGCCGAGCATCATGGCCGGGATCAACCAGACCACCATGATGGCCCTCTCGATGGTGGTGATCGCCTCGATGATCGGTGCCCGTGGCCTGGGTGAAGACGTGCTGGTGGGGATTCAGACCCTCAACGTCGGGCGTGGCCTTGAAGCCGGTCTGGCGATCGTGATTCTGGCTGTGGTGATCGACCGCATTACACAGGCGTATGGTCGCGCACGGCATGAGGTGAGCAAATGAACAACGCAACCGTGAGCAAGATCGAAGTCAAGAACGTCTTCAAGATTTTCGGCAACCGTTCCAAGGATGCGCTGGCCATGATCGGCCAGGGCAAGACCAAGGACCAGGTTCTGGCCGAAACCGGCTGCGTGGTCGGCGTGAACGACCTGTCGCTGAGCATCGGCAGCGGCGAGATCTTCGTGATCATGGGCCTGTCGGGCTCAGGCAAGTCGACCCTGGTGCGCCACTTCAACCGCCTGATCGACCCGACCAGCGGCGCGATCCTGGTGGACGGCGTGGACATCCTGCAATACGACATGGAAGCCCTGCGCGAATTTCGTCGGCGCAAGATCAGCATGGTGTTCCAGAGCTTTGGCCTGTTGCCGCACAAGAGCGTGCTGGACAACGTCGCCTACGGCTTGAAAATCCGTGGCGAAAGCAAAGCCATGTGCGCTGAGCGTGCGCTGCACTGGATCAACACCGTGGGCCTCAAGGGCTACGAAAACAAATACCCGCACCAGCTATCCGGCGGCATGCGTCAGCGTGTGGGCCTGGCCCGCGCCCTGGCGGCGGACACTGACATCATCCTGATGGACGAAGCGTTCAGCGCCCTCGACCCGCTGATCCGCGCGGAGATGCAGGACCAGTTGCTGGAACTGCAAAAGACCCTGCACAAGACCATCGTTTTCATCACCCACGACCTCGACGAGGCCGTGCGCATCGGCAACCGCATCGCGATTCTCAAGGACGGTCGCCTGATCCAGGTCGGCACGCCAAGGGAGATCCTGCATTCGCCGGCGGATGAGTATGTCGACCGCTTTGTGCAGCGTCGGGCGGCGGTGGTTTAACGAGATTTGCAGTGAATTGGCGGGCCTCTTCGCGAGCAAGCCCGCTCCCACAGTTGATCGCGTTCCAATGTGGGAGCGGGCTTGCTCGCGAAGGCGGCGGTAGAGCTGCATCAACATTCAGGTTGTACGCATGAGGTTAATGATGTCCCAGGCTGAAAAAATCGTTATCACCGAGTCGCAGGTCAGTTGGCAGGATGTGGTCGCCGTTGCTCGTCATGGCGCACAGCTTGAACTGTCGGCACCGATCTGGGCGCGCATCGAAAACGCACAGGCCATCGTCCAGCGCATTGTCACCAGCGGCGAACGTGCCTACGGCATCAACACCGGCCTGGGCGCGCTGTGCAACGTCTCGCTGCAGGACGAACAACTCAGCCAGTTGTCGCGCAACACCTTGCTCAGCCACGCTTGCGGCGTGGGTGCACCGCTGACCGACGAGCAGACCCGCTCGATCATGTGCGCGGCCATCGTCAACTACAGCCACGGCAAATCCGGTCTGCACCGTCAGGTCGTCGAAGCGCTGCTGGCGCTGCTCAACCGGGGCATCACCCCGCAGGTGCCGTCCCAGGGGTCCGTGGGTTACCTGACTCACATGGCGCACATCGGCATCGCGCTGCTGGGCGTGGGCAATGTCAGCTATCGCGGGCAGATCGTTTCCGCGCAGCAAGCGCTGGCCGAAGAAGGTCTGCAAACAGTCAAGCTAGGCGCCAAGGACGGTTTGTGCCTGGTCAACGGTACGCCGTGCATGAGTGGCCTGAGCTGCCTGGCGATTGCCGATGCCACGCGCCTGCTGGAATGGGCCGACGTGATCGGCGCCATGAGCTTCGAAGCACAGCGCGGGCAGATCGATGCGTTCGACGCGGAGATCATCGCGCTCAAGCCGCACCCAGGCATGCAACAGGTCGGGATCAACCTTCGGGCCTTGCTCGACGGCAGCGAAGTGATCGCCCAGAGCAAAGGCATTCGCACCCAGGATGCCCTGAGCATTCGCTCGATCCCGCAGGTGCACGGTGCTGCGCGCGATCAACTGGTGCACGCGATCAAACAGATCGAAACCGAGCTCAATGGCGCCACCGACAACCCGCTGGTGCTGGGTACCGCGGACAATTACCGCGTGGTGTCCCAGGCCAACCCTCATGGCCAGTCCGTGGCAATGGCGGCGGACCTGCTGGCGATCGCCATGGCGGAAATCGGCTCCATCGCCGAGCGTCGTCTGGACCGTTTGATCAACCCGCACGTCAGCGGCCTGCCGGCTTTCCTGGTGGCCAACCCGGGTGTGAACTCCGGGATGATGATCGTGCAATACGTGGCCGCTTCGCTGTGCGCGGAGAACCGTCAATTGGCGCAACCGGCAGTCCTCGACAATTACGTCACTTCCGGACTTCAGGAAGATCACCTGAGCCTGGGCACCAACGCTGCGCTGAAGCTGCATCGCGCCTTGGAAAACTGCACGCAGATCCTCGCCATCGAGTATTTGCTGGCGGCCCAGGCGTTTGAATTCTTGAAGGAACAACGCTTTGGTGCGGGCACCGATACCGCTTGGCGTCTGCTGCGTGAGCGAGTGCCTGCCTACGACCAGGACCGCTGGCTGGCACCAGACATTGCCGCCGCTGCCGCGGTATTGAAAGACCCGATTTTGCTGCACAACGCTTTTCCAGACCTGAACTGATTTCAACAACACCAGCGTGCCAAGGCGCGGCTCCCTAAAAGGTAGACGCGACGGACAACGGACATCTCCGGAGCGTCTGGTGAGTTAATAACAACTCTCAAAAGGAGCAAAAAAATGACTGCGCTAAACCTGATTCCCGGCCAACTGACCCTCGCCCAACTGCGTGACGTCTATCAGCAGCCGGTGAAACTGACCCTCGACAACAGCGCCTCGGCCCAGATCGAAGCCAGCGTTGCCTGCGTGGAACAGATCCTCGCCGAGAACCGCACCGCCTACGGAATCAACACCGGTTTCGGTCTGCTGGCCTCGACCCGCATTGCCAGCGAAGACCTGGAAAACCTGCAGCGCTCGCTGGTGCTGTCCCACGCCGCCGGTGTCGGCCAGCCGATCAGCGATGAGCTGGTGCGTCTGATCATGGTGCTCAAGGTCAACAGCCTGAGCCGTGGTTTCTCTGGCATCCGCCGTGTGGTGATCGACGCGCTGATCGCCCTGATCAATGCCGAGGTTTACCCGCACATTCCATTGAAAGGCTCGGTCGGTGCTTCCGGTGACCTGGCGCCTCTGGCCCATATGTCGCTGGTGCTGCTGGGTGAAGGTAAGGCTCGCTACAAGGGCGAGTGGATGGAAGCCACTGAAGCGCTGAAAGTTGCTGGTCTGACCCCGCTGACTCTGGCTGCGAAAGAAGGTCTGGCGCTGCTCAACGGCACTCAGGTGTCCACCGCATTTGCCCTGCGTGGCCTGTTCGAAGGTGAAGACCTGTTTGCTGGTGCCCTGGCACTGGGCGGCCTGACCGTTGAAGCGGTCCTGGGCTCGCGTTCGCCGTTCGACGCCCGTATCCATGCTGCCCGTGGCCAGAAAGGCCAGATCGACGCCGCCGCCGCTTATCGCGACCTGCTGGGCGAGCGCAGCGAAGTTTCCGACTCCCATGAAAACTGCGAGAAGGTACAAGACCCGTACTCCCTGCGTTGCCAGCCACAAGTCATGGGTGCCTGCCTGACCCAGTTCCGTCAAGCGGCCGAAGTACTGGCGATCGAATCCAACGCCGTTTCCGACAACCCGTTGGTTTTCGCCGCTGAAGGTGACGTGATCTCCGGTGGCAACTTCCACGCCGAGCCGGTGGCCATGGCCGCTGACAACATGGCATTGGCCATCGCTGAAATCGGTTCCCTGAGCGAGCGCCGTATCTCGCTGATGATGGACAAGCACATGTCGCAACTGCCGCCGTTCCTGGTGGCCAACGGCGGTGTGAACTCCGGCTTCATGATCGCCCAGGTGACTGCAGCGGCATTGGCCAGCGAGAACAAGGCGTTGTCCCATCCGCATTCGGTGGACAGCCTGCCGACTTCTGCCAACCAGGAAGACCACGTATCGATGGCTCCGGCGGCTGGCAAGCGCCTGTGGGAAATGGCCGAGAACACCCGTGGGATTCTCGCGGTGGAATGGCTGGCGGCAGCCCAGGGCCTGGACCTGCGCAATGGTCTGAAGACTTCGCCAAAACTGGAAAAAGCCCGTGCCATTCTGCGTAACGAAGTGCCGTTCTATGAGAAGGACCGCTTCTTTGCACCGGATATCAACGCTGCGAGCGAGTTGCTGGCTTCCCGTTGCCTGAACGAGCTGGTTTCGGCGAAGTTGCTGCCTAGCCTGTAATTGCCCCTTCGCGAGCAAGCCCGCTCCCACATGGATTGCGTTGAACCTGTAGGAGCTGGCTTGCCAGCGATTCGATTTTGCGTCGGATAACAATAATTAGGGACGAGAAATGCAACAGCCAGAAAAAGGTTTGAAACGCGGGCTCTCTGCCCGACATATTCGCTTCATGGCGCTGGGGTCGGCAATCGGCACCGGGCTGTTTTATGGATCTGCCTCGGCCATTCAAATGGCCGGTCCTGCGGTACTGCTCGCTTACCTGATCGGTGGCGCGGCGGTGTTCATGGTCATGCGCGCCCTCGGTGAGATGGCGGTGCACAACCCGGTGGCCGGCTCTTTCGGCCAGTACGCCAGCACCTACCTGGGGCCGATGGCGGGCTTCATCCTCGGTTGGACCTACGCATTCGAAATGGTCATCGTCGGCATGGCCGATGTCACTGCATTCGGTATCTACATGGGCTTCTGGTTTCCGGAGGTTTCCCGCTGGATCTGGGTGCTGGGTGTCGTTTCCATCGTTGGCGGCCTGAACCTGTGCAACGTCAAAGTCTTCGGTGAAATGGAGTTCTGGTTGTCGCTGCTCAAGGTCGCCGCCATCGTCGCGATGATCCTGGGTGGTTTCGGCATCATGTGGTTCGGCATCAGCTCGGCCCCCGGCCAAGCGACCGACATCAGCAACCTCTGGAGCCACGGCGGTTTCATGCCCAATGGCATGGGCGGTCTGATCGCTTCGTTCGCGGTGGTGATGTTTGCGTTTGGCGGTATTGAGATCATCGGCGTAACGGCAGGTGAAGCCAAAGACCCGCAGCACGTGCTGCCCCGGGCGATCAATGCTGTACCGTTGCGGATCCTGCTGTTCTATGTGCTGACGATGCTGGTGCTGATGTCGATCTTTCCATGGCAGCAGATCGGCAGCCAGGGCAGCCCGTTCGTGCAGATTTTCGACAAGCTGGGGATCAGCTCGGCGGCCACCATCCTCAACATCGTGGTGATCACGGCGGCGATTTCGGCGATCAACAGTGACATCTTCGGCGCTGGCCGCATGATGTTCGGTCTGGCCCAGCAAGGGCATGCACCCAAAGGCTTCGCGCGCCTGTCGCGCAATGGCGTGCCATGGATGACGGTCGTGGTGATGAGTGCCGCGTTGTTGCTGGGCGTGCTGCTGAACTACCTGATCCCGGAAAACGTGTTCCTGCTGATCGCTTCCATCGCGACCTTTGCCACCGTGTGGGTCTGGCTGATGATTCTGGTGACCCAAGTGGCCATGCGCCGGTCCATGAGCGCCGAGCAGGTTGCACAACTGAAGTTTCCGGTACCGCTCTGGCCCTATGCGCCGGCGGCGGCGATTGCCTTCATGCTGTTCATTTTCGGCGTGCTGGGCTATTTCCCGGACACCCAGGCAGCGCTGATCGTCGGCGTGGTCTGGATCGTGTTGCTGGTGCTGGCTTACCTGACGTGGGTGAAACCGGCGGCGGGCCAGGCAGCCCTGGTGACGCAGGATCCTACTTTTTCTCATCGATAACCTAATGGAGGCCAAGGATGAAAACTCTCTGGCAACACTGTCACGTCGCAACCATGGCACAAGGCGTCTACTCGATCATCGAGGATGCGGCCATCGTGACGTCAGGAGCGCACATTGAGTGGATCGGCCCGCGCGGTGAGTTGCCGGCGGGCGAGTACCCGGCCGTCAATGATTTGAACGGGGCTTGGGTCACGCCGGGCCTGATCGACTGCCACACTCACACGGTGTTCGGCGGTAACCGCAGCGGTGAATTCGAACAGCGCCTGCAAGGCGTCAGCTACGCGGAAATCGCCGCCAGTGGCGGCGGTATCGCCAGCACCGTACGCGCCACCCGCGCAGCCAGCGAAGATGAACTGTTCGCCAGTGCCGCCAAGCGCCTGAAAAGCCTGATGCGTGATGGCGTTACCAGTATCGAAATCAAGTCCGGCTACGGCCTGGACCTGGCCAGCGAGCGCAAGATGCTGCGTGTGGCCCGTCGCCTCGGCGCCGAACTGCCGGTCAGCGTGCGCAGCACCTGCCTGGCGGCTCACGCCTTGCCGCCGGAGTACAAGGATCGCGCTGACGACTATATCGATCACATCTGCGCCGACATGCTCCCGGCCCTGGCTGCCGAAGGGCTGGTCGACGCCGTGGATGCGTTTTGCGAGTACCTGGCGTTCTCCCCGGCGCAGGTCGAGCGGGTGTTCATTACCGCCCAGGCACTGGGCCTGCCAGTGAAGCTGCACGCCGAGCAGTTGTCGTCGCTGCATGGCTCGAGCCTGGCGGCGCGCTATCACGCGTTGTCCGCCGATCACCTGGAGTTCATGACCGAGGACGACGCCATCGCCATGGCCAAGTCCGGTACGGTCGCGGTGCTGTTGCCCGGCGCCTTTTACTTCCTGCGTGAAACCCAATTGCCGCCGATGGAAGCCCTGCGCAAGCACGGCGTGAAAATCGCCATCGCCAGCGACCTCAACCCGGGCACCTCGCCGGCGCTGTCGTTACGCCTGATGCTGAACATGGCTTGCACCTGCTTCCGCATGACCCCGGAAGAAGCCCTGGCCGGCGCGACGATTCATGCCGCCACCGCGCTGGGCATGGCCGATACTCATGGTTCGCTGGAGGTCGGCAAGGTCGCGGATTTTGTCGCCTGGCAAATCGATCGTCCGGCCGACCTGTGTTACTGGCTGGGCGGCGACCTGGAAAAACGCGTCGTGCGCCACGGCGTCGAATCAAGTCTGTAGGAGATCTGTTGTGGATAAGGTTCTGAACTTCAAACAAGGCCACGTACCGCTGCTGATCAGCATGCCCCACGCCGGTGTGCGCCTGACGCCTGCGGTCGAAGCCGGATTGATCCCTGACGCGAAAAGCCTGCCGGACACCGACTGGCACATCCCGCAGCTATACGACTTCGCCGCGGAACTGGGTGCAAGCACCCTGGCGGCCGAGTACTCGCGGTTCGTCATCGACCTTAACCGACCGTCCGACGACAAGCCTTTGTACGTGGGCGCGACCACCGGCCTGTACCCGGCGACGCTGTTCGACGGCATTCCGTTGTTCCGCGAAGGGCTGGAGCCTTCTGCCGATGAGCGCGCGACTTATCTGGAGCAGATCTGGACGCCGTACCACAGCACCTTGCAGCAGGAACTGGCGCGACTGAAGGCCGAGTTCGGCTATGCGCTGCTGTTCGATGCGCACTCGATCCGCTCGATCATCCCGCACCTGTTCGACGGCAAGTTGCCGGACTTCAACCTCGGCACCTTCAACGGCGCCAGTTGCGATCCACAGCTTGCGACCCGACTGGAAGCGATCTGCGCGCTTCACGACAACTACACCCACGTACTCAACGGGCGCTTCAAGGGCGGGCACATCACCCGCCATTACGGTAATCCGGCCGAGAACATCCACGCGGTGCAACTGGAGTTGGGGCAGTGCACCTACATGGAAGAGTTCGAGCCGTTCCGCTATCGCCCGGATCTGGCGGAACCGACGCGGTTGGTGCTCAAGGAGTTGCTGCAAGGCTTGCTGGCCTGGGGTGAAAAACACTACAAGCGCTAAAGCCTGACGCGTAACCCTGTGGGAGCGAGCTTGCTCGCGATAGCGGTCTGTCTGTTGCATCTATGTCGACTGATCCACCGCCATCGCGAGCAAGCTCGCTCCCACAGGTAAGTGTTCATTTTGAAAGCGCGACGTAACAGTCGCCACCGTGCAAAACACGGTCGCCACAGGTCGCTTTTACCGCTCGTCTGCTGCGTAATGTTCTGGCCACGGTGCACAAAGACACCGACCTCACAATAATCGCTGCCGCACGAGATGCTCTCTATGACAAGCACCAAAGGTTTGTTCGCCCGCTGTCTCTCAATCCTCTGCGGCACGGCTCTCCTGAGCACCAGCGCCCTGGCCGCTGACGACGCCTCCTGCAAAACAGTGCGCATGGGCGTGGTCAACTGGACCGATGTGATCGCCACCAGCGGCATGGCCGACGTGTTGCTCAATGGCCTCGGCTACGAAAGCAAACAGACCAGTGCCGTTCAGCAAATCATCTTCGCCGGGATCCGCGACAAGCGCCTGGACATTTTCCTTGGTTACTGGAAACCGGCGATGGACAAAAACATCGCGCCGTTCCTGGCCGCCAATCAGGTCAAAGTCATGGACAAGCCGAGCCTGGCTGATGCCCAGGCCACCCTTGCAGTCCCTGACTATGTAGCAGCGGCGGGCCTGAAGACCTTCTCCGACATCGCCAGATTCAAGGATCAGCTTGGCGGCAAGATCTACGGCATCGAGCCGGGCAGCGGCGCCAACACCACGATCAAGACCATGATCGAAACCAATCACTTCGGCCTGAAGGATTTCAAACTGATCGAGTCCGGTGAAGCCGGCATGCTCGCCGCCGTACAGCGCGCCGTGAATCGCAAGGAGTTCGTGGTGTTCGTCGGTTGGACTCCACACCCGATGAACATCAACATGCAGATCGCCTACCTGACCGGCAGCGAAGACGTGTACGGCCCGAACGAAGGTGCAGCGACCGTTTCCACCGTAACCGCGCCGGATTACGCCCAGCGCTGCCCGAACGTCAATCGACTGCTGGAAAACCTGACCTTCACCGCCGCCCAGGAAAGCCAGTTGATGGTGCCGATCATGGAGCGCCAAACGGCTCAGGATGTCGCGAAAAAATGGCTGCGCGAGCATCCGGAAGATCTCCAGCGCTGGCTGGCGGGTGTCAGCAGTTTTGATGGCAAGGATGGCGTGACCACGGTTCAGGCCAGTCTGAAAAACTGACACCTTTCCAGATGTTTGCAAAACCTGTGGGAGCGAGCTTGCTCGCGATGGCGCCCTGACATTCAACATCTATGTTGCCTGTCAGGTCGCAATCGCGAGCAAGCTCGCTCCCACAGGTCATAAGTACGTCTTAAAAACCTGAACAGGCTTGCACCAGTCTTATGGCACCTTATCCACTTTCCGAGCAGATGACGGCTTTCGTCGAGAAAACCGTCAGTTTCAACAGCACTGACGGCAGCCCCGACGGTCTGCGCCAGGCCTACAGCGAGATGTGCCGGGCATTTACCCCTGCACGCCCTGCCGGGTTGTATGTGGTCGATTTCGAGTTGGCCGGTGTTGCTGTTCGTTCCTATCAACCAGCGACCAGCGGTGCGTCGTGCATCGTTTATCTACATGGCGGTGGCTGGGTGGTGGGGAATCTGGATTCCCACGACTTCATTTGCGCGGAACTGGCCTCGACCCTCGGCGTGTTGGTGATTGCCGTCGATTACCGTCTGGCGCCGGAACATCCGTTTCCGGCGGCCTTCGACGATTGCCTCAAAGTCTGGCGAGCACTGCGCACCGGGCCGTTTAAACTTGACCCTGCGCGTACGCTGGTGGTCGGCGACAGTGCCGGTGGCAACCTCGCGGCAGCGTTGTGCCTGGCGCTGCGCGATGCCGGCGAGCCGGTGCCGTGCGCGCAGGTCCTGATCTATCCGGGGTTGGGCGGCGATCAACGGCTGCCGTCGCGCAGTGAGTGCATCGACGCGCCGTTACTCAGCACCAGTGACGTCGATTGCTATCACGCGCTTTACCTGCAGGGCACCCGCCATCCGAACGCCTACGCCATGCCATTGCTTGCCACGGATTTCAGCAGACTGCCACCGGCATGGATCGCCGTGGCGCAATTCGATCCGTTGCGCGATGACGGCGTGCTGTATGCCGAGCGACTGAACGCTGCCGGTGTGACGGCGACGCTGTATTACGGCGAAGGGCTGGTACACGGTTGTTTGCGGGCGCGGGGGCAGGTAGCCGAGGTGGATGTGTTGTATGAAAGGTTGCTCGGATACCTGGCTGTAAAGCTCTGATCTACAGCAACCGTTTGTCGAGACTGTTATTTCTGACAGGTCATTAATTTTTTGCTTCACGTTAAAACACTTCTGGAACGCAGGCGATCGTGCCTGCCCACAGGAGCAAGAAAATCATGGCACGTACAAACATGGATACGAAGGATAGTGCGGCGGACTCTCGCGAACGTGCGGTGGCTACAAAACCGCCTGCCCCCGAAATGCTCTGGCCAAAAGAAGGTATCGAGCACGACGGAGGTTTTGTTCGTTGCGCAGGCACCTGCCTGGAAGGTGCCGTTGTCCAGATGTTGATCCTCCCTGATACCACATGGAAAGATGTGCCGGCGATCGGGACTAATTGGAGTCTTACGCTAGAAAAGATGGTGCCTGGAGTCCAGCGCCTCCACGTACGGCAAATCCTCGACGCTGCTATTTCAGATCCAACTCCAGTGCGCGAGATCATTGTGCGCGAGCCGTCCTCCAATGTACCCCCGCCGGTGGTAACCCTTCCGCTCGTCAACAGCCTTATGCCAATCAACCAGGAAGTGCGGTTCGAGGGAACCTGCGAACCAGGCGCGAGTGTGTACATCCGCGATGTCGACGAAACCTTGATCGGGGAAGCCAGCGTCACCGGCACCACATGGTCCTTTGAACACATCTGGACTAGTAGTGAAGTTGTCTATATCAAAATCGTACAGTCAGTAAGTAACGTGTTGTCTGACCCGACGGAGCGCTGGATTGGCGTAGGACTGGGGAACGACAGGATCGAAGTGACCGTGACGGAGCCTGAGGCCGAAAATGTCAATGTTCCCTTTGGAGGTTATCTTGATTTGGAGGGTACCTGCACGCCCTGTTCGAATGCGGGGAGTGTTATCCAGGTGGAGATTGTTCGAATTGGATTATATACAGGTTATGTAGTGGGCAATCGTTGGGTGGTCCGCCGCGTCGGACCATTTACTTCTCGTCCTCCTGAATTCGAACGCCTGATGGTTTATGTGCAAGATGGAGCCGAAAAGAGGATTCCGTCTCGTCGTGTCCCCTTCTTTGTCACCACTGAGCCGGTCGGCGTCAAGCCCCCTCCGCCATCGATCAGGGTGCCTGTATCAGGAGGCACATATCCCATCGGCGGCATGGCTATCGACGGTATTTGCGAAGTGGGAGCGACTGTCGAGCTTTTGGATGAAAGAGGTGTCAAGTTGAACGATGCATTAGTGGTGGATAACAAGTGGTACACATCGTTTACTTGGGGCCCAGGAGTTCATCGCATCAAAGCGTGGCAGAAGAAAGGCGACATTGTTTCCGAGCCAAGTGTACTCGTTGAGTTCACTGTGACGCCGTA
This sequence comes from Pseudomonas sp. S34, assembly GCF_009866745.1. Lineage (NCBI taxonomy): Bacteria > Pseudomonadati > Pseudomonadota > Gammaproteobacteria > Pseudomonadales > Pseudomonadaceae > Pseudomonas > Pseudomonas sp. S34. The sequence goes on from NZ_CP019398.1 coordinate 386,102, forward strand.
GAATGGGTGATGTACTTGAGTTCATCATTCGATAGCGCCTGAACCAGGATTGCGGCTCAACGCTCCAAAAAACCGCTGTTTCAGTCGTGCGCTGAAATAGCGGTTTTCTTTATTGCATACGAATGCCTTCACAGGCTTCATTTTCGGGCGCGAGCCTGAGTGCGACAGGTATCCAGAGCCCTCAATCTCTCCAAGGACATGCTCATCGCTCCATTCGGGTTTATGATGCCCAACGGCAGAATAATAGAAGTCCCCCCAGGGATGACCTCGACCCCTTACGGAGTGCGCAATGCAGACTTTGTACCCGCAGATCAAACCCCACGCCCGGCACGATCTGGCCGTCGACGAGACCCACACGCTGTATGTCGACGAAAGCGGTTCACCGGAAGGTTTGCCGGTGGTGTTCATCCACGGCGGCCCCGGGGCCGGTTGTGATGCCCAGAGTCGGTGCTACTTCGATCCAAATCTTTATCGCATCGTCACCTTCGACCAGCGCGGTTGTGGTCGCTCGACCCCCCACGCCAGCCTGGAAAACAACACCACCTGGGATCTGGTCGCCGACCTCGAGCGGATTCGCCAGCATCTGGGCATCGACAAATGGGTGCTGTTTGGTGGCTCCTGGGGTTCGACCCTGGCGCTGGCCTACGCGCAAACCCATCCTGAGCGTGTGCACGGCCTGATCCTGCGCGGGATCTTTCTCTGCCGTCCGCAAGAAATCGAATGGTTCTACCAGGCCGGCGCCAGCCGCCTGTTCCCCGATTACTGGCAGGACTACATCGCGCCGATCCCGCTGGACGAGCGCGACGACTTGCTCACCGCGTTCCACAAGCGCCTGGTCGGCAATGACCAGATCGCCCAGATGCACGCAGCCAAGGCCTGGTCCACCTGGGAGGGCCGCACCGCGACCCTGCGTCCGAACCCGATGGTGGTCGATCGCTTCTCCGAGCCACAACGTGCCTTGTCGATTGCCCGCATCGAATGCCACTACTTCAGTAACAACGCCTTCCTGGAGCAGAATCAGCTGATCCGCGACATGGGCAAGATCGCCCATTTGCCCGGCGTGATCATTCATGGTCGCTACGACGTGATCTGCCCGCTGGATAACGCCTGGGAATTGCATCAAGCCTGGCCGAACAGCGAATTGCAGGTCATCCGCGATGCCGGTCATGCCGCTTCCGAGCCGGGCATCACCGACGCGCTGGTACGCGCCGCCAATCAGATGGCCCGGCGTCTGCTCGACCTGCCGCCTGAAGAAGCATGAAGGGCCTGTTGCAGCGGGTGCGCGGCGCGCGGGTCGAGGTCGCGGGCGAGATCGTGGGTGCCGTCGATCAGGGATTGCTGGTCCTGGTAGCCGTCGAGCCCGACGATACGCGGGCCAGCGCTGACAAACTCCTTAATAAGCTGCTTAACTATCGGGTATTCAGTGACGCTGAGGGCAAGATGAATCTGTCCTTGGCGGATGTGGGCGGCGGGCTGCTGCTGGTCTCCCAGTTCACCCTGGCTGCCGATACAAAAAACGGGCTGCGTCCGAGTTTCTCGACCGCGGCCCCTCCGGCGTTGGGCGAGGAACTGTTCGACTATCTATTAAGCAAAGCGAAACAGGTGCATGGCACTGTGGCATCAGGTAGATTCGGCGCGGATATGCAGGTGCACCTGGTCAATGATGGCCCGGTAACCTTCCTGTTACAGACCTGAAAGCGCTTGAAACAAGTTTTTGCGTTCATTTCGGCTGAAAACAGGGCTTTTTCGCGATAAATACTTTGTTACCCCTGATGCGTTGTAACGCGGCCTACTAGATAATCCCGCGCTACGGGGATCAGCGTTCGTTGGTCCATTTTGACTTAGGTAGAGACTTGTCCGGATCCGATTGGGGAATCATTTCGCCACAGCGGAGTCGGAACAATGCTCGCCAACTTGGCAAGAGTGGTTTGCAAGGGCGGTTTTTTCATACCGTACACCGTGCAGGCCCTTTAACTGGCCGTTGGTTTTTTGATCTGTTTTCGGCGAGGGTTGCTCGTGATTGTTAGTCCCTGTAACGCACCAAAATTGTCTGCCAAACGGTTACGCAGCGCCCTGGTAGCGGGCTCTGCACTGCTCTGCCTGCTCAGCGCCGGTCAGCTTTGGGCATTCAGTCTGGATGATGTATCGGTCAAGGCAAAAGAACTGGCCGCGCAGAAATTCGAAGCGCCGCGCAGTAACCTGCCGAACGAGTTCCGCGACATGAAATTCGCGGACTATCAGAAAATTCGTTTTCTGACGGAAAAAGCCGAGTGGGCTGACCAGAAGACGCCGTTCAAGCTGTCCTTCTATCACCAGGGCATGCATTTCGATACGCCGGTGAAAATCAACGAAATCACCGCGAACACCGTCGAAGAGATCAAATACGATCCGAGTCGTTTCGACTTCGGCGATATGAAGTTCGATCCAAAGGCCACCGAACAACTGGGTTATGCCGGTTTCCGTGTGCTGTACCCGATCAACAAGGCCGACAAGCAAGACGAAATCATGACCATGCTCGGCGCGAGCTATTTCCGCGTCGTCGGCAAGGGTCATGTCTATGGTTTGTCCGCTCGCGGCATGGCGCTTGATACCGCATTGCCGTCCGGCGAAGAATTCCCGCGTTTCCGCGAGTTCTGGATTCAGCAGCCCAAGCCGGGCGACAAGCACCTGGTGATCTTCGCCCTGCTGGATTCCCCTCGTGCCACCGGTGCCTACCGCCTGACCCTGCGTCCGGGCAGCGACACCATCGTCGACGTCAAGGCGCAGATGTTCCTGCGTGACAAGGTCGGCAAACTGGGCATCGCCCCGTTGACCAGCATGTTCCTGTTCGGCGCCAACCAACCGTCGAAAGTACTGAACTACCGTCGCGAGCTGCACGATTCCAGCGGTCTGGCGATCCATGCCGGCAACGGCGAGTGGATCTGGCGTCCACTGAACAATCCGAAGCACCTGGCCGTGAGCAACTTCAGCGTTGAAAACCCGCGCGGCTTCGGTCTGCTGCAACGTGGCCGCGACTTCAGCCACTACGAAGACCTCGACGACCGCTACGACAAGCGCCCAAGCGCCTGGATCGAGCCGAAGGGTGACTGGGGCAAGGGCACGGTCGACCTGGTCGAGATTCCGACCGCCGACGAAACCAACGACAACATCGTTGCCTTCTGGAACCCGGAAAAATTGCCGGAACCTGGCCAACCGCTCGATGTCGCTTATCGTATGCACTGGACCATGGATGAAGCCTCGATTCACGCGCCGGACAGCGCCTGGGTCAAACAGACCCTGCGCTCCACTGGTGACGTCAAACAGTCCAACCTGATTCGTCAGCCGGACGGCAGCGTTGCCTACCTGGTGGACTTTGAAGGCCCGTCCCTGGCGGCTTTGCCGGCCGAAGCGGACGTTCGCAGCCAGGTCAGCGTCGGCGACAATGCCGAGCTGGTGGAAAACAGCGTTCGCTATAATCCTGAAACCAAAGGCTGGCGCCTGACCTTGCGGATGAAGATCAAGGATCCGAGCAAGTCCACCGAGATGCGTGCCGCGCTGGTGCAGAACATCGTGCCGGCGGACCTGGCCAAGACTTCGATTCCGTCGTCGAACTCGTCGGTTGCCAAGGCCGACAAGGTTGCCGCCAAGCAACAAGAGAAAGCGGACAAGGAAGCCAGGCAAGCGGAGGCCAAGCAGGCCGAAGCCAAGCCTGTTGCAGATGCCAAGGACAAGGCCAATAAAGACGCCAAGCAGCCTGTCGCTGCCGACGCGGCCCCAGCCACACCGGAATCGGCCCCGACTGAAGAAGTCCTGACCGAGACCTGGAGCTATCAGTTGCCTGCCGATGAGTAACTCTCAAGTACGGCCAGAAACTCTTTCCGAGTATCTGGCGCATCTGCCGATGACCGACCAGCAGCGCGCGGAACTCGCGGGCTGCAGGTCTTTCAGTGAACTGCATGAGCGTCTGTCGTCCTCGACTTTCGACGCGCCAGCCGAGGCCGCCCAGGCTTCGGTCGGCAAGCGCTTGACCCTGAGCACTGCCGAAGAATTGCAGGACGCCGAAATGCTGGTGCTCGACGCCAGCGGTCGCGTCTGCCTTAAGGCGACCCCACCGATTCGTCGGACCAAGGTCGTGCCGGAGCCGTGGCGCACCAATATTCTGGTGCGCGGCTGGCGGCGTCTGACCGGTCGCACCAATCCGCCGAAGCCGCCGAAAGACGAGAACGTGCTGCCGGCCGCGCGCTGGCGCACCGTCGGTTCGATCCGCCGCTACATTCTGCTGGTACTGATGCTCGGTCAGACCATCGTCGCCGGCTGGTTCATGAAAGGCCTCATGCCTTACCAGGGCTGGTCATTCGTCGACCTCGACGAAGTCTTGCACCAACCGTTACTGCAAACCGCCACCCAAGTGCTGCCATATGCATTGCAGACCAGCATCCTGATCCTGTTCGGGATCCTGTTCTGCTGGGTTTCGGCGGGTTTCTGGACCGCGCTGATGGGCTTTCTCGAGTTGCTAACCGGGCACGATAAATACCGCATCTCCGGTAAAAGTGCTGGTAACGAGCCGATTCCAAAGGATGCGCGCACCGCGCTGGTGATGCCGATCTGCAACGAAGACGTGCCTCGGGTATTCGCCGGTCTGCGTGCAACGTTCGAATCGGTCGCGGCCACGGGTGACCTGGACCGCTTCGACTTCTTCGTCCTCAGCGACAGTAACGACGCCGATATCTGCGTCGCCGAGCAACAGGCCTGGCTGGATGTCTGCCGCGAAGCCGGGGGCTTCGGCAAGATTTTCTATCGCCGCCGTCGTCGTCGCGTAAAACGTAAAAGCGGCAACCTCGACGACTTCTGCCGTCGTTGGGGCGGTGACTACAAGTACATGGTCGTACTCGACGCCGACTCCGTGATGAGCGGTGAGTGCCTGACCAGTCTGGTACGCCTGATGGAAGCCACGCCGGACGCCGGCATCATCCAGACCGCGCCGCGTGCGTCGGGCATGGACACCCTTTATGCGCGCATGCAGCAGTTCGCCACCCGCGTGTACGGGCCGCTGTTCACCGCCGGCCTGCACTTCTGGCAGTTGGGCGAGTCGCACTACTGGGGCCACAACGCGATCATCCGCATGAAGCCGTTCATCGAGCACTGCGCCCTGGCGCCATTGCCCGGTAAAGGCGCATTCGCCGGTGCGATCCTGTCCCACGACTTCGTCGAAGCCGCGCTCATGCGTCGTGCCGGTTGGGGCGTGTGGATTGCCTATGATTTGCCGGGCAGCTATGAAGAACTGCCGCCGAACCTGCTGGACGAACTCAAGCGCGACCGTCGCTGGTGCCACGGCAACCTGATGAACTTCCGCCTTTTCCTGGTCAAGGGCATGCACCCGGTGCACCGCGCGGTGTTCCTGACCGGCGTGATGTCCTACCTGTCGGCGCCGTTGTGGTTCTTCTTCCTGGTGCTGTCGACCGCGCTGCTGGCGGTCAACACGCTGATGGAGCCGCAATACTTCCTCGAACCGCGTCAGCTCTATCCGCTGTGGCCACAATGGCATCCGGACAAGGCGATCGCGCTGTTCTCGACCACCATCGTGCTGCTGTTCCTGCCGAAGCTGTTGAGCATCATCCTGATCTGGGCCAAGGGCGCGAAAGAGTTCGGCGGCAAGTTCAAGGTGACCCTGTCGATGCTCCTGGAGATGCTGTTCTCCATGCTGCTGGCGCCGGTACGGATGATCTTCCACACCCGTTTCGTCCTCGCCGCGTTCCTCGGCTGGGCCGCGACCTGGAACTCGCCACAACGTGACGACGACTCCACGCCATGGAGCGAGGCGGTCAAGCGTCACGGCCCGCAAACCTTGCTGGGCTTCTTCTGGGCCTTGCTGGTGATCTGGCTGAACCCGAGCTTCCTGTGGTGGCTGGTGCCGATCGTCGGTTCGTTGATGCTGTCGATCCCGGTGTCGGTGATCTCCAGCCGTGTCGGCCTGGGCCTGAAGTCCCGTGACGAGAACCTGTTCCTGATCCCTGAGGAATACAATCCGCCGCAGGCACTGCTGGCGACCGACCAGTACACCCACGAAAACCGCTGGCATGCGCTGAACGATGGCTTCGTCCGTTCGGTGGTCGATCCGCAGCAGAACGCCTTGGCGTGCTCGTTGGCGACTTCCCGTCACCGCGAGGCCGAGCCAATTGAATGGCTGCGGGTGGAGCGGGTACGCCACGCTATGAAGGTCGGACCGGAAGGCCTGACCAACAACGAGCGTGTGCAGTTGCTGAGCGACCCGGTGGCATTGGCTCGCCTGCATGATCAGGTCTGGAATGAAGGTCACGCCGAGTGGCTGGGCGCATGGCGCAAGTCGGTCAAGGCCGATCCCCATGCACCGCTGCTGCCGCTCAAGCCGCTGAGCGTTCAGCCTCAGTTGGCATGATGAAAAAGCCCCGCTTCCGAAAGGAGGCGGGGATACTCCCAGAAGATCGCAGCCTTCGGCAGCTCCTACAGTCGTGAACCCTGTAGGAGCTGCCGAAGGCTGCGATCTTTTGCTTTTATGCCCGCCAAACCCTTGTGCAATCGAGCGAGTGCGTTAGCATCCGTCCCCGAATTGGTGCGCCCGGACCGTTTTGTGTCCGTATCTATCGGTTTTCACCGGAAAACTGTCGATTTCGCGCCGCAAACGCAATGGTTTTGCGGGCTTGAAGATGAAGAAGTATCTGTCGATGCTGCTGGTCGGCCAGACGCTGCTGATCCGCAAGGAGCTGGAAGGCACCATCAAGTCCTATAAAGACCTGAACACCGCCGATTACCGCATCACCTCCAAGCTCGGCACCACCGGCGAAATGGTCGCCAAAAAGCTGATCTCCAAAGCCAAGTACCACGGCTACGACAATGAGCAGGAAGCCGTGCTCGACGTGGTCAACGGCAAGGCCGATGCCTTTATCTACGACGCGCCTTACAACGTCGTGGCGCTGAACAAGGTGAGTAACGGCAAACTGGTGTTCCTCGACAAGCCGTTCACCTACGAGCCTCTGGCCTTCGGTCTGAAGAAGGGGGATTACGACAGCCTCAACTTCATCAACAACTTCCTGCACCAGATCAACGAAGACGGCACCTACGATCGCATCCATGACAAGTGGTTCAAGAGCACCGAGTGGCTCAAGGACATGGAGTAACCCGGTCAGTTAGACCGAGTCGCCTTCGATCGCGGGCAAGCCCGCTCCCACAGTGTTTTGCGGTGAGCACAAATCTTGTGCACAGCCCAGATACCTGTGGGAGCGGGCTTGCCCGCGATGACGGCCTGACAGGCAGCACAAATCCCGGAATTTGCAATGAAACATAAAAATGCCCAATGGCCCTGGCACGTATTGACCGTGCTGGTGCTGATCGGCCTGGCCGGCGCGTTGTACTACGCCACCTCGCTGATGTCCTACGAATGGCGCTGGAACCGCGTACCGCAGTACTTCGCCTACCAGGCCGAAGACAGCCAGCGCGCCGCCGACCTCTCCACGGTCACCGAGTTGGTGCGCCAGGGCGACAAGGCCCAGGTGACCCTGCGCAACGACGCCGGCACCGAGCAAGTGCTGACAGTCGACGACAACAGCCTGCAAGTGGCCCGTGGCGACGAAGTGGCCGAGGGCGATGTGATCGGTGTTACCCGGCATTGGGCCGCAGGACCGCTGTTGTGGGGCCTGTGGACTACCCTGTGGCTGTCGCTGGTCTCGGGTGTGCTCGGGCTGTTGATCGGCCTGGCTACCGGCCTGTGCCGGCTGTCGAACAACCCGACTTTGCGCGACCTGTCGATCGTCTACATCGAGCTGGTGCGCGGTACGCCGCTGCTGGTGCAGATCTTCATTTTCTACTTCTTCATTGGCACGGTGCTCAACCTGTCCCGCGAGTTCGCCGGGATCGCCGCGCTGTCGCTGTTCACCGGGGCCTACGTGGCCGAGATCATTCGCTCCGGGGTGCAGTCGATTGCCCGTGGACAGAACGAAGCCGCGCGCTCCCTGGGCCTGAATGCCAGCCAGTCGATGCGTCATGTGGTCCTGCCGCAAGCATTCAAACGGGTGCTGCCGCCCCTGGCGGGGCAGTTCATCAGTCTGGTCAAGGACACCTCGCTGGTGTCGGTCATCGCCATCACCGAGCTGCTCAAGAGTGGCCGGGAAGTCATCACCACCTCGTTCTCGCCGTTCGAAATCCTGTTCTGCGTGGCCGGGCTGTACCTGTTGATCAACCTGCCGCTGTCGAAAATGGCCAGCCGGCTTGAGCGGAGGCTCGCGCAAAGTGATTGAAGTCCGCGATCTGATAAAAGTCTTCGACACCCGTGGCCAGGTGGTTCGCGCGGTAGACAACGTCACCACCCAGGTGGCCAAGGGCGAGGTGCTGGTGGTCATCGGTCCGTCCGGTTCCGGCAAATCGACCTTCCTGCGCTGCCTCAATGGCCTGGAAGAGTTCGATTCCGGCTCGGTGAGCATCGACGGCCTGCAACTGGCTGACCCGAAAACCGACATCAATGCCTACCGCCGTGAAGTCGGCATGGTGTTCCAGCATTTCAACCTGTTCCCGCACATGACCGTGCTCGACAACCTGTGCCTGGCGCAGAAGGTCGTGCGCAAGCGCGGCAAGAAGGAGCGCGAGGCCAAGGCCATGGCGCTGCTGGAAAAGGTCGGCATCGCGCAGAAGGCCCATGAATTCCCTTCGCGCCTCTCCGGCGGCCAGCAACAGCGGGTGGCGATCGCCCGGGCGCTGGCGATGGAACCCAAGGTCATGCTGTTCGACGAACCGACCTCGGCCCTCGACCCGGAAATGGTCGGCGAAGTGCTGGACGTGATGAAGACCCTCGCGGTGGAAGGCATGACCATGGTCTGCGTGACCCACGAAATGGGCTTTGCCCGGGAAGTGGCGGACCGGGTGCTGTTCTTCGATCACGGCAAACTGCTGGAAGACGCCTCGCCAGCGGAGTTCTTCGATGCACCGAAGGATCCGCGGGCGCAGGCATTTTTGCGCCAGGTTTTATAAACGAACCAGTCTCGGCTATCCCTGAGCAGGCGCTGGATTGCTCGGGGAGTTGATTTCAGAGCGTGGTGAACTCGCCGATCAATGGTAACGACTCTCCTTCTTCGGTTTTGGCGGTGATGCTGACGTCGTATCGCGTTCTAGGCAGCAAGAAAGTTTGAAACCTTGGCCCGTTCACCCATTGAGTCCATGGCATTCCGCCAGAGCCGGTCAGGGTGACGTTATAGCCAGAGACAGGCTGGTCCGGCGCATCCCAGTCCAGCGTGGGCAATACCGGTTGTGAATAATGAAAGTTTTTCGGAGGAGCAACATACCCAGGAATAGGCTCGATGATGAGTGATCGAGTTTCGGATTGTTCGTCAAAATTGTTGATTGCCCAGAGTTCTAGCGAAAATCTTTCATGGCCAGGCAATCCTTCAAATTCATAAGAGCGCGCTTCTTTTGGTAGGATTACAGGGGATCTTTCGTTTAGAGAGAGTGCATAGTTTTCGATGTTGTAACCAAAGGAACCTACCCAGGTAACAACGGTGCTGTCTGGTGTGCGTGACTGGATTCTTAGAAGCAAAGGTGGAAGTACATTTCCGCCAGCGTACGAAAAAGTTGTGGTGCTAAGCTCGCCTCTTTCCTCTGTATAGTAAAAGAATGCGCGTGCTGTTATTGTTTTTTCTACGTTTAAGCGGCCTCGAAAAAATTGGAATGGTGGTTTGCCATTGAGGTGAAAACCAACGGTTGGGATTCCGCTGTTGTTGTATTCGTAGTGGAAGGTCAATGATGGCGCGTCGATGAGGTCCCAGGTAATCATGCCTTCATAATATCCAGACGCGTCGGGGCTTTTAAGTATGTGCAGTTTTGGATTTTCAAACGTTGGGTTGATCGGCTTATAAATCAGTTCTGTGTATTCAGAGAATAAGCCATTGACGTCCTTTGCTCTCAGCTTGAATGTATATGGTTGATTCGGGTTTAGCTGTGTAAATCCTGCTGTCAATTCTGATGTGATTATGGGGGCTTGGTTTTCACGGCTCACTTCGTAATGTTGTATCCCTGCTTGATCATACGAGGCGTTCCAATGGAGCTCTATCGCAGTAAATCCGTACTTCCAAGCTGTGAACCCTGTTGGAACGCTGGGGGGCACTTCATCCTGAATGAATGTGTAGGGCGCCGAGAATTCTGATTTTTTGCCGTTAACGTTAACTGCTCTGGCTCTCAGGATGTAATTTCTCAGCGGCAGGTTTTTTTCTTGGTGAGGGATATTGCTGGTAGTGAACAGCAGATTATCGCCTTCATATATTTCGTATGTACGGATCCCAATACCATCGTCTGAACGATCCAAACTCACTTCCACCGTATTTTGCAGGTTATCTCCAGGGACCTTTCTGGCTTTCAGGTTTTGGGGGGTGGTCGGTGGCTTTACATCATGTGAGCGCAGTCGATTCAGTGCAATACACTGCTCCGTAACGCTGGTGATGGTTTCTGCTCTTTCGATGAAGTCCACCATGACAACGTTGGCAGTTTGCCTGCCATTCCTGAATGTTTCAGTTCGTATCGGATGGTTGGCTCTCAAGTACATGGGGCCATTTTTGTTGCGAGCCGCTGCGCTCAATACCCAATGTTTTTCACTGGGTGGTGAAAGCATTGTGCTGATGACGGTCTCTGTCACCGACTGTTCGTCGTCGATGGTGTTCCACACATGTTTAAACGAGGACCATAGGTAAGGTTTTTGTACCCATTCCCGTTTCCAGTCTTCTGGTTCGCCATGATCGAAGCAAAGGATGATATTTCTTCCCGGATGGGTTTTGCGGATTGTATCTAAAGTCAGATTGGCAGCTGACGTTGGAATCAACATGTATTTTATGGGTGTTAGGTGCGCAAAGGCGCGCTCGAGACCTTCTGACAGCCTATTTTTGAAGTGTCGAATGTCAAGGATTATGATTTCTCCAGGGTTGTTCTCTGCGAACTTTTTCGCCTCTGCTATGAGGTACTGCAAAGTCCGTCCGGCGCTGACATTTGAAATCCAATATGAATCGTTACCATGCGTAAACTCGAATGCCTCTACGAACACCCGCTGTGGTGCGAAATTGCCAACCATCTTCCAGTAACTTTTATCCTCAAGTCGCAAATCAAGATATCGGGCCCCGGCGGCGAACTGGAAAGGAAACGATTTGTTCTGGCAGGCGGCGAGCAGCTCTTCCACGCCCCATGTGCCCGCCATGTCCACGCCAGAATTATGCGCCCCAGGAATCGCCAGCTGATGAAGGGTCAGCCCGGCGATTTCCGCCGCCATATCGGTCATCCAGCGGCTGTAGTTGGTATGAGGCTCAACGGGTTCGATTACGGGCAGTTGGGGTTGGGCAGAGTTATCGACTGAGTCATCGTTCATGATTGTGCTCCGAGAATCTGACGAGGAATACAATCTTGAACCCGACCTGAATTTCGCGTAACTATCAGAACTGTTAGTGTCGATGAAGCGGCAGTGAAGTTGTTAAATCGACAGACGCCTAAAATGTCTATCAACCATCACCCGGAAGGTTTACAGCGCATGGATTGTTTTTTGCGCAATGCTCGCCGGCCAGGCGCCGATGCACCTGATTTGGCAGGATGAAGGCCACGTCGCCTTTCTCTCCATTCGCCCCTATACCCCGGGTTTTTCCGTGGTGGTGCCCAGGCAGCACCATGGCAGCTACGCGTTTGCCCAGTCGGACGAAGTGCTGGCGGGGTTGGTGATTGCGGCGAAAAAGGTCGCCTTGCTGATCGATCACGCGCTGCCGGGTGTTGGCCGTACGGGTCTGATGCTTGAAGGCTATGGCATCGATCATTTGCACGCGAAACTCTTCCCCATGCACGGCACGGGCGACTCCAGCGCGTTCAAGCCGTTGGCGTCCAACGTCGACAAGTTCTTCGAGCGCTACGAAGGCTACATCTCGTCCCATGACTTCAAGGGCGAGCTCAATCACGACCTGGCGGTAATGGCGCGGCATGTTCGTCAGGTGGATGGCGCGACGGACTGAAGCGGGAGGCTGCTGGCAGCCTCCCGTTCTCCATCAAACCCGAAACTTGCCCACCAGCATTTGCAGGTGAGTGCCGAGCCGCGCCAGTTCGACACTGGAGGACGCGGTTTCTTCGCTGGCGGCGGCGGTCTGCTCCGAGACGTCACGCACATTGAGCACGCTGCGGTTGATCTCCTCCGCCACGGCGCTTTGCTGTTCGGCAGCCGCGGCGATCTGCTGGTTCATCGCCTGGATCGCCGACACCGTGCGGGTGATGCTTTCCAGTGAACCGCCGGCACGGCGGGTCAGTTCGACACTGCTGTCGGTCAGGGTGCGGCTGTTGTCCATGATGGTCGCCACTTGCTGGGTGCCGTTTTGCAGGCCGACGATCAGTTCTTCGATCTCTTCGGTGGACTTCTGGGTGCGCTGGGCCAGGCTGCGGACTTCGTCTGCCACCACGGCAAAACCACGGCCGGCTTCACCGGCGCGGGCGGCTTCAATCGCGGCGTTGAGGGCCAGCAGGTTGGTTTGCTGGGCCACGGACTTGATCACGTCGAGCACGCTGCCGATCTTGTCGCTTTCGCGCTTGAGTTCGCCCATGGCCTCGGTGGAGTGACCGACTTCCGCGGCCAGGCGTTCGATCTGGGCGATGGCTTCGCCGACGACTTTGTCGCCCTCCCGGGCTTGCTGGTCGGCGGCGACGGCGGCTTCGGACGCCTCTTCGGCGTTGCGCGCGACTTCCTGCACGGTGGCGGCCATTTCGTTCATGGCGGTGGCGACCTGATCGGTCTCGACCTTCTGGCTGTTGACCCCGGCACTGGTCTGCTCGGTCACCGCCGACAGCTCTTCGGCGGCGCTGGCAATCTGGGTGACGCCATCGCTGATGCCGCCGATCAGTTCGCGCAGCCCTTGGGTCATGCTTTGCATGGCCCGCTGCAACTGGCCGAGTTCGTCGCGGCGCTGCGACGTCAGGTTGTGGGTCAGGTCACCACTGGCGACGCGCTGGGCCACGATCAGGGTCTGGTTCAATGGAATGATGATCTGTCGGGTGATCGCCCAGGCGGCCAGCAGGCCGAAGGCGATGGCCAGCACGGTGGCGAGGGTCAGCATGTTCTTGGCATGGGCGGCGTCGGTGTCACGCACGACGGTTTGCGAGACGGTGAGTTTCTGGCTCATGTCCAACAGGATGTCGCCTTGGGTGGACATGCGTGCCAGGGCCTTGGCGCTGGCCACCTGGGAGTCGCGGAACTGGCTGACGGCGGTGCGATAGGCCTTCAGCGAGTCAGTTGCCTGTTGCAGGTTGGCGATGTGTTCTTCAGGCAGTTTGGTCGGCAGGCTCTCGAGGTTCTTCAGGGCGTTTTCGATCGCGTCGAGGGCTGGCTGTTCGGCTTCGCTCTTGCCGCTGTAGGTGTAGCCGCGAACCTGGAAGCGCGCCTGCTGGATCAGTTTGCTCAGGTCGATCACGCTGTTGAACGCCGCTACGCTGTCACCTTGCAGCATGGATTTTTCCACTTCGGCGACGCGGGCCACGGCATTGTCGGCAGTGGCGCCCAGTTTGCTGCGGGCGTCTTCACGCTGGGCGCCGGCCTGGGTCATGTCGTTGAAGGCGCGGCGGTATTCGGCGACAGCGGCCAGTTGTTGCTCGACCATGGCCGTATCGGCCGGTTGCTCGATCAGGCCGCGGGCGGTCTGCAGGCCGCTTTCGAGTTTGCCCAACAGATCGTTGACGGCGCCGGGACCTTGTTCGCCGCGACGCATTTCGTAATCCTGGCGTGCAATGCGCAGGTCCTTGGTCAGGTCGTTGAGGCTGGCGATGAACCCCAGCTTATCGCCGCGGCTGGTCACGCCGCTCAGGCCGCTCCAGCCGGTGAAGGTGATCAGCAGGGTCAACAGTAGCACCAGACCGAAGCCGATCCCCAGCTTGCGTTTGACGCTGACGTTTCCCAGATTCTCGGCTAGCCATTGGTACATGCTGAAACTCCCCGGACCACAATTTGGTTTTATGGGGGGTGTATCGGCAGGGGAGCCTGAATCTGTAGGCGCTGCCCGATATACGGGCGAATGATGACCTGTGGGAGCGGGCTTGCTCGCGAAAACGGTGTGCCAGTCACTTCAATGCCGACTGATACACCGCATTCGCGAGCAAGCCCGCTCTCACAGGAATTGTGTCGGGATTTAGAAGAGGCGTGCCAGCAGCGCGGTCACGGCGGTTTCGACCCGCAGGATGCGCTCGCCCAGTTGCACCGGTTGCAGGCCGGATTTGCCCAGCAGGTCGATCTCGTAGGGAATCCAGCCACCCTCTGGGCCGATGGCCAGGGTCACCGGTTCGCTGAGTGCGCGAGGGCAGGGCGGGTAATTGCCCGGATGCCCCACCAGGCCGAGGGTGCCTTCGGTGATCGCGGGCAGACGGTCTTCGACGAAGGGCTTGAAGCGCTTCTCGATCACGACTTCCGGCAACACGCTGTCCCGCGCCTGTTCCAGGCCGAGGATTAACTGCTCGCGAATCGCCTCTGGCTCCAGGAACGGGGTCTGCCAGAAGCTCTTCTCGACGCGGTAGCTGTTGACCAGCACGACCCGTGGCACACCCATCGCCGCCACGGTCTGGAACACCCTGCGCAGCATCTTGGGCCGTGGCAGGGCCAATACCAGGGTCAATGGCAGCTTGGCCGGTGGTGGCTGGTCGAGGGTGACGCGCAATTCCGCTTCGTCGGCGTCCAGGCGCAGCACTTCGGCAGAACCCATCATGCCACCGATTCGCCCGACGCGCATGCTGTCACCGACTTCGCAGCGGTGGACCTCCTGCATGTGGGTCAACCGGCGATCACGCAGGATCGCGCGGTCGGCCGCAATGAAATCGGCCTCTTCGAGGAGCAGCAGGTTCACGCTTGGGTCGCTGGCGGCTGGTCGTTGTGATCGTCAGCCGGTTGGTCTTCCGGATGGTCGCCGCGCTTGCTGATCAGGCTGCCGAACAGGATGCCGATCTCGAACAACAGCCACATCGGAACGGCCAGCAGGGTCTGCGAGAAGATGTCCGGTGGTGTCAGGATCATGCCGACCACGAAGCAGCCGATGATCACGTACGGACGGATTTTCTTCAGGTATTTGACATCGACCACGCCGATCCACACCAGCAGCACCACGGCCACCGGAATCTCGAACGCTACGCCAAAGGCGAAGAACAGCGTCATGACGAAATCGAGGTAGCTGGTGATGTCGGTCATCATTTCCACGCCGGCCGGGGTGGCGGCAGCGAAGAACTTGAAGATCAGCGGGAACACCAGGAAATAGGCGAAGGCCATGCCGGCGTAGAACAGAAAGATGCTGGAGACCAGCAAGGGCACGGCGATGCGCTTTTCATGCTTGTACAGGCCGGGGGCGATGAAACCCCAGATCTGGTGCAGGATCACCGGAATGGCCAGGAACAGCGAGACCATCATCGTCAGCTTCAGTGGCGTCAGGAACGGCGACGACACGTCAGTGGCAATCATCGTCGCGCCAGCGGGCAGGTACGCGCGCAGCGGCGTGGAGACGAAGGTGTAGATCTGCTGGGTGAAGGCGAACAGCCCGGCAAAGATGATGAAGATCGCCGCTACGCAGCGCAGCAGACGGGTACGCAACTCGGTGAGGTGCGAAACCAGCGGCATGTGCTGGTCGTTTTCAGGGAGATCGCTCATGGGGCTCGCGGCGGCAAAGTGGTGTCATTGGGCGCTGGCGTTGTCGGCGCGGCGGCTGGAGCAACGGGTTCAACCGGCATCGCTGCCACAACAGGCGCAGGTTCCGCCGTCGGAGCAGGTGTCGGGTCGACAGCCGCGGCAGGCGCAAGAATCGTCTGCGTACCCACATGTTCCACCGGCGTCGGCTCCTGCTGGGTCGGCGTGAAGATTTTCCGCGCCTCCTGCTCAAGCGACAGGATGTGCTCGTTGTGCAGTTGCCGACGAATCTCGTCGGCACCGATTTCACGTTCAACTTCCTGTTTGATTGCGTTGAAGCTGCGCTTCAGGCGCCCGACCCACAGGCCGGCGGTGCGCGCAGCGCCCGGCAAGCGCTCGGGACCCAGCACCAGCAGGGCGACGAGGCCGACGAGCAGCAGTTCAGAGAAGCTGATACCAAACATTAGTCAGTGCTCACACGTCTTTGCGGATCGGCTCTTCGACTTTCTGTGCCTGCACGTCGATGGTGTGCGGCTGGTTCACGGATGCCTGTGGCTGAACCGGAGGAACCGGTTGGGCCGGGGTCGCGTTCGGGTCGGCCGGTTTTTCATCGTCGTTCATGGCTTTGCGGAAGCCCTTGATCGACTCGCCGACGTCAGTGCCGAGGTTTTTCAGTTTCTTGGTGCCGAACACCAGTACCACGACAACCAGGATGACGACCCAGTGTTTCCAGTCAAAAATGCCCATGCTGCTGCTCCTCTCTAATAGTTATTCAGGCGGACGGGCGCGAGGCTTTCTCGGCGTGTCCGGAGAGACCGAAACGACGGTCCAGTTCATCGAGTACAGCCTGTGGATGCTGCCCCAATTGGGCGAGCATGACCATGCTGTGGAACCACAGGTCGGCGGTCTCGTAGATCACATCGCTGCAGTCGCCGCTGACGGCGGCGTCCTTGGCGGCGATGATGGTTTCGACCGACTCTTCGCCGACTTTTTCCAGAATCTTGTTCAAGCCCTTGTGGTACAGGCTGGCGACATACGAGCTGTCGGCGGCGGCGCCTTTGCGCTCCTCCAGTACCTCGGCGAGGCGGGTGAGAGTGTCACTCATGTTTGTGCCCTGCGGAATAGATGGCGTGCGGATCTTTCAGGACCGGGTCGACGGTTGTCCAGTCGCCGTTCTCATAGACGCGGTAGAAGCAGCTCTGGCGGCCGGTATGACAGGCGATGTCGCCGATCTGTTCGACCATCAGGATGATGACGTCGGCGTCGCAGTCCAGGCGCATCTCGTGCAGGGTTTGCACGTGGCCGGACTCTTCGCCCTTGCGCCACAGCTTGCCACGGGAACGTGACCAGTAAATGGCACGGTTCTCGGCAGCGGTCAGTTCCAGTGCTTCGCGGTTCATCCAGGCCATCATCAGGACGCGCCCGGTCTTGTGATCCTGGGCAATGGCCGGCACCAGGCCGTCAGCGTCCCACTTGATCTCGTCCAGCCAGTTTTTCATCTTCGACTCCGACAGCGGGCTCGACACTTCAATAGCCGAGCTCAGGCGTTCAAACAGTGTGCCAGTCGTTCACACAACTGGCTATCGGCGCACGACCAGATACAAACCGACCGCCATCATGATTCCCGCCGGCCAATAGGCCAACTGGTTCAGCGGTCCGCCAGCGGCAAGGACGGCGCCACCGGCCAGATGGGCCGTACCGAGCAGGCGCAGGAACCAGTCGTCACGGCGTCGACGCCACGGTGGCGGCGGGTCGTAGGCGTGGGGTTGGGACATGCGTTCGAGCAGGTCGCGGGCCATGTTGGCCAGGTGCGGGATCTGTTCGAACTGGCTGTGCACGTTGCCGAGCAGGGCTTTGGGGCTGACCCGCTCGCGCATCCAGCGTTCGAGGAATGGCTGAGCGGTGTTCCACAGATCGAGGTCCGGGTACAGCTGGCGGCCCAGGCCTTCGATGTTCAACAGGGTTTTTTGCAGCAGGACCAACTGTGGCTGCACTTCCATGTTGAAGCGGCGCGCAGTCTGGAACAGGCGCATCAGCACCTGACCGAAGGAAATATCTTTTAACGGTTTTTCGAAGATCGGCTCGCACACGGTACGGATCGCCGCTTCGAATTCGTTGAGCTTGGTTTCCGCCGGCACCCAGCCCGAATCGATGTGCAACTGCGCCACGCGACGGTAATCGCGCTTGAAGAAAGCGAACAGGTTGCGCGCCAGGTAATCCTGGTCTTCCGGGGTCAGGCTGCCGACGATGCCGCAGTCGATCGCAATGTACTGCGGGCTCCACGGATTCACGGTGCTGACGAAAATGTTGCCGGGGTGCATGTCGGCGTGGAAGAAACTGTCGCGGAACACCTGGGTGAAGAAAATCTCCACGCCACGCTCGGCGAGCATTTTCATGTCCGTGCGCTGGTCGGCCAGAGTCGCCAGATCGGTAACCTGAATACCGTAGATACGTTCCATCACCAGCACTTTCGGTCGGCACCAGTCCCAATAGACTTGCGGTACGTACAGCAGCGGCGAGCCGTCGAAGTTGCGCTTCAACTGGCTGGCGTTGGCCGCCTCGCGCAGCAGGTCGAGTTCGTCGTAGATGGTTTTTTCATAATCGCTGACCACGTCCACCGGGTGCAGCAGGCGGGCATCGGCCGAGAGTTTTTCGGCGGCGCGGGCGAGGATGAACAGCCACGCCAGGTCCTGGGCAATCACCGGTTTGAGGCCCGGGCGGATCACCTTGACCACCACTTCTTCACCGGTTTTCAGTTGCGCGGCGTGCACCTGCGCCACCGAGGCCGAGGCCAGCGGTTCGACGTCGAAACGGCTGAAGACTTCGCTGATTTTCTTGCCCAGCTGTTCTTCGATCAGCTTGACCGACACTTGCGAGTCGAATGGTGGTACGCGGTCCTGCAGCTTCATCAGTTCGTCGGCGATGTCCTCGGGCAACAGGTCGCGGCGAGTAGACAGGATCTGCCCGAACTTGATGAAGATCGGCCCCAGGTCCTGCAACGCCAGGCGCAAACGCGCGCCACGGCTCAGGTCCAGGGTCTTGCGCGGAAACCAGCGCCACGGCAAGGCGTAACGCAGCGCCCGCAAGAACCAGGGCAGCGGCAGGGCGAACAGCAGGTCATCGAGGCGGTAGCGGATCACGACGCGCTGGATGCGCAACAGACGGCGGACGGCAAGCAGCTTCATGCGTTATCGCTTGGGTCGAGGGATCGGGAAAGGCGCTCGAAACGCGCCTCGAGACGTTCAAGATCAAGCTTGATCTGGTCCAGTTCACTGAATCGCGCTTCGGCTTCGCGCTGACCGACGAGGGTGCGCGATTCTTCGGCCAGGTATTCGCCCAGGTTCTGGTTGAGGCTGGCGAACCCTTGCTGATACCAGCGGGCGCGGCTGCGCAGGTGACCGCCGACCAGTTGCGTGGCCACAGGTCCCAGCCAGCGCGAGAGTTCGTACTCCCAATCCAGCTCCAGGTCCTGGAGGATCGCCGCCAGTTCCAGCAGCACGCCGCTGTCGCCGTCGAGTTCGACTTCAGGGGCGTGCAGGACCGAGGTCTTGTCCTTGCTCATCGCCAGTTTCAACAGGCTCGAGGCCGGTGCACGCAAGGTGCAGTCGGCGCCGGTTTCCCACTGGGAGGCGAGCATCAGGCCTTCGTCGCTGGGCAGGATGAACAGTTGCAGCACCGGGCTGCGGCAATCGACGGCAATCACTTTGCCGGTCAAATGCGCCAGCCGCGGCAGCGCCGTGCTGTCGAGACGCAGCACCCGGTTCAGGCCGAGTTCAACGCTGGCGAGCAGGCCGGCGAGCAACATCAGGGCTTGATGCCACGGTGCAGGGCAACGATGCCGGCGGTCATGTTGTGATAGGTCACGCGGTCGAAACCGGCCTCGACCATCATCGACTTCAGGGTTTCCTGGTTCGGGTGCATGCGGATCGATTCGGCCAGGTAGCGATAGCTTTCCGAGTCGTTGGTGATCAGCTTGCCCATCAGCGGCATGAAGGCGAACGAGTAAGCATCGTAGGCCTTGGACATCAGTGCGTTGGTCGGCTTGGAGAACTCCAGTACCAACAAGCGGCCGCCCGGCTTGAGCACGCGTAGCATCGAGCGCAGGGCATCTT
Organism: Pseudomonas sp. S34; assembly: GCF_009866745.1. Classification (NCBI taxonomy): domain Bacteria; kingdom Pseudomonadati; phylum Pseudomonadota; class Gammaproteobacteria; order Pseudomonadales; family Pseudomonadaceae; genus Pseudomonas; species Pseudomonas sp. S34. The sequence goes on from NZ_CP019398.1 coordinate 405,821, forward strand.
CCTTGTGGGTCACGTTGCGCAGGCCGAAGGCGATGGTCACGCAGTCGAAATGGTTGTCCGGGAACGGCAGTTTTTCCGCGTCGGCCTGGACGAATTCGACGTTGCCGGCCACACCGAGGTCCAGGAGGCGGTCACGACCGACCTTGAGCATGGATTCGTTGATGTCGGCCAACACGACCTGGCCGGTCGGGCCTACCAGGTGCGAGAACTTTCTGGTCAGGTCGCCAGTGCCGCCGGCGATGTCGAGCACGCGGTTACCGGCACGAACGCCCGACAGTTCGATCGCGAAACGCTTCCACAGACGGTGCATGCCGCCCGACAGAAGGTCGTTCATCAGGTCGTACTTGGCGGCTACCGAGTGGAAAACCTCAGCGACTTTTTCCGCTTTCTGGCTTTCCGGAACGTTTTTGAAGCCGAAGTGAGTGGTGGGTTCGGCATCGCTGCCTTTGCGCTGATCAGTCATATCGCTGTCACCAAAAGAGAATGCGCGACATTCTAATCCCCAAGGCATGCTTTGTCTTGGCAAGGCTGAAGGTAAGATGGGCAACCATCGGGACGTTTTGACGCAGCAGAGGTCAAGATGCCTCGGGAAAGCATCCATAAAGCAGGAGTCATTTGATGGCCCGTATTAGTGTTGAACGTGCCCATGGCCTGGGTAAGGAAGCGGCTCGCGAGAAGGCCGACAAGCTGGCGCAGAAACTTTCCGATCAGTATGGCCTGGAGCCGCAGTGGTCCGGCGACACCCTGAACCTCAAGCGCTCGGGCGTGAAGGGTGCGGTGCATGTCAGTGAAGATTCGATCAAGGTCGACGTGGAGCTGGGCCTGATGATGTCGGCCATGAGCGGCATGATCAAAGCGGAAATCGAAAAGGCACTCGACAAGGCCCTGGCCTGATTTCCGAATGAAATCACATCTCCTGTGGGAGCGGGCTTGCTCGCGAAAGCGGTATGTCATTGAGCATTCATGTCGACTGACACACTGCCTTCGCGAGCAAGCCCGCTCCCACATTTGTTTTGTGGTGCCTCTGCTGTTTATGTCAGTTGTTAGGGTGCCGTTTCTAATTTTTCTCCCTACTTTGTGCCAGAGCCCGACACTTTCCCGGGCAGTTCCTCAAACCTTCTGCGCGTGAGGTGCACCATGGCCAAAGTTATTTTGAAGAAAAAAATCGACCCGTCGACCGGCACGCTGGGCGACGTCAAATCCTATGCCCGCAAGATCTGGCTGGCAGGCCTGGGTGCCTACGCCAAGGTCGGCCAAGAGGGCAGCGAGTACTTTCAGGAGCTGATCAAGGCTGGTCAGGTTGTTGAAAAGAAAGGCAAAAAGGTAGTCGCTGAGAAGCTTGAAGCGGCCAATGCCGAGATCGATGAAGCCAAGAGTGAAGTCAGCACTTTCAAAGGCAAGGTCGAGGTTCAACTCGACAAGGTCGAGAAGGCGTTCGACACGCGTGTCGCAAGTACCTTGAATCGTATCGGTATTCCGTCTAAACATGACGTTGAGACACTCTCTGCTAAGCTCGATGAGCTGACGGCATTGCTCGAACGTGTCGCGCGTAAATCTTAAGGAGAACGGGATGGCTGTTAAAAAGAAAACCGAAAAAGAAGGCAGCTCGTGGATCGGGAAGGTTGAAGATTACTCCCGAAAAATCTGGCTGGCTGGTTTAGGCGTGTACTCGAAGATCGACACTGACGGCAGCAAACTCTTCGATGCATTGGTTAAGGACGGCGAGAAAGCCGAGAAGCTCACCAAGAGCGCTGTTGGCAAGACTGTCGACGCCGCCAAGGACTCCGCTTCTTCGGCCAAGTCGCGCATCAGCGGCGTGAAAGATCGCGCACTGGGCAAGTGGGATGAGCTGGAAGGTGCTTTCGACAAGCGTCTGAACAGCGCCATTTCGCGTCTGGGCGTACCGAGCCGCAACGAGGTCAAGGCACTGCACAGCAAGGTCGAAACCCTGACCAAGCAAATCGAAAAACTGACCGGTGCCAAGGTTGCGCCTGTTGCGGCGAAAACCGCGGCAGCCAAACCTGCTGCCAAAACCGCAGCCAAGCCACTGGCAAAAGCAGCGGCTAAACCTGCTGCCAAGCCTGCGGCTAAAACTGCAGCCGCCAAACCGGCCGCAGCCAAACCTGCAGCCAAGCCGGTGGCTGCAAAAGCCGCCGCCAAACCAGCGGCTAAACCGGCCGCCAAGCCAGCTGCGAAAACTGCAGCGGCCAAACCCGCTGCGGCGAAAAAACCAGCGGTGAAAAAGCCGGCAGCTCCAAAGGCCGCCGCGCCAAAACCAGCAGTGGCAGCTGCCAAACCGGCAACGCCGGCAGCTCCGGTCAGCGCTTCGAACTCCGCTACCGCACCGACCCCTGCGGTCACCCCGACTGTCGCGCCAGCTCCATCGACGCCAACCAGTCAGTCCTGATTTTCAGGGCTCAAGAAAACGCCCGGCCTGTGAAGGTCGGGCGTTTTTGTTTGTGTGCGAATCTCTGACCGACACAAGCCCAATGTGGGAGCGAGCTTGCTCGCGATGGGGCCATCACATTCAACATTGATGATGGCTGATCCGCCGCCATCGCGAGCAAGCTCGCTCCCACAGGGGTGGTGGGTGTCAGGGTTATTCGTGGTCTTCCAGGTACTCCATCGCCATCTGTTCGGTCGCAGCCTTCATCGATGGCAGCAGGTGCGGCGCCACCAGCATCATGATCTGGTAAACCACCAATCGCACCTCGCCCTGACGATCAAGAATCCGCTGATAGTCCAGTGAGAAAAGCAACGTCATGGTGATCTGCTCCACCAGTTGCCCCAGTGCCTGGGTATCGCTGACCAGCAGCCCTTGCGCCTTCAATCGTGCCAGCAGTGACGCCAGTGTGCGCTTGAGTGCATTGAGCAGGTTGCGAATGCCCTTGGCCAGTTTCGGCAGGCGCCCGGCGAGGTTTGACAGATCCTGGAACAGGAACCGGTAGTGGGACAGGCGTTCGACGATCAGGTGCAGGAACAGCCAGTATTCTTCGGGTGCCAGCTCGGCATCGGCCGGTGGATCGAGCAAGGGTGCCAGTTCGCCCTGGAAACGCTCGAACAGCCCGAGAATCAGAGGCTCCTTTCCGTGGAAGTGGTAGTAGAGGTTGCCTGGGCTGATGCCCATCTCATTGGCAACTTCCATGGTGGAGACATTCGGTTCGCCCTTCTGATTGAACAACTGCAGGGCACATTCGAGGATCCGGTCGCGGGTTTTCATCCAGTCTTCTTAATGATCGGGTCTTGCCACGGCCGACAGTGGCCGTGGCTCGTTGAACGTCAGCGCACGCGCACGTAAGTACCGGGTGCTGCCTCCATCGGTGGATAGTTCTGGTTGCCGAGCGCCATGTGGGTTTCCTTCTGCGCACCGGAGCGTTCCTGAATCCAGCCAAGCCATTGGGTCCACCAACTGCCATCGACACGCTTGGCGTCGTAGTACCAGGCCCGTGGGTCGCTGCTGAATTTGTCGTTCTCGACGTAGTTGGCTTTCGGGTTGCTCGGCGGGTTGAGGATGCTCTGCACATGGCCGCTGTTGGACAGCACGAAGCGCCGCTCGCCACCGAGCAACAGCGTCGAGCGATACACCGCGTCCCACGGCGTGATGTGATCGTTGATGCCGGCGACGCTGAAGCTGTCGACGGTGACCTTCTGCAAGTCGATCGGCGTGCCACACACTTCCAGGCCGCCCGGATGAGTCAGCGGGTTGTGCTTGAAAAAGTCCAGCAGGTCACCATGCAGGGCGGCCGGCAGGCGCGTGTTGTCGTTGTTCCAGTAGAGAATGTCGAACGCCGGTGGCTCCTTGCCCAACAGGTAGTTGTTGACGAAGTAGCTCCAGATCAAATCGTTGGGGCGCATCCAGGCGAAGACCTTGGCCATGTCGCGGCCGTCCAATACACCTTTCTGATAGGAGCGGCGTTTGGCGGCTTCCAGAGTCTGTTCGTCGGCGAACAGCGTTGCGGGGCTGTCCATCTGGCTGTCGAGCAGGCTCACCAGGTAAGTTGCGCTGGACACCCTGCGCAGCTGCCGTTTGGCCTGCAGGTGTCCTTGCAGCGCGGCGATGGTCAGACCGCCGGCGCAAGCGCCCATCAGGTTGACCTCCCGTGCGCCGGTGATCGCCCGGCAGACATTCATGGCCTCTTCTACGGCTTCTACGTAGGTCGAGAGCCCCCATTCGCGGTGACGCACATCCGGGTTGCGCCAGCTGATCATGAAGGTTTGAAGGCCGTTTTTCAGCGCGTACTGGACGAAGCTGTTGTGGGGGCTCAGGTCGAAAATGTAGTACTTGTTGATTTGCGGCGGCACCACCAGCAGGGGCTTGGAATACTGCTTTTCGCTCATCGGTTTGTACTGGATCAACTCCAGCAGTTCGTTGCGAAACACCACGGCTCCGGTGGAGGTGGCGACCGTCTTGCCAACCTCGAATGCTTGTTTGGTGACTTGCCGGGGCAGGCCGTCGTTGTGCAGCAGATCGTCCACCAAATGGCTGATGCCACGCACCAGGCTGTTACCGCCGGAATTGAAGAGCTCCTTGACCGCCAGTGGATTGAGCAGGGTGTTGGAGGGTGATACGGCGTCGTTGAGCAAGGTGAACGCAAAGTGGGCACGGGCGCGGTCGTCCGGGCTCATGTCGCTCTCGTCGATCCAGCTCTTGACCTGTTTCTGCCAGCTAAGATAAGCCTGCAGGCTGCGCCGATAAAACGGGTTGAGGCTCCATGCCGGATCGGTGAAGCGAGCGTCCTGCGGGTTGGTCGGGTGCAGGGTTTCGCCCAGCAGCACACGACCAAGCTGGCCGCCGAGTTTGAGGGCATGTCGGGCACTGTGCACCGGATTGCGCAAGCCATGGGCGGCCACACTACGCAGGGTCGATAACAGATCCCGACCGCGCAGGCCGGTAATCGCACTCTGTGCATTGATGAACGCGGCGGGAGTCGGTAAGGAATCCCTCGCTGGTTTCTCGCGCATGAGTCAACACTCCTTCGTCTTCAGGCTAAAAACAAACACACCGAACCAGAACACCATAGACGCTGTAACGGGTTGTTGCGCGGCGTGGCGTCCTGCCGGCCGCTGATGCAGCGGTTTAGCTGCCCAATGGCGCCGGACGCGGATGCATCACCGCGCGCTGGCGCTCCTCTTCCAGGAATTTCATGATGATCGGGGCCACCGCTTCGGCCCGGGTAATCAGGAACAAATGCCCGTCATCGATGATGTGCAACTGGGCGTTGGGGATCCGCCAGGCCAGCAAGCGCATGTTGACCAACGGGATCAGCGGGTCATCGTCGCCGGCCAGTACCAGGGTCGGCTGGCGGATCTTGTGCAACCAGTGGATGCTGGTCCAGCCGAGGCCGGCGAACAGCTGCCAGTAGTATCCGAGCTTGCCCGCTGAACGCACCTTGGCCGCATGGCTCGCGGCCAGCGTCGGGTCGCGACGGAAAGCGCCGCCGTAGATCATCGGCGCAATGCGGATCACGTGGGACGGTTGGATGTAGCGTCGCGGGCTGGCCATCATCCACAGCACTTTCGGCTTGCCCGGTACCATCACCGCACCCGCCGCCGTTGCCGCCAGCACGAGTTTCTTGCAGCGCTCCGGATAGTCGTAGGCGAACTGTTGAGCCAGGGCGCCCCCCCAGGACACGCCGATGACGTTGACCTGTCCGTAGTCGAGATAGTCGAGCATCCGCGCTGTGAGCTTCGCAAGGCTCGGAAAACGATACGGCCGGTTTGGTGTCGACGAACCGCCGACGCCGGGTACGTCGAAGGCGATGACTTCCAGGTCCGGGTCCAGTGCCGCGATGAACGGGAACACCAGCTCCAGGTTGGCGCCGATGCCGTTGAAAATCAGCAGGGGCGTCAAGTGAGGCTTGCCGGGGCGTACCGCCGTGCGGAGCGTCTGGCCATCCAGATCGACGGTACGGAATATGAAGGGTTGCGGCATGCTTCTGGCCCTGTGGGTCGCTTTCTCAAATTCTTCCTCGATCCCCTTGTGGGAGCGGGCTTGCTCGCGAATGCGTCAGGTCAATCGACATCAATGTTGAATGATCTATCGCTTTCGCGAGCAAGCCCGCTCCCACAGTAGGGCGAGGTGTGTCAGTTACCGCTCATGCACGTAAGTGCCCGGTGCGGCTTCCCCTTCCGGGTAGGCCTTGTTGCCCAGTTTTGCCGGTGCTTTTTTCAGGTTGCCCGAACGCTGTGCCTGCCACGCCTGCCAATGCAGCCACCAGGAGTCGGCGTGCTTGGTCGACTCTTCCTGCCAGTCATCGGCATTGACGGGCATTTCAGTGCTGGTCATGTAGCGCGATTTCGGATTGCCCGGCGGGTTCAGAATGCTCTGGATGTGTCCGCTGCTGGACAGTACGAATTCAACGTTGCCGCCGAACAGTTGCGCCGACTTGTAGCAGGAGCGCCACGGGGTAATGTGGTCGCTGGTGCCGGCCAGCGAGAAGATGTCGGCGGTGACCTTCTTCAGATCGATCGGCGTACCGCACACTTCCAGTGCATCGGCACGGGTCAACGGGTTACTTTTGAACATCTCGATCAGGTCGCCATGGAACGCGGCGGGCAACCGGGTGGTGTCGTTGTTCCAGAACAGAATGTCGAATACCGGCGGCTCGTTGCCCAACAGGTAGTTGTTGACCCAGTAGTTCCAGATCAGGTCGTTGGGGCGCATCCAGGCGAAGACTTTCGCCATGTCGCGACCTTCGAGTACACCGGCCTGGTACGACTGGCGCTTGGCGGCTTCCAGGGTTTGCTCGTCGACGAACAGGGCTACGTCGCTGTCCAGGGTGGTGTCGAGCACGCTGACCAGCAGGGTCAGGGCGTTGACCTTGTTCTCGCCGATTGCCGCGTAGTGGCCCAGCAGCGCGGTGCAGGTGATGCCGCCGGAGCAGGCACCGAGCATGTTCACGTCTTTGCTGCCGGTGATGGCGGTGACCACATCAACCGCTTCCTTGAGCGCTTCGATGTAGGTCGACAGGCCCCACTCGCGCTGCTCCTTGGTCGGGTTGCGCCAGCTGACGATGAAGGTCTGCATGTTGTTGCGCAGGCAGAACCGCGCCAGGCTCTTTTCCGGGCTCAGGTCGAAAACGTAGAACTTGTTGATCTGCGGCGGTACCACCAGCAGTGGGCGTTCATGCACCTGCTCGGTGATCGGCTTGTACTGGATCAGCTCCAGCACGTCGTTGCGAAAGACCACCGCGCCCTCGGTCACACCAAGGGTCTTGCCGACCTCGAATGCACCCATGTTGACCTGGCTCGGCATGCCGCCGTTATGCACCAGGTCCTTGGCCAGGTGCGAGAGGCCGTCGAGCAGGCTCTTGCCACCGGTTTCGAAGAAGCGCTTGACCGCCGCCGGGTTGGCCGCCGTGTTGGTCGGCGCGAAGGCCTCGGTCATGAGGTTGATCACGAAGTGCCCGCGGCTGACGTCCTTGGCCGGCAGGTTGCTGTCGTCGATCCAGTCGTGGAGTTCCTTGCGCCACGCCAGGTAGGTTTGCAGATAACGTTTGTAGAGCGGGTTCTGGCTCCAGGCCGGATCCGCGAAGCGACGGTCATCGCTGGTCGGCAGCAGCTCGGATTTGCCGAGCAGCACGTTCTTGAGTTCAAGGCCGAAATGAGCGACATGCCTGGCGCTGTGTATCGGTTGTTTGATGGCCTGCCTGAGCACCATTCGAGCAGAAGCCAGTAGATCCTTTCCACGCAGTCCAACGACAGGATTCAGCCCCAAGGTGTTTTCCGAGGCTTGACTCTTCAAGTCATCGTTATTCTTGTTACTCATCTACGACGCTCCATTGTCCTGAGACGAGTACCGGGTCCTGCTGTGTAGTCACACAGCCAATGCCAGGTACTACTGCTCGGGGTGACCGTTAATACTGCATCGCTGCTTTTTTAATGCAGAGAGCACTGCAGGGAACTTGCCAGTTCCATTGGTTACCCGAGTTTAATTTTTTTCGCAAGCAGGCCAATCGACGGCCCTGGAGCGGAGCATTCAAACAGATGAAATTAGAAAATGCCCTCTAATGAGCAAGAGGCTCGGATTAGAGCATCAGCCTGACGACGGATTCGTTCGGGTCGCGGGTTTTTCCGGCGGCTTTTAGCTCGGCCAGATAATCTTCCCAGAGTGCGTCATAACGTCGCCCCAGCTCGTACAGATATTCCCAGGTGAACAAGCCGCTGTCGTGGCCGTCGTCGAAGGTCAATTTCAGTGCGTACTGACCGGCGGGTTCTACCTTGGTCAGTCCTACGTTGATCTTGCCAAATTGCAGGATGGGTTTGCCGTGGCCTTGGACCTCGGCGGAAGGAGAGTGCACGCGCAAGAACTCGGCGGGCAGGGTGTACTCCTCGCCGGACGCGTATTTGAGCGTCAGGGTTTTCGAGGCTTTGTGCAGCTTGATGTCGGTGGGGAGTTGGGTCATGGCCTGAAGTCCGTTATGTGGCAGACCCCGATTTAAATGTGGGAGCGGGCTTGCTCGCGAAGAGGCCATGACATTCAACATCAATGTCGAATGTCAGACCGCTTTCGCGAGCAAGCCCGCTCCACAGGGTCCGCGATTACCGTAAGTATGGCTTACAGGATATAACGGGACAGGTCTTCGTTCTGCGCCAATTCGCCCAGGTGGCTGTTGACGTAGTCGGCGTCGATCTGGATCACCTTGTCGTCATGGGCGCTGGCCAGGTCGCCGGCGCTGAACGACACCTCTTCGAGCAGGCGCTCGAGCAGGGTGTGCAGGCGACGGGCGCCGATGTTTTCGGTTTTCTCGTTGACCTGCCAGGCGATCTCCGCGATGCGCTTGATGCCGCTCGGCTGGAACTCGATGCCCAGGCCTTCGGTTTTCAGCAGAGCGCAGTATTGCTCGGTGAGCGAGGCGTGAGGCTCGCTGAGGATGCGTTCGAAATCCTCAGGGGTCAGGGCCTTGAGTTCGACACGGATCGGCAGACGGCCTTGCAGCTCGGGCACCAGGTCGCTCGGCTTGCTCAGGTGGAACGCACCCGAAGCAATGAACAGGATGTGGTCGGTCTTGACCATGCCCAGCTTGGTGTTGACGGTGCAGCCTTCGATCAGCGGCAGCAGGTCGCGCTGCACGCCTTCGCGGGACACATCGACGCCACCGGAATTGCCACGCTTGGCGACCTTGTCGATTTCGTCGATGAACACGATGCCGTGCTGCTCGACCGCTTCCAGGGCCTTGGCCTTCAACTCTTCATCGTTGACCAGGCGACCGGCTTCTTCGTCGCGCACCAGCTTGAGCGCTTCCTTGACCTTGAGCTTGCGGGCTTTCTTCTTGCCCTTGCCCATGTTGGCAAACAGGCTTTGCAACTGGTTGGTCATTTCTTCCATGCCCGGTGGCGCGGAGATATCGACGCCGGTCAATTCGGCGACCTCGATTTCGATCTCCTTGTCATCCAGCTGACCTTCACGCAGGCGCTTGCGGAACAGTTGACGGGTGTTGGAGTCGGCAGTCGGGGCGTCGTCGCTGCTGAAGCCCATGCGCGCCGGTGGCAGCAATGCATCGAGGATGCGCTCTTCGGCGGCGTCTTCGGCGCGGTGGCGAACCTTGACGATTTCCTGTTCGCGCAGCAGCTTGATCGCCGCATCGGCCAGGTCACGAATGATCGATTCGACGTCGCGGCCGACATAGCCGACTTCAGTGAACTTGGTCGCTTCGACCTTGATGAACGGCGCATTGGCCAGTTTGGCCAGGCGACGGGCGATCTCGGTTTTACCGACACCGGTCGGGCCAATCATCAGGATGTTCTTTGGCGTTACTTCAACGCGCAGCTCTTCGGGCAGTTGCATGCGGCGCCAGCGGTTGCGCAGGGCAATGGCGACGGCGCGCTTGGCATCGTCCTGGCCGATGATGTGGCGGTTGAGTTCGTGGACGATTTCACGGGGAGTCATGGACATAATATTCAGTGGACCTCAAGCAAGAATGAGCCGTGGTGCGATGGCTGCACGGGCTTACTCGGCGCAGTCCTGCTCCTCAATGGTCTGGGTGTGGTTGGTGAATACACAGATGTCGCCGGCGATACCGAGGGCGGTTTCGACGATTTCCCGGGCTGACAGGTCGGTCTTTTTCAGCAGCGCGCTGGCCGCGGCCTGGGCGTAGGCGCCACCGGAACCCATGGCAATCAGGCCGTCTTCGGGCTCAACCACATCGCCGTTGCCGGTGATGATCAGGGAGGCGTCCTTGTTGGCAACCGCGAGCATGGCTTCAAGGCGGCTCAGGGAGCGGTCGGTGCGCCATTCTTTGGCGAGCTCGACGGCGGCGCGCACCAGGTGACCCTGGTGTTTTTCAAGCTGGCCTTCGAAACGTTCGAAGAGGGTAAAGGCGTCGGCGGTGGCACCGGCAAAACCGGCGATGACCTGACCGTGGTACAGGCGGCGAACTTTTTTCGCGTTGCCTTTCATCACGGTATTACCAAGGGAAACCTGGCCGTCGCCGCCCATGACGACTTTGCCGTGGCGGCGAACTGAAACGATGGTGGTCAAGGGAAGAGTCTCCACGCAGCGGGGCGAAAATGCCTTATGCCCATTCATATGGGGGTGCTGGAGTGGATTTCAACTGTAGGACGCGGCGGGGGACGAGCGGTGTGAGTCAGATGGAGTCTGTGGTGTTTACCAGGGCGCCTTCGCGAGCAAGCCCGCTCCCACATTGGAATGCGGTCGAATGTGGGAGCGGGCTTGCTCGCGAAGAACGATGACGCGGTGTCTGGGGCAATCGATCAGCGGCTCTGGCGTTGTTGTAACAACAAATTGCTGAAGCCTGCGCCCGCCAATTGTTTCTGCGCGGTGGTCAGTTGCTCGCGGTTGCTGAACGGACCGACCAGAACCCGATACCAGGTTTCGTCTTTCACCGTGCCGGACTCAACCGCCACGGCCTGGCCCAGCAGGATGATCTGCGCCCGCACCTTGTCCGCATCAGTCTCTTTGCGGAACGAGCCAGCCTGCAGGAAAAACTTCGTCACAGGCGCAGCCTTGACCGGTGGTGCAGGAGGCGGAGTAATCCCGGCCAAGGCAGCCTGGGCCCGTGCGGTGTCGATCTTCGCCGCTTCGGCCGGGGTGACCGGCGTGGTCGGGATGGCAGGCACTTGCGGCGTCGGCAGGGTTTTTTCCGGCACGGCATCCGGCGGCACGATGACTTCCGATTCCGGCAGCAAGGTGTAGAAGTCGTACTTCGGCTTCACCGGTTGCGTCGGGCTCGGCGGGGTCTTGTTGGCCTCGGCGATCTTGCTGGCTTTCTGCTGTTGCTGTTGCTCGACCTTTTCACGCTTGACCGTGTCGCTGCCCTTGCCCGGCTCCAGTTTCATCAAGAACACAAGGAACGCACCGACCGTGAGGCCGATGACCATCCACAACCAACCCGGAATCGGTTGCTTTGCAGGAGCTTGGTAACGGCTGGCGCCACGCTTGGGTGCAGGTTTTTTCTTGGCAGCCAACTTACATACGCTCCAGAGTTTCCAGGCCCAAGAGTTCCAGGCCTTGCTTGAGGGTGCGTCCGGTCAGCGCGGCGAGGCGCAGGCGGCTCTGCATTTGTGCCGGGGTATCGGCGGCGAGGATCGGGCAGTTCTCGTAGAAGCTGGAGAACAGGCCGGCGACGTCGTACAGGTAAGTGCAAAGGATGTGCGGGGTGCCTTTTTCGGACACGTTGTTCAGGATTTCACCGAACTGCGCAAGCTTCGCCGCCAGTTCATGTTCGTGCGCCGCTTCGAGGACGATCTGGCCTTCGACTTCGCTGAAGTCCTTGCCGAGCTTGCGGAACACGCCGGCCACGCGGGTGTAGGCGTACAGCAGGTACGGCGCGGTGTTGCCTTCGAAGTTGAGCATCAGGTCGAAGTTGAAGCTGTAGTCGCTGGTGCGGTGCTTGGACAGGTCGGCGTACTTCACTGCGCCGATGCCCACCACCTTGGCGATGTTGCGCAACTCGGCTTCGGCAAGTTCCGGGTTCTTGTCCTTGACCAGGGTGTAGGCGCGCTCCTGGGCTTCGGTCAGCAGGTCGATCAGCTTCACGGTGCCGCCATCACGGGTTTTGAACGGACGACCGTCCGCGCCGTTCATGGTGCCGAAGCCCATGTGTTCCATTTCCATCGGATGGGTCACGAAACCGGCCTTGCGCGCCACGGCGAACACTTGCTGGAAGTGCAGGGCCTGACGCTGGTCGACGAAGTACAGCGCACGATCGGCCTTGAGCTTGCCGCTGCGGTAGCGCACGGCCGCCAGGTCGGTGGTGGCGTAGAGGTAGCCGCCGTCAGCCTTGACGATGATCACCGGCAGCGGGTCGCCGTCGGCGTTCTTGAACTCGTCGAGGAACACGCACTGGGCGCCGTTGCTCTCGACCAGCATGCCTGCGGCCTTCAAGTCGTTGACCACGTTGATCAGGTCGTCGTTGTAGGCGCTTTCGCCCATCACGTCGGCCATGGTCAGTTTAACGTTGAGCAGTTCGTAGATCTTCTGGCAGTGGGACAGCGAGATGTCCTTGAACTTGGTCCACAGGGCCAGGCAATCGGCGTCGCCGGCCTGCAACTTGACCACCAGGCCACGGGCACGGTCGGCGAACTCTTCGGATTCGTCGAAGCGTTGCTTGGCGGCACGGTAGAAGTTCTCCAGGTCCGACAGCTCGTCGCTGGTGATCGGGTTTTCCTGCAGGTAAGCCATCAGCATGCCGAACTGGGTGCCCCAGTCGCCGACGTGGTTCTGACGGATCACGGTGTCGCCGAGGAACTCCAGCACGCGGGCCACGCCGTCGCCGATGATGGTCGAGCGCAGGTGACCGACGTGCATCTCCTTGGCCAGGTTCGGCGCCGACAGGTCGACCACGGTGCGCTGCACCGGGCCGGCCTTGCGCACGCCGATGTGGGTGTCGGCCAGGGCCGCGTCCAGGCGTGCGGCCAGGGCGTCGGTGTTCTGGAAGAAGTTCAGGAAGCCCGGGCCGGCGATTTCGGTCTTGGCGACATTTTCGTCAGCCGGCAGGGCGGCGATGATTTTTTCCGCCAGGTCGCGGGGCTTCATGCCGGCGGGCTTGGCCAGCATCATGGCGATGTTGCTGGCGAAATCGCCGTTCTTCTTGTCGCGGGAGTTTTCCACCTGGATCGCCGGCGACAGGCCTTCAGGCAACACACCTTCGTTGACGAGTTGGGTGATGGCTTGTTGGATCAGCTGGCGAATGGTGTCTTTCATGGTCTTCTCTTTCGACCGCAGGTGCGGCGGCGCATCATGCGCTGGTGGAAAAACTGGGCATTATCCGTTGCGAAGACGGGCTTGCCAACCTTAGCAGGCAGGATGTGGATGTGTGGTGACAATTAGGGCCTCTTCGCGAGCAAGTCGAATCGTCGCACCGCCGCTCCCACAGGTTTTGAGGTGGATACAAAATTTAGTTCCACCCGAGAACCATTGTGGGAGCGGGCTTGCTCGCGAAAGCGATCTCAAAATCAATATAGATCTACGGGGTCGACATCCAAGGACCAACGCACCGCCCGCCCGCTCGGCATCTGCTCCAGCACCAGCAACCAACTGGCCAGCAATCGATGCAAGGGTGCTCGCGCCGTGGCCTGTACCAACAGCTGTGCACGATAACGCCCGGCCCGGCGCTCCATCGGTGCCGGGACCGGTCCCAATAACTCGATCCCGGTCAGATTCTGCTCGGCCAGCAAACGCTCCGCCTCGCTGCAAGCCTCATCCAGGAAGCCTTCGGCCTGACCCGGTTTATGCGCCTCGGCCCGCAGCAGCGCCAGGTGCGCAAACGGCGGCAGACCGGCCGCGCGGCGTTCGCTCAAGGCCTGTTCGGCAAAGGCGAAATAGCCTTGCTCGGTCAATTGCACCAGCAGTGGATGGTCGGCCAGGTGCGTCTGGATAATCACCTTGCCCGGCTCCTCGGCGCGACCAGCGCGGCCGGCGACCTGCACGATCAATTGAGCCATGCGCTCGCTGGCGCGGAAGTCACCGGAGAACAGGCCGCCGTCGGCGTCGAGGATCGACACCAGCGTCACCCGTGGAAAGTGGTGACCTTTGGCAAGCATCTGCGTGCCGATCAGGATGCACGGCTGGCCTTTTTGAATGGTCGCGAACAACTGGTTCATCGCATCCTTGCGCGATGTGCTGTCGCGGTCGACCCGCAGCACCGGATAGTCCGGGAACAGAATCGCCAGGCGCTCCTCGGCCCGTTCGGTGCCGGCGCCAACGGGGCGCAGATCGACCTTGTTGCACTTCGGGCACTGGCGCGGCACGCGTTCGACGTAGCCGCAATGGTGGCAGCGCAACTCGCCGTAACGCTGGTGCACGGTCATTCGCGCATCACAGCGCTGGCACTCGGACATCCAGCCACAGTCATGGCACAGCAGGGTCGGGGCGAAGCCGCGGCGGTTGAGGAACACCAGGACTTGCTGTCCGGCGGCCAGAGTCTGGCCGATGGCTTGTTGCATCGGCCCGGAAATGCCGCTGTCCAGCGGGCGGCTTTTCACGTCCAGACGCAGAAAGCGCGGCTGTTTGGCGCCGCCGGCTCGCTCGTTCAAGCGCAGCAGCCCGTAGCGGCCGGTGTAGGCGTTGTGCAGGCTTTCCAGCGAAGGGGTGGCGGAGCCGAGGACAATCGGAATGTTTTCCTGTCGCGCCCGCACCAATGCCAGATCGCGGGCGTGGTAGCGCAAACCTTCCTGCTGTTTATAGGAGCCGTCGTGCTCTTCGTCGATGATGATCAGACCGGGGTTCTTCATCGGAGTGAACAGGGCCGAGCGGGTGCCGATAATGATGTCGGCCTCACCGTCCCGCGCGGCCAGCCAGGCCTCGAGGCGTTCGCGGTCATTGACCGCCGAATGGATCAGCGCGATACGGGCATTGAAACGCTGTTCGAAGCGCGCCAGGGTCTGCGGGCCGAGGTTGATTTCCGGGATCAGCACCAGCGCCTGCTTGCCGGCCTCGAGGGTTTCGCGGATCAACTGCAGATAGACTTCGGTCTTGCCGCTGCCGGTGACGCCGGCCAGCAGGAACGCGTGATAACTGTCGAAGCCGGCGCGAATCGCCTCATAGGCGGCGCGTTGCTCCGGGTTTAGGGGGAGTTCCGGTTGCGCCAGCCAGTGTTCGTGGCGTGCGCCAGGGGCGTGCCGGCGGATCTCGACCTGCACCAGGTCCTTGGCCAGCAGCAAATCCAGGCTGTCCTTGCTCAGCATCAGTTTGCTCAGCAATTGATGGGCGACGCCATGGGGATGTTGGGCCAGCGTGGCCAGGGCTTCACGCTGGCGCGGGGCGCGGGCGATGCGCGGATCGTCGAGGCTGGCCCCCGGCGCGGCGGACCAGAAGCGCTCCTGGCGTGCTTCGGCTAATTCACCCTGGCGCAGCAAAACCGGCAGCGCCCAGCTCAAAGTGTCGCCGAGGCTGTGCTGGTAATACTGGGACGTCCACAGGCACAGCTTGAACAGCGCGGGCGGCAGCGGTGGCGTAGCGTCGAGCAGGGCCAGGGCCGGCTTGAGTTTCTCGACCGGCACTTCGCTGGTGTCGGTGACTTCCACCAGAATACCGATCATCTCCCGTCGGCCGAACGGTACCCGCAGGCGCATGCCGGGGTGCAACTGGGCGCGCAGGACGCCGGCCGGAGCGCGGTAGTCGAACAGGCGGCGCAGCGGCGAAGGCAGGGCGAGGCGCAAAATGGCGTCGGGCACGCGGGGGGATCTCGATTAGCAGGCAACAAAAGAAGGAGTGGACGCAGATCAATTGTGGGAGCGGGCTTGCTCGCGAAGAAGGAGTGTCAGTCAACGCATTTATCGCCTGACACACCGCTTTCGCGAGCAAGCCCGCTCCCACATGGGAATGCGCTTGAGGCCGGGAGCCTAGCAGACGGTCGGTCTCAGGGACAGCTTGCGTGATTGGCATTGTCTGGTAGAATCCGCGGCCTAATTACGTGCGGTATTCAACAATAGTGTTGGGTGGCGGCACGCTAGCCTGAGGAAGACACCATGAAAGCTGATATCCATCCAGAATACCCAGCAGTTGCTGTTACCTGCAGCTGCGGCAACAAGTTCGAAACCCGTTCGACCTTCGGCAAAGCCCTGGCGATCGACGTTTGCAACGAATGCCACCCGTTCTACACCGGTAAGCAGAAGACTCTGGACACTGGCGGCCGCGTACAGCGCTTCGCCGACCGTTTCGGTGCTTTCGGCGCGAAAAAGGCCTAAGGCCAATCAACTTGGGAAGCCGTTGCGGTTTTTCCATGCTGATGAAGAAGGCGTCCCTCGCGGGCGCCTTTTTTATGTCCGCGATTTGGCTATCCGGCGCCCAGGCATTTTGCCCGACACCCAGCGGCCTGGCGCCTGTCGCGGTGCAGCGGGTGGTGGACGGCGACACCCTGCGCCTGAGCGATGGCCGCAGTGTGCGCATGATCGGCTTGAATACGCCGGAACTGGGCAAGAATGGCCGTTCCGACGAACCGTTCGCTGTGGTCGCGCGCAAGCGACTCGAAGCCTTGGTAGCGGCTAGCGACGGTCAGGTTGGTTTGCTGCCTGGCAAAGAAGGCAAGGACCATTACGGCCGCACCCTGGCTCATGTCTACGGTGCCGATGGCGCCAACCTCGAAGCGCAAATGCTCGCCGAAGGCCTGGGTTTTCAGGTGGCCGTGGCGCCGAATGTCGATCTGGTCACCTGTCAGCAAGCTGCAGAAACCAGCGCTCGACAGGCCGGGCTCGGTGTATGGCGCCAGTCGCCTGTACTGAAGGCGGAGCAGATCAGCACTTCCGGGTTCGCCGTGCTCAGCGGTCGTGTGAGCAAGGTTCAACGCAATCGCGGCGGGGTTTGGATCGAGTTACAGGATTCGGTTGTATTGCGCGTTGCACCCAATCTGCTGGGGCGGTTTGATGCGGGCTTGCTGGAAAGGCTCGAAGGCAAGCAGATCGAGGCGCGCGGGTGGGTACTGGATCGTTCGCGACGTGGCGGACTGAAAGAAGGTCAGGCGCGCTGGATGTTGCCCTTGACCGACCCGGCGATGTTTCAAGTCGTGCAGTGATAAAAAATTGTAGACATTTTTTGCGCTGATTGTGAACAGTCTAACCCTTGTATGCCGTGGCTCTTGGCCCAAAGTCGTAGGGCCGGGCGCTTGACAGGGGTGACCAGTCAGTCTTGTGGGGACTTTGCGAGGCGCGTATCCTCGCTGACCAGTCTGTCCAACAGTAAAAAGCGGAATGCCAAAATGTCTGATCTGAAAACTGCCGCTCTCGAATATCACGCCAATCCTCGTCCAGGGAAGCTGAGTGTCGAGCTCACCAAGGCCACTGCTACCGCTCGCGACCTGTCGCTGGCCTACAGCCCGGGCGTAGCCGAACCAGTACGCGAGATCGCCCGCGATCCTGAACTGGCCTACAAGTACACCGGCAAAGGCAACCTGGTTGCAGTCATTTCCGATGGCACCGCGATTCTCGGTCTGGGTAACCTCGGCCCATTGGCTTCCAAGCCAGTGATGGAAGGCAAAGGCGTACTGTTCAAGCGCTTCGCCGGCATCGACGTTTTCGACATCGAAGTCGACTCCGAAAGCCCGCAAGCCTTCATCGACACCGTCAAGCGCATCTCCATCACCTTCGGTGGCATCAACCTGGAAGACATCAAGGCACCAGAGTGCTTTGAAATCGAGCGCGCTCTGATCGAGCAGTGCGATATTCCGGTATTCCACGATGACCAGCACGGCACCGCTATCGTGACCGCCGCCGGCATGATCAACGCCCTGGAAATCGCTGGCAAAACCCTGCCGGAAGCCAAGATCGTCTGCCTGGGTGCCGGCGCTGCCGCCATCTCCTGCATGAAGTTGCTGGTGAGCATGGGCGCCAACATCGAAAACATCTACATGGTCGACCGCACCGGCGTGATCCACTCCGGCCGTGACGACCTGAACCAGTACAAGGCTGTGTTCGCTCACGCGACCGACAAGCGCACCCTGGCTGACGCCCTGCAAGGCGCTGATGTGTTCGTTGGTCTGTCCGGCCCGAACCTGCTGAGTGCTGAAGGCCTGCTGTCGATGGCGCCTAACCCGATCGTGTTCGCCTGCTCGAACCCTGATCCGGAAATCTCCCCGGAGCTGGCGCACGCTACCCGTAGCGACGTGATCATGGCCACCGGTCGTTCCGACTACCCGAACCAGGTCAACAACGTACTGGGCTTCCCGTTCATCTTCCGCGGTGCCCTGGACGTTCGCGCCAAGCGCATCAACGAAGAAATGAAAGTGGCTGCGGCCAACGCCCTGCGTGAACTGGCCAAGCTGCCGGTGCCTCAGGAAGTGTGCGACGCCTACGGCGGCATCAAGCTGGAATTCGGTCGTGAGTACATCATTCCGAAGCCAATGGATGCCCGTCTGATCACCCTGATCTCCGATGCTGTGGCCAAAGCTGCCATCGAGACCGGCGTGGCGACCCTGCCGTATCCGAAGAACTACCCGCTCAAAAGCGTGGATGACGTGTTCAACGGCTAAGCCGTTGTAGCGCTTCAACGAAAAGCCCCGGCTTGTGAGAGTCGGGGCTTTTTTGTGCCTGAAGGTTTTGTGGGGTTTTTGATGGCCTCTTCGCGAGCAAGCCCGCTCCCACATTGGACGAGGGTGAGTACAGGTTTGTGTTCGCCTCCAATCCTGTGGGAGCGGGCTTGCTCGCGAAGAGGCCGGGTCGGCCAACATCAAAACCGGCAGGCAATAAAAAGCCCCGCTCTTCTCTCGAAGGCAGGGCGTTTTAATATTGCCGTGATCAGAACAAATCGATCGGCGCCGCTTCATCCGCCGGCAGTGGGCTGCCAGGTGCCAGACCGTTACCCAGCTCGTTCCCGGACGGTGGCGTATCTTCGACCTTGAACAGTTCAAAGTAGGCCCCCGGGGTGCCCGGGCTGGCTGCGCGACCGCTGATCGGATCGACTCGCAGGCTGAGGATGCCTTCGGGCTCCGATTGAGTATGCGGTGGTTTGCCTTTGAGCGCGGCGCCCATGTAGTTCATCCAGATCGGCAGCGCGACGGTGCCGCCGAATTCCTTGCGACCCAGGCTTTCCGGTTGATCGAAGCCGGTCCACACGGTCGTCACGTAATCGGCGTTGTAGCCGGAGAACCAGGCGTCCTTGGATTCGTTGGTCGTACCGGTCTTGCCGGCAATGTCAGGGCGGCCCAGGGCGAGCGCGCGGCGACCGGTGCCGAGCTTGATCACATCCTCAAGCATGCTGTTGAGGATGTACGTGGTGCGCCCATCAACGATGCGTTCGGCCACGGCGGGTGCTTGTGGTGTCGGCGTAGTGCCCGGTGCCTCGCCCGGCGTTGCGTTGACCGTGAAGGCTTGGGCGGTTGGCACGGCAATGCCATCGCTGGCAGCGCCGCCCTGAGGCACGCTCGGCGGGTTGGCGACGAACAGCGTGTCGCCGTTGCGGCTTTCGATCTTGTCGATGATGTACGGGGTGATCTTGTAGCCGCCGTTGGCGAAGGCGCTCCAGCCGGTGGCGATTTCCATGGGCGTCAGGGTCGCGGTGCCCAGCGCCAGGGACAGGTTGGGTGGCAAGTCCTGTTTGTTGAAACCGAAGCGCGTGATGTAGTCGATGGTCTTGCCGACGCCCATCGCTTGCAGCAAGCGGATCGACACCAGGTTGCGCGACTTGTACAGCGCTTCACGCAGGCGAATCGGGCCGAGGAAGGTGTTGGTGTCGTTCTTCGGGCGCCAGACCTTGTCCAGGTACTCGTCGACGAACACGATCGGTGCGTCGTTCACCAGGCTGGAGGCGGTGTAGCCGCTATCCAGTGCGGCGGCGTAGACGAACGGTTTGAAGCTCGAGCCCGGCTGGCGCTTGGCCTGCAATGCGCGGTTGTAGTTGCTCTGTTCGAAGGCGAAGCCGCCCACCAGCGAACGAATGGCGCCGTTCTGTGGGTCCAGGGACACCAGAGCGCCCTGGGCCTGTGGGATCTGGCTGAACTTCAGCGAATTGTCCGGCTGACGCTGCACGCGAATCAGATCGCCGACCTGGGCCACGTCCGAGGGTTGTTTCGGGTTGGCGCCCATGCTGTTGGTGTTCAGGAACGGCCGGGCCCACTTCATGGTGTCCCAGTTCACGTGTTCCTGACCGGTGCGGGTCAGTACCTGCAGGCCGGTCTTGTCGATCTGGGTCACGATGGCCGGTTCCAGGCCGCTGATGATGCGTTGTTTGGTCAGCTCGGTTGCCCAGGCCTCGCGGGTCTTGCCCGGCAGCCGCGACTCTGGCCCGCGATAGCCGTGACGCTGGTCGTAGGTCATCAGGCCTTCGTGGACCGCGGTGTTGGCCAGCTCCTGGAGGTCGCTCGGTACCGTGGTCGTGACGCGGAAGCCTTCGGTATACGCATCGCTACCGTAACGCCCGACCATTTCGGCACGGGCCATTTCGGCGATGTACGGGGCGTTCACTTCCGGGGTCGGCACGTGATAGCTGGCGTTCAGTGGCTCGTTGACTGCAGCGGTGTAGTCGGCCTCGCTGATTTTTCCGAGCTTGTACATGCGCCCCAGGATCCAGTCGCGACGCTCCTTGCTGCGCGCCGGGTTGGCCAGCGGGTTGAAGCGCGACGGCGCCTTGGGCAGGCCAGCGATCATCGCCATCTGCGCCAGGCTGACATCGCGGATCGATTTGCCGTAATAGACCTGCGCCGCCGCCTCGATGCCGTAGGCGCGGTTACCCAGATAGATCTTGTTGACGTACAGCTCGAGGATCTCGTCCTTGGTCAGCTGCTGTTCGATCTGCAGGGCCAGCAGGATCTCGGTGGTCTTGCGTGAAAAGCTGCGTTCGCTGGTCAGGAAGAAGTTCTTCGCCACCTGCATGGTGATCGTGCTGCCGCCGGACTGGATGTGTCCGCTTTTGACCAGTTGGGTCGCGGCACGCATCAGGCTGCTCGGATCGACGCCGTAGTGGTTGGCGAAATTGTCGTCTTCAGCACTTAGTAACGCATTGATGAAATTGGGGGGAATGTCGGCGAAACGGATCGGTGTACGGCGCATTTCGCCAAATTCTGCGATCAACTTGTTATCGCTGCTGTAGACCCGCAAAGGGATCTGCAACTGGATGCTTCTCAGCGCCTCCACGGACGGTAGTCCGGGACTAAGGTAAAGGTACGCCCCGCTCAGACCCAGAAGGAGTCCGCAGAAAACCGCGACGATGGACCAACCGAAAAACTTCAGCAGACGAATCAAGGCTTTTGGATATCCAGGGTAAAAAATGAATTGGGCAACAGGGTTCAGGCTAATCGAGAACGACCCGCGCTTGAGCAAAAGCGGAAAAAAACGCTGGGCATTATAAGCATTTTTCTGATCGGGAGCGTGGCTGGCGCTGCTGTCAAGACGGGTGGATTGAACGCAATGGACATTGCAGAGTCCGTAACTCACGGAAAGTCATAGGGAATTGGTAGTGCCAGGACTCTTCAAGAAAAAATCCAATACGCTGCTGGGAATCGACATCAGTTCCACCTCGGTGAAACTTCTTGAGTTGAGCCGTCAGGGTGAGCGCTACCGGGTCGAGGCCTATGCGGTCGAGCCATTGCCGGTCGGCGCGGTGATCGAAAAGAATATCGCCGAGCTCGAAGGTGTGGGGCTGGCCCTCACTCGCGCGCTGGCCAAGGCCAGAACCGCCCTCAAGAACGTGGCCGTGGCCGTGGCGGGCTCAGCGGTGATCACCAAGACCCTCGAGATGGATGCCGGTCTTTGCGAAGACGAAATGGAAAGCCAGCTGAAAATCGAAGCTGACCAGTACATTCCTTATCCCCTGGACGAAGTCGCGATCGACTTTGAAGTCCAGGGCACCTCCGGGCGTAATCCCGAGCGCGTCAACGTGCTGCTCGCCGCTTGTCGCAAGGAAAACGTCGAAGTCCGCGAGGCCGCCCTGGCCCTGGCGGGGCTGACCGCCCGCGTGGTCGATGTCGAGGCCTACGCGCTGGAGCGTTCATTCGAACTTCTGGCCAGTCGACTCGCGGTTTCCGAGAAACCTTTGACGGTCGCAGTGGTGGACATCGGCGCCACCATGACCACCCTGAGCGTGCTGCACAACGGGCGGATTATCTACACCCGCGAACAACTGTTCGGCGGTCGGCAACTGACCGAGGAAATCCAGCGTCGCTACGGCCTGACGCTGGAGCAGGCGGGGCTGGCGCAAAAGAAGGGCGGGTTGCCGGATGACTATGCCGCTGAGGTCTTGCAGCCATTTCGAGAGGCGCTGGTGCAGCAGGTGTCGCGCTCGTTGCACTTCTTCCTTGCTTCCGGCCAGTACAGCGCCGTCGACCATGTCCTGCTGGCCGGCGGTACGGCGTCGATCCCGGGGCTGGACCGTTTGATCGAGCAGCAATTGGGCACCCCGACCCAGGTCGCGAACCCGTTTTGCGAAATGACTCTGGGCAGCAAGGTCAATGGCGCTGCCCTGGCGAGTGATGCCCCCGCGTTGATGATCGCCTGCGGTCTGGCCCTCAGGAGCTTCGACTGATGGCACGGATCAACCTTTTACCCTGGCGCGAGGAGCGGCGTGAAGTCCGCCGCAAGCGCTTCCTGCTGGTCCTGGTGGCGGCAATGGTGGGCGCGATGGGTACGGTGCTGGTCGCGAACCAGGTCATTGGCGGTGCCATCGACCAGCAAGTCGCCCGTAACGATTACATCGGCAAGCAAGTCGCCGTGGTCGATGAGCGAATCAGTCAGATCAATGATCTCAAGGCGCGCCGTCAGCAATTGGTCGAGCGCATGGGCGTCATCCAGGACCTGCAAGGCAATCGCCAAATCAGCGGGCGAATATTTGACCAGTTGGCGAGAGCCCTGCCCGACGGCGTGTATTTCACCGAAGTGAAAATGACCGCAAAGACCTTGTCCATCACCGGTGCCGCACAATCCAACAACCGCGTTTCAGAATTGATGCGCAACCTCGAGGCGTCAGACTGGTTCGATGCGCCGAGCCTGACCGAAGTCAAGGCCACGGCTGCCGGCCAGTTGGAGCAGGCAAACGTCTTCCAGTTGACCGTCCGCCAGACTCAACCCGCAACACCGGAGGGGGGCAAATGAGTCTGTCCGAATGGTTTGAAGGGCTGCGCAAGATCGACATCAATGATCTGGATACCAGCAACATGGGTTCCTGGCCGCCGGCGATCAAGTGTCTGGTGGTCGCTTTGCTCGTGTTTCTGGTGCTGGCCTTTGGCTATAATTTTTCCACCCGCGACCTTGTGAGCCAGCTCGATCTCAAGCGCGAGGAAGAGTCGACACTCAAGGAGCAGTTCGCCAGCAAGGCCCGCATGGCGGCGAACCTGGATCTCTATTCCCGGCAGTTGAAAGAGATGGAGAACACCTTCGTCGTGCTGTTGCGGCAATTGCCCAGCGATACCGAAGTGCCCGGCCTGCTCGAAGACATCACGCGTACGGGCCTCGACAGTGGCCTGGAGTTCGAAGAGATCAAGTTGCTGCCGGAGGTGGCCCAGCCGTTCTACATCGAACTGCCGATCCAGATCACGGTCGCCGGGGAATACCACGACCTGGCCACCTTCGTCAGTGGTGTGGCCGGGTTGCCGCGAATCGTTACCTTGCACGATTTCGATCTGGCTCCTGTCAGCCCTGAGGGTGGTCCGAAACTGCGCTTGACCATCCTCGCCAAGACCTACCGCTACAACGACAAGGGACAGCATCAATGAGCCCGGCACGTTGTTTTTCGGTGGTGGTGTTGCTGTCTGCCCTGTCCGGTTGTGGCGGGGGCGATGACTACACCGATCTGGACGCGTACATGGACGAAATGCGCCTGCACGGGCCGGGGAAGATTGAACCAACGCCAGTATTCCAGTCTTACCCTGCATTCACTTACAACGCGGCGAATCTGCGCAGCCCGTTTTCGCCGCAGATCAGCACTGATCTGGCGGCCCGGCGGCGGGGTTCGGGTAACGTCAAACCTGACCCGGGTCGGGTCAAGCAATACCTCGAAGGCTTCAACATCGAGCAGTTTGAAATGGTCGGCACCCTTTCCAATGCAACGGGCTCCTATGCCCTGCTGCGCGGGGCGGGTGGGGTGCACCGGCTGAAAGTCGGCGATTACCTGGGGCGTAACCACGGACGGATCGTTGCGATCAGTGGCTCTCAAGTCGATATGGTTGAAATTGTCCCCGATGGTCAGGGTGCGTGGCTGGAGCGTCCCCGGACCATCCCTTTGAAAGAGCACTCATAGTGGAACTCCAATAATGAACAGGATTCTTTCCACCGTCGGCCTTTCGCTATGGATAGCGTTGTTGTCGCCGATGGTACAAGCGGCCAATCTCAAGGCGCTGGATGTCGCAGCGCTGCCGGGTGACCGTGTCGAGTTGAAGTTGTCGTTCGATGCGCCGCCCCCGGTGCCCCACGGCTACACGACGGATTCGCCAGCCCGGATTGCCCTGGATTTGCCGGGTGTCGCCAGTCAGCTGGCGAGCAAGACTCACGATCTGGGCAGTGGAAATGCCCGAAGTGCGACGGTGGTGGAAGCCCGGGACCGTACGCGATTGATCATCAACCTGACCCAGCCGGCCCCGTACGACTCGCGAATAGAAGGTAACAATCTGCTGGTTGTTGTCGGGCAGGGAGTCAAACCGTCGATATCCAGGCCGGCGGCGGTAGCAACGCCGGTTCCGGCACGAGCCGTTGCGACGGCGGGCAAGGCCATTCGGGGTGTGGATTTCCAGCGGGGGACCCAGGGCGAAGGCAACGTGGTGATCGACTTGTCGGATCCATCGATTGCGCCCGACATACAAGAGCGCGAAGGCAGGATCATCGTCGGATTTGCCAAGACCTTATTGCCCGAGCGATTGCGCGTGCGCCTGGACGTGAAGGATTTCGCCACGCCCGTGCAGTTCGTCAATGCCAGCGCGAGCGGCGATCGAGCCACCATCAGCATTGAGCCCGGCGGCACGTTCGATTACTCGACCTATCAGACTGACAATAAGCTCACGGTCAGCGTTCGCCCGGCGACGGTCGACGAACTGCAAAAACGCAATGCCGGGCAACAGGCCTACAGTGGCGAGAAGCTATCGCTGAACTTCCAGGACATCGATGTGCGCTCGGTGCTGCAACTGATCGCCGATTTCACCAACCTCAATCTGGTGGCCAGCGACACGGTCCAGGGGGGAATTACCCTGCGCTTGCAGAACGTGCCGTGGGATCAGGCGCTGGATCTGGTGCTGAAAACCAAGGGGCTGGACAAGCGCAAGGTCGGCAATGTCCTGCTGGTTGCGCCGGCCGATGAAATTGCTGCCCGTGAGCGTCAGGAGCTCGAATCGCAGAAGCAGATTGCCGATCTGGCGCCGTTGCGTCGGGAGCTGTTGCAGGTCAATTACGCCAAGGCGGCGGATATCGCCAAGCTCTTCCAGTCGGTGACCAGTGCCGAAGCGAAACCCGACGAACGGGGATCAATCACCGTCGATGAACGCACCAACAACATCATTGCCTACCAGACCCAGGACCGGCTGGATGAGCTGCGCAGGATCGTCACGCAGCTGGATATCCCTGTGCGTCAGGTGATGATCGAGGCGCGCATTGTCGAAGCCAACGTCGACTATGACAAAAGCCTCGGGGTGCGCTGGGGTGGTTCGATACAGAACAAGGGCAACTGGAACACCTCCGGCGTCAGCAATGGACTCAATGGGTCATCGACCATTGGCACGCCCGGCAGTACCAGCACCAACTCACCGTTCGTCGACATGGGCGTAGCCAACAACACCTCGGGAATCGGCATCGCCTTCATCACCGATAACGTCTTGCTGGACCTGGAGCTGACGGCCATGGAGAAAACCGGCAACGGGGAAATCGTCTCGCAGCCCAAGGTGGTCACGTCCGACAAGGAAACCGCCAAAATCCTCAAGGGCACGGAAATTCCCTATCAGGAAGCCAGCTCCAGTGGCGCGACTTCGGTGTCGTTCAAGGAGGCGTCGCTGTCGCTGGAGGTGACGCCGCAGATCACGCCCGACAACCGGATCATCATGGAAGTCAAGGTGACCAAGGACGAACCGGACTACCTGAACAAGGTTCAGGATGTACCCCCCATCAAGAAAAACGAAGTCAACGCCAAGGTCCTGGTCAACGATGGCGAGACCATCGTCATTGGTGGTGTTTTCTCAAATACTCAGAGCAAGGTTGTAGATAAGGTGCCATTTCTTGGCGATGTGCCGTATCTTGGCCGCCTTTTCCGGCGTGATGTGGTTTCGGAGAAAAAATCCGAGCTGTTGGTATTCCTCACTCCGCGTATCATGAATAATCGGGCGATTGCTGTGAGTCATTGATTCTGTGCGAAATTTGATTCTTGTTGGACCGATGGGGGCTGGAAAAAGCACCATCGGCCGGTTGCTGGCCAAAGAGCTGCGCCTGCCATTCAAAGATTCCGATAAGGAAATTGAATTGCGCACGGGCGCCAATATCCCTTGGATCTTCGATAAGGAAGGCGAACCGGGTTTTCGTGATCGCGAGCAGGCAATGATTGCCGAGCTGTGCGATTGCGACGGTGTGGTGCTGGCGACAGGCGGGGGCGCGGTCATGCGCGAAGCCAATCGTCGGGCACTGCATGCCGGTGGGCGGGTGGTTTATCTGCATGCGTCAGTCGAGCAGCAGGTCGGCCGCACGTCTCGCGACCGCAATCGGCCATTGCTGCGCACCGCCGACCCGGCCAAGACCCTGCGGGATCTGCTGGCGATCCGCGATCCGCTTTATCGGGAAATTGCCGACCTGGTGGTCGAAACCGATGAGCGGCCGCCACGAATGGTCGTACTCGACATTCTAGAGCGTCTGCAGCAGTTGCCACCCCGTTAAAGCGCCGTGCGAAATGCGCTATCCTCGGCGTCCCGCCATGACCGTTCGAGGTTGTGGCGGATGGCTACCGAACGGCGTCACACCAGCAGAGGCCGTGGATATTCGTTAACTCAAGGCAGTACGCCTGATTCCATCTTCACTGTGGGGACACATGCAGACACTCAAGGTCGATCTAGGCGAGCGCAGCTACCCGATTCATATTGGCGAAGGTTTGTTGGATCAGCCCGAGCTGCTGGCCCCGCACATTCGCGGACGGCAAGTAGCGATCATCTCCAACGAGACTGTTGCGCCGCTCTATCTCGAGCGTCTGACCCGCAGCCTGGCCCAGTTCTCGGTGATATCCGTGGTACTGCCCGACGGCGAAGCCTTCAAGACCTGGGAAACCCTGCAACTGATTTTCGACGGTCTGCTGACCGCCCGGCATGACCGCCGCACCACGGTGATCGCCCTTGGCGGCGGTGTGATCGGTGACATGGCCGGCTTTGCCGCCGCCTGCTACCAGCGCGGCGTCGATTTCATCCAGGTTCCGACCACGTTGCTGTCGCAGGTCGACTCCTCGGTGGGCGGCAAGACCGGGATCAACCATCCGCTGGGCAAGAACATGGTCGGCGCCTTCTATCAGCCGAACGTGGTGCTGATCGATACCGCCAGCCTCAATACCCTGCCGGCGCGCGAGCTGTCCGCCGGGCTGGCCGAAGTCATCAAGTACGGGCTGATCTGTGATGAGCCGTTCCTGACCTGGCTCGAAGACAACGTCGATCGCCTGCGTAATCTGGACCAGCAAGCCCTGACCTATGCCATCGAGCGTTCCTGTGCGGCCAAGGCGGCAGTGGTCGGTGCCGATGAGAAAGAGACAGGCGTACGTGCCACCCTGAACCTGGGCCACACTTTTGGCCACGCCATTGAAACCCACATGGGCTATGGTGTGTGGCTTCATGGTGAGGCTGTGGCTGCTGGCACCGTAATGGCGCTGGAAATGTCCGCGCGCCTCGGCTGGATCAGCGAGCAGGAGCGCGATCGCGGCATTCGTCTGTTCCAGCGTGCGGGGCTGCCGGTCGTTCCGCCGGAAGAAATGACAGAAGCCGATTTCCTCGAACATATGTCCATTGACAAAAAAGTGATCGACGGTCGTTTACGCCTGGTGCTGCTGCGCCACATGGGTGAAGCGGTGGTGACCGACGATTATCCGAAAGAGGTTCTACAGGCCACGCTGGGGGCAGACTACCGCGCCCTGGCTCAGCTTAAAGGTTAATAAGAACACAATGACTAGTTTGCATGCCGACGAGGCCTTCCTCGGCCATTACCAGTTGAGTCATGACCCTTTTGCTCCACGGGTGCCTGGCTTCAAATTTTTCCCGGCCCAGCGCAAACCCGTGCTGGGACAACTGCATCACCTGGCCCGTTACAGTCAGTTGCTGCTGGTGGTCACTGGCCCAGAAGGCAGTGGCAAGACCCTGTTGCGTCAGGCTCTGGTCGCCAGCACCAACAAGCAATCGGTACAAAGCGTGGTGGTTTCTGCCCGCGGCGCCGGCGATGCGGCCGGGGTATTGCGTCAGGTGGCCCAGGCGTTGAACGTCGGCCAGGCTGGTGCCGACGCTATTCTGGCCCAGGTGGTGCAGCTTGCACTGACCGGGCAAGAAGTCTATCTGCTGGTCGATGACGCCGAACAACTCGACGAGTCCGCCCTTGAGGCTCTGATGGTCCTGGCTGCCGGTGCGCCTGAAGGCCGCCCGCATGTGTTCCTGTTCGGTGAGACCTCGCTGATTGCTCAGCTTGAGGCTTTGCATCTCGAGGAAGAGCGTTTCCACGTCATCGAGCTGCAGCCCTACACCGAAGAGGAAACCCGCGAATATCTGGAGCAGCGGCTTGAAGGTGCTGGTCGCGGTATCGAACTTTTCACCGCGGATCAGATCTCTGATATTCACGAAAGCTCCGAAGGTTGGCCTGGCAGCATCAATCAGGTCGCCCGCGATGCAATGATCGAAGCCATGATCGCCAGCCGCTCAGCGGTCAAGCGTCCAAAAATGGGGTTCAATATGCCGAAGAAACACGTGTTGGCGATTTCCGCCGTGGTCGTGGTCGCGGTAGCTGCCGCCTGGTTGATTCCAGGTCGCAACAAGGCACCGACCACCGGTGCGCCGGCCAATGAACAGGCGCAACTGCCGCTTGGCCAGGGTCAGCCAACAGCGAATGGCGGCGCTCCGGCCGTAGAATTCGCTGGCAACACGCAGCCGATGCCATTGCCGTTGGTCGGTAACTCGCAACCGGTTATGCGCGGTCCGCTGGCTGAAGCGGCAGGTGGCATTACCGAAGGTGACGACGGCGTGCCGGTTGAAGGCTCCAGCGCCACTCCGCCGACCGTGACCACCACTGCGCCGCCTGTGGGCGTTCCTGCCGGCCCTGCGCCGACACCAGCGGCCAAGCCGACGCCTGCGCCGACTCAGGTCGCCACCGCCAAGCCTGCGCCTGTACCAGCGCCTGCTCCAGTGGCCAAGCCTGCACCAGCGCCAGCCAAGCCAGCCGTTGCTGCGGCGGCCAAGCCTGCCGAGAAACCGGCTCCGGCGGCCAAGGCCGCTGGCGGCACCTGGTACGCCGGACAGGCACCGGGTAACTATGTAGTGCAAATCCTCGGCACCAGCTCCGAAACTGCCGCACAAAGCTTCGTCAAGGAGCAGGGCGGCGAGTACCGTTATTTCAAGAAAGTCCTCAATGGCAAGCCGCTCTACGTGATCACCTACGGCAACTTCGCCAATCGTGATGCAGCCGTTTCCGCCATCAAGGCCTTGCCAGCGAAGGTTCAGGCTGGTAAACCTTGGCCTCGCACTGTCGCCAGCGTCCAACAGGAACTGGCAACAACTCGCTGAAGATTCGGCGGCCTTACCCAGGCCGCCTCTCCAAGCACCTCAAAATTTCTACAAGTGCGCGCAACCTTCCGGGCTGCGTGCCTTGTGGTGTCTGCGTCACAGTAGTCTTTGAGTCGTTGCGGTCAGAATTAAAAAAAGTTTTGACTAGCACAGCAGATCGCTTTAAACCTTTCACAAATGCGACATAGATTTGCGACATTTCGTCGTCAAATTTGTGAGCCTCTGTGTCGGTGTGTACAATGACCTCCCTTTTGCCCCCGCAAAGCCGGCGTACGTTCGGCGCGGTTGGTAAGTGGTTGAATTGAAAAGAAATTTGCTTCGCGAGAAGCAGCCTGGTGAGAAAGTGTCTATGAAAGCAGGTCTGTACCAACCAGATGAATTCAAGGATAACTGCGGTTTCGGCCTGATTGCCCATATGCAGGGCGAGCCCAGTCATACCCTTTTGCAAACGGCCATCGAGGCCCTGACCTGCATGACCCACCGCGGTGGGATTAATGCCGACGGCAAGACCGGTGACGGTTGCGGTCTGCTGATTCAAAAGCCGGACGTGTTCCTGCGAGCCATCGCCCAGGAAACCTTCGGCGTCGAAATGCCCAAGCAATACGCTGTGGGCATGGTTTTCTTCAATCAGGACCCGGTCAAGGCCGAAGCCGCTCGCGAGAACATGAACCGCGAGATCCTGGCCGCCGGTCTGCAACTGGTCGGCTGGCGCAAAGTGCCGATCGACACCAGCGTCCTCGGTCGCCTCGCCCTTGAGCGCCTGCCGCAGATCGAGCAAGTGTTCATCGGTGGTGAAGGCCTGAGCGATCAGGACATGGCCGTCAAGCTGTTCACCTCCCGTCGTCGCTCGTCCGTGGCCAATGCCGCCGACACCGACCACTACGTGTGCAGCTTTTCCCACAAGACCATCATTTACAAAGGCCTGATGATGCCGGCGGACTTGACCGCCTTCTATCCGGACCTGAGCGATGAGCGCCTGCAAACCTCGATTTGCGTGTTCCACCAGCGCTTCTCCACCAACACCTTGCCGAAATGGCCACTGGCTCAACCGTTCCGCTTCCTGGCGCACAACGGCGAGATCAATACCATCACCGGCAACCGCAACTGGGCCGTGGCCCGTCGCACCAAGTTCACCAACGACTTGATGGACCTGGAAGAACTCGGCCCGCTGGTCAACCGCGTCGGTTCCGACTCCTCGAGCATGGACAACATGCTGGAGCTGATGGTCACCGGTGGCATCGACCTGTTCCGTGGCGTGCGGATGATCATTCCGCCTGCGTGGCAGAACGTCGAGACCATGGACCCGGATCTGCGTGCGTTCTACGAATACAACTCGATGCACATGGAACCGTGGGACGGCCCGGCCGGCGTGGTAATGACCGACGGTCGCTACGCGGTGTGCCTGCTCGACCGTAACGGTCTGCGTCCGGCGCGTTGGGTCACCACCAAGAACGGTTTCATCACCCTGGCTTCGGAAATCGGCGTCTGGAACTACCAGCCTGAAGACGTGATCGCCAAGGGCCGCGTTGGCCCGGGCCAGATCTTTGCCGTGGACACCGAAACCGGTCAGATCCTCGACACCGATGCGATCGACAACCGTCTGAAGTCCCGTCACCCGTACAAGCAATGGCTGCGCAAGAATGCCCTGCGCATCCAGGCGACCATGGAAGACAACGACCACGGTTCGGCGTTCTACGACGTCGATCAGCTCAAGCAATACATGAAGATGTACCAGGTCACGTTCGAAGAGCGCGACCAGGTGCTGCGTCCGCTCGGCGAGCAAGGCTACGAAGCCGTGGGCTCGATGGGTGACGATACGCCGATGGCCGTGCTGTCCCAGCGCGTGCGCACGCCGTACGACTATTTCCGCCAGCAGTTCGCCCAGGTCACCAACCCGCCGATCGACCCGCTGCGCGAAGCCATCGTCATGTCGCTGGAAATCTGCCTCGGTGCCGAGCGCAACATCTTCCAGGAGTCGCCGGAACACGCTTCGCGCGTGATCCTCAGCTCGCCGGTCATTTCTCCGGCCAAGTGGCGCTCGCTGATGAACCTCGATCGTCCGGGCTTCGAGCGTGCGATCATCGACCTCAACTACGACGAAAGCGTCGGTCTGGAAGCGGCGATCCGCAACGTGGCCGATCAGGCTGAAGAAGCCGTGCGCGCCGGTCGTACCCAGGTCGTGCTGAGTGACCGTCACATCGCCCCGGGCAAGTTGCCGATCCACGCTTCCCTGGCCACCGGTGCGGTGCACCACCGTCTGACCGAAAAAGGCCTGCGTTGCGATTCCAACATCCTGGTGGAAACTGCGACCGCTCGCGATCCACACCACTTCGCCGTGTTGATCGGTTTCGGCGCCTCTGCCGTTTATCCGTTCCTGGCCTACGAAGTGCTGGGCGACCTGATCCGTACCGGTGAAGTGCTGGGCGACCTCTACGAGGTGTTCAAGAACTACCGTAAAGGCATCACCAAGGGCCTGCTCAAGATCCTGTCGAAGATGGGCATCTCGACCATCACCTCCTATCGCGGAGCACAACTGTTCGAAGCGATCGGCCTGTCCGAGGAAGTCTGCAACCTGAGCTTCCGTGGTGTGCCGAGCCGCATCAAGGGTGCGCGTTTCGTCGACATCGAAGCCGAGCAGAAAGCGCTGGCCACCGAAGCCTGGAGCCCGCGCAAGCCGATCCAGCAGGGTGGTTTGCTGAAGTTCGTCCACGGTGGCGAGTACCACGCCTACAACCCGGACGTGGTCAACACCCTGCAAGCCGCTGTGCAGCAGGGCGACTACAGCAAGTTCAAGGAATACACGTCGCTGGTGGACAACCGTCCGGTGTCGATGATCCGCGACCTGCTGAAAGTCAAAACCCTCGACACTCCATTGGATATGAGCGAGATCGAACCGCTGGAATCGGTGCTCAAGCGCTTCGACTCCGCCGGTATCTCCCTGGGCGCCCTGTCGCCGGAAGCTCACGAAGCCCTGGCCGAAGCCATGAACCGCCTCGGTGCGCGTTCCAACTCCGGCGAAGGCGGCGAAGACCCGGCGCGCTACGGCACCATCAAGAGCTCGAAAATCAAGCAGGTTGCAACCGGCCGTTTCGGTGTAACCCCGGAATACCTGGTCAACGCTGAAGTACTGCAGATCAAGGTTGCCCAAGGCGCCAAGCCAGGCGAGGGCGGTCAACTGCCAGGCGGCAAGGTCAACGGCCTGATCGCCAAGCTGCGTTATGCAGTGCCGGGCGTGACCCTGATTTCGCCGCCGCCGCACCACGACATCTACTCGATCGAAGACTTGTCGCAGCTGATTTTCGACCTGAAACAAGTCAACCCGCAGGCGCTGGTCTCGGTGAAGCTGGTAGCGGAAGCGGGCGTCGGCACCATCGCCGCCGGCGTGGCCAAGGCCTACGCGGACTTGATCACCATCTCCGGTTACGATGGCGGTACCGGTGCATCGCCGCTGACCTCGATCAAATACGCGGGCGCTCCGTGGGAGCTCGGCCTGGCCGAAACCCACCAGACCCTGCGTGGCAACGACCTGCGCGGCAAAGTCCGGGTACAAACCGACGGCGGCCTGAAAACCGGCCTCGACGTGATCAAGGCGGCAATCCTCGGCGCTGAAAGCTTCGGCTTCGGCACTGCGCCAATGATCGCCCTGGGCTGCAAATACCTGCGCATCTGCCACCTGAACAACTGCGCCACCGGCGTCGCGACCCAGAACGAGAAGCTGCGCAAGGATCACTACATCGGTACCGTCGACATGGTGGTGAATTTCTTCACCTACGTCGCCGAAGAAACCCGTGAGTGGCTGGCCAAGCTGGGCGTGCGTTCCCTCGAAGAACTGATCGGCCGTACCGATCTGCTGGAAGTCCTCGAAGGCCAGACCGCCAAGCAGCATCACCTGGACCTGACTCCATTGCTGGGCAGCGACCACGTGCCGGCGGACAAGCCGCAGTTCTGTGGCGTTGAACGCAACCCGCCGTTCGACAAGGGCCTGCTGGCCGAGAAAATGGTCGACATGGCCACCTCGGCGATCAACGACTTGAGCGGCGCTGAATTCGACCTGGATATCTGCAACTGCGACCGTTCCATCGGCGCACGGATCTCCGGCGAAATCGCGCGCAAGCACGGCAACCAGGGCATGGCCAACGCGCCGGTCACGTTCCGCTTCAAAGGCACGGCCGGGCAGAGCTTCGGCGTGTGGAACGCCGGCGGCCTGCACATGTACCTCGAAGGCGATGCCAACGACTACGTCGGCAAGGGCATGACCGGCGGCAAGCTGGTGATCGTTCCGCCGAAGGGCAGTGTCTACCGCACTCAGGACAGTGCCATCATTGGCAACACCTGCCTGTACGGCGCCACTGGCGGCAAGCTGTTTGCCGCCGGCACCGCGGGCGAGCGTTTCGCCGTGCGTAACTCCGGTGCCCACACCGTCGTGGAAGGCACTGGCGATCACTGCTGCGAGTACATGACCGGTGGTTTCGTCTGCGTATTGGGCAAGACCGGTTACAACTTCGGCTCTGGCATGACCGGCGGTTTCGCCTACGTGCTCGACCAGGACAACACCTTCGTTGACCGGGTCAACCACGAACTGGTGGAAATCCAGCGGATCAGCGGCGAGGCGATGGAAGCCTACCGTAGCCACCTGCAGCGCGTGCTGAACGAGTACGTCGAGGAAACCGACAGCGAGTGGGGTCGTGAACTCGCCGAGAACCTCGATGACTACCTGCGCCGTTTCTGGTTGGTCAAGCCCAAGGCTGCCAGCTTGAAAACGTTGCTTTCCAGCACCCGTGCCAACCCGCAGTGATATGCGCCTGAAGAGTTTGATGAGGTTTTAAAATGGCTGAACGTCTGAATAATGACTTCCAGTTCATCGAGGTCGGGCGCAAGGATCCGAAGAAGAAACTGTTGCGTCAACGCAAGAAAGAGTTCGTGGAAATCTACGAACCCTTCAAACCCCAGCAGTCGGCCGACCAGGCCCACCGCTGCCTGGGTTGCGGTAACCCGTATTGCGAATGGAAGTGCCCGGTGCACAACTTCATTCCCAACTGGCTGAAACTGGTGGCCGAGGGCAACATCCTCCAGGCCGCCGAGCTGTCGCACCAGACCAACACCCTGCCGGAAGTCTGCGGCCGGGTGTGCCCGCAGGACCGTCTGTGCGAAGGTGCCTGCACCCTCAACGACGGCTTCGGCGCGGTGACCATCGGTTCGGTGGAGAAGTACATCACCGACACCGCATTCGCCATGGGCTGGCGCCCGGACATGTCCAAGGTCAAGCCGACCGGCAAGCGTGTCGCGATCATCGGTGCGGGCCCGGCGGGCCTGGGCTGTGCCGACGTGCTGGTGCGCGGTGGCGTGACGCCGGTGGTGTTCGACAAGAACCCGGAAATCGGCGGTCTGCTGACCTTCGGTATCCCCGAGTTCAAGCTGGAAAAGACCGTGCTGAGCAATCGTCGCGAAGTTTTCAGCGGCATGGGCATCGAGTTCCGCCTCAACACCGAGGTGGGCAAGGACGTGACCATGGAGCAACTGCTCGAAGAATACGATGCCGTATTCATGGGCATGGGCACCTACACCTACATGAAGGGCGGTTTTGCCGGTGAAGACCTGCCGGGCGTGTACGACGCACTGGACTTCCTGATCGCCAACGTCAACCGCAACCTTGGCTTTGAAAAGTCGCCGGAAGATTTCGTCGACATGAAAGGCAAGAAGGTTGTGGTACTCGGCGGCGGCGACACGGCGATGGACTGCAACCGTACTTCGATCCGCCAGGGCGCCAAGTCGGTGACCTGCGCCTATCGTCGTGACGAAGCGAACATGCCGGGCTCGCGCAAAGAGGTGAAGAACGCCAAGGAAGAAGGCGTGAAGTTCCTCTACAACCGCCAGCCGATCGCCATTGTCGGTGAAGACAAGGTCGAAGGCGTGAAGGTGGTCGAGACCCGTCTCGGCGAGCCGGATGCCCGTGGCCGTCGCAGCCCCGAGCCGATCCCGGGCTCCGAAGAGATCATCCCGGCCGACGCCGTGGTCATCGCCTTCGGTTTCCGTCCGAGCCCGGCACCGTGGTTCGAACAGTTCGAAATCCAGACCGACAGCCAGGGCCGCGTGGTGGCGCCTGAGCAAGGTCAGTACAAGCACCAGACCAGCAATCCGAAGATCTTTGCCGGTGGCGATATGGTTCGCGGTTCTGACCTGGTGGTGACGGCGATCTTCGAAGGCCGCAATGCGGCTGAAGGGATCCTGGATTACCTGGGCGTGTAACCACTTTCCAGAAATGGAATGCAGTCCAAATGTGGGAGCGGGCTTGCTCGCGAAGAGGGAGTGTCAGTCGACAGTTTTGTTGCCTGACACACCGCATTCGCGAGCAAGCCCGCTCCCACAGTTGTTTCGTGGTATTGCGAAAACCGCGTTTACATTGCGACAAATTGACCTGATAGACAAAAGGCTGACCTGCAACCGTGCCTTTTGCGTCGCGCTCTGAGAAAATGCCCTCACTTTTTTTCCGGATGCCGACATGACTGCCCTGAAGAACGACCGTTTCCTGCGCGCCCTGCTCAAGCAACCCGTAGACGTCACCCCCGTGTGGATGATGCGTCAGGCCGGTCGCTACCTGCCTGAATACCGCGCCAGCCGTGCCAAGGCCGGTGATTTCATGAGCCTGTGCATGAACCCGGCGTTCGCTTGCGAAGTCACGATGCAGCCGCTCGACCGCTATCCACAACTGGACGCGGCGATTCTCTTCTCCGACATCCTGACCATCCCCGATGCCATGGGCCAAGGCCTGTACTTCGAAACCGGTGAAGGTCCGCGCTTCAAGAAAGTCGTCAGCACCCTGGCCGACATCGAGGCCCTGCCGATTCCTGATCCGCACAAAGACCTGGGCTATGTGATGGACGCGGTCAGCACCATCCGCCGCGAACTGAACGGCCGTGTGCCGCTGATCGGCTTCTCCGGCAGCCCATGGACACTGGCCACCTACATGGTCGAAGGCGGTTCGTCGAAAGACTACCGCAAGACTAAAACCATGCTCTACGACAATCCGCAAGCCCTGCACCTGCTGCTGGACAAGCTCGCGCAGACGGTCACCAGCTACCTCAACGGCCAGATCATGGCCGGTGCGCAAGCGGTGCAGATCTTCGACAGCTGGGGCGGCGCCCTCTCGGCGGCGGCGTACCAGGAGTTCTCCCTGGCCTACATGAAGAAAATCGTCAGCGGCCTGATCCGCGAGCACGAAGGCCGCAAGGTGCCGGTGATCCTGTTCACCAAGAGCGGCGGTCTGTGGCTGGAAAGCATCGCCGACGCCGGGGCTGATGCACTGGGCCTGGACTGGACCTGCGACATCGGCAGCGCCCGCGCCCGTGTCGGCGACAAGGTCGCACTGCAAGGCAACATGGACCCGACCGTGCTCTACGCCAAGCCGGAAGCCATCCGCGCGGAAGTCGGGCGTATTCTGGCCAGCTACGGCAAGGGCAGCGGCCATGTGTTCAACCTCGGCCATGGCATCACGCCGGAAGTCGATCCGGAACACGCTGGCGCCTTCCTGCGCGCGGTGCATGAGTTGTCGGCGCAGTATCACGAATAGCGATTGCCCGTTTCGACAAAGCCTGTCCCGCCTCGTGCCGGACAGGTTTTTTTGTGCCGTTCAAAAGCTCAATCGATAAAGCATCACTTGTTGTAAGAATGTTTTCTTTCTTTGTCGGATCGAGGAATGGAGAGACTGTTCCTGCCTCGTTCGGCGATTACTCCTACATAGAATTTTCTTCCACCCCCGTAAGGTTCCAGGCCCTTGTCCGGCGTATCGCCGAACAATCACGAAGTGAACAGGGGCGCCCACAAGGCGCCCTGTTTTCGATAAGCAGTCTGGAATACATCATGAAAATCAAGTTTGAAAAGAGAAGTGCATTAACCGCCTGCACTTCATCGATGATCCTGTTATCGGCAATGCTGGCCTCTCAAACCGTTTCCGCCCATGGCTATCTGGAAGTGCCGCCTTCGCGCGCGCTGGCTTGCCAGAAAGGCTTGAACACCAACTGCGGTGGCGCCCAGTACGAGCCGCAGAGTGTTGGTGAAACCTTCAAAGGCTTTCCGGCCGGCGTCGGCGGTGCTCCCTTGCAGGGACCGGTCGATGGCAAGATCGCCAGCGGTGGTCACTCGCTGTTCTCTGCCATGGATGCGCAGTCCGCCACCCGTTGGCACCTGACGGAAATCAAGGACCGCAACATCGATTTCCAATGGCGTTACACCGCGGTTCACCCAGCCACCAAGCACGAGTATTTCATTACCCGCAACGGCTGGAACCCGAATGAGTCGCTCAAGCGCGCCACCTTTGAAAGCACGCCGTTCTGCACCGTCGACGGCGGCAATCAGCGTCCCGAGTCCAGTGACAAGCACAACTGCACCCTACCGGCAGACAAGTCCGGCCATCACGTCGTCCTGGCCATCTGGACTGTCGGTGACACCGATGCAGCGTTTTACAACGCGGCAGACGTGAACATCCTGGCCGAACCGGATCTGCCGGGTGGCTGGTCCTCAGTGGGCAGCATTGCACCATCAGCCGCGTTGCTGGTGGGCGACAAGGTCAAGGCCCGCGCGTTCTCCGCCAATGGCGAGAGCCCGGACTATAGCGTCGAAATCAGCATCGACAACGCTGAAGAAGGGTCGCCGCAAAACTGGTCGTTCAAGCTGGCAGAAAAAATCAACCAGACCCACACCCTCGTTCGCGCCGGTATCCGTGACGAGAGCGGTAATGTCGAGCCGGTCAAAGGCGCCAACAGCCTTTACGCACAAAAAGAAAGCGGGGTAGTCCGCTACGAAGTGCAGCTGGACATGAAGGACGACGCCGCTGCGCGCATGTCGGTGGCCTCGCAGCAAGCCGAATACGTTCTGGATAAAGGCCGGGCCAAGGTCGAGTTCAGCATGACCTCGAACCGTCCGATGAACGTCGATGCATCTGGGAGTTCGTGGGTGGGAGCCGGTGAAGGAACTGACTGACTGGCCCCTGAGCGTGCGAGTACGTTTGCAGCAGGACGGCTATGCGGTAGGGCTGGACGCTGAAGAAGGCCCGCCGCAGTTGCTGATGCTCAGCAACGATGAAACCAGTGCCTTCACGCTGACATTCGAGTCCGGCAACAGGACCTGGTTGAGCCTGTCCGGCGATGGCATCGGCGAGGTGGCGATCGATGGCTAGCCGGTCATCCTTGTCGTCCATGGGCGGCTTCACGCTGCTGGAAATCATGGTGGCCCTGGCGGTCTTCGCGACACTGGCGGCAGCCGTGCTGTCGGCCAGTCAATATGCGGTGAAACAGCGCAACGCCGTCGAGACACGGCTGTTCGCGGCGTGGCTGGCGGATAACCGGTTGAACGAGCTACGCCTGCAATCCGGCCTGACGGCCGGCCAGCAACAACAGGTCGTGTCCATGGATCAGCGCGACTGGGTGCTGCAACAGCACATCAGCGCCACCCGCGATCTGCGTTTACTCGAGGTCGACATTCAGGTCAGCCCGGCGAACAGTGCGCACGCGTTGTATCGTGCCAGCGGCTGGATACCCGCGAGCCATGAGTAGGCAGCGTGGGTTCACCTTGCTGGAGCTGGTCATCGCCATGGCCATCTTCGCCGTGCTGGGGCTAGCCAGTTGGGGCTTGTTCGATAGCGTGCTGCGAGTGCAACAGGGCACGGCGGCCCACGAGCGAGAGCTGAGGAACCTGCAACGAGCGATGGCGGTGATCGAGCGGGATCTGCTGCACGTCGCTGCGCAGCCGATGGTGCTTGCACCGCCGCTTTTTCAGTTCCAGCGCAGTCACTGGCGCAATCCTCTGGACCAACCGCGCAGTGAGCGCCAGATACTGACCTATCGACTCGAAGGCAGCGTGCTGTGGCGCGAAAGCCAGGGCGAAGGTACGGAGTTCGTGCAACGGCAAAGACTGCTCGAAGGCGTTCGTGAGTTGCGCTGGCGTTTGTTCGACAGCCAGTCCGGCTGGGTCGCTCATTGGTCGGCCGGGCAGGATACGAAGGCGCTCATGGCGCTGGAGGTGCAAATCTCGGCCGGGCGCTTCAAATCGATTCGTCGGGTGTTGCCGATGCCGGGTGCATTGCCATGAACGGGCGCCAACGCGGCATTGCGTTGATCAGTGTATTGCTGGTCATGAGCCTGGCGCTGCTGATCACCGGCGGCTTGTTGCGCAGCCATCACCTTTCGCTGCAAAGCAGTGGGCAACAGTTGCTGCAGATGCAGCTGCGG
Source organism: Pseudomonas sp. S34 (assembly GCF_009866745.1). NCBI lineage: Bacteria > Pseudomonadati > Pseudomonadota > Gammaproteobacteria > Pseudomonadales > Pseudomonadaceae > Pseudomonas > Pseudomonas sp. S34. Next base: position 445,635 of record NZ_CP019398.1, read on the forward strand.
CAGCTCGCATCGGACGGGGAAACCTGGGCGTTGTTGCTGTTGCGCGACGCGTTACAGGACGCGGAAAAACCCGTCGAGCGGTTTCAAGGCTGGACGGCCATGGCGCCAGGTTTCGACGTTGAAGATGCGCAGATCCGAATCGATATCGATGACCTCGCCGGGCGCTTCAATCTCAATGCGTTGTTACGCCAGGGGCAGGTGGATCAGGTCACCCTCAACCGTTGGGCGCGCCTGCTCGAACTGCTCGAACTGCCTCCTCTGCAACTGAGCCAGGTGGGACCGCTGGAGGAACTGAGCCAGCTGCGCTTGCTGCCTGGCATTGACGCTCGCCTGCTGCAGCGGCTGGAGCCCTGGGTGGCACTGCTGCCCACCGAAACCGCCTTGAACATCAACACTGCGCCGGCGCTGCTGTTGAGAACACTTGGCGAGGTGGACGCCGCGACCGCCGATGCGCTGGCGCATCAGGCGGCAACCACGCCCTGGGCGAGCGTCCAGGCGTTTACCCAGGACCCGTTGCTCTCCGGGCAGGGCCTGAGCAATCACGGACTTGGTACCCAAAGCCGCTGGTATCGGATAAGGGTGCAGGTGACCCGGGACGGGCGCGAACTGCGCCTGGCCACGGATGTCGGGCACGACCCCAAGGCTCGACAGCTGACGGTGCTGCAACGACGTTTTCTTCCCATGAGTAGCCACGAGAGACCGCGATGAACACTTGGCTTTACCTGACCGCCGAGGGGCAGGACGCGCCATCCGGCCTCTGGCCCTGCGTCCTGTGGTCGCCAACCTGTCAACGTCAGCCGATGCCACTGAATCAGGCGGCCTCGGCATTGCAGGGGCAGGCGGTTGATGTGCTGCTGCCCATGGAACTGTGCAGTTGGGTTCGCAGCGAGCCATGGCCTTCGCGACGCAGGCCCGAAACCCAGGCCATGGCCTACGCCGTGGAAGATCAACTGAGTGAAGCGCTGGAAGTTGTGCATCTGAGCGTTGGCGCTCGTGATCGTGAAGGCTGCTACCCGGTCATGGTCATTGGCCGCGAGCGGTTGGCCACCGTGCTCGACTTGCTGCGCGAAGCGGGTATTGAGGTGCGCGGGGTGTTCGTCGATGCCGATCTGTTGTCCGGCGATCAGCCGTGCGGCGCCTGGTGGTTCGGGCGCTGGTTGTTGGGTGCAGGCCTGTCGGCGCGCCTGGCGATGTCGCAAGACGACCTGACGCTGCTCACTCCGTCATTGCCCAACGACATGCAATGGCTGGATGAGCGTGAGTCCCCCGCCGTCATCGACCAATGCCTGACTCAGCGCCCGACCCGGGCCATCAACCTGCTGCAAGGCGCATTCGCCCCACAGGGCAAGCGTCTGCCCTGGCGTGCCGGCGGGTGGGCGTTGTTGATGCTGGCGCTGTTGACCTGGGGTGCCAGCGAAACGCGGATCCGCTTACTTGACAGCGAAGCCAGCCGCCTCGCAATCCAGAATGAACTGCGATTCAAGGCGCTCTACCCTGAACAGAGCCGCATCGTCGACATGGCCGCGCAACTCAAGGCCCTGCAAAGCCAGCCTGTCGAATCGCAAAACACCCGCATTGCCGGGCTGGTCCGGTTGATTGAGCAGGTGATTGGCGCTAGCCCGGTCGAGGTCCAGCGCATCGAGTTTCGAGCAGGCGAAGGCTGGAAAATCCAGCTGACCTCCAGCGGCTTTACCGAGCTGGAGCAGTTGCGGGAACGCGGGCGACAACAAGGCACGCCCGTCCGGCTCGACAGCGCGAACAAAGCCGCTGACCGGGTGCACGCCACCCTCACCGTGGAGGACGAGGCATGAAGCAGGCATGGCGGCGCATTTCCGTGCGCGAACAGCGGCTGCTGCAGGTATCGGGGGCTTTTTTGTTGGCGGTTGTGGCTTTCAGCCTGATCTGGCAACCGACCCGGCAGCGGCTGGAAACAGTCGAGCGACAGTATCAACAGCAGGCAGGGCTGGCCGCGCAACTGCAGCGGGCGTTACCGCGCAGCCATGTCCCCGTCGACAGCGAAAAACCGCTATCGCTGCGCATCAGCGAAAGCGCTACGGCGGCGGGGTTGGAAATCCGTCAGATGGAGAGTGAAATCGATCTGCTTCGCGTGACCCTCAATGGCAACGCGCAACCCTTGATGCAGTGGCTCGATGGGATCGAGCGCGATGGCGTCGCGCTACAAACCCTGACGCTGGAGAAGCGTGACGATGCCCTGGAGGCGCGGGTGGTGCTCAAGTAGCCGAGGTGTTCTGCGGCAACAACGGTAACTTCGCCAGCTTCAACGCGATCAGCAGCGCAATCACCAGCAGCGTGCCGATGAACAACCCGATCCCGTTCCAGCCGCCCAGGTGCCAGAACACGCCACCCACCGTACCGGCGATGCTTCCCCCGGCGTAGTAGCTGAACAGGTACAAGGACGATGCTTGCCCCTTGGCCCAGGTGGCGCGGCGACCGATCCAGCTGCTGGCCACCGAGTGGGCGCCGAAGAAGCCGAAGGTAAAGATCAGCATGCCGATGATCACCAGCGGCAATGGCGTAAACATCGTCAGGGCGAGACCACCGATCATCAGCGCGATGGTGCTCCAGAGCACTTTGCGGCGGCCGAGTCTGTCGGCCAGCGAGCCGATTTTCGCCGAGCTGTAGATGCCCGACAGGTACACCACCGACAGCAACCCGACGAAGGCCTGTTCCATGTGGTACGGCGCGGCCAGCAGGCGGTAGCCGATGTAGTTGAACAGCGTGACGAACGCGCCCATCAGCACAAAGGCTTCTAGAAACAGTAGCGGCAGACCGGCGTCGCGAAAGTGCATGGTGAAACCGTCGAGCAGGCTGCGCGGGTGCAGCGAGCGGGCGCGGAAGTTGCGCGATTCGGGGAGGATTTTCCAGAACACCGCCGCGGCAATCAGCGCCAGGCCACCGATCACCAGCATCGCCGTGTGCCAGCTGACGAAGTCGATCAATACCCCGGTGATCAAGCGTCCGCTCATCCCGCCAATCGCGTTGCCACCGATGTACAAACCCATGGCAAGGCCGATGTGCTGTGGGTGGATCTCTTCGCTCAGGTAGGTCATGGCGACAGCCGCCAGACCGCTCAACGACAATCCGATCAGCGCACGCATCAGCAGCACACCGTGCCAGCTCGGCATCATCGCACTGGCCATGGTGCACAGCGCAGCGGCGAACAGTGCTGCCACCATCACCGGTTTACGTCCGATACGGTCGGAAATCGGGCCAGTGATCAGCAGGCCGATGGCAAGCATGCCGGTGGCGATAGACAGGATCAGGCTGCTTTGCGCCGCGTTGATGGAGTACTCGTCGGACAGCAGCGGCATCATCGGCTGCACGCAGTAGAGCAGGGCGAAAGTCGCGAAGCCGCCGCAGAACAACGCCAGCACCGTGCGCATGAACGCCGGGGTGCCTTTTTCGATGTAGATCTCCGCCAGCTCAGCGGCGATAGCGTCCGGCGCTGAAGGTGAAACTTCATGGGCGAGTGGGGCGACAGCAGTTTTCACGTGGGACCTCGGAGGGCGCAGCCGGTCAGGCAGTGAAAAAAGCATATAGCTGGCTAATGATTCAATCCAATATATTGTTCGACCTGTTTGATAGCTTTTACGACCTAATGGGGTTTCCATGGAATTGCGTCATCTGCGCTACTTCATCGCCGTCGCCGAAGAACTGCATTTCGGCCGCGCCGCACAAGTGCTGGGTATCTCCCAGCCACCGCTGAGCCAGCAAATTCAGGCGCTGGAACAGGAAGTCGGCGCCCGGTTGTTCGAGCGTACCAATCGTCGGGTCGAGCTGAGCGAGGCCGGTCGGCTGTTTCTGGAAGAGGCGCGGCGGGTGCTGGCGCAGGTCGACAAAGCGGCGGATGTCGCGCGACGGGCGCAACTGGGCGAGTTGGGTGAGCTGAAAATCGGCTTCACCTCGTCGGCACCCTTCAACTCGACCATTCCCCAGGCGATTTTCTCTTTCCGCCAGCGCTTCCCGGCGGTGCTCCTGAACCTGCGGGAAATGAGCAGCACCCAGGTGGCCGATGCGCTGGTGGACGAGTCGATTGAAGTCGGGATCATGCGCCCGCTCGGGCTGCCGGATTGCCTCAGCGTGGTCGAACTGATGCGCGAGCCACTGGTCGCGGTGCTCAGTTCCAAGCACCCCTTGGTAGAGGGCAGTGAGGAGGGCTTGTTCCTGTCAGCCCTGGCGCTTGAGCCCTTTGTGTTTTTTCCGCGCAGCTACGGCAGTGGCCTGTATGCGCAACTGCTCAGCCTGGCCCGGGACTCCGGCTTCAGCCCGCACTTCGCCCAGGAGGCCGGCGAGGCGATGACCATCATCGGGCTGGTGGCGGCGGGGCTTGGTGTGTCGGTGCTGCCGGCGTCTTATCAGCGGATGCGCATTGATGGCGTGGTCTATCGGCCCTTGCTCGATCCGGCGGCGGTGTCGGCGGTGTGGCTGGTGCAGCGCAAGGATCAGAAGTCGCCGATGGCCAAGGCGTTTGTGGAGTTGTTGACGCGGAAAGTTGAGCCGTTGGAAGTGTGACTGCTTTGCAGTGAATTGATTTGTCTGCCGGGCGTCGACACATCAGAAAGAGTGGTTGAGCGGGTGTAGCTCAACGGCTACACTCGGTGCATGACGGAGATCCTTCGAAGTTCAACATTCTCTGGCTGGCTGTTAAAGCTGGCCGATAGTCGCGCCAGGATGCGTATTCAGGTGCGAATTGACCGCATGGCCGATGGGAATTTCGGTGATGTCAAAGCCATCGGAGAAGGGTTGAGTGAAGCACGTATCGACTATGGTCCCGGTTATCGGATCTATTTCATGCAGCAAGGCAGCCAGTTGGTCATCCTCCTTTGTGGCGGAGACAAAAGCAGCCAACCCCGTGACATCAAACAAGCCAGGCTCATTGCGAAATCCTGGCAGGAGCAAAACCCATGACCGAACAATTCACTCGCTGGGACTCTGCCGAGTACCTCAAGACCGAAGAGGACATGGCTAATTACCTGGATGCTTGCATGGAAGAGGCGGGAGATGACCCTGCGTTCATCGCCAAAGCACTAGGGACTATTGCACGTGCTCGCGGCATGACTCAGGTCGCACGGGATGCGGGGCTTTCTCGGGAAAGTCTTTATCGTGCATTGTCAGGTGAGGGGAATCCGGAGTTCGGCACCATCCTGAAAGTCGTTAAGGCATTGGGCTTGAAATTACACGCCAGCACCTGAAATACTGCCAATGTTCCCGAAAGGGGCTTGTGAGACTCTGAGGATCCTGGGCAACCAGCCATCGCAGAGCCAGGCAGGTACAGGGCGATGACAAGCCGACCTGTTTGTGAAGGGGCGCCGAAAGGCGCCCTTTGTCGTTTCTGGTGTTTCTGAAAACGTTGAATCCGAGGAAGGTGAGTCACTGTAGGAGCGAGCCTGCTCGCGATGGACTAAAGAGCGCCGCGTGCATCCAGGAAACACGTGTCATCGTTAACGACCATCGCGAGCGAGCTCGCTCCTACAGAAGATCAGAAGCTTCACCACTGTTTGTGGGACTTTTCTGAAGTGCTTCCGACAGGCTACAGCGCCTTGCGGCGTTACCTACAACTACTCCAGAATCCGCCGGCTTGTGCGCTTTGAGGGGCATCGCTAACTTGATTCGCGTCACTGATTGTCAGTGGTCGGGTTTAGTAGCCCGCTTTCCATATCTAGCGCATTGGCGCTCCTGATAGGCAGGTATCTCTATACCTGCCCTTGACGGTAGCTGTGCGCAGGGCGCCTTCGGGTGCGCCGGATTGATGTGGACCGGTCTACTAACCTGCGTACAGCTGCCACCCTTCTTTTTCAGGACGCTGAATCATGACCCATACGCCAAAGCCACCGGATACCGATCCAGACGCGCCACGCCAACCCGGCACGATCTTCCTCATTGCCCCCGACATCGACAACCACACCCTGCTGGAATACGCCTGCGTGTCGCTGGCATCAGCCAATGTCATGGCCAGAGACTTCGCCAGAAACCTGAAGGGGCCGGAGGGGCACACACTGTTGGGAATTCAGCAGTCGATCATGCTGGGGGAGCTGGCGGTGAATCGGGTGCTGGATAACCTCGACCCACCGTAAACCTCTGTAGGAGCGAGCCTGCTCGCGATGGACGTCAACGATAACGCGGGCAGCCTGAATGAACGCGTTGCCCGGACGTTTTTCGCGAGCAGGCTCGCTCCTACAAGGGAAATATTTCAGGTTACGGCCAGCGCTTGAAGATCAGCGACGTATTCACCCCGCCAAACGCAAAATTGTTGTTCATCACGTACTGGTTGCTCATCTGCCGAAACTCGCCGCGCAGGTAATCGAGCTTGCCGCAGTGCGGGTCGACTTCGTCGAGGTTGAAGGTGTGGGCGTATAGGTCGCGGTTCATCATTTCGATGCTGAACCACGATTCCAGCGCACCGCAGGCGCCGAGGGTGTGGCCGAGGAAGCTTTTCTGCGAGCTGATCGGCATGTGTTCGCCGAACAGGCTGCTGGTGGCCAGGGTTTCGGCGATGTCGCCCTGTTCGGTGGCGGTGCCGTGGCCGTTGACGTAGCCGATGTCCGAAGGTTCCAGCCCGGCGTCCTCCAGGGCCAATTCCATGGCCCGGCGCATGGTGATTTGTTCTGGACGGGTGGTGTGCTGGCCGTCGGCGTTGCTGCCGAAACCGACGATCTCGGCATGGATGCGAGCGCCACGGGCCAGGGCGTGTTCCAGTTCTTCGAGCACCAGCATGCCGCCGCCTTCGCCGATCACCAGGCCGTCGCGTGCAGTGTCGTAGGGGCGCGGGCTGCGTTGCGGGGTGTCGTTCTTCAGGCTGGTGGCGTAGAGCGCGTCGAAGACCATGGCTTCGGTCGGGCACAGTTCTTCGGCGCCGCCGGCGAGCATCAGCGGCAGGCGCCCGAACTTGATCGCCTCGTAGGCATAGCCGATGCCCTGGCTGCCGCTGGTGCAGGCGCTGGAGGTGGGAATCAGGCGACCGGTGAGGCCGAAGAAGATGCTGATGTTGGCCGCGGTGGTGTGCGGCATCATCCGCACGTAGGAGTTGGCGTTCAGGCCTTCGGCCACTGAGTTGAGCAGCATGTTGCCGAACGCCTTGATCTCGTCGGTGCTGCCGGTGGAGGAGCCACAGGCGACGCCCATGCGCCCGTCCTTGATCGATTCGTCGCCCAGCAGGCCGGCGTCGGCCAGCGCCATCTCCGCCGCACCCACGGCAAGCCGCGAGACCCGGCCCATGCTGCGCAGTTGCTTGCGGGTCCAGTGGCTCGGCACCTTGAAGTCATCGATGGGGCCAGCCAGACGCGTGTTGAGCTCGGTAAAACGATCCCACTCGTCCATCCGGCGGATGCCGCTGCGGTTGGCCGCGAAGTTGCCGGCGATGGTGTCCCAGTCGCTGCCCAGTGAGGTGATGCCGGCCATGCCGGTGACGACGACGCGCTTCATCAGCACAGGCCTCCGTTGACGGCCAGAACCTGCCGGGTGATGTACGAGGCTTCCGCCGACATCAGGAAATTCACCGCGCCGGCCACCTCTTCAGGGGTGCCCATGCGTTGTGCGGGGATCATTTTCATCAGTTCTTCCACCGGCACATTCTCGTCGAGCATGGCTGTGTCGATCAGGCCGGGTGCGACACAGTTAACGGTGATTTTGCGCTTGCCCAGCTCGATCGCCAATGCCTTGGCCGCGCCGATCAAGCCGGCCTTGGAGGCGCTGTAGTTGACCTGGCCACGGTTGCCGATCAAACCCGACACCGAGGTGATGCAGACAATCCGCCCGGCGGTGCGACGACGAATCATCGGCATCATCACCGGGTGCAGCACGTTGTAGAAACCGTCGAGGTTGGTGCGCATCACCACATCCCAATCCTCCTCGCTAAGGGCGGGAAAGGCACCGTCGCGGGTCAGGCCGGCATTGAGTACCACACCGTAATAGGCGCCATGGGTTTCCACGTCGGCTTCGAGAATTTCCTTGCAGCGGGCGCGGTCGGCCACGTCGAACTGCAGGATGCGCGCACGACGGCCCAAGGCCTCGACTTCGGCCTTGACGGCTTCGGCGTCGGCCAGGCCGCTGCGGCAATGCAACACGATGTCGTGCCCGGCCCGGGCCAGGCGCAAGGCGATGGCGCGGCCGATACCACGGCTGGAACCGGTGACCAGTACGGATTCAGTCATCACTGGACTCCTTCGGGTTCATGGAGATATTGAGCGGCCTGGGGTGGGCGGAACACATTCAGACGGGCGGTAACGTGAATGCCGGGGGCGTTGATGTGGCATTCGAACACGCCCATGCCGTTATCGTCTTCCAGGGAGCGAATGCCGTGGATGGTCAACTCGGTGCCGGCCGGAAAACTTTCGACGTTGCATTCGAATTTTCGGCTGCCGAGCAGGAAGCCCAATTCCACCTCATCACCGCGCTGGCGCGCATGGCAACCGGCGAAGGCGGCCACGCTCTGGGCCATCAGTTCGATGCCGACCCAGGCCGGCAGGCTGCCGTCGGGGAGATTGAACTGGCCATCGGGTTTGACGGTCAGGCGCGTGTGAATCTGCTCTTCATCGAACGCCAGGATCTGATCGATAAGAATCATGTCACCCGCGTGGGGTAGCAGTTCGGCGATCGGCCAGTCAATCATGGGGCGTCTCCGATAATCAGGCTGACGTTGTTGCCACCGAAGGCAAAGGAGTTGCTCATCAGATAGCGGGGTGCAATGGACGTCAGGCGAGTGGCCGGGGTCACCCATTGCAGCGGCGGCAATTCGGGATCGGGCTGTCCGTCCCAGACGAGAGGCGGCAGGGCATGCTCGTGATTGTCCGGGCTCAGGCTCAACCAGCAGAACGCCGCTTCCAGCGCCCCGGCGGCACCGAGGGTGTGACCGGTCATGGGTTTGCTCGATGAACAGGGTACGCCAGCCGGGAACAGGGTCGCCACGGCCTGGCTTTCCATGGCGTCGTTGTGCTGGGTGGCGGTGCCGTGCAGGTTCAGATAAGCGATCTGTTCCGGTTGCAGGTTGGCGCGGCCCAGGGCTTTGCGCATCGCTTGCAGGGCGCCACGACCAGTCGGCTCTGGGGCGGAGATGTGATGCGCATCGGAACTGGCGCCGCTGCCGAGCAAGGCAATCGCCTGGCTGTCGGCTGCACGTCTGGTCATCAGGAACAGCACCGCCGCTTCGCCAATGTTGATGCCATTGCGGTTCACCGAAAACGGATTGCAGCGTTGTTCCGAGACCGCTTCGAGCGCCGAGAAACCGTTGAGTGTCAGCTTGCACAAGGTGTCGACACCGCCACACAGCACCGCGTCGCACATGCCCAGGTCCAACAGGCGCTGGGCGCTCATCAAGGCCCGGGCGCTGGAGGTGCAGGCGGTGGAAATGACATAGGTCGGCCCGCTCAATTGCAGCCACTCGGCGAGGAAGTTCGCCGGCGCCCCGAGTTCCTGTTGCTGATAGTCGTACTCGGCAGGGAACTGCTTTTCACGCAGGTAATGCGCCAGGCCCTGGCTGGCCTCGTCGATGCCCGAGGTGCTGGTGCCCAGCACGACACCGATGCGGTCGCGGCCGTAGGTCTGGATCGCGCTGTCGATGTCCGCGCGGATTTGCAGCGTGGCCTCCAGCAACAACTGATTGTTGCGACTGTGATGGCGCGTCATGTCGGCCGGAATGCTTGCCAGTTTGCCCAGGACCGCACCGACCGGCAGTGTGCGTTGCGGCACCCACCCGGTTTGTTCGCGTATGCCGCCGCAGTCGCCGGCAAACAGGTTGCGGGCGACTTCCTGTTTGTCGCGGCCCAGTGCGCAGACCAGTCCGAGGGCATTGAGGTAAGCCGTCATGGCGTTTCACCGCTCAGGGGCGTGACTTGATAGCTCGGACCATGCGGTAGCTTCAATTCAAAATTCTGCGGTTGTGCGTAGCGAATGTCCCAGCGTTCGGGCAGGGACCGTTGTCTGCCGTACTGCCAGGCGCCGGGATAGTTGGCCGCCAGTTCCTCTTGCGGCGTCAGCGCAAACAGCAGCGCCGCGAACAGTTCCCGGGCTTGCGGATTGGGCGGCAGGAAACCATCGGACTCCCAGGTTTTATCGATCAATTTCTGGCGGGCCTGGGGAATGCCCAACAGGTCCATCATCGACCAGCGAATACCCGTCTCTTCACGCTGGATCACCAGCACCCAGTCCTGGCGGTCGTCGGGCTGCAAGAGCTGGATGTGCAGTTGCAGCGGCAACGGCAGATCCGGATTGTGCTCGGGCAGCGGCGCGCGGCCGGCGCAGGCGCTCAACAGCAGGGCTGCAGTGAGCAGTAAGATGCCTGCGATCCATGTGGGAGCGGCGGTGCGACGATTCGACTTGCTCGCGAAGACGGCAGTACTTTCAACACTGATGTCGGCTGACCCACCGCTTTCGCGAGCAAGCCCGCTCCCACAGGTTTTGTGCTTCGAGCGGTTGGCAATGAACATCACACAGTTCCTTCAAAAGGTTTGCGCGCCACCACATTGACCAGGGTTTCTTCCCGTTGGCCAAAAGGTTTTGGCTTGCACACACCCAAGTATTCGAGCAGGCCGAAATCCTTGGCGCGACTCCACCACAGATACGGATAAGACACGTTTTGCGCGGTAAATTCGAAACCTTGCCGGCGAATCATTTGCAGGTACTGCGCAGCGCTTTTCTGCACGTGCATGGGGTGGCGAAACAACCAGCGGATCACCCAGGTATCAATGTAAGCCTCGGTGGATTCGGCGAACAGCAGATAACCGCCGGGTTTGAGTACGCGGTAGAACTCGGCCAGTGCCTGTTCCTGCTCCACCAGGTGATGGAAGGTCTGGTGACAGAACAGCAGGTCGATACTGGCGTCCGGCAGGTTCAGGCTGGCGCAGTCGCCGCCGATCAACTCCACTTCCATGCCCTGGCGGGCCGCTTCTTCGCGGCTCTGGATCAGGCTTTGTGGATCAGCATCGACGCCAATCAGACGACCGGGCGCAAAGGCCTGGCGCAGCAGCGGGAATGACTTGCCCTGGCCGCAACCGGCATCCAGCAGCACCGGGTTGACAGGCAGCGCTTCGCTGAACAGGTTGTGCAAGTCGTTGATCGCCAACCGCAGCACATAGTGTTGCCAGATCTGGCTGCGCAGGAACCACAAACCGAAACGGGTTTCTTCGACGTAGTTGTCGCTCAAGTAGTTCATGACGCATCCCTTGCACAGAACTCCGAAATCGCCTTCAACCGGCGCCTGGCTTCGCTGACGAACGGATTGCGTCGGTCCCAGGCATATCCGGCAAGAATGGAGCTGATCATCCCGCGGATTTCCGGTGAGCTGCTCTCATGGAAAATCACGTCCTGGAATGTCCCCGCGTACCAGCCTTCGACATAGCAGCGGAACGTGTCGACGCCGCGCTTGAGCGGTTCGGCGAACTCGGTTTGCCAGTCGACGGCCTCGCCTTGCAGCTGACGGTGCAATACCCCAGCGGCCATGCTCGCCGAACGCATGGCGATGGTCACGCCGGAGGAAAACACCGGGTCGAGGAATTCCGCGGCATTGCCCAGCAGCGCGAAGCCCGGGCCGTGCAGGGTTTTGACGTTGGCCGAGTAACCGCCGATGGTTCGCGCCTCGGTGTCCCACTGCGCATTTTGCAACACGCGGGCCAGGCTTGGCGTCTCGGCGATAAAGCCGCGCAGGCACTCGTCCAGATTGTCGCTGCGGCCGGCGAAACGCTCCTCTGCGGCGACCACGCCGACCGAACAGCGCCCGTTGCTGAACGGGATGGTCCAGAACCACACGTCGCGCTGGGTCGGATGAGTGGTCACCAGGATCTTGCCGCGGTCGAAGGCCGGGAGGTCGATACGGTCTTCGACGTGAGTGAACACGGCCTGACGCACCGGGAAGTTCGACGGCGCCTCGAGGTCGAGCAAGCGCGGCAGCACGCGGCCGTATCCACTGGCATCGAGCAGGAAATCTGCCTCCACGCGGTACTCGCTACCGTCTTCGCGGCGCACGCCGAGCTGCGGTTTTCCCGGGGCAATGTCGACACTGACGATGGTTTCGCCATAGCGGATCTCCACGCCTTGCAGCGCGGCCTGATCGGCCAGCAACTTATCGAAATCGGCGCGCTGGACCTGAAACGTCGTCGATTTGCCGTGGCTGAACGTTTCGCCGAAATCGAAGGCGCTGTAGCGCTCGCCCCAGGCAAACGCGGCACCGGTTTTCAGCTGGAAGCCGGCGGCGTTGACGGCGTCGAGCATGCCCGCTTCTTCGACGAAATCCAGGCAATGGGCCAACAGGCTTTCACCGATGGAAAACCGTGGAAAATGCTGCCGCTCGATCACCAGCACATCGTGTCCCTTGCGCTTGAGCAACGCGGCGGCGATGGCGCCGGAAGGTCCGGCGCCGATGATCACGACCTGGCGGCATTCCATCTCAACGGTTGGCATGGGGGCTCCTTGCGGGGACAGCGGCTTTCAGGGGGATACGATGCATGCCGGTCAGGGCTGGCAGCAGTGTAGCGATCAGGCCCATCAGCATCAGGGCAAAGTACAGCGGCGGGCTGATGAGTTGCTGTTGCAGCAGCAGGTTGAGAAAAACGATCTCGCTCAAGCCACGGATGTTCAGCAGCACACTTTCCCGCCAGCGGCTGGCACCCTGGAACGAGGCCCCGGCCCAGCCGAGGCCGAGCCAGTTGCCCAGCAGTTTGCTCAGCATCGGCAACAGCAGCAGGGCGACCAGTTGCATCCAGCCGAGGCTGTCCATCGCGCTGTGCACGTTGATCTGCACGATGCCGAACGTGAGGATCAGCGGGATGGCGATGTACGTCTGCAAGCGGCTCATCCAGATGGCCGGCAACGGCAGGACCAGTGGGGCTTTCAGCGCGGCCATGATCAACACATAGCCGATGCCGAAAATCAGCGCATTGAGCTTGAAGTGTTCGGCGACGACCAGCAGGGCGAAAAAGCTCAGGCTGTAAAGCCACGTCTGGCGCAGGCCCAGCAGCCGCAGCAGCACCGGGAGGCACGCGCCGGCCAGGGGCAGCAACAGGCTGCTCAGGTGCAGGCTGCCCTGGGCGATACCGAACAGGGTCCAGCAGGCGAGGTCGATGAGGATCGCGGTTTGCACCAGTCGCCGGGTGGCGGCGGGCGGGTAATCGATGTGCCGCAGATACAGGTACAACACCGGAATCGCGGTGATGGCGAACAACAGGCCGACGGCCAGCGAACTGATCCACGGTTGCGGCGGCAACAACCAGACGGCCGTGGCCAGGCCGCAGGCGAACGGAATGCTAAAGCTGGGCAGGGCGATTTTCAGGCTTTGGCGATCCAGTTGCAGGTCGATCACATCGCTGAGGATGTAGCCCAGCAACAGGGCAAAGCTAAGGCTGTAGAGGTTCTTCAGCCAGCCCGGCGACACCAGCTGCGCACCGCTCAATTGCCATTGGGGCTCGATCCAGAAATACATCAACAGCGGCAAGCCGAGGGTCGCCAGCAACAACTGGCTGACTATGGGAATCAGGCCGAAATGCCGGCCGACACGGGTCGCCAAGGCGAACAACACCAGTGCCATCGCCCAGAACAGAACGACCATCATGTTGCCCGCTCCACGGCCGTGGGCTCATGCACCTGGCGACCGGCCCACGGTGCGAGCAGGAAGCTGAAGATCAGGCCCAGGCTCACCGACAGTCCGAAGTTGCTCACCGCCGGGGTGCTCGATACCGCCAGCAGGCCGAACGACAGCCAGGTGGTCAATGCCGCCAGCAGGGTGCCCAGCAGGCTCACGGCTGCGCCGCCGACCTGTTCGCGCATCAGGATCGCGTAATCGACGCTGATCGCCGTCACCAGCAGCAGGCCGAACAGGCTGAACAGGGTCAGCGGCTGCCCCAGCCAGCCGAGGCTGGCCAGGCTGCACAACGCCGCCAGCAGGGGCAGGGACACGATGCGCAACGCGCCGCCGAGGCCGAATGGCAGGATCAGCACCAGCACGATCAACACGCAGGAGGCGAGTTTCAGTTCCGCGGCACTGATTTGGGTGGCCGCGAAGACGTTGTTCAATTCACCCAGTCGATCCACCAGTGTCACGCCGGGTAAATCCTCGCCCTGGAGCCGCAGCAGGGCCGTGTTGTTGATGCCTTGCAGGCTGACCATTGCCGCCACGCCGTCTTCGGTCGGCCCCAGCCACAGGGCCCGGTAGGGTTCTGCCAACGGGCCGCTGAGCGCTGCTTCGATGTCCACGGTCGGCAATGCCTGAAGCTTCGTCAGCTCGGCTTGCAGCGCCTCGACCGGTACGCCGATTTCGAGCAAGGGTTGCCAGAACGAAGACAGTTTGCTCAACGCTGCGCGTACCTGTTGCTGTTCGTTCGGCGGGCTGACCAGTTGATTGAGCGACAGATAACCCTGGAGCTTTTCCAGGCCTGTCAATTGATCCAGTCGTTCTCTCAGAGCGGTCTGGCGTTCGAGCAGTTGCTGCTGATTGGCGGCGCGTATCAGGAAGAACTGGCTGGTGGGTTGATAGCCGGTGATTCGGGCAATGGCCTGGGCTTCGTCGGTCAATTGTTGCGGTGCGCTGATCCACTGGCGGATGTCGTTTTTGCTGCTCAGCTGCAACAGGCCGCCCACGCAAAAGGCGACCAGCAGCGCCAGCAAGACTGGCGTTTTCAGCTGTTTGAGCAGCGCTTCACGACACCCCAGCAAAAACTCGCAAACGCGCAATGGCCAGTGCGCCGGGCGCAGGTCTACGCCCTTGAGCAATGCCGGCAGCAGGCACACGGCGGACAAATAGGCGCCGAGCAACCCTGCGGCAGAGAACGCGGCAATCTGGGTCAGCGCCGGGAAGGGGGTCCAGGCCAGGGCCAGGTAACCGATGCCGCTGGTGATCAGGCTCAGGGTCAAGCCCGGCAGGGTCAAGCGCAGGGCTGGCCAGCTGCGCCAGGGTTTGAGGCTCCAGCTCTTGGACAGGTAATGCAGGGGGTAGTCGACCGCGACACCAATCAGGCTCGAACCCAGCACCAGGGTCATCACGTGCATATGGCCGAACAACGCCACGCAGGCCACCGCACCGAAGAGCATGCCCACCAGCACCGGCACGAAGGCCAGCAAAACGCGCCAGCGCCGGAAGGCCAACAGCAGCAGCAATAAAATCCCCACGGTGGCACCGCCGCCGACCCAGGTCATTTCCCGGGCGGCCTGCTGCTGCCCGCTGGCTGCGTACAACAGGCCGCTGGCGGCGAGCAGTTGCACGTCGTGCCGGGCGGCTTCTTCGCGGCTGTGCTTGAGCAGGTCGGCCACTTGCAGCGGCAGGTTCATGTCGAAGGCGTTGCCGGTGGTGCGCGCGCGCAGCAGCACCCAGCTCTTGCCATCGGCATCGGCGACCAGGGCGCCGCTGCCGATGTCCAGTTGCACCGAACCACGTTGCGGCTGGCTGTTCTGGATGCGCCCGGTCAGGCCCAGCCAGTCGTCCTGGCTCGGTACCAGGCTGTAACCGTTGAACGGGTCGAACAACGCCTGCACCCGCTGCTGGATAAAAGTGTCGGGGTGCTCGATCAGAAGTTGTCGGTCCGCCGCCTGGAGCATCGCCAGGCGACCTTGCAGCAACTGCGTGCGCAGCGCCGGCAAGTCGGCTTGCAGGGTCCACTGGACCTTTTCGAACACGCCGCTGGCCTGCCATTGCTCGCCGAGTGTCTGCGCCATGGCGACGGCCTGCTGGCGATCGCTGTGGCCGACCAGCACCAGCATTTCGCGGTTCAGCGGTTCTTGCATGCGTTGTTCGGCGCGCAGTTCCAGAGCATCGGGCGCTGTGCCGGGCACCAGATCCATCAGGTTGGCCGACAGCGGCGCGCCGTCACGCCATTGCCAACCGGCGAGCGCCAGTACTGCCAGCAGCAGGATCAGAAACAGCCGTGGCAACCACCGTTCACTCGGCAAAGTCATGCTGCTCCGCGTCGCTCAACGGTTGGGTGCTGGTGCTGTCCTGCATGCGCAACAACGTGCTGTCGCCCTGGGTCTCGAGCAGTTCGATGCTGTGTACCAGTTCTGCGCCGGTAATGTTGATCCGGTTGAACACTTGCTTGAGCAGCATCGAGCGTGGCAGCAGCGTGAGCTTCCAGTTCTGCGCGTCGCCGCTCAGGGACAGCTCGAAATCCCGTTGCAGGCCACTGCTATCGCCTTGCAGCACGGCGAGGAACAAACGGTTCTGCTCGGCACCGGCGCTTTTGCCCGGCAGCATTTGCCAAACACTGCCGTCACGTCGGGCAATGCCTTTGGCGGTGATGCGGTAGTCCTGTTGCAAGGGCGTTTTCAACAGCCATAACAGTCCGTGGTTTTTTGCCAGCACGAACGTGCCCTTGCTGGTCAGCGGCTGGGGCAGGGCGCGCAGGTGTTTTTCCTGGATGAAATTGCCGTGGATCACCTCGGGTCTGGCCAGTTGATCGCTGAGCTGTTGCAGATCGAAGGCGCTGGCCAGCCCAGGAATACCCAGTAACACGCAGACCACTGTAGGAGCGAGCTTGCTCGCGAAAAACCTGAGAGCGCCACGGGGTGTCAGATACCCGGCGTTATCGTTAACGACCATCGCGAGCAGGCTCGCTCCTACAGGGGAACGGGGATGGCAGAACATCATGGCAGGGCCTTCTCGACAGCATCGGTAAAGACCTTCGGCGAGGCCAGTTGCATCTCGCGGCTGGCAATGTCGACGGCGACCTGCACCGACATGGCCCGGGTCAGACGCTCACCGGTTTGCAGGTCGCTGATCAGGTAGTTGATCTTCAAGCGGTTCTCCCACTCCACCAGGTTGGCGCGCACGTTGAGCTTCTGACCGAACACCGCGCCGCGCACGTAGCGCAATTGCAGGTCGATCACCGGCCACGCATAGCCGGATTCGTTCATCGCCGTGTAGTTGTGGCCGATCTTGTCCAGCAGCGCACAGCGGGCGACTTCCAGGTATTTGACGTAATGGCCGTGCCAGACAACGTGCATGCTGTCGACGTCAAAGAACGGTACGACGATTTCCGTGTCGGTGTAGAGAAATCCCTTGCTACGCATGCAGCCTCCAGTGTTGTTCGGCGATGCGTTGCAGGCACAGGCGCAATTCGCCTTCCAGTGCGCGGTCTTCAATGACCGGTGGGAAGTCCTTGGCCAAGGCTTCATGCATGGCGGCCAACGCGGGTGGCAGGGGGCGTGCATCTTCGGCCTGGCCGCGCAGCCAGACGCCCTGATTGGCCGCCAGCAGCGTAGCGGCCGCCACTTGTTCGGTGAGTTCCAGTACGCGGATCGCATCCCGGGCGGCGATGGTGCCCATGCTCACTTTGTCCTGGTTGTGGCATTCGGTGGAGCGCGAGAAGACGCTGGCCGGCATGGTGTTCTTCAGCGCTTCGGCGGTCCAGGCGCTGGTGCCGATTTGCACCGCCTTGAAGCCGTGGTTGAGCATGGCGCGGTCGGCCGTGGCGCCCGACAGGTTGCTCGGCAAGCCATGGTTGTAGCGCTCGTCCACCAGCAGCGCGAGTTGCCGATCCAGCAGGTCGGCGACGTTGGCCACGAGGTTTTTCAGGCTGTCCATGGCGAACGCGATGTGCCCGCCGTAGAAGTGCCCACCGTGCAGCACGCGCTCGGCCTCGGCGTCGATGATCGGGTTGTCGTTGGCGCTGTTGAGCTCGATCTCGATGAACGAACGCAGCCAGTTCAGGCTGTCGGCCAGTACGCCCAGCACATGGGGCGCGCAGCGCAGGGAATAACGGTCTTGCAGGCGATGCAGTGGCGCGGTCGGCGCGTCGATGGCCAGGTCTTTGCGCAACCACGCGGCGACCTGCATCTGCCCCGGGTGTGGCTTGGTCGCGAACAGGCGCTCGTCGAAGTGCTCCGGGTTGCCTTGCAAGGCGACCACGTTCAGCGCGGTGATGCGCGTGGCCAGATGCAGCAGGTAATCGGCGCGGGCGTACGCCAGGCAGGCCAGACCGGTCATCACCGCGGTGCCATTCATCAGCGCCAGGGCTTCTTTTGGACGCAACACCAGTGGCTGCCAGCCGAGTTCGCGGTGCACATCGGCAGCCTGCCGGCGCTCGCCGCGGAACATCACTTCGCGTTCGCCGGACAGCGTGGCGGCAACGTACGAAAGCGGCGTCAGGTCACCACTGGCGCCCACCGAACCTTCCTCCGGAATCAGCGGCAGGATGTCGTGTTCAAGGAACGCCTGCAGGCGCTCCAGCAGCTCCACGCGCACCCCGGAAACACCGTGGCACAACGACTGCAAGCGCGCCGCCAGTACCGCGCGGGTGGCTTGGGCGTCGAGCAGTTTGCCCAGACCGCAGCCGTGGAAGGTGTACAGGTGACGGGGCAGCGCCTCGACGTGATGCAGCGGCACCGCGACCACGCAGGAATCGCCATAGCCGGTGGTTACGCCGTAGATCACGCCTTCCTTGTCCAGCAGAGAGTCCAGAAAACGCGCGCCCTTGGCGATGCGCTCGCGGTAGGCAGGGTCGCTTTGCAATTGCGTCGGCACCTTGCGGTTGGCCAGTGCCAGCACATCTTCAATGCGCAAAGGGCGTTCGCCGAAGGTTACCGGCTCAAGCGTTGGCGTCGTCATCGGTCTTCCAGAAAGGGTAAAAGTTGAACCATTGTTGGGGCGCTTCGAGGCAATAGTGACCCAAGCGTTCGGCGTAGCGGGAGGCCCACTGATGAATGACCTGTTCACGGTCGCTGCGCTTCCAGGTGATTGCGTCAGCGAAGGGTTCAATGGTCAGTCGATAGTCGCCGTCGGGCTTTTTCAAACACAGCAGCAGGTTGACCGGGCATTTCAGCAGGCCGGCCAGCAGCCACGGGCCCTGGGGGAACCTGGCCGGATGACCGAGGAAGTCCACGGTCGCGCAGCGCCCGCCATGCAGCGGCACTCGGTCGCCGGCAATCGCCAGCCACTCGCCGCGTTCCAGGCGCTCGCTCAGTTGCAGCATGATCCCGGGGTCCAGTTCGCTGACCTGGATCAGGCGCAAATTGGTCGCCCCGGCTTCGCCCAGCAAACGGTTGAACTGTTCGGCGTGCTTGGTGTGCACCAGCACGTTCATCGTGACTTTCTCGCCGAGCTCCGCCAGTGCACGGCAGACTTCCAGATTGCCCAGGTGCGCGCCCACCAGCATTTGCCCGCGGGCGCCGCGCAACTGGGCGCGCAGCAGCGCCGGGTCGATGATTTCGATCTGTTCGATGCTCAGCTTGCCGTTCCATACGTCGAGTTTGTCGAGCATGGAATCGGCGAAAGCCATGAACTGGCCGAACACCCGCCAGTGGCTCGGGCGCAGTTCGCTGCGACCGCTCCAGTCGGCCAGGCGTTGCTGGTATTGCCAGGCGCTGTGTCGGGCGCTGCGGCCGAACAGGAAAAAGTACAACACGATGCCGTACAACACTGGGCTCAGTACTCGACGGCCCAGCACTTTGGCACCGAACGCGGTGAGCTTCATCAGCCAGAAACTGCCCCGTTCTTCGCGGTCGGCCCAATGCTGCTTGTCTGAACTCATGCCCGCCACCGTCGCCAGAGGATCACTGGCGCGCGCAGCAACATGCCGAAGAACAGCCGCGTGTGCATGCTGGAAATCAGGACGTTGTCGTGGAACATCCGAAAATGCGAAACGCCGTCCAGCGGGTAATGGACTTTGGTTTGCAGCCATTGCATCGGCTGATTGCGCCAGGCCAGGCGCACCAGAATGTCCGAGTCGAAGTCCATGCGCTTGCCGATTTTCGCTGACTCGATCAGCGCCAGGACCGGCGGCAATGGGTAAACCCGGAAACCGCACATGGAGTCGCGAATCTGCAATGACAGGGTGTTGATCCAGACCATGACGTGAGTCAGGTAACGCGCATACAAACGGCCTTTCGGCACGCTGGCGTCATATTGCGGATAACCGCAAATCACCGCCTGTGGGTGGCGGCGTGATTGTTCGATGAAGCGTCTGATGTCCTGCAAATCGTGCTGGCCATCGGCATCCACCTGCAAGGCATGGCTGAAACCCAGGCGCGAAGCTTCGCGCAAACCGGTCATGACCGCGCCACCCTTGCCCTGGTTTTCGGCCAGGCGGATCAGATAAACCATTTCACGCTGGGCCAGGCGATCCAGCACCCGGGCGCAGGACGGGCTGCTGGCATCGTCCACCAGAATGCACGGCAGGTTGCTGGCGATCAGGGCATCGACCACCGTGGTGATGGCGCTTTCGTGGTTGTACACGGGGACGACGGCGCAGGGGCTATGCATGTTGGTGTGCACCTGAAAGACCGAGGCGTCTGCTTCGCGAGCAAGTCGAATCGTCGCACCACCGCTCCCACACTGGATTTGTGAACGCCGCGAACCCCATGTGGGAGCGGGCTTGCTCGCGAAGGAGTGCGCAGCACTCTCCAAACTTATGCATGCGCTGCCTCCAGCAAGATCCGTCCACTGGAACACGTGGCGGTTTCGTTGCGATAGGCGAAATACAATTTGCCGCGCGCCGGGTCGTAGCGCAGATGCAGCTGGATTTCGTCTCCCGGGCGCACCAGTTGCTGGAACTTCAAGACTTCCATGCCGGCGAATTTTTTCGGCAGGTTCATCAGTTGCTGGCCCAGGCTCAGCGCCCAGTCCACCTGCACCACGCCAGGCAACACCGGCGCCTTGGGGAAATGACCGCTGAAATAGGCCAGGTCCGGTGGCACGGCCAGTTGCAGGCTCCACTCGCCATTGCTTTCGACTTGCTCCAGCACCTCGGGCGCTTTGGGGCGCGGCGCCAACAGCAGGGCGTCGACGTCGGCCTGGGGCAGTTTGCCCTGAGCGTTCAGTGGCAGTTGTCGCAGCAGGCGCCAGCGTCTTGGCAGGGCCAGGGCTTCGCAGTGTTGGCTCAGGTGCTGGCGCAATTGCTCGGTGAGGCTGCGTCGACCGTGATTGCGCAGCACATGCAAACCGGCCTCGCTCAGCACCAGCAACGCCCCCAGGGAGGCGCGGTTTTCCTGAACGACGCCGAGCCGAGCTTCGATGACCCATTCATGGGCCGTCAGCGCCTGTTCCAGCATCGGCAGCGAGATGCGTTTTTCTTCCAGTTTGACGATCCGGTCCAGTCGCCCGAGCAACTCGAAGCGACCATCGATGGCGATGCGCGCTGAATCGGCCGTGTGTTCGATTTGACCGACGGGTAAGTAGGGCGAAGCGATCAGCAGCGCACCATCACTGTCTTGTGTCAGCGTGACATCGGCAAAGGGGCGCCACAGTTCCGCGCCCTGACGCCAGGCGATGCCGCCGGTTTCCGAGCTGCCGAAGATTTCCGTTGGCCATTGCCCCAGACGCTCATGCAGGCTCTGTGCGGCCTCGACCGGCAATGCGCCGCCGGAGGAAAACACCCGGTGTACGGCGCTCAAGGCCGGCCAGTCGAGGTTGTCGCCCATGCGCTTGAGCAGCGCCGGGCTGGCCACCCAGGTGAAGGCCGGGTATTCGCGGCTGGCGCGTTGCAGGTCTTCCGGAAAGGCCAACTGCCGACGCAGGAACGGGCGCCCGGCGCACAGTGGCCAAAGCACCCGAAACAGCAGGCCGTAGATGTGCTGGGTGGCGACGCTGCCAATGATGCACGCCGGGCCCAGGTCAGCGCCCCACAGCTGTTCCAGGGCTTCGACTTCATTGGCCAGTTGGCGCAGGTTTTTTTCGATGCGCTTGGGTTCGCCGCTGGAGCCGGATGTGCACAGGCTGAGTCGGCAGTTATCCAGGTCCAGCGCGGCGGCACTAAGCGGCGACTGTTGGAGGTCGCCAAGGTGCGCATCGTCGGGCTGATCGCTCAGCCACAGATCAACATCACCTGACCAGCGTTGGCGGGTCTGCGGTTGCAGGTCGGACGGCAGCAGCACACTGACCCCGGCACGCCAGGCGCCGAACAGGGCAATCGCCAGGTCGGCGGCATCCTCAAGGTGCACGGCCATCTGCCGGACACCCCGGGCTTGCAGGCCGGCGGCCAGGCGCAGCGCCTGTTCGCACAGTCGGGCGTGATCCAGTGCCGGAGCAGTGGTTACGGTGCGCTCCGGCTGAGCCTTGAGCAGCAGGTGCTCAAGTTTTATCCAATTCATGGGTGGCCTCGTACCCTTATTCGTATGAGCCATTCAATGGCAAACATCAGGCCTATCAATCCGTAGGAAATCAGGCCGGTGTACAACGTCCACCAGCTCAGCGGCGCCCAGAGGGTCAGGGCGGCGGCACACAAACCGTTGCAAAGAAAAAAAACGCTCCAGGCGATGGTCACCTGACGGGTATAGCGAATGCCCTCGGCCGGCAATTGCGGCTCGCGTACCCGGGCCAGGCGTTCAACGATCGGTGGGCCGAATGTCAGGCTCGATCCGAACAGCACCAACATGAAGCTGCTGATCAACACCGGATACCAACGCAATAGCGCCGGGCTGTCGAACAGTGCCAGCAACAGGCAGAACACAATGGCCACCGTTGCCATCCACAGGCTGCCGGGCCGTCGTTTGCCGGTCAGCGCCCGGGCCAGCCACAGCCCGCCCAGCAGCAGCCCGAACTGCCACGGGGCGAAATGCTCCATGCCGAAATACACCGCAAAGGGATACAAAAGGCCTGCCAGCAGCAGGCCGAGGCCAATCAGTCGATTCATGCGGCGGGTTGAACCAGACGGTAGACCGCCTCGACCACGTCACTGACGGTACGCACCGATTTGAATTCTTCGGCGGCGATTTTCTTGCCGGTCTGACGTTTGATGTGATCGATCAGGTCGACCGCGTCGATGCTGTCGATTTCCAGGTCCTGATACAGGTTGGATTCCAGGCTCACACGCTCAGGGTCCAGTTCGAAAAGCTCGACCAAGGCATCGCGCAGGGTGTTGAAAATGTCGTCACGAGTTTGCATGGTCCGGTCTCAAGCTGCCTGTTTTGCGGTGACGAACGCCGCAAGGCTCGCCACGTTACTGAAGTGGTTGCGTGTGTCCTTGGCATCGGCGTCGATTTTGATGCCGTACTTTTTCTGGATGGCCAGGCCCAGTTCCAGGGCGTCCACCGAGTCCAGGCCCAGGCCTTCGCCGAACAGCGTCTGCTCGTTGCCGATGTCTTGGGCGCTGATGTCTTCGAGGCCCAGGGCGTCGATGATCAGTTCTTTGATTTCCAGCACCAGGCTAGGGGTGTTCAGATCGCTCATCTTCGGCGAGCTCCTTGATGAAGTAAGAATGCAAATAATCGTTGAGCTTGCGCGAGGCCTGCGGAGCCGGCCCCTGCGTGGCGAAGGTCTTTGGGTCTATATCGGCCCCGACCCGGAAACTGAAGTGCACGCGCCGCTTGGGGATGCGATACCAGGGTTCGGCTTTGGTCAATGTGGTCGGGCTGACCTTGATAATGACCGGGGTGAGGATTTTCGCACCACGCAGGGCGATTGCCGCGCCGCCCCGATGAAAGGCCGGCGGCTGGCCGGGCTGAGTGCGCGTACCTTCCGGGAAAATGATCAGGGTCTGACCGTCTTTCAGCGCGTCGGCAGCCGCGTCGAGCATGTCCATGCTGCCGTCGTTGCTGATGTATTCGGTGCAGCGCAGCGGCCCGCGGGTGAAAGGGTTTTCCCAGAGGCTTTGCTTGACCACGCAGTTGGCGTGACGCACCAGGCCGATCAGAAACACCACGTCGATCAGCGATGGGTGATTGGCAATGATCATTTGCCCGGGGCGACCGAGTTTTTCCGCACCCTCGATGTTATAGGTCAGTACCCCGGTACGGGCCATGAAACGCACAAAAATCCAGAAACAGCGGCTGACCGTTTGCCGGGCCCGCAGCCGATGGGTCCGGGCGTCGCCCGGCAGGCAGTTCAGCACAGGGAAAATCACCAGGCGCAGGCACAGCCCGCCCAGCCCGAACAGGGCGAAGCTCGCGGCGGTGGCCAGCAAACGCCAGTAATAGGCGTCGCGGTTTTTCTCGGTCATGGGTTGCGTTGCCAGGTCCATACACGATTTTTCCAGGCATGTTGGCAGGTGGTTTGCTGACCGAGCAGCGCACACAGCAGATTCAGCGCGTGAGGCCAGCGGGGTTTGGACAACGCATCCGAGGGGCTGTTCAGGGACAACTGCCAGTCGGTACCGGGTGTGATCAGCAAGCCGACGGCATAAGGGAACGGCACGTCGTCGATCCAGGTCGAGTAAGCCTCGGGTGGCTTCTCTTCGGTGACCACCAGCAGTACCGCGCGAGCGCCTTCAGCCAGCAGCGCGGCAGCTTCAAGCATGCCGTGTTCCAGGCCATCGCCTGCGGCGGCCAGGGCGGTCATTTCGCTGGTTTCACCCCGCATGATCGACCACAAGCCAATGATCGCGTTATGCACCGATAAGCTGAACCGGGTCGGCGACAGCGGCTGGTCGGCGGCCAGATCACTGAGAATATCGACGGTGCGGGGCGTTTCGCCGTGACGGGAAACAAAGACCAATGGCAGATCCTGCCGACCTTCGGCCAAAGGCCAGCCGACACTGAATGCCATGCGCGCCAGACGGCTGAGCCGTCGACGCTGCATGGCCGGCAGAAAGGAAACGTCGGGAGCGGCATCGCTGTCCGGCAGCACGACCGGTTGTCGGCACCAGGCCTGCCAATCGGACACGCTATCAAGCCCCGGGGCCCAGGCGCGCCATTGGGCGATGTTGAAGTTGATCACAGACATTCATCCCACCCTCACGGGCTTACTTGACGCGGGGGAGTGGCCGAGGGCCGAGATTTACCCTGCGTGGCGTTTGGCGCCGAGTGGCGCGCATTATCCCGGTGCCGGGAACGTGTAGCAAATGCTGGTTACATTTTGCTCAGAAGATGAAGCGGCAGGTTCGCAAAAATTGAATGATTGGCAACTATTCACAGAATTATTACCCCGTCTGTCGGTTCTGGCGTCGAACCGCCGGGGCGCTCAGGGCTTTTCATGCAAGAGAAGGCAACTGACTGTGTAGTCCTTGCACTGGTGAGGTAGCGTAGCCATACCGTGGACCACTACACTCGGTCATTCTTTGATACACGGAGGTTTTGACATGCGGCGCGTGGTGTTCAATCAGAAAGGTGGCGTTGGCAAATCCAGCATTGCCTGCAATCTGGCGGCAGTCAGTGCCAGCGAGGGTTTTCGCACCCTGTTGGTGGACCTCGATGCCCAGGCCAACTCCACTCAGTACCTGACGGGGCTCACCGGTAGCGATATTCCGATGGGCATCGCCGATTTCTTCAAGCAGACGCTGTCTTCCGGGCCGTTCTCCAAAAAGAATCAGGTCGACATCTACGAAACCCCGTTCGATAACCTCCATGTCATTACCGCCACCGCCGAGCTGGCGGACTTGCAGCCAAAGCTTGAAGCCAAGCACAAGATCAACAAGCTGCGTAAGTTGCTTGAAGAACTGAGCGAAGACTACGACCGGATTTACCTCGATACTCCGCCAGCGCTGAATTTCTATGCGGTTTCGGCGTTGATTGCCGCCGATCGTGTGCTGATTCCCTTCGATTGCGACAGTTTTTCACGCCAGGCACTGTACGGCCTGATGGCGGAAATCGAAGAGTTGAAGGACGACCATAACGAAGGCCTGGAAGTCGAAGGCATCGTCGTCAACCAGTTCCAGGCCCGCGCCAGCCTGCCCCAGCAAATTCTCGATGAGCTGATCGCCGAAGGCCTGCCGGTGCTGCCGGTGTACCTGGCCAGCTCGGTACGCATGCGTGAATCCCACCAGGCCAATACGCCGCTGATCCATCTCGACCCGCGGCACAAACTGACCCAGCAGTTTGTCGAGCTGCACAATCTACTGGAAAACGCCTGATTCTGGTTGATAACACAGAACCCCTGTGGGAGCGGGCTTGCTCGCGAAAGCGGTGTATCAGGCGACATCTCTTTTGAATGTCAGCCCGCCTTCGCGAGCAAGCTCGCTCCCACAGGGTTCCGTGTTGTTTCAGATGCCTTGGCTACGCAACCAGCTCATCAGTTGCTGTAACGGGAACGCACCGCTCTGCCGGGCGACTTCCCGGCCGTTCTTGAACAGGATCAGGCTCGGAATCGAGCGAATCCCCAACTGCGCCGACAACTGCTGGTTCGCCTCGCTGTCCAGCTTGGCCAGGCGACACTTGCCCGCCGTTTGCCCGGCTGCCTGCGCGAACACCGGTGCGAACGACTTGCACGGCCCGCACCAGTCCGCCCACACATCCACCAGCAGCGGCAGATCGCCCTTGATCTGGCTGGCGTAGTCGCCTTGCTTCAATTCAAACGGTTTGCTCAACAGGACTTCGGCCTTGCAGCGCCCGCATTTCGGATGGTCGTTGAGGCGCTCGGCCGGGATGCGGTTGAGGCCGTTGCAATGAGGGCAGGGGATGAGGAGTGGGTCGGTCATGACAAATCGTCCAATCGAAAGCGAATGATCCATATCTGGAGACATGACTCCAGATTTTCAATCGTGCAGTGCCTCACGACGAACAACTGATCTCCAGATGCTTGCCCCATTCCGGCGGCCGCTCGGCGTAGCTTTCCATCCCCGGTTGTTCCTCGAACGGATTGCTCAGCACCGCGTGCAGTCGACGGACTTCCGAGTAGTCGCCGTTCTGCGCTGCCTCGATGGCCTTTTGCGCCAGGTAGTTGCGCAGGATGTACAGCGGGTTGACCGCGTGCATCCGCTGGCGGCGCTGCTCTTGATCAAGCGTGCCTTCACGGGAAACCCTGGCGACGTAGAGCTCGCCCCAGGCGTCAAAGCCCTTGAGGTCGACGAAGTCATCACGCAAGCGGGTGATGGCCTGTTCCGGCGTTTGATCACCCAAACGGCGGAAAAACAGGCTGTAGTCGACGCCGCTGTTTTGCATCAGTTGTAGCAGGTTCTCCAGCAGTTTCTGGTCGTCATCCTCGGCGGTGGTCAGGCCGAGGCGGCGGCGCATCAGGTCCAGGTAATGGGCCTGGAACAGTGGCAGATACAGCCCGAGGGTTTCGCGCAAGGCTTCGACGCTGATGAACGGCGTCAGGGCCTGGGCCAGGGCGCTGAGGTTCCACTGGCCAATCGGCACCTGGTTGCTGAAGGAGTAACGACCTTGGTCGTCTGAGTGATTGCAGATGAAGTTGGCGTCGAAGTCATCGAGGAACGCGAATGGGCCGAAATCGAAGGTGATGCCCAGGATCGACATGTTGTCGGTGTTCATCACCCCGTGGCAGAAACCATAGGCCTGCCATTTGGCGATCAGTTCGGCGTTGCGCTCCACCACTTCGCGGAACATCGCCATGTACGGCTCCGGTTGTTCCAGGCACTGCGGGAAGTGCATGGCCAGCACGTGATCACCCAGCTCTTTCTGTTGCTCGGGGCGCTTGGTGTAGTAGAAATATTCGAAGTGGCCGAAGCGCACATGGCTCGGCGCCAGGCGCAGGACCATGGCTGCGCGTTCCTGCTTTTCGCGCCACACCGGGGTGTCGGAGCCGATCACGCACAGGGCGCGGGTGGTCGGGATGTTCAGGGCGTTCAGAGCTTCGGAGGCGAGGAATTCGCGGATCGACGAGCGCAGTACCGCCCGGCCATCACCCATGCGTGAAAATGGCGTCTGGCCGGCGCCCTTGAGGTGCAGGTCCCAGTGTTCGCCGGCCTCGTTGTACACCTCGCCGAGCAACAGGCCGCGACCGTCGCCCAATTGCGGGTTGTAGGAACCGAACTGATGCCCGGAATAGACCATCGCCCTTGGGATTGCGTCGGCCCAGAGCTTGTGGCCGCTGAACAGTTCGGCGAACTCCGGGGTTTCGGCCACGGCCGGGTCGAGGTCCAGCAGCGCCATGGCGGCGGGGCTGGCCACGACCAGGCGTGGATTATCGATGGGCTCGGGCAGCACATGGGCGGAAAACGCATCGCCCAGGCGGTCGAAGCGATTATCGAAAGTGAGTTCGTCGAGGGCTTTCAAGGGCCGGCTCCAGCAGAATGTCCGAGCATTCTGCTGGGGAATGGCCGGTTAGTCGAGTTTGGCGGCCGGCGGTTGTTGCGACGACTTGCCGTCGACGATCGGCACGATGGTTTTCGCTTCCGGCTCGATCGGCACCATCTTGTATTCCTGGCCGTGCAGGTTCTTGAGGTAGACCTCCATCTGCCGGAACGAGATGTTGATGTGCTGCTTCTTGAACTCGCGGTTGATGAAGCGGTTGACCTCGTCGAGCACCGGGTTGCGGTCGCCGAGGTCGCGCACGTGCATGCGCAACTCGTGGTCGAGGGTGCTTTCGCCGAAATTCAGGAAGTACACGTGGGGCTCCGGGTCTTTCAGCACCCGCGGGTTTTCGCGTGCGGCCTTGAGCAACAGCTCTTTCACCAGGTCCAGGTCCGAGCCGTAGTCGACGCCGAGCTTGAGGGTCACCCGGGTGATGGTGTCGGTCAGCGACCAGTTGATCAGTTGCCCGGTAATGAACGTCTTGTTCGGGACGATGATGTCCTTGCGATCGAAGTCGGTGATGGTCGTGGCGCGGATGCGGATCTTGCTCACGGTGCCCGACAGGTTGCCGATGGTGATGGTGTCACCGATCCGCACCGGACGTTCGAACAGGATCATGATGCCGGAAATGAAGTTGGCGAAGATCTCCTGCATGCCGAAACCGAGGCCGACCGACAACGCTGCCACCAGCCATTGCAACTTGTCCCAGCTCACGCCGAGGGTCGATAGCGTCGAGACAAAACCGACGCCGGCGATCACGTAGGAAAGCAACGTGGTGGTCGCGTAGGCGCTGCCCTGGGCAAGGTTGAGCTTCGACAGCACGAACACTTCGAGCAAGCCCGGCAGGTTGCGCGCCAGGGCGAAGGTGATGCCGATGATGATCAGTGCGCCGAGCATGTCGCCGATGCTGATCGGCACCATGCTCATGTTGGCGCCGGTACCGCTGGTGTATTCGTAGAGGGTGACGTTGTCCAGATACGAGAATACCGTGATCAGGTCGGCCCAGACCCAATACAGTGCCGCCATGAAGCCACCGAGCAGCGCCAGGCGGATCAGGCGCAGGGACTGTTCGTTGACCTTCTCGATGTCCATCGTCGGTTCTTCGATCACGGCTTCACCATCGCCGGCCTCTTTGGCGGCCAGCCGCTTGGCCAGGGCGCGCTGGTAGGCCAGGCGCCGGGCCGCCACACTGAGGCCGCGCACGAAGGTGGCTTCGATCACCAGCCAGAACATCAGCAGGTACAGGGTGTTGATCAAGCGGTCGCTGAGCTTCAGCGCGGTGTAGTAGTAGCCGAAGCACACTGCCACGAACAACGCGACGGGCAGGGCGGTGAACAGGATCCCCACCAGTTTGCGGAACAGCGAAGCGTTTTCGTGGGTCGGGCTGCTGATGAGCAGGCGGCTGAGCAGCAAGGTCATCAAGGCGTAGCAGATCAGCACCACCGGCATGCCGAGCACGTCATCGGCCAGTGCCGCCGGTTGCAGTTCGGCAACGGCGACTACGGTCACCAGTGCCATGACCACGATGCCGAGGCGGCGGATCCATCTGCGCAGGAATTCCACCTGGGGCTTTTCCCAGCGGAAATGCAGTTCTGCCACGCCACCCGGCGCGAGGATCCGGTACGCGGTGTAGAACACCAGCCAGGCCCCGGCCATTTGCAGTAGCGCCGCGCCCATATTGGCGTTCTGCCCACGGGCGTCGATTTGCAGGGCCAGCCCGCACAATGCGAGGCCCAGTGAAACCGGCATCGCCAGCAGAATGTTGATCAGAATTGCCTGTGGCGTATGCCACTGGCTGTCGCGTTTGAAGTGACCGATGTCCTGGTGAACCTTGTTCAGTCGCGCGTATAGACTCTTGCGCCGCCACAGCAGTGCGCCGATCAGCAAGGCCAGTGGCAGGAACAGCAGCGGGCGCTGGGTCAGGCCGTCGGTCAGTTCGCTCAGGCTTGAAAGTACCGGCAGTGTATCGACTTGCCGCTGGAGGCGATCCGGCACACTGTGAATCCACTCCAGGTCCAGCGGCTTGTTGCTGGGAATCCAGAACATCTGTTCATCGAGGGTCGCCCGCAGGCTTTGCGCGGTGCTGAGCAATTGCTTCTGGTTCAGTTGCAGGGTGATGGATTCATTGAGCACCGCGCTCAGTTCGCGGTTGAGTCGCTCCAGCAGGTCGGCGCGGGTGGTGGCCAGTTCCATCAGGCTTTTGCGCAGCTGCGCCGTGACTTGCTCGGGGGGTTGGGTCGACAGCAGGTTTTCGACGTAGGTGGTCGGATTGCTCAGCAATTCCCGTTGCTGGCTGACTTCGAACTGATACAGGCGAATGTCGGCGATCTGATCGGCCAGGTTGCGGTCGAGCCGCAGGCGCGGCAGCGCCTGTTTCTGTTTGTAGAGAATCTTCGAGAGCAGCAGGCTGCCTTTGAGCACGTTGATTTGCTCGTCCAGGGCCGCATCGCTCTGGGTCAGGCTGTCCAGCTGCTGCTTGGTCTGCAGGTTCTGCTGGGTGACTTCGTTGAGGCGGTCGGTGCTCTTGAGCAGGTAGTCCGAGAGCTTCAGGTTGGCCGCGCTTTCGGTGGCCAAAAGGCTGCTGCCGCCGGCCTTCTGCGCTTCGATGGATTGCTGGGTGACCGTTTCCTGGGACAGCGCCAGACGCTTCTGGTTGATCAGGGTTTGCAGTTCCTGGATTTCCTTATCCAGGCGGTCGGATCGCTCCGACAACAGGTCATGCTGGCTGTTGCCGAGGTCTTGCAATTGGGTATTGCCGGCCAGTTCCTGGCGCCGCAGCGGGATCAGGGCGTTCAGCGCCGCCAACTCGGCATTGAGCTGGTCGCGCTGCTCGGCGCTCAGGGTCTTGCCAGCGTCCTTGCCGTTCTTGAGGATGGTGTTGATCTGCTGAATGCGCGTCTGGCTGCTGGATATCTCCGCCTGGGCGCGCTCGGGGCGGGTCTGGGCGGTGATGATCAGGCTGTTGGCATCGGCCAGGGCCTTTTGCAGGTCGCTTTGCTGGGTGGAGCGCTCGGTGAGCAATTGTTCAAGCTGCTGGATCGGTTCCTTGGCGAAACGCTGCGCCACCGGCACCACGGCACTGGCCTTGAGGCGGGTCAGTTCACGCTGGTTCTCGATGGTCTGTTTGGGCGCATTGCTCAATTGCTGCTTGAGCGCGACCAGCTTCTGCTCGTAGTCACGCTTGTTGTTGAGCTGGCTCAGCGTACCTTGCAGGACCGATTGCAGGGCCTTCAGATCGGCTTCCGGCAGTTTGCGGTCGGCGATCTTGTCCAGGCTCGCTTGCACGGCTTCGCTGGAAGGCGGTTCGGCCGCTTGCGCCGCTTGCGATAAACCAAGGGTGCTGACAGAGAGACTCAAGCCCAGCAGGGCGACGGCGAAAATGGAGCGCAGATTAGGCATAAAGACCGGTCAAGCAAGTGATAGTGGAAGCAGTTTAGAGGAAGAGTCCGGGACCCGGGCGACTTCCTTCGGGGAATCTGACGCCCACTTTACCGATCTTGTTCCCGTCCATGACGGCCACGGTCCAGATCGTGTTGTTCCATTCCACCTGGTCACCCACCACCGGCGCACCGCCAACCTTCTGGGCAATGAAGTGACCCAGGGACATGTCCGGATCGATGCCTTCGACCTTCAGGCCATAAAGGGCCGCAACCGCGGCCAGCTGGGCATCTCCTTCGAGTACGAAGTCGCCGAAGAAGCGCAGATCGAGGCCCCGTTGTGGCGCCTGGCTGAAGAGTTTTCCGAGGGCCGGCAGGTTGTGTTCATGGCCGATAACACACAACAAATCATCGACTTCCAGCACCGTACTACCCGACGGATGGAGCAATTGCTGGCCACGAAACAGGGCGGCGATACGGGTGCCTTCGGGCATATTCAGCTCGCGAAGGGGCGAACCGATGCACCATTTTTCCGCGCCCAGGCGATAGACGAACAGCTCCCACTCGCTGGTGACGTGCACTTCCAGGGCGGAGCGGGAGATGGGTGCAGGCTCCGGGGGCACCGTCACCTTCAGCAGCTTGGCGACCCACGGCAGGCTCGTGCCCTGAACCAGCAGCGACACCAGCACGATAAAGAACGCGAGGTTGAAGTAGAGCTGAGCGTTGGGCAGGCCGGCCATCAGCGGGAACACCGCAAGAATGATCGGGACCGCGCCGCGCAAGCCGACCCAGGAAATGAATGCCTTCTCGCGACCATGGAATGCCTTGAACGGCAACAGGCCAACTATCACCGACAGTGGCCGGGCAAACAGAATCATCCACAGCGCCAGTGCCAGTGCCGGCAAGGCGATAGGCAGCAGGTCGTGGGGCGTCACCAGCAGCCCCAGCACCAGGAACATGCCGATCTGCGCCAGCCAGGCCATTCCGTCGAGCATGTGCAGGATGCCGTGGCGGCTGCGCACCGGACGGTTGCCGATCACCAGGCCGCAGATGTATAC
This sequence comes from Pseudomonas sp. S34, assembly GCF_009866745.1. NCBI lineage: Bacteria > Pseudomonadati > Pseudomonadota > Gammaproteobacteria > Pseudomonadales > Pseudomonadaceae > Pseudomonas > Pseudomonas sp. S34. The sequence continues at coordinate 477,904 of NZ_CP019398.1, forward strand.
CGCCAGGAAGCCACTGCCGTGCAGGGCGTTGGTCAGCGCAAACACCACCAGGCCGCCGGCAATCACCAGGATCGGATACAGGCCGGTGGCCAGGTTGATGCGATTGACCAGTTGCAGCATCAGCCAGCCACCGCCCAGGCCAATGACGCCACCGATACCGAACTCGCGGATCAGGTGGGTCAGCAAACTCCAGTGCAGGCCGGTCTGGCCGCTGGCGAGCATGTCGATCAGGGTGACGGTGAGAAACACTGCCATCGGGTCGTTGCTGCCGGATTCGATCTCGAGGCTGGCGGTTACCCGTTCGTTCAGACCCTTGCCGCCCAGCAGCGAGAACACCGCGGCGGCGTCGGTAGAACCGACGATGGCGCCGATCAGCAGGCCTTGAATCAGGTTCAAGTCGAACAGCCACGCGGCCGCCATGCCGGTCAGCCCGGTGGTAATCAACACCCCGACCGTCGCCAGCGACAGCGCCGGCCATAACGCCACGCGGAAACTCGACACCCGGGTGCGCAGGCCGCCGTCCAGCAGGATCACCGCCAGCGCGAGGTTGCCCACCAGATAAGCCGTGGGGTAGTTATCAAAAAGAATGCCGGCGCCATCGACACCGGCCGCCATACCGACGGCCAGGATGATCACCAGAATCGGGATGCCGAGACGGGACGAAAGTGAGCTCACCAGAATGCTCGCACCTACCAGCAACGCGCCGATCAAGAACAGGCTGTTGATGGTCGTCGCATTCAAAGGCAGTACTCCAGAAAGCTGAAAGGCGGGCGCAAACTGACCATGCAGTCTGCGTGCCAGCGATTCTAACCTGTTGAAATGTGATGCTGTCAAAAAGCTTTTTGCAGGCGATTCTTCACGCCGGGTGAAATCATTGTGGCGAGGGGGCTTGCCCCCGTTCGGCTGCGAAGCAGTCGTAAATCCGGTAGATGCGATTTAATGGATGTACGCGGTTAACAGGGAAGGGGCCGCTGCGCAGCCCAACGGGGGCAAGCCCCCTCGCCACAGAGTCAGCGGTGCTCGTTAAAGGCTAAACCGCCCAACCAGGGTGTTCAGGTCTACCGCCAGGCGCGACAGTTCATTGCTCGCCGCACTCGTCTGATTCGCCCCGGTGGCCGACTGTACCGACAGGTCACGGATGTTAACCAGGTTGCGATCCACTTCACGGGCCACCTGTGCCTGTTCTTCAGCGGCGCTGGCGATCACCAGGTTGCGCTCGTTGATTTCGACGATGGCGCTGTTGATGGTGTCCAGCGACATCCCGGCGCCGCGGGCGATGTTCAGGGTCGATTCGGCGCGTTCGGTGCTGTTGCGCATCGAATCCACCGCGTGCTCGGTGCCGCTCTGGATACTGCCGATCATGCGTTCGATCTCGCTGGTCGACTGCTGGGTGCGGTGAGCCAGGGCACGTACCTCGTCGGCCACCACCGCAAAACCACGACCGGCCTCACCGGCGCGCGCGGCCTCGATGGCGGCGTTCAAGGCCAGCAGGTTGGTCTGGTCGGCCAGGCCACGGATCACATCCAGTACCTTGCCGATGTCACGGGACTCGTTGGCCAGGTCGCCGATCAGGGTCGCGGTGCTCTGCACGTCGGCGCTCATGCGTTCGATGGCGCTGACGGTTTCCTGCACCAGGTCACGGCCGTCACCGGCAGATGTGGTGGCGTTCTTCGAGGCCTCGGACGTGCTGACCGCGTTACGCGCGACTTCTTCCACGGCGCTGGTCATTTCGTTGACTGCGGTGGCAGCCTGTTCGATTTCGTTGTTCTGCCGGGTCAGGCCGCGGGCGCTTTCGTCGGTGACGCTGTTGAGTTCTTCTGCGGCAGACGCAAGTTGCGTGGCCGAGCCGGAAATGCGCTGCAGTGTGTCGCGCAGTTTTTCCTGCATCTTCGACATGGCCAGCAGTAAACGGCCGGCTTCATCCTGGCCGTCAACGGTGATCGGGCGCGTCAGGTTGCCTTCGGCAATCTGTTCGGCGGCGCCCAGGGCATTGGCGATCGGTTGGGTGATGCTGTTGGTCAGCAACCAGGCGAGCAGCAGCGTCAAGGCGGTGGCGATCACCAACAGGGTGATTACCAGGTTGAACGCCGAATCGTATTGATCCGCCGACTGCTGGTTGGTGTCGTGGCTCTGCTGGGTGTTGATCTCCAGCAGGCGGTTCAACACGGTGTTGACCGCTTCGGAGTTGTTGAGCAAATCGGTGTTGAGCAGGCTGCGCAATTCATCGACCTGATTGTTGCGCGACAGGGTCTTCATCCGGTCTTCGATCTGGCGGTATTGACCCAGCAGCTGTACGTATTGATCGTAGGTCGCACGTTCCTGCGGGCTGGCGATCAGCTTTTCGTAGGTTGCCTGGGCCGTGCGAATCTGCTGGTTGCGCGTCTCCAGCAGTTCCATGGTTTTCTGCTGCACATCAGGCTCGCGGTTCACCAGCAAGCGATAGGACAGCACGCGCAGGCGCAAGGTGAGCTGGGTGAAGTCGTCCAGGCTCTTGATGCTCGGCACACTGTTGTTGGTGATGTTCTCGGCCGCGCCGCGGATCTTGCTCATCTGATTCAAGGCAAACACCCCCAGAACCATCATCAAGCCGCCAATCAGGGCAAAGCTGAGGAACGCCCGAGGGGCGATATTCATATTACGAAGGGACATGGCAATCACCGAGAAGAGCGCATCCGCGCGGGGCTGAGGCTGCTGTATGGATGGCTTATCGGTCGCCGGACTGAAGTCTTGAGTCCTTGCGCGTTTTTACTGCGACCGGGCGAGCCCGCTCGCGAAAAACGCATGGACAACGCAATCATTCAGACAGGGCGCGATATCGTTCACGTCCATCGCGAGCAAGCTCGCTCCTGCATAGGCGGGCGACGAAGTGCAGGAACCAGATCGGGGTATCACAGTCTCTACAGTTCGCGAGAAAGGTCACTTGTCAGCAAAATCAAGGCTTTGCGCCTGTATAACCCTGGCATCCAGGGTGACTTTTCTTTATCGTACGCGCCCTTTGAAAAAGCCCGGAAAATCAAAATGTTGGAAGCATCCCTAAGCCAATTGGAACAACTGGTCAGTGACCTGGTGCAACAGAACCAGACGTTGCTCGGCACCAACCAGACCCTGACCGCAGAACTGGCCCAGGCCAAGGATGAAAATGAAAGCCTGCAACTGAACCTGATGGAGCAGGAAGAGAAGCAAGGCGCCACGGCGGCTCGCATCCAGGCCCTGGTTGAGCGCGTCAGCGCAGGCCCTGTCAGCGCATGAGTTACAACGCCGCAGGGGTAAAAGTCGTCTCGATCCTGGGGGAGGACTATTCGATCAAGGCACCGGCCGGGGAAGAACAGACCCTGCTGGACGCCGCGATGATGTTGAAGGCAGCCCTGGCCGAAACCAAGAGGAAGTACCCGACGCTGATCGGTGACCGATTGCTGGTGCTGGCGGCGATGAATCTGTGCTCCCAGCAGATCGAAATGCAGAAACAGCACAAGCTCGACCTCGACCGTTACCAAGAGCAAGTCAGCGCCACGGTTGAGACGATTGCTAGAACAATAGGCCAAGGTTGACAGGAGGACTTTTTCTTCGAGGGTATTCAGCGAGGGCTTTTCGGGAGTAATTTTCTTCATTAATCGGCATGTTCAAAAGGGAGGCGGTAAGCCTCCCTCTCTTGATTTGTCATCATTATTGTCGATCAAATATTTTCTAATCCTAAGCCGAAAGAATAGAGGTGCGATGAAGGGCTTCGACTGAAGAGTTTAAATTCGACTTTGTAAAGATTATTGTCTGCGTTTAGTACAATATCGCCGGATTTGGCATAAGGCAAAATACCTAGTCGGGCCTCAACGTTTGTATTTAGCTGAATATCCTGATGTCCCGCAGCTTCTACAATCGTCTCGATGCTCCATTCGCTCCCGTCCATTTTATGGCTAATGAACTTTTTGGAGCGTGCCATATATGTCGGTGGGTTGTTTGGGATGTTAAAATTGTAAGAATTTCCGGGGTGGGAAAGTTTAATTGATTCATTTAGGGTTACCCAGATTGGATCGTCAGCTTCAGGATCATCTTGATGTTCAGGGTTAAGTGAATCAGCAGCCTCGTTAACCGCATCGAAGTGCCAGTTAGGGAAATAGAGGCCATTAGTGCGAATCATAAAGGCTTGGCTAATGAGTTTAAAGGTACCTTGAGGTGTGATGCAAATGTCGCCAATTATAGCAGGTGGTCTCTCAAGTGTTGAGTTAATAACTGATGTTTCCAGCTCATATGTTGATTCTGCGCGCTCTAAAATTAACTTGATTGTTATGTCTCTTGGAAAGTTGTGGATTGGTTCGAAGTTTGCTTTGAAGGTTTTAGATTTTACAATATAGTTTTCTCTTCCGCCGTCTAAATCGAAGTGGTCTCCAACATCGGCGAATCTAATTGCATCATTCTGCGGCATGATTTTTTCTGATGTGATCTCAATTTTAGTTGTCATGAGAATTGTCCTCAGGTTACGCTTGCCCGTTGATGGTGTGTTAGAACTTGAATCTCAAACTTCCGTATTTGAGGTACGGATCATAAGGGGCAAAAGTCGATCTGTGACCTGTTACAAATGACAGGTTAATCGATTTATCTTTCTCATTTCGTATGCTGGTACTGGATGGTGACTGACCGTAATCAGACGTAAGTCAGCGCCACGGTTGAAGTGATTTCCAAGACGATCAATCAGGCCTGATCGGCTTTGCGCACAACCAAAGAATAGATTGTCGGTTGGTTTGTATACAATCGGCACGGCTGTTGCAGTGTTTCAGCCTCTTATTCTTTGGGGGTGCTCCATGCAGTTCTGGCGACGCAGTATTCAATGGCAGTTGATCCTGAGCATGGGCACCGCCCTGCTGGTCAGTATCCTGATTGTGGTTGGCATTTATACCCTGGTGGTCAACCGCCTCGCCCAGAGCTATCTGGTCGAACAAGCGTTGCCGTCGAGCATCGAAGCGATGCGCAACGACATCGAGCGGATCCTCGTTCAACCCCTTACCGCCGCCAAGGACATCGCCAGCAACAGCATGGTGCGCGACTGGCTGGCCGGGGGTGAGGACAGCGCCAGGACCGCCAGCTTCGCGCAGTATCTGGAAGGCATTCGCGCCGAGCACAAAGCCTTTACCGCGCTGATCATCGGCACCGCGTCCAGCCATTACATTACCGAAAAAGGCCTGGACCGCACCCTCAGTCGTTCCAATCCCAAGGACGCCTGGTTCTACTCGTTCCTCGACAGCAACCAGCCGCGCACCCTCAATATCGACAACGACACGGCCACCGGAGAATTGGCGCTGTTCATCGACCTCAAAGTCGAGCAGGCCGGTAAAGTCGTGGGCGTTGCCGGGCTTGGCCTGAGCATGAAAGAGCTGTCGGAGCTGATCCACAACTTCAGCTTCGGTGAGCGCGGCAAGGTCTATCTCGTGCGTTCCGACGGTTTGATCCAGGTTCATCCCGAGGCGCAATTCAGCGGTAAGCGTACCTTGGTCGAGCAGATTGGCGAGTCAGCTGCGCAAGCGGTCATGGGTCAAAAAACTGCCACCAACAGCAGCTTCCAGCGTGATGGCGAAGACTTTCTCGCGTTGAGTCTGCCTTTGCGCGATCTCGGCTGGACGCTGGTGGCCGAAGTGCCGCAATCGCAGATCTACGCCGAAGCCCGACGCGCCATGTGGATGAGCAGCGGTATCGGCCTGGCGGTGGCGATTGTGTGTCTGTTGCTGGTGGTGCTGCTGGCCCGTGGGTTGGTGCGGCCGATTCGTCAGGTAACAGCGGCACTGGTTGCCATCGGTAGCGGTGGTGGAGATTTGACCCACCGGTTAGATTCCAGTCGCGCCGATGAGCTGGGCGATCTGGCGCGCGGCTTCAATCGCTTTCTCGACAGCCAGCGCGACATGATTGGTGAAGTGCTGACCACCAGTGAGCGACTGCGCACCGCTGTCGGCCAGGTTGCACGGGTGGTGGATAACACCGCTGAGCGCTCCGGCCGCCAACAGGAAATGACCGACATGGTGGCAACCGCTGTCCATGAAATGGGCCTGACCGTTCAGGAAATCGCCCATAACGCCGGTAATGCGGCGCTCGCATCACAAACGGCTCGGGATGAGGCAATGCAGGCACGGGAAGTGGTGGGTGGCTCGATCCGCCATATCGAAAGCATGTCTGACGAAATCGGCGTTGCGGCCACAGCGGTGGGTGAACTGGCCCATCAAGTGGCGTCGATCGACCAGGTGCTGGCGGTGATTCGGGGGATTTCCGAGCAGACCAACCTGCTGGCGCTCAACGCCGCTATCGAAGCGGCGCGAGCCGGGGACATGGGGCGCGGGTTTGCCGTGGTGGCCGATGAAGTGCGGACTTTGGCGCGGCGTACGCAGGCGTCTACCGATGAAATCCAGCAGATGATCGGCAGTCTCAAACAGGGGGCGGAGAATGCGGTTTCGTCGATGCATTCCGGGCAAGCCGCGACCGGCACGGGTGTCGAGTCCAGCCAGCGTACCGGGGCTTCGTTGACCGCGATTACCGGGCAAGTGGAGCGCATCAGCGACATGAACCATCAGGTGGCGACGGCGACGGAAGAGCAATCGGCGGTGACCGAGGAGATCAACCGGAACGTACAGGGGATTTCCGACCTGGCGCGGGCGACGGCGGGGGAGGTCAGGGCCTGTCGGGATGATTGCCAGACGTTGCAGCGGTTGGCGGATGATTTGGCGCGGCAGATGGGTGGGTTCAAGCTGAGCTGATGTTTCGCCTGTGCGGGCCTCTTCGCGAGCAAGCCCGCTCCCACAGGTTTTCTGGTGTACACAAAATTGATGTTTCACACCGGCAACTGTGGGAGCGGGCTTGCTCGCGAATGGATTTCAGCAGCACCACAAAACTTTGATCAGAACCACTCATCCTGCATCCCCAGGCACACATCATCCCGAGCCTCAAGAATTGCCAGCTCATGATGGCAACCTGGCACTTCCCACGTAAGGAAGTAGTGCGCCGCCTGCAGCTTGCCTTTATAGAAGGCCACATCCGCCGCATTACCCTTGGTCAAACCTTCCTCGGCACGAATCGCCTGTTCCAGCCAGCGCCAGCCGATCACCGTGTGACCAAACACTTTCAGGTACAGCGCCGAGTTCGCCAGGCTGCTGTTGACCTTGCCTTGGGCCAGATCAGTCAGTAGGCCGATGGTCACGGTTTGCAAGCGGGTAACCAGTTTTTCCAGCGGCTCGCGCAGGGGCGTCAATGAATCAAACGCCTGTGCTCGCTCGCCAGCGTCGGCGATCAGGCGGATCAGTTGCTTGAGCCCCGCGCCACCGTTCTGCGCCAGTTTGCGGCCCAAAAGGTCCAGCGACTGAATACCGTGGGTGCCTTCGTGGATCGGGTTCAGGCGGTTGTCGCGGTAGTACTGCTCCACCGGGTATTCGCGGGTGTAGCCGTGGCCGCCGAGGATCTGGATCGCCAGTTCATTGGCTTTCAGGCAGAACTCCGACGGCCAGGATTTGACGATCGGTGTCAGTAAATCCAGCAGTTCATGGGCTTGTTTGCGTTCGGCTTCGGTCGCAAGCGTGGTGGTGTCATCGAACAGTCGCGCCGCATAAAGACCCAAGTCAAACGAACCTTCGACGTAAGCCTTTTGCGTCAACAGCATGCGTTTCACGTCGGCATGCTGAATGATCGCCACCGGTGCAGTGTTCGGGTCCTTACTGTCTGGCACGCGGCCCTGCGGACGCTCGCGGGCGTATTCCAGCGAGTACAGATAGCCGGCGTAACCAAGCATCACCGCGCCCATGCCGACGCCGATCCGCGCCTCGTTCATCATCTGGAACATGTAACTCAAACCATGGTGCGGCTTGCCCACCAGATAGCCGACGCACTCGCCGTTATCGCCGAAATTCAGTGCGGTGGAGGTGGTGCCGCGCCAACCCATCTTGTGGAACAGCCCTGCCAGCAACACGTCGTTGCGTTGGCCGAGGCTGCCATCGTCGTTGACCAGGAACTTGGGCACGATAAACAGCGAAATGCCCTTCACCCCGGCCGGTGCGTCCGGCAGCTTGGCCAGCACCATGTGCACGATGTTTTCCGACAGCGGATGATCGCCACCAGAGATGAAAATCTTGTTGCCCTTGAGGCGATAGGTACCGTCAGACGCAGGTTCTGCGCGTGTACGAATATCCGACAGCGACGAGCCTGCGTGGGGTTCGGTCAGGGCCATAGTGCCGAAGAAGCGGCCATCGATCATCGGTTGCAGGAAGCGGCGCTTCTGCTCATCGGTGCCGAAGCTCTCGATCAGGTTCGCCGCGCCCATGGTCAGGAACGGATAGGACGTCGAAGCCGCGTTGGCCGATTGAAAGTGCGCGAAGCAGGCCTGGGACAGCAGCGTAGGAAGCTGCATGCCGCCAGCGTCGAAACTGCGCGCGGCGTTGAGGAAACCGGCTTCGAGGAAGGCGTCTACCGCCGGTTTCACTTCCGGAATCAGAATCGCCTGACCGTTCTCGTAGCGCGGCTCGTTCTCGTCGCCCTTGCGGTTGTGCGGGGCGAAGAATTTCTCGGCGATGCTGCGGGCGGTGCCGATGGCCGCATCGAAGGTTTCGCGGTTGTGCTCGGCGAAACGCTCACGCTGGGTCAGGCCCTCGGCATCAAGGACTTCATACAGCTCGAAAGCCAGATTACGGGAACTGAGCAACGTCTCGGACATGGCGGCCTACCTTTTATTGGAGTGGACCGAGTCTAGGCTTGTGAATTTATGCTGAATAGCATGATTGATGAGCGTGATAATTGGGCAGAGCAGAGGCTTTGCAGGCGCCACAAAGCCAATGTGGGAGCGGGCTTGCTCGCGAAGAGGTCGCCACATTCAACATTTAAGTTGACTGACAGTCCGCTTTCGCGAGCAAGCCCGCTCCCACAGGGATTTGATTGCCAGGCAGCCATTGCGGCTGCCTGGCGTATCGGTGTTAGCCGATAGTCATCAGGCTGGCATTACCACCCGCCGCAGCGGTGTTGACGCTCAACGCACGCTCGATCACCAGACGCTCCAGCGCAATGTTGGTTTCGCCCTGCGACAGGCCCTGAACCCCAACGATGGCGCCGGCACGCTTGGCAACCTGCTGGCACACTGCACGCAACTGGTCGGAATGGCCGTGATGCAGAACCGCATCAAACACCACTTCGTCCTTGTTCCAGTCGGAAACCAGCTTGATGCGCGCCTGAATGTCCTTCGGCAGGCGTGCGAACAAGGCCTTGGTCATGTCAGCTTCCGGCCATACCGCCGAACCGCCGACAGCCAATACCGCCGCCAGTTGCGTCAGCAGATCACCTTCGACTTCCGCCAGGCACAGCACGTGTTCCCGTGGCAGGATCGCATAGCTGTTGCGTTCGCCGGTCGGGCCGGCCAGGAGGCGGGTGATACCGCTTTGCGATTGTGCGGCGAACTGCACGCACAGGGTGCTCAGGTCGGCGAACTTGTGGTTGTCGGCCCAGGCTTTCAAGGCGGTCAGCGGCTTGCTCATGGCGTCGCGCAGACGAAGGTCCGGTGCTGCGGCAGCATCGCCGCGAGCGAAGGATTGTTCGATCGCATCCGCAGGGCGGGTCGACAGCAGGCGGTACAGGTACAGCGGGCCGCCGGCTTTCGGGCCGGTACCCGACAGGCCTTCGCCGCCGAATGGCTGCACGCCTACTACTGCGCCAACAATGTTGCGGTTGACGTAGACGTTACCGGCGTTGACGTTGTCGATCACCTTGGCAATGGTCTCGTCGATGCGGGTGTGCACGCCCAGGGTCAGGCCGTAGCCGGAAGCGTTGATCTGGCCGATCAGTTGATCGATGTCCTTGCGCTTGTAGCGAACCACGTGCAGCACCGGGCCGAAGATCTCCCGCTGCAGTTCGTCGAAGCTTTCCAGTTCGATCAGTGTCGGCATCACGAAGGTGCCGCGTTTGACTTCTTCGGCGTCGGCGATGGCCACCTGGTACACGCTGCGACCTTTGTCGCGCATGGCCTGGATGTGCTTCTCGATGCCAGCCTTGGCTTCAGCGTCGATCACCGGGCCGATGTCCACGGACAGACGCTCAGGGTTGCCGAGACGGCTTTCAGCCATGGCACCTTTGAGCATTTCGATGACGCGGTCGGCGGAATCTTCCTGCAAGCACAGTACACGCAGAGCCGAGCAACGCTGGCCGGCGCTGTCGAACGCCGAGGACACCACGTCGATCACAACCTGTTCGGTCAGTGCCGAGGAGTCGACGATCATCGCGTTCTGGCCACCGGTTTCGGCGATCAGCGGAATCGGACGACCCTGGCTGTCCAGGCGGCCGGCGATGTTGCGTTGCAGCAAGCGCGCGACTTCGGTGGAGCCGGTGAACATCACGCCTTTGACGCGATCGTCGCCGACCAGGCCGGCACCGACGGTTTCGCCACGGCCCGGCAGCAGTTGCAACACGCCTTCCGGGATGCCGGCTTCGAGCATCAGGCGCACGGCCTGAGCGGCGACCAGCGGCGTTTGTTCCGCAGGCTTGGCCAATACCGGGTTACCAGCGGCCAATGCAGCAGCCACCTGGCCACTGAAGATCGCCAGCGGGAAGTTCCACGGGCTGATGCATACGACTGGGCCCAACGGACGGTGAGCGTCATTGGTGAAATCGTTGCGTGCCTGCACCGCGTAATAACGCAGGAAATCCACGGCTTCACGCACTTCGGCGATGGCGTTGGCGAAAGTCTTGCCGGCTTCGCGGGCCAGCAGGCCCATCAGCGGCTGGATCTCGGCTTCCATCAGATCGGCGGCACGTTCCAGGATCGCGGCGCGCTCGGCGGGCGGCGTGGCCTGCCAGATCGGTGCAGCGTTGAGGGCGCACTGGATCGCGTTGTCGACGTCTTCGACGGTCGCTTCCTGCACATGGCCGACCACGTCACGCAGATCGGACGGGTTCAAGACCGGTGCCGGGGCTTCGCTGCTGGAAGCGCAACCGAGCATCGGCGCCGCTTTCCAGTGGTTGTGTGCGGTTGCGAGCAGCGCGCAGGACAGGGATGCCAAACGATGTTCGTTGGCCATGTCGATGCCGCTGGAGTTGGCGCGCTCGGAGCCATACAGGTCACGCGGCAGCGGAATGCGCGGGTGCGGCAGGCCGAAACCACCTTCCACGGTCGCCATTTGCTCGATGCTGGCTACCGGATCGGCCACCAGTTCCTGGATCGAAATCGACTGGTCGGCAATACGGTTGACGAACGAAGTGTTCGCGCCGTTTTCCAGCAGGCGACGCACCAGGTAGGCCAGCAGGGTTTCGTGGGTGCCGACTGGGGCGTACACGCGGCACGGACGGTTCAGCTTGCCTTCGGAAACTTTGCCTACAACCTGTTCATACAGCGGTTCACCCATGCCGTGCAGGCACTGGAACTCGTACTGGCCCGGGTAATAGTTCTGACCGGCGATGTGATAAATGGCCGACAGGGTGTGGGCGTTGTGCGTGGCGAACTGCGGGTAGATGACTTCCGGTACCGACAGCAGCTTGCGGGCGCAAGCGATATAGGACACGTCGGTGTACACCTTGCGGGTGTAGACCGGGTAGCCTTCCAGGCCTTCGACCTGGGCGCGCTTGATTTCGCTGTCCCAGTACGCGCCTTTTACCAGGCGGATCATCAGGCGATGACGGCTGCGGCGAGCCAGGTCGATCACGTAGTCGATCACGTACGGGCAACGCTTCTGGTAAGCCTGGATCACGAAACCAATGCCGTTCCAGCCAGTCAGTTGCGGCTCGAAGCACAGGCGCTCGAGCAGATCCAGTGACAGCTCCAGGCGATCGGCCTCTTCGGCGTCGATGTTCAGGCCGATGTCATATTGCTTGGCCAGCAGGGTCAGCGACAGCAGGCGCGGGTACAACTCGTCCATCACGCGCTCGTACTGGGCGCGGCTGTAACGCGGGTGCAGGGCGGACAGCTTGATCGAGATGCCCGGGCCTTCATAAATCCCGCGACCGTGGGAGGCTTTGCCGATCGAGTGGATGGCTTGTTCGTACGAGGCCAGGTACTTCTGTGCGTCGTGCTCGGTGAGTGCGGCTTCACCCAGCATGTCGTAGGAATAGCGGAAACCTTTGGTTTCGAACTTGCTGGCGTTGGCCAGGGCTTCGGCGATGGTTTCGCCGGTCACGAACTGCTCGCCCATCAGGCGCATGGCCATGTCGACGCCCTTGCGGATCATCGGCTCGCCGCTCTTGCCGATAATGCGGCTCAGGGACGACGTCAAACCAGCCTCGTTGTGGGTCGACACCAGTTTGCCGGTCAGCAGCAGGCCCCAGGTGGCGGCGTTGACGAACAGCGACGGGCTGTTGCCCAGGTGCGGCTGCCAGTTGCCGGTGCTGATCTTGTCGCGAATCAGGGCGTCGCGGGTGCCTTTGTCCGGGATGCGCAGCAGCGCTTCGGCCAGGCACATCAGCGCCACACCTTCCTGGGACGACAGGGAGAACTCCTGCAACAGGCCCTGGACGATGCCGGCACGGCCGCCAGCGCTCTTCTGGTTGCGCAGTTTTTCAGCAATCGAGGCGGCGAGTTTGTTGGTGGCTTCGGCCATCGGTGCCGGCAGGCGAGCCTGCTCGATCAGCATCGGCACGACTTCCGGCTCAGGGCGACGGTAGGCGGCGGTGATCGACGCGCGCAGTACCGATTGCGGCAGGATGCTTTCGGCGAATTCAAGGAAGCACTGGTGGGCGTGATCCAGAGGCGCGTCGACGGAGTCGTCGAAATCCTTGGTCGAACCGTTCAGCTCGGACAGGGTTGCACCACCCTCGAGTTTTTCCAGGTAATTGAAGATTGCCTGCTTGATCAGCCAGTGCGGTGTGCGATCAATCGAGGTCGCGGCGGCCTTGAGGCGTTCGCGGGTCGGGTCGTCAAGTTTGACCCCAAGGGTGGTGGTAGCCATGTTTTTATCCTCATGTTTGCCACGACTGCGTGGCATCAGCTGGCGGCAAGATTAGCCGTGCGACTGTTGAGGTGCAACCGGGTGCAACCCTTTTTTTGTCGGAATATTACGCAGCTCGTCAGGAAATAAATTCTGGTACGGCGGTGCTGCCTTTGCTTGGTGCTTTTTAGGGTGGTTGGCCCTCGTTCTTGCTCCGAAAAGGAGCAAAAAACCGGGTTTGAAATTTATTTCCGACTGGGTGCAACTTATTCTCAAGAAACTGGTTGCACCTTATTTGCTTTGTTGAATAGCATTCGCGCCCAAGGTGCAACCCGGTCGAAACCCGGGTGCTCCGGCTGATGGCTTTCCTGGGGAAACATCAGTCATAAATGCGCGGGAATCCGGATCGTCTGTCAAACGTATGCGTTTGCGAGCGGTTCACCAGCCGCAGCTACATAAAAACAAAGCCAGGGCGTAACTTAATGAGCGTAAGCAATCCAACCCTGATCACGTTCGTGATCTACATCGCAGCAATGGTGCTGATCGGCTTGATGGCCTATCGCTCCACCAACAACCTTTCCGACTACATTCTGGGCGGTCGTAGCCTGGGCAGCGTCGTGACCGCACTGTCCGCCGGTGCCTCCGACATGAGCGGCTGGTTGTTGATGGGCTTGCCCGGCGCAATCTACATGTCCGGCCTTTCCGAAAGCTGGATCGCCATCGGCCTGATCGTCGGCGCCTACCTGAACTGGCTGTTCGTCGCCGGCCGTCTGCGTGTGCAGACCGAGCACAACGGTGATGCACTGACCCTGCCGGACTACTTCGCCAGCCGTTTCGAAGACAAAAGCGGCCTGCTGCGGATCATCTCCGCGGTCGTGATCCTGGTGTTCTTCACCATCTACTGCGCTTCCGGCATCGTGGCCGGTGCCCGTCTGTTCGAAAGCACCTTCGGCATGTCCTACGAGACTGCGCTGTGGGCCGGTGCTGCGGCGACGATTGCCTACACCTTTATCGGTGGTTTCCTGGCCGTGAGCTGGACCGATACCGTACAAGCCACCCTGATGATCTTCGCGTTGATTCTGACGCCGGTTATCGTGTTGCTGGCCACCGGCGGCGTCGACACCACTTTCCTGGCCATCGAAGCGCAAGATCCAAGCAACTTCGACATGCTCAAGGGCACCACTTTCATCGGCATCATCTCGCTGATGGGCTGGGGTCTGGGCTACTTCGGCCAGCCGCATATCCTGGCGCGTTTCATGGCTGCCGATTCGGTTAAATCGATCGCCAACGCCCGTCGCATTTCCATGACCTGGATGATCCTGTGCCTGGGCGGCACCGTGGCAGTCGGCTTCTTCGGTATCGCCTACTTCTCGGCGCACCCGGACGTGGCTGGCGCAGTCACCGAGAACCACGAGCGTGTGTTCATCGAACTGGCCAAGATCCTGTTCAACCCATGGATCGCGGGTATCCTGCTGTCGGCCATTCTGGCTGCCGTCATGAGCACCCTGAGCTGCCAGTTGCTGGTGTGCTCGAGCGCCCTGACCGAAGACTTCTACAAGACCTTCCTGCGTAAGTCCGCTTCGCAGCTGGAACTGGTGTGGGTCGGCCGTGCCATGGTGTTGTTGGTTGCCCTGGTGGCGATCGCCCTGGCGTCCAACCCGGAAAACCGTGTACTGGGTCTGGTGAGCTACGCCTGGGCCGGTTTCGGTGCCGCATTCGGTCCGGTCGTGCTGATCTCCGTGATCTGGAAAGACATGACCCGCAACGGCGCACTGGCCGGTATCCTGGTCGGCGCGATCACCGTGATCGTCTGGAAACACTTCGAACTGCTGGGCCTGTACGAAATCATCCCTGGTTTCATCTTCGCCAGCCTGGCGATCTACTTCGTCAGCAAAATGGGCACGCCGACTGCCGGCATGTTCCAGCGTTTTGCGGCTGCTGAGGCCGATTATCGCTTGAACAAGTGATCGGGATGAGTGCATGCGCTGACCCGATGACTTGAAAAAAATGGCCCGCGTCCTTTTGGACGCGGGCCATTTTTTTGCATTTTCACTGCAGTGTTCTCCGCGGCTGACCCGCTCAGCCGCGAACCCCTGACTTGCCGGCCGGTAAAAGGTAAACTTCCCGGCCTTCGCAGGAGCAGCCATGAATTATCGTCACGCCTTCCATGCCGGCAATCACGCCGATGTGTTCAAACACCTGACCTTGACCCGCCTCATCGCTCTGATGTCGCGCAAGGAGCAGCCGTTTGCCTATCTCGATACCCACGCCGGCATCGGTCTGTATGACCTTCAGGGTGATCAGGCCAATCGTACCGGTGAGTACCTGGAAGGCATTGCGCGTTTGTGGGATCAGCCGGATCTGCCGATCCTGACCGCTGATTACATGCAGGTGCTGCACGAGATGAACCCGGATGGCCAGTTGCGCTATTACCCGGGGTCGCCGGAGTTGGCGCGGCGCCTGACCCGTCCGCAGGATCGTGTGTTGCTCAACGAGAAGCACCCGGAAGATGGCGTGCTGCTCAAGGACAACATGGCCGGTGATCGCCGGGTCAAGGTTCACCTGGGTGAAGGCTGGCACGTGTCCCGGGCCTTGCTGCCCGTGCCGGAGAAACGTGCGGTGATGTTGATCGATCCGCCGTTCGAGAAGCTCGATGAGATGCAGCGCTGTGCCGCGTCATTGAAGGAAGCGATTGGCCGGATGCGTCAGACCGTGGCGGCAATCTGGTACCCGGTGAAGGATCAGCGCGCGCTGCGCCGCTTCTATCAGGACCTGGCCGGTACCGGTGCGCCGAAGTTGTTGCGGGTGGAGTTGCTGGTGCATCCATTGGATACGCCCAACAGCCTGAACGGTTCCGGGTTGGCGATTGCCAATCCGCCGTGGGGGCTGGAGGAAGAATTGCGTGAGCTGCTGCCGTGGTTGTCCGAGAAGCTTGGGCAGACCCAGGGTGGGTGGCGGATGGACTGGTTGATTGCCGAGAGTTGATCTGTAGGAGCGAGCTTGCTCGCGAAGGTCGTGAACGTTAACGCGTAAAACCGGATGCCCAGCGGCGTCCTTTGGTTTTTCGCGAGCGGGCTCGCTCATACAGTCAGTTGTCAGATCGGGCAGGTCACGCCGGTACCGCCGATGCCGCAGTAGCCTTCCGGATTTTTCGCCAGGTACTGCTGGTGATACGTCTCGGCAAAGTAGACGGTCGGGGCCTGGTCGATTTCGGTGCTGATTTCACCGAGACCGGCCTTGGACAGCTCGGCCTGGTAGGTTTCCTTGCTCTTGAGCGCCGCGTCCAGTTGTTCCGGGCTAGTGGCGTAGATCACCGAACGGTACTGGGTGCCGATGTCATTGCCCTGGCGCATGCCTTGCGTCGGGTTGTGCAGTTCCCAGAACATCGCCAGCAGTCCTTCGTAGCTGACCTTGGCCTTGTCGTACACCACCAACACCACTTCGGCGTGACCGGTCAGGCCCGAGCAGACTTCTTCGTAGGTCGGGTTCGGCGTGAAACCGCCGGCGTAGCCGACCACGGTGCTGACCACTCCTTCACGCTGCCAGAAGCGGCGTTCCGCGCCCCAGAAGCAGCCGAGGCCGAAGATCGCGAAGTCGACATCTTCGAAGAACGGGCCGAGCAAGGGGGTGTCTTTAAACACAAAGTGCTTTTCAGGCAGGGTCATCGCGGTTTCGCGGCCAGGCAGAGCTTGTTCTTTAGTAGGGAGCACGTTTTTGTTCACCAGAATTTCCGAGCGCAGAACCATGATCAGTCCTCTCAGTCAGGTTGGGTTGTAAATAAACAGACTGTCAGTGTGCCCAATACCTGCCCGATACGCACTACCCCTGTAGGGGTGAGCCTGCTCGCGATAGCGGTGTGTCGGTGTCATGGGGGCTGACTGGTCCACCGCTATCGCGAGCAAGCTCGCTCCCACAGGTTTTTTGCCTGCCACAGAGTTTATGTCTGCCACAGGTTCTGTGTCTGTCAGGCGATTGGGCCACGCGGGTAGCGTTTGAGCTTGTCGATCAGCTCGTTGCCCGGGATCGGGCGGTCGAACAGGTAGCCCTGGCCGACGTCGCAGCGGTGGCGGCGCAGAAACGACAACTGCTCGGCGGTTTCGATGCCTTCAGCCACGACCTTGAGTTTCAGGTTGTGGGCCATGGCGATCACCGCGGAGGTGATTTCCATGTCGTCCTGGTTGTCCGGGATTTCGTGGATAAAGCTTCGATCGATCTTGATGATGTCGATGGGGAATTTTTTCAAGTAACTGAGCGACGAGTAACCGGTGCCGAAGTCGTCCATGGCCAGAGTCAGGCCCAGGCGCTTGAGCTGGTCGAGCTGCAAGTGGGTGTCTTCGGTAGCCTCCAGCAGCAGGCCTTCGGTCAGCTCCAGCTCCAGCAAATGCGCCGGCAGGGCTTCTTCCTTGAGGATGTTGGCAATGGAGGCCACCAGGTCCGGGTCGGAAAACTGCTTGGGCGACAGGTTGATCGCCACTTGCAGGTTGCCCAGGCCGGCGGCGGTCAGCGCTTTGCTCATGCGGCAGGCCTGGCGGGCGATCCACTTGCCGATCGGAATGATCAGCCCGGTTTCCTCGGCGACGCTGATGAACTGATCCGGGCGGATCATGCCCTTTTCCGGATGGTCCCAGCGCAGCAGGGCTTCCATCCCCAGCAGGCGACCGCTGCGCAGGCACAGCTTGGGCTGGTAGAACACGTCGAGTTCGTTCTGGGTCAGGGCGCGGCGCAGGTTGTTTTCGACGAACAGCTTGTAGCTGGCCTCGGCGTTCAGCGCTTCGGTGAACACCTGCACCTGATGTTTGCCGTTGGCCTTGGCCTTGTGCAGCGCCAGCCCGGCATTGCGCATCAGGGTTTGCGGGTCACGCCCGTGCAGTGGCGCGCAGGCCAGGCCCACGGAGCCGGTGACACTGATCAACTGGTTGTCGACGAACATCGGTTTGTCGAGGGTCGCCAGCAACTGGTTGGCCACTTGCTGGCCCGTCGTGAGGTCGCTGTTGTCCAGCAACACGGCGAATTCGTTACTGGCGAAGCGTGCCAGGCTGCCGCTCGGGATCAGGCTGTTGCGCAGGCGCCGGGCCAGGCTGATCAGCAGTTTGTCGCCGGTCTGGTGGCCGAGGCTGTCGTTGATCCGCTTGAAGTTGTCGATGTCCACCAGCAACAGGCTGATCGGCGCGTCGCTGTCCCGGGCGAAGCGTTCATCGAGGTTGCGGATGAACGCCGGGCGGTTGCCGAGGTTGGTCAGGTTGTCGGTGTAGGCCAGGCGCTCGATGCGTTGTTGGGCGAGCTTGGTCTGGGTGATGTCTTCGTAGATGCCGATGTAGTGGGTCAGCTCGCGGTTGTCGCCGTAAACCTTGGAGATCGACAATTGGCCCCAGTAGGGTTCGAGGTTTTTCCGGCGGCTCTTGAATTCACCTTGCCAACTGTTGCTCTTGGCCAGCGCCGAAGGTGCATCGAACAGCAGTTCGCTGAGGTTCTCCAGGGCCGGTAGTTCTGACAGGCGCTGACCGTGCACTTCTTCGGTGGAATATTGGGTGATCGCGGTGAAGCTCGGGTTGACGTATTCCACCACGCCATCGCAGTTGACCAGCAAAAAGGCGTTGGCACTTTGTTCGACCGCGCGCTGGAACAGGTGCAGGGCGCTGGTGGCGGTTCGCCGGTTGTGGTTGCTGATGACCTGGGCAAACTGGTCCGCCAGTTCTCCGGCGAACGCGATTTCATCCGACTGCCAGGCGCGGGTTGCCCCGGTTTGCTCCAGGCACAAAACGCCGACCACCTGGCCATCGACGCGGATACTGGCGTCGAGCATTGCGTTGACGTCCCGCGGGCGCAGGCTTTCGGCCATCTCCCGGGTGCGTGGGTCGCGCATGGCGTTATGGGCGTCGATGGCGCGGCCGGTGTGCAGGGCGTCGAGATAATCGGGGAAAAGACTGACGTCGATCGGTTGCGGCAGCAGGTATTCCTGATTCGTGCGGTGATAGGCCGAGATCGGCACCAGCATCGAGCCTTCAAGGTGCCACAGGCTGGCACTGTCGATTTCGTAGATGTCGCAGGCGCTGCGGGTGATCAGCTCGGCGGCTTCGCGCAAGGAGTTGTTGCTGCTGTAGCGTTGACGGGTGAGCAGCAGGATCAGATCCTGCTGGGCTCGCACCCGCTCCAGATGCAGCAGTTGCTCCTGCTGGGTGCGCTGATTGAGTTCCAGGGCGATTTGCAGGCGCGAGTTCTGGGTTTCAAGGTCCATGGCCGGTTGCAACGGGTCATCCTCGAACAGGCCGTCGATGACCAGCAGGTAGCCGCGCAACAGGTGTCGATTGTGTTGTTTGTAGGCTTCGCCCAGCTCCAGCAGAGTCAGGGAGCCAGCGGCGGTGTGCAGGGTATAGCGGATCAGGTAGTGCGGGCTTTCAGTCAGCTGTTGCTGGACTGCGTCGTGCAGTTGATAGCGCGCTAGCGGCTCCATCAGGCTGGCGTAGGGCGAGCCCACCAGCGCACACAGTTCCACGGCTGGCAGGCCGAACTGGCGTTCGCAATTGGGATCGAGAAACAGCAGCGCCCAGCTGGGTTCATTAAGCCGTTCGAAACGCAGCATGCCGAGCCGCGAGGGCACAGGCAACTGCGTCACTACCTCGGCCACCATACGGCTGGCGGCATCGGGCTGGCTTTTCATGGAGGGAAACTCGCTTCGAATATGCTGAACGCGCTGGGCTCTCGCCCTCTTTACTGTTGCCTGCGGCAAGGTTGCATCATTGCGACACCGACTGACAAGAGAGATGAAGGCCAAGTGCTATAAGAATATGTCGGCAGACGACAAGTTTTCTTCAGTCGGTGGCAAAAAGTATTGCCAGTCGCTGAAAAATCGCAGTTTTGCAAGTATTGCCAGTGACTGCGATCTGTTTCCGGGTCAGCGAATCGGGATGCCAATGGACTGCAAATGCTTGCCCTCCCGGTCGTGGAAATTCACCTGAAGCTGCCCGGCATCGACGACCAGGTGTGCAAAATTATCCTGGCTGATCACCTTGCTGGTCAGTTCATGTCGATAGTCGCCTGCGGCGGTGCGGGCCAGGGGGTGATCGAGGACGAATGTGGCGGTCGTGGCATAGGGCAGCATTTTGCTGTTGCACAGCGGTGACGAGACGATGGTGTGGACCTCGAAGTCCGCATCCTCGCTGTGGCTCAGCCGACTGGTCAGCGAGCCGTGG
The DNA here is from genome assembly GCF_009866745.1 of Pseudomonas sp. S34. Classification (NCBI taxonomy): domain Bacteria; kingdom Pseudomonadati; phylum Pseudomonadota; class Gammaproteobacteria; order Pseudomonadales; family Pseudomonadaceae; genus Pseudomonas; species Pseudomonas sp. S34. Next base: position 497,954 of record NZ_CP019398.1, read on the forward strand.
ACATCGCCGGAAATGAAGAAGACATTCTTGATGCGGTGTGTGCGAATGGTCTCCAGCAACCGTAGCCGTTGTTCTGGAAAGGCCTGCCAGGCGTCATCATCCGTGCGTTTGCGATCAGGGTAGAACATGACACTGGTGACCACGAATTTGACCCGCGCCGGGCTGTGGATCAGCCAGTCGCACAAGGCTTGTTCCTGGGCTGCGTCGAGAATGCGTCGGTCAGTGGCCGACAGGTTGCGTCGGGTTCGACTGTCGGTAACAAACCATTCGATATCACCTTCAGTAAATTGATACCAGTATTTGTCCAATCGTTTATTGATAAGTCCATCATCGGTTAGTGCATGGGCTGGACTATGGCTGGCCTGATATAACTCATAGGCTCTGATTGCGTTTGCATATAAGTAGTCATCGGACTTGCTCTTGTTGGCGGGCCAGTTGTCCTCTATTTCATGGTCGTCAAGGATCATGTAAGTGGGCAGGCTGGACATTAGGCTGGCGATATTTATCTGCGAAAACGCCACGCGATATTTTTGCAGGATTTCCTTGAGTTCCCGATCAGGAGCAATGATGTTCAAGTCATCGACATAGATTTGGTCACCCGTCATCACCAGCGCACTGACGGGAGGACTGGCTTGCTCCACCAAGCGTGAAATTGAAGCGAAGATTCTGTCGCCCAAGTGAGGGGCGAATGCGATGCCTGCGGTCATGCGCAGGTATCGGCAGGAGCCGACAATGTAGGCTCTTGGCAGGCCGGCCTGGCTGGAGCGGGTACGCAAATGATAAACCTGCCGTGGCCATTGCAGCGGGAGTTCCTTCACCGTGTCGACGGTGTGCGCCGGCCCCGTCGGGCTGAACCACCCGGCCTGATATTCATAGTCGGAGTCGGCGAGCAGGTTGTTTAGTGCAAAGACTTCGCACATGTCATGCTCGGGTTCGAGTTTCGCAAAGTTACCTTTTGACCAGTGATCTTCGCCTTGTCGTCTATAACGAATGCCAGCAAATACCAAAGTGTTTTTGTTGTGTTCACCGCGCAAAAAAATACGCGCGTGATTAGTTGTGGTGTGGCCAATAATCGGGCCGACAGTTGGTTTGAACATATTTGAGTCCATTCGGCTGCTAATGAATTAGTCAGATGGTTGTTTCGGATGTAATAAGTAGTCTTCCAGCTAAGACTAGTTATTTGGCCCGAAAAAATATCTGGCAGAAATGGACTCGAGTTGTGGGCGGTATCAGCCACAAATGTAGGAAGACGTTTTAAGTAATAACTTCAGGCAAAAAAAGCCCCGCCAAATTGGCGGGGTTGAGGTACGAGCGTGGCGCTCGGAAACGTGGAACGCAACAGGCCCTCCGGAGAAGGAGGGCCGGTCGGTGTTACAGGAGCATGGTGCGGATGTCGCCCAGCAGATCGCTCAGACGCTTGGTGAAGCGTGCAGCAGCGGCGCCGTTGATCACACGGTGATCGTAGGACAGCGACAGCGGCAGCATCAGTTTCGGCTGGAAGGCTTTGCCGTCCCAGACTGGCTGGATGGTTGCCTTGGAAACACCGAGGATCGCCACTTCCGGCGCGTTGACGATCGGCGTGAAGCCGGTGCCGCCAATGTGGCCGAGGCTGGAAATGGTGAAGCAGGCACCTTGCATCTCGTCCGACGAGAGTTTCTTGGTCCGGGCTTTTTCAGCCAGGGAAGCAGCCTCGGCGGCCAATTGCAGCAGGCTCTTCTGGTCGACGTTCTTGATGACCGGTACCAGCAGGCCATCCGGGGTGTCGACGGCGAAGCCGATGTTCACGTATTTCTTGCGGATGATCGCTTTGCCGCTTGGCGCCAGCGAGCTGTTGAAGTCCGGCAGTTCCTTGAGCAGGTGCGCGCAGGTCTTGAGCAGCAACGGCAGGATGGTCAGCTTGACGCCGGCCTTCTCTGCAACGGCTTTCTGGGCAACACGGAACGCTTCGAGCTCGGTGATATCCGCCGAGTCGAATTGCGTCACGTGCGGTACGTTCAGCCAGCTGCGATGCAGGTTGGCGGCGCCGACCTGCATCAGGCGGGTCATCGGCACTTCTTCGATTTCACCGAAGCGGCTGAAGTCCACGACCGGAATCGGCGGGATGCCCGCGCCACCGGTTGCGCCAGCAGCAGCGGCCGGTGCTTCCTTGGCCTTCTGCATCATGGCTTTGACGTAAACCTGCACGTCTTCCTTCAGGATGCGACCGTGCGGGCCGCTGGCGCCAACGGCGCTCAGCTCGACGCCGAATTCGCGGGCCAGTTGACGCACGGCAGGGCCGGCGTGAACTTTGGCGCCTGGCTTGGCTGGAGCAGCAACCGGGGCAGCAGCAGGAGCAGCGGCAGCCGGAGCAGCAGCGGCTGGAGCTGGAGCGCTCGGAGCAGCAGCGGCAGGTGCGGTCGCAGCAACAGGTGCAGCAGGAGCGGCGCCTTTGACTTTCAGTTTCAGGATCAGGTCGCCGGTTCCGACTTCGTCGTCGAGCTTGATGGAAACGCTTTCCACCACGCCAGCGGCTGGCGACGGGATTTCCATGCTCGCCTTGTCGGATTCCAGGGTGATCAGCGACTGGTCGGCCACAACGGTGTCGCCGGCCTTGACCAGGACTTCGATGATCTTGGCCTTGCCCGCCGAACCGATGTCCGGAACATGGATGTCCTGAACGCTGTCGGCCACTGGAGCGGCCGGGGCTGCGGCAGCAGCAGGTGCAGCGGCGGGTGCCGGAGCGGCAGCCTGGGCCGGAGCAGCAGCCGGTGCAGCAGCACCCGCCACTTCCAGGTCCAGGATCAGGTCGCCGGTGCCGACTTCGTCGTTGAGCTTGACGCTGATGGCCTTGACCACGCCAGCGGCAGGCGACGGGATTTCCATGCTCGCCTTGTCGGACTCCAGGGTGATCAGCGACTGATCAGCCGCGACGGTGTCGCCGACCTTGACCTGGATCTCGATGATCTGGGCCTTGCCCGACGAACCGATGTCCGGCACGTGCACTTGCTGAACGCTGGCAGCAGCCGGCGCAGCAGGAGCAGGAGCAGGAGCGGCGGCAGGTGCAGCAGCCGGTTTGGCTTCAGCCTTGGCCGCCGGTGCGGCAGCCGCAGGAGCCGCAGCAGCGGCACCTTCGACTTCCAGCTCCAGCAGTTCGTCGCCTTCTTTCAGGCGATCGCCCAGCTTCACTTTCAGGCTCTTGATGATACCGGCCTTCGGCGCAGGCACTTCCATGCTCGCCTTGTCCGACTCAAGTGTCAGGATGCTCTGGTCGGCTTCGATACGGTCGCCGACCTTCACAAACAGTTCAATTACTTCACCTTCACCGCTGCCGATGTCAGGTACGCGAATGAGTTCGCTCACAGAATCTCTCCTCAGCAGTCCAGTGGGTTGCGTTTTTCCGGGTCGATCCCGAACTTGGCGATGGCTTCAGCCACCACTTTAGGTTCGATATCGCCACGGTCAGCCAGTGCTTCCAGGGCTGCCAACACCACGAAATGACGGTCTACTTCGAAGAAATGACGCAGTTTCTTGCGGCTGTCGCTGCGGCCGAAACCGTCGGTGCCCAGGACTTTGAATTCCTTGGACGGTACCCACTGACGGATCTGCTCGGCGAACAGTTTCATGTAGTCGGTAGAGGCAATGACCGGACCTTGACGGCCGTTCAGGCACTCTTCCACATAGCTCAGCTTAGGCTTCTGGCCAGGGTGCAGACGGTTGGTGCGCTCAACGGCCAGGCCGTCGCGACGCAGTTCGTTGAAGCTGGTAACGCTCCACACGTCGGCGCCGACGTTGAACTGTTCACGCAGGATCTTCGCTGCTTCACGGACTTCACGCAGGATGGTGCCGGAGCCCATCAGCTGAACGTGGTGCGCCGCTTCGCGGTTGTCTTCCTCGAGCAGGTACATGCCTTTCTTGATGCCTTCTTCGGCACCGGCCGGCATGGCTGGCTGCTGGTACGACTCGTTCATCACGGTGATGTAGTAGAAGACGTCCTGTTGCTCTTCGGTCATCTTCTTCATGCCGTCCTGAATGATCACCGCCAGCTCGTAGCCGTAGGTTGGATCGTAGGTGCGGCAGTTCGGGATGGTCGCGGCCAGCAGGTGGCTGTGACCGTCTTCGTGTTGCAGGCCTTCACCGTTCAGGGTGGTACGGCCGGCGGTGCCGCCAATCAGGAAGCCACGGGTGCGGCTGTCGCCAGCGGCCCAGGCCAGGTCGCCGATACGCTGGAAGCCGAACATCGAGTAGAAGATGTAGAACGGCAGCATCGGCTGGTTGTGGCTGGAGTACGAAGTACCGGCAGCGATGAAGGAGCTCATGGCGCCCGCTTCGTTGATGCCTTCTTCGAGGATCTGGCCCTTCTGGTCTTCCTTGTAGAACATCACCTGGTCTTTATCGACTGGCTCGTAGAGCTGGCCGACGGAGGAGTAGATGCCCAGCTGACGGAACATGCCTTCCATACCGAAGGTACGGGCTTCGTCCGGGATGATCGGTACGATGCGTGGACCGATTTCCTTGTCCTTGACCAGTTGCGCGAGGATCCGCACGAAGGCCATGGTGGTGGAGATTTCGCGGTCGCCCGAGCCGTCCAGGATCGCCTTGAGGGTTTCCAGTGGCGGGGTCGGGATGTTGAAGCTCTTGGCGCGACGCTGAGGTACGAAGCCGCCCAGTGCGGTACGGCGCTCGCTCAGGTAACGGGCTTCGGCGCTGCCTTCTTCCGGTTTGAAGAATGGCAGGTTTTCCAGTTCATCGTCCTTGACCGGGATGTCGAAGCGGTCGCGGAACAACTTCAGGCTGTCGACGTCGACTTTCTTGGTGTTGTGCGCAGTGTTCTTCGCTTCGCCGGCACCGGTGCCATAACCCTTGATGGTCTTGGCCAGGATGACGGTCGGTTGTTCTTTGTGGTTGACCGCTTCGTGGTACGCCGCGTAGACCTTGTACGGGTCGTGGCCGCCACGGTTGAGTTTCCAGATCTCGTCGTCGGACAGATCTTCGACCATCGCCTTGAGTTCTGGCGTGTTGAAGAAGTGTTCACGTACGAACGCGCCGTCTTTGGCTTTGTAGTTCTGGTACTCGCCGTCGATGACTTCGTCCATGCGGCGTTGCAGGATGCCGTCGACGTCCTTGGCCAGCAGTGGGTCCCAGAAACGGCCCCAGATGACTTTGGTCACGTTCCACTGAGCACCGCGGAACACGCCTTCGAGTTCCTGAATGATCTTGCCGTTGCCGCGAACCGGGCCGTCGAGGCGCTGCAGGTTGCAGTTGATGACGAAGATCAGGTTGTCCAGCTTCTCGCGGCCGGCCAGGGAGATAGCGCCCAGGGATTCCGGCTCGTCGCACTCGCCGTCGCCCAGGAAGCACCAGACTTTCTGTTTGCCTGGCTGGATGAAACCGCGGTGTTCCAGGTACTTCATGAAGCGTGCCTGGTAGATCGCCTGGATCGGGCCCAGACCCATGGATACGGTCGGGAACTGCCAGAAGTCAGGCATCAGCCAAGGGTGCGGGTAGGACGACAGGCCCTGACCGTCGACTTCCTGGCGGAAGTTGTTCATCTGGTCTTCGGTGATGCGGCCTTCCATGAATGCGCGGGCGTAAACGCCTGGCGAGGTGTGGCCCTGGAAGTAGATCAGGTCGCCGCCGTGTTCTTCGGTCGGGGCCTGGAAGAAGTAGTTGAAGCCGATGTCATACAGGGTCGCACTGGAGGCGAAGCTGGAGATGTGACCGCCGAGGTCAGAATCCTTCAGGTTCGTACGCATTACCATGGCCATCGCGTTCCAGCGTACCAGCGAGCGAATGCGGCGTTCCATGAACAGGTCGCCAGGCATGCGTGCTTCGTGGGTTACCGGGATGGTGTTGCGGTAAGGCGTGGTGATGGCGTAAGGCAACTGCGAACCGCTGCGGGTCGCCAGTTCACCCATACGGGTCATCAAATAGTGAGCACGGTCTTCGCCTTCTTTGTCGAGAACCGATTCCAGGGCGTCCAGCCATTCCTGGGTTTCGACGGGATCGAGGTCTTGCATGGCTTGCTCCAGGGCGGAAAGGCTACCAGAATCGGTTGCCTGAGTTAGCGACTGGCCTTGTGGGCAGACGTTATGAATTCTTGGATTGCCGACAGGTTGTTCCGGCGGCGTGTAGTTTTACTACAAATCATCCGGCATTTCAGCCCGTCTAATGTATATACGAGTAGTAAAACTACAGAAGAGCGGCTTGTGGCCCCCGGCTGCGTTGTGAGAATAATCGTTAAGGTTGGTCTTTTTCCAACTACAAAAGGTAAAAGCTTGATGCTGGCTGCCAAAATAAAAGAAATTTCAGCTATTTCTAACTTTTGTTCGACACTCCCTCAGGTAGTGGGTTTTCGAAAACCACTACATGCAGCCCGTTGCACGCCGATCAAGGATAGACCATGAGCCTCCCCTCGCTTGCCGAACTGCCCGCCATTCTCCTGCCGTTTGTCACCCGTGCCGAGCAGTCGTTCCGGGCTGCCGTCGCCGCTCTGGACGATGACCACGGGTTGTCCGCCTGGACGCCGGAACGTTGGGCGCAATTTGCCCGCGTCACCGCCGCCAGCGATTTCGTGATTGAACAGTGTGTTCGTGACCCTTTGATGTTGCTGGGGCTGGTGCAATCCGGCGAACTGGACCGCGGCTTCGCTCCCGGTGAGTTGTGCGGGCAGATCGCGGCCGCCGCGAACGTGGCCGAGACCGATGATCAGCTTGGCCGCGCCTTGCGCCGCCAGCGTGCACGCCATCAGGTGCGGATCATCTGGCGCGACCTGACCCGCCAGGCCGATTTGATCCAGACCTGCCGCGACCTTTCGGACATGGCCGATGCCAGCATCGATCAGGCCTATCAATGGTTGTACGTGCGGCATTGCCAGCAGTTCGGCGTGCCGACCGGGCGGCGCAGCGGCGAGCCGCAGCAGATGGTCATTCTCGGCATGGGCAAGCTCGGTGCCGTGGAGCTGAACCTGTCATCGGACATCGACCTGATTTTTGCCTATCCCGAGGGTGGCGAAACAGTTGGCGTCAAACGCCCGCTGGATAACCAGGAGTTCTTCATCCGTCTGGGCCAGCGGCTGATCAAGGCCCTGGACCCGATGACCGTCGACGGCTTTGTATTTCGCGTCGACATGCGTTTGCGTCCCTACGGTTCGGCGGGCGCGCTGGTGCTGAGCTTCAACGCGCTGGAGCAGTATTACCAGGACCAGGGGCGCGACTGGGAACGCTACGCGATGATCAAGTCGCGGGTGGTGGCCGGGGATCAAGTAGCCGGCGCGCAACTGCAAGAGATGCTGCGGCCATTCGTTTACCGGCGTTACCTCGACTTTTCCGCCATCGAAGCGCTGCGCACCATGAAGCAGCTGATCCAGCAGGAAGTGCGGCACAAGGGCATGGCCGACAACATCAAGCTCGGTTCCGGCGGTATTCGCGAAGTCGAGTTTATTGCCCAGGCGTTCCAGTTGATCCACGGCGGCCGCGATCTGAGCTTGCAGCAGCGCCCACTATTAAAGGTATTGAGCACGCTGGAAGGTCAGGGGTACCTGCCGCCGAACGTGATCAGCGAGCTGCGTGAAGGTTACGAATTCCTGCGTTACACCGAACACGCGATTCAGGCGATTGCCGATCGCCAGACGCAAATGTTGCCCGATGGCGAGCAGGATCAGGCGCGCATTGCCTTTATGCTGGGCTTCGCGAACTGGACGGCGTTCCACGAACAACTGATGTATTGGCGCGGCCGAGTGGCCTGGCACTTCGGGCAGGTGATCGCCGATCCCGATGAAGAACAGGGCGCCGAAAGCGAAGTGGTGGTCGGCGGTGAGTGGTTGCCGCTGTGGGAAGAGGCCCAGGACGATGAGGCCGCCTGCCGTCAACTGGAAGAGGGTGGTTTCAAGGATGCCCCAAAAGCCTTGAAAGCCCTGGCTGGCTTGCGCGGCAGCCCGCAATTGAGGGCGATGCAGCGTCTGGGTCGCGAACGTCTCGATGCTTTTATTCCGCGTTTGCTGGCACAGGCCGTGGAACATGACAATCCGGATCTGGTACTGGAACGGGTGTTGCCGCTGGTCGAAGCCGTGGCCCGTCGTTCCGCGTACCTGGTGCTGTTGACCGAGAACCCCAGTGCGTTGCGGCGTTTGCTGACGCTGTGCGCGGCGAGCCCGTGGATCGCCGAGCAAATCACCCGCTTCCCGCTGCTGCTCGACGAATTGCTCAACGAAGGCCGGCTGTTCAAACCGCCATTGGCGCCAGAGCTGGCGGCAGAGTTGCGCGAGCGCCTGACACGGATTCCCGAGGACGACCTCGAACAGCAAATGGAAGCTCTGCGCCATTTCAAGCTGGCGCACCGCTTGCGAGTGGCCGCCTCGGAAATCGCCGGCAGCCTGCCGCTGATGAAAGTCAGCGATTACCTGACCTGGCTCGCCGAGGCGATCCTGGAGCAAGTGCTGGCACTGGCCTGGCGGCAAACCGTGGCCAAGTACGGCACGCCGCTGCGCACCGATGGCACCTTGTGCGATCCCGGCTTCATCATTGTCGGTTATGGGAAAGTCGGCGGCCTGGAACTCGGGCATGGTTCGGACCTGGACCTGGTGTTCATCCACGATGGCGATCCACAGGCTGAAACCGATGGAGCCAAATCCATCGATGGCGCGCAATTTTTCACCCGATTGGGGCAGCGGATCATTCACTTGCTGACGGCACAGACCAACTCCGGACAGTTGTATGAAGTGGACATGCGTCTGCGACCATCCGGGGCGTCGGGCTTGCTGGTGAGTTCCCTGGGTGCGTTTGCCCGCTATCAGGAAAACGAGGCCTGGACCTGGGAGCATCAGGCATTGGTGCGCGCGCGGGTGTTGGTGGGCAGTCAGGATGTCGGCCAGGCCTTCGAGAAAGTCCGTGCCACGATATTGGGCAAAACACGTGATCTGCCGACCCTGCGCCAGGAAGTCAGCGAGATGCGCGCCAAGATGCGCGATAACCTCGGCAGCAAGAGCACCGCGGCCGGCACCGGGGCAAATGCCTTCGAAGCCACGGCGCCGTTCGATATCAAGCAGGACGCCGGAGGTATCGTCGATATTGAATTTATGGTGCAATACGCGGCCCTGGCGTGGTCCGAAACACACCCGCCATTGCTACGCTGGACGGACAACATCCGCATTCTGGAAGAGCTGGAGCATGAAGGGTTGATGCCCGTCGAAGATGCCAGCCTGTTGCGTGAAGCGTATAAAGCGTACCGTTCCGCCGCCCACCGGCAGGCCTTGCAGAAGGACCCCGGGGTGATTCCGGGCGATCAGTTCGCGGACGAACGGCGGCAGGTCATGCGGATCTGGCGTGAGCTGGGGCTAAGCTGAAACGGGATATTTGATACGCCAATATTCCCTGTAGGAGCGAGCTTGCTCGCGATGGTCGTTAACGATAACGCGGCGAGCCTGACACCCTGAGGGGTTTCAGGTTCATCGTCGGATCGCCGCCCGGAGCAAGCTCGCTTCTACAGTAGACTTGCGTTGTTCTGTAGAATTTTCGAGGCGGGGAGGCGTAGGCCTCCCCGGTTCGTTTATGGAAACCACATGAAAATTCTGATCGTTGGGCCCAGTTGGGTCGGTGACATGGTGATGGCGCAGACACTTTTCCAGTGTCTGAAACAACGCCACCCGCAATGCGAAATCGACGTGCTGGCCCCCGAGTGGAGCCGGCCGATTCTTGAGCGCATGCCCGAAGTTCGCCAGGCCTTGAGCTTTCCGCTCGGTCACGGTGTCCTGGAACTGGCAACGCGTCGGCGCATCGGCAAATCCCTGGCTGGCCAGTACGACCAGGCGATCCTGTTACCCAATTCCCTGAAGTCGGCGCTGGTGCCGTTCTTTGCCGGGATCCCGAAGCGCACCGGCTGGCGTGGCGAGTTTCGCTATGGCCTGCTCAATGACGTGCGCACGCTGGACAAGGATCGTTATCCTCTGATGATCGAGCGGTTCATGGCCCTGGCTTACGAGCCGGGCGTTGAGTTGCCAAAGCCGTATCCACGTCCGAGCCTGCAGATCGACCCGGTTACACGCGAAGCGGCGCTTGCCAAGTTCGGCCTGACCCTCGATCGCCCGGTGTTGGCCCTGTGCCCCGGCGCCGAGTTTGGTGAGTCCAAGCGTTGGCCGTCCGAGCATTACGCCAAGGTTGCCGAAACGAAGATCCGCGAAGGCTGGCAAGTCTGGCTGTTCGGTTCGAAAAACGACCACGCCGTAGGCGAAGACATCCGCGCGCGGCTGATTCCCGGCCTGCGTGAAGAATCGGTCAACCTCAGCGGCGGCACCTCGCTGGCCGAAGCCATCGACCTGATGTCCTGCGCCGATGCGGTGGTGTCCAACGACTCCGGCCTGATGCACGTTGCCGCCGCCCTGAATCGCCCATTGGTGGCAGTCTACGGCTCGACGTCGCCAGGTTTCACGCCACCGTTGGCCGAGCACGTCGAAGTCGTTCGCCTGGGCATCGAGTGCAGTCCATGCTTCGACCGCACCTGCCGTTTCGGCCATTACAACTGCTTGCGCCAACTCATGCCGCAAGCGGTGAACGAAGCCCTGCAGCGGTTGCAAGGCACTCCGGTCGAGGTCAAATAGCTTGCGGGTTCTGTTGATCAAGACTTCTTCGCTGGGCGACGTCATTCATGCGTTGCCGGCGTTGACCGACGCGGCGCGGGCGATCCCCGGCATCAAATTCGACTGGGTGGTGGAAGAAGGCTTTGCCGAGATCCCGACCTGGCATCCAGCGGTGGGCAAGGTGATTCCGGTGGCGATACGTCGCTGGCGCAAAAACATCTGGCAGACCATCAAGAGCGGTGAGTGGAGGCGCTTCAAGCAAAGCGTTCGCGCCACGAAATATGACTTGGTGATCGACGCCCAGGGCCTGCTGAAAAGCGCCTGGCTGACCCGTTACGTCAAGGCGCCGGTGGCCGGCCTCGATAAAAACTCTGCACGCGAACCCATCGCTGCGCGCTTTTACGATCGACGCCTGGCCGTTGCCCGCGGGCAGCACGCGGTGGAGCGAGTGCGTCAGTTGTTCGCCATTGCGTTGGGCTATGACTTGCCCAAAGGCCTGGGCGACTACGGACTGAATATCGAGCGCCTGGTGGAATTGCCGCGCAAGAATCCGTACGTGGTGTTTCTGCACGGCACCACCTGGGACACCAAGCACTGGCCCGAAGCCTATTGGCGTGAGCTGACCGAGCGGGTCGGTTACCTGGGCGTAGGGGTGAAACTGCCGTGGGGCAATGCGCTGGAGAAAGCCCGGGCCGAGCGCATCGCAGCCGGTTTCAAACACGCCGAGGTATTGCCCAAACTGAACCTGGCCGGTGTCGGCAAGGTACTGGCGGGCGCACAGGCCTGCGTGGCGGTGGACACCGGCCTGGGCCATCTGGCCGCCGCGCTGGATGTGCCGACGCTGTCGCTGTTCGGCCCGACCAACCCGGGCCTGACCGGCGCCTATGGCAAGGTGCAGATTCACCTGGCCAGCGACTTCCCTTGTGCGCCGTGCCTGCAAAAGAAATGCACTTATCAACCGACGGCTGAAGATGCCCGTCAGTTTGACCTGAAACGCGAGTGGCCGTTGTGCTTCACGCGTCTGAATCCCGAGCGTGTCGCGAGCCGACTGAGCACGTTGTTAATGGCTGAGGAGCTGCGCTGATGCAATTGGCATTTGTCTTGTACAAGTATTTTCCATTTGGCGGCTTGCAGCGCGATTTCATGCGAATCGCCCTGGAGTGCCAGAAGCGCGGCCATCAGATTCGCGTCTACACGCTGATTTGGGAAGGTGACGTACCGCCGGGTTTCGAAGTGTTGGTGGCGCCGGTCAAGGCGTTCTTCAACCATCGGCGCAACGAAAAGCTCAGCGAATGGATGGACGCGGACCTGGCCAAGCGCCCGGTCGACCGCCTGATCGGCTTTAACAAGATGCCGGGCCTGGACGTCTACTACGCCGCCGACGGCTGTTTCGAAGACAAGGCGCAGAACCTGCGTAACTCGCTGTATCGCCGTTGGGGCCGCTATCGCCACTTCGCCGAATACGAGCGGGCGGTGTTTGCCAAAGAGGCGAAGACCGAAGTGCTGATGATTTCCGAGGTCCAGCAACCGCTGTTCATCAAGCATTACGACACGCCGCTGGAGCGCTTTCACCTGCTGCCACCGGGTATCGCCCAGGATCGTCGTCGGCCGGCCGATGCCGATGAAATTCGTGCCGGGTTCCGCGCTGAATTCAATCTCAAGGACGATGAACTGCTGCTGGTGCAGATCGGCTCCGGGTTCAAGACCAAGGGCGTCGATCGCAGCCTCAAGGCGCTGGCGGCATTGCCCGCTGATCTTAAGAAGCGCACCCGGCTGTTTGTAATTGGCCAGGATGACCCCAAGTTATTCCAGATGCAGAGCGCGACCTTGGGGCTGGGCGACAACGTCACGTTCCTCAAAGGGCGCAGTGACATTCCGCGTTTCCTGTTGGGTGCCGATCTGTTGATCCACCCGGCGTACAACGAGAATACCGGCACCGTGCTGCTCGAAGCCCTGGTGGCCGGCTTGCCGGTGCTGGTGAGCGCGGTGTGCGGTTACGCCCATTACATCGCCGAGGCCGATGCTGGCCTGGTGCTGGACGAACCGTTCGATCAGGCACAGCTGACGCAGTACCTGACCGGCATGTTGAACGACGCTCAAGCAAGGGCGGCCTGGAGCCGCAATGGTCTGGCCTTCGCCGAAACGGCCGACCTCTACAGCATGCCGCAGCACGCGGCGGATGTGATTCTGGCGGAGCACGCTTAAATGAAGTTGATGCTGGCTGAACCGTTCAAGAGCCTCTGGGCCGGACGCGACCCGTTCGCCGAAGTCGAGGGGCTCAAGGGCGAGGTGTACCGCGAGCTGGAAGCACGCCGGACATTACGCACGGAAGTCGACGGCAACGGGTTTTTCGTGAAAATCCACCGTGGCATCGGCTGGGGCGAAATATTCAAGAACCTGCTGACGGCCAAGCTTCCTGTACTGGGTGCCGGTCAGGAGTGGAAGGCGATTCAGCGACTGCAGGAAGTCGGCGTGCCGACCATGACCGCCGTCGCGTATGGCGAGAAGGGCCGTAACCCGGCCGATCAACATTCGTTCATCGTCACCGAAGAGCTGGCGCCGACGGTCAGCCTGGAAGATTTCAGCATCAACTGGACCCGACAGCCACCGGAGCCAAAACTCAAGCGCGCACTGATCGCCGAAGTCGCGCGCATGACCGGCATGATGCACCGCGCCGGGGTCAACCACCGCGACTGCTACATCTGCCATTTCCTGCTGCACACCGACAAACCGGTGACCGCCGACGACTTCAAGCTTTCGGTGATCGACCTGCACCGTGCCCAGACCCGTCCGGCGATCACCTTACGCTGGCGCAACAAGGACCTGGCTGCCCTGTACTTTTCCGCGCTGGACATCGGCCTGACCCGCCGCGACAAGCTGCGCTTCCTCAAAGGCTATTTCCAGCAACCGATACGACAGATCCTGTGTGAAGAGGCAGCTTTGCTGGCATGGCTCGACGGCAAGGCCAACAAGCTCTACGAGCGTAAACAGCGATACGGGGATGCGCTCTGATGTCGGGTTGGAAGCTGGAACCGGCCTACAGCGAGCTGGCCGATGACTTCGGCAGCCTCGAGGCTGTGTTTGCGCTGCAAGGCGAGCGTTTGACCCGTGACGCGCTCTCGGAGGTCATCCGTGTCGAGCGCAATGGCGTCAACTATTACGTCAAACGGTATGTGGGCGCCGGCAAAGGCTTGCGGCGTTACCTGGGCAAGCCTCGGGTGAAGATGGAATGGCAGAACCTCAAGCGCTTTGCCAAGTGGGGTATCCCCACTGCCGAAGTGGTGGCCTGGGGGCTGGAGCGGCGCGGTGCGGCCTACGCTCGCGGCGCGATGATTACCCGGGAGCTGCCGGGTACCGAGGACTTGTCGGCACTGGCCGAGCGCCACGACCCGAAGCTGGCGGACCGCGCCTGGGTCAATACCGTCAGTCGTCAGCTGGCCCAATACACCCGGACCATGCACGACCACCGCTTCACCCATAATGATTTGAAGTGGCGCAACCTGCTGATCGACGATCAGGCTCGAGTGTTTTTGATCGATTGCCCCAACGGCGATTTCTGGCGCGGTTTCTGGCTCAAGTACCGTATTACCAAGGATCTGGCGTGCCTGGACAAGGTCGCCAAATATCAATTGTCGGCTACACAGCGCCTGCGCTTTTACCTGCAATACCGCAACCGGACCCGGCTCAACGCTGCGGACAAAAAACGCATCCGGCACGTGGTGAGATTTTTCGAGGGACGCGAATGACTGACTTTCTGGCCGCTGAAGACCGTGCGCTGCTTGAGCGCCATGGCCTCGGCACGTTCGAGGCACTTTGGACCAAACAGCTCGATGCGGTGGACGAACCCAACACCGTTGGCGGCGGCTGGAGCAGCGTGTTTCGGCTGGATCTGGAAGGTCATGGTTTCTACCTCAAGCGTCAAAGCAACTACCTGACCCGCACCTTGCGCGCACCGTTCGGCGAGCCGAGTTTCGCTCGCGAGTTTCGCAACATCTCCCGTTACCGGAAGATGGGCATTCCGGCGCTCGAAGCGGTGTTCTACGGGGAGCGCAAGGTCAATGGCGAGGTCCGCGCGATCCTGCTGACCCGTGCCCTGGACGGTTGGGACGACCTCGACTCGCTGTTGCAGCGCTGGACTCAATTGAGCCCTGAGCAGCACTCGGAAATCCTCAAGGCCAGTGGCGAACTGGCCCGGCAGCTGCACGCCGCACGCCAGGTGCATGGGTGTTTCTATCCCAAGCACATTTTCATGCGCGCCACCGGCAACGGCTATCAGGCTCAATTGATCGACCTGGAAAAGACCCGGCCGCTGCTGTACGGGCAGCGTGACCGAATCAAGGACCTGGAGCCGCTGACGCGCCGTGCGCCCGAGTGGGGCGAGTCGCAACTGCGGCAATTGCTGGCCGCCTATCTGGATCAGCCGCAGGACAGCTCGCTGATCGATAGCTGGCTGCAGCGATTGACTGCGCGGCGTAGCCAAAAGAGGCCGCGCTGATGCGTTTATCCGAACTGAAGACCGCAGGCCGCACTCCCGTTTTGCCGCTGAGCGTTTCGTTGGCCGACGCCGCCGGCCCCGCCGAGCTGCAACTGCTGAGCCTGTTGCGGGTGTTGCCGGGGCAGCGTTATGTCGGTGCTGGCGTCTGGCGTGGCCGGCCGGTGTTGGCCAAATTGCTGGTCGGCAACAAGGCTGCACGGCATTTTCAGCGTGAACTGGATGGCGTGCGCCTGCTCTCTGCCCAGGGGCTGACCACGCCGCAGCTGTTGGCCGATGGCCTGAAGGACGGCGAGGGTGGCTGGCTGCTGTTTGATTTCCTTGAGCATGCCGAAAGCCTGGGCGACACCTGGAAACAGGTGGAGCAGCAGCCCGTACTGTCCGATGGGCAAGGGGCGGTGTTGGCCGAGGCGTTGGGCGCGATCGGACAGATGCATCGCAAGGGCCTGTGGCAGGAAGACCTGCACCTGGACAATTTGCTGCGTCAGGGTGGTCGCCTGTACCTGATCGATGGCGCAGGTATCTGCTGCGAGACAGCTGGTCAGCCGCTGTCCCGGCAGAAGGTCCTGGAAAACCTCGGGGTGTTCTTCGCCCAGTTGCCGAAGTCGATTGAACCCTTCATTGAAGAGTTGCTGGTGTATTACCTGCTTAGCAACGGCGAACACGCCTTGCCCATGGAGGCGTTGCAGAAGCAGATCGACAAGGTCCGCAGTTGGCGCCTCAAGGACTTCCTGATCAAGGTCGGCCGCGAGTGCACGCTGTTCAGCGTCCAGCGCGGAGCCTTCGGGTTACGGGCGATTCGCCGCGAGGAAGTGCCGTCGATGGTGCCTGTGCTGGAGCAGGCCGATGCCTTGCTCGATCAAGGGCACCTGTACAAGACCGGCGGTGCGGCGAGCGTCGGCAAGGTCGAGGTGGATGGCCGCACGCTGGTGATCAAGCGCTACAACATCAAGGGTTTTGCCCACTGGCTCAAGCGCTTCTGGCGCCCGAGCCGGGCCTGGCATTCATGGCGCGAAGGTAACCGCCTGGCGTTCCTCGGGATTGCCACGCCCAAGCCGCTGGCGTTGCTGGAAAAGCGTTTCCTGTGGCTGCGTAGCCGGGCTTACCTGATCACCGAGTACCTGCCGGGGCCGGACATCATCGAGCGTTTTGCGCCGTATGTGGAGCGTGGTGATGCACCGGAAGCCGAGCTGGCGGCACTGGATCATCTGTTCGCCGAGTTGATTCGTCTACGCATCAGCCATGGCGACTTCAAGGGGCATAACCTGTTCTGGCAGCAGGATCGCTGGGCGTTGATCGACCTCGATTCGATGTGCCAGCACGGCTCCCTCGGTAGTTTCTCCCCAGCGTATGCAAGGGATCGCGCGCGGTTCATGCGCAATTGGCCTGAGGGCAGTGCCCTTTATCAGGTCATCGATCAGCGTCTTCCCAAAGACATCTCCAGCGCGGGCTGAATCGGACCTTCGGTCCTTTCGCGAGCAAGCCCGCTCCCACAGTTGATCTATGTCGCCCACAAATATTGTGTTCGCTGGAGAGCTAATGTGGGAGCGGGCTTGCTCGCGAAGGGGCCGGAACTGCCAGCCGAGAAGGGCGACAAGTTCTTGTGAACCGTCCTACGCGATCTTGGGAAGTCATGAACTGTGGCCCAAATCGCCCGGATGCTAGTTTGCCTGACGTTCTCGGAGGGTAGGCTGTGACGATCAAAATGGCAGTTTCAGCGGGTGTTTTATCAGTGTCGCTAACGGGGTGCGGGACCGCCGCCACCGTCCTGCAGGATGAAGCCCAAGCCGCGCAGGGGCTGCGTCGGCAAAAGACCTATTGCCAATCCATTCCACGGGTCTACAGCGGCCTCGCCTACGACTTCTGTGTCTTGAATGCACCGCCAGACCCTACGGGTGTCCTTGTGCCGCTCGTATTGGTGGACCTGGCCGTGTCTGGCGCGCTGGATACCGTTGTCTTGCCGTACACGATTTACCGGCAAAGCGTGGACGGCAGTATCGCCATCTATTGGCGGCCTGCGCGCGGATAAAAAATGCCGTGAGGTCCCGGCCGTGGTTGCGTGCCGCTTGCGGCTAGAGGTTTGCCGCCGCTTTTACGCTATAATCCCGCCCTTTAGCTGTCTCTCGCTCATTGCGAGGGCACATTAATTTTTGAGGCGCTTGCGCCTGCATGCAGACTAAAGAGGCTAGACCCCTGTGGCATTGACGATTCTTGGCCTGTCCGGCGCCCTTAGCCATGATCCTTCCGCAGCCCTGTATATCGACGGCAAGCTGGTCGCGGCGGCTGAAGAGGAACGCTTCGTACGCGATAAACATGCAAAGAACCGCATGCCCTACGAATCGGCGAAATTCTGCCTGGAACAGGCCGGTATCAAGCCGTCCGACGTTGACGTGGTCGCGATTCCATTCGCACCGATCAGTCTGTTCGGCAAGGCCCGCTGGCAGTACGCCAAGCGTTACTGGTACGCCCCGGACCGTGCACTCGACGCGATCCTGATGGGCAATCGTCGCTACAAGCGCTATCGCAACAAGATCGTCTGGTGCCTGGAGCAGCTGGGTTTTGATCCGAAGAAGATCAAGATCGAGCCGGTCGAGCACCACCTTGCCCACGCCTCCAGCGCTTATCACTGTTCCGGTTTCAAAGAGAAAACCGCGATCCTGGGCATCGACGGCAAGGGCGAGTACGCCACGACCTTCTTCGGTTATGGCGAAAACGGCAAGATCCACAAGATCAAGGAATTCTTCGATCCGGACTCCCTCGGCGGCCTGTATGGCGCGATCACCGAGTTCCTCGGTTTCGATATGCTCGACGGTGAGTTCAAGGTCATGGGCATGGCGCCGTACGGCGACGCCAGCAAATATGATTTCTCGCGCTTGGCTTCGTTCGAAAACGGCGAACTGGTGATCAACACCGACTACGCCAACGTCATCGGCCTGCGTCGCTACAAAGAAAAGGGCAAGGGTTACTACTTCTCGCCGAAACTGATCGAGTGGCTGGGTCCAAAGCGCGAAGGCGACATCGCCGACGAGCCTTACATCCACTACGCCGCCAGCATTCAAGCGCTGTTCGAAAAGATTGCGCTGCAGATGATCGACCACTACCTGGGCGACGTGCTCAAGGAAACCGGCAAACTGGCCTATGCCGGTGGCTGTGCGTTGAACGTCAAGCTGAACCAGAAAATCATCGCCCGCGACGACGTCAAAGAGCTGTTCGTACAGCCGGCGTCCGGTGATGCCGGTACCGCAGTCGGCGCGGCAGCCTATGTGTCCCACGCCCGCGGCGTGCCGGTCGAGAAGATGGAACACGTCTACCTCGGCCCGTCGTACAGCAACGAAGACGTGATTGCCGCATGCGCCCGTCACGAGAACAAGCCGACCTGGCGCAAGCTCGACAACATGCCGGAGCAGATCGCCAAAATCATGGTCGATGGCAACCCGGTGGCCTGGTTCCAGGGCCGCATGGAGTTCGGTCCGCGTGCACTGGGCGGGCGTTCGATCATCGGTTGCCCAAGCGTGCCGGGCGTGGCCGACCGCATCAACCACCAGATCAAGTTCCGCGAGCGCTGGAGGCCTTTCTGCCCGTCGATGCTCGACACCGTGGCGCCGCAGATGATCAAGATCGATCACCCGGCTCCGTTCATGACCTTCACCTTCGAAGTGGCTGAAGAGTGGAAAACCCGCGTGCCGGAAGTCGTCCACGAAGACGGCACCTCCCGGGCCCAGGTGCTCAAGCGCGAATATAACCCGCGCTACTACGACATGATGAAAGCGCTGGAAGTGCTCACCGGCAACGGCGTGTCGCTCAACACCTCGCTCAACCGTCGTGGCGAGCCGATGATCTGCTCGCCGACCGATGCATTGAATATGTTCTTCGGCTCCGATCTGCAGTACCTGATCATGGAAGACATCCTGGTGGTCAAAGAGGGCGCAAACGCTTATGACTCGCTCGGCTGAACGCCATGTGCTGCAGTTCTGCCACGGCTATGACGGGCCGTTCCTGGACTGCGCACGGCAGTACGCCAGTCTGTTCGCGGGCACCGGTTATCGGGTGACCACGGTCTTTCTGACCGGGGCTGCCGATAGCGAGGTGGCCGCAGCGTGTGCTTCCGATGAAGTGTTGTTCATGGAATACAGCTCCAAGGCCATTCGCGGCCTGAAGCTGGGTGCCATCGGCGATCTGCGCAAGATCGCCGCGTCGCGCAACTTCAGTTTCTGCATCGCCCATCGCTTCAAGCCGATCTACATCGCCTTGCTCGGCACTTCGTTGCCGGTGATTGGCGTGCACCACGCGTTTGACGATTACAAGCGCGGCACGCGCAAACTGTTCGCGCATATTTTCCGCAAGCGTCTGAGCCTGCTCGGTGTGTCCGATGCGGTGCGCGACGACATGCGCCAATGCCTGCCGAAATGGCCGGCGACGCGTATTCAAACCCTTTACAACCGCATTGACGTGCCTGCGCTGCAAGCCAGTCAGGTTTCCGCTCGCGAAGCTCGGGAAACCCTCGGTCTCTCGGCTGATGCGTGGATTGTCGGCAACGTTGGCCGACTGCACCCGGACAAGGATCAGGCTACTCTGCTGCACGGTTTTGCTGCGGCGTTGCCGGGGCTTCCGGGCAACAGCCAACTGGTGATTCTCGGCAAGGGGCGTCTGGAGCAGGATCTCAAGGAGCTGGCTCGGGAGCTGGGTATCGGTGATCGGGTGCTGTTCCTCGGTCAGGTGCCGGACGCGCGCAATTATTTCCGCGCCTTTGATGTATTTGCCCTGAGTTCCGATCACGAACCGTTCGGCATGGTGCTGCTGGAGGCAATGGCCGCTGGCGTACCCTTGCTCGCCACAGCGTGTGGCGGGGCGAAGGAAGTGGTCGAAGGCGTGGGCATTCTGTTCCCGCTCGGCGATGCTGAACACCTTGCACAAGGCCTGCAACATTTGGCGGGTATGGATGATCAACAGCGCCGTCAATGCGCCGAGATGATGCTCGATCGCTTGCGTGAGCGTTTCTCCGACCGTGCGGTGCGCGACACCTTCTGGCGTCTGCCGCAAGTTACCGATCTGGCACCGAGGGGCTGATGCTCAACCGATTCCAAGGCTGGCGCGAACGTGGCTGGTCGCCCGTTGACGCCTCTACCTACGCAAAAGCCTGGCAGCAATTTGGCGGAAGCGTCGCGACTCACCCTCTGGTGGTCGAACGTCTGGCGGATCTTGCCGGCATCCCGGTGCGATACCTGGCCTGGGAGCAACAGGGCGAAGTCAAGGCCGCGATCCCGACCTGGGGCCGCGATGTGGCGCTGTCCAAGGATGTGCTCAAGCGCAACGGCAAAAAAGGCCTGTTCGATCTCGGCAATGCCGAGCTGATTTTACCGGCCGCCGCTGATGTTCAGGCCCCTCTGCGCCATCGTGCACGCTACTTGTCGGCACTCAACGAAACCCGCTTCAGCGGCATGAAGTTGCAGGCAGAACAACTGGCCATGGCCCGTACCCCGGAAGAGCTGTCGAAGAAGTTTCGCTACAACCAGCGCCGCGAATTGCGTCTGCTGGAAGAGGCGGGCGGTGTGGTGCGTCCGGTCGGCGAATTTTCCAGCGCTGAATTGGCGGCGATCTACTGTGATCTGTTCCAGCGTCGTTGGGGGTTCCCGGCCACCGGCGCTGCGCGCATGGCCGAAGTCCTCGAGCTGCTGCGCGAGTTGCTGATCGGTTCGGTGATCTTCCTCAACGATGCGCCGATTGCGATTCAACTGGTGTACCGCGTCGAAGCGCCGGAATGGATCAGTGTCGAGTACATCAACGGCGGCGTTGACCCCGAAACCCGCGAATTCAGCCCCGGTAGCGTATTGAGCTTCATCAATACGCAAAGCGCCTGGGAGCATGCCCGGGCGCAGGACAAACCGTTGCGCTTTTCCTTCGGTCGCGCCGACCGTGAATACAAGGATCGCTGGTGCAACCCTGTGCCGGTCTTCACCGTATGAGCCAAACCATGAGCCGCAAACAGCAACTGCTCAAGCGCCATCGGCGCAACAAACGTATCGGCCTGCTGATTGCGCTGGTGCTGTTGATCGTCATGGGTGTACTGGTGGCCTGGTGGTTGCCGCTGGTGCTGGCGGTTCTGGGTTGGGTTGCCCACGAAGCCTGGTTTGCCGACCACCTGTTCTACTCACCGAAAGACGATTACCAGTACAGCTTTCCCCCCTACACGCCCCAGCCCAAGGTGCACCTGAACGGTGAACATTTGCGGCTGGACGAGGGCGTGATGCTGGTCGACGATGCGACGCTGGTGCTGGCGCTGCGGGTGAAAAGCACCTGGCTGGGACGTTTTATCGATCCAGTGGTCGAGTTGGCGGGGGGCGAAAACCCTGACCGACAAACCTTCGAACGAGGCGTAAACGGCCTGCGTTACCTCAATCTCAGTGGTCAGGCTCAGGCGCTGTCGCGTGGTGAGCTGCGCTTGCGCGGGCGTTTCTGTCGTGTGTTCGGTGAGCCTGTGCTGTGGGCACTGGAACATCCGGATTATCGGCGTCAACGGGTGATGGTCATCGCGCCCCACGCCGATGATGCCGAGCTGGCAGCCTACGGTTTGTACAGCCAGGCCGACGAAACCTGGATCGTCACGCTGACAGCGGGCGAAATCGAAGCCGAACACTACCGGCAGATGGGACTGAACAAGGTCGATGCGGCCCGCTTGAAAGGCCGCCTGCGCACCTGGGACAGCATCACCGTGCCACGTTGGGCCGGTGTACCCGAGGCCCGCTGCGTACAACTGGGTTATTTCTGCCTGCAACTGGCGAGCATGCAGGCCGCGCCTGCGGTGACCGCGGGATCGCGGGAAGCGGACCTGGACGATACCCGGCTGTTCCGTCAGTTGAATCCTTTCACGCTACCGGGCGATGCCGATGGCGCGCCGACCTGGAACAATCTGCTGGCGGATCTGCGTGAGTTGCTGCTGCGGGCCCGCCCCGAGGTCATCGTCCTGCCGCATCCGACCCTCGATCCGCATCCCGACCATGTCTGCGCCCAGGCGGCAGTTCTCGAAGCCTTGCAAGGCCTGGACTGGCAGCCGACCACGCTATTGGGCTATGCCAACCACCTGCACGACAACGACCGCTGGCCGATGGGCGATACCGGTGATGGCATCGCCCTGCCGCCAGCCTTCGATCCGGCCCAGCCGATGCAGCCTTATTGCCTGCCCTTGCCGCTGGAGCAGCAGCGAGACAAGGCCATGGCGTTGGGCATGATGCACGACCTGCAATCGGCGATGCCGTTCAAGCGTCGCTTGCGTCGGTTGATACAACGTTTGTTGGCCGGCCGGTTGCCGTCCAGCTATGGCCAGAACGAATTCTTTCGCAAGGCCGTCCGGCGCCACGAGCTTTTGTGGTCCATCAAGCACACACCAGGCAATGTTTCTCAGCGGGGAGAGTTATGAGTCAGCGGTCAAAGGTCTTGCAGCTGCAGCCTGACTACAATGTCAAAGCCCATGATTTCGCCGACCTCGCGGAGCAAATCGTCAAGGCCCTGCCCAGTGATCGCTATGAAGTGACCGCCGCGTTTCTGCGCGGAAAACCCGGGCCGGGCGAAGCAGTGAGCCAAGCCGACCGTTCGGTGTACTTCGAATTTTCCGACAAATCTCTCAAGGGCATGCGCCTGCGGGCCATGTGGCAGCTGTACAAGTTCTGCCGTCGGGAAAAATTCGATGTGGTGATCTGCAACCGCTTCAAGCCGGTGAACATGATGCTGGCGCTCAACCGCTGGTTGAAAGTGCCGTTGTGCATCGGCATTTCCCACGGCTTTGGCGAGTACGACCGTTTTTACCGGCGCCGCCAGACCCAGCGACTGATCGATCGTCACTGGCGCTTCGTCGGCGTGTCGCCGGCGGTGAAACAGTATCTGCTGGACTGTGACTGTGGCTTCACCGATCAGAATACCTATGCCATCACCAATGCCATCGACATCGAGCAGGCCGAAGGTCTGCAACACAGTCGTGAAAAGGCCCGTGAAATGCTGGGCATCGATCCGTCGGTGCGGCTGATCGGTGCGTTGGGGCGACTGGTGCCGGTCAAGGGCCATATCTATTTGCTGCAGGCCTTCGCGGCACTCAAGGACAAGTACCCCAATACCCAACTGGCGATCATTGGTGCCGGCCGCGAAGAGTCGCGTCTGGCCGCGGAAATCGACCGCCTCGGCCTCAGCGGTCGCGCCCATTTGCTGGGGTTCAAGGAAATTGCCCTGCAGTACATTCGAGCTTTCGACATCTGGACCATGCCTTCTTTGGCCGAAGGCCTCGGGCTGGCGCTGCTCGAAGGCATGAGCGGGCATTTGCCGGTGATCGCCTCGAACGTGCCGGCCATGTTGCCGCTCATCGAGGGGGCCGGTGGCCTGGCGATTACGCCGAAGGATGTGCCGACGCTGCAGGCGGCGCTGGACACTTATCTTGGCCTTTCGGATGACGAGCTCAAGGCCAAGGGCGAGCAGTCCTTCCGTTATCTGCAGCAACACCATGACATTGAGGAGTTCCGTCGCGAATACCTCAATCTGATCGATTCCGGCCTGGAACAGGCCCGCAAGGAGCAGCCATGAACGACGCGCAACCCATCGTCACAGTCATCATCGCGTCGTACAACCATGCCCCATACATCGAGGAAAGCATTCTCAGCGTCCTCAACCAGACCTATCGGAACATCGAGTTGCTGGTGGTCGACGACGGCTCGAAGGATGACAGCGTCGAGCGGATCAAGGCATTGCAGGCCATCCATGGCTTCGACTTCCGGGTTCAGGAAAACCAGGGGCTGACCAACACCCTCAACGGTGCAATTGCCCGGGCCAAGGGCAGCCTGATCGTGCCGTTCGGTTCGGATGACATCATGCTGCCGGAGCGAATCGCCACTCAGGTCGCGCATATGGAGGGCAAGCCCGAGGTCGGCATTTGCGCCGGTAACATCGAACTGATCGATGCCGACGGCAATCTCTACCCCGAGAAGCGCCAGCGTCGGGATGTGCCGTTCCGTCGTCTGGATTTCGACGACATGTTCCTCGAGCGCAAGCCCTATCCTCCGGCGCCTACCCTGATGATCCGCCGCGAAGCGCTGGACAAGGTGGGCGGTTTCGACCCGACCATTCGCCTGGAAGACTTGCTGATCGAGCTGAAGGTGACCCATGCCGGTTACTTCATCGATGGTCTGAATGTGTTGATGGCGCGCTATCGCAAGCACGCCACCAACTCCTACAAGAACCACCGCTTCATGATCGATAGCATCCTGCGCACCTACGCGCTCTTCAGCGATCACCCGCTGTATGACGAGGTGCGCTACAAGTTCCTCAATTCCATGTTCCTCAAGACCGCCAACCGTGATCGCAAGCTGGCGCGGGAGTTGCTGGCGCAGATTCCGTTCAAGGCCTGGAACAAGAAAACCTGGCGTGGACTGGGCCGGATGTATTTCTCACGGCTGGAGAAAGACTGAGCCGGAGGCTGGATTCAAGGGGGGGAAGGCGGGGCATTGTCCTCGCAGGCATGCCCCGGAAACGGCTCAACGTTGTTGAGCTGTTTCCTCCGGAAGTTCTTTCCTCGGCTTCCTGTTCTGGCGCAACCAGTGCAGGGTTTTCTTGCCGGCATTGATACCGGGCTTTTCGATGTACAGGTAAGTCAGGCTGCTGATGATGATCAGCAGGCAACTGCACACGGCCAGCAACGGCAGGAAGACCCAGGCTTGCCGGACATCAAGGTGCAATATCGGCGGTAGTCGCTGCACCAGTACCCATAGCACGAAACCGTGCAGCAGATACGTGCTGTAGCTGATTTCCCCCAGCCAGCGGATGCTGCGTGGTCTCAGGGCACCGAACAAGGTATTGCCGGACGCCACGATCACAAAGAACAGTGAAAGCAGCAGCAGCGCCCCCAGGTTGAATGCCCGGTTGAACGCCGTAAAGGCGATCGCCAGCGCGAGCAGGGCGACGATGCCCGCCAGTGGAGACAGGCTCCAGGCGACCCATTGTGGACGGCGAATCCAGTACGCCGCAGCGATGCCGCCGAGGAAGCTGGCCAGGAAGTGCTTCTTCAGCGAGTGTTCCCAGCCGACCACCTGGTACAGGATATAGATGCCGATCAGGCACAGCACCGTCTGCATCCAGCCGCCGCGATAAATGAACACCATGGCGGCCAGTGGCAGGGCCAGGTAGAAAAACAACTCGTACCCCAGCGTCCAGGTGACGTTGGAGATCAGCATGCCGGTCTGGTGGTACTGGTTGACGTCTGGCCGGTCGAAGATCAGCCAGGCCAGGGTCTGGCCAATGAGTTGGGTGCCGGAGTCCTTGAGTTCCCAGTCCTGCAAATAGAACACACAGACAAACACGGTCAACATCAGCGGCAGGTAGAGCGGGTAGAGGCGAAACAGCCTGGATACCGCAAATGCCAGCCAGTCGTGCTGCCGTCCGTGGGTGAGCAAGCGGTTCCAGAACAGAAAGCCGGTGATCATGAAAAAGAGGGCGACGCTACCCTGGCCGAGCTGCGAGTAGAAGTTGCTCGGTGGAAAGTCGATCACGCCGGTTTTCAGAAAGATCCAGGTAATGATCGAGTGGTGCACGAACACGCCGAAGGCCAGATACCCGCGTAAGCCGTCGATGCCGGCAAAGCGGCTTTCGCCCCAATGCTCCAGCTCTCGGGGGATTTTCGGCACGCTGCGCAACAGTAGCGCAGCGGTCGCGATGGCGAGCAGGTAGGCCGCCATCGCGATAAGCGGGTTGGTTTCTGTCATCAGTGAGCCTGGGCCGGAGGACTACCGGCCAGCACGTGCCTGTGCAAATTATCCACGTCGGCTTTCGAAGCCGTCGCGGCGTATCCCAGCAGCAGTGCTTCGAAGTGATCCTCGAACAACCAATGCCGATCCGATGCATAGCGCTGCATGTGGCGCAGATTACGCCGACGCAGGGAAGGGCTCAATGCCGAGGGGTAAATTCGCAGGTCGGCCAGGTCGATCAGGCCGAACTCGCCGTCCTCCAGCACCAGCACATTGCCCAGGTGCAGGGAGCGGAAGTAGACCCCTTGCTGGTGCAGTTGAGCCATGAATTTACCGAAGCGCTCCACCAGTGCCTGGCGCACCGCCGGGGCGGTGATGCCTTGCAGGATCTGGCGCAGCGTGTTGCCTGGCAACGGGGAGTAATGCACGGCGGTGCTGCCGTCTTCGAACCGGTAAAGGTCGAGGATGTGCGGTGTCGGGATGCCCATGCCGCGCAGTTGCACGCTATTGACGGCAAACCGATCGGAGTAGGGCGTGAAACTGCCCGAGGTATACCAGCGACGGCGACGGAACAGCTTGAGAAAACTGCCATCGGTCAGGCGCAGGACCTTGGGGCCCAGACCATCCTCTTCGATGACCCTGGCATCGGCAGTCAGCTGTTGCAGGGCGCTTGGTGTCGCCGTCTTGATCGGCGTGTCCAGCAGGCGCCGGGCACGTTGATTGATGCTCAATGCGGCAATCAGCGCCAAGGGGATCCATAGCAGGAACCAGTGCTCCTTGGGGCGAGAGATGATCCCGCCACCTTCAGTCAGGCCTGCACCGATACCGAAGGCCAGCCAGGCTGAGGCGATGATAAACAGCGGTTGCACACGATGGCGCCGGCTGCTGATGAAGCTCCATACAACAAAGAACAGCCATGGCAGCAGGCCGATAATGCCGACGTAGTAGAGCACGCCCAGGGCAAAGCTATGGGGTTCCTGAAGGTTGTAGCCTACGCCGGGGTCCAGTCTCAGTGCGGCGTTGTAACCGTGCCCGATCCATGGGTGTTCAGCGATCCGGTTCAGGGTCAATTGCCAGAGCTCGATGCGGAAGGAACTGCCTCTTTCGAAGATTTTGTCCGCAAACAACGCGAAAGTCGCCGTACCGGCGAAGAACATGGCGCCAAGCATGAAGACCGAGCGTCGATTCCAGCAGATGAAACACAGCCATAGCGCCGCCAGCGTCAGTGCAACCAGTGGGGTCCTGGAGCCGGTGGCCAGCACTGCGGCAAACATGATCGCCATCGCCGGTACGCTCAGCCAAAGTACCTGGCGTCGCTTGCAGGTCATGCTCAGGCTCAGCCAATAGGTACAAAAAAAGCCGAAAACGTGGGAGCTGAGCAGTGGATTGTCGAATGCGCCTACACCGATCAAGCGCATTTCCGGTTGGTAGATCTGGTCGAACCTGTACAGGTTGTAGGCAGAGATGACCAGTGCCACCGTCGCGGCGCAGAACAGCAGGGGCTGGATGATTTCGCTGCGAAAGCGCACCAGCAGGTAGCAGCCAACGAACAGCAACAAGGTGTGCAATGGCGGTTTGAACTGGCCAAAGTCGATGTCGTCGTCTGGCCTCCAGCACAGGCTGAGCAGTGCCCACGCCATAAATAGCAGGGCTGCAATGACGATCGGCTCGCGCAGCAACTCTTTGCCGAGCCGCGGCCGCAGGCACAGTGCAAAGAGTGCCGGAATGCTGAACAGGCCATAATAAAGCTTGTGATGCACACTGCGCCCCGGCAGGAAAAACAGCGCACAAAGCAGCAACAGATAACCGAGCGGAAGGATCCACAAACAAATGAAATCGAAGATTCTGTTGGACGTGCTGTTCAAAACGTTTAATTGCATGCTGGGTAACTTATTCCTGAATTGAGCGACCATACCAAGGCAGGGACATCGGGTGGCTATTTGACGCGCCACAATACACAGACTGTATGCGATTGCCAGAACCCTGGGGAAGCTGTGGTAAAGTCAGCGTCCTTTTCATCGACATTCGCGTGATATGACCGACTCCAGTCTCTGCGCAAGCCCATCGAGCTTGAAAATCTACTTCCGCCTGCTCGGCTATGTCCGGCCGTATATCAGCCTGTTTCTGATCAGCATCGTCGGTTTTCTGATTTTCGCTTCGACACAGCCAATGCTGGGCTACATCCTCAAGTACTTTGTCGACGGTCTATCCAATCCTGAAGCGGTGCTGTTTCCAACAGTGCCCTACCTGCGGGATCTGCAACTGCTGCAGGCGGTGCCATTGTTGATCATCCTGATCGCCGCGTGGCAGGGGTTGGGGTCGTATCTGGGCAACTACTTCCTGGCCAAGGTTTCCCTGGGCCTGGTCCATGACTTGCGGGTCCAGTTGTTCAACAACCTGCTGGTGTTGCCAAACCGGTATTTCGACAAGCATAACTCGGGGCACCTGATTTCACGTATTACCTTCAACGTGACCATGGTCACGGGGGCGGCAACAGATGCGATCAAGGTCGTAATCCGTGAAGGCATGACGGTGATCTTCCTGTTTGCCTCGCTGTTGTACATGAACTGGCGCCTGACGCTGGTCATGGTCGCCATCCTGCCGCTGATCGCCCTCATGGTGCGCACGGCCAGCAAGAAATTCCGCAAGCAGAGCAAGAAAATCCAGCTGGCCATGGGGGACGTGACGCATGTGGCGTCCGAAACGATCCAGGGCTATCGCGTGGTGCGCAGCTTCGGCGGTGAAAAGTACGAAGAGAAACGCTTCTTCGATGCCAGCCAGGGCAACACCGACAAGCAATTGCGCATGACCCGCACCGGCGCCATCTACACGCCGTTGCTGCAACTGGTGATCTACACCGCCATGGCCGTGCTGATGTTCCTGGTGCTGTTCCTGCGGGGCGATGCGTCGGCCGGCGACATGGTGGCCTACATCACTCTGGCTGGCCTGCTGCCCAAGCCGATTCGCCAGCTGTCCGAAGTCAGCTCGACCATCCAGAAGGGCGTGGCCGGCGCTGAAAGTATCTTCGAGCAACTGGATGTCCAGCCTGAAGTCGATACCGGCACCGTCGAGCGTGATGTGGTCAGCGGTCGCCTGGATGTGCGCAACCTCAGCTTTACCTACCCTGACACCGAGCGTCAGGTGCTCAATGATATCAGTTTCTCGGTCGAGCCCGGGCAAATGGTGGCCTTGGTGGGACGTTCGGGCAGCGGCAAGTCGACCCTGGCCAACCTGATTCCGCGTTTCTATCACCACGACAAGGGCGAAATCCTGATCGATGGCGTCGAAGTGGAACAGTACAAGCTGTTGAACCTGCGTCGGCATATCGCCCAGGTGACTCAGCACGTGACCCTGTTCAGCGATACCGTGGCCAACAACATCGCCTATGGCGACCTGGCTGGCGCACCCCGTGAAGACATTGAAAAGGCGGCCAAGGATGCCTACGCGATGGACTTCATCGCTCAATTGCCTGAAGGCCTGGACACCCAGGTCGGGGAAAACGGCGTGCTGCTGTCCGGTGGCCAACGCCAGCGCCTGGCGATTGCCCGGGCACTGTTGAAGAATGCTCCGCTGCTGATCCTCGATGAGGCGACTTCGGCGCTCGATACCGAGTCCGAGCGGCATATTCAGGCAGCCCTGGACCAGGTCATGAAAGGTCGCACCACGCTGGTGATCGCTCACCGCCTGTCGACCATCGAGAAGGCCGACCTGATCCTGGTCATGGATCAGGGGAAAATCGTCGAGCGCGGCACCCATGAACAACTGCTGGCGCAAAACGGCTACTACTCGCGCCTCAACGCGATGGGCCTCGACGCCCCGGCCGAAGACATCGCCTGACCCCGAAAGGGCGAGCCTGGCTCGCCCTTTCGCACTCCCGTCGAAACCGGTCAGCCACTACCGTGACTTTGTTGATTTCGCCTAGCGGGTTTATTGCTCAAAAAATGAGCAAAAAATGTTGGCGAATCATCCGGTTGCAGCCACCGCACTAGCCGACACCAACCCTGTGTTAATATCGCGCCCCTGTTCATTCTGTATGTGGGTTGCACCATGAAGTTGTCCATGCCGCGATTCGATCAAGCCCCTGTCTTGGTGGTCGGCGATGTCATGCTCGACCGTTACTGGCATGGTGGTACCTCACGGATTTCTCCTGAGGCACCGGTGCCGGTGGTCAAGGTCGATCACATCGAAGACCGCCCGGGCGGTGCTGCCAACGTTGCCTTGAACATTGCCGCCTTGGGGGCTCCGGCTTCGCTGGTCGGTGTCACCGGCGACGATGAAGCCGCCAACAGCCTGGTCAACAGCCTCAAGGGCGCCGGCGTGCGGGCCATCTTCCAGCGCATTGCGCACCAGCCGACCATCGTCAAGCTGCGGGTCATGAGCCGTCACCAGCAATTGCTGCGCATCGACTTCGAAGAACCCTTCGCCACCGACGCGCTGGCGCTGGCCGCGCAGGTCGATGAGTTGCTCGAAGGCATCAAGGTGCTGGTGCTGTCCGACTACGGCAAAGGCGCGCTGAAAAACCATCAGGCGCTGATCCAGGCTGCCCGCGCCCGCGGCATTCCGGTGCTGGCCGATCCCAAGGGCAAGGATTTCTCGATCTACCGTGGTGCGAGCCTGATCACGCCAAACCTCAACGAATTCGAAACCATCGTCGGTGGTTGCGCCGATGAGCACGAATTGGTGAGCAAGGGCGCGCAACTGATGCACGACCTGGACCTCGGTGCCTTGCTGGTGACCCGTGGCGAGCACGGCATGACCTTGCTGCGCCCGGATCATCCAGCGCTGCACTTGCCGGCCCGGGCCCGTGAAGTGTTTGACGTGACCGGTGCCGGCGACACAGTAATTTCCACCCTGGCGGCCGCGATTGCTGCGGGTGAGGAGTTGCCCCACGCGGTGGCCCTGGCCAACCTGGCGGCCGGTATTGTGGTCGGCAAGCTCGGTACGGCGGCCATCAGTGCGCCTGAACTGCGTCGTGCGATTCAGCGCGAGGAAGGTTCCGAGCGTGGAGTGCTGGGCCTTGAGCAGCTGTTGCTGGCGGTCGATGATGCCCGCGCGCACAACGAGCGGATCGTGTTCACCAACGGTTGCTTCGACATCCTGCACGCCGGTCATGTGACCTATCTGGAGCAGGCGCGGGCTCAGGGTGATCGCCTGATCGTGGCGATCAACGACGATGCATCGGTCAGCCGCCTGAAAGGGCCAGGCCGTCCGATCAACAGTGTCGACCGGCGCATGGCCGTACTGGCTGGCCTGGGTGCGGTGGACTGGGTGATCAGCTTCTCGGAAGGCACCCCGGAAAACCTGCTGAGCGCGGTCAAGCCGGACGTGCTGGTCAAGGGCGGCGACTACGGCATCGACCAGGTGGTCGGCGCGGACATCGTGACGGCCTATGGCGGTACCGTGAAAGTGCTGGGGCTGGTGGAAAACAGCTCGACCACCGCGATTGTCGAGAAGATCCGCAAGTCTGAATAATCTGCGGCCACCTGTGGCGAGGGGGCTTGCTGTGGCGAGGGGGCTTGCCCCCGTTGGGTTGCGAAGCGACCCTAAAACCTGCAACTGCGGGGTATCAGGTACACCGCATGCACGGGTTCTCCGACTGCTTCGCAGCCGAACGGGGGCAAGCCCCCTCGCCACAAAAATCCACGTGATCTTCCTATCGTGCCGCTTTACGCGGCACTATTTTCTTCAGCAACAGCTTGGCCTTCCCGCGTAACCGCGCCAGGCCCGAATCCTTCCCCGGCGGGGTCAGGCCCTGCTGCCTCACCCAGTCCTTCCAGCGAATTCGCTCGTCGCGAACCAGCCAGCCTTCCTGTCGGGCAAAACTCTCGGCCAGGTACAGTCCGCGCGTGCTGGCGGGACACAACTGATCCTTTTTCAAGGTGTAGAGCTCAGCCATCGGGTGGCCGTCCTGCAAGGGCATCAAGTACAGATCGGGGCGCTTGCGGTCGAGGCGGGCGACGAGTTGATCGCCTTCCAGTCGTTCATCGACATGGAACAGGCTCAGGGATTTGGCTTCCTTGGGAACGTCCAGGCGCAAGTCGTAGATCAGTTGCAGTGACGCCGTTGGCAAATGCACGTAAGCCCGCGGACGCTCCATCAGCATCAGGTTGGCGCAACGTACCGGTCGCGCCGAGCCAGACAGTGGCGACAAGCGAAACGGCAGGGCTTCACGGTAATGCAGGGCGGCCGAGTAGGGCGCTGGCAGCCAGGTGTCGTTGAACCGACCACCGAGCCAGCCTTCCGGGGTTTCCAGCAGGCACTCTTCGGCTATCTCCTGGATCGCCGTGTGCAAGGGCAGATTCAGTTCATGGGCGGGCACGTAACCGGAGATCAGCTTGAGCACCACATCGCCACGGTCCTGCCGGCGTTGGCGCACCAGCACCCAATAGTCGCGATTCTGCCAATGCAGGGTCAGGCGCACCGAAACCCCGAGGTTGGCCAGCTCCAGGGCAAACCGTTCGCTGTCGCCGACCGTCACCGGTCGACGACGTTGCAGAGTCTGGGAAAAATTCAGCGGCCTGCCGACGCTCTGATAAGCCAGGCCTTCGGGGGTCGCTTCGACGAATAACGGCAGGGTCTTGAAGTTGCTCGGGTTCTTTCTGATGAGCGTACGCGACATGTCGGCTCCTGCTTAAGGCCGCGTGAGCGGCGTCAGTGGCTACGTAGGACCTGGGCAACGGTCGCGACATTGTGGGCGAGGTGCAGCGGATTGATGGTCCCGACAATAGCACTGGCAACACCCGGATGTTCAAACAACAACTCGAAACTGGCGCGCACCGGATCCACGCCCGGACTCAGGCAGACATGACCACTGGCGAGGGCTTTCTTGACCAGAATGGCTTTGCCGTGTGCAGCAGCATAGTCAATGACGGCCTTCTCGTTTTGTTCGTTCAGATTGTAGGTGACCATCGCGCAATCGCCTTGCTCCAGTGCCTTGAGGCCACCGTCGACGGTTTTGCCGGAAAACCCGAAACCGCGAATCTTGCCTTCGGCCTTGAGCGCGGCGAGGGTGTCGTAGACTTCGCAGTCATTGAGGATCGCCAGGTCGTTACCATCGGAGTGCACCAGCACCAGGTCGATGAAGTCCGTTTCCAGGCGGTGCAGGCTGCGTTCCACCGACATTCGAGTGTGTGCGGCGCTGAAATCGTGACGGGACTGGCCGTCGGCAAACTCCTCGCCGACCTTGCTGACAATCACCCAATCCTGACGCTGACCGCGCAGCAACGGGCCGAGGCGTTCTTCGCTGCGACCATAGGCCGGGGCGGTGTCGATCAGGTTGATGCCCAGGTCGCGGGCGAGTTTGAGCAGCCTGCGTGCTTCATCGTCATCGGGAATCTGGAAGCCGTTGGGGTACTTCACCCCTTGGTCGCGGCCCAGTTTCACGGTGCCCAGGCCCAGGGGGGAAACCAGCAGGCCGGTGCTGCCCAACGGGCGATGCAGGTCGTGCAGGGTCGGTTGGCTCATGGCAGCAGTTGCTCCCAGGCCGGTACGCCCATCGGCGGCTTTGGCAGTTCAGGCAGTGCTGCCGGATGGCTTGGCTGGATACCGTCGCGGGTCAGGCTGGCGATCACGCGGTCGGCGAAGTCCGGTGCCAGGGCGAGTTTTGTCGGCCAGCCCACCAGCAGTCGGCCTTCCTCGGCCACAAAGGCGTTGTCGGGACGGGTCAGGCCTGATTGCAGCGGTTCGGCGCGATCCACGCGCAAGGTGGCCCATTGCACTGTGCTCAGGTCGATCCATGGCAGCAATTGACCTAGTTCTTTCTGTGCGGTGGCGATCTGCTCGGCGGGCTCACGGGTCACGCCTTCGGATTCCGCGATATCGCCGCCCAGGTACCAGACCCATTGGCCATCCGCCGCCGGGTGCGTGGTCACGGTGATGCGCGGTTTGGTACCACCACCCAGGCAGTGGGCGTACAGCGGTTTGAGGCTTGGCCCCTTGGCGATGATCATGTGCAACGGGCGGCGCTGCATGGCGGGCTGGCTCAGGCCCAGCGTTTCAAGCAATGCCGCGGTTCCGGCGCCGGCGCTCAGGACGATGCGTTGGGCACGGATCTCGCGCTCGTCCACCTTCAGGCCGACCAGCACGCCGCCTTCGAGCAGCGGCTCGATCTTCTGCCCGGCGAGCAAGCCATCTCCGGCCAGGTCGGCCAGGCGCTGGATCAGGCTTGGCACGTCGACCACCAGTTCCGCCAGGCGATAGACCTTGCCCTTGAAACGTTTGTCCTGCAGGGCTGGCGGCAATTGCTCGCCCTTGACCTGATCGACGCGGCCGCGCACGGCTTTGCTGGCGAAGAAACTGGTGAGGTTGCCGGCGAGGGTGCCAGGGGACCAGAGGTAATGAGCTTCGGACAACAGTCGCACCCCGGACAGGTCCAGTTCGCCGTCGCCAGCCAAGGCTTCACGCCAGCGGCGCGGCATGTCGGCGATGGCTTCCGAGGCACCGGTCAGGGCGCCATGCAGCGCGTATTTGGCGCCCCCGTGGATGATGCCCTGGGACTTGACACTCTGCCCGCCGCCGAGGCTGGCGCTTTCCACCAGCACGGTCGAAAAACCCTGGCGACGCAGGCGTGCATTCAGCCAGAGGCCGGCGACACCAGCGCCGACAATCAGCACGTCGGTGGAAATAACGGATGGCATTCGGCGACCTCTGTGTTCAAGACGAGGGCGCAGTATACAGACTCGAAGATTGGAGGGGCTGACGCCAGTGCTCTCGAGCCAACGAGTAACCCTGTGGGAGCGAGCTTGCTCGCGATAGCGGTGGGTCAGTCAACATTGATGCTGAATGCCATGCCGTCATCGCGAGCAAGCTCGCTCCCACCGGGGATCGTGTTTCGAGCTCTAGTGCCCGGCAGTCTTGGAGAAGAGCTGGATGACCACGACACCCAGCACAATCAGCGCCATCCCCATCATCGCCGGCACGTCCAGCTTCTGCCCATAGATAAACAGGGCCGCGACGCTGACCATCACGATTCCCATGCCGGCCCACACGGCGTACGCCACGCCCACCGGAACGCTGCGCACCACCAGGGTCAGCATCCAGAAGGCGATCCCGTAACCGACGATGACCAGCACCAGTGGCAGCGGGGTGCTGAAGCCTTTGACCGCTTTCATCGAAACAGTGGCAATCACTTCGGCGCAGATGGCAATGGCCAGGTAGTAGTAAGCGGTCATGGGTCAATCCTCGTGTGAAGTGTTGCTCTCTGAGGTCGGCATTCTAGAGATTCGCCAGATGCGGTAAAGTCATTACCTATCTGTTTGAGAGATGGGTTGAGCCATGAGCATGCAATGGAATCTGGAGCAGCTGCGGTTGTTTGTGAGCGTAGCGGAGCAGCGTTCGTTTTCTGCTGTGGCGCGCGATCAGCGCAAGGCGCAGTCGGCAGTCAGCAGTTCGATAGCGTTGCTGGAAGAAGACCTGGGCGTCAGCCTGTTCGACCGCAGCAGCGGCCGTCAGCCGAAACTCACTGAAGCCGGCACGGCTTTGC
The DNA here is from genome assembly GCF_009866745.1 of Pseudomonas sp. S34. Taxonomy (NCBI): domain Bacteria; kingdom Pseudomonadati; phylum Pseudomonadota; class Gammaproteobacteria; order Pseudomonadales; family Pseudomonadaceae; genus Pseudomonas; species Pseudomonas sp. S34. The sequence continues at coordinate 533,194 of NZ_CP019398.1, forward strand.
TGGACGAAGCGCGGGAAGTGTTGCGCCAGTGCGAACGGCTCAATGGCCGGGCGCTGGCGATGATGCGCGGGCAGGAAGCTCGACTGCGTGTGGCACAGGATGAGGCGATGCCTTATCAGCCGATCATCGAAAGCTTCGAAGCCCTGGCGGAAAAATTCCCCAGCCTTGAAGTGCAACTGACCAGCGCCGCCCAAGGCGATGTCGCGCGCAAGCTGGTGGAGCGGCGCGCCGATCTGGGGTTGCTGTTCTTTCACGATCAGATTTCCGAGGCACTTGAGCGGCGGGTGCTGGGCAGCGTGGAAATGGTCACGGTGTGCGGCAAGGATCATCCGTTGGCGTGCAAGGGCACAGTGGACGGCCAGCAACTGGCGCAACATCGGCAGTTGCTGATGTCCACAGAGTCGAGCATTTATCCCGGCAGTGATCCGGCCAGCCCGCAGGTCTGGCGCGCCGACAGCTTTTATGTGATGGCCGAATGGCTGGTGCGCGGCCTCGGCTGGGCCTGGTTGCCACGCCACGTGGTGCAGTACCCGACCTATCAGAACCAGATGGTCGAACTGGTCAGCGAATGGACCCCGCCGGCCCTGGTGGTGGAACTGGTATGGCGCCGGGATGAACCGCTCGGTCCGGCCGCGCGCTGGCTCGCCGAACGTTTTGCCGTGCACTTGCAGACGATAGGCGAAAAAAGCCGATAAACTCCGCCGCCATGAATAGAACTCTCTACACCGCGCTGTTTTATCTGGGGCTGCCATTGGTAGCGATTCGGCTTTGGCTGCGCGCGCGCAAGGCGCCGGCGTATGCCAGGCGCATCGGCGAGCGCTTTTCCTACGGGATGCCGACGATGAAACCGGGCGGCATCTGGGTGCACGCCGTGTCGGTGGGCGAAAGCATTGCGGCCGCACCGATGATTCGCGCCTTGCTGGCGCGTTATCCGAATCTGCCGATCACCGTGACCTGCATGACCCCGACCGGTTCGGAACGCATCCATGCACTGTTCGCCAATGAGCCGCGCATCCAGCACTGCTATCTGCCCTATGACCTGCCTTGCGCTGCCCGGCGCTTCCTTGATCGGGTCCAGCCGAAACTGGCGGTGATCATGGAAACCGAACTGTGGCCCAACCACATCCATCAATGTGCCAAGCGCGGAATCCCCGTGGCGTTGGCCAATGCGCGGCTGTCCGAGCGTTCGGCCAGAGGTTACGGCCGGTTCCCCAGGCTGACCCAGCCGATGCTGGCCGAGATGAGCCTGTTCGCGGTGCAGACCGAAGCCGAGGCCCAGCGCTTGCGCGACCTGGGTGCGCGGACGGAAACCGTCGAAGTGACCGGGTCGATCAAGTTCGACCTGACCATCGACCCGCAACTGCTGGAGCGCGCCGTTGAGCTGCGCGGGCAATGGCAGGCGCTGGCACGACCGGTGTGGATCGCGGCCAGTACCCATGACGGCGAAGACGAGGTGGTGCTGGCGGCCCACCGTCAGTTGTTGGCCAGTCACCCCGATGCCCTGCTGATTTTGGTGCCGCGTCATCCTGAGCGCTTCAATTCGGTGTTCGGGTTGTGCCAGCAACAAGGGTTTGCCACGGTCCGGCGCTCCAGCGGCGAAGCGGTCAGTGCGAATACTTCAGTGCTGCTGGGCGACACCATGGGCGAGTTGCTGTTTCTCTACGCCCTGGCGGACAGCGCATTTGTCGGTGGCAGCCTGGTGCCGAATGGCGGGCATAACCTGCTGGAGCCGGCGGCCCTGGCTAAACCGGTGTTGAGCGGTCCGCATCTTTTCAACTTCCTCGAAATCGCCGCGCAGTTGCGCAGTGCCGGGGCGTTGCAGGAAGTGGAAGATGCCGAAGGGCTGGCGGTGGCGGTGCAGCGACTGTTCGAACTGCCGCGAGATGCGCAGCGCATGGCTGAGGCCGGGTTGACGGTGATGCGCACCAATCAGGGGGCGTTGCAGCGGTTGCTGGATGGGTTGGGGCGGTTGATCGAGCGTTAGACCGAGTTGTATTCATTCGCGAGCAAGCCCGCTCCCACATTGGATCTTCTGTGAACACAGGTTTTGTGTACGACAGCAGCTCAATGTGGGAGCGGGCTTGCTCGCGAAGCTTTTGCTTTTACTGATCAGGCCGCGCTTTCAACTGCTCCTCTGCCGCCTTGGCCAGATCCGGAGGCAGGAAGTCCTTGTCCGGGTTGTAGTTCGGGTTGAGCCAGCGTGCCAGGACTTGCAGGTCCCCCGGATTCAACGTGCCGGCCTGTTGCTTCAAGCGCAGGTTGTCGAGGATGTAGTCGTAGCGGGTGTTGTTGTAGTCGCGCACCGAGGTGTAGAGCGAGCGCTGCGCATCCAGCACGTCGACGATGTTTCGCGTACCCACCTGATAGCCGATTTCAGTCGCTTCCACCGCGCTCTGGTTGGAGATGATCGATTGCTTGCGCGCCTGTACCTGCTCGACATCGGTGTTCACCGCGCGGTGCAGGTCGCGGGTGTTTTCCACGATGCTGCGGCGCAGGGATTCGCGTTGCTGTTCGGTCTGGTCCAGTTGTGCATAGGACTGACGCACCTGGGAGTTGATCAGGCCACCGCTGTAGATCGGGATGTTCAGTTGCAGGCCCACGGTCGTTTGCTCGACGTTGCCGCCGTAGGGTTGGCCCAAGGGAACCGGATTGCTGAAGCCCAGCGCATCGTTGTCGCCTTTCTCGTACTTGGCGACCGCGTCAAGCGTTGGCAAGTGCCCGGACCTGCGCTGCTTGACGGTTTGCTCGGCGGCGCTGACGGCATAGTTGCTGGCCAACAGATTGAGGTTCTGCCTGCCCGCGGTTTCGACCCATGCCTTGGCGTCGTTCGGTACTGGCGGCAGGATCGGCAAGTCATGCCTGATGCCCCAGATCGAGTTGTACTGACGGTTGGTCAGGGTAATCAATGCTTCAAAGGCGTCGTCCACCTGGCGCTGCGCAACGATGCGGTTGGCGCGAGCGGTGTCGTAGCTGGCCTGTGAGTTCAATACGTCGGTCTTGTCCGAGAGGCCGACATCGAAACGCTCATTGGATTGATCGAGCTGGCGTTTGAACGCCGCTTCTTCGGCCTTGGTCGAAGCCAGGTTGTCCTGGCTGCGCAGCACGTTGAAATAGCTGTCAGCGGTTTGCAGGATCAGGTTTTGCTCGGTCGCCGAGAGTTGCAGGGCGGCCTGTTCGTTGACTTCCTTGGCGGCCTGGAACTGGAACCAGCGATCGGCGCGGAACAGCGGCTGCGCCAGGGTGGCCTGGTAGGAATGAGCGTCGCGGTTGGTCGTGCCCGAAGGTTGATCGAGCGACGTACGCACCTCGGAAACATTGGCGCCGCCCGAGAGGTTCGGCAGCAGCCCGGCGCGGGCCTGGGGCACGACTTCTTTCTGCGCGCCATATTGGGCGATGGCAGCCGCCAGGTCGGCGTTGTTGTTGACGGCTTCTTGATACACGCTGACCAGGTCCGTCTTGGCCGATAAGGGCACATCTGCTGCCCAGGCCATTCCGTTGGACGCACAAGACACGGCGAGGGCCAGTGAGAGTTTGCGCAGCATAGACGATCCCTAGAATTGATATTACAGAGGTAATTTGAGCGCCAAGGCTAAGGCCCTGCTTTGACAGCGTCAATGCGCGGCTCAGCGTAGCGAGTGTAGTTGTGCATTCGGACGGCAACAATCCTGATACTGCGTGTAATTACGCCATTCATCATGGTGTTTGCCGTGGGGTTGGCGTTCTTTGCCAGTTGTGTCTAGACTGGCCGGGTTCTTGTCGGGGTGCCTTGCTTTGAGGCTGAGATCGAATAATTTCGGATCCCGTTGAACCTGATCAGGTTAGCGCCTGCGTAGGGAACAAGATTTCTCGTCACCCGGCGAGTCCTCTTGTGCTTCGTCCGGGATGTTGTTCGACAATCGAACACCCCTCGAGCACTGAGCACAGCACAGCTGGTTTTCCCAGCGCCCGTGCGTCCATTCGTTTACAGGTTCGCTCCGACAAAAATCCACTGCCTGGATGTGTGTCTGGAGAGCCCGTGATGACTACAAAAGCAAAAATCGCCACCAACCTGAGTGATTCGGCCAAGGTCGATCAGCAATCGGTTCAGCCGTTTACCCGCTCGCAAAAAATCTATGTTCAGGGCACTCGCCCGGACATCCTCGTGCCGATGCGCGAAATCAGCCTGGACGTGACGCCGACCGACTTCGGTGGCGAGGTCAACGCACCGGTGGTGGTGTATGACACCTCGGGCCCGTACACCGACCCCAATGTGATCATCGATGTGCGCAAAGGCCTGGCCGATGTGCGTTCGCCGTGGATCGAATCCCGTGGCGACACCGAGCGCCTGAGCGGCCTGAGTTCGAATTTTGGCCAGGAGCGACTTGCCGATCCGGAGCTGACCAAGCTGCGCTTCGCCCACGTCAACAACCCGCGCCGCGCCAAGCCTGGCGCCAACGTCAGCCAGATGCACTACGCGCGCAAAGGCATCATCACCGCCGAGATGGAATACGTCGCCATCCGCGAAAACATGAAGCTGGAAGTGGCCCGCGCCGCCGGCCTGCTGGACCAGCAACACGCCGGCCACAGCTTCGGCGCCAGTGTGCCGAAAATCATCACCCCGGAATTCGTCCGTGACGAAATCGCCCGTGGCCGCGCGATCATTCCGGCCAACATCAACCACACCGAACTGGAACCGATGATCATCGGCCGTAACTTCCTGGTGAAGATCAACGGCAACATCGGCAACAGTGCACTGGGTTCGTCCATCGAAGAAGAAGTGGCGAAACTGACCTGGGGCATTCGCTGGGGTTCGGACACGGTCATGGACCTGTCCACGGGCAAGCACATCCACGAAACCCGCGAGTGGATCATCCGTAACTCGCCGGTGCCGATCGGTACGGTGCCGATCTACCAGGCCCTGGAAAAAGTCGGCGGTGTGGCCGAAGACCTGACCTGGGAGCTGTTCCGCGACACGCTGATCGAGCAGGCCGAGCAGGGCGTCGACTACTTCACCATCCACGCCGGCGTGCTATTGCGCTACGTGCCGATGACCGCCAAGCGCGTGACCGGCATCGTCTCCCGTGGCGGTTCGATCATGGCCAAGTGGTGCCTGGCGCACCACAAAGAGAACTTCCTCTACACCCATTTCGAAGACATCTGCGAAATCATGAAGGCCTACGACGTCAGCTTCTCGCTGGGCGATGGCCTGCGTCCGGGCTCGATTGCCGACGCTAACGACGAAGCGCAGTTCGGCGAACTGGAGACCCTCGGCGAGCTGACCAAGATTGCCTGGAAACACGACGTGCAGTGCATGATCGAAGGCCCGGGCCACGTGCCGATGCAGTTGATCAAAGAGAACATGGACAAGCAGCTCGAATGCTGCGACGAGGCGCCGTTCTACACCCTTGGCCCGCTGACTACCGACATCGCGCCAGGCTACGACCACATCACCTCCGGTATCGGTGCGGCGATGATCGGCTGGTTTGGTTGCGCGATGCTCTGCTACGTGACGCCGAAGGAGCACCTGGGCCTGCCGAACAAGGATGACGTGAAGACCGGGATCATCACCTACAAGATCGCCGCGCATGCCGCCGATCTGGCGAAGGGGCATCCGGGCGCACAGATCCGCGACAATGCCTTGAGCAAGGCGCGTTTTGAATTCCGTTGGGAAGACCAGTTCAACCTGGGGCTCGATCCGGACACCGCGCGTTCGTATCACGATGAAACCCTGCCGAAGGATTCGGCCAAGGTGGCGCACTTCTGCTCCATGTGCGGGCCAAAATTCTGCTCGATGAAGATCACCCAGGAAGTCCGCGAGTATGCGGCCAACCAGCGGATCGAAGCGGTCGACGTGGACGTCGCCCAAGGCATGGCCGAACAGGCCGAGCGCTTCAAGCAGGAAGGCAGTCAGCTGTATCAGAAAGTTTGATCTGATCCTGGATTGGCGGTGCCTGTGGCGCCGCCTTCGCGAGCAAGCCCGCTCCCACATTCGACCTGTGTACGCAGGACCAATGTGGGAGCGGGCTTGCTCGCGAAAGCGCCAGATCAGACAGCGAAACTCTCAATGACAAAACATATTCCTCTGAGATAACACCCTTGAGCATTCAACCCAGCACTTACTCCCCCGATATCGCGGTGCCGACCGACAAGCGTGTATTCGGCGGCCGCGATCTGTTTTCCCTGTGGTTCTCCCTCGGTATCGGCCTGATGGTCCTGCAGACTGGTGCATTGCTCGCGCCGGGCCTTGGCCTGTCCGGTTCGTTGCTGGCAATTTTTCTTGGCACCCTGGTCGGCGTTCTGCTGCTGGCGGCGGTCGGCGTGATCGGTAGCGACACCGGCCTGTCGTCGATGGCCGCACTCAAACTCAGCCTCGGCGCCAAAGGCGCAAGCCTGCCGGCGGTACTGAACCTGCTGCAATTGATCGGCTGGGGTTCGTTCGAAATCATCGTCATGCGCGATGCTGCCAGCCTGCTGGGCGCGAAGGCCTTCAACGAAGGTAGCCTGCTGTCCAATCCCGTGCTGTGGACGCTGTTCTTCGGCGCACTGGCGACCTTGCTCGCGGTCAGCGGTCCGCTGACTTTCGTGCGCCAGATCCTGCGCAAATGGGGCATCTGGCTGCTGCTGGCCGCGTGTGTCTGGCTGACCTGGAACCTGTTCGCCAAGGCTGACCTGGCCGCATTGTGGGCCCAGGCCGGTGACGGTTCGATGCCGTTCGCCGTGGGTTTCGACATCGCCATTGCCATGCCGCTCTCGTGGTTGCCGCTGATCGCCGACTACTCGCGCTTCGGCAAACGGGCGAAAAACGTCTTCGGCGGCACCGCCATCGGTTTCTTCATCGGCAATTTTTGGCTGATGAGCCTGGGCGTGGCCTACACCCTGGCGTTCGCGCCGAGCGGTGAAGTCAATGCCTTGCTGCTGGCGCTGGCCGGCGCCGGCCTGGGGATTCCGCTGTTGTTGATTCTGCTGGATGAATCGGAAAACGCCTTTGCCGATATTCACTCGGCGGCGGTGTCCAGCGGGATTCTGTTGCGCGCCAAAGTCGAGCACCTGGCGTTGGCCATCGGCGTTATCTGCACGCTGATTGCCCTGCTGGCGCCGTTGGCCCAGTACCAGAACTTCCTGCTGCTGATCGGTTCGGTGTTTGCGCCGTTGTTCGGCGTAGTGCTGGTGGATCACTTCATCCTGCGCAAACGCAGTGGCCAGGTGGCGTCAGCCGCGTTGCGCTGGCCGGCGCTGCTCGCCTGGCTGGGCGGGGTCAGCACCTATCACTTGCTGGCCAACCTGTATCCGGATGTCGGCGCAACCCTGCCGGCACTGGTAGTGGCAGGGTTGCTCCAGCTAGTGCTGGGTCGGGCCTTCAGTTACGGCCGGGAAACAGCTCGGGCTTGATGATGCCGTTCAGGCGAGGGTAGGGGATCTTCAGTTCGACATGGCCCAGCGCGTAAGGCGCGATGGTGCTGGTTTCGTATTTGAGGATTACCCCGCCGTAGGTCAGCGCCACGTTCCGGGTTTTCTGGAACGGCCAGCTCTTCACGAACTCCGGTTCCTGATCGAGCTTGGTGCTGATCAACCAGCTGTTGTGTGCCACTTGCGCGGCTTTCCAGAACGCGTCTTCCTGCCCAGGCACCAGCATGTCCGACAGCGTCAGCACTTTATGCTGTTGGCGTGAATAGTTGATGAACCCTCGACCTGGGGTGCCATGGGCACCGCCGGTGTCCAGGTAGCTGGACAATTCGACGATCACCAAGCCGTCATGCTGCTCACGTACCTTTGCCTGCAGATAGCTGCTGAAGCGCGGTCCGGCGGTGCGCAAAAACTCTTCGCGATAGGCCGCCAGGGTCGGGGCGATCGGCGCGTCGGGCGAGGTGCGGGTCATTTGCAGCAGGCGCTTTTCGATGATGCCGTCCAGTGCAGGCTCGTCCGGGAAGTGCAGGGTGTCGATGTTGACCAGCGGGCAATCCGGGTTGCTGCAACCGGGCTTGAGTTGCTCGGAGGCGTCGCGGGTGGTTTCCAGCGGCGTCCGGTAGTTGGGCTGGAACAGGCTCGCGCAAGCGCCCAGGGTCAGGGCGATAGCGGCCACGGAGGCGATTTTGAAAAGCGACATGAGCGTCCTTTCTGAAACAGGGAAGGCAAAAAGTTACCGGCTTCGACTCTCAACAAAGCAGTCAGTTCGCCACTAAGCTAATTAGAGTGGGTTTCGCCCTCACCGTCCATCCCGCTGACGGGAAAGGGGCTGCATCAAACGTCACGGGCGCGTTAGGATGGCGCGAAGTCGAGGCCCAGGAAAAAAGCAGCCTCGAACAGGATTTGCAGTAAAAGAGGATAGTCATGACGGATTTTGCCAACGCCATTCCGACCGCCGTTGATATCGTGCGGCGCGAAAAGTGCTACGAGGGCTTCTACAAACTCGAACGCGTGCACTTGCGCCACGAATTGTTCGCCGGGGGCATGAGTCGCGAGATCAATCGTGAAGTGTTCGTTCGCCATGACGCGGTATGCATGCTGCCTTACGATCCACAACGCGATGAAGTGGTGCTGATCGAGCAGTTTCGCGTCGGCGCCATGGGCAAGACCGACAACCCGTGGCTGATCGAACTGGTCGCTGGTCTGATCGACAAGGATGAAGTGCCGGAAGCAGTTGCTCACCGCGAAGCGCAGGAGGAAGCTGGGCTTGAAATCGGGGCGCTCTGGCCGATGACCAAATACTTTCCATCGCCGGGCGGCAGCAACGAATTCGTGCATCTGTACCTGGGGCGTTGCGACACTACCGGGGTTGGCGGCCTGCATGGGCTGGAGGAAGAGGCAGAAGACATCCGCGTCACGGTCTGGGCTTTCGACGATGCCCTGCAAGCCGTGCGCGACGGGCGTATTGCCAACGCGGCGAGCATCATTGCCTTGCAATGGCTGGCTTTGAACCGCGTTGAAGTGAGGGGGTTATGGTCGTAAACAAGCTGCGCGATCGCTATCGGGTGGACCTGGTGGGGCTGCAAGCGTCCTGCGAGGCGAACTACGCGCGCTTGATGCGACTGCTGCCGGACATGCGCAGCGAGCCCGCCGCGCGGCGCATCGCCGTGACCCATGGCGACCAGATGCTCGGTGTGCTGGCCCTGGAAGTCCTGCTGACCTGCCCCTACACCACGACCCTGCAAGTGCGTCAGGAACACAGCCTGCCCTGGCTGCCGGTGCCGCAACTGGAAGTGCAGGTCTATCACGACGCGCGCATGGCCGAAGTGGTCAGCGCCGAACATGCACGACGCTTTCGCGGCATCTATCCTTACCCGAACGCCTCGATGCACCAGCCGGACGAAAAGGCCCAGCTGAACATGTTTCTGGGCGAGTGGCTGAGCCATTGCCTGGCGCTGGGGCATGAGTACGAAGTTGTCCGTTAAACGAGCAACGCAGTTGTGAACTGTGTCAGGTTCAACAGTTTCCCCTTTCGGTCATCCCCCAGCATAATTGCGGCACTTACCCATCCCCGTGATCACGCCCTGGGAGAACGCCTTGCCGAGCGTATCCACATTGACCACCGCCGATCCGGCGTTGCTGGTGCAACTCTCCGACAGTCACCTGTTTGCCGAAGCGGACCGCGCGTTGCTGGGCATGAACACCCGCGACAGCCTGCAAAAGGTCATCGAACTGGTGCGCGCGCAACAGCCGCGGATTGACTTGATCCTGGCCACGGGTGATCTGTCCCAGGACGGGACGCTGGAGTCCTACCAACAGTTTCGCGACATGACGCGTCAGCTCGATGCGCCGGCGCGCTGGATTCCCGGCAATCACGATGAGCCGCAGATCATGGCCGAGGCGGCGGTGCAGAGCGCTTTGCTCGAACCGGTGGTGGATATCGGCAACTGGCGGGTCACGTTGCTCGATTCGGCGGTGCCAGGCTCGGTGCCGGGTTATTTGCAGGATGAACAGCTGCAGTTGCTCGCCCGCTCGTTGAGCGAAGCGCCGGAGCGCCATCATCTGGTGTGCTTCCACCATCACCCGGTGTCCATCGGTTGTGCATGGATGGAACCGATCGGCTTGCGCAATCCCGAGGCGCTGTTCGCCGTGCTGGATCGCTTCGAGCAGGTACGTGCGGTGTTGTGGGGGCATGTGCACCAGGAAATCGACCGGATGCGCAACGGCGTACGTTTGATCGCCTCGCCCTCTACCTGCATCCAGTTCGAGCCGGGCAGCGAAGATTTCAAGGTCGGGGAACAGGCGCCGGGCTATCGCTGGTTGCGACTGCTGCCCGACGGGCGGCTGGAAACCGGGGTGGAGCGGGTTACCGGGTTTGATTTCACTGTGGATTACGGTTCCAACGGCTACTGATTTTTTCATTTTTTCTGGAAAACCTAGTCGCGCCCTTCGCGAGCAAGCCCGCTCCCACAGGGGGAGCTTGTGACCGACGCAGGTCCAGTGTGGGAGCGGGCTTGCTCGCGAAGGCGTCTACACAGACACCGTGGATTCTGTGGATATCCCCGATTCCCCGAGTCCCTGTAAACTCCGCCTCTTTAGCCGACGCACAGGGAGCTCAAATGTCCGGTTCGATCCTTTATATCCACGGCTTCAACAGCTCGCCGTTGTCGAAGAAGGCCTGTCAGTTGGTCGAGGTGATGGAGCGTCTGGGCCTGAGCGAACACCTGCGTGTTCCGGCATTGCACCATCACCCGCGCCAGGCTATCGAGCAGCTGGAGCAGGCGATTGCCGAGCTGGGGCGGCCACTGCTGGTCGGCAGCTCGCTCGGCGGCTACTATGCCACTCACCTTGCCGAGCGCCATGGCTTGAAAGCCCTGTTGATCAACCCTGCCGTCAGCCCGCACCGGATGTTCGACGGCTTTCTGGGGACGCAGAAAAACCTGTATACCGAAGAGACCTGGGAAATGACCCACGACCACGTGGTGGCCCTGGCCGAACTGGAAGTGCCGGCGCCCCAGGATCCACAGCGTTATCAGGTATGGTTGCAGACGGCTGACGAAACGCTGGACTATCGCCTCGCCCAGCAGTATTACCGGGCATGCGCCTTGCGTATCCAGGCCGGCGGCGACCACAGTTTCCAGGGTTTTGCCGGGCAATTGCCGGCCATGTTGAGTTTTGCCGGCATTGGCGCCGATTTGTATCAGGCAATCGATTTCACCGCACTGTGAGCGATAGCCCCATGAATTCTTTTTTCACCGAACACTGACGACGAGACCCCATGGCCACTCCCAGCGCTAGCTCTTATAACGCAGACGCCATCGAAGTCCTCTCGGGCCTCGACCCGGTGCGCAAACGCCCCGGCATGTACACCGACACCAGTCGGCCGAACCACCTTGCCCAGGAAGTCATCGACAACAGTGTCGACGAAGCCTTGGCCGGGCATGCCACATCGGTGCAGGTGATCCTGCATGCCGACCATTCCCTGGAGGTCAGCGATGACGGCCGAGGCATGCCGGTGGACATTCACCCCGAGGAAGGTGTTTCGGGCGTCGAGTTGATCCTCACCAAGCTGCATGCCGGTGGCAAGTTTTCCAACAAGAACTACCAGTTCTCCGGCGGCTTGCACGGGGTGGGTATTTCCGTGGTCAACGCCTTGTCCACCGAAGTGCGGGTGCGTGTAAAACGTGACGGCAACGAATACCAGATGACCTTCAAGGATGGCTACAAGGCCACCGAGCTTGAAGTCGTCGGTACTGTCGGCAAGCGCAATACCGGGACCAGCGTGTTCTTTGCGCCGGACCCGAAATACTTCGACTCACCAAAATTCTCCATCAGCCGCCTCAAGCACGTGCTCAAGGCCAAGGCCGTTCTGTGCCCGGGCTTGCTGGTCAGTTTTGAAGACAAGGCCACCGGCGAGAAAGTCGAATGGCATTACGAAGACGGCCTGCGTTCCTATCTGGTGGATGCGGTCAGCGAATTCGAGCGCCTGCCGAACGAACCGTTCTGCGGCGCTTTTGCCGGTAACAAGGAAGCCGTGGATTGGGCGCTGCTGTGGCTGCCGGAAGGCGGCGATGCGGTGCAGGAAAGCTACGTCAACCTGATCCCGACGGCCCAGGGCGGTACCCATGTCAACGGTCTGCGTCAGGGCCTGCTCGACGCCATGCGCGAGTTCTGCGAATTCCGCAGCCTGCTGCCGCGTGGTGTGAAGCTGGCACCGGAAGACGTCTGGGAACGCATCGCCTTTGTTCTGTCGATGAAGATGCAGGAACCGCAATTCTCCGGGCAGACCAAGGAGCGCCTGTCGTCCCGTGAAGCGGCGGCGTTCGTCTCCGGTGTGGTCAAGGATGCGTTCAGCCTGTGGCTCAATGCCAACCCGGAAACCGGCATGTTGCTGGCGGAACTGGCGATCAACAACGCCGGCCGTCGCCTCAAGGCCAGCAAGAAGGTCGAGCGCAAACGCGTTACCCAAGGCCCGGCGCTGCCGGGCAAACTGGCCGACTGTGCCGGACAGGACCCGATGCGTTCCGAGCTGTTCCTGGTCGAAGGTGATTCCGCCGGCGGTTCGGCCAAGCAGGCGCGGGACAAGGAGTTCCAGGCGATCCTGCCGTTGCGCGGCAAGATCCTCAATACCTGGGAAGTCGACGGCAGCGAAGTGCTGGCCAGCCAGGAAGTGCACAACATCGCCGTGGCCATCGGTGTCGATCCGGGCGCGGCGGACATGAGCCAGCTGCGCTACGGCAAGATTTGCATCCTCGCCGACGCCGACTCCGACGGTCTGCACATCGCGACCTTGCTGTGCGCCTTGTTCGTCCAGCATTTCCGCCCGTTGGTCGATGCCGGTCACGTTTACGTCGCGATGCCGCCGTTGTACCGCATCGACCTGGGCAAAGAGATCTACTACGCCCTCGATGAAGCCGAGCGCGACGGGATTCTCGATCGCCTGGTGGCCGAGAAGAAGCGCGGCAAGCCGCAGGTCACCCGATTCAAGGGTCTGGGCGAAATGAACCCGCCGCAGTTGCGCGAGACCACCATGGACCCGAACACCCGGCGTCTGGTGCAGTTGACCCTGGAAGATTTCGAGGCTACCTCGGAGATGATGGACATGCTGCTGGCGAAGAAGCGTGCCGGTGACCGCAAGACCTGGCTGGAGTCCAAGGGCAACCTGGCCGAGGTGCTGGGCTGATGCGCTTGGGCTTTGCCCTGGCGTGTGCGTTGCTGCTGACCTCAATGACGGTGTCTGGCGAACCGACACCGCAACTGCGTCTGTTGTCCGAGCATGCCGTCGATGGCATGCGCGGCGGCAACCTGTCCGGGTTGGCCCAGTGCGGCAAGGAGCTGTGGACGGTCTCCGACGGTGACGATGATCAGATCTATCGTCTCGATACCCGGGCCAACGTCTGGCGCGCACAGGCCGTGGGCATCGGCGTACCTGAAGTACCTGACAGCGGGTTGCCCTGGGGATTGCGTTCGCGGACCTGGGCCGCTTCGTTCGTGCGTGGCGGCAATCTGGATTTCGAAGGCATCACCTGTGACCGCGCCGGCAATCGTTACGTGGTCAGCGAATCCCATGCAGCGGTGTTGCAAATACCGCCAACCGGGCCGACTTCCTGGCTGAAGATTTCGCCGCTCATGGCGCGCGAAGCCCGGGCCAGAGGCATGTTGTTGCGCTTCAATGCACTGTTCGAAGGCTTGGCAATCAATCCTGAAGGTGACCAGTTGTGGTTGGCTGCCGAGCGCGAGAACCGCGGGTTGCTGCTGATCAAGCGCAAGCAATCGGTGTGGGACTGCGATGGTGGATGCGTGCTGCTGAGTGAAGCCGGGAATGAAATGCAACCCGCACAGTTTCCCCACGCCAGAGCGATGCCTCGGGATTTTGCCGATCTGTCATTGTTCAACGGCAAGCTGTTTACCCTGGAGCGCAATGCGTTCGAGGTCTGCCGCCGAGATGCGCTGACCGCCAAGGTCGAGCGTTGCTGGTCGTTTGCCGAAGAGGCATTGCAGGAAAATCGGCGTTATCCACAGGATTATGGCCTCGCGGAAGCGCTGGTAGTGGACGCTGACGGTGCCTGGATCGGTATCGACAACAACAACGGTGCTCGCGCCGATGGCGAAGTCCGTCCGGTAGTCTGGCGTTTTGCTGCACCGGAAGGTGGCTGGAGTGCCAAGTCATGAGACAACGAAGCCCGGGGCAGCGCATCGGCCGGGTGTTTATGGTACTGGCCTGGTGTGCCGCGTTGTTTCTGGCCACGCGTTTTTTCGGCCAGTGGGAAGCGCGTCAGCAAAATCCGAACGTGGTGGTCAGCTCGGAGCAGGGCGAGGGTTTCATTGAGGTGAAACTGGTGAGCAATGCGCAGGGGCATTTTGTCGCCAGCGGTCAGATCAACGGCCATCCGGTGGACTTCATGCTCGATACCGGGGCGACAGATGTGTCGATTCCGGCGGACCTGGCCAAGCGTTTGAAGCTGGAAGAAGGATTCGGCGTGACCCTGAGCACGGCCAATGGCCTGAGCCAGGGCTATCGCACCCGTATCGAGCGGCTGCAGCTGGGCGACATCGTGCTGCGGGATGTACGCGCACTGGTGGCCCCGGGGCTGCATGGCGATCAAGTGTTGCTCGGCATGAGCGCACTGAACAAACTTGAATTTACCCAGCGCGGTGGCACCATGCTGCTGCGCCAGACAACGAACCGATGAGGCCCGCATGAGCGACTCCCTTGATCTCAGCCTGGACGGTGTAGAACGCCGGTCACTGGCTGACTTCACCGAAAATGCCTACCTCAACTACTCCATGTACGTGATCATGGACCGTGCCCTGCCGCATATCGGCGACGGCCTGAAACCGGTACAGCGGCGTATCGTCTACGCCATGAGCGAGCTGGGGCTGGACGCTGATTCCAAGCACAAGAAGTCGGCACGTACTGTCGGTGACGTGCTCGGTAAATTCCACCCCCACGGCGACTCGGCCTGCTACGAAGCCATGGTGCTGATGGCCCAGCCGTTCAGCTATCGCTATACGCTGGTCGACGGCCAGGGCAACTGGGGTGCGCCGGATGATCCCAAGTCCTTCGCCGCCATGCGCTACACCGAAGCGCGGCTGTCGCGTTATTCCGAAGTGCTGCTCAGCGAACTGGGCCAGGGCACGGCGGATTGGGGCCCGAACTTCGACGGTACGCTGGACGAGCCGCTGGTGTTGCCGGCCCGCCTGCCGAACATCCTGCTCAACGGCACCACCGGTATCGCCGTGGGCATGGCCACCGACGTGCCGCCGCACAACCTGCGGGAAGTCGCCACGGCGTGCGTGCGTTTGCTCGATGAGCCCAAGGCCACGGTCGAACAGCTCTGTGAACACATCCAGGGCCCGGACTACCCGACCGAAGCGGAAATCATCACCCCGCGCGCCGACCTGCTGAAAATCTACGAAACCGGTCGCGGTTCTGTGCGCATGCGCGCCGTGTATCACATCGAAGACGGCGACATCATCGTCACCGCGCTGCCGCATCAGGTCTCGGGCGCCAAGGTGCTGGAGCAGATCGCCGCGATGATGCAGGCCAAGCCGTCCAAGGCGCCGCAAATTGCCGACCTGCGTGACGAATCCGACCACGAAAACCCGTGCCGGATCGTGATCATTCCGGGCGCACGGAAAAACTTCGACCACGATGCGCTGATGCAGCACCTGTTCGCCAGCACCGAGCTGGAGTCGAGCTACCGGGTCAACATCAACATCATCGGCCTGGACGGCAAGCCGCAGCTGAAAAACCTGCGGGCGCTGCTGGTCGAGTGGCTGGAGTTCCGGGTGCAGACCGTGCGTCGTCGCCTGCAATTCCGCCTCGACAAGGTCGAGCGTCGCCTGCACCTGTTGGACGGTTTGTTGATTGCCTACCTCAACCTGGATGAAGTGATCCACATCATCCGCACCGAGGAGCAGCCACGGGCCAGGCTGATCGAACGCTTCGCCCTGAGCGAAATCCAGGCCGACTACATCCTCGACACCCGTCTGCGTCAGTTGGCGCGACTGGAAGAGATGAAGCTGCGTGCCGAGCAGGATGAACTGCTCAAGGAACAAGCCAAGCTGCAAGCCCTGCTCAGCAGCGAAGCCAAGTTGAAAAAACTGGTGCGCAGCGAACTGATCAAGGACGCTGAAACCTACGGTGATGACCGCCGGTCGCCTATTGTCGAGCGCGCCGAAGCCAAGGCCCTGACCGAGCACGACCTGCTGCCGAACGAGAAAGTGACGGTCGTGTTGTCGGAAAAAGGCTGGATTCGCTCCGCCAAAGGCCACGAAATCGACGCCACCGGGCTTTCCTACAAGGCCGGGGACGGCTTCAAGGCACTGGCAGCCGGGCGCTCCAACCAGTTTGCCGTGTTTATCGACTCCACGGGCCGCAGTTATTCGGTGGCCGCCCACACCTTGCCGTCGGCCCGTGGCCAGGGCGAGCCGCTGACCGGTCGCCTGACGCCGCCGCCAGGGGCGAGTTTCGAGTGCGTGCTGATGCCGGAAGACGATGCGCTGTACGTGATCGCCTCCGACGCCGGCTACGGCTTCGTGGTCAAGGGTGAAGACCTGCAGGCCAAGAACAAGGCGGGCAAGGCCCTGTTGAGCCTGCCGAACAACGCCAAGGTCATGCTGCCGCGTCCTGTGGCCGATCGTGAGCAGAACTGGCTGGCATCGGTGACGACCGAAGGTCGCCTGCTGATCTTCAAAATCAGCGACCTGCCACAATTAGGTAAAGGCAAAGGCAACAAGATCATCGGGATTCCCGGTGAGCGAGTGGCCAGTCGTGAAGAGTATGTGACGGACATCGCGGTATTGCCGGACGGTGCAACACTGGTGTTGCAGGCCGGGAAACGTACCTTGTCACTGAAAGCGGACGATCTCGAACACTACAAGGGTGAACGTGGTCGTCGTGGCAACAAGTTGCCGCGTGGCTTCCAGAGGGTAGACGCGCTGCTCGTCGAAAACCTCAATTAGGCGACTTAGAAGCGCCGAACTACGAATTAACCCGTAGTTCGGCGCTTTACGCTGGAGTCGGAACGCATATTCACGGATGATATGGCCTTTCAAGCGCCGGCGTTGCCGCGCGTTCTTCATATTTATTGAGTATTTTCACTGTGGTCAGCCTTTTAGCGACCACCTGGATGGGACGATGACTGCTCTGCGCCTTCCTTTTATTCTTTTGCTCGCCGGCGTTCTTGGCCTGGCGGGTTGCAGCGTTCACCAGCCGGTGTCGTTGTATCAACTGGACGCTGGTAGTCCGGTTCAGCCCGCACAGAACGCGGGCATGGCGGTATTGTTGGGGCCGGTCACCGTGGCCGACTACCTGCAACGCGAAACCCTGTTGCAGCGTCAGCCCGATGGCAGCTTGCAAGCCTCGACCGACGGTCGTTGGGCTGGCAGCCTTTCGTCGGATATCGATCAGCTACTGCTGCGCCAGGTCGCGGGTCGCCTGGACAGTCAGCGCGTAGTGCTGGCCCCGGCGACATTGGGCTTCACCCCGGACGTTCAGGTGCTGCTGACCATCACGCGCCTGGATTCGGGTGAAAAACAACCGGCGATCCTCGATGCGCAATGGCGCCTGATCGACCGTCGCGGGCAGGTCCGCGACAACCGCATCATCCATTTGCAGGAACAGCATGCCGGTACCACGGCGGCTCAGGTCCAGGCACAGGGTGTGTTGTTGCAACGCCTGGCCGAACAACTGTCGGTGGCGCTCAAGCCCCTGGCCAATCAGCCGCCGATCGCCGAAGCCCCACGCAAGCCGGCAGCCAAGGCGGCAGCACCTGCGGTAGAACAGGAAAAGCAGCCGAAGATCCCGATGGCCGCGCCTATTCGTACGGATATGGAAGTGTTCCGCTTCTAAGTGTGGACTGAATCCATACAAAGCCCGCATTGATGCGGGCTTTGTTGTTTTTACAGGTTGGAGATATCTAGCGCCTGTTCTGGCCTCTTCGCGAGCAAGCCCGCTCCCACAGGGGATCTTCAGTGAGCACACCCTTGGGCTAACCCGGATCAAGTGTGGGAGCGAGCTTGCTCGCGAAGAGGCCAGAACAGGCGACAAAAAAGCCCGCAGACGATCACTCATCTGCGGGCTTCTTCATATCGAGGTTAAGGCTTAAGCGCGACGCTCATGCATCCGCGCCAATTGCCGTTCAAGCATCGACGGATACGGCTCCATCAACCGTTCCACGCAGCACGCACCTTCAGGGCTGGCGATCGGGCGGATCCGCGCGCGCTGGCGAATCAACACGTCGTCACTGATCTTGCGCTCCACCAGCAGCAGGTTGCGGCTGTGTTGCGACAGGGCCAGGGCGTCCTGGGCAGGGTCGGTCAGCAGCAAGTCGATCTGGCTCAGGCCAAACAGTTCGTCGCCCAGGGTCAGCCCCAGCTGCAATTGCAGGGTGATGCCACTGTCCGCGACTTCGATCTGCAACTGGTGGCCCAGGGCCCGCAGCAGTTCGCCACAGCAAATGGCGTTGGTCAGGTAATCGTCACCGCTGTCTTCGGTGTGGAACAGCATCAGCGTGCTGCCATCGTTCAAGGTCTCTACTTCGCCCTGATACAGGGAAGCTGCCTGGTCGAGGCAATCGCGATAGCGCTCGAGCAGTTCTTCAAGACGCGCCCGCGGCAGGCGTCGCAGTTGCTCCTGGGAGCCCAGTTGCACCGCCAGTACCGCGCTGTGTTGCGGCACGCTCGGCGTGGCTTTGCGAATCGCCGGTTGTGGGGTGCTGTCCAGCGACTCGTCGCGCAGATCGGCGAACGGGTCTTCGTCATCGTCGTCTTCAACGGTGCTGACGATCTGTCGTGGCGCTGGTTTGAGCGCCGCTACCGGGCGGCTCTCGTCGAAACTCGGATCGCGCAGGTTACGGACTTCGAAGGCCGGGTCGGCCTCGTCATCCATGTCGTCGAACTCCGGTTCCGGTTCTGGCACAGGGGCCGGTTCCGGGGCGAAGTTGGCGTGCAGCTGGCGCGCCAGGTCGCCGATTTCGTCCTGGCGGTCGGTGGCCGGGGTGAATTCATCGATATTGCGCAGCCACACCCGCAATTGCAGCAGCGGCGTGGAGAGATAACGCCCCATGCGCAGGCTCAGGGCCAGGGACAGGGCCAGCAGGATTGCACTCAGAATGCCCATGCTTTGCAGGCTGATGGTCATCGGCTGCTGGAACTGGTCCATGTCCAGGCTGATGCGCAATTGCCCGGCAGTCACGTCCTGGAAGGTGATCTTGCTTTGGTACATGCCCTCGGCTTCGCCCAGCAGGCCATGCTTGGGACGCTGGCCTGATTCGGCAAGGATGCGGTTGTCCGGGCTGTAGATGGCGGCGTGGGCCACCAGCTTGTTCTTGGTCAGGTTGTTGAGCAGCACGTTGAGGCTGAGGATGTCGTTGGACACCAACAGCTCGGTGGCCGAGGTGGCCGTCTGCGTAGTCAGGCTTTCGCCCAGCGCATCCGCCTGCTCGTGCATGGCCTGCTTGAACTGCAGGCCCATCACACCGGCATAGATGACCAGAGCCAGGGCGACCAGGATCACGTTATGGCTGGCGATGCGCAATGCAATCGGTACACGGCGGTGGCGCAGTGCCCGGAAGATCAGCAGGAAGAAGTTGTCGGTTTTTACTGGCGTGGGCCGGTTCACTTGAGCTCGGCTCTTTTGTCCGTGAAGTTGACGCGCAGTATAGCGACAGGCCCTAGACCGTCAAAGCGCTCACGGTGCCCGATGGTCACTGAAAGTGGGTAGAATGCGGTTTTTTTCCACTTGCGGGGGTGCGCCTTGCGCGAAATCGTCCTGATAAACATCACGGGAGTCGACCGTCCGGGTCTGACTGCGGCCATTACCGGCGTTCTGGCCCAGGGTGGTGTGAACATTCTCGACATCGGTCAGGCGGTGATCCACGACACCTTGTCGTTCGGCATCCTGGTTGAAATTCCCGACACCGAGCAAGGCAAGTCCGTGCTCAAGGACATCTTGTTCAAGGGCTATGAACTCGATCAACAAGTGCGTTTCACGCCGGTGTCCGAACAGGATTACCAGCAGTGGGTCGGCAATCAGGGCAAAAAGCGCCACATTGTGACCCTGTTGACCCGCAAGGTGACAGCCGGGCAGTTGCAGGCCGTGAGCTCGATTACCGCCAAATATGGCCTGAACATCGACCACATCGATCGCCTGTCCGGGCGCATGCCGCTGGACACCCCGGCCGACAAGGGCAAGGGCTGCATCGAGTTTTCCGTGCGTGGCGAGGCCGCTGATCCGCAGGCGCTGCGTGCCGAATTCCTCAGCGTCGCCCAGGAACTGAACGTCGACATCGCCTTCCAGGAAGATTCGCTGTTCCGTCGCAACCGTCGCCTGGCGGTGTTCGACATGGATTCAACGCTGATCGAAGCCGAAGTGATCGATGAGCTGGCCAAGGCGGCCGGCGTCGGCGACAAAGTGTCGGAAATCACCGAGCGGGCAATGGCCGGTGAGCTGGATTTTCGCGCCAGCTTCAAGGAGCGCCTGGCCTTGCTCAAAGGTCTGGACGTCAATGTGCTGGACTCCATCGGTGCCTCGCTGCGCCTGACCGAAGGCGCAGAAACCCTGTTCGCCGAACTCAAGCGCCTGGGCTACAAGACCGCGATCCTGTCGGGCGGCTTCACCTACTTCGCCAAGCAATTGCAGGCCAAGCTGGGTATCGACTACGTGTTCGCCAACGAACTTGAAGTGGTCGACGGCAAAGTCACCGGCGTGGCGGTCGAGCCGATTGTCGATGCACAGCGTAAGGCGGATTTGCTGAAGGAACTGGCACACAAGGAAGGCTTGCGCCTGGAGCAGACCATTGCGGTCGGCGATGGTGCGAATGACTTGCCGATGCTGGCAATTGCCGGGTTGGGCGTGGCGTTCCGGGCCAAGCCGCTGGTCAAGCAGTCGGCCAAGCAGGCGATTTCCACCTTGGGGCTGGATGGTGTGCTCTACCTGCTGGGTTTCCGCGATCGCGACGGGCAGCTCTAAGCGCCGCAAATCAATGTGGGAGCGGGCTTGCTCGCGAAGGCGTCATCACATTCAACATCTATGTTGACTGTAAGTCCGCTTTCGCGAGCAAGCCCGCTCCCACAGGTATGCAGCTCGGTCTTTAGGCTTTTGGTGAGCCCATGCCCTGACCCATCTGCACCGCTGTACCGGCGGTCATTTCTTCAGCCCACTTCACCTGATCCGGCCCGAACAGCACGACGGCGGTCGAACCCAGTTTGAAGCGACCCAGTTCCGCACCTTTTTCCAGGTGGATCGGCGCACGTGCGGCTTCGTCGTAGTGGAAGGTTTTCAGCTCGCGCTTCGGCGGTGTCACCAGACCGGCCCACACGGTTTCAATCGAGGCCACGATCATCGCGCCCACCAGTACCACGGCCATCGGGCCGCGTTCGGTGTCGAAAATGCACGCCACGCGCTCGTTGCGGGCAAACAATTCCGGAACGTTTTCAGCAGTGGTCTGGTTGACCGAGAACAGGCGACCCGGGATGTAGACCATCTCGCGCAGGGTGCCGGCCAGCGGCATGTGCACGCGGTGGTAGTCCTTCGGCGACAGGTAGATGGTCGCGAAGTCGCCACCCATGAACGGCGCAGCGTTTGCCGCATCGCCACCCAACAGTTCCAGCACGCTGAAGCTGTGGCCCTTGGCCTGGAACACGCGGCCGTGCTCGATCGGGCCGAGCTGGCTGATCGCGCCGTCGGCGGGGCTGAGGATCGCGCCCGGGGTTTCGTCCAGCGGACGGGCACCGTCTTTCAGTGCGCGGGTGAAGAACGCGTTGAAGTGCTCATAGGCGGTCAGGTCTTCGACCAGCGCCTGGGACATGTCCACCTGATAACGCTTGGCGAACCAGGCGGTAAAGGCATTCTTGAACCAGCGCACGCGGCATTCGGCGATGCAGCCGGCCAGTCGCGAGAGCAAGTTGTGGGGCAGCAGGTACTGGCCGAGGAGAAACAGACGCTTGTTCATTAACGGTCCTTAAAAATCTTAAATTTCTACCGGGGTATCGGGATGATTGCCCCATTCGCCCCAGGAGCCGGCGTAGCCTTTGACCCGCGGATAACCGAGAGCCTTGGCCACCAGATAGGTGAAACCAGAACGATGATGTGTCTGGCAGTGGGTAATCACTTCTTTGTCTTTGCTGATCCCGAGTTGTTCGAGGATCTGCGGCATGTCGGTGCGGATGCGCAGCTGGCGTGCCCGATCCATGCCAGCGGTCCATTCGAAATTGATCGCGCCGGGAATGTGTCCGCCCTTGGCTGCCAGGACTTTCTCGCCGGAGTACTCCAGCGGCCCGCGCGCATCCCAGATTGCCAGGTCGGCGGCGCCGAGACGGCTTTGCAGGTACTCGCGGGTGGCGGTGGGTTCATCGTGCAGGGTCAACGCAACCGGACCGCCCACGTGCGGCGGGATCTGGATCGACATGGGCAAGCCTGCTGCCAGCCAGGCTGTCAGGCCACCGTCAATATAGTGGTACTTGCTGTGGCCGATGACATCCAGCAGCCAGATGAAGCGTCCGGCCCAACCGCCGCCTTCGTCGTCATACACCACGTAGACCGCATCGGGGTTGTGCCCCAGCTCACCAAACAGCGTTTCGAGTGCTGCCTGCGGGGGCATCAGCCCCGGGGCGGGGGCCTGGCCGAGCTGCGTACGCTTTGGATCGACAAAGCGCGCGCCGGGAATGTGCCCTTCGGTGTAGCGGGCGGCACTGGTCAAGTCCACCAGAATCAGTTCGCGGGCGTCGAGGCGAGGGAGCAAGTCGCTCGGCTCGATCACCAGCGGCAAGCCAGAGAAGTCAGACATTTGAGGTCTCCAGAGCACAAAAGGGAGGATTGTAACGCAGCTTATTGGCCGCGGTGGCTAAAGCTGTGCAGGGCTTTCTCGATGCACTGTGCGGTTTTGCCGAAGGCCTGTACGGAAATTTCCGAAAACGGCCCGCCGCCTTGATCCGCCACGACGATCATGATCACCCGGCCATTGTTGATCAGCGAACGCAGCAGCAAGTGTTCACCGCTGAACTGCGAGCGCAGGCTATTGGGCAACAGGGCCGAGAATTGCGCGTTGTTGGCAGGCGTCAGGCGCACCTGGGCCTGCTGCGCGAGCAGGCGTTGCAACACGTTGCTCTGGCTGACCACGAAATTCAACCCGGCCGCTTCCTTCGACAGGCCGGCCGTCTGGTGCACGCGCAGGTTGGTGTGGGTGCGATCGGCCATCAGGATCATCACCCGGCGCATGCCGCAGGCCACGAGGGCGTCACGGGCGGCGATGGTCAGGTGCATGGCGTTGGTGAAACGGCTCGGCTCGACCAGCAACTCGGCGCATTGCTTGCGCCACTTCGCCAGGTCTTCGGCGGTAGGTGCCGCTGCCGGCAGCAAGCCTGCGTGGACACGGTTCATGCCCCACGGCCAGATCAGCGACTCGGCAGGGTGCCAGAGGTCGGGCATGGCGTGTTGGCGTGCGCTGTTGGCGGCTTGCTGGTGCAATTGCTGCTGCAGTTCGTCCATCGGCATTTGCAGGTAAAGGCTGGTCAGGTACTGCCAGCGCTCGCTGTGGGGGCTGTCCCAGGCGTGTTGCGCCGACAGCGCCAGTCCATTGGCCAGCAGCACTGTATTGGCCGGTTGATTGAGCCAGCGGCGCAGGGTCGGATCGTCATCGAGGCGATTCTGCTGGCGCAGTGGATGGTCGCTGTCACGGGCGATGCGCAGGACTTTCACCAGTTCCCGCTGCTCGGTGAGCAGCAATCGATAGCCTTGCTGCACCCAGATCGGCAAGCGCCAGACCTCCACCAGCGCCTGGCCGATATCCAGCAGGCGTACGCCAAACAGTTGCTGCTCGACTTTGCGTGCCGACTCGCCTTTATGGATGACCCGCAGCTCCCAGTCTTCAAGCAGTTTCGGATGGGTTAGCGCCAGCGGCCACAGGGGCGAAAGAAACAGCAGGCTGCCCCAGTGGATGTCCTGCCACAGGCGCGCCAGGCGGCTGGCAAAAAAACCGTTGGCCTGTTGCGTGGCGTGCTGGCTGATCATCTGCAACTGACGCAGGGCTTTGGGAATCTCGAGCTCGGGTTCGGCGGGTAGCCGCGCGAGCAGCTCTTCGGTGCGCTTCAAACCGAGGCGGTTGATTGCAATTTCAAGGTTTTCCGCAGGCTCGGTCATGCTGCCATGGTTATGCCGGTTGGCTTCGCGAATCACGCTCAAGGCCAGGGCCGGGCTGCCTTGCATGAGGTCGGCGATGTCGCGCAGCGAGCTGCGATTATCGCGGATGGCCTTGCAGACACGGTCATGGCTGGCTTGCGGGACGGGAAGACGTACGCCATCGAGCAGCTTGACCCAGCCTTCGAGGGTCGTTGGTTTTGGCGTTGGAACGTTCGTTTCGTTAACCATGGTGGGAGGCGATCATCGTCAACATTACCTGTGCCCGGAGGGGGTCAAATTAGCTTTTCGCCTGAACGGGCTATAGTCTGGCGCAGTTTTGCCGATAAGTAGAAGAAGAGATTTTTTAACTTCCGAATATGACCTTGAACCCGACTCAGTAAGTGCTCTCCTAACCTATGGCTAAAATTATCGGCATCATCGTCGTATTCGCGAGCGTGCTCGGCGGATACGTGCTTTCCCACGGCAAGATTGCCGCCCTGATACAACCTTTCGAGGTCATGATCATTGGCGGTGCTGCCCTCGGCGCCTTCTTGCAGGCCAACCCCGGCTACATGACGATGCACGTGCTCAAGAAGTCCCTGAGCATGTTCAGTTCACGTTTCAACCACGCCTTCTACCTTGAAGTGCTGGGCCTGATCTACGAGATCCTCAACAAGAGCCGTCGCGAAGGCATGATGGCCATCGAAGGCGACATCGAAGATGCCGCTGCGAGTCCGATCTTCGCGAAGTACCCGACGGTACTCAAGGACGAGCGCATGACCGCGTTCATCTGCGATTACCTGCGCATCATGTCTTCCGGCAACATGGCTCCCCACGAGCTGGAAGGCCTGTTCGACATGGAGCTGTTCAGCCTCAAGGAAGACCTCGAACACCCATCCCACGCGGTCAACGGCATCGCCGACGCCATGCCCGGTTTCGGTATCGTCGCGGCGGTACTGGGTATCGTGGTGACCATGGCTTCGCTGGGTGAAGGCGACCAGAAGTCCATCGGCCTGCACGTAGGTGCGGCACTGGTGGGTACCTTCTTCGGTATTCTCGCCGCCTACGGCTTCTTCGGCCCGCTGGCCCATTCCCTGGCCCATGATGCCAAGGAAGAGCTGAACGTCTACGAAGCCATCAAGGCCTCACTGGTGGCTTCGGCTTCCGGCATGCCGCCATCGCTGGCCGTGGAGTTCGGGCGCAAGGTCCTGTACCCGGCGCACCGTCCAAGCTTCGCCGAGCTGGAACAAGCGGTTCGCGGTCGTTAAGCCATGGAAAATAACCAGCCGATAATCATCAAGCGCGTCAAGCGCATCGCCGGCGGGCATCACGGGGGCGCGTGGAAAATCGCCTTCGCCGACTTCGCCACGGCGATGATGGCGTTCTTCCTGGTGTTGTGGCTGTTGTCCACCGCCACGCCGGAGCAGAAAATTGCCATCGCCGGTTACTTCAAGGACCCGATCGGCTTTTCCGAAAGTGGCACGCCCTACATCATCGATCTGGGCGGCACGCCGACCCTGGCGCCGGAAAACACTCTCAACCCCGAGGTGAAGTCCCAGCCGCAGCCGGACAAGGTCACCATCGATACCGATCAGGTCGAAGGCATGGCCGAGCAGGTCGAAAAAGAGCGCCTCGAGCTGTTGCTGCAAGAACTGCAGAACAAGGTCGAAGAAAACCCGCAGATGCAGAAGTTCAAGGATCAGATCCTGTTCGAAATCACGCCGGACGGCCTGCGAATCCAGATCATGGACGCGGAAAACCGCCCGATGTTCGATTCAGGTTCTGCTCGCTTGAAGCCGTATTTCGAAGACATCCTGCTGGCCATGGCCGACACCATCAAGGCGGTGCCGAACAAGATCAGTATCAGCGGCCACACCGATGCCAAGCCATACACCGGCACCGGTGATTTCGGTAACTGGGAATTGTCTGCCAACCGTGCCAACGCCGCACGACGTGCGCTGGTGGCGGGCAGCTATCCGGATGCGCAGGTGGCGCGCGTGGTCGGTTATGCCTCGTCGGCCCTGTTCGATCGCGAGCATCCGTTCAACCCGGTGAACCGCCGTATCGACATCGTGGTGCTGACCAAGAAAGCCCAGCGTGCCATCGAAGGTTCGCAAGGCGCGGAGCCGGCTCCAGATGCACCGCAAGGTTCGGCTGCGCCGGGAGCCGCACCGGCTGCACCGGTCGACCCGAACGCGTTGCCGGCGGACAAGGAACCGCTGCCGGCGCACGAGCTTCGTGAACGGTTGAACCTGTTCGATGATCCAGCGCCGAAAACGGGTGGCCCCGGTGCTCCGGCCGTGAAGCAGTGATTTCCCTGCCATAGATCTCGCGCGGAAGACAAATGCCCGCATCTAGCGATACGGGCATTTTTTCAGCAGGGTGCACTGTGTGTGAATGCGGACTCTATAAAAATATAAGTTATTTATTGGCTGAAGTGAAATCTATCTTAAAGTTTCCACCTATTAATCCAGGTTTGTCCTCACTATCGTCAGCGCTTTCATAACAAACAAACCGGCCTTCAAAGTTTTTATCGCTAATGTCAGTAATAAATATTTCCCCTCGTTGTGCACTCCACGGCCAATCGTTCGGAAACCCCGCAGAGGGCTCAAATATAATAACCCCAGGGTGCGATTTTAAATCATGAGGGCCCAGTCCCCAGCTTGCCGGGATTTTGAACAAAATGTAGTCGCTATTTTGGGATGACGCGTTAATGTAACGATGCTCCGAGTTGCTATCGCCATACAAAATAAATGAGTCGAATGTGCGTTCTGCGTTTACCAGTCGCATCACTGCAGCTACCTTCCCGTTCATTGGTTGTTTATCGTGCTTCTGAGCTGGTTTTTTAATATTCATATATAGGTTCTCGGTGTTGAAGGTGTCAGCCAGGCTGGCTGTGATCAGTCAACCTCTGCTCGTAAAACCTCAGAGAAGAAAGCGCGGTGAATTGTCGGGGTTATCGCTCCATCCGAACTTTTCAAGTGCTCAGCCTCAGGCAATATGGTCAGTGTTTTTTTTGCTTTGATCTACTGTCATATCTGACAGGTTTTTAGAGCTAAGGATAATAAGCAATAGCTTTAGTTTGCTCATTGGCTCTAAGTGATTTTCTTTTATTGAATAAAAGGCTTCGATTTTGCGGCAGTTTCATGACTCAAGTAACTAAAAGGTGAAGGCTCGTTTTGCAGTGCCAAAAAACCATATCTGGCGATATGGTTTTTTAGGTGGGCAACTCAGAAGCCACGAATAATCCTGGACTTGAGATCCGTGTGGAATCGATCAGCGTTAGTCCTGTTAACGCTACGCACCGACTCGCTACCGGTCACAGAATCCAGTGACATCGAGCGCTTGAGCATCGACTCGTTGCGATAGGCATCGATGAAGAACTCGATGTCCCGGTCGCTGGTCAGCTTCGGCCATTTGTCGAGGTACAGCGGCAGCTCTGTCGGGCCGGTCTTGAACGAGCAGATGCGCCGGTTGGTGATGGTCGCTTCGCCGATTTCGAACGGCACCCACCAGGACAGTGCGGTTTTCTCCGACACCACTGCCAGCAGGTGTGTGCATTCGCTGATGTTGCGGGTGATCACCCCGGTGATGTCGTCGGTGGTCTGGGATTCGGCATCCAGTACGTCGAGATAGGTCTTGATGTTGGCCTGCATCAGGCGCGTGTTGATGTTGATCGCGTGGGCGCGGTCCATGTGGCGGTAGCTGATAAACACTGGCATCAGAAATGTCCCTTGATCGCGAGTTCGCGGTAATAGGCGCCGAGGGCGGTGAGGCGGCAGCCGGTGGAGTGGATGGCGGCGTAATACATGTGTTCGGCGTCCACCGGTTCGACCAGGCTGTGGCGGTTGCACTTTTGCAACTGGGCGAAGACCTCGCCCTGTTCCGGGTTGAACTCGGGCTCGGTGGGCTCAAAGCTGGGGGCGAGGGGGTACACCGACTCTGCTTCGGCAAACCATTCGGGGAGTTTGCGCAGGATTTCCTTGGGGATCAGCGGTGACACTTCGCGCAGGGAAATGAACTGCGAGACATTGGTCTTGAACACCGGACGCTGTTCCCAGGCATCAAGGGCATTGTCGACAAACGAATAGAGGCTGCCGGGGGTGATCTTGCCCAGGATGTTCGCGGCTCCGCCGTGCAGGGCCTGGAGCAGCAATCCGGTGAACACGCCGTGCTGCATGCCCTCCATCGCCGGCTCTTCCTTTTTACAGGCGGTCAGAATGGTCATGCCTTCGCCGACCACGCTGCCTTCGCTGCGCAAGGCGCGCAGTTCGCCGGCCGAGCCGCTCTGGCAACAATCGAGAATGATCACTTTGTTTTTGATCTTGGTGGCCTTGCTCGCCCAGTTGAGGATGTCGCTGAGGCGAATCCCGTCCTTGGCGCTCTTGTAATCCTGCGGGATCAACATGCCTTCGTCGGTGTCGGTGTCGAAGCTGCCGTGACCGGCGAAGTACAGCAGCACGACGTTGCAGTCACCGGAAAACAGCTCGCGGATCTGGTCTTCGAGTTTTTCCCTGCTCAGGAAGTCCTCGGCGGAAGTCAGTACGATGTTCTTGAAGTTAGGATCGCCATTGGCGTCGGTTTTCAGCACGGAGGCCATGGCCATGGCGTCATTGCTGCAACCGCTCAGGCGCGACACATGGGTGTAGTCGTTGATGCCGATAAACAGTCCCTTGCGCATGGTTACACCGCCGTATGCTCGCGAATCGCGCTGATGATGCTGTTGGTGTTCCACGCACATTCGGCATGTGCCGCGTCACGTACCACCGTGGAAATGCGCTCGGCACCGAACGGCTTGATCGCAATGATCACCTTGCCCATGCGCTTGGCGATTTCGATTTCCTTGTTGATCCACTTGCTGTAGGTGGAGTACATCCCGGCCATGATCAACACCGCCGAACACGGGCGAATCTTGTTTTCGATGGCCTCCTCAAGTTGTTTGTCGGTTTTCGCGCCGACAATCGGGTTGTCCGGTGGAACCGAAAAATTCTTGTACGTGAAGCCAGGCTTGGCGTTGAGCAGGCGCACGAGATTGTCGTGGGCGTCGGAGTAGTTCCACGAGTGGCTGATGAACAGGTGGTAGGTTTGCATAGGTGTCCCTCGGAGTCGCTGGAGTGCGAAGAGGGCTAGAACTTAGGCGAATACAGGGCGGCTACAAGGGGACGGTGCGGAAAGAGAAATGCCCTACAAGCGAGCGTGCATAGGTCTTACAGAAAGGTCTGATGTTTAAGCGGGGGGGGGGGGGAAGATCCAGCCGCCGGCCACCCCGCTGAAGGCAGGGTGGTCGGCACGTCTGTTTAGTAGCCGTTTTCCGGCAGACTGGCGATGATCGAGCGGTAGCTGTTCATCCGTTGTTGCTGCACGCGGCCGTCTTCAAGGGCCTTGAGCAGGGCGCAACCGGGTTCGCGGTCATGCTTGCAATCACGGAAACGGCAGGTGCCAAGCAGGTCGTTGAACTCGATGAAGCCGGCTTCGACGTCGGCACGGCTGACGTGGCCCAGGCCGAATTCGCGGATACCCGGGGAGTCGATCAACTCACCGCCACCGGGGAAGTGGAACAACCGCGCGGTAGTGGTGGTGTGGGTGCCCTGGCCGGACAGTTCGGACAACGGGCCGACGCGGGTTTCGACATCCGGCAGCAGACTGTTGACCAGCGACGACTTGCCGACGCCGGACTGGCCGACGAATACGCTGATGCGTCCGTCCAGCTGTGTCTGCAATTGCTCCATGCCGTTGCCGTGGTGCGCCGACACTTCCAGCACCGGATAGCCCAGGGTGCGGTATACGGCGAGCAAGGCATTCAGTGCAGGAGCGTTGTTTTCGTCGATCAGGTCGAATTTGTTCAGCAGCAACAGTGGCTTGATGCCTGCATGCTCGGCCGCCACCAGGTAGCGGTCGATCAGGTTGGCATGGGGCTCGGGCAGCGGTGCAAACACGATGACGATCATGTCGACGTTGGCCGCAACCGGCTTGAGCTGACCACGGCTGTCCGGGCGACACAGCTCGGTGTTGCGTGGCAGTTGCGCCACGATCACGCCGATACCCTGGTTGCCGGCACGCCAGACCACCTGATCGCCGGTCACCAGCGCCGGCAGGTTGGCGCGCAGGTGGCAACGGAATACCTGGCCGGCCAGTTCGCCGTCGCGGGCCTCGACCTCGACCTGTACACCGAAGTGCGCGATCACCAGGCCGTGCTGTTCCGGGCCCAGATCGCCGCCCTCAAGTGCCTCGACGGCCGAGGACTCGCGTTTGGCGGCGCGGGCAGCGCGTTCGCCCTGAATCTTTTCGATGCGCCAGTTTTGACGACGATTGAGTTGGCGTTTGGCCATGGGTGTTCCGTATCAAGAATGCAGCGATTAGGTAAAACGGCCGCGAGTTTAGCACGCCCGGCCACCGGCCTAGGCTAAACTGCGCAGCATTGCCTAGGAGCCGACACATGCAAAACCCACAGAACCTGATCTGGATCGACCTGGAAATGACCGGTCTGAACCCGGACACCGACGTCATCATCGAAATGGCCACCATCGTCACCGACAGTGACCTGAACACCCTGGCCGAAGGCCCGGTGATCGCCATTCACCACAGCGACGAAATCCTTGCCGGCATGGACGAGTGGAATACCCGTCAGCATGGCGGTTCCGGGCTGACCCAGCGGGTTCGCGACAGCCGCATCAGCATGGCCGAAGCCGAAGCCGAAACCATCGCCTTCCTGGAGAAGTGGGTGCCGAAGGGCAAGTCGCCGATCTGCGGCAACAGCATCTGCCAGGACCGTCGCTTCCTTTATACCCACATGAAATCCCTGGAAAGCTTCTTCCACTACCGCAACCTCGACGTGTCGACCCTCAAAGAGCTGGCTGCGCGCTGGGCACCGGATGTGCGTGACAGCTTCAAGAAGGGCAGCACGCACCTGGCTCTGGACGACATCCGCGAATCGATCGCTGAGCTGCAGCACTACCGCAAGCATTTCATCAAATTCTGATTCACGGTCGTCCGTTCCGGCCCCATCGCGAGCAAGCTCGCTCCCACAGGTGCAACGTTGCACCTGTGGGAGCGAGCTTGCTCGCGATGGCGTCAGTTCAGTCACCTTGGATGGTTGGAGCGAATCTCAGGCGCCCTCTTTTGGTGCCAGGGTGAACTGAGTAGACTGCGCGCCTTTCTGCAAGGACCGCCACTATGCTGCTGATGCTCTACCTGATCGCCATCACCACCGAAGCCATGACTGGCGCCCTCTCTGCCGGCCGGCGGGGTATGGACTGGTTTGGTGTGGTGCTGATCGCTTGCGTCACGGCGCTGGGTGGCGGGTCGGTGCGCGATGTGCTGCTCGGGCACTACCCGTTGACCTGGGTCAAACACCCGGAATATCTGGTGCTGACCACGGCAGCCGCGATGATCACAGTGTTTACGGCCCGCTGGATGCGGCATTTGCGCTCATTGTTCCTGGCGCTCGACGCCATGGGCCTGGTGGCGTTCACCCTGATCGGCTGCATCACCGCCCTGGAAATGGGCCATGGCATGTTGGTCGCCTCCGTTAGCGGCGTGATCACCGGCGTCTTCGGCGGCATCCTGCGGGACATTTTCTGCAACGATATTCCGCTGATCTTCCGACGTGAGCTTTATGCCAGCGTTTCGTTCGCCGCGGCGTGGTGCTACATGCTCTGCATCTATCTGCAATTACCCGATGAACAATCGATTCTGATCACCTTGTTCGGCGGTTTTCTGCTGCGCTTGCTGGCGATCCGTTTTCATTGGGAAATGCCCAAGTTCGTCTATAACGACGAAGCCTGACGTTCGGCGTGTTGCCGCAACGCCCACGCGACATGTTCACGTACCAGTTCCGAAGGATGTTCCCGTCGCGCCTTCAGCGCTTCCAGCACCGGAATCGTTGAAGGCGCATTGCCCAGGCCTACCGCCAGGTTGCGCAACCAGTTTTCATAGCCCGTCCGGCGCAGCGGCGAGCCTTCGGTGCTGCTCAGGAATTTCTCTTCATCCCACATGAACAGTTCCGCCAGCCCGGCGTTGTCCAGATTGTGCCGCGGCTTGAAGTCGCTTTCACCGGAGGGGCGGGCGAAGCGGTTCCACGGGCAGACAATCTGGCAGTCATCGCAACCGAACACGCGGTTGCCGATCAGTGGCCGCAGGTCTTCAGGGATCGCGCCTTTGAGTTCGATGGTCAGGTAGGAAATGCAGCGTCGGGCATCCAGCACATAGGGGCCGACGAAGGCGTTGGTCGGGCAGATGTCGAGGCAGGCACTGCAGCGCCCGCAGTGTTCGGTGGCATGGGGCGGGTCGACCGGCAGCGGCAGGTCGACGAACAGTTCGGCGAGAAAAAAGTAACTGCCGGCCTTGCGGTTCAAGACCAGGGTATTTTTGCCGATCCATCCAAGCCCCGCCTGTTCGGCGATGGCTTTTTCCAGCACCGGGGCACTGTCGACGAAGGCGCGGTAGCCAAACGGGCCGATCTGCGCCTGAATTTTTTCCGCCAGTTGTTGCACGCGTTTGCGGATCAGCTTGTGGTAATCGCGACCCAGGGCATAACGCGAGACGTAGGCTTTTTCCGGTTGGGCGAGCATTTTTGCCATCTGCGTGTCGCCGGACAGGTAGTCCATGCGCAGGGACACCACGCGCAAAGTGCCCGGCACCAGCTCTTCGGGGTGCGAGCGTTTGCTGCCGTGGGCGCCCATGTAATCCATTTCGCCGTGGTAGCCGGCTTCGAGCCAGCGCTCCAGGTGCTGCTCATGCTCGGCCAGGTCGAGACCGCTGATGCCGACTTGCTGAAAGCCCAGCTCGCGGCCCCAGTCCTTGATGGATTGGGCGAGGGCGGGCAGATCTGTGGTAATAGCGGGCATGAGACGAGAGAAACCGGGGCTGAGATGCGTATAATTCTGCCAGACATCGGAGCCCGAAGACGCATGCCGCACACTAAAGATGAATTACCCGACGTGCTGTATAGCGCCGCCCAGGTGCGAGCGCTCGACGCGAGCCTGATCGCAGCCGGCACGGCGGGCTTCGAATTGATGCAGCGCGCGGCGCGGGCGACGTGGCGGGCGCTGGTGCGGCAGTGGCCGACAGCAAACGAGCTGAACGTGCTGGCCGGACATGGCAACAACGCAGGCGACGGGTACCTGGTGGCCGTACTGGCCCAGCGTGCCGGTTGGTCGGTGCGGGTGCTGGCGGTGGGTGATCCGCAGCGCTTGCAGGGTGATGCGGCGTCGGCCCATGCCGAGGCGGTGTCTGAACATGTGCTCATCGAGCCCTGGACGGCACAATCCGGATTGCGCGGCATTGTGCTGGATGCTTTGCTTGGCACCGGTCTGAATGGTGACGTGCGTGATCCCTATGTCAGCGCCATCGCCGCGATCAATGCCAGCGGACTGCCGGTTGCGGCGGTGGATATTCCGTCGGGGTTGTGCGCGGATACGGGGCGCATCCTTGGTCATGCAGTGCATGCCGACCTGACGGTCACGTTCATTGGTTTGAAGGTGGGGTTGTTCACCGGTGATGCCGCGGATGTGACGGGTGAGTTGGTGTTCAACGATCTGCAGGCTGATCCGCAGTTGCTGAGCGGTACTGCGTTCACGGCTCGGCGCTTGTGTATCGCTAACCTGCCGCGTCTGGTGTCCCGGGCACCGGCATCCCACAAAGGCAAGTTCGGCCATGTGCTGCTCATTGGCGGTGATCGCGGTTACGGTGGGGCAATTTTGCTGAGTGCACAAAGTGCTCTGCGCAGCGGTGCGGGCATGGTTTCGCTGTCCACCCGTCCGGAACACGTTTCGCCAGCGCTTTCTCGAATTCCGGAAGCCATGGTGCTGGGCACGTCGTCGGCCAATCAACTGATGGGGTTGCTTGAGAAGGTATCGGTGCTGGTGGTCGGGCCGGGCCTGGGTCAGGCAGGGTGGGGGCGCAGCCTGCTGTCGGCTGCGGCCAATGCGCCTTTGCCGCAAGTCTGGGATGCCGATGCCTTGAATCTGTTGGCGGGTGGACAGGTCGATCTGCCCAAGGGTTGCGTGATTACCCCGCATCCGGGGGAGGCGGCACGTTTGCTTGGGGTGAGCACTGCCGACGTTCAGTCTGACCGTCCCGCCGCAGCCCATGCATTGAGTAAAAAATATACAGCTGTCGTCGTCCTGAAAGGTGCCAGCAGCCTGATCGCCCATCCCGATGGACGTCTGGCGCTGTGTCATCAGGGGCACCCGGCCATGGCCACCGCCGGTTTGGGCGACGTGCTGGCCGGTTTGCTCGGCGCATTGCTGGCCCAGGGCATGGAGCCGTTCGACGCGGCCTGCCTGGCGGTCTGGCTGCACGCCAATGCCGGCGAGCAACAAGGAAAATTGGGCCGTGGGCTGGCGGCCAGTGATCTGATCCCAGCCATTCGTCAGTTGTTGGAGGAGCAAGCACCGTGTCTGAAGTAACCCTGTACCTGGCCGATGAACAGGCCATGAGCGACTTTGGCGCACGCATTGCCCGAATCACCCAAGGCCATGGCCTGATCTTCCTTGAGGGCAACCTGGGGATGGGCAAAACCACGTTGTCCCGAGGCATTATTCGCGGTCTGGGACATGTCGGGGCAGTCAAAAGCCCGACCTTCACCCTGGTCGAACCCTACGAGATCGGCGACATTCGCGCCTTCCATTTTGATTTGTACCGTCTGGTCGATCCGGAAGAGCTAGAGTTCCTCGGTATCCGCGACTACTTCGAAGACGATGCCCTGTGTCTGATCGAATGGCCCGATAAAGGTGCAGGCTTTTTGCCAAAGCCTGACCTGACCATTACCATTAGCCCGCAAGACAGCGGGCGTTCGCTGAAAATTTTATCCCAGGGCTCGCGTGGCGAGGCCTGGTGTGCCGCTTTGGCATTGGAATCCAAATAGATGATGGGGTTAGGTATGCGCTTTCGCGCGTTGGTGGCTGCCGTAGGGGTGTTGTTCTTGGCGGTGACCGTCGACGCTGTGGCCGATTCGAAGGTCAACAGTGTTCGTCTGTGGCGGGCACCGGACAACACGCGACTGGTGTTTGACCTGACCGGCCCGGTGCAACACAGCGTCTTTACCCTGACGGCTCCGGACCGCCTGGTCATCGACATCAATGGCGCTACCCTCGGTGCGCCGCTCAACGTCAACACCTCGAACACCCCGATTACCGCCATGCGCTCGGCCCAGCGCACGCCGACGGACCTGCGGGTGGTCATCGACCTGAAAAAGGCCGTGACGCCGAAAAGCTTCTCCCTGGCGCCGAACGCTCAGTACGGTAACCGATTGGTGGTCGACCTGTTCGATAACGCCGCCGACGCCGCGCCACCGCCTGCGCCGACACCGTCGGTCGCCACGGTGCCTGCCGTGCCGGTCACGCCTGCGGAGCCTGCAATCAAATTGCCGCCAGCCCCGGCCGGCAAACGCGACATCATTGTGGTGATCGACGCCGGTCACGGTGGCGAAGATCCGGGGGCTTCCGGCTCCCGAGGCCAGCGCGAGAAAGACGTGGTGCTGCAGATTGCCCGCGAAACCCAACGCCAGGTCAACGGCATGAAAGGTTTCCGTGCCGAACTGACCCGTACCGGCGACTACTTCATTCCGTTGCGCGGCCGTACCGAAATCGCCCGCAAGAAAGGCGCCGACCTGTTCGTCTCGATCCACGCCGACGCCGCGCCTTCTGCCGCCGCTTTCGGTGCCTCGGTATTTGCCCTGTCCGATCGCGGCGCGACCTCCGAGACCGCCCGTTGGCTGGCCGACAGCGAAAACCGCTCCGACCTGATCGGTGGTGCCGGCAACGTCAGCCTCGATGACAAAGACCGCATGCTCGCCGGCGTGCTGCTCGACTTGTCGATGACGGCATCCCTGACCTCCAGCCTGAACGTTGGCCAGAAAGTCTTGAGCAACATCGGTCGGGTCACGCCACTGCACAAGCAGCGGGTTGAACAGGCCGGGTTCATGGTACTGAAGTCGCCGGATATTCCGTCGATCCTGGTGGAAACCGGGTTCATCTCCAACGCCAACGAAGCCTCGAAGCTTGCTGCGTCAAGCCATCAACAGGCGCTGGCGCGTTCGATCAGCAGCGGCGTGCGCCAGTTCTTCCAGCAGAACCCGCCGCCAGGCACTTACATTGCCTGGCTGCGTGATTCCGGAAAAATCGCCCAAGGTCCACGTGACCATCGGGTAAACCCTGGCGAGACGCTGGCGATGATCGCCGTTCGTTATCAGGTTGCGCCGGCCACCCTGCGCAGCGCCAACAACCTGTCGAGCGATGAACTCAAGGTTGGTCAACACTTGACCATTCCGGGCACTGAACTGGCGGCCAAAGAATGAATCAGGTCGTGAACAACAGCGCTCGCATCGAGCTGCTCAGCCCGCGGCTGGCGAACCAGATTGCGGCGGGTGAGGTGGTCGAGCGCCCGGCTTCGGTGATCAAGGAACTGCTGGAAAACAGCCTCGACTCCGGCGCCAAACGCATCGACGTCGATGTGGAGCAGGGCGGCGTCAAGCTGCTGCGGGTGCGCGACGATGGCAGTGGCATTTCCGCCGATGACCTGCCGTTGGCCCTGGCCCGTCACGCCACCAGCAAGATCCGCAACCTGGAAGACCTCGAGCAGGTCATGAGCCTGGGGTTTCGCGGCGAGGCCCTGGCATCGATCAGCTCCGTCGCGCGCCTGACCTTGACCTCCCGCACCCGCGACGCCGATCAGGCGTGGCAGGTAGAGACCGAGGGCCGTGACATGGCGCCCCGTGTGCAACCTGCGGCCCACCCGGTGGGCACTTCGGTTGAAGTGCGCGACCTGTTCTTCAACACGCCGGCGCGGCGCAAGTTTCTCAAGACCGAAAAAACCGAATTCGATCACCTGCAAGAAGTGATCAGGCGCTTGGCCCTGGCGCGCTTCGATGTGGCGTTCCATCTGCGCCATAACGGCAAGACCATCCTCAGCCTGCACGAGGCCCATGATGATGCGGCCCGTGCCCGGCGCGTGGCGGCGATCTGCGGGCCGGGTTTCCTGGAGCAGGCACTGCCGATCGAAATCGAGCGCAACGGCCTGCATCTTTGGGGCTGGGTCGGCCTGCCGACCTTCAACCGCAGCCAGGCCGATTTGCAGTATTTCTTCGTCAATGGCCGTGCCGTGCGGGACAAACTGGTGGCCCACGCGGTACGCCAGGCCTATCGCGACGTGCTGTTCAATGGTCGGCACCCGACCTTCGTGCTGTTTTTCGAAGTCGATCCGACCGGCGTCGATGTCAACGTGCACCCGACCAAGCACGAAGTGCGCTTCCGTGAAGGGCGCATGGTTCACGACTTCCTCTACGGCACCTTGCATCGCGCCTTGGGCGATGTGCGCCCCGACGATCAACTGGCGGCGCCGGTTGCCACGGCCATCGTCCGGCCTACCGGCCTCGAAGCTGGTGAATTCGGACCCCAGGGCGAAATGCGCCTGGCCGCCAATGCGCTGCTGGAACAGCCTCAGGCTCAGCCGTCGTTCAATACGCCGGCGGGTTCGGGGGCTGGCGCGGGTTATCAATATCAATACACGCCGCGACCGCAGTCCGGTGCACCTGTCGCCGAAGCGCAGGCCGCCTATCGCGAGTTTTTTGCACCGCTGCCCGAGGCCAATGCCGTCGCGCTGCCGGCCGGGCAGGACGACATCCCGCCGCTCGGTTATGCGCTGGCACAACTCAAGGGCATCTACATTCTTTCGGAAAACGCTCAGGGCCTGGTGCTGGTGGACATGCACGCCGCCCACGAGCGGATCATGTATGAGCGTCTGAAGGTGGCGATGGCCAGTGAAGGCCTGAGCGGCCAGCCGTTGCTGGTGCCGGAGTCCCTGGCCGTCAGTCAGCGTGAAGCCGATTGCGCCGAGGAGCATGTCGCCTGGTTCCAGCGCCTGGGCTTTGAATTGCAGCGTCTGGGCCCGGAAACCCTGGCGATACGGCAGATTCCGGCACTGCTCAAGCAGGCCGAAGCCAACCGGCTGGTCGCTGACGTCCTGGCTGACCTGATGGAGTTCGGCACCAGCGACCGCATTCAGGCGCACCTGAACGAATTGCTCGGGACCATGGCCTGCCACGGCGCGGTTCGTGCGAATCGGCGGTTGGCCCTGCCGGAAATGAACGGTCTGCTGCGTGACATGGAAAACACCGAACGCAGTGGTCAATGCAACCATGGCCGACCGACCTGGACCCAACTGGGCCTGGACGATCTGGACAAACTGTTCTTGCGCGGTCGTTGATGAGCCAGTTCCCACCTGCGATTTTCCTGATGGGCCCGACCGCCGCCGGCAAGACCGACCTGGCCATCGAGCTCACCAAGGTCCTGCCTTGCGAGTTGATCAGTGTCGATTCGGCGCTGGTCTACCGTGGCATGGACATTGGCACCGCCAAGCCTTCCAAAGAGCTGCTGGCGCAATATCCGCATCGTCTGATCGATATTCTCGACCCGGCCGAGAGCTATTCGGCTGCGGATTTCCGCCGTGACGCCCTGGAAGCCATGGCCGATATCACCGCACGGGGAAAAATTCCGCTGCTGGTGGGCGGCACCATGCTCTATTACAAGGCTTTGGTTGAAGGTCTGGCAGATATGCCGGCCGCCGATCCCGAGGTCCGTGCGCAAATCGAAGAAGAGGCTGCGCGCCTTGGCTGGCAAGCCTTGCACGAACAATTGGCGGTGATCGATCCGGAGTCCGCGGCTCGAATACATCCGAACGATCCCCAGCGATTGAGTCGAGCACTGGAAGTTTATCGTGTCAGCGGTCAAAGCATGACCGCCCTGCGTTTGCAACAATCTGCGCAAAGTACTGAAGCAGCCGCTTCGGGACTGCAACAATTGCCCTATACTGTCGCGAACTTGGCCATTGCTCCGGCAAATCGCCAGGTACTGCACGAGCGAATTAAACAAAGATTCACTTTAATGTTGGAACAGGGATTCATTGACGAGGTCGTAGCCCTGCGTAATAGAGGAGACCTGCATACCGGGTTGCCGTCTATACGTGCAGTAGGCTATCGCCAAGTCTGGGACTACCTGGATGGCAAGCTGACGTCAGCCGAGATGCAGGAGCGTGGGATCATTGCCACGCGCCAATTGGCGAAACGCCAGTTCACCTGGCTGCGCAGTTGGACTGATCTGCATTGGCTGGACAGTCTGGATTGCGACAATCTGCCGCGCGCCTTGAAATACCTTGGGACCATCTCCATATTGAGCTGAGTCCTTGCAATTGCCGTCTATCCTTGGGGGTGTGACGGCCAAAGCCATCTGATTACCTATTTTTTATATTGAATCCTTAAAGGAGTGCGGCACATGTCAAAAGGGCATTCGCTACAAGACCCTTACTTGAATACTTTACGTAAAGAGAAAGTTGGGGTGTCCATCTACCTGGTCAACGGTATCAAGCTGCAAGGCACGATCGAGTCTTTCGACCAGTTCGTTATCCTGCTGAAAAACACCGTCAGCCAGATGGTCTACAAACACGCCATCTCTACAGTGGTGCCGGTTCGTCCAATTCGTCTGCCTAGCGCAACCGAATCCGATGCAGGTGATGCTGAGCCAGGTAACGCCTGATAGGAGTCTCCTTTGTTCTTTGAGCGCCACGGTGGTGGTGAACGAGCCATTCTCGTTCACTTGGATGGTCAGGACCCTGAGGCGCGCGAAGATCCGCAGGAGTTTCAGGAGTTGGCAATTTCGGCTGGCGCCGAGACCGTCGCGTTTTTCAACGTGCCGCGTCATCGGCCAACCGCCAAAACCCTGATCAGCAGCGGCAAGGTCGAAGAGTTGCGCGACCTGGTCCAGGCCGAACAGGTCGATCTGGTGATTTTCAATCACATCCTCACGCCCAGTCAGGAACGTAACCTCGAACGTATTTTCGAGTGTCGTGTGATCGACCGCACGGGTTTGATTCTCGATATTTTCGCCCAGCGCGCCCGCACCCATGAAGGCAAGCTCCAGGTCGAACTGGCCCAGCTTGAGCACATGAGTACGCGGCTGGTTCGCGGCTGGACTCACCTTGAACGGCAGAAAGGCGGTATCGGCCTGCGCGGTCCGGGTGAAACCCAACTGGAAACCGACCGGCGCCTGTTGCGGGTTCGCCTGCGGCAGATCAAGGGGCGCCTGGAAAAGGTCCGCAGCCAGCGTGAACAATCGCGCCGTGGCCGCAAACGGGCTGACATTCCGACGGTTTCGCTGGTGGGTTATACCAACGCCGGCAAATCGACGCTGTTCAACTCGGTGACCGACTCCGACGTCTTTGCGGCTGACCAGTTGTTCGCCACCCTCGACCCGACCTTGCGCCGGCTCGAGCTCGATGACCTCGGCCCGATCGTGCTGGCTGACACCGTGGGCTTCATTCGTCACTTGCCACACAAGCTGGTCGAGGCATTTCGGGCTACGCTCGAAGAGTCGAGCAACTCCGACCTGTTGCTGCACGTGATCGACTCCCATGAGCCTGAGCGCATGGCCCAGATTGAACAGGTCATGGTGGTTCTTGGAGAGATCGGGGCTCAAGACTTGCCGATCCTGGAGGTCTATAACAAACTCGATTTGCTCGAGGGCGTGGAGCCGCAGATCCAGCGCGATGCCGATGGCAAACCGCAGCGGGTCTGGCTTTCGGCGAAAGATGGCACAGGTCTTGATCTGCTCAAGCAGGCCGTGGCCGAGTTGCTTGGCGATGAGTTGTTTGTTGGTACCTTGCGCTTGCCGAACCGATTTGCTCGACTGCGTGCGCAGTTTTTCGAACTCGGTGCGGTACAAAAGGAAGAACACGATGACGAAGGCATCAGCTTGCTGGCCGTTCGTTTGCCACGGGCCGAATTGAATCGGCTGGTGAGTCGCGAAGGTTTGCAACCGATGGAGTTCATCGAGCAACACACTTTGCAATAAAAGCCTGAGAAAGCGGTTGTGCCGTGGTGACAGGCATTCTGTAGCATTGGTCGGCGCGCCGTGGGTGCGTCTTTGCTTTATCAGATGGAGAGCGCTATGGCTTGGAATGAGCCGGGTGGCAACTCGAATAATCAGGATCCTTGGGGTGGCAAGCGTCGTAACAACGGCGACCGCAAGGGGCCACCGGATCTCGACGAGGCCTTCCGAAAGCTGCAGGAAAGCCTGAACGGTTTGTTCGGTGGTGGTAAGAAACGTGGTGGCGACGACGGCGGTGGTCCGGGCAAGAGTGGCGGCTTTGGCGGCCTGCTCGGCATCGGTCTGGTCGTGTTGGCGGCCGTTTGGCTGTACAGCGCGGTCTATGTCGTCGACGAGCAGGAGCAAGCTGTGGTGCTGCGCTTCGGCAAGTACTACGAGACCGTGGGTCCGGGCCTGAACATCTACTTCCCGCCGATCGACAAGAAGTACATGGAGAACGTCACGCGTGAGCGTGCCTACACCAAGCAGGGCCAGATGCTGACCGAAGACGAGAACATCGTCGAAGTGCCGCTGACCGTGCAGTACAAGATCAGCAACCTGCAGGATTTCGTGCTGAGCGTCGATCAGCCGGAAATCAGCCTGCAGCACGCGACCGACAGCGCCTTGCGCCATGTGGTGGGTTCCACCGCGATGGACCAG
This sequence comes from Pseudomonas sp. S34, assembly GCF_009866745.1. NCBI lineage: Bacteria > Pseudomonadati > Pseudomonadota > Gammaproteobacteria > Pseudomonadales > Pseudomonadaceae > Pseudomonas > Pseudomonas sp. S34. Next base: position 574,720 of record NZ_CP019398.1, read on the forward strand.
GTACTGACCGAAGGTCGTGAGTTGATGGCCAGCGAGATCAAGGAGCGTCTGCAACGCTTCATGGACACCTATCGCACCGGTATCACCGTCACCCAGGTCAACGTACAGAGCGCAGCGGCACCGCGCGAAGTCCAGGAAGCCTTCGATGACGTGATCCGTGCCCGGGAAGACGAACAGCGTTCGCGCAACCAGGCCGAAACCTATGCCAACGGCGTCGTGCCGGAAGCTCGTGGTCAGGCCCAGCGCATCCTTGAGGATGCCAATGGTTACCGTGACGAGACCGTCTCGCGCGCCAAGGGTGAGGCCGATCGCTTCACCAAGCTGGTCGCCGAGTACCGCAAGGCCCCTGAAGTCACCCGCCAGCGTCTATATCTGGACACCATGCAGGAAGTCTTCACCAACACCAGCAAGGTTCTCGTGACCGGCAACAAGAACGGCCAGAACAACCTGTTGTACCTGCCTCTGGACAAGATGGTCGAAAGTGGTCGCAGCACCAGCACCCAGGTGAGCAGTGCGGCAGCCACCAGCAATGAAGCGAATGCGCGTGCGGCAGCTGATCTGCAGCAACAGCCAGCACGTACCAGGGAGAGTCGCTGATGAGCAATAAATCGCTGATCGCCCTTATTGTCGGCGTCGTCGTGGCGATCGCTGCCTGGAACTGCTTCTACATCGTGGCTCAGACCGAGCGTGCGGTGTTGCTGCAGTTCGGTCGCGTGGTCCAGACCGATGTTCAGCCAGGCCTGCATGTGAAAGTGCCCTACGTTAACCAGGTGCGTAAATTCGACGCACGCCTGATGACGCTGGATGCACCGACGCAACGCTTCCTGACGCTGGAAAAGAAAGCCGTGATGGTCGATGCCTACGCCAAGTGGCGCGTGAAGGACGCAGAGCGTTACTACACCGCGACTTCCGGCCTCAAGCAGATCGCCGACGAGCGTCTTTCCCGTCGTCTGGAATCGGGCCTGCGTGACCAGTTCGGTAAGCGCACCCTGCACGAAGTGGTGTCGGGTGAGCGTGATGCGCTGATGGCTGATATCACGGCATCGCTGAACAAGATGGCCGAGAAAGAGCTGGGCATCGAAGTGGTCGATGTTCGGGTCAAGACCATCGACCTGCCGAAAGAAGTGAACCGCAGTGTGTTCGAGCGTATGAGCACCGAGCGTGAGCGTGAAGCTCGCGAGCACCGCGCCAAGGGTAACGAACTGGCCGAAGGCATCCGTGCCGACGCCGATCGTCAACGCCGCGTGCTGCTGGCTGAAGCCTATCGTGAATCCGAAGAGGTTCGCGGTGACGGCGATGCCCAGGCTGCTGCGATCTACTCCAAGGCCTACGGTCAGGATCAGGAGTTCTACGCGTTCTACCGTAGCCTGCGCGCCTACCGTGAAAGCTTCGCGAACAAATCCGACGTCATGGTCCTCGACCCAAGCAGCGACTTCTTCCATTACCTGGAAAAAGCCAAGCCTTGATACGGCGTTGACCTGAATTATCCCCCGCCGGGCGGCTAAAACCTCTGGCGGGGTGATCCTTTGGGAAAACGTGTGTATGATGCGGCAGCCGGGAAATTCCCGGCTTTTTTGCGTCTGCATGTTTGATTGCTGTGTTCAAGCAGATGCCGGGCCGATTGGCTCGACAGTTTTTCGAGGAAAGTGGTTGGCGAAGCCGGTAGAAGGGCTTTTCGCTCCGTCGCTCATGCGCGTGGTTTGTGCGCAAGCCGACCATTTTCTGCTTCACTCAAGGCTCGCCGACAGGCTGGTCGCCCGGAGATAGGGGAAGGCGTAATGGCAACGGTAGACCGCTGGCTTCTGCCAGATGGCATCGAAGAAGTACTGCCACCGGAAGCTGCGCGTATTGAAGTCGCGCGTCGTCAGGTGTTGGATCTGTTCCAGAGCTGGGGTTACGAGTTTGTCGTGACTCCCCATATCGAGTACCTGGAATCCCTGCTGACCGGCGCGGGCCAGGACCTGGATCTGCGCACCTTCAAGGTCATCGACCCGCAATCGGGCCGTCAGATGGGTTTCCGCGCCGACATCACGCCGCAAGTGGCGCGCATCGATGCGCATACCCTGCGTCGTGAAGGCCCAAGCCGCCTGTGCTATGCCGGTAGTGTCCTGCACGCTCAGCCTCGCGCCCTGTCGTCCTCGCGCAGCCCGATTCAACTGGGTGCCGAGTTGTACGGCGACGGCAGTCCGAGCAGCGACGTCGAAGTCATCAGCCTGATGCTGGCCATGCTGCAACTGGCCGATGTGCCGGATGTGCACATGGACCTCGGTCATGTTGGCATCTATCGCGGCCTGGCCCGTGCGGCCGGTTTGTCCGGTGAAGTCGAGCAGCAGTTGTTCGATGCCTTGCAACGTAAGGCCATCGACGAGGTCATTACCTTGACCGAAGGCTTGCCTGCCGATCTATCGGGCATGCTGCGGGCGTTGGTCGACCTGTGTGGCGGTCGTGAAGTGCTGGCTGCGGCCCGCGAGCGTCTGGCCAAGGCGCCGGCCCCTGTTCTGGCAGCGCTGGACGACTTGCTGGCGATTGCCGAGCGGCTGTCCGTGCGTTTCCCTGAGCTGCCGCTGTATTTCGACCTGGGCGAGCTGCGTGGCTACCACTACCACACCGGTGTGGTGTTCGCTGTGTTCGTACCGGGTGTTGGCCAGTCCATTGCCCAGGGCGGTCGTTACGACGACATCGGCGCCGACTTCGGTCGCGCCCGTCCGGCGACCGGCTTCTCCACCGATTTGAAAACCCTGGTGACCCTGGGGCGTGCTGAGATCGAGCTACCGTCTGGCGGTATCTGGATGCCTGACAGTACGGATGCGGCACTCTGGCAGCAGGTTTGCCAGTTGCGCAGTGAGGGTCAGCGTGTCGTTCAGGCATTGCCTGGACAACCTTTGGCCGCCGCCCGTGAAGCGGACTGCGACCGGCAATTGATTCAGCAGAACGGGCTTTGGCAAGTATCGCCACTGGCTTCTTGAGTTTTCCTGCCGGCTGCCGCCGGCACCAAGTTTGCGCGAATGAGGACAAGTGTTATGGGTAAGAATGTCGTAGTCCTGGGCACCCAATGGGGTGATGAGGGCAAAGGCAAGATCGTTGATCTGCTGACCGAACATGCTGCCGCCGTAGTGCGCTACCAGGGTGGCCACAACGCTGGCCACACCCTGGTGATCGACGGTGAGAAGACCGTCTTGCACCTGATTCCGTCGGGCGTGCTGCGCGAAGGCGTGCAGTGCCTGATCGGCAACGGCGTGGTGGTTGCACCCGACGCTCTGCTGCGGGAAATCACCAAGCTGGAAGAGAAGGGCGTACCGGTGCGCGAGCGCCTGCGTATCAGCCCGTCCTGCCCGCTGATCCTGTCCTTCCACGTTGCGCTGGACCAGGCCCGTGAAAAGGCCCGTGGCGAGCTGAAGATCGGTACTACCGGTCGTGGCATCGGCCCGGCATACGAAGACAAGGTTGCACGTCGTGGCCTGCGTGTTGGCGACCTGCTCAACATGCCGCGCTTTGAAGACAAGTTGCGTGAACTGGTGGATTACCACAACTTCATGCTGGTTGGTTACTACAAAGAGCCAGCCATCGATTTCGACAAGACCCTGGCCGAGTGCAAAGACTACGCTGAGCTGCTCAAGCCGCTGATGCTGGACGTGACTGCCGAGCTGCACGACCTGCGTCGTGCTGGCAAAGACATCATGTTTGAAGGCGCCCAAGGTTCGTTGCTGGACATCGACCACGGTACCTACCCGTACGTGACCAGTTCCAACACCACCGCTGGCGGCGTTGCTACCGGTTCGGGTGTCGGCCCTATGTTCCTGGACTACATCCTGGGCATCACCAAGGCTTACACCACCCGTGTAGGTTCGGGTCCATTCCCGACGGAACTGTTCGACGAAGTCGGCGCGCACCTGGCTAAACAAGGTCACGAGTTCGGCGCGACTACCGGCCGTGCCCGTCGTTGTGGCTGGTTCGACGCCGTTATCCTGCGTCGCGCTATCGATGTGAACAGCATCTCGGGCATCTGCCTGACCAAGCTGGACGTACTCGACGGTCTGGAAAGCATCAACATCTGCGTCGGCTACAAAGATGCAGAAGGCAAGGCCGTTGCCCCGACTGATGCTGACAGCTACGTGGGCCTGCAGCCTGTGTACGAAGAAGTGCCGGGCTGGACCGAATCGACCGTGGGTGCCAAAACCCTGGAAGAGCTGCCAGCTAACGCCCGTGCTTACATCAAGCGCGTCGAAGAGCTGATCGGCGCGCCGATCGACATTATTTCGACGGGCCCGGATCGCAACGAAACCATCGTCCTGCGCCATCCGTTTGCTTGATAAGTCGTTGATGTAAAACACAAAGGCCCCTTAATTGGGGCCTTTGTCGTTTATGCCTGCTGGACGGCATGACCTTTGCTATTAGCTTTGCCTAAAACGTCACTTTTGGCGTGCCATCAATTTAATGGCGCTTTTGCAGAGGGATATCAAGTGTCGGCCGTTCTCTCATTGTTACAGAGCCGTTTGTTGCGGCCCGTGTTCGTTACCCTTGGTATCGCCCTTTTGGTGCAGGTGCTGGTAGCTGTCGCTCTGACCCGGAGCACGGTGACCGCGCTGGAAGCCGATCTGGGCCTGCGCCTGGGCGCGGACAGTCAAAAGCTTTCCGCTGAGCTTGAGCAGGCGGGACGCGAAGTCACATCGAGCCTCGACAGTCTCTCTACCAGTACGCGTCAGCGCCTGACCGCCGGTTTGTCCTCGCGTCTTGAGCAGGAGCAGGCGCAATTGCGTTCGGCCCTGGAAAAGGACCTGAAGGACTCCGCCAGCGACATGGCACAGCTTCTGGCTTCCGTCGCGCCTCGCGCCATGTGGGACAACGACATTCCGACACTTTCCGAGTTCGCCCGCCGGGCCCAGCGCAATCCCAATGTGCTGTTCGTGGTGTATGACGACGCCACCGGTCAGCACCTGACGCGCTACCTCAATCGGGAAAACCCGATCAACAAGGCGCTGCTGGAAAAAGGCCAGGGCGAGCGTGCGCTGGACAAGGTACTGGATGCGGCGAAGAACGATCCTTCGGTGTTCTACATCGAGGCCCCGATCAATCCTAACGGCGTAGAAATCGGCAAGGTCCTGATGGGGGTCTCGACGGCTTCCGTGGAGACTGATCTGGCGGCCCTCGACAAGCGCTTCTCGGCGTTGATCGCCAGCAGCGATCAACTGGTGGGCGACAGCCTCAAGGGTGCGGCTGCTGACAGCGCAACGGCCATGCGCTCGCGTCTGCAGTCGGCGCAGTCCACGGCGGCGGAGATGAAGGCCAATACCACCAGCACCGTGCAGGAGGCTGCTACGACATTGCGCTGGCGCATCGGCGTGTGTCTGGCGGTGGTGGGCTTCGGTGTCCTGCTGTTGTTGGCGGTGGTGCTCGGTCGCCGAGTGGTCAATCGCCTGAAAATGCTGATCGTTGCCATGGATGACCTGGCGGCGGGCGAGGGTGATCTGACCAAACGTGTGCAGATCAACAGCAAGGATGAAATCGGCGACATGGCCTCGGCGGTCAATCGCTTTGTGGATAAGTTGCAGCCGATCGTGCGTGAGGCGGGGGATGTCGCCCAGCGTACCGGCGTGGAGATCGGCGCCATGACCTTGCGCAACGCCGGTGCGGACGCGGCGGCTGGCATGCAGCGCGACGAGGTGGCGGAGAGTTTGCGCGCCTTGTCGCAAATGGCTGATGAGGCGCAGTCGGAAAGCCATGCCATGCAGGCGGCGCTGAAGCAGGTGGTGGACATTCGTCAGGCCACCGACGAAAACACCCGGACCTCGGCGAAAGTCGGCAGCCTGATCGAGGAGTTGGCGGGTCAGGTCAACACTGGCGCGCAAGTGATCGAGCGCCTGGCGCAGCAAAGTGAGCAAATTGAGGTGGTGCTGACGGTGATTCACGGCATCGCCGAGCAGACCAACCTGCTGGCGCTGAACGCAGCGATTGAGGCGGCGCGTGCCGGCGAGACCGGGCGCGGGTTTGCCGTGGTGGCCGATGAGGTGCGGGCGCTGGCGAGCAAGACGCAAAGCTCCACCGGCGATATTCAGGCGCACATCGTGGCCTTGCAGCAAGGTGCGCGTGAGGCGGTGGCGGCGATTGGTCAGGCCGGGCGTCAGGCCAGTGAGGGTTTGCTGGTGCTGCGTGACAGTGCGCGGTTGCAGCAGTCGGTGCAGGCATCCGTCGAGCAGGTCCATGCGGCGATCGGTTTGGCTACCCAGGCTGCAGCGCATCAGGCGCAGGGCGCGCAGGCAGTTCGGGGGCGGGTGCAGACCATTCATGCCCAGGCCGAGAAAGCGGCGCAAGCTGTCGTGGAGACTACGGCGAGCGGCAAGGTGCTCGATGGTCTGGCGGCGCAGTTGAAGGCGAGCCTGGGGCAGTTCAGGGCTTGATCGGTTGTTGGTGCCGGCCCCTTCGCGAGCAAGCCCGCTCCCACATTGGCTCTTTGTGAACATCATATTTGTGTTCGACAGAGGACCACTGTGGGAGCGGGCTTGCTCGCGAAAGCGGTTTCAGCGACTCAGATACATCCGGGTCGTCAGCAAATAGACCGGCAACCCTGACACCAATATCAACAACGCCGCATAAGGCGCCGCCGCCGCAAACTCCACATTCGCGGTATGCGCCCAGACTTCCGTCGCCAGTGTATTGAGTCCGGTGGGGCTCAGCAGCAAGGTCGCCGTCAGCTCCTTCATCGCATCCAGGAACACCAGGGCAAAAGCCGCCCCCAGCGCCGGGAAAATAATCGGCAGTGTCACTCGGCAGAAGGCACTGAATGACGAGGCTCCCAGTGTGCGCGCCGCCTCCTCAAGCTGCGGTGCCGCCTTGTTCAGGGCGGTGCGGATCGGCGCCTGGGCCAGCGGCAGAAACAGCAGGGCATAGGCGATCAGCAGCAATGCCGAAGTCTGGTAAAGCATCGGCACGTAGTGCAGGGCGAAATACACCAGGGTCAGGGCAATAACCAGCCCCGGCAGCGCGTGCAGCAGATAGGGCAGGCGCTCGGCCCAGATCGCCAGTTGGCCTTTGTAGCGCACGACCAGCAGGCCGACCGGCACCGCCAGCACCAGGCACAGAGCAGCGCCACCCAGCGACAGAGCGAGGGACGACAGCAATGCTTCGCCGATTGCCGCTACGGGAAAGGCTGCCGATGTTCCTACCGCCAACCAGTAGACCAGCATCCCCAGCGGAATCCCGCTGCCAATGATTGCCATCAACAGGCAATAAAGCTGTCCCGCCACAGCCCAGGGTCCCAGTTGAACCTGTTCCGCGCGTCGCGCCGCACCCTGTCCGGTGCGCACGTGTCGACCCTTGCCGCGCACGCGCAGCTCCAGCCACAGCAGCGCCAGGCACAACATCAGCAGTACGGCGGAGAGCATCGCCGCGTTGGCATTGCTGAACTCCAACTCGAACTGCTGATAGATCGCCGTGGTGAAGGTTTGCAGGCCGATGATCGACAAGGCGCCGAACTCCACCAGCATGTGCAGGGCAATCAGCAACGAACCCGCCAGCAGCGAAGGCCAGAGCAGGGGCAGGGTGACGCGAAAGAACACGCCCCAGCGATTTTGCCCCAGCGTGCGAGCCGACTCTTCCAGGGACGGATCGAGATTGCGCAAGGTTGCCGCCACGGGCAGAAAGATCAACGGATACTTGGACAGGCTCATCACCAGGATCGCACCGCCGAGCCCTTCGAAATGAGCGCTGAGGGAAACCCATGTGAAGCTGCTGACAAAGGCCGGTACGGCAAACGGCAGGCAGAGAATCACGCCCCACAGTCGTCGGCCCGGCAGATTGCTGCGCTCGAGCAACCAGGCCAGCGACAAGCCGATCACCCCGCAAACAATGGTGACGCCAATCATCAATGCGAGTGTGTTGCGCAGCAAGCCGAACACATAAGGTCGCCATAGCAAATGCAGTGCTTCTGCCCAACCTGCTTGCCAGGCTTTGAGTCCGACATAGGCCAGCGGCAGGAAGCTGAGGACGACCAGCAGCAAGACCGGCAACATCAACCCTATCGGTGGACGCTTGCGGCGGGGTGCGTTGTTGCTGCGCAGGCTGGTGGCAGATAGCGATGCGCTCATCAGTTCAAGCCAACGTCACGTTCCAGGTCCAGGGCTTCTTCGGCATTGCCGAGGTCGGCTGGCGTGACTTTCGGCGCTTGCAACTCGCTGAATGGCTTGAGTCCGCGATCAGACTCCATGCCTTTGTGCAGCGGGTATTCGGCGGTGGTCTGGGTGATCACGCGCTGGCCTTCCTCGCTGGCCATGTAGGCGAGCAACTGCTGTGCTTCCTTGGGGTGTTTGCTGGAATTGAGCACCGCAGCACTGGAAACCGTGATCAGTCCGCCGACATCGCCACCGCTGAAGTAATGCAGTTTCGAGTCGAGCTGGCCTTTTTCACGCTGCAGGGCGAACCAGTAGTAATTGTTGACGAGTACGGTGGCGACTTCGCCATTTTCCACCGCTTTCAGCGCAACCATGTTGTTGCTGTAGGTCTTGCCGAATGCTCGCAGACCGGTCAGCCACTCTTCGGCTGCGTCCATGCCGTGCACCTTGATGATCGCGACCGCTTGCTCCTGGAAGGCGCCGCTGGTGGGTACGAAGCCGACCTTGCCTTGCCATTTCGGATCGGAGAATTCCATCACCGAGGTCGGCAGGTCTTTTTCATCGATCAGCTTGGGGTTGAACGCAACGACGCGCACCCGGGCGGTCACGCCAATCCAGGTGCCGTTACCGGCGACGTATTCCTTGGGCAGAACGGCCAGTGTGGTGTCATCGGTTTTGGCCAGCAGGCCTTGTTCGCCGAGTTTGTTCAGGGGTGGCGATTCTTCGGTGTAGATCACGTCGGCGGGGGAGCGATCGCCTTCTTCGACGATCTGGCTGGCGAGCTGGTTGCTGCTGCCTTTGCGCACGTTGACGTGGATCCCGGTCTTGGCTTCGAAGGCCTTGGCGACCGCGTCGCCGACTTCTTTGTGCTGGCCGTTGTAGAGGGTCAGGGCAACCGGATCGGCGGCTTGAGTGAGGGGAGTGGCGAGTGCCAGGCCGAGGAGGGTGGTGATCAGGCCGCGGCGCAGGGTATTTCGAAACATCATTCGCAGGGTTCCTCACTGTCACATTGCAAAAACTTGTAACAATGATAAACGATATTGTTTCTCAAATGCGCCGATAAATCCTGTAGGAGCGAGCTTGCTCGCGATGGGCGTGAACGAAAACGAGGGGTGTCTGGAGAAATGCGTCGCCTGTACATCCATCGCGAGCAAGCTCGCTCCTACAGGGGGAGGAGGCGTGTTTTTAAACCCCGGAAACGCAAAAACCCGCTTTCGCGGGTTTTTGTGAAATCCAAGGTCGTAACCTTGAATTTGAATTGGTGCCCAGAAGAAGACTCGAACTTCCACGACCGTAAGGTCACCAGCACCTGAAGCTGGCGTGTCTACCAATTTCACCATCTGGGCATTCATCTTCAGCGTTGCCGCTGTTGATGTGGCGCACTATACGGAGAGCGTTTTGATCTGTAAACCCCTGATTTTAAAATTAATAAACCAGTGGTCAAAAATGCAAAAACCCGCTTTCGCGGGTTTTTGTGTGAGCCTTGAAATTGAACTAATCTCAAGCTCGAAATTGGTGCCCAGAAGAAGACTCGAACTTCCACGACCTTGCGGTCACCAGCACCTGAAGCTGGCGTGTCTACCAATTTCACCATCTGGGCAGTATCGGCAACGTTGTCCGTCGTCGATGGCGCGCACTATACGGAGCGTCTTTTTAACTGTAAACCCCCGGCCTCAAAAAAACCTGAAAAAATTCACCAACGGTCTGCAATTCAGCTTTGAGGTGTCGATACAGGGCTTTAGATGGGTCGTCTTAGCTTGAAATTTCCCGTTTCATTACGCCTATGCCAAACTAACCCGCATATAGACAAGGTGAAAACTCTCTAATGGCCGATTGGCAGTCCCTCGATCCCGAGGCCGCTCGTGAAGCGGAAAAATATGAAAACCCTATTCCTAGCCGCGAACTGATCCTTCAGCACCTTGCTGATCGAGGTTCGCCTGCTAACCGCGAGCAACTGGTCGAAGAGTTTGGTCTGACCACAGAAGACCAGATCGAAGCCCTGCGCCGCCGTCTGCGCGCCATGGAGCGCGATGCTCAACTCATCTATACCCGTCGCGGCACTTATGCACCGGTGGGCAAGCTTGACCTGATCCTGGGTCGCATCAGCGGTCACCGCGACGGCTTCGGCTTCCTGGTGCCGGACGACGGCAGTGACGACCTGTTCATGAGCCCGGCGCAGATGCGTCTGGTGTTCGATGGTGACCGTGCCCTGGCCCGGGTATCCGGCCTGGACCGTCGTGGTCGCCGCGAAGGCATGATCGTCGAAGTGGTGTCCCGCGCTCACGAAACCATCGTCGGCCGCTACTTCGAAGAGGGCGGCATCGGTTTCGTGGTTGCGGACAATCCGAAGATCCAGCAGGAAGTGCTGGTGACGCCGGGTCGTAACGCCAACGCGCAGATCGGTCAGTTCGTCGAAGTGAAGATCACTCACTGGCCGACGCCACGCTTCCAGCCGCAAGGCGACGTGGTTGAAGTCGTGGGCAACTACATGGCGCCGGGCATGGAAATCGATGTTGCCCTGCGTACCTACGACATTCCTCACGTCTGGCCTGACGCCGTGCTCAAGGAAGCCGGCAAGCTCAAGCCGGAAGTCGAAGAGAAAGACAAAGAGAAGCGCATCGACCTGCGTCATCTGCCGTTCGTCACCATCGACGGCGAAGATGCCCGCGACTTCGACGATGCGGTCTATTGCGAAGCCCGTCCGGGCAAGCTGCGCCTGTTCTCGGGCGGCTGGAAGCTGTACGTGGCGATTGCCGACGTATCCAGCTACGTGAAACTCGGTTCGGCGCTGGATGCCGAAGCGCAGGTTCGCGGCAACTCGGTGTACTTCCCCGAGCGCGTGATTCCGATGCTGCCTGAGCAGCTGTCCAACGGTTTGTGCTCGCTGAACCCGCAAGTCGATCGCCTGGCCATGGTTTGCGAGATGACCATCTCCAAGTCCGGTGAAATGACCGACTACTGCTTCTACGAAGCGGTGATTCACTCCCATGCGCGCCTGACCTACAACAAGGTCAGCGCGATGCTGGAAACGCCGAAAGCCACCGAAGGGCGCAAGCTGCGCGGTGAATACACCGACGTGGTGCCGCACCTCAAGCAGCTGTACTCGCTGTACAAGGTGTTGCTGGCGGCCCGTCACGTACGTGGCGCGATCGATTTCGAAACCCAGGAAACCCGGATCATCTTCGGTTCCGAGCGCAAGATCGCCGAAATTCGTCCGACCGTGCGCAACGATGCGCACAAACTGATCGAGGAGTGCATGCTGGCGGCCAACGTGGCCACCGCCGAATTCCTGAAGAAACACGAAATTCCGGCGTTGTATCGCGTTCACGATGGCCCGCCACCGGAGCGCCTGGAAAAGCTGCGCGCGTTCCTCGGCGAGCTCGGCCTGTCCCTGCACAAAGGCAAGGATGGTCCGTCGCCGAAGGATTACCAGGCACTGCTGGCCGGCATCAAGGATCGTCCGGATTTCCACCTGATCCAGACTGTCATGCTGCGTTCGTTGAGCCAGGCGGTTTACAGCGCCGACAACCAGGGCCACTTCGGCCTGAATTACGAGGCGTACACCCACTTCACTTCGCCGATTCGCCGCTACCCGGACTTGCTCACGCACCGGGCGATTCGCAGCGTGATCCATTCGAAGCAGAACACCCCGCACGTTCGCCGTGCCGGTGCGATGACCATTCCGAAAGCGCGCATCTATCCGTACGACGAAGCGGCCCTGGAGCAACTCGGCGAGCAGTGCTCGATGAGCGAGCGCCGTGCCGACGAAGCGACCCGCGACGTAGTGAACTGGCTCAAGTGCGAGTTCATGAAAGATCGCGTTGGCGAGTCGTTCCCGGGTGTGATCACCGCCGTGACCGGTTTTGGCCTGTTCGTCGAACTGACCGATATCTACGTCGAAGGCCTGGTGCACGTCACCGCGCTGCCGGGCGATTACTACCACTTCGATCCTGTGCACCACCGCCTGGCCGGTGAGCGTACCGGTCGCAGCTTCCGCTTGGGCGATACCGTGGAAGTGCGTGTCATGCGCGTCGACCTCGACGAACGCAAGATCGACTTCGAGATGGCCGAGAAAACCATCAGCGCGCCGATCGGCCGCAAGAAGCGTGGTACCGAAAGCACGGCACCCGCTGCGAAAGTCGAAGCAGAACCGGCCCCGGCGAAAACCGGTCGTCGTCCTGCCAAGGAAAAGGCTGTAGAGGCCTATCGCCCGAGCGATGCGGCGGCGAAAAACGCCGAAGTGCGCAAAAGTCGTGAAATGAAACAGGCGTTGCTCGCCGGTGCGAAAAGCGGCGGTAAAGCGGCGTCTGGGGGAAAGACCAGTCGGTCGACGCCTGACAAGGCTGTCGGCGGCAAGCCAGCCAAACCGAGCAAACATCGTAAAGGCCCGCCAAAAGCGGGCTCGGCTCCAGCCAAGAGTGGTGGGGCGCGTAAACCTAAGGCCAAGCCATGAGTCAGTTGGAAAAGATCTACGGCGTACATGCTGTAGAAGCGTTGTTGCGTCACCACCCGAAACGCGTGAAGCAGATCTGGTTGGCCGAAGGTCGCAATGACCCTCGGGTCCAGACGCTGATCGAACTGGCCAACGAAAACCGGGTGCAGGTCGGCCAGGCCGAGCGCCGTGAAATGGACGCCTGGGTTGAAGGCGTGCACCAGGGTGTGGTCGCGGACGTGAGTCCGAGCCAGGTCTGGGGTGAGGCGATGCTCGACGAGCTGCTCGATCGCACCGACGGCGCACCGTTGTTGCTGGTGCTCGACGGCGTGACCGATCCGCACAACCTCGGCGCCTGCCTGCGCTCCGCCGATGCGGCGGGCGCGCTGGCAGTGATCGTGCCGAAGGACAAGTCGGCGACCCTGACTCCGGTTGTACGAAAAATCGCCTGCGGTGCGGCGGAAGTGATTCCGCTGGTTGCCGTGACCAACCTGGCGCGCACTCTGGAAAAGCTCCAGCAGCGCGGCTTGTGGGTTGTCGGCACGGCCGGTGAAGCTGAGGTCAGCCTGTATGACCAGGATCTGACCGGCCCGACCATCCTGATCATGGGTGCCGAAGGCAAGGGCATGCGTCGCCTGACCCGCGAGCATTGCGACTACCTGGTCAACCTGCCGATGGCCGGCAGCGTCAGCAGTCTCAACGTTTCCGTGGCGACGGGTGTCTGCCTGTTCGAAGCGCAGCGTCAGCGCAGTGTCAAAGCCAAGGCTGCTGCCAAGAAGTCCTAAGCTCGACGCAATCAAAATGTGGGAGCGGGCTTGCTCGCGAAAGCGGAGTAACATTCAGCAAAGATGTTGGATGTAGTACCGCATTCGCGAGCAAGCCCGCTCCCACATTGGTTATGCGTTATGTTGAAGATTGGTGGTTCGAACGGACTGTTCAAATAATCGCCAATTACCTTGCGCCTCCCTCGCCCCTTCTCTACAATTGCGCCCCTTGCTGTGATGGCAGGCACCAACGTGTCTAGCGTCCGCAAGTCCATAAGTGTCATTCACTCCTTGTCTGACCGCTTTTGAGCGGCAGGCTACAACCCGTAAGGAGCATTCATGCGTCATTACGAAATCATCTTTTTGGTCCACCCGGATCAAAGCGAGCAAGTCGGCGGCATGGTTGAGCGTTACACCAAGCTGATCGAAGAAGACGGCGGCAAAATCCACCGTCTGGAAGATTGGGGCCGTCGTCAACTGGCCTACGCAATCAACAATGTTCACAAGGCTCACTACGTGATGCTGAACGTTGAGTGCACCGGCAAGGCCCTGGCCGAGCTGGAAGACAACTTCCGCTACAACGATGCAGTGATCCGTAACCTGGTCATCCGTCGCGACGAAGCCGTTACCGGCCAGTCCGAGATGCTCAAGGCTGAAGAAAACCGCAGTGAGCGCCGTGAGCGTCGCGACCGTCCTGAGCACGAAGGCGCTGAAAGCGCTGATAGTGATGACAGCGACAACAGCGATAACGCTGACGAGTAATCCACGGACCTTTTAAGGAGCCAATTACATGGCACGTTTCTTCCGTCGTCGTAAATTCTGCCGCTTCACCGCTGAAGACGTGAAAGAGATCGATTACAAAGATCTCAACACTCTGAAAGCCTACGTATCCGAGACCGGCAAAATCGTTCCAAGCCGCATCACCGGTACCAAAGCTCGTTATCAGCGTCAGCTGGCCACCGCTATCAAGCGCGCCCGCTTCCTGGCCCTGCTGGCCTACACCGACAGCCACGGCCGCTGAGACCGGGCAGTCGACACGTAGCAAAGGATTGAATGCATGCGGGCCATAGCTGAGTTCATCATGCGCGGCCGTATGCAGGCCACTCTGGTAGTGGCTGGATGCGCGGCATTGCCGTTGTTGTATTGGTTGGGTGCTGCCGCCGGATGCCTTGTGCTCCTGCGGCGCGGATTGCGGGACGCCCTGGGCGTTCTTGCTCTGGGACTGCTGCCGGCATTGGCCTGGTGGCTTTACTCCGACGACCCACGGGCACTTCTGGTGCTGCTGGGGTCTGCGAGCCTTGCGTTGGTTTTGCGCGCAAGCGAGTCCTGGAACCGCGTGCTGCTGGTCAGCATAGCGATGGGAGTGGTGTTTTCAGTGGTGTTGGGGACAGCTTTTGCTCCCCAGATCGAGATGCTGGCGCAGGCTTTGATCAAAGTCATGCCGTCGCTACTCGGTGATGTCTACCAGAAGTTGTCGGTAGACGAACAAGCGCGTTTCGCGTCCCTGATTGCACCGGTCCTGACCGGCCTGATTGCGGCGTTGTTGCAAATCGTCAGCTTGCTGAGCCTGCTTGTCGGGCGTTACTGGCAGGCGTTGTTGTACAACCCGGGCGGTTTTGGTCGCGAGTTTCGCGCCATCCGCATCCCGCTGTTGCCGGCGATGTTGCTGCTGGCGTGCATGCTTCTGGGGCCGAATCTCGGTTCACAGATGGCCATGTTGACGCCGTTGTGCAGCGTACCGCTGGTGTTCGCCGGGCTGGCCCTGATTCACGGGCTGGTGGCGCAGAAGCGACTGGCCAGGTTCTGGCTGGTGGGGTTGTACGTGACGCTGTTGCTGTTCATGCAACTGATCTATCCGTTGCTGGTGGTCCTGGCCATCGTCGACAGCCTGATTGATTTTCGCGGTCGTTCGGCACCGAAAGATGCCGATAACGCGAACGGTGAAGGTTAAAAGTTAAGAGGATTTTCACATGCAACTGATCCTTCTGGAAAAAGTCACCAACCTGGGCAACCTGGGTGACAAAGTGAACGTTAAGGCTGGTTACGGTCGTAACTACCTGCTGCCTTACGGCAAAGCTACCGCTGCGACCCCAGCCAACCTGGCTGCGTTCGAAGAGCGTCGCGCTGAGCTGGAAAAAGCTGCAGCAGATCGCAAAGCATCGGCTGAAAGCCGCGCTGCCCAACTGGCCGAGCTGGAAGTGACCATCACTGCCACCGCTGGCGACGAAGGCAAGCTGTTCGGTTCGATCGGTACTCACGACATCGCTGACGCACTGACCGCCTCCGGCGTTGAAGTGCAGAAGAGCGAAGTTCGTCTGCCGAACGGCACCATCCGCAACGTAGGCGAATTCGACGTAGCCGTGCACCTGCACGCCGAAGTTGAAGCCACCGTACGCGTTGTCGTGGTAGCAGCTTAAGCAGCACTTGTCGGCTGGCACCCTCGGGTGCTTGCCGGTAACATCGGGCACGATCCTGTTTACAGGTCGTGCCCTTTGTCTTTCTGAACCCCCTGCTTTTCATCACCCAAAACACAAGTGGCCATGAACGATATCTCCGCTCCCGAGCAATACGATCTGCAAACCGCCGCCCTGAAGGTGCCGCCGCACTCCATCGAGGCCGAACAGGCCGTGCTCGGTGGTCTGATGCTGGACAACAACGCCTGGGAACGCGTGCTCGATCAAGTCTCCGACGGCGATTTCTATCGACATGACCACCGCCTGATTTTCCGTGCGATCGCCAAGCTGGCCGATCAGAACATGCCGATCGATGTCGTGACCCTGTCCGAGCAACTGGACAAGGAAGGTCAGACTTCGCAAGTCGGTGGCCTCGGTTACCTCGGTGAACTGGCGAAAAACACCCCGTCCGTCGCCAACATCAAGGCCTATGCGCAGATCGTTCGCGAACGGGCGACGTTGCGCCAGCTGATCGGTATCAGTACCGAAATCGCCGACAGCGCGTTCAACCCTGAGGGTCGCACTGCCGCCGAGATTCTCGACGAGGCTGAACGGCAGATCTTCCAGATCGCCGAGGCCCGACCGAAAACCGGTGGCCCGGTGGGCGTCAACGACCTGCTGACCAAAGCCATCGACCGCATCGACACCCTGTTCAACACCGACAACGCCATCACCGGCCTGTCCACCGGCTACACCGACCTCGACGAGAAAACCAGCGGCCTGCAACCGTCCGACCTGATCATCGTCGCTGGCCGTCCATCCATGGGTAAAACCACCTTTGCGATGAACCTGGTGGAAAACGCCGTGTTGCGCAGCGAGAAGGCCGTCCTGGTTTACTCCCTCGAGATGCCAGGTGAATCGCTGATCATGCGTATGTTGTCTTCCCTGGGGCGTATCGACCAGACCAAGGTCCGTTCCGGCCAGCTGGAAGATGACGACTGGCCGCGCCTGACCTCGGCGGTCAACCTGCTCAACGACCGCAAGCTGTTCATCGACGATACCGCCGGCATCAGCCCGTCGGAAATGCGCGCCCGGACCCGCCGTCTGGTGCGTGAACACGGCGATGTCGGCCTGATCATGATCGACTACCTGCAACTGATGCAGATCCCGGGCTCCAGCGGTGACAACCGGACCAACGAGATTTCCGAGATCTCCCGATCCCTGAAAGCCCTGGCCAAGGAATTCAACTGTCCGGTGGTGGCGCTCTCGCAGCTCAACCGTTCCCTGGAGCAACGGCCAAACAAACGCCCGGTGAACTCCGACTTGCGGGAATCCGGAGCGATCGAGCAGGACGCCGACGTGATCATGTTCGTTTACCGCGACGAGGTGTATCACCCGGAGACCGAGCACAAGGGCATCGCCGAAATCATCATCGGCAAACAGCGTAACGGGCCGATCGGCTTTATCCGCCTGGCCTTCATCGGTAAGTACACCCGCTTCGAGAACCTGGCGCCGGGTAGCTATAACTTCGACGATGACGAATAACCTGTGGGAGCGGGCTTGCTCGCGAAGGCAGTGTGTCAGGCAACATCTATGTCGACTGACACACTGCCTTCGCGAGCAAGCCCGCTCCCACATGGGTTGTGCGCAATTTCCGACCATGGCCGTCGGAATTGGTCAAAATTTGTGCTATATTCCGCGCCCGCGAAATTCAATGAAAGCCAACACCGGTTATCGACATGCAAGCAGCCAAGCCGTTATTTGACTATCCCAAGTACTGGGCCGAATGTTTCGGGCCAGCGCCGTTCCTGCCCATGAGCAGGGAGGAGATGGATCAGCTCGGCTGGGATTCCTGCGACATCATCATCGTCACCGGTGATGCCTACGTCGACCACCCGTCGTTCGGCATGGCGATCATCGGCCGGCTGCTGGAGTCCCAGGGCTTCCGCGTCGGGATCATTGCCCAGCCGAACTGGCAGTCCAAAGACGATTTCATGAAGCTCGGCGAGCCGAACCTGTTCTTCGGTGTCGCGGCCGGCAACATGGACTCCATGATCAACCGCTACACAGCGGACAAGAAAATCCGTTCCGACGACGCGTACACGCCGGGTGGCCTGGCCGGCAAGCGTCCGGACCGCGCCAGCCTGGTCTACAGCCAGCGCTGCAAGGAAGCCTACAAGCACGTGCCGATCGTGCTCGGCGGCATCGAAGCGTCCCTGCGCCGCATCGCCCACTACGACTACTGGCAGGACCGTGTGCGCAACTCGATCCTGATCGACGCCAGCGCCGACATCCTGCTGTACGGTAACGCCGAGCGTGCGATTGTCGAAGTCGCCCAGCGCCTGTCCTACGGTCACAAGATCGAAGACATCACCGACGTGCGCGGCACCGCGTTCATCCGTCGTGACACACCGCAAGGCTGGTACGAAGTCGACTCCACGCGTATCGACCGTCCGGGCAAGATCGACAAGATCATCAACCCGTACGTCAACACCCAGGACACCCAGGCCTGCGCCATCGAGCAGGAAAAAGGTCCGGTTGACGATCCGCAGGAAGCCAAGGTCGTGCAGATCCTGGCCAGCCCGCGCATGACCCGCGACAAGACCGTGATTCGTCTGCCGTCGGTGGAAAAGGTCCGTAATGACGCAGTGCTCTACGCCCACGCCAACCGCGTGTTGCACCTGGAAACCAACCCGGGCAACGCCCGTGCACTGGTGCAGAAGCACGGCGAAGTGGACGTCTGGTTCAACCCGCCACCGATTCCGATGACCACCGAAGAAATGGACTACGTGTTCGGCATGCCTTATGCGCGCATTCCGCACCCGGCGTATGGCAAGGAAAAAATCCCGGCCTACGACATGATCCGTTTCTCGGTGAACATCATGCGTGGCTGCTTCGGCGGCTGCACCTTCTGCTCGATCACCGAGCACGAAGGCCGGATCATCCAGAACCGTTCCCACGAGTCGATCATTCGCGAAATCGAAGAAATTCGTGACAAGGTTCCGGGCTTTACCGGGGTGATCTCCGACCTCGGCGGCCCGACCGCGAACATGTACCGCATTGCCTGCAAGAGCCCGGAAATCGAATCCGCGTGCCGCAAGCCATCGTGCGTGTTCCCTGGCATCTGCCCGAACCTGAACACCGACCACTCGGCGCTGATCCAGTTGTACCGCAGTGCCCGTGAATTGCCGGGTGTGAAGAAGATCCTGATCGCTTCCGGCCTGCGCTATGACCTCGCGGTCGAATCGCCGGAGTACGTCAAGGAACTGGTGACCCACCACGTCGGCGGCTACCTGAAGATCGCCCCGGAACACACCGAGGAAGGTCCGCTCAACCAGATGATGAAACCGGGCATCGGCAGCTATGACAAGTTCAAGCGCATGTTCGAGAAGTACTCCAAGGAAGCGGGCAAGGAGCAGTACCTGATTCCGTACTTCATCGCCGCCCACCCGGGCACCACCGATGAAGACATGATGAACCTGGCCCTTTGGCTCAAGGGCAACGGCTTCCGTGCCGACCAAGTGCAGGCGTTCTACCCGTCGCCGATGGCCACCGCCACCGCGATGTACCACTCGGGCAAGAACCCGCTGCGCAAGGTCACCTACAAGAGTGACGCGGTGACCATCGTCAAGAGCGAGGAGCAGCGTCGTCTGCACAAGGCGTTCTTGCGTTATCACGACCCGAAAGGCTGGCCGATGCTGCGTGAGGCACTGACCCGCATGGGCCGCGCCGACCTGATCGGGCCGGGCAAGAACCAGTTGATTCCTTTGCATCAGCCGTCGACTGACAGCTACCAGAGCGCCCGTCGCAAGAACTCGACGCCGGCGGGCAGCCATAAGGTTGCAGGGGAAAAGACCACCAAGATCCTGACCCAGCACACCGGCCTGCCACCGCGTGCCAGCGATGGCGGCAACCCGTGGGACAAGCGCGAACAGGCCAAGGCTGCGGCGTTCGCCCGCAACCAGCAGGCGGCCAAGGAACGCAAGGATGCGGCCAAAGGCAAAGGGCCAAAGCCGACCCGCAAGCCGGTCGTGCCGCGCTAAGCCTCGCTTGAACTGAACAGAACGCCAACCTTCGGGTTGGCGTTTTGCGTTTCTGGAGGAGTAAAGGCTGTATCACAGCCTGAAAGTGGGGTGTGGCAACTGGCCTCTTCGCGAGCAAGCCCGCTCCCACAGTGTTCGAGGTTGCCCGCGATTGTGTGTTCGCAGCAGATCCCTGTGGGAGCGGGCTTGCCCGCGAAGAGGCCGGGTTTGGCGGCGACTATGCAGCTGAACGCCACAAATACGTGCAACTCTTGCAAGCCAATTCTGCGCATCGCCCGATTTTGGTGCTGTACTGCCTCAGGCAACCGAAGAAAGCGCCAGCATTGCTGGATGGCATAAGTCTTGCGCGCTTTCCAATACGCTCAAGGCTCGCAGGAGGCACGCCGTGTCGATTCATGTCGCATTGCACCACGTCACGCATTACCGCTATGACCGCGCTGTCGAACTCGGCCCGCAGATCGTTCGCCTGCGTCCCGCCGCCCACAGCCGCACGCGGATTCTGTCCTATGCGTTGAAAGTCTCCCCCGAACAGCACTTCATCAACTGGCAGCAGGACCCTCAGGGCAATTACCTGGCGCGGCTGGTGTTCCCGGAAAAAACCGAAGAGTTGCGAATCGAAGTCGATCTGCTGGCCGAAATGGCGATCTTCAATCCGTTCGACTTCTTCCTCGAACCCTACGCGGAAAAAATCCCCTTCACCTATGCCGCGGATGAGCGCAAGGAGCTGGCGCCGTACCTGGAAACCCTGCCCCTGACGCCGAAGTTCAAGGCCTACCTGGACGGCATCGACCGCACACCGTTACCCGCCGTGGACTTTCTCGTCGCGCTCAACCAGCGTTTGAGCGAAGACATCGACTACCTGATCCGCATGGAGCCCGGCGTACAAACACCTGAGCACACCCTCGACCAGGCCTCAGGTTCCTGCCGCGATTCCGCCTGGTTGCTGGTGCAACTGCTGCGCAACCTCGGACTGGCGGCGCGTTTCGTGTCGGGCTACCTGATCCAGTTGACCGCCGACGTCAAAAGTCTCGACGGCCCGTCCGGCACCGAAGTGGATTTCACCGACCTGCACGCCTGGTGCGAGGTGTACTTGCCCGGTGCCGGCTGGATCGGCCTGGATGCGACCTCCGGGCTGTTTGCTGGTGAAGGACATATTCCGTTGGCCTGTAGTCCCGATCCGTCCTCTGCGGCGCCGATCAGTGGCCTGGTGGAACCGTGCGAGTGCGAATTCAGCCACGAAATGTCCGTGGAGCGGATTTGGGAAGCACCACGGGTCACCAAGCCCTACACCGACGACCAGTGGCAGGCGATTCAAACCCTGGGCCGGCAGATCGATGCCGATCTGCTGGAAGGCGATGTACGCCTGACCATGGGCGGCGAGCCGACCTTTGTGTCCATTGATGACCCGGACGGCGCCGAGTGGAACACCGCGGCACTGGGGCCGGATAAACGGCGGCTGTCCGCCGAACTGTTCCAGCGCCTGCGTAAACACTACGCGCCCAAGGGGCTGGTGCATTTCGGGCAGGGCAAGTGGTACCCCGGCGAGCAGCTGCCGCGCTGGTCGCTCAATTGCTATTGGCGCCGTGACGGCGTGCCGATCTGGCACAACAGCGCGCTGATCGCCGATGAGCAGGAAGACTACGGTGCCGATGGCGTATTGGCCGGGTGTTTTCTGGCAAGCGTGGCCGAGCGCTTGAACATTCCGATACGCTTTGTGTTTCCAGCCTACGAAGACAATTTTTATTACCTCTGGCGCGAGGGGATGTTGCCGCAAAACGTCAGCGCCGAAGATTCGCGCCTGGAAGAACCTTTGGAGCGTGCGCGTCTGCGCAAGGTCTTCAGTCAAGGCCTGGACAAGGTCATCGGCCAGGTACTTCCGCTGGCGCGCACCGCCAAGGGCGATCAGTGGCAGAGTGGCCGCTGGTATCTGCGCGACGAGCACTGCCGACTGGTCCCGGGGGACTCGCCGCTGGGTTATCGCTTGCCGCTGGGTTCGCAGCCGTGGGTGAAAGCGGCTGAATATCCGTTTATTCATCCACGGGACCCGAATCAAGACTTCCCGCCGCTGCCCGATACCGCGCAACTGCAAAGCCAGGGCGAGACTGCCAAGGTGCAGGAGCGCACACCGAAGTTCGACGAATCCGCCGACTGGCTGACCCGCACGGCGCTCTGTGCCGAGGCGCGGGAAGGCCGTTTGTACCTGTTCATGCCGCCGCTGGAACGGGTCGAGGAATACCTCGAGCTGGTCGCCGCCATCGAAGCCACCGCGCAAGAGCTGATGTGCCCGGTGTTGCTGGAGGGCTATGAACCGCCGAGCGATCCACGCCTGAGCAACTTGCGCATCACCCCGGATCCGGGGGTGATCGAGGTCAACGTGCAGCCGTCCGCGACCTGGGATGAGCTGGTCGAACGCACCGAATTCCTCTACGAACAAGCGCGCCAGACTCGGCTGACCACTGAAAAATTCATGATCGATGGCCGCCATACCGGCACGGGCGGTGGTAACCATTTCGTGCTGGGTGGCGCGACACCGGGGGACTCGCCGTTTCTGCGTCGCCCGGATCTGCTGCGCAGCCTGATCAGCTACTGGCATAACCATCCGTCGCTGTCCTACCTGTTTTCCGGATTGTTCATCGGCCCGACGTCCCAGGCGCCGCGGGTCGATGAGGCGCGCAACGATGCCTTGTACGAGCTGGAAATCGCCTTCGCGCAGATGCCTGAAGCGGGTGAGGAGTGTCCGCCATGGCTGGTGGATCGACTGCTGCGCAACCTGCTGATCGATGTAACCGGCAACACCCACCGCGCCGAGTTCTGCATCGACAAACTCTATTCGCCGGACGGTGCCACCGGGCGCCTCGGATTGCTGGAGCTACGTGCGTTCGAGATGCCGCCCCATGCGCGCATGAGCCTGGCGCAACAATTGTTGCTGCGGGCGCTGGTTGCGCGGTTCTGGCGCGAGCCCTATGCGCCGCCGAAACTGGCGCGCTGGGGCACGGAGCTGCACGATCGCTTCCTGTTGCCGCACTTTATCGAGCAAGACTTCGCCGATGTCATCGTCGACCTCAACGCCGCCGGTTATCCGGTGCGGGCCGAATGGTTCGCCGCGCATCTGGAATTCCGCTTCCCCAAGGTTGGCGACTACGCCGTCAGCGGCATTGCGCTGGAACTGCGCCAGGCGCTCGAGCCCTGGCACGTGCTGGGCGAAGAGGGCGCCATGGGCGGTACGGTGCGCTACGTGGATTCTTCGCTGGAGCGTTTGCAGGTCAAACTCAGCGGCTTGCCGCCCCAGCGATATCTGCTGACCTGCAACGGCATTCCGGTGCCATTGCAGCCCACCGGGCGTGTAGGCGAATTCGTCGCGGGCGTGAGATTCCGTGCCTGGCAACCGGCTAACTGCCTGCAACCGACCATTGCGGTCCACGCGCCCCTGGTGTTCGACCTGCTCGACACCTGGATGCAGCGCTCGCTGGGCGGTTGCCAGTACCACGTCGCCCATCCGGGCGGGCGCAACTACGACAGTTTGCCGGTGAATGCCAACGAAGCGGAGAGCCGGCGAATGGCGCGCTTTTTCCGCATCGGACACACGCCGGGAAAGTTTCCTGTACCCAATCTGGAAATCAGCGACGAGTTGCCGATGACACTCGATTTGCGACGTTTCTAAACCGTACGCGACGCTCGGATTTTTCGTATATCCGGGCGTCACGAGCCTGCGTTAGTCTGACCGTTCATTGCTGTCTGCCGAGCTTTCCATGCCTGACCTGCTAGACCGCTACCCGCTGACGGCGGGCACCTATCACGAACTGCTCGACGACAGTGGCGCCGTGCGCCCGCACTGGCGCCGGCTGTTCGAACAGTTGCAACGCAGCACGCCGGCACAACTGGTGCAGCGTCAGGCCCTGCTGACCCGGCAGATTCAGGAAAACGGCGTTACCTATAACGTCTATGCCGACCCCAAGGGCGCGGACCGGCCGTGGGAGCTGGACCTGCTGCCCCATGTCATCGCGGCTGAGGAGTGGCAACAGTTGTCGGCCGGCATCGCTCAGCGGGCGCGGTTGCTCAATGCCGTGCTGGCTGACCTTTACGGTCCGCAACGGCTGATCGCCGAAGGTCTGCTGCCCGCCGAGCTGGTGTTCGGTCACAACAACTTCCTTTGGCCCTGTCAGGGCATCAGTCCGCCTGACGGAGCCTTTCTGCATCTGTATGCCGTGGATCTGGCGCGCACACCCGATGGCCGTTGGTGGGTGACGGCGGATCGTACCCAGGCGCCTTCAGGAGCCGGGTATGCGCTGGAAAACCGCACGATTGTGTCCCGGGCCTTTCCCGAGCTGTACCGTGATCTGAAAGTGCAGCACCTGGCCGGGTTCTTCCGCACCTTGCAGGAAACCCTGGTCCGTCAGGCCCCGAGTGACGGAGACGCACCGTTGGTGGTGCTGCTGACACCGGGGCGTTTCAACGAAAGCTATTTTGAACATCTGTATCTGGCTCGTCAGCTCGGTTATCCGCTGGTGGAGGGCGGCGACCTGACGGTGCGCGATGCCACGGTCTACCTGAAGACCCTGAGTGGCCTGCGTCGGGTCCACGCGATCATGCGCCGGCTCGACGATGATTTCTGCGACCCGCTGGAGCTGCGTACCGACTCGGCCCTTGGTGTGCCGGGGCTGCTTGAGGCTGTGCGGCAGGGGCGGGTGTTGGTGGCCAACGCCCTCGGCAGCGGTGTGCTGGAGTCGCCTGGTCTGTTGGGTTTCCTGCCGAAGATCAATCAATTCCTGTTCGGCGAAGAACTGATCCTGCCGTCCATCGCCACCTGGTGGTGCGGCGAAGCGCCGGTATTGGCCCAGGCCCTGGAGAAACTTCCAGAGCTGCTGATCAAACCGGCGTTTCCGTCCCAGAGCTTTGCACCGGTATTTGGCCGTGATTTGAGTGATAAGCAGCGCAACGAGCTCGCAGAGCGCATGCAGGCGCGTCCTTATGCCTATGTGGCGCAAGAACTTGCGCAATTGTCCCAGGCGCCGATCTGGCAAGCCGAAGACGGTCAACTGCAACCCCGTGCCATCGGCATGCGCGTGTATGCAGTGGCCAGCCGCGAGGGATATCGGGTACTGCCCGGTGGCTTGACCCGGGTCGCCGCCCAAGCCGATGCCGAAGTGGTGTCGATGCAGCGCGGCGGCGCCAGTAAAGACACCTGGGTGCTGGGCGATCGTGCGCCGAGCGGCGAACAATGGAAGGCCCAACGCAACATCGGTGTGCATGACCTGGTGCGGCGCGATCCGTACTTGCCGTCGCGGGTGGTGGAAAACCTGTTCTGGTTTGGTCGTTATTGCGAGCGTTGCGACGACAGCGCCCGTTTACTGCGCATCATGCTGGCGCGCTATGTCGACGGCGACGACCCGCAAGCCCTGCAGGCAGCGGTGGACCTCGGCGAACGGCTGATGTTGCTGCCCGAGGAGGGCGAGTTGCCGGAACGCCTGTTGGCGGCGCTGCTCGGCGATGACTGGCCGTTCAGTCTGCGTTCCAACCTGCAACGCTTGCAGTGGGCTGCTTCGCAGGTGCGCGGCAAGCTCTCGCGGGAAAACTGGCAGGCGCTGGTGGAGTTGCAGCGCGAAGCCATGGAGCTGGAAACCGAAGAGCCGGATTTCGGTGAGTTGCTGGATTTTCTCAATCGTCTGGTGATGTCCCTGGCGGCGCTGTCCGGCTTTGCCCTGGACGACATGACCCGGGATGAAGGCTGGCGTTTCCTGATGATTGGTCGGCGAATCGAACGCCTGCAATTTCTCAGCGGCAGCCTGGCGGCGTTCCTGCGGGGCGCCGGGGTTTTCGATCAGGCCGGGCTGGAGTGGTTGCTGGAGCTGGGCAACAGCAGCATCACTTACCGTTCTCGATACCTGGCGGTGGCGCAGCTGATCCCGGTGCTCGACCTGCTATTGCTCGACGAGCAGAACCCTCACGCCGTGTTGTTCCAATTGAAACTGGTGACCCGCACACTCAAACGCCTCAACGATGACTTTGGCGTGCCGCGTGAAGCAGCGCTGCCGCAATTGGTCGAGCGTCTGGCGCGATTCGATCTGGGCTGCCTGGAAAACCCGCTGTTCGGCGACGCGAGTGTTCGCGCTGCCATCGAGGGGCTGGCCGCGCTGCTGCAAGAGATCGCCGACGCCAGCGGGCAGGTTTCCGATCGCCTGGCGCTGCGGCATTTCGCCCATGTCGATGATGTCAGCCAGCGCACGGTGTCCGTCTGATGAGCGCTCACTACCAGATTTTCCACGACACCCATTATCACTACGACAGCCCGGTGTCCCTGGCCCAGCAACTGGCGCATTTGTGGCCGCGGCCTTGTGCCTGGCAGCGCTGCACCGACCGGCAATTGCAGATCAGTCCGCAGCCGACCTCGCGCCGCGATGAACTGGATGTATTCGGCAATCCGCTGACCCGGCTGGCGTTTGAACGTCCTCATGATGAGCTGCTGGTCAATGCCAGCCTCACGATCGAGGTACTTCCCCGGCCCGTGCTGGACTTCAATCTTTCACCCGCATGGGAAGACACCCGTAGCGCGCTGACTTACAGCAGCCAGCCGTTGTCGCCCGAATTGCTTGAAGCCTGCCGTTACCGCTTCGAATCACCTTACGTGCATCTAAAGCGCAACTTCGTCGAATTTTCCGAGAGCTGCTTCCCGACGGGGCGGCCGCTGTTGCTCGGCGTTCAGGCGTTGATGGAGAAAATCTTCAGCGAATTTACCTTCGATGCCGAAGCGACTCAGGTGGCGACGCCGCTGGTAGAAGTGTTGGAGCGTCGGCGCGGGGTATGTCAGGACTTTGCCCACCTGATGCTCGCCTGCGTACGCTCCCGGGGCTTGGCCGCGCGCTACATCAGCGGCTACCTGCTGACCCAGCCACCGCCGGGCCAGCCACGACTGATCGGTGCCGACGCCTCCCATGCCTGGGTGTCAGTGTTTTGCCCGGTGCTGGGGTGGGTGGATTTCGATCCGACCAACAATGTGCAGCCGGCACTGGAGCACATCACCCTGGCCTGGGGCCGGGATTTTTCCGATGTGTCGCCGTTGCGGGGGGTGATTCTTGGGGGAGGGAACCACGACCCGGAAGTTCGGGTGACGGTGATGCCACTGGAGTAACAGGGATCAAAATGTGGGAGCGGGCTTGCTCGCGAAAGCAATTTCATATTCAACAAGGATGTTGCCTGACACTGCGCTTTCGCGAGCAAGCCCGCTCCCACAGGGGATGTGCAGTGGTTTCTGGATAGGGGTGTTTCAGACTGGCCTGTGAGGGTCGGCAGCAAAGCTGCCAACCCTGGACACAGATCCGGTGGGCGTGATCAGATCAACCGGCCCGGAGGTTCTCAGGCGTCGGGCGCCGAGTCTTTCGGTGCATCAACATCGTCTTCTGCCGCCACTTCACCCTCAGGGTTCAGTGTCGCTTCTTCAGCTGTAGCTTTCTTGCGCTGAAGCTTTTCCTCTTTCTTCTGCTCCTTGGCCAAGTCTCTCTGACGTTTGGCGAAGGAATAATTAGGTTTGGCCATGGGCGATCCTCTGGGGTCGAAGGTGAGGTTGAGCGGCGCATATTCTGCCCTGTATCGGTGCCGAGCCGTTAGCTGGGTTTTTGCTCGGCCCATTTTGGCGCTATGGACGGTTGCCAGGCATCCAGAGCATCGAGCAGGGTTTGCGGCGATTCGCTCACTTGCAGCATGTCACGGTGCTGCTCGCGAACGAAGCCTTCGCCGACGATGTGATCAAGAAAAGACGTCAATTTGCTGTAGAAACCATTCACTTCCAGCAAACCCAGCGGTTTGCCGTGGTAGCCGAGTTGGCCCCAGGTCCAGACTTCGAACAGCTCTTCGAGGGTGCCAAGGCCGCCGGGCAGTGCGATAAAGGCATCGCTGAGCTCGGCCATCCGCGCCTTGCGCGCGTGCATGCCATCGACGACTTCCAGGCGAGTCAGGCCGCTGTGGCCGATTTCCTTGTCCTTGAGGCTTTGCGGGATGATGCCGATCACTTCACCGCCGGCCGCCAGGGCCGCATCGGCGACGATGCCCATCAAGCCCACGGCGCCACCACCATACACCAGGGTCAGCTTGCGCTCGGCCAACGCCCGGCCAAGGGCCACGGCTGCTTCGCGGTAAGCCGGGTTGGTGCCGGTGCTGGCACCACAAAATACACAAACGGATGTTAAAGACATGCCTTGCTCCTTGGTCGATCAGGGCCACAGAGTAAAGGCAGGCGCGCGGCACTCCAAGGGCTAGACTTGGTGTTCCGGGGTTTCGTACGTGCCGCTGGCGCCGCAGGCGTAGGCGGCCAGCAAACTGCACAACAAGCTGTTGATCGACATGACAGACATTCCATTTGAATGGGGACGGCCTGATGATAGGCCCGGGCCAGACACTTGGCCGGTAGATATTTCGCATCGGTGCCATAGCGCGAAAGTTGTATACAATTTTTGATTCAAGTCATATGAACTTGCGAAGTTTTCAGGCAGTCTTCTGTTTATTCGCGATTTCCTTAACCCTGCCTTGGAGATTCACCATGTTTGCCAAACTTGTTGCGGTATCCCTGTTGACACTGGCCAGCAGCCAATTGATGGCTGCAGAGTGCAAAGTCACCGTCGACTCCACCGACCAGATGTCTTTCGACACGAAGGCTATTGAAATCGACAAGAGCTGCAAGACGTTTACCGTGGAACTCAAGCATTCCGGCAGCTTGCCGAAGAACGTCATGGGCCATAACTGGGTGCTGAGTAAAGAAGCCGACATGCAGCCGATCGCCACCGACGGCCTGAGCGCCGGCATCGACAAGAACTACCTGAAGGAAGGCGACGCCCGCGTGATCGCCCACACCAAGATCATCGGCGCCAAGGAAACCGACTCGGTGACCTTTGACGTGTCGAAGCTCGACGCCAATGAAAAATACGGTTTCTTCTGCTCGTTCCCGGGCCACATCTCGATGATGAAAGGCACCGTGACCCTGAAGTAAGACTGACCACCGCGTTATCGTTCATCGCGGGCAAGCCACGCTCCCACAGGGCCACCACCGTACCTGTGGGAGCGGGCTTGCTCGCGAAGGGGCCAGAAGCATCAACGCATGTTTTGGCCAAAGAAAAGCCCGCTGGGGATCACTCCTCAGCGGGCTTTTTCATTCACTCACGCCTCAAGGCGCAAACGGCATCACCCGCTTGTGATGGGTCTTGTTGTAGGTGTCGCAAATGATCCTGAACGCTTCCTCGCGCACCGGGTTGCCGTGCAGGAACGCATCGATCTCGGCATAGGTCACGCCGTGGGACGCTTCGTCCGGTTTGCCGGGCGACAGGTCCTCCAGATCGGCGGTCGGGACTTTCTCCACCAGCGACTCCGGCGCGCCGAAGCTGCGGGCGATGGCGCGGACCTGATTTTTCACCAGGCCACTCAGTGGCGCCAGGTCGCAGGCGCCGTCACCGAACTTGGTGAAGAAACCCATCACCGCTTCCGCCGCGTGATCGGTGCCGATCACCAGGCCATGGGCCGCACCGGCGATGGTGTACTGGGCGACCATGCGCATGCGCGCCTTGGTGTTGCCGAGCACGAAGTCCACCGACACCGCATGTTTGCCTTCGAAGGCCGCCACTTCATTGGCCAGTGATTTGACCGCCGGACCGATGTTCACGGTGTGGCGCTCGTCCGGCTTGATGAAATCCACTGAAGCCTGGGCGTCGTGTTCATCGAACTGGGTTTCGTAGGGCAGGCGCACGGCGATGAATTTGTAGGCGGCATCACCGCTGCGCTGGCGCAGTTCACGGACGGCCCGTTGGGCCAGCAGGCCGGCGGTGAGGGAGTCGACACCACCACTGATGCCCAGTACCAGGGTCTTGAGCCCGGAATTGACCAGGCAGTCCTGAATGAAGGTCACCCGCCGGGCGACTTCGGCCTCAAGGGCGGCTTCGTCGGCGAATGGCGGCTGGACCTTGAGCTGTTCAGCAATCTCACGCTGTACGGCTTGCATGAATTCACTCCTTGCTTGATGTACTTGAAAGGGCGGCAGGAACCTGGAAAACGTGTCGCAAGTAAGCGACGAAATTCGGGTCTTTGCAGTGCGTCTTGCCTGGCTCGTCGGAGATCTTCGCCACCGGCTGGCCGTTGCAGGCGGTCATTTTAAGCACGATGCTCATCGGTTCGACACCCGGAATATCACACGTCAGGTTGGTGCCGATGCCGAAGCTGACATTGATCCGACCGCGCAGCGCCCGGAATATCTCCAGAGCCTTGGGCAGGGTCAGGCTGTCGGAGAAAGTCAGCGTCTTGCTCATCGGGTCGATGCCGAGCCTGTGATAGTGGGCGATGGCTTTTTCCGCCCAAACCACCGGATCGCCTGAGTCGTGGCGCAAACCGTCGAAAAGCTTGGCGAAAAACAGATCGAAATCGCCGAGGAAGGCATCAATGGTGATGCAGTCGGTCAGGGCAATCCCCAGCAGGCCACGGTATTCACGGACCCAGCAATCGAGTGCGGCGATCTGGCTGTCGATCAGCCGCGGGCCAAGTTGCTGGTGCGCCATGATCCATTCGTGGGCCATGGTGCCCAGGGGTTTCATGTCCAGCTCCCGGGACAGGTGAACGTTGCTGGTGCCGACGAAGCGTCCGGGGAAATCGTGCTTGAGCACATTCACCACTTCTTCCTGCACGCGGTAGGAAAAGCGACGACGGGTGCCGAAATCGGCCACCTGCAATTCTGACAATTCGTCGCTGCTGGCGTTGGCGCTCAGCCAGTCGAACTTGCGGTAGAGCTGCTCGCGGGCCTGTTCCAACACGACTTCGCGGTAGCGATAGCGGTTGCGCACCTCGCTGACCAGCGCCAGCAGCGGCACTTCGAACAGGATCACATGCAGCCAGGGGCCCCGCAGGCGGATAAACAGTTCACCGTTTTCGAGGCCGGTGTGGATGTAACGCAGGTTGAAGCGAAACAACCCGAGAAAGCGCAGGAAGTCCGGCTTCAGGAAGCTGATGCGTTCCAGAAAACTCAACTGGTCGGCGCTCAGGCTCAGTTCGGCCAGGCGCTCGATCTGGAAGCGGATTTCCGCCAGGTACGGGCGCAGGTCCTCGCCGTTACGGCAACGAAACTCCCATTCGACTTCGACGTTCGGGTAGTTATGCAGCACCGCCTGCATCATCGTCAGCTTGTAGAAGTCGGTGTCGAGCAGGTTCTGCACGATGCGATCGGCAAATACACTCTCGCTCATAACGGGAATCTCCGGCGTTGCAGCGGTATTGATCAGTGGCGCTAGTGGCGCATATCACTGGGCAGGATTGCCAGCAGTTTTTTGGATCACAACAGACCCCTGTGGGAGCGGGCTTGCTCGCGAAAGCGGTTTCACATCCAGCAGTGATGCTGCCTGATACTCAGTCTTCGCGAGCAAGCCCGCTCCCACAGGTACTGCGTGCAACCCTAAATTTGCGACATCTCCGGGCTATCGATCTGCTCCAGCATCCACTTCACAAAGTCCCGCACCTTGGGCACTTCTGCCGAGTGTTCCGGGTACGCAAGGTAATAGGCGTCGGTGCTGGGCATTGCATGCTGCCAGGGAATGACCAGCTTGCCGTCGGCCAGTTCCTCTTCCACCAGAAAACGGGGTAACAGCGCCACGCCGCAGCCGACCTGGGCGGCGCGGATGCACATGTAAAAGGTTTCGAAGCGCGGGCCGTGGTAGCTGTGCTCGGTGTGGTAGCCCTGATGGTCGAACCAGTCATGCCAGGCCTGGGGGCGGGAAGCGTTTTGCAGCAGGACCAGGTCAGTCAGTTGCGTCGGATCGGTAAACGGTGTGTCCGGCAGGCTGCCCGGGGCGCACACCGGCACCAGCTCTTCGCCGAACAGCTTCAGGCATTCGGTGCCGGGCCGTGAGCCCTGGCCGAAGTAGAACGCCAGGTCGCTGCGGCCTTGCAGCAGGTCGTCGGCTTCCTGCTCGCTGCACAGGTCCAGGTGGATCGACGGATGCCGCAGGCGCCAGCCTTTCAGGCGCGGCACCAGCCAGCGTGCACCGAAAGTGGGGGGCGTCGAAACCCGCAGGACTTCCGTTTCGCCACCGTAGGAACGCAGGTAATGGGTCGACATCTCGACCTGCGTGAGGATTTTTCGCACCTCAACCAGGTACAGATCGCCAGCCGGCGTCATCTGCAGGCGGCGGCGCACCCGGCGAAACAGCAGGTGCTGCAACAGCTCTTCGAGTTGCGCGACCTGTTTGCTCACGGCGCTTTGGGTCAGGTTCAACTCTTCGGCGGCCCGGGTGAAGCTCAAATGCCGGGTGACGGCCTCGAAGCACTGCAATGCAGCGATCGATGGCAAGTAGCGTTTATTCAGCATGGGCGGTCCTTGGTTCTTGTTTCTTATTGCCAGCAATGCACAGCATGAATAAACGGAATGATATCTCTCTTAAAGGTCGTTTGTTGAGTAACCTCCGGGCAGCTAAAACTACAGGTCTGATCAGCCGTGATTTTCCGGCTGCACGTGTTCTGTCTTTTGCTTGAGGAGTGACCCATGGTTGCCGCATTGCTTGATCGTCTAGGTGTGAATCCGGCCCTGTACCAGAACGGCAAAGTGCCGGTGCATTCGCCGATCGATGGCAGCAGGATCGCCGCCGTTAACTGGGAAGGCGCTGCTGAAGTCGAGCAACACATCAGTCGCGCAGATCATGCGTTCGAACTATGGCGCAAGGTTCCGGCACCGCGCCGTGGCGAGCTGGTGCGGCAACTGGGTGACATCCTGCGTGAATACAAGGCCGACCTCGGCGAGCTGGTGTCCTGGGAGGCCGGCAAGATCACCCAGGAAGGCCTGGGTGAAGTTCAGGAAATGATCGACATCTGCGACTTCGCCGTCGGCCTGTCCCGTCAGTTGTACGGCCTGACCATCGCCTCCGAGCGTCCTGGCCACCACATGCGTGAAACCTGGCACCCGCTGGGCGTTGTCGGGGTGATCAGTGCGTTCAACTTCCCGGTGGCGGTCTGGGCCTGGAACGCCACGCTGGCGCTGGTCTGTGGCAACCCGGTGATCTGGAAACCGTCGGAAAAGACGCCACTGACCGCACTGGCTTGCCAGGCGCTGTTCGATCGCGTGCTGAAGAACTTCAGCGATGCACCACCGCACCTGAGCCAGGTGATTATTGGCGGTCGCGATGCCGGCGAAGCCCTGGTCGATGATCCGCGTGTCGCACTGGTCAGCGCTACCGGCAGCACCCGCATGGGCCGTGAAGTGGCGCCGAAAATCGCCGCGCGTTTTGCCCGCAGCATCCTCGAACTGGGCGGCAACAACGCGATGATCCTCGGCCCGAGCGCCGATCTGGACATGGCCGTTCGCGCGATTCTGTTCAGCGCCGTCGGCACCGCCGGTCAGCGCTGCACCACCCTGCGTCGCCTGATCGCCCATGAGTCGGTGAAAGAAGAAATCGTCACCCGCCTGAAAGCCGCGTACTCGAAAGTGCGTATCGGCCATCCGCTGGAAGGTAACCTGATCGGCCCGCTGATCGACAAGCAAAGCTTCGACAACATGCAGGATGCGCTGGAGCAGGCCTTGAGTGAGGGCGGCCGGGTGTTTGGCGGTGAGCGTCAGCTGCAAGACAAGTTCCCGAATGCCTATTACGTGTCGCCGGCTATCGTCGAAATGCCGGAGCAAAGCGATGTGGTCTGCCACGAAACCTTCGCTCCAATCCTGTACGTGGTTGGCTACAGCGATTTCCAGGAAGCCCTGCGCCTGAACAACGCCGTGCCACAAGGCCTGTCCTCGTGCATCTTCACCACCGACGTGCGTGAAGCCGAGCAGTTCATGTCGGCGGTGGGCAGCGACTGCGGCATTGCCAACGTCAACATCGGCCCGAGCGGCGCGGAAATCGGCGGCGCGTTTGGTGGCGAGAAAGAAACCGGCGGCGGTCGTGAGTCCGGCTCCGATGCATGGCGCGGCTACATGCGCCGCCAGACCAACACCGTGAACTATTCGCTGGAGTTGCCGTTGGCGCAGGGGATTACGTTCGACTAAGTCTCGTGTCGAACAGTGATCCCCTGTGGGAGCGGGTTTGCTCGCGAATGCAATCTGTCAGCCGATATTAATGGTGACTGACATACCGCTTTCGCGAGCAAGCCCGCTCCCACACTGATTTGTGTGGGTGGTTAGGTTTCATTTTCGGAGTCTGGCAATGCCGTTACGCGAAGAGTGTCTGTGGGAAAAACTGACGCCGCAAAGGCCGGACAATTCGGCCCTCAAGGGTGAGGTCACGGTGGATGTCTGCGTCATCGGCGCCGGGTTTACCGGTTTGTCGGCGGCGGTGCATCTGCTGGAGCAAGGCAAGACTGTTTGCGTGCTGGAGGCCCATCGCGCCGGCCATGGTGGTTCCGGGCGCAACGTCGGGCTGGTCAATGCCGGGATGTGGATTCCCCCGGACGAGATCGAAGCCGGGTTTGGCGAGGCGGTTGGCAGCCAGCTCAACCGCATGCTGGGGGCGGCGCCATCCCTGGTGTTCAGCCTTGTGGACAAGTACAACATCGATTGCCAGTTGCGCCGCGAAGGCACGCTGCACATGGCGCACAACGCCCGTGGCGAGGCCGACTTGCGCAGTCGTGAAGAACAATGGAAGCGTCGCGGTGCGCCCGTAGAGCTGCTCACCGGTCAGGCCTGCGAGCAAGCCACCGGCACGAAAAAGATCGCCGCGGCATTGCTCGATCGCCGCGCCGGCACACTCAACCCGATGGCCTACACCACGGGGCTGGCCAAAGCGGCCATCGGGCTGGGCGGTCAATTGTTCGATCATTCCCCGGTCACCCGACTCGAACGTCAGGGGCAGCGCTGGTCAGTACAGACTGCCCAGGGCTCGGTCATGGCCGAGAAAGTGGTGATTGCCTCCAATGCCTACACCGAAGGCGACTGGACGGAATTGCGGCGCAATTTCTTCCCCGGTTATTACTATCAGGTGGCCTCGGTGCCGCTGACCGAAGAAGCCGCCCGGCAAATTCTGCCCGGTGGCCAAGGTTCCTGGGACACCCGCCAAGTACTCAGCAGTATCCGTCGAGACAAAGACGGTCGCCTGCTGCTTGGCAGTCTCGGTAATGGCAATCAGAAACCGGCCTGGTTCCTCAAGGCCTGGGCCGACCGCGTGCAGCAACACTATTTCCCGTACCTCAAGCCGGTGGAATGGGAGTGCACCTGGACCGGTTGCATCGCCTTCACCCCCGATCATTTGATGCGCCTGTTCGAACCAGCGCCCGGTTTGGTGGCAGTCACCGGTTACAACGGCCGGGGCGTGACCACGGGCACGGTGGTCGGCAAGGCCTTTGCCGATTACCTGTGTAACGGAAATCCTCAAGCGCTACCGATTCCCTTTGCACCCATGCAGCCATTGGCCGGGGTGGGGTTGCGCAGCTGTCTGTATGAGGCGGGATTCTCGCTGTATCACGCAGGCCAGTGCCTGCGGATCGTGATCTGAATGTTGATTTTTGCAGTGGGAGGCGGCGCTTTTTCGATCTGCGGCTAGCCTGTAGTGGTGCGGGTTGTAGCAGTTCCGCACCAGCAGTGTGCACTTCGGTGACGCACGTTGTTACAGGCTGGTTGCACGTTGTTTAAAGCCGCGGTTGCAATGATGGCGCAGTCGGGTTGCGCCTCAAATAAAAAATGGTTTTACCTTCCGCGGTTTAGACGGTTGCACGCCCAATGAAAATGGGACCGAAACAGTCGAAATAACAAGAAAGCAGCGACTTTTTTCAGAATAAAAAACCGATGGCACGGCCCTTGCTCTGAGCATTCAGTGAAGTCGCAGTGCCAATTAAAAAAACCATGGAGCACCACCTCATGTCCCAGACGTTTTACAAGAAAGGCTTTCTGGCCCTCGCAGTGGCAACTGCGCTGGGTGTTTCTGCGTTTGCTCAGGCTGACATCAAGATCGGCGTAGCGGGACCAATGACGGGCGCCAACGCGGCATTTGGCGAACAGTACATGAAGGGTGCACAGGCCGCGGCCGATGCGGTCAACGCGGCTGGCGGGGTTAACGGGGAAAAAATCGTACTGGTCAAGGGCGATGACGCCTGCGAACCGAAACAGGCTGTGACGGTCGCCAAGGATCTGACCAACCAGAAAGTCGCCGGCGTAGTCGGTCACTTCTGCTCTTCCTCGACCATTCCGGCCTCCGAGATCTACGACGAAGCGGGCATCATCGCCATCACCCCGGGTTCCACCAACCCGGCCGTTACCGAGCGCGGCCTGAGCGCCATGTTCCGTATGTGCGGGCGTGACGACCAGCAAGGCATCGTGGCCGGCGACTACATCGTCGACGTGCTCAAGGGCAAGAAAGTTGTCGTGCTGCACGACAAGGACACCTACGGCCAGGGCCTGGCGGATGCTACCAAGGCTCAACTGGTCAAGCGCGGCGTAACGCCTGTGCTGTATGAAGGCCTGACCCGTGGCGAGAAAGACTTCAGCACCATCGTGACCAAGATCCGCGGCGCCGGCGCTGACGTCGTCTACTTTGGTGGTCTGCACCCGGAAGCCGGTCCTCTGGTGCGTCAATTGCGTGAACAAGGCCTCAAGGACGTCAAGTTCATGTCCGACGACGGCATCGTGACCGACGAGCTGGTGACCACCGCTGGTGGCCCGCAATTCGTTGACGGCGTGCTGATGACCTTCGGCGCCGACCCACGTCTGCTGCCAGACAGCAAGACCGTGGTAGACGCCTTCCGCAAGGCCGGTACCGAGCCTGAAGGCTACACCCTGTACGCCTACGCTTCGGTCCAGACCCTGGCAGCAGCCTTCAACGGCGCCAAGTCCAACAAGGGCGAAGAAGCGGCTGCATGGCTGAAGAAGAACCCGGTCAAGACCGTCATGGGCGAGAAGACCTGGGACAGCAAGGGCGACCTGAAAATCTCCGACTACGTGGTTTACCAGTGGGACAAGGATGGCAAATACCACCAGCTGGAAAAACAGAAGTAAGGGCTGACTCAATTGGGTGAACCCCACGGTTCCCCTGTGGGAGCGAGCTTGCTCGCGATGACGGACTGGCAGGCAACTCATTCGTTGAATGTTAAACCGCAATCGCGAGCAAGCTCGCTCCTACAGGGGGCCGTGGTGGCCTGCCTGATCGTGGCTGACATTGCTCCGACGTATATCTGTATTTTCCTTAGAGGAACCGCACAGCCACATGTGCAGGTTCTCATTGCGTGAGATTGCGTTATGGATGGTATTTTCCTGCAGCAACTGGTCAACGGCCTGACCCTCGGGTCGGTCTATGGCCTGATCGCCATCGGCTACACAATGGTCTATGGCATCATCGGCATGATCAACTTCGCTCACGGCGAGGTTTACATGATTTCCGCTTACCTCGCGGCAATCAGTCTGGCTCTGCTGGCTTACTTCGGTATCGAATCTTTCCCGCTGCTGATGCTTGGCACACTGATCTTCACCATCGTCGTCACGGCGGTGTATGGCTGGGTCATCGAGCGTGTCGCCTACAAACCCCTGCGTAACTCCACTCGACTCGCACCGCTGATCAGTGCGATCGGTATCTCTCTGATCCTGCAAAACTACGCACAGATCTCCCAGGGCGCGAAGCAACAAGGCGTTCCGACTTTGCTCTCGGGTGCCTGGCGCGTTGATATCGGTACCGGTTTCGTTCAGTTGACCTACACCAAGGTCTTCATTCTGGTTGCAGCGTTCGTCGGGATGGGCCTGCTGACCTACGTCATCAAGTACACCAAGCTCGGCCGCATGTGCCGTGCAACCCAGCAAGACCGCAAGATGGCTTCGATCCTGGGGATCAACACCGATCGGGTGATTTCCTACGTGTTCATCATCGGTGCAGCGATGGCGGCCCTGGCCGGCGTGCTGATCACCATGAACTACGGCACATTCGACTTCTATGCCGGCTTCATCATCGGGATCAAGGCGTTCACTGCCGCGGTGCTCGGCGGGATTGGCTCACTGCCCGGCGCGATGCTCGGCGGGATCATTCTCGGGATTTCCGAGTCGCTGTTTTCCGGTCTGGTGAACTCGGACTACAAAGACGTTTTCAGCTTCTCGCTGCTCGTTCTCGTTCTGGTCTTTCGGCCCCAAGGCCTGCTCGGCCGTCCTCTTGTGTCGAAGGTGTAAGCGATGTCTTCAACCACTAAAAAAACCATTGATCTCAAAAGAAGCTTGGTTGACGCGATTCTTGCCGGCCTGGTGGCCCTGATTGTGTTCGGCCCGATTGTCGGCGTAGTCCTCGACGGCTACGGCTTCAACCTGGAAGCGACCCGGGTGGCCTGGATTGTCGCCATCGTCATGGCCGGCCGTTTTGCCCTTAGCCTGTTCCTGCAAACCCCCAAGGGCCTGAGAATCCTCGAGGGATTTGAAACCACCGGATCCGGGGTCCATGTACTGCCACCTGATTACAAATCCCGGCTGCGCTGGATCATCCCGCTGATGATTGTTATCGCGGTGGTATTCCCGTTTTTCTCCAACTCGTACCTGTTGGGCGTGGTCATCCTCGGGCTGATCTACGTGCTGCTGGGGCTGGGGCTGAACATCGTGGTCGGCCTGGCCGGCCTGCTCGACCTTGGTTACGTGGCGTTCTACGCCATCGGTGCCTACGGCCTGGCGCTCGGTTATCAGTATCTTGGGCTGGGCTTCTGGACGGTGTTGCCGCTGGCGGCGATTACCGCCGGACTGGCCGGTTGCATCCTCGGTTTCCCGGTGCTGCGCCTGCACGGTGACTACCTGGCGATCGTGACCCTGGGCTTCGGTGAAATCATTCGGTTGATCCTCAATAACTGGCTGACCCTGACCGGCGGCCCGAATGGCATGGCAGCGCCGTTGCCCACTTTCTTCGGCATCGAGTTCGGAAAAAGGGCGAAAGAGGGCGGGGTGCCTTTCCATGAGTTCTTCGGCATCGCCTACAACCCCGACGTGAAGTACTACTTCATCTACGCCGTGTTGTTCTTGGTGGTCCTGGCCGTGCTGCACATCAAGCATCGCCTGACCCGCATGCCGGTCGGCCGCGCCTGGGAAGCCCTGCGCGAAGACGAAATCGCCTGCCGCTCCATGGGTCTGAACCACGTGCTGGTCAAGCTATCGGCGTTCACCATCGGCGCCTCGACGGCCGGTCTGGCCGGGGTGTTCTTCGCCACCTACCAGGGCTTCGTCAACCCGACCTCGTTCACCTTCTTCGAATCGGCACTGATCCTCGCCATCGTGGTACTGGGTGGCATGGGTTCGACCATAGGCGTCGTAATTGCAGCCTTCGTGCTGACCGTCGCCCCGGAGCTGCTGCGTGGCTTCGCCGAGTACCGCGTGCTGCTGTTCGGCATCCTGATGGTGTTGATGATGATCTGGCGACCGCGCGGCCTGATTCGGATCAGCCGTACCGGTGTGACCCCGCGTAAAGGAGTAGCGCCATGAGCGAAGTCGTACTCAGTGTAGAAAAGCTGATGATGCACTTCGGCGGCATCAAGGCGTTGAATGATGTCAGCCTGAAGGTCAAGCGCAACTCGATCTTCGCCCTGATCGGCCCCAACGGCGCCGGCAAGACCACCGTGTTCAACTGCCTGACCGGGTTCTACAAGGCCTCCGGCGGCAAGATCGAACTCAACGTGCGTGGGCAACAGACCAATGTCATCCAGTTGCTCGGCGAATCGTTCAAGCCGACCGACTTCGTTTCGCCAAAAAGCTTCATCACCCGGATGCGCTACAAGATGTTCGGCGGCACCCACCTGGTGAACCGCGCCGGCCTGGCACGGACCTTCCAGAACATTCGCCTGTTCAAGGAAATGTCGGTGCTGGAAAACCTGCTGGTGGCCCAGCACATGTGGGTCAATCGCAGCATGCTCGCCGGCATCCTCAACACCAAGGGCTACCGCAAGGCCGAAAGCGATGCGCTGGACCACGCGTTCTACTGGCTGGAAGTGGTGGATCTGGTGGACTGCGCCAACCGCCTGGCCGGTGAGCTGTCCTACGGTCAGCAACGCCGCCTGGAAATCGCCCGGGCCATGTGCACCCGTCCGCAGATCATCTGCCTCGACGAACCGGCCGCCGGCCTCAACCCTCAGGAAACCGAAGCGCTGAGCGCGATGATCCGGCTGCTGCGCGACGAGCACGATCTGACCGTGGTGCTGATCGAACACGACATGGGCATGGTTATGAGTATCTCCGACCACATTGTGGTGCTGGACCACGGCATCGTCATCGCCGAGGGTGGCCCCGACGACATCCGCAACGACCCGAAAG
The DNA here is from genome assembly GCF_009866745.1 of Pseudomonas sp. S34. Lineage (NCBI taxonomy): Bacteria > Pseudomonadati > Pseudomonadota > Gammaproteobacteria > Pseudomonadales > Pseudomonadaceae > Pseudomonas > Pseudomonas sp. S34. The sequence continues at coordinate 614,654 of NZ_CP019398.1, forward strand.
TGATCGCCGCTTATCTGGGCGCGGAAGAAGAGGAGGTGGTATGAGTAAACCCATCCTCGAGCTCAAGGAACTGGACGTGTTTTACGGGCCGATCCAGGCCCTTAAAGGTGTCTCGCTGCACATCAACGAAGGGGAAACCGTCAGCCTGATCGGCTCCAATGGTGCCGGCAAGTCGACCCTGCTGATGTCGATCTTCGGCCAGCCAAGGGCGGCGGACGGGCAGATCCTCTATCAGGGCGTGGACATTACCCACAAGTCGTCCCACTACATCGCCTCCAACGGCATTGCGCAATCGCCGGAAGGGCGGCGGGTGTTCCCCGACATGACAGTCGAAGAAAACCTGTTGATGGGCACTATCCCCATTGGCGACAAGTACGCCAAGGAGGACATGCAGCGCATGTTCGAGCTGTTCCCCAGGCTCGAAGAGCGGCGTACCCAGCGGGCGATGACCATGTCCGGCGGCGAGCAGCAGATGCTCGCCATCGCCCGGGCCCTGATGAGCCGGCCCAAGTTGTTGCTGCTCGATGAGCCAAGCCTGGGCCTGGCGCCGATCGTGGTGAAGCAGATCTTCGCCACCCTGCGGGAACTGGCTAAGACCGGCATGACCATCTTCCTGGTGGAGCAGAACGCCAACCACGCCCTGCGGTTGTCTGACCGGGCTTATGTGATGGTCAACGGCGAAATCCGCATGACCGGCACTGGCAAAGAGTTGTTGGTCAACGAGGATGTGCGTAGCGCCTATCTCGGCGGGCACTGAGTTTCAGTGGTTGTACACAAGCCCCGGCGCGCAATCGCCGGGGCTTTTTTACATCTTCAAAACACCACTGAACCCTGTGGGAGCGAGCTTGCTCGCGATAGCGGTGTGTCAGTCTCCACGATGCAAGCTGTGCCGCCGTCTTCGCGAGCAAGCCCGCTCCCACAGGAGGGCTGCGGCGTGCATTCAGGAAATTGTGGAAAACAATATTCCCAAGCTCGTAAAGCGCGACATAAAGCCGCTGCAAATAGTTGTTTTGTCACGGTTTTGACTTGTCCCCGTTTGCTGTGGAACCGGCTGTGAATAACGTGGGAGTAGCTGGCTGCAGGCCTTTTAAACCGTGGCTTGCAGAGGTGCGGTTGTTTTTTGATCAAGTGTTTTTGCGCAGCTTGCAGGTCGCTTTGTCAACCTTTTTGTTCGGGATGAAAATGCATGGAATCGGCGTGGACAAGCCTGTGGATAAGTCTGTGACTAAACTCTGGAAAGACTCGGCTGAAGGCCGTGGTTACTGGCTTGGCGCCATCGCCGGTTTGACCCGTCAGTCATGAAAATGGCCAAGGGCTACACAGCAGGCGGTTGAGGGTCAAGCAAAAAAGTTTCAAAACCCCGCGCAAAGCCTTGTGGATAGCGGCTTGCAGCTTTTCCACTTGCCCCCAAAGACTGTGGACCGGCCTGTGGATAACGTGCGCGCACATGGCTGTAGGCCACGCTGGTCAAGGGGTTGCCGGGATTGAGCGTTTTTTGAACAGATTGAACGGTGGTTGCCGCTGTGAACAAGGCCGGGCATGCTGCCTGCTGATTTTCTATTCCAATGGCTGGCGATCAGCCGAAGCAAGGAGAACACGATGTCCAACACCCTGTTTATTACCGGCGCGACCTCCGGTTTTGGTGAAGCCTGTGCCCGTCGTTTTGCCGAGGCCGGCTGGAAACTGGTGCTGACTGGCCGTCGTGAAGAGCGCCTCAATGCGTTGTGCGCCGAGCTGTCGAAGCAGACCGAAGTCCATGGCCTGGTGCTCGATGTGCGTGATCGCAAGGCCATGGAGGAGGCGATTGCCAATCTGCCGCCATCCTTTGCAAAACTGCGCGGGTTGATCAACAACGCCGGGCTGGCCCTGGGGGTTGATCCGGCGCCCAAGTGTGACCTGGACGACTGGGACACCATGGTCGATACCAACGTCAAAGGCCTGATGTACAGCACCCGTCTGCTGTTGCCGCGCCTGATCGCCCACGGTCGTGGTGCCGGTATCGTCAACCTGGGGTCCATCGCCGGCAACTACCCGTACCCGGGCAGCCATGTGTATGGCGCGACCAAGGCGTTCGTCAAACAGTTCTCCGTGAACCTGCGCTGCGACCTGCAAGGCACGGGCGTACGGGTCAGCAACATCGAGCCGGGCCTGTGCGAGAGCGAGTTCTCGCTGGTGCGTTTTGCCGGTGACCAGGAGCGCTACAACGCCACTTACGCTGGCGCCGAGCCGATTCAGCCGCAGGACATCGCCGAGACAATCTTCTGGGTGCTCAATGCCCCGGCGCACATCAACATCAACAGCCTGGAGCTGATGCCGGTGAGCCAGACCTGGGCCGGGTTTGCTATTGATCGCAGTGGTGGCAAGGCTTAATACCGAGTCATCGTTCTTCGCGAGCAAGCCCGCTCCCACATTAGACCGCGATCCAATGTGGGAGCGGGCTTGCTCGCGAAGGGGCCGGAGCGGATAAATCCGGACATCAGCTAGACTCCTCCCTCAAGCAATCCGCCGCACCCGGCGGTCTAGAGGTATCCGAGGAGATCAAGTGAGTAATCGTGGCGAGCAGGCGCTGCTCAAACAATCGACCTTCCTGATGCTCGCCGTGACATTCGCCGGGATCATCACCGGTTTTGTTTCGGGCGCCCAATCCATTCTGTTCGATGGCTTCTTTTCGTTGATCGCGGCCTTCATCAAGGTCCTGATGCTGATCACCGCCCGGCTGATCGCCAAGGAAAGCAACCAGCGCTTTCAGTTCGGTTCCTGGCACCTGGAGCCCATGGTGCTGGTGATCGAAGGCAGTTTCATATTCCTGGTGGCCGTTTATGCCTTTCTCAACGGTGTGTTCGGCATCATCAGTGGTGGTCGCGAAGTCGAACTCGGTCTGGTGATTTTCTACGCGGCCTTCTTCACTGTCGTTGAGCTCATATATTTCTTCTACGTCCGCCAACGCAATCGCACGCTCAACTCATCGCTGATCCAGTTCGACAACATCAGTTGGCTGGTGGACGCGATGCTGTCGGCGGGACTGCTGGTGAGTTTCCTGATCGCACTGCTGCTCAAGACTCAGGGTTACGACAAGTGGGCGGTGTATGTCGACCCGATGATCCTGATTTTGCTGGCTTTGGGCATGCTCCCCCCGGCGTTCAAAATCCTCGGGCCGGCCTTGCGCGATGTGCTGGGGATCGTCCCGGATCAACTGGACGACAAGGTGCGTCAGGTGATGGAAGTGGCGAAGGCCGAGCATGGTTTCGACGATTACATTTCCTACGTGCAGAAACACGGCAGAGCCTGTTTTATCGAGATTCACATCGTATTGCCGAAGGATTACTGGCTGGACGGTGTGGGGCAACTGGACAGTTTGCGCGAGGAAATCTCCACAAAGCTTGGCGAGCCGGATGCTGCACGATGGCTGACCATCAGCTTTACCGGGGACCGCAAGTGGATTGAGTGACAAGGCGACCTCTTCGAGGTCATTCGCGAGCAAGCCCGCTCCCACAGGGATTGTATGCAACCTGTGGGAGCGGGCTTGCTCGCGAAAGCGGCCGAACAGTCAGCCGAGATATTCCGCCAACCCGCGATAACAGGTCGCCAGGTGATAAGGCGTGGTCGATGGCATGTCGCGGCGGCTGACTTCTCCGTGCTCGTCACGGCATTCGTACCAGCCGTCGGCATGCAGCGAGCGCTGCTGCAATGCCTGCAATTGACGCAGCACAGCCGCTTCGCTGTCCGGGCGCAGCGTTAATGCGCGTAGGTACTCGGCCTGGGCCCAGATGCGTTGCGTGGCGTCCCGGGTGCCGCCATCGGGTGCGAAATCGAGCATCGCCCGCACGGCGCCAGTCCGCTGATCAACGCCCGCTTGCTCGGTAAAGGCGAAGGCCCGCTCCAGATCGGCATGCAGCGTCGAATTGCGCAACAGCGCCGAGGATTCCAACAGGAAATACCACTCGAACTGATGCCCCGGTTCAAACCAGTTATCCACAGATCCCAGCGGTTTTTCCATCAACACGCCGTGCTGCGGATCGATAAAGCGCGCGTGCATGGCTGTGCATAACCCGACGAGCGCCTGTTGCACGTCGAGGTCGTCACGCACCGACAGGGTGGCGAGGAAAGCTTCGGCCAGGTGCATCAGCGGATTTTGCAAAGGGCCGCTGCCCAGCGATGCCCAGTCGCGGTCGAGCGTGGCTTCGTACAGACCGTCGTCCGTGGCGAAACGCTGCGCGACCACTTCCAGCGAGGCATTGAGCACCGACTCCACCAGCGGCTCGCGGACCTTGTCCCAGTAATGGGCGCAGGCGAACAGGATGAAGGCGTGGGTGTAGAGATCCTTGCGCTGATCCAGCGGCGCACCTTGTGCATCGACACTGTAGAACCAGCCGCCGTGCTCGGCATCGTGAAAGTGCCGCTGCAAGGAGCGGAACAACGCGGCGGCACGCTCTTCGGCGCCCGGCACCTGACCGATCAGGCTGGCAAACAGATACAACTGCCGCGCACAGGCCATGGCCCGGTAGCGTTGCGGTGGCAGCGGTTGGTGTTTGGCATCCAGCGCCTCATAAGGCAACGCCATATCGGCGTTCCAGCCCGGACCTTGCCAGAGCGGCACGATGACGTTCAGGAAATGCTGTTGCACCGAGGCGAACAGGGCGGTCAGTTCAGGCTGAGAGGCAGAGCGGGAAACAGGCGGCATTGGCTGGCGTCGTCACGGCAGGGGCGATTGCGCGACATGTTAGCAGAGAGGCTGGCCTGAGAGAGGCTGTGTCTGTCAGGCCGCCTTCGTCGGAACGCCGCCCGGGGCAAGCCCGCTCCCACAGGTGTAGGCATTCCAATGTGGGAGCGGGCTTGCCCGCGAAGAGGCCGGGTCAGACACTAGAGAGTCAACCTGCCAGCAACCACACTCCAGTCGCCGCCGAAGCCGCGCCCGCCAGTCGCACCAGGGGCGCTGCGGCCTGCGGCAGCACCCGCACCAGCGCATAACCCGCCGCGTGCAACACCGCCGTCGCCGCAACAAAGCCTGCGGCGTAGGTCCAGGGGCTCGACATTTCCGGCAGTTCCAGCCCGTGCGCGACACCATGAAACAGCGCAAACAACGCCGTCGCACCCACCGCCATCACCAACGGTGGACGCACTGCCAAGGCAACCGCCAGCCCCAAAGCCAACACGGAAGCGGCAATCCCGCTCTCCAGTGCCGGCAGGTTCAATCCTTCAAAACCCAACAGCCCGCCAATCAACATAGTGCCGACAAAGGCGCACGGCAGCGCCCAGCGTGCGGCGCCTTGCTGCTGTGCTGCCCACAGGCCGACCGCGAGCATTGCCAGCAAGTGATCGAGACCGCCAAGTGGGTGGCTGATACCGGCGATCAAGCCGTTGTCGCCGTGTCCCGGATGGGCGAAGGCGAGGGCCGGAGTCAGCAGCAGGGCCAGGGCGGCGAGAATGCGTTTGAGTGTCATGGATAAGCTTCCTTGTTGATAAGTCGTGATCAGGCCGCGGTCAGCAAACCCTGGCGTTCGATGAAGGCAATGATCTCTTCCAGGCCCAGGCCGGTTTTCTGATTGCTGAAGACAAAGGGTTTGCCGTTGCGCATGCGTTGGGTGTCGCTGTTCATCATCTCCAGCGAGGCGCCGACCAGAGGTGCCAGGTCGATCTTGTTGATCACCAGCAGGTCGGATTTGCAGATTCCCGGCCCGCCCTTGCGTGGCAGCTTGTCGCCGGCCGAGACGTCGATCACGTAGATGGTCAGGTCGGACAGTTCCGGGCTGAAGGTCGCGGAGAGGTTGTCGCCACCGGACTCTACGAGAATCAGGTCCAGCCCCGGAAAACGGCGGTTGAGCTGATCCACGGCTTCGAGGTTGATCGAGGCGTCTTCGCGGATGGCCGTGTGCGGGCAGCCGCCGGTTTCCACGCCGATGATGCGCTCCGGTGCCAGGGCTTCGTTGCGCACCAGAAAATCTGCGTCTTCGCGGGTGTAGATGTCGTTGGTCACGACGGCCAGGTTGTAACGCTCGCGCAGGGCCAGGCACAGGGCCAGGGTCAGGGCGGTTTTGCCGGAGCCGACCGGGCCGCCGATACCGACGCGCAGGGGTTGTGCGTTCATGTGATTCTCCAAAATAAATGGCCCTAGGAACGGAACAGACGGCTGTACTGGCGCTCGTGGCCCATACACGCCAGGGACAGGCCGAAAGCGGCGCTGCCGTAATGATCGGGATCGATTTGAGTGGCGTTCTGTTGAGCTTGTTGAAGCAGCGGCAACAGTTCGCTGGTCAGGCGTTGGGCGGCTTGCTGACCCAGGGGCAGGGTCTTCATCAGCACCGCCAACTGGTTTTCCAGCCAGCTCCAGAGCCATGCGGCCAGGGCGTCCCGCGGGCTGATCTGCCAGGCGCGCGCGGCCAGCGCCCAACCCAGGGCCAGATGTGGCTCGCTGCGCTGTTCGAGGAAGGCGCGGGCGGGGGCGTCGAGCTCCGGCAAGCCATTGAGCAATTGCTGCAACGAGTAGCCCATCTGCCGGCTCTCCTGATGCAGCTCGCGGGTTTCGCGGCTGGTGCGGTGTTCCTCGCAGCGTTGCAGCAATTCGTCCCAGTTTTCCTCGCTGGCGGCCACGCAATGGGCGAGCAGCAAGGGTGCTTCGAAGCGTGCCAGATTCAGCAGCAACTGATCGCTGATCCAGCGTCGCGCACTGTCGGGGTCGTGAACACGGCCGTTATCCACAGCCATTTCCAGCCCCTGGGAGTAGCTGTAGCCGCCAATCGGCAATTGCGGACTGGCCAGGCGCAACAGCGCCCAGGCCGGGTTCATGTGCGTACGCCGAACTGGTGCAGTTTCGGCGCGTAGTTGAAGTCTTCATCGCCGTGACGCGAATGATGATGGCCACCACCGTAGGCGCCATGTTCCGGCTGGAATGGCGCCTCGATGTTCACGGCAACGGCACCGAGTTGTTCGAGCATGGCCTTGAGCACGTAATCGTCGAGCAGGCGCAACCAGCCGTCGCCGACCTGCAGGGCGACATGGCGATTGCCCAGGTGATAGGCCGCGCGAGTCAGTTCGAAGGCATTGGCGCAGGTGACGTGCAGCAATTGTTCGGGGCGGGCGCAGACACGCACGATTCGCCCGTCTTCGGCTTGCAGGCATTCGCCGTCACGCAACGGCGGCTGGCCGCGCTCCAAAAACAACCCGACGTCTTCGCCCTCGGCACTGAAACAGCGCAATCGGCTTTTGCTGCGGGCTTCGAACGTCAGGTGCAGTTCGGCGGCCCAAACGGGTTGAGGGTCGACTCTGCGATGAATCACCAGCATCGGAAGGCTTCCAGCAATGGACAATGCTCAGGCTAGAGCAAGGGGCTTGCCAATCGACATGATGTGTAGGAAATGGCTGAAGGAGACGTGAGATTTGTATCGATGGAGTGAGTTTTTTGGTTGAAGTTGGTGCGTTGTTTTTGGTTTGCGCACCAAGTTGAGGCGATACACATCATTGTGGGAGCGGGCTTGCTCGCGAATGCGGCGCCACGGTCTTTCAGGCACACCGCGTTATCGTTCTTCGCGAGCAAGCCCGCTCCCACAGGTTTATTCGGTACTTCCAAGCCCTTGCCAATGCTTGAGGCCGATAAAGATAAACCGCAGCTGCTGGGTGATTTTCGCCTGGGGCGTCAGGTGCTCTGGCAAGGCTTCGGCTGGCGGATCGATGATGTCCGGCAGGGTGGCGAACACGCTCTTGACGATCAGATCCGCCATGACGCTCAGGTCGGCGATGTCCAGATGCTGCAGTTTCGGCATCAGTGACAAATCCGCCGCCAGGTCCGAGCTGATGTTTTCACGCAAACGGCCGATGGCCTGGCGCACCGGCACTGAACCGCCGTACTGCTCACGGGCAAGAAACAGGAACTGCGAACGGTTGGCGCTAACCACGTCGAGAAAGATCCGCACCGAGGCATCGATGATGCCGCCCATCACGAATTCGTTGTGTCGTACCAGACGAATGGTTTCGCGGAATGTCTGGCCGACTTCGCTGACCAGTACCAGGCCTAATTCATCCATGTCGGCAAAATGGCGGTAGAAACCAGTCGGTACGATGCCGGCGGTTTTCGCGACTTCGCGCAGGCTCAGGCTGCCGAATCCTCGGCCGCCATCCATCAGGCGCCGGGCAGCGTCCATCAGGGCGTTACGGGTTTGTTGTTTCTGTTCGGCGCGGGGCAGCATCGCAAGGGCGTTTTCTGGACAGGGACGCGGCGCACTCTAGCAAATCGGCTTTGCTGGCGTCGAACGACTGTGGGGGGATCACGCGGGGAAGTGTGGCATCTATCAAGCGGGCCTATGAAAATTCAAAAGCCCAATCCGGGGATTGGGCTTTTTTTCAAGGCGGCCATGAAGCTTAGCTCACGGCGCTGTTGCGTTCGATCACGCGGTCACCACCGCCTTCAGCAAGGGTTTGACCTTGTGGAGTGCGATCCGAACCGTCGGCGGCAAGGGTCTGGCCTTGTGGAGTACGGTCGGAACCATCAGCAGCCAGGGTTTGACCTTGTGGAGTACGGTCGGAACCATCAGCGGCAAGGGTCTGGCCTTGTGGGGTACGATCGGAACCATCGGCAGCCAGGGTTTGGCCCTGTGGAGTACGGTCCGAGCCATCCTGAGTGATCAGGCCTTTTTCTTTCAGGCGATCATTACCGCCTTCGGCAAGGGTCTGGCCTTGTGGGGTGCGGTCGGAACCATCGGCGGCGACGGTCTGGCTGAACACCGAGTGGTCTTGTTTCACTTGTGGGGTGGCCTGGTCAGCCGCTGGCAGGGCAAAGGCAGTGCTGGCCAGCATCGAAAGTGTAAGGCTAAGCAGTAGTTGGCGTTTCATGATTGTTTTGCTCCGTGGGGGTGCGAATAAGTGGGCACGAGAGCAATGCTACTCTCGATAAATCGATATGAAAGTTCATAAACGCAATGGTAATAATCAACGGAATTGATTGTTTGCTGCGGAGGCCCTAGGCCGGGCGTTTCCGGCGAGTTGTCTTGCACTTTTGTGGGTGTTTTCGACCCACCTGTGTTGTGCAAAAGTGCAGGTCCGGTAACGCAGATCGACCAGCTGGTCAGTATTGGACTGGACGAAATCGGCGAAATCGGTCTTTCGATTAAACCTGCCGGGTTTTTATCAGTCGTAGTTTGCATGGCGAGCCGTTTGCGGCTCACCGTTTCACATGTGCGTCGCAGTCGGGGCGCTCGGTCGTATCAGGAGCCCTGTGCAATGACGCGCACTCAAAAGACGTTGGTCTGGACCCTTTCCACTTTCCTTACCTTGTTGGTGATGCTGGTGCTGATCATCGTGTTCTTCGACTGGAACCGGATCAAAGCGCCGCTCAACGCCAAAGTTTCCGAAGAGCTGCACCGCGCTTTCGCCATCAACGGCAATCTGTCGGTGGTCTGGCAACCCGAGTCCGATGAAGGCGGCTGGCGCGCCTGGGTACCGTGGCCTCATGTGGTGGCCGAAGACTTGAGCCTGGGCAATCCCGACTGGTCGAAACAGCCGCAGATGATCACCCTCAAACGGGTGGAACTGCGTATTTCACCCCTGGCATTGCTGGCGCAGCGGGTGGTGATCCCGCGTATCGATCTCACCGAGCCCAATGCCCACCTGCAACGCCTGGCTGACGGGCGCGCCAACTGGACCTTCAAATTCGACCCAAAGGATCCGGACGCCGAGCCTGCGAGCTGGGTGGTGGATATCGGAGCGATCGGCTTTGACAAGGGGCATGTCACCCTCGACGACCAGAACCTGAAGACCCAACTCGACGTACTGATCGATCCATTGGGCAAGCCGATTCCGTTCAGCGATATCGTCGGCGACAAAGCGGCGAAAGCCGCGCAGGAGAAGGGTTCGTCACCCCAGGACTATGCATTCGCCCTCAAGGTCAACGGCCAGTACCACGGCCAGAAGCTCGCGGGCCAGGGTAAGATTGGCGGGCTGTTGGCGTTGCAGGACGCGGCACGGCCGTTTCCGCTTCAGGCACAGGTAAAAATCGCCGATTCCAGCGTCGAACTGGCCGGCACCCTGACCGATCCGCTGAACCTCGGCGCCCTGGACCTGCGCCTGAAACTGGCCGGTACCAGCCTGGGCAATCTCTACCCGCTGACCGGTGTGATCCTGCCGGATACGCCACCCTATGCCACCGACGGCCATCTGATCGCCAAGTTACACGAGCCGGGTGGCGCGGTATTCCACTATGAAGCATTCAACGGCAAGATCGGTGAAAGTGACATCCATGGCAACCTGACCTACGTGGCCAGCCAGCCACGACCGAAGCTCAGCGGTTCGCTGTTGTCCAATCAATTGCTGTTCGCTGACCTGGCACCGCTGATTGGTGCCGACTCCAACGCCGAGCAGAAGGCCCGAGGCGGTGATAGCAAACAACCGGCGGACAAAGTGCTGCCGGTCGAAGAGTTCAAGACCGATCGCTGGCGCGATATGGACGCCGATGTCGAGTTCACCGGCAAGCGCATCGTGCACAGCGAAAAACTGCCGTTCAACGATCTCTATACCCATCTGGTACTCACCGATGGCGTGCTCAGCCTCGAGCCGCTGCGTTTCGGCGTGGCCGGCGGCAAGCTGGATGCGCAGATTCGCCTGAACGGCCACACCGATCCGCTGGAGGGCCATGCCAGACTCACGGCGCGAGGCTTCAAGCTCAAGCAGTTGTTCCCCGGCTTTGAACCGATGAAAACCAGTTTCGGCGAACTCAACGGCGACGGTGATATCAGCGGGCGCGGCAATTCGGTGGCTAAACTGCTGGGCAGCGCCAATGGCAATCTGAAAATGCTGATCAACGATGGCGCTATCAGTCGCGAGTTGATGGAGTTGGCCGGGCTGAACGTCGGCAACTACGTGGTCGGCAAGATCTTTGGCGACAAGGAAGTGAAGATCAACTGCGCCGCCGCCGACTTCGGCATCCAGTCCGGCCTGGCGAGTACCCGCTTGTTTGTGTTCGACACCGAGAACGCCATTGTTTACATCGATGGCACGGCGAACATGGCGACCGAACAACTGGACCTGACCATCACCCCGGAATCAAAGGGCTGGCGTTTGATTTCGTTGCGTTCGCCGCTGTACGTGCGGGGCAAGTTCATCAAGCCCGATGCCGGGGTCAAGGCCGTGCCGTTGATGTTGCGTGGAGCCGGGATGGTCGCGTTGGGCGTGATCGCCGCACCGGCGGCAGGGTTGTTGGCGCTGATAGCGCCGAGTGGCGGCGAGCCGAACCAGTGCGCGCCGTTGCTGGAGCAGATGAAGGCGGGCAAGGCGCCGAAGACGGTGAAAACTGAAGACCTGCGGCTAGGACCTCTTGAATGCCGGAAAGCGGCATGCCGCAGGCTTTTCAAGGTGGGCTCAGTATGCTGGAGCTGGTTCAAGGATTTGGAACAAGTGAGTCTGAGGCTTGCTGCCAAGTTTGCCGACAACCTGATTTCTGATTTTGGCGTACTTGTCTTCGGACAAATAGGTGGTCCATAAGCTGGTTTCAATATCGCCCTGCATGACCGTTTCAGGGAGCGGCTGCCTAAGAAAGGTGATGTCCACGGGGCGAGTTGTTTCGAAGGACATTTGAAGGGAGATGTTTTTTTTGTTTTCGCAGACGATCGTCAACAATGTGCTCACAGTAAGCGATCCTTCTCCGTGGCTGGTCGCGATTTCTTTTTGAATTCTGTTCAGGAGTGCCTTGCGGGCAGGTGCTTCGCTGGGTAGTTGCGCAATGTTTGAAAGTGCGTTGCCTAGTTGTTGCAGTTGCTCTTTTTGTAATGCGTCAGCCAATGCGGTGGAGGCAATGCTGAAGAAACTGGCCGATTTTTTTGGAAGAGCGTAATTCTTGAAGCCATTAAGTGCCCAGTAGAACTTGTCCAGTACGGTTCTGTACGATGTAAACCACTTGCCTGGAGTGCTGTCAGCGAGTAAATTTCCCAGTAGACTGGAATGCAACACGTCTTTTTTAAATTGCTCGGAGTGCTCGCCTAAAAAAAGTGTGATGTTGCCGTCGACGATGTAAGTCTCGGATGATAATGATTTCATGTTGATCTCAATCGAATAAAGTAAGGTAAGTGTGGCGCTGAGGCCGTCAGTAGTGATCGGTCCCAGTTCTAGTATGAAGTTTAGGTGTTACTGAAAACCCGGGATCGTGTCGAGGTAGTCGTCAGCAGCTTTACCCAGTTTCTCAAGCACTTTGTTGCGCACTCGCGCATAGATTTGAGTGTTGAGGTAAACCGGAGTTGCCTGTGATTTTACGGCGGTGGATTTAGTTGTCGATTTCCACCAAAGAATACCGCGAGTACTTTCCCTGACATCCACACTTGTACAGCTAAGGATCATCATCGGAGAGCCTTCCCGGGTTTGCCAGACCGGGGAAATATCAAATGTCGCCTCATATCCTTTTTGAGCGTTACGATTGTAGATCTGGATCAGACCGTCCTCACCTTTCACTCCCTCCACGGCTTTGCCAGCCAGCGCTGCCAAGCGTGGAGCGTTTGCTCCGACCAGACTCTGAAGTATATCAAAGGCGACGGCGTCCATCGTAAGGCCGGTTCTTTTAATGATTTTGTCCTGAGCGTGAATCTTGTTGATCGTCCATCCGAGGCTGCGCAGGCCTTCTGTGTAAAAGTTGTACCACTGATGTAACTCTTTAACCATGTCGTATTTTTGTGATGCTGCGTTTTGCATCAGTAGCTTGCAGTTGTCGACATCTTCGCGATTTTGCACTGACACGCCGGCTACATAGATATTCATCATGTCCGGGCCGACGGTGCCGCTTTCCTTATTGGGATCGAGTGGAACGTCTGCGGAGAAGTTTCGAATGGTCGGTAGTACTTGAGAGTCGGTAACACGTCGAGCAGGCAGGGCGGGCAGGCTGTCCAGAAATTCAAGTTGTTGTTCAATGTGCATGGTTGTTCAGTCCTTAATATGTTTTACAGACCTCTTGTCTGTCAGTTGAATATAAGGTTTTGGAGGGGGTAGTCCATGGTGTAGTTGTAACTTGATGAGTGTCGTGCGTTGTTGTTTGGGCGGTGGAGGTTAGTCTGATTTATTTCGTGGTCAGTATGTTTGGTGTCTGGTAACTATTGTTACTGTCGTTATTTACATCGGCAGTCGATGAGGGTTCATCGCAACGAATGACCGGATGCCAACGCCTCCTCACGCAACCACCCAAAGAATGCCCGCACCGGTGGATGTCGCTCACGCCCCGGCACGCACAGTGCGCTGTAGCCGGCTCCATCGACCTGGATTTCCCCCCGGTACGGCAACAACAGACCACTGGCCACGCTTTCCGACACCAGAATATTGCTTGCCAGCACCAGGCCTTGGCCGGCAATCGCCGCTTGCAGGGCGTAATGCTCTTCGTCGTATTCGCGCACGGCGGGCCGACCGCTCAGCCAGGTTTCGCCGGAGCGAGCGCACCAGGCCTCCCAGCCGTGGGCATAGAGTTTGGAGTTGTGCCAACGCACGCTGATCAGTGTCGGGGTGCGACTCGACGCCAGGGCCACTTGTTCAGGCGAACCGTAGACACCAAAGGACTCATCGAACAGGCACTGGCCGTACAGGTTGGGGTAATCATCGAGGCTGTAGCGCAGCACCAGGTCGACACTGGCGTCCTGATGCAGATCGATGACTTCGCAGTGGGTATCGAGGCGCACGTTGACATTCGGGTGTCGGGCGTAGAAACGTCCCAACCGTGGCACCAGCCACAGGGCGGCGAAGGCGGCGGTGGTGGAAACCGTCAGGCTGGCGCCACTGCGTTGCGGACGCAGTGTATCGACACTTTGCGCCACTTCCAGAAAAGCCCCATGCAGGCTCTGGAACAGCCGTTCGCCGCATTCGGTCAGGCGCACCTGGCGTGGCAGGCGCTCGAACAACGGCACGCCGAGCCAGCTCTCCAGGGAGCGGATCTGATGGGACACCGCCGTCGGCGTCACCGAGAGTTCTTCGGCAGCAGCCTTGAAGCTCAGCAGGCGTGAGGCGGATTCAAACGCGCGCAGGGCGGTCAGCGGCAACGAGGCGAACATTGAACACTCCATGGATGAAATGGATTCATCCAGACTGATTTCTGCTCATTTGAGCTAGGACGGTAGTGAGCTTCAAGCTGCAAACCACAAGCCGTTTGAGTTTAGCCCTGAGGAGAGACAGATGAGTAAAATTCTTGCCGTTCATGCCAGCCCCCGTGGTGATCGTTCGCACTCCCGGCGTTTGGCCGAAGTGTTTCTGGCGGCCTGGCAGGCCCGTCATCCACACGCGCAGTTGACCCGGCGCGAAGTCGGTCGGGCGCTGATACCGCCGGTCAACGAGGCATTCGTGGCCGCCGCGTTTTACCCCGAGCCCGATGCCCGGCCACTGTCGATGCAGGCCGACCTGGCGTTCAGCGACGAGCTGGTCGGCGAACTGCTGGGCCACGATGTGTTGCTGATTTCCACGCCGATGCACAACTTCAGCGTCCCCAGCGGCTTGAAAGCCTGGATCGATCAGATCGTGCGGGTGGGGGTGACCTTCGATCACACCCTGGACAATGGCGTGGCCCAGTACCAACCTTTGGTGCAGGGCAAAAAAGCCCTGATCATCACCAGCCGTGGCGGCTTCGGTTTTGGCCCGGGCGGCGAGCTGGAAGCCATGAACCATGCCGACACGCTACTGCGTACGGTGCTTGGATTCATTGGCATCACGGACGTCACCGTAGTGGCTGCCGAGGGCGAGGAGTCCGCCGAGCGCAGCTTTCAAATCTCTGCCGCCGAGGCTGAGCAGTGCTTGTTGGCGCTGGCCGGAGAGTTCTAGATGGCCTGGCTGTTTCTGCTGGTCGCCGCCGGGTTCGAAGTCACCTTCGCCATGGGCATGAAGTACGCCGAGGGCTTCACCCGGCTCTGGCCTTCGCTGGTCACCGTAGTGGCCGCTGTGGGCGGGATCTATTTTCTGACCCTGGCCATGCGCGAGCTGCCGGTGAGCATTGCGTACCCGATCTGGACCGCCATCGGTTCGCTGGGCACGGTGTTTCTCGGTTTCGCGCTGCTGGGTGAAAGCCTGACCGTGATCAAGCTGGTCTCGGTCGGGCTGATCGTGGCGGGCGTGGTAGGGTTGAAGTAGGGCGGATGACATAGACTTGTCATCTTCGCTGGTGATGCTTGGCGGATGTCTTGCATCCAGCCTTGCGTCACCGCCCGACTACAAGGATGTCCGCCCATGTCGCAAGGTTCTGCCCCGCGCTACCCGCTGGTGTTGGTCCCGGGAATGCTCGGGTTCATCCGGTTGGTGCTTTATCCGTATTGGTACGGGATCGTCGAGGCGTTGCGCCACGGCGGAGCGGTGGTGTTCGCGGTGCAGGTCTCGCCGCTTCATTCGAACGAAGTGCGCGGCGAGCAATTGCTGGCGCGTATCGAAGAAATCCTGCGGGAAACCGGGGCCGACAAGGTCAACCTGATCGGCCATAGCCAGGGCTCGCTGACCGCCCGTTATGCAGCGGCCAAGCGCCCGGACCTGGTGGCATCGGTGACCTCGGTGGCGGGGCCGAACCACGGTTCGGAGCTCGCCGATTACCTGCACGAACATTATCCCCACGAGAGCGTCCGTGGTCGTCTGCTGTGCTTTTTGCTACGGATCGTCGGCGCGCTGATGGGGTTGTTGGATACCGGTTACCGGGGGCCGAAGCTGCCGGTGGATATCCGTGCGTCCCATCACTCCCTCACCAGCGCTGGCGTCGCGCTGTTCAACCAGCGTTATCCACAGGGGCTGCCCGACACCTGGGGCGGTCATGGGCCGGAGGAGGTCAACGGCGTGCGCTATTACTCCTGGTCCGGCACCTTGCAACCGGGCATTACCGATCGCGGGCGCAACCTGCTGGATGGCACCAACCGCAGCTGTCGGTTATTCGCTAAAACCTTCGTCCGCGAAGCCGGGCATTGCGACGGCATGGTCGGGCGCTACAGCTCGCACCTGGGCACGGTGATTGGCGATGAGTATCCGCTGGATCACTTCGATATCGTCAACCAGTCGCTGGGGCTGGTGGGCAAGGGGGCTGAGCCGATCCGGTTGTTTGTCGAGCATGCGGCGCGGTTAGCTGCGGCCGGGCTCTAGTCCGCGTTATCGTTCATCGCGGGCAAGCCACGCTCCCACAGGTTTTCGGTCGTTCGCAACAGACGGGTTCGACACAACACCTGTGGGAGCGAGCTTGCTCGCGATGGCGTCAGATCAGGCAACACTGACCTTGCGCCCCAACACCGTCGTCCAACGCTCGGAAACGATCACCCCACCCAAGGTCAACACCCCGCCCACCAGGTGATACATCGCCAGTTGCTCATGCAGCACCACCGCCGCAATCAATGCGGTAATCAGCGGCAGCAAATTGAAAAACTGCGTGGTCCGGCTCGGTCCCAAACGCACCACGGCCTGCATCCACGCCAGCGGCGCGACCATCGAAGCCAGCAGGCAGGCGTACAGCACCAGTGGAATGTTCTGCAGGGTCGGGCCGACTTTCGGTGAGACGATGAACAGCGGGAACAGCACCACCACGGCCACCAGTACCTGCAGGTACAGAAGCACCAGCGGCGGCAGTTTCAGTTGCCACTTTTTCAACAGGGTGCTGTAGACCGCGTAGGCCAGGGTGGCGATCAGCATCATCGCGTCGCCCAGGTTGACCCCGTGTTCGAGCAATGTGCCAAGGCTGCCGGCCGACACCACCACCAGGACACCTGCAAACGACAGCACCGCACCGGCCAGGGCACCCATGGTCAGGCGCTGGCCGAGGCTGATGATCGCCATGGCGAGCGACATCAGTGGCATCAGCGACAGGATGATGCCCATGTTGGTAGCCGAGGTCAGGCTCGCGGCGAAGTACGCCAGGCTTTGATAGACCGCCATGCCGAGAACACCGAGGACAAAGATCTTGCCTAGTTTCGGGCGGATCTGCGACCAATGGGCGAGCACCGGTTTGAGCATGAAGGGCGTGAACAGCAACCCGGCCAGCAGCCAGCGGTAGAAGCCGATCTCGGCGGGGAAGATCGCCCCGGCCGACATTTTGGTGATCACGGTGTTGCCGGCCCAGATAAAAATGGCCAGCAGGGGATAAGCGTATTGCATCGGGAAAAACCAGAACGTTAATGAAGGGCAATTATCCGCTTGTCTGGATGCAAGCCTATACTTCGATCCAGACAACCGGCCCCTGATGACGGACAGCATGAGCAGTAAACACATCGATCTGCTGGATTTCAGCGAATTGCCTTCGGCGGTGTACTTCCGCTACGCCGATTTCAATACCCACGAATTCGCCGCAGCGCACCGTCATCCCTGGGGCACTCTGGAGTATGCGGCCCACGGGGTGTTGCACATGGACGTCGACGGCAGCCGTTTCCTCTCGCCGCCGCAATACGCGGTGTGGGTGCCCCCCGAAATCGAGCACAGCTTCTACAGCCACCAGCCGATCAACTACCGTGCCGTTTGCCTGGCGCCGGCGGTCTGCGAGGATCTGCCACAACAGGCCTGCACGCTCGCCATCAGTGACATCCTCAAGGCGATCCTCAAGGACTTCGCCGTCCGTGACGTCAAGATTCCCGAGCAGGACGCGGATAAACGCCTGGCTCAGGTTCTGGTGGATCAGTTGCAACAGGCGCCGGTGCATGAGTGTTACCTGCCCTATGCCAGCACACCGGGACTACTGGGCATATGCGAGGCCCTGCAAGCCGAACCCGGTGACAACCGGCCCTTGGCGCATTGGGCGGCGCAGGTTCACGTCAGTGAACGGACCCTGGCGCGGCAGTTTGTCCGCGAGTTGGGCATGAGTTTTGGTGAGTGGCGCCAGCGTCTGCGATTCCTGGCCGCGATTGAAGCACTGGACAACCATCGCAGCATTCAGGAAATCGCCTTCGACATGGGCTACAGCACCGGTTCGGCGTTTATCGCGATGTTCCAGCGTCAGGCCGGGTGCACGCCCGACTACTATCGACGCAACAAGAAGTTTTAACGCACTCGTTAAGAATTTTCATACGGCATTATCCGAAACAAACTTCATGGGAACAGAATTGGGACGCTGTAGGCTTTGAACCTCTCTCTCTAAGTTTGCGAGTAATAATTGTGAAAAATTTGTTGTTGAAGTCTGCGAGTAGGCCAGACTATCCCGATGTAGAACAAGAGCACAGTACTCACTACAACTTTATCAAAAGCGCCATTCCCGACTGGATTGTCGATTCCTCTCTTCAGCGGATGGGTGATTTACGCAACACACCCAAAGTTATTCCCGCCTGGAGCAAAACGGCGTCCCACACGCAACATGTGGCAGCGAAAGAAGCCACAAAGCTCAGTTGGCAGGCGCAGAGCCAGGTCGACCGGATGCTCGGGAAGCTGCAAGATGCCGAGTCCTTTGCCCAGCCACTGCTGACCAACGCCCTCAAGAAGCAATTCGGTGTAGTGGTCGATGTTCGTGAAATTTTTCTGCGGTTGTATTTTCCGGCTAAAACATCCGCCTGGGCATTCAATGTCACCGGCGGTGTCGGCAGTCGAACTGTCTCGTTACTTAGCGCGTCGCTGCAAAATTTTGCCGAGGGCGAAGTATTTACCAGCGACTCTGCATTTATTACTAAGCCCGACGAAATCGGGCGGTTTGAAATAAAGAAGTTGGGAATAACGATCGAGCAGTTCAAGACGCTGTGTCGAACTCTGGATATCGGGTCCCAATATAAAAAATATCTGGAAAGTTATCTGGCTCCCGAAGGTGCCATGGCTCGGGAGGCGGTGCAGCACCGGATCGTCGCCAGTCAGAAAAGCGCCATGAAAGCTGCAGCACATCTGGCATTGATGAAGAAGGACATCGGGGCACCGGCCTACCTGACCGTGTTGAACATGGTCCTGGGTAAAAAGGGACTGGTGTGGGATGGCGCTCCCGTGCGTTTCTACCACTTGAGCATGCTCGACACCCGTCTGACCGGGATTGTACTGATCGCCGCCGATCTCGATATCCCCGGTGCGAATGTCCGGCGCGTCATTGCCTACGTACCGCACGATCCCGAGCATCCGCTGAAAGAGTATGCCTCGACGGCCGAGTTCGCGCTCGAACTGACTCGCCAGCTACGGGGTAACGATCAGGCATCCGGCGCTTCCCGGCGCAGCTATCAGGCGTTTTTCAGTCGATTCGTGGATCAATGCCAGCGTGGTCATTTCTTCGCCGCGCTCAACGCGAAACTGTGGGAAATCACTTACCACGGCACACAACCGGGCTCCAATCTGCCTGCCTGGCGCGAAACTCAAGTCGATCGCCCCGATTTGCGGATAGCCGCGGTATCGTTCGAAAACGATACCGTCAACCGTTATAACGGCGATCCGTGGGTTTATCTCTATCAGCAGCAAGTTGACAAGATTTTTGCCGACGGGCGCGCGCTGGCCGTGATCACCGCCGATGCGGACAGCGCCGCACGTTGGGCGTGGGTCGAAAACCTGGAAAAAATGCTCTTCGACATCATGCAGGTTGCCTTGCTCGTCGTGACCCCCTTTGTCCCGGTGCTCGGGGAGCTCATGCTGGGGTATATCGCCTATCAACTAGTAGACGGGGTCGTGGAAGGTGTCGTTGAACTCGCCCAGGGCGAGTACATTGAAGCGGCGGAGCATCTGGTCGGCGTCGCTGAAAACCTGATTCAGTTGGGCACGTTTGCCGTGGGCGGTGCTATCGCCACTCAAGTGGTGAAGCCCAGGTTGTCGTCCTTCCTCGAAGGCGCCCGTCAAGTCACGCTCAGAAACGGTGAGCAGCGGCTATGGGGGGAAAATCTGCAGCCGTACCGGCAACAAAACCTGCGTCTGGCGACGGATTCCAAACCTGACGTTTACGGTCTGCATCAGCATCAGGGCCGGCAGATTCTGTCGTTGGACGATGATCATTTCGAACTCAAGTTCGATCCGCAAACCGGCAAGCACCGGGTTCAGCATCCGACCCGTCCCGAGGCCTATCAGCCGGTGGCGGAGAGTAACGGCACCGGCGCTTTTGTAATCGAGGGTGAAACACCTCACACCTGGGATGCCGATGCGCTGATCAAGCGACTCGGTCCGTCGGTGGAGGGGTTGACCGACAAGTTCGGCGACATTCGCACAGTCAGCCGTGCCGATATCGGTGCGTTGGTACGCATGTACGCCGATAACGAACGGGCAATCCCTTTGCTGAGCGATACGGTGACCCGGTTCAGGATCGACCGGGATATCCACACCTTCATCCAAAACATCGGCAGCACCCGTGCACAGGACTATTTGCAGGCCGACCCGCTCTGGCAGTTTCAACTGCTGGACGGCTTGTGGCCCGGCAGAGCGATTGAACTCAAGGGGGCCGATGGACGAGTGCTGTACGCCATCGGGGCCGATGACGAACCTGTCTCTTTCTCTACGGACCAATTGGCGGATACCGACCTGATCGACACCTTGCTGTTGCTTCTCGATGATGCCGAGACCCGGCAACTGCTGGGTGACGAGCCTGATGCACCGATCGGCAGCCGCACACAAAATGCCATGCGTTTGAGGGGGCAACTCGCGCAATTGGCAGAGCGGCGCAAGGCCTCGTTGTTCGAAAAACGTTACCGAGATGTCGGGCAAGCCGTCAGTGCCGAGGCAAGGTTCATCCAGGGCGAGGTTCCAGGAATGCCCGGTGTCGTTGCACAAGAGCTGGTCGCGTTGGCGCGCCCGGAGGAGTTGCAGGCGCTTAAGCTGCGCAGGCTTCCCGAGCGACTGCAAGGGTGCGCCGATTGGGCGCTCAGGGACGTACGGATCAGCCGTGCGTACGAGGGTTTTTATCTGGACTCGGTCGAAAATCCGGACTTCGACGCCTTGGCGTTGCATTCCCTGGAAAACCTGCCTGGCTGGAATGCCAATGTGAGGATCGAGCTGCGTCACTACAGTTTCGATGGCCGACAACTGGACAGCATCGGCCCCGAGGATGCCGCCATCCGGCGTACGCTCGTCTTAAGCGAAAACGGGTTGTTCCAGGCTTGTGACGAGCAAGGCAATGCCCTGCATTCGGGCAGTGATTTGTTCACCTCGATCTTGCAGGCATTACCCGATGCCGAGCGTGATGCGTTGCAGATTCATATCGGTCAGGGACCGGTCTTGAGGGCGGCATTGCGCGACCATGCGCTGAAACCCTACAGGCTGTTAAGTGTTCTTTCCGGTTTGCCGGAGTTGAAAATTCCGACGTTCGATCCGGCGATCATGCGCCTGCGTGGGGGGGCTCCCACCTTGAAGGGGGAGTTAGCGCAGTTGCAAGTCGTCGCGCAATACTGCAAGGAGCTTGTCAGTGGCGCCTTCCATCCCAGCATCCCTGCGTTTGAACAATACAACTACCTGCGCGGCCTGAAGTTGATGGTTGACAGTTTGCCGCTCGATTGCCAGTACGCGCTCGGGGATGGACTCTTGAAGGCGAACGCCGAGGGCTACGAGGCCAATCTGCGCACGGTCCAAAGCATTGAGGTGTTGCCCGATCTGAAAAAACTGATGTCGCCTGAACAGTTCGACGCGTTGATCCAACGGCTGTTCACTAAGGACGGTTTAGTGGTGCTCACGGACTCCGAGCGCCATCTGGGCGCCAGTGCGCGCAATCTCGAGCAAACCGGGCGTCTCGACGAATATCAGACGCTGCAACGTGCAGTGAGGGAAAATAACATGCCGCCCAGTGAGCCTTGGGCTGCATTACAGCGCTATGCGGGTGATCTGGATTCGGGCGTTTCGGCGGCAGCGCAGCCGACCGTAGTGACGCCCCGGGTCATGGCCAACTTGCGCCAGGCACAGCGCGCCATCTATCGGGCCAAGGAATTGTTGCCGTTATCGGGCAACCAGTTGCCGAGCATCTGGGAAAGGGGTGGTTCGGCGATCGCGAAAATCAAGGGGCTGCGAGGACTGGATCTGCAGGAAGGTCAATTCACTGCACGGATGTCTATCGCCGAACATGCGCGTAAAGCCATTGAAATCAAGGGAGGCAATTGTTCGGAAAACTCCAAGGTGACCTTCGCTCTGCTGGCCAGCCAACCGAGAACCTCGCGGATCCACCTCGTCAAAGCCACCGCATTCGATCATCAGTACGTGGTTATTGGCGATGACTTGACCGATCTCAAGCAACTGGTGGTTGCCGATTCGTGGCCGGAGTTCCCAACCGCCCATACGGCAGACAAGGGCTATTTCAAGTTCGAACTGCCGGCCATTGCAACACTTGAGCCCGGCCCCGCCAGCGCAGACTTTGCCTTTATCAACGACGTGCCGGCGGGACGGGCGGAGTTGCCGGAGGTTTCCCGGGACAACACCTTCAGGCAAATAAAAATGAACAAACTGTACAAGTCGGGGGCTTATGCCCAATTCACCTCATTAAAGCTATTGGGAACACAATTTGGTTTGTCGGGGGAAGTCGGAGTGTCGTTCGAGCGATTGCCCGTATCCGTGATCGAAAAACGGATTTCAGCCTTTGCGGGCTATAAGCAGGCATTCAAGGATGTGTTGGCTGAAGAGTCTGCGGCTGAGTCCCCGGCGCAATGATCGTTTATGTCTGGAGGAAGGTGTAACAAGGCTTGACTACACTCCTCGTGGAGGCCGCATCTCTCGATGCGGCGACACGGAGAAAACTCCATGAAGATAATGCGTGCCCCTTTGTTGATGATAGGTTTGCTGCTCTGTTCCCAAAGCTTCGCCGCCACAGACCAACAGAACAAGATGACCACCTGCAACGCCGAGGCGACTGCAAAAACCCTCAAGGGCGATGAGCGCAAAGCCTTCATGAGCAATTGTCTCAAGGCCACCCCGGCGGCCAACGGTGCCGGCAAAGCCTTGACCCCGCAGCAAGAGAAAATGAAAACCTGCAATGCCGATGCGGCCACAAAAGCCTTGAAGGGTGATGAGCGCAAGGCGTTCATGAGTGATTGCCTGAAGAAGAAATAAGATCGACTCAAGGACAGTGGTGGCTGAGCTGGCCCCATCGCGAGCAGGCTCGCTCCCACATTTGTCCGGTGTACTCAGTTCCACTGTGGGAGCGAGCCTGCTCCGGGCGGCGCTCCGACAATGGGGCCGCAGAAGGTGCTGCAAGAAATCCTGAACCACCACTAAGGTCGCCCCACACAATCCCTAGTGCTCGCACCGGATCGCTGGCAGACTGCCAATCCTTTTTACGCCGTTCGTTTTTGAGGCTGTATGCCAACGTTTTCTCAGCGTCAAGTCTTGCTGGTCATCAGCTGGGTCATCATTTTTGGCGGACTGCTGCTGGTCCTGCCGCTGCGTTTGCTGCCCAGCCTGCTCGCCGGGTTGCTCGTGTTCGAACTGGTCAACATGCTCACCCCGCAACTGCAACGGCTGATCGAAGGCCGGCGTGCGCGCTGGCTGGCGGTGGCGTTGCTGGGGACTCTGATTGTCAGCGTGCTGTCGCTGATCTTTGCCGGTGCCTTCAGCTTCCTGCTGCACGAGGCGGAAAACCCCGGCGCATCCCTCGACAAGTTCATGGGAGTGGTCGACCGCGCGCGTGGGCAATTGCCGCCGTTCATCGACGCCTATCTGCCGGCCAGTGCCGCGGAGTTCCGCGTGGCGATTGGCGAATGGGTCAGCAAACACCTCAGTGATTTGCAACTGGTGGGCAAGGACGCGGCGCACATGTTCGTGACCTTGCTGATCGGCATGGTGCTGGGGGCGATCATTGCCTTGCAGCGCGTGCCGGACCTGACCAAGCGCAAACCGCTGGCCGCGGCGTTGTTCGAACGTCTGCACCTGCTGGTCCAGGCGTTTCGCAACATCGTGTTCGCCCAGATCAAGATTTCCTTGCTCAACACCGTCTTCACCGGGATTTTCCTGGCGGTGATCTTGCCGATGTTCGGTATCAAGCTGCCGCTGACAAAAACCCTGATCGTGCTGACGTTCCTGCTCGGCCTGCTGCCGGTGATCGGCAACCTGATGTCGAACACCCTGATCACCATCGTCGGTTTGTCGTTGTCGATCTGGGTCGCTGTGGCGGCGCTGGGTTACCTGATTGTTATCCACAAGCTCGAATACTTCCTCAACGCGCGCATCGTCGGCGGGCAGATCAGTGCCAAGTCGTGGGAGTTGCTGCTGGCGATGCTGGTGTTCGAGGCCGCGTTCGGCCTGCCGGGGGTGGTGGCGGGACCGATTTACTACGCGTATCTGAAGAGTGAGTTGAAGCAGGTGGGGATGGTTTGATCCGCTGGATCTTTGTTGACTGAGCTGGCCCCTTCGCGAG
Organism: Pseudomonas sp. S34; assembly: GCF_009866745.1. Classification (NCBI taxonomy): domain Bacteria; kingdom Pseudomonadati; phylum Pseudomonadota; class Gammaproteobacteria; order Pseudomonadales; family Pseudomonadaceae; genus Pseudomonas; species Pseudomonas sp. S34. The sequence continues at coordinate 638,826 of NZ_CP019398.1, forward strand.
CAAGCCCGCTCCCACATTCAACCGAGTTCCTCCAGATGGAATACGGTCAAATGTGGGAGCGGGCTTGCTCGCGAAGGGCGCACCAAAGATTTTGGATCAGTCCATCGAACCGTAGCGTTTTGCAGCCTCGATCGCCAGACCGCTACCGATACTGCCAAAGATGTTCCCTTCCACATGCCGCGCCTTCGGCAACATCGCCGAAACACTGTTGCGCAGCGCTGGAATCCCGCTCGAGCCACCGGTGAAAAACACCGTATCGACCTGATCGACCCGCACATCGGCGTCTGCCAGCAGTTGGGTGACGCTGTTGCGCACCCGCTCCAGCAGGCTGTCGATGGCTGACTCGAACAGCGCACGGCTGAGGTCCACGCTCAAGCCCGCTTCAATGCGATCCAGCGGCACGTGGCGATTGTCGGCGTGGGTCAGCTGGATCTTGGTTTCTTCCACTTCCATGGCCAGCCAGTGTCCGGCGCGCTGTTCGATCAACTTGAACAGGCGATCGATGCCGCCAGTGTCCTCGATGTCATAGCGCATGCTGCCCAGGGCCAGTTGCGATTTCTGCGAGTACACCGAGTTGATGGTGTGCCAGGTCGCCAGGTTCATGTGGTGACTGGTCGGCATGTAGGCGCCGCTCTTCATACGGCTGCCGTAGCCGAACAGCGGCATCAGGCCTTGCAGGCTGAGCTGTTTGTCGAAGTCGGTTCCGCCGATGTGCACACCGCCGGTGGCGAGGATGTCCTCGTGGCGGTTATCCACACCCCGACGTTCCGGCGACAGGCGCACCAGTGAGAAGTCGGAGGTACCACCGCCGATGTCGACGATCAGTACCAGCTCTTCTTTCTCGATGGTTGACTCATAGTCGAACGCGGCGGCAATCGGCTCGTACTGGAACGAGACTTCCTTGAAGCCGATCTTGCGCGCCACGTCTACCAGGGTGTCTTCGGCTTCCTTGTCGGCCATCGGGTCATCGTCGACAAAAAACACCGGGCGGCCCAGTACAACTTCTTCGAACTCCCGACCAGCGGACGCTTCGGCACGGCTCTTGAGCTGGCCGATGAACAGCCCGAGCAGGTCCTTGAACGGCATCGCCGTGCCCAGGACGCTGGTGTCGTGCTTGATCAGCTTGGAACCCAGCAGGCTCTTGAGCGAGCGCATCAGGCGGCCTTCGTAGCCTTCCAGGTACTCGTGCAGCGCCAGCCGGCCGTACACCGGGCGACGTTCTTCGATGTTGAAGAAGACCACCGACGGCAGGGTGATCTTGTCGTCCTCCAGCGCGATCAGCGTTTCCACGCCGGGGCGCAGCCAGCCGACAGTGGAGTTGGACGTGCCAAAGTCGATACCCAAGGCACGGGCTGGAGATGCGTTGTTCATGTCTTTCAGGTTCCGGTTAAAAAACGGCCGCGCAGTGTATGCCAGAGCGCGCCAGATTCGAAGGCCGGTTATCTGCTAATTCTTCGCAGACAATGCCTTGAAAGATGAGGCATCCCCCCCAAACTACCCTGCATCAACCGGACAGCCGCGGGAGTGCTCGCAAGAAGCCCCGCCTGCTGCCGATAAACTTCTGCTGCGCCGCCCGGTCACAAACTTGAGATCGGTCAAACCAATGGCTGCAAACAAGCGCATGCTGTGGCCTGCGGCGCGATTCTGATAACGGATGGTGATTCCCTCGATGGACTTCAAAGACTATTACAAGATTCTCGGTGTGGAGCCGACCGCAGACGACAAGGCGATCAAGGCCGCCTATCGCAAGCTGGCGCGCAAATACCACCCCGACGTCAGCAAGGAAAAGGATGCCGAGTCCAGGTTCAAGGATGCCTCGGAAGCCTATGAAGCGCTGAAAAGCGCCGACAAACGTGCCGAATATGATGACTTGCGGCGCTATGGCCAGCACGGCCAACCGTTCCAGGGACCTCCGGGCTGGCAGAGCCGTGGTGGCTTCGGTGGCGGTGGCCAGGACACGGGCGATTTTTCGGACTTCTTCAGTTCGATCTTCGGTAACCGTGGGCCAGGTTTTGGTGGTGGTGGACAGTCGCGTCGCAGCACCGGACGTCGAGGGCAGGACGTGGAAATGGAGCTTGGGGTTTTTCTCGAAGAAACGCTGTCGACCGAGTCGAAGAAGGTGACCTTCCAGGTACCTCAGTACAACGCGGCCGGCCAGCATGTGAGCAACACCAGCAAAAGCCTGAACGTGAAGATTCCGGCCGGTGTGAGCGACGGCGAGCGCATTCGCCTCAAGGGGCAGGGCGCTCCGGGCGTGGGCGGCGGGGCCAATGGCGACCTGTACCTGACGATCCGTTTTGCACCGCACCCGAAGTTTGACGTCGAAGGCGAGAACCTGATCATCACCTTGCCACTGGCACCGTGGGAGCTGGCGCTGGGCGCTGAAGTCGCCGTGTCGACCCTCACCGGCAAGATCAACCTCAAGGTCCCGGCCGGCAGCCAGAACGGCCAGCGCATGCGCGCCAAGGGCCATGGCCTGATGAACAAGGCCGGTGAGCGCGGTTACCTGTTCGTGCAGTTGAAGGCCGTGATGCCGAAGAAATCCGACGAGGACATCAAGGCCCTGTGGCAGGAGCTGGCGAAAAAAGCCGCTTTCGACCCGCGAGAGCATTTCTGATCCCTTGGAACCGAGGAGTCACTGACTATGAGCAGTCCCCTGATCGTTCAACTGGACATGGCCGAATTCTGTGAGGCGACCGAGTTGTCGGACGTCTACGTGATCGAAATCGTCGAGCACGGCATCCTCGAACCTCAGGGCAGCGTGCCCAAGGACTGGCTCTTCACCGATTACGAACTGACCCTGGCCAAACGCGCCGCCAAGCTGCGGCGCGATCTGGACCTGGAATGGGAAGGGGTGGCCCTGGCGTTGGACCTGCTTGAAGAAGTCCAGCAGTTGCGGGCCGAGAACCGCATGCTCAAGCAGCGATTGGGGCGGTTGGTGGTGGAATGATTTCCAACAAGCACAAACACTGATTTTGTGGCGAGGGGGCTTGTCGGGCCGCCGCACCGCCCCGTTGGGTTGCGAGGCAGCCCCAAAAGCCATTCACAGCCAATCGCCTGACACACAACATTCGCCGATTCTGCAACCGCTTCGCGCTCGAACGGGGGCAAGCCCCTTTACCACAAAAGCATCAGACCTTTCTGGGCAACACCACGGTAAACGTCGTGCCATCAATCTCGCCGGAGCTGACTTCAATCGTCCCTTCATGGGCGTCGACCACTTCCTTAACGATAAACAACCCCAACCCAAGGCTGGTAGTAGGCTCGCCGAGCTCTTCGCTGGCGCTGCGCACCAGCGGGTCGAAAATGGTCGGGATCGCATCGGAGGGGATCGGGGCTCCGTCGTTGTGCACTGTCAGTCGGACGCTGTCGGTCTCACCCTTGAGAGTCAACTTCACCTCGCGTTTGCTTGAACCATGCTGCAAGGCATTGCCGATCAGGTTCTGCAGCATCTGATCGAGCCGGCGCAGGTCCCAGGTGCCACGTGTGTCACCCTGTACATCCAGGGTCGGTTCGCATTCCGGTTGACCGGCACTGGCCCGGGCAATCGCTTCGCGCGCCGCTTCGGCCAGGTCCATGGGCGCCGGCTCGATCGGCAGACGCTTGCCCAGGCGGCTGCGCACCAGTTCCAGCAAGTCCCCGACCATCACCGCCAGGTGCCTGGTACTGCGCTGGATATTGACCGCGCACTTGAGCGCATCACCATCGAGCACGGCTTTGCGCAGCAGTAGTTCGGTGGACATGCTCACCGCCTGCAGGGGCGCGCGCAGGTCGTGGCCGAGGATCGCCAGAAAAATGTCCCGAGAGCGATTGACCTGCTCGGCATAAGTGGCCGTGGACTCCGCCAGGGCTTCATCGATGGCTTCGTTGAAGCGGATCATGTCCTGGAAGTAGACCAGGTCAGGCGATTGCAGGCTGTTGACCCACAGGCGGATGACACAGGCGCGCAAGTGACGGAACTCACTGGTCATTTGCACCAGATCAAAACCCACGGTATGGCGCAGTTCGCCGTGGCTGGCACCGGCCTCGTCGAGGCTGGGGGTTTTCTCCGGTCCTTCGCCGCGCGCCTTGGCCGCCTGTTCGGCAGGTGTCTGGGGTTTGCACATGTCCCGCGCCGAGGCCAGCAGGATCGACCGGGCATGGTCGCGCAAGGCAGCGCTGTCCATGGTTTCGGCGGCCGGGGTGATGGTTATGGCGAACTGCTCCCACTCATCGACGATGCGATCAACATGTAACACGATGAATTCGGAAAGACGCATGGCGGTTACCTAAGCATGAATCGGGGACAGCGATTCGAATAGTAGTCCCTTTGCCGGAAAAAACACGACCGCTCATGCAGCGGCATAACCGGAGGCATTTCTGGTGGTACATATCTATCGATGGCTCCTTGATTTTCGAACCTTGCGGGCCTTTTTTCAGCCTTGGCCCAACAGTAATTTGGACTTTTGTTTCAGGCGTGGGTGGATAAGTCTGTTAGCTCCAACCCAGCCATCAAGGTGAAAAAACAGTGTCTGATTTGCATGGAAGCAGCTCGCTGGAAACGCCCGCCCCAAACAACGGCGTTCATTACGATCGTGTACTCGGCGCCATACCCGACGCGATAAAAAAGGCGTCGATGTCGAGAATGAAAACCCTCGGAAAACCAAGGCCTGAGATGCCCGAGTGGTACAGCGCGGCACGGGAAGTCGACCGTCAATATCTGAAGGAGTTGATTGAAGAACAAGGACGCTTGCAAGGCGTGCTGGACAAGTCCCTGGGCGATTTGCAACACGACATCAATGCCTTCGCCACACCGCTGCTCAATGCGTCGATGCAGGCGAACTTCAAGGCCGTGGAAAACATCGACGCGCTCAGCGTGCAACTTGAAGTACCCAGTAAAATTGCCTTTGTCATTGATACCGGGGCCAGTCGCGTTCGACAGTCCACGTTGCTGGAAGCGGCGTTGCACAATTTCGAGGAGGCAGAAACTACCGAAGACGCCTGGCGCAGCAGCTCAGGTATCTATCGCAAGGATGAGCGCGGCAGCCTCGCGCTTGAGACCGCGATTCCCTTGCCCAGGTTTGCATCGATGTGCCGCAGCCTCGACATTGGCGGACAGTACCAGCGGCATATCAAATCCATCCTGCTGCCGACCACAACTGAAGCGCGACGCGCCTTGCAGGACGAGTCGGTGGCCAGTGAAAAAGCCGCTTTTCAGGTGGCGTCACTGGTCGCCCGATTGAAAGGCGATATCAGCGACCATGCCTACGGCAAACTCGGGCAGATACGCGAGAGCAAGGCCGATACCACGCTGTACGACCGGCCGCTGCATAGCCACCGATTGTCGCTGATGGGCTTTCGGTTGACGGGCATCGTGCTGTTCAGTGCCGTCAGCGATCCGTCGCAGATCAAGCAGGCGATCGATGCCTTGACCCCCGACTCAGTGAAGTTCTGGAGCGAATGGTCGCAGCGCCTCTCGATATTGCCTGGTGCGGAGTACGAGCGGTTCAAATTGCTGCAGGCGTTTTTCGCCAATGGGCCCCAGGGGCTCAACGATGAGCTTTTGCGCCGCGACGACATCTACCATCAAAGTCGTTTGTCCGGCCACGTGATCGCCTATGTACCGGATGATCCGCAACATCCGCTCAAGGAGTACCCCTCGCTGGCCGCGTTCATGAAAACCCTGATCGGTCAGCTGCGAGACACGCAGTACCAGGCGTTTTTCAGCCGGTTCGTGGCGCAAAAGGACAAGGGGCTGTTTTTCAGCCGGGTCAACGAACGTCTGAAGACGTTTACCTGGCAGCAACGCGAGCCATTGGACATGGGGCCATGGTGGCGTGAAACGGCGGTCGAGAATCCCGATGCAGAGCCCATTACCAATCAGATCACGGGCGACCTGTGGGTGACATTGTTCGTTGAGCGCCGAGACAAGGCCGTCGCCGATGCCCGACGCATCGCGGTGCCGACCGACGATGAAGACGCCAGCGCCCGCTTCAAACGCCTGACCAGTTACCTGAACATTGGCTGGAACCTGTTCAATTTCGCCGCGATGCTGGTGCCCGGTCTGGGCGAAGCGATGCTGGGCATCATGATTGCGCAGATGCTCGCCGAAGTGGCCGAAGGCATCGAAGACTGGAGCAAAGGCGACAAGGAAGAGGCCTCTGCCTACTTCAATGGTGTGCTGATCAACTTTGCGCAGTTGGCGCTGATGGGCGCCGGTCACGGGTTACCAGGCGGTCAGTTGACGCCGATCAAGGTTTCGCCCTTTGTCGAAGGGCTCAAGCCAGTGGAAGTCGCCGGCAAGCAGCGGTTGTGGAATCCGGACCTGACGCCGTATCAACAATCGGTCACCTTGCCCAAGGATGGCGTCGTCGGTGAAAAAGGCTTGTACCGGCACCAGGATCAGGACCTGCTGCGCCTCGACGACAAATGCTACGAAGTCAAACAGGACCCGAACACTGGCGAGCATCGCCTGCAACACCCTTCGCGAGCCGATGCCTATCAGCCCTTGCTGGAGCACAACGGTGCCGGCCTGTGGAAAACTGAACTCGATCAACCGCTGGAATGGGATCGGCGTCAATTGCTCAAGCGTCTGGGCGCTTCGGTGGATGGATTCACCGATGAAACACTGGAGCAGATCCTGACCGTCAGTGGCGTTCACGAAAATGCATTGCGCCGGCTGCATGTGGAGCACGAAACCCCGCCCGCGCTGCTGACCGATACCCTCAAGCGCTTCAAGGCGTACGCCGACGCCGAAGCTTGCGCAGAACAGATCCTGGCCGACCGGGTCGGCCAGGAATGGGCCGATCTTGCCGTGCGCTTCATGACTGAGTTGCCGGGCTGGCCCGAGGGCAAGGCCATCGAAGTGTTCCAGGGGCCGGGCCTGTCGGGGGCGGCGATCAAGGAGGGCTATGCCGACGCGTTGCCCACCGATACCTTGCAGATGACCTGGCAGGATCTACTCGCCGGTGCGCTGCCTGCACGTGTGGTCGGGTTTCTGGATGAGCAGGCCCTTCGCGAGATGCTGGGGCAGTGGTTTTCCGGAGACCAAACGGCGCGCACCAAGGCCTTGCGCGATCGCCTGGCCGAGCAGGCGCGGGGCAGCAAAAGGCGTTTGTTCGACAAGTTGTACGAGCGTCGGGAGCGTGCAGACGATCCCCGTGTGAGCTTGCTCAAGGGGCACGAGTCGTCGCTTTCCACCAGCGTGGCGCAAGCGCTTGTGGAGCAAGCACACCCTTCGGACCTGCAACATTGGGCCGAGAAACAGCGCGTGCCCTTGAGGTTGTCCCAACAGGCCTGGGAAGCGGCGCACCAGCTGCGAGTGGCGCGAGCGTATGAAGGCCTGTACCTCGGCGAGCTGCACAACACCGACACCGAGCGCCTGGAGCTGCGCTCTCTGGCAGCCCTGTCGGGCTGGCCCTCGGATCTGCGTCTGGAAATTCGCGAACGTTCTTTTTCAGGGACGTTGCACGACAGCATCGGCCCGGACGACGCGCCTACCCGAAAAGTGTTGATCCGCAGTGAAAATGGCCGATATGAAGCGCGGGACGCAGGCGATCAACACCTGCATGGCGCGGACAATCTATATGCCGCCGTGCTGCACGCATTGCCCGACACCGAGCGCGCCGCCCTGGGTTTTGAAATCCATGACGCGGCAGGCCTTGAGCAGGCGGTAAAGAAAAAGCCACTGGATCGAGCTGTGCTCGAGCCGATCCTGCGCGACAACCCCTTGCTCAAACCGTCCTACGACCCGAGCGTCATGCGCTTGCGCGGCGGTATGCCGGGTTATGCGCAACAGGTCCCGCGCGGCATGGGCTTGCGGCGACGGGCTCGCGCACTGTATCCGGGTTTTACCTCGGAGGAGGTCGAGACGCTGCTGGCGGACTTCGGTCAGGGCGAAGGTGCGGCGCATGAAGGACTGGCGGTGCTTGAGGCCGAGTTCAACCAGTTGAACCACGCCATGCAACGCTGGATGAACTCGCCGACCGAGTCCTTTCGTTTAAGCCCGGCGGGCGTGGCGCAGTGGCATGCGCGAAACAACATCTACAAAGCGCTCAGGCAATGCTGGCAGCGCACCGGGCCGGAGGGCATCGAGGCTTCCGGCATCGTGCGGCCCCAAGCGTTGAAACTGGACAACATTCCCAAATTGAGCCAGCTGCTGGAAACCTTGCCGAGGCTGGAGGCCAAGTTCGATCATGTCACCAGCCTGAGCTTGCGCGGTGGGCAGTTGCGCTCCGGACACATGTCGTTCCTCGACTCGTTCCATCAGGTGCGCTACCTCAATCTGCAAGACAATCTGCTGACGGCCGTTCCGCAAGCGGTGGGGGACATGCGTCATCTCACCCACCTGTTTCTTGACGGCAATAAAATTGAACTGGATGCAGTGGCGGTAGATCGCCTGAAGAATCTGACGCGCATGACGTCCCTGCGCTTGAGTGGTAACCCCCTGAAGCTCATTCCAAACATCAGCCGAATGCCGCATTTACAGGTGCTTTTGTTGCGCGAAACAGGGCTGGACAGCTGGCCTGTCGGGCTGTTTTCGCAGTCGCGACCGCGCGCTATCTATCTTGATCTGAGCGCTAACCCGATCAACCGGATACCCGACGTCGCGCCCGGTTCCTTTCGCGCAGAGTTGCTGGCGCGCACCGTGATCAGCCGGGATCCGCGTTGGATTTCGCCGGAAAATCTCGACACCCTGAAGTCTTACATCGAGTCGGTCGGCATGGACCCGGAGCGTCCTTATCCGCCCCTTGGCGTACTCGACAGTTCAGACTGGGCGACGGGCATGTCTGAGCGGCAATGGCAGGCAAAACAGGAAGTCTGGAACGCGGTCGAGGATGAATTCGATTCAGTGCCGTTCTTCAACGAAATCCGCAGGCTCACCCAATCCGCCGACTTCAAGGCCGGAGGCACCTATCAGGCAGAGCTTACGGCCAAGGTCTGGCGCATGCTTGAGGCCATGGCCAGCGACACTGAACTGCGCATCAAGTTGTTCAACGAAGCCGCAACCCCCACCGAATGCGTGGATGGCGGGACGCAACTGTTCAATGCCATGGGCGTGCAGGTGATGGTTCACGAGGCCTACGCCCTCGTGCGCGTGGATCTGGTCGAGACGCAATTGCTTGAGCTGGCCCTGGGTAAATCCCGGCTCGATGAACTCGGCGCCATCGCCCGTCACCGGGTGTCTGAGCGATTGGCGAAGGGAGAACAGTTCCGTCGGGCCGGTGCCGATGGCGAAGTGACCGGCACTATCGATGAAGTGGAAGTGCACTTGGCCTACATGACCGATCTGGCGCAGCGCCTGGATTTGCCGTGGCAGGCACGGGGCATGCAGTTTCGCAGCATCGCCGAGGTCAGCAAAGAGATGATCGAGGCAGCGCTCCAGCGGATCAAGGCGCTGGAGGAGGGTGATCTGCTGATCGACCGGGTCTTTGAGCAACCGCTCTGGAAGTCCTGGCTGGAATCGACTTACAGCGAGGAATTGAATGGCTTGAAACGCCGGATCGACGCCACCACCGATTTGCAGGATGCGTTGCAGCGCAGGGCCGAAGGTACGCGGCTCACCACCGAGGAAAAGGCTGCAGTGGAGTTGGAAATCAAGGGGCTGTGCAGCGAATTGGACAAACCTGAAACTGACTTTGCGGATGGCCGGCTGATGACTGAAGAGGCGTATGGTCAAGCCATGGATGACATTGACCGACAGATCACGCAGCAGCTGAAAAACCTGACCCGAGAAGCGATGACGCGGGCCAGGCTGGACCGGCTGCGGGTTGGGGCCGATCAATAATCACGGAAAAAACAAAGGCCTCGACACCCTGGGTGCGAGGCCTTTGTGTGTGGTGCAACAAACGGCTCAGAACAGGAAATAACGCTGGGCCATCGGCAAGGTTTGCGCTGGCTCACACCATAGCAACACACCGTCGGCCTTGACCTGATAGGTCTGCGAATCGACGTCGATGTTCGGCAGGTAGTCGTTGTGGATCAGGTCGGTTTTCTGCACGTCGCGACAGCCTTTGACCACCGCGATTTTCTTTTTCAAACCCAGGGCTTCGGGCAAGCCTGCATCCTGCGCCGCCTGGCTGATGAAGGTCAGGCTGGTGGCGTGCAGCGAACCTCCGTAGCTGGCGAACATCGGGCGGTAGTGCACCGGTTGTGGCGTCGGGATCGAGGCATTGGCGTCGCCCATCAGGCTGGCCGCGATGGCACCACCCTTGAGAATCAGCGTCGGTTTCACGCCAAAAAACGCCGGGCGCCAGAGCACCAGGTCTGCCCATTTACCCACTTCGACCGAGCCCACTTCATGGCTGATGCCGTGGGTGATCGCCGGGTTGATGGTGTACTTGGCGATATAGCGTTTGGCGCGGAAGTTGTCGTTGCCTGCACCATCGCCGGGTAGCGGCCCGCGTTGTTTTTTCATCTTGTCGGCAGTCTGCCAGGTGCGGGTGATGACTTCGCCGACCCGCCCCATGGCCTGGCTGTCGGAGCTGATCATCGAGAACGCGCCGAGGTCGTGGAGGATGTCTTCGGCGGCAATCGTCTCGCGGCGAATGCGGCTTTCGGCGAAGGCCACGTCTTCGGCAATGCTTGGGTCGAGGTGGTGGCAAACCATCAGCATGTCCAGGTGTTCATCAATGGTGTTGCGGGTGAACGGCCGTGTCGGGTTGGTGGAGCTGGGTAGCACATTGGCAAAGCCGCAGGCCTTGATGATGTCCGGCGCGTGACCGCCACCGGCACCTTCGGTGTGATAGGTGTGTATGGTGCGGCCCTTGAAGGCGGCGAGGGTGGCTTCGACGAAACCGGACTCGTTGAGGGTGTCGGTGTGGATCGCCACCTGTACGTCGAACCGGTCGGCCACGCTCAGGCAGTTGTCGATACTCGCCGGCGTGGTGCCCCAGTCCTCATGCAACTTGAGGCCGATGGCACCGGCCTTGACCTGTTCGATTAACGGCTCGGGCAGGCTGGCGTTGCCTTTGCCGGTGAGGCCGATGTTCATCGGGAAGGCATCGGCGGCCTGGAGCATGCGCGCCAGGTGCCACGGCCCGGAGGTGCATGTGGTCGCATTGGTGCCGGTGGCCGGTCCGGTGCCGCCACCGATCATGGTGGTGACGCCGCTCATCAATGCCTCTTCGATCTGCTGCGGGCAGATGAAGTGGATGTGGGTGTCGATGCCGCCGGCGGTGAGGATCATGCCTTCGCCAGCGATGACTTCGGTGCTGGCGCCAATGGCGATGGTCACGTTCGGTTGCACGTCCGGATTGCCCGCCTTGCCGATGCCGGCGACCCGTCCGTCCTTGAGGCCGACGTCAGCTTTGACGATGCCCCAGTGATCGATGATCAGTGCGTTGGTAATCACCGTGTCGACCACTTCGGCGGCGAGCAGCTGGCTTTGGCCCTGGCCGTCGCGGATGACTTTGCCGCCGCCAAATTTCACTTCTTCGCCGTAAGTGGTGAAGTCCTGTTCCACTTCGATCCACAGCTCGGTGTCGGCCAGACGCACCTTGTCGCCGACGGTGGGACCGAACATATCGGCGTAGGCTTGACGGGAAATCTTCATTCGTTCGCCCTGGAATTCAATTTAGTTTGAGACTGTTCGCTTCGCTCACAGATTCGCGAGCAAGCCCGCTCCCACATTCGATCGCGTTCCCCTGTGGGAGCGGGCTTGCTCGCGAAGGCGTCAGTGGGGACATCGCATTACTTAGAGGTCACCCATGATGTGCCCGGCAAACCCAAACACCCGACGATGCCCCGCCAGATCGACCAGTTCGACCTGGCGACTCTGCCCCGGCTCGAAACGCACGGCGGTGCCGGCGGGGATGTTCAGGCGCATGCCGCGGCTGGCGGCGCGGTCGAAGTTCAGGGCGTCATTGGTTTCGAAAAAGTGGTAATGCGAGCCCACCTGGATCGGCCGATCACCACTGTTGGCCACTTTCAGGCTGATCGTGCGCCGGTCGGCGTTGAGCTCAATCTCGCCGGGCTGGATCTGGTATTCACCGGGAATCATCAATGGGCTCCTTGGAGAATCTTGTAATAGAGAGCGGTCGGCTTGTAGCGGCCGCTTGGGTCGCAGGCGTAGTCGGGGATTTCACCGGCGCGGGTATAGCCCAGCGATTGGTAGAAGTCCTCGGCGGGCGAACCGGCTTCGGTGTCGAGGTAAAGCATGCCGCGTTTTTGCTGCAGGGCAGCCGCTTCCAGAGCGCTCATCAGTTGCTGGCCCAGACCGCGACGCCGCGCATGCTCGCGCACCAGCAGCTTCTGCACTTCGGCGCGGTTCAGGCCGTTGGCTTTCTGGCACAGACTCAGTTGCACGCTGGCCTGTACCTGCTCGTCCTTGACCACCACCCACAGCAGCACACTGCCTTTGTTCAGGTTGTCCTGGACTTCATCGAACCAGGCGTGGGCCTGGGCCGCATCAAGGTCAGCCATGAAGCCGACACTGGCGCCATAGCCGACGGCATCGAGCAGCAGGTCGATCAGGCCCTGGCGATAATGCGCAAAGCTTTCGACGTTGACGCGTCGCAGTTGGGCGGCGTTCATCGGGCATTACTCCTGGTTGATGCTGGGCGGCTGCGCGCCGGGGTCGAGGGTCAATTGCATGAAAGTCAGGTCCAGCCAGCGACCGAACTTGGTGCCGACCTGCGGCATTTGCCCGGTGGTGATAAAACCGATGCGCTCATGCAAGCGAATGGAGGCGGCGTTACCGCTTTCGATGGCGGCGACCATCACGTGCTTGCCGCAGCCTTTGGCGCGCTCGATCAGTGCTTCCATCAGTTGCGGACCGAGGCCGTTGCCGCGTTGGTCGCTGCGCACGTAGACCGAGTGCTCGACGGTGTGACGGAAACCGTCGAAAGGTCGCCAGTCGCCGAACGAGGCGTATCCGAGCACTGTGTCGTCGGCATCGACAATCACCAGAATCGGATAAGCCTGGGATTGCCGGGCGCTGAACCAGGCCTGGCGGTTGCCGAGGTCGACCGCCTGCTCGTTCCAGATCGCCGTGGTGTTGAGTACCGCGTCGTTGTAAATGTCACGGATGGCTGGCAGGTCGGCATGCACGGCATCGCGGATGTGGTAGGTCATGGCGCGGCCTCAGGCGATGGGTTGGTGGACGGTGACCAGTTTGGTGCCGTCGGGGAACGTGGCCTCGACCTGGATTTCCGGGATCATTTCCGGGATGCCTTCCATCACTTGTTCGCGGCTCAGCAAAGTGGTGCCGAAGTGCATCAGCTCGGCCACGGTCTGGCCGTCGCGGGCGCCTTCAAGCAGCGCGGCGCAAATGTAGGCCATGGCCTCCGGATAATTGAGTTTCACGCCGCGAGCCAAACGTCGCTCGGCCACCAGGCCGGCGGTGAAGATCAGCAGCTTGTCTTTTTCGCGTGGGGTCAGGTCCATCGTAGACATCCATCCGGGCAGATTAAAAAGAGTGGGATCTGCTTGCACAGACCCCTGTGGGAGCGGGCTTGCTCGCGAACGCGGACCTTCATTCAACACGTATGTCGCCTGACACACCGCTTTCGCGAGCAAGCCCGCTCCCACATTGAATCGTATTTCACGTGTTCCAAATTCGTGGTGGCGCGGCCTCGCGCCCCAATAACGCCGGTCTCAACAATCGCCATAAGTCGATAAGCCAGCCTCGCGCCAACAGCGCCTCACTGGCCAGGCATCGGGCAACCAGCAACCCCGGCAACTGCGTCAGATCCCCGCGCACGTCATGGCTCAGCGAGCGGCAGCGCTCCAGCAGTTCGCTATCAATTTCACCCGTCACCAGCAATGTCGCAAACACCGAATGCCCATCCAGCCCAATCGGCGAGTCCAGCAAACCGTCAGCCCCGACAATGCGCTGGCGTTCGTGCCAGAGCAACTGGCCGTCGCGGCGGATATCCAGTTGCGCCTGGAAGTGCCCAAGGTCGAAGCGTTCGCCACTGGCCGGACGGCCCAGGGCCACGACGTCCCAGTAGAACAAACGGGCATCTCCCTCAAGGTCAATCCCGGTGCTGAGTTCAGCCTGCGCCGCACTGAAAATGATCGTCTCCTGGGGCAACCATTCCAGTGTCGCACCGGCCGCCACCTTCAACTTCAGCTGCTGATAGGCGGGGCCGGCGGCGCGATACCACTTTGCCGCGCCGGGGCTGGTGATTTGTGCCCAGGCATCACGCTCGACGCTGGCCGAAATGTCCAGTCGATCACCGCCGGCAATCCCACCGGGCGGGTGGACGATGATGTGCTGGCAGACTTCAGGCCCTTCGGCGTAAAGGTGCTTTTGCACCCGCAACGGACCTTTGTGACGGCGCTGGACCGGGCGGGTGGTGTTGTCGAACCGGGCGTAGCCCAGTTCCAGTTCGGCATGCCAACTGGGGGTAAACAAAACGCCGGATGCAGGAAGAGTCATGGTCAGTGCTTATCGAGAGGTCCTCAGGAGGGTTGCAAAGGCTGTGCCGCAGGGCATCACTGGAAGGAGAGCGCCGTTGAACGTCGCCGCGCACCAGTTGGGGGCGCGGCGTGGAAGATGGTGCGACAAAATGGTGCTTCGAGCCCGCTGTGGACAGAAGCTCAGATCGTGACCAGCCCGCGCACCCCTTCAGCTTCCATATTCTCGCCGCGACCCTGTTGCACGATTTCGCCCCGGGACATCACCAGGTATTGATCGGCCAGCTCGGCGGCGAAGTCGTAGAACTGCTCAACCAGCAGAATGGCCATGTCGCCACGGGCTGCGAGTTTCTTGATCACCGCGCCGATCTCCTTGATCACCGACGGTTGGATGCCTTCGGTGGGCTCATCGAGGATCAGCAGGCGAGGGCGGCTGACCAGTGCACGACCGATCGCCAGTTGCTGTTGCTGGCCACCGGACAAGTCGCCGCCCCGGCGCTGCTTCATTTGCAGCAGCACCGGGAACAGCTCGTAGATGAACGCCGGCACTTCCTTCGCTTCGCTGCCGGGGAAGCGCGACAGGCCCATCAGCAGGTTCTCTTCCACGGTGAGGCGGCCGAAGATCTCCCGGCCCTGTGGCACGTAGGCGATACCGGCATGCACTCGCTGGTGCGGCTTGAACGTGGTGATTGGCTTGCCTTCCCAATTGACCGCGCCTTCTTTGGCCGGCAGCAGGCCCATCAGGCATTTGAGCAGCGTGGTCTTGCCCACACCGTTGCGCCCGAGCAGGCAGGTGACTTCACCGACCTTCACGTCAAACGTCAGGCCGCGCAGGATGTGGCTCCCGCCGTAGTACTGGTGCAGCTTTTCGACTTGCAGCATTTCCAGACTCTCCTCAGATCCCCTGTGGGAGCGAGCTTGCTCGCGATGGCATCGGCACACTCAATATTGTTGTTGACTGATACACCGCTATCGCGAGCAAGCTCGCTCCCACAGTTGGATAGGTGTTTGCAGGTTTAGCGACCGAGATACACCTCGATCACCCGCTCGTTGTCCTGCACCTGCTCCAGCGACCCTTCGGCCAGCACGCTGCCCTGATGCAACACCGTGACGTGGTCGGCAATCGAGCCGACGAAGCCCATGTCGTGTTCCACCACCATCAGCGAGTGCTTGCCGGCCAGGCTCTTGAACAGCTCGGCGGTGAATTCGGTTTCGGCGTCGGTCATGCCCGCGACCGGTTCGTCGAGCAGCAGCAATTGCGGGTCCTGCATCAGCAGCATGCCGATCTCCAGGAATTGTTTCTGGCCGTGGGACAACAGGCCGGCCGGGCGATTGACCGACGAGGTCAGGCGAATGGTATCCAGTACTTGGGCGATGCGGTCTTTCTGCTCGCCGCTCAAGCGCGCCCGCAGGCTGGCCCAAACGGATTTGTCGGTTTTCTGCGCCAGCTCAAGGTTTTCAAACACGCTCAAGGCTTCGAACACCGTGGGCTTCTGGAACTTGCGGCCGATACCGGCCTGGGCGATCTGCACTTCGCTCATTTGCGTCAGGTCCAGGGTTTCGCCGAACCAGGCCTTGCCGTGACTGGGGCGGGTCTTGCCGGTGATCACGTCCATCAGGGTGGTCTTGCCCGCGCCGTTGGGGCCGATGATGCAGCGCAGTTCGCCGACGCCGATGTACAGGTTCAGATTGTTCAGCGCGCGGAAGCCGTCGAAGCTGACGCTGATGTCTTCAAGGGTCAGGATGGTGCCGTGGCGGGTGTTCAGGCCTTTGCCGGCGCGTTGGCCGAGACCGATGGCATCGCGGCTGCTGCCGGCGTCCTTGTTGGGCTCCACAGGAAAAAACGCTGGTTCGAGCATGAATTCAGCTGTCGCAGTGACTCTCATGATTCACCTCTTTTTTTCAGCAGACCGATCACACCCTTGGGCAGGTACAGGGTCACGACGATGAACAGTGCGCCGAGGAAGAACAGCCAGTACTCGGGGAACGCTACGGTGAACCAGCTTTTCATGCCGTTGACCACACCGGCTCCGAGCAACGGACCGATCAACGTGCCGCGCCCGCCCAGCGCCACCCACACCGCGGCTTCGATGGAGTTGGTCGGCGACATCTCACTCGGGTTGATGATCCCCACTTGCGGCACGTACAGCGCACCGGCCAGGCCACACAACACCGCGCTCAATACCCAGACAAACAACTTGAACCCGCGCGGGTCGTAGCCACAGAACATCAGGCGGTTCTCTGCATCGCGCAGCGCAGTCAGTACTCGTCCGAATTTGCTCTGCGCCAGGCGCCAGCCGATGTACAGGCTCGCCGCCAGCAACAGCACCGTGGCGAAAAACAGCACCGCGCGGGTGCCTGGCTCGGTGATGCCGAAGCCGAGAATCGTGCGGAAGTTGGTGAAGCCGTTGTTGCCGCCGAAGCCGGTTTCATTGCGAAAGAACAACAACATGCCGGCGAAGGTCAGGGCCTGGGTCATGATCGAGAAGTACACGCCCTTGATCCGCGAACGGAAGGCAAAGAAGCCGAACACCAAGGCCAGCAACCCCGGCGCCAAAACCACCAGGCACAGGGTCCAGAGGAAGCTGCTGGTACCGGTCCAGAACCACGGCATTTCGGTCCACGACAGGAACGTCATGAACGCCGGCAAACCATCGCCCGAGGCCTGGCGCATCAGGTACATGCCCATGGCATAGCCGCCGAGGGCGAAGAACAGGCCGTGGCCGAGGGACAGCAGGCCGGCGTAACCCCACACCAGATCGAGCGCCAGTGCGACGATGGCGTAGCAAAGAATTTTGCCCACCAGCGTCAGCGTGTAAGCGGAAACGTGCAGCGTGTTGTCCGGCGATAACAGCGACAACAGCGGTAACGCCAGCAGCAGAGCGAGGATCACCGCGCCGACGGCAATCGTGATTTTCGGGCCGGCCTTTTGTGTGGCCTTGAGCATCAGGGGCTGGTTCATCAGTCGATCACCCGTCCTTTGAGTGCGAAGAGGCCTTGCGGACGTTTCTGGATGAACAGAATGATCAGCGCGAGGATGAGGATCTTGCCGAGCACGGCACCGATCTGCGGTTCGAGAATCTTGTTGGCAACCCCTAAGCCGAATGCGGCCAGCACGCTACCGGCCAACTGGCCGACACCACCGAGCACCACCACCAGGAACGAGTCGATGATGTAGCTCTGGCCGAGGTCCGGGCCGACGTTGCCGATCTGGCTCAGAGCTACGCCGCCGAGACCGGCGATGCCCGAGCCGAGGCCGAAGGCGAGCATGTCCACGCGCCCGGTGGGCACGCCGCAACAGGCGGCCATGTTGCGGTTCTGGGTGACTGCGCGCACGTTGAGACCCAGGCGTGTCTTGTTCAGCAGCAGCCACGTGAGCACCACCACGAACAGCGCAAAGGCAATGATGACGATGCGGTTGTACGGCAGCACGAGATTGGGCAGCACCTGAATCCCGCCCGACAGCCACGCGGGGTTGGCGACTTCGACGTTCTGCGCGCCGAACACCAGGCGTACCAGCTGGATCAGCATGAGGCTGATGCCCCAGGTGGCGAGCAGGGTTTCCAGCGGACGGCCGTAGAGGTGGCGAATCACCGTGCGCTCCAGCGCCATGCCGATGGCCGCGGTGACGAAAAACGCCACGGGTAGCGCGATCAGCGGATAGAACTCGATGGCCTGCGGGGCGAAGCGCTGGAACATCAGTTGCACCACGTAGGTCGAGTAGGCACCGAGCATCAGCATCTCGCCGTGGGCCATGTTGATCACGCCGAGCAGGCCGAAGGTGATCGCCAGACCGAGTGCGGCGAGCAGCAGTATCGAGCCCAGCGACATACCGCTGAATGCCTGGCCGAGCATCTCGCCTACCAGCAGCTTGCGTTTGACCTGGGCGAGGCTGGTCTCGGCGGCGGTGCGTACGTTGGCGTCAGTTTCGACCCCGGGATCGAGCAGGCCTTCGAGTCGGGTACGGGCCAGTGGATCACCGGTTTCGCCGAGCAGACGCACGGCGGCGAGACGCACGGCCGGATCGGCGTCGACCAGTTGCAGATTGGCCAGGGCCAGGCTGAGGGCTGCGTGGGCGCCTTCATCTTTTTCACCAGCCAGTTGCTGGTCGAGGAATTTCAGCTGCGCGGGTTTGGCGCTTTTCTGCAATTGCTGTGCGGCGGCCAGACGAATTTTGGCGTCGGCCGCGAGCAGCTGATGACTGGCCAGGGCCGTATCGATGAGACCCCGCAGGCGGTTGTTCAGGCGCAGGGTTTTCGGCTGCCCGTCGATGGTCAACTCGCCTTGTTGCAGGGCGTTGATCAATTCGATGCGGGCCGGATCTGGCTGCGCGGCCCAGGCTTCCAGCAGCCTGGCTTGCTGCACGGGATTGGCGGCGACGAAGTCTTCGGCGTCGCCGGCATGGGTGGCCATCGGCAGTAGCAGCGCGAGGGCAAGGATGTAGCGGTAGAGGGCAGTGGGCATGTCATTGGCCTTACGCGATCAATGTGGGAGCGAGCTTGCTCGCGATAGCGGTGGTTCAGTCACAGTGATGCTGAATGTGCCGCCCTCATCGCGAGCAAGGTCCCTCCCACAGGGAATTGTGTCGGCCTCAGGCACCGTGCCTGGAACCGACACCCAGTGGCTCAGTTGCTCTTCACCGCATACTCCGGCTTCTTGTCGTTACCCGGGATGAACGGGCTCCACGGCTGGGCGCGGATCGGTCCTTCGGTCTGCCACACCACGTTGAACTGACCGTCAGACTGGATCTCGCCGATCATCACCGGCTTGTGCAGGTGGTGATTGGTCTTGTCCATGGTGAGCGTGTAGCCGGACGGCGCGGCAAAGGTCTGGCCGGCCAGGGCTTCGCGGACTTTGTCGACGTCGGTAGACTTGGCTTTTTCCGCCGCTTGCGCCCACATGTGGATGCCGACATAAGTGGCTTCCATCGGGTCGTTGGTCACGGCCTTGTCGGCGCCTGGCAGGTTGTGTTTCTTCGCGTAGGCCTTCCAGTCATCGACGAACTTCTTGTTCACCGGATTCTCGACCGATTCGAAGTAGTTCCACGCCGCGAGGTTGCCCACCAGTGGCTTGGTGTCGATGCCGCGCAATTCTTCTTCGCCGACCGAGAACGCCACGACCGGAACGTCGGTGGCTTTCAGGCCCTGGTTCGCCAGCTCTTTGTAGAACGGCACGTTGGAATCGCCGTTGACGGTGGAGATAACGGCTGTCTTGCCACCCGCCGAGAACTTTTTGATGTTGGCGACGATGGTCTGGTAGTCGCTGTGACCGAACGGGGTGTAGACCTCTTCGATGTCCTTGTCGGCCACACCTTTGGAATGCAGGAACGAACGCAGGATCTTGTTGGTGGTGCGCGGGTAGACGTAATCGGTGCCGAGCAGGAAGTAGCGTTTGGCGCTGCCGCCTTCTTCGCTCATCAGGTATTCAACGGCGGGGATCGCTTGCTGGTTCGGCGCGGCGCCGGTGTAGAACACGTTCGGCGACATCTCTTCGCCCTCGTATTGCACCGGGTAGAACAACAGGCCGTTGAGTTCTTCGAACACCGGCAGCACCGATTTGCGCGACACCGAGGTCCAGCAACCGAACACCACGGCGACCTTGTCCTGGGTCAGCAACTGACGCCCCTTCTCGGCGAACAGTGGCCAGTTAGACGCCGGGTCGACCACCACAGGCTCAAGCATCTTGCCGTTCACGCCGCCCTTGGCGTTGATCTCGTCGATGGTCATCAAGGCCATGTCTTTCAGCGACGTTTCGGAAATCGCCATGGTCCCGGACAACGAATGCAGAATACCGACCTTGATGGTCTCGGCGGCCTGGACAGTCCAGGTCATGCCCATCGCGGCAATGGATGCCGAGAGTGTGAAAGCCTTGATCAAACTGCGACGCTTCATTGTGCGATCTCCATGAACATTGAGTTTTTATGGTTGGCAGATGCGGACGACTGAAGGGTCTTTAGCAAGGGCTGTGCCTAAGGGTGAAAACAGTCAATTCAGAGCGATCTCCGGCGGACGAACCCTGCGCGCCGCACCATGCTCGGGCGCGCAATGCCGAGCAGGGCACGGCTGTGCGCCCAAGTGGTGCCTGGCGATATACATATGTACCACCCCGGGATTTTTGCGCTGGATAACCTGAGCGCTCACTTAAGTCTGTTTTCAGGTTGGAGCACTTTCATGGATGAGAACAAAACCCCGAACAATGCCGTGCCTCAGATGAGCCGCGAATTTCTCTCGGCCGATGACGCGGCTCGGTATGCACACGAACAGATCGGCCAACGACGTGACCGCAAGTTTGTCGCGATGATTTTCAAGCGCGGCGCACAGAGATTTGTCGTCACCGAACCGGTCGAGGCCGGGGACCACTTGCTGGAAACTCAGCTGTTTGCGGTGGACGGACGAGGGCGGCCGGTCTATCCGGCCAATCATCAATTAGACAGTTGGTTCTACTCGCATCAGGCGCTGTCGACCCTCGATGCGGCGCAGATACGGCGCCTGAAGTGGTCGCGCATGGACGCGACCGTGAGCTTGCAGATGTTTAGCATTCACGAGTTGTTCCATATCGTCGCGTCAGGTGTCCCGGCCTATTTGTCCGGGGCTGAAGACAGTCTGTTGTGGTTCGAGGAAGACAGTGCAGGCTGGCAGAGCCTGTTGCAACGCCTTGGCACTCCGACTAACCCGGGGGCTCTGGCGCAAGGCCTTGAGCAGGGCAGCATCCTGCCGGTCGAATTCGTCCGGGAGGTGGCGCAGGCAGGCACATTGCGGATCGTCCTCGACAACGCGCCATGGGGATACCGGGGCAAGGTGACCGGTCAGTGGAGTCCGTTACCGACGCTTGGCGAACGGCCGGTGCCGCAACAGGTGGCCTACAGCGCAATTTTTTCCTCGGCGGATGAAGCCGCGCAGGACCGTTTCTCCCGAATGAGGGGGCAGACCGACCAGGAACAGACCTGGTTCGGCTTTATCCTCAAGCAGCAGGGCAAGGAAGAGTACGTCGCGACGGAGCTTGTCGCGGTCAATGGTGTTCGCGACAAGTTGTTTTCTCGTAGCAGTCTTTTTTCCTTGACCCACGACTTCTCGGAACTGGTCGCGCCGGAATCCTTTAAGCGCCACTCCTGTTTTTATTCGCGCCAGCGTGTCACCCATACCCGTCCCAATCGTGAGTGGCTGGCCAGGCACTTCATCGTGCCCAGAGATCTGTTCGTTGCGGTGTATGACTCCCGACGACCACTCGTCGTTGAAGGGCCCGGCGTGATCCCGACTTATATCGGCACGCAGGACGGTGCACTGCTCAAGTACGTCATGCGCACGAACAGCAAGCTATTCGATAACGCTACACCGAACATGGGGCTGGATGATGTTCAGTCCAACCTGGCCAGCGGAAAACTTAGCCCCAGCGATTTTGTGAAGGTGGTGGCCAACAGTGGCGCACTGAGCGTCTTGCATACCAATGCTGTGTGGGACAGGGAAGGCGTGGTCGACACCAACTGGCGTCCCGCCCAGAATCTGGAGCGATGCCAGTTGAGCGCGGCCTTCGCGACTGCCAATGATGCGGTGTTGTCCGCGCGCTCCCAAATTCCGGCTGACACCGACAGGGTCTATGGCGGTCTGGTACTGAAGCGTCCGGACGGCTTGTTTGTCGCCACTCAACCAGTGATTGCGCTCCATGAGGATTTCGCTGTGGAGTGGATCTTCCCGGATGTAAGCATCGGCGCGGGGCTTTTTCCTGCCGGTTGTTCCATCGTCGGCCGTTACCGTTCGCGCCAGAGCCGGACTGTGCCGGTGATCCTGGAAGAAAAGCAGAGGCAACTGTACCTCAACATGCTCTCGGTCAAGGTTGTATACACCGCTTTCAAGCGAGGCGGGCGGTATCTGGACGAATACCTGTTCGGGCCGGATGGTTCGGTGATCCGTTACCGTTGCGGGACCTGGAGGCAGTTCCATGCCGATCTGGCCAACGCGCTGAACGGTTTCGGCAACCTGCCCCACGACCTGGACGCGGAGTGGATCAGGAAACGTATCCATGAAGGGGATTTGAGCCCGGTCGACTGGATTGACTCGCTGGCAAGGAATGGCTATTTGCAGGTAGTGGTCGGCAGTCCGGCCTGGGGGGGGCCACGTATGGTCGATCGGCTCGATGTCGCTCTTGTGGAGCCCGGCACACATTCGTATGCCAAGGCGAGCAGCGAGCCGCGTTACAGTCCGATGTTTGCTCAAGAGTCCGCCGCAGCCCGGTTTGCCCATGAGCAGGCGGGCGAACGTGCGGCCCCCGGTTTTGGGTTCATATTGCACAACGAGCGCCTTGGCACTTATCACAGCACTTTGCCGGTGGCGGTGCAGGACTCGGCACTGGCATATGACCGCGTCTTTCCCGAAGGGCAATTGCCATCGGGTTACATCGTTTCAAGTGTTTATCTATGCGCCGCGCGCCAGGAGAAAGACGCAGGTGATGACGAGTTCGGGAGCTTTTTCTTCTCGCCCATGGCAGTGCATCAGGTATTGGCAAGGGCGAGGATCAGCAATGATTACAGACCGATTTATTTTTCTTGTGCCGATGGTGCACTGTTGCAATTTGAAAAAGTCTACTACACACCAGGGGTACCACCCGACGCGGCCAGTCAGTCGGCGAGTGCCCGAAGCGCTTTTGGCTCGCTTGAACAGGCGCATGCCGACCTGCGTAATATCCGCCTGCGCACCTTCACTCTGGGCGATTACATCCAGCGCATGGTCAAGGCCGGGAGACTGGAGGTTCTGGTATCCAGTGATTGCTGGGCGAAGGGGTATGTGGCGCGATACTGGCAACCGCGTCATCCGGGCATGTCCGAGCAGGAGCTCTGGAGCTGGAAACCCGAACTGCCCATGGGGCCGATATTCCATCATCCCGACGATGCTGCCAGCTACATTCAACGGCGCGCGGGAAGCGCCTACACGCAGGTGACCACCTACGAGAGCGCCATAGTGGCCAAACCCGATACCTATTCCTATTGCGGACTGGAGCCATTGCCGCAAACGGATGACAGCCTTGCCGGCCTCGGTCGGATCTTCCGCACGCTCACGGATCCTGATACCAGCCGCAGAAATGAAGCCCCCCGCTTTGCGCCTGGCTATAAACTGATGGCGAGCCATCAGCTCTACCTGTCGGGTGTCTCTCCTCTGGCAGCCGATGAAGAGCAGGTCTACAGCAGCTTCACTTCGCCGATGCTGATGCAGCTTCATACTCATGCCTTGAAGGCTAAAGGCTTCAACATCAGTGCGTACTACTACTCGACGCCCCATGGTGCGCTGATCAAGTACGTACCCGAAAATACACAGGCAGAAAAGCAGTTGCTGCTGACCCGCCAGATCGATTTCGTCGACGGTCGGTGGGTAACGAAATTGTCGATGGCAGACTTCATTTCGAAACTGGCTGAAACCGGCGAGTTGCGGGTATTGCAGGCGGCCCATTTCTGGAATCGCACGGGGCGGTTGGGTCAAGACTGGAAGGTCGTTCGACTCCAGTCGCCACTGGCACCGGTCAGGTTTCAGCGCGACGAGTTGTAACTGCGCACAGTTCGTGCACTACGTCAGCAGCGACGCATCAGGCCGATAAAGAACAGCCCGCCAATCGCCGCGGTAGCAACGCCGATAGGCAAGTCTTCCGGGGCGATCAGCGTGCGGGCAGCGACATCGACCCACATCAGGAATACGCTGCCGAGCAACAGACAAACCGGCAGCAACCGACGATGTTCGGCCCCCACCAGTCGACGCGCAATGTGCGGCACCATCAGCCCGACAAAGCCGATGGAGCCGCTGATCGACACCAGCACTCCGGTCATCAGCGAAGCGATCACGAACACTCGCAGACGCACCGCACGGGCATTCAGGCCCAGGGTGACGGCGGTCTGTTCTCCGGCCATCAATGCGTTCAGCGGTCGTGCCATGCCGAGCAACAGGACCAGTCCGAGCAACACACTCAGTGCCGGCAGCGTGAGCAGCTCCCAGCGTGCCAGGCCGAGGCCGCCGAGCATCCAGAACATCACGGCGGAACTGGCGCGATGGTCGCCCATGAACAGAAGCAGATTGGCGATCGCCATCATCACGAACGAGACCGCCACGCCGCACAGCAGCAACCGGTCACTGTCCAGGCGCCCGTGGCGACTGGCGATCATCAGCACCACCAGCATGCTCAGCAATGCTCCGATGAACGCGGCGATCGGCAACGTGAGCAGGCCGCCGATTTCGCCGACATGCAATATCACAATCACCGCACCGAGTGTGGCGCCGGAGGTGGCGCCGAGCAGGTGCGGATCCGCCAACGGGTTGCGTGTCACTGCTTGCAGCACCGCGCCGATCAGTGCCAGGCCGGCGCCCACCAGAGCGCCGAGCAACATGCGCGGGACGCGGATCAGCCAGACGATGTGATCCTGGCCGGCGCTCCAGTCCTGCGCGCCGATGCCGAACAGCTTGTGCAGCAGGATCCGCCACACCACGTCCACCGGCACCCGGGCCGGGCCGAAGCCCAGCGACACTACGCACGACACCAGCAGCACGGCGCCCAGGGCGATCAGCAGCAGCGCAAAACGACGATTGATCATTCGCCGTGGAAACCTTTGGCGAGGGTTGCCGCTGCCAGCACATTGTCGATACCCGGCGTGGCCTGCACGTAAGGGATGACGATGAAACGCTGGTTCCTGATCGCGTCCACCGATTGCAGCGCCTTGTTATTCTGCAGGAACCGGATCTTCTGCTCTGCGGTGATTTCGCTGTAGTCGACGATCACGATCACCTGCGGATCGCGCTCGACCACGGTCTCCCAATTGACCCGGGTCCAGCTCGCGTCGACATCATCGAGAATGTTGTGCCCGCCAGCGGCATCGATCAGCGCTTGCGGCATGCCGAGGCGCCCGGACGTCATGGCGCGGTCTTCGCCGCTGTCGTAGAGAAAAACCCGCGGCTTTTCTGCCGGCAGGTTCTTGCCGATCTCTGCGATCTGATTCTGCATGTCGGCGATCAGCGCGTTGGCGCGGTCCTGCACATCGAAGATTTTGCCGAGGTTGCGCAGGTCGTTGTAAGTGTCTTCCAGGGTCGCGGCAGGGCGCTTCATCACGAAGGCGCAGGACTCGGTCAGTTCATACACATTGATGCCCAGCGGCTGCAGGGTTTGCGGCGTGAGATCGCCACCGACGCGCATGCCGTAGTCCCAACCGGCGAAGAGGAAATCGACGTTGGCATCGAGCAGGGTTTCCACCGACGGGTACTTGGCCGCCAGCTCCGGCAGGCCTTCGAGAATGCTCTGCATCTCGGGCGTCACGGCCTTCCAGCCACTGATGCCACTGTAACCGGCCATCCGTGGTTTGAGGCCGAGGGCGAGCATCATCTGGGTCATGTTGATGTCGTGGCTGAGCGCATGTTTTGGTGCCTGCTTGAAGGTCACTTCGCGGTTGCAGCTTTTGATTGTCAGCGGGTAACGGGTGGCTTCGGCCAATGCCTGGGTGCTGCCCAGCAGCATCGCGAGAGAGAGGCAGGAACGCAGCAGGGAACGCAAAGTCATGGTTGGGTTATCCAGGTGATTCGTGGGTAGCCGTGCAGTGGATGTTCATCGATCAGTGCTTGGACGCCGAATACATTGCGCAGCAGCGCAGCGGTCAGGACTTCTTTTGGCGTGCCGCTGGCGACGATACGACCATGGTTGATCACGTACAGTCGATCACAAAAAGCCGCCGCCAGATTGAGGTCGTGGATGCTCGCCAGGGTGCCGATATTCAAGCGCTTGACCAACTTCAAAAGCTCAAGCTGATAACGCGGGTCGAGGTGGTTGGTCGGCTCGTCAAGGATCAGCAGTTGTGGTTGCTGGGCCAGGGCGCGGGCGAGGATGACCCGCTGTTTTTCACCACCGGAGAGAGTGGCGAACCCGTGGTCTTCGAAGCCCTTGAGGCCGACGGATTCCAGGGCCTGATTGACCAGGTCGCGGTCTTCAAGGGTGTCGCCATCGAACAAGCCTTTGTGCGGCGTGCGGCCCATGGCGACCACTTCCTCGACAGTCAGGCCGAAGGCATCAGGGAACTCCTGCAACACCACGGCGATGCGTTGCGCGCACCAGCGCGAGGAGTGCTTCCAGACGTTCTGGTGATCGAGTCTGACCTCGCCGCTTTCCGGTTGATTGAAGCGCCAGGCACACCGCAACAGGCTGGTCTTGCCACTGCCGTTGGGGCCGATCAGCCCGACGAACTCACCGGCGGCCACGTGTAGCGAGGCGTCACGCAGCTGGAATTGGTGGTGGCAATGGCCGTGACCCAGTGGGGACCAGGCAAGGTTTGTCAGATTCAGCGAGGTCATGCAGTGACTCTTGAGGTGATGCTGATGGCCCCATCGCGGGCAAGCCCGCTCCCACAGGTCTTACGCAATCCCTGTGGGAGCGAGCTTGCTCGCGATGGGGCTGAGGTGATGCGCGGGGAGTTTACAGTGCCTTTCGCCCGGCGCATCTCGCCTGTTTCAAGATGAAGATGAAGCCGACTCAGTTTGCCGGGTAAAGCGCGACAGCAGCACGCGATCGAGCACCCACACCACCACCAGAGAAGCACCCACCAACGGGAAGGCCACTGCCAGGGCGAACATGATCACCATCGCGGTTTTCCATTTTGGCAGGTCATGGCGCAGCGGCGGCACGCCGAGTTTTCCTTGCGGACGGCGCTTCCACCAGATCACCACGCCGCTGACCGCGCTGAGCAAAATCATCAGGCAGATCAGCAACACGACGATCTGATTGAACACACCGAACATCTTGCCCTCGTGCAGCATCACGCCGATTTCCGTGGCGCGGGCGACGGTGCCGTACTGCTCGAAGCGTACATCGGCCAGGACCTTGCCGGTGTACTGATCGATGTGCAGCGTGGCGTCATTGCGTGGGTCGTCGGCGAATACGGCGATGGTGAACACTCCGGTCGCGGTGGTCGGCAGGGTGATGCTGTAGCCCGGTTCGACTTTGCGCTCTCTGGCGATGTTTTGTACGTCCTGCAGGCGGATGGTCGGCGATGCCGGACCGGCCGCTGCGCCGTCGTGGGCCATGTGCTCGGCATGGTCGCCGGACATCGGCATCGGGGTGTTTTCCATGGCCCACGGCACGGTCTGGCGGGTGGCGGTGTTGAGGCTGCGTGCCTCGACGTCGGACTTCGGCACGTCATCCCACATGGCCGCCGGGAACACGTTCCACACTTCGGCGTATTGCTTGCCCCAGAAACCGGTCCAGGTCATGCCGCTAAGCAGCATCACCAGCAGCAGGGACGCGCCCCAGAACCCGGTGACCGCGTGCAGGTCGCGCCACAATACGCGACCTCGACTGTTCAGGCGTGGCCACAAAATGCCTGCCGCCTGACCGCGCGGCCACCACAGGAAAATGCCGGACACCACCAGCACCACGCCCCATCCGGCGGCCAGTTCGATCAGCCGATCGCCAACGGTGCCGATCATCAGCTCGCCGTGAATCGACCGGGCGATGGCTTGCAGGTTCTTCTTGGCATCTTGTTCACCGAGGATGTCACCGTGGTACGGATCAACGAAAACGTTCAGCTCCTTTTCATCGTTGAGCACGACAAACTGCGCGCTGCGCTCGGCATTGACCGGCGGCAGGTACTGGGTGACCTGACCTTGTGGGTAAGCCGTTTTCACCCGTGTCAGCAGGTCGTCGGCCGGGACGGTGTGATGACCGGCCGGGACGTTGAGCAGGCTGCTGTACATCAGCGAGTCGAGCTGCGGTTTGAACAGGTAGACGGTGCCGGTCAACGCCAGCATCACCATGAATGGCGCAACGAACAATCCGGCATAGAAATGCCAGCGCCAGGCCAGGTTGTAGAAATTCACTTTGGGCTGTTTCATCACGTGTGCTCCGCTTGGCTGGATCTTTTAGTTGTTTGTTTTGGCGGTTGCTGCGCAACCGATCGCGAGCAGGCTCGCTCCCCTGTAGGAGCGAGCCTGCTCGCGAAGCTTTTAGAAACTCATGTCCACCTTGGTCCAGAGCGTGCGCCCCGGTTCCTTGATGGCTTGCGGGTCATTGGCGGGGTAGCCGAAACCGGCGTTGCCGGCCAGGTTCAAGTGCTCGGCGTAAGCCTTGCCGAACAGGTTGTCGACGCCGCTGCTGACCTTCCAGTTGCTGTTGATCCGATAGGCACCGTTGAGGGAGAACACGCCGAAGCCCGGCGTCTTGTCGAAGTCCTTGCCGACCACGTTGCCCTTGTTCTGGTCGATACGGTTTTGTGCGGCGACCACTCTCCACAGTGCGCCGGCGCTCCAGTTGTCTTCGCTGTAGGTCAGGCCGAAACGCGCATCCAGCGGCGGCATCTGCGGCAATGCACTGCCATCGCTGCTGTTCTTGCCCCAGGCGTAGGCCAGGGTCGCGTCGGCTTTCCAGTTGTCGGTGAAGTTGTAGGCGGCGCCCAGTTCGCCGCCCATGATTCGCGCGTCGATGTTTTCGGCTTGCGAGGTCGTACCCATCATTGTCGGGGTGTAGTTGAACAGGATGTAATCGCGCACCTGCCCGACGTAAGCCGAGGCCCAGGCTTCGAGGTCTTCGGTCTTGTATTGCAGGCCGAAATCGAGCTGGGTGGTTTTTTCCGGTTTGATCGAGTCGAAGGCATTCACCGAACCGGCGGGGCCGGACTTGGGAGAGAAAAGCTCCCAGTAATCCGGGAACCGCTGGGAGTGACCAAGGCCGGCATACAGGGTGGTCGGGCTGTCGGCCAGGTCATGTTCATAGCGGATGAAACCACTCGGCAGGGTGTCGGCGCGGGTGTCGTCGGCGGTCGGATTCGGGCGGGTCATCATGCCCGAGCCGGTGGTCTGCCGATAATCCTTGGCCGAGGCGCGGTCCAGGCGCGCGCCGCTGATCAGGCGGTCACGGTCGGCGGCGTACCAGGTCAATTCGCCGAAGACTCCGTAGTTATGGAAGTCGGCATCCTTGGTGTACGGCAGGTCCTTGTAGGTGTCGACGCCCATGGCGCCGCGCTGGCGATGTTCGTTGGTCTGCGCGTCGATGCCGCTGATCAGTTGCACATCAGTCCAGCGCCAGGTGGCCTTGACCCGGGCGCCGAGGGTGCGGCGGTCGACGTTGGAGGCCATGGGGCCGGCCATCATCCCGGTGCCGGACGGCGTGCGCAGGGTGTAGTTGTCCATCACGTGATCGGCGTAGTTGTAGTAGGCCTGCGCCTCGACCTTATCCAGTACCTCGCCGATGTTGGATTGCTCGAAGCGCAGGCCAAGGCTTTCGCGCAGGAACTGCGAGCCGTCCATGCCGCGCCCGGCGTAGCGGGCTTCACCATCGCCACGGCCGGCGGTCAGCTCCAGCAAGGTGTCGGTGTTCGGCGTCCAGCCGACGGCCACGTCGCCGTTCCATTTGTCATAGCGCGACGCCACGGTGTCGTTGTTGCCGTCCTGGTAGTCGTCGGAGTGCGCGGTGTTGCCGATGACCCGCACATAACCCGATTGTCCACCGGCGGCAGCGTCCACCAGTTTGTCGAAGCGGCCGTTGGAGCCGGCCAGCACGCTGGCGTTGACCCGTGTGCCGAGTTCGCCGAAGTGCTCCGGCTCGCGGTCGAACAGGATAGTGCCAGCCGAGGAACCCGGTCCCCACAGTACGGTTTGCGGGCCTTTGATCACGGTGAGCTTGTCGTAGGTTTCCGGTGAGATGTAGGAGGTCGGGGCGTCCATCCGGCCCGGGCAGGCACCGAGCATCATGCTGCCGTTGGTGAGGATGTTCAGCCGCGAGCCGAACATGCCGCGCAGCACCGGGTCACCATTGGTACCGCCATTGCGCACCATGGCAAAGCCGGGGATGGTCTTCAGGTAATCGGCGCCATCGCTGGCCGGCACCGGTTGGCGCGGGTCCTTGGGGTTGGTGACGATGGTCAGGGGCGAGCTGGGCGCAACGGCGGTAATCACCGTCGGGCTCAGTTCTTCGGTGTGACCGGCATGATCATCGGCCAGCGCAGAAGGCGCCAGCAATGCACCGCACAGGATGGCGGTGGCGTGTCTGAAACGAACACCGGATTCGTTCAGGGCATAAGAGGCTTGGGCAGGGCTCAAGCACGGGACAGCGGAAAACCTGGACATGACAATTTCCATCGAACAGTCGTAAACGACACGGCCGGCAGCCTGAGGCTGTCCCTGTGGGAGCGGGCTTGCTCGCGAAAGCGGTGTGCCAGACGACATCAACGTTGACTGACACTTCCTCTTCGCGAGCAAGCTCGCTCCCACAGGTTGCTTTGGCTGTCTTGCGGACCGTGTGAAATCAGAAGTGAGTGTTTACGCGACGACGGGCGGGGCGCGGGTACGGGCGCCGGGGAAGAAGGTTGGCCGGGCATGGCCCTGGCGCGCAGAGGGTGTGGTGAAGGTGTTGACGGGCGGGATGACGAAGTTGGCGAAAGACACGCCACCGGTCAGCGCCGGGCAATTGAACAGCAGGCTGCAATAGCCGCATTTTTCCCACAGCACATGGTGCCCCGGGGCCGGCGGGCAATGCTCGGCGGTGGCTTGCGTGCCATGGTCGGCATGCTCCATCGCCGACATGTCCATGCTCATACCCGTAGGCATGTTCATCGACATGGCGCGCGAATCCATCGGCATCGACTGAGAAATCAGCGGACCGATAAAGATCATCAGCATGGCAAACAGGCTGATCCAGCTGCCACGTGTCAGGCTCAATGCCTGATTGCGTGACCTGGATGACCTGGCGCTAAGCGGGCGCATGGGCGTATTCAGCGCGGGTGGTTATGGCGCGTGCTTGTGTTCTTGCATGGCGTCCGGCGCCTGCTTCTGCACCGCGACTTCGACCGTCACGTCACCGGACTTCTCGAAGTGCAGCGTCATGGGGAAGCGCTTGCCGTCAGTGAGCAGACTGCGGTCCTTGAGGCCCAGCAACATCACGTGATAGGCCATAGGTGCGAAAGTGACCTCACCACCGGCGGGCACTTCCACGCTCGGTACGTGCTGCATTTTCATCATGTCGCCTTGCATCACGTGCTCATGCAATTGCGCTTCGTCCGCAATGGGGGTGTCGACGCTGAGCAGGCGGTCGGCGGTCTTGCCTTGATTGTTGATCACGAAATACGCCGCAACGGTGGGCGCATTGGGCGGCAACTCCTGGGACCACGGATGAGCGATTTCCAGTGTGCCGACCTTGTATTCGTGGGCATTGGCAAAGCAGGCAGGCAGCAGCAACGCAGCCAGAACGACGAGTTTGTTCAACATGGCAATTCTCCGGAACGATTTAAAACGCAGTCAATTGCGAGAAAAAATCACACCAGAGGGGACGCGCGGGGGTTGAGACTCGGCCATTGCTGGCGCGGTGACGGGCTTTCCAGAGAGGTGGCAGGCAGGCTTCGGTTGGACTCGAAGTGCGCGAAATACAGTTGTGGCGTATGCCCCGGCAACGCCACCAATGGCGCGGAACCCGAGCAGCACCAGCAATGCTGCATGTTGGAATGATCGTCGCTTTGCGGGGCTTTCTGTTCAAGGTCGCCGATGGAAATCGCCACTATCCTGGTGCCGCTGGAGCTGCAGAAGCTGCCCCACAACAACTGTTCGGCGGATGACTTCGCCGTTTGCGCCATCGCTCCGGACATCGGCATGGCGAGCATGTTGAACAGCACTGCGAAGCAGGCTATCCAGGCAATTGCGAGCCGGTGTCGGGACATGGGACAAAATCCGTTTGGGTGGGCGATCAGGCGCGGGCTATTTAGCCTGATCAGGGCCGATAAGTAAAAAGGCGGCGTGCGGTGTGGTGTCGCAGCATCAGACAGCGATGGCGTGCAAACGCAGACCCAAGGCTTTCATAACCTTCATGATAGTCGCGAATTCCGGATTGCCACTACTGCTCAGTGCCTTGTACAGACTCTCGCGCCCCAAGCCGGCATCACGGGCTATTTGTGTCATGCCCTTTGCCCGGGCGATATCGTTGAGCGCTGCACGTATCAGCACGCCGTCTCCAGCATCCTCTTCAAAGCAGGCATCCAGATAAGCCGCCATTTCTTCCGGTGTCTTGAGAAACTCGGCGGCATCAAAACGGGTAAATTGTTCGGCCATGATTTACTCCTCATTACCGATATTGTGTGCCATTTGAATAGCACGTTTGATATCTCGTTTTTGAGTCGACTTGTCACCCCCGATCAACAGCAAGTAAATCACCTCATCTCTGCGAGTGAAGTACAACCTGTAGCCTGGGCCGTAGTGAACGCGCATCTCATACACCGCAGCACCTACAGATTCACAATCACCAAAATTTCCATACTCGGCTGCCCGGAGTCTCGCGATTATTCGAGCTTTGCCAATGGTGTCCCTCAGCGAGTTGAGCCAGTCAGCAAATACTCGGGATCGCTCAAATTCGACCATATTTAATCGTATTCCTTGGGATACAGGGTGGCAAGCGTCACTTTCTTTTGGGCGAGGCCATTCATCCCCGTGGATGTCGGGTGCGCTTGATCGGTTCAGGAGGAGGCGAACTATAGGAATGCGGTCGTAGAGTAGATAGCCAGCTGCGTCTGAGTTTATTGCCAGCGCAATCGCTGGATTTAGCAACTCTCAGGAACAGTCCTACATCGATAGGACATCCAGCATATCCGCCACCGAGAGGAATTCACGATCCACGTCGGGCAACACCGGCCGCTTCAAGACAATCACCGGCACCCCACGTTCACGTGCGACTTCCAGTTTCGGTTCGGTCGCCGTGCTGCCGCTGTTCTTGCTGATCAGCACGTCGATGTTTCGCCGTTCGAACAACTCGCGTTCATCGTCGATCAGGAAGGGCCCACGTGCGCCAATCACTTCGCAGCGCTCGTTGCCCGGATACACATCCAGTGCGCGCAGGGTCCAGAATTGTTCCGCTGGAATTTCGTCCAGGTGTTGCAGGGGCTCGCGACCGAGGGTGAACAGCGGTCGACGGAAGGGCTTCAGGGCGTCGATCAGTCCGGCCCAATCGCTGACTTCCCGCCAGTCATCACCCGCCTGGGCTTGCCAGGCCGGACGCCGCAGCGCCCAGCAGGGAATGCCGCTCAAGCGTGCGGCAGTCGCGGCGTTCTGGCTGATTCGGGCGGCGTAGGGGTGAGTGGCATCGAGCAGCAGATCGATGCCTTCTTTGCGAATGAATTGCGCCAGACCCTCGGTGCCGCCGTAGCCGCCGACGCGAACCTGGCATTGCAGATCCGTTGGTATCCGACCTACGCCGGCCAGGCTGTAGATGTGCTGCGGTCCCAGCGTGCGGGCAATGGCCATGGCTTCGGTCACGCCGCCGAGCAAGAGGATGCGCTTCATTGAAAGGCTCCCGCATGGCCAACGATCCCGCCCTGGCGATCGATGGCGAAGACTTCCACCTGAACCTGCGCAGGCACCACGCTGCGGGCAAAATCCAGGGCGTGCTGACAGACGGCATCGCCCAGGGCAACCCCGGCTGCGGCGGCCATGGCCAGTGCCTGCTGGCTGGTGTTGGCCTCGCGGATGTTCTGCTGCAACGCCGCATCGGCGCCGACCTGCGCCGCCCATAACGCCAGTTGCGGCAGGTCAATGCTCGAATGACGACTGTGCAAATCCATGTGCCCGGCCGCCAGTTTGCTGATCTTGCCGAAACCACCGCACAGGCTGAGTTTATCCACAGGTACTTTGCGCAGGTGCTTGAGCACGGCGCCAACGAAGTCGCCCATTTCGATCAGGGCGATTTCCGGCAGGTTGTAGACCCGGCGCATGGTGTCTTCGCTGGCGTTGCCAGTGCAGGCGGCGATGTGCAGGTAACCGTTGGTTTTCGCCACGTCGATGCCCTGGTGGATCGAGGCGATGTAGGCCGCACAGGAAAACGGTCGGACGATACCACTGGTGCCGAGGATCGACAGACCGCCAAGAATGCCCAGGCGCGGATTCATGGTTTTCAGTGCCAGTGCCTCGCCGTTCTCGACATTGACCGTGACCTCGAAACCGCCGCTGTAGTCGAGCTCGTCAGCCAGTCGGGCCAGGTGTTCGCTGATCATTTTGCGCGGCACTGGGTTGATCGCGGGCTCGCCGACTCCCAGCACCAGCCCGGGCCGGGTCACGGTGCCGACGCCGCGACCGGCCTTGAAGCGCGTCCCCGGTTCGCTGCTCAGGCGCACCTGGGAGTAGAGCAGGGCACCGTGGGTCACGTCCGGATCGTCACCGGCGTCCTTGAGGGTTCCCGATTCGGCGCCGTCGTCGGTGAGGCGGCAGAACTCCAGGCGCATCTGCACCTGTTTGCCCTTGGGCAACACGATTTCCACCGCATCGGCCGATGTACCAGCCAGCAGCAGACGCGCGGCGGCGAGGCTGGTGGCCGTGGCGCAACTGCCGGTGGTCAGGCCGCTGCGCAGAGGGGCGGGGTGTTCGGCGGTTTCGTCACGCATCGAAGGGCTTCGTCACGTCCAGCAAGGTAATCGGCAAGGCCTGGCGCCAGGTGTCGAAGTCGCCCAGCGGTTGGGCCTGGGCGATATGAATTCGCGTCAGCTCCCCGCCGTGTTGCTCGCGCCAGGCCATCAGGGTCATTTCACTTTGCAGTGTGACTGCGTTGGCAATCAGCCGGCCACCGGGTTTGAGTTCGGCCCAGCAGGTATCGAGCACGCCCTCGCGGGTGACGCCGCCGCCGATGAAAATCGCATCCGGCCGCTCCAGCCCGGTCAGTGCCTGCGGCGCGCTGCCGCGAACCAGTTGCAGGCCGGGAACGCCGAGGGCATCGCGGTTGTGTTCGATCAACGCTTGTCGGCCCGCATCTGCCTCGATGGCCAGTGCGCGGCAACCGGGGTGGGCGCGCATCCATTCGATGCCGATCGAACCGCTGCCGGCGCCGACATCCCACAACAGTTCGCCGGGGATCGGGGCCAGGCGCGCGAGGGTGATGGCGCGCACATCGCGCTTGGTCAGTTGGCCGTCGTGCCTGAAGGCGGAGTCCGGCAGGCCGGCCAGTCGCGACAGGCGTAGCGTGTTCGGCTCGGCGATGCACTCGATAGCGATCAGGTTCAGGTCGGCGATCACAGGATCGGTCCAGTCATTGGCGATGCCGTCGACACGTCGCTCGGCTTCACCGCCCAAATGTTCGAGCACCGTTATCCGGCTCGGGCCGAAACCACGTTCACGCAGCAGTGCGGCGATGGCGGCGGGGCTGCGGCCGTCGTTACTCAACACCAGCAAGCGCACGCCACTGGACAATTGCGCGTTGAGTGCGGCGACGGGGCGGGCAACCACCGACAACGTGACCACTTCCTGCAAAGGCCAGCCCATTCGCGCCGCGGCGAGCGAGCAGGAAGAGGGAGCGGGCAGAACAAGCATTTCATCGCTGGATAAATGTCGGGAGAGACTGGCTCCCACCCCGAAAAACATCGGATCACCGCTGGCCAGGACGCAAACGGGTTCTCCCTGTTTCGCCAAAACCGGGTCAAGGGCGAAAGGACTGGGCCACAATTGCCGTACGCCGCAGATGCAGGCTGGCAACAAGTCCAGTTGCCGTTGACCGCCAATGATCCGCGTAGCGTTCAGCAGAGCGTGTCGGGCATTTTTGCCAAGCCCCTTGAAGCCTTCTTCTCCAATGCCTACCACTGTCAGCCAGGGGGTCATGCTGTTCCTCTTCTATCAATCGAAGCCAAATCATCACGCTGCCGGTCTGTGTCGACCTGTGCGGTGGTGCATCATAGCGCGGTGTGGATTGAGTTCGCCTGTCGCTGGTGTCTGTAAACGTGATCAGGGCTTATCCAGTTAATGGTTCTTTTTCAGGTCGAATCTCTTCATTCTGATTTCGAGCCGCTTGCGTTCGATGAGCGATCTTTTGCTTTCGAGTATGTTTTTGTCCAGTTTAAGATAAGCACGTTGCTGGATGATTTTTGCAGCGTGATCTTCCATGTTCCAGAATAGAAAACTACTTTTTTTGATCGTGGTAACTAACTCAAGATTAAAGACTGCAATTTCAAGAAACCCCTTTGAGTCGTAGCGTGTGGGTATTACTTGAAAGCGCTCTCCCAGGGAACTTTGTTGGTCCAGTGAATAAAGCGCCGGCTGGTTGGGTTTCAATGCGTCGAGTGTGTCAATCATAGCGTTCCCTTGCCTGCTGTCCGGCATGGTTTGAGCGCTTTGGACCAGAAACTCGGCAATGCTTTTCGAAACGGAGTGTTGAGTGCGGGTGAAGATGGCATCCTGAAAGACAGACCAGCCGAAAAAATTCAACGTCGCAACGTATTCATTCAGCCACGTTGTCGAGTCGGCGAAGCGACTGCCAACCCTGTCTGCGGACTGGGTGGCTATTTGTGTGCAATGGGTGAAGTCGTCGTAATCCTGCAATGAAATTTCTTCGATGCATGAAATAAGGTTGTGGGCAGTCAATATTCCAGTTGTTTTTTCATATATCATTTTTTGTTCCCTTGAAATAGCTGGTTTTTTGCCGTTGTTTTAATTCGGGTTGTGGTGAAAAGTACAAGGGTTGGTGTGTGGTTTAAATATGTCTGGTTGGTTGAATTGATTCTTGCTGTTAGCGTTTTTCACTGAGTGTTCAATCAGAACTTGCGATGGCGATTCAGTCTTGAGGCGAAAAGCCTGGGCTGGGGATCACGCGCTTTTCGTCGTCAACCTGCCAGGGCTTTTCATCAGGCCGGACAAAGCAGGCATAATGCTGTCCTTCGTCTTGTACCGGTCGTCCTGTGAAGTCACGTCAGATACCCAACCGCTTGCGCCCTTCCGCCTGTCCCGGGTTGTTGCGTGTCGTCCAGGCATTGGACGGTGGTATTTGCCGGATCAAACTCGACGGTGGCGCCATCCGTGCGCACCAGGCAATCGCTGTGGCCGATGCCTCCGAGCGATATGCCAGCGGAGCGATCGAGGCGACCAACCGGGCCAACCTGCAGATCCGCGGCATTGGCAACGAGCAAGCGGCATTGATCGACAGCCTGCTGGCCGCCGATCTGGGGCCGCGTACGGCGGCTGGCGACGATGTGCGCAACCTGATGCTCAGCCCCGGTGCCGGGATCGATCGGCGCATGCTGTTCGACACCCGCCCGCTGGCCGGGCAGATCCTCGCCACACTGCAAAACCAGGAAGCGTTCCACGACCTCAGTGCCAAGTTCGCCGTGCAGCTTGATGGCGGTGAAGACCTGACGATGCTCGAGCATCCCCATGACCTGTGGCTCTCGGCGTTTGAACAAGACGGCGAGCGACGGCTGGCGTTCGGTCTGGCGGGATGTCCGACGGACAGCCCCGCCGGTTCGGTTGCACTGGCTGACGGGCACGCGCTGGTAGTCGCGGTCCTTGAGTTGTTCCTTGAACTGGCGCGCCCCGAGCAGACGCGAATGCGCCATTTGCTGGCCGAGTACCCGATCGGGGGCATTGTGCTTCGACTGGCTGAGCGAGTGCCGCTGCAGGCCGTTATCGGTTGGCAACGGGTTTCGGGCTCCAGTGATTTGCACATGGGTGCCCATCCCCAGGCCGAGTCCGGTGTTGTCTATATGGGAGCCGTCCCGCCGCTGGGGCGACTCGATCCGGCGATGCTGCGGGGTGTGGCACAACTGGCGCGGGAGTTCGGTGATTCCAGTCTGCGCTTCACGCCTTGGCAAAGCCTGCTGTTGCCCAATGTCCGCACGGAAAACGCCGCTGAGGTCATTCGGCAATTGCAATGTCTGGGCTTGCAGTGCGAAGCCGATCTGCCATTGTCCCGGTTGATTGCCTGCACCGGCTCAAACGGCTGCGGTAAAAGCCTGGCCGAGACCAAGGGTGATGCCTTGCAACTGGCGACATTGCTGCAACGTCACGGACAAACGCCGAGTGTCCATTTGAGCGGGTGCGCGCGCTCCTGCGCCGCCGCGCATACGGCGCCTGTCACATTACTGGCCGTCGCCCACGGTCACTACGACCTCTATTTTCGCGATGCAGCGCAGCCGGGTTTTGGCGCACTGCACGCACGCAACCTTACTATTGAAGCGGTCGCGGCCCTGCTCGACGCCCGCTCACGGAGCCCCCTTGATGCTTGATTACATCCGCGACGGTCAGGAGATCTATCGCAACTCCTTCGCGATCATTCGCGCCGAGGCCAACCTCGACCGAATCCCGGACGATCTGGAGAAACTCGCGGTCCGTGTCATTCACGCCTGCGGCATGGTCGAGGCCATCGACGGCCTGCAGTTTTCCGAAGGTGCGGGCAAGGCCGGGCGTGATGCGCTGGCGGCCGGCGCGCCGATTTTGTGCGATGCGCGGATGGTCTCCGAAGGCGTGACCCGTGCGCGGTTGCCGGCGAACAATCCGGTGATCTGCACCTTGCGCGACGAGAGTGTTCCGGAACTGGCTCGTGATTTGGGTAACACCCGCTCAGCCGCTGCGCTGGAACTGTGGCGCCCGCATCTGGAAGGCAGCGTGGTGGTCATCGGCAACGCTCCGACGGCGCTGTTTTACTTGCTGGAAATGCTCGACGCCGGTGCGCCAAAACCGGCGCTGATCCTCGGTTTTCCGGTGGGCTTCGTCGGTGCCGCCGAATCCAAGGCCGCGCTGGCGGCTGACAGCCGTGGCGTGCCTTTTGTCATCATGCAGGGTCGCCTGGGCGGTAGCGCCATGGCCGCCGCCGCCGTCAATGCCCTCGCCACGGAGATCGAATGATGCAGCAACCTGGACGTTTGATCGGCCTCGGCGTCGGTCCCGGTGATCCGGAACTGATTACCATCAAGGCCCTGCGCTTGCTGCGCGAATCCCCAGTGGTGGCGTACTTCGTGGCCAAGGGCAAGAAAGGCAACGCCTTCGGCATCATCGAGGCGCATCTGCAGGAAGCGCAGAATTTGTTGCCGCTGGTGTACCCGGTGACCACCGAAGCCTTGCCGGCACCGTTGTCCTACGAGCAAGTGATCAGCGACTTCTACGATGACGCAGCCGACGAATTGGCGACGCATCTCGATGCCGGTCGCGACGTGGCGGTGATCTGCGAGGGCGATCCGTTCTTCTACGGCTCCTACATGTACCTGCACGACCGACTCGCCGAGCGTTATCAGGCCGAAGTCGTGCCAGGTGTGTGCTCGATGCTCGGCGGGGCCTCGGTGCTCGGTGCGCCGCTGGTGTATCGCAATCAGAGTCTGTCGGTGTTGTCCGGTGTGTTGCCGCATGACGAACTCAAGCGTCGCCTGGCCGATGCCGATGCGGCGGTGATCATGAAGCTTGGGCGCAACTTTCCCAAGGTTCGCCAAGTGCTGGAAGAACTCGGCCTGGCCGAGCGCGCGTTGTACGTCGAGCGCGCGACCATGGCCAATCAGAAGATCGTGCCGCTGGATCAGGTCGAGCCGATGTCCTCGCCGTACTTCTCGTTGATCATCGTTCCTGGTGAAAGGTGGCAAGGCTGATGACCCGTCCAGTTCCGGCGATTGTCATTCTTGGCAATGGCAGCCTCGCCACCGCGCGTAGTATTCAGCAGGTGTATCCCGACGCCCTGATCCATGGCTTGGCCGAACGGGTCGAAGGCGCGGATCGGGTCTATCAGGAGTTCGGTGCGACCCTGCGCGAACTCTATCAACAGGGCACGCCGATCATTGCCCTGTGCGCGGCCGGGATCGTGATCCGCACGCTGGCGCCCTTGTTGCTGGAAAAAGGCGTCGAACCACCGGTGTTGGCGGTAGCCGAAGACGGCAGCGCAGTGGTTCCACTGCTGGGTGGTCTTGGTGGGGTAAATGTGATGGCGCGGGAGATTGCCGCCGCGCTGGAAGTCGCGGCGGCGATCACCACCAGCGGCGAGTTGCGTTTCGGCACGTGCCTGCTCAACCCGCCCAGTGGCTATGCCCTTGGTGATCTGGAGTTGGGCAAGCGTTTCGTTTCCGATTTGCTCGCCGGCGAAACGGTGCGCATTGAGGGTGAGGCTCCGTGGCTGGCGCAGGCGCAGTTGCCCGAAGATGCGCAGGCCCGACTGGCGGTGCATGTCAGTCATGCCGAACGGACACCCGCGGCCAACGAGTTGTTGATCTACCCGCGCAATGTGGTGGTCGCCGTGGACGCTGGCCTGGTGAACGTCGCGGGAGCGGTGCGCGAGGCATTGCATCAGGCAAGAATCGCCGTGCAGTCGCTGGCTTGCCTGTTGGCCGCCGATACCGAAATGGCCAGCGCGGCGTTGCGTGAGGCAGCGCTTGAATTGGGCGTGCCGTTGCGCTTTGCCCATGCAGGGAAGGTGCTTGGCGAGCGTCTGCGTACTGCCATGGGTCAGCCCGTTTCCATGCTTGGTAACGACACTGTTGCCATTGCGATAGCAGAGCAGCCGCTGGACCCGTTGCAGATCGGCCGTCCGCGTGGACGGCTGGCGGTGATCGGCCTTGGGCCGGGGGCTGCAGAACTGATGGTGCCGGCTGTGAAGGCTGAACTGGCCCGCGCCAACGATGTATTGGGCTACGAAACCTACGTGCGTATGGCCGGTCCGTTTCGCGACGATCAGGTGCTGCATTGCACCGACAACCGCGAAGAGATGCAGCGTGCCCGCCACGCTTTTGAACTGGCGGCCCAGGGGCGTTCGGTGGTGGTGGTTTCTTCAGGCGATCCCGGGGTTTTCGCCATGGCCGCGGCTGTGCTTGAAGCGCTGCACGAGTCCACCGACGTCCAGTGGCACAACGTCGATCTGGAAATTCTGCCGGGTGTTTCCGCCTCCCTGGCGACGGCTGCTCAGGCCGGTGCGCCGCTGGGTCATGATTTCTGTGTTCTGTCGCTATCGGACAACCTCAAACCCTGGTCGATCATTGAAAAACGTCTGGATCTGGCAGCGCAAGCTGATCTGGCAATGGCGTTCTACAATCCGATCTCACGTTCCCGACCTTGGCAATTGGGGCGTGCGCTGGAGATCGTCGCCCAACATCGCGCACCTGGAACGCCAGTCGTGCTTGGGCGTGATGTCGGACGCCCGGGGCAGACATTGCGCGTGACGACCCTCTCTCAATTGACTCCAGACCAGGTCGACATGCGGACCATGGTGTTGATTGGTTCATCCACGACTCGTGTGTTTCATCGTTCGCAAGGAATGCCGTGGGTTTATACGCCGCGTAGTTATGGTGATAAATTAAGCGATATCAACTAGGTTAATATCAAGGTTCAGTGCAGTGTTGTTCGAGCCGAATGGCTCGACAATTGCTGCACGTTTGTGAAGGTTGATGGATGCTTACATATGTCGACATTTAATCGGGTTTGATGACGGAGTTGGAGTGGTTTAGATTCGTTTTGTCTCTGTTGGAGACTTAAACGAACTTAAAAGGAATTGTCCGATATGGAAGTCGTGGAAGGTTTTATTACTCACAAGCAATGCACCGAAATTGGGAAGGCGCGTCTTGCCAGGTCAAAGGCGTTGTTGAACAGTGTTCCTCGTGCAAAAGCATTAATGTCGACCACCTCGTCGAGTTCACTTAAGGCGTTGGGCGATTCAAGTCCTACCAGGGAACTGGATGCTTTGGTTTTGGGTAATACGCTCATTGGTTATGGCGACAATATTTCGCTTGAAAATATGACGATTATCGAAAATCTCATAAAGTTTTCGAAGTTGGAGGCCGATCGCGAGACTAAAGAGAGTCATAGCCCCGCCGCTTGGCACCGAGCCTTTCTCCAGTGTATGGAGGATATGGGGTGTTCTGTTCCCATCAACGCGAGCATCGAATACAAAAAGAGGTCTGGCAGCGGGACAATGAGGAATGTTGTCAGCACTATTATCCAGGCGGGCGTTGAAGCGGTAAAAGCTGCTATTCCTGGTGCAACCGTGTTAAGTGCCGTCGCAGACAGCACATTGTCAGCATTGGAAAAAGAGCCTGAGACAATCAAGGTTTTCAACTATGAAGTTACTAAGGCCAAGGGTGTGAAGCTGGCCTTGCTGCCTTGCGAACAAACGAAGAGCGGATTGGTTATGGTTTCGTTTTCATCCGTTAATCATGTCGGAGATCAAGTGGGTGGTGGGGTTTTGTTTTTGGATCTGAAAATTGCAAGTCTCGATATTTACCAGGGCTCCAACTTTCTCGTCTTCAATCCTTCTGCTTACGCCGAAGTGAAAGATGATGTCGAATTTATCCTGGCGCAGAATCGGAAAGAAGTGTTGGCTAAAAGATTTGTGCGTCGCAGGCAGTGAATTCAATCAAGCCGGGTCAGAGGCTGATTGTCTCTGGTCTGTTTGAAACATGTAGGGATGTTGAGGGGGAAGGGTTACCCGGTTTGCGTCCATGGGGATTGCGAGGAGTACGAAGCAGACGCCGTACAGCGGTGAGGCACACGGCGACATCTGGATGCTTCGAGTCCTCTGGCCCCACGATTGGCCAGAATCGGAGTGCTTGATGTTCAAGGTACCAGGTAGCCCCTGACCCCAGTGAAGATGATCTGTGCCGCCAGTGCACACACGAACAACCCCATCAATCGGCTGACGATCTGTAACCCCTGGTCGCCGAGAATCCGTTCGATGCGGCTGGACAAGAACAGCACCACG
This sequence comes from Pseudomonas sp. S34, assembly GCF_009866745.1. Lineage (NCBI taxonomy): Bacteria > Pseudomonadati > Pseudomonadota > Gammaproteobacteria > Pseudomonadales > Pseudomonadaceae > Pseudomonas > Pseudomonas sp. S34. The sequence continues at coordinate 681,570 of NZ_CP019398.1, forward strand.
CCCACGGTAAAACTGGCCAGGGCAATGCCGACAATGGCCGTGAGCTTGTCGTCCCAGTGCGGCTGGCTCACGCCCATCACCAGCAAGGCACCGATGGTGCCGGGGCCGACTGTCAGCGGGATGGTCAGTGGAACGATGGTGACATCCTGCTGCACATTGTCGGTCTGTACCGCCGATTTGCCTTGTGCCATGCCCAGCGCCGAGATGAACAGCACACTACCGGCACCGATACGAAAGGCGTCCACGGTAATGCCGAACACACTGAAAATCACTCGGCCGAACAAGTACAGCAGAACGCTGGAGACCAGGGTGGCGACCGCTACTTTCCAGGCCAGCCGACGCTGTTCCTTGCGCGAATAACCACGGGTCAGGCTGATGAAGCAGGACAACACGAAGAATGGGCTATAGAGCACCAGCATCTTCAGATAAACGCTGAACAACACATGGAGCATGGTGCCGGGCTCACTGGCGAGGGAAGTCGAGGGGGAGTCTATCAGGGGTTGCGAAGTCTGTCGGCTCAGGACGTTGGGGTCGTCGTGCGTTTCTGCTGATCACGCTGGGCGACCCAGTGTTCGATCAGTTCGCGCAACTGCGACAGTTCCACCGGCTTGGCCATGTGTCCGTCCATGCCAGCCTGGCGCGCACGCTCTTTATGTTCGGCAAGGATATGGGCGGTCAACGCCACCACAGGGGTGCGAACCCGCTGGTTGCCGACTTCCCAGGCACGCAATTGCTGGGTGGCCGAGAAGCCGTCGAGGATCGGCATTTCGCAGTCCATCAGCACCAGGTCGTAACGCTGGGCTTTCATCGCCTGCAGGGCTTCTTCGCCGTTGCAGGCGGTATCCGGTTGCAGGTTGAGCTTGCTCAGCATGCCGCGGATCACCTTGGTCGAGATGCTGTTGTCTTCAGCCACCAGAATGCGGAAGTCGCAGGGGACCTTGACCGGCAGCATCGGGCCGATTGGCACGGGCTGGGTCGCGACGAGCCCTTTGTTGCGCTGAGTCAGTTCGTCGGCCAGAGTGGTCTTGAGGGTGTAGCCGGCAACCGGCTTGGCCAGGATGCGCTTGATCCCGGAGTTGCGCGCGATGATCTTGCTCGGTGCGTTGCTGATGCCGGTGAGCATGATCAGCAGGATGTCATGGTTCAGGCTCGGGTCTTCCTTGATCTTGGCCGCCAGTTGCATGCCGGTCATGCCGGGCATGTTCTGGTCCAGCAAGACTATATCGAAGTAATCGCGCAAATGAGCCTTGGTGCGCAGCAGGGCCAGCGCCTCCTTGCCGGAAGATGCGGCACTGACGTTCAGGCCCCAGGCGCTGCATTGCTGCACCAGCACCTTGCGACAGGTGTCATTGTCATCCACCACCAATACCCGCGCACCTTGCAGCGGGCCGTCGAGGTCGGAGGTCGGGTGTTCGAGGCGATCCGGGTCCAGCGGCAGGGTCAGCCACAGGGTGCTGCCCTGGTTGTTGCCGCTCTTGATCCCGAATTCCCCCTGCATCAAGCGGATCAGCTGACGGGCAATCACGAGCCCCAGATTGCCGCCCAGTTGGGTGGCTGAAAGAAAATGCCGGCTGTGCAGCTCGGCGTGCATCAGGGCGTCGCGCTCTTCGGCGTCCATGGGCTCGCCGCTGTCCTGCACGGCGATACGCAGGCGTGGTTTGGTGTTGCGCTCGTCGAGCGCCACGACGATCAGGATTTCGCCTTCATCGGTTTTTTTCAGGGCGTTTTCAAGCAGGCTCAACAGCGTCTGGCGCAAGCGTGTCGGGTCACCGCTGATCACCCGCGGCACTTGCGGCTGGATGAAACTGATCAACTCGACGTTTTGCTGCTCGGCCTTGGCGCGGAAGATGCTCAGGCAGTCTTCGATCAGCGCGTTGAGGTCGAACTGCACGTCGTCCAGTTCAATCTGTCCGGACTCGAGTTTGGAAATGTCGAGAATTTCGTTGATCAGTGTCAGCAGTTCGTTGCCGGCGCTGTGGATCGTCTGTACGTAGTCGCGTTGCTTGACCGATAGCGGTGTGCCCAGCAGCAGTTCGGTCATGCCGAGGACGCCGTTCATCGGGGTTCGGATTTCATGGCTGATTTTCGCCAGGAACTCGGCCTTGGCGTTGATCTCGGCGTTGCTGGCCGCCAGGTCACGACTGATGCTGAAGCGGTCTTCGGTGATGCGTCGCTGGCGCTCGCTCAGTGCGATGCTCATCAACAGGCCGCTGATGCAGATGAACGCCAGCAATGTGGTGATCAGGCCATGGGGTTCGATCAGGGTCAGCCCCAACAGAGCAGGCAGGATGACCAGTGTCCCGAGGTTGAACACCACCATGGCCGCCACGAAGAGGCGAGCCGGGCGATAACCTTTTTGCCAGTGATAGGCGCTGATGAACAGCATGGTCAGGCCAGCCAGGGCGACCAGGCCGTAGGTAATGAAGTTCAGCGGCAAGGTATTGACGAACAGCAGCATCAGGCCGCAGGCGGTGATCAGCAGGACCTCGCCAAGCAGCAACCGGTTCAGCGGATGTGGCCCGAGCGGGGCGAAGAAACGATAGGCAAGCATCAGGCCGCAGGGTGCGGTCATTAATAATGCCAGGTAAGCCCCTGGCGTTTGCAGTGCATGCCAGTCCGGCAGCCAGGGGCCGGCGAGATTCAGCAACAACAGCAGACTGAGCATCAACAGCCCTTCGCATGTCGCCAACCAGAGGGCGCTGTGCGAGCGGGTGTAGGCGTAGCGGATGAGGTTGTGCAGGATCAGCATGGCGATGCAACCGAACAGCAGGCCATAAATCAGCGTCTGGTTCTGGTTGGCGGCCGAGATGATCGCTGACTGCAGGGTGATGTAGGGTCGTAACTGGTGGTCGGAGGCCAGTCGCAGGTATACGTCGAGGGGGGTGTCGCTTTGCGGCAGGGCCAGCATGAAGTCGCTGCTGGGCAATGGTCGCTCGGATTGGGGGTGTTCGTTGCCCGTGCTGGATTGATCGATCAGCTTGTCGCCGTCCAGTACGTACATGTTGAACTGGCGCAGGTCAGGCGCGAACACGCGCAGCAACTGTTCATGTTTGCCCGGTGCAAGCTTGAATCGCAACCATAACGCGCCATCGGGTTCGGCGGCGGTAATGCGGTCGAGTTCGATAGGGCTGAATTGATTGGTGTAACGTGCGGAACGGATGTCGCTCAGTTGCAGGTCGCCCTGTTCGTCGAGCAATACCGCCCAGCCACTGCCTTGCGCGGCCTGGGCCGGTAGCATGCAGAGCAAGGTCAGCAAAGTGACGGTCAAGCTTATGGCAATCCTGAGCCAGCGCACGGCGAAATCCCTTCGTTAGGTTGATGCCAGAATATAACGATGCGCGGCGCCGGAATAGCCAGGCAATAAACGGTGTTCATTGCCTGGCGCGGTGTTTACCTTATTCCTGATTTTCGCCACGCTCGCGGGCAATGGCGCGGTAGCCAATGTCCTTGCGATAGAAGCAGCCTTCCCAGTCAATCGAAGCCGCGAGCTTGTAGGCCTGCTGCTGTGCAGCGTCAACGCTGGCACCCATGGCCGTTGCGCAAAGCACCCGACCGCCGGCCGTTACGACTTGACCGTCCTTGAGCGCAGTACCGGCGTGGAAGACTTTGCCTTCCAGTGCGGCGGCTGCATCCAGCCCCTTGATGGCCACGCCTTTGGCGTAGTCACCAGGATAGCCGCCAGCGGCAAGCACGATGCCGACGCTCGGGCGTGGATCCCATTGCGCTTCTACTTTGTCCAGCGCCTGGGCCAGAGCAGCCTCGACCAGCAGCACCAGGCTCGACTGCAGGCGCAGCATCACCGGTTGGGTCTCAGGGTCGCCGAAGCGGCAGTTGAATTCGATGACTTTTGGGTTACCAGCCTTGTCGATCATCAGACCGGCGTACAGGAAACCAGTGTAGACGTTGCCTTCCTCGGCCATACCGCGCACGGTCGGCCAGATCACCAGATCCATGACACGCTTGTGCACTTCGGCGGTGACCACTGGCGCCGGGGAGTAAGCACCCATGCCGCCGGTGTTTGGACCGGTGTCGCCGTCGCCGACGCGTTTGTGGTCCTGGCTGGTGGCCATCGGCAGGACGTTCTTGCCGTCGACCATGACGATGAAACTGGCTTCTTCGCCGTCCAGGAACTCTTCGATGACCACGCGCGAACCCGCATCGCCAAAGGCATTGCCCGCCAGCATGTCGCGCACGGCGTCTTCGGCTTCGGCCAGGGTCATGGCGACGATCACGCCTTTACCGGCGGCCAGGCCATCGGCCTTGATCACGATCGGAGCGCCTTTTTCACGCAGGTAAGCCAGGGCCGGCTCGATTTCGGTGAAGTTCTGGTAGTCGGCAGTCGGAATCTTGTGGCGAGCCAGGAAGTCCTTGGTGAAGGCTTTCGAGCCTTCCAGCTGCGCAGCGCCAGCGGTCGGACCGAAGCAGTCCAGGCCACGGCTGCGGAACAGGTCTACAACACCGGCAACCAGCGGCACTTCAGGGCCAACGATGGTCAGGGAAACGTTTTTCTCGGCAAAGTCTGCCAGTTGCTCAAGCGCCAGTACGTCGATGGCGACGTTCTCGCACTTGGCTTCGATGGCGGTACCGGCGTTCCCCGGAGCCACGAACACCTTCTGCACGCGCGGATCCTGAGCCACTTTCCAGGCCAGGGCGTGTTCACGGCCACCGCTGCCAATGATCAAAACATTCATTTCAAAAACCTCGGATGACGCTAATTCTGGAGGCGGCACTGGAGCCGCTTTTCTGTGGGAGCGGGCTTGCTCGCGAAAACGGTGTGTCAGTCAACATCAATGTCGCTGACAGATTGCATTCGCGAGCAAGCCCGCTCCCACAGTTGATCGTCGTACTTAGTGACGGAAGTGGCGCATGCCGGTAAAGACCATGGCGATGCCGGCTTCGTCGGCAGCTGCAATCACTTCAGCATCACGCATCGAGCCGCCTGGCTGGATCACGGCAGTCACGCCTGCCTTGGCCGCATTGTCCAGACCGTCGCGGAACGGGAAGAAGGCGTCGGAAGCCATCACCGAACCGGCTACCTGCAAACCGGCATGTTCCGCTTTGATAGCAGCAATACGCGCGGAGTTCACGCGGCTCATCTGGCCGGCGCCGACACCGATGGTCTGGCGATTCTTGGCGTAGACGATGGCGTTGGACTTCACGTACTTGGCAACTTTCCAGGCGAAGATCAGGTCATGGATTTCCTGCTCGCTCGGTGCGCGCTTGGTCACCACTTTCAGGTCGTCGGCGCCAATCATGCCGATGTCGCGGCTCTGTACCAGCAGGCCACCGTTGACGCGCTTGTAGTCCCAGGCGGCAGCGCGGTCAGCCGACCACTCGCCGCAGGCCAGCAGGCGTACGTTGGCTTTGGCAGCGACAATGGCGCGGGCCTCTTCGCTGACCGACGGAGCGATGATCACTTCGACGAACTGACGTTCGACGATGGCCTTGGCGGTCTCGGCGTCCAGTTCGCGGTTGAAGGCGATGATGCCGCCGAAGGCGGATTCGGTGTCGGTGGCGTAGGCCAGGTCGTAGGCCTTGCGGATGCCGCCTTCGGCATCAGGGCTGACAGCCACGCCGCACGGGTTGGCGTGCTTGACGATCACGCAAGCCGGCTTGACGAAGCTCTTCACGCATTCCAGCGCGGCGTCGGTGTCGGCCACGTTGTTGTACGACAGTTCCTTGCCTTGCAGCTGGGTCGCAGTGGCGATGCCAACTTCGGCAGGCTTGGCTTCAACATAGAACGCCGCGCTCTGGTGCGGGTTCTCGCCGTAGCGCATTTCCTGGGCCTTGATGAACTGGCTGTTGAAGGTGCGCGGGAACTCGCTGCGACCTTCGGTGCTCAGGGTGTCGGCCGACTGGTTCACGGTGCCCATGTAGTTGGCGATCATGCCGTCGTAGGCGGCGGTGTGCTCGAAGGCCTTGAGCATCAGGTCGAAACGCTGGGCGTAGGTCAGGCCACCGGCCTTGAGGTTTTCCAGGACGCTGGCGTAATCGCTGGCGTTGACCACGATGGCCACGTCCTTGTGGTTCTTGGCGGCGGAACGGACCATGGTCGGGCCGCCGATATCGATGTTTTCGATGGCGGTCGGCAGGTCGCAGCCTGGCTTGTTGATGGTGGCTTCGAACGGGTACAGGTTGACCGCTACCAGGTCGATCGGCTTGATGCCGTGCTCGTTCATGATGGCGTCGTCGATACCGCGACGACCAAGGATCCCGCCGTGGATTTTCGGGTGCAGGGTCTTCACCCGGCCGTCCATCATTTCCGCGAAGCCTGTGTAATCCGCGACTTCCACTGCGGCAACGCCGTTGTCCTGCAGCAGCTTGAACGTCCCGCCGGTGGAGAGGATCTCGACGCCCAGGGCTTCAAGCTCCTTGGCGAATTCGAGGATCCCGGTCTTGTCGGAAACGCTGATCAAGGCGCGGCGGATCGGCAGGCGGGTAGTCTGGTCGGTCATCTCAATTTCCATCAAAAGCAAAGGAAGTCAGCAAAAAAGGCGACCGGTTTTACGCGGGCGCCTTTCTGGTTTGATTGAATGCTTACAACAAATCGTACTGCTTGAGTTTCTTGCGCAGCGTGCCCCGGTTAAGCCCGAGCATCTCGCTGGCCTTGGTCTGGTTGCCCTTGACGTAGTTCATCACGCACTCGAGCAGGGGAGCCTCGACTTCGGAGAGCACCAGGTTGTACACATCCGTGACGGCAGCGCCCTCAAGGTGGGCGAAATAATTGTGCAGCGCCTTCTCGACACTCCCGCGAAGGGTCTGACCTTCTTCGCTTGGCGTATTGAGGTGCTGTTTCAAATTCACGTTGTCGCTCACGGGTGTTGTTCCACTCACTAAAGTCTCGGTCATCATCGTCATGCGGCCACCCACTCTCCGTCCCCTGTCAGGCTCTTGTAACGCTCGGCGAAAAACGCCCGAACGTTGGCGCATTGTGCATCCGTACCATCCAAACGATTGAAGTGGGCGCGAAACTCCCTGGCGCCCGGCAGGGTTGCGAGATACCAGCCCACATGCTTTCGAGCAATGCGTACGCCCATCACATCACCATAGAAGGCGTGCAGGGCAGCCAGATGCTCTAGCAGAATGCGTTCCACCTCGATCAGTTCCAGCGCCGGGAGTTTCTCGCCGGTACGCAGGAAATGGTCGATCTCGCGAAAAATCCATGGCCGCCCCTGGGCAGCCCGGCCAATCAACAGGCCATCGGCACCGGTCGCGTCGAGCACGTACCGGGCTTTTTCTGGCGAATCGATATCGCCATTGGCGAAGACCGGAATCGACACCGCCTGCTTGATTGCGGCAATGGTGTCGTACTCGGCTTCACCGGTGTACAGGTCGGCACGGGTGCGGCCATGCACCGCCAGCGCCGTAATGCCTGCCTGTTCGGCGATCTTCGCCACCGTCAGGCCGTTCTTGTTGTCCCGGTCCCAACCGGTCCGGATCTTCAGGGTAACCGGCACATCGACCGCAGCCACGACGGCCTGCAGGATCTCGGTTACCAGGGGTTCATCCTTCAACAGTGCGGAACCGGCAGCCTTGTTGCAGACTTTTTTTGCCGGACAGCCCATGTTGATATCAATGATCTGCGCACCCATTTCAACGTTGGCACGGGCGGCGTCCGCCAGCATCTGCGCGTCCCCACCGGCGATCTGTACCGAGCGTGGCTCGGGATCACCTTCGTGGATCATGCGCATGCGCGACTTGCGGGTGTTCCACAAACTCATGTCGCTGGTGACCATTTCCGAGACGACCAGTCCCGCGCCCAAGCGCTTGCACAGCTGACGAAAGGGCTGGTCGGTGACACCCGCCATGGGGGCGAGAATCAAGCTGTTATGTAATGTGTATGGGCCGATGCGTACCGCCGACATAGGACTTCCCTGTTGTGGGGCCGGATCATGAGAGTTCGAAAAAGGGTTGGCATGATACCCGCTCTCGATGACTGGATAAAGGCTGAATTGAACAAATTCTGAACAGTTATTCTGTTATTACCCGTGGTTTGGTTTGCCTGGAGCAGTCAGAAAGCCGGCGTTAATCCGGGAGTAACGAAGCGTTTTACTCCGGAGAGTGGAAGCTCAGACTGTAGTTCACGGCCTTGGCACCTGGGTCGAGAATGTCCAGGGCGATGTGGATCGGCGTTTGCGGAGGCATCTCCGCCATGCCTTCGAGATCGCCATTGAGGTACTCGCCAGGCTTGAAGCGACGACTGGCGATCAGATGGCCATTGAGGTCGGCGAAACGCAGTTCCAGCAGCGGGAAGGGCTGGGAGAAGGGCGCGCGGTTATAGATGATCGCATCGACCACCAGGGCGCCATTGAACTCGGGGTGGCTGCGCACCACCAGATTGCTGCTTTTGATTTTCGCGATGTCGACTTTGGAGGGCACGGTGCAGCCGATTTGCGGGCACAGTTGCTGGAACCACGGGCGATATTGATCCTGTCGCGCCAGTTCGTCGAAATGGTAGGCGATGTACTGGCCGGCGAGGGCGCCAGCGGCAATCAGCACCAGCAGCAACCACAACAGCCGTCGGCCCCAAGGTGAACGGCGTTTTTGCCAGTCCAGTTGCAGCGGGTCGTCGGTCAGGTCTTGCAGCGCTTCGGCGCGTACGCCCGGTTCGCTGCGTTCGCGTCGCTTGCGCAGCGGTTCTATCGAGGGCAGGTTGTCGTCGATTTCGCTCTCGTCGGCGGCCGACAGGCGTTCGTGGTTCAGCGGCGCATCAAGAGGGTCGTGCAATCGCAAATGGGGTGGTTGCGATTCGTCGTCGAGATCAACCGGTTCCAGGGACAGCGAAGGTTCGGTGCGTGAGGTTTTGCTCGTTTCGACCGTCGGCTCTGGTGTTTCAAGGCTGTCGAGCGGTTCGTCGACTGGCGCACGATCGGCCGCCGACGCGCTGAACAGGCTGTCGGACCACGGCTCCTCGTCGTCCTGCCCGGCGCTGTCGCGACGGGCGCTCAGCGAGTCGTCGCGATGGCGGCCGAGTTCGGTGGCCGGCTGGATTTCCCGCTGTTCGAGCCGGGCGAGTTCTTCGTCGAGGTCGAGACTGTCCAGGTCCAGTTCGGTCGCGCTCCATTGCTTTTGGCTGATGGCGCGCGGTGGCGATGGCTCAAGGGGCTCCTCAGGCTGCACAGGCGGGAGCGGCGTCGCGACCGGTGCTTCCTTGCCGGCCTGCTCAAGCAACTGCCTGGTGGCATTGAATACCTGCAAGCAGGAGCCGCAACGAACCACCCCGCGAGCCACGCTCAACTGGGCATGGCTGACGCGGAAGCTGGTTTGGCAATGCGGGCACTGGGTGACGAAGCTGTCGGTCATGCGGCGATCCGGATTATGCAGGCGATCATTCTAGCGCCGACGGCCAGTGATGCGCACCCAGCCATCGCGATTGGCGATCGGGTCCAGATCGAAGTCCCTGGCGTAGGCGGCAGCGACTTCGTCACCCTGTTCGGCGAGGATGCCCGACAGCGCCAGGCGACCGCCCGACTTGACCAGGCCCGACAGCTGCGGCGCCAGGGAAACCAGCGGGCCGGCGAGAATGTTGGCCACCAGCACATCGGCCTGAACCTGTGGCAAATCTTCCGGCAGATACAGTGGGAACAATTCATCAGCGATGTTATTGCGCCCGGCGTTGTCGCGGGACGCTTCCAGCGCCTGCACGTCGATGTCGGTACCCACGGCCTCCTTGGCGCCCAGCAGCAGGGCGGCAATCGCCAGAATCCCCGAGCCGCAGCCGAAGTCCAGCACGTTGCAGCCTTTCAGGTCCTGGCCGTCGAGCCATTCCAGGCACAGTGCGGTGGTCGGGTGGGTGCCGGTGCCGAACGCCAGGCCCGGGTCCAGCAGCAAATTCACTGCATCAGGCTCCGGTGCGGCGTGCCAGCTCGGCACGATCCACAGGCGCTGGCCGAAACGCATTGGCTGGAATCCGTCCATCCAGCTGCGTTCCCAGTCCTGGTCTTCGATCACTTCGCTGTGGTGCTCGGGCAACGGGCTGCCGGTCAACAGCTCCAGATGGGCCAATACCGGGCCTGGCTCGGTGCCGCCTTCGAACAGGGCCAGCAGGTGCGTGTGGGACCACAGCGGCGTGGTGTTGAGTTCCGGCTCGAAGATCGGCTGATCTTCGGCGTCCATGAAGGTCACCGACACGGCGCCCACTTCAAGGAAAGCGTCTTCATAGGTTTCGGCTTGTTCTGGGCTGATGGCGAGACGGACTTGCAGCCAAGGCATGGCGGGCACCTTTGAAAAATATTGATTGCAGCCTAGCGGGCTGCGAGAAGCGCGCAAGTTTACGCGAGCGCGGGGCTTTTGTGGGAGTCCACTGTGCCTGTGGGAGCGGGCTTGCTCGCGAAAGCGGTATGCCAGTCAATAAATGTTTGCCTGACACACCCTCTTCGCGAGCAAGCCCGCTCCCACAGGGGGGGGTGAAACCTTTAGAAACAACAAAGCCGCCCGAAGGCGGCTTTGTTGATCGGGTCGAAGCTTAGTGCTTCTCGCCAGCCAGCTTGTGCTCGAGGTAGTGAATGTTCACGCCCCCTTTGCAGAAGCCTTCATCGCGGGTCAGGTCGCGGTGCAGCGGGATGTTGGTCTTGATCCCGTCGACCACGATTTCGTCCAGCGCATTGCGCATGCGCGCCATGGCTTCGTCGCGGGTTGCGCCGTAGGTGATCAGCTTGCCGATCAACGAATCGTAGTTCGGCGGAACCGCATAGCCACTGTACAGGTGCGAATCGACGCGAACGCCGTTGCCGCCTGGAGCGTGGAAATGCTTGACTGTGCCCGGGCTTGGCATGAAGGTTTTCGGGTCTTCGGCGTTGATCCGGCATTCCAGCGCGTGACCGCGGATGACCACGTCATCCTGGGTGAACGACAGCTTGTTGCCGGCGGCGATGCTGAGCATCTCCTTGACGATGTCGATGCCGGTGACCATTTCCGAAACCGGGTGCTCTACCTGGACACGAGTGTTCATCTCGATGAAGTAGAAGCGGCCGTTTTCGTACAGGAACTCGAAAGTGCCTGCGCCACGGTAGCCGATATCGATGCAAGCCCTGACGCAGCGTGCGAGTACTTCCTCACGTGCGTTTTCGTCGATACCCGGTGCCGGCGCTTCTTCAAGAACCTTCTGGTGACGACGTTGCAGCGAGCAGTCGCGGTCGCCCAGATGGATAGCCTGGCCCTGGCCATCGGAAAGTACCTGGACTTCCACGTGACGTGGGTTGGTCAGGAATTTTTCCAGATAGACCATCGGGTTGCCAAACGCCGCGCCTGCTTCGGAGCGGGTCAGTTTCGCCGAGGAAATCAGGTCTTCTTCCTTGTGCACGACGCGCATGCCGCGACCACCGCCGCCGCCAGCGGCCTTGATGATCACCGGGTAACCGACTTCGCGACCAATGCGCAGAGCGGTTTCTTCGTCTTCCGGCAGCGGGCCGTCAGAACCCGGAACAGTCGGTACGCCGGCAGCGATCATGGCGTGCTTGGCCGATACCTTGTCGCCCATCAGGCGAATGGTTTCGGCTTTCGGGCCAATGAACGCAAAGCCGGATTTCTCGACCTGCTCGGCGAAGTCGGCATTTTCCGCAAGGAAGCCGTAGCCCGGGTGAATGGCGGTGGCGCCAGTCACTTCGGCCGCGGCAATGATTGCCGGAATGTGCAGGTAGGAGTGGGCGGCCGATGCCGGACCGATGCAGACGGATTCGTCTGCCAGGCCCAGGTGCATCAGTTCCTTGTCAGCCTTGGAGTAAACGGCGACGGTCTTGATGCCCATCTCTTTGCAGGCGCGCAGGATCCGCAGGGCGATCTCACCGCGGTTGGCGATCAGAACTTTTTCCAACTTCGCAGTCATCAAAGGCTCTCCGCGGTTCAAACGATGGTGAACAGCGGTTGGTCGTACTCAACCGGCTGGCCGTCTTCGACGAGGATGGATTCGATCACACCGCTGGTTTCAGCTTCGATGTGGTTCATCATCTTCATGGCTTCAACGATGCACAGGGTGTCGCCTTTCTTCACGGTCTGGCCGACTTCTACGAAGGACGGCGAGGTTGGCGAAGACTTGCGATAGAACGTACCGACCATCGGCGAACGGGCAACGGTGCCGTTCAGTGCTGGCGCGGCGGCGGCAGCAGGTGCGGCAGCGGCAACCGGAGCGGCGGCAGCAACAGGCGCGGCAGCCGGAGCATGCATTGGAGCTGGCGCGTAGTACTGCTGAGCCGGGGTCTTGCTATGACGGCTGATGCGTACGGACTCTTCGCCTTCCTTGATCTCGAGCTCGTCGATGCCGGACTCTTCCAGCAATTCGATCAGTTTCTTAACTTTACGGATATCCATGAATCATCAACTCCCAAGGGTCGGTCAGGGGCGGTTAACTTGTTGTTCAAGCTGTTCCAGGGCGGCCTCCAGGGCCAGTCGATAACCGCTGGCGCCAAGGCCGCAGATCACTCCCACCGCTACGTCGGAGAAGTAAGAGTGATGGCGGAAAGGTTCGCGTTTGTGCACGTTAGACAAATGCACTTCGATGAATGGGATGCTCACCGCCAGCAGCGCGTCACGTAATGCGACACTTGTATGTGTAAAAGCTGCTGGGTTGATCAGAATGAAGTCCACGCCTTCACTGCGGGCAGCGTGGATGCGGTCGATCAATTCGTACTCGGCGTTGCTTTGCAGGTGCAGCAAATGGTGACCGGCTTCGCGGGCACGGCGTTCCAGGTCCTGGTTGATCTGCGCCAGCGTCGTGGCGCCGTAGGTGCCCGGTTCGCGAGTGCCGAGCAGGTTCAGGTTGGGTCCGTGCAGAACGAGTAACGTCGCCATCGGCGGTTCCTATGTTATCTGTGAGCAATTGTCAGAACCCGGCGACTATGCCGCAAAGCCTTTGTGACTGTCCAGTTCTCTGCAATAGCCAGCACGATGACCGATGTTTGCGCGAAATATATGACTGCTTGATTAAAATTGGTCATTCGCCCTGGTTACACGTTCGGCGAAGTCCCTGGCGTTGATCTCGCCGATCACCCGCACATCGGCGCGTTCGACACCGTCCTTGCCGAAAAACATCAGGGCCGGGGGGCCGAACAACTGGTAGCGATCGAGCAGGGCGCGTTGCTCGGCGTTGCTGGCGGTGATGTCGAAGCGGATCAGCCGGTAACCCTTGAGGCGTTCGATGACGACAGGGTCATCCAGTACCTCGCGCTCGATGACCTTGCAGCTGATGCACCAGTCGGCGTACCAGTCGAGCAGCAGCGGTGTGCCGGACGACCGGGCCTCAGCGAGCACGCGGTCCAGATCGGCGGAAGTGCTGACGGTTTGCCAGGTGCTGGTGTTTTGCGCGGGTCCGTTGTTGTCAGCGATACGGGGCTGGCCGATCGGGTTGAACGGATCGGTCTGGCCGCTGAAGGCGCCATACCAGCAGGCCAGTGCGTAAAACAGCAGGAACATGCCGAACAATTGCCCCAGGCGTTTGCGTGGTGGTTTATAGACGAACTCCAGCGCACCCATGAACAAGCCGACACCGCCGGCCAGCAAGCCGATCAGCAGCAAGGTGACCTGGCCCGGCAAGACGCGGCCGAGCAGGCCAACGGCCAACCCGAGCAACAACACACCAATCGCGTTTTTCACGTAGACCAGCCACGGACCGCTCTTCGGCAGCCAGGCTGCGCCACCGGTGGCCACCAGCAACAGCGGCGCGCCCATGCCGAGGCCGAGCACGAACAGTTTCAAGCCGCCGCCCAGCGCATCGCCACTGGCGCTGATGTACAGCAGCGCCCCGGCCAATGGCGCCGAAACGCAGGGTGAAACCAGCAAGCTGGAGACCACGCCCAACACCGCGGCGCCCCACAGTGATCCGCCTTCGGTGCGGCCGGCGATGCGGTCCAGGCGACTGCTGATGGCATGCGGCAGCTTGAGTTCGAAGACGCCGAACATCGCCAAGGCAAACACTGCAAAAAACATCGCGAACGGCACCAGCACCCAGGCCGATTGCAGCCGCGCCTGTAGATTGAGCTGGGCGCCGAACAGGCCCATCAGGGCGCCGAGCAGGGCAAAACAGGCGGCCATCGGCAGCACATAGGCCAGTGAAAGATTGAAACCACGCCAGCCACCGACCTGACCGCGCAGCACCACCCCGGAAAGGATCGGCAGCATAGGCAGCACGCATGGCGTGAACGTAAGGCCCAGGCCAGCGAGGAAAAACAACGCCAGTTCGCGCCAGCTCCATTGATAAGCCGTCGCCGGAGCGCCGCTGCCGTCGATGCTCAGGCGCTCGGTTTCCGGCGGATAGCACAGGCCTTTGTCAGCGCATCCCTGATAGGTCACGACCAGGGTGAAGGCGCGTTGGTCGGTGCGCGGCAATTCGATGTCGAGAATGCCGTGGTAGACCTCGACATCGCCGAAGTATTCATCGTGCTTTTTCTGGCCGTTGGGCAGTTTCGCCGCGCCGAGGAGGATATCGGCCGGATCGGCGCGAAATTGAAAGCGGTGGCGGTAGAGGTAATAACCTTCGGCGGCGACGAAACGCAACTTGATCGATTGCGGCGTGCTGTCAACCAGACTCAGCTGGAAAGCTTCGCGCACCGGCAGGAAGTCGGCGCTGTTGTTGATCGAGCCCAGGCTTGAGCTGGGTCGGTTCTCCAGCAAACCAGTGGCGCTGGCCGGCAGGACGAACACTAAAAACAACAGGCAGAGCAAGCGGCGCATGACGATCTCGCGTATCGGAATTGGGGGGATGATAGCGGACAGTTGCAGGGTGTGCAGCGGGGGAGCTTTGTGGTGAATGTTCTGATGCCTTCGCGAGCAAGCCCGCTCCCACATTTGATCTCTGGTGTTCACAAATGATGTGCACACAACAGAACCAATGTGGGAGCGGGCTTGCTCGCGAAAGCAATCTATCAGACGCGGAAGGCCTGCACGGCTGTATGCAATCGACCACCCAACACCAGAAGATTTTCTCCCTGTTCACGGCCTTCGCCGATACGCAGCAGGTTATCCCCTCCCAACTGATGAATACGCTCACTGTGGTCACGGATTTCGCTGACAGCACCGCTTTGCTGGGCGGTGACATCGGCGATGCGTACCGCCGTGTCGGAAATGGTCTGGATCGCCCCGACGATTTTATCCAGCGCGCCATCAGCGGCCTGGGCCTGGCTGGCCGTGGCTTCGGCGTGTTCGACCTGGGCGCGCATGCCCTCCACCGATTGTCGCGCGGCGGTTTGCAGCCCTGCGATCAGCGTCTGGATTTCTGCGGTGGCCCCGGCGGTACGTTGCGCCAGTGAGCGCACCTCTTCGGCCACCACCGCAAAGCCTCGGCCCATTTCCCCGGCCCGGGCCGCCTCGATGGCGGCGTTCAAGGCCAGCAGGTTGGTCTGGTCGGCAATCGAGCGGATCACCGTCAACACGCCGCCGATGGTGGCCGACTCTTCGGCCAGGTGTTCGATCATTTGCGCATTGCCTTGCACTTCATCCACCAGCGCATGCAGGCCGGTGAGGCTCAGACCGATGACTTTCTGTCCGTGCTCCACGGCCAGGCCGGCGTGGCGGCTGGCTTCGGCGGCCTGGCTGGCGTCGCCGGCGACTTGTTGAATGGTCGCTTCCAGTTCGCTGAGGGAGTCGCGGATCAGTGCCGTGTCGCCAGCCTGATGCTCGGCACCGTCATGCAGGTCGTTGCTCAGGTCGGCCAGGGTGCGGCTGCTGCCGGCCACCTGTTCGGCGTTGCGGCGAATGGTCCCCACCAGGTCCACCAGATAAGCGCGCAAGCGGTTGAGGGAGGCTTCAATGTCATGCAATTCGCGGTTGGTGTTGCCCAGTTGAATGTCGCGGCTGAAGTCGCCTTCGGCCCAGGTCGAGAGGGCCGGGGCGAGGTTGGTCAGGGTCCGGGCGAGTTTGCGTTGCAGGGTGTCGATCAGCAATGCGATCAACAGAATCAAGCCGATCATCACGCCTTGCATCAGCCGTACTTCACCCTGGATCTGCCCGTGCTGGGCGCGCACCACCGGTTCCATCCCGGCAATGGCCTGTTGCACGTCGGCGATTTTCAGGTGGGTCGCCGCGCTGAGGTCGGCGCGCTTGCGGATTTGATCGCGAGTGCGCGAGAGCTCGGCCGGATAGCGGATGAGCAGGCTGTTGAGCTCGCGCTTGAGGCCGACGCCGGCATCTTCGGCGACGGTTTTTTCCGTGTTCTCAAGGCCCATCATCGAGGCGAAATCGTCGGTGTTCGACTCGCTGCTGGTGGTCACGCCCAGCAATGGCAGGGCATCGAGTTTCTCTGCCTGGATGCGGATGTTGGCCACTTCGCGTTCGACATCGGCGGCCAGCTCGCTGCGGCCGCTGCTGACCAGTTTGTCCCGGGTCAGGGACAATTTTCCCAAGTGTTGCGATGCGGTGAGCAGCGGCGTGAGGTAGGCCGCATTGCCGCTGGCGTACTGGCTAAGCTGATCGAGACTGGCGCCCAGTTCCCGCTCGGCCTGCAGCAGCAAGGCCTGCGGATCACCTGCCAGTTTGCCGGCGGCCAGCAGGTCGGTCTTGCTGAATTCTTCAAGGGTCGACAGGCTGGGGCGCAACGCCTCGGCCAAGGCCGGTGGCAATTCGCCGAGTTCTTTTTGCAGGCTGTCGATGCCTTGGGCGGCACTGCTCAGGCGCAGCGCATCGCCGCTGCCCAGGTAATCCTCAATGCTGCGGGCGACGTCATTCTGAAATTGCTGCGACAGGCCCAGGTAGCGCTCCATTAATAGATATGGACGCTCCAGGGCTTTCTGCGACCACCACAGCGTAGCGCCGAGGGCCACGCACACGGCCACCAGAAGGAGGGTATTGAGATTGGTCAGCAGCTTCAGGCGCATTACGGACTACCAACGGCAGAAATGGTAAGTGCCTGAAGTTATTGCGTTTCTGTTACAGGGTTATGACCGTATCGGTCGATTCCGATAAAAAAGTGGCACTTTGCTTTGATGTGCGTGCGCCCTGTACGCGATTGCGTCCGCCGTGTTTGGCGCGATACAGCGCTTCGTCCGCCTGGTTGGCCATCATCAGGCTGTCGGAGCTTTCGCAAAGCTCAACCACTCCGGCACTGAAGGTGCACCACAGATCCTCGGGTTGCGCGGGGTAGTGAATCTCGGCAAAGCGCTGACGGATTTCATCGAGCACGTTGTAGGCCGCTTCGATATCGGTATCCGGCATTACGATGGCGAACTCTTCGCCACCGTAGCGGCCGATGAAGTCGGTTTTGCGCAGGCGTTGCTTGAGAAACAGCGCCAGGCTCTTGATGACCCGGTCACCCATGGGGTGGCCGTGGCTGTCATTGACCCGTTTGAAGTGGTCAATGTCGAGCATGGCAAAGCTCAGCGGCTTGCTTTCGCGGCGGGCGCGGAACGAGCAGTCTTCGAGCAATTGCAGGATATGCGTGTGGTTGTATAACCCGGTGAGACTGTCGCGGACCATCCGTGCCTTGAGGTTGCGTGCCCGGGCCGCGCGGTTGCGCACGGTGGTGATCAGGTGCCGGGGCTTGATCGGTTTGGTCAGGAAGTCGTCGCCGCCCTCGCTCATGGCGTCGAGCTGCTTGTCCAGGTCGTCTTCGGCCGACAGGTAAATGATCGGCACGCTGACGTAACGATCGTTATGGCGGATCACCTTGGCCAGTTCCGTACCGGTGCAGGCCGGCATGTACATGTCGAGGATGATCAGGTCCGGCTGGAAGTCCGCCAGTTCGGCCATGGCCTGGATCGGCTCGATGAGCGTGCGGGTGACGATCCCGGCGCTGTTGAGCAGGCGCTCGGTGTGCAAGGCCTGGGCGCGGGAGTCGTCGATGATCAGCACTTTATAAGGCTCGTACTGGGCAACGCAGGTCAGGACTTCGATCTTCTCCAGCAGGCTCGACGCTTCGAGGGTGCCGGTAAGGAATTCCTGGCCGCCGGCACGCACGGCGGCCAGGCGGGTCGGGGTGTCGGTTTCGTGCAGGCTGAAGAACAGCAGCGGCAGCTGATGATCGAGGCCTTCCTGGGCTTCGGCGGCCAGTTTCAGGCCGACACCGGTGCCACTAAAGTCCACGTCCATGACAATCGCCGCCGGCATGCGCTCGACCATCGATGAGCGAAACGCGTCTACGCTGTCCAGGGACTGGGCGCTGAGGCCGAAGAATTCCAGTTGTTTGGCCAGGCGCTCGGCGCGGTCGTGATCCTGCAACATCACGTAGATGGGCTTGCGCAGCGGCGGCAGGAAGGTTTGATCGAGTTGGTCGCCATGGCGCAGGCCGGTGCGTGACAGGCGCTGCATCAAGCGGTTGAGATCGGTGATCAGGCCACTGCTCAGGCGTCCGCGATTGGCGTCGACCGCCTCCAGTGACTGACCGATGTGGCGTGCCAGTTGCGAGTGTTCCGGTTGTTCGAAACGCTCGGCGAAACGCAGCAGGCGCAGATTGGCCTCGCTCAGTTCAGAAAGGTCGGCGGTGGACCACTCACTGCGTTGCAGGCGCTGCCATATCTCAAGAATCTGACGAGCCTGATGAATTACCCGCTGGGCAAAGTGGTGCTTGAGGCGCTCGCGGCTGGGATCTTCTGGCTCGGTCATATCCTGACTACTAGTTAGGGTGCACACTGAGGTCGAGTGGTGGCTCTATGCTAGCACCACTTTTCCATTACATGAGTGCTGTACGTCAATAATCTGCAATGTGTCTTTATTCAGTTTGTGACTGGACGGTCTTGTTCTAGCCTTTCAAGTCGCGGTTTTAAGGGGCGAAGTACCTGAATCAGGGCACTTGGCGGGCGTGGGGTGGAAGTGGACGAGTGACGGAACGCCGGCCATTCATGATTTTTTTGCCAGTGCTGATCGGCCCGTTTTTTTGGGCTTTAGAGGGTCGGGGATTCCCTTAGGGTGGCAATCCAAACCATTAGGGGGGATTTTGAGGGTCGCAGCGTCGTCGGGTGCACAGACGTTCTTTTGATCCGCAAGCCCGGTAATTTTCCACATCGGTGCGATGGCGGGTGCCGGGCCAAGGCACGTTGTTGTATGGTTGTGGTCGAACCGTTGAACTCAAGAGCTTGAAAGGATATCGCCATGCTGGACTGGAAGAACCGCACAGACAGTGCGCCTGAACGTACCGCTGAACCGAAGTCGGAGACCCGCAGTTATCTGGGTGGTCTGTTGTTCAGCCGGGCGCTGGCCACTCTGCTGGGCATCTACCTGTTGGTGGCGAGTGTCCTGGGCTGGTACTGGAGCCAGGAGCCGGCGCTGTTCCCGGTCCAGCAAACCGCTCAACTGGCGGCCGAGAAAGAAGGCAAGCAGATGGTCGTCGGCTACACCACGGTGGAAACCCTCAAGACCGTAGCCGGCACCTTGCTGACCAAGCCGGGCGGCTATATTTCCAACGACCGATTCCCGCCAGGCCTGTGGATGGACAACATGCCGAGCTGGGAATATGGCGTGCTGGTGCAGGTCCGCGACCTGAGCCGGGCACTGCGTAAAGACTTCGCCCGTTCGCAGTCGCAGTCCGCCGAAGACGCCGACCTGGCAAAGGCCGAGCCGCGTTTCAACTTCGACAACAAGAGCTGGGTGCTGCCGTCCAGTGAGTCCGAGTACCAGGAAGGCATCAATTCCCTGAGCCGTTATCAGGCGCGCCTGTCCGATCCTAACCAGAAGAGCGCGTTGTTCTATGCCCGTGCCGACAACCTGAACAACTGGCTGGGTGACGTCGGCACCCGTCTGGGTTCGCTGTCGCAACGACTGTCGGCCAGTGTGGGCCGGGTCAAGCTCAACACTGCGCTGAAGACCGAGGTGGTGACGCCGGGTGTGGCGCCGCAAGTCGATGAGGAAATCGTCGAAACCCCATGGCTGCAGATCGACAACGTGTTCTACGAAGCTCGCGGCCAGGCCTGGGCTCTCTCGCATTTGCTGCGCGCCATTGAAGTCGACTTCGCCGATGTGCTGGCCAAGAAGAACGCCACGGTCAGCGTGCGCCAGATCATTCGTGAACTGGAAGCGTCGCAGGAGCCGGTGTGGAGTCCGATGATCCTCAACGGCAGTGGCTTCGGCGTACTGGCCAACCACTCGCTGGTCATGGCCAACTACATTTCCCGGGCCAACGCGGCGGTGATCGATTTGCGTCAACTGCTCAATCAGGGCTGAGTCATGGTCGATAATGCCAGGGAGGCCGCGCACCGTGCGGCTTCCGATGCCGAACAGATCGCCTGGGTTGACGAGCAGGACAACCTGCTCGGCGCCCTGGTCCGTTCCGATTTGCGCGAGCGCGGGCTGATCGGGCGCGGCACCTACATTATGTTGTTCAACTCCGCTGGCGAGCTGTGCGTGCATCGCCGCACCCTGAGCAAGGCAATCTATCCCGGTTTCTGGGACGTGGCGGCGGGGGGCATGGTGCTCGCCAGTGAAACCTATGCCGAGTCGGCGGCAAGGGAGCTGGAGGAAGAACTGGGCGTGAGTGGCGTGGAACTGACCGCCCATGACCACTTTTACTTTGAGGACACCGGCAATCGCCTGTGGTGTTCGGCGTTCTCGGCGGTGTGGGACGGCCCGTTGATCCTGCAACCGGAAGAGGTGCTCGAAGCGCGCTTTATCCCTATCGATCAGGTCATGCTGGAAATCGAGCAAAAGCCTTATTGCCCGGACTCTCTGGCCGCATTGAAGCGCTATTTGCGCTCACGCCGGATCGACGTCGCAAAACAGCTATAAATTGGCGCCGATTGGCTCTTAGCAATCGGCGTTTTTGCCGTTACACTGCGCGACCTTTTTAAACTGAAGCGGTATGGCTTCCTGTAGGAGCGAGCCTGCTCGCGAAAAACGCAAGAACGACACGGGCTGTCTGACGTCCCGCGTCATCGTTGACGTCCATCGCGAGCGAGCTCGCTCCTACAGTGAAATGAATGTCGTACCGTTTCAGTAGCGCTGCCCCTGCCTGAGTGGGGCTTCGCGGTCGATAGCCTTCCCAAGTGCTGCGACCAGTCTTTGTCCTCCGAAGAGGATTGCCGGTGGCCAAAAAAGCCGCATCCTTCGCCGCCTTGGGCGGCCTGGTATTTTCCACCGACGCAGGTCGTCATTGCCCGGAATGCAGTAAACCGGTGGACGCCTGCATCTGCAGACAGACCGTTATCCCGGCCGGCGACGGCATCGCTCGCGTGCGTCGCGAAAGCAAGGGCCGTGGCGGCAAGACGGTGACCACCATCACCGGCGTGCCGTTGGCTGAAGACGCGCTCAAGGACCTGGCTACGACGTTGAAGAAACGTTGTGGTACCGGTGGGGCGCTGAAAGACGGTGTCATCGAAATCCAGGGCGATCATGTCGAGCTACTCTTGGCAGAACTGATCAAGCTCGGTTTCAAAGCGAAGAAGTCCGGCGGCTAGCAGCCTCTGTGAAAACCACCCTCGGCTTGATCCGGTCCTGATGACATTCAGGTCCGGCATCGTCTACATGGTTTTCACAGAGCCTGTTCATGACCGGTATCTAAACTCACTGCGGTCGGCGGGGTCTATTGCCTCGTTGACGAACCGTCATTTTCATTCTTTAGACTGCGCCGGCCTGAACCCAGGCGACGCACTATGACTTCTTTATAGGGGACTTCGATGTCCGTACGACGCACACGCAAAGACGATGGCAGCCAATGGACAGTTGCGGACAGCCGCAGTGTTTACGGGATTCGCCATTGGGGGGCCGGGTATTTCGCGATCAATGACGCCGGTCGCGTCGAAGTTCGTCCGAACGGTCCGAGCAGCTCGCCTATCGACCTGTACGAGCAAGTCGACCAGCTGCGCAAAAGCGGCCTGTCCTTGCCATTGCTGGTCCGTTTCCCGGACATCCTGCAAGACCGCGTGCGTCAGCTGACCGGCGCATTCGACGCCAACATCGAGCGTCTGGAATACCAGAGCAAGTACACCGCGCTGTACCCGATCAAGGTGAACCAGCAGGAAGCGGTGATCGAAAACATCATCGCCACCCAGAACGTTTCCATCGGCCTGGAAGCCGGCTCCAAGCCGGAACTGCTGGCGGTGCTGGCACTGGCGCCGAAGGGCGGCACCATCGTCTGCAACGGCTACAAGGACCGCGAGTTCATTCGCCTGGCGCTGATGGGCCAGAAGCTCGGCCACAACGTGTTCATCGTGATCGAGAAAGAATCCGAAGTCGGCCTGGTGATCGAAGAAGCGGCTTCGCTCAAGGTCAAGCCTCAGGTCGGCCTGCGCGTGCGCCTGTCGTCCCTGGCCTCGAGCAAGTGGGCGGACACCGGCGGTGAAAAATCCAAGTTCGGCCTGTCGGCGGCGCAACTGCTGTCGGTGGTCGAGCGTTTCCGCGCGGCGGGCCTGGACCAGGGCATTCGCCTGCTGCACTTCCACATGGGCTCGCAGATCGCCAACCTGGCGGACTACCAGCACGGTTTCAAGGAAGCGATCCGTTACTACGGCGAATTGCGCAACCTCGGCCTTCCGGTGGATCACATCGACGTCGGCGGTGGCCTGGGCGTGGACTACGACGGCACGCACTCGCGTAATGCCAGTTCGATCAACTACGACATGGACGACTACGCTGGTGTCGTGGTCGGGATGCTCAAGGAATTCTGCGATGCGCAGAGCCTGCCGCACCCGAACATCTTCTCCGAAAGCGGCCGTTCCCTGACCGCGCACCACGCGATGCTGGTGATCCAGGTGACCGACGTCGAGAAACACAACGACGACGTGCCGCAGATCGAGAACAAGGAAGCGCTGCCGGAAACCGTGCAGTGGCTGGTGGACCTGCTGGGTCCGACCGACATCGAAATGGTCACCGAAACCTACTGGCGCGCCACGCACTACATGAGTGATGTTGCCTCCCAGTACGCCGACGGCAAGCTGACCCTGGCCGAGAAAGCCCTGGCCGAGCAGTGCTACTTCGCCGTGTGCCGTCGCCTGCACAACTCGTTGAAGGCACGCCAGCGTTCCCACCGTCAGGTGCTGGACGAACTCAACGACAAGCTGGCCGACAAGTACATCTGCAACTTCTCGGTGTTCCAGAGCCTGCCGGACACCTGGGCCATCGACCAGGTCCTGCCGATCATCCCGCTGCACCGTCTCGATGAAGAGCCGCTGCGTCGTGCGGTACTGCAAGACCTGACCTGTGACTCCGACGGCAAGATCAACCAGTACGTCGACGAGCAGAGCATCGAGACCAGCTTGCCGGTGCACGCGTTGAAAGAAGGTGAGGACTACTTGCTGGGTGTGTTCCTGGTCGGTGCCTACCAGGAAATTCTTGGCGACATGCACAACCTGTTCGGTGACACGGATTCGGTGAACATCTACCAGAACGCCGATGGCAGCGTGTACCACGCCGGTATCGAAA
This sequence comes from Pseudomonas sp. S34, assembly GCF_009866745.1. Classification (NCBI taxonomy): domain Bacteria; kingdom Pseudomonadati; phylum Pseudomonadota; class Gammaproteobacteria; order Pseudomonadales; family Pseudomonadaceae; genus Pseudomonas; species Pseudomonas sp. S34. The sequence goes on from NZ_CP019398.1 coordinate 704,841, forward strand.
CCCACGACACCATCGAAGACATGCTGCGTTACGTGCACTTGTCGCCGGAAGAACTGATGACCCACTACCGCGACAAGTGCGCCAGTGCCCGCATCAGCGCAACCGAGCGCACGCAGTTCCTCGATGCCTTGCGTCTGGGGCTGACCCGTTCGTCTTACCTGTCTTCCTGAGGTAAGCGTCACGCTCATCAGGTCGTCTGAAAATTTACCGTTCGCTGCGGAAATTTCAGATGACCTGGTGCGGCAATTCTCCTGTTCCAAGCGAAATTTCCAGCATCTTCGACGACCCAACGCATTTGGTCTTCTTTTCGCGTAGGTTATTTCCTAATTTGTATTTCGGCACTCTACTCGGCCATGTCTCTCAGCGAGAATCCCCGGCCGCCCCTCCTGTAGAGAAACGCCGATGTTCAATCCAGTCAGCGAACCGTCATTTCGTCTGGATGTAGCAGGTCTGCCCGATTCCTTAGAGGTCCTGGTCTTTACCGGCAGAGAAGCCATCAGCGAGCCGTTCGTGTTCGACCTGGAACTGCTGATCGAAGACCCGGTGCTTGACCTTGCCAGTTTGCTGTATCGCCCTGCCTCGTTGCATTTCGGACCAGCCGGAAGCTACGTGCATGGACAATTGCATGAGCTCGTCCAGCGTGACCACGCCAGCGGACCCCGACTCTGCCAGGTGCGCCTGGGGCCAAAACTGGCTTGCCTGGCCCAGCGCTTCAGCCAGCGAATCTTCAGTGCCCGTTCAGTGCCGCAAATCCTCGACCAGGTCCTCAAGGAGCACGGCATTACCGGCAAGGATCGACGTCTGGAGCTAAGTGGCCAATACCCGCCCCGGGATTTTTGCACACAATATCGAGAGTCAGACCTGCAATTTCTCCAGCGACTGTGCGCCCAGGAGGGGCTTCACTACCACTTCGAACACCGGGCCCGCGGGCACTGTGTGGTGTTTGGTGATGACCGGCAGCATTTTCCAACCGGCGAACCTGTGGTATTGCGCAGCGAGGGCGATCGACCGACGGTGCGGCAGTTCGAACGTCGGCGTAGCGGTGGGACGGCTGTGCAGTGCGCCGAATGCCGGACGGACCTGGCGACCTTGCGCAGCGGTCGACTGATGCCACTGTCCGGTCATCCGGTTGCCGATTGCAATCGGCTCTGGCTGCTGACCAGGGTTGAGCATTGGGGCAGCCAGGATACGACGACGCCTTACCACAACCAGGCCCGTGCCCTGCACTGGCCGGCACCCATCAAACCGCCCTGTGTGACGATCGAGCCAAGGATGCATGGCCCGCAACGGGCGTGGGTTGTCGAGGTCGATGAGCCAAGCCCTGACCCGCAAAGGCCGGTACCGGTGCAATTCGACTGGCTTTATCAGGGCGAAGGGGCGACGCCCAGTCATTGCTGGCTGCCCCTGGCCAGGCAGTTGCAGGCCTCGACGTTCACGTCGATACGGGAAGGGACTGAGCTGGTCGTGGGTTTTGTCGAGGGCGATCCCGATCAACCGCAGATAACCGGGGTGCTGCATGCGCCGGCAACGGTCGAGGTGACGGACGTCGACACCCCCCAGCCCGGCTGCACCCATGATGAGGGCCTGGAGCAATGGTTGCGCTCGGGGGAGCCATTGCTGATGTTGTGCCTGCTACCCGGTGGCGGCAGCTTCAACCATTGCGCACAGGCTTTGTGCACCTGTCGTCTGGCGACGCAGCTTGGCCAGAGCTCTGGAGCATGATTGCCACACGTACGCCCGAGGCCCCCCCGCAGTGGCTGTTGCTGGATGTGCCGGGCACGCCGCAGGCGGGTGTCACACTTCGGCAAATGTTTGCCCAGGCCCGATGGTTCGGGTTGTTCGAAGGCACGGAGTGGCATGCACTGCATGAACAGGGGCCGGTCCTGGTCGATCTGCGCACCTGCCCGGCACTGGCCGATTTATGCATCGTCGACGGAAAACGCTGGCCCGGACTGCTGGTGGTCAGCGAGGCGGGCGCTTCGTCGTTGCTGGCGCATTTGCGGCGCATGCTCACGGTCACGCTTGGCCTGCACCGGGCCCTTTTGAGTTACTACAACCCAACCACGGCCAGTTATTTTTTCGATGCCTGCGATGCGGTTGAACTGAGTCGATGGCTAGGACCTATCCACCAGTTACGCTGGTTCGGCGGTAGTTGGGCCGACCGCGCGATGGGGTGTGAGGGCTGGCAGCGCTTGTCCAACCCGGGGTTGTCGGTCAGCCCGTTGGCAGTCGAGGAAAGCCTCAGCGTTGGGCAGCAGGGAAAATTGCAAACCTGCCTGCTCGAGCAGCATGCCTGGCGCTGGAACCGATCCACCGGTGTCGATTTTCCCCGCCTGTGGGCTCATGTGCAGGAGGGGATCGCGCTGGGGTTCAGTGAGCGCCCGGTGCTCGATGGCTGGATATGGCTACGCCTGCAGTATCCCGACGCGGCGCCCGTGCAGCCGTTGCCGGGCGGAACTCAACAGGAACGCCTCGATCACCTGCGAAACCTGTGGCAGAACGATCCACCCTGGCCATGAGGTCGAAATTGATTGTCGGGGCCACGCCCGATCAGTGAATACCGCCGGCGAACCAGCCATCGTTACGGCGCAGGCGCCAGGCGATCATGCCAAGGGTCAGGCTGCGCAGCAGCATGAACAACAGAAAGGTTATCCACAGGCCATGGTTGCCCCCGCCTTGCAGTGCCCAGCCGAAAGGCAGCACCAGCGCCACGGTCAACAGCATGCCGTTGCGCATTTCCCGGGCGCGGGTGGCGCCGATGAACAGGCCGTCGAGCAGGTAACTCCAGACGGCAATCAGCGGCAGTACGGCGAGGTAGGGCAGGTAGATGAACGCGGTGTCGCGCACACTTTGAATGTCGGTCTGCATCTCGATGAACAGATGCCCGGCGAACAGAAACAGCGCGGCAAAGCCCAGGCTTGCGAGCAACGACCAGCCACCGGCCACCACCAATGAACGGCGCAGGGCATCGCGGTTACGGGCGCCAAGAGCATGTCCGCACAGGGCTTCGACAGCGTGGGCCAGGCCATCGAGGGCGTGGGCGGTCAGCAGCAGGCCATTGAGCAAGAGAGCGTTGGCCGCGACCGTGGCGTCGCCCAGCCGTGCGCCTTGCACCGTGATCAGGAAGAACACCGATTGCAGTGCCAGGCTGCGGATGAAGATATCGCGGTTGACCGCCAGCAATGGCCGCCAACTCTGCCACAGCGCCAATGCCGCCCAGACGATATGCCCGGGGTAGGCGCGCAGGGCTTTGCGGGTCATCAGCAAACCGATCAGTGCGCCGGTCCATTCGGCAATCACCGAGGCCCGGGCAGCACCGACCACGCCCCATTCCAGGCCGAGGACGAACCACAGGTTCAGGGCAATGTTGACCAGGTTGGTGCTCAGCAAAATCGCCAGGGGTGCCCGGGCATTCTGGGTGCCGAGGAACCAGCCGACCAGGGCATAACTGGCGAGCGCCGCCGGCAGGCCGAACAGGCGGGTATGGAAGAACTCGCGGGTCAGCTGATCGAGCTCAGCCGACGGTTGCATGAAATGCAACGCGACCCCGCTCAAAGGCACGCCCACCGCACCCAGGACCACGGCCAGGCCGATGGCGAGCAGCAGGCCCTGCAACAGAATCTGCCGCAAGGCGGCACCATCCCCACGCCCCGCTGCCTGGGCGGCGAACCCGGTGGAGCCCATACGCAGAAAGCCCATGGCCCAGGCAAGGAAGGTGTACAGACTGGCCCCGACCGCGACGGCGCCGAGTTGATGGGCGTGGGGCAGGTGACCGATGACGGTGCTGTCGACCAATGCCACCAGCGGTACGGAAATGTTCGAGAGAATCATCGGCGCGGCGAGTGCCCAGACCCGGCGATGGGTAGAGCGGTCGCGCCAGTCGGCGGTCAGGTTGGACATGCAGGCTCCTTGGAGGAGCGGGCATTGTAGCGGCACATCGAGGGCGAGCCGCGATCAATTGTGGGAGCGGGCTTGCTCGCGAAAGCGGTCGTCCAGTCAATAATGACTCGACTGACCTGCCGTCTTCGCGAGCAAGCCCGCTCCCAAAGTGATTTGTGTGGGGTCAGTGGATGATCCAGCTGAGCAACCACAGCCCCAGCACCAACCAGATGAAACCCATGATGAACGACGCATTGAGAAAGGCGCGGATCGCTGACCACAGCAGGATCAGGCCGAGGATCAAGGTCACGATGCTGATGACCGAGGTATCCATGCCCAGCGCCTGGGACAGGCCTTCGATGAAATTGCTGCTGGCGTTGCTCAACAGATTGAACAGACCACTTAGGCCATCAACGATGAAGCGGATGATCGAGCCGAGTACCTGGCCGAGCCATTCGGAAAAACCTTCTACCTGCATGAAGTGAACGTCCTGTTTAAAGAGAATTGAGTCTTGGGCTGTCGATCATGCTGCCGAGTTTCCACAAGCATAGAGGGTTGCACAATACCTGTGGGAGCGGGCTTGCTCGCGAAGGCGTCATGACATTCAACATCAATGTTGACTATCAGTCAGCTTTCGCGAGCAAGCCCGCTCCCACAGAAAAACAATGCCAACCGCTCCAACTTTGTCACTTGCCTTCACCTGTGATCCCCCCGAAGCTATACGTCTTCAGGAGAGCCCGATGAACCTTGTTGAACTGACCGAACGCCTGCACGCCATCCGTGACCGCAATGACTGGCGGCAATTTCACAGCCCGAAAAACCTGGCCATGGCCGCGAGCGTGGAAATGTCCGAGCTGGTGGAAATTTTCCAGTGGCTGAACGAAGACCAGTCACGCCAGTTGCCGGCGGACAAACTCGCCCACGCCGGGCAGGAAGTCGGTGACATCGTGCTTTATCTATTGCTGCTGTGCGGCGAACTGGGCCTGGACATGGACGCCGTGGTGCGCAGCAAACTGGCGGACAGCGAACGGAGGTTCAGCTGATGAGCGACCGTCATTTCGATCAACTGGCGACCCGTTTCGCCGAAAAAATCTACGGCGGTGCCAAAGGCGCGATCCGTCTGGCGGTGTTGCAGGCCGATCTGGCCGAAATCTTGCCCGACCGGCCGCTGCGCGTGCTGGACATCGGCGCCGGGCTTGGCCACATGTCGTTGTGGCTGGCACAGCGCGGCCATCAGGTGACCCTCGCCGAGCCTGCCGAGCCGATGCTCGAAGGCGCCCGCCAGCGTTTTGCCGAAGCAGGGCAGAGCGCCACGTTCATTCAGGCACCCTGGCAGGAGCTGCTCGGGCAACTCACCGAACCCTACGACCTGGTGTTGTGCCACGCCGTGCTGGAATGGCTGGCCGAACCCCACGCCATCCTGCCGGTGCTGCATCAGCTGACCAAGGCTGACGGCTGGCTGTCCCTGGCGTTCTACAACCGTGACGCGCTGATATATCGCAACTTGCTCAAGGGGCATTTCCGCAAGATGCGCAAGAACGACATGGCCGGCGAAAAGCAGAGCCTGACCCCGCAACAGCCCCTTGATCCGCGTGAGCTGGCGGCGCAACTTGAAGGTCTGTGGCAGGTCGAAACCATGAGTGGCGTGCGGGTTTTCCACGATTACATGCCGGTGGAATTCCAGGCCCGCGCCGAGCTGGCGGATCTGCTGGAAATGGAGCTGGCCCACCGTCGTCATCCGAGCTTTGCCGGGCTTGGACGTTACTTGCACTGGATCTGTCGGCCTGTCTGATCGGAGCACGCAATGAAAAGTCATTCAGGTGTACTGGTGTTCTGCCTGGGGCTGGCGGCCTGTCAGGGCAGCAACCCCTATGTCGCCACGTCCAACCCATTGCCACCGGCGCCGCCCCAGGCCGCCAACACCTTTGACCGCAGCGCTTACCCGGCAGCCCCCCGTGACTATGGGCGCTACCGCAGTTGGGCCTGGCTCGACGGGCATCTGCCACCGGGCACCGCCTGGGCCGACTCGGCACAGATCGCCGAAGCGGTCAGCAATGCGCTGGATCAACGCGGCTTGCGCCCATTGCACGACAATCGCCCGGCCGACCTGTTTGTCAGCGCCGACCTGCGCCTGGAAACCCGTTTGCGCCAGGTACAGGACGACTATTACGGCGGCGGTTATGGTGGCTACAACGGCTACGGCCCTGGATATGGCGGGTACGCCACCGTACCTGTCGTTCGTACCTATCAGGAGCAAGTCGTGGTGGTTCAGGTGGATATGTTTGACGCCAGGAGCGGCCAGCCGGTGTGGAGCTCCAGCGCTGAAACCGGCAACCGGGGCAGCGAAAGCGAGCGGGCCGATGCCATACGGGAGGCTGTGAAAAAGGCAATGTCGGCGTATCCTCCTAGTTAGCTTCTTGTAGATAAGAAGCATTCCGCAGGATCATGCCTTCAACCGGAGACTCATCATGTTCCGCCGTTTTGTTTTACTGGCAGTGGCCGCGCTGCTCAGTGCCTGCGCCGCCAACCAGGTCAATCATGACTTCGACGCCAGCCGCGACTTTGCTGCCTATCGCAGCTGGACCTGGAAAGAACCCGCCCTGCAATACCGTCCCGACGATCCACGGATCAAGAGCGACCTGACCGAGCAGCGCATCCGTCAGGCGGTTGCCGATCAACTGGATCAGCGCGGTCTGCGCCCGGCCGCCGCAGGCGCCAAGAGCGATTTGAATGTGCAGACCTACCTGATTGTCGAAGAGCGGCAACAACAGGTGACCACCAATTACGGTGGCGGCTGGGGTAACCCGTGGTATGGCTACTACGGCGCCCCTATGTATAACGAAACCCGCAACGTCAGCTACAAAGTGGCGACCATCCAGATCGACCTGCTCGATGGCAAGGACGGCAAACTGGTGTGGCGTGGCAGTGACGAACAGATACTCAGCCGCACGCCGAACCCGACGGATCGTCGCGATGCCATCTGGGAAACGGTCACGCGGATATTGGCCAACTACCCACCGCACGCATCCTAGAGTCAGCCAGTCTCTCAACCCCTGTGCCCTACAGGGGTTTTTATGCCTGGCACTGGCGAGCCTGGGGATCGACCTGAACAAAGTCGAGGTGGGTGCCAACCTCCGTTGTCACTCGGGACGCCCATCCCCGGCGATCTGATCCGGCAGCACAATCGGCAGTTCTATGCAGAAACGCGCACCCTCGGTGGAGTTCCTGACGCTCAGCTTGCCGCCCATGTTCTCGACAATGTCATAGCTCACCGAGAGCCCCAGACCGGTGCCGAAGCCCACCGGTTTGGTGGTGAAGAACGGCTCGAAAATCCGCTCCAGCAAACGCGGGTCGATACCGCCGCCGTTGTCCTCGACCCACAGGCGTACCGAGTGTGTATCCCGTTCGGTGTACAGCGAAATCCACGGCTTGAACCCGGGCAGGGTTTCGCGCTTGCCGAGCAACGCGTCCCGGGCGTTGACCATCAGGTTGATCAGTACCTGTTCAAGCTGATCGACATAGCCGCGCACCTGCACTTCAAAACCGGTTTCGCTGATGCGCAGGTCGACGCCTTTGTCGCGCAGGTCCTCGGACAACAGTGAGAGCGTGCCTTCGATGGCCTGGACCGGGTTGAACGGTTGCTGCTCGGTTTCCGAGCGGCGGCCGAACACCCGCATGTGGTCCACCACCCGCGCGGCGCGCTGCACTTGCGTGTCGATGCGCGTGAGCTTGTCGATCAGGTAATCGACCTGTACGTCGCCGTTGTTCAGGCGCTTGAGTACGTTGACGATAGCCATGCGCATCACGTTCAGCGGCTGGTTGATCTCATGGGCCAGGCCGGTGGCCATTTCTCCGAGGGTGGCCATTTTCGCGCTTTGTGTGAGCTGCTGCTGCGCGCGCCTCACCTCGGTGTTGTCGCGCCCCACGGCCTGGACCTCGAGCAACCGGCCGTGTTCATCGAACACCCCACGATCGGACCAGACCCACCAGGCGTGTTCGCAGCCGGGCAGTTGCAGGTTGATCTCGGCGGTGCTGACCGGAAACTCGGGGCTCAGTCGGTTCAGCCGCTGGATGAATGCAGTGCGCTGTTCCCCGGACATCCAGTCGCCCAGATTCACCCCCGGCAATTGTTCGGGCGCCAACTCCAGACAGGTGGCCAGCGGGCGGTTGCCGAAGGTCAGGGTCAGGTCCGGCTGGTAGCGGCAGATCATCGCCGGCGAGTCTTCCACCAACATCCGGTAGCGTTCTTCACTCTGCCTGACCTGTTCGGTGGCCAGGGTCGCTTCGGTGATGTCCAGCCACAGACCCACGGCTTCCACCGGCAGGCCGAGGTCGTTGCGCAACAACTTCGCTTCATCCAGCAGCCAGTGATAGTCGCCGTGACTGTCACGCAACCGATAGCGGGCGCGCACCGAGCCTTCACGCAGCAACAGCCGCGTGCGCTCGAAATACTGCGGTCGGTCGTCGGGATGCACCCGCTCCACGAGCGCCCCGGGTGCGCAGTCGGCGAGGGTCCAGCCGAGCAGTGGCAACAGGCTGTCGCTGAAAAACACCGGGTGCAACGCACCGTCGACATAGCGCTGTACGTAAATCACCGCCGGAGAGCTGGCGATCAGATTGTCCAGGCGTGCATGGGCGGCGATGGCGCTCTGTTCCTGGTTCTTGATGTCGCTGATGTCGAGCATGAACCCCACCAGACGACGGTTTTTCCCCGCGCCAAGAGCCTGGCCTTGCAGGCGATACCAGGCGGGTGCGGGCGCACCGTAGGGGCGATACAGGCGCACGCACAGCAGCAGGGGAGTGCCAGTCTCCTGCAAGTCTTGCAGGCAGATGCGCAGCTCTTCGCGGTCGGCGGGATACACCTGATCGAGCCAGTCCTGCATGGATAAACGCGACATTCCAAGGTTCAGGGTAGTGGCCAGCGAAGGTGCCAACTGAACCTCGTCGCTGTCGCTAAAAACTTCCCACCAGCCTGTTCCCAGCAAGGCTTGCAGCGATTCCAGGCGTTCCAGTTGCAGGTGATGCCGGTGCTCGCGCAGGCGCCCGAGCAAGGGACTGGCGAGCGCGGCGGTGATTTGTAGCCAGTCGCGTTCCGTGACATCGGGGGCGCGTTTTTGCGCCGTGAAGAAACCGCACAGCAACCAGGCGACCACCCCTTGCGCATCATGATAGGGCACGGCGAAGCCATCGGTATTGCCGAACGCACCTTGCAGGCGCGGGTGTTCGCGCGGGGTCAGGTGCTGCGGTGCCGAGCCGCTCAAACTGTCCAGCCCCGTGCCCAGGCGTTGACCGTTTTGCCACAGTTGCGGTGCATCCAGGGCTGCGTAGTGCTGGTGAATCTGCCAACCATGTTCCTGCTCATCGAGCAAGGCGAGAGCAATGCAGGGGATCTGAAAACGCTGGGCCAGGCTTTGCAGTTGCTCGGTCAGCACCTCGGGCAGGCGCGTCAGGCTGCACAGGCGCAACTGTTCGGCGATTTGCTGCGCCAGCACCTGGCATTGTTCGCGGTTGCGCGATTGCAGGCGCTCAAGCAGCAAGTCGCCGATGTCCAGCATCTGCAACAACCAGGTATCGGCCAAGGGCTGCGCCCAGCCGCGCAAATGCAGCGGGGGGCCGTTGAGGCTGTAGAAGTCCAGGTCCAGGGTTTGCCCCTGCCAGTCCGCCGGCGAGCCTTCGATGACGAGGCTGCTGTGGGGCAACAGGAAGTCGAACAGATGCGGTGCCTGCTCGCTGGGGGGGTGCTGGGCCAGCAAGTGCCGCAGCGGACCGCTCAGTTGAACGACACGCCCCTCGGCATTGAGCTGCATCTGCAATCCGAAACTGTGCACCCGCGGTGCCTCTTGCGGCTCCGGCGGGGGCGGCGGATGGCGATGGAGCAGGCGCCCGAAGAGTTTGTCCCCGGCACTCAAAATTGCAGGCTCGCACTGGTCGTGAGGGTCGCCGGCAGATTCGGATGAATGGCGGCGGTCAGCAATCCCAGGGCGAACTCATTCGCGGCGGCACTTTTTTGTTTGTGGGGGAGGCTGGCTTTCATGAGTGCGTCTACCTTGACCATCACTGAGTAATGTCAGCATAGAATCATTCCGCCAAAATGGAGGTTTGGGTTGTGTACATATCCATTGCTGCGGTAACGGCGGCTGGCGGTTTCGCCCTTACGGCGAGTCCCTTTTGGCAAACGCCCCAAAAGTAACCAAAAGGTCTCGCCCCTTACGTACGGCCCCTCGCTTAGGCTCGGGGTTCCTTCGCTGCGGTATTCATCCGGGGGCATTGCCCTCCGGTCGGCTTCGCTTCGACCTGCATGCAATGAGTTCGACTGCGTCGAACGGCGCTGCGCGCCTGTCCCCGGATGAACACCTCCACTCAGCCTTCCGAGGGGGCGGGTGGATCAAGATCAAAAGCTGCAGGCGAGCTAACGCTCGGCCTGATGAGTGGTGAGAAGCAGCGGGTGTACGCCGACTTATTGTGGGAGCGGGCTTGCTCGCGAAGGCGGCCTGACAGCCGAACTGAATTTGGCGGATGTACCTCGACCCTGTGGGAGCGGGCTTGCCCGCGAAGACGGCCTGCCAGCCGATCTATTTCTTTCAGATGTACCCAGCCCAACTGTAGGAGCCTGCTCGCGATGACGTCCTTTCAGCCAACACATTCCTGTGTAGTTTTCCTCAGATCCCGAGGAAATCTCCGACATGTTTCTCAGGTTGTCCGTCGGAAGCGCGATCTCTAGCCTTTGTCGGTCGCTGCAAAATCAGTGATCGGGTTTGGTCGCCCGGGTTTAGAATGGCGCACAGTGCCGCGTGAGCGGCATTTTTGTGCTTGCTTAATGGCGAGCTGTGCGTGGGAGGGCTTAGGCCCTGCCGGGTTTCCATTCCCTGGTCGACCAACCTGCGTACGGTTCGCCACCCTTCTGCTTGGTCGCAGTGATGGCGAACTCCAAATCCAAGAATGGAGCTTCACCATGTTCAAACCCACCCCAAATCCCCCCCGAATCCGACGACGTTTCTCCCTACCAATCCCTCACTCAAATAAATTCCACGAAGCCGCCGACCGCGCCCTCGATCACTACCTCAATCCGCCCAAGCCACCTGCCGTTCACAAACCCAGCACCATGTTCGTCATCGCCCCGGACATCGATACCGAGACCCTGCTGGCCCACGCCTGTGAGTCGCTGGCGTCGGCGAGTGTGATGGCGAGTGATTTCGCAGGTTTTCTGGAGGGCTCGCAGCGCAACACCCTGCTGGGGATTGCGCAGGTGATCATGCTGGGTGAGCTGGCGGTGAACCGGGCGTTGGATAATCTCGATCCGCAAAACTAACCGCGGAGCTTTTGTGGCGAGGAGCCAGCGCCCTCGCCACGTCGAGGTATCAGCTTTCTCAGGCAACCGGCCGCCAATGCCCGACCATATGCTCCAGCTCCCCGACACCCACCAACTGAAAATCCCCGCTCGGCCCTGGCGCACTGGCCAGTAACGTCACCTCACTGGGCAACCGTACCGGTTTCTTGAACTGCACCGCGATCTCGACATTCGCTACAGGCAGATGCCCGGCCAGTGCAGCCAGCGTGCGCGCCTTGTTCCACAGGCCATGGGCGATGGCGGTCGGGAAGCCGAAGAGTCGGGCGCTGGCCGCGCTGAGGTGGATGGGGTTGTAGTCGCCGGACACCTTGGCGTATTGCCGGCCGATGTCCGAAGGCGCTTTCCAGTGCTCGACTTCGCTCAGGGCCAGGCTGGATACCAGGCTCTCTTCGAGCGGTTCACCCTCGAGTTTGACGCCGCGACAGAGCATCCGGCTTTCTGCTTCCCACAACGGCCCCAACTGATCGTCGAGGGTGGTCAGCAGATCGAACGTCGCGCCTTTGGCGTGGGGTTGCAGGTTCTGCACTTGCACGCTGACGCGCACCCGATTCACTCCACCCATGGGACGCAGTACACGAACGCGATTGCTCAGGTGAATCAGGCCCAGTAGCGGGAACGGGAAGTCCCTGGTCGTGAGCAGTTGCATCTGCAAGGCAAACCCGAGGATGTGCGGGTAGGTCGGTGGCAGCAGGCCGTTGTCGGCGAAACCACAGACCTTGCGATAAGCCGCCAGGCGCTTGGGATCGACTTCGACCCAGCAACTCAAACCCGAATCGGGTAGGGTGGTGCCCGTGATTTTTCGCCGTGTCGCCGCTCGTGCGTACAATCCCGGCAGGCCGGGTTCGCGGTTGAGTGTGTGCCAGTCGGTGATCATCCTTAAGCCCCCAGAACGCTTTGCCCGCATACACGCAACGCTTGCCCGGTAAACGCGCCGGTGCCCGGTTGCGCGAGCCAGGCCACGGCCTCGGCGACGTCCTGCGGCAGGCCGCCCTGGCCAAGCGAACTCATGCGGCGTCCGGCTTCGCGCAGGCCGAAGGGAATGTGCGCGGTCATCTGTGTTTCGATGAAGCCCGGTGCCACGGCGTTGATGCTGATGCTGCGCTCGTGGAGTAGCGGCGCCCAGGCTTGCGCCAATCCGATCAGCCCGGCCTTGCTCGCCGCGTAATTGGTTTGCCCGCGATTGCCGGCGATGCCGCTGATGGACGCCAGCAGGATCACCCGGCCGTTGTCGTGCAGGGCGCCGCTGTCGAGCAGGGCTTTGGTCAGCACTTGCGGCGCATTGAGGTTGACCGCCAGCACCGCGTCCCAGAATTCCGGGGTCATGTTGGCCAGGGTTTTATCCCGGGTGATGCCGGCGTTGTGCACCACGATGTCGAGCCCGTCGGGCAGTTGTTCAATCAACTGCGCGGCGGCGTCTTCGGCGCAGATGTCGAGGGTGATGGTGCGCCCGCCGAGGCGCGAGGCGAGGGCTTCGAGATCGTTTTTGGCCGGCGGCACGTCGAGCAGGATGACGTCGGCACCATCGCGAGCCAGGGTTTCTGCAATGGCGGCACCGATACCGCGCGCCGCACCGGTGACCAGTGCCTTGCGCCCGGCGAGCGGGCGTGTCCAGTCGGTGACGGGCGTCAAACACGGATTCAAGCGAATGACCTGCCCGGACACGAAGGCGCTTTTCGGTGAGAGGAAAAACCGCAGTGGGCCTTCCAGTTGCCCCTCGGCACCTTCACCGACGTAGATCAATTGCAGGGTGCCACCGCTGCGTAACTCCTTGGCCAGTGAACGGCTGAAACCTTCCAGGGCACGCTGGGCACTGGCGGCGAACGGGTCGCGCAAGGTTTGCGGATCGCGCCCGAGAATCACCAGGTGTGCGCAGTGGTCGAGGTTTTTCATCAGCGGCTGGAAAAACTCGCGAAGTTGCTTGAGCTGATCGGTGTGCAGCAGGTCACTGGCGTCGAACACCACGGCCTTGAGTTTCGGTCCATGGCCGGGAATCCAGGCCGTGGTCATCGAAGGCTCGGTGCCGTAGCTGTAGATCGCGTCGGTCAGACGGTTGGCGAAAGCGCTGACGTGTTCGGCCAACGGCCCGCCTCCAATCAGCAGGGCGCCTTCTACAGGTCGCAACCGGCCCGCTTGCCAGCGCTCCAGTCTGGTCGGTGTCGGCAACCCCAGGGCGCCGACCAGGCGATGGCCGATGGACGAATTGGCGAAGTCGATATAGCGGTCAGACATGGAACACGCTCCGAAAGCTGGGGATCAAAGTGTGGACCATGAATGGCGATCAGTCGTTCGATCCACGAGATAAGGCCTACGCTTGGTTACAGTGTAGGAGCGAGCCTGCTCGCGATGGCGGTGTATCAGCCAACAACGATGTTGAGTGTGCCGGCCCCTTCGCGAGCAAGCCCGCTCCCACAGGGGGCTGTGTTCGGTTCAGATCATTCATCAGGAGCTTTTCATGACCCAACTGCACCGCGTCGCGATCATCGGCGGTAACCGGATTCCCTTCGCCCGCTCCAACGGCCCCTATGCCACGGCCAGTAACCAGGTGATGCTCACCGCCGCCCTCGAAGGCCTGATCGAACGTTACAACCTGCACGGCCAGCGCATTGGTGAAGTGGTCGCCGGGGCGGTGCTCAAGTTGTCGCGAGACATGAACCTCACGCGCGAGTGCGTACTGGGTTCGCGACTGTCGCCTGCCACCCCGGCCTATGACATCCAGCAGGCGTGCGGTACCGGGCTGGAGGCGGCGTTGCTGGTGGCGAACAAGATTGCCCTGGGCCAGATCGACTGCGGCATCGCCGGTGGCGTGGACACCACCTCGGATGCGCCAATCAGCGTCAGCGAGGGGCTGCGCAAAATCCTCCTGCAAGCCAACCGCGCGAAAACCACCGGCGACAAACTGAAAACCTTCCTGCAATTGCGTCCCAAACATCTGATCCCCGAATTCCCGCGCAACGGCGAGCCGCGTACCGGGTTGTCCATGGGCCAGCATTGCGAGCTGATGGCCCAGACCTGGAACATCCCTCGCCAGGCACAGGATCAATTGGCGCTTGAGAGCCATCAGAAACTGGCGGCGTCCTACGCCGAGGGCTGGCACAACGACCTGATGACACCGTTCCTGGGCCTGACCCGCGACAACAACCTGCGCCCGGACTCCACGCTGGAAAAGCTCGCCGCGCTCAAGCCGGCCTATGAGAAAAGCGCCAAGGGCACCCTGACCGCCGGCAACTCCACGCCACTGACCGATGGCGCGTCACTGGTGCTGCTGGGCAGCGAGGAATGGGCCAAGGCACGCGGGTTACCGATTCTGGCCTACTGGCGTGACGGTGAGGCGGCGGCGGTGGATTTCGTCAACGGTGCCGAAGGGTTGTTGATGGCGCCGGTCTACGCCGTACCGCGCTTGCTCGCGCGCAATGGCCTGACCTTGCAGGACTTCGACTACTACGAAATCCACGAAGCCTTCGCCGCGCAAGTGCTGTGCACCTTGAAGGCCTGGGAGGATCCGGAGTACTGCAAAACCCGTCTCGGGCTCGATACGGCGCTGGGCTCGATCGACCGCAGCAAGCTCAACGTCAAGGGCAGCTCACTGGCGGCGGGGCATCCGTTTGCCGCCACGGGCGGGCGCATCGTCGCCAACCTGGCGAAGTTGCTGGATGCGGCGGGCAAGGGGCGGGGGCTGATTTCGATTTGCGCGGCGGGCGGGCAGGGCGTGACCGCCATTATCGAGCGCTGAACAGAAACAACTGTGGGAGCGGGCTTGCTCGCGAAGAGGCCATCAGCTTCAACATCCCTGTTGACTGCCATACCGCTTTCGCGAGCAAGCCCGCTCCCACAGGTTTTGTGCCTGGCTCAGATTATGTGAGCGACACCGAAACCTTGTGGGAGTGAGCTTGCTCGCGATGGGGCCATCAGCTTCAACATCCATGTTGACTGCCATACCGCTTTCGCGAGCAAGCCCGCTCCCACAGGTTTTGTGCCTGGCTCAGATTATGTGAGCGACACCGAAACCTTGTGGGAGCGAGCTTGCTCGCGATGGGGCCATCAGCGTCAAGATCAATGTTGACTGCCATACCGCTTTCGCGAGCAAGCTCGCTCCCACAGGGTTATGGGGTGTGCCGGTTGATCAGGTACGGAACCTGCGCACCAACCCGTCCAGTTCATTGGACAACCCGGCCAGGCTCTGGGAGTCCAGGCGGGCCGAGTTGGCCAGTTCCGCCACCAACTGCGCATCGCCATGGATCTGGCTGATGTGCCGGTTGATGTCTTCGGCCACCTGATGCTGTTGTTCCGCCGCCGTGGCGATCTGGGTGTTCATGTCGCGGATCACGTCCACCGATTCGCGAATCTGCCCGAAGCTGTTGCGCGCTTCGCCGATGCGCGTCACCGATTGCTGGGACACTTCCAGGCTGGCGTGCATCTGTTGGGTCACCTGGCTGGTGCGTTTGGCCAGGTTGCCCAGCAGCCCGTCGATTTCCGCCGTGGAGTCGGCCGTGCGCTTGGCCAGGGCCCGCACTTCGTCAGCCACCACGGCAAAGCCGCGTCCCTGTTCACCGGCCCGGGCCGCTTCGATCGCGGCGTTCAGCGCCAGCAGGTTGGTCTGTTCAGCGATCGAGCGGATGGTCCCCAGGATCGACTGGATGTCGTTGCTGTCGCGTTCGAGCTGCTGCATCGACTGGGCCGACTGTTCGATTTCCTGGCTCAGGCGATCCACGCTGTTCACCGCCGCATCGATCTGCTGCTGACCTTCGCGCGCCTGGCGCTGGCCACTGTCGGCAGACTCCGCCGCCTGGCTGCAAGAGCGCGCGACTTCGTTGGCGGTGGCGACCATTTCGTGGAACGCCGTGGAGACCATGTCCACCGCTTCACGCTGGCGTCCGGCGGCTTCGGCCATGTCGTTGGAGACCTGAGTCGAACTCTTGGACGTGGCGAGGATTTTGCCCGCCGCGCCGCCGATGTTCTGGATCAGGTTGCGAATCGCCGTCAGGAACTGGTTGAACCAGTTGGCCAGTTGCGCGGTTTCATCGTTGCCACGGATTTGCAGGTTCTGGGTCAGGTCGCCTTCGCCCTGGGCGATGCCTTCCAGGCCGCTGGCCACGCTGCGGATCGGGCGCACGATGAGGCTGGCAAAACTGGCGCCGACGATGGCGAAGATGACGGCCAGGGCGGCGGCGATGATGGCGATCAACCAGGTCAACTGGGTCGCGGAGCTCATCACGTCGTCCTGTTTGATCAGGCCGATGAAGGTCCAGCCCAGTTGCTCGGACGGCCAGACGTTGGCCATGTAGTGCTCGCCGTTCAGCTCCACTTCCACCAGGCCCTTGCCGGCCTTGGCCAATTGCGCGTAGCCGTCGCCAAGGGTGCTCAGCGGTTTGAAGTTGTGTTCCGGTTGTTTCGGGTCCACCAGGACCATGCCGGTGTTTTCCAGCAGCATCAGGTAGCCGGTTTCACCGAGCTTGATCTGTTTGACGATTTCGGTGAGCTGCTTGAGCGTCACGTCGATGCTGACCACGCCACCGTTGGTGCCCAGCTTGTTGTCGATGGTGCGCACGGTGCTGACATAGGTCGCGTCATCCTGGGCCCAGTAGTAGGCCTCGGTGCGAAACGGCTTGCCCGGTTTGGCCTGGGCGGACTTGTACCAGGGGCGCTGGCGCGGGTCGTAGTTGTTCAGCTTAGGATCATCCGGCCACGACACATAGCCGCCCGCCGCCGTGCCGAGGATGGCATAGGCGTAGGCCGGGTGGCTGTTGCCCAGATCCTGGAGCAGGGCGAAGACTTTTTTGTCAGCCTCCCCCTGAGGGACGCTTTCGGCGTTGGCGGCCATGTAAGTCTTGAGGCTGTCGTCGGAGTTTCGGATCAGCGGCTGCTTGGCCAGGTAATCGACGTTCTGGCTGATGCCGTCAAAGAACAATTGCATGGCATTGCTGACCTGACGAATCTCGCGGGCACTGCCGTCGACGAATTCGTCCCTGGCATCACTGCGCAGGTTCAGCACAACGAGGGTGGCGACCAGCACCACGGGCAGGCAGGCGATGATTGCAAACGCCCAGGTCAACTTCTGTTTGATGTTCATCCGCGCTCCAGATTTTCTTGTAGGCCCACGCAGTGCAGATGACTCGCGGTTTATTGGCAGCCGTAAACGTTCTTGGTCAACCCGGGTCCTTGAGTGCGGCATCGCTATTATTGGGGGAGCGATTGTCGGACAAATCACTTTGTCACTTAGGACTTCGGCTGTTGTCGGAGGAAATTGAGGTCTGTTGGGAAAAATCCTACGGAAGGTATGAACTGTGGTGTCAGCTTCTGTCGCAATTGCCCTCAATGCCTCTGCACAACAAGTGAGGCAGGCTCGGCTATGATCTGGAACGACCATGGCGGTCGTCGGTTTTACCTGATGAGAACGGTACATTGTGTGCATCTGCAATGCTCATAAGTCGGCAACCCCTCCCCCCCGTGAGTGGATTGCCGTATAACGAATGACTTTCGCGTGTTTGGTAATAAAGGACCCACAATAAAAGCTGATGAAGACTCCAAAACGCATTGAACCCCTGATCGAGGACGGTCTGGTCGACGAGGTGCTGCGCCCACTCATGAGTGGTAAAGAAGCAGCTGTTTATGTGGTGCGCTGCGGCAACGAGTTGCGTTGCGCGAAGGTTTACAAGGAGGCGAATAAACGCAGTTTCCGTCAGGCGGCCGAGTACCAGGAAGGCCGCAAGGTGCGCAACAGCCGTCAGGCCCGTGCGATGGCCAAGGGCTCCAAGTTTGGCCGCAAGGAAACCGAGGACGCCTGGCAGAACGCCGAAGTGGCGGCGCTGTTCCGTCTGGCCAGTGCCGGTGTGCGGGTGCCCAAGCCGTTCGACTTCCTCGAAGGCGTGCTGCTCATGGAGCTGGTGGCCGACGAGTACGGCGATGCCGCGCCGCGCCTGAACGATGTGGTGCTGGAACCGGACCAGGCGCGCGAGTATCACGCGTTCCTGATTTCGCAGATCGTGCTGATGTTGTGTACCGGTCTGGTGCACGGCGACCTGTCGGAGTTCAACGTGCTGCTGACGCCGACCGGCCCGGTGATTATCGACCTGCCGCAAGCGGTGGATGCGGCTGGCAACAACCACGCGTTCAGCATGCTGGAGCGGGACGTGGGCAACATGGCGTCCTACTTCGGGCGGTTTGCGCCGGAGTTGAAGAAGACCAAATACGCCAAGGAAATGTGGGCCTTGTACGAGGCTGGCACCTTGCACCCGGCCAGTGTCCTGACCGGCGAGTTCGCCGACACGGAAGAGCTGGCCGACGTGGGCGGAATCATGCGCGAGATCGAGGCCGCGCGCCTGGATGAAGAGCGCAGGCAAGCCGTACGCGCAGCGGACGATGCGCCGCCGGGCAAGACCGAAGAACCGCCTCCACCGTGGATGCAGTGATCGGTTAAAGAAAAACCCGGCTTCGGCCGGGTTTTTTGTGCGCAGATTCAATAATTATGTCGCCTGACAGTCCGCCTTCGCGGGCAAGCCCGCTCCCACAGATTTTGTGCCAAGCCCGAATTATGTGACCGACACTGAAACCCTGTGGGAGCGAGCTTGCTCGCGAAGACGTCGGCACATCCAGCATCAAGGTGGCAGGCAGAGCGCTTTCGCGAGCAGGCTCGCTCCCACAGGGATCAGGCATGAGTCGGGCTGGTGCAGCAGCCCGACTCCAGATTCTTGAGAATCGGGCAATCCGGCCGATGATCGCCCTGACAGTGCTCAACCAGGTCCTGCAAGGTGTCGCGCAACTGGCCGAGTTCACGGATCTTCTGGTTCAACTCATCGATGTGCTGGCGGGCCAACGCTTTCACATCGGCGCTGGCGCGCTGGCGGTCTTGCCAGAGGGTCAGCAATTTGCCGACTTCTTCCAGGGAAAACCCCAGGTCCCGCGAGCGCTTGATGAACGCCAGCGTGTGCAGGTCGTCTTCGCCGTATACCCGGTAGCCGCTGTCGGTGCGATGGGCTGCCTTGAGCAGGCCGATGGACTCGTAATAACGGATCATCTTTGCGCTCAGGCCGCTGTGGCGGGCCGCTTGGCCGATGTTCATCGGTTGTCCTCCAGGTCCTTGGGTTTCCAGGTTTTCAACAGTAGCGCATTGCTCACCACGCTGACGCTCGACAACGCCATGGCCGCACCGGCCAACACCGGGTTGAGCACGCCAAACACGGCCAGCGGAATGCCGATCAGGTTATAGACGAAGGCCCAGAACAGGTTCTGCCGAATCTTGGCGTAGGTCTTGCGGCTGATCTCCAATGCGGCCGGCACCAGGCGTGGATCGCCGCGCATCAGGGTGATGCCGGCCGCGTGCATGGCGACGTCGGTGCCGCCACCCATGGCGATGCCGATGTCGGCGGCGGCCAGTGCCGGGGCGTCGTTGATGCCGTCACCGACCATCGCCACCACCCCGGTCTGTTTCAGTGCGGCGACCGTGGCGGCTTTGTCCGCCGGCAGCACTTCGGCATACACATCGTGGATGCCCAAGGCCTGGGCCACCACGTTGGCGCTGCCACGATTGTCGCCGGTCAGCAGATGGCTGCTGATGTTTCGTGCGCTCAGTTGTTGCACCGCTTGCAGCGCGCCGGGCTTGAGGGTGTCACCAAAGGCGAACAGGCCCAGCACGTGGGGTTCGGGGGATTGTTCGATCAGCCAGGACAAGGTCCGGCCTTCTTTTTCCCACGCGATCGCCGAGTCGGCCAACGGCCCGGCACTCAAGCCGCTGTCTTCCAGCAGACGCCGATTGCCCAGCGCCAGGCGACGCCCTTCGAGGTTGCCGGCGATGCCGCGACCAGTCAGGGACTGGCTGTCGCTGACATCGGCCACCTTCAGTCCACGCTCGGCACAGGCATCCAGAACAGCCTTGGCCAACGGATGCTCACTGCCGCGTTGCAGGGCGCCGGCCAATTGCAGCAGGCCCGCCTCATTACCGTCGATGGCACTCAGATGAGCAATGCGCGGGGCGCCGGAGGTAAGGGTGCCGGTCTTGTCGAACACCACCGCGCTCACTTCATGGGCCCGCTCCAGTGCTTCGGCGTCCTTGATCAGAATTCCGTAGCGTGCCGCCACGCCGGTGCCGGCCATGATCGCCGTCGGTGTGGCCAGGCCCAACGCGCATGGGCAGGCGATCACCAGCACCGCCACGGCATTGATCAGTGCGGTTTCCATCGGCGCGCCATACAGCCACCAGCCGATCAGGGTGGCCAGGGCAATCAGCAGTACGGTGGGCACGAAGACCTGGCTGACTTTATCCACCAGTTTCTGGATCGGCGCTTTTGCGGCCTGGGCGTCTTCCACCAGACGGATGATCCGCGCCAGCACGGTTTCCGCACCGAGGGCCTGGGTACGCACCAGCAACCGGCCTTCACCGTTGATCGCGCCGCCGGTGACCTTGTCGCCGGGCTGCTTGGGCACCGGCAGGCTCTCGCCGCTGATCAGGGCTTCGTCGGCGTGGCTCTGACCTTCAATCACTTCGCCATCCACCGGGAAGCGTTCGCCGGGTTTGACCATCACCAGGTCATTGAGACGCAGGGCGCTGATGGCGACGTCTTGCTCGTGACCATCGGTCACCCGAATCGCCCGTTCCGGGCGCAAGGCTTCGAGGGCTCGAATGGCGCTGGCAGTCTGGCGCTTGGCGCGGCTTTCCAGGTACTTGCCCAGCAGCACCAGGGCGATCACCACCGCCGAGGCTTCGAAATACAGATGTGGCATGCGCCCGGCGGCGGTGGCCCATTCATACAGGCTCAAGCCATACCCGGCGCTGGTGCCCAGGGCGACCAGCAAATCCATGTTGCCGGCCCCCGCGCGCACGGCTTTCCAGGCGGCGACGTAAAACCGTGCGCCGAAGATGAATTGCACGGGCGTGGCCAAGGCGAATTGCGCCCAGGCCGGGAGCATCCAGTGCACGCCGAATGGCTGTAGCAGCATCGGCAATACCAGCGGCAAGGCGAGGGCAATGGCGATGATCAAGGCCAGGCGTTCGCGGTGCAGGCGCTGTTGCTGATTGTCGGTTGGCGGGTGTTCGGCTTCCCAGACGCTGGCGCTGTAGCCAGCCTTTGTCACAGCGGCGATCAAGGTCTGCGGATCGATCTGGCCAAGCAGTTCAAGGTGGGCGCGTTCGTTGGCCAGGTTGACGCTGACGCTTTTCACTCCGGCCACCTTGCCCAGCGCACGCTCGACGCGACCGGTGCAGGATGCGCAGGTCATGCCGTCGATGCTCAATTCCAGGCTCTGTTGCGGCACGCTGTAGCCGGCCTTGGCCACGGCATCTATCAAGGCCGGCAAGCTGTCGCCGGGTGCCTGGACCCGCGCCTGCTCAGTGGCGAGGTTGACGCTGACAGCACTGGCGCCAATGACTTTGCTCAAGGCGCGCTCGACCCGCCCGGCGCAACTGGCGCAGGTCATGCCGGCAATCGGCAGGTCGAACGTGGTGGATTCGGACATTGGTCGCACTCCCTGTAGTAGATGACCACAGGATCAACCTTGCCATGCTGGCAAGGTCAAGTGCCAATCTCAAACGTGCCGCTGATCTAATGTGGGAGCGGCGGTGCGGCGATCCGACTTGCTCGCGAAGGCGGAGTACCAGTCAACAGAGTTGTTGAATGTAACGGCCTAATCGCGAGCAAGCTCGCTCCCACAGGGGGGTATTGATGTCAGTAGCCGAGACCGGCGCGCTTGAGGTACATCCCTTCCTGCGTCATCGCGATCCGGTACTTGAGCACATCGCCAGCCTTGAGCCGGATATCCTGCGAACCCGGCGCGAGCATGCCCGGATTGCAACCCGGCATCTGGCCCGGCAGCAGTTTCAGGCGTAGCGAGACGATGCCCGGCGGCAGGTTGAACGAGGTGCTCTGTTCCTGAAACAGCCGCGCCGCCAGTTGATCCTGGATGTACACGCCGATTTCGCAACTGGTCGCGACTTCCAGGCGCTCGCGGGAAATGATCAGTACGCCATAATCCTGACTGGCAGCATTGGCCGAAGGCACGGCGGCGAAAAGGCTGAGAAAGCCAAACAGGCTGAAAACTGACCAGCGCATGGCTGAATCTCCTGAGTTCGAGTCATTGATGGACGCAGCTTGGCCGAGCGTCGCGCCGATTGCCAGCCCGGCAGCTCACTTCAGAACTTGACCTTGCCATGGTGGCAAGCTCGAAACTGGGTTCAACCCTCGGAAAAAGGAGTCATCCCATGCAAGTGTTCAACGTCGAAGGCATGTCTTGTGGTCACTGTGTCAAGGCCATCACCCAGGCGCTCCAGGCCAAAGACCCGGCAGCCAGTGTGCGGGTCGATCTGGCTGCCAGGGAGGTCGGTGTCGAAAGTGCGCTGACCGCCGAGCAGGTGATCGAGGCGATCAGCGAAGAGGGTTACGGCGTCAAACTGGCCTGAATTTGATAGTTAGCGAGCTACCGGAATGTTCAAGGCGTCCGTGCGCGGCTAGACTGTCGGGCTGCCGACTTCTGCCCCACTGGATGCCTGATGAACTTCCGTACCATTCTGATTCTCGGCGCCTTGAGCGCTTTCGGTCCGCTGGCGATCGATTTCTACCTGCCGGCCTTCCCGGCCATGGCCCTGGCTTTCGGTACGGACGAAAATCATGTCCAGATGACGTTGGCGGCCTACTTCCTCGGCTTGTCCATCGGTCAGTTGGCCTATGGTCCGGTGGCGGATCGTTTCGGGCGACGCATTCCATTGCTCATCGGTGTCGGTTTGTTCACCGTTGCTTCCGTGGCGTGCGCCTATGCACCGAACCTGGAATGGCTGATCGGCGCGCGTTTCATCCAGGCGTTGGGCGGTTGCGCGGGGATGGTGATTTCCCGGGCGGTGGTCAGCGACAAGTGTGATGCGGTGGGGTCGGCGAAAGTCTTTTCGCAACTGATGCTGGTGATGGGACTTGCTCCCATCCTTGCGCCATTGCTGGGTGGGTTGTTGGTCAACACGACAGGCTGGCAGTCGATTTTCCTGGCCTTGACCGGTTTCAGTGCGCTGGCGGGGCTGGCGGTTGCGACGGGCTTGCCGGAAAGCTTGCCGGCCCACATACCGCGTCAACCGCTGTCCGGTGCGCTGCGTCAGTACGGTCGGTTGCTGGCCGACCCGATATTTCTTGGCCATGCCTTGACCGGGGGCATCGCCATCGCCGGGATGTTTGCCTACATCGCCGGTTCGCCCTTCATCTTCATCAAGCTCTACGGCGTTGCGGCCGAGCATTTCGGCTGGCTGTTCGGCATCAATGCGGCGGGCTTCATTCTGGTGGCGCAGGTCAACGCGCGGTTACTGGCCAAACGTGGCCCGATGTTTTTGCTGGCGCGCGCGGTGTGGGTTTATCTGGCGGCCGGTTTGACCCTGCTCGCTGTCAGCTCTCTGCACACGGCACAATTGTGGCCGCTGCTGATTCCATTGTTCATCTGTATCGCCAGCCTCGGTTGCATCAGCCCCAACGCGGCGGCTTGTGCGATGAGCGGGCAGGGCGCACGGGCCGGCAGCGCGTCGGCGCTGCTCGGTTGCCTGCAATTCAGCGTGGCTGCCGGCGCCTCTGCGCTGGTGGGCGTGTTGCACGACGGCAGCGCCGTGCCGATGGCCATGGTCATCAGCCTGTGTGGAATTCTGGTGGTGAGCGCGGCGGTGCTCACCCGGCGTTTGCAAAATGCCCGGGCGCTGGCGCAAGCCCGGGTTTGAGGCCGGAGTCAGCCGGCTGCGCGCTGCGTGAGGAGGACGGGAATCGGGTGAGGGGCCTGGATGCGGGCTTCAAGGGTACGCGTGAAAGCGCGAGCTTCTGCTTCGCTGCGGAACGTCACAGCATGTTGGTCAAGACGGACTTGCCACTGGGATTTTGCCAGTTCTTTTATCAGGATCTTCACAGCTGATCACCTCTCGTAAAAGACGTTACGCAAAAGAATGCCTCGCAGGAGATTCGATTGTAGACCCGTACACGGTCACCATTGTGACAAGGATCAACTGTCTGACTGACGGTTTGTAACTAAAAAAAACACGACTTTTCGAGGGCGCCCACAGAGGTTGTCCGCGACCGGAGCGTCCCGGTCGCAGACGGAAAACAGCAGAAAGCGATGAAATCAGTGGCGGTTTTTTCAGCGCTTCAGAACCCTTCCAATACAATCTTGCCCTTGGCTTTGCCGCTTTCCAGTAGGGCATGGGCACGGCGCAGATTGGCCGCGTTGATCGTGCCGAAGTGTTCTCCCATCGTGGTTTTCAGTGTCCCGGCATCGATCAGCCAGGCGACGCGATTGAGCAGGTTGTGCTGTTCGATCATGTCCGCGGTTTCAAACAGCGAACGGGTGTACATGAACTCCCAGTGCAGTGACAGGCTCTTGCGCTTGAGCTTGGTCACGTCCAGCGACTTGGGGTCATCGATCAACGCCAGTTTGCCTTGGGGCGCCAATGCCTCCACCAATTGGTCCAGATGCTGGTCGGTCTGGGTCAGGCTGGCGACGTGGGTAACCTGGTCCACACCGGCACGCTTGAGTGCTTCGCTCAGTGGCTGGCCATGGTCGATCACCAGGTCAGCGCCCAGTTCCTTCACCCAGCTTTGGGTCTGCGCACGCGAAGCGGTGCCGATGACTTTCAGGGCCGTCAGTTGGTGAGCGAGCTGCGTAAGAATCGAGCCCACGCCACCTGCCGCACCGACGATCAACAGGCTCTGGCCTTCATCGGTTTTGCCTTCGCGCACTTGCAGGCGCTCGAACAACAGTTCCCACGCCGTGATCGCGGTGAGCGGCAGGGCAGCGGCTTCGGCGAATCCGAGGGTCTTGGGCATGTGGCCGACGATGCGCTCGTCCACCACATGCAACTCGCTGTTGCCGCCCGCCCGCGCGATGGAGCCAGCGTAAAACACCTGGTCGCCGACCGAGAACAGCGTCACCTCACTGCCCACGGCCTTGACCACACCGGCCACGTCCCAACCCAGCACTTTGGCCGCGCCGCCTTCGGGCTGGACGTTCTGGCGCACCTTGGTGTCCACCGGGTTGACCGAGATGGCTTTGACTTCCACGAGCAAGTCGCGGGGGCCGGCAACCGGCTCTGGCAGCTCGATGTCTTGCAGAGCCTTGTTGTCGCTGATCGGCAACGAGGCGTAGTAGGCAATGGCTTTCATGGGCGGCTCCTGAACACTAATAAAGAAGGGATTCGATGGGGCAGATGATTGGCTATTTCTCCTGAAGATAAAACCGGCTAAAAGAGCAGTCTCTTTCAATAT
Source organism: Pseudomonas sp. S34 (assembly GCF_009866745.1). NCBI lineage: Bacteria > Pseudomonadati > Pseudomonadota > Gammaproteobacteria > Pseudomonadales > Pseudomonadaceae > Pseudomonas > Pseudomonas sp. S34. The sequence continues at coordinate 730,275 of NZ_CP019398.1, forward strand.
TTTTTTGATAATCGGTGTTCTTGATGCTGCGTTTCGATGACTTGCAGTTGTTTGTCCGGGCGGCGGACTTGGGCAGCCTGTCCGCCGCCGCGCGGGGCATGGACATGTCGGCGGCGGTGGCCAGTGCGGCGCTCAAGCGCATCGAACAGCAACTCGGCGCCCGTTTACTGGCCCGCTCTACCCGCAGCCTGCGCCTGACCGCCGAAGGCGAGGGCTTTCTTGAATACGCCCGCGCGGCCCTGAGCAATCTCGACGAGGGCCGGCGATTGCTGGCCAGTGGTCAGGATCAGGTCAGCGGGGTGCTGCAACTGTCGGCGCCATCGGACTTTGGCCGCAACCTGCTGCTGCCCTGGCTCGACGAGTTTCAACGCGAGCATCCGAAACTCACCGTGCGCTTGCTGCTGGGGGACCGCATCGCCGACCTGTTTCGCCAGCCGGTAGACATTGCCCTGCGCTACGGTGAACCGGAGGACTCCAGCCTGGTGGCGCTGCCCATCGCCCCGCAGAACCGACGGGTGTTGTGCGCCGCTCCCGGCTATCTGGCCCGGCATGGCGAGCCGCGGCAGCTGGAGCAACTGGCACAGCACAATTGCCTGTTGTACATGCTCGGCAGCCGGGTCCACGATCACTGGAGTTTTCACGACGGCAAACGCGAAGTCAGCCTGACCGTCAGCGGCGATCGTTTCAGCGACGATGCCGATGTCGTGCGCCTATGGGCCGTGGCAGGTGCCGGGATCGCTTACAAATCCTGGCTCGATGTGGCCGCCGATGTACTGGCCGGCCGCTTGAAGGTGCTGATGTCGGAGCTGCTGTGTGAGCGCGCACCGTTGAATCTGTTGTGCGCCCATCGCGCACAATTGAGTAAGCCGGTGAACCTGTTGCGTGAAATGCTTGCCAGACGATGCGCCCTTTTGAGCAGTCAATTTCCAGGCTTTTCGGGAATCGATCATTAGTCGCACGAAAAAAGAGAAATTTCCCTCAGGAACGATCACCACCTACGCCGGGTGGAGGAAAGGATCCGCCGACCAACCCGCATATACTAGCGCCCTCATCATGTAAGTAGCGTCGATCCCCAATGGTGGGTCCACGTTCGAGTCGGCCCGGCTGCACGGTCATCCTTCTGGCCTTCGCAGCATCGGCCAGGTAGCGCAAATGGTTGAGCAAGGCGTTGCCGGGCTTATGGCAGTTTCCACGGATTGGCCGACGACACATTACTGGTCAAGATTTCTCTGGGCAGTAGACGAAACGATTCAACAGGGAGTGAATACATGGAACATGCACCTTGCATCAGCCAGATCGCCACGTTGCTGGCTGACCCAAAGCGCAGCGCAATGATGTGGGCCTTGATGGATGGTTCGGCGCGAGCAACCGAAGAGTTGGCATTGCTGGCCGGCCTGTCATCGTCGTCGGCCAGTGCACACTTGGGCCGTTTGTCCGCCGGAGGTCTGCTGAAGGTTGAAAACCGCGGCCGCAAACGCTTCTTCCGCCTGGCCGCTCCCGAGGTCGGAGCGGCAATCGAAGCACTGGCCAGCGCGACCTTCGCCAGCGCACCCCAGGATATTCCGGACGTATTCAAGCGCAATGCACCTCTGGTCAAACCCCGGGTGGTGCGGTCGCCATTGTTGAGTGCCCGACTGTGCGACGATCATTTGGGGGGCACCCTGTCCGCCGATCTGTATCAGCGGCTGCTGGAGGCGGGCTGGATCGAACACTTTGATCAGCGGGTCACGGTCACGCTCAAGGGCGCGACAGAGTTGGCGGCACGGGGAGTGTTCATCCAGGCGCTGGCCCATCACAACGGCAGGGTTGCCTGCGCCTGCCCCGACTGGAGCGAAAGGCGCCCGCACATGGGCGGCTCGCTGGGCGCGGCATTGTTGCAGCTGTTCATGCAGTCGGGGTGGTTGAGCCTGCCCAACGATTCCCGAACCTTGCAGGTGACGGCCTCCGGGCAACGGGAAATTCATCGCTTTGCCAGTGAGTCCGAACTGGAAATGGCTCTGTAGGAGCCGGCTTGCCGGCGATGGCGGCCTCTCATCAGCATCAATACTGGAGGTGAGGGCCTTATCGCTGGCAAGCCAGCTCCTGCAAGGTTTGCGTTTGCCTTTAGGGTTTTACCAACCGCGCATCGAGACTGTTCTGCGCCAGGCGCTTGGCCTGATCCTGGGTCATGCCCAGATGGGTGTGCAACGCATGGAAGTTCTCGGTGACATAACCGCCGAAATACGCCGGGTCGTCGGAGTTCACGGTCACTTTCACGCCGCGTTCCAGCATGTCGAGAATGTTGTGCTGCGACATGTGATCGAACACGCAAAGCTTGGTGTTCGACAACGGGCACACGGTCAGCGGGATCTGCTCGTCGATGATTCGCTGCATCAGGCGCTCGTCTTCGATGGCGCGCACGCCATGGTCGATGCGCTGGATTTTCAGCAGGTCGATGGCTTCCCAGATGTACTCGGGCGGGCCTTCTTCACCGGCGTGGGCGACGGTCAGGAAGCCTTCGTGGCGGGCACGGTCGAACACGCGCTGGAACTTGCTTGGCGGGTGGCCCATCTCGGAGCTGTCCAGGCCCACGGCGACGAACGCATCGCGGAACGGCAGCGCCTGGTCGAGGGTTTTCTGTGCTTCGTCTTCGCTCAGATGGCGCAGGAAGCTCAGGATCAAACCACTGGTGATGCCCAGTTGCTGTTCACCATCCTTGAGCGCGGCGGCGATGCCGTTGAGCACCACTTCGAACGGGATGCCACGGTCGGTGTGGGTCTGCGGGTCGAAGAACGGTTCGGTGTGAATCACGTTCTGCTCTTTGCAGCGCAGCAGGTACGCCCAGGTCAGGTCATAGAAGTCCTGGGATGTGCGCAGCACATCGGCACCCCGGTAGTACAGGTCGAGGAACTCCTGCAGGTTGTTGAAGGCATACGCCTTGCGCAAGGTTTCGACGTCGTTCCATGGCAAGGCAATCTTGTTGCGCTCGGCCAGGGCGAACAACAGCTCCGGCTCCAGCGAGCCTTCCAGGTGCAGGTGCAATTCTGCCTTGGGCAGGGCGTTCAGCCAGTCGTACATAATTCTTTTCTCATCAGGTGCAATGGTCGCCATTCTACAGAGGGTTGCCGCAACAATTGGTAAAACCTGACCAGGCGGTTGATCACACCGCTTCCGGTTCCCGTCGATAAGCGTAGGTATCGGCAAAGCGCGAGAGCAGGAACTCGGCGCAGGTGGTGGCCGGGTATTTCGCCGGATGCAATGTGTCCTGACATCCGGGCAGGCATTCGATGCGGGTATCCGGGTGCGGCTCGGCGAAGAACGGCATCGAATAACGATCCACGCCCTGGGGGCTGATCACCCGGTGCGGCGTCGACAGGTAACGGTCGTTGCTCCAGCGCGCCATCATGTCGCCGAGGTTGACCACGAACGTACCTTCGATCGGCGGCGCGTCGATCCATTCGCCTTTGACGTTGCGTACTTGCAAGCCACCGGCGGCGTCCTGATAGAGCAGGGTGATGCAGCCGTAGTCGGTGTGCGCGCCGGCACCTTGTTGCTCTTCGGAACTGGCGGTGTGGCGCGGCGGGTAATGGATCATCCGCAGCACGCTGACCGGCTCATTGAAGCGCGCGTCGAAGAAATCACGCTCAATCCCCAGCGCGATGGTCATTGCCCGCAACAGCGTTTGCGCGAGGGCTTGCATGTCGACGTAGTGCTGTTCCATCAACGCTTCCCAGCCGGGTATCGACGGATGGCGATTGGGGCCGCGCAAGGGTTTTTCCGCCAGTACGTCAGGGTGCTCGGCCGGCAGGTGCAGGCCCATGTCGAAGGTTTCTTTGAGGTCGCTGGGTTTGCTCGGGTCCAATTGCTCGGTGGCAATGGCGCCGTAACCGCGATGGTGACGGGTCCGGGTGATGTCGATCTTGAGCTTTTCGGCGGCAGGTTGGCCGAAGAAGCGTTTGGCGCTGTCGAGTAGTTCGTCGATTCGCGCAGTGCTGATCGGATGGCCCTTGATGTAGAAGAAACCCCACTCGCGGCAGGCGAGGTCGATTTGTTCGGCCACCGCTGGCCAGGCGGATGGATCGTCGCTGTAGAGCGGGGTGATGTCGATGATGGGGAGTTGATTCATGCGCAGTCCTTAAGAACGCTGAAGATCCAATGTGGGAGCGGGCTTGCTCGCGAAAACGGTGTATCAGGCGACATATGTATCGACTGAGATGACGCCTTCGCGAGCAAGCCCGCTCCCACAGGTACCGTGTCCTGACCGGAGGAATTACTTCGGAATCTCGGCCTTCATGCCTTCCACGTAGTAATTCATCGACGCCAGTTCCGCCGTGGTCGCACTCTCGCCCGCCGGGATTTTCTCGACCCCGGCCTGATCCTTGATCGGCCCGGTGAACAGTCGTAGCGCACCGCTCTTGATGTCGGCGATGAGCTGCTCGGCTTTGCTCTTCACCGTCGCCGGTACCAGGTCGCTGATCGGTAGTTCAACGGTGCCCTCCTTCAAACCGCCCCAGTAGTCCCGGGATTTCCAGTCATGGTCGAGCACGCTTTGGGTTGCTTGAACGTAGTGCGGCCCCCAGTCATTGACGATGGAGGTCAGCACCGCTTTCGGCCCGAAGTGCGCCATGTCCGAAGCGTAGCCCACGGCATACACGCCGCGACGTTCGGCGGCCTGGATCGGCGCAGGGCTGTCGGTGTGCTGGAACACCACGTCCACGCCCTGATCGATCAACGCGTTGGCGGCGTCCGCTTCCTTGCCCGGATCGAACCATGAGTTGACCCACACCACCTTGATCTCGGTACCGGGATTGTATTTGTTCAGGGCCAACTGGATGGCGTTAATGTCGCGGATCACTTCCGGAATCGGGAAGGAGGCGACGTAGCCGACCTTCTTGGTCTTGGTCATCTTCGCCGCGAGGAAGCCTCCGACGTAGCGGCCCTCGTAAGTGCGCGCCAGGTAAGTGCCGAGGTTCTTGTCCTGCTTGTAGCCGGTGGCGTGTTCGAAGGTCACCTTGGGAAACTGTTTGGCAACTTTCACCGTCGGGTTCATGTAGCCGAAGGAGGTGGTGAAGATCAGGTCGTATTTGTCCTTGGCCATGTTGCGGATCACCCGCTCGGCGTCGGCGCCTTCGGCGACGTTTTCCACGTAGTTGGTGGTGATCTGCGAGCCGAATTTTTCCGCGAGTTCCTTGCGCCCCTGTTCATGCTGATACGTCCAGCCGTGGTCACCGATCGGACCGATATAGACGAAGCCGACTTTCAGCGGATCGGCGGCTACGGCGGTCAGGCTTGCGCTCAAACCAATGGCCGCCGCAACGGCGCAAAGCAGCTTCTTCAACGGACGTTTGTGCATGAATTGAAACTCCATTTTGTTGTGAGGTTGGCTGGGCTCTCGGGCTTGCACAGGGCAATGCAAGTTGCTGACCAACAAGACAACAAAATTGGAATCCACGGTGATGCCATTGCGAGCAGGCTCGCGACAGGTCTTTTAAGTCCGATAACAGTGCATGTCCTTGCACAGCTGCCATCCACTGGTGCGCCAATCCACAAAACCAATGTGGGAGCGGGCTTGCTCGCGAAGGCGGTGTGTCAGTCACATAAATATCGACTGATACAACGCCTTCGCGAGCAAGCCCGCTCCCACAGTTTTAATCGGTGTTGTATCAGGTCCCGGCGATCAGTTGCCGTGCCGCCTGGCTGTGATCAGCAATCAACCCCTTCAGATCCAGCCCCTCGACCTGTCCGTCGATCACCCGCCACTTGCCACCGACCATCACTCGATCCGCGCGATCAGCACCACACAGCAGCAACGCCGACACCGGATCATGGCTGCCGGAGAAGCGCAGCTCATCGAGCTTGAACATCGCCAGGTCAGCCTGTTTGCCCACCGCCAACTCGCCGATATCGGTACGACCCAGCAGGCTCGCCGAACCCTTGGTCGCCCAGCCCAACACGCGCTCCGGGGTGATCTTCTCGGCGCCGTAGCGCAGGCGCTGGATGTACAGGGCCTGACGCGCTTCGAGCATCATGTTCGAGGCATCGTTGGATGCCGAACCATCCACACCCAAACCAAGCAAGGCACCAGCATCGGTCAACTCGATGCTCGGACAGATGCCCGAGGCCAGGCGCATGTTCGAACTCGGGCAATGGCAAATACCGGTGCCGGCGGCGCCGAGGCGGGCGATTTCATCCGGGTTGAAGTGGATGCCATGGGCCAGCCAGGTGCGGGGGCCGAGCCAGCCGACACTGTCCAGATAGTCCACGGTGCGCAGGCCGAAGCGTTGCAGGCAGAAATCTTCTTCATCGAGGGTTTCTGCCAGGTGGGTGTGCAGGCGCACGTCGAGTTTGTTCGCCAGCTCGGCACTGGCCGACATGATTTCCGGCGTCACCGAGAACGGCGAGCATGGTGCCAGGGCGATCTGGATTTGCGCGCCGTCACCGCGTTCATGGTACTCGGCGATCAACCGCTGACTGTCGGCGAGGATCACTTCGCCTTCCTGCACGGTCTGTTGCGGCGGCAGGCCACCGTCCTTTTCACCGAGGCTCATGGATCCACGGGTGAGCATGGCGCGCATGCCCAGTTCACGAACGCTCTCGACCTGCACGTCGATCGCGTTTTCCAGACCTTCCGGGAACAGGTAGTGATGGTCGGCGGCGGTGGTGCAACCGGACAGCAGCAATTCAGCCAACGCGACTTTGGTGGCGAGGGCGAGTTTTTCCGGGGTCAGTCGTGCCCAGACCGGGTACAGGGTTTTCAGCCACGGGAACAGCGGCTGATTGACCACCGGCGCCCAGGCGCGGGTCAGGGTTTGATAGAAGTGGTGATGGGTGTTGATCAGGCCCGGCAGGATCACATGTTCGCGGGCATCGAACACTTCATTGCACGGTGCGGACGGTTGTTGACCGGCGCCGAGTACTTCGACGATCAAACCGTCTTGCAGCACCAGGCCGCCACGGGCATCGAGACCATTGGACGTGAATATGGCGAGGGGATTTTTTAACCAGGTACGGGTCGCAGGCATGTTGGCCGGCTCCTCTGAAAGTTGGGTTCAGGGTTGCCAGCTCAGTGTTGCCCTGTCTGCTGATCCAGGTTCGCCGGGGAGGCGAGGTGCGAAGTGTCGATCAAAATGCTCTGGCGGGCAAGCCCAACCCGACAGGCAGATGCAACCCGGCGGTATTACCAGGGAATGGTTTCGCCCCGGTAATTGATGAAGTGATGCCCACCCTTGCCGACATACGCATTCACCTGATCGACCAGGCCACGGGTGCTGGTTTCCACGTCGATGTCCGCGCCTTCACCACCCATGTCGGTTTTCACCCAGCCCGGGTGCAGCGACAGCACGGTGAGCCTGGTTTCGCCCAACTGAGTGACGAAGCTGTTGGTCATGGAGTTCAGCGCCGCCTTGCTGGCCTTGTACAGTGCCAGTTCCGGCGCATCGGGCATGGTCACGCTGCCCAGCACCGAACTCATGAACGCCAGCACGCCGGTGTCCGGTCGCAGTTGCTCGACAAAACTCTGGGCCAGGTTGATCGGTGCCACGGCGTTGGTGAAAAACAGCTGACCGACTTCGGCCATTGTCGCGCCACCGTTCGGCGTCTGGACATCCGGTCCCTTGACCCCGGCATTGACGAACAACAGGTCAAACACGTCGCCCTTGAGTTGTTGGCTCAGGGCGGACACCGCTTGCTGATCGTCCATGTCGAGCGTTTCGATCCGCACCTTGCCCAGGGCCTGCAAGGCTTCGGCTTTTTGCGGATCGCGCACGGTGGCGCTGACTTGCCAGCCATCGGCCAACAGGGTTTTCACCAGCCCGAGGCCAAGCCCCCGGGAGGCGCCGATGATGAGCGCGGTTTTTGCCTTGGACATGAGTGGCTTCCTTGAAAATTCAGAGTCGTGGATTCAATGGACACTGTTGCCCGAGCCGTTGTTGCAACTCTTCGCGCAGCGCGCCGAGTTCGGCCATGCGGGCTTCGATCAGTTTGAGTTTGTCTTGCAGCAGTTGCGTGACGGCGCTGTCCGGATCGGGCGATTTCCAGATTGTAGCGACGCTGTTGCCGATCTCGCCGAGGGTAAAGCCCAGTCGTTGCGCGGTCTTGATGTACTGCACCAGTTGCACCATGTCTGGCGGATAGTCGCGATACCCGTTGGCGCTGCGTTGCGCCGCAATCAATCCGCGCTGCTCGTAAAAGCGCAGCGTGTCGCGGCTGACGGCGCTGGCCTGGGCTAATTCACCGATGCGCATCATGACGTCTCGAGGGGGCTTGACCCTGGAGCATACTCCAGGCTTTAGCCTTATTGCTCCCTGAATTGATGGAGCAATGTCGATGTGGACTACAACGCAATATCGCCGGTTGGTGCAAGGCAGTGCCTGGTATGACCTGATCGTGACGGTCGCGTTTGTCACGCCGTGGAGTTTTGCGGCGTTGCATGGGATTTTGACGTGGGTGAGTCAGGCGTTGAGTTTGCCCGGTGAGCTGCCACCGTTCGAGCCGGTGCACATGTTGATGGCGAATTTGTTGGGCTCGATTGTGTGCGTATGGGCGGTGTTGCGGATTCGTGATCCGCAGCAGGTTTATGGGCGGTATGACGCCGTGGGCAGATTCCTGTTCTCGGCCTGGCAGGCTTATGCCCTGATCCATGGCGCGAGTTCGCTGCTGGTGGTTTTTCTGGCGTTTGAATTGGCGTGGGGCGTGGCTCAGGTGTTGCCTGTTCGGACGCCTTCGCGAGCAAGCCCGCTCCCACATTTGACCGAGTTCACACCCATCCAATGTGGGAGCGGGCTTGCTCGCGAAGAGGCCCGCCCAAACAACCACTAATGCCCGGCCTGCCAAGGCTGTCCCAGCGAAACCGGCGCATACAACCGTGTGCGCACCGCATCCCGCGACAGCAGCACCAGCACCCCAATGGTCGCGACATACGGCAACATCGCCAGCAGACTCGACGGAATCGCCAGCCCCAGTCCCTGCGCCACCAGGTGCAGGATGCTGGCGAGTCCGAACAGGTACGCGCCGAGCAGCAGGCGCCACACCCGCCAACTGGCGAACACCACCAGCGCCAGGGCAATCCAGCCGCGCCCGGCGCTCATGTTCTCCGCCCACATCGGCGTGTAAGCCAGGGACAGGTAAGCCCCGGCCAATCCGGCCATCGCACCGCCGAACAACACCGCCAAGGTCCGCACGGCCAACACCGGCAAGCCCATGGCGCTGGCCGCATCCGGGTTTTCCCCGACCGCCTGAATGATCAGCCCGACGCGGCTTTTCAGAATCACCCAGGCCACTAATGCAAACAACGCGAACGACAGATACACCAGCAGATCCTGGGCAAACAGCATCCGCCCGATCAGTGGGATTTCACTCAGATAGGGCATCGCCACCGGCTCGAATCCCGCCAGCGGCTTGCCGACCCACGCCGCACCGACGAAGGTCGACAGGCCCACGCCGAAAATCGTCAGGGCCAGACCGGTGGCCACCTGATTGGCGTTGAACACCAGCGCCACTAGGGCAAACAGCGACGACAACAGCATCCCGGCGAGCATTGCCAGCAACACGCCGAGCCACAGGTGACCGGTATTGAACGCGACGATGAAACCGATCACCGCACCAAACAGCATCATGCCTTCCTGGCCCAGGTTGAGGACGCCGCTTTTCTCGCAGATCAGTTCCCCCAGCGCCACCAGCAACAACGGTGTACCGCAGCGGACCATGGCGTAGAAAATATTGCTCAGCAGATCGATATCCATCACATCGCTCCAGTCTGTACGACGGTGGATTGCGCGCGGAGGGCCCAGCGCAGGTTCAAACACGGCCGGTAGAGAATCAGCACATCACTGGCCAGCAGGAAAAACAGCATCATGCCCTGGAACAATTGGGTGATCGCTTGCGGCAGGTTCAGGCTCATTTGTGCGCTTTCGCCACCGATGTACAGCAGCGCCATCAACAGGCTGGAAAACAGGATGCCGACAGGATTCAGACGGCCGAGAAATGCCACGGTGATCGCCGCATAGCCGTAGCCCGGCGAGACCTGCGGCACCAGCTGGCCGATGGGACCGGTGACTTCGCACACACCGGCAAGCCCCGCCAGGCCGCCGCTGATCAACAGCGCGAGCCAGATCAGGCGCTTCTCGCGAAAGCCGACGAAGCCGGCGGCACGCTTGTCCAGCCCCAGCACTTTGATCTGGAACCCGACAAAGCTTTTCTGCAACAGCACCCACACCGCCACCAACGCGAGCAGGGCGAAGTAAACCCCGGCGTGGACCCGGCCATCGTCCATCAGCAGCGGCAGGCGGCTGGCGTCACCGAACATCGCTGACTCGGGGAAGTTGAACCCGGCGGGATCTTTCAAAGGGCCGTGAACGCAGAACAGCAGCAGATTCAGTGCAATGTAGTTGAGCATGATACTGGTCAGGATCTCATTGGCGTTGAAGCGCGTGCGCAGCCACGCCGTCAGCCCGGCCCACGCAGCGCCCGCCAGGGTGCCGGTAAGCAGGATCAACACCAGCGCCCAGCGGCTTTGCATATCGATGATGTTCACCGCCAGCGCACTGCCGGCCAGCGCACCGAGCAGCAGTTGACCTTCGGCACCGATGTTCCAGATGCGCGCCTGATAGGCGACGGCCAGGCCCAATGCGCAGAGCAGAATCGGCAGGGCTTTGACCAGCAATTCGGAGACGCCGTACAGGTCGCTGACCGGTGCGATCAGCAAGGTGTGCAAGGTCAGCAACGGGTCATGCCCGAGCGCGATAAACAACAACGATCCACAGCCCAGGGTCAGTGCAGCCGCCAGCAACGGCGAGCACCACAGCATCAGGCGCGATTGCTGGCCGCGAGGTTCAAGAGAAAGCAGCATGTGACACTCCGTTAACGCGTGGCGGATGCGAGTGATTGGGGGGCACCGAACTGGCCGGCCATCCAGCCGCCGACATCGCTCAGGCGGGTGTCGACGGTGGCGTGAAGCGCCGACAGCCGACCGCCGCACAAGGCGCCGAGCCGGTCGCTGATCTGGAACAGTTCGTCGAGGTCTTCGGAGATCACCAGGATCGCCGCGCCGGCATCGCGCAAGGCAATCAAGGCGCGGTGAATGGTGGCGGCGGCACCGGCGTCCACGCCCCAGGTCGGGTGTGCGGCGACCAGCAGTCTGGGTTGTTGAAGGATTTCCCGACCGAGGATGAATTTCTGCAAGTTGCCGCCGGACAGGCTGCGGGCCGGCGCCTGGCTATCGGGTGTCTTGACCCCGAAACGGCGGATGATTTCCTCGGCCAGTGCTTCGACTTTGCCGCGCTGGATCAGGCCGTTACTCACCAAGCCGTGCTGGAAAGCAGTCAGCAGCGCGTTGTCCGCCAGGCTCAGTTCCGGCACCGCACCATGACCCAGGCGCTCGGCGGGGACGAACGCCAAGCCGAGTTGGCGGCGAGCATCGGGACGCAAATGGGCGACTGGCTCCTTGCCAAAACGGATCGTCGCGCTGGCGTTGCGGGGCAGCAGTGCTTCGCCGCTGAGCAAGGCCAGTAACTCATCCTGGCCATTGCCGGCGACACCGGCGATGCCGACAATTTCACCGCGGCGCACTTCAAGGTCGATGTTGGCAAGCGAGCAGCCGAATGGGTCTGGGTTGTGCCAGGACAATCCACGGACATCAAGGCACGCATCACCTCCGGTAACCTTCGGATAGTCAGCGATCAACTCCGCCGCTTCACCGACCATCAAGCGCGCCAGTTGCTGGTCCGAACACTCGGCCGGCACGCAATGCCCGGCCACCCGACCGCCTCGTAAAACCGTTGCGCTGTGGCACAACGCACGCACTTCCCCGAGCTTGTGGCTGATGAACAAAATGCTGCAGCCTTCGGCGGCGAGTCGGCGCAGGGTAACGAACAAGTCATCGGCTTCTTGCGGCGTCAGCACCGAAGTCGGTTCATCGAGAATCAACAGGCGGATGTCCTGCATCAGGCAGCGAATGATTTCCACCCGCTGCCGTTCACCGATCGACAGGCTGTGGACAAGTCGCTCCGGTTCCAGCGTCATGCCGTAGCGCCGGGACACTTCGCGAATCTTCGGCTCAAGCTGTTTGGGTGTGCCTGCCGCCGCGCCCATGGCCAGGGCGATGTTCTGTGCCACGCTCAGGGTTTCGAACAGCGAAAAATGCTGGAATACCATGCCGATTCCCAAACCCCGGGCCTGGGCCGGATTGCGCAGGCTCAGCCGCTGACCTTGCCAGATCACCTCGCCGGAATCGGCGTGGGTAACGCCGTAGATGATCTTCATCAGCGTGCTTTTGCCCGCACCGTTTTCGCCGAGCAGGGCATGGATCTCGCCAGGGGCAATGGTCAGGTCGATGGCATCGTTGGCCAGGCAGCCGGGGTAGCGTTTTGTGATTCTGCGCAGTTGCAGGCGCGGAACTGGGTCAGGGATTGGAGCGTGATTGGGCATGACAGGCTCAGTGCTGTTGGACTTGTGCCTGTGGATAAAGCAATTTTCTGGCCACTAGGTCAGGAAAATCTCGAAGTCCTGCGACCAGAGGTGTTCAGTACGCAGCTTTCAAATGTGCCACGCACAACCCGGCACCACATGGGGGCAATGGCGCAAATCAAGCCCCGATTTTGCTCGTGCGGTTTTGCTCAAAAAATGAGCAATCGACCACAAGCCATACCGTACACGGCGCCGAGACGGCCATGAACGGGTTATCCACAGATTGCTCCACAGTATTTGTGTGCAAGCTCACAGCACGGGCATAAGCACTGAGTGGCTACTTCTAAAGGCGATAAACCGCTGTAACTATTTGTTTTTATTTGAATTTGACGTGCTTGATGGCAGATTGGACGAAAATTGAGCAAAGTCCGCAAAGCCGCATGACAAAAGGGTTACAGCGGTATGTGCTCAGGTTATCCACAGGCGGGTGCACAGCAGATGTGGGCAAATATGGAATAAGTGAAAAAGCGGCGTGCCCCAAAAAATTGCAGCCGGTGCTGAAGCCTTTTAGCGCCGTAACAAAATTCGCCCGCGACTCAAATCGGCCAGTTGTGACTGTAAGGTGTCGATTTGCGCATCGCCTACGGCCAACTGCAACTCGACACCATTGGCGGTGAAGCTTTCATCCACAACCAATCCACCTGCCTCCGCCACCCGCAGCTTGACCAGAGCCAACTCGGCAAATCCGCAAGCGCAATGCAGTGGCACCCGGCTGATCAGCTCGAGCTTTGGCGCCGCTTGCAGGCATTTGTTTGCACCTCCGCCATAGGCCCGGGCTAGCCCCCCGGTGCCCAGTTGGATGCCGCCATACCAGCGAATCACCAGCACTGCGACCTGATCGCAATTCTGTGCCTCGATCGCCGCCAGAATCGGCCGGCCGGCCGTACCACCGGGCTCGCCATCATCGGTGCTGCGGTACTGATCACCGAGCTTCCAGGCCCAGCAGTTGTGCGAGGCATTCAAGTCGCTGTGCTGTTCAATGAACGCCTGGGCCTCGGCCGGGCTGGAGATCGGCGCGGCGAAGGTAATGAAGCGGCTCTTGCGAATCTCTTCGCGGTATTCGCAAAAACCGCTGAGGGTAAATGGCATAAGTGCTTAGATGGCAGGTTTCAGGCCGCAGCCCTTGAGAATGATGCGGATCAGGTTATCCCCGGCGTCTTCCATGTCCTGTTTTGTCAACTTGGTACGTCCGGTGACGCGGCAGATCTGCGTGGCGAAGTCGGCGTAGTGCTGGGTGCTGCCCCACAACAGGAAGATCAGGTGCACCGGATCGACCGGGTCCATTTTACCGGCGTCGATCCAGGCCTGGAACACGCCCGCACGACCCTGGAACCAGGCGCGATAGTCCTGGTTGAAATACTCGGTCAGGCACTCGCCGCCGCTGATGACTTCCATGGCAAAAATCCGCGAGGCTTGCGGCTGGCGCCGGGAGAACTCCATTTTGGCGCGGATGTAGCGGGTCAAGGCTTCGGTCGGATCGTCCTCGGCGGTGAGGGTGTTGAACGTGCTGTCCCACAGCTCGATGATGTTGCTCAGCACCGCCACGTACAAACCGAGCTTGTTGGTGAAGTAGTAATGCAGGTTTGCCTTGGGCAACCCGGCATTCTGGGCGATGGTGTTCATGCTCGTGCCTTTGTACCCGTGACGGGCGAACTCGTCTTCGGCGGCCTTGATGATGGTCTCTTCGTTTTTCTGACGAATGCGGCTGACGTGTTTTGCGCCGTGGGCTGGGACTTCAAAGGTCATAAGCACTTCCGAACGAGTGGGTGGGACGGCCAGTGCGTTGATAACGTACCCACCGGTTTCAGACAAGACCTCACACAATAAAACACTGCACCGCAAGCTAATGTGGGAGCGGGCTTGCTCGCGAAGGCGTCGTCCCAGTCAATACTCATGTGACTGACACACCGCCTTCGCGAGCAAGCCCGCTCCCACAGTTTTCAACGCGTCGCGGCCAGGCTCTCGAGAAAACTCTCCAGCACCAGATGCGGTCGGCGTCCCTTGCGTGTGACCGACGCCAGGCTGAGGTCATAGAAGCGTGTTTTTTCTTTCAGCGCTCGCAACCGGCCTTGCTGTACCCAAAGACTCGCGTAGTGATCCGGCAGGTAACCGATATAGCGTCCGGTCAGGATCAGGAAGGCCATGCCTTCGCGGTCCGAGGCGCTGGCGGTGCAATTGAGCGCCTGATAATGGGCCTGGATTTCCGCCGGCAAACGAAAGGTCGGGGCGATGGCGTCCTGGCTGTTCAGGCGTTCGTCGTCCAGTTGTTTGTCGTCGACATAAAACAGCGGGTGACCGACCGCGCAGTACAACAGCGATCGCTCGCTATACAGCGGTTGATACTCCAGCCCCGACAATGCGCTGGCCTGCGGTACCACGCCGACGTGCAGGCGACCGTCGAGCACGCCTTGTTCGACTTCATTGGGCGCGATCATGCGGATCTGGATCTGCACGTCCGGGCCGCGTTCTTTCAATTGCGCGAGGGCATGGGTGATGCGCATGTGGGGCAGGGTGACCAGGTTGTCCGTCAAACCGATGATCAATTCGCCGCGCAAGTGCTGGTGCAGGCCATTGACCTCGGTGCGGAAGCTTTCCAGCGCACTTAACAGCTGCAATGCCGATTGATAGACCTCGCGGCCTTCTTCGGTCAGGGAAAACCCGGCACGTCCCCGTTGGCACAGGCGCAGGCCGAGGCGTTGCTCCAGATCGCTCATTTGTTGGCTGATCGCCGAGCGACCGATGCCCAGCACGGTCTCCGCCGCGGAGAAGCCGCCGCACTCCACCACGCTGCGGAAAATCCTCAGCAGGCGAATATCAAAGTCGCTGACCTGGGCCAGCGGATCGGGACGGCGAGTACTCATGCGGGTTACTCAAAGTTTAGTAGTTGGCTGACTGAACATTAGAAAAGTTGGATTTCACCGACTTTATCCCCGTGGCAATTTAGCTGCAACAACGGTTTTCAATCCTTACGCCGCTTATTGCCTTGCGAGGTTACGCCCATGAACCAGCCTGAAAACGCACCGACTTCCCTGGCCAGCCAGCTCAAGCTCGATGCTCACTGGATGCCTTACACCGCCAACCGCAACTTCCAGCGCGACCCACGGCTGATCGTTGGCGCCGAAGGCAGTTGGCTGATCGACGACAAGGGCCGCAAGGTATATGACTCGCTGTCCGGTCTGTGGACCTGTGGCGCAGGGCACACCCGCAAGGAAATCCAGGAAGCGGTCGCCAAGCAACTGGGCACCCTCGATTACTCGCCAGGCTTCCAGTACGGCCATCCTTTGTCCTTCCAGTTGGCTGAGAAAATCACCGACCTGACCCCGGGCAACCTCAACCACGTGTTCTTCACCGACTCGGGTTCCGAGTGCGCTGACACCGCTGTAAAAATGGTCCGTGCTTACTGGCGCCTGAAGGGCCAGTCGACCAAGACCAAAATGATCGGCCGTGCCCGTGGCTACCACGGTGTGAACATCGCCGGCACCAGCCTCGGTGGCGTGAACGGCAACCGCAAGCTGTTCGGTCAGGCGATGATGGACGTCGATCACCTGCCGCACACTTTGCTGGCAAGCAACGCTTACTCCCGTGGCATGCCGGAGCAGGGCGGTATCGCCCTGGCTGACGAACTGTTGAAGCTGATCGAACTGCACGATGCGTCGAACATCGCGGCGGTATTCGTCGAGCCATTGGCCGGTTCCGCTGGCGTGCTGGTGCCGCCACAGGGTTACCTCAAGCGTCTGCGTGAAATCTGTGACCAGCACAACATCCTGCTGGTGTTTGATGAAGTGATCACCGGTTTCGGCCGTACCGGCACCATGTTCGGTGCTACCACCTTCGGCGTGACACCGGACCTGATGTGCATCGCCAAGCAAGTTACCAACGGTGCGATCCCGATGGGCGCGGTGATTGCCAGCTCCGAGATCTACCAGACTTTCATGAATCAGCCGACGCCTGAATACGCGGTTGAATTCCCCCATGGCTACACCTATTCCGCGCACCCGGTGGCTTGCGCCGCTGGCCTGGCAGCACTCGACCTGCTGCAAAAGGAAAACCTGGTACAGAGCGTGGCCGAAGTCGCACCGCATTTCGAAAATGCGCTGCACGGCCTCAAAGGCACCAAGAACATCATCGACATCCGCAACTACGGCCTGGCCGGCGCGATCCAGATCGCTCCACGTGACGGCGACGCGATCGTGCGTCCGTTCGAAGCCGGCATGGCGCTGTGGAAAGCCGGGTTCTACGTACGCTTCGGCGGCGACACCCTGCAGTTCGGCCCAACCTTCAACAGCAAGCCGCAGGACCTGGATCGTCTGTTCGACGCGGTCGGCGAAGTGCTGAGCAAGATCGACTGATTTGACAACACACCTGTAGGAGCGAGCTTGCTCGCGATGGACGTAAACGATAGTGGGGGCTGCCTGGATGAACGCGGCGCCCTCACCATCTTCGCGAGCAAGCTCGCTCCTACAAAAAACATCTATATAGCAGGCGCTCTTTAATGGACGCCTGTGGACAACTTTTCAGGAGCTTCCATGAGCGTTATTCCGCATTTGATCAATGGCGAACTGGTGACCGAGAACGGTCGCGCGGTTGATGTGTTCAACCCGTCTACCGGTCAGGCAATTCACAAGTTGCCGCTGGCGACCCGCGAAACCATCCAGAGCGCCATCGACGCGGCCAAGGCTGCATTCCCGGCCTGGCGCAACACGCCGCCGGCCAAGCGTGCCCAAGTGATGTTCCGCTTCAAGCAACTGCTGGAGCAGAACGAAGCGCGTATCGCCCAACTGATCA
>NZ_CP019398.1:752500-1507500 GCF_009866745.1 Pseudomonas sp. S34
AGCTACGGGTATCATCTTCGGATGATGCGGTAGAGGAGCGTTCTGTAAGCCTGTGAAGGTGAGTTGAGAAGCTTGCTGGAGGTATCAGAAGTGCGAATGCTGACATGAGTAACGACAATGGGTGTGAAAAACACCCACGCCGAAAGACCAAGGTTTCCTGCGCAACGTTAATCGACGCAGGGTTAGTCGGTCCCTAAGGCGAGGCTGAAAAGCGTAGTCGATGGAAAACAGGTTAATATTCCTGTACTTCTGGTTATTGCGATGGAGGGACGGAGAAGGCTAGGCCAGCTTGGCGTTGGTTGTCCAAGTTTAAGGTGGTAGGCTGAGATCTTAGGTAAATCCGGGATCTTAAGGCCGAGAGCTGATGACGAGTGTTCCTTTGGAACACGAAGTGGTTGATGCCATGCTTCCAAGAAAAGCTTCTAAGCTTCAGGTAACCAGGAACCGTACCCCAAACCGACACAGGTGGTTGGGTAGAGAATACCAAGGCGCTTGAGAGAACTCGGGTGAAGGAACTAGGCAAAATGGCACCGTAACTTCGGGAGAAGGTGCGCCGGTGAGGGTGAAGGACTTGCTCCGTAAGCCCACGCCGGTCGAAGATACCAGGCCGCTGCGACTGTTTATTAAAAACACAGCACTCTGCAAACACGAAAGTGGACGTATAGGGTGTGACGCCTGCCCGGTGCCGGAAGGTTAATTGATGGGGTTAGCTAACGCGAAGCTCTTGATCGAAGCCCCGGTAAACGGCGGCCGTAACTATAACGGTCCTAAGGTAGCGAAATTCCTTGTCGGGTAAGTTCCGACCTGCACGAATGGCGTAACGATGGCGGCGCTGTCTCCACCCGAGACTCAGTGAAATTGAAATCGCTGTGAAGATGCAGTGTATCCGCGGCTAGACGGAAAGACCCCGTGAACCTTTACTATAGCTTTGCACTGGACTTTGAATTTGCTTGTGTAGGATAGGTGGGAGGCTTTGAAGCGTGGACGCCAGTTCGCGTGGAGCCATCCTTGAAATACCACCCTGGCAACTTTGAGGTTCTAACTCAGGTCCGTTATCCGGATCGAGGACAGTGTATGGTGGGTAGTTTGACTGGGGCGGTCTCCTCCTAAAGAGTAACGGAGGAGTACGAAGGTGCGCTCAGACCGGTCGGAAATCGGTCGTAGAGTATAAAGGCAAAAGCGCGCTTGACTGCGAGACAGACACGTCGAGCAGGTACGAAAGTAGGTCTTAGTGATCCGGTGGTTCTGTATGGAAGGGCCATCGCTCAACGGATAAAAGGTACTCCGGGGATAACAGGCTGATACCGCCCAAGAGTTCATATCGACGGCGGTGTTTGGCACCTCGATGTCGGCTCATCACATCCTGGGGCTGAAGCCGGTCCCAAGGGTATGGCTGTTCGCCATTTAAAGTGGTACGCGAGCTGGGTTTAGAACGTCGTGAGACAGTTCGGTCCCTATCTGCCGTGGACGTTTGAGATTTGAGAGGGGCTGCTCCTAGTACGAGAGGACCGGAGTGGACGAACCTCTGGTGTTCCGGTTGTCACGCCAGTGGCATTGCCGGGTAGCTATGTTCGGAAAAGATAACCGCTGAAAGCATCTAAGCGGGAAACTTGCCTCAAGATGAGATCTCACTGGGACCTTGAGTCCCCTGAAGGGCCGTCGAAGACTACGACGTTGATAGGTTGGGTGTGTAAGCGCTGTGAGGCGTTGAGCTAACCAATACTAATTGCCCGTGAGGCTTGACCATATAACACCCAAGCAATTTGACTACTCGAAAGAGCATCAGATTGCGGTGTGTGAAGACGAAAGAACCGAAAGTTCGACTCTTGCAAAACACCGAAAGCTGTCACATACCCAATTTGCTGAAGCGAGGCCAGCCGGCCACGACTCAGTACCCGAATTTCTTGACGACCATAGAGCGTTGGAACCACCTGATCCCATCCCGAACTCAGCAGTGAAACGATGCATCGCCGATGGTAGTGTGGGGTTTCCCCATGTGAGAGTAGGTCATCGTCAAGATTAAATTCCGAAACCCCTATCTGCGTATGCAGGTAGGGGTTTTGTTTTTGGCGTCCCTGTAGGCGCGAGCGAGCTCGCGAAAAAACCGCGAGCGCTGCGGGGTGTCAGGTTTCCCGCGTCATCGTTAACGTCCATCGCGAGCAGGCTCGCTCCTACAATGAAGCCAATCGCCTTCAATGCTAAAGTCGTCCCTCGAATTTGTATTATCCAAGGAAGCCTTTATGCCGGACGCGACGTCCCTCAGTGCTGGTTTTATGGTGGTTCACGGCAACCGCCTGGACGAGTTGCGCAGCCTGGTGGTCAGCTGGATGCGACGCTACCCGCTGGCTCCCCTGGAGAACGAAATCGCGTTGGTGCAAAGCAATGGCATTGCCCAATGGCTGAAGCTGGCACTGGCGGAAGACTCTGAAGAAGACGACATGGGAGGCTGCGGCATCGCTGCCGCCATCGACGTGCAGTTGCCCGGCAGCTTCATGTGGCAGCTCTATCGCATGGTCCTTGGCCGCGACGAAATTCCGGTCAAGTCCCTGCTCGATAAAGCCCCACTGACCTGGCGTCTGATGCGCCTGCTGCCGCAGTTGATCAATCAGCCGCACTTCGAGCCGCTGCAGCGTTTCCTGACCCATGACACCGATCTGCGCAAGCGCTATCAATTGGCTGAGCGTCTGGCGGATCTGTTCGACCAATACCAGGTGTACCGAGCCGACTGGCTCGAAGACTGGGCGGAAGGTCGCCATCAGACAAGAAACGCCAGGGGTGAAGCCAAACCCCTGACACCGGCCAATTGCTGGCAGGCAGAGCTATGGCGCGCACTCTTGCTGGATGTGGGAGAAGAAGGCATGGCGCAAAGCCGTGCCGGTGTCCATCAGCGATTTGTCGAGCGTATCAACCATCTCGAAGCGGCCCCCAAGGGGTTACCCTCGCGAGTGATCGTTTTCGGGATTTCTTCGCTGCCTGCACAAGCCCTGGAAGCACTGGCGGGACTGGCACGATTCAGTCAGGTTTTGCTGTGCGTGCATAACCCGTGTCGTCACCATTGGGCGGACATCGTCGCCGATAAAGACCTGTTGCGGCATCAATACAAGCGTCAGGCCCGCAAAAGCGGCATGCCGGTAGTGATCGATCCGCAAACCCTGCATCAGCATGCTCACCCGTTGCTGGCCGCATGGGGCAAGCAGGGGCGGGACTATATCAACCTGCTCGACAGTTATGACGATCCCAACAGCTATCGTTCGGCATTTCGAGACGGGCGCATCGACCTGTTCAGTGACGGTCAGCCGCTGAATGTGCTCAACCAGTTGCAGGATGACATCCTCGAGTTGCGCCCCCTCAACGAGACTCGGGAGCGTTGGCCGGCTATCGATCTGCAGCAGGACGAATCGATCCGTTTTCACATCGCCCATAGCGCCCAGCGAGAAGTCGAGATCCTTCACGATCAACTGCTCGCGCGCTTCAGCGCCGACCCGACATTGCGACCCCGAGACATCATCGTGATGGTCCCGGACATCGACAGCTACGCACCGCATATTCGTGCCGTGTTTGGACAGCTTGACCGCCAGGATCCTCGCTTCATTCCGTTTACCCTGGCTGACCAGGGCCAGCGTGGTCGCGATCCATTGCTGATTGCTGTCGAGCACCTGCTCAAGCTGCCTGACAGCCGATTCCCCGTCAGTGAGATTCTCGATCTGCTGGACGTCCCGGCACTGCGCGCTCGCTTTGGTGTCGAGGAGCGTGACCTGCCGACGCTGCACCGCTGGATCGAAGGTGCCGGCATTCGCTGGGGCATGAATGCCGAGCAACGTGCCGGGCTCGGGCTACCCAACGAACTGGAGCAAAACAGCTGGCGCTTCGGATTGCGACGAATGTTGCTCGGTTATGCCGTTGGCAGCGCCGATGCTTATGAGGGTATCGAGCCCTACGACGAGATCGGTGGTCTGGACGCTGCGCTCATCGGTCCGCTGGTTGCGTTGCTGGACGCGCTGGAAGTGGCTCACCACGAGCTCTCTCAGCCGGCATCGCCAGGGCAATGGGGCTTGCGCTTGCAGGCGTTGGTGCAGTTGTTCTTCCTTGCCGGTAACGAACACGATGACTACTTGCTGGCCCAGCTTGAAGAGCTGCGTGAGACCTGGCTCGAGACCTGCGAATCCGTCGGGTTGCAGGATGAGTTGCCGCTGACCGTCGTCCGTGAAGCCTGGCTTGCAGGTCTGGATCAGGGCCGTTTGTCCCAACGTTTTCTGGCCGGTGCGGTCAACTTCTGCACCTTGATGCCCATGCGTGCTATCCCGTTCAAACTGGTGTGCCTGCTGGGCATGAATGACGGCGATTATCCGCGGGCGCAACCGCCGCTGGATTTCGATCTGATGGGCAGTGATTACCGTCCGGGTGACCGCTCCCGGCGCGAAGATGACCGCTACCTGTTACTGGAAGCCTTGTTGTCGGCACGGGACCAGCTCTACATCAGTTGGGTGGGCCGAAGCATCCGCGATAACAGCGAGCGGCCTGCCTCGGTGCTGATCGGCCAGTTGCGTGACCACTTGGCCAGCGGTTGGCGAATGCTGCAACGCGACGAGGATCTGCTGGAAGCCATGACCCGGGAACACCCGTTGCAACCCTTCAGTGCTCGCTACTTTCATGACGGGGATGAGTCGTTCAGCTACGCCACCGAATGGCAGGTCCTTCATCAGGCGGCAGAGCAGCAGGCAAACGCCGAAGTGCTCGGGCCCCACGTTCAGGACGAACCACTGAGTCTCGGTCAACTGCAGGATTTCCTGCGCAATCCGGTACGGCACTTTTTCAGCCAGCGACTGAAGGTCTTCTTCGAGGCGGCAGAAGTGCCGTTGGCCGATGAAGAACCCTTTGTCCTGGATGCGTTGCAGCGTTACAGCCTCAGCGACCGTTTGCTCGAAGCGGCACTGGCAGATCCTGGAAATACCGGGCAGGCACTGGAGGATCAGGCGAAGCGTTTGCAGAACAGCGGGCTGTTGCCGATGGCCGGATTCGGTGAGTGCCTGCAACATGAGTTGATCGAGCCATTGCCTGACTTGCTGCAACGCCACCAACAGCTCCTGGCGTTGTGGCCAACACCCCTCAGCAGCGCGTTGCCCGTCAGTCTTGAGCTGCAAGGCCTGCACATCGAGGGCTGGCTCGGCGGCCTGCATCAGCGTGCTGATGGTGGTTTGTTGTCTGTCACAACGATCCCCAACAGCATCGGCTCGATCAAGTCGCGCAAATGGCATCGACTGACACGCCCTTGGGTCAATCATCTGATGGCTTGTGCCAGTGGCATGGCGTTGACCACCGCATTGGTGGCCAGTGACGACAGCCTGTTGCTCGGTCCGCTGGACGAGTCCACGGCGCGGAAAATTCTCGGTGACCTGTTGATGGCCTGGCAGTCGGGGATGCGCCAGCCTCTGCCGATCGCTGTCAAGACCGCATTCGCGTGGCTGGGGCAAACCGACCCGGTCAAAGCCGAAGCCGCTGCGCGCAAGGCCTATGAAGGTGATGGGCAGACGACGGACGGAGAGCGTCGCGAAAGCCCGGCACTGGCGCGCCAATTCGCCGATTACGCTGCCTTGGTCGCCGACGAGACGTTCCCCCAGTGGTGTGACGCGCTCTATCGTCCGCTTCTTGAAGCGCCCTGGCGTTCCCTGTCCAGCGAGGAGTCGCGCTGATGAGCTCGAAGACACCTCTGGCCCTGGCGTTCCCGCTGCGCGGCAGTCAACTGATCGAAGCCAGCGCCGGGACCGGCAAGACGTTCACCATTTCCGCGTTGTACCTGCGTCTGGTGCTTGGCAACGGCGGGGAGGACAGTGGTTTCGGGCGTGAGCTGTTGCCGCCGCAGATCCTCGTCGTGACCTTCACCGACGCCGCGACCAAAGAGCTGCGCGAACGCATCCGTACGCGACTCGCCGAGGCCGCGCGATATTTCCGGGATGAAACACCAGCCCCCGACAGCCTGATTGCCGAGTTGCGTGATCAGTACTTGCCCGAGCAATGGCCCGGATGCGCAAACCGCCTGGATATCGCCGCCCAGTGGATGGACGAGGCGGCGGTGTCGACCATCCACAGTTGGTGCCAGCGCATGTTGCGCGAGCACGCCTTCGACAGCGGCAGCCTGTTTACCCAGACCCTGGAAACCGACCACAGCGATTTGCTGGGGGAAGTCCTGCGCGATTACTGGCGGCTGTTCTGCTACCCGATGCAAGGTGACGCCTTGAATTGGGTGCGCAGCAATTGGGGCGGACCGGCGGCGCTGCTGCCGCGGATTCGTGCACTGTTCGCCAGCGAGCGGGATACCCTTGAAGGGAAAGAACCCGCCGAAGTGATTTCGCAATGCTTGCAAGAGCGAAGGGCGGCCCTGATCGAACTCAAGAAGCCCTGGCTGCAGTGGGCGGACGAGTTGCTTGCGATCTGTCACCAGGGCGTTGCCGGCAAGGCTGTCGACGGTCGCAAGATGCAGGCACGCTATTTCGAGCCCTGGTTTGAAAAGATCAAAGCCTGGGCCGAGGACGAATCCCTCGAGCAACTGGATATCGGCACTGGTTTTACTCGGTTGACCCCGGATGGCATGGCCGAAGCCTGGAAGGGAGAAGCGCCTCGACATCCGGGGCTGGATGCGATGGCCGGGCTCAAGACCTGTCTCGATGGGTTGCCGACACCTGATGCCGCCGTACTGCAACATGCGGCTCGCTGGGTCGGGGCGCGATTCGAGGAAGAGAAGCGCCGCCGTGCGGAAATGGGTTTCGACGACATGTTGCTGCGTCTTGATGCGGCCTTGCAGTCCGATGGCGGCGAGCGACTGGTAACCCTGATTCGCGAGCAGTTTCCGGTGGCACTGATCGATGAATTCCAGGACACCGACCCGGTGCAATACCGGATCTTCGAGAGCATCTACCGCATTGAAGAGAACAGCCCCGAGTGCGGTCTGTTCCTGATCGGCGACCCGAAACAGGCGATCTACGCTTTTCGCGGCGCCGACATCCATACCTACTTGCGCGCCCGCCAGGCCACCACTGGCCGCCTGCACACCCTGGGCACCAACTTCCGCTCAAGCCATGGCATGGTCAACGCGGTGAACCATGTGTTCGCGCGCGCCGAAGCCCGTGAGTCAGGACGCGGCGCGTTCCTGTTTCGGGAGAAGAATGGCGACAACCCGGTTCCGTTCACGCCGGTTGCCTCCCAGGGCCGCAAAGAAGTCTTGCGCATCAATGACCAGGCAATCCCTGCCTTGAACATCTGGCACTTGTCGGCCGAACAACCGTTGTCCGGTGCGGTGTACCGGCAACATCTGGCGGCTGCCTGCGCCAGTGAAATCACGGCATTGCTCAATGGCGGGCAGCAGGGGCAAGCGGGATTCACCCAGGACGGCAAAGCCTTCAGGGGCCTGCTACCGGCGGACATCGCCATCCTGGTGCGCGATGGCAAGGAGGCGCAGGCGGTACGTGCGCAATTGGCCGCCCGTGGTGTGCGCAGTGTTTATCTGTCGGACAAGGACTCGGTGTTCGCCGCCCAGGAGGCGCATGACGTGCTGACCTGGCTCAAGGCCTGCGCCGAGCCGGATGTCGAGCGACCGCTGCGGGCTGCGTTGGCCAGCATCACGTTGAACCTGTCCTTTACGGAACTGGAGCGTCTGAATCAGGACGAGTTGGCCTGGGAGTCCCGGGTCATGCAGTTCCGTGGCTATCGCGAAGTCTGGCGCAAGCAGGGCGTACTGCCGATGCTGCGACGCTTGCTGCACGACTTCCGTTTGCCCCAGGCTTTGATCGCCCGCAGTGACGGCGAACGCGTTTTGACCAACCTTCTGCACCTTTTCGAACTGCTGCAACAAGCCGCCGCTGAACTCGATGGCGAGCAAGCCTTGATCCGGCATTTGTCCGAGCATCTGGCGTTGTCCGGGCAGGCTGGCGAAGAGCAGATCCTGCGTCTGGAAAGTGATGAGCAATTGGTCAAGGTCGTGACCATCCACAAGTCCAAAGGCCTTGAATACCCCTTGGTGTTCCTGCCGTTCATTTGCTCGGCTAAGCCGGTGGATGGCAGTCGCCTGCCGCTGCACTACCACGATGAATCCGGCAATGCCCAAGTCACGTTGAAGCCGACGGCAGAATTGATTGCCCTGGCTGACGATGAGCGTCTGGCCGAGGATCTGCGCTTGCTCTATGTCGCCCTGACCCGGGCGCAACACGCCTGCTGGCTGGGGGTGGCCGACCTCAAGCGCGGTAACAACAATGGCTCGGTGCTGCATCTGTCGGCATTGGGTTATCTGTTGGGCGGCGGTGCGCCATTGGCCGAGGCCCCGGCGTTGCAGCGTTGGCTGCAGGATCTGCAACAGGACTGCCCGGCGCTGGCGTATGCCGAGATGCCTGAAGCAACAGCAGAGCATTATCAGCCTCCACAAAACGATGCGGCGCTGCTGGTTCCGCGGGTTCCGAAACGCAAGGCCAGTGAAAACTGGTGGATCGCTTCCTACAGCGCGCTGCGCATTGGCGACACCCTGAGTGTCGGCACGGACGAGGCGCCGGAGAGCCCGCAGGCGCAAAAACTGTTCGATGACGAACGCCTCGATCCGCAGGCCCCCAGAGAGGTGGTTGCCGGTGGTGGCGATATCCATCGCTTCCCGCGCGGCCCGAATCCCGGCACCTTCCTCCATGGCTTGCTCGAATGGGCGGGGGGCGAGGGTTTTGATGCGGCACCACACGAGGTGATCGACGCCATTGCCCGTCGCTGCAACCGTCGAGGCTGGGAGGGCTGGATCAGTACCTTGAGTGACTGGCTGCAGCATCTGCTCAAGTCGCCGTTGCAACTGGGCGCCGGCCAGGCGCCAGTGGTATTCGGCCAGTTGACGCAGTATCAGGTCGAGATGGAGTTCTGGTTCGCCAGCCATAAGGTCGATGTGCTCAAGCTCGACGCGCTGGTGTGCCAATACACCCATAACGGCGTGGCCCGGGTGGCCGCGGAACCGGTGTTGCTCAACGGTATGTTCAAGGGCTTCATCGACCTGACGTTCGAACATGACGGCCGTTATTACGTTGCCGACTACAAATCCAACTGGCTCGGCGTCGATGATGCGGCCTATACCGCGCAGGCCATGGAACAATCGATTCTCGACAACCGTTATGACCTGCAATACGTGTTGTACCTGTTGGCCCTGCACCGCCAGCTCAAGGCGCGGCTCGCCGATTACGACTACGACCGGCATGTCGGCGGTGCGTTGTACCTGTTTTTGCGCGGTACGCGCGCGGCCAGCCAGGGTGTGTTTTTCGCCCGCCCGCCAAGAGAACTGATCGAGCGTCTGGACAGGTTGTTCCAGGGCAAGCCAGAGCCCAAGGCCGAACCCGCTTGGGAACAGGGAGTACTGTTATGAGTCGCACATTCGCCGATTTGTTGCCCACATCGCTGGCAGCCGAAAGCCTGGTCGATCTGGCGCCGCTGAGTCGTGCCGACGACTTGCTGTTGTTGCTCACGCGTTGGGTCGAGCGTGGCTGGTTGCGTGCGCTGGACAAAGCCTTTGTGGCGTTTCTACATGAACTGGCACCGGAGGATGATCCGTTGGTGTTGCTGGCAGCCGCGCTGACCAGCCACCAGTTGGGTCACGGGCATGTCTGCCTCGACCTGTTCGAGACACTGAAAGAACCCGACTTCGCCCTGTCGCTGCCACCCGAAGGTGACGTGCAAGGCGGCGCGATGTTGTTGCCCTCGCAATTGCTGGGATCGCTGGACGGTGCTCATTGGTGCAAGGTGCTGGCCGCCAGCAACCTGGTCGCACTGGCCGCTGACAGTCGTGACAACGTGCGTGACCGGCCTTTGGTGTTATCGGGCAAACGCTTGTACCTGCGCCGCTATTGGGCCTACGAGCGGCGGATCGACCTTTCGTTGCGCGAGCGTCTGACGGAACACGAATCCACGCCGAATGACTTGCTCCAGCGTCTCACCGGGTTGTTTGGTCCTGCCCGACCTGGTGACGTGATCGACTGGCAGAAGCTGGCCTGCGCCCTGGCGACGCGCAGCGCCTTCAGCATCGTCACTGGGGGGCCGGGAACGGGCAAGACCACCACCGTCGTGCGCTTGCTGGCGTTGCTCCAGGCGCCGGCGGTCGAGGCCGGCATGCCCCTGCGCATTCGTCTCGCCGCACCGACCGGCAAGGCCGCGGCGCGTCTGACAGAATCCATCAGCCAGCAAGTCCGGACCTTGAAGGTCACGGAGGACGTTCGGGAAAAGATTCCGTCCGACGTCACCACCGTTCACCGCCTGCTCGGCAGCCGGCCCGGGACTCGTCATTTCCGGCACCACGCGGGCAATCGCCTGCCGCTGGATGTGTTGGTGGTGGACGAGGCCTCGATGATCGACCTGGAAATGATGGCCAACCTGCTCGACGCCTTGCCCGCCCATGCGCGCCTGGTGCTGTTGGGTGACAAGGATCAGCTGGCTTCGGTAGAAGCCGGTGCGGTACTGGGGGATCTGTGTCGCGACGCTGAGGCTGGCTGGTACAGCCCGCAGACACGCCAGTGGCTGGAAGCCGTCAGCGGCGAAAGTTTGCAAACCAGCGGATTGCAGGAGGACACGCAGGGCGCTCATCCACTGGCCCAACAGGTCGTGATGTTGCGCCATTCCCGGCGATTCGGTGAGGGCAGTGGTATTGGCCAACTGGCTCGTTGGGTCAACCAGCAGCAACCCGAAGAAGCACGCAGGTTGTTGTCTGCGCGAAGCCATGACGATGTGTATGCCTTGTCCCTCAAGGGGGAGCGGGACCGTGCTCTGGAGCGCCTGCTGCTCGAAGGCCACGGTGAAGGGCCGCAGGGTTATCGGCACTACCTGAGCCTGCTGCGCAATCAGCGCCCGGCGCTCGATTGTCCGTTGGAAGATTCACGCTGGACCGACTGGGCCCGGGAGGTGTTGCAAGCCTTCGACGCGTTCCAGTTGTTATGTGCCGTGCGCAAGGGGCCGTGGGGTGTGGAGGGCTTGAACCAGCGAGTGACGGACGCCTTGCTAAGGGCACGCCTGATCGACAGTGACCAGCAATGGTATGAAGGCCGTCCGGTTCTGATGACCCGCAATGACTACGGCCTGGGTTTGATGAACGGCGATATCGGCATCGCCCTCAAGCTTCCGGAGCGTGAGGGCCCCGAGGCCGGCAAGCAGGTTCTGCGTGTCGCCTTTCCGCGCAATGACGGCCAGGGTGGCGTGCGCTTTGTCCTGCCGAGCCGGCTCAATGATGTCGAAACCGTGTACGCCATGACCGTGCATAAATCCCAGGGCTCGGAATTTGCCCACACCGCGTTGATCCTCCCCGACGCCTTGAACCCCGTGCTGACCAAGGAACTGATCTACACCGGGATCACCCGGGCCAAGAACTGGTTCACCTTGATCGAGCCCCGCACAGGGGTGTTCGAAGAGGCGGTGAGGCGCAAGGTCAAGCGCTTGAGCGGGTTGATGCTGGGGCTCGGCGCCGACTAGTCGGCAAACAGCATCTCCCGGCTGTCACCCATCAGCAGTCCCTGATTGCGCTCGGTCACCTCGCGGATGTAATCCCACAACAGGGTAATCCGCTTGAGCTTCCTCAAATCCTCCCGGCAGTACATCCAGAACTGTCGGGTGATATTGATTTCCTGCGGCAACACCGGCAGCAGGCGAGGGTCCTGAGTGGCGAGGAAGCACGGCAGGATCGCCAGTGAGCGTCCCTGCTGCGCGGCCACAAATTGCGCGATCACGCTGGTGCTGCGCAGGTTGGCGCTGGCGCCGGGCAATACGTTGGCCAGGTACAGCAGCTCCGAGCTGAACGCCAGGTCGTCGACGTAACTGATAAACGAATGTTTGGCCAAGTCTGCCGGTCGGCGGATCGGTGGGTGGTTGTCCAGATAGTCCTGGGTTGCGTACAGCTGCAATCGGTAGTCGCACAGTTTGCAGCAGACGTACGGTCCATGCTCCGGACGCTCCAGGGCGATGACGATGTCGGCCTCGCGCTTGGACAGGCTGATGAAATGCGGCAGCGGCAGGATATCCACCGAGATGGCCGGGTAGGTGTCGACGAAGTGGCTCAGCTGCGGCGTGATGAAAAAGCTGCCGAAGCCTTCGGTGCAGCCCATGCGCACATGACCGGACAGCGCCACGCCGGACCCGGAAACCTGCTCGCACGCCATGTGCAAGGTACTTTCGATCGACTCGGCATACCCCATCAACCGCTGGCCTTCGGCGGTCAGGACAAAGCCGCTGGTCCGGGATTTTTCGAACAGCAATGTGCCCAGCGCCGTTTCCAGGGAACTGATGCGCCGCGACACCGTGGTGTAGTCCACCGCCAGGCGCTTGGCCGCGGTGCTGGCCTTGCGGGTGCGGGAGACTTCCAGGAAAAACTTTAGGTCGTCCCAGTTCAACGATCCGAGGGAGGTGATGTTTTTTTGCATGTTGGACCGGTTTTTATGTGCGTTCTTATCAGAAGTTTGCACATCTATACTCCAAAAACAGCCCGTTAACCAATTCGCGGCGCATGCCTATTCTCAAGGCGACTGTTTCGCCTTGGCTCCCAAGATAACAACAAAGATCTGGAGACCCACATGAACGTATCGCTCACGCCCAATGACACCACCGTGCAGAAGGTCAAACTGTTGATCGACGGCCAGTGGGTCGAATCCAAGTCCACCGAATGGCACGACATCATCAACCCGGCGACCCAGCAAGTGCTGGCCAAGGTGCCGTTTGCCACCGCTGAAGAAGTCGATGCAGCCATCAGCGCCGCTCATCGTGCATTCCAGACCTGGAAACTGACACCCATCGGCGCGCGCATGCGCATCATGCTCAAGCTCCAGGCGCTGATCCGCGAACACTCCAAGCGCATCGCCGCCGTCCTCAGCGCCGAGCAGGGCAAGACCATTGCCGACGCCGAAGGCGATATTTTCCGTGGCCTGGAAGTGGTCGAGCACGCCTGTTCCATCGGCAGCCTGCAAATGGGTGAGTTCGCTGAAAACGTCGCCGGTGGCGTCGACACCTACACCCTGCGCCAGCCGATCGGCGTGTGTGCGGGCATTACCCCGTTCAACTTCCCGGCGATGATTCCGCTGTGGATGTTCCCGATGGCCATCGCCTGCGGCAACACCTTCGTGCTCAAGCCGTCCGAACAGGACCCGATGTCGACCATGCTCCTGGTGGAGTTGGCGATCGAGGCGGGTATTCCGGCCGGTGTGCTCAACGTCGTGCATGGCGGCAAGGATGTGGTCGACGGGCTCTGCACCCATAAAGATATCAAGGCGGTTTCCTTCGTCGGTTCAACCGCCGTCGGTACGCATGTCTACGACCTGGCCGGTAAACACGGCAAGCGCGTGCAATCGATGATGGGCGCCAAGAACCACGCCGTGGTGCTGCCGGATGCCAATCGCGAACAAGCGCTGAATGCGCTGGTGGGTGCCGGTTTCGGTGCCGCCGGTCAACGCTGCATGGCCACCTCGGTGGTGGTGCTGGTGGGCGCGGCCAAGCAATGGCTGCCGGATCTCAAGGCGCTGGCGCAGAAGCTCAAGGTCAATGCCGGCAGCGAGCCGGGCACTGATGTTGGCCCTGTCATTTCGAAAAAGGCCAAGGCGCGGATTCTCGACCTGATCGAGAGCGGCATCAAGGAAGGCGCGAAACTGGAGCTGGACGGTCGCGAGATCTCGGTTCCAGGTTACGAGAAAGGCAACTTTGTCGGCCCGACCCTGTTCTCCGGCGTGACCACCGACATGCAGATCTACACCCAGGAAATCTTCGGCCCGGTGCTGGTGGTGCTGGAGGTTAATACGCTCGACGAGGCCATCGCCCTGGTCAACGCCAACCCGTTCGGTAACGGCACGGGCCTGTTCACCCAGAGCGGTGCGGCGGCGCGTAAATTCCAGAACGAAATCGACGTCGGCCAGGTCGGCATCAACATCCCGATTCCGGTGCCGGTCCCGTTCTTCAGCTTCACCGGTTCGCGCGGTTCCAAGCTCGGCGACCTCGGCCCGTACGGCAAGCAAGTGGTGCAGTTCTACACTCAGACCAAGACCGTCACCAGTCGCTGGTTCGATGACGACAGCGTCAACGACGGTGTGAACACCACCATCAACCTGCGTTAAGGAGCCGGACATGAAAATCGCTTTTATCGGTCTGGGCAACATGGGCGCGCCGATGGCGCGCAACCTGATCAAGGCCGGCCATGCACTGCGCCTGGTGGACCTGAACAAAGCCGTGCTGGCGGAACTGGAACAACTGGGCGGCAGTATCAGTGCATCGGCCCGTGAAGCGGCAGAGGGCGCCGAACTGGTCATCACCATGCTGCCTGCCGCGGTGCATGTGCGCAGTGTGTGGCTGGGTGAAGACGGCGTGCTCGCCGGTATCGGCAAAGGTGTGCCGGCCGTGGATTGCAGCACCAT
Organism: Pseudomonas sp. S34; assembly: GCF_009866745.1. NCBI lineage: Bacteria > Pseudomonadati > Pseudomonadota > Gammaproteobacteria > Pseudomonadales > Pseudomonadaceae > Pseudomonas > Pseudomonas sp. S34. The sequence goes on from NZ_CP019398.1 coordinate 766,888, forward strand.
CGATCCGCAGACCGCGCGGGACGTGGCCGCCGCCGCTGCCAAACAGGGCGTGGCCATGGCCGATGCACCGGTCTCTGGCGGCACCGGTGGCGCAGCCGCCGGGACACTGACTTTTATGGTCGGCGCCACCCCCGAACTGTTCGCCACCCTGCAACCGGTACTGGCGCAAATGGGCCGCAACATCGTCCATTGTGGTGAGGTCGGTACTGGGCAAATCGCTAAAATCTGCAACAACCTGCTGCTGGGGATTTCCATGGTCGGCGTCAGCGAAGCCATGGCGTTGGGCGATGCCCTGGGCATCGACACCAAGGTGCTGGCGGGCATCATCAACAGTTCCACCGGGCGTTGCTGGAGTTCGGAGATGTACAACCCGTGGCCGGGCATCGTTGAAACAGCGCCGGCGTCGCGCGGTTACACCGGTGGTTTCGGTGCCGAACTGATGCTCAAGGATCTGGGGCTGGCCACTGAAGCGGCGCGTCAGGCGCACCAGCCGGTGGTACTCGGCGCGGTGGCCCAGCAGTTGTATCAGGCGATGAGTTTGCGTGGGGAGGGTGGTCAGGACTTCTCGGCGATCATCAACGGTTATCGCAAGCCGCAATAGAAGGGCGGTGAAAAAACTGTGGGAGCGAGCTTGCTCGCGATGAGGTCGTTACAGTCGACATTGATGGTGATTGACCCACCGCAATCGCGAGCAAGCTCGCTCCCACAGGGACTGCATACACCCAAAGATATTTACCGGGAGATCACGTCGGGTGATCCCCCGGTTTTTTTGTATCAGGCAAACACGAAATATTTGCGCACGGTTTCCACCACTTCCCAGGTGCCTTTCATTCCCGGTTCGATGACGAAAATGTCGCCGGCGCGCAGGTGGATCGGCGCCATGCCTTCCGGGGTGATGACGCAGTAGCCTTCCTGGAAATGGCAGTACTCCCACTTCACATATTCGACGTACCACTTGCCCGGCGTGCAGATCCAGGTGCCCATGATCTTGCTGCCGTCTTCACTCGTGTAGGCGTTGAGGTTGACGGTGTGCGGGTCGCCTTCGAGTTTTTCCCATTTGCAGGCGTCGAGCACGGGCAGCGGGTGGGTATCGCGAAGAACGGTAATCGGTGCGGTCATGATGACTCCGGGCAGTGGGCTCAAGAACTGAAGTCGCACCCTATAGCGCCTGCCCATCGTTCAGTTGTCTGTGCTCGACACTGAGCTGTCCAGAAACGCACAACTCTCAAGGACGGGTCAGCGGGCAGTCGAGCCTGGATTGTTCGAGGCTGTTCTCGAACTCGACCAATTGCGAGTGCTGTTGCGACAGCGCCGCTATCCGCTCGGCGATTTCCTGTTTTTTGCTGGCGATGATCTGGTGTGCCCGTTCCCATGGCAACTGCGGACCCTGATGTCCGGCGAAGACCGACTGCAGTTCCTTGAGCCTGAAACCCAACTGCTGGGCACATTTGATGAACATCAGCAGGTCGACGCTGTGCTGGTCATAGATGCGGTACTTGCCCTGGCGGCGAGCGGCAGGCAGCAGGCCAATCGACTCGTAATGACGGATGCTTTTGACCGTGGTTCCGGAACGTTGCGCGGCTTGGCCGATGTACATGGGAAGGTCCTTTTCTCCGAGGGTAAAGCTCGGTGCATTATCGACCGACTCAAGCGCTGGCGATAGCTTCGGCTTGCCGCAACCAGGCTGCATGCCGGTCTGCGCTGGCGCCGAGAATTGGCCCGAAGGTGAGGGTTCGGGTTGGCTTGATGCCACAGAATTCCAGCGTGGTTTTACGGACCTGATGCAAACCGGGCATGCGGTAGATCCATCGGTAGTACCAGGGCGGTGTGTCCATGGTCACCAGCAGGTGGGCGGTTCGGCCGCGCAGGAGTTTGTCGGGGAAGGCTTTGCCCTGGCGATACTTGAAGGCAAAACCCGGCAAGAACACCCGGTCGAAAAAACCCTTGAGCAAGGCCGGTACGCCACCCCACCAGATCGGATAAACCAGCGTCAGCTGTTCGGCCCACAGGATATCGGCCTGGGCGTTACGCAAGTCGGCCTCCAGCGGCTGGACCTGTTGATAGCCTTCGCGCAGCACCGGGTCAAAATCCATGCTGCCCAGAAACAATTGACGCACTTCATGCCCGGCGCGCACTGCCGACAGTGTGTAGCGCTCCGCAAGGGCGGCGCAGAAGCTGTTGCCGGACGGATGCCCGAGTATCACCAGTATTCGTTTACCCATCATCGCGGTCCTTGAAGATCAAACCTCAAGGATAAAGTCTGCCCCTCAGGGGAGAGTCAAGGCGTGCAGCAGGGCCTTGGCATAACCGGGTAATGCGGCGAAGTCCCGGGCACAGAGCAGCAGTTTGCGTTGGCCCCAGGGTTCTTGCAGGGCGAGGCTTTTGAAGGGTAGTCCGGCGGACCCGCGTTCGACCGCGGCCAGCGGCACGATTGCCAGTCCCGCCCCTCGGGCGACCATGCGCATCACGCCATCGAAACCGTCGGCGCGGATGCGAATCTGCATGCGCAGGCCGGCGTGCAGTGCCTGCTCTTCCAGGTACACCGCCAGCGCGCTGTTGGCATTCAGGCCAACGTAGTCGTGATGCAACGTGTCGGTGAAGCTCACGGAGGTCGCCTGAGCCAATGGATGTTCCCGGGGCATGATCAGCACCAGCGGATCATCGCGAAACGCTCGGGTCTGCAGGTCATCGGTGTCCACCGCGTCGGAAACGATGCCCAGGTCCGCCGCACCCTGGCGCAAGGCGTGGGTGATGCGGGTGCTGGGCAGTTCCTGCAAGTCGATGTCGAGGTTGGGATGGCTATGCAGGAAATCCGCGAGCAGCTCTGGCAGGTACTCGGTGATCGCCGTGGTGTTGCACAGCAGCCGCACCTGGCCTTTGACACCCTGGGCGTACTCGGACAGTTCCTGTTGCAGGCGTTCGGCCTGTTGCAGCAGAACCCGGGCGTGTCGGGCCAGGGCATTGCCGGCCGGCGTCGGGCTGACCCCACGACGATTGCGCTGAAGAAACTCGACGCCCAGCGACGCCTCCATGGCGCGAATTCGCGCGCTGGCCGCTGCCAGGGACAAATGACTGCGCGCGGCACCGGCGGTGATGTTGCCGGTGTCGAGGATGTTCAGGTACAGGCGCAGGTCGGTCAGGTCGAAGTGCATTACGGCAACCTCTGGATGTGTGTTGTCTGGGAGGCCGCCATCGCGAGCAAGCCCGCTCCCACAGTGGATCGCATTTCTTCTGCGAGAACTCGGTCTCCTGTGGGAGCGGGCTTGCCCGCGAAGAGGCCAGTCGCTTCAGCAAAATACTAAGCCTCTGTCTAAGCAAGAGGCAGCCTCAGTATATGGCAGATTTTCAATCAACCCCCGCGGGCTCACTATGGCCCCATGAATACACTTTCGGCGTTTTATCAGCATCTCGGCTTGGCCCTTTCGCTGCTGGTTATCGGCACCTTTGTGCTGGCCGGCATGATCAAGGGGGTGATCGGCCTCGGCCTGCCGACCGTTGCCATGGGCCTGCTCGGTCTGGCTATGGCGCCGACGCAGGCTGCGGCGCTGCTGATCATTCCGGCGACCCTGACCAACATTTGGCAACTGGCATTCGGCGGGCATCTGTCGGCGCTGGCCAAGCGGTTGTGGCCGATGTTGCTGGCGATTTTCATCGGCACCGGGGCAGGCACGCTGTGGGTCGGCATGAGCGGTGACCATTGGGTGGTGCGGGGGTTGGGCGCTGCATTGTTGCTGTATGCGCTCAGCGGTTTGTTCCTGCCGACTGTGCGCGTGGGGCGGCGCAGCGAACGCTGGCTCGGTCCTCTGTGCGGCGTGCTGACCGGCGTCATCACGTCAGCCACCGGTGTGTTCGTGATTCCGGCGGTGCCCTATCTGCAAGCGCTGGGCTTGAGCAAGGACCAGCTGGTGCAAGCGCTGGGCCTGTCGTTCACCGTCTCGACCCTGGCCCTGGCCGGTGGTTTGCTATGGCGCGGCGCGCTCGGCGGGGGCGAATTGAGCGCATCGCTGTTGGCGCTGATCCCGGCCATGCTCGGCATGTGGCTGGGGCAATCGCTGCGCCAGCGGATCAGCGCCCTGTGGTTCAAACGCGTGTTCTTCGTTGGCCTGGGGGTGCTCGGCGGCCATTTGCTGATCAGCGGCTAGCGGACGACGGACTGATCATGTCGATGGCGCGGATCTCGAAATCCCGTTCCAGGTATTCATCGCGCTGCTCGAGGAACTGCTTCATGTGCGGCAGGTTCGAGTGCACATCGAGGTGGGCCTGGGATTGCCAGATTTCGTAGAAGATGAACAGGGTCGGGTCCTGTTTGTCGCGCAGCATGTGGTACTCGATGCAACCGGGTTCGGCTCGGCTCGCTTGCACGTAGCCGTTGAAAAACGCTTCAAAGGCGTCGGATTTTTCCGGACGGGTCTTGGCGTGCAGGATGAATCCCTGGATTTCACTCATCTACATCTCTCCTCAAGTCAGAACTGGTGCCAGTTTAAGGCAACAATCGCCTGCTGATTCGTGCTTGTAGGTCAAATGAATTTTGCCAAATCGACGCTTACTCCGCGTGAGGTCGATCGGTACTCTGCCGCCATCCGATTCCCGACCTTCCCGAGACCTCCCATGAAAAAAGTCCTGTTACTCAATGGCGGCAAAAAATTTGCACACTCCGACGGCCGCTACAACGCCACCCTGCATGAAGCCGCGTTGAGCGTGCTGGATCGCGGCGGTATGGATGTCAAAACCACTTTCATCGACGAGGGTTACGACGTCGCCGAAGAAGTGGCCAAGTTCCTCTGGGCCGACGTGATCATTTACCAGATGCCCGGCTGGTGGATGGGCGCGCCGTGGACAGTGAAAAAGTACATTGATGAAGTCTTCACCGAAGGCCATGGCAGCCTCTATGCCAGCGACGGTCGCACCCGTTCAGACGCGTCGCAGAAGTACGGCAGCGGCGGCCTGATTCACGGCAAGCAATACATGTTGTCGCTGACCTGGAACGCCCCGCAGCAGGCCTTCGACGACCCGACCGATTTCTTCGAGGCCAAAGGCGTGGACGCGGTGTACTTCCCGTTCCACAAGGCCAACGAGTTCCTGGGCATGACCGGTTTGCCGACGTTCCTGTGTGTGGACGTGATGAAGCGCCCAAACATCGAAGGCGACGTGGCGCGCTATGCGCAGCATTTGGCAGAGGTGTTTGGCCTGAAGGCGTAACTGTCAGCTAGTATCGAAAGCTTGAGTTTGTGTGCGGGCTTTTGTGGCGAGGGGGCTTGTCGGAACGCCGCACCGCCCCGTTCGGCGGCGAAGCCGTCGTAAAATCGATATACGCAGTTTATCTGAACCTGCGTGCGCACCGGTTTTGGGTCCGCTTCGCGGACCAACGGGAGCAAGCCCCCTCGCCACAATGGTTTCTCTGTGCCCAAAAGGGCGGCGCAGGACTATCGATAAGGGACATACGTGAAAGCCAGATCCGATGAGTTGCAGATTTTCGTCTGCGTGATTGAATGCGGGTCGATTTCTGCGGCGGCCGAGCAGGTCGGGCAAACGCCTTCGGCGGTCAGTCGTACGCTGTCGCGGCTGGAGGCCAAGCTCGACACCACGTTGATCAATCGCACCACGCGGCGCATGGACCTGACCGAAGAGGGCAAGTACTTCTTTGAACACGCCAAGCGGATTCTCGATCAGATGGATGAGCTCGAAGAGCGCCTGTCCTCACGCCAGCAAACACCGTCCGGGCGGCTGCGGATCAACGCGGCATCACCGTTCATGCTGCACGCCATCGTGCCCTACATCGATGAATTCCGCAGGCTTTACCCCGACATCCAGCTCGAACTCAACAGCAACGATTTGATCATCGACCTGCTGGAGCAGAGTACCGACATCGCCATTCGCATTGGCACCCTGACCGACTCGACGCTGCATGCCCGCTCCCTGGGTTGCAGCCCGCTGCACATCGTCGCCAGCCCGGCGTACCTGGAAAAATACGGCACACCGCAAGCCGTGGCTGACCTGGCCCACCATACGCTGCTGGGGTTCACCCAGAACGAAGGCCTCAACCAATGGCCGCTGCGTTATGTGCATGGCGATCGCTGGCCGATCCAGGCGTCGATCAGTGCTTCCAGCGGCGAAACCATCCGCCATCTCGCACTGGACGGCCAGGGCATCGCCAGCCTGTCGCATTTCATGACCATCGAAGACATTCGTGCCGGACGCTTGAAGGTGTTGCTGGCCGAGTTCAATAGCGGTTATCGCCAGCCGATCAACGCGGTGTACTACCGCAACTCGCAACTGGCTCTGCGGATTCAATGCTTCCTGGACTTTATCCAGGGCAAGTTGGCCGATTATGCGAATGCAGAGTTCAAGGGTTGATTCGTGATTGCTGGGCAATGACGAGAGGGGCTGAGCCCGCTTTAGACCGCGTCATCGTTCTTCGCGGGCAAGCCGCGCTCCCACAGGTACTGTGTTGTTCGCCCATTTCGTGAATGACACAAAACCTGTGGGAGCGAGCTTGCTCGCGATGGCGTTTGCGCAGGCACAACAACTGGTCGGTCTGACTGCATTTCCGTAACATCCGCACACTCTTTTTCGTCTCTCCCTGTGTGCGGTTCCCAATGAAAGCAAAACGTCTACGTGCCGATGTCCTGGCGGGGCTTACCACTTCCTTCGCCCTGTTGCCCGAGTGCATCGCTTTTGCGCTGGTAGCCCATCTCAATCCGCTGATGGGGCTGTATGGCGCGTTCATCATCTGCACCCTGACCGCGCTGTTCGGTGGGCGACCGGGCATGGTGTCTGGCGCGGCCGGCTCGATGGCCGTGGTGATCGTCGCGCTGGTGGTGCAACACGGTGTGCAGTATCTGCTGGCCACGGTGTTGCTGGGCGGGTTGATCATGATCGCGTTCGGGCTGCTCAAGCTCGGCAAGCTGGTGCGCATGGTGCCGTACCCGGTGATGCTCGGTTTCGTCAACGGCCTGGCGATCGTCATTGCCCTGGCGCAACTGGAGCACTTCAAGAACGGTGAGGCCTGGTTGAGCGGTACGCCGCTGTACATGATGCTCGGGCTGGTCGCGGTGACCATGGCCGTTGTCTATGTGATGCCGCGCCTGACCCGTACGGTGCCGCCGGCGCTGGTGGCGATTCTCGGCGTGGGCCTGGCGGTGTATCTGCTTGGCCTGCCGACCCGAACCCTGGGCGACATGGCGCACATTGCCGGTGGCTTGCCGACGCTGGCGCTGCCGGACATTGCGTGGAACCTGGACACCCTGCGCATCATCGCGCCCTACGCGATCGTGATGGCGCTGGTCGGGTTGCTGGAAACCCTGTTGACCCTGAACCTCACCGACGAATTCACCGAGAGCCGTGGTTACCCGGATCGCGAGTGCGTGGCGCTGGGGGCGGCGAATCTGGTGTCCGGTGCGTTCGGCGGCATGGGCGGGTGCGCCATGATCGGCCAGACCGTGATCAACCTCAGCTCCGGCGGTCGCGGGCGTTTGTCCGGGGTGGTGGCGGGGGTGTCGATCCTGTTGTTCATCCTGTTTCTGTCGCCGCTTATCGAGCGCATTCCGCTGGCCGCGCTGGTGGGGGTGATGTTCGTGGTGTCGCAACAGACCTTCGCCTGGGCTTCGTTGCGGGTGCTGAACAAGGTGCCGTTGAACGACGTGCTGGTGATCATCGCGGTGACGGTGATTACTGTTTTCACCGATCTGGCAATGGCAGTGCTCTGCGGGATCATCATCGCGGCGCTCAATTTCGCCTGGCAGCAGGCCCGGCAGCTGTACGCCGACAGTCATCTGGAAACCGACGGCAGCAAGCTGTACCGGGTGCATGGCACGCTGTTCTTCGCCTCGACGACACCCTTCCTCAATCAGTTCGACCCGGCCAATGACCCGGCGCAAGTGACCCTGGATTGCCAGCACCTGAGCTTTGTCGACTACTCGGCCATCGCTGCACTGGGCACCTTGCGCGAGCGCTATGCCAAGGCCGGCAAGCATCTGCGGGTGCTGCATTTGTCCGAGCGTTGCAAGAAATTGCTCAAGCGTGCCCGGATACAGCACGACTGAAATCAAACAGGCAGGCGCGATGAAAATCCGCCTGCCTGATTTTCATTATTTGCGACAACTCATACCTTTGCGCGACACGCCTTACCTCTGCACGAAAATTACTTTCACCTCGTTTGAAAATCACCTTCCGAAATGTTTTAAGAGTTTCACAAATATTTCGACGTGACCCTCTCGAGGAGTACCGCATGACCCTGTCCTTCGGCTATTGGCTGCTGGTGTATGCCGCCATCGCCATCATTGCACTGATCGTTCTGATCGCCCGTTACCGGCTCAACCCGTTCATTGTCATCACCCTGATTTCCATTGGCCTGGCGCTGGTGGCGGGCATGCCACCGTCGGGTGTGGTGGGGGCGTACGAGGCCGGGGTCGGCAAGACCCTGGGACACATCGCGCTGGTAGTGGCGCTGGGCACCATGCTCGGCAAGATGATGGCCGAGTCCGGTGGCGCCGAGCAGGTGGCGCGGACCTTGATCGACCGCTTTGGCGAGAAGAACGCGCATTGGGCGATGGTGACCATCGCGTTTCTGGTGGGGTTGCCGCTGTTCTTCGAAGTCGGTTTCGTCTTGCTGGTACCGATTGCCTTTACCGTGGCGCGGCGGGTTGGCGTCTCGATCCTGATGGTCGGCTTGCCGATGGTCGCCGGGCTTTCGGTGGTGCATGCGCTGGTACCGCCGCACCCGGCGGCGATGCTGGCGGTACAGGTGTATCAGGCATCGGTGGGGCAGACCTTGATGTACGCGATCCTGATCGGCATTCCGACGGCGATCATCGCAGGTCCGCTGTACGCCAAATTCATCGTGCCGCGCATTCAGTTACCGGCGGAAAACCCGCTGGAACGCCAGTTCCTGGAGCGTGAACCGCGCGACAGCCTGCCGGGTTTCGGCATCACCATGGCGACCATCCTGTTGCCGGTGGTGCTGATGCTGATCGGTGGCTGGGCCAATCTGATTTCTACGCCGGGCAGTGGTTTCAATCAGTTCCTGCTGTTCATCGGCAACTCGGTGATCGCGCTGTTGCTGGCCACATTGTTGAGTTTCTGGACCCTCGGCCTGGCCCAGGGCTTCAACCGTGAATCGATCCTCAAGTTCACCAACGAATGCCTGGCGCCGACCGCGAGCATCACCTTGCTGGTAGGCGCCGGTGGTGGCTTGAACCGGATTCTGGTGGACGCCGGCGTCACCGACCAGATCGTCGGCCTGGCCCACGAATTTCATTTGTCGCCGTTGTTGATGGGCTGGCTGTTTGCCGCGTTGATGCGCATCGCCACCGGTTCTGCCACTGTGGCCATGACCACCGCTTCAGGCGTGGTCGCGCCAGTGGCCATTGGTCTGGGTTATCCCCATCCGGAGTTGCTGGTGCTGGCGACTGGCGCCGGGTCGGTTATCTTTTCCCACGTCAACGACGGTGGTTTCTGGTTGATCAAGGAATACTTCAACATGACCGTTACCCAGACCTTCAAGACCTGGACCGTGCTCGAGACATTGATCTCGGTCGTCGCCTTCGGCCTGACCGTTGGCCTTTCTTACCTGATTTAGCCGGAGCCACTTGCATGGACATCCTCTACCAGATCCGCGCCCGTCAGGACTCCTTCAGCGCCGGTGAAGGACGCATCGCCCGCCTGATGCTCGACGACGTAGGATTTGCCGCCTCCGCCAGCCTCGATGAACTGGCGCTGCGGGCAGAGGTCAGCAGCGCCACGCTGTCGCGGTTCGCCCGTACGGTCGGCTGCAAGGACCTGCGTGACTTGCGCTTGCAACTGGCCCAGGCCAGCGGCGTCGGCAGCCGGTTTCTCGACCCGGCGGGCACGCCCGAGCAGTCGGCGTTCTACGGGCAGATCGTGGGCGACATCGAGTCGACCTTGCGCCAGCACCTGGCCGCGTTCGATGAGTCGCGTTTCGCCGATGCGGTGAAACTGCTGGGCAAGGCGCGCATGATCCACGCTTTCGGCATGGGTGGCTGCTCGACCCTGTGCAGCGATGAACTGCAAGTGCGCCTGGTGCGCCTCGGCTTTCCGATTGCGGTGTGCCACGATGCGGTGATGATGCGCGTCACCGCCGCCAGCCTCAGCGCTGAACACGTGGTGATTGTCTGCTCGCTGACCGGGATCACCCCGGAGCTGATTGAAACGCTGGAGCTGGCGCGCAGCTATGGCGCAGGCATTCTGGCCATCACCCGGGCAGATTCGCCCCTGGCGCAACTGGCCGACATCGTCCTGCCCCTGCAAAGCGCCGAAACCTCGTTCATCTACAAACCCACGGCAGCGCGCTACGGCATGCTGCTGGCCATCGATGTGCTCGCCACCGAGCTGGCCCTGGCCAATCCTGAAGACAATCAAGAACGTCTGCGGCGGATCAAACTCGCCCTCGACGAATACCGCGGCGGCGACGATCACTTGCCGCTGGGAGACTGACATGCAGTACGACACGCTGATTCGCAACGCCCTGATCATCGACGGCAGCAACAGCCCTGGATACCCCGCCGACGTGGCCATTCTCAACGGGCGCATCGAGCGTATCGGCGACTTGCGCGATGCCCGTGCCAGCGAGGAAATCGACGCACAGGGCCATGTACTGGCGCCGGGTTTCATCGACGTGCACACCCATGACGACACCGTGGTGATTCGTCAGCCGCAGATGCTGCCCAAGCTCAGCCAGGGCGTGACCACGGTGATCGTCGGCAACTGCGGGATCAGTGCCTCACCAGTGAGCTTGCGCGGCGATCCGCCGGACCCGATGAACCTGCTGGGCACGGCCGCTGCGTTCGTTTATCCGACCTTCCGCGACTACCGCGTGGCCGTCGAAGCGGCGAACACCACGCTGAACGTTGCCGCGCTGGTCGGTCATACGGCGTTGCGCAGCAATCATCTGGACGACCTGTTTCGCACCGCCACGGCAGACGAAATCAGCGCGATGCGCGAACAACTGCGCGAAAGCCTCGAGGCCGGCGCCCTGGGCCTGTCCACCGGCCTTGCCTATGCCAGCGCCTTCTCGGCATCGACCGATGAGGTGATGCAACTGACCGAAGAATTGACCGCGTTCGGGGCGGTCTATACCACCCATTTGCGCAGCGAATTCGAACCGGTGCTGGAGGCCATGGACGAGGCGTACCGGATCGGTCGCCATGCGCAAAGCCCGGTGATCATCTCTCACCTCAAATGTGCCGGCGCCGGTAACTGGGGGCGTAGTCCACAGCTGCTGGCGTCCCTCGAAGAGGCAGCGAAGACCCACCCGGTGGGGTGCGACTGTTATCCCTACGCCGCGAGCTCTTCGACCCTGGACCTCAAGCAGGTGACCGATGCCCACCGCATCACCATCACCTGGTCGACCCCGCATCCGCAGATGGGCGGTCGCGACCTGATGGACATCGCCGCCGAATGGAATCTGCCGTTGCTGGAGGCCGCTCGCCAACTGCAACCGGCCGGTGCGGTGTACTACGGAATGGATGAGGCGGATGTCCGTCGGATCCTCGCGCATCCGCTGTCGATGGTCGGCTCCGACGGCTTGCCGGAAGATCCGTTTCCGCACCCACGCTTGTGGGGTGCATTCCCTCGGGTGCTCGGACATTTCAGCCGCGACGTGGGACTGTTCCCGCTGCACACCGCCGTGCACAAAATGACCGGGCTGTCGGCGGCGCGCTTCGGCTTGAAGGAGCGCGGTGAAATACGCGAAGGCCATTGGGCGGATCTGGTGTTGTTCGACCCGGCGACCATTCGTGATGTCGCCGACTTCAACGACCCACAGCGGGCGGCGGAGGGCATTGAAGGGGTATGGATCAACGGTGTGTTGAGTTACCGTGATGGCCAGGCCAACGGGCGCAGGGAAGGACGGTTTCTGGCCCGGGAAGGGGATTTGCGCACGGGTTTTCAGTGAGTTTCGAGGACTGCGTCACGGTGATGGCACTTTGAAACTAAAGAATGGCATTTCCGCGCCGAAGGACTGTTATCAAACCCGACAACCTAACGCTGTTCAATCATGTAGGAGCGAGCCTGCTCGCGATGGAGTCAAAGGCGCCGCGTTTAGCCAGTCAAAACGCGTTATCGTTAACGACCATCGCGAGCAGGCTCGCTCCTACAGGGAGCAATCCGATGAGCTTCGGCAAAACAACTCCGATCCTGCGTATTTTCGACGAAGCCAAGGCAGTGGAGTTCTACGTCGATTTCCTGGGGTTCAAGATCGACTGGCAACATCGATTCGAAGCGAATTACCCGCTGTACCTGCAAATCTCCCGTGGCGAATGTGTGCTGCACTTGTCCGAACACCATGGCGACAGCACACCGGGGTCTGCGCTGCGGATCGAGACGGATGAGCTGGAGAAGTTTCAGCAGCAACTGTTGGCCAGGCAATACAGGTTTTCCCATCCGCAGATTCAGGCCATGCCCTGGGGCAGCCAGGACATGACCATCGCCGACCCGTTCGGCAATCGGTTGGTGTTCACCAACGCGATAAGTCTCTGAGCCTTCAGCCCCTCAGGTTTAAGCCTTCAGCCTTCGTTCGGCACCCGGTGGGTTTGGCGAAACTCGCCGGGCGGCATCCCGCGCCGGCTTTTGAACGTGCGGTGAAACGAGCGGGGTTCGGTGAAACCCAGGTACTGGGCGATGTCCTGGATCGGCAGGGTGCTGTTGAGCAGGTAATGCTCGGCCAGCTCCTGGCGCAGGTCATCGAGGATCTGCTGGTACGACGTACCGGCCTGATGCAACTGGCGTTGCAGCGTGCGCACTGACACCGCGAGATGCTCGGCCACCTGCTCCTTGCGTGGCAGACCTTCCTTGAGCAATTTTCGCAGGATGCTTTTGACCCGCTGTTCCAGCGAAGCGTCCTCCAGTGTGGCCATCAACCCCTGGGCATGTTCTTCCAGGGTGCGCAGCAATTGCGCATCGGCCTGGCGCAATGGCAACTGCAAATACGGCAATGGGACAATCAGCGCCGAATAAGGCTGGTTGAACAGTACCGGACAGTCGAAGAACTGCTCGTACTGTGCCAGCGTCGTGTCGGCCGGACAGGCATGTTCCAGCCAGACGGCAGCCGGTGACATTTGCGTGTCGGCGATCCAGCGTGCGTATTGCAGCCAGGAGCCGAGCACGTTTTCCACCAGGTGTCGGCGAATTCGCGGGCGCTGATGGCGGCATGTCCAGATCAGGTGGACGTCGCTGCCTTGCACCTCGGCGCGGCTGACGCCCATGTCTCCCACCAGCTTCTCGAACGGCATGATGCGGCTCATGGCGTCGCCCAGTGTCGCGCAGTTCATGGTGATGTAGCCCAGCACGCTCCAGGAGTTGGGCAACACAAAGCGCGCGGCGTTGAGACCGAACAACGCATCGCCCGAGTGTTCGCAGAAATAATCGAGCAGCCGTTCATGGGCTTCACCCGGCAACCGCAGGCTGTTGTCACTCAACTGCTGTGCCTGCAACCCGGCAGCCGCCAACGCAGGCTCGATGGCCATGCCCAATTGTTCGGCATGACGCAGGTATTTGAGCAGCGGCGGAACTGAAGTGAAGCCCAGGGATTGCATGATCGTATTCCTTTGATCAAGGCCCGCGTGCGCGGATGAATGCCTGAAAGGTAATTTGAAACCACGGCTAAAGTAAATGGCTGACGCCTGCGCGACGTTTGACTCAATTGGCTACTCGAACTGGCCGGATGCGACCGTGACACTTTTCGGCGGCTGACTAGTATGGGGGCCTGAAATATCACTGATCAGAACCGCAAAAGGACACACGCATGCGACGCTGGAACGGCTGGGGAGATGCAACCACGGTGGTCGAACTGCCGGCCCAGGGCGCGAGTTTTCTCGCCCAGCGGGTGGGAGACGGTCGAGCGCTGCCCGATGCGACGCTTGAGACAGCATTGGCCCGCGTGCCCCCGTCGCGGTTGCAGCAACACTTCCTGTACAGCGTGGATGCCCATGATCGTTTGCTGCATGCGCGAGGGCAGAGCCTGCCGGACTGGCTGGCGTTGCGTGAAGGCGCGTTGGGGAATTATCCCGACGCCGTGGCCTATCCCGTGAACGCTGAACAGATTCGCCGGTTACTGTTGCTCGCCCATGAACAGGACCTGTGCCTGATTCCTTATGGCGGCGGCACCTCGGTGGCCGGTCACATCAACCCGCCGAGTTCCGCACGGCCGGTGGTGACAGTTTCCCTGGCCCGCATGAATCGCCTGCTGGACCTCGACGAACAGAGCCTGCTGGCCACCTTCGGCCCTGGCACCAGCGGACCACAGGTGGAAAGTCAGTTGCGCGCCCGTGGTTACACCCTGGGGCATTTCCCGCAATCGTGGGAGCTGTCGACCCTGGGTGGTTGGGTCGCCAGCCGCTCCAGTGGCCAGCAGTCATTGCGTTATGGGCGGATCGAGCAATTGTTCGCCGGCGGGACACTGGAAACATTTGCCGGACCTTTGGAAATTCCCTCCTTTCCGGCCTCGGCGGCCGGGCCCGATCTGCGCGAGGTGGTGTTGGGCTGTGAGGGCCGCTTCGGGATCATTTCCGAGGTGAAGGTACGGGTCAGTGCTCTGCCCGCCGATGAGCGTTTCTATGGCGTGTTTCTGCCCGATTGGCCCAAGGCGCTGCAAGCCATCCGCCAGTTGGCCCAGGCGCGGGTGCCGCTGTCGATGCTGCGCCTGTCCAACGCGGTGGAAACCGAAACCCAGCTGGCGCTGGCCGGTCACCCGCAGCAGATCGCCTGGCTGGAAAAGTACCTGGCCCTGCGCGGCGCCGGTGCGGGCAAATGCCTGCTGACGTTCGGTGTTACCGGCAATCGTCGACAAAATGCGCTGTCCCTGCGTCAGGCCCGGCAGCACCTCAAGGCGTTCGGCGGGGTGTTTACCGGCACCTTGCTCGGCAAGAAGTGGGCGCAGAACCGTTTTCGTTTTCCCTACCTGCGGGAAAACCTGTGGAACGCCGGTTACGTGGTGGACACCCTGGAAACCGCCACTGACTGGAGCAACGTCGATAACCTGCTCACGCTGATCGAAAACAGCCTGCGCGACGCCTTGGCTGCCGAAGGCGAGCGGGTGCATGTCTTCACCCACCTTTCCCATGTCTATGGCGAAGGATCGAGCATCTACACCACCTATGTGTTTCGCCCGGCGGCCGACTACCCCGCCACCCTGGCGCGCTGGCAGGCGCTCAAGCAGGCGGCCAGCCAGACCATCGTCGACAACCACGGCACCATCAGTCACCAGCATGGCGTGGGCAAGGACCACGCGCCGTACCTGCGGCGGGAGAAGGGCGCGCTGGCGATGGACACCCTGCAGGCATTGAGTCGGCACTTTGATCCGGCCGGGCGTTTGAACCCTGGCACGCTGTTGCAGGAGTGACGGCCATGAGCCTGGACTGGAACGCGGCGTGGCGACAGCGAGTGCTGCCGACGCTGGCGGATGAAACCTGGGACCTGATCGTCATCGGTGGCGGCATCAGCGGCGCCGGTATCCTGCGCGAAGCCGCGCGCCGAGGGTGGCGTTGCCTGCTGTTGGAGCAGCGCGATTTCGCCTGGGGCACCTCCAGCCGTTCCTCGAAAATGGTCCATGGCGGCTTGCGCTACATCGCCAAGGGCCAGTGGCGCCTGACCCGCGACTCAGTCCGCGAACGCCAGCGCCTGCTCGACGAGGCGCCGGGGCTGGTGGAGCCGATGAGTTTCATGATGCCGCATTACCGTGGCGGTTTTCCCGGACCGCGGGTGCTGGGTGGTTTGCTGTCCATCTATGACGCATTGGCCGGGCGGCGCAGCCATCACTTCCATGACGCGCAACAACTGCGTTATCTGGCGCCCGGGGTGAAGGAAGATGACCTGCTGGGCGGCACCTGTTTTGTCGATGCGCTGACCGATGATGCCCGTCTGGTGATGCGCGTATTGGGCGAGGCCCGGGCCGACGGCGCCGTGGTGCTCAACGGCGTGCGCGTGCAGCAATTGTTGCGTGAAGAGGGGCGCGTTTGCGGGGTTCAGGTCGAAGACTGCGAAGGGGGCGGGTTACTGACATTGCGTTGTGGTGTGCTGGCCGTGGCCACCGGCGCGTGGGCCGAGCGCTTGCGCCTGCCCGATGCCCCTCGCCAGTTGCGGCCGTTGCGTGGCAGTCATTTGCTGTTGCCGGGCTGGCGCCTGCCCGTGGCGCAAGCCTTCACCTTTCTGCACGAGCACGACCGTCGACCGGTGTTCGTTTTCCCTTGGGAGGGTGCCACGGTGGTCGGTACCACGGACCTCGATCATCACGGCGATCTGGACCAGAGCGCGAGCATCAGCTTTGATGAGCTCGACTATCTGCTGGCGGCCTGCAGCCAACAGTTCCCCCAGGCCGAGGTGGTCGCCGCCGATGTGCTGTCGACCTGGTCGGGCGTGCGCCCGGTGGTGGGCAGTGCGGCGGGGGAGCATCAAGACAAGCCGTCGAATGAAACCCGTGAGCATGTGCTGTGGCAGGAGCCTGGTTGCGTGACCCTGGCCGGCGGCAAGCTGACCACCTTTCGCCCGCAGGCGATTGAAGTGCTCAAGGCCTGTGCAACCATGCTCGATCGTCCGTTCGTTGATGACGCCGCGCCAGTGTTCGCCGCCGTGCCGCCGCTGGCGATACCGGGGCTCAGCGCCAACCGGTGGCGGCGCCTGGCCGGGCGGCATGGCCGTGACCTGCCGAGGCTGGCGCAACTGATCGCGGAACTCGGCCATGACACCGTCGGCGGCACTGACACCTTGTGGGCGGAGCTGGCCGTTGCCTGCGATGGGGAAATGGTCCTGCACCTGGATGACCTGCTGCTGCGCCGAACCCGCCTGGGCCTGTTGCTGCCGCGCGGTGGCGAGGATTATTTCGCTGCCATTGGCCAACTCTGCCAACCGCGACTGGGTTGGGACGATGAGCATTGGCAGCAGGAATTACAGCGTTATCGGGCGTTGTGGCAACGCCATCATGGTTTGCCGGATGCCGCGCATTGATGCCCATTGAAGAGAGCTCCATGGATAACCACCCGAACAAGCGTTACCTGTTGGCCATCGACAATGGCACCCAGAGCGTGCGCGCGCTGCTCTTCGACCTGCAGGGCAATCTGCTGGGCAAAGGCAAGGTCGAGTTGCAGGCCTATTATTCGACTCAACCCGGCTGGGCCGAACAGGACCCGGAGTATTACTGGGCAAAACTGGGTGAGGCCTGCCAGCAGTTGTGGCAGCAAACCGGCATCGATCGCTCACAGATCGCCGGTGTATCCCTGACCACCCAGCGCGGCACGGTGATCAACGTCGATGCTCAGGGCAAGGCGCTGCGCCCGGCGATCCTGTGGCTCGATCAACGCCAGGCCGAAGTCAAGGGTGGCATCAAGGGACCGTGGGGCTGGCTGTTCAAACTGGTCGGCGCGCAAGCCACAGTGGACTACTTTCGCGCCCAGGCCGAGGCGAACTGGATCGCCCGCAATCAGCCTGAGGTCTGGGCGGCGACCGACAAGTTTTTGCTGCTCTCGGGGTTTCTCACCCATCGCCTGTGTGGGCGCTTTGTCGATTCGGTGGGCTGTTGCGTCGGTTACCTGCCGTTCGACTTCAAGCGCTTGCGCTGGGCCGCCCCCGCCGACTGGAAATGGCAGGCGCTGGCGGTGCGTCCCGAACAACTGCCGAGCCTGCTAAAGCCCGGTGAAACCCTCGGCTACATCAGCGCCGAGGCCAGCCGTCACACCGGCATTCCCGAGGGGCTGCCGCTGATCGCCGCAGGTGCCGACAAGGCCTGCGAAGTCGTGGGTTCCGGCGTCGTCGACCCAGGCACCGTGTGCCTTTCCTACGGCACCACGGCGACGATCACCAGCACCCGGTCGCGCTACCTGGAAATCGTTCCGTTGATTCCGCCTTACCCGTCTGCGGTACCGGATCAATACAACTGCGAGGTGATGATTTATCGCGGCTACTGGATGGTCAGCTGGTTCAAGAACGAGTTCGGTCTGCGGGAAATGCAGCAGGCCAAAGCTCAGGGGGTGGAGCCCGAGCAACTCTTCGATGCGCTGGTCGACGCCGTGCCGCCGGGCTCCATGGGGTTGATGCTGCAACCCTACTGGTCGCCCGGTATCCGCGAGCCGGGTGTCGAAGCCAAGGGCGCGATGATCGGCTTCGGCGACGTGCATACCCGCGCGCACATTTATCGGGCGATCCTCGAAGGTCTGGCGTATGCCTTGCGTCAGGGCATGGAGAAAATCGAGAAGCGTTCGAGGGTCTCCATCACACGCTTGCGCGTCGCCGGTGGTGGCTCCCAGAGTGATGCCGCGATGCAACTCACGGCGAACATTTTCGGCCTGCCGGCCGAGCGTCCGCATGTCTACGAAGCGTCCGGCCTGGGCGCGGCCATTTGCTGCGCGGTGGGGCTGGGGCTGCACGCGGATTTCCCCACGGCGATGGCCGCCATGACCCGGGTCGGTGCGGTATTCATGCCGCAACCCGAAGCGCAGCAGATTTATGAGCGACTGTACAAAGAGGTTTACCTGCGCATGTATCGACAGCTCAAGCCGCTGTACCAGAGCATCCGCAAAATTACCGGTTACCCGGCCTGAAAGAACACCGTAGATCCCCCCTGTGGGAGCGGGCTTGCTCGCGAAGGCGATGTGTCTGTGACATCAATGGCGACTGACACTCCGCCTTCGCGAGCAAGCCCGCTCCCACAATGAACTGTGGTGTTTCTTCTACCTTGCATGTGGCGCTATCGGAGACCTTTTCTGGTGAGATTGGACAGTGTCAGGGGCAGGGTCGGTTGTTAGGCTCAACCCCCACAGCACATCCAATAAGAACCAAGCAATGAAGCTGACATTCCTCCTGTTGCTGCTTTGTGCAACGGCCCCCACAGCCTGGGGCTGGTCGAACCATACGGTGGGCAGCTACCTGGCGTTGCAGGATTTGCCGGCCTTGCGTGATGCGCCACAGGTCGAAGTCGAGCCGCTGGAACAGTTTCTTTCGCAGCAATACCAGGCCGTGAGTGCGCTGCTCGATGAGCAGGAGCGCTTCGCCCGCGAGCACTTCGCCCAATACCCGCCGCGCCCCGACAACCTGCAATTGCCAGTCGTGCCTGGGGACAATCTGCGCCACGACTTCCTCAGCGCACTGCGCATCAACCCCGGGATTCATCTGGCGATGGTCATCCAGCCGATGCCGGGCAAGGATCTGCCCGAGCGTGAACACCTCAAGGCCGAACAAGTCATGGTGCAACAGACGCTTTCACCGTGGAATCGCCAGCGCTTCATGGTTGTCGCTGACCACGAACAAGTCGCGCCCCTGGCCGTGTTGGCCAGCGCTGCCGATGAGCCGGATTACGGCCACGACATCAACCTGTTCAGTGACAACCCCGGCGAAGTCGGCGCGTTGTACGGCTTCGGCCCGCAGCCTTTCGGCGACGCCCGGTTTCAGTACAGCTCCCAAGCGCCGTTCCATATGGGCTTCTTCCATGAAAGCCCGGTGGTGTACGCCGCTGCCGGGTTTCTTCAGCGCAGTTGGCCGGACTGGCGCGCCTACCAGTACATGGGCTTGGCGCGACTGGCGTTTGCCACTGGCCATCCTTATTGGGGCTATCGATTTCTCGGTTGGGGCCTGCACCACGTTCAGGACCTGACCCAGCCTTATCACGCCAAGCCGTTGCCCGGTGTCGAACTGGCGAGCCTGCTGGTGCTGGAAGGCAAGGCTCTGGCCGGCTTCGATGCGGACAAACATGCCGCCATCGAACGGGTCGCCACCCGACACATGGAAGTGGAGAAGTATCAGTCGACCTGGCTTCGTCGCCTGCTGCGCGCCGGCCATGCACACCCGATGCTCGACGCTTATACCGACTCTGCACAGGACGGCCGTTATCCGCCGTACTCGGTGGACTACCTGCGTGAAGTGGTGAGTGCCGAGTCCGTCGACGAATCCGCGGCGTTTGATGAAGCCATCGGCCAGTGGTTGGACACGGCACCGATCACCAGCGATTTCAGCAGCGGTAATCAGCTGCAGCGCGAAGACTTCGACCATCCGGCACTCAACCGGCAGCTGTTCAAACTGCTGGGGCATTTCGGCGCCCACAGCCGGATTTACGCCCGTGCGGGATTGGCGCCATAGCCATCGCAGCCACATTTTCAGAACACAAAAACAATAAAACC
Organism: Pseudomonas sp. S34; assembly: GCF_009866745.1. Classification (NCBI taxonomy): domain Bacteria; kingdom Pseudomonadati; phylum Pseudomonadota; class Gammaproteobacteria; order Pseudomonadales; family Pseudomonadaceae; genus Pseudomonas; species Pseudomonas sp. S34. The sequence goes on from NZ_CP019398.1 coordinate 787,005, forward strand.
AGGGAAAGAGGAACGGATCATGAGCACTCGATTTCGCCTGTCTGGCGCGGCGCTTCCCGGCGTGGGCCTGGCAGGGCTGCTGCAACTGTGCGCGGTCGACGGCGTGCAGGCCAAGGAGTTCAGCGTGCTGGACAACCAGATCACCGGTTCATTCGACAGTACCTTGTCCTATGGCCGCTTGTGGCGGGTCCAGGGGCGGGACAAAAACAACGACGACGTCAACACCAACGACGGCAATCGCAACTTCGACACCGGGCTGGTTTCCGAGGTGTACAAGATCACCTCGGAGCTCGAGGCCAACTATCAGAACTACGGGATGTTCGTGCGCGGCACCGCGTTCTATGACACCCAATTGATGGACAAGCGCAACGATTACTACCGTAACAACAACCCGTCGCAACCCAGTCAGAGTTTCCCGCAGGACGACCACTTTACTGACCAGACCCGCGATATCGCCGGCAGCCGGGTGGAGATGCTCGATGCCTACCTCTATGGCAACTGGGACGTTGCGCAGATGCCAGTCACGGCCCGTGTCGGGCGCCAGGTGTTCAACTGGGGTGAGGGGATTTTCTACCGTGGCGGGGTCAACACCACCAACCCGGTGGACGCGGCCAAATACCGTTTGCCCGGGGCTGAAGTCAAGGAAGTGCTGGTGCCGGTGGAAGCGCTGAGCTTCAACATCGGCCTGACCGACAGCCTGACCATGGAAAGCTTTTACCAGACGAACTGGAAGGAAACCCGCATCGACCCGGTCGGCACGTTCTACTCGCAGACGGACCTGTTCGCCGACGGCGGCAACACCGCCTACAACAACTTTACCGGTACTGCCCTGGACACCCCGGTACCTGGCTTCGGCAACGTGATCGATCTGTACAGCGCGCTGGGCAACAACCCGCTGTTCAGCCAGGCCCTGAGCACCACCGGCCTGTACGCCAACGGGGTCACCCCGGCCTTTGGCAACACCGTCAAAGTGGCCTCGGTCGGCAAGGATTACAACGCGCGCAACGACGGCCAGTTCGGTTTCGCTTTTCGCTACATCGTAGAAGAGCTCAACAGCACCGAGTTCGGGTTGTACATGGTCAACTACCACGCCAAGGAACCGACGATTTCCGCCGATCTGGGTGGGTACAAGGGCATCGACATGAACGCCCTGACCAACCTGTTGGCCGGTGTTGCCGGCAGCCAGGCGGGGCAACTGGCCAACGGCCTGGCGACTATGGATGTGCTGGGCAATATTCAGGCGCATCGGCGCTACGCTGAAGACATCCGCATGTATGGCTTCAGTTTCAACACCACCCTGGGCCAGGCGTCGGTTTTCGGTGAAGTGGCCTATCGGCCGAACCTGCCCATCGGGGTCGCCGCCACCAACGACCTGATCGGCGACCTGGCCAACGGCGCCGCCGCAGCGGCAGGCGGCCAGACCATCAACATCGGCGGGCAGCAGGTCACGCTCGACAGCCAGATCAATAACGCCGAGCGGGTGGAAGCGTTCAACACATCCGTGGGCACCATCTACAACTTTGGCCCGAGCCTGTCATTCGACTCGATGTTCGGCGTGTTCGAGCTGGCGTCCGAGCACCTGCGCGGCAGCAGCCTGCAATACACCGCGTATGACGGCAGTACCCGTTACTACGCTGGCACCGGTAACTTTTCCTATGTGTCCGGCGGCGAACGCAGCGATCAGGTCAACCGCAACTCCTACAGCTACACCGCGATGCTCAACGGCACCTGGAACGACGTGTATGCCGGGGTCAACGTCTCGCCTTATGTCGTCTACAAGGATGACTTCAAGGGCAACAGTTACCAGGCGGGCAACATCATCGAGGGCCGCAAGGCCTACACCCTGGGGATCAAGGCCAACTACCAGAACAAGCTGGAGGCCGAGTTGCAATACACCGAGTTCTACGGCGGTGGGCAGGACAACGGCCTGCGTGACCGCGACAACGTCGGCTTCAACCTCAAGTACTTCCTTTGATTGCTACACGCAGACCCATTGTGGGAGCGGGCTTGCTCGCGAAAGCGGTGAATCAGGCGACATCTGTGCTGGATGTGCCGCCCTCTTCGCGAGCAAGCCCGCTCCCACAGGTTTTTGTACTTCGGAGAACGATCATGTTTCACACTTCACGACTGACCAAGACCACGCTGGCGCTGCTCCTGAGCCTGGCCGCCGGCAGCGCGCTGGCCGCGATCTCGCCCCAGCAGGCCGAGCAATTGAAGACCACGCTGACACCGCTGGGGGCCGAGCGTGCCGGCAATGCGGCCGGGACCATTCCGGCCTGGAACGGCGGCATCACCCAGGCACCGGCGGGCTACAAGCCGGGCCAGCATCACCTGGACCCGTATGCGGCGGACAAGCCCCTGTTCACCATCACCAAGGCCAACCTTGAACAGTACAAGGCCCACCTCAGCCCGGGTCAGATCGCACTGTTCAACAGCTACCCCGACACCTTCCAGATGCCGGTCTATCCCTCTCGCCGCTCGGGCGCGGCACCGCAGTGGCTGTATGACAACACCTTGAAAAACGCGACCTCGGCCAAGCTGCTCGATGGCGGCACCGGTTTTGCCGATGCCTATGGCGGTGTGCCGTTTCCGGTGCCCAAGGATGGCATCGAGGTGCTGTGGAACCACATCACCCGTTATCGCGGTATCTATGTGGTCCGTCGTGCCTCCGAAGCGCCGGTACAACGCAACGGCAGCTTCGCGCTTGTGACCTCGCAGCAGGAGGGGCTCTTCAACTATTACCGCTCGGGCGGGCAGTTTGCCGACCTGAAAAACATGCTGTTTTACTACCTGGCGTTCGTGAAGAGCCCGGCCCGTCTGGCGGGCGGTGCGGCATTGGTTCACGAGACCCTGGACCAGCTCAAGGACCCGCGCCAGGCCTGGGTCTACGACGCGGGCCAGCGCCGTGTGCGCCGGGCGCCGAACCTCGCGTATGACACCCCGATCGCCTCATCCGACGGCCTGCGCACAGCGGACGATACGGACCTGTTCAACGGCTCGCCAGACCGCTACGACTGGAAGCTCAAGGGCAAGCAAGAGGTCTACATCCCCTATAACAATTACAAAGTCGGCAGCCCTGAGGTGAAGTACGAGCAGTTGCTCACACCGGGCCACCTCAACCCGCAATTCACCCGTTATGAGCTGCATCGGGTCTGGGTGGTCGAAGGTACGCTCAAGCCGGGCGCGCGGCATATCTATTCCAAACGCGTGCTGTTTCTGGACGAGGACAGTTGGGGCGCCGCATTGGTGGATCAATATGACGGGCGTGGGGAGTTGTGGCGGGTGTCGATGGCCTACCTGAAAAACTTCTACGACCTGCCCACCACCTGGAGTGCGCTGGACGTATTCCATGACTTGCAGGCGCGTCGTTACTACGTGCAGAACCTGGATAACGAAGAGCCGGGCACAGTGGACTTTGCCCAGCCGGTACCCGAAGACGCGTACTTCATGCCGTCGGCATTGCGCCAGCGCGGTACGCGGTAAGCCGCGCAGCACACCCTTTCAGATGCGGTCTGTGAGAACGCAATCGCGAGCAAGCTCGCTCCCACAGGGTGTTGGGTCGTTCACAGAGTCTGTGTTCGACTCTCTACCTGTGGGAGCGGGCTTGCCCGCGAATGGGCCTTTCAATCACCGACGGTGTACGGTCAGACGCGGAAGTGGCTCACCATCTGCTGCAATTGACCACCCAGCCGCGCCAGCTCAACGCTGGACTTGGCGGTCTCATCGCTGGCGGTGGCGGTCTGTTCAGACACATCGCGCACGTTGATGATGCTGCGGCTGATCTCTTCGGCCACTGCACTTTGCTGTTCGGCAGCGGCGGCGATCTGCTGGTTCATCGACTGGATGTTGGACACCGTGCGAGTGATGTTCTCCAGTGACTCGCCGGCCTTGCGGGTCAGGGCCACGCTGCTGTCGGTGAGGACACGGCTGTTGTTCATCACTGCGGACACTTGTTGCGTGCCGTTCTGCAGGCCGGCCACCAAGCCTTCGATTTCCTCGGTGGATTTCTGCGTGCGCTGGGCCAGGCCGCGGACCTCGTCGGCCACCACCGCAAAACCACGACCGGCTTCACCGGCACGGGCCGCTTCGATGGCGGCATTGAGTGCCAGCAGGTTGGTCTGTTCGGCGACGGCCTTGATCACGTCCATGACGCTGCCAATCTTGTCGCTTTCCTGTTGCAGCACGCTCATGGCTTCGGTGGAACGCACCACTTCGCTGGCCAGGCGCTCGATCTGGGCGATGGCTTCGTTGACCACTTTGTCGCCTTCACGGGCTTCGCCGTCCGCCGCCGCAGCGGCTTGCGAGGCTTCTTCGGCGTTGCGCGCGACTTCCTGCACGGTGGCGGTCATCTCGTGCATGGCGGTAGCGACCTGATCGGTCTCGACTTTCTGGCTGTTGACCCCGGCACTGGTCTGCTCGGTCACGGCCGACAGCTCTTCGGCGGCGCTGGCGATCTGGGTCACGCCGTCGCGGATGCCGCTGATCAAGTCGCGCAGGGTCACGCCCATGCGCGCGATGCCTTGCTGCAACACGCCGAGTTCATCGCGACGGGTGACCAGCACATTGTGGGACAGGTCACCGCTGGCGATGCGATCGACCACCGCCAGGGTTTCGCGCAATGGGCGAGTGATCTGGCGAGTGATGACCATGGCGGCAATGACGCCCACCAGCAGTGCCAGCAACGTGCTGACCAGTTGCAGGGTACGGGCCTGGGCACTTTCGACATCACGGCGGTCGAGCTGGATCTGGTACAGCTGATCGCTCTGGGACACGATGGCGGCGCCCTGTTCGGTCATTTCCTTGCGCGCCTGCACCGCGTCATTGCTGGCGGCCTTGTAGGTCTGCAAGGCGCTGCGGTAGTTGCCCAGCGCGGTTTCCAGCTGACGCAAGGCGTCTTGTTGGGAATCGGCGAAATGCACGTTCAGCGGTTTCAGGCTGGCGATGGCGGCGTCCAGTTGACCGACGGCTTTTTGCTCGGTCTCGGCATTGGTACTGGCGGTGTAGCCGCGCACTTCGTAGCGGGCCAGCAGGAACGATTCCTTGGCCGCGGTGATGGCCTGGAACTGTTCGAATCGCTGGTCGCTCAACGGCATTTGCTGCACGCGGGTATTGATGTCATTGATCAGCGTGTTGGCGGTTTCGGCGCTGGCGCTCATGGCATCGCGGGCGCTGTTGCCGGCGCGATAGGCGCTGCGCATCTTGCCCAGGGACGTTCTGTAGGCGTCGATGACGGCGCCTTGCTCTCGCAGCAGCTTGAGGTTTTCCGGGCTCTTGAACTTCGCCAGCAGGGCTTGCTGCTGGGTCGAGAAGGCGTCGAGGGTGGTCTGCACGTTCTGCGCGGCGGTTTCGTCGCCGTTGGTCAGCATGTATTGCAGGCGAACCACGCGCAGCTTGGTCAGGCCGGCGTTGAGCTGGGTGATGTCGCTCATCCAGTTGCTGCGGTCGATCAACCCGCCCAGGCTGGTCCAGCCGGTCAGGGCCAGGACGCAGGTCAGTGCCAGGACCAGGCCAAACCCCAGGCCCAGTTTCAGGTTCACGCTGATGTTGCCGAACCAGCTATTCATCTCATTCCTCCAGGAACTTGGTACTTCTTTATCGTCGGTTGGCTGGAAGATTGTTTTTTTTGGAAGCCGCCAAGCGGTGTAAGCAGGATGTATCGGCAGCAATCCCGGGAGCTGAAAGGTTTTTTCCGCACGGTTCTGTAACAAGACTTTTACAGCGCCTTTAAGCTTTTTTTCACATGGGTTTCACCAGCCACCGACGCGCGTTTCCTTAACCTGCCCGTATCTGATGAGGTAGTGCGTGCCGGCGAGGCGGCTTGATGTGGAATTAAGACTGAGTCTTTTTGGGGTAAAACGCTCGATCGATCTGAACCGCTTCGCCCGTTATCGCAACGCTGCGGTGGTGTTGGTCTCGGCGCTGCTGGTTATCCCGTTGGTGCTGTTCTTGCTGCGACCTGCCGCCGTTGCGGACCTGGCTCACGGCAATGTGACCGGTGCACAGGCGTTGATGACCGGGTGGGCCAAGGGCGACCTGATCGTTCTGGTGCGCCACGTCGAGCGCTGCGATCACTCCTCGGCGCCTTGCCTGGTTGGCAACGATGGCATTACCGAGCGCTCGCGCAGTGTCGCCATGGGTGTCGGCGCGCATTTCCAGAACCTGGGCCTGGACAAGGCCGATATCTACAACAGCCCGATCCTGCGTACGGCGCAGACCGCCGGTTTCATGTTCAACAAGGTCGGCACGGGCGAAGACTGGCTGATCGGTTGCAGGGGCACCATGCTGCGCGACGCATTGGCGCACAAGGTAGCCGGACGTAACCTGATTCTGGTGACCCACAGCGAATGCATGGACCAAATGGAAAAAGACCTCCATTTGCCGACGTCGACCCTGGGTTACGGGGCTTCTTTGTTTATCTCCGCCGAAACGCCGCAGACTCCGCGCATGCTTGGCTTTATCGAAGCATCGGATTGGCCGACGGTGACGACCCGTTGAATTTCACCATCCCTTCGAATCAGGACTGAGCATGCTGACCGCTTCCCGCTTTTACTGGGTGAATTTTGGTATCCCGCTGGCCTGCGCGGTCGCGGTGTTCCTGATGTTCGACATGACCGGCATCGACATCGCTTTCAACAATTACTTTTTTGATCCGGTGACGCAGACGTACCCGTTGGACCAGGTCCATCTGTTCGAAAAAATCACCCACAAATGGGCGCGGATCATTCCGAACTGGACCGGAGAAATAGCGATTATCGGTGCCTTGCTGTCGTTTCTCTGGCCGCGTCTAAAGGCTGAAAAGCACCCGAAAATCATCGCCTTCCTGGAAAAAATCAAAGTCGCACCGGTGCTGCGCTTTGCCAATCGCCATCGACGCGACCTTCTCTACGTGGTGTTCGCGTTCTCCATCAGCACCGGGGTGATTCACTACCTCAAGGGCCACACCAGCGTGTATTGCCCGATCGAGACGACCCTGTACGGCGGCAAAATGGAGCACGTTGAGTGGTATGAAAATTTCGACCTGTTGAAAGTCGCCGGTGAGGGGCGCTGCTGGCCGGGCGGACATGCATCGGGCGGTTTCACCATGCTGGCGTTGTACTTCGTGGCTCGCCGTTATCGCTGGCGCTATTCGAAAGCGATCATGTACGGCTCGCTGACCCTCGGTTTCATCTATGGCACCACACGGGTATTGCAAGGGTGGCACTACATGTCCCACACCTTCTGGGCCGGGATCTTCGTATGGCTGGCGTGTTTACTGACGGCGCTGGCGTTCTACGGGCGAGCGAGGCTGGAACAGCCCGTGCACTCCAAAGCGCAACAACCGGTGGCGGCGACTCAGATCCAGGCTGCGAATTGAATTGGTGTTGAACCGCAAAACCCGCATCTCGAAAGGGGGGCGGTTTTTATGTTGCTCGAGGAAACCTTCAGTGAGTCTCGAATTGCGAATTCGCAGACAAAAAAAAGCCCGCGGGAGGGCGGGCAAACCGTAGTTTCTTGAATGAGCGAGTGCAATGTACAGGCAGTAACGCAACCGTGGGGTGAAGAAAAATTCATCTGGATCAAAGCCTTGTACCAGAGCTTGTGGCATAGCTACGGCAAATGATCCGCGGCAAAGTCTGCTTCCGACCGGTTTGTCTGTCAGGCATCGACTCGACGCCACTACCTGGAAACAAGGAGGTTCGGGTCGGTGCCCATATTGCAACCATGCACATAGCGGCATTGCGCGACTGTCCATGTGACCCTATCGTCAGATTTTACCTGCCACAAAGTGCTTTTGTGAGTTGTGGGCGTACGATGTAACTCACGTTTTCGCTGAAATCCTGGGGGAGCGAACGAAGCGACCGAGCGATGTTGAATTGGAGAAAAGTCATGATTCGCAAGCACTACTTGAAAGCCCTGGCGACGCTGCTCATCGCCGCTGGCGTGCAGTGGGTGACGCTACCCGTCTACGCGACCGAGCAGGGTGAACAGCGGCGTGAAGCTCGCGATACCAGGCAGGAAGGGCGATCCACTGCCCGGCAAACCAAGGATGAATGCAGAAAGGGCAATGACAAGAGCAACGTGGAATGTCGCCAGGACAAGCGCAGCACCAAGCAGGATACCCGTCGCACAGCCCGGGATATCAAGTACTGATCGTTGGCGTGGGTCCTGTTTCAGACGGTTGCAGGGCTAGCGATACAGCCAGAAACAAGAAAGCCCGCACGGGGCGGGCTTCGTTGGTGTCTCAATTGGTGGGCCGGGGTAATTTGAACCCGTTTAGTAAATTGTTGATTTATAACATTAATATCTAATTTGATTTTTAGTTGGAATACCAATTGGAATACTGCACTCCAGTTGACCACCCGTTTGCATTCGATCTGACCAGCACGTTTCGTAACCATGATTGGCAGTGAACTACCCATAACTGCCGGTTGCGACAGGTAGAAATCGGCCAAAAGCGGTCGTTGCCCTAGCGCCAAGATCCGCCGTTAGCGACCTGCAGATCTCCGCCAAAAACTGCCAATTGGAGGCGTCTAACAAGTCAGGGGCAGATCAGCACGGTATTTGTTCAACGCATTATTGGTGCAATTCACTTATGCGGGCCTGCTATATGACCTTAACGGTACAGCGGGAGTGCGCGGCATCGAATGGTATCTTTATCCAGAGAAAATGGCCTATAGCAAGCGATTGCATCTCTATAATTAGCGGGTAAACGGTTATTCAATATATAGTGTTTTTTGCCATCTCTTGCCACAGGAGTTTCCTGTCTAGCTCTTGGCCTTGGTATATGACCTTTCCAAAAGTATCATCCACTACACGACGCCCTTTCTCATATATATGCACGTGGATTCCCAGTTCCTGAGGCCTGTCCGCTGTCCATAAGACGGCTGGAGTGGAAGACCATACCTCGAATTTCAAGCCAGGATACTCGTCCATATTTAGCGTGCGATCGGGGACTATATACTGATTGCTGTTGTTAAATTGATCGTGTAAGGGCTTCAGTGGTGTTGATACTATTTTTCCATCACTCCATACGCTGTCATTACCACAGTTCCCACAGAAATGTTTCGCGTGTGGCGTGTTAGCGAAGCTACCCAAATCTAGGTGAGGATATCCGCATTTTTTGCACGTCACGCATGACATTTCTCGGCCATTTTCCAGTGACTTTACGAACTCGAATGCAGCTGGCGGCGTTATCTGAATTTGGGTAATTTCGCCACTGGAAAATAACCCTAAATTTTGATTGTATGAGCAAACGATAGCGTCAAAATCCCGATCTAGCTGCTTTTTATTGTCACCAGAGAAACGCTTGTGCACGTGTATTTTTGGAGGTCTTGGGACTATCTCTTCACTTGAGAGTGCTGGTGGTAAGGAGCACCAAACCCCAATTTCTTCAAAGTCGTTGAAATCCACAACTAAAGGATCAACTACATAGCTCATTCCCATAAGGTGATTACTGCAGGTTACCTCACCGGTAGGTGGGACAGCAGCGATATCCGCTTTTACACCCCAGTGGATTTGGTGAGTTTTGCAGTACCATCTATCCGCACCGTTTCTGAATTTCCCACATGGAACGATATTGCAAGGTAACACTGCGTTGTCGCCGGTTTTTGCGGTGAAGCTACCGAACACTCCCTCCGAGTTTACAGCGATATTCCCGATTGTTCTTCCCGGTGCCCAACAAATAGCTGATGCAGTAGAGTATTGTTCAGGATTATCCTCCTGCTCACCCTCATTACAGTATTTTCTAGTAAAATTTTTTTTAGCCATCCCCGTTCCCGGATCAGACCATTCACACTCCCATACCTCAACTTGCCCTGTCTCTGAATTTAGTTTTCGTGAATAAAACATTAAGTAATCCTTTAGTTAGGGTGTGAATATTTATTAGGGGAGTGGGTTGGAGTGCTAGTTCTGTGAGTCCTCGTCTCCGGGCTTTACTACTTTCTGAGTCGACCACCGGTCTTTGCGCACGCCTTCGGGGGGGAGGGGGTTAAAGGGTACCCGACGTCATTGAAGCAGTTTGACTGTCAGAGTTCAAGGCGCACTCGTCTACTGATTATGACTGATCGGGATGCTGTGAAGCCCCCCAACAAATGTTACCCCGAACTCCCACCTGATTCCTATAGAGGTCTGACTGACACCTGTAGAATTTCATCCTTTGCTTCTTCATCACCATTTACGTATGGGTTTATAGGGAGGGGCTTATATAAAGTTTTATTAAATTATCGGTTTAATTTTATTGACTTGGGTGTAAATGCAGATCTGATGTTAATGGCTTTAAAAATATGATAATATAGTCCGTTATGATTTGTGCCGTTTCAGCTTATTGGTTATAGTAGGGTGGATAATGCTTTTTGTTGTAATGTTAGGCGGAAAACATCCTAAGGCGAAAATTGAAGTCCATGATATAGCCTTCGTAGTAGCTGATAGCTTAGAGGATGCGTATCCTCAGCTTAGACAGAGTTGGTTTGGATCTCCTGTAGGCCTTCATATTGATGCATGGATGGCAATTGATGGAATTGAAGGCTGGAAATTAGAACTAAGCGCATTAGCTCCCCACCCTGGATCCATGCGCTTGTACTTCATCAATTTGGGTGGATATGAAGTTAGATCCTTTGGCGAAGCGCATCACTATTCTCTGATAGTTGCGAAAGATAAGCGGGAGGCGATGAGCCTCGGTAAACGCGAGATTTTAAAGCACTGGGCCCAGGCCCATACTGATGGCGTGCTGGATGTGGACGACTGTTTGCCGATTGATGCGATAGAAGGACGATACGTTCATTTGGTCGAGGGGCCACACGATGGCATCATTCAGCGCAATGACTACATCGTCTTGTCGTAACGCTTGGTTAGCTCAACACGTCATATGCTGAATCGCCCCGGATTTCCTACTTAATGAGCGACCGCTTTTGGCCGATTTCTGTCCGTTGCGAGAGGCAGAAATCGACCGATTCTGTTGAAAAAGTCGGCCATGGTTTGCGCAGCAGAAAAATACTCGTCCGAGATTGAAATCTTTACTTTTGGTAGAGGCTTCCGGACTCGGATTTCACGTAGCAGCGTGCAAAAAAGGCGTTTTCACCGGTCAATGATCAGACAATTTGGGAAGACCGACTTTTTCAACAGAATCGGCCGGTAGCGGTCCTTCACGTCCGGCGGCAGTCGGCTCGGCCAGACTAGCTCGGGCTAACCAGATGAGCCTAAAGGCCCTATCGGAAGCGTCGCCGCCCCCTAATTCGCTTGAAGAACCCGCACGTCATTGCCATCCTCGATCCATCGTGGTTAAAGGAACTGGTAGATGAGTGAGGCGAAGGACGACCGGGTCGAGTTCAGCATGCCCACAAAAAAAGTGCTGGCCGGCAGAGCGGGGTACATCTGCTCGCACTATGACTGCCTGCGGAATACCAAGGCCCCAGGGCAGAGCAAGAAAAGGAAGGATGGCCTCATCGGCACAGGTGTGGCCGCTCACATTTATGCCGCTTCTGAGAATGGTCCTAGACCTCCAGTTGGCATGACTGAGGAGGAGATCAAAGACCAATCCAACGGCACCTGGATGTGTATTTACTGCAGCGACTTGATCGACAAGTTCCGCTGGGAATACCCTGCCCCGCGTATTCATGAGATGAAGCGTGTAAGGGAGTTTGCCCAGCATCTCACCGTTACCCAGTTTGATGCCGCCTATCTGGTTCGATGGATGGGCGTTCAGCGGTTTGATCAGATCGTTCGGGACCATCTTCCTGATTTGGTGGTAGCCTCGATTATCGAGAAGATCCGTGAGGTCGGAAAACGCTTTATCGGCGACCTCTGTTTGGACGCTCATCCGATCGCGAAGCCCCCGTCCTCATTCTCCCGAAAGCCCCTTCCAATCGTGATTCAGCAAGTTGGGCGTTCTGATCAGACTGCCATTATCACCACGGCGATTGCCAGCGAATACCGATGGGCCACCGAGATTGCCACGCAGTTCAACCAGAGACTGTATGAGGCCGGCACCTACGACGTCAGGCTGATCGATTACGGCCAGGTCAGCATATCGGCACGCGTTCCTGAGACGGGGGAGCTAGCGTTGGAGGCTGTTGATCTTAAGGCGACGATCATGTGCAAGTACAACCCGACATCATCTCAGGGCGATGTCTTCCTCCGGGCGAGCACGGTAGGGGGCGTAAAGTGGTTGATGGAGATCAGCGGCCGACCTGACGCTTTCACCATCGCCAGCGAAATGAAGCTTGGTACCTACTACTGGCCGGAGAGCACCCGGCAACCGCCCACTCTGTTCCGTGAGCGCGAAGCATTCGAGAGCTACGCGACTCTCATCGACAGAATTGCGGCGGGATGGGACATCGTTGGGCGGATAGGTCTACGTAGTACTGAGGAGCGCATCAAGGATAATCTCCACCCAGGAGTCTTCGGGATCAGCCTGGTGCACGGCCAAGATCGGCTGCAGGAAGTGCAGAGAGCATGCAGGAAGGTACGACTCGCCTACGAGCTAGCAGACAAGTGGGACGTTGAGGTTTACATCGGCAACCTGCTCGATCTACGCATTGATGCCGCTACGTTTCGGGAGGCAGTGGACCGCATCATGGAAGGAGGTCCCGGTCTGACTCACGCGATAGGAGACCGGCTTTGGCTTAGTGATGACCAACGCCGGTGCCTGGTCGTCGAGTACAACTGCGCCAGGATTGGGATCAGCGAACGATTCGTTTCGCAGCCGCTCACAGACGGAGGTGCATCCTTGATGTCGAGAGGCCATTTCGCATGAGCGGAGGCCTCAAACTTTAGCGGCCACAGCGGCTACTGATGGATAGACGGTTCTGGCCGATTACTGCCTATCGCCACCGGCAGGTTTGGGTCGATTGCAGCCCGTCGCGACAGACAACTATCGGCCATAACCTGCCTCTGCCACAAACTTGCACAGTGACTTTCTAGCATGGGGTTTTCTTCAAACTGCCAGTTTTTTAGCGGCAGGGTGCGTACATGTTATCGCTTCGCTACGACCGAAGAAGGATACTGCCTGCCTTTAAGAGTTCTGCTCAGTGTGAGCAGTAAATGTTTTGGTTGGTACTCCAAAGCACGCAGGCATACTGCTCAAAACTACGAAGAAGGATGAGCGTCGTGAGAAAAGTGGTTAGAGGGCGGATGTCGGTTCCAAGAGTTCTGCGCGACGATGAAGCGCGAGCGGCGATGGAGGAAGTATCGATGCACTATCGACTCCCCCCTGCCGAGCGATCTCGCATACGTCCGCCACTGAATCAAAAAATCTGGAATTCGGAATCTGTCCGAGAAAGTTTGTCCGACCTCTTTATTTCAAAGTGTGCGTTTTGTGAGACGCAGGTGAACTTGCATCGAGAAGCCGATGTTTTGCATTTTCGACCGATCGGCAGTGCAATGGGACTTCATAGCCGAAAGTTCGACGCAAAAAGCAACGACCACTACAGTTGGTTCGCCTACGAATGGGAAAATTTGTTCCTTTCGTGCACTCAATGCAACCGATCAAAGCGGAATTATTTCCCCTTGGTTGGACCGCGTGCCCAGCTTCGTTGTACTTGGACAGAGGCAGATGCAAGTGAGGAGATGCTCTGTCGGCGCTGATTGAAAACTGACCCACCCTGCCGATTGAAAATTGACCCAGGGCGGATTGCTGATTTTGGCATCAGCAATTGTGGATAAGCTTAGCAGTCGTGTCCCGGTGGAAGAGGCATTAAAGCCCCACCGCATTTGGGCATGCGGCAGGGTATTTTCGGTGCGGATCAAAACAGCTCATCGTCCTCGGCACCATCATTGTCTTTGCGCTTTCGTTCACGTGATTTGATCTTGGTCTGGGCGACCAAGCTGCTGTGTTGCAGGCGGTAGGACTCGTTGCCCGTTTCGACGATGTGGCAGTGGTGTGTCAGCCGATCCAGCAACGCCGTTGTCATCTTGGCGTCACCAAACACGCTCGACCATTCCGAGAAGCTGAGGTTGGTGGTGATCACCACGCTGGTGTGCTCGTACAGCTTGGACAGCAAATGAAATAACAGGGCACCACCGCTCTGGCTGAAGGGCAAATACCCCAGTTCATCGAGTATCACCAGGTCTGTTCGTAGCAGCCCTTGAGCGATGCGGCCCGTCTTGCCGTCGTACTTTTCGCGTTCCAGCAGATTGACCAGATCCACCGTGGAGTAGAAGCGCACGCGTTTGTGATGCATCGTGATCCCGGACACAGCCAAGGCGGTGGCGAGGTGTGTTTTGCCTGTTCCAGGCCCGCCGATGAACACGACATTCTGCGCGGTATCGGTGAACTCCAGGTTGGACAGATCCCTGATCAGGCGGGCATCTGCGCTGGAAGCGCTGAAGTCGAAGCCGGCCAAATCACGATGCATGGGGAGTTTGGCCATGTTCATCTGGTGGTTCACTGAGCGCACCGCTCGATCCGCATGTTCTTGTTGGAGAAGATGCTCAAGTAGCCATTTCGAGGATGCCGTCGAAGCTTCTCCTTGCGAGGCTAGTTCTTCCCAGGCGCTGGCCATGCCATGCAGACGCAGTTCTTTGAGTTCCGCCATAAGATCACGCATTGCGAGTCTCCTCATCGGTGGTACGGAGCCGGTCGTAGCGTGCCGTATTGGCGACAGGCGCTATCTTGAGTTGAAGGCTGGTTTCGGCGGACGGAGGGGCTGCTGTCGATGTCAGTCGAGCCAGGACATTCAGGATGTGCTCAGCACTCAAGCTGCCGGATTCAAGTACCAACTCCACAGCCACCAATACGGCGTCGAGCCCGGCGATGGGAACAGCCGCCAGTACTTGAGTCATGACTCGATCACCATTGGTGTGCCGCCTCAGACCGCGTTTTAGCAGTTGCAACGGCTTCGGCAGATCGGCAAACGGAGCGCCATTACGCAGCGCACCGGGCTTGCGTTCGATGAGCGGGATGTAATGCTGCCAGTCAAAACTGACCTGATCTCGATCAAACAGGCGCTCGTGACTGGCAATCATCGTTTCATCGGCGATGACCACCACCCGTGTGGGATACAAACGGCTGCTGACCCACTGACCGACCCGCTCACACGGCACCGAGTAGCGATTTCGCGCCACGCTGATCAGGCAGGTGCTGGAGACCCGTACGGTGCGCTCGACGTAGCCATCAAAGGCAGTCGGCATCGGCATCAATTCGGCGCGTTCCAGCTCCAGGACGTCCGCCACTGACAGCCCGTTGTACTGCGGGTGCACCAGTCCGTCCCAAAGCGCACGGCAGCGTTGGCCGAGCCAGGCATTCAATTCCTCGAAGGTATGGAACATGCAGTTTTGAGCATCGAGCCAGATGCGCCGTCGGCTGTCTTGAACGTTCTTTTCAACGATGCCTTTTTCCCAGCCGGAGGCCACGTTGCAGAAGTCCGGATCGAATAGGTAGTGGGCACACATGACGGCAAACCGGGCATTGACTGTGCGGCCTTTACCTTTGTTGACCTTGTCGACAGCCGTTTTCATATTGTCGTAGATGCCGCGACGCGGCACCCCACCTAACGCGCCAAACGAGCGGGTATGGGCATCGAACAACATCTCGTGGCCTTGGCTGGGATACGCAACCAACCAAAATGCGCGACTGGCGCACAGCTTCATATGGGAGACCTGGATGCGTCGGAACAGGCCGCCGATCAGCAGACCTTCTTCGCTCCAGTCGAATTGAAAGGCCTCCCCGAGTGCAAAGGTCAGCGGCACAAAGGCCCGTAAAGACTTGCCTTGCTCGCCGCGCCACGCGCGTATGAAGGCGGTGAGCTGGCTGTAGCCGCCGTCGTAGCCCACGGCCTTGATCTGTTCGAAGAGTGCTTTGGCACTCCTGCGGTTGTGCTTTGCCCGAAACGAATCGGCCTTGAGCGCCTGCTCCAGCGTCTCGTGAAATGGACTGAGTTTGTTGAAGGTTGCGCACCGTTGGTACGCCGGCTGGGTGGCTTCGGGTGCTCTGACCCATTTTCGAATGGTGTTTCTCGACAGTCCGGTACGCTTGGCTATCTGATGCAGCGAGAGCTTGTCGCGGAAGTACATCCGCCGGATTTTTCCCAACATTTCCATGCTGATCACCCTGTGTTCTCCTGCTCGAAAAGTGAGCAGAAGCAGTTGAACACCTGGGTCAGTTTTCAGTCGGCAGAACAGCCTTTACTGGGTCAGTTTTCGGTCAGCGGCAACAACGGGCGGTTTACTGGTCGATTTTCGCCCTTAACCACAGGCAGAAAACGGCCAGGAGCGGACGTTGACGGAGATCTCCTTTCGCATGGTTGGCCGTCAGGTTTGCCTAGGAAACCCGGGGAAACTCATGCTGTATGAAAAGGCGAAACTATAAGATTTTGCCGTATTGTGTCGCCAAGGGTAGCTATCTGACTAACTTTTTACATCTAAATTAGCGAGACTCGTTCGGGTCTCTAAAATAAAAGGCTCACCGAACGAACTCAGTTCGTGTTCTAAAGCAAGCCTGTTAACGCTTCTGGTATGTGACCAGCCTCGTCTTCTTGAAGAAGCTTAACGATATCTGCTATAGCTGAAAACCGTGCATCGGTCGCGAGAGCTTTAATATGTGCCTGAAGTGCAGTTCCGGGTTTAACTAGGACGCGATGTCTACCAAGAAATAAATAGGGCTTATTGTCTGCTGTGTCAAATTTTCGCCAATAAATAGTGCCCGCCCAGCCTCCTCCAATATTGGGGATGATGTCGGCGGCCACCTCCTTATAGTTAATCCTTCCTAAGTTGACAGCGAGAAAACAAAGCTCATGTGGCAATGAGGTGACATGAGTGAATGAAGCGTTGTCATTATCAAATAAAAGGGAGAAATTTCGGTCTGGTTGCGTGATGTATACGGGGATATTTTCTGATAAGTGTTGCTGCTGCTTTTGCACCCAAGCGTAGGCTATTTCAAGTGCTTCTGGAGCTTCAATAGGAAAGTACTGAACCCCTCTAGAGTTGAACTGTCTACGTTGCGCTTGCAAACACCAAACAATGCCCTTCATGGCAGACAATTGATCTAAATTTACATGTTTTGTATTGACTTTTGCTTGATTAAAGCTCTGGCCCTGTATAATCGGAGTTAGTCCCATGCAAATCAGATCCGGATAGTTAGCTTTGGCGGAAGCTAGTTCCATTTCAGTAAATTGGTCGTATACGCCCCCGCCTCCGGATGCAGCTTCTCTCTGCAAGCGGTTAATCACCTCTGGATAGTAGGAGTTTGTTTTTTTGAGAAAGTCCCGATAGCCATCATGAATAATATTTCTAGCGTGCTCAATAAAATTCGTCACGGCTTCATTTTTATTCAGCTGACTCCGATCTATAGAGAACTCAAAGCCTCGAGGTGTAGTTGTATTTATTTTGTAGGTGCCGATTCTTTCCAGATCTATGCATAACGGTGTAATTCGCACTGGCACCGAGAACCCGCACACTGCAGATTGACTCGTATGAAAGTTTTCTATCACACTATACATTGGAGTGCCAGGCTCCGCCATATACGTTGTAGATTCGCCGTCTTCTCGGTATGCAAAACCATAGGAAACAACCACATCGGCTGATTTTGCGCAATAATTAAAAATCTTTACTCCAAGCTCTTTAGCCTTTAGACGCCTCACACCAAACAGCGCAACCTCGTCAATGCGAGGCATATCACTGTCAATTCTTTCTTCTGTTTCGTCTAGAACTATAGTCAAGGGGACCATTGAGCAAAGCAGTAATTTTTTTAGGTCAGTAAACACTTCGTCAATGACTACTTGAGGTTTTAGGTTTAATGTTATAGTTGTTCCGCAGGATCTTTCAGTGGGTGAGAAAACCGTGAAATCCTTTAGCTCCGCTAGCTGAACATCAAACTCAAAGCCTTGAGCACTCGCAGCCTCACTTGGTCTGCCTCTATAGCTTTCAAATGCAGCTGTGGTTACCTTAGCCACGTCAGCAATAGTAAAGACTGACCAAAAACCAATGCCAAAGCGAGCAATCGGTGCATAGTCACTTTCTGTATACGCCGGCTCGCGAGACCTACTACTTCCAACAGTCAGCAAGTTATTAAGAACAGTTCGCTCAGACATTCCACATCCATTATCGCTAACTGTTACAGTATGCCGCTCTCTATCAAAGACTATGCGAACTTCCGGCTGATATTTATCTGCAGGGGCAGAGTGATGATCTCTATAGCGACACGCTTCAACTGCGTTTTGCACTAACTCGCGCAATGCGATACCTTGTTGAGTCCGCCAAACTGCATTGGAAGCGATCAAGTCGATCACACTACGCTTATTGAGCCTTACTCCCAAGCGCTGGAAGTTCCCTCTATTAAATGATAGGTCGCGCTGGAAAGGTTCTCCCCTTACCTTCAGCTTTCTATGCTTGCAACGGCGATCTATGTCGCTGTATCCCTGAATCCACTCCTCCATCTGATCAAAAGTACGATGTGCGAGGGCGAGAATATTGGCATCCTGAAATGCGCCGCTGACAATAATGCGACCGTCATCGGTTACAGCTAAACTGTCGCCAGTACAAACATGCTTCATGTTTTCGGCGTAAGAAATCCGTGCAGCGGAGGTGTTATCCATTCCAATTTTCTCAAATACACCATCGAGCACTCGCGTATCACTGAATTCTATAGCATCCGCAACACAAACAATTACAGCCAATTGAGCTAGATCGCTTTCTTTTTGACCAGTCGCGAACGGGCGCTGCAGCTCTCTTTCTAGTTGAGTTATAGAATAGTTGTGAGCTTTCATAAGCAAGTCTAATGCTGCAACTAAATTGCGGGGGACACCGAACTGTTCAGCGTTTTTTTCGATGTATTCTCCTCCCCTGCTCGAATGGTTTTTCCTCAGATAACCTTGAAGTTTATCGTTCGTTTTCCAGGTTGGTGTGTCGCACAGGCTAAGTTTTCTTTTTAGAGATTGCTCTTCACCCGGAAATACGGCCATACCCAGATCGTGTGCGTATGCTGCGGCAATTAATAAAAAAACTTCCTGCGCAGTCAATGATTCTGGTTTTGAAAGGTCGAAACACGAAGGCAATAAGCATTGCGCCATTCTTTCAACTACTTGATAACCGTGGTGTGCATCATGGCGCGTATAGTAAGGAAAGTAATTTTCAATCGTTGCCATTAATGGTGCAACTTCGCGAACAAATTTCGAGATTCGCTCTGAGTATTCTTGATCAAGCGATACTAGATATTGGTACAACATTGTTTCATGTAGTTCTACTAATGAATCTCTAATCTGCATAGCTTTTTCGCTTCCATGAGTTATTTTCATCTGTCGGTCTTGTGAACCGCCTGGGCAAACGTACCCGCTTAGCCAAGGATGATCTTCCGAGCTGGGGAGCATTCAACGTCAATCACCCACAGCCCAACGACTAGATAATGGCTGGATGATATCTCGTCTGATCAATTTTGATACGGTCTATGCGGGAAGAGTGTGTCGGGGGGACTGTAGGGTAAAGGTTGCCGGTATCGAAGCGTAAGGGAGGGGGCTGCTTAATGTGAGTGCGGTCTTTGGCCAAAAGCCTTATTGGCTCGGAGGTCCGCTATTGGCCGCTATTGGCCGCTTTTTGTCGTTGCCGCGTGTGCTTCGAGCAGGTTCATCAGCAAGAGGATATCCGCGCTGAGATAGATGACGGCGGACAAGTGTGCCTGGAAGGCTGCCTACTCACGATTCGAGCGATCCATCAGCAATTGCCGGCCGTTCCCTAATCGCTTCCAGATCAGCAGAGCGGTGAGTCGATAGTAATACCGGGTGGCGCCGGAATGGTCTTTCAGGTGCTGAGTGAGAAACCAGCGCACATGCTTGAGCTGCCAGGTCCAGGGATTGTCTCGCTGCCATCGCTGTTGAATGGCCGCTTGCATGATTCGGGCTTGCCGTAGGTGTCGTTGCTGCGTGACCTGCGAGCCGGTCAGTACGCCGCTCAGGAACAGCGCTATATCGAATGGTTTGGTCACTATCGACCTCCAATGTAGGCCGAAACTACATCGATCCGGTTATGCCCGAGTTCAAGGCTGATCTGTTGGCGCGCCTGCTGATCAAGGTCGCGGTCAATGCGATTGCAGTGGCCACCATTGATCGGGGCGGCGTGGCCCGTGAGCTGCTCGTAACGCTCGCAGGCGTAGGCCGCTCGCAGTTCATGGAAACCCTTCAGCCCTTGTTCATGCAGCGTTTCTCGGGCGGGGAGCACGGTCTGTTGCAGGAACGCGGCGTAGCTTTCGTCTCGGGCCAGCAAGTTGCGGCTGCCGGTCGGCGACGCATGACGAGCCAACTGCAGAGCCGCCTTCACCTCTTCATTAGCCGCGATCCATCGCGGCGCTGAAGCCCCTGAGCGGCCGCCTTTGGTACCGTCCTGAATGTTGATGCGGCCGAAGTGTTCGGCTTCGCGGTGCAAGCGTGGCAGGTCAGCCAAGATCGCTTCGCGCAGGCGCATGCCGGTTGCTCGGGCCAACAGGACAATCGCGGCCACCCGCTCGTGGTGCTGTTCGCCAAGCGCTTCAATCACTCGCTGCACCTGTTGGCGGTCTTGGCCATCCGGTGCGCGGGTGCGTACGGTCGAGCGCTTCTGTCCCAACGCCTGACTCGGGCTGGCGATCCTCACCTCTTGATCACCGCGCAGCGCAGCGAGGGTGCGGTTGACGCTGCTCAGGCGGTTCTGCGCGGTGGCGATGCAGAGTTCACCTTGCTGGATCTGCTGGCGCAGATACGCGGCGTAGTCTTGTAGCGTCTGTCGATCGATCTGGCGCGCATCGTTGTAACCGGGGCCGTCCTCTGATCGACACCAACGCACGAACGCTTGCCAGCGATCGCTATGCGCTTTGACGGTGGCGAAGTGGCCGCCGGCAAACAGATCTTTTAGCGCTTGTCGGCCGGCATAGCTCAGCTGGCGGCCATAGCCAAAGTTGCGACCATCACGTCGACCGACCAAGGCCATCGTCTTCACCGTTTTCGTTTGTTTGCAGAAAGAGCAGCAGGGCTTTCCAGTGGGGGCTGAGCCGGTCCATCTGCCGCCAGTGTGTCGGGCGGATCAGGAGGGCGTTCTCCTGGTGTTGCAGTAGTGCCCCTTCCTCACGCAGTTGCTCGATCAGCAGGGCGAGATTGGAAAGCTCCAAGGGGTGTGTGGCGACAGCGGCGACAGTGGCGACAACCCGCGTCGTTTCTGGCCTGGCGCGTGGCGACAGGGTGGCGACAGAAGCGGCGACACGCCGCGATTCTGGTTGCGATTGATGTTGCGCCTGGTATCGGCGCACCGCGTCATTCAGGCGAAACATGGCGGACCTCGAAAGTTTTTCCGTCGCGGCTGCTCAGCCAGCGATGAGTGATCAGCACGACCAATAAAGAGGCGGTATGGTCAGCGCTCTTGCGAGCAAAACGAGGACCGTTGCGATTGACGTCGCGGATGGTGAAGTGGGTCCAGCCTTTCTGCACCAGCCAGCGCAGCAGCCGATCCGCTTCCTCGCGTCGGCTATTGACTGGTGCCTGTTCGGTCAGGCGCTGGATCTCGGCCAGGTAGTAATCCATCAACGTGGAGGCGCGCTGGATGTGTGCTTCATCCAACTGACTGGCCTCTTCAACCATGGCCAGCACGCCCGCGATGCGCAGCACATTCGCCGCGGCCTTGCCCGCGACAGGCTGGACGCCGGCCAGTTCGCCGAACTCGCCAGACTGGCACTCGATGGTGTCGTGAATATCAATCCAGGCACGACGGGCACGGGGAGTCAGTTCCAGCGTGACGGGATTGAGTGATCCATCCTTGTGAAGCGACCAGGGCTTTTGCAGCAGGGCGGTGATCCGTTGTTGGTAGCGCTGGATTTTGGCATCTCTGGTCAGGTCGATTGCCTTGTAGAGTCGCTGGCCGGCCAGGCGCTCGGGCCAACTGATCAGGCAGCGGCCGAGGATGCCTTGACCATTGATCACTGGGTCTTTAAACAGCTGGTTGGCCAGGTAGGGCTGCAGCATCAGATGCAGGCTGAGGCGACGGTCATAGGCACGCAGGCTTTCTCCAGCCATGGAGCGCGCCCGGTCGATCGGGCTGCCATCCCACAGTGTCGACAAGGTGGTGATCGCCTTGAGCAGATTCTCTTTGCTCATGGTGCTGCTGCCCAAGAACTGTCCACCTTCATCATTGAACAAGCCCATGCTGGGCAAGCCATGGCACAGACTTTTGACTAGGGCCTCAATGGTGGGCTCGGCAATGATCAGTCTCGGCGGTACCGGCTCGGATAGTTCACCGCCTTCCGCCTCCGCGTGCTTCTTTGAGGTTTTGGGGGTGGCCATGATGCTGGTAGCGGCGCGATAAGCTTTGAGCTTTTCCGCATACAGGGTCCACTGCTGTCGTTCCCAGTCGCGCGCGGCCTTCAGTGCCAGGTGGTCCACCGCGCTTTTGCGATCACCCGAGGACGCCACCGTCAGTAGGTAGAGGGACAGCGGATAGGTTCGGCCGTCGAGTTGGACATTGGCATGACCCTGGCTCACCAGGGCTGCAGTGGCCAGCACCGATTGCGCCGCCATGGCGCAAGGCACGCCGATCACCTCGGCCAGTGTTTCGACCGCAGGGCCCAACAGTTCTCCGAGTGCTTCGACCGGGTAGGGCAGTGGCGCCTGCTGGCATTCCAGCAATGGTTGTGGAGGCTCGAACGCTTCGCACAGTTGCATCGCTATTCTCCTGAGATTATCGACTTCGTCCTCACTCATCCCGCCACGGTTGTTGAGTGTTATCAGGGATCAAGGCCCCTGCGACCTGTGAGGTTTGTCCACTCACGCGGGACTGACGGCTCCTTACGACCGGGAGCTTGGGCATCTCATGATCTGGCCTCCTGAACACCGATAGCGGTGGGCGGGTGGAGGCTGCACTGGCTGACGAGACCGGTGTCGCGAGATCCTGAGTCGGGTGAAGGCAGTGATGCGATGACTGGGGCATGCCTGACTGTCAGTCAGGTGCAGTCCATTTCATGGGCTGCGGTACCATCATCGGCATCGCTGTGGCGAGTGAGCATTCGGTGTTTGTCACGCCGATTGTCACGAGGGGGAAAGCCGCAAAGGCCCGTGCGAGCAGGGCTGCAGCAGTGTGATATGCGCCCGTCTCTTTAGGGGGCAAAGAGACGGGCAACAGGTTGGCGCAAGAAATGGCCAAGCGGATAAGTTGCTGCAGAGCAGCCAGGAGAAGGCCTGAGTTGCCGCAGTGGGCAAAGTTGAGAAGTAGGCATCCATCACATCGCTGTGACTGTGCGAGCCGCCGGACGCTAATCGCACTTGGGGTGAACCACCACGATATGGCGTAGCCTCAAAGGTTCTGGCTACATGGGTGCTGTCGAGGACAGCGCTGGTACAGTTCTGGTTTAGCGCTCCTTCTGCTCGTGGTCAACAGTATTTTGGGGGGGACTCTTGCGCCAATCGGTCGCGTTGGAAGACCTTGGAGGTCGGTGGTTTTCCATGGCCGGGTGGTCGTTCGTCGGTTTTTAATGTGAGCCCGCGTAATTGCATGGACTTGACCATTTGCATTGTCGCTGACTAGTCAATTGCATTCGTGCTGATCAACCGTTTGCTTTCGACTTGACCAGCACACGCCGTAGTGACGACCGGCGGAGAACGGCCAAAAGCAGACGCTGTCATTGTCAGGGTGATGGCCAGTCGAAATAGACGCCAAAGACCAATGAGTGCAATGTGCGCACGTTAGCTAAGCGTTAGGCTTCTCATGCTCCTCGCCGAGCAGGTGGTTAACAGCTTTAGCAGCCGCCAACGATTCCACCAAGTCCGTCTTGAGCGCTTGAGTCGCAGCGGTAAAGTACTCGAGCTGCGCGATACGCTTTTCCAACTGCTCAATACGATGTTTTTTAAGCTGCGCCTCGTCCCGCCCTGCCCTCACGATCCTGATCCGAAGTTCGGTGAGGGGGTCTTCTTCCTCCAATTGCTGGGCGAGCTCTAACCACTCAGCGCTGTCTCGCCCCGCAGCGCACGAGGCGTGCGCAAGAACATGATGGATGAGGTTGCGAGCTGCGGCATCTATCCCTAACGCAGTCGTCATCAGCTCCTCGACTTCACTGTCCCCGCTATCGGCACGTGCATCAAGGGCGCGCCAGAGGTTGTTGCGGTAATGCGGTTCACCGTCCGGATGCAAAGATTCGATGGTCTCTATCACCCGGTCAATGGACTCGAACGCCTTTCTCTTCGCAGGGAAAGTCCGTGCATGTGCCCATAGGTCCAAGATGGCGCACGCGCACAACTCCTGTGCCTTTTCACGCTTGGGCAGAGGGGCGTGCTCGGCGCGCACCAACAACTCTGCGACGTAGTGCGCCATCCACCGCGCGAGCGTGTCCGTCGATTCAACGAGCTTTAGTTCGGCGACGAGCTTTTCGCCGAGGGCGAGCATTGCAGCCGACAATGCGGGGGGCTCCGGCTTTTTCGATCGTGATGATGCTTGTCGAGCGCTCTTCTTCAGCATCTCTACTCCTGCTTTCGTAGTTGAAGGGCACCACGTGGCGATGACAGGTGACTTCGAGAATCAGCGTTCGCTCCTGTCGATACAGGGCCTTCTGCAGGAACTGCCTGTCGACCAGGAGGCGTTGTCCTCTCGGGGCTCGTTGGCGCTCATTGTCGGCGCCTTCGCTCCAACGCTCGACCCAGGCCACACATGTTCCGTCATCCTGGTGCCACGTACCAGAAGCTTCGTCCCAGACAATTCCGAGGTCGGCCGCCACAAGCCCGGCAAAATTCGGAAAGCGTCCGGTCAATCCGCCGGCCCATGGATCATCCGAATCAGCGCTGGACTCGGTTCCTGACTCCGCCACCCACCCTTTCAACATGAAGTCACCGTGGTGAACTTCATGTGTGTCCTGGAATTCGGGCAGTGCATAGTCGAACGGGTTTCTGCACGTTGCCAAGGCCCGGGACAGCGCGCCAGCATGGGTCCGCGACGCCAATGCGCTGATCACGCGTAGGGTTTCGCTTTTGTTCCCCTCATACTGGGTCCAGCTGCCTGCAACCACCACCGTCCCGGTGCGCGCCCTTAGGCGCGAAAGCGTGTAATTCTTTGTCGTGGGGACGGGCCAAGCGCCCTTTTTTCTTGCTGGGAACTCGATGGTGTCCACCGGCGGCATTTGCCTGTGATCTGCCAGCCATTCGCCTTTCGCGTCGAGCAAAGCCCTGTACTCCAGCCAATGGGAGAACGATCCCCATAAATCTTCTGGGTCCTCATGCAGCGGATGTGTCTCCAGCAACTGCCCCGCAGCCTCCATCACGGCATGGTAGGAAAGATAGAACGAGAGGTTGTCCTGACCGCCCAGTTCGCTGCCGCGGCTCGACCTGTATTCCTTGAATTGGCCACGTAAGGCACGCGCATCGCGATCGTAATGACCGTTTTCCTGCATCCTCCAGTCCTCGCGAATGACCTGGCACACCACGGCCTCGATCTCACTGGGGCGTATCGAAAAGCACTGGGCCAGCGACTCAATCCAGTTGCGCGAGAAGTCATAGTCGAAGCTGAACTCACATGTGTCGTCCGAGCCAAGCGGGCTGCGGTTCACCCGGGAGTGGTAGGCAGAGGACTGCGTTGGAAGCGCGGACGCATTGATCCGGATAAGCGCATCACGGGCTACCGGAGCCATTGCCACGTGCCCCCCTTCTGCCAAGGCCAACAGGGTGCGAGCCGCGATACCGCGGCAGATCACATGGCGGTTCTGCCGCGACGCCAAAGACTCCAGCCAGGCTGCGTGACGCGAAACAACGCCCCCGCTTTCACGCGAAGCGCGATCAAGGGCTGTCAGCAACCACTGTACCGCGTGCATTCGATAGAAGTGGAAGCTTGCGTCGGTGAAGGCCGATGCATTGTCGCCGGTCGCGAGCATGAGTACGTCCTCCAAGAGGGCTTCGCGGCTCAAGTGGCACAGCGCCCGAACCGCGTGGGCGGCTGGCCAACGGCTCCCCGATTCAACGGACCCGAGAGCTGCCCAGATATAGCCTGCGATACTTTCGCGACAGCCGCCGGCGGGTACAAGGCACGGGTTCCACGGCCCATCACCCTGCTCGCAGCCAAGCGCCTCTTCCAGATGCTCAAGGCCATAGCCCAGCACGGATCGCGCTTCGACCGGACCCAAGAATTGAGCGAGGACCGCGACGAGCTGAAACAAGCCATTGGACGTAGTTGGCAGGCTGGTCTCGGCGATCGCCTCCACTGCAAGCCGGAATAGCTCTTGGCGCGTGACCCCCGTCTTCTCAAAGACCAGGTCGTAGGATAAGGACTGATAGTGGCGGTTGATGTCGAGCGACGTCGCATGGTCGCGGGCCATGCGACGAACGAACGATGCCAATGCCTGTCGCGCTGCGAGTCGATCCGCCCACGTCGTGGGGATTTGCTCCAGAAGACCACGGACGACATAGGGGCTCCAGTCGTCGACCGCCTTGAGGCTCTCGACGAACGAGCGTTCCTTGCCCGCAGTCACGCGAGCCACGGCTTCGCCAATCCACTCCTCGCGCCACCGGCCGAAGCGGCCGCCAGGCATTCTCGCTTGGCTTTCAAGGAGGCCCGACTCGCTGCCGAGATCGAGGCCTGCAAACACGGCACACCAGTCAGGACCGGACTCGCGCCCGCTCGTCAGCAACGTCTTGCGGGACTCGCGATCCGATTCAAATCTTCGGCCGCATTCTTCTAATTCGCGAAAAGGCTGCGCGTTCAGACCCCGTGCCTGGACCGCATCGGCAACCTCTTTTAAACGTGCTCTGGAATTCGAGGAGAAGCGAAGGTATCGGTAAAAATGCGCCAGCACCTTTTCCTTCTCGGCGCCGCCATCGGCCACATCGAGCGCGGCCGCGATCAGCCCCGGCCAATTCCAGTAGCCTTCGAAGCAGACAAGAGCTGCCGCGTCCCGGGCATCCAGATGGCCTCGCTTGCACAGGACTTCAACGAGCTGTGGAAAAAGGCGTCCAGGCTCACCGAATTGACGGTCACGCCACCGGCTCATAATTGCTGCCGATGTGCGCGGCGACAGGGTTGCGATCGCCTCGACTGTGTGCTCCCAATCGAAGTGCTTGTCGCGATCGACGTACGAACGCGTCACTTCGGCCGCACGCGCGAATCGATATGCAAGCAACGGGTCATCGACCCTGTCCGCAGCACAAGCATCACTCAGGTGCAAGAGGGCGTGCCATCGCTCAAGATTCTCCTGCCCGATCTTGCTGGCGACGCGAACGGCCTCATTGAAGTACTGCTGAGCCTCATCTTCGCTGGCTCCTAGTACGGCTCGAGCGAGTAGAACGAAGCTGTCGGCCATGGATTCGGCGAGCTCGGCTTCCTCTCCGATGCGACCGCGAGCCTTGTGTGCAAAGGAAAGGACAAAATGCGGAGGGCCGCCCGTCAATGCCGCACGGCGCGCGATATCTGCCATGGTAGGAATGAAAAGAGGAACCCGTAGACTGTTCTGCCACTGCTCGAGCCGCGCCCAGAGTGCCTCGTCACTGCCAAACAAAACGATGCATTCGGACCATAGTCTCGCGATCCCATTGGCCGTCACAGACCGCTCTTGGTAGGCGTCGTGCCGGTGACGCGTCCAATGCTCCAGTGCCACTGCCAAAGCGGTCTCGAAGTCCGCTTTGGACATCGAGCCGGAACGAGCCTTCACGCTCAATTCGTGCCATGGCAACAACGCCTTGAGGCTCTCAAATCCCTGGCCGCTTAACCGACTCTTGTTCTCCGAGTTCTTGCTGGATTTGCGCTTTGCGCCATAGATGAATTCTAGCGTCAGTGGCTTGCTCAAAAGCGCTGCCAGCAATGCATACGCCCGCAGGTGCGCAAACCGATCTTCACTGTTGTGTTCCGACTCGAGAGTGCGGGTCGCGACTTTAGGTATGTAGCGCCTTAAGAGGCCGACCAATGCGCGCTTGGACGCTAAGCGGTAATGTCGCGCAGTATCGATCATCGACGCGACGGCGCTGATTCGCATGCCCTCACCTCGCCAGTCGCCCGGCGCGCGGAGTTTGACTCGAGGATGCAGGAGCAGGCGAATGGTGCGTACTGCAGCTGCTTTAGGGACATGCCGTTCAACTGCTCTGAGTTCATCGGCTATCGCGAGGACCAGTCCGATATCGTTGCCTGCTGCCATGGCCAGGGCATCGGCATCCTCCCACCGAGCTGCGTCGACTAGACGCTTTGCGAGCGGTCGTCCAACGCGATAGGAGAGTTCACGTGGCTGCCATCGCCGCAACTGGGCGGCGCATAACATCGGACCATGTACATTGAACTCCGCCCATTCCAGCTCGAGGATATCTTCGTCCGTGACCGAGGTTCGGTGGTTACTCTCCTGCCGGTTGCGAGACCAGTGGCCGAGCCAGTCATAGGCAAAGCGCAACTGGGCGCGTGCTTCGCCCTCCAGGCTCTTCCGCCCCGAAAGTAGCGCCGCTTCATAGGCGTGTTCAGAACCTGTCCAGTTGCCACCGACAATCTGACGCCTGGAGACCTGCTCCAGCAACTGATCAGCATCCAGGAACCGCGATGCGAGATCCACGTTTCCGCTCAGGAGCGCCTGTTGGCGACCATCGGCCGCCACCCGCCCGCCAGCCTTCAAGGCGAGCTTGGCGGCATCCGCGTACCGGCGCGCTCGTAGAGCCGCCCGCGTCGCAAATTCCAGCCGCTGCAACTCGACATCACGCCTTGCGATCTCGTCGTTCTCAGGCAGCGCGTCGTCGCCCAGTGCGAGTCGAACTAACTCATCGAAGCAATCGGTGCTCAGCATCAGCGCGGGCAGCGCGGAAGCGGCATAGCGGCTTTCCTGCGCTAGAGGCTTCAGACGGCGGACGAATGCCTCGAGCTCTTCCTGTTCGGGTCTGAAGTGTTTCTGGAACCACGTTTCCGTGGGCTCGTCCCTGAACTGGACGGAGTCGTCCCGAACCAGTAGTGGTCTGCCGAGGTCATGGGTGAAACTCCGGACCAATCCTTCGTCAACGCCAGCTGTCAACGCGATGATCCTGATCGGCACGAACGGGCGCAGTATAGCGAGCGCTGCGCAAATACGGTCGATCTGAGGCCGCTCAACCTTCGCCGCGACATGCCGTGCCTGGCGTATTGCCTGATCCAGAAGATCGCCAATAGTGTCATCCACCGTGCGAGGCGAAGGACCGAGGCTACGTAGGACAGCTGCCAGTGGTCCGGCCGGTTCCAGGTCCAGCGCAGCACGCTGCACCCGCGGATTGCGCGAGGTAAGGCGGTGAAATTCCCGGACGTCCACCTCCTTGGCGTCCGGAAAATGGGTCCTGAGCAGATCCCCGGTCTCCATTTCGGTGAACCCATCAAGCTCAAAGCGAACCACGCCCGGTGGTGGCTGGAGCTTATCAATTCGGTGAGGACGCGCCGTGAGCACCAGCCTAACGTTGTCGGGAAAGGATTCAGCAAGCAACAGCCGAGGGAAGCTGGGCGGGTCGTGGAATTCTTCGGCCGCCATCTCCGCGTTGTCCGCGGCGTCCAAGACGAGAACGAGGCATGCATCGGCGGCCTGACTGCGCACGACGGCACTGGCCTGGCCCACTCGCGCCAGGAACGCATGGGCATACGCGGCGTCGTCTGCTTTAGGCGTCGGGATCAGCGGGTGACACAGGCCCTGGGCGGCCATTTCGTTGGCCAGTTGTACCAATCCGTCCTTAGCGCGATGCCGTAGGCCGGTGAAGCTTCGGTACCCGCCATTGCCGAAGCAGTCATAGACGAACGTCATGCTGCCCGGTAGTGCAGGGCCGATCTGGGTAGCGACGATGGATTTTCCGTAGCCGCCATCCGCTGACACTATGATTGGTGTCAACGATTTGGTGATCACTTTGACCAGATCAGACATCTGGGCGCGCGGCACGATAATCGGAGGGGACTCCAGAGCATTTGGCGCAGGAAACAGGTCGTCCAGACGAACGCCGATGGTGTCCAGGACGTCCTCCCGCCGGATCTCTCGATTGGACTTGAACTCAGTCGTGGCCTTGCGTGCGACGAGGTCACGTAGCGCGATTGCCGCATCCTTATCGTTATCCGGGAGGTAGGCACGCAGGTCATGGCTGAGCAACGCACGTTGCTCGAGAAATCCCTCGACGCGTGTGATGGGCCGGAACAGCGAGGCGAACGTCTGGAGATCAGCTGGCGCCAGTCCCGTCACGCGGCTGATGTAGTGCGCGTCGCGCCCTTGTTTGCCCCCCCTCAAGTCCGCCAGCGATTGAAGAACGCGAGGCGAGAGCGGGCGGTTGGTTTCGAACTCGAAAGCAAAGCGCGCGCAGACATGCTGTATACCAAATCGGCCTACCAATGCCGTAAATCGGTCAGCGAAGTCCTTGAGCGTTTTGCGTAGTCCGCTCGCAGTCCATTCCTTGTCCGCGTGGAGAGTCGAATGCTTGAGCTGGCGATAACGCACCAGCCGCGCAACCGACAGGCTGGCACTGCCGTAGTATAACGCGAGGTCGATGGACTCAATGCCCGCGTTGACGGAGTCCTTCTTTGAAATCCCTTCGACGGACACGACCTTGAGGTCGGATGATGCCTCGAGAAGCTCCAGGCAAAGTCGGGACGCACGTGAATAATGAAACTGGTCACCATCTCGGCTCGGGCCAACGTCAAAATTATCAATCTGCACTGACATCAGTCTGTCCTGATTTCCCTGTCACAATGACGCCCCCCCCGAAGATCCAGCGCACCATGCTGAGGCAACACAACGGACCTTGCGGACATACATGCGCCCAAAAGTCGGCACGTCTCAGTCTATCGTTTCGTTGGAAGTTGGCACAATGATATTGCCCAATCGCCAAGCGACTCTATTGGCGCCATGGCTGATAGATTCGCGTTGCAGAGGTTGGACCAGCTAATGTCGTATATGGCCGATTTCTGCCTTTCCCCGAAGGGCTGAAAACGACCCAGCCTATGTAAAAGCGCACTGAATACGTCGAAGGCTGAGAGCTACAAGCGCTGCCTGCTATACCACCAGACGGAAGCGCGAATTGCCCTAGCCAGCTACATACCCCACCAAACAGCCCTCTGCGTGGCGCTGCTATAGCGCACGCGAAGTGTGCTCATGGCTGCAAGGCGCTGAGCACGCAGATACGATGGCCAAGCAGGACGAGCTGCGTCATTGATCTGCGATAGCTGACGTCAATCTCAAAGCGATTTCTGAAAAAATTTGAGAAAAGCAGTAAATAAATCCGAGGAACGTGCCGAACAGTGAAGTAGGTGACTGAAAATCGGTCGCCGCACCCACTGATAAGGCTCTTGAATGAAGAAGCTGTACAAGCTGTTCCGCACCACTGCCAGCATTGCTGGCGCCATCATCTGTTTCGTGCGCAACTACTGCGCAGATAACCCTTGGGTCATATCTGGCCTGAAGAAGTTCATGGTGGTCTCTAGCATCATCATCACGATCCTGTCGGCGATGCTTTGGCACATCTCTGCTACCTGGCAAGAAGACGTGGCCCAGATCCAGAACCTCGATCAGGCGAAAGCTATTGCGATCACCACCGCGGCCGCCGTGCTGAACACAAAAGCGGCGATGCTTGGGGTGATCGCAGCCCTCCTGAACGCCCTGTACTTTTGGATCGGGACGCTGAGCAGCTCCATAGAGTAAAAATACTCTCTTCAGGGCACATCGTCAGCGATGAATCGTCCCTGATGTCCTACACGCATTGGATGGCTGCTCCTGGCCGGTTGCAGTCCTTCAGTGCTTGGCTGAAGCACTCGCGCTGAGTGGCACCCGCTGACACCCATCAACTGCAAACGGCTGGTCAGCGCGAATGCAGATGACTGGTCAAGTCGGATGCAAACAACTGGTCAGTGGTAATGCAATTAGGTGATCAAGTGAGATGCAATTACGCAGAGCCCATGCGAGTGGGAATGCGGAGCCTTCCCGCTCGCGTGGGCTTAGCCGAGAAAGTCCCAAGAGAGAGGCTTACAGCGGCGACAGTCGCCACCTCTGTCGCCATGCTGCAGACCAGGTATTACACGGGTTGTCGCCAGTGTCGCCGCTGTCGCCAAATCAACCATCACTCCATCTGGGGAGTCATTTTCGGTTACCGGCGGCGTTCGGTGAGCGCTCACCGTATCGGCACGACATTGCAGTTCCTGGTGTCATTGATGGCAGCTGCCGACAGACTACCCGTTGCTGCTTTTTGGATGTGCTCACTCCACCAAGCCATCATCGGACGCCGACGCTCAATGTAGTCAGCTCGGTTGTAAGCGCTTCGGACTTCGTCCTTGTCGACATGCGCCAGCGCGACTTCGATCAGCTCCGGATCCCACCCATGCTCGTTCAGGATGGTGCTGGCCATGGAGCGCATGCCGTGGCTGACCAAGCGGTCCTGGAAGCCCATGCGTTTCAACGCCATGTTGGCAGTCTGACTGTTGGCGTGGGTGCGCGGGTTTCTATCTGCCGGGAACACGTATTCCCTGTGGCCGCTGTGGGGCTTGAGCGTCTCTAGTAAGGCGAGTGCCTGTTCGGTCAGCGGGATGGTGTGCGGACGACGCTTTTTCATGCGCTCCGGCGGGATGGTCCAGATGCGTTTGTCGAAGTCGATGTCTGCCCACCGGGTGGTAGCCGCTTCGGCAGGACGGGTCATGGTGTGCAGTTGCCATTCGATCAGGCAGCGGGTGATCCGCTTGATGCTGGCGTTCGCGATTTCGATCATGAGCTCGGAAAGCTCATCGGGTCGTAGCGCGGCCATGTTCTGTTTCTTGGGTTTCTTGAACACTGCGCGAATGCCGCTGAGAGGGTTCGCAAAGATCAGTCCTGAATTGACCCCGTAAGTCATGATCTCGTTGAGCCGTTGGCTCAGTCGCTTCACTGTCTCGAGACTGCCTTTGGCCTCAATCGGGCGAAGCAGTTCTATGACCATCGGTGCGGTAATTTTCGAGAGCGGCGTTGTTTTCAGGTCTGGGAATACGTGCAGCGTGAGCGATCGCCAAATGTCTTCGGCGTACGCCGGCGTGACGGAGTCCTTCTTCAGCTCGAACCAGGCGGTGGCCACGTTCTCGAACGTATGTTCCGTCTCCGCTCGTTTGGCTTCGTCCTGTGCATTGCGTTGCACCTTGGGATCAATGCCTTGTGCCAGCAGCTCGCGCGCTTCCACCACTTTTTTCCTGGCGTTCGCTAGTGAGAGCTCTGGGTACGTGCCCAGCCCCATATTGATACGATTTTTGGTTACCGGCTCGCGGTAGTTGAAGTTCCACAGCATCGAGCCGTTGCTCCTGACTCGGAGCTGGAGGCCGTCACCATCGCTGAGGACGTAATCCTTGTCTTTTGCCCTGACTGCCTTGAGCTGGCGGTCGGAGAGGCGAAGGGCTGGAGCAGGCATGAGAGCTACCTCTGACACCGTTTTGGTATTCCAAAAAATAGCACCGGAAGGCTTGGAATACCATTTGGAATACCCAAACGCCTGGAACTCAAAAAACCTCTGCGGAGCCCAATAGCGCTTAAACCCTTGATTTCACTGGATTTCAGGCACAAAAAAAGACGTCCGTGGACGTCTTTAGATGATGAAGTGGTGGAGCCGGGGGGATTTGAACCCCCGTCCGCCAGTACTCCGCTGTCGGTACTACATGCGTAGCCGTGTCTATTAAGTTAACCCTCAGCGACCCGACGGGCAGGGTGCTTTGGGCGAGTTGTGTAAGTTTTAGCCGCTTCGTCCACAACGTACTGCACGGCGATTCTGTTCTATATGACAATCACTTTGGGTTTACAGACATCCCCTGGTGATTGCTGGACCCGAAGGTACCAGAAGCTCAGGGCTAAGGCTGCTTACGCAGCGAGAGCGAATTCCTGGCCGTAGTTATCGTCATTGGCAACTATAAGTAGTTGCAACAGTGGATTTACGAGTTCTGTTACCAACTCGGCATGCACCTAAAGTTTCGCAACCGGCGTCGAATCCTAAACGGCCCCGAGCCTGATGCTCTGTGAATCAAGTGAGCAGCAGGCATATACAGTGTACGTCATCACGCTCCGGAAGGCCAACCCGAAGGTTGGCCACCACAGATCATGGGGCTGGTTGGGTGCTCTGTCTGTCAGCGAGCGCCAATGCCTGGGTGGCCTCGGTGACGCATTTTTTGTCGTCTCCGGAGGCTTGTGAGGCTTCGGCGCTGGACATCAGTCTTTTGATCTCCATCGTGGTGTTTGCGGAGTTCGCCGGCAGCGCATTCACTTTGCCTTTGAGCTCTTGCAGCTTGCTCGTACAGAGGTTGTTGTCCGCAGCAAATACAGGAGAGGCCAGCATGGCAGCAGCAATGAACAGGCCAGCGAGTGTGGTGCGTTTCATGGGTATCTCCTTGAGCTGATGGTCTCAGTGCTGTCGTATGAGTAGACGGCCAAGCCGAGCCCGAAAAGTCCGCCCGATCTGATGGGGCCTACCTCAAAGACTACGATTCAACGCAAGAATTCGTTTTTCTCAGAAAATGTGTCGAGCTTCTGCAGCGATGCGGGCGGTTACACGTATCCAGACCCCCAGATGCAACAAAACCCGCAATTGGCGGGTTTTGGTTTGCTTCGTATCGGGCACGGCCGGGCTTTGAGCTCCCGGCTGCCAGTACTCCGTTGTTGATGTACGCCAACGCGGCCCGAAAGGCCAACCCGAAGGTTGGCCTTGAGCCGAGTTACTTGGCGCCTTTTTTCGAGTCTGTGACGGCCTTGATAATGTCGTTGGTCTCGGCGATGCAATCATCAATGCCTTCCTTGGTGCCTTTTGCCTGGTCGGCTTTGGCTTGCTCGACGGAGGCTTTTACCTGGTCAGTCATTTCCGGAGGAATCTGTGCCTTGCCGTTTTCGATGGTTTTCAGGTTGACCGCGCAAAGGTCTTCAGCGGCAAATGAAGTGGAAGCCAGCATGGAAGCAGTAACGAACAGACCTAACAGCACAGAACGATTCATGTGTTTCTCCTTGAACTGATGGCCAGGCATTGCTGGCCATCAAATCGGTCTACCGAGTGTTGGGAAAGTCCCGCATTGGCGGGACTTGATCAGTGGACTGCGGCGACACGTCAGGGTTCTGTTTTTCTGTGTTGATGCCCACAAGAAACGACTAGACAGGCGCCTGAATGCGCCTTTCTTGAGGCCTCGTCATCAGGTCACCCTGGCCTGGGTAACGCGGTCCACCAGATAGACTAGTCCGTGGTAGTCGATTCCGCCGTGTTGTGTCAGGCCAATCTCGCAGGTACGGCTGGTGGAAATCCCCTCGCTGCACTGCTGCACCGCATCCTTGAGCGTGCGCAGCGAATGGGCGTTCAGCTCCGGCGTGGTGAAGCCCTTGTCGCCGGCGAAGCCGCAGCAGTGAATACCTTCGGGAATGACCACGTTTTTGCTGCACTTGCGCGCCAGGTCGATCAACGCCTGGCTTTCCCCGAGGTGTTGGGTGCTGCAGGTTACGTGCACGGCGATCGGCGCCTCCTGTGGCGTGAAGTCCAGGCGATCCATCAGGTGTGTGCGGATGAAGCGCACCGGGTCGTACAGGTCCAGACGGACTTCCCCAAGGTCTTGAACCAGGCGCAAGGTGCAGGGGCTTGTGTCACAGTAGATCGGGTCGAGCCCGCCACGGCTGGCGTGGAGCAGGGCGCCGATCAGTTCCTGTCGTTTGTGCTCGGCTTGCTCGGCGTAGCCTTTGGAGGCGAATGGCTGGCCGCAGCACAGGTTGTCGAGGTTGTCCGGGAACACCACCTGGTAGCCGGCCTTTTCCAGCAGGCCTCGGGTCTTGTCGTGCAGCGACATTTGCTCCGTATCGCCCGCTGCCGGGCCCATGGCGCGGGATACGCAGGCCGCCAGATAGACCACGCGCGGGCGCGCGTCCGTCACCGTCGGGCTGAAGCGAATCGGCCGTTCAGGCTGAGGCATGGCGTTGGTCCATTGCGGGACCTGACCCTTGGACAGGCGCGTCAACGTCGCCGACAACTTCGCCAATCTCGGTGCCCCCAGCAACATCCGCGCACCATTGGCCACGTGCAGGGTGAAGCGTGCACCTTGCAGTGCCGTGGCGAAATGTCCTTCAAGCCAGTTAGCGGTTTTCGTATGCGTCGCCTTCCGGCTGCGCAGCTTTTTCACCAGCTCGCCGGTATTGATGCCTACAGGGCAACGTTGTGCGCACAGGCCGGTGGCGGCGCAGGTATCGATGCCTTGATAGTCGAAGGCGGCTTCGAGTTCGGACGTATCGATGCCCGCGCGTTTCTTTGCCTGAATGTCGCGCCAGATCACGATGCGCTGACGCGGACTCAGGGTCAGGCCTTTTGACGGGCAGACCGGTTCGCAGAAGCCGCATTCGATGCACTTGTCCACAATCTCGTCAGCAGCGGGCAAGGGCTTGAGGTGCTTGAGGTGGATCTGTGGATCTTCGCTGAGCACCACGTCCGGGTTGAGAATGCCATTGGGGTCGAGCAGTCGTTTGAGCTGCCACATCAACTGGTAGGCATCGCTGCCCCATTCCAGTTCAACGAACGGCGCCATGTTGCGTCCGGTGCCGTGTTCAGCCTTCAGCGAACCGCCGAACTCCACCGCCACCAGTTGCGCCACGTCGTCCATGAACGCCTGATAGCGTGCGACTTCTTCCGGGCTGTTGAAGCCTTGGGTGAAGACGAAGTGCAGATTGCCTTCCAGGGCGTGCCCGAAAAGGATCGCTTCGTCGTAGTGATGTTTGTCGAACAGCTCGATCAGGCGGTTGACGCCGATGGCCAGTTGTTCGACCGGGAAGGTGACGTCTTCGATGATCACCGTGGTGCCGGTCTTGCGCACGGCGCCGACGGCGGGAAAGGTGTCTTTGCGGATGGCCCAGAGACGGGCGTTTTCCTGCGGGTCTTCGGTGAAGTCGACCTGCTTTTCCACCGGGAACGCCTTGAGCGACGCCATGATCTGCGCCAGTTGCTTGTGCAGCAAAGTGGACGACGCGGCGCGGGATTCGATCAATAGTGCACAGGCATTGTTCGACAGGTGCTGTACGAAAGCGGGCATGCCGGGTTTGTTCTGTACCGAGCGCAGGCTGCGCCGGTCCAGCAGTTCCACGGCCGACACTGGTTGGCTTTTCAGCACAGACACTGCATTGCAGCAGGTCTCGACATCTGGGAACACAATCAGGGCCGAGGCCTTGTTCGGGTGGTCGATCACGGTGTCGTAGGTCACGGCACTGATGAACCCGAGTGTGCCTTCGGAGCCCACTAGCAAGTGGCTCAAGATATCCACAGGCTCGTCGAAATCCACCAGGGCATTGAGCGACAGGCCGGTGGTATTTTTCAGACGGTATTTGTGGCGAATTTTCGCAGCCAGCTCGGTATTTGCGCGGGTCTCGCGGCCCAGGATCGCCAAGCGTTCCAGCAGCGCGGCGTGGCTTTGGCGAAACGCCGTGACGCTGGCGGCATCCTCGGTGTCGAGACGACTGCCATCGGCCAGCACCAGACGAATGCCGGCCAGGGTGTGATAGGTGTTTTGCGCGGTGCCGCAGCACATGCCGCTGGCATTGTTGGCGACGATCCCGCCGATCTTGCAGGCATTGATCGAGGCCGGGTCCGGACCGATCTTGCGTCCGAACGGTGCCAGCCAGGCGTTGGCCTGGGCGCCGATCACCCCCGGTTGCAGGCGGATTTGCGTGCCTTGGCCGCGGATCTCGCGACCGTTCCAGTTATCCCCCAGCACGATCAGCACCGAGTCGCTGATCGCCTGGCCGGACAGGCTGGTGCCGGCGGCGCGGAAAGTCACCGGCACCTGATCCCTTTGCGCCAGTTGCAGCAGTGCCACCACTTCGTCTTCTGACTCGACGCGGATCACCAGTTGCGGAATCAAACGATAGAAGCTGGCGTCGGTGCCGAAGGCCAGGGTCGACAGCGGGTCGTCGAAACGTCGCTCTTGGGGAATCAGTTGCTGTGCGTCACGCAGAAAAGCGGCCGGTAGACTCATTGGTCCTCCAGGATCAGTACCACCAGGTCTTTTGGACCGTGTGCGCCGTACGCCAGCACTTGCTCGATGTCGGCGGTCTTCGACGGGCCGGACACCAGCAATGCGTTGGTCGGCATGCCCTGGGCCCATTCGAATTCCTGTTGCACCTGATAGAAGTTGTCGCGGATTTCACTGGCCTTGAGCAGGGCGAAATGCACCGGTGGCGCCAGGCTCATCAGGCGCGGTTCTTCCCGGGTCGGCCAGAGAATAAGGCTGCCCGTGGCAGCGATGGCGCCGAGGGTTCCAGTGATGCTCGCCGGGGTGTCGTTGAACAGCTCGGCTTTCCATTCTTCAACCGGGCGGTCGTAGGCTTTCAGCATTGGCAGGCCGGGATTATTCGCCCAGTGCTGCGTGATCCGTTGACCGTGGGGCGTTGTCGGTGCGATCAGCAGGCTTGGCAACTGGCGGTCCTGCAGCAACTGCGCGAGTAGCGTCGGCCACTCTTGGCCGGACGTCAGATGAATTTCCGTGTGCACCGCTTCCATCAATTTGCGCAGTTGCGCAATGCGTTGCTCGGGCGCGTAGGTGTAAGGCTGGGTCACCAGATCGACATCGAAGTTGTCGGCCACTGGCGTGGTGCCTGTCAGGCTTTTACGCAGTTTGGCGAGGATATTTTGTTTGGCGCTCATCGGCGTTCTCCCTGTTTGGCCAAGTGCTCGCGGGCCATGTCATGCAATGAGCGGGCAGCGGGTTTCGGTGCGCTGTGGTTTTGCGTCCACGGGCCGACATTGCTCGGCGTAAGGGCGCGCAAACGGGTGGCAAAGAAACCGAACAGGCGATAGAGCGTCGGCGAACTGTTGAGCTTGGCCCAGGCGTTCCAGATGAACCGCTCCTTGCGCGAATACTTGCTGCCCTGGCCGCGCATCACTTGATGGGGGCTGTCCGGGGCCTTGACGTTTTCTTCCCGCAGGCGCCGCAGCAAAGCAGGGATCGGGATTTTCACCGGGCAGACTTCACCGCAGGCGCCGCACAGCGACGAGGCGCTCGGGTGATCCGGGACTTTCGCCAGGCCGACCATGTGCGGGGTGATGATTTTTCCGATAGGCCCGGGGTAAACCTCCCCATAGGCATGACCGCCGATTCGGGTGTACACCGGGCAATGATTCATACAGGCGCCGCAGCGAATGCAGTTCAGGGTCTGGCGCAATTCGCTGTCGGCAAAGGCCTGGCTGCGGCCGTTATCGAGCAGTACGAGGTGCACTTCCTGTGGGCCGTCGAGTTCATGTTCCTTGCGCGGGCCGGAGATCATGTTGACGTAGGTGGTGATCGGAATGCCCAAGGCTGAACGGGTCAG
Source organism: Pseudomonas sp. S34 (assembly GCF_009866745.1). Taxonomy (NCBI): domain Bacteria; kingdom Pseudomonadati; phylum Pseudomonadota; class Gammaproteobacteria; order Pseudomonadales; family Pseudomonadaceae; genus Pseudomonas; species Pseudomonas sp. S34. Next base: position 826,132 of record NZ_CP019398.1, read on the forward strand.
CAGCGACAGCAACGGCACCACATCACGCAGGTTTTCCACGACTTTTTCGATACCGGTGACGGCGATGTGCACGGGGGGCACCGTGGTGGTCATGCGACCGTTGCCTTCGTTTTCCACCAGCAGCAGGGTGCCGGTTTCGGCCACGGCGAAGTTGACACCGGAGACGCCGATGTCCGCTTCGAAGAATTTCTGCCGCAGGACTCTGCGACCGATCTGAATGAGTTGGTCTACGTCCTTGGTGTATTCCACGCCAAGTTTGTCGTGGAACAAGGACGCGACCTGACCGGCGTTCTTGTGGATTGCCGGCATGATTATGTGTGAAGGCTTCTCGTGGTCGAGCTGGACGATGTACTCGCCCATGTCCGATTCCAGGCATTCAATGCCCTGTTCAGCGAGGACATGGTTCATCTCCATCTCTTCGCTGACCATCGATTTGCCCTTGATCACTTGCCGCCCCTCGTGAGCGCGGATGATCGAGAGGACGATGCCATTGGCCTCATCCACCGTTTCCGCCCAGTGCACTGTCACACCGTTGCGGGTCAGGTTCTGTTCCAGTTGCTCGAGCAGGTCGGGCAACTTGGAGAGCGCGCGGGCACGGATTGCATTGCCCAGTGCGCGCAAGTGTTCTCTTTCATGGGCATCGCTGAAAGCGGCTGCCCGTTTGGTCATCAGTGAATCCATCGCCTTGCGAAAGTTGCTTCGCAATTGCGGGTCACCCAGTGCGTTGTGGGCGCGGGTGCGGAAATCTTCTTCTACGGCAACCGTAGGAATAATCGTCGAGGTGCTCATTTCACACCTCCGGTTCGCTGCCAGAGGAAGCTGGCCAGATGCTGACCGCGCAACGCTTCCTGCTGTTTTTCCAGCGAGCCGTTGATGTTCATCAAACAGCCGCAGTCGGCACTCAATACCTTGTGCGCGCCGGACTCCTTCAACGCCCGGGTCTTGTCAGCCACCATCGCGCCGGAAATGTCTGGCATACGGACGCTGAATGTCCCACCAAAGCCACAGCATTCACTTTCGTGATCGTGGTTGACCCGCTCCACATTGCTCAACTGCGCCAACAACTCGCGGCCGTGCAGGTGGGTGTTCATTTCACGGCGTGCCGAGCACGAGGTGTGCAGCGCCACTTTCACGGGCTCGCCGCCGTCCTTGAGCTGCACCTTGCAGACAAACAACAGGAACTCGGCCAGCTCGTAGGTTCTGGCCGCCAGGGCCTGGACCTGTTTCAACGTGTCCGGCTCGTCCTTGAACAAGTCGGCGTAATGTTCGCGCAGCATGCCCGCGCAAGAGCCTGAGGGCACTACCACCGGATAGTCGCCGGCAAACAGCGCCAGTTGCGAGCGCGCCACGGTCCGAGCCTGTTCGGTGTAACCCGAGGTGTAGGCCGGTTGGCCGCAGCAGCTTTGCCCTTGCGGGTATTCGACACGAATGCCTTCACGCTCCAGCAGGTGAATCGCATCCATCCCGGCTTCCGGGTAGAACAAATCGACCACGCAGGTCCCGAACAGGTAGACCCGTGACGGTTTCTCGCTGGGGTACTGCCGAGGCTCGGGCAGTGGCGGGGCGACACGGGTCGCATTCGGCACGGCGTTGTAAAAAAGCTCGCTCATCAGGCGGTCTCCGGGTGGTCCCGGTTATTCGTCTGTTGAGGCTGCTGAATATAGAGCCGGTAGCTTTCAGCAGCCTTACAGACCGGGGTGTGAATAGCGGACGCCGGGGGCGTGGCCCGGCGTCGGTTTTTATCGTGTTGCCTGTAGTCCTTAGTGCACCAGCATGCCGGTGAACCAGTAGGCCTGGGCCAACGTGATCAAGCCGACAATCGTTGCAAAGAATAGGCTGTGCTTGAGGGTGAAGCGGAACAGATCCGATTCTTTACCCACCAAGCCGGTCGCGGCGCAGGCCACGGCGATCGATTGTGGCGAGATCATTTTGCCGGTCACGCCACCACTGGTGTTCGCCGCCACCAGCAAGGTGTCGTTGACGCCGATCTGGTGCGCAGTGGTCGCTTGCAGCGAACTGAACAGGGCGTTGGACGAGGTATCGGAACCGGTGAGGAACACGCCCAGCCAGCCGAGGAACGGCGAGAAGAACGGGAACGCTGCACCGGTGCCTGCCAACACCAGGGCCATGGTCGAAGACATGCCCGAGTAGTTGGTGACGAAGGCAAACGCCAGCACCATGCCGATGGACAGGATCGGCCAGCGCAGTTCGTAGAAGGTCTCTTTAAAAGTGGTCAGACCAGTTTTGATATTGATCTTCAGCACCAGCATCGAGATCAGCGCCGAGAAGAAAATCGCCGTGCCGGTGGCGGAGATCGGGTCCAGTTTGAACACTGCCGGAAGGGCGGTTGGCGCGACTACGATCGGTGCGACCTTGATCACCATCTGGTCCAGGTGCGGGATGGCGAAGTTGAATACGAAGCTGTACATCGAACCGCCGGCGGCGAACATCGCCTTGAACGGCTTCAGGGTCCAGATGGTGACCAGTACGGTCAGGATCAGGAACGGCGACCATGCCTTGAAGATTTCCCCAAGGCTGTAGGGCGAAGCCACGGTGGTGCGCTTCTGGCCGAAACCACCGACGCTGGCGCTCACCACGGAGGCCGAGACAGCGCCGACGATGTGTTGGCCGGCGGCGCGTTTTGGTTGCCAGACTTTCAGGAACAGGGTCAGGGAAATCAGACTGGCCAGGGCCGAGGTGATGTCCGGCAGTTCCGGGCCGATGAAGTTCGAGGTGAAGTACTGGGTGACGGCAAAGCTCAAGCCGGCCACCAGCGCTGCCGGCCATGTTTCCCGCACGCCGCGCAGGCCGTCCATCATGAACACCAGCCAGAACGGCACGAACAGCGACAGCAGCGGCAGTTGGCGGCCGGTCATGGCGCCGATCTTGAACGCGTCGATACCGGTCACTTGCCCGGCAACGATGATCGGAATGCCCAGGGCGCCGAAGGCCACCGGCGCGGTGTTGGCGATCAGGCACAGGCCGGCCGCGTACAGCGGGTTGAAGCCAAGACCTACCAGCAGCGCAGCGGTAATCGCCACGGGTGCGCCAAAACCGGCTGCACCTTCGAGGAAGGCGCCGAAGCAGAAACCGATCAGCAGAACTTGCAGGCGCTGGTCATCGGTGATCGACAGAACCGAACTGCGGATGACTTCAAACTGCCCGCTCTTGACCGTCAGTTTGTAGAGGAACACCGCTGCCACGATGATCCAGGCGATCGGCCACAGGCCATAAGCGAAGCCATACCCGGCGGCGGCGAACGCCATATCGACCGGCATCTGGAAGGCGAAGATCGCCACCAGGATCGATAAAGCCAGGGTGATGCTGCCGGCCACATGTCCTTTGAGGCGGAACACGGCCAAAGCCAGGAAGAAAAATACGATGGGGATGACGGCGGCGAGTGCGGACAAGCCGAGGCTGCCAAGCGGGGTATAGAGCTGTTGCCAGGTTTGCATATGGGGTGGCCCCTAATTGTTGTTGGTCAGGCACTGATCAGCGTTCTTGGATAATTGGTAAGACCAATTTACAATCGCTGTTGGCTAGGGTAAAAGCCTTGTAGGCGGTGTGTCAATTTGCCGCCCTAAAACTTTTGTCGAATGCGAAGAGCGCAGGTCGTCTGTCTGGTAAGACCAAATGCGCAATGGCAGGTGCTGGCGCGGCGCCGATAGGCCAGAATAGAGCCCCGGCGAGCCGTCGGATCGTGGAGTAATCGAGTTATGGGGTTTGATCAGATTCGTCAGCGCCGTTTGTCTGACGATATTGTCGAGCAGCTTGAGGGCATGATCCTCGAGGGCACGCTGAAAGCGGGTGAGCGCTTGCCGGCCGAACGTGCGTTGGCCGAACAATTTGGTGTGTCACGCCCTTCGTTGCGCGAAGCCATTCAGAAGCTGACCGCCAAGGGCCTGCTGGTCAGTCGCCAGGGCGGCGGCAACTATGTGGTGGAGTCGCTGGGTAGCACCTTCAGTGATCCCTTGTTGCACTTGCTGGAAAGCAACCCCGAGGCACAGCGCGATCTGCTGGAGTTTCGGCATACGCTGGAAGCGTCTTGCGCCTACTATGCGGCGTTGCGTGCCACTGATGTGGATCGCGAGCGACTGACCGCGGCATTCAACGAATTACAGGACTGCTATTCGCGTCACGAAGAGGTGAGTCGTGCCGAAGAGGGTGCGGCGGACGCAAGCTTTCACCTGGCGATCGCCGAGGCCAGCCACAATGCTGTGCTGCTTCACACCATTCGCGGGCTGTTCGACCTGCTCAAGCGCAACGTGGTGACGAACATAGGTGGCATGTACAAGCAGCGCACTGAAACCCGCGACATGCTGATCACGCAGCATCGAGAGTTGTATCAGGCGATTATCGAAGGGCGGGCGGAGCAGGCGCGGGAAGTTTCCAGCCGACACATTCTGTATGTGCAGGAGGTACTGGAGGAGGTGCGTCAGGAAGTGCAGCGCGTGGCCCGGGCGGAACGGCGCAAGGGGATGTAGCCAGTCGGCTCCATATCATTTGTGAGGTTGCTTTCGCGGGCAAGCTCGCTCCCACAGGTACACCGAAACCCTGTGGGAGCGGGCTTGCCCGCGAAGGGGCCTCAAGGCGAAAGAGTCAGTCTTCCTTGCCCTTGTTGCGCACCGCACGCTGCAACTCGCGACCGGCGTCGCGTTCGCGCTCGGTATCGCGCTTGTCGTATTCCTTCTTGCCCTTGCCCAGAGCGATCTCGCACTTGACCATGTGCTTGCTCCAGTACCAGGACAGGCATACGCAGGCGTAACCCTTTTGCTGCACGGCCGCGGCCAGCTTTTCCAGCTCGCGCCGGTTGAGCAGCAATTTACGGGTGCGCACCGGATCGGCAATGACGTGGGTACTGGCGGTCGTCAGGGGCGTAATGTGGCTGCCGAGCAGCCAGGCTTCGCCATCCTTGAGCAGTACGTAGCTGTCAACCAGCTGCAGTTTGCTTGCCCGCAGACTTTTTACTTCCCAGCCGGCCAGGACCAGACCAGCCTCGAAACGATGTTCGATGAAGTAATCGTGTCGCGCCTTTTTGTTTTGCGCGATGGTCCCTGTTGGGTGTTTCTTCTGTTTAGCCATAGGGGCGGCATTATAGGGAGTTGCACGCGAGTCGGCTACGGTGTTGCTACGTGCTTGAGCAGGTTGATTGAATCCCGGACAATGCGGCCTCTTTTTTGAACGCTTGGGCGTGATAACGATGTCGACAGACAAGGTTTCTGTCCACGGCAGTTGGGCTAGCCGCTGGGTCTTCATACTCGCCGCGACCGGTTCGGCCGTGGGGCTGGGTAGTATCTGGAAATTCCCGTACATGGTCGGCGTCTATGGCGGCGGCGCCTTCGTGCTGATGTTCCTGGCCTGTATCGCATTGATCGGCGTGCCGGTCATGCTGGCGGAAACCCTGATCGGCCGGCGTGCCCGGCAGAGTCCGGCCAATGCCTTGAAGATACTGGCGGTCGAGGCGGGGCACTCGGCCAAATGGTCCTGGGGCGCGTTTGCCGGGATGATCACGGCATTGCTGATCCTGTCGTTCTACAGTGTGGTTGGCGGCTGGTCGCTGGACTACATCATCGACATGGGGCGTGGCGATTTTCAGGGTGCGACGCCTGATCAGGTGGGGGCTTACTTCGGCAATGTGATCGCCGATCCCTGGCGCCTGACACTTTGGCACACGATTTTCATGCTGTTGTCAGCGGTGGTGATCGCCAAGGGCGTGGTTGCCGGGCTTGAGCGCAGTTTGCGCATCATGATGCCGTTGTTGTTCGTGATGATCCTCGTACTGCTGGGCTACAGCATGACCACCGGTCATTTCATGGACGGCGTGCATTTCATGTTCGACTTCCACCCGGAAAAGGTCATGGACGGCTTGTTGCCCGCGATGGGGCATGCGTTCTTTTCCCTGAGCGTGGGCGTTGGCTCGATCATGATCTACGGTGCGTACATGCCGAAGAACTCATCGATTTCAGGGACGGTTGTCGGGGTGGCGCTGCTCGACACCTTCGTTTCCCTGGTGGCCGGCCTGGCGTTGTTTCCGATTGTTTTCGCGGCGGGCCTGAATCCGAGCGAAGGGCCGGGGCTGATGTTCGTCAGCCTGCCGTTTGCCTTCGGTAACGTAGCGTTCGGGCAATTGATGGGTGTTGTGTTCTTCGTGCTGGTGGCGGTCGCTGCCTGGAGTTCGGCGATTTCCCTGCTGGAACCGATGGTGGCCTACCTGGTCGAGCGCACTAAAGTGAGTCGTGCCTGGGTCACCTTCTGGCTGGCGTTCAGCTGCTGGTTTGTCGGTCTGGGTACGGTGTTCTCCTTCAATATCTGGAAGGAGGCCAAGTTCTTCGTGAACGAAGGCGGGATGTTCCACCTCTACCAATGGGGAGCGGCCGGAGGCCTCGACTTCTTTGGCGTGATCGATTTCTTCACCTCGCGACTCATGCTGCCGCTTGGCGGTTTGTGTTTCGTGGTGTTTGCGGGCTGGATCATGGGGCGTGAAGCGGTGCGTGACGAGTTGTCGATCCGTAACCCTGCGCTGTTTGGCCTGTCCTTGTTCTTGATGCGCTATGTGGCGCCCATCGGCATTCTCGTAGTGTTTGCCGCCCAGCTGTGGAAGTGACGCTGACATGACGACACACATTTCACGTTCGGCCTTGCTGCCGTACCCGGCGCAAGCGCTGTATGACCTGGTCAACGACGTGGCGCGCTATCCGGAGTTTCTGCCGTGGTGCTCGTCCGCCGAAGTCCTGGAGAGCTCACCAGAGCATATGCGGGCGAGTGTCGGTGTGGCGAAGGGTGGCCTCAGTCAGCATTTCGTGACGCGCAACACGTTGATTCCGGGGCAGTCGATCGAAATGAACCTCGAAGAGGGCCCTTTCACCCAATTGCATGGCATCTGGGTATTCAAGGCGCTGACCGACAAAGCCTGCAAGATCAGCCTCGATCTGTCATTCGATTATGCCGGGCCGCTGGTTCGCGCCACCTTGGGGCCGCTGTTCAATCAGGCGGCCAACACTTTGGTGGATGCGTTCTGCCAGCGCGCCAAGCAGATACATGGTTGAGGTCATGATTGAAGTCGAGGTGGTCTACGCGGCCGTAGACCGTCAGGTGCTGCTGACAGTGGCCGTACCTGTCGGAACGACCGTACGGGCGGCCTTGCTCAGGTCGGCCGTGGCTGAAGAGTTTCCGGGGCTGGATCTGACCCATTGCCCTGTGGGGATCTTCGGCAAGGTGGTCGCTGACCCGGAGAGTCGGGTAGTCCAGGCCGGGGATCGCATCGAGATTTACCGCCCGTTGCTGGCCGATCCGAAAGAGGTGCGCCGACTGCGCGCGGCGAAAGCTGCCGAGGCCAAAGCGCGGAATCAGTGAGTGGCTTGAACGCCAGACAATAAAAAGCCCGGGCATGCCGGGCTTTTTATTGCGTCGCAAATTATTGCGGCGAGGTGTCCAGTGGTTCCGGCGTCGGGACCGGAACGGTTTCTACGCCGTCGACGTCCTTCTGGATCTGATCCAGCAACGAACCTGGCTTGACCGGTTTTTCCGGTTTTGGCTTCTCGACGTTTTCTGCCGGGGCAGCCACTGTCGTGCCGCTGTCCTTGCCGAGAATGGCTTCGTCACGGCTCACGCCTGGCATGAAATCGCCGGAGAGGCTGACAAGCTGATCATTTGGGTTGAAGATAACGCTAATGCGTTCCTGTTGGCGTTCACCGCCACCCGGTTGCAGGCTGTACAGATAATCCCAGCGATCGGCATGGAACGTGTCAGTCAGCAGAGGGTTGCCCATGATAAACCGTACTTGCTTACGGGTCATTCCCGGGCGTAACTGGTCTATCATGTCCTGCGTGACGACATTGCCCTGCTGGATGTCGATTTTGTAAACCCCGGGGAATGAACAACCGGCGAGTGCGAGCAGTCCCACAAAGGTGAAACTGGTTAGCAAGAGCTTGGTGTTTTGCATCGGTGGGCGACTTCCACTATCTTGGCTGGGACAACGTAAACGCCGATCATACCCGCATTAAGAGAAGCTGCGAAGCAGCATCGCGAGAAAGCTGACCATGGTTGAAAATAGCGAACTACGCAAAGCCGGCCTCAAAGTGACCCTGCCACGGGTCAAAATTCTGCAAATGCTCGATTCCGCCGAGCAGCGCCACATGAGTGCCGAGGATGTCTACAAGGCCCTTATGGAGGCTGGTGAGGACGTCGGTCTGGCCACGGTTTACCGTGTTCTGACCCAGTTCGAGGCAGCTGGCCTTGTGGTGCGGCACAACTTCGACGGAGGCCATGCGGTCTTCGAACTGGACGACGGAAAGCATCACGACCATATGGTCAACGTCGAAACCAGCGAAGTGATCGAATTCTTCGACGAAGAAATCGAGCGGCTTCAGAAAGCAATCGTCGACAAGTATGGCTTCGAGATGGTTGATCACAATCTGGTGCTGTACGTGCGCAAGAAAAAGTAAGCATGTCGCGCGAACATTCAGTTCGCGAAACGAACGAAGGCGACCCTAGGGTCGCCTTCGTGCTTTCTGCCTTTATTCAGGCTTTTGCGGCCACCACCATTTTTTTGGCATGCGCCAGGGATTCCTTGGTGAGGTCGATGCCGCCCAGCATCCGTGCGACTTCTTCGACGCGGTCGTTTTTGCTCAATCTGGAAACGGCCGTGCGGGTGGCATCTTCGCCGCGCACTTTATGCACAAATAGATGTTGATGGCCTTGCGCCGCCACTTGCGGCAAGTGGGTCACGGTCAGTACCTGCCCGCGCTCGCCGAGGCGACGCAGCAGCTGGCCGACGATTTCTGCAGTCGGACCACCGATACCAACGTCCACTTCGTCGAACACCAGAGTGGGAACGCGAGATGTCTGCGCGGTTATCACCTGGATCGCCAGGCTGATCCGCGACAGCTCGCCTCCGGATGCAACTTTTGCCAAGGCTTTCAATGGTTGGCCAGGGTTGGCGCTGACCAGCAGTTCAACCTGTTCAAGTCCGTTAGGTAGTAGCTCGTCGCTACTGTTTGGGCGTAACTCGATGGTGAAGCGCCCGCCAGGCATGCCCAGGCGCTGGATCTCCTGTTCCACGGCGCTGGCCAGGCTGCTCGAGGCTTGATGGCGCAGATCGCTCAGTTCGCGAGCCTTTTCCTGATAATGGCGAGCGTATGAAGACAGCTCATCGCTCAGTCGTTCGATGGATTCGTCGTTGGCGTTGAGGGTTTCGATTTCATCCAGCAGTTTCTGCTGCATCTCGGCGACTTCGGTCGGCTGGATGCGGTGTTTGCGCGCCAGGGTGTAGATCGCGTCGAGGCGCTCTTCGAGGTATTGAAGGCGCGACGGATCGGCGTCGAAGTTGTCGAGGAAGCGGTTCAGTTCGCCCACGGCCTCTTCAACCTGGATCTGTGCACTGGTCAACAGGCTGCTGGCTTCGCCCAGCGCACCGATCGAGCTGTTCACGCTCGACAGGCGGTTGAGGCTGGCGGTCAGGGCGTTCAGTACATTCCCGGAATCACTTTCACTGCATTGCTCGACGACTTGCCGGCAGATCCCGAGCAAGGTCTCGGCGTTGGTCAGGTTCTTGTGTTCCTGCTCGAGCTGCTCCAGCTCGTTGTCGCCAAGGCCAAGGTTTTCCAGTTCTTCGAGTTGATAGCTGAGCAACTGATGGCGGGCGCGTTGCTCATCGCCGGAGTTGGAGAGTCGCTCCAGTTCCTGGCGGGTCTGGCGCCAACGCTGGGCGGCGAGCTGAACCTGGCGGGCAAGGTCGGTCGCGCCGGCATATTCATCGAGCAGGCGGCGGTGAGTATCGGTCTTGAGCAGGGATTGGTGTTCGTGCTGGCTGTGAATGTCGATCAGCAGCTCGCCCAGCGCCTTGAGGTCGCCAAGGGGGCAGGGCGTGCCGTTGATGTAGCCGCGCGAACGTCCTTCGGATGTGATGACCCGGCGCAGGATGCACGGGCCGTCGTTTTCGAGGTCGCGTTCGGCCAGCCAGGCGCTGGCTTCCGGAATGTCGACCAGATCGAAGGTGGCCAGGATATCTGCCTTGTCGGCGCCGGGGCGGACCACGCCGCTGTCGGCACGATCACCCAGGGTAAGGCCCAGCGCGTCGAGCATGATCGACTTGCCCGCGCCGGTTTCTCCGGTGATCACGCTCATCCCGCGATCGAGTTCGAGATCGAGATGTTCAACGATGGCGTAGTTGTGTACGGACAGGTGCACCAGCATATGGGCCGCTCCCAGGTGTTAGATCTGGTTATTTATACAGTGTTTTGTTTCGGGCTGACAATGCCCCTCGTTAGCTCGATTCGCTCGGACCGACGAAAGCCTTATCGCGACCGGGAATGACAAAGCAGTTGTTTTTTGTAGGGTTAATCGTCGACCCCCCTTGAAGCCGGATTTTGCGGCCCCATATAGCTGGGCAGACGCGCGAGTTGAGCTCGCGGACGAAATTGAAAGGAGAAATCTATGGCTGACGAACAGACAGTGGATACGCAAAACCCAGACGCCAACCAGGCGCCCGAGGCTTCGGGTGATGACCTGGCGGCTCGTGTACAAGTGCTCGAAGAGCAACTGGCAGGCGCTCAGGATCAGGCTTTGCGTGTAGCCGCCGATCTGCAGAACGTCCGCCGTCGCGCCGAGCAGGATGTGGAGAAGGCTCACAAGTTCGCGCTGGAAAAATTCGCCGGCGACCTGCTGCCGATCGTCGACAGCCTGGAGCGTGGCCTGGAACTGTCCAGCCCGGACGACGAAAGCATCCGTCCGATGCGCGAAGGCATCGAGCTGACCCTGAAAATGTTCCACGACACTCTCAAGCGTTATCAGCTTGAAGCGATCGATCCGCATGGCGAACCGTTCAACGCCGTTCAGCATCAGGCAATGGCCATGCAGGAAAGCGCCGATGTCGAGCCTAACAGCGTTCTGAAGGTGTTCCAGAAGGGCTATCAGCTCAATGGTCGCCTGTTGCGCCCGGCGATGGTCGTGGTCAGCAAGGCGCCTGCGCCGGTTTCGCCTTCGATTGACGAGCAGGCTTGAAATCCGCCGCAAGGCCCCCATTTATAAGTCAAGCGTTTAAGTGCTACCGCAGTTAGCCACCACTGCTGCGGCAACCAAATCCAAAGTTTCGGGAGAGTGAACATGGGCAAAATTATCGGTATCGACCTGGGGACTACCAACTCCTGCGTCTCCGTGCTGGAAAACGGCAAGGCAAAAGTTATTGAAAACGCTGAAGGCGCGCGTACCACGCCGTCGATCATCGCTTACGCCAACGATGGCGAAATCCTGGTTGGCCAGTCGGCCAAGCGTCAGGCCGTGACCAATCCGCACAATACCCTGTACGCGGTGAAGCGTCTGATCGGTCGTCGTTTCGACGAAGAAGTCGTGCAGAAAGACATTCAGATGGTCCCTTACAAGATCGTCAAGGCTGACAACAGCGACGCCTGGGTTGAAGTGAACGGCCAGAAAATGGCACCGCCACAAATCTCGGCTGAAATCCTGAAGAAGATGAAGAAGACCGCCGAAGACTATCTCGGCGAGACCGTGACTGAAGCGGTGATCACCGTTCCGGCCTACTTCAACGACAGCCAGCGCCAGGCGACCAAAGACGCCGGCCGCATCGCTGGCCTGGACGTAAAACGTATCATCAACGAACCAACCGCAGCTGCTCTGGCTTACGGCATGGACAAGGCCAAGGGCGATCACACCGTGATCGTTTACGACCTGGGCGGCGGTACTTTCGACGTTTCCGTGATCGAGATCGCTGAAGTCGATGGCGAGCACCAGTTCGAAGTACTGGCCACCAACGGTGACACGTTCCTGGGCGGTGAAGACTTTGACATTCGTCTGATCGACTACCTCGTCGACGAATTCAAGAAAGAAAGCGGCATGAACCTCAAGGGCGACCCGCTGGCCATGCAGCGCCTGAAAGAAGCTGCTGAAAAAGCCAAGATCGAACTGTCCTCGAGCCAGTCGACCGACGTGAACCTGCCGTACATCACTGCAGACGCCACCGGTCCTAAGCACTTGAACGTGAAGATCTCCCGCGCCAAGCTCGAAGCGCTGGTGGAGGACCTGGTTCAGCGCACCATCGAACCTTGCCGCATCGCAATGAAAGATGCCGGTATCGACGTTGGCGCGATCAACGACGTGATCCTGGTGGGCGGTCAGACCCGTATGCCACTGGTTCAGAAGCTGGTAACCGAGTTCTTCGGTAAAGAAGCTCGTAAAGACGTCAACCCGGACGAAGCGGTTGCCATGGGTGCTGCCATCCAGGGTGCGGTACTGGCCGGTGACGTGAAAGACGTTCTGCTGCTCGACGTCAGCCCGCTGACCTTGGGTATCGAAACCATGGGTGGCGTGATGACTGCGCTGATCGAGAAAAACACCACGATTCCTACCAAGAAATCGCAAGTGTTCTCGACTGCCGACGACAACCAGGGCGCCGTGACCATTCACGTGCTGCAAGGCGAGCGTAAGCAAGCCGCACAGAACAAGTCCCTGGGCAAGTTCGACCTGGCCGACATTCCACCAGCTCCACGTGGCGTGCCGCAGATCGAAGTGACCTTCGACATCGATGCCAACGGCATCCTGCACGTAGGTGCGAAGGACAAGGCTACCGGCAAGACTCAGTCGATCGTGATCAAGGCCAACTCCGGTCTGTCCGACGAAGAAATCGAGCGCATGGTGCGTGATGCCGAGGCTAACGCCGAGGAAGATCGCAAGTTCGAAGAGCTGGCCGCTGCCCGTAACCAGGGTGATGCACTGGTTCACTCGACTCGCAAAATGGTCTCCGACGCCGGCGATAAAGTGACCGCTGAAGAGAAGACTGCAATCGAAGCTGCCGTAGTTGCCCTGGAAGCCGCCGTTAAAGGCGACGACAAGGCTGCTATCGACGCCAAGGTTGAAGAGCTGTCGAAAGTCTCCGCTCCAGTGGCGCAGAAGATGTACGCCGAACAGGCTCAGCCTGCTGAAGGCGCGGCACCGCACGACGACAAGGCGGAAAAGGCTGACGACGTTGTCGACGCCGAGTTCGAAGAAGTCAAAGACCACAAGTAAGTTGTTGGTCGGCCGGTTGACTGCCTTTAGGCGGTGACTGGTAGGATGTCGCCGCGCGGGAGCTTGCTCCCGCGTTGGCGTATCTGGAATACGCGAATTTTTACAGCATGCGACAACGTTCACGTGCTGGTGGTATGGCCGGAAATGCTCCTGCTTTTCGTGCCGCAAGTACCGCAAGAATCAAAGACCAGGATCGTTGAATTGACGTGAGTTGGGTCCGGGCCTGTATTGGGGCTCAACGAGTTCGGCAAACTCAGGAGGGTTTTGTCGGACGTCCTCAAGAGTGCAAAGACTTATGGCAAAGCGTGACTATTACGAAGTGTTGGGTGTTGAGCGTGGCTCAAGCGAAGCGGACCTGAAGAAGGCTTACCGTCGCCTGGCGATGAAGCACCACCCGGACCGTAATCCCGATGACAAGGCGTCGGAAGAGATGTTCAAGGAGGCCAACGAGGCCTACGAAGTGCTGTCCGATTCCAGCAAGCGCGCGGCGTACGATCAGTACGGCCATGCCGGTGTCGACCCGAGCATGGGTGGCGGCGGTGCCGGGTTCGGCGGTCAGAACTTCTCCGACATCTTTGGTGATGTCTTCAGTGACTTCTTCGGTGGCGGTCGCGGCGGTTCCCGTGGCGGTGCTCAGCGCGGCAGTGACTTGCGCTACACCCTGGAGCTGGATCTCGAAGAGGCGGTGCGCGGTACGACCGTGAATATCCGCGTTCCGACGCTGGTCAACTGCAAGCCTTGCGACGGCTCCGGCGCCAAGAAAGGTTCTGCGCCGGTGACCTGCCCGACTTGCGGCGGTATCGGCCAGGTGCGCATGCAGCAAGGTTTCTTCTCGGTGCAGCAGACCTGCCCGCGCTGCCATGGCCAAGGCAAGATCATTTCCGATCCGTGCGATTCCTGCCACGGCGAAGGTCGTATCGAAGAGTACAAGACCCTGTCGGTGAAAGTGCCGGCCGGTGTCGATACCGGTGATCGCATTCGTCTGTCCGGCGAAGGCGAGGCGGGTGCCCAGGGTGGCCCGACTGGCGACCTGTACGTGGTGATCAATGTGCGCGAGCACTCGATTTTCCAGCGCGATGGCAAGCACCTGTTCTGCGAAGTGCCGATCAGCTTCGTCGATGCGGCGCTGGGTGGTGAGCTGGAAATTCCGACCCTTGATGGTCGGGTCAAGCTGAAGATCCCTGAGGGGACCCAGACCGGCAAGCAGTTCCGTGTGCGCGGCAAGGGTGTCGCGCCAGTGCGTGGCGGTGGTGCTGGCGACTTGATGTGCCGCGTGGCGGTCGAGACTCCGGTCAACCTGAGCCGTCGCCAGCGTGAAATGCTCGAGGAATTCCGTAGTTCGCTGGCGGATGACAACAGCCATTCGCCAAAAACCACCGGTTGGTTCGAAGGCGTGAAGCGCTTCTTCGGCGATTTGTAAGGAGACAGGCATGCGACGTATTGCAGTGATGGGCGCCGCCGGGCGCATGGGCAAGACCCTGATTGAAGCCGTGCAGCAAACCCCGGGCGCCGGTCTGACGGCGGCGGTGGATCGTCCCGACAGCACGTTGGTCGGCGCGGATGCCGGTGAGTTGGCTGCGCTGGGTCGTATCGGCGTGCCTCTGTCCGGTGATCTGGATCGGGTGGTCGACGAGTTCGACGTGCTGATCGACTTCACGCACCCGACGGTGACCCTGAAGAACCTGGCGTTCTGCCGTAAACACGGCAAGGCCATGATCATCGGTACCACCGGTTTCAGCGTTGAAGAAAAGCAGTTGCTGGCGGAAGCGGGCAAGGACATTCCGATTGTCTTCGCGGCCAACTTCAGTGTCGGGGTCAACCTGTGCCTGAAGTTGCTCGACACGGCCGCTCGCGTATTGGGCGACGATGTCGATATCGAAATCACCGAAGCTCACCATCGGCATAAAGTCGATGCGCCGTCCGGCACTGCCGTGCGCATGGGAGAGGTGATTGCCGATGCGTTGGGTCGCGATCTGAAAAAGGTGGCGGTGTATGGTCGTGAGGGCCAGACCGGCGCTCGTGATCGCGAGACCATTGGTTTCGCCACTGTACGCGCTGGCGACATCGTCGGTGATCACACCGTGCTGTTCGCCGCCGACGGCGAGCGTGTCGAGATCACACACAAGGCATCCAGTCGCATGACGTTCGCCAAGGGTGCGGTGCGTGCCGCATTGTGGCTGGACGGGCGCGAGCCTGGTCTTTACGACATGCAAGACGTGCTCGATCTGCGTTAAGATGCACCCGAAATCGGGCTCGCGCACAGCGTTTGAGCCCGGTTTTGTTCCGCCAAGCGACGTCCTGTCGCATTCTCCAGCCTTTAAGGCTCATTGGCGGTAGACCAAAAAGGCCTTTTTCTGTAAGCTACAGCTTTAGTGTGTCCACTAAAAGCGCGCAGAATAATTCAGTGAAGAAGCGGGGTGACGTGTCCATACGTCACTCCGCTTTTTTACAACCTGCGATCGCCCTTTCAGGCTTTATTTACGGGAGGTCTTCTTGACTAAGCCAGCCATACTCGCCCTTGCTGATGGCAGCATTTTTCGCGGCGAAGCCATTGGAGCCGACGGTCAAACCGTTGGTGAGGTGGTGTTCAACACCGCAATGACCGGCTATCAGGAAATCCTTACCGATCCTTCCTACGCCCAACAGATTGTTACCCTGACTTACCCGCACATCGGCAACACCGGCACCACGCCGGAAGACGCCGAGTCCAACCGCGTCTGGTCTGCCGGCCTGGTCATCCGTGACCTGCCACTGGTGGCGAGCAACTGGCGTAACACGATGTCCCTGTCCGACTACCTGAAGGCCAACAATGTTGTGGCCATCGCCGGTATCGACACCCGCCGCCTGACGCGCATCCTGCGTGAAAAAGGCGCGCAGAACGGCTGCATCATGGCCGGTGACAACATTTCCGAAGCCGCCGCCATTGCCGCCGCCCAGGGTTTCCCAGGCCTCAAGGGCATGGACCTGGCGAAAGTCGTCAGCACCAAGGAAAGCTACGAGTGGCGCTCGACTGTCTGGGATCTGAAAACCGACAGCCACGCGACCATCGAAGCTTCCGAGCTGCCGTACCACGTGGTTGCCTACGACTACGGCGTCAAGGTGAACATCCTGCGCATGCTGGTCGAGCGCGGTTGCCGCGTGACCGTCGTGCCTGCGCAAACACCTGCTGCCGATGTGCTGGCGCTGAAGCCGGACGGCGTATTCCTGTCCAACGGCCCTGGTGACCCGGAGCCTTGCGACTACGCGATCCAGGCGATCAAGGACGTGCTGGAAACCGAAATTCCGGTCTTCGGTATCTGCCTCGGTCACCAACTGCTGGCCCTGGCCTCCGGCGCCAAGACCCTGAAAATGGGTCATGGCCACCACGGTGCCAACCACCCCGTCCAGGACCTGGACAGCGGTGTGGTGATGATCACCAGCCAGAACCACGGTTTTGCCGTAGACGAAGCGACCCTGCCGGCCAACGTTCGCGCGATCCACAAATCGCTGTTCGACGGCACCCTGCAAGGTATCGAGCGTACCGACAAGAGCGCCTTCAGCTTCCAGGGTCACCCGGAAGCCAGCCCTGGCCCGAACGACGTAGCGCCATTGTTCGATCGCTTCATCACCGAGATGGCCAAGCGACGCTGATCGCTCGCCCTGATGTAGCAAGGCTTGAGGGTGGTCCCGATACCGGCGGCCCCCTCAAGGCTTCAGATTGAACAAGACGGCTTGCCGACTGACCTGCGGATTTGAGTGACAAACCCATGCCAAAACGTACAGACATTAAAAGCATCCTGATTCTCGGCGCTGGCCCGATCGTGATCGGCCAGGCCTGCGAATTCGACTACTCCGGCGCCCAGGCCTGTAAAGCCCTGCGCGAGGAGGGCTACCGCGTCATCCTGGTGAACTCCAACCCGGCCACCATCATGACCGACCCGGCTATGGCCGACGCCACCTACATCGAGCCGATCAAGTGGCAGACCGTTGCCAAGATCATCGAAAAAGAGCGTCCGGACGCGCTGCTGCCGACCATGGGCGGCCAGACTGCTCTGAACTGCGCCCTGGACCTGGAGCGCGAAGGCGTTCTGGAGAAGTTCGGCGTAGAGATGATCGGTGCCAACGCCGACACCATCGACAAGGCTGAAGACCGTTCGCGTTTCGACAAGGCGATGAAGTCCATCGGCCTGGCGTGCCCGCGCTCCGGTATCGCCCACAGCATGGAAGAGGCCAACGCGGTCCTCGAGAAGCTTGGCTTCCCGTGCATCATCCGTCCGTCCTTCACCATGGGCGGCACCGGTGGCGGTATCGCTTACAACCGTGAAGAGTTCGAAGAAATCTGCGCCCGTGGTCTGGACCTGTCGCCGACCAAGGAACTGCTGATCGACGAATCGCTGATCGGTTGGAAAGAGTACGAGATGGAGGTTGTCCGCGATAAGAAGGACAACTGCATCATCGTCTGCTCCATCGAAAACTTCGACCCGATGGGCGTGCACACCGGTGACTCGATCACCGTGGCACCTGCACAGACCCTGACTGACAAGGAATACCAGATCCTGCGTAACGCCTCCCTGGCGGTACTGCGCGAGATCGGCGTGGAAACCGGCGGCTCCAACGTTCAGTTCGGTATCTGCCCGAACACTGGCCGCATGGTCGTGATCGAGATGAACCCGCGTGTATCCCGTTCGTCGGCCCTGGCTTCGAAAGCCACCGGCTTCCCGATCGCCAAGGTTGCGGCCAAGCTGGCCGTGGGTTACACCCTCGACGAGCTGTCGAACGACATCACCGGCGGCAAGACCCCGGCGTCCTTCGAGCCGTCCATCGACTACGTCGTCACCAAGCTGCCACGCTTTGCCTTCGAGAAGTTCTCCAAGGCTGACGCGCGCCTGACCACTCAGATGAAGTCGGTCGGTGAAGTCATGGCCATCGGCCGGACCTTCCAGGAGTCCCTGCAGAAAGCCCTGCGCGGCCTGGAAGTCGGTGTTTGCGGTCTGGACGAGAAGGTTGATCTGGCCAACCCGGAAAGCATGAGCGTGCTCAAGCGCGAGCTGACCGTGCCGGGCGCCGAGCGTATCTGGTACGTGGCGGACGCCATGCGCGCCGGCATGAGTGTTGAAGACATCTTCGGCATGACCATGATCGATCCTTGGTTCCTGGTGCAGATGGAAGACCTGATCAAGGACGAAGAGAAGGTCAAGACCCTGGGGCTGACCAGCATCGACCGCGATCTGATGTTCCGCCTCAAGCGCAAAGGCTTCTCCGATATGCGCCTGGCCAAACTGCTGGGCGTGACCGAGAAGAGCCTGCGTGCTCATCGTCACAAGCTGGAAATCTTCCCGGTCTACAAGCGCGTCGACACCTGCGCCGCTGAGTTCGCCACCGATACTGCTTACCTCTACTCGACGTACGAAGAAGAGTGCGAAGCGGCGCCATCGGGTCGCGACAAGATCATGATCCTGGGTGGCGGTCCGAACCGTATCGGCCAGGGCATCGAGTTCGACTACTGCTGCGTACACGCGGCACTGGCCCTGCGCGATGACGGCTACGAGACCATCATGGTCAACTGCAACCCGGAAACCGTATCCACCGACTACGACACCTCCGATCGCCTGTACTTCGAGCCAGTAACCCTGGAAGACGTACTGGAAATCGTCCGCGTCGAGAAGCCGAAAGGCGTGATCGTCCAGTACGGCGGCCAGACCCCGCTGAAACTGGCTCGTGCCCTGGAAGCTGCTGGCGTGCCGATCATCGGCACCAGCCCAGATGCAATCGACCGCGCCGAAGACCGTGAGCGCTTCCAGCAGATGGTTCAGCGCCTGAACCTGCGTCAGCCGCCAAACGCCACCGTGCGCAGCGAAGATGAAGCGATTCGTGCCGCCAGCAAGATCGGTTACCCGCTGGTGGTGCGCCCGTCCTATGTACTGGGCGGTCGTGCGATGGAAATCGTTTACGAAGAAGAAGAACTCAAGCGCTACCTGCGTGAAGCGGTTCAAGTGTCCAACGACAGCCCGGTGCTGCTGGACCACTTCCTCAACTGCGCGATCGAAATGGACGTGGATGCGGTCTGCGACGGCAAGGACGTGGTAATCGGCGCGATCATGCAGCACATCGAGCAAGCCGGTGTTCACTCCGGTGACTCCGCATGCTCGCTGCCGCCGTACTCGCTGCCGGCGCACATCCAGGACGAGATGCGCGAACAGGTCAAGAAAATGGCCCTGGAGCTGGGTGTGGTTGGCCTGATGAACGTACAGTTGGCGCTGCAAGGCGAGGACATCTACGTCATCGAAGTCAACCCGCGCGCCTCCCGTACCGTACCGTTCGTGTCCAAGTGCATCGGTGTTTCCCTGGCGATGATCGCAGCGCGAGTGATGGCCGGCAAAACCCTGAAAGAGCTGGGTTTCACCAAGGAAATCATCCCGAACTTCTACAGCGTGAAAGAGGCGGTGTTCCCGTTCGCCAAATTCCCTGGCGTTGACCCGATCCTCGGCCCAGAGATGAAGTCGACCGGTGAAGTGATGGGTGTGGGCGACACCTTTGGTGAAGCGTTCGCCAAGGCCCAGATGGGTGCCAGCGAAGTGTTGCCGACCGGCGGTACTGCGTTCATCAGCGTGCGTGACGACGACAAGCCACTGGTTGCGGGCGTGGCCCGTGATCTGATCAACTTGGGCTTCGAAGTGGTTGCCACTGCCGGTACTGCCAAGCTGATCGAGGCTGCAGGCCTGAAAGTGCGCCGTGTGAACAAGGTGACCGAGGGTCGTCCGCACGTGGTCGACATGATCAAGAATGACGAAGTCACGCTGATCATCAACACCACCGAAGGTCGTCAGTCGATCGCTGATTCGTACTCCATTCGTCGTAATGCCCTGCAGCACAAGATTTACTGCACCACCACCATTGCTGCTGGCGAAGCCATCTGTGAAGCGCTGAAGTTCGGTCCCGAGAAGACCGTGCGCCGCTTGCAGGATCTACACGCAGGATTGAAGGCATGAGCATAACGAAGTACCCGATGACCGTTCAGGGCGCACGCGCCCTGGAAGAAGAGCACACTCACCTGACCAAGGTCGTTCGTCCGAAGCTTAGCCAGGACATCGGTACGGCCCGCGAGTTGGGTGACTTGAAGGAAAACGCCGAATACCACGCTGCCCGTGAGCAGCAAGGTATGGTCGAGGCGCGGATCCGTGATATCGAAGGTCGCATGCAGAACGCGGTGATCATCGATGTGACGACCATTCCTCACACCGGCAAGGTGATTTTCGGCACAACCGTCGAAATCGCCAACGTCGAAACCGATGAAAGCGTGACTTACCAGATCGTTGGTGAGGATGAGGCTGACATCAAACTCGGCAAGATCTCTGTCGGCTCGCCGATTGCCCGCGCCTTGATTGCCAAGGAAGAGGGTGATGTGGTTGCAGTCAAAACGCCTGGTGGCGTTATCGAGTACGAGATTGTCGAAGTTCGCCACGTCTGAAGGCCGGCGCCCGTTTCGTGCGGGCGTCATGCTTTGGCAGCTGACCCAGATGTTGTGGGTCGGCGGCTTGTGGCTGTTGCACGTCGGTCTTTTGCCGGTGCTGGGACGAATTGGCCTGGCACCGCTGCTGATCGATGAAATCGCAGGCATGCTCAATACGCTGGTAGTGGGATTCGCTACGGCGTGTGTGATATTGCAGGCTTTGGTGCTGGTTAAGGCCGAGGGCCTTGTCAGTCTATGGCGCGATATTCGCGGGCAACTGCTGTTGATGGCGCTGTATGCGTGCGCGATGTACTTCGTGGTGCGTTTCGGCTGGCCGGATGCCGTGCGTTGGCAGGCGTTCAGCTATCTTGTTCTGGGCTTTACCGGGCTGGTGCTGGTGTTGCAGCCGATGCCGGGATGGAGTGGCAGGGTGCGCGAAGCACACCCTTGACCCTTGCCATCACTTGAAGCGATGGACGTTCGACAGCTGCTTGTTGACGCTGAAGTTCTTGCGGTAGATCAGTGCCATCTTGCCGATGACCTGGACCAGATCCGCTTTGCCGACCTTGCAGAGCTCTGCAATGGACGCCAGGCGCGATTCGCGATCGAGGATGTTGAGCTTGATCTTGATCAGCTCGTGATCCGCCAATGCGCGTTCGAGTTCGGCTAACACACCTTCAGTCAAACCATTGTCTGCCACAATCAGAACCGGTTTCAGATGGTGGCCAATGGATTTGTACTGTTTCTTCTGCTCTTGAGTGAGCGGCATAATCTGACCCCTGCGTCTGATCTTGTAAAAAGCGGCGGCCAGTTTACCCGAGCGAGTCCGGGACCGCCCAGTTAATCACGACCCGTTTTATTTTCGAGGTGGCCCGTGGCCCGTTCCAAGACAAGCCTTAACTGGCTGAAAGAACATTTCAACGACCCATTCGTCAAAATGGCGCAAAAAGACGGGTATCGTTCCCGCGCCAGCTACAAGCTGCTGGAGATCCAGGAAAAGGACCGTCTGATCCGCCCGGGCATGAGCGTAATCGACCTTGGAGCGGCCCCTGGTGGCTGGTCCCAGGTGACCAGTCGTCTGATTGGTGGGCAGGGGACATTGATCGCTTCTGACATTCTGGAAATGGACAGCATCCCGGACGTGACCTTCATTCAGGGCGACTTTACCGAGGATGCCGTGCTGGCCCAGATCCTCGATGCCGTCGGAAATAAGGAAGTAGACCTTGTGATTTCCGATATGGCCCCCAATATGAGTGGACTACCGGCCGTGGACATGCCGCGAGCGATGTTCCTGTGCGAGTTGGCACTGGATCTCTCGACTCGGGTGCTCAAGCCCGGTGGTGATTTTTTGATCAAGATCTTCCAGGGCGAAGGTTTCGACGAGTTCCACAAGAGCGTTCGCCAGCAGTTCGAGAAGGTGCAGATGCGCAAGCCGACCTCGTCGCGCGACCGTTCTCGCGAGCAGTACCTGCTGGGCCGTGGTTTCCGCGGACGCAGTGAGAGTTGAGTGAATTTTCGATCAAGGCGATAGGATTTTTGTATTACGCCTTGTCAGAATTAGCGAATATTGTGTAGGAAGTGTTTCACAAAGGGTTACAGACGGCGCCTGCCAAGTTGTAGGTAATGTAGTAAGTTAGGCCGGTGAATATCATGCGAAGCGCGCGCCAGTAGCGGAGCTTGCTTCAGAGGGTAGTTAATTGAACGATATGGCAAAGAATCTGATCCTGTGGTTGATCATCGCGGCTGTCCTGGTGACGGTGATGAACAACTTCTCCAGCCCTAACGAGCCGCAGACCCTCAACTATTCCGACTTCATCCAGCAGGTCAAGGATGGCAAGGTCGAGCGCGTAGCGGTTGATGGCTACGTGATTACCGGCAAGCGCAACGATGGCGACAGCTTCAAGACCATTCGCCCGGCGATCCAGGACAACGGCCTGATCGGCGACCTGGTGGATAACCACGTCGTGGTCGAGGGCAAGCAGCCTGAACAGCAAAGCATCTGGACTCAGCTTCTGGTTGCCAGCTTCCCGATCCTGGTGATCATCGCCGTGTTCATGTTCTTCATGCGGCAGATGCAGGGCGGTGCCGGTGGCAAGGGCGGGCCGATGAGCTTCGGCAAAAGCAAGGCGCGCCTGCTCTCCGAAGATCAGGTGAAGACGACCCTGGCTGACGTTGCCGGTTGCGACGAAGCCAAGGAAGAAGTCGGTGAACTGGTCGAGTTCCTGCGCGATCCGGGCAAATTCCAGCGCCTGGGTGGCCGCATTCCTCGCGGTGTGCTGATGGTGGGGCCTCCGGGTACCGGTAAAACCTTGATCGCCAAGGCCATCGCCGGCGAAGCCAAAGTACCGTTCTTCACCATTTCCGGCTCCGACTTCGTCGAAATGTTCGTCGGCGTGGGTGCCAGCCGTGTTCGCGACATGTTCGAGCAGGCCAAGAAACACGCTCCATGCATCATCTTCATCGACGAAATCGATGCGGTCGGTCGCCATCGTGGTGCTGGCATGGGTGGTGGTCACGACGAGCGCGAGCAGACGCTCAACCAATTGCTGGTTGAGATGGACGGCTTTGAGATGAATGACGGCATCATCGTGATTGCCGCGACCAACCGTCCCGATGTTCTGGACCCTGCGCTGCTGCGTCCTGGCCGTTTCGACCGTCAGGTTGTAGTTGGTCTGCCGGACATCCGTGGTCGCGAACAGATTCTCAAGGTTCACATGCGTAAAGTGCCGATGGGCGACGACGTTGCCCCGGCCGTGATCGCTCGTGGTACTCCAGGCTTCTCCGGTGCTGACCTGGCGAACCTGGTCAACGAGGCATCGTTGTTCGCTGCCCGTGCCGGCAAGCGCATCGTCGAGATGAAAGAATTCGAACTGGCGAAAGACAAGATCATGATGGGCGCCGAGCGCAAATCCATGGTCATGTCCGAGAAAGAAAAGCAGAACACGGCTTATCACGAAGCGGGTCACGCCATTGTAGGTCGTGTCGTGCCTGAGCATGATCCGGTGTACAAGGTGTCGATCATCCCGCGCGGTCGCGCTCTGGGTGTGACCATGTTCCTGCCGGAAGAAGATCGTTACAGCCTGTCCAAGCGTGCGTTGATCAGCCAGATCTGCTCGCTGTACGGCGGTCGTATCGCTGAAGAAATGACCCTGGGCTTCGATGGCGTGACCACCGGTGCCTCCAACGACATCATGCGCGCCAGCCAGATTGCGCGGAACATGGTGACCAAGTGGGGTCTTTCGGAAAAGCTCGGTCCGTTGATGTACGCCGAAGAAGAGGGTGAAGTGTTCCTCGGTCGCGGCGGTGGCGGTCAGAGTGCAAGCTTCTCTGGTGAGACGGCCAAGCTGATCGATTCCGAGGTGCGCAGCATCATCGATCAGTGCTATGGCACGGCGAAGCAGATTCTCACGGACAACCGTGACAAGCTCGATGCGATGGCCGATGCCTTGATGAAGTACGAAACGATCGATGCCGAGCAGATCGACGACATCATGGCGGGTCGTACGCCTCGCGAGCCGCGCGACTGGTCGGGTGGCACGGGTACTTCCGGCACCCCTCCGGTGGTGCAGGACGAGCGTCCGGAAACACCGATCGGCGGTCCTGCTGCTGACGTATAAGGTTTTAAATGACTTCTGTTCAGTCCTCGACCCGGTTGCCTTGCGGCAACCGGGTTCTTGATTTGGCCCAGACGCATGTCATGGGTATTCTCAATGTCACCCCTGATTCTTTCTCCGATGGTGGCCAATACAGCCAGCTTGACGCGGCCATGCGCCACGCCGAAGCCATGGTGGCGGCCGGCGCGACGCTGATCGACGTCGGTGGAGAGTCCACCCGCCCTGGTGCCAGGGTTGTGTCGCCACTCGAAGAGCTGGAGCGCGTAGCCCCTATCGTCGAGCGCATCAATCGCGAGCTGGATGTGATCATCTCGGTCGACACCTCAACGCCTGCCGTCATGCGAGAAGCGGCGCGCCTGGGTGCGGGCCTGATCAACGATGTGCGTTCGTTGCGACGCGATGGCGCCCTGGATGCTGCTGCTGCCACCGGGCTGCCGGTTTGTCTGATGCACATGCTGGGCGAGCCGGGCGATATGCAGGACAATCCGCAGTATCAGGATGTCACCCGGGAGGTCGGCGAATTTCTCGCCGAGCGCATGCATCAGTGTTCATTGGCGGGTATTCCAGCTGAGCGGATCATTCTTGATCCTGGCTTTGGCTTCGCCAAAACCTTGCAGCACAATCTGAGTTTGTTCAAGCATATGGAAGCCCTGCATGCCTTGGGGCGGCCCCTGTTGGTCGGGGTTTCGCGTAAGAGCATGATTGGTCAGGCATTGAGTCGTCCGGTGGGAGAGCGGCTGTATGGTGGTTTGGCGCTCGCGACGCTGGCTTTGGCGAAAGGTGCGCGTATATTGCGCGTCCATGATGTAGCCGAAACGGTGGATGTGGTGCGGATGATCGCCGCAGTGGAATCAGCCGAATAAGAATGATGGAGCACTTATGAGCAAAAAATATTTTGGCACCGATGGTATTCGTGGGCGTGTCGGTGAGTACCCGATTACTCCTGATTTCATGCTCAAGCTCGGCTGGGCTGCAGGCATGGCTTTCCGCAAGATGGGTGCCTGCAAGGTATTGGTAGGCAAGGACACCCGAATCTCCGGCTACATGTTTGAGTCGGCGCTTGAAGCGGGGCTGACGTCGGCAGGTGCCGATGTGATGCTACTGGGGCCGATGCCGACTCCGGCGATTGCCTACCTGACGCGTACCTTCCATGCCGAAGCTGGCATCGTGATCAGTGCGTCGCACAATCCGCATGATGACAATGGCATCAAGTTTTTCTCCGGCCAGGGCACCAAGCTTCCGGATGAAGTCGAGCACATGATCGAAGAGCTGCTCGATACCCCAATGACTGTGGTTGAGTCGAGCAAGATCGGCAAGGTGTCGCGAATCAACGATGCGTCGGGACGCTATATCGAATTCTGCAAGAGCAGTGTGCCGACCGGTACCAGCTTTACCGGCCTCAAGATTGTGATCGACTGCGCCCATGGTGCGACCTATAAAGTGGCGCCGAGTGTGTTTCGTGAGTTGGGTGCCGAAGTCGTGGTCTTGTCCGCGCAGCCCAATGGTTTGAATATCAATGACAACTGCGGCTCGACCCATATGGGGCAACTGCAGGCCGCTGTGCTGGCTGAACACGCCGATCTGGGTATCGCCTTCGATGGTGATGGCGACCGGGTGTTGATGGTGGATCACACGGGGGCCATCGTCGATGGTGATGAGTTGCTGTTCATCATTGCTCGCGACCTGCATGAGCGAGACAAGCTGCAAGGTGGTGTAGTCGGTACACTGATGAGCAACCTGGGATTGGAGTTGGCCTTGGCCGACCTGGGGATTCCATTTGTCCGCGCCAATGTTGGTGATCGTTATGTGATTGCTGATCTGCTGGAGCGTAACTGGCTGGTCGGTGGTGAAAATTCGGGTCATATCGTTTGCTTCAATTACACCACCACTGGTGATGCGATTATCGCCGCGTTGCAGGTGCTGAAGGCGTTGAAAGCCCGTGCGCAAGGTTTGGCTGAAGCGCGTCAGGCGCTGCGCAAGTGTCCTCAGGTGCTGATCAATGTGCGATTCGGCGGCGGCGCAAGCCCTCTCGAACATCCGTCGGTCAAGGAGGCCAGCGAGCGTGTGACCAAGGCCATGGCAGGTCGCGGGCGTGTGCTGTTGCGCAAGTCCGGAACCGAACCGCTGGTGCGTGTGATGGTCGAAGGCGAAGACGAAACGCAGGTTCGTGGGTATGCCGAAGAGCTGGCAAAACTGGTTACTGAAGTTTCTGCCTGAATTCGGCTTGCCAGCCATGATTGTGTTGGGTAACATCTGCGCCCACTTTGACCGACGAGGTACAGCATGCGTCGCCCTATGGTAGCTGGTAACTGGAAGATGCACGGTACCCGCGCCAGCGTCGCAGAGCTGATCAACGGCCTTCGTGACTTGGCCTTGCCGAGCAGTGTTGATGTTGCGGTATTCCCGCCTTTCCTGCATATCAATCAAGTGATTGAAGGCCTGGAAGGAAAGTCGATTTCGGTCGGCGCGCAGAATTCTGCGGTGGAATCCGGACAAGGTGCGTTGACCGGTGAAGTTGCACCGAGTCAGTTGGTGGATGCAGGTTGTTCCCTGGTGCTTGTCGGGCATTCCGAGCGCCGCCAGATTCTGGGGGAGCAGGAGGTAATGCTGGTCCGCAAGTTCGCAGCGGCACAGGCATGTGGCTTGACTCCGGTGTTGTGCATAGGGGAGACCCTGGAGCAACGTGAAGCCGGAAAAACTCTTGAGGTTGTCTCGCGTCAGCTTGGCAGTATCATTGAGGAGCTGGGTGTCGGTGTCTTTGCCAAGGCAGTGATCGCTTACGAGCCGGTCTGGGCCATTGGCACGGGGCTGACTGCAACGCCGCAACAGGCGCAGGATGTGCACGCAGCCATTCGCGCCCAGTTGGCGGCAGAGAATTCTGAAGTCGCACAAGGTGTGCGGCTTCTATACGGCGGCAGCGTGAAGGCGGCCAATGCGGTCGAACTGTTCGGCATGCCGGATATCGATGGGGGTCTCATTGGTGGGGCTTCCCTGAATGCAGATGAGTTCGGTGCGATCTGTCGCGCCGCGGGAAACTGAAAAAATGCTGGAAACAGTCGTAGTCGTTTTTCATCTGCTGGGTGCATTGGGCGTAGTAGCTCTGGTTTTGCTGCAGCAGGGTAAAGGTGCGGATGCTGGCGCGTCTTTCGGAGCAGGTGCTTCAAATACTGTGTTCGGAAGCCAAGGTTCCTCTACCTTTCTTAGTAAGTTTACTGCTATACTTGCCGCAGGTTTTTTCATAACCAGCTTGGGGTTAGGTTACTTTGCTAAAGAGAAGGCTCACCAGCTGACTCAAGTAGGTCTCCCAAATCCAGCGGTACTGGAAGTTCCAAAGCAACAACCGGCTTCTGATGATGTCCCGGTGCTTCAAGAGCAAAAGTCGGCTACCCCAGCGACTGACGTGCCTCCAGCTCAAGAGCAGAAGTAAGAAGGGTTTCAAACGTAGTATTGCCGAGGTGGTGGAATTGGTAGACACGCAACCTTGAGGTGGTTGTGCCCATAGGGTGTAGGGGTTCGAGTCCCCTTCTCGGTACCAATTAGTCAGGAGAGCCCGCTGTTGCGGGCTTTCTTGCAGGTGGAAGGTTACATTGACCCTGTAGGGGATCGGTCGTATACTTCCGCCCCAGCTTTGTCGCGGGGTGGAGCAGTCTGGTAGCTCGTCGGGCTCATAACCCGAAGGTCGTCGGTTCAAATCCGGCCCCCGCAACCAGTTTAAGGAGCCCCTTTTAAGGGGCTTTTTGTTAGCTGGACACTTTCAACGCCGCTGTTCGACGGCGTTTCAAGGATGGGCGTTTCGCCCATTTTTTTATTTTGCATAGCATGCACATACATGCACTAGGGGGTTCAGGTGTCGAGCAAGCTAGAAGAGTTGCAGGCCTTGCTGGCCCCGGTGGTCGTGGCCCTAGGCTATGAATGCTGGGGTATCGAGTTTTCGGCTCAGGGTCGTCACTCGATGTTGCGCGTTTATATCGATAAAGAAGGCGGCGTGCTGGTGGACGATTGCGCCATCGTCAGCCGTCAGATCAGCGGTGTGCTGGATGTTGAAGATCCAATCTCCGTTGAGTACACCCTTGAAGTTTCCTCGCCTGGCATGGAACGCCCTCTGTTCACTCTTGAGCAGTTTGCAAAATTTGCCGGTGAACAAGTGAAGATCAAGCTGCGCTCGCCTTTTGAAGGTCGACGCAACTTTCAGGGCCTTCTGCGCGGCGTAGAAGAGCAGGATGTCGTGGTGCAGGTAGATGACCATGAGTTCCTGTTGCCGATCGATATGATCGACAAGGCCAACATTATTCCCAGTTTTGACTGAGGCGTGCCAGATACTGCGGATCCCGCGGATCCAATGGCTTGCGAAAGGCGAGGCGTACGATGAGCAAAGAAGTACTGCTGGTTGTTGAGTCGGTATCCAATGAAAAGGGCGTACCGGCAAACGTGATTTTTGAAGCGCTGGAGCTGGCCTTGGCCACTGCTACCAAAAAGCGTTTTGAAGACGAAGTTGATCTGCGTGTGGAAATCAACCGCCACACGGGTGCATACGAGACATTCCGTCGCTGGACGGTCGTCGAAGAAGCAGACCTGGATGATCCGGCCATCGAAACCTGGCCGAGCAAGGTTGCTGAAACGCATCCTGGCGCCAAGGTCGGTGACGTCGTAGAAGAGAAGATCGAGTCCATCGAGTTCGGCCGCATCGCCGCACAGACTGCCAAGCAAGTCATTGTGCAGAAAGTTCGCGAAGCCGAGCGCGCTCAGGTTGTTGACGCTTACCGCGAGCGCCTGGGTGAAATCATCTCCGGCACTGTGAAAAAAGTTACCCGCGACAACGTGATCGTTGATCTGGGCAACAACGCTGAAGCGTTGCTGGCCCGTGAAGACATCATTTCTCGCGAAACTTTCCGGGTTGGCGTGCGTCTGCGTGCGCTGCTCAAGGAAATCCGCACCGAGAACCGCGGCCCGCAGTTGATCCTGTCGCGTACCGCGCCGGAAATGCTGATCGAGTTGTTCCGCATCGAAGTGCCGGAAATTGCCGAAGGCCTGATCGAAGTGATGGCTGCGTCCCGTGATCCGGGTTCGCGCGCCAAGATCGCCGTTCGCTCCAAGGACAAACGCATCGACCCGCAGGGCGCTTGCATCGGTATGCGCGGTTCGCGCGTCCAGGCAGTGTCGGGTGAGTTGGGCGGTGAGCGTGTTGACATCGTCCTGTGGGACGACAACCCGGCTCAGTTCGTGATCAACGCCATGTCCCCGGCCGAGGTTGCGGCAATTATCGTTGACGAAGATGCCCACGCAATGGACATCGCCGTTGGCGCAGACAATCTGGCTCAGGCCATCGGTCGCGGTGGTCAGAACGTGCGTCTGGCCAGCCAGTTGACTGGCTGGACCCTGAACGTGATGACCGAATCGGACATCCAGGCTAAACAGCAAGCAGAAACCGGCGACATCCTGCGCAACTTCATCGACGAGCTGGAAGTCGACGAAGAACTGGCTCAGGTGCTGGTTGATGAAGGCTTCACCAGCCTGGAAGAGATTGCCTACGTACCGTTGGAAGAAATGCTCAACATCGACGGCTTTGACGAGGAAATCGTCAACGAGCTTCGCGCTCGTGCCAAGGATCGCTTGTTGACCAAAGCCATCGCTACTGAGGAAAAGCTGGCAGACGCCCATCCGGCCGAAGACCTGCTCTCGCTTGAGGGTATGGACAAGGATTTGGCGATGGAACTGGCGGTGCGCGGCGTAATTACCCGCGAAGACCTGGCCGAGCAGTCTATTGACGACCTGCTCGACATCGACGGCATTGACGATGATCGTGCCGGCAAGTTGATCATGGCCGCCCGAGCCCACTGGTTCGAGTAATTAGGCGCGGCCTGAGGAGAGAAGTGCATGACGCAAGTCACGGTGAAACAACTGGCCGATGAGGTCAAAACACCGGTAGAGCGCCTGTTGCAGCAGATGCGTGAGGCAGGTCTGCCGCACACCGCCGCCGAAGAAAGTGTGACTGACAGTGAGAAGCAATCGTTGCTGACTCACTTGAAAAGCAGCCACAAGGCGAAAGTGGAAGAACCACGCAAGATTACGCTGCAGCGTAAAACCACCAGCACCCTGCGTGTTGCTGGCAGCAAGAGCATCAGCGTTGAAGTACGCAAGAAGAAAGTCTTCGTACAGCGCAGCCCGGAAGAAATCGAAGCCGAGCGCAAGCGTGAACTGGATGAACGTCGCGCAGTAGAAAATGCTGCTCGTCAGAAGGCTGAAGAAGAAGCCAAGCGTCGCGCCGAAGAAGAAGCGCGTCGCCAGCCTGCTGCTGCGCCGACCGCTCAAGCCGAACCTGTTGCAGCGCCTGCTGCGGTGGCCGAGCCAGTTCGCGAAAGCGCACCAGTTGTGGCGGCTGCTCCAGCTCCTGCGGCCGATACCCGCAAGCGCGACGAACAGCGCCGTCCGGACAAGCCACGTGCCGATGACAGCAATCGTCGCGGTAGCGGCGATGGCGAGCGCAAAAACGCTCCGCATCGTGCTTCGGTCAAGGAAAAGGCTCCGGCTCCACGCGTTGCCCCACGTACTACCGACGAAGAAAGCGATGGCTTCCGTCGTGGTGGTCGCGGCAAGGCCAAGCTGAAGAAGCGCAACGCCCACGGTTTCCAGAGCCCGACCGGCCCTGTCGTGCGCGAAGTGAAGATCGGCGAAACCATCACTGTTGGCGATCTCGCCCAGCAGATGTCGGTGAAGGCTGCTGAAATCATCAAGTTCATGTTCAAACTGGGTACTCCAGCGACCATCAACCAGGTACTGGATCAGGAAACTGCCCAGTTGGTTGCCGAGGAACTGGGCCACAAAGTGACCCTGGTCAGCGACACCGCCCTGGAAGATTCCCTGGCCGAGTCCCTGAAGTTTGAAGGCGAGGCAGTTTCCCGTGCACCAGTCGTGACCGTAATGGGCCACGTTGACCACGGTAAGACTTCCCTGCTCGACTACATCCGTCGTGCCAAGGTTGCTGCTGGCGAAGCCGGTGGTATCACCCAGCACATCGGCGCATACCACGTTGAAACCGACCGTGGCATGGTGACGTTCCTCGACACCCCTGGTCACGCCGCGTTTACCGCAATGCGTGCCCGTGGTGCCAAGGCGACCGACATCGTGATCCTGGTGGTTGCAGCGGACGACGGCGTGATGCCGCAGACCATTGAAGCTGTCCAGCACGCAGTAGCGGCTGGTGTGCCACTGGTTGTTGCAGTGAACAAGATCGACAAGCCAGGTGCTGACCTCGATCGCATCCGTAGCGAACTGTCGGTTCACGGCGTGACGTCGGAAGAGTGGGGTGGTGACACTCCGTTCGTACCGGTCTCGGCGAAGATGGGTACTGGCGTCGACGAACTGCTCGAAGCCGTATTGCTGCAAGCCGAAGTCCTGGAACTGACTGCAACTCCGTCGGCTCCTGGTCGTGGCGTCGTGGTTGAATCGCGTCTGGACAAGGGCCGTGGTCCGGTGGCTACCGTTCTGGTTCAAGACGGTACCCTGCGCCAAGGCGACATGGTCCTGGTCGGTTCGAACTATGGCCGTGTACGTGCCATGCTCGACGAGAACGGCAAGCCAATCAAGGAAGCCGGTCCGGCCATCCCTGTCGAGATTCTCGGCCTGGACGGTACCCCGGACGCTGGCGACGAGATGAGCGTGGTTGCCGACGAGAAGAAAGCCCGTGAAGTGGCTTTGTTCCGTCAAGGCAAGTTCCGCGAAGTCAAACTGGCTCGCGCTCACGCCGGCAAGCTGGAAAACATCTTCGAAAACATGGGTCAGGAAGAGAAGAAGACGCTCAACATCGTCCTCAAATCCGACGTCCGTGGTTCGCTGGAAGCGTTGAACGGTGCCTTGAACGGCCTGGGTAACGACGAAGTGCAAGTGCGCGTGGTCGGTGGCGGTGTCGGTGGTATCACCGAATCCGACGCCAACCTGGCATTGGCCTCCAACGCTGTACTGTTCGGCTTCAACGTGCGTGCCGATGCCGGCGCGCGCAAGATCGTCGAGCAGGAAGGTCTGGATATGCGTTACTACAACGTGATCTACGACATCATCGAAGACGTCAAGAAAGCCCTGACCGGTATGCTCGGCAGCGATGTTCGCGAGAACATCCTGGGTATCGCCGAAGTGCGTGACGTGTTCCGTTCGCCGAAGTTTGGCGCGATCGCCGGTTGCATGGTTATCGAAGGTGTTGTTCACCGTAACCGTCCAATCCGTGTACTGCGTGAAGACATCGTTATCTTCGAAGGCGAGCTGGAATCCCTGCGCCGCTTCAAGGATGACGCTTCCGAAGTACGTGCCGGCATGGAATGCGGTATCGGCGTGAAGAGCTACAACGACGTTAAAGTCGGTGACAAGATCGAAGTCTTCGAGAAGGTGCAGGTTGCTCGCAGCCTCTAACTCGCGCACTTCAGGAGCCGTGACGGGTCGTCGCATGCAAATGCGCAATTCGTCACCAGGACTCTAAACGCAACGCCCGGTCTGGCTTTTGTCAGGCCGGGCGTTTGCCGCTTTCAGACCTCACGGGTTTCACCGTGGGGCAGTAACAGGTAACAAGACATGGCAAAAGAATATAGCCGTACCCAACGCATCGGCGATCAGATGCAGCGTGAGCTGGCACAACTGATCCGTCGTGAAGTCAAAGACCCGCGCGTCGGCCTGGTCACCATTACCGCAGTGGAAGTCAGCCGTGACGTCGGTCACGCCAAGATCTTCATCACCGTGATGGGGCAGGACAGCGCCGAAGAAATTGCACAAAGCATCAAGGTGCTCAACTCCGCCGCCGGTTTCCTGCGCATGCAGTTGGCTCGCGAGATGAAACTGCGCAGCGTTCCACAGCTGCACTTCCACTACGACGAAAGCGTCGTGCGTGGTGCGCATCTGTCGGCATTGATCGAGCGCGCAGTGGCTGAAGACAATCAGCATCCGGTTGCGGCAGAAGCCGAAGACACCAAGGAGTAATCGGTGGCTCAGGTCAAACGTATCCGTCGTAACGTCAGCGGCATTATCCTTCTCGACAAACCGCTGGGGTTCACCTCCAACGCGGCCTTGCAGAAGGTTCGCTGGTTGCTGAACGCCGAAAAGGCAGGTCATACCGGCAGTCTCGATCCCTTGGCCACCGGTGTGTTGCCGCTGTGCTTCGGCGAGGCGACCAAGTTCTCGCAATACCTGCTCGATTCCGACAAGGGTTATGAAACCCTGGCGCAACTGGGCAAGACCACCACCACGGCGGATGCCGAAGGTGAAGTTTTGCAGGAGCGCCCGGTGACCGTTGGTCGCCCCGATATCGAGGCTGTACTGCCCAAATTTCGTGGGCAAATCAGTCAGATACCGCCGATGTACTCGGCACTCAAGCGTGATGGCCAGCCGCTGTACAAGCTGGCTCGTGCAGGTGAAGTAGTGGAGCGCGAACCGCGTTCTGTTACTATTGCGCGCTTGGAATTGCTGGCCTTCGAAGGAGATACTGCGCGGCTGGCGGTGGATTGCAGCAAAGGCACCTATATCCGTACCCTGGTGGAGGATATCGGTGAGCAACTCGGTTGTGGCGCTTACGTTGCAGAACTGCGACGTACCCAGGCCGGGCCATTCACCCTGGCGCAGACGGTTACCCTCGAAGAGCTGGAAGCGGTACATGCCGAAGGCGGCAACG
Organism: Pseudomonas sp. S34; assembly: GCF_009866745.1. Lineage (NCBI taxonomy): Bacteria > Pseudomonadati > Pseudomonadota > Gammaproteobacteria > Pseudomonadales > Pseudomonadaceae > Pseudomonas > Pseudomonas sp. S34. The sequence goes on from NZ_CP019398.1 coordinate 859,844, forward strand.
AAGCGGTCGATCGTTTCCTGATGCCATCGGACAGCGGCCTGCTGGATTGGCCACTGTTGCAGTTCTCGGAAGCGAGTGCGTTCTACTGGCTCAACGGCCAGCCGGTACGTGCCCCGGATGCTCCGAAGTTCGGCATGGTGCGGGTACAGGATCACAATGGTCGCTTCATCGGTATCGGTGAAGTGAGCGAAGACGGGCGCATCGCGCCGCGTCGACTGATTCGGTCAGAATGACCGGACGAGGGTGGCTGTCAACAGGCACGGTCACTACTCATTTTTAGATACAGGGATTTGTCCCTGGCCTGTTGAAACTGTTTTTCTGAAACAGTTTCCTGATAAAAGGATTGCCTCATGGCTCTCGACGTTCAAGAAAAAGCTCAAATCGTAGCTGACTACCAGCAAGCTGTTGGTGACACCGGTTCGCCAGAAGTGCAAGTTGCACTGCTGACCGCCAACATCAACAAACTGCAAGGTCACTTCAAGGCCAACGGTAAAGACCACCACTCCCGTCGTGGTCTGATCCGCATGGTTAACCAGCGTCGTAAGCTGCTGGACTACCTGAAAGGCAAGGATCTGGGTCGTTATCAGACTCTGATCGGTCGCCTGGGTCTGCGTCGCTAATAAGCGATTGCGCTAGAGGTTGGTTGTCTGTCGTGCACCAGCGGGTTTCCCGCCGGCGCATGGCAGGCTCCCAGCCTCAAGTTTTATCTGGATACCTGCTTTGCCTGAGTAACACCTGGACAAACCGGTCGGGCCGATTCCCGGCGTTGCCCAAGAATTTCGCAAGAAACCAGTTCCCCCAAGAGCCACAAAGAAGGTAGGACACCGTGAACCCGGTAATCAAAAAATTCCAGTTCGGTCAGTCGACCGTTACCCTCGAGACTGGCCGTATCGCCCGTCAGGCCTCCGGCGCAGTATTGGTCACCGTTGACGACGACGTCAGCGTATTGGTGACCGTAGTCGGTGCAAAACAAGCCGATCCAGGCAAGGGCTTCTTCCCTCTGTCTGTTCATTACCAGGAAAAGACTTACGCTGCCGGTAAGATCCCTGGCGGTTTCTTCAAGCGCGAAGGCCGTCCTTCCGAGAAAGAAACCCTGACTTCCCGACTGATCGACCGTCCGATCCGTCCGCTGTTCCCGGAAGGCTTCATGAACGAAGTGCAGGTTGTCTGCACCGTCGTTTCCACCAGCAAGAAGACCGATCCGGACATCGCAGCGATGATCGGTACCTCGGCTGCGCTGGCGATCTCCGGCATTCCTTTCGATGGCCCGATCGGCGCTGCCCGCGTTGCGTTCCACGAAAGCACCGGTTACCTGCTGAACCCGACTTACGAGCAACAGGCTGCCTCGAGCCTGGACATGGTCGTTGCCGGTACTTCGGACGCTGTGCTGATGGTTGAATCGGAAGCCAAAGAGCTGACCGAAGACCAGATGCTGGGCGCGGTACTGTTTGCTCACGACGAGTTCCAGGTTGTGATCAACGCCGTCAAAGAACTGGCCGCTGAAGCTGCCAAGCCAACCTGGACCTGGGCTCCTGCGCCAGAAGCCACCGAACTGCTGGGCGCTATCCGTGCCGAGTTCGGCGAAGCGATCTCCCAGGCCTACACCATCACCGTCAAGGCCGACCGTTACGCTCGCCTGGGCGAGTTGAAGGACCAGGTCGTTGCCAAGCTGTCCGGTGAAGAAGGCCAGCCTTCTTCCAGCGAAGTCAAAGCGGCTTTCGGCGAAATCGAATACCGCACCGTTCGCGAAAACATCGTTAACGGCAAGCCACGTATCGACGGTCGCGACACCAAGACCGTACGTCCGTTGAACATCGAAGTCGGCGTTCTGCCAAAAACCCACGGTTCGGCTCTGTTCACCCGTGGCGAAACCCAGGCTCTGGTAGTCGCGACTCTGGGCACCGCCCGTGACGCACAACTGCTGGACACCCTGGAAGGCGAGAAGAAAGACCCGTTCATGCTGCACTACAACTTCCCTCCGTTCTCGGTAGGCGAGTGTGGTCGCATGGGTGGCGCTGGTCGTCGCGAAATCGGTCACGGCCGTCTGGCCCGTCGTTCGGTTTCGGCCATGCTGCCTGCCGCCGACGTGTTCCCGTACACCATCCGTGTTGTGTCGGAAATCACTGAATCCAACGGTTCGAGCTCGATGGCTTCCGTTTGCGGCGCTTCCCTGGCCCTGATGGACGCTGGTGTGCCGATGAAGGCGCCGGTTGCCGGTATCGCCATGGGTCTGGTTAAAGAAGGCGAGAAATTCGCCGTCCTGACCGACATCCTGGGTGACGAAGACCACCTGGGCGACATGGACTTCAAGGTAGCCGGTACCGCCAAAGGCGTCACCGCGCTGCAGATGGACATCAAGATCAAGGGCATCACCGAAGAGATCATGGAAATCGCTCTGGGCCAAGCCCTGGAAGCGCGCCTGAACATCCTCGGCCAGATGAACCAGATCATTGGCCAGTCGCGTACCGAACTGTCGGCCAACGCTCCGACCATGATCGCGATGAAGATCGACACCGACAAAATCCGTGATGTCATCGGTAAAGGCGGCGCGACCATTCGTGCGATCTGTGAAGAAACCAAGGCTTCGATCGACATCGAAGACGACGGTTCGATCAAGATCTTCGGCGAAACCAAGGAAGCGGCTGAAGCAGCACGTCAGCGCGTTCTGGGTATCACCGCTGAAGCCGAGATCGGCAAGATCTACGTCGGTAAGGTTGAGCGCATCGTCGACTTCGGCGCATTCGTCAACATCCTGCCGGGCAAGGACGGTCTGGTTCACATCTCCATGCTGAGCGATGCTCGCGTTGAGAAAGTGACCGACATCCTGAAAGAAGGCCAGGAAGTGGAAGTGCTGGTACTGGACGTGGACAACCGCGGCCGTATCAAACTGTCCATCAAGGACGTGGCGGCAGCCAAGGCTTCGGGCGTTTAATCACGCCTCACGCCTGACTGTTTCAACGTTGTAAAAAATGCCCCGCCGTGAAAACGGTGGGGCATTTTTTTGTCTGTAGATCACAGAGTTGATTGACGACGTTGCCGTTGCTGAAACTCGGTGCTAGGTTTAGCCCACCGCCCGTGTAGCTCAGCCGGTAGAGCAGCGCACTCGTAACGCGAAGGTCGCAGGTTCGATTCCTGTCTCGGGCACCAAATCTACTTTCGCCGACGTTCGGCGAGTTTCGCTCCCTCCCATATCAGGCCGTCGAGTGCGGCCTTTTATCTTTCGCGGTCTTTCGCTAGGTGCCGCGCATTTTTAGCACAACATTCAGCACTTCTTCATTCGAGTGACTTGGTGATGTACTAATGCCCCTCACTGATACCGCTGTTCGACAGGCCAAGCCGGCCGAAAAAGACTTCACCCTCACGGATGGCAGCGGCCTTTCCCTCTTCATTGCCGTCAATGGCACCAAGTCCTGGCACTTCAGGTTCTCCTGGCACGGCAAACAGCCGCGCATGTCGCTGGGCGCCTATCCCGAAATCACCCTAAAGGAAGCCCGCGAATTGCGGGACCAGGCCCGGACGCTCGTCGCCAAGGGCGTCGACCCTCGATCGCAGCGCCGCGAGGAAAAGCGTGTCGCCGCCGGCAACGCCATCAAACGTTTGAGGTGGTCGCTAACGAGTCAGTTTGACCTGGATGCCGCGCTATGGACGATCCCGCCCGACACGGTCAGGCAACTGCGCAAGGTCATTCGTAGCAAAGGGGGGGATGAAGTCACGCCGTATCTGGTGCCACTGTCGCGGCAGGCGGTTGTAGAGGTGTGCAAGGTGCATCAGTTGACCGGCTGCTACAAGCTGCTGATCGCTGGCCGGAGCGATCCGCTTTCACATGGCGGGCGGAACGATCGGCAACGTCACGCTCAACCAGAACGGCTTTACTGCCACCGTTCCCTATCCAATGGCTCCGCTCTGGATGCTGCCCGGGGAAACCGTAACCGCGACCGGAACAGTCTCGCCTCCGGACGGTAAATATTTTGTAGGCTGAAACAAAGAGGCCGCAGCAAACGCTGCGGCCTCTTCAGTTACGCCTTCTGTGGTTCGTGGCTTACGCTCGGTTTTCGCCTGATCAGCTTCAGCATCATGCGCTGGCATGGCTTCTCGATCAGCATCCACAGCAAATATGAAGCGGCAATGGTGACAATCCAGTAGCCGACCATGACAGCAACCGGATCAATGCCATCTGTCCAAGATGGGTTGATCATCAATGATCGAATAATTATCTGGTGGATCAGGTATATGGAAAAGCTGATCTCTCCCAGCAGCACAAGTGGCCGCCAGCTCAAGATGGACGTAACCATCCCGGTGCTGGATGCCAGCAGGAATAACCCGACCGCGTAGAAAATGGACGATGAACTAACAGTGATCCATCCTTTTAGAGCGGGGCCGATTAGATCGTGACCAGCAAGCGCCCAGCCAAGTGCAGGCATGAAGTAGGAACCGGCGAGAATTAACAATAGGGCCGCCAAACCAAATGACTGTACTCCGGACTCCCTAACCCTGTGCCCGTACACAAGGAACGCCTTACCGGCAACCATGCCAAGAACAAATTCAAATAGGCGGGCAGGTGGCCAAATGTAAACCCAAGAAGCAGTGGTCACAACGTCCCCGGCGCCGTACGCAGGTGCATTGGTGGTTACTGCGATGAACACCGCAGCCATCGCCAGTGCAAACGACAGCGCCAACTTGATGTGCCAGGTCTTCGAGAAATTCATGATCAGTAGCGGGAACATCGCGTAGAAAAACATCTCGACGGAAAGCGTCCAGGCCACACCATTGAAAGCGAAAAAGTCAGAAGGCCATGGACTCCATGCCTGGGTCAGCGTGGCATTCAGGATTGTTTGCTCGGCAGTGACCACAAGGCCTGTCGCGAATGGGTAGACCCACAGGACATATAAAAGCCCCATCGTAAAAATGTGCGCGGGCCACACCCTCGCAATTCTAGCCCACATGAATTTCGCGGCGTTGCCTGCACCGGAAAGGTTGCTATGGGCATAGGTCAGGATGAATCCGGACAGAACGAAGAAAAACGTCACCCCTTGAATTAGGGTGAACGTCTTAGTGAAATCTTCCCAAATGTGGAAATAGCTGGCCGAGTGCTGTATCACAATCATCGCGGCGGCAAAGAACCGCAGCGACGTGAGTGCCGGGATTGATGCTTTCATCATCTGTCCTTGAGGTGGTAATGCTTCCATGCACTGGCGTACCAGTATCTGATGGTGCGGATTCTATCCGATTGCACAACAATGTGTGATTTCGGATACGATCGCGAGAAGTAGGATTTTTGGGTTGGTTCTGAATGCCCAGCGAGCGCTGAACAGTACACTGGTTAGTACGGTGTCTTTGCTTGTCGCTGGTTTCGGCCAGCAAAGACTGGTGGTTTTGCTCTGAACGCGGTTCCTGTCTGGCACCATATCCCCCTCGCTTGTTTCACCTTTCTGCTCAGGTTCTCGACGGTGCGCTTGAGGTTCTCGAGTTCGCGGTCCTGATCGCTGTTTGAATTTATGTTCCCGCCGTCATCAAAACATCGTGTGCACAACTTTTTGTGGGGAGATGTAAAGAGACGTGTAAATCCTCAGCCAAACGTCCTATATTCGGAGTCTGCCTGAGCAACGCCCAGCAGTTTTCAGATGATCCAGAATGGTTCTGAAGGCCAGATAAACCGGGCTTGATCCGGTTTTTTGTGTCAGAGAGATCCTTGAAGATCCAGATCCATCTTCCATTCCCAGATCAGCGAGAACGCCATGACTGTTAAAGAGATGACCCAGGAAGCCCGACACGAAGAAGCGCTGAAGAAGTATGTGCTGGATGCCCCCGAGTTGATGGACGAGATCAAGGACTTGTCCGCCGACGATCAGAAAGACCAGATCCAGTGGGCGTTCGAGGATGAAGCCGAAGCCCAGGGCTTGCAACCGTGGGAACTGACGCTCAAGTACACATCAACCCCGGAAGAATACGAGACCGAACGCCTGAAACTGCACAAGGAAGCTGCCGAGGTGTTGGGCGTCGAGTGGGAAGAGTACTGTGAGATGAACAATCTGGTGGTCTGACACTCATGTAGGAGCGAGCTTGCTCGCGATGGTCGTTAACGATAACGCGTGTTTACTGGTTAAACATGGCGCTCTCAGGTACATCGCGAGCAAGCTCGCTCCTACAGTTTTGGCAACTCACATACGTGTGATCAGAGACTCAGTCGCATCGACAGATCGACCGCCTTCACATCCTTGGTCATCGCACCGATCGAAATGTAATCCACCCCGGTCTGTGCAATTGGCAGCAACGTACTTTCGTTGATCCCGCCGCTGGCCTCCAGCTTGGCCTTGCCGGCATTCAGGCGCACGGCTTCACGCATGTCGTCCAGGCTCAGTTCGTCGAGCATGATGATGTCGGCACCGGCCGCCAGCGCTTCCTTGAGTTCATCCAGGCTTTCCACTTCAATCTCGACCGGTTTGCCCGGAGCGATCTTGTGCGCAGCGGCAATGGCCTGCGCGATGCCGCCGCTGGCGGCGATGTGGTTTTCCTTGATCAGGAAGGCGTCATACAGGCCGATGCGGTGGTTATGGCAACCGCCGCAGGTCACGGCGTACTTTTGCGCCAGGCGCAGCCCCGGCAGTGTTTTGCGGGTGTCGAGCAGCTTGACCTGAGTCTCGGCCACGAAGTCCGCCAGGTATTGCGCGCGGGTCGCCACGCCGGAGAGCAGTTGCAGGAAGTTCAGGGCGCTGCGTTCGCCGGTCAGCAGTGACCGCGCAGGGCCTTCGAGGTGGAACAGCACCTGATTGGGCGTCACCCGTTCACCGTCGGCAACCTGCCAGTGCACCGCCACCCGCGGGTCCAGTTGCCGAAACACGTTATCCACCCAGGCGGTGCCGCTGATGACGGCCGCGTCGCGGGTAATGATGGTGGCTTTGGCCAGGCGTTCAGCCGGGATCAACTGCGCGGTGATATCGCCGCTGCCGATGTCTTCATGCAGCGCACGGCGCACGTTGGCTTCGATTTCGGCGGTCAGATCGGCGAGACGTAGATTCGGCATAACGGACTCCACAAACAAAGTGGCTCGATTATAGGGCCATGGCACCGACCAACCCAAGGCATCAGAGCGTTACGTTTGCGCTGGCACCTGTATTTGGTCGAATCCCTGACGTTACCGGCGTTGGCTGTCGATTCCGAACATACGCCTGTTTGAGATCGGCAACCTCAAACGCGGCAAGTGATCGCGTCCTGGGGGATTATCGCGGCATACTGTGCCAATACAGTCGACGTTGAAGGAATCGGTATGCAGTTGGACCCCGCGAGCGGTTGGATTCAGGGTGTGCATGTCTGCCCCTCTCCCAACTTCAATGCGCGCCCCACAGGCGAAATTTCCCTGCTGGTGATCCACAACATCAGCCTGCCGCCGGCGCAGTTCGCCACCGGCAAGGTGCAGGAGTTTTTCCAGAATCGTCTGGATGTCACCGAACATCCCTATTTTGAAGGGATCGTGGACTTGCGGGTGTCGGCGCACTTTCTGATCGAACGTGACGGTACCGTTACCCAGTTTGTTTCGTGCCTTGAGCGTGCGTGGCATGCGGGCGTCTCGAGCTTCGAGGGGCGGGAAACCTGTAACGATTTTTCCGTGGGCATCGAGCTCGAAGGCACGGATGATCTGCCATTCACCGACGCGCAATACCACGCGTTGACAGCCCTGACGCGCCAGTTGCAACAGGCGTTCACGGCAATCACCACAGAGCGCATCTGCGGGCACAGCGACATTGCACCGGGGCGCAAAACCGATCCAGGGCCGGCGTTCGACTGGGCACGCTATCGTGCCGCCCTGGCACAAGAGGAAGGACGATGAGTTTTCTGGTGTTGCTGTTGGCGGTGTGGATCGAGAAGTTCTCGGCCCTGCGCCATCGGGTTCAGCGTGACAATGGCTGGACACACGAGCTGAACAAGCTTGAGGCCAGCCCGCGATTTTCAAACCGACCATGGCTGGTGCTGTCGATACTGGTCTTGTTGCCGGTGGCGTTGCTGGGGTTGCTGCTGGTCGTCATCGAGCCAGTGGCCTACGGCTTGCTGGCGTTGCCGATCCATATGCTGGTAGTCATCTACAGCCTGGGGCGCGGTGATCTACTGGGCGATCTCGGGCCGTTCCGCGATGCCTGGCGTCGGGAGGACCTGCAAGCGGCGGCCCATGTCGCCCAGCGCGATCTGGATATCTGCGCAGACAATGGCGAGCAGCTGCTGGAGCAGGTCGAAGGGCATTTGCTGTGGGAGGCCTACCAGAGCTTTTTCGCGGTGATTTTCTGGTACTTCCTGTTGGGTCCGGTTGCGGCGCTGAGTTATCGGTTGCTGGCGCTGGCCGAAGAGCACGGGAAAAACCCTGCAGTGGTCGAGCGCGCCGGGCAACTGCGTCACGCCTTCGACTGGTTGCCGGTGCGTCTGCTGGCCGCGAGCCTGGCGTTGGTCGGCAATTTTGTCGCGGTCAGTCGGGTGATGCTGCATGAGCTGCTGAACTGGAACATCAGCGCCGCGCAATTGATCGTGAAAGTCGGGCTGGTGGCCGGTGAAATTCCGGCGCCGGTGACCGGCGCGGAAGGTATCAACAATCTGGACCGCATCTGGGCGCTGCTGCTGCGTGCGGCGGTGCTCTGGTATGCCGGGTTTGCGTTGTGGACGGTCCTGCATTAACCCGGCTGTCTGAGCCATTGTGGCGAGGGGGCAAGCCCCTCGCCACATCGAGTTCGCTTCGTATCGCTCGCGGACTTCTGTCGTTAACCTTAAGTTACAAAACCTCCTGCCGATTTAAGTTATACAGAGATAGCGTCGAATAGTGGCTATCTGCTTTCTGTCTGCGCCTGCCAATAAAAAAAATAAGAAACTGAAGGGAGACATCCAGTGAAGAGCTTGCTCTATCCCGCTGTCGCACTGATGAACCGTCTGAGCTTCGGTATGAAGTTCAGCCTGATCAGCGTACTGTTCCTGGTGCCGATGCTGGTGACCAACTTCTATCTGGTGCGTGACTCCTACCGCGAATTCCAGGGCACGCGCATCGAACTGCAAAGTCTCGACCTGTTGGGCAGCAGCCTGACGTTGCGGCGCGATCTGGAAACCCTGAACAACCTGGTGCAGATCAATGTCAGCCTCGGCCAATCCGGCAAGGCCGGCAACGTCGAGTCGAAAATCAGCGCCCTTGAGCAGAATATTCTGACTCGCCTGCAAGGGCTGACGGCGATGACCAGCGACCCGGAGCAGGTTGCGGTGTTTGATGGCAAACGCGATGAAATGATCGCCGCGTTCAAGGCCCAGCAAACGGAAAATTCCCTGCAAAGCAAAAGTGCCTTGATCGGCAAGCTGGTGGGCAGCGCGCAGATTTTCAGCCAGCTCATCACCAGCCAGTCCGGCCTCAGTCGCGACAACCAGAGCGACATGCGCCAGTTGAGCGAGCTCGTCACCCTCGTCACGCCACGGGTCACCCAGATCCTGGGCGAAGGTCGGGCAATGGGGTCTTATTCGTTGGGACAGGGGTTCATCAACTCGGCTTCGAGTACCCGTTTCGATGAATTGCTGGCGCAGATTGAAAAGCTCCAGGCCGAGTATGGCCTGAAGTTGCAGGATGCCCTGGGTTCCAGCAACGCTGCGCGTGAGACCCTGGCCACTCAGGCCGATAGCAGCCGGGCATCCTTGAAGAAAGCCAGCGAGCTGTTCGAAGAACAAGTGGTCATGGCTGATACCCTCGACGCGCCGTGGCAGGGCTTTTACGATCAGGTCAGCGTCCTGATGGACCAGACCTACCAACTCAACGAAGCGGTCCTGAAGTATCTCGGCCCGCAATTGCAGCAGCGACTTGAGCAGAATCGCACGCACATGGTCTTGCAGGCCGTGGCGCTGTCAGTCGTCTTTGTGTTGATCTTTTATCTCTACGGCGCTTTCTATGCCTCGACCCGCACCACGCTCAAGCGCCTGGGCGCGGTGATGGACAAGGTGGCGGCCGGCGACATGACCGTGACCTTCAGCGCCCACAGCCGCGATGAGCTGGGGGAGCTGGGCGAAGTGTTCAACGGCACGGTGAAAAAGATCCATGACCTGATCGAGCGGGTGGGGCAGACCGTCAGCGAAGTCGAGCGTCAGGCCGGCCAGGTGGAAAGCGTTTCCGCGCAAAGCAACCAGGCCGTCGCCGGGCAGCGCACGCAGATCGAACAAGTGGCCACGGCGATGAACCAGATGTCGGCCACTTCCCAGGAAGTGGCGCGCAGTGCCGCCGCGGCGGTGAGCAGTGCCCACAGTGTCAACGATGAGACCATCAGTGGTCGTGGCCTGGTGGAGTCGCAGCAAGGCAGCATTGCCGCGCTGGCCAGCGAGATCGATCAATCGGTACTGGTGATCAACCAACTGGCCAGCGACAGCCAGTCCATCAGCCGTGTGCTCGAAGTGATCAAGAGCATCGCCGAGCAGACCAACCTGCTGGCGCTCAATGCCGCCATCGAGGCGGCACGGGCCGGTGAGCAGGGCCGTGGTTTCGCCGTGGTAGCCGACGAAGTCCGGACCCTGGCCAAACGAACCCAGCAGTCGACCGAAGAAATCGAGCAGATGATCGCCAAGCTCCATGGCGGTGTCGGTGCGGCGGTCAAGGCCATGGGCACCAGCCATGAAATGGCCAATGGCACGGTCGGGCAGTCGGAAAAGGTCCAGCGGGCGCTGGAAAACATCTTGGGAGCGGTCGGCATGATCGTCGACCAGAACCAGCAGATTGCCGCCGCAGTGGAGCAACAAACCGCCGTGGCCCACGACATCGACCAGAACATCGTCGAGATCAATCGCGCCGGCGAGCGCACCGCTGAAGGTGCGCATCAGACCGAAGATGCCAGCCGGGCGTTGTCGGCCCAGGTCGTGGAGTTGAAACAGTTGATCAGCGCGTTTCGGGTGTAGCGGTCGCCTGATACCACAGGATTTGATTCACCAGTTGAACAACTCGCAGGCATTGGCCGTACTGGCCGCAGCCAATTGCTCGGGGCTGATCGCCATGATGTCGGCCAGTGCCGCGCAGATCGCGGGCAGATGCGCGGGGCTGTTGCGTTGGCCGGGGAACATGACGGGCGCCATGTCCGGGGAGTCGGTTTCCAGCACCACAGAATCCAGCGGTAGCTTGGCCAGCACTCGGTGCATGCGCAGTGCTTGAGGCCAGGTCGCGGCGCCGCCCAGGCCGAGTTTGAAACCCAGCTTGATGTATTCCCGGGCTTCTTCCTGGCTGCCAGCAAAGGCGTGGATGATGCCGGCCCGTTTCAGGCGAAACCGTTTGAGCGTGGCAATCACCGCCGCATGGCTACGCCGCACATGGATCAGTGCTGGAAGATTGAAGTCCGCCGCCAGTTGCAATTGCGCCTCGAACAACGCCTGCTGGCGGTCGCGGTCCAGGTTTTCGATGAAGTAGTCCAGGCCGATCTCGCCGACGGCACACAGTTGCCGATGGCCAGCCAGGCGGGTCAGCCAATCGCCGAGTTCGCTCAAGTCTTCAGGGCGATGATCGTCCAGATACACCGGGTGCAATCCGAACGCCGCATGCTGGTCGGGATCGTTTTGCACCAGCTCCCAGACCCGCTGCCAATTGGCCTGATAAACCCCCAGCACCACGATCCGCCGCACCCCGAGGGCGCGGCTTTCGGCCAGCAGCGCCTGACGGTCGGCGTCGAAGTCCGGAAAATCCAGATGGGTGTGGGTGTCGATCAGCTCCACGGTTCAGTCCTGGCGAATACGCTGCTTGAACGTGCGCGCAATGGCTTGCACACCGGGCCGGTAATCCGACTGCTCGATGGCTGCCAGGGCCAGCGCGAGGGCTTTGTCGGCAATCAGCTGGTGCTGCTGGGCCATGGCGTTGACCGGCAGCGGCAGGAAGTCCAGCAACTGAGTGTCGCCGAACGTGCCGAGGCGCAGCGGGCGGTTTTTCAGCGGGAAGTCGTGCAGCGCATCGAACACGCCTTGAAGCAGCACGTAGGATGTGGTCACCAGGGCATCGGGCAAATGACCCAGGCGCTGCAGCAATTCTTCCATCAATTGTTTGCCGCACTCGCGGCTGAAGGATTCGCCTTCTTCAATCAGCACCTCACCGTTGAACCCGACGAGCGCCTCTTTGAAGCCGGCGCAACGTTCCTGGCTGATGCTCAGCTCCGGGCGGGCGCCGATCAGCGCGATCTGTTTGGGCAAGGGATCGAGCAGGCTGCGGGTCAGTTGCAGGCTGGCCTCGCGGTCGTCACTGATCACCGAGCAGAAATGCTCGGGTTCCATGACCCGGTCGATGGCGATGATCGGAATGCCCTTGGCCTGCAATTGGCGATAGCTGTCGTCGCCGGGCGGCAGGCAGCTGGCAACGATCAGTGCGTCGCAGCGCCGGGCGCGGAACAACTGCAGCAATTGCCGTTCGCTGTCCGGCGCATCGTCGGAACTGGCGATCAGCAACTGATAACCCCGGGCCCGCGCACCTTGTTCCAGCAATTTGGCGATTCGCGCGTAACTGGGGTTTTCCAGATCCGGCAGAATGAACCCCAATGTGCGGGTGTGTCGGCTGCGCAAACCGGCGGCCTGTGGGTTAGGCGTGAAGCCATGTTGTTCGACGACCGCGCGCACGCGTTCGACGGTAGCGCTGCTGATGCGCTGTTGTTCGGCCTTGCCATTGATGACATAGCTGGCGGTGGTGACGGACACACCGGCCAACTGGGCGATATCACTGAGTTTCAACCCGCTGTTTCCTTGTTTTTTCGAGATTGCCTCGACATTTTCGTCAATCCTAACCGATTAAGGCAGGCGACCATTGTCGCAACGCATCCGACAAGTTGGACTTCAAGGATGGGCCAATTTCGAGTAACGTGCCAATCGATATAGATTAAACGTTTCAGCAAGCGTATTTTCTACGTTTTAGGCGCCTTTGGCCGGTTCTGCCGTGAAACCGCCAAAAGCGATGACCAAGCGCCTAAGCTGACTCATTCAAAACAATACCTGGTGCCCCAAGGTGCCAAAAAGGAGAAAGCATGCTCGAGCTCACTGTAGAGCAGATTTCGATGGGCCAATCGGCTGTGGATAAGTCCGCAGCGCTGCAATTGCTGGCCGGGCATCTGGTCGCCGACGGCCTGGTTGCCGAGGGTTATCTCGCCGGCTTGCAGACGCGGGAGGCTCAGGGCTCGACCTTTCTCGGTCAAGGTATTGCCATCCCCCACGGTACGCCCGAAACCCGCGACCTGGTGTTCACCACCGGTGTGCGCCTGATGCAGTTCCCCGATGGCGTGGACTGGGGCGATGGTCATATCGTTTACCTGGCGATCGGCATCGCCGCCAAATCCGATGAACATCTGCGCCTGTTGCAATTGCTCACCCGCGCCCTCGGCGAGACTGACCTGGGCCAGGCCCTGCGTCGCGCCGGTTCCGCCGAAGCCTTGCTGAAGTTGCTGCAAGGCGCGCCGCAGGAGTTGGCGCTGGATGCACAGATGATCGGTCTCGGTGTGGCGGCCGAAGATTTCGAAGAGCTGGTCTGGCGTGGTGCACGTTTGCTGCGGCAGGCCGACTGCGTGAGCAACGGTTTCTCCGCCGTGCTGCAGCAGGTTGAAGCGCTGCCCTTGGGCGATGGCCTGTGGTGGCTGCACAGCGAACAGACGGTGAAGCGTCCGGGCCTGGCCTTCGTCACCCCGGACAGACCGCTGCGTTATCTCGGCCAGCCACTCACTGGACTGTTCTGCCTGGCCAGCCTCGGTGAGGCCCATCAAGCCCTGCTCGAACGCCTGTGCGCGTTGTTGATCGAAGGGCGTGGCCAAGAGTTGGGGCGCGCCACCAGCAGCCGCAAGGTCCTCGAAGTGCTCGGTGGTGAAGTGCCCGCCGACTGGCCCAGCGCGCGAATTGCATTGGCCAACGCCCACGGTTTGCATGCGCGCCCGGCGAAAATCCTCGCGCAACTGGCAAAGAGTTTTGAAGGTGACATCCGCGTACGCATCGTCGATGGCCATGACAGTGCGGTGTCGGTAAAGAGCTTGAGCAAGTTGCTCAGCCTCGGCGCCCGTCGGGGACAGGTCCTGGAAATCATCGCCGAACCGGGCATTGCGGCGGATGCGTTGCCGGCCTTGTTGGCCGCCATCGAAGAAGGCCTCGGTGAGGAAGTCGAACCGCTGCCGCCGGTAAGTCAGGCGCGTGAAGTCGTTGCCGATATGGCCGAAGTGATCCTCGCCCCGTCATCTGGCAGCGTGGTTCAGGCGATTGCCGCGGCTCCGGGGATCGCCATCGGCCCGGCGCATATTCAGGTGCTGCAAACCATCGATTACCCGTTGCGCGGCGAGTCCGCCGGCATCGAGCGCGAGCGCCTCCAGCACGCCCTCGCGCAGGTACGCCGTGACATCCAGGGCCTGATCGAGCGCAGCAAGAGCAAAGCCATTCGCGAAATCTTCATCACCCACCAAGAGATGCTCGACGACCCGGAACTGACCGATGAGGTCGATACGCGCCTCAAGCAGGGCGAAAGCGCCGAGGCGGCGTGGATGGCCGTGATTGAAGCGGCGGCTCGGCAACAGGAAGCGTTGCAGGATGCCTTGCTCGCCGAGCGTGCGGCCGACTTGCGCGACATCGGGCGTCGGGTGTTGATGCAGCTCAGCGGCATCGAAACCCCGAGCGAACCGGATCAACCGTACATTCTGGTGATGGACGAGGTCGGCCCGTCCGACGTCGCGCGTCTCGACCCGGCTCGCGTGGCGGGGATTCTCACCGCTCGGGGTGGTGCTACGGCGCACAGTGCGATTGTTGCCCGGGCGCTGGGTATTCCGGCCTTGGTCGGCGCCGGTCCCGGCGTGTTGCTGCTGGCACCGGGTACGGCTTTGCTGCTCGATGGCCAGCGTGGTCGTCTGCATGTGGACGCTGACGCGGCGACCTTGCAGCGCGCCACGGCCGAACGCGATACCCGCGAGCAACGCTTGAAGGCGGCTGCTGAACTGCGTCATCAACCGGCATTGACCATCGATGGCCACGCCGTCGAAGTGTTCGCCAACATTGGTGAAAGCGCCGGCGTCACCAGTGCGGTGGAGCAGGGCGCCGAAGGCATTGGCCTGTTGCGCACCGAACTGATTTTCATGGCCCACCCGCAAGCGCCCGACGAGGCGACCCAGGAAATCGAGTACCGCCGCGTCCTCGACGGTCTGGCCGGGCGGCCGCTGGTGGTGCGCACCCTCGATGTCGGTGGCGACAAACCGCTGCCGTACTGGCCGATTGCGAAGGAAGAGAACCCGTTCCTCGGCGTGCGCGGCATTCGCCTGACCTTGCAGCGTCCGCAGATCATGGAAGCGCAACTGCGTGCCTTGCTGCGGGCTGCCGACAACCGGCCGCTGCGGATCATGTTCCCGATGGTGGGCAGCGTCGACGAGTGGCGCCAGGCCCGTGACATGACAGAACGCCTGCGCCAGGAGATCCCGGTCGCCGACCTGCAACTGGGGATCATGATCGAAGTGCCGTCGGCGGCATTGCTGGCACCGGTCCTGGCCAAGGAAGTCGATTTCTTCAGCGTCGGCACCAACGACCTGACCCAGTACACCCTGGCCATCGACCGTGGCCATCCGACGCTGTCGGCCCAGGCCGATGGCTTGCATCCGGCGGTGCTGCAACTGATCGACATCACCGTGCGTGCGGCCCATGCTCACGGTAAATGGGTCGGTGTGTGCGGCGAGCTGGCGGCCGACCCGCTGGCGGTGCCGGTGCTGGTCGGCCTCGGAGTGGATGAGCTCAGCGTCGGGGCGCGCAGCATTGCCGAGGTCAAGGCGCGGATTCGCGAACTGGGCTTCACTCAGACTCAAACCCTTGCCCGACAGGCGCTGGCCGTGGGCAGTGCCAATGAAGTGCGCGCATTAGTGGAGGACTTGTAATGTCCCGGATTCTTACCTTGACCCTCAACCCGGCGCTGGACCTGACCGTCCAGTTGCCGCGCCTTGACGCCGGCCAGGTCAACCGTAGCGATGTGATGCACACCCACGCGGCGGGCAAAGGCGTGAACGTGGCACAGGTGCTGGCGGACCTCGGGCATCAACTGACCGTCAGTGGCTTTCTTGGCGAAGACAACCTGCAAGCGTTCGAAACATTGTTCGCCAAACGCGGTTTTGTCGATGCCTTCATCCGTGTTCCGGGCGAAACCCGCAGCAATATCAAACTGGCGGAAAGCGACGGCCGCATCACCGACATCAACGGGCCGGGGCCGCAGGTCAGCGAGGCGGCGCAGCAGGCCTTGATGGATCGACTGGAGCAGATTGCTCCGGGGCACGATGCGGTGGTTGTCGCCGGAAGCTTGCCGTTGGGCGTCAGTGCGCAATGGTTGCAGGCGTTGATCTTGCGCTTGAAGAACCTGGGGCTGAATGTCGCTCTCGACACCAGCGGCGAGGCATTGCGCGCAGCGCTGAAAGCGGGGCCGTGGCTGATCAAACCCAACACTGAAGAGCTGGCCGAGGTGCTGGGCTGCGAGGTCGTGTCGGTCAGTGCCCAGGCCTTGGCGGCGGAGCGTTTGCATGCCCAGGGCATCGAGCATGTGGTGATTTCCCATGGCGTCGATGGCGTGAACTGGTTCAGCGTCGGCTCGGCGCTGCATGCCACGCCACCCAGGGTCAACGTCGCCAGCACGGTGGGCGCGGGTGATTCGTTGCTGGCGGGGATGCTCCACGGTTTGCTCAGTGCCGATACGCCGGAGCAGACCTTGCGCACCGCCACGGCGATTGCCGCGATGGCAGTGACCCAGATCGGATTCGGCATTGGCGATGCAGCGCAACTGGCGCAGCTCGAACAGGGTGTGCGCGTGCGTCCCCTGACAGAACAATAAGAGGGATTGTCATGAAGTTAGCCATCGTTACGGCCTGCCCGAACGGCATGGTCACCAGTGTGCTGTGTGCCCGGCTGCTCGATGCCGCGGCCCAGCGCCAGGGCTGGAGCACCAGTGTCGAAGTCACCGATGCCGCGCATCCCGAAAAGCAACTGTCGGCGGCCACCCTCGAGGCGGCTGAGTGGGTGCTGCTGGTGACCAGCGCGCCGGTGGAAATGTCGCGCTTTGTCGGCAAGCGGGTGTTCCAGAGCACCCCGGCCCAGGCCCTGCAAGACGTGGAAGCCGTGCTGCGCCGTGGAGCGCAGGACGCTCAGGTTTACGCCGCCGAAGAGGCCGTCATCGAACCTGTGGCGGTTGTCCAGAACGCGCCGCGACTGGTGGCCGTTACCGCGTGCCCGACGGGTGTCGCTCACACGTTCATGGCCGCCGAAGCCTTGCAGCAAGCGGCCAAGCGCCTGGGCTATGAGCTGCAGGTGGAAACCCAGGGCTCGGTCGGCGCGCGCAATCCATTGAGCGCGCAAGCGATTGCCGAGGCCGATGTGGTGCTGCTGGCGGCCGATATCGAAGTCGCCACCGAGCGTTTTGCCGGCAAGAAAATCTATCGCTGCGGCACCGGCATTGCCCTCAAGCAAGCCGAAGCGACGTTGGAAAAGGCCTTGGCCGAAGGCCAACAGGAAAGCGCATCGAGCGCTGCCAAAACAACGGCCAAACAGGAGAAGACGGGCGTCTATAAACACCTGCTGACCGGCGTGTCCTTCATGTTGCCGATGGTGGTGGCCGGCGGCTTGATGATCGCCTTGTCGTTCGTGTTCGGCATCACCGCGTTCAAGGAGGAGGGCACGCTGGCGGCGGCGTTGATGCAGATCGGTGGCGACAGCGCGTTCAAGCTGATGGTGCCGCTGCTGGCAGGCTATATCGCCTATTCCATCGCCGACCGTCCGGGCCTCGCGCCGGGGATGATCGGCGGACTGCTGGCGAGCACCTTGGGCGCCGGTTTCATCGGCGGGATCATTGCCGGCTTTCTTGCCGGTTATGCGGCCAGGGCGATTAACCGTTATGCGCGATTGCCGCAAAGTCTTGAGGCGCTCAAGCCGATCCTGATCATCCCGCTGCTGGCGAGTCTGTTCACCGGTCTGGTGATGATCTACGTGGTCGGCAAACCGGTCGCCGGGATGCTTGCCGGGCTCACGAACTTTCTCGACAGCATGGGCACCACCAACGCGATTCTGCTCGGTGTGTTGCTGGGCGGCATGATGTGCGTCGACCTCGGCGGGCCGATCAACAAGGCGGCCTATGCGTTTTCGGTGGGGTTGCTGGCGTCGCAGAGCTACGCGCCGATGGCGGCGACCATGGCCGCGGGCATGGTGCCGCCGATCGGCCTGGGCATCGCCACGTTCATTGCCCGACGCAAGTTCGCCCAGACCGAGCGCGAGGCCGGCAAAGCAGCGCTGGTGCTGGGGCTGTGCTTTATCTCTGAAGGGGCGATTCCTTTTGCGGCGAAAGATCCGCTACGGGTGATTCCGGCGAGCATCGCCGGCGGTGCGCTGACGGGTGCGTTGTCGATGTATTTCGGCTGCAAATTGATGGCGCCCCATGGTGGGTTGTTCGTCCTGGCGATCCCGAATGCGATCAACCATGCGCTGCTCTACCTGTTGGCGATTGTGGCGGGGAGTCTGTTGACGGCGGTGGCGTATGCGCTGGTGAAACGGCCGGAGGTGGTGGAGTTGGCGGTAGAACCCGTCACCGCCTGACACCTGCCCCTGTGGGAGCGGGCTTGCTCGCGAAAGCGGAGTGTCAGCAATGAGTATTTCGGCTGACACGACGCCTTCGCGAGCAAGCCCGCTCCCACAAGGGATCTGTGGTGTCGGGAAGATTTGTGTCATGCCAGGGTCATAGGGTCATGCTTTAGTTTTTCCTTTTCCAGGGAGAACACCATGAGCGATTTCAACCTCGGGCGCCGTCGTGTCATGCAAGCGGTCGGCGCTGGGCTGTTGTTGCCGGGGCTGGCGCCGGCGGTGATCGCTTCGGTCAAGGATCGGCCGCAACTCACCGACGGCGTACAGTCCGGCGACCTGTTGGGCGACCGGGCGATCATCTGGAGCCGCTGCGACCGCCCTGCGCGGATGGTGGTGGAGTGGGACACCCGCAGCCTGTTTCCCAACCCCCGGCGATTCGTCTCGTCCCTGGCCGATGCGCGCACCGATTTCACTGCCCGGGTCGAACTCACCGGGCTGCCCGCCGGTCAGGCGATTTTCTATCGCGTGCAGTTTGAAGACGCCCAGAGCGGTATCGCCAGCGAGCCCTGGTTCGGCCACTTGCGCAGCGTGCCGCAGACCCGCCGTGACATCCGTTTTGTCTGGAGCGGCGACACCGTCGGCCAGGGCTTCGGCATCAACCCGGACATTGGCGGCATGCGCATCTACGAAGCAATGCGCCTGCGTTTCCCAGACTTTTTTATCCACAGCGGCGACACCATTTACGCCGACGGCCCGATCCCGGCTGAGCTCACCACGGAAGGCGGCCGGGTGTGGCGCAACATCACCACCGAGGCCAAGAGCAAAGTCGCCGAGACCCTCGATGAGTACCGCGGCAATTACCGCTACAACCTGATGGACGAAAACATCCGTCGTTTCAATGCCGAGGTCCCGCAGATCTGGCAGTGGGACGACCACGAAGTGGTGAACAACTGGTCGCCGGGCAAGCAGCTGGATGCGCGTTACCAGGACAAAGATATCCACAGCCTGGTGGGCCGCGCACGCCAGGCCTGGCTTGAATATGCGCCGATGCGTTTGCAGAGTGCCGATGGCGGTGGGCGGATCTATCGCAAGCTTGGTTACGGGCCGCTGCTCGATGTTTTTGTACTGGACATGCGCAGTTATCGCGGGCCCAACGATGACAATCAGGGCGCTGAAAAACCTTTCCTCGGGCGTGAGCAACTGGACTGGCTCAAGCGCGAAATGCAGGCCTCGAACGCGCAATGGAAAGTGATCGCCGCCGACATGCCCATTGGCCTCGGCGTGCCCGACGGCGAGGTCAGCCCTGGTGTCGCGCGCTGGGAGGCCGTGGCCAACGGTGACCCCGGCCCGGCACAGGGGCGTGAACTGGAAATCGCAGAATTGCTTGGCTTTCTGCGGGCGCAACAGGTGCGCAATTTCCTGTTCCTGACCGCGGATGTGCATTACTGCGCGGCCCATCATTACCATCCGGATCGGGCGGCGTTTCAGGATTTCGAACCGTTCTGGGAGTTCGTCGCCGGACCGCTGAATGCCGGTAGCTTTGGACCGAACTCGCTGGATAAAACCTTTGGTCCTGAAGTGGTGTTCGAGAAGGCGCCGCCCGCGCAGAACGTCTCGCCGTTTGCCGGGTTTCAGTTTTTTGGCGAGGTGAACATCGATGGGCAGAGCGGGGAGTTGAGCGTGGTGTTGCGGGATCTGGACGGGGTGTCTGTATTCGAGCGGAAGTTGCAGCCGGTTTGACTCACACCCGAGCCACTGTGGGAGCGGGCTTGCTCGCGAAGGCGTCGTGTCAGTCGAAATCATCTTTGCTGACACTCCACTTTCGCGAGCAAGCCCGCTCCCACATTGGTTCAGGGTGAATCAGTACACGTCGCGGCGGTAGCGGCCCTGTTCGATCAGACGCTCCACTTCGGCACTACCCAACACTTCGTTGAGCACCTGATCCACGCCCGAAGCCATGCCTTGAAGGCTGCCGCAGATGTAGATCACCGCATCGTCCGCCAGCCACTTCTTGAGCTCGGCCGCCGATTCACGCAGGCGATCCTGTACGTAAATCTTTTCGGCCTGGTCGCGGGAAAATGCCAGGTCGAGGCGCGCCAGATCACCATTGATCAGCCACTCCTCCAGCTCCTTTCGGCACAGGTAATCGTGCTCGCGGTGGCGCTCGCCAAACAGCAGCCACTGGCGTTGCTGACCATCGGCAATCCGGGCCTTGAGCAGGCTGCGCAACCCGGCCAGGCCCGTACCATTGCCCAGCAGGATCATCGGCACCGGTTGGGCCGGCAGATGGAAACCACTGTTGCGCCGCACGCGCAGGCTGATGGAACTGCCCACCGGCGCGTGTTCGGTCAGCCAGCCGGAACCGACACCGAGGTTGCCGTCGGCATGCACTTCCTGACGCACGATCAATTCCAGCACGCCATCGGCCGGGATCGACGCAATGGAATACTCGCGCATGGCCAGCGGCACGAGGGCCTCTGCCAACGCTTGGGCGTGCAGGCCGACCAGGTGGGCGCGGTTCTCCGGCAACTGGCGGCTGGCCAGGGCCTGTTCGAGGGTTTCTTCCAGGCCGTTGAGTTGCACCTTGGTTTCACCGTGAATCCCCATGCCATCGAGGAAGTGCTCGATGGCCCACGTGCAGTTGCGCGGCATCACTTCCACCAGGTCGCCCGCCAGCCAGCTGCTGGTGGAAGGAGGCTTGAGGCCCAACAAGTACACCGGCGAGCCACTGCTGTCCGGATTGAGCAGTTCACGATGCAGCAGGGTCCAGTTGTCGTAGCTGGGCGCTTGCCAGGTATCCACGGGGGCCTGGCCGGTCAACAGGCCCAGTTGCTGTTGCCAGTGGCGCAAGGCGTAAGGGTCACCGCTGTCGACCTCCACCGGGGCGAACAGGGTCTTTGCGCCCTGTTCGCCCAACCAGGCGTGCAGGCGTTTGGCGAAACCGCAGAAGTGTTGATACTGCCGGTCGCCCAACCCCAGGACGGCGTAATTCAGGCGTCCCAGGCTCGGTGTCCGGCCCAGTACCTTGCGCTCGAAACTGCGGGCGCTGTCCGGTGCTTCGCCGTCGCCGAAGGTGCTGACGACGAACAAGGCATTGTTCGATTCATGCAAGTCCTGCTCGCTGACGTCTGCCAATGGCTGCACTTTGACCGGCAAGCCTGCGGCCTGCAATTGTCCGGCGGTTTGCCATGCCAGCTGTTCGGCAAAACCACTTTGGCTGGCGAAGCCGATCAGCCACGCCGGCGCGTCGCTGGCGGTTTGCACGAGATCTTTGCGTGCATCCTTGATCTGGCGCTTTTTGCGCCGACGATCCAGGTACAGCATCCAGCCGGTGATGAAGAACAGCGGCATGGTCAGCGAGGCGATGGTCAGGATAATGCGCCCGATGATGCCGAAGTAACTACCGACGTGCAGCGCATAGATGCTGGTCAGCAGTTGCGCCTTGAGGCTCTTGTCGCTGTAGCGATCAACCCGTTTGACCACGCCGGTGGCCGGGTCAAGGGTGATCTGGTTCAGGGCGCGGTCGTGAGGCGAAGTTTTCAGCAGGAAGTAAACGGTCGCCGGTTGGCCGGCCACGGGCGGCATGCGCACGTTATAGGAGCTGAGTTGCGGACCGGCCGCACTGTAGATGCTGCTCCACATCGCCGCGTAATCGGCCGTCGGTGCCGGACCGCTTGGCGCAGGGCCGCGTCCGCCGCGCACGCGTTCGCTCTGTGGTGAGTCGGAGAGCAACCGGGTCAGGCCTTTGTTGTACCACTCGTAGGACCAGGACAACCCGGTCAGCGCCGCCAAGAGGTAAAACACCAGGCACCAAGTGCCGGCCACCGAGTGCAGGTCCCAGTTGAAGCTGCGGCCCTTTTTCTTCCAGTCCAGGGTCAGCCAGGTCCGCCAGCTTTTCCACTGGCGAGGCCAGCGCAGGTACAGGCCGGACAGGCAGAAGAACACCAGGATCAGCGTGCACGCGCCGGTGATCTGCCGACCCGTGTCGCCCATGGCGAGGAAACGGTGCAGTTGCAGCATCAGGCCGAAAAAGCCCTGGCCAGTGGCGTCGCCGAGGAACTCGGCGGTGTACGGGTCGAAGTAGCGCATCTCGCCACGGCGTTCACCCGGCGGCGGGGTGAACCACACTTTGGCGGCGCTGCCGCTGTCGGTTTCCACCGTGAGCATCGAGACTTTTTTGCCCGATGCGGCTTCGATTCGCTCCACCAGTTCGACGGGCGGCAGCACACCGGCGACCTGTTTCTCGACCTGCAACACAGAAGGATTGAGTGTGCTCAGGATTTCATCCTGAAACGACACCGCCGCCCCGGTGATGCCCATCAGGGCCAGGACCAGCCCGGCGCTGATGCCGAAAAACCAGTGCAACTGGAACAGGGTTTTCTTCAACACGTCGCTCGCCTTGTTCGTTCAAGTTGATTCATCACGGCGCGCATTATGCCGTGGGGTTGTCGAGAAGCATTCTTTTTTACGCACAAAGGCCCCGTTCATGTGGATGAACGGGGCCGGGTCTGATTTCACCCTCTCCTGTGGGAGCGAGCTTGTTCGCGATAGCGGTGTGTCGGCCAACATAAATGTTGAATGTGGCGACGTCATCGCGAGCAAGCTCGCTCCCACAGGGATTGCAGTGTGAGTGGCAATCAGAAGTGGAAGTTGGTGCTCAGCAAAGCGGTACGACCGGCCGCCTGGTTGGCGAAGTGAGTCGAGAACGCCTTGTCGTAGTAGGTTTCGTCGGTCAGGTTCTGTACGTTCAGTTGCAGGTCGACGTTCTTGGTCAGCTTGTAGGCCGCCATTGCGTCGTAACGAACGTAGGAATCGACCATGGTGGTGTTGGCGGCACTGCCGAACACATCATCGACATAGAACGCACCGCCACCGATGGTCAGCCTTGGCGTGACCTGATAGGTCGTCCACAGGCTGGCGCTGTTTTTCGGCGTGTTAGGCAGTTCGTTGCCGTTGTTGGCTTTGTTTGCCGGCAGGTCGCCGCCATCGACTTGCTCGCTGTCCATGTAGGCGTAACCGGCGAAGACCTGCCATTTGTCGGTGAGCTTGCCGGTGGCCGACAGTTCGATACCTTGAACGCGGGTTTTGCCGACGTTTTCAAACGTAGTGGTGTTGGTTTGCACACGAGCGTTTTCTTTCTCGGTGCGGAAGATGTCGGCAGTCAGGGACAAACGATCGTTCAGCAGATCCCACTTGGTACCGATTTCGTAGTTCTTGGTGGTTTCCGGCTCCATGTCGCTTTTGAGCAGGTTGCCGTTGCGATCCGGCGTGCCACCCAACGGGTTGCCTTCCGCGCCATCGCCAAGGGTGTTGCCTGGTGGAGTGGCAGACGTCGCATAGGAGGCATAGATGCTGCCGTTTTCCGCTGGTTTGTACACCACACCGAACTGACCGGTAACGAACTCGCTGGTGTCATCGCCCTTGGACGTGGTCACGCTGGAACCGTTGAAGGTTTTGTAGTCGGTGTCGAAATGGTCGTAGCGCAGGCCCATGTTCACCAGCCACTGCTCGGACAACGTCAGGGTGTCGAATACATACAGTGCGTAGGTGTTGGCCTTGGTATCGGTGCCTGCGTAGTTGCGGGAGATGGCACCGCTCCACGGATCATTCGGCGTCGGGTTGGACAGCGAGGTGCAGTTGTAACCGCTTGGCGCGCCGATCAGTGCCGGCGAGCAGTTGTTGGTTACCGCTGCCGTTCCCGGGGTGGTGTCCGTGTTGACGTTGTACGAGGACTTTTCACTTTCCTCGTGGGTGTATTCGACACCGGTGGAGAAGCTGTTCTTGAACCCGGCGATGTAGATATCACCAAACAGGTCGGTCTGGTTGGTGGTGGTCTCGGTGTTGCTCACGCGGGTGTTCGCCCGGCGCCAGACGCTGCCGTTGTTGACGTTGCCTTTACTGTCGTCCGGCTGGGTCAGGATGTAATCCTGCATGCTGGTGCCGTGACGCAGGGTGTTCTTGATGGTCAGCGAGTCGCTCAGGTCGTGCTCGATGGCGAAGGTCGCGGTGTCGGTGCGGGTCTTGCGGAAGTCGCGGTCGGTCAGACCATAGAAATTGCTGCTGTCGCCGCCGTCATTCGGCTTGTCCGGGTTGGACTTGGTGCGTCCAGCCGCGAGAGTGGTCGGGATCGAGTACGGAATGCCCGAATCCGGCGTGTCGTTGCTTTCGAGGTGGTAGTAGTCGAGGTTGACGCGAGTGTCTGTACCCAGGCCGAAAGCCAGGGACGGTGCGACACCCCAGCGGTCGTAGTCGACGCTGTCACGTCCGGCGACGTTGCTCTCATGGCTCATCAGGTTCAGACGGCCAGCGGCAGTGTCGGTGAACTGATAGTTGCCGTCCATGGTGTAGCGCTGGGTCTGGTCGGAGCCCCAGGTGAAACCACCATCGAACGAATTGCCCAGGTGAGCTTTCTTGCTGACCAGGTTGATGCTGCCGCCTGCAGCGCCGCGACCGCCGATGGCAGAGTTCGGGCCTTTGCTGACTTCGATCGATTCCACGGCGAAGATCTCGCGGCTCTGGGAACCGGTATCGCGAACGCCGTCCAGGTAGGTATCGCCCTGGGCGTCAAAGCCGCGAATGAACGGACGGTCGCCCTGTGGGTTGCCGCCTTCACCGGCACCGAAGGTGATGCCTGGAATGGTGCGCAGGGCGTCCTGCATGTTCATGGCGCCCGTGTCTTTCAACACTTGTTGCGGAATGACGGTGATCGAGCGCGGTGTGTCCACCAGCGGCGCGGTGTACTTGGGCGAGGAGGCTTTCTCTACGTTGTAGGTCGTCTCGTCCTGGGCTTCGCCGGTGATGGCGGTGGCGCCCAGCGAAATCACATTGCCCGGTGCTTTTTCGTCGGCTTTTTCCGCCGCGAAAACCATGTGGCCCGCAGAGCCGGCAGTAATCGCCATGCCGATGGCCGATGCGAGCAGACGTGGTGAACTGACCGGTACTTGTGGTTGTTGACGCGACATTTGAGTTCCCCTCCCCAAGGATTTGAGGCCGCGGAATATAGGGTAAACACGTATTCGTATCAATTGCGAAACATTACTATTCGCACTGAATTTACATTCTTTACAATTTACCCTTACGGTTTCTGCTGACTCATTCGTCAGATGTGTTTTACACAGGCAATAAGAATCAATACCATTGGCATCCCTTTGGTTTCAGGTGCTTTTGTCATGCTGCTGCACATTCCCGGCCTGTTTGAAAAAGACGAGGTGCAGCGCATTCGCGAGGCTCTGGAGCAAGCCGATTGGGCCGATGGCAAGATCACCGCCGGCTACCAGTCGGCGAAGGCCAAACACAATTTGCAGTTGCCGGAAGGTCACCCGCTGGCCAAGGAGATCGGCGCGGCGATGCTGGAGCGGCTGTGGAAAAATCCGCTGTTCATGTCAGCAGCGTTACCGCACAAAGTCTTCCCTCCGTTAGTGAACTGTTACACAGCCGGTGGCAGTTTCGACTTCCATATCGACAACGCGGTACGTCAGCCAAAAGGCAGCATCGAGCGGGTGCGAACGGATTTGTCCGCCACGCTGTTCTTCAGCGAGCCGGAGGATTACGACGGCGGCGAGCTGGAGATCCAGGACACCTTCGGCACCCAACGGGTGAAGCTGCCTGCCGGCGACATGGTGCTGTATCCCGGCACCAGTCTGCACAAGGTCAATGCGGTGACACGCGGAGCGCGACTCGCCTCGTTTTTCTGGACGCAAAGCCTGGTGCGTGAAGACAGCCAGCGCGCCCTGTTGTTCGAGATGGACGGGGCAATCCAGCAACTGACCCGCGATGTGCCCGATCATCCATCGCTGATCCGCCTGACCGGGACGTATCACAACCTGTTGCGTCGCTGGGTCGAGGTCTAAGTGGCGGATTTTCGTTTACGCCGCGAGGAAATGCTCGACGGTGAGCGCCTGCGCGCGATGCTCGACGAAAGTCCGGCCCGTGCGGCCCAGGCCATCCTGATTGCCGCACGAGAAGGAGAGGTCGAAGCCCAGGCCTTGCTCGGGCAGATTCTGCTCGACGGCCAGGGGATCGCGCAGGACCAACCGCTGGCGCTGAGCTGGTTCGGCATCGCAGCGCGCCAGGGGCACCTCATGGCGCGCAACATGCTCGGTCGTTGCCATGAGCATGGTTGGGGCTGCGCTGCCGATGCATCGCTAGCGGCCAGGCATTACCGACTTGCCGCCACTGCAGGGCTGGATTGGGCGATGTACAACTACGCCAATCTGCTGGCGACCGGTCGCGGGGTGGTTGAGGATCAGCTTCAGGCACTGAGTCTCTATCGCCGTGCGGCTGAGTTGGGCCATGCAAAATCGATGAATCTGTTGGGGCGGTATCTGGAAGAAGGGCGGTTCTGTCCGGTGAATCCGGCAGCGGCGCGTGACTGGTATCGACGTTCGGCCGAGGGCGGGGATTTTCGCGGGCAGTTCAGCTTTGCTGCAGTCTTGACCGACGAAGGGAATATCGAGGATGCGTTGGTCTGGCTGCGCAAGGCGTTGGCCGGTGGCAACCTGAATTTTCTGCGAGTGGCGAGTCAGGCGCTGATGGGCGCGGTCGATCCGAGGATCCAGGCACTGGCCCACGAATTCCATCATCGTGCCGAAGAATTAACCCCAGTCTCTTGAGCCTTTGTGGGAGCGAGCTTGCTCGCGATGACGTCATGACGTCATGACATTCAGCATCAATGTTGATTGAGCTATCGCCATCGCGAGCAAGCTCGCTCCCACAGAGGGTGGCGTAAATGAAAAAGCCCATGACAGGTCATGGGCTTTTTGTTTTCTACGCAGTATTTACACGTAGAACGACTTCAGCGGCGGGAAGCCATTGAACTCGACGGCGCTGTAACTGGTGGTGTACGCACCGGTCGACAGCCAGTACAGGCGATCACCGATGGCCAGGTTCAGCGGCAGGCCGTACTTGTAGTTTTCGTACATGATGTCGGCGCTGTCGCAGGTTGGACCGGCGATGACCACTTCTTCCATTTCGCCTTTCTTCTCGGTCCAGATCGGGAACTTGATGGCTTCGTCCATGGTTTCGATCAGGCCGGAGAACTTGCCCACATCCGTGTACACCCAACGCTCTACCGCGGTACGGGATTTACGTGCAACCAGTACCACTTCGCTAACCAGGATGCCGGCGTTGGCGATCAGCGAGCGGCCTGGCTCCAGGATGATTTCCGGCAAGTCATCACCGAAGTCTTCCTTCAGGAAGCGGATGATTTCCTCGGCGTAGGTTTCCAGGCTGTTGGTGCGGGTGATGTAGTTGGCCGGGAAGCCGCCACCCATGTTGATCAGCTTCAGGTGGATACCGTCTTCTTCCTTCAGGCGCTCGAAGATCACTTTGACCTTGGCGATCGCCGCGTCCCAGACGCTGATGTCGCGCTGCTGCGAGCCGACGTGGAACGAGATGCCGTAAGGCACCAGGCCCAGGTCGCGGGCGAGGATCAGCAGGTCCATGGCCATGTCGGTCTGGCAGCCGAATTTGCGCGACAACGGCCAGTCGGCGGTGGTCGAGCCTTCGGTCAGGATACGCACGTAGACTTTCGAGCCCGGTGCGGCCTTGGCGATGTTGCGCAGGTCGGCTTCGGAGTCGGTGGCGAACAGGCGCACGCCCTTCTCGTAGAAGTAGCGGATATCCTTGGATTTCTTGATGGTGTTGCCGTAGCTGATCTGGTCGGCGCTGACGCCGCGACCAAGCACTTTGTCCAGCTCGTAGATCGAGGCGATGTCGAAGCTCGAGCCTTTCTCTTTGAGCAAGTCGATGATCTCGACGGCCGGGTTGGCCTTGACCGCGTAGTAGACCTTGGCGAATTCGAAACCGGCGCGCAGGTCGTCATAGGCCTGGCTGATCATCGCGGTGTCGATCACCACGAACGGGGTTTCCTGTTTGTCGGCGAACGCCTTCATTTTCTGAAAGGTTTCACGCGCGAAATAGTCTTCGACCTGGATCGACATACCTGGGAGCTCCTAAAGGCAAACGTTGTTAATCAATGGGTGCAAATGAACGTCCTCCGTATCCCCACTTTGGTTCGCCTACTTCCCAAGGCATGTCGCCGAAAGCAAAAAGGCCATGGGAAGTGCAGCTTTCCCTTGGCCTTGCTGTCTCGTCGTCAGTACTTGAGCCGGATGGATCGTTTCCAGCATGGACGTTCGGCGCGAACTTTAGGGCGTGAGGGGCTTGAGATCAACAAAAAATGTCGCGTTTTTGCACTCTTCTGACGCGCGTTGCAGGCATCACTCTTTGTAACCGACACAGATGACAGTCGGATGTTCCCGAGGATTTATGGAGTGTTAAAAATACCTGCACGTTCGACGCTTTTGTGTGCAAAGTCGCTAGTAACTACGATAGCGTCAACATCGGCGACGTTAGCTGCTAAAAGGTGGGCTGAGAGGGGATTTGACTATTCAGGAGCGTGTTTTCGGATAGCTTTTACAGACGCTGCTGTTGATATTTTTTTCCGGCCTGCGAATCACTGGAAAATCGCATAGAACCTGTGGGAGAGAGCTTGCTCGCGATGACATTTTCACAGCCAGCATCGTAGTTGCCTGAAATGACGCCATCGCGAGCAAGCTCGCTCCCACAGGTTTTGTGTTTTTACCTGGTTATGTGAGCTGTCAGGCGACCACCGCCTCGGCTGGCGAGACGATATTGGTCTTCATTCCACGGGAGCGACCGGAGCTCAAATAAGCCGCTATCGACTCCTGCGTCACCTCGCCCAAAAACACCCGCTCGGCATCCATCACCGGCAACCACGCCCGATTGAACTCGTACATGCGCGACAGCAGAATGCGCAAATGTTCGTCGTACGCCGCCGTGGCGTTGAACTCGCGTTGGTACTGCGCGCAGGTGCCGGTCTGACGGTGCAAGTCGCGACGTCGTACATAACCCAGGGCTTT
Source organism: Pseudomonas sp. S34 (assembly GCF_009866745.1). Taxonomy (NCBI): domain Bacteria; kingdom Pseudomonadati; phylum Pseudomonadota; class Gammaproteobacteria; order Pseudomonadales; family Pseudomonadaceae; genus Pseudomonas; species Pseudomonas sp. S34. The sequence goes on from NZ_CP019398.1 coordinate 889,255, forward strand.
GTTCTCGGCACAAGTGACTACCACATAGCGTCGGTCATGCTCGTCCATCAACTCCAGAGCGTCTGCCACCGGGGTATGCGGGCTGACGGAAGGCGCGTTGTCCGCCGCATCTTCGGCTTTCACCAGCAGCAGGCGTTTCAGTGTGCTGTCCTGGCCGACGAAGTTGCTGACAAACTCATCCGCCGGATGCGCGAGCAAAGTGTCCGGGTGATCGATCTGCAGCAGCTTGCCAGCGCGGAAAATCGCGATCTTGTCGCCGAGCTTGATCGCCTCGTCGATGTCGTGGCTGACCATGATCACGGTCTTGTTCAGCGCCCGCTGCATGTCGAAGAACTCGTTCTGGATCATCTCGCGGTTGATCGGGTCGACTGCCCCGAACGGCTCGTCCATTAATAGCAGTGGTGCATCGGCGGCCAGTGCGCGAATCACGCCGATCCGCTGTTGCTGGCCACCGGACAGTTCTCGTGGATAACGATGCAGATATTGCTTGGGTTCAAGCTTGATCATGCTCATCAACTCGCGGGCGCGGTCGTGGCATTTCTGCTTGTCCCAGCCGAGCAGTTTCGGCACCACGACAATGTTCTCCTCGATGGTCATGTTCGGGAACAAACCGATTTGCTGGATGACGTAGCCGATGTTGCGGCGCAGCGTCACTTCGTCGAGGCCCGTGGTGTCTTCACCGTTGATCAGGATCTTGCCCGAGGTCGGTTTGATCAGGCGATTGATCATTTTCAGCGTGGTGCTTTTGCCGCAACCGGATGGCCCGAGGAACACGCAGATCTCGCCTTCGTTGACGGTCAGGCTCACCGAGTCCACGGCTTTCACGTCTTTGCCGTTGCTTTGGAAGGTCTTGCTGAGGTTTTGAAGTTCGATCATTTGAGCAGTCCTTTTGGAGTCAGCGAACGTTGCAGCACTTGCAGGATCAGGTCGGCGATGATCGCCAGCACACTGACCAGTACAGCGCCGACAATCAGCATCGACATGTCGCTGCGGCTGATGGCAGCGAGGATGAGTACGCCCAGGCCACCGGCGCCGATGGTCGCGGCGATGGTCATGACGCCGATGTTCATGACCACGGCAGTGCGCACACCAGCGAGGATCACCGGCACGGCAATGGGTAATTCGACCATGCGCAGGCGCTGACCGAAGGTCATGCCGATGCCGCGCGCGGCTTCACGGATGCCCGGTTCGACGTTGGTCAGGGCCAGGTAGGTGTTACGCATGATCGGCAGCAGCGAATACAGAAACACCGCGGTGATGGCCGGCATCGGGCCCAGGCCCTGGCCGAACTTGGAGTAGAACGGCAGCAGCAGGCCAAACAGGGCAATCGACGGCACGGTCAGCAGCACCGTGGCGCTGGCTTGCAAAGGCCCGGCGAGGCTCGGGAAGCGTGTCATCAGGATGCCCAGCGGCACGCCAACCACAATCGCCAGGGTCACGGCGATGCCGACCAGGGTGATGTGTTGGCCGGTCAGCTGTATCACCTGCTGCCAGTCGAGGTGGGAAAAGGCGTTGAGAAATTCCATGGCTTTTCCTCCCTATTTGATTGGATGCTGGCGCAGGAAATCTGCGGCAACGGACGAAGGGCTTTGGTGATCGACATCGACCCGCGCATTGAGCTCGCGCATGGTGTCGTCGTCGAACAGCTCAGCCAGAGGCTTGAGTTGTTCGGCCAATTGCGGATGCGCATCGAGGTAGGCCTGACGCACCACCGGTGCGGCGGTGTAGTCGGGGAAGTAATGCTTGTCGTCTTCCAGCAGTTTCAGCTTGAAGGCGTTGAGGCGACCGTCGGTGGTGTAGACCAGACCGGCAAACACCTGGCCGTTACGCAGCGCGGTGTAGACCAGACCGGCGTCCATCTGGCGGATGTTCTTGCGGGTCAGGTTCATGTCGTAGAGCTTGACCATGCCATCAAGACCGTCCGAGCGGTTGGCGAACTCGGTATCCAGCGCCACCAGATTGTTGGTCTCGGCTTCCTTGCGCAGCACCGAGTTCAGCTCGCTGATGGTGTTGATCTGCGGGTATTGGTCAGCAACGTTTTTCGGCAGTGCCAGGGCATAGGTGTTGCTGAATTTCGACGGTGTCAGCCAGACCAGGCCTTTTTTCGCGTCGAGTTCTTTTACTCGTGCGTAGGACTGTTCGCTGTCGAGTTTTTCAGTGACATGGTTGTAGGCCACCAGCGAAACGCCGGTGTATTCCCAGAGCATGTCCAGTTGACCACTTTCATGGGCGCTGCGGGCCAGATTGCTGCCCAGGCCGCCGGTCACCTGCACCTCGTAACCCTTGGTGCGCAGGTATTGCGAGGTGATTTCCGCCAGCAGGGTCTGTTCGGTGAACACCCGGGCGCCGATGCGGATCAACGGTTTTTCCGTGGCTTGGGCAAATCCTGCGAACAGCAGGACGCAGCCTAGTAAAAAGCTTGAAGTTTTCATGACGATTCCTTTGCCGAGGCTTAAGACGGGCGCAAGCCGCGTTCGAGCCAGAGGCGGCTGGCGAGTGTCACCAGGCCGTCGAGCAACAAGGCCAGCAGGGCGGTGCAGGCCGCGCCGAGCAGCAATTGCGGCTGATTGTTCAGGGCGATGCCGGGGAAGATCAGGCTGCCGAGACTGTTGGCGCCGATCAGGAACGCCAGCGGCGCCGTCCCGACATTGATCGCCAATGCCACACGCACACCACCGATGATGATCGGCACCGCGTTTGGCAATTCGACTTTCCACAGCACCTGGCGCGGGGTCATGCCGATGCCGACGGCGGCTTCCTTGAGCGAACCCTGAACGTTTTTCAGGCCTTCGTAGGTGTTGCGCACGATGGGCAGCAAAGAGGCGAGGAACAGGGCGAAGATGGCAGGACCGCTGCCGATGCCGAGGATGCCCAAGGCGATGGCCAGGACGGCCAGGGGCGGAATGGTGTTGCCAATGTTGAAGAACTGCATGAAGCGTTCGGCACGGCCGATCATGGACGGGCGGCTGAGGAGGATGCCGGCAGGAATGCCCACGACAAGGGCGGCCAGCATGGAAGCGAGGACGAGAACCAGATGAGCTTGCAGGTAAAACAACAAATCGTCGCGGTAGTGTTCGATCGTGTTGATGCCGATCCATTGGATCAGCAGGGCCAGAAGGGCGAATACCAGCGCGCCTCCTATCAGCCCTTTGCCATAGTGGATAGCCACAGGCGGACTCCTTTTTTCAGTCGGCGAACACTTTCTCGTGTGGCAACGCCATTCCTGGCTGCCGAAAAAATGATCGCGATAAGCAGCTCATGCCGAGCGCGTTTCACTGTAGGAGCGAGCTTGCTCGCGAAAAACTTCAAGACAATGCGTACCTTCAGGTACCCAGCATTATCGTTGACGTCCATCGCGAGCAGGCTCGCTCCTACAGGGGGAAACGCACGGCAATCGAGCCATGAGCACAGCCTCGTCAGGCCGAATTGCAGGTGTTTCAGGCCTCCGACGAGTGGTCGTTACGGGGGAGTGGACGTCTCCGTGCTTTAAAAGGTTCCCATCTGAAGCAGCATTTGGCCACCCCTAATGTGCTCAACGGTTCGGTTCTTCGATCAACTTGGGCTATAATCTGCGCCCTTTTTTGAATCACCTGCCAGGCGATTTCCCATGACCAAACAGGCCGCCGAAGTCGCGAAACGCCGCACTTTCGCCATTATTTCCCACCCCGATGCCGGTAAGACCACCATCACCGAGAAGCTCCTGCTGATGGGCAAGGCGATTGCGGTAGCCGGTACGGTGAAATCTCGTAAATCCGATCGCCATGCCACCTCCGACTGGATGGAAATGGAAAAGCAGCGGGGTATCTCCATTACCACGTCGGTCATGCAGTTCCCGTATCGCGAACACATGATCAACCTGCTCGACACTCCGGGCCACGAAGACTTCTCCGAAGATACCTATCGCACCCTGACGGCGGTGGACTCGGCGTTGATGGTTCTCGACGGCGGTAAAGGTGTAGAGCCTCGGACCATCGCCCTGATGGACGTCTGCCGTCTGCGTGACACGCCGATCGTCAGCTTCATCAACAAACTCGACCGTGACATCCGCGACCCGATCGAACTGCTCGACGAAATCGAAGCCGTCCTCAAGATCAAGGCTGCGCCGATCACCTGGCCGATTGGTTGCTACCGTGACTTCAAAGGCGTGTATCACCTCGCCGATGACTACATCATCGTGTACACCGCCGGTCACGGCCACGAACGCACCGAAACCAGGATCATCGAGAAGCTCGACTCCGATGAAGCCCGCGCCCACCTGGGTGACGAGTACGAACGTTTCATCGAGCAGCTGGAACTGGTGCAGGGCGCCTGCCACGAGTTCAACCAGCAGGAGTTCCTCGACGGTCAACTGACTCCGGTGTTCTTCGGTACGGCACTGGGCAACTTCGGTGTCGACCACGTCCTCGACGCCGTCGTTGATTGGGCGCCGCGCCCACTGGCACGCGTGGCCAACGAGCGCACCGTGGAGCCGGTGGAAGAGAAGTTCTCGGGTTTCATCTTCAAGATCCAGGCGAACATGGACCCGAAACACCGCGACCGCATCGCCTTCATGCGTATCTGCTCCGGCAAGTACGAAAAAGGCATGAAGATGCGCCACGTGCGCACCGGCAAGGACGTGCGGATCGGCGACGCGCTGACCTTCTTCTCCTCCGAGCGTGAGCAACTGGAAGAGGCGTTTGCCGGCGACATCATCGGCTTGCACAACCACGGCACCATCCAGATCGGCGACACCTTCAGCGAAGGCGAAGTGCTGGGTTTCACCGGCATTCCACACTTCGCCCCGGAACTGTTCCGTCGCGTACGCCTGAAAGATCCGCTGAAATCCAAGCAACTGCGCCAGGGCCTGCAACAACTGGCCGAAGAAGGCGCGACCCAGGTGTTCTTCCCGGAACGCAGCAACGACATCATCCTCGGCGCCGTCGGTGTGCTGCAGTTCGATGTGGTCGCCAGCCGTTTGAAAGAGGAATACAAGGTCGAGTGCTCCTACGAACCGATCACTGTTTACTCTGCGCGCTGGATCGAATGCAGCGACAAGAAGAAGCTTGAGGAATTCTCCAACAAGGCTGTGGAAAACCTGGCGCTGGACGGCGGTGGTCACCTGACCTACCTCGCACCGACGCGGGTCAACCTGGCATTGATGGAAGAGCGCTGGCCGGACGTGAAATTCCGTGCGACCCGTGAGCATCACTAAGCGCTGAGTTGCAAAATCCAAAAGCCCCGTTGCGAAAGCTGCGGGGCTTTTTATTGTCTGGCGCAATTGCCTGTAGGGGCGAGCCTGCTCGCGATGATTCCAGCCGCGCTGCATTTATCCAGACAGAGCGCGTCATCGTTAGCCTCCATCGCGAGCAGGCTCGCTCCAACAGGGGGCTTCGGTGTTAGTTGAGTTGTGAATAACCCCTATTCCAAACCAGTCTCCAAACCCGCTGCATTTTCCCCCGCCAGATAGCGTCCAATCTGGAGAACCCGGCTGATCGGAACTAGATTTGACTCAGCACCAGACAGGCACTCAACGAAAGGAAGGAATCGGCTATGAACAGGTTGTTTCGCGTTTTACTGCTGTTGAAGGTGATGGTGATGCTCTCGCTCGGAGCTTCGACGGCGTGGGCCGAGTGTATCGATCACGGGGAGCAGGCTTCGAGCGGGCAGGCGGGTTATGCGGGGTTGATGATCGCCAAGTCCGAATCGGAACCGGGAGATCAGGGGCAGGGCGGTGCGGACAACGACGATGACTCGACCACCGACGAACCGGACTCCGATGAGGAAGAGGGCGACAGCCAGACGTAGTCGCTCTATTGCAGGCAAAAGAAAACCCCTTCTACCTGAGTGATGCGCATTCGAGGCAGAAGGGGTTTGGTTAACGCGTAATTACTTGAGCTACTCAATCCCTGTGGGAGCGGGCTTGCTCGCGAAAGCGATCTGTCAGTCGACATTGAGGTTGACTGGAATGACGCCTTCGCGAGCAAGCCCGCTCCCACATTTTCATGCCGCGCCGTCGAGGAATTGCTCGGCGTAGTGGCAAGCCACCTGGCGGCCGGCGATCAGGCGCAGGGCCGGCTCTTCAGTGCTGCAACGCTCGGTGGCGTACGGGCAGCGCTTGTGGAAGGCGCAGCCGGACGGCGGGTTCAGCGGGTTGGGCAATTCACCTACGATCTTGATTTTCGGCTTGTCCGGATCCGGGTGGATGGCCGGCGTCGCCGACAACAGCGCCTGGGTGTAAGGGTGCAGAGGTCGGGAGTAAATGTCCTCTTTCGTGCCCATTTCCACCGGGCGACCGAGGTACATCACCATCACATGGTCGGCAACGTGGCGTACCACTGCCAGGTTGTGGGAGATGAACACATAGGCGGTGTTGAACTCTTGCTGCAAATCCATGAACAGGTTGAGTACCTGTGCCTGAATCGACACGTCCAGTGCCGAGGTTGGTTCGTCCGCCACCAGCACTTTCGGTTGCAGCATCATCGCGCGGGCCAGGGCGATCCGCTGGCGCTGACCACCGGAGAACATGTGCGGATAACGCTGATAGTGCTCGGGACGCAAGCCCACCTGTTTCATCATCGCCTGGACTTTCTCGCGACGTTCCGCGGCGCTCAGGTTGGTGTTGATCAATAACGGCTCTGCAAGCTGATCACCGACTTTCTGCCGAGGGTTCAACGAGGCGTACGGGCTCTGGAATACCATCTGCACGTCTTTGCGCAGTTGCTTGCGCTGGGCCTTGTCGGCACCGGCGACTTCCTGCCCGGCAATTTTCAAGGAGCCGGAGGACGGCTCTTCGATCAGGGTCAGGGCACGGGCCAGGGTGGATTTGCCGCAGCCCGACTCACCCACGACAGCGAGGGTCTTGCCGGCTTCCAGTTCGAACGATACGCCGTTGAGGGCGCGCACGGTGGCGTGCCCCTTGAACAGGCCTCGGGACACCTCGTAGTGACGGGTCAGGTCGCGGGCGGTAAGAACGACGGCCATTACGCCACCTCCTGGTTCAGCGGGTAGAAGCAGCGAGCGAGGCTGTTGCTTTTCTGGTCAAGGGCCGGACGTTGTTGACGGCAGTTGTCTTTCACGTACGGGCAGCGTGGCGACAGCAGGCAACCTTGCGGGCGGTCGTAGCGACCGGGAACGATGCCCGGCAGGGTCGACAGGCGTGAGGCACCCAGGCTGTGTTCCGGAATTGCCTTGAGCAACGCTTCGCTGTACGGGTGTGCCGGAATGTCGAACAGTTGCGGCACCTGGCCGACTTCGACCGCCTGGCCGGCGTACATCACGCACACGCGCTGGGCGGTTTCGGCCACGACGGCGAGGTCGTGGGTGATCAGCACCAGGCCCATGTTCTGCTCTTTCTGCAACGCCAGCAGCAGGTCCATGATTTGCGCCTGGATGGTTACGTCCAGCGCCGTGGTCGGTTCGTCGGCGATCAGCAGTTTCGGTTCGCCGGCAATCGCCATGGCAATCGCGACACGCTGGCTCATGCCCCCGGACAGTTGATGCGGGTAGGCGTCCATACGGCTGGCGGCACCCGGGATTTCAACTTTTTCCAGCAGTTCGATGGCGCGCTTGCGGGCAGCCTTGCCGGACATTTTCAGGTGCAGGCGCAGCACTTCTTCAATCTGGAAACCGACGGTGTAGCTCGGGTTCAGGGCAGTCATCGGATCCTGGAAGACCATGGACAGGTCTTTACCCACGATCTGGCGACGCTGGCGATTGTTGAGCTTGAGCATGTTCTTGCCGTCGAAATTCAGGGCGTCAGCGGTGACGATCCCCGGATGCTCGATCAGGCCCATCAGCGCCATCATGGTCACGGACTTGCCGGAACCGGACTCGCCAACGATGGCCAGCACTTCGCCCTTGTCCACTTGCAGGTCGAGACCATCGACGACTGGCGTGGCGTTTTTGTCGCCGAAGCGAACGTTGAGATTCTTGATTTCTAGCAGTGACATGGGAATCTCCTCAGGCGGCGTTCTTGAGTTTCGGGTCCAGCGCATCGCGCAGGCCGTCGCCCATCAGGTTGATTGCCAGCACGCTGAGCAAAATGGTCAGACCGGGCAGGCTCACTACCCACCAGGCGCGTTCGATGTAGTCGCGGGCCGAAGCCAGCATGGTGCCCCACTCAGGGGTTGGCGGTTGTACGCCAAGGCCGAGGAAGCCCAGTGCGGCGGCATCGAGGATCGCCGAGGAGAAGCTCAGGGTGGCCTGAACGATCAGCGGCGCCATGCAATTAGGCAGCACGGTGACGAACATCAGGCGCGGCAGACCGGCACCGGCCAGGCGCGCGGCGGTCACGTAGTCGCGGTTCAGTTCGCCCATCACCGCAGCGCGGGTCAGACGAACGTAGGACGGCAGGGACACCACGGCGATGGCGATCACGGTATTGATCAGGCCAGGGCCGAGGATGGCGACGATCGCCACGGCCAGCAGCAGGGACGGCAGGGCCAGCATGATGTCCATCAGACGCATGATGCTCGGGCCAAGTATGCGCGGGAAGAACCCGGCGAACAGACCCAGCAGGATCCCCGGGATCAGCGACATCACCACCGACGACAAACCGATCAGCAAGGACAGGCGCGAGCCCTGGATCAGGCGCGACAGCAGGTCGCGACCCAGTTCGTCGGTGCCGAGCAGGAACTGCATCTGTCCACCCTCCAGCCAGGCCGGCGGGGTCAGCAGGAAATCACGGTATTGCTCGCTCGGGTCGTGAGGGGCAACCCACGGGGCGAAGATGGCGCAGAAAATCACCAGCAGCATGAACATCAGGCCGGCGACGGCACCTTTGTTCTTGGAAAACGCTTGCCAGAATTCTTTGTACGGAGACGGGTACAGCAGGCTTTGATCGACTGCTACCGATGGAATTGGAGTGGTCATGGTCATGATCTCAGCGCTGATGACGGATGCGTGGGTTGGCAAAGCCGTAGAGGATGTCCACTACGAAGTTGACCACAATCACCAGGCAGGCGATTAACAGGATGCCGTTTTGCACAACGGGATAATCTCGGGCGCCAATGGCTTCGATCAGCCATTTGCCGATGCCGGGCCACGAGAAGATGGTTTCGGTCAGGACCGCACCGGCCAGCAGGGTGCCGACTTGCAGGCCGACCACGGTGAGTACCGGGATCAGCGCGTTGCGCAGGCCGTGTACGAACACCACGCGTGCCGGCGACAGGCCTTTGGCCTTGGCGGTGCGGATGTAGTCTTCACGCAGCACTTCGAGCATCGACGAACGGGTCATCCGCGCGATCACTGCCAGCGGAATGGTGCCGAGCACAATGGCCGGCAGGATCAGGTGGTGCAGGGCGTCGAAGAAGGCATCCGGCTCGTCGGCCAGCAGCGTATCGATCAGCATGAAGCCGGTGCGTGGCTCGATGTCATACAGCAGGTCGATCCGCCCGGATACCGGGGTCCAGCCCAGACTTACCGAGAAGAACATGATCAGGATCAGGCCCCACCAGAAGATCGGCATCGAATATCCCGCCAGGGAGACACCCATCACTCCATGGTCGAACAGGGATCCTCGCTTGAGTGCCGCGATCACCCCGGCCAGAAGGCCCAGGATGCCGGCGAACAACAGGGCGGCCATGGACAGTTCCAGGGTCGCGGGGAACAGGGAGGTGAATTCGCTCCACACGCTTTCACGGGTACGCAGGGATTCCCCGAGATCGCCGTGGGCCAGCTTGCCGATGTAATCCAGGTACTGGGCATACAGGGGTTTGTTCAGACCTAGGCGTTCCATTGCCTGAGCGTGCATTTCGGGGTCGACCCTACGTTCTCCCATCATGACTTCTACGGGGTCGCCCGGGATCATGCGAATCAACGCGAAAGTCAGCAAGGTGATGCCGAAGAACGTGGGGATCAGTAACCCCAGTCGGCGGGCAATAAAACTAAACATCGTGTGTTGTACCTCATCAGCCGGTTAGGCGTGCCCGGCATGCCTGGGTCAGGAATGCCGGGAGTTTTCTTATTACTTCACCTGGGTGGTGGCGAAGTTATTCGTGGTGAGGGGGCTAATGTGATAGCCCTCTACGTTGTTGCGCGTTGCGGTGAACATTCTAGTGTGTGCGAGGCTGATCCATGGTTGATCCTGGTTGAAAATCACCTGAGCCTGTTCGTAAAGCGCTGCACGCTCAGCCGGGTCGACTTTTGCGCGGGCCTGGTCGATGAGTGCCTGGAACCTGTCATTGCACCAGCGTGCATAGTTTTCGCCGTTCTGCGCAGCTTCACAACTGAGCATAGGCGTCAGGAAGTTATCCGGGTCGCCGTTATCGCCCGCCCATCCGGCGGAAACCATGTCGTGCTCGCCGTTTTTCGCGCGCTTGAGCATCTCGCCCCATTCCATCACGCGGATGTCGATCTTGATCCCGACCTTGGCCAGGTCGGCCTGCATCATCTGCGCACCGAGCATCGGGTTCGGGTTGGTCGCGCCGCCTCCGTTGCGGGTGAACAGGGTGAAGGTGGTGCCTTCCGGTACGCCGGCTTCCTTGAGCAGGGCGCGTGCCTTGTCCAGGTCGCGGGCAGGATTCTTCAGCGTGTGGTTGTAGCCCAGCAGGGTATCCGGGAACGGGTTGACCGCCACGGTGGCATTGCCCTTGCCGAACAGCGCGTTGACCGCGGCTTCCTTGTCGAAAGCGATGTCGATGGCTTTGCGCACGCGCACATCGCTCAAGTACTTGTGGGTGGTATTGATGGCGATGTAGGCGACGGTCATCGCATTCATTTCATCGACCTTCAGGTTCGAGTCTTTCTTGATGCTCGGGATGTCATCCGGTTTTGGATACAGCGCGACCTGGCACTCGTTGGCCTTGAGCTTCTGCAGGCGCACGTTGTTGTCGGTGGCGATGGCCAGGATCAGCGCATCAGCCGGTGGCTTGCCACGGAAATAATCCGGGTTGGCCTTGAAACGAACCTGGGCGTCCTTGTTGTAGCGCTGGAAGACGAACGGGCCGGTGCCGACTGGCTTGTTGTTCAGGTCGCCGGTCTTGTTGGTCTTGAGCAGCTGGTCGGCGTACTCGGCGGAGTAGATCGACGAGAAGGCCATGGCGATGTCGGCCAGGAACGGCGCTTCACGGCGGGTCAGGGTGAACTTGACCGTGTTGTCGTCGACTTTCTCGACGCTCTTGAGCAGTTCCTTGAAGCCCATGCTTTCAAAGTACGGGAAGCCCACGCTCGACAGTTTGTGCCACGGATGATTCGGGTCCAGCTGGCGCTGGAAGCTCCAGACCACGTCGTCGGCATTCATGTCGCGGGTCGGCTTGAAGTATTCGGTGGTGTGGAACTTGACGCCTTTACGCAGATGGAACGTGTAGCTCAGGCCGTCTTCGCTGATGTCCCAGGACTCTGCCAGTGCCGGAATCACGTCGGTGGTGCCGGGCTTGAAGTCCGCCAGGCGATTGAAGATGGTTTCGGCCACCGCATCGGCTGTGACTGCAGTCGTGTACTGGACCATGTCGAAGCCTTCGGGGCTGTTTTCGGTGCAGACCACCAGCGGCTTGGCCGATACACCCACCGCGACACTCAGCAAGGCAGCCGCGATGGCCGCACGTAGGGGAAGCATTTTCATCAAGAACCCTCTGCAATCAGTTGAAGGACAAAAGCCGAACGGCCGATTCGTCACTGAATCAGCCGTTCGGCACGGGCATTACAGGATGTTGAACGGAACCGTGGTCACGAGGCGGAACTCGTTGATGCTGCCGTCAGCCTGGTTTTCGCTGGCACGGTGAGCGGTGTAGGTGCCGCGAATCGTGGTGGCCTTGAGCGGGCCGCTCTGCACGGCGTAGGTCGCGCCGATGCCATATTCATAATGGTGTTCGCCATCCTGGGACTGGATGCCGTCGTAACCCTTGCCTGCCACGCCGCCGTTGCCGGTGTAGTGGGTGCCGTCGATACCCCAGCCGCGAGCCTGGTAGATGTTGAACTTCAGGCCCGGCACGCCGTATTCGGCCATGTTCAGACCGTAGGCAACCTGGAACGATTTTTCGTTCGGGCCGTTGAAGTCCGACAACAGAGAGTTGGCCAGGTAGATGCCGTTGGTTTCGTGCAGGTAGTCGAAGTACTCGTTACCGTTCACTTCCTGGTACGAGAAGGTCAGGGTGTGGGCCTGGTGGGTCAGGCCGAACGACAGCGAGTAGGTGTCGTTGTCGATGTCGCCGATCAGGGCTTTACCGGTTTCCTTGGTTTTGTAGTAGTTCAGGCCGGTGGTCAGGCTCAGTACCTGGCTGTCGCCCAGTACGTGAGAGGCGCCGAAGTAGTACTGGTTCCAGATATCTTCAGCCTGGGTCGCCCAGAGACTGGTGGTCAGGCTGGCGAACGGGTTGTAGGTGATACCGCCGGTGTAGACGTGGTCGGTTTCGACGATGCCGTTTGCGTATTCGGTGCGGAATTTGCGCTGGCTTTCTTCGGTACGCGGTGAGTTGCGGTCGAAGGTGGCCAGGTCGAAGGCCAGGTTGTTCAGCTCTTCGCTGTGGAGGGCCACGCCCTGGAAGCTCGAAGGCAGTGCACGGTTACCGATCACGTCGACCATCGGGCTGCTGAAGTTCATGCGGCCGGCGGTCAGGGTGCTGTTGGAGACACGAGCCTTGACGTTGGCCAGGCCCAGTTTGCTCCACTGGCCTTGAGCGTCGCCGCCCTCTTTGGTCAGGGTACGGTTGTTGCCCGCGCCTGGACGAGTGCCCGGTGCGCCACCGTTGTTGGACGCCAGGTCTTTGCGGTCCTGGTCCAGTGCGATGGCGTTGTACGCCGCCACCTCAGTGCTGAAGCCTACGGTGCCTTCGGTGAAGCCGGAGTTGTACTTGAGGATGGTGCCCTGGACCCAGTTGATCCGGCGATCGGTCGGGGTCGAAACGCCGTCTTTCTTGTAGGCGAACTTGGCGCCGCGTTGCAGTTGTTCGTTGGCGTACCAGTTGCGCGTGGTGCCTGTGATCGACTGGCCTTCGATAAAACCGGTGGCTTCGCTTTGAGCGCTTTTCTCGTTCACGGTAACCGGGGTGAAAGCCTGGCTTTGGGTTTCTGCGTAAGCCGTGGCGGTTACGCTGCTGATGGCCATGGCCAATAACGCGGTGCTGCTCAGTTTCATGGGTAAAGCTCCTTACTTTCTTTTTTTTATGCCGGTCTTTTTTTGTGATCCGGCTATTGGTTTAGAACTCATTCACGGCATCGCAAACGTTTGCCGCCAGCCAAATTGGCAAAAGACGGCAAAGCGTCTGCGTGAGGGCGGAACATCCGCCCCCCGGCATTTCTGGCTAATCGGTTATTTTTCTATGCTGACACCCGAGAAAACATTGCGACCGAACGGGCTCACCTTGAACCCTTCGATTTTGGCGCTCAGCGGCTGGTTGACCGTCGAGTGTGCGACTGGCGTCATCGGCACTTGCTGCTTGAGCAATTGCTGCGCCTGTTTGTAGAGCAGGGTGCGCTGGTCGCGGTCGGTGACGACCTTGGCCTGCTTGATCAGCTTGTCGTAAGCCGGGTCACACCACATCGAGTAGTTGTTGCCGCCAATGGCGTCACAGCTGTAGAGCGTGCCCAGCCAGTTGTCCGGGTCACCGTTGTCGCCGGTCCAGCCGATCAGGCTGATGTCGTGTTCGCCATTCTTGGTGCGCTTGATGTACTCGCCCCACTCATAACTGACAATCTTGACCTTGAGGCCGATCTTCGCCCAGTCAGCCTGGAGCATCTCGGCCATCAACTTGGCGTTGGGGTTGTACGGACGCTGGACCGGCATGGCCCAGAGGGTGATTTCGGTGCCTTCCTTGACGCCGGCAGCCTTGAGCAGCTCCTTGGCTTTTTCCGGGTTGTAGGCGGCGTCCTTGATAGTCTCGTCGTAGGACCATTGGGTCGGCGGCATGGCGTTGACCGCCAGTTGCCCCGCGCCCTGGTAGACGGCATTGAGAATGCCTTGCTTGTTCACCGCCATGTCCAGCGCCTGGCGTACTTCAAGCTGGTCGAATGGTTTGTGGCGCACGTTGTAGGCGATGTAACCGAGGTTGAAACCGGGCTTCTCGATCAGTTGCAGGGCCGTGTCGTTCTTCAGTGCGGGCACATCGGCAGGGCGCGGGTGCAGGGTGATCTGGCACTCGCCGGCCTTGAGTTTCTGCACGCGCACCGAGGCGTCGGTGTTGATGGCGAAAATCAGGTTATCGAGCTTGACCCGGTCAGGGGCCCAGTAATGCTTGTTGCCGGTGTAACGGATGTTCGAGTCTTTCTGGTAGCTCTTGAACACGAACGGCCCGGTGCCGATCGGCTTCTGGTTGATGTCGCTCGGCTTGCCTTCGGCCAGCAGCTTGTCGGCGTATTCGGCCGAAAGGATGGCGGCGAAGCTCATGGCGATGTTCTGGATGAACGCGGCGTCCACGCTGTTGAGCGTAAAGACCACGGTCAGTGGCCCGGTCTTTTCGACCTTGGCGATGTTCTTGTTCAGGCTCATGCCGTTGAAGTACGGAAACTCTGTCGGATAAGCCTTACGGAAAGGTTGCTGCGGGTCGAGCATGCGATTGAACGTGAACAGCACGTCATCGGCATTGAAGTCTCGGGTCGGCGTGAAGTATTTGGTGGTATGAAACTTCACCCCTTCGCGCAGGTGAAACGTGTATTTGAGGCCGTCCTCGGAAATATCCCAGCTCGTGGCCAGGCCCGGTACGACGTTGGTCGCGCCTTTTTCGAACTCAGCCAACCGGTTGTACAGCGGCTCGGCGGCGTCGTTGTCGGTCGCAGTGGTGTACTGCGCCGTGTCGAAACCGGCGGGGCTGCCTTCGGAGCAGAACACCAGGCTGTTGTTGGCGGCCTGGCTGATGGAAGTGGCGGCCAACAGGCCGGTGCCCAGCAATGCGGATAAAACCAAGGTATGGCGCATAACGCTCCCTTTACTCTCAAAATGTTTTCAATGAGTCGCCGTCCCGTCCGCGGACGTAGAGGCATCACTGATTTCAAGCCATGCGCGCAGCATTAACCGATGACCCACGCGTGCACTGGTCAGATCCCGACGGTATGAGCCACGGGTCCGGCAGTAAATGCGTAGAGTCCTAAAGACTCGTAGGAAATGGCAACGCGTCCTCGCCCGATGCTGTAGTCAGCTGCGGATTAGGATGTAGGCGAATTCCTGCTTTCTCGGAAGATAAAGCAACGGCGACGTCAGGAACGTCGCCGTTGCAAAACCTTATTTGCTGACGCTGACGCCGTAGAAGGAGTTCAAGCCAAATGGGCTGATCTTGAAGTCCTGCACGTTGGCGCGCATGGGTTGGAACACCGTCGAGTGAGCGATAGGTGTCATAGGCACAGCATCCTTGAGGACGTGTTGCGCCTGTTTGTACAGTTCGGTGCGTTTGCCTTGGTCCGAAGTGCGCTTGGCTTGCTTGACGATGTCGTCAAACTTCTTGTCGCACCATTTGGAGAAGTTGTTGCCTTCCAGCGAGTCGCAGCCGAACAGCACGTTCAGCCAGTTGTCCGGGTCACCGTTGTCGCCGCTCCAGCCAATCAGCATCGCGCCGTTCTCGCCGCCCTTGGAGCGCTTGATGTACTCGCCCCACTCGTAGCTCTGGATCTTGACCTTGAGGCCGATCTTGGCCCAGTCGGACTGCAGCATTTCTGCCATCAGCTTGGCGTTCGGGTTGTACGGACGCTGAACCGGCATCGCCCACAGGACGATCTCGGTACCTTCCTTGACGCCGGCTTCCTTGAGCAGCTCCTTGGCTTTCTCTGGATCGTACTTGGCGTCCTTGATGGTGGTGTCATAGGACCACTGGGTCGGCGGCATGGCGTTGACCGCCAGTTGGCCGGCGCCCTGGTACACGGAGTCGATGATCTGCTGCTTGTTGACGGCCATGTCCATGGCCTGGCGCACTTTCAACTGCGACATCGGGTTTGGCTTGTCGTCGCCCTTGATCTTGTCCATCACGTTGTAGGCGATGTAGCCCAGGTTGAACCCGGCCTGCTCAGGCATCTTCAAGGACTTGTCTTCCTTGAGCGCCTTCAGGTCGGCCGGACGAGGGAACAGGGTGACCTGGCACTCGTTCTTCTTCAGCTTCTGGATGCGTACCGACGGGTCGGTGGTGATGGCGAAGATCAGGTTGTCGATCTTGACGTCGTCAGGCTTCCAGTAGTCCTTGTTCCCTGTGTAGCGGATGTTGGAGTCTTTCTGGTAGCTCTTGAACACGAACGGGCCGGTGCCGACCGGTTTCTGGTTGATGTCGGCTGCCTTGCCTTCCTTGAGCAGCTGGGCAGCGTACTCGGCGGACTGGATCGAGGCGAAGCTCATGGCCATGTTCTGGATGAACGCGGCATCAACGTCCTTGAGGGTGAACTTGACCGTGTGGTCGTCGACTTTATCGATCTTGGTGATGTTGGTATCCATCCCCATGTCGGTGAAGTACGGGAATTCGGTCGGGTACGCTTTGCGGAACGGATCATCCTTGTTAATCATGCGATTAAAGGTGAACAGCACGTCGTCGGCGTTGAACTCACGAGTCGGTTTGAAATACGGGGTAGTGTGGAACTTGACGCCTTCACGCAGGTGGAAGGTGTAGGTCAGGCCGTCATCGGAAACGTCCCACTTGGTCGCCAGCCCAGGAACCACGGCGGTGCCGCCACGTTCGAACTGGGTGAGGCGGTTGAACATGGTTTCTGCAGAGGCGTCGAAGTCGGTTCCGGTGGTGTATTGACCTGGATCGAAACCGGCCGGGCTCCCTTCGGAGCAGAACACCAGGTTAGTCGCTGCTTGGGCGAACGGTGCGCTGGCTAACAAGCTTGCGCCAACTAAGAACGGAATGACCGCGTGTTTAAGCATGGTGGCCTCATGATTTGTTGTCATTTTTGGAATTAGAGGACGACCTCGTGAGTCGTGCCTGCGGATACTTATGCAGGGGCCATACCCAATGCAAGATCCAGAGTGACTACAAGCCTTAAACAGTGGCACGAACGTACCTTAATGTCGCATTTGTATAATTCCTGACGCATTTGACCGTTTGCGCGGCGTTTTTACGGTGCAAATGACGCACTTTTACAGTGCGCTCTTGACTAGGGTTGCTCCCGCGTGGGGCGGGGTGTTACTTATTCATACCCCGGATTGTGGGGTGGGCATGGCGTGAATAAGAGTGGTTATTGTTGTACCGATAGTGGCCAATCGACGGCTTTTCTCGGGGGGACCTATCCAGTTATAGCTCATGCCTGAAAACTGCCAAAAAAAAACGGCGATCATTTTCATGATCGCCGTTTTTGTTTACGGGCTACCGATTCAAGGCATCAGTACTTCAATCGAGCCATCGGCGGTCATGCTGACCTGGCTGGTGCCGGCCTCGACATCCGGCGTCACCGGTGCGCTGTCCATGGCGGCGGCTTTCATCATCATCGGCGCGCGCATGTAAGGCTGTGGATAACCGTTGCTGTTGAGGTTCAGGTTGACGATTTTGTAGCTCTTGCCGCCAAGGGCGTCGGTGGCCAGTTGGGCGCGGGCCTTGAAGGCGGTCACGGCGTCCTTGAGCAAGGCGTCTTCGCTGGCCTTGCGGGTCGGGGTGGCGATAGCGAAGTCCATGCCGCCCATTTTCAGGTCGGTGAGCAGTTCGCCGGTCAGCTTCGACAGCGCAGCGAAGTCCGGGCTTTCCAGGCGCAATTCGGCGCGCTCGCGCCAGCCGGTGATTTTCTGGCCCTTGGTGCCATAGATCGGGTAGCTGTTGCGGCTGCCCTGGCGCAGAGTGATGTCCTTGACTTGCTTGGCCTTGGCCAGCGCCTTGTTCATGGTGGTGCTGACATCGGCGGCGAGTTTGGCCGGGTCGGTGTTCTGTTCTTCGGTGTAGAGGGTCACGATCATCAGGTCGCGGGCCACTTCCTGACTGACTTCGGCGCGCAGGGAAATCTGGTTGTAATGAAGCTCGTCGGCGGCCAGGGCCGGGAGGCTGGCGACGGTGCCAACGCTCAGGGCGAGGAGGGCGGCGCTGCGGCGGAATGTGTGCATGAAGGCTCCTTGAAAGGTGCGCAGGGGTATGGTCCGGACCTGCGTGAAACCATCAGACTCTAGCTTTTAAGTTCCGGTTCGCACAGTTACAACTTCTATACAGATGGAACTCAGGTGGCCCTGTGGCGAGGGGGCTTGCCCCCGTTGGACTGCGCAGCAGTCCCAAAACCTGCACCGCGTAATGACAGTTAGACCGCATCGACCTATTTGCGACTGCTTCGCAGCCGAACGGGGGCAAGCCCCCTCGCCGCAGTTGTCATCGCCCGCGAAAATTATGGGTAGCACTGTGGCCGTTTGCCGCACTTTTGCCTGTCAGCCCCCGCGCTTGGTTATACTCCCTGCGATCCGCCTGGAGCGCTCATCAGGAGAGCTCATGCTCGCCCCCGTTCAAATCACTTCCGCCACTCGCCAGAACCTCTGGCGGCTGACGTTCATCCGCACGTTGGTGCTGGCCGCCCAGGCCGGTTCCGTTGGCCTGGCCTACTGGCTCGAATTGCTGCCACTGCCCTGGTTTCAATTGGCGGCGACGCTCGCATGTTCAATGCTGCTGTGCGTGTTCACGGCCATTCGCCTGCGTACCTCGTGGCCGGTGACCGAGCTCGAATACGCCGTGCAACTGGCCTGCGATCTGTTTATCCACAGCGCATTGCTGTATTTCTCCGGTGGCTCGACCAACCCCTTCGTCTCCTATTACCTGGTTCCGCTGACCATTGCCGCCGTGACCTTGCCGTGGCGTTACTCGGTGATCCTGTCGGGTATCGCGTTGACGATGTACACGCTGTTGCTGGCGCAGTTCTATCCGCTGCAAACCTTCCCGATCGCCCGGGAAAACCTGCAGGTGTACGGAATGTGGCTGAGCTTCGCCCTGGCTGCAGCGGTGATCACGTTTTTCGCCGCGCGCATGGCCGAAGAGCTGCGTCGTCAGGAAGAGCTGCGCGCCATTCGCCGCGAAGAAGGCCTGCGCGATCAGCAACTGCTGGCCGTCGCCACCCAGGCCGCCGGTGCGGCCCATGAACTGGGCACGCCGTTGGCGACCATGAGTGTGCTACTCAAGGAAATGCGCCAAGATCATCATGATCCGATGTTGCAGGACGACCTGAGCGTGCTGCAGGATCAGGTCAAGCTGTGTAAAGAGACTTTGCAGCATCTGGTACGCGCCGCCGAGGCCAATCGCCGGTTGGCGGTGGAGATGCAGGACGTCACCGATTGGCTTGATGAAGCCCTCAATCGCTGGCACCTGATGCGCCCGGAAGCCAGTTATCGCTTCCAGCGCCTCGGCCAGGGCCCGGTCCCCCGGATGGCGCCGCCGCCGGACCTGACCCAGGCTTTGCTGAATCTGTTGAACAACGCTGCCGATGCCTGCCCCGAAGGGCTGCAAGTGACGCTGGACTGGGATTGGGAAAACCTCACCATCAGCATTCGTGACCATGGCGCCGGTGTGCCGCTGGCCATTGCCGAGCAAATCGGCAAGCCGTTTTTTACCACCAAGGGCAAAGGCTTCGGCCTGGGCCTGTTTTTGAGCAAGGCCAGCGTGACACGCGCCGGCGGCTCAGTGAAACTCTACAGTCATGAGGAAGGTGGCACGCTCACCGAGCTGCGCCTGCCCCGTGTCGCCCGAGGAGACGAACATGAGTGAAGAGATCCAAGTCGAAGGCGAAGAACTGCCGCATTTGTTGCTGGTCGATGACGACGCCACATTCACCCGCGTCATGGCCCGTGCCATGGCTCGCCGCGGTTTTCGCGTCAGCACTGCCGGTTCCGCCGAGGAAGGCCTGGAGCTGGCCAAGGCCGATCTGCCGGATTACGCTGCCCTTGACCTGAAGATGGACGGCGATTCCGGCTTGGTGCTGCTGCCCAAGTTGCTGGAAATGGACCCGGAAATGCGCGTGGTGATCCTCACCGGTTACTCGAGCATCGCCACTGCCGTCGAGGCGATCAAGCGCGGTGCCTGCAACTACCTGTGCAAGCCGGCGGACGCCGACGACGTGCTGGCGGCGCTGCTGTCCGAGCACGCCGACCTCGACAGCCTGGTGCCGGAAAACCCGATGTCCGTGGACCGCCTGCAGTGGGAGCACATCCAGCGCGTGCTGACCGAACACGAAGGCAACATCTCCGCCACCGCCCGTGCCCTGGGCATGCACCGCCGCACCCTGCAGCGCAAACTGCAGAAGCGTCCCGTTCGCCGCTGAACCTGCGCTGAACGAATGCGGGCCGTATCTCGCGAAAAACCGGACCGATCATCTATGATCGGTTCGTGTGTGTACTTTTTTCTATTGAGCCTTATCCATGAATCAGAACGCTGAGTATTCCGCGGTCAACGACGCTGTGCGCGGGCAGTTTTTTCGCAAAGTGTGGGCGATGATCACGCCTTACTGGCGCAGTGAAGAGAAGGTCAAAGCCTGGACTCTGCTGATCGCCGTGATTGCGCTGTCGCTGATCAGCGTAGGGATCTCGGTGTGGTTCAACACCTGGTACAAGGATTTCTACAACGCGCTGCAACAAAAGGACGAGGAGGCATTCTGGCGGCTGATCCTGTATTTCTGCGGGATTGCTGCGGTGGCGATCGTCGGCGCGGTGTATCGGCTGTACCTGACGCAGATGCTGACGATCCGCTGGCGGGCATGGCTCACCGAAAAGCATTTCACCCGCTGGCTGGGTGACAAAAACTACTACCAGCTGGAGCAGGGCGGTTACACCGATAACCCGGACCAGCGGATTTCCGAAGACCTCAACAACTTCACCTCCAACACCCTTGAGCTGGGTATCGGGCTGCTGCGCAATATCGTCAGCCTGGTGTCGTTCTCGATCATCCTGTGGGGTGTGTCGGGCAGTATTGAAGTCTTCGGCATCACCATTCCCGGCTACATGTTCTGGTGCGTGCTGGTTTACGCGGTGGTCGGCAGCTGGTTGACGCATTTGATCGGTCGTCGCCTGATCGGCCTGAACAATCAGCAACAACGCTTCGAAGCTGACCTGCGTTTCTCCATGGTGCGAATTCGCGAGAACGCCGAAAGCATCGCGTTGTACAACGGAGAGCCGAACGAAAACCGCCGGTTGAGCAGCCGCTTCGGGATGGTCTGGCATAACTTCTGGGACATCATGAAGGTGTCCAAGCGCCTGACGTTCTTCACCGCTGGTTACAGCCAGGCCGCGATCATCTTCCCCTTCATGGTTGCCGCCCCGCGTTACCTTTCCGGCAAGATCGAACTGGGCGAACTGATGCAAATCAGCTCGGCGTTCGGCAATGTGCAGGAAAGTTTCAGCTGGTTTATCAGTGCCTACCAGAGCCTCGCTTCCTGGCGCGCCACCTGCGATCGTCTGTTGAGCTTCCACCAGGCCATGCGTGACAACGAAGAACGTGCGCCGGCCATCGACGTCCAGAATTCGGGGTCGGTGCTGAAGGTGCACAACCTCGGCCTCGACCTGGCTGAAGGTCGTCACCTGCTGACCAATGCCGACATGACCGTGAAGGAGGGCGAGCGTGTGATGCTCAGCGGTCGTTCCGGCAGCGGCAAATCGACCCTGCTGCGGGCGATGGGGCATCTGTGGCCGACCGGCCACGGCAGTATTCGCCTGCCATCGGCGCGCTACCTGTTCCTGCCGCAAAAACCGTATTTGCCGATTGGCACCCTGCGTGATGTCCTCAGTTATCCACAGCCCGGCGATACTTATCCGAACGAGCGCTACGCGCAGGTACTGGAAACCTGCCGCTTGCCGCACCTGATTGCCCGTCTCGACGAAGCCAACCACTGGCAGCGCATGTTGTCGCCGGGTGAGCAGCAGCGCCTGGCCTTCGCCCGTGCGCTGCTTTATGCACCGCAATGGCTGTACATGGATGAGGCCACCTCGGCGATGGACGAAGAAGACGAGGCCACGCTTTATCAGGCGCTGATCGACGAGTTGCCGGGGCTGAGCATCGTCAGTGTCGGTCATCGCAGCAGCCTGAAGCGCTTCCACCCTCGGCACATTCGTATCGAGAATGGCCATCTGGTGGACCAGACCGTGACTGCCTGAACACCCTGATTCCTTGTAGGAGCGAGCTCGCTCGCGATGGACTTGAAAACGCCGCGTTGATCCAGGAAGCACGCGTTATCGTTAACCTCCATCGCGAGCAGGCTCGCTCCTACAGGGTAAGGTGATCGTACAACCGCGTTGCGCTATGATGCGCTTTCAGCCGCCGATTTTTTCGAGACAGATGTTCACCATGGAAAACCCGAACGACGTACCACGCCTCCCACGCAAGCGCCGCAGCCTCGCTCAGGAACTGGTGACGGTGCTGTCGGAGCAGATCCGCGACGGCCATCTCAAGCGTGGCGACAAGTTGCCCACCGAGTCGGCCATCATGGATGCCCATGGTGTCAGCCGCACGGTGGTGCGCGAGGCGATTTCCCGTTTGCAGGCGGCAGGGCAAGTGGAAACCCGCCACGGTATCGGCACCTTCGTGCTCGACACGCCGAGCCCGAGCGGTTTCCGTATCGACCCGGCGACTGTGGTAACCCTGCGAGATGTGCTGGCGATCCTGGAACTGCGCATCAGTCTGGAAGTGGAGTCTGCCGGGCTGGCGGCGCAACGTCGCAGTCCGGAACAACTGGCCAACATGCGCGCCGCCCTCGATGCGTTGAATGAAAGTGCCGCTCACGCCAGTGACGCCGTGGCTTCGGACTTCGCCTTCCACCTCGAAATAGCGCTGTCCACCGGCAACCGCTACTTCACCGACATCATGACCCACCTGGGTACCAGCATCATTCCGCGCACACGGCTGAACTCCGCGCGCCTGGCCCATGACGACCAGCAGCACTACATGAGTCGCCTGAGCCGTGAGCACGAAGAAATCTACGACGCCATTGCCCGTCAGGATTCCGATGCGGCGCGGGCCGCCATGCGTTTGCACCTGACCAACAGCCGTGAGCGGTTGCGTCATGCCCATGAAGAGGCTGAGGCGCAGCGGGGCTGAGTGTTCTGATTCCAGTCCTGTATTGGCTGACAGATTGCCTTCGCGAGCAAGCCCGCTCCCACAATTGATCTGCGTCGTTCACAAATAGTGAGTTCGCAGAAATTCGAATGTGGGAGCGGGCTTGCTCGCGAAGGGGCCGCAAGCCGTTCCACAAAACCTTCAGTTAGCCTCTCTTTTACTTATCCCCCCCCACCCGCTTATATCTTCCGACAACGTATCTCCTGAGCACCTGTTTTTCGAGGTGTGATCCTCCCTGTTCTCCTCCACGGAAACTCAATCAAACAAGGGCTAAACACATTCTTGTCCAACAATTTTCACCCCCAGCGATGAAATGCAGTTGACGGTTGTATTTTAAGTTGTACGATGACCTACAACTTCAGCGCAGGCTGAACGGTTTTCTCACACAACGTCGCAATCCAGGGTGTTCGAATAATGAATCCACAAGAACTGAAGTCCATCCTCTCTTCCGGTCTGCTGTCTTTCCCGGTTACCGATTTCAATGCTCAGGGCGACTTCAATCGCGCGGGTTACATCAAGCGCCTGGAATGGCTGGCCCCATACGGCGCCTCGGCTCTGTTCGCCGCAGGCGGCACCGGTGAGTTCTTCTCTCTGGCGGCCAGCGAATATTCGCAAATCATCAAGACTGCGGTCGACACTTGCGCCACCAGCGTGCCAATCCTGGCCGGTGTCGGCGGTTCGACCCGCCAGGCTATCGAATACGCACAGGAAGCCGAGCGTCTGGGCGCCAAAGGTCTGCTGCTGCTGCCGCACTACCTGACCGAAGCCAGCCAGGACGGCGTTGCCGCCCACGTTGAAGCCGTGTGCAAGTCGGTCAACATCGGCGTGGTGGTCTACAACCGTAACGTCTGCCGCCTGACCGCGCCGCTGCTGGAACGTCTGGCCGAGCGCTGCCCGAACCTGATCGGCTACAAGGATGGCCTGGGTGATATCGAGTTGATGGTGTCGATCCGTCGCCGCCTCGGTGATCGCTTCAGCTACCTGGGTGGCTTGCCGACCGCCGAAGTCTACGCCGCGGCCTACAAGGCACTGGGCGTGCCGGTCTACTCCTCGGCGGTGTTCAACTTCATTCCGAAAACCGCGATGGACTTCTACCACGCGATCGCTCGCGAAGATCACGCCACCGTCGGCAAGATCATCGACGACTTCTTCCTGCCGTACCTGGACATCCGTAACCGCAAAGCCGGTTATGCCGTAAGCATCGTCAAGGCCGGGGCAAAAATTGCCGGCTACGACGCAGGTCCTGTGCGTGCACCGCTGACCGATCTGACCGGCGAAGAGTACGAAATGCTCGCCGCGCTGATCGACAAGCAGGGTGCGCAGTAACACATCCGTTTAAGTAAGGCCGCTGAGCAATCAGCGGCCTTTTGCGTGAGGAGATCTCAAAGTGGCAGATGCAAAGCGTTTCGATAACTACATCAACGGCGAATGGGTTGCCGGTGGCGATTATTCGACCAACATCAACCCGTCCGAACTGAGCGACGCCATCGGCGACTACGCCAAGGCTGATCTGGCTCAGGTCCACGCCGCCATCGACGCCGCCCGTGCCGCGTTCCCGGCCTGGTCCACTTCCGGCATTCAGGCGCGTCACGATTCCCTGGACAAAGTCGGTACTGAAATCCTCGCCCGTCGCGAAGAGCTCGGCACCTTGCTGGCCCGGGAAGAGGGCAAGACCCTGCCTGAAGCCATCGGCGAAGTGACCCGCGCCGGCAATATCTTCAAGTTCTTCGCCGGCGAGTGCCTGCGCCTGTCCGGCGACTACCTGCCGTCGGTGCGTCCGGGCGTCAACGTTGAAGTCACTCGCGAAGCCTTGGGAGTGGTCGGTCTGATCACCCCGTGGAACTTCCCGATCGCCATCCCGGCATGGAAAATCGCCCCGGCCCTGGCCTACGGCAACTGCGTCGTGCTGAAACCCGCAGACCTGGTTCCAGGTTGCGCCTGGGCCCTGGCCGAAATCATCTCCCGCGCAGGCTTCCCGGCCGGTGTGTTCAACCTGGTGATGGGCAGCGGTCGCGTGGTGGGCGATGCACTGGTCCACAGCCCGAAAGTCGACGGCATCAGCTTCACAGGCTCCGTGGGCGTGGGTCGTCAGATCGCTGTCAGCTGTGTATCGCGCCAGGCCAAAGTCCAGTTGGAAATGGGCGGCAAGAACCCGCAGATCATTCTCGACGACGCCGACCTCAAGCAAGCGGTCGAGTTGTCAGTGCAGAGCGCGTTCTACTCCACCGGCCAGCGTTGCACCGCTTCCAGCCGCTTTATCGTCACCGCCGGGATTCACGACCGGTTCGTCGAAGCCATGGCCGAGCGCATGAAGTCGATCAAGGTCGGCCATGCATTGAAGGCGGGTACCGATATCGGTCCGGTGGTCTCGCAAGCGCAACTCGAGCAGGACATGAAGTACATCGACATCGGCCAGTCCGAAGGTGCGCGTCTGGTCAGCGGCGGTGGTCTGGTGACGTGCGACACCGAGGGTTACTTCCTCGCGCCAACCCTGTTTGCCGACAGCGAAGCTTCGATGCGCATCAGCCAGGAAGAGATCTTCGGCCCGGTGGCCAACATCGTCCGCGTCGCCGATTACGAAGCCGCGCTGGCCATGGCCAACGACACCGAGTTCGGGCTGTCGGCGGGCATTGCCACCACCTCGCTGAAGTACGCCAACCACTTCAAACGCCACTCCCAGGCCGGGATGGTGATGGTCAACCTGCCGACCGCCGGTGTGGATTACCACGTTCCGTTCGGTGGGCGTAAAGGTTCATCCTATGGATCACGTGAGCAAGGTCGCTATGCGCAAGAGTTCTACACGGTCGTGAAGACCAGCTACATCGGTTCGTAACAAGAAACACCGCGGCATTGGCAACGATACCGCGCCCCCTGTAGGAGCGAGCTCTGCTCGCGATGGTCTCGAGATCGCGAAGTTCAGCCTGATGCCCAGCGTCATCGTTGACGACCATCGCGAGCAAGCTCGCTCCTACAGAACACCGTTATTACCCGCATAAAAATAATCAGTGGGAGTACATCTACATGCAACCGACCCAGAAGCCGACTCACGTCCGCTATTTGATCCTGCTCATGCTGTTTCTGGTGACCACAATCAACTACGCCGACCGGGCTACCATCGCAATCGCTGGCTCCAGCCTGCAAAAAGACCTCGGCATCGACGCCGTGACCCTCGGCTACATCTTCTCCGCATTCGGTTGGGCCTATGTGGCCGGGCAAATCCCCGGCGGCTGGCTACTGGACCGTTTTGGCTCGAAAAAAATCTACGCATTGAGCATCTTCACCTGGTCGCTGTTCACCGTGCTGCAAGGCTTCGTCGGTGAATTCGGCATGTCCACGGCGGTGGTTGCGCTGTTCATGCTGCGCTTCCTGGTGGGCCTGGCTGAAGCGCCGTCCTTCCCTGGTAACGCCCGAATCGTTGCGGCGTGGTTCCCGACTGCTGAACGCGGTACGGCCTCGGCGATCTTCAACTCGGCGCAATACTTCGCCACCGTGCTGTTCGCTCCGCTGATGGGCTGGATCGTCTACTCCTTCGGCTGGGAGCACGTGTTCATCGTCATGGGTATCCTGGGCATCATCTTCTCGCTGGTCTGGCTGAAAGTGATCTACAGCCCGCGCGAACACCCACGGATCAACGATGCTGAGTTCAAGCACATCTCCGAAAACGGCGGCATGGTCGACATGGACCAGAAGGGCAAGAAGTCCGACGGTCCGAAGTGGGATTACATCCGCCAGTTACTGACCAACCGCATGATGCTCGGCGTGTACCTGGGCCAGTACTGCATCAATGGCATCACTTACTTCTTCCTGACCTGGTTCCCGGTGTACCTGGTGCAGGAGCGCGGCATGACCATCCTCAAGGCCGGTTTCATCGCGTCCTTGCCGGCAATCTGCGGCTTCATCGGTGGTGTGCTCGGCGGGGTGATTTCCGATTACCTGTTGCGCAAGGGCCATTCCCTGACCTTCGCCCGCAAGGCGCCGATCATCGCTGGCCTGCTGGTTTCCAGCAGCATCGTGGCGTGCAACTACGTGGACGTAGAATGGATGGTCGTCGGCTTCATGGCCCTGGCGTTCTTCGGCAAAGGCGTCGGTGCACTGGGCTGGGCCGTGGTGTCCGACACGTCGCCGAAGCAGATCGCCGGTCTGAGCGGCGGCCTGTTCAACACCTTCGGTAACATTGCTTCGATCACCACTCCAATCGTGATCGGTTACATCATCAGCTCCACCGGTTCATTCAAGTGGGCGTTGGTGTTCGTCGGTTGCAACGCACTGGTTGCGGTGTTCAGCTACCTGGTGATCGTGGGCCCGATCAAGCGCGTGGTGCTCAAAGAGCCACCAGCGAACGGTACTGAAGCCCCAGGCAAATTGTCTCAAGCGCATTCCTGAGGAGCGGCGTCATGCAGTTGATTGAACATTCCGACTCGCCGCGCTACATCCGCCTGCACGAGCGGGACAACGTAGTGATTGTGGTCAATGATCAGGGCGTACCGGCCGGCACCGAGTTTGCGGACGGTCTGGTTACCGTGGATTTCGTGCCGCAGAGCCACAAGGTCACCCTGGAAGACATTCCCGAAGGTGGCCAGGTGATTCGTTATGGCCAGGTCATTGGTTATGCCTTGCAGCCGATTCCCCGCGGCAGTTGGGTCAAGGAAGATCAACTGCGCATGCCGACCGCGCCACCGCTGGACAGCCTGCCGCTGTCCACCGACGTGCCGGCCGCGCAGGCACCGCTGGAGGGCTTCACTTTCGAGGGTTATCGCAACGCCGACGGCACCGTCGGCACGCGCAACATTCTCGGCATCACTACCACCGTGCAGTGCGTGACCGGAGTACTGGATCATGCGGTCAAGCGCATCAAGGACGAGTTGCTGCCCAAGTACCCGCACGTCGATGATGTGGTGGCGCTGACCCACAGCTACGGCTGTGGCGTGGCCATCACCGCCACCGACGCGTACATCCCGATCCGCACCGTGCGCAACCTGGCACGCAACCCGAACCTGGGTGGCGAAGCCTTGGTGATCAGCCTGGGCTGCGAGAAATTGCAGGCCGGGCAAGTGATGCACGAGAACGACAGCTCGGTGGATTTGAGCGAGCCATGGCTGTACCGCTTGCAGGATTCCAGTCACGGCTTCACCGAGATGATCGAGCAGATCATGGAACTGGCCGAGACGCGCTTGAAGAAGCTCGATCAACGTCGTCGGGAAACCGTGCCGGCATCCGAGTTGATCCTGGGCATGCAATGCGGTGGCAGTGATGCGTTCTCCGGCATCACCGCCAACCCGGCGCTCGGATATGCCTCGGACCTGCTGCTGCGGGCCGGTGCGACGGTGATGTTCTCCGAAGTCACCGAAGTGCGCGATGCGATTTATCTGCTGACCTCCCGCGCGGAAAACCAGGACGTCGCTCAGGAACTGGTGCGGGAAATGGACTGGTACGACCGCTACCTGGCCAAGGGCGAGGCGGATCGCAGCGCCAACACCACGCCGGGCAACAAGAAGGGCGGGTTGTCGAACATTGTCGAGAAATCCCTGGGATCGATCGTCAAGTCCGGCAGCAGCGCGATCAACGGCGTGCTTGGCCCTGGCGAGCGATTCAAGCGCAAAGGCCTGATCTTCTGCGCGACCCCGGCCAGCGACTTTGTCTGCGGGACCTTGCAGTTGGCGGCGGGGATGAACCTGCACGTGTTCACCACCGGTCGTGGCACGCCTTACGGTCTGGCCATGGCGCCGGTGGTGAAGGTCTCTACCCGGACCGAACTGGCGCAACGCTGGCCGGACCTGATCGACATCGACGCAGGGCGCATTGCCACCGGCCGCGCGTCCATCGAAGATCTTGGCTGGGAGTTGTTCCACTACTATCTGGACGTGGCGAGCGGCAAGAAGCAGACGTGGGCCGAGCAGCACAAACTGCATAACGACATCACCCTGTTCAATCCGGCGCCGATCACTTAAGACCGAGTCGCCTGCTTCGCGAGCAAGCCCGCTCCCACACTGGATTTTCGCCGTGCACAGGTTTTGTGTTCGACACTGATCAAATGTGGGAGCGGGCTTGCTCGCGAAGGCGATCCAGCAGGCGCCGAAGTCTTCAGTGGCTTATCATTAGCCCCCTAACGACGCCCACCCCAAGGTCCTCCCGGCATGCTGGCAATTTTCCTCGAAACCCTGAACATCACTGCGCCGGTGTTCGTCATGCTGTTTCTGGGGGTGCTGCTCAAGCGCATCGACTGGATCAACGACAATTTCATCCACACCGCGTCAGCATTGGTGTTCAACGTCACCATGCCGGCGTTGCTGTTTTTGGGCATCCTGCATGCCGACTTGCACGCGGCGTTGCAGCCTGCGCTGCTGATCTATTTTTCCCTTGCGACCCTGGTGTGTTTTGCCATCGCCTGGGTTTGGGCGATCTGGAAGTGCCCGCGGGAAGATCGGGGGATCTACACCCAAGGTGCCTTTCGCGGTAACAACGGGGTCATTGGCCTGGCGCTGGCGGCAAGCATGTACGGCGACTACGGGATTTCCCTCGGAGCGATCCTGGCGGCGCTGGTGATCCTGTTCTACAACACCCTTTCGACCATTGTGCTGGCGGTGTACAGCCCGGTGATCAAGTCCGATCCGTGGAGCATCTGCAAAAGCGTGTTCAGCAATCCGCTGATCATCAGCGTGATTGCGGCTGCACCATTCGCCTATTTCAAGATCGGCTTGCCCGGCTGGCTGGAAACCTCCGGCCAGTACCTGGCGCAAACCACGTTGCCGCTGGCGCTGATCTGCATCGGCGGCACGCTGTCGCTGGCGGCGCTGCGAAAAAGCGGTTCGATGGCGTTCAGTTCGAGCCTGGTGAAAATGCTCGGTCTGCCGATCCTGGCGACACTCGGTGCGTGGCTCTGGGGCTTCCGTGGTGCGGAGCTGGGGATTCTGTTTTTGTACTTCGGCAGCCCGACAGCGGCGGCCAGTTTCGTCATGGCCCGGGCGGCGGATGGCAATCACGAGCTGGCGGCGGCGATTATCGTGATCACCACGTTGATGGCGGCGGTGACCACCAATATCGGGATCTTTTTGTTGCAGTGGGGTGGGTGGATTTAGCTTCCGGATTGTCGCTGCGCTTTAGGGCTTCATCGCGAGCAAGCTCGCTCCCACAGGTTTCTTTGTTGTTGATCAAATTCTATTCACACCGAAGACCCCCTGTGGGAGCGAGCTTGCTCGCGATGGCGCCAGATCAGGCAGCCTGAATTTCTTTGATTCACTCTGGCTTCTGGTAACTGTCGATCACTTCCTGCGCCGCCCGAAACGCATCGATCGCCGCCGGCACACCGGCATACACCGCGCAATGCAGCAGCGCTTCGCGAATTTCATCCACAGTGCAGCCGTTGTTCAGCGCACCGCGCACGTGACCTTTCAGCTCCTGCGGGCACTTGAGTGCGGTCAGGGCGGCAAGGGTGATCAGGCTGCGGGTTTTCAGCGGCAGGCCTTCGCGATTCCACACGCCGCCCCAGGCGTGTTCATTGACGAAGTCCTGCAGCGGCTGGGTGAACTCGGTGGCGTTGCCCAGTGCGCGGTCGACGAAGGCGTCGCCCATTACTTGGCGGCGGACTTCAACGCCGGGTTTTTTATTCTCGGTCATGGGGCTTCCTTCTTATGGTGTTGGCGACGCCAGGCGCGTAGTGACGTGAACAGCAAAAACGCTACCAGCGCTGGCAGGACGAATAACAGCATCAAGTGTTCCAGCTTGCCGGCCAGTGGCATGCCGGTGGTGAACGACACCACGTGCAGCCCATACGCCAGGTACAAACCCAGAAACAGCAGACCTTCGGCGCGGGTCACCCGATAGCCGGAGTAGAACACCGGCAGGCACAGCGCCGCGATGCCGAGCATCACCGGCAGGTCGAAATCCAGGGCGTTGGGCGACACCGACAGCGGTGACGGTGCCACGAGCGCGGTAAAGCCGAGCACGCCCAGGAGGTTGAACAGGTTGCTGCCAATCACGTTGCCCACGGCAATATCGCGTTCGCCGCGTATAGCCGCGATCAACGAAGTGGCGAGCTCAGGCAGTGAGGTGCTGACGGCGACGATGGTCAGGCCGATGATCCGCTCCGACAGCCCAAGGTCGGTAGCGACCGCAACGGCTGCCCCCAGCAGCAAGTGTCCGGCGTACACCAGCATCGCCAGTCCGGCGACGATCATCAGCAGGCTGCTCAGCCATGACGCCTGGCCGTTGTGATCATGGCTCGATACCGGGCGTGCCGAGTGTCGCGACTGACGCAGTAACAAGCCCAGGTAAATCGCCAGCGCCGTCAGCAACATCACGCCGTCGGCCCGGGTCAGTTCTTCATTCCAGGCGAGTACGAACACCAACAGGCTGGCGCCGATCATCAACGGAATATCCAGGCGCACCAATTGTCGGGAAACCCGCAGCGGAATGATCAGCGCAGACAACCCGAGGGTGACGAGGATGTTGAAAATGCTGCTGCCGATCACACTGCCGACGGCGATGTCGGCATTGTGCGCCAGGGTCGCTTGCAGGCTGACCGCCATCTGCGGTGCGCTGCTGCCGAGGGCGACGATGGTCAGGCCGATGATCAGCGGTCGTACGTGCAACCGCGCGGCGATGCGTACGGCGGCGCGCACCATCAATTCGGCGCCGACAATCAGCAGGAGCAATCCGCTGAGCAATTCGATCACGCTGATCAGGGGTAAATCGGCTAATCCGAAAATGGTCGGGGCTCCATCGGTCAGTCGTCGAGGGCTTGCACGCGAACCCGCGCGGTGCCGCTGCGCAGCATGCCCAGGCGCTCGGCGGCTTCCTTGGACAGGTCGATCAGGCGGCCCCGGGTGTGCGGCCCGCGATCATTGATGCGCACCACGCAGGATTTGTCGTTATTCAGATTGGTGACCTTCACCCGTGTACCGAAGGGTAGCTGGCGATGGGCGGCGGTCATGGAATTCATGTTGAAACGCTCGCCGTTGGCGGTGCGTTTGCCTTGGTGTTTGGCGCCGTAGTACGAAGCCACGCCGGTTTTGTCGTAGCCATGCGGATCGACGGTGTCGGTGCTGGCGCAACCGGCCAGGAACGAGAGGAGGGCGCAGGCGCCGAGCAGACGTTTCATTTGGGTGTTCCAAAAAACAAATGTGGGAGCGGGCTTGCTCGCGAATGCATTCTGACAGTC
Source organism: Pseudomonas sp. S34 (assembly GCF_009866745.1). Taxonomy (NCBI): domain Bacteria; kingdom Pseudomonadati; phylum Pseudomonadota; class Gammaproteobacteria; order Pseudomonadales; family Pseudomonadaceae; genus Pseudomonas; species Pseudomonas sp. S34. Next base: position 921,304 of record NZ_CP019398.1, read on the forward strand.
AACATTGAATTGAGTGCCGAACCGCATTCGCGAGCAAGCCCGCTCCCACAGGGGAATGGAGCCAGTGAGTCGGGCTGGCTCCATTCTCATCAGCCTTCGAGCTTGCTTTTGAGCAGTTCGTTGACCTGTTGCGGGTTGGCCTTGCCTTTGGAGGCTTTCATGGCCTGACCGACGAAGAAGCCGAACATCTTGCCGCGCTTGGCTTCGTCTGCCGCGCGGTATTGTTCGACCTGCTCGGCGTTGGCCGCGAGCATTTCGTCCAGCACCGCCGAGATGGCGCCGGTGTCGGTCACTTGCTTGAGGCCGCGCTTGTCGATGATCTCGTCTGCGCTGCCTTCGCCGTTGGCCATCGCTTCAAACACCACTTTGGCGATCTTGCCGGAGATAGTGTTGTCCTTGATGCGCAGCAGCATGCCGCCCAGAAGCTCGGCGGAAACCGGCGACTCTTCGATGTCCAGGCCTTGCTTGTTGAGCAGGCTGCCCAACTCGACCATCACCCAGTTCGCCGCCAGTTTGGCGTCGCCGCCGATGCTCGCGACTTTCTCGAAGTAATCGGCTTGCTCGCGGCTGGTGGCCAGTACGCTGGCGTCGTAGACCGACAGACCGAACTGCTCCTGGAAGCGCTCGCGCTTTTGCGGTGGCAATTCCGGCAGGGTGGCGCGCACGTCGTCGAGGAACGAGTTTTCGATGACCACCGGCAACAGGTCCGGATCGGGGAAGTAACGGTAGTCGTTGGCTTCCTCTTTGCTGCGCATTGGACGGGTCTCGTCCTTGTTCGGGTCGTACAGGCGGGTCTGCTGGATCACCTTGCCGCCGTCTTCGATCAATTCGATCTGACGCTGGATTTCGCTGTTGATCGCCTTCTCGATGAAGCGGAACGAGTTGACGTTCTTGATCTCGCAGCGGGTGCCGAACTCGGCCTGGCCTTTCGGACGGATCGACACGTTGCAGTCGCAACGCAGCGAACCTTCGGCCATGTTGCCGTCGCAAATCCCTAAGTAACGCACCAGGGCGTGGATCGCCTTGACATAAGCCACGGCTTCCTTGGCACTGCGCATGTCCGGCTCGGAAACGATTTCCAGCAGCGGTGTGCCGGCACGGTTCAGGTCGATGCCGGTGGCGCCGCTGAATTCTTCGTGCAGGCTCTTGCCGGCGTCTTCTTCCAGGTGCGCGCGGGTGATGCCGACGCGTTTGACCGTGCCGTCCTCGAGGGCGATGTCCAGGTGGCCCTTGCCGACGATCGGCAGCTCCATCTGGCTGATCTGGTAGCCCTTGGGCAAATCCGGGTAGAAGTAGTTTTTACGGGCGAACACGTTGTGCTGGCCGATCTCGGCGTCAATCGCCAGACCGAACATCACCGCCATGCGTACCGCTTCCTGGTTCAGCACCGGCAATACGCCCGGCATGCCCAGGTCTACCAGGCTGGCCTGGGTGTTCGGCTCGGAACCGAAGGTAGTGGAACTACCGGAAAAGATTTTCGACCGGGTGGTGAGCTGGGTATGAATCTCCAGCCCGATCACGACTTCCCATTGCATGTGTGTCTCCTCAGAAGCCGGTTGGGGTGCGGGTGTGCCAGTCAGTGTTCAACTGATACTGGTGGGCAACGTTCAACAGGCGACCTTCCTGGAAATACGGAGCGAGCAATTGCACGCCGACCGGCAGGCCGTCGACAAAACCGGCCGGCATCGACAGGCCGGGCAGGCCTGCGAGGTTGGCGGTGATGGTGTAGACGTCTTCCAGGTACGCAGCGACCGGGTCGCTGTTCTTGGCGCCAAGCTTCCAGGCCGGGTTCGGCGTGGTTGGGCCGAGGATGATGTCGACCTCATTGAAGGCGGCCATGAAGTCGTTCTTGATCAAGCGACGAATCTTCTGCGCCTTCAGGTAGTAGGCGTCGTAGTAACCGGCGGACAGGGCGTAGGCACCGACCATGATCCGGCGCTGCACTTCTGTCCCGAAACCTTCGCCACGGGAGCGCTTGTACAGGTCTTCCAGGTTTTTCGGGTCTGCGCAACGGTAGCCGAAACGTACGCCGTCGAAACGCGACAGGTTGGAGGACGCTTCCGCCGGGGCGATCACGTAGTACGCAGGAATCGCGTGCTGCATGTTCGGCAGGCTGATTTCCTTGACCACGGCGCCGAGCTTTTTCAGCTCTTCGACGCTGGCCATGACCAGGTCGGCAATGCGCGGGTCGAGACCGGCGCTGAAGTACTCTTTCGGCACGCCGATACGCAGGCCTTGCAGCGAACCGTTCAGGCTGGCGCTGTAGTCCGGCACGGGTTCGTCGATGCTGGTGGAGTCATTCGGATCGAAGCCGGCCATACCTTGCAACAATATTGCGCAGTCTTCGGCAGTGCGCGCCAACGGGCCACCCTGATCGAGGCTGGAGGCGTAGGCAATCATGCCCCAGCGCGATACGCGACCGTACGTCGGTTTCAGGCCAGTGAGGTTGGTCAATGCGGCCGGCTGACGAATGGAGCCGCCAGTGTCGGTGCCGGTGGCCGCAGGCAACAGACGAGCGGCAACCGCCGCCGCCGAACCGCCGGACGAACCGCCCGGTACGTGTTCCAGGTTCCACGGGTTCTTCACCGCGCCGTAGTAGCTCGACTCGTTGGCCGAACCCATGGCGAATTCGTCCATGTTGGTCTTGCCCAGGGTCACGGCGCCGGCAGCGGCCAGCTTGGCGACGACAGTGGCGTCGTACGGCGCCTTGAAGTTGTCGAGCATCTTCGAGCCGCAGCTGGTGCGAATGCCCTGGGTGCAGAACAGGTCCTTGTGGGCGATCGGCGCGCCGAGCAGGGCGCCGCTCTCACCATTGGCGCGGCGTGCATCAGCGGCTTTCGCCTGCGTGAGCGCCAGGTCCTCGGTGAGGCTGATGAAACTGTTGAGCTGCGGATCAAGCTGGGCGATGCGCGCCAGCAGGACCTTGGTCAGCTCTTCGGAGGAAAACTTTTTATCGGCGAGTCCGCGGGCGATCTCGGCCAGAGTCAATTGATGCATTGCAGGCTCTTTCCCTTTAGTCGATGACTTTCGGAACCAGGTACAGGCCGTTTTCGACCGCTGGTGCGATGGACTGGTAGGCCTCGCGGTTATTGGTCTCGGTCACGACGTCTGCGCGCAGGCGCTGGCTGGCTTCCAGCGGGTGGGCCAGCGGTTCGATACCATCGGTATCGACCGCCTGCATTTCGTCGACCAGCCCGAGAATGCTGTTAAGGGCCGAAGTGATGTGTGGAAGATCGGCATCATTAAGGCCAAGGCAGGCCAGATGAGCGATTTTTTCCACGTCGGAGCGTTCAAGCGCCATTGGGATTCTCCAGTGGAAAACAAAACGGACGGCGTCCGTGTGTTAGATTGTCGGAACACTACCGCACTTCTACGGTCATAAGGCCGCGATTGTGGGGCTTGGTGCACAGAAAAGCGGCCAATTTAACATATTGGCGCCTTGCCCAAAATCCCTGTCGTTGTTAGAGTTTGCCGCACTTTTTTACCCACGCGTTGCCTAGGGTCCCTTTCCCATGTTCAAGAAACTGCGTGGCATGTTTTCCAGCGATCTTTCCATTGACCTGGGCACTGCCAACACCCTTATTTACGTGCGCGAGCGCGGTATCGTCCTGAATGAGCCCTCCGTTGTGGCCATTCGGACACACGGTAACCAGAAAAGTGTCGTTGCTGTCGGCACCGAAGCCAAGCGCATGCTGGGTCGTACGCCGGGCAACATTGCTGCCATTCGTCCGATGAAAGACGGTGTGATCGCCGACTTCAGCGTGTGCGAAAAAATGCTGCAGTACTTCATCAACAAGGTTCACGAAAACAGCTTCCTGCAGCCTAGCCCACGCGTGTTGATCTGCGTTCCATGCAAATCCACCCAGGTTGAGCGTCGTGCCATCCGTGAATCGGCCCTTGGCGCCGGTGCCCGTGAAGTGTTCCTGATCGAAGAGCCAATGGCCGCTGCGATCGGTGCCGGTCTGCCGGTTGAAGAAGCTCGCGGTTCGATGGTCGTGGATATCGGTGGCGGTACCACTGAAATCGCGCTGATCTCCCTGAACGGTGTGGTTTACGCCGAATCCGTACGTGTGGGCGGCGACCGCTTCGACGAAGCGATCATCACCTACGTACGTCGCAACTACGGCAGCCTGATCGGTGAATCCACCGCCGAGCGCATCAAGCAGGAAATCGGTACCGCGTATCCGGGCGGCGAAGTTCGCGAAGTCGACGTTCGCGGGCGTAACCTGGCCGAAGGCGTTCCACGCGCATTCACCCTGAACTCCAACGAAGTGCTGGAAGCTCTGCAAGAGTCCCTGGCAACCATCGTTCAGGCCGTGAAAAGCGCCCTGGAGCAATCGCCTCCGGAGCTGGCTTCCGATATCGCCGAACGTGGCCTGGTACTGACCGGTGGTGGCGCCTTGCTGCGTGACCTGGACAAATTGCTGGCCCAGGAAACCGGTCTGCCGGTGATCGTTGCCGAAGACCCGCTGACCTGCGTTGCTCGCGGCGGTGGCCGTGCATTGGAAATGATGGATAAACACACCATGGACCTGCTTTCCAGCGAATAAGTCGCCGGGTTGCCTCTATGCTGTTGAGCGCGCAGGCGGCACTTTGCAGTGCTGCCTGTTCGCGTTTATCTTCTGTCAGTCTGCATCCAGGCCGGATTGCTGCCGTATGAATAAACAGAACATTTGCCTGGGAGGAGCGGCTTATTAAACCGCTTTTCACCAAGGGCCCTTCACTTGGCGTGCGCCTGTTGGTGCTGGTCGTGCTATCGGTCGCGCTGATGGTGGTCGATGCCCGTTTCAGTCTGCTCAAGCCTGCACGCAGCCAGATGTCGCTGGTGCTGATGGACGCCTACTGGATCACCGACCTGCCCGGACGGCTGTGGGAAGGCGTTGCCAGTCAGTTTGGCAGCCGGACCGAACTCGTCGCCGAAAACGAAAAACTCAAGACCGAGAACCTGCTGTTGCAGGGGCGCATGCAGAAGCTTGCCGCCCTGACCGAGCAGAACGTCCGGTTGCGCGAGTTGCTCAACTCTTCGGCCCTGGTCAACGAGAAGGTCGAAGTGGCCGAGTTGATCGGCATGGACCCCAACCCCTTCACCCATCGCATCATCATCAATAAAGGTGAGCGCGATGGCGTGGTCCTCGGTCAGCCGGTACTCGATGCCCGTGGCCTGATGGGGCAGGTGGTCGAGTTGATGCCCTACACCTCCCGCGTCTTGCTGCTGACCGATACCACCCACAGCATTCCAGTGCAGGTGAACCGTAACGGTTTGCGGGCGATTGCCAGCGGCACCGGTAACCCGGAACGTCTCGAGTTGCGGCATGTGGCCGATACCGCCGACATCAAGGAGGGCGACCTGCTGGTCAGCTCCGGCCTCGGTCAGCGTTTCCCGGCGGGTTATCCGGTGGCGACGGTCAAGGAAGTGATTCACGATTCCGGCCAGCCGTTTGCCATTGTCCGCGCCGTTCCGACCGCCGCCTTGAACCGTAGCCGTTACCTGTTGCTGGTGTTCAGCGACAACCGGACTGCCGAAGAGCGCGTCAACGCTGCCGCCCAGGCCCAGGAAAGTCTGGATGCGCAGGGCGGTGGGCCGATCATTCCGTCGACGGTTCCGAAACCGGTCAGCCCCGCGGTCCCCGCTGCACCGGCCGCCGCACCGGCGATTCCTGCGACGGCGGCGCCTGCGGCCACCACGCCAGCCAAGCCAACCACCACGCCAGCCAAGCCTGCGGCGGCTAAACCGGCGACGGCGCAACCCGCTGCCGCGAAGCCTGCCGCCAAACCGCCAGTGTCCGCGCCGGCCACTCCAGTGGGGAGAGAATAATGGGCGGTGTGAAAGCATCCCGAAACGGCTGGATAGTCTGGCTGACGTTCGCCGTCGGTCTGCTGTTGAGCGTTTCGCCTCTGCCGCAATTCATGGAAATCCTGCGCCCGCTGTGGCTGGCCTTGTTGCTGGCATTCTGGGCGTTGAACCTGCCGCAGACCGTCGGGATGGTGACGGCGTTTTGCCTGGGGCTGGCTGAAGACGTGCTCTACGGTACCTTGCTGGGTCAGAATGCCTTGATCCTGACGCTCATCACCTATCTGGTGCTGGCGCTGCAGCAACGCCTGCGGATGTTCCCGATGTGGCAGCAGAGCCTGGTGATCCTGGTGATCTTCGGCCTCGCCCAGCTAGTACAGCTATGGCTCAGTGCCTTGACCGGCAATCGTCAGCCGACGTTGGCGCTGGTGCTGCCGGCACTGGTCAGTGCGCTGCTCTGGCCCTGGATCAGTTTCGGTTTGCGCGGACTGCGTCGACGCTACAAAATCAATTAATTCGTTCAGGCATTGGACAGGGAGAGGTCTTGATGAAACGGTTGTACCTCGCCTCTGGTTCGCCGCGTCGACGTGAATTGCTCACGCAGATCGGCGTTGCGTTCTGCGCCGTCAGTGCGGACATCGATGAAACTCCTTTAGCTCAAGAATCCCCATCGGCCTACGTCGAGCGTCTGGCACGCGGCAAGGCCGAGGCCGGGCGCGGCGGCGTCGTGTCTGATGAACCATTTTGTGTGCTCGGTGCCGATACCGCCGTGGTGCTCGATGGGAAAATTCTCGGCAAACCGGTTGATCAAGCGGATGCGTGCGCCATGCTGACGATGCTGTCTGGGTGTGAACATGAAGTCCTGACCGCGATTGCCGTGCTCGATGGCGAACGTTGCGAATCCCGGGTTGTCACCAGCCGGGTGCGTTTTCGAGATATCAGTCGTGAGGAAGCCGCAGCTTACTGGGCCAGCGGCGAACCACGGGACAAGGCGGGCGGTTATGGCATTCAAGGACTGGGTGCGGTGTTTGTCGCCGGGCTCGATGGAAGTTATTCAGCGGTGGTCGGACTACCGCTTTGCGAAACCGCGGAACTGCTCGGCCATTTCGGCATACCCTGTTGGCAACCCCGGAACGCACACCAAGCAACGTTCTGAACAGATGCGGCCATTATCGTGAACATGCCTGAACGAGACCCTGCCATGAGTGAAGAGATTCTGATCAACATCACGCCGATGGAGTCGCGCGTGGCGGTGGTCGAAAACGGTGTCCTGCAAGAGGTCCACGTCGAGCGTACGCAAAAGCGCGGGATCGTCGGCAACATCTATAAAGGCAAAGTCGTGCGGGTATTGCCTGGAATGCAGGCGGCATTCGTCGATATCGGCCTGGACCGTGCCGCGTTCATTCATGCGTCGGAAATTTCCGTGCGAGAAGGCCCGGCGGTCGAGAGCATCAGTGCACTGGTGCACGAGGGCCAGAGCCTGGTGGTGCAGGTGACCAAGGATCCGATCGGTTCCAAAGGCGCACGCCTGACTACCCAGCTTTCGATTCCTTCACGTTATCTGGTGTACATGCCGCGCACGGCCCATGTCGGTATTTCTCTGAAGATCGAAGACGAAGCCGAGCGCGAACGCCTCAAACAGGTGGTCACTGATTGCGTGGCCAAGGAAGGTATCAAGGAAGCTGGCGGTTTCATCCTGCGCACGGCAGCCGAAGGTGCCGGCGCGGATGAAATCCTCATGGACATCCGTTATCTGCGCCGTCTCTGGGATCAGATCAACGCCCAGATCAAAACCATCAGTGCGCCTAGCGTAATCTACGAAGACCTCGGTCTGGCGCTGCGCACCCTGCGTGACCTGGTGAGCCCGAAAATCGAGAAGATCCGCATCGACTCCCGGGAAACCTTTCAGAAAACCACGCAATTCGTCGCCGAACTGATGCCCGAGATCGCTGACCGCCTGGAGCACTACCCGGGCGAGCGGCCGATTTTCGACCTGTATGGCGTCGAAGACGAAATCCAGAAGGCACTTGAACGCAAGGTCCCGCTCAAGTCCGGCGGTTATCTGGTGGTCGATCCGGCGGAAGCCATGAGCACCATCGACGTCAATACCGGGGCGTTTGTCGGCCACCGCAATCTCGAAGAGACCATCTTCAAGACCAACCTCGAAGCCGCGACGGCCATCGCCCGTCAATTGCGCCTGCGTAATCTGGGCGGAATCATCATCATCGACTTCATCGACATGGAAGATGAAGAGCACCAGCGCCAGGTGTTGCGCACGCTCGAAAAGCAACTGGAGCGCGATCACGCCAAGACCAACATCATCGGTATCACCGAGCTGGGCCTGGTGCAGATGACCCGCAAGCGCACCCGCGAAAGCCTTGAACAGGTGTTGTGCGAGCCGTGCAATGCCTGTCAGGGACGGGGCAAGCTCAAGACCCCGGAAACCGTTTGCTACGAAATCTTCCGTGAAATCCTGCGCGAGGCTCGCGCCTATCAGGCGGAAGGCTATCGTGTATTGGCAAACCAGAAAGTGGTGGACCGCCTGCTCGACGAAGAGTCGGGCAACGTTGCCGAACTGGAAGGGTTTATCGGGCGCACCATCCGCTTTCAGGTCGAAACCATGTATTCCCAGGAACAATACGACGTGGTGCTGCTCTGAAGCGTTTTGTTTTGATTGTTCGAGAATGGCTGGCCTCAGCTTTTTGCAAAACTTTTGCCATGGGGGCCACCTGACATGGACCGTCTGACACGCATATTGGCCGCACTGACCCGCTGGGGTCTGGGCCTGTGCGCGTTGGTTTTGGTGTTGATGGCGCTCTACGTCAGCCTTGGCCGGGAGCTGACGCCGTTAGTCGCCGAGTACCGCCCCGACATCGAAACCAAAGCCAGCGATGCCTTGGGCATGCCGTTGCAGATCGGCGAGCTCGAAGGCAACTGGAGTGGATTCGCCCCTATATTGATGGCCCGCGACGTGACGGTCGGCGACGGCGCCAATGCCTTGCACCTGGATCAGGTGCGCGCGGTGCCGGACCTTTGGGCCAGCTTGATGGCCCGCCAGGTACGCATCGCTCATCTGGAGTTCAGCGGCCTCAAGATCAACCTCAGGCAAGGTGAGGACGGTCAGTGGGCTCTGGAAGGTCTGCCGATGCGTCAGGACCAGCCCACCGATCCAGAGCAACTGCTCAATCAGATGCAGATGATCCAGCAACTGTCGGTGCTCGACAGCCAGGTGACCTTGCAGCCGTTTGGCGAATCGCCGCTGACCCTGACTTATGTCGGCCTGAATCTGAAAACCGGGGCGTCACGGCAGCGGCTCGACGCACGGCTGACCCTGCCTGACGGGCAACCGGTGGCCATGAGCCTGCGTACCCGTATTCGAGCCAGCCAATGGAAGGACGGTGAAGCCGAGGTCTACCTGAGCCTGCCGCAAAGCGACTGGTCGAAGTGGTTGCCTGAACGTCTGACCCAACAGTGGAATTTTTCCGAGATCAAGGCCGGCGGCGAGCTGTGGGTGACCTGGGGCAAAGGCACCTTGCAAAGCGCTGCGGTGCGCGTGAACGCGCCACAACTCAAGGGCGCCTACGCCGAGCGCAAGCCGATCCAGATCAATAACCTGGCGCTCAATGGTTACTTCCAGCGCAGTGCCAAAGGTGCGTCCGTGACTCTCGACTCCCTGGCGATGAACTTCGGCGAGGCCCGCTGGGAAACGCATCTGCAGCTCACGCAAAACGCCGCCACCGATAAAACCGAAGAACTCTGGCACCTGCAAGCCGACCGGGTTGATCTCACGCCGCTGACCCCGCTGCTCAACGCCCTGGCGCCGTTACCAGAGGGTTTTGCCACGGTCGTCGAGCGGCTCAAGGTCACGGGTGGCCTGCGTAACGTGCTGGTCGACTTCCGCCCCAATGCCACTGACGACAACAAGTTCGGGTTTGCCGCCAACCTCGACCAGGTGGGCTTCGACGCCTATCACGGTGCGCCGGCGGCGCGAAATGTCAGCGGCAGCATCAGCGGTGACCTGGGGCACGGCGAACTGCGCATGGACAGCAAGGATTTCATGCTGCACCTGGACCCGATTTTCGCCAAGCCATGGCAGTACATTCAGGCCAATGCACGGCTGACCTGGAAACTCGATAAAGAAGGTTTCACCCTGATCGCGCCGTATCTGAAAGTGCTGGGCGAGGAAGGCAAGATCGCCGGCGACTTCCTGATTCGCCTGTATTTCGATCACACCCGGGAAGACTACATGGACCTGCGGGTCGGCCTGGTGGACGGTGACGGTCGCTACACCGCCAAGTACTTGCCGACGGTCCTCAGCCCGGCACTGGACGAATGGCTGCGCACGGCGATTCTCAAGGGCGCGGTGGATCAAGGCTTCTTCCTGTATCAAGGGTCGCTCAGCCACGGTGCCGCGGACGTCGATCGCAGCATCAGCCTGTACTTCAAGGTTCACGATGCCGAACTGGCCTTCCAGCCGGGCTGGCCCCATGTCAGCAAGGTCAGCGGCGATGTGTTTGTCGAAGACAGCGGCGTGCGGATTCTGGCCAGCACGGGCCAATTGCTCGACACCCAGGTCAACGATATCTACGTCGACATTCCCCATGTGCCGGCCGGACAGAACGTTCATTTGTTCCTCGATGGCGGATTTGCCGGCGGTTTGGGCGATGGCCTGAAAATCCTCCAGGAAGCACCGATCGGCACCGGAGCAACCTTTGCCGGCTGGGAAGGCGAGGGCGACCTGCAAGGCAAGTTGAAGCTCGATATTCCCCTGGCAAAAGGCGAGGAGCCGAAGATCCTCGTCGATTTCAAGACCGCCAAGGCGCGCTTGAAACTGGCCGAACCTGCGCTGGAACTGACCCAACTCAAAGGTGATTTCCGTTTTGACAGCGGCAAAGGCCTGACCGGGCAGAACATCAGCGCCCGGGCGTTCGACAAACCGGTCACCGCACAGATATTTGCCGATGGCAGCTCAGGCAAGCACAGTACCCGGGTGGCTGCGTCAGGGCAGGTCGAGGTCAAGAAACTGATTGACTGGCTGAAGGTCACCCAGCCTCTACCGGTGAGCGGTGTGATCCCGTATCAACTGCAACTGACCCTGGACGGCGCCGACAGCCAGTTGATGGTCAATTCCAGCCTCAAGGGCGTGGCCGTCGATTTGCCTGCACCGTTCGGCATAACCTCCGAGGCCGGGCGCGACACCACGTTCCGCATGACCTTGCAGGGTGACGAGCGGCGTTATTGGGTCAACTACGGGGACTTGGCGAGTTTCACGTTCGCGGCCCCGGCCAGTAGTTTCGCCGACGGTCGCGGGGAGTTGTTCCTCGGTGGCGGCGAGTCCGTCTTGCCTGGCACCAAAGGCCTGCGGATACGGGGCGTGCTGTCGGAGCTGGACGTTGGCCCGTGGAAGGATCTGGTGGACAGATACGCCGGACAAGACCCCGGTGGCAGCGCCAGGCAACTGCTCAGCGGCGCGGATTTCAAGGTGGGCAAACTCAGCGGTATCGGCACCACCCTCGATCAGGCCTCGATCCAGCTGGCGCGCAAGCCTTCCGCCTGGGCGCTACAACTGGACAGCCAGCAGATCAATGGCAGCGCCAGCCTTCCCGATGCGAAAGCCACGCCGATCACGATCAATCTGCAAACTGTGCGCCTGCCCGCACCGGACCCGACCGTGCTGGCCGATGAAAATTCGCCGGATCCGCTGGCGTCGGTGGACCCGACAAAAATCCCCGCGATGGACATCACCATCAATCAGCTATTCCAGGGGCAGGATCTGGTGGGGGGCTGGTCGCTGAAAATTCGTCCGACGCCCAAGGGCATAGAGTTCAACTCCCTGGACCTGGGCCTCAAGGGCATGCTGTTGGTGGGCAGCGGTGGTTGGGAAGGCGTGCCTGGCGCCAGCAACAGCTGGTACAAGGGTCGTATCAGCGGCAAGAACCTCGCCGATGTGCTCAAGGGCTGGGGGTTTGCGCCGAGCGTCACCAGCCAGGACTTCTATATGGATGTCGATGGCCGCTGGCCTGGCTCACCGGCCTGGGTGGCGACCAAGCGTTTCTCCGGCACGCTTGATGCGACCCTCAATCAGGGTCAGTTCGTCGAGGTTGAGGGCAGTGCCCAGGCGCTAAGGGTATTTGGCTTGCTCAACTTCAACTCCATCGGCCGACGCCTGCGCCTGGACTTCTCCGACCTGTTCGGCAAAGGCCTGAGTTATGACCGGGTCAAGGGGCTGCTGGTCGGGACCAATGGTGTGTATGTCACCCGTAAGCCGATCCAGCTGACGGGCCCGTCGAGCACCATTGAACTCGACGGCACCCTGAACATGGTGGCCGATCAGATCGATGCGAAACTGATGGTGACCTTGCCGGTGACCAATAACCTGCCGATTGCCGCATTGATCGTCGGTGCACCCGCGGTCGGCGGGGCGCTGTTCCTGATCGATAAGCTGATCGGAGACCGGGTCGCCCGTTTCGCCAGTGTGAAGTACACCGTCAAAGGGCCTTGGAAAGAACCGAAGATTGCCTTCGACAAGGCTTTTTGAAACGCCATCCTTCGGGCCTATGGAGTAGCATGGCCATTGCGGCTCGCCCCCTGTAGGAGCGAGCCCGCTCGCGATGGACGAGAACGATGACGCAGGCTGTCTGAAAAAACGCGTCGCATTCAAACTCATCGCGAGCAAGCTCGCTCCTACAAGGTCTGTGTTGGTATCAATAAGGAAAAGGCCATGTCTCTAGCGGTGATTCAAATGGTCAGCCAGAGCGATGTGCTGGCCAATCTGGCCCAGGCCCGTCGGCTGCTCGAGCAAGCGGCCGCCGGTGGCGCGAAGCTCGCGGTATTGCCGGAAAACTTCGCCGCCATGGGCCGGCGCGACATTGCCGACATCGGGCGCGCCGAAGCACTGGGCGAAGGCCCGATCCTGCCCTGGTTGAAACAGACCGCACGCGACCTCAAGTTATGGATTGTGGCCGGCACGTTGCCGTTGCCGCCGGTGGATCAACCGGCGGCCAAGGTGCATGCCTGTTCGTTGCTGGTCGATGACCAGGGTGAAACGGTGGCGCGCTACGACAAGCTGCACCTGTTCGACGTCGACGTGGCCGACAATCGCGGCCGTTATCGTGAATCCGATGACTATGCTTATGGCAGTGGGGTCGTGGTGGCGGACACACCGGTTGGGCGGGTTGGCCTGACGGTCTGTTACGACTTGCGCTTCCCGGAGCTGTACAGCGAATTGCGCGCGGCCGGCGCGGAACTGATTACCGCCCCTTCGGCCTTCACGGCGGTGACCGGCGCGGCGCATTGGGATGTGCTGATTCGCGCACGGGCCATCGAGACACAATGTTATGTGCTCGCGGCTGCCCAGGGTGGGACGCATCCGGGGCCGCGGGAAACTTTCGGTCATGCTGCCATCATCGACCCGTGGGGGCGTGTGCTGGCACAAAAGGATCAAGGCGAGGCCGTGCTGCTGGCCGAACGCGACAGCAGCGAACAGGCGTCCATCCGGGCGCGCATGCCGGTGTCCAGTCACCGGCGCTTTTTCTCGCAGGGCGCCCAGCGACCTGCATCAGAACGACGAATTTAAGGCGTAAAGCATATGAGCGAGTTGTTGTCCTCAGTCAGTGAACACCTGCTGGCGCCCGGTGGCGTCACGATCGAGAGCCTGCAAGGCGTGCTCGGCGACCTGGCCGGGCCGGGCATCGATGCGGCCGACCTGTATTTCCAGGGGCAGATCTCCGAGTCCTGGGCGCTGGAAGACGGCATCGTCAAGGAAGGCAGCTTCAACCTTGACCAAGGTGTGGGCGTGCGCGCGCAATCGGGTGAAAAAACCGGTTTTGCCTACAGCAATGCCATCACCCTGGAAGCCCTTGGCGCGGCGGCGCGGGCCGCCCGTTCGATTTCCCGCGCTGGCCAGAATGGCACCGTGCAGGCATTCACCAGCCAGGATGTCGCGCAGTTGTATGCGCCGGACAATCCCCTGGAAGTGCTGACCCGTGCCGAGAAAGTCGATTTGCTCAAGCGAATCGATGCCGCGACCCGCGCCCTCGACCCACGCATCCAGCAAGTCACCGTGAGCATGGCCGGTGTCTGGGAGCGGATTCTGGTGGCTTCCACCGACGGCGGTCTGGCGGCGGATGTACGGCCGCTGGTGCGCTTCAACGTCAGCGTGATCGTCGAGCAGAACGGTCGCCGCGAACGAGGTGGTCATGGCGGTGGTGGTCGGACCGATTACCGTTATTTCCTCGGCGAAGACCGCGCCATGGGCTATGCCCGTGAAGCGTTGCGCCAGGCGCTGGTCAACCTCGAAGCCATTCCGGCACCGGCCGGTACCTTGCCGGTGGTGCTCGGTTCCGGCTGGTCGGGCGTGTTGCTGCACGAAGCGGTCGGTCATGGTCTGGAAGGCGACTTCAACCGCAAGGGCAGTTCGGCCTACAGCGGTCGCATGGGCGAGATGGTTGCGTCGAAGCTGTGCACCATTGTCGACGACGGCACGCTGGCCGGTCGCCGTGGCTCGTTGAGTGTCGACGACGAAGGCACGCCGACCGAGTGCACCACGCTGATCGAAAACGGCGTACTCAAGGGCTACATGCAGGACAAGCTCAACGCCCGCCTGATGGGCGTGGCACGCACCGGTAACGGCCGTCGCGAATCCTACGCGCACCTGCCGATGCCGCGCATGACCAACACCTACATGCTCGCCGGCGAAAGCGACCCGGCGGAAATCATCGCTTCGGTGAAGCGCGGCATTTACTGCGCCAACCTGGGTGGCGGTCAGGTGGACATCACCAGCGGCAAGTTCGTGTTCTCCACCAGTGAGGCGTACCTGATCGAGGACGGCAAGATTACCGCTCCGGTCAAGGGCGCGACCCTGATCGGCAACGGGCCGGAAGCCATGAGCAAGGTGTCGATGGTCGGTAATGATCTGTCGCTGGACAGCGGCGTGGGTACGTGTGGCAAGGATGGGCAGTCGGTGCCGGTGGGTGTCGGCCAGCCAACGCTGAAGATTGATGCGATCACCGTGGGTGGCACGGGGTCGTAAGAAGTGAGGCTGCGGGTGAGCTGCGAGGCAGCTCACCCGCTTCGAGAATTAACGCAGACCGCGTTGAGTCTCGTCCAGCTCACGGATGTACTTGAAGATTTTACGGCTGGAAGCAGGAGGTTTGTTTTGCGCAACCTCATGCTGGGCCTGACGGATCAGGGAGCGCAATTGCTGGCGGTCCGCGTCCGGGTAGTCGACGACGAATTTTTCCAGTACGGCATCGTCGCCGGCAATCAGACGATCGCGCCAGCGTTCCAGGTTATGGAAGCGTTCGTTGTATTGACGGGTGGAGGCATCGAGTTGATCGAGCAGAACCAGAATGGCGGTAGTGTCCTGATCGCGCATCAGTTTGCCGATGAACTGAAGGTGCCGTTTTCGCGCGATGTTCGCGGTGTGCTTGGGCGCATCGGCCAGAGCCCGACGCATTCCGTCGGTCAAGGGCAGTTTTGCCAGCAAGTCAGGCTTGAGTGTTGTAAGGCGCTCGCCAAGGTCAACCAGAGCATGCAGCTCGCGTTTGACCTGGGATTTGCTTTTTTCTCCCGTATCGAGGGAGTCGTCGTAAGAATCAACCATGGTGGCCGTCCGCAAAGAAACGCCGCCATGATAACCAGTCGGGGGCCGCTTGTCCGGCCCGGTCGCTCGATGACCGTTACCGAAAGCAGAATTTGAGTGGAGAACAGCATGAGTGCAGTTGAAAGCGTCGGCCCACAAGCGTTGCCGGCACTGCAGGAACAAGTCGAGCAGATCATCGCTGAAGCCAAGCGCCAGGGGGCCAGCGCCTGTGAAGTGGCGGTGTCGCTGGAGCAGGGGTTGTCGACTACGGTGCGCCAGCGTGAAGTCGAAACCGTTGAGTTCAACCGCGACCAGGGGTTTGGCATCACCTTGTACGTGGGGCAGCGCAAAGGCTCTGCCAGCACCTCGGCCAGCGGTCCTGATGCGATTCGCGAAACCGTCGCCGCTGCACTGGCCATTGCCAAACACACTTCGGAAGACGAAGCCTCGGGCCTTGCGGATGCCGCGCTGATGGCGCGCGATATTCCGGATTTCGACCTGTTCCACCAATGGGACATCACTCCGGAACAAGCCATCGAACAGGCCCTGGCCTGCGAAGCCGCGGCGTTTGCCGCCGACAGCCGGATCAAGAACGCCGACGGCACCACCCTCAGTACCCATCAGGGCTGCCGTGTTTATGGCAATAGCCACGGCTTTATCGGCGGTTACGCATCGACTCGGCACAGCCTGAGCTGCGTGATGATCGCCGAGGCCGATGGCCAGATGCAGCGAGATTACTGGTACGACGTAAACCGCCAGGGCAATCTGCTCGCCGACCCGGTAAGCATCGGTCAGCGCGCTGCGCAACGGGCGGCGAGTCGTCTGGGCGCGCGTCCGGTGCCGACTTGCGAGGTGCCGGTGCTGTTTTCCGCAGAGTTGGCTGGGGGGCTGTTCGGCAGTTTC
Organism: Pseudomonas sp. S34; assembly: GCF_009866745.1. NCBI lineage: Bacteria > Pseudomonadati > Pseudomonadota > Gammaproteobacteria > Pseudomonadales > Pseudomonadaceae > Pseudomonas > Pseudomonas sp. S34. The sequence goes on from NZ_CP019398.1 coordinate 937,581, forward strand.
CTGTCGGCGATTTCCGGCGGCAGCCTGTATCGCAAGTCGTCCTTCCTCGAGGGTACCCTCGGGCAGAAGCTGTTTCCGGAGTGGCTGACCATCGACGAACGTCCGCATCTGATGCGTGCCATGGGCAGTGCAGCGTTCGACGGTGATGGTTTGGCAACCTACGCCAAACCGTTCGTCGAAAAGGGCGAGTTGGTGTCTTACATCCTTGGCACCTATTCCGGCCGCAAGCTCGGTATGCCGAGCACGGCCAACGCCGGCGGCGTGCACAACCTGTTCGTCACCCATGGCGACGAAGACCAGGCGGCGTTGCTGCGGCGCATGGGGCGTGGCTTGCTGGTGACTGAATTGATGGGGCAGGGCCTCAACATGGTGACCGGCGATTACTCCCGTGGTGCAGCGGGTTATTGGGTCGAGAACGGTGAAATCCAGTTCGCGGTCCAGGAAGTGACCATCGCCGGCAACATGCGCGACATGTTCAAGCAGATCGTTGCCGTGGGTAATGATCTGGAGCTGCGCAGCAACATTCGCACCGGCTCGGTGTTGATCGAGCGGATGACGGTGGCGGGTAGCTAAGCCTCGGCCGCTTCACCAAAAGGCGCGCCACCCATTGGGTGGCGCGCCTTTTTTTTGACTTGCACGCGCCCCCTGTGGGAGCGGGCTTGCTCGCGAATGCGGTGTGTCAGTCGATGCTTAGGGTGGCTGACACTCCGCATTCGCGAGCAAGCCCGCTCCCACATTGAGTGTGTACCAAAGCCCTGAGCTTGTTTTGGTTCTCATTATCATATAATAATAAATCTCATTATCGAATGAGCCCCGGATCATGAGTTCTGCCTTGCACGAGCAGCCTTACCTCGAAAGCTGGCGCTGGATGAGTCGCCAGATCCGTTGCGCGATGAACCCCGACGAGCCTCGCCTGATCGACCACTACCTGGCCGAAGGCCGGTACCTGGCTTGTTGCACGGCCACCTCACCCTGGACCGTCGCCGAAACTTCCTTCCGATTGTTGCTCGATACCGCCGCCGATGTCGCGCTGCCGTGGCACTGGCGCACTTACTGTCTCGACCAGGCCTGGCGCCCGCTGCGCGAACTGGAACGCCTCTCGTTGTGCAAATGCCGCCTCAAGCGCTGGCAGAGCTACACCTGGCAACTCGCTACCTGTGAGTTGCAACCCTCGATTCCTCTCATAGAACTGATGCAAGGATCTCCCGATGAGTAATACCCGTATCGAACGCGACAGTATGGGCGAGCTTCAGGTCCCGGAAGACGCCCTCTACGGCGCACAGACCCAGCGTGCGGTGGATAACTTCCCGATCAGCGGCAAACCGATGCCGGTTCAGTTCATCCGCGCGTTGATCCTGGCCAAGGCCGCGGCCGCCCGCGCCAACGTTGAGCTCAAGCAGATCGGCGAAGCCCAGGGCAAAGCCATCGTCGACGCAGCCCAAGGCTTGCTCGAAGGCGATTTCATGCAGCACTTCCCGGTGGATGTGTTCCAGACCGGTTCCGGTACCAGCTCGAACATGAACGCCAACGAAGTGATCGCCACGCTGGCCAGCCGCTTGCTGGGCGAGGCGGTGAACCCCAACGATCACGTCAACTGCGGGCAGAGCAGCAACGACATCATCCCGACCACCATTCACGTCAGCGCAGCACTGGCGCTCCATGAACAACTGCTGCCGGCGCTGACGCATCTGGTGCAGGTCATCGAGCGCAAGGCCGAGCAGGTTCATCACCACGTCAAAACCGGGCGTACGCACCTGATGGACGCCATGCCGGTGCGCATGAGCCAAGTGCTCAACGGTTGGGCGCAGCAGCTCAAGGCCAACATCGGCCATCTGCAGGACTTGCAGCCAAGCCTGCAATCCCTGGCTCAAGGCGGCACGGCGGTGGGCACGGGTGTCAACGCCCACCCCGAATTCGCGACGCGTTTCAGCCAGCAGCTAAGCAAATTGACCCGGGTCGAGTTCCAGCCAGGCAAGGACCTGTTCGCGCTGATCGGCTCCCAGGACACTGCTGTTGCCGTCTCCGGACAGCTAAAGGCCACCGCCGTATCGCTGATGAAAATCGCCAACGATCTGCGCTGGATGAACTCCGGCCCACTGGCCGGCCTTGGCGAGATCGAACTGCAAGCCTTGCAGCCGGGCTCTTCGATCATGCCGGGCAAGGTCAACCCGGTCATTCCAGAGGCCACCGCGATGGTCGCGGCTCAGGTCATCGGCAACGACAGTGTTATCACCATCGCCGGTCAGTCGGGCAATTTCGAACTGAACGTGATGCTGCCGATCATCGCCCAGAACCTGCTGAGCAGTATCGAGTTGCTGGCCAATTCCAGTCGTCTGCTGGCAGACAAGGCCATCGCCAGCTTCAAGGTCAACGAAGGCCGGATCAAGGAAGCACTGTCACGCAACCCGATTCTGGTCACCGCGCTCAACCCGATCATCGGTTACCAGAAAGCGGCCGAGATTGCCAAGAAGGCCTATCAGCAAGGTCGGCCGGTGATTGACGTCGCGCTGGAACACACCGACCTGTCGCGCAGCCAGCTGGAAGAATTGCTCAACCCGGAAAAACTCACAGCGGGCGGCGTCTAAGCCCCGTTACCGCTTTGGAGGCGCACCATGGAGCACTGGAAACGCACGATCGAAAGAGCCAATCGCTTTTTCATGCTGGGTGAACTGGTCGATGCCCGCGAGGCGTACCTGCAGGCATTGGCTCTGGCCCAGGTGTTGTTCGAGCGCTGGGCGGATGCCGACGAAGCGGTAGCGGCCTGCGTGATTTCCCATCACAACCTGGCGGACCTGCACTTGCGTCTGAATCAGCCGGAGGAGAGCGCCGAATACTTGTGTGCCATCCACCAACGGCTGCTGCAGACCATGCAGGACCCGCGGCTACCTCAAACATTGCGAGAAGCCGCGTTGCGCCAGAGCAGCAAGACCTACGTCGAGCTGCTGAATTTCATCAGTGAGCACGGCGAGTATCCGCGTACCCATCGGCTGCTGCACATCGATGTCGCTTCGCCTGCGCCTCATCATCATGGAGTCCATTGAACATGGCTTTTACCTTGCCTGCCTTGCCGTACGCCTACGATGCCCTGGAACCGCACATCGATGCGCAGACCATGGAGATCCACTACACCAAGCATCACCAGACCTACATCAATAACCTGAACGTGGCTGTTGAAGGCACCGAGTATGCCGAGTGGCCCGTGGAGAAGCTGGTGTCCGCCGTTCAGCAACTGCCGGAAAAACTGCGGACGGCGGTGATCAACCAAGGCGGCGGCCACGCCAATCACTCGTTGTTCTGGGAAGTCATGGCGCCCGACGGTGGTGGCGAGCCCGAAGGCGTGCTGGCCAAGGCCATCGATGAACAACTGGGCGGTCTCGACAGCTTCAAGGAAGCCTTTACCAAGGCCGCGTTGACCCGCTTCGGCAGCGGCTGGGCCTGGCTGAGCGTGACCCCCCAAAAGACCTTGGTGGTGGAAAGCAGCGGTAACCAGGACAGCCCGTTGATGAACGGCAATACCCCGATTCTGGGCCTCGACGTCTGGGAGCACGCCTATTACCTGCGTTATCAGAACCGTCGTCCGGAATACATCAGCGCGTTCTACCGCGTGATCAATTGGCCGCAAGTCTCTGCGCGCTATCAGGCCGCACTGGTTTAAGTCTTCCATAAAAACAATCCAAGGCTGGACTATGGGCACTGAAACACTGGCGATCGGAAATGGACGGATGTTTCGTTACGCGTTTGGATCGCTGTTACTGCTGGCGGGAATGAGCCTTTTGGTTGCCCATGGGCTGGCATGGCTCGACCTTGAGCCGAAGTTGCTGCGCGCACTGCAGGGCGGTGCGATCTGCGCCTTGGGTACCGCGCTGGGCGCGGTGCCGGTGTTGGTGATTCGGCGGATGCCGCAGAGGCTCAGCGACACTTTGCTTGGCTTTGGCGCTGGCGTGATGCTGGCTGCGACGGCATTTTCGCTGATCGTTCCGGGCATCTCTGCCGCCGAAGGGCTTGGACTGTCACCTTGGGCGTCCAGTGGGTTGATCAGCTTCGGCATTATGCTCGGCGCCTTCCTGTTGTTCCTGGTGGATCGGAAGGTCTCTGGCGCCAGCCCGGACATGCTGGTCGGCACGCTGGAACGACCGGGCATTGCTCCGCGGATCTGGCTGTTCGTATTTGCCATCATCGCCCACAACATCCCGGAAGGCATGGCGGTAGGTGTTTCGGCCGGTGGCGCAATGCCTGACGCCGACAGCCTGGCCATGGGCATTGCCTTGCAGGATGTACCGGAGGGATTGGTCATCGCTTTGGTGCTGGTCGGGGCAGGGATGTCCCGGGGCAAGGCGTTCCTGATCGGTGCGGCGTCAGGTTTGGTAGAACCGGTGTTCGCACTGCTATGTGCGTGGCTGGTGAGCCTGGCCGAATTGCTGCTGCCTTTGGGATTGGCGCTGGCGGCGGGGGCGATGCTGCTGGTGGTGACCCACGAAGTCATTCCCGAGTCGCGCCGCAATGGTCATGACAAGCTTGCCAGCCTCGGGCTGCTGATGGGGTTTTGTTTGATGATGGTGATGGATACAGCCCTCGCTTGATTTGTGGTGAGGGGCTTTTGTGGTTGTATTACTCGCCTTCGTCGAAGAAGTTGTTGATCAACGCCACCAGAGCATCCAGCGCTTCCTGTTCCTGCTCGCCTTCTGTGCTCAAGTGGATCGTGGTGCCTTTGCCGGCGGCCAGCATCATCATTGCCATGATGCTTTTGCCATCGACCATGGACTGTGGTGTACGTCCGGCCCTGATCTGGCATGGGAACTGACCTGCTACCCCAACGAATTTTGCAGAAGCGCGAGCGTGCAGACCCAGTTTATTGATGATTTCGATTTCCAGAGCAGGCATCGCGATGTGAATCCTTTAGCTGAGGTCGCGGTGGCGGACCTGGACGTTCTTCAGGGATTGTTGCAGCGTTTGCCCCAGACGCTCGGTCAGGTAGACGGAACGGTGATGTCCGCCAGTGCAGCCAATGGCAATGGTGACGTAGGCGCGGTTGCTGGCGGCAAAACGAGGCAGCCACTTTAGCAGGTATGTGGAAATGTCCTGGAACATCTCTTCGACATCCGGCTGGGCCGCCAGGTATTCGGCAACCGGTTGATCGAGCCCGGACTGTTCGCGCAACTCCGGTTTCCAGTAAGGGTTGGGCAGGCAGCGCACATCGAACACCAGGTCGGCGTCCACCGGCATGCCGCGCTTGAAGCCGAAGGATTCCACCAGGAACGCAGTCCCCGGCTCCGGCTGATTCAACAGACGCAGTTTGATGGCATCGCGCAGTTGATACAGGTTCAGGCTGGTAGTGTTGATCTTGAGATCGGCGAGGTCGGCAATCGGCCCGAGCAGGACGCTCTCGACGCTGATGGCTTCGGCCAGCGAGCGGTTGGCGTTGGTCAGGGGGTGACGTCGGCGGGTTTCCGAGAAACGCTTGAGCAGGGTTTCTTCGTCGGCGTCCAGGTACAGCACATCGCACTGGATGTGGCGGGCACGGACTTCCTCGAGCAGGTCGGGGAAGCGTGACAGGTGGCTGGGCAGATTGCGCGCGTCAATGGAAACGGCGACCAGCGGCTGCAACATCTCGGTATGAACCAGGGCGCGTTCGGCCAGCTCCGGCAGCAGACCGGCTGGCAGGTTGTCGATGCAGTAGTAGCCGCTGTCCTCAAGAACGTCGAGGGCGGTACTTTTACCTGAGCCGGAACGGCCACTGACGATGATCAAGCGCATGATTACTGACCGTTTTGCTCGTCAAGGACAACCTGATACAGGGCTTCGTTGCTTGCAGCACTACGTAGCTTTTCGCGAACTTCCTTGCGGTCGAGCATGCTGGCGATCTGTCGCAGCAGCTCAAGGTGCGCATCGGTGGCGGCTTCCGGGACCAACAGCACGAACAGCAGGTCAACCGGCGCGCCGTCGATGGCGTCGAAATCGATAGGGGCGTCCAGGTGCATCAATGCACTGATGGGCGAAACACAGCCCTTGAGACGGCAATGTGGAATAGCGATGCCATTGCCAAACCCGGTGGAGCCGAGTTTTTCACGGGCGATCAGCGCCTCGAAGACATCTTGCATCTCCAGGGCCGGCACTTCGCGGGCGATAAGATTGGCAATTTGTTCGAGGGCTTTCTTTTTACTGCCTCCCGGCACGTTCACCAGGGAACGGCCGGGGGTCAGGATACTTTCAAGTCGGATCATGGGTTGGGAGTGTTAACGACCGGTTGCGCCCTGGAGGAGGCTCTGGGTCTTTTCCTTATGCTTTTTGAGTTGTTTATCCAGCTTGTCGGTGAGTGCGTCGATCGCGGCATACATATCGGTATGTTCCGCGTTGGCGACCACTTCATTCCCGGGAATATGCAGCGTGGCTTCGATTTTCTGCTTCAGTTTTTCGACGGTCATCGTGACCTGCACATTAGTGATCTTGTCGAAATGTCGCTCCAATCGTTCGAGTTTTTCGCCGATGTAGGTGCGAAGAGGTTCGGTCACTTCCAGTTGGTGTCCACTGATGTTGACTTGCATACAGCTTCTCCTTCGTTGCCAGTGCATAAAGCGGTAGATCAGATGATCTACCACTGGAACGCTGTGGCGTGGCCCTACATCAACCGCTTGCGTTCGCTCGAAGGCGCGATCCCGAGGGATTCGCGGTACTTGGCGACGGTGCGGCGAGCCACCTGAATGCCTTGTGCCTCCAGTAAACCAGCGATCTTGCTGTCACTCAACGGCTTTTTCTGATTTTCCGCTGCAACCAGTTTTTTGATGATCGCCCGGATCGCCGTGGATGAGCATTCGCCGCCTTCGGAGGTGCTTACGTGACTGGAAAAAAAGTACTTCAGTTCATAAATGCCCCGGGGGGTGTGCATGAACTTCTGGGTGGTCACCCGTGAAATCGTCGATTCATGCATGCCGACCGCTTCGGCGATGTCATGCAGGACCAGCGGCTTCATGGCTTCGTCGCCGTACTCCAGAAAGCCGCGCTGATGCTCGACGATCTGGGTGGCAACCTTCATCAGGGTTTCATTGCGGCTTTGCAGGCTCTTGATGAACCAGCGGGCCTCCTGCAACTGATTGCGCATGAAGGTATTGTCGGCGCTGGTGTCGGCGCGGCGCACGAAACCGGCGTACTGGGCATTGACCCGCAGCCGTGGCACCGACTCCTGATTGAGCTCCACCAGCCAGCGCTCGTTGTCCTTGCGTACGATGACGTCAGGGACGACGTACTCGGCTTCGGTGGACTCGATCTGCGAGCCCGGGCGCGGGTTGAGGCTCTGGACCAGCTCGATGACCTGGCGCAGCTCATCTTCCTTGAGCTTCATGCGACGCATCAACTGGCTGTAGTCGCGGCTGCCAAGCAGGTCGATGTAATCGGTGACCAGGCGCTTGGCCTCGGCCAGCCAAGGGGTCTTGGCAGGCAGCTGGCGCAATTGCAGCAGCAGGCATTCGCCCAGGTTGCGGGCGCCGATGCCGGCGGGCTCGAATTGCTGGATGCGGTGCAGGACGGCTTCGATTTCGTCCAGTTCGATGTCCAGTTCCGGGTCGAACGCTTCGAGGATTTCCTCGAGGGTTTCGTCCAGGTAGCCCTGATTGTTGATGCAGTCGATCAGGGTCACGGCGATCAGGCGATCGGTGTCGGACATCGGGGCCAGGTTCAGTTGCCACAGCAAGTGGCTCTGCAGGCTTTCGCCGGCCGAGGTGCGGGTGGTGAAGTCCCACTCGTCATCATCATTGCTGGGCAGGCTGCTGGCGCTGGTCTGGTAAACGTCTTCCCACGCGGTGTCGACGGGGAGTTCGTTGGGGATACGCTCGTTCCAGTCACCCTCATCGAGGTTATCAACCGTCGGGGCGCTTTCCTGGTAGGAGGGCTCCTGGATGTCGGTGTTGGGCTTTTGTTCGGCGTTATCGGCCAGGGGGTCGGAATTGTCGAAGTCGTCGCCTTCTTCCTGGCGTTCGAGCATCGGATTGGACTCCAGGGCCTCCTGGATTTCCTGTTGCAGGTCCAGGGTCGACAATTGGAGCAGGCGGATGGCCTGTTGCAGCTGCGGTGTCATCGTCAGCTGCTGGCCCATTCTCAAGACTAGCGATGGTTTCATGGCAGGGGCTTAACACCTTATTCGCCGGCGCACATGCGCCATCCACTACAGGGCGCCGGGGCGCCAAACTTAAGCAAATTATATGCCTGAAACTAAAGGGTTTGCCTAGAGCGCTGTAACAATAAAAAACTATAAAGCGGTGTTGCTGCGCTGCCCTTGTCGAGGGCTGACCACGCTTGTCGGCACGGAGGCGCTGGTGAGTGGCTGCTCAGGTGCCCGGGCAACTGCCTGGGCACGGCTCAGCGCTTACAGGCGGAACTCATGGCCCAGATACACTTCCTTGACCAGGTCGTTGGCCAGGATGGTCTCTGCGTCGCCTTCGGCAATCAGTTGGCCGTCATTGACGATATAGGCGGTTTCACAGATATCCAGGGTTTCACGAACGTTGTGGTCCGTGATCAGCACGCCAATGCCCTTGGCCTTGAGGTGGTGAATGATCTGCTTGATGTCGCCGACCGAAATCGGGTCCACGCCGGCGAAGGGCTCGTCGAGGAGGATGAATTTCGGGTTGGTGGCCAGGGCGCGGGCGATTTCCACGCGACGGCGCTCACCACCGGACAGGCTCATGCCCAGGTTGTCGCGGATGTGGCTGATGTGGAATTCCTGCAGCAGGCTTTCCAGCTCCTTGCGACGACCGGCCTTGTCGAGTTCCTTGCGGGTCTCGAGGATGGCCATGATGTTGTCGGCCACCGACAGTTTGCGGAAGATCGATGCTTCTTGCGGCAAGTAGCCGATACCAGCCTTTGCGCGGCCGTGCATCGGTTGGTGGCTGACGTCCAGGTCATCGATCAGGACGCGGCCCTGGTCGGCTTGCACCAGGCCGACGATCATGTAGAAGCAGGTGGTCTTGCCGGCGCCGTTCGGGCCAAGCAGGCCGACGATCTGGCCGCTGTCGATGGACAGGCTGACGTCACGCACGACCTGGCGGCTCTTGTAGCTCTTGGCCAGATGCTGAGCTTTCAGAGTTGCCATTACTGGGCCTTTTTCTCGTCGGTTTTCTTCTTCGGCTGGATCACCATGTCGATACGCGGACGCGCCTCGGTGATCTTGCTGCCTGTGGCTCGACCGGCGCTGGCGAGTTTCTTGTCCGTGTCGTAGACAATTTTCTCGCCTTGGGTGACGTTGTTGTCCTTGTCGACAACTTTGGCCTTGTCGATCAGTACGACGCGATTTTGCGAAGCGTGATACTGGATCGTCACGCCCCAACCCTGAACTGGCTTGGTATCGCCAGCCGTTTGCAATTGCTCGAAGTACGCCAGGTTGCCCACCGAGGTCACTACGTCAATGTCGCCAGCCGGCGTGCGGGTGATGGTAACGGTGTTGCCTGTCACCTTCATCGAGCCTTGGGTGATGATCACGTCACCTTTATAGGTGGCAATACCTTGCTTGTCGTCCAGTTGGGCATCGTCGGCCTGAATACGGATAGGCTGCTGTTGGTCTTCCGGCAGAGCCCAGGCGCTCACGCTTCCCAGTGCTGCGCCCAGACTGAGCAAAATCGGGAGGGTTTTAACGAGCCTCATACTGTCCTCTTACGTTCGATAGCAGGTGTATCCTGCTTTCTTTCAAATACGCTTTCATTCCCTTGCCAGTCGATACACCGCCAGCGCCGTCGATTCTAACGTCTTGCTCGGTCTGCGCATATTGCTGCTGCGGGAACACGGTCATGCGGGTGCTGGTGATCAGGGTTCTACGGTTTTTCTCGTCGAAGCGCGTGATGCGCACGTCATCGATCAGTTCGACCTGTGTGCCATCAGGGTTGACCTCGCCGCGCAGGCTCTGGACGTGCCACGGGAATTCAGTGCCGCGGAACACATTCAGGTCGGGGTTGGTCAGCAATGTCACCTCGGTCGCTTTCACGTGCTCGACCTTGTCGGACACCAGATCATATTGCAGCTTGCCGTCGGGCAGGTACTGCACGCTGTGGGCGTTGATGGCGTAATAGTCGATCGCGCTTTCATCGACCGGCGTTACCGGCTTGTCGAGGAAGCGTTCCGGGCTGATGTTCCAGTAGCCAACCGCAGCGAATATCGCCGCGATGCAACTGAACATCAGGGTGTTGCGAAATTTTTTGCTCAGCATAGTGGGCTCACAGGTACGCCGCATTGGCCGCGTCGAGGCGGTCCTGGGCGCGCAGGATCAATTCGCAGAATTCGCGAGCGGCACCTTCGCCGCCACGGGCGAGGGTGATGCCGTGGGCGTGTTCACGTACGAAGCTGGCGGCATTGGCCACCGCCATGCCCAGGCCGACGCGGCGAATCACCGGCAGGTCCGGCAGGTCGTCGCCGAGGTAGGCCACCTGTTCATAGCTCAGGTTGAGTTGGGCCAGCAGTTCGTCGAGTACCACCAGTTTATCCTCGCGACCCTGATAGAGGTGCGGGATACCGAGGTTTTTGGCCCGCCGCTCGACCACCGGGGTCTTGCGGCCACTGATGATGGCGGTCTGCACGCCGGCGGCCATCAGCATCTTGATGCCCTGGCCGTCGAGGGTGTTGAACGTCTTGAACTCGCTGCCGTCTTCGAGGAAGTACAGGCGCCCATCGGTCAGCACGCCATCGACATCGAACACTGCCAGCTTGATCTGTTTGCCGCGTTGCAGCAGGTCCGCACTCATCACATTACTCCTGCACGCAGCAAGTCGTGCATGTTCAAGGCGCCGACCGGGCGGTCTTCACTGTCGACTACGACCAGCGCGTTGATTTTATGGTCTTCCATGATTTTCAGCGCTTCGGCGGCGAGCATCTCGGCGCGGGCAGTCTTGCCGTGTGCTGTCATGACCTGGTCGATGGTAGCGCTATGGATGTCGATGCTACGGTCCAGCGTGCGACGCAAGTCACCGTCAGTAAAGATCCCGGCCAGCTTTCCGTCGGCTTCCAGAATCACGGTCATGCCCAGGCCTTTGCGGGTCATTTCCATTAGCGCGTCCTTCAGCAGGGTGCCGCGCTGTACTTGCGGTAACTCTTGCCCGGCGTGCATGACATTTTCCACTTTCAGCAGCAGGCGTCGGCCCAGGGCGCCGCCGGGATGGGAAAAGGCGAAGTCTTCGGCGGTAAAGCCACGGGCTTCCAGCAGCGCGACTGCCAAGGCATCGCCCATGACCAGGGCGGCGGTGGTCGACGAGGTGGGGGCCAGGTTCAACGGACAGGCTTCGTGCTCGACGTGAACATTCAGGTTGACCTCGGCGGCCTTGGCTAGCGGCGAGTCAGGCTTGCCGGTCACGCTGATCAACTGAATGCCCAGGCGCTTGATCAGTGGCAGCAGGGTCACGATTTCATTGGTGGAGCCGGAATTCGAGAGCGCCAGAATGATGTCGTCGCGGGTAATCATGCCCATGTCACCGTGGCTGGCTTCAGCCGGGTGCACAAAAAACGCCGTGGTGCCGGTGCTGGCCAAGGTCGCGGCAATCTTGTTGCCGATGTGTCCCGACTTGCCCATGCCGACCACGACCACGCGGCCTTTGCTGGCCAGAATCATCTCGCAAGCGCGTACGAAATCTGCGTCGATATGGGGTAGCAGGCCTTGCACGGCTTCTACCTCGAGGCGGATGGTGCGTTGTGCAGATTGAATCAGGTCGCTGGATTGGCTCATGTCAGAAATCGTATAGCCTGATGAAAAGGCGGCGATTATAACGGTTATGATCGAAACCCTCACGCTAGTTCGTCGCGCATTGCCATCCTTGTTGCCGGAAACCTTCTAAACGGGGCCTTCAACCTGTCATGCAGTTGAACATGACCTGGCTTTGGCCTTGGGCGCGCAGCCGTTGCAGTGATATAGTTCGCCGCCAGTTCGGCCTGCCCGGGAGGTATGTGCTTTTGTCAGAAAGCCAGGCGTCCGAGTGAGAGGCTGCATCGCAAGGAGTTTAGATGAGTGCCGATAACGCCTACGCGGTCGAGCTGAAGGGACTGTCCTTCAAGCGCGGTGCGCGCAGCATTTTCAATAATGTCGATATCCGTATCCCGCGCGGCAAGGTCACCGGCATCATGGGGCCTTCCGGGTGTGGCAAGACCACGCTCTTGCGTCTGATGGGCGCCCAGTTGCGGCCCACCAAGGGCGAAGTCTGGGTCAACGGTCAGAACCTGCCAAAACTGTCGCGCAGCGACCTGTTCGACGCGCGCAAGCATATGGGCGTGCTGTTTCAGAGCGGCGCACTGTTTACCGACCTCGATGTCTTCGAGAACGTCGCTTTTCCGTTGCGTGTTCATACTCAACTGCCGGATGAAATGATCCGCGACATTGTCCTGCTCAAATTGCAGGCCGTGGGCTTGCGCGGTGCCATCGAGCTGATGCCCGATGAGCTTTCCGGCGGCATGAAGCGCCGTGTTGCGCTGGCCCGGGCGATTGCGCTCGACCCGCAGATCCTCATGTACGACGAGCCCTTTGTCGGCCAGGACCCCATCGCAATGGGCGTTCTGGTGCGCCTCATCCGGTTGCTCAACGATGCGCTGGGCATCACCAGCATCGTGGTATCCCACGACCTGGCCGAGACCGCGAGCATTGCCGATTACATTTATGTGGTGGGCGATGGTCAGGTGTTGGGGCAGGGGACGCCGGACGAGTTGATGAGTTCGGATGAACCGCGCATTCGTCAGTTCATGACCGGCGAACCCGATGGCCCGGTTCCGTACCACTTTCCAGCGACGGATTACCGCGCAGATCTTCTGGGGAAGCGCTGATGCGCAGAATTTCATTGATGGAGCGCGTTCGCCGCTTCGGCCAGGCCGGCATCGATGTGCTGGCGGTGTTCGGGCGTTCGAGCCTGTTCCTGTTCCATGCCTTGCTCGGCCGGGGCGGTATCGGTGGCGGCTTCGGGCTGCTGGTCAAGCAGTTGCATTCGGTGGGCGTGATGTCCCTGGTGATCATCGTGGTCTCCGGGGTGTTCATCGGCATGGTGCTGGCGCTGCAGGGCTTCAACATTCTTTCCAGCTATGGTTCAGAGCAGGCTGTCGGGCAGATGGTGGCGCTGACGCTGCTGCGTGAACTGGGGCCGGTGGTGACCGCCTTGCTGTTCGCCGGGCGCGCAGGTTCGGCGTTGACCGCCGAAATCGGCAACATGAAGTCCACCGAGCAGTTGTCCAGCCTGGAAATGATTGGGGTCGACCCGCTCAAGTACATCATCGCGCCACGCCTGTGGGCCGGTTTCATCTCCCTGCCGGTGCTGGCGATGATTTTCAGCGTGGTGGGTATCTGGGGCGGCTCGTGGGTAGCGGTCGACTGGCTGGGGGTCTATGAGGGCTCCTACTGGTCGAACATGCAGAACAGCGTGACGTTCGCCGACGATGTGCTCAACGGGATCATCAAAAGTATCGTCTTTGCCTTTGTCGTGACCTGGATCGCCGTATTCCAAGGCTATGACTGCGAACCCACTTCCGAGGGGATCAGTCGTGCCACTACCAAGACCGTTGTATATGCCTCGTTGGCAGTACTCGGCCTGGACTTTATTCTGACCGCCTTGATGTTTGGAGATTTCTGATGCAAAACCGCACCCTGGAAATCGGTGTCGGCCTTTTCTTGCTGGCTGGCATCCTGGCTTTGCTCTTGTTGGCGTTGCGGGTCAGTGGCCTGTCCCCGACTCCGAGCACCGACACGTATAAACTTTACGCCTACTTCGACAATATCGCCGGTTTGACGGTCAGAGCAAAGGTGACCATGGCCGGTGTGACCATCGGCAAGGTCACGGCCATCGATCTGGATCGCGACAGTTTCACCGGTCGGGTGACCATGCAGCTGGAAAAACGCATCGATAATCTGCCGGCGGACTCCACTGCATCTATCCTGACTGCTGGCCTGTTGGGCGAGAAGTACATCGGTATCAGCGTGGGCGGGGAAGACACCCTGCTCAAGGATGGTGGAACCATCCATGACACGCAGTCATCGCTGGTGCTCGAAGACCTGATCGGTAAATTCCTGCTCAATACCGTTAGCAAAGAAGCTAAATGAGGAACTGTTAAATGATCTCTATCTTGCGACGTGGCCTGTTGGTAATGCTCGCGGTGTTTCCGTTGGTGTCCCACGCCGTAGCGGCGACTTCGGCGCACGATCTGGTGCAGGACACAACCAACCGTATGCTCGCGGACCTGGCGGCAAACAAAGAGAAGTACAAGCAGGATCCGCAAGACTTTTATGCGGCGCTGAACACCATCGTCGGGCCGGTCGTGGATGCCGAGGGTATTTCCAAGAGCATCATGACGGTCAAGTACTCGCGTAAAGCTACGCCTGCACAGATGAAGACCTTCGAAGAAAACTTCAAGAAGGGTCTGTTCCAGTTCTATGGCAATGCCTTGCTGGAGTACAACAACCAGGGCATCACCGTTGAACCGGCCAAAGACGAGTCGGGCGACCGTACCAGTGTAGGCATGACTGTCAAAGGCAGCAGCGGCTCGATCTATCCAGTGTCCTACACGCTGGAAAAGATCAACGGCGAGTGGAAACTGCGCAACGTCATCATCAATGGCATCAATATCGGCAAGCTGTTCCGCGATCAGTTCGCCGATGCGATGCAGCGCAATGGCAACGACCTGGACAAGACCATCAATAGTTGGGCCGGGGAAGTCGCCAAGGCCAAGGAAGCCACCGACAAGAAACCAGAGCAGTCAGCCCAATGAGTGAGTCGGCAGTCCAGATGGACGAAGCGGGCGAGCTGCGACTCAGTGGCGTGCTGGATTACCGCACCGGCCCTGGCCTGCGCGAGCAGGGCAAGGCGCTGATCAAGGCCAGCAACGCTGCAGCGCTGGTGGTCGATTGCTCAGCGGTAACCAAGTCCAGCAGTGTCGGTTTGTCGTTGCTGCTGTGCTTTATCCGTGATGCGCAGGAGGCCGGCAAGGCCCTGAGCATCCGAGGGATGCCGGAAGACATGCGTGAAATCGCTCAGGTCAGCGAGCTGACCGAGCTGTTGGCGCGTCCCTAACCCGCATCTATGAAGAAGCCCCCCGTCTGAGTCCTGCTTGGCGGGGTTCGCAGGCGCGGGGCTTTTTTGTATGATGTCCGACCCGCGCGCACAGGGCGCCGATTGAGGTTGAGCATGCAGGCCAACGAAGTTAAGAGCTTTCTTGAAGGAAAGCTGCCCGGAACGAAAGTAGAAGTCGAGGGCGAAGGCTGCAATTTCCAGCTGAACGTGATTAGCGATGAACTGGCGGCGTTGAGCCCGGTCAAGCGTCAGCAGCAGGTCTATGCCCATTTGAACCCATGGATCACCGATGGCAGCATCCATGCGGTCACTATGAAATTTTTCAGCAGCGCGGCCTGGGCCGAGCGCACCTGAGCCCAAGGGCGTCGAGATTCTTATGGATAAATTGATTATTACTGGCGGTGCTCGTCTTGACGGCGAGATCCGCATCTCCGGGGCAAAGAACTCTGCCCTGCCGATCCTGGCGGCTACCCTGCTGTGCGATGGCCCGGTGACTGTGGCCAACCTGCCGCACCTGCACGACATCACCACCATGATCGAGCTGTTCGGGCGCATGGGTATCGAACCTGTGATCGACGAGAAACTGGCCGTCGAAATCGACCCGCGCACCATCAAGACCCTGGTCGCACCTTACGAACTGGTTAAAACCATGCGTGCGTCGATTCTGGTGCTCGGTCCGATGGTTGCTCGTTTCGGTGAAGCCGAAGTCGCCTTGCCTGGCGGTTGCGCCATCGGTTCGCGTCCGGTTGACCTGCACATCCGTGGCCTGGAAGCCATGGGCGCCGTCATCGACGTCGAAGGCGGCTACATCAAGGCCAAGGCGCCTGAAGGCGGCCTGCGCGGTGCGCACTTCTTCTTCGATACCGTCAGTGTGACCGGTACCGAAAACATCATGATGGCCGCGGCCTTGGCCAAGGGCCGTAGCGTCCTGCAAAACGCCGCTCGCGAGCCTGAAGTGGTCGACCTGGCGAACTTCCTGAACGCCATGGGCGCCAAGGTTTCCGGCGCCGGTACCGATACCATCACCATCGATGGCGTCGAGCGTCTGCACACCACCACTTATAAAGTAATGCCTGACCGCATCGAAACCGGCACCTATCTGGTGGCGGCGGCGGTGACCGGTGGTCGTGTGAAGGTCAAGGATACGGATCCGACCATCCTCGAAGCCGTTCTGGAAAAACTCCGTGAGTCCGGTGCCGAAATCACCTGTGGCGAAGACTGGATCGAGCTGAACATGCACGGTAAGCGTCCGAAAGCCGTCAACGTGCGGACCGCTCCGTACCCGGCGTTCCCGACCGACATGCAGGCGCAGTTCATCTCCCTCAACGCCATTGCCGAAGGCACCGGCGCTGTGATCGAGACGATCTTCGAAAACCGCTTCATGCACGTCTACGAGCTGCACCGCATGGGCGCCAAGATCCAGGTCGAAGGCAACACCGCCATCGTCACCGGCACCGAAAAGCTCAAGGGCGCGCCAGTAATGGCGACCGACCTGCGTGCTTCGGCCAGCCTGGTGATCTCGGCCCTGATCGCCGAAGGCGACACGCTGATCGACCGCATCTACCACATAGACCGTGGCTACGAGTGCATCGAAGAAAAACTGCAGATGCTGGGCGCCAAGATCCGTCGCGTTCCGGGCTAGTCCCTGCTGTATGGGCATAAGGACATGCCCGTTGATTTGTTGAAGTCGAGCCGTTTTCGGCTCGATGTGTGTCCGGCGCCATTTGCGACCGGGCATGAGTACCTTGATAAGGACTGACGTTTCCCATGTTGACCATCGCACTGTCCAAGGGCCGCATCCTTGACGACACCCTGCCGCTTCTGGCTGAAGCGGGCATCGTGCCGACCGAGAATCCGGACAAGAGCCGCAAGCTGATCATTCCCACGACCCAGGAAGATGTACGCCTGCTGATCGTGCGTGCCACCGATGTGCCGACTTACGTCGAGCATGGTGCCGCCGACCTCGGTGTCGCCGGTAAAGATGTGCTGATGGAGTACGGCGGCCAGGGCCTGTACGAGCCGCTGGACCTGCAAATTGCCCAGTGCAAGCTGATGACCGCCGGCAAGGTCGGCGCGGTCGAGCCCAAGGGCCGCCTGCGTATCGCCACCAAGTTCGTCAACGTTGCCAAGCGCTACTACGCCGAGCAGGGCCGTCAGGTCGACATCATCAAGCTCTACGGTTCGATGGAGCTGGCGCCGCTGATCGGCCTGGCGGACAAGATCATCGACGTGGTCGACACGGGTAACACGCTGCGGGCCAACGGTCTGGAGCCACAGGATTTCATTGCTGCCATCAGCTCCCGGCTGATCGTCAACAAAGCTTCGATGAAGATGCAGCACGCCCGTATCCAGGCGTTGATCGACACCCTGCGCAAGGCAGTGGAGTCTCGACACCGCGGCTGATTCACCTGCGCGACGTTAAGTCGCGCCCGTCTATCCGCCTCATAGCCAGAATTCTCAGGTGCCCAAGCGGAAACGACTGCTAAGTTAGGGCGCCTGAGTTTTTGCCATTCCTATGAGGCTCTCGCTATGACCGCACCGACTGCAATTCGCCGACTCAACGCTGCTGACCCGGATTTCGCGCATCATCTGGATCATCTGCTGAGCTGGGAAAGTGTGTCTGACGACTCGGTCAATCAGCGGGTGCTGGACATCATCAAGGCTGTGCGTGAACGTGGTGACGCGGCACTGGTGGACTTTACCCGCCAGTTCGACGGCCTGGACGTGAAGTCCATGGCCGACCTGATCCTGCCGCGTGAGCGTCTGGAATTGGCACTGACGCGCATTACCGTGGCTCAGCGCGAAGCGCTGGAAGTCGCCGCCGCCCGTGTGCGCAGCTACCACGAAAAACAGAAGCAGGACTCCTGGAGCTACACCGAGGCCGACGGCACCGTGCTGGGCCAGAAAGTCACGCCGCTGGACCGTGCCGGCCTGTACGTACCCGGTGGTAAGGCGTCGTACCCGTCGTCGGTGTTGATGAACGCGATTCCGGCCAAGGTCGCCGGAGTCACCGAAGTGGTCATGGTCGTACCGACCCCGCGCGGTGAAATCAATGAACTGGTGCTGGCCGCTGCCTGCATCGCCGGCGTCGACCGTGTGTTCACCATCGGTGGTGCTCAAGCCGTTGCCGCATTGGCTTACGGCACCGAAAGCGTGCCGAAGGTCGATAAAGTGGTCGGCCCGGGCAACATCTATGTCGCCACCGCCAAGCGCCACGTGTTCGGCCAGGTCGGAATCGACATGATCGCCGGTCCCTCCGAGATCCTCGTGGTGTGCGACGGCCAGACCGATCCGGACTGGATCGCCATGGACCTGTTCTCCCAGGCCGAGCACGACGAAGACGCCCAGGCGATTCTGGTCAGCCCCGACGCCGAATTCCTCGACAAGGTCGCCGCCAGCATCGCCAAGCTGATGCCGACCATGGAGCGCGCCGCGATCATCGAAACCTCGATCAATGGCCGTGGTGCACTGATCAAGGTGCGCGACATGGAGCAAGCCATCGAAGTGGCCAACCGCATCGCGCCGGAGCACCTCGAATTGTCCGTTGCCGATCCACAAGCCTGGCTGCCGCAGATCCGCCACGCCGGCGCGATCTTCATGGGGCGCCACACCTCTGAAGCCTTGGGCGACTACTGCGCAGGTCCCAACCACGTGTTGCCGACCTCCGGCACTGCGCGTTTCTCCTCGCCGCTGGGTGTGTACGACTTCCAGAAACGCTCGTCGATCATCTTCTGTTCCGAGCAGGGCGCTTCCGAGTTGGGCAAAACCGCTTCCGTGCTGGCCCGTGGCGAATCGCTGACCGCCCACGCGCGTAGCGCCGAGTACCGCATCGTCGACGAAGACTTTCCACAAGGGCAGGGGAACTGAACATGAGTAAATTCTGGAGCCCGTTCGTCAAGAATCTGGTGCCTTACGTCCCGGGCGAGCAGCCGAAGCTGGCAAAACTGGTGAAGCTCAACACCAATGAAAATCCGTACGGTCCATCGCCCAAAGCCTTGGCCGCGATGCAAACCGAACTGAACGACAACCTGCGTCTGTACCCGGACCCGAACAGCGATCTGCTGAAGAACGCGGTCGCCAGGTACTACGGTGTGCAAAGCAATCAAGTGTTCCTCGGCAACGGTTCCGATGAAGTGCTGGCGCACATCTTCCACGGTTTGCTGCAGCACGATCAGCCGCTGTTGTTCCCGGACATCAGCTACAGCTTCTACCCGGTCTACTGCGGTTTGTATGGCATCAAGTTCGACGCGGTGCCGCTGGACGAGCAGTTCCAGATCAACCCGGCGGACTATGCCAGGCCGAACGGCGGGATCATCTTCCCCAACCCGAACGCGCCGACTGGCTGCCTGTTGGCGCTGGAAGCGGTGGAGCAGATTCTCAAGGCAAGTCCGGATTCGGTGGTGGTGGTCGACGAGGCCTACATCGACTTCGGTGGCGAGACGGCAATCACCCTGGTGGACCGTTATCCGAACCTGCTGGTGACCCAGACCCTGTCCAAGTCCCGTTCCCTGGCGGGTCTGCGGGTTGGATTGGCGGTCGGCCATCCGGACCTGATCGAGGCGCTGGAGCGGATCAAGAACAGCTTCAACTCCTATCCGCTGGATCGCATGGCGAATGTCGGCGCTGCCGCCGCGTTCGAGGATCGCGAGTATTTCGACAAGACCTGCCGGTTGGTGATCGAGAATCGCGAGAAGGTCGTTGCACAGCTGGAGGAGAAGGGTTTTGAAGTGCTGCCATCGGCGGCGAACTTCATTTTTGCCCGTCACCCCCGGCACGATGCGGCGGGGCTTGCGGCGAAGCTGCGCGAGCAAGGCGTGATCGTTCGGCACTTCAAGCAGGAGCGGATTGCCCAGTTCCTGCGGATCTCCATTGGCACGCCAGAGCAGAATCAGGCGCTGATCGACGGTTTAGGCGATCTCTAAACCAACCCCCGAACCTGTGGGAGCGAGCTTGCTCGCGATAGCGGATTTACAGTCAACGAGTATGTTGAATGTTATTGCCTCATCGTCGGAGCGCCGCCCGGAGCAAGCTCGCTCCCACAGGTTTTTGGGTTGTCCGCTTACTCTTCTTCTTTTTCCTTGATCGGAGCCGGCGGCGGACGCAGGCCGATTTCAGCCATCAGCTTGAGCTCCTTGCCGTTGCGCATCACCTCGATCGCGACCTTGTCGGTCGGCTTGATCCGCGCTACCTGATTCATCGAGCGACGGCCATCACCGGCCGGTTCGCCATCGATGGCAAGAATCACATCACCCAGTTGCAGACCGGCCTTCTGTGCCGGGCCATCGCGGAAAATTCCCGCCACGACAATGCCTGGGCGACCGGACAAGCCGAACGACTCGGCCAGTTCCTGGGTCAGCGGCTGCACCTCGATACCCAGCCAGCCACGAATCACCTGGCCGTGCTCGATGATCGACTTCATCACTTCCATCGCCAGCTTCACGGGGATTGCGAACCCAATGCCCTGGGAGCCCCCGGACTTGGAAAAGATCGCCGTGTTGATACCGGTCAGGTTGCCGATGGCATCCACCAGCGCACCGCCTGAGTTGCCCGGGTTGATCGCCGCATCTGTCTGGATGAAGTCTTCGTAGTTGTTCAGGCCCAATTGATTGCGCCCGGTGGCGCTGATGATGCCCATGGTTACGGTCTGGCCGACGCCGAACGGGTTGCCGATGGCCAGCGCGACATCGCCGATGCGGATGTTGTCGGAACGCCCCACGGTGATCGCCGGCAAGTTTTTCAAGTCGATTTTCAGAACCGCGAGGTCAGTCTCCGGGTCGCTGCCGATCACTCGCGCCAGGGTTTCCCGGCCGTCCTTGAGCGCCACCACGATCTGGTCGGCACCGCTGGTCACGTGGTTGTTGGTCAGGATGTAGCCTTCCGGGCTCATGATCACGCCGGAACCGAGGCTCGACTCCATGCGTTTCTGCTTGGGCGAGTTATCGCCGAAGAAGCGACGAAACTGCGGATCTTCGAACAGCGGATGGTTGGGTTTGTTGATGACTTTGGTGGTGTACAGGTTCACCACCGATGGCGCGGCGGTGGATACCGCTTCGGCATAAGACACCGGACCCTGCTGCATGCTGGTGGTTTGCGGCGCTTGTTGCAGATTGACGTCGAGGCTCGGGAGCCCGACCCACTGCGGGTAACGCTGGATTATCAAAAGAGCGACAAGCACGCCGGCCAACAGCGGCCAGCCGGAAAAACGCAGCGCCTTGAGCATTAAGCAGTTCCTGAGAGAGTTGCAGGCGGTCTGAGACCGCTCATAATGACGCGCATTATACGAGGCCGCGCGCGCCTCTGAACGGGATATTTAGGAGTCTTTTATGGCCGTCGCCCTGAGCACCCTGGTCGAAGAAGCCGACCGCTACCTCAACAGCGCAAAAACCGCCGATTATTGCCCCAACGGCCTGCAGGTCGAGGGGCGGCCACAAGTGATGCGCATTGTCAGTGGCGTCACCGCCAGCCAGGCCCTGCTCGATGCGGCCGTTGAGGCCAACGCAGACCTGGTGCTGGTGCATCATGGCTACTTCTGGAAGGGTGAAAACCCGTGCATCACCGGCATGAAGCAGCGTCGCTTGAAGACCCTGCTCAAGCACGATATCAGCCTGTTGTCCTATCACCTGCCGCTGGACCTGCACCCGGACGTCGGTAATAACGCGCAGCTCGCGCGACAGCTCGACATCACCGTCGAAGGACCGCTGGATCCGGACAACCTGAAGATTGTCGGCCTGGTCGGCTCGCTGAACGAGCCAATGATGCCCCGGGATTTCGCCCGTCGCGTCCAGGAAGTGATGGGGCGTGAGCCACTGTTGATCGAAGGCAGCGCCATGATCCGCCGCGTCGGCTGGTGCACCGGTGGTGGCCAGGGTTACATCGATCAAGCCATTCTGGCGGGTGTCGATCTGTACCTCAGCGGTGAGGCTTCCGAGCAAACCTTCCACAGCGCCAGGGAAAACGACATCAGCTTCATCGCCGCCGGTCACCATGCGACCGAGCGCTACGGCGTTCAGGCGCTGGGGGATTATCTGGCCCGTCGGTTTGCGCTGGAGCACATCTTTATCGATTGCCCGAATCCGATCTGACGAAACGCTATCCCTGTAGGAGCGAGCCTTGCTCGCGATGTACCCGAGAACACCGCGGGGTGTCAGGCTCCCAGCGTTATCGTTGACGACCATCGCGAGCAGGCTCGCTCCTACAGAGCGCCGTTCTGCCCAAACGGGCAGGCATATTCATATGCTCTTTCGATCTAGTTGGCGTCCTGATTAGAAGGGGGCGCTGTGCTAGGATCCCCGCTCGAACACGGCCCGGTGGCCGTTCATAAGAAAGTTTTCGTGAGTAGCCATGGTCGACAAACTGACGCATCTGAAACAGCTGGAGGCGGAAAGCATCCACATCATCCGCGAGGTGGCCGCCGAGTTCGATAACCCGGTGATGCTGTACTCCATCGGTAAAGACTCCGCCGTGATGCTGCATCTGGCACGCAAGGCGTTCTTCCCGGGCAAGCTGCCGTTTCCGGTGATGCACGTCGACACTCGCTGGAAATTCAAGGAGATGTACAGCTTCCGCGACAAGATGGTCGCCGAGCTGGGCCTCGACCTGATCACCCACGTCAACCCGGACGGCGTGGCGCAGGACATCAATCCGTTCACCCACGGCAGCGCCAAGCACACCGACATCATGAAGACCGAGGGCCTCAAACAGGCACTCGACAAGTATGGTTTCGACGCAGCATTCGGCGGCGCCCGTCGCGATGAAGAGAAATCCCGCGCCAAAGAGCGCGTGTACTCGTTCCGCGACAGCAAGCACCGCTGGGATCCGAAAAACCAGCGCCCCGAGCTGTGGAACGTCTACAACGGCAAGGTCAACAAGGGCGAGTCGATCCGCGTCTTCCCGCTGTCGAACTGGACCGAGCTGGACATCTGGCAGTACATCTACCTTGAAGGCATCCCGATCGTTCCGCTGTACTTCGCCGCCGAGCGTGAAGTCATCGAGAAGAACGGCACGCTGATCATGATCGACGACGAGCGCATCCTCGAACACCTGAGCGACGAAGACAAAGCGCGCATCGTCAAAAAGAAAGTGCGTTTCCGTACCCTTGGTTGCTACCCGTTGACGGGCGCGGTGGAGTCCGAGGCCGAAAGCCTCACGGACATCATTCAGGAAATGCTCCTGACGCGAACTTCCGAGCGCCAGGGCCGTGTCATCGACCACGATGGCGCAGGCTCGATGGAAGACAAAAAACGTCAGGGTTATTTCTAAGGGGTTGTCATGTCGCACGCATCTGATTTGATCAGCGAGGACATCCTCGCCTACCTGGGCCAGCACGAACGTAAAGAGCTGCTGCGCTTTCTGACCTGCGGTAACGTCGACGACGGCAAGAGCACCCTGATCGGGCGCCTGCTGCACGACTCCAAGATGATCTACGAAGATCACCTGGAAGCCATTACCCGCGATTCGAAAAAAGTCGGCACCACCGGCGAAGACATCGACCTGGCGCTGCTGGTCGACGGCCTGCAGGCCGAGCGTGAACAAGGCATCACCATCGATGTCGCGTACCGCTACTTCTCCACCGCCAAGCGCAAATTCATCATCGCCGACACCCCAGGCCACGAGCAGTACACCCGCAACATGGCCACCGGTGCCTCCACCTGTGACCTGGCGATCATCCTGGTCGACGCCCGTTACGGCGTGCAGACCCAGACCCGTCGCCACAGCTTCATCGCCTCGTTGCTGGGCATCAAGCACATAGTCGTGGCCATCAACAAGATGGACCTCAAGGACTTCGACCAGGGTGTGTTCGAGTCGATCAAGGCCGACTACCTGCAGTTCGCCGAAGGCTTGAAGATGAAGCCCACCACGATGCACTTCGTGCCGATGTCTGCGCTGAAAGGCGACAACGTGGTGAACAAGTCCGAGCGCTCGCCGTGGTACACCGGCCAGTCGCTGATGGAGATCCTCGAGACCGTGGAAGTGGCGGGTGATCGCAACTTCACCGACCTGCGTTTCCCGGTGCAGTACGTCAACCGTCCGAACCTGAACTTCCGTGGCTTCGCCGGCACCCTGGCCAGCGGCATCGTCAAGAAAGGCGACGAAGTCGTGGTCCTGCCGTCGGGCAAGAGCAGCCGCGTGAAATCCATCGTCACCTTCGAAGGTGAGCTGGAGCACGCAGGTCCTGGTCAGGCTGTAACGCTGACCATGGAAGACGAAATCGATATTTCCCGTGGCGACCTGTTGGTGCATGCCGACAACGTGCCACCAGTCACCGACAGCTTCGAAGCGATGCTGGTGTGGATGGCTGAGGAACCGATGCTGCCGGGCAAGAAGTACGACATCAAACGCGCCACCAGTTACGTGCCGGGCTCCATCGCCAGCATCGTCAACAAGGTCGACGTGAACACCCTGGAAGAAGGTCCGGCCAGCGCGTTGCAGCTGAACGAAATCGGCAAGGTCAAGATCGCGCTCGACGCGCCGATTGCCCTCGACGGTTACGACAGCAACCGCACGACCGGCGCGTTCATCATCATCGACCGTTTGACCAACGGCACCGTTGGCGCGGGCATGATCGTCGCCCAGCCATTGGCCCATGGCACCAGCACGCACCACGGCAAACTGGCCCACGTTGCCACCGAAGAACGCGCACAGCGCTTCGGCCAGCAACCGGCCACCGTGTTGTTCAGCGGCTTGTCGGGCGCAGGCAAAAGCACACTGGCGTATGCGGTTGAACGCAAGCTGTTCGACCTGGGGCGCGCGGTGTTCGTACTCGATGGCCAGAACCTGCGTCACGACCTGAACAAAGGTCTGCCACAGGATCGCGCCGGGCGTACCGAGAACTGGCGTCGTGCCGCGCACGTGGCGCGTCAGTTCAACGAGGCTGGCCTGCTGACCCTCGCTGCGTTCGTTGCCCCTAGTGCCGAAGGGCGCGAACAGGCCCGGGAACTGATCGGCAAGGAGCGTCTGCTGACGGTCTACGTCCAGGCTTCGCCAACGGTCTGCGCCGAGCGTGATCCGCAAGGCCTGTACGCGGCGGCTGGGGATAACATTCCGGGCGAATCCTTCCCGTACGACGTGCCGCTGGATGCCGACCTGGTGATCGACACCCAGTCCGTATCGCTGGAGGAAGGCGTCAAGCAAGTGCTGGGGCTGCTGCGTGAGCGTGGCGCGATCTAAGCCTTAGCCGGAAATGAA
This sequence comes from Pseudomonas sp. S34, assembly GCF_009866745.1. Taxonomy (NCBI): domain Bacteria; kingdom Pseudomonadati; phylum Pseudomonadota; class Gammaproteobacteria; order Pseudomonadales; family Pseudomonadaceae; genus Pseudomonas; species Pseudomonas sp. S34. The sequence goes on from NZ_CP019398.1 coordinate 962,777, forward strand.
AAACCCGCCGATGAGTGATCATCGGCGGGTTTTTTTATGTCTGGTAATCAGTCAAAACAAACACTAAACCTGTGGGAGCGAGCTTGCTCGCGATAGCGGCGGATCAGTCGACATCAATGTTGAATGTCAGTCCGAAATCGCGAGCAAGCTCGCTCCCACAGGGGATTAGTGTTTGCCTGGGAATTCGTGGTGCATCTGGTCCAGCAACGCATCCTTGTCCAGCCACAACTGATTGATCCAGCCCTGAAACTGCAGGCGGTATTCGCCGTCCTGGTCATAGTTCTTGCCGATGAACTGCGGCGGAATGTTCAGCTGCTGAAAATGCACCACCGCGTCTTTCACGTATCCACATAGCAGAACCCAGAATCAGGACGCCTCTGAAAATCTAAAGTCAGAAGGAATAGCCAGAACCCTTGATCGGAAATGGACTACAAGAAAGTCGGAAATTATGAGGTTTTATTGTTTTGTAAATGAGAATAGTGTTTGCAACAGGTAGATGTGTTTTTTCGCAACTTGTATCAAGTCAAGCAACTGTAAGGGAATCGGTTGTTGCTTAAAAAATAAGCTTGCGCTCGAGGGTCAAGGTGTGCGAAATAAATTTTTTCCAGTTCCAGCTGGTTATGTTTCTAGTGTTTTTGAGATCGTTTTTTGTGTAATTGTTTTGTTGTTGTACCTTGTTTTTTCTCTTTATATTTATAGTAGATTGATAGATGTTCCTTCGGTTCCTGATAAATTAGTTATGAAAGATGCTTTTGTATATAGGGGGCTTTCGCAAGCTTCAAAGACAACATCTTTTTTGTATCTGAGGGTTGGAGCTGATGACGCTGCTTACAAATATGTCATTGAGGCTTCGAATCGTGATGTTATGTATACGGATTTTGATAAGCCACGAAAGCTGTGGGTGGCGGTAGATTCTGATCAAAGTAAAAAATTTGTTTGGGGAGTATATGATGATAATTATGGGTTGTTGATAAGTCGTCAAGACATATTGCGCTGGGCCAGTTCTGTCAATGTTGATAATTATTTTATGCTTTCTTTGATGTTTATTTCGTCATTATATTTCCTTTATATTATTTTTTTGACCGGTATTTGGAATAGGTGTACAGCGAAAAGGATTGCTCGTGAAAATAAATAAGATTGCTGATGAGATATTTGTAATTGACGATTTCTTAACTCAAGGGGAAGAGGAGTGCATAAATGTTCAACTCAAGGGCGCAGTTTGGAGATACAACTGGCCAAATTATGAGGAGCTTCCATTTGTTAGACCTTGTTGGCATGTTTTTATTGCAGGTAAAGGTCGGCCGGATCGGAAATCATGTTTAGACGAGTTAGATGGAAGTGAATCTTGGCGTTTTCTTGTCGGGTTCTGGGAAAGGTTATCAACATTACATGATTTCAAAGTCACGTTGTTAGGTGTTTATGCAAATGGGCAAACATTTGGACAGGACACAATTATACATCGGGATAACAAGACGCATCCAGGGATGACAGTGATCGTATTCTGTAATGAACACTGGCCAACGTCCTGGGGAGGTGAACTCGTATTCTACGATGACAAAAAAGAAAATATTATTAAATCTGTACTTCCAAAATCGCGGCGTGTGGTGATTTTTGACGGGCGAGTTCCACATGCGGCGAGATCGCCTTCAGTAAAGTGTGATCAGGTAAGGATGACGCTTGCGTTCAAAACTGTGATCAAGGAGTAATATATGGCCGGGAAAGCTGAAATATTTGTAGCTGTCGTCAATGATGGTGTAACTATTGGCTCGGGGGCGACTGCAGTATCAGATCAATTTTTAGTCAACGGAACTGGGATGGTGTTGTTGAATCAGTCGGTGCAAACCGGAGCTGTGATAGCGAGTGTTACCTCGGTGACGAAATTAGCAGGTCCTTATGTTCCGATTGTAAATATGCCGGCCAATATAGTTGCCGGTACGATAACTTTTCTAAAAATCGGGATCGACTTCAGAGAGGGGAGCGAAATCAAGGCGGGTGACGTTATCAGTCTGGTTGGTAATGTTGCGGGGGTGATTGCAACTATGGCTGTTTTGCTAGCTGCGCCATTTTCGGTTGTTGCTACGTTAAGTATTGTAGCTATCGGCACCGGTATATATTCGATTTATAACTCAGAAGTGCTTGGTGCTATTGCGACAAATGCCAAAAATTTCTTCAGCGATAAAGGGTTGGAGAACTACCTTGACTATGTATGTGCACCCGATATGAAAATTGTCCATAAAAACACCTTGAGGGGTGTCTACGGCAATCAGATGCTTTCCTGTAATTGGATATCTGAAACCGGAGAGCTACAGCCCTCAGCGGTACCTGTTTTCGATGAAAATATTGGCGGTGGAGGGGCGTATATACCAGTATCTCCTGTTTTGCCGGCTCCCCTTCCTGATATTATCCCAGTTGTAACTATCGGGCCACTTGACATTAATGACGGCTCTGATGACAGCGGTGATGAGTATGGTTGCTGTACAGGAGGAAGTGATGGTTATGTGTAGCGGCTCGCATATTTAGATTTTCTGCTCCTCATTTTTGACCTCCGATGCTTAATACAAATTAACGAGCTATTTGACACTCTTAAGAGCTAGGCCAGAGTCAGGCTGAATTTAAGATAGCGCCTGCGTGTGGGTAATCGTCAGTCTGACTTCGTGAAGCTGAGGTGCAATAACGGTCCGGCCGGTGTCGCTGGAAGTAGGCGTTAATCAAGTGCTGGAGTTGCTGCGCAAATGTGGCGCAATCTAAGCCTTAGCCTGAAATGAGAAACCCGCCGATGAGTAATCTTCGGCGGTTTTTTGTGCCCTGTGATATTCAAATGTGGGAGCGGGCTTGCTCGCGAAAGCGGTGGATCAGTCAGCATCCATGTTAAATGTCAGTCCGTATTCGCGAGCAAGCCCGCTCCCACATTGGTTCAGCGGCGGTCTGGGAATTCGTGGTGCATCTGGTCCAGCAACGCATCCTTGTCCTGCCACAACTGATTGATCCAGCCCTGAAACTGCAGGCGGTACTCACCATCCTGGTCATAGTTCTTGCCGATGAACTGCGGCGGGATCTTCAGCTCTTCAAAGTGCACCACCACGTCCGCAACGTTCCCGCACAGCAAATCCCAGAAACCCGGGCGCCCGGCGGGGTAGTGGATGGTCACGTTGACGAGGGATTCAAGCTGCTCACCCATCGCATCCAGCACAAAGGCAATGCCGCCGGCCTTGGCCTTGAGCAGGTACTTGAAGGGTGACTGCTGTTGCTTGTGCTTGCCCTCGGTGAAGCGCGTGCCTTCGACGAAGTTGAAAATGCCCACCGGGTTGTCGCGGAATTTCGCACAGGTCTTACGGGTGGTTTCCAGGTCCTTGCCTTTCTTCTCCGGGTGCTTTTCCAGATAGGCCTTGGAGTAACGCTTCATGAACGGAAAGCCCAGCGCCCACCAGGCCAGACCGATCACCGGAACCCAGATCAGCTCCTGCTTGAGAAAGAACTTCAGCGGCTGAATGCGCCGGTTTAGCACGTATTGCAGCACCAGGATGTCGACCCAGCTCTGGTGGTTGCTGGTGATCAGGTACGAATGCTGATAGTCGAGGCCTTGCAGGCCGCTGACGTGCCAGCGTGTGCGGCGCACCAGGTTCATCCAGCCTTTGTTGATGCTGATCCAGGCTTCGTGGGTATGGCTCATCAGCCAGCCCGCGAGGCGCTGGGTGAGGGCGAACGGCAATACCTTGACGAGTGCCACGCAGAACAGGAACGAGCAGAGCAGAATCGTGTTCAATGCCAACAGCAGCGAGGCGATCACGCCCCGCAGCGCAGCAGGTAAGAAATCCAGCATTTACACATCCATAGGTCGGTTGGCGGCTTGAATCGCGGTCAGGGCGATGGTGTAGACGATGTCATCGACCTGCGCGCCGCGCGGCAAATCGTTCACCGGTTTGCGCAGGCCTTGCAGCATCGGCCCGAGGCTGACGCAGTCGGCGCTGCGCTGTACGGCCTTGTGCGTGGTATTGCCGGTGTTGAGGTCGGGGAATACGTAAACCGTGGCACGACCGGCCACCTGACTGTTCGGCGCCAGTTGCCGGGCCACGCTTTCGTTGGCGGCGGCGTCGTACTGCAAGGGGCCGTCGATCAGCAGCGAGTGCTGTTGTTCGTGGGCGAGCAGGGTTGCCTCGCGGACCTTCTCTACTTCTTCACCGCTGGCCGACTCGCCGCTGGAGTAGCTGATCATCGCCACCCGTGGCGTGATGCCGAACGCGGCGGCCGAATCAGCGCTTTGCAGGGCGATCTCGGCCAGTTCACTGGCGCTCGGGTGCGGGTTCATCACGCAGTCGCCGTAGACCAGAACCTCTTCCGGAAACAGCATGAAGAACACCGACGACACCAGGGTGCAGCCTGGCGCGGTTTTAATCAGCTGCAGGGCCGGGCGGATGGTGTTGGCGGTGGTGTTGATCACGCCCGATACGAGGCCGTCGACTTCATCCAGGGCCAGCATCATGGTGCCGATCACCACGGTGTCTTCCAGTTGTTGCTCGGCCATTGGCGCATTGAGGCTTTTGCTTTTGCGCAGCGCGACCATCGGCTCGACATAGCGTTCGCGGATCGAGTCCGGATCAATGATTTCCAGGCCCGGTGGCAACTCGATGCCCTGGGCACGGGCGACGGCCTGCACGTCCTCGGGCTTGGCCAGCAACACACAGCGAGCGATGCCACGGGCCTGGCAGATCGCGGCGGCCTGCACGGTCAGCGGCTCGCTGCCTTCGGGCAGTACGATGCGCTTGTTGGCCGCCTGGGCGCGCTGGATCAATTGATAGCGGAAAACCGCTGGCGACAGGCGCATTTCCCGTGGCGTACCGCAGCGCTGGTGCAGCCAGTTGGCATCGAGATGGCCGGCGATGAAATCGGTGATGATCTCGGCGCGCTCGCGGTCATCGATGGGGATTTCCTTGTTCAGGCCATTGAGCAGGTTGGCGGTGTCGTAGGAGCCGGTACTCACCGACAGCACCGGCAAACCAGCCTGCAGGGCGCCACGGCACAGGTCCATGATGCGTGGGTCGGGCAGGGTGTCGCTGGTCAGCAGCAGGCCGGCGAGCGGCACGCCGTTCAAGGCCGCGAGGCTGACGGCGAGGATGATGTCGTCGCGGTCGCCGGGGGTCACCACCAGCACGCCGGGCTTGAGCAACTCCACGGTGTTGCGCATGGTGCGGGCGCAAATGATGATCTTGGTCATGCGCCGGGTTTCGTAATCACCGGCGTTGAGCACTTGCGCGCCCATCAGGTCGGCGACGTCGCGGGTGCGCGGGGCGTTCAGTTCCGGCTGGAACGGAATGCAGCCGAGCAAGCGGAAATCACCGCTGCGCAGCAACGGCGAATGCTCTTTCAGGCGCGTGGCGAAGGCCTCCATGCTTTCTTCGGTCTTGACCTTGTTGAGGATCACACCGAGGACTTTCGGGTCTTTCGGGCCGCCGAACAACTGCGCCTGCAACTCGACGCGACCGGAGAGCTCGATCAGCACTTCGTTTTCCGGTGCCGAGACCAGGATCACCTCGGCATCGAGGCTCTTGGCCAGGTGCAGGTTGACCCGCGCGGCATAACTGGCGCTGCGGGTCGGCACCATGCCTTCGACGATCAGCACGTCCTTGCCGATGGCAGCCTGCTGATAAAGGGTGATGATTTCTTCGAGCAACTCATCGAGCTGGCCGTCGCCGAGCATGCGCTCGACATGGGCCAGGCCCAGAGGCTGCGGCGGTTTCAAGCCGTGGGTACGCGCCACCAGTTCGGTGGAGCGTTCCGGGCCCGTGTCGCCCGGATGCGGCTGGGCAATCGGTTTGAAAAAACCGACCTTGAGCCCGGCCCGCTCAAGGGTGCGCACCAGCCCGAGGCTGATGGAGGTCAGACCCACACCAAAATCGGTGGGTGCGATAAAAAAAGTTTGCATGCGGATTCTCTGAAGGAGCATGGCAAAGGTGATCATCTATATCTGACGATCTACCGAAATTCAGTCGCCAAGGTTATCGCTAACCGAGCCCTGTGCGCACCAACCGCAAGCAAAGGGCTGGCCTATTTTTTCAAGGCGTTGCACAGGGTCCATGACCCAGGCGCGGGATTGCCAGGGGGGCTGGTGCCGCAGGTGCTGGGTGTGGCCGCAGGAAAGCTCGGCCACCCAGTGTCCGTCCTCGTCCTGATGGAAGCCTGTGATCGTCGAATCCCGTCTGTCCGGGTTGTGTTCGCTTTCGGACGATTGCTTCGCTAAACTTGGCCTTTCAATTTTCCTATGCAAAAGGTCTCGCCCCATGCTGATCGCCGCCAATAAGGCTGTCTCCATCGACTATACCCTGACCAACGACGCTGGTGAGGTCATCGACAGCTCCGCCGGCGGCGCGCCGCTGGTCTACCTGCAAGGTGCAGGCAACATCATCCCGGGCCTGGAAAAGGCTCTGGAAGGCAAGGCTGTCGGCGACGAGCTGACCGTAGCCGTTGAACCGGAAGACGCTTACGGCGAATACGCCGCCGAACTGGTCAGCACCCTGAGCCGCAGCATGTTCGAAGGCGTCGACGAGCTGGAAGTGGGCATGCAGTTCCACGCTTCCGCTCCGGACGGCCAGATGCAGATCGTGACCATCCGTGATCTGGACGGCGACGACGTCACCGTTGACGGCAACCACCCGTTGGCCGGTCAGCGCCTGAATTTCCAGGTCAAGATCGTTGCCATCCGTGACGCCAGCCAGGAAGAAATCGCTCATGGTCACGTCCATGGCGAAGGTGGCCATCACCACTGATTTCTGCGCTAAGCTCAGATAACTGGAGAGGCGCCTTGTGGGCGCCTTTTTAGTCTGCGGCCGTCCCTGATGACACCGCCAAGTGGCTGTTTCGAGAAGAACACGGGAATCTGGAGTACGCCATGAGTGCTTTTCACGACCTTAAATTGACAGCCCTGGATGGACAGGAGCTACCTCTGGCGCCTTTCAAAGGCCAAGTCGTACTGGTGGTCAACGTCGCCTCCAAATGCGGCCTGACCCCGCAGTACGCGGCGCTGGAAAACCTCTATCAGCAATTCAAGGCCAAGGGCTTCAGCGTCCTGGGCTTGCCGTGCAACCAGTTTGCCGGGCAGGAACCGGGGACCGAGCAGGAAATCAAGGATTTCTGCAGCCTCAACTATGGCGTGACCTTTCCGTTGTCCAGCAAGCTGGAAGTCAACGGGCATGAGCGTCATCAGTTGTATCGCCTGTTGGCGGGAGAGGGCGCGGAATTTCCCGGCGACATCACCTGGAACTTCGAGAAGTTCCTGCTGGGCAAGGACGGTCGTGTACTGGCTCGGTTCTCGCCACGTACGGCGCCGGATGATCCGACCATCGTTCACGCGATTGAAAAAGCGCTGAGCTGATATCCCCCCTGTAGGAGCGAGCTCGCTCGCGATGGTTGTAGGAACACCGCGGGGCATCGGGCCGCCAGCGTTATCGTTGACCACCATCGCGAGCAAGCTCGCTCCTACATCACCCAAATCAATAGTGCTGTTCAGTACGCGCGAACCTCCATATTATCGCCGTCATAAAGTCATTTCTGTGGAGCGTCCCATGCCCGTCAAAGCCCTGTTCAAACCGTTCCACCTCGGCACCCTCGAACTGCCGACCCGCGTCGTCATGGCGCCGATGACCCGCTCCTTTTCCCCAGGCGGCGTGCCTAATTCCAAAGTGATCGAATACTACCGTCGCCGCGCCGCAGCCGGCGTCGGCCTGATCATCACCGAAGGCACCACCGTCGGTCACAAGGCTTCCAACGGCTACCCGAACGTTCCGCATTTCTATGGTGAAGCAGCCCTGGCCGGCTGGAAGAAAGTCGTCGACGCCGTTCACGCCGAAGGCGGCAAGATTGTTCCGCAGTTGTGGCACGTGGGCAGCGTACGTCGTATCGGCACCGAGCCGGACGCCAGCGTGCCGGGTTATGGTCCGTCTGAAAAAGTGAAGGAAGGCCAGGTCGTGGTTCACGGCATGACCAAACAGGATATCCAGGACGTGATCGCCGCGTTCGCCCAGGCTGCCAGGGATGCCCAGAGCATCGGTATGGACGGCGTGGAAATCCACGGTGCCCACGGTTATCTGGTGGACCAGTTCTTCTGGGAAGGCAGCAACCAGCGTACCGACGAATACGGCGGCAGCCTGGCCAACCGTTCGCGCTTCGCCATTGAATTGATTCAGGCCGTGCGTGCCGCGGTCGGTGAAGGTTTCCCGATCATCTTCCGTTTCTCCCAGTGGAAGCAGCAGGACTACACCGCACGTCTGGTGCAAACCCCTGAAGCCTTGGGCGAGTTCCTCAAGCCGTTGGCCGACGCGGGCGTGGACATTTTCCACTGTTCGACCCGCCGCTTCTGGGAGCCGGAGTTCGACGGTTCCGAGCTGAACCTGGCTGGCTGGACCCGCCAACTCACCGGCAAGCCGACCATCACCGTGGGCAGCGTCGGCCTGGACGGCGAGTTCCTGCAGTTCATGGTCAATACCGACAAAGTCGCGCAGCCTGCCAGCCTGGAAAAACTGCTGGAGCGCCTGAACAACGATGAGTTCGACCTGGTGGCGGTCGGTCGTGCCTTGCTGGTGGACCCGGACTGGGCGCAGAAAGTGCGTGACGGCCGCGAGGAAGACATTCTGCCGTTCAGCCGTGAGGCGTTGATGACGCTGGTTTAAGCGGCGACTGGACTGATGCTTTCGCGAGCAAGCCCGCTCCCACATTTGACCTCATCTCTCTGAGATAACTCGGTCACCTGTGGGAGCGGGCTTGCTCGCGAAGACTGACTAAAGAGCACTGCAAAATCAGGGAACAGTCGGCGCATTCGGCACCACCATCTCCCCGGCACAGGCCCCGCGCAACTGTCCCTCGAACTGCTCGATAATCGTCGCCCAACCCTGGCGACTGGCATGCTGGCGCGCATTGAGCCTGACATTGCGCAAGGCTTCCCTTTCCTCCAGCAGCCATGCCGCTGCATCGCAGAACGCTTCTTCATCCCCCGGCATCGCCAATACGCCGTTGTAGCCATGACGAATATGCTGGGCGGCCGCCGCCTGGTCGTAGGCCACCACGCCGAGCCCGGAGGCAAGTGCTTCAAGCACCACATTGCCAAAGGTTTCGGTCAGACTGGGGAACAGAAACACGTCGCCCGACGCGTAATGACACGCCAGGGCTTCACCCCGTTGGGTGCCGCAGAAAATCGCCTCGGGCATTTCGTTTTCCAGTTCCTGGCGCTGCGGGCCATCGCCGACCACGATCAGTTTCAGCGTGCGCTGGGGATAACTCGCCTTGAGGGTATTGAAGGTGCGCTTGAGCAGGCCAAGGTTTTTTTCCGGGGCCAGGCGTCCGACATGTATGACGGCGATGTCTGCCTCGGCCAGCCCCCATTGCTCGCGCAGGGCATTCAAGCGTTTGGCCGGGTGAAACAATTCGCTGTCGACCCCACGGGACAGCAACGCCAGGCGCTCGAAATGCCGCCGCTCCAGTTCCATGCGTTGGCTGACGCTGGGCACCAGGGTCATGGTCGAGCGGTTGTGGAACCAGCGCAGGTAGTGAGTCAGCAGGCGCGTGAGCAAACCAAGCCCGTACTGGTTGGAGTACTGTTGGAAATTGGTGTGGAAACCGCTGACCACGGAAATTCCCAGTCGCCGTGCCGCACGCAACGCAGAGAGACCCAGCGGGCCCTCGGTGGCGATGTAGAGCACATCCGGGCGGTGACGCGTCCAGCGCCGCAGCAGCTTGTGCATCGACGACTGACCCCATTGCAGGCCGGGATAGCCCGGCAGTGGCCAGCCGCGGCACAGCAGCAATTCATCGTCGCTGCCCAGTTGCTGGTCGCAGCCCTGACGCGGCCGCACCAGCTCCACTTGATGCCCGCGCGCGCGCAAACCGTCGCACAAGCGACCAAGGGTATTGGCCACGCCGTTGATTTCCGGTGGAAAGGTTTCGGTGATCAGGGTGATATGCAGAGCTGTCGTCATGACCCCAGTGTCGGCTGGGGCCATGTCGTCAGTGTGACGTCGGGATGATGGATTTGTGACTCAGCGCTGGGTCACCAGGTTTTCTGCCCCGCGCTCACGCACCCAGAACAGCGTCGCCCCGGCCACGGCCGCCGGCATCATCAGGATGTTCACCACCGGGATCAGCAGCACCAGGTACACGCTGCCGCCGAAGCTCATGCTCTGCCAGCGCTTCTCGCGCAGCCAGGCGAGCATCTCGTTCCAGCCCAGCTTGTGGTTGTCCGCCGGGTAGTCGATGTACTGGATCGCCATCATCCACACCCCGAACAACAGCCACAGCGGCGCGGCGATGATGTTCACCACCGGGATGAACGAGAGGATGAACAGCCCGATCGCCCGGGGCAGAAAATAGCCGAGCTTGCGCATTTCCCGGGCCAGGGTACGCGGAATCATGGCGATCAACTCGCCCCAACTGAAGGCCGGGAAGTCGTCGGTGCCGCGCACCACCACTTCGACTTTCTCCGCGAGGAAGCCGTTGAACGGCGCGGCAATGACGTTGGCGAGCATGGTGAAGGAGAAGAACACCATCAACACCACCAGCACCACGAACAATGGCCAGAGGATGTAGCTGAGAAAACTCAGCCAGTCGGGCAGCGATGGCATCAAGGTGTCGACCCACAGGCTGAATTGATGGCTGGCCAGGTAGATCAATCCGACGAACAGCACCAGGTTGATTGCCAACGGCAACAGCACAAACAAACGCAGGCTGGGGCTCAACACCAGCTTGAGGCCTTCGCGCAGGTATTGCGGGCCGGACAGTACAGGGGCGGGCATAAAGTGCTCCGAGCAGAGGGAAAACGCGCCGACCTTACCGGCTTTGCTTCGCAGACGAAAGCGCGGTGGCGGTATCGACATTCACTGTAACAAAGACGTCGATATCGTCGGTCAGATGCCATAGAGACCACCTATGAGCTGGATTGTTAAACCGTATTTCCTTAATCTTCGCCCCCTCGATACGCTGCACCCAATCTTTTTACAGGACGGTCGGGTCAAGCCTTCCCCAAGTGCTTTCAACCGTTCTTTTTTATTCCAGCCGGCAATCCGGCGTTCCGTGCCAGGTATTCCGGGCCGGTCAACAGGAGCAGGTCATGTCTGAAGTCCGTCATTCGCGAGTGATTATTCTCGGTTCCGGCCCTGCCGGTTACAGCGCTGCGGTCTATGCCGCCCGTGCCAACCTCAAGCCACTGCTGATCACCGGCATGCAGGCCGGCGGTCAACTGACCACCACCACCGAAGTCGACAACTGGCCGGGCGACGTCCACGGCCTGACCGGCCCGGCACTGATGGAGCGGATGCGCGAGCACGCCGAGCGCTTTGAAACCGAGATCGTTTTCGATCACATCAATGCCGTCGACTTCGCCGCCAAGCCATACACCCTGACCGGCGACAGCGCGACTTACACCTGTGACGCCCTGATCATCGCCACCGGCGCCAGCGCTCGTTACCTGGGCCTGCCATCGGAAGAAACCTTCATGGGCAAAGGCGTTTCGGCCTGTGCGACCTGCGACGGTTTCTTCTATCGCAACAAGCCGGTGGCCGTGGTCGGCGGCGGCAACACCGCTGTTGAGGAAGCCCTGTACCTGGCCAACATCGCCAGCAAAGTCACCCTGATCCACCGTCGTGAAACCTTCCGCGCCGAGAAGATCCTGATCGACAAGCTGAACGCCCGTGTCGCCGAAGGCAAGATCGAGCTGAAGCTGAACGCGACCCTGGACGAAGTGCTGGGCGACAACATGGGCGTGACCGGTGCCCGCCTGAAGAACAACGACGGCAGCTTCGACGAAGTGAAAGTCGACGGCGTGTTCATCGCCATCGGCCACACCCCGAACACTTCGCTGTTCGAAGGCCAGTTGACCCTCAAAGACGGCTACCTGGTTGTGCAGGGCGGCCGTGACGGCAACGCCACTGCCACCAGCCTCGAAGGTATCTTCGCCGCTGGTGACGTGGCTGACCACGTGTACCGTCAGGCCATCACCTCTGCTGGCGCAGGTTGCATGGCGGCACTGGATGCCGAGCGTTACCTCGACAATCTGCAGAACGCTTGATTCTGTTTTCGTCGAAATGAAAAAACCGGCTTCGGCCGGTTTTTTTGTGCCCGCGATTTAATGCCGAACACATTCCAATGTGGGAGCGGGCTTGCTCGCGAATGCGGTGTGTCATTCAGTTTTTATGTCGACTGACACTACGCTTTCGCGAGCAAGCCCGCTCCCACAGGGGGGGCGTAGGTTCAGGCCAATTTCTTCAGGCACGCCTCCAGGATATCCAAACCTTCTTCAAGCACCGTCGCCTCGATGGTCAGCGGCGCCAGCAAGCGAATGATGTGCCGCGACTTGCCGCTGGGCATCAGCAGCAAACCGGCGTCGCGCGCCAGTGCCAGCAGTTGGGTCAATTGTGTCGGTGCGGGCGAGCCATCGGCGTTGATCAGCTCGATACCACGCATGGCGCCGACGCCGGTCAGGCGTCCCAGGTACGGCGTCAGGTTGTTCGCGCGCCAGGTCGCGTGGCGACCGACAATCGCTTCTTCCTGTTGGGTGCCCCAGGCATGCAGGTTGGCATCGGTCATTTCGTCCAGGGTTGCCAGTGCCGCTGCACAGGCGATGGGATTGCCGGAGTAAGTGCCACCGAGTCCGCCCTTGGGCAAATTGTCGAGCAGCGACTTGCGCCCGACCACCGCACCCAGCGGCACGCCGCCGGCGATGCTTTTGCCGAGCAGGATCAGATCGGGCTCGATGCCCAACCGCGAGAAGGCGAAACGCTCCCCGGTACGGCCGAAACCGGACTGGATTTCATCGGCGATCAGCACAATGCCCTTGTCGTCGCAGAACTTGCGCAGCGCCTGGGCGAACTCGACGTCCATGGCCAGGAAACCCGCTTCACCCTGCACCGGTTCGACGATAAAGCAGGCGACGTCTTCGACATCGATCTCGACGCTGAACAGGCGCTCCATGGCTTTGAGGGCCTCGGCACAGGTGACGCCGTTGTCCTGGCTGGGGAAGGGCAGGTGAAACACCGGCCCCGGCAACACGCCGACTTTTTGTTTGTACGGCGCGACTTTGCCATTGAGGTTGAGGGTGGCCAGTGTGCGGCCGTGGAAAGCGCCGTCGAAGGCGATGACCGCGCTGCGGCCGGTGGCGCCACGGACGATCTTCAGGGCGTTTTCCGCCGCTTCCGCGCCGCTGTTGGTGAGCATGCCGCTGACCGGGTAACCCACAGGCATGAATGCGCTGAGGCAATCCATCAGTTCGAGGTAAGGCTCATGGGGCGCAGCGTTGAACGCGTAGTGGGTCAGACGGGTGGCTTGTTCGCGAATGGCTTCGACGATGCGCGGATGGCAATGGCCGAGGTTCAACACACCGATGCCGCCGACAAAGTCGATGTAGCGTTTGCCATCGGTGTCCCAGACCTCGGCATTCTTGCCGTGGCTGAGCGTGACAGGGTGAACGATGTTGATCGACTGGCTGATGGTTTCGCTGCGCATGAATGACCGGCTCGGAAGAAGAAGGACTTCTTTTTATCTAAGCCGTGAGCGGTGGTACGGGGCAAACGAAATAAAGTTGCCGGGTCAATCTTAAAAGTCGGGTTGTGCTTGTGATCAATTGCGCGCCATGAACGCAAAACCTGTAGGAGCGAGCTTGCTCGCGATGGTGGTGAACGATGACGCTGGGAGCCTGACACCCCGTGGCGTTCTTCAGTCCATCGCGAGCGGGCTCGCTCCTACAAATCAAATCAGCGGCGTGTCAGCGGCTGTTGAGCGAACTTCACCCCGGCCAGACCATGGGCAATCAACGCGCGGATATTGCCGTGATCGCTGCCTTCAGGCGTCGCCAGCACCGAGCGGTAATGCTCGCCGAACGCCAGCAGGGCTTCTTCATCGCTCAAGCCTTCGAGCTGCGCCAGGCCCAGGGTCTTGCACGAGCCTTCGTTCTGCCCGGCCGCGTTTTCCACACCACCGTTGTTGAAGGCCTGAGGCTGGTAGTCGTAACCGGCGGCAATGAACGCAAGGGTGTCGGCGAAGGCGTGTTCGCCGGTCTTGAGGCTGGCGCGCAGGGTGTTCAAATCACTCATTGGGTTTTCCTTTGGCGAACGCCGCTTGCTGGTCGGCGCTGGCTTCTTGCTGATATTGGGCTTTCCATTCGGCGTACGGCATGCCGTAAACCACTTCGCGGGCTTCGTCGAGGCTGACCTCGATCTGGCGGTCGTCGGCCGCGGCCTTGTACCACTTGGACAGGCAGTTGCGGCAAAAGCCCGAGAGGTTCATCAGGTCGATGTTCTGCACATCCTTGCGGCTGTCCAGGTGGGCCACCAGCCGACGAAAGGCGGCGGCTTCGAGTTCCAGGCGTTGTTGATCGGTCATGGCGGTCTCTGCGAGACAGCTTCAAGCGGCACGCTTGAAGCTGCAAGTTGGATGGCGGTGGCTTGAAGTCTACCGCTTGCGGCTTGAAGCTTGAAGCTCAGCGGCTTGCCGCGAGTGTTATCGACACCGACTCGGCGAATCGCAGCGCGTGGGGCTTGTCGACCTCGACCTCGGCGTACAGCACCGATGCGTTGGCCATCACCAGGTCGAGAATTTCCTGGGTCAGGCGTTCGAGCAGCGCAAAGCGGTTGCCTTCCACATGGGCGATGATTGCCTTGGTAATGGTCCGGTAGTTCAACGCGTGATCGATGTCGTTGTCCCGTACCGCTTCCTGGGCTGCGTACAGAATGGTGAGGTTGATCAGCACATCCTGCTTGTTGAGGATTTCATCCTCGTTGATGCCGATGAAGGTACGCAGGCACAGGTCTTTGACCCGGATGCGTGCCATACCTGGCTGAAGTTGTGGCATTGCTACTTGCTCCGTCCAATCAATTGCAGGAACTCCTGGCGGGTATTGCTCGACTCGCGGAAGGCACCGAGCATCACCGAGGTGTTCATGGTCGAATTCTGTTTCTCGACGCCGCGCATCATCATGCACATGTGCTGCGCCTCGATGACCACTGCGACGCCTGCCGCGCCGGTCACTTGCTGCACCGCGTCGGCGATTTGCCGGGTGAGGTTTTCCTGGATTTGCAGGCGCCGGGCGAACATGTCCACCAGCCGCGCGATCTTCGACAGGCCCAGCACCTTGCCGGTTGGAATATAAGCCACATGCGCCTTGCCGATGAAGGGCAGTATGTGGTGTTCGCATAGCGAGTACAGCTCGATGTTGTCGACGATGACCATTTCATCATTGTCGGAGGCGAACAGCGCGCCATTGACGATCTCTTCGACACTTTGCTCATAGCCATGGCAAAGGTACTGCATGGCTTTGGCTGCACGCGTCGGCGTATCGAGCAAACCCTCGCGGTCGGGGTTTTCACCGAGACCGATGAGGATCTCTCGATAATTCTGGGGCAGGGATAACGTCATGGAAAATCCTCGCGGGACACTATTTGATGTGCCTTCCGCCATTGACGGTCAGGGTGGTGCCGGTGACATAAGGGTTGTCGAGCAGATAGCGCAGGCTCTGGTAGATAACTTCACAACCGGGTTCGATGCCCAGCGCGGACTTGGCCAGCGCCTTGGCGCGGTAGGCCGCGTCGTCTTCAGGGTTGAACAGTAGCAGGGCCGGCGCGATCCCGTTGACCTTGATGGCCGGCGCGTACCGGGCGGCGAAGGACAGGGTCAGGCTGTCGAGCCCGGCTTTGCTGGCGCAATAACCGATGTGCCTGCTGCTGCCCTTGCGGGTCACGTCATCACTGATGTGCACGATGTCGGCGGGGCTCGAGCGATGCAGCAGGTCGGCGCAATGCAGGTTGATCAGGTAGGGCGCCAGCATGTGCACGCTGAACATGCGGGTGAATGCCGCGGCGTCGGTGTCCGGTGTTTCAGCCAGCCATTCGGAGGCATTGTGGACGATTGCCCGCAGGCTGTCGGTATGGGTTTTCAACTCGTTGATGAAGGCGAAGATCCCGGCCTCGCTGGCGAAGTCCGCGAACACCGCGGTGGCCCCCAGGTCGCGCAGGGCTTGTACGCCGGGACGCTCGCTGCGGTAGCTGAAAATCACCCGATGGCCATCTTCCAGCAATCGTCGGGCGCAGTGCAGGCCGACACGCTGGCCGGCGCCGGTAATGAGGACAGGGGCTGCGGAAGAAGTCATGAACGGCTCGCATCGCGGTGAGAGCAAAACTATACCAGCGACGGGAGCGCTCTACCTATTGTGCAAAACGGGCCTGTGTGGGAGCGGGCTTGCTCGCGAAAGCGTGGTGTCAGACAGTACAAGTGTTGACTGATACGCCACCTTCGCGAGCAAGCCCGCTCCCACAGGAGATCATCAGCGATTTTGGACGGTGGGTTCGACGGGCAATGGGCGTGTCGGCGTGCTGTTCAGCCAGCCGGCCAGCAAACGGGTCGACAATGGAATGAACAGGTAAACCATCAGCGGCGTCAGGCACAGGGTGCTGATGAACACCCGCGGCAGCAGGCTCATGTCACTCAACAGCGGCCCCAGCACAAAGTTGAACAGCAGCGAGACCGGAAAGAACGCCAGCCAGATCGCCACGGCCTGTTTCCAGCGTGGCGGGCGTTGACCGACGGCACCGAACCAGCCCTCGATGCCGCTGACCCGGTGTTCTGTCGGGTGGGCGAACAGGTCGCCGCCACGTCCGAGCCAGGCGCTGCGCGAAGCGGAATGTTCCCAGGCGTGCAGGGTCTGCTCGTTGGCGAAGCGGAAAATGATCTGGAATTCGTCATCGCCGGGCGGCGGAGCAAGCACACCGGAGCCGAGATAACCGGGAAAATCGGTGGCCAGTTGTTCGCCTTCGCGCAGCCAGGCGATCAGGTCCTGGTAGCGTCCATTGGCAACGCGGCGCGCAACCATCAGCGTGACGGGAGGGGTAGACATTGTGTATCTCCGTAAGGCATTTGCGTCGCTCCGGATAGGAACTTCGCCAGGCACAGCGCCGGGGTGGTGGGCTGCGACTCGAAACAAGCAAGGATTATTCCTGATTCAGTCAATCACGTCTGCGACGTTTTTCGCTCGTTCGCGGCATGGAATTTTTTACGGAAACTTTACGGGGCAGGGGCGTTAGAATACGCCTTGGACGATACAAGGATGTTTCAACAGGATGCCCATATTTACAGTCGCCGCTTCAGGCTCCACGCTGGCCGTCGCTCTCGAACAGGAAGATCTCTTTCCCATTCGCGAGGTGGCGCGACTGACAGGTGTCAACCCGGTCACGCTTCGAGCCTGGGAGCGACGATATGGCCTGATTGTTCCAACACGCACCGACAGTGGGCATCGACTGTATTCGATGTCCGATATTGAGCGTGTCCATAGCATTCTCGGCTGGATCGAGCGCGGGGTTGCCGTCAGCAGGGTCGGCAAGATCCTGGCCAGGACCGAGCCACTTCAGGCGTTGTCGCATATCATCCCCAACAACCTCGTGGAAGCCGATTACGCGCAGTGGCGGCAGCAGATTCATGTTGCGGTCAACGGGTTTGACGAGCTTCGGCTGGAGGAACTCTACGGGCAAATCTTTTCCAGCTACTCCCTGCCGGTGGTGTTCCAGGGCATTCTGATGCCCGTCTGGAAGCGGTTGTTGCAACGCCAGGACCAGTTCGGCGGCACCAGCGAGTGGCTGTTCCTGGATGGTTTTTTGCGTTCCCGGGTGTTGCAGCGTCTGTTGTTGATGCGCGAAAAACAGCCGCGTCGCGTGGTCATCTGTGCCCTGGATGGCAATTGCCGGGAACTGGAACTCTTGGTCGCCGCCCTGTTCCTGAGTTCCGGGCCATTGGCCGTTCGCGTACTGAACATGGGCCAGCCATTCGAGGAACTGGCGCTGATGTGTGAAAGGATCAAGCCCCTGGCTCTGGTGCTGTTTTCCAATCATGTGCCGGCTCCCGAGTTGCCGCGGCGTCTGAATCGCCTGGCCATGAGTCTGGAGTGCCGATTGTTGTTGGTCGGCGATGCTTCTGACCTGGCACAGGAAAGCCTGGCCGGGTCATCGATCGGTTGCCTGGGCAATGAAGGGGAGGTCATGAGCCAGCGTCTGAAGCAGTTCCTGGCGGGTACTCTGGATACTTGACGTTCAGAGATGCAGCGCGGGATGAGTCAAACGATGCTGTTGCAGGATGAACTGGCGCAGACGCTCGGCTTCATCGGTATCGCTCAGGCTCAGTTGATAGGCGTAGAAGCCCCGTTCGTTTTCTTTCTCGAAAGTACCGCGCAAGGCAATCCGCTCGTAGCCTGAGGGGCTGAACCACAAGGCGAAATGCTTCGGTGGTTTGGTCTTGTTGCGAGCTTCCAGCAAAACCCCTTTGCACGACACTTCGTGTACCCACAGGGTGCCGGGTTGACCCTTGGCGTTTTCCAGCGCTACCGGTTCGTCCAGTACCAGGCGCCAAGGCCGGACCATCGGCCCGTCTTCATAGATGCTGGGCACGCCGAGGCGCAAATGCAGCGCATGGAACTCGTCTTCCACCAAGTGCAGGGGGAAGGTCATTTGCTGGTTTTCGAAGCTGGCTTGAATGGTGACCTGCTCATGGGCCGCCAGGCGGGTGAGCAGGTCACGGATTTGCGACCCACCGTTGACGAGCAGGCTCGACGTCGCGTCCCGCACATTGAGTTGCGGGTTGTGTTGCATGGTCTGGATGAAATCCAGCTCATCCTGGGTCAGGAGCGCGTCGCGTTGCATGGCCAGCTCGAAAGATGTAGTTACAAAGTCATTGGTGATTGTAATTACTGACCATTAATTCCGGGTTTCGTTTGCACCGTTCGTCGCCTTGAGCGCAGCAAGCTCGGCCTGGAGTTCAGCCAACTGCCTCTCCAGCTGTGCCACGCGCTGTTGCGCCTTGACCTGCACGGTGACGTCTTTCTGCACGCCGACAAAATAGGTCTGCCCGTCCGCTGGATTTTTCACCGTTGAAAGGGACAGCTCGTTCCAGAACGGCGTGCCGTCCTTGCGGTAGTTGCGCAGTATTTCCCGGCAGGTTCCTTCACGGTTCAATGCATCGCGAATCAGCGGCAGCGCTTGCTGATCGCGGTCCCCCGACTGCAGGAAGCGACAATCCTGATAGAGGATTTCTTCACTGGAGTACCCCGTCAGGCGTTCGAACGCGGGGTTGACGTAAATGAGGATCTTGTCCTGATCGCCTTCCTTTTCGGCAATCACGATACCGTCGTTGGAGGCGTTGATCACCATTTGCAGCAGTTGTGCATTAATCATCGGAGTATCCTTTCCTGATTGATTGTCAATTGCATTCTAAAAGAATAATCACAACCGTGGTGTTAATATCCGGGTCTTTCACTCGGATTCAGGATCAGATCGATGAAAGTCGCCATCATTTCCGGCTCGGTGTACGGCACGGCCGAAGAAGTTGCCCGCCACGCCGCCAGCCTGTTGAACGCCGCCGGTTTCGAAACCTGGCACAACCCGCGTGCGACCCTCGCCGACGTCCAGGCGTTTGGCCCTGAAGCCTTTCTGGCGGTGACCTCGACCACCGGCATGGGTGAGCTGCCGGACAACCTGCAGCCGCTGTATTCGACCATTCGTGACCAATTGCCAGCAGCCTGGCGCGGTTTGCCGGGCGCGGTGATCGGATTGGGCGATGCGAGTTATGGCGATACTTTTTGTGGCGGCGGCGAGCAGATGCGCGAATTGTTCGCTGAACTTGGCATTCGCGAAGTGCTGCCGATGCTGCGCCTGGATGCCAGCGAAACGGTGACCCCAGAGACGGACGCCGAGCCTTGGCTGGCGGACCTGATCAGCGCACTGCGCGGCTGAGCGTTGCCCCGGCCCCATGCCTGTCAGACCCTTGCTGGCGCCGGTCATTTGAAATGGATCCAGGACAGCGGGGCGGCTGACTCGCTGGGCCATCAAGCTGGCTGCCAATGCAACTACACGAACCTCAAGGGCTGACTAGACTCGGTGAACATAGGAAACACTCCATAATAAAAACACCGAGGCTCCTTGCCGTGACTGTCGCTCCCGTCCAATCGCCACCCAGTGTCAAAGACCAGGTCAGTGCTGCCGAGTGGCAGACCCGCATCGACCTGGCAGCCTGTTATCGCCTGGTCGCCCAACATGGCTGGGATGACCTGATCTTCACCCATATCTCCGCCAAGGTGCCCGGCACCGAAGATTTCCTGATCAACCCGTTCGGGTTGATGTTTCACGAAATTACCGCGTCGAGCCTGGTCAAGGTGGATCAGGCCGGCAACAAGTTGATGGACAGTCCTCACGAGATCAATCCGGCGGGTTACACCATCCACAGTGCTGTGCATGAAGCCCGTCACGATGTCGTCTGCGTGCTCCACACCCACACGGCTTCGGGGGTGGCGGTGTCGGCGCAGAAGCAGGGTGTTTTGCCGATCAGCCAACAGTCGTTGTTCGTGCTTTCCAGTCTGGCCTACCACGCCTATGAAGGCGTGGCGCTCAACCATGAAGAGAAAGTGCGGCTACAGGCCGACCTCGGTGAAAACAATTTCCTGATGTTGCATAACCACGGTCTGCTGACCTGCGGCAGCACCATCGCCGATACGTTCCTGATGATGTTCACCTTTCAGCGTGCCTGCGACATTCAGGTCATGGCGCAAAACGGTGCCGCTGAACTGATCGCCATCGAACCGCAGATTCTGGCCGGCGCCAAAGCCATGATCGCGGGTGTCACCCGAAGTGCTCAAGGAATGGGCGGAGCGCAGGCCTGGCCGGCACTGCTGCGCAAACTCGATAAACTGGACCCGGGTTATAAACTCTGATGGAGCTCGCCGAGATCCCCTTGTGTGTCTGGCGCAAACGCAGCCAGACGTTCGTATTCCGTGGCCAGAGCATCCGCTACTGGGCAGCAGGCCAGGGTGAGCCGCTGTTGCTCATTCACGGCTTTCCATCCGCCAGTTGGGACTGGCATTACCTGTGGCAGCCATTGGCCCAGCGCTTTCGCGTGATCGCTTGCGACATGCTGGGCTTCGGCGATTCGGCCAAACCGGCGAATCACGAATACAGCCTGCTGGAGCAAGCGGATCTGCAACAGGCACTGCTTGAACACCTGAATGTCGAGCAGCCAGTGCACCTGCTCGCCCACGATTACGGCGACAGCGTGGCTCAGGAACTGCTGGCCCGGCATTACGAATCGCGGGTGGAGCTGGCCAGTTGCGTGTTTCTCAATGGCGGGTTGTTTCCGGAAACCCACCGCCCGGTACTGATGCAAAAACTCTTGCTCAGCCCTTTGGGCTGGATGATAGGCCGCGCCTTCAGCCGTGATGGCCTGGTAAGAAGCTTTCGGCAGATTTTCGGTCCGCAAACCCGTCCCAGTGAAAGCCAGATGGATGATTTCTGGAGTCTGGTCGAAAGCCATCAGGGGCCAAGGATCATGCACAAATTGATCGGCTACATCCCGGAGCGACGCGTCTGGCGCGACCGCTGGGTGAGCGCGATGCAACGCGGTGAAGTGCCGCTGCGAGTGATCGATGGCGGGGTCGATCCGGTCTCCGGAGTGCACATGGTCGAGCGTTACCGGGAGTTGATCCCGGAGGCGGACACGGTAGTGTTGCCCGACATTGGCCACTACCCGCAGATCGAGGCGCCCTGCGAGGTGCTCAAGCACTACCTGGCGTTTCGCGATCAATTGCTCTTGCCGCCGCGCAAGGTGGCGTGTTCCTGAACCTTAAGGTGAACTGTTGTGGCGAGGGGGCTTGCCCCCGTTGGGCTGCGCAGCGGCCCCAAACCATACGGCGCAGTGATTCAGGTATAACGCGTTTAGCCGGTTTACGACTGCTTCGCAGCCGAACGGGGCGATGCGGCGATCCGACAAGCCCCCTCGCCACAGGGTTCATGCCTGTTTCGCTTTCAATCATCCCCCTGCCTTATCGCGCACCATTCAGCCTCTCCCGTGTTCATTGTGACCTGCTGCGCCGTGCCTGAAACTCGGACTCACTGTCCCTTGGCCTGCTGGAGTCCCCCCATGAATGAGTCTGTGCGCTTCGAAGATAAAGTCGTGATCATCACCGGAGCCGGTGGCGGCCTGGGACGGACGCATGCACTGTTGTTCGCCAAACAGGGCGCCAGGGTGCTGGTCAACGATCTTGGCGGCTCGGCCCAGGGCGAAGGCGCCAATGCCTCGGCCGCCGACCGCGTGGTCGCGAAGATTCGCGAGGCCGGTGGCATTGCCGAAGCCAACCACGACTCGGTCACTGACGGTGACAAACTGGTCCAGCACGCCCTGGACGTCTTCGGTCGCGTCGACGTGGTGGTCAACAATGCCGGGATCCTGCGGGACAAGACCTTCCACAAAATGGATGACGCCGACTGGGACCTGGTTTACCGCGTCCACGTCGAAGGTGCCTACAAAGTCACCCGCGCCGCCTGGCCGCACATGCGCGAGCAGAATTACGGCCGGGTGATTTTCACCGCGTCGACCTCGGGCATCTATGGCAACTTCGGCCAGTCCAACTACGGCATGGCCAAGCTCGGTCTCTATGGCCTGACCCGCACCCTGGCCATCGAAGGCCGCAAGAACAACATCCTGGTCAACGCCATCGCCCCCACCGGCGGCACGCGCATGACCGAAGGCCTGATCCCGCCGCAAGTCTTCGAACAGCTCAAACCCGAACTGGTCAGCCCGCTGGTGGTGTACCTGGCAAGCGAGAACTGTCAGGAAACCTCCGGTCTGTTCGAAGTCGGCGGCGGCTGGATGGGCAAGGTCCGTTGGGAGCGCAGCCTCGGCATCGGTTTCGATCCACGGGCCGGCTTCTCCCCGGAAGACGTGGCGGCGCACTGGCAGCAGATCTGCGACTTCGAGGGTGCGGCGCATCCGAAGGACAACATCGAAGCGCTGAAGGAAATGATGGGGAATTTGCAGAAATATACGCTTTGATACCACCGGCAAGGTCACATTGACTGACCTTGCCGGTTGTTGCATTTGTCGGCTGCAAAGCGGTTTGCCAATGGTCAGCCGGGAAAGTATTTGACGACCAGCGCCTTCAGGTTGGCGGCTGTTTGCGCGTCCATTTTTCCATCGAAGTTTTCCGGGCGAAAATGCATCTGGAATGCCCGCACCAATTGTTGAAAACCGCCTTCCGTAGACGCTCCCGAAACATCGTACCCATAGGATTTGAACAGCCCCAGCAATTCGCTTCGGGCTGGAACCCCCGATGTGTTGTATTGGCGCAGATACTCGTCCCGAGTGGTTTCATCGAACCAGGCGCCGACGCCTTTCAAGTACAGTTCCCGCCAGGGAAACATTGGCCCCGGGTCACTTTTGCGGCCGATCGAAACATCGGAGTGGCCCAAAACCTGCGTCGGCGTGATATCCGGGTAGCGCATGAGGATATTCAGCGCCAGTTGTTCAATCGCAGCAATCTGCTCGGGGTGATACGGCGGAAAGGTGAATTCGCCCTTGTTGTCGGTCGCCAGGTTGACGATTTCAATGCCGATGGACGTATCGTTCAGATTGCTGCGGCTACCCCACTGACTGACACCTGCGTGCCACGCGCGATAGGTTTCATCCACCAGGCTGAAAACTTCCTGCCCGGTATGGCCGGCCTTCAGGTAACTGGGGTCCGTGATATCTGGAACCAGATAATGCGCGCTGACATTGGGGCCAGTCAGGGCACTGACAGAACTTGAAAAGTCAGCGGCCGTGTAGTGAAGAATCAGAAAGCGTATTCGACTGTTGAAACTTCTGGTTGAGCGATACCGGTTGTAGTTGATGGGTTTCATGGTTGCACTCGCAATAAGTAGGTTTGAAGTCGGACGAAGATAAAAAGTCGTTCGCCGACTTGCTGTTCAACTTAAAGACTCGAGTGCTTTTGGTGTTTACCTATGCTTGTAGGTACTTTCTGAAAGAAATGTAGGCATGCGAAGTTTTACCTGGATGCTCCGGGGGGCACTGACTGGCAGCTGTTAATTATCAAAAACCATCGCCCATAAAAAAGGCCGCTGCAAACGCAGCGGCCAAAGTAAGACGTTGGATCAGGAGCTACAAATCAACGTCAGTGAACACAGGGTGACGAACCGAATCCTCGATTCATCTGAAATCTTTCAGTCACGGCGCAGGCCGGTACAGGGTGCCTGCGGTGGTTTACTGTGACAGTGAGGTAAGAGTAAGCCCTCGGCGCTGTAGGAAAAATACCAATTCCCGACATGCACTGTTGCAGCCCCGGCAACAGTCGGGATTCGGGTGCTCGTCGTCTGTGCCAGTCATCCTTTAGAGGTACACCACGAATACCTCCTTGGTGCGCTTATCGACCCCGGTGCCCGGCAGTAGGGTGTGGCCTTCTGTCACTCACCGGGGAAGACGCATGACAAAAACAACAATGCGCGCCATCTTCACACCGCAGGCGCTGGCGGTTGCGGTCGCATTAGGCTGTTGCGCCCAGGCGCAGGCCCTTTCATTCAACATCGGGGAGATCGAGGGGACGTTCGACTCCTCGTTGTCGGTCGGCGCGAGCTGGGGCATGCGTGATGCGGATAAATCCCTGGTGGGCATCGTCAACGGCGGCTCCGGCCAGTCTTCGACCGGTGACGACGGGCGATTGAATTTCAAGAAGGGTGAAACCTTCTCGAAGATCTTCAAGGGTATTCACGACCTCGAACTGAAGTACGGCGACACCGGTGCGTTTGTGCGTGGCAAGTACTGGTACGACTTTGAACTCAAGGATGAAAGCCGCCCCTTCAAGGACATCAGCGATCACAATCGCAAAGAGGGCGCCAAGTCTTCAGGCGGACAAATCCTCGACGCTTTCGTCTATCACAACTACTCCCTCGCCGATTTGCCGGGCACGGTCCGCGCTGGCAAGCAGGTGGTCAGTTGGGGGGAGAGCACGTTCATCGGCAACTCGATCAACAGCATCAATCCGGTCGACGTGTCCGCGTTCCGTCGTCCTGGCGCCGAGATCAAGGAAGGCCTGATCCCGGTCAACATGTTGTTCGCCTCCCAGGGGCTGACGGAAAAGCTGACCGTGGAAGGCTTCTATCAACTGGAATGGGACCAGACGGTCGTCGATAATTGCGGCACTTTCTTTGGTGTCGACGTGGTGGCGGACGGCTGCAACAAGGGCTACACCGTTGCCAACCCGGCCATTGCACCCTTGCAGCCGATTGCGGCTGCCTTTGGCCAGGGCTTCGAGGTCAGCAAGGAGGGGGTGATCGTTCCCCGTGGCGGTGACCGCGATGCCCGGGATTCCGGGCAGTGGGGTACGGCGCTGCGCTGGCTGGGGGACGACACCGAGTACGGCCTGTACTTCATGAACTACCACAGTCGTTCACCGAATGTCGGGACCACCACCGCCGGCCCCGGTACGCTGGCAAGCATTCCGGGAATCGTTGCCACCGCCAACCGCATCGCGCCCGGCACCGGTTCAGGCCTGGCCCAAAGTGTGATGCTCGGTCGCGGCCAGTATTACCTCGAATACCCGGAGGACATCCGCCTCTACGGCGCCAGCTTCGCCACCACGTTATCCACCGGCACCGCGTGGAGCGGGGAAATCAGCTACCGTCCCAACGCCCCGGTGCAGGTTAACACCAATGACCTGACCCTGGCCTTGCTCAACCCTATCGCGGGCGGAGCAGCATCGCCCATTGCCACGTCACCGGGGGCCGACAACAAAGGCTACCGCCGCAAGGAGGTGACGCAGATCCAGAGCACCCTGACGCACTTCATCGATCAGGTCGCGGGTGCAGATCGCCTGACCCTGGTAGGCGAGGCGGCGGTGGTTCGGGTCGGTGGTCTGGAAGCACGCACCAAACTGCGCTACGGCCGCGACTCGGTGTATGGCCAGTATGGATTCGGTGGCGATACCGACGGCTTTGTGACTTCGACTTCATGGGGTTATCGCGCCCGGGCCATCCTCGACTACAACAACCTCATGGCCGGGATCAACTTCAGGCCCAACCTCTCGTGGTCCCACGACGTCGCAGGCTTTGGTCCCAACGGTCTGTTCAACGAAGGCGCCAAGGCCATCAGCCTCGGTGTCGATGCGGACTATCGCAACACCTATACCGCCAGCCTCAGTTACACCGACTTTTTCGGCGGCGACTACAACGTCCTCACCGACCGTGACTTCGTGGCGTTGAGCTTTGGTGTGAACTTCTGATCTGGCTGAAAAGGATGAATTCAATGCGCAAGATGATTCTGCAATTGGGCACCGTTCTGGCCCTGAGTCTGCTGGCCGCCAACGTGATGGCGGCGGTGTCGCCGCAAGAAGCCGGCCTTCTCGGTACCAGCCTTACACCGCTCGGTGCCGAGAAGGCCGGCAATGCCGATGGCTCGATTCCGGCCTGGACCGGCGGCATCCCGAAAAACGCTGGCGCGGTGGACAGTAAAGGTTTCCTGGCCGACCCGTTCGCCAACGAAAAGCCGTTGTTCGTGATCACCGCGGCGACTGTCGACAAGTACAAGGACAAACTCTCCGACGGCCAGATCGCAATGTTCAAGCGCTACCCAGAGACCTACAAGATTCCGGTCTACCCGAGCCATCGCACCGTGGCGTTACCGGCAGAAATCTATGAGTCGGCCAAGCGCAGTGCGCTGAACGTAACACCGATCAACGAGGGTAACGGTCTGGCCAACTTCACTGGCAATCGCTACTACGCATTCCCGATTCCGAAGAATGGCGTGGAAGTGATCTGGAACCATGTCACTCGTTACCACGGCGGCAATCTGCGCCGCACCATCACCCAGGCAACACCGCAGTCCAATGGCGACTTCACGGTGATCCGCTTCAAGGACGAAGTCGCCGTGCCATCGTTGCTCAGCGATCTGAAACCGGGCAGCGACGATAACGTCCTCAACTACTTCAAGCAGGAAGTGACCGCGCCGGCTCGGTTGGCGGGCAACGTGTTGCTGGTCCACGAGACCCTCGACCAGGTCAAGGAACCGCGCAAGGCCTGGATCTACAACGCTGGCCAGCGCCGGGTACGGCGTGCGCCGCAGGTCGCTTATGACGGTGTCGGCACCTCATCCGACGGCCTGCGCACTACCGATAACTTCGACATGTTTTCCGGCGCGCCGGATCGCTACGATTGGAAACTGATCGGCAAGAAGGAGATGTACATTCCCTACAACAGCTACAAGCTCGACTCGCCCAACCTCAAGTACACCGATGTGATCAAGGCCGGGCACATCAATCAGGACCTGACCCGCTACGAGTTGCACCGTGTCTGGGAAGTCGTCGCCACGGTCAAGCCGAGCGAGCGTCACGTGTACGCCAAGCGCCACATGTACATCGACGAAGACAGCTGGCAAGTGGCGCTGGCCGACCACTACGACGGGCGTGGGCAACTCTGGCGCGTCGCTGAAGGGCATGCCCAGTTCTACTACGATCACCAGGTGCCGGCCTACACCGTCGAAGCGCTCTATGACCTGATCGCCGGTCGCTATATCGCCCTGGGAATGAAGAACGAAGAGAAGCGCAGCTTCGAATTCAACATCGATGCAAAAGCGGGGGACTACACGCCAGCAGCCTTGCGGAGCACGGGAGTCAGGTAGGTTTCCTACAGGGTCTTACACAAAAGGGTGACTTTGCGGTCACCTTTTTTATAGCGGTCGATCAGTGTGTTGAATACTTCTTCAACAAGCGCTCGGGAGGGGGCTAGGGTGGCGCCAGAATTATAAAAAAGGCGCACCACAATGACTGCAATGACGCACTGTCTGGACCGCCCTGGCTTCCTGCCCCGACTGTCGTCCCATCATCTGTCCCGCGAGCGACTGATCGAGCCCATGCTGGTTTCGACCGCGCGGGTGAAGTTGCTTTGCGCACCGGCCGGTAGTGGCAAGAGCGCGCTGCTCACCGAATGCCTGCTGCGGGCGCCGGAGCACGCTCGGATCTGTTGGCTGCCGCTGGCGGGGGCGTCGTTGAGTGCAGCCGATTTACTATTGCGCCTGACGCAAGCGCTGGGTCTGCCTTCGACGGATGAGCCCGGGCTGCTGGCACATCTGGCCCGATTACAGGCACCGACCTGGCTGTTTATCGATGATTACTGTCGAGCACCCAATCCAGAACTCGACCGGATGCTCGATCGCCTGTTGGCCGTCGACAGCCCGGCGCTGACCTGGTGGCTGAGCTCCCGTCGACGACCACCCTGCAACTGGCCGCGGCTGCTGCTCGATGATGAGTTGTACGAGTGCGAAGGCCGGACGCTGGCGTTTACCGAGGCCGAGGTCGGGCAGTTGCTCGGTCATGTCGAGCCGAGCCTGGCGGCACAAACCGCCAAAAGGGTGGCTCAGCGCAGTGGTGGCTGGTGCGCTGGCGTGCGGATCGCATTGCTCAATGGTTGTCCGTGGTCGGGTGAGCAGGGGCGTTCGGCGACATTGCTCGATTACCTGCAACATGAGTTGTTCAACACCTTGCCGTCGGAGTTGGTTGAGGTCTGGAAGGTGTTGGTTCATCTGCCACGCTTCAACGCCAGCTTGTGCGAGCATCTTTTCGGTACGGGTGAGGGCGCGCAGTGGTTGCACGCGTTGCAGGACATGGGCTGCTTCATTGAACCCTGGGAAGACTCCGTCGAGTGGTTGCGGGTCTTCGAGCCACTGGCCCGGGAGATGCGTGAAGAACCGACCCCGGCCGGGCGGTCCTGGCATCGCCGCGCGTGCCAATGGTTCAGCGCCGAAGAAGACTGGCAGGGCGCCTTCGAGCAGGCGTTGCTGGCGCAAGAGCACGAGGTCGCGGTCAGCCTGTTGCAACACTTCAGTTTTGAGCATCTGTTCAAGCGTCAGAACGTCAGCTGGTTACTCAAACTGCACGAGCAGCTGGGTGAACAGTTGACCCTGGGCACGCCGCAACGGGTGGGGTTGATCACCGCGGCGTTGCTGTTTGCCGGGCGTTTCGAGCAGGCGGCTGCCTGCATTGGGCAACTGTCCCGATTTGCCCCGCAGCCGACGGCATCCTTGCAACGCCAACTGCTGGCGCGTTGGCAGGCGCAACAGGGTTGGTTGCTGCATTTGCAGGGACGCCTGCCGGCGGCACGGGCGCATTTTATCGAGGCGCTGGACGAACTGGCGGCCGAGGCGTGGCCCGCACGGTTGTTGTGTCTGTCCGGGCTGACCCAGCAAGCGCTGCTCAACGCCGACCTCGATGCCGCCCAGGCCTTCAATCGTGATGCCCTGTGCCTGGCGCGGGCGCAAGGCTCGTTGCTGTTTGAAGGCTTGCTCGAACTCGATCATGCGCAGTTGCTGGAGCAGCGTGGCGCACCGCGGCGAGCAGGGCAGTTGCTGGCCGACATCCATGAAATGCTCGGACGGCAGGCTGATCGACCGACGCCGTTGCTGGGACGAATCGCCCTGCGGCGTGGGCGCTTGGCCTTGTGCCAGGGCCAGGATGAATTGGCCGGTGAATGTTTCCAGGCGGGCCTTGATGACTGCCTCCACAGTCAGGACAAGCATGTCCTGTACGGGTTTCTCGGGCAGGCGCAACTGGCGGCCAACCAACGTGATTACGCCCATGCATTTGATCGTCTGCGCGAGGCCGAACGGTTGATGCAGCAACGGCAGATCCCCGACACGGTTTATCGCGGCGTGCTGCTGCAAATCAGCAGTCATTTCTGGCTGCAACAAGGGCGCCCGGAGTTGGCCCGGGAAGCACTGACCCGGGTCTTGCGTCATTATCGTGGGGCCAACGCGCGCCAGGCACCGCCGGCCACGCTGCAACTGATTGCGCGTATCGAATACCAGTTGGTGTTGGCCGAGACTCAACTGCAACTGGTGCAACGTCCACTGGATCGACTCAAGGCGTTACTCGAACACGCGCAACAACACGCCATGCTGGCGCTGGAAACGGAGCTGCAATTGGCAATCTGCGAAGTGGCGGACCTGACGGGTGAGCCGGACACGGCTCACGCAGCACTGGAGGCCGGGCTGGCGTTGGTCAAGCGTTGTCAGGGACAACAGGCATTGCGTGATTTGAACTTGCGACAGCCGAACCTGATCTGTCGTTTGCAAGGAGAGGAGACGGTGACCGCGCTGGCCCTGGATGCCAGCCTGCTAAGTTGTCGGGAGCTGGAAGTGCTCGGCCTGATTGCCCAAGGTAATTCCAATCAGCAAATTGCCGAGCAGCTGTTCATTTCGCTGCATACGGTGAAAACCCATGCCCGGCGCATTCACAGCAAGTTGGGTGTGGAACGGCGTACACAGGCAGTTGCCATGGCGAAGAAGTTGGGATTGATAATGCAGGCCTGGTAGTTGTTTGTTTTTAGTCGGGAAATGAATTAAAACATATGGTCGCGTGCATAAATAACTGTGTTGATTAGTATGGTCGTCGGCGCTGACAAACAAGCAAGTGCTTGCGATGTCAGTATGTTGAACGACAGATCGAGCAGGATGCTCGGTTCTTTAACGTGACAGGAAGTCTGTATGAGTGACAGTTTTTTTTCTACCAGTAAAATTGTTCTATTGAAGCGTATTCGTGCGGATTTCGCCGTCGAGGTGCTGTTGGTTGAACGCTTGGGGAAACTCGGGATCAACCCGTTCACGACCTATCTGAATACGCTGGTTGATATTCTTGGTACTGATGTCAGCGAGTCCAGGACGTTATTCGATGAGACGCTGGAGTGGGTTGAGAAAGAGTCGCCGCCTAATTATGTTCAGGCTATCAATGGAATCTTCAATCGGCGGTATTCTTTCGAGCCGGAGCATAAGGTTGAAGGGCTGGATCTGATAGAGTTTGAAAAAATAGTAATGGATATCGTCCGTTGGGTGACCGATGCGCCCTCAATCAACCTTTCAAAACGCTCGATCAAGGTTTCTGGTATCGAGCAGGTCCACGCAGCGTTAAAGTATCAGATCCCGGAAATCAATATTGATAATGTGTACTTGACCAGCTTTGTGACTGAGTCGGACGGGCGAAAGATACTTCAGTCCAGAAGTCTGGCCGAAGATATCTTTGCTCATTTTCAACATGATGAAATTCCTTACTATCACGGCGAAGGACTGGGTGTTTACTCGATCGCCTACAGTTCCCGGGAATCTGATTTGCATCCGCAACTCACGATCAAGGACATCAGTGACCTTGTAATCGAAATTGCTCCGGATTTTCTGATCTGATACTCAGGGACTTTCGTAGCCCATTCTCCAACTGACGGCCCGCGTCGCAGCCAGTAACCGCTGCGCCGCCGGGCCGTTTTCATCGGCATGAAACAGTGAGGTCGGCCCGACCACGGTCAGTACTGCCGTGATCCTGCCCATGGCGTTGAACACCGGCGCCGACAAGGCATCCACTCCGGGCATCAAGAGTCCATGCACATGATGCAGGCCCCGATGGCGGATCTGATCGCACATCGTTGCGTAGGCCTGATCATCCGCCAAGGCGTGGGCGGTAACGTTTTGCAGTTCCTGTTCACGCAGATCCACGGTTTCACGCGCAGGCAGGTAGGCGCCAAACACCAGTCCCGTCGAGGAACTGAGCAAGGGCAACACCGAGCCCAGTTGTGTCACCACCGTCACCGCACGCACCGCCGGTTCGATATGCACCACGGTCGCGCCCTGATTGCCCCACACCGCCAGGAAACAGGTTTCGTTCAAGTCATCGCGCAGTTCAGCCAGGGGCAGGGCGGCGACTTTCAGCACGTCCATACTGTTGAGTGCCGCCAACCCTACGCGCAGGGCTTCGCGGCCCAGGCCGTAATGGTTGGTGGCGGCGTTCTGTTCGGCGAATCCGCTGGCGATCAAGGCCTGCAAATAGCGGTGAACCTTGCTCGCCGGCATCTGCACGTGTTCGGCCAGGCGCGACAGCGAAGTCGAAGGCGACAACTCGGCCAGGGCCTTGAGGATGTCGGTGCCAACCTCGGCCGAGCGGACTTTCTGTTTGCCGTTGCTGTCGCTGGTCTTTTCCATGGTGGTGCTGTGATCCCGGGACGAATGGGCGTCTTTATAGCTTGACGGTCAATACCAATCAAATTACGTTATGCGTAATCAAATTACGATAAAAACAACCCAGGCGTGCCTCGACCTCTGCAACAGAGCGAGCGGCCACTGCCGACTCCCTGTTCAGGAGGCTCCATGAACCCCGATTCAACGACGCCAGCGCTGGCCTACCAGTCAGGCTTCGGCAACGAATTCAGCAGCGAAGCGTTGCCCGGCGCACTGCCTGTCGGCCAGAACTCCCCGCAAAAAGCCCCGTACGGCCTTTACACCGAACTGTTCTCCGGCACGGCGTTCACCATGGCGCGCAGCGAAGCGCGGCGGACCTGGATGTACCGCATTCAGCCGTCGGCCAATCACCCGGCATTCGTCAAACTGGACCGGCAACTGGCCGGCGGCCCGCTGGGTGAGGTGACCCCCAACCGCCTGCGCTGGAACCCGCTGGACATTCCCGCCGAGCCGACCGATTTCATCGACGGCCTGGTGAGCATGGCCGCCAACTCGGGCGCAGAAAAACCGGCCGGGATCAGCATCTACAACTATCGCGCCAACCGTTCCATGGAGCGCGCGTTCTTCAATGCTGACGGCGAGATGTTGCTGGTGCCTGAACTGGGGCGCCTGCGCATCGCCACCGAACTGGGCGTGCTTGAACTGGAGCCGCTGGAAATTGCCGTACTGCCTCGCGGCCTTAAATTCCGCATCGAACTGCTCGACCCGCAAGCCCGCGGTTACGTCGCCGAAAACCATGGCGCACCGCTGCGTCTGCCGGACCTGGGACCGATTGGCAGCAATGGCCTGGCCAATCCGAGGGACTTTTTGACCCCGGTGGCGGCCTACGAAAACCTGCAACAACCCACCACGCTGGTGCAGAAATTCCTCGGCCAGTTGTGGGCCTGCGAGCTCAATCATTCGCCGCTCAACGTGGTCGCCTGGCACGGTAACAACGTGCCGTACAAATATGACCTGCGCCGATTCAACACTATCGGCACCGTCAGTTTCGATCACCCCGATCCGTCGATCTTCACCGTGCTGACGTCGCCGACCAGCGTTCACGGCCTGGCCAACCTCGACTTCGTGATCTTCCCGCCGCGCTGGATGGTGGCCGAGAAAACCTTCCGTCCGCCGTGGTTCCATCGCAACCTGATGAACGAATTCATGGGGTTGATCCAGGGCGAATACGACGCCAAGGCCGAAGGCTTTGTGCCCGGCGGTGCTT
This sequence comes from Pseudomonas sp. S34, assembly GCF_009866745.1. Taxonomy (NCBI): domain Bacteria; kingdom Pseudomonadati; phylum Pseudomonadota; class Gammaproteobacteria; order Pseudomonadales; family Pseudomonadaceae; genus Pseudomonas; species Pseudomonas sp. S34. Next base: position 995,802 of record NZ_CP019398.1, read on the forward strand.
CGTTGCACAGCTGCATGAGCGCCCACGGTCCGGACGGCGAGACCTGCACCAAAGCGATCAACGCTGAGCTAAAGCCGGCGAAAATCGACAACACCATGGCGTTCATGTTCGAGACCAGCCAGGTGTTGCGCCCAAGCAGTTTCGCCCTTGATTGCCCGCAACTGCAAAACACCTACGACGCCTGCTGGGCTACGCTGCCCGCCACTTTCGACCCGACCCGGAGATAACCCATGACGCAGACTTTCATCACTCGCAGCTGGGTTGCATCCGCCAACGGCCACGCGGACTTCCCCCTGCAAAACCTGCCGCTGGGCGTGTTCAGCCTCAACGGCTCGGCACCGCGCAGTGGCGTGGCGATTGGCGAGCATATCTTTGATCTGCAAGCGGCCCTGGAGGCCGGATTGTTCGATGGCGCCGCGAAGGCTGCCGTCGAGGCCACCTGTGGCGGCCAGTTGAATGCGTTCTTCGAACTGGGCCGCGAGGCTCGCGTCGCGTTGCGCGAGCGTTTGCTGGAACTGTTCGCCGAGGGCAGCACCCTGCACGGCAAGATCGAAGCCCAGGGCGCAAAACTGCTGCCACTGGCGGCGGATTGCGAGATGCACCTGCCGGCGAAAATCAACGATTACACGGACTTCTATGTCGGTATCGAACACGCGCAGAACGTCGGCAAACTGTTCCGCCCGGACAACCCGTTGCTGCCGAACTACAAGTACGTGCCAATCGGCTACCACGGTCGTGCGTCGACCATTCGCCCGTCCGGTACCGATGTGCGCCGCCCGAAAGGCCAGACGCTGCCGGCCGGTCAGAGCGAACCGACGTTCGGCCCTTGCGCGCGCCTGGACTACGAACTGGAACTGGGTATCTGGATCGGCCAGGGTAACGACATGGGCGACTCGATTGCCATTGGCGACGCTGCCGATCACATCGCCGGTTTCTGCCTGCTCAACGACTGGTCGGCACGGGACATCCAGGCCTGGGAATACCAGCCGCTGGGGCCGTTCCTGTCGAAAAGCTTCATCACCAGCATCTCGCCGTGGGTGGTCACCGCCGAAGCGCTGGAGCCGTTCCGTCGTGCCCAGCCTGCACGTCCCCAAGGCGATCCGCAGCCGCTGCCGTACCTGCTCGACAAGCGCGACCAGGCCGCTGGCGCGTTCGACATCGAACTGGAAGTATTGCTGCTCACCGAGGCCATGCGTGAACAGAACCTGCCAGCCCATCGCCTGACCCTGAGCAACACCGGGCACATGTACTGGACCGTGGCACAAATGGTCGCGCACCACAGCGTCAATGGTTGCCAATTGCAGGCGGGTGACTTGTTCGGCTCGGGCACGTTGTCGGGGCCGCAGAGCGGTCAGTTCGGCAGCCTGCTGGAAATCACCGAAGGCGGTAAAAAGCCGATCGAACTGGCCTCGGGCGAAGTGCGTAAATTCCTCGAGGACGGTGACGAAATCATCCTGCGCGGCCGTTGCCGCCGCGACGGTTTTGCTTCCATCGGTTTCGGCGAATGCCGCGGCAAAGTGCTGCCGGCGCGCTAACAGGAGCGGGGCATGGAACTCTATACCTACTACCGTTCGACATCTTCGTACCGGGTGCGTATCGCGTTGGCGCTCAAGGGCCTGGATTATCAATCCTTGCCAGTCAACCTGATTGCACCGCAGGGTGGCGAGCATCGTCAGCCGCCTTATCTGGGCATCAACCCGCAGGGCCGCGTGCCGGCCTTGCGCACCGATGAAGGCGAGTTGCTGATCCAGTCTCCCGCGATCATCGAGTACCTGGAGGAACGTTATCCACAGGTCCCGCTGCTGTCCAAAGACCTGGCTGCCCGTGCTCACGAGCGCGGCGTGGCGGCAGTGATCGGCTGCGATGTGCACCCGCTGCACAACGTCAGCGTGCTCAATCGGCTGCGCCAGTCGGGCCACGACGAACCGCAGGTGGTGGAGTGGATCGGTCACTGGATCGGCCAAGGGCTGGCCACGGTGGAGCAGTTGATCGGTGATGACGGTTACTGCTTCGGCTCCGAACCCGGGCTGGCGGACGTCTACCTGATCCCGCAGCTGTACGCGGCCGAGCGTTTCAATGTTTCTCTTGAGGCTTATCCGCGAATTCGGCGAGTGGCGGCATTGGCGGCCACTCACCCGGCGTTCATCAAGGCGCATCCGGCGAACCAGCCAGACACTCCTTAAAGCCCCTGCACCAGCCCCATGTGGGAGCGGGCTTGTTCGCGAAGGCGTCGTGTCAGCCAACAATGATGTCGACTGACTGTCCGCTTTCGCGAGCAAGCCCGCTCCCACAAGGTTTTGTGATCAGTGAACGATGGAGTTGGGCGGCAAATGCCCCAGCCGCTCCGTCAGGCGAATCCGCTGGATCGGATCGTCGCTGAGCAGCAGCGCATGCTCCAGGTCAAAACGCTCGGCGTTCGGGCAGTCCAGCCGCTGGTACAGGCTGGCCCGGGACAGGTAGTCGGTGGCACTGGAGTTGCCCAGTTCCAGGACGCGATCGGCGTCGATCAAGGCATTGATGACATCGTCGTGGGACAGGTACAACTGGCGCAGGTTGCGCGACAGCCGTTGCAGCATCTGCACCGGCTCGGCGGTTTCCAGGTGCTCGGCGCTGAGCTTGATGTTAGGGCCGTACTGGCGGTGCAACAATTCCCGACAATCGTTGGGGTAAAGGCGACGGCCGCCGCAGGGATCGAGCAAATGATCGGCGCCCGGCACCCGCAGCAGGAAATGCCCGGGGAAGTTGACCCCGACCATGGGAATCTCCAGCCCCCTGGCCAACTCCAGCGCAATCAGCCCCAGCGTCAAGGGTTGTCCACGTCGGCGTTCCAGTACTTTGTCCATCAGTGCCACTTGCGGGCGCAAGGGTGTGAAGTCGTCCTGGGCGAAGCCAAGGTCGTTCATGCGCCGCAACAGCGGCTGGGCCAGTTCACTGACTGGCAGCATCGGCAAGCCACCGCTGACCCGTTGTTGCAACGCCTGGAAATCGGCCAGCAGCGCTTGCGGCTCCACCTCGCTGTCGTGCTCGGCCGCAATCCACAGTGCCGCCTCGAACAGCGCGGGCGGTGAACGTTGCAGGCAGGCGAAGAACGATTGGCGCGGGGTCATCAAAATCTCCGGGCAATGCCTCGTTTTAGCCCCCTCTCCGGCATTCGTCCAGTACCGTACAAGAGCGACCACGGGTTATTTCCGAAAGCCTGCATCGGGGCCGTGCTTATTCCGGTGCGCTTCTGCAATTTTTGGGCGCAAGCCTATACTGGCGACTACAAGAAGTGATTCGGGAGCCCTACGATGTTCGCTCTCATGCAAAGCACTCGCCTTGAATCGCTGCATCTGAGCGTTGACTCGGTCACCGGGTTGAAGGCGGTCATTGCCATTCATAACAGCCGGCTGGGGCCTGCCCTGGGTGGTTGTCGTTACCTTGCCTATCCCAGCGACGAGTCTGCGGTCGAGGATGCGGTGCGCCTTGCCCAAGGCATGAGTTACAAGGCGGCACTGGCCGGCCTGGCCCAGGGCGGCGGCGTGGCGGTGATCATTCGCCCCGTTCATGTGGCCAACCGCGCCGCGCTGTTCGAAGCCTTCGGGCGCTGTATCAATCAGCTCGACGGGCGCTACATCACGGCCATCGACAGTGGCACCTCAGTGGCGGACATGGATTGCATCGCCCAGCAGACCCAGCATGTCACCAGCACCACCGCGGCGGGTGACCCTGCGCCACACGCGGCGATGGGCGTATTCACCGGCATTCGCGCCACTGCGATGGCGCGACTGGGCAGCGATAACCTCGAAGGCCTGCGCGTTGCCATTCAAGGCTTGGGCAACGTTGGTTATGCCCTGGCAGAACAGTTGCACGCTGCCGGGGCCGAACTGCTGGTCAGCGATATCGATCACGGCAAGGTGCAGCTGGCAATGGAGCAACTCGGGGCTCACCCCATCGCCAACGACGCACTGCTCAGCACGCCTTGCGATATTCTTGCGCCATGCGGATTGGGCGGGGTGCTCAACAGCCACAGCGTGACGCAACTGCGCTGCTCGGCAGTGGCCGGTTCGGCGAACAATCAGCTGACCCATCTGGATGTTGCCGACCAACTGGAACGTCGCGGCATCCTGTATGCACCGGATTACGTGATCAACGCCGGCGGACTGATTTACGTGTCGCTCAAGCACCGCGGCGAAGAACTGTCGACCATCACCGCGCACCTGTCGAAAATCAGCTCGCGCCTGACTGAAGTGTTCGCCCACGCCCAGGCGGAAAAACGCTCCCCCGCGCGGGTGGCTGACGAGTTGGCGGAGAAGGTGTTGTACCGGTGAAACTGGCATGAGTTTTCCACAGGCATGAAAAAGGCCCTGGGTCATTCGACTCAGGGCCTGTTCAATTCGGGCTTTGCCTATTTGGCGGCTTTTGGGGCCTTGGCAGGCTTGGCCGGGGTGACCGGCTCAGCGGCCTCAACGACCTCGGTTGCCGCAACAGGTTGTGCGACTTCAACCGGTGCGCTGAGCAGTTCGGACAGGGCGTCCGGCTGGCTCTTGAACGCCTTGGCGAACACGTCGCGATTTTTCGCCATGTAGATCCCGGCTTCTTCCACTTGCTGCTCGGTCAGGGACGGAACGGCTTTTTGCAACACTTCAGCCAGCAATTCGGCCAGTTCGAGCATTTTGTCATGACGGTCAGCTTCGGCTTTATCCATGAACAAGCGCTCCAGATCTCGGCTGCTGCGGTATACCACTTCGACGGCCATTCACCACCTCACATGCCTTCACATTGGTTGTCGATTTCGACTACTGTATCTATATACAGCTAAAGGATAAGCGAATCCCTGCCTTTTGGGTAGTGGCTTTTTAATGTAGACCGGATTCGGGATTTGTCAGGCGAGGCGCTGCACAGGTGCGACCAAACGCCACGGCGCACAATCCCGAGTGGCTCGCCATCATGGGCTGGCCTTTTTTCTGCATGCAGAAAAACCGTCACGTCCAACCCGCATCATCCGGTCGAGCCGACCTAAGGAAGCATCATCGTGAAAATCAACTGGGCCGAAAAACTGCGGCAGAACGTGCATGAACTGGCCGAGTCCCTGGGCAATCTGTTTGTCGAAACCTTTCACTACCTGGCGTTGTTCGCCATTGGTGCGGTGACCGCATGGGCGGCGGTGATGGAATTTCTCGGGATGATCGAAGAGGGGCACATCAAGATCGATGACATCTTGCTGCTGTTCATCTATCTGGAACTGGGGGCGATGGTCGGGATTTACTTCAAGACCAACCACATGCCCGTGCGCTTCCTGATCTACGTGGCGATCACCGCGCTGACGCGGCTGCTGATTTCCAACGTATCGCACCACAACCCGCCGGACCTGGGGATCATCTACCTGTGCGGCGGGATTCTGCTGTTGGCGTTTGCGATTCTGGTGGTGCGTTACGCTTCGTCGCAATTTCCTTCGGTGAAGATTGAGAACCCGCACCGCAAAACAGGTACGGGCTCCAGTGAACATCCGGAAGTAGAAAAGGGCGAGCTTTAAAGCCCCATGGCGGGTCGGTGGCGGTCACTGGCTGGTGGGGGCAGGCTGCGCGTGCCGCCGTCGGTCATTGATTCGAGGATGGCCACGGCGCAGTGGCCCTGCTCGATGGCAATGCCGAACTGAATGCTTTGCACCAATCGTTTCAGGCGCTCGGGGTCATTGCGTTGTTCGGCGCTGATCATGCGTTTGGCCACCACGCGGCCACTGTTGGACAGGGTCAGCATGATGCGGCCGTCCAGGCCCTGAATGCTCAGGTTGATCTGGTAATCCGCTGCAAAGGCATCGGTAATGAGCTGGAAAGGGTTGTCCATGATGCGTCACCGCCTGATTGAACGTGCAGTTGTTGACCGGCCATGATCGGGTTGGTTCGCAACGCCAGACCACCGGCCATCTCGCCATCATTGTTCCAGCATGGAAGTAGCAAGGCCCATGCCGGAAAATTGTCGGACAAAAAACATGTTCTGTAGGAGCGAGCCTGCTCGCGATGGTCGTGAACGATAACGCGTCAAACCAGATGGTTCGCGGCGCCTGAGGGTTTTTCGCGAGCAAGCTCGCTCCTGCGGGGGGCCGCGTTTTCTGCACGTTTCAGGGCAATTAACCTCGACGTGCCTCCAAAACGGTCAACATTCCACCCAGTTCACCGCCAGTCCGCCCCGCGACGTCTCTTTGTACTTGTCGTGCATGTCGGCCCCGGTGTCGCGCATGGTGCGGATCACCCGGTCCAGGGAAATGAAGTGTTTGCCGTCGCCGCGCAGGGCCATTTGCGTGGCATTGATGGCCTTGACCGCGGCGATCGCGTTGCGCTCGATACACGGCACTTGCACCAGTCCGCCAACCGGGTCGCAGGTGAGGCCGAGGTTGTGTTCCAGGCCGATTTCGGCGGCGTTTTCCAGCTGCTCCGGGGTGGCGCCAAGCACCTCTGCCAGGCCAGCGGCGGCCATGGCGCAAGCGGAGCCGACTTCGCCCTGGCAGCCGACTTCGGCCCCGGAGATCGAAGCGTTTTTCTTGCACAGGATGCCGACGGCAGCTGCACCCAGGAAAAATGCGACCACGTCATCGTCAGACGCATCGGCATTGAATTTCATGTAGTAATGCAGCACCGCCGGAATGATCCCCGCCGCGCCGTTGGTCGGCGCCGTGACCATGCGCCCGCCGGCCGCGTTTTCTTCGTTCACGGCAAGGGCGTACAGGTTGACCCATTCCATCGCTGACAAGGTGGACGTAATGACATTCGGCTTGCCGATTTCCTGCAGGCTGCGATGCAGTTTCGCCGCTCGACGCGGAACACTCAGGCCGCCGGGCAAGATGCCTTCGTGGCGCAAACCCTGCTCGACGCATTCGCGCATCACCGACCAGATATGCAACAGACCCTGGCGGATTTCTGCGTCACTGCGCCATGCCCGTTCGTTGGCCATCATCAGTTCGCCCACCCGCAGCCCGTGCTCGTTGCAGAGTTTGAGCAGTTCGGCGGCGCTGGAGAAATCGTAAGGCAGCACCACGTCGCCGGCCGGCGCGATTCCGGATTCGGCTTCGGCTGCTTCGATGATAAAACCACCGCCCACCGAGTAGTAGGTCTGCTCGAACAGCTCGCCGGTTTCACCGAAGGCTGTCAGGGACATGGCGTTGGGGTGGTAGGGCAGGCTTTCGTCCAGCAGCAGGAGATCGCGTTGCCAGTCGAAGGCAATTTGCGCAACGCCTGCCAGGCACAGTTTGCCGGTTTCGCGCAGGGTGTGAATGCGGCTGTCGATGGTGGTTGGATCGATGCGGTCGGGCCATTCGCCCATCAGGCCCATGACGCAGGCGCGGTCCGTCGCGTGGCCGACGCCGGTCGCTGAAAGAGAACCATAGAGACGGATTTCCACGCGTCGCACGTCGGCCAGAAAACCGTGATCGACCAGCGCTTGGGCAAAGGTTGCGGCAGCGCGCATCGGACCGACGGTATGGGAACTGGACGGGCCGATACCCACTTTGAAGAGATCGAAAACACTGATAGCCATGCTAAAGCCTGTACACGTAATGGAAGGGAAATCGCTGCCATTTCTGTAGGACAAGCGCAATTTGGGCGATACTGCCTGTCACGAGCCTGCGTGACCAACGAAAATTCCTAAGACATCCTTTAGCAGGACTAAACGATGAGCCGTCAATTACACGCCCAGACGTATGTCTGGCTGAACGTGTTTGCCTGTGCCGCGCGGCACCTGTCGTTCACCCGCTGCGCCGAAGAACTGCACATCACACCGGGGGCGGTCAGCCAGCAGATCCGCCAGTTGGAAGAGCGCCTGGGCTTTCGCCTGTTTCACCGCCGCGCCCGCGGAGTGGAGCTGAGCGCAGAGGGCCAGCGCCTGGCCATTACCGTCAACGAGGCCTTTGGCAGCATCGACTCGGAATTGCGGCGACTGGACGCGGGCATGATCAGCGGGATTTTGCGGGTGCGTTCGATTCCGTCGTTCCTGAGCAAATGGCTGACGCCGCGACTGCCGCGTTTGCAGCAGCGTTTTCCGGACATCCAGTTGCGCCTGGTGGCCGAGGACAGCAGCGTGCCGTTGCATGAAGGTGACTTCGACCTGGCGATCGACCTGAACGACGGCAGTTATCCGGGCCTGTTATCCACAGCCTTGCTTGATGAACAGATTTTTCCGGTGTGCGCGCCGAGCCTCTTGCGTGGTCGTCCACCACTGCATGGTCCGGCGGACCTGATGCACTTTCCCTTGCTGCACGACATCACCGCCTGGCGCGGCAGCTACGAGTACGCGGAATGGGAGTTTTACCTCAATGCCATCGGCTTCGAAGGGGCGGATGTGCGACGCGGGCATACCTTCAATCGCAATCACCTGACGATCGAAGCGGCCATCGCCGGGATGGGGGTTGCGATTGCCCGACGGACACTGCTCAACGATGAGCTGGAGCGCGGGGCGTTGATCGTGCCGTTCGGTCTGGCGGTGCCCAATCACAAGCGCTACATGCTGCTTTACGCACCCGGGGCGTTGAGCCATCCGGGTGTGCGCGCGGTGCACGATTGGTTGGTGGAGGAGGCGGGTGCTTTTCGCAGCCTGCACCCGTTGGGGGAGCGGCAAATGTGAGCAATTATTACGTAAGAGCAGGGCGACCCAACTCCCGACCTTAACAGCGCTTTTACCGGTTGTCCGGCTTTTTTTGCGATTGAAAATTTATCTTTTTTAGGGGGTTGAATTGTTCAGCGTACAGACCGATTGTGTAAGCAAGAGGTCACGGTGATGACGCCCAAGGGCTTAGCTGACCGGCCTCTCGCGAGCTAGCTGAAATAAGGGATGAACTATGCAAATCCAAGTCAATAGCGATAACCATATTCAAGGCAGTAAACGACTGGAGGAGTGGGTACGTACGACCATTGAGAGCACGCTCGAACGCTACGAAGAGGACCTGACACGAGTCGAGGTTCACCTGCGGGACGAGAACGGCGACAAGCCGGGTCCCCACGACATGCGCTGCCAGCTGGAGGCGCGGCCAAAAGGCCATCAACCGATTTCCGTCACCCATAAAGCCTCCACCATGGAGCAGGCGATCGACGGAGCGGCTACCAAACTTGAACATGCGCTGGAGCATATGTTCGGCAAATTACGCGGAAAACGAGCCAATGTGGTGCCCATCGAGAGTGCCGCCCATGCCGACCATCTGCTGGAAGAAGAGTTTCTTGAGAACGAACAGGCAGCGCTTAACGGCTGACACCTGATTCACTTTTTTACCTTCCCATGAAAACGGGCCTGCATTGCAGGCCCGTTTTGTTTTCGGTGGCTTTTGGATTCGATGGCCATGGTAGCCAGGTTTGCGGTGCAACCAACGGGCGTAATAAAGGGCTGCACCCGATCCTTTTGCATATGAGAATATTTATCATTAATATTGCGGCCTTTCCGGTCCCCTGACGCTGTCGTGGCCTCCCCGGTTTTCAGGTCGAATCATGAACGATGATCACTCTGCTCCCGAACCCCGCGATATCGAGCGCGATCCACAGCGCGGGGACCGTGCGCATTTTCTCCAGGTGTTTCTCTCCCAGCGTTCGCAAATGGAAGCACTGGTGAGCCGGCGTGTCGGTTGTCGGGCGACGGCGGCTGACCTGGTACAGGATTTGTTCCTGCGATTCTGGCGGCGGCCGTTGGTGCAAGTCGAGGAACTCAGCACCTACCTGCTGCGCTGCGCCGGCAACATCGCCATCGATCACTTGCGCAGTGAAGGCACGCGGGTCCGGGCCAGCGAAGGTTTGATGGTGGAATCACCAGACAGCCATGGCAGCGGACCGCAAGCGGCGCTGGAGGCGGGCAACGATCTGCGCCATGTCGAAGCCGCGTTGCGCGCCTTGCCGGAGCGTACGCGGCAGATCTTCTTGCTCAATCGCATTCACGGCCGCAAATACGCCGAGATCGCCAAGGCCATGGGCTTGTCCCAAAGTGCCGTGGAAAAACATATGATGCGCGCCCTCGAAGCCTGCAAGGCCAGCCTTCGGGAACCCGAACCGCGTACGCCAGGGACAGCACCGTGAACGACTTCAAACGCGTCACCCCGACGCCGGCGCAGGAGCAGGCCGCGCTGGCCTGGCTGAGCCTGTTGCATGACCAGCCCAACAGCGGTGACCAGGCGACGTTCAGCCAATGGTTGCGGGCCGACCCCGCCCATGCCGAGGCCTATGCCCGGGCGCAGGTCCTGTGGGAATTGAGCGAAGGACCGGCGCGCACACTCGCCGATGAAGACGCTTTTGCCTTGCAGGGCTATCTCAACGCCATGGACAAGCCGCGGCGCAGCACGCTCGGGCGCTGGTCCGGTGCGCTGGCGATGGCCGCGTGTCTGCTGTTGATGATCAGTGTCGGTACAGGCTGGCAGCCTATGCGTTGGATTGATGACCTGGGGGCGGATTACGTCTCGGCACCGGGGGAAATTCGCACCGTTACCCTGGCCGATCAGTCGCAGGTGACACTGGATGCCGACAGCGCCATCGCCGTGGATTTCAGTCGCGGTGAGCGGCATGTGCAATTGCGTCGCGGCGCCGGCTTTTTCAGCGTTACCCACACCGGCGAGCCGTTTGTGGTGGACGCCGAGAAAGGCCAGACGCGGGTCCTGGGCACGCAGTTCGAAGTCCGGTTGCAGCCCCACGGTGCACAGGTCACGGTGCTGTCGGGACGGGTTGGCGTGACGGCGCACCAGAAAGCCGATCAGCAAGTGCTCACCGCCGGCCAGCAAGTGGCCTATGGCGAAGGCTCGGCGCAAACACTCCACTCGGTGGACAGCGAAGCGCAGTTGGCATGGCGCCAGGGCTGGCTCAATTACTACAAGGCGACGTTAGCCGATGTGGTACAGGATTTGGCGCGCTATTACCCCGGACGGATCGTGTTGCTCAATGATGAACTGGCGAGGCGTCGGGTCAGTGGCAGCTTTCCGAGCAGGAACCCGCAGGCGGTGTTGAGTTCGTTGCAGGGGGTGTTGGGGTTTGAGCAGCATCAGGTTTTGGGGCATCTGATTATTTTGCGTTGAGGCGACCGGCCTCATCGCGAGCAAGCTCGCTCCCACGGGGTTATGTGTTGCCCCAATATTGTGGCCGACTCAATACCTGTGGGAGCGAGCTTGCTCGCGAAGACGGCAGATCAGACACCCAACCACTCAAGTAAAAATATTTTAAAGTTTTTGCTGAGGTAAACCCGATTGCCATCCGTGTAGTGACTGAAACTGCGAGTCATTCGCATCCGTTGCGGTTCTACACAGGTCATGAGTCATGAAGTCCAGGGCAAAATCGGGTTCGGTCAAACAATGGTTGGGTGTGTCTGCGTTGAGCTTTTCGGCATTGGCCTTGTTGCCGCTGAGCGTAGCGCTGGCCGCAGAGGCAGGCAGCAGTCAGCCGCGTGGGCAATTCAATTTCGCGCTGGCCGCCAAACCGTTGCCCCAGGCCCTGAGCGATTTCAGCCGAGTGACCGGCATCAGCATCGTCTACACCGATGAGGCGCCGTACGGTCTCAATGCGCCGGCCATCAATGGCCAGATGAGCGCCGAACAGGCTCTGCAACGTCTGCTGACTGGTTCGGGCTTGACGTTCCGTCGCACCGACGGCCACACCATTGCACTGGAACCACGGCCGACTGAAGGGGCGTTGAACCTGGGTGCGACCACCATCACCTCGGTGATGGATGACTCCATGAGCTATCAACCGCCACCCATCACGTCAGTGATGCGCTCCTCGGCCCCCGTACAGGAGATCCCGCAGACGATCAACGTCGTTCCGGCCCAGGTCATCCGCGACCAGGTGCCGCGCAATCTCGATGACGCGCTGGCCAATGTCAGCGGCATCACCCAGGCCAACACCCTGGGCAGCACCCAGGACTCGGTGATGGTCCGTGGCTTTGGCGACAACCGTAACGGCTCGATCATGCGCGACGGCATGCCGATCGTGCAGGGGCGTGGCCTCAACGCCAGCGTGGACCGGGTCGAAGTGCTCAAGGGCCCGGCCTCGTTGCTCTATGGCATCCAGGATCCGGGTGGCGTGGTCAATATGGTCAGCAAGAAGCCCGAGCTTGAGCGGTACAATGCGCTGACCGCGCGCGGTTCGAGCTATGACGACGGCAAGAACGGCAGCGGTGGCAGCCTCGACAGCACCGGGGCCCTCGGCGATTCCGGACTGGCCTACCGCATGGTGCTGGACTACGAAGACGAAGATTACTGGCGTAACTTCGGTGTGCATCGCGAGAGCCTGATCGCGCCGTCGCTGGCCTGGTACGGCGAAAGCACCAAGCTGCTGTTCTCCTATGAGCACCGCGAATTCCTCACACCGTTCGACCGCGGCACGCTGATCGATCCACGGACCAACCATCCGCTGGACATCTCGCGCAACGAGCGTCTCGACGAACCGTTCAACAACATGGAAGGGCGCTCGGACCTCTATCACTTCGAGGCCGATCACGAACTCAACGACAACTGGAAAGCCCATTTCGGCTACAGCTGGAACCGCGAAACCTACGATGCCAGCCAGGTGCGCGTGACCGCCATCGACACCAAAAAGGGCACCCTGACCCGCAACATGGACGGCACCCAGAATGCGATCAGCACCGACCGGTTCACCACCGCCAGCCTCGAAGGCAACGTGAATGTGCTCGGCATGCAGCATGACCTGCTGTTCGGTATCGACGATGAGTACCGCAAGATCTACCGCGAAGACCTGATCCGCCAGAAAAGCCTGACCACATTCAGTTACGTGAACCCTGTCTATGGTCGTGAAGTGCCGGGCACCACCGTCAGTGCGCCCGACAGCGCACAAACCGATGAACTGCGCAGCGATTCGGTCTTCCTCCAGGACTCCATCCACCTCACCGACCAGTGGATTCTGGTGGCCGGCGCGCGTTTCCAGGCGTACGACCAGTACGCCGGCAAAGGCGTACCGTTCCACGCCAACACCGACAGCAACGGGCAGAAATGGGTACCGCGCGCGGGCCTTGTGTACAAATACACCGATGCCTTGTCGTTCTACGGCAGCTACACCGAGTCGTTCAAACCCAACTCGACCATCGCGCCATTGAGCGGCAGCAGTACCGTGCTTGACGGCGGTATCGCGCCGGAAGAAGCCAAGTCCTGGGAGCTGGGTGCCAAGCTTGATCTGCCGGGCCGCGTTACTGGCAACATCGCACTGTTCGACATCAAGAAGCGCAATGTGCTGGTGGCCAACGCCGAAGGTCCGACCACGATTTACAGTGCCGCCGGTGAAGTGCGTTCCCGTGGCCTGGAGGTGGACCTGAGCGGTCGGCTCACCGATCGCTGGAGCATGATCGGTAGCTACGCCTATACCGATGCCGAAGTCACCGAAGACCCGGATTACAAAGGCAATCAGTTGCAGAACGTGGCGAAGAACAGCGGCTCGTTGTCGGCCGTCTATGACTTCGGCAGCGTCATTGGCGGTGATCAACTGCGGGTCGGCGCCGGGGCGCGTTATGTGGGTGAGCGCGCGGGCAACGCGGTGAACGATTTCGACCTGCCGAGCTACACCGTGGCCGATGCGTTCGCCACCTACGACACCAGGGTCGAAGGGCAGAAGGTCAAGTTCCAGCTCAACGTGAAGAACCTGTTCGATCGCACCTACTACACCTCGGCGGCGAGTCGGTTCTTTGTGTCGATGGGGGATTCGCGGCAGGTGACGTTGTCGAGCACCTTGGAGTTCTGACGATAGACCGTGTCATCGTTCATCGCGAGCAAGCTCGCTCCCACAGGGGAATAGGGTAGCCACAAAACAGGTAAGCACCACCAAACCTTGTGGGAGCGGGCTTGCTCGCGAAGGTGGCAGTACAGGCGATAAAAAATCGGGCCTAGCGCAAAAACGCCTGTCGATATTCACCGGGCGTCCCGCCAAGTGACTGGCGAAACCGGTTGGTGAAATGGCTGGCGCTGGCAAAACCGCAAGCCAGTGCAATCTCCCCCAATGGTTGCGAGGTCGTGCGCAGCAACTCCCGCGCCCGTTCAAGGCGCCGCGCCAGCACATACTGATGGGGTGGCAAGCCGAAGCTTTCGCGGAACATCCGCGCGAAGTGGTATTCGGACAACGCGCACAACGCCGCCAATTGACCGAGGCTGATGGCCTCGTCCAGATGGCTGTCGATGAACTCCACCAGATGCCGGCGCTGGTGCGCGGCCAGCCCGCCTTTAAGGCGCAAGCCCTGACGCACGTTGACCTGGCTGAGCAGGGCATGGCTGAGCAGTTCGTGCGCCAGGCTGCTGGTGAGCAGGCGCTCGCCCGGCTCGCCCCAGTTCAAGGCGACCAACTGCCGAAAGCGCAGCGCCTGCTGCGGATCATCGAGAAAGGTCTGCTCGCGCAGCTGCATTTCCCGGGGCTCGCGATCGAGCAGGGTGACGCAGCCAAGGGCAAATTGTTCGGGGCTGAAATACAGGTGTGCCAGGCGAATATCGCCATTGATCACCCAGCCTGACTGGTGATCGGCGGGGAGGATGCACAATTTGTCCGGACCACCCTTGTTGCCGGGCTGGTCGCGGCGAAAGGTGCCGGTGCCGCCGGCAAGGTAACAGGACAACGTGTGGTGGCTGGGCGCTTCGTATTCCTGAGCGTCATGGTGATTGCTCCACAAGGCTGCAGACAAGCCGTCACCGAGCTCGGCGCTGTGCTCAAGGCGAGCATTCGGCGAGCGGTTGAGGGCTTGAAAGACTTGTAGGGTATCCAGTGCCGCCATGATCGTTGCTCTCTAACACCTGCATCCAACGCCTCGCATCCTACTCCGTAGACGTGCGCCTGCCAGCCTGTCGCCAGACAAAAGCGCAAGTTTATGCAAGTGCGCCCAGGTGTGGCGCCGGACACTGGGCACCTAGCGAGGAGCCTTAGTCATGAACCTTTCTTTGTACCTGCTGACCGTGCTGATCTGGGGTACCACCTGGATTGCCTTGAAATGGCAACTGGGCGTGGTGGCCATTCCCGTGTCGATCGTGTATCGCTTCGGCCTCGCCGCACTGGTGCTGTTCGTGATCCTGCTGCTCAGCCGACGCCTGCAAGTGATGAACCGTCGCGGGCATCTGATCTGCCTGGCTCAAGGCTTGTGCCTGTTCTGCGTCAACTTCATGTGCTTCCTCACCGCGAGCCAGTGGATCCCCAGCGGTCTGGTGGCCGTGGTGTTTTCCACCGCCACTCTGTGGAATGCCCTTAACGCGCGGGTGTTCTTCGGTCAGAGAATTGCCCGCAATGTGCTGATGGGCGGTGCGTTGGGCCTGCTTGGGCTGGGGCTGCTGTTCTGGCCGGAGCTGGCCGGGCATACCGCCAGCCCGGAAACCTTGCTCGGCCTTGGTCTGGCCCTGTGCGGCACCTTGTGTTTCTCGGCGGGCAACATGCTTTCGAGCCTGCAACAGAAGGCCGGTCTCAAACCGCTGACCACCAATGCCTGGGGCATGGCTTACGGGGCAGCGATGCTAACCGTGTGGTGCCTGGTCAAAGGCATTCCCTTCGACATGGAGATGAGCACGCGTTACATCGGGTCACTGTTGTACCTGGTGATTCCGGGATCGGTGATCGGTTTCACCGCCTACCTGACCCTGGTCGGCCGCATGGGGCCAGAGCGGGCTGCGTACTGCACAGTGCTGTTTCCAGTGGTGGCACTCAACGTGTCGGCGTTCGCCGAGGGGTATCAGTGGACGATGCCGGCGCTGTTGGGGCTGGTATTGGTGATGTCGGGTAACGTACTGGTGTTTCGCAAGCCCAAACCACGCTTGGTACAGGGGAGTAGCAAGCTCGCTTGAGATGACGTTCATCGAGCGCTGAAGTCCTCAGTGCTCGACTTTGATCGCAATATAAATCAGCAGCGGTAGTATGAAATCGACAATATGCCGGGTCCAGTCTTTGTAATTCCAGGCTTGTGACTGGTCCATGTTGAACCATTCCACGCCGATAACTTGAAAGCCGACATAGTAAAGCAAGAGCGCAATGAGCAGTCCAATAATCGCGGGCTTCTTGGCTTCATGGAATTCTTCTGCGCTGCTATTCAGGTTTTTATAAAGATAACAGGTTCCGATCATGAAAAAGAGCGTGTAGATAACCTCGAGTGTAATGATGAGCCAGTAGATGCGGTGATGGAGTATGTGCGAGGTAATGGCCCTGTATCTGTACTTCTCGTCGTCACCCGTGCTCTCCATGCTCAGGATGTTACTGATGTTTTCGTAGTTGGTTGCGTAGTCTGTAAAGTTGCTATACATCACCAGCAATCCAAAAATGCTTATGAATAACATTAGTGTGGCTTTGCTGAAGCGTATGACTTTATTTGTCGTAAGTTGATTCAAGGTGGTGATCTCCTTTATTGTTTCCGTTGTGCCTGGAAAAGTAAGGAGAGTCTAGTGGGTGGTTTTGTTGTTTGTTTGTTGACTGAATTGCAGGGTGTGTATTCAGACAGTTTTTTTACAGGTTTAGAGTGATATTGTTTTTATTTTTTGTATTTAAGGGCAGGCGCTTTTAACGCCTGCCCTTTTTTCAACCCTTCCAGACTTGCGGGTTGACCAGGTCCTGTGGGCGTTCCCCCAACAGCGCACTGCGCAGGTTGGCCAGGGCACGGTTGGCCATGGCATCGCGGGTCTCATGGGTGGCCGAGCCAATGTGCGGCAAGGTCACGGCATTTTTCAACTGGAACAGTGGGGACTCGGCCAGCGGTTCTTTTTCGTATACGTCCAGCCCGGCACCACGAATGCGGTTGTTTTGCAGCGCTTCGATCAGTGCCGGCTCATCCACCACCGGGCCGCGGGCAATGTTCACCAGGATGGCGCCTGGTTTCATCAGCGCCAGTTCGCGATGGCTGATCAAGTGTTTGGTTTTCTCGCTGAGCGGCACCACCAGGCACACGAAATCGGCCTCGGCCAGCAGTTGATCAAGGCTGCGGAACTGCGCGCCGAGCTCCTGTTCCAGTTCGGTCTTGCGGCTGTTGCCGCTGTAGATGACCGGCATGTTGAACCCCAGGCGACCGCGTCGGGCGATGGCCGCACCGATGTTGCCCATGCCGACAATGCCCAGGGTCTTGCCATGCACATCGCAACCGAACAGCTGCGCACCGACAGTGGCCTGCCATTGCCCGGCCTTGGTCCAGGCATCCAGTTCGGCGACGCGGCGCGCGCTGCTCATCAACAGGGCAAACGCCAGGTCGGCGGTGCTTTCGGTGAGCACATCCGGCGTGTTGGTCAGCATGATCCCGCGTTCGTTGAAGTAGGCCAGGTCATAGTTGTCGTAGCCCACCGAGACACTGGATACCACTTCCAGCGTGGTGGCGTTTTCCAATTGAGCGCGGCCGAGTTTGCGACCGACGCCGATCAAGCCGTGGGCGTGGGGCAGGGCTTCGTTGAATTGGGCGTTGATGTCGCCGTTTTTCGGATTCGGCACGATGACGTCGAAATCCTGTTGCAGGCGTTCGATCATTGGTGGAGTGACGCGGCTGAATGCAAGGACGGTCTTTTTCATGGGCGGGCGGGCTCGTCGGGCGGTGAAGAATGATGAGCACGCTAACATTCTTCGCGGGATTTGTGCGAGTCGTCAGGCGGTCTATGCAAGCTTGCAGCTTGTCGTGCTCCATCCAGTTATACTGCCGCACTTCTTATACTGTGGCATGCGGCCCGCTCACCGGGCCCGACATTTCATGCACCACCCGGAGCTTTCATGACTTCCCCGAAACAACCGCCGGTCGCCGACGCCCTGAACGACGTGCAGGCAGAGCTGCCAGACAGCGTCGACTCCAGCGCCGACAGCGAATCCAAAGCCGGGATCCCGGCCTTCAAATTCCCGTTCAAGCCGGGTGAGCTGGCGGCCGCCAAGGGTTCCAACCAGCCGTGGTACAAGAACGGCGCCAAGAACGGCCACACCAAGACGCCGGGCATGGCACCGCCAGGGACTCGCCGGTCGATGGGTAAGCGCTGAGTTCTTAAGTCTGCAGTGACTGATCTGCCGTCTTCGCGAGCAAGCCCGCTCCCACATTTGGAATGCATTCCTCCAGTGGGAGCGGGCTTGCTCGCGAAGGGGCCGGTACAAACACTGCAAATCCCGAATCAAGTCGCCCGCAACGAAATAAACGAGTAATTCGTCAGCGCATCCGCCGTCACTTGCGCACCTACGGCCAGCACTTGCCCGGCAATATCATCCCCCGACACATGAAACCGCCATTCGCTGCTCCACTGCGGCAACGTTTGCCCGGCCAGGTCGTCGATGATCGCGGCAAATTCCGCCATATCCGGCAGATAAGCAGTAAACCCGTCGCCCTTCAGGGCCGTCGTGCGAATCCCCAGCAACGCACAAATTGCATCCTTCATCAGAATGTCATCACGATCCGCCTGACGGGAGCGCTGGATCAGTTCCGACAATCCCCGGTCGACCAGCTCACCACCGACAATCAGCTCCGGTCCTTTTTCCCACGACTCAGGCGGACATTCCTTCATGGCGGCGTTCAGAGGTATGTGCGGATTGATTTCCATCGGATAGATACGGCACACCAGCGGCCGGCGTTCGTAGATGCGACAGAGGTTGTCTTCGTCAAGATTTCGGCAGGGGCCGACATTGTAGGCGGCGAAGGTGATGGCCACGTACGCCTCGGATTCACCGCTGCGCACTGCCGCCGAACGGCGTTCGGCGTGTTCCCGTTGGTGCACCGGCAGACCCAGGCCATTGCCCAGAAACGCTTCCACCAGCACGATCACCTGACCGCCATCGGCTGCCCACATCCGGGCTTCGCCCAGAGTCAGGGGCACATGGTGGTCGTTACAGCATTTGCCGCAGCCTACACAGGAAAACGTTGTATTCATCGAGCGTTCGTTCGCGTCACAGGGCATGAAACGGCGACAGAATGCCGCCGCAAAGGCCGCTGTCGAAGCAAATTATGCGCCACTCAGTGTGCCTTGCCGGCCGGGCGGATGGAGTCCCATTCGGTGACGTATGCGGTTTTGCTCTTTTTGTTGTACAGGCACAACTCGGTGCCTTGTGCGCCTTTCATGTGCTTTTGCGGGTACTGGCCCTGAAGCAGGAGCGCGGTGTAGCCGACCCGGTCATCGAACTGCGCGGCGTTGCCGACCGGTTTGCTGTCCTTCAGGCCGCTGGCCTTGGTGCAACTGGTGAGTACGGCTTTGTCGTAGGTGGCCCAGGCGTCGGGGCTGGAGGCGTGGGCCTGGGAGGTGAGGGCGGTGAGGCAGAATAGAATCAGGGGCGCAGCTTTCATGGTTCAGGCTTCCTTGGGCTGAGTGGCCAAGGCAGGAGTATGCCTGAAAGCTAGATGGAGACTTTGCTGGCCTCTTCGCGAGCAAGCCCACTCCCACATTGGACGGTGTATACACATCAACTGTGGGATCGAGCCTGCTCGCGATGGCGGTGTGTCAGAGCGGAACCGGCTCCCGGCGAACCGCGCGCATCCCGACGCTTTCATACAAGCGCCGCGCCCGAAGGTTGTCTTCACGTACCTTCAGGTCCACGAAACCTTCATGCCGCTGCTGGAACATCTTGAACGCCTGCAACAACAGCGCACGCCCCAACCCCCGACCCTGAAACCGCGGGTGCACCACCAGGTTCTTGATATAGGCACTGGTCCAGCACTGGCAAACGCCGACCACTTCCTCGGCATCCAGGGCAATGAAGCACAGGGCCGGGTCATATTCCGGATCGGTTTCGAACTGCCGTTGCCACATGTCCAGCGCGGCTACGCGACCACCGCCGTCGAGATAACCGAACTCCATCAACCGGTGCACGGCGGCGCCCAGTTCGGGGCGGTATTCGCTCAGTTGCAGGCCGGTTGGCCAATCAGGGGGCGGCACGACGACAGAGAGGTCACGCCGCATCAGCCAGCAGAATTCTTCGGTCAACACTCAATAACCCTGTTCGGCGACAGCCTTGGCCGCGGTGATCAGACACTGGGTCAATTCCGGCGAAGAAAACTTGGTCAGCACAGCGTTCGCCCCCGCCAGTCGTGCTTTCTCGGCGTTCATCGCACTGTCCAGCGAGGTGTGCAGCAGCACATAAAGATGCGCGAAATCCGGGGTTTCCCGCAAGGTGCGGGTGAAGGCGTAACCGTCCATCTCCGACATCTCGATGTCCGAGACGATCAGGTTGATCTGCTGCGCGGTGCCTTGCAGGTCCAGCAGGCAGTCGATGGCTTCCTTGGCGCTGCGGGCCGTATGGCACTGCAGGCCGAGGTTACGCAGGGTGTGCACCGATTGCTGCAAGGCGACCTGACTGTCATCGACCACCAGGATGCGCGCGTTGCCGAGCAGTTCGGCGTCTTCCATGCTCAGTTCGGTCGGCGCCATTTCGATATGTGCCGGGGCGATGCCATGGATGACTTTTTCGATGTCCAGCACTTGTACCAGGGTGCCATCGACCGACGTCACGCCAGTGATGTAGGCACGCGAACCACCGGAGCCGAAGGGCGGCGGGCGGATGTCGGTGGTCAGGCAATGGACGATCTTGCTCACGGCCTGTACGTGCAGGCCCTGCTTGGAGCGGCTGACGTCGGTGACGATCAGGCAGCCGCCGTTCGGGTCTTCCAGCGGACGCTCGCCAATGGCTCGGCTGAGGTCGATCACCGACAGCGAGGCACCGCGCAGGGTGGCGATGCCTTTGACGTGGGGATGTGACTCCGGCAGCCTGGTCAGCGGCGGGCAGGGAATGATTTCACTGACCTTGAGCAGGTTGATCGCCATCAGCTTGCCGCTGCGCAAGGTAAACAGCAGAAGCGAAAGTGAGTCTGCGCGGGCTTTGGTGGAGGACATATAAACCTTCTCTGGAAAAAGGTGACGGGCAATCCAGGGATCGCCAATGACTTCGATGCCGGGTTATCGACTTGTTTGGGGCAGGCTTTAACAATTGCGGTGAACAGTAAGACGCCATCGCGAGCAAGCTCGCCCCCACATTAGATCGTCGTCGTTCACTCATCCTGTGGGAGCGAGCTTGCTCGCGATGGGGTCATCACTTCATACCGAGCCTTTTGGCCATCCGCCCCAGATTCGCCCGATCCAAGCCTAGCTCACGGGCCGCGCTTGCCCAGTTGTTGTTGTGCCGCTCCAGGCAGGCACCGATCAACTGGCGCTGATAGTTTTCGGTCGCCTCGCGCAAATCACCTGCTACCAACGCCACAGCGGCGATGGCGGGTTGCTCGGCAGCGGTTTCAACGCTGGCGCTGGGCAAGTCGAGGTCGGCTGCGCTCAAGCTGAGAATCTTTGGCCGCTCCTTGCAATTGCCCAGGGCTTTCAAGGCGCTGCGGCCGATCAAATGTTCAAGCTCGCGCACATTGCCGGGCCAGTCGTAGGCCAATAACGCGGCCTGGGCGTCGCTGTTCAGGCGCAGGCTGTTGAGTCCCATGCGCGAGCGGTTCTGCTCCAGGAAGTAACCGCTGAGCAGCAGCACATCGCGCCCGCGATCGCGCAGGGCCGGCACCAGCAGCGGATACACGCTGAGGCGATGGTAGAAGTCGGCGCGGTAACGGCCGCTGCGTACTTCTTCGGCGAGGTCGCGGTTGGTCGCCGCGATCAGGCGCACGTCGACCTGATGCTCCTGGTCCGAACCCAGTCGCTGCAGTTGACCGCTTTGCAGCACCCGCAGCAACTTGGCCTGCACGGTCAGCGACAACTCGCCGACTTCATCTAGGAACAGCGTGCCGCCATTGGCCAGTTCAAACTTGCCACGGCGGTCGTTCATCGCCCCGGTGAAGGCGCCGCGAACATGGCCGAACAACTCGCTTTCCACCAGGGTGTCGGGCAGCGCGGCGCAGTTGAGGCTGATGATCGGTTTGTCGGCGCGGGGCGAGGCGGCATGGATGGCTTGGGCCACCAACTCCTTGCCGACCCCGGTTTCGCCGGTGATCAACACGGTCAGGTCGCTGCCGCCCACCAGGCTTATTTCTTCGACCAGGCGCTTGTGGGCCTTGCTCTGGCCAATCATCTCGCGATTCTGCTGGCCGCTGGCCTGGCGGTAGACCTCGGCGCGCTGATGCTCATCTTCGACCCGGTTGTTCAACCGCTCGATGCGCTCGGCGGCGTTGACCGTAGCGGCCGCGAGGCTGGCGAAGGCTTGCAGGGCATCCAGTTCGATCGGTTCGAAGCGCTCCGGGTCGAGGGCATCGAGGGTCAGCAGGCCCCATGGGCGCTCGTCGATGAACAACGGGCAACCCATGCAGTCGTGGACTTCCAGATGATCATCCAGGCCATCGACCAAGCCGTCATAGGGGTCAGGCAAGTCGCTGTCGGCAGCGAACCGGGTCGGGCCGGGGCCGCTGAGCAGCGCTTCGAAACGCGGGTGCTCGCTGACCTTGAAGCGCCGGCCGAGGGTGTCGGTACTCAAGCCGTCGACGGCCAGCGGCACCAACCATTCACCATCAAGACGCAGCAGGGCGGCGGCGTCGCACGGGAGCAGGGCGCGCATGGCTTCCAGCAGGCGTCGATAACGTTCGCCCTCGGGCAGTTCGCGGGACAGGTCGGCGACCAGGGGCAGCAGAGCAGTGAGCAGGGGTTTTGCAGTCATAGTGACTCCGTGTAGTCGGTATGACTATAAATCAGGCAGTGTCTAAATGACTATTTAGTTATTAAGTTATTGATTTATAACGATTAAATAGTTGGAACGAAAGCTGATAAGCATAGGGTAGTCCGTTAGCAACCCAAGAAGACCAGGAGTCACCTTATGCTGAGCGCTCAAGACCGTGCCATCGTCAAATCCACCGTGCCGCTGCTCGAAAGCGGTGGTGAGGCGCTGATCACGCACTTCTACCGCATGATGCTCTCCGAATACCCGGAAGTCCGCCCGCTGTTCAACCAGGCCCACCAGGCCAGCGGTGATCAGCCGCGTGCCCTGGCCAACGGCGTATTGATGTATGCGCGCCATATCGACCAACTCGACCAGTTGGGCGACCTGGTGGCCAAGATCATCAACAAGCACGTGGCCCTGCAGATCTTGCCGGAACACTATCCGATTGTCGGCAGCTGCCTGCTGCGGGCCATCGCCGAAGTATTGGGCGAAGAGATCGCCACTCCTGAAGTGATCGCGGCCTGGGGCGCGGCCTACGGTCAACTGGCGGACATCCTGATCGGTGCCGAAACCAGCATCTACGACCAGAAGGAACAGGCACCGGGCGGTTGGCGCGGGGCGCGGGAATTCATCGTGGCAGACAAGGTCGAGGAGAGCGCCGAGATCACTTCGTTCTACTTCGAACCCGCGGACAAAGGCCCGATCCTGC
The DNA here is from genome assembly GCF_009866745.1 of Pseudomonas sp. S34. Lineage (NCBI taxonomy): Bacteria > Pseudomonadati > Pseudomonadota > Gammaproteobacteria > Pseudomonadales > Pseudomonadaceae > Pseudomonas > Pseudomonas sp. S34. The sequence continues at coordinate 1,018,995 of NZ_CP019398.1, forward strand.
TGGCAGAACCCGGCCAGTACATCGGCATGAAACTGATCCTCGACGGTGAAGAGATCCGTCGTAACTACTCGTTGTCGGCGCTGGCAAACAAAGGCCAGTACCGCATCAGCGTCAAACGCGAGGCCGGTGGCCGCGCTTCCAACTTCCTGCACGACCAGTTGCATGTCGGCGCCAGCATCCAGTTGTTCCCGCCATCGGGCGAGTTCGTCCTGACCGCCAGCGACAAGCCACTGGTACTGATCAGCGGTGGCGTGGGCATCACCCCGACCCTGGCAATGCTCGAAGCAGCGCTGGAAACCCAGCGGCCGGTGCATTTCATCCACTGCGCGCGCAACGGCAGCGTCCATGCCTTCCGCGACTGGATCGATGGCCTGGCTGAGCGTCATCCGCAACTCAAACGCTTTTACTGCTATTCCGAGGACGACGGCGTGAGCCCGGCGGCGCACAAGATGGGGTTGTTGAGCCAGCAGCAGTTGCATCAATGGCTGCCGCAAGAGCGCGATCTGGATGCCTACTTCCTGGGGCCAAAAGGCTTCATGGTCGCGATCAAACGCCACCTCAAGGCATTGGGTGTACCGGAGAAGCAAAGCCGTTATGAGTTCTTCGGGCCGGCGGCGGCGCTGGAGTAAGGGGTTGCGGCGGCTCGGGGGACCGAGTCGCCTGCTTCGCGAGCAAGTCGGATCGCCGCACCGCCGCTCCCACATTGGTCCGTGTCGTTCACAGATCCAATGTGGGAGCGGGCTTGCTCGCGAATGCCACACCTCGGTCCTGAACTGAAAAAAGTCAGAAAGTTAATCCCTTCTTAACCGCCTTATCGTCTATTCCCCCCGAATCCCCCTCACATGCGCCAGACTCTCAAAGGTCCGGGCCAGCGTGTAGACTGACGGGCAATCGAAATATTGAAGGGAAACGCAATGAGCGATGAATCCATGCAGTTGGGGCGTGAACGGCGCTACCTGGTGTTTTTGGGCATCATTTGCCTGGCGCTGATCGGCGGCGCGCTGTACATGCAAATTGTTCTGGGCGAGGCCCCTTGCCCGCTGTGCATCCTGCAACGTTACGCGTTGCTGCTGATCGCGATCTTTGCCTTCATCGGCGCGGCCATGCGCGGCCGTCGCAGCATCACGGTGTTTGAAACCCTGGTGGTGATCTGTGCAGTGGCAGGTGCAGGCGTTGCCGGGCATCACGTCTATACGCAGTTCTATCCGGCGGTCAGCTGCGGCATCGATGTGCTGCAACCGATTGTCGATGACTTGCCGCTGGCGAAGATCTTCCCGCTGGGTTTCCAGGTCGATGGTTTCTGCTCCACGCCATACCCGCCGATCCTTGGTCTGTCGCTGGCACAGTGGGCGCTGGTTGCCTTCGTGCTGATTGTGGTGCTGGTGCCGTTGCTCACCTCGCGTAACCGCAAAGCGCTGCGCTGAGGTCAACTGCCGCCTCCCATTGTCGGACAAAAAAGCCCCGGTCCTCGAAGAGAGGGCCGGGGCTTTTTTTGTCTTGCAGAGCACATTTCAGAGGCTGGGTAAAAAGACTGTGACGGGTGGCAATCAAGGGTGCGACAAGTGTGCGACATGTTGTCACAGAGCGAGTGCCGCAGGGCGTTCGAGAAGGCCGGATTGGTGCATGGAAACGTAACGAAATTGGCTTGTTTTGCAGGCTTCCGGTTTTTTCCATTGCGGGCACGAACAGGCAGTTTTAACAGGCTCTGGCGAATGGCCAGAGACCCCGTCATATCGGGCCTTGGGCAAGGTCAAGGGCCGAGAAGAGGGACACGATACTGTCTGAACCGTGGGTGGAAGACCTACTTATTTTGGTGTTTTTGTTGAGAATTAATTTCGATAAGATGCGCCACTTTTGCGAAAACGGTTAATGATTGTTGCCGGTTCGGATAAAAATTATTTCGGGATGAGACATGGTTTATAGAACGTTACATATCTACAATCGCCCGCACTGAATTCCCGGCACTGCTCAAATCTTAACCAGGGGTGAGCAGAAACAGGGTGTCGAGAGGTCTGGTGGCTTCATGCGATTCCCAGGTGTCGGAGCCTCCAACTACCCGCACCAAATGGAATTGGTCTGTAACAAGGCCTTTGACCACGTATTCGAATAAGAACTCACCGCAGGCCCGGGATTTGTCGTACAGCGTCTGACGCACGACGGGCATGCCCTTATTCAATCCAAGAAAAATGCCAACCCTTGGCAGGGTGAAGTGTTGGCGATCAAAACCCAACTGCATTGCGCAAGCTGCTTTAGAGGTCGTGAGATGAGTAAAAACAGGTACCCCAGACTACTAGGCTTATTGCCGCTGATCGGCACGTTGCTGCTGTCAGGCTGCAACATGACCTTGCTCAATCCCAAGGGCCAGGTTGGTCTGGATGAGCGAAACCTGATCATCACCGCAACGCTGCTGATGCTGTTGGTCGTGGTTCCGGTCATCATCATGACCTTCCTGTTCGCCTGGAAATACCGCGCGTCCAACACCAACGCTACCTACACCCCGAAATGGAACCACTCCACCAAGATCGAGATCGCGGTGTGGGCTGTTCCAGTGCTGATCATCATTGCCCTGGGTTACGTCACCTACAAGTCGACCCACGCCCTTGACCCGTACAAGCCGCTGGAATCCGACGTCAAGCCTGTGACCATCGAAGTGGTCGCGCTGGACTGGAAGTGGCTGTTCATCTACCCGGAACAAGGCATCGCCACGGTCAACAAGATCGTGTTCCCGGCGCACACCCCGATCAACTTCAAGATCACTTCCGACGCCGTGATGAACTCGTTCTTCATCCCTGCGCTGGGCGGCCAGATCTACGCGATGGCGGGCATGCAGACCAAGCTGCACCTGATCGCCAACGAGAACGCCGAGATGGACGGTATCTCCGCCAACTACAGCGGCGCGGGTTTCACCGGTATGAAATTCAAAGCGATCGCAACTTCCCAGGAAGATTTCGACGCCTGGGTAAGTGAAGTCAAAAAGGCGCCTAAGCAGCTTGAACAAGCTGAATACGCAGCCCTTGCCAAGCAAAGCCAGAACAACCCAGTCGAGCTCTACTCCTCGGTGACGCCGAACCTGTTCCAGACCATCGTCGACAAGTACGAAGGCATGAAACCGGGTCCGAAAGTGAAGCACGAGAAAGAAGAGAAAGAAGTGGCCGCTACGCAAGGAATGGACATGAACTCGCATTCAGCTGCCGGGGCAGAGGAGTAAACGATGTTTGGTAAATTAAGTTGGGAAGCAGTCCCGTTCCACGAGCCGATCGTAATGGTGACCATCGCCATGATCGCGCTCGGTGGTCTGGCGCTGTTCGCTGCAATCACCTACTTCAAGAAGTGGACCTACCTGTGGACCGAGTGGCTGACGTCGGTCGACCACAAGAAAATCGGCGTGATGTACATCATCGTCGCCATGGTCATGCTGCTGCGCGGCTTTGCCGACGCCATCATGATGCGTACCCAGCTGGCCATGGCCACCGAGGGTTCGCCTGGCTACCTGCCACCTGAACACTATGACCAGATCTTCACCGCCCACGGTGTGATCATGATCATCTTCATGGCGATGCCATTCTTCACCGGCCTGATGAACCTTGCAGTGCCGCTGCAGATCGGCGCGCGTGACGTTGCCTACCCGTTCCTGAACTCCCTGAGCTTCTGGCTGCTGGTTTCCGGCGTGGTGCTGATCAACCTGTCCCTGGGCGTCGGCGAATTCGCCAAGACCGGCTGGGTTGCCTATCCGCCGCTGTCGGGCCTGCAATACAGCCCTGGCGTGGGGATGGATTACTACATCTGGGCGCTACAGCTATCCGGCCTGGGTACGACGCTGACGGGGGTCAACTTCCTGGCCACCGTGCTGAAAATGCGTACCCCTGGCATGAAGCTGATGGACATGCCGATCTTCACCTGGACCTGCACCTGGGCCAACGTCCTGATCGTGGCCTCGTTCCCGATCCTGACCGCTACCCTGGCACTGCTGACGCTTGACCGTTACATGGATTTCCACATTTTCACCAATGAACTTGGTGGCAATCCGATGATGTACGTGAACCTGTTCTGGGCATGGGGTCACCCTGAGGTGTACATCCTGATCCTGCCAGCGTTCGGTATCTTCTCCGAAGTCATCTCGACCTTCACCGGCAAGAAACTGTTCGGCCACCACTCGATGGTCTACGCATCGGGCGCGATCTCGATCCTGGGCTTCATGGTTTGGCTGCACCACTTCTTCACCATGGGTTCGGGTGCCAGCGTCAACGCCTTCTTCGGTCTGGCGACGATGCTGATTTCCATCCCGACGGGTGTGAAGCTGTTCAACTGGCTATTCACCATCTACCAGGGCCGTCTGCGTTTCACCAGCCAGGTTCTGTGGACCCTGGGCTTCATGGTGACCTTCGCCATCGGCGGCATGACCGGCGTACTGCTGGCCATCCCGGGTGCTGACTTCGTTCTGCACAACAGCCTGTTCGTGATCGCGCACTTCCATAACGTGATCATCGGCGGTGCGGTATTCGGTTACATCGCAGGTTTCGCGTTCTACTTCCCTAAAGCGTTCGGCTTCAAGCTGCACGAAGGCTGGGGCAAGGCAGCGTTCTGGTTCTGGATCTCGGGCTTCTTCGTCGCGTTCATGCCGCTCTACGCGCTGGGCTTCATGGGCATGACCCGTCGTCTGAACGCCACCACCAACCCTGAGTGGGTGCCGTACCTGTACGTCGCCATGTTCGGTGCGGTGATGATCGCCGTGGGTATCGCTTGCCAGCTGATCCAGCTGTACGTCAGCGTGCGTGACCGCAACAAGCCGGAAAACATGTGCGAACACGGCGACCCGTGGAATGCCCACACCCTGGAATGGTCGACCTCGTCGCCACCACCGTTCTACAACTTTGCCGTGCTGCCGAAAGCCGACTGCATCGACCCGTTCACCGAAGCCAAGGAAAACGGCACCGCGTACAAGGCTCCGGCCAAGTACCAGCCGATCCACATGCCTAACAACACCGCCACCGGTGTGGTCATGGGCGCGCTGTTGACGGTGTTCGGTTTCGCGATGATCTGGCACATCTGGTGGCTGGCAATCGCTAGCCTGGCCGGCACCGTGATCTACTTCGTGATCCACGCGGCCCGTGATGATCAAGGCTATATGGTGCCGGTCGACGTGATCGAGCGCATCGAAGCCGAGCAGCACAAGCGCCTGGTAGCGGCAGGGAAAATCCCGGCCACCGCCACCCGTGTTGAAACCTCGTTGGAACAGGCTTAAACCATGTCGAATTTAGTGACCAATGTTGGACACGCCCATGGTGACCATGGGCACGATGACCACCACGACTCGGGCGAGATGACCGTATACGGTTTCTGGCTCTACCTGATGACCGACTGCATTCTGTTTGCGTCGATCTTCGCTGTGTACGCGGTACTGGTTAACAACGTAGCGGGTGGTCCGTCGGGCCACGACATCTTCGAACTGCCATACGTGCTGGGCGAAACCGCTCTGCTGTTGTTCAGTTCGATCACCTACGGCTTCGCCATGCTGGCGTTCTACCGGGGCAACAAGAAGCAGGTCCTGGGCTGGTTGGCCATGACCTTCCTGTTCGGCCTGGGCTTCATCGGCATGGAGATCAACGAGTTCCACATCTTGATCTCCGAAGGCTACGGCCCTAGCCGTTCCGGCTTCCTGTCCGGGTTCTTCACCCTGGTCGGTACCCACGGTCTGCACGTGACCAGCGGTCTGATCTGGATGGCGATCATGATGTATCAGGTCAACAAGCATGGCCTGACCTCGACCAACAAGACTCGCCTGAGCTGCCTGAGCCTGTTCTGGCACTTCCTGGACGTCGTCTGGATCTGCGTATTCACCGTTGTTTATCTGATGGGGACTATGTAAATGGCTAACCCAGCTCATTCCCACCATGGCCACGACGACGCCGGTCACGGCAGCTACAAGTCGTACGTCATCGGCTTCATCCTGTCGGTGATCCTGACCGCCATTCCATTCGGTCTGGTGATGTACCCGACACTGCCGAAGTCGATCACCCTGTTGATCGTCCTGGCGTTCGCGATCGTCCAGGTGCTGGTGCACCTGGTGTACTTCCTGCACCTGGACCGTTCGGCCGCGCAGCGAAACAACGTGATTGCGTTTGTCTTCGCCGCGATCGTGATTGTCCTGCTGGTTGGCCTGTCGCTGTGGATCATGTTCAGCATCCACACGTTCATGATGGCGAAGTGAGGTAAGTCCGCATGTCCCTCAAGCACTTTATCCAAATCACCAAACCGGGGATCATTTTCGGTAACGTGCTTTCTGTGGCAGGCGGATTTTTCCTGGCCTCCAAAGGGCATGTCGATCTGGCCATCTTCCTGGCCGCCATGATCGGCACGTCCCTGGTGGTTGCCTCCGGTTGCGTGTTCAACAACTGCATCGACCGCGACATCGACCTGAAGATGGAACGCACCAAGAACCGGGTGCTGGTCCAGGGCTTGATCTCCCTGAAACTGGCCCTGATCTACGCGACCGTCCTGGGTGTCGCCGGCGTTGCGCTGTTGTACAAGGTGGCCAACCCGTTGGCCGCACTGTTCGCAGTCATCGGCTTCGTGATCTACGTCGGCTTCTACAGCCTGTACCTCAAGCGCAAGTCGGTTCACGGCACGCTGGTGGGCAGTCTGTCGGGCGCCATGCCGCCGGTGATTGGCTACGTCGCAGTCAGCAACACCTTCGACATGGCCGCGCTGACCCTGCTGGTGATGTTCAGCTTGTGGCAGATGCCGCATTCCTACGCCATCGCGATCTTCCGCTTCAACGATTACCTGGCCGCATCGATTCCGGTGCTGCCGGTGAAGCGCGGCATCCAGGTGGCCAAGAAGCACATCCTGCTCTACATCCTGGCGTTCCTCGTGGCGACCTTGATGTTGACCTTCAGCGGCTACGCCGGCATGAGCTACCTCGCCGTCGCCGCGGCCATGGGCATGTACTGGCTGTACATGGCCTGGACCGGCTACAAGGCAGTGGATGACACGGTCTGGGCACGCAAGCTGTTCGTGTTCTCGATCTTCACCATTACCGCGTTGAGCGTGATGATGTCCCTGGACTTCAAAGTGCCGGCGGAGTTGTTGCTGACGTACGCGCCTTAAGGTTTAGATGCTGTAACGAAAAGCCCCGCCTTCGAGAGAAGAGCGGGGCTTTTTGTTGGGGCAATTCTGGTGGGCCGTGCTGCCACCAGTTTTAAGTACGACGCTGGCCCCCTGTGGGAGCGGGCTTGCTCGCGAAGGCGGTGTGTCAGGCAATATTGATGCTGGATGTGACGGCCTCTTCGCGAGCAAGCCCGCTCCCACATTGGACTAGCGTCATCGCTGATATCGAGCACGACGCTGACCCCTGTGGGAGCGGGCTTGCTCGCGAAGGCGGTGTGTCAGGCAATATTGATGCTGGATGTGACGGCCTCTTCGCGAGCAAGCCTGCTCCCACATTGGACTAACGTCATCGCTGATATCGAGTACGACGCGGACCCCTGTGGGAGCGAGCTTGCTCGCGATGGCGGCGTGTCAGGCAACATCAATTTTGAATGTGACGGCCTCATCGCGAGGAAGCTCGCTCCCACAAGGTCGGTGGTCGTCGGTTACTTGCTTTATTTTTCAAGCAACCGGAAAAACCGCTCGCGCACTTGCAAGCTATCGCTGTGCGCCACATTGAAGCGCAGGAACTGGCTGGCATCCGGCCCTTTGCTCAGCAAGGTGCCCGGCGCCAATACCATATTGTTCTCCAGCCCCTGGCGAGCCAGGTTTTCGGCATGCAGGCCGTCCGGCAACCGCGCCCATATAAACACCCCTTCTCCGGGTAGCGAGGAAAGCGAACACCCAGCCTCCGCCAACCAACTGGCCACACGACTGTTCGATTCATACAGCCGATCCACCGTGCGCCGCGCATGCTTGGCATAGCTGCCGTCGCTGAGCATGGTGCAGGTGATCTGCTCCGCCAGTTCCGATGTAACCCCGCCGCAGGCCATTTTCAACGCGACCATCCGCGCCGCCAATTGTGGCGAGAGCACGGTGTAGCTGACCCGGCTGTTGGCGGTCAGGGTCTTGGAGAAGCCGGAGACATAACTCACGTTGTCCAGCCCGCTGGCGGCCAGGCGCGGGGTGCGGCGTTGCTGGATGTCGCAGTACAGGTCGTCTTCGACAATGTGGAAGCCATGGCGGTGGCTCAGTTCCAGCAAGCGGTAAACCTGGGCCGGGGTGAACGAGTGGCCGGTGGGGTTATGCAGCGTGCTGTTGGTCATGTACAGCACGGGTTTGTGGGCGATCAGCAGTTGCTCGAAGGCGTCGAGGTCCATGCCGTCGCAATCCCGTGCGATGGTGATGACCTTGGCCCCGTGCAGCGCCAGATTGGCGTGCATGTTGAAGTAGCAGGGGTCGTCGAGCAGTACGGTGTCGCCGGGTTTGACCAGCAGGCGCATCAGCAGGTCGATGGCCTGCATGGTGTTGGCGGTGGTGATGATCTGGTCCACCGGCGCTTCGATGCCGAAGGTCGCCAGTTTCACCCGCAGGGCCTGGCGCAACGGCAAGTAACCGCCGGCCACGCCGTACTCACCCATGCGCAACGACGTTGCTCGCAGGGTACTGCGCACGGCTTTCTGCAATTCTTCGGCGGGTAGCCACGAGGTCGGCAGAAAACCGCAGCCGGGGCGCAGCGCGCCGTTGTCCAGCAGCAAGGCGCGACGAATCACGCTGAGGGTGTCCTGGGGTTGCAGGTCCGGGCCGGTGCCGCTTTTCAGCGCCGCTTCGGAGCGATGCACGTAATGCCCGGAGCCCTGGCGCGACACCACCAGCCCTTTGGCCCGCATGCGGTCCAGTGCATCGACCACCGTGGACTTGCCCACGTTCATCAAGTCGGAGAGTTCGCGAATCGGCGGCAGCTTGGCGCCGTGGGGCAGGCCCCCGGTGCTGATGGCATGCGTCAGCTGATCGACGATCTGCTGCACCAGCGGCGCACCGGGCTGGAATTCAATGGCGGCAATGACTGCACGTTGAACCTGCATTTTACTGGTCTCTCCGGCAGTAAAGTTCGTTGGATTCTATACGAACTTGCCCTGATCAGGACAAGCCTCTCTCTCTACCATGCCCTTACAGACTTTTCTGAATGTCAGCCTTTGTCGGCGGGCGTTCACCCGGTTCCTGAGGTGCTGCATGAGTGTCGAAACAACGGTCGCGGTGGCAAAACCGGTCATTAACCTGCGGTTATTCACGATCCGGATCATCACCGCCGTCTCGCTGTTCGCGGTACTGGGCAAGGCCAACGTCTGGCTCGACACGGCCACCAACAGCATCCTGGCCCTTGGATATCGCGCCTTGTTGCTGCTGTTGCCCCTGACTTTACTGGTACTTGGCCGTCGTTCCCTGAGCGTCACGCTGCTGTGTGCCGGCCTTGGCCTGGTACTGCTGGCGTTGACCAGCAATCAAGGCATGGTGATGTTTGCTGCCGCGTTGTTTGCCTACGGCATTGCCATTGCCGGTTACCTGATCAAGAGCGAAGCGGCCCAGACCAAGGAAGGCGCGGCCTACAACCGCGTAGCCATGAACATGGGCAGCCTGGTGGCCGGTTTGATCCTGCTGTCGCCGCTTCTCACGCCGACGATGTTTTTCCTCGGCGCGGCGGCGTTCGTGTTGCTGTGCCTGCCGATCGCCCTCGGCGCGACCTTCACCACCGAGCCGGTGGTAGCCCGCCCGGCCACTCAGGTCGGCAGCAACTGGGGCAATAAACTGCCCTGGGTGATCGCCGGGATCATCATGGGCATCAAGCTGTTCGGGGTGTTCTCGATCCTGCCACAGGCAATCCTGCTCAAGACCGGCGAGTTGCCGGCCTGGTACGGCTTGATGCTGATCCTCAACAGCGCCGTGGTGGTCTTCGCCCAAGTGCCGGTGATGAAGCTGATCGAGCGCACCGGGCGCTACAAGGTCGTGGCGGTGATCGGGATCATCGTCGGCGGTTTTGCGGTGCTGTCTTCGCCTGCCGCGTTCCACGTCGAAACCCTCGCCGGGGCGCTGGTCTGGGTGGCGCTGCTGTCCATTGCCGAATGCGCCTTCAGCTACCTCGATTACTTCTCCGTCAAACAGAACAACATGTTCGTCAAGGAAGTGTCCCTGGGCGTCGGGGCCGGGCTGACCGTGTTGATCATGCGTGTGGTGCCGGCGCCGTACAACGCGCTGGTGCTGGCCGCCATCGGTGCCGCAGGGATCCTGGCCTGGTACTGGCTCAACCGTAAATCCAATGCGTCGTTGCATGACTGAGTCATCGCCGTTGCGGTTTTCACTTTGCAGGTCAGGGGCATTATGAATACGACTTCCTGTGTAGTAGTGGTCGGTTACAACGGCAATCGGGTTCACGACATCCAGAAACTGCGCGAGCTGTGCAAGTCGCTCTACAACGCCAGGCTCATCCTGCTGGTCGAGCAAATTCAACCCCATGACGACCAGGTGGCCGATCACGTCTGCAGCACTTCGCTGGCGGAAGAAGATGTGGCGGCATCCCTTGAACTGGTGGTGGGGTGCCTGAATGCCGACAGCTGGAAGCTGATCGGCGTACTTCCGTTCTCCGATCGCGGCGTGCTGCTCGGTGCAGCGTTGGCCACTCACTTCGGCCTGCCGGGCATTACCCTGGAAGAAGCGGGGGCGGGCCTGGACAAGCAGATCTTCCGTCGGCTCGAAGCGGCGGCCAGCACCTCCCCCGGAGAATACCGGCCGGTGTTTTCCACGCGGGTCGAAAACCTGTCGGAACTGCGCCAGCGCGTCGTCGAACTGGGCGGCAAGGCCTTCATCAAACCGGCCTGCGAAGGTGCGAGCCGGGGCTGTCGCGTCATCCATCACCCTTCGGAATGCGATGACGCCTGGCTGGCCCTGAAGCCTTACCGCGAAGGCGGCATCGTCCTTGAAGCGCTGGTGCAGAACGCCCGTGAATACAGCTGGGACTGTGTGGCCGGCAGCACCTGGGTGACGGAAAAAACCACCACCGAAGGCGCCTACCGCGCCGAGATCCAGCAAGTGGTGCCTGCGCCGTTGTCGGTGGACGTGCAGGCGCGGCTGATGGCGGCTGGCCGGCACATGTCGGCGCTGGTCTCCCAGGACAACGGTGCCTGGCACAACGAAGTGTTCCTGCGCAGCGACAACCTGACCTCGGCCGTGGAAACCAACATGCGCCCCGGCGGCATGCACATCTGGGACCTGGCCAAACGCGCCTTCGTCAATTTCGATCCGTGGGAACGCTGGGTGCGCTGGGCGGTGGAAGGCAAGACCGAACAGCATGAGCCAGTGGCCCGCGGCTACTGCGGCATTCGCCTGCTCAGGGCGCCGGCCGGCGGCATCCTGCGGGCGACGCCCGACATCGCCACCGTGGCCCGTTCGCTGCGCATTGAACTGGTGGAAGGCCAGTACGCCAAGCGCATCGGTGACTCGGTCAGCGCGCAGGTCAAGGACAACTTCTCATTCATCGGCCACATCGTGTTGTTCAACGAACACTACGGGCAACTGAGCAACGACCTGTTGCGTCTGGCCGAGGTGATTGAGTCACGCATCGAGGTGACTTGCCTGGCACCGGTCACTCGCGCCGTGTGTTGAGCCAGCAAGCACCCGTTTTTTGCATTACTGATCAAGAGGGTTCGATCAATGATCCAGCACATGACCTGCGATGAACGCTTCATCGCCCTGGCCAAAGAGTTTGGTTATGACATTTACGGCGAAAACACCGCAGGCGGGCATTACGCGCCGTTGATCCGTCATCACGATGAGCTGTACATCAGCGGCCTGGTGCCACGCATGAACGGCAAGATCCATTACCCCGGCCGCGTCGGGCTGGACCTCACCATGGCTGATGCGCAGGCAGCCGCCAGCATCAGTGCGATGCGTGGGCTGGCGTTGATCGTCGATGCCATTGGTTCGCTGGACAAGATCAAGTCACTGATCCGGGTAACGGTGTATGTGAGGTCCACGGCGGACTTTGTCGATTTGAGCGAAGTGGCCAACGGCGCCTCGGATGTGTTCAGCCATGTACTGGGCGATGCCGGCAAACATACGCGCACCACAGTCGGTGTTTATCAGTTACCCAAGAATGCCGCGATAGAAGTGGACATGATTGCCGCCTTGCGCCCATCGGTTGTGTAAGTTGTTTTCCGACTTTACAGCGCTGAATCCTTAATTTAAGGTTCGGCGCTAAAGTATGGGGGATAATAAGAAAGGATGTGCGAATGGATAACTTTCAAGGTGCATTTTTTTCATATAAGGACTTTCGTCAAAGCCTGCACCATCGAGCGCCAAGTCCCAAGGTATGGAAAGGCACCGAACTAGCGAGTATGCGTGAGGCCCTTGAAGCCAGCGACGTTGATATTGTCGCGTTGGCTCACGACAAGAGCATTGAAGGCTGTGAAGTTACGCCTGGCATGGCGATCGCCATGCAATGGCTGAACCCCGGTGTGACGCTCAACGGTCATGCCCATTCCTGGTGGCATCTGTTTGTCATCCAGTGCGGCAGCGGCGTGTTGACCCTCGGCGATGCCGACGGGGTCAACGTCAGCAACGGCGATGTGCTACTGGTACCGGCGTGGACCAGACACGGCTTCGTCAACACCAGTAAACACGAGCCTCTGGCGATGCTGAACATGAGCAACATGCCACAAATGGCACTGCTTTCGAACTTTGCCGACAGCCATGGACTGATCACCACCCAGCCGTAATTTCCCAGCGCATCAGCCAAGGGAGCCAACTATCGTTGGCTCCCTTTTTTGTTTTTCAGACCTGCCGCCGGTATCGCCTTTTGCAGCGCTATTGCCGGGATTTTGGCTGCGTATCTGTCGGTGAAAAACAACTTTCTGTATCGATTGAATCAGGCAAATTCTGTATCTATTCAGCCTTCATCCAACTAACTACGATCACTTCCAATGCACGTTAATCCCTGCAGTCAGTGAATGGAGTGTTCTATGGATAACAGGAAGTTAAAACTGTATGTCGGCGCCGATCATATCAGCGCTTTTGCGATGTCGGCTTTTGTGGCGCTCAAGGAAAAGAAACTTTCATTTGAACTTGTTACTGTCGATCTAAAAGCACGCGAAAACTATCTGGCGACTTATCGCAAACTTTCGCTGACCTGCAAGATTCCAACGCTGGTTCACGACGATTTTGCCTTGTCGGAATCATCGGCGATTGCCGAATACCTCGATGAACTCTCCCCGGGGCATAAAAAACTCTATCCGCAGGACATCCGCCAGCGCGCCCGTGCCCGTCAATTGCAGGCCTGGTTGCGCAGTGACTTGTTGGTGGTGCGCAAGGAGCGCCCGTTTGACCTGGTGTACTTCGGCAAGAAAAACACCGTGCTGTCCGACGAGGCCCAAGCCGCCGTCGAGCGCTTGTTCTTCGTCGCCGGGCATTTGCTGGAAGAGGGCGCCGAGCATCTGTTCGGTGACTGGAGCATTGCCGACACCGACCTGGCAATCATGCTCAACCGCCTGGTTGCCAACGGCGATCCGGTGCCGGCACGGCTCGCGGCATATGTGCGTCGCCAGTGGGATCGCGACAGCGTTCGGGCGTGGATGGACATAGAGCGCAAAGCGCCGGCCATCGCGTAACAACAGGGCAATCACCAGGAGCGCGGCCATGCAAGGACTGTCGGAGCACGAACGCTACAAACCCTATAACTCACGCACCATCCGCGACACACCGTACTGGCACAAGCTGACGCCGGCGTTGCAGGAGGCCATGACCGTGGTGGCCAGGGTCATGCCGTTTCGCACCAACGAATACGTGCTGGGCACGCTGATCGACTGGAGCAACATCCCCGACGATCCGGTTTTCCGCATGACTTTTCCCCACAAGGACATGTTGCTGGCGGAGGAATATGCCTCGCTCAAACAACTGATCGAGCAGGACGACAGCGCGGCGATCAAGCGTCGGATCGAGGCGATCTGGCGGCGCATGAACCCGCATCCGGCCGGGCAGTTGACCCACAACGGAGTCACCCTCAACGGCAAGGTCCTGCCGGGCATCCAGCACAAATACCGCGAGACCGTGCTGTTTTTCCCCGGTGCCGGTCAGACCTGTCACGCGTACTGCACCTTCTGTTTCCGCTGGGCGCAGTTCATCGGCGAGGAAGAACTCAAGTTCAACGCCCGTGAGTCCCAGGAGCTGGTCAGTTACCTGAGGGTGCACACCGAAGTGACCGACGTGCTGTTTACCGGCGGCGACCCGATGATCATGAACACCCGCTCCCTGGCCGGTTACATCAAGCCGCTGCTGGATTTGCCACACCTGAAGAATATCCGCATCGGCACCAAGTCCGTGGCGTACTGGCCGCAGCGTTTTGTCAGCGACAAAGATGCACCTGAACTGCTGGAGCTGTTCCAGCGCATCGTCGCGGCGGGGAAAAACCTGTCGATCATGGGCCACTACAACCACCCGGTGGAGATCCGCCAGACCATCGCCCGCCAGGCCATCGAGCGTATTCGCTCGACGGGCGCGACGGTGCGCATGCAGGCGCCGGTGATCCGCCACGTCAACGAAAACCCCGCTGACTGGGCGGCGCTGTGGACCGAAGGGGTGCGGCTCGGGGCGGTGCCTTATTACATGTTCGTCGAGCGTGACACCGGGCCCAGCCACTACTTCGCGATGCCGCTGGCCCGGGCCTTCGAGATCTTCCAGGCGGCGTACCGCACGGTATCGGGGCTGGCGCGAACGGTGCGCGGGCCATCCATGAGCACCTTCTACGGCAAGGTGTTGATCAATGGCATCGAGACCGTCGCCGGGGAAAAGGTCTTCGTCTTGCAGTTCCTCCAGGCACGCAATCCGCAATGGGTGTTGCGCACGTTCTACGCGCGCTTCGATCCGCAAGTGACCTGGTTCGACGACTTGCAACCGGCCTTCGGCGAGCGTGCGTTCTTCTTTCAGACCGAGTTCACCGCCGTGCCGGAATTGATACCCGTGTTGCTGGAAACGGCGTAGGAAAATTCATGAACAATGGGGAGATATGGATATGAGCAGTATCCCGTTTGATCAGCGCGAGGGCGTTATCTGGCTCGACGGCGAGTTCGTCGAGTGGTCCCGGGCGCAGTTGCATGTGCTGACCCATGGCCTGCATTACGCGAGCACCGTGTATGAAGGCGAGCGGGTCTACAACGGCAGGATTTTCAAGCTGCGCGAACACAGCGAGCGCTTGTATCGCTCGGCGCAATGGATGGACTTTGCCATCCCCTATGAGATGGCTGAACTGGAAGCGGCGAGCCATGAACTGCTGCAACGCAACAAGGTTGTCGACGGCTACCTGCGCCCGGTGGCCTGGCGTGGCAGCGAGATGATCTCCACCTCGGCACGTTTCAACCGTGTGCATGTGGCCATCGCGTGCTGGCAGTGGCCGAGCTATTTCGACCCAGCGGCGCGCATGGCTGGTATCCGCTTGAAGACCGCGAGCTGGCGCCGCCCGCCACCGAGCAGCAGCCCGTTCGAGGCCAAGGCCTCCGGGCATTACCAGATAGCCACGCTGAGCAAGCACGACGCCGAGAACACGGGTTACCACGACGCGCTGATGCTCGACTGGCGCGGCCACGTTGCCGAGGCCACCAGCGCCAATGTGTTCTTCGTCAAAGGCCGGACGTTGCATACGCCGCTGCCGGATTGTTTCCTCAACGGCATCACCCGCCAGACCGTGATCGAACTGGCCAAAGCGCTGGACTACCAGGTGGTCGAACGCACGATTTTGCCTACAGAGCTTGGCAACTTCGATGAGTGTTTTCTCACCGGCACCGCCGCCGAAATCACCCCGGTGCAGAGCATCGATGAGCAGCATTATCGACCGGGTGACGCCTGCCGCGACTTCATCGCCGCTTACACCTCAACCGTCAACGCCGGATAACCCGCCAGGAATCTCACCATGTCAGACCAAGGGATTGTTGCGTCTCAACCTTGCATTTCGCTCGGCCATCGTCACGAAGAACTGTCGACGTTGGGCTGGACGGTGCTGATCCCGGACGAATTTGCCGATGATGTCGTAGGCACCTTGTGCGAGTTCGGTCGGATCATTCCGCAGTTCAACGGCCAGACGGCCTTTGCCATTACCCGCAAGCCGGGTTACGAAGACTTGCCATATTCCCAGAGCATGAACGGCATCGGCCCGCACACTGAAGCGCCTGTGTACGGGCCGCCGCCACGCTATCTGGCGTTGCATTGCCATAAACAGGCCAGGTGCGGAGGCGGGCACACCGGGTTGGTGGACGGTTATGAATTTCTCAAGTCCCTGGAGCGCAGCGAACCGCAACTGCGTGAGTGGCTGGATGACACACCGGTAGAATTTGTCGCCACCGCCAAACCGGGTGAACCGGGACAGCGGCGGGTCAAGGAATACATCCTCACGCCTACGGAAGACGGGGATATTTTCCGCTTCAGCTACAACCAGTTTCACTACGGCGACGTGAACCCGTCCAAGGAAGCGTTGCAGCAATCACTGGTGACCAACAACACCTCGCCGCTGGCCAGGTTTGCCGTGCTCGGCGAAGCGTACTTCGTCGAGCACAACGTTCCGGTGTTGATTCCCGACGGATGCCTGCTGATTTGGGACAACTGGCGGATGATTCACGCCCGCAGTCGTTACACTGACCCGGCGCGCAACCTGACCCGCTATTGGCTGGCCTGATTTTTCCGTCGCCCTACATTCTTTTGGCGTACCCCCTGGCGGGTACGCGCCTTACAGGTATCGCGTCATGCAAACAGCAATCGAGATCGCCCAGGTCGATCATCAACTGATCGTGCGGCTCAACCAGGCCTGGACCAAGCGCGCCACAGTGTGTTCGCCGGACAGGGGCCAGGCGGAAGAAGTTTTTGATCCCGCGCGGCCGGACTACCCGGAGTGCATGGTGCCGTTCTTCCATCATCCGAAATTCCAGGCCTTGAGCGACGAGCTCAAAAGCAGCGTGGTGACCTGGGGCTGGATCGGCTACAACCTGCGCACCGTCACCGCCGAAGAACACGTGGTCAACCCGGCACTCAGTGTCATCGCCAATCAGTACCTGGGCAAGGATGACTGGCATTTTCGCGAGGCCATGCAACAAACCCTGATCGACGAGCACTACCACACGCTGATGCACCTGCGCGCCATCGAACGGACCAAACTGGACCGGGCGCTGGATCAGGATCTGGACTTGCCACCCTCCGTCACTTACCTGCGCCTGAAAGCCCAGCGTGAAGCACTGCCCGAGCAATGGCAGCGGGATCTGGCGGCGATCACGTTTGCGGTGGTGGCCGAGATCAGCGTCAACGCCTATCTGGACTTGCTGGCGGACGACCAGACCATCCAGCCGCAGAACCGCCGGGTGGCCGAACTGCACAACCGCGACGAGTACGCCCACAGCAAGGTGCTGGCCGAAGTGGCGAAGGTCATGTACGCCAACATGCAGCCCACTCAACGGGAATTTTTCGCACGCAACTTGTCAGTGGCGCTGAGTGCTTTTATCGCTCAGGACTACTCCATGTGGGAGGCGATTCTGACGCAGCTCGGGGTCGAGGAGGCGGCGCTGATCATTGCCGACACCCGCGAGAGCAACAGGAATGCGACCATCATGCGTGACTACAGTGGCCTGCATAAATTGGCCCATGACCTGGGTATCAGCGACCAGATCGATTTCGACTTTCGTCCGACCCTCAAAACCACGGCGGTCGCCTGAACCCGGAGGTGCTTATGTCCACGCCTGTGTACGAAGTGTTCGCCATCCGTGTCGGTGCAAACGCCCAGCGCACCGCCAGGGAGAATTTTCTCTACGACGCCTGCTGCGGTGATCCGAATGCGCCGATGCCGCTGGACTACTACTTCTGGGTCATCCGCAATGAACAACAGGTGATCGTGGTCGACACCTGTTTCCAACCGTCCACGGCGCACAGGCGCAATCGTCAGATGTACCGCCTGCCGGAAGAATCCCTGCGGCAACTGGATATCGATCCGGCCCGGGTCGAGCACCTGATCCTTACCCATTTGCATTGGGATCATGCCGGCAACCTCGGGTTGTTCCCCAAGGCGACCGTGCATTTGCAGGACGCGGAGTTGCGTTTCTGCACCGGGCCGAAAATGGTCCATCGCACGGTGAACAAAACCTACGAAGTCGAGGACGTGATGTCGGCGTTGCCGCCGCTGTTCGAAGGGCGGATGCGTTTGCACAACGGTGTTGTCGAGGTCGTTCCGGGCGTGACCCTGCATCCGGTAGGCGGGCATACGCCCGGCAGTCAGGTCGTGCGGGTGAACACTGAGCGCGGCTGGATCGTGCTGGCCTCGGATGCCGCGCATTTGTGGATCAACATTCGTGAGCGCAGTCCGTTTCCGATTCTCGATGACCTGGCGCAAACCCTTGAAGCCTTCACTGAGATCGACCGTCTGGCCGACAGCGAAGACCATGTCATCCCCGGCCACGACCCGCTGATTGCCGAGCGTTTTCCGCACTGGAATGATGACCCGCATATCATTTGCCTGCACCTGAATCCGCTCTGAAGATCACCTACAACCCTGTGGGAGCGAGCTTGCTCGCGAAGACGGCGGCACATCCAGCAACGATGTGCCTGATACACCGCTTTCGCGAGCTAGCCCGCTCCCACATTTGGTCGCTGTCGTTCACCGATGTTGTGCCCACCGAAAGTCCCTTGTGGGAGCGGGCTTGCTCGCGAAGACGGCAGCACAGCCAGCAACGATGTGCCTGACACACCGCTTTCGCGAGCAAGCCCGCTCCCACATGTGGTCGCTGTCGTTCACCGATGTTGTGCCCACCGAAAGTCCCTTGTGGGAGCGGGCTTGCTCGCGAAGACGGCAGCACAGCCAGCGACGATGTGCCTGACACACCGCTTTCGCGAGCAAGCCCGCTCCCACATGTGGTCGCTGTCGTTCACCGATGTTGTGCCCACCGAAAGTCCCTTGTGGGAGCGGGCTTGCTCGCGAAGGCGGCAGCACAGCCAGCAACGATGTGCCTGATACACCGCTTTCGCGAGCAAGCCCGCTCCCACATGTGGTCGCTGTCGTTCACCGATGTTGTGCCCACCGAAAGTCCCTTGTGGGAGCGGGCTTGCTCGCGAAGGCGGCAGCACAGCCAGCAACGATGTGCCTGACACACCGCTTTCGCGAGCAAGCCCGCTCCCACATTTGGTCGCTGTCGTTCACCGATGTTGTGCCCACCGAAAGTCCCTTGTGGGAGCGGGCTTGCTCGCGAAGACGGCGGCACATCCAGCAACGATGTGCCTGATACACCGCTTTCGCGAGCTAGCCCGCTCCCACATTTGGTCGCTGTCGTTCACCGATGTTGTGCCCACCGAAAGTCCCTTGTGGGAGCGGGCTTGCTCGCGAAGACGGCAGCACAGCCAGCAACGATGTGCCTGACACACCGCTTTCGCGAGCAAGCCCGCTCCCACATTTGGTCGCTGTCGTTCACCGATGTTGTGCCCACCGAAAGTCCCTTGTGGGAGCGGGCTTGCTCGCGAAGGCGGCAGCACAGCCAGCAACGATGTGCCTGACACACCGCTTTCGCGAGCAAGCCCGCTCCCACAGGTTCGTGTTCAACCTTGGTTTTTCAGGATTTGTCCCAACGTCGCCAAAGCCTCATCAATCCGCGGCGAATATGGCGCGCCACAGCCAATGCGCACAAAGTGATCGAAACGCCGGGCATTGGAAAAGATATCCCCAGGTGAAATCTGGATGCCGGCCTTCAACGCGTCGTGAAAAAACGTCATCGATGAATGCCGGCGAGGCAGTTCCACCCATAACAGCGTGCCGCCTTGCGGGTGGGTCACGCTGGTGCCGATGGGAAAATAGCGGGTGATCGCTGCGCTCATCTGCTCGCGTTGTGCGGTCAGGGTTTTCCTCAACCGCCGCAGGTAACGTTCGTAGGACGGGGTCTTCATGAACGCACTGGCCGCCAGTTGCGATAACGCCTCGCACCCGCGCGACTGCGTATGCTTGAGCATCTCCACGCGGTCGTGCCATTTGCCGGCGCTGATCCAGCCAAGGCGCATGCCCGGTGCCAGGGTTTTGTTCAGCGAGGCGCAATAGATCACGTTGTCGGTGCTATCCCAATGTTTGAGCGTGGACAGCGGCTGCTCAGTGTCCACAAGGTCGCCGTAGGTGTCGTCCTCGATCAGCACGGTGTCGTGCTCGGCGCACAGTTTCACCAGCCGTGCCTTGTTGGCGTCGGGCATGATGCTGCCCAACGGGTTTTGCAGGTTGGGGATGACGATCAGCGCCTTGACCCGTTCGGGGCCTTGCAGCAGCCGTTGCAGGGCCTGCAGATTGAGCCCGGTATGGGCCGAGGCCGGGACTTCCAGTACGCGCAGGTTCAGGCTTTCGAGAATTTGCAGCAGACCGTAGAAGGTCGGCGACTCCACGGCCACGGTGTCGCCGGGGCGGGTGACCGCACGCAAGGCCAGATTGATCGCCTCGGTGGCGCCGTTGGTGATCACGATCCGCTCGGGGGCCAGGTGGGTCTTGCTGGCCAGTGCCCGCCGGGCCAGGATGTTGCGCAATGCGCTGTTGCCGCAGGCGCCGCCCGCGGTGCCGAGCAGGCAGGCGTCGTAGCGCAGCGCCTTGATCATGTTGTCTTGCAAGGTCTTCAGTGGGTAAAGCTGCGGCGCGCAGTAGGCGCTGGCGAAATTGACCTTGATCGTCGCGCGCTGACTGGCCTTGAGCACCGCGCAGACCTGTTCATGAATGCCGACATACGCGCGGGTATCCAGCGCTGGCGCCGAGGTCGTCGGGATGGGCCTGGGCACAGTGTCGGGCTGGCGAATGTAGTTGCCGGAGCGTGGCCGGGCTTCCAGCACGCCATAGTCTTCCAGCTCCCGGCACACCTGCACGGCGGTCGACAGGCTGACGGCGTGTTTTTCCATCATCAACCGAATCGAGGGCAGGCGTTCACCGGTTTTCAGGGTGCCGCTGCGGATAGCGTCCAGGTAGTGGTTGGCCAGTTGGCGATACAAGGGGGGCGTGTTCATGATGACCTCGGCAGTTGCACCACTGAGGTCTGGGCTGGAAAGTGAGTTGACGCTCCCCGCAGGCGGACCCGTGGTGCTCATGGGTGAAGGGAAGTGGTGTTCTGCGTCGATACTGGAAGAGTAATCGCGGTTTTGCCCGAATCACGGGCAATAAAAAGCCCCGCACTGATGGCGGGGCTCATGGGGCAGTCCCTGAGGACCTTGTGGCGAGGGGCGCCTTACTGCGCGGCGATGCTGTACCCGTCGAACGCGGTCTGCTGCTGCAGGGCGGTGATGATGTTCTTGCGGTTGACCGCTTGCTCGGCGCCGCTGTTGTCCAGGAACGTCTCGCTTTCCAGTTCCGCCTCTTCGCCTTCGCCAACGAAGGTGAAGCCGAGGAATTCGAGGGCTTCACGGTCGACGCTCAGGCGCGAGCGCGGGGTGCGCATCGGCAGGGTGACGCTGATGCCGTTCTTGCTGATGGTGAACACTTCGACTTCTTTCTTCGCCTTGGCGGCTTTGCTCTTGCCGCCGCTCGGGTTGCTGATGGCCTGGTGGGTCTGGTTCAGCACCTTCAGGGCCAGGCCGTAGACGATTTCCTGGAACGCCGGATCGTCCTTGAAGCTGGACAGGATGCGGCTGATCGGGAATTTGCCGCTCAGGTCTTCGAGGGCGGCGATATCGGCGGCCTCGGCGTCCTTGAGCTGCTTGAGCTGGCCCATCAGTTCGTAGGCTTTATCGTCATCGAAGCTGTCGTGGGCCTGGCGGATCGCGGCGCGCAGTTCGCGGATCTGGTCGCTTTCGCGGGTGGACTGGAACGCGTCCAGCACCATCTCGCTGATGGTCTTGGCCTGAGGCACGTGTTGTGAAAGATTGATGGAGTTTTCGTATTCCGCTTTGGACGACAAGGTGATAACGGTTTCAGCGGTATTGGAATCGGACATTGAAATTTCACTACTTCTTTGAACTTGAATAGGGGCGAAAAAGCCCGGGGGCTTTTTCAGGCCGACTAATCTATTGGACCGGGGCGGCGTTGTCACGGATCAACAGGCGGCCGGTCATGTTTTTGCTCCCCTGTAGGAGCGAGCCTGCTCGCGATGGACGTTAACGATAACGCGTTCATTCCGGGTGTACGCGGTGCCCTTGAGACCATCGCGAGCAAGCTCGCTCCCACAGTGGTTTGGGTTGTTCGCAGATCTTGCGTACACCCACTCACCCTGTGGGAGCGGGCTTGCCCGCGATGGGGCCCTGTCAGGCACCACAACTTTTCAGGCCTGCCGCGGGGTATTCAGGTTCATCGACCGCACCGCCAACGCAGTCGCCGTTTCCTCATCGATCGGCAGCGAAAACCGGAACGTCGCACCCCGCCCCGGCACATCGATCAACTGAATCTCGCGCCCGTGCAATTGCAGGATGCGATGCACGATCCGCAACCCCAACCCGCCATCACGGCGTGCGCCGCCGATATTGAACGGCCGCAGGAACAACCCTTCGCGCAGTTCCGGGGCGATGCCGGGGCCGGTATCGCTGACCGTGACTTCGATGAATGAGCCTTGCGGGCGCAGGCCCAGTTCGACCTCGCCACCGGCCGGGGTATGGCGCAGGGCGTTGTCGAACAGGTTGGTCAGCACACGCTCGATTAGCCCAAGGTCGGCGCAGGCCGCCGAGACGTTGGCGGCAAAAGTGGCCTTCAACTCGACTTGACGCGCTTCGGCGGTGAGTTCGAATTTCTGGAAGATGTCCTGGGCCAGGTCAGTCAGGGAAAAGCGTTCCAGCACCGGCTGTACGAAGCCATGTTCCAGCCGCACCAGTTCCAGCAGCGACTGCGCCAGACCACCCACCTTGCGGCTCTGGTCCAGCGCGATGCCCAGATAACGACGACGGTCGGCAGGGGACAGCGTGGCGTCCTTGAGCGACAGGGTTTCCAGATAACCGTGCAACGAGGCCAGCGGCGTGCGCAAGTCGTGGGAGATGTTCGCCACCAGTTCGCGGCGCTCCTGATCCTGGCGGGTCAACGAGCGCCATTGCTCGCCCAAGCGTGTCTGCATCTGTCTGAACGCCGCATCGAGTACGGCGATTTCATCGTGGCTCGCGGCTTTCTCCACCGCGACGGGCAGGGCCGGTGTGACCGGCACCCCATCGATGTCGAACTGGCTGACGGTTTCGGTCAAGCGGCGCAACGGCCGGGTGATCAGGGCAAATGCGGTGAGACCGGCAATCAGGCACAGCAACGCCACCAGCCCGATGGACAACAGCGCGGTGTTGAGCGCTGCACTGGTCGCACCGCGTTCGGCCAGGCGGTCGTGATCCTCGCCGAGCAACACCACATAGAGATAACCGGCCGGCTTGCCGTCGACCTTCAGCGGCGCAGCACTGAACACCTTGCGCGCATCGACGCTGCGCGGGTCGTCGCCGAGAATCGGCAGGGCATCGCCCCGCAACAGGCGCTCGATCGGCGCCAGGTCGATCCGCTCACGACGGATCCGGCCTTCGGGCGCGGCGCTGCCGACAATCTTGCCCTCGGTGTCCAGCAGGTACACCTCGACGCTCGGGTTGACCTGCATCAGCTTGCTGAACAGGTCACGCACGGCATTGGGCATCAGGCC
The DNA here is from genome assembly GCF_009866745.1 of Pseudomonas sp. S34. NCBI lineage: Bacteria > Pseudomonadati > Pseudomonadota > Gammaproteobacteria > Pseudomonadales > Pseudomonadaceae > Pseudomonas > Pseudomonas sp. S34. Next base: position 1,042,541 of record NZ_CP019398.1, read on the forward strand.
CTGTGTGTCCATCAGCACCGTGTCACTGGCGATGTGCTGCGCCAGGTCCCGGGACAAGCCTTGCACCACTTCCTGCTCATGCATCTGGTTGGAGCGCACCTGCATCCACGCCGACGTGCCGCAGCACACCAGCAGCAGCACGGCGAACACCAGGGACAGGCGTTGCGTCAGGGTCAGCCTCATGGCCGTGGTTCCTCCCCGGTGGCAAATTTGTAGCCGCGCCCCCAGACCGTGAGGATGCGCACCGGTTGCGCCGGGTCGGTCTCGATCTTGGCGCGCAGGCGGTTGATGTGGGTGTTGACCGTGTGCTCGTAGCCTTCGTGGCTGTAGCCCCACACGGCATTGAGCAGGTCCATGCGCGAAAACACCTTGCCGGGCTGGCGGGCGAAGAAATACAGCAAGTCGAACTCCCGGGGCGTGAGGTCCAGGCGTCGTCCATCGAGGGACACTTCGCGGGTGATCGGGTCGATGGCCAGGCCGTCGGTGAGCAGACTGCCGGCGTCCATCTTCAGGTTGCGCGCCATGGCATCGACCCGGCGCAGCAACGCCTTGACCCGGGCCACCAGTTCAAGCATGGAAAAGGGCTTGGCCAGATAGTCGTCGGCACCCAGTTCGAGGCCGAGAATCCGGTGCACTTCGCTGGAGCGCGCGCTGGTGATGATGATCGGCGTGTAGCGGGCCATGGCGCGGGCGCGGCGGCAGATTTCCAGGCCGTCGACACCGGGCAGCATCAGGTCGAGGACCAGTGCATCCCAGTTGCCTTGCTGCAGCAGGCGCATGCCTTCATTGCCATCGGCGCTGTGCACCACCTCGAACTGCTCGTCGCGAAGATGCAGGCAGATCAGGTCGGCGATATGCATATCGTCCTCGACCACCAGGACGCGTTTGGTCTGTTCCATACAGCTCAATCCTTCGGCGCATTGTGCGTAATGCCACTACTGTAGGAGCGAGCCCTGCTCGCGATGGAGGCCAACGATGACGCGGGACACCTGACACCCCGTGGCGCCCTCAGGTTCTTCGCGAGCAAGCTCGCTCCTACAGCTGTGGCATATGCATTGTGCGGGTTTTTCGGCGCCCGAGTTATCACGAATTGTTTAACTTCCCGTGAGGATTTGGCGATCACCCAAAGCCTAGGCTGTGTTCTATGAAACACCCCTGGATTTTTGGAGACGAACATGTTTTCACGACGGCAATTTCTTGTAGCGAGCGGCGGGCTGGGGGTGGCAGCCCTGGCGATCGGCCTGTTGCCGAAGTTTTCCACAGGCTCGGCCTTGATCAGTGAAGCCAGCGCAGCGGAGGTATTCGAAGTGACCCACAGCGACAGCGAATGGCACGCGATCCTCAGTGACGAGCAGTACGACATCCTGCGCGAAGAGGGCACCGAACGAGCCTACAGCAGCCCGCTGAACAACGAGCACCGCGATGGCACGTTCGTCTGTGCCGGTTGCGAGCTGCCGCTGTTTTCCTCGGCGACCAAATTCGACAGCCGCACCGGTTGGCCAAGTTTCTGGGCACCGCTGGACAAGGCCGTGGCGACCCGCCAGGACCGTGCGTTCGGCATGGTCCGTGAAGAGGTTCATTGCCGGCGCTGTGGCGGGCATCTGGGGCATGTCTTCGACGACGGCCCGAAACCCACCGGTCTGCGTTACTGCATGAACGGCCTGGCGATGAAATTCGTGCCCATGACGGTGTGATCCCCTTCCACTCACTTTTTGCAGGTAATCGCCATGTGGCTGCTGTTCCTCGCTTATCTCGGTGGTGTGCTGACGATTGTCAGCCCGTGCATTCTGCCGGTATTGCCGTTTGTCTTCGCCCGCACCGGGCAACCCTTCGTCAAAAGCGGGTTGCCGCTGCTGGTGGGCATGGCGCTGACCTTCGCGCTGGTCGCCACGTTGGCGGCGGTGGGCGGTGGCTGGGTGGTGCAACTCAATCAGTACGGGCGTTGGCTGGCGCTGGTGTTCGTGGCGTTGTTCGGTCTGACGCTGTTGCTGCCGCAACTGGCCGAGCGTCTGACCCGGCCACTGGTGGCGGCGGGCAGTCGTTTGTCGGAGGCGGCGGGCGCCGATGCACGGCCACGTCCTGGTGCTTCGCTCCTGATCGGCGTGGCCACCGGCCTGCTGTGGGCGCCGTGCGCCGGGCCGATCCTGGGCCTGCTGCTGACCGGTGCGGCGCTGCAAGGCGCCAGCATTCAAACCACCTTTTTGCTGCTGGCGTACGCCGCCGGTGCCGCCACTTCCCTCGCGCTGGCTTTGTTGCTGGGCGGCAAAGTCTTCACCGCGATGAAGCGTTCGATTGGCGCGGGCGAATGGCTGCGTCGCGGCCTTGGCGCGGCGATGCTGGCCGGTGTGGCAGCGATTGCCCTGGGTCTGGATACGGGGATTCTGGCGCGGTTTTCCACGGCGTCGACCAGTGGTATCGAGCAAGCGCTGGTAGAGAAACTGTCCGGCAAGTTACCGCGTAACAGCGGGGCGATGATGGCGCAAAACTCGACCTCCGCCGGCGCGGTGCAAGTGACTGACAAAACCCCGGGCTCCTTGCCGGTCGAAGGCAACCTGCCGTCACTGGAGGGCGCCGTGCAATGGCTCAACTCGCCACCCCTCGATGCCCAGGCCTTGAAAGGCAAGGTCGTGCTGGTGGATTTCTGGACCTACTCCTGCATCAACTGCCTGCGCTCGCTGCCCTATGTGAAAGCCTGGGCCGAGAAGTATCGCGATCAAGGCCTGGTGGTGATCGGCGTGCATGCGCCGGAGTTTGCCTTCGAACGCGACGTCAGCAACGTCACCAAGGCCATGAAAGACCTGGGTATCAACTACCCGGTGGCCATCGATAACGAGTTCAAGATCTGGCGCGCCTTCAACAACGAGTACTGGCCGGCGCATTACTTTGCCGACGCCCAGGGACGCATTCGTTATCACCATTTCGGCGAAGGCGCGTACGCCGAATCGGAGCGGGTCATCCAGCAATTGCTGCGCGAGGCGGGGGCGGCCAAGGTCGCCGACGGGCTGATCAGTGCCAAGGCCGATGGCGTGCAAATGGCCCCGGACAAGGACGCCGTGCAGTCGCCGGAAACCTATGTCGGCTACCAGCGCGCTGAGCATTTCGTGCCGGAAACCGCGCTGGTGCCGGACAAGGTCGCGGCCTACAACCCGCCGGCGCAACTGGCCCTTAACGACTGGAGCCTGGGCGGCCAGTGGCATGTCGGCCCGGAGCGGGCCACCGCCAGCGCCCCGGCCAGCCGCATCGTCTATCGCTTCCACGCCCGTGATTTGCATTTGGTGCTCGGCCCCGGCGCCGATGGAAAACCGGTGCGCTTCAAGGTGCTGATCGACGGCAAGGCCCCCGGCGATGCCCATGGCATGGACGTGGCACCCGATGGCAGCGGCACCGTGACGGACCAGCGTTTGTATCAACTGGTACGCCAGAGCGGCGGCGTGACCGACCGGACCTTCAGTATCGAGTTTCTTGATCCGGGTGCGTCGGCTTACGCCTTCACTTTCGGCTGATAACTGTTCAACGCTTCAGGAGTTCGCCCCATGAAAACACTCTTTACCTGGCGCCGTACCCTGCTGGGGCTGGCGGCTGCCGGCATCATCAGCCAATGCTCGGCCTTCTCTTTCGGCGGTGCCGAAAAGGCGGTCATCCTTCCACCGCCGGCCCTTGATGAAAGCACCCAGGCCCGCAGCGAAACTGCGGTGTTCGCCGGTGGCTGCTTCTGGGGTGTTCAAGGTGTGTTCCAGCATGTCAAAGGCGTGAAGAACGCCGTCTCCGGCTACGCGGGCGGGGCGGCCAATACCGCGCAATACGAGCGCGTCAGCAACGGCAATACCGGCCATGCGGAGTCGGTCGAAGTCACGTTCGATCCAGCCCAGGTCAGTTACGGCACCTTGCTGCAGATCTACTTTTCAGTGGCGCACAACCCGACCGAACTCAACCGCCAGGGCCCGGACAGCGGCACCCAGTACCGCTCGGCGATCTTTACCAAAAACGCTGAGCAGCAGCGGGTCGCACAGGCCTACATCACCCAGCTCGACGCCGCGCAAGTCTTCGACAAGCCGATCGTGACCAAGCTTGAAACCTTCAACGGTTTCTACCCGGCGGAGGAGGAGCATCAGGATTTCCTGACCGAGCATCCGACCTATCCATACATCGTGATCAACGATTTGCCGAAGGTCGCGCAGTTGAAACAGCTGTACCCGGCTCGTTATCAGGAACAGCCGGTGCTGGTAAAGGCGGGGATGTAGTGAATGGGGAATCGACGACCCTGGCACTGAATCGTCGGTCAGCGGATCAGTGCTTGCCCCACAGCTGCATGGCGAATTCGACGAAACGGCGCAACTTCGGCAAACGGTGGCGATCCTGGGCATAGACCAGGTGCATCGGCCGGCTGGGCGGACAGTAATCGGGCATCAAGGCCAACAGCTTTCCGTCCTTGAGGTCCTGCTCGACCAAGGCGTCGGGCATCATCACGATGCCCATGCCGGTGCGCGCCGCTTGATGCAGTCCGGCGGAACTGTTGATCAGCATCGGCCCGCCGACCCCCACGCTGACTTCGCCATCGGGACCGGCCAGGCGCCATTCCTTTTGCACCGATTGCCAGTCATCTCCGGCCGGATAGGCAAAGGACAGGCAGTCGTGATGGCGCAAGTCTTCAGGTGTTTGCGGAGTGCCGCGACGGGCCAGGTAGTCCGGTGACGCACACATGGTCAGGGTGTAGTCGATCAGCGGGCGGGCGATCAGGTTGGAGGGCTCCAGCGCCCCGAGGCGAAACGCTACATCGAGGCCGTTTTCCAGCAGATCCGGGCGTCGGTTGGTCAGCACCACGTCGAGTTTCACCCGCGGGTTTTGCCGGCTGAACTCACTCAATGCCGGGGCCAGGCGCTCGGTCCCGAAGGTCAGGGGCGCGGTGATGCGCAAGGTGCCGCTCGGTTCGTCCAGAGCCTGCTCGGCCAGTCGCTCGGAATCGGCCACCAACCCCAGCACCTCCAGGCAGCGCTGGTAATACGCGGCGCCGAACTCGGTCAGCCGCTGGCGCCGCGTCGTGCGGTTGAGCAGGCGCACACCCAGCCGTTGCTCCAGGGCCTTGAGGTGATTGCCAACCATGGTCGTGGACATTTCACACTGCAAGGCGGCGGCGGTCATGCTGCCGGTCTCCACCACTTTCACGTAGACGGTCATTGCCTGGAATAAATCCATTATCAAGCTCTGCTTTTAAATGATTGAAGTTTTACGGTGTTTATCCAGCTCTGGTGGCTAACCATACTGCAAAAACACCGACCCTTGCTGGAGCTTGATGTCATGACCGCCGCCTGCCTGATGAGCACTTACCAACCCCTGGCCTTGAGTTTCAACAAGGGCCTGGGCACTCGCCTGTGGGATCAGGCCGGTCGCGAATACCTGGATGCGGTCGCCGGTGTGGCGGTGACCAACGTCGGCCACTCCCATCCGAAAATCGTTGCCGCCATTACCGAGCAGGCCGGGTTGCTGCTGCACACCTCCAACCTCTACAGCATCGACTGGCAGCAACGGCTGGCGCAGAAACTGACGCAGCTGGCGGGCATGGACCGGGCGTTTTTCAACAACTCCGGGGCCGAAGCCAACGAAACCGCACTGAAAATCGCCCGGCTGCATGGCTGGCACAAGGGCATCGAGCAGCCGCTGGTGGTGGTCATGGAGAATGCGTTCCATGGCCGCACCCTAGGCACCTTGTCTGCCAGCGATGGCCCGGCGGTGCGCCTGGGTTTCAACAAGCTGCCGGGGGATTTCGTCAAAGTGCCGTTCGGCGACCTCGGCGCGCTGGACAAGGTGCAACAGGCCTTTGGCTCGCGGATCGTGGCGATCCTGATGGAGCCGATCCAGGGCGAAAGCGGCGTGCAACTGGCGCCGCCGGGTTATCTCAAGGCCGTGCGGGAACTGTGCAACCGGCGCTCATGGCTGATGATGCTCGATGAGATCCAGACCGGCATCGGCCGCACCGGCCAGTGGTTCGCGTTCCAGCACGAAGGCATCGTCCCGGACGTCATGACCCTGGCCAAAGGCCTGGGCAACGGCGTGCCCATCGGCGCTTGCCTGGCCCGTGGCAAGGCGGCCGAACTCTTCACGCCGGGCAGCCACGGCAGCACGTTCGGCGGTAATCCGCTGGCCTGCCGAGTCGGATGCACCGTGCTGGATATCGTTGAAGAACAAGGGCTGCTGGAAAACGCCCGGCGTCAGGGGGCGCGCCTGCTCGAAAGATTGCGCACAGAACTGGCGGGCAACCCGAACGTCTCGCAAATACGCGGCCAGGGCCTGATGATCGGCATCGAACTCAAGCAACCGATCCGCGACCTGAGCCTGATCGCCGCCCGGGATCAAGGCTTGCTGATCAATGTCACGCGGGGGAAAACCATTCGCCTGCTGCCGCCGCTGACCCTTGATGAGCGGGAGGTGGAGATGATTGTCAGGGGGGTGAGTGGTGTGGTGAAGGTGGCTTGAAATACGCTCCCTGGGCACCGCAATACCTGTGGGAGCGAGCTTGCTCGCGATAGCGATGGGTCAGTCACCATTGATGTCGAATGTGTTGCCGTCATCGCGAGCAAGCTCGCTCCCACAGGTTTTGTGCTTTAACCGATGGGTAATATTCCTGCTTCTGAAGCGAAGTCGGTGATTTCAACCCGATTGGTCAGGCGGATCTTCGAGGCACCAAAGTCATCGAACATCCGCTGATGCGCCGCAAATCCACTTGAGTCGTCACGGGTGCGATAGTTGCTAGCCCACTCCAGCATTGCAATGAATCGTTCGTCATCGTTGGCTTCCCGCCGGCGAATGTTGGCAACGCAATCGACGTCATCGATACACAGCCAGATCAACGCCGTGGCCCGGTGGAGGATTTCACTGACGATCCAGCCGTAACCCCCTTCGATCACCCAGCGCTCTTCATCGGCAGCGATCCGCGCCATTCCCAGCGCTTCATTTCGGGGGCGGGGGATGCTGTGTTCGTCGGACAGCCAGTGAATCCGGTCGAGATCGGTCCAGGGCACACGCAGTTGCTCGGCCAGCCGCTGCGCCAGCCAGCTCTTGCCCGAGCCGGAGTTGCCGATGATCAAGGTTCGGGTGAGGTTCATGAGAGACACCGATCAATTGTGGGTGTGAACCTGCTCGCGAAAGCGGTGCTTCAGTCAGCATTGATGCTGGATGTGCTGGTCTTATCGCGGGCAAGCCTGCAGGTACACCAGAATCTGCCGGCCTGTGCGCCTTGAGGTCCATCGGTAACTTGCCGTGCGTCACTGCTTATCATTTCTGTAAGCCCTTTTATAGTGTCAGTTTTTAGACATCGCTGTGATGTGGGTGGTTGTAGTGAGAGCGATTAGGTTGGCTCAGTTGTGAGTTGGGCTTACCTTTACTGCTGGGCTCAGGAAATCTATGTGATAGCCAGAGGAACCGTCCCCAATTGCTATATGAACGCCATTAATTCCTTCGTTTAATTGAGAGTTGATTTTGTAGTCAATGCTATTTGCGATTGTTTCGTTTACTCCAATAGCAAACTCAGTCAGCTTGAGGCCTCTAGGTCCTGCTGCAAGATCCAATAGTTTTATGTGTTCATTGCCATTTATTTTCAGTGAGGTGATTGTGTTTTCTTCAATGGTCAATAGTGCGCCTTCTTCAGATATGCGATCATTCAACCATTTTAAAGAAGTATTTAAGCCTTCTGGTAAAGCTGGGTTGGGTCTTCTAAGAACTGTAAGTGTTCCGGATATTTTTAATGTTCCGTGAAAGGAAAACGGACTCGGCTCTTGTGGCTTCATGTGAGCATAATGGACTTCAAAAAACTCCGCCACGGACTGAATGAAATCGTTTTCTATATCCTCGGTAATCAAAGCATAAGGCTGAGCGTGAGGGGCTATCGTTATTTGCGCGTCAGCGTCATTTCCGGTCAAGAAAAATGAGTTGTGTGAATTGAGCATGTTCAGTACACGTCTTTGTGTGCTTAGCGCTTGTTGAAAGTCGCTTATCAATAACAGATTCAAACTATAAAGTGCTGCTTTTAAAGTAGGCTCGAATACTTGTGTTGCACAAAAGATGCTTTTTTTGTGTTTGGTATTTTTCGCAATTTCAAATGTCTTTTTCGCTGCATCATTAGTGAATGAAAAGATGATGCTGTTTTTGGGGAGTCTGTCGATGTCAGAAATGTTGAGTGTCTTGAATCCTAAATTAGAGCACTCTTGGAGGAACTCCTCAAAGTCCGCAATTATGGAAGGCTCTTCTTGACCAAAGAGCGTTGTTATCATCGTTCTGGATAACATTGGTACCTCCTTTTTTGTCGGTGGGCGGCAAGAGTGATCTTGACGCCCATTTTCATCATTTACTCTTCAGTATGAGCCCAAGCTAACGGCGCCCAGCCAAAATTTTCCGGGCCGGAAGTTATGCGGGTGAGCTTTTCTTTAACGACATTTTTCTTTTTCATTTGATCGTCCTTTTTCATTTTGTTGGTTTTGTGCTCCCTGGTGGTCCTGAGGGGGCGAAATAATTAACACAGGTTTTTTTTTGATGTATTAAATAGGTTGCTTGAGGTTTTTTTAGAACTAATGATGCTTTTGAAGTGTTTTGTGAGAGGCTCTTGGTTATTTGTGTAAGTAGTGGCTGTAGTCCTCTTCTGAAAATTTAGTTTTTCACCGAATTTGGTTGTGAAGGACGATCTGAAATCGTTAGGTTGGTCTACGGGACTCTTTTTACGGGGGGCTACATTCAATTGTTAGTAAGGGGGTTGTTTAGTGCAGGAATCAAAGAAATATCTGACGGATACGTCCGTACACCAAGCCTTGTTACTGGCTGATCTAACAGAACCCGCTGCACCCGATCACGCCATTCGATTATTACTCAAGGAGGTCCTTCAAGGATTAACGGATAAAGGCTGGCCACAAGCGCAAGTGCAGACGGGGCCGAGAATTGTCTCCGCTGAAGAAAACTACGGATTGCTCGGTTATGACCCAGCAGAAATCACCCTCGGAAGTGCACACACCCGCTGGGTCGATGAGTGTTCGTTGCTGCGAACGCAAACCACCAGTCAAATTCCAGCAGCGCTTCAGCGAGCTGCCCAGCTACGGCAACCGGGGCAGTCAATATTATTGGCCGCGCCTGGTATCACTTTTCGTCGCGACAGCCGGGATCGTTGGCATTGTGCGGAACCCCATCAGATGGATATCTGGGTGCTCGGTGATCCTGATTTGTCGACGCATGAGCATTTACTTTGCTTGGTCGGCGATATCCTTAAATCTGCCGTGCCAGATATGCCTTGGATCTACAGTGATAGTCCGCATCACTACACTGAGGGCGGGATCGAAGTAAACCTGTTGAATGACGGCGTCCCTGTCGAGGTTCTGGAGTGCGGTCGAATTGCCAAATCATTATTGGAGCGACTGAAGATCGATCCTTTGCGTCATGGAGGACTGGCGCTGGGAATGGGATTGGATCGCTTGACCATGCTGCGCAAAGGCATCCCGGATATTCGTTTGCTACGTGATCAGAACGAACGAGTACAGGCACAGATGCATGATCTGAATCTGTGGAGCGCCGTCTCTCGGTTGCCTTCGATTACTCGAGATATTTCGTTAGCGGTAACGCCGGGGCTGAGCGAGGAGGTGTTGACTGAAAGGATGTTGCAGGCAGCTGGCGATTGTTCAGATTGGATCGAGGAAATGCAGATCAAAGGGCGCTGGGCGTTCACAGAACTGCCTCTGCAGGCCATTGATCGCCTCGGATTGCTGCCGGGGCAGGAGAATGTGCTACTACGTGTTGTACTGCGTGATTGTTCGCGATCAATCACCACTGCTGAGGCGAATGCCTTGTATTCGAAAATTCAGGTGGCACTCCATGAAGGTACGCCGGGGGCGGGTTACAGAATGGATTCCCCCAATATTTAACTGGCCTCTTCGCGAGCAGGCCCACAGGATCTGGAAATAGCACAAGAAGTGTATACGCCAGAAATCCAGTGTGTGCGAGCCTGCTCGCGAAGGCGGTATGACAGTCACAATTGTAGAGTCTGACAGACAGCATTCGTCGGTACGCCGCCCGGAGCAGGTCAGATCGCCGCACCGTCGCTTCCACAGTTTTTTGTGGTGTCTTCTCTGCCTCAATCATCGCTTGCCGGCGCAATCATCCGGGTCTTCGGTGAGCCGTTCGAATTGTGCTGATAGATGGTCTGCGGCTGTCCCAGGTCATTGAAATACACCTGGCCGATCCCCGCCGAGTTCCATAGCCGCTCACCCGCTTCGGCGTGTTCGGGCACGTGGGGCACGATGCGCATGCGTCGACGCTTGGTCAGCCAGTTCAACGGTGAGCGTGGCGAGTACAGCCAGCGGTTGAGGCGGTCGAACCACTCGAGCAGGCTGGGCGGGAATTCATTTTTGATGCCGCTGCTGGTGATCTGCCAGATGCGCGGTCCGGCCTTGCGGTGGCGGATCAGCACTTCGTAGACGAAGGAATAGTGCACATCGCCCGACAGCACTACATAGTTACCCGGGGTGCGCGAGTGGCGGAAAATGTTCAGGATCACCTGTGCCGCGCCGCGATGGGCCATCCAGTTTTCCGCGTCCACCAGCAGTGGATAACCGCACCAGCTGAATACCCGCTGCACGGTTTCAATCAGTTTGACGCCGAAGATCGGTGCCGGTGAAACGATGATTGCACTCGGGTGGTCCAGCAGTTCCTGTTGCAGTTCGCTCAGGGCTTCCCAGTCGAGCAAACCGGAAGGCTGCTTGAGGTTCATCTCGCTGCGCCAGCGCCGGGTGCGGGTGTCGATCACCACCATGGCCGGGGTGGTCGGCAGCACGTAATGCCAGTGCTGAAACTTCAGCAGATCACTGATCAAGTCATCCTGAACCGTGCTGTCGAGGTGAAGGTCGCGTGCACTGTCGCTCAAGGCTCCGGACTTTTCCAGCAGGGTAGTGAACGCATCCGGGTTGTTGCCCCAGCCCTGGCACAACATGTACGCCAGCAGCGCGTTGCCGATGATGCGCCGGGAGAACGGATGGCCGTAGGCCGTTTCTTCCCATTGCGCGGAAAGGTTCCAGTCATCGGTGATGTCGTGGTCGTCGAAAATCATCAGCGTCGGCAGATGCGCCAGTGCCCGCGCGACGTTGCCAAGGCCTGCCTTGAAGGCATCGATGCGCGTCTGCTCAAGGGCGTAGCGCTTGAGCCTTTGCGGCGTCAGCGTCGGTGCCTGGGGCGCGATCAGGGTCCAGGGCACTGGCGACCAGACCAACAAGTACATGGCCATGACTTCGGCGAAGGTCACCAGGTGATTGTCGGCGCTGCTGCTGGTGAAAATCGGCTTGCGCGCGCCACCGAAAAATCGCTCGCGCAGGGTTTCATTGCTTTGCAGTGCCGGCAGCAGATCCGCGCGGTGGTAGTAACTGGCCGGATGCTCGTAGAGCCTGGCGCTGTCGCTGACCACCGCGCCTTCGAGGTGCTCCCCGAACAGCCCCAGACGCGCGATCAAGGCGTGAATCGCCCGCAACATCGGCCCCGCGACATCGTCGGCGTAGACCTGATCGCCAGTCATCATCAGCAGTGCCGGGCGGTCCTTTGCCTCGTGTTCCTGGGCCAGCAACCGGTCGACGCACAGCAAGCCGTCTGTCGCCGGGTGATGAGGTTTGCGGCAAGAACCGTGCAGCAACTGGTCGACCCGTGCGCGCAGGACGAAGTTCGGGCAATGGGCATCGCCATACAGCAGGTGCGGTGCCCAGTCGGCGATGCCTTTTTCTGTGCCATCGATCAGCAGGTCATAGTCGATCGATTCATCCCGGGGCAGGGCGCAATCGAGTTTCACATCGATCAAGTGCACAAAGGCATGAGCCCCCACCGCAATCACCGTGCATTGCCCGGCATCGAGTCGGATATCGCCGACGCCCTGCAAGCGCAAGGTCAGCGCCAGCGCCCGGGAACCCACCAGCCACAGCACCAGCCGCATGGGCTCAAGACGCCGCAACAGCGGGCCGGCCAGGACCGGCGGCAGGGCTGGGTGATCGTTGGACAGTGGCAGTGCTTCGGACATCCGGGGTCAAGGCTCTTGGGGCATCGAGGCGGGCGATGATAGCGCAGGTGACGACCGGACCGGCTAGAACGATCCCGTTTCTGCCTGTCACCAAATGAAAAGCCATTGTCGTCTGATGAGAAGCGTCTCAAAGGGCCTCGTCCTACAGTCCAATCAGCGCAATTCGATGCAACACGCCCATATGCAGATTGGAGAATAAGAAAAATGGCCAAAGCCGTACGCTTCTACGAAACCGGTGGTCCCGAAGTTCTACGTTATGAGGACGTCGAAGTCGGCGAACCCGGTCCCGGCCAGGTTCGCCTTCGTCATGTGGCGGTTGGCCTGAACTATGCCGACACCTATTTCCGTAACGGTACCTACCCGATTCCGATGCCCAACGGCATGGGCGTCGAGGCCTCTGGCGTAGTCCAGGCCGTTGGTGAAGGGGTCACCGACGTCGAGGTCGGTGATCGCGTCACCTACACCGGTTTCCTCAACACCCTCGGCGCCTACAGCACCGAGCGCCTGATCCCGGCCGCGCCGCTGATCAAGCTGCCGGAAACCATCAGCTTCGAGACCGCTGCCGCGATGACCATGCGTGGCCTGACGTCCTCGTACCTGATGCGCCGCATCTACGACTTCAAACCGGGCGACAGCATTCTGTTGCATGCCGCCGCTGGCGGTGTCGGTCTGATCGTTTCGCAGTGGGCCAAGTTGCTGGGCCTGAACGTGATCGGCACGGTTTCGACCGAGCAAAAAGCGGAAATCGCCCGGGCTCACGGTTGCGACCATACGATCAATTACAGCCATGAAGACGTCGCCGCTCGCGTTCGCGAACTGACCGATGGCGTGGGCGTCAACGTGGTGTTCGACAGCGTTGGCAAGAACACCTTCATGGGTTCGCTGGATTCGTTGAAACCCCGTGGCCTGATGGTCTGCGTGGGTACCGCGTCCGGCCCGATCCCGGCGTTCGACCCGGTGATGCTGGCGATGAAAGGTTCGCTGTACCTGACCCGTCCTGCCCTGGCCAACTACATCAGCGACCCTGCGGAAAAAGCCGCCCTGGCGGGTGAGTTGTTCGACCATGTCGGCAGCGGCCGGATCAAGATCGAGATCAACCAGCACTACGCCCTGCAGGACGCCGTGCAGGCCCATCGCGACCTTGAATCGCGCAAGACTACCGGCTCATCGATTTTCGTCGTTTAAGGAGCGGCCAGCCATGAAAGTCGAACAATTGACCTGCAGCATTGGCGCCGAACTGATCGGCGTCAACCTGGCCGACGCAGTGCATGACGATGGTCTGTTTGCCGAGATTCGTGCCCAGTTGCTCAAGCACCGCGTGGTGTTCCTGCGTGATCAGGACATCACCCGCGCCGAGCACGTGGCCTTCGCCCGGCGCTTCGGCGAGCTGGAGGATCATCCGGTGGCCGGCAGTGATCCGGAGCATCCGGGGCTGGTGCAGATCTACAAGAATCCTGACCAGCCGATGGACCGCTATGAAAACGCCTGGCACACCGACGCCACCTGGCGCGAAGCACCGCCGATGGGCTGCGTGCTGCGTTGCGTGGAATGCCCGCCAGTGGGCGGCGACACCATGTGGGCCAACATGGTCCAGGCCTATGCGAATTTGCCGGAAGACGTAAAGGTCAAGATCGCCGACCTGCGTGCCCGCCACAGCATCGAAGCGAGCTTCGGTGCCGCCATGCCGATTGAAAAACGCCTGGCGCTCAAGGCGATGTACCCGGACGCCGAACACCCGGTGGTGCGCACCCATCCGGAAACCGGCGAGAAGGTGCTGTTCGTCAACGCTTTCACCACCCACTTCAGCAACTACCACACCCCTGAGCGGGTGCGCTTCGGCCAGGACGCCAACCCCGGCGCCGGCGAGTTGCTGCGTTACCTGATCAGCCAGGCGTACATCCCTGAGTATCAGGTGCGCTGGCGCTGGAAGCCCAACAGCATCGCCATCTGGGACAACCGCAGTACCCAGCATTACGCCGTCATGGACTACCCGCCGTGCCATCGCAAGATGGAGCGTGCCGGGATTATCGGCGACAAGACGTTCTGATCGAACGCCACCTGCATCCGCACTCGCAGCATTCGCACTCGTAAACACGTCTGCCCGGCACGACCCCGGGTGGGCGGAACAATCATAAGAACTGGCATAAGAACTGGAGTTAACCATGCAATTCTTCGACGATTCCCTGCACCCGGAAAACATGGAAAAGGTAGTCATTACCGTGGCCCCGTACGGCCCGGAGTGGATGCCGGAAGACTTCCCGGAAGACATCCCGTTGACCATGGATGAGCAAGTCCAGAAAGCGGTCGAATGCTATGAAGCCGGCGCCACCGTGCTGCACCTGCATGTGCGCGAACTGGACGGCAAGGGCTCCAAGCGCCTGTCGAAGTTCAACGAGCTGATCGCCGGTGTGCGTGAAGCCGTGCCAGACATGATCATCCAGGTCGGCGGCTCGATTTCCTTCGCTCCGGAAAGCGATGGCGAAGCGGCCAAGTGGCTGTCCGACGACACTCGCCACATGCTGGCCGAGCTGACGCCGAAACCGGATCAGGTCACGGTCGCGATCAACACCACGCAAATGAACATCATGGAACTGTTGTATCCGGAGTACCTGAAGGGCACCTCCCTGGACAACCCGTTGATCCACGCCGCCTACAGCGAAATGACCGTACCGGCAGGTCCGGCCTGGGTGGCCGAGCACCTCAAGCGCCTTATGGAGAACGGCATCCAGCCACACTTCCAGTTGACCGGCATGCACGCCATGGAAACCCTCGAGCGCCTAGTGCGCAGGGGCATCTACAAGGGCCCGCTGAACCTGACCTGGATCGGCATCGGCGGCGGTTTCGACGGCCCGAACCCGTTCAACTTTTTCAACTTCATCCACCGCGCGCCGGACGGTTGCACCCTGACCTCCGAATCGCTGCTCAAGAACGTCATGCCGTTCAACACCATGTCGATGGCCATGGGCATGCACCCGCGCGTGGGCAATGAAGACACTATCATTGATCACAAGGGCGATCGTTTCGGCTCGGTTGCACAGATCCAGCAAACCGTGCGCATTGCCCATGAACTGGGTCGTGAAATCGCCACCGGCAAAGAAGCCCGCGAGATCTACCGCATCGGCGTGCAGTACGAAACCATCGAAGAAACCCTGTTGGCCAACGGCATGGCCCCCAACCGCAAGGTTGGGCAGAAAGGTGTACCGCAACGCGGTTGACCTAGGGTCGGGGCGAGAGGCCGTGACCTCTCGTCCGCCTGACCGTTACACGCTTGATAAGAAAAATAAAACAAAGCTCTTGAGGAGGCTGCATGGCCTTTCACCCAATAGCCGCTGACGATGACGACTCCTGCGGAGTCGGCGTTGCGCGCCAATATGCCTGGATCGTCTTTGCCCTGACGTTCGGTCTGTTGATTTCCGATTACATGTCGCGTCAGGTACTGAACGCGGTATTCCCCCTGCTCAAGACTGAGTGGGCGTTGAGCGACGGACAACTGGGTCTGCTTAGCGGCATCGTTGCCCTGATGGTCGGCCTGCTGACATTTCCCCTGTCGTTGATGGCCGACCGCTTCGGTCGGGTCAAGAGCCTGGCGCTGATGGCTTTCCTGTGGAGCGTGGCGACCCTGGGTTGCGCGCTGGCTCAGGACTACCAGCAGATGTTCATTGCGCGGTTCATGGTCGGCGTCGGCGAAGCCGCCTACGGCAGCGTGGGCATCGCGGTGGTGATTTCGGTGTTCCCCAAACACATGCGGGCCACCCTGGCCAGTGCCTTCATGGCCGGCGGCATGTTCGGTTCGGTGTTGGGCATGGCTTTGGGCGGTGCGATTGCCGCCAAGCTGGGCTGGCGCTGGTCGTTCGCCGGCATGTCGCTGTTTGGCCTGGTGCTGGCGATGCTCTATCCGCTCATCGTCAAGGAAGCGCGCATAGCGCCACGACGTGCCGCGCAGATTGCGAACAAGACGGCTGCCGCGGTCAAGCGTCCGCTGCGCACGCTGTGGTCCAGCCGTTCGGTGGTGTCGACCTACATCGCCAGCGGCTTGCAGTTGTTCGTCGGCGGTACGGTGATGGTGTGGATTCCCAGCTACCTCAACCGCTACTACGACATGCCTACCGACAAGGCCGGTGGCATGGCGGCAATCATCGTGTTGTGCAGCGGTGCGGGGATGATCCTGTGCGGCATGCTCAGCGATCGCCTGTGTCGGAACTCGCCGGAGCGCAAGGTCAGCCTGGCCATTGGTTTTTGCCTGGGCAGTTGCCTGTTGCTGTCGGCAGCGTTCGCATTGTCGGCAGGGCCTGTGCAACTGGCGCTGGTCTGTCTGGGCATGGCGATTGCCACCGGCACCACCGGCCCCGCCGGTGCGATGGTTGCCAACCTGACCCATTACTCCGTCCACGGTACGGCGTTCGCCACGCTGACCCTGGCCAATAACCTGCTGGGGCTGGCACCCGGGCCGTTCCTGACTGGCCGTGTGTCCGACCTCATCGGGCTGCATGCCGCTTTCCAATTAGTGCCACTGGTCAGCCTCGCGGCGGCAGCGGTGTTTTTCTATGCCAAGTGTCATTACCAAAAAGATATCGCCCGGCTTGAGGGTCAGAGCGTGCCTGAGCCTGTCAGTGCAGCCGGGATAGAGGTGAAGTTGTGAGTCGTCGTTTACGTATTGATGTGTTTTTCGATTTTATCTGCCCCTGGTGCCTGATCGGCAAACGCCAACTGGAGCATGCGCAGGTGCAGTTTCGCAGTCGTCACCCGGATGTGCAGATCACCACGGTGTGGCATGGCGTGCAGTTGCTGCCCCAGATACCGGTAGAAGGTGAACCTTTCGCCGATTTCTACCGCAAGCGCCTGGGCAATGCCGACGCAATGACCATGCGCCAGAATCAGGTACAGCAGGCTGCCGGGGCGGTTGGACTGGCCATCGACCTCAGCCGTATCGAGACGATGCCCAACACCGCGGACGCCCATCGTTTGTTCGAGCGTGCCAGCGCACTGGGCAATGCCAGTCAGCGTGAAATGTTGCTCGAGCGACTGTTCGCCGCTTATTTCCTGAGACGTGAAAACCTCGGTTGCCGTGAGACCTTGCTTGCCATTGCCCGCTCCTGCGGCGTCGCTCCGGACGGGGTGCTCGATTGCCTGAAGGGCGATGCCACGCCGTTTGAAGGATCCCCCGACGCGACCAGTGGCGTGCCGAGCTTCAAGTTCGACAACCGCATGACGGTGATCGGCGCACAACCTGCTCAGGCGCTGCTCGCGGCCATGACCGAAGCCCTCAGGGAAAGTGATCGCGAGCGGCAGCCAGCATGACCCGGCGCATTCCCGTGCCAGCCGGCAAACACCCGCAGGCTGGAGGCCGGGCGCTGTTCGAGTTCGAAGACAAAAGCCTGGCGCTGTTCAACGTCGACGGGCAGTTGTTTGCCATTGACGACAGCTGCCCGCACCAGGGCTCTTCCCTATGCGGGGGGCGTCTTGAAGGCCGGGTGATTCAATGCCTCGCCCATGGTTTGCGCTTCGATTTGCACAGCGGCTACCTGCTCAACTCCCGGCAGGTCAAAGTCACCAACTACCCGGTCGAGATCATCGACGGCCAGGCGTTTATCGTCATCGCATCCGAGGAGTCCGCGCCATGAGCGCCATTGCTCTTACCCGTATCCACACTCGCACGCGCGAACTGGCACCTGGGTTAATCGTCAGTCTGATTGTCGCGGCCGCCGCGTCGTTCTTGTCCGAGCACTACGGTGCGCCGGTCATGCTGTTTGCCTTGCTGTTGGGCATGGCCCTGAATTTTCTCGCCGATGACGGTCCCTGCAAGGCCGGTATCGAGTTCACCGCCCGCACCGTGCTGCGCATCGGCGTGGCGCTGCTGGGCATGCGCATCACCCTGGAGCAAATGGCCGCGCTGGGCTGGAAGCCGATTGCACTGGTGGTGATCCTGGTGGTGGTGACCATCAGCGTGTCTGTGATCGCCGCCAAGGCCCTGGGCTTCCAGCGCCTGTTCGGCATGCTCACCGGCGGCGCGACGGCCATCTGTGGCGCTTCGGCGGCCTTGGCGCTGGCAGCGGCGCTGCCGAACCATCCGCAGAAAGAGCGGGCGACCCTGTTCACCGTCATCGGCGTTTCGGCGTTGTCGACTCTGGCGATGATTGTCTATCCGATGATCGCCAACTGGCTGCAGTTGTCGCCGCAGGTGGCGGGTGTGTTCCTCGGCGCCACGATCCACGACGTGGCCCAGGTGGTCGGTGCCGGCTACAGCATGTCGACCGAGACCGGCGACACGGCCACGGTGGTCAAGCTGATGCGCGTTGCGATGCTGCTGCCGGTGATCGTCACTGCAGCGATGATCACCCGCATGCAAGGCGCCGATCCGACCGGCAAGCGCCCGCCGCTGTTGCCGTGGTTCGCCGTCGGTTTTCTGATTCTGGCCTGCATCAACAGCACCGGATGGATAGCGCCTGCGGTGCAGGGATCGGTCAACGAACTGTCGCGCTGGTGCCTGGTGATTTCCATCAGTGCCCTGGGCATGAAGACCCGCTTGCGCGAGCTGGCAGCGGTCGGGATCAAGCCGATTCTGCTGATGGTGGGGGAGACGGTGTTCCTGGTCGTGCTGGTGCTGTTGTTGCTGCGCTGGGGCTTCTAATCATTGGCCTGGCCGGAAACCTGTGGGAGCGGGCTTGCTCGCGAAGGCGGTGTATCAGTCGAAATTGATGTTGGCTGACACGACGCCTTCGCGAGCAAGCCCGCTCCCACAGGGATTGCAGTTCCAATCTCGCGCTTTCGGCGACTGTACCAGCAGTCGCCGTTTTTTTTGCCCTGCTGTCAGGACGGTTTCGCCCCAGCCTGTTTCTGCGCACGCCACGTCGCCGGCGGCATGCCGAACTGGCTGATGAACCAGCGGGTAAACGAGCTCGCCATCGAGTAGCCGAGCATGTCGGCAATGCGGCTGAGGGAGTAGTTGGGGTTGTCCAGATAACGCAGCACCAGGTCGCGGCGCACGTCGTTGATCACGTCGTTGAAGGCGCAGCCGTCGTCCTTGAGGCGGCGTTGCAGGGTGCGCACGTTCATGCCCTGGCTCTGGGCCACCTGCTCAATGGTGGCGCGCCCCATGGGCAACAGCAGGTAGATGGCCTTGCGCACCTCGAACAGCATCGAGGCGCCTTCGTGGTTCTGCAGCGAGTCGAGGTAGCCCTGGGCATAGCGGGCCATGGCCGGGTCAGCGTTGGGGTTGGTCATGTCGAGGCTGATGTCAGGGCAGACGATGCCGTTGAACTCGCTGCCGAACTCCAGGTTGCAGCCGAACAGCCGGCGATGCAGGTGCAGGTTGTCCGGTGGCTGGTGCATGAAGTTGACGCTGTAGGGATGCCAGTGTGAGCCCAGCAGGGCCGAGCACAGCCGGAACATTACACCGATGGCCAGCTCCGTGGCCTGGCGGCTGGGCATCGGCGTTTCGGTGACCACCTCTTCGCGAATGATCACCATCTTGCCGGCCTCCTCAATGAAGATGGCCAGCGAGTCGTTCATCAGGTGCCGGTAATCCACGACGACCTGCAAGGCATCGCGCAGCGTGCGCTGGTGGCTGAGCAGCAGGCTGACCACGCCGAAGTCCGAGAGCTGGCGCGATTCGGCCATGCTCAGGCCGAAGGTCTGGCAGCCGCTGGCGGCGGCCGAGTCTTCCAGCAAACGGACGGCGGCATCGATATGGATGCGGTGTTCAGGGGCTTGCAGTTGGGCCCTGCTCAAGCCGACACCGGCCAGCACGTCGCGCGGGTTGAAACCCAAGTACTGGGTGACCTCCAGGTAGTTGGTCAAGACAGCGGCGCGAACAAGCTTGGTCATGCGAAAGTCTTCCCTGTGCCGATGGCGGTTGGCGTGAGCGTGGCGACTATATCCAGCGTATCAACAGTTGAACAGTTGTCATGTCGTTGATGGATTTCATGCCATACGGTCACCAATCTTCTACGCTGCATGGAGCCATCAGCGCTCATCCGTTGATTACAGTGACCTTGCGCCAACCTGCGGGGATTTTCGACCAGTGGTCGCACTGTCCTGCTGTCGGACAATTTGTCATCAAAAGAAAAGTGCATGACGTCCAATGTAAAGCGCTTCGGGTGGGCGCTCTTTAATGTCGACACTACAAAAAGCCCCTGGCGAAAACAGCCAGTCGAGTTATCGAGAAAGCGAAGGTGTTGACCGTGGACAAACTGCAAACTGCCGCCACCATTCTGATCGTTCCGGGTCTGCGCGAGCACGTGGCCGAACATTGGCAAACATTGCTTGCCGCCAGGCTGAGCAACGTGCGCAGTGTTGCGCCGCTGGAGACCGACAAACTCGATTGCATGGCCCGTGTGCGGGCGATTCAACACGAACTCGAACAAATCGACGGCCCCGTGATTCTGGTGGCCCACAGCGCCGGTGTGCTGATGGTCGCGCACTGGGCTGCGCACTACAGCCGTCCGATCAAGGGCGCTTTGCTGGCCGCGCCACCGGACCTCGATGCGGTCTGGCCGTCAAACTATCCGTCTTCCGAAACCCTGCGTAGCCAGGGCTGGAATCCTCTGCCGCAAGGCCCGCTGCCATTTCGCAGCATCGTGGCCGGCAGCACCAACGATCACTTGGCCAGCCTTCCTGCGGTCACCCGCATGGCAGAAGGCTGGGGCGCCGAATTGCTCAATCTGGGCGATGTCGGCCACCTCAATCCGGCCGCAGGATTTGGCCACTGGCAGCAAGCTGAAGCACTCATCCTGGAGCTGGATCGCTAGTACAAGGAGCTGGACTGGCAGTACGCCAACCGGCATTTGCCCTTATTCCTTAAACGCAAACCCATCAATGTTTGCGCGAGGGCGGCTGCGCTTAAAACAAAGACAAAAAAGCGGAGACAACGCAATGCACAACAATAAGAGTCACGGCTTCACCGCTCCACGCTACACCTTGCTGGCCTCAGCCATTCTTGCGGCAACGGTACCTGCGGCCCATGCGGTCGAGATCGAGACGGGGAATCCGGACTGGAACGTCCGCGTGGATAACACCATCAAGTACAACTATGGCGTGCGCACCGAAAGCGCCGACAAACGCATGTTGGGAACGCCGAACAATAACGACGGCGACTACAACTTCCGCAAGGCCGGGACCAACATCACCAACCGTATCGATCTGTTGACCGAAATGGACGTGGTCTACAAGAACGCCATGGGCTTTCGCGTCAGCGCCGCCAGCTGGTACGACAAGGCCTATGACAACACCGGCTCCAACTCCAACCCGTTCGTCAACGGCAATGGATCGACCTCGGGCCTGATCGCCAATGACCCGCGCCTGGCCGGGGTCACCCGTGACAACGTCGGCAACGGCAGCTCGCACCTGAGCAATTATGCCCAGCGCTACTACAGCGGTCTTTCGGGCGAAATCCTCGATGCCTTCGTGTTCTACAGCACCGAAGTGGGCGAGGAGTCGATGTTCAGCGCCAAGGCCGGTCAGCACAACGTGTTCTGGGGCGAGACCATTCTCAACCCGGTGCACTCGGTCAGCTATGGCCAGTCCGGCCTCGACCTGGCCAAGCTTGCCGCGTCGCCGGGTACCGAGGCCAAGGAACTGTTCGTTCCGCGTAACCAGTTGTCGATGTCGTTCACCGTCAATCCCGAGCTGACCGTGGGTGCCCAGTATTTCCTGAATTGGGATGCCGCGCGTCTGCCGGAAGCGGGCACCTATTACGGTGGTTCCGACCTGGTCGGCTTCGGCGCGCAATCGTTCCTGTTGGGCAACACCAATGCCGTGGTACCGGGCAGCCCGCTAGGTTGTGGCCTGGCGCCGTGCAACGCCTTGACCAATGTGCGTCGTGGCAAAGACCTGACTCCGCATGACAGCGGTGACTGGGGTGTCATGGCCAAATGGTCGCCGGCCTGGCTGGATGGCACCCTCGGCGTTTACTACCGCGAAACCTCGGAAATCCTGCCCCAAGCCTACCTGGACGCCAGGGGCATTACCTCGGCCAACCCGAACGGCACCCGTCCGGCGGGGCAAGTGCCTGCGGTGATCAACACCCTCAATTCGCTGGACACCGCCACCTATCAACTGGCCTATGCCGACAACATCAAGATCCTTGGCTTGAGCTTGTCCAAGGACGTGGGTGGCGTGAGCGTGGGTTCGGACCTGAACGTTCGTCACAACATGCCGCTGGCCAGTATCCCGGCGATCGTCAGTACCCGCAGCCCGCTGGGCCTGGGGCAAGGGCTTGGCCTGCTGCCTGCACGTACGGACGCCACCGGTGTGGTCTATGACACCCCGAGCCGTGGCGACAGCATGAGCGCCACAGGCGACACACTGCACTGGACGCTCAACGGTCTGATGACCCTGCCGAAAACCCCGGTGTTCGATCAGGCGACTGTGCTTGCCGAGCTGTACTACAGCAACCTGCTCAAGCTCGATAGCAAGAACGAAGCGCTCTACAAGGGTAAGGACAGCTATCGCGGCATCGACGCGCCGACCCGTGACAACTGGGGTCTGGCGGTCAACTTCACACCGACCTGGTACCAGGTCTTCCCGGGTGTCGATCTCAACGCACCGATGTCCGTCAACGTCGGTCTCGACGGTGTGTCACCGGTCTCCGGTGGCGGTGCCAAGGACACCGGCAACTATGCCGTGGGCGTGGGTGCCATTGTCTACAACAAATACTTTGTCGACCTGAAGTACGTGGACTCCTTTGGCGAAACCGACAAGTGCAACGTCAGCGGTGTGAGCACCGGCTCCAAGGGCGGTGACGGCTCCACCCCGAACGCCTTTAGCGGCAACGAAAACTACGCCTGTTACGCCGGTGGCTACTCGTCCTTCTCTGGAGGTGGTGCCACGACTGAGGACCGTGGCGCCGTGTACCTGACGATGAAAACAACATTCTGATTCACCACTGATTTGCTCAATGCAAGCAGGAGAATAACAAGATGAAATTTGTAAAAACCGTGTTGGCCGCTTCGCTGGCCATGGTCTTCGCCGCTCAGGCACAGGCTGCTGTTTCAACCCAGGAAGCTGCCAAGCTGGGCACCAGCCTGACACAGGTAGGGGCTGAAAAAGCCGGGAACGCTGATGGTTCCATTCCTGCCTACAACGGTGGCCTGACCACCCCGCCGGCCAGCTTCAAGGCCGGCGACAGCATGCGCCCGGACCCGTTTGCCAGTGAAAAGCCGGTACTGGTGATCGACGGCAAGAACGTCGATCAGTACAAGGGCATGCTCACGGCGACCACGGTAGAACTGGCCAAGCGTTTCCCGACGTTCCGTGTCGACGTGTTCCCGACGCACCGCACCGTTTCGCTGCCTCAAGCGATCCTGGATAACGGCGTGAAGAACGCCAGCGGCGCCAAGTCCCTGGAAGGTGGCCTGGCCATCGACAACGTGCTGCCGGGTATTCCATTCCCGATTCCGCAGTCGGGCAACGAAGCGATGTGGAACTTCCTGTTGCGCTACCAAGGCGTCAGCATCAGTTCCAAGTACGACTCCTGGAACGTTGACTCCGCGGGCGTTCCTAGCCTGGCGACCACCGGGCAAGCGAACATCTCCTACCCGATCTATGAAAACCTCTCGCAGCCGATCAGCAGCGCCGACGTGTACTACCAGATGAAGCTGGCATACACCGGCCCTGCGCGCCGCGCCGGTGAGGCGATCATGCTCAAGGATGCCGCCAACCCGTTGCAGCAACCTCGTCGCGCCTGGCAGTACTTGCCGGGGCAGCGTAGAGTGAAACTGGCTCCGAGCCTGGCTTACGACACGCCAAACCCGGGTACCGCCGGTGCGGGCACCTACGATGACGTGTTCGTCTTCAACGGTGCGCTGGATCGCTACGACTGGAAGCTGGTGGGCAAGCAGGAAATGATCGTGCCCTACAACACCTACAAGCTGACCTACGTGCAGGATCCGAAGTCGCTGACCACCGCCAATCACCTGTCACCTGACTTCGTACGCTGGGAAAAACACCGTGTATGGGTCGTCGAAGGCAATCTCAAGGCCGGTGCTCGTCACATCTACCAGAAGCGCCGCTTCTACCTCGACGAAGACAGCTGGACCGCTTTGGCCTCGGATCAATATGACGCCCGTGGTCAGCTCTATCGCGGTTCCTTCGCCTTCCTGAGCCAGAGCTATGACAAGCAGGTTCCGGACTCCACGCCGTTCATGATCTACGACCTGGTCGGTGGTTCCTACAACATCAACGGCGTAGTCGGCCCTTACGGCGGCATCAAGTACATCGAGCCGCTCTCCAAGGCCCAGTGGTCTTCGGAATCCCTGGCCGGCGCCGGTATTCGCTAAGCCAACCGCAAGCAGACGCTCGCACGATCCACTGTGGGAGCGAGCTGTGGCGAGGGGGCTTGCCCCCGTTGGGCTGCGAAGCAGCTCCAAAATTTCCGATGTATCGAAGATCTTGTGAGTGCTGCGCACTCAAACGGGGGCAAGCCCCCTCGCCACAGCTCGCTCCCACATGACCTGCACGGCGCAAGGTTTGAACGTCAGGCACACGGATGTGTGTCCCGGCGCGGTTTTCCGAAGAGGACGCAGTATGTGTTCGTATAAAAATAATATTCTGCAGCTGGCGTTTGGCGTTGTGCTCGGCCTGTCGCAGGGCATCGCCCATGCGGCCGATTATGTCGATGTTCTGGACCTGCCCGCCAGGGTCAGTGCCTTGGCGATCAACAGCCCGTTGTCCGGCATGACCCGCGCCGGCGCGCGCGTGATTGCCGTCGGCCAGCGTGGCCATATTCTGTTTTCCGATGATTCGGGAAACCACTGGCAACAGGCCGCCGTACCGGCCAGTGCCGACCTCACTGCGGTGAATTTTCCGACCACCACCCAAGGCTGGGCGGTGGGTAATGACGGCGTGGTGCTGCACAGCAGCGACGCCGGCGCGACTTGGCAGAAGCAACTCGACGGTCGTCAGATCGGCGCCTTGCTGGTCAAGCATTACACGGAGCTGGCCAGCGCCGAACCGGGCAATGAGCAATGGCCCCAGTTGGCCATGGAAGGCCAACGACTAGCCGATCAGGGTGCGGACAAACCGCTGCTCGGCGTCTGGTTCGCCAACGACAAAACCGGCTATGTGGTCGGGGTATTCAACCTGATTCTGCGCACCGACGACGGTGGCCTGACCTGGACGCCATTCCAGGACCGCACCGACAACCCCCAGGGTTTCCATCTCAACGCCATCGCCTCTACCGGCGACAGTGTGTACATCGCGGGCGAGCAAGGCCTGCTGCTCAAATGGGACGACAGCGCCCAACGCTTCAACGCGGTACCGACGCCTTATCAAGGCAGCTTCTTCGGCGTGCTCGGCAAGCCTGGCGAAGTGCTGATCTATGGCCTGCGCGGCAACGTGCTGCGCAGCACCGACGGCGGCCAGAGCTGGACCGCACTGGACACGGGCCTGCACGTCAGCATCACCGCAGGCCTGATCGATGCCCGTGGCAATTATCGCTTGTTCACCCAGGGCGGGCAGATGCTGGTCAGCCAAGGGACGGGCGCCCAGTTGCATCTGAAGCAGCAACCGGCACCGACCCCGGTCGCCGGCGCCACCCAGTCCGCCGATGGCGCCTTGGTGCTGGCAGGCAGCCGTGGTGCCCGGACGCTGTCCGCCGATCCAGCCCTCGAACCCTAAGAGCGAGAACCCAGACATGGGCAATATCAAACAAGACGCCATGCCGGTGATCCGCGAACTGCGGGATTTCGACCACCGCTCCGGCAACCTCCTTGAGCGGCTGGTGTTCAACTACCGCCCGCTGTTCATGCTGCTGATGGCGCTCGCCACCGTGGTGCTGGGCTTCATGGCCGTGACTCGCCTGGAGTTGCGCCCAAGCTTCGAAAAAATGATTCCCCAGAGCCAGCCGTACATCCAGAACTTCCTGGAAAACCGTCAGTCGCTGCGCGGTCTGGGCAACTCGGTGCGCGTGGTGGTCGAGAACACCCAGGGCGATATTTTCGACCCCGAATACCTCGACGTGCTCAAGCAGGTCAACGACCAGCTGTTCCTCACCGAAGGCGTCGACCGCGCGTGGATGAAGTCGCTGTGGAGCCCGGCCGTGCGCTGGACCGAAGTCACCGAGGACGGTTTCCAGGGTGGCCCGGTGATGCCCGACACCTATTCGGGGCAGCCTGAGCAAATCGAACAGTTGCGCCAGAACATCTCCCGCGCCGGTGTGGTGGGCAGCCTGGTAGCCAGTGATTTCAAGTCGAGCATGCTGATCGTGCCGCTGATGGACAAAGCCGCCGCCGGCGGTCAACGCATCAACTACCACGCCTTCTCGCAGATGCTCGAAGAGCAGTTGCGCGACAAGATCGAATACGCCGGTGACAGCGCTGCGCGTAAATCCGGGGTCGAAGGCACCGGCCATTACAAAGTGCGGGTGATCGGCTTCGCCAAACTCATGGGCGACCTGATCGACGGCCTGATCCAGGTGATGATGTTCTTCGGCCTGGCCGTCGTCACGTCGCTGATCATCATCTACGCCTACACCCGTTGCGTGCGCAGCACCCTGCTGGTGGTCGGCTGCTCGCTGGTCGCGGTGGTCTGGCAACTGGGTATCGTCGCCTGGCTCGGCTACGCCATCGATCCGTACTCGGTGCTGGTGCCGTTCCTGATCTTCGCCATCGGTGTGTCCCACGCGGCGCAGAAGATGAACGGCATCATGCAGGACATCGCCCGCGGCACCCACAAACTGATCGCTGCGCGTTACACCTTCCGCCGTCTGTTCATCGCCGGTGTCACCGCGCTGTTGGCCGACGCCGTGGGCTTCGCCGTGTTGATGCTGATCGATATTCCGGTGATCCAGGACCTGGCGATCACCGCCAGCATCGGCGTCGCCGTGCTGATCTTCACCTCGCTGTTGCTGATGCCGGTGGCGCTGTCCTATGTCGGTGTGGGCGCGAAAGCCGCCGAGCGTGCGCTGAAAATCGACAATCGCGCCGAACACCACAAAGGCTTCGGCAAACTGTGGGACCTGCTCGACCGCTTCACCACGCGCAAGTGGGCCACCGGTGCCGTATTGGTCGCAGTGTTGATGGGCATCGGCGGTTTCATGGTCAGCCTGAACCTGAAGATCGGCGACCTGGAAAGCGGGGCGCCGGAGCTGCGCGCCGACTCGCGCTACAACCGCGACAACGCCTACATCACCAGCCACTACGCGCTGTCCAGCGACCTGTTCGCGGTGATGATCAAGACCGCGCCGGAAGGCTGCCTGAACTACAAGACCCTGGTGCTCGCCGACCGCCTGGCCTGGGAGCTGCAACAGTATCCGGGCGTGCAGGCGACCGCGTCCTTGGTCAACGCGGTACGGCAGATCACTGCCGGTACTTATGAGGGCAACCCCAAGCTCAACAGCATCCAGCGCAACCAGGACGTGCTCAACTACGCCGCCCAGCAAGCCTCGGTCAACTCGCCGGAGCTGTTCAATACCGACTGCTCGCTGATGCCGGTGATCACCTTCCTCAAGGATCACAAGGCTGAAACCCTCGATGCCGTGGTGGCGATTGCCGACAAGTTCGCCAAGGAAAACAGCAGCGAGGATCGGCAGTTCCTGCTCGCCGCCGGTACCGCCGGGATCGAGGCCGCGACCAACATCGTGGTGCGCGAAGCCAACCGCACCATGCTGCTGTACGTGTATGCGGCGGTGACGCTGTTCTGCCTGATCACCTTCCGCAGCTGGCGCGCCACACTGGTGGCCCTGTTGCCGCTGGTGCTGACCTCGATCCTTTGCGAAGCCTTGATGGTGGCCATGGGTATCGGCGTAAAAGTCGCAACCTTGCCGGTGATCGCCCTCGGGGTGGGCATCGGCGTCGACTATGCCTTGTACCTGCTCAGTGTGCAGTTGCACTTCCAGCGCCAGGGCTTGCCGCTGTCCCAGGCCTATCGCAACGCCGTGTCCTTCACAGGCAGAGTGGTCGGGCTGGTGGGCATCACCCTCGCCGCCGGTGTGGTGTGCTGGGTCTGGTCGCCGATCAAGTTCCAGGCCGACATGGGCATCCTGCTGACCTTCATGTTCCTGTGGAACATGCTCGGCGCGCTGATCCTGATTCCCGCTCTGTC
Organism: Pseudomonas sp. S34; assembly: GCF_009866745.1. Classification (NCBI taxonomy): domain Bacteria; kingdom Pseudomonadati; phylum Pseudomonadota; class Gammaproteobacteria; order Pseudomonadales; family Pseudomonadaceae; genus Pseudomonas; species Pseudomonas sp. S34. Next base: position 1,070,607 of record NZ_CP019398.1, read on the forward strand.
GTACTTCCTGCTGCGCGAACGGGCACCCAAGCCCGGTTCTGTCGCGGCAACCGAAAACACCGAATCCACTGAACGTCCCGGCATGCCCCATGCCGTGACCACTTCCGAGTAAGCCAAGATGTCTGATTACAAAGCTCCCCTGCGCGACATGCGCTTCGTACTCAACGAGGTTTTCCAGGTGTCCCGGCTCTGGGCACAATTGCCCGGCCTGGCCGACGTGATCGATGAAGAGACAGCCGCCGCCATCCTCGAAGAGGCCGGCAAGATCAGCGGCGAAGTGATCGCGCCACTGAACCGCGCCAGCGACGAACAGGGCTGCACCTGGAACGACGGCGCGGTCACCGCCCCGGACGGTTTTGCCCAGGCCTATCAAGCCTTCGCCGAGGGCGGTTGGGTGGGTGTCGGCGGTGATCCGCAGTACGGCGGCATGGGCATGCCCAAGGCGATTTCGGCCCAGGTCGAAGAGATGGTCAACTCGGCCAGCCTGTCGTTCGGCCTGTACCCGATGCTGACCGCCGGTGCCTGCCTGTCGATCAAGGCCCACGCCAGCGAAGAACTGAAAGCGGCTTACTTGCCGAACATGTACGCCGGCACCTGGACCGGTTCGATGTGCCTGACCGAAGCCCATTCCGGCACCGACCTGGGCCTGATCCGCACCAAGGCCGAACCCCAGGCCGATGGCAGCTACAAGGTCAGCGGCAGCAAGATTTTCATCACCGGTGGCGAGCACGACCTGACGGAAAACATCATCCATCTGGTACTGGCGCGGCTGCCCGATGCACCGGCCGGCCCGAAAGGCATCTCGCTGTTCCTGGTGCCGAAAGTGCTGGTCAACGCCGACGGTTCGCTGGGTGAAAACAACGCGCTGTCCTGCGGCTCCATCGAACACAAGATGGGCATCAAGGCGTCCGCCACCTGCGTGATGAACTTCGATGGCGCCACCGGCTGGATCGTCGACGCACCGAACAAAGGCCTGGCGGCGATGTTCACCATGATGAACTACGAGCGTCTGGGCGTGGGCATCCAGGGCTTGGCCCAAGGCGAGCGCTCGTACCAGAACGCCGTCGAATACGCCCGTGACCGTCTGCAAAGCCGTGCGCCAACCGGTGCGCAATTCAAGGACAAGGCCGCCGACCCGATCATCGTGCACCCGGACGTGCGCCGCATGCTGTTGACCATGAAAGCCTTGAACGAAGGCGGCCGTGCGTTCTCCAGCTACGTGGCCCTGCAACTGGACATCGCCAAGTACAGCGAAGACGCACCGACACGCCAGCGCGCGCAGGATCTGGTATCGCTGCTGACCCCGGTAGCCAAGGCCTTCCTCACCGACATGGGCCTGGAAACCACCCTCCATGGCCAGCAGATCTTCGGCGGCCACGGCTACATCCGTGAGTGGGGTCAGGAGCAACTGGTGCGTGATGTGCGCATCACCCAGATCTACGAAGGCACCAACGGCATCCAGTCCCTGGACCTGGCCGGGCGCAAGATCGTCGGCAGCGGCGGGGCGCTCTACCGCTTGTTCGCTTCGGAAATCCGCAACTTCACCGCCAACGTTGGCGCTGACCTTGCCGAGTTCATCCAACCGCTGAACGCCGCCGTCGACACTCTCGACGACCTGACCGCGTGGCTGCTGGACCGGGCACAAAACAACCCGAACGAAATCGGCGCGGCTTCGGTCGAGTACCTGCATGTGTTCGGCTACACCGCTTACGCCTACATGTGGGCGCGCATGGCCAAGGCCGTCATGAGCGGCGATGGCGAGGACGATTTCTACACCAGCAAACTGGCCACCGCGCGTTTCTACTTCGCCCGGTTGCTGCCGCGTATCCACTCGTTGAGCGCATCGGCCAAGGCCGGCAGCGACTGCCTCTACGAGCTGCAAGCCGATCAGTTCTGATCGAAAGGACAAGGAACCTTAAACATGATGGCGACAAAAATAATTCCGCCCGCCGACGGCGCCTATGCCTACCCCTTGCTGATCAAGCAATTGCTGCTGTCCGGCGTGCGCTACGAGCCGGGCCGGGAAATCGTCTACGCCGACAAGCTGCGCTACAGCTACGAGACCCTCAACAAGCGTATTCGCCGCCTGGCCAATGCGCTGACGGCGGCCGGGGTCAAGGCCGGTGACACCGTGGCCCTGCTCGATTGGGACAGCCACCGCTACCTGGAATGCTTCTTCGCCGTGCCGATGATCGGCGCGGTGCTGCACACGGTGAACATTCGCCTGTCGCCGGAGCAGGTGCTGTTCACCATGAACCACGCCGAGGATGACCTGGTGCTGGTGCATGATGATTTCCTGCCCCTGGTCGAGCAGATCCACGGTCGGCTGGAAACCGTAAAAGGCTACCTGCAACTCACCGATGACGAGGCGACCACGACCTCGCTGCCGGTGCTGGGCGAGTACGAGCACCTGCTGTCCCAGGCCTCGGACCAGTACGACTTCCCCGATTTCGACGAGAACTCGGTCGCCACGCTGTTCTACACCACCGGCACCACCGGCGACCCGAAAGGCGTGTACTTCAGCCACCGCCAGTTGGTGCTGCACACCCTGAACGCCGTCGGCACCCTGGGCGTCTATCAGGGCCAGCCGCTGCTGCGCTCCGACGACGTGTACATGCCCATCACGCCGATGTTCCATGTGCATGCCTGGGGCGTGCCGTATGTCGCGACCCTGATGGGCATCAAGCAGGTCTACCCGGGCCGCTACGAACCCAACAGCCTGGTCAAGCTGTACCGTGAAGAGAAGGTGACCTTCTCCCACTGCGTGCCGACCATCCTGCAGATGATCCTCAACTGTGAGGAAGGCAAGGCGACCCGTTTCGACGGCTGGAAAATGCTCCTGGGCGGCAGCGCGCTGACCCTCGGCGTGGCCAGCGAAGCCAATGCCAAAGGCATGGTGGTGCACGCAGGCTATGGCATGTCCGAGACCTGCCCGTTGCTGTGCCTGACGTACCTGCGTGATGAAGACCTCCAGCTGTCCGGCGAAGCGCAACTGCCGATCCGCATCAAGACCGGCACCCCGGTGCCATTGGTCGACCTGAAGATCATCGACGCCGACGGCAAAGATGTGCCCCATGACGGCGAGTCCCTGGGCGAGATCGTGGTGCGCGCGCCGTGGCTGACCCAGGGCTATCTGAAAGCCCCGGACAAAGGCGCGGAGCTGTGGCACAACGGCTGGCTGCACACCGGCGACATGGCCTCGATCGACAAGCTGGGCGGCGTGGAAATCAAGGACCGCATCAAGGACGTGATCAAGACCGGCGGAGAGTGGATCAGCTCCCTGGAACTGGAAAGCCTGATCAGCGAACACCCGGGCGTGATGTCCGTCGCCGTGGTGGGCATTGCCGACGAACAATGGGGCGAACGCCCGATGGCCATGGTCGTTTGCGAACCAGGGCAATACCTCGACCGCAAGATTCTGGAGGTGCATTTGCAAGCCTTCGTCGATGGCGGCCGCATCAACAAATGGGCGATTCCCAAGCAGTTCAAATTCATCGCCGAAATCCCCAAGACCAGCGTCGGCAAGATCAACAAGAAGCTGATTCGGGAAACTGAAGCGAACTGACCCGAACACTGTAGGAGCGAGCTTGCTCGCGATGGACTCAAGGGCGCCGCGTTTATCCTGTAAACACGCGTTATCGTTAACGACCATCGCGAGCAGGCTCGCTCCTACAACGAGTCCAGCAGCAGGCGGTTTCTGGATAGCCCGGTTGGCGTCATCTTTGTCATAGTCCTCGTCAGAGATAACGCCCCGTTAGTCGCAGTTTTCAGCGCCTGTGCCAAGCTGAACGGGGTATTAGCGCCGGGCATTCAAATGTCGGCCAGTCAACCCCCAGGAAGCCCATGCCATGAACCTCGCCCGTGCATCAAACGTTCGCCACGAGTTCTACAAAGCCGTCTGGTTCTATTTAAAAGTGGTCTGGCCGATCTTCTCGATACTGCTTTTGGTGATCATTGCGTTCGGCCTCATCATCGCCCACCTGGAAGGCTGGGGCCCTTTAGACGGTGTCTACTTCGCTTTCGTGACCGGCCTGACCATCGGCTATGGAGAGCTGGTGCCCAAACTGGGTGTGTCGCGGGTGCTGGCGATCCTGTTGGGTTTCAACGGCGTGCTGATGACCGCGACATTCGCGGCGATCAGTGTCCGGGCCATTGAAGTGACGGTGACGGCGGCGAGGAAGGAGGAATAGGGTGTAGCCTGCTCAACCCAAAGCCAAACCCCAACACAAAACCCCTGTGGGAGCGAGCTTGCTCGCGATAGCGGTGTATCAGCCAGCAAAAATGCTGAATGTTAAGCCCTCATCGCGAGCAAGCTCGCTCCCACAGTTTTTTGCAGCCAGCAGGCTAAGCCTCCCAACCCGCCCCGGTCACCGCCGCCTGCACCAGCGGGTGCAAGTCCGCCCCTTGATGCTCCGTCTGCCAGGCCAGCAACTCCTTGCGCATGCTGGGCGCCCAGTACATCTGCATATGATTGCGCACGCTCAGCACCGCCTGTTGCTGGTCGGGCTGGCTGGCAAAGTACTGGGCGATCTGGTTGGCCATCTTGATCAGGTTGTTCGTGCTCATCGGCGTACCTCCGCTTTGGCGCCACGGCCCCGGTCCTTGAGCAGACGATGCTGTTCATCGCTGAATTCCTGGAAGCGTTTTTGCCACTCAGAAGGGTGATAAACGCGGCTGACTTCCACGGCGGTGACCTTGTACTCCGGACAGTTGGTGGCCCAGTCCGAGTTGTCGGTGGTGATCACGTTGGCCCCCGATTCCGGGAAGTGGAAGGTGGTGTACACCACGCCCGGGGCGACCCGTTCGGTGATCCGCGCACGCAGCACGGTTTGCCCGGCGCGGCTGCCGATACCGACCCAGTCACCTTCGTTGATGCCACGGCTTTCAGCGTCGGTCGGGTGGATTTCCAGGCGGTCTTCGTCATGCCAGGCGACGTTGTCGGTACGCCGGGTTTGAGCACCGACGTTGTATTGGCTGAGGATGCGCCCGGTGGTCAGCAGCAGCGGATAGCGACTGTTGACCTTTTCCTCGGTGGGCACGTAACCGGTGAGCATGAAGCGCCCCTTGCCGCGCACGAACTCCTCGATGTGCATGGTCGGCGTGCCGTCCGGTGCCTCGGCGTTGCACGGCCATTGCAGGCTGCCGTGGCTATCCAGCGCGGCGTAGCTGACGTTGGTGAACGTCGGCGTCAGGCTGGCGATCTCATCCATGATTTGCGACGGGTGCGTGTAGTTCATCGGGTAGCCCAAGGCATTGGCCAGGGCCACCGTGCCTTCCCAGTCGGCCTTGCCGCCCAGCGGGTCCATGACTTTGCGTACTCGCGAGATACGTCGCTCGGCGTTGGTAAAGGTGCCGTCTTTTTCCAGGAACGAACTGCCCGGCAGGAACACATGGGCGAACTTGGCGGTTTCGTTGAGGAAAATGTCCTGCACCACCACGCACTCCATGGCCGACAAAGCGGCGGTGACGTGCTGGGTATTCGGATCGCTCTGGGCGATGTCTTCGCCCTGGCAATACAGGCCCTTGAAACTGCCGGCCAGGGCCGACTCGAACATGTTGGGGATGCGCAGGCCCGGGTCGGGTTGCAGGGTGACGTTCCAGGCCTGTTCGAACTGCGCCCGCACCACCTCGTTGGAGATGTGCCGGTAGCCAGGTAGTTCGTGGGGGAAGGAGCCCATGTCGCAGGAGCCCTGCACGTTGTTCTGCCCCCGCAGCGGGTTCACGCCCACGCCTTCGCGGCCGATGTTGCCCGTGGCCATGGCCAGGTTGGCAATGCCCATCACCGAGGTACTGCCCTGGCTGTGCTCGGTAACGCCCAGGCCGTAGTAGATCGCCGCGTTGCCACCGGTGGCATACAGGCGCGCAGCGGCACGAATGTCGGCAGCGGGTACACCGCAGATCGGGCCAAGGGCTTCCGGCGAGTTTTCCGCGCGGCTGACAAACTCACTCCAGATCGCGAAATCGCTACCCTCGCAACGGGCGTCGATAAAGGCCTGGTTTTGCAGGCCTTCAGTGATGATCACGTGGGCCAAGGCATTGAGCATGGCGACGTTGGTGCCGGGGCGCAGCGCCAAGTGATATTCGGCGCGGGCGTGCACCGTGTCCACCAGATCGATGCGTCGCGGATCGATGACGATCAGCCGCGCGCCTTCACGCAGGCGGCGCTTGAGCTGGGAAGCGAACACCGGGTGGGCGTCGCTGGGGTTGGCGCCCATCACCAGGATCACATCGGCCTGCATCACCGAGTCGAAACTCTGGGTGCCGGCGGACTCGCCCAGGGTTTGTTTCAGGCCATAGCCGGTCGGCGAGTGGCAGACCCGCGCACAGGTGTCGACGTTATTGTTGCCGAAGGCGGCGCGCACCAGTTTCTGCACCAGATAGGTTTCTTCGTTGGTGCAACGGCTGGAGGTGATGCCACCAATGGAATCGCGGCCATATTTTTGCTGCAGACGGCGGAATTCGCTGGCGGCGTAAGTCACCGCTTCATCCCAGCTCACTTCCTGCCAAGGGTCGCTGATGTTTTTGCGGATCATCGGCTTGGTGATGCGATCCGGGTGGGTGGCGTAGCCCCAGGCAAAGCGCCCTTTGACGCAAGAGTGGCCATGGTTGGCCTGGCCGTTCTTGTCCGGAACCATACGCACCAACTGGTCGCCTTTCATCTCGGCGCGGAACGAGCAGCCCACGCCGCAATAGGCGCAGGTAGTGATCACGCTACGTTCCGGCTGGCCCAGTTCGACCACGCTTTTTTCCATCAGCGTCGCGGTAGGGCAGGCCTGCACGCAGGCGCCGCAGGACACGCATTCCGAGTCGAGGAAGTTCTCGCCACCGGCGGCAGCCACGCGGGATTCAAAACCACGCCCGGTAATGGTCAGGGCAAAGGTGCCCTGGGTTTCTTCGCAGGCACGCACGCAACGGTTACAGACGATGCACTTGCTCGGGTCGTAATCGAAGTAGGGGTTGGAGGTGTCTTTCACGTCCTCCAGATGGTTCTCGCCTTCATAGCCATAACGCACTTCCCGCAGGCCAACCTGGCCGGCGACGGTTTGCAGTTCGCAGTTGCCGTTGGCCGAGCAGGTCAGGCAGTCCAGCGGGTGATCGGAGATGTACAACTCCATGACATTGCGCCGCAGGGTCGCGAGCTTTGGCGTCTGGGTATGCACGGTCATGCCTTCAGTGACCGGCGTGGTGCAGGACGCGGGGTAGCCGCGCATGCCGTCGATCTCCACCAGGCACATGCGGCAGGAGCCAAAGGCTTCCAGGCTGTCGGTGGCACAGAGTTTGGGAATGGTGGTGCCCAGCAGCGCGGCGGCGCGCATCACCGAGGTGCCTTCGGGCACGCTGATGCTGCGGCCATCGATGTTCAGGGTGACTTGCACCTGGCTGTCGCGGGCTGGCGTACCCAGATCGATATCGGTTTTCGGGTCGAAGAGAGTGATCATTGCTCGGCCTCCGAGGGCTGCAAGCCGAAGTCGGCGGGGAAGTGCTTGAGGGCGCTGGCGACCGGGAAGGAAACCATGCCGCCCAATGCGCACAGCGAACCGTATTGCAGGGTGTCGCACAGGTCCTTGAGGATGATCACCTGCTCATCGCGACCGCTCGCGTCTGGCGCGGCGAGCAGGCGGTCGATCACCTCAACGCCACGGGTCGAACCGATGCGGCAGGGCGTGCATTTGCCACAGGATTCCTCGGCGCAAAACTGCATGGCGAAACGCGCCATGTGGGCCATGTCCAGGCTGTCGTCAGCCACCACCACACCACCGTGACCGAGCATCGCGCCGATGGCGGTGAAGGCCTCGTAATCCAGCGGTGTATCGAATTGCGAAGGTGGCACCCAGGCGCCAAGGGGGCCGCCCACCTGCGCAGCCTTCAGCGGCCGGCCACTGGCGGTACCACCACCGTAGTCTTCCACCAGCTCCCGCAGGGTCAGGCCAAAGGCCCGTTCCACCAGACCGCCATGACGAATATTGCCCGCCAACTGGAAGGGCATGGTGCCCAGGGAGCGGCCCATGCCGTAATCACGATAGAACTGCGCACCCTTGGCCAGAATCAACGGCACTGAAGCCAAAGTCAGCACGTTGTGCACCAGCGTCGGCAGGCCAAACAGACCCTTCAAGGCAGGAATTGGCGGCTTGGCGCGAACGATCCCGCGCTTGCCTTCGAGGGAGTCCAGCAACGCGGTTTCTTCACCGCAGATGTACGCGCCGGCACCGACTCGCACTTCCATATCGAAGGCTTGGCCGCTGCCGCCGACATTGGCGCCGAGGTAACCGGCGTCTCGGGCGATGTTCAACGCCGCACGCAGCGTGGCCACAGCATCGGGATATTCCGAGCGAACATAGATGTAGCCGTAAGTGGCACCGACGGTAATGCCGGCGATGGCCATGCCTTCGATCAGCAGGAAGGGGTCGCCTTCCATCAACATGCGGTCGGCGAAAGTGCCGGAATCGCCTTCGTCGGCGTTGCACACGATGTACTTCTGCGCCGCTTCGGTAGCGCGTACCGTGCGCCACTTGATCCCGGCGGGGAAGGCCGCGCCGCCACGGCCACGCAGGCCTGAATCGAACACCGCCGTCGCGGTCTGCTCGCCGCCAAGGGCGATGGCCTGGGTCAAGCCCTCGAAACCGCCATGGGCGCGGTAATCCTCCAGTGACAGCGGCCGGGTAATACCAGCACGGGCGAACAACAGGCGTTGTTGAGTCTTGAGATAAGGCAGTTCTTCCACCAGGCCCAAGGCCAGTGGATGCGCGGATGGCTCGCCTTGCAGGGCATCGAGCACCGACGGCACATCGGCAGCAGTCAGCGGGCCGAAGCCGATACGGCCTTGCGGGCTGTCCACTTCCAGCAGCGGTTCCAGCCAGTAGAGACCTCGGGAACTGGTGCGCTGTAGCTCCAGCGGCAGATTAAGTGCCTTGGCCTGAGTGATCAGGGCCACGGATACCTCATCGGCACCCACGGCAAGGGCAATAGAATCACAGGGCAGATAGAGAGTCGGCATCAAACGTCCTCCCGGCAAGCGTCGAGCAAGGCATCCAGACGCTCAGCGCTCAGCCGTGCATGTACCCGTCCATCCAGCTCCAGGGCAGGCGAACAGGCGCAGGCACCCAGGCAATAAACCGGCCGCAAACTGATGCTGCCGTCGGCGCTACTGCCGTGATCGTCCAGTTGCAGACGCTCACGCAACTGTGCGGCAAGCTCCTCGGCGCCACGACTCTTGCACGACTCAGCCCGGCACAGCCGCAGGATATGTTTGGCCGGCGGCGCGGTACGGAAGTCATGGTAAAAACTGATCACCCCACGAACCTCGGCCTGGCTCAGATTGAGGGCATGGGCAATCTCGGGGACGGCGACATCGGGGACGTAACCGATGCGTTCCTGAATATCATGAAGAATGGGCAACAGCGCACCCGCAGAGCCCTTGTGGCGCTCCAGCAGACTGTTGACCACAGGCAGGTGCAACATCTCATCAGGCATTCAGCAATCCTCACGGTCACGGACAAACCAGATGGTCGTCGGTCGTCCGAAAGTGTCGGCTGCGGCACTCACACCACGTCACGGTATCGTGGCATTTTCAGGCCGTTGGCCAGGGCACCCTGAGCGGGTATCTTGTTGTGCCCGGCACGGTCTTCGCCGCACCTCTACTGGGCATAAAGGGCAGCTTGCCACGCTGCTGTTGATCGACCTGCACCAAAGCGACGTGCTCGGTTCTGCCTACGACTATCCATTAAGTCTAGATGAGTGCCGCAAGGGGCGTTCACACACCGGCCTAATGCCCGAAGGGCTTGTCGATGGCTGATGTATAGCAAGCATTACAGGCGAGAAGAAGCATCAGAACCATGGGCATTCTACGGAGCAGATCCGCCGATCCATTCCGCTACAAACCGAAAGCCTTTCACTCTGACCCAAATACGAAAAAGCCCCGAAAACCTCGAGGCCAACCCCAAATCCCAGCCACCACACAAACCCCCTGTGGGAGCCAGCCTGCTGACGATAGCGCCAGCCCAACCACTATCAATCCCGAAGATGCACACCAAACCCTGTAGGAGCGAGCCTGCTCGCGAAAAACGCAAGGCATCCACATTTCCCGCTGAATACCCCGGCCACCGCAACCAAGCTCGCTCTCACAGCGTCACGCCTGACTTTTGAAACCAAAAACTATCCTGGCGCCTCGCCCACTACCCCTCAGCCTTAGCCCCCGTCCGCTTAGACGCCAGCTCATTATCCCGATCCCGCGTCAGCACCTTCACCGCATCATCCACCAACGCCTTACTCATCGAAGTCAGATAATGCGCAGCCCAAGCGTGACGGTCGGTGTCTCTGGCATAAGCAGCATCTTCAGTGAGCGTCTTGGCCAGGAACAGAAAATCGGAGGCCATGGACAACGCATCGCCGAGAGGAACCCCGCGAGTGACATGAAACAGCGCTTGATCCGCACAGTAGATGGCGGGCGTCAGGCCGATGGTTTTGAGCTCAGGTTGTTCAGTCATTGGCCACCTCCGAGGGTGGAGAGGCTATGGGGGAGGGCGTTACGCGATTGGGAATTGCGTAGAGGGGAAAGCCAAATTTCAAACGGATTGATACTGCGCATTATCCAACTCCTTGATATGAGGAGCCGTCACGTTCGTTTCCACACGAATGGGTGACAGCTGTGCGCAGGGTGGAAAACCGGGAATCAAGGAAACCGGCACGCCCGAAGACGTCCCACGCACAGCCGCCATAACTCACGCCGCAGGCATAAAAAAAGCGCCGGCAGACGTGATGGGGGCGCTGTTGCGCCTTGAATTACACGGGTTTCCACACCCGGTCGCTGAATTGGCAGCGACGGTGGGGAGGGTAGCGTGTGGACCATTTCCCTGCAACCTTCGAAGGCTTCGATTCGGAACTCTCAGAGAGGAAGAAAGTGCTCTGTCCCCGTTTTCCACCTCACTTTTCTCCGAGACACAGTTGTTAAAGGAGGATAGCATTGAGCCATTAGGTGGCGAGTCTATGAAATAGTGATCGCTGTTATGTCGTGGGATCTCTTGTGCGTCCCATCCGAATTCCTAAGTATTTAATTTAAATTAGATGCTTTTTATAATTACTTCGAGGAAGGTATGGGTGTAAAGGAAAGTGGTGAGGCTTTCACTGACGGTTCTTTAAATGATGGGAAAAACAATAGCGATAATAATGTTCCAGATAGGCGAAGCGGATCGAGATACCTATTGAGCGTTCCTGGATTCTATGAAGGTTGTATGCTGTTAGGCGGCTATGTAGTATTTTTGTTTGGGTTATATGGGGTTTTATCCTTTACATCGCCAGATCTTCTATCTGTACTAAATAATAATCTTCTAGGGACGGTTGGGGTTTCGACGCTCGGATTTGTATTTTTTGGTACGATTACAAAAATTGTTGAAAATATCTCTGGCTCTTCTTTTGTTGCAATTGATCGAAAAGCCAGAGGAGAGTCAAGAGGTGTTGGTAGTAAATTCGGTAAGGCTGCGACCAGTTCAATTGTGAATCTCATTGCAGATGGTGTGCGGTATCCGGGCGGCATAGAATTGAAAGCTTCGAAGAGTGAGGGTTTAGAGTTTTCGAAAGCTCCTATGCAAATGCAGGAAGCATCTGGAGATTATAAGGTTGCTGAGCGTGAACGGGTACTAGGCACCGCATTTGAAGTGTATGTCTGTGGTGTGGTTGAAAGCCTTGACAAGCATATTTCCCTCACTGAGGAAAAGGGGTCAAATCTACTTGATCGAGGCTTGTTGTTTTTGTTTGGTGGTATATTGTTTTATGTTGCTGCTATTGTTGGGTGGCAGATGTGGGCTAAGTATGGTGAGCCTGAAGTAAGCGTAATGTATATCGGTATGTTTGCTAGTTCCATTGTGTTTTTGGTATGTGAGTTTCTGGCGGCTTGGTTTCTTAAGCAATACAGGCACTATGTAGATGCATCGTTGGCTTGTTTAAGGGTTAAGTCGGTATATGATCGATATATGTTGTCTTATTATGCTGTAAAAGAGATGGCGCCTGAGGTGGGCGAAGTGTCGGAAAAACTCAATCGTGTACTTGAGGCGATCAAGGAGGATGTGATGTGGCCTGGGCATAAAGATAATATGAATAACGATTTTAATTATATGATTGAATCTATGAGTGCGGTTCACGCTTCACTGGATAAAATTAAAGGAATATTCGATTCCAAATCAAAGCGAGCGGCTGAAAGCAACTCGCCCGAAGGTAAAGAGTAGTCCTTTCGAAAGGTTTAACGTATTTGTCGTGAAGCCAGAATGTAGATGCGGGAATTGGCCGCGTGCATTGGATGTGTAAAACATTTGTAATCGATAATTTTGTGGTCATTAAATTGAGTGGAGTTGGTGAGTTTGAGGTCGGGCGGAGAGATATTAAGGTATTAGCTTGTAGTTATTATTGTTTCTCTTGGTGTTGGAATGATTTATAACGGCTTGAATTTAGGTGTGTTTTTTTTGCTTCATGAAAACTGCTAGTGTCATGATGTTGTTCTACTTATCGCCTGTGAGCGCTTTAGGAATAAGGTGGAAAAAAATACTGGGCCGCATCTGATTGTAAGCAAGAAATCGTAATTGAATAGCATGCTTTGAAATCGAAGCGATATAATTTTTGGCGCTACATATCACGATCAAGAGGTGGTTGGAATTGAAGTTGGAGAAGCTGAACTACTTAGAGGCGGCCTTAAAAGAAGAGTTTGGTCGTGAGGGTGTCGAGGTTTTAATTCATTATTTTTTTGACTCGAAATGGTTTGAACTTGATGGGGCGGAGGAGTTGGATCCTGGTGTTTTAGTTGAGTTGGTAGGAGCCTCTCTATCTAATGTTACGTATCATGCGTCAAAAAGTCTAACGGCTAGGCTGTTTTTTGAAGACTTAAAGATAGTGGTTTCGTTGGTTTTTGCTAAGGTTCCCCGAAGCGCAAAAAAGAATGAGTGCCGTCCTAAGATAGAAAAAATAAAGGAAAGTTCTTTTAATGCGTATCGAGTATCCCATAACCCATTAACATTCCTCCTTGCGAAGGATTCCTTTAAGACGAAATTATTGGATTCGATAAAGCATTTTGATGGGGATCAATCAGAGGATGCCGAAACGCAAGATCTCGAGTCCCCAAAGTCGTTGGCGGTGCTTGCCTTAGATATTGACTTTTTTAAGCAGGTAAACGATACGTGGGGGCATCTATATGGAGATCAAGTTCTAAAGATTTTTGGGCGGCGGTTGGATGATGCTGCAAGTAAAATTTGTAAAGAATCACGAGGGGATGTATCCATATTTGTTGGGCATCCATCAGGTGAGGAGTTTTTGATTTTAATTGAATCTTTTGCGTTACGTGAAAAAGTTGAAGAATGGGCAAACGAATTTAAAAATCAGATATCTGAGGAGGTTCTTCCTTCAGAGAAAGAGTGGATATGGCTGAGCAGCAATGAAGACCTCTCCGCGCTCTCTCCTCCCCCTATACAAGATAGAACCATAACAACGAGTATAGGGGTTGCTTTATACGCTCCAGGTGTGGACGGCTCCACTGCAGCTATAGATCCAGTCTCAAGTTTGCTTGAAGCAGCGGATACTGCACTATATCGAGCAAAAGCTGCGGGAAGAAATCAGGTAATATTCTACGATAATATACTTTCTAATTGTGGTAGGGTGATAGAGTTAGATCTGAATACAAAAGTCGTAGCGATCGACATAGGTTCTAATGTAGGGGTTGGGATGGGGCAGGAGTTTAAAGTCTTTCCGCCTGCCTTCACGGGAAAATCTAAGTTTTATGTTAATGATGGTCGCACAACCCGTACTCTTGGGTTTTACCCGCGAGTTGAAAGTGCGAGAGTTACCGTTTTTAACTCGCAGCCTGAGCTTTCATTCGCGTTTATCTCTTCTGGCAACGAAGCAACGGTGAATATTGAAGCGGGTTCTCACTTGGAGGCCATCCCAGCCGGAAGTATTGGGCATCTACTACCTAGTTCATCCAAGTATTATCCATCCAGTGATGTGTTGCAGAAGAATAACATTGAATCCTTGCGTGAGTTTATTCAACATAATGCTGGAGGTGGGGGTAGGCCATTTGCGGTGGTTGTAAGGTTTTCTCGTGATGGTGCTTATTTGAAGAAATATGGTACTGCCGCACTAAATATTGCTCTAGCGAGGTTGTATAGTGAGGCGCGAATTAAGTTCAACGCAGCGAAAACAATTGAGGTCCTTGATCGAAGCTCTGTTGGTATTGCGGGAGGGGAAGACGCCTATATTGAAAATTTGGTAAGTGATTTGGTAAGTCAAATTTCTTCTGAGTTTCTAGAATTAGGGGTCGTTGCTGGTGTATTTTGTGCTGCCGATATAGAAGAAAATCTCAAACCAAGTAATGCTATTGAGTTTGCACGATTTGCTGCGTCTGATCATGGTCGAAAGGCGGAGTCGAGAGTGCGTCACTTCGGATATCGTACTGCGAAGGAAGTGTTGCTGTCGCTGCGCCAAGCTGGCTCTTTTGAAGTGGCTCTCACGGACTTTGAGCGTTTAAGGAGCTTGGGAGTTGAAAATGCTGAAATATTCAACCTTGGTGGGTTAATTAACGGTGCTCTAGGATTTAGGCAGGAGGCGCTGATTTGTTATCAAACTGCAATTGATATGGTGCCAAAGCAATACATATATAAGACAAATTTCGCGTCTGTGGCCTATCAGTTGGGTGAGGTTGAAGTACCCCTGAAAATGCTTAACGCATTGCCGTTGAGAACAGTAGACATAATGTTGACGGGGCATCCAAATGGTTACAGTACATATGCTTGCCTTCTTGCGAAGGCGAAAATTGCAGAGTCATCACTTTTCGATTCGGAGAGGTTTGCCCTCATGGCTCCTCTGGCCCTCGAAATTCCAGTAACCAAAGCATCAAAGGCTCGAACGAGCGTAATTCAGCAGGCGTTGTCGCTCAGTAGCTTGGATGGCGTATCATAATTGGTCTAAAGTGTGGCAATTTTTTATTTTAGGAGGGGAATGATTCTGCATAGATGCGCTTGCAAAATACTATATTTATTTTGCATCGCATCTCTAAATGTTTTATAGATCACTGATCGAAAAATCTGTTGCCTGGCTATATTCAATGTCATGTTATCCAATGGTAGAAAAGTTGGTCGAAAAATGGGAAATATTTATTATTGATTGATCCAAAAAATGTAGCCGTCCACATTTGGTGTCCCATTTTGTTCAGCGAGTCCATTCCCTTCCAGCCAACGTTGCTCAACGAGTCGTTTTTACACAGCGTCGATCGTTGTCTGCCTGTCGCGACAGGCAGATAACGACCAGAATCAGGCGTTCGGTCCTGCCCCAGAAGTAGAAGCGGTAATTTCTATATCGAAAACAAGCTCCGAGCTGAGCGACTCCTTAGGCATCCTCGTTGTGCTCTTTTCAAGCCTAGTCAGCTCTAGGCGCATGAAAAGTGAAGTCAAAAGTCAGCCACGCAGACTGGCATTGTACGAATCTGAAGGCCGGTCAGCTGATTATCTAACTAGACAAGCAAACCTTGCCACTCATTGTTCAGCGAGAAGCGGAGCCAGACCTTTTCATTGGCTTTTACATAAAATCCGGTCCATGAGTTTTCTATGTCGAATTCAATTTTGATATTGTCTCTCGCACTAACAAGCAGGCCGCGGAAGTCGCCGCCGGCCTCAAATAAAATATCTATTTTATCATTCACTCTTACTAGGTAAGCAAGCTGCTTGAGCCCAGTGTCGTACAAGTATGGGCCTCCGTAACTTTTGTTGATTCGTGGATTGAGTGATGAATTTAGTCTTGGATTTATTGCTGAGTTTAACTTTGGGTTGATGGCGGAGTTCAACTTATAATTCAATGCTGAGTTTAGTTTTGGATTAATTGCTGGGTTTAGTCTCGGGCTGATGGCTGAATTCAGCTTTGGGTTGATCGCGGAATTAAGTCTGGGATTGATTGCGGAATTTAAGTTTGGGTTAATGGCCGAGTTTAGCTTGGGGTTGAATGCGCTATTCGTGCGAGGGTTGTTGCTTGCAAAAAAAGTAGCTGCTTTAGCTGGCTGGGAAATGGAGGCTACATCTAGGAGCAATAGAAAATCACCTTCCGAGTCGGTGCCTACGGTGAAAAATATTCTGCCAGCGTCAGTGTCAAGCTTTGCGCTGTAGATGTCTTCATCAAGAATAGCAATATTATAATTGTCGCTCGAGACAAAGGTTGTCATGTCGGTATTTTCAGCTTCAGAGATGAAGTTGGAAAGTTTGCCTATAGCATCCTTGCTCAGTGTTGCCAGTTTCTGGCTGAAATCCGGGCTGACCAAGACTTTCATTTAAGCACCTTTTTTAATTCTTCCATCGCCTGCTCCAGTTGGCCTACATTGCCGGAGCGGATGAGTTCTTTGTAGCGGTCCGCCGCCTCTGGTAAGCACTTACTTCGTACGTAGGCGACACAGTAGTCTGTATCAAGAAAGCGTGAGATTTCGCGCTCGTGTAGATATATCGCCCTATTGTAAAAATATGTGCACAGCCCAAAGAATAAGAGGCCATAGAAGCTGTTCGCTTTGTAAAAGAGCGCCCAAACAATTATGGAGTTTTGAGTGATCTCAGTAACAAAAACCCCTGATAGTACCCCCGCCAAGAGAGGAAGCACGAAAGCGAATACAGTCTTCCAGCCTGGCGACTCAAGAACGCGATCCTTCAAATCTTTCAGTTTCATTCAGGCCCCATAAAAGCCGTTATGTTGAGCCGATAAGTATGCTGGCTGAATTGAGTCAAAGAGATCCTGCTATTTTAGGCGACGAGGCGGGCACTGCTCGCAATAACAGAATGAACACCGCTCATACCCGCAGGAACGCTACGGGATCGGTGGCTATCTGTCTACCGCAGCCGTTGTCCTGCCGGATGGGAGCAATTCCTAAGTTGATCGTTGATCGCGCAGTGACGCACGACCGGAAAATGCGGAAAATGGGATGGATTGATTATTGGATCTGGAGGTAGCGTCGATTCGACTAATCAGCGTTCCCGCTTTTTTGGCCGCCACCACCATTCACTGAATGTCTTTCAGATAATCCTTGAGCGCAACGAGAGGGGAATCAAGCTGCTCCATCGTCTGAACACTGGCAAAACCAGCCACCAACCGCTGCAATTCCCGCCCCAACGGCTTATCCACACCCCCAATGGCCTCCAGCGCCAAGCCCACACACTCATCCACCTTCACCTGAATCCCCTCAACATCCCCCCGCCGCACTAGCAACTCAAACACATCCCGCTGGTAATCCCCCATCACTAGATCGTCACGCAAAATCGGGCTTGAATCTTCCGATTCATAAGCCAGCTTGAGGGAGAAGAGGGCGACGGTTTCCAGGTGCAATTCCATGGGGGGAATCCTTGTGAAATGTTCTTCCGGCGAGAAGGGCAGAAGAGAAGCAAGATCAAAAGATCGCAGCCTTCGGCAGCTCCTACAGGTCAGCGCGTTGTCAGGGCGTTTGTCGGTGGGGTGTCAGGTGCTTTTCTACAGACGAAAAAAAAGGCCTTGCAAAGCAAGACCTTTCTTAATTTTGGTGCCCCGAGGGAGACTCGAACTCCCACTCCTTTCGAAAACGGATTTTGAATCCGCCGCGTCTACCAATTCCGCCATCAGGGCTCAATGGCGGCGAAGTATAGAGATGAGATAACCGCTGGTCAATCAGGTACATGGAGAATTTTTGATAATTCCGCTAGACTTCCCGGCCCTGCTAGACGAACCCCATCATGCGCGTTGCTGACTTTACCTTCGAGCTCCCTGATTCGCTGATCGCCCGCCATCCGCTGGCCGAGCGGCGCAATAGTCGCCTGTTGACCCTGGATGGGGTCAGCGGCGCCCTGGCACACCGTCAATTCACTGATTTGCTGGAGCATTTGCGCCCCGGCGACTTGATGGTGTTCAACAATACCCGGGTGATTCCGGCGCGGCTGTTTGGCCAGAAGGCTTCCGGCGGCAAGCTGGAAATCCTGGTGGAGCGGGTGCTCGACAGTCATCGCGTGCTGGCCCATGTGCGCTCCAGCAAGTCGCCCAAGCCTGGGTCGAAGATCCTGATCGATGGCGGTGGCGAGGCCGAGATGCTGGCGCGGCACGATGCGTTGTTCGAGCTGGGGTTCGCTGAGGAGGTGTTGCCGCTGCTCGACCGCGTCGGGCACATGCCGCTGCCTCCTTATATAGACCGCCCGGATGAGGGCGCCGACCGCGAGCGTTACCAGACCGTCTACGCCGAGCGTTTGGGCGCGGTGGCGGCGCCGACGGCGGGGCTGCATTTCGATCAGGTGCTGATGGAGGCGATTGCCGCCAAGGGCGTCGAGACTGCCTTCGTGACCTTGCACGTTGGCGCCGGCACTTTCCAGCCGGTGCGGGTGGAGAAGCTCGAAGACCACCACATGCACACAGAATGGCTGGAAGTCGGCCAGGACGTGGTCGATGCCGTTGCCGCCTGTCGCGCTCGCGGTGGTCGTGTGGTGGCCGTGGGGACCACCAGCGTGCGTTCCCTGGAAAGCGCCGCTCGCGATGGCGTGCTCAAGCCGTTCAGCGGCGACACCGACATTTTCATCTACCCGGGCCGGCCGTTTCATGTGGTCGATGCCCTGGTCACCAACTTCCATTTGCCTGAATCCACGCTGTTGATGCTGGTTTCGGCGTTCGCCGGTTATCCCGAGACCATGGCTGCCTACAAGGCCGCGGTCGACAACGGTTACCGCTTTTTCAGCTACGGTGATGCGATGTTCATCACGCGTAATCCTGCGCCGACTGCCCCTAAAGAATCGGGCCCAGAGGAAACTGTATGAGTCGCACCTGTCGTATGTCTTTCGAGCTGCTGGCCACTGATGGCAAGGCTCGTCGCGGTCGTTTGACCTTCCCGCGCGGTACCGTCGAGACCCCGGCCTTCATGCCGGTGGGCACCTACGGCACGGTCAAGGGCATGCTGCCACGGGATATCGAGGCGACTGGCGCTGAAATCATTCTGGGCAACACTTTCCACCTGTGGCTGCGCCCGGGCACGGAAGTGATCAAGAAGCACGGCGACCTGCACGATTTCATGCAGTGGAAAGGCCCGATTCTGACCGACTCCGGCGGTTTCCAGGTGTTCAGCCTGGGCGCCATGCGCAAGATCAAGGAGGAGGGCGTGACCTTCGCTTCTCCGGTCGACGGCGCCAAGGTGTTCATGGGGCCGGAAGAGTCGATGCAGGTCCAGCGTGATCTGGGCTCCGACATCGTGATGATTTTCGACGAATGCACGCCGTACCCGGCCGACGAAGACGTTGCCCGAATTTCCATGGAATTGTCCCTGCGTTGGGCCAAGCGTTCGAAAGAAGCCCATGGCGACAACACGGCGGCGCTGTTCGGTATCGTTCAGGGCGGCATGCACCAGGACCTGCGCATGCGCTCCCTGGAAGGCCTGGACAAGATCGGCTTCGACGGCCTGGCCATCGGCGGTCTGTCGGTGGGCGAGCCCAAGCACGAGATGATCAAGGTGCTGGATTACCTGCCGGGCATGATGCCGGCTGACAAACCTCGTTACCTTATGGGCGTTGGCAAACCGGAAGACTTGGTTGAGGGTGTGCGCCGCGGTGTGGACATGTTCGATTGCGTGATGCCAACCCGTAATGCCCGCAATGGGCATCTGTTCATTGATACCGGCGTGCTGAAGATCCGTAACGCGTTCCATCGCCATGATGATTCGCCGCTCGATCCGACCTGCGATTGCTATACCTGCCAGAACTTCTCCCGCGCTTATCTGCATCACCTGGACAAGTGCGGCGAAATGCTGGGAAGCATGCTCAATACCATCCATAACTTGCGCCATTATCAAGTGCTTATGGCTGGTTTGCGCGAGGCTATTCAACAGGGTACATTGGCCGCCTTTGTCGATGCCTTCTACGCCAAACGCGGGTTGCCTGTTCCGCCTTTGGACTGAGTTTACTGACCCCAAGATTCAACATTTGCAACTGGAGTGCTAAATGAGCTTTTTTATCTCTAATGCCATGGCAGACGCTGCTGCACCTGCGGCAGCCCCTATGGGCGGCGGTTTCGAGTGGATTTTCCTGGTCGGCTTCCTGGTCATCTTCTACCTGATGATCTGGCGTCCACAGGCCAAACGCGCCAAAGAGCAGAAAAACCTGCTGAGCAGCCTGCAGAAAGGCGACGAAGTTGTGACCACCGGCGGCATCGCCGGCAAGATCACTAAAGTGGCCGACGATTTCGTCGTTCTGGAAGTTTCCGACACCGTCGAAATGAAGTTCCAGAAAGGCGCCATCGCCGCCACGCTGCCAAAAGGCACGCTCAAAGCGATCTAAGTTTCAACTTCATTTTCAATCGACGGGGCGCGCAAGGCGCCCCGCGTCATAAACGGGCGGCGTGATGCTGAACAAATATCCTCTGTGGAAATACATTCTGATCCTGGCGGTGCTGGCGGTCGGTCTGATTTATTCCGCTCCCAATCTTTATCCTGATGACCCGGCCATTCAGGTCAGCGGTGCAAGCACTGCACTGCAAGTCAATCAGGCTGATCTGGATCGCGTGAGCGCTGCGCTCAAGGAATCCGGGATCAACGTCAAGGCTGCCACGCTGGCAGAGGGCGGCAAGGGCGGTCTGATTCGCCTGACCAAGGCTGAAGACCAGCTGCCGGCCAAGGACGTCGTGCGCAAGGCATTGGGTGATGACTACGTCGTCGCGCTGAACCTGGCACAAACCACCCCGCAATGGCTGCGCAACCTCGCTGCGCACCCGATGAAGCTGGGTCTGGACTTGTCCGGTGGTGTGCACTTCCTGCTGGAAGTGGACATGGACAAAGCCCTCGACGCGCGCCTGAAAGTCTACGAAGGCGACGTCAAGAGCCTGCTGCGTAAAGAGAAGCTGCGCTATCGCAGTCTGCCGCAACTGGGCGGTGCCATTCAGCTGGGCTTCACTGATGAAGCAGCCCGCGAACAGGCCCGTACGCTGATCCGCAAGAACTTCAACGATTTCGACATTGTTCCGGCCGACCTCAACGGTCAACCGGTGCTGCGTCTGGCGATGACCCCGGCCAAGCTGGCGGAAATCCGTGAATACTCCATCAAGCAGAACTTGACCACGGTACGTAACCGCGTCAACGAGCTGGGTGTTGCCGAACCGATCGTCCAGCGTCAGGGCGCCAACCGCATCGTGGTTGAGCTGCCGGGCGTGCAGGACACTGCCGAAGCCAAGCGTATCCTCGGCAAGACGGCCAACCTCGAGTTCCGTCTGGCGGCTGAGCCGGGTGCTTCGAAAGCCAATTCCGAATCCTTCGAGTTCCGTGAGGGCAACCGTCCTCCTGCGCTGATCGAGCGTGGCCTGATCATCACCGGTGACCAGGTAACCGACGCCAAGGCTGGCTTCGACGAGCACGGCAGGCCAGAAGTGAATATCCGTCTGGATGGCCACGGCGGCGAGCTGATGAGCCGTGCGACCCGTTCGAACGTCGGTCGCAGCATGGCGGTGATCTTCATCGAGCAGCGTCCGGT
Organism: Pseudomonas sp. S34; assembly: GCF_009866745.1. Lineage (NCBI taxonomy): Bacteria > Pseudomonadati > Pseudomonadota > Gammaproteobacteria > Pseudomonadales > Pseudomonadaceae > Pseudomonas > Pseudomonas sp. S34. The sequence continues at coordinate 1,092,077 of NZ_CP019398.1, forward strand.
CACCACTTACACCAAGCAGGTGGTCAACGGCGTCGAGAAAGACGTGCCGGTTCAGACCTTCAAGGAAGAGAAGAAGATCATCAGCCTGGCGACCATTCAGTCGCCGCTGGGTGCTCAGTTCCGCATCACTGGCCTGAACGGCCAGGGCGAGTCGTCCGAACTGGCGCTGCTGCTGCGTGCCGGTGGTCTGGCCGCTCCGATGTACTTCGCTGAAGAACGCACCATCGGTCCAAGCCTGGGTGCCGACAACATCACCAAGGGTATCGATGCATCGCTGTGGGGCATGCTGTTCGTCTCGCTGTTCATCATCGCCATCTACCGCTTCTTCGGCATCATCGCCACTGTCGCGCTGACGGTGAACATGGTGATGCTGCTGGCCTTGATGTCTCTGCTGGGTGCAACGCTGACCCTGCCGGGTATCGCCGGTATCGTGTTGACCATGGGTATGGCGGTCGACGCCAACGTGCTGATCTTCTCGCGGATCCGTGAAGAGATCGCCGCCGGCATGACCGTGCAGCGTGCAATCAACGAAGGCTTCGGCCGGGCATTCACCGCGATTCTCGACGCCAACCTGACAACACTGTTGGTCGGCGGCATCCTCTTTGCCATGGGCACCGGCCCGGTCAAGGGCTTCGCAGTGACCATGTCCCTCGGGATCTTTACCTCGATGTTCACGGCCATCATGGTGACCCGCGCGATGGTCAACCTGATCTTCGGCGGTCGTGACTTCAAGAAGTTGTGGATTTAAGGGGCTGCCATGTTACGTACAATCAACTTCATGGGCGTTCGCAACTTTGCGTTCGGCGTCACATTGTTCCTTACGGTGCTGGCCTTGTTCAGCGTCGCCACCAAGGGCATGAACTGGGGCCTGGACTTCACCGGCGGTACGCTCATCGAGCTGACCTACGAGCGTCCGGCCGACGTCACCCAGGTGCGTGAGCAGCTGGTGACCGCGGGTTATCACGAAGCCATCGTGCAGAACTTCGGTGCAACCACCGACCTGCTGGTGCGCATGCCAGGCGAAGACCCGCAACTGGGTCACCAGGTGGCCGAAGCCTTGCAGAAGGTGGGCGGCGAGAACCCGGCGACGGTCAAGCGCGTCGAGTTCGTCGGCCCACAGGTGGGTGAAGAGCTGCGCGACCAGGGCGGCCTCGGCATGCTGATGGCGCTGGGCGGCATCCTGATCTACCTGGCGTTCCGCTTTCAGTGGAAGTTTGCGGTCGGTGCGATCGTGTCCCTGATCCACGACGTGATCGTGACCATCGGTATCCTGTCGTTCTTCCAGATCACCTTCGACCTGACGGTGCTGGCGGCGGTGCTGGCGATCATCGGTTACTCGCTCAACGACACCATCGTGGTATTCGACCGGGTTCGTGAGAACTTCCGGGTACTGCGCAAGGCCAGCCTGATCGAGAACATCAACATCTCGACCACGCAAACCCTGCTGCGGACCATGGCGACTTCGATTTCCACCTTGCTGGCGATCGCGGCCCTGCTGTTCTTCGGTGGCGACAACCTGTTCGGCTTCTCCATCGCCCTGTTCATCGGTGTTCTGGCGGGTACTTACTCGTCGATCTACATCGCGAACGTGGTGCTGATCTGGCTGAACCTGAGCACGGAAGACCTGATTCCTCCGGCCAATACCGAGAAGGAAGTCGACGACCGTCCTTGAAGGAAGCTTCTTTCAGCGATGTAGTCCGAAAAAGGCGCGAGTTGAACTCGCGCCTTTTTTTGTGCTCCAAGGCAGGGAGAAGCGCGGGTTTATCCCGCATGTGATGGTCCAGGAGGTTCATGTGAACAAGTCGATGCTGGTTGGTGCTGTACTGGGTGCTGTCGGTGTGACTGCCGGGGGTGCTGTGGCCACCTACAGCCTGGTTAAAAGCGGCCCGGAGTTCGCACAAGTACTCGCCGTTGAGCCGGTCAAGACACAAATCAAGACTCCACGTGAAGTGTGCAAGGATGTAGCGGTCACCCGGCAGGCGCCGGTGAAAGATCAACATCAGATCGCCGGTACGGTGGTCGGTGCATTGGCAGGTGGTTTGCTGGGTAACCAGATCGGTGGCGGCAGCGGTAAGAAGATCGCCACGGTCGCAGGTGCTGTCGGTGGCGGTTACGCCGGTAACAAGGTGCAGGAAGGCATGCAGGAGCGTGACACCTACACCACCACCCAGACCCGCTGTAACACGGTTAACGACATCAGTGACAAGGTTGTAGGTTACGACGTGCGTTATTCGCTGGACGGCAAGGAAGGCAAGGTGCGCATGGATCGTGATCCGGGGAACCAGATCCCTGTGGATAAAGAGGGCAAGTTGATCTTGTCGGAGAATCAGACGGCTCACTGATCTGCTGACGCGGGATTAAAAAAGAAGCACCCTGCGGGGTGCTTTTTTTGTGCCCGCGATCTATGCGCCACCGCAATCCCTTGTGGGAGCGGGCTTGCTCGCGAAGGCGGTGTGTCAGTCGCCATCTCAATTGACTGACACGGCCTCTTCGCGAGCAAGCCCGCTCCCACATTTGGATTTGCGGTGTTTGAGGGGGGGGCAAATTCCAGGCATAAAAAAAGCACCCCGAAGGGTGCTTTTTCTGTCGCTGGAAGCTTAGCGCTTCAGCGAGGCTGGCAGGTGCGGCTGGATGGCCGTCAGGACTGCCTTGAAGCACTTGGTGTTACCAGCAACGACGTGGCCTTTTTCAAGGAAGTCGTGACCGCCGGTGAAGTCGCTCACCAGGCCGCCAGCTTCCTGGATCAGCAGGGCGCCTGCTGCCATGTCCCACTCGGACAGGCCCGACTCCCAGAAGGCGTCGAAGCGGCCGGCGGCCACGTAGGCCAGGTCCAGGCTTGCAGAGCCGGCGCGGCGGATGCCGGCGGTCTGGCCAACCAGGGCGCGGAACATGCCCAGGTAGTTGTCGAGGTTGTCCATCTGGTCGTCACGGAACGGGAAACCGGTACCCAGCAGGGCGCCGTCGAGGCTGGTGCGACCGCTGACGCGCAGGCGACGACCGTTCAGTTGAGCGCCGCGACCACGGCTGGCGGTGAATTCTTCCTGGCGAACCGGGTCCAGAACAACAGCATGCTCAAGACGACCGCGGTATTTGCAGGCGATGCTGACAGCGAAGTGAGGAATGCCGCGCAGGAAGTTGGTGGTGCCGTCCAGCGGATCGATGATCCACAGGTACTCTTCGCCTTCGATGCCGGTGCCGGCGTGCATGCCGGTCTCTTCACCCAGGATCGAGTGATTCGGGTACGCCTTGCGCAGGGCGTCGATGATTTTCTGTTCGGCGGCGCGATCCACCTCGGATACGTAATCCTTGGCGTCTTTTTCGTCGACCTTGATGGTATCCAGGCGCTCGATGGAGCGGAAGATCAATTCACTGGCGCTGCGGGCGGCGCGCAGCGCGATATTCAGCATGGGCTGCATGGATGTGTCACCTAAGGTTGTTAAAGAAAGCCGGGCATTCTATCAGAAAGTTTCTACAGGAGAAGGACGACGTTCGCTTTCATGGCTTAACGGTAGGTTCAGCTGTAAGATTCGGCTCCCGATTATTGTGTTCGAGAGCGCCTCCCTTGCTGCAAAACATTCGTGTCGTCCTGGTCAATACCAGCCATCCGGGCAATATCGGCGGGGCTGCGCGTGCCATGAAGAACATGGGGCTGTCGCGGCTGGTGCTGGTCGAGCCTCGTGTGTTCCCGCATCACGAGGCCGATGCCCGTGCCTCCGGTGCCGGGGACATCCTTGAAAACGCGCAAGTCGTCGCCACCTTGGAAGATGCCTTGGTCGGCTGCAACCTGGTGCTTGGTACCAGTGCTCGCGACCGGCGCATTCCCTGGCCGCTGCTCGATCCCCGCGAATGCGGAACGAAGGTGGTCGAGGAAGCGGGGCAGGGTGCGGAAATCGCTCTGGTGTTCGGTCGTGAAGATTCCGGCCTGACCAACGAAGAGCTGCAGCGATGTCATTATCACGTGCACATTCCATCAGACCCTGAGTTCAGTTCGCTGAACCTTGGGGCGGCGGTGCAGGTGTTGGGTTATGAAGTGCGCATGTCCTGGCTGGCGGCCCAAGGTCAGCCGAGCAAGGTCGAGAAGGAAGAAGTGGCCTCGGTCAAAAGCGCTGAGCTGGCGACCATGGACGAACTGGAGCGATTCTATGAGCACCTGGAGCAGACCCTGGTGGCCATCGAATTCCTCGATCCGGAAAAGCCACGGCACTTGATGGCGCGCCTGCGCCGGTTGTACGGACGCAGCTCGGTCAGCCGGGCGGAAATGAATATTTTGCGTGGCATCCTCACGGAAACCCAAAAAGCGGCCCGTGGTGAGCTCCTTAAGCGGAAGGATTAATGATGTTCGAGCGTTTGCGTGAAGATATCCAGAGCGTATTCCACCGAGACCCGGCGGCGCGTAACGCTTTTGAAGTCCTGACTTGCTATCCGGGCATGCACGCCATCTGGATCCACCGTTTGTCGGCGATGCTGTGGCGCGCGGACCTGAAATGGCTGGCGCGGCTGGTGTCGAACTTCGGCCGCTGGTTGACCGGGATCGAGATCCATCCGGGGGCCAAGGTCGGTCGTCGTTTTTTCATTGACCATGGCATGGGCATCGTCATCGGTGAAACCGCCGAGATCGGCGATGACGTCACTATTTATCAGGGCGTGACCCTGGGCGGCACCAGCTGGAACAAGGGCAAGCGTCACCCGACGCTGGGTGATGGCGTCGTGGTCGGGGCGGGCGCGAAGGTGCTCGGCCCGTTCACGGTTGGTGCCGGTGCCAAGGTGGGTTCCAACGCTGTCGTGACCAAGGAAGTGCCGCCGGGTGCCACTGTGGTGGGCATTCCGGGGCGGATCATCGTCAAGTCCGATGTCGAGCAGGACGCCAAGCGCAAGGCCATGGCCGAGAAGATCGGTTTTGATGCCTACGGCCTCAGCGAAGACATGCCTGACCCGGTGGCGCGTGCCATTGGTCAGCTGCTCGATCACCTGCAGGCGGTCGATGGTCGTCTGGAGGGGATGTGCGGGGCGTTGAAGGATCTGGGCAGCAATTACTGTGCGAAAGATCTGCCTGAGCTGCGCGAAGAAGATTTCGCCTGTGTGAAGGACAAGGATCAGAGTCAGGCCAGCTAAACCGAGTCGAGCTCATCGCGAGCAAGCTCGCTCCCACAGGTGATCAAGTTGTACAGGCTGACGCGGTCCAGTGTGGGAGCGAGCTTGCTCGCGATGAACGATAACGCGGTACTGCTGGCTGTATATGGCCGGCCTTTGCTATGATGCTGCCGCTCTTTTGCGGGTAAACCTGACTAAAGTACTAGGTCTTATAGTTGACTTAAATACTCGGGAATTGCATACTCGCCTCATTCCGAACTCCGTGGTAATTGTCCATGCGACTGACTACAAAAGGCCGATATGCCGTGACCGCCATGCTTGATCTGGCGTTGCACGCGCAGCACGGGCCCGTGTCCCTGGCTGATATCTCCGAGCGCCAAGGCATCTCCCTGTCCTACCTCGAACAGCTTTTCGCCAAGCTGCGCCGCAGCAATCTGGTGTCCAGCGTGCGCGGTCCGGGTGGTGGCTACCAATTGTCCCGCGACATGCAGGGCATCCAGGTCGCCCAGGTGATCGATGCGGTGAACGAATCGGTCGATGCAACCAAATGCCAGGGCCAGGGTGATTGCCATCAAGGCGACACCTGTCTGACCCACCACTTGTGGTGTGATCTGAGCCTGCAAATTCACGAATTTCTGAGCGGTATCAGCTTGGCTGACCTTGTGACTCGCCGTGAGGTGCAAGAAGTAGCCCAGCGTCAGGACCAGCGCCGTTGCAACAGCAAGGCGCCACGCCTGGACAAGATTGAAGCGTCCGCCGTCGAATGACAGCCAAAGAGCTAGCGGCACGCCAGCCAGCCTGATTTAGGAGATAGTCCATGAAATTGCCGATTTACCTTGATTACTCTGCGACCACCCCGGTTGATCCGCGTGTTGCGCAAAAAATGAGTGAATGCCTGCTGGTCGACGGAAACTTCGGTAACCCGGCGTCCCGTTCCCACGTGTTCGGCTGGAAAGCTGAAGAGTCCGTTGAAAACGCTCGTCGTCAGGTCGCTGACCTGGTCAACGCCGACCCGCGTGAAATCGTCTGGACCTCCGGTGCCACCGAATCCGACAACCTGGCAATCAAGGGTGCGGCACATTTCTATGCCACCAAGGGCAAGCACCTGATCACCACCAAGATTGAGCACAAGGCTGTCCTGGACACCATGCGCCAACTGGAGCGTGAAGGCTTCGAAGTGACCTACATCGAGCCTCGTACCGATGGCCTGGTGACCCCGGAGATGATCGAAGCCGAACTGCGCGACGACACCATCCTGGTTTCGGTCATGCACGTGAACAACGAAATCGGCACCGTCAACGACATCGCGGCGATCGGCGAACTGCTCCGTTCCAAGGGCATCCTGTTCCACGTCGACGCCGCTCAGTCCACCGGCAAGGTCGAGATCGACCTGCAGAAGCTGAAAGTCGACATGATGTCGTTCTCTGCCCACAAGACCTACGGTCCTAAAGGTATCGGCGCGCTGTACGTGAGCCGCAAGCCACGCGTGCGCATCGAAGCGACCATGCACGGCGGCGGTCACGAGCGCGGCATGCGTTCCGGCACCCTGGCGACCCACCAGATCGTCGGCATGGGTGAAGCTTTCCGCGTAGCCAAGGAAGACATGGCTGCCGAGAACGCGCGCATCAAGGCGTTGAGCGACCGTTTCTACAAGCAGGTCGAGCACCTGGAAGAGCTGTACGTCAACGGCAGCATGACCGCCCGCGTTCCGCACAACCTGAACCTGAGCTTCAACTACGTTGAAGGCGAGTCGCTGATCATGGCGCTCAAGGATCTGGCGGTTTCGTCCGGTTCGGCCTGCACCTCGGCGTCCCTTGAGCCTTCGTACGTACTGCGCGCCCTGGGCCGCAACGACGAACTGGCACACAGTTCGATCCGCTTCACCTTCGGCCGTTTCACCACCGAAGAAGAAATCGATTACGCCGCGCAGAAAGTCTGCGAGGCCGTTACCAAGCTGCGCGCTTTGTCGCCGCTGTGGGACATGTACAAAGACGGCGTCGATATCTCGAAGATCGAGTGGGCGGCACACTAAACAAAGAAGCCGCCGGATACGGGTCCTGTAGCAGCGCGGCGGTACACGCAGCGTAACTGCAGGGTCTCAAGAGCGGCCCTGATGAGTGAGGATTGAGAATCATGGCTTACAGCGAAAAGGTCATCGACCACTACGAAAACCCGCGCAACGTCGGCAAGATGGACGCGGAAGATCCTGATGTCGGCACCGGCATGGTCGGCGCTCCGGCGTGCGGCGACGTGATGCGCCTGCAGATCAAGGTCAACGAAGCCGGCATCATCGAAGATGCCAAGTTCAAGACTTACGGCTGCGGTTCGGCTATCGCTTCCAGCTCCCTCGCCACCGAGTGGATGAAGGGCAAGACCCTGGACGAAGCGGAAACCATCAAGAACACCCAGCTGGCTGAAGAACTGGCCCTGCCGCCAGTGAAAATCCACTGCTCGGTACTCGCTGAAGACGCCATCAAGGCGGCTGTTCGCGATTACAAGCAGAAGAAAGGCTTGATCTGATTTTCGAGTTTTGGCGACGAGTAAGGAGTCACCGATGGCTATCAGCATGACAGAAGCGGCTGCTCGACACGTGCGGCGCTCCCTCGACGGGCGCGGCAAAGGTGAAGGGATTCGTCTGGGTGTTCGCACCACGGGCTGTTCCGGCCTTGCCTACGTGCTGGAGTTTGTCGACGAGGTGGTTGCAGAGGACCAGGTGTTCGAGAGTCACGGCGAGAAAGTGATCATCGACCCGAAGAGCCTGGCCTACCTGGACGGCACCGAGCTCGATTTCGTCAAGGAAGGGTTGAACGAAGGCTTCAAGTTCAACAACCCCAACGTACGCGGTGAATGTGGCTGCGGCGAAAGCTTCAACATCTGAGGCTTGTCGTGGGTACTCCTTGTCATTTCGCTTTATTTGAGCTGCAACCGAGTTTCGATCTGGACCTCGATCAGCTGGCTACGCGCTACCGTGAGTTGGCGCGCGGCGTTCATCCGGACCGTTTTGCTGACGCTTCCGAGCGCGAGCAGCGGTTGGCGCTGGAACAATCCGCGAGCCTCAACGAGGCCTACCAGACGCTCAAGAGTCCACCCAAGCGCGCGCGTTACCTGCTCGCCTTGAATGGTGGCGAGCTGCCGCTGGAGGTCACGGTGCATGATCCGGAGTTTCTGCTGCAGCAGATGGAGCTGCGCGAAGAGCTCGAAGACCTGCAGGACAGCGCCGACCTGAATGGCGTTGCCGTCTTCAAGCGCCGCCTCAAGGCTGCCCAGGATGAACTGAACCAAAGCTTCGCAGCTTGCTGGAACGATGCCGCGCACCGTGAACGGGCCGAACGCCTGATGCGGCGCATGCAGTTCCTCGACAAGCTCACCTACGAAGTGCGCCAGTTAGAAGAGCGCCTCGACGATTAACCCAGTGCCGCTCCGGTCGCACGCCTGATATACAGATAAGTCCTGATAACGATGGCCCTACTGCAGATCGCCGAACCCGGCCAAAGTCCTCAACCGCACCAGCGTCGTCTGGCTGTGGGGATCGACTTGGGCACTACCAATTCGCTGGTCGCTGCATTGCGCAGTGGACTTTCCGAACCTCTGGCTGACGCAGAAGGGCGGGTCATCCTGCCGTCTGCCGTGCGCTACCACGCCGATCGCGTCGAAGTTGGCGAATCCGCCAAGCTGGCCGCCGCCACCGATCCTTTGAACACCGTGCTGTCGGTCAAGCGCTTGATGGGTCGTGGTCTGTCCGACGTCAAGCAATTGGGCGATCAACTGCCGTACCGCTTTGTCGGTGGCGAATCGCACATGCCGTTCATCGAGACGATCCAGGGCCCGAAAAGCCCGGTGGAAGTCTCCGCCGACATCCTCAAGGTCCTGCGTCAGCGTGCTGAAGCGACCCTGGGCGGTGAGCTGGTGGGTGCGGTGATCACCGTTCCGGCCTATTTCGACGACGCTCAACGTCAAGCCACCAAGGACGCGGCCAAGCTGGCCGGTCTGAACGTATTGCGCTTGCTCAATGAGCCGACCGCGGCAGCCGTGGCTTACGGTCTGGACCAGCACGCCGAAGGCCTGGTCGCGATTTACGACCTGGGCGGCGGCACCTTCGATATTTCGATTCTGCGCCTGACCGGCGGTGTCTTCGAAGTGTTGGCCACTGGCGGCGACAGCGCCCTGGGTGGCGATGACTTCGACCACGCGATTGCTGGCTGGATCATTGAGGGCGCCGGTTTGTCGGCCGACCTTGATCCGGGTGCGCAGCGTCAATTGCTGCAGACTGCCTGTGCCGCCAAAGAAGCGCTGACCAGTGCCTCGTCGGTCGAAGTGGCGCATGGCGCCTGGAAAGCCGAACTGACCCGTGAAGCCTTTGATGCGTTGATCGAGCCGATGGTCGCGCGCAGCCTGAAAGCCTGCCGCCGCGCGGTGCGTGATTCCGGTGTCGAACTGGAAGACGTGCATGCCGTGGTCATGGTCGGTGGTTCGACTCGCGTGCCTCGCGTTCGTGAAGCCGTCGCCGAAGCCTTCGGTCGCCAGCCGCTGACTGAAATCGACCCGGATCAAGTGGTGGCCATCGGTGCCGCGATCCAGGCCGATACCCTGGCCGGCAACAAGCGCGATGGCGATGAGCTGCTGCTGCTCGACGTGATTCCGTTGTCCCTGGGGCTGGAAACCATGGGCGGCCTGATGGAGAAGGTGATTCCACGCAACACCACCATCCCCGTCGCTCGTGCCCAGGACTTCACCACTTACAAAGACGGCCAGTCGGCCATGGCCATCCACGTGTTGCAGGGCGAGCGCGAGCTGATCAGCGACTGTCGCTCCCTGGCGCGCTTTGAGCTGCGTGGCATTCCAGCGATGGTGGCCGGCGCAGCGAAGATTCGTGTGACCTTCCAGGTCGATGCCGATGGCTTGCTCAGTGTGTCCGCCCGCGAACTGGGTTCGGGCGTCGAAGCCAGCATCCAGGTCAAGCCGTCCTACGGTCTGACCGACGGCGAAATCGCCAAGATGCTCAAGGATTCGTTCCAGCACGCCAACGATGACAAGGTTGCCCGCGTACTGCGTGAGCAGCAGGTCGATGCCCAGCGCCTGATCGAAGCGGTGCAGGCTGCCCTGGAGGCCGACGGCGACCGACTGCTCGACGCCGACGAGCGCATGGTCATCGACCTGCAGGTGCAGGAACTGACCGAACTGATGAAAGGTACCGATGGTTACGCCATCGAGCAGCAGACCAAGCGTCTGTCGCAAGTGACCGACGCCTTTGCTGCCCGCCGCCTGGACTCGACGGTGAAAGCCGCGCTGGCGGGGCGCAACCTGAATGAGATTGAGGAATAACGATGCCGCAGGTCATTTTTCTGCCACACGAGAAGTTTTGCCCCGAAGGCATGGTTGTTGAGGCTGAGACGGGTATTTCCATCCTCGAACTGGCCCACGAGCACCACATCGAGATGGAAAGTGCCTGTGGCGGCGTTTGTGCCTGCACCACTTGCCACTGCATCATCCGCGAGGGTTTCGACTCGCTGGAAGAGGCTGATGAGCTGGAAGAGGACTACCTTGATAAGGCTTGGGGTCTTGAGCGCGAGTCCCGTCTGGGGTGCCAGGCCAAGGTCGGTACCGAAGACCTGACCGTCGAGATTCCGAAGTATTCGCTCAACCATGCGGCCGAAGCACCGCACTGATTCAAGGATCTGAAATGAGTCTGAAATGGGTTGATGTGCTGGAAATCGCGATCCAGTTGGCTGAAAGCAAGCCTGAGGTGGACCCGCGTTACGTGAACTTCGTCGATCTGCACCAATGGGTGCTGGCATTGCCGGAGTTCAGCGATGATCCGACCCGCGGCGGCGAGAAAGTGCTTGAAGCCATTCAGGCCGCCTGGATCGAAGAGGCAGACTGAGTCTGTCGAGCAGGTTAGGCAATACCCGAGAACCCGCGTATAATTCGCGGGTTTAATTTTTCGTAAATTACCGTTTCTGGAGTTACACCATGGCTGTTCAACGTACTTTCTCCATCATCAAGCCTGACGCCGTTGCTAAAAACGTTATCGGCGAGATCACCACTCGTTTCGAAAAAGCTGGCCTGCGCGTTGTAGCTTCGAAACTGAAGCAACTGTCCAAAGCCGAAGCTGAAGGCTTCTACGCTGAGCACAGCGCTCGTGGTTTCTTCAACGACCTGGTTGCTTTCATGATCTCCGGTCCGGTTGTCGTTCAGGTTCTGGAAGGCGAAAACGCTATCGCTCTGAACCGTGAGCTGATGGGCGCTACCAACCCTAAAGAAGCTGCTGCCGGCACCATCCGCGCTGACTTCGCTGATTCCATCGACGCCAACGCCGTACACGGTTCGGACTCCGAAGCCGCTGCCGCTCGCGAAATCTCGTACTTCTTCGCAGCTACTGAAGTAACCACTCGCTAAGCATTGGCTTAAGAGTGAAGGTGAATCCATGACTACATCGACTGTAAAAACTAACCTGCTGGGTCTGACCCAGCTGGAAATGGAAAAATTCTTCGACTCAATCGGGGAGAAGCGTTTCCGTGCCGGTCAGGTAATGAAATGGATTCACCACTTTGGTGTCGATGATTTCGATGCCATGACGAACGTCAGCAAGGCCTTGCGCGAAAAGCTCAAGACTGTTGCCGAGGTCCGTGGTCCGGAAGTGGTCAGCGAGGACATCTCCAGCGACGGCACCCGCAAGTGGGTGGTGCGCGTGGCGTCCGGCAGCTGCGTCGAGACCGTTTACATTCCCCAGGGCAAGCGCGGCACCTTGTGCGTTTCGTCCCAGGCAGGCTGTGCCCTGGATTGCAGTTTCTGCTCCACCGGCAAGCAAGGCTTCAACAGCAACCTCACCGCCGCCGAAGTCATCGGGCAGGTGTGGATTGCCAACAAATCCTTTGGCAGCGTCCCGGCAACCGTCGACCGTGCCATCACCAACGTGGTGATGATGGGCATGGGTGAGCCGCTGCTGAACTTCGACAACGTCGTCGCGGCCATGCATTTGATGATGGACGACCTGGGCTACGGCATTTCCAAGCGCCGTGTGACCCTGTCGACCTCCGGCGTGGTGCCGATGATCGATGAGCTCTCCAAGCACATCGACGTCTCCCTGGCGTTGTCCCTGCACGCACCGAATGACGCATTGCGTAACCAATTGGTGCCGATCAACAAGAAGTATCCGCTTAAGATGCTCCTCGAGTCGTGCCAGCGCTACATGTCGAATCTCGGCGAAAAGCGCGTGCTGACCATCGAGTACACCTTGCTCAAAGATATCAACGACAAGGTCGAGCACGCCGTGGAGATGATCGAGCTGCTCAAGAACATCCCGTGCAAGATCAACCTGATCCCGTTCAACCCGTTCCCGCACTCCGGTTACGAGCGCCCGAGCAACAATGCCATTCGTCGTTTCCAGGATCAGCTTCATCATGCCGGTTTCAACGTCACCGTCCGCACCACCCGTGGTGAAGACATCGATGCGGCCTGTGGTCAACTGGTAGGGCAGGTGCTGGATCGCACCCGTCGCAGCGAACGTTATATCGCCGTGCGTGAACTCAACGCCGACAACGATGTAGCGCAAGACGCCGCGAAATAACCAAGAGAGGATCTCTATGTCCCTGCGCTTTGCGCTGCTTTTGCTGTTGGCCAGCCTGTGTGCTGGCTGCGTGCTTTCGGGTGATTACAACCCGATGAAGACCAGCAAGGGCCGTGATGAAGCGCGTGAGGCCTATGTGCAACTCGGTATCGGGTATTTACAACAAGGCATGACCGAACGCGCCAAGGTTCCGTTGAAGAAAGCATTGGAGCTGGATGGTTCCGACCCTGATGCCAACGCGGCGCTGGGGCTGGTGTTCCAGGCCGAGATGGAACCGGAACTTGCCGACGAGCATTTTCGCAAGGCGCTGGCTTCCCGTCCCGCCGATGCACGAATCCTCAATAACTACGGCAGTTTCCTGTTCGAGCAGAAGCGTTACAACGAAGCCTACGAGCGCTTTGAACAGGCCGCTGCCGATACCCTGTATCCTGAGCGTTCGCGGGTGTTCGAGAACCTTGGCATGACCGCAGCGATGCTCGGTCAGCGCGATCTGTCCCGGCAGCAACTGGAAAAAGCCCTGCGCCTGAACCGCCAACAACCACGTGCATTGCTGGAAATGGCTGAGTTGTCTTACGAAGACAGGCATTATGTGCCTGCGCGTGACTATTACGACCGTTTTAGCCAGCTCTCCGGGCAAAATGCACGTAGTCTATTGCTCGGCGTTCGGCTGGCAAAAGTGTTCGAAGACCGCGACAAGGCCGCAAGTGCAGGCCTGCAACTAAAAAGACTCTATCCCGGTACGCCGGAATATCAGCAATACCTGTCGGAGCAATGATGAAAGCGGCGCATCCCGAAGTTGTAGCAGCGAATCGCGTAAACCCCGGTGAGACTTTGCGCCAGGCCCGCGAAAGCAATGGCTGGTCGCTGGCCGAAGTGGCCCTCAAGCTCAACCTCACCACCACTTCCCTGAGCAATCTGGAAGCCGGCGCCTTCGACAAGCTGCCCGGGCATACTTTTGCCCGTGGTTACATTCGCGCCTATGCCAAGTTGCTCGGCATGGACCAGGCCGTTCTGGTCCAGCAATTCGATCAATCCACCGGTACCGACTCCCAGGGCAGCAATGTTCACAGCCTGGGCCGTATTGAAGAGCCGGTCCGGGTTTCCCACACCATTTTACGAATCGTCAGCCTGCTGTTGCTGGTCGCGGTGATCGGTGGCGGTTTCGTCTGGTGGCAGGATCAGACCTCGATGCGCACCAAGGACCTGATCGGTCTGGCACCAGAACACGTAGAAGTCGAAGGCGCCGACGGTACGACACAGATTCACCCGCTGGACGAGCCGGAAGACCAGGCCGTCGTGGAAGGTCAGAGCGAAGGCGTAACCGCCCTCGCGCTGCCACAGGTCGACGCTCCGGTTGAAGCACCAGAGCAGGCTCAGGCGACTGCGCCAGCCGCCCCGGTAACGCCGACCACGCCAGCCGCACCCGCGCACACCACCGCGCCCGTTGTTGCAGCGCCGGTGACCCCGGCAGCTCCGGCTCCGGCAGCTCCTGCCGTCCAGGCTCCCGTGGCGACTGCACCGGTAGCCCCTGTCGCTCCGGCTCCAGCGGCAGCCGCGCCGGTGGCCGGTCAAGGCCAGGTTCAGGTGCAGTTCACTTCCGATTGCTGGACACAAGTGACCGACGGTAGCGGCAAGGTGCTGTTCAGTGGTCTCAAACGCAAAGGCGACAGCCTGGCAATCAATGGCAAACCACCGTTTGCCGTGCGTCTGGGCTTTGCCCGTGGCGCTCAGGTCAGCTACAACGGCCAGCCGGTTGATGTCGCTCCGTTCACCAGTGGCGAGACTGCTCGCCTGAAGTTGGGTCAATAAGTCATGCACGGCGAATCTCCAATCAAACGTCGCGAATCCCGCAAGATCTGGGTCGGTAACGTGCCTGTGGGCGGCGATGCGCCTATCGCTGTGCAGAGCATGACCAACAGCGACACCAACGATGTTGCGGCCACCGTCGCGCAGATCAATCGCCTGGAAGCGGCCGGCGTCGATATCGTGCGGGTCTCCGTACCGGACATGGACGCCGCCGAAGCCTTCGGCAAGATCAAGCAGCTGGTCAAAGTACCCTTGGTTGCCGACATTCACTTCGACTACCGGATCGCTTTGCGCGTAGCCGAACTGGGTGTCGATTGCCTGCGGATCAACCCGGGCAACATCGGTCGCGAAGACCGCGTTCGTGCGGTGGTGGATGCTGCCCGTGACCGCGGGATCCCGATCCGTATCGGCGTGAACGCCGGTTCCCTGGAAAAAGACCTGCAAAAGAAATACGGCGAGCCGACCCCGGCGGCACTGGTCGAGTCTGCCTTGCGCCACGTCGAGCACCTTGAGCGCCTGAACTTCCAGGACTTCAAGGTCAGCGTGAAAGCCTCCGATGTGTTCATGGCCGTCGAAGCCTACCGCTTGCTGGCCAAGGAAATCGTCCAGCCGTTGCACCTGGGCATCACCGAAGCCGGTGGATTGCGTTCCGGCACGGTGAAATCTGCCGTGGGCCTCGGTATGCTGCTCGCCGAAGGGATTGGCGATACTATCCGCATCTCGTTGGCGGCCGACCCGGTCGAGGAAGTGAAAGTCGGCTACGACATTCTCAAATCCCTGCACCTGCGTTCCCGTGGCATCAACTTCATCGCCTGCCCGAGCTGCTCGCGGCAGAACTTCGATGTGGTCAAGACCATGAACGAGCTGGAAGGGCGCCTCGAGGATTTGCTGGTGCCGCTGGATGTCGCGGTTATCGGTTGCGTGGTCAATGGCCCGGGCGAAGCCAAGGAAGCCCATATCGGCTTGACCGGCGGCACGCCGAACCTGATTTACATCGACGGCAAGCCGTCGCAGAAACTGACGAATGACAATCTGGTGGATGAGCTTGAACGCTTGATCCGCCAGAAAGCGGCCGAAAAGGTCGAAGCTGAAGCTGCCGTTATTGCGCGCGGCTAAGCCTGGCTAAAAAGAGCCGAACGAATTAAGGAATTTAAGTGAGCAAGTCTCTGCAAGCCATTCGTGGCATGAACGACATCCTGCCCGAACAGACTCCCCTTTGGCGTCATTTCGAGGGCACCGTTTCGCGCCTGCTGGATAACTACGGTTACAAGCAGATCCGCATGCCGATCGTCGAGTTCACCGAACTGTTCAAGCGTTCCATCGGTGAAGTGACCGACATCGTCGAAAAAGAGATGTACACCTTCGACGACCGCAACGGCGACTCCCTGACCCTGCGCCCTGAAGGCACGGCGGCCTGTGTGCGCGCGGTGCTGGAGCACGGCATCACCGGCGGCGGCCAGGTTCAGAAACTCTGGTACATCGGTCCGATGTTCCGCCACGAGCGTCCGCAAAAAGGCCGTTATCGCCAGTTCCACCAGATCGGTGTCGAAGTGTTCAACCTCGACGGTCCGGACATCGACGCCGAGTTGATCGTGCTGACCTGGCGCCTGTGGGGCGAACTGGGCATCCGCGATGCGGTCAAGCTCGAGCTCAACAGCCTGGGCACCAGCGAGTCTCGCGGTCGTTATCGCGAAGCACTGGTCGAGTTCCTGTCCCGGCATCTGGACAAGCTGGACGAAGACAGCCAGCGCCGCCTGAAGACCAACCCGTTGCGGGTCCTGGACACCAAGAACGCCGAGACGCAGGCGATTCTGGTCGATGCGCCGAAAATGGCCGACTACCTCGACGAAGAATCCCGCGTGCATTTCGAGGGCCTCAAGGCTCGTCTGGACGCCGCCGGCATTCCTTATGTGATCAACCCGAAGCTGGTTCGCGGGCTGGATTACTACAGCAAGACCGTTTTCGAATGGGTCACCGACAAGCTGGGCGCCCAGGGCACCGTGTGTGCCGGTGGCCGCTACGACGGTCTGGTGGAGCAGATGGGTGGCAAGCCGACCGCCGGCGTTGGCTTTGCCATGGGCATCGAACGCTTGGTGCTGTTGCTCGAAACCCTGGAGCAGATCCCGCAAGAGATCTCCCGTCAGGTCGACGTCTACCTCTGCGCCTTCGGTGAAGCCGCCGAACTGGCCGGCCTGACCCTGGCAGAGCGCGTGCGTGACCAGTTGCCCAACCTGCGCCTGCAAGTGAATGCCGGCGCCGGCAGTTTCAAAAGCCAGTTCAAGAAGGCCGACAAGAGCGGCGCGCTGTACGCGCTGATCCTCGGTGACGACGAAATGGCCCAGCAAGTGGTAGGTTTCAAACCCCTGCGTGGCCAGGGCGAACAACAAAGCATTGCCTGGGATGCGCTTGCTGCACACCTGGCCACCTGCGTCGTGCAGGGTTGAAGCTGTCTTAACAGCCGAATTAGCGATTAAGGAGTATTGGGGTGTCGAGTACCGAAGACGAACATTTGATGGAATTGAAGGAATGGTGGTCACGCAACGGTAAGCCCCTGGTCACTGGCGGCCTGTTGGCGCTGGTCATCGTGTTCGGCTGGCAGGCGTTCCAGAAGTATCAGAGCAATCAGTCGCAAGGCGCCTCGATTCTCTATCAGCAATTGCTCGAAACCACGCTGACGCCTGACGGCAAGCCTGATGCGGCCCGTGTTTCGGACCTGGCCGGCAAGCTCAACAGCGAGTTCGGCGGCAGCGCCTATGCGCAGTACGGCAGCCTGTTCGTGGCCAAGGTAGCGGTCGACAGCGGCAAGCTGGACGACGCGGTCACCGAGCTCAAGGCCATTGTCGCCAAACCGGCCAACCCGGCGCTGGGCGAAATCGCCCGTCAGCGTCTGGCCCAGGTACTCGGCGCGCAAAACAAGGCCGACGAAGCACTGAAGCTGCTCGAAGGCGATGCCGACAAGGCATTCCTGGCCACTCGCGAAGAGCTCAAGGGTGACCTGCTGGTGCAGCTGGGTCGTACCGACGAGGCGAGCGCGGCGTATCAAAAAGCCAAGGCGGCACTGTCGGATGAAGCGGCGGTCGGTGGCCTGCAAATCAAGCTGGACGACCTGGCCAAAGGGGATGCGTGACGTGATTCGTTGGAAACATGCAGCATTGCTGGCCCTGGCCATTTTGGCCGCGGGTTGCAGCAGCAACAGCAAAAAAGAACTGCCTCCGGCCGAACTGGTCGACTTCAAGGAAGAAGTGGTTCTGCACAAGCAGTGGAGTCGTTCTATCGGTGACGGTCAGGGCGAAACCTACAACATGCTGGTTCCGGCCATCGATGGCGATACCATCTATGCCGCCGACGTCACTGGCGTGTTGATGGCGATGGACCGCAACACCGGCGACGTCAAATGGAAGAAAGACCTCGAGCTGCCTGTTTCCGGCGCCGTTGGCGTAGGTTACGGTCTGGTCACCATTGGCACGATCAAGGGTGAAATCGTTGCCCTGGACGCGATCAACGGTGAAGAAAAGTGGCGCGCTCGCGTGTCCAGCGAAGTACTGGCGCCGCCAGCCAACAACGGTGACGTCGTGGTGGTTCAGACCCAGGACGATCGTCTGATCGGCCTGGATGCCTCCACCGGTGACCGTCGCTGGATCTATGACAGCACGCCTGCGGTACTGACCCTGCGTGGCACCAGTGCGCCGATCGTGACCAACCGCCTCGCGGTGGCTGGCCTGTCGACCGGTAAAGTGGTTGCCGTGGACATCTCCAACGGCGTACCGGTGTGGGAACAGCGCGTAGCGATCCCGCAGGGTCGTTCGGAGCTGGAGCGCGTGGTCGACATCGACGGTGGCTTGCTGCTGTCGGGCGAGACGCTGTATGTCGCCAGCTATCAGGGGCGCGTTGCTGCTCTGGACCTGCAAAGCGGCCGTCAGCTCTGGCAGCGTGATGCTTCCAGCTATGCCGGTGTCGCCCAGGGTTTCGGTACCGTTTATGTGACCCTGTCTTCGGGCACCGTTGAAGGCGTCGACGAGCGTTCCACCACAGCCTTGTGGAGCAACGACTCGCTGGCCCGCCGTCAACTGTCGGCTCCGGAAGTGTTCTCCAGCTACGTTGCAGTCGGTGACCTGGAAGGTTACCTGCACCTGCTGAGTCAGGTGGACGGTCGTTTCGTCGGCCGCGAGCGCATCGACAGCGACGGCCTGCGTGCCCGTCCGCTGGTGGTGGGTGACACGATTTATGTGTATGGCAACAGCGGCAAACTGGAAGCCCTGACCATTAAGTAAAGGTTTGACTATGCTTGGGGTTAACCCCCCAGGCTGCTTCACTTGTGGGTATGAGTGTGGGAGCGAGCCTGCTCGCGATGGACGTCAACGATAACGTTTGCGTCCTGAATAAACGCGGTGCCCTGGCGTTTTTCGCGAGCAGGCTCGCTCCCACAGACAAGCGCGCAGTGTTGCCCCGAGCACCAGCCGCTGCCTCGCAGCGGCTTTTGTATTTTCTGAAATAACGAAGTGGAGAGCCGCATGGTTCCCGTAATCGCCCTGGTGGGCCGACCGAACGTCGGCAAGTCCACCTTGTTCAACCGCCTGACCAGGACTCGTGACGCCATCGTCGGCGACTTGTCCGGTCTGACCCGTGATCGCCAGTACGGTGAGGCCAAGTGGCAAGGGCGTTCCTACATTCTGATCGACACCGGCGGTATCTCCGGTGACGAGCACGGTATGGACGAAAAAATGGCCGAGCAGTCGCTGCTGGCCATTGAAGAAGCGGATGTCGTTCTGTTCCTGGTAGATGCCAAGGCCGGCTTCACCGCCGCCGACCAGATGATCGCCGAGCATTTGCGCAAACGTAACAAGCGTTCCCACGTGGTGGCCAACAAGGTCGACAACATCGACCCGGAAATGGCCCGCGCCGAATTCGCCCCGTTGGGCATGGGCCACGCGATCCCGATCGCCGGTGCCCACGGCCGTGGTATCACCCAGTTGCTGGAAATCGCACTGAGTGACTTCCCGAAAGACGAAGACGAGCTGGAAGAAGGCGAGGAAGAAGATGTAGCCGAAGGCGAGGAAGCCAAGCGCATTCCTGGCCCAAGCGAAAAAGACGGGATCAAGATCGCCATCATCGGCCGTCCGAACGTCGGCAAGTCGACCCTGGTCAACCGCATGCTCGGGGAAGACCGGGTAATCGTCTATGACCAACCCGGCACCACCCGCGACAGTATCTACATCCCGTTCGAGCGTAACGACGAGAAGTACACGCTGATCGACACCGCCGGTGTGCGCAAGCGCGGCAAGATCCACGAAGAAGTCGAAAAGTTCTCCGTGGTCAAAACCCTGCAAGCGATCAAAGACGCCAACGTGGTGATCTTCGTGATGGACGCCCGCGAAGGCGTGGTGGATCACGACCTCAACCTGCTGGGCTTTGCCCTTGAGGCCGGTCGTGCATTGGTCATCGCGATCAACAAGTGGGACGGCATGACGCCGAGCGAGCGCGACTTCGTCAAGATCGAGTTGCAGCGTCGTCTGTTTTTCGTCGAGTTTGCCGATATTCACTTTATCTCGGCACTGCACGGCACCGGCGTGGGCAACCTCTACGCGTCGGTACAGAACTCGTTCAAGTCCGCGGTTACCCGTTGGCCGACCAGTCGCCTGACACAGATCCTGGAAGACGCGGTCAGCGAGCACCAGCCGCCGATGGTCAACAGCCGCCGGATCAAGCTGCGTTATGCTCACCTTGGTGGCGCGAACCCGCCGATCATCGTGATCCACGGCAACCAGATCGAGAAGGTGCCGAAGTCCTACGTGCGTTACCTGGAAAACACCTACCGCCGTGTGCTGAAGCTGGTCGGTACGCCGATCCGCATCGAGTTCAAGGGTGGCGAGAACCCGTACGAAGGCAACAAGAACACGCTCACCGACCGTCAGGTCAACAAGAAGCGTCGCTTGATGTCGCACCACAAGAAGGCCGACAAGAAGCGTCGCGACAAGCGCTGATCGAGTTTTTTCCCGTGGGATGGAAAGGGCGCCAATGGCGCCCTTTTTCATGCCTGCCGTTTGGGCTATCCTCGGACTCCCCCGCGCCGCCGTAGAGCCGGGTGTAGAGCAGGGAACCACCGATGATCACCAGCAAGCTGCCGAATGTCGGCATCACTATCTTCACTCAGATGTCTCAGCTCGCGGCTCAGACCGGCGCGCTCAATCTGTCCCAGGGCTTTCCCGATTTCGCGGCCCCGCAGGCCCTGTGCGATGCGGTCGGCCGGCATATCGCCAGCGGCCATAACCAGTATTCGCCAATGACCGGGCTGCCGGTGTTGCGTCAGCAGATCGCGGCGAAGATCGCCCGCAGTTATGGCGTGCAGGTGGATGTGGATACTGAAGTGACGGTTACCCCCGGCGCGACCGAGGCGATTTTCTGTGCCATTCAGGCGGTTATCCACAGCGGTGACGAAGTCATTGTGTTTGACCCGGCATACGACAGCTACGAACCTTCGGTGGAGCTGGCAGGCGGCCGTTGCGTGCATGTGCAACTGGGCCTGAACGATTTCAGTATCGACTTCGAGAAGCTTGCTCAGGCACTGAGCCCGCGCACGCGGATGATCATCCTCAACACCCCGCACAACCCTAGCGGTGCGTTGATCAGCCGTGACGAACTCGACCAGTTGGCGACGTTAATCCGTGATCGCGATATCTATGTGATCAGCGACGAAGTCTATGAACATCTGGTGTATGACGGCGTGCCTCACGTCAGCGTGCTGGCCCATGAAGAGCTGTATCAGCGTGCATTCGTGGTCAGTTCGTTCGGCAAGACCTACCACGTCACCGGCTGGAAAACCGGTTATGTGATCGCACCGCCGGCCCTGACGGCGGAATTGCGCAAGGTGCACCAGTACGTCAATTTCTGTGGTGTGACGCCGCTGCAATATGCCTTGGCCGATTTTATGGCCGAGCATCCGGAGCACGTCGAAGAGCTGCCTGCTTTTTATCAGGCCAAGCGTGATCTGTTCTGCGATCTGCTGGCGCCGTCGCGTTTCAGTTTCACCCGGGTGACCGGCACCTATTTCCAGTTGGTCGATTACTCGCAGATCCGCCCGGACCTCAATGACGTCGAGATGGCCCTGTGGATGACTCGCGAGCACGGTGTGGCCAGTATCCCGATCTCGGTGTTCTACCAGACGCCACCGGTCGGCCAGCGCCTGGTGCGGCTGTGCTTTGCCAAGCGTGAGGAGACCCTGCGTGAAGCGGCGGAAAAACTATGCGTGATCTGAGTGCATTGCCGAAACTGACCGTTGCGCTGATCCAGACGTCCCTGGCCTGGCACGACCGCCAGGCCAACCTCGAGCATTTCGAGCCGTTGCTGGAGCAGGCTCGCGGCGCCGACCTGATCATTCTGCCGGAGATGTTCACCACCGGGTTCTCCATGGAGTCGGAAGCCCTCGCCGAAGCGGAAAACGGCCCCACCAGTAAATGGCTGCGGGCTCAGGCTTTGAGGCTTGATGCGGTGATCACCGGTAGCGTGATCGTCCAGGCCGCCGACGGCAGTCATCGCAATCGCCTGTTGTGGGCACGCCCGGATGGCGAGGTGTGGCATTACGACAAGCGTCACCTGTTCCGCATGGCCGGTGAGCATAACCACTACACCCCCGGCGAGCGCCAGGTGCAGTTCGAGCTCAAGGGCTGGCGAGTACGGCCGCTGATTTGCTACGACCTGCGCTTCCCGGTGTGGAGCCGTGACGCCCAGGACACCGACCTGCTGCTGTACACCGCGAACTGGCCCGGTGCGCGGCGCCAGCACTGGAACCGCTTGCTGCCGGCGCGGGCGATCGAGAACCTGTGCTATGTGGCGGCGGTGAACCGTATTGGCACGGATGGCAAAGGTTTTGCGTATACCGGTGACAGCCAGGTCCTGGATTTCCAGGGCGAGACGCTGCTCAGTGCCGGAGAGGCTGACGGGGTGTTCAAGGTGGTGCTGGATGCGGCGGAACTGGCGGCGTATCGCACGCGGTTTCCGGCGAATCTGGATGCCGATACCTTCGAGTTCACCTGATTTTTTTCGCTGCCTGATCTGGCCCCTTCGCGAGCAAGCCCGCTCCCACATTTGGAATGCGGTCCCCTGTGGGAGCGGGCTTGCTCGCGAAGGGGCCGGGACGGGCACCACAAAAATCTGCAGGCAAACAAAAAGGCCCCGAGGTTCACACCCGGGGCCTTTTGCTTTTCGGCTGACAGCTTACGCCGCTTTCGCTTCCGGCTGGCTCAGCGAACGGTTCAGTGCGCTGAACAGGGCCTTGAAGCTGGCGGTGGTGATGTTTTCGTCGATGCCGACGCCATGCACCGCGCGTTCGCCGTTCACACGCAGTTCAATGTAGGCCGCAGCCTTGGCGTTGGTGCCAGCGCCGATGGCGTGCTCGTTGTAATCCATGATTTCCACCGGTACCGGCAAGCCGGCCACCAGCGCCTCCAGGGCGCCGTTGCCCTTGCCGCGCCAGTGCAGGTTAGTCTCGCCCTGGCCTTGGCTGGCCACTTCCACTTCGACGGCGCTGTGACCGTTTTCTTCCTGCAGGCGATGGCTGACCAGCGCGTACGGGGTGTTGGCCTGCAAGTACTCGCTGTGCAGCAATGCGTGGATCTGCTGGGCGGTCATTTCCAGGCCCAGGCGGTCGGTTTCACGCTGCACGACCTGACTGAACTCGATCTGCATGCGACGCGGCAGGCTGATGCCGTATTCCTGTTCCAGCAGGTAGGCGATACCGCCCTTGCCCGACTGGCTGTTGACGCGGATGACCGCCTCGTAGCTGCGGCCGATGTCGGCCGGGTCGATCGGCAGGTACGGTACTTCCCACAGTGCGTCCGGTTTCTGCTGGGCAAAGCCCTTGCGGATCGCATCCTGGTGCGAGCCGGAGAACGCGGTATGCACCAGGTCACCGACGTACGGGTGACGCGGGTGCACCTGGATCTGGTTGCACTCTTCGACGACTTTGCGCACGCCGTCGATGTCGGAGAAGTCCAGCTCAGGGTTCACGCCCTGGGTGTAGAGGTTCAACGCCACGGTCACGAGGTCGACGTTACCGGTACGCTCGCCGTTGCCGAACAGGCAGCCTTCGACACGGTCGGCGCCAGCCATCAGGCCCAGTTCGGTGGCGGCAACGCCGGTGCCACGGTCGTTGTGGGTGTGCAGGCTGATGATCACGCTGTCACGACGGTTGATGTGACGGCCAAACCATTCGATCTGGTCGGCATAGATGTTCGGCGTCGCGCATTCCACCGTGGCCGGCAGGTTGAGGATCATCTTGTGCTCGGGCGTCGGGTTCCAGACTTCGATCACCGCGTCGCAGACTTCCTTGGCGAACTCCATTTCGGTGGCGCTGAAGGTTTCCGGCGAGTATTCGAAGGTCCACTCGGTATCCGGCTGCATGGCCGCGTATTTGACGAACAGCTTGGCGGCGTTCACGGCGATGGCCTTGACCCCGTCCTTGTCCTGGTTGAAGACAATGCGGCGGAAGGAAGGGGAGGTCGCGTTGTACAGGTGAACGATGGCTTTCTTCGCGCCGCGCAGGGATTCGAAGGTGCGCTCGATCAGGTCTTCACGGCCCTGGGTCAGCACCTGGATGGTGGTGTCGTCCGGGATGTGGTTGCCTTCGATCAGGGTGCGGACGAAGTCGAAGTCGGTTTGCGAGGCGGCCGGGAACGACGCTTCGATTTCCTTCACGCCGACCTGCACCAGGGTTTTCCAGAAACGCAGCTTCTTGACGGCGTCCATCGGTTCGATCAGCGACTGGTTGCCGTCGCGCAGGTCGGAGCTGCACCAGATCGGCGCGGCGGTGATGGTTTTCGACGGCCAGGTGCGGTCCGGAATGTCGATGGTCGGGAACGCGCGGTATTTCGAAGACGGGTCTTTGAGCATGCTCATCAGGAAATCCTTATTGTGTTGGCCGAAAAAAGGCGGCCTGCCGGTGGATCAAAAGTTCTTGGACTAACGCTTGGGACGAGGCACCACGATTCAGCCCGGCAGTCGTGCACTGACGAGGCACAGGCTGCGGTGTTGGCGGAGCTGAATGAGGGTGTGAGAGGTTTTCATGCCTTCAACCCTAACCTTGGGGGGGAAAGATGGCAAGCAGTCGAAAAAAATTGAGAGGAATACTCGTGGGCGGGTATTTATCGAGATTTTATTGCTGTGATTGGCAGTGATTGTTTTGTTGTTTGCGCGAGGTTTGAGTGGTGCGCAATTGATGATGTGACACTGCCGGACTGCTTTCGGTGTCTGTGATATTGCCATCGCGAGCAAGCTCGCTCCCACAGGTACAGCGCAAACCCTGTGGGAGCGAGCTTGCTCGCGATGAGGCCATCAGCTTCAACAAAAAGCTAGGGCTGAAACGCACCAATGAAGATAGCCGGATCGACCCGCGCATCGTTCAGGCTGATGTTCCAGTGCATGTGCGGTCCGGTCGCGCGGCCGGTCGCACCGACTTTGCCGACCACGTCACCACGGGCCAGTGGCTGCCCCACCTTCACGTCGATTTTCGACATGTGGCAGAACATGCTGATAAACCCCTGGCCATGGTCGACGAACACCGTGTTGCCATTGAAGAAATAGTTACCGATCAGGATCACCTTGCCGGCGGCCGGGGTCTTGATTGGCGTACCGCCGGGTACGGCGAAGTCCAGGCCTGAGTGGGGGTTGCGTTCTTCACCGTTGAAAAAGCGCCGCACGCCGAACTTGCTCGACAGCGGCCCGTTCACCGGTTTGTCCAGCAGCAGGTTGCTCGGGGTGTTGGGGCTGAACGTGCGGTAGGCAGTAATCTGCTCAGCCAGTTCACGCTCGATGCGCTTGAGATTTTCCGGGTCCGGATTGACCTGTTGGGTGTTCTTCAGGGTGATGCGCTGTTCCGGGTATTTCTTGTTGCCAACCGTAAAATTCAGATTACGGCCGCCGCTGCTGACCGATTGAACCCCCGGCTTGACCGTCAGCGGCAGGCCGACAATGGCCAGCCAGTTGTTCTGCTCCTTCACTACCAGCACCGGTTTACCTTGATAAGTGGCTTTTGGCGCCTGGGCGGACGTGCCCAGGTCCACCACCGCAACGCCTCCCGGCACCGGTTTGTTCAACTGGCGAGTAATGTAGCTGTCGGCATGGGCGTTGAAGGTCAGGAGCAGCAACAGCAACGGAGCAAAGAAACGCGGCATGGATCAATCCAGTAAAGAAAGGGTGACGGGCGTCAGGTGATTGTCTTCGACCCGTACTTGCAGTTCGCCTTCGCCCAGTTTGGCCTTCAGGCGCTGGCCGGTATGGGTTTGCGCGGCGTTGCGGATCGCGTTGCCGCGCTCGTCCAGCAAGATGCTGTAGCCACGGCCGAGGGTCGCCAACGGGCTGACCACATGCAGTGTCTGCATCTGGCTGTGCAACTGCAGGCGACGGCTCTTCAGCCCTTCGCGGATCGCGCGCGGCAGGCGTTCGGCCAGGCTGTCGAGGCGCTGGCGAAGCATTGCCAGTTGCCGGCCCGGATGTTGTGCAGCCAGACGGGTTTCCAGGCGGATCAAGCGTTCGCGGCGGGTGTTGAGGCTGCGCTCGAACGCACGGCGCATGCGCATGTCCAGGTCATCCAGGCGTTGCGCTTGCTGGCGCAGGCGCTCGCCGGGATGGCGCAGACGTCGGGAAACGCCTTCCAGGCGCAGGCGGTCGCGCATCAAGCGGTCCCGCATGCGCATCACCAGCCGTCGGTGCAGGCTTTCGACCCGACGCATCAGGTCGCTGGAGTCCGGTGCCAGCAATTCGGCGGCAGCGGAAGGGGTGGGCGCGCGCACGTCGGCCACGAAGTCGCTGATCGACACGTCGGTTTCATGGCCGACCGCGCTGACAATCGGCGTCACGCAAGCGTCTACGGCGCGGGCCACGGCTTCTTCGTTGAAGCACCAGAGATCTTCCAGCGAGCCACCGCCCCGGGCCAGGATCAGTGCGTCGAAACCGCGGGCATCGGCCAGTTTCAGGGCGCGGACAATCTGCGCTGTGGCTTCGCGGCCCTGTACGGCGGTAGGGATCAGGGTCAATTGCACCTGCGGTGCACGACGGCGGAACACGCTGATGATGTCGCGGATCACCGCCCCAGTGGGCGAACTGATGATGCCGATGCGTTGCGGATGCGCCGGCAACGGCACCTTGCGCTCGGCACTGAACAGGCCTTCGGCGCTGAGCTTTTCCTTGAGTGCATCGAACGCCAGGCGCAAGGCGCCATCGCCAGCCGGCTCCACGGTGTCGAGGATCAGCTGATAATCACCGCGTCCCTCGAACAGCGAGACCTTGCCACGCACCTTGACCGCCAGGCCGTCTTTCAAGGCCTGACGAACCCGTGCCGCGTTCTGCCGGAACAACGCGCAACGCACCTGGGCGCCGCTGTCCTTGAGGGTGAAATAGACGTGGCCGGAAGCCGGGCGGGCGAGGTTGGAGATTTCGCCTTCGACCCAGATGTTGCTGAACACGTCTTCAAGCAACACCCGCGCACGGCCGTTGAGCTGGCTGACGGTCAGGACTTCGCGGTCCAGGCCGAGTCTTGCAAAGGGATCTTTAATCATGGGGCGCAGTTTAAAGGCATTCCATGAATAATCTCCATGACTCGGCATAAATCCCTTGTGGGAGCGGGCTTGCTCGCGAAGGCGGTGTGTCAGCCAGGTCAATGCCGAATGGAAGGTCGCTTTCGCGAGCAAGCCCGCTCCCACAGGAGGTAAAGTCGTAGGGAGCATTCAAGGATGACAGGAGATTTACAGTGCTTGAGTTGTTGAACCAATGGCCCTTTGGCCCGCTGGACTGGCTGGTAATCGGTGCGGGCATTGCCCTGGCCTACATCGTGTTCGGCATCGCCGGTTTCGGCACCGCGCTGGTGGCGGGGCCGATTCTGATTCTGTTCATGCCACTGTCGAAGATCGTGCCGTTGCTGGTGCTGCTCGATTTTGTCGCGGCATTCGGCAATCTGTTGCCTTCGCGGCGCGATGTGGCGAGGCCGGAGCTGTTGCGGTTGCTGCCGTGCATGGCGGTGGGCTGCACCCTCGGCGTGATATTCCTGCTGAACCTGAAATCCGACCTGTTGCTGCTGCTGATGGGGCTGTTTATCAGCGCCTATGCAATTTACAGCCTGTGGATAAAGGTCCGTCCGGCGCAGTTGTCCGCCGCGTGGGCGCTGCCGATGGGGACGGTGGGCGGAATGTTTGGCGCGTTGTTTGGCAGCGGCGGTTTTCTCTATGCGATCTATTTGAACAGCCGGTTGCCCAAGGAGGCTGCCCGGGCCACCCAGAGTGCGCTGATCAGTTGCAGTACGGTGGTGCGTTTGAGCCTGTTTGCAATCGCCGGTGTGTATGCCGATATGCCGTTGCTGGTGCTGGCGGTTTGTCTGTTGCCGGCGATGGTGCTGGGGCTGTGGTTCGGTCGACGGCTGACCATGCGCTTGTCCCGCGAGGCGTTTGTGCGTCTGGTGACGTGGCTGGTGCTGGCCAGCGGGATCGCGTTGATCGGACGCTATCTCAGTACCTGAAGATTCAACTTGTGGCGAGACGCTTTGTGTGGGAGCGAGCTTGCTCGCGATGGGGTCAGCAAATTCAGCATTGATGTGCCAGACAGATCGTCATCGCGAGCAAGCTCGCTCCCACAGAAGAGCCCCTCCACTGCAAGCTGTTCAGTCGTTGTACTGGCTCAACAAGCGCTCCAGTCGTGCACTGAGGCGGCGTTTGATTTCGGTCTCGATGTGCGGGGCGAAATCGTCGATCACGTCTTGCATGATCAATTGCGCGGCGGCGCGCAATTCGCTGTCCAGGTGCAGCAAGTCATCCGGGTTCTTGCTGGGGGCGGGCGCCGAGGTCGCCGCGGTGACGGGTTCAACGATCGGGGCAGGCGTTGTCGGTACGACGGGTGGCGAAGGTTCGCTCACGGCGTCGAACAACATGGGAATCTGTTCCTGATCACCTTCCTCGACCGTGTCGGTCAGCAGAGGCGGTTGCAGGTTGTCATCGCCGAGCAATTGGCGGATCGACTCAAGGTCGTCCAGCAGGTGCGCGGACTGTTGCAGCGGTTTTGGAGTGTCCATTGGAAGGCTCAGAGTCGCTGTAAACGGTGATCTTGCAGAGGATAGCCCTGTTCGCGGTAGAAACGGAAACTCTCCCGCGCGGCCGCTCTGATCGTCGGATCCTCCACCACCACTTCCGCCACCCGGGCGAACTTGTTGGCGAAGGCCGGGACTTTCAGGTCGAGATTGACCAGCAAATCCTGATGTTGACCGCAGTCATCGCCCAACCCCAGGACAATCAAACCCTCAGGCTCGGTGTCGGCGGGGCCGTGGGGCACGAAGCTTTCGCCCTTGAACGCCCACAGCCGCGCATCGAGATCGTCACGCTGGGCCGCGTCGCTGCAATGCAGGTAGATGCGGTGGCCCATGCGCCAGGCTTTCTCGGTGAGCTTGCAGGCAAAGTCCAGGCGTGCCGAAGGATCGGCGCTGGGCAGGATATAGAAGTCGACTTTGGTCATTGCGGTTCCAGAGCGGCAAGCGGCGCCACCGAAAAGTGACGCCGCCGCCCATCAACGGTTTCAGGCTTTGGCGCGGTCCAGCAGGTATTGGGTCAGCAGGGGAACCGGACGGCCAGTGGCGCCCTTGTCCTTGCCGCCGCTGGTCCAGGCCGTGCCGGCGATGTCCAGGTGCGCCCAGTTCAGGTTCTTGGTGAAGCGCGACAGGAAGCAGGCCGCAGTGATGGTGCCGGCTTTCGGGCCGCCAATGTTGGCGATGTCGGCGAACGGGCTGTCCAGCTGTTCCTGGTACTCATCGAACAGCGGCAGTTGCCAGGCGCGGTCGTCGGCAGCCTTGCCGGCGCTCAGCAGTTGGTCGATCAGTTCGTCATTGTTGCCCAGCAGGCCCGAGGTGTGGGAGCCCAGGGCAACCACGCAGGCGCCGGTCAGGGTCGCGATGTCGATGACCGCTTGCGGCTTGAAGCGCTCGGAGTAGGTCAGGGCGTCGCACAGCACCAGACGGCCTTCGGC
This sequence comes from Pseudomonas sp. S34, assembly GCF_009866745.1. Lineage (NCBI taxonomy): Bacteria > Pseudomonadati > Pseudomonadota > Gammaproteobacteria > Pseudomonadales > Pseudomonadaceae > Pseudomonas > Pseudomonas sp. S34. The sequence goes on from NZ_CP019398.1 coordinate 1,121,535, forward strand.
GTCGGTGTTGAGGATTTCCACGGTCTGGCCGCTCATGGTGGTGACGATGTCGCCCGGGCGCGAAGCGTTGCCGCTCGGCATGTTTTCGGCGCAGGCCAGGATGCACACCAGGTTGATCGGCAGCTTCAGCTCGAGCACGGCACGCAGGGTACCGAACACGCTGGCGGCGCCGCCCATGTCGTACTTCATTTCATCCATGCCGGCACCCGGCTTGAGGCTGATGCCGCCGGTGTCGAAGGTGATGCCTTTGCCGACCAGCGCGTACGGCTTCTCGGATTTCTTGCCACCGTTGTATTGCATGACGATCAGGCGCGGAGGCTGGGCGCTGCCCTGGCCGACGGCGTAGAACGAGCCCATGCCCAGAGCCTTGATCTTCTTCTCGTCGAGGACTTCGACTTTCAGGTCCTTGAATTCTTTGCCCAGGTCTTTGGCCTGCTCACCGAGGAAGGTCGGGTGACAGATGTTCGGCGGCAGGTTACCCAGGTTGCGGGTGAAGGCCATGCCGTTGGCGATGGCGGTGGCGTGGGTCACGGCGCGTTGCACTTCAGCCTGGGCGGCCTTGATGGTCAGCAGGGTGATTTTCTTCAGCGCGCGGGGTTCGGCTTTCTGGCTCTTGAACTGGTCGAAGCTGTACTCGCCGTCCACCAGGGTTTCGGCCAGCAGGCGGGTCTTGCCATAACTGTCGCGGCCTTTGACGACCACTTCATCCAGGGCCAGCACTGCATCGCTGCCGCCCAGGCTTTTGAGGGTATTGAGGATGCCGGCGATGATCTTGCGGAACGGGCGGTCACCCAGTTCGTCGTCCTTGCCAACGCCAACCAGCAGCACACGCTCGGCCTTGAGGTTCGGCAGGCTGTGCAGCAGCAGGCTCTGGCCGACCTTGCCGGCCAGGTCGCCGCGCTTGAGCACAGTGCTGATTGCGCCGCCGCTCAGTTCGTCGAGTTGTCTGGCAACACCGCCGAGCTTGCGGCCTTCGCCGACGGAGACCACGAGAGTGGCGGTCTTCAACGTTTCGGGGTTGACGCTTTTTACAACCAGTTCCATGTCCGGGTCCCTGAATTGATGGTTATCACGCATGCGCTCGACACCTTATGTGCGTCGATTGCTTATAAACAGAAAGGCGCCAGGATCGACCGGCGACAAAGGCCGCAGTTTGAACCTCGCCAGCGGCGGCTGACAACCCTCGGCCGCACGAATGTAGGAGCGAGCCTGCTCGCGAAGACCCCAAGAGTGACGCAGGGTGTCAGGCTCCCCGCGTTATCGTTGACGACCATCGCGAGCAGGCTCGCTCCTACAAGGGGGGGATGCATTGCGCAGTGACAGGCGCACCCAATCACAGGATAATGCGCCATCTTTTTTCGGCGGCTCTGCCTTGCGGGCTGTCCGATACGTTTGCTTGTTTGGCCGCCTTAGCCTGACAACCCTGGAGTGTCTGGTTTGATCGTCTTCCGTTATCTATCCCGCGAAGTTCTGTTGACCTTGAGCGCCGTCAGTGCCGTGCTGCTGGTCATCATCATGAGCGGTCGCTTCATCAAATACCTCGCCCAGGCGGCTTCGGGCCTGCTGGATCCGGGGTCGTTGTTCCTGATCATGGGCTATCGCCTGCCGGGCTTCCTCCAGCTGATCCTGCCGCTGGGGCTGTTTCTCGGGATCCTGTTGTCCTACGGGCGCCTGTACCTCGAAAGCGAAATGACCGTGCTCTCGGCCACGGGCATGAGCCAGCAGCGGCTGTTTTGCATGACGCTGTTCCCGGCCACCCTGGTTGCACTCGTCGTTGCGTGGCTGAGCCTGAGCCTGGCGCCACAGGGGGCCAATCAGTTTCAGTTGCTGCTGAACAAGCAGGATGCCCTGACCGAATTCGATACCCTGGAGCCAGGGCGTTTCCAGGCTTTGCGCGACGGCACCCGGGTCACCTACACCGAGAGCATGTCCGATGACCGCGTCAATCTGGGTGGTGTGTTCATCTCGCAAAAAAACATCAGTTCCAATAACAAGGATCGCGGGATTTCTGTGCTGGTGGCGGAAAGGGGGCGCCAGGAAATTCGTCCGGACGGCAACCGCTACCTGATTCTTGATAACGGCTATCGCTATGACGGTAGTCCGGGGCAGGCCGACTACCGGGCGATCAAGTATGACGAGTACGGTGTGTTGCTGCCAAAACCGGAAGTCAGTGACGAAGTCACCGACCGTGATGCAATGCCGACCCGTACATTGATCGGCAGTGACGACATTCGCATGCGCGCCGAGCTGCAATGGCGCATGTCTCTGCCGTTGCTGGTGTTTATCGTGACCTTGATGGCGGTGCCGCTGTCACGGGTCAACCCGCGTCAGGGCCGATTCCTCAAGTTACTGCCGGCGATTCTTCTTTATATGGCTTACCTGACCATTCTGATTGCCGCCCGCGGTGCCCTGGACAAGGGCAAGATCCCTGCGGTGTTCGGCTTGTGGTGGGTGCACGGGATTTTCCTGTCCATCGGCCTGGGCTTGCTCTACTGGGAACCCTTGCGCTTGAAGAGGGCGAGTCGCCGCAGCGCGCTGGAGGTGGCCCGTGGTTAAGCTTGATCGCTACATTGGTAGCAGTGTGTTCATGGCGATCCTGGCGGTGCTCGGGATCATTCTTGGTCTGGCGACACTGTTTGCCTTCATCGACGAGATGGGGGAAATCAGCGATACCTACACCCTGGTCGATGTGCTGAGTTACGTGTTGTTGACCGCTCCGCGCCGGATGTACGAAATGCTGCCGATGGCTGCGCTGATCGGCTGCCTGATCGGTCTGGGCAGCCTGGCCAGCAACAGTGAGCTGACCATCATGCGCGCCGCCGGTGTGTCGATCGGCCGGATCGTCTGGGCGGTCATGAAGCCGATGCTGGTATTGATGCTGGCCGGCGTGCTGGTCGGCGAGTACGTCGCTCCGCCCGCTGAAACCGCCGCGCAGGCCAATCGCTCGCTGGCCCAGGGCAGCGGTGATGCACAAAGCGCCAGGCACGGCTTGTGGCACCGCCAGGGCGATGAGTTCATTCACGTCAACTCGGTACAACCCAACGGCATCCTGTATGGCGTGACCCGTTATCGCTTCGACAAAGAGCGGCACATGCTGTCGGCGAGTTTCGCCAAGCGTGCCAACTTTGAAAACGATCACTGGCAGTTGTCGGATGTCACGACCACGCTGTTCCACGAGCGCAGCACCGAAGTGGTTTCGACCCCGCAAGAGCGCTGGGACGTTGCGTTGAGTCCGCAGTTGCTGAACACCGTGATCATGGTGCCCGAGTCGCTGTCGATCAGTGGCCTGTGGAGTTACATCCATTATCTGGCGGACCAGGGGCTGAACAATGGCCGCTACTGGCTGGCATTTTGGGTCAAGGTGTTGCAGCCGCTGGTGACTGCCGCTCTGGTGTTGATGGCGATTTCCTTCATCTTTGGTCCGCTGCGCTCGGTGACCCTGGGTCAACGGGTGTTCACCGGCGTGCTGGTGGGCTTCACCTTCCGCATCGTTCAGGATCTGCTGGGGCCTTCGAGCCAGGTGTTCGGCTTCCCGCCGTTGCTTTCGGTGCTGGTGCCGGCGGGTGTTTGTGCCGTGGCGGGGCTCTGGCTGTTGCGTCGAGCAGGCTGATGGCGGGCATTTTCCGACCGCTTTGACGTTAAAAAACGCCCTTGTCGCAAGACCGGGGCGTTTTTGTAGGCACCGTCTGACCTGCGAACGTGACGCTTGCGCCGTGGATCAGGTACAATTCCCGGCTATTTTTCGGCGGGCTATGCCTGCAGCCTTTTTGAGTGTTGATCCGTGAGTGATTTGAGTCATATCCGCAATTTCTCCATCATCGCCCACATTGACCATGGCAAGTCGACGCTGGCCGATCGCTTCATCCAGATGTGTGGCGGCCTCGCCGAGCGCGAAATGGAAGCCCAGGTCCTGGACTCCATGGACCTTGAGCGTGAACGCGGGATCACCATCAAGGCGCACAGCGTCACCTTGTATTACAAGGCTCGCGACGGTATCAACTACCAGCTGAACTTCATTGATACCCCCGGCCACGTTGACTTCACCTATGAGGTGAGCCGTTCGCTGGCTGCCTGTGAAGGCGCGCTGCTGGTGGTCGATGCCGGTCAAGGCGTTGAAGCGCAGTCGGTTGCCAACTGCTACACCGCGATCGAGCAGGGCCTGGAAGTGATGCCCGTGCTGAACAAGATCGACCTGCCACAGGCCGATCCGGACCGTGTTAAAGAAGAAATCGAAAAAATCATCGGCATCGATGCCACCGATGCGGTCGAGTGCTCGGCCAAGACCGGCCTGGGCGTCGACGAAGTGCTCGAGCGCCTGGTCGCCACCATTCCTGCACCGACCGGCAACTACGAAGATCCGCTGCAAGCGTTGATCATCGACTCCTGGTTCGACAACTACCTGGGTGTTGTTTCCCTGGTGCGCGTGCGCCACGGTCGTGTGAAGAAGGGCGACAAGATCCTGGTCAAGTCCACCGGCAAGATCCACCTGGTAGACAGCGTCGGTGTATTCAACCCGAAGCACACCCCTACCGCTGACCTCAAGGCCGGTGAAGTGGGCTTCATCATCGCCAGCATCAAGGACATTCACGGTGCGCCAGTGGGCGATACCCTGACCTTGAGCTCGACGCCGGACGTTGATGTACTGCCAGGCTTCAAGCGTATTCAGCCGCAGGTTTACGCCGGTCTGTTCCCGGTCAGCTCCGACGACTTCGAAGATTTCCGCGAAGCGCTGCAAAAGCTCACCCTGAACGACTCGTCGCTGCAATACACGCCGGAAAGCTCTGACGCACTGGGCTTCGGCTTCCGTTGCGGCTTCCTCGGCATGCTGCACATGGAAATCATCCAGGAGCGCCTGGAGCGCGAGTACAACCTGGACCTGATCACCACGGCGCCGACGGTAATCTTCGAACTGCTGCTCAAGACCGGCGAGACGATCTACGTCGATAACCCGTCGAAGCTCCCGGACCTGTCCTCGATCGAAGACATGCGTGAGCCGATCGTGCGGGCCAATATTCTTGTGCCGCAAGAGCACCTGGGCAACGTCATTACCCTGTGCATCGAAAAACGTGGTGTGCAGGTTGACATGCTGTTCCTCGGCTCCCAGGTACAAGTGACCTACGACCTGCCGATGAACGAAGTGGTGCTGGACTTCTTCGACCGTCTGAAATCCACCAGCCGCGGCTATGCTTCGCTGGACTACCATTTCGATCGTTATCAATCGGCTAGCCTGGTGAAACTGGACGTGCTGATCAACGGTGACAAGGTCGACGCCCTGGCGCTGATCGTGCACCGTGACAACTCGCACTACAAAGGTCGCCAGTTGACCGAGAAGATGAAAGAACTGATTCCGCGGCAGATGTTCGACGTGGCAATCCAGGCCGCCATTGGCGGGCAGATTGTGGCGCGGACAACCGTCAAGGCGCTCAGAAAGAACGTATTGGCCAAATGCTACGGTGGTGACGTCAGCCGTAAGAAGAAACTGCTGGAGAAGCAAAAGGCCGGTAAGAAACGCATGAAGCAGGTCGGCAACGTGGAGATTCCACAGGAAGCCTTCCTTGCAGTGCTCAGGTTGGATAGTTAGGTCCTATGTCGCTAAATTTCCCGCTGTTGCTGGTCATCGCCGTGTTCGTCTGCGGCCTGTTGGCGTTGCTCGATCTGTTGATCCTGGCCCCGCGTCGGCGTGCCGCCATCGCTTCCTATCAGGGCAGCGTCAGCCAGCCTGACATGGTCGTGGTCGAGAAGCTGAACAAAGAGCCGCTGCTGGTTGAATACGGCAAGTCGTTCTTCCCGGTGTTGTTCATCGTGCTGGTGCTGCGTTCGTTCCTGGTGGAACCGTTCCAGATTCCTTCCGGTTCGATGAAGCCAACCCTGGATGTCGGCGACTTCATCCTGGTGAGCAAGTTTTCCTACGGGATCCGCTTGCCGGTGATCGACAAGAAAGTCATCGAAGTCGGTGATCCGCAGCGCGGCGATGTGATGGTGTTCCGCTACCCGAGCGACCCGAACGTCAACTACATCAAGCGTGTGGTTGGTTTGCCGGGCGACACGGTTCGCTACACCGCCGACAAGCGCCTGTTCGTCAACGGTCAATCGATTGCCGAGCAACTGGTCGGCTCCGAGCCGGGCACGCTGGGCAGCGCTGAGCTCTACAAGGAAAAACTCGGTGTGGCCGAGCACATGATCCGCAAGGAAATGAGCCGCTACCGCGCAATGCCGGACCATTCGTGGACCGTGCCGGCCGGGCACTACTTCATGATGGGCGACAACCGCGACAACTCGAACGACAGTCGCTACTGGGATGATCCGAACATTCCCAAGGATCTGCTGGGCATGGTTCCCGACAAGAATATCGTCGGCAAGGCCTTTGCGGTCTGGATGAGCTGGCCGGAACCCAAACTCAGCCACCTGCCGAATTTCTCGCGGGTTGGCCTGATCAAGTAATCAGACACGGCGCTGTTGAACACAGCGCCGAATGCATTTCTGGAGCCGGCACAATGGGCGCCAGAGGCATGAAAACAATGATATTCAGGACGTTATTTTTGAACACAGCTTTAATTGTCCCAAGCCTGCGCCAACTTACGGCGATGGCGGTGGAATCCAGCCACGAACTCAGCGTGGGTAAACCGTGAGCGTCTCCTTAAGCCGTCTAGAGCGTCAGCTCGGCTACACCTTCAAGGATCAGGAACTGATGGTCCTGGCCCTGACTCACCGCAGCTTTGCCGGGCGTAACAACGAACGCCTGGAATTCCTCGGTGACGCCATTCTCAACTTCGTCGCCGGCGAGGCGTTGTTCGAGCGCTTCCCGCTGGCTCGCGAAGGCCAGTTGTCGCGTTTGCGCGCACGTCTGGTCAAAGGTGAGACCCTGGCCGTACTGGCCCGTGGTTTCGATCTGGGCGAATACCTGCGCCTGGGCTCGGGCGAGCTGAAAAGCGGCGGTTTTCGTCGCGAGTCGATTCTGGCCGATGCCCTCGAAGCGCTGATCGGTGCGATCTACCTCGATGCTGGCATGGAAATGGCCCGCGAGCGTGTGCTCGCCTGGCTGGCCGGCGAGTTCGAAGGCCTGACGCTGGTCGACACCAACAAAGATCCAAAGACCCGCCTGCAAGAGTTCCTGCAGTCCCGTGGTTGTGAGCTGCCGCGTTACGAAGTGGTGGATATCCAGGGTGAGCCGCATTGCCGGACGTTCTTCGTCGAATGCGAAATCATCTTACTGAATGAAAAAAGCCGAGGTCAGGGTGTGAGTCGTCGTATTGCCGAACAGGTAGCGGCCGCCGCAGCACTGATTGCCCTGGGTGTGGAGAATGGCAATGACTGATACAAACGCAACTCGCTGTGGCTATGTTGCCATCGTCGGCCGTCCGAACGTGGGCAAGTCCACGTTGCTGAACCACATCCTGGGTCAGAAGCTGGCGATCACCTCGCGCAAACCGCAAACCACCCGTCACAACATGCTCGGTATCAAGACCGAGGGCGATGTGCAGGCGATCTACGTCGACACCCCTGGTATGCACAAGGGCGGCGAAAAGGCCCTGAACCGCTACATGAACAAGACTGCTTCGGCGGCGCTGAAAGACGTCGACGTGGTGATCTTCGTGGTCGACCGCACCAAGTGGACCGAAGAAGACCAGATGGTTCTCGAGCGCGTCCAGTACGTGACCGGCCCGCTGATCGTGGCGTTGAACAAGACCGACCGCATCGAAGACAAGGCCGAGCTGATGCCGCACCTGTCCTGGTTGCAGGAACAGCTGCCGAACGCGCAGATCATCCCGATTTCCGCACAGCACGGGCATAACCTCGATGCACTGGAACGCGTGATTGCCGAGCACCTGCCGGAAAACGATCACTTCTTCCCGGAAGACCAGATCACCGACCGCAGCAGCCGTTTCCTCGCCGCCGAGCTGGTGCGCGAAAAAATCATGCGCCAGATGGGCGCCGAGCTGCCGTACCAGATCACTGTTGAAATCGAAGAGTTCAAGCAGCAGGGCAAGACCCTTCACATCCATGCCTTGATCCTCGTCGAACGCGATGGCCAGAAGAAAATCATCATTGGCGACAAGGGCGAGCGCATCAAGCGCATCGGCACCGAGGCGCGCAAGGACATGGAGCTGCTGTTCGACTCCAAGATCATGCTCAACCTGTGGGTCAAGGTTAAGGGTGGCTGGTCCGATGACGAGCGTGCATTGCGTTCGTTGGGTTACGGCGACCTGTAAAACATCAGGCAGCACATAGATCTACTGTGGGAGCGGGCTTGCTCGCGAAGAGGATGTAACATTCAGCTTTGATGTTGACTGTTACACCGCTTTCGCGAGCAAGCCCGCTCCCACATTGGTTTTGGGTTGTTTGTAAAGTTGCGCTCTTTCATCGAGAAATTCATGTCGCAAAGTCCGCCTCCCGCCCAACCCGCCTATGTCCTGCACTCCCGCGCCTACCGTGAAAACAGCGCGCTGGTGGACTTCCTCACGCCGCAAGGTCGGCTGCGGGCGGTGTTGCGCAGTGCACGGGGCAAGGCCGGGACACTGGCGCGGCCGTTCGTGCCATTGGAAGTCGAGTTCCGGGGCAAGGGCGAGCTGAAGAATGTCGGGCGCATGGAGAGTGCTGGCATCTCCACCTGGCTCAATGGCGAGGCGCTGTTCAGCGGTCTTTACCTCAATGAATTGCTGATTCGCCTGTTGCCCGCCGAAGATCCTCATCCCGGTGTATTCGATCACTACGCTGCGACTTTGCTGGCGCTGGCTGAAGGTCGTGCTCTGGAGCCCTTGCTGCGCTCCTTCGAATGGCGTTTGCTCGATGACCTCGGCTATGGTTTTTCCCTGACGACTGATATTCATGATCAACCCATCGCGCCGGACGGTCTCTACCGTTTGCAAGTGGATGCGGGGCTGGAGCGGGTCTATCTGCTGCAACCGGGCCTGTTCAACGGCACCGAATTGCTGGCCATGGCTGAAGCCGACTGGTCTGCCCCCGGCGCTCTGTCTGCCGCCAAGCGCTTGATGCGCCAGGCGTTGGCCGTTCACCTGGGCGGCCGTCCACTTGTCAGTCGCGAGCTGTTTCGCAAGCCCTGATCACACCGTATGCTGTGCACCGAACTTTCTCTTCTTCTGGAGCGCTTCCGTGACCACCAGCACCCGTATTCTTCTTGGCGTGAACATCGACCACGTTGCCACCCTGCGTCAGGCCCGGGGCACCCGTTACCCGGACCCGGTCAAGGCTGCACTGGACGCGGAAGAGGCGGGCGCCGACGGCATCACCGTGCACCTGCGCGAAGACCGTCGGCACATTCAGGAGCGCGACGTTCTGCTGCTCAAGGACGTGCTGCAAACCCGCATGAACTTCGAAATGGGTGTCACCGAGGAAATGATGCAGTTCGCCGAGCGCATCCGCCCGGCGCACATTTGCCTGGTGCCGGAAACCCGTCAGGAACTGACCACCGAAGGTGGCCTGGATGTGGCGGGGCAGGAGGCGCGGATCAAGGCGGCGGTCGAGCGTCTGTCGAAGATCGGCTCCGAAGTGTCGCTGTTCATTGATGCCGATGAGCGCCAGATCGAAGCTTCCCGTCGTGTCGGCGCGCCAGCCATCGAGTTGCACACCGGGCGTTATGCCGATGCCGAGACACCGACCGAAGTCGCCGAAGAACTCAAGCGTGTAGCCGATGGCGTGGCCTTCGGTCTGGCCCAGGGCCTGATCGTCAATGCCGGTCATGGCCTGCACTATCACAACGTCGAAGCCGTGGCGGCGATCAAGGGCATCAACGAGTTGAACATCGGCCATGCGCTGGTGGCCCATGCGCTGTTCGTTGGCTTCAAATCGGCTGTTTCGGAGATGAAGGCGCTGATTCTGGCGGCTGCCGCAAAAGCCTAAGCCGAACACAAAAACCAATGTGGGAGCGGGCTTGCTCGCGAAAGCGGAGTATCAGCCAACAGAGATGTTGGATGATAAATTGCCTTCGCGAGCAAGCCCGCTCCCACATTTGATTGGTGGTGATTGTCAGAGCGGTGCAGGTTCCTGCGACGGCTTGCTCTTGTCGATCCCCGGAACAAGCAGTTTGCCCTCGGCGACCTGGTCGCCTTCAAGCTGCGGCTGCGTGACCCAGGTCAGGATGTCGTAGTAGCGACGGATGTTCGCCACGAAATGCACCGGTTCGCCGCCACGGGCGTAGCCGTAACGGGTTTTGCTGTACCACTTCTTTTCCGACAGGCGCGGCAGGATCTTCTTCACGTCCAGCCATTTGTCCGGGTTCAACCCTTCCTTGGCCGCCAGTTTGCGTGCGTCATCCAGGTGGCCGCTGCCGACGTTGTAGGCCGCCAGGGCAAACCAGGTCCGGTCCGGCTCCTGAATCGAGTCGTCGAGCTGGTCTTTCATGTAGGCCAGGTACTTGGCGCCGCCCATGATGCTCTGCCTGGGGTCCAGGCGGTTGGACACGCCCATGGCCTGCGCGGTGTTCTGGGTCAGCATCATCAGGCCGCGCACGCCGGTCTTGGACGTGACCGTCGGTTGCCACAACGACTCCTGGTACCCGATGGCCGCCAGCAGGCGCCAGTCGACTTTCTCCTTCTTGGCGTAGGCCTTGAAGTGCTGTTCGTACTTGGGCAGGCGTTGCTGCAAGTGTTGGGCAAACGTGGTGGCGCCCATGTAGCCGAGGACGTCGACATGCCCGTAGTAGCGGTCCTTGAGGCGTTGCAGGGTGCCGTTCTTCTTGACCTTGTCGAGGTAATCGTTGATTTCGTTGAGCAGGCTGTTGTCGTCGCCCGGGGCGACGGCCCAGCTCTGGTTGCTGGCGTCGCCGAGGTCGAAGGCGACCCGGATGTTGGTGAAGTACACCTGGTTCATCGCCACTTCGTTGGAGTCGACCAGGGTCAGGTCGATCTGACCTTCATCCACCATGCGCAGGAGATCGACGACCTCGACCGCGTCAGACTCTTCGTATTCGATGCCGGGAAACTTCTGTTTCAGCTGCGCCAGTTGTTCGGCGTGGGTGCTGCCCTTGAGCACCATGATCTTCTTGCCCACCAGATCCTTCGCATCGGTTGGCCGGGACTGGCCGTTGCGGTAGATGATCTGCGGGGTGACTTCCAGGTAGGAGTGGGAGAAGCGCACCTGCTTCTTGCGCTCTTCGCTGCTGACCAGACCGGCAGCCGCCAGCACCGGGCCATTGGGCTTGCCGACCTGGTTGAACAGGTCATCGAGGTTGTCGGCGGTCTCGATCTTGAGCTCGACCCCCAGATCGTCGGCGAAGCGCTTCACCAGCTCGTATTCGAAGCCGGTCTCACCGTTGCGATCCTGAAAGTAGGTGGCGGGGCTGTTTCGGGTAACCACCCGCAGCACACCATCCTCCTTTACGCGCTCGAGGGTGTTGGGTTTATCAACACAGCCACCGAGCATCAGGAAGAGTCCGGTTGCGATCAGCCATTTGGCGTACCGCGGACGCAAAGCCGTTGGGAAAAACATCTGCGCAGTATACGCAAAGGACCACGAGCGCCATATCTCGACAGTGAGGGGCTTGTCTGCTAGCCATCACAAAACCGGCCGAAACCCCGCAGGAATGGGCCTTGCCTGCATTTTGTTACAGTAAAAATAAGCTGTTGTTGCACGCCCGGTTAACCTGACTTTCGAGGCAGAAACACAGATCGACGCCCGAGTGCAACCGTGCGTAGCGTTTCGGGTGATGTCGCGGGCTGTTTAGGCTAGAATGCACGGCCTCAAAGCACACCCCTTCCCGAGGCTGTCCCGAAGATGTTGATCCTGCGCGGCGCTCCTGCCCTTTCTGCCTTTCGCCACAGCAAGCTCCTTGAGCAACTGAGCCAGAAGGTTCCGGCTGTCAGCGGCCTGTATGCTGAATTCGCTCACTTCGCCGAAGTTACCGGCGTCCTGACCGGCGACGAACAGCAGGTGCTCGCGCGCCTTCTGAAGTACGGTCCAAGCGTTCCGGTACAGGAACCGACCGGTCGTCTGTTTCTGGTGCTGCCGCGTTTCGGCACCATCTCGCCGTGGTCGAGCAAGGCCAGCGACATCGCCCGTAACTGTGGCCTGGCGAAAATCCAGCGCCTGGAGCGCGGCATCGCGTTCTACGTGGCCGGCCAGTTCAGTGACGCTGAAGCCCAGCTGATCGCCGACGGTCTGCACGACCGCATGACCCAGATCGTCCTGGGCAACCTCGAGCAGGCCGCCGGCCTGTTCAGCCACGCCGAACCGAAGCCCCTGACCGCCATCGACGTGTTGGGTGGCGGCCGCGCCGCGCTGGAAAAAGCCAACACCGAGCTGGGCCTGGCCCTGGCCGAAGACGAGATCGACTATCTGGTCAACGCCTTCGTCGGCTTGAAGCGCAACCCGCATGACATCGAACTGATGATGTTCGCCCAGGCGAACTCCGAGCACTGCCGTCACAAGATCTTCAACGCCAGTTGGGACATCGACGGCGAGAGCCAGGAAAAAAGCCTGTTCGGCATGATCAAGAACACCTACGTGATGCACAGCGAAGGCGTTCTGTCGGCTTATAAGGACAACGCTTCGGTGATCGTCGGCTCCGTGGCCGGTCGCTTCTTCCCGGACCCTGAGACCCGCCAGTACGGCGCGGTGCAGGAGCCGGTGCACATCCTGATGAAGGTTGAGACCCACAACCACCCGACCGCGATTGCCCCGTTCCCGGGCGCATCCACCGGTTCCGGTGGCGAGATCCGTGACGAAGGCGCCACCGGTCGCGGTGCCAAGCCGAAGGCTGGCCTGACCGGTTTCACCGTGTCGAACCTGCAGATCCCGGGCTTCGAACAGCCGTGGGAAGTGCCGTACGGCAAGCCCGAGCGCATCGTCACCGCGCTGGACATCATGATCGAAGGCCCGCTGGGCGGCGCTGCGTTCAACAACGAATTCGGTCGTCCGGCACTGACCGGCTACTTCCGTACCTTCGAACAGTCGATCACCACCCCGCACGGTGACGAAGTTCGCGGTTACCACAAGCCGATCATGCTGGCTGGCGGCATGGGCAACATCCGTGAAGAACACGTCAAGAAAGGCGAGATCGTCGTCGGCTCCAAGCTGATCGTGCTCGGCGGCCCGGCGATGCTGATCGGCCTGGGCGGCGGCGCCGCTTCCTCCATGGCCACCGGCACCAGCTCGGCAGACCTGGACTTCGCTTCCGTACAGCGCGAAAACCCGGAAATGGAACGTCGCTGCCAGGAAGTCATCGACCGTTGCTGGCAACTGGGCGACAAGAACCCGATCAGCTTCATCCACGACGTGGGTGCGGGCGGTCTGTCCAACGCCTTCCCGGAACTGGTCAACGACGGCGACCGCGGTGGCCGTTTCGAACTGCGCAACATTCCAAACGACGAGCCGGGCATGGCCCCGCACGAAATCTGGTCCAACGAATCCCAGGAACGTTACGTTCTGGCCGTCGGCCCGGCGGATTTCGAGCGCTTCAAGGCGATCTGCGAACGTGAGCGTTGCCCGTTTGCCGTAGTCGGCGAAGCCACTGCCGAGCCACAACTGACTGTCACCGACAGCCACTTCGGCAACAGCCCGGTGGACATGCCGCTGGAAGTGCTGCTGGGCAAAGCCCCGCGCATGCACCGTTCGGTGGTTCGCGAGAACGAACTGGGCGACGATTTCGATCCGTCGACCCTGAGCATCGCCAACTGCGTCGAGCGCGTCCTGCATCACCCGGCCGTGGCCAGCAAAAGCTTCCTGATCACCATCGGCGACCGCACCATCACCGGCCTCGTGGCCCGTGACCAGATGGTCGGCCCGTGGCAGGTTCCGGTGGCCGACGTTGCCGTCACCGCCACCAGCTTCGACGTCTACACCGGTGAAGCCATGGCCATGGGCGAGCGCACTCCGCTGGCACTGCTGGACGCTCCGGCGTCGGGCCGCATGGCCATCGGCGAAACCCTGACCAACATCGCGGCCTCGCGCATCGGCAAGATTTCCGACATCAAACTGTCGGCGAACTGGATGTCGGCTGCCGGTCACCCGGGTGAAGATGCACGCCTGTACGACACCGTGAAAGCGGTCGGCATGGAGTTGTGCCCTGAGCTGGGCATCACCATTCCTGTGGGCAAGGACTCGATGTCCATGGCCACCCGCTGGAACGATGAAGGCGTGGACAAGTCCGTGACTTCGCCGATGTCCCTGATCGTGACCGGTTTCGCGCCAGTGACTGACATCCGTCAGACCCTGACCCCGCAACTGCGCATGGACAAGGGCACCACCGACCTGATCCTGATCGACCTGGGCCGCGGCCAGAACCGCATGGGCGCCTCGATCCTGGCGCAGGTTCACGGCAAGCTCGGCAAGCAGGCTCCGGACGTCGATGACGCCGAAGACCTCAAAGCCTTCTTCGCGGTGATCCAGGGCCTCAACGCCGACGGCCACCTGCTGGCTTACCACGACCGTTCCGACGGTGGTCTGCTGACCAGCGTTGTCGAGATGGCGTTCGCCGGTCACTGTGGCCTGAGCCTGAACCTCGACGGTCTGGCAGAAACCTCTGCCGACATCGCCGCCATCCTGTTCAACGAAGAACTGGGTGCCGTGATCCAGGTTCGCCAGGACGCGACCCCGGACATCCTCGCGCAGTTCAGCGCTGCCGGCCTGGGTGACTGCGTGTCGGTGATCGGTCAGCCAATCAACAATGGCGAGATCGGCATCACCTTCAACGGCGATACTGTGTTCGAAGGCCAGCGTCGTCTGCTGCAACGCCAGTGGGCCGAGACCAGCTACCAGATCCAGCGTCTGCGTGACAACGCCGACTGCGCCGAGCAAGAGTTCGACGTGCTGCTGGAAGAAGAAAACCCGGGCCTGAGCGTCAAGCTGAGCTACGACATCAACCAGGACATCGCCGCGCCTTACATCAAGAAAGGCATTCGCCCACAGGTTGCCGTACTGCGTGAGCAGGGCGTCAACGGTCAGGTGGAAATGGCTGCCGCGTTCGACCGCGCCGGTTTCAACGCGATCGACGTGCACATGAGCGACATCCTGGCCGGCCGGGTCGACCTGAACGAGTTCAAGGGCATGGTCGCTTGCGGCGGCTTCTCTTACGGCGACGTATTGGGTGCCGGTGAAGGCTGGGCGAAATCCGCGCTGTTCAACAGCCGTGCCCGCGATGCGTTCCAGGGCTTCTTCGAACGCAACGACAGCTTCACCCTCGGCGTGTGCAACGGTTGCCAGATGATGTCCAACCTGCACGAGCTGATCCCGGGCAGCGAGTTCTGGCCGCACTTCGTGCGCAACCGCTCCGAGCAGTTCGAAGCCCGTGTTGCCATGGTGCAGATCCAGGAGTCGAACTCGATCTTCCTGCAAGGCATGGCCGGTTCGCGCATGCCGATCGCCATTGCTCACGGTGAAGGCCATGCCGAGTTCGCCAGCGAAGAAGCACTGCTGGAAGCCGATCTGTCGGGTTGCGTGGCGATGCGTTTCGTCGACAACCACGGCAAGGTCACCGAAAGCTACCCGGCCAACCCGAACGGCTCGCCGCGCGGAATCACCGGTTTGACCAGCCGCGACGGTCGCGTGACCATCATGATGCCGCACCCGGAACGTGTGTTCCGCGCCGTGCAGAACTCGTGGCGTTCGGATGACTGGAACGAAGATGCTCCGTTGATGCGTATGTTCCGTAACGCTCGTGTGTGGGTGAACTAAGCGCCGTGTACAAGCTCAGCTTTTTTGTTCCCGACAGTCATGTCGAGGTGGTCAAAAGCGCCGTATTCGCCGCCGGTGGTGGGCGGATCGGTGCTTATGACCACTGTGCATGGCAAGTGTTGGGCACTGGCCAGTTTCGTCCACTGGACGGCAGCCAGCCGTTCATTGGCGAGGCAGGGCAGGTCGAACAGGTCGAGGAATGGAAGGTTGAGCTGGTGGTGGCCGATGAGTTGATTCGCTCGGTAGTGGCGGCTCTGAAACAGAGCCATCCCTATGAGACACCGGCTTATGAAGTGTGGCGGCTGGAGGATTTCTGATTCTCCGGTGCTGAAATGAAAAACCCGCTGAAAGAGATTTCAGCGGGTTTTTTGTTGCCCAAACTATTGTGGTGTCAGTGAGGGCCTCATCGCGAGCAAGCTCACTCCTACATTGGATCTGCATACACCGGACCACTGTGGGAGCGAGCTTGCTCGCGATGGCGGCCTATCAGGCACCGAAGATCTAAACCTTGGCACTCTCCTCACTGCGATTGACCAACACTTCCAGTGCATCACTCAAGCTCGGCGCCTTGTCGCCAATCAGCAGATGCCAGATACCGCCATCCAGCTGACTTACACCCTGGCAACCCAACGCTTTCAAATCGAACTCCGACAACGCCTTGCCATCGGCCAGTTGCAGGCGGATGCGGGTCATGGCCACGCAATCGAGTTGCAGCACATTGTCGCCGCCGCCCAGGGCATTGAGCCATTGCTGGGCCTCGGGTGTCGCCATGGCGGCAGGTGGCGGCGCGTCGATTTCTGCAGCCGGCGACGACACCATGGCGCGACCTAGCGCAGGCATCGCCAGGCGAATTTCATCGGCAATCGCGTCGGCCATTGGCCCCACCACCACTTGCAAACTCCCACCCTTGCCCGGACGCACCACGGCCATGGCACCGAGTGCTTTCAAGTCGGTATCCGAAGCTTTGTTGCGATCCACCATGTCCAGGCGCAAGCGCGTTGTGCAGGCGCCGACGGTGATCAGGTTTTCGGCACCACCCAAGGCCTTGATGTATGCCCCGGCGCGTTCATTGTCGGCGACGGCAACCTGCTCGACGTCAGCGCTGGTTTCACGGCCCGGTGTCTTCAGGTCGAAGCGGCGGATACAGAAGTCAAACACCACGTAATAGATCACGGCATACGCCAGGCCCACCGGGAACACCAGCCAGCCGTTGGTGGACTTGCCCCAGCCCAGGATCATGTCGATGAAGCCGCCGGAGAAGGTGAACCCCAAGTGGATGTTCAGCGCATTGGTGATGGCCATCGACAGGCCGGTCAGCAACGCATGCAGCACAAACAGCAACGGCGCGAGGAACATGAAGGCGAATTCAATCGGCTCGGTGACGCCGGTCAGGAACGCGGTCAACGCCATCGACAGGAAGATCCCGCCCATCACCTTGCGCCGTGCCGGCAGGGCGTTGCGGTACATCGCCAGGCAGGCGGCGGGCAGGCCGAAGATCATCATCGGGAACATGCCGGTCATGAACTGGCCACCCTTCGGATCGCCGGCGAAGTAGCGCGACAGGTCGCCAGTCACCAGCGCCCCGGTGGTGGGGTCGGTGAAGTTGCCGAACACGAACCACGCCATGTTGTTGAGGATGTGGTGCAGGCCGGTGACGATCAGCAGGCGGTTGAACAGGCCGAAGACGAACGCGCCGAAGCTGCCGCTTTCCATCATCAGTGTGCCGAAGCTGTTGATGCCGTGCTGGATCGGCGGCCAGATGTAGCCGAACACCACACCCAGCCCCACGGCGGCGAACCCGGTGACAATCGGCACGAACCGTCGGCCACCGAAGAACGCCAGATATTCCGGCAGCTTGATGTCCTTGAAGCGGTTGTACAGCGCGCCGGCCATCAGGCCGCTGACGATCCCGGCGAGCATGCCCATGTTGATGCTCGGGTCGAGCGCCTTGAGGGTGGAGATCATCACCAGGTAACCGATCACCCCGGCCAGACCCGCCGTACCGTTGTTGTCCCTGGCGAAGCCGACCGCAATGCCGATGGCGAAGATCATCGCCAGGTTGGCGAAGATCACCTGGCCGGCGTCGTGGATGATCGCGATGTTCAGCAGATCGGTATCGCCCAGGCGCAGCAGCAGGCCGGCAATCGGCAGGATCGCGATCGGCAGCATCAGCGCGCGGCCGAGGCGTTGCAGGCCTTCGATGAAAAGTTGGTACATGGCGGTTCTCCGTGGATTCTTGTTGTTCTTCAGCTCAGAGGCCAATGCTGGTGACAGGCGTGACGCACGGCACTGGCGCTGCTCAGCTTGAGCAGGCCCTGGCTGATGCGCCGGCATTCGCTGGCGTCGAGATGACGCACGCGGTCCTTGATTTCGCCGACCTGTACTGGGCTCACCGACAATTCACTGACCCCTAGGCCGATCAACACCGGCGTGGCCAATGGATCGGACGCCAGTGCGCCGCACACGCCCACCCAACGGTTGTGCTGCGCCGCACCGGCGCAGGTCTGGGCGATCAGCCGCAGCAGTGCCGGGTGCAGCGCATCGACGCGCGCGGCGAGCCCAGCGTGGTCGCGGTCCATGGCCAGGGTGTATTGCGACAGGTCGTTGGTGCCGATGGACAGGAAGTCCGCGTGTTCGGCCAGTTGCTCGGCCAGCAGCGCGGCGGCCGGAACTTCGATCATCACACCCAGTTCCGGGCGTTGCGCCAGGCCGAGTTCACCGCACAAGGCGTCGAGACGCTGGCGGATGTGCAGCAGCTCATCGACTTCCGTGACCATCGGCAGCAGGATCCGGCAGCGTGACAACGGGCGCAGGTGCAGCAGCGCGCGCAATTGCTGGTTGAGCAGTTCAGGGCGAGCCTGGGCCAGGCGAATGCCGCGCAGGCCGAGCACCGGATTGGCCTCGGCGGGCAGTGGCAGGTAGTCCAGTTGCTTGTCGCCGCCGACGTCGATGGTGCGGATGATCACTGACTTGTCGCCCATGGCATCGAGCACCGCTTGATAGGCGTGGTGTTGTTCCTGTTCGTCCGGCGCGGTGTGGCGGTCGACGAAGAGAAACTCGGTGCGCAGCAAGCCGACGCCGTCGGCGCCATTGGCCAACGCGTCTGTCGCTTCCGTGCTGGATGCCACATTGGCGGCGACTTCGATGCGCAGGCCATCGGTGGTCAGTGCGGGGGTGTGCGCCTGGGCCTGTTGTTCGGCCCGGCGTTGTTGCTGTTGCTGTTGCAGCTGGCGCACGTCGGCCAGGCGCTGTGTGCTGGGTGTCAGTTCGAGGCGGCCGCCGTCGGCGTCCAGCACCACCGGTTGCCCCTGTTGCTGATCGAGCAGCGTCGAACCCAGCGCCACCATGCACGGCAGGCCTTTGCCCCGGGCCAGAATCGCCACGTGGGAGGTCGCGCCACCTTCGGCCATGCACAGTCCGGCGACGCCTTGCTGGCTCAGTTGCAGTAAATCGGAGGGCGTCAATTCATGCGCCGCGACGATGGCGCCGGCCGGCACGTCGTAATGCCAGGTGTTGCCGAGCAATGCGCGCAGCACCCGTTGCTTGAGGTCGCGCAGGTCGTTGGCGCGGTCGGCCAGCAGTGTGCTGCCGGTTTGCTGGAGGACTTCGCACTGCACGTCGATGGCCTGGCTCCAGGCGTGGGTCGCGGCCGTGCCCAGGGCGACGGTTTGTATGGCGGCGTCCAGCAGGGCCGGGTCTTCCAGCAGCGCCAGGTGTGCGGCGAAGATCGCCTCTTCAGCGGAGTCCTTGTGTTTTTTCGCCAGGACCAGCGTGCGTTCGATTTCGCTGCGCACCTGGCTCAGTGCCGCGTCCAGTACTTGCTGTTGTTGCTGGGGATCATGATGGCCGGCATCCACCGGCAGGCTGATCGCATTCAGGTGGAACAGCGGCCCGCCGACCAGGCCGGGCGCCGCACAGACGCCGTGCAATACACCGGCTTCGGCGGGGCGATTGCGTTGGGCAATCGTGGTCGGCGCGGCGGCATGGCTGTCTTCGGCCAGGGCTGTGGATAACGCGGTCAGCAAGGCTTGCAGCGCGGCTTCGGCGTCCGGGCCCTGGCAACTGACCTGGACTTCTGCCTGTTCGCCGATGGCCAGCCCCATCAGGCCGATCAGGCTGTCGCAGGTGGCCGACTTGCCGGCGAAATGCAGCAGCGATTTGCTTTTGAATCCTTGCGCGGTCTGACGGATCAGCGCGGCCGGCCGTGCATGCAGACCGCCACGATGGGCGATGCGGATGTGGCCGACCACTTCTTCGCCAGCAAGCTCCACGTCCGCCTGCGCGCCCACGCCCTGGCGGCGAATGATGTGCAGCAGCGGCTCGCCGACCTTTACCGACTTGAGGGTGATGGGCCGTGCCTGAAAGTCCTGGCTGTTGGTGAGGATCAGCAGGCTGACCAGGCTTTTGCACTGTTGCGCGACCTTGTCCAGGTCGTAGCGCAGCAGGGGTTGGCCATTGGAGACGCGCGCGCCTTCCTTGACCAGCATCGAAAAGCCCTGGCCCTGCAACTCGACCGTGTCCAGGCCCAGGTGCAGGAGCAATTCCGCGCCGTTGTCGGCACGCAGGGTCACCGCGTGACCGGTGCGGGCGACATGCACCACCACGCCCGCGCACGGCGCATGAAGGGTATCGTTCAACGGGTCGATGGCGATCCCGTCACCCATGGCGCCGCTGGCGAACACCGGGTCCGGGACTTTGGCGAGCGTGAGCACCGGACCGCTGAGCGGGGCGCTTAAAGTCAGCTCTTTATTGTTGTTATGCATGGCTCGGTCTCATCAGGAAAACTTCGGTTCGGATCAACGCGCCCCCCTCTGTAGGAGCGAGCTCGCTCGCGATGGACTAAAGAACGCCGCGTTTATCCAGCAAACACGCGTTTTCGTTGACGACCATCGCGAGCAAGCTCGCTCCTACAAGGGTGGTTAGTGTGTACGCGTCACTTTGCTCAGGTGCCGTGGCTGGTCCGGGTCCATGCCTCGGGCCACGGCCAGGCCGGCGGCCATCACGTAGAAACTCTGGATCGCGAGAATCGGGTCGAGGGCCGGGTGTTCGGCGCGGGTCAGCGTCAGGTCGCGTTCAAGCACGTCATCCGGCGCGGCCAGCAGCACAAGGGCGCCGCGTTGGCGCATGTCGGCGGCCAGGCTCAGCAAACCGGCCTGTTCGGCGCCCCGTGGGGCAAACACCAGCAGCGGGTAGTTGTCGCCAATCAAGGCCATCGGACCGTGACGGACTTCGGCGCTGCTGAAGGCTTCGGCCTGGATCGCCGAGGTCTCCTTGAACTTGAGCGCCGCTTCCTGGGCGATGGCGAAACCGGCGCCACGGCCGATCACCATCAGCCGCTGACAATCGCGCAAGGCGTCGATGGCCCGGCTCCAGTCCTGTTGCGCGGCGTCGCGCAGGCCATCGGGCAAGGCGCGGCAGGCGTCGAGCAGTTCGGTGTCTTCTTTCCAGTGGCCAATCAGCCGGGCGCTGGCGCTGAGGGTGGCGATAAAGCTCTTGGTCGCCGCGACGCTGCTTTCGGTGCCGGCACACAGCGGCAGGCTGAATTCGCAGGCGGCTTCCAGCGGCGAGTCTTCGGCATTGACCAGCGAAATGCTCAAGGCGCCGCGCTTGCGCAACAGGCGCAGGCTGTTGACCAGGTCCGGGCTTTGCCCTGATTGCGAAAAGGCGAATGCCACCTGGCCGCTGACCTTCAACGGTGCCTGTTGCATGGTCACCACCGACATCGGCAGCGACGCCACCGGGATGCCCAGCAGTTGCATGGTCAGGTAGGCGAAGTAACTGGCGGCATGGTCGGAGCTGCCGCGCGCCACGGTCATGGCCACTTGCGGCGGCTGACGACGCAGGCGCCCGGCGATCTCGATCATCTGCGGGTCGAGTTGCTGTAATTGGGCTTGCACGGCCTCGAACGAGGACAGCGCCTCTTCAAGCATTTTTGAAGTCAATGTCTTCTCCTTCGACCATGACGGCGGTCAGTTTCAGTGAGCGATCCAGCCGCACGCAGTCGGCCCAGGCCCCCGGTTGCAGGCGCCCGCGTTCGGTGATGCCGAGGTAGTCGGCGGGGAATTGCGACAGGCGCTGCGAGGCTTCGGCGATGGGCAGGCCGATTTTCACCAGGTTGCGCAGAGCCTGATCCATGGTCAGGGTGCTGCCGGCCAGCGTGCCGTCGGGCAGGCGCACGCCACCGAGGCATTTGGTCACGGTGTGGCTGCCGAGTTTGTACTCGCCATCGGGCATGCCGGCGGCGGCGGTCGAGTCGGTGACGCAATACAGGCAAGGAATCGAACGCAGGGCCACGCGGATGGCGCCGGGGTGCACGTGCAGCAAATCCGGGATCAGTTCGGCGTATTTGGCGTGGGCCAGGGCAGCGCCGACGATCCCGGGCTCCCGGTGATGCAGTGGGCTCATGGCGTTGTAGAGATGGGTGAAACTGCTGGCGCCGGCCTCCAGCGCGGCCACACCTTCCTCATAACTGCCCAGGGTGTGGCCGATCTGCATGCGAATGCCGCGGCTGCTGAGGTCGCGGATCAAGGCATCGTGACCGGCGATTTCCGGGGCAATGGTGATCACCCGGATCGGCGCGAGCGCCAGGTACGCTTCGACTTCGGCCATCAGCGCGGTGTGGGCGAAGTTGGGTTGCGCGCCGAGTTTGCCAGGGTTGATGTAGGGGCCTTCGAGGTGCACGCCAAGCACCCGGGCGCAGCCTTGGGGGCGCTGCTCACAGAATTCGCCGACGGCCTGGAGCACGCTGGATATCTCTTCGCTCGGTGCCGTCATGGTGGTGGCCAGCAGCGATGTGGTGCCGAAGCGCACGTGAGTACGGGTGATAGTTTCGAAGGCCGGCGCGCCTTCCATGATGTCTTTGCCGCCGCCGCCGTGAACGTGCAGGTCGATGAAGCCCGGCAGCAGGTACGGCAAATCGTTGTCCGCCGGATCGCAGGGCTGGCCTTCGATCGACACGACTTTGCCGTGCTCATGGACCAGTCGGCCGCGAACCCAGCCGTGGGCGGTGAGGATGTTGTCTTCGGACATGATCGGTTCTCTGGGTGGACGGTTTCGCGGTGCAGCGTTCTAGCGGCGAAGCTCTGCGACAAAGTCGTAGTAGTCGTTACGGCAATAGGTGTCGGTGACTTCGATGGGCGTGTTGTCTTCCAGGTAGCCGACCCGGGTCATCAGCAGCATGGCGGTGCCGGGGGCAATGCCCACCAGGGCTGCGAATTCGTCCGAGGCGTTGATCGCCTGAATGTGCTGCAGGGCGCGGACAACCGGTTTGCCGATGCCGTCGAGGAATTCGTAGAGGGAGTCGCCCACCGCCTGCGGCTTGGGAATGATCGAGGCGGGCAGGGTGCTCATCTCGATGGCCATCACCGTGTCGTCGGCCTTGCGCAGGCGTTTGAGGCGCGCGACTTTGTCGTTGGGCGACAGGCCGAGGCGGATCAGTTCTTCGTGGGTCGGCAGGGTGATTTCCCGCTCCAGCCATTGCGATCCGGGCACGAAACCCTTGAGGCGGAGCATTTCACTGAAACCGGAAAGGCGCGACAACGGTTGTTCGAGACGCGGCGTGATGAAGGTGCCGGAGCCCTGGTTGCGGCGGATCAGGCCTTGTTCGAACAACACTTCCAGAGCCTTGCGTGCAGTGACGCGGGAGATGCCCAGCGCCTCGCTCAGATTGCGCTCCGACGGCATGGCCTGTTCGGCTTTCCATTGGCCGGCATGGATCGCCGCTTCCAGATTGCGTGCCAGTTGCAGGTACAACGGCGTGGGTTGGGTGTCGTCGGGGCGCAGGGCTGAAAGGTCGTTCATTTAATTATTGTCCGACGCGTCTGTAGGAAAGTTACTTGTTCGCTCTAGGACAAAAAACTAATACCACTTGAATACCATGTCAATGCAGCTCTCAGGCTGCAGGTGCGGTAAACAGGCCTTATTGGGCGCAGTGGAAAGAGGCTGGATTGAAGTGGTATTAGCGGCGGGAGGATTTAAAGCAAAGATCGCAGCCTTCGGCAGCTTCTACAGGGGGAAATGGTATTCACCCTGCAGGAGCTGCCGAAGGCTGGAATTTTTTTGATTTTTTTTGCGGGGGCGACCAAAGGTCGGGGGATTTACGGGCGAATCTCGATCATCGTGCCGTCCGGCACCAGGTTCCAGACTTCGCGCATGTCCATGTTGCGCATGGCGATGCAGCCGTCGGTCCAGTCCAGGGTGTGGAACAGGTCTTCCGGGGTGTCTTCGCTGTCCGGGGTGCCGTGGATCATGATCATGCCGCCGGGCTCGACGCCTTCACGACGGGCGCGGGCAGAGTCGCTGATGTTCGGGTAGGAAATGTGCATCGCCAGGTTGAAACGGTCGCTGATCTTGCGCCAGTCGACCCAGTAGAAGCCTTCCGGGGTGCGCTTGTCGCCTTCCATCAGCTTCGGCCCCTTGGGACGCTTGCCCAAGGAAATGCGATAGGTTTTGAGCGGCTTGCCGTCATTGATCAATTGCAATTGATGGGAAGACTTGAGAATCAGGATTTTCTCGATGACCTTGCCGTCCAGGGTTTCCACGGCAGAAGCCTGGGACACCGTGACAAACGACAAACAGAACAGGGCAAGCAACCAGCGCATTGAAACGATTCCCCAGGAGGTGTCGCGACTATTTATGTATAGAAGTTTTTGCAGGAGCTGCCGCTGGCTCGGGCCGCATTCGGACAATCTTTCGGCGCCTCCCGGTGATGCCGAGATGACATCAGATAATGGCAGGCTGAGCAAGCGGCGGGATCGATTCAGACCGAACGGGATAGATTTCGGTCCGCCGGTCAGCGAAGAAGCATTCTAAGGTACGGCCCACCGTGCGGAAAGCCAGCTCATCCCATGGAATGTCCGCTTCGTCGAATAGTTGCACTTCCAGGCTCTCGGGGCCGGCGCAAAAGTCCAGGTCCACCAGTTCGGCACGGAAGAACACATGCACCTGGCTGATGTGCGGCACGTCGATCAGGGTATAGATGTTCAGGTTGCGCACCCGGGCGCAGGCTTCCTCGGCCGTCTCGCGAATGGCGGCCTGTTCGATGGTTTCTCCGTTCTCCATGAAGCCGGCGGGCAGGGTCCAGTAACCGCGTCGCGGCTCGATGGCCCGCCGGCACAGCAATACCTGGGTGCCCCAGGTCGCCACGCAGCCGGCGACGATGTTTGGGTTCTGGTAGTGAATGGCGTGACAACTGTCGCAGACAAAGCGCAGGCGCGAATCGCCTTCGGGAATGCGCTGGGTCACCGGGTTACCGCACTGGCTGCAAAATTTCATGCTGGGGTTCCTGAATGCTGCGCCTATCTTGGCGTGCGGCAGTGCCGGTCGGCAAGTTGTCGTTTCGCGACATGGGGCGGTTGCGGGGGTTGGGCGACCGCAGCGATTGGTGCATGATGCCGGGTAAGGCACAAATCGAGAACACTCATGCTGGACGAGCTACTGCATCGGGTTAGTAACCACACTCCACGCACACTGGAGACCGATCGTCGTTTTCCCGAGGCAGCGGTGCTGGTGCCCATCACCCGCAGTGACGAGCCCGAGCTGGTGTTGACCCTGCGTGCCAGCGGCCTGTCGACCCATGGCGGCGAAGTTGCCTTCCCCGGCGGGCGCCGTGACCCCGAAGACCCCGACCTGATTTTCACCGCCCTGCGTGAAGCCGAAGAAGAGATCGGCCTGCCGCCGGGGCTGGTCGAGGTGATCGGACCGCTCAGCCCGCTGATCAGCCTGCATGGCATCAAGGTCACGCCCTATGTCGGGGTGATCCCGGATTTTGTCGAATACCGGGCCAACGACGCCGAGATCGCCGCGGTGTTCAGCGTGCCCCTGGAATTCTTCCGTAAAGACCCTCGCGAACATACCCACCGCATCGACTATCAGGGCCGCAGCTGGTACGTGCCGAGCTATCGCTATGGCGAATACAAGATCTGGGGGCTGACGGCGATCATGATCGTCGAGTTGATCAACCTGCTGTATGACGCCAAAATCAGCCTGCATCAGCCTCCCAAAAGCTTTATCAATATCTGAAGCCATCGTTCGAATGGCCTGAATCCTGGTTTTGCTGAAAAAAGCCTGCCTGAGCCTTGAGGAATACAACAATGAAATACCGCCTGGGCGACGCCCGCGTCGAAACCCATCCACAGAGCTGGGTCGCACCCAATGCCGTGCTGGTGGGCAAGGTCAAGCTGGAAGAGGGCGCCAACGTCTGGTTCAACGCCGTATTGCGCGGCGACAATGAATTGATCCTGATCGGCAAGAACAGCAACGTCCAGGACGGCACCGTGATGCACACCGACATGGGCTACCCACTGACCATCGGTACCGGCGTGACCATCGGCCACAACGCCATGCTCCACGGCTGCACCGTCGGCGACTACAGCCTGATCGGTATCAACGCGGTGATTCTCAACGGTGCGAAGATCGGCAAGAACTGCATCATCGGCGCCAATTCGCTGATCGGCGAAGGCAAGGAGATTCCGGACGGATCGCTGGTCATGGGCTCGCCCGGCAAAGTGGTGCGTGAATTGACCGAGCCACAAATCAGGATGCTGGAGGCCAGCGCTGCTCACTACGTGCACAACTCGCAGCGCTATGCCCGCGACCTGGCCGAGCAGGAAGAATGACTGCCAGCGAACGCCCGGTTGCATCGCCTTGCGTGAATATCTGTGCGCTGGACGACGATGACATCTGCACCGGTTGCCAACGCACGGTGGAGGAGATTACCCGCTGGAGCCGCATGACCAACGACGAGCGGCGCACGGTGTTGGGGTTGTGTCATGAGAGGGCCAAGGCCAGTGGGTTGATCTGGATGTTGCCTTCCAAATCCGATAACTGAATCGCCCTCAGAAAGTGCTTCGCACTTTATCGCGAGCGGGCTCGCTCCCACATGGGAATGCGTTCGACTGTAGGAGCGAGCTTGCTCGCGATGGAATCAGGAACACCGCGGGGAACCAGACTTCCTGCGTTATCGTTAACGACCATCGCGAGCAGGCTCCCTCCTACATGGGAATGCGTTTGACTGTGGGAGCGAGCTTGCTCGCGATGGGCTCAAGAGCACCGCGGGGAGCCAGACGTCTCGCGTTATCGTTAACGACCATCGCGAGCAGGCTCGCTCCTACAGTATCCTGTGCGGCAAAATTACAGGTACTTCCATGCTCTTCCTGATCGCCTACATCAGCAGCGTCGTGCTGATCAACTACGCCTTTTCCACCGCCCCGCACCTGGACATCATCTGGTCGGCCTGGGGCGGGCTGGTGTTCGTGTTGCGCGACATGGTGCAAGCCCGATTCGGGCATGGCGCCCTCGCAGCGATGCTGGTGGCGCTGGTGTTGTCCTATGTCACCTCCGATCCGTCCATCGCCTTGGCCAGCGCCACGGCGTTCGCCGTTTCCGAGTGCATCGACTGGCTGGTGTTCAGCATCACCCGGCGCCCGCTGCACGACCGCCTGTGGATAAGTTCGGCCCTGAGCATTCCCCTCGATACCTTTATCTTTTTCGGCATGATCGACGCCCTGACGCCGGGCGTGATCCTCACCGCCCTGGGCTCGAAATTCGCCGGGGTCACCGCCGTGTGGCTGATCATGGCCTGGCGCCTGCGCAAACAGGCTGTCGTCAGCTGAAGTTCATGTAAAATGCCGCGCTTTCTCCCCATGGGAAGCGTGCTTCCCTCGATGATCCGCTCCTTGAGGACCTTCAGATGACCCGTATCGGAACTCCATTGTCGCCGACCGCGACCCGCGTATTGATGTGTGGCTGTGGCGAGTTGGGCAAGGAAGTGGTGATCGAGCTGCAACGCTTGGGCGTTGAAGTGATTGCCGTGGACCGCTACGCGAATGCGCCGGCCATGCAGGTGGCGCACCGCAGCCACGTGATCAACATGCTCGATGGTGCTGCCCTGCGTGCCGTGATCGAAGCCGAAAAGCCGCACTTCATCGTGCCGGAAATCGAAGCCATCGCCACCGCGACCCTGGTGGAGCTGGAGGCCGAAGGCTTCACCGTTATCCCGACTGCCCGCGCTGCGCAGCTGACCATGAACCGTGAAGGCATCCGTCGCCTGGCCGCTGAAGAGCTGGACCTGCCAACCTCGCCGTATCACTTCGCCGACACCTTCGAGGACTACAGCAAAGCCGTTGAGGACCTGGGGTTCCCGTGCGTGGTCAAGCCGGTCATGAGTTCTTCGGGCAAGGGCCAGAGCCTGCTGCGTAGCGTCGATGACGTGCAGAAGGCCTGGGACTACGCCCAGGAAGGTGGTCGTGCCGGTAAAGGTCGGGTGATCATCGAAGGCTTCATCGATTTCGACTACGAAATCACCCTGCTGACCGTGCGCCATGTCGGCGGCACCACCTTCTGCGCGCCGGTCGGTCACCGTCAGGAGAAGGGCGACTACCAGGAATCCTGGCAGCCGCAAGCCATGAGCCCGGTTGCCCTGGCTGAGTCCGAACGTGTCGCCAAAGCCGTGACCGAAGCCTTGGGCGGCCGTGGTCTGTTTGGTGTCGAGCTGTTCATCAAGGGTGATCAGGTGTGGTTCAGCGAAGTCTCGCCGCGCCCGCATGACACCGGCCTGGTCACGCTGATTTCCCAGGACCTGTCGCAGTTCGCCTTGCACGCGCGGGCCATTCTCGGTCTGCCGATCCCGTTGATCCGTCAGTTCGGGCCTTCGGCCTCGGCGGTGATCCTGGTGGAAGGGCAGTCGACCCAGACCGCCTTCGCCAACCTGGGTGCTGCCCTGAGCGAGCCGGATACCGCGCTGCGCCTGTTCGGCAAGCCTGAAGTCAACGGTCAGCGCCGCATGGGCGTGGCCCTGGCGCGCGACGAATCGATCGAAGCCGCCCGCGCCAAGGCGACCCGTGCTTCGCAGGCGGTTGTTGTCGAGCTGTAAACACCCTCGCGGACCAGCCCGTATCCCTGTGGGAGCGAGCTTGCTCGCGAAAGCGGTGTGTCAGACACATCAATGTTGACTGACACTCCCTCTTCGCGGGCAAGCCCGCTCCCACAGGTCCGGTGTTCAGTCTCTATAATTTGGGGGTGCCCAAGACCCTTTATCAATGTTCCAGGCCTGCACCCCATGAATTCCCAAAGCATCATCGTCCCGAAAATCTCCACCCTGCCGGTACACGAACCCCGGGCCCGGGCCGTCGTGCGCTGGCTGGTGCGCAAGAACATCATCCAGGAAGAACTGACCACGTGCGGCCGCACCGGCAATCGCATGGGTCATGCGATTGCCGAGGGTGCCCGTGAGGTGGTTTTGCACCCGGACGCGCTGCCGTTCGGCGAGCCGGTCAATGGTCTGGAGATCATCACCAAGCGCTGCATCTATACGCCGGCCAAGGGTTTTCTTGGCGAAGCGGGCTGCGCCGAGTGCCGCAAGGAAGTGGGTGAAGCCCTGTTCGAAAGCCTGGAAGACTGGATGCCGGGGCGTACCGACAACTTCACCTGTCCCGAATGCGGGCATGAAGACGACATCAACGGCTTCCTGTTCCTGCAGGAGTGCGGCTTCTCCAACCTCGGTTTCATCTTCAACAACTGGGCCGAAGCCGGGTTCAAACAGAGCTTTATCGATGAATTCGCCGATTGGCTGGATCAGCCGGTCAGTTGGGTGAAAGTCGAACTCTGATGACCTTGTAGGAGCGAGCCTGCTCGCGATGGTCGTGAACGATGACGCGTGCTGTCTGAAAACAAGCGTTGCCTGCAAGCTCATCGCGAGCAGGCTCGCTCCTACAAAAAAAGCAGCAATCCCGCCTTTTAATCCCCGTATGTCAGTAATGCCAATAATAGACAGAGTTTTACATTGAACCCGAAGGGGTGTCTGACTATAATGGCGCGCTTCCATTTTCCCGCTCGGGAGCCCCCGCGATGCTGCGTATCAGCCAAGAAGCTCTGACATTCGACGACATTCTCCTAGTGCCCGGTTATTCCGAGGTGCTTCCTAACGAAGTCAGTCTCAAGACCCGCCTTACCCGTGGCATCGAGCTGAATATTCCACTGGTTTCCGCTGCCATGGACACCGTCACTGAAGCCCGTCTGGCAATCGCCATGGCTCAGGAAGGTGGTATCGGCATCATCCACAAGAACATGACCATCGAGCAGCAAGCTGCCGAAGTCCGCAAGGTCAAGCGTTACGAAGCTGGTGTGGTCAAAGACCCGATCACCATCGTCGCCGACGCCACCGTGCGCGAGTTGTTCGAATTGACCCGCATGCACAACATCTCCGGCGTTCCGGTACTGCACAATGGCGACCTGGTCGGTATTGTCACCTCCCGTGACGTGCGTTTCGAGAACCGTCTGGAAGCCACTGTCCGTGAAGTGATGACGCCTAAAGAGCGTCTGGTCACGGTCAAGGAAGGCGCCGACAAGAACGATGTGCGTGAACTGCTGCACAAGCACCGCATCGAACGCGTGCTGATCGTCGACGACAAATTCGCCCTCAAGGGCATGATGACCGTCAACGACATCGAAAAAGCCAAGGCTTACCCGCTGGCCAGCAAGGACGATCAAGGTCGTCTGCGCGTGGGTGCTGCAGTCGGTACCGGTAAAGACACCGGTGATCGCGTTGCCGCACTGGTCGCCGCCGGCGTTGACGTGGTGGTGGTCGACACCGCTCACGGTCACTCCAAGGGCGTGATCGACCGCGTTCGCTGGGTCAAGCAGAACTTCCCTGAAGTGCAGGTCATCGGCGGCAACATTGCCACCGGCGCCGCCGCCAAGGCCCTGGCCGAAGCTGGCGCCGACGCAGTCAAGGTCGGTATCGGCCCTGGCTCGATCTGCACCACCCGTATCGTCGCCGGTGTCGGCGTGCCGCAAATCAGCGCCATCGCCAACGTCGCCGCTGCCCTTGAAGGCACAGGCGTACCGTTGATCGCCGACGGCGGCATCCGTTTCTCCGGTGACCTGTCCAAGGCCATCGTGGCCGGTGCTTCCTGCGTGATGATGGGCTCGATGTTCGCCGGTACCGAAGAAGCGCCGGGCGAGATCGAACTGTTCCAGGGCCGTTCGTACAAGGCTTATCGCGGCATGGGTTCGCTGGGCGCCATGTCCCAGGCCCAAGGCTCCTCCGACCGTTACTTCCAGGACTCCTCGGCAGGCGCCGAGAAGCTGGTTCCGGAAGGTATCGAAGGGCGTGTTCCGTACAAGGGCACCCTGAGCGCGATCATCCACCAGTTGATGGGCGGCCTGCGCTCCTCGATGGGCTACACCGGCAGCGCCGACATCGAAGAGATGCGCACCAAGCCTGAGTTCGTGCGGATCACCGGCGCCGGCATGGCCGAATCCCACGTTCACGACGTGCAGATCACCAAGGAAGCGCCAAACTACCGCGTAGGTTGAGCCTTCAAGCAACAAGCTAAGCAACCGGGGCTGTTTTATTCAGCCCCGAGTTGTTTCTGAATCACGACTGTTTCCGAATTTTTTAGACGAGACTGAATCATGGCCCTCGACATTCACGCTCACCGCATCCTGATCCTCGACTTCGGTTCCCAGTACACCCAGCTGATCGCCCGCCGCGTGCGTGAAATCGGCGTGTACTGCGAACTGCACCCGTTCGACATGGACGAAGATGCGATCCGCGAATTCGCTCCTAAAGGCGTCATCCTCGCCGGCGGCCCAGAGTCGGTTCACGAAGCCAACAGCCCTCGCTGCCCGCAAGCCGTTTTCGACCTGGGCGTGCCGGTCTTCGGTATCTGCTACGGCATGCAGACCATGGCCGAGCAACTGGGCGGCAAGGTTGAAGGTTCCGAGCTGCGTGAGTTCGGTTATGCCCGCGTTGATGTAGTCGGCAAGAGCCGCCTGCTGGACGGCATCGAAGACCACATCGACGCTGACGGCCTGTTCGGCCTCGACGTGTGGATGAGCCACGGTGACAAGGTCACCCGCATGCCGGAAGACTTCCACATCCTGGCCAGCACTCCGAGCTGCCCGATTGCCGGCATGTTCAGCGACGAGCGTCGTTACTACGGCGTGCAGTTCCACCCGGAAGTGACCCACACCAAGCAGGGCGGTCGCATCCTGTCGCGCTTCATCCTCGACATCTGCGAGTGTGAAGCCCTGTGGACTCCGTCGAAAATCGCTGAAGACGCCATCGCCCAGGTTCGCGCCCAGGTCGGCACCGACAACGTCCTGCTCGGCCTGTCCGGCGGTGTGGACTCGTCCGTGGTTGCCGCGCTGCTGCACAAAGCCATCGGCGACCAACTGACCTGCGTGTTCGTCGACAACGGCCTGCTGCGCCTGCACGAAGGCGAGCAAGTGATGGCCATGTTCGCCGAGAACATGGGCGTCAAGGTGATCCGCGCCAACGCCGAAGAGCAGTTCCTCGGTAACCTGGCCGGCGAAGCCGACCCGGAGAAGAAGCGCAAGATCATCGGCCGTACCTTCATCGACGTGTTCGATGCCGAATCCTGCAAGCTGGACAACATCAAGTACCTGGCCCAGGGCACCATCTACCCGGACGTGATCGAGTCGGCTGGCGCGAAAAGCGGCAAGGCCCACGTGATCAAGTCGCACCACAACGTGGGCGGCCTGCCGGAAGAAATGAACCTGAAACTGGTCGAGCCACTGCGCGAACTGTTCAAGGACGAAGTCCGTCGTCTGGGCCTGGAACTGGGCCTGCCGTACGACATGGTCTACCGTCACCCGTTCCCGGGCCCGGGCCTGGGCGTGCGCATCCTCGGTGAAGTGAAGAAGGAATACGCCGACCTGCTGCGTCGTGCCGACCACATCTTCATCGAAGAACTGCGCAAGGCCGACTGGTACCACAAGGTCAGCCAGGCGTTCGTAGTGTTCCAGCCGGTGAAATCGGTTGGTGTGGTGGGTGATGGCCGTCGTTACGCCTGGGTCGTGGCCCTGCGTGCCGTGGAAACCATCGACTTCATGACCGCGCGTTGGGCTCATCTGCCTTACGAACTGCTGGAAACCGTCAGCGGCCGCATCATCAATGAAATCGAAGGCATCTCCCGCGTCACCTACGACGTGTCGAGCAAGCCGCCAGCGACCATTGAGTGGGAATGATCGTATGAGCCTGTGAACGCAGGCTCAAAACGATAGCGACAAAAAGAAGCCCCGGGTTGTGAGACCCGGGGCTTCTTGCGTTTCAGTTGTGTTCGCCCGAAATCCCCTGTGGGAGCGAGCTTGCTCGCGATGAGGCCAGCACATCCAGCATCTCCCGCGCCTGACACGCCGCCATCGCGAGCAGCTTGATTTACACCGGCAAACGCCCTTCGAGGTTCATGCCCATACGGCTAAGACCCCAGGACAGCTCATCGATGTTGGCATAAGGCACCTGATTCACGTCGGTCCATGCGGGGCGATTGATCAGGTAGCTGCCGTCAGCCGTGCGCTCGACCGGTGTTCTTGCCAGTTGACCGACTCTGCTGCGATGGATCAGTGTCCAGTTTCCGTTCGATTTCTCGAAAGTGAACATGCCTTGCCGATACAGCAGTCGATTAAGCGCTTCCGGTGTCTTTTCAAGCAGCGGCAGTGGCATCTGCAAGCTCAAGTCCGCGTGCAAAGTGTCGAAGTTTCCGTCGGTTAATTCGGGTTGGGTGGCAAAGCCGCGGCCTACCTCAATGCCTCGATCGGTTTCAATCAGCAGGCTTTCTTCCGGCAGCACTTCTTCGATGCGCAAACCAATACCGCCCTGCATTTCGCTGATGCCGGACATTCCACGAAAGGTGTTGATGTTTTCCTGATCCGTCAGCACCACCCATCTGCCCGCTCCGTTGAGCGTTTTGTCGGCCTCCATGATGGTGTGGGTGAGGTAGGTCTTGATGGCTTGCTCATGCATGTCGGGCATGGATGGGCCGGGGAAACGGTAACTGGCCAGGCAGTCGGTTGCCTGAATCCGAATACCATTTTGTTGAGCCGCCTTGACCACTTCAAGCGGGGTGAATCTGCCGGATGGATCGCTTTTCAGCTTCTGCAAATACGCCTGGAGATCATCGGGCATTGACCCGGTCTTGAAGAATTGATCGAGTTCCACCTGGTTGAAATCGTTGAGCAGGCGATGGAAATAGATCGTCTTGACTTCCTGTTGGGCAAGGGTCGGCATGTTCTCGATGAGAAACCGCATGCTGGCAATGCGGTCCTGGCTTTCACCGATGACCAGGCCAGGTGCGGCTTCAAATATCTTCGGAAGCAGTTCTGCGGCAGTGGTTGATGGCGTCACGACAGGAAGCTGCGGACGAGGGGGTAATGAAGCGAAAAAACCACTGCGGGTAAAGAATTGACGAGCGTCTTGTGACAGCTTGGCGCGCGGGGCCGCGACGTATCGTGCGTAAGTGGTCTCTGTGCGAAAGCTTCCGTCTGGCTGACGGATAAGTTTGATATGGGTTTCTCTCTCGTCCATCGCCAGTAGTCTGATACTGAATCGGTTAGTTGCATCGTATTGCGTGGCAGGGCGGCGCAGGATGGCCTGTGTTGGCTCTTGAACAGAGGCAGACGCAGAGGCCGGAGCAGATGTAGACGGCGGAACGCGGGACCCGCCCGGATGCCGGTTTCCACCCCCCCTGAGCCCGGCTCGGGGTGTCAGCTCCCATTCGCCCTCGGCATTGAGACGCACAGGGAGTGAACCTGAAAACGCGTTGGGATTTTCAGGATCGATGATGGCCCAGGTGCCGCCTCCGTTGGGATCGGCTTCGTAGCGCACGTAATAGGCCCTGTCATCGAGCAAGATCGCAGTGGCGGGGTTGGAGTCGAGTTGATAGATGCCCTGGAATTTTCCGGCTTCGCTCACGGGTGTCCACCCCTCGAGCAGTTCATTGGCTTGCCAGTGGTCCGGTATTTCGATGTGTGGAGAGGCTTGCGACAAGGAGGAATCGAGTTCACTTGCCAGCTCGACGGGCCAGCCCATGGGCTTCATGCCCTTTGCAACCAACGCTTGCTTGAGTTCTTCGAGGTTGTCCACTGTCATGGACTCGTAGGTTGGCCGAAGCGGGGTATCCAGATTCAGCATTCCACCAGGCGTGGATCTGATGACGCTGTCCGCCATCCCGTTGTTGGCATTGCGATAAACCACAAGGACGCTGCTGCGGTAGCGCTGAAAGGTGAACATCCCCGGTTCAGGCAACAGCGCTCGCAGTTGTTGCGGGGTCCTGTATGCCCATGGAGTTTCCATCTGCACGCGCACGTCACCTTTGATCAGTGCATGGACGCTGTCGAAGTCCATGCCATCAGATTCGTCATAAACAGGGGAATCCGGATAGTCCGCATGCTCCACGGCCAACCCCGGATCGGAGTCGATGGGTTGCGCTTGCCCCGGCGCTACGTCATCGATACGAATACTCAGGGCATCGGTCTGTTCGCTAATGCCGCGATAGCCTCTGAATGTCGCCATGTTTTCCTGATTGACCAAGGCAATCCATTTGCCCGGTTCTTTCAATGCTTCGTTGAACCGGATGACCTCGCTGGAAAAAAAACTCCTGGCCATCTGGTAGTTGGATTCCCAGTCAGTCGCTTCTTTGTTGATGTTGTAGGTCGTCGACATGTCGATGGCCTGAACCCGGATCTGTTGGGCATTGGCGGCTTTGACCAGCGCCAGCAGATTGAATTGGCCTGTTGGGTCGTTGCCGGCCTTGATGTCGAGTTTGTTCAGGTAGTTTTCCAGCTCGGCGGGCATTTCACCGGTGCGCGCGAAGGTGTCCAGTTCGAGTTGATTGACGTTGGCCAGCAGCTCCTGCAAGTACAGGGTCTTGACGCCCTGTTGCGCGAGCGTTGGCATGTTTTCGATCAGGAACTGTTTGCTGCCGATGCTGCCCCGGCTCTCGCCGACAACCAGGCCCGGTTTTTCCGCGTAGGCCGTTTCAAGCAGCTCGCCTGGCGTGGCGAACGCTTGTGCAGAGGGCGCCGGTTGGCTCGGCGTCGGTGGGTGAAGCTCGTACCAGGCCTTGGCGTCGCTGATCAGGTTGCGACGAGGTCCTTCCTGGGCCATCTCGAATTCGCTGAGCGTGATGACCTCTTGGCCGGCATCGGACATGAGTACGTTGTGGGCATCGATGCCTGCCACTGACCAGATCCGTCTGAACGGGCTGCGTACGTCGGGTCCACCCAGCGCCCATGTCCTCATTTCAGGGTCGTCAAGGCCCGGCACGTGAACGCCTGGCCGTCGTGACCACTCCTCGACGGCGGGGGAGGAGACGGCCGCTGCTTGCATCCCGCCTCTGAGGCCCAGTTTGGGAACGATTTCCCATTCTCCCGAATCATTCATAAACCGTACTGGAATCGAATCCGTGAAAGAGTCGGGATTGGCCGGGTCGATGATTGCCCAGTACCCACGCCCGTTGAGGCTGTTTTCATAACGCACGTAATAGGCGTTGCCGTTGAGTTTGATGGCGGACGAAGGATTCGAGGCGAGCCGATATGTACCCTGGAACTTGCCAGGTTCACGAACCAGGGCGTCATCGCCGGGCACATCATTAATCCTGAAGGCGTCCGGCACTGATGACGCTGGCCTGTCCTCAGTCGAGCCCGTGACAGTCTCTGATTCTCCTTCGATGGTTTCGACCTTCGACCCCGCGGTTTCGGCAGGTGTGGTTGATTCAATCAGGTCAGCCATTTCTTTGGCTTCGGCGGCGTCGATGTCCGGGCCGATTTCCTCCAGCGATCCCGGACCTTTGAGCACCAGGAGGTTGAACAGTAAATCGATACCGCTGAGCACGGCGCCAAGAACGCCGGCCTTGCGCTCCCCGGCGGTTTTGCCATTGACCGCCTGATCGATGTTCAAACCCAGGCTGGCGATACTGGCGCCGACCACCGGCAGGGCAATCGGCCAACCGACCACCGCCATGGGGCCGAATACTTTTAAACCGGCGCTGAGGTAACCGATCCAGAGTTTCTTGCGCAGATCGCCATTGGACGTCAGCGAGAGTTCGGCTTCGGCAAACATTGCGTTTTGGGTCGAGTTGCTCAACCAGCTGAATGCGTCGCCGGTGATGACCCGGTTTTTTTGATTGATCAGGTGATGGTCGTACTTGCCCCAAGTGCTGACCAGCCGGTT
Organism: Pseudomonas sp. S34; assembly: GCF_009866745.1. Taxonomy (NCBI): domain Bacteria; kingdom Pseudomonadati; phylum Pseudomonadota; class Gammaproteobacteria; order Pseudomonadales; family Pseudomonadaceae; genus Pseudomonas; species Pseudomonas sp. S34. Next base: position 1,158,136 of record NZ_CP019398.1, read on the forward strand.
CATGATATCGGTGATGTTCTTGTCGATGGTTTGACGATCGGCCAAGGAAAAATGCGTCATGAAGCCTCGGCGAGCCTCTTCTTCGTTCATCTGCTGCAACATCCAGTAATGCATGTCCGTCGCGGTTTCCAGCACTTTGAAAGCGACGACTTCACCGGGCAGGTACACGATCTGGCGACCCTTGGGTGCGACGAAACGCAGGATGTTGGTGGCAAGGTACCCGTCGACGTCCAGAGCCCGAACAATGTCAGTGCAAGGGTGCTGAGCCCGCAGCATCTGCAGGTCGACGGGCCAGTTGATCGGACCCATTACAGCGTTCGTGACGAACTGGAAGTCATCGTCGCTCAACTGCCGCTTGTCCCTGGCCTTTACGGCTTGTATCAGAAAATTGCATTTGGCCAGGGTTCGGAAGTCGGTGCCGGACTGCTTCCAGAACGCGGTCAACTTGTCGGTATAGAACGAGCTGAAATCGATGTTCCAGAACGCCTTCAACACCTCGTTGCCGTGCAGGCGTACTTCGTTGGTTTCGTTGAACCTCCCGGCGTTCGGGCCGGCGGTATAAAAGCCTGCATAGACGTCAAGCAGGTCGGCGTTGTCCTGATCGCTGGTGCGAAAGCGCTGGATCACCAGCTGCGTCAGGGTCGTGGTTGACGTCGGCGTTGCTTTGACATGCTCCCAACCGGTGAACGTTTTCGAACTGCTTTCGGCTGTGTCGAAACGGTGGAAGTACACCTGATCCGGATCGAGGTCGGTAATGCCGGATTTTTTCAGTAAGTCGCTGGCGACTTCGTGCGCCGTGTCTTGCAGGCTCGGGCAAGTCTGGATGACGGTGGTGGCGATCGCCTTGATCGCGGCCTTGTCGGCGGCATTGGGCAGCGGGCGTGTTTCGTTCGGGTTCATGCACTCTCTTTCCTTGAGAAAACGGGATGTCGAGGATGGCCGGTTTTTTCAAGGCAAGTGCACTACATAGTTATGCCCACAGCTGATGTGCGGCCACAGGTCACCCTTACCGTTTCGCAGTTGCAGGTGTATCGTATTCGCCTTTTGCAGGCCCCGGGCCTGACGCTGATACGTGAGGTAGTTGAGTTCATGTCGTTTACCCGTCGCCAAATCCTCGGTGGCCTGGCCGGTCTTGTTGTCGTTGGTGTCGGTGCAGGGGGCGCGTCGCGTTACTGGCTGGGCAAGATGGCCGACGCCGAGGCGGGCCACGACTACGAGCTGATCGCAGCGCCGTTGGACGTGGAACTGGTAGCCGGGCACATGACCCAGGCCTGGGCCTTCGGCCCTTCGGCGCCGGGCACCGAGTTGCGGGTGCGCCAGGGTGAATGGCTGCGGGTGCGCTTCATCAACCACCTGCCGGTCGCGACCACCATTCACTGGCATGGCATCCGCCTGCCACTGGAAATGGACGGCGTACCCTACGTCTCGCAGCTACCGGTGTTGCCGGGTGAATATTTCGACTACAAATTCCGCGTGCCCGATGCCGGCAGCTACTGGTATCACCCCCATGTGAGCAGCAGCGAGGAACTCGGTCGCGGCCTGGTCGGCCCGCTGATTGTCGAGGAGCGTGAGCCCACCGGCTTCAAGTACGAAAAAACCTTGAGCCTGAAGAACTGGCACATCGATGAGCAGGGCGCTTTCGTCGACTTCAGTATTCCCCGGGAAGCGGCCCGTGGCGGCACGGCGGGGCGTCTGTCGACCATCAACGGCATCGCGCAAGCGGTGATTGATTTGCCGGCCGGGCAGATCACCCGTGTACGTTTGCTCAACCTCGATAACACCTTGACCTATCGCCTGAATATTCCCGGCGTCGAAGCGCAGATCTATGCGCTGGATGGCAACCCCATCGAACCGCGCCCGCTCGGCAAGGAATACTGGCTCGGCCCCGGCATGCGTATCTGCCTGGCGATCAAGGCACCGCCGGCCGGTGAAGAGCTGTCCCTGCGCAATGGCCCGGTGCGCCTGGGTACGCTGCGTTCGGTAGCCAACACCGACGCCCCGACCGAGTGGCCGCCCGCGCTGCCCGCCAACCCGGTGGCCGAGCCGGACCTGGCCAATGCCGAGAAACTCAACTTCAATTTCGAATGGGTCGGTTCGGTGTCGGTGAACGTCGATAATGGTAAGCCGCCAAGCCTGTGGCAGATCAACGGCAAGGCCTGGGACATCACCGACAAGACCTGCGCCGACCGCCCGATTGCCAAGCTTGAGAAGGGCAAGAGCTATATCTTCGAATTGAAAAACATGACCCAGTATCAGCACCCGATTCACCTGCACGGCATGAGTTTCAAGGTCATCGCCTCGAACCGGCACAAGGTCATTCCGTATTTCACCGACACCTACCTGCTGGGCAAGAACGAGCGCGCGCAGGTAGCGCTGGTGGCGGATAACCCGGGTGTATGGATGTTCCACTGCCATGTGATCGATCACATGGAAACCGGCCTGATGGCCGCTATCGAGGTGGCGTGATGCGTCAGATTCGTCCCGCCGCCATCATCGACCGCAGTCGTGATCGCGAATTCATGCGTGAGGCCCTGGCACTGGCGGCCCAAGGCGCGGCCCTCGGCGAAGTGCCGGTGGGCGCGGTACTGGTCCAGGATGGGGAAATCATCGGTCGCGGCTTCAACTGCCCGATCAGTGGCAACGACCCCAGCGCCCATGCCGAAATGGTCGCGATCCGCGCCGCCGCCCAGGCCGTCAGCAATTACCGACTAACCGGCAGTACGCTTTACGTGACGCTGGAGCCGTGCAGCATGTGCGCGGGCCTGATCGTGCACTCGCGGATTGCCCGTGTGGTGTATGGCGCGCTGGAGCCCAAGGCGGGGATCGTGCAGAGCCAGGGGCAGTTCTTTACCCAGGGCTTCCTGAATCATCGGGTACTGCATGAAGGTGGGGTGTTGGCGGAGGAATGCGGGGCGGTGCTGAGCGAATTCTTTAAGGCCAGGCGCGCAAAACCTTCAGACTGAATACCGCCCCCCTGTAGGAGCGAGCCTGCTCGCGATGGAGTGTCAGTCTAAGTGGTGTCGACTGACACACCATCGCGAGCAGGCTTGCTCCTACAGGGATCTCCATCGTGACAATTATTTGCGCGCCACAATCACCGCCCGCATCGGCGCCGGCAGCCCTTCAATGGTCTTGCTGTGATCTTCCGGATCGAGGAAGTCACTGAGCGACTGATACTTCATCCACTCCGTCCCGCGCTGTTCCTCGACCGTGGTGGTGCTCACGTCCACGCACTTCACGTCTGTGAACCCGGCACGTCGCAACCACAACTCCAGCGCCGGCACCGACGGCAGGAACCACACGTTGCGCATCTGCGCGTAGCGGTCCTCCGGCACCAGCACCTGATGTTTGTCGCCTTCGACCACCAGGGTTTCCAGCACCAGCTCACCGCCCTTGACCAGGCAATCCTTCAGCGCCAGCAAATGTTCGATGGGCGAACGGCGGTGGTAGAACACGCCCATGGAAAACACTGTGTCGAACCCTTCGAGGTTCGGCGGCAGGTCTTCGAACGGGAAGGGCAGGTGCCAGGCGTTCGGCTCGGACAGGTAGCGTTGCACCGCCTGGAACTGGCAGAAGAACAGCCAGTTCGGGTCGACACCGATCACGCTGTTCGCGCCGGCGCCAAGCATGCGCCACATGTAATAACCGTTGCCACAGCCGACATCGAGGATGCGCTTGCCCTTCAGGTTCAGGTGCGGGGCGACCCGTGACCACTTCCAGTCCGAGCGCCATTCGGTGTCGACGTGCACGCCGAACAGGTCGAACGGCCCTTTGCGCCATGGCGACAGGCCCATCAGCGCGGTGCGCATTTGCGCGCGGGTCTCGTCGCTGCAATCGGTATCGAGCTTCAAGCCATTGAGCAAATCGACTTCGCTCGGCTGGATCTTCGGCAGGGCGTCCAGCGCGCTTTGCCAGCGTTCCAGGTCGCCGTGGCCCTTTTCCATTTTCTTGTCGAGTTGCGCTTGCAGGGTGTTGGCCCATTCGGCCAGCGGCGTGCCGGCCAGACGGCGGGCGAGGGGGGACAGATCAATCATGGCAAGGCAATCAACGAGGCAAAGTTAAGACACTGGAACCACGGCACGACTTTCGAGAACCCGGCGGCCAGCAGGCGTTCGCGGTGTTCTTCGAGGCTGTCGGGCTTCATGACGTTTTCGATGGCGCTGCGCTTCTGGGCGATTTCCAGTTCGCTATAGCCGTTGGCGCGTTTGAAGACGATATGCAGGTCGGTGAGCAACGCGTGTTCCTGCTCGTCTTCGAAACGCAGTTTTTCCGAGAGGATCAGGGCGCCGCCGGGCAACAGCGACTGACGGATGCGCGACAGCAATGCCGTGCGTTGGTCCCGGGCGATGAATTGCAGGGTGAAATTCAGCGCCACCACCGAGGCCGGCTGGAACTCCAGCGCCAGGATGTCGCCTTCGATCACCTCCACCGGCAGCAACTCCTGGAACATCGAGTCCTGACCGTTGAGGTACTCGCGGCAGCGTTCGACCATCGCCGCCGAGTTATCCACAGCGATGACGCGGCAACCGTCGGTGCGCACGTGGCGGCGCAGGGCCTGGGTCACGGCACCCAGCGACGAGCCCAGGTCGTAGAGCACGCTGCCCGGCTGGGCGAACTGCGCGGCGAGCACGCCGAGGTTTTCGACGATGGTCGGATAACCCGGCACCGAGCGCTTGATCATGTCCGGGAACACCCGCACCACATCCTCGTTGAAGGCGAAGTCAGGCACCTGGGCCAGAGGCTGGGCGAAAAGGCGATCGGGTTCTTTGCTCACGGCGGTTCCAGCGGTGTAGGTGGAAAAGGCCGGCATTTTAGCCAAGTTGGCGCGGGGATGCGCGGGTTGTCTGATAAACCGCCAAGCAGCCTGCAAAGTCTGTGTGTTCAGTGATATTGCTATCGCGAGCAAGCTCGCTCCCACAAGGGCTGTGCAATACCTGTGGGAGCGAGCTTGCTCGCGATGGGGTCAGCGCGGTTTCTGAGTGAACGCCGATGCCGTGATGCCCCATTGCCCCAGCCAATAGCTGAGGATGATCACGTACGGCGCCGCGTCGAACGGCACCACAAACCGGCTGATGCCGATCACGCTGTCGGAGAACACGAATGCCACTGCGCCCGCCGCCGCCAGTAGCGCCGAGCGTTTGGGCACATCGGTCCCGAGTCGGGCCAGGGCGCGCCAGAGCATGGCGCTGATCGCCGTGCCATAGACAATCACGGGCACCAGCAAGGGGCCGAGGCCGTTGGAAATCAGAATCCCCAGCAGGACGGCGCCGACACCGAGGGCCAGAATCAGTGGCAAGGCGGCCAGACGCCGGCAATCGCTCAAATACGCTTTCAGATAGGCCAGATGCGCAACCAGAAACGCCCCAAGGCCGAACACGAACAAATCCCCCGGCCATGCCAGCAACACGTCGCCGACCAGGGAGAAAATCAACCCCAGGCTGATCCAGCGCCGATACTCGCCTGGCGGTGCGTCGTGCAGCCAGCCGAGCAGGGCCAGCACCGGCAGCGGCTTGACCAGCAGGCACAGCAGGGACGCATGCACGCTCAGGCCATAAAGGAAGGTCACTGCGCCCATCAGCGCCAGAATCAGCCAGCCCACGGTCAGTTGACCGAGATCGCGCAGTCGAAAGAGTCCACCGGCAGCACTTCCGGCGCCCATGGCTGTTGCGAGGTCAGGCGCAAGCGTCCGGTGCCGGGCGCGAAAGCCTGAAAGCGCCAGGTCGAGACTCCGGCCGCGCCGACGATGCCGGCATCTTCCGGATTTCGATAAACCTCTGGGCCCAGGGCGTGCAACACACCGCCGGCCGAATCCTGGATCGCCCAGCGATAACCCGTGGTCGGATTGCTCGGCAGGGTCAGGATCAGGTTTTGCCCGTTGCTGAGCTGAACCGGACATTCGCTTTGTTTTTCCACTGTCACGTTGTGCGCAGGTTGCGTGGCGCATCCGGCCAGCAGGGCGAGGGCGAGGGGGACAAACAGGCGAATGGGGGACATAAGGTCAGTGGCTCCGGCGTTCACGACGAACGGCGAGCATAACTTAAGATGAGACAAAGTGTGACAGCCACGGGAATTGGCGTTTTGAGTACTGGCGCCTTCGCGAGTAAGCCCGCTCCCACATTAGACCGAGTGACTTGCTTATTACGCGATCAAATGTGGGAGCGGGCTTGCTCGCGAAGGCGATGAAGCAGGCGCTAGCGATATATCAGAACAACACCTTCGCCACATCCGCAAACCGCTTGGCGAAGTGCACGCTAATCCCTTCCTTCAGATACTCCGGCAGCTCCTCGAAATTCCCCCGGTTGGCCTCCGGCAAAATCAGCTCGAAAATCTTCTGCCGCCGCGCCGCAATCACCTTTTCCCGCACCCCGCCAATCGGCAGCACATGCCCGGTCAACGTCAGTTCGCCGGTCATGGCCACGCCTTTTTTCGGTGGCTGATTGCGTGCCAGCGACAGCAGGGCGCTGGCCATGGTCACACCTGCGCTCGGGCCGTCTTTTGGCGTCGCACCTTCCGGCACGTGCAGATGGACGAAGGCTTCGTCGAAGAATTTCGGATCGCCGCCATAGGACTTCAGGTGCGAGCTGACATAGCTATAGGCGATTTCCGCCGACTCTTTCATCACATCACCCAATTGCCCGGTGAGCTTGAACCCACGGTTGAGGGTGTGGATGCGCGTGGCTTCGATCGGCAGGGTTGCACCACCCATGCTGGTCCAGGCCAGCCCGGTGATCACGCCGACCCCCGCCAGCACCTGCTCGTTGCGGAACACCGGTTTGCCGAGTGAAGCCTCCAGGTCTTTCGGCCCGAGCTTGATCACGGCTTTTGGTTCGTCGAGCAGTTTCATCACCGCTTTGCGCACCAGTTTGCCGAGGTTTTTTTCCAGCTGGCGCACGCCGGCTTCACGGGCATAACCGTCGACCAGCGCCTTGAGCGCGCTGTCGCTGATGCTCAGACTGCCCTTGGACACACCGGCTTTCTCAAGCTGCTTGGGCCACAGGTGGCGCTTGGCGATGGCGACTTTTTCTTCGGTGATGTAGCCCGACAGGCGAATCACTTCCATCCGGTCCAGCAGCGGGCCGGGGATCGAATCCAGGGTATTGGCGGTGCAGATGAACAGCACTTTCGACAGATCCATACGCAGATCGAGGTAGTGGTCGAGGAACTCGACGTTCTGCTCCGGATCGAGGGTTTCCAGCAGCGCCGAGGCCGGGTCGCCCTGGTAGCTCTGGCCCATCTTGTCGATTTCGTCGAGCATGATCACCGGGTTCATCACTTCGACGTCTTTCAACGCCTGCACCAGTTTGCCCGGCTGCGCGCCGATGTAGGTGCGGCGATGGCCCTTGATCTCGGCTTCGTCGCGCATGCCGCCAAGGCTGAAGCGGTAGAACGGCCGGCCCAGGGATTCGGCGATGGATTTGCCGACGCTGGTCTTGCCCACGCCCGGCGGGCCCACCAGCAATACGATGGAACCGCTGATCTCGCCTTTGTAGGCGCCGACCGCGAGAAATTCGAGGATACGGTCCTTGATGTCATCGAGGCCGGCGTGATGTTTGTCCAGCACCTTGCGCGCGTGCTTGAGGTCGAGTTTGTCCTCGCCGTACACGCCCCACGGCACCGAGGTCGCCCAGTCGATGTAATTGCGGGTCACCGCATATTCCGGCGAGCCGGTTTCGAGCACCGACAGCTTGTTCATTTCTTCTTCGAGGCGTTTCTGCACCTGCGCCGGCAGGACTTTGCCCACCAGCCGCTGCTCGAACTGTTCGAGGTCGGCACTGCGGTCGTCCTTTGTCAGCCCCAGCTCCTGCTGGATAACCTTGAGTTGTTCCTTGAGGAAGAACTCGCGCTGATGTTCACCGATCTTGCGGTTAACTTCGGCGGAAATCTCTTTTTGCAGGCGCGCGACTTCGACTTCCTTGCGCAGCATCGGCAGGACTTTTTCCATGCGCTTGAGCATCGGCACGCAGTCGAGCACTTCCTGCAACTCGCTGCCGGTGGCCGAGGTGAGCGCGGCGGCGAAGTCGGTCAGCGGCGACGGATCGTTGGGACTGAAGCGGTTGAGGTAGTTCTTCAGCTCTTCGCTGTACAACGGGTTGAGCGGCAGCAGTTCCTTGATCGCATTGATCAGCGCCATGCCGTAGGCCTTGACCTCGTCGGTCGGCTCGGTGGGCTGGTGCGGGTATTCGACTTCCACCAGGTACGGCGGGCGGTGATGCTTGAGCCAGGTCTTGAGGCGTACGCGGGTCAGGCCTTGGGCGACGAACTGCAGCTTGCCGTTTTCGCGGCTGGCGTGGTGCACCTTGACCAGCGTGCCGTAGAGCGGCAGGGCCGAGGTGTCGAAATGGCGCGGGTCTTCCTGGGGCGTGTCCATGTAGAACAGGGCCAGGGAGTGGTGATCGGATTTGCTGACCAGATCGAGGGTTTCGGCCCACGGTTCTTCGTTGACGATGACCGGTAGCACCTGGGCCGGGAAGAACGGTCGGTTATGGATCGGGATGACGTAGACCTTGTCCGGCAGGTTCTGGCCCGGCAGGGCCAGGCCTTTGCCAGGTTTGTGCTGCTGGGCGTTTTCCGGATCGGCGTATTCGCTCGGGTCTTCGGGGAATTCCTGCTGGTCGCTCATGGGGGCACCTGCGCAATGGGTATGGGTCTTAGATGGGGCAGGTTGGCGGTGGTTTCAACGGTCATTTTCTGCGACGCGGTGTTTCGCAGGTGTGTTCAGCAGACAGACAGGTTAGCTGAACCATGGCTGTGTGCGGTCAAAATGTGGGAGCGGGCTTGCTCGCGAAAGCGGTGTGCCAGACAACATTTGCATTGCCTGACACACCGCTTTCGCGAGCAAGCCCGCTCCCACAGGGGGGGCGATGTGGCACAAAAAAGGCGACGTCCTCACGGGCGTCGCCTTTGTTTTGACTGCCGCTAAAACTTACTCGGACAGTTTGTAAGCAATCACATAGTCACCCATTTTGGTGCCCAGTGAGCCGTGACCACCGACGACCAACAGCACGTACTGTTTGCCGTCCTTGCCGGTGTAGGTCATCGGCGTAGCCTGACCGCCAGCCGGCAGGCGCGATTTCCACAGCTCGTTGCCGGTGTTGACGTCATAGGCGCGCAGGTATTGATCCAGCGTGCCACTGAGGAAGCCGACGCCGCCGGCGGTGACCATCGAGCCGCCCATGCTTGGCACGCCGAGTGGCAGGCCGATAGGCAATGGCGAGCTGTCGCGGCTGGTGCCGTTCTTGCGTTTCCACACGACTTTGCTTGTGGTCAGGTCGATGCCGGCCACGTAGCCCCAGGCCGGCGCCTGGCACGGTACGCCTAACGGCGACATGAACGGGTGCATGATCACCGCGTAAGGTGCGCCCGTGTTCGGTTGCACACCCGCGGTTTCGCTCTCGCGCTTGCTGTCGGCCGCGACTTCGGCGCGAGGTACCATCTTCGAGACGAAGGCCATGTAGTTCGGGCTGGTGAAGAGCATCTGGCGAACCGGGTCGACCGAAACGCCGCCCCAGTTGAAGACGCCGACGTTACCCGGATAGATCAGGCTGCCCTGTTCCGACGGCGGGGTGTACTGGCCTTCGTAACGCAGTTCCTTGAACTGGATGCGGCACAGCATCTGATCGAACGGGCTGGCGCCCCACATGGCTTTTTCGGTCAGTTCCGGGGCCAGCAGGTTCAGGTCCGAACGGGCCTGGGTCGCAGCAGTGTGGTCGCCTTTCACCGCGCCTTGCGGCACAGGAATTTCGTGGATCGGGATGATCGGCGTGCCGTCACGACGGTCGAGGACGTACAGGCTGCCCTGTTTGGTCGGGGCGATCAGCGCAGGTTTCACGCCGTCTGCGGTTTTCATGTCCAGCAGGGTTGGCTGGCTGCCGACGTCCATGTCCCACAAATCGTGGTGAGTGAACTGGTAGTTCCAGCGCACCTTGCCGGTGGCCAGATCCAGCGCGACCAGGCCGGCGCTGAATTTCTCGGCGCCCGGGGTGCGGTCCGCGCCCCACTGGTCAGGGGTCTGGTTGCCCAGTGGCAGGTAGACCATGCCGAGTTTTTCGTCGACGCTGGCCAGCGACCACATGTTGGCCGAGTTGCGGCTGTAGTGTTCGCCCTCTGGTAGCGGTTCGGTCGCGTCGGGATTGTTGCTGTCCCAGTTCCACACCAGATGACCGTCGTGTACGTCAAAGGCACGGATCACGCCGGACGGCTCGTTGGTCGATTCGTTGTCGGTGACGTGGCCGCCCATGATCACCAGATCACGGGTGATCGCAGCTGGCGAGGTGGAGTAGTAGCCGCCGGCGGTGAACGGGCCGATGCCTTGAGTCAGGTCAACCACACCGTTGGTGCCGAAGTCTTCGCAGATCTTGCCGGTGTCGGCGTTGAGTGCGATCAGGCGTGCATCGGCGGTTGGCAGGTACAGGCGACGCGGGCAAGCCTGGGCAACGGCTTTGCCGGCCTCGGAGATGACGGCGGACGCAGCGCTTTCAGACTTGGCGTAAGCGGCTTCGTCGTAGTACGACACGCCACGGCAGGTCATGTGGGCGAAGCCCTTGAAGCCCACCGGGCTCTTGATCTGCGGGTCGAAACGCCACAGTTCCTTGCCGGTGTCCGGGTCCAGCGCCAGCACTTTGCTATGGGCGGTGCAGGCATAGAGCATGCCGTTGGCCTTGAGCGGGGTGTTTTCGTTGGTCAGTTCCACCGGGTCATCGGCGGTTGGCAGATCGCCGGTCTGGATACGCCAGGCTTCTTGCAGCTTGCCGACGTTGGCCGGGGTGATCTGCTTGAGCGGCGAGTAGCGGTCACCGAATTCGCTGCGGCCATAGGCCTGCCAGTCGCCTTCGGGCATCTGCGGCGCGGTGCTGGTCATGTCCGCGTTGTCGCGGCCCAGTTCGCCGAAGGTTTCGCCCGGATGGGTGAACTGGCTGGCCACGGCGGTGGCGCCGGCCAGGACCACGGCCACGCTCAAGGCGCCAGTACCCATAGGGGCAGGGCCGTTGATCAGCAATGGACGACGGAACCACGGCAGCAGCATCACCACACCGAGGGCGAACCACAGCGCCAGGCGCGGCACCAGTTGCCACCAGTCGAGGCCAACTTCCCACAGTGCCCAAACGGTGCTGGCGAACAGCACCAGCGCGTACAGGCCCAGCGCCGCGCGGCGGGCAGCGATCAGCAGGACGCCGCTCAGCGCGATGCCGATACCGGCCAGCAGGTAATACAGCGAGCCGCCAAGCATGCTCAGCTTGATCCCCCCGGCCAGCATGGCCAGGCCCATCAGCAGAAGCAATATGCCGAGCAGGGTCGGCAATAAACGGCTTCGGCTCAAGGCACCATCAGTGCTCATAGTGTGATTCTCCGTGACGTTTCAAGTAGTCCCGCGCAAGTTCACTGTAGATGACGATCTTGTGCGGGCAGGGTTCAGATAAAACGGGTTAGTCCCTTGTAGGAGCGAGCCTGCTCGCGAAGAACCTGAGAGCGCCGTGTGGTGTCAGGCTCGCAGCGTTATCGTTGACGACCATCGCGAGCAGGCTCGCTCCTACAAAGGTTTTGTGTGGTTGGTTAGAACGAGGACTGGACCTTGATCCCGCCGATCAGCGCGTCATCGACCTCGTCCACGCCACCGGGATGGCGGATGTATTGCAGGTTCGGGCGCACGGTCAGCCAGTTGGTCACGTGCACGCCGTAATAGAGTTCAGCGCTGTATTCGGTGTCCTGGGGCGGCAGGTAGGACGGATTGTCGTAGTCGAAAACGACATTGGCCTGGTTGGTCGCCTCGGCATTCTTGCGATAGGCCGGGTTGACGTGGACGCGGGCCATGGCAAAGCCGATGTCGTCCCTGGCGCGCGCATCGAGCAGGCCTTTGTAGACGAGGCCGGCCTGGACGTAGTTGTCGATGGCGTTGGTCTTCTTGTCGTGCATCGTGCCGTTGGCGAACAGGCTCAGGCCGCGGGAGTGGTCGCTGGCGAGGCTGGTGACTTGCTGCTGAAGGCCCAGCCACACACCGTGTTTGCTCGACGCGCTGCGATAGGCTTCGCCACTCAGGGCGGCAGGCTGGCCATTGCTGTCCTTGTAGACGTCGGTAGCGTTGGCGCTGCTGTAGTAGTAACCGGTGCGGTATTCACCCGGCAGGCCGTTGAGTTTCGGCGTCCACACCAGCTCCACCGGCAGGACTGCGCCCTGGGTGCCGCTGCCGCTGAGCTTGAAACCGTTGTCGCGGTCAAGGTTCGACGGGTTCTGCTCATACGCGCCGATCTGCGCGTACAACTCTGGCGTCAGGTGATATTTGACCCGCAGCGCCCACTGGCTGACCGGCCAGTTGTACCAGATGTCGCCCGCCCAGTTGCCGACCTGGGAGCCACAGAACGCCAGGTTCTGGAAGTCGCAGGGGAAGCTGTTGAAGTCTTCGCCCTCACCGAAACGGCCGACCTTGATGTCGAGGCTCTGATCGAAGAACTTCTGCTGATACCACATCTGCGTCAGGCGCCAGGTCTGGCCGCGGCCCCAGACTTCCTGGGCCGAGGTGAAGCCACCGACACGCGGGTCGTTGATGCGGTCATTGCTGATGTTGTTGCCGCTGCGTTCGGTGATGGTCAGCTGAAATTCAGCATCGTCCCAGCCGAGGATCTTCTGCAAGTCCAGGTGGGTGCCCAGGCCGAACTGGTCGCTGTAGCGCGCGGTGCGGTCGTGGTCGTAGCCGCCGTGAAGGTTGCTGCCCATTTCGCCGGTGTAATCCAGTTTGAAGTCATAGCCTTTTTCCGCCAGCTCCGTACGTGTGCCGTTCCAGTCGCCGAGCATCCACGGTGAGTCGCTATCGAATGCCGGAGCAGCCTGGACACACGTGGCGAGGCCGAACGCGGTGAACCCGCCGATCAGTTTGAGGGCGTTGTGGCAAGAGACAGTCTTAAAGACAGCGCTGTCTTTCGAAAATCGCAAATCAGGCATAGGGAAGAAATTCTTGATCTTTTTCTGGGGGATGAGCGGAAGAAGTGACTGGCAGAAGCGTTTCAGCTAAAGCGTGCGCAAGGATAATGTTCTGTTACAGATAGAGAAAGGGCTTTTGCTGACATGCATCCTTTCAATTTTGGTAACAGTGTTCTCCTGTAGGAACGAGCTCGCTCGCGATGGTCGTGAACGATAACGCGTCAAACCAGATACCCAGCGGCGTCGTTGCGTTTTTCGCGAGCAAGCTCGCTCCTACAGGATCCCAAGATCACCTACATTTGATAGATCGCTTCCACCTGAAGAAGCCCTCGGCTAAGGTGCGCGGCTTTACCATTCCAATATCGCTGAAGGCCCGGCATGACCGAACACAACACTGATGCGCTGCATGGCGTAACGCTGGAACAGATCCTCAACGCGCTGGTTGAACACTACGAGTGGTCGGGGCTGGCCGAGCGCATCGATATCCGCTGCTTCAAGAGCGACCCGAGCATCAAGTCGAGCCTGACATTCCTGCGCAAAACCCCGTGGGCGCGGGAGAAGGTCGAGCGCCTGTATGTGAAGTTGATGCGCACCAAACGACCGCTTTGAACATGGTCAACCCTTCTGCGTTACACCGTCGTTTTGTGGTCGTGGCTGCCATGCTCGGCTGGGCGGGGTTGAGCATCCAGATGTACCTGATTTTCCATTCGCGCTGGACGCTGGGCGCCAGCCTGATCGGCGGGCTGGTGAGTTTTTTCAGCTATTTCACCGTGCTGAGCAACACCCTGGTGGCGACCGTGCTGACCTGTGCAGTGACATCCCGCGAGTCGGCGGCGCGTCGCTGGTTCTTGCAGCCGTGGGTCAGTAGTGGCATTGCCGTGAGCATCGCCGTGGTGAGCCTCGCTTACAACCTGCTGCTGCGCCACTTGTGGCATCCAGAAGGCTGGCAATGGCTGGCCGACGAACTGTTGCACGACGTCATGCCGCTGCTGTTTCTGGTGTATTGGTGGAGTTGCGTGCCCAAGGGCAGGCTGCGGGTGGGACACATCGGGTTGTGGGTGATCTATCCGCTGGTCTACTTCGCCTATTCGCTGCTGCGCGGGCATTTGCTGGCGGTTTATCCCTACCCGTTCATTGATGTCGAGAAACTGGGTTATCCACAGGTGTTCATTAATGCCGGGGGATTGTTGGTGGGGTTTGTGGTGATTGCCTTGCTGGTGATTGGGCTGGATCGGTGGCGTGCCGCCCGGAAGTGAACGCTGATTGTGGCGAGGGGGCTTGCCCCCGTTGCGCTGCGAAGCAGTGCTAAAAGCTGCAATGAGTATTTATCTGAAACACCGCATCAGCAGATTTTACGACTGCTTCGCAGCCGAACGGGGGCAAGCCCCCTCGCCACAAAGTATTCAACCAGCGATTGAGCGAGCAGATCACTCCTCGACACTGTCCCCCAGTTTCCAGTAACCCACCGCCTTGACGAACTGCTCGTCCAGCCCGTGCTCATCCAGCAGCACCCGACGAATCTGCCGCGACACTTTGCTCTCGGTCGCCACCCATGCGTACAGGCTGCCGGTTGGCACCTGGATCTGGCGCACGGTGCTCAACAAATGATCTTTGCCGCCTTCGCGCAGTACCCAGATCACATTGACCTCGGCAGCGCTCTCCAGCACTTGCTGCTCCTTGCCGTTTTCCACTTCGACAATCACCAACGCGCGGCGATTGGCTGCCAAGCCTTCGAGGCGTCGGGCAATGGCGGGCAGGGCGGTTTCGTCGCCGATCAGCAGATAGCTGTCGAACATGTCAGGCACGATCATCGAACCCCGTGGCCCGCCGATGTGCAGGAACTGCCCCGGTTGGGCCTGCGCCGCCCAGGTCGAGGCAGGGCCGTCGCCGTGCAGTACGAAGTCGATGTCCAGTTCCAGGGCGTCCAGATCGTAGCGACGCGGGGTGTAGTCGCGCATCTCAGGCAGCGGACCATTGTCCTTGCCGGCGCCCAGCACCAAGGTTTCCAGTGCCGCGGCCTGTTCGGCATTTTGCGGGAACAACAGTTTGACGTGATCGTCCGTGCCGAGGCTGACAAAACCTGCCAATTCAGGGCCACCCAAGGTAATCCGGCGCATGCGCGGAGTCAGGTCGACCACGCGCAACACTTCCAGGCGACGGCGTTTGATTTCGTGCATGACACGGTGAATGGTTGAGGCGATGACTTCAGTCATTCGGCGTTCTCCTGAACGGGTTGAACGGCGGGGCCGTCGACGATGGCTTTGGCGGTGTCGTTGAGCAGGACAGCGACGCGCTGGATTTCTTCCTTGCTCCAGCGGCCGTGGTGCAGTTGCAGCGCGTGGCGCAGGTTATGCACGGCTTCGTGAATTTCGGGCGGGCGATCATGGCCGCGCAGCGAGCGTTTGCTGACATCGATGCGCACCCGCACACCTTCAAGGGCGATGGCTTGCTCTTTCAAGGACAGACGTCCGGCGTCGGTCACGCTGTAGCGTTTTTTTCCGCCTTCGGCGTCTCCCAGGATCATTTCGCTCTCTTCCAGAAACGTCAGGGTCGGGTAGATCACACCGGGGCTGGGGCTGTAGGCGCCGTCGAACATGCCTTCGATCTGGCGGATCAGGTCGTAGCCGTGGCAAGGCTGTTCGGCGATCAGCGCCAGCAACAGCAATTTCAAGTCACCGGGGGCAAAGACCCGGGGGCCGCGACCACCGCGCTCACGTCCGGGGCGTTTCTCGAAGCCGTCGCGGCCGTCGCCGTGTTCGCGGTGGAGGGAATGATGGTCTCTCATTTCTGCTTTCTCTCGTCGTGTTTAGATACAACTTAAGATATATCTTAACGAGAAAGCAAGCCCCCCTGACCGGTGGCCCTCCCGAGCATCGAGCCGATGACCCCGCCAAAACCGCAAAAATAGTGGTAATCAGTGCGGGTGAAAAACCTGAAATTAGTGTTAACTCTCTAATGTTGGGTTTTGGTCTATTAAATGCGGGGCTTGTGGTATTGGTCTTACAGAAGTAACGTTGTTAGTTTCTGCTTGTCATTGCCGTTAGTGTGCGGCTTGTAGTATTTATCTTACAGTCAGATATTGGTTTTTAAGTTATTTCAGGTTTTTTCTTTCCAGGGTGATAGCGCTTTGGCTACGCACTTGCAGGAACGTTCCTGCTTACTTTCCAGATAAATTGATCGATCATCTTTCGGTGTTGAAAGTTCAGCTGAGCAAATAGCTGCTCGTGACGGTTTTGCTCAACTTGAACTTTCTGCGCTTATCCTTTTAAAAGACAGGTACTGAAAGATGTTCAAGAAAATCGCGTTCGCTGCTCCTCTGGCTGTTCTGGCTCTGAGTTCTTCCGCCGTATTTGCCGCGGGTGAAGCCCGTCACTCCATTAACCTTGTCGCGCATGTACCGACCAACGGTTTCTACGTGGTACCGGTCGATCCGGATCTGGTCAACAAGGATCAGAGAATGGACTACCAGCCAAGCAAGGGCACCATGGATGAGGTCAACGGTTTCTTCGACGTACGCAACAACAACGGTTCGGTTCACGCCAGCCTTGAAAGTGTGCCGAAGCTGATCTCCGGTGCAACCGAGATCGGCCTGCAAGTAGCGCTCAACAACGTAGTTCTCACCACTACGCCACAGATGGTGGTTGGCGAAACGGAATCTAACGTCAACTACCGTGCACCACTCAACATCAAGGCAGTGGGCACCACTTTTGCGCCAGGTGATTACACAGGCGCGGTGACCATGATGTTTGACGCTGTTCCTCCTGTAACGACTCCTTGAAATTGATCAAGAGTTATAAACGCTTACTTACTTAAGTAACGTGACCGGCCGGCACTGCGCAAAGTTGTCGGCCGGGATTCAAATTTTCGTAAATAGAGTACTCGTTCATGTTCCCGATGACGCCCATCGCGGCAGCGCTTGCGTTGCTGTTATGTAGCAGCGCATTTGCGGCCTCCACTGCTGTTGATAATACGCCGCGAAGTTTGCTGGCCCAGGCCAAAGGCTTGCCGGCAGAGTTTGAGGAGCATTTCTTCGACGTTCCGTTGGCGGTTCGGGTCGAACTCGATCAGCTTCCGCTTGGCGAGGCGATGATTGTGTTGTCTCGTGATGACCGGGTGACGTTGCTCGATTTCACCGACACCAGTGAGAGCCGCTTCGGCGCCAGCGAGCGCCAGACCTGGGCGGACATCCTCAAGCCCGGCGTGGCCCTGGGTGCGTGTACGGGGAAGTGCCCGGAACAAATGCTGGCGGTTCACTACAGCCTGGAAAACTCGTTGCTGTCGATTGTCACTGAAAATGCCGAGCGCGACAGCGAAGCCAAGCGTTTTTACGCGCAACCGGAAGGCGGCAGCAGCGGCCTGATGGTGCGTAACCAGCTCAATCTCAACGGTGGCCAGGATCAAGACCTTGGCGGCCGTTTCGGTCTGGAGGCCAGCGGCAGCCTGGGCAACTGGAGCCAGACCTTCAACATGCAACTGGCGCGTCTGGGTGGACCGGACGACAAGACCTATCACGCCGTCCATGAGCTCTTCACCCAGCGCGAACTGGAGGGCAGTTTTTTCCGGCTGGGGTACTTCACCCCGAACTCCGAAGGCCTGACACGTCAGCCACGCTCATTCGGCAGCAGCCCGGATACCGCCGTGGGTGTGATGTATGGCAGCTCAGACAGTCTGGCGATCGACAGCCCGAAACCCAGCGTGTACCCGGTTTACGTCACGGCCAACCGTCAGGGTTCCGTGGAAATCTATCGCGATGGCCTGCTGATCAACACGCAGTCAGTGCCAGCCGGATTGCAGACCCTCGACACCCGTCCATTGCCGGGCGGTATTTACGAGGTGGAAGTGCGGTTGATCGAAGACGGTCAAATCACCTCGACCACCCAGGAGCTGATCTACAAGCCGAGCAACTGGCGCAACCACGATGAGCGCTGGCGCTACAACCTGTTTGCCGGGCAGGAAAGCAAACTGTTCAGCAATTGGGATCAACAAAGCAGTGGCGATGCCACGGCGGGCGCCTCGATCAACTATCTGCTGCACCCACGGGTGATTCTCGGACTGTCGGCACGCCAGGTGCGCGAAAAACTCCAGTACGGCAGCTCCATCGACTGGACCCTGGGCAACAGCACCAGCGTCTACGCCAATCTTTACCAGACCGAAGACCACGGCACCGGCGCCGATCTGCAAGGCCTGTACAACTACGGCTCTGGCAGTCTGGTGATCAGCCACAACCGTAGCTGGCTCGACACCACCAACACTTATGACACCCTGCCCGACGGCACCCGCGTACGACAACGCAACGTGTTCACCGGCCAGACCAGCAACTCGTCGCTGGCGTTGAACCACCGCATCAGTCGCAAGAGTTCGCTCAACGCGCGGGTGTCCCACAGTGAGGGCAATGTCGAGGGCGTCGGCGTCGACCTCGGTTGGACCCAACGGACCCAGCTGTTTGGCAGCGATGCCAATTGGCGCCTGTCGTTGTTCGACCGTCCGGGCAGCTACAGCAGCGGCGATGCGCGCAATCGCGGGGTCGACCTGAGCATCAACATGGCGCTCGGCGGTCCGGGCCAGCAGATTTCCGGCAGCATCGGCAGCCGCACCGCCCGTGAGGGCGGTCGCGACAACAACGCCTCGCTCGGTTACCGCAAGGACCTGCAAGACCACGTGTTGCAGAGCGTCTCGGTGACTGCGCTCACCGACACCTATGGCGTCGGCCTGTCGAGCCTGGCGAACTTTCGCACCGACGCCATCAATGGCGACGGTTTCATTCAACGCTCTTCGTTCAACGACAACTTCACCGGTGGCGTGAACCTCGACAGCACGCTGGTGGTCGGCGCGCAGCGCATGGCGTTGACCAGCCAGCATCAAGGGCGCGGCGCCGGGATGATTGTCGACGTCGAGTCCGACATCGACGATATCGCCTTGCGCGCAGACGACCTCAGTGGTGGCAGCGCAGCCCTGCGGCCGGGGCGCAATTTCATTCCGCTGACGGCCTACAAAAACAGCTCGGTGAGTTTCGACTTCGAAGGCAATCACGTGCCGGCGGCCAGCATCGAACCGGCGCGTACCCGCTACCACCTGAACAAGGGGGGCGTGGAGTACCGCAAGGTGCGGGTGATGAAAACCCTGACCGTGCTCGGACGTCTGCTCGATCCGCAGGGGCGGCCGCTCAAGGGCCACCACGTGATCAACCACGCCAGCCGTGGGGTCAGCGAGGTGGATGGCTTCTTCTCGATGGAAATGAACGCCGGCTCGCCGACCCTGGAAGTGCGTTATGCCGACCAGTTGTTGTGCCAGTTCCGCCTCGATACCGACAAACACCGCAGTGAAAACAACGTGCTGATGATCGGTGATTTGCGCTGTTCGCCGGACACCCTGGCGGACGCCAATCGCATGGCTGAGACGGCGGGATGACGGACATCCGGTTCAAGGGATTTTTGAGGTCATGTCAAATGTTAGATATTTCACAAGTTAAAAGGTCAGCCATATATGCAGCCGCTGTTGTTGGAGTAGTCGTGGCGCTGTTCCCTGCTTCAGCCGCAGCGGTCACCCAACAAATCAGGGCGGTGTTTTACCCTGATGCCTCTAACCCTCAATTCAATAAGTTTGAAAATAGAACGCCGTTAAGTGGTTTCTGCCTGGATAACCCACCTCAATGCAAGGCTGAAAACCTTTTCAGCTTACGCCTGCCTATTCTCTCTTACTCGAATGCGACCATTGTGGGCGGTCATACCAACAAGCGTTTGGGGGCGATGTTTAACATTCCTTCGCAATGGCAAGACGTGACCGTCAGCCACCCAACGGCGCCCCCTCAAACCGTCAGGTTCCGGGTGGCCGGCATGGGCGTGGCCTACACATTACCTCTGCCAGCCCCCGAGCTGACCGGCGGGTTAGGGCATAACTATCTGTTTGAAGGCGGTACCTGGAGTTATGCCGGTCCACCGTGCACCGGTTTATTGGGGGCGGGTAATGACATTGGTTTCAATAGTTTCTGGCGGCACCCGGTTAGCGCCGGGATTTGCGCCAAAAAGGCTGTTTTCGATATTCCACAACCCTTCAAATATGAAACGTTCGACATTACTTATGAGCTCGATACTCCCAATCCCCAAGACATGGTTTCGGGGCAATACACCGGGCAGCATATTTTTCGAGTTGGGCCAAGCCAGGATTTTGATTTGGGCGATGTGATGATTCCTCAGGACGACGTCATCGTTCTTGATTTTCTTCTCGACGTTGAACATGTGTTGAAAGTCGACATTCCCCCCGGCGGTGAAAAAATTCAGCTGGTCCCGGCTGGCGGCTGGCAGAGCTGGTTGCATGGGGGGCGAAAACCCGTGCGGTTGTTCCGCGACCAGACCTTCAATATCTCGGCCAGTTCTCGCTTCAAAATGTTTTTGCAGTGCTCAATCAGCGATGGACGGGTCTGCTTAATGGCTGATCGGGATTCGATGCTTAGCGCTCCATTGAAAGTCAGCGTGAGCTTGCCTGGTGGCTTGACCGATAGCGCCGGAAGACCGGTCCAGCGTCAGGAACTGGTGACTGAAGGCGGGGCCGTGACTTTTCAGCCCAGCCACTATGTGGATCGTAAGCCGGGCACGTTGCACTTCGAACTTGAGAAGCCCGATCACTTTTTTTTGCCTGGGGCGCCAAAACAGTATTTCGGCGGCGTCACCGTGATCTGGGATTCGGAAATCTGATGGGCCGCCAATCGATGGACCGCGCCTGTGTTGTGTTCAATGTCATGAGGTTCAAGGGTATGAAACGTCTGTGGTTGCTGTTGGGTTTGAGCGGGTTTTCTCTGGCGGTTCAGGCCGGTCCGCAGATCAACGTCGGAACGGTGTACGACTATCTGGACGGCGACAAGAGCACCTACCTCAAACGCGTGTTCAACAGCGGCGACAGCACCGCGTTCGTCAAGGTCAACATCCTGGAAATCATCTACGACGCCGATGGCACACACCGCGAGATACCGGTCGCAACGCAAGCGGATGGCAGCGGTCGGGATGGCTTGATGGCCAGCCCCGCACGGCTGATCGTGCCGGCCAATGGCATGCAGGGTACGCGTTTGCTGCACATGGGAGCCCGTGACACCGAACGTTATTTCCGCGTGCGCTTCGTGCCGGTGGTACCGGAAAAGGAAGACGACTTTGCGGTGTCCAGTGAAGAGCGCGAAACCTACAAGGAGAACCTGTCGGCGGGGGTCAACGTGATGACCGGGTTTGGCACAGTGTTTTTTGTCCGTCCCAGGAACAGCCGTTTCGACAGTGTGATCGATGACAGCGCCGGTGTTTACCGACTGCGCAACAACGGCAACACCGTGGTGGTGATCGATGAGTTTCGCAATTGCTCGCTGAAGAATGAAACCGAGTGCGAGCCGACCACCAAGCATCACGTGCTGGCGGGCAAGTCGTTCGAGTTCGAGAAGAAACCCGGTCGGGAATACCGCTTCAACCTGATCGAAGGCGCCGACAAAAAAGCGTTGCGCGTTGCCAGCCAGTAACACCGCCAAAGGCGGGTCGACTCGCCGCTTTCTTTTACGCAACAGGTAACTGACATGATCAAGCAATCGGCCTTCGCCCTCTGTGTGGGCGTGATGGCGTGTGCCCAGGCTTTCGCGGCACGGGAAGAGCGCACGTTCGAAGTGTGGGCGGATATTCCGACCCTGGGCTTTTACGTGCTACCGGCCGAGACGAACTGGATTCATCTGGAACAGACCCTGCCGTGGAATCGCAACACGTCGAAGCTCGAAGGGTTGCGCAAGAATTTCGACGTCAAGCACGACACCAGTGCGATCGAAGCGCGGCTGGACGCCGAGCCCTATCTGTTCAACGGGCGGGAGGACCAGAACATCTACTTGCGGGTCACCTTCAATGGCCAGGAGCTGAGCCACGATGCGACCCCGCGCGAAGTGGTGTCGGCGGCGCAGGCCATGGCAGGCGGGCGCTTTGCTTTGGAAATCCAGCCGAAAGAGCCGGCCGGTGGTTATAAACCGGGCACTTATTACGGCACGGTTCAGTTGATTTTCAGTGCCGCGGCACCCTGATCCGTTTTTGGCAGGGATCAAAAATGTGGGAGCGAGTGGATATCGCCACCCAGGGAGCAGGGCGGCTTTTCGGAGATGGATGCAGATGAGTGTTGCAGGTGTTTTGTTTTCAAGAAGGCTTTTCTGGTTATGGAGCCTGTTAATGGTGTGGCTGCTGATGCCCCAGGCGTTGGCGCAAGACGTCTCAATCACTGCCTTGTTCAAGCCTGATTCGTCTCATCCGCACATCAACCAATTCAAGAACACCACGCCGCCCAGTGGCTACTGTCAGCTGTATCCGGGGCAATGTGACGAAAACAAGACGTTCAGCCTGCAAGTCCCGATTCGATTCGAGTCTAGCCGCGCGATCCCGGCCAACCATGCATCGCCGCGCCAGGGCGCAACGTTCAAGGTGCCGGCGCAATGGCGTGAGCTGATGGTTCGTCACGAATCCGGGGACGTGGAGACCGTAAAGGTGCGGATTACGGGTGTGGGCTCCAGGCATGTGACGGAAGATGTGATGCAGTTGGTGGGCGGCGCCGATGATTATCGGATTGCGCACAACCTCTTATGGGGATCGAGCTGGGTGAACTCTCCGCCGCCATGTCTTTACAGTGGCGTGGGTTACTACGGTACCAACTACTACGGTTTTTTCTGGAAAACACCGGTCCAGGCCGCGTGTGATAAACAGGCGAAGTTCAATGTTCCGTGGTTGCGCTATGACCATCTGGATTTTTCCTATGAACTGGTCACACCCAATCCATTGGGCATGCTGGCAGGCCATTACACAGGTTCGCTGACCTACACGGTCGGCCCCAATGGCGACTTCGATTTCGGCGATGTCATGCTGCCGAGCAGTCCGGTGTTGACCATGAACTTCAACCTCGACGTTCAGCACACCCTCAAGGTCGATATCCCGCCCGGTGGCGAGAACGTCCAATTGGTACCGGCCGGTGGCTGGCAAAGCTGGCTGCAGGCGGGTCGCAGACCGGTGCGGTTGTTCCGTGACCAGACCTTCAACATCTCGGCCTCATCGCGTTTCAAAATGCAGCTGGAGTGTGAGTTCGTCTCTTTTGATCGCAACGATTGCGCCCTGGATGATCGCGTGTCCAAGCGCCAGGTGGTGCTACAAGTCAGCGCCAGCCTGCCGAACGGCCTGACCGACATGAGCGGGCAACCCGTCAGGCACATGCGTTTGCGAACGGGCGCGGCCAACGCGCTGTATTTCCAACCGGGTTTTTATGTCGACAGGGCGCCGGGTGTTCTGCACTTTGAAGTGCCCCAGAGTCAAATGGCATTCATGCTCGAACCGGGTGCCGGTCCTTTCTACAGGGGCAAGGTCACCGTGATCTGGGATTCCGAAGTCTGAGGCCCGGGACTGCCGCCATCGCTGGCAGGCCAGCCCCCACAATGGATGGGTGTCGTACACAGATCTTGTGGCGACCACCGATCCCCTGTGGGAGCGAGCTTGGTCCGGGCGGCGATCCGACGATGAGGCAGGCACATCCAGCATCAATGCCGCCTGACACTCATGTTTAGGCTTTTTACTGGCCGGCGCGCTTCATGGCTTGACGGGTCAAGTGCCTGGACAGTTCTTTCTCGTCGTCACCCAGGTCGACCAGCAGGCGATCAAAAATTGCATCGCTGAACGGCTCATCGGCAAAGACCACCGTGTCCGGCGCCGGCAGGTCGTTCATCAGTTCCCTGAGCCGGCTGCGCAATGCGGCGCGCTGATCCTCCGACTTCGACTCGACCCATTCGCGCTGTGTATCGCGCAAGGTGTCCAGTTGATCCGACAGGCCCTGATAGCGACGTTTGTTGGCTTGCATTTCGGTCGCATGGCGTTCATTCAAATGGTTTTGCCAAAAATCCTGTTCGAGCATTCGGTCGACCAGACCATCGCCTTCACCCAGGGCCAGCACCGTGTCATAGGCTTGATCGATCATTGCATCCGTGACGCCGGACACCGCCCGGAACAGTATGCCCTTCGATTGCCAGGGCAAGTCGAGGCGTTGTGCCAAACCGGTCTGATAGGCCAGGTAGACCTCGACTTCGTCCGGGTTGCCGCCACGACTGGCGACATCGGCACGGGCAATGTCGTTAACCTGTTCCAGCCGTGCGGCGCCTTTGGCCAGGGTCACCAGCTTCTGCTCCAGCTGCACCGGGTCAGTGGAATACGCGTGGGCCTCATAGGCGAGCACATCAATGCCCATGTGATTGAACAACTGCGCACCGGCGTCGGCGCAATCCACCGGCGCGACGGCCATGGTGAACAGCCTCTCCCGCAGAGGCGTGTCGACGTAGACGGCATCGAGCATGCGCCAGACACGTTGCACCAGTTGATCCCGGGCCGGGCCGCCGGCCTGGAAGTCGCGGCTCAGGCGGGTATCGAGCAACACGGTCAGGAAGCGCTCGGCCTGGGGTTCATCGACCAGCTCTGACCAGAGATTGGCCCGGTCGACACCCCAGCCGGGTACGTCGTTCCAGTGGTCCGCGCTGTAGTTGGAATTGACCACCCAGTCCGCCTGGCTGTTGTAGGGCACGATGGGCTCCGGAGGCAGCGCCACCGAGCGGCGAATCTCCTGATAGTGAACCTGGTTGATATCCGACAGGTTGCCGACGTCCAGCCGGGTGCGCGCCACAACCCAGGCCTGCGGTGAGCCGGGTACCACCTCGGGGATCAGGCTGATCGGATTGTCCCGCAGATCCAGCAGAAAACCGCGGGGCCTGGGTTTGCTCAGCGTACCTTCGGGCCAGGTAGTAATGCCCGTGTTGCGCAGCCCGACGACCTTCAGCCGAGGCATTCGCGAGATGTCGGCAGGCCTGCCCAGAGGATTTTTGTCCAGACGCAGAATTTCCAGAAAGGTCAGGGGTTTGAGTTGCTCGACGGCGGCGGCGTCCAGCGCGATTTGATTGTTACTCAAACGCAGGCGTTCGAGCCGATGCATGGCGCCGATGTTTTCCGGCAGTTGCGTCAGGTAGCAGCGATTGGCGCTGAGTTCGCGCAGGTGGGGGAAATCTTTCAGTAAGCCATTCGCCTTGGCGGAAAACAGTGTGTTATCGAGTTTCAGGATGGTGACCTTGTCCAGAAACCTTTTCAGTTGCGGTCGTTTCGGCCATTCGGACTCCAGATCTATCGGAAGCAGTTCCCTTGATAAATCCAGCGCATAGCCATGAAGTTCGGTGCGGCTGCCGAGCTCGGTATTTTTTCGTTCGAAACAGGCGAGTAAACGCTCGGCAATGTGTCGTTTAACACTGCGCAAAGGAATCGGATTATCGGCATCCAGCCCGGCGGACTGCGCCTCCCACAAATCGATGAGATTGCGCAACTGGTTGAGATCGTTTTCCTGTTCCTCCAGTAGCTTCAGCGGCTCGCCCTCTGCGGTCAGGGCAGTGGCGAAGTTGTCGACTTCAGCCTCGCTGAAATGCGGATGCAGATCCCGAATGCGTTCGTGCAGTGTTTTGCCTTCCTTGCTGAGTCCGCCTCCACGCACCAGCAGCATCGTTTCATGCTCGGCCACCGGGCGAACGGGCGGGTCGGCGAGTACGGTGCGGCGTTCGCTCGGTGATGCCGATTTGACCATGACCCATTCCCTGAGCAGTTCAGCATCCCCCGGTTTGTAGCCCAGGCTGTTTTTTCCATTCTCCTGCGTGGCCTGCAGGACAGCTTCGAAAAAGTCATCGGCTTCGTGGATCGGCTGATCCTCGCCATCACGCACCTGATATTGCCCGGCATCATCGCGAATCAACACCCGCACCCGCGTGGCGTCATCGGGGCCGACGCTGTAACGCAACTCGCCATCGAATGTGCCCTGACGAATTTCGAGGCGCAGGTCGCCGAAGGTATCGGTGTTAAAGCGCAAAGTGCCCAGCACCAGGCGCTCGGTCTCGGGCGTGATTGACGCGCTCGGGTACAAACCCTGGGCCGCCCGCACCGCCCGGGTCTCGAATTGCAGCTCACGGGCCTGGGTTTTCAGGCGCAGGGGCAGGCGTTTTTTCTGGGTGATGTGCTGGTCTTCCGTGGCACTGGCCCCTTCGACGATGTGTTCCGCAACGGTCGCGGGCAGCTCCGGGAATTCGCTGAACAGCGGCGCAATCTCAGGGGACAACACAGCGGGTGCAATGGCCGGTGAAGCCAGGCGTTGCAGGGTGTCGGTCAGCAGCGGTGGCGGCGGGGCGCTTTCAACATGCACCCTGCGCAGCTCGGCCTCATCGGTGCCGCTGATCTGGCGAATCTGCTCCAGTTGTTCATCGTTGAAACCATCGGTGCTGTGGCCGAGTCGGCGCATCAGGGTCGAACCTTCCCACTCCCGCGGGTTTTCCGTTTCGCAGACCCATGCCCCACGGCCATTGTGGCGCAGGGTCGGTGCGTAAGCGTCGAAACGCTGCGGATGGCGGATGCGTTGTTGCCCTGTGACCGGGTCTTGCAGCACTTCGAAGTGTTGATCGTTCAGGCGCACTATGCGCCGGCCCTGATACTGGTGAATGCCTTGGTCATCAGGCTGGGCGTCCGCGGGCAACGCCACATCGGCGCGTTCATAGGGGCTGAGGTCAGGGTTCCACAAACGCGCTTCACCGTTGGCCAATTGCACCGGTTTCAAGCCTTCGAAAAACGGCGAAAGCTTCGTCTGTGCAACATTGCCGACGGCGCCTCCCGCCGCGAACGCGCCCAACTGGACGACGCTTTCCAGCACGCCGAGGATCTGCTCAGCGGCCTCGGCCAGGCGTCCCTCGGCCAGGTCGACAAGGCCCTCGACCACGCCTTCGGTCATTTGATAGGCCGTGTACGCCAGCATCAGTTGGCCCAGTCCAGGCACCAACTGTGTCGCCACCTGCAAGGCAATGTTGAGGATGTCCGAGAGTATTTTTTCCAGGTTGTCCCACCAGGCCCAGCGGGCCATGCGGTCGGCGTATTCGGTGGAGATGGCGATTTCCCGGGCGTCGTTGAAAACCTTGTTGAGGGTCTGCCGGTAGCGGTAGCCCCACAGATCGTTATTGAAGATCGTCTCTCGGTCGGTCTTGATGCTCGACACACTGAATTGCAGATCGGGTTTATCCACAGGCGTTTCACGCCAGCTCGGCAAGTTGGAACCTGCTGGCGCCGGTTGCCATTTCACCGTGCTCAGACGCGCGTTCAACCCGGCGAAAAAATGCCCGCGTTGCTCATGGGGCACGAACTGGCTGAAGAACTGTTGATAGCTGTTGGCGGATGCGCCATCTCGCAACTGGCGCGTCAGTTCAGCCATGAATTCCAGTGAGGAGGTGTATTGCTTGAGCGGGTGCAGCGGATCATGGGGAACATAGGCAATCACCGGGGTCGGGGCGGTGGCGCTGGTGGTATCGGTGGTGATCAGGATGATGCCGTTCAGGCGCGTGTCCATCATTGCCAGGTTGTGATAGTCGACAGGTTTGCCGTTCCACTTCAGCCGCGAACGATCCTCGAGCATGCCTTGCACTACGTCGAAGGCTTCCTGGTCGATGTCGTGCTTCATCAGGGCCATTTGCGCGGCGACATTCAGTGCGCTTTTCTGGCTGAGAATGACTTTGTGGCGCAGGACATTGCTCGCCGCTTTGTCGCTCGGCTTTAAAGTGTCTTGCAGGTGCTGTTGATAGCGGGCGCCGATGTCCAGTTCGCGACACACAGACTTGAACTGCTCGATGCTCAGTTTGTGCTTGAGGTGTTTGACGTTGAAATGCCCGCGTGCGTCGGGGCGGGTGATGAACTCGGAGTCCTGGGTGAACGCTTCGTCCCGGGAAAAATTGTGCAGGGCGGCATCCAGCAGCGAGATGGTACGGCTGGTGGTTCCTGCGGAAAAGTCATGCACCCACCAGGCCGTCTTCGCCGGGGCATACAGGCGCAGCCAGGTTTCCTCGACATCGTCTTCGACGCCGAAGCGGTCCCTCAGCGCTTGTTGCAGCAGGGGTTTGGCAAAGGTGGAAATATCCAGCAGATCGCGTAGAGCCTGATCCAAGGTGTTCTGCGAGGTCCAGCTGAGCTGGACGGCTTGTTTCAACTTGCGGTGAGCGGTTGTCGACGCGGTCCTGTGCCAGTCGGGCAGCGTCAGCCTGCTGGATTTCAGCGCATCGACACGGGATGGAGAGGTGTTCAGCAACCAGGAAGGAATCGCCTTCCTGACCTGTTGGTAGTGGACGCTTTTATCGAATGGGGCGATGGCGATCGGGTCTGATCCTTGAATCGCCGAGGGGGTAATGGGCATTGTTTGATCGTCCTTTGATCAGTACCGGGGACGACCAGACTAGGTAAGCATGTTGCCCAATAAAAGCGCAAAAATTGGTTTGAATCGGAGTTGTTGCCACCTCCCGCCTCGCAAAATTCAAGAGTGAAAAATACATATCTACCGCCATCGTTCCAATTCGTTGAGCCCGCTCAGCGGCCCGCCGTCACCTCGGTTGGCTGGCACATCGTATGGGTGCCCGGTTGCAGGTACGGCGTCAGGATCGGCGCCATGCCCTTGAGCACCTGCACGGGTAACGCCGAGGTGAAGGTAAAGCTTTCCGCCGAGCGGCCTGGCACGAACGCCGTCAGGGTGCCGAAATGGTGATCGCCTATGTAGAACACGAAGGTCGCCGTGCGGTTGAGCGATTTGGAACTCAAGATTCGCCCACCGGACCCGATGGCCTCGATGCGGTTGTCGCCGGTACCGGTCTTGCCTCCCATCGCCAGCGGGCTGCCGTCGGGCAGTTTGAAACTGCCGGCCACGCGTTTGGCGGTACCGGCGTCGACCACTTGCGACAGGGCCTCGCGCATGGCGGTGGCTACTTCGGACGGCATCACCCGTTTGCCGACGTCCGGGTCATTGATCAGTTGGGTTTCAAAGGGGGTGTTCGCGGCAAAATGCAGGCTGTCAATGCGCAGGGTCGGCATGCGCACGCCATCGTTGAGGATGGTGCCGATCAATTCGGCCAGGGCTGCGGGACGGTCGCCGGAGCTGCCGATGGCGGTGGCCAGCGACGGTACCAGGTGGTCGAACGGATAGCCGACTTTCTGCCAGCGCTGGTGGATGTCGAGGAACGCTTCGATCTCCAGCATGGTGCGGATGCGACTGTCGCGGGCGCCCTTGTGCCGGCTTTTGAACAGCCAGCTATAGACCTCCTGGCGCTCGAACTGGCTGGCTTTGACGATGTCGCCCCACTTGGCGTCGGGGTGATTGAGCAGGTAGCCCATCAGCCACAGGTCCAGGGGGTGGACCTTGGCAATGAAACCCTGGTCCGGCAAGTCGTAGGAGCCTGGACCGTAGGCCTCGTAGAGCCGCACAAGACGTTCGTCGGTGAGCTTTTCCGTGAGCTTGGCGCCCTTGAGGTGCGAGCGCACAAAGGCGTTGAAGCTTTCCTGGCTGGCCTGCGGCAGCAGGTAGCGGTGCACGGCGGCCATGCGGATCGGGGTCGGGCGCATGCTGTCGAGGAAGGTGTCGAGGCGGTCCTGGGTGTCCTTGTTCTTGTATTTCTTCCAGAACTTGAGCAGGAACGAAGTGCCCTCGCGGTCGGCGAATTCGGCCAGGTACTCCTGACGCCGCGGGTTGCGGTCATCCTTGAGCAGTTCGGCACTGCTGTTCGGGCCGGAGTAGGTGGTGTAGCGCACCAGGTCACGCATCAGGCGAATGAACGGCAGGTTGATCGATTCGCGCAGGGCGTCGCGCAGGGGCGGTATCCGGCCGTTGTCTTCCTTGCGGAAGTTGTGGAACGTGTGCAGGCCACCCCCGGTGAAAAACGCCTCGCCGGGGCCGGCGGAGTATTTGCGGTCCAGGGCGGCGCCGAGCATTTTTTGCAGATCGCGGTCCTTGTTCTCGATCAGGTAGTCGACCGCCCAGCGGCTCAGGCGATCCTGGTCCGGCACGTCGACTTTCTTCAGCTCCGCAACGGCCATGCCGGCGTATTTGTCGTGCAACTCGGCGATGATTTGCAGGTAGGTGGTCAGCACACGCATTTTCGCGGTGGAGCCCAGTTCCAGTTTGCTGCCTTCGTTGATGTCGAATGGCTGGTCGGTGCTGTCGGTCTGCACCCGCACCCGCGAGCCGTCCGGGGTCAGTTCGAACAAGGTGAAGCTGTAGCGTACCTGGGTGGTGCTGGTGGTGGTCAGGAGGCGTTCGCCGATCAGGCCGATTTGCGTGGCAAATTCAGGGTCGGCCAGTTTTTTCAGGTACTCGGTGGCCTCGCTTTGCAACTGGCCTTGCAGGGTGCTGGTGGCGGAGAGGTCAAGGCGGTCGAGGTCATACAGCGGACGATTGAGCATGCCGGCCAGACGGCTGCGCGCGACACTGATGCCCTTGTTGGTTTCAATCGGTTGAATGGTCGGCTGGGTGGCCCAGTCGCGGTAGATCACTTTGCTGGCCAGGGCGGCGGCGGCGAACTCGGCGTCGATCACATGGTTTTGTGCCAGCAGGCGTATATGGCTGTCGGTGAGGTCGGCCAGTTCATCGTGACCCTTGGTCAGGTAGTGCGACGGGCGGCGCTGGGCAATCATCAACGACAGCATTTCACGCAGGGCCAGGCCTTTTTCCGCCATGGTTTTTGGATCCGTAGCGGTGCTGGACAGCGCTTCGTTGGCCTGTTTGAAGTCGGAGCCGTACCACACGCGCAACCCTTCAGCCATGCCGTGCACTTCACCGTGGCCCGGTACAGCTGACAACGGCACGCTGTTGAGGTAGTCACGAACCACGTTCTGCCGGATTTCGAGGGTTTGTGGCCCGGCCTGATAGGCGCGTACGGTGGCGGAAACCATCTGACGAATCTTTTCCGCGCCATTGACCGTCAAGCCATCGGGGGAATGCCGATACTTCTCCAACTGCGTGGCCAGGGTACTGCCACCGGCGGATTGGCCGGGCACGTGCAACATCTTCGCCAACTGGGACCAGGCCGCCATGCCGAACCGCGGCCAGTCCACCGCCGGGTTGGCCAGCGGTTGCCTGGGGTCGAGCAGGAAGCGGTTTTCGATGAACAGCAGGCTGTTGACCACCACCGGCGGGATCGAGTCAAAGGTTGAATAAAGCTGCTGCGGATAGTGGTACTGGTACAGCGGCGCTGCGCGGCAGTCGGTGATCGACAGCCCGGCCTGGATTTTCTCGGCATAAGGCACGAACAGGCCCTTGTCGCTGTACTTCAGCAACGCCGGAGAAAAGCGGGTTTGCGCCTCAACGATGAAATTGCGCTTGATCAGGCGCGGCAGGAACTCACCCAATGAGCTGTAGCCCAGGCGCCGATCGAATGGACCTTCCCCCGGATAGCGAATCGCATCGCTGGGGCCGGGTTTGAGCTCATAGCTCAGTGACGCGGCGTATTTGCTGACTTCCCGGGCCTGGAACTTCGAGGTGCGCATCTCCCTCATGGCGGCCAGCCCCACGACAATCGCGATAATCAACAGCAATAGCCAGAACGCCCCCCATCCGTGTCTGGAACGACGGGGTTTTTCAGGTAACGGCGCTTCATCCTCACTTTCATTCGGAACCACGGTTTTACTCGAATCGGTTTGCCACAAAGCGCCCATAGTCGACTGATCCATTCACGCAGATTGATCGGACTTGACTCAAGCTTAGACGGTGGTTGGCGAGGGTGAAGAAAATGTGAAGGGCAAAATGATGCACGGACGCACCGATAATCAGGCTGATTGAAGCACTTGTGGCGAGGGGGCTTGCCCCCGTTCGGCTGCAAAGCAGTCGTAAATCCGGTATTTGCGGTGTGTCTGATACAACAGTGGTTGCCGATTGAGGGGCCTGCTTCGCAGTCCAACGGGGGCAAGCCCCCTCGCCACAAAACGCTCGGCGTATGGACTGCCTGTTTACAGCCAGCACGCATCCCAGAGCGGGTAGTCGCCAATTTTATCCACAAGTCCCGCCCTGAGTGGATTGGCAACGATGTAGCGAGCGAACGGCAGAAGATCTTCTCCATCGCGAATGGCCCGGTCGTGGTAGCCGGTTTGCCAGAGTGGGCCACGGCGGCCAGTGATTTCGTTCACTTCACGGGTGCAACGTGACTTGATGGCACCGATGACACGCCCAAGATTGCCTTCCTCCAACTGCATCAGCCAATGAAAGTGATCGGGCATGACCACCCATGCGATGGAGTTCACTACGTTGGTTTCATGAGCTCGACGTAGTTCTGAAACAAGTAAGCGTCCCAAATGCCAATCCGAAAAGATCGGTTGGCGACCATGAACAACGGCGGTGATGAGATATGCCCGACCGCTCTCGGAATATCGGCCCAGACGCAAGCGGTGGGAGTTGGGTTGAGTTGGCATTCCATTGCTTCCCTTGAGGATATCAATTGCACATTCAAGGCTAGTACCCGGTTGTCCAGGGTAGATCTGCATGTGTTGAGTGAAAGCTCTGATACCTGTGAAGGAATGACGGCGTGAGAAAGCTGTTGTTGTTTTTGTGGCGAGGGGGCTTGCCCCCGTTGGACTGCGAAGCAGTCGGTGTGCCAGACAATCACGAGCCGCAGGTTTTAGCGCCGCTTCGCAGCGCAACGGGGGCGAGCCCCCTCGCCACAGTTGTGATCGCACCTGGAGAAGGGGGCGGTCTGTAATGGCTGACGTAGAGCCTTTTCGAGGGTAAGTACGACTTTGGCAGGGGCATGACGATGCACCATTGTTGTGCAATACTCGGCGCCGTTTTTCCCACTGATCTTGCGGGTTTTTCCTACAAGACGACTCTGCCCACGAAGCAGAACCGGTTCGGGACGCGGTGGCTTATCGGTCAGCGCTTCGCCACTCGGTGGTCATATCCAATAACAAGACGAGGTTGTCCCCCATGCCCGTAGGCAATCACCTGCCCCAAGGCGAGACCGCTCAGGGCGGTCCGCTCAAACGTGAACTCGGCGAGCGGCATATTCGCCTGATGGCACTCGGTGCCTGTATCGGTGTCGGCCTGTTCCTGGGCTCGGCCAAGGCCATTGAAATGGCCGGTCCGGCCATCATGCTGTCTTACATCATTGGCGGTCTGGCGATCCTGGTGATCATGCGCGCTCTCGGTGAGATGGCCGTGCACAATCCGGTCGCCGGCTCGTTCAGCCGTTACGCCCAAGACTACCTCGGCCCGCTGGCGGGCTTCCTGACCGGCTGGAACTACTGGTTCCTGTGGCTGGTGACCTGCGTCGCGGAAATCACTGCCGTGGCGGTGTACATGGGTATCTGGTTCCCCGATGTACCACGCTGGATCTGGGCGCTCGCTGCGTTGATCAGCATGGGCTCGATCAACCTGATCGCGGTCAAGGCCTTCGGTGAGTTCGAGTTCTGGTTTGCCTTGATCAAGATCGTCACCATCATTGCGATGGTGCTCGGCGGCATCGGCATCATCGCCTTCGGTTTCGGCAACGACGGCGTGGCCCTGGGTATTTCCAACCTGTGGACCCATGGCGGCTTCATGCCCAACGGTGTACAGGGTGTGTTGATGTCGCTGCAAATGGTGATGTTCGCCTACCTGGGCGTGGAGATGATCGGCCTGACCGCCGGTGAAGCGAAGAACCCGCAGAAGACCATTCCGAACGCGATCGGCTCGGTGTTCTGGCGCATCCTGCTGTTCTACGTCGGTGCGCTGTTCGTGATTCTGTCGATCTACCCTTGGAACGAAATCGGCACCCAGGGCAGCCCGTTCGTGATGACGTTCGAGCGGCTGGGCATCAAGACCGCCGCCGGCATCATCAACTTCGTGGTGATCACCGCGGCGTTGTCGTCCTGCAACGGTGGCATCTTCAGCACCGGGCGCATGCTCTACAGCCTGGCGCAGAACGGCCAGGCTCCGGCGGGCTTTGCCAAGACCTCGAACAACGGCGTGCCGCGTCGTGCATTGCTGCTGTCGATTGGCGCGTTGCTGTTGGGCGTACTGCTGAACTATCTGGTGCCGGAAAAGGTATTTGTCTGGGTGACGGCAATTGCCACCTTCGGCGCGATCTGGACCTGGGTGATGATCCTGCTGGCCCAGCTGAAATTCCGCAAAGGCCTGAGCGCCAGCGAAGCGGCCGGCCTGAAATATCGCATGTGGCTGTACCCGGTCAGTTCGTACCTGGCGCTGGCGTTCCTGGTGCTGGTGGTCGGCCTGATGGCGTACTTCCCGGACACCCGCGTGGCGCTGTATGTGGGGCCTGCGTTCCTGGTGCTGCTGACGGTGCTGTTCTACGTGTTCAAGCTGCAACCGACCAATGTTTCGCAAGGTGCGGTGCGTTCGGCTTCGTAAGTTGTAACGCTTGAAAAGCCAAAGCCCCGGTCGATTGGCCGGGGCTTTTTGTTGAAAGTCATTTATCTGCGAACCGGGGCTTTTGTGGCGAGGGGGCTTACCCCCGTTGGACTGCAAAGCAGTCCCTAGATCAGGCCCTAAAGTTGTGCCAGACACACCGCAAATATCGGATTTGCGACTGCTTCGCAGCCGAACGGGGGCAAGCCCCCTCGCCACAGGTATCAGTCAAGCGACTACCACCTGCTTTGGACCAGTCAACCGCTTGTTGAACTCAAGCCAGGTTGCCAGCAACGCCATCAACCCGGCACCCACCAACGCCGTGAAGATCTGCATGGCAAAAGCATCGTCGGTCAACGCATTGACCATGTCCGCCAATGGCGCCAGCAGCACGCCCAGACAGAAAATCTCCAGCGAGAAACGGCCCATGCGGCAACTTTGCTGCGCGAGCCAGTTTTGTGTCCATCCGCTGTCGGGAATCAGTTTCGCCGTGACGTAGGCCAGTGCGAGAAAATGCAGCAGGCGCACGGGGGAAAGGTCGGTCTTGCTGATGGGGTACAGGATGTTTTGCAGGCTCGCCGGCACCACGGCATCGTGTAGGTCCGGCCAACGCCACAGCACGGTCAACACACCCGCGACCACGACATACAGCGCCGCACCGACAAACAACGGCTGGCGAACCAATGGGCGGGTCTGGGGCGGGCGCGGGCGCTGGCTGTGAATCGCAGCGGCACCGCCGAGTACGAACAGCAGCTGCCAGGCGACCGGGTTGAAATACCACACGCCGTCCTTGATGGCCGCCAGGTTCCAGCCAGCCAGCGGCACCATCAGGTACAGCGCCAATGACATCGAGACCACCACCCAGGCCTTGCGCACCAGCAGCGGCAGCACCAGGGGCAAGCCCGCCAACAGCACGATGTACAGCGGCAACGGGTCCATCAGGTTCGGCTTGAAGCGCAACAGCAGTTCATCGATCAGGGCCTGCTGCGGGTTGCTGATGAAGTGATGCATGCCCATTTCTTCCACCAGATCCCGTGTTTCCACGTGGCTGTTGGCGAAAAACACAATGCCCATCAGCATCGCCAGCAGGAAGATATGCACCACGTAAAGCACCCACGCCCGGCGCAGGATTTTTACGCAGGCGATCAGAAAACCTTCGCGCGCCAGGACTTTGCCGTACGCCAATACGGATGCGAAACCTGCCAGAAACACGAAGACCTCGGCTGCATCGCTGAAACCGAAGTTACGCAGGGTGATTTGCCCCAAAGGGTTGTGGGGCACGTGATCCCAAAAGATGAAGATCAGTGCCAGACCACGAAAAAAGTCGATCCGGTGATCGCGCGCTAAGGTCATGACAGCAGGCTCGTAACAGCGGGTAAAAATGGGATTGGCCGCTGGCGCAAAGGCCACGCGCCAATCGGCGGCGCGCAGGGTGGACTGATTCGCGGGCAATTGCAAAACCGGGATATTACCGGATGTCTCGGGCATTGCCCCAAGGCTCAACCGCTGGTCTGAAAGACCGCTTGACCTGCGATTTATGACAGTAAACAGGCTCAAATATCAATAAGTGCAACGTTCTTGAAACGGGAGCCTCACATGAGACTGTTGTGGAAAGGGTTGTCCAGTTACACGGTGATCGGGGTCGCCAACACCCTGATTCACTGGCAGATCTTTTTCCTGTTGAGCGTGGCAGCCGGCCTCAGTCAGGCGATCAGCAACCTGGCCGCCTTCTGCGTGGCCGCGTCATTTTCCTTCTACATGAACGCGCAATTTACCTTCGCCGCCAGTGCCACGGTCGCGGGTTATCTGCTGTTTCTTTTGGGCATGGGGGCACTGAGCCTGGGTATCGGCCATCTGGGTGACCTCTGGCGATTGCACGGCTTGCTCACGGTGGTCCTGTTTTCGGCGTTGAGCCTGGTGTTCGGTTTTCTATATTCCAAATACGTGGTGTTTCGCGGACGTGATCAATGAAAATCTCGCTCATTGTCCCGGTGTTCAACGAAGAGCAGTCCATCAACCTGTTTTATCGGGCGGTGCGAAGGGAGTTGAGATTAGGCGACACCGAAGTCGAGATCGTGTTCATCAACGACGGCAGTTCCGACAACACGGCCGAACAGGCTATGGCACTTGCCCAGGCGGATGATCAGGTCATGCTGATCAATTTCTCGCGCAACTTCGGCAAGGAACCGGCACTGTTTGCCGGCCTGGAGCATGCCAGCGGCGATGCCGTGATTCCCATGGATGTCGACCTGCAGGACCCGATCAACGTCATTCCGTTGTTGATCGAGCAATGGCAAAAGGGTGCCGACGTGGTACTCGCCAAGCGCCGCAGCCGGGCCGCCGACGGCTACCTCAGGCGCCACAGCGCGTCGATTTTCTACCATGTGCTCAATCGCATCGCCTACACCCGCATCGAGGAAAACGTCGGGGACTTCCGGCTGATGGATCGCAAGGTGGTCGATGTGATCCGTTCCTTGCCGGAGCACCAGTTATTCATGAAAGGCGTGCTGTCGTGGGCCGGGTTCAACACCGTGGTGGTGGAGTTCGAGCGGCCGGGAAGGGTGGTGGGGAGCAGCAAGTTCAATGTCTGGAAACTGTGGAACCTGGCCCTGGAAGGCGTGACCTCGTTCAGTACCGTGCCGCTGCGCTTGTGGACTTACGTCGGTGGCGGCATTTCGATTTTCGCGGTGCTCTATGCGGTGTACATGGTGCTGGACAAGATTTTCTTCGGCAACAGCGTTCCCGGTTATCCGTCGCTGATGACTGCGATCCTGTTTCTGGGCGGCGTGCAACTGATCGGCATCGGCATCCTCGGCGAGTACATCGGTCGCATCTATATCGAGGCCAAGCACCGGCCGCGTTATGTGATCAAGGACATCGTCGGCGGTAAAGACCGGGGCGGGCGTTAGAATGGGGCGGTTCAGCGACGTCTTCGTTCGCGAGCTCAGCCGGCATCAGGTCTGGCGGTTTTTTCTGGCCGCCACCCTGGTGTATGTCCTGCCGTTGATCCTCGCCGATTATCCCTACATCGATGACAACTGGCGCTCGCTGGCGGCGGGCATGGCCTGGGCCGAACAGGGCCGACTCTTCACCCAGTTTTTCTACAACGCGCTGACCTTCAGCCATGCCGCGCCGAACATCTTTCCCTTGCCCTTGTTGATCGCCACGCTGGTCATGGCGTCGGCGTTGACAAGCCTGACGTTCCATTACTTCCGTCAGCCCACCGCTGCTTGCTGCCTGGTGCTGTTGCCGCTCTGGTACAACCCGTTCTTCCTGCAGAACCTGTCTTATCAATACGACGGTCCCGCCACGACCCTGAGCCTGGTGGCGGTGATCTACGCGATCACCTTTCGCCACCCTTGGCGCGGCGTGCAGTGGCTGGTGCCGTCGTTCCTGATTGCCTTGGCGCTTGGGCTGTATCAAGTCAGCCTGAACGTGTTCCTGGGTCTGTGTTGCCTGGAGTTGCTCAGGGCCGCCAACGATAAAACCACCCCGGTACCATGGCGCGACCTGCTGGGCTGGAAAGCCGCTCAGGTCATCCTCGGCGGATTGATCTACAGCGTCAGTGCTTATCCGTTCATGGGCTCCAACCGCACATTGCTGCTCGATTGGACGGCGCATCCCTCATTGCAGATCCAGATCAACATTGGCCGGGTCCTGGAAAAAGTCGTGCTGCTGTTCCATGGCGGATGGCTCTGGGTGTCCGGCGGGTTGCTGTTGCTCGCGATAGCCGGGGCGGTGCGGTTGGGATTGAACGTAGCGGCGCGCCAGGACAGCGGGCCGAAGAAGCTGTTGATCGGCCTGATGTGTTTGCTGACTTTGCCCGTCGTGACGCTGCTGGTGTCCGGTGTCGCGTTGTTTTTCCGCGACTTCAACGAAGGTGCCCGCACCTTGATGGGCTTCGCCGTGCTGCTGGTATTGCTGTTTTACCTGGGGCATCTGGCGCTGGCGTCGATCCATGAGCGGTTGCCGCTGCTGTTGATGATTCCCCTGCTGGCCATGTTGTCGTTGTCGTTCGCTTATGGCCGGGTGCTGACGGTGCAGAAAACCTTTGCGTCCACGGCACTGGCCGGTCTTGCGTACGACATCGCCAGCCATCAGTCGCTGCGCGAGGCCAGACGGATCTACCTCTCGGTGAGTTATTCCGACTATTGGTTGGTGGCGGCGGCAGGCTCATTCAAACAGCTGCCGGTGCTGCACTACTTGCTCAATACCGACTTTTACATGCTGGCCGAAAATCTGCCGAAGGCGGGCATCACCAACGTGGTGGCGGAGCAGGAGCGGCGTAATGCAACGCGGGTCGGCTATCAGGGCTATCCGGCGTTGGTCGAAAGCCGGTTCTACCGGATTTACCTGATCGGCGATTACGGTTTTATCGTGATGAAGGAACCGGCCCCGAGCAAAACACTGCGCTGGTGACGCGCGATTCTGATCGGGGTGGCGAGGTTATGCCGCCGCTATTTCACTGGGCTCGAAACTATCGGCCCGGGCCATCTGCCACATCCGCGAGTAGAACTCGCCGTTCACTTCGCCGGTCAGCAACTCACCCGGTTTGAGGAACACGTGCAACTGCGAGAACAGCTTGATCTCGGTTGCCGACATACGTCGCACCAGATGCTTGGCGGACAACTGCGATGGATGTTCGAGGCCGGCGGCGGCGAGCATTTCCGCCAGGGCCTTGAGGGTGTTGCGGTGGAAGTTGAACACGCGTTGGGCTTTGTCCGGTACCACCAGCGCGCGCTGGCGCAGGGTGTCCTGGGTGGCGACGCCAGTCGGGCATTTGTTGGTGTGGCAGCTCTGCGACTGGATGCAGCCGATGGCGAACATGAAGCCGCGCGCCGAGTTGGCCCAGTCGGCGCCGATGGCCAGCACACTGGCGATGTCGAAGGCGCTGACGATCTTGCCGCTGGCGCCGAGTTTGATCTTGTCTCGCAGGTTCAGCCCAACGAGGGTGTTGTGCACGAACAACAGGCCCTCGCGCATCGGCACGCCGATGTGGTCGGTGAACTCCACGGGCGCGGCGCCAGTGCCGCCTTCCTTGCCGTCCACCACGATGAAGTCCGGGAGGATGCCGGTTTCCAGCATGGCCTTGGCGATGCCCATGAACTCCCACGGATGGCCAAGGCAGAACTTGAAGCCCACCGGTTTACCGCCGGACAACTCACGCAGTTGCGCGATGAAATGCATCATTTCGATCGGCGTGGAAAACGCGGTGTGGCGCGACGGTGACACGCAGTCCTCGCCCATCAGGATACCGCGGGTTTCGGCGATTTCTTTGGTGACCTTGTGTTTGGGCAGGATGCCGCCGTGGCCGGGCTTGGCGCCCTGGCTCATCTTGATTTCGATCATCCGTACCTGTGGCGTCCGGGCTTGCGCCGCGAAGCGTTCCGGGTCGAAGCGGCCGTCGCTGGTGCGGCAGCCGAAGTAACCGCTGCCCAGTTCCCAGGTCAGGTCGCCGCCGTTTTCCCGGTGATAGGGGCTGATGCTGCCTTCGCCGGTGTCATGGGCGAAATTGCCGAGCTTGGCACCCTGGTTCAAGGCACGGATGGCGTTGGCGCTGAGGGAGCCGAAACTCATGGCCGAGATGTTGAATACCGACGCCGAATACGGCTGGGTGCATTGCGGGCCGCCGACCGTCACCCGGAAACTGCTCGGGTCGCTCAAGGGCGCGGGGCGCATGGAGTGGCCGATGAATTCGAAACCCGACTGATACACATCAATCAGCGTGCCGAAGGGTTTGTCGGCGGTTTCATTCTTGGCCCGGGAGTAGACCAGCGAGCGCTGGGCCCGGGAGAAGGGCAGGGCGTCGCTGTCGGATTCGAGCAGGTACTGGCGGATTTCCGGGCGGATGCCTTCGACCAGGTAGCGGATATTGCCCAGGATCGGGTAGTTACGCCGCACTGCGTGCGGACTTTGCAGCAAGTCGAACAGGCCGATCAGGCTGAGGACGGCAGTGACAGCGGTAATTGGCCAGAGCCAGTCGTATTCAAGAAACGGCAGGCTGGCGAGGGTGAAGATCACGCAGACGGCAAAGAAGGCGTAGCGGCTCAGGAGTGACAGGCTCATACGGTTTCCTTGGGTTCGGACTCAATGAATTTGGCTATGCACAGATCAATGTGGGAGCGGGCTTGCTCGCGAAAGCGGTGTGTCAGCCAACATGAATGCTGAATGAAATACCGCTTTCGCGAGCAAGCCCGCTCCCACAGAGAAGCAGAGCGTTCCACAGGGCATTCAGGCATTTTGTGCCTGGAGAAAAATCGAAAACAGCTCGGACTGGGATTTGATCCCCAGCTTGCTGTACATATGTTTCTTGTGGACTTTCACGGTTTCGACCGAGATTTCCAGCTTGCGGGCGATTTCTTTACTGGAGCAACCGCTGAGCATCAATCGCCCGACATCCAGCTCCCGGGCCGTCAACTGCGCGCCTTTGAGTTGCTGCACCGAGGCTTCCAGTTGTACCCG
This sequence comes from Pseudomonas sp. S34, assembly GCF_009866745.1. NCBI lineage: Bacteria > Pseudomonadati > Pseudomonadota > Gammaproteobacteria > Pseudomonadales > Pseudomonadaceae > Pseudomonas > Pseudomonas sp. S34. The sequence goes on from NZ_CP019398.1 coordinate 1,198,708, forward strand.
CCAATCAGCTTGCGGCGGTGCGGGGGACAGGGCCACGACTTCGTTGATTTCATAGGGTAGACGCTGGCGCAACAGGCCGAGCACCCACGGCTGGATCAACGACAGCAAGGCGATCTGCTGGCCGCTGAAACGCTGGGTGCTGCCCAGGGACAGGCACAGCGTGCGGTCGCCTTCGAGCTGGCAATTGAACTGGATTTCGTCGGCCACCACATTCAGACGAAAGTAGCGCTGGTAATACTCAGTCAGCTCAAAGTGCTCCGGGGCCACTTCCGACAGGCGATACAGCCCGGTGCGCGATTGCTCGCGACAGGCGATGTAGAAGGGGTCGAGCAGGTACAGGCCGCGCAGGTAATCCTGGAACAACTGGTCAGGGCTGCCGTCTTCGCCGGGGCATTCGGCGAACACCTGGGGGCGCTGATCGGCACTGAAAAGCAGCGCCACCCAGCTGTCGAAGGGCACGTACTGGTCCAGCAGGCGTACAAGCTGGGTCCAGAAATTGGGCTTGTCCAGGGCGTCGATCAGTTGCCCCACCGAGCGGTGCCAGGCGATGTCGTCCAACGAGAGTGTCATGCATCTACCCCTATCGTATTACCTCGGCGGCGTAATTCCCCGCCCGGTTGCTTGCTGCGCATACTGGCGCACAGACACCGACCGGGCAATCTTTCTGCCGCCCGGCGCATAACAAGGAATACCCATGAAGGTCGAACTCGCCCAATTGGCCGGCCGTGACAACGACACGGCTTACAGATGGGTGTGGTGTAGCTGGCAGGGTTGACCGGTGGTTTCCGTTGGCAGCCAGCGAAGATGGATTTCCAGGAAGCGGTGCAAGCGAACAGCTTATGAGCTGGTCACACTGCAAAAAAGGCGAACATCCTCAAGGATGTTCGCCTTCTTTGTCTCAAGCATGAGTGGCTTGTTGTATTAGCCGGTTTTTTCCTCGTGTTTTTGCTTGTCACGGGGAAGGGCATTGATGCAGTAGTTGATGTAATAGAAGGTGAAAAGTCCGGTATAGACCAGATTCATGCGCAGTTCGAAGTTGTGTTCAGCCAAGGCATATGCCCTTAACACCCTTCGTACACGGAAACACCAGAGCAGGGTCAGCAGTAAATACAGTACGAACAGAACACCTATAAGGGCGAATGCATAGTAGTGAGGTACCGAGACTAGAGTTCCGATAGAACCAATGATGATCAGGTAGAAGGCAAATAAAGCCGGACTCATTGTCTTGATGTGAGTGACCTCCTCAAGTGCCGTGATGGTTTTGTACATCCAGACATTTGTATAGAGCCCGGCAGACAAGGTTCCCAGCAGAAGAAGAGGAAACGTCTTGGTGTTGATTTTTTCTTTCAGCGTTGAGATGTCAGACATGCGAGTCGTTCCAGTGGCGGCGCAGGGCGATTGACCGGTGAAGGTCGGCAGAGCACGCTACCAAAGGCGCTCGTGGGAAATTTCCGGGCTTTTTGGCGGAGAGTTCTGGATTCACTCTTGGCCGAGTTTTGAAGGCATGGGATTCTGTGCATCCCTCAACATGGACCTGTGGTCAGCGATGTCTTCTTCGATAAATGTTTCACTCAATCATTCCAGGGTCATCCGCATCGCCGCCGCCCTGTTGATCGGCCCGGACGGCCGCACGTTGCTGGTGCGCAAGCGCGGCACCACGGCGTTCATGCAGCCGGGTGGCAAGATCGAGCCCCATGAATTGCCGGTCCACGCCCTGGCCCGGGAGCTGGAAGAAGAGCTGGGTCTGGACATCGACCCGGCGCAGGCCGTTTACCTGGGTCACTTCTCGGCACCGGCCGCCAACGAACCGGGGTTTGTCGTACACGCCGAGCTCTTTCAACTGAATATTCATGGCGACGTCACCCCGGCGGCGGAGATCGAAGAGGTGCTCTGGATCGACCCGGCCACCGATGGCGATGTCAGCCTGGCGCCGTTGACACGGGACCTGATTCTGCCGTTTTATCGAGCATCGCTGACCGCGATCGCCTGATCATTACGCAAAGGACCTCGCCCATGATCCCGCTTCAAGACCTGCTGATTTTTGCTGCTGCCGCGTTGCTGATGGTAGTGACACCGGGGCCGAACATGATCTACCTGATCTCCCGTTCGATCTGCCAGGGGCGCAAGGCCGGGGTGATCTCGCTGCTTGGGGTGGTCGCCGGATTCTTCGTGCACCTGTTTGCCGCCGCCGCGGGTTTGACTGCAGTGTTCCTGGCGGTGCCGATGGCTTATGAGGTGTTGAAGTGGGCCGGTGCGCTGTACCTGTTGTGGCTGGCCTGGCAGGCGGTCAAACCCGGTGCGCGCTCGCCGTTCGAGGCACAGCAGTTGCCCCCGGATTCGTCGCGCAAGCTGATCACCATGGGCTTTCTGACCAGCGCCCTGAACCCGAAAATCGCGGTGTTCTATCTGTCGGTGTTTCCGCAGTTCATCACGCCGGAGCACGGTTCGGTGTTCACCCAGAGCATCATCCTCGGCCTGACCCAGATCAGCGTCAGTTTCTGCGTCAACCTGCTGATCGCCATGTTTGCCGCGGGCATCGCCTCGTGGTTCGTCAACAATCCGACCTGGCTGGCGATGCAGCGCTACTTCATGGGCTTTGTATTGTCGGGGCTGGCGCTGCGGCTGATGCTTGAGCAAAAACGGATGGCCTGAGGATGTGGATCGAACGACTTGATGCCAGCCATGCCCTGGACTACCGGGCGCTGATGCTCGAAGCCTACGACCTGCACCCGCAGGCCTTTACCTCGAGCGTGCGTGAGCGGGCGGCGATGCCGCTGAGTTGGTGGGAGTCGCGCCTGACCGGCAAGCTGGACGTGGTGCTCGGGGCGTTCGAAGAGGGCCGGTTGGCCGGCATTGTCGGCCTCGCGTTCGAGCCTCGGGAAAAGGCCCGGCACAAGGTGACACTGTTTGGCATGTACGTGACCGCCAAGGTCCGCCAGCGTGGGCTCGGCTATCAACTGGTTCAGGCGGCATTGGCCCAGGCGCAGAACCATGCGGGTTTGCGCCTGATCCAGTTGACCGTCACAGCCGGCAACGATGCCGCGTTCAACCTCTACCAGCGCTGCGGCTTCATCCAGTTTGGCCTGGAGCCGATGGCCGTGCGGGTGGGCGAGGATTACTTCGACAAGATTCACATGTGGCGCGAGATCTAACCATCACATAGATCCCCTGTAGGAGCGAGCTTTTGTGGCGAGGGGGCTTGCCCCCGTTGGAGTGCGAAGCGCTCCCCAGCATTTCTTCAGACACATTGCGCTTGCAGTTTTCGCGACTGCTTCGCAGCCGAACGGGGGCAAGCCCCCTCGCCACAAAGACCGCATCGTCTGATTGTTCTAGCGAACGGCGCTGACTCCATCCAGCGTTGAAAACGACGTGTCCTTGGCCGTCAGCAAGAAGTCGCGCATGTACGGCGCATCCAGCATGTCGGCGCGGATCGCCGCATACAGCGTGGCGAACAAGCCTTTCTCACCCAGCCGCTTGGCTTTCACATAGCCTCGCGAGCTGTATTCATGCAGTGCCCAATGGGGCATGCCGCACACGCCGCGACCGCTGGCCACCAGTTGCATCATCATCACTGTCAGTTCCGAGGTGCGGACCTGGGCCGGTTCGATGTCGGCGGGTTCGAGGAAGCGGGTGAAGATGTCCAGCCGGTCCCGTTCCACCGGGTAGGTGATCAAGGTTTCCGGGAGCAGGTCTTCGGGGACGATATAAGCCTTGCTGGCCAGGCGGTGCTGGTTGGCCACCGCGAGCATCGCTTCATAAGTGAACAGGGGTACATAGGTGATCCCGGCCAGGTCCACCGGATCGGAGGTCACCACCAGGTCCAGGTCGCCACGGGCCAGGGCTGGCAGCGGGGCGAAGGAAAACCCCGAGGCCAGGTCCAGTTCGACTTCCGGCCAGGCGTCGCGGAACTGGTCGATGGTCGGCATCAACCACTGGAAGCAACTGTGGCACTCGATCGCCATGTGCAGACGACCGGCGGTGCCACCGGCCAGGCGACTGATGTCGCGCTCGGCGGCGCGCAGCAGCGGCAGGGTAGCGTCGGCCAGTTGCAGCAGGCGCAAACCGGCGCTGGTGAAGCGCACCGGTTTGGTCTTGCGCACGAACAGCGGCATGCCCATGCGCTCCTCCAGCTCCTTGAACTGGTGGGACAGGGCTGACTGGGTCAAGTGCAGGCGATCGGCCGCATCCACCAGGCTGTCGGCTTCGCGCAAGGCGTGCAGGGTCTTGAGGTGACGGATTTCAAGCACCGGAGGCTCCATGAGGAAAACTTGTCGATAAATCGAAAAGGTTGAGTTTGTCTCATGTTGATGCCGCTGTCGACCACAAGCACGGCGGAGCACATGGCGTGCTCCGCCGTTGTTGCTTTACAGCGAGGAAAAGTGTTTGTTGCCCAGCGTTTTGCCGATGTCTCCGCGCCAGATCGCCTCGACCGTACCGCCACTGGCGGCCACGTCCTTCTGCCATTGCAGGCCCAGGTTGCGTTGTTCCGGCAGTTTCAGATGGCCTTTGACGAAGTCGCTGAACTGGGGCTTGGCCGAGGTGTAGTGGAAGTGTGCGTACCACAGGGGTTGCGCGGGTTCGCTACGCAGGTCGCGCACCTCGTACTCCTGGAGGAAATCCCTGCGTCCATCCGTGCGTTTGCCCAGATCGCGCAGGCCGCCCTCCTTGCGGATGTCCACCACGCGTTGTTCAAGCAGATAGTCCAGATAGCCCTCGGTGGGGGTTTTGCTGTTCAGGGTCTGCTCAATACGCAACGTGCGGCCGGCACGGGTCAAGTCATTCGCGCGATTGCGCAATTGCAGCGCGACCGTCTCCGTGGGCGACAGGCGTTCGATGGCCCGGGCTCGCATGTTCAGTTCCGCAGCTTCACTGATCATCATGTGTTCCAGATCGACCGGCAACATGTCCTGACGGGCGTAGCCTTCGACTTTGCTTTTGTAAACATCTACGGTGCCGAGCCTTTTTCTGGCCTCCACCAGCAATGGCGTGATATCGGTCACAAGTTCCGTTGGCGCTGCCGCCACGGGCTCACTGAGATGATATTTGCCGCTGGAGGAACGGGGTAGCCAGGTTTCCCTGAACCCATTTGCACCCTCGACGGTGAAGCGCTGTTGGCGGGTTGCGGTATCCGTGCTGGCGATGCCGATGAGCAACTGATTGTCTTCCGTCTCGAACAGCTGCTTTGACGCATTTCCCGCTTTTGCACTGTTGGATGGGCGTGTCTTGATGGCATGGCGAGCCGCCGCTTCGACTTCTGCCAGATTGTCGAGAAACGCCGTGACCTGCTCCAGATCCAGATGCTGCGGATAGCCCAGCACCCAGGCCCCGAGATTGCGACGAAATTCGGCGTAGGTCGCCAGGCAATCTTCGAGCACTTTGTTTCGCTGGGTAAACGTGGCCTGTACTTCAGGCAATTGATGTTGGGTCAGCAGCGCTCGTCCGACCTTGTTGCGGGCCTGTTTCAACTGTACGTGAAAGTAGACCCAGGACTGGTCGGAGACAGCGGTGTAGTGAGTGATGATCTCCAGCTCATTCGCCGTTTTCAGGTAGTAGTAATTGGCATCGCTGAATTTTTCGTTAAGCATGGCCATATCCGCGGCCATCTTTGATTTTTGCATGCGGTTGGTGATCCGCCCGTTCCATCGATTGGCTTCTGCAACCTGTGTATGAAGCCGGTCCAAGTCCTTGAGAAACTCGATTCGCAATTCCTTGCGTTGCGCCATCAGTTGAATGTGTGCGTCGGTATTGCTGAACGGCGTTGCCTCCGAACGGGCAATCATCTGATCGATGCGGTTGAGCTGTTCCACCAGGCGCTCCTTGACCAAACTGATTCGCCGCACCACTCGGTCGACGATGACCCAGGCGCAGCGGCTTTGAGCATCTTCGACCAGCATGCGTCTGCGGCCGTGGCTGATCAGCATCAGTTCTTCAAGGTTCAGGTACTGGGCCTGCGCCAGCTCGAGGTCGTTCACGCAAAGAATGTCGGCATTGGCTCGAAGCGGTTGGCGCTGCTCCCGGTCAAGGCTGAAGTAATGTTCCAGCACAGTGTTGGAACTGCGAGTCTGGGTCCCGAGTCGCCGGGTATAGGCGTCGGCGGTGTTGGTCAACGTCAACTGGCGTCGCAATGCCCGGTCCGTCCACCAGCGCGGCAGCCAACGGCGAATGGCGGCGGGCCAGAGCGGGTCGAGGCCGTCAGCCAGATGACCGAGCACCGCGCCGCCACCGGCACCGCCGCCTGCCGTCACGGTGCCGTACACCGCGTAATGGGTGTTCCAGTGGCCGCTTTCATCCAGGGCGATGGGTTGTTTGTAGGTTCGGCTGCTGGTAGCACTCAAGCGCCACTGCGGTGGGTTGTCGGTCAATTCGATGCGATAGATACGACCCTGGCGGACCATGAAGTCGCCGTCGGCGTGGCGATAAACGTTGCGATAAATCCCTTCGGTGCCCGGTTGCAGGCCGGCGAAGGAAATCTCGTGTTCGTACTCATAGCCCCTGAAGCGTTCGAGGGTGCGTCGGACCTGCTGCGGGGTCGAGACCTGCAAGGCGCCCGGTTGTCTGGTCAGGGCGCGCAATTGTCGCCCGCGAGTGGCGGCGCGCGCGGCGCTGGAAGCGGCGCCAGCAACGGGCAGCACATCCATGGCTGCGTCGATCAACGACAGCAACACGGCTTCCACCTCGGCCAGGCCATGGCCGACATCACCGCGCAGGAAGGCCGCCGCTGCCTGATTGGCGCTGTTCCAGGCGTCGTACAGGGCAATGGCGGTACCGATGAAAGGCACGACGCCCAGCGCCATTTTCAAGTAGTTGAACATGGCCCCGGAGCGCAGCGCGACGTGCTCCAGATACAAGGCATCGTTGGAGCGCGATGTCGACCGATGCGCCTCCAGCAAACGGCCCATATGCACATTGAGCAGATGCGCTGCCAGGGATGTGCTGGCCAGCCAGGCGGTGCCGACGCCGATCAGGGCATCAAAGTTTTTCACCCGGGCCTGGTTGATCCGGCTGACGTGCGAGGCAAATTCCCCGGTCAGGGCGCGACCGGCCAAATAGTTGACCATCGTGCTGTTCAGGCATTGGTTGAAGAGGAACGTCCGCGCCTGTTCAAGGCTGTCGAACTGACGCACAAACACCCCATCGGGGCAGTCAGGCCGATAGAGCAGGGTCAGGCCGCTGATCTGCTCGACGATAAAAGTCACCCCGGCCAGGGTGCTCGGCCCCTCGCCCGGCGTGTCCGTGCTGCCAACGGTCAGGTGCGCAGGCAACAACACGATGCGCTTGCCGTCGACCGCAAAGGCTTCACGACTGTTGGCGTCGATGGCGATCTGCAGCACGCGTTGGCCCGAGACGTCGATGTCCTTGGCCAGCACGGCGAATTCGCCGTGCAACTGGAGCATCAGCCGCCACGGTTCGCTCAGGCATTCACGACGAAATTCATTGCTGAAGGCCGAGGCGCCAGGGGCGCCAAGGAAGGTCTCGCGAATCAGCCTTTCGTATTTCCCGGCCAGATCCAGCTCGGTGACCATGTTGCGCAAATAGTCCTGGGTGATGCCGGTTTTCAGCTTCTGCCGTTGCCCCTCGTCGGCGCCGCTGATCTCGACCTGCATCAGCGACACCCGATACCACATCGACTGATCGATATTGCCTTGCGCCAGTTCGGCGAGGGACAACAGGCTGCGCTGCTGGCTGCCAGTCAGTACATTCTTTTGCGGTGTTCCCGGCGCAGCGCCCTCGATAAGCACCTTGCGCCACGTGGTGGTGTCGGGGATGTCCAGCAACACCTCAACGTTTTGCGTCAGGGCGAAGTCTTTGCGCAGGCGGGCGTCGATAGCCTTTTTGCTGAATGACTCGCGCAGTGGCAGTTCCCGTTCAAGCAGTCGATGGGAGCGCTTCATCGCCGCGATGTAGGCGGTGAACAACGCCTTGAGCCGATCGCGTTCGACCGCGGACAGTGCGCTGAGGGACGACGGCAAGTGTGTTGCCAGCGTGGCGCCGCGGTTTTGCTCGACGATGTGTGCGAAGGCCAGCTCCCGCGCGGAGACAGTGGGGACGGTCAGGCGGGCGAGCGTCTGTTCACGCAGTTTTTCCAGTTCCGCCGCCCGCTGGCCGGCATGGGAGGGCACGGGGTTGGCGGTCATCAGCCGCGTCGCATGCTGTTCACAACTGTGAAGCTGGGTTTGCAGGGTGTACTCGATCGGGTTGCCGGCCAACGGCAAAAGTTGCAGCGCTTGCGTGTCGTCGTTGGCCGGCTGCCTGAACATCTTCTGCTCCAGTGCCTGGCGGGAGGCGAACCGTTGCAGGCCGCCGAAATGTCCGGGCCAGTAGAGCAACACGCTGTCGCTGGCAGACGGCAGCAATGCCGATGGCCGGGCAAACAGCAGTACACCGTCGAGCTCCTGGGTGTGCGTGCGGAGGGTGTCGTCTTCGCTGTCAGTCGCGGTCAACACCAGTCGGGCGACCACCACATCGGCCGGTCGAGGTTTTTCGGGTGCGTCGAGCACGGCCGTCAGCCACTGATATTCATCGCTGCTGATCTGATTCAGGCTCAATTGCAGGTCGGCTTCGGCACGCAGGCCACTCAGGCGCGCCTGGTACAGGGCCTTGTAATGTGTGCCCGACGAGTGGCGTAGTTCCAGCAGTTGCGGTGCATCGTCGGCGCTTAACAGGGCACTTGCGGCCTCACTGCTGGCCTGTTCGGCGGCGCGCAGGGCGTCGAATTGCTGTTGCAGCCTCTGCATGCGCGGGTCGTCGGTGGTGCCTGCAAAGTCCGGCCCCAGAAAGTTTTGCAGTGCCGTTTGCTGTTGCACTAAAGCGCTGTGACGCAGACTGAAGGGAACGTCGGGGCTCAGTTGCCCGAACGGGGCGATGTCGTTGCTTGTATCCGGCAGGGGCAGGTCGGTGGGCGAGGCAAAAACACGGTCGTTGCGTTGCCGCTCGGCAGGGGCTGTGGCCAGTCCCGCCAAAAGGGACTCGGCACTTTTCGTCAGCTGCGGGGTGTCCAATACGGTGTAATCGACCGTGACGTGGCTGGCCTCGGGTTCAGGTTGCTGCTGGAACAACCAGCGTTCCAGACTGTTGCGATTTTCAAAGGTCATCCAGGGCGCTGGTCGAGACGGCAGATACAGCAACTGGGTGACCGGTTGGTCGGTGTTGCGGGTAATGACCAGGGCGCCCGGCAGTTCGTCAGTCAGACCGCTGTTGCCCCTGAGCGACAGGGTCTCGACGTAAACCAGAATCTCGGGGGAGGTTGTCTGCGCTGCCGGGTTGACGAGATCCAGCAGCACATTGAACTGTTCGGCATTCAAGGTGCCCTGGGCAAATGCCAATTGGCACGACGCTTCGAAATGCTGGCGATACAAGCGGATGGCCTGTGCCTTGCGTGAAACGTCGGTACCGCGTGCGCGTGCCTGCCACCAGTTCGTGGTCAAGGGAACTTGCGGGTTCTGCGCCATGAGGGCCAGCCATTGATCGCAGCAGTCGTTCCAGCGCGCCGAGGCGCTCAGGTACAGGTTTTCATCCGTGTCTCGGGCCAATGAGGAGACGTGGCCGAAGTCGGCCAGCGGTGCGGTAGGTGATTCGTGCATGAAGAAGGACTCCGATGGGTGAAAAAATCGGGGCCATTAAAGTTCGTTCGAGAAGAGGCATGGTGGTACATAGTTATCGCGTGCCGCTGTCTGGTCTGACGACCGTCCGGCACTCTTCATCAAACTGTCACGTAACTGTGGCAGTGCGCTTGAACAAACTTCATCAGACTCGCGCTCTACTGGGGTTCTGCGTTTTGGTGTTTCTTCATGCGTGTTTTCTTATCAAGATTTGTTTTTTTGGCCGCCTTTTTATTCGGCCTGCCGTCCCTGGCGGCTTCGCGTTGTGATGTCAATGTTCCGACCGAACGGGTGGATCTGGCCCAGGTAAGCCTGGCGTACCAGAGCATTGGCCGTGCGTCGGATCCGGCATTGCTGCTGGTGATGGGGCTGGGCGGGCAATTGATTCACTGGCCGGACGAGGTGGTTGTCGCCCTGTGCCAGCAGGGGTTCCGGGTGATCCGCTATGACAATCGCGATGTCGGCCTGTCGACCTGGCGGCAAGCACCGGCCGACGCCAACCTGACCTTCGAAGTGCTGCGCTACAAACTCGGATTGCCGGTGTCGTCACCGTACTCGCTGACCGACATGGCCGACGATGGCCTGGGCTTGATGGACGCCTTGCACATCGATCAATTCCACGTGTTGGGCGCCAGCATGGGCGGCATGATTGCCCAGCACATGGCTGCCATGGCTCCGCAACGGGTCGAGAGTCTGACCCTGATCATGACCACCTCCGGTGCCGAAGGCTTGCCGGCACCGAGTGCGGCGCTGGTGCAGTTACTGGCGAGACGCGGCGCACCGAACCGCGAAGTGGCCCTGGAGCAACAGGCCGACTTGCTGGCGGCGCTGGGCAGCCCGATAGTGACCGACGATCGCCAGGCGTTGCTGCATCAGGCGGCGCAGTCCTATGACCGGGCGTTCAATCCCGAGGGCGTGAAACGCCAGATCATGGCCATTCTCGCCGAGCCGAGCCGGGTGACCCTGCTCAATCAGTTGCGGGTGCCGGCGCTGGTGGTGCATGGCACCGCCGACCCGCTGTTGCCGGTGATGCACGGAGTGCATCTGGCGGCGCATCTGCGCGGCAGTCAGTTGATCTTGATTCCGGGCCTGGCCCATCGTTTCCAGGAGGCGTTCAAGGCGCCGTTGCTGGCGGCGGTGTTGCCGTACTTGCGCGAGCACCGAGAAGACACTTCACATTGGGCGCAAATCGAGCCTGTGGTCGATCACAACCTCCTGTAACCCCCCCGATCCTATGTGGGAGCGGGCTTGCTCGCGAAAGCGGTGTGTCAGTCAACTTAAATGCCAACTGATATGCCCTCTTCGCGAGCAAGCCCGCTCCCACAGGGGAATGCATTCAGCTGTGAAAGCGTAACCACGCCAGTTTCGGGCGGCAGGTCTCGCTTAATGGCTCAGGCCGTACTTTTTCACTTTGTCGAACAGAGTGGTCTTGGCCATGCCCAGTTCCTGGCTGGCCTGGGTCAGGTTGCCGCCGCTGCGTTGCAAGGCGTCGCTGAGCAGATTGCGCTCGAACGCTTCCACTGCTTCGGCAAAGGCCAGGCCCTGATTGCCGCCACCGGCACCGGTTTTCTTGAACGCCGGCAGGCCCAGGGCAAAGCGCTCGGCAACGTTGCGCAGTTCACGCACGTTACCCGGCCAGTCGTGGCTCATCAGGTTCGAAACGGTCTGGTTGTCCAGCTCCGGCACCGTGCGGTCGAAGCGTAGGGACGACTGCTGCAAAAAGTGTTCGAACAGTTGCAGGATGTCTTCGCGGCGCTCGCGCAGCGGCGGCAGTTCCAGGGTCACCACGTTGAGGCGGTAATACAGGTCGCTGCGGAACTCGCCGGCCTTGCTCGACTCGACGAGGTCGGATTTGGTCGCAGCGATGACGCGGCAATCCACCGCAACGCTCTGGTTAGAACCGAGGCGTTCGAGGGTGCGCTCCTGTAATACCCGCAGCAGTTTGATCTGCAAGGGCAGGGGCATGCTTTCCACTTCGTCGAGGAACAGCGTGCCGCCGTCGGCGTGTTCGATCTTGCCGATCCGCCGTTTGCCCGCGCCGGTAAAGGCGTTGGCCTCGTGGCCGAAAATTTCGCTTTCGAACAGGTTTTCCGGCAGGCCGCCGCAGTTCAGTGCGACGAACTGTTTGGTGTGGCGCCGACTGAAATCATGCAGGCAACGAGCGACCAGTTCTTTGCCAGTGCCGGTTTCACCCTCGATCAGCACGTTGGCCGAGGTGTCGGCGACGTTGGCGATCAGTTCGCGCAAGTTCTGCATGGCTGGCGAACGGCCGATGATCCGCCCTTCGAGGGAATCGCGCTCGGCCAGTTGCCGACGTAACGAGGAGACTTCCCGCGCCAGGCTGCGTTGCTCCAGTGCGCGGCGGGCCACGTCCACCAGACGCTCCGGGGAAAACGGCTTTTCCATGAAGTCGTAGGCGCCTTTCTGCATCGCGCCGACGGCCATGGAGATGTCGCCGTGCCCGGTGATCAGCACCACCGGCAGGCTGCGGTCGCGCTCCTTGAGTCGTGTCAGCAGTTCCAGGCCATCGATGCCCGGCAGGCGAATGTCGCTGACGACGATGCCGGCGAAGTTGTCGCCGACCCGCTCCAGGGCCTCTTCGGCGCTGCCCACGCCAATGCAGGGAATGTCTTCCAGGGTCAGCGCCTGTTGGCAGCCGAGCAGCACATGGGGGTCGTCTTCGACGATCAATACACTAAGGTCGTTGTTCATATTGGCTCGGCGAGAGTGGGGCTTACCAACGGTAAACTGAGGACGAATGCAGTACCACCGCTGGCCGGGTGCTCGACACCCAGGTGGCCGCCGGTGGCGGCGGCGAGGCTGGCGGAAAGGGTCAGGCCCAGGCCCAGGCCCTGTTCGCCGGGTTTGGTGGTGAAAAACGGTTCGAACAGGTGCTTGCGCGCTTCGGCGTCGATGCCGTGGCCGTTGTCACGCACCCGCAGGCGGTATTTGCCATCGAACGCTTCGCCTTCGAGCCACAGCTCGGGTTGCGGCTGCGCTTGCATGGCGTCGAGGGCGTTGCCGATCAGGTTGACCAGAATCTGCTCCAGGCGGGTCTGGTCGATCTGCACCTGCACATCGGTGAAGTCGCGGTGTAACTGCAGCTGAATATTTTCCACGCGGGCGCCTAGCAATTGCAGGGCCGCGTCCACCGCTTTGCCGAGGCAGGCCTGGCCTTTGTCGTCTCCGCGCCGGGCGAACGAGCGCAGGCTCGCGGTGATCCGGCCCATGCGGTCGATCAATTCGTTGATAGTCTTGAGGTTGGTGCTGGCTACGTCGAGCTGGCCGCGTTCGAGGAAGCGTACGGTATTACCGGACAAGGTGCGCAGCGCCGCCAGCGGCTGGTTCAGTTCGTGGGCGATGCTGGTGGACATCTGGCCGATAGCCGCGAGTTTTCCGGCCTGTACCAGTTCATCCTGGGCGCGGCGCAAAGTCTCTTCGGCGAGCCGGCGTTCGCGGATCTGGCCCTTGAGCCGTTCGTTGCTGGCGCGCAGGTCGGTGGTGCGTTCGGTAATCCGACGCTCCAGCTGATTGTTGGCTTCCTGCAAGGCTTCCCGGGCTGCGAGGCGGGTGGCGATCACCTTGCGCCGCTCGTTCCAGGCGATCAAAAGGAACGCCAGGAGGGCAAACGCCACGGCCACCAGGATCCCTTGGTTGATCGCTTCGCGGCGCAAGTCCTGGAGTGGCGTGAGCAGGGTGAAATTCCACGGCGTATCGCTCAAGGGCCGGGTTTGCGCCAGATAGCTGATGTTTTCATCGTCGGACACCAGCTCGCTGTTGGCCGGGAACGTGAGTTTTTCGACGCCTTCGGACAGGGTTTCCCGGGCCAGCGGCTGCAGTTCGTTGAGCGGGAACCAGTAGTACTGCAGGCTGCGGGCGAGTTTTTCCTTGGTTTCTTCGCTCAGCGGCACCACCGATTTCAAGCGCCGTGCCGGATCGCTGGAAAGAATGATGATGCCGTTTTCGTCGCTGACGAAGGCTTCCAGGCGAGCCCGTTGCCAGCGTTCTTCCATGGCTTCCAGGCGGACCTTGACCACGGCGACGCCGATGATCTTGCCGTGTTCTTCCAGGCCATGGGCCAGGTAGTAACCGGGTTCGCCGTTGGTGCTGCCGATGCCATAGAAACGCCCCGGCTGACCGCGCACGGCGTTCTGGAAATAGGCGCGAAAGGACAGGTCTTCACCCAGGTAACTGTCGACATCGCGCCAGTTGCTGGTGGCCATGACGCGACCGGTGGTGTCCATCACGTAGATGGCCCGACTGCGGCTGCGCCGGTTCAGGCCTTCGAGGTAATCGTTGACCGTCTGTCGGTGTTCCGGGTTCGGGTCGGCCAGCAACTGCGAAACGCTGGTTTCGAGTTCCAGCAGGCTGGGCAGGTAGGTGTATTTGCTGATTTCGCTTTCGACGGCGCGCGCGTGCAGTTCCAGCTGGCGCTGGCCGTTTTCGCTGAGGCTGCGGATGCCGTAGTGCTCACTGATCCAGAAGCCGATATAGCCCAGGCCGATCATCATGGCGATGATCAGCGGCGGCAGGAACAAATGACGAACCAGACGGGGTTTCACGGCGAGTGATGGCGACGTGGCGCGATAAAGAGTGGGGTCGCATTTCATCACAGATGCCTTGGGTCAACCACAACGCAAATCTCAAGATCACCACTGAACCAGTGTGGGAGCGGGCTTGCTCGCGAAAGCGGTGTGTCAGTCACATCTATGTTGGATGTGCCGCCGTCTTCGCGAGCAAGCCCGCTCCCACATTTTGGGAGCGGTGTTTTTCTTAGTGCTGCAGAATCTTGTTGAGGAAGTGCTGCGTACGCTCCGCGCGGGCATTGATGTCACCGAAGAACTCTTCTTTCTTGCAGTCTTCGATGATCTTGCCCTGGTCCATGAAAATCACGCGGTCGGCCACTTTACGGGCGAAGCCCATTTCGTGGGTCACGCACATCATGGTCATGCCTTCGTGGGCCAGTTGCACCATCACGTCGAGCACTTCGTTGACCATTTCCGGGTCGAGCGCCGAGGTCGGTTCGTCGAACAGCATGACGATCGGGTCCATCGCCAGCGCACGGGCAATCGCCACACGCTGCTGCTGACCGCCGGACAGTTGGCCAGGATGCTTGTGGGCGTGGGCCGAGAGACCGACGCGCTCGAGCAGTTGCAGGCCTTTCTTGGTGGCCTCTTCTTTGCTGCGGCCCAACACCTTGATCTGCGCGATGGTCAGGTTTTCGGTGATGGTCAGGTGCGGGAACAGCTCGAAATGCTGGAACACCATGCCCACGCGCGAACGCAGTTTCGGCAGGTTGGTCTTCGGGTCGGCGATGGAGGTGCCGTCGACCACGATGTCGCCTTTCTGGAACGGTTCCAGGGCGTTGACGCACTTGATCAGGGTCGACTTGCCGGAACCGGATGGCCCGCACACCACGATCACTTCACCTTTCTTGACCTCGGTGCTGCAATCAGTCAGTACCTGGAAGTCCCCATACCACTTGTTGATGCTTTTGATAGAGATCATACGGCGAACCTTTTTTGCAGACGCTTGACCAGCTGCGAGGCGGCAAAGCTGATGATGAAGTACACGAGACCCGCGAAAATCAGGAACTCATTGGAGCGGCCAATGATGTCGCCACTGGCGCGCGAAGCATTGAGGAAGTCCACCAGGCCGACGGCGTAGACCAGCGAGGTGTCCTGAAACAGGATGATGCTCTGTTGCAGCAACAGCGGCGTCATCTTGCGGAACGCTTGCGGCAGGATGATCAGGCGCATCATCTGGCCGTAAGACATGCCCAGTGCCTGGGCAGCACCCATCTGGCCCTTGGGAATCGACTGCACACCGGCGCGGACTATTTCGCAGAAGTACGCCGCTTCGAACATCATGAACGCCACGATGCACGAGGCGAACGCGCCGATCGGTGTGTCTTCGCCGGTGATCCAGCGCAGCACGAACGGTACCGCCAGGTAGAACCAGGTGATCACCAGCAGCAAGGGGATCGAGCGGAAATAGTTTACGTACGCGCCGGCGATGTTCGACAGCACTTTGTTGTGGGACAGACGCATCAACGCCAGGATGGTGCCGAGGATGATGCCGCCGATCACGCCCATGGCCATCAGCTTGAGGGTCATGATCATGCCGTTCCACAGGCCCGGCAGGGACGGGATGATGCCCGAGAAGTCGAATTCCATCATTTACCCCCTACGGAAATCAGGCCCGGTACGGCGACTTTCTTCTCGACCACGCGCATCAGCAACATCAGGCTCATGTTCAGGGTGAAGTAGATCAGCGTTGCCAGGGTGAAGGCTTCGAACAGGTTGGCGGAGAACTCAGCGGTCTGCTTGGTCTGCGCGAGCAGCTCCATCAAACCGATCAGCGAGGCCACGGAGGTGTTCTTGAAGACGTTCAGGAATTCCGAGGTAAGCGGCGGAATGATGATCCGGTAGGCCTGGGGCAGCAGCACGTTCCAGTAGATCTGCGGCAGCTTGAAACCCATGGCGCGAGCCGCGGATTCCTGGCCTTTTGGCAGGGCCTGGATACCGGTGCGCACCTGTTCGCAAACCCGGGCGGTAGTGAACAGGCCCAGGCACACCACGACGCTGAGGAAGGCCGAGGTGGTCGGGTTCAGATCCTGCTTGTACCACTCTTGCAGGTCCGCCGGCAGCAGGTCGGGTACCAGGAAGTACCAGATGAACAGCTGAACCAGCAGCGGCACGTTACGGAAGAGTTCGACGTAGCAGGTGGCGATGCCCGATACGATGCGGTTCGGCACGGTACGCATGACGCCCAGGATCGAGCCCAGTGTCAGGGCGATGATCCAGGCCGCGATGGCGATGCCGATGGTCCAGGCCAGACCGGTCACGTACCAGTCGAAATAGGTCTCGCTGCCCACGCCGGTGGACTTGAAGAACACGCCCCAGTCCCAGTTGTAATTCATTAGGGTCTCCCCTCAGTTCAATCGATGTACAAGTGCCCGCTTGGGGGAAGCTCCGTTCCCGCCCGACCTTTACGATCAGGCACACGCTCCCGGCTCGACAGCCACCGGTTCGAGTGTTTCCAAAAAATTCCAGCAGGAAGTGACCACCTCCTGAAAGGGCCAGGGCCCTCTCAGGAGATAAGGTTAGTCAGAAATCAGGACTTCTTGTCGTCAGCCGCTTTATCAGTCGGTTTGGCGATCAGGGCCTTGAGTTCGTCGCTCATCGGGAAGTTCAGGTTCAGGCCTTTTGGCGGGATCGGTTGCATGAACCACTTGTCGTAGATCTTGTTGATCTCGCCCGATGCGTAGGTGGCCTTGATGGCGTCATCCACAGCCTTTTTGAACGGCTCGTCGCCTTTGCGCACCATGCAGCCGTAGATTTCGTAGGACTGTGGAGTGCCGGTAACGGCCCAGTCACTTGCCTTCTTGGCCTTGGCTGCTTCACCGGCCAGCAGGGCGTCGTCCATCATGAAGGCCACTGCGCGGCCGGTTTCCAGCATCTGGAAGGACTCGCCGTGGTCTTTGGCGGAGATGACGTTCATGCCCATCTGCTTGTCGGCGTTCATCGCCTTGAGGATGCGCTCGGACGTGGTGCCAGCGGTGGTCACGACGTTCTTGCCGGCCAGGTCAGGGAAATCCTTGTACTTGGAGTCGGCCTTGGACAGCAGGCGAGTACCGATTTCGAAGATGCCAACGGAGAAGTCAACTTGCTGCTGACGCTCGACGTTGTTGGTGGTGGAGCCGCACTCGAGGTCCACGGTGCCGTTTTGCACCAGAGGGATACGGGTTTGCGAAGTCACCAGGTTGTACTTGACCTGGAGGTTCGGCATGTCGAGGTCTTTTTTCAGCGCTTCGACGACTTTCAGCTGGATGTCGTGGGAGTAGCCGACCGGTTTGCCGGTAGCGTCGGCAATGTAGGAAAACGGAATGGAAGCGTCGCGATGGCCCAGGGTGATGGTGCCGGACTCTTTGATCTTCTTCAGGGTGCCGGTGAGTTCGGCGGCGAAAACTGGCGTGCTGATCAGAGCGGCAGCAATGGCTGCGCCCAGGATATGGGGAACGATGCGCATCAAATTTTCCTCGACATTGTTTTTTTTATGGAGCCAGTTCATCGGCCCTTTTGTGCTGCAAAACACCTGAGCGCTACGATGAGTCGGCGCAAAGGACATTCGTCGAAGAAGTGTAGAGCATGACTCGTGCCAGACCAGTCATTATTAGTTACATCATTGATTTGTAAGGAAAAATAATATTTTGTGCGCTGAAATTTCAGTGAAGTGGTCCGGTTAACCGAACCGACCGTCAGGTCGCGTTCGGAAAACCGAATGGTGGCGGGGTGCTACCCGGCCATCAGGGGTATTTGCGCTTGTCCGGCGCCGGCGGGAAGTACTGGTACAACCAGGTCTCACTCAGCGTACGGTCGTTGGTGCGGATGAACAGGCGCAGTTCGACGGGTTCCACGCTGTCATTGGTCGGGTACCAGTCAAACAGGATGCGGTAGCCCTTGATGTCATCGAGCTTGAGGACGCTGAAATCCTTGACCTCGCCGTTCGAGCAAGTGACCACCGGCTCGATGCCCGCGCCTTCAGGCAAGCGGTCCAGGCCACCGCCGGTGAAGTCCACGGCAAAACGGCGGGCCCAGACTGGCGGGTAGTGTTCGCCCGGCGCCCAGCCTTCGGTGAAGCCGCCCATCCCGGAGCGGGTCGCATTGACCCGTGCCAGCGGCGTTCCGACTGGCGGCAATGCGCTCCAGTACAGCTTGTAGCCGTAGTTCAGTGAGTCGCCGGCCGCCACCGGTTTCTTCGGCGTCCAGAAGGCGACGATGTTGTCCATGGTCTCGCCGGTTGTCGGGATCTCCAGCAGATCGACCGAGCCTTCGCCCCACGCCGTGGTCGGTTCTACCCACAGGCTCGGGCGACGGCTGTACCAGTCGACGGTGTCCTGATAGCTGGCGAACTCGTGGTCGGTCTGCACCAGGCCGAAGCCCTTCGGGTCGGTATCGGCGAAGGCATTGAATTGCAGGGTGGCCGGGTTGTTCAGCGGGCGGCAGATCCACTCGCCGTTACCGCGCCACATGGCCAGGCGGTCGGAGTCGTGGATTTGCGGGTGAATGGTGTCGCACATCCGGCGCTCGTGGGTGCCGCAACTGAACATGCTGGTCATCGGCGCGATGCCTAGCTGGTCGATGGCGGTGCGTGCGTTGACGTGGGCATCGACCTCCATCACCACGCGCTCGGCCTGGCAGTCGATATCGAAGCGGTAGGCGCCGGTGGCGCTCGGCGAGTCGAGCAGGGCGTAGACCACGAAGCGGGTGCTGTCCTTGTTCGGTGTCTCGAACCAGAACTTGGTGAAGTCGGGAAATTCTTCGCGTTTCTTGGCGTAGGTGTCGATCGCCAGGCCGCGGGCCGACAAACCGTACTGGCCGGTGGCGTCTACCGCACGGAAGTAACTGGCGCCGAGGAAGGACACGACATCGTGCTTGTCCAGTTCCGGGGCCTTGAACAACTTGAAGCCGGAGAAACCCAGGTCGCCCTTGAGCTGTGCGGTGTCGACCGTGGTGTTTTCATAGTTGAACAGCGACGGGCGGAAATGCACCTCGCGGGCCATCCGGGTTTTCGGATCGACGCTGTACATGCGCACCGGCTGCTTGAACCCCATGCCGACGTGGAAGAACTGCACGTCCAGCTGCCCCTTGTTTTCTTTCCACAACGAATGATTGCCGTCGTAGCGAATCGCATTGAAATTCTGCGGGGTCATGGTCGCCAGGGTCGGCGGCAACTGTTGCTTGGTGTCCTGGTAGCGATTGCTGGCGAGCTGTTTGGCCTGGAGCTTCAGCGCCTCGAAATCGAACGCGGTGGCCTCGCCATCAGCGGTGCCACCGCTGGCGGCCCAGGCCTTGGCGGCCAACAGGCCCGTGGCGGACAAACCGGTGTAGGCCGCGATGGCCATGGAGGCTTTGAGCAAGTTCCTGCGGTGCATAAATACAACCTGTCGTGAGCAATCCCGCGCCGTTCCTGGCACGTGCTGGATCAGAAATATCGGTTCGGACATGCCTTCGGCCAAACGCAACGGACTTATAAACAGATGCCCGACAGCTTAAACCGTTCGAATGCGGAGCAAAATTGATTGATGGCACTGCGCTGGCTCGGCAATGAAACAAGACATGTCGGGAAACAATTCCGACAGGGGTTTCTGATTTAGAGGGCATTTCTGCTTTTTTCGACTAATTACTCTAAAAACCGCTTTTCAGCGCCCGGATTATTTCTATTCTGTGCACATGACCGGTTTAAGCCCGAAAGACCGGTGCGGTTCAGTCGGCACGATGCGGCTGCCGAAAAGGGGTAGGGCGATGCGGTTTTTTGCAGTTTTCTTTGACGTTTAGAAGGACATCGTCCATGTCGAAAGTACAAGGCATCACCGAAATGTTGGGAATCTTTCCGTGTCTGGCCCTGGGGCGACGAAGACGCCGGCTCAATAGCGAGGAAATGAAACTGGTGGAACGCTATCGGGAGCTGTCGGAGAGCGACAGGATTGCGATGAGGTATCTGGTGGACGCGATGAGGAGTGTTTCGCGGTTTTGAGTGGACCTGGAGCCGTAATGTAGGAGCGAGCCTGCTCGCGATGGTCGTTAACGATGACGCGTCCGTTCTGGATGTACGCGGTGTCTTTGAGTCCATCGCGAGCAGGCTCGCTCCTACAGTTTCCCTTTTTGATCGGCTCGATTTATCCCTTCAACGGCAAGTGCCCGAGATTGGAAAGGGTCGCTGCACTTGCATCAGTTCAGGCATGTCTCGCCACTTGATCCAGGCGTGGTGTTGGTAATGCAGCAAGGGCACCGAAACTCCGGCCCAATTCAAGGAACTCAGACTTGGCAGGTTTTCCACAGGCTCTGATTTCGCATCACGCAGCGAGGGTATGACTTCGTTGCTCAACCACTGACGCAGATTGCGGTTTTCCGGGACGAAGTGGTGAACCAGCAAGGCGTACACGCCTGATTCGCTGACCATCAGGGTTTCGACCGTTTTGCCGTCTTTGCGAAGCCAGACGGTGCGACGTTGGTCTGCGTCGAGTTTCAGGGTGAGCCGTTCATTCAGGGGTTTGCCCATCAGGCGCCCAAGGTCCTGAACACAGAACCAGGCCTGGTTGTCTTGCATGAAAGCGTGGAGGAAGCGGTTGTGGCGGGTGAAGACAGTGGGATCGAAATAGGGAAGAGGCGAGCCTTGAGGATGCATTGGCATGGCGTGATTTCCGTTTTGGCTTGGAAAGTCGCCACCAACCCTTCGACAGGTTGGGTGGCGGACCGAGTGGCGTTCGAAGTCGGGACACTTCCAAGTCAAAACGGAAGCCGAAAGGCCCGCGCCACACGGCCCGCCATAATGCAGAACTGAAGGCATAAAACAGCCACAGTTCTATGGGGGCACACGAGCACCGTTTTGACTTGTTCCGGCTTCGACTCCGGGCCGCTGATTTGGCAGCGACGGAACAAAGCCTATCGGTCAGGCGCTCGCGGCGCCAAGTCTACTCTGGCGACGCTTGTTGTAGGAATCGAGGGTTTTTCAGGCAGGCTGAATCTGTAGGAGTTTACTGTTTGCAGTGTGGCGGTGGCGCCATCGCGAGCTGGCTCGCTCCTACAGGGGAATGCGTTCCAAATGTGGGAGCAAGCCTGCTCGCGATGCTTTAGTGCTTGAACATCACATGCCGCACAACGGTGTAGTCCTCCAGCCCATACATGGACATGTCCTTGCCATAGCCGGACAGTTTCTGACCGCCGTGGGGCATTTCGCTAACCAGCATGAAGTGCGTATTCACCCAGGTGCAGCCGTACTGCAAACGCGCTGACAGGCGATGGGCGCGGCCGACGTCGGCGGTCCACACGGAGGAGGCCAACCCGTAGTCCGAATCGTTGGCCCAGCCCAGCACTTGGGCTTCATCGGTGAATTTGGTTACCGACACCACTGGCCCGAACACTTCGCGGCGCACGATTTCGTCGTCCTGTTGTGCGTCGGCCAGCACGGTCGGTTCGAAGAAGAAACCATCGCCCTCAACCGCCTTGCCGCCAGTGATCAAACGAATGTGTGGCTGGGCGATGGCGCGCTCGACGAAGCCGGCAACGCGGTCGCGGTGTTGTGCGGTGATCAGCGGGCCGAGTTCGGTCGACGGATCATCCTGCAAGCCGTACTTGATGCTGCTGACGGCGGCGCCGAGCTTCTCCACGAACTTGTCGTAAATGCCTTCCTGGGCATAGATGCGGCAGGCGGCGGTGCAGTCCTGGCCTGCGTTGTAGAAACCGAAGGTGCGGATGCCTTCGACGGCGGCATCGATGTCGGCGTCGTCGAAGATGATCACCGGGGCTTTGCCGCCCAGTTCCATGTGCATGCGTTTGACGGTGTCGGCGGTGCTGGAAATGATGTTCGAGCCGGTGGCAATCGAACCGGTCAGCGACACCATGCGCACTTTCGGGTGAGTGACCAATGGGCTGCCGACGGTAGGACCACGGCCGAACACCAGGTTGAGTACGCCGGCCGGGAAGATATCTGACGCCAGTTCAGCCAGGCGCAGGGCTGTCAGCGGAGTCTGTTCCGACGGTTTGAGCACCACGGTATTACCGGCGGCGAGGGCCGGGGCGATTTTCCAGGCGACCATCATCAATGGGTAGTTCCACGGCGCAATGGAGGCGATCACGCCCACCGGATCTCGGCGGATCATCGAGGTGTGCCCCGGCAAGTACTCGCCACCGGTTGAACCACTCATGCAGCGGCTGGCGCCGGCGAAGAAACGGAACACGTCGGCAATTGCCGGGATCTCGTCGTTCAGCGCTGCGCTGTAAGGCTTGCCGCAGTTGTCCGATTCCAGTTTGGCCAGTTCTTCGCCGTGGGCTTCGATGGCATCGGCGAGTTTGAGCAGCAGCAGCGAGCGGTCTTTCGGCGGGGTATGCGACCAGCTGTCGAACGCAGCGTCGGCGGCGCGCACGGCGGCATCGACCTGGGCTTCGCTGGCTTCGTTGATTTCCACCAGCACACTACCCAGCGCCGGGTTGAACACTGGTTGGGCGGGGCCTTCGCCGCTTTGCAGTTGGCCGTTGATCAGGAGTTTGGTTTGCATGGCTTTGTCCTCTTCGGAACTGTTGTTTTTTCTCGGTGGAAACCGGCTCTAATTGTGGGAGCGGGCTTGCTCGCGAAAGCGGTGTGTCAGGCACCATCACTGTTGAATGTGATGGCCTCTTCGCGAGCAAGCCCGCTCCCACATTGAATTCGGCTCCTACCGGGAGTAATCGTTGTCAGTTACTTACCACCACTGCCCGCAACGCTCTCACCACCACGGGTCAGGTAATAAGCGCCGAGGATCGGCAGCATGGTCACCAGCATCACCAGCATCGCCACGACGTTGGTCACCGGCACGTCCCGTGGGCGGCTGAGCTGGTTGAGCAGCCACAGCGGCAGGGTGCGTTCATGGCCGGCGGTGAAGGTGGTGACGATGATTTCGTCAAACGACAGGGCGAACGCCAGCATGCCGCCGGCCAGCAATGCCGAGCCGAGGTTCGGCAGGATGATGTAGCGGAAGGTCTGCCAGCCGTCGGCGCCGAGGTCCATCGAGGCCTCGATCAAACTGTGTGAGGTGCGGCGCAAACGGGCGATGACGTTGTTGTAGACGATCACCACACAGAAGGTCGCGTGGCCGACGATGATGGTGAACATCCCCGGCTCGATTCCCAGGGTCTTGAAGGTCGCCAGCAACGCGATCCCGGTGATGATCCCCGGCAGGGCAATCGGCAGGATCAGCATCAGCGAGATGCCTTGTTTGCCGAAGAAGTCCCGGCGGTACAACGCGGCCGAAGCCAATGTGCCAAGGACCATGGCGATCAGGGTGGCAATCGAGGCGATCTGCAACGACAGCTTGATGGCCTCGAGCACGTCCGGCCG
This sequence comes from Pseudomonas sp. S34, assembly GCF_009866745.1. Taxonomy (NCBI): domain Bacteria; kingdom Pseudomonadati; phylum Pseudomonadota; class Gammaproteobacteria; order Pseudomonadales; family Pseudomonadaceae; genus Pseudomonas; species Pseudomonas sp. S34. The sequence goes on from NZ_CP019398.1 coordinate 1,222,185, forward strand.
CGAGAACGCCACGCCGATCCACTTCCAGGTGAAACCCTTGGGTGGAAAGCTGAACGCCGCGTCTTCGGTATTGAAGGCGTACAGGAAGATGATCAGGATCGGGAAGTGCAGGAACACCAACCCGCCCCAGGCGGCGAGGCGCAGGCCCAGGGAAGCTTTGTCAGAGTGCATCGAAGGCCCCCAGTCGTTTGACGATGGACAGGTAAATGGCGATCAGCACGATAGGCACCAGGGTGAAAGCAGCGGCCATCGGCATGTTGCCGATCGCGCCTTGCTGGGCATACACCATGCTGCCGACGAAGTAGCCGGGCGGGCCGACCAGTTGCGGCACGATGAAGTCGCCCAGGGTCAGCGAGAAGGTGAAGATGGAGCCGGCGGCAATGCCCGGGATCGACAGCGGCAGAATCACTTGCATGAAGGTCTGGCGCGGCTTGGCGCCGAGGTCGGCGGAGGCTTGCAGCAGCGAAGGCGGCAGGCGTTCCAGCGAGGCCTGGATCGGCAGGATCATGAACGGCAGCCAGATGTAGACGAACACCATGAAGCGCCCCAGGTGTGAGGTCGACAAGGTGCTACCGCCAACTCCCGGAATGCCCAGTACGAACTGCAGGACCGGCTCCAGCCCCAGGTGCTGCACGAACCACTGCGCCACGCCGCCCTTGGCCAGCAGCAGTGTCCAGGCGTAGGCCTTGACGATGTAACTGGCCCACATCGGCATCATCACTGCGATGTAGAAAAACGCCTTGGTCTTGCCGGTGGTGTAGCGCGCCATGTAGTAGGCAATCGGGAACGCGACGATGGCGCTGGCAATCGATACGGCAATCGCCATGCCCAGGGTGCGCAGGATGATGTCGAAGTTCGACGGCTGGAACAGCGCGGTAAAGTTCGCCAGGGTCAGGTCGGGAGTGACCGCCATGGTGAAGTCATCGAAGGTGTAGAAACCTTGCCACAGCAGGACCAGCAATGAACCCAGGTAGATCGCGCCGAACCACAGCAGCGGCGGCACCAGCAGTAGCGACAGGTAAAAATTTGGCCGGCGATACAGCAGGTTGGAAAACCTGCGCAGCAGCGAGCTGCTGGCCGGAGATTGAGGGATAGCCACGGTGTTCATCTCACACCCCGCCTGCAACAGTGTCGTGCAACGGAATCATTGCCTCGCGCGCCCAGCGTGCGCTGATGCGCTGCCCGGTCTGGTGCTGTGCACTGGTGTCCAGCCACTGGTTGTTGGCCTTGCTGATGTTCAGGGTCTGGCCGTTTTCCAGTTTCAGCTCATAGCGAGTCGCACTGCCCTGGTACTGGATGTCATGTAGCAAACCGCTGACTTCAATCTCGTAGCTGGCCAGCGGACCTTCGGCGAATCGCACGTGTTCCGGGCGAATCGAGAACGGTTGCGGATTGCCACTCAACTGTTTGGCCAGATCGCCGCGAATCACGTTGGAGGTGCCAACGAATTCCGCCACGAAGGTGGTGGCCGGTTTCATGTACAGGTTGCGCGGGCTATCGACTTGTTCGATGCGCCCCTTGTTGAATACGGCCACGCGGTCGGACATCGACAAGGCTTCGGTCTGGTCGTGGGTGACGAAAATGAAGGTGATGCCGAGCTGACGTTGCAGCTTCTTCAGCTCGCCCTGCATTTGCTCGCGCAACTTCAGGTCGAGGGCGCCGAGGGGTTCGTCGAGCAGCAGCACCCGTGGACGATTGACCAGGGCACGGGCCAGGGCTACACGCTGGCGCTGACCACCGGAGAGCTGTACCGGCTTACGTTCGCCGTAGCCACCGAGGGCGACCATGTCGAGGGATTCTTCGGCGCGCTTGAGACGTTCGGCCTTGCCGACGCCTTTGACTTTCAAGCCGTAGGCGACGTTGTCGCGAACGTTCATGTGCGGGAACAACGCGTAATCCTGGAACACGGTGTTCACGTCGCGCTGGTACGGCGGCAGGCCGGCGGCCTCCTCGCCATGAATACGGATGGAGCCCGCGCTCGGTTGTTCAAAACCGGCAATCAGGCGCAAACAGGTGGTCTTGCCCGAGCCGGACGGCCCCAGCATGGAGAAAAACTCGCCGTCCTGGATGTCGATGGAAACCCGGTCTACGGCTTTCACTTCGCCGAATTGACGGGAAACGTTGGTGAACTGGACTGCAAGCGTCATGGTGCGGTGCTCCAAAAAGGCGAAGGCCGTCGCAGCGGCCCTGCCTGGACTTCTGAAAAACGAACATCGGGTTTCTGCACTTCTGTGGGAGCGAGCTTGCTCGCGATGGCGGAGTGTCAGTCAGCAACAATATTGACTGTAATGCCCCCATCGCGAGCAAGCTCGCTCCCACAGGGGAGGGCGGGTTATCTACCGCCCATGATCGCGATGTAGTCCTGGGTCCAGCGGCTGTACGGCACGAACTTGCCGCCTTCAGCCTGCGGGGTTTTCCAGAAGGCGATCTTGTCGAAATTGTCGAAACCGTTGGTCTTGCAGCCTTCGGCACCGAGTAATTCACTGCCCTTGCACGCTGCCGGCACCGCTGGCAACGAACCGAACCAGGCCGCTACGTCACCCTGGACTTTCGGTTGCAGCGACCAGTCCATCCACTTGTAGGCGCAATTGGGGTGCTTGGCTTCGGCATGCAGCATGGTGGTGTCGGCCCACCCGGTGGCGCCTTCTTTCGGGATGGTCGAGGCGATTGGCTGCTTCTCGTTCATCAGGCCGTTGACCTGATACGGCCAGGCACCGGAGGCGACCACGCCTTCGTTCTTGAAGTCGCTCATTTGCACGGTGGTGTCGTGCCAGTAGCGGTGGATCAACGGCTGCTGGGCGCGCAGCAGATCGAGCACGGCCTTGTACTGGGCTTCGGTCAGTTCGTACGGGCTCTGGATACCCAGTTCCGGCTTGGCGGACTTCAGGTACAGCGCCGCGTCGGCGATGTAGATCGGGCCGTCATAGGCTTGCACGCGACCCTTGTTCGGCTTGCCGTCCGGCAGGTTTTCCGCGTTGAACAACACGCCCCAGCTGGTGGGCGCGGTCTTGAACACGTTGGTGTTGTACATCAGCACGTTCGGGCCCCATTGGTACGGGGTGCCGTAGGTCTGCTTGTTGACCACGTACCAGGGTGCATCCTTGAGGCGCGGGTCGAGGTTCTTCCAGTTCGGGATCAACGCGGTGTTGATCGGCTGCACACGCTTGCCGACGATCAGGCGCAGGGAGGCGTCGCCGGACGCGGTCACCAGATCGTAACCGCCCTTGGCCATCAGGCTGACCATTTCATCGGAGGTGGCGGCGGTCTTGACGTTGACCTTGCAGCCGGTTTCCTTCTCGAACCCGGTCACCCAGTCGTAGGCCTTGTCGCTCTCGCCACGTTCGATGTAGCCGGGCCAGGCCACAATATCCAGTTGGCCTTCGCCCGCCCCGACAGCTTTGAGCGGCTCGGCGGCCTGGACACTGGCGCTGGCCAGCAGCGCGGTGGTGATTGCACTGAGCAGTGCGGTCTTGTGCACGAACATTGGAATTCCCTCTTCTTTAAATTATGGTCGGGGCAGTTGTGAACGTGGTGAAGCATGCCGTTGGCGGCTTGTTATTAGCTTAGTCAGAGATGCTCGCCATGGCGGGCCATGATGTGCCGCACCACGCTGTAGTCCTGAAGCGAATCGCTGGACAGGTCCTTGCCGTAGCCCGAACGCTTCAAGCCGCCGTGGGGCATTTCGCTGACCAGCATGAAGTGGCTGTTGATCCAGGTGCAGCCGTACTGCAAGCGCGCCGCGACCTGCATGGCCTTGTCGAGGTTCTGGGTCCAGACCGACGAGGCCAGGCCGTATTCCGAGTCGTTGGCCCAGTCCACCGCTTGTTCCAGCTCATCGAAGCGGGTCACGGTGACCACCGGCCCGAACACTTCGCGCTGGACGATCTCGTCACTTTGCTTGCAACCGGCGAGCAGGGTCGGCTGGTAATAGAAGCCGGCGCCGGAGTGCACCGCTGCGCCGGTTACCCGCTCGATGTGCGGCTGGCCCAAGGCACGTTCGACGAAACTGGCCACGCGGTCGCGTTGGCGGGTGCTGATCAGCGGGCCGATTTCGTTGTCGGCATCGCGCTTGCCGGCGAAACGCAGGCTGCCGACGGCCGCGCCGAGCTCGGCCACCAGGCGGTCATGAATCCCGGCCTGGGCATAAATGCGGCAAGCGGCGGTGCAATCCTGGCCGGCGTTGTAGTAGCCGTAGGTGCGTACGCCTTCGACCACGGCCTGAATGTCGGCATCGTTGCAGACGATCACCGGGGCCTTGCCGCCGAGTTCGAGGTGGGTGCGTTTGAGTGTCTTCGACGCGGCCTGGAGAATCTTTTGGCCGGTGACGATATCGCCGGTCAGCGACACCATGCGCACTTTAGGGTGGCTCACCAGGTGGCTGCCGACGCCTTCGCCGCCACCGCAAATAATGTTGATTACACCGCGCGGCAGGATCTCGGCCAGCGCTGGCGCCAGGGCCAGGATCGACAGCGGCGTGTGTTCCGACGGCTTGAACACCAGGGTGTTGCCAGCGGCGAGGGCCGGGGCGATTTTCCACGCGGCCATCATGATCGGGTAGTTCCACGGCGCAATCGACGCCACGACCCCGATAGGATCGCGCCGGACCATGCTGGTGTAGCCCGGCAGGTATTCGCCGCTGAGCTGGCCGGTCTGGCAACGCACGGCACCGGCGAAGAAGCGGAACACGTCGACCGTGGCATTGAGGTCATCCTGACGGGCCAGGTGCAACGGCTTGCCGCAATTCAGGGCTTCGAGGCGGGCGAGATGGTCGGCGTTTTTTTCGATGGCGTTGGCAATGTCCAACAGCAGGTTTGAGCGCTGTTGTGGCGTGGTCCGCGACCAACCGGCAAAGGCGCGGTGGGCGGCGAGGATGGCTGCTTCGACTTGTTCGGTGCTGGCTTCGGCGATTTGCGTCAGGATTTCGCCGGTGGCCGGATTGATGATGGGTTCGGCAAAGCCTTGCCCTGCGACTATTTCACCATCGATCAACAAGGCGGTGAACAACGGGGTCTGCGCACCAGCCATTTTTCGGGTTCTCGTTTTTTGTGTGGCTTGTTGTGTAGACATGGCAGCGCTCCCTGTGACTGGGGCCCGGCCGTCTTATTAGATGCAACAAGACTAGTTCGCGGACCCGAGGACAACAAATACTAAATACTGAAGGTAGCGTTCGATTAAATAGATGGCTTGCGCCCGCCATGGGGTTGTTCGCGCGCGACCGTGAGGAAGGGGTCCACCAATGCCGGCCGCGCGGTGCCGCGACGCCAGGCCAGGCCGACATCCAGGGTCTGGCTGAGGTCGGCGATCGGCCGCGCTTCGATGATGTCGCCCTCCAGTGACCACGGGCGATAGGTCATGTCGGGCTGGATCGATACGCCCAGGCCAGCGGCCACAAGGCTTCGCACCGCTTCGGTCGAGGCCGTGCGCAGGGTGATGCGCGGTTGCAAGGAGGCTGCCGACCACATGCGTTGGGCGTTGCGGTCCATTTCATCGACGTTCAGTTGAATCAATGGCTCGCGGGCCACGTCGGCGAGGTTGATGCTGTCGTGTTCCAGCAGCGGGTGCTGGGCCGGCAGCCATAGCCGGTGCGGCGAGCGGGTCAACACTTCGGTCTGCAATGCGTGGCGGTCTTCGAGGTTGGACAGGATCAACACGCCGACATCGATCTCGCCGCTGACCAGCAAATGCTCGATGTACGGGCGCTCATCCTCCATCACGCGGATTTCCACGTTGGGGTAGGCGCGCTGGAAACGGGTGAGCAAATCCGCCAGGTAATAACCGGCCACCAGGCTGGTCACGCCGACGATCAGTTGCCCGGCGACCTGGTCGGTGCTCTGTTGCAGGCTGCGCTTGGCGTTATCCACCGTGGCCAGGATCAAGTGCGCCTGACGCAGGAATTGATGCCCCTGGTGGGTCAGGGTCATGCCCTTGGCATGGCGGCTGAACAGGCTGACGCCGATTTCCTCCTCCAGTTGCTGGATCGCCAGGGTCAGGGTCGACTGGGAAATGAACGCGGTTTGCGCGGCGGCCGAGATCGAACCGGTCTCGGCCACGGCGATGAAGTGACGGATCTGACGCAAGGTCATCATGGGGAAGTACCCGGTGGGCTGTTTTTATCGATTGGCGAGAGTGTATATCGTTTTTTCTGATAGGCCGGCGCAAGCGGCAAGGGGCGCATTGAGGGAGTGCAACATCTGGAAGCACTCTCGCCCACGGGGCGTGGGCACTTTCGTTTTAGGCTGGTGGTCTTGGTTTCAGGTTAAACGTCTTGTGGAGGCGGTAAATGAACACCCGTGGATTGCTCGATCAACTACTCAAGTCCGGTCAGGACCTGTTGCAGAACAAGGCCGGCAGCCCGCTGCAAAAGGGTGCGAGCGGTGGCAACGGAGGCCTCGGCAGTTTGCTCTCCGGCGCGAGTGGCGGGGCATTGGCGGCAGGCGCCATGGGCTTGCTGCTCGGCAGCAAAAAGGCCCGTAAAGTCGGGGGCAAGGTCGCGGTCTACGGCGGTCTCGCCGCGTTGGGCGTGCTGGCCTATAAAGCCTACGGAAACTGGCAGGCCCAGCAGGGCGGTGCGGCCGGTGCGCAACCGCAAACCCTGGACCGCGTACCAGACGCGCAAGTCGAGCTGCACAGTCAGGCGATTCTCAAGGCGCTGGTGGCTGCGGCCAAGGCTGACGGTCATGTCGATGAGCGTGAGCGTGCCTTGATCGAAGGCGAATTCACCCGGCTCGACAGCGATCAGGAGCTGCAACACTGGCTGCACGCCGAGCTCAACAAGCCACTGGACCCGAGCGATGTCGCCCGCGCCTCCCGCTCCCCGGAAATCGCCGCCGAGATGTACATCGCCAGCGTGATGATGGTGGACGAGGAAAACTTCATGGAGAAGGCCTATCTCGATGAGCTGGCGCGGCAGCTCAAGCTGGAGCCGGGGTTGAAGGCCGAGCTTGAGAAGCAGGTTCGCCAGGCTTCCCTGTAATCCTTCAGACTGTATTCGCGAGCAGGCTCGCTCCCACATCAGGTCTTCAGTGATCACAGATTCTGCATACACCAGAGACTCAATGTGGGAGCGAGCCTGCTCGCGATGGCGTTTTCAGCCACACCACCTTCCCAATGGTCATTCCACGGCCCCTTTCTGCCCAATCACCCCTGGCACCCATCCCGCCTTTTTTTGACGGGATGAGAAGTAGCGCGCAACCGTCTTATAAATGAAACACCGCCCTCGGCTATACTCCCCGCATTTCGAATCGGCTCCGAGGAATGACTGTGAAGAACTGGACGTTACGCCAACGCATTTTGGCGAGCTTTGCGGTAATTATCGCCATCATGTTGCTGATGGTGGTTGTCTCGTATTCGCGGCTGTTGAAGATCGAAAAAAGCGAGGCCAGCGTGCGTGAGGACGCTCTGCCAGGGTTGTATTACAGCTCGATGGTTCGTGGCGCGTGGTCCGACAGTTATGTACGCATTCAGGCCATGCTCGGCCTGGAGGAAGGGCAGAGCTTCACTGCCGAGGATGCCGCGAGCTTCAAGGGCTACGCCGAGCGGTTGAAAGAGCAGATGGAGCTCTACCGTGGAACGATTGCCGACGAAGAAGACAGAGTCGAGTTCGCCGCGTTCGAAAAGCTTCATGAGGACTACCACCGGATTCTGGCCGCGGTGATCGAGTTGTATAAACGCAACCAGAACGCCGAGGCCGTCAACATGTTCAAGGGTGAACTGACCCCGACCTGGACAGCGGGTCGAATGAAGGTCAATGAAATCCTGCGTCACAACAAGTCTGTGGCGGACACAGACATCGCGGCCATTGACGATGCAGTGCTCACAGCCAAAGTCATCATGGGTATTTCCCTGGTGATCGCGGTGCTGGCGGCCGCTCTCTGTGGTCTGTTGCTGATGCGCGCCATCATGGCGCCGATGAACCGCATCGTGAGAATCCTCGAAATCATGCGCACCGGCGACCTCAGCAGCCGCCTGAACCTGGAGCGCAAGGACGAATTCGGCGCGGTAGAGACCGGGTTCAACGACATGATGACCGAGCTCACTTCTCTGGTGTCCCAGGCCCAGCGCTCGTCGGTGCAGGTGACCACGTCGGTGACCGAGATCGCCGCGACGTCCAAGCAGCAACAAGCCACCGCCACCGAAACCGCCGCCACCACCACGGAAATCGGCGCGACCTCCCGTGAGATCGCCGCCACTTCCCGGGATCTGGTGCGCACCATGACCGAGGTCTCCACCGCCGCCGATCAGGCTTCCGTGGCTGCCGGTTCCGGTCAGCAAGGCCTGGCACGCATGGAAGAAACCATGCACTCGGTGATGGGCGCGGCCGATCTGGTCAACGCCAAGCTGGCGATCCTCAACGAGAAGGCCGGCAACATCAATCAGGTGGTGGTCACCATCGTCAAGGTCGCCGACCAGACCAACCTGTTGTCGCTCAACGCCGCCATCGAGGCCGAGAAGGCCGGGGAATACGGACGCGGCTTTGCCGTGGTCGCCACCGAAGTGCGGCGCCTGGCGGACCAGACGGCCGTGGCCACCTACGACATCGAGCAAATGGTGCGCGAGATCCAGTCGGCGGTGTCGGCCGGGGTCATGGGCATGGACAAGTTCTCCGAAGAGGTGCGTCGCGGGATGTCCGAGGTACAGCAAGTCGGCGAGCAGTTGTCGCAGATCATCCATCAGGTCCAGGCGCTGGCGCCGCGGGTGCTGATGGTCAACGAAGGCATGCAGGCCCAGGCTACCGGCGCCGAGCAGATCAACCATGCGCTGGTGCAGTTGGGTGATGCCAGCAGCCAGACGGTCGAGTCTCTGCGCCAGGCCAGTTTCGCCATCGATGAACTGAGCCAGGTGGCCGTCGGGCTGCGCAGCGGCGTTTCGCGATTCAAAGTCTGATGAGCGAAATCACGGCCAAACGCTCTGCCGTGAAGCAGGCGCTGCATGCCTTGTTTCTGGTGTTTCGCATCGGCAACGAGCGCTATGCCTTGAAGGCTATCGAAGTGGCTGAAGTGCTGCCGTGCCTGCCGTTGAAGCCCATTCCCCATGCCCCCGCCTGGGTCGCCGGGGTGTTCGCCTATCGGGGCACCGTGGTGCCGGTGATCGACTTGAGCGCACTGACCTTTGGCATGCCTGCACAGGCCCGTACCAGCACGCGACTGGTGCTGGTCAACTATCGCCCGGATGAAACCGCCGAGACACAACTGCTCGGGCTGATTCTGGAACAGGCGACTGACACCTTGCGCTGCGATCCGGCGGATTTTCAGCCTTATGGCCTGGACAATCGCCAGACGCCTTACCTCGGGCCGGTGCGCAAGGACGAGCGGGGGTTGCTGCAATGGGTGCGGGTCGGCGATCTGCTGGACGATCAGGTGCGCGCATTGTTGTTTCCCTCGCCGCCAATGGATCCGGCACTGCTGCAGGAGCGGCCATGAACAGCGATCAGCGTTTTTTCGACTTTCTCAAGGAAACCATCGGACTCGACGTGACCTCGGTAGGGCCTGCGATCATCGAGCGAGCGGTGCGCCAGCGCAGCATCGTTTCGCAAGCAGTGTCGGCCGATGAGTATTGGCACACCTTGCAGGGCTCGCGGGACGAGCAGCAGGCCTTGATCGAGGCGGTGATCGTTCCGGAAACCTGGTTCTTCCGCTATCCGGAGTCCTTCGTCACCCTGGCGAAACTGGCGAGCAAGCGTCTGGCCGAAATCAACAACCTGCGCGCCCTGCGAATTCTCAGCCTGCCATGCTCCACGGGCGAAGAACCGTACTCGATCGCCATGGCGTTGCTCGATGCCGGGCTCAAACCGCACCAGTTCAAGGTCGACGGCCTGGACGTCAGCCCGTTGTCAGTGGAAAAAGCCCGTCGGGCGTTGTACGGCAAGAATTCCTTTCGGGGTGACGACATTGCGTTTCGCGACCGTCATTTCATCGCCGAAGGCGAGAGCTATCGCCTCGATCAGCGGGTGCTCGAGCAAGTGCGCCTGCAGGTAGGCAATCTGCTGGATCCGGCCTTGCTGGCCGGTGAACCGCCATTCGATTTCGTGTTTTGTCGCAACCTGCTGATCTACTTCGACCAGCCGACCCAGAAGCTAGTCTTCGAAGTGCTCAAGTGCCTGACCCACGTTGACGGCGTGCTGTTTATCGGCCCGGCCGAAGGCGGTCTGCTGGGGCGTTTGGGGATGCGCTCGATTGGTATCGCGCAGTCCTTCGCGTTCAGTCGACAGGGAGCTGCGGACCCTGATCCCTTGCCGACGTTCGTTCCTGCGCCATTGCCGGTGCCGCAACCGTTGCGCAATCCACCGCCTGCGCCAGTGCGCAGCCGTCCGTTTGCCCGGGTTGCGCCGCTGCGGCCTGCGCCTGCAACCTCCGGCTCCGACACTGCCGCGCTGCTGGCCAATATCGCCGTGCTGGCCGATGAAGGCAAAAGCGCCGAGGCGCGAGCGGCGTGTGAAAGCTACTTGCGCAGCCATGAACCGGTGGCTCAGGTCTTTTATTGGTTGGGGCTGCTCAGCGATGTGGCTGGCAATACCCTTGAAGCACAGGGTTTTTACCGCAAGGCGTTGTACCTGGAACCGCAACATCCTGAAGCGTTGATGCACCTGGCCGGCTTGCTGCAGGCCCAGGGCGACGCGATGGGAGCCAGACGATTGCAGGAGCGTGCCGCCCGCAGCGCACGTTCCGTCGACAGTGAGCGTAAACGATGATCGCCTCCGATACCTTCAGCGTCACCCGGGATGCCCAGGCCATCGACGATTGCTGGAACCGCATTGGTATCCACGGTGACAAGTCCTGCCCGCTGCTCAGCGACCATATTCATTGCCGCAATTGTGCGGTGTATTCGGCGGCCGCCACACGCTTGCTCGATCGTTATGCATTGCAGCAGGAAGATCGCGGGACTGTGTCCGTCGCGGTCGAGAGTGAGGTGAAAACCCGCTCGCTGTTGATGTTCCGTCTGGGTGAGGAGTGGCTGGGGCTCGCGACCCGTAGCCTGGTAGAGGTGGCGCCGTTGCAAGCGATTCACTCGTTGCCGCATCAACGTTCCCGGGCCTTGCTCGGCGTGGCGAATGTACGCGGAGCGCTGGTTGCCTGCCTGTCGCTGGTGGAACTGCTCGGGCTCGACGGCGCCAGCAGCGTGGCCACCGGTGCACGGGTCATGCCACGCATGCTGATCATCGCCGCCGACGGCGGGCCGGTGGTGGTGCCGGTGGACGAAGTCGACGGGATTCACGCCATCGACGAGCACATCCTCGATACCGCATCGCGCTCAGGTGCTCAGGCCAGCGCCAAATACACCCGTGGCGTGTTGCAATTCAAAGGTCGCAGCCTGCGTTGGCTGGATGAAGAGCAGCTGTTGTGCGCCGTGACCCGGAGCCTCACATGACCCCCGAGCAAATGCGCGACGCTTCGTTGCTTGAGCTGTTCAGTCTGGAGGCCGAAGCCCAGACCCAAGTCTTGAGCGCCGGCCTGCTGGCGCTTGAGCGCGATCCGACCCAGGCCGATCAACTTGAATCGTGCATGCGTGCCGCGCACTCGCTCAAGGGTGCGGCGCGGATCGTCGGTGTCGACGCCGGAGTCAGCGTCTCCCATGTGATGGAAGATTGTCTGGTCAGCGCCCAGGAAGGCCGCCTGTTGCTGCGCCCCGAGCATATCGATGCGTTGCTGCAAGGCACCGATCTGCTGATGCGCATCGCCACACCGAGCAACAACCCGGAAGTCGCGGACATCGGGGCCTATGTGGCGTTGATGGCGCGGTTGCTGGACCCGGCGGCCCCGCTGGTTTCGCCTGCCGCACCGGTGATGGCCGAACTTCAGCTCGAAGCACCCGCGCCGAAGGTCGAGTCGCCGGCGCCTGTCGTCGAACCGCCATCGGCGCCAGCTCCACACAAGACCAAACGCACCACCGAAAACGGCGAACGTGTGCTGCGTGTCACCGCCGAGCGCCTGAACAGCCTGCTCGATCTGTCGAGCAAATCCCTGGTGGAAACCCTGCGGCTCAAACCGCACCTGGCGACCATGCAGCGACTCAAGCGCATGCAGAGCAACAGCCTGCGCGCACTGGAGAACCTCAATGTGCATCTCAAGGATCACGCCTTGAGCCTGGAAGCCCAGGAAGCCCTTGAGGATGCGCGGCGCTTGCTCGCGCAATCCCAGCAACTGCTCATGGAAAAGAACGCCGAACTCGACGAGTTCGCCTGGCATGCCAGCCAACGGGCGCAGGTGTTGTACGACACGGCGCTGGCCTGTCGCATGCGGCCCTTTGCCGATGTGCTGACCGGGCAAGTGCGGATGGTCCGGGATCTGGGGCGCGATCTGGGCAAACAAGTGCGCCTGGAGATTGAAGGCGAAAAAACCCAGGTCGATCGCGACGTGCTGGAAAAGCTCGAAGCGCCGCTGACTCACCTGTTGCGCAACGCGGTCGACCACGGCATCGAAACCCCGGAGCAGCGCCTGCTGGCCGGCAAGCCGGCTGAAGGTTTGATTCGCCTGCGCGCGTCCCATCAGGCCGGTCTGCTGGTGCTTGAACTGAGCGACGACGGCAACGGCGTGGACCTGGAAAAGCTCCGTCGCAGCATCGTTGAACGAAATTTGTCCCTCGCGGAAACCGCCGCTCAGTTGAGCGAAGAGGAATTGCTGACGTTCCTGTTCCTGCCCGGTTTCAGTCTGCGCGACAAGGTCACCGAGGTGTCCGGTCGCGGCGTCGGCCTGGATGCGGTGCAGCACATGGTCCGGCAGCTGCGCGGCGCGGTGGTGCTGGAGCAGACGGCGGGCGAGGGCAGTCGTTTCCACCTTGAGGTGCCGCTGACCCTGTCGGTGGTGCGCAGCCTGGTGGTGGAAGTCGGCGACGAAGCCTATGCCTTCCCGCTGGCGCACATTGAGCGCATGTGCGACCTGGAGCCGGCGGATATCGTGCAGGTCGAAGGCCGCCAGCATTTCTGGCACGAAGGCCGGCATGTCGGCCTGGTGGCGGCCAGTCAGTTGCTGCAACGTCCGGCCAGCCAGAACAGCGGGCAAACCCTGAAGGTCGTGGTGATTCGCGAGCGCGATGCCATCTACGGCGTGGCCGTGGAGCGGTTCATCGGTGAGCGGACGTTGGTGGTGCTGCCGCTGGACGAGCGTCTGGGCAAGGTGCAGGACATTTCCGCCGGGGCCCTGCTCGACGACGGTTCGGTGGTGCTGATCGTGGATGTCGAAGACATGCTGCGTTCGGTGGAAAAACTGCTCAACACCGGGCGTCTGGAGCGCATTGCCCGTCACAGCAATCAGGTGGTCGAGGCGGCCCGCAAACGAATTCTGGTGGTGGATGATTCCCTGACCGTGCGAGAGTTGCAGCGCAAGCTGTTGCTCAATCGCGGCTATGACGTGGCGGTTGCGGTGGACGGCATGGATGGCTGGAACGCGCTGCGTTCGGAGGATTTCGATCTGCTGATCACCGACATTGATATGCCGCGCATGGACGGCATCGAACTGGTCACGCTGCTGCGTCGGGACAATCGCCTGCAATCGCTGCCGGTGATGGTGGTGTCCTACAAGGATCGTGAAGAGGACCGGCGCCGTGGACTGGATGCCGGGGCCGACTATTATCTAGCCAAGGCCAGTTTTCATGACGACGCCTTGCTCGATGCAGTGGTCGAGCTCATCGGAGGAGCGCGGGCATGAGGATCGCAATCGTCAATGACATGCCCATGGCGGTGGAGGCCCTGCGCCGCGCCCTGGCTTTCGAGCCGGCCCACGAGGTGGTCTGGGTCGCCGGCAATGGTGCCGAGGCGGTGCGCCAGTGCGCGCTGGACACACCGGACCTGATTCTGATGGACCTGATCATGCCGGTGATGGATGGCGTCGAGGCCACGCGGCGGATCATGGCCGAGACCCCGTGTGCCATCGTCATCGTCACCGTGGATCGCCAGCAGAACGTGCACCGGGTGTTCGAGGCCATGGGCTACGGTGCGCTGGACGTGGTCGACACCCCGGCCCTCGGCGCCGGCAATGCCCAGGAAGCGGCGGCGCCGTTGTTGCGCAAGATCTTGAACATCGTCTGGCTGATCGGCGACAAGGGTAACCGCCCACGCCCGGTGCCGGCACCCTTGCGCAGTTCGGGCTCACGCCAGGGCCTGATCGCCATTGGCTCATCCGCCGGTGGGCCGGCAGCGCTGGAAGTCTTGCTCAAGGGGCTGCCGCGTGATTTCTCTCCGGCCATTGTGCTGGTGCAACACGTTGACCAGGTGTTTGCCGCCGGCATGGCTGAATGGCTCGGCACTGCCAGCGGCCTTGATGTGCGCCTGGCCCAGGAGGGCGAGCCGCCGCAAAGCGGCAGGGTATTGCTGGCCGGCACCAATCACCATATTCGCTTGTTGAAAAACGGCACGCTGGCCTACACCGCCGAACCGGTCAACGAAATCTACCGGCCCTCCATCGATGTGTTCTTCGAGAGCGTGGCCAGTTACTGGAGCGGTGACGCCGTGGGGGTTTTGCTCACCGGCATGGGGCGTGATGGCGCCCAAGGGCTTAAACTCATGCGCCAACAGGGCTACCTGACCATCGCACAAGACCAAAACAGCAGTGCGGTGTACGGCATGCCGAAGGCGGCCGCAGCCATCGACGCTGCCGTGGAGATTCGCCCGCTGGACAAGATAGCGCCACGATTGCTGGAGATTTTCGCCAAATGAGCACCTTTTTCCTCATTCCTGGCTCAGGTAGTACTCAGGTGACCGCACATGACTGAATTACAGCTCGACGACTTCAAGACCGACGAAAACGCCGCCATGGTGTTGCTGGTGGACGATCAGGCCATGATCGGCGAAGCCGTGCGTCGCGGCCTGTCGAACGAAGAGAACATTGATTTCCACTTCTGCTCCGACCCGCACCAGGCCATCGCCCACGCGGTGCGCATCAAGCCGACAGTGATCCTGCAGGATCTGGTCATGCCCGGTCTTGACGGTCTGAGCCTGGTGCGCGAATACCGCAATCACCCGGCGACCAAGGACATTCCGATCATCGTTCTGTCGACCAAGGAAGACCCGCTGATCAAGAGCGCGGCCTTTGCGGCCGGGGCCAACGATTATCTGGTCAAGCTGCCGGACAATATCGAACTGGTCGCGCGCATCCGCTACCACTCGCGCTCCTATATGACCCTGCTGCAACGGGATGCGGCGTACCGCGCGTTGCGGGTCAGCCAGCAGCAACTGCTCGACACCAACCTGGTGCTGCAACGCCTGATGAACTCCGATGGCCTGACGGGGTTGTCGAACCGTCGGCACTTCGATGAATACCTGGAACTGGAGTGGCGCCGTTCGCTGCGTGAGCAGAGCCAGTTGTCATTGCTGATGATCGATGTCGACTACTTCAAGGCCTACAACGACAGCTTCGGCCACCTGGAAGGCGATGAAGCCCTGCGCAAGGTCGCCGCGGCGATCAAGGACGCCAGTGCCCGGCCTTCGGACCTGCCGGCCCGCTACGGCGGCGAAGAGTTCGCCCTGGTGCTGCCCAACACCTCCCAGGGCGGTGCACGGTTGGTGGCCGAGAAGCTGCGCCAGACCGTGGCAGCCCTGAAGATCCCGCACAACTCGCCGGCCGAAGGTTCGAGCCTGACCATCAGCATCGGCCTGTCGACTATTACCCCGAAAGCGGGCAGCAACTGCCGCGACCTGATCCTGGCGGCGGACAAGGGGCTGTATTCGGCGAAGAACAATGGGCGTAATCAGGTGGGCATCGGCTGAACAGCCTCCCCCCTGTAGGAGCGAGCCTGCTCGCGATGGTCGTCAACGATGACGATGGCTATCTGAATAAACGCGGTGCCTGAGCGTTTTTCGCGAGCGAGCTCGCTCCTACAAGGGCTTGGCTTTTCGGCCAGGCGGACTGCCGTTTTCGGCTGTTTCCCGGTATACTCGCCGGCTTTCAAAAGTTCGCCAACGAGTGCTGCCCGTCATGGAAATCAACCCGATCCTGAACACCATCAAGGACCTGTCCGAGCGCTCCGAAACTATTCGGGGGTATCTTTGACTACGATCAAAAGCATGAGCGTCTGACCGAAGTCAATCGCGAGCTTGAAGATCCGAGTGTCTGGAACAAACCTGAATACGCCCAGGAACTGGGCCGCGAGCGCGCTGCACTGGCGCAGATCGTCGATACCCTGGACGAGCTGAACACCGGTCTGGCCGATTGCCGCGACCTGCTGGACATGGCCGTCGAAGAGAACGACGAAGGCGCAGTGGGCGATGTCGTCGCCGAGCTGGCCCGTCTCGAGGAAAGTCTGGCCAAGCTGGAATTCCGCCGCATGTTCAGCCACGAAATGGACCCGAACAATGCCTACCTGGACATCCAGGCCGGTTCCGGCGGCACCGAAGCCCAGGACTGGGCCAATATCCTGCTGCGCATGTACCTGCGCTGGGCCGACAAGCGCGGCTTCGACGCGACCATCATGGAACTGTCCGCCGGTGAAGTCGCCGGGATCAAGGGCGCGACCGTGCACATCAAGGGCGAATACGCGTTTGGCTGGTTGCGGACCGAAATCGGCGTGCACCGTCTGGTGCGCAAGAGCCCGTTCGACTCCGGCAACCGTCGCCACACCTCTTTCTCGGCGGTGTTCGTCTCGCCAGAGATCGATGACAAGGTGGAAATCGAGATCAATCCGGCAGACCTGCGAATCGACACCTATCGTTCCTCCGGTGCCGGTGGTCAGCACGTAAACACCACCGACTCGGCCGTACGTATCACCCACGTACCGACCAACACCGTGGTCAGCTGCCAGAACGAACGTTCCCAGCACGCCAACAAGGACACCGCCATGAAAATGCTGCGGGCCAAGTTGTACGAGCAGGAAATGCAGAAGCGCAACGCGGCGTCCCAGGCGCTGGAAGACACCAAGTCCGATATCGGCTGGGGTCATCAGATCCGTTCGTACGTGCTCGATGCCTCGCGCATCAAGGATCTGCGCACCAACATCGAACGCAGCGACTGCGACAAGGTGCTCGACGGCGACATCGACGAATACCTGGAAGCGAGCCTGAAGTCCGGGCTGTAAGCAATGCAATACAGGATCGGCTGACCCGGCGCGATCCTTGTAGGAGCCAGCTTGCTGGCGATCCCCAGGCCGCAGGCCTGGGGGCAACGAACCTGTGATGGAATATTTAAAGACATGAGCGACCTAGAACTCGACCCGCAAGCCCTGCAACAGGAAGAAAACTCCCTGATCGCCCTGCGCAAGGAAAAGCTTGCTGCCGAGCGCGCCAAGGGCAATGCCTTCCCGAACGACTTCCGCCGCGAAAACTACTGCGAACAACTGCAGAAACAGTACGCGGACAAGACCAAGGAAGAGCTGGCAGAGGCTGCGATCCCGGTCAAGGTTGCCGGTCGTATCATGCTCAACCGTGGCTCGTTCATGGTGATCCAGGACATGACCGGTCGTATCCAGGTCTACGTCAACCGCAAAACCCTGTCCGAAGAAACCCTGGCCGCGGTGAAAACCTGGGACATGGGCGACATCATTGCTGCCGAAGGCACCCTGGCCCGTTCCGGCAAGGGCGACCTGTACGTCGAAATGACCAGCGTGCGCCTGCTGACCAAATCCCTGCGCCCGCTGCCGGACAAGCACCACGGCCTGACCGACACCGAACAGCGCTACCGCCAGCGTTACGTCGACCTGATCGTCAACGAAGACGTGCGCCAGACGTTCCGCGTGCGTTCGCAAGTCATCGCCCACATCCGCAGCTTCCTGATGAAGCGTGACTTCCTGGAAGTGGAAACGCCGATGCTGCAGACCATTCCTGGCGGCGCGGCAGCCAAGCCGTTCGAAACCCATCACAATGCGCTGGACATGGGCATGTTCCTGCGTATCGCGCCGGAACTGTACCTCAAGCGCCTGGTTGTTGGCGGGTTCGAGAAAGTGTTCGAGATCAACCGCAACTTCCGTAACGAAGGCGTTTCGACTCGTCACAACCCTGAATTCACCATGTTGGAGTTCTACCAGGCCTACGCCGACTACGAAGACAACATGGACCTGACCGAAGAACTGTTCCGCGAACTGGCGCAGCTGGTTCTGGGCAGCACCGACGTGCCGTACGGCGACAAGGTGTTCCACTTCGGCGAGCCGTTCGTGCGTCTGTCGGTGTTCGACTCGATCCTCAAGTACAACCCTGAGCTGACCGCCGATGATCTGAACGACATCGACAAGGCTCGCGCCATCGCCAAGAAGGCCGGCGCCAAGGTGCTGGGCTTCGAAGGCCTGGGCAAGCTGCAGGTGATGATTTTCGAAGAGCTGGTCGAGCACAAGCTGGAGCAGCCGCATTTCATTACTCAGTACCCGTTCGAAGTGTCGCCGCTGGCCCGTCGTAACGACGACAACCCGAACGTCACCGACCGTTTTGAGCTGTTCATCGGTGGTCGTGAAATCGCCAACGCCTACTCCGAGTTGAACGACGCGGAAGACCAGGCCGAGCGCTTCATGGCTCAGGTGGCCGACAAGGACGCCGGCGACGACGAAGCCATGCACTACGACGCCGACTTCGTTCGTGCGCTGGAGTACGGCATGCCGCCAACGGCGGGTGAAGGCATCGGTATCGACCGTCTGGTGATGCTGCTGACCAACTCCCCGTCGATCCGCGACGTGATCCTGTTCCCGCACATGCGGCCGCAAGCGTAAGTGTTTCAAATAAAAAGCCGCCTTTGAGGCGGCTTTTTATTGCCTGTCTGGTACAAACGTATCAACTTGTTAGTTTCATCTGAGAGGAAATACCTGTCGTGATTCGTGCAATGGCTCAAGAAGGTGCAGCGGGTATCGCCACTGCGGTCGCTGAAAGCGTTCAGTACCAGGGTCGCAAGGCCAGCCGACAGGGCAGTGAACAGCGACGACAGGACATTCTCGACGCCGCGATGCGCATTGTTGTGCGCGATGGCGTGCGTGCCGTCCGGCACCGTGCGGTGGCCGCCGAGGCGCAAGTGCCGTTGTCGGCGACCACTTACTATTTCAAGGATATCGATGACCTGCTCACCGATACCTTCGCCCAATACGTGGAACGCAGTGCGGCGTACATGGGCAAGCTGTGGGTGAACAACGAGGGCCTGCTGCGCGACATGATCGCCAGTGGCGACGGCAGCCCGCAGGCACGCTCGAAACTGGCGGACGACATTGCACGGCTGATGACCGATTACGTTCACCGGCAATTGGTCAATCGTCGCGAACATTTGATGGCCGAGCAGGCGTTCCGTCAGGAGGCGTTGCTCAACCCGCGCCTGGCCGAACTGGTGCGCTCGCATCAGCAAATCCTGCTGCAGGGCTCTTGCCAGCTGTTCCAGGTATTGGGCTCGCGCGAGCCGCATCAGGATGCCAAAGTGTTGACGGCGATTATCGGCCGGATGGAATATCAGGGCCTGCTCAACGTAGACGAGCCTGCCGCCGAAGAGGAAATGCTCGGCATCCTGACGCGCTACATGCACCTGGTGCTGGCGTCGGTGTAGTCCGGCTGGTGCATGACCTGTGGGAGCGGGCTTGCTCGCGAAAGCGGTGTGTCAGTCAAAGTTGATGTCGACTGATGTACCGCCTTCGCGAGCAAGCCCGCTCCCACAGGGTGAAGCCGTGTGATCTTCAAGGGAGTATTGAATGAAAGCCTGGCGTGTCGTTGTGATCGCCTTGTCGTTCCTGCTGCTCAGTGGCTGTCTGGTGACCTTCAAGGAACCGCTGCCCACGAGCGAGCCCGCGCCCAAAGGGTTGCTCGGCAAGTGGACCAGCACCAGCGCCTGGGGCGAGCCCGTCAATCTGGAGTTGACCCGCATCGCCGACAATCGCTACCAGGCCGTCAGCTACTTCAAGGCCAAACCCAAGGAGCGTGAAGCCTACCCCTTTACCGTGTCGCGCCATGGCAACCGTTGGTACTTGTCGGCGAAGGTGCCGGCGCAGTTCGGCGGGTATTTCATCATCGGCGGCTTCGAGCTGACCGACCAGCGTGAACTGGTGCTGTACAACCTCGACCCCGAACAGGTCAACCAGGCGCTGAAGCAAAACGCCCTGAGCGGAGAAGCGTTTCAGACTGACGACGGCGCAGGCGTGCTGATCAACAGCTCCATGGATCAAGTCACCGCCTACCTCGACGACCCGGCCAATTCCGATGTGTTCGTCGAAGCCGTGCGCTACCAGCGTCAGGCCAAAGCCAAATAAGCAGCACAATCAGGTTTCTACAGGAGTTTCGGGTGGACGATTACCAACAGTCGATACGCATTTTGTCCGATCGCATCGTGCTGGCGCAGACGCCGATCCGCGTCCTCGATGCGGTCAAGTGGGACGACAACATTCGTAAGGGCTTCCTCAAGGCCAAAGGCAAGGAAATGCCGGCGGTGGACCGCGACTACTACCTCAACCGGCCGCTGGCGTTCGATTCCAGCAAAGTGAAGCTGGAGTTCCAGAACATAGAGCGCGACATCACCCGCCAGCTCGGCCAGTTCAACCCGGTCGGCCAGATCATGCGTCGCATGTGCAAGGAATACCGCATGGTGGTGCGCATGCTCGAAGCGCGCGGCACCGAGGATTTCGGCCTGATCTCGCAGGAATTGTATGGTGCTGCCTCCGACGCGTTCCACGCCGGCGACCCGACGCTGTCCGACCTGGGTATGATGTTGTCCGAATACCTGAACAACATCGACGGCCGCGGCGACCTCAAGGATGAGCCGAAGACGCTGACGGCCAAGGATGCGGTCGACCTGTTGCAGCATCGCTTGAACAAGGTATTTGGCGAAGCCGAGGAAACCATCCGGGTGTTCGAGTCCGACGGGATCGTCGCCGATGCGGCGGCTGGCGCCGACTACATCAAGATCCGCTCCGATGCGATGTTCAATCAGCGCGATGTGCGCGCCCTGGAGGTCCACGAAGGGCTGGTGCATGTCGGCACCACCCTCAACGGCCTGAACCAGCCGATTTGCACCTTCCTCTCCAAGGGGCCGCCCTCGTCGACGGTGACCCAGGAAGGCCTGGCGATCCTGATGGAAATCATCACCTTCGCCTCGTACCCCAGTCGCCTGCGCAAACTGACCAACCGCACGCGGGCCATTCATATGGTGGAGGAGGGTGCCGACTTCCTGCAGGTGTTCGAGTTCTTCCGCGAGCAAGGCTTCGAAATGCCCGAGAGCTACAGCAACGCCAGTCGCGTTTTCCGCGGCTCGGTGCCGACAGGTCTGCCATTTACCAAAGACTTGTCCTACCTCAAGGGCTTCATCATGATTTACAACTACATTCAACTGGCCGTGCGTAAAGGCAAGCTGGAGCAGATACCGCTGTTGTTCTGCGGCAAGACCACCCTGGAAGACATGCGTACCTTGCGCCAGTTGGTGGATGAAGGTCTGGTGGTTCCGCCCAAGTACCTGCCGGAACAGTTCCGCGACATGAACGCGCTGTCGGCGTGGATGTGCTTCTCCAACTTCCTCAACCACCTGAGCCTGGACCGGATCGAGGCGGATTACTCGAACATCCTTTAAGGATCACGCGGACTCAATGTGGGAGCGGGCTTGCTCGCGAAAGCGGTGTATCAGATAGCAGAGATGGTGAATGTCAGTCCGCATTCGCGAGCAAGCCCGCTCCCACATTGGGTCGTATTCCAATCCCATTTTCGCGAGGTTTCAACGGATGAGAATCCTCGGCATCGTCTGCCTTCTCCTGGCCCTGAGCGGTTGCAGCTCCTTGCTGTTTTATCCCGAACCCGGCCAGTTGTTCACGCCGGAAAAGGCCGGGCTCGAATACCGCACCGTCACCTTGAACACCGCCGATGGTCTCAAGCTGAACGCGTGGTGGCTGCCGGTGAAGCCGGGTGTCGAGGTCAAAGGCACGGTGCTGCACCTGCACGGTAACGGCGGCAATCTGCCAATGCATCTGGGCGGGAGTTGGTGGTTGCCGGAACAGGGCTATCAAGTGCTGCTGGTGGACTATCGCGGTTATGGCTTGTCCGAAGGCAAACCGAGCCTGCCGGCGATCTATCAGGACATCGATGCGGCGTTCAAATGGCTCGACCAGGCCCCCGAGGTCAAGGGCAAGCCGCTGATCCTGCTCGGCCAAAGCCTTGGCGGTTCGATGGCTGTCCACTACCTCGTTCAACACCCCGAGCGGCAGAAACAACTCAAGGCTGTTGTCCTCGACGGCGTGCCCGCCAGTTATCGCAGTGTCGGCCGGTATGCGCTGAGTAATTCATGGGTGTTCTGGACGTTCCAGGTGCCGCTGTCGTGGCTGGTGCCGGACGGCGACAGCGCGATCAACTCCATGACGCAACTCAAGGACGTGCCGAAACTGATCTACCACAGCATCGACGATCCGATCGTGCCTCTTTCCAACGGCATCCGACTGTATCAAGCTGCGCCGCCGCCGCGGGTGCTGCAACTGACCCGTGGCGGTCATGTGCAGACGTTCGCCGACCCGGTCTGGCGCAAGGTCATGCTGCGTTATCTCGATGACCCGCAACATTTCAACGGCCTGCGCCGCCTGGGTGAAATCCCCAACTACCCGGCGCCCCCGAATTCAGAAGATGAACCACCAGAGAGTCCGCAATGAGTGAAGAACGTAACGCCATCCCGCTGATCATCACCGGTATCTGCAGCATCCTCGGCACCGTCGGTGCCCTGTGGTGGTACGGCTACCTGCACTTCGCCAAGCCCGAGGATGCGTTGCTGCTCAGCGACTTCACCATGCTCAAGACCGTGCCGGGCGAGGACTACAAGGTTTCCCTGGCGCCGGCGGCCCAAGTGGCCCAGTGCATCGATGGCGTGCTGGTGCTGTTCGACACCGAACAGAAAGGCCTGACCGGCGTGCTGGTCGACAGCAAGAAAAAAGCCGTGCGCTGCATGGGGCAGGAGACGCCGCAGAAGCTGGAGCCGTAAACCGGTTCTAACTAACAACACAGATCCAATGTGGGAGCGGGCTTGCTCGCGAAAGCGGTTTAACTTTCAACAATAATGTTGACTGATACACCGCCTTCGCGAGCAAGCCCGCTCCCACATTGGTTTGTGTTGTGGATTACTGGGTGTATGAACTCACCGCCGAACGCGGCATTACCGGCTGATTGTCATTGGAGATGGTCACCTCCACCCGACGGTTCATCGCCCGGCCCGAAGTGCTGCTGTTATCCGCCACCGGATATTCCTTGCCGTAACCCTGGGCGACGATACGCGCAGGATCAACGCCCATCTTCACCAGTGCCGCACGCACGGAACCCGCGCGACGTTCCGACAGCGACTGGTTGTGCGACGCCGTACCGGTGCTGTCGGTATAGCCCTCGACAATCACTTTGCGCTCGGGGTTTTCCTGCAGGTACTGCGCCAGTTTGTTGATGTTCGCCAGGCCGTTGGATTTCAGCTCGGCCTTGTCGGTGGCGAACAGCACATCACCGAAGGTCACCAGCGTCCCGCGATCGGTCTGCCTGGCGTTGAGGCTGTCCTTCAACTGTTTGATCTGCTGATCACGGGCGTCAAGGCGCGCCTGAGCCCGTTGCGCCGAGGCATCTTTCAGGCTGGCCTCGGCGGTGCGCAGGGCGATGGTCTGCTTGGCCACTTCGACGCGCTGGTTGGTCAAATAGGCAAGCTGGTCGACCGTGGCCACGTCCTCCTTGTCCCTGTAGGCCTTATCGGCCTTGTCCAGATAGTCGCTGGCTTCCTTGGTTTCCAGGGCCGCAATCTTGGACGCTTGCGGATCGGATTGCAGGCCGGTGTAGTTGGTGCGGGCCTGTTCGAGGTTGGCGTTCGGTGGTGTGGAGCAGGCTGCCAGGGTTACGGTGACAGCCAGCAGGGCAGGGATCATCAATTGACTGGATTTCATGATTTCGTCCTTTTAGTCGAGTGGGAATGCGTAGTGCCGCGCCGCTTACTGCACGGTGCGCTGGCTTTCCTGACGCAATTCCTGAACGCCTTTCTGCGCGTCCTTCACTGATTGTTCGGCCTTCATCGCCTGGGCCTTGCGCTCGGCCACGCGAGCGTCCCACTCGGCCTGTTCGGCGAGCATCCGGGCCTGGTCGTATTTTTTGTCGTGCATGGCGATTTCGGCTTGCTTGAGCTTGTCCTGGGCCGACTTCATTTCCACGGCGGCGAACTCGGTGCCGCCGGCGCTCACGGCGTCGTTGACGGCCGATTGGGTGACAGCGTACTGCTCGGTCGGCGGGTTACCAGCGCAGCCGGCCAGGACCAGGCTGCTGCCCAGAGCCAACGCCGCCAGTTTGAGGCTACGCGAACAGGTGAATGAGGGACTTCCGATTCGGGTTTTCATGGTCTTCAACTCCATTGGGCCAGTTCCTGAAAAACGTCGAAGTCCACCCTGGGCAGGGCGCTGAAACCATCAATTGCGGGGTATTTTGAAACGCTCGTCCCAGGCGTGGTTACTTGGGTTGACCCGAGGCTTTTTTTGAAAGTTCAGAGAATTTAGCCGGCTATCGAAAAACCTGGATCGAGTCGACAGCGCCCTATCGGGCAGGAGAAGCGCAATTTTTTGAATTGGCACACGGGCTGATGTGGGAGCGGGCTTGCTCGCGAAAGCGGTCTATCAGTCAACGTAGATGTCGAATGTTAAACCGCTTTCGCGAGCAAGCCCGCTCCCACAAGTTCTGTGGAAAATCAGTGTTTCTGTTTGTCCTCAGGCACCGACAAATCGTGCAAATGCCGACGGGACAGCGCCAGAAAGCGCGGGGTCGGCCCAATGTCTTCGTACAGCGGATCGCCTTCTTCATCGGTGGCGACCACGGTTGTACCCTTGACGTACGGGAAGCTTCTTTCCAGCTCTTCCAGCGCGGCGCCGATCAGATCGCCGAGCAGTTCTTCAGGATGCCGCTTGGGATACATCTCGACGAGCGCGGCCAGGCGTGCGGCAGACTCCACGTCCAGATGAATCGAGTAGCCGGTGTCGGTCAGGCGACCCTTGGCGTTTTCTTCCCAGTGGTGGGCAAGCTCGCGGATTTTCATATTGACCTCATTGCGCTCCCGCTCGTGGCAGGCAGGGTGAGTGTGCGGCATTGGCCGGCGATAGCCGTTGTACGGTTAATCTTCAGACTAGCTTCAACAGGCAAGGTTTAAAGGCCCTTCGTCGTCTTGCTTGTAAGAACCTGTCTGGGGCGGCACTCTCTTGTTTCTTAGCCGCCCGGATTTTTTGCTGGAGACCTGCTGATGACCGATATTGATGCACGCTTGCGCGAGGACGTTCACCTGTTGGGTGAGCTGTTGGGCAACACCATTCGTGAACAATATGGCGACGGTTTTCTCGACAAGATCGAGCAGATCCGCAAAGGCGCCAAGGCTGACCGGCGCGGCTCCATGGACGCCGAGCTCAGCGCCAGCCTCAACCAGTTGACCGAAGACGAGTTGCTGCCGGTGGCGCGGGCGTTCAACCAGTTCCTCAACCTGGCCAACATCGCCGAGCAATATCAGTTGATTCACCGTCGCGAGGAATCCCGGGAGGCGCCGTTCGAAGCCCGGGTGCTGCCGGAGTTGCTCGCGCGCCTGCGCGCCGAAGGGCATGGCGCCGACGCGTTGGCCCGGCAACTGGGTCGGCTGGAGATCGAGCTGGTACTCACTGCGCACCCTACCGAAGTTGCACGCCGCACACTGATCCAGAAGTACGACGCCATCGCCGCGCAACTGGCGGCTCAGGATCACCGTGATCTGACCAGTACCGAGCGCGAGCAGATCAAGACCACCTTGCAACGCCTGATCGCCGAAGCCTGGCACACCGAGGAGATCCGCCGCACGCGCCCGACGCCGGTGGACGAAGCCAAGTGGGGTTTCGCGGTGATCGAGCATTCGCTTTGGCAAGCCATTCCCAATTATCTGCGCAAGGCCGATCAGGCCCTGTACGCCGCCACCGGCCTGCGCCTGCCACTGGAGGCAGCACCGATTCGCTTTGCCTCGTGGATGGGCGGCGACCGCGACGGCAACCCGAACGTGACGGCGGCGGTGACCCGAGAGGTTTTATTGTTGGCGCGCTGGATGGCGGCCGATTTGTACCTGCGCGATGTCGATCGCCTGGCCGCTGAGCTGTCGATGCAGCAGGCCAGCGATGAGTTGAAGGCCAGGGCGGGAGACAGCGCCGAGCCGTACCGGGCAGTGCTCAAACACCTGCGCGAACGCCTGCGGGCAACGCGTAACTGGGCACATGCCGCCTTGTCGACGTCCGCGCCGGCACCGATCGATGTGCTGCAGGACAACCGCGAACTGCTTGATCCACTGGAGCTTTGCTACCGCTCCCTGCACGAGTGCGGCATGGGCGTGATCGCCGATGGGCCGTTGCTCGATTGCCTGCGTCGGGCAGTGACATTCGGTCTGTTCCTGGTTCGTCTGGATGTACGCCAGGACTCGTCGCGGCACACCGCCGCAATGACTGAAATCACCGACTATCTTGGCCTCGGCCGCTACGAAGACTGGAGCGAAGAAGAGCGCATCGCCTTCCTGATGCGCGAATTGAGCAATCGTCGGCCCTTGTTGCCGAACTACTTCAAACCTTGCGCCGACACCGCCGAGGTGCTGGCGACCTGCCGGGAAATCGCCGCTGCGCCGCCTGCATCCCTCGGTTCCTATGTGATCTCCATGGCCGGTGCGGCTTCTGATGTACTCGCCGTGCAGTTGCTGCTCAAAGAGTCCGGCGTGTTGCGGCCGATGCGTGTGGTGCCGCTGTTCGAAACCCTGGCCGACCTCGACAACGCGGGGCCGGTGATCGAGAAGCTGCTGCTGTTGCCGGGCTATCGCGCGCGCCTGCAAGGGCCGCAGGAAGTGATGATCGGCTACTCCGACTCGGCCAAGGACGCCGGCACCACCGCGGCGGCCTGGGCGCAGTACCGGGCGCAGGAGCGACTGGTGGATATCTGCCGCGAGCAACAAGTCGAGCTGCTGTTGTTCCACGGTCGCGGCGGCACGGTGGGGCGTGGCGGCGGCCCGGCCCACGCGGCGATCCTGTCGCAGCCGCCGGGTTCGGTGGCGGGGCGTTTCCGCACCACCGAGCAGGGCGAAATGATTCGATTCAAATTCGGCCTGCCGGACATCGCCGAGCAAAACCTCAATCTGTATCTGGCCGCCGTGCTTGAGGCGACCTTGCTGCCTCCGCCGCCACCTACGCCCGAGTGGCGCCATTTGATGGACGAACTGGCTGCGGATGGTGTCAGCGCCTACCGTGCCGTGGTGCGGGAAAACCCGCAGTTCGTGGAGTATTTCCGCCAGTCCACGCCGGAGCAGGAGCTCGGCCGTTTGCCGCTGGGCAGTCGTCCGGCCAAGCGCCGGGCCGGGGGGATCGAAAGCCTGCGGGCGATCCCATGGATTTTCGGCTGGACCCAGACGCGCCTGATGCTGCCGGCCTGGCTGGGTTGGGAAGCGGCCCTGAGCAAGGCGCTGGAGCGTGGCGAAGGCGAACTGCTGGGGCAAATGCGCGAGCAGTGGCCGTTCTTCCGCACCCGCATCGACATGCTGGAAATGGTCCTGGCCAAGGCCGATGCCGACATTGCACAGTCCTACGATGAGCGTCTGGTAGAGCCGAATCTGTTGCCATTGGGTGCGCACTTACGCGACCTATTGTCGCAGGCGTGCACCATCGTTCTCGGCCTGACCGGGCAGTCGCAGCTACTGGCACATAGCCCAGCGACCCTTGAGTTCATCCGCTTGCGCAACACCTACCTCGACCCGCTTCATCTATTGCAGGCCGAGTTGCTGGCCCGTTCAAGAGTGCAGGACGTGGCGCAGGGCAGCCCGGTAGAACAGGCCTTGCTGGTGTCTGTGGCGGGGATTGCCGCCGGTTTGCGCAACACCGGCTAAGGTCTTTGCCATGGGGTCAGGCATCCGGCAGGTGAGCCGGATGCCGCCGTTTGACGGGTGCAAAAGTGCTGCCAGGCGACAGTTAATGACGGGGTTGCGACTTGGGAAACTGTGCGCAATGGTCGCAGGAGGCAGCGGTTTCTCCGACTTTTGGCGTCTTGTGTGGGCGCAGCCTGCTGTGTATCTTGATCAGCCTTTGACCGTTTGGGCGGTCACGACCCTATTTTTGAGATTGGCCCCACGAGGCGAATCTGACGTTATCCATATAAAAAATTGAGGAGCACATCGATGCGCGTCATTCTGCTGGGAGCTCCCGGGGCCGGTAAAGGTACTCAGGCACAGTTCATCACCGAAAAATTCGGCATTCCACAAATCTCCACCGGCGACATGTTGCGTGCAGCGGTCAAGGCCGGCACCGAGCTGGGCATCAAGGCCAAGAGCATCATGGATGCCGGTGGCCTGGTGTCCGATGACCTGATCATCGCACTGGTCAAGGACCGCATCGCCCAGTCCGACTGCGCCAACGGTTTCCTGTTCGATGGCTTCCCGCGCACCATTCCCCAGGCTGAAGCCCTGGTGACTGCAGGCGTCGAGCTCGATGCCGTGGTTGAAATCGCCGTTGAAGACGAAGAAATCGTCCAGCGTATCGCCGGTCGCCGTGTTCACGAGGCCAGCGGCCGCGTGTACCACATCGTCTACAACCCGCCGAAAGTGGCTGGTATTGACGACGTCACCGGTGAAGAGCTGGTACAGCGCAAGGACGACACCGAAGAAACCGTGCGTCATCGCCTGTCGGTCTACCACTCCCAGACCAAGCCGCTGGTGGACTTCTACCAGAAGCTGTCGGCTGCCAATGGCAAGCCGAAGTACAGCCACATCGAAGGCGTTGGCTCGGTTGAAGCGATCACCGCCAAGGTGCTTGCAGCCCTGAGCTGAAAAGTCTGACCCGCTGCATCATCCACGGCCCGCTTGCGGGCCGTAGTTGTTTATACTGACGCACTTTTTTCCGATCTCTCTTGTGGATACATCGATGAGCACCTTGCTGGCCCTGGACACCGCGACTGAAGCTTGCTCCGTTGCCTTGCTGCATGACGGCAAGGTCACGAGCCATTACGAGGTGATCCCGCGCCTGCACGCGCAGAAGCTGTTGCCGATGATCAAGCAATTGCTGGCCGATGCGGGCACCACGCTGCAAGCGGTCGATGCCATTGCCTTCGGCCGTGGCCCGGGCGCCTTCACCGGTGTGCGCATCGCCATCGGCGTGGTGCAAGGCCTGGCGTTTGCCCTGGATCGCCCGGTGCTGCCGGTGTCGAACCTGGCCGTGCTGGCGCAACGTGCGCTGCGCGAACACGGCGCCACTCAGGTCGCCGCCGCCATCGATGCGCGTATGGATGAAGTGTATTGGGGTTGCTACCGCGAAACGGCCGGGGAGATGCGCCTGGTGGGGGCGGAAGCGGTACTGCCGCCGGAGTCCGCTGCATTGCCGGCCGATGTCGGCGGCGAATGGTTCGGCGCAGGCACCGGTTGGGGCTATGGCGAGCGTATCGCCGTCAGCCTGAGCGGGCAGGACGCGGGCATGTTGCCCCACGCGCAAGACTTGCTGACACTGGCGCGATTTGCCTGGGCGCGCGGCGAGGCGATCGTGGCCGATGAGGCGCAGCCGGTGTATCTGCGCGATAAAGTGGCGACGCCCAAGGCGCGTTGATTCACGCAGTACCTGTGGGAGCGGGCTTGCTCGCGAAGGCGGTATAACATTCAACATTTCTGTTGTCTGGCACACCGTCTTCGCGAGCAAGCCCGCTCCCACAGGGTTAGTGTTCTGCACCAGTTCTGCCAATCGTCATTTTCTAACCCCAGCTTTTAAACCTTTTGCCTTTTATGTGTTCTAGTTATCACTCGGCGGTTTGCGAAGTGGATTTTGCGCCACTAAACTGCCATCACTGATTCCGAGTATGCACTTATGCGTATAGACGGCGTTTCCTCTCAGTCCTACCCCATCAAGCGCAAACCCCGCAAAGGCCGCGTGGTGGAAGACGACGCCATTGATATCGAAGGCGAGCTGGAATTCCCGACTGAAGAGCAATTGGCTGCCCGCGCCGCTAAAGCCTCTGCGCAAAAACTGAGCAATCTTCCCGCCCGTCAGCAAGACATGATTTACCACCGTGCCATGAGCAAAAGCGTAGCGACAGCCCTGGCCAGCTACCTGAGCACCGCCGGTTTCGTCGATTGGGAAGCGGATGTGCTGGGTCTCGACCTGTACATCTGATGGTGCTGCCGTATTACCTCGGTTGCCCATCCTGGAGCGAAAACGCCTGGCGCGACTACCTGTATCCGCCGGACGCCAAATCCGCCGACTTTCTTGATCTCTATTGCCAGGTTTTCAATGCCGTGGAAGGCAACACGACCTTCTACGGGAGCCCGGCTGCCAGCACCGTGCAGCGTTGGGCCGAAACCATGCCCGAACATTTTCGTTTCACTGCCAAGTTTCCCGGTGAGATCAGCCACGGTGGCGATCTGCGCGAGCAACTGACCGCCGCCGAAACCTTTCTGCAATTGCTCGGCCCTCTGGGTGAACGGGGGTCGCCGTTGTGGTTGCAGTTGTCGAAAAGCTTCACGCCCCAACGTTTGCCTGAGCTGGCCGGGTTTATCGATGCCCTGCAGCGACCACTGGCCGTTGAAGTGCGGCATGACGAGTTTTTCGCCAAGGGTGACAGCGAACGAATGCTCAACCGGCTGTTGCTGGATCGCGGTGTCGAACGCATCTGTCTCGATCCCCGTGCGCTGTTCAGTTGCACCTCGACCGAGCCTTCGGTGCTCCACGCCCAGTCGAAGAAACCCCGTGTGCCACCGCGGCCGGCGGCATTCACGCAATTTCCGCAGGTGCGTTTTATCGGCCATCCGACGCTTGAGGCCAACGATACGTTCCTGGAACCATGGGTCGAGAAAATCGCGTTATGGATCGAAGAAGGTCGTACGCCGTACATCTTCCTGCACACGGCCGACAACCTGCTGGCCGCGAAACTGGCGCAGCGTTTTCACGCCCGGCTGATGCTGCGTTTGCCTGGCTTGCCAGCGCTGCCTGAGCTATACAGAGAACCCGTCGCCGAGCAACTTGGCCTGCTCTGAGGCGGATTCTTTCCCCTCTTCAGGAGCCTGCCCAATGGATGCGCAAACCCTTCGAGCCCAGGCGTTCAAAGCCCTTCACGAACGCCCCGGGGCATTTGTGATTCCCAATCCGTGGGATGCCGGTTCGGCAAAAATGCTTGCCAGCCTCGGCTTCGAGGCGCTGGCGACTACCAGTGCCGGTTATGCCTTTTCCCAGGGGCGTGCCGATGGCGGATTGACCCTCGACGATACCCTGATGAACGTTCAGGCGATTGTCGCCGCCACCGACCTGCCGGTTGCCGTCGACCTGGAAAACGGTTTTGCCGACAACCCGGCTGATTGCGCCAAAAGTATCTTGCGCGCGGCAGAGGTCGGAGCGGTCGGCGGTTCGATCGAAGATGCCACCGGCCGCGAAGAAGGCCCGATCTACTGTTTTGAACACGCCGTGGCGCGCATCGAAGCTGCTGTGGCTGCCGCTCGCAGTCTGCCGTTCCACTTTACGTTGACTGCCCGGGCGGAAAACTTTCTGCACGGCAATCCCGATCTGGCCGACACCATCCGCCGTTTGCAGGCATTCGCCGAGGCCGGTGCCGATGTGCTCTACGCACCGGGCTTGCGCAGTGCCGAGGATGTGCTGGCGGTGGTGCGCGCCGTGGCACCAAAACCGGTGAATGTGTTGATGTCGGGCGGCTTGAAGCTGACGGTCGCGCAGTTGGGTGAAATGGGCGTCAAACGTATCAGCGTCGGTTCGGCGCTGGCCTTGGCGGCCTATGGCGAATTCTTCCGCGCCGCCGAAGAAATCCAGACCTCAGGCACGTTCGGTTTCACGTCCCGGTCGATGCCGTATCAGAAGGCGAATCAGTTTTTCAAAGGTTGAGGGAAGAGGGCGCGGCTGAGGATCAGGCGGCGATGCGCAGGTTCTGCAGGATGATCGGGCGCGCCCAGCCATTGTCGAAATCGAGTTGTTTCTGCTGCTCCACCCGTTCTTCTGGCGAGAACGGCGGGAACGGCTTGTCGAGCAGCTCGAGTTCGAACTCGGCGATGGGCAGGTGCAGCGGACGCGGTTGCAGGGCAGGGCCAGCTTCTGGCAGCGGTTGACCGGCGTTCAATACGATCGGGCGAACCCAGCCGCTTTCGAAGTCCTGCTGTTTTTGCTGGGCGACGATTTCGTCCGCCGGGAACGGTGGGAACGGCTTGTCCGCCAGGTCCATTTCGAATTCGGCAATCGGCAGGAACAGCGGCTCGGGCGGGCGGATTATGTTGTCCTTCACGTCGCATTCACGCTGGGACACGATGTGGGCCAGCAGGTCGCTGCCGACCGTGGGTTCGACTGGGCTTTCGAGATCGACCGGTGGAAAATTCAGAGACTCAGGTAGCACTTCACCCGACTGTTCGGCCAGCGCTCGGGCAAAGAAATCCTGCCAGATGTGGCTGACGCCGCTCAGTGCCTGGGTGTTTCGCAGGTTGTAGTCGCCGTAGGGCGAGATAAAACCTGTGATTGTGGGTTGAATGTCTGACATTTCTCTCGGTAGACGCTCAGCTCTGGCAAAATGCTCGATAGTTTTGTTATCGGCAGTTTTTGCCGATCATTAATTTTTTGAGCGTGTTTTCCGATGATTGATCAACCTGCGGCCTGCCGCATCCATGTTCAGGCCCTCGACGCGGCTTTCGAGCCACAAGCCGAGCAATGGGCCGAGCGCCTGGGCTTGCCAATGCAAGTAGCGGACGGCGAATTTGCCTTGCAGGTGGGTGACATGGGCTTGCAGCTGCAACAGCTGGGGCCGGATGCGCCGGGGCCGGTGCGGGTGGACTTCGTCGAGGGTGGTGCGGCCCATCGCCGACTGTACGGCGGCGGCAGCGGGCAGATGATCGCCAAGGCTGTTGGCGTCGCCCAAGGCGTGCGCCCACGGGTGCTGGATGCCACGGCGGGGCTGGGCAAGGATGCGTTCGTGCTGGCCAGCCTCGGTTGCGAGATGAGCCTGATCGAGCGTCAGCCGCTGATCGGTGCCTTGCTGGAAGACGGCCTGGCCCGTGGCGCGGAAGATTTCGACGTGGCCCCGATCGTGGCGCGCATGCGCTTGCTCAAGGGCAATTCGATCGAGGTCATGCGCAACTGGGAGGGCGAACCGCCCCAGGTGATCTACCTCGACCCGATGTTCCCGCACCGCGAGAAAACCGCGCTGGTGAAGAAGGAAATGCGCCTGTTCCGGCCGCTGGTGGGCGATGATCCGGATGCGCCGGCATTGCTCGAAGCCGCGCTGGCCCTGGCCAGCCACAGGGTGGTGGTCAAGCGCCCGCGCAAGGCGCCTTGCATTGAAGGGCCGAAGCCGAGTCATGCGCTGGATGGCAAGTCCAGTCGGTATGACATCTATCCGAAGAAGGCGCTCAAGCCTTAAGACCGCAGCGCCTGCTTTCGCGAGCAAGCCCGCTCCCACATTCGACCGCGTACTGTCTGACGGAACCAGGTCACCTGTGGGAGCGGGCTTGCTCGCGAAAGCGTCAGTATAAACGCTGCAAGTTCATCTGCCTCAATCAGGCCGATAAGCCCGCATAAACAACCCCACCACCTCCCGCACATGGCTCTCCGCCTCTTCGCCAACCGGTGGCTCGCCGCAGCCATACAGCAAACGGAAATTCCCGGCGCCCTTGAGCAGGCAGAAGAAGTGCTCGGCCGCGTTGTGCGGCTTGTCGATGCGCAGCACACCACTTTCATCGATCTTGCTCAGCAGGCGCTCCATGCCATGCAGCATGCGCTCTGGGCCGGCCTCAAAGAAAATTTGCGCGAGTTTCGGGTCCTGGCTGCCCAGGGTCATCATCAGCCGGTGCAGGTTCACTGATTCATCACTGTTGATCAGTTGATGAAAACCGCGCGCGATGTTCAGCAGCACGGTTTCCACGGCCACGCCTTCCGGCAGTTCGAAGAACAGCGGTGGCAACTGTTCCTCGCACTTGGCCATCACGGCGGAGGAGAACAGCGTCTCCTTGTCGTTGAAGTGGCTATAGACCGTCAGCTTCGACACGCCGGCCTCGGCCGCGACGGCATCCATGCTGGTATTGGCATAACCCTTACTCAGAAACAGCACTTTCGCTGCATCGAGAATTGCCTGGCGCTTGACCAGGTCCTTGGGTCTGCCTGGGCCATTGGGTGCTGAAAGATTGTTTGGCATATTCGTTTTTATTACTGGACTGGTGAGTTTGCTATTAATAACATACTGCTCAGTATAATTATTCAAAGCACCATTAGCGAAAGGTCCTTCACCATGTTCCGCTATGCCTTGTCCCTCGCGTTGCCAGTCACCCTGGCTTTTTTATTGTCTGCGTGTGGTCATGAAGAAGCGCCGCAAGTCAGCGTGCGTCCGGCCATGGTGGTCCAGCCAGAGCCTTCGGCGCAGGCCATGGAAAGCTATCCCGGTGAAGTTCGCGCGCGGTATGAACCGGATCTGGCGTTCCGCATCGGCGGCAAAGTCAGCCGACGACTGGTCGAGGAGGGGCAGCGGGTCAAGGCCGATCAACCCTTGGCGGAGCTCGATCCCCAGGACGTGCGCCTGCAACTGGAGGCCACTCGCGCCCAGGTCGCAGCCGCCGAAGCCAATCTGAACCTGGTGCGATCCGAGCGTGATCGCTACAAGACCCTGATGGAGCGCCAACTGGTCAGTCGTTCGCAATACGACAACGCCGAAAACCTCTACCGTTCCGGTGAAGCGCGCCTCAAGCAAATCAAAGCCGAATTCAACGTTTCCAATAACCAGGCCAGCTACGCCGTGTTGCGTGCGCCGCAGGACGGCGTCGTGGCCAAGCGCCTGGTGGAAGTCGGGCAAGTCGTGGCAGCCGGGCAAACGGTGTTCACACTGGCAACCGATGGCGAGCGTGAGGTCTTGATCAGCCTGCCGGAGCAGAACTTCGGCCGCTTCAAGGTCGGTGAACCGGTGTCGGTGGAACTCTGGACCCAGCCCGACCAGCGTCTCGCCGGGCGCATCCGTGAATTGTCGCCGTCAGCCGATCCCAAGTCGCGTACCTTCGCGGCGCGTATCGCCTTCAAGACCGGCACTGTGCCTGTCGAACTGGGCCAGAGCGCCCGAGTGTTCGTGCAGGCCGCCGACGTGGTTCCACTGTCCGTTCCGCTGTCTGCGCTGACGGCGGAAAACGGCGTGACCTATGTCTGGGTCGTCCGCGCCAATAACACCTTGCAAAGGACCCCGGTGCGGGTCGGTGCCTTCGGCGAGAAAACCGTACCGGTGCTTGAAGGGCTCAGCGCCAGCGACTGGGTGGTGGCCGCCGGTGTTCATGTGCTTCTCGAAGGGCAGCAGGTGCGCCCGGTGGATCGCTCCAATCGCGTGGTCAATCTGGCGGACAAGGAGTAAGCCCCGATGCGCTTCAACGTTTCCGAATGGGCGCTGCGTAATCGCCAGATCGTCCTGTTCCTGATGCTGTTGCTGGCCATCGTCGGCGCACTTTCCTACACCAAGCTCGGCCAGAGTGAGGACCCGCCGTTCACCTTCAAGGCCATGGTGATTCGCACCAACTGGCCGGGGGCGACCGCCGAGGAAGTCTCGCGCCAGGTCACCGAACGCATCGAAAAGAAACTGATGGAAACCGGCGAATACGAACGCATCGTGTCGTTCTCCCGCCCCGGCGAATCCCAGGTGACCTTCATTGCGCGCGACTCCATGCACTCGGTGGAGATCCCGGAGCTCTGGTATCAGGTGCGCAAGAAGATCAACGACATCCGTCATACCCTGCCGCCGGGGATTCAGGGACCGTTTTTCAACGATGAATTCGGCACCACTTTCGGCAATATTTACGCCCTGAGCGGCGAGGGCTTCGACTACGCCGTGCTCAAGGATTACGCCGACCGCATCCAGATCCAGCTGCAACGGGTCAAGGATGTGGGCAAGGTCGAGCTGCTGGGGTTGCAGGACGAGAAAATCTGGATCGAACTCTCCAACGTCAAGCTCGCCACCCTCGGCTTGCCGCTGGCGGTCGTCCAGCAAGCCCTTGAAGAACAGAACGCGGTGTCGACGGCAGGTTTCTTCGAAACCAGCAGCGAGCGCTTGCAGCTACGGGTGACGGGGAATTTTCAAACGGTCGACGAGATCAAGAACTTCCCGATCCGGGTCGGTGATCGCACCTTCCGCATCTCCGACGTGGCTGACGTGCGCCGTGGTTTCAACGATCCACCGGCGCCGCGCATGCGCTTCATGGCGCAAGACGCCATCGGCCTGGCGGTGGCAATGAAGAACGGCGGTGACATCCTGGTACTGGGCAAGGCGCTGGAAATCGAGTTCGCCCGCATACAGAAAAACCTCCCGGCCGGCATGGAGTTGCGCAAAGTCTCCGACCAACCGGCGGCGGTGAAAACCGGTGTTGGTGAGTTCCTGCAAGTGTTGGTCGAGGCGCTGGCCATTGTGTTGCTGGTGAGCTTCTTCTCCCTTGGCGTGCGCACTGGTATGGTGGTGGCGCTGGCGATTCCGCTGGTGCTGGCGATGACGTTCGCGTGCATGTATTACCTGGGCATCGGCCTGCACAAGATCTCCCTCGGCGCGCTGGTACTGGCCCTGGGTTTGCTGGTGGACGACGCGATCATTGCCGTGGAAATGATGGCGATCAAAATGGAGCAGGGCTTCGACCGGGTCAAAGCGGCGAGTTATGCCTGGACCAGTACCGCGTTCCCGATGCTCACCGGTACGCTGATCACCGCGGCCGGCTTCCTGCCGATTGCCACGGCGCAATCGGGCACTGGCGAATACACCCGCTCGATCTTCGAGGTGGTCACCATCGCGCTGTTGGCGTCGTGGGTGGCCGCGGTGGTCTTCGTGCCGTACCTCGGGGAAAAACTCCTGCCGGACCTGGCGAAGATTCATGCCGCCAAACACGGTGCCGGCCAGCCCGATCCCTATGCCACGCCGTTTTATCAGCGCGTCCGGCGTCTGGTGGAATGGTGCGTGCGCTGGCGCAAAACCGTGATCCTGGCGACCGTGCTGTTGTTCATCGCTTCCATCGTGCTGTTCAAGTTTGTGCCGCAGCAGTTCTTCCCGGCATCGGGGCGCCTGGAGTTGATGGTCGATCTGAAACTGGCCGAAGGCGCTTCGCTGAGCAATACCGCCGACGAGGTCAAACGCCTTGAAGCGCTGCTCAAGGACAAGGCCGGGATCGACAATTACGTGGCCTACGTCGGCACCGGTTCGCCACGATTCTACCTGCCGCTGGATCAGCAACTGCCGGCTGCGAGCTTCGCCCAGTTTGTCGTCCTGGCAAAAACCATCGAAGAACGGGAAGCCCTGCGCACCTGGTTGATCTCAACCCTTAACGAGCAATTTCCCGCTCTGCGTTCGCGGGTCACGCGCCTGGAAAACGGTCCGCCGGTTGGCTATCCGGTGCAGTTCCGCGTGACCGGGGAGCACATCGAGGAGGTGCGGGCGCTGGCGCGCAAGGTCGCGGCCAAGGTTCGCGAGAACCCGCATGTGGTCAACGTCCACCTGGATTGGGAAGAACCGAGCAAGGTGGTGTACCTGAACATCGATCAGGACCGTGCGCGGGCGCTGGGCGTGAGCACGGCCAACCTGTCGAGGTTCCTGCAAAGCTCCCTGACCGGTTCCAGTGTCAGCCAGTACCGTGAAGACAACGAGTTGATCGAGATCCTGTTGCGCGGCACCGTGCATGAGCGCACCGAGTTGTCATTGCTGCCGAGCCTGGCGGTGCCGACCGATAACGGTCGCAGCGTCGCGCTGTCGCAGATCGCGACCCTGGAATACGGCTTCGAGGAGGGCATCATCTGGCACCGCAACCGCCTGCCCAACGTGACGGTTCGCGCCGACATCTATGGCAAGGAGCAACCGGCGACGCTGGTGCAGCAGATCATGCCGACCCTCGATCCGATTCGCGCTGAACTGCCCGACGGGTACTTGTTGGATGTCGGCGGCACGGTGGAAGACTCGGCGCGCGGACAGAACTCGGTGAAGGCCGGTGTGCCGTTGTTCATCGTGGTGGTGTTGACCTTGCTGATGCTGCAGCTGCGAAGTTTTTCGCGCACGGCGATGGTGTTCCTGACGGCGCCGCTGGGGTTGATCGGGGTGACGCTGTTTCTGTTGGTGTTCCGCCAGCCCTTTGGTTTCGTGGCCATGTTGGGGACTATCGCCTTGTCCGGGATGATCATGCGTAACTCGGTGATTCTGGTGGATCAGATCGAGCAGGATATTGCGGCGGGGCTCAAGCCTTGGCAGGCGATCATCGAGGCGACGGTGCGGCGGTTCCGGCCGATCGTGCTGACGGCGCTGGCGGCGGTGTTGGCGATGATTCCTCTGTCGCGCAGTGTGTTTTTCGGGCCGATGGCGGTGGCGATCATGGGGGGGTTGATTGTTGCTACGGCGTTGACGCTGCTGTTTTTGCCGGCGTTGTATGCGGCCTGGTTTCGGGTCAGGAAGGAGTCCGTTTGACCGGGTACATATCCATTTCTTCGGTAACGGCCACTGGCGGTTTCGCCCTTACGGCGAGTCCCTTTTGGCAAACGCCCCAAAAGGAACCAAAAGGTCTCGCCCCTTACGTACGGCCCCTCGCTTAGGCTCGGGGTTCCTTCGCTCCGGTATTCATCCGGGGGCATTGCCCTCCGGTCGGCTTCGCTTCGACCTACATGCAATGAGTTCGACTGCGTCGAACGGCGCTGCGCGCCAATCCCCGGATGAACACCTCCACTCAGCCTCCCGAGGGGGCGGGCAGATCAAAAGCAACCGAGGCGGCCTACCGGCCGGCCTAGTTGTCTGGTCCGTGCGCAGACCAAATTGTGGGAGCGGGCTTGCTCGCGAAGGCGGCCTGCCAGCCAACCAATTCCTTGAAGATGTCCCCAGCCCAACTGTAGGAGCGAGCTTGCTCGCGATGACGGCCCGCCAGCCAACCAATTCCTCACAGATGTACCCAGCCCAATTGTGGGAGCGGGCTTGCTCGCGAAGACGGCCCGCCAGCCAACCAATTCCTCACAGATGTACCCGGCCCAACTGTGGGAGCGGGCTTGCTCGCGAAGGCGGCCTGCCAGCCAACCTATTCCTCACAGATGTACCCAGCCCAACTGTGGGAGCGGGCTTGCTCGCGAAGACGGCCCGCCAGCCAACCAATTCCTCACAGATGTACCCAGCCCAATTGTGGGAGCGGGCTTGCTCGCGAAGGCGGCCTACCAGCCAACCCATTCCTTGCAGATGTCACCCAGCCCAACTGTAGGAGCCAGCCTGTTCGCGATGACGGACTTACAGTCAACGCTGTTTATCGCCCAAGCCATTCATTCAGACCATTCCCACAAGACTTTCAGCTTGCTCGTCGGAAGCCCGATCTCTAGCCTTTGCTCGTCGCTGTCAATTCAGCGACCGGGACTGCAAGCCCGCCAATAGTTTGTTAGGCGCCCACTGGCGCACCTATAATCGTGGCGCTTTTTTAGCGACCACCGATTTATGGTGGCTGTGTGCGGGAGATCTTCGGATCTGCCGAGGTTGCCTAACGACTCGGTCTTGCAGACCTGCACACAGCTGCCACCCATCATCTGCAAGTGATGCTGGCTGCTCCAACTTTCGTTAGGAGCTTCACAATGATCAAACCCAGCCCAAACCCCCCGGCTTCAGAAACCGCAGAACATATCGGCGCTTCAAGTCGCCCCTGCCCAATTTTCACCATCCGCCCAGACGTCGATTCCGAAACCCTGCTGGTCCACGCCTACGAAACCCTCGCCTCAGCCAACGTGATGGCGACCGAACTGTCGTCCATCCTGACCGGCCCCACCTGCAATCTGGCACTCGGCATTCAGCAGATGATCGTCCTGGCGCAGCTATCAGTGAATCGCGTCCTCGATCAGCTGGATCCGCAGCAATAGTCAAAGGAAAAAGCCCGCTGAACCTGTACCAACCAGCGGGCCTTCATTGTTCCTACATTGATCTCGGACCCGTCTGATATTGAGGCTAAAAAGCTCAGGTGTTGTACTCAGAGCCAAGTTTCACGCATGTTTGAGACAGCGCCATGAAAAATCCACCCACATTGAGAGGCCGGTCCGATCCGGTGTTTGATCGGCTGTTGCGATCGCCCCACAAGGAACGCCTTTCGGAGTACCTCGCCTTGCTCAAGCCCCTGGACGATCAGGGGCGTTACCTGCCGTTCGATTCATTGCGCTACCGCTGGGCGCCCGGGCTGGATTCGAACCTGTGCTGGGCCTTGGTCAAGAAAGCGCGGACTGCACAGTATTCGAGCCTTTTGCCTTTGGGTGAACCGGCCTGCTGGCTGAAGTTCATGCTGACGCCGCAGGCGCAAAAAGCCATTTCCGTAGTGGATCGTCAGGCGACAACCGCAGTGCTGGAATACATGACCGGCCAGATTGGCGAGCGCGCTCATTTCAGCTATTTGCTCAATGATCTGATCGAAGACGAGGCCATCAGCAGCAGCCAGCTTGAAGGTGCGGCCACCACGACGCGGGTGGCCAAGGACATGCTCAAGCGCCATCGTTCGCCGCGCACACCGGATGAACGAATGGTCATCGGTAACTTCAAGATGATGAACTTCGCCTGGGAGCAGCGTTACGAGCCACTGAGCGTTGAGCTGATTGCGGCCATGCATCGAGTTGGCGTCGAGGGTATCGACGATTCGCAGTACTCGCCTGGAGCATTCAGGACCAACGATGACGTCGTAGTCCAGGATGGCGAGGGCAACACCGTGCATTCGCCACCACCTGCAACAGGGCTCGTGTCACGTTTGCAGGGGCTGGCGAAGTGGATCAATCAACCCCACAACAACCCTCATCAAGCGGACTACCTTCATCCATTGATCAAAGCCATCGCGCTGCATTTTGTCTTGGGTTACGAGCATCCTTTTCGCGACGGCAACGGTCGGGTAGCGCGTGCGTTGTTTTACTGGTTCATGTTCAAAAATGACTACTCGGCGTTTCGCTACATCGCCATCAGTGTTTTGTTGCGCAATGCGCCGTTGAAGTACGGGCGGTCGTATTTGAATACCGAAGCGGATGAGCTGGATCTGACGTACTTCATCGATTTCCAGTGTTCGGTGGTGTTGCGGGCTGTGGGCAGTTTTACCGGGACTTATCGGAAAAGTCTGGACGATGCTGAGCAATTTGATTGCTGGTTGCGTGAAAGTGGTTTTCTCGACCAGCTCACCGAGAAACAGCGGGCATTGTTTCAGGTAGCCAGGAGCGGAATGGCCAAGGAGTTCACGGCGGTCAATGTGAAGGAAAATCTCGGTTGCTCTTACAACACGGCATCAGCCACGCTAAATGGGCTGGTCGCGTTGAAGTTGTTCGAGAAACGCAAGATGGGGCGCGAGTGGGTGTTCTTTCTAAGACCCGTATCAGCGGCCTGAACCTTTGTGGGAGCAAGACTGCTCCCACAGGTTTTGTGTAGCGGCTCAGAGCGTGCCAAACACTTTCTTCGCCAAACTGGTCGCTGCAGCCGCCGGGTTCTGGCGGATGGTTTCTTCCTGTTTGCCGATCATCTCGAACAAGCCATTCAGCGCCTGCTCGGTGACGTAGTTTTCGACGTTGGCGTTTTTCGCATCCACTACGCCCATGGTCGCCGCTTGCCCGGCGAAGGAGTTGTACTGCTGGGCCAGGCCAACCTTGTCGGTGGCTTGCTTGACGATGGGCAGGAACCTGGCGCGGATCTGTTCGCGGCTGGTCTTGTTCAGGTATTGGGTGGCCGAGTCATTGCCGCCGCTGAGGATGCCCTTGGCATCTTCCACGGTCATTTTCTTAACGGCATCGACCAGGATCGGCTGGGCCTGGGTCACGGCGGTTTCCGCCGCTTTGTTCATGCTGGCTTCCAGTTCATCGACCTGATCACCCATGCCGAACTGCTTCATTTTGCTGGCGACCTTGCCCAGTTTGCCCGGCAGTTCGATTTTTACGTCAGGGTTGTTGCTGAACCCGCCTGGGGTGCCAAGTTGTTTTACGGCCAGTTGCGCGCCTTGGGTCAGGGCGTCCTTGAGACCGCCGGTGGCGTCTTTTTGCGACAGGTCGCTGAGGGACAGCGCGAGTGCGCTCGCGGAAATCATCAGGCCTGCGCACAGGCCGGCAAAGCGAAGGGTAGGGCGGAGCATGAGAGCTTCCTTGTTCGAAGAATGAATTTAGCGGACTGCGTCGACGCGGATTTTCAGGAGCTGCGGGTCTTTGCCATCGAGTTGCACGGCATGATGTTCAGTGGTGATGAACAGCAACTTGCCGTCAACTTCAATGCGCGCGCTGACGGAGTAGCGATGACCCGGTTTGACCTGGCCGGATCGTAACTCAGATGGAATGGCAGGGGCACCTGGCCTTTGACCTGAGACTTCTGTTCGTCGATGACCACTGCCGGCGCGTCGGCCAGGGACACGTCCTGCAAGCTCACGCTCAGGATGGCGGTGGGGGGCAGGGCGCTGCGTTGCAAGTAAAAGACTTCGCCGTCGAGGCTGGCCTTCGGAGCAGATTGCATGGATTGACAGGCGCTTAGCAAGACAGCAAGTCCGAGTAGGGAGAGTTTTTTCATGAGGCGGATCCTT
Source organism: Pseudomonas sp. S34 (assembly GCF_009866745.1). Lineage (NCBI taxonomy): Bacteria > Pseudomonadati > Pseudomonadota > Gammaproteobacteria > Pseudomonadales > Pseudomonadaceae > Pseudomonas > Pseudomonas sp. S34. The sequence goes on from NZ_CP019398.1 coordinate 1,264,532, forward strand.
GTCATTGGCGTTTAAAAAAGATCGGCGCCGACATTCGCCAGTTTGCAGATAAAAACTTTACCATCCAGCGATACTTCAAGTCCGGATGTTGGGTGTTGCCAGGCCGTTTTCGTCGATAGTCTTTTCAGCCAGCGTCACAGACAACTTTGAATTGGCGGGTTAACCAATTCCGGGCATCCAGTTTTTTTCGACTGCAATGCAGTCCACGGGACTCAAGAAGATGTCGGTATCTTCTTGGGCAATTGGTTTGTAGTGTGAATAAAACGGAAATAGCCATGCTTTCCGTCAATTATAAGGAAAATGTCAGGTTTCAGGTGCTATTGCTGTTTTCGCCGCATCAATTGTCCAATGACCGGCGTGTCCAACTCAGGCCGTGTTGGACACGTGGTGTCGTTGGCACCTGGAGGCGCCAACGACAATTTCAGCAAAACTGCCGGTTATGCGCCTGGCGAAACACTAACGATGCTCACCACCACATCTTTGACCCACAAAAACTCCGCGCTCAAATCCAGCGGGGCATGTTCCGTGGAGGTGAAGACCACTTGGTCTTCATAGAGGATGCTTGCACTGATGGAGTAGGTGTGCCCGTACTGCAGTTTTGCAAGCTCGCAACTCAATGTGTAGTCCATGCCATTTTGATTCACATTGGAATAGATCTCTGTAGCCAGTGTTTTTAGAGCATTTGGCTGAGTGACATCCACTAAGCTGACATGGAGGGTCGAGCCAGGCAGAAGGCCAACTTTTTCGAGATAAATCACGTTGCCGGTAATTTCTTTTTCGCTATTCATATTGACTTCCTTTTCAAAGAATCGTCGGTATTGACGAGTGCTAACCATAGAGTCGATACCAAAATTTTTATGTAGGGTAATTCCTGCAATCCGGGACGAAGAGTGGGTTTGATCTGGGAGGAACTTTCTTACTTCTGCCAAATACTCGAGGGGCATAGTGGCGTTACCAACTCCGCCGCATCTTCACTGCGATGTAACGCAAAAAAAAGCCGCTGGCCTTCACAGGTTCAGGGGGGGCTCTGGCGTTGCCGTCAGTTAAAAATTACAACGTCCCAAATATCTTCTTCGCCAAACTGGTCGCAGCCGCCGGGTTCTGGCGGATGGTTTCTTCCTGTTTGCCGATCATCTCGAACAAGCCATTCAACGCTTGCTCGGTGACGTAGTTTTCGACGTTGGCGTTTTTCGCATCCACTACGCCCATGGTCGCCGCTTGTCCGGCGAACGAGTTGTACTGCTGGGCCAGGCCAACCTTGTCGGTGGCTTGCTTGACGATGGGCAGGAATTTGGCGCAGATCTGTTCGCGACTGGTCTTGTTCAGGTATTGGGTGGCCGAATCGTTGCCGCCGCTAAGGATACCCCTGGCGTCTTCCACGGTCATTTTCTTCACGGCATCGACGAGGATTGGCTGGGCTTGGGTGACTGCGGTTTCCGCCGCCTTGTTCATGCTGGCTTCCAGCTCATCGACCTGATCACCCATGCCGAACTGTTTCATCTTGCTCGCGACTTTGCCCAGTTTGCCCGGCAGTTCGATTTTCACGTCCGGGTTGTTGCTGAAGCCGCCCGGGGTGCCGAGTTGTTTTACGGCCAGTTGCGCACCCTGGGTCAGGGCGTCCTTGAGATCGCCGGTGGCGTCTTTCTGCGACAGGTCGCTGAAGACAGTGCGAGTGCGCTCGCGGAAATCATCAGGCCTGCGCACAGGCCGGCAAAGCGAAGGTTAGGGCGGAACATGGCAGCTTCCCTGTTAAAAAATGAATTAGCGAACGGCGTCGACGCGGATTTTCAGTGGCTGTGGATCACTGCCATCAAGCTGTACGGCGTGGTGTTCGGTGGTGATGAACAGCAACTTGCCGTCAACTTCGATGCGCGCGCTCACCGAGTAGCGATGACCCGGCTTGACCTGGGCGGGATCGTAACTCAGATGGAATGGCAGAGGCACCTGTCCTGTGATCTGGCCCTTCTGTTCGTCAAGGACCAAGGCTGGCGCGTCGGCCACCGATACATCCTGCAAGCTGACACTCAGCGTGGCAGTGGGTGGCAGCGCAATGCGTTGCAAGTAAAAAACTTCACCATCGAGTGATATTTCAGGCGCGGGCGAAGGCGTTTGGCAGGCTGTCAGCAAGGCAAGCGAGGCGAGCAGAGTCAATTTTTTCAAAAGTATTTCCGTGTAGAAAGCGCCAGTAGAGTACTGGCGCCTGTGGGATGACGTAAGCGGCGTTTTCGCTAAGCGTCGATCTGTACGTTGAATTCAGCCACCGAAAACCGGGGGCTGAACAATTTCAGGCATTAGTATCAATTTCGCCGGTTTAAGACCCAGCGACAGTCGGTGCTGACCATGGCTCTCGAATGAGCCGGTCAGTGCGTAAAGTTGGCCTGGCTTGATCATGGACGGGTCATATTTCACGTAGATGGGGGTGATTTGCGCGGTCAGGCCTACACCCTCACTAATAGTGATCTCAGCCTGGTCATCGGTAGTCATTTCAATCAATTTAACAAACAGCTTTGAGTCAGCAGGGTAACCAATTCGGGGCATCCAGGACTTTTCCACAGCGATGTAGCCCACAGGGCTCAAGTGAATGTCCGTATCGTGATCGCCTCCCGCCCACCAGAAATTCTGCTCCAGATCCAGGAGCAGTGCGGTCCCTTGATGGGAGATTTTTACATTGATGGAGAAGCGGCTTCCGATTTTGTTCAACTCAGAATCGACCATAACCGGGAAGCTGAGCGGACGCGTCGATGGAAGTTGGTTGCTCCCCCACCGGCTGTGAAGTCTGGGCGCATCCCTGTTGGTAATGTCTTGTACTCGAATGCTTATTTCGCAGGCCTCCGGTAGTTCAAAGTCTGGAGGAAAGTGCAGGAAGGTATTGATTGTATGTTGGGGCATGATGATTTCCTTATCAATGGACTCGTCGGAAATGACGAGCGCTGAGCATATCTCCCGGGTATTCGAGCGTTATGTAGGAGGCGTTCGCTAGATGAAAGCGAATTGATGACGGGAAGTGTCAGCAAGCGTCCTTGCTTCTGACATATTAATGGGTCATACCCGCTCGACAAGGTCGGCTGCATCTTCACTGCGATGCAACGCCACCTGCCGGATCGACAAGCGAATCTCCGCCGGCAACACCCGCTTGGCCGCGCCTTCAGCCAGTTCACCGAGCAGTTCGTGATAACTCAGCTTGCCCGCTTCATCGCGCTTGAGCACCTCAAGGTCGAGCATGGTCTGGATGAAGTGGCGAAACAGGCTCTTGTCGAAGAATTCCGGGGCGTTCAGGCCATGCAGGATCGACAGGCGTTGGGCCATGACCGTGCACAGGTCTTCCAGTTCTTCGGCGCTGATGCTGTTCTGGCCGCTGTTGAGCAGCAGGGATACGGTCATGTAGAAGCGCTGCAAGGTCTGGGCGATGCTTTTCGACAGCAAGGTCAGCAGCACGAAATGCCGCGAGCTTGGCGCCGGGCGCAAGTACACGTCGTTCTCGAAGCGCAGCAGGCCTTGCTCGACGAACGCCTCCAGCCATTGATCGATCACCGCATCCAGTTCGTCCAGTGACCAGCGAATGAACAGCTCCGCTTGCAGGTAGGGATACAACGCGCGGGTATAGCGCAGGATCTGTTCGCGACTCATGCGCGAGGCGCTCTGGAAGAAGCTCGCCAGCAACGCCGGCAGCGCGAAGATGTGCAGTACGTTGTTGCGGTAGTAGGTCATCAGGACGGCGTTTTGTTCGTCCAGATAGAGAATCTTGCCCAGGGCATCGCTTTGCTCGGACAGCAGGTCCATGTCCTTCACATGCTCGATCAACGCCCGGCCATCGCCTTCCGGCAAGGTGGTGTGTGGCGAATAGGGGACCTTGCGTAGCAGCGCCAGGTACAGATCCAGCACACGCGCCATGGCCCGGTCATCCAGCGCCAGTCGGGTGGTCGACAGCAGCGCCAGCGCCACCAGGTTGACCGGGTTGATCGCCGCCGCTTCGTTGAGATGCTGTGCGACTTTCTCGCCGAGGCGGTTGGTGGTTTCGTTGAGCCAGGCCGGTCTGAACTGCGGGCCGAGTTCCTGTTTGCGCCAGTCCGGCTGTTCGCTGTCGAGGAATTCCGCCAGTTTGATCGGCTCACCGAAGTTCACCGCCACCTGGCCGAAGCGCTGCTTGAGTGCGCCAATGACTTTGAAAATATCGAAGATCGACTCTTTTTTCTTGGCCGCACCGCGCAGTTCGCCGAGGTAGGTCCGGCCTTCCAGCACACGCTCATAGCCGATGTACACCGGCACGAAGACGATGGGCATGCGCGACGAACGCAGGAAGCTGCGCAGGGTGATCGCCAGCATTCCGGTTTTTGGTTGCAGCATGCGCCCGGTGCGCGAGCGGCCACCCTCGACGAAATACTCCACCGGGAAGCCCTTGGTGAACAGGGTGTGCAGGTATTCGTTGAACACCGAGGTGTACAGCGGGTTGCCCTTGAACGTGCGGCGCATGAAGAACGCACCGCCGCGACGCAGCAGGCCGCCGATCACCGGCATGTTCAGGTTGATGCCCGCGGCAATGTGCGGCGGGGTCAGGCCGTTGCGGAACAATAGATAGGACAGCAGAAGATAGTCGATGTGGCTGCGATGGCACGGCACGTAGATCACTTCGTGACCCTGGGCGACCTTCTGCACGCCTTCGATGTGGTTGACCTTGATGCCGTCGTAGATCTTGTTCCAGAACCAGCTCAGCACCACTTCCATAAAACGGATCGCAGTGTAGGTGTAGTCCGAGGCGATTTCGTTGCCGTAGCGTAACGCTTGAGCTTTGGCTTTCTCTGGCGAGATGTTCTCGCGCTCGGCTTCGTCGAGGATCGCTTGTTTGACCTGTGGCTGGTTCAGCAGGCCTTTGACCAGGTTGCGGCGGTGGGAAATGTCCGGGCCGATCACCGCAGCCTTCAGGTTGCGAAAGTGAACCCGCAGGATGCGCTGGGCCATGCGTACGGTGCGCTCGTGACCCTTGTCGTGCTCGATCAGTTCGCGCAGGTGGATCGGCGCGGAGAACTGCACGCGGGTCTTGCGTCCCAGGACGATGACGCTCAGTAACCGACGCAGACGCCCGGTAACGGCCCAGCTGTCGGCGAACAGGAGCTTCCATGGGCTGTTTTCGCTGTCCGGCGACTGCCCCCAGAACACGCTGACCGGAATGATCTGCGCATCTTCGGCGGCGTTCTGGCTCAGGGCGCTGACCAGGCGGGTCAGTGTCGGCGGCGCTCCGCGCTTGTCCTGGCGGCCGAGCCAGTCCGGGTCCGGCGTCAGGTAGAAGAACGCGGCAGGTTCCAGCAGATTGCCCACCGAAACCGGCAGCACCGGACGCGGCAGACCGGCCTTGCTGCATTCGGTGTCGACCACGGCAAGGTCGGTCAGCGAAGGGTTTTGCAGGACGTAGAACACCGGACGACTGCGGTCGAGGTCAAGGGTGAACGACGACTGGTTGATCGTCTCGGAGCGAACCCAGAGGTACAACAGTCGGCGCAGGGTGCCAAACACAAGACGGCGGAACGGGGAGCGGGTCATACGGCTTCTGCGTGAGTGGAAAAAACCAAGCGTTTGCTCGGGCGGTCGATAGTGTGCCGGATTCGTCGAAAATCGGCAAAAAAGCGTGGAAGTAAACTCCTGTTGAGAGTTTTAACGTCTGTCATATACTCGGCGCTCTGTCGCCGTTGCCCTCATGGGACCGGTATGCGCAGGCTGACGTTCCCGAGGCTTTCCTGCGAAAAGCCCGACCAATAATAAAAAGGGAGTATGAACAAATGGCAACACGCGAAACCGGCAACGTGAAGTGGTTCAACGACGCCAAGGGCTACGGCTTCATTCAGCGCGAGGACGGGGTGGATGTGTTCGTGCATTACCGCGCGATTCGCGGTGAAGGCCACCGTTCGCTGACCGAAGGCCAGCAGGTTGAATATGCGGTGGTGGAAGGGCAGAAGGGGTTGCAGGCTGAGGATGTGGTGGGGTTGTAATCCACTCTTCAGATCACGCAAAACTACTGTGGGAGCGGGCTTGCTCGCGAAAGCGGTGTGTCAGTCAAAGCTGATGTCGACTGATGTACCGCTTTCGCGAGCAAGCCCGCTCCCACATTTGGTCGGTGCCGCTTGTTGTTAAGCAGTTTTCCAGGTGATTTCTTCTTCACCATCGGCGCTGATGCGGATCCAGCGGTCCGCCGTCTCTTCACCTTCTTCCTCGACCCAGGTGCCCGGTGCACAACGCACTTCCACGTTGAGCGCGGCAAACGCGGCGCGGGCGCAGGCGATGTCGTCGTCCCATGGGGTCTGGTCGCTTTCCAGATACAGGCTGTTCCATTTGCCGACCGCTTTTGGCAGCCAGGTCACTGGCACGTTGCCAGCCTTGCACTTGTAGGTCTGGCCCTTCTGGACCCAATCGGTGCACGGACCCAATGCCGCACCGAGCCAGGCGGCAATGGCTTTGTGGTCGACGTCGGCGTCTTTCAGGTAAATCTCGATATCGGGTTGGCGCATGGATGTCCTCACTGCGGGTCTGAAAAATCCATTCGCGGATTTAGCCGGTCTTGAGCATTTGCCCGAGACCAAAAATTAAGGTTATTGAAGTACGAAATAATCGTAGCGCATCGATACGGTGACCTCGAACGGCTCGGCCTGCTCGATAACGGCAGCACGGCGCTCGGCACTGGCGCGCCAGCCGTGGGGCGTCATGGCCAGCAGGTTCGCCCGGTCCTGACCGCTTTCCAGCGTCAGTTTGAATTCCAGGGTTTCGCTGTGGGCCAGCGCCATGCCTTCCGGCACCAGGGCCAGGTGCTTGTCGTCAGTGTATTCACGGACTTCGTCGTACAGCCGCTCACGCAGTTCCATCAGGTGGCCGCTGGTCGGCCCGACTTTCATCAGGCCACCGCCAACACTGAGCAGGCGTTTGGCTTCTTCCCAATCCAGCGGGCTGAAGACGCTGGCCAGGAACTGGCAACTGCCGGAAGCCAACGGCACCCGCGCCATGCTGGCGATCAACCAGGTCAGCTGCGGGTTGCGTTTGCAGGCGCGTTTGACCGCTTCCCGGGAGATGTCCAGGGCATAACCTTCGGCATCTGGCAGTGCCTCGGCGATTTGCGCGGTGTAGTAACCCTCGCCACAACCGATGTCCAGCCAGTGCTGTGGTGCATAACTGGCAGCCAGCTCCGCCAGACGCTTGGCCACCGGGGCGTAGTGCCCGGCATTCAGGAAGTCGCGACGGGCTTCGACCATTGCCTGGTTATCCCCAGGGTCACGGCTGTTCTTGTGCTGCACCGGCAACAGGTTCAAGTAACCCTGGCGCGCACGGTCGAAACGATGCCCGGCGGGGCAGGCTACGCCGTTGTCCACCGCATTGAGCGGCTCACTGCAGATCGGGCACGCAAGCATCAGGCGAGCAACTTGATCAGGGTCTGGTAGTAGATTTCGGTCAGCACGTCGAGATCGGCTGCCAGCACGCGTTCGTTGACCTGGTGGATGGTCGCGTTGACCGGGCCCAGCTCAACAACCTGGGTACCCATGGTCGCGATGAAGCGGCCATCGGAGGTACCACCGCTGGTGGACGCTTTTGTTTCGCGACCGGTGATGTCCTTGATGCTCGCCGACACCGCGTCGAGCAGTGCGCCTGGTTCGGTGAGGAACGGCAGGCCGGACAGCGCCCAGTCGATGTGCCAGTCCAGGCCATGCTTGTCGAGGATGTCGGCGACGCGCTTTTGCAGGCCTTCGACCGTCGATTCGGTGGAGAAACGGAAGTTGAACACCGCCACCAGGTCACCCGGGATCACGTTGGTCGCACCGGTGCCGGAGTTGACGTTGGAGATCTGAAAACTGGTCGGTGGGAAGAAATCGTTGCCGTGGTCCCAGTGCTCGGCAGCCAGTTCGGCCAGGGCCGGGGCAGCGAGGTGGATCGGGTTCTTGGCCAGGTGCGGGTAGGCCACGTGGCCTTGCACACCGCGCACGGTCAGCTTGGCGCCGAGGGAGCCGCGACGACCGTTCTTGACCACGTCACCCACCAGGGTGGTGCTCGACGGTTCGCCGACGATGCACCAGTCCAGACGTTCCTTGCGCGCGGCGAGGCGTTCGACCACGGCCTTGGTGCCGTGGTGCGCCGGGCCTTCTTCGTCGCTGGTGATCAGGAAGGCGACTTTGCCCTTGTGATTCGGGTAGTCGGTGACAAAACGCTCGGAGGCGACGGTCATGGCGGCGAGGCTGCCTTTCATGTCGGCGGCGCCACGGCCGCAGAGCATGCCGTGTTCGTCGATCAGCGCGTTGAACGGTTCGATCTGCCAGGCCGCCACCGGGCCGGTCGGGACCACGTCGGTGTGGCCGGCGAAGCACAGCACCGGACCGTCGTCCTGGCCGTGTGTGGCCCAGAAGTTATCCACATCTTCGATGCGCATCGGTTCCAGGGTGAAACCGGCATCGCCCAGGCGCTGCATCATCTGCTTCTGGCAATCGGCGTCGATCGGCGTCACGGACGGACGGCGGATCAGGTCGATGGCGAGTTGGAGGGTCGGCGAAAGGTCGGCGTGGGCCGTCATGGAAAACTCCGGAATCATTAGATATGGGCTTTGGCTTTTAATGTGGGAGCGGGCTTGCTCGCGAATGCGGTGTGTCAGTCAACATACTCCTCGACTGTTACAACGCATTCGCGAGCAAGCCCGCTCCCACAGGAATTGTGTGCGGTCAGTACGACCTGTATCACGCCAAGCCCTGCAAAATGGCGCTTATCTTAAAGCAAAACGGCGACCATTGGCCGCCGTTTAGTGCATCCGCGCAGATTTAGACGACAGGTGCCGTTTCAGGCTCGGCGGCCGGTTTCGGCAGCGACGACAGGAACGCCATGATCAGCGCCGCGACGTACGGCAGCGACTGCACCAGCAGCATGGTGACCCAGAAGCGCATGTCGTTGCTCGGCATGCCGTTCACCAGGTAGATCCCCAGGGCCGCGCTCCACAACAGCAGCATGATGAACATCTCTTCCCGGGCTTCGGAAATCGCCACCCAGAAGCCGTGGTTGTCGGCATTCTTCGGCGTACGGAAGAACGGAATGCTGCTGGTGAAGAAGCCGTACAGCACCGCTTTGGCGATGGTGTGGGACAACGCCAGACCGGCCAGCGCCGCGCAGAAGGCGTCCTTCAGATTCACCCCGACCGCACGACGGTAGAGGAAGATGATCTTGGCGACCTTGAACACGAACAACGCCAATGGCGGGATTGCGAAGATCAGCAGCGGCGGATCGACCCGTTGCGGCACGATGATCATCGCCGCCGACCACAACAGCGCGCCGACGGTGAAGAAGATGTTCATGCCGTCCGCCACCCATGGCAACCAGCCCGCGAGGAAGTGGTAGCGCTGGCCACGGGTCAGCTCGGTGTCCTTGCCGCGCAGCAGGCTGGCGGTGTGGCGCTTGATGATCTGGATCGCTCCGTAGGCCCAGCGGAAACGCTGTTTCTTGAAGTCGATGAAGGTATCGGGCATCAGGCCCTTGCCGTAGCTGGTGTGGTAGTACGCTGCCGACAGGCCTTTTTCGAATACCCGCAGGCCCAGTTCGGCGTCTTCGCAGATGCACCAGTCGGCCCAGCCCAGTTCTTCGAGCACCGAGCGACGGGTCATGGTCATGGTGCCGTGCTGGATGATCGCGTCGCGGTCGTTGCGGGTGACCATGCCGATGTGGAAGAAGCCTTTGTATTCCGCGTAGCAGAGCTTCTTGAAGGTGCTTTCGTTCTGGTCGCGGTAATCCTGCGGCGACTGCACCACGGCGATTTTCGGGTCGGCGAAGTGCGGCACCATGTGCTTGAGCCAGTTCGGGTGCACGCAGTAATCGGAGTCGATCACCGCGATCACTTCGGCGTCCTTGGCGGTGTGCGGGATCAGGTAGTTCAGCGCGCCGCCCTTGAAGCCGGCCAGTGGTGCCACGTGGAAGAACTTGAAGCGCGGTCCGAGGGTTTCGCAATAATCGCGCACCGGTTCCCAGACCGCCGGGTCCTTGGTGTTGTTGTCGATGATCAGGACTTCGAAGTCCGGATAGTCGAGGTTGGCCAGGGCGTTGAGGGTCTGTTTGACCATCTCCGGCGGCTCGTTGTAGCAGGGCACGTGAATCGACACTTTCGGGCGGTAGCTGGAGTCGCCTTCCACCGGCAGGAACTCGCGCCGGCGCTTGTGCACCCACACCGCTTCGGCCAGTTCATGGGCTTCGGTCAGCAGCACGATAAACACCCCGAGCGCACCGAGGGCGAGCAAGAAGCCCACCGTCAGGCTGAACCAGGTGCTGTATTGCTGGCTGTAGTCGTAACCGATCCACACCAGCACCGAACCACACAGGAACGCAATGAAGGTCAGGAAGGTACGGCCACGCTGGCGCAGGGCCGAGCCGTCGATCATCAGCAGGGTCAGCGACAACAGCGCCAATACCACCGAACCAATGGCCAACACGCGCCATTGCGGAATCGCCACCACCGGGCCTTCGAAGTTGAACTTCTGCTGGCGCGCGGCGTTGAACACGCCCCAGTAGGCGCCGACGGAACCTTCGTCGCTGGCTTTCCACGGCTGGTCAAACGCTTCGATCACGAAGTAGTTGAAGCCCTGGCGATTGAGCTTGTTGACCAGGGTTCGCAGATAAATCGCCTGGTCCGCCGGAGAGGCGTCGGCGCCACCACGCATGCGGCCGTTGCTCGGCCAGCCCACCTCGGACAGCAGCAGTGGTTTTTTCGGGAACATCTTTTTCAGGTCGCGGGCGCGGTCGAGGACGAACTGCCCGGCCTTGTCCATCGGGACGAATTCCCAGTAAGGCAGGACGTGCGCGGCAATCAGGTCGACGTGCTTGGCCAGTTCCGGGTGTTCTTCCCACACGTGCCACTGTTCGGACGTGGTCACCGGCACTTTCACGGCGGCACGCACGCGATCGAGCATGACGCTGAGTTCCTGGGCGGTGATTTCCTTGCGGTAAATGGCCTCGTTGCCGACCACCACGCGAACCACGCTGCGCGAGGAGTTGGCGATTTCAATGGCGCGGGTGATTTCCCGTTCGTTGCGTTCCAGGTCCGGGCTGATCCAGATCCCTAGGGTCACCCGCAAGCCGAACTCTTCCGCCAGCTTCGGGATGTTCTGCAGCGTGCCATCGACCGAGTAGATGCGGATGTTGTCCGTCAGCTTGCTCATGATCTCCAGGTCGCGACGCATTTGATCGTCGGTCGGGAACTGGTCTTTCTGCGGGAACTGGCCCTGCTGGAATGGCGAGTACGAGAAGCCGGAGATCTGTTCAGGCCAGTTGGGGGCGGTGACCGGGCGGTTGATCAGCGCCCAGAAGCCGGTAAACAAGGCTGCGATGGCGAGCACCACGACCAGGTTGAGTCCAAATTTACGCGATGACATAGTTATTTCGGGTTCCAAAGACTGTGGAACGAAGGAACGGTTGGCGGTCGCCAAGGGGCGCGCATCCTACACCGGGCATTCTCTGGTCGTACAGCGGACAGGGAATTGCCGGACATTGGGCAATCCAAGTCGGTTTAAGTTCTTTCTTTAGAGCGTGTAGGACGAATCTTTGTTCGATTTAGTTTTCGTGGATGTTGCCCGTTCATAGCGCAATGATGCTCTTGGGCGTCGACGGCCCTATAATGCGCGCCGGTTTTTGGGGTAATGGTCATGAGTACAGAAGATCCGCGGTTTGCTGGCATCGCCCGCTTGTATGGCATCGAAGGCCTTGAGCGTCTGAAAGCGGCCCATGTGGCGATCGTGGGCGTCGGTGGCGTCGGTTCCTGGGCGGCGGAAGCCATGGCCCGTTGTGGCGTTGGCGAAATTTCGCTGTTCGACCTCGATGATGTCTGCGTCAGCAACGCCAACCGCCAGTTGCACGCGCTGGACAGCACGGTGGGCAAGCCCAAGGTCGAGGTGATGGCCGAGCGTCTGCGCGGGATCAACCCGGACTGCACGGTGCATGCGGTGCCTGACTTCGTCACCCGCGACACCATGGCCGAGTACATCACGCCGAACATCGACTGCGTGATCGACTGCATCGACAGCGTCAACGCCAAGGCCGCGTTGATCGCCTGGTGCAAGCGGCGCAAGATCCAGATCATCACTACCGGCGGCGCGGGCGGGCAGATTGACCCGACGTTGATCCAAGTCTGCGACCTCAATCGCACGTTCAATGATCCATTGGCGTCGAAGGTGCGCTCCACGCTGCGCCGCGACTACGGCTTCTCACGCACCGTGACCCGCCACTACAGCGTGCCGTGCGTGTTTTCCACCGAGCAACTGCGCTACCCGAAACCGGACGGCAGCATTTGCCTGCAGAAGAGTTTTGTAGGTGATGGCGTGAAGCTCGACTGTGCCGGCGGGTTTGGCGCAGTGATGATGGTGACGGCGACGTTTGGCATGGTCGCGGCGACCAAGGCTGTGGACAAGATTGTCGCGGGTGTGCGGCGGCCGGCGGAGCGGGTCAAGTCGCAGGCCTGAGGTTGTTGCTGATGGCCTCTTCGCGAGCAAGCCCGCTCCCACATTTGATCTTCAGTGAATACAGTTTTTGTGTACGACCGAAGTCCAATGTGGGAGCGGGCTTGCTCGCGAAGGCGATTAACCGGCCAACTCCCGCATTTGCTGAAGCACCGCATTCAAGCCATTGCTGCGGGACTCGGATAACTGCCGTCCCAACCCCAGCTGATTGAACCAGTCCGGCAAATCCACCTGTTGCAACTCGGCTGCGGACAAGCCGTTGACCCGCGCCAGCAGCAACGCCACCAACCCGCGAATCAACCGTGCATCACTGTTGGCGCTGAACTGCCAATGACCGTCGCGCAACTCGCCCACCAGCCACACCTGGCTTTCACAGCCGTGTACCCGATTGGCGTCGCACATTTGCGTGTCGCTCAACGCGGGCAGGCGCTCGCCCCATTGCATCAGCAGGCGCGCGCGTTGTTCCCAGCCTGCCGCTTTCTGAAAGATATCGAGTGCCGTCACGGCATCGGCAGGCAGTTTCATCGCAATAGCTCCAGCGCCTGATCCAGGGCTTCAAAGAACCGCTCCAGGTCTTCGGAATCGTTGTACAGCGCCAACGACACCCGAATCGCTCCGGCCAGTTCGAAGCGTTTGAGCAGCGGCATCGCGCAGTGGTGGCCGGCACGCACCGCGATCCCTTGTTCGGTCAGCAAATGCGCGAGATCGGAGTTATGCACACCCTCGACGGTGAAACTGGCCAGTGCCACTTGCGGCTTGCCCAACAGGCGAATGCCGTTGCGCGCCTCCAGGCCCTTGAGCAGACAGGCATGCAACGCAGCTTCATGGGCAGACACGGCGTCCTGATCGAGCCCGGCGAGGTAGTCCAGGGTCGCTCCCAGGCCGATCACGCTGGCAATCGGCGGCGTACCGGCCTCGAAACCCAGCGGTGCCGGGCGAAAGCGTGCGTCGTGATAATTGGCATCGAGCACCATTTCACCACCGAACTGCCAGGGACGCAGTTGTTGCAGTGCTGTGTTGCGCCCGAACAGCACACCCAGGCCATCGGGGCCGTAGAGCTTGTGGCTGGAGAACACATAGAAATCGCAGCCCAGCGCCTGCACGTCGTGGCGACCATGGACCACGCCCTGGGCGCCGTCGATCACGGTCAGGGCGTTGTGCGCCTTGGCCAGTGCCAGCAATTGCGGCAGCGGCTGCCATGCGCCAATCACGTTGGACAGCTGGCTGACCGCCAACAGACGCGTGCGTGCGCCGATCAAACCGGCGGCGGCTTCAAGGTCGATCACGCCGTCGGCATCCAGCGGCAGGATCACCAGTTTCAGGTCGCGACGGTGCGCCAGTTGCTGCCAGGGCAGCAGGTTGGCGTGATGCTCCAGGGCGCTGATGACAATCTCGTCGCCCGGATTGAAAAGATGTTCCAGGCCATAGGCCAGGAGATTCAGCGCGGACGTCGCGCCGTGGGTAAATATGATCTGCCCGCAATCGCCAGTATTGAGCCATTGCGCGACTTTGCGGCGGCTGTCCTCGAACGCCTGGGTGGCGTGGGCGCCGGGCAAATGCTGCGCCCGATGCACGTTGGCCGCGCCGTTGGCATAGTAGTGCGCCAGGGCATCGAGCAGGGCTTGAGGTTTTTGCGTGGTGGCAGCGTTGTCCAGATAGGTCTGGTCTTGCCGTTGCAGGGCGGCGATGGCCGGAAAATCGACACGCCAGGGGGAGAGAATCATCATGCTGTTCGGCCTATGCACTTGATCCCTGTAGGAGCGAGCTGGCTCGCGATGATCGCTTGGACGACACGGGCTGTCTGATGCCCCGCGTTATGGTTGACGTCCATCGCGAGCAGGCTCGCTCCTACAGGAACAGGGATCGTGTGGCTTAGTTGTGAGCGTGCAGCGCTTCGTTCAGTTCGATGGCCGATTTGTGGGTTTTGCATTCCACGGCACCGGTCTCCGAATTGCGACGGAACAGCAGGTCTGGCTGGCCGGCCAGTTCACGGGCCTTGACCACTTTGACCAGCTGATTGTTTTCGTCCAGCAGCGCCACTTTGGTGCCGGCGGTCACGTACAGGCCCGACTCGACGGTGTTGCGGTCGCCCAACGGGATACCGATACCGGCGTTGGCGCCGATCAGGCAGCCTTCGCCGACCTTGATCACGATGTTGCCGCCGCCCGACAGGGTACCCATGGTCGAGCAGCCGCCGCCCAGGTCCGAACCCTTGCCGACGAATACGCCAGCGGATACGCGGCCTTCGATCATGCCCGGGCCTTCGGTGCCGGCGTTGAAGTTGATGAAACCTTCGTGCATCACGGTGGTGCCTTCGCCCACGTAGGCACCCAGACGCAGGCGCGCAGCGTCAGCGATACGCACGCCGGCCGGAACCACGTAGTCGGTCATTTTCGGGAACTTGTCCACCGAGAACACTTCCAGCAGCTCGCCGCGCAGGCGGGCTTCGAGTTGCAGTTCGGCCAGTTCGCTCAGGTCGACAGCGCCCTGGCTGGTCCAGGCCACGTTCGGCAGCAGCGGGAAGATCCCGGCCAGGTTCAGGCCGTGTGGCTTGACCAGGCGATGGCTCAGCAGGTGCAGCTTGAGGTAGGCCTCAGGGGTGGACGACAGCTGGGCGTCTTCGGCCAGCAAGGTGGCAACCAGCGGTTTGTGGCTCTCGGCGAGGCGGGTCAGCAGTTTGCCTTGTACCGCGTCGATGCCTTTCACGGCTTCAGCCAGTTGCGCGGCCTGCGCGGTGGTGAAGGTGATGGCCTGGTTGCCTTCGCTGTAACCGAGGATCGGCGCAATGGCGGCGACCAGTTCGGCGGACGGGTTGAGCAGTGGCTGGGCGTAGAACACTTCCAGCCATGCGCCTTGACGGTTTTGAGTGCCGACACCAAAGGCCAGGCTGAACAGGGTAGTAGACATGTTGATACCTCTAGCAAATTGAAACGGGCTGCTTACTTGAGCGCGGCCGCGTAGATATCTGGCTTGAAGCCAATCAGGGTTCGGTCACCGAGATCAAGCACCGGGCGCTTGATCATCGAGGGTTGTGCGAGCATCAGTTCGATGGCTTTCGTCTGGTCGAGATCGGCTTTGCATTCGTCGTCGAGCTTGCGAAAGGTCGTGCCTGCACGGTTCAACACCACTTCCCAGCCGTGCTCGTTGCACCATTGGGTCAGGTGTTCACGGTCGATACCGACCGCTTTGTAATCATGAAAGTCATAACTGACAGCGTGTTCATCGAGCCAGGTGCGCGCCTTTTTCATGGTGTCGCAGGCTTTGATGCCGAAAAGGTGCAACGTTTTACTTGAAACGGTCAAGGAATTGCCCCCTTTGCAGGTGCCGTAAATAAAAGGTGACGGATTATGCCATGGAAGCGCAAATCCTGTGGGAGCGAGCTTGCTCGCGATGGCGCAATAACATTCAACATCCATGTCGATAGACCCTCCGCTATCGCGAGCAAGCTCGCTCCCACAGGGAATACGGTGCTCGGCGACCTGCGTGCGACATAGGTGCAAGGGTCGCCCGAAGTCTAAGCGGCTAATATGGCACTTCAATGCTGTCGATTGTCCGGGAACCACGCTTTATGCAAACCGCTTATACCGTTCTGATCCTGTTGATGCTGGTTGGCGTTTCGCGCCTGATCGGACGGGTGGTTCCGCTGCCGTTGCCATTGGTGCAGATTGCCGCTGGGGCCTTGCTTGCCTGGCCGACGCTCGGCCTCCATGTAGCCCTCGATCCCGAACTGTTCCTGTTTCTGTTCCTGCCACCACTGTTGTTCTCCGACGGCTGGCGCATGCCCAAACGCGAATTCTGGCACTTGCGCGGCCCGATCCTGACCCTGGCAGTGGGCCTGGTGCTGTTCACCGTGGTCGGCGCCGGGTATTTCATTCACTGGTTGCTGCCCGGTGTGCCGTTGCCGGTGGCGTTCGCCCTGGCAGCGGTGCTGTCACCGACGGATGCGGTGGCGGTGTCGGCCATTTCCCGCAACAGACTGCCGACGCCCTTGATGCACATCTTGCAGGGCGAGGCGCTGATGAACGACGCCTCGGGCCTGGTGACATTCAAGTTTGCCCTGGTGGCGGCGGTGACCGGTGTGTTCTCGCTGGCCAATGCCAGCCTGACGTTCGTGTTGGTCGCTGTCGGTGGCCTGGCGGTCGGGGTGGCTTTGAGTTGGCTGGTCGGCCGTCTGCGGGCGTGGATGATCGAGCGGGGCTGGGATGATCCGGCGACGCATGTGGTGTTCATGTTGCTGCTGCCGTTTGCGGCCTACGTGCTGGCCGAGCGCATGGAAGTGTCGGGCATCCTCTCGGCGGTGGCGGCGGGAATGATGCAGAGCTGGCTCGACCTGTTGCCGCGCCAGACCAACACGCGCTTGCTCAACCGAAGTGTCTGGTCGCTGCTGGAGTTCGCGTTCAACGGTTTGATCTTCCTGCTGTTGGGTTTGCAGTTGCCGGACATCATCAAGGCGGTGGCCAGTCACGAAACTTCGCTATGGCCGACGTTGTTGTATCGCGGGCTCGACGTGGTGGCGATTTTCCTGGTGCTGCTGGTTTTGCGGTTCGTCTGGGTGCAAAGCATCTGGCGATTGTCGGTACTGCTGCGGCGCTTGCGTGGCAAGGGTGAAGTGACCCGGGTGCCGACGGCGCGATCCTGTTGGTTGCTGACCGTGGGCGGCGTGCGCGGGGCCGTGACGCTGGCGGGTGTGATGTCGGTGCCGATGCTCATGGGCGAGAGCGCATTTCCCGAGCGCGATCTGCTGATTTTCATCGCCGCCGGGGTGATTCTGCTTTCGTTGATTGCGGCCTGCATCGCGCTGCCACTGTTGTTGCGTGGCATCGAAGCCAGTCCGGACGACAAGCGGCGCAACGAAGTGCGCGATGCCTGGCGCAAGACCGCCGAGGCGGCCATTCATGCGCTTGAGACAGAAGAGGTCAATCCGCAGGACGCCGCCCAGTCCGCACTGGCCGTCGAGCTCAAGGCGCGGATCATGTCCGAGTACCGACATCAGTTGGAGGTGTTCAACGACTCCGCTGAGGCGCAAGCCCTGGCGTTTCAGATGGATTTGCTGGAGCGGCGCTTGCGCTTGAAGGCGCTGCGGGCGCAGCGCCTGGAGTTGTACAGCCTCAGTCGTCATCACCAGATTGGTGATGACGTGTTGCGTGAGGTGTTGGGGGAGTTGGACCTGAGCGAGGCGAAACTCGGTCAGGTGAAGTAACACCTGCCCCCCGTGGGGGAGTTATTTGCGGCGCTGGATGAAATCGCGAATCCGCTCGGCGGCTTCAACGCACTCTGCCAACGGCGCAACCAGCGCCATGCGCACACGCCCGGCCCCTGGATTGACGCCATCGACGTCCCGCGACAGGTAAGAACCCGGCACCACGGTCACGTGCTCCTGCTCGAACAGGTCTCGGCAGAACGCAGCGTCGTCACCGGCGACATTCGGCCACAGGTAGAAACTGCCATCCGGACGCTGTACGTCCAGCACCGGGCTGAGGATTTCCAGCACCGCATCGAACTTCTCGCGATACAGCGCCCGGTTGGCGCGCACGTGCACTTCGTCATTCCACGCGGCTACGCTGGCCAGTTGGGTTTGAACCGGCATCGCACAGCCATGGTAGGTGCGATAGAGCAGGAAGCCCTTGAGGACGTCGGCATCACCGGCCACAAAGCCCGAGCGCAGGCCTGGCAGGTTCGAACGCTTGGACAGGCTGTGGAACACCACGCAACGCTTGAAGTCCTTGCGACCCAGTTCCGCGCAAGCGCTGAGCAGGCCTGGCGGCGGCGTTTGTTCGTCGAAGTACAGCTCGCTGTAGCACTCATCGGCGGCAATGACGAAGTCGTATTCGTCGGCCAGGGCGATCAGCTTTTTCAGGGTCTCGACCGGGATCAGGGCGCCGGTCGGATTGCCCGGAGAGCACAGGAACAGGATCTGGCAGCGTTGCCAGATGTCCGGCGATACGGCGTCGAAATCCGGGTTGAAGCCGTTTTCGTCCAGGCATGGCAGGTAATGCGGCTTGGCCCCGGCGAGGAACGCCGCGCCTTCGTAGATCTGGTAGAAGGGGTTCGGGCTGACCACCAGCGCATCATCGCCACGGTTGACCACGGTCTGGGTGAAAGCGAACAGCGCTTCGCGGGTACCGTTGACCGGCAGCACGTTGCGCGCCGGGTCGATCCAGCCCTTGGGCACATCGAAGCGACGCTCGCACCATGCCGCGATGGCTTCACGCAGCTCCGGGATACCGAGTGTGGTCGGGTACACGGCCATTTTTTCCAGATTGCCGGCCAGGGCCTCGGCGACAAAGCTTGGTGAACGGTGTTTCGGCTCGCCGATGGACAGCGCGATCGGACGCTTGTCCGGATTGGGCGTCACGCTGCCGAGCAGGGCGCGGAGCTTCTCGAACGGGTAGGGCTGGAGCTGGGACAGAGCGTTGTTCATGGTGGCCTCGTTCAATGTGGGAGCAGGCTTGTGTGGCGAGGGGGCTTGCCCCCGTTCGGCTGCGTAGCAGTCGTAAAACCATGGTGTGCGGTGTACCTGATACGCCGCGTTTGCAGGTTTTGGGGCCGCTCCGCGACCCAACGGGGGCAAGCCCCCTCGCCACAGGAAGTCCGTTGCCACAGGGGGAAATTTGTTGATTCAGATGCTGATGCGCGACAGTTTGATATCGGGTTCCTGGTTGACGCTCAGTTGTTCGACGATCGCATCCTGCAGGCGGCTGCACAGCAGCGGGTCGGACAACGGCTGATTGTTGGCGTCGGTGATGAAGAACACGTCTTCCACGCGTTCGCCGAGGGTGGCGATCTTGGCGTTCTGCAACGACAGATCGAACTCCAGGAAGATCGTGCCGATCCGCGCCAGCAGGCCCGGGCGGTCGGGCGCGGTGAGTTCCAGTACCGTCACCGGGCGCTGGGCGTCGTTGTGGATCGTCACTTGTGGTGCAAAGGCGAAATGCTTGAGCTGACGTGGCACCCGGCGCTGGATGATGGTCGGGTAGTTGTCCGGGTTGCGCAGGGCTTCGGTCAGACCCTCGCGGATCTGTTTGACCCGCGCCGGATTATCGCCAATCGAGTCGCCGTCGGTGTCGAGCACGATATAGGTGTCGAGGGTGAACTGGCTGCTGGAGGTGATGACCCGGGCGTCGTGAATGTTCAGGTTGAGCTGGTCCATCGTTGCCACGGTCACGGCAAAGAAGTCGTGCTGGTCCGGGGCATAGATGAAGATCTGCGTGCCACCTTCGAACTCGCGCTGGGTGGTTTCCTTGATCAGCACCAGTGGTCCGCCGTCGGCCGGTTGCTGGAGTATCGCGTCGCTGTGCCAGGCCACGTCGCCGGCGGTGTGGCGCAGGAAATAGTCATCACCCAACTGCGCCCACAACTGCTCGACATCGTCCGGGTCGGTGCCGCCGCGCACCAGGATATCCAGGGCGGCGCTCTGGGTCTGGCGGATCTGCTCTTCGCGATCCACCGGGTTCTCCAGGCCACGGCGCAGGGCGCGCTTGGTCTCGGTGTAGAGCTGGCGCAGCAGGCTGGCGCGCCAGGAGTTCCACAGGGTCGGGTTGGTGGCGTTGATGTCGGCGACAGTCAGCACATACAGGTAGTCGAGGCGGGTTTCGTCGCCAACGATCTGGGCGAAATCGTGGATCACCTGCGGGTCGGACAAGTCCTTGCGCTGGGCGGTGGTCGACATCACCAGGTGGTTTTGCACCAGCCACACGATCAGGCGACTGTCCCACGTGGGCAGTTGATGACGCTGGCAAAAGGCCTCGGCATCCACGGCACCGATGTCCGAGTGATCGCCATGCCGGCCTTTGCCGATGTCGTGGTACAGGCCGGCCATGTAGATCAGCTCGGGCTTGGGCAGCTTGCCCATGACTTTGCTGGCCAGCGGGAACTTTTCCGACACCTGGGTGTACTGCAACTTACGCAGGTGTTTGATCAGGTTCAGGGTGTGGGCATCGACCGTATAGATGTGGAACAGATCGTGTTGCATCTGCCCGACGATAAAACCGAATTCGGGCAGATAACGCCCAAGGATGCCGTAACGGTTCATTCGCCGCAGGTTGCGGTGGATGCCGATCTTGCATTTGAACAATTCGATAAACAGGCTGGTGTTGCGAATATCGTTGCGGAAGTCGTCGTCGATCAGGTGGCGGTGTTCCCGCAGCAGGCGAATGGTGTCGGCGCGCACACCCTTGATTTCGGGCTGCTGGGCCATCAGCACGAAGATTTCGAGCATGGCGAACGGCGTGCGGCGAAAGACGTTGTCGTTGCGTGCCTCGATGTAGCCGTCATGCAACTGGAAACGCGAGTTGATCGGCTGCGGTGGCGCTTCGTCTTCCGGTGCGAGGATGACTTCCTCGAAGTGCTGGATGATCAGGTCGCTGAGTTGGGCGATGCTCATGACCACCCGATAATACTGTTGCATGAAGTTTTCGATGGCTTGCTTGGCGTCGTCGCCTTTGAAGCCCAGCAGCCCGGCAATGGTGCGCTGGTGATCGAACAGCAGGCGGTCTTCGGCGCGGCCGGCCAGCATGTGCAGGGCATAGCGAACCTTCCACAGGAACTCCTGGGAGGAGGCGAGCAGGGCGTTTTCGCTCTCTACCAGGAATCCTTCGCCTGCCAGTGCCCGCAGGTTCAGGGTGCCGTACTCGCGACGGGCCACCCACAGAATCGTCTGGATATCCCGCAGGCCGCCGGGTGAGCCTTTGACGTTGGGTTCCAGGTTGTATTCGGTGTCGTTGTACTTGTGGTGGCGAGCCTTTTGTTCGGCATGCTTGGCCAGGAAGAAGTCCTTGCTCGGCCACATGTGCCCGGTGCTGGTGACATCCAGCATGCGCTGGCGCAAACGCTCGGGGCCCGCGATGGTGCGGCTTTCCATCAGGTTGGTGACGACCGTCAGGTCGGCGCGGGCCTCGACGGCGCATTCTTCGACCGAGCGAACGCTCTGACCGACCTCCAGGCCGATGTCCCACAACAGCGTCAGAAAACGCTCGATGGAATCGCGGAAAACCTCGTGGTCGGCGCTGTCCAGAAGGATCAGCAGGTCGATATCGGAATAAGGGTGCAATTCGCCACGGCCGTAGCCGCCGACCGCGACCAGCGCGATGTCGGCGTCCTCGCTCCAGCTGAACTGCTCCCAGGCCTTTTGCAGGATGTTATCGACGAACCAGGCGCGATCCTCGATCAGCCGGCGAATGTCCCGGCCATTGCGAAAACGCGTGTCGAGCACTTCGCGGGCCTGACGGATCGCCTTCTTGAAGGCCGCGATCGGGCTTGCCTTCAGGGCCAGTTCAGCCTGGAACTGGCCGCGGTCGAAGAGTTCGGGATCCACCTGCGGCATCGATTGGCTTTCCTTTCTATAGGCGATGTACGGTAGCGGGATCAGGCCGAAACGCGAGGGATGGTGTCATCGCTGCGCAAGGTGAAGATCTCGTAACCGGTTTCGGTCACCAGCAGGGTGTGTTCCCACTGTGCCGAGAGCTTGCGGTCCTTGGTGATCGCGGTCCAGCCGTCGCCCAGTACCTTGGTGTCGGCGCGGCCCTGGTTGATCATCGGCTCGATGGTGAAGGTCATGCCAGCCTTGAGTTCCATGCCGGTGCCAGCGCGGCCGTAATGCAGGATCTGCGGCTCCTCGTGGAACACCTTGCCGATACCATGGCCGCAGAATTCGCGAACCACCGAGAAGCCGTTCTTTTCCGCGTGCTTCTGGATGATTTCGCCGATGTCGCCCAGGCGGCAGCCGGGTTTGACGATCTCGATCGCCTTGTACATGCATTCCTGGGTCACCTGGGACAGGCGCTCGGCCCAGACCGGTACGTTGCCGACGTGGAACATCCGGCTGGTATCACCGTGGAAACCGTCCTTGATGACGGTGACGTCGATGTTCAGGGTGTCGCCATCTTTGAGCGGCTTGTCGTTTGGAATGCCATGGCAGACCACATGGTTGATCGACGTGCAGATCGACTTTGGATAGCCCTTGTAATTGAGCGGGGCCGGGATGGCTTTCTGCTCATTGACGATGTAGTCGTGGCAGATCTGGTTCAGTTGATCGGTGGTAACGCCCGGCTTGACGTATTCGGCAATCATTTCCAGCACATCGGCGGCCAGTTTGCCGGCGATACGCATTTTGGCGATATCCTCGGGGGTTTTGAGGGTGACGGTCATACAGGCTCTCTCTGCGCCAGGCGGCGCTTTCTAAACGGAAAGGGCAGCGCGCGATCGAACTTCGCAGCCCTGAAAAATACGATTCTACCAGACGATCAGCGCAAATCTGCGGCTGTGTGCATCGCTTCTCTCTATAGAATGGTGCATTCTTGGCGGATTCCAAGGGGTGGAACAAAACGCTCGCCAGGATTTCAGAATCCGGGTTCCGTTTTGCCCTGTCTTGTGATATAAAATGCGCCGCTTTCCGGGGATGTCCCGGGAAGCCTAAATCCACACACGTGTCGACACGATGACCTGGGTGCCTTCAGCTGATGCTGCTGGTTGGTCATTGGGATACGTGGAGGCCAAACCCGACTTATTAAGGAACTATCATGTCCCAAGTCAACATGCGCGATATGCTGAAGGCCGGTGTGCACTTCGGTCACCAGACCCGTTACTGGAACCCGAAAATGGGCAAGTACATTTTCGGTGCGCGTAACAAGATCCACATCATCAACCTTGAAAAAACCCTGCCAATGTTCAACGAAGCTCTGACTTTCGTAGAGCGTCTGGCCCAGGGCAAAAACAAGATTCTGTTCGTCGGCACCAAGCGTTCCGCTGGCAAGATCGTTGCTGAAGAAGCAGCACGTTGCGGTTCGCCGTACGTCGATCACCGCTGGTTGGGCGGCATGCTGACCAACTTCAAGACCATCCGTGCTTCCATCAAGCGTCTGCGTGACCTTGAAGTACAAGCCGAAGACGGTACTTTCGCCAAGCTGACCAAGAAAGAAGCGCTGATGCGCACTCGTGACCTGGAAAAGCTGGATCGTTCCCTGGGTGGTATCAAGGACATGGGCGGTCTGCCAGACGCTCTGTTCGTTATCGACGTTGATCACGAGCGCATCGCGATCACCGAAGCCAACAAGCTGGGCATCCCGGTTATTGGCGTAGTCGATACCAACAGCAGCCCGGAAGGCGTTGACTACATCATCCCAGGCAACGATGACGCAATCCGCGCTATCCAGCTGTACATGGGTTCGATGGCTGACGCTGTCATCCGCGGTCGCAACAATGTTGCCGGCGGCACCGAAGTTTTCGTTGAAGAAGCTCCGGTAGCAGCAGCTGAGTAATTGACGCCTTGGCGTTGACTCAGTAAGCAAAAAGGGGGCTTGGCCCCCTTTTTGCCACCTCGAAAACCATTTGTCGGCGCCCACTGCTCTATCTGTAACGTGCGGCAGCTAACAAGGGTGGTTCGGGAAGAATTGATCGCCCGTTCGATCGGGTGGAATGGTTGAAAACCTATCCAAGAGGATTTTGAAATGGCAGAGATTACTGCAGCGTTGGTCAAAGAACTGCGCGAGCGTACTGGCGAAGGCATGATGGACTGCAAAAAGGCCTTGACCAAGGCTGGCGGCGACATCGAGAAAGCCATTGATGACATGCGTGCTTCGGGCGCCATCAAGGCTGCCAAGAAAGCTGGCAACGTTGCCGCTGAAGGCGCTATCGCCATCAAGGCTGACGACAAGGCAGCCGTGCTGCTGGAAGTTAACTCGCAGACCGACTTCCTGGCCCTGCAAGACGACTTCAAGAACTTCGTTTCTGCCTGCGTAGAAAAAGCCTTCGACGAAAAACTGACCGACGCAGCTCCGCTGATCGCCGCTCAGGAATCGGCTCGTGAAGCTCTGGTCGCCAAAGTAGGCGAGAACGTCAACATTCGTCGCCTGGTACGCGTAGAGGGCGACGTTGTCGGCACCTACCTGCACGGTAACAAGATCGGTGTTGCTGTTGTTCTCAAGGGCGGCGATGTTCAGCTGGCCAAAGAGATCGCCATGCACGTGGCGGCAAGCAACCCTGAGTTCCTGCTGCCATCGCAGGTTTCGCCAGAAGCCATCGAGCGCGAGAAGGGCGTTTTCCTGACCCTGAACGAAGACAAGATGAAAGGCAAGCCAGCTGAAATCGTCGAGAAGATGATTGCCGGCCGTATCACCAAGTTCCTGGCTGAAGCCAGCCTGGTAGAGCAAGCTTTCGTGATGAACCCGGAAGTCACCGTTGGTGCCCTGGCCAAGAAAGCCGGCGCTGAAATCGTTTCCTTCACTTACTTCAAAGTAGGCGAAGGCATCGAGAAGCCAGTGGACAACTTCGCAGAAGAAGTTGCTGCCCAGCTGGCTGCCGCCAAGCAATAAGACGGTTTTTTAACTGTCGCCCAGAAGAGGCTGCCCGCTCACGCGCGCAGCCTCTTTTCAGATGGGGTATCAATTTTTATTTGGTTTCCCTTTGGAACTGGCTTACAAAGCCGTGTTCCGATGGCGCTGAAGCAGTGCCAAGCTAGAGTGAGCGTCAGCTGTAAACAGCTCGCAAAGAATTTTTTTTAAAATACGCCGCAGGAGAGATTCGCAATGGCTCAGCAGGGCAGTGGTTATCAGGCTCGCTATAAACGCATTCTACTCAAGCTTAGCGGCGAGGCCCTGATGGGCTCGGAAGAGTTCGGGATCGATCCGAAAGTTCTGGATCGCATGGCATTGGAAGTTGGCCAACTGGTCGGCATCGGCGTTCAGGTTGGCCTGGTTATCGGTGGTGGCAACCTGTTCCGCGGTGAAGCGCTGAGCAAGGCTGGCATGGACCGGGTCACCGGCGACCACATGGGCATGCTGGCCACTGTGATGAACGCCCTGGCCATGCGCGACGCCCTTGAGCGCGCCAACATCTCGGCCATCGTGATGTCCGCTATTTCCATGGTTGGCGTGACCGATCACTACGATCGTCGCAAGGCCATGCGTCACCTGAACTCCAAGGACGTGGTGATTTTCGCGGCCGGTACCGGCAACCCGTTCTTTACGACGGATTCGGCAGCCTGCCTGCGTGCAATCGAAATCGATGCCGATGTCGTGCTCAAGGCGACCAAAGTCGATGGTGTCTACACCGCTGACCCGTTCAAAGACCCGCATGCCGAGAAGTTCGATCATCTGACTTATGATGAAGTGCTGGATCGCAAGCTGGGTGTGATGGATCTGACGGCCATTTGCCTGTGCCGCGACCACAAGATGCCACTACGCGTATTTAACATGAACAAGCCCGGCGCCCTGCTGAATATCGTACATGGCGGCGCGGAAGGGACCCTGATCGAGGAAGGCGCACAATGATCAACGAAATCAAGAAAGACGCTCAAGAGCGCATGCAGAAGTCCGTGGAGTCGCTCGCGCACAACTTCGGCCGTATTCGTACCGGCCAGGCGCACCCGAGCATCCTGGAAGGTGTGATGGTGCCGTACTACGGCTCCGACACCCCGATCAAGCAAGTGGCCAACATCACCGTCAAGGACGCCCGTACCCTGCAAGTCGTTGCTTTCGAGCGCAACATGCTGGGTGCCGTCGACAAGGCGATCGGTAGCGCAGGTTTGAACCTGAACCCGACCAACCTCGGCGAGCTTCTGCTGATCTCCATGCCTGCCCTGACCGAAGAAACCCGTAAGGGCTTCACCAAGCAGGCTCGTGACGTTGCAGAGGATGCCCGTGTTGCCGTGCGCAACATTCGTCGTGATGCCAACAGTCAGCTCAAGGATCTGGTCAAGGAAAAAGAGATCAGTGAAGACGAAGAGCGTCGTGCGACTGGCGAGATCGACGACCTGACCAAAAAATTCGTGGCTAAAATCGACGCGGACCTGGCGCAGAAAGAAAAAGACCTGATGGCCGTATAAAGGGTTGTGTTTTCATGGAAAAGACTAAGCAGACAGCACCGTCCGCGGTGCCGCGCCATGTCGCGATTATCATGGATGGTAACAATCGCTGGGCGAAGAAGCGCTTTATGCCTGGTGTCGCCGGGCATAAAGCGGGCGTGGATGCGGTACGTGCAGTCATTGAAGTCTGCGCCGAGGCCAAGGTCGAGGTGCTGACCCTGTTCGCCTTCTCCAGTGAGAACTGGCAGCGTCCTGCCGATGAGGTCAGCGCTTTGATGGACCTGTTCTTCAGGGCGCTGCGTCGTGAGGCCAAACGCCTCAACGACAACAACATCAGCCTGCGCATCATTGGTGACCGCTCGCGTTTTCATCCTGAGCTGCAGGCTGCCATGCGTGAAGCCGAGGCCATGACGGTTGGTGCCAATCGTTTTGTTCTGCAGATCGCCGCCAATTACGGCGGTCAGTGGGATATCGCGCAAGCTGCGCAACGACTGGCGCGAGAAGTTCAGGCCGGGCACTTGCGTCCGGAAGACATCACGCCTGATCTGCTGCAGACCTGCCTGGTCACGGGCGATCTGCCGTTGCCGGACCTGTGCATCCGCACCGGTGGCGAGCACCGCATCAGCAACTTCCTGCTCTGGCAACTGGCCTATGCCGAGTTGTATTTCTCCGACCTGTTCTGGCCGGACTTCAAACACGACGCCATGCGCAATGCGCTGGCCGATTTCGCTTCCCGCCAGCGCCGCTTCGGTAAAACGAGCGAGCAGGTCGAGGCTGGGGCCCGGGTTTAATGCTTAAACAACGAATCATCACCGCACTGATCCTGTTGCCGATTGCCTTGTGCGGATTTTTCCTGCTTGAAGGTTCCGGTTTTGCACTGTTCATCGGGCTGGTCGTGACCCTTGGTGCCTGGGAATGGGCGCGTCTGGCGGGTTTTGCCGCTCAAGCGTACCGCGTCGGCTATGCCGCTGTGGTCGCTTTGGTGCTGTTCCTCATGTACATCCTGCCCGGCCTTGCGCCTTGGGTGTTGGGCGCTTCAGTGCTGTGGTGGGCAGTGGCGACGTATCTGGTGCTGACCTATCCGCGCTCGAGCGAGCAATGGTCCAGTGCGGCGACCAAGTTGGTGATCGGTCTGTTGATTCTCCTGCCAGCCTGGCAAGGTCTGGTGCAGATCAAGCAATACCCGCTGGGTAACTGGCTGATCATGGCGGTGATGGTGTTGGTCTGGGGTGCCGATATTGGCGCCTACTTCTCCGGTCGCGCTTTCGGCAAACGCAAGCTCGCACCACAGGTCAGTCCGGGCAAAAGCTGGGAGGGCGTGTACGGTGGTCTGGCGCTGAGCCTGGTGATTACCACAATCGTTGGTCTGGTACGCGACTGGACGGTGGCCGAGCTGCTCAAAGGGTTGATCGGTGCCGCGCTGATCGTGTTCATTTCGGTGGTGGGCGATCTCACTGAAAGCATGTTCAAGCGTCAGTCCGGGATCAAGGACAGCAGTAATCTGCTTCCGGGTCACGGCGGCGTTCTGGATCGTATCGACAGCCTGACGGCAGCGATTCCGGTGTTTGCGGTGCTGCTGTGGATGGCTGCCCCATGAGCCGCCCGCAACAGATTACCGTTTTGGGGGCGACCGGCTCGATTGGCCTGAGCACGCTCGACGTCATCGCTCGTCACCCTGATCGGTATCAGGTCTTTGCCTTGACTGGCTTCACCCGCTTGAGTGAATTGCTGGCGCTCTGCGTGCGCCATGTCCCACGATTTGCCGTGGTGCCTGAGGTCGCAGCTGCCCGCACCCTGCAAGATGATTTGCGCGCGGCGGGTCTCTCGACCCGTGTTCTGGTGGGTGAGGAAGGTTTGTGTCAGGTCGCTTCCGATCCGGAAGTCGATACGGTCATGGCGGCCATCGTCGGTGCGGCGGGTTTGCGCCCGACACTGGCGGCGGTGGAGACCGGCAAGAAGATACTGCTGGCCAATAAAGAAGCGCTGGTCATGTCCGGCGCGCTGTTCATGCAGGCCGTGCGCAAGAGCGGTTCGGTGTTGCTGCCGATCGATAGCGAGCACAACGCCATTTTCCAGTGCATGCCGCTCGATTATGCCCGTGGCCTTGAGGCGGTTGGCGTGCGTCGGATTCTGCTGACGGCTTCCGGCGGTCCGTTCCGACAGACGCCCATGGCTGAGCTGGCGCATGTTTCTCCCGATCAGGCGTGTGCTCATCCGAATTGGTCCATGGGGCGAAAAATCTCCGTTGACTCGGCCAGCATGATGAACAAGGGGCTTGAGTTGATCGAAGCCTGCTGGCTGTTCGATGCCAAGCCTTCGCAGGTCGAGGTGGTGATTCACCCGCAAAGTGTGATCCATTCGCTGGTCGACTACGTCGATGGTTCTGTTCTGGCACAGCTGGGTAATCCGGATATGCGCACGCCCATCGCCAATGCCCTGGCCTGGCCGGAGCGGATTGACTCGGGCGTGGCGCCGCTGGACCTGTTTGCCATTGCGCGGCTGGACTTCCAGGCGCCCGATGAAAAACGTTTCCCGTGCCTGCGTCTGGCTCGTCAGGCGGCCGAAGCGGGTAACAGCGCGCCAGCCATGCTCAATGCGGCGAACGAAGTGGCTGTAGCGGCATTTCTCGACGAACGGGTTCGTTACCCGGAAATCGCGAGTATCATCGAGGAAGTACTGAATCTGGAGCCCGTAGTGGCAGTGGATGATCTCGATGCGGTGTTCACGGCAGACGCGAAGGCCCGATTGCTGGCCGGACAATGGTTGAGCCGTCACGGGCGGTAAATGCTGCGGATAGTTGGCCCAGGCAGCAGCGGATAGGAATGCGGAGAAAGTAGATGAGCGCGCTCTATATGATTGTCGGCACCCTGGTCGCTCTGGGTGTGCTGGTTACCTTCCACGAGTTCGGCCATTTTTGGGTCGCGCGTCGCTGTGGGGTCAAAGTGCTGCGTTTCTCCGTAGGCTTCGGCATGCCTTTGCTGCGTTGGCACGACAAGCAGGGCACCGAATTTGTCGTCGCCGCCATCCCGTTGGGCGGCTACGTCAAGATGCTCGACGAGCGCGAAGGTGAAGTACCGCTCGATCAGCTTGATCAATCCTTCAATCGTAAATCCGTTCGTCAGCGCATTGCCATCGTAGCGGCGGGGCCGATTGCCAACTTCCTGCTGGCATTGGCGTTCTTCTGGGTATTGGCAATGCTCGGCAGCGAGCAGGTGCGTCCGGTCATCGGCGCTGTCGAGTCCGGGAGTATTGCGGCCAAGGCAGGTTTGAGCCCCGGCCAGGAAATCGTGGCCATTGATGGTGAGGCGACTTCCGGCTGGGCTGCGGTGAACCTGCAGCTGGTGCGTCGCCTGGGCGAAAGCGGTTCGTTGCAGATAGTGGTGCGCGAACAGGGTTCCACGGCCGACTCTCCTCGTGAACTTGTGCTGGACAAGTGGCTCAAAGGGGCTGACGAGCCCGACCCTATCCATTCGTTGGGGATTCGTCCGTGGCGTCCGGCATTGCCGCCTGTCCTGGCCGAACTCGATCCAAAGGGGCCGGCCAAGGCTGCCGGCCTGAAGACCGGTGACCGGTTGCTCGCGCTCGATGGTCGTACGCTCGATGACTGGCAGCAGGTTGTCGATACCGTCCGTATGCATCCTGATACCAAAATCATGCTGCGGGTTGAGCGCGACGGTGCTCAGATCGACGTCCCGGTAACACTTGCCGCTCGTGGCGAGAGCAAGTCACCCAGCGGTTATTTGGGGGCAGGGGTGAAAGCGATCGACTGGCCGCCGGAGATGATCCGCGAGGTCAGCTACGGGCCATTGGCAGCAATTGGCGAGGGGGCTCGACGCACCTGGACCATGAGCGTGTTGACCCTCGATTCACTGAAGAAAATGTTGTTCGGCGAGCTCTCGGTAAAAAACTTGAGTGGACCGATAACCATTGCTAAAGTGGCGGGCGCTTCGGCCCAGTCGGGTGTTGCTGATTTCCTGAATTTCCTTGCTTATCTGAGTATTAGCTTGGGCGTTCTGAATTTGTTGCCCATTCCGGTACTGGATGGGGGGCATTTGTTGTTTTATCTGATCGAGTGGGTGCGTGGTCGTCCCTTGTCAGATCGGGTGCAAGGTTGGGGGATACAGATCGGTATCAGTTTGGTGATCGGGGTGATGTTGCTTGCTCTGGTTAATGATCTGGGTCGACTGTAACGCTTCGCTGAATTGCGAATCTGCCGCATTTTGCGGCAGTTTGTTTATTGCCAGTTGGAATAAGAAAGGACTTCATGAAACGTCTGCTGCTAACTGCGGTTCTCACCGTATTGATGATCGCCGAAGTTCACGCCGAGTCCTTCACTATCTCTGATATTCGCGTCAATGGCCTCCAGCGGGTCTCCGCGGGTAGCGTCTTTGGTGCTTTGCCGTTGAACGTCGGTGAACAGGCGGATGATCGTCGCCTGGTGGAATCCACTCGTGCGTTGTTCAAAACCGGTTTCTTTCAAGATATCCAGCTGGGCCGCGATGGCAACGTCCTGGTCATCACGGTAGTCGAGCGCCCGTCGGTCGCCAGTATCGAGATCGAAGGCAACAAGGCGATCTCTACCGAAGACCTGATGAAAGGCCTCAAGCAATCCGGTCTGGCCGAAGGCGAGATCTTCCAGCGTGCCACCCTCGAAGGTGTGCGTAACGAGCTGCAACGTCAGTACGTCGCCCAGGGTCGCTACTCGGCTACCGTCGACACCGAAGTGGTGCCGCAGCCGCGTAACCGCGTCGGCCTGAAGGTCAACATCAACGAAGGCACCGTTGCGGCTATCCAGCACATCAACGTGGTGGGCAACACGGTCTTCCCTGACGAAGACCTGATCGACCTGTTCGAACTCAAGACCACCAACTGGTTGTCGTTCTTCAAGAACGACGACAAGTACGCCCGTGAAAAGCTGTCCGGTGACCTGGAGCGCCTGCGTTCCTACTATCTGGACCGTGGCTACATCAACATGGATATCGCTTCGACTCAGGTCTCCATTACGCCAGACAAGAAACACGTCTACATCACCGTCAACGTCAACGAAGGCGAGAAGTACACCGTTCGTGACGTCAAGCTCAGCGGTGACCTGAAAGTCCCTGAAGACCAGATCAAGTCCCTGTTGCTGGTGCAAAAAGGCCAGGTGTTCTCGCGCAAGCTGATGACCACCACCTCCGAACTGATCACCCGTCGCCTGGGTAACGAGGGTTACACCTTCGCCAACGTCAACGGTGTGCCTCAACCGCACGACGAAGATCACACCGTAGACATCCTGTTCGCGGTCGATCCGGGCAAGCGTGCCTACGTGAACCGCATCAACTTCCGTGGCAACACCAAGTCCGAAGACGAAGTGCTGCGTCGTGAAATGCGTCAGATGGAAGGCGGCTGGGCTTCCACTTACCTGATCGACCAATCCAAGACCCGTCTTGAACGTCTGGGCTTCTTCAAGGAAGTCAACGTTGAGACCCCGGCCGTGCCGGGTGTCGATGACCAGGTGGACGTCAACTACAGCGTTGAAGAACAAGCCTCCGGTTCGATTACCGCCAGCGTCGGTTTCGCCCAGAGCGCCGGTCTGATCCTCGGTGGTTCGATCACCCAGAACAACTTCCTGGGTACCGGTAACAAGGTCAGCGTCGGCTTGACCAAAAGCGAATACCAGACCCGCTATAACTTCGGCTTTGTCGACCCCTACTGGACCGCCGACGGCGTGAGCCTGGGTTACAACGCGTTCTACCGCACGACTGACTATGACGAGCTCGATACTGACATCGCCAGCTACGCCGTAGACAGCCTGGGTGCAGGCGTGAGCGTTGGCTACCCGATCAGCGAGACTTCGCGTCTGACCTTTGGCCTGACGGCTCAGCAGGACGAGATCAAGACAGGTGTGTACACCGTTGACGAGATCTTCGACTTCGTTAACAAGGAAGGCGACAAGTACCTGAACTTCAAGGCTTCGGCCGGTTGGTCCGAGTCCACCCTGAACAAGGGTGTGCTCGCTACCCGTGGTCATTCCCAGAGCCTGGTGCTGGAATCCACGATTCCAGGCAGCGACCTGTCGTTCTTCAAGCTCGACTACCGTGGCCAGTTGTTCCAGCCATTGAGCGAGAACTACACCATGCGCCTGCACACCGAGCTGGGTTATGGCGATGGCTACGGGTCGACGGATGGCTTGCCATTCTATGAAAACTACTATGCTGGTGGTTTCAACTCGGTTCGTGGCTTCAAGGACAGCACTCTGGGGCCTCGCAGTACACCAAGTACCGGCAAGAACCCTGGTACAGCGGTCGATCCGGACCAGGATCCGCTGCCGTTCGGTGGTAACGTCCTGATCCAGGGTGGTGTGGAGGTTCTGTTCCCGCTGCCGTTCATCAAGGATCAACGCTCCCTGCGGACCTCGGTATTCTGGGATGTGGGTAACGTGTTCGATTCATCTTGCTCGGATACCACAAACGCGGATGGCTCGAAGTCCAACACCAAGTGCAACGATATCAGTCTGAGCAACATGGCCAGTTCCGTCGGTGTGGGTGTGACCTGGGTCACCGCACTGGGTCCTCTGAGTTTCGCCCTGGCCATGCCAGTCAAGAAACCGGATGACGCTGAAACTCAAGTGTTCCAATTCTCTCTCGGCCAGACGTTCTAAGCGTCTGACCCAGATAACGACAATGAATTTTGTAGGGGTGCATCGTGCGTAAGTTGACTCAATTGGTTCTCCTGGCCAGCGTACTGGTCGCTGGTCCGGCGTTCGCCGACATGAAAATTGCTGTTCTGAACTATCAGATGGCTCTGCTGGAGTCCGACGCGGCCAAGAAATACGCCGTGGATGCCGAGAAGAAGTTCGGTCCTCAGCTGACCAAGCTCAAGACGCTGGAAAGCAGCGCCAAGGGCATTCAGGACCGCCTGATGGCCGGTGGCGACAAAATGCAGCAGGGCGAGCGCGAGCGTCTGGAGCTTGAATTCAAGCAAAAGGCCCGTGACTTCCAGTTCCAGTCCAAGGAACTGAACGAAGCCAAAGCCGTTGCCGACCGTGAAATGCTGAAGCAGCTCAAGCCGAAACTGGACAGCGCTGTGGAAGAAGTCATCAAGAAAGGTGCTTTTGACCTGGTCTTCGAGCGTGGCGCAGTGATTGATGTCAAGCCTCAGTACGACATCACTCGCCAGGTTATCGAGCGCATGAATCAGCTGAAGTAACTATGACCGCGACTATAAAGCTCGGCCAATTGGCCGAGTTCCTCGGCGCCACGCTACGTGGCGACCCGGAGAAAGAAATTACTGGGCTAGCCACTTTGCAAGAGGCTGGCCCAGCTCAGTTGAGCTTTCTCGCAAACCCTCAATACCGTAAGTACCTGGCAGATAGCCAGGCCGCAGCTCTGTTACTGAAGGCTGCTGATGCCGAAGGTTTTGCCGGTAATGCGCTGATGGTGCCTGATCCGTATCTGGCCTACGCGCGTGTTTCCCACCTGTTCGATCCAAAGCCGAAAGCGGCTGCCGGCATTCACCCGACAGCCGTTGTGGCCGAGGACGCGGTGGTTGACCCGGCTGCGAGTATTGGTGCCTTTGCGGTGATCGAAAGCGCGGCACGTATTGCTGCGGGTGTGACCATCGGTGCGCATTGCTTCATCGGTGCCCGTTGCGAAATTGGCGAAGGCGGCTGGCTGGCCCCGCGGGTCACGCTGTACCACGACGTGCGCATCGGCAAGCGTGTGGTCATTCAGTCAGGTGCCGTGCTTGGTGGCGAAGGTTTCGGTTTTGCCAATGAGAAAGGTGTCTGGCAGAAAATTGCCCAGATCGGTGGTGTGTTGGTCGGTGACGATGTAGAGATTGGCGTGAATACCGCTATCGACCGCGGCGCATTGGCCGATACCGTTCTCGGTAATGGTGTGAAGCTCGACAACCAGATCCAGATCGCCCACAACGTTCAGGTCGGTGATCACACCGCCATGGCCGCCTGCGTCGGGATCTCCGGCAGCACCAAAATCGGCAAGCATTGCATGCTCGCTGGCGGTGTAGGGCTGGTGGGGCATATCGAAATTTGCGACAACGTTTTCATCACCGGAATGACCATGGTGACCCACTCGATTACCGAAAAGGGTTCCTATTCTTCCGGAACGGCAATGCAGCCAGCAGCCGAATGGCGCAAAAGCGCGGCTCGCATCCGTCAGCTCGATGACATCGCGCGGCGCCTGCGACAGCTGGAAAAGCGTGTAGGGGAAGTGACCCCTGACGGTAATGCTTCATCAGATGGCTGATACCATTTCCATATCAAGTGTGCACAGCCGTTAGACGGCCTGCTTGATTTGCTAGAGGGGCGTGTGTCAGTCGTGCGCTCCCAATCTTTACATAGGCTTCCCCCCGAAATGATGGACATCAACGAGATTCGCGAATACCTGCCTCACCGTTACCCGTTCCTGCTGGTGGACCGGGTAGTGGAGCTGGATGTTGAAGGCAAGCGCATTCGCGCCTACAAGAATGTCAGCATCAACGAACCGTTCTTCAATGGTCACTTCCCTGCGCATCCAATCATGCCGGGCGTATTGATCATCGAGGCAATGGCTCAGGCTGCCGGGATCCTTGGTTTCAAAATGCTTGACGTGAAACCGGCTGACGGCACGCTCTATTACTTCGTCGGGTCCGACAAGCTGCGCTTCCGCCAGCCGGTTTTGCCGGGCGATCAGCTGATCCTTGAGGCCAAGTTCATCAGCTGCAAGCGTCAGATCTGGAAGTTCGAGTGCCAGGCTTCGGTCGATGGCAAGCCTGTCTGCTCGGCTGAAATCATCTGTGCGGAACGCAAGCTATGAGTTTGATTGACCCTCGTGCAATCATCGATCCGGCAGCCGTTCTGGCTGACGGCGTCGAAGTCGGCCCGTGGTCGATCGTCGGCGCAGGTGTGGAAATCGGCGAGGGGACAATCATCGGGCCACACGTGATTCTCAAGGGCCCGACCCGAATCGGTAAGCACAATCGCATCTACCAGTTTTCCTCGGTGGGCGAAGACACACCCGACCTGAAGTACAAGGGCGAGGAAACCCGCCTGGTGATCGGTGACCACAACGTCATCCGTGAAGGTGTGACGATTCACCGTGGCACCATCCAGGACCGCTCGGAAACGACCCTGGGCGACCACAACCTGATCATGGCCTATGCCCACATAGGCCACGACAGCGTTATCGGCAACCATTGCATCCTGGTGAACAACACCGCACTGGCGGGCCATGTGCATGTGGAAGACTGGGCGATCCTTTCCGGTTTTACCCTGGTTCACCAGTATTGCCACATTGGCGCCCACAGCTTTTCAGGTATGGGTACAGCGATCGGCAAGGATGTTCCTGCGTATGTCACGGTGTTCGGCAACCCAGCCGAAGCCCGGAGCATGAACTTCGAGGGCATGCGCCGTCGGGGCTTCAGCGAAGATGCGATCCACGCGCTGCGTCGTGCCTACAAGGTGGTGTACCGCCAGGGCCTGACCGTGGAGCAGGCGCTCGCCGAACTGGCGGAGCCATCTGCGCAGTTCCCGGAAGTAGCGGTGTTCCGTGACTCCATCCAGTCTTCGACCCGCGGCATCACCCGCTAACCATGGCCAATCTGCGTATTGCGCT
Organism: Pseudomonas sp. S34; assembly: GCF_009866745.1. Classification (NCBI taxonomy): domain Bacteria; kingdom Pseudomonadati; phylum Pseudomonadota; class Gammaproteobacteria; order Pseudomonadales; family Pseudomonadaceae; genus Pseudomonas; species Pseudomonas sp. S34. Next base: position 1,300,375 of record NZ_CP019398.1, read on the forward strand.
GGTAGCGGGTGAGGCTTCCGGTGACATTCTGGGTGCGGGTCTCATGCGCGCGCTCAAGACTCGCCACCCGGCGGTCGAGTTCATCGGTGTCGGTGGTCCGTTGATGCAGGCTGAAGGCCTGACCTCGTATTTCCCGATGGAGCGTCTGTCCGTCATGGGCCTGGTGGAAGTGCTGGGCCGATTGCGCGAGTTGCTGGCTCGGCGCAAGAAGCTGGTCGCCGACCTGATCGACGCGAAACCCGATGTATTCATCGGTATCGACGCGCCGGACTTCAACCTCAATATCGAACTCAAGCTGCGCCAGGCCGGGATCAAGACGGTGCATTACGTCAGCCCGTCGGTTTGGGCCTGGCGTCAGAAACGCGTGCTGAAGATTCGCGAAGGCTGCGACCTGATGCTCACGCTGTTCCCGTTCGAAGCCAGATTCTACGAAGAGAAAGGCGTGCCGGTGCGTTTCGTCGGCCATACCCTGGCCGATGCCATTCCACTGCAGGCCGATCGCGCTGCTGCGCGGGCCGAACTCGGTTTGCCTGACGGGCCGCTGGTGGCGTTGATGCCAGGCAGCCGTGGCGGTGAAGTTGGCCGGCTCGGTTCATTGTTTCTCGATACGGCGCAGCGCCTGCGGGCATTGCGCCCGGGGGTGCGGTTTGTCATGCCGTGCGCCAGTGCGCAACGTCGCGCACAGCTCGAAGAACTGTTGGCCGGTCGCGATCTGCCGCTGACCCTGCTCGACGGGCAATCTCATCTGGCCCTGGCAGCGTGCGATGCGGTGTTGATCGCCTCCGGTACCGCGACGCTTGAAGCGCTGCTGTACAAGCGACCGATGGTGGTCGCCTATCGCCTGGCGCCGCTGACGTTCTGGATTCTCAAGCGCATGGTGAAAAGCCCCTACATTTCGTTGCCGAACCTGTTGGCCCAACGTCTGTTGGTGCCCGAGTTGTTGCAGGACGATGCCACGGTCGAAGCGCTGGCCCAGACCTTGTCGCCACTGATCGAGGATGGGGAAGAGCAGACCCGCGGTTTTGACGAGATTCACCGGACCCTGCGTCTGGATGCCTCCAACCAGGCTGCGGACGCAGTGCTGAACCTGATCGGCCAAGTAAAATGAGTAAAACGAATATGCAGATGGGGCTGGATTTCACCTTGGTCGCTGAAATCGAAGAGTTGGTTGCCGGTGTCGATGAGGTGGGTCGCGGTCCGCTCTGTGGTGCGGTGGTGACAGCGGCGGTGATCCTCGATCCGAACCGTCCGATCCTCGGCCTGAATGACTCGAAGAAACTCACCGAAGCCCGTCGCGAAAAGCTCTACGACGAAATCTGCGAAAAAGCCCTGAGCTGGTGCATCGCTCGCGCCGAAGTCGAAGAAATCGACGAACTGAATATCCTGCACGCCACCATGTTGGCCATGCAGCGCGCGGTCGCCGGGCTGCACGTTCAGCCGAAGCTGGCGATGATCGACGGTAATCGTTGCCCGAAACTGCCGATGCGCTCCGAAGCCGTGGTCAAGGGCGATAGCAAGGTTCCAGCCATCGCCGCCGCATCGATTCTGGCCAAGGTCAGCCGTGATCGTGAAATGGCCGCGTTCGAATTGATCTACCCGGGTTACGGCATCGGCGGGCACAAAGGCTACCCGACGCCTGTTCATCTGGAAGCGCTTGCACGGCTTGGGCCGACCCCGATTCATCGGCGTTCGTTTGCCCCGGTGCGGCTGGCGTATGAGGCGCTAGAGAGCGCCGTAGAGAGTTAGTCGCAAGGCTGATTTTTTTTACCAAGGCCCGGTACAATCCGGGCCTTGTTGTCTTCATGTTTATAGACAGGATCACTATGCCGGCTTCATTCGTTCACCTACGCCTGCACACTGAATACTCTCTGGTCGACGGTCTGGTGCGGATCAAACCGCTGGTCAAGACCCTGGTGGGCATGAACATGCCTGCCGTGGCGGTCACCGACCAGAACAACATGTGTTCCCTGGTCAAATTCTATAAAAACGCCATGGGTGCCGGGATCAAGCCGATCTGCGGCGCCGACCTGTGGCTGTCGAACAAGGATCCGGACAACCCCCTGAGCCGGATCAGCCTGCTGGTGATGAACGCCGAAGGCTATCGCAACCTCACCGAACTGATTTCCCGCGGCTTTATCGATGGTCAGCGCAACGGCGCGATCATCATCGAGCGCGAATGGGTCGCTGAAGCCAACTCGGGCTTGATCATGCTGTCGGCGGCCAAAGAAGGCGAGATCGGCCAGGCCATGCTCAGCGGCAACCCCGCCGAGGCCGAAACCCTGGCCCGCGAATGGATGGACGTGTTTCCGGATCGTTTCTATCTGGAAATCCAGCGCACCAACCGCCCCAACGATGAAGAACAACTGCACGGTGCCGTGGCCCTGGCCGAGAAGCTCGGTGCGCCGCTGGTGGCGACCAACGACGTGCGCTTCATCAAGCAGGAAGACTTCGCTGCCCACGAAACCCGCGTTTGCATCGGTGAGGGCCGCGCCCTCGACGATCCGCGGCGTTCGAAGAATTACAGCGATCAGCAGTATCTCAAAAGCGCCGAGGAAATGGCCGAGCTGTTCAGCGACATTCCCGAAGCGCTGGAAAACACCGTCGAGATCGCCAAGCGCTGCAACATTGAAGTGAAGCTGGGCACGCACTTCCTGCCCAACTTCCCGATCCCCGATGGCATGACCATCGACGAGTACTTCCGCAAGGTGTCCTTCGACGGTCTGGAAGAGCGCCTTGCCGTTCTGCTGCCCAAGGACACCACCGAAGACTACGAGGCCAAGCGCCAGGTCTATGTCGACCGGCTGAATTTCGAGCTGGATATCATCATCCAGATGGGGTTCCCCGGTTACTTCCTGATCGTGATGGACTTTATCCAGTGGGCCAAGAACAACGGCGTACCGGTGGGTCCTGGCCGTGGATCGGGTGCCGGGTCGCTGGTGGCCTATGTGCAGAAGATCACCGACCTCGACCCGCTGGAATATGACCTGCTGTTCGAACGATTCCTCAACCCGGAACGGGTATCCATGCCCGACTTCGACGTCGACTTCTGCATGGACGGTCGCGACCGGGTAATCGACTACGTAGCCGAGAAGTACGGCCGCAACGCCGTGAGCCAGATCATCACCTTCGGTTCCATGGCGGCAAAGGCGGTGGTCCGCGACGTGGCGCGGGTGCAGGGCAAGTCCTATGGCCTGGCGGATCGTCTGTCGAAGATGATTCCGTTCGAAGTCGGCATGACCCTGGAAAAGGCCTATGAGCAGGAAGAGATCCTGCGCGATTTCATCAAGGTCGATGAAGAGGCCGCAGAAATCTGGGAGATGGCCCGCAAGCTCGAAGGCGTTGTGCGTAACGTCGGCAAGCACGCCGGTGGTGTGGTAATCGCCCCGACCAAGCTGACCGACTTCTCGCCGATCTATTGCGACGAAGCCGGTGATGGCCTGGTAACCCAGTTCGACAAGGATGACGTCGAGGCGGCCGGCCTGGTGAAGTTCGACTTCCTCGGCCTGCGGACCCTGACGATCATCGACTGGGCGCTGAAAACGATCAACCGCGACCGTGCCAAGGTCAACGAACCGCCGCTGGATATCGCGTTCATCCCGCTGGATGACAAACCGACCTACACCTTGCTGCAAAAAGCCGAAACCACGGCGGTGTTCCAGCTTGAATCCCGGGGCATGAAGGAGCTGATCAAAAAGCTCAAGCCCGACTGCCTGGAAGACTTGATCGCACTGGTGGCACTGTTCCGTCCGGGCCCGCTGCAATCGGGCATGGTGGACGACTTCATCAACCGTAAGCACGGTCGCGCCGAGCTGGCGTATCCGCACTCGGACTACCAGTACGAAGGCCTCAAGCCGGTACTGGCACCGACTTACGGCATCATCCTGTACCAGGAACAGGTGATGCAGATTGCCCAGGTCATGGCCGGTTACACCCTCGGTGGTGCGGACATGCTGCGTCGAGCCATGGGTAAGAAAAAACCCGAGGAAATGGCCAAGCAGCGCGGTGGCTTCATTGAAGGTTGCGCCACCAACAATATCGACGCGGACCTCGCCGGTAACATTTTCGACCTGGTGGAAAAATTCGCCGGTTACGGCTTCAACAAATCCCACTCCGCCGCCTATGGCCTGGTGTCGTACCAGACCGCATGGCTGAAGGCGCACTACCCGGCGCCGTTCATGGCCGCGGTACTCTCTGCGGATATGCACAACACCGACAAGGTCGTGACCTTGATCGAAGAAGTGCGGACGATGAAGCTGCGTCTCGACGCGCCGGACGTGAACACGTCCGAGTTCAAGTTCACGGTGAACGACGAAGGCCGGATCATTTACGGCCTGGGCGCCATCAAGGGCGTGGGTGAAGGTCCGGTCGAGGCAATCACCGAAGCGCGTCTGGCCGGTCCGTTCAAGGATCTGTTCGATTTCTGCGCACGGGTCGACCTCAAGCGCATCAACAAGCGCACCCTCGACGGTTTGATCCGCAGCGGCGCCCTGGATCGCCTCGGGCCGTATTTCCACGACGAGCAGAAAGCCTACCAGGCCAACATCGACCGCAATCGCGCGGTGCTGCTGACGGCCATGGAAGAGGCGATCAAGGCGGCCGAACAGACCGCGCGCACCCAGGACAGCGGTCACTCCGACCTGTTTGGCGGTCTGTTTGTCGAAGAAGACGCCGACGTCTACGCCAATCACCGCAAGGCCAAGGAACTGACCCTCAAGGAGCGCCTGAAGGGGGAGAAAGATACCCTCGGCCTGTACCTGACCGGTCACCCGATCGACGAGTACGAAGGTGAAATCCGTCGCTTCGCCCGCCAGCGCATCATCGACCTGAAACCGGCGCGTGATACCCAGACCGTTGCCGGGATGATCATCGCCTTGCGGGTGATGAAGAACAAAAAGGGCGACAAGATGGGGTTCATCACCCTCGACGACCGCTCCGGACGAATCGAGGCCTCGCTGTTTTCCGAGGCGTTCCATTCCGCGCAATCGTTGTTGCAGACCGACGCGATGGTGGTGGTCGAAGGCGAGGTCAGCAACGACGACTTCTCCGGTGGCCTGAAATTGCGGGTCAAGCGGGTGATGAGCATGGAGGATGCGCGCACCAATCTGGCCGAAAGCCTGCGCCTGAAGTTGCATACCAAGGACCTCAAGGGCGATCAGCTACGCTGGCTGGGTGAACTGTTGAAGCGTCACCGCGGCGCGTGCCCGATCACCTTGGACTACACCAGCCCCGATGCGAAGGCCTTGTTGCAGTTCGGCGAAGGCTGGCGAATCGATCCGGCGGATGCGTTGATTCAAGCCCTGCGTGACCAGTTCGGGCGAGACAACGTCTTCCTCCAATACCGTTGACGGTCAGTGCTATCAGATTGCCCTGACCTTGACCTGAATTTTTAATCTCGACCTCAACGCGCCTGTCCCTTAAGGTAGGGCGCGAATAGACAACCGGCCGGCCCAAGAACCCTTGGGACTCGACCCAAGACGGACGCCTATGAACCCGAATTTTCTAGATTTCGAACAGCCGATCGCCGACCTGCAAGCCAAGATCGAAGAGTTGCGCTTGGTCGGTAATGACAATTCGCTGAATATCGGCGATGAGATCTCCCGCCTGCAGGACAAGAGCAAAACGCTGACCGAAGACATCTTCGGCAAGCTGACCAGCTGGCAGATCGCACGTCTGGCGCGTCACCCGAAACGTCCGTATACCCTGGACTACATCGAACACATCTTCACCGAGTTCGACGAACTGCACGGTGACCGTCACTTCTCGGACGACGCTGCCATCGTTGGCGGTATTGCCCGTCTGGACGACAAGCCGGTGATGATCATCGGTCACCAGAAAGGCCGTGAAGTGCGCGAGAAAGTTCGCCGCAATTTCGGCATGCCGCGTCCGGAAGGCTACCGCAAGGCTTGCCGCCTGATGGAAATGGCCGAACGTTTCAAAATGCCGATCCTGACCTTCATCGACACTCCGGGCGCTTACCCTGGCATTGACGCTGAAGAGCGCAACCAGAGCGAAGCGATTGCCTGGAACCTGCGTGTCATGGCCCGCCTGAAAACCCCAATCATCGCCACCGTGATCGGTGAGGGTGGTTCCGGTGGTGCACTGGCGATCGGTGTCTGCGACCAGTTGAACATGCTGCAATACTCCACCTACGCGGTGATTTCGCCGGAAGGTTGCGCTTCGATTCTGTGGAAAACCTCCGAGAAGGCACCGGATGCCGCAGAAGCGATGGGCATCACCGCCGAGCGCCTCAAAGGCCTGGGCATCGTGGACAAGGTGATTGGCGAGCCACTGGGCGGCGCGCACCGCGACCCGGCCGCCGCAGCCGCATCGATTCGCGCCGAGCTGAGCTCGCAACTGGCGATGCTGAAGAAGTTCGATAACGACGCGCTGCTCAAGCGCCGCTACGATCGACTGATGAGCTACGGTCTCTAAGCCGTACACGCAGTGCCCATGTGGGAGCGGGCTTGCTCGCGAAAGCGGTATAACAGTCAACGGGTGCGTTGAATGTTGATCCGCCTTCGCGAGCAAGCCCGCTCCCACATTTGATTTGTGCAAGGTGATGGATATGAGTCGGTCCAATATTGATTTGCCCGCCAGACTCTTGTTGAATCTTGCCTCGTGGCGCAATGCTGCGACCTGGCGCATCGCCTTCTCCGGCGGCCTCGACTCCACTGTCCTGCTGCACCTTCTGGCAACACTCTCCCAAACCGAATCCCTGCCGGCGCTCAACGCCATCCATGTGCATCACGGCCTTCAAGCCGTAGCCGATACGTGGCCGGAACATTGTCGTGCCGTGTGCGCTGCGCTGGGCGTGCCGCTGCAAGTGGTTCGCGTGCAGGTGCAACCGGGTGCCAGCCTTGAACGTGCAGCCCGGGATGCGCGGTATCACGCCTTCACTGAAGCCCTTCAGGCCAACGAAGTGCTGCTGGCGGCCCAGCACCGCGACGATCAGGCGGAAACGCTGCTGTTTCGCTTGTTGCGCGGAGCGGGCGTGCGCGGACTGTCCGGGATGCCGCGTCAGCGCCCTTTGGGCAAGGGGCATTTGCTGCGGCCAATGCTTGATGTCACGCGGGCTGAGTTGGAGGCTTATGCCAGTGCGCATGGCTTGAGCTGGGTCGAAGATCCCTCGAATCAGGATCGGCAGTACTCGCGCAATTACCTTAGGCATCAAGTCTTGCCCGTGCTGATCCAGCGCTGGCCGCAAGCGGTGGCGACCATGGCCCGCAGCGCGACGCATTTGAGTGAGGCTCAGGGACTGCTTGAAGAACTGGCGGACATGGATTTGCGTGAGGCCAGCTCTGCCAGTGAGTTTGCCTGGCTGGGCTTGCGGTCGCTTGAGCTGGCGCCGCTTGCGCAAATGTCCGGTGCCCGGCAGCGCAATGCCTTGAGTCATTGGCTCGAACCGCTGACCCGCTTGCCGGACACTGACCATTGGTCGGGTTGGGAGGATTTGCGCGATGCCACCGGCGATGCCTGCCCGGTGTGGCGGCTGGCCGATGGCGAACTGCATCGGGCGGGCGGGCGGATCTGGTGGCTGTCCGGCCACTGGCTGAGGCCTCTGCCCGGCGCCGGGGTGTGGCTGGATCCGGCTTCACCGCTGGTTATCCCGGGCAGCGGCGTGCTTTCGCTGACCGGGCAAATCCCCGATGGCCCGCTGCATATCCGCTATCGTGAAGGGGGAGAGGTCATGGCATTGCCAGGCCGCGGCCATAGGGACCTGAAACGTTTGCTCAATGAAAGCGCTGTACCGTCCTTCGTACGCGGCAGATTGCCGCTGCTCTACAAAGACGGGCAACTGCTGGCGGTAGCGAACCTCAAGGGGCTCGATGGTGGTGCACTCGGCGACTGGCATTTGCATTGGCAGCCACTGAACGAAGATCAAGGTTTGAGCTGAAAGGGGCTTTCCGGTAGACTACGCTCCCTTCTTGATACAACTTCTGTGGATTCGCCTGAATTGCAGGAGTTGCCGATTACCAAGCAGTCTTTGCTGGGCGATTCCAAAAAATGTGTAGCGAGCAACGAACCGGTGTTTCATTTTCCGGTCTGTCCCAACGCGGCGGTTTTTTCGAAAGGTGCACTGTGATTAATGCAGGTGATCGGGGGCTTCGGCCTTCCTTCGCTTTCCCCGGCGGCTCGGACCGCTTTAACGCAGACTTCTAGGGTTTTTCATGACGCGCTACATATTCGTCACGGGCGGTGTTGTTTCTTCATTGGGGAAAGGCATTGCATCGGCATCATTGGCGGCCATCCTGGAGGCGCGGGGACTTAAGGTCACCATGCTGAAGCTGGACCCGTACATCAACGTCGACCCGGGCACGATGAGCCCGTTCCAGCACGGTGAAGTGTTCGTCACTCACGACGGCGCCGAGACCGACCTGGACCTGGGTCACTACGAGCGGTTCATCCGCACGACCATGACCCAGAACAACAACTTCACCACGGGCCGTGTCTACGAACACGTCCTGCGCAAGGAGCGCCGTGGTGACTACCTGGGTGCAACCATCCAGGTGATCCCGCACATCACCGACGAAATCAAGCGCCGCATCATCAAGGGTGCCGGCGACGCTGACGTGGCAATGGTCGAAATCGGTGGCACCGTGGGTGACATCGAGTCGCAACCGTTCCTCGAGGCGATCCGCCAACTGCGTTTCGAAGTCGGCGCCAAGCGCGCGATGCTGATGCACCTGACACTGGTGCCGTACATCGCCACTGCCGGCGAAACCAAGACCAAGCCTACCCAGCACTCGGTGAAGGAACTGCGTTCGATCGGCCTGCAACCAGACGTGCTGGTCTGCCGCTCCGACCACCCGATCGATGTGTCGTCGCGTCGCAAGATCGCGCAGTTCACCAATGTCGAAGAACGTGCGGTAATCGCGCTGGAAGACGCCGATACCATCTACAAGATCCCGGGCATCCTGCACTCCCAGGGCCTGGACGATTTCGTCGTCGAGCGTTTCGGCCTGCAATGCGGCGGTGCCGATCTGTCCGAGTGGGAAGCCGTGGTCGACGCCAAGCTCAACCCTGAGCACGAAGTCACCATCGCCATGGTCGGCAAGTACATGGAGCTGCTGGACGCCTACAAGTCGCTGATCGAAGCGATGAGTCACGCGGGCATCAGCAACCGTACCAAGGTCAACCTGCGCTACATCGATTCCGAAGACATCGAGAACCAGGGCACCGCGCTGCTCGAAGGCGTCGATGCCATCCTGGTACCGGGCGGCTTCGGTCTGCGTGGCGTTGAAGGCAAGATCACTGCCGTTCAATACGCTCGCGAAAACAAGGTTCCGTACCTGGGTATCTGCCTGGGCATGCAAGTGGCCGTTATCGAGTTCGCACGTAACGTGATGGGCTGGAAAGACGCCAACTCCACCGAGTTCGATCGTGCAAGCGGTCACCCGGTCGTGGGCCTGATCACCGAGTGGGAAGATGCCACCGGCGCCGTCGAAACCCGTACCGAAACCTCCGACCTGGGCGGCACCATGCGCCTGGGCGCGCAGGATTGCCTGCTGGAGCCGGGTTCCCTGGTCCACGGTTGCTACGGCAAGGACGTGATTGTCGAGCGTCATCGTCATCGCTACGAAGTGAACAACAACCTGCTGCCGCAAATCATGGAAGCCGGTTTGAAAATCTCCGGTCGTTCCGGTGATGGCGCACTGGTTGAAGTGGTTGAAGCTCCGGATCACCCATGGTTCGTCGCTTGCCAGTTCCACCCTGAGTTCACCTCGACGCCACGCGACGGTCACCCGCTGTTCAGCGGTTTCGTCAAGGCCGCGTTGGCTCAACACCAGAAGAAGGCGTAACCCCGATGGCACAGAAGATCATCCGCGTCGGCGACATCGAGATTGCCAACGACAAACCCATGGTGCTGTTCGGCGGCATGAACGTGCTGGAAAGCCGTGACATGGCCATGCAGGTTTGCGAAGAGTATGTGAAGGTCACCGAAAAGCTCGGTATCCCTTACGTGTTCAAGGCCAGTTTCGACAAGGCCAACCGGTCTTCTGTGACCTCCTATCGTGGTCCTGGCCTGGAAGAAGGCATGCGCATCTTCCAGGACATCAAGCAAGCCTTCGGCGTGCCGATCATCACCGACGTCCACGAGCCTGACCAGGCCGCGGTCGTCGCTGAAGTCTGCGACATCATCCAGTTGCCGGCATTCCTGTCGCGCCAGACCGACCTCGTGGTCGCGATGGCCAAAACGGGCGCCGTGATCAACATCAAGAAAGCCCAGTTCCTCGCCCCCCAGGAAATGAAGCACATCCTGAACAAGTGCGTGGAAGCGGGTAACGATCAGTTGATCCTCTGCGAGCGTGGTTCGAGCTTCGGCTACAACAACCTCGTCGTCGACATGCTCGGCTTCGGCATCATGAAGCAGTTCGAATACCCGGTGTTCTTCGATGTGACCCACGCGCTGCAAATGCCTGGTGGTCGCTCCGATTCCGCCGGCGGTCGTCGCGCCCAGGTCACCGACCTGGCAAAAGCCGGTATGAGCCAGTCGCTGGCCGGCCTGTTCCTGGAAGCCCACCCGGATCCGGACAACGCCAAGTGCGACGGTCCTTGCGCCTTGCGCCTGGACAAACTGGAGCCATTCCTGGCCCAGCTCAAAGCTTTGGACGAACTGGTGAAGAGTTTTCCGACGGTAGAAACCGCGTAATCCTCAATTCTCCGGTAAAGTACCGCACGATTTAACGCTCAGGCCCTCGGGCCTGAGCCTTATCGTCTGCAAGACTGCCCGCTGCACATCACTTGCCGACGATCAAAGATTTCCTACAGCTGCGTCGTTTTCGTCAACTTTGGAGTGTTTACAACAATGGCTAAAATCGTCGACATCAAAGGTCGTGAAGTTCTCGACTCCCGTGGCAATCCCACCGTGGAAGCGGACGTGCTTCTCGACAACGGCATCATCGGCAGTGCCTGCGCGCCGTCCGGTGCTTCCACTGGCTCGCGTGAGGCGCTCGAGCTGCGCGATGGCGACAAGAGCCGTTACCTGGGCAAGGGCGTTCTGAAGGCCGTAGCCAACATCAACGGTCCGATCCGCGACCTGTTGAAAGGCATGGACCCAAGCGACCAGAAAGCGCTCGATCTGGCAATGATCAAGCTCGACGGTACTGAAAACAAAGGTTCCCTGGGCGCCAACGCGATCCTCGCCGTTTCCCTGGCCGCGGCCAAGGCAGCAGCACAGGACCAGGACCTGCCGCTGTACGCTCACATCGCCAACCTGAACGGCACCCCGGGTGTCTACTCGATGCCGGTTCCGATGATGAACATCATCAACGGCGGCGAGCACGCCGATAACAACGTCGACATCCAGGAATTCATGGTTCAGCCGGTTGGCGCCAAGTCTTTCTCGGAAGGTCTGCGCATGGGCACCGAGATTTTCCACCACCTCAAAGCCGTGCTGAAGGCCCGTGGCCTGAGCACTGCCGTCGGTGACGAAGGTGGTTTCGCGCCGAACCTGGCCTCCAACGAAGACGCTTTGAAAGTGATCTCCGAAGCCGTGGCCAACGCCGGTTACAAGCTGGGCACCGACGTGACCCTGGCCCTGGACTGCGCAGCCAGCGAATTCTACGAAGACGGCAAGTACAACCTGTCCGGCGAAGGCCAGGTGTTCACCGCCGAAGGTTTCGCTGACTACCTCAAAGGCCTGACCGAGCGTTACCCGATCATCTCCATCGAAGATGGCCTGGACGAGTCCGACTGGGCTGGCTGGAAGATCCTCACCGACAAGATCGGCGAGAAGACTCAGCTGGTAGGCGACGACCTGTTCGTCACCAACACCAAGATCCTGAAAGAAGGCATCGACAAGAAGATCGCCAACTCGATCCTGATCAAGTTCAACCAGATCGGCACCCTGACCGAAACCCTGGAAGCCATCCAGATGGCCAAGGCCGCCGGTTACACTGCCGTGATCTCGCACCGCTCCGGCGAAACCGAAGACTCGACCATTGCCGACCTGGCCGTGGGCACTTCGGCTGGCCAGATCAAGACCGGCTCCCTGTGCCGTTCCGACCGCGTATCCAAGTACAACCAACTGCTGCGTATCGAAGAGCAGTTGAACGGCAAAGCCAAGTACAACGGTCGCGGCGAGTTCCGCGGTTAAGCGGTAACTGGTAAAAAGACACCGGATTGTGTCGGAAAAATCGCTACAGCGACGTTTTTGCCACTAATCTGATGCCTTATATGCACAAGCCTGGTTCTTCCAGGCTTCGTGCTATCAGAAGCTTCACGTTTGGCATGGCTGTCTTTTTTCACTGGATACCTGATATTCGATGCGCAGTCCCAATTGGTTGTTCCTCATCCTGCTTTTGTTGCTGGCTGGCCTGCAGTACCGCCTGTGGGTGGGAAATGGCAGTCTGGCGCAAGTGGCCGAGTTGACTCAGCAGATTGCGGATCAGCAGGCTGAGAACCAGGCATTGCTGGAACGCAACCGGGTGATGGACGCCGAGGTCAGTGAGTTGAAAAAGGGCATGGAGACCGTCGAAGAACGGGCTCGCCATGAGTTGGGTATGGTCAAGGACGGTGAAACCCTTTACCAGTTGGCCCAATGATTAATTCGTTACCGGCCTTCTGGGCCGTGATTCCTGCCGCGGGCGTCGGTGCCCGTATGGCCGCGGACCGTCCCAAGCAGTATCTGCAACTGGGCGGGCGCACTATTCTCGAACACAGCCTTGGCTGTTTCCTTGATCATCCATGCCTGAAAGGTTTGGTGGTCAGTGTTGCTGTGGACGATCCTTATTGGCCGAACCTGGCGTGTGCCAGTGATCCGCGTATTGCCCGGGTCGAGGGCGGCTCGGAGCGTTCCGGGTCGGTGCTCAACGCCTTGCTGCACTTGCATGCGCAGGGCGCTGATGATGAGGATTGGGTACTGGTTCACGATGCCGCACGGCCGAACCTCAGCCGTGACGATCTGGACAAATTGCTGGCTGAACTGGCTGACGATCCTGTCGGCGGGCTGCTGGCGGTTCCTGCGCGGGATACGCTCAAGCGGGTCGACAAGCACGGTCGTGTGGTCGAAACCGTGGATCGCAGTGTGATCTGGCAGGCCTACACGCCGCAGATGTTCCGCCTTGGGGCGTTGCATCGGGCTTTGGCGGACAGTCTGGTGGCTGACGCGGTGATCACCGACGAGGCGTCGGCCATGGAGTGGGCGGGGCTGGCGCCACGCTTGATTGAAGGTCGAGCTGACAACCTCAAAGTCACTCGGCCGGAGGATCTGGAATGGTTGAAGCAGCGTTGGGCTAACCGCCGCTAGAGGGTTTTGGGGGTAACTGCTGGACTGCGTCGCGTCTTTCGCGAGCAAGCCCGCTCCCACATTTGATCGGCGTTACCCGCAATACTAGTGAACAACCCTAATCCCCTGTGGGAGCGGGCTTTCTCGCGAAAGCGGTGGTCCAGGCAGCTGACATCTCGCTGACACACCAACAAAACACTAGCACTGGTACTCCGGCCGTTCGGCCAACCCTTCCTTCAAATAATCCACCAACTTGCGCACCTTCGGCGACAGATGCCGCTGCTGCGGATACAGCGCCCAAACCGCTGTGTTCGGTGGTTGATGCGCCTCCAGCAGCGAAATCAGCGCACCGCTCTTCAGATGCTCCAGCACGTAATAGTCCGGCAACTGACACAGCCCCACGCCTTGTAGCGCCGCGTCCAACACCGCTTGCCCACTGTTGCAGCGCCAGTTTCCCTGCACCCGTTGCGAATATTCCCGCCCGTTCTGTTCCAGCTGCCACAGGTCCGAACTGCCGATGAGGCAGTTGTGGCGGCTCAGTTCCGACAAACTGTGTGGGCGACCGTACCGTTCAAGGTAGGACGGAGAGGCACAGAGAAACATGCGTCGCGGCGCGAGGCGGGTGGCGACCAGCCGTGAGTCCTGCAAGCGCCCGAGGCGAATCGCCAGGTCGAGGCCTTCATGCACCAGATCAAGCTGGCGGTTGCTCAATTCGATATCGACGCGCAATTGCGGATACAGGCCCATGAAGCGGGTCACCAGCGGCACGATGAACCGTTCGCCATAGGCCACGGCACAGGTCATGCGTAGCATGCCTTTGGGCTCGCTGGTCAAATCGCCGACCGCGCGCAACGCCTCTTCGCGGCCATCCTGCAAGCGTTGGCAATGTTGCAGGAAGGTTTGCCCGGCCTCGGTCAGCGTGACCCGGCGGGTGCTGCGGTAGAGCAGGCGGGTTTGCAGGCGCTCTTCGAGGCGTACGATTTGTCGACTGATATGGGAGGAAGAAACCCCCAGGCGTTGCGCGGCAGCGGTGAACTGGCTGCATTCGGCAACGGCGACAAACTCGTCGATCCCTTCCCAGCGATTTTCGGACATCAATGATTATCCCCGTGTGGCAATAATATTTTGCATTTGCATCGATTATTCATCGTTGAGCCATGTATTACACTCCTTGTCTCGTTTTAATTCACTGGAGAATCACCATGATCAAGTCGCGCGCCGCCGTTGCCTTCGAGGCCAAGAAGCCCCTCGAAATCGTTGAAGTCGATGTCGCCATGCCCAAGGCCGGCGAAGTCTTGCTGCGCGTGGTGGCCTCCGGTGTTTGCCATACCGATGCCTACACCTTGTCCGGCGCTGATCCGGAAGGCATCTTCCCGTCGATCCTCGGCCATGAAGGTGGTGCGATCGTGGAAGCGATCGGCGAGGGTGTGACCTCCGTTGCAGTCGGTGATCATGTGATCCCGCTGTACACCCCGGAATGCCGTCAGTGCAAATTCTGCCTGTCGGGAAAAACCAACCTCTGCCAGGCGATTCGCGCGACCCAGGGCAAAGGCTTGATGCCCGACGGTACTTCGCGTTTTTCCTACAAGGGCGAAACGATTTTCCACTACATGGGCACTTCCACGTTCTCCGAGTACACCGTGCTTCCGGAGATTTCCGTTGCGAAAATCGCCAAGGAAGCGCCACTGGAAAAAGTCTGCCTGCTGGGCTGCGGTGTCACTACCGGTATCGGTGCAGTGCTCAACACCGCCAAGGTGAAACCGGGTGATACGGTCGCCATTTTCGGTCTTGGCGGCATCGGTCTGTCGGCTGTTATCGGCGCCGTAAAAGCCAAGGCTGCCCGCATCATCGCCATCGACATCAACCCGGCCAAATTTGAGATCGCCAAGCAACTGGGTGCAACCGATTGTGTGAACCCGAAAGACTTCGATCGTCCGATCCAGGAAGTCATCGTCGACATGACCGATGGCGGCGTGGATTTTTCCTTCGAGTGCATCGGTAACGTGCAACTGATGCGTGCCGCACTGGAGTGCTGCCACAAGGGTTGGGGCGAGTCGGTGATCATCGGCGTTGCCGGTGCCGGCCAGGAAATCTCGACCCGTCCGTTCCAGCTGGTCACCGGCCGCGTCTGGCGCGGTTCGGCGTTCGGCGGCGTGCGCGGCCGTACCGAGTTGCCAAGCTATGTGGAAATGGCCGAAACCGGCGAGATTCCGCTGGATACCTTCATCACCCACACCATGGGCCTGGAAGATATCAACAAGGCGTTTGACCTGATGCACGAAGGGAAAAGCATTCGCTCCGTCATCCATTTCTGAGGTCCGCCATGAGCCTGGAAAACATCTCCTGCCAGAAAAGCTTCGGCGGCTGGCACAAACGCTATCGCCATCGCTCGGAAGTACTCGGCTGCGACATGGTGTTCGCCGTCTACCTGCCGCCGCAAGCGGAGCAGGGCGGCAAGCTGCCGGTGTTGTACTGGTTGTCCGGCCTGACCTGCACCGACGAGAACTTCATGCAGAAGGCCGGCGCCATGCGCATGGCCGCGGAGCTCGGGCTGATCATCGTCGCACCGGACACCAGCCCTCGCGGTCCTGAAGTGCCGGGCGATCCGGATGGTGCCTGGGACTTTGGCCTCGGCGCCGGGTTTTACCTGAATGCCACTCAGGAGCCTTGGTCGCGTCACTATCGGATGCATGACTATGTCGTGCAGGAATTGCCGACATTGGTCGAAGCCCATTTCCCTGCGTCGGACAGGCGCGGTATCAGTGGCCATTCCATGGGCGGCCACGGTGCGCTGGTCTGCGCCTTGCGCAATCCGGGGCGCTATCTGTCGGTGTCGGCGTTCTCGCCAATCAACAACCCGATGGATTGCCCGTGGGGGCAGAAAGCCTTTTCCCGCTATCTGGGAGAGGACCGTTCGAAATGGCGCGAATGGGATGCCTGCGCGTTGATTGCCGAGGCCGATGAACAGCTGCCGCTGTTGGTCGACCAGGGTGATCGCGACGATTTCCTCGCCAACCAGCTCAAGCCGGAAGCCTTGCAGCAGGCGGCCAAACTGGCCGGTCACCCGCTGACGTTGCGCCTGCAACCGGGCTATGACCACAGCTATTTCTTCATTGCCAGTTTCATCGATGAGCACTTGCGGCATCACGCGCATGCTCTGGTTGGCTAATGCAGGTAGAATCACGCCCTGACAAAAATCGGGGCGTTTTTTTATGCGTATTGGCCACGGCTATGATGTGCACCGTTTCGCTGAAGGCGATTTCATCACTCTGGGCGGTGTGCGCATTGCACACAGCTTCGGGCTGCTCGCCCACTCTGACGGTGACGTCCTCTTGCACGCCTTGAGCGATGCCTTGCTCGGCGCCGCGGCGCTGGGCGACATCGGCAAGCATTTCCCGGATACCGACCCGCAATTCAAGGGCGCCGACAGCCGTGCGCTGTTGCGTCACGTCGTCGCACTGGTCCATGCCAAAGGCTGGAAAGTCGGCAACGTCGATAACACCATCGTCGCCCAGGCGCCGAAAATGGCCCCGCATATCGAATCGATGCGCGCGCTGATTGCCGCGGATCTTCAAGTAGAGTTGGATCAAGTGAACGTGAAAGCTACCACCACCGAAAAGCTCGGCTTTGTCGGTCGCGAAGAAGGCATTGCCGTGCACTCCGTTGCCTTGTTGCTGCGCGCATGAACGAACTGCAATTGCTCGGCCCGCGGGCGTACGGTGAGGCCCTCGGCACGGCGGTCCTGAAAGCGATCGCCGAAGATTTCCAGGTCGACGAAGTCCTCGACATTCCCCTCAGCGGCGAGGGCGAACACCTGTGGATCTGGGTGGAAAAGCGTGGTCTGAATACTGAAGAAGCGGCGCGACGGATTGCCAAGGCTGCCGGCGTGCCATTGCGCACCGTCAGTTATGCCGGGCTCAAGGACCGTCAGGCGTTGACTCGCCAGTGGTTCAGCGTGCAATTGCCGGGCAAGGCCGACCCTGATCTGTCGGCTGCGGAAAACGATACGCTGAAGATCCTCAAGACCGCCCGCCACAAGCGCAAACTGCAACGCGGTGCCCACTCGGCCAACGGCTTTACTTTGCGCCTCACCCAGTTCGCTGGCGACAAGGCTGCTATCGAAGAACGCCTGCAACTGATCGTTAAACACGGCATCCCTAACTATTTCGGCGCACAGCGCTTCGGCCATGACGGCGGCAACGTCGTCGATGCTCGCGCCTGGGCCGCGCGCAAGGCCTTGCCGGAGCAGCGCAACGTGCGCTCGCGTCTGCTCTCCACGGCGCGCAGTTTTCTGTTCAATCAGGTGCTGGCCGCCCGCGTCGCCGATGGCACCTGGCAGCGTGCCCAGGTCGGTGACCTGCTGGCGTTCACCGACAGCCGCAGCTTTTTCCCGGCAGGCGAAGCCGAGTGCAGCGACCCGCGCCTGGCGATTCTCGATCTGCACCCGACCGGCCCGCAGTGGGGCGAAGGTGACTCGCCGGCCACGGGTGTTGTCCATGAACTGGAGCAGGCAATCGCCGCGCGCGAAGCGGACCTTCGCGATTGGTTGATTAACGCCGGTATGAGCCACGAACGTCGCATCCTGCGGCTGCCCATTGGCGGGTTGACGTGGCATTATCCCGAGCCTGACATTCTGCAACTGGAATTCGTCCTGCCGGCCGGATGCTTCGCCACCGTATTGGTGCGCGAGCTTGTTGATCTGGTGCCGGTGGGGCAGACGGACAGCCCATGCGTATTCTGATTTCTAACGACGATGGGGTAACCGCACCCGGTCTCGCCGCGCTTTATGCTGCGCTGGCGGATTACACCGAGTGCGTGGTTATCGCCCCGGACCAGGACAAGAGCGGCGCCAGCAGTTCGCTGACGCTCGACCGTCCGTTGCACCCGCAAACCCTGGCCAACGGCTTTATCAGCCTCAACGGCACGCCAACCGATTGTGTGCACCTGGGCCTCAACGGCCTGCTGGAGCGCGAAGCGGACATGGTGGTTTCCGGAATAAACCTGGGTGCGAACCTGGGGGACGATGTCCTGTATTCCGGCACGGTGGCGGCGGCCCTCGAGGGGCGTTTCCTGAATCACCCCTCGTTTGCCTTTTCGCTGGTCTCACGCCAGGTAGAGAACCTTCCCACAGCTGCCCATTTCGCGCGCAAACTGGTTGAAGCCCATGCTGACCTGGATCTGCCACCGCGTACGGTACTGAACGTGAACATTCCCAATTTGCCGCTGGACCGCATCCGCGGTATCCAGCTGACCCGCCTGGGCCATCGCGCCCGAGCCGCGGCACCGATGAAAGTGGTGGATCCGCGGGGCAAGTCCGGTTACTGGATCGCGGCGGCCGGGGATGCCGAAGATGGCGGCCCGGGTACCGATTTCCATGCAGTGATGCAGGGTTATGTTTCGATCACGCCGCTGCAACTGGATCGCACCTTCAATGATGCCTTCAGAAGTCTGGACGGCTGGCTGGAGGGGCTGCGCTGATGGGTCGCGAACAAGACGATATGCTGCGTCGCGGCATCGGCATGACCTCCCAGCGAACCCGGGAGCGGCTGATCCAGCGCCTGTACGAAGAAGGCATCTCCAATGCCAGGGTACTGGAGGTCATTCGCCGGACCCCGCGCCACCTGTTCGTCGACGAAGCGCTGGCGCACCGTGCCTATGAAGACACCGCGCTGCCGATTGGCAACAACCAGACCATCTCCCAGCCTTATATGGTGGCGCGCATGAGCGAGCTGCTGCTGGAGGCCGGTCCCCTCGACAAGGTGCTGGAGATCGGCACCGGGTCGGGTTATCAGACGGCGGTGCTGTCGCAACTGGTCGAGCGTGTGTTCTCGGTCGAGCGCATCAAGGTTCTGCAGGATCGGGCAAAGGAACGCCTGGTCGAACTGAACCTGCGCAACGTGGTGTTCCGCTGGGGCGATGGCTGGGAGGGTTGGCCGGCACTGGCACCATACAACGGGATTATCGTCACCGCAGTGGCAACCGACGTGCCCCAGGCATTGCTTGACCAGTTGGCACCGGGAGGCCGAATGGTGATCCCGGTCGGGGCCGGCGAAGTCCAGCAATTGATGCTGATCATCCGCGAGGAACAAGGTTTTTCCAGGCATGTCCTGGGGGCTGTGCGCTTCGTGCCACTGCTCAATGGGCCACTGGCCTGAGCATTTGTTTCGGCACGCTGAATTCTCTTCGATTGCCTTTGTCTTACAGCGGCATCGTTGTGTTAAACGGGATTCATCGTCAGGCAGCAAACGTGTGCGCGGCACCGATTCGCCACATTAAAGGTAAAGCGTGCACGGCCCGTTATACTTGCGACAGTTCATGCCGGACTCCGGCATTTCACATTTTCAGCCACCACAGAGGGAGCGGCGGGTGAGTCTCACAGTCATTGCGCAGCGTATGAGTAAAACGAGCTTTCAGCGCCTGGTGACTGGCCTTGTCTTGAGCACTTTGCTGGTCGGTTGTTCCAGCAACAAGTCCAGCGATGTTCGTGTCGTGGACCGTAACAATGCCGCGGCTCAGCGTCCAGCCGTGACCACCGGGCAATACATTGTTCGGCCCAAGGACACCCTGTTCTCCATCGCCTTCCGTTACGGCTGGGACTACAAGGCCCTGGCGGCACGCAACAACATTCCTGCGCCTTACACCATCCGTCCGGGTCAGACGATTCGCTTTGATGGTCGTACCAATTCAACGTCGACGGCGGTGGTCAGCTCGTCCAGTTCAACACCTTCGTCGTCGAGTAAAACCACGGTCATCCGTCGTTCGGCAAACGGTACGACCACCAGCACAACGACGGTTGTACCGTCCGTCGCGAGCAAGCCAGCCCCTGCTCCTTTGCCACCTCCCGGGCCAGCCCCGACCGGCTGGGGATGGCCATCTAATGGCATTCTGATTGGAAAATTCTCTTCAAACGGTAGTTTGAATAAAGGAATTGATATCGCCGGAGATTTGGGACAGCCTGTTTTAGCTGCGTCTGATGGGACGGTGGTATACGCCGGGAGTGGCTTAAGGGGCTACGGCGAATTAGTGATCATCAAGCACAGTGAAACCTACGTCAGTGCCTACGGACATAACCGCAGGCTGTTGGTTCGGGAGGGGCAGCAGGTCAAGGTCGGACAGACAATTGCCGAAATGGGGTCAACGGGTACAGACCGGGTGAAACTGCATTTTGAGATTCGCCGCCAAGGTAAACCTGTAGATCCGCTGCAATTCCTGCCACGCCGTTGATCGCTACCAGCCTGTTCCGTCGCGTAGAGGGGACAGGCTCCAGCGTTGCCAGGGAGAAAGGCGCCGCTTGAGCTTGAGGTCGAACTCACCAAAGGACTATAACAATGGCTCTCAGTAAAGAAGTGCCGGAGTTTGACATCGACGATGAGGTTCTCCTGATGGAGAGCAGCATCGATACGGATTCGATGTCGAATGATGAAGGGGCGGCTCCACCTTCCGTTCGTGCCAAATCCAAACACTCCGCATCCTTGAAACAGCACAAGTACATTGACTACACGCGGGCACTTGATGCCACGCAGTTGTATCTCAATGAAATTGGTTTCTCTCCCCTGCTATCACCCGAAGAAGAAGTTCATTTTGCGCGCCTGTCGCAAAGTGGCGATCCGGCCGGGCGCAAACGCATGATTGAAAGCAACCTGCGACTGGTGGTGAAAATCGCCCGACGCTACGTCAATCGTGGGCTGTCGCTGCTGGACCTGATCGAAGAGGGCAACCTCGGCTTGATCCGGGCGGTGGAGAAGTTCGATCCGGAACGCGGTTTCCGCTTCTCGACCTACGCGACCTGGTGGATTCGCCAGACCATCGAACGCGCAATCATGAATCAGACCCGGACCATCCGGCTGCCGATCCATGTGGTCAAGGAGCTGAACGTGTACCTGCGGGCTGCGCGGGAGCTGACGCAAAAACTCGACCATGAACCCTCACCCGAAGAAATCGCCAACCTGCTGGAAAAACCGGTGGGAGAGGTCAAGCGTATGCTCGGCCTTAACGAACGGGTTTCTTCGGTCGACGTCTCGCTGGGTCCGGATTCGGATAAAACCCTGCTGGACACCCTGACTGACGATCGTCCAACCGATCCATGCGAGTTGTTGCAGGACGACGACCTGTCCCAGAGCATCGATCAATGGCTCTCGGAACTGACCGACAAGCAACGCGAAGTGGTTGTACGCCGCTTCGGCCTGCGCGGCCATGAAAGCAGCACCCTTGAAGACGTCGGCCTGGAAATCGGCCTGACCCGGGAGCGGGTCAGACAGATTCAGGTGGAGGGCTTGAAGCGGCTACGCGAGATCCTGGAAAAAAATGGTCTGTCGAGCGAGTCGCTGTTCCAATAAGGC
Organism: Pseudomonas sp. S34; assembly: GCF_009866745.1. Classification (NCBI taxonomy): domain Bacteria; kingdom Pseudomonadati; phylum Pseudomonadota; class Gammaproteobacteria; order Pseudomonadales; family Pseudomonadaceae; genus Pseudomonas; species Pseudomonas sp. S34. The sequence goes on from NZ_CP019398.1 coordinate 1,321,942, forward strand.
ACTCACTGCGATGGCATGAAAAACCCCGACTGGCTCGGGGTTTTTTATTGCCTGGCCAGGAGACCGAGCCCCCTCGGGATTTTGGTTTCGTGCTGTAAGCCTAGGCTTACTCTTGCGTAAGTGTTCGTTATTTTTACACCCCGGCAGTCGTCCATTCGGAGCGCTGACCGCATATATATGTTTGATTTATATTAATATTTTTTAGTATTAATGATGTGTGACACCAGAATCTCGCGCCAGGGGCCGATTGATCCCGGAGGGGAACACTCTAGTATTGAGGTTGTGTCGACGGACAGACACGTCCTTCATGGATGAGGGATATGGATATCGCAGGACGCGATTCATCAGGACGATGAAAAGGAACACAGGGAATAGGGAAAAAATGTGGGCGGGTCAAACCGCCCCTTTTTTTTGCCCGCAGAAAAGCAAAAAGGCCCTTGTGGGGCCTTTTTCGCGAACGCGGGGGTAATCAGCGTTCGAGGTCTGCGATCTTGCCTGGCTTGCCGTCCCATTCTGCGGAATCGGGCATTGGATCTTTGCGTTCGGTGATGTTTGGCCAGATATCGGCCAACTCAGCGTTCAGCTCAATGAAGTTTTCCATGCCGGCCGGAACTTCATCTTCAGAGAAGATAGCCACGGCAGGGCATTCAGGTTCGCACAGCGCGCAATCGATGCACTCATCCGGGTGGATCACCAGGAAATTCGGGCCTTCGTAAAAGCAGTCCACCGGACAGACTTCTACGCAGTCGGTGTACTTGCACTTGATGCAGTTGTCGGTGACGACGAAGGTCATTTCTAATTTTCTCCTCAGGCGCGGCTTGCTGCGCCCCTTCTCGTAGGGGTCGCCAGGTTCGGGAGCGATAGTCTGCTGGCCAGGCTATTAGCCAGCAGCATCCCAAACCGCGCGAGATTCTAACAGCTTGCAAGCCGCTGCGTTAGATCCGTGTCTTTAGTGTATAGAGCATTTCGAGAGCACGACGTGGCGTCATGTCGTCCAGGTCGAGCTTGGCCAGGTCATCCAGCACCGGGTGCGGCAGGCTGGCAAACAGGTCGCTTTGCTGCGGCGCGGCCGGTTTGCCTTTGGCCGGTGCCGGTGTTTCGTGGGGCAAGGCGGTGTCTTCCAGGCGGCTCAGATGCTCGCGAGCACGGGTGATGACCTCGCTCGGTACGCCTGCCAGCTGCGCAACTGCCAGGCCATAACTCTGGCTGGCCGGCCCGGGCAGCACGTGGTGCAGGAACACGATGCGCTCGTTGTGCTCGGTGGCATTGAGGTGCACGTTGGCCACCAGCGGCTGGGCTTCCGGCAGGACGGTCAGTTCAAAGTAGTGGGTGGCGAACAGCGTGTAGGCACGCAGATGCGCCAGGCGCTCGGCCGCCGCCCATGCCAGGGACAGACCGTCGAAGGTGCTGGTGCCGCGCCCGACTTCATCCATCAGCACCAGGCTGCGCTCGGTGGCGTTGTGCAGGATGTTCGCGGTTTCGCTCATTTCCACCATGAAGGTCGAACGCCCGCCGGCCAGGTCATCGCTGGAGCCGATCCGGGTGAAGATGCGGTCGACCAGCGACAATTCGCAACTGGCCGCTGGCACGAAGCTGCCGATGTGCGCCAGGAGCACAATCAATGCGGTTTGACGCATGTAGGTGGATTTACCGCCCATGTTCGGACCGGTGATCACCAGCATGCGGGTGTTGTCGTCCAGGCTCAGGTCGTTGGCCACGAACGGCGTGGTCAGCACTTGTTCGACCACCGGGTGACGACCCTGGCTGATGCGCATGCACGGCTCACTGACGAAGCGTGGGCAGTTCAGATCGAGGTTCAGTGCACGTTCGGCCAGGTTGCTCAAGACGTCCAGCTCGGCCAGGGCACCGGCGGTGTCCTGCAAAGGTGGCAGCTGGCTGATCAGATCTTCGAGCAACGCTTCGTACAGCATCTTCTCGCGGGCCAGGGCGCGGCTCTTGGCTGACAGTGCCTTGTCTTCGAACGCCTTGAGTTCCGGCGTAATGAAACGCTCGGCGCCTTTGAGCGTCTGGCGGCGAATGTAGTCGGCCGGTGCCGATTCCGCCTGCTTGCTTGGCAGCTCGATGAAGTAACCATGGATGCGGTTGTAACCAACCTTCAGATGCGACAGGCCGGTGCGGGCCTTTTCCCGTGCCTCGAGGTCGATCAGGAATTGTCCGGCGTTTTCGCTCAGCGACTGCAATTCGTCGAGTTCGCTGTCGTAGCCGGTTTTTAGCACGCCCCCATCACGAATGACCGCGGGCGGGTTGTCGATGATGGCTTTTTCCAGCAGTGCCGCCAGTTCCGGGTAGGTGCTGGTGATGGTGGCGAGTTGCTGGAGGTGTGGGGCTTCGAGCTCCGTCATTGCCACTTGCAGTTCGGGCAGTGCGCCGAGGGCGTCACGCAACCGGGCGAGGTCGCGGGGGCGGGCATTACGCAGGCCGATCCGCGCAAGAATCCGCTCGATGTCGCCGATTTCCTTGAGCTGCGGTTGCAGTCTTTCGAAGCGATAACCGTCGAGCAGGCAAGTGATCGAGCTTTGGCGTGCCAACAGCACCGTCAAGTCGCGCAATGGGCGATTCAGCCAGCGGGTCAGCAGGCGGCTGCCCATGGCGGTCTGGCAACGGTCCACCACCGATTGCAGGGTGTTGTCGCGGCCCCCGGCCAGGTTGATGTCGAGCTCCAGGTTGCGACGGCTGGCGCCATCGAGCACCACGGTGTCGTCCAGGCGTTCATGACGCAGGCTGCGCAAGTGGGGCAGGGCGGTGCGCTGGGTTTCCTTGGCGTAGGCCAGCAGGCAACCGGCGGCACCGATCGCCAGGGTCAGGTTTTCGCAGCCAAAGCCCTTGAGGTCCTGGGTCGAGAATTGCTGGCACAGGCTTTTGAGCGCCGAATCGCGCTCGAAATCCCACGGCGCACGGCGACGCACGCCGCGGCGTTTTTCCGCCGGCAAGTCCTTGGGCCAGTCATCCGGGATCAGTAACTCCACCGGGTTGACCCGCTCCAGTTCCGCCAGCAGGTTTTCCCAGCCCTTGATTTCCAGCACGCTGAAGTTGCCGCTGGTGATGTCCAGCACCGCCAGGCCGAACAGGCGCTCATCGCCCAGGACAGCGGCGATCAGGTTGTCCCTGCGCTCGTCGAGCAGCGCCTCGTCACTCACCGTCCCCGGCGTGATGATGCGTACCACCTGCCGCTCCACCGGCCCTTTGCTGGTGGCCGGGTCGCCGACCTGCTCGCAGATCACCACCGATTCGCCAAGCTTCACCAGTTTTGCCAGGTAACCCTCGGCGGCGTGGTAAGGAATCCCGCACATCGGAATCGCCTGGCCAGCCGACTGCCCGCGGGCCGTCAGGGTGATGTCCAGCAACTTGGCGGCCTTCTTCGCGTCTTCATAGAAGATCTCGTAGAAGTCGCCCATGCGGTAGAACATCAGCTGGTCCGGGTGCTGGTTTTTCAGGCGCCAGTACTGCTGCATCATCGGGGTGTGGGAGGACAGGTCGGAGACGGCTTTATTCATCGGATTGTCAGGAAGCTCGTTGAAAGAGGTGGGGCAAAAGCAGGGCAACGGCCGGGCTTTTCCGCGATGGGCGCAAGGTTACCATGGGCGGTCTGCCCGACGCAGGCGCCACGGCCGGGTGACATCCTTTACGATGCAAAATCATGTTATGCATCGATTATGCAAATCGGCATTGTCTTCTTCGAAAAGTGCAAGCACTATGCGCGTTATGCAAAAGCGCAACGTATCTACTGTATTAAGGGCATTGCTCGATCAGCACGGGATCTCCCCCACGGAGCTTCACCGTCGCACCGGCGTGCCTCAATCCACGCTCTCGCGCATTCTCAGCGGGAAGATCGTCGATCCTTCGGATAAACATATTTCGAAGATTGCCGAGTATTTCGCCTTGAGCACCGACCAGTTGCGTGGTCGCGCGGACGTCTCGTCTGCCGCCAATGCCGGGCGTGCTCCTGTGCATTCGGAACTCAAGGATATAAGTCTGTGGGACGACGATACCCCAGTCGATGACGACGAGGTGTCGGTCCCCTTTCTTCGCGAGGTTGAATTGGCTGCGGGATCGGGAAGATTCGTTATCGAGGAGAGCGAGCGCTCTAGCCTGCGCTTCGGCAAGCGGAGCCTGCGCCATAACGGCGTGCAGTTCGACCAGGCCAAATGCGTGACAGTGCGGGGCAACAGCATGTTGCCGGTGCTGCGCGACGGCGCCACGGTCGGGGTCAATGCCGGCAAGTGCGGCATTGGCGATATCGTTGACGGCGACCTTTATGCAATCAATCACAACGGCCAATTGCGGGTGAAGCAACTCTATCGCCTGCCGACCGGGATTCGCCTGCGCAGCTTCAACCGTGACGAGCATCCGGACGAAGATTACACCTTTCAGGAGATCCAGGAGGAGCCGATTGTTATCCTCGGACATGTCTTCTGGTGGGGTATGTACGCCCGCTAACACTCATCCGTTTAGATAAAACCCGCTTCCCGAGCGGGTTTTTTTCGTGTGCCGAAAGCATTGGACATCCTTTGATCATGCGTTTGTGCATTGACTGATTATGCATAAGTGCATAATGTTGCTGCCTGACTATTAAAGAATGCGCTGTGATCACTACTCAAGGAGGCATGAAATGACCGCTGAGCAATATGCGTTGCTGGACATGCCTCTGTGGCTGGTCATCAGTCTGCCAATACTTGGTGGCGTTACCGGTGAAATGTGGCGTGCCGAAAAAGAGGGCGTTCGTGGCTGGTCCCTTGTCCGGCGCCTGAGCCTGCGGTCTGGATCCAGCATGATCTGCGGCGCTTCGGTCATCATGCTGCTGCACGCTGCCAATGTTTCCATCTGGGCTGCTTGTGCGGGTGGTTGTTTAGCGGCGATGGCCGGGACAGACGTCGTTCTGGGGTTGTATGAGCGTTGGCTGGCCAAGCGCATGGGTATCGGCCATACCCCCTCCGGTGACGTGGAGGATTGATTCTCCGACAGGCCTTTTCCAGAGCCTCCGGTTCTTTACATTTTGATCGTTCCTGTCGCTTGCAAGTGCGGTCTGCTCGTGTACGGTTAACCTCATCCCGCCCGATCAGGAGATGACCGTGAACGAAATCACCCAGCTCGCCGCCGAACTCGGCAGACGCCTGCAGGTTCTCAATGCCCACGTCACCACGGCGGAGTCCTGCACCGGCGGAGGCATCGCCGAGGCAATCACCCGTATCCCCGGGAGTTCGGCCTGGTTCGAGGCCGGTTATGTCACTTACTCCAACCGACAGAAAACCCTGCAACTGAATGTCCCGGTGGAGTTGTTCACCACCGTGGGCGCGGTCAGCCGCGAGGTGGTCGAGGCGATGGTCCGGGGGGCGCAGGAGAAAAATAGCGCGTATTTCTCCGTGGCGGTCAGTGGCATCGCCGGGCCGGATGGTGGAACGGCGAACAAGCCGGTTGGCACGGTGTGGCTGGCCTGGGGCGTCGGAGATCAGGTGTTCTGCGAACGGCAGCACTTCCCGGGTAATCGCGATGACGTCCGCCGACAAACGGTGAAGGCCGCGCTAGAGGGGCTGCTGCGCTATGCCGCGGCAGAAATCTCAAATCAGGGGTAGGCGATCCGGAAACGCTGTGGAATAATACTGGCTACTTATACAGGTGTTGGCCGTCAGGCCTTATTGATTACGTGAGGACTTTAATGGACGACAACAAGAAGAAAGCCTTGGCTGCGGCCTTGGGTCAGATCGAACGTCAATTCGGCAAGGGTGCCGTAATGCGTATGGGCGATCAGGACCGTCAGGCGATCCCGGCCATTTCCACTGGCTCTCTGGGGCTGGACATCGCTCTCGGCATTGGCGGTCTGCCAAAAGGCCGTATTGTTGAAATCTACGGTCCTGAATCTTCCGGTAAAACCACGCTGACCTTGTCCGTGATCGCCCAGGCTCAAAAAGCCGGCGCGACCTGCGCATTCGTCGACGCCGAACACGCCCTCGACCCTGAGTACGCCGGCAAGCTGGGCGTCAACGTCGACGACCTGCTGGTTTCCCAGCCGGATACCGGCGAGCAGGCCCTGGAAATCACCGACATGCTGGTGCGTTCCAACGCGGTTGACGTGATCATCGTCGACTCCGTGGCCGCCCTGGTGCCAAAGGCTGAAATCGAAGGCGAAATGGGTGACATGCACGTGGGCCTGCAAGCCCGTCTGATGTCCCAGGCACTGCGTAAAATCACCGGTAACATCAAGAACGCCAACTGCCTGGTGATCTTCATCAACCAGATCCGTATGAAAATCGGCGTGATGTTCGGTAGCCCGGAAACCACCACCGGTGGTAACGCACTGAAGTTCTACGCATCGGTTCGTCTGGACATCCGTCGTACGGGTGCGGTGAAAGAAGGTGATGAGGTCGTCGGTAGCGAAACCCGCGTCAAGGTTGTGAAGAACAAGGTGGCTTCGCCGTTCCGTCAGGCCGAGTTCCAGATTCTTTACGGCAAGGGCATCTACCTCAACGGTGAGATGATCGACCTGGGTGTTCTGCACGGTTTCGTCGAGAAATCCGGCGCCTGGTATGCCTATGAAGGCACCAAGATCGGTCAAGGCAAGGCCAACTCGGCCAAGTTCCTGGCAGACAATCCGGAAGTCGCGGCAAAGCTGGAGAAGCAACTGCGTGACAAGCTGCTGTCGCCTGCATCGGTTGCGGACGCCAAAGCTTCTGCGGTCAAAGAGACCGAAGACGACCTGGCTGACGCTGATATCTGATCGAAGCGATGACCGCCGTACTCGATACACTCGTCGCGGTGCGGCGAACCGCAATGGACCTGCTCGCACGACGCGAGCACGGTCGTGTCGAGCTGACGCGTAAACTGCGTCAGCGCGGCGCCCTCCCTGAAATGATCGAAACAGCACTCGACCGGTTGACGGAAGAGGGGTTGTTGTCCGAAACCCGTTACCTGGAAAGTTTCGTTTCCTACCGCGCCCGCTCCGGTTATGGCCCTTTACGCATTCGTGAAGAGTTGGGCCAGCGTGGCCTGCAGCGCACCGATATTGAACTCGCCCTGCGTGAGAGCGGTATCGATTGGCAGGAGCAATTGATCGATACCTGGCGACGCAAGTTCTCCGGGCAATTGCCGGCAGACGCCCGGGAGCGAGCCAAACAAGGCAGGTTCCTGGCGTATCGGGGATACTCCATGGAAATGATCAACCGCCTGTTCAGCGGTCGAGGGATGGACGATTGAACTGAAACGGCCCGCTATTTAGATAGCGGGCCGTTTTTTTATGCCTCACGAAACCTTTGACGGCTCCCGCGTGCGTTGTTGTACCTGGGGTTTTGATTGTACCCAGTTTTCCGGCAGGTTTATGTAGTCCACAAGCTCGCGCAGGCGACCATGATTGCGGGCATTGAAGTTGAAGATCAGCCGCGCCAGATGGCTGAATTCGGCTTCGTTGTGTTCTTCACCGCTGTAAGCGTGCTGATGGAAATGATCGCTCAGGCACAGGTCGGCGAACGCCTCCTGCATGTGTTCGAGGGCGTGGTCGCTGAGTGTGTGATTCATGCGAATCAGGAACTGATGCTTGAGCCAGCGACTGGAGTGGAAGTTGCTGTAGAACTGGTTGATGTGCTCTACCGCTTCTTCGACGTTGTAGACCAGTTTCATCAGCTTCATGTCAGTGGGCAGGATGTAGTGGTTTTCCTCCAGTTGCTGGTGAATGAAGTCCAGTGCGCCTTGCCAGAATTTGCCGTCCGGCGTGTCGAGCAGCACCACTGGTACCAATGGGCTTTTGCCGGTCTGGATCAGTGTCAGTACTTCCAGCGCTTCATCCAGGGTACCGAAGCCACCCGGGCACAGCACGAGGGCATCGGCTTCCTTGACGAAGAACAGCTTGCGGGTGAAGAAGAAGTGGAAGGGCAGCAGGCTGGTCGTGCCGTCGACAGTGGGGTTGGCATGCTGTTCGAAGGGCAGGGTAATGTTGAACCCCAGGCTGTTTGCCAGTCCGGCGCCCTCATGGGCGGCGGCCATGATGCCGCCACCGGCGCCAGTGATGACCATCATGTCCGAGCGCGCCAGCGCGGCACCGAGTTCCCGGGCCATGCTGTAGAGCGGGTGTTCCATGGGGGTACGGGCCGAGCCGAAAACAGTGACCTTGCGCCGTCCCTTGAATTGTTCGAGCACGCGAAAAGCCTGTTCCAGTTCGCGCAGGGCCTGCAGGGTGATTTTGGCATTCCAGCGGTTGTGGTCTTCCTGGGCCATGCGTAGCACGGTCAGGATCATGTCGCGGTAGATCGGGATGTTCGGGCTGTTGGGTGAAATCAGCTTGAGCTGTTCTTCGACCTTGCTGATAAGGTCGTGGCCGCTTTCTTCAAAATGACGGCTCAGGAGATCATTCGGTTGGTAAGGCATTCAACTTCTCCTTCTGCACAGAACCCTCGGCCCGACAACGTACGTCGGTGCCACGACACTTCATGTGTCGCTGTCTGCCCAGGCCCATGCCTGGGCGACCTACTTGACCCGAAAGGCATCGGATCATCCAAACAGGTTCTGTTTTCCCTTGGATGAAAGAAACGTTCGCATAACACGACAAGCGACGGCCAGCCCCTTTCCAAGCCTGAAAAAGTGAAAGTGGATACCCTGAAATCTAGACCTTCACAGTGATTTGCGCTGCCTTGATCATTGCGCCTCAAAGTCTTTCCTGGCAACCGCTTATTGACGATTTGCAAGGTGCTTTCACCGCTCGTCTGAACGCACGTCGCGTGTGCTGCACTCTGATTTACTAAGTTACAGGTGCGACACGACAACTTAGCGTCAACGGCAAGGCGCGCAATACAAGCGGTTCAAGGATTTTTTGCTCAAACATGAGTGAAGTGCAAGGAGGCGGGAAACCATGGCCAGAGTCGTTCTGGAGATCGATACGCAACTGTATCGATTGCTGAAGTCATCGGCCGAGACCCATCATTTGAGTCTCGAAGAGGAGTGCTGCCGACGTTTGCGCGGTGGCGAGCGTCGTTCGCATTACTTGCAGGCGCTGCTGGCGGAACTGCGCGCCGAAGATGAACAGCGGCGCGCCAACTCCAGGTGATTACTTTTTCTTCTTGGCAGGTTGCAGGCAGTCCGATTCCTGGAAGCTTGCGGAACCGACCGGGCGGTTGGTCTTCACCTCAGTGAAGTCGTAACGCATGATCGCGCCCTTGGCCATCAGCTTGCGAAACCCTTCGTTTCGGCAGACTGAGGCTCCCAACTGGAAGTAAACCGCTTTTGGATCTGCGCGCATCTTGTCGGCGTGGCTGCTCTGCACGCTCAGATGGTTGATCAGCTGATTGCCGTCAACGGTGTAGCCTTGATCGAGAATGTCTTCGTTGATCGCTCGAGGAGTGCCGACGCTGCTTTGGGTGGCGACGTTTTGCAGCATTTTGTTCAGTTCCGTGTCTTTCAAGGACGCAGCCTGAGCGTTGAAGGACGACGCCAGCAAAATGGCCGCGGTAGGAACGATAAGGCGCAGCATGAAACTCTCCTGGTTCAGTGATGCGGGGTTTGACCCGTCACGTGACTGTGCGTTCAGTGGCGGCGAATTATAGGGGAGGCTAGCTGGACGGTACAGGCTTGCGCCGGGCGGTCTGGTAAACTGCTGGCACTTTTTACCCTGTCGAGTGTTTTTCGTGTCGATTTCCCTTCTCTGTGGGCGTTGCCCGCGATGAGTCATACCCCCGCGCGCTTTGCCTTGAATGCCGTGGCCCGCTTGCGCGATCAGCGCGAAGAGGAGGGCATCAAGCCGATTCAGGCCCGCGGCTGGCGTGCGCCGCGCTGCCGTGACTGCCGGGTGATCGAGAGTCACTGTCTGTGTGCATGGCGTCCGCAGGTCGCTACCCGTTCCGGCGTGTGCCTGATCATGACCAACAAGGAGGTGTTCAAACCGAGCAACACCGGTTGGCTGATTGCCGACGTGGTGCCTGACAACCATGCATTCATCTGGTCCCGTACCGAGGTTGATCCGAAGTTGCTGGCGCTGTTGTCCGACCCGCAATGGCAGCCTTACCTGGTGTTTCCGGGTGAGTACGTCGAACCTGAGCGCGTGACAAACACCGTGGACGTCGATGGCACGAAGCGCCCGCTTTTCATTCTGTTGGATGCGACCTGGACTGAAGCGCGAAAGATCTTTCGCAAGAGCCCCTATTTCGACCGACTGCCGATCCTCAGTCTGTTGCCAGAGAAACTCTCCCGCTACCGGTTGCGCCGCTCGACCCGCAGCGAGCATCTGTGCACGGCGGAAGTGGCGGCGCTATGCCTCGACCTTGCAGGTGATGTCGCGGCGGCATCGGCGCTGGATGCCTACTTCGATGTGTTCAGCCAGCATTACCTCGATGCCAAACATCAGTTGGACATGAACGTTTCGACCCCTGCGCACGCCGAATTGATGCCCTATGTTCAGGTGGCTGCCCCATTGATGGACTGATTGTCGCGCATACTGCAATAAAGTGTACCGGCCATGCTGCTTGACCACCCCGGTTTCGCTGGGCATGCTTGGCGCCGATTAGGGTGCGGCCGGAGTTTTCGGCGCCGTTTTTTGCGCTGAGCGTGCCTTGTCAGTGCAGCTGCGTGGCTGTGCCTTGAGGTGCTTTGGCGTGGTCCGAATGCATCGGGCGTCCCATGAAAAACAGGATCATTTGAAAAATGGCCACATACGAAATCCTGATTGCCGATGACCACCCACTTTTTCGTAGTGCCTTGCATCAAGCGCTGACCCTGGGCCTTGGTCCGGATGTCCGTCTGGTGGAAGTGGCGAGCATCGCCGAACTGGAAGCCCGCCTGACGGAAAAGTCCGACTGGGATCTGGTGCTGCTGGACCTGAACATGCCGGGGGCCTACGGTTTTTCCGGGCTGGTCCTGCTGCGGGGGCAGTACCCGCAGATTCCGGTGGTCATGGTCTCGGCCCAGGAAGAGGCGACCATCATGGTCAAGTCTCGTGAATTCGGCGCCAGTGGCTTCATTCCCAAATCCAGCGACTTGAGTGTGATCCAGAAAGCCGTGCGGGCGGTCCTCGATGGCGACGTGTTCTGGCCGCCACAGGCGTTCGAAGCGGTCAGCGTCTCGGATGAAGCCAAGGCGGCCAGCGAAGGGCTTGCCAGCCTCACCCCGCAACAATTCCGGGTGCTGACCATGGTCTGCGAAGGCTTGCTGAACAAGCAGATCGCCTACGAGCTGAGTGTTTCCGAGGCGACTATCAAGGCGCACGTGACCGCGATTTTCCGTAAACTGAATGTACGGACCCGGACCCAGGCCGCGCTGCTCTTGCAACAACTTGAGTCAATTTCCAGCCATTAAAGGCTGGCAAATTCACGCTTTTTTGACTTTGGTTGAACTAGCTTTCCCACTTCTTTTTTGCCAGTTGCCCACTCTATGTCACCTTTCAAAGGCCAGACCGGCCTGAAACGTATTCTCAATGCTTCCGGTTATTCGCTGGACGGCCTGCGCGCAGCCTTCACCGGTGAAGCCGCCTTTCGGCAATTGGTATTGCTCAACGTCATCCTGATTCCTTTGTCGTTCTTCCTGAATGTCAGCCGGGTCGAACAGGCGTTGTTGATCGCGGTATGCCTGTTGGCGTTGATCGTCGAGTTGCTCAACTCGGCCGTGGAAGCGGCCATCGACCGCATTTCCCTTGAGCGGCACCCGCTGTCCAAGAATGCCAAGGACATGGGCAGTGCCGCCCAAGCCGTGGCATTGAGCATGATTGCCCTGGTGTGGGCGGTGATTCTGCTCTAGGCGATCGTCGGCAGCACGATCTCGTCGCTGCGCTGAACCCCGGCGGTGAAGGCGCGGCACAGATCGAGAAACTCGCGCATCGCCGAGGTCTGATATTTCTGTTTATGCCAGATGAAATAAAACTGTCGCGCCAGATCCAGATCCGGCGTCTCGACAGGCACCAGGCTGCCGCGGCGAAATGCGTCGCGCAAAGCCAGCCTGGAAATGCAGCCAATCCCCAAGCCAGACTCCACCGCGCGTTTGATCGCTTCGGTGTGCTCAAGCTCGAGCCGGATGTTTAACGAAGTGCGGTGATGGCGCATGGCTTGATCGAAGGTCAACCGCGTGCCCGAGCCCTGTTCGCGCAGGATCCAGGCTTCGTGGCTCAACTCCTCCATGGTGGCCGTGCCACGCTTGGCCAACGGATGCTGAGGGGCGCAAAACACCACCAGTTCGTCCTCGACCCAGCTTTGTACTTCGATGTCCGAATGACTGCAGTCGCCTTCGATCAGACCCAGATCAATTTCATAGTGGGCCACTTGCTGCACGATATTGGCAGTGTTCTGCACATGCAGCTTCACCTGGCTTTCCGGGTGGCGCTGCATGAAGCTGCCGATCAACAATGTGGCCAGGTAATTGCCGATGGTCAGGGTCGCACCCACGGCCAGCGAGCCGAAACCGGATTTGCCATTGAGCAGGTCCTCGATTTCCTTGGCCTGGTCCAGCAGCGCCACCGCTTGTGGCAACAGTTGTTTACCAAGGGCGTTCAGGCTCAACCGTTTGCCGGCACGGTCGAACAACTGGCAGCTGCACTGGCGCTCCAGTTCGGTGATCGAGGTGCTCGCCGCCGATTGCGAGAGGTTGAGCAGACCCGCGGCACGGGACACACTTTCCTGCTGGGCGACGGCGACGAATACTTGAAGTTGACGGAGAGTAAATCGCATATCGATATAACCGATAACCCTTATCTTAATAATCCATTTAACAGATATTGTCTCTGCCTTTAGAATGCGATGCAATTGCGCAGAGCCGGCTTTTTTGCAGAGCAGGCGCCGAACACGCGCAGACCAATCTCCAGGAGTCCCACGTACATGAGCAACATGAACCACGAGCGTGTCCTCAGTGTTCACCACTGGAACGACACTCTGTTCAGCTTCAAGTGCACCCGTGATCCGGGCCTGCGCTTCGAGAACGGTCAGTTCGTGATGATCGGCCTGCAACAGCCCAACGGCCGCCCGCTTATGCGCGCTTACTCGATTGCCAGCCCGAACTGGGAAGAGCATCTCGAGTTCTTCAGCATCAAGGTGCCTGATGGTCCGCTGACTTCGCAGTTACAACATCTGAAGGAAGGCGACGAGATCATCATCAGCAAGAAGCCTACCGGCACGCTGGTACTGGATGACCTCAAGCCTGGCAAACATTTGTACCTGCTCAGCACCGGCACCGGTCTGGCGCCGTTCATGAGCGTCATCCAGGACCCGGAAACCTACGAGCGTTTCGAAAAAGTGATCCTGTGCCACGGCGTTCGTTACGTCAACGAAGTCGCTTACCGCGAGTTCATCACCGAGCACCTGCCGCAGAACGAGTTCTTCGGTGACGCGCTGCGTGACAAGTTGATCTACTACCCGACCGTGACCCGTGAGCCGTTCGAGAACGAAGGTCGCCTGACCGACCTGATGCGCAGCGGCAAGCTGTTCAGCGACATCGGTCTGCCACCGATCAACCCGCAGGACGACCGCGCCATGTTGTGCGGCAGCCCGAGCATGCTCGACGAGACCAGTGAAGTGCTGAACAGCTTCGGCCTGAAGGTTTCGCCGCGGATGCGCGAGCCGGGTGATTACCTGATCGAGCGAGCGTTCGTCGAGAAGTGACCGCAGGTCACCTGTAGGAGCGAGCTGGCTCGCGATGGTCGTTAACGATAACGCGGGAAGCTTGATATCCCGCGGCGTCCTCAGGTTTTTCGCGAGCATGCTCGCTCCTACAGAAGATTTGCAGCACATCTAAAAAGCCCGCATGACCTGAGAAGGTCATGCGGGCTTTTTCGTTTCCGGAGTTCAGACCCGCGCGGGAATGACTTCCAGGACGCGGATCAGCTCCGGTGTCGGGTAATGCCAACGCACATCCAGATCCCAGAACTGCGCGCCGTATTCCCGCTCGGGTGCAGGTATTTGATAGGCCGGGCGTGGATCCTGCGCCAGGCATTGCTCGATCAACTCAACCAAAGGCTCCTCAAGGCGCTGAGCGTGCTCGTGAGCCTGTTGCAGCGCTGCGTCAGTCCACTGCACGGGAATCAATAGCGGCGCAGCGCTGGCGATGCTGTTGGTGGCTGTATCGATGATGTCGGCGTAAGGCACGTAGGGTTTTATGTCGAGAATCGGCGTGCCGTCCAGCAAGTCAATACCGGATATCCACAGGCGATTGGCTTCGATCTTGTCCAGCTTGACCACGGATTGACCGATGCCATTGGGGCGGTGGGTGGCGCGGGTGGCGAACACGCCCATGGACTTATTGCCGCCGAGGCGCGGTGGGCGGACCTTCAAGCGAGGTTTTTCTTCCAGAGCCTGGTGGAACAGGAACAGAAGCCACACGTGGCTGACCTGCTCCAGGCCTTGAACCGCGTCCCCTTGATCGAACGGAGCCACCAGTTCCAGCACGCCACGGGCAGCCGGGGCCAGTTGCGGTTGGCGCGGAATGGCGAACTTTTCCTTGAAGCAGGAGCGCACGAAGCCGATGGGGGAAACGCTGTAGGTCATGGTTTGAGGTCGAGACGGGGGAAGAGGCGGGCATGATAACCCGATCGACCTGTGTTCAGTGGTGGCAGTGCCGGCCCTTTCGCGAGCAAGCCCGCTCCCACATTTGAACGGGTTGAAACACAAATATGTGAACAACTCAGGACCAAGGTGGGAGCGGGCTTGCTCGCGAAGGCCGCACCGCCGAGCTACAGGCTGAACCCGCCATCCAAAGGAATAATGTTTCCGGTCATATAGGCTCCGGCAGTACTTGCCAGACTGATCGCCAGCGCCGCCATCTCTTCCTCGCGGCCCCAACGCTTCATCGGGATCAACGCCGTATCCTGCGCCAGCGCCTGGTCATCATTGCCGATGTGCTGGGTCATCTTGCTCGGAAACCGCCCCGGGGCGATCACGTTGACGTTGATGTGCTGGCTCACCAGTTCGCGCGCCAGAATCCTCGACAGTTGGTGCAACGCAGCCTTGCTCGGCCCGTAGGCATACGCCTGCTCGCCGAAGGAGGAAATCCCTGCCACCGATCCTATGTTGATGATCCTCGCCGGATTCGCTTCGGAACCGGCCTTGCGCAGCAGGGGCAGGAACTGCTGGATGCAGTTGAACACCGACGTCACGTTGAGCTGCATGACTTTTTCCCAGCCCTTGATCGGGTAGCTCTCCAACGGTGCGCCCCAGGTGGTGCCGGCATTGTTCACCAGGATGTCCAGATGAGTGATCTGCTCGCCCAGGCGCGTGGCCAGTTGCAGGACGCCCTCTTCGGTGGCGAGGTTCGCCGCGATGGCGCGGCAGCGGCCAAGTGCACCGAGTTCGTCAGCGGTTTGCTGGCAGGCTTCGACGTCGCGGGCGCAGACGTATACGGTGGCGCCCGCCTCGACGTAGGCCTTGGCGATCATCTTGCCGATACCACGGGTGCCGCCGGTCACCAGGGCGGTGCGGCCTTGCAGGGAAAAGTAGGGATGCATGGCGAATCCTGAGAACTGAGGTCTTTACACCCTAGTCGTCAGCCGCCAGAAGCGGAGCCACTATTTTTGCGCGGAATGAGGGGCCATTCGGCCTTGTAGGAGCGAGCTTGCTCGCGATGGTCGATAACGATAACGCGTGCTTGCTGGATAATCGCAGCGTTTTCGAATCCATCGTCGGAACGCCGCCCGGAGCAAGCTCGCTCCTACACAGGGAACGGTTTACTGCGGGCGCACTCGCAGGGTCAGGCCCTTGAGGAAATTGCGCAGCAGCTGGTCGCCGCATGGGCGATAGTTGGTGTGACCGAACTTGCGGAACAGTGCGCTCAGCTCAGGCTTGGACACCGGGAACTCGGCAGCCTTGAGGATCGCGTGCATGTCGTCTTCTTTGAGCTCGAACGCCACCCGCAGCTTTTTCAGGATGATGTTATTGGTTACCGGCACTTCGATCGGCTGCGGCGGGCGGCTTTCGTCCTTGCCGCGCTTGAAGATCACCAGGCCGTCGAGGAAGTGCGCCATGACTTCGTCCGGGCAGCGTACGAAACCTTCCTCGTCTTCCTCTTTCTTGTCGAGGTAGGTCAACAGGTCCGGCAGGGTCACGTCCAGGCCGCCGAGCTTGATGATCTCGATGACTTTCTTGTCGCTGATGTCGAGCATGTAGCGCACGCTGCGCAGTACGTCGTTATGAATCATGTGTGCAGTCCTGATATTCAGCTGTGGGCGTCGCGGCCAGGCGCGGCGCCGAAATGGATGGCGGCGAGAAAAGCCTTAGAACTTCTCTTTGCCGGACAGATAGCGCCATTGCCCCACCGGCACTTTGCCGATGGACACGCCACCGATGCGAATACGGCGGATACCGACGACCTTGAGGCCGACCGCCTGGCAGAGCAGGGCGATGATGCCCGGCTGCGGGTTCTTCATGGCAAAGCGCAGACGGTTCTCGTTCTGCCAGCTGGCCTTGACCGCCGGCAACTCCTTGCCCTTGTAGGTCAGGCCGTGGTTCAGGCGGTTCAGGCCGTGGGCCACCATCTCGCCTTCAACCTCGACCACATACTCTTGCTCGATCTTGCTGGAGTCGGCGGTGAGTTTGCGCAGGATTTTCCAGTCCTGGGTGAACACCAGCAGCCCGCTGGCGTTGGCCTGCAGGTCGGTGCTGGCGGTCAGGCGCAGGAAGTGTCCGCGCAACGGGCGCTTGCCGTAGCGGTGCTCTTCGCTCAGGGTCTCGGCGCCGAGGGTGGCCATGGCAGTGTCTGCGTCCATGCCTGCGGGCACATTGAGCAGCAGGGTCACCGGTTCCGGTGCGGTGGCCTTGGCTTCTGGATCAAGCTCGACTTTCTGGGTGTCGACCTTGAATTGCGGCTCGTCGATGACCACACCGTCGACGGTGACCCAGCCGCCCTCGATGAACAGCTCAGCCTCCCGACGGGAACAGCCGACGAGTTCGATGAGGCGTTTGGAGAGACGAATCGGGTCAGTCATGTCAGGGCCGTAACAAAAAGGGGGTGGGCATTGTACCTGCCTGGCGCCGGTTAATCCCGGTTCCATTTACGCAGTGAGGCTTTTTGTGGGAGCGGGCTTGCTCGCGAAAGGGCCATCAGCCTCAACATGTATGTTGGCTGACACACCGCCTTCGCGAGCAAGCCCGCTCCCACATTTGATCTGTGTCGTGTCATCCATGCCGTGATTTTTGCTGGTCCTGACGCAAACGCATGTGCAACAACGGATACGGCTGCCCCATGCCATCGACCTCCGAGCGACCGATGACCTCGAAGCCTTGCTTGAAGTAAAAGCCGAGGGCTTGCGGGTTCTGTTCGTTGACGTCCAGTTCGTCGGCGTTCAGGTGTTCCAGAGCATAGTGCAACAATTTCTTGCCCAGGCCCTGGCCGCGATGGTCGGGGTCGATGAAGAGCATTTCGATCTTGCCGGCCGCGACGCCGGCGAACCCGGTGATGCGCTGGTTCGAATCCTTGGTGCAGATCAGCATCACCGCATCGAGGTAGCGGGTCAGCACCAGGTTCTTCAGCAGTTCGATGTAGCTGTCTGGCAGAAAGTCGTGGGTGGCGCGTACCGAGGCCTCCCAGACCCGGGTCAATTCTTCGTAGTCGCCGAGTTTCGGCGTGTGGATGACCGAATGCTGACGCATGCCCGTCTGCCTCTTATGCAGTGGTTGATAGGAATCCTTCCATGTGCAAACGATAGCCGTAAAAAAGCCCCGCATCTCGTCAAGAGAGCGGGGCTTTGCGCATTTTTTGCGTTTAGATCTGTTCAGCCCACAGATCGTATTCGTCGGCGTCGGTCACTTTGCACCAGACCTTGTCGCCCGGCTTGAGGTTGCTGCCGTTGTCGATGAAAACGTTGCCGTCGATTTCCGGGGCATCGAAGAAGCAGCGGCCGACCGCGCCTTGCTCGTCGACTTCATCGACCAGCACTTCGATCTCACGGCCGATGCGCATTTGCAGGCGCGCCGAGCTGATGGCCTGCTGGTGCGCCATGAAGCGCTCCCAGCGGTCCTGCTTGATGTCGTCCGGGACGACTTCCAGGTCCAGGTCATTGGCCGGTGCGCCTTCAACCGGCGAGTACTGGAAGCAGCCGACGCGGTCGAGCTGGGCTTCGGTCAGCCAGTTCAGCAGGTACTGGAAGTCTTCTTCGGTCTCGCCCGGGAAGCCGACGATGAAGGTCGAACGGATGATCAGGTCCGGGCAGATTTCGCGCCAGTTCTTGATCCGCGCCAGGGTCTTGTCTTCGAAGGCCGGGCGTTTCATCGACTTGAGCACTTTCGGGCTGGCGTGCTGGAACGGGATGTCCAGGTACGGCAGGATCTTGCCGGCGGCCATCAGCGGGATCAGCTCGTCAACGTGCGGGTACGGGTAAACGTAGTGCAGGCGAACCCAGACGCCGAGGGTGCTCAGGGCTTCGCAGAGTTCGGTCATGCGGGTTTTCACCGGCGCGCCGTTCCAGAAACCGGTGCGGTATTTCACGTCGACGCCGTAGGCGCTGGTGTCCTGGGAGATTACCAACAGCTCTTTGACGCCGGACTTGACCAGACGCTGGGCCTCGTCGAGCACATCACCCACCGGGCGGCTGACCAGTTTGCCGCGCATCGACGGGATGATGCAGAAGCTGCAGCTGTGGTTGCAGCCTTCGGAAATCTTCAGGTAGGCGTAGTGGCGCGGGGTCAGCTTGATGCCTTGTGGCGGCACCAGGTCGATCAGCGGGTTGTGGTCCTGGCGCGGCGGCACGACTTCGTGCACGGCATTGACCACTTGCTCGTACTGCTGCGGGCCGGTCACCGCCAGCACGCTCGGGTGTACGTTGCGAATGTTGCCTTCTTCGACGCCCATGCAGCCGGTCACGATGACCTTGCCGTTTTCCTTGATGGCTTCGCCAATCACTTCCAGGGACTCGGCCTTGGCCGAATCGATGAAGCCGCAAGTGTTGACTACCACGACATCGGCGTCCTGGTAAGTGGACACCACGTCATAGCCTTCCATGCGCAGCTGGGTAAGGATGCGCTCGGAGTCGACCAGTGCTTTGGGGCAACCCAGGGATACGAAGCCAACCTTTGGATTGGCCGGCGCAGGAGTGGTGGACATGTCTAACCTCGGTATTTTGTGACGCCGCTTGCCGGGCAGGGCAAAACCGACGGACGGGCGCTTGAACTGCGCCTCTGATCAAAAAGTGCGCAATTCTAGCGATGAGTCGTTCACTTGACCAGCTTTATGCGGGGAAATACGACGAGTGCTGCGCTATGCTTCGCGCCGTTAGGCTTTACAGATTTTTTACTGTCAACAAAACGTCTGTAACGTGAAGTAAAACAGCGCATGCTGCACGACAAAGCATAGTGCTTCTTTCAAAGAAGCCCGGGTCTGAGAAGTAGGAGTGGTGGATGGGTCAGGCAAGTAGTCAGGCTACCGATGCCGAGCATTCGGCGGTGAAGCCGATCGGCATGCTGGTCGCGGCAGTCGGGGTGGTTTATGGCGATATCGGCACCAGTCCGTTGTACACCCTCAAAGAAGTGTTTTCCGGAGGCTATGGCGTGCCGGTCAACCATGACGGGGTGCTGGGGATTCTTGCGCTCATTTTCTGGTCGCTGATCTGGGTCGTCTCGATCAAGTACATGATGTTCGTGCTGCGCGCCGACAACCAGGGCGAAGGCGGGATCATGGCCTTGACCGCACTGGCCCGGCGGGCGGCGGCGGGGCATGCCAAATTGCGCATGTTGCTGGTGGTCTGCGGACTGATCGGCGCGGCATTGTTCTATGGCGACAGCATGATCACCCCGGCGATCTCCGTACTGTCGGCGATTGAAGGCCTGGGGCTGGCGTTCGAAGGTATCGACCATTGGGTCGTGCCGCTGTCGCTGGTGGTGCTGGTCGCGCTGTTTCTGATCCAGCGTCACGGCACGGCGCGCATCGGCATTCTGTTCGGGCCGATCATGGTCACATGGTTCCTCGTGCTGGGTGCATTGGGCGTCTATGGCATCAGCCAGCATCCGGAAGTCCTGGAAGCGATGAACCCGATGTGGGGCGTACGTTTCTTCATGGTCCATCCGGGCATGGGCGTGACGATTCTCGGCGCCGTGGTGCTGGCATTGACCGGTGCCGAAGCGCTGTACGCGGACATGGGCCACTTCGGCCGCAAGCCTATTGCACGTGCGTGGTTCATCCTAGTACTGCCGGCGCTGGTGCTGAACTACTTCGGCCAGGGCGCGCTGCTGCTAGGTGATCCGGAGGCGGCCCGTAACCCCTTCTACCTGCTGGCGCCGAGCTGGGCGTTGATCCCGCTGGTCGGCCTGTCGACCCTGGCCACGGTGATTGCCTCGCAAGCGGTGATTTCCGGTGCGTTCTCCCTGACCCGCCAGGCGATCCAGCTCGGTTACATTCCGCGCATGCACATCCGACACACTTCCAGTGCCGAACAGGGCCAGATCTACATCGGTGCGGTGAACTGGGCGTTGATGGTCGGCGTGATCCTTCTGGTGATCGGTTTCGAGTCCTCCGGCGCCTTGGCTTCGGCCTATGGCGTGGCAGTAACGGGCACCATGCTGATGACCACCATCCTGGTGTCGGCGGTGATGCTGCTGCTGTGGAAGTGGCCACCAATCTTCGCGGTTCCGATATTGTTCGGCTTCATGTTGGTCGATGGTCTGTACTTCGCCGCCAACGTGCCGAAAATCGTTCAGGGCGGTGCATTCCCGGTGATCGCGGGTTTCGCGCTGTTTGTGCTGATGACCACCTGGAAGCGCGGCAAGCAGTTGCTCGTCGAGCGTATCGATGAGGGTGGATTGCCGCTGCCGATCTTCATCAGCAGCATTGCCGTACAACCACCCCATCGTGTTCAGGGCACCGCCGTATTCCTGACGGCGCGGCCGGATGCCGTGCCCCACGCGCTGTTGCACAACCTGCTGCATAACCAGGTACTGCACGAGCAAGTGGTGCTGCTGACGGTAGTGTACGAAGACATCCCGCGGGTGCCGCCGAATCGGCGCTTCGAGGTCGACTCCTATGGCGAAGGGTTCTTCCGGGTCATCCTGCATTTCGGCTTCACCGATGAGCCGGACGTACCGCAGGCGCTGAAGCTGTGTCATCTCGAAGAGCTGGATTTCAGCCCCATGCGCACCACGTACTTCCTCAGCCGCGAAACGGTCATCGCCTCCAAGCTCGAAGGCATGTCGCGCTGGCGTGAAGCGCTGTTCGCGTTCATGTTGCAGAACGCCAACGGCAATTTGCGTTTCTTCAATCTGCCGCTGAACCGGGTGATTGAGTTGGGGACGCAGGTCGAAATGTAAACCTGATCCTGTAGGAGCGAGCCTGCTCGCGAAAAACCTGAGTTCACCGCGGGCATTCAGGTAGCCAGCGTTATCGTTGACGTCCATCGCGAGCAGGCTCGCTCCTACAGGGATTTGTGGTGTTGAATGAAAAAGCCCCCGCTATCGTGAGATGGCGGGGGCTTTTCTTCAGCGAGGCTCAGATCACTCTTGAGCTTCTGCTTCTTTGGCTTGACGCTTCTCGATCACATCCACCAAACGCTTGGCCAGCGCTGGGTAGTTCTCGTCGAAGTGGTGGCCGCCAGGCAGCTTGATGGCTTCGCCTACTGCCGTCTTGTCGGTGCAGCCACTCTCGTCGGTTTCTTCTTCGCCGTAGATGCACACCACTTTGGCGGCTGGCAGCCGGGCCATTTCCGGGCCGGTGGCGGCTTCTTTGCCGGCATTGCCGAGCCAGCCTTCGACTTCGATCTCGAAGCTGCCGGTACGGGCGAAGGCCAGCAGGATGATCGCGTCGACGCGTTGCTGTTCCGATTCGGCCAGGCGGTTGTAGATCGCCGGCAGTACGTCGGCGCCGAACGAATAGCCGGTCAGGATGAAGCGCTTGGTGCCCCATTTCTGCCGGTAGTGTTGCATCAGTTCAGCCAGGTCCAGCGCGCTTTGCTCCGGGCTCTTGTGCTGCCAGTAGTAGCGCAGGGTATCGATGCCGACCACCGGGTAGCCGATCTTGGCCATCTCGCCCGCCACGTCGCGGTCGAGGTCGCGCCAGCCGCCGTCGCCGGACAGGAACAGGGTCACGGTGTCACTGGCCTGGCCCGCTGGCACTTCGACCACCGGGATCTGCAGGCCGCCAGCGGCTTTATCGCCACCGACGAGGATCTTGCGCAGTTCGTTGTTCAGCACTTGTGGCAGGTTGATGTCGTAGTCGCTGATGCTGGTTTCGGCGTTCGGTTGATCACGCACGAAACCGGCACTGGTGTCGTCCGGGTTGTCGTTCCACGCGACCAGCCAGTGACCGTGGGCCGCGCTTTTGGGCAGCAGGTGAGTGCAGCCGCCCTTTTCCAGGGCCAGGTCGACCGAGACGGCCTGGGCCTTGTCGTCCTTTTGCTCGGACAACCAGCGCCAGGCCAGCACGGCGCCAGGGCCGATGCCGCTGACCAGGGTCGCCGGGCCTTTGAGTTCGCGCAGGCCCGATTGCAGGGCGCGGCTTTGCAGCAGGCAATCCTTGGGCAGGATCACCTGGACAATTTGCGCCGAACCACTGCGGCTCAGGGTCATCAATTGCTTGTCGCTGAGTTTCTGGTCTTCGTTGACCGCCACCAGCACCTGGGCGCGTGGCGTTGTGCCGGGGATGACACGGGTCATCGCCGCACCATCGGCCGGGGTCAGCAATTCGAGGGTCGGCTCCGGTGCCGGGCGTTTCAGGTACCAGAAACCGCCACCGAGAATCAGGGCCACTATCACCAGCGTGCCCAATACATACCGCAAGGAGCGTTGAATCATCAGCGTTTCACCAATCCGGTCAAGCCACCCGCGATCAGGGCAGCAGTGTCGGCCAGCGCAACCAGCGGATCGAGTCCGGCGGGCACGGCCATATAACGGGGTTCCCAATCAGGCTGGAACTTGTCTTTGAAACGGCGCAAGCCTTGGAAGTTGTACAGCTGCTCACCACGGCGGAATACCATCGAGCCAAGGCGCTGGGTCAAGGGTGCGCCTCGACGGGGTTGCAACCCCGACAACGGCACCATGCCCAGGCTGAAACGCGCGTATCCATGATTTTTATAATGTTGAATCAGGCCGACCATCATGAACTCCATGGTCAGCTTCGGAGCATCCGGGTGCGCGCGCATCAGGTCGAGGCTGGCTAGGTCATGGCCGTAGGTCTCGAGCAGGTTGGCGAACGCCACCGGGCGCCCTTCGAAACGAATCACCGCGATGCGGAAATGCTTGAGGTAGTCATCGCTGAAGCGACCCAGTGAAAAACCTTTCTCCCGGACATTCTTGCCGGTCAGCCAGGCATCGGAAATTACCTTGAGCTCATCCATCGGCGCCTGGCCGGGTTCATGGATTTCCAGGGAAAGGCCGTCGCGGGTGCCACGGTTCCAGGTGTAGCGCAGGTCCTTCATCTCTTTGCCCTTGGCTTCGAGATCAAAACGCTTGAGGTCGACCCGGGCTTCTTCGCCGAGCTTGATCGCGGTCAGGCCGATGTCCATGTAGTACGGCAGGTTCTCTGCACGCACTTGATAGAACACGGGGCGGGCGTGGTGGATGTCGCAAAGGTCGCGGAACTGCCAGATCATTTCCGCCCGTTGCTGGCCCGGGCCGATCGGGTCATACAACGCCACCAGGCTGCGACCACGGCGGGCGTACATCAGGAACGCCTCGTCGTTGGGGTGGAACAGCAGCGCCTTGTCGCCGGTCAGGGCCAGGCCGCCATCCGGTTGGGCCGATGCCATGAGGATCTTGCTGGCGCGCTCCAGTTCGTCGGGTGTGGGCAGGTGAATGACCGGGCGCGCGGTGCGCAGCAGCCAGGTCAGGGACACCACCACCAGCAGCACGGCAGCCCCGAGCAGCGAGCGCAGGCCGCGAGGGGCATCGGCGTCCAGAGTGAACTGCCACCAGAGCTGGTGGCTGTACGGAACGTCCTGATAGGCGAACAGCAGCAACCAGATCGACGCACCGAGCACGCACAGGCTGGCCACCAGGTACAGCGGCGAGAACGGTACTTCGGTCAGGCGGCTGGGGCGATAGAACGAGCGGCGGAATACCCCGAGCAGGCTCGCCGTCAGCACCATCAGGCTGGCTTCTTCCCAGTCGAAGCCTTTGAGCAGTGAGAGCAGGGCGCCGACCAGTAACAGAATGGTGGTCAGCATCCACGCGGCCGACAGCCGGCGACGCAGCCCCTGGGCCAGCAACAGGCAAAGTACGCCGACCAGGCTGGCGCCAAAGTGCGAAGCATCGACCAGTCGATGGGGGATCAGAAAACCGATGTGTTCCAGGCGCGTATCGATTTCCGGAGTGACGCCGGAGAACAGCAGGACAACACCGGACAGGAACACCAGCACCGCCAGTATCGGAGCCGCCAGACCCGAGGCAGCGCGCAACGTCTGGCGTGTCTGGAACAGGCGCTGGCCTTCGTTGATCAGCAGCAACAGGCAGGCCACCAGCAAGGGCAGGACCACGTAGATCAAGCGATAGAGCAGCAGGGCGGCCGCCAGTGGCGCAGCACCCAGGGTGTCGGAAAACGCCGCCAGCAAAATGGCCTCGAACACCCCGACACCGCCCGGCACATGGCTGAGCACGCCGGCAGCCAGCGCCAGCAGGTAAACCAGAAGGAACGCACCGAAGGGCGGTGTTTCCGGCAGCAGCAGATAGAGCACGGTCGCGGCAGCGGCTACGTCCAGGGCGGTGATGACCAATTGCAGGAAGGTCAGGCGACGCCCGGGCAGGCGCAAGGTGCGGCGCCCGATCCTGACCAGCAGGCTGTCCGGGTAAGGCTGTTCCGGCAGCCGACGACGGTAGATACCGATGGCCAGCACCGAAAACAGCACGAGCACGGCAGTCGCCACCACGCCCAGCAACGTCTCGGAGAGTCCCAGGGCGGAGGACGCCGCTGGCAGGTCGCTGAGCGTCGCCAGGGCCGCCAGTGGTGGCAGGGCGCAACCCAGCGAGAGGCTGGCGAACAAAGTCATGCGGGCGACTTCTGCCGCTCCCAGGCCATGACGGGCATAGAGGCGATAGCGAACCGAGCCTCCCGACAACATTGAAAGACCGATGGCGTTGCCGATGGCAAAGGCCGTGAAACCGCCCAGAGCCAGCGTGCGCGGTGCCAGGCTCGCCCTGGCATAGCGGCTGGCTGACCATTCGTAGCCGAGCAGAATGATGAAGCCCACTACAGTTGCAGCCAGTGCGCCCATCAAGGCAGGTTTCGGAACGTCGAGGATCGAGTCGTGCAGGGCGTTAAGGTCGAGTTCGCTCAACAGGTGGCGACAGGCAATCAGCGCGATCGCGAACAGCAGCAGGGTGACCGCCAGGCCAATGGGTTGACGGTATTTGCTCAATCGATCAAGCAGGCGCAGGCGCTCGGCATTGATCGGTTGTGTCGCTGTGACAGTGTCTTGTGAATCAGACGAGTTGGCGCGCATCAATCACCTCTTGGATCGTGCGCGACAGGATGGAGGTATCCAGCCAAGTTACCAATCCCTGTAGAAAAAAATAATCACAAATATTAACGCCTATCACCCGGCAACAGGGATGGCGCGGTATCAGTCGCGGAGGCTTCAGCCTGTGATAGAGCATAGTCTGAACCCGGCACATGGGTGACCCCCAAGCGGCTTGCTACACAGTGACAGGTCATTGTTGCGAAAGGACTTTTTCAACAGACACAAAAAAGGCCACTCTTTCGAGTAGCCTTTTTTGATGTTTGGTTGCGGGAGCCGGATTTGAACCGACGACCTTCGGGTTATGAGCCCGACGAGCTACCAGACTGCTCCATCCCGCGTCTGTGTGGCGGCATTCTATAGAGATGCGCCGGGGTGTCAACCGTTAATCCTGAAGCAGGTCAAATAAATGCTGAATCGCGGCAAACGGTCTCAGGGATGGCCTAAGTTTCGGAATCAGAACGATTTCCGGTTTCGCTCTCGTTGAGCGTCCAGGCCTTGTTCCTGCGTTCGGTGCTACAAAACGAGCACGCACAAAAAAGGCCACTCTTTCGAGTAGCCTTTTTTGATGTTTGGTTGCGGGAGCCGGATTTGAACCGACGACCTTCGGGTTATGAGCCCGACGAGCTACCAGACTGCTCCATCCCGCGTCTGTGTGGCTCATTCTATAGAGATGCGCTCGGGTGTCAACCTCCAATTCCGATAAAACCTCTTCCCGTTCAATCGCTTAGCGTTCAAAAGGGGAGGTCGGCCGGTCTGTGAGGCAGGCAGGACAAGGCCTGCGAGTCTATTGAAAGTATTTTTTCGATTGAAAAAATAAATTCACAATCGACTCTTCCCACAATTGGAAAAGAACATTCAGACTACTGGTGCTATATACAGGTGTCGGTGAGATACTGTTTGTCCGGCACGCCATGACGCCTTTTCCTTGCCATGAACACAGCTTTGCTATGACCCAACGCAAGATCATCCACGTCGATTGTGACTGCTTCTATGCAGCCATCGAGATGCGCGACGACCCACGCCTGGCCGGTAAACCACTGGCGGTAGGTGGGGCGGCGGACCGGCGCGGGGTGATCGCCACCTGCAATTATGAGGCGCGAGCGTACGGGGTGCGTTCGGCGATGTCCTCCGGGCATGCCTTGAAGCTGTGCCCGGACCTGACCATCGTCAAGCCACGCATGGATGCCTATAGAGAAGCGTCCAGGGAAATTCATGCGATCTTTCGCGATTACACCGAGATCATCGAGCCGCTCTCGCTCGATGAGGCGTACCTTGATGTGTCGGACAGCGCGCATTTCGCAGGCAGTGCAACGCGAATCGCCCAGGACATCCGGCGCCGGGTCTCCAACCAGTTGCATATCACCGTGTCGGCGGGTGTGGCGCCGAACAAGTTTCTGGCCAAGATTGCCAGTGACTGGAAAAAGCCCAACGGCCTGTTTGTCATCACACCGGACCAGGTCGAGGACTTTGTCAGTGGTTTGCCTGTGAGCAAATTGCACGGGGTCGGCAAAGTCACCGCCGACAAGCTCGGCAAGCTGGGTATCAGCGATTGCCTGCAATTGCGCGAGTGGGACAAGTTGGCGCTGGTGCGTGAGTTCGGCAGCTTTGGCGAGCGACTCTGGAGCCTGGCCCGTGGGATCGACGACCGTGTGGTGCACAACGACAGTCGTCGTCAGTCGATCAGCGTTGAAAACACCTACGATGTTGACCTGCCGGACCTGAAGAGCTGCCTGGACAAGTTGCCCGAGCTGCTGGAGACCCTGGCCGGTCGCATGGCGCGGATCGACAGCAGCTATCGTCCGGGCAAGCCATTCGTCAAAGTGAAGTTCCACGACTTCACCCAGACTACATTGGAGCAGGCCGGGGCAGGGCGGGATCTGGGCAGTTATCAGTTGATGCTGACCCAGGCCTTCAATCGCGGCGGTAAGCCGGTGCGGTTGTTGGGTGTCGGGGTGCGGCTGGAGGACTTGCGGGGTGGGTTCGAGCAGATGGAGTTGTTTGAGCGGTAGTTTTGTGGTGAATGTGCGGGCCCCTTCGCGAGCAAGCCCGCTCCCACATTGGATTTGTGAACACCTGAAATCCTATGTGGGAGCGAGCCTGCTCGCGTTTAGTTCAGCCCCGGATTCGCTACCAGTCGCTCGCCATTGCGGGCCAGTGACTTGAGGAATTCGGTCTGCAATTCGGGATCATTGCGTGTCAGTTCGATCAGGCTCTGTTCCAGTTCACTGGCTTCCTCTTCAAGACCCAGCTCCGACAGGCGCTTGACCCGGTGGACCCACTGATTGACTTCGTCGCCCTCGAGATCGTCATAAATCAGCCCGTGGGCCTCATAGAGCTTGCTGCGCAAGGTGCTGCTGACGGCTAGCGAGGAGTCGGTGTGTACGTCGTCCTTGGCATCCTCGACACGAATCAGCAACCGACTCAGGTGATTGATGTCATGTTCAGCGAACGGGTTGTCCAACAGATTCAGGCGCAACACGCCGTTTTTGTCGGTGGTCAGTTCGAAGGTTTCCTTGCCGGCCTTGACCTCGACCGGGCGCTCGCTCCAGGGCAGGCTTGAGTACTCCGTGCGCTTGTCGCGCTGGACTTCATCGATACCGGCCAGGTTCTGCTGCGCGCGACCGTGGGACTGCACGTTCATGAACGGGTTGAGCCCGGCGAAACCGTAGCTCAGCCAGTCCTTGGTCACGCTGTCCGGCAAATTGCCGAGGGCGAACACATTGACCACGTTGGCACCGACACCCGCTACCACGGCCACCGCGCCCAGCGGGATTTCGTAAATCTCCCGCCAGGGTTGGTACGGCGTATAGCGGTCGTAGTGACGCGTGACTTCGTATTCGGTGACTTCGAAAGTCTTCTGCTCGTGGATTTTCACCCGCCGTTGCGGAAGCTCAAGCACCTTGGGCTCACCGACATCGATCTGCAGGCTGTGATCGAGCAATTTGCGCTCGACACGTTCCTCGTGCTCGCTGCGTTGTGACATTTGATTGGCACAGCCGCTGACCAGCAGGGCGCCGCACAAGGCGGCACCACCGAGGCCTAAGGTGTTTCGCTTGAACATGACGTCTCTATATCTGCTATCAGCGGCGGATGCGGGCCTGAAGGAAGGACAGTACGTCGGCGACCGGCAGCGCTTGTGCGTCGGCCTCGGTACGGCTCTTGTATTCCAGGTTGCCTTCGGCCAGGCCGCGGTCGCTGACCACGATCCGGTGTGGAATGCCGATCAGCTCCATGTCCGCGAACTTGATGCCCGGGCTGGTTTTCTTGTCACGGTCATCCAGCAGCACTTCGAAGCCGGCAGCGGTAAGTTGCGCGTACAGTTTGTCGGTGGCTTCGCGAACCTGCTCGGTTTCGTAGCGCAGCGGCACCAGGGCAATCTGGAACGGCGCGAGGGTGTCGCTCCAGATGATCCCGTTTTCGTCGTTGTTCTGCTCGATGGCAGCCGCCACCACGCGAGACACACCGATGCCGTAGCAGCCCATTTCCAGGGTGACCGGCTTGCCGTTCTCGCCCAGCACTTCGCATTTCATCGCTTTGCTGTACTTGTTGCCCAGCTGGAAGATGTGCCCGACTTCGATGCCGCGCTTGATCTCCAGGGTGCCCTTGCCGTCCGGGCTCGGGTCGCCGGCCACGACGTTGCGCAGGTCGGCAACGGTCGGAACAGGCAGGTCGCGTTCCCAGTTCACGCCGAAGTAGTGTTTATCATCGATGTTGGCACCGATGCCGAAGTCGCTCATCAGCTCGACCGAACGGTCGATGATGATCGGCAGCGGCAGGTTCAACGGGCCGAGGGAGCCGGCACCGGCGCCAATGGCCTCGCGCAGTTCGCCTTCCGAGGCCATGACCAGCGGGCTGGCAACGCCTGGCTGGTTGGCGGCCTTGATTTCGTTCAGCTCATGGTCGCCACGGATGATCAGGGCAATCAGCTTGCCTTTCTCTTCAGCATGCACCACGAGGGTCTTGATGGTTTTCTCGATCGGCAGGTTGAACCCTTCGACCAGTTGCGCAATGGTCTTGGCGTTCGGTGTGTCGACCAGGCGCAGCTCTTCTGTCGCAGCGGCACGCGAGGTTTCGCGAGGCACGGCTTCGGCTTTTTCGATGTTGGCGGCGTAGTCGGAGCCGTTGCTGAACACGATGTCGTCTTCACCGGACTCGGCCAGTACGTGGAACTCGTGGGAGCCGGCACCGCCGATGGAGCCGTTGTCGGCTTCTACAGGGCGGAACTTCAGGCCCAGACGGGTGAACACGTTGCAGTAGGCCTGGTGCATGCGGTCGTAGGTGACCTGCAGCGAAGGCTGGTCGGCGTGGAAGGAGTAGGCGTCCTTCATGATGAATTCGCGGCCGCGCATCAAACCGAAGCGTGGGCGGATTTCGTCACGGAATTTGGTCTGGATCTGGTACAGGTTGATCGGCAGCTGCTTGTAGCTGCTCAATTCGTTGCGCATCAGATCGGTGATGACTTCTTCGTGGGTCGGGCCGGCGCAGAAGTCGCGACCGTGGCGATCCTTGAAGCGCAGCAATTCAGGGCCGTACTCTTCCCAGCGCCCGGATTCCTGCCACAGCTCAGCCGGTTGCGTGCTTGGCATCAACACTTCGAGAGAGCCGGCAGCGTTCATTTCTTCACGAACGACGGCTTCGACCTTGCGCATTACCCGCAAGCCCATCGGCAGCCAGGTGTACAGGCCTGAGGCGAGTTTGCGGATCATGCCGGCGCGCAGCATCAGCTGGTGGCTGATCACGACCGCGTCGGAAGGCGTTTCTTTTTGTGTGGCGAGCAAAAATTGACTGGTGCGCATGGTTGGCCGTTATCGATTGCTGATGACGAGATATGACGGAGCATTGTACGGGCGAGATCCGCTGGCGTACAGGCGTGCGGTCGGTGGTGTGGCAGGAGGGCGCGATTCACTCGGCCCTCCGCGATTCTTCCTGCGTAAAGAACCTACGATTCTTCGGCGACCGGGGTGTGCACCGGTTCCGGTGTAGGTGTCGGACCTTCACGGCGGTTCTCCTGGAACCAGTGCAAGGCGATCAACAGCAGGGTCGGGACGCCCAGCAGGGCGGTAATCAGGAAGAAGTCGTGATAACCGAACTTCTCCACCATGACCCCTGAGTAGCCGCCGATCAGGCGTGGCAGTAGCAGCATGATCGAGCTGAGCAGGGCGTATTGGGTGGCGGAGAATTTGAGGTTGGTCAGGCTCGACAGGTAGGCGACGAACGCCGAGGTCGCCAGGCCCGAGCTGAAGTTGTCCAGGGAGATGGTCAGCACCAGCATGTTCAGGTTGGGGCCCATGTCGGCGAGCATCAGGAACAGGATGTTGGTCGCCGCGGAGGCGACACCGCCGATGAACAGGATCGGCAGGATGCCGAAACGCACGATCAGCAGGCCGCCCATGCCAGCGCCGACCAGGGTCATGATCAGGCCGAAGATTTTGCTGACGCTGGCGATCTGGTCCTTGGTGAAGCCCTGGTCGATGTAGAACACGTTGGCCATCACGCCCATGACCGTATCGGACATCCGATAGGTGGCGATCAAGCCGAGCAGCAGCAGCGCTTGCCAGCGGTATCGCAGGATGAAGTCGTTGACGGGTGTCAGCACTGGCGCCAGGCCACGGCGGCCCATGGCCGAGAGGCACAGGGCGGTGAGGGTGGTATAGAGAATCGCGCGCAGGAAGGCGCGGTCCTCCAGCAGCAGGTCGAGCAGGCTCTCGCCTTCGAACAGTACGCTGGCGAAGTCGGTGTTGTAGAGCTGGGTGAACATGGCCGGCACGGACACCAGCAATACGATCAGCACGAACACCGAGGCCAGTTGATGCACGAAGCTGTAGCGCCCGGCCTGCAGTTGCGTGCGCAATGGTACTGGCGGCTCGCGCATGAACAGGGATGTCAGCAGTGCCGGGACCATCAGGGCACCGAACAGGATGTAAGTGCCGGCCCAGGCCGAATGCTTGTAGTTGAAGCCGGTGGAGCCAAAACCTTCGGCGAAGTACAGCGCGCCTGCGGTAGCCAGCAGCGCAGCGACCCGGTAACCGGACATGTAACTGGCGGCCAGTGCGGCCTGGCGGTTGTCTTCGGCGATTTCCAGGCGGTAGGCATCGACCGCGATGTCCTGCGTCGCTGATGCGAAAGCGACGACGACGGCAATGGCGATCAGCCAGGACAAATGCTTTTGCGGGTCGCAGAAACCCATCCCGATCAGGCCAAGGATGACCAGTGCCTGGGACAGCACGAGCCAGGACCTTCGTCGACCGAGTTTGCCGAGCAATGGCAGTCGCCATTGGTCGAGCAGGGGTGACCAGACCCATTTGAAGGCATACGCCAGGCCGATCAGGCTTGCATAGCCAATGGTTTCACGCGCCACGCCGGCTTCACGCAGCCAGACTGAAAGCGTCGAAAACACCAGCATGTAGGGCAGGCCGGCGGCGAAACCAAGCAGCAACAGCACGAGTGTCGAGGGGCTGGCATAAGCGGCGAGCGCGGCGCGCCAGGTTTTACGGGGCATGGGCTGGAGTCTGCCTCAAGAAATACGGAAACAAAGCGCGCACTCTAACCGCTGTGCTCTACCGGACGCCAGCCATGGCGCTGAATATCAACACGATTGTTCAGGACACTGATGCCCTCCATGCGTAATCGTGCGCGCTGCTCATCACCCGAAGGGCTGCCGACCGGCAGGCTGATACGCCCGTTCGCGCCCAGAACACGGTGCCAGGGTAACTTGCTGTCGCCGGGCAGTTGACTGAGTGTGCGCCCGACCCAGCGGGCGGCGCGACCCAGTCCTGCGAGCTCGGCCAACTGGCCGTAGCTGACGACTTTGCCCTCGGGTACTTGTGCCAGCGTCAAATACAGCGCCGTGCGTCGGATTTGCGCTGCACTCTCGGGGTCTTCGGTTGGATCGGTCACGTCCGTCAGTCCTGAAGAAGTTTGCCTTACCATCTGTAGAGTAATTCCTGCGCAGGAAGTTGAGAAATGAACTCAACAGAAATAGTCGGGTCAGTCCTTGTCAGGGCCTTGTTCCTACGGATAATGCCGACTTTTCTCGCAAGCCTGAGCCTGTATTTTGTTTATGTTGTCCAGATCCCTGCTGTGCCTCGCCGTCCTCGGCGCATCCTCTCCCTTGCTGGCCGATACCGTGTGGTTGAAGAACGGTGACAAGCTGAGCGGGAAGATCACGCTGTTCGATGGCGGAAAGCTGCTGATCCAGACCGAGTACGCCGGTGCGGTGACGATCGACTGGAAACAGGTCAAGACCCTGGACAGCGATCAGGAGTTGCTGGTCAAGCAGGATGCCTACAGTGGTGAGAAAGCCAAATCGTTGAAAGCGGCGGACGACGGCAAGGTCACGCTGGCCAACGGCGAGGGACCGAAGACGGTCGAACTGGCGAGCATCCAGCAGATTCTCAAGCCAAAACCGGTGGTCGAGGATCTGGTGTGGAAAGGCAACGTCGATGTCGCGCTGGATTATCAGCGGGCGGAAAACGACACCGATGACTACGACATCGACTTCAAGACCAGTGCGCGACACGGGCGCTGGCGGCACACCGCTGAAGGTGAGTACAACCGTGAGTTCCAGGACGACGTGGTGACCACGGACAACTGGCGGGCGGAGTACTCCATCGACCGATTCCTGACCGAGCAATGGTTCTGGCAGGGGCGCCTGGTCTACAAACGCGACAAGGTCGAAGACCTTTCCCGTCAACGCACCGTCGGTACCGGTCCCGGCTATCAGTTCTGGGATAACGAACTCGGGGCGTTCTCCCTGGGCTCGCTGGTCAACCGCACGGACTATGAATTCTCCGATGGCAGCGAGGAAAATTTCTACGCCTTGGCCATGAAGTGGGACTACAACCGCTACCTGATCGGCAAACGTGTCGAGTTCTTCACCAATGGTGAGGTCGGCAAGCCGCTGTCGGGCGTGGCCGACTACGCGCTCGATGCCGAGATGGGGTTGCGATACAAGGTGACTGACTGGGCTTCGCTGAACCTGAAGGCAGAGCGCGATATCATCAGCGGCGCCGACGATGCGGATCTGGACAAGACACGCTACACCGCAGGGTTTGGCGTGACCTGGTAAGAGCATCAAAAAATCGCCGCCTTCGACAGCGCCTGCAGGGGCAACCCGGGAGCTGTCGAAGGCGGCGATCTTTTTTGTGTGGACAAAACATCCGCCCACAAAAAAGCCCCGCTGTTGAGGGCGGGGCTTTTTACTAAAGCAAGTACAAGTTAGATAACTTGAACTTCTTCAGCTTGCATGCCTTTCTGACCGCGGGTAGCGATGAAAGAAACCTGTTGGCCTTCTTTCAGGCTTTTGAAGCCGTCGGACTGGATAGCTTTGAAGTGAACGAACAGGTCGTCACCGGATTGTGGAGTGATGAAGCCGAAGCCTTTTTCATCGTTGAACCACTTAACGGTACCGGTTTGGCGATTAGACATGGTGTAACTCCTTGAACAAAGATAACTGCGACTCAGGAAGAACCCTGGCCGAGACTGAGTGCAAAGAGCAGGAAAAATTCTTGTAGATGGTTGGATCGAAATTCAACATATCGTGTAGAGATTCTCAGTGACACAAGCAGCACAGTGACGCCACCTTAACCCTTTTTCCGGAACGTGCCAATGCTTCTTGCACAGGTTTCTCTGTTTTAAGGATCGGCGGTGTGACGGTTCGTCGCCAGCGCAGGTAATTCCCGCCTGTTCGGCGAGAATTGCACCGCGGACTTTGAACCCGGCGGCGCGCCCGGTAAGATGCCGGACAGAATTTTTCGACCTCGCTATTCAGGACACCCGCCATGAGCATCAAATCGGACAAGTGGATTCGCCGCATGGCGCAGGAACACGGCATGATCGAGCCATTCGTCGAGCGCCAGATGCGCGGCAGCGACGATAGCCGTGTGATCTCCTACGGCGTGTCGAGCTACGGCTACGATGTGCGTTGCACCAATCATTTCAAGGTGTTCACTAACATCAATTCGGCCATCGTCGACCCGAAGAACTTCGATGCCGGCAGCTTCGTCGACATCCACAGCGACGTGTGCATCATTCCGCCGAACTCCTTCGCCCTGGCCAGCACCGTCGAATATTTCCGCATTCCGCGTAATGTTTTGACCATTTGCCTGGGTAAAAGCACCTATGCGCGCTGCGGCATCATCGTCAACGTCACACCGCTCGAGCCTGAGTGGGAAGGTCACGTGACCCTCGAGTTCTCCAACACCACCAATCTGCCGGCGAAAATCTACGCGAACGAGGGCGTGGCACAGATGCTGTTCCTTGAGTCTGACGAAGAGTGTGAAGTGTCCTACAAGGACCGTGGCGGCAAGTATCAGGGCCAGCGTGGCGTGACCCTGCCTCGCACCTGAGTCAACCGTCTGGCAAATGCCGGGAATTCCTGAGCGGGCGTACACTCTATGGGGTGTACTGTTCCGATCCGCGCAAGGTGGGTCGGGTCATCGCTCAGGAGTGCCGAATGAAGATCGATCCGCGAATCAGTGCCGAACTGGCAAGGCTTGAACCCAATCAGGTTGGCGTTCTGGCCTGGTCCTTGTTGGCACACCCGCCCGTCAGCATGGCAGGGGGTATTCCCGGCCAGCCTGATCCTGATACCCCGAACGAGCAGCCTAATGAGCCGGGCGAGCCTACGCTGCCGGATGAGCCGCCACCAGCGCCTGTTGTCTGACTTTCGATTTCCGCTACTCATGGCCGGTGAACTGCCGCTGTCGTCTTCAGTAAGCAGGCCTGTGCCTGTTGTTGCTGTTGACGACCGTGGCGTCTGAATCAGCCTGAAAATATTCGGAAGTAACTGTGTCTGTCGTGGAAACCAATCGACGGGTACGGCTGTGGTTCCATTCAGGAGCTGCGTGCCCTTGGGCCGGAAGCAAAGGGCGTCAGGCAGTTAACTTCGAATATGAAAAGGAACATTCAGATGAGTGCAAATCGATCGGGGAATTTGAGTGCCGATGTAATCACGACGGGCGGCTCCATGCAGTTTCGCGTAACGGATGGGGTCGATTTTTATCGGCGCTCAGACATCCATTGCATTGAAGCGGATAACGGTCAGGGGACTGCGTTTTACGTGTACTTGCCGTTGGACATCCAGAGTGGCAGCTACAGCCTCAGGCTCGACGAGGCAGCTCCCATGGTCATCCATGTGAGCGGCAACTCGGAGGCAGAGCTTTATCCAGGAACGCTTGAGTTAACGGTGGGAGGTGACGCGCAGTTTGCCGGGCGCTTCAGTGGGACGGACGCTAATGGTCTACAGATAACAAATGGCAGTTTCAGGCTGGAAAACGAAGCGGGGGCATAACGGTTGATTGATGGTGGAAGCCGGACAAGCCGGCTTCCACTTCTACTCCCGGCGGCTATTTCAGGTTGCCGCTGAGGAACTGCTTCAACCGCTCGCTTTTCGGATTGCCCAGCACCTCTTCCGGCGCGCCTTCTTCCTCCACCAGGCCCTGGTGCAGAAACAACACCTGACTCGACACTTTGCGGGCGAAGCTCATTTCGTGGGTCACCATGATCATGGTCCGGCCTTCTTCGGCCAGGCCCTGGATCACCTTGAGCACTTCACCCACCAGTTCCGGGTCCAGCGCCGAGGTCGGTTCGTCGAACAGCATGACTTCCGGCTCCATGGCCAGTGCGCGGGCAATCGCTACCCGTTGTTGCTGACCGCCGGACAGGAATGCCGGGTATTGGTCAGCCACACGGGGGGCCAGCCCCACCTTGTCCAGGTAGCGCCGGGCGCGATCCTCGGCTTCTTTCCTGTCACAGCCCAACACCCGGCGTGGGGCCATGGTGATGTTTTCCAGCACCGTCATGTGGCTCCACAGGTTGAAATGCTGGAACACCATGGCCAGGCGGGTGCGAATCCGTTGAAGCTCATCGGCGTCGGCCACGTGCATGCCGTGACGATCCTTGATCATGCGGATGTTCTGCCCGTCGAGGCTCATGGCGCCATCGTTGGGTTGTTCCAGGAAGTTGATGCAGCGCAGAAAGGTACTTTTACCCGAGCCGCTGGCGCCGATCAGACTGATGACGTCGCCGGTTTTGGCCTTGAGCGAAACACCTTTGAGGACTTCATGGTCGCCGTAGCTTTTATGCAGGCCTTCGATGGTCAATTTGTACATGGGGCGTGCATCCTCAAGGCGAAAGTAGATAGCCGCTGCGATAGGCTTCGGTGCCCGCGACGTGGGCGATCACCATGCCGGCAGTGGCCATGCGGCGCAGCGAGCGGGCGTACATCAGCCCGGCTGTGGCGCAATGAACGGGAGTGACCAGATCGTTGACCGGATCAATGATCTCGGCGATCAGTTGCCCGGCTTCCAGGTACTGGCCCGGCCGCGCGGTGAACACCAGCAGGCCGCCGACGGGCGTGGCCACCGGCTCAACACCCGCCAGCGGTGTCGCCGGATAGGGCAGGTCGGGGAGGGGCGCGGGTTCGCCGGCGATCGCGCCGAAATGGATCAGGTAATCGATCAGTGCCTGGCAATCGAGGCTGGCCAGCGGGTGATTGACGTCGCCTTGACCGCGCAGTTCGACGGTCACCGAAAAACTGCCCGGCGGAATGTCGAAGTCCTCGCCGAAGCGATCCTTCAATTGCCACCAGAGCAGGGTGAAGCATTCGTCGAACGACTGGCCACCGGAATCGGTTGCAAGCAGGCTGGCTTGGGCGCCGATGTAACGGGCCAGCGGCTCGACCTGCGACCAGGCTTCAGGTGTGGTGTAGAGGTGCGCGACCGCTTCGAAATCGCAATGCAGGTCGAGCACCATGTCGGCGTCGCAGGCCAGTCGCTGCAGGGTCAGGCGCTGGGATTGCAATTGGGTGCCGGCGGTCTGCCGGGCCAGCGCGTCGCGCAGGTTGCTGCGGATCAATTGCAGGTTGTGCTGCGGATCGTCACCGAGCTTGCCTTCGATCGCGTTGCCGACTTCCTCGCTGAGGTCGACGAACCAGCGGTTGAAGTTCTGGCCGCTTTCCAGCTCGTAGCGACCCAGCGGCACATCCATCAGCACCTGTTCCAGGCCCACGGGGTTGGCGATGGGCACCAGCACGATTTCGCTGCGCAGGCGCCCGGCGGCTTCCAGCTCCGCCAGGCGTTGCTTGAGGTGCCAGGCCACCAGCATGCCGGGCATTTCGTCGGCGTGCAGGGAGGCCTGGATGTAGATCTTGCCGTTGGCCGATTGAGGGCCGAAGTGAAAGCTGTGGATCTGTCTCGCGGTCCCCGGCAGTGGGGCCAGCAGGTCATGTTTCTGGTGGCGCATCTGTTGTTCCTGAAGCAGGTTGAGACCTAGTGGGTCGGCCCGAGGAAGGCCAGCCATCGGCGTTCGGCAAGGCGGAACAGGCCGACCAGCGCAAAAGTGACGGTCAGGTAGATCAGCGCGGCGATGCCGAACGACTGGAAGGTCAGGAAGGTCGCCGAGTTGGCGTCCCGAGCAACTTTGAGCACGTCCGGGATAGTCGCGGTGAAAGCCACGGTGGTCGAGTGCAGCATCAGGATCACTTCGTTGCTGTAGTACGGCAACGAGCGACGCAGGGCCGATGGCATGATCACGTAGGCATACAGTTTCCAGCCGGTCAGGCCGTAAGCCTTGGCCGCTTCGACTTCGCCGTGGTTCATGCTGCGGATGGCTCCGGCGAAGATCTCCGTGGTGTAGGCGCAGGTGTTCAGGGCGAAGGCCAGGATCGTGCAGTTCATCGCATCGCGAAAGAACGCGTCCAGTACGGGCTGGGCCCGAATGGCGGCCAGGCTGTAGATCCCCGTGTAACAGATCAATAGCTGGATATAGAGCGGCGTGCCACGGAACAGGTAGGTATAGAACTGCACCGGCCAACGGATGTAGAAGTGCGGCGATACACGGGCGATGGACAGCGGGATCGACACGATAAAACCGATGAAGATCGAAGCGCTGAGCAGCCACATCGTCATGGCCAGGCCGGTGATGTTGTTGCCGTCGCTATAGAGGAAGGGTTTCCAGTATTCCTGCAGGAGTTCGATCATCGTACGGCCTCCCGGGTCCCGGCGGAGTAACGACGTTCGAGCCAGCGCAGGATGACGTTGGACGCGCTGGTGATCACCAGGTAGATCAGCGCGGCAAGCACCAGGAAATAAAACAGCTGATAGGTACTTTTACCCGCGTCCTGGGCAGCCTTGACCAGGTCGGCGAGGCCGATGATCGACACCAGGGCCGTGGCCTTGAGCATCACCATCCAGTTGTTGCCGATACCCGGCAGGGCATAACGCATCATCTGCGGGAACACCACGATCCAGAAACGTTGGCCGCGCTTGAGGCCATAGGCGGTGGCCGCTTCGACCTGACCCCGTGGGACGGCGAGAATCGCGCCACGGAAGGTTTCAGTGAAATACGCACCATAGATGAAGCCCAGGGTGATGACCCCGGCGCTGAACGGGTTGATCTCGATGTATTCCCATTCCATGTAATCGGTAAACGAGGTCAGCCAGGTTTGCAGGCTGTAGAAGATCAGCAGCATCAGGACCAGGTCCGGAACGCCGCGAATGAGTGTGGTGTAGAGCTGGGCAGGCACGCGCATCAGTTTGACTTTTGACAGCTTGGCACTGGCGCCGAGCAGCCCGAGCAGCACGGCCAGCAACAGCGACAACGCCGACAGCTTGATCGTCATCCAGGTGCCTTGCATCAGCAGCGGACCGAAGCCCTTGAGGCTGAAGGCAGAGAGCCCCAGATTTTCTAATAAGGTTTCGAACATAAATCAGCAACCTGATCGGATGAAAAAAGCGCCCATCGAGAGATGGGCGCCGGGCATTATTTGCCGCTGTACAGATTCAGATCGCCAAAGTGTTTCTTCTGAATGGTGGCGTAGGTGCCATCATCGTGTAACGCTTTGATACCTTTATCCAAAAGTGCTTTCAGCTCGGTGTTACCTTTCTTAATACCGACCGCGGTTTTGGCAGGCAGCAGTTCGCTGTCGACTGGCTTGCTGATTTCGTAGCCTTCACCTTTTGGTGACTTCAAGAAGCCCAGTTCGGCTTGCAGCATGTCCTGGATCGCTGCGTCGAGACGGCCGGAAGTCAGGTCGGAATACACCTGATCCTGATTCTGATAGGCCTGGGTTTTCACGCCGGCCTTGTCGAGAACGGCTTTGGCGTAGGCTTCCTGGATGGTGCCTTGCTCGTAGCCTACGGTTTTGCCCTTCAGCGAAGCGACGTCCTCGGTCAGGCCGGAGCCTTTCTTGAACACGTAGGCGGTTGGGCCGGAGAACAACTCGCTGGAGAAGTCGATGACTTTTTCACGGGCCGGGGTAACGGTCATCGACGAGATCACACCGTCGAATTTATTGGCTTTCAGGCCCGGAATCATGCCGTCGAAGTCACTCTCGACCCACTTGCACTTGACCTTCAGTTCGGCGCAGATCGCGTTCCCCAGATCGATGTCAAAGCCTACCAGGCTGCCATCGGCCGCTTTCGATTCGAACGGTGCGTAGGAAGGGTCAACGCCGAAACGCAGTTCTTTGTACTCCTTCGCCATGGCGGAACCAGCCGCCATGCACAACGCCAGTGCAGAAAGGGTCAGCAATGCTTTTTTCATTATTCAATCCCTAAAAACCAATATGAGCGCTTGTGGCGCAGAATTATTGTTACTGGAAAGCGTAAGACCTGTTGAAAGTAGCAATTTCCGAACCAGAGTGCCGAACAAGCGTTTTATTTAGGTGCTTGGAAATGGCCGGAGACAGATTTATGCACGAAAACGTGCGCAGGGAAATGGGTGCACCAAATCAACTCACCACAAAAGAACGGATTGACTGAGCAGGTTTCGCAGGGCCGGGCACTCCACCTCGTGACACGACTTGTCCTTGAGTCAGCGCAACCGCGATTACGATTCAACATTCAACCTCTATTTTGAATGTCAGACCGCTATCGCGGGCAAGTAAAGGGCTGGGTTATTTACCGGGTGTCAGCGTCAACCGCGCCTTGCCATAGGCGTTGTCGAAGTTCTGCGGCTGCATCGGCAGGCTCATGTACTGGCCCTTGAACCACGGCTCGATGCTGTTGAGGTAGTTCGGGCTGGCCGGGTTGCCGGACTGGCCGGTGCCGTTCTGCGCCATCAGCGGTTCGGACTGGCCGAAGTCGACGATAAAGCGCATGGCTGGCGCCAGCGTGGTGTTGAAGTCCTGGCCCCAGGCGAAGGCGGCGGTGTTGAGAGTGGTGTGATCGCCACCGGCCGGCAGCGGTCCGCGTACGGTCTGGCCGCTGCTGTTTTTCCATTCATAGCGATGCAGTTTGCCCCATTGCCAGGCTTTGTGATCGCCGCCCAACTGGCTGTCGCCGGCGCTGATCGCGGCGGCGAGGCTGCGGGCGAGGATGGCCGGTTTGTCCTCTTTCTGTGCGGTACGCACGTCATCCCAGAACGGGCTGTCCTCACGCCCGAGCAAGTGATCGGCCTGGGCCGCGTAGGACAACTTGCCGTCGGCGACAAAAGCTTTCCACGTCGGGCTGCTTTCCGGGCCCAGTTCATCGAGGAAGATCTGCCGCGTGCTTTCCTGCAGGAACAGTTCGTAGATGGCCGCATCGGTGGAGGTCGGGCCGAGCTTGCCGTCGAACGCCATCAAGCGGCTGTAGGCTTCGTGTGCCTTGGCGCGATCGGCCGCCGGCAAGGCGTCCATGGCTTGTTTGAGTGGCTGGGCCATACCCGGCGCTTCGAACATTTTCTTCAGCTTGGCAGCGAAGGTGGTGGTCTGGTCGTATTGCATGGCGATCAGGCTGCGGCTGTCGTGTTTGCCTGCACCGGCCAGTTCGGCCAGGCGCTCGCCGCGCTCCGGAGCGGCCCAGGAATTGGACAGCTGCATGCCGTAGCCATGGGGAATGACCCGTTGGTTGGCGGTGCCGAGCCAGCCCTGAGCCGGGTCCTGATCGTACGGGTGCAGCATCGGGTCGGCGTAACCGTCCCAATCGTATCGACCTTCCCAGCCCGGCGAGGGCAGCAAGCCTTCGCCTTCGCGACGGTTCGGGTAGCGGCCGGTGACTTGCCAGCCGATGTGATTCGCGTCGGCGAATACCAGGTTCATCGCAATGGCGCGGATTTCGCGGCTGGCATCCGAGGCTTTCTCGACACTCTGGGCGCGGGACAGGTCGAAGAGCGCGTCCAGGGTCTTGTCGTCGGTGAAGTTCGGCGTCTGCAAGGCCAGGCCGAAACCATTGGCCAGCGTGGTGCCCTGGGCGCTGTTGAGCAGCGGGCCATGGCGGGTTTCGTACACCGCTTCGCGAATCGGCCGCTGGCCTTTGACGAAATAGGTTTCGTTGCGCACGATCGCCGGCTGCCACTTCCCGGCGTTTTCGTAGGTAAGCCCGT
Source organism: Pseudomonas sp. S34 (assembly GCF_009866745.1). Classification (NCBI taxonomy): domain Bacteria; kingdom Pseudomonadati; phylum Pseudomonadota; class Gammaproteobacteria; order Pseudomonadales; family Pseudomonadaceae; genus Pseudomonas; species Pseudomonas sp. S34. The sequence continues at coordinate 1,363,586 of NZ_CP019398.1, forward strand.
TGCTCTGGCGCTTGATCTTCTCCAGGAACAGGTCCTGGTTGTCGCCCATCACGGACGTCATGCTCCACGCCACCTTGCCGTTGAAACCTCCAAGCACCATCGGCAGACCCGCGATGGTCACGCCGGATGCCTGATACTTCGGCGTGCGAATCTGCACGTAACTGAACAACGAAGGCACGCCCAGCGGGCCATGACTGTCACTGGCCAGCAGGCTCTTGCCGCTGCGGCTGCGTTGTGGGGCGATGGCCCAGTTGTTCGACGAAGTGGCGCCCAGCAGGTTCAGGTCCGACAGTTGGCCCGTGGCTTTGCTGAGTTCGGCCAGCCCCGGTACTTGCCCGTTGAGCTTGAGGCCTTGCAGTTTTTCGCTTTCGGCGACCGGCAGTTTTTCGTCGGGAGCCGACGGCGTCAGCCATGCAAGTTTGTCGGTGGTAACGGTCTGGGCCAGTACCAGCGAGGAAATTTCTTCCGGCAGGTTGGTCGACTGGCTGAAGTTCAGGAGGCAGAAAATCAGCGCCGAATCCTCCGGCTGCCAGTACTCAGGCTTGTAGCCTGTGGCTGCCAGATCCGCCGGCAGTTTGTCGCGGTAGCGGAACAGGTAGGCGTTGACCCCGCGCGCATAGACTTCGAAGAAACGCTTGAGGCGTGGTGAAGAAGCCTTGTACAGCTCGCCAGCACTTTTCTTCAGGTTGACCGCCCGCATGAAACGGTCAGCATCCAGCAGGTCCGCACCGTGCATCTCGGCCAGACGGCCCTGGGCCAGCAGGCGCAGGGTAACCATCTGGGTGATGCGGTCGCTGGCATGCACGTAACCGAGGGTGAACAGCGCGTCGTGGAAGCTGTTGCTTTCGATCAGCGGCATGCCCATGGCATTGCGGCGCACCGAAACGCTCTGCGCCAGGCCCTTGAGTGGTTGTACGCCGGAGGTCGGCGGTAGGGTGTCCTGGGCGTTGAAGTTCTGACAACCGGTCAGGCTCAACACACCGGCCACTGCTGCGGCAACGCCGAACCGGGGTAGAAAATGAGTAAGGGCTGGCGAGGCCATGGCAAAGCTCCTGCGGGGGTAGAGGCGGCGGCGCGCAATAAAGGCGCTACGTTAGTGAGCGGGAGGTGGCCGCGCAAGCGGGGTACAAGGTTATTTCAGGATTTGTCTGATAAACCGGAAAGATCGCAGTCTTGTCAGTCGCAATGGGGGATGTTGAAGTGCGAAACGCTCAACAATCCAGGAGAACAGTCGGCATGGAGCTCAAGGCAAACGCGGCATTGATCATCATCGATCAACAAAAAGGCATCCTGCATCCCAGGCTCGGCCGCAGGAATAATCCAGAGGCCGAAGCGCGCATGCTGGACTTGCTTGACCATTGGCGACGTACCGCCCGGCCAGTGATCCATGTGCAACACCTGTCCCGCTCTGAGGACTCGGTATTCTGGCCGCAGCAGTCGGGGGTGGAGTTTCAGGAACGGTTTGAGCCAATGGCCGGTGAACGCTTGATCCAGAAGCAGGTGCCGGATGCGTTTTGTTCGACGGGGCTGGAGGCGCAGTTGCGCGAGGCGGGGATCGGGCAGTTGATCATCGTCGGTGTCGCGACCCACAACTCGGTGGAGTCCACGGCGCGTACCGCGGGCAACCTGGGGTTTGATACGTGGGTGGCCGAGGATGCGTGTTTTACCTTCGATAAGGCTGATTTCTTTGGCCAAACCCATAGCGCCGAAGTGGTGCATGCGATGTCGCTGGGGAATTTGCACGGTGAGTATGCGACGGTGGTCAGCACCGCATGTGTATTAAAGGCTGACTGAAAAACCTGTAGGAGCGAGCTTGCTCCGGGCGGCGTTCCGACGATAGCGGTCTGACTGACACATTGATAGTTGATGTGCTGCCGTCATCGCGAGCAAGCTCGCTCCCACAGGAGAGGATGGCGATTCAACAGGCGAAGCAAGTCTTCGCCCGAAGCATCAAGCGCCGTGGCACTTCTTGAATTTCTTGCCGTTGCCGCATGGGCACGGATCGTTGCGGCCGACGTCTTTCAGGGCGTTGCGCACCGGTTCCTGGTGAGCGTGGCCGCAGTTCGGACCGTGGACATGGCCGTGGTCGTGATCATGGTGGTGATGGTCATGATCATGATCATGATCGTGATTGCAGTCAGGGCCGTGGACATGGGGTTGCTGGGTCATCGGTGTTGCTCCGGAATTAAATCGGCGGCGATTATCACGCCATTGCGCGCCAGGTGCACGTAGTGGGTGATGAATATACCGGTTTCCAGTTCACCTTCCAGACGATAGGGAATGGGTTGATCGGATTTTTTCAGCAGTTTGGCCAGATCACGGACCTTGGACCACAGGTTGGTGCGGATCGGTACCTTGAAGTAAGCGCTGTGCCTGGGGCTGATGGTGAACCAGTGTTCGTACTCGCCGTCGGCCAGCAGTATGTCGCCCAAGTGAACGCGGTACTCCAGACCGCGCACCGTCAGGTCGCTGTCGTTGGGGTTGTCGATGCGAAAATGCAGGAGGAATTTCTGTTCCAGCAGTTTGGCGTTGACCACCTCGATCTTCACCAGATGGACCTCGGGGTCCGGCAAGTCGTCGTCGAACCACGACGCACAGCCACCGAGTCCCAGTGTCAGGAACAAGGTGAGCAGACAGAGTGCGCAGCGACGGATGATCATCGTGGTGTTTCTCCCTTGAGCCCCAGTCTAGACCCAAAGGATCGCAGCCTTCGACAGCTCCTGCTTGGTGGACAGTCATTCCATGTACTAGCTGCTGAAGTACCCCGCACAACACTTCTTGAACTTCTGCCCACTCGCACACGGGCAAGGGTCATTGCGCCCGAGTTTGAGTTGCACGGTCGGGTCGATGAAGTACCAGCGCCCGGCGTTCTGTACGAAGGATGAGCGCTCTCGATGACTGTGCTCGCCATTGCTGTCGTGCCAGCGCGCGGTGAAGGTCACGAAAGCGTGTTCAGGCTGGCCGCCCAGCACTTCGGAGCTTTCCACCTCAAGGCCCAGCCACGTACTTTGCGCGCTCCAGTCGCTGATCGATTGACGGTCCAGGCCGGCCTGTTGGGCGGGCAGGGTGGTGGCCACCAGATAGTCGACCAACCCCAGCACATAGGCGCTGTAGCGTGAGCGCATCAAGGTTTGCGCGCACGGCGCCGGGTGTCCGGCATGGTAGTGACCGCAGCAGGCGTCGAGCAGGGTGCCGCTGCCGCAAGGGCAAATGGATGTACTCATTGCATTACCACCAGTATTTCCCGAAGTTTTCCGGATTGGCCCAGAAGCGCGAATTGAGCCAGTCGGGGACTTGTTTGTATTCAAGCAGATCGTAGGTAAACAGGGTCAGGACCTGTTCGTCCCGTTGGAAGCGTTCACTGGCTTGCAGGGCCAGGGAGAAAAAGTCGGTTTCCTGCCAGCCACAGGCCGGCAGATCCGCCAGCACCGCGATGCGGCTGGCGTTGAGGTTGCGAATGCCGCCCAGCAGGTTCAGGCCGTCGCGCTTGGGCAAATGCTCCAGGCAATCGACCACCAGGGCCAGGTCGAAACGGCGGGCCGCCAACTCGTCGGGCAACGGCCCGGGGGCGGCGAAAGCGACGCAGCTGTCCGGGTGAGCGAGTTTGAAAGCCTCCAGTGCCGGGAACTCGCTGGCGCCGATCAACAACAGACGTGCGGGGGCATATCGGTCGAGTAACGCGGCCAGTGCCTGTTGTGGCGTGCGTGAAGAAATACCTGCAGTCATCGAAGATCCTCAATCAGATCCGCCAAGACTAGCCTGCCCTTACGTTCGGGCCTAGAGCGCCTTGGCGACAAAAGCGCCAAGCTGCCGTTAATACGCGAATAAACAGCATGGCCTATTGCTGGCGGAGTTTAAAACTCGGGTCTTTACTACCTGAATCGGTTCTAAGCCGATCCTTCAGGAGAAAACTAGATGAGCATAGTTCGGACAGCATTACCCTTGGTTCTGCTAACCAGTGTCTTGACTGGTTGCGCAGGTTTGCAGAAAACCGACTGGCCGACCTGTGCGGCTGTTGGTGGTGTCGTGGGTGCGGGCCTCGGAGCGACCGAAAGCTCGGCATGGGCAGGGTATGGTGCTCTGCTCGTCGGCGGTACGGCAGCGGCTTATTGCTGGGTGCACGGTGATGGCGACGAAGACGGCGACGGTGTGCCGGATAGTCGCGACAAGTGCCCAGGCACGCCTAAAGGCGTTCAAGTCGATGCCAACGGTTGCCCACCACCTGCGCCTGTGGTCGAAGAAGCGGTTGTGGTTCAGGAAGAAACCATCGTCATTCGCGATGTCCACTTCCAGTTTGATAAAGCCACGCTTACCTCGTCCGACAAACTGGTACTCGACAAGATTGCCACTCGCCTGAAAGCCGAAGCCCCGACTGCTCAACTGACCGTAACCGGCCATACCGACAGCGTGGGTAGCGACGCCTACAACCAGAAACTGTCGGATAAACGCGCCCACTCGGTGGTTGAATACCTCATCGATCAAGGCGTACCTCGCAGCAACTTCGTGTCGGTTGTCGGTGCCGGTGAAAGCCAGCCGGTTGCTGACAACAAAACCGCTGACGGTCGTGCACAGAACCGTCGTACCGAAATCAAAATCCAGCGTTGAGCCCCCCTCGCATCCGCGCCTTGTGCAGTCGCGGATGCGGGTCTTTACTCCTGTGTAACCGGTATTGGCCGGGGACACAGGAGCTTTCAACATGATCGTTCTCACAAGGACCGTCTTGCCGGTTCTGCTACTTGGCAGCCTCTTGACCGGCTGCGCGACCCACAGCGATGGCACCGCCCCCCTCAATCAACGCACCTGGCCAATTTGCAGCCTCATCGGCGGTCTGGTCGGTGGTGGTCTGGGCGCAATCGAGAGTAGTGCCTGGGCCGGGGGTGGGGCGGCGCTGGGTATCTTGTCCGGCGGCTTGATCTGCTATGCCCTGGATGGCGACGAAGATGGCGACGGCGTTTTCGACCGACGCGACCGTTGCGCTGATACCCCTGCCAATACCCCGGTCGACCATCGCGGTTGCGTGGTGCCGCAGTACCCGGACAGCGTCCAGGTCGAGCCTGCGCAATCCGAAGTCATTACTCTGAGCGATGTACTGTTTGTCTTCAATCAATCCGAGCTGACCCCGACGGCGAAGAGTCAACTGGATGCGTTGATGAGCAAGTTCGAGGATGCCGATGTGGTCAGCATCAAGGTGGTCGGCCACACCGACAGTGTCGGTTCGGATGCCTATAACCAGGCGTTGTCGGAGCGGCGTGCCAGCAGCGTGGCGGAATACCTGTTGAGCCAGGGTGTGGCGCCGAACAAAATCACCAGCGAAGGCAGGGGCGAGAGCCAACCGATTGCCGACAACGAAACAGAAGAAGGCCGTGCGAAAAACCGTCGCGTGGAACTGCATATAAACCGCTGAACCAAGAGATAGAGCCGTCGAGCGACTGGTGTGATCGCTGCGACGGCCGTTCGGCGGCCTCCATGAAGAATTTTCCCTTGCCCTCTGGCTTATCCCGCGTGGAAGCCGTTACTGTGCGCGCAAACAATAATTCTCATCGGGGGCGCGTATGAAAGTCATATGGGGACTGGGGCGATTACTGACCTTGCTGTTCTGGGCGGTAGTGCTGGTCAATCTGCTCACACCGTTTGTCTTTCCGCTGCACCCGTTGGTCAACCTGGCCGGCGGCCTGTTGGGGTTCATCCATCTTCTGGAAGCGTTGCTGTGCTATCGCAGCCTTCGAGGTCGCGCCCATCCCTGGCTTGACCGCTTGAAGATCGTCATTTTCGGCGTATTCCACCTGCAAACCATTCCAGCCCCCACCGCTTCGAAGGCTTCCCATGCGTAAACTCTGTCTGCTCGCCGCACTCATCAGCCCATTGGCCTGCGCACAGGTGGTGAGTGTCGAACCCAACTCGCTGATGCGCTTGCCCAACACCGCCAGCGCCCTGCAACTGGAACGTCTGGAAGTGGCCGATTACGGCACCTTGCTGATTCCTTCGAACGTCACCGAAGTCACCGTGGGTGAATTGCATCTGGGGCGTGAAGCGCGCATTGCCATCGTGCCGGGGGAACAGGCGCTGGCGCTGAAGGTCCGTCGCGCTGATTTGTCCGAAGGCAGCCAGATCACCTCCCGTGGCTCACCCGGGACCTACCAGAAGGCCGCTCGATCCGGGCGCAGCCTTGATTTGCAGATCAAGACACTGAACGCAGCGCAATTGACCGTTGATGCTCGCGGTGGTGCGGGTGCACCGGGGTTCGTTGGTCTTGATGGGGGTAACGGCCAGGAACCGGGCTGCACATGGGGTCAGGCCGGTCGCGGTGCCGATGGCAGTGATGGCAGCAACGGTCAGCCGGGAGCACCGGGGGCGCTGGTCAAACTGGCAGTGCCGCACGACTTCCCGGCAGACCGGATCAAGGTTCAGGTGGCTGGCGGTGCCGGTGGCCTGGCCGGCCCGGGCGGCAAACCGGGCGCGGGTGGCAAGGCCAAGGGCTGCCTGATTTACAAGGCCGATGGTGGCAAGAGCGGTAAACCCGGGGCTGATGGTCAGCCTGGGCCAGAAGGTGCGGCGGGTTCGGTGACGGTGCAGCGGTTGTAAGCTGTTGCCGAAATGTGAGCGGTCTGTCAGACCGCTATCGCGAGCAAGCTCGCTCCCACAGGATCTGTGCAGTTCCTGAGTGCGAGCTTGGTCCGGGCGGCGTTCCGACGATGCTTTTAGAACATCGGCCGGGCCGCGGCAATCACCACCAAAGCCAACCCTACCAGCAGATTGATCCCCACCAACTTGCGGATCCGTCCCAGCACCGCTGCACCGGCTGGCCAATCCTGCTCGGCCACGGCGGTGCGCAGTTCCGGCAGCATCAGCGCCTGAATGCGGATGAACAGCGCGGTCATTACCACATACAAGCCCATCATCACCTGCACATAACGCGGCGCGGCTTCAAAACCATTGAACTGCATGTGCAGCATGCCCACACCGCTGACCGGCAATAGCACCACCGCCACCCAGACCCAGCGAAAAAAGCCTTGAAACACTTCTACCCACAGCTTCAGCCGGGCAGGGCCTTCAAGTGCCTTGATTGCGGCGGGGCGCAGGATCATCCAGGCGAAAAACATGCCGCCGACCCAGACCAGGGCCGCCAGTACGTGCAGGCTATAAATGAGGCTAAAAGGTGTCATTGGGTTACTCCGTTCTGCGCGGGATTCATTAGCGGGGTATGATAGCGACCGAACCGAACTACTGAAAATTTATCCAGCGTTTTTTGCGTCCGACAATCCATGATCAGCACTGAACTCAAAACCACGATCCAGGGCGCCTACTCGCGTTTTCTCGAAGCCAAGAGCCTCAAGCCGCGCTACGGCCAACGCCTGATGATCGCCGAAGTCGCCAAGGTCCTGGGTGACATCGACACCGACGACGAAGGCCGGCGCAGTGGCGACCCCGCGATTGTCGCGGTGGAAGCCGGCACCGGTACCGGCAAGACCGTGGCCTACAGCCTGGCGGCGATTCCCACGGCGAAAGCCGCCGGCAAGCGCCTGGTGATCGCCACGGCCACCGTGGCCCTGCAAGAGCAGATCGTCTACAAGGACTTGCCTGACCTGATGCGCAACAGCGGGCTGAATTTCAGCTTCGCCCTGGCCAAGGGACGCGGGCGCTACATGTGCCTGTCCAAGCTCGACATGTTGCTCCAGGAAGGCCACGCGCAGACCGCCACCGCTCAGTTGTTCGAAGAAGAAGGTTTCAAGATCGAGGTCGACGAGGCCAGTCAGAAGCTGTTCACCAGCATGATCGAAAAACTCGCCGGCAATAAGTGGGACGGCGACCGCGACAGTTGGTCCACCGCGCTTGAAGACGCCGACTGGGCGCGCCTGACCACCGATCACAGCCAGTGCACCAACCGTCATTGCCCGAACTTCGGCCAGTGCGCCTTCTACAAGGCCCGCGAAGGCATGGGCAAGGTCGACGTGATCGTCACTAACCACGACATGGTACTGGCCGACCTGGCCCTGGGCGGCGGCGCCGTGCTGCCGGACCCGCGCGACACCATCTACGTGTTCGACGAAGGCCATCACCTGCCGGACAAGGCCATCGGCCACTTCGCCCATTACACGCGCCTGCGCTCCACCGCCGACTGGCTGGAAACCACCGCCAAGAACCTCACCAAACTTCTGGCCCAGCACCCATTGCCGGGAGATCTGGGCAAGTTGATCGAGCAGGTGCCGGAACTGGCGCGGGAGATCAAGACCCAGCAGCAGTTCATGTTCACCGCGTGCGAGCAGATTGCCGATTTCAAGCCCGGCGAAGACGTCGAAGGCCGCGAGCGCCCGCGTCACCGATTCGTCGGCGGGGTGATTCCCGAGCACATGCGTGAAATGGGCATCGAACTGAAGAAAGGCTTCGCACGGCTGACCGATCTGTTCACCCGCCTGACCGAGTTGCTCAAGGAGGGCATGGACGGCGAGGTCAACATTGGCATCGCCAGCAACCAGGCCGAGGAGTGGTATCCGCTGTTCGGCAGCTTGTTGTCGCGTTCTTCCGGCAACTGGGAGTTGTGGACCGCCTTCACCGTCGAAGACCCGGAAGACAACCCGCCCATGGCGCGCTGGCTGACCCTGGCCGAAAGCGGCTCGCTGTTCGATATCGAGGTCAATGCAAGCCCCATCCTTGCGGCGGAAATGCTCCGGCGCAACCTGTGGAACGTGGCGTATGGCTGCCTGGTGACGTCGGCGACCTTGACGGCCCTCGGCACCTTCGATCGCTTTCGCATGCGCGCTGGCCTGCCGAAAAAAGCCGTGACCGCCGTGGTCCCAAGCCCCTTTCATCATGCCGACGCCGGTGTGTTACGGGTGCCGAACCTGAACGCCGATCCCCGTGATGCAGCGGCGCATACCGCCGCGATCATTCGTGATTTGCCTGAGCTGGTCGAAGGCTCGCGGGGCACGCTGGTGCTGTTTTCCTCGCGCAAACAGATGCAGGACGTGTTCGACGGCCTGGACCGCGACTGGCGCAAGCAAGTGTTCATCCAGGGCAATCTGTCGAAACAGGAAACCCTGAACAAGCACAAGGCGCGGGTCGATGGCGGCGATTCCAGCGTGTTGTTCGGCCTGGCAAGCTTTGCCGAAGGGGTCGACTTGCCCGGCGCCTATTGCGAGCACGTGGTCATTGCCAAGATTCCTTTCTCGGTACCCGATGATCCGGTCGAAGCGGCGCTGGCCGAATGGATCGAAGCCAGGGGCGGTAATCCGTTCATGGAAATCTCCGTGCCGGACGCCTCGCTGAAGCTGGTCCAGGCTTGCGGTCGCTTGCTGCGCACCGAAGAAGACCGCGGCACCATCACCTTGCTCGACCGGCGCCTGGTGACCCAGCGCTATGGCAAAGCCATCCTCAATGCGTTGCCGCCGTTCCGTCGAGAAATTTCCTGAATCACCGGTGGGCAGTTTTGCCCGCCGCGTTGTCTATCTCTCTGCCATCGCTTTTCCACTGGCCCATTGAAGGTCGTTAGGGAGAATTTCGTTCTCATGATTTGCCGTTCGTTGCCTGCTGTTTTTGCCATGCTGTTCGCAACACCGCTGTTGGCCGCCCCGGCCAGCCAGCAGACGCTGTTCAACTTTGTGCGCCCCGCCGACGTGGTCCAGGTGGCGACTCAGGACGCCAGCCTGCCGCAATCCAACGCCGAGCAAACCCCCGAGGGCGAAGTGCTGCGCCGGGTGACGTTCAACCCGGTCGCCCGGCCGACGTTGCGCCTGACCCCGCAAACCGGCGCCTGGGACTGGTCGCAGTCGGGCGTCATGAGCCTGCGGATCCAGAGCGCCATGAATTGGGCCTTGACCCTGTACGTGACCATCCAGAGCAACGATGGCAAGACACTGGTCAGCCGCGTCGATCTGCCGGCGGGGCCTGCGCAAACCCTGTTGGTGCCTTTGCAGGCGACATCACCGCTGAGCCAGGGCATGAAGGCTGGTCCGCCGATGCCGATGACCGTTGAGGGGCAGCGAGTGTTGCTGGCCAGCAGCGCCGGTGAGCTGGATCGCAGCCGGGTGGTGTCGGTGAGCCTGTCGATGGACCAGCCCAAAGCCGCGCAAAGCATCCTGCTGGAGCGCTTTGGTGTGCAGGACGGTGAATCGATAACCCACGCCGTGTATGGCGGGTTGGTGGATGCCTACGGCCAGTCGACCCGAAACAAATGGCCGGAAAAAATCAGCAGTGACGAACAACTGAAAAGCGCCGCCAGCAAGGAGCAGCAGCAACTGAAAACCTGGCTGGCCGAGCGCGAGAAGTCCTCCCTGGACAAGTTCGGTGGTTTGACCAAAGGCCCGTCCTTCAAGGCCAGCGGCTTTTTCCGCACCGAGAAACGCGATGGACGCTGGTATCTGGTGACGCCGCAAGGCCATCCGTTTTATTCGCTCGGGGTTAACACCGTCGCTGCAGACGTCAACCCGACCTACGTTGCCGGTCGTGAGTGGATGTTCGAATCCCTGCCCAAAACAGATGACGCACTCGCCAGCCATTACGGCGAAGGCGACAACCGTGGCGGCAACGGTGCCGATCAAGGGCGTGGCTACAATGCCGGTCGCTGGTACGACTTCTATGGTGCCAACCTGCAGCGCCTGTATGGCGACCCGTGTGTGAAGGGCAGCGATACCAAGGCGGGCGTCGCCGCGGCGGCCAAGGCGGATGCAGTTGAGGCGACGGCGGCCAAGGCGGCGGTGCAACCTGTAGTGCCTGCAACTGCCGAGTCTGGTGTCGCCGAAGCGGCCAGGACTGAAGCGACGGTAGCGAAAGCCGCCGAGCAAAAAACCGCCGAACCGTGCAAGCCGCTGTTCGACGAGCAGCGTTGGGCCAGTCACACCCTTGATCGCTTGCAGGCCTGGGGCTTCAACACCATTGGCAACTGGAGCGCACCCGTATTGGGCGACGCTGATCGCGTGCCCTATACCTTGCCGCTGTCGATCGTCGGCGACTACGCCAGCATCAGCACCGGTACCGACTGGTGGGGCGGCATGCCCGACCCCTTCGACCCGCGTTTCGCCATGGCCACCGAACGTGCCGTGGCCATTGCCGCCCGCGATCATCGTGACGATCCGTGGCTGATCGGTTACTACGCCGACAACGAACTGGCCTGGGCCGGTCCCGGGGATGACCCGAAAGCCCGGTATGCCCTGGCCTACGGCACCTTGAAAATGACCACCGACGTGCCGGCCAAGCGCGCATTCCTCAAGCAACTGCGTGACAAGTACCGCAATCAGGCTGGCTTGTCGAAAGCCTGGGGCATCGATCTGGCGGCCTGGGAACTGATGGAAGATCCGGGATTCGTGCCGCCGTTGCCAAGCGCCGAGCACCCGGAAATCGAAGCCGATTTCAAATACTTCCAGAAGGTCTTTGCCGACACTTACTTCAAGACCATCTCCGACTCGCTCAAGTGGCACGCACCGAACCAGCTATTGCTCGGCGGCCGTTTCGCCATCAGCACGCCGGAGGCAGTGGAGTCCTGCGCCCAGTATTGCGACGTGTTGAGCTTCAACATGTACACCTTGCAACCCCAGGATGGTTACGACTTCGCCAGGCTGCGCAGTCTCGACAAACCGGTGCTGATCACCGAGTTCAATTTCGGCTCGGCTGATCGTGGCCCGTTCTGGGGCGGCGTTACGCCGTTGGTGAAGGAGGAAGACCGCGGTCCGGCGTACGCCAACTTCCTCAAGCAGGCATTGAGCGAGCCGTCGATTGTCGGTGTGCATTGGTTCCAGTACCTCGATCAACCGGTCACCGGGCGCCTGCTTGACGGTGAAAACGGTCACTTCGGGTTGGTGGGCATCACTGATCTGCCGTTCCAGGGGTTTGTCGACAGCGTGCGCAAGAGCAACCTGGCGACAGTCGAGCAATTGGGCAAAGAGGCCGAGAAGGCTGCGGCCGCCGCCGACAAAGCCAGCCACGACGCCGAGGGCGGCCGCAAGGCCGACGCCGGCAAGGGGCCGGGGAAGGGCGCGGGCGGGCACACCGGGAATGGCCACTGAGTCCTGACACCGCGTTATCGTTCTTCGCGAGCAAGCCCGCTCCCACAGGAGGATGCATTCCAATGTGGGAGCGGGCTTGCTCGCGAAGGCGTCATCAGCATCTCCACTGCATTTCAGGTTGATGGCAGAGCGACCGCCCGGCCCAACCCTGTTCCCAAAACCCTCAAGGGCTGGAACAATGCCCGCCACTTTGTAGAGCGTTAATCCGGGGAGTTGCGGGTGCAGATTCAGGGTCATTACGAGCTTAAGTTCGAGGCGGTGCGAGAGGCGTTCGCGGCGCTGTTCGACGATCCCCAGGAACGTGGCGCAGCGTTGTGCATTCAGGTCGGCGGCGAAACCGTCCTCGATCTGTGGGCCGGCACTGCCGACAAGGACGGGACCGAGGCCTGGCACAGCGACACCATCGCCAATCTGTTCTCCTGCACCAAGACCTTTACCGCCGTCACCGCGCTGCAATTGGTGGCCGAAGGCAAGCTGCAACTGGATGCCCCGGTCGCGCGCTACTGGCCCGAATTTGCCGCTGCCGGCAAAGAGTCCGTCACCTTGCGCCAACTGCTCTGCCATCAGGCCGGCCTTCCGGCATTGCGCGAGTTACTGGCCCCCGAAGCCCTTTACGACTGGCAAACCATGGTCGACGCCCTGGCCGCCGAAACGCCGTGGTGGACGCCGGGCGAAGGCCACGGTTACGCGGCGATCACCTATGGCTGGCTGATCGGCGAATTGCTGCGCCGTGCCGACGGTCGTGGGCCGGGTGAATCCATCGTCGCGCGGGTCGCCAAGCCGTTGGGGCTGGACTTCCATGTGGGCCTGGCCGACGAAGAGTTCCATCGCGTGGCCCACATTGCGCGGGGCAAGGGCAATGTCGGCGATGCCGCCGCCCAGCGCCTGCTGCAAGTGACCATGCGTGAGCCAGCGGCCATGACGACCCGGGCGTTCACCAACCCTCCGTCGATCATGACCAGCACCAACAAGCCCGAGTGGCGACGCATGCAACAGCCAGCCGCCAATGGCCATGGAAATGCCCGCAGCCTGGCCGGGTTCTACGCCGGCCTGCTCGACGGCAGCCTGCTGGAAAGCGAAATGCTCAATGAGCTGACCCGCGAGCACAGCCTCGGCGAGGACAAGACCTTACTGACTCGGACCCGTTTCGGTCTGGGTTGCATGCTCGATCAACCGGACGTTGCCAATGCCACCTTCGGCCTTGGCCCGCGGGCGTTCGGTCATCCGGGTGCCGGCGGCTCCATCGGTTTTGCCGACCCGGAGCACGACGTGGCTTTCGGATTTGTGACAAATACCCTGGGGCCGTACGTCTTGATGGACCCGCGTGCGCAAAAGCTGGTGCGGGTTCTGGCCACTTGTCTGTAAAAGCGGTTATCGGGTTCCAGGGCTGGAACCCGATAGCCTTTTCAGTTTCAAAGCGTCAGTTTGTGCGGGCCGCTGTGGCCAGATTTTTTTGACTTCATTCTTGTGGATATCCAATGTCATCCAATAAAACCCTCGCCTTGGCCCTGTGCTTTGCTATTACCGGTTGCGCACAGACTCCACAGAGAGATGCGACAGCCCCCGTTGCCAAGACTGAAAGTGGCAGCCATTGGTACTGGCCATTCGGTTCCGACGAGAGCGCCGGTAAGCCTGCGGCCAAGCCGGAGGTGAAACCTGAAGTCAAACCCGTTGCGGTGGCCAAGGCCGAAACCGATAGCGGCAGCAAGTGGTGGTGGCCGTTCGGCGGCAGCAAGCAGAGCGCCGCCAAGGCTGTGCCGATGCCCGACCCGAAAGTCACCCAGGCCTGGCTTGACGACTATGAACCGCGCCTGCGGGAGGCGGTCAAGGGCAGTAACCTGCAACTCGAGCGCCGCGAAAACGTGCTGGTGGTGACTGCGCCGGTCGAAGGCTCGTTCAACCCTGACCGTCCGGCCATGCTGCTGCCGGTCACACTCGGTCCGTTGACCCGCGTTGCCAAAATCCTTGAAGCCGATCCAAAGTCCGCTGTGTTGATCCTCGGCCACAGCGATACGTCCGGCGCTGCACCTGCCAACGTCAAACTGAGCCAGGAGCGTGCCCAGGCCGTTGCGGCGATTTTCCGTCTCAGTGGTTTGCAGCGTGATCGCCTGATGCTGCGTGGTCTGGGCGGTGATGCGCCGCGCGCCGCCAACGACAGCGTGGAAGGGCGTGCGTTGAACCGCCGCGTGGAGCTGCTGGTGACCCCGCAAAACACCATGGCCGCACTGCTGAGCAAGTACAATATGCCGGCGCCGGCCCCTGTGACCAAGGTCACTGCTGCTGAGGTCAAGCCGGTCGCCAAGCCTGTGACACCGGCCCCGGCGGCTAAAAAAGCTGCTGTTCCAGCGGCGAAAAAAGCCCCCGCGAAAAAAGCACCGGCCAAGAAAACACCTGCGAAAACCGCAACGCCGGCGAAAAAGACCACGCCAGCCAAAGCCTCCGCGGCTGACAAGAAAGGCGCAGCCACCGATACTGCAAAGCAGTGATTCGTTAACCAAAAGGAATGCGCCATGACCCAGGGCCTGGCTGATATGCGTCGTGACTACACCCGTGATGGCTTGACCGAGGCACAAGCCCCGGCCGAGCCGTTTGCGTTGTTCCACCAATGGTTCGCCGACGCGGTGAAAACCGAACAGGTGCCGGTGGAAGCCAACGCCATGACCCTGGCCACCGTTGACCAGGACGGTCGACCGCACTGTCGCATTCTGTTGCTCAAGGGCCTGGACGAGCAGGGCTTCACCTTTTTCACCAACTACGACAGCGCCAAGGGCCAGCAACTGGCCGCGAATCCGTATGCGGCCATGACGTTTTTCTGGCCGGCGCTGGAGCGCCAGGTGCGCATCGAAGGGCGGGTGGTGAAGGTGACGCCTGAAGAGTCCGACGCTTACTATCAGGTCCGTCCACTGGGCAGTCGCCTGGGAGCCTGGGCGTCGCCGCAGAGCCGGGTGATCGCCGATCGTAGCGAGCTCGAAGCGCTGCTCAAGGACACCGAGCAACGTTTCAGCGACACCCAGCCCCATTGCCCGGAACACTGGGGTGGTTATCGCCTGCTGCCGGAACGCATCGAATTCTGGCAGGGTCGCCCAAGCCGCCTGCACGACCGCCTCAATTACCGCCAGCAGGGCGCCGACTGGATTCTTGAACGTCTGGCACCCTGAGCAGTCTACCGATCGGGATAGCCTGCCGCAGCGGCCTCCAGCCACTTCGGCAGGTCTCGACGCTTGATCTTCTGCGCCTGAGCACTCGCCAATCGTTCGAGCATGAAGGCTTTTTTCTGCTCGTCCTTGCCCGCTAGCGCTAGCGCCAGATCGCGGTCCATCCAGCGTTTGATCCGCACGTACAGCCACCAATGGAAGTACAAACCGGCAACAGTCGTGACGACGATGATAAAGTAATCCATGGGAATCCTTGGCCAGTGGGGCAGCTTTGCGAATTTGCCGCTACTGTGTGGGTTCGTGGAGGCGCCTTAACGGAGCCTGAATCAAACCAATTTTACCCGGGCGATGCCGTGACAGGCGTCAAGTAGCGGAGTTTAATGAACAACTGTTTTTTTGGAGTTGATGCTATGCGTAAGTCTGTTCTGCTGGTTGCTTCCTTTTCCACGATGGCGATGTTGCTCACTGGTTGCCAATCGAGCCTGACCGGTGACTCCTACTCCCGTGACGAGGCGCGTCGTGTGCAGACCGTTCGCATGGGCACCATCGAAGCATTGCGCCCGGTGAAAATCGAAGGCACCAAAACCCCGATCGGCGGCGCTGCAGGTGCAGTGGTCGGCGGCGTTGGCGGCAGTGCTATCGGTGGCGGTAAAGGCAGCGTCGTTGCAGCGGTTATCGGTGCCGTGGCCGGTGGCCTGCTCGGTTCAGCCGCTGAAGAAGGCCTGACCCGCACCCAGGGCGTGGAAATCACCGTGCGCGAAGACGATGGCAGCATGCGCGCCTACGTTCAGGAAGTTCAGCCGAACGAAGTGTTCCGTGTCGGCGAACGTGTGCGCATCGCCAGTGTGAATGGCACCAGCCGCGTTTCGCACTAAGCGCAAACACCGGCTAAACAAAAACCCGATCAGGTGACTGATCGGGTTTTTTGTTTTTCAGCTCAGGTGAGTCCTGATTGATGCTGGCCGTTATGGCGGTTTATCAGGAAGCCAGCGCGTTGTTCTTGCGGCTCGCCATCGCCGTCACCACATAACCGATCAGTGCAGCCAGAATCGAACCGGTCAAGATCCCCATGCGGTCCATCCCGGCGAAATCACTCACGCCTGGCTCGAAGGCCAGCGAGCCGACAAACAGGCTCATCGTGAAACCGATGCCGCAGAGAATCGCCACGCCCAGTATCTGGCCCCAATTGGCACCTTGGGGCAGGGCGGCGATACCGGTTTTCACGGCCAGCCAGGTCAGGCCGAAGACACCGACGGTCTTGCCCAGCAGCAGCCCGATGGCGATGCCCATGGGGACGTGGTGAGTGAAGCTCTCGACGGTGACACCGCTCAGGGACAGGCCGGCGTTGGCAAAGGCGAACAATGGCAGGATGCCGTAGGCAACCCACGGGTGCAGGGCATGCTCCAGGGCAAGCAGTGGCGAAGGTTCGGCATTTTTCGTGCGCAACGGAATGCAGAATGCCAGGGTCACGCCGGCCAGGGTGGCGTGGACACCGCTCTTGAGCACGCAGACCCAGAGGATCAGTCCAATGATCATGTAGGGCCCGAGCTTGACCACGCCAAGCCGGTTCATCCCGATCAGCGCCGCAATACAGGTCGCGGCCAGCGCCAGAGACAGGGTCGACAGCGCGCCGGAATAGAAGATCGCAATGATGATGATCGCGCCAAGGTCGTCGATGATCGCCAGGGTCATCAGGAACAGTTTCAGCGATACCGGAACCCGTTTGCCCAGCAGTGCCAGTACGCCAAGGGCGAAGGCGATATCGGTGGCGGTCGGGATTGCCCAGCCGTTCAGGGCGGCTGGCGTGTCGCGATTGAGGTACCAGTAGATCAGCGCCGGCACCACCATGCCACCAATGGCGGCTGCACCGGGCAGCACGATTTGCGACGGTTTGGACAACTGGCCGTCGAGTACTTCGCGCTTCACTTCCAGGCCGATGAGCAGGAAGAACAGCGCCATCAGGCCGTCGTTGATCCACAGCAGCAAGGGCTTGGCGATTTTCAGTGCGCCGATCTGGGCCACCACGGGGGTGTCCAACAGGCCGTTGTACAGCCACGACAGCGGCGAGTTGTTGATGATCAGAGCCAGAACGGCAGCGGCGATCAGTAACAGACCGCTGGCAGCTTCCAACTGAAAGAAACGCGTGAAAGTGCTACGCAGAGGCAAGGTCGCTCTCCATCCATGAATTCAAAAGGTGTTACACCCTAACAAGTACCGTTAGTTGTTAAAACAAAAGTTATATTCTTTTTTGTTATATGCCGTTACAGAGTGATCCCTCGGCACCGACCTGAGCCTAGCAGTTGCCCGGCGTATTGGATTTCATCTGTACCTGTGCTGGATGCAGGATTTTTCCTAAGCTTGTTGGCTGAGCCTTGTCAAAAGGCCGACTCCTGCCCGATACAACGAGAAAACCATCATGAGCGACAATCGACAGTGGTCCCGCGAAGCGATCCGGATCATCGAAGCCGATTTCCAGCGCAGCGCCGACACCCACTTGATCCCCTTGCCGCTGCCGGGTTTTCCAGGCATCGAGTTGTATTTCAAGGATGAGTCCAGCCACCCCACGGGCAGCCTCAAGCACCGTCTGGCCCGTTCGCTGTTCCTGTATGCGCTGTGTAACGGCTGGCTCAAGCCCGGTGCGCCGGTGATTGAGGCATCCAGCGGTTCGACGGCGATTTCCGAAGCGTACTTCGCGCGCATGCTGGGCTTGCCGTTCATTGCGGTGATGCCGGCGACTACGTCCAAGGAGAAGATTGCGCAGATCGCCTTCTACGGTGGTCAAAGCCACCTGGTGGACGATCCGACCCAGATCTACGCCGAGTCCGAGCGCCTGGCCCGTGAGCACGACGGGCACTTCATCGACCAGTTCACCTACGCCGAGCGCGCCACCGACTGGCGGGCGAACAACAACATTGCCGAGTCGATCTTTCAGCAGATGCGTTTCGAGCAGCACCCCGAACCGAGCTGGCTGATTTCCAGCCCCGGTACCGGCGGTACCACGGCCACTCTGGGCCGATATGTGCGTTATCGCCAGCATGGCACCCGCGTGCTGTGTGCCGATGCCGAGCGTTCGGTGTTCTTCGATTACTACCAGACCGGCGATGCCAGTCTGCGACTGGACCACGGCTCGCGTATCGAGGGCATCGGCCGGCCGCGCGTGGAAGCGTCGTTTCTGCCCAAGGTGATCGACGCGATGGTCAAGGTGCCGGATGCCTTGTCGCTGGCGGCCATGCACTACTTGGCGGAGCGTCTGGGACGGCATGTGGGCGGGTCGAGCGGGACCAACCTGATCGGCGCATTGATGGCCGCCCAGCACATGAAGGCGGCAGGGGAGACGGGGTCGATGGTGGCGATTCTGTGTGACGGCGGCGAGCGCTATGCCACGACCTATTACGATCAGGGCTGGCTCAAGGCTCAGGGGTATGAACTGAGCGGTTTGATGGCTGCGGTGGCAGCGACGGTGGAGCGGGGTGAGCCGTTGCCGGACTCGGTTTTGCGCGCCAATATCTGACACACCGAAGATCAAATGTGGGAGCGGGCTTGCTCGCGAAGACGGTTTCACATCCAACATATGCATTGGCTGATCCACCGCTTTCGCGAGCAAGCCCGCTCCCACATTAGAGTGGTATCAGGCCTCGAGACCGAGGATGTCCCGGGCCACCGCTTCAGCAATGCGAATCCCGTCAACACCCGCCGACAGGATCCCGCCCGCATAACCGGCCCCTTCACCGGCCGGGAACAAGCCCTTCACGTTCAGGCTCTGCAACGACTCGTTACGGGTAATGCGCAGCGGCGACGAGGTGCGGGTCTCGATCCCGGTCAGCACTGCGTCGTGCAGCGAGTAACCACGAATCTGCTTCTCGAATGCCGGCAAGGCTTCGCGAATTGCTTCGATGGCGAATGCCGGTAGTGCCAGCGCCAGATCACCCAGGGCAACGCCCGGCTTGTAGGATGGCTCGACGCTGCCCAGTTCGGTAGACGGTTTGCCCGCGATAAAATCGCCGACCAGTTGCGCCGGGGCTTCGTAGTTGCTGCCGCCCAGCACGAATGCGTGGGACTCCAGGCGTTCCTGCAGCTCGATACCGGCCAGCGGGCCGCCCGGATAATCGACTTCCGGCGTGATGCCGACGACGATGCCGGAGTTGGCATTGCGTTCGTTACGCGAGTACTGGCTCATGCCATTGGTGACCACGCGGTTTGGCTCGGAAGTCGCCGCCACCACGGTGCCGCCCGGGCACATGCAGAAGCTGTAGACCGAACGGCCGTTCTTGGCGTGGTGCACCAGCTTGTAGTCGGCGGCGCCCAGTTTCGGGTGGCCAGCGTATTTGCCCAGCCGCGCACGGTCGATCAGCGACTGCGGGTGCTCGATGCGGAAACCCACCGAGAACGGCTTGGCTTCCATGAACACGCCACGGCCGTGAAGCATGCGGAAGGTGTCGCGGGCGCTGTGGCCGAGGGCCAGGATCACGTGTTTGGAGTGGATCTGTTCGCCGCCATTGAGTTCGACGCCGACCAGTTGGTCGCCTTCGATCAACACGTCGGTGACGCGCTGCTGGAAGCGCACTTCACCGCCCAGGGCGCGAATCTGCTCACGCATGTTTTCCACCACGCCGGTCAGACGGAACGTACCGATGTGCGGTTTGCTGACGTAGAGGATTTCTTCCGGAGCACCGGCCTTGACGAATTCGTGCAGGACTTTACGGCCGAGGAATTTCGGGTCCTTGATCTGGCTGTAGAGCTTGCCATCGGAGAACGTCCCCGCGCCGCCTTCACCGAACTGCACGTTGGATTCCGGGTTGAGCACGCTTTTGCGCCACAGGCCCCAGGTGTCCTTGGTGCGCTGGCGTACTTCGGTGCCGCGCTCGAGGATGATCGGCTTGAAGCCCATTTGCGCCAGCAGCAGCCCGGCGAAAATCCCGCACGGGCCGAAGCCGACGACGATCGGCCGCACGCTCAGATCGGCTGGCGCCTGGCCGACTTCTTTGTAGCTGACATCCGGTGCCACGTTGACGTTACGGTCATCGGCAAACTTGTGCAGTACCGCCGCCTCATCGCGAACTTCAAGGTCGATGGTGTAGATGAAGCACAGTTCGGAGGACTTTTTGCGCGCATCGTAGCTGCGCTTGAACAAGGTGAAATCGAGCAGGTCATCGCTGGCAAGCCCTAAGCGCTGCACGATGGCAGGGCGCAGGTCTTCTTCGGGATGGTCGATCGGCAACTTGAGTTCGGTGATTCGTAACATGGCGGGATCCGGTTCGCGGGGCGCACAACTGCGCCAGGGCGTTTGAAACCCGCGATTATAAGCCTCAAAGGCGCAGGCCCGTGAGGCTTAAACGATCAGTCGTCGCGCGATCCGCCGAAATACCCGCAGCCGCGCTGTACCTGACCGTCGATGCGCAGCTCGGCACTCATGTGCTGGATGCTGCCGGTGCTGCTGTCGACGCAACGTTGCGGTGCAACCCACAGTTCGATGTGCTGGTTGTTGGCTTCGGTGCTGAGGTTGAAACGGCCATCGCCCAATTGCTCCTCGACGTAAGGCACGGCCAACGGCGGCTGGCCGGCCCGGTCGAGGACCATGCCTTTGCCGCTGACTTTCACGCTCCACTCCGGGGTGTGGCCGGCGGCGCGCAGGATCAGCAGCTTGAAATTCGGATCGTCGCACGCGGTGCCCGAGCGCTCGACGCGGTACAACTGCTCCAGATCGAGCTGGCCGTCACCACCGCTGCCGGCCACAACCCGCCCGCGCACGTCGGCAAACAGCTTGCCCTGCTTGTCCGCCAGGTTTGCGGCCTGCTGCAGGACGCTGGTACCGCCCGTGTCGTTGACCACGTAGCGGTTTGTCTGGTTGCACGGCTGGAACAGCAGTTTGCCGTCCGCCGCGGTCAACTGGCCTTGCATGCGTGTCTGGCCGACATGGGAGGCGTTCTGCCGCTCACCCTCGAACAACTGGCAAGCGGCGAACAGCGGAAGCAGGGCAACGAGGACTAAGGAACGGGCAACACGCATCTTGGGGTCTCCTGACAGGTGCCGCCACGTTACTCAGGCTGACCGTTCATCACAAGGCTGGAGTTGGTCACTGGCAAAGTAGAGGGTGATTTGCGGCAACATCCTGTGAATTATTCCGATGCCGAGTGTCACGATGCCGAAGGTAAGCTGCCGCGTTTTCGCAGGGGCGGATATGAAGAACGCAATGGGCTGGAAGATCTGGATGTTTTCAATTGTGATGACGGGGGCCACGGGCAGTCAGGCTGCCGAGATCAGTTTGTCTTCGGCAATCGACTTCACCCGAATGGAGTTGCTATTGAAGGACAACGACAGACTTCATTCGGTGTTTGAAATGAATGTCACGCTCAGTCCTGAAGCAACTGAGCGTATGCAGCGCATTACACGCGAGTCAATAGGCCAGAAATTGACGCTATCGATCAATGGTTGGAAGGTTTCTACGGCGACAGTGCAATCGGTCTTGGGCTCGCAGTTCAGGGTGTCCATCCCGAAAGCCATCGCCAAAGACCTCTTGCCCACGTTGGTTGATTGAGCTTGAGCCGGTTCAGCCTACGTGAAAGATCTGACCCGTTTGCAGGCCTTCCACACTCTTGGCGTAGGCCAAGGCCACATCCGCCGCAGGAACCGGCTTGAAACCACGGAAGTACGGCGCGTATTTGCCCATGGCTTCGACCAGGACATTCGGGCTGATCGAGTTCACCCGCAGGCCGCGCGGTAGCTCAATGGCGGCAGCGCGGACAAAGCTGTCCAGTGCACCGTTGACCAGCGCCGCCGAGGCGCCACTGTGAATCGGGTCGTGGCTGAGCACGCCGGTGGTGAAGGTGAACGAAGCGCCGTCATTGGCGAAGTCGCGGCCGATCAGCAGCAAATTGACCTGGCCCATGAGCTTGTCTTTCAGGCCCAGGGCAAAGCTCTCTTCGGTCATTTCGTTGAGCGGTGCGAAGGTCACGTTACCGGCCGCGCACACCAGTGCATCGAATTTGCCGGTCTGCTCGAACAGCTTGCGAATCGAGGTGCTGTCACTGATGTCCACCTGAAAGTCGCCGCTGGTGCGACCGATGCGGATGATTTCGTGGCGTTGCGACAGTTCCTTGTCGACTGCCGAACCGATGGTGCCGCCTGCGCCGATCAAAAGAATTTTCATGGGGGCTGATCCTCGTATGGGTTGAACGAGGTTTCAGTTTAGGGTGGTTTTTTCTCCGGATAAGCGCACTAATAGGCAACCTTTGGTTTTCAAATGGAAACAATCCATGAGCGAGATGGATGACCTGGCGGCGTTCGCGGTGTTGATCGAGGCGGGGAGTTTTACCCTGGCGGCGCAGCAGCTTGGTTGCAGCAAAGGCCAGCTGTCCAAGCGCATCAGCCAGTTGGAAGCGCAGTTTTCCGTGGTGTTGTTGCAACGTACCACCCGCCGCTTGAGCCTGACCGCCGCCGGTGCTGCGTTGTTGCCCCAGGCCCAGGCGCTGGTAGTGCAAGTCGAGCGGGCCCGCCAGGCCCTGGCGCGCCTGAAGGACGACATGGCCGGCCCGGTGCGGATGACGGTACCGGTGTCGCTCGGGGAAACCTTCTTCGATGGCCTGTTGCTGGAGTTCTCGGCCAAGTATCCCCAGGTGCAGATCGAGCTGGAGCTCAACAACAGCTACCGCGACCTGTCTCGCGACGGCTTCGATCTGGCGATTCGTTCCGACGTGGCCATTGACCAGCGACTGGTGGCGCGTCCACTGTTGGCGTGGCAAGAACTGACCTGTGCCAGCCCGGCTTATCTGGAGCAATACGGTGAACCGCAAACTCCCCAGGCGCTGGCCGAGCATCGCTGCCTGCTCAACAGCCATTACAGCGGCCGCGAAGAATGGCTGTATCACCAGCAACACGAGTTGTTGCGGGTGCGGGTGTCGGGGCCGTTCGCCAGCAACCACTACAACCTGTTGAAGAAAGCCGCACTGGTCGGCGCCGGTATTGCGCGCCTGCCATCCTACTGTTTGCCAACAGAGCTGGCGGACGGGCGCTTGCGATGGCTGCTGCGCGATTATCAGACCCGCAGCATGCCGATGTACCTGGTGCATCCATATCAGGGCGGTTTGCCCAAGCGCACGCAGGTACTGGCGGATTATTTGATCGGGTGGTTCAAGCGCAGTGGGGAGGTGCTGGATCGGTTGTAAGTCTTCACACGCATGTCCTGTAGGAGCGAGCCTGCTCGCGATGGACGTTAACGATGACGAGGGCTGTCTGAATGAACGCGGCGCCCTCCAGTTCTTCGCGAGCAAGCTCGCTCCTACAGAAGAGGGTTTGCGTAGTCAGGGAGGTTGGCAGACATAAAAAAACGGCCCGCAAAGGCCGTTTTTTTGTTTACCGCTAAGGCTTAGCCGCCCAAGTACGCATCACGCACTTTCGGGTCGGTCAGCAGCGCTTCACCGGTGCCTGTCATCACCACCCGGCCGTTCTCCAGAACGTAGGCTCGGTCAGCGATCTTCAGCGCCTGGTTGGCGTTCTGCTCGACCAGGAACACTGTCACACCGTCCTTGCGCAGCTGTTCGATGATGTCGAAGATCTGCTGGATGATGATCGGTGCCAGGCCCAGCGATGGCTCGTCGAGCAGCAACAGCTTGGGCTTGCTCATCAGCGCACGGCCGATGGCGAGCATTTGCTGTTCGCCGCCGGACATGGTGCCGCCGCGCTGGCTGAAGCGTTCTTTCAGGCGTGGGAAAAGTCCGAGAACCTTGTCCATCTGTTCCTGATAGTCGCCCTTGGCGGTGAAGAAGCCACCCATGGAGAGGTTTTCTTCCACGGTCAGGCGGGAAAACACCCGACGACCTTCCGGCACCACGGCGATGCTCTTGCGCATGATCTGCGAGGAGTCCTGGCCGACCAGTTCCTCACCCATGTAGCGGATGCTGCCGCTGTGGGCGCGCGGCGAACCGCAAAGCGTCATCAGCAGTGTTGACTTGCCGGCACCGTTGGCACCGATCAGGGTCACGATCTCGCCCTGGCGGACTTCGACGTTGACGCTGTGCAGGGCCTGGATCTTGCCGTAGAAGGTGGAAACGTTTTCGAACTGCAGCATTTACGCTTCCCCCAGGTAGGCTTTGATCACTTCAGGATTGTCGCGGATCTGTTCCGGAGTGCCGTTGGCCAGGGGGGTGCCCTGGTTGATCACGACGATATGGTCGGAAATGCTCATGACCAGTTTCATGTCGTGTTCGATCAGCAGCACGGTGACGTTGTGCTCTTCACGCAGCATGCTGATCAGCGCCTTGAGGTCCTCGGTTTCCTTCGGGTTCAGGCCGGCGGCCGGTTCGTCGAGCATGAGGATCCGCGGACGGGTCATCATGCAGCGGGCGATTTCCAGGCGGCGTTGCTGACCATAGGCCAGGGTGCCGGCCGGGCGGTTGGCGAACTCCTTGAGGTGAACCTTTTCCAGCCAGTACTCGGCGAATTCCATGGCCTCGCGTTCGCTTTTGCGGAACGCCGGGGTCTTGAACAGGCCGGCCAGGAAGTTGGTGTTCAGGTGACGGTGCTGAGCGATCAAAAGGTTCTCGACCGCCGTCATGTCCTTGAACAACCGCACGTTCTGGAAGGTACGCACCACGCCCTTGAGGGCGATCTTGTGGCCGGGCAGGCCCTCGATCGATTCGCCATCGAGCAGGATGCTGCCGCCGCTCGGCTTGTAGAAGCCGGTCAGGCAGTTGAACACGGTGGTCTTGCCGGCGCCGTTGGGGCCGATCAGTGCCACGACCTGTTTTTCCTTCACGCTCAAGGCCACGCCGTTGACCGCCAGCAAGCCGCCGAAGCGCATGCTCAAATTTTCTACTTTCAGGATCTCGCGGCTCATTTGCGCAGCTCCATGTGAGGGCGTTGCATGGGCAGCAGACCTTGAGGACGCCAGATCATCATCAGCACCATCAAGGCGCCGAACATCAACATGCGGTACTCACTGAACTCGCGCATCATTTCCGGCAACAGGATCATCACCGTGGCTGCGAGCACCACGCCCAATTGCGAGCCCATGCCGCCCAACACGACGATGGCGAGAATGGTCGCCGACTCGATGAAGGTGAAGGACTCCGGTGTCACCAGACCCTGACGCGCGGCGAAGAAACTGCCGGCGAAACCGGCGAAGCAGGCGCCCAGGGTGAAGGCTGAAAGCTTGATGATCGTCGGGTTCAGACCCAACGCACGGCAGGCGATTTCATCTTCACGTAGCGCTTCCCAGGCACGACCCAGGGGCATGCGCAGCAAGCGATTGATGACGAACAGTGCGAACAGCGCCAGGAACAATGCGACCAGGTAAAGGAAAATCACCTTGTTGATCGAGTTGTATTCCAGACCGAAGTACTCGTGGAACGTCTGCAGGCCTTCAGCGGCTTTACGTTCGAAGGTCAGGCCGAAGAACGTCGGCTTCTCGATGTTGCTGATGCCGTTCGGGCCGCCGGTGATGTCGGTCAGGTTACGCAGGAACAGACGGATGATTTCACCGAAGCCCAGGGTCACGATCGCCAGGTAGTCACCGCGCAGGCGCAGTACCGGGAAACCGAGCAGGAAGCCGAAAGTGGCCGCCATCATCCCGGCGATCGGCAGGCAGATCCAGAAGCTCAGGCCGTAGTAATGCGACAGCAGGGCATAACTGTAGGCGCCGACGGCATAGAAGCCGACGTAACCGAGGTCGAGCAGACCGGCCAGGCCGACCACGATGTTCAGGCCGAGGCCGAGCATCACGTAGATCAGCACCAGCGTGGCGATGTCCACCGCACCGCGAGAGCCGAAGAACGGCCAGACCAGGGCACCGGCGATCAGCGCGATGATGATCCAGCGCTGAGTGGTCGGCAGGGTCAGGAAGTTGCTGGCCTTGGCCGGGATCAGCGGCATGCTCGGCGAAGAACGCCAGGCCGAGCTGATCTGCTGGTCGAACAGCACACGCAGGAACATCAGCACCGAGCACACCGCGATGGTGATCAGGGTGGCGTCGCTGGTGCCATGAACTTCGAGGTTGATGCCGACGATGGTCAGCTTCAGACCGAGTACCGGGTAGGCCACGGCCCACACCAGCAAAGCGCTGAACAGCGCCTGTTTAAGATTCCTAGTCATACTTTCTCAACCTCCGGACGGCCCAGCAGGCCGGTTGGCCGGAACAACAGCACCAGAACCAGCAGACCGAACGCCACGACGTCCTTGTACTGGTCGCCGAAGATATCGGCACCAAAGGCTTCCGCCACACCCAGTACCAGCCCGCCGAGCATGGCGCCCGGAATACTGCCGATACCGCCCAGTACCGCGGCGGTGAAGGCCTTGAGGCCGACGAGGAAACCGGCGTTCGGGTTGATCACGCCGTACTGCATACTCAGCAGGACGGCGGCAATCGCTGCCAGCGCCGCACCGATGACGAAGGTCAGGGCGATGATGTTGTTGGTGTTGATACCCAGCAGGTTGGCCATCTTGATGTCTTCGGCACAGGCGCGGCAGGCGCGACCCAGGCGAGAACGGGAGATGAACAGCGTCAGGCCGAGCATGGCGACAAAGGTCACCACGAACACCACGATTTGCATGTAGGAAATCAGCACTTCATGTGCGCCACCTGGCCCAAAGGCAAAGTTGCCCGGAATCAGGTTGGAGATGGATTTGTCCTTGGAGTCTTGCGCCAGCAGAACGGTGTTCTGCAGGAAGATCGACATGCCGATGGCGGAAATCAGCGGGATCAGACGGTTGCTGCCGCGCAGGGGGCGGTAGGCGATCCGTTCGATGCTGTAGCCGTAGGCACTGGTTACAACGATGGTTGCGAGAAAAGCGGCGGTCATCAACAGCGGCACGCTGTCGAGTCCCAGCATGGCCAGCCCGGCGATGGCGATGAACGCCACGTAGGAGCCAATCATGTACACCTCGCCGTGGGCGAAGTTGATCATTCCAATGATGCCGTAGACCATCGTATAGCCGATGGCGATCAGGGCATACGTGCTGCCAATGGTCAGGCCATTAACCAGCTGTTGGAAGAAGTGATAGATGTCAGGCATTACAGCGCTCCTAAAAACCTGATACGCATTTCACTGGTGGAGTCATTTTCCCGCCCGAGCCCCGTGGATCTGCATCCACTTCGAATTCGGGGTTTGCCAGCGAACCGCTGATGACGGTTTTGAGATTTTCAGGTGGGGAGACTGGCGGATCACGCCAGCGCGGCCCAATACGTTCGTAAAACAAAGCCCACGGCACGCCGTGGGCTTTATTGGCAGTCAGTCTGGCAACGCCTTACTGAGGCTTGGCTTCAGTTTTAGGTTTGCCGAAGTGCCACTCGTAAACCACGAATTTGAAGTCTTTCAGGTCGCCTTTTTCGTCGAAGCTCAGGTCGCCGGTAGGCGTCTTGAAGGTGCCCGCGTGGATGGCTTCAGCCACTTTGGCGGAGTCTTCGGACTTGGCAGCCTTGATACCTTCGGCGATCACGGTCACAGCCGAGTAGGCCGGGAACACGAACGGACCGCTTGGATCTTCTTTCTTGGCTTTGAACGCATCAGCCAGGGCAACGTTGGCCGGATCCTGGTCGAAGGATTTCGGCAGGGTCACCAGCAGGCCTTCGGAAGCGTCCTTGGCGATCTGCGAAATGGAGTCGTTACCCACGCCTTCCGGACCCATGAACTTGGCTTTCAGACCTTTTTCCGCAGACTGACGCAGGATCAGGCCCAGCTCCGGGTGGTAGCCGCCGTAGTAGACGAAGTCGACGTTGGCTTGCTTGAGCTTGGCGATCATCGACGAGAAGTCTTTGTCGCCGGCGTTGATGCCTTCGAACACGGCAACTTTGACGCCTTTGCCTTCCAGGGTTTTCTTCACGGCAGAGGCGATGCCTTCACCGTATTGCTGTTTGTCGTGCAGAACAGCAACGATCTTCGGTTTTACGAAGTCGGCAATGTAGTTACCGGCGGCAGGGCCCTGGGCGCTGTCCAGACCGATGGTGCGGAACACCATTTTGTAACCACGGGCGGTGATGTCCGGGCTGGTGGCAGCCGGGGTGATCATGATCACGCCTTCGTCTTCGTAGATGTCCGAAGCCGGTTGAGTGGAGCTGGAGCACAGGTGACCGACTACGAACTTGACGCCGTCGTTGACGACCTTGTTCGCGACTGCCACAGCTTGTTTCGGATCACAGGCGTCATCGTATTCAACGGCTTCGAGTTTCTTGCCGTCCACGCCGCCCTTGGCGTTGATTTGCTCGATGGCCATTTTGGCGCCACTGAACTGCATGTCGCCGTATTGGGCTACAGGGCCGGTCTTAGGGCCGGCGATGCCGATCTTGATGGTGTCAGCTGCGAACGAATGGCTGGCAACCCCGGCCAGAACCATAGCGGCAAACAGTTTGGAAATCTGCTTAGTAGCCTTAGTCATAGTGCTCCACTCTTACTGTTGTAGTTTTTATAGTCCTGGCGCCGAAAGCAGCAGAACCGGGTCGGATATCTGCGACATTCCCCGGAAAAGTCCCTCGGCAACTGTACCGGTACAGTGTAGAGCGCCGATTGTCAGCCTGGGAAGGCAGCGCCGGGGGACAAAACCTGCAAGTGTCGCTTTATTGAAAGTAAAAGACAGAATTGCGGCGGGGTGTTGAGGGGCTTATAGCCGTATTCAGTGCATTCCCTGGCTTTCCTGCGCTTTTCATTTCGGTCACTCAATTGCATCCGGGTTTTTCTGCCAGTCCACCGACGTTATCATTCGCGTCGATTTCTTTTCCGGACAGTCCCATGAATCAAGAACCTAGCACCCTCTATGCCAAGCTGCTTGGTGAAACCGCATCTATTACCTGGAAAGAGCTGGAGCCGTTCTTCGCCAAGGGTGCCCTATTGTGGGTCGATCCTGGCCTGGATCTGATCGCCGCCGCCGAGGCCGTGGCCCAGGATGAAGGGGAGAAAGTGGCTGCCTGGCTGGCCGCCGACAAGCTCGGCAAGCTGTCTGAAACGCGGGCGCTGGATCTTTTTGAACGTGATCCACAGCTGTGGGCCGTGGTTGTTTCACCGTGGATTCTGATCCAGGAAAGGGCGCAGGCTTAAAAGGTCGCACCTTATTGGTGCGTTCATTTCTGAGGGAAAAGTGTGTAGCCGAGTAGCGTGATGGCATGTTGCCGTAGAGAAAGGCCACAGCCTCACGGTGACGTAAACGTAACGGGAACAGTTGGAAGGGCAACTGAACGTCTGCTCAATTGTTTCTGGATGTTGATTTGCGTTGATTGTGGGGCCGCCTTCGCGAGCAAGCCCGCTCCCACATTTAACCGTGTTCTTCCAGAAGGAATGCAGTCGAATGTGGGAGCGGGCTTGCTCGCGAATGGGGACGACGCTTAGTGAGCGGTCTTACCCGTATGGTTATTCAACGAAATAACCTTGGTCTTGCCGATGCGGTGACGGTAGATCTCGCGCAGGTACTTGATCGATTTCTTCACGCAATCCCGGGACAGGCGGATGTCGTTGATCGAGACGAACTTGTCCTTGTCGTTGATCAGTTCACGGTACTTCTTCTCGTACATCGGCTTGATCGCGTACCAGTTGGTATCGAGGATCTTCGCCGGGTTCTCGAATTCGTTGAGTAGTTCGTCAATCCGGTCTTCATCGAACTGTTCGTTGATGATGAAGTCCAGGATCGAGTTGTCCAGGGTCTCGTCGAAGCGGTACGGGTTTTTCGCGAAGCAGCGCTTGATGAAGGCCACGATCAGCGTCAGGAAATCGTCCGACAGGCACGGGCTCTTGGCGATCAGGGTGGTCAGCGACAGGTTGGCCGAAGCACCGATCACAAGCGCGTAGCGCTTGAGCGTGGTGTTGGGGAACAGGCTGTTGAGATGAGTCTTCAACCGGTTCAAATCCATGTAGGACAGCTTGTAGTCCTTCGGCAAGGAAACGATCGACACCACCGACGAGCAATTCTTGAAGAAGTGCAGGTCATGCAGGGCCGCCGCGTCGTAACCCGAGTTCTTGTACTGCTCCAGCGACGCGCGATAGCGCTTGGACTCGATCGGCAACAGGCTGATGCCCTCGATGGCCTGGGTGACCTTGTTGAAGTGCGGCAGGTCGATCGAGCGGAAGAACAGGTCGTCGATGTTCAGGCGTTGCGGCTCTTTCTCGAACACCTTGAATTTGTCGCTGCTCGGCGCCGGGGTTTCCGGCACCACGGACTCGGCGTAGGCAATCGCCACCGGACCGGCCAGGCTCATGAACAGGTCGTTGGCGTCCAGGCGAATGGTTTCGCCGATGTCGATGCCGGCGCGACGGAAATAGTTCTGGTCGTAGTCGGTGGTCACCGCCTGGGCCGTCAGAATGTTGAAGATCTGCTGCGAGATGTATTGGTTGGCATGCTTTTCCATGGCATTGACATCAATGTTCTGGATATTGCCGTCATCGTTCTCTTCGGCGTAACGCATGATGTCGTTGGAGATCAGCATCATCGCGTTCCATGGGCGGATGCGGCCCATGACGCTGGCTTCGCTGCTGTCTTCGTTGGCGAAGTTGTAGGAGAAGTCCCACTCTTCCGACAGGTATTTGCACAACAGGCGACCGGCGTTGATGTGCAGCGCCTCGGACATTTCACTGCGGTGATCTGAAATGTTCGGCAGTACACAGATGCCACTGGTGAAGATCGGTTCGAAGACGAAGGAGTGGCCGCTCTTGCTGTCGTGCTCGTCCATCGGCTTGGTGTCGAACGTCTTGTTCATGTACGAGTGCTGCTGGGCCAGGCCGAACTCCGAGGCCATGCCCGAGCCGGTACCGCCGCCGGCACTGAAGATCGAGAAATACAGGCGCGACTGGTTGGCCTTGATGCCGCAGCTGTCGATCAGGTACGAGTGAATCATTTTCCAGTCGGGGCTGGAGAAGCGCTGGGTGTCCTTGTTCAGGATGATCTTGGCCAGGTACTGGCCGAGGATCGGCGCGTTACCGGCGCCACCGGCGTGGACTTCCGACAGGTCCATGATCTTCATCTTGCTGTAGTCGCGCAGAAAGCCGCTTTTTTCGCCCTTGCGCGAGAAACGGATGCGCCCGGCGATGTCCTTGTCCAGGTCGCCGAGCATCACCAGCGGCTCGACCAGAAACACCGGCTTGGTGTTTTTGTTCTGGCCCAGGCGCAGGTTGTTGCGGATCCACTGGGCCGGGCTGTAACCCTTTTCGGCAAAGCGCTTGTCCGGCGACAGGCGATCTTCGTTATTGAATTCATTGAGGTAGAACTTGCGGGCGTTGTACACCAGTTCCGCCACGTCCAGCGCAATGTTCGAGCCACAGCGGCCCAGGCCGATCAGGCATACCGACGGGAATTCCTGATCGCTGTGCTGTTCGCTGTCGCCCTCCAGGTGCGGTGCGCGCGGGAACACCATGTCGCGCAGGCCGTCGAGGTTGTCGAGGATGCGGTCGGTGTTGGTTTCGGTGAAGTACAGGTATTGCTGGGTCGCCAACGGGCGCGATTGAATCAATGGCTTAGGTGATGACGGGCTGTTGGCCGCGGGGCTCAACGTCAGATCGGTTACCGCAGTGGCCGGGTTGTTTTTAGAAGTCATAGTTCGCCATCTACCTGGGCTGATTGGTTGGCCGACTCACTGTCGTCGAACCGTCACGGAATACAATCGCGTCTTTTTTCAGCGCGTACTTGGACCATGCCTTGGTCTTTAGCCTGAGCATTGCTCGGAGTGAATCCTTTCCTGAGTCATGATGAATCGGCCAATATTCGGTGATCTTTAATCAAGAAGAGGCAAAATGATGTCAACGCTACCTTCGCTAGGGTTTGCCGGGATCGGCCTGATGGGGCTGCCGATGTGCCGGCGCCTGCTGGCCGCGGGTTATCCGCTGGCGGTATGGAATCGCAATCCGGACAAGTGCAAGCCGCTGGTGGAGGCCGGCGCGCGCCAGGTCGCCAGCCCGGCCGAACTGTGCCAGTACGCTGACGTGGTGATGCTGTGCCTGGCCGATACCTCGGTCGTACGCGAGGTGGTGTTTGGTCCGGCAGGTGTTGTGGAGGGCGCCAAAAAAGGGCAGCTGCTGGTGGATTTCTCCAGCCTGGAGCCCAACGCTACGCGGGAAATGGCCGCAGAACTTGCCGCTAAAACCGGCATGGGCTGGCTCGATACGCCGGTGTCCGGTGGCGTGGTCGGTGCCGAGGCTGGAAGCCTGGCGATCATGGTCGGCGGTGAGCTACAGGATCTGGAGCGGGTCCGGCCTGTCCTGTTGAGCCTGGGGCAACGTGTGACGCATATGGGCGGCGTCGGGGCCGGGCAGGTGACCAAGGCGTGCAATCAGATGATCGTCGCCTGCAATGCATTGGTGATTGCCGAAGTGGTCGCGTTGGCGGAG
The DNA here is from genome assembly GCF_009866745.1 of Pseudomonas sp. S34. Taxonomy (NCBI): domain Bacteria; kingdom Pseudomonadati; phylum Pseudomonadota; class Gammaproteobacteria; order Pseudomonadales; family Pseudomonadaceae; genus Pseudomonas; species Pseudomonas sp. S34. The sequence goes on from NZ_CP019398.1 coordinate 1,396,031, forward strand.
CGTTCCGGGGTTGATGCCAGTCTGATCGCCGAAGCGCTGGCCGGCGGCTTTGCCGATTCGAAACCCTTGCAGATCCTGGCCCCACAGATGGCGCAAAACCGTTTCGAGCCGGTCAAATGGCACGTACGGACGTTACTCAAGGATCTGGATACAGCAGTGAAGTTTTCCCGTGAACAAGGCTCGGCGACACCGATCAGCGGTCTGGCCGCGCAGTTGATGCGCCTGCATGGGAGTCAGGGGTTTCTTGAAAAGGACCCGTCTACATTAGTACAGATGTACCGTGAACCAGGCTCAGCGTCGTGACGGTGTAGGCGTGCTTGCGCTGGTTGATTTCGTTCAGCACCGGATGCAGTTCGGCCAGCGGCACCGGCCGACTCAGCAGATAGCCCTGAACGAAGTCACAGCCATGGTCTTCCAGGAACTGGTACTGCTCGAAGGTTTCGACCCCTTCGGTGACCACTTGCAGGTGCAGGGTATGGGCCATGACGATAATCGCCTGGACGATTTCCATATCCTGGGTCGCCTTGGGAATGTCCTGGATGAACGAGCGGTCGATTTTCAGCGTGTTGAGCGGCAAGCGCTTGAGGTAGGCCAAGGATGAATAGCCGGTGCCGAAGTCATCGATCGACAGCGAAACGCCGAGGGCGCGTATCTGGCGCAGCAGCACCAGGGTGTCGGCGATATTGCCCATCAAGGCGTTTTCGGTGACCTCCAGTTCCAGACGGTGGGGCTCCACACCGGAGGCCCGCAATGCGTACTCGATTTCATCGGCCAGTTCTTCGCGCGCCAGGTTCAGGGGCGAGCAGTTCACGGCGATCTTCAGGTCATCACAGCCTTGGCGCGACAACTCGCCCAGATCCTCGCAGGCCTTGCGCAGCACCCAGTTGTCCAGCTCGGCGATCAGGCCATTGGCTTCGGCGATGGCGATAAAACGATCCGGTACGAGGAAACCGTGGACCGGGTGTTGCCAGCGGATCAAGGCTTCGAGCTTGCTCACCTGACCGGTCTTGAGGTCATAGATGGGCTGGTAATAGAGCATCAGGCCGGTGTCTTCACGCAGGGCGTGGCGCAACTCTTCTTCCAGTTGCAGCTCGAGTGTGGCGCGGGTTTTCAGGTCTGCACTGAAAAAACTCAGCCCGTTCCGGCCGCCACCCTTGGATTGATACAGCGCCAGATCGGCGTTTTTCAACAGTTCCTCGCAGGTCTTGCCGTCTTCCGGAAACAGGCTGATGCCGATGCTGGTGGTCATGACCATGCGCCTGCCGGCCAACTCGATGGGCTCCTTCATTTTCAGCATGATGCGTTGGGCCATCTGCCGCGCTTCGTCACGATCACGCAGGTCGATGAGCAGGCAGAACTCGTCGCCGCCGAAGCGAGCGACCACATCCTCATGACTGCGAACAGAGCTCTTGATGTGCCCGGCAAGCACTTTGAGCAGTTCGTCACCGGCATCGTGGCCAAGGCTGTCGTTGATCCGCTTGAAATGGTCGATGTCCAGGAACATGACCGCCAGCATCCCGCCTTTGTTGGTTTTCTCGATGAGTTTTTCAGCGAAGACCTGGTTGAACCCGCGGCGGTTGATCAGGTTGGTCAGCGCATCGTAGTTCGCCAGCTGTTGCAGCGACATGCGCGCCTGGTCAAGCTGGCTTAGCAGGGAGTTGACCCGTTGCAGGTCGTGGTCCTTGTGTTGCAGCTTCTTGTCCGCCAGTGCCGCGCTGATGCTGCTGCCGATGATCAGCAGGGTGATGACCGTCACGGTCAGCGCCAGTTGCAGATGGCGATGTTCGCCGGTTTGCGCTGGCAGGCTGTCGCTGGGCATCACCATGTTGAAGGCGGCCATGGCAGTGAGGTGCATACCGAGGATGCCCGCCCCGAGCACCAGGCTGGCGCCGAATTTGAAAAGCTGATGCAGCATGCCTGCACCGTCGCGCAGATACCATGCCAGCAACAAGGCGGCCAGCGCGGCACCGATCGCGATCGCGATGGAAAGGGCGAACAGGCCCGGATGGTAATAGACCGAGGCATTGGAGTGCATGGCCGTCATGCCCACGTAATGCATGGTCGCGATACCCAGGCCGATCCCGACCGATGACGTGAGGCACTGTCGAAAACTCAGCTCAGGAAGGCTGAGGGTACGCATCGCCAGCCATGCGGCGAACAGCGCGATGGTTAGCGAGAACACCGTGACAGGCAGTTGGTAGTGAAGATCGATAGGCGCCTGGAATGCCAGCATCCCGACGAAATGCATGGCCCAGATGCCGCCGGCCAGGCATCCGCTGCCCACCCAGCGCCAGAGCGTTTGGGACGCGGATTTTTCAGCGTGAGCAACCCGTTCGGCCATGTCCAGTGTCGCGAAACCGCCGACACAGGCGACCAGATAAGCCAGCAGCACCAGAAACGGGTCATGTGTGCAATTAAGTATGACCTGCCCAGTCTCTGGTAGCTCGGTAATGAAATGCAAACCAAGCCACTCCATAGCATGCCCCATCGTTAAGCTTCAGGTCGGCGCAAGGAGCGTCGGCGAATGTCGTGGAGTATAGAGGGCGTGGGTGGAGCGCAAGCGGTAGTGGCACATTGATGCCAATTTTTTTGATATTAGCCTAATAGCGATTAGTGCTATGACTCAGGCGATTTGCTTCTGAGGCGTCTCGAACGCGGGTTGCAGGGCCGGCAAGCCGAAAGCGGCACGGGCCGCGTCGCAATCGGGATTTGCCAGGCCGTCGACCCACGAAGCGTCGAACTCCCGACAGGTGCTGGAGCGTTTTTCGTAAATGGAGCACTGCACCGTACTGCCCACGTCTCCGACCAGGCTGGTGCAGCGCACGGGTTTGCAGCCGGTTCCGAGCATCGCGACCCGACTGGGGCTGATCTGCTCGACAAGCTCATCGGGTACCGTCCCCCCGGACGAGGCGCATTCACCCCAGAAAAATGACACGCGAAAATGAGAACAGCAGGCACCGCAATTCAGACACGGACTGGCTTCGGACATGGGCGATTATCTAAGGAGGAGTGGAGACACAGGGGGGGAAACAAGGCCGCTATTCTAGGCTTCGCCAACGGCTTGGGAAGGGGGGCTGAAAGGTATTTTTCATCGGTCGGACGGACTGCGAAATACCCGTCCCGCGAAAGCTCCTACAGATTGCGTCCCATGGGTTGGTATCAGCCTGGCGAATAATGAAAGACAGGCGCGGCCGGCCTGTCTAGATTGCAAAGTCCGGGGGCAGTGACGCCCCAAAAACAATAAAAGAGACGGACCCATGCAGAACTCGACCCAAGCGGCCAATGCCTGGCGCATTCTGTTCCTGTTGTTCCTGGCCAATCTGTTCAATTTTTTCGACCGCACCATCCCGGCCATCATCATCGAGCCCATTCGCATGGAATGGCACCTCAGTGATTTCCAGTTGGGGATCATCGGGACGGCATTCACCATCGTCTACGCCATTGCCGGCTTGCCGCTGGGGCGCATGGCCGATACCGGCTCGCGCAGCAAGCTGATGGGCTGGGGGCTGGCGGTATGGAGCGGTTTGACAGCCGTCAACGGCATGGTGGGCAGTTTCTGGAGCTTCCTGATCGTGCGCATGGGCATCGGCATCGGCGAGGCCAGTTACGCGCCAGCCGCCAACTCGCTGATCGGCGACTTGTTTCCGGCGCACCGTCGGGCGCGGGCCATGGGGATCTTCATGCTGGGGCTGCCCTTGGGGCTGTTGCTGGCGTTCTTCACCATTGGCGCGATGGTCAAGGCCTTCGATAGCTGGCGCGCACCGTTCTTTATCGCGGCGGTGCCCGGGCTGATCCTGGCGATCTTCATGTTTTTCATCAAGGAACCGAAGCGCGGCGCTGCCGAGAGCGTTCAGGTTTCGCAGGAAAAAATCGATCGGCCGATCCGTCGGGTATTGGCAGTGCCAACCTTCCTGTGGCTGGTGATGGCCGGCCTGTGTTTCAACTTCGCCACCTATGCTTGTAACTCGTTTCTTGTGCCGATGCTGCAACGCTACTTCCTCATGCCGTTGCAGGATGCCGCAGTGGCGACCGGAGTTATTGTCGGTGTGACCGGGCTGGTCGGCCTGACCCTCGGTGGCTGGATCGCGGACAAGATTCACCAGCGCATCGCCAACGGACGGCTTTTGTTTGCCGCCTTCAGCCTGGTGATTTCGACGGTCTGCACCGCGTGGGCGCTGCATTCCGGGCGAATCGAGATCGGTGTGTTTGTCGCGGTATTCAGTATGGGCTGGCTGTTCGCCTACAACTTTTATACCTGCGTGTACACGGCGATTCAGGATGTGGTCGAGCCTCGGTTGCGGGCAACGGCGATGGCGCTGTTCTTTGCCGGGCTGTACCTGTTGGGCGGTGGCCTGGGGCCGGTGGTGGTCGGGGCCTTGTCGGATCACTTCGCCCACACGGCGATGCTTGCGGCGGGCGCGGAGCAAATGACTGAGGCGTTTAAAGCGGTCGGCCTGCATGACGCGATGTACCTGATACCGGTGGCGTTGTTGCTCACCGTGGTGTTTCTGTTCCTGGCTTCGCGGTGTTTTGTGAGGGACGCCAAGCGGATGAAGGACGGGTTGGTGGCGGTGGTTGAGCCTGACAGTTCTGCGGTGACTGCTTAACCGCTATCGCGAGCAAGCTCGCTCCCACAGGTATCTCATAGGCACTGAAGATCCAATGTGGGAGCGAGCTTGCTCGCGATGAGGCCATCAGCAGCACTACTGAATTTGAAGTAAACAAAAAAGGCCCGCATCGCTGCGGGCCTTCTTTTCATAGCGGTGGAGGAGGGTTGTTAACCCGCCACCAGCACCCGAATCGCTTCCAGTCGCAGCGCAGCCTTGTCGAGCATGGCCAGGCCTTGCTCGCGTTGTTTGCGCAGGGCCACCAGTTCGCTGTCGCGCACGGTCGGGTTGACCGCTTGCAGGGCGGTCAGGCGCGCCAGTTCTTCGTCGGTATCGGCGGCCAGGCGACGCTGCGCCTCGGCGACACGTTCAGTGTGGCGCGGCAGGATCTTCGCTTCACCGGCGTTGATCCGTGGCGTCAGTTGGTCACGCTGGGCCTGGATGAACTTGTTGGCGCTGGCACGCGGCACGCTTTCGAGCTGGTCGTTCAAGGTTTCGAACGACACGCGGGCCGACAGGTCGTTGCCGTTGGTATCGAGCAGGCAACGCAGGGCGGCCGGTGGCAGGTAGCGGCCCAGTTGCAGCGAGCGTGGGGCAACCACTTCGCTGACATAGAGCAGTTCCAGCAACACGGTGCCAGGTTTCAGCGCCTTGTTCTTGATTAGTGCCACGGCGGTGTTGCCCATGGAACCGGACAGCACCAGGTCCATGCCGCCCTGAACCATCGGGTGCTCCCAGGTGATGAACTGCATGTCTTCGCGAGACAGCGCCTGGTTACGGTCGTAGGTGATGGTCACGCCTTCGTCGTCGCCCAGCGGGAAGCTGGCGTCGAGCATTTTTTCGCTCGGCTTGAGGATCAGCGCGTTTTCCGAATGGTCTTCGCTGTCGATGCCGAAGGCGTCGAACAGGGTTTCCATGTAGATCGGCAGGGCGAACTGATCGTCCTGTTCGAGGATGTCTTCAACCAGCGCATCACCTTCGCCAGCGCCACCGGAGTTGAGCTCCAGCAAACGGTCGCGGCCGGTGTGCAGCTCGGCTTCCAGACGTTCACGCTCGGTACGGGCTTCGTCGATCAGCGCTTGCCACTCACCGTCATCGGCTTCTTCGAGCAGCGGCAGCAGGCGCGGGCCGAACTGGTGCTGCAAGGCGTTGCCGGTCGGGCAGGTGTTGAGGAACGCATTCAGCGCTTCGTGGTACCACTGGAACAGGCGCTCTTGCGGGCTGGTTTCCAGATACGGCACGTGCAGTTCGATGATGTGCTTCTGGCCGATCCGGTCCAGTCGACCGATACGTTGTTCCAGCAGGTCCGGGTGGGACGGCAGATCGAACAGCACCAGGTGATGGGAGAACTGGAAGTTGCGACCTTCACTGCCGATTTCCGAGCAGATCAGCACCTGCGCGCCAAATTCTTCGTCGGCGAAATAGGCGGCGGCGCGGTCACGCTCGAGGATGTTCATGCCTTCGTGGAACACCGTGGCCGGGATGCCGGAACGCACGCGCAGGGCGTCTTCCAGGTCCATGGCGGTTTCGGCGTGGGCGCAGATCACCAGCACTTTGGTGCGCTTGAGCATCTTCAGTTGATCGATCAGCCATTCGACGCGCGGGTCGAATTTCCACCAGCGTTCTTCTTCGCTGGCGTCCGGTTGGGCCTGGAAGCTGACTTCCGGGTACAGCTCGGCGTGATCGCCCAACGGCAGTTCGAGGTATTCGTCCGGGCACGGCAGCGGGTACGGGTGCAGCTTGCGCTCCGGGAAACCCTGCACGGCAGCGCGGGTGTTGCGGAACAGCACGCGGCCGGTGCCGTGGCGGTCGAGCAGTTCACGCACCAGACGCGCGCTGGCTTCGGTGTCGCCATCGTTGACGGCGGCCAGCAGGGCTTCGCCTTCGTTGCCGAGGAAGCCGTGGATGGTCTTGTGGGCTTGCGGCGACAGGCGTCCCTTGTCCAGCAACTCCTGAACGGCTTCAGCCACCGGGCGATAGTTTTCGCTCTCGGCGCGGAAGGCTTGCAGGTCGTGGAAACGGTTCGGGTCGAGCAGGCGCAGACGAGCGAAGTGGCTGTCCTGGCCCAGTTGTTCCGGAGTGGCAGTCAACAGCAACACGCCAGGAATGGTCTCGGCGAGTTGCTCGACCAGGGAATACTCAGGGCTGACCTGATCTTCGTGCCACACCAGGTGGTGAGCCTCGTCGACCACCAGCAAGTCCCAGCCCGCCGCGAACAGCGCGTCCTGGGCTTTCTCGTCGTCCACCAACCACTCAAGCGCGACCAGTGCGAGCTGGGTGTCTTCGAAGGGGTTGCTGGCATCGCTTTCGATGAAACGTTCTTCGTCGAACAGCGCGACCTGCAGGTTAAAGCGGCGGCGCATCTCGACCAGCCACTGGTGCTGCAGGTTTTCCGGAACCAGGATCAACACGCGGTTGGCGCGGCCCGAGAGCAATTGGCGATGGATCACCAGGCCGGCTTCGATGGTTTTGCCCAGGCCCACTTCGTCGGCCAGCAGAACCCGTGGCGCGATACGGTCGGCGACTTCGCGGGCAATGTGCAACTGGTGCGCGATCGGTTGCGCACGCACGCCGCCCAGACCCCAAAGGGAGGACTGCAACTGGCGACTGGTGTGTTCCAGTGTGTGGTAACGCAGGGAGAACCAGGCCAGCGGGTCGATCTGGCCGGCGAACAGACGGTCGCTGGCCAGGCGGAACTGGATGAAGTTCGACAGTTGGGTTTCCGGCAGGGTGACCACTTCGTTCTGCCCGTTGAGGCCGTGGTAAACCAGCAGGCCATCGACGTCGTCGACTTCGCGAACGGTCAGCTTCCAGCCTTCGAAGTGAGTGATGGAGTCACCGGGCGAAAACCGCACACGGGTGAGGGGCGCATTCCTTAGCGCGTACTGGCGAGTGTCGCCAGTGGCCGGATAGAGCACGGTCAACAAGCGGCCGTCCTGTGCCAGAACGGTGCCTAAACCCAGCTCGGCTTCGCTGTCACTGATCCAGCGTTGCCCCGGTTGATACTGCTGCGCCATGCTGCCTGACTCCCACCTGAAAAAGCGGGCTATCTTAACGGAATGAGGGCTTCAGGGCCAAAGGACTCTCAGAAAAACTCACAGTCATACGTTAGCCCACCTGTGCATGACGCGCCGCCCGGTGCATTAATGAGTGCCAAATGAGTCACAGTTTGCGACCGATGGCTCAAGTCGCCATCCCCGCAGCCGACAGCCTGCTGACAGGAGACTGAAAACCATGCTGCCACCGATGCTCCCCTTGAGTGCCGTGCCGATCACTTCACAGTCCGACCCGATCCGTCAGCGTCCGGATATTCCTCCGGTGGTGCCGGTGCAGGAAAGCTCCAGTGAAAGCACGATCGACCTGCAAAAGCGCAATCCTGAGGAGGACGGACTGGTGCTGCGCGAGGAACAGCGCCGCAGGCAGGAGCAGGAACGACGTCGCCACGAAGCTGATAATGACCCGCAGGCTCACCTGGCGATTCCCGGGGATGAACTCAATGCCGACAACACCGTGCCGGTGGCGCCGCTGATGGAAGATCAGCCGCGGCAAGGGTTGTGGGTCGATATCGAGATTTGAGCGCAGGCTGGTCAGCACGGCCGTCAGGCCGCATTATTGGCGCAGGGTTGCCGAACGCTACGGCGGCTTAAACTCATTTCAAGCGATGCACTGACTGCCATGAGCCAAGACGACAAACTGATTGACCTCAATGCCGAGCGCGCCAAGCGTGTTCATGACCTCAATGACAAGCGGCTCAATGAAGTTCGCCAGGCGTTCGAGCAGGCCATGCCATTGGGCAAGGCCAAAAAAAAGCCGAAAAACAAACCGAAAAAGCGCTGAAATCCCCCGCATTCATTGATGCGGGTCAAACTTCTCCCTTCCTCTTGCCCAGTCTCGGGCGACATTGATCCCGGTCAATATTCTCTCCTGCCCGTTTGGTTAACTTAGCCCTATCGCAACAGGGCAGGTACAGGAGACGCGTCATGTTTTTCGACAACGTGGTGATCGCCGGAGTGCTGACTGTCAGCCTCATGTTTGTATTTTTTGCAGGGTTCGGACTTTTTATCTGGAAGGATTCGCACAAGCGGAAATAACCGTCGTTCTTTCTGGATGTAATGAGCACGCAAGGCATTTTGGGCAACTTCGGTTGCCCTTTTTTTTGCCTGCGATTTCTGGACGGTGTACACAAAACCAGTGTGGGAGCGGGCTTGCTCGCGAATGCTGACTGACATTCAACATCAATGTTGACTGACACACGGCTTTCGCGAGCAAGCCCGCAGTTGATTTGTGGTGTTTGGAAGAGACAATAAAAAAGGCGCGGTCCTTGCGGAGCGCGCCTTTTTCGATGCAGCTGTATCAGCTACCCAGCGCCTTCGAGGCCAGCCAGAACAACCCGGCCGACAGGGCCACGGTGGCTGGCAGGGTCAATACCCAGGCCAGCAGGATGGTTCTGACGGTGCCGCCTTGCAGGCCGCTTTTGTTGGCGACCATGGTGCCCGCCACGCCGGAGGACAGCACGTGGGTGGTGGAAACCGGCAGGCTGAAGATGTTCGCCATGCCGATCAGGCTGGCGGTGGTGATCTGCGCCGACATGCCTTGGGAGTAAGTCATGCCTTGCTTGCCGATCTTCTCGCCAATGGTCAGTACCACGCGTTTCCAACCGACCATGGTGCCCAGGCCCAGGGCCAGTGCTACCGCCAGAATCACCCAGAACGGGGCGTATTCAGTGGTGGTGGTCAGGTCTTTGCGCAACTTGTCCAGGTCAGCCTTTTCACGCGCCCCGAGCGTTGGCAATTTGCTGACTTTCTTCGCGGTGTCATCCAGGCAGAGCAGGTAACGACGTACTTCGATGCGGCTTTCCGCCGACAGCGAATGGTAGTCGGCTACACCCTTGAGGGTGCCAAGCAGGGCGGTGATGGTCGGTTCGGTCTGTTGCGGGTTGCAACGGAATTTCTCCGGCAAGTCGCCGTTCAAGCTCTTGCCCAAGGCCAGGAACTCGCCCAGGGTTTCGGAATTGCGCTGGTAGAACTGGCTCAGGTGCAACGTAGCGTCGCGAGTCCGTTCGATCTGGTAGGTCGTGCTGTTCAGGTCGAGGACGAACTGGGCCGGCACGATACCGATCAGGACCAGCATGATCAGGCCGATACCTTTCTGGCCATCGTTGGAGCCGTGAACGAAACTCACGGCCATGGCCGAGATCACAAGTACCAGGCGATTCCAGAACGGCGGGTGTTTCTTGTCGTCGATCTTGCGGCGCTGTTCCGGCGTCTTGTGCATCTTCGACAGCGGACGCCACCATTTAAGACCGATCAGGATCAGCGCGGCGATCAGGAAGCCTGCCATTGGCGAGAATACCAGCGACATGCCGATATCGATCGCCTTTTGCCAGTTCACCCCGTCGGCCAACGGAATTTCGTTGATCAGGGCGTTGGCCAGGCCCACGCCGAGGATCGAACCGATCAGCGTGTGGGAGCTGGAGGCGGGGATACCGAAGTACCAGGTGCCCAGGTTCCAGGTGATGGCTGCGGCGAGCAACGAGAACACCATGGCCAGTCCGTGACCGGTGTTCACATTGATCAGCAGTTCTACCGGCAGCAGGTGGACGATGGCATACGCCACGCCGACCCCGCCCAGCAGCACGCCGAGGAAGTTGAACACACCGGAGAAGAACACCGCCAGGTGAGGCGGCATGGCTTTGGTGTAGATAACGGTCGCCACCGCGTTAGCGGTGTCATGAAAGCCGTTGATGAACTCGAAGGCGAGGACAAAGGCCAGGGCGAGCAAGAGGCTCACAAGCACCCAAGCATCCAGTCCGCTGAATAAATCGATCATGAAGGTTTTCTGACCCGGTCATAAGGGGGCGCGATTATGCCAGAAAAGACTGCTAATCAATGCACTAGCTGCTCATCGGTAACATTCTTCAACGAATTTTTTTGCCGCAGGACCTGAAAACCCACGGTTTTGCTGTGTTTTTTAAGTCATTGATTTTATTGAAAAAATAGACTGTCACAAAACCTTCGAGGCCCGGCAGGAGGGGCTTGAACGGTTGTGAGAAAAATCTGAGAAATAGGTCAGATACCGGAAATCTGCCTGATTCGACGACGGTGATGGCCGCTGCCCGCTCGTAGCGGGCGCGAAAGGCAACATCAATACATCCCGCTTTTAACGGGTGCAGAGGCAGGCCCTTGTAAGGATCAGGCCGAAGCGGTCACGGCTCTTCAGCTTTGAGTTCCTTTTCCATTTTTTGAAGTTCTTGCTGGAAAACCTGATCCTGAACGGTGGCGCGTTTACGCCAGGGTTTGCGTTCCGGTTCGGGTTGAGCGGCGTAAGTGGTGACTTCTCCGCCGTAAACTTCCTTGTAACGTTGTTCCTGGCGCTCTAGTTCCGCGCGCAGTTCGTCTTTCGTCACAGTGCTACCTGATTGAGTTGGGATAAATTCTGGTGAAAACGCGCTGCATCAAATCGTTTGATCACGTTCGTCGAGTGGGCAATGCCCGTCAAGGCATCGTTTTTGGCAACAACGTGATCAATACTTCCATGTCACAGGCGGCCACGACACCAGAGATAAATAGCTGACGTAGCTTCAGTTTCCTGTTTCGGCAAGCGCGATGGCAAGGCTGTGCAATGCGGATCTGGCGCTTGCAACGGGCAACGGCGATGGAACATCGCCTGGCCGGGCAGCGGGTTCGGCAAGTAAAAAACCGAAGCGCTACTGAATTGTATTATAGCGGCCGATTTGAAGAACACTATCTCCAAAGAGTTAAAAGTGAATCTTGGTGTGTGACCGTTTTGTTGCTCGAAACTTTGCGATTAACTAGAACGTCGACGGATACCGCATTGCTGCGATGCCTTTCTGACGCCATTAAATCGGGCAAGTTACGGTAATTGGATTGCCCCATTAAGTCCTGTGTCGAGTCGGCGTAAACATGGGGGCGTAAGTCAGCGAAAACCGGACATCAGCGCATGGGGGTTGATCTACACAACGGATTGCGATTATCGGTCGAGCGTTCGATAATCGCACGGAGTTGGCGGGCCGGGCTTGAGCGCCAGGCTCACCCTTTGTAATAGTCGCTGATCCGAATGGGTAAAAGGACCTTGTATGAACGATCAAATGCGCAATTCCTTCGCTTCAGTGGCTCCTCCCATCGTTGCCTCACCTGCCAAACGGATCCAGGCACTGACCGGCGACCCGGATTTCATGACGTCCCTGGCCCGCGGCCTGGCCGTGGTGCAAGCGTTCCAGGAGCGCAAACGGCACCTGACCATCGCCCAGATCAGCCACCGCACGGAAATTCCCCGCGCCGCCGTGCGTCGTTGCCTGCATACCCTGATCAAGCTCGGCTACGCCACCACCGACGGCCGCACCTATTCGCTGCTGCCCAAAGTGCTGACCCTCGGCCATGCCTATGTGTCATCTACGCCGCTGGCAGTTTCCGCCCAGCCTTACCTGGACCGCATGAGCGAGCAACTGCACGAGGCCTGCAACATGGCCACGCTGGAGGGTGATGACATTCTGTACATCGCGCGCTCCGCGACCACCCAGCGGCTGATTTCGGTGGACCTGTCGGTGGGCGGGCGCTTGCCGGCCTATTGCACCTCGATGGGGCGGATCCTGCTGGCCGCGCTGGATGACACCTCGCTGGGCGAATACCTCGACCACGCCGAATTGCAAGCCAAGACCAGCCGCACGATCCACACCCCCGAGGCGTTGCTCGAATGTCTGCAAGAGGTGCGACAGCAAGGCTGGTGCATCGTCGACCAGGAACTCGAGCAAGGGCTGCGTTCGATTGCCGTCCCGGTGTACGACGCTTCCGGGCAGGTGGTCGCGGCCCTCAATGTCAGCACTCACGCCGGGCGAGTCAGCCGCAATGAACTGGAACAGCGTTTCCTGCCCGGTTTGTTGAGCGCCAGCCGCGACCTCAGCGCCCAGTTGTTTGCCTAAGCCGTTCGATAAACGCACAGAGTCGCGTTTATCGAATTGACGCTGTTTCCTCCGGATCATTAATGTCGCGGCTTCGTCGGCATCTGCTGACATCGTTCGACCGCGATCCGTGGGATAAAAATAATGAACCAGCCTCAGTCTGCTGTAGGGAACTGCCTCGACGTGCAGTCCTTCATCAATGCCCAACCCATTTCGCGCTACCAGTGGCGCGTGGTGATCCTGTGTTTCCTGATTGTCTTCCTCGATGGCCTCGACACCGCGGCAATGGGCTTCATCGCCCCGGCCCTGTCCCAGGACTGGGGTATCGACCGTGCCAGTCTCGGCCCGGTGATGAGTGCGGCGTTGATCGGCATGGTCTTCGGCGCATTGGGCTCCGGCCCTCTGGCTGACCGATTCGGGCGAAAAGTCGTACTGGTCGGCGCGGTGCTGTTGTTTGGTGCCTTCAGCCTGGCCTCGGCCTACAGCACCAATGTCGATCAGCTGTTGGTGTTGCGCTTCCTGACCGGCCTGGGTCTGGGCGCCGGCATGCCGAACGCCACCACGCTGCTGTCGGAATACACCCCTGAGCGCAAAAAGTCCCTGCTGGTGACCAGCATGTTCTGCGGCTTCAACCTCGGCATGGCTGGCGGCGGATTTATTTCGGCCAAGCTCATTCCGGCCTTTGGCTGGCACAGCCTGCTGCTGATCGGTGGAGTGCTGCCGCTGATCCTCGCCGTCGTTTTGCTGTTTTGGCTGCCGGAGTCGGCGCGTTACCTGGTGGTGCGCAACCGCGGTACGGACAAAGTGCGCAAGGCACTGGCGCCGATTGATCCGACGGTGGTGGCCCAGGCGTCCAGTTTCAGTGTGCCGGAACAGAAAACCGTGAAGGCGCGCAATGTGTTCGCGGTGATCTTCTCCGGCACCTACAGCACCGGCACCTTGCTCTTGTGGCTGACCTACTTCATGGGCCTGGTGATCGTTTACCTGCTGACCAGTTGGCTGCCGACGCTGATGCGTGACAGTGGCGCGAGCATGGAGCAGGCCGCCTTCATCGGCGCGCTGTTCCAGTTTGGTGGCGTGCTGAGTGCGGTGGGCGTGGGCTGGGCAATGGACCGGTTCAATCCGCACAAGGTCATCGGCACTTTCTACCTGCTGGCCGGGGTGTTTGCCTACGCGGTAGGGCAGAGCCTGGGCAACATCGCGCTGTTGGCGACGCTGGTGCTGGTGGCCGGGATGTGTGTCAACGGTGCGCAATCGGCAATGCCGTCACTGGCTGCGCGGTTTTATCCGACTCAGGGGCGGGCCACCGGCGTGTCGTGGATGCTCGGCATCGGCCGCTTCGGCGCCATCCTCGGGGCGTGGATGGGCGCGACGTTGCTGGGCCTGGGCTGGAACTTCGAGCAAGTGCTGACGGCGCTGGTGATTCCGGCGGCACTGGCGACGACGGCGGTGGTGATCAAGGGCATGGTCAGTCATGCGGATGCGACCTGAGGCCATCACTCGGGTTCTTTATTGCTGTTGCGGGCCTCTTCGCGAGCAAGCCCGCTCCCACAAGGATCACACTTATCCCTGTGGGAGCGGGCTTGCTCGCGAAGCTTTTGATCTGGATTGTTAGCCGAGCAACAATGTGTTCGATAATCGAACGCTCAGTCGATTATCGGATTGTTTGGCCTTTTTCAGAAGCTTAACCTTCAGTCATTCCGGCGCTGCGCATCGGCGCCTTCTTCCACTGTCGGTTAACAATAAACGGGAGCCTGCCCCAATGGCTGAAATCCTTTCGCTGCACGACGCGGTGAAGCAATTCGTAAACGACGGCGATACGGTCGCGCTCGAAGGCTTTACTCACCTGATCCCGACGGCCGCCGGTCACGAAATCATTCGCCAGGGCAAGAAAGACCTGACCCTGGTGCGGATGACCCCTGACTTGATCTATGACCAGTTGATCGGTGCCGGTTGTGCCCGCAAACTGATTTTCTCCTGGGGCGGCAACCCGGGTGTCGGCTCACTGCATCGCCTGCGTGACGCTGTGGAGAAACAGTGGCCCCACGCGCTGGAAATCGAAGAACACAGCCACGCCGACCTGGCCAACGCCTACGTCGCCGGGGCATCCGGCCTGCCGTTCGCGGTGCTGCGTGCCTACGCCGGTTCCGATTTGCCGAAGGTTAACCCGCTGATCAAATCCGTGACCTGCCCGTTCACCGGCGAAGTGTTGGCCGCCGTGCCTTCGGTGCGTCCGGATATCACGGTGATTCATGCACAGAAAGCCGACCGCAAGGGCAACGTGCTGCTGTGGGGCATCCTCGGCGTGCAGAAAGAAGCTGCGCTGGCGGCCAAGCGCTGCATCGTCACCGTTGAGGAAATCGTCGACGACCTCAATGCACCGATGAACTCCTGTGTATTGCCAACCTGGGCCTTGAGCGCGGTTTGCCACGTACCTGGCGGCGCGCATCCGTCCTATGCCCACGGCTACAACGAACGCGACAACCGCTTCTACCAGGCCTGGGACCCGATTGCCCGCGACCGTGAAACCTTCACCGCGTGGATCAACGAATACATCCACGGCAGCGCTGACTTCAGCGAGTTCCAGGCCAAACTGGCCGCCGCTTCGGAGGCGAAGTAATGACTTACACCACCAATGAAATGATGACCGTTGCCGCTGCCCGTCGCCTGAAGAACGGCTCGGTGTGCTTCGTCGGCATCGGCCTGCCGTCGAAAGCGGCCAACCTCGCGCGCCTGACTTCCTCGCCTGATGTGGTGCTGATCTACGAATCGGGCCCGATCGGTGCCAAGCCAAGTGTATTGCCACTGTCGATTGGCGACGGTGAGCTGGCGGAAACCGCCGACACCGTGGTGCCGACCGGCGAGATTTTCCGTTACTGGCTGCAGGGCGGGCGCATTGACGTCGGTTTCCTCGGCGCGGCGCAGGTCGACCGTTTCGGCAACATCAACACCACCGTCGTGGGTGATTACCACGCGCCGAAAGTCCGTCTGCCGGGTGCAGGTGGCGCGCCGGAGATTGCCGGTTCCGCCAAGAGCGTGTTGATCATCCTCAAGCAGTCGTCGCGCTCCTTTGTCGACAAACTCGATTTCATTACCTCGGTCGGCCACGGCGAGGGCGGCGATTCGCGCAAGCGTCTCGGTCTGCCAGGCGCCGGACCGGTGGGGATCATCACCGATCTGTGCATCATGGAGCCGGAAGCCGGTACCCATGAGTTCGTGGTCACTGCACTGCATCCGGGTGTGACCCGCGAGCAAGTGGTTGATGCCACCGGTTGGGCGATTCGCTTTGCCGACCAGGTTGAGCAAACCGCCGAGCCGACTGAAGTCGAACTGACCGCGCTGCGCGACCTCGAAGCCCGTACCGCTGCCGCACACGGCCAAGCCCCCGGAGAAGCGTGATGCGTGACGTTTATATCTGCGACGCGATTCGTACCCCTATCGGCCGTTTCGGTGGTGGCCTGTCGACGGTGCGTGCCGACGACCTGGCTGCCGTGCCAATCAAGGCCTTGATGGAGCGCAACCCGTCGGTGGACTGGAACGCGGTGGACGAGGTGTTCCTCGGCTGCGCCAACCAGGCCGGTGAAGACAACCGCAACGTTGCGCGTATGGCACTGTTGCTGGCCGGCCTGCCGGAAACCATTCCCGGCGTGACCCTCAATCGCCTTTGCGCTTCGGGCATGGATGCCATCGGCACCGCGTTCCGCGCCATCGCCAGCGGCGAGATGGAGCTGGCGATTGCCGGCGGCGTCGAGTCGATGTCCCGTGCGCCGTTCGTGATGGGCAAGGCCGATGCCGCTTTTTCGCGCAACATGAAGCTCGAAGACACCACCATCGGCTGGCGCTTCATCAACCCGTTGATGAAGGCCCAGTACGGCGTGGATGCGATGCCGCAGACCGCTGACAACGTGGCCGACGATTACAAGGTGTCCCGCGCCGATCAGGACGCGTTCGCCCTGCGCAGTCAACAACGCACGGCCGCCGCACAAGCCGCCGGGTTCTTCGCCGAAGAAATCGTTGAAGTGCGCATAGCCCACAAGAAGGGTGAAACCGTGGTCAGCCAGGACGAGCATCCTCGCGCCGACACCACCCTGGAAGCTCTGACCAAACTCAAACCGGTCAACGGCCCCGACAAGACCGTCACCGCCGGCAATGCCTCGGGTGTAAACGACGGCGCCGCCGCGTTGATCCTGGCTTCGGCCGAAGCGGTGAAGAAACACGGCCTGACTGCCCGTGCCAAAGTGCTGGGCATGGCGAGCGCCGGTGTTGCCCCGCGGGTGATGGGCATTGGCCCGGTGCCGGCGGTGCGTAAACTGATCGAGCGCCTCGGTGTAGCGGTCAGCGATTTCGACGTGATCGAGCTCAACGAAGCCTTCGCCAGCCAAGGCCTGGCGGTGCTGCGTGAACTGGGGATCGCGGACGACGCGGCCCAGGTCAACCCGAACGGTGGCGCGATTGCCTTGGGGCACCCGTTGGGCATGAGCGGCGCGCGGCTGGTGTTGACCGCATTGCATCAGCTGGAAAAAACCGGTGGCAAGAAAGGTCTGGCCACCATGTGCGTCGGTGTCGGTCAGGGGCTGGCCCTGGCGATCGAGCGCGTCTGACACGCTCTGAAGACTTATAAGAACTGAGGAATGTTTCATGACTGACAAGCCTGGTTACCGTCGCCCGCAGGAAGGCACCCAGCCGGAGTACCTGCACCCGACCTATCAATCCACCAACCTGCGCTCGCCGTCCAAGCCGTTGGTGTTCCTGCCGCATTCGCTGTCGGAAATCACCGGTCCTACCGTCGGCGCCGAGCGCATCAACGAGAAGGATAACGACCTGACCGCCCAGCACGAGGGGCAGCCTCAGGGTGAGCGCATCATCATCCACGGCCGTGTGCTGGATGAAAACGGACTGCCGGTGCCGGGGATTCTGGTGGAGATCTGGCAGGCCAACGCCGCCGGTCGCTACGCCCATGCCCGCGACCTGCACGACGCACCGCTGGACCCGAACTTCACCGGCACCGGCCGCACCGTGACCGACGCCGATGGCTGGTACCAGTTCCAGACCATCAAGCCCGGCGCCTATCCATGGGGTAACCACCACAACGCCTGGCGCCCGGCGCACATCCATTTCTCGCTGTTCGGGCCGAGCATCCTGACGCGCCTGGTGACGCAGATGTATTTCCCGGGCGACCCGTTGCTGGCGTACGACCCGATCTACAACTGCGTACCCGATACCAGCGCCAAAGAGCGCTTGATCGCGACGTTCGATCTGGAAAAAACCATCCCTTCCTATGCCCTCGGTTATCGCTGGGACATCGTTTTGCGCGGCCGCGACGCCACGCCGATGGAGAAATAAGATGACGCTGACTGCGACCACGTCCCACACCGTCGGGCCGTACTACCACATCGGCCTGACCTGGCTGAACCGCGAAAACCTGACCGTCGAACAAACCCTGGGCGAGCGCGTAGCGATCACCGGGCAAGTGGTCGACGGCAATGGCGACATCGTCAACGACGCGATGCTGGAAGTCTGGCAGGCCAACGCCGCCGGCAAGTATGACCACCCGGAAGACGACCAGGACAAACCCCTGGACCCGAACTTCGAAGGCTTTGGCCGGGTGCCGGTGGATGCCGAAGGACGCTTTCGCTTTACCACCATCAAGCCCGGTACGGTCGAGGGCCTCAAAGGCACGACCCAGGCACCGCACCTTGTCGTTCTGGTGTTTGCCCGTGGTTTGGTGAAGCACCTGCTGACGCGGATCTACTTTGAAGGCGAGGCGGCCAACGTCAACGATCCGTTGCTGGAGTGCGTGCCGGCCGAGCGCCGCAGCACCTTGCTGGCCAAGAAGGATGCGTCGGGTGTTTATCAGTGGAATGTGATTCTGCAGGGTACCGATGCCGAGACGGTGTTCTTCGACTATTAAGTGAACACTGCAAAAAAACTGGGGGAGCGAGCTTGCTCGCGAAAGCGGTGTATCAGACAACATTGATATCGACTGATACGACGCCTTCGCGAGCAAGCCCGCTCCCACAGGGATGTGTGTTCGCTGAAACATCTGCGGAACGGGAGTGTTGCAAAGTGTGTCTAGACTCTCACTGTCCCCATTGAGTGAAAAAACAATGACAACACCCACAGCGCCTATAGCTCTTTATACGGGCGAAGAACGCAGCAAGCGGATCTTCGCCATTGTCGGTGCCTCGTCCGGCAACCTGGTTGAATGGTTCGACTTCTACGTCTACGCCTTCTGTGCGATCTATTTCGCACCGGCCTTTTTCCCGTCCGATAACCCCACCGTGCAGCTGGTCAATACCGCTGGCGTGTTCGCCGCCGGGTTCCTGATGCGGCCGATTGGTGGCTGGATTTTCGGGCGCTTGGCGGACAAGCACGGGCGCAAGAATTCGATGTTGATCTCGATTCTGATGATGTGCTTCGGCTCGCTGCTTATCGCCTGCCTGCCGACCTACAGCAGCATTGGGGTCTGGGCGCCGATCCTGTTGCTGTTCGCCCGTTTGCTGCAAGGCTTGTCGGTGGGCGGTGAGTACGGCACTACCGCAACCTACATGAGTGAAGTGGCGCTCAAGGGCCAGCGCGGTTTCTTCGCCTCGTTCCAGTACGTGACCCTGATTGGCGGCCAATTGCTCGCGGTGTCGCTGGTGGTGGTCCTGCAACAGTTCCTCACCGAAGATGACCTGCGTGCCTACGGCTGGCGGATACCCTTCGTGGTGGGTGCCATGGCGGCGCTGGTTTCGCTGTATCTGCGTCGTTCGCTCAAGGAAACCACCAGCAAGGCAATGCGCGAAAACAAGGACGCCGGCAGCATCAGCGCCCTGTTTCGCGACCATAAAACCGCATTCATCACCGTACTCGGTTACACCGCCGGTGGTTCGCTGATCTTCTACACCTTCACCACGTACATGCAGAAGTACCTGGTGAACACCGCCGGCATGCCGGCCAAGACCGCCAGCTACATCATGACCGGCGCGCTGTTCCTCTATATGTGCATGCAGCCGATTTTCGGCATGCTCGCCGACAAGATCGGCCGGCGTAACTCGATGCTCTGGTTCGGCGCCCTCGGCACGCTGTGCACCGTGCCGATCCTGTTGAGCCTGAAAAGCGTGACAAGTCCATTTCTGGCCTTCGTGTTGATTACCCTGGCGCTGGCGATCGTCAGTTTCTACACCTCCATCAGTGGCCTGGTGAAAGCCGAGATGTTCCCGCCCGAGGTGCGTGCATTGGGTGTCGGCCTGGCGTATGCGGTGGCGAATGCGATTTTCGGTGGTTCGGCGGAGTATGTGGCCTTGAGCCTCAAGGCCGTGGGCATGGAAAACTCCTTCTACTGGTACGTGACGGTGATGATGGCGATAGCGTTCCTGTTCAGCCTGCGTCTGCCGAAACAGGCGAAGTATCTGCATCACGACCTTTGATCTTCACGCGCGGACCGCAGGCCCGCGCCTCCAGGAATTGTTTATGAACCAGCGACCGGGCAATCAATTGTTCGATGCCTATTTCACGGCCCGCGATATGCGTGAGGTGTTCTGCGATCAGGGTCGGGTCCAGGCCATGCTCGATTTCGAAGCGGCATTGGCCCGGGCCGAAGCACGGGTCGGGATGATTCCGTCGAATGCTGTCGCGCCGATTGAAGCAGCTTGTCGCGCCGGGCTTTATGACTTTGCGACGTTGGGCGAGGCCATTGCCACGGCGGGTAACTCGGCGATTCCATTGGTCAAGGCGCTGGGCAAGCAGATCGCGGCCACCGATGCCGAAGCCGAGCGCTATGTGCATCTGGGCGCGACCAGCCAGGACGTGATGGACAGCGGCCTGGTGCTGCAACTGCGCCGGGCGCTGGAACTGATCGAGAGCGACCTGGCACAACTGGGGCAGACACTCGCGTCCCAGGCCCAGCGCTACGCGACCACGCCATTGGCCGGACGCACCTGGCTGCAGCATGCAACACCGGTCACCCTCGGCATGAAGGTCGCCGGCTGGCTGGGGGCGGTGACCCGCAGTCGCCAACGCTTGGCCGAACTCAAGCCGCGTCTGCTGGTGCTGCAATTCGGCGGTGCGTCCGGAACCCTTGCGGCCCTTGGCGAACAGGCCATGCCGATTGCCCAAGCGCTGGCCGAAGAACTGCAACTGACCTTGCCCGATCAGCCGTGGCACACCCAGCGCGATCGCGTGGTGGAGTTCGGCGCTGCGCTCGGCCTGATCGCCGGCAGTCTCGGCAAACTCGGGCGTGATATCAGCCTGTTGATGCAAACCGAGGCCGCCGAAGTGTTCGAGCCTTCGGCGCCGGGCAAGGGCGGTTCCTCGACCATGCCGCACAAACGCAATCCGGTAGGCGCAGCGGTATTGATCGGCGCGGCGACTCGCGTACCCGGTTTGCTCTCGACGCTGTTCAGCGCCATGCCCCAGGAGCACGAGCGCAGCCTCGGTCTGTGGCATGCCGAGTGGGAAACCCTGCCGGAAATCTGCTGCCTGGTGTCGGGCAGCCTGCATCAAGCATTGTTGATCGCCCAAGGGCTGGAAGTGGATGCCGAGCGCATGGCGCGCAATCTCGATTTGACCCAGGGCCTGGTGCTCGCCGAAGCGGTGAGCATCGTCCTCGCGCAGCGGGTTGGGCGCGATACCGCGCATCATCTGTTGGAGCAATGCTGCAAACGCGCCGTGGCCGAACAACGTCACCTGCGTGCGGTCCTCGGCGACGAACCACAAGTGACCGCCGAACTGTCGGCGGCTGAGCTCGATCATCTGCTGGACCCTGCCCATTACCTCGGCCAGGCCAAAACCTGGGTCGAGAGGGCGGTGGCTGAACATTCTGCATTGACTGCCTGAAGGAGACTTGCTGTGGCTTTTGTACAACTCGCCGAGGGCGAACTGCATTACCAACTCGATGGACCGGTCGATGCGCCGGTGCTGGTGCTGTCCAACTCCCTGGGCACGGACCTGCACATGTGGGATGCGCAAATCCCGGCATTCTCCGAGCATTTTCGCGTGCTGCGTTTCGACACCCGCGGCCATGGCCAGTCATTGGTAACGCCGGGGTCTTACAGCATCGAGCAACTGGGTCGCGACGTGCTCGCATTGCTGGATGCCTTGCACATCGAGCGCGCGCATTTCTGCGGATTGTCCATGGGCGGGTTGATTGGCCAGTGGCTGGGGATCAACGCCGGCGATCGACTGAACAAGCTGATCGTGTGCAACACCGCAGCGAAAATCGGCGATCCGTCGGTGTGGAACCCGCGCATTGAAATGGTGCTGCGCGATGGTCGGGCGGCCATGGTTGCCCTGCGCGATGCGTCGATTGCCCGCTGGTTCACCCCGGATTTCTCCGAAGCCAACCCGGCGGCGGCCAAGCAGATTACCGACATGCTGGCGGCGACTTCGCCAGAGGGTTACGCGGCCAATTGCGCAGCTGTGCGCGATGCCGATTTCCGCGATCAGTTGTCCTCGATCAAGGCGCCGCTGCTGGTGATCGCCGGCACTGAGGATGCGGTCACGCCGCCGTCGGGTGGGCACTTCATTCAGGAGCATGTGCCGGGCGCCGAGTACGCCGAGTTCTACGCTGCGCACTTGTCCAACGTGCAGGCTGGCGCTGATTTCAGCGAATGTGTTCTGGCCTTTCTGAAGGCTCGTTGAGGGATATTCCGTGGACGAGAAACAACGTTACGACGAAGGCATGAAAGTCCGTCGCGCGGTACTGGGCGATGCTCACGTCGACCGCAGCCTGACCACCCTGACCGAGTTCAACTCGGAGTTCCAGGAAATGATCACCCGCCACGCCTGGGGCGACATCTGGACTCGCGAGGGTCTGCCACGCCATACCCGCAGCCTGATCACCATCGCCATGCTGATCGGCATGAACCGCGAGGGCGAACTCAAACTGCACCTGCGCGCCGCCGCCAACAATGGCGTGAGCCGTGGCGAGATCAAGGAAGTGATCATGCAGAGCGCGATCTATTGCGGGATCCCGGCAGCGAATGCGACGTTCCACCTGGCTGAGTCGGTGTGGGATGAGTTGGGGGTTGAGTCGCGGGAGTAAGCGGTAACGGTGAACAACCTGTGGGAGCGAGCTTGCTCGCGATAGCGTCGGCACATTCACTATTGATGTCGCCTGATACACCGCCATCGCGAGCAAGCTCGCTCCCACATTTGTTTTGTGTTTACAACAGGCTGATCGGGTAGCTGATGATCAGGCGGTTCTCATCGAACTCGTTGTTGCTGTAGTCGCGGCGCATGGTCGAGTTGCGCCATTTCAGGTTCAAGTCCTTTAGCGCGCCGCTCTGCACGGTGTAGCCCAGTTCGCTTTCGCGTCCCCATTCCTTGCCGTCGGTGATGGTGCCGGTGTGCACATTGTCACCGCTGATGTAGCGGTTCATCAGGGTCAGGCCCGGAACGCCCAGGGCGGCGAAGTTGTAGTCGTGGCGTACTTGCCAGGATTTCTCCTGGGCATTGTCGTAACTGGAGTTGTAGCTGTCGTTGGCCAGGGTACCGCCGCTGGTGCCGTTGACCCGCATCCAGGCGTTGTCGCCGGTGAGTTTTTGCAGGCCGACGTAGAAGGTGTTGCCGCCGTATTTGGCCGAAAACAAGCCGTACATTGTTTTGTTGTCCAGCTCGCCAGCACGGGCGCTGCCGTCATCCTTGCCGTAGAAGAAACCCAGGTTGGCGCCCAGGGTCCAGTCACCCAATGGCTGGCTGTGGATCAGATTGATGAACTGCTGGCTATAGATGTCCTTGAGCTCGGCGTTCCACAGGCCGATCTGGGTGCGCTTTTCGTTGAACAGGTATTCGCCGCCCTGAAAGTTGAAACGGTCGGAGGTGAACGCCGCTTTGCCGGTCATCGACATGTCGTCCATGCTGCTGTCATCGCGGGGGCTGTTCTGCCGGAACTGGCCGCCGTAGAGCGTCAGGCCATTGATCTCCTTCGACGTGATCTGGCCGCCCCGGAAGGTTTGCGGCAACGAACGACCGTCGTCCGAACGCAGGATTGGCAACACCGGCATCCACTCGCCGACCTTCACTTCGGTCTGCGACAGCTTGGCCTTGAACGCGACATTGGTGCGCCCGAAGTTATCCGCCGGACGACCGTCATGATCCAGCGGCAGCAGTTGCGTACCGCCTGTGCCTTTACCGCCGTCGAGCTTCACCGAATACAAACCGAGCACATCCATGCCGAATCCGACGGTGCCTTGGGTGAACCCGGACTTGGCGTCGAGGATGAAACTTTGCGTCCACTCTTCAGCCTTGCCTTGGGCCTTGGTCGGGTTGGTGAAGTTGCGGTTGATGTAGAAGTTGCGCAGGTTCAGGTTGACCTTGGCCCCTTCGACAAAACCCGACTCTTCGGCGTGGGCGGGCAGGGCGGTACTGGCCAGGGCGGCGGCGATCAGGCCGGGAACGAGGTACTGCGCGGTGGAAGGCGTCATGGGTTCGGGTCTCTCTAATTCTTGGGGATGAAACGGGGGGGGCCGCAATCGGGGGGATTGCAGACGAGTCATTGAGTTGTCTGGAAAAAAGAACGTGATCAGCCGGACGGTGCAGGGCGCGCAGACATGGTGTCGAACCTGATGTTATTGGTCTTGTGGAGCGGATGGTGCGGGGAATGTACTAGATGGTTCAATTGCTGGCGGCGGGTTTTGGGCGATTATCGAACATAAAATTTTGTAGCGTTTCATGGATGGCGAAGTGTACGGAGATTTATAAAAACACGATGTGCTTTAAGTTTTATTTAACTCTTTAAATTGCATGTGTGCGGGCGGGGTGTCAACCTGTTAAATCTGACAGTTGTTTTGGAAGATGTTGAGGTCTAGCATTTTTTTTTGGTTGTCTTTTGAAATGTGATCTTAATACGTCGGTTAGGAGATTGTCATGAGCGAAATAATGATTAATTCTGCGGAAGATTGGAACGACGAACAGGTGAAAGAACATCCTGTCCGTGGAAGAATAAATCTGACTCTTCGGGTTGACCCACCTGACAGTGATTCGGGAGTCGAGATCCAGTTAAGGAAATTGTTTTTTGTCTGGAAACAGTCTGCGCCCCATTTTGCACTGTTTGCCAAAGGAGAGGATGAACACGCTGGAACGGAGCTGTATCTTTCGGGCTATGGATTGGAGGCTGGCAAGACGTACGTTATTTCGGATGATCTTAAGGATGTGAGTGCACGGTTTGAAAGAGAGGGAACAACGAGCTACCCCCGGACTCCAGCTGAAGGAACACTTACTATCAGATCCATTGATTCTGAATCAATTGAAGGTTATTTCCGATTTGCTTTTAATAATACTGGCAAGGAGGATAAGCGGAAGATTGATGTTTATGGTACTAGTTTTACGATCGGGTATTCGGATGTGAAAGTTAGTTGAGTTTGTTTCGATGATTGGCGAGTGGAAGGTGTTTTAAGTAACGCATCATGAAGTATCGAGCTTCATGATGCGTCACTGTTTTACTAAGCGATCAGAAATACTTCATCTTCGGCGCTTCTTCTTTCAACGGCTCGTTCTTCGCCGTCTGTTCGTTCCAGCCACCACCCAGGGCCTTGTACAGGTTGACCTGGCTGACCAGCTGCGCCAGTCGGTCGGTGATCAGCACCTGTTGCGCGCTGAACAGCTGACGCTGGGCATCGAGGAAGGTCAGGTTGCTGTCGACACCAATGCGGTAGCGACGCTCGGCCAGGCGGTAGTAGTCCTGGTTGGCACTGACGAAATCTTTCTGTGCCTGCAACTGCTGGACGTAGGTCTGGCGGGCGGCCAGACCGTCGGCGACTTCCTGGAAGGCCGTTTGAATGGACTTCTCGTAGTTCGCCACGCCGATGTCTTTCTGGATTTTCGAGTAATCCAGGCTGGCGCTCAGGGCGCCGGCGTTGAAGATCGGCAGGTTGATCTGCGGTTGGAACAACCAGGTGCCCGAACCACCCTTGAACAGACCGGACAGGTCCGGGCTCAGGGTGCCGGCATTGGCCGTGAGGCTGATGCTCGGGAAGAACGCAGCCCGCGCCGCGCCGATGTTGGCATTGGCGGCCTTCAGGTTGTACTCGGCCTGAAGGATGTCCGGACGACGATGCAGCAGGTCCGACGGCAGGCCGGGTGGAACGTCGCTCAGCAGGTCGTCGTCAAGTGGTTTGGCCGCTTGCAGGTTGGCCGGGACACCGGTGCCGAGCAGCAGCACCAGGCTGTTCTCGTCCTGGGCGACCTGACGGGTGTACTTGGCCAGTTGCGCACGGGCGTTTTCCACCGAGGTGCGCGACTGTGCCAGGTCCAGGGCCGAGGCGACGCCGACTTCGTTGCTGCGGGCGGTGAGCTTGTAGCTCTCCTCGAAGGCGGCGAGGGTGTCCTGGGTCAGCTTGTACAGTTCCTTGTCGGCCTGCCAGGTCAGGTAGGCATTGGCGACGCTGGCCACCAGGCTGATCTGCGTGCTGCGGCGGCCCTCTTCAGTGGCGAAGTACTTCTGCAACGCTTCTTCGTTCAGGCTGCGAACCCGACCGAACAGATCGAGTTCATAGGCGCTGACGCCAACAGTTGCCGAGTAGGAACTGCTGATGCCGGCTTCGCCGGTCTGGGAAGCATCAGCCGGAAGCCGCTGACGGCTGCCGCTGCCATTGGCCGAGACGGCCGGGAACAGATCGGCACGGGAGATGCGGTATTGAGCCGCGAACGCGTCGATGTTCAGGGCCGCGACACGCAGGTCACGGTTGTTTTCCAGGGCAACCTGGATCAGCTGTTGCAGCGCCGGGTCATGGAAAAACTGCTTCCAGCCCTGCTCGGCAGCCGCTTGCGCCGGTGCCTGGGCCGGCGAGTACGCCGGGCCCTGCGGGTACTGGCCCGCCACCGGCGCTTCGGGCTGCTGATAATCAGGTATCAGCGAGCAGCCACCGAGCACGAAGGCGGCGACTGCCAGGGAGAGTAGCGACTTGCTCATTAGCCAGCCTCTTTAGAAGTTTCAATAGCGTCATCCTGGTCGGCGATTTTGCGCTGGCCAATGGACGACACGGTGACGAAGAACAGCGGGACCCAGAAGATCGCCAGCACAGTGGCCGTGATCATACCGCCGATTACGCCGGTACCGATTGCATGCTGGCTACCGGAGCCCGCACCGGTGGATATCGCCAGTGGTACCACACCGAGGACGAAGGCGAGCGAGGTCATGATGATCGGTCGCAGACGCATGCGGCAGGCTTCGATCGCTGCATCGCGCAGGCTACGCCCTTGTTCGTGCAATTCCTTTGCAAATTCGACAATCAGAATGGCGTTTTTCGCCGCCAGACCGATAGTCGTCAACAAACCTACCTGGAAGTACACGTCGTTGGACAAACCACGCAGGCTGGTGGCCATCAGCGCACCGATGATCCCCAGCGGTACAACCAACATCACCGCGATCGGAATCGACCAGCTTTCATACAACGCCGCCAGACACAGGAACACCATCAGCAGCGACAGGGCGTACAGCGCCGGTGCTTGCGAACCGGACAGGCGCTCTTCGTACGACAGGCCGGTCCAGGAAATACCGACACCCGCCGGCAGTTTCTTGGCAATGGCCTCGACTTCGAGCATGGCTTCACCGGTGGAATAGCCTGGCGCCGGGGCACCGAGGATTTCCATCGCTTCCACGCCGTTGTAACGGGCCAGTTTCGGCGAGCCGTAAATCCACTCGCCCTTGGCGAACGCCGAGAACGGAACCATGGTGCCGGTGCTGTTGCGCACGTACCACTTCTGCAGGTCTTCAGGGCCCATTCGAGCGCCTGGCTGGCCTTGCACGTACACCTTCTTCACCCGACCACGGTCGATGAAGTCGTTGACGTAGCTACTGCCCAGGGCAATCGACAGGGTGTTGTTGATGTCGGCGATGGTAATGCCCAGGGCACTGGCCTTCTCGTCATCGATTTCCAGCTGGTATTGCGGTTCGTCGTTCAGGCCGTTCGGACGCACCTGAGACAGGATCTTGCTTTGTGCGGCCATGCCGAGGAACTGGTTGCGCGCTTCCATCAGCTTTTCGTGGCCGATACCGGCACGGTCCTGCAGGAACACGTCGAAACCGGTGGCGTTACCCAGTTCCAGTACCGCCGGTGGCGCGAAGGCGAACACCATGGCATCGCGGAAGGTGAAGAAGTGCTGCTGGGCACGGGCCGCCACCTTGAACACATTGTTGTCGGCGTTACGTTCGTCCCACGGTCTGAGCATGATGAACGCCATCCCCGAACTCTGGCCACGGCCGGCGAAGTTGAAGCCGGTCACGGTAAACACCGAGTTCACCGCATCGCCTTCGCCGCCATCCTTGCCAGGGCGCAGCAGGAATTCACGCATTTCGTCCACGACCACCTGGGTGCGCTGGGACGTCGAACCGGCCGGGGTCTGCACCTGGGCGAACAGTACACCCTGGTCTTCTTCCGGCAGGAACGCCGTTGGAATGCGGGTGAACAGCCAGATCATGCCAACCACGATCAGCAGGTACGCCAGCAGATACGGGATCTTGCGCTGCAGGATATTGCCGACACCGCGCTCGTAGCTGCGAACGCCACGGTCGAAATTGCGGTTGAACCAGCCAAAGAAACCACGCTTGGGTACGCCGTGCTCGCCTTTGGGAATCGGCTTGAGCATGGTGGCGCAAAGCGCCGGGGTGAAGATCAGCGCGACCAGTACCGACAGGGCCATGGCCGAGACGATGGTGATCGAGAACTGCTTGTAGATCACACCGGTGGAACCGCTGAAGAACGCCATCGGCAGCAGAACCGCCGACAACACCAGGGCGATACCGACCAGCGCACCCTGGATCTGGCCCATGGACTTCTTGGTGGCTTCCTTGGGTGACAGACCTTCTTCGCTCATCACCCGTTCGACGTTTTCCACCACGACGATGGCGTCGTCCACCAGCAAGCCGATGGCCAGCACCATGCCGAACATGGTCAGGGTGTTGATGCTGAAACCGGCGGCCGCGAGGATGCCGAATGTACCGAGCAATACCACCGGCACGGTCATCGTGGTGATGATGGTGGCGCGGAAGTTCTGCAGGAACAGGAACATCACCAGGAACACCAGCGCGACCGCTTCGACCAGGGTGTGAACCACGCCCTTGATCGATTCGGTTACGACCGGAGTGGTGTCATACGGAAACACCACTTCCATCCCTTGCGGGAAGAACGGCTTGAGACTGTCGATGGTCGCGCGCAGGGCCTTGGCGGTATCAAGCGCGTTGGCACCGGTGGCCAGTTTCACGGCCAGGCCGGAAGCCGGGGCACCGTTGAACTGGGCGTTGATGCTGTAGTTCTCACCCCCCAGGCCGACTTCGGCAACATCCCTCAAGCGAACCTGGGAACCGTCCTTGTTGACCTTGAGCAGGATCTTTTCGAACTCTTCCGCGGTCTGCAGGCGGGTCTTGCCGATGATCGTCGCGTTCAACTGGGTGCCGGGCAGGGCAGGCAGGCCGCCGAGCTGGCCGGACGACACCTGGACGTTCTGCGCGGCGATGGCGGTCTTGACGTCGATCGGGGTCAGGTTGAAGTTGTTCAACTTGGCCGGGTCGAGCCAGATTCGCATGGCGTACTGGGAACCGAACACCTGGAAGTCGCCGACACCGGCGGTCCGCGAGATCGGGTCCTGCATGTTCGACACGATGTAGTTGGACAGGTCGTCCTTGGTCATGCTGCCGTCACGCGACACCACGCCGATCACCAACAGGAAGTTCTTCACCGCCTTGGTGACGCGGATACCTTGCTGTTGCACTTCTTGCGGCAGCAGCGGGGTGGCCAGGTTCAGCTTGTTCTGGACCTGGACCTGCGCGGTGTCGGAGTTGGTGCCTTGCTCGAAGGTCGCGGTAATGGTCATGGTGCCGTCGGAGTTACTTTCCGACGAGACATAACGCAGGTTGTCGATACCGTTGAGCTGTTGCTCGATCACCTGAACCACGGTGTCCTGAACCGTTTGTGCCGAAGCACCCGGGTAGGCCACGGAGATGGCGATCGCTGGAGGCGCAATGCTCGGGTACTGGTTGATCGGCAGTCTGAGGATCGATAGTGCCCCGACCAGCATGATCACCAGGGCAATTACCCAGGCGAAAATCGGACGGTCGATAAAAAATTTCGACATGGTTTACTCCCCTTTGCCGCCAGAGGCTTTATCAGCTACCTGGGCGGGGGCCGGGTTCTTTACGGCTACGTTGGTCGCTTCACTGGCCTTGACTTCGATGCCAGGTTTGACGAATTGCAGACCTTCGGTGATCAGGCGATCGCCGGCCTTCAGGCCGTCTTCGATCAGCCATTGGTTACCGACGGTGCGGTTGGCCTTGAGTTGACGCAGTTCGACCTTGTTGTCCGGGCCGACAACCAGTGCGGTCGGCGTACCTTTGAGGTCGCGGGTCACACCTTGCTGCGGGGCCAGGATCGCCGCGCTGTTCACACCGGCCAGCAACTTGGCGTGCACGAACATGCCAGGCAGAAGGGTGTGGTCAGGGTTCGGGAAAATGGCGCGCAGGGTGACGGAGCCGGTGGTCTGGTCAACCGAGATTTCGGAGAACTCCAGCTTGCCGTCCAGCTTGTACTCGCTGCCGTCTTCGAGGGTCAGCTTGACCGAAGCCGTGTTGTCGCCGGCTTTCTGCAGGCGACCGCTTTCCAGCTCACGGCGCAGTTGCAGCAGCTCGACCGAGGACTGTGTCACGTCGACGTAGATCGGGTCGATTTGCTGGATCACCGCCATCGCATCGGCCTGGGCATTGCTCACCAGCGCGCCTTCGGTCACCGAGGAGCGGCCGATGCGGCCGGTCAGCGGGGCATAGACCTTGGTGTAGCGCACGTTGATCTGCGCGGTTTGCAGCGCGGCTTCCGATTGCAGGCGGTTGGCCACGGCGGTGTCGTATTCCTGA
This sequence comes from Pseudomonas sp. S34, assembly GCF_009866745.1. Classification (NCBI taxonomy): domain Bacteria; kingdom Pseudomonadati; phylum Pseudomonadota; class Gammaproteobacteria; order Pseudomonadales; family Pseudomonadaceae; genus Pseudomonas; species Pseudomonas sp. S34. The sequence continues at coordinate 1,426,383 of NZ_CP019398.1, forward strand.
CGGCTTACGGCTTGTTCGTTGACCAGTTGCTGGTAGCGGTCGGAAATCGACTTGGTCGAGCGCAGGTTGGCTTCAGCGCTTTTCAGCGTCGCTTCATAGACCGACGGATCGATCTGGTACAGCTGCTGGCCGGCCTTGACGTCACTGCCTTCCTTGAACAGGCGCTTGAGAATGATGCCGTTGACCTGTGGGCGGACTTCGGCAATGCGGAACGCACTGGTACGGCCGGGCAGATCGGATGTCAGGGTGAAAGCTTGAGGTTGCAGAGTCACGACGCCGACCTGAGGCGGTGGGGCGGCCGGTGCTGCCTCTTCCTTTTTGCATCCGCTGAGCAGCGATGCCAGGGCGACGGCGGCGACCAGAGCGGTAACAGCTGGCTTGAATTGCATGAAAATCCTCGGGTCAGGCACGCAAGGTGCGCACTAGAAAGGTGGAAGGTTGAAAAATGTTTGCCGAGTGGATAAGTAGCTTGCTAAGGAATATACTTACGTACATGGCTGTTTGTAAATACCCAGGCTGCGTATCAACGCCGTTACACAAGCCGCTACACAAGCCGTTGAAAGGTTGGAATTGTAGGCCGGGGACGAATCCCCGGAACGTTCGCCCCACTTTTATTCAGCTGATGTTCAGGCATCGCTGAAGCACCCTGATTGAGGTTGTACTGCCATGGTCCGTCGTACCAAAGAGGAAGCTCAGGAAACCCGCGCGCAAATTCTCGTGGCGGCCGAAAAGGCCTTTTTCGAGCGAGGCGTGGCACGCACGACCCTGGCGGACATCGCGACCCTGGCCGGCGTCACTCGAGGGGCCATCTACTGGCATTTCAGCAACAAGGCGGATCTGGTGCAGGCCATGCTCGACACTCTGCATGAGCCGCTGGAAGAAATGGCCAAGGCCAGCGAAAGCGAAGACGAACTCGATCCTCTGGGCTGCATGCGAAAGTTGCTGATTCATTTGTTTCATCAAATTGCGCTGGACCCGAAAACCCGACGCATCAATGAGATTCTTTTTCATAAGTGCGAATTCACCGATGAAATGTGCGACCTGCGCCAACAACGGGTGTCAGCCAGCCTCGAATGCAATGTGCGGATCGGTCTGGCCCTGAGTAATGCAGTGAATCGCGGTCAGTTGCCGGAAAACCTCGACACGGCCCGCGCCGCGATCAGCTTGCATGCTTATATTGATGGCATCCTGTACCAGTGGCTGCTGGCCCCCGACAGCTTTGAATTGCACGCCGAAGCCGAGCGTTGGGTCGATACCGGGCTGGATCTGTTGCGCTTTAGCCCCAGCCTGTGCAAATGAAACAAAATGATAAATTGGCTCCCTGCAAGTCAACCGTTGAAGTCACCGAGGATCATTTTACTTCGCGTGCCTTTTTTGCAATGGGGGCTTTTATATACGGACGTGTGCCAGGTTGACAGCTACCAGGCTACATAATTTGTAGGAATTTTGTGTCGAGCTTGCATGGGGAGTGAACCTCGTGCGGATTCCACTACTGCTAAAAAGAACCCCGGATTTGCGAGCCGGGGCCTGGAATGTGGCGAAGAAAATGCATCAGCAAGCTGATTTGATACGTTTTTTCACCGGCGTCTTTTCTATCTGATCAGTATCAACCGACTATCAAGTCGACGCTAAAACTGAAGGGCGCCTCTTTATTCTTTTTCGTGATGTCGGCAGTGACCTTATATGAGCTGTTGCTGTTGCCGGATCGCGTTATTGTTTTTGACCAATTTGGTTTCAGGTTCGGATGCAGGACGCCGAAAACCACTGAAACTGTCAGCTGAATAGCTAGCGTGAATATTAATCCATCTTCGGTAATGTACGAGAACTGTTGCAGGATCGGGGCGAACTTTCTTTTGTTGTAATACATTCCATTACTTGAGAAGTCCCGAAGGTAAGGAAGATCGAGGGTTTGCTCATCGTTCGCTTCGATTTCGAAAGCTGATAGCGAGGTTCCGGTCAAATCCCAGCCTGCTTTCAAGAGCCGGATCGGGCCATCGGTGTTGTTGGAAATGTTAATGGTCATTATGGTGTATTGATTGGGGAATTTACTGGCTGAAGCAGAAAAAATGCTGGAATCATCAGGTTCATATTCTGTGCGTGCAATGATGCGAGGCACGTTTATCGGGCCATTGTTGTTCATGCTGTTAATCCTTTAAAGTTATTGAGAGGCTTTCCGTGGCGCTCGAAATGTTGTAGCGAAGCGTTGTGAAGTATTAGATTGTTCTGTTGGGTTTGTCTGGGGTTTAATTGTAATTTTGTATTGAGGTACGTGCAGGTGTGATGCAAATTTAGATGGCAGGTAAGTTGTCAGAGATTTAAGTATGACAAGCGGGTTTTGGCTTGTTTAAAGCAAAAAAAACCCGACGTCCAAAACGCCGGGCTATTCGAGTTTTTCGCAGGCCTACAAGGTTGGATAGTCGATGTAACCGACAGGCCCCTTGGCGTAGAACAGTTCCGGACGCGCTTCGTTCAACGGCGCGTCAGCCTGCAAGCGTGCCGGCAGGTCAGGGTTGGCAATGAAAGGTACACCGAAGGCGACTGCATCGGCCTGGCCACTGGCGAGCAACGCGTTGGCGCTGTCCTTGGTGAAACGTTCGTTGGCAATGTAGGGGCCGCCGAAGGCTTCCTTGAGCTGCGGGCCGAGGCTGTCGGCACCTTCTTTCTCCCGCGAGCAGATGAAGGCAATGCCACGCTTGCCCAGTTCGCTTGCGACGTAGGTGAAGGTTTCGGCCAGGTTGTCGTCGCCCATGTCATGCAGGTCGGCGCGTGGCGACAGGTGCACACCCACGCGGCCGGCGCCCCAGGTTTCGATGGCGGCGTCGGTCACTTCCAGCAGCAGACGGGCACGGTTTTCCAGGGAACCGCCGTAGTTATCGGTGCGCTGGTTGGTGCTGCTTTGCAGGAACTGGTCGAGCAGGTAACCGTTGGCGGCATGGATTTCCACACCGTCGAAGCCGGCGGCCTTGGCGTTCTCGGCACCGACGCGGTAAGCGTCGACGATGTCGGCGATTTCAGCGGTTTCCAGGGCGCGCGGCACAGGGAAGTCGGCCAGCGGACGAACCAGGCTGACGTGGCCCTTGGGCTGGATGGCACTCGGAGCGACCGGGGCTTCATCGTTCAGGTACAAACCGTGGGAAATGCGACCCACATGCCACAGTTGCAGGAAGATTTTGCCGCCCGCGCCATGGATAGCCTTGGTCACGTTGGACCAGCCACGCACCTGATCGTTGGACCAGATGCCCGGGGTGTCCGGGTAGCCGACGCCCATTGGGGTCACCGAAGTGGCCTCGCTGAGGATCAGGCCGGCGGTGGCACGTTGCACGTAGTACTCGGCCATCAGCGCGTTGGGCACGCGGCCTTCGTCGGCGCGGCAGCGGGTCAGTGGCGCCATGATGATGCGGTTGGCCAACTCGAGGTCGCCCAGTTTGATCGGATCGAAAATAGTCGTCATTTAGTGGCTCTCTTTTGGAGATCAGTTAGAAGTAGCTGGGGCCAGGTCGGGATTGCCGCCCTGACGGAAAGTAATCAGGGTCACCAGCAGGGCGAGTACCGCCAGTGCGGCTGCCGCGAGCGGCACGCTGGTCAGGCCGAAGCCGTGGGCGATCACGCTGCCGCCGACCCAGGCACCCAAGGCATTGCCGATGTTGAAAGCGCCGATGTTCAGGGTCGACACCAGGTTCGGTGCGGCCTTGCCGAAGGTCACCACGTTCACTTGCAGCGCCGGTACGGCGGCGAAGCACGCGGTGGCCCAGAGGAACAGGGTGATTTCGGTAGGGATCAGCGCGACGCTGGTCCAGGTCAGCACGGTGGACACCACGGCCATGGTGACGAACACACCGATCAGCGTCGCGGCCATGCCTTTGTCGGCCAGCTTGCCGCCGATGATGTTGCCGACCGTCAGACCCAGACCGATGAGCATCAGGGTCCAGGTCACGCCACGGGGCGAAACGCCGGTGACTTCGCCGAGCAGCGGGGCGACGTAGGTGAACAGGGTGAACACCGAGGCGGCGAACAGCGCGGTCATGCTCAGGGACAGCCAGATGCCGCCGCCCTTGAGTGCGGCCAGTTCGGCGCGCATGTCGAGTTTCTCTTCATCACGCTTGGCCGGCAGGAAGCGGATCAAGCCGATCAGCGCGATCACACCGATCACGGTCACGGCCCAGAAGGTCGAACGCCAGCCGGCTTCCTGACCGAGGGCGGTGCCCAGCGGTACGCCGAGGACGTTGGCCAGGGTCAGGCCGGTGAACATCAGGGCCACGGCCGAAGCACGTTTGTTCGCAGGCACCAGGCCGGCGGCTACCACTGAACCGATACCAAAGAAGGCGCCATGGCAGAGGGCGGTGACCACACGGGCGAACATCAGCACGTTGTAGTCGCCGGCCACTGCGCAAAGCAGGTTGCCGACAATGAAGATGCCCATCAACGCCACCAGGGCTGCCTTGCGCGGCAGTCTGGCGGTGGCCAGCGCCATGAACGGCGCGCCGATGGCCACGCCCAGGGCGTAACCGGTCACCAGCCAGCCGGCACCGGGAATCGACACACCGAGGTCCGCCGCCACGTTGGGCAGCAGACCCATGATGACGAACTCGGTGGTGCCGATGGCGAAGGCGCTCAAGGCCAGGATGAGTAGCGAGAGGGGCATTGTTTAATTCCTTGTCGGCTGGCTGACGTTAAGGGTCAGAGCTCTTTACTGAAGGTTTTGAGGAATTCCTGGATGGTTTCCTCGTTGCGTTTGAAAAAATGCCACTGGCCGACTTTGCGGCTGCTGATCAGGCCGGCGCGTTGCAGGGTCGCCAGGTGTGCGGACACCGTGGACTGCGACAGGCCGCAACGTTGATCGATCTGCCCGGCGCAAACGCCGTGCTCGTTACTGTGGGACTGGTCGGGAAATTCGACGGTCGGGTCCTTGAGCCAGTGCAGGATGTCTCGCCGTACTGGGTGTGCCAGGGCTTTTATTATTTCGTCGAGATTGATGGTCATGATGTGGGCTCGTGATGTTTAAAACGCTATATCGCGATGAGGCGAACTTTAAATCGGTATTTCGCGATATACAAATATGATTTGGCTCTGACCAACTCACATTTCGGTATATCGAGTTATAACGATATGTTGAGTGTAACAAGACAAGGGGGCAGTGCTAAGCTGCGCCCATGAACTATCTCGCACATCTTCACCTCGGTGGCCAGCGTCCCGGCCAATTGCTCGGCAGTCTGTATGGCGATTTCGTCAAGGGACGCCTGCAAGGGCAGTTCGCTCCGGACATCGAGGGGGCTATCCAGTTGCACCGCAGCATCGACGTGTTCACCGACCGCCATCCGCTGGTGGACGTCGCGTTGTCGCGCTTCTCCCTGACCCGTCGTCGCTACGCGGGTATTGTGCTCGATGTGTTTTTCGACCATTGCCTGGCCCGGGACTGGACGCTGTATGCCGACCGGCCCCTGGCGTTGTTCACTTCGGACGTTTACCGGGTGCTGTCCAGCGAACGGCAATTGCCGGAGCGGCTGGCGAGGATTGCGCCGCACATGGTGGCCAATGACTGGCTGGGTTCGTATCAGGAATTCGAAGTGCTGGAGCAGGTGTTGCGCGGGATCTCGCGACGCCTGACCCGGCCGGAGGAACTGGCGGCGGCGATGCAGGAATTGCGGCGGTTGTATGAACCGTTGAGCGAGGACTTCAGGTTGTTCTATCCGCAGCTTCAGGATTTTGCCCGGAACTATCCAACACCATAAAACCCCTGTGGGAGCGGGCTTGCTCGCGAAGGCGGTGTATCAGCTGACATCTGAGCTGAATGACATTCCGCCTTCGCGAGCAAGCCCGCTCCCACAGGGGATGTTTTTCAAGCTGCGATAGCTGGGCGCATCGGCACTTGCTGTTTTTCCGGAATCGCCCCGAACAACACCTTCTGCACCGCCTGCTGCGCCTCGAACGCCAATGCCGCGCGTTCCCGGCCTTCGCAAGCGATTGGCTTGAGCAGATGAATCTCCACGCCGCCACGGTCATTGGCGAACAACCGCATCAGATGCGACAACAAGTCATCGTCGCCAATGAACGGCGCCAGCGCGCAAGTCTCGCCGTCACGCACATAACGAATCGCCACCGGCTGCATCGCCACTTCTGAATCGATGGCGGCGGACAGCAGGCGGCCGTGAAAAGTACGTAGCGAACGGCCATCGGTAGTGGTGCCTTCGGGGAACATCAGCAGCGGGTGTGCCTGTTCCAGGTGACGGGTCATCTGCTTGCGGATCAACTGGCTGTCACCCGAGCCACGGCGGATAAACAGGCTGCCGGCTTTGGCCGCCAGCCAGCCGGCTACCGGCCAGGTGCGCACTTCGGCCTTGGACAGGAACGACAGCGGCGTGAGCATGCCCAGCAGCGGGATGTCGGTCCAGGACACGTGGTTGCTGACCCAGAGCATCGGTGCCTTCGGCAACTCGCCGTGGACAGTCACGTCGAAGGGCAGGGCATTGCTCAGGCGGGCCATGAAAAACCGCGACCAGCGTTGCCGGCGCGCCATCGAATGGGCCATGCCCAAGCGCTCGAACAGCCCGAACACACTGGCCATGCCCAAGCCCAGCGTCACTACCATCAGCACTCGCGCGATTCGCGCGTACACCCGCAACCGGCCCATTACACAGCCGCCTTGAAGTGTTTGGCATAACGCGGGCAGAGTTCGTCGCGCTTGAGCAGGATGAACACGTCGGCGACCTGGAAGTCTTCGTCCCAGCATGGCTCGCCGCAGATCTTCGCGCCCAGGCGCATGTAGGCCTTGAGCAGCGGTGGCATTTCGGCGATCACGTTCGACGGGATGTCGAGGCTCGGCAGCGGGTTTTTCGGCTCGGCGCGCAGATGTTCGGTGCACAGGTAGCGTTCGCGCAGACGCTGCATGATCGCGTGGGCCTGCACGCCGCCATCCTGCATCGGAATGCTCGCACAACCCATCAGGTAGCTGTAGCCGCCCTGGTTCAGGACTTCGGCCAGTTCGCCCCAGAGCACGGCGATGGTGCCGCCATTGCGGTAGGCCGGGTCGACACAGGTGCGACCGATTTCCAGGATCGGGCCTTGCAGGTGCACCAGACCGTGGAGGCTGAACTCTTCTTCGCTGTAGAATTTGCCCAGGCTGCTGGCAGCCGTGTGGTCGAGTAAACGGGTGGTTGCCACCAGGCGCCCGGTATTCAAGTCACGCACGCCGATGTGGGCGCAGTGAACGTCGTAGTCATCCATGTCCAGACCCAGTTCAGCGCCTTTGAGCCTGGCGTTGAATTCGCCGCTGAACACGTTGAAGCGCAAGGCCTGGGCTTCCTGCAGAGCCTCGGCGCCCACCAGGCGTTCGGCTTGCAGGCGGCGTTCGTTGCCGGTGTCGCTAATGCGGGCGATCTGAGTCATGGCGAATCTCCGTGCGGGCTGCTCACCCGTCTTTGGGCTACAGCGAATCGACTTTCTTTGTCTAGCCGTGTTGTGCAAAGTCAGGCTATGTAGCCCCGGTGTCATCGCCATTAAGCTTTGGTGATGCTTATATGACAGCCTTCGAGGAGACTCTTATGCCCTGGCAAACCCTGTTGAACCGCCGTGATCGCTTGCCCGCCAACCCGGATCTGGCGGAAGGTTTCGCGACCTTGTTGCAGCAGTTGGGAACGGTCACTCCGTTTGAATTGGCGGTGCTTGGCGGGCGGTTGATGGCGACACCGGGGCTAGCGTTTCTGGTGGGGTATCAGGCGGCCTTGCGCATGCTCTGGCCGAGCGCGCCACTGAGCCTGGGCGCGTTGTGCGCCACCGAACAGCGCAGCCTGCGCCCGGCCGATATGCAAACCCGACTGAGCGATTTGCGCCTGAGCGGACGCAAGGATTTCGTCACCGCCGGCAATGCCGCCGACTGGCTGCTGGTGGCGGCGCGCAGCGAGGAGCCTGGCGCCGATCCACGCTTGAGCCTGGCGGTGATCTATCGCGATGAGCCGGGTGTGCGGGTGGAAAAGCTGGCGCCGCTCCCGTTGATGCCGGACATCAGCCATGGCCGGTTGTTTCTGGATAACGCGCTGTGCGAGTTGCTCGCAGGGGATGGTTGGGACGCTTACGTCAAACCGTTCCGAACTTTGGAAGACATCTATGTGCTGAGCGCCATGACAGCGTGGTTGTATGGCGTTGGCCAGGAATGCGATTGGCCGCAAGGCTTGCAATTGCGGTTGCTGGGGTTGCTGGCGGGGTGCGCGGAAACCAGCCGCCAGCCACCTACCCATCCGGCCGGGCATGTGTTGCTTGGCGGGTTGTTTGCGCAGTTCGAAGGGCTCAAGGCTGAAGTGAATGAGGCGCTGGCCGGAGGGCCTCAAGAGTGGGCGGCGATGTGGCAGCGGGATCAGGCGGTGATGGATTTGGCTGCAGGGGCGCGGGGCAAGCGATTGGCGAAGGCTCTGGCGCAATCTTCGCTGCCCTGACTGGCCTCTTCGCGAGCAAGCCCGCTCCCACATTTGAAATGCATTCCCCTGTGGGAGCGAACTTGCTCGCGATGGCGGCCTGATTGGCAGCATGAATTCCTGAACTGTCATCAACCTCGACTAGGCTCAGCAGGTTCAATCTTCGAGCCCCCGTCATGCCCAAAGGCCTGTCCCTGATTTTCCTGCTGTTGCTCAGCCTCACGACCCAGGCTGAAAGCTGGCCCGCCGAGCAATGGCCGACCGCGCCGACGCCCGCTGGCCCGGCGCTTCAAGCCCTGGAGGCCTATGCCTTCCCATCCCGCGATGACACCACTCGCCAGGGCATTCGCACCGATGCCTTGCTGGTGATCCGCGACGGCCAGTTGATCTACGAACGCTACGCCGGCCCGACGACGGCCGAGACGCCGCACCTGACCTGGTCGATCAGCAAGAGCCTGATGGCCGCGGTCCTCGGTGTGGCTTACGGCGAAGGCTTGTTCAAACTCGGCGACCCTGTGGCGAAGTTTTATCCGCCCCTGCAAAAATACCCCGACCTGACCATGGCCGACCTGCTGCACTGGGCCTCGGGCCTGGATTGGCAGGAAGACTACGAATACGCACCGCTGAAGTCTTCGGTAGTGGCCATGCTCTACACCCGCGGTCACCACGACATGGCTGCGTTCACCGCGGCCCATGCCGAGTACGCGGCGCCGGGCCAAGCGTTTCGCTACTCCAGCGGTGACAGCAACCTGTTGTCCGCCGCGCTGAAAACCATCGTCGGCCCCGGCCGCTATCCGGACTATCCGTGGACTGCGCTGTTCGAGCCGCTGGGCATCCGCCAAGCCGTGTGGGAAACCGATGCCACGGGTACTTTCGTTGCTTCGTCCTATGCCTACCTCACTGCACGGGACCTGGCCCGGGTCGGTCTGTTGATGGCCCGCGAGGGGCGTTGGGCAGACAGGCAACTGCTGCCCAGGGACTGGGTGGCGTTCAACCGCGAGCCGTTCGCTCACTATCACGCCGATCAAGACGAGGCCGTCCCCGGCGGCCAGTGGTGGCTCAATCGAGCCGTTGAGGGCGCGGCACGACCCTGGCCCGATGCCCCCGCCGACACCTTCGCCGCGCTGGGGCATTGGGGCCAGGCGATGTACGTGATCCCCAGTGAACAGCTGGTGATCGTCCGCTACGGCGATGACCGCGACGGCACTTACCGGCACAACCAATTGCTCCAGCTCGCGCTCAAGGCCTTTGCCGGGAAGGTGCAGCCATGAGTGGTTTCATTCGCCGTCGACCGCTCAGTTCCCTGTTGTTGATCCTGCTGATCGCCTTGCTCGGCTGGATCTGGCTCGAGCGGGCGGCGCTGTGGGCGTTCCCCGACATCATCAGCGCCTACACCGCCAAGGAATATTGTTCGTGCCGCTACGTGATGAACAACGATGCCGAGTACTGCCACGGTTATGTGAAACAGTGGCTGCCTGCCAGCGGCTTTACCGATGACCCGGTCGGCAAGCGTGTCTCGGTCAGTGGCATGGGCCGCAGCAACAGCGCGGTGTGGATCGGCGAGCGCCAGGGTTGTCGTTTGCAGCCTTGATATCCCTTCAGGTTCCACTCTGTGGAACCACATTCGATTGTCCTGGCGCGTGACTCGCGGTTATCTGGCGGTGAGCGCGACCTGCCTTTGATGTGTCGCGAAATCACCGCGAACAACAAGAACGGGACTACACCCGGCCCGAGGACAATCGTCATGACCCGATATCAGCACATCCTTGCCTGGCTCAACGACGTGGCCAGCGACCTGCACGCCACCCGCCAGGACATCCACGCCCACCCGGAACTCGGCTTCGAGGAAAACCGCACCTCGGCGCTGGTGGCCAAATCACTCGAAGAGTGGGGTTATGAAGTGCACACCGGCATCGGCAAGACCGGTGTGGTTGGAGTCCTGCGCAATGGCAGCAGCCTGCGCAAACTCGGGATACGGGCGGACATGGATGCGCTGCCGATCATCGAGAATACCGGCGCGACCTACAGCAGCCGGCATCAGGGCTGCATGCACGCCTGTGGGCATGACGGTCACACCACTATGTTGCTGGGCGCGGCGAGATACCTGGCGGCGACCCGTCAGTTCGACGGCACCCTGACGTTGATTTTCCAGCCTGCCGAAGAGGGGCAGGGCGGTGCCGAAGCGATGCTCGCCGATGGCTTGCTCGAACGTTTCCCGTGCGATGCGCTGTTCGGCATGCACAACATGCCGGGGCTACCCGCCGGCCATTTGGGTTTTCGTGAGGGGCCGATGATGGCCTCCCAGGATTTGCTTAACGTGACCATCGAAGGTGTCGGCGGCCACGGCTCGATGCCGCATCTGGCGGTCGATCCGCTGGTGGCGGCGGCCAGTGTGGTCATGGCCCTGCAAACCGTGGTCGCGCGCAACATCGATGCGCAGCAGGCGGCGGTGGTTACGGTTGGCGCGTTGCAGGCCGGGGAGGCGGCCAACGTCATTCCACAACAGGCGATCCTGCGCCTGAGCCTTCGCGCGCTGAATGCCCAGGTGCGCGAGCAGACCCTCGACCGCGTACGCGCGATCATCGAGTCCCAGGCGCAAAGCTTCGGTTGCAGCTCGCGCATCGAACATCGTCCGGCCTACCCGGTGCTGGTCAACCACGCGCCTGAAACCGAATTCGCTCGGCAAGTCGGTGTCGAGCTGGTCGGTGCCGATGCAGTCGATGCCAATACCCCCAAGCTCATGGGCAGTGAAGACTTCGCCTGGATGCTGCAACGCTGCCCCGGCGCCTACCTGTTCATCGGCAATGGCGTATCGCGGCCGATGGTCCACAACCCCGCGTATGACTTCAACGACGACATCCTGCTGACCGGCGCCGCGTACTGGGGCGCGCTGACCGAGAGCTGGCTCAAGCCGGCCTGATGTCCTCACTTTCTACTGCCGCTGGACCGGGCGCGCGCTGTCGTGCCCGCCGTTACCCACCAGGTTTTTGGAGAGTTCCCCATGCACACTTCGAGCACAGGCGTTTCGCGCACCCGGCAGGTAGTCGCCGCCGTTATCGGCAATGCCCTGGAATGGTATGACTTCATCGTTTATGGCTTTCTGGCCAGCATCATCGCCCGGCAGTTTTTCCCGTCCGAGGACGAATACGCCTCCTTGCTGATGGCCCTGGCGACTTTCGGCGTCGGCTTTTTCATGCGTCCGGTGGGCGGCATTTTGTTGGGCATGTATTCAGACCGCAAAGGGCGCAAGGCGGCGATGCAGATGATCATTCGCCTGATGACCGTATCCATCGCACTGATTGCGTTTGCGCCGAACTACGCCGCCATCGGCATGGGTGCGCCGCTGTTGATCGTGGTTGCGCGGATGCTGCAAGGCTTCGCCACGGGCGGCGAGTACGCCAGCGCCACGGCGTTCCTGGTGGAGAGCGCCCCGGCACACCGCAAGGGGTTGTATGGCTCGTGGCAATTGGTCGGGCAATGCCTGGCGGTGTTCTCCGGGGCGGCGATGGTCGCATTGTTCACCCACCTGCTGACCCCCGAGGCACTCGACAGCTGGGGCTGGCGGATTCCCTTTGTGCTGGGCTTGCTGATCGGCCCGGTCGGGCTGTGGATTCGCAAACACATGGAAGAGCCGGAGGAGTTTCTCGAGGCGCGCAAGCAGGCCAAAGGCGCGAGCCCAAGCTTGATGCAAGTGCTCCGCGAACACCGGCGCAGCATTCTGGTGTCCATGGGCCTGGCCTGTGGTGCGACCGTGTCGTTTTACGTGGTGTTGGTGAACATGCCGACCTTCGCCCACAAGAATCTCGGCCTGCCGCTGGATCAGGTGCTGCTGGTGCAAATGCTGGCGGTGGCGCTGATGACCGTGGTGATTCCGTTGTCTGGCGCGTTGTCGGACCGCCTCGGCCGCCGCCCGGTGTTGATGGCCTTCACCCTGGCGTTTTTCCTGATGGTGTATCCGCTGTATGTGTGGGTGGCGGCGGCGCCATCGGTGGAGCGTTTGCTGGTGATGCAACTGTTACTGTGCAGTGCGATCGGTGGGTTTTTCGGCCCGGCTCCGACCGCGCTGGCCGAGCAGTTCCCGATCGAAGTGCGCTCCACCGGGGTGTCGGTGGCTTACAACGTTGCGGTCATGGTCTTCGGCGGATTCGCGCCGCTGATCGTCACCTGGCTGAGCAAGGTCCTGGCGACGCCGGTGGCGCCATCGTTCTACGTGTTGTTCGCCTGCTTGCTGACGTTGCTCGGTACCTACTGCATGCAGGAAGCACCACGGGCAAAAAGATCCGTTGAACTCAATCTTGGGGTGAAACCTTGAGCAGCAATCCGATTGTTGAAATGGACGCCGATGCACTGTCCCGGGCCATTCATGGGCGGCAGGTGTCCTGTTGTGAGGTGATGCAGGCGTATCTGGCGCAGATCGAACGCTTCAATCCACAGGTCAATGCGCTGGTGTCCCTACGCCCGGCCGAGGCATTGCTGGCAGAGGCCGACGAGTGTGATCGGCAGCTCGACCGGGGGCAGTCCCGAGGCTGGATGCACGGCATGCCGCAAGCGGTCAAAGACCTGGCGGCCACCGCCGGTTTGCGCACCACCATGGGCTCGCCGCTGTTCGCCGAGCAGGTTCCGCAACACGACGCCATCAGCGTGGCGCGGGTGCGTGACTGTGGGGCGATCATTATCGGCAAGAGCAACGTCCCGGAATTCGGCCTCGGCTCGCAAACCTACAACAGCGTGTTCGGCACCACCACCAACGCCTACGATCCGACCTTGGTTGCCGGCGGCAGCAGCGGCGGGGCGGCGGTGGCGCTGGCGTTGCGCATGCTGCCGGTGGCCGACGGCAGCGACATGATGGGCTCGCTGCGCAATCCGGCGGCGTTCAACAACGTCTACGGATTTCGTCCGTCCCAGGGGCGCGTGCCGTTCGGGCCAGGACCTGAGATGTTCGTCCAGCAACTGGCCACCGAAGGACCGATGGGCCGCACGGTCACCGATGTTGCCCGTTTGCTAGGCACCCAGGCTGGGTACGATCCGCGCGTGCCGTTGTCGCTGACTGAAGATCCGGGGATGTTTCACCTGTCGTTGCAGCAGGATTTCAGGGATGTCCGGCTCGGCTGGCTGGGGGACTACAATGGCTACCTGCCGATGGACCCCGGTGTCATGAGCCTGTGTGAATCGGCGCTGCAGGACTTCGCCACACTGGGTTGCAAAGTCGAGTCCTGTCAGCCGGACTTCTCCATGGAGCGCCTGTGGCAAACCTGGCTGGTGCATCGCCACTGGCTGGTGCAAGGCAGCCTCGGCGGGTTGTATGCCGATCCGCAAAAACGCGAACTGCTCAAACCCGAAGCCCGATGGGAGGTCGAGGGCGGGCTGCGTCTGACAGCGGCGGATGTCTATCAGGCCTCGGTCAGTCGCAGCGAGTGGTATCGAGCGCTCAACGAATTGTTCGAACGTTACGATTTTCTGTTGCTGCCCACCGCCCAAGTGTTTCCTTTTGATGCACAAACACCATGGCCACGCGTCGTTGGCGGGCAGAGCATGGACACTTACCACCGCTGGATGGAGGTTGTCATCGGGCCGACCCTGGCCGGGTTGCCGAGCATGAATGTGCCGGTGGGTTTCAACCCCGCCGGGTCGCCGATGGGCCTGCAAATCATTGGCCCGGCCCAGGCCGACCGCGCGGTGTTGCAACTGGCGTATGCCCATGAGCAGTTGACTCAATGGGTCAAGCGCAGGCCGCCGGGCTGTCTGCAAAATGCCTGAGCCTGGCGGACAGGCCCGCATCTTGCTGTGCTTTTTAAAAAGAGCAGCGGTCATCCGGTCCGGGCTTAGGGAGATCGAATCCATGGAGAACAAGGCAGAAACCGGCAGCGTGCGTTCCGTCGAGCGCGCCCTGGCGATTGTTGAGTTGCTGGGTGAGCATCAGGCGTTGGGGCTGGAGGAGTTGCACTACCTGACGAGCCTGCCCAAGGCCACGGTGTCGCGCATGTTGCTGACGTTGCAGGAGCAGGGCTGGATCTATCGCGGCCTGAGTGATCGGCGCTACCGGTTGTGTGCCAAGCGCCTGTTTGGTGACAGCCAGCAGCGCTTCAAGCGGCGCCTGGTGGAGAACGCCGCTCCGCAGTTGCTGGAGTTGAGTGAGCGCACTGGGCTGGTGGCGGACCTGTCGTGCTTCGATGGAGAGCGGATCGAGGTCATGGAAAGCGCGATCCCCACGGTGCTGCGCAAGCGATATCCGAACAACTGCCAGATCGTCGGCCAGCACGCCAGCCTGTTCCATTCGGCCATGGGGCGGGCCTGCCTGGGCGAACTGGACAGCCATGAAGTGGAGCGTCTGGCCAGTCGCGAGCGAATGACGGACGAATCCCTGTTCAACACCACCGAGCAGGCATTGCACCAAGGCTTCGGGCAGCGCACCGAGGGTTATTGGGAATATCCGGTGCGCCTGCCGTTCCTGATTCGCGCGGTGGCCTTGCCGATCCGCACCGATGGCCGCCTGGTCGGCAGCATGGCACTGCACTGGCCGATGGATCAGGCGCCGGTGGAACGGATACTCAACCTGCACCTCAACAGCCTGGCCACGACCATTGGCAATGTGCAGCAGGCGATGGCCTGAGTGGAACTTGTGATGGTTTAGAGACTCAAGGCAACACATTTCTTGCAACCTGTGTCAGGCCGGTTAAGGTTCAGCACAGGTTTCTCTGCCTTACGAGTCTCTATGTTCAAGCGCTCCACCTTCCAAACCCTCACTTTCCTGCTGCTGGCTGGTGCCGCGTTGTCGGCCCGCGCCGACTGGTACCTTGATGGCGAGTCTTCGCGCCTGTCGTTTGTCAGCACCAAGAATGCCAATGTTGCCGAAGTGCAGCGCTTCCTGGTGCTGCACGGCAAGGTCGACCCCGAGGGGCTGGCGCAGGTGGAAGTCGAGCTGGAGTCGATCAACAGCGGCATCCCGTTGCGCGATGAGCGCATGCGCAAGGAACTGTTCCAGATCGACCGGTTTCCCGACGCCATGATCACCACGAAAATCGATCTGCGCCCGATCAACGACCTCGCTCCCGGCGCGCAGTTGGAGTTGCGCCTGCCGCTGATGGTCGACCTGCACGGCAAACAACACGAATACCAGGCCGAACTGTTGGCGACCCGACTCGATGACCGGCGCTTCCAGGTGGTGACCCTCGAACCGCTGGTGATCAACGCCGAGGATTTCGATTTGGCTCCCGGCCTGGAAACGTTGCGCAAACTGGCTGGTTTATCAGCTATCAGTCTTTCCGTACCGGTGGGTGCGGTACTGATTTTCACGGCGCGCTGACATGGCCGGAGCGATTTTTCCGTGGCGTGAAGGCAACCACTTCGAACTGCTGGTCGACGGTCCGCAGTTTTTTCCGCGCATGCTGGTGGCGATTGCCCGGGCTGAAGAGCAGGTTGAGCTGGAACTGTATCTGGTGGAGGCGGGTGCCTGCGCCGAAGCCATGGTCCAGGCATTGGTGCAGGCCGCCGAGCGCGGTGTACGGGTGCGCTGCCTGTTCGATGATTACGGCAGCCTCGCTTTCACCCTGGCCTTGCGTCAGCGGCTGATGTCCGCTGGCGTGGAGCTGCGTTTTTACAATCGCCTGAGCTGGCGACGTTGGGTCGGCAACTTCTACCGCGATCACCGCAAGCTGTTATTGGTGGACCAGAGCCTGGCTGTGGTCGGCGGCACCGGTGTCACCGATGAGTTCTGGACGCCGGGGGAAGACACCAGCGAATGGCACGAAGTGATGGTGGAAATCACCGGCCCGCTGGTACTCGATTGGCAGTTGCTATTCGATCGTCAGTGGATTGCCAACCGCCATCGACGTGCCTGGCGACCGGCTTCGCATTTCGGTCTGCCGCGCCTGCCACGGGTGCCGTCCATAGGCGAGGGCATGGGCCGGGTGGCCTATGCCGACGCCCGTCAACACCGGGACATTCTGCAATCGCTGGTGCGTGCCTTGAACAGTGGTCAGCGACGGATCTGGCTGGCCACGCCGTACTTTTTGCCGACCTGGAAAGTCCGCCGCTCCCTGCGCCGGGCGGCTGCCCGGGGCGTCGATGTGCGCTTGCTGCTGACCGGCCCCCGTACCGATCACCCATCCGTGCGTTATGCCGGGCATCGCTACTACCCGCGACTGCTCAGGGCCGGGGTGAAAATCTACGAGTACCAGCCGTGTTTCCTGCACCTGAAAATGGTCCTGGTCGACGACTGGGTGAGCATCGGTTCGTGCAACTTCGATCACTGGAATCTGCGCTTCAACCTGGAAGCCAACCTGGAAGCCCTGGACCCCGGACTGACCCGGTCGGTGGCGGCGAGTTTCGAACGGGACTTTGGGTTGAGTGAGCAAGTCAGCCTGGAGGAATGGAAGCGCCGGCCACTGTGGCGGCGGGTCAAGCAACGGGTGTGGGGATGGGTGGATCGGGTGGTGGTGAACCTGCTGAATCGGCGGGGCTAGTGCCCGATTTCTGAAAACACTGAGATCCAATGTGGGAGCGGGCTTGCTCGCGAAAGCGGTCTGTCAGTCGACATCATCGTTGTCTGACACTCCGTCTTCGCGAGCAAGCCCGCTCCCACAGTGGTTTTGTGTTGCTTCAGGGATTACAGCAACTCAAAACTCTGCTGCGTCACGTCCTCTGAATCCAGGCCGATCTGCACGTTGAACTTGCCCGGTTCCGCCGCGTACTTGAGCTGGGTGTTGTAGAACTTCAGGTCGTCCTCAGTGATGGTGAAGTGCACGACTTTCTGTTCGCCGGCCTTGATCATCACTTTCTGGAAGTTCTTCAGTTCCTTGATCGGGCGGATCATCGAGCCGGTCTCGTCCTGGATGTACAGCTGCACCACGGTTTCGCCGTCGCGCTTGCCGGTGTTTTTCACCGTGACACTGGCGTCGAGCTTGCCGGTCTTGTTCAGCGTGGTCGACGACAGCGCCATGTCGCTCAGGCTGAACTCGGTGTAGCTCAGGCCATAGCCGAACGGGTACAGGGGACCGGTGGTGTCATCGAAGTACTGCGAGGTGTAGTTGCCCGGTTTGCCCGGAGTGAACGGCCGGCCAATGGTCAGGTGGTTGTAGTAGGTCGGAATCTGGCCTACCGAACGCGGGATGCTGATCGGCAGTTTGCCCGACGGGTTGTAGTCGCCGAACAGCACGTCGGCGATGGCGTTGCCGCCCTCGGTGCCGCTGAACCAGGTTTCCAGGATCGCGTCGGCCTGTTCCTTCTCTTCGAGGATCGTCAGTGGACGGCCATTCATCAACACCAGTACCAGCGGTTTGCCGGTGGCTTTCAGGGCCCGGATCAGCTCGCGCTGGTTTTCCGGGATGTTCAGGTCGGTGCGGCTCGACGATTCGTGGGACATGCCACGGGATTCACCGACGGCGGCAACCACCACATCAGCATCCTTGGCCGCTTTCACCGCTTCGTCGATCAGCACGTTCGCCGGGCGCGGGTCGTCCACCACTTCCGGGGCATCGAAGTTGAGGAAGTTCAGGTAACCGAGGATTTTCGGGTCGCTGGTGATGTTGGCGCCACGGGCGTAGATCAGTGTCGATTTGTCTCCCAGGGCGTTGGTCATGCCATCGAACAGGGTCACCGATTGAGCAGGGCGACCGGCGGCTGCCCAGCTGCCCATCATGTCGATGGGCGCCTTGGCCAGCGGACCGACCAGGGCGATTTTCGCGGTCTTCTTCAGTGGCAGGGTGTCATTCCGGTTTTTCAGCAGCACCTGGCTGCGGCGTGCCACATCACGGGCCTCGGCGCGGTGCAGGCGGCTGTCGGCGTAGGTGTCGACCGGATCATCCTCGGCCTTGCCGATGCGCAGGTACGGGTCCTTGAACAGGCCCATGTCGTACTTGGCGCCCAGTACCGCACGCACGGCGTTGTCGATGTCGCTCTGCTGGATCTCGCCGGACTTCAGCAGCCCTGGCAGCTCTTTGCCGTACAGGGTGTCGTTCATGCTCATGTGGATGCCAGCCTTGATTGCCAGCTTCGCCGCTTCGCGACCGTCGGCGGCAACACCGTGCTTGATCAGCTCGAAAATCGCCCCGTGGTCGCTGACGGCCAGGCCCTTGAAGCCCCACTCCTTGCGCAGCAGGTCGTTCATCAGCCAGGTGTTGGCGGTGGCCGGCACGCCGTTGATCGAGTTCAGCGCGACCATGACCCCGCCGGCGCCGGCATCGATGGCGGCGCGGTACGGTGGCAGGTAGTCCTGGTACATCTTGACCGGGCTCATATCGACCACGTTGTAGTCGCGGCCACCCTCGACCGCGCCGTACAAGGCAAAGTGCTTGACGCTGGCCATGATGCTGTCGGCTGCATTCGCGCCAGTACCCTGGAACGCCTTGACCATCACGCCGGCAATGCGCGACACCAGGTAAGTGTCTTCACCGAAGCCTTCGGAAGTACGGCCCCAGCGTGGGTCGCGGGAGATGTCGACCATCGGTGCGAAGGTGATGTCGAGGCTGTCGGCCGCGGCTTCCTTGGCGGCAATGCGCCCGGACAGGCCGATGGCGTCCATGTCCCAGCTCGAGGCCAGGGCCAGCGGGATCGGGAAAATGGTGCGGTGACCGTGGATCACGTCGTAGGCGAAGAACATCGGGATCTTCAGGCGGCTGCGCATGGCCGCGTCCTGCATCGGCCGGTTTTCCGGGCGGGTGATCGAGTTGAACGTACCGCCGATGTTGCCTGCCGCGATTTCCTTGCGGATCATTTCGCGCGGCATTTCCGGGCCGATGCTGATCAGGCGCAGCTGGCCGATTTTTTCATCGAGGGTCATTTGCTTCATCAGGTTGCTGACGAAGGCTTCCTTGTTCTCAAGGGGTGCGGGCGTCGTGGCGGCCAATACGTTATGACTGGCCAGGCTGACGAACAGGCCCAGCAAACACAGCTTCTTCATGAATAGTTTTCTCAAGGGCCCAAACGGCGATGTACACGCCGGCCAGCCAAAATTTAGGGAGCGTCTATTGTTGTTCGGGTACCGGCTCAAAAGACCAGAGCCAAAAAAACACAGCCAGATGGCGGATGCGTTTTCGCGCAGGGCCTCTTTTTAGCCCATCGGCCCGTTGCAATCCAGAGGCGCGGGCGATTATGCCCCAAGAGCCGGCCCAGAAGGTTTCGCGGTCGGTTTTTTCATGAAATGCACAAGGGAGCATCATCCTGATGAATGTAAGTCCAACCTTTCGCTCGCGTTTGCAGGTCGTCACGTTGCTGATGCTGGCTACGTTGCTGACCGCCTGCGGCATCAACAACATCCCGACGCTCGATGAACAGGCCAAGGCCGCCTGGGGCCAGGTGCAGAACCAGTATCAGCGGCGCGCCGACCTCATTCCCAACCTGGTGGAAACCGTCAAGGGCTATGCGGCCCACGAGAAGGAAACCCTGACCGCCGTCATCGAAGCCCGGGCCAAGGCCACGTCGATCCAGGTGGATGCCTCGACCCTCGACAACCCGGAAAAGCTCAAGCAGTACCAACAGGCCCAGGACCAGCTCAGCGGCGCCTTGAGTCGCTTGATGGTGGTCTCCGAACGTTATCCGGACCTCAAGGCCAACCAGAACTTCCTCGCCCTGCAATCGCAGCTTGAAGGCACCGAGAACCGCATCAGCGTGGCCCGGCGCGATTTCATCCTCGCGGTGCAGAAATACAACACCGAGATCCGCACGTTCCCCGGTCGCCTGTGGCACACCGTGATGTACAGCGACCTGCCGGTGCGCGAGACCTTCGAAGCCACACCGGGTTCGGAAAAGACCCCCGAGGTCAAATTCTGAACTGCGCTAATCGGCGTCACCACGCAAGAGGTTGCCAATGCGCGTCCTGAAAATAGGCCTGTTGCTGTTGTTGTGGGTGGTGGCGATCGTTGCCCGCGCCGAGCTGAGCTTTCCGGCGCTGACGGGGCGGGTGGTCGACACTGCGCAGATGATCGAGCCATCGGTGCGCCAGCAGCTCAGCCAACAGCTTCAGGCCCATGAGCAAGCCACCGGCGAGCAGCTTGTGGTAGTGACGTTGCCGGACTTGCAAGGTACCGACATCGCCGACTTCGGTTACCAACTCGGCCGCCACTGGGGCATCGGGCAGAAGGACAAGAACAACGGCGCCTTGCTGATCATCGCCCGGGACGAGCGCCGGCTGCGTATCGAAGTCGGATACGGCCTGGAGGATCGCCTGACCGATGCCCAGAGTTCGGTGATCATCAACCAGGTCATCACCCCGCCATTCAAGACCGGCAATTTCAGTAAAGGCATCAGTGACGGCGTGGCGGCGATGCTGGTGGTGCTGGGCGGCAACCCCCTGGACGAACCCTCCACGGCGTATGAATCCAGAGGCGATCCGGGGGACGATTTCATCGCGCGGCATCCCGGATTGTTCGTGTTTTTTGTGATGTTATTCATCCTGACTGTTTTTGTGTGCCAGATGCTCGGTATTCTTCCCGCTGGCCGGGGCGGCTCCGGTGGATCCGGGGGCGGCTTTGGCGGTGGCGGGTTTGGCGGCGGCGGTGGAGGGGGAGGCTTCAGCGGCGGCGGGGGCAGTTTCGGCGGGGGCGGTTCGTCCGGCGGCTGGTGATAATAAAAATTAGCAGGCACTTCACGACATGGCATTACTGACTGAACACGAACAACGCAAGGTGGCCGAGGCCATTGCCCGGGTCGAGCGCGAGACAGACGCAGAACTGGTGACAGTACTCGCAGCCCGCGCCGACGACTATGCGTACATCCCCTTGCTGTGGGCCAGCCTGCTGGCGCTACTGGTGCCAGGCATCGTGCATTACCTCACCGGCTGGCTGACCATGCACAGCCTGCTGATGGTGCAATGGGCCATCTTCATCGTGCTTTGCCTGGTGTTCCGCCTGCCGAAAGTAACCACCCATCTGATCCCGCGCTCGGTGCGCCACTGGCGCGCCTCGAACCTGGCGCGCCGGCAGTTCCTGGAGCAGAACCTGCACCACACCGAGGGCAGCACCGGCATGCTGATTTTCGTTTCCGAGGCCGAGCGTTACGTGGAGATCCTGGTGGATGAAGGGATTTCCAGTCGCCTGGACAACAAGAACTGGGATGCGATCGTCGCGACGTTCACCCAGCAGGTGAAACAGGGGCAGACGCTGCAGGGCTTTGTCAGTTGCGTCGAGGCCTGTGGCGAGTTGCTCAAGGTACATGTGCCGGTGACCCATGTGCGCAACGAGCTGCCGAATCGTCTGGTGGTGCTGGGTTAAGCCAGGGCTTCATCTGCTTTTGTAATGCGCCGCGACACAGTTCCCGAACGTTGTCCGGCGGGGAGCTTGTCTTCAACATCTCTCTCATGGTGCACGCCCTGCGATGGGCGTTCTGTGTAGAGGGAGTTCTTATGAAAACGCAACAAACGCTGGAGACCTTGGTGGAGGATGCACCCGGTAGCGCAATGCTTACTCCGCTGGTGCAACTGACAACGAAAGAGACACAAGCCCTGGAGTGGTGCCTTAAAGGCAAGACGTCCTGGGAGATCGCCAGGATTCAGAGTTGCTCGGAATCCACCATCAACTTCCACTTTTCCAATATCCGCCGCAAGTTCGCCGTCAGATCTCGCAACGCTGCCGTGTTCAAGGCGCTGAAGTCGGGAGCCATCACTGTTGAGCCATTGCAGTCGCGAGATACCCATGAGCCTGACTGATTCGACCTATAACAGTATCAGCGGGCTCATGGTGGGGTTGGGTATTGCGACGTTGCCGGCTATCGATGGAGAAGCCCTGTTCGGCGCGACGCTTGGCGCGTGGTTGGTCACGACCACTCGCGGCAACTTCAAGGCCTGGCAACGCATCGGTTCCTGGCTGTTGTCGGCGGGTGTCGGTTACCTGTTTGTCCCGGTCGCCCAGCCACTGGCGCCTTTTCTGACAGCCGGTGTGACGGCCTTTCTGTGCGCGTTGCTGGTCATTCCCATCAGCATCAAGCTCATGCAGTGGATCGATGGCGCCGGCCTCGGTGACATCCTTCGTCATCTCAGAGGGCGAGGGCAATGACCTTTGAGATGGCGGCTCTGGTGTGGGGGACGGGCGTGGCTCACCTGGTCAGTGCGTTCAGGCTGGCGTGTTACCAGCGCGACGAACAACGTTACCACTGGTGCGACAGGATATTGATCAGCTTGCTTGGCGCAGTGTTCTGCCTTGCCGGCATCGATGTATTGCTGACATTCCTGCCGGTTAGCCCATGGCATGCAGCGGTGAGTGTTTTTTCATGCGTAATGATTGTTCGCAGTAGTGGCAACATTATTGTTTTGTGGCATGCCTTCAAGCATTGAAACGTCGGACTTCAAATCAGGTTTTGTTTGAGTGTCCAAGTGAGGCCAGGATAGTGGCCATTTCCGAAAGTTGTGTTTCCAGATCCCGCAGGCGTCGCTTTTCCTCCAATGCGTTTTGTATTGCACAGCGGTCATCCTCATCAAGCAATCGCCACAGCGAAAGGATGGTGCTTTCCTGCGTTGTTGCAGTTTCCGCAACATTTGCAGGAGCGTTGACATGGGGCTGCCGCAGCATGGGGCCCTCGCCCAGCAGCAACCAGTCAAGGGAGATGCCGCGAGTCTGTGCAATATCTACGCATAATGAGTATGGCGTGCTGTCGCGGCCTTTCCAGCTGCTGAGTGTCTGGGGGCTGATCTGTAGCGCAGAAGACAGGGATGCGTCAGTTTTTGTACCCGTGATTTGCTTCAGGCGGGCCAAAACAGCTTGTGATTTTTTGCTACGCAATTTGAGCCTCTTCCTTTTGACATATGCTTTTTGAGTGCTTAACGTATGCGTAATGAGTACTTTTTTTCTTGTAAGTAATCAATCGTCAACTATGAATCAGAAGAATACGATGTCGAAACTTCCTAATGGTATCAGGGTGATTTCCTACGAGCTTGGCTCGTATCTATTACGTGTCCACCCGTTGCACTTCCTTTTGTCTGGCGGACGTTATTTGCAGCACCTGTCTTTCACCAATTGTGTTTCAAACAGTATTGCGTTTGATCAATTCGATTACCACCGGATGGCCCAAGGGAAGCATGTATGAGTACTTACAAGATGGTGTGCCCGCACTGCTTGAGCCGGATGCGCATACGTACCAGCGAAGGGCGGCATATCTTCCTGCGGGTGGCATACCTGCAATGTACGTCGGAGGCCTGCGGCTGGTCGGTACGGGCCGAGTTCGAAATGACCCATGAGCTTTCCCCCAGTGGCATGCCCAATCCGGCCGTGCACCTGCCGTGCGCCGGACCTGACTTGCGCCGCGCCGCACGGCCTGTCGCCGAGAGTGCTCCGGCGGCGCAAGCGCAACAGGAGTCTTGAGCATGAAGGAGGTTGATGAACAGGCCCATTTGAATGAGGAGCTATTGGCCATAGCGCAGGCGTTTCTGACCCGTCATGAAGGCGAGGGTGTGATTGATGATCAAGTGCTGTTCTGCCGTGCGGTGAGGCATTTGCAGAGTCTGGATATGCCGATGCACCAGGCGGAGCGGCTGGTCAGCCATGCATATGGATTACTCAAATCCAGCAACGATCGCCGACGTCTGGATCTGGCTGCAAGTTCCGAAACTGTCGCCGTGGTCACTGATCCGGTCAACGGTCTGACGTGGGCGGTGCCGGTAGGGTTGATCGTCAAGTTCGTCATCAACTCGCCGACCAATCGCAAACTTCGACTGGTGGAGCCATGAGGTAGCGACGGTTGAATTCAGGTCCCGATCGGCGGGAACGGGACCTGGCGCAAAATTACCCCGTGCCCAAAACCCTCGTCCCCCCTAAAATACCCGGCATCCCCAGATTCGTATTGCCGAGGCCGTTTTTCCATGTCTGTCACCGCCACTCCCGCCAGCCTCGCGCCGGATCATCACGCCCAGTTCATCGACCTGCTGCAATCGAGCCTCGAGCACAACGCATTCATCAAACTGGTGCTGGCCAAGTACGTGGGTGATGAAACGGACCTGCAGCGGATCATCATCAAGCCGGTGACGGTCAAGGCGCAGCCTTGCCTGTCTTTTGTCTACCGCTACAAGACCCGCGATATCATCAAGAACCTGCCGCTGGTCGAAGGCGTGGCGAGCATTGCCGGGCTGCTACCGGCGTCGTTCAAAAATGCGCATTTGTTGTCGTTGACCGACGAAGCCCAGCTCGAATACAGCAAAAAAGGCAAGTCATCGCTGTTCAAGAGCCAACCTCAGCAATTGCGCGAAGTGCCTTCGGCCGAGCACAACCGTGAGAAAAACCGTTTTCTTGACCTGAGTCGGCCGTTTCTCGCCGACCTCGGTGTGACCAACAGCAAGCACGAGCTGATCCCGGCGATGTCGCGCAAGTGGAAGCAGATCAACAAGTTCATCGAAGTGTTCAGCCATGCGCTGACGTCGTCCCCCCTGGCGCTGGACAAGCCGGTGCGTGTGGCGGACTTCGGATCGGGCAAGGGTTACCTGACCTTCGCCATCCACGATTACCTGCGCAACACCTTGAAGGCCGAAGGCGAGGTGACCGGCGTCGAACTGCGTGAAGACATGGTCACCCTGTGCAACACCGCCGCCGCCAGGCTTGAACACCCCGGCCTGGTGTTCAAGTGCGGTGACGTGCGCAGCGTGGCGCCGAGCGAGCTGGACGTGATGATCGCCCTGCATGCCTGCGATATCGCCACCGACTATGCGATCCACACCGGCATCCGTTCCGGCGCGGCGATCATCATGTGCTCGCCGTGCTGCCACAAACAGATCCGCCTGCAAATCCAGAGCCCGGCGCTGCTCAAGCCGATGCTGCAATACGGCTTGCACCTGGGCCAGCAGGCGGAGATGGTCACCGACAGTTTGCGCGCGTTGTTCCTTGAGGCCTGCGGTTACGAGACCAAGGTGTTCGAGTTCATCTCACTGGACCACACCAACAAGAATAAGATGATCCTGGCGGTCAAACGCGCAGAGCCGGTGGACCCGGCCCAGTTGCTGGCGAAGATTCAGGAGCTGAAGGATTTCTATCACATCAGCGAGCATTGCCTGGAAACCCTGCTGCGCTCCGACGGTTACCTCTGATCCTGTGGGAGCGAGCTTGCTCGCGATGGCGGATTTACAGTCGATAGAGATGTTGAATGTGATGTCCCCATCGCGAGCAAGCTCGCTCCCACAGGATTGGGTTTGATCGCTGTCTTGCGCCCGAGCATCACCGTCACGATCACCCCGCCGGCAAACAGCCAGGTAATCGGCTCCACATGTTCACCGAAGAACAGCGCCGAGAAGGCGATGGTGAAGAAGATCTGCAGCAACTGGATCTGGCTGACCCGGGCAATGCCACCCATGGCCAGTCCGGCGTACCAGGCAAAGAAACCGATGAACTGCGAAAACAGCGAGACATATCCGAAGGCCCACCAGGTCTTGGCGGAAATCTCGCCCTGATGTTGCAGTGCCAGATACACCACCGGGCCGATCAGCAGCGGCGTCGACAGCACCAGCGCCCAGCAGATCACCTGCCAGCCGCCCATCTCCCTGGCCAGCCGGCCTCCCTCGGCGTAACCCAATCCGCCCACTGCAATGGCGCCGAGCATCAGCAAGTCACCGGCCTGAATGCTGCCGGCACCGCTGATCAGTGCATAACCGAGCACCAGCGCACTGCCCAATGCGGCGCAGGCCCAGAAGGCTTTCGAAGGCCGCTCATGGGACAACCACGCGGCGTACAGCGCCACGCACAGCGGCTGCAAACCGTTGACCAGCGCACCGTGGGACGCCGGCAAGGTTTGCATGGCCCAGGCCGACAATACCGGGAAACCGAGGATCACCCCGGCCATCACCAGCGTCAGGCCTTTGACCTGCTTCCAGGTCGGCCATTTTTCCCGGTGCCACAGCAACAGCAACGCCGCTGGAACC
Organism: Pseudomonas sp. S34; assembly: GCF_009866745.1. Taxonomy (NCBI): domain Bacteria; kingdom Pseudomonadati; phylum Pseudomonadota; class Gammaproteobacteria; order Pseudomonadales; family Pseudomonadaceae; genus Pseudomonas; species Pseudomonas sp. S34. The sequence continues at coordinate 1,452,615 of NZ_CP019398.1, forward strand.
GCTGCAAACAGTGCCCGGCCCAGGCCATTGAGCAGCGGGTGGAGTTCCTGCACGACGATCCGCGTGAAGGGCAGGGTGAGGCTGAAGATCACAACGCCGAGCAGGCCCAGGGCCATGCCGGTGTTTTCGCGCGAAGACATGATGGCAACCAGAATATGGTGTGATGGGGTAAGGCTCCATATAGCCATAAACCTTGGGTTTTCCGCTGTTACAGCTAGGCACAGACTTATCCGTACAGTTTGCGGGCCTCTTCGCGAGCAAGCCCGCTCCCACAGGGGAAACGCATTCCAATGTGGGAGCGGCGGTGCGGCGATCCGACTTGCTCGCGAAGAACGATAACGCCGTAGTAGCAGGTTATTACCCACCCCCACGGATAAGGACTACCTTGAATACTCCTGCACACCCACTTCCAGAGGAGTCCTCCCCATGGCTGCGAAAAAAATTCTGATGCTGGTCGGTGATTACGTCGAAGACTATGAAGTGATGGTGCCGTTCCAGGCGTTGCTGATGGTCGGCCACACGGTGCACGCCGTTTGCCCGGACAAGGCTGCCGGCCAGACCGTGCGCACGGCGATCCATGACTTTGAAGGCGACCAGACCTACAGTGAAAAACCCGGTCACCTGTTTGCTCTGAACTTCGATTTCGCCAAGGTCAACGCCGCCGATTATGACGCGGTGCTGATTCCGGGCGGCCGTGCGCCGGAGTACCTGCGCCTGAACGAAAAAGTCCTGGAACTGGTGCGTGCGTTCGACAAGGCTGGCAAGCCGATCGCTGCCGTGTGCCATGGCGCGCAGTTGCTGGCGGCAGCGGGTGTTCTCGAAGGTCGCGAATGCAGCGCTTATCCGGCCTGCGCTCCGGAAGTGCGACTGGCGGGCGGTACGTATATCGATATTCCGGTGACGGACGGCCATGTCCAGGGCAATCTGGCCACGGCTCCGGCCTGGCCTGCGCATCCGAACTGGCTGGCCGGTTTCCTGGGGTTGCTGGGTACTAAAATCACGCTGTAAAGAGGGGCATGCCCATGTGCGAGCTGTACGTCAAAGCCGACCCGATACTCTACGAATCGCGCTCCCGCTCGCTGCGCATCTGCGGGGTGGTCACCACCTTGCGGCTGGAGAATCAGTTCTGGGACATCCTCAGCGAAATCGCCGAGGTCGACGGCATGACCACCAATCAGTTGATCGCCAAGCTGTATGAAGAGGTGATGGACTACCGCGGCGAAGTGGTCAATTTCGCTTCGTTCCTGCGGGTGAGTTGTACGCGGTATCTGAGTCAGCGTCGGACTCAGGTGCCGGAGTTGTCGGTGGTGCGGGCTGCGGTGAAATAGCCGACATTGCGTCGACCGCTTCGCGAGCAAGCCCGCTCCCACAATGGTTTGGTTTACACAAATCTACTGTGGGAGCGGGCTTGCTCGCGAAGGGGCCAGAGCAGGCGACAGAAACCCGAGGCTGGTCTTTACTGTGAAGCGCGCAACCTTTCAATCGCCAAGGAGAAAGAGCATGTCCGGATGGTATGAAGTGAGCAAAAGCAGCAATGGTCAGTTCAGGTTTGTCCTCAAGGCGGCCAACGCCGAGACCATTCTGACCAGCGAGCTGTACACCACCCACGCCGCCGCCGACAAAGGCATTGCCTCGGTCCAGGCCAACAGCCCGCTGGATGAGCGTTACGAGAAGAAAATCACCAAGGATGGCCACCCGTATTTCAACCTTAAGGCGGGCAACCACGAGATCATCGGCAGCAGCGAGGCCTATTCCTCCGATGCCGCCATGGAGAAAGGCATCGCCAGCGTGAAGGCCAACGGTTCGTCCAAGGTGGTCAAGGACAAGACGTTGCCGGTGCTTTGAGATCAACACTCATCCCCTGTGGGAGCGGGCTTGCTCGCGAAGAGGCCGTCACATTCAACTTGTCTATTGAATGTTCCACCGTCTTCGCGAGCAAGCCCGCTCCCACATTTTGGTTTTATGTACAGCTGGAGATCAGCGCAGGGCCTTCAACAGATCTTCCAGCTGATCACAACTCGCCTCACTCAACGGGAACACCGGCAGCCGCGGATCCCCCACTTCCAGGCCCGTCGCCCGCAAACCCGCCTTGATCGTCGCCGGCAAGCCACCCTTGAGGATGAAATCCAGCAGCGGCAACTGGCGATAGAACAGCTCGCGAGCCTTGCGCAAATCGTTGGCCAGCACTGCTTCGTACAAATTCAGGTTGAGCTGCGGGATCAGGTTCGGCGCAGCGGTGCACCAGCCTTTTGCGCCGGCGGCGAAGGCCTCCAGGGCCAACGGATTGCAGCCGTTGTAGAACGGCACCTGGCCTTCGCCGAGACGTTGCAGTTGATGCATGCGCTGGATGTCGCCGGTGCTCTCCTTGACCATGGTCACGTTTTCCACGGCGTTGACGATGCGCAGGATCAGGTCCACCGACATGTCGGTGCCGCTGGTGGCCGGGTTGTTGTAGAGCATGATCGGCACGCCGATGCTGTCGCCGATGGCGCGGTAATGGGCGAGGATTTCCGCTTCGCTGAGTTTCCAGTAGGACGTGGGCAGCACCATCACCACATCGGCGCCTTGAGCTTCGGCGAAACGCGCGCGACGCACCGCTTTAGCGGTGGTCAGGTCGGACACGCTGACGACGGTCGGCACGCGCCTGGCCACGTGCCTGATGCTGAACTCGCTGACCTGATCCCACTCTGCATCGCTCAAGTAGGCACCTTCACCGGTGCTGCCCAGCGGTGCGATGGCGTGTACGCCACCCTCGATCAGTCGGTCGATGGAGCGCCCGAGGGCATCCAGGTCAACGCCCTCGCCGTGGGGGGTGAAAGGGGTGATGGTGTAGCCGATGATGCCGTGAATGTTTGCGGTGGACATGGTGTCTCTCCGTTCGATCGATGGGTTCAGTTCAGGCAATCGGCGTGTTGGCGCAGGATCTGCCGGGCGTAGTAGTTGAAAGCGGCGGCATGCCGCTTGGGCCGGGCAATCCAGTCGTGGGCTTCACGGCCCAGTTCGGGAATGATCGGCTTGATGGTCCCGGCGCTCATCGCCAGCAGTTGCAGTTTTGCGGCGCGTTCGATCAGTTGCGCGATGACACAGGCTTCCTCGATGGTATCGCCGGTGGACAATTGGCCATGGTGCGAAAGCAGGATCGCCCGTTTGTCGCCCAGTGCCCCGGCAATCAGCTCGCCTTCCTCGTTGCCCACCGGCACGCCCGGCCAGCCTTCGAGAAACGCGCAGTCGTCATAGAGCGGGCAGAGGTCCATGTGGGAAATCTGCAACGGCACTTCCAGCATCGACAAGGCTGCAACGTGGGTCGGATGGGTGTGAATGATGCAGTTCACATCCGCTCGGGCGCGGTACACCCAACTGTGAAAACGATTGGCCGGGTTGGGCATGCCGTGGCCTTCGAGCACCTCCAGGTCCTCGTTGACCAGCAGCAGGTTGCTCGCAGTGATTTCGTCGAAACCCAGGCCCAGTTGTTGAGTGTAGTAAGTGCCGGGTTGCGGACCACGGGCGGTGATTTGTCCGGCAAGGCCGGAATCGTGACCATGCTCGAACAGGATGCGGCAGGTCAGGGCCAGCTTTTGCCGGGCGGTCCACGTATTATCCGCCAGGGTATTTTGCATTTGGTTCAGCGCGTGCTTGACCAGTTGCTCTTTGGGCAGTGCTAATGTCTTGGCCATATCGGTGTCCTTTGGGTGATTCAATGGACGTCGGGTTTGCCGTTCACCGGTTCCTCGCAAAGTCGTCGGTGAGTGCAAATGACACTAAAGAGGCTATATGACACATTGTGTCATTGGCAAGGACAAATCGTTGCCTCCTTGATGGATAAATCGCTCTACATGTCTATCCGTTTGAAATTACTCAGAAAAAAACTTGGCGTGACGTTGGAAACCCTGGCCGAACAATCCGGCATGACCAAGAGTTACCTGTCGAAAGTCGAGCGTGGGTTGAACACGCCGTCGATTGCTGCGGCCCTGAAACTGGCCAGGGCGCTGAATGTGAAGGTCGAGGAACTGTTCTCTGAAGACAACGTCAGCCTCGACAGCTACAGCCTGGTGCGCAGCCACGAACGACAACCCTTGGGCGTCAGTGACAACAATTCGGGTTACGCGGTGCTGGCCCATCAGGTCAGCGAACGCAGCCTGCTGCCGTTCATCATCTACCCGCCGGCCGAGTTCACCGACAAGACCTTCAAGGAGCATTTGGGCGAGGAGTTTTTATTCGTCCACGAAGGGCGGGTGGAGGTGGACTTCATGAACGAGCGCGTGCTGCTCGATCGTGGCGATGCGTTGCACTTCAATGCGCAAAAGCCGCACCGGATTCGTTCGGTGGGCGAGGTGCAGGCGCAGTTGCTGGTGGTGGTGCACAGCACTGAAGAATGAGTTGACTGCAAAAGCTTCGCGAGCAAGCCCGCTCCCACATTTGACTGCATTTCTCCTGTAGAAACCCTGTCACCTGTGGGAGCGGGCTTGCTCGCGAAAGCGCCAGGTCGGCCAGTACTAAACTTCGACTGGAACCGATAACTTCGTGCCACCCAACGCGTGGCTCTTCGAATCAAAAAACCTCAACTCCACACCCGTCCCCTCAAACACCTTCGCGTAATGCCGCTTCTGGTGCTGGATGAACGCCTTGCTGCGCGGGTAAATCGAGATCGCCACCACCTGCGGTTTCGCCAGGCGCAAGGCATTGATGATGTGGCTGTCCTGCTCCCCCAGCGCATGGCCGAAGATGCACAGCGCCTGGCCGTGACCGAGTAATTGCTCGTAGCAGAACGACAGGTAATCCGAACTGCGAATGGTCTTGAGCTTGTCCGCACTCGAGCCTTCATTGACGAACAGCGGCACGTCGTCGAGGGTCTTGATCGTGTTGTTGATGGCGAAATTGCCCAGCAACGTGCCCTCTGTCGACATCAGCTTGCGCGCCGTACCGTCCTGGTTGCGCACCAGATGCAGACCGCCGTGCAGGTACAGCAAACGGGTTTTATCGGTGGCCGTGTCGCTCAGGTCGAAACCGGGCTCGGCGCCCTGGAACAGATCGCTGATCGCCTCAGGTTGGTGTTGCACTGCCCAGTAGTTGAGCAGGTCGTAATTGGTGGTGAACACCGTGCGGTAGCTGGCCAGCTCCTGATTGATCGTCGCCAGCGTCGAAGGCACTACCAGCCGCCACGGGATATGCACTGCGTGCACAGTGTTGATCAGCGCTTCCTTGATCGCGTAGTAGCGATTGCGCGGGGCGGCGGAGCTGACAGCCAGGGCCTTGTTGACCCGGCTGGTGGTTTTCAAGGCGCTCAGTACCTGCTCGAAACTGCGGGTCTGCATCGCATCGAACACGCTCAACTCGGACAGGCTCAGGGGTTTTTCTTCAACGGTGCGGGCGTTTTCGAACAGCGACTCGTAGCCGAAATCGTCCCACACCGCGCGACTGGCACCGTTGCCCACCAGCAAGCCACTGAACGAAGTGGTGCTGCGCAAGGCGTTCCAGTCTTCAAGTTGAGCATCGACATCCTGGAAATCGGTCATTGCGGTCTTCGTCTCACGGCAAAAGGTCTGTGGGCGGCGACTTTATCACGACCGGTGCCTGGACCACGGCACGACGTGGGCGAAGAACGCTATGCTGCGACTTCGCCTGAGCCGACTTCGCCGAGTACCCGATGCTGCAAAAAAGCCTGATCCGCCGTCTCGACCTGATCACTCTGCAACTGTTCGTCGCCGTGCACGAAGAGGGCACGCTGACCCGTGCAGCGGCGCGCGAAGCGATTGCCGTCTCGGCGGCGAGCAAGCGTTTGATGGAGCTGGAGGAGGCGTTGGGCATCAGCCTGTTCGTGCGCCAGGCCAAGGGCATGTCCCTGACGCCAGCCGGTGAAACCCTGCTGCACCATGCCCGGCAGATGTTGTTCAACGTCGAGAAAATGGGACTTGAACTGGGCGAGCACAGCCACGGTGTGCGCGGCTACGTGCGGATGCTCGCCAACCTGTCGGCGATCATTCAGTTTTTGCCCGAGGACCTGCGGGATTTTTCCGAGCGTCACCCACAGGTCAAGACCGACCTCGAAGAACGCCCCAGCGCCGGGGTGATTCAGGGTGTGCTCGACGGCGTGGCCGACCTCGGGATCTGTTCCATCGACAGTGACATCAAGGGCCTGCACAGCGTGCTGTATCGCCAGGACAAACTGGTGGTGTTGATGCCGTCGCACCATCCATTGGCGAGTCGGTCCAGCGTGGCGTTCGCCGATACGCTGGACAGTGATTACGTTGGGTTGCATGCCGCCAGTTCGATCAACATGCGTACCCACACGGCGGCGCGCCAGGCCGGCAAGGTACTGCGGGTTCGTATTCATGTGCCGGGGTTTGATGCGATGTGTCGGATGATCCAGGCCAATATGGGCATCGGCATTTTGCCGCACAAGGCTTATGAATTGTTTGGCCGGGCACTGGGTTTGCACGCGGTGCCGCTGACGGACGAATGGTCGGACCGGGCGTTGATTCTGGTGGTGCGCGATGAAGCTTTGTTGTCGCCGGTGAGCCGGATGTTGTTTGAGCATCTGCGCGGGCCAGCCTGATAACTCTTCGCTGACTAGGCCGGCCTCTTCGCGAGCAAGCCCGCTCCCACATTGGAATGCGTTCCCCTGTGGGAGCGGGCTTGCTCGCGAAGGCGGACCTGAGGCCACGATAATTTTCCAGAGCGTTCGCATTTCGCGAACGCCCATTGCCAACTGAAGGTTGGATTCCCGAGCGACCTGTCCTCTAGCCTTGGCACATATTCCAAGAACAAGAGGTACCCCGCGATGACTGCCCCTTTGAGTGCGATCAAAGTGATCGAGATCGGCACGCTGATCGCCGCGCCGTTTGCGGCGCGCATGCTGGCCGAGTTCGGCGCCGAGGTGATCAAGATCGAAGCCATGGGCCAGGGCGATCCCCTGCGCAAATGGCGCAAGCTGCACGAAGGCACCTCGTTGTGGTGGTACCTGCAATCACGCAACAAGAAGTCCCTGGCGCTGAACCTCAAATCCCCTGAAGGCATCGAACTGGTCAAGCAACTGGCGACCAGCGCCGATGTGCTGATCGAGAACCTGCGCCCCGGCGCCCTGGAAAAACTCGGCCTCGGTTGGGACGTGTTGCATGCGCTCAACCCCAATCTGACGCTGGTGCGGATTTCCGGATACGGCCAGACCGGCCCGTATCGCGATCGTCCGGGTTTCGGTGCCATAGGCGAAGCCATGGGCGGGATCCGCTACACCACCGGCACACCCGGTTCGCCGCCGGCGCGGGTCGGCGTGAGCCTTGGCGATTCCCTGGCTTCGCTGCATGCGGTGATCGGTGCGCTGATGTCGCTGCTAAGGGTCAAGACCGGGCAGGGCGGCGGGCAAATCGTTGATGTGTCCCTGGCCGAAAGCGTGTTTAACGTCATGGAAAGCCTGGTGCCGGAATACGACATGCTTGGTCATGTGCGCGAACGCAGCGGTGGTGCCTTGCCGGGCATCGCGCCGTCCAACACCTACCTGACGGCCGACGGCGCCTACGTGGTGATCGCCGGCAACAGCGATCCGATCTACAAGCGCCTGATGCAAACCATCGGCCGCGCCGATCTGGCCGAAGCGCCGGAGTTCGCCCACAACGACGGGCGTGCAGCCAAGAGCAACCTGCTCGACGCCGCCATCACCCACTGGACCAGCAGTTTGCCCATCGATGAGGTGCTGGCCGCGCTGGAGGCCGCCGAAGTCCCGGCCGGACGCATCTACTCGGTGGCCGACATCGTCGCCGATCCGCACTATCAGGCGCGGGACATGCTGCTCAATGCCGAGTTGCCCGGTGGCGCCACGGTGAAGATGCCAGGCATCGTGCCAAAACTCTCCGAGACGCCCGGCGGCGTGAACTGGTCCGGCCCCGGGCTGGGCCAGCACACCGACGGCATCCTCGCGCAGTTGGGCCTGACTGCAACAGACATCGAACGCCTGAAAGTCGAAGGAGTGGTGCAATGATCAGCGATTATTCCGACCACCTGATCGTGCAGGAAGTGTCCCCGCGCGACGGTTTGCAAATCGAGCCGACCTGGGTTGAAACCCACGACAAGATCGCTCTGATCGATCAACTGTCGCTGGCCGGGTTCAGCCGCATCGAAGCCGGTTCGTTCGTGTCGCCCAAGGCCATTCCTGCGCTGCGCGATGGTGAACTGGTGTTCAAGGGCATTAGCCGGCAACCGGGGGTGATCTATGTCGCGCTGATCCCCAACCTCAAAGGCGCGCAACGGGCATTGGCGTGCAGTGTCGATGAGCTGAACCTGGTGATGTCCGCGAGCCAGACCCACAACCTGGCGAACATGCGCATGCGTTGTGAGGATTCATTGGCGGCGTTCGGCGAGATTGTGCAGTTCGTCGGCGACAGCCCGGTGCGACTCAACGCCAGCATCGCCACCACCTTCGGCTGCCCGTTTGAAGGCAAGATCGATGAGGACCGGGTACTGCAAATCGTCGACGCCTATCAGGAACTCGGCATCCAGGGCATCACCCTGGCCGATACCACGGGCATGGCCAACCCGCGTCAGGTCGACCGGCTGGTGCGCCGGGTGCTGCAAAGGGTCTCCCCATCAGACCTGACCCTGCATTTTCACAACACTCGCGGTCTTGGCCTGTGCAATGTGCTGGCCGCTTACGAGGCTGGTGCCCGGCGCTTCGACGCAGCCCTCGGTGGCCTCGGCGGCTGCCCGTTCGCACCGGGGGCATCGGGAAACATCTGCACCGAGGATCTGGTGAACCTGTGCGATGAAGTCGGCATTCATACCGGCATCGATCTGCCGCTGCTGTTGAAACTGTCCCGGGGACTGCCGGCGCTGCTCGGCCATGAAGTGCCCGGTCAACTGGCCAAGGCCGGGCGCAATTGTGATTTGCACCCGATACCCTCCTGACCAAACACGAAACCCTGTGGGAGCGGGCTTGCTCGCGAAGACGGAGTGTCAGTCGACATCTTTGCTGAATGTCAGACCGCTTTCGCGAGCAAGCCCGCTCCCACAAAAAAAACACCTCAACCAGACAACAAAAACAATCGGACACCCACGGGAAGTCCGCCTGGAGAAACGCAATGAGCCTTAATGCACTGGAGGCCGGCGCGAGCCCGGCCGTTAGCCACGACGAAGAAAAAGCCCTGGTCAGCAAAGTCGCCTGGCGCCTGATGCCGCTGATCATGGTCTGCTACCTGTTCGCCTTTTTCGACCGAATCAACATCAGCTTCGCCAAGTTTCAGCTGCAGGCCGACCTGAGCCTGAGCGATACCGCTTACGGCCTGGGTGCCGGGTTGTTCGTGGTCGGTTATGTGATTTTCGAAGTGCCCAGCAACATGATGCTGTACAAGGTCGGCGCCCGGCGCTGGATCGCCCGGATCATGATGTCCTGGGGCCTGGCCACGGCGGCCATGGTGTTCGTCAACAGCGAATGGCAGTTCTACGTGCTGCGCTTCGTGATCGGCGCGATGGAGGCGGGTTTCGCTCCGGGCGTGCTGTATTACCTGACCCTGTGGTTCCCGCAGCACTATCGCGGGCGCATCACCTCGATGCTGTTCCTGGCGTCGGCGTTCGCCGGCCTGGTGGGTGCGCCGTTCTCCGGCCTTGTGCTGCAACACCTTGACGGTGTGCTGCAAATGCGTGGCTGGCACTGGCTGTTCCTGCTCGGTGGCGTGCCGTGTATCGGCCTCGGTTTGCTGGTGCTGACCCTGCTCAAGGACCGCATCGAAGACGCCCATTGGCTGACGCCTTCGGAGAAGACTTTGCTGGCCAGCCGTATCGCTCAGCATGAGCCGCACAAGAGCGGTGGTTCGCTGCTCGCCGCGCTGCGGATTCCGGGCTTCCTGACTTTGGGGCTGATCTATTTCCTGATTCAGGTGGCGTCCTACGGCTTGAATTTCTGGGCGCCGCAACTGATCCGCAGCGCAGGTACCGAGAGTCCGGTGATGATCGGCTTGCTGACGGCCATCCCGTACATCTGCGGCGCCATCAGCATGGTGGTGATCGGACGGCTGTCCGATGCTACTGGCGAGCGGCGCAAGTTTGTCGCCGGTCTGGTGGCGGTCGGTGCGGTCGGGTTCTTCTGTGCGGGGATCTTCGCCAGTCACACGACCTTCCTGATTGTCGCGTTGGGCCTGCTCGGTGCCGGGATCATCGCCTCCATCCCGAGCTTCTGGACCCTGCCGCCGAAACTGCTGGCCGGTGCCGGCGCGGGCGCGGCCGGCGGGATTGCGGTGATCAACACCCTGGGCCAGTTCGGCGGCATCGTCAGCCCGGTGATGGTCGGCCGAATCAAGGACCTGACCGGCAGCACCACGCCGGCGCTGTATGTCATTGGTGTGTGTGCGCTGATCGCCGTGGCGCTGTTGTTGTGGGGGTTGCCGCAGAAGTTGCGCACACTCGACAAGGCCTGATGCCATAGACCGCTTTCGCGAGCAAGCCCGCTCCCACAGGAACCGCGTACCTCCCTGTGGGAGCGGGCTTGCTCGCGAAGGCGGCCAGGAGAACACCCTCGCATCGTCGGTTATCCCATCAACCCGCCGTCACCAACCCTTTGGCCGGCGCATCAAAAAACTGGATCAACACCACCCCGGCCATCAACAACATCACTCCCACCAGCTTGGGCAGGTTGATCTGCCGCTCCACCAACCCGAACCAGCCGAAGTGATCCAGCAACAACGACCCCACCACTTGCCCCGCCAGCGCCAATGCCATGAACCCCGCGGCACCCAGCTTGGGCAGCAGCACCAATGCCAGGGAAATGAATATCACCCCAAAAGCACCACCGGCCCACATCCAGAGCGGCGCCTTGCTGATGAATGCCAGTGATGGCAACGGCAAGCGCATCGCAACGATGATCGGCAACAGCACCACGACGCTCACCAGCAACGAGGCGAGTGTCGCCCACAGCGGATGGCCCAACCCGCGCCCGAGATTGACGTTGATCGCGCTCTGAAACGGCACCACCGCCCCGGCGATCATCGCCAGTCCAATCAGACCGGCCCAATGCAACGTACTCATGATCGATCTCCAACAGGTTTTGCTGGACTCTAGGGTATTCGTCGCGCAGATTTAAATTCCGTTTTGTTATCCAGAACATGCAGCAGATGAATAATCTTCGCCGTATCGACCTCAACTTGCTGGTGATCCTCGACGCCTTGCTCAGCGAGCAACACGTGACCCGGGCGGCCGAGCGTCTGCACTTGAGCCAGCCAGCGGTCAGCCATGCGCTGGCGCGCTTGCGTGACCTGCTCGGCGATCCGCTGCTGGTGCGCGCCGGTGCCGGTCTTGTGCCGACTCCGCGAGCGCTGGAACTCGTGGTACCGCTGGCCGCAGCCCTGGCCCAGGTGCAAGCGCTGCTGGCGCCGAACGCCTTCGATCCCGCGACCACCCAGCGCACCTTCCGTCTGGCGATGTCCGACTACGGCGCCGCCATTGTCTTGCCGGGACTGATCCGAACGTTGCGCCGCGAAGCGCCGGGCATCGACCTGCAAATCAGCCATGGAAGCCGCGAAAGCATGCTCGAAGGGGTGCTCAACGGTGACATTGATGTCGCCGCCGGTGTATTCCCGGAAATGCCCCATGAGTTGCGCAGCACGCCCCTGTTCGAAGAGCACTATGCCTGCCTGGTGGACCGCAACAGCCTGCCCGCCGATGGTGGCCTCGACCTGCCCACTTACCTGGCTCGGCCTCACGTCCTGCTGGAAATGCGCGGCAGCGGCACCCCGGAAATCGAACGTGCATTGACTGCATTGCGCGAACGTCGTCGTGTGGCTGTCAGCCTGCCACACTGGAGCGTGGCCCCGGAGCTCATCAGCGGCACCGACCTGATCCTCACCGTCGCGTCGCGCGGCTTGCGCGATATCGATCAGTCTTCATTGGTTGTCGTGCCACCGCCGTTTCACATTCCGTCGTTCACCTTTGTGTTGGCGTGGCATAAACGGCGGGGTGGGGATCAGGCGTTGAACTGGTTGAATCGCAGGATTGGGGAGGGGATCGAACGCTAGAGGCTTTTCCAAATGGCCTTTACCAATTGGAAGGTGGCAGGCGACGCGTATGAAAAATCCGTAGTACCTGAAGCCGACCTTGGCGAACCCGGTAGGGAATCAAATAGGGGCGATCAGGAATGACCCATTCCCGGGTACCGGGTAGGCGTCCTTCACGGCCCGTCGCTGGAAATCGGGCAAGGTGATCGACACTGGCGAGAATTGCCTGGACAAAATCTGCTGCAGCTTTTGGATTCTCGATGGCAATGTACGCGGCTTCGTCATCCAGATTCTTTAACGCCGTACGCAACCACTCAACGCGCATTCGCCGTCCACTTGTCTGCAATTGCGTTCACGTCTTCTTGTGTCGCGAAGTCACCGTCATCGGCTTCTTTCAAGGCTTTCTGAATTTCCTCGATTTGCCACGCTTCACGGGCCAGGTACTCACGCAGCGCATCCACGGCCAGAAATGATTTGCTGCGGCCCGTTGCTTTGGAAAGACTCGCGAGAGTATCGGCGATTTCGTCTGGTATGCGCAGGGACATAACTGACATGGTGGTCTCGATGTAGTGGTTTGTAATACAACATACTACACCGTCATCAGTGAAGCGGGGCCAGCCCGTTCGTCTGTCGAGATGTTTCAGTCGACAGGCAATGACCTGATATAGACTGGCCACCATTCACCAAGCCGTTCAAAAGGACTCCCCATGACCCCATCGTTGCTAATGGCCGTGCTTGCCTCGGGTTTTATCTACGGCATCACCCCGGGACCGGGTGTGCTGGCGGTATTCGGTATTGGCGCGGCCCATGGGCGACGGGCCGGGGCGGGGTTTCTGTGCGGGCATTTGCTCGGTGATGTGGTCTGGTGCAGCACGGCGCTGATCGCGATTGTCGGTGCGCGGGAGATCGGCAGTACGGCGTTTGACGTGCTCGGTGTGCTCAGCGGCCTGTACCTGTTCTGGCTCGGCTGGCGTGCGGTGCGCGCCCGGCGTAGCAGCGGTGATGCGCCGCAGGGCCCGGCGCGGCAGCCGTTCTGGCACGGCATCCTGTTTGGCCTGACCAATCCCAAGGCCTATCCGGTGGCGGTGGCGACGTTCACGGCATTGCTGTCGAGTCGCGCGGAACTGCTCAACTGGTCAATGCTGCCGATACTGATCGCCCTGAGTTTCGTCGGCGGGTTGCTCGCCTACGCTATTCTCATCGGCATCGTCGGTGCACGGCGAGTGCGCACCTTGTACCAGCGTCATGAACTGGCAATCACCCGGTTGTGCGGGGTAATGTTCATCGGTTTCGCCATCAATGCGCTGGTCCATGCGTTGCCGGGGCTGATGCCGGAAAAGGCTTGAATGTAATCACAGGGATGCAAGGCTGACGGGGCAGGGATGATTGAAGAGCGCTGCATTATCGGGGCACCCACGCTGAACCATGGAAAACCGGAATTCCGCGCCGCTGGCGAGTTATATCGATCTGTTGCTGGACGCCGTCTGTGCGGTGGACAAGCAGGGCCGCTTCGTCTTTGTCAGCGCGGCATGCGAACGCATTTTTGGCTACAGCGCCGATGAGATGATCGGCGAGGCGATGATCGACATGGTGCACCCGGGCGATCGCCAGCGCACCCTCGACGCCGCCCGGGAAATCATGGGCGGTGAGCCCAAGCTCAACTTCGAAAACCGCTACCTGCGCAAGGATGGCAGTGTGGTGCACATCCTCTGGTCGGCACGTTGGTCCGAGGACGATCAACTGCGCATCGCCGTTGCTCGTGACATTACCGAGCGTAAGCAGGCCGAGTCCCGGCAGGCAGCGTTGTACGCGATTTCCGAAGCGGCCCATGCGGCAGAGGATCTGCTGGCGTTGTTCAAGCGCATCCACATGATCATCGGCGAATGGCTGCCGGCATTGAGTTTTTCCGTGGCGCTGTACGACCAGCACTGCGCACAGCTGAACTTTCCCTATCACGTCGATGACCACGAGCCACAGCCCGAACAGCCCGGAACCATGACCGGGCGCCTGTGTGTCGAGGTGATCTGCACGGGGCAGCCGATCCTGTTGACTCCGGGCCAGTGCCCACCTCTTGCCGGCTTCGAAATGCTGCAGACCGAACAGAACGCACCCTGTTGGCTGGGTGTGCCGCTGAGTTCGCAAAACGGCACCATCGGCGCGCTGATCGTCAAAAGCATTCCGGGCGGCGAGCGCTACACCGAGCAAGACAAGGAGCTGCTGCAATACGTCTGCGCCCAGGTCGCCACCGCCATCGAGCGCAAGCAATTGCACGCCCGCCTGCAACACATGGCCCAGTACGACCAACTGACCCAGTTACCCAACCGCGAGTTGCTGCGCGAACGGCTCAAGGCGTCACTGCAAGTGGCCCGGGAGGGCGGCGGGCGCATGGCGCTGCTGTACGTCGACCTTGACCGCTTCAAGCAAGTCAACGACACCCATGGGCACGCGGTCGGCGACATGCTGTTGCAAGCGGTGGCCAACAGGCTCAAGGGCTGCGTGCGGGAAATCGACACCGTGGCCCGCATCGGCGGCGATGAATTCGTGGTGTTGCTGCACAGCATTCACGCGGCGGACGATACCGACCTTGTGGTCGAGAAAGTCCGCCAGGTCCTGGCTCAGCCCCTGCGCCTGGACGGGCACAGCCTGAATATCCAGCCCAGCATCGGCGTCGCCCGATACCCCGATCACGGCACCGAAGAGAAGCAATTGTTCCGGCATGCCGACGAGGCGATGTACTGCGCCAAACGCGAGCATCACCTGCGACTGGTCTGAAAAACCGCGCACCGTTCGTCGTGGCATCCACGTAATTTTCTAAACCTTTTGGGGCGCGCAAATTCAGATTCTATGCGGGCTACAGCTCGCCGCGACTACCACCAAGAGGAAGAGAATCATGCCAAATTCAAGAAACTCGAACTCGGGGAACTTCGCCAATGATCGAACGAAGGCCTCTGAAGCCGGTCGCAAGGGTGGGAAAACCACCACGACGACTGTCGACAAAGAGCCTGCGAAACCCGACATGGGCCGCAAGCCCGGACAGAAATCCAAGTAATGGATGATGGTGGTTTTGATTGAGAAGCGGGGGCGAAAGCTCCCGTTTGAATTTGAAGAGGAGGGCGCGACCATGAACCGGATGGCCACCCGATTATGTAATACCAGTCTTGCCACGTTACTGGGCCTGTTTGCCAGCGGCGTCTTTGCCCAGTCGACTGCCGAGTTCATCGACGAGGCCTCGGCAAAAGGTATTGCCGATATTGAAGCAAGTCGCCTGGCGCACCAGAAAGCCGAGTCCAAAGAGGTCAAGGACTACACCATTATCGTCATCAACGACCGCACCAAGGCGAACCAGCACCTGGCGAAAATCGCCAAACAACTGGATATACCGGTCGCCCCCCGGGAAGAGATTGTCGAAAAGGCCAAAACCCTGATGCCACAAGTCCTGGATGGGGCGACCTACGACGAGGCCTATACCGCCAGTCAGGTGAAGACCACGCAGGAAGCCATCGAACAGCTGCAACAAGAGGCGCAGACCACCGACGTGCCGCAAATCAAGGCGTTCGCCGAAGAAACCCTGCCTAAATTGCAAAATCACCTGGAAATGGCCAAGGCGTTGCAAGCCAGCCGTTGACCTGAAGGTTTGAACACAAACGGCGCGGGGCTTCAGTCACGCGCCGTTTTTCTGTTCAGCACTGGTCCAGATGCGGCTTGGGATTATGCGTTGGGTTCAGGCCGTCGAGGTCGAACACCTGGTTCTCGCCCATGGCGCGGTAGTGCCTGCGCAGCGCCTCCAGTTGCTTGAGGTCCAACGCCTCAAGCCCGAGCATGGCCTGTTGCGCCTCCTTGGTCACCCGCAGCAATTCGTCGACTTTCAAATGCAGGATGTCGGTGTCGCGGTTCTGCGTGTTCTGGATCAGGAACACCATCAGGAACGTAATGATGGTGGTCGAGGTATTGATGACCAGTTGCCACGTATCGTTGAAATGAAAAATCGGCCCGCTCAAACCCCACAGGAAAATCAGGATCAACGCGCTCATGAACGTCTTGGGGCTACCGGCCCAAAGGGCTAGTTTCTGCGCGATTTTTGCGAATTTCATGACCGTGTTCCTTTTGAGGGGGCGCCTGATTTTTCAGACAGTGGCGGGAGAATGAAAATTCGGCTGGGGTTGCAAACCAATGAAGCATGGAGGTAGGCAAGATCTTAATTTTGGGTGGGAATCTTCCTTTGTATCGGTTTGTGTCTAGTATCAATGGCAGTCAATTTGCCAGCATGTGTTCACACGGATCGAAACCGGAAAAGAGGCTACTCATGGAATTCTTCGAAAAATTAGCAAGTCTCGCTGCCAAAGTTCGTTTGCAGAGCGCTGCCATTCAAACGGAAGAAGCGACCAAGAATGCTTTTGTCATGCCCTTTATCAGTACGGTACTGGGCTACGATGTTTTCGATCCGACGGAAGTGACACCTGAATTCGTTTGCGATATTGGAACGAAGAAAGGGGAGAAAATTGATTACGCAATCATGAAGGCTGGTGAGGTTCAGATTCTCATCGAGTGCAAAAAAATTGGTGAGCCGCTGCATATCAATCATGCCTCCCAGCTGTTCCGCTATTTTCATGTCACCAGCGCTCGAATCTCCATTCTCACCAATGGCCAGGTCTATAAGTTTTTCACTGACCTGGACGCGCCAAACAAAATGGACGAGAAGCCATTCCTTGAACTCGACCTGCTGGATATCGACGAGTATTCCGTCCCAGAGTTGGTGAAACTCACCAAATCTGCATTCGATGTGGAGTCGATCATCAGCGCCGCAGGTGAGCTGAAGTACGTCAGCCAAATCAAGAAGGTGATTGCTTCTCAGGTAAGCAAGCCTGACGACGACTTCGTGAAAGTGTTTGCTTCTCGGGTTTACGACGGAGTGATTACTCAGAAGGTCCGCGAACAGTTCCATGAGCTCACGAGAAAGGCTGTGGTGCAGTTTCTCAACGACCAAATCAATGACAGGCTCAAGTCGGCAATGAGTGGCGCCCTCCAGCCTGCGCAGGCCTCTTTACCAGTCGCTACTGGTGACACTGAACAATCCGATGTTCGAGATGAGTCAGAGGACAAAGTTCTGACGACATTGGAAGAACTGGAGGGCTATCACATCGTCCGGGCCGTGGTTCGGTCGGTTGTTGATGCCAAGCGGATTGTTCAGCGTGACACACAGAGTTACTTCGGCATCCTGCTCGACGACAACAACCGCAAGCCGATCTGCCGACTGCACTTCAACCGATCACAGAAATACATCGGCATATTTGACGAAGAGAAGAATGAAACCCGGCATGCAATCAACTCCGTTGATGACATTTACGAGTACTCGGATCATTTGAAGAAGACTGTCGGGTACTACGATTAAGATTGCTGTCTAGCGACGAAAAAAACTGGTTAATAGAGCCTAGGCCGATCAGTTAAGGTGAAAAACTGTGGGAGCGAGCTTGCTCGCGATAGCGCCATGTCAGTCGACGACGATGTTGACTGTGCAATCGCCATCGCGAGCAAGCTCGCTCCCACAGAAGTTTTCGCAACAAAGGTGGAATAGAGCAGAGCCTATTGGCCGATGTATCGTAGCGAACTGGTGGTCTGCCCAGATCACGACAACGTACCGACAGGAGAACGCAATGAGTTGGTCCGCCAAACAGTACGTCGCTTTTGAAGATGAGCGCACCCGTCCCGCCCGTGACCTGCTGGCGGCTGTCCCCGCCGGGGACGTGCGCTTGGCCATCGATATCGGTTGCGGGCCCGGCAACTCCACCGAGTTGCTGGTGGAGCGCTTTGCCGATGCCACGGTGCGTGGGCTGGACAGTTCCAGCGACATGATCGACGCCGCGCGCAAGCGCTTGCCGCAGGTGCAGTTCGACATCGCCGACATCGACACCTGGAATGACAGTGGCCCGTTCGATGTGATTTTCGCCAACGCGGTATTGCAGTGGGTGCCTGATCACGCCACGTTGCTACCGTCGCTGGTGAGCAAACTGGCGCCGGGTGGCAGCCTGGCCGTCCAGATGCCTGACAACCTGAATGAACACTCGCACCGCTTGATGCGTGAAGTCGCCGCTGATGGCCCATGGGTCGGCAAGCTGGCAGGTGCCGCCGGGCAGAGGACCGAAATGGCCGATGCCAGTGGCTACTATTCGATTTTGAAAGCCTGTTGCACCCGCGTCGATGTGTGGCGCACCACTTACCATCATCCGCTCGCGGGCGGTGCGTCTGGCGTGGTGGAGTGGTTCAAGGGCAGTGGCTTGCGACCATTTCTCGATCCGTTGGACGAGGCGGAACGGGCGCAGTATCTGAAGCAATATCAGACTGCTATCGAACGGGCGTATCCGGCCTTGGCCGATGGTTCGGTGCTATTGCCATTCCCGCGACTGTTTATCGTCGCGACCCGCTGAAGCAAAACAGGGACAGTTGATGAGCGTCATCTGCCCCTTTTTTCGATTTTGAAAAATCACTGTGGCTTGTTCTTTTTTGAGCGCCGGGCACTCAAGTACTCAAAGGCAAAGGAGGCAAAGCCGAACAACCCGATCAATGAAATGATCATGATTCCCAACTCTGAATTGTGCATGTTGATCTCCAGGCGAAGGATGAGCCGGGAGAATAAGGGAACTGTTGCTGGGCTCAACGCAGCTCTACGGCTTCTTTACTCGCTTGCGGTGATCTATACGCAAAAGATATGAGCGTCCAGGTGGCAGGGTCACATTCAGCGCTGAACACCAACCCACTGTTTTGAGTCATATCAGGGGCTACAATCAGTTACTCGATCACGTCGATTTCCACGAGTGCCCACGTACAGCCAGCGTACTTTGGATTAGATGTGTGCAGGGTAACGCTGCTGGCTGAGGGGAAGGGTGCACCGTTCTCGGCGAGCATCTCGAAATACCCCTCAATGGCTTGTTGAACCATGGCTATTGCATCTTCCAGATCTTCACCGGCGCTAAAACAACCTGGCACATCCGGGACTTCCACACCCCACGCATGTTCATCGTCGCCCATGAAAATCGCAATCGGGTAAAACATGTTCATGGTCCTCCGTGAACACAGCGGGTGAGGTTATGACCCCCAAAGGGCGCCCCCGAAAGGCGCCGGGTGGACTGTCAGGATGGTTCTGCATCCATGCGTCGAGCGATTACATCAAGCACATCGCATCCATCGCGCAATGGCACGCAGCAGAGCAATGCGAAGTCGCTGAGGACCACGGTGTCGGAGGTCAGGTCGCCACGCATTGCGAGGTTTTCAAGGAGCTGAGTGACGGCTCGAATTCTGTAACTGGCGGTGCTGAGCAGGGAGTGCAGGGGTTGGGTGGTGTTGACGTAGAGGGAGGGGAGGTCGTCGGCGTTACTGGTTAAAGCCATATATTCATTCATGAGTGATTCCTTGAATTGAAGTGAACTACCACTCAGTGTCGCCAAACAAAAGGTGGTAGCTGTACGCAGGTTGGCGAACCGGGACAAGGCAAACCGGTAGACCCAAAGGTCTCCCACGCACAGCCACCATAAACAGGTAGCCAAGTGCGTTCAGAAACGCTCCGAGATTGCTCGGAGGTTCCTATGCTTTGTCATCGAGTCGCCAAACCCGATACGCCATTTGGACGCGGTCGGACTATAGGTCTCATGACAAAGGCACAGCAATGCGCAAGTCTACGGACATTTCCCAGTGTCGTGTAGGACGTTGCTTTTTCTAACGTTGATCTCTGTTTGGCCTTTAAAAACGGGGCCTTAACATTAGCGTTGGCAGGCGCATCACCAAATCCCGCGCAAAAAAACCGGCCACTTGGGCCGGTTTTTTCTGTCTCTACATCCCCGGGAAAAGGTGACGGACTTATTTATCCACGTAGAGCTGGATCGGTCATGATTCGACCAAATTCCGGGTACAAAAAACGGCTAAAAGTGCCTTTTTTTGCTTAATCCACCTCCCATCTCTCAATCCTCAAACGCAGAACGCACAGCCTCCACAACGCGCTCTGCCACGCGCTCATCTTCAAGTTGCGGATACCCTTTCTTCAGCTTGCCCGACACCGTCCAGCCATTCTCCTTGATAGAGCGAATGATGCGATTCGCGTCCTGGTCTGGCATTTCCAATACCTCTTTCAACTGTTCCTGTGCTCGCTGAAAGATCACCAGTACTCTGGCTTCATCCGCCATTTCCTTTTTAATCGTGTGCTCGATAACGCGTGCGGTGTACAGGACGTGTTCGGTCAGATCGGGATAGCGCCAGGCAAAGCGGGCGTCCTCATATTCATCGAAGATGAAGTTGCTGCGAGTACCGTCCTCGTAGGTCACGAGTTCGCCGAACCGATGGGCCGTCGCGTAACGTCGCATGAACGGTCGCGAGAATACTTCGAGCGTACGATCGTAGCCGGCCCTGAAGTCGATCGAGCTTGTGATTGTGGCAGAGACCGGCAATATCACGCCGTCGGGCACAGCCTTGTCCCGAACCAGGGTGTCGTTGATCAGGAAGCGGTGAATCCGGCCATTTCCGTCGCGCATGGGATGGATGTACACGAAGCCAAATGCCAACACTGCGGCACGTGCCACTGACTCAGCACCACGGGTTGCGACCTCAAACTCGTTGAGGCCTGCCAAGAGCTGAGCGAGGTCTGCGAAATGGGGGGCAATGTAATGCACGATGTCCTCGCGCATCGTGGCTTGCCCCACAAATACGGGAGAGCGCCGCAAGCCCAGTCCGATGGCGTCATGTCCAAGAATGCCAGCTTGCAGGGAATGCAGGCTGTCGTTGCTCAACGGGTCTTTGATATGACCGCAGTGCTGGGCAATGACATGGGCAAACCGCTGGATGCGATCCGCCTGGCCGGCTTCCTTTTCGATGAGAAAACTCGCGCGCGATTCCTTGAACGTCAGCCAACTGGCCGTACGCATCAGGATGTCGGCACCAAAGGCCTGATCCAATTCACCCAATGCTTCGCGCAGATTGAATTGCAGAGCTTCCTGCACTGGCACCGTACGACGAACCAAGGGGCAGAACTCAGCCGTCCCCGGCAGGTTGTTGTTGATGCGCCAACGACGAGTTCGCAGAGCTTCGCGACGAGTCAGATAATCTTGGGGCGAAAGTACATCAACATAGCCGCCATTGGTCACGTCAGGCACATCCAGGCGTTCGCCTGTCAGCCATTCGTAGAGGAACCCCGTGCGGCGGGCGTATTGACCGAAAGGCTCCCGTCGACACCACTCTTCGACAGGCAGCGGGCCTATGGCTGCAAACAGGCGGGCGAAGAACTCGAGGTGGATCTCCTCGTACTTGAGGCCGAATTCGAAATGTCCTGCGAAATCGTCTGCGGGCCGATAGCTTGTCGGGTATCGGTTCTCCACATTGCCGTCAGTTTCGCGATTGACACGTACAGTGCCGATCATGGATTCGACGCGCAGAGGCTGTGCCAGTGCGATGTCGTAACGGGTCGCGAGGGTCTTGAAACCGACTTGCATTGACGAAATCCTTTACTGGGACAAGAAAAACGCTAACAGAACCTTGATCTTATGCGAAAACGCTAATTTCGAAACGATGAAAACACTAATGTCGGATTGAATTTGATAACAAATCCGTACTTTTCGAAAAAAACGCTAACAGGTCTCAGGATAGACGCTATCGCCCAAGGGCACTTGCTAATCGATCAGGGAAAATGACGGAATGACTGAAGAAGCAAAACCCGCCAAATCCCGGACACAAAAAAACCGGCCATCAAGGCCGGTTTTTTCTGTCTCTGCATCCCCCGTCAAAACCACCCTGACGTGAGATCAAAATTCGATTGGAGCGGGTGAAGGGAATCGAACCCTCGTTATCAGCTTGGGAAGCTGGAGTAATGCCATTATACGACACCCGCTCAGAGCGGTGACTTTGTACCAGATACGGCTGCGGATTTGAAGTTTTTCTTTACGTGGGGCGGGTTTAACGCAGATGTGACAAAAAAGCCCGGACCGCATGACGGTCGATCGCGGGCAAGCCTCGCGCCTGCGCAATACGTTTAACGCAGCAGGGCGGGGCTTGCTCGCGATGACGCTACTTCAGCCTGCCAATGCATGGTGTTCCTGGGCGTTGTGGTAACGCGGTCGGCTTTCGAGTTGCGCTGGTTTCAGGAAGCCCATCAGTGCGTTGCGGCTGTCTCGGCAGGCGGCTTTGTGCTCCATGTCGAGAAAGTGGCCGGTGGCCTGAATGGTGCTGAACGTGCTGTGTTGCACGTGGCCGGCGAACAACCGGGCGTCGTCGGCGGCGGTGTATTCGTCCCATTCGCCGTTTAGGAACAGCACCGGCACGTCGATTTTCTTCGCCGCGTGCAGGTAGCACTGGCGATCGCTGTGCAGCACGTCGCTGATGTGGAAGTGCATCTGCCCGTACTCATGTTCGGCCAGAGAGCTGACGTGGCGATAGTTGAAGCGCTTGAACAACGACGGCAGGTGTTTGCCGATGGTGTCGTTCACCAGGTGCCCGACCCGGTCGCGATCCAGGTTGCCGAGGTGTTCGACGCCGCGCTCGAGGTAGTCGAGCATGTGCGCGTTGATCACCGGGGAGAACGAGCTGATCACGGCTTTTTCGATGCGCCGTGGCCGTTGCGACAATGCCATCATGGTCGCGGCACCGCCCCAGGAAAACGACAGTACGTGCTCGGCGGCGAAGTGGTCGATCAGCTCAAGCAGGATCTGTCCTTCGATTTCCTTGGTGAGCATTTTTTCATGCAGGTTGTGGGCTTTTGACCGGCCCGCGTAGGGCTGGTCGTAGCAGACGACGTTGAACTGCGGATGGAGGTTTTTCACGGTTTGTGCAAACGACGCAGTCGTGGCCATCGAGCCGTTGACCAAGATAATGGTCTTCTCTGCGGCGTCCGCGCGATAGAACTCCGTGTAAACCCGATACTGACCCTGTATATCCAGCACAGCGATTTCTGGCCTCATGTCATAAGACTCCTGGCAAGCGGGTATGCGCGCAAATGAGATTGCACGAGCTTTGTGACAGGTAGGCATACGCCTGGAATTTGAGAGGCCCATGTCGATCCATTACAGTCCGGTCGACGGGTATTGTTATTGGCGGGCAGTCTGCCGGATGAGGCCGGAACCCTTGGGTTCCTACCGGCAAAAAGTTTCTTAGAAGTATGGGGTGACTCGTCGGTCACATTTCGGCCGACGTCCTGATTCAAGCAGGGGTCACATCATTGCGCAAGTGCCGTTGGTAAATTGTTCGACAACTTTCTGCTGAGCGGTCGCGCGCTTAGATCGATCCGATCTCTTCGTCGGTCAGCGGGCGGTATTCGCCCGGTTTCAAGGTGTCGTCGAGTACCAGCGACCCCATGCGTTCGCGATGCAGGCGCATCACCTTGTTGTCGAAGTGGCCGAACATGCGCTTGACCTGGTGATAGCGGCCCTCGACGATGCTCAGGCGTGCGCGTTTTGGCCCGAGCAGCTCTAGCCCGGCGGGTTGCGTGGTGAGGTCTTCGAAGGCGAAGTACAGCCCTTCGTTGAATTTGATCGCGTACTCGGGGCCGATGTCCTGCTCGGTTTCGACGTAATAGACCTTGGGCAGTTTGGTCTGCGGCTGGGTCAGGCGCCGTGACCAGCTGCCGTCGTTGGTGATCAGCATCAGGCCGGTGGTGTTGAAGTCCAGGCGTCCGGCGATGTGCAGTTCGCCCTTGTCCGGTTCATGGATCAAATCGAGCACGGTCGGGTGCTGCGGATCCCGGGTGGCGCTGACGCATCCGGCGGGCTTGTGCAACATGAAATGGCGTAGGGGTTTACCGACTTGCAGCACCTCGTTGTCGACTTCGACGCGGCTGAATTCGCGGACTTCGCTGTGCGGGTCGCTGACGACTTTTCCGTCAACCCTGACGCGTTTTTCCACCAGCAACAGGCGCACCTGCTTACGGTTGAAGCACGGCAGGTTGCTGAGGAAACGGTCGACACGCATGACTTAAGGATCGGTAAGGACAGGGGCGCGCATCTTACTTGATCGACCCGGACGCTGCTTGCAACTGCGCCTCGACCTCGGCGCAGCGCGGGCACAGGCACGAGGCGTCGCGCAGTTCCGCCGGCAGCGCCTGGAGCACCGCCGGGTCGATGCTGACGCCGTAGCACCAGCAGGCGCGGTCGGCGGTTCGCGGGTCGGCCAGGGTGCAGTCGTTGGGTGCACCGCAGGCTGGGCAGAGGTCAGGCTGGTTCATAGCTGGAGTGAGGTTTTTCCACGCAGGTTCGGTTACGGCCAGTTTGCTTGGCCCGATACATCGCATGATCCGCCCGTGACAGCAGGCTGTGCAAGGTGTCATCGGGCTGCTGGGTGGTGAGGCCGATGCTGACGGTCACATGCAAGGCCTTACTGTTGTAGGCATAGCGCTGTTCCTCCACGTGCTGACGAATTTTCTCGGCAATCATCAGGCCGGTCTTACCGTCGGTGTCCTTGAGCAGCACGATGAACTCTTCACCACCCCAGCGGCAGACGATGTCGGAGTGCCGCAGGCAACTTTCCAGATCCCGGGCGAAACCGATCAGTACCTGGTCGCCGGCCAGGTGGCCGTAGGTGTCGTTCAGCGCCTTGAAGTGGTCCAGGTCCAGCAGCAAAGCGGTCAGCGGCTTGGGCTCGCGCCGGGCTTCGTGCATGGCCTGCGCGGCCAGCAGGTCGAAGCCACGACGGTTGGGCAGTTCGGTCAGGCTGTCGAGGATGGCCTGGGCCTGGATCTTGTCCTGATAGCGTTTGATCACCCGGTTGAGCAGGGCCAGCACGATCAAGGTGACCAGCAGGCAGATCAGCAGGTTGAGGTACAGCGACTGGCGGATTTCACCGAGGGCACTGTCTTCGCGTTTGTCGACGAACAGGTACCAGTTCAGCTCCGGGATAAACCGCACGTTGAGGAAATGCCCCTGGCCCTGCACGGAGTATTCATAGCTGCCGCTGTGGGGTTTGGGCAGCCGGCTGACCAGGTCTTTCATGCTGTCGAGTTCACTGAGTTTCTGCCCGATGTGCGCGCCCTGCGGCCCCCCTTCGGCGCCGGTGAGCACCAGGCGCCCGAAGTTGTCGACGAAATACACACTGCGTTGATAGCGCTGCTGGTACTTGTCGATCAGCTTGATCACGGCATCGACGGTCAGGCCAACCCCGGCCGCGCCGATGAATCGGCTGTTGTAGTCGTAGACCTTGTAGTTGATGAAGAAGGTCAGGTTGTCCTTGTTGGCGAGGTCCGGGTCGACGTTGATCTCGTACGGATCCTTCATGTCCCGCACGCGAAAGTACCAGGCGTCGCGGGGCTCGGTGGCCTTGACCTGCTTGAGCACACCCTTGGCGTGGTAGTAGGTCAGGCTGGTGTTGGAGACGAAGAACGCGGTGTAGGCACCGTAGTGGGTCATGACCTCGTTGAGGTAACGGGTCATCTGGTCGGAGTCCTTTTCACCATTGACCACCCAGTCGCGCATGAAGGTGTCGCGGGCCATCATCGAGGAAATCAGGATCGGCCTGACGAGGTCTTTCTGGATTTCCGAGTAGACCGTGTCCGACGTCAGCGGCAGTTCGGTGTTGACGATGTTGTCGCGGATCGAGGCCCGGGAGGCGTAGTAACTGAGGAAGGAGGTGGCGAGGAAACCTGCGCCCAGCAACGCGACCAGCGTGAGCACCAACGAACGTTGAGAGTACAGCGGCGAGCGAAGCGGCATGGCAGTTCCATTGGCAGTCATCCGATGGTTGCATTCTAATGGCACTGCGGGGAAATAACTGCTCCATGTGTGCCGCGAATGGTCGTTCCCACATTCCACGAAGGGTTACGCCCGCCGCCAGCGTGAATGAGGCGGCACTTTGATGGTGCTCGTGTGCACCGCATTGGAACCTGTCCGCCGCTGATCAGACGGTGGGTGCAACGTCGCACTTGGCAGGGGATTGCCAGTCAAAACAGGTGTAAGTCGGAGCGTGCCGACTGCTGTTACAGGTCTTTACGGAGGCCGCCATGTTGCGTCGATTATTGTTAGGTGCAGTACTGGGTCTTGGATTGTCTGGCTGCTACTACTACGCCGGTCCTGCCGACGTCTACGGGGGACCTTATTACTACCCCGGCTACTACTCGCCCTATTACTACGGTTACTACGGTCCGCGTTATTACGGTGGTTATCGCGCCTATTACTACGGTGGGCATGGTTACTACCGTGGCCACGGCGGCGGACACGGACATCATGGCGGTGGACATCGAGGTGGCCACCGTTAATCAGGGCGCGAATGGATGAAAAACCTTTCATCGGCCAGATGTTTCCACTTGTTTCGATGGCGCACCAGATTCCGAATTCGGTGTCTGATCTTTCGACAGTCACCGAACATTTGTCTGTCGCCTGCCAGCGTCGCTGGTGTGGCTTACCCGCGGTCCAGGAGGCCGCCATGCTCTGTCGAATTCTTCTGCTAGCTGTGTTGGGATTGTCCCTTGGTGGGTGCGTGCCTTATTACGATGAAGGAGGCAGTTACTACAGTTCCGAGGTCTATACCTCGCCATCGCCAACCTATTACGCCGGGGGGAGTTCCTACTACTCCAATGGTGGCGGTTACTACACACCGCCGCCCCGGTACTACGTGCCGCCAGCGCGGTATTACCAGCCGACACCGCGCTATTACTCACAGCCACGGATCTATCAACCGTCGCGCTATTACTCGCAGCCGCGGATGTATCAACCATCGCGCCATTACCAGTCGGCCCCTCGTTACTATCAGCCGTCGCGTGGCGACTACCGCACGCATCAGAACCATGGCTGGGACGGCCGTAACCGCGGGAACTGGAACAACGACTATCGCGGTAACGGTCGAGGCTATCGCAACGGGCGGGGCGGCCACCGATAGCTTTGTACAAAACACAACTCTGAATGTGGGAGCGGCGGTGCGACGATTCGACTTGCTCGCGAAGGCGGAGTGTCAGTCAACATCAATGTTGCTGAGATGACGCTTTCGCGAGCAAGTCGAATCGTCGCACCGCCGCTCCCACAGTGTTGTGTGCAGTTTTCAGTATTCGGACAAATCCGCCAGCGGATGCCGACCTTCCCACGCCTTGTGAAAATGTGCCTCTACCACCGCGTCCGGCACGTTGTTGATGTCCGGCCAGTGCCAATGCGGTTTCTGATCCTTGTCGATCAACCGGGCACGTACGCCTTCGCTGAATTCCGGATGCCGACAGCAGTTGAGGCTAAGGGTGTATTCCATCTGGAAGACTTCGGCCAATGACAGGTGTCGGGCACGAATGATCTGCTCCCACACCAGACGAGCGGTCAGCGGAGCGCCTTCGCTCAGGGTCCTGGCTGCGCGACTCAGCAACAGGTCGGTGTGATCGCGCAAGGCGCTGATGGCCTTCCAGGCGCAACGCACGTCGCTGACATCCAGCAGTTCGTCGATCTGCTGTCGGCGCGGCAGCCACTGGGCTTCGGGCATCTGCGCCGCGGCTTCCTGCTGCAAGGCCTTGAGCAGGCTGTTGAGCTGCATGGGTGTCTGTTCCTGCCAGTTCAATTGCAACAGGCCTTCGATCAATTTCGGCTGCTGCTCATCGAGCAGGAAGCGATCGGCCAGGTCCAGGTCGATGGCATCGCGGCCGTTCATGTGCGCACCGGTCAGGCCCAGGAACAACCCGAGCTTGCCGGGCAGGCGCGACAGAAACCAACTGGCGCCAACGTCCGGGTACAGGCCGATGCTGATCTCCGGCATGGCCAAGCGGCTGCTCGGCGTGACGATGCGGATGCCTGCCCCTTGCAACAGTCCCATGCCACCGCCGAGCACATAGCCGTGGCCCCAGCAGATCAGCGGTTTCGGGTAGGTATGAAGTTTGAAGTCCAGGCGATATTCCGCCGCAAAGAACTGCGCGGCCAGTGGCGGTACTTCGCCCGGATGGACGCGACAGGCTTCCACCAGGCTGCGCACTTCGCCGCCGGCGCAAAAGGCCTTGGCACCGTTGCCGCGCAATAGAACGCAGACGATCTGCGGGTCCTTGGCCCAGGCCCCCATTCGGTCGCGCAGGGCGTTGATCATCGGCAGGGACAGGGCGTTCAGGGATTTTTCGGCATCCAGGCTGGCGATGCCGATGCGCGCGCCGTCGGTGCCGGTGAGTTCTTCGAAGTGCAGATTCATCGTGACCTCGATCGGGAATTTGAGGGTTAAGTATGATCGCTGTGTGGGAAAGTGCCGGATCTGCGTCAGATCAATTGACAAGCGTGATGCGCTTTCCTAGGGTTCGCCCCATTGTTTTTTCCGGATGTAACCATGACTGCTGACGACCGTATCAAACTCGAACCGGGCTGGAAGGAGGCACTGCGTGCCGAATTCGACCAGCCCTACATGGCAGAGTTGCGAAACTTCCTGCAACAGGAGCGGGCGGCCGGTAAGGAGATCTATCCGCCGGGGCCGATGATTTTCAACGCGCTCAATTCCACGCCGCTGGACAAGGTCAAGGTTGTGATCCTCGGGCAGGACCCTTATCACGGCCCGGGCCAGGCCCATGGCTTGTGCTTCTCGGTGCAACCGGGCGTGCCGGCGCCGCCGTCGCTGGTGAACATTTACAAAGAGCTCAAACGCGACCTGAACATCGACATTCCCAACCATGGCTACTTGCAAAGCTGGGCCGATCAGGGCGTGCTGATGCTCAACACCACCATGACCGTCGAGCGCGCCAATGCCAATGCGCACAAGGACAAGGGCTGGCAGTTTTTCACCGATCGGGTCATTGAAGTGGTCAGCCAGCAGCAACCGCACCTGGTGTTCATGCTGTGGGGCGCCCATGCCCAGAGCAAGCAGAAGCTGATCGATGCGACCAAGCATCTGGTGTTGACCTCGGTGCATCCGTCACCGCTGTCGGCCTATCGCGGCTTTCTCGGTTGCGGGCACTTCAGCCGGACCAACAAGTTTCTGGAGCAGAATGGCGAGACGCCGATCGAGTGGCGGTTGCCGCCGGTTTGATGGGGATCGGCTGAGCTTTTGTGGTGAGGGGGCTTGCCCCCGTTGGGGCGCGTAGCGGCCCCCGCTTTCAATAAGACCGGATCACTGGTGTGTGCAGGGTTTACGACTGCTTCGCAGCCGAGCGGGGGCAAGCCCCCTCGCCACAGGTCTATCAGACTGAATCCGGACCCCGGTTCCAGTACTTGAACAACGGCTCCGCCAGAAACAACACAAACAACAGCCGCATCACCTGCATCGCCGTCACCAGCGGCACCGACAGTTGCAGGGTTTCCGCTGTCAGGCTCATCTCGGCAATCCCGCCGGGCATCATGCCCAAGGTCAGTGAACGCAGATCCAGATGGGTCAGCGCACTCAAACCCAATGCCGCCGCCGTGGCGATCAGCATGGTCAACACCGTGCCGATCAGGGTGCGCCCCATGAACGACGGTGCACGCCGGAAAAACTGCCGGTTGAAGTGACAGCCCAGACCGCTGCCGATCAACCATTGGCCAATCTGGCTACCGCCGTCGGGCAAGCCGATGTGCAGGTCCCAGCCGATGCTGACGGCCGCACTGACCAGCAACGGCCCGAACAGCCAGGGGTTGGGTTGACGCAGGCGCTCCCAGATCCAGGCCGCCAACGCGCCAGCGGGAAACAACACCGCCAGCCAGCGCCAATCGATGCTGCCAGCGTGGAAAGTCGGCGCACCGTCCCCCAACAAATACTTGAAGGCTGCCGGTACGCACAGCACCACGACCAACACCCGCAAACTCTGCCCCGCCGCCACACGGCTGAGTACCGCACCATTGCGGGCGCCGAGGTTGACCATCTCCCCGGAACCGCCGGGCATGCTGGAAAAGAACGCCGTGGCGCGATCTTCTCCGGTACGGCGCATCAGCCACACGCCGACCACGGCGGACAGGCTGGTGACCAACGCACCAAAGAAAATCAAACCGAAATGACTCAGCACCTGCTCCATCACCACCGGGGTGAAGTGCAGGCCGATGCCGATACCGACGATCCACTGGCCGCACTTGCGTCCGCCAGGGATTTCGGCCAATTGCCAGGGTGTCAGGCAGCGCACGAGGATGATCGCCAGCAACGAGCCGACCATCCACGGCAAAGGCCAGCCGACCTGGCTGGCGAGATAACCGCCCAGCAGGCCGACCAGCGGGGTTCCCCACCAGAGTTTGAAGGGGGACCGATCAGACATCGGCGACAACGCGTTGCGCCACTGAGCGTTTACGCCAGATGCGCACAATCGGCACCAGCAGCATGACCACGATCAACCCCCAGACACCGACGGTGATGCCGCTCGACCAGAGGATGTCCAGCGAACCGTTGGAGATCGACAACGCCCGACGCAGGTTCTGCTCCATCAAGCCGCCAAGGATGAAACCCAGTAGCACCGGCGACAGCGGGAAGTCGAGCTTGCGCAGGATGTAGCCGAAGATGCCGATACCGATCATCAGGAACAGGTCGAAGGTGGTGGCATGCACCGCGTACACGCCGATAGCGGTGATGATCGCGATCATCGGCACCAGCGCCCAGTTCGGCACGGCGAGGATTTTGGTGAAGATGCGGATCATCGGGATATTGAGGATCACCAGCATGATGTTGGCGATAAACAATGACGCGATCAGGCCCCAGACGATGTCCGGTTGCTGTTGGAACAGCAGGGGGCCGGGCGTGATGTTGTACAGCGACAGCGCACCGATCATCACCGCCGTGGTGCCCGAGCCGGGAACGCCGAGGGTCAGCATCGGCACCAGCGCGCCGCAGGCTTCGGCACCGATGGCAGTTTCCGGGGCCGCAAGACCGCGTTTGTCGCCCTGGCCGAATTTGCCGCTTGGGCCGGCAATGCGTTTCTCGGTCATGTAGGCCACCGCACTGGCCAGCGTTGCACCTGCGCCGGGCAGTACGCCCATGATGAAACCGAGTACGCCACAACGCATGTTCACCCAGAACACCGAAGCGGCTTCCTTGAAGTTGAACAGCATGCGCCCGGTCGCCTGGAAGGCTTCCTGGCCACGGTGGGTTTTTTCCAGCAGCAACAGGATTTCACTGATGGAGAACAGGCCCAGCACCAGCACTACGAATTGAATGCCGTCGGTGAGGTGGATGTTATCGCCGGTGAAGCGGTACACACCGCTGTTGGCATCAATGCCGACCGTCGACAGAAACAGCCCGATCAGCGCGGCGATGAAGGTCTTGAGCGGGCGGTCGCCGGCCATGCCGCCGAGACAGACAATCGCAAACACCATCAGCACGAAGTATTCCGCCGGGCCGAAGGCAATCGCCCATTTCGCCAGTATCGGCGCGAACACCACCATCCCGCAGGTGGCAATGAAAGCGCCGATGAACGAACTCCAGGCCGACAGCGACAGGGCAACACCGGCCAGGCCTTGACGGGCCATCGGGTAGCCGTCGAGGGTCGTCATCACGGTGGAGGCTTCGCCGGGAATATTCAGCAGGATCGAACTGATCCGGCCGCCGTATTCGCAACCCAGATATACCGCCGCCAGCAGGATCAATGCCGACTCCGGCGGCAGGCCCAGTGCGAACGCAATCGGGATCAGCAATGCCACACCGTTGATCGGCCCCAGCCCCGGCAGCAGGCCGACGACGGTGCCGATCAGCGTGCCGCTGAGGGCGGTCACCAGGTTGTAAGGGGTTAGTGCGACGCCGAAGCCGTGACTCAAATAACCAAGCGTATCCATATCAGTTCTCCAGAACGTCGAGCAGGCCCAGAGGCAGTGGCACGTCCATGACTTTGTCGAACAGCAGGTACAGACCGACGCTCATCAGGCTGATGATTATCGCGCCCGGCAGCCAGCGTCCGCCGTACAGGCGAGCCATCGGTATGCCAACCAGCATGCTGCTGAGAATGAAGCCCAGCGGTTCGAACAGCCCGGCGAAGACCAGCAGCAACAGTACGCAAACACCAATTTTGGTCAGGGTTTGGCGATCCAGCGGTGGCTCTTCATCGGTGTGCTTGATCGGCGAAGGGCGATACACCATGTACACCAGCGCCAGGCCCATCAGTCCCAGCATCAGCAGGGGGAAGGCTCGCGGGCCGATCGGTTCGTAGGAAAAAGGTGCCTGGTAGGGCCAGGCCATCGCCACCAGGCTGAGGCAGGCCAGCAACAGCACCGAAGCAAAAATGCGTTGTAAGAGCATGGGGAACTCCTGTGCCGCGACTCCGCCAAACGGAGCCGCGGCCGCTAGACAGAGGCGATCACTGGATCAGGCCGAACTCTTTGGCCAGCACTTTGTAGTCCGCAACCTGCTTCTTCACGTAGGTGTCCAGTTCCGGGCCGGTCATGGCGAACGGGAACAGTTCACGCTGGTCGCGCAGCTTGGCGAACTCGGGGGAGGCCAGCAGCTTGTCGAAGGAATCCTTCCACCAGGCATAGTCTTCATCGCTGACTTTTGGCCCGAGGTAGAAGCCGCGAACCACCGGCCAGACGATGTCGTAGCCTTGCTCGCGGGCTGTCGGAATGTCCTTCATTTCCGGCTCGTCCAGGCGCTTGTCGGAGAACACCGCCAGCAGGCGCATGTCGCCGCTCTGGATGTGCGGCATGGAGTCGGAGATGTCGGTGCTGCCGACCTGGATGTGGCCGCCGAGCAGGGCGGTAGCAATCTCGCCGCCACCTTCGAGGGCAACGTAACGCAGGTCACGGGGGTTGATCCCGGCGGCCTTGGCGATCAGCGCGGTTTGCATCCAGTCCTGGCTGCCGACGGTGCCGCCGGAGCCGATCACCACTTTGCTCGGATCTTTCTTCAGTGCCTGGACCAGATCGTCGAGGGTCTTGTAGGGCGAATCGCTTTTCACCGCGATGGCGCCATAGCTGGTGCCAACGGCAGCCAGCCAGCGCACGTGGCTTTCATCGAAACGACCGAACTTGCCCTGGGCCAGGTTCAGCAGCGAACCACTGGACCAGGCCACCAGGGTGCCGGCATCGGCCGGGCGCTGGGCGACCACGGCGTTGTAAGCCACCGCGCCGACACCGCCGGGCATGTAGGTCACGCGCATCGGTTTGGTCAGCAGTTTTTCGTTGATCAGCGCGCTTTGCGCCAGTTTGCAGGTCAGGTCGAAACCACCGCCGGGCGAGGCCGGGGCGATGCATTCCGGGCGTTTGGGTTCGGCAAGCGCATGGCCGGTAAACAGCAGTACGCTGGCCGCGAGGGCAATTTTACGCATTGACAGGTTCATTCAAGTCTCCTTGGGAGTTGTTGTTATGGACGCACTGAATTACCAAAGGGCAACGCTATAGCTCACCAGCAGACGCACTTCATCGGCATCGCGAGCAGAGTAGTTGGAGCGGTAGGTGGCATTGCGCAGGCGCACGGCGACATCCTTGAGCGCGCCGCTTTGTACAACATATTTAATCTCGGAGTTGCGTTCCCACTCTTTGCCTTCGTCACCGTTCTTGAGCTTGATGTTGTCACCGCTCACGTAACGGCTCATGAAGGTCAGACCGGGGACGCCGAGGGTGACGAAGTCGAAGTCATAACGCGCTTGCCAGGAGCGTTCTTCGGCGCCGGCAAAGTCGTTGATCTGCACGAAGTTCACCAGGTACGGGTCGGCGCCATCCACATACGGGAATGCGCTGTCGCCGGACATGTGCTGGTAGCCCGCGCTGAACTTGTGGCCACTCAAGGCGTAACTCACCAGGCCGTTGAGGGACTTGTTGTCGATCTTGCCGCCACGGGCCTCGCCCTGGTCATCGCTGATGGCAAACCGCAGGTCGGTGCCAAAGGTGCCGGGGCCAAATGGCTGCGAAGCGATCAAACCGAGGAAATGCTGGTTGTAGACTTCATCGAGTTGCGCGAAGTGGTAGCTGCCGGTGATCTTGTCGGTGAGCTTGTAGTCCAGGCCGCCAAAATCAAAGTGCTTGCCGGCCACGGTGCCAGCGAAACGGCCGTTCTTGTTGTTGAGGGCAATGTCCTCGAAGTCGGTGCTGTCACGGTCCTTGGCTTTATCCAGACGCCCGCCGGTGAAAGTCAGGTTCTTGAGCTCTTTGGAGGTCAGCATGCCGCCCTCGAAGGTCTGCGGCAGGATGCGCCCGTCATTGGGCTTGAGGATCGGCAGTTCCGGGATCAGGGTGCCGATTTTCAGCTCGCTGGCGGAGATTTTCATTTTGCCGGTCAGGCCGAGCTTGGAGTATTCGTCGACGGCGCGCCCATCGTCGGTCGGCAGCAGGCCGGTACCGGTACGGTCCGGGCTCGAATCGAGCTTGACCCCCATCATGCCCAGCGCATCGACACCGAACCCCACGGTGCCGTCGGTGTAGCCTGATTTCAGATTGAGCATGAACCCCTGGGCCCACTCGTCACGCTTGGACTGTTGGGCGCTGGTGCCGTCGCGAAAGTCGCGATTGAAGTACATGTTGCGGGTTTCGAAAGTGGCCGAGCTGTCTTCGAAGAATGCGGCCTGGCTCAACGGTGAAAAGCCGGCAAGGGCGGCAGCGCTGGCAAGCGCAGTGTGGCTGAAACGGGAGAGGCGGGCAGGCGCGATAGCCTGGGTCTGCAGGGACTGCATGGATGACTTACTCCGTTTATTGTTCTTATTTGTCGAAAACGCTTCGAGGCGTTTTTCGTATCGCTGTGTGGCTGCAGCGACGGCAGTCGAAACTGTCCGTGGCTGGACTGTAACGGGCTAACCTTTCGCTAACCTTTCAGCTGACTTTCACGGTTTTCGGGCTTCACAGCGGCGGTTGCGGCTGTAAACTTCGCGCCAGAGAATGGCGTCGACCATCCCGGAATGAGGTAAAGATCCATGCGTGTTCTGCTCGTCGAAGACCATTTGCAGCTCGCCGAAAGTGTCGCCCAGGCGCTCAAGAGCACCGGGCTGACCGTGGACGTTCTGCACGATGGCGTGGCAGCCGACCTGGCGCTGGGCAGCGAGGAATACGCCATGGCGATCCTCGACGTCGGCTTGCCGCGCATGGATGGTTTCGAAGTGCTGGCGCGTTTGCGGGCGCGGGGCAAGAACCTGCCGGTGTTGATGCTGACCGCCCGCAGCGACGTCAAGGACCGGGTCCACGGCCTCAACCTCGGCGCCGACGATTACCTGGCCAAGCCGTTCGAACTGACCGAACTCGAAGCCCGGGTCAAAGCCTTGTTGCGCCGCAGCGTGCTGGGCGGTGAGCGCATTCAGCGTTGCGGTGTGCTGGCCTACGACCTGGAAACCCGGCGTTTCACCCTCGGGGAAGAATTGCTGACCCTGACCTCCCGCGAACAGGCCGTGCTCGAAGCCCTGATCGCGCGCCCCGGTCGGGTGATGAGCAAGGAGCAGCTGGCGTCGCAAGTGTTCGGCCTCGACGAAGAAGCCAGCCCCGATGCCATCGAAATCTACGTGCACCGCCTGCGCAAGAAACTCGACGGTCAGCCGGTCGCCATCGTGACCTTCCGCGGCCTCGGTTACTTGCTGGAAAGCCGCGATGCATAAGCCCAGCAGCCTGCGCTGGAGGTTGCTGTGGAACCTGGCGCTGCTGCTGGTGGTGTTGATGCTGGCCAGTGGTTTGAGCGCCTACTGGAACGGACGCGAAGCTGCCGATACGGCCTATGACCGGACCCTGCTGGCGTCGGCGCGAACCATCGCTGCGGGCGTCTCCCAGCGCGACGGCACCCTCAGTGCCGACGTGCCCTACGTGGCCCTCGATACCTTTGCCTACGACAGTGCCGGGCGAATTTTCTACCTGGTCAACGACATCAATCAGAAGCTGATTTCCGGTTACGAAAACCTGCCCGCGCCACCGCCGGGAACGCCGCGCACCGATGACTATCCGGCGCTTGCACGTTTCTACAACGCCCAGTACCGCGGGCAGAACGTGCGCGTGGTGAGCCTGCTCAAGCCCGTGAGCGAGCCGAACATGAATGGCATGGCGGAAATTCGCGTGGCGGAAACCGATGAGGCGCGCGTCAGCATGGCCCGCAGTCTGGCGGCGGATACTTTGCTGCGCCTGGGCATGCTGGCAATCGGTGCGTTGATGCTGGTGTGGTTCGCGGTGAGTGCTGCGTTGCGCCCGCTGGAGCGCTTGCGCACGGCGGTGGAAGAGCGCCAGCCGGACGATCTGCGCCCCTTGCCTTTGGTGGAAGTGCAGCGCGAATTGTGGCCGCTGGTGCGCGCACTCAATCACTTTACCGAGCGCTTGCGTGGCCAGTTCGAGAAGCAGGCGCAATTCATCGCCGATGCCGCCCACGAACTGCGCACTCCGCTGGCGGCACTCAAGGCGCGCCTGGAGCTGGGCCAGCGCTCGGCTGAGCCCGATGTCTGGCGCAGCACCCTGGAGAATGCCGCCCAGAGCACTGATCGATTGACTCATCTGGCCAATCAGTTGCTTTCCCTGGCGCGGGTCGAAAATGGCGCACGGGCGATTGCCGAGGGCGGCGCGCAGTTACTCGACCTGAGTCAGTTGGCACGGGAGCTGGGCATGGCCATGGCGCCGTTGGCCCACAAGCGTGGTATCGCGCTGGCGCTGGAGGCGGATGAACCGGTCTGGCTGCGGGGTGAGCCGACGTTATTGAACGAGCTGCTGAGCAATCTGGTGGATAACGCACTGGCCCACACGCCGCCGGGTGGCAACGTGATTCTGCGGGTCTCGGCGCCCGCCGTGCTGGAAGTCGAAGATGATGGCCCCGGCATACCTCTTGAAGAACGCGATCGGGTATTCGAGCGCTTTTATCGCCGCAATCAGCAAGTGGCCGGTTCCGGATTGGGGTTGGCGATTGTCGGTGAGATCTGCCGCGCGCATCTGGCCCAGATCAGCCTGCACGATGGCGAGCGGGCGGGGTTGAAGGTGCGGGTGAGTTTTGTTGCGGGGGATTGATGCCGCGTCTGTTCAGGCCCCTTCGCGAGCAAGCCCGCTCCCACATTTGATCAGCGGCGACTCGGTTCAATGTGGGAGCGGGCTTGCTCGCGAAGGGGGGCAACGCGGTCTTTGATCAGTAAAACATCGTGCGTGTTTCTTCCAGGTCGGCGCACATCGCCTTGTCGTCAAAATCGATTCCAAGTGCCTTGTAGGCCGGTACGTTCAACGCATCGGTACTGGCGAGCGGGTGATCGGTGTCCTGCAGGCAATACAGGCTGGCCACCTGTACCAGATCCACATAGTCGACCTGCGCAGATTGGCGCTTGAAGTTCAGGTATAGCCGCGGCACTTGTACCAGCATGTCGGGAAATTCCCAGACCCTGAGCAGTTTTTCGCCGATTAGCGGATGAATCCGGTCGATCACATGGTTGAGGCTGACCGGGTCGGACAGCAGCTCGTAGTGATCTTCGGCGTAGGTCAGGATCGGCAGCACGCCGATCTGGTGCACCAGGCCGCCAAGGGCCGCCTGATCGGGCTTTAGTCGGGTGCAACTGCGGCACAAGGCGTAGCTGACGCCGGCGATTTCCAGGCTTTTACGCCAGACATCGCGCATCTTCTGTTCCACCACGTCGGAGCGGGCATGGAAAATCTGCTCCATGACCAGGCCGATCGCCAGGTTACAGCTGTAGTTGATGCCCAGGCGGGTGATCGCGGTATGCAGATCGGTCACTTCCTGGGTCGCGCGCAACAGTGGGCTGTTGACCACTTTGATCAGGCGTGCCGACAGCGCGGTATCACGGCCGATCACTTTGCTCAGGGTACTGACGCTGACTTCCGGGTTTTCCGCGGCCTTGCGAATCTGCAGGGCCACTTCCGGTAACGTTGGCAGAACCAGGTCATCGTTATTGATGGCCTCAACCAAATCCTGTTGGACCTTTTCCGCCAGCTTGCTCATTTAGTCTCTCTAGGTGTCGCGCCAAGTACTGCCGTTATTGCTGGATTTCGCGGTCGCGGTCCAGTTCATAAGGCAGGTCGAGCAGCTGCAAGGACGGCCCTTCGAGCGCGCCCAGGTGGATGTCTCCACTTTCTGCTGCTTCGGCTTGCAACACAGCCAGGAGTTCAATGTTCTGTCCGGCGCGGGCCGCCAGCACCACTTCGCCGATAGCGCTGCCGTGGGTCGGGGAAAACAGCGGGGTACCCGGTTCAGGCAGTTCGCCGGCAGCCAGTTGCAGGCGATACAGGCGGCGCTTGAGTTTGCCCAGGTACTGCATCCGCGCGACGATTTCCTGCCCGGTGTAGCAACCTTTCTTGAAACTCACGCCACCGACCGCTTGCAGGTTGAGCATCTGGGGGATGAACAACTCGCGGGTGCCGGGCATGACCTGGCCGATCCCGGCGCGGACCTGGCCCAGCAGCCATTGATTCAGATCGCCTTCGCTCAGCACAGCCGAAAGCTTGCCTTTGACTGCATCGGCTTGACCGGCGGCAACCCACAGTTCGGCACGTTCAGGCGAGACGCGGATGGCGATCAGCCCATCGTTGCGCACGACGCTGTCGGTTTCTGCCGGCAGGTCCAGGCCGAGGCTGACCAGTGCGGCGTCGCCATGGTCGATACCGAAGCGGACCCAGGCGGCACTTTCGTCGGTCAGTTTCGACTTGGAAAATACCGCGTATTTTTTCAGGTCCGCCAGTTGCGGTTCGAGCAATTCGGTGGCCATGGCCAGGACCACGCCGTCACCCTCGAGCAGGATGCGGAAACTCGATTGCATCCGGCCTTTTTGCGTGCAGCGGGCACCGAGGCTGGCCCGGGAATCGCTCAGGTAGTTGAGGTTGCAGGTCAGTTGGCCTTGCAGGAATTTGCTGGCGTCCGCGCCGCGGACCGCGAGAACACCTTCATGAGAAAGGGTGCAGAAAAAAGCAGAATCGGCCATGGGTCATCGCAGGGTAAAAAGTCTGATGGACATCATAAGGGGCCGCCTTCGAAATGGGTAGTTAACAAAGGCTCGACGGTGGCCGACCAAAGCCGACTGTTCGACGGGGCGCGGGCCTGTATACTTGCGGCCTATTTGAGGAGCGCTCCATGGTCGAAGATGTTGAACTGAACCGCCTCTACTGGCACAGCCGCCGCGGCATGCTTGAGCTTGATGTGTTGCTGGTGCCGTTTGTGAAAGAGGTTTATCGGCACCTCAACGAGGTTGATCGCGCCTGCTATGTCAGGTTGCTCGAATGCGAAGATCAGGACATGTTCGGCTGGTTCATGGAACGCAGCGAATCGGAAGATCCTGAACTGCAACGCATGGTTCGCATGATTCTGGATCGTGTCCAGCCCAAGTAATAGGTTCGAATGCCGCTGGCATGCCTCACGGCAGTTGCTGGCGGCCTATCTTCTGGCCCAGCTGTTCGCGTTGGGTTCGTTGTTTTTACTGTCGATTCCGGTCTGGGCCAGCTTGCTCGGCGTCATGCTGTGCGTGGTTCACGGAGCCTGGCTGTTGCCCCGGCAGATCCTGCTGACGCACCCGCAGGCCTTTTGCGGCTTGCGGCGCGATGCCGATGGCTGGCAGTTGTGGAGTCGTGCCAAGGGCTGGCAGCCCGTGCAACTAAGGCCGGACAGCCTGGCGCTGCCGTTGGTGGTGGTAGTGCGTTTTCGATTACGGGGCGAGCGCCGGGTCAGGGCCATTTGCGTACCCCGGGATGCGCAGGCGGCGGATGTGCACCGACGCCTGCGGGTGCGGCTCAAATTCAGCCGACGTAGGTGGGCGGTACCAGAATAGTGTCCAGCGCGACCGGCAACATGTCCGGGTAGTCGAGGGTGTAATGCAGGCCACGGCTTTCCTTGCGTTCCATGGCTGACAGAATCATCAGCTCGGCAACCTGGGCCAGGTTGCGCAGCTCGATCAAGTCCCGGCTGACCTTGTA
Organism: Pseudomonas sp. S34; assembly: GCF_009866745.1. Taxonomy (NCBI): domain Bacteria; kingdom Pseudomonadati; phylum Pseudomonadota; class Gammaproteobacteria; order Pseudomonadales; family Pseudomonadaceae; genus Pseudomonas; species Pseudomonas sp. S34. The sequence continues at coordinate 1,492,228 of NZ_CP019398.1, forward strand.
GTTGCTGTAGAACTCGTCGATTTCATCCAGCAACAGCTGCACGCGATGTTGCGCCCGTTGCAGACGCTTGTTGGTACGCACGATGCCAACGTAGTCCCACATGAATCGCCGCAGTTCATCCCAGTTGTGCGCAATGATCACGTCTTCATCGGAATCGGTGACCTGGCTCGCATCCCAGGCGGGAAGGGGCGTTGGCATCAGAACCCGGGGCAACTGTTCGAGAATGTCCGCGGCCGCCGAGCGGGCATAGACGAAACATTCCAGCAGCGAATTGCTGGCCATGCGGTTGGCGCCGTGCAGGCCGGTGAAACTGGTTTCGCCGATGGCATACAGCCCCGGCACATCGGTGCGACCCTGTTGATCGACCATCACGCCGCCGCAGGTGTAGTGCGCCGCCGGGACCACCGGGATCGGTTGTTTGGTGATGTCGATGGAGAATTCCAGACAACGTTCGTACACCGTCGGGAAGTGCGTCTTGATGAAGGCTTCGGGTTTGTGGCTGATGTCCAGATAGACGCAGTCGACGCCCAGGCGCTTCATTTCATGGTCGATGGCCCGGGCGACGATGTCTCGTGGGGCCAACTCGGCCCGTGGATCGAAGCGCTGCATGAAGCGCTCGCCGTTGGGCAGCTTCAGGTGGGCACCTTCGCCTCGCAGGGCTTCGGTGACCAGGAAACTCTTGGCTTGCGGGTGATACAGGCAAGTAGGGTGGAACTGGTTGAATTCCAGGTTCGCCACCCGGCAGCCCGAGCGCCAGGCCATGGCGATGCCATCGCCGCAGGCGCCGTCAGGGTTACTGGTGTAGAGGTAAACCTTGGCCGCACCACCGGAGGCGAGGATCACAAAGCGGGCGCCGTAGGTATCGACTTCGCCGGTGCCGCGATTGAGCACATAGGCGCCGAGGCAGCGATCACCTTCGAGTCCCAGGCGTTTCTCGGTAATCAGGTCAACCGCAACCCGCTGCTCCAGCAGTTCGATGTTCGGTCGTTTCCGGGCCTGGTCGAGCAGGGTGGTGAAAATGGCAGCGCCGGTGGCATCGGCGGCGTGGATGATGCGCCGATGGCTGTGACCGCCCTCGCGGGTGAGGTGGAACTCGAACCCGCCATCTTCGTTACCCGATTGTTCATCGCGGGTAAAGGGCACGCCCTGGTCGATCAGCCATTGAATCGCTTCCCGGCTGTGCTCGACGGTAAAGCGCACGGCGTCCTCATGACACAGGCCGCCGCCGGCATTGAGGGTGTCATCGACATGGGACTCAACGGTATCGGTGTCATCGAGAACGGCCGCAACGCCGCCCTGGGCCCAGAAAGTCGAGCCATTGGCGAGGTTGCCCTTGCTCAGAACGGCAATGCGCAAATGACCGGGCAAGGTCAGCGCAAGGCTCAAGCCGGCAGCACCGCTGCCAATTACCAGAACATCGTGTTGAAACTGTTGGCTCATTTCAGGATTCCGCTCAAAGCGACCCGGGTCGGGGGTGGCGCAGCTGGACTTTCCAGTCAATGCAGCCGCACTGCCCACTAGTATATAGAGGGGGGGAGCGGCACAATACCCGAGCTAGCATGGCATTGTGAAACTACCGTGACGCAAAACATCGGTCGCTTCGTCGGATGTTTTTCTGCCCGTTGGGCGCGAGAATGACTGTATCGCCGATTTAACAGTCTTTTTCCCTTCACGGTTGCACAATGTCGGGTTGGTACGGCTATAAATAATTGGAACTTTTGCCAAAGGCCCAAGATCAATAGACGGTTGCCTGAAACAAGGGACAGTGTCGGCTTCAGTGCGGGATTGCAGTTCGAGCCTTGCTGAAGAATCCGATGACAAGATTATCCGCGCAGCCGGGTCAACTCGTGCTGCGCTTTTCGTGCGTGCCAAATCAGAGCCCGCAGGAAACTTGCCTGGAGGGGGAGAACTTTTGCGAAAAGCCCGAGTCTATGTTTGCAAGTCTGGTGGTTTACTTCTGCAAGCCTCCTCCGAGCTCATCGAGGAGTGTTCATGCTAACCCAGGAAGAGGATCAGCAACTGGTCGAACGCGTTCAGCGCGGCGACAAGCGTGCTTTCGATCTGCTAGTGCTGAAATACCAGCACAAAATTCTCGGGTTGATCGTGCGTTTCGTGCACGACACCCATGAAGCCCAGGATGTGGCACAAGAAGCCTTTATCAAGGCATACCGTGCACTTGGAAATTTTCGCGGAGACAGCGCGTTTTATACGTGGCTTTACCGCATCGCCATCAACACGGCGAAAAACTATCTGGTTTCACGCGGCCGTCGGCCGCCGGATAGCGATGTCAGTTCCGAGGATGCAGAGTTCTACGATGGCGATCATGGCCTCAAGGATCTCGAGTCGCCAGAACGGGCTTTGCTGCGGGATGAGATCGAAGGCACCGTCCATCGAACCATTCAGCAACTGCCGGAAGATTTGCGTACGGCTTTAACTTTACGTGAGTTTGATGGTCTGAGTTACGAGGACATTGCGAGTGTCATGCAATGTCCGGTAGGCACCGTGCGCTCCCGGATTTTCCGCGCCCGGGAGGCCATCGACAAAGCCCTGCAGCCGTTGTTGCAGGAAAACTAAAGACAGCGGCGACAGCCAAGAGAGGAACGCCATGAGTCGTGAAGCCCTGCAGGAATCGCTGTCCGCAGTGATGGATAACGAAGCGGACGAATTGGAATTGCGTCGGGTATTGAATGCCTGTGACGATGTAGAAACCCGTGAAACCTGGGCTCGTTATCAGATCGCTCGGGCAGTGATGCACAAGGATCTGCTGCTTCCACGCCTGGACATCGCCGCGGCTGTTTCTGCTGCCCTGGCTGACGAAGCCGTACCGGCAAAAGCTTCCCGTGGTCCATGGCGCAGCCTGGGTCGTCTGGCGGTCGCTGCCTCGGTGACCCTGGCGGTGCTGGCCGGTGTGCGTCTGTACAACCAGGATGAGATCGCCGGTGTCGAACTGGCCCAGCAATCCGCTCAACCCGGACTGGCTGCTCCACAAGTAAAAGGCCCAGCCGTTTTGGCAGGCTACAATGAGAGTTCGGATGCTACTGGCCCAATGGCCAACGGCGTACTGCAAGGTCAGCCAGGCTGGCACGATCAGCGTCTGCCAGGTTACTTGCGCCAACACGCACAACAGGCTGCATTGAAAGGCACTGAGAGCGCTCTGCCTTACGCTCGTGCCGCAAGTCTGGAAAACCGTTAAGGAGGATCATGCGCGCCATACCTCTACTTTCGCTTCTGCTCAGCGGCTGGTTCATCGTTCCAGCCCAAGCCGGTGAAGCCCAGGACTGGTTGACCCGCCTGGGCCAGGCAGAGCAACAGCAAAGCTTTCAGGGTACTTTCGTCTACGAGCGTAACGGTAGTTTTTCTACCCATAACATCTGGCACCGCGTCCAGGATGGAAAGGTCCGCGAGCGTTTGATCCAGCTTGACGGTTCCGCTCAGGAAGTCGTTCGCATTGATGGGCAAACCCAATGCGTCAGCGGCACACTGATAGCAGGGCTTGGGGACTCCCCGAACTCCGCCGCCCGTGCACTCGATCCTCAAAAGCTCAAGAATTGGTATGACCTGGCCGTCATCGGCAAGTCGCGTGTCGCCGGGCGTTCGGCGGTGATCGTATCGCTGACACCCCGTGATCAGCACCGCTACGGTTTTGAACTGCATCTGGACAAGGAGACCGGCCTGCCTCTGAAGTCCTTGCTACTGGACGACAAGGGGCGGTTGTTGGAGCGCTTCCAGTTCACGCAAATGGATACCGCTGACGTCCCTTCCGAAAAAGACCTGCAGGCCAGTACTGATTGCAAGCCGGTCAATCTCGAAAGTGACAAGGCCTCTGCCGTCAAGGCTGCCCAGGTCTGGCGTTCCGACTGGTTGCCGCCCGGCTTCGAGCTGACCAGCAGCACCGCTCGCAAGGATCCGCAGACCAAGACCCAGGTCAATAGCCTGATGTATGACGATGGCCTGACGCGTTTTTCGGTATTCCTCGAGCCGTTGAATGGCGCAACAGTCACCGACACCCGTACTCAGTTGGGGCCGACCGTTGCGGTTTCCCGGCGCCTGGCCACGGCACAGGGCGACATGATGGTGACTGTCGTTGGCGAGATACCGGTCGGTACTGCTGAACGGATAGCGCTTTCAATGCGCACCGACGCCGCTGCAACCAAGCAGTGAGCTGAATTTGAAATGTTTCGTGAGCATTTCAGTTTGCAAAAATCCCGTAAATTTTTTATAGGTCAGAGCCCCTCGGCTCTGGCCTTGTTTGTTGTTCCCGGAACAAAAATACCGGCGTATTGTTCCCGGTGTTCCTTGCTCCATATCGCTTAACCATGCTCGTCGTAACGGGAGCCGTATGTCGATACCACGCTTGAAGTCCTACCTTTCCATTATTGCCACCGTGCTGGTGCTCGGTCAGGCGGTCACCGCCCAAGCGGTCGAATTGCCTGATTTTACGCAACTGGTCGAACAGGCCTCGCCTGCGGTCGTGAACATCAGTACCACGCAAAAGCTGCCGGATCGCAAAGTCAACCAGCAGATGCCCGACCTCGAAGGCTTGCCACCGATGCTGCGCGAGTTCTTCGAACGGGGCATGCCGCCACAATCGCGCTCACCTCGTGACCGTCAGCGCGAGGCAACCTCCCTGGGTTCGGGTTTCATCATCTCTTCCGATGGCTATATCCTGACCAATAATCACGTGATCGCCGATGCTGACGAAATCCTCGTCCGCCTGGCCGATCGCAGCGAAATGAAAGCCAAGCTGATCGGTACCGATCCACGTTCCGACGTGGCGCTGCTGAAAATCGAAGGCAAGGATCTGCCAGTGCTCAAGCTCGGTAAATCCCAGGACCTGAAGGCTGGCCAATGGGTTGTCGCGATTGGTTCGCCATTCGGCTTTGACCACACGGTGACCCAAGGTATCGTCAGTGCCGTCGGTCGCAGCCTGCCGAACGAAAACTATGTGCCGTTCATCCAGACCGACGTACCGATCAACCCGGGTAACTCCGGTGGTCCGCTGTTCAACCTCAACGGTGAGGTGGTCGGGATCAACTCGCAGATCTATACCCGCTCCGGTGGCTTCATGGGCGTGTCGTTTGCAATCCCGATCGACGTGGCCATGGATGTTTCCAATCAGCTGAAATCCGGTGGCAAGGTCAGCCGTGGCTGGCTGGGCGTCGTGATTCAGGAAGTGAGCAAGGACCTGGCCGAGTCGTTCGGCCTGGAGAAGCCGGCCGGTGCGCTGGTTGCCCAAATCCAGGACGATGGTCCGGCTGCCAAGGGCGGCCTGCAAGTTGGCGACGTGATCCTGAGCATGAACGGTCAGCCAATCGTCATGTCGGCCGACCTGCCGCATCTGGTTGGCGCGTTGAAGGCTGGCAACAAGGCCGATCTGGAAGTGATTCGTGACGGCAAGCGCAAGAATGTCGAATTGACAGTCGGCGCGATTCCGGAAGAAGGCAAGGAGCTGGATGCGCTGCCAAAATCCAGCATCGAGCGCAGCAGTAATCGCCTGGGTGTTTCCGTGGTCGAGCTGACTGACGAGCAGAAGAAAACCTACGACCTCAAGGGTGGTGTGCTGATCAAGGAAGTGCAGGACGGCCCTGCTGCCATGATCGGCTTGCAGCCGGGTGATGTGATCACCCATCTGAACAACCAGGCCATCGGTTCCACCAAGGAGTTCGCGGACATCGCCAAGGCGCTGCCAAAGAACCGTTCGGTGTCGATGCGGGTACTGCGTCAGGGGCGTGCGAGCTTCATCACCTTCAAGCTGGCTGAATAACCCGGTTGTTGGTTGCATAAAAAACCGCCTCGAAAGAGGCGGTTTTTTTGTGTCCGGACCTTTTGTCGCCGGGGCGTCAGCCCATCATGTCCTTGATCATGCGCTCTTGTTCCATCAGCTCGCGTTGTCGCGCGTCGATCCGCGAAGACAGCGGGAAGTTGCTGCCAGCCCTGCGTTTGGCGAAGTCCAGTTGCTGAATGGCCTGTTTGTAGTCACCGACCAGCGCAAAGTATTCGGCGCGAGCCTGATGCAGGCCGATGATATTGCCCGACAGGCCGCGCGTCTCGGCAACCTGATACCACACGTCCGGATCATCCGGGCGGGACTTGAGCAGGCTTTCGAGGGCTTTCTCCGCATCCGCAGTACGGTTTTGCTTGAGCAGCAGGTCGACGCGGATCTGGTTCAGCGGGTAGTTGCCAGAGTATTGGCCCATCAACCGGTCAACCCGGGACTGGGCATCCGCCAGGCGATTATTGGTGATATCCAGATCGACCTGAGCCAGGTTGTAGATGATTTCGTTGGGTGACTTGGCCAGCAACTGCTTGAGGTTTTCCCGTGCTTCGTTCAGATGGCCGCCCTTGATCTGGGCGATCGCCAGGCCGTAGCGTGCCACGTCGTTTTTCGGGTTCTCGTCGAGCTGGGCGCGGAAGCGCTTGGCACCAAGCCCCGGGGTTTCTTCATAGATCAGCTGTACGCGTGCGCGGATCAGTTGGTAGCGCATGCTGTCTTCGATACCGCCCTTTGGAAACTGTTCGGCGCGGTTGCGGGTGTCGGCGATACGCGATTCAGTGACCGGGTGGGTCAGCAGAAATTCCGGTGGCTTGGCATCGTAGCGGTACTGACGCCCCAGCCGTTCGAACATGGTTGGCATCGAGCGGGGATCGTAACCGGCTTTTTCCAGATTGAGGATGCCGATACGGTCGGCTTCCTGCTCGTTCTGGCGGGAGAATCGCCGCTGTTCCTGGATGGCTGCGGCCTGTGTGCCGGCAATGGCCGCGATCCCGGCGTCACCGCCACCGGCGGCTGCCAGCACGATACCCGCCAGCAATGCAGCCATCATGGGTACTTGCATGCGTTGCTGCGCTTCGACGCCCCGGGCAAAGTGGCGCTGCGACAAGTGAGCCAATTCGTGCGCCAGTACCGAAGCGTATTCGCCCTCGGTCTGGGCGTTGAGGAACAAACCTCCGTTCACCCCGACGATCCCGCCCGGCGCTGCAAAGGCGTTGAGCTGCGGGCTGTTGATCAGGATGAATTCCAGGCGTCGGTCAGTGACCTGGCTGGTCTCGACCAGTCGGTAAACGCTGGATTCCACGTAATTCTTGAGCTGCGGATCGTTGAGCTGCGAAACCTGACTGCGCAACATTGCCAGCCAGGCGCGACCGAGCTGGTATTCCTGTTGCGGTGAGACAATGGCAGAACTGGCGTCGCCGAGTGACGGCAGGTCGTCGGCAAAGCCCGGTGAGGCGAGCAGGCAAGCGAGCGTCAGCAGGGTGGGGCGCAAAAAAGTCATGCACAAAGCCTTAGTCGACAAAGACCTTACTGTAGCCGGACACCGGCGTTGCGACCAGATATTCTAGGCAACACAACCACCTGACCCGGAGTGATGCAATGACCGACGCTGTAGAGCATGACGTTGAACTGGACGCCAGCGGCCTGAATTGCCCGTTGCCGTTGCTCAAGGCCAAGATGGAGCTCAACCGGCTGGCCAGTGGCGCGGTGCTCAAGGTCATCGCCACCGATGCGGGTTCGCAACGCGACTTTCGCACCTTTGCCCGATTGGCCGGTCATACCCTGCTTCGTGAAGAAGATGAGGCGGGTGTTTACCGCTACTGGTTGAAAAAAGCCTGAATTCGGCTGCGTTTACTCCTAAGGATTATTGATGTTCAAAGTGTTGCGCGACTGGATTCAGCGCTATTTCTCCGATGAAGAAGCGGTGGTGCTGGCTGTCCTGCTGTTTCTGGCGTTCACCGCCGTACTGACCCTGGGCGGTATGCTGGCGCCGGTGCTCGCCGGGATGGTGCTGGCGTACCTGATGCAGGGGCTGGTGGTGACCCTCGAGCGCCTGCGGGTGCCGGGCGGGGTCGCGGTGGGGCTGGTCTTTGCGTTGTTCATGGGGCTGTTGCTGGTGTTTATCGTGGTGGTCGTGCCGTTGCTGTGGCATCAACTGATCACGTTGTTCAACGAGTTGCCCGGCATGCTCGCCAAGTGGCAGTCGCTGTTGCTGCTGCTGCCCGAACGCTATCCGCATCTGGTGTCCGATGAGCAAGTACTGCAGGCCATCGAAGCGGCGCGGGGCGAAATCGGCAAGTTTGGTCAGTGGGCACTGACGTTCTCGCTGTCGAGCCTGCCATTGCTGGTGAACATCATGATCTATCTGGTGCTGGTGCCGATCCTGGTGTTTTTCTTCCTCAAGGATCGGGCCATGATCGGCCAGTGGGTGCGCGGTTACCTGCCCCGTGAGCGGGCATTGATCACCCGGGTCGCCCATGAAATGAACCGGCAGATCGCCAATTACATCCGCGGCAAGGTCATCGAAATCTTCATTTGCGGTGGCGTGACCTACATCGCCTTTGTTGTCCTTGAACTCAATTACGCGGCGCTGCTGGCACTGCTGGTGGGGATTTCGGTGGTGGTGCCTTATGTCGGCGCCGTGGTGGTGACCGTGCCCGTGTTTCTGATTGCGCTGTTCCAGTGGGGCTGGAGCGATCAGTTCATATACTTGATGGCGGTCTACGGAATCATTCAGACGCTGGATGGCAACGTGCTGGTGCCATTGTTGTTCTCGGAGGCGGTCAACCTGCACCCGGTGGCAATCATCTGCGCAGTGCTGTTGTTTGGCGGGTTGTGGGGGTTCTGGGGGGTGTTCTTCGCGATTCCCCTGGCGACGCTGTTCAAGGCCGTGCTGGATGCCTGGCCGCGCAAGGAGCCGGAGGTGGCGCCGCTGCTTTAAGGGGCTGGTTTGATCGTTCAGTGGGGCTGATGGCCCCTTCGCGAGCAAGCTCGCTCCCACAGTTGACCGAGTTGTTCAGAAAAACACCGTCTAATGTGGGAGCGGGCTTGCTCGCGAAAGCGCCTTCACAGGCGTCGATAGAATCAGGCCTTGTTCAGTGCCTGAGCAGCCGCCAGAACCGCATCAACATGCCCCGGCACCTTCACGCCGCGCCATTCCTGACGCAGTACGCCATCCTTGTCGATCAGGAACGTGCTGCGATCCACGCCCATGTATTCCTTGCCGTAGAGCTTTTTCAGCTTGATCACGTCGAACAGTTGACAGATGGCTTCGTCCTTGTCGCTGATCAGCTCAAAGGGGAATTCCTGTTTGCACTTGAAGTTCTCGTGGGATTTGAGGCTGTCGCGAGACACGCCGAACACTTCGGTATTGGCGGCCTTGAACGCAGCGTATTGATCACGAAAGCCCTGCCCCTCGGTCGTGCAGCCCGGGGTGCTGTCCTTGGGGTAGAAGTAGATCACTACCTGCTTGCCTTTCAGGCCGGCGAGGCTGACGGTTTGCCCGCTGGTGGCGGGGGCTTGGAAATCGGCAACCGGTTGGTCGATGGCAACGGCCATGAAAGCTTCCTTACATTGGGTTCTGTGGGCGCCAGGGTTCGATCAGGGCATCGAGGTTCAGCGCGTCGGCAAAATCCAGGAACTGATCGCGCAGCCAGCTGATTTGCACGCCGGCCGGCAAGGTCACGGTAAACGTGGCGTTGAGCATGGTGCCGCCGGTCTGCGGGGCCTGATAAGTGTCGCAGGTCAGGTTTTCCAACTCGACATTGTGGTCCATGAAGAACTGGCACAGCTCGTTGATGATGTCCGAGCGGTAGGCCGAGCTGACATAAGCGACGTACGGCAGGGCCTGAGGGCGGTTTTCCAAGGCCGCGCTGCGCACCACGTTGACCGTGAACGCATGCCGCTTGGCCAATACTGGCAGGCTGCCTTCCAGGCGTGCCAGGGCATCCCAGCTACCGGAGATTTCCAGCACCAGGGCACTGCATTCGCCATGGCGGGTCAGGCGAGAGGTGACAACGGCGCAGCGGTTTTCATGGCTGGCGCGGCACAGGACGTTGGTCAGCTCCATGGGGTTGGCGCCGAGGGCACTGATAACAAGGAATTGTTCGCGAACTGTGGGGGTGGACATGCAGCATTCCTAAAGCGATGAGCGGTCGGTACGTCCAGAGGGCGTTTTGCCGGGGCGAGCCTGCGGATGCGAATTCAGAAACCCCCAAGCGGCAGGTCGCGACGTGCTCCGGCAGGGCGGGAGTGAGAGGCGGCAACGCTGGATCAGGGCTTGTGATGCCGTAAATGGAGGCTGAAACCCGACGCGCGAGCTTGTCTGTACCGATCAAAGTCTGAAGGGTAGCGAAAACCGGCGCCAAGGGGAATGGCGGCAGCACAGTACTTCGCTTGTGCAAGCATCTTGGCGCCAGTACCATTACGGCTCTCTTTTTCCGGCAGGAGCGGTTTCATGATTGCGGGCAGTATGGTGGCACTGGTCACACCCATGGATGCACAGGGGCGTCTTGACTGGGACAGCCTCAGCAAACTCGTGGACTTCCACCTTGAAAACGGCACCCATGCCATTGTCGCCGTCGGCACCACCGGCGAGTCGGCAACGCTTGATGTAGACGAACACATTGCCGTCATCAAGGCCGTGGTCAAGCAGGTCAACGGTCGCATTCCGGTCATTGCCGGTACCGGCGCCAACTCGACCCGCGAAGCCGTCGAATTGACCCGTAATGCCAAGGAAGCCGGCGCCGATGCCTGCCTGCTGGTAGTGCCGTACTACAACAAGCCGACCCAGGAAGGCCTGTACCTGCACTTCAAGCACATCGCCGAATCGGTCGACATCCCGCAGATTCTCTATAACGTTCCCGGCCGCACCTCCTGCGACATGCAGGCCGAAACCGTGATCCGCCTGTCCACCGTTCCGAACATCATCGGTATCAAGGAAGCGACCGGCGACCTCAAGCGCGCCAAGGCCATCCTCGACGGCGTAAGCAAGGACTTCATCGTCCTTTCCGGCGATGATCCGACCGCGGTCGAGCTGATCCTGATGGGCGGCAAGGGCAACATCTCCGTTACCGCCAACGTCGCGCCGCGTGAAATGGCCGATCTGTGCGAGGCCGCCCTCAAGGGGGATGCCGAGACTGCACGGGCAATCAACGAAAAACTGATGCCGCTGCACAAGGACCTGTTCATCGAAGCCAACCCGATTCCGGTGAAGTGGGCTTTGGTTGAAATGGGCCTGATGCACGAAGGCATTCGCCTGCCGTTGACCTGGCTGAGCGCACCTTGTCACGAAACGCTGCGCACGGCCCTGCGCCAGTGCGGCGTCCTGGTTTAATTGAGGAAGTACAACGCATGAAGCGAATGGCCGGACTTTCCGCACTTGCCTTGATTATCTCCAGCACTAGTGGCTGTGGATGGATCTGGGGCCCGGAAGGTTATTTCCGTGACCGTGGTAGCGATTACCTGGAAGCGCAACAGACTGCACCGATGCAAATGCCACCGGATGTCCGTACCGCCAAGCGTCTGGATCCGCTGTTGCCGATCCCGCGCAACGTGGCCGATGACACCGCCAAGGGCGAATACATCGTTCCTCGGCCGCAGCCGCTGACCGCGGGTGCTGACGCCGGTGCCTACTCCCTGCAGAAGAGCGGCGGCTCCAGCTCCATCCTGGCGCAGAATCCGCCGGCTGAAGTCTGGCCCGTGGCCGTTCAGTTCTTCCAGGACAACGGTTTCCGTCTGGATGAACAGCGTCCGCAAACCGGTGAATTCACCACGACCTGGCAGCATTCCGATGAACTGTCTGCGGCCATGGCCAAGCGCCTGAGCGCTGCCGGCGTCAGCACGGACAGCGAAACCCGCGTGCGGGTGCGCATCGAGCCGGGCGTGCAGCGCAATACCAGTGAAGTCTATGTGGTCAGCGCCGAGCGTCCCGCCGGCAGCACCGCCGACGTGGCCTTCACCAACCGTTCGGTCAACACTGGCCTGGACGCGGCACTGGTCGACGACATGCTCGCGAGCATGAGCCGTATCTCCGAGAAGGGCGGTTCGGTTTCCATGCTGGCTTCGCGTGATTTCGACGCGCCAAGTCGTGTCAGCCTGAGTGAAGACGGCAGCGGTAACCCTGTGCTGAACGTCGGTACCGACCTGGATCGTGCCTGGTCGAGCGTCGGTCGTGCGCTGGAACAAGGCGAATGGCGTGTTGAAGACATCAACCGCAGCCTGGGCCTGTACTACATCAACCTGGCCGAAAAAGCCGAGAGCAAAGACGACAAGCCAGGCTTCTTCAGCAGTCTGTTCGGCAGCGCGCCGAGCAAGGAAGAGCTTGAGGCCCGCGCCGAGCGTTATCAGGTTCGCCTGAGCAAGGTTGGCGAGAACGTCCAGGTCACCGTAGAGAAAAACATCAACACCGTGGCGCCGGCCGATGTGGCGCGTAAAGTGTTGAGCAAGATTCAGGACAACCTGGGCTGATCCTATGCGTTTTGCCGTTCTCGGCAGCGGTAGTCAAGGGAACGGCACGCTGATAGCCAGTGCTGATACGTACGTATTGGTGGATTGTGGTTTTTCCCTGCGGGAAACCGAAAAACGCCTGCTGCGCCTGGGTGTGAACCCTGCGCAGCTGAGCGCGATACTCGTGACCCACGAACATGCCGACCACGTGCATGGCGTGGGTTTGCTGTCTCGGCGCTACAATCTGCCTGTCTACCTCAGTCGCGGGACCTTGCGCGGGATGCGCAAACCTATTGAGCCGGCAGGCTTTCTGGCCGGCGGCGATCAACTGCAAATCGGCGACTTGAGCATCGGTGTCATTGCCGTGGCCCACGATGCACAAGAGCCGACGCAATATGTTTTCAGTGACGGTTTACGGCGCTTCGGCCTGTTGACCGACCTGGGCTCGTATTGTGACAAGGTGCTGGACGGCTATCGGGATCTCGATGCGTTGATGATCGAGTCCAATCACTGTCGTGACATGCTGGCTCGCGGTCATTACCCGTACTTTCTCAAGCAGCGGGTAGGCGGTGAACTCGGGCATTTGAATAACCACCAGGCGGCATTCCTGGTGGCCGAGCTGGGCTGGAAAGACCTGCAACACCTGGTCCTGGCCCATCTGAGCAGCAAGAACAACCTGCCGCGGCTGGCCCGGCAATGTTTTGTCGACACCCTTGGGTGCGACCCGGACTGGCTGCAACTGGCCGATCAAGATTCAGGGCTCGACTGGCGACATATCGCCTAGCCCATCTACTTAGCAAGCGGAGCCCATCATGGAAAAACGTGAAGAACTCTACCGCGGCAAAGCCAAGTCGGTTTACAAGACCGACGACGCTAACCGCTTGATCCTGCTGTTTCGTAACGACACCTCGGCGTTCGACGGCAAGCGCATCGAGCAGCTCGACCGCAAAGGCATGGTGAACAACAAGTTCAACGCCTTCATCATGCAGAAGCTCGAAGCGGCCGGCGTGCCGACCCAATTCGACAAATTGCTGGGCGACAACGAATGCCTGGTGAAGAAACTCGACATGATCCCGGTCGAATGTGTCGTGCGTAACTACGCCGCCGGCAGCCTGGTCAAGCGTCTGGGTGTCGAAGAGGGCATGAAGCTCAACCCTTACACCTTCGAACTGTTCCTGAAGGACGACGCCAAGGGCGACCCGTTCATCAACGAATCCCATGTCGTGGCCTTTGGTTGGGGCACGGCCGAGCAACTGGTGCGCATGAAAGAGCTGTCGCTCAAGGTCAACGAAGTCCTGAGCAAACTGTTCGATGACGCCGGCCTGCTGCTGGTCGACTTCAAACTGGAGTTCGGCGTGTTCCACGATGGCTCCATCGTGCTGGGCGACGAATTCAGTCCGGACGGCTGCCGTCTGTGGGACAAGGCCACCGGCAAGAAAATGGACAAGGACCGCTTCCGTCAGGGCCTCGGTGACGTCATCGAAGCCTATGAAGAAGTCGCCAATCGCCTGGGCGTACCGCTTTAACCGACGCAAGCATCTGATAGCACAGAAATATTTCGCTTAGGGGGTTCGCTTCCTGCGAAAGTGTTGTTATGATGCGCGCCGTTGGAGAGATGCCAGAGTGGCCGAATGGGACGGATTCGAAATCCGTTGTACCTTCACCGGTACCTAGGGTTCGAATCCCTATCTCTCCGCCATTATTGAACAAGACGAAGCCCCTGAAGTGGTTAAACATTTCAGGGGCTTTTTCGTTTCTGTCGTATTGGTCGGGGAGGGCATTTCGTGTCCCGGCATTTTTGACGTGATGCCCGTCATGCTCTTGGGATCCCCTGGGTATCCATTTGCCGTAGGGCTTTCTCACCATTGTTGTATCTATATGTCCAAGTGATGTGGTTTGGGTTCGTTGCTGTCCCAGTGCTTTATATAGATGCTGGAGGTTCTCATGGTGGCGGCCCGGACGCTTTGGCAAGGAAGAAGAATTTTCAGGTGGGGGGTTGACCACGTATTTTAATACTGTACTATTCGCCTCCCGCTAACGAGCAGTTTGATGTGGCTCTTGGTTTAAGTAGTTGATTTTGTTGAAAAATCAGAAACTTTTAAGGTTGCAAATTGAAAAGATGCGCTGTAAGATGCGCACCTCGGTTGAGACGAAAGATCTTAACCAGCCGCTCTTTAACAACTGAATCAAGCAATTCGTGTGGGTGCTTGTGGAGTCAGACTGCTAGTCAACAGATTATCAGCATCACAAGTTACTCCGCGAGAAATCAAAGATGTAACCAACGATTGCTGAGCCAAGTTTAGGGTTTTCTCAAAACCCAAAGATGTTTGAACTGAAGAGTTTGATCATGGCTCAGATTGAACGCTGGCGGCAGGCCTAACACATGCAAGTCGAGCGGATGACAGGAGCTTGCTCCTGAATTCAGCGGCGGACGGGTGAGTAATGCCTAGGAATCTGCCTGGTAGTGGGGGACAACGTTTCGAAAGGAACGCTAATACCGCATACGTCCTACGGGAGAAAGCAGGGGACCTTCGGGCCTTGCGCTATCAGATGAGCCTAGGTCGGATTAGCTAGTTGGTGAGGTAATGGCTCACCAAGGCGACGATCCGTAACTGGTCTGAGAGGATGATCAGTCACACTGGAACTGAGACACGGTCCAGACTCCTACGGGAGGCAGCAGTGGGGAATATTGGACAATGGGCGAAAGCCTGATCCAGCCATGCCGCGTGTGTGAAGAAGGTCTTCGGATTGTAAAGCACTTTAAGTTGGGAGGAAGGGCAGTAACTTAATACGTTGCTGTTTTGACGTTACCGACAGAATAAGCACCGGCTAACTCTGTGCCAGCAGCCGCGGTAATACAGAGGGTGCAAGCGTTAATCGGAATTACTGGGCGTAAAGCGCGCGTAGGTGGTTTGTTAAGTTGGATGTGAAAGCCCCGGGCTCAACCTGGGAACTGCATTCAAAACTGACAAGCTAGAGTATGGTAGAGGGTGGTGGAATTTCCTGTGTAGCGGTGAAATGCGTAGATATAGGAAGGAACACCAGTGGCGAAG
>NZ_CP019398.1:1510000-5307500 GCF_009866745.1 Pseudomonas sp. S34
CAGGTTAATATTCCTGTACTTCTGGTTATTGCGATGGAGGGACGGAGAAGGCTAGGCCAGCTTGGCGTTGGTTGTCCAAGTTTAAGGTGGTAGGCTGGAATCTTAGGTAAATCCGGGATTCTAAGGCCGAGAGCTGATGACGAGTGTTCTTTTAGAACACGAAGTGGTTGATGCCATGCTTCCAAGAAAAGCTTCTAAGCTTCAGGTAACCAGGAACCGTACCCCAAACCGACACAGGTGGTTGGGTAGAGAATACCAAGGCGCTTGAGAGAACTCGGGTGAAGGAACTAGGCAAAATGGCACCGTAACTTCGGGAGAAGGTGCGCCGGTGAGGGTGAAGCATTTACTGCGTAAGCCCACGCCGGTCGAAGATACCAGGCCGCTGCGACTGTTTATTAAAAACACAGCACTCTGCAAACACGAAAGTGGACGTATAGGGTGTGACGCCTGCCCGGTGCCGGAAGGTTAATTGATGGGGTTAGCTAACGCGAAGCTCTTGATCGAAGCCCCGGTAAACGGCGGCCGTAACTATAACGGTCCTAAGGTAGCGAAATTCCTTGTCGGGTAAGTTCCGACCTGCACGAATGGCGTAACGATGGCGGCGCTGTCTCCACCCGAGACTCAGTGAAATTGAAATCGCTGTGAAGATGCAGTGTATCCGCGGCTAGACGGAAAGACCCCGTGAACCTTTACTATAGCTTTGCACTGGACTTTGAATTTGCTTGTGTAGGATAGGTGGGAGGCTTTGAAGCGTGGACGCCAGTTCGCGTGGAGCCATCCTTGAAATACCACCCTGGCAACTTTGAGGTTCTAACTCAGGTCCGTTATCCGGATCGAGGACAGTGTATGGTGGGTAGTTTGACTGGGGCGGTCTCCTCCTAAAGAGTAACGGAGGAGTACGAAGGTGCGCTCAGACCGGTCGGAAATCGGTCGTAGAGTATAAAGGCAAAAGCGCGCTTGACTGCGAGACAGACACGTCGAGCAGGTACGAAAGTAGGTCTTAGTGATCCGGTGGTTCTGTATGGAAGGGCCATCGCTCAACGGATAAAAGGTACTCCGGGGATAACAGGCTGATACCGCCCAAGAGTTCATATCGACGGCGGTGTTTGGCACCTCGATGTCGGCTCATCACATCCTGGGGCTGAAGCCGGTCCCAAGGGTATGGCTGTTCGCCATTTAAAGTGGTACGCGAGCTGGGTTTAGAACGTCGTGAGACAGTTCGGTCCCTATCTGCCGTGGACGTTTGAGATTTGAGAGGGGCTGCTCCTAGTACGAGAGGACCGGAGTGGACGAACCTCTGGTGTTCCGGTTGTCACGCCAGTGGCATTGCCGGGTAGCTATGTTCGGAAAAGATAACCGCTGAAAGCATCTAAGCGGGAAACTTGCCTCAAGATGAGATCTCACTGGGACCTTGAGTCCCCTGAAGGGCCGTCGAAGACTACGACGTTGATAGGTTGGGTGTGTAAGCGCTGTGAGGCGTTGAGCTAACCAATACTAATTGCCCGTGAGGCTTGACCATATAACACCCAAGCAATTTGACTACTCGAAAGAGCATCAGATTGCGGTGTGTGAAGACGAAAGAACCGAAAGTTCGACGCTCACAAAACACCGATTTTTATCACATACCCAATTTGCTGAAGCGAGGCCAGCCGGCCACGACTCAGTACCCGAATTTCTTGACGACCATAGAGCGTTGGAACCACCTGATCCCATCCCGAACTCAGCAGTGAAACGATGCATCGCCGATGGTAGTGTGGGGTTTCCCCATGTGAGAGTAGGTCATCGTCAAGATTAAATTCCGAAACCCCTATCTGCGTATGCAGGTAGGGGTTTTGTTTTTGGCGCTCCTGTAGGCGCGAGCTTGCTCGCGAAAAACCCGCGAGCGCTGCGGGGCGTCAGGTTTCCCGCGTCATCGTTAGCGTCCATCGCGAGCGAGCTCGCTCCTACAAGGTCATTGTAAAAAAATCACATAAACCTGACTCGCGTTGGGCTGTTGGACCTGTGTTGGATAGACGGCAGTCGCACCAGCTACCTAAACTGTCAGCAGATTTTTTGGATCGGGGCAGTGGATGAATCGCAATGAACTTCGCAAGGCGGATATCAACCTGATGGTGGTATTCGAAACGCTGATGCTCGAACGCAATGTCACTCGGGTGGCGGAGAAGCTGTTTCTCGGTCAGCCGACCATCAGTTCGGCGCTCAACCGCTTGCGTGCGATGTTCAATGATCCGCTGTTCATACGCGTTGGCCATCGCATGGAGCCGACGGCACGGGCCGAGGAGATCATCAGGCACCTGTCGCCGGCGCTGGATTCCTTGTCCGTGGCCTTGAGCCTGACCCATGATTTTGACCCGGCCAGCAGCACGATGTCGTTCCGCATCGGGTTGTCCGACGATGTCGAGTTCGGGCTGTTGCCGCCATTGCTGCGAGCGCTGCGCCAGGAAGCGCCCAACGTGGTGTTTGTGGTGCAGCATGTCGATTACTGGCGGATTCCCGACTTGCTGGCAGCCGGCGATATCACGGTGGGTATCAGCCAGACCCGTGGCTTGCCGGCCAATGCCAAGCGCAAGTTGTTGCGACACATCCAGCCCAGCATTTTGCGCGCCGATGCCTCTGATACACCGCTGACCCTCGATGAATATTGCGCGCGACCGCACGTGCTGGTGTCCCATACCGCCAACGTCAGTGGCTATGCCGACGAGTGGCTGGCGGATATCGGTCGCACACGCCAGGTGGTGCTTTCGGTGCCGCAGTACAGTGCATTACCGGCCCTGCTTGCCGGCACCGACCTGATTGCCAGCCTGCCGGACTACACCGCTGAGGCGATGGCTGCATCGGGAATGCTGTTCAAGGAACCCTTTCCCTTCAAGACACCGACCCTGGATCTATCCATGGTCTGGCTCAGCCATGTCGATAGCGACCCTGCCGAGCGCTGGTTACGATCGCGCCTGGAGGCGTTCATGAGTGAGCGTGCCGTATTGCCGCTGCCCGAATGAACAGGGTGGCGCTGTGTTATATGTACGACCTTTCCACCCCACTTACAGGAACCCACTCATGCCTCACCTGCACATGGAATACACCGCCAACCTGACTGATCTGAATGCCGAAGTGGCATTGATGCGGTTGAACAATACGCTGGTGGCTTCCGGTCAGTTTGCTGCCGAATTCGACATCAAGAGCCGCGCGATCAGGGTCGAGGCGTTCAAGGTCGGTACTGCATTGGCTGAACGGGCGTTCGTGCATGTGAAGCTGGCACTGTTGAGTGGTCGTTCCGCACAGATCAAGAAACAGCTGTCTGAAAGCCTGCTGGCGGTGGTGCAGGACGTGTGTGAGTGGCCGAGCGGCGTTGAAGTCCAGTTGTGCGTGGAAATTCTCGACATCGATCGCGATTCCTACAGCAAGACCGCCATCAGCAACTGAGTTTCAGGCCGTTTCCTGCTCGACACAGGCCTGGATCACCTGCGCTCGCAGCCAGGTGTTGGCGCTGTCCTGATCGACACCCTGGTCCCACTGCATGTCGAGGGTAAAACCCGGCAAGCCTTCGGGCGCTTCACAGTGATTGAAGGTGTCTGCACTGGCCAGCAGTCGCTGAATGCGTCGGGGCAGGGTCAGGGCATAGTCGGTGCCGGTAATCAGCTTCAACGCTGCGCTGTAGCTGTTGGCGCGTGCGACGATCTGGCGCTGTTGTGCCTGCTGCGCTAGCCAGCCGTCGACCATGTTGGTGGCGGACGTCCAGGGTGTCGGGAACACGTGTCGACGTTCGACATAGGTTTGCAGGCTCAAGCGTGGTTCTGCCGGCGTGGCGCGTTTGTCGAAAACACACACCAGGTCATCTTCGAGCAGCGTCTGCGATTTGAAATCGACGTGACTGCGATGAAAGTTCGGGCCGAAGCACATCACCAGGTCGAGGCTGCCTTCGCGCAACGCTTGGGCAGGGATATCGGCCTGGAGTTTGAACACATTGACCATCACCGGAAGATCGGCGAGGTCGAAGGTTTTCAACAAGCGCGGCAGGATCAGTTGCTCGAAATATTCCGGGGCGCAGATGTTGAAGGTCACGGGTTGCAGGCCTGGGTCGAACGTGGGTAAGCCGGCGTGACACAGGTTGATGCTTTCGAGGATTTTCAGCACGTGAGGGTACATCGCGCTGGCCTTGCCGGTGGGCTGCATGCCGCCGGTGCGAGTATTGATGAACAGTTCGTCCTCGAAACTGGTGCGCAATTTCTTCAGGCAGTAACTCACCGTGGACTGGCTGACGCAAAGCGTCTCGGATACGTCGGTGACGCTGTTTTGCTCGTACACGGCGACGAACACCATGAGGTCCTGCATGTCGAGTTTTCTAAGCGAATTACTGTTCAGCATCCATTGCGTCTCGCTGCGTCCCTTGCGCTGACCGTGTGCAAGGATGAGCGAATGATCCTAGCGGAATGAGGGAGCAGGGAGAATGCCTCGTCGGAAGTTTCGCCCAGGGCCCTTTCAGCCCCGGACCATCGCCGACACGGCGCGGCGGCTGGACATCAATAGCGCGAACATGCCGAGGCCCACCAGCACCGCGCCGGTCATTTCCAGCGGCAGCGGCGTCTGGTGTCCCCATAGCCAGTGGAACAAGGTGATGAACAGCGTGCTCAGGTAGATGTAGGAAATCACCGAGGACGGCGCGATCACGCCGATGGCCCGGTGCAGCAGCCAGAACGTCGCCAGGGTGGCGAACACTGCCAGGTACATCAGCCAATAGAAGTCGTTGAGCGTTAGTAATGATGCCGAACGCCAACCGCCACTCAATCCACAGAACACCAGCAGAAACAGCGCACCGAACAACATGTTCCAGAACGTCATGGGCACCGGTTCGCGTCCCTTGAGGCTATTGGCTTTCAGGCACTGGCTGAGGGGGGCGTAGAGCGCCATCGCCAAGCAACCGATGCCGTACACCGTCAATGCATAGGGCGATGGCAACTCGCCGGGGCCGGTGCCTTTCATGATCAACAACACCGCCCCGGCAGCGGCGAGCAGCATCGGCATAATCCGTTGTTTCAGACGGCTGTCAGGTGTGAGCACGGCTTCGAAACCCAGGGTCATCAGTGGCACCAGCGTGAACATCGTCCCGGTGTTGACGGCCGAGGTGTAGCGCAACGCTTCGAACAGCGAACCGAAGTACAGCGCCAGCAGCAGGCCGAGCACCGCGTGACCAAACAGTGCGCGGGCGGTCATCACGGCATCGCCTTTGAGCAGCAACAACGGCAGAAACACCAAAGCGCAAAACAGCAGGCGTAAACCCGTCAGCAGGATCGGGTCGATGGCCTGGCTGACTTGCGCCGCCGCGGAAAACGATGCGGCGATCAACAAGGCCCAAAGCAGCATGCTGGCGTGAGCGGCGGCGAAAACGGTGGTTTTCATGGCAGGCTCCGGGTCAATGGATGTGGCGGGCGTATTGCTTTGGGTTGAAGCGCAAAACCATCAGCATCATCAGTGCCATGACCGCCGTGAGCGACCACCAGGCCCATTCAAAGCTGCCGAGCTGGTCGCGGATGATCCCCGCCAGCAGCGGCGACAGGCCGGCGATCAAGTAGCCGATGCCTTGTACGAATGCGGTCAGGCCGCCAGCACGCAATGGATTGTCCAGGTGATCCAGCGATACGATCAGGCTCATCGGGAACAGGCCGCCAATGCCCAGCCCCAGCAGGCATGGCCACAGCAGGCTCAAATGCCTTGGGCTCAGAATCAATCCGCAGAAACCGGCGATGATCAGTGTCAGCAATACCATCAGCACGACGCGGCGGTCGCGGCTGCGGTTGGCGATGACGGGCGTCAACAGACCCGACAGCACTTCCATGGCGGTCAGAAAACCGAGCAGCAATCCGGCGTGCTGCTCGCTCCAACCCTCTTCCACGTAGTAAGGCGCCAGCCAGGCCAGAACACAGGTGTAGGACGCAGTGCCCAAGCCAAAGAAAATCGCGAGTAACCACGCGCGGGATTTGGCAAAGTACGAACCTTTGCCGGATGCCCTCGAATCCAGTGTTGGCATCCCCGCGCTTTGGCTGCGCCAGAAGAGCAATGCCAGCACGGCGAGAACGGCCCAGATCGCCAGGCCCATACGCCAGCTGCCGGTACGTTCCATCACCAGCGGCGCAAAGGAGGCACCCATGGCCGCACCGCCCATGATCGAAGTGACGTAGAGCCCCATGCACAGCGCAACGTGGTCGCTGAAGCGGGATTTGATCAACGCTGGCATCAGGGCCTGGATCAGGGCGATCCCGACACCGGCCAGCACCGCGCTGAGGAGCAACTGCGCGGCTGAATCAAGGAACAACCGCGAAAGCGTAGCCACGCCGATGATCAACAATGAGAAGACTACCGTGCGTTGATCGCCGAATCGCTGACTGACGCGCAGGCCGACAAACATCGCCAGCCCCATGGCCGTCACCGGCAACATTGTCAGCAGTGAAGCCTGGCTGAAGCTCAGCGCAATGTCGTCGCGAATCGCTGAGAGCAGCGGCCCGACAGCGGCCATGGAAGGGCGCAGGTTCAGGGCAACCAGGACAATGCTGAACATGAGCCAGAGGGCAGGGCGGGAAGTGGCTCGGGTGTTTTCCATGATCGGACCTTGATGAATAGGCGGGCGATTAAGGCGCGCGAGGCCCGAAGGGCGCAAATCAGAAAGTCCGGGGTGGTATTTAGAAATCAAATACAGGCCTTCTCCCCACAGAAGGCAGCACAAAACCGCCAAATGTTTAGCCAGACGACATCCAAGGTTCTTCAAATCCTGATTTAACGACTTAAGCCATCGTGTGACGCTGCGGGTCATCTGTTTTCTGCGGTTCTCTCTATGGACGGTTGGCCAGTCGCAATCCACTGCAAGGCATCCAACGGCGTTCGAGCGTCGAGCCTTGGTCGTCGATTCACGCCTGCCACCGCGCCAAACCTCTCTGCACTTCCTTCTGAACTGGCTTTTTGGGCGCTGTGGCATTGCCGCCATGCGCGCCCGCCGGATTCCTGCTTTTTCCGCTGATTGTTCCTACCTGTTCCGCTTGATGGCGGGATTAAAGTGCGGGTGCTTTTGCGTACCCGTCTGACACGGAAAAAGAGAGTTCCCATGAGTTGTGCCACGACCTCGTTTGCCACCCGGCAAGAAGCCCTGACCTTTCTGGAGCAGAACCCGGATATTGAAATGTTCGAGCTGTTCATCCTCGACAACAACGGTGTGCCGCGGGGCAAGTTGCTGCATCGTGACGAGTTGCTGGCGGTGTATGAAAGCGGGCGACCATTGCCGAGCACCATCCTCGGCCTGACCATCAACGGTGATGACGTGGAAAACTCCGGGCTGGTCTGGGATGTCGGTGATATCGACTGCCGGGCCTACCCGATCAGCGGCAGCCTCACGCGTATGCCGTGGCGTCTGATACCGACCGCGGCCGTGCAGGTCAGCATGCACCCAACGGAGGGAATGCCCGCCACTATTGCCGATCCCCGTCATTTGCTGGCGAAGGTCATCGAGGGTTTGCAGGCAGACGGTTATTACCCGGTCATGGCGGCGGAATTGGAGTTCTACCTGCTGGATCAGCAACGCGACAGCAATGGCCGACCGCAACCGGCACGGGATGTCGATGGCGGGCGTCCGTACGGCACCCAGGTCTATGGTTTACGCGAGCTTGAACAGATCGAGCCGTTCCTGGCCGATCTCTACAGTGCCTGCAAACTCCAGGGGATTCCGGCGCGCACGGCCATTTCCGAATACGCGCCGGGGCAAGTGGAGATCACCCTCGAACACCGCACCGACGCACTACAGGCGATGGATGAAGCGGTGCGCTACAAGCGTCTGGTCAAAGGCGTGGCGCACAAGCACGGCATGACAGCCTGTTTCATGGCCAAGCCTTTCGATGACCTTGCCGGCACCGGGATGCACATGCACGTGAGCCTGGCGGACAAGGACGGCAACAACCTCTTCGCCAGCGAAGCTGCGGATGGAACGCCGCTGCTCAAGCAGGCCGTCGCCGGCATGCTCAGTACCTTGCTCGATTCGCTGTTGCTGTTCTGCCCCAACGCCAACTCCTACCGTCGATTCCAGGCCAACAGCTATGCGCCCCTGGCGGCCACCTGGGGCGTAGACAATCGCACCGTGAGTTTGCGTGTCCCAGGTGGGCCTGCGTATTCCCGGCACATCGAGCATCGAATTTGTGGCGCAGATGCCAATCCCTATCTGGCGGCTGCGGCGATTCTGGCCGGTATTCATCGCGGCATCCGCGAACAACTCGATCCTGGTGCGCCGGTGGAAGGCAATGGCTACGCCCAGGCCACGAAACTGTTGCCGACAGACTGGCTGACCACCTTGCGATCACTGGAAGGTTCGAGTTGGGCCAGGGAAGCCTTCGGCGGTGAATTCCTCGGCGTCTATCTGGCGGTGAAACGCGCTGAGTATCGTCAATTCATGGGGGAGGTCGGTGAGCAGGACTGGCGCTGGTATTTGCATCAGGCCTGAGTCGAATCTGAATCGGGGCTGAACCATTCTCAAATAGTCTGAAAGTTTCAGGCGGACTTAATAAGCCAACTAATTGTTGGCTTATTTTTCACAAAAAATTGATTGTTGGCTTCCTAAAATTAGAGCTGTCTCGGTAAATGAAATTTTCACATTTGCCGTAGACACTTATTTTCAGGATCCGCCAAATATCATGCTTAATATTAAAGCCGTGCGCCCCGAATGGGTGACACTGATTGCCAGTGCACTTTTGTTAGTCGGCTTCAATTTTGTACTCTGGCAGCACCTGTTCGAAATCACCGCATCCGATGGCAAAGGCATCGTCATGCGCGTGGCCTTCGGGGTGATGATCTTCGCGGCCTTCAACATTGTGCTGACCCTGCTGGCATTCCGGCCGGTGCTCAAGCCGCTCCTGACCCTGCTGTTCATGACCAGCGCGGGCGTGGTTTATTTCATGAGCCAGTATGGTGTTTTGATCGATACCGGCATGCTGCGTAACTTCGCCGAGACCAATGCGACGGAAGTGCGTGACTTGCTGTCGCTCAAGTTGTTTGTTTATATCTTACTGCTCGGCGTTTTGCCGTCCTGGCTGTTGTGGAAGACACCGATTAATTATCGTCGTTGGCACCGTGAACTGCTCAGTAAAGTTTTGGTGACTTTTGCCTCGGCAGCAGTCATTGGTGGAGTTGCACTGGTTAACTATCAAGGCCTGTCTTCGTTGTTTCGCAATCACCACGAGTTACGCCTGATGGTGGTGCCAAGTAACTACATTGGTGCCTCGGCTGGCTTCTTGCGCGAGCAGGTTGCGTCTGCACATCAACCTTTTGTGAAGCTCGGTGAAGATGCCCGGCGCAATCCAGCCTGGCAAACTCACGGGCGCAAATCCCTGACGGTACTTGTCGTGGGTGAAAGTGCCCGGGCGGAGAACTTCGGCATCCTTGGCTATAGCCGCGACACCACTCCCAAGCTGAGTAAGGAAGACGGCCTGATCGCTTTCACCGATGTGCACTCCTGCGGTACTGAAACCGCCGTATCGGTGCCTTGCATGTTCTCCAACATGGGGCGCAAGGACTACAACGCCAGCAAGGCAAAGAACGAAGAAGGCCTGTTGGACGTGCTCAAGCATGCGGGTATCGACGTGATCTGGCGTGACAACCAGTCAGGCTGCAAAGGTACGTGCGATCGCGTCACCCTTCAGGACGTCAGCAATCTGAAGGACCCGGCGCTGTGCGCCAACAGTGAATGCCGCGATGAAATCCTGCTGCAAGGGCTGCAGCATTTCATCGATACCCTGGACAAGGACACGGTATTGGTACTGCACCAGATGGGCAGCCACGGCCCTGAGTACTTCAAGCGTTATCCGAAAGAGTTCGAGCGCTTCACCCCGGTTTGCGAGAGTAATGCCCTGAACAATTGCAGCCGCGAAAGTATCGTCAATGGCTACGACAACACCCTGGTCTATACCGACCATGTACTGTCGACCTTGATCGATCTGCTGCGCAGCAACCAGGACAAAGTGGATACCGCAATGCTGTATCTGTCGGACCACGGCGAGTCCCTGGGTGAATACAACTTGTTCCTCCACGGCACGCCCTACATGCTGGCACCGGAACAGCAAAAGCATGTCGCCATGTTTGCCTGGTTCTCCGACAGCTATAAAAAGTCGTTTGCGCTAGATACCCGCTGCTTGCAACAGAGCCGTGAAAAGTCCCTCAGCCAGGACAACCTGTTCCATTCGATGCTTGGGCTGCTGGAGGTCGACAGCAAGGTCTACCACCAGGATCTGGACATGTTTGCCGGATGTCGTCGTCCAGTGACAGACGGCGTGTTGGCCAAGGAATGATCGCCTCTGACTCTGTTTCACGCAGCGGCCGTCGACCTGGCTTTTGACCGGTGTTGGCCGAACACGGTGACTCTCGCGACGGTTCCAGGTGCTGGGTAAGACCGGCTAGCTTGGCTTTGTAGGGCTATTCTTTATGTCGCGCAGTAATTTTCGCTAATGCTCTTGTTCAGTGGATGCGCGGAAATCGCCGGGGGCGATATATACTGCGCGCCATTCTTCAAGGGAGAGCCGTGTGGCCATCGATATTCACTGGATTCGCGACAACGATAGCCTCGGACGGTTGTGTGCCGAGTGGCAACAGTTGCCATTCGTTGCCCTCGACACCGAATTCATGCGGGTCGACACCTTCTACCCAATCGCCGGCCTGCTGCAGATCGGTGATGGCGTTCGCGCCTATCTGATCGACCCGCTGACCATCGACAACTGGCAGCCATTGGCCGCTTTGCTGGAAAACCCTGCGGTGGTCAAAGTTGTCCACGCGTGCAGCGAAGACCTCGAAGTCCTGCTACGCCTGACCGGCAGCCTGCCGGCGCCGCTGTTCGATACGCAACTGGCTGCCGCTTATCTGAACCTTGGTTTTTCCATGGGCTATTCGCGGCTGGTGCAGGAAGTGCTCGGCATCGACCTGCCCAAGGGGGAAACCCGTTCCGACTGGCTGCAACGCCCGCTTTCCGAAACCCAGATCAGCTATGCCGCCGAAGATGCCGTGCATTTGGCTGAAGTTTTCGTAAAACTGCGTCCAAAGCTGTCCGACGAGAAATACGCCTGGGTCCTGGAAGATGGCGCCGAACTGGTGGCCAACCTGCGCCGCGAGATCGATCCGTACGAGGTCTATCGCGATGCCAAGCTGGCCTGGAAGCTGTCTCGCGCCCAACTTGCCGTTTTGCGTGAGCTCTGCGCCTGGCGTGAAAAGGAAGCCCGGGCCCGCGACTTGCCGCGCAACCGGATCATCCGCGAGCATTCGTTGTGGCCACTGGCGCGTACGCAACCGGATAACCTCGGCGCGCTGGCGAAAATCGAAGACATGCACCCACGTACCGTGCGTCAGGACGGCGAGTTTCTGCTTGATCTGATCAAGCGCTCTGGCAGTGTGTCGCCTGATCAGTGGCCGTCAGCCGTGCCGGAGCCGTTGCCGGTGGATGCTGCTGCGCTGCTCAAACAAATGAAGGCCATAGGTCAGGCCGAAGCCGAGCGCCTGAACATCGCGCCGGAACTGATGCTGCGCAAGAAAACCCTGGAAGCGCTGCTCAAGAGCGGCTTCCCCAATGGTCCCTACCAATTGCCTGATTCGCTGCGTGGCTGGCGCCGCGAATTGATGGGCCAGGCGCTGCTCGACAGCCTGGCCACCGCCGGAGAACAGCCTTGAAACGTATTTGCTCCATCTACCGCAGCTCGAAAAGAAACGAAATGTACCTGTATGTGCTCAAGAGCGATGCTCTGGAGCGCGTGCCGGATACCCTGATGGCAGCCTTCGGCAAGGCCATCCACGCGTTCGACCTGGTGCTGAGCCCCGAGCGCAAACTGTCGCGCGAGGACATCACGGTCGTGCTGGAGAACCTCGAGAAACAGGGTTATCACCTGCAAATGCCGCCTGCCGAAGACGAGTACATCGAGCACTTGCCGGAAGAATTGTTGCGTCGCAACGATCCGATGTGAGCGGCAGACAGACTCTGTTCAGAGTGGTTATGAAACACTGATTGATTTTAGCGATGGCAGCATCGACGGAGCACTGCTCTGTCGGCGGCCGTCTGCACTGTTTTTGAAAGGTTTGAAGCATGCGCGTCCTGATTGCTGAACACGACCACCCCGTGTACGCCCAACTGTTGCGCGAGGCGGCACCGGACCTGGAGGTGCTGACCAGCGGTGATTCCGCCGAACTGGCCAGCCAGGCCGCCGATTGCCCGGTGTGGCTCGGCCAGCCTGATTTGCTGGCGACCCTGTTACGCCAGGGCCATCAACCGCAATGGCTGCAATCGACCTGGGCCGGCATCACGCCGCTGCTGGCCGATGGCTTGCCGCGGCACTATCGGCTGACCCGTGCAGTCGGAATCTTTGGCCAGGTCATGGCCGAGTACGTGCTCACGTACATGCTCGGTCACGAGCGTGAAGTGCTGGCGCGACTGGTCAGCCAGGTCGAACGCAAGTGGGACAGTCGCCAGGTTCAGAGCCTGGCGGGGCGCAGGGTGTTGATCGTCGGCACCGGTGATATCGGTCAAAGTGTCGCGCAGTTCCTCGTGCCGTTTGGCGTCGAACTGTATGGCGTTGCCAGCAGCGCACGGGAGCAGGCACCGTTTATCGAAGTTGGTTCGATGGCGGATTTGCCGCGGCTGGTCGGTGAAGTCGATTACGTGGTCAATCTGCTGCCGAACACGCCGGATACCCACGATGTCTACGACGCGGCGCTGTTCAAGCAATTCAAGCCGACCGGGTTGTTCATCAACGCCGGACGCGGAGTGGCGGTGGTCGATGCGGATCTGGTGGATGCCTTGAAGGAAGGGCATCTGGCGGGTGCAGTGATCGATGTGTGCCGTCAGGAACCCTTGCCCCAGCGTCATCCGTTCTGGACGGCCTGGGGCCTGCTGCTGACCGGCCACAGCTCGGCACCGACTTCGCCTTCGATGATGGTGAAGTTGTTTGTCGAGAACCTGCGGGCTTATGAGGCGGGAGAGGCGTTGCGCGGGGAAGTGGATTTCGATCGCGGGTATTGATTCGCCGCAATCAAAAATGTGGGAGCGGGCTTGCTCGCGAATGCGTTGTGTCATTCAACATATCTTTGTCTGACACGGCCTCTTCGCGAGCAAGCCCGCTCCCACATTGGTTTTGCAGTGTGGCTTAGAGGGTGAAGTCACCTTCAGCCGCCAACTCGCTCAATGGACGACGCGGGCTGGGTTCTTCACGGGCTTGCAGATAATCCGCCAGGCTCGCCTTGTCCCCCAGCTTGCCCACCGCGACGGCGGCGTGCAGGGCGTAGCCTTCAGGAATGTTCAGTGTCTTGCGGGTCAGCTCCTGGTCGAAGCCGGCCATGCCGTGGGTGTGCCAGCCGCTCAGGCTCGCCTGCAAGGCCAGGTGACCCCAGGCGGAGCCGGTGTCGAAGGTGTGCCACAGGGCCGGGGTTTCTTCGGCTGCGCCAGGCGCAACGAAGGTGGTTTTCGAAATCACGATCACCAGGGCCGAAGCATGTTGCGCCCAGCTGCGGTTGAATTCGTTCAACAGGCCCAGGTAACGCTCCCAGTTCGGCGTGTCGCGACGTGCGTAGAGGAAGCGCCAGGGCTGCGAGTTATAGGCCGAGGGTGCCCAGCGGGCGGCTTCGAAAAAGCTCAGCAGGGTTTCCTCTGGGATCGTTTCGCCGGTAAAGGCGCGGGGCGACCAGCGATCGGTGAACTGAGGGTGAATGGCGTAATCGGCAACGCGTGGGTTGGCACTCATCAAGAGATTCCTTGCTACGTTTGAAGGTGGGAACGACGCAAAACCCTACTTGGCAGCGCAAAAACTGACAAGCCCGTTCTACCGACAGTCGCCAATGCTTGGCCCAAGGGGCTTCGGGCACTAGACTGGCGGCCTTTTCACCACCTGATGTCGATGCTCGAACCATGGCCGCCAAAGTAGAACCGTTCTGGATACGCAAGACCCTTGATCAACTCGATCAGGAGGAATGGGAGTCGCTGTGCGACGGCTGTGGATTGTGCTGCCTGCAAAAGCTTGAAGACGAAGACGACAACAGCGTCTATTACACGCGCATCGCCTGCAAGTTGCTGGACCTGAAAACCTGCCAGTGTACGGACTATCCCAACCGCCGTGACTCGGTGCCGGACTGTATCCAGCTCACGCCGGGCAAGGCCGACGAATTCAAATGGCTGCCACCGACCTGCGGCTATCGCCTGGTCAGCGAAGGCAAGGACCTGCCGTTGTGGCATCACCTGGTGTGCGGTGATCGCGATGCCGTTCATCACGAGCGGATTTCCCAGTCCGGGCGCATGCTCGCCGAAGGCAGCGTGCCGGAAGATGATTGGGAAGATCATCTGATTTTCCGCGCAGGCTGATTGCCTGAGGTTCAACGTTTCACGAAGGAGTGTGTATGGCTGTGGGATGGCGGCAGGCGTGGATCCTTGGGTTACTGGCCGTGAATTCGCCGGCATGGGCTGCAAACAAGGTCAATCTGGATTACCACGTGCGCCTGTTGCCACAGAGCGATCAGGCCGAAGTGCGCCTGACGCTCGCCCAGGGCTCGGCGGTACGCAGCCTGGATTTCGACCTTGGCGACGGCAGCCACTACAGCGATTTCAAGGCTGACGGCCAATGGCAACTGACCCCCGGCAAAGCGGCGCGCGGTGTCTGGCGTCCGGCTGCGGACAAGGCCAGCCTGACCTACCGCGTGAGTATCAGCCACGGGCGCAAGAGCGGCAGCTTCGACACGCGCATGACGCCAGGCTGGGCGTTGATGCGCGGCGACAATCTGGTGCCGGCTGCCAGACTCGATCAACAGGACGGCATCGAACTGGTTTCACGTCTTGAGTTCGAGCTGCCCGGTGGCTGGAAAAGCGTTGAAACCGCTTGGCCACGAATCGGCCCGAATAAATTCCGTATCGATAACCCTTCCCGACTGTTCGACCGGCCTACCGGCTGGATGCTCGCTGGTGAGCTCGGCAGTCGCCGCACTCGTCTGGGCGAGACCGAAGTCACAGTCGCCTCGCCGCTGGGGCAGGGCATGCGCCGTATGGATGTGCTGACGCTGCTGACCTTCGTCTGGCCGCAAGTGCAGGCGCTGTATCCGCGACACCCGGGCAAACTGCTGATCGTCGGGGCCAATGATCCAATGTGGCGCGGTAGCCAGTCGGCGCACGAGTCGATCTATCTCAACAGTCGCCTGCCGTTGGTCAGCGAAAGCGGCACCAGTGCCCTGGTCCGTGAGTTGGCCCAGATGTTCGGGCGAATCAACGGCACGCAGCGCAGTAACTGGATCAGTGAAGGCTTTGCCGAGTATTACGCTATCGAACTGGTGCGCCGGGCCGGGGGCATGAGCGATGAACGCTACGAGAACCTGCACGGCAAGCTGGTCAGTATCAGCCAGAAAGTCACCACGCTGCGCGGTGAGCGGATCAACCCGGCGCAGGTGGCCAGGGCAGTGGTGTTGCTGCAGGAACTGGATCGCGAAATTCGCCTGAAAACCCATAACAAGCGTTCGCTGGACGACGTGTTGCGCGGGGCGATGCGGGAGGGGGATATCGATACCAAGGCGTTTGTTCTGCTCAGCGAGAGCGTGATCGGTGGTTCTTCAAAAGTGCTCAGTACCGAGTTGATTCAGTAACACCGCCATTCGCGAGCAAGCCCGCTCCCACATTTGATCTGTGTCGTACACAAAACCAATGTGGGAGCGGGCTTGCTCGCGAAGAGGCCGGTAGCCTCGGTGCAATTCCTGGATCAAACCCCGGCTTTCGGCGACTTCAAGGAATCATTGCCGGTAACGCTGGCGGTTTTGGTCGCCGCCTCGGCATTGGCCTTCAGCGCCTTCAACTCTTCACCCGCCCGCTGAATTTTCGCCCGCACGTTGTTCATGTCCTGACGGCTTTTCTCCAGCAGGCTTTTCGCCGAGCTGTGACCGGTAATGCCGCGCGCCAGGGCCACGCCGCCGATGGCCACCTGGACCAGGCCAAAGATCCCGCCACGCCGCAGTCCCTTGCCCACCATCACCACGCCGCCGGCCAGGGAGCCAATGCGTTCCCAGCCCTGCACGTTTTGCTCGGAAGGGCTCTGGAACGGGGTGGATTCGATACGCTCGACGGGTTTGAGTTCGCTCATGGTCTGTCTCCAGGCTTCAGTGATCGATAGTCAAACTGACAGCCTGGGCGGGCAGCTCGTTCAATCGGATGTGTGGCGATTCAGCGGAATTTTGGCCCGGAGCGGGTATTGAGCCCCTTGGACATGCGGTCGTAGAGCACGACGTTGACCGTGGCGGCCAGGTTCATGCAACCGGTGGTCGGAATGTAGACCACGTCTTCGCACCAGTCGCGAATCTCTTTATCCAGCGATCCGTCTTCCGGGCCGAAGATGTAGAGCGCGCGATCCGGGTGGGTGTATTCCGGCAACGGGCGGGCGCCCTCGACCAGTTCCACGGCGACGGGCACACAATTGAGGGGCAGGATTTTCTTCAGGTCGTCGATGCCGATCAGCGGGATGTCGTAGTGCACGCGCTTGGTATCGGTGACGAAGTCGGCGGCGCGCTCATAGCGCTTGCCGGTGTAGAACACCGACGCCACGCCATAACAGCCAGCGGCGCGCATCACCGAACCGACGTTCTCCGGTGATTTGGGGTTATACAAACCAATGCAGCTGTACCGTTTGTCTGCCACGAGCGGGGTGCCTTTCGGGAAAAAAGCGGGATTATACGGGGATTGGGCGGCAACGGTCAGTTTGGAGATTGGCGGTGGCAGGGCTATTGCTATCGCGAGCAAGCTCGCTCCCACAGTGGATCTGTGTCGTTCACAAAATCAAATGTGGGAGCGAGCTTGCTCGCGATGAGGCCGGATCAGGCGCTGAAAATCTTCAGTCTTCTTTCTTCATCAACCCGGCGAGTGCCGCAAACGGGTTGTGCGTAGCCTTGGCAATTTTCGGCGTGCTCAGTGAGCCTTCGTCGAAATACTGCTGGTCGGTATACCGCGAGTGTTCGTTATCGTGGCAGTACAGGCACAACAACTCCCAGTTCGAGCCGTCCTGCGGGTTGTTGTCGTGGTTGTGGTCGCGGTGGTGCACGGTCAGTTCGCTCAGGCGCTTGCCGGAGAACTCACGGGCGCAGCGGCCACAGACGTGCGGGTACATCTTCAGGGCCTTGTCGCGGTAGCCCATTTCCTTGTCGCGCTGGTTGTCGGCGAGGATGCGATCCAGCTTCGATGTGTTGGTCGGGGTGGACGAACTCATGGGTTCACCTTTGTAGAAAGACTAATGACGGTTATAGGGTGAAGTTTAGCCTAGCCCTTGAGCTTCTCGGCAATCCAGATGGTGTGGCGGGTGCCCTTGTTGCCGTGGGCGAAGACCTGCACTTCCTCGGCCTTGAAACCCGCCTTCTTCAGTTTGTCGGAAAACTGCCGGTCAGCGCTGGCCGACCAGACGGCCAACACGCCTTTTGGTCTCAGGGCCTTGGCGCAGGCACTGAGGCCTGCGGCGGAGTAGAGCCAGCTGTTGGCTTTCTGGGTCAGGCCTTCGGGACCGTTGTCGACGTCGAGCATGATGGCATCGAAACCCTGTGGCTCGGCCTGCAGGACTTTGGCCACGTCTTCCATGCGAATCACGGTCCGCGGGTCTTGAAGCGGGTTTCCGGCTTTCTCGCCGAGTGGCCCGCGATTCCACTCCACAACGCCAGGCACTAATTCAGCGACCACCACTTCGGCAGTCTTGCCCAGGTGCTTGAGCGCCGAAGCGAGGGTAAAACCCATGCCCAGGCCGCCGATGAGCACCCGTGAACCCGGCCGGCCGGCGACCTTGCGACACGGGATCTCGGCCAGGGCATCTTCGGAGCCGTGCATGCGCGTGTTCATCAATTGTCCGCCGTCGCCGCCCTGGATCTTGATGACAAAATCCTCGCCGTATTCGAACAGGCACAGGGCGCCGCCGTTTTCAGGGATGGGGGTGGTGTCCAGCAGAACGAAACGTTTCATGGGGCTCACTTGAAGAAAATTGGCAGAACTCGGGAGGGCAAACAGACGCAGTTGGGAGTAGCCTGTTTATGACGACAAGGCCAACGGAGCCATTGATGAAGCGCACCATTCTAACGGTCATTGCCCTGGCCGCGCTCTCGATAACTGCAGTGCAGGCGCAACAGCTGCAATCGATTCCCGTCAGCCCCGCGCCGATACCCGGTTCGCCCGGCACCGCGACGCCCACGCCGTACCCGCAAATCAGCCCGGCGCCTTTGCCTAAAGTCGGCCCCGGCAGTAGCGGTCCGCCGTTGGTGCCGATTGAAATGCCCAGCCCGCCGATCAAGGACCAGCCGATACCGGGCCTGGAGCCCAATCCGCCGAAAACCAAATCGCCGGGCGGCTAGACCTGCTGCGAAAGCAGTTGACCGTCGGCCATGCGCAGTCGTTTGGAAAGGGAAACGGCGAGGGCGCGGATGATCTTGGCGGCGATTTTCGGTGCGTCGTTGAGCATCTTTTCCAGCGAGTCCTTGCCCAGGTTGAGCAACTGGCAGTTGCTTGCGGCCACGCAACTGGCCGAGCGCCGTTCGCCGTCGAGCACGGCCATTTCACCGAACGAGCGGCCGCTGCGCAACGTGGCGATGGTGACTCGCTGCCCGTCAGCGTTGGTTTTCTGCACCGCCACCTGACCGGTATGGATGATGCACATGAAACTGCCGGCATCGCCCTCCTGGAAGATTTCCTCGCCCTGGGCAATGGTGCTGATACTGAAGTAGCCCGAAGCCGCGGCGAAGTCGGCTGGCTGCAGTTGATTGAACAGGCCGCAATCCATCAGCCAGTCGCGAATTTCGTTGTTCAGAAAGGTTGGTTCAGACATGTCGTCACGGTCTTTTTTGTGATTGTCGCTGACTTGAATTCACCGCAAATCCCTTGTGGGAGCGGGCTTGCTCGCGAAGGGGTCGTAACATTCAGCAGAGATGTTGACTGACACACCGCCTTCGCGAGCAAGCCCGCTCCCACAGGGGTTTTGTGTTGTATCGGCTGCCGGTGTACGCAATTAAGACCGGCACACCGCGCCAGGTTCCTCAGGCCATGCCCAAAACCTTGAACAAAAATGCATATTCGAGTGCTACGTCACGCAATCCCTGATATCGACCGCTCATCCCGCCATGCCCGGCACCCAACTCAGTCTTGAGCAGCAGGGGATTGCTGTCGGTCTTGGTCGCGCGCAATTTCGCCACCCACTTGGCTGCTTCCCAATACTGCACGCGGCTGTCGTTGTAACCGGCGATCACCAGGGTGGCCGGATAAGCTTGCGCGGTGACATTTTCATACGGGGCGTAGGCCTTGATCCGATCATGGACGTCCGGCTCTTCAGGATTGCCCCACTCGTCGTACTCCGTCACGGTCAATGGCAGATCAGGGTCGAGCATGGTGTTGAGTACGTCGACGAACGGCACTTCGGCGATGGCGGCGCCAAACAGCTCCGGCCGTTGGTTGAGCACCGCGCCGATCAGCAAGCCACCGGCGCTGCCGCCACTGATAGCCAACTGCGGTGCAGTGGTGAAGCCTTGGGCGATCAGGTGTTCGGCGCAGGCGATAAAGTCGCTGAAGGTGTTGTGCTTGTGCTCCTGCTTGCCGGCGCGATACCAGGCTTCCCCCAGTTCGCCGCCGCCACGCACGTGGGCAATGGCAAACGCCATGCCGCGATCCAGCAGACTCAGGCGCGCGTGGGAAAACCATGGGTCGAGGCTTTCGCCGTAGGCACCATAGCCGTAGAGGTACAGCGGCACGGGTTTGCCCAGGTCTGCGCGCTTGATCACCAGGCTGATGGGCACTTGCGTGCCGTCCGGCGCAGTGGCCCACAGGCGTTGGCTGACGTAGGCGTCGGCATCGAACGGGCCGAGCACCGGGGTTTGCTTGAGGACTTTCTGCTCGCCGGTCGCCAGTTCAAGCTGGCGGATTTGCGCCGGACGGTTCAACGCTTCGTAGCGCAGGCGAATCCGGTCGCTTTCGAACTCCAGGCTGTTTTGCACGTGCAGGCTGTAGGCCGCATCCGGCAGTTGCACACGATAAGGCGCCAGGCTTTGTGGGTGAACTTCAATGACCGGCAAGCCGCCAACCCGCAGGCTCAGGGTCATGGCCCCGGTGTTAAGGCTGATGCCGTCGATCATCACCGTGTCGCTGTGGGGGATCAGGTTCTGCCAGTCGGCTTCGGTGGGCGCGGCGCCGGTATCGACGGCCGTGTACAAGGCGAAATTGATGCCGTCACGGTTGCTGCGAATGAACCAGGTCCATTGACCGTCGAGTACGCCGTGGTCGACGTCGTACTCATGCTCCTCGACCCGTGGTGCGATGCAGGTAAAGGCGTGCTGCGGTTGGTTGGCGTCAAGCACCCAGGCTTCGCTGGTGGTCTTGCTGCCCACGGATAGCAGCAATTGCTGCTCGGAGCTGGAACGGTAGCAATGCATGAAGAAGCGCCCGTCCGGCTCATGGAACACTTCTTCGGCCGCCGTGCCGTCCAGTCGATAGCGATACAGCTTGTGCGGACGATGGGTGTCATCCAGTTCGCCAAAGAATAGCGTCAGGCTATCGTTGGCCCAGGTCATGCTGCCGTCGCAGTCCTGGAATTCCAGCTCGCTGACACGGCCGTCGGACAATTCCTTCACGAACAGCGTGTAAATCTCCTCGCCGCTGGAGTCGATGCTGTAGGCCAGACGCTGGTGGTCCGGGCTGATGCTGAACGCCCCGAGCGAAAAGAAACCACCCTTGGCCAGTTCGTTGGGGTCCAGCAGCAGTTGTTCGCGGCTTTCGTCGAGGGTCAGGCTGTCATCGACCGGACGCGGGCAGCGGTAGTGCCTGGCGTACTCATCGCCTGCCGTGGTGCGGGTGTAATACAGATAGGGGCCCCATGGCGAGGGCAGGGACAGATCGGTCTCGAGAATCCGCCCCTTGATCTCTTGGAACAGGGTTTCGCGCAATGCGGCCTGGTCGGCGGTTTGCACTTGCTGATAGCTGTTTTCGGCTTTCAGGTAGTCGAGCACTGCCTCGGTGTCGCGCTCTTGCAGCCAGGCATACGGGTCGGAGCCTTCAGCCTTGTGGGCAATCGGAGCGTCGTGAATGTTGGCGGATAGGGGCATGAAGGGCTCTCGAGCAGTGTACGGAATAGGGGCTTGGCAACCTGTGGGAGCGGGCTTGCTCGCGAAGGCGTTGGGTCAGTCAATATCATTGTTGAATGATAAGCCGCATTCGCGAGCAAGCCCGCTCCCACATGGATAGCGCCCAACAGTCAGGCATTGATGCAGCCTGATGGGCGAAAAGCCGTTATCATAAGCGCCTCTGTGCGACACGCGTAGCGTGTCTCCAAGACTTCGAGGTGTAGAGTCATCTTGAAGGGCTTCCGAAAGGAAGCCAAGAGCTTGGGTACCCAACCCCAAGAAACAAAACCCTCCCAGAAGTCCAATGCCTTCAAGGACTTGCCGCAGCGGCGGTGGCAAACTCAAGGTCGATTAGCGCTCGGTAGCTCGACCGCAGTACCAGATTTTCCGGTACTGGAGTGCCTACTACACATCAGCCCTGTTCAGGGCTAAACCCATGCGGGAGAGAATCCCCGCTGGGGTTCCCTCCTGCTTTTGAAACAGGAGGTAACAATTTCTTTGGGCATGCTGCCTCGGCAGTCCCTGCTCACATCAAACCGGAGACATGAGCGAAAGCTCTGTCTGTCATTGTCCATCTACCTTGCTCGCAAGGTGGCAGCGGACTCGTTGTGCGACCAACGATAGCCTAGGAAGACATGCGTCACTGGTAACGGTGAGGTGTGAAGCTCTTCTCACAATGTAGTCCCCGTCAGGGTGTGCTTTTGCCGCGAGGTAAAGCATAGATACTCGGAGCAGTGCCGGGTTGAGACGCTAGGCTGGTTGGTATGGGTAACGTAAGTGAACTGCTGATAAACGCCGTAATTATGAACAAGCCAAAACTGCTGTCAGGCTTGAGCCAAAAGGCACGTGGTCGGATACCTCTGTAGAGGCTTGAGGTACGTCGTCATAGGACCATCGGTGAAAAGGCAGGCCCTAAACCAATCGTGTGATAGGCAGGGAACGTGGTAAGCCCGTATGGCCGCCTTCGGGCAGGTGAACCGCAAGGGGATCTGTTGGCTGTGCGGGTATGGGATCGCAGAGAAAGCGAAAGCCGGGCTGTAATGGCTCGGATAGGGGTTGGGACATTACCTCACGGGAAACCGGGCAGACTTCTGCGTGGTCTTTCGTCGCATGAACTCTGACTGAACCTGTCTCAATGATCTTAGAGACCCGCAGTATTGGGCCTCCTACTAATCCAACCCTGACGGGAGCGTCCATTCCCGTCAGGGGATGCGTACGTCTTCTGCTCGGGGAAACTTGAGAGGAAGGCAGCATGATAGAGCACAGCCAAATGGCCGTGCCTGCGCTTTCCGGCACTCCGCAACAATGGCATGACATCGATTGGTGTCGTGTTCAGCGGAATGTTCGGGCAATGCAGGTGCGGATTGCGAAGGCTTGTCGGGAAGGCAAAGGGCGCAGGGTGAAAGCCCTGCAACGGATGCTGACCCGCTCTCGATCGGCCAGATACTTGGCCGTACGGCGAGTCACTGAAAACCAGGGTAAGCGCACGGCGGGAGTCGACCGCGTGCTCTGGGATACACCCGACGCAAAATGGAAAGCGGCAAATGGGTTGAAGCGTCACGGATATAAACCACGACCTTTACGGCGTGTGTTCATTCCGAAGTCGAATGGGAAGGAACGCCCTTTGGGTATCCCAACCATGACTGACAGGGCTATGCAGGCGCTGTATTTGCTAGCTCTGGCACCCATTGCAGAAACCAAGGGCGATCCGAACAGCTACGGCTTCAGGATCGAACGCTCTACGGCGGATGCGATGGGACAGTTGTTTGTTTGCCTGTCCAAGAAGGTTTCGGCCCAATGGATACTGGAGGCGGACATACAAGGCTGCTTTGATCACATTAATCATGACTGGATGCTCGCCAACGTCCCTACGGACAAAGCGATTCTTCGGAAATGGTTGAAGGCTGGCGTGATTCATAAAGGCCAGCTACAGGCAACGGATGCTGGTACGCCACAAGGCGGGATTATCTCGCCTACCTTGGCAAATATGGCGCTCGATGGTCTGGAAACACAGCTCAAGCAGTATCTGGGCGTGACAAGGGCCAGAAAGCTGAAGATCAACGTGGTGCGGTATGCGGATGATTTTGTGATTACTGGAAACTCGAAAGAGGTACTGGAAAGCGAAATCAGACCTTGGGTGGAGCAATTCCTGGCAGTACGCGGGTTGCAGTTATCCCCTGAGAAAACACATATCGTCCATACCGATCAAGGCTTCGACTTTCTGGGTTGGAATTTCCGTAAGTACGACGGGAAGCTTCTGATCAAACCGAGTAAGAAGAATGTCAAGGCGTTCTATCACAAGGTGAAGGAGGTCATCGACGCCAACAAGATGGCGAAGCAGGAGTATTTGATTCGATTGCTCAATCCCATCTTGAAAGGCTGGGCGCTGTATCACCAGCCTGTAGTAGCCAAGCAGGCCTACAGCCGCATGGATAATTTGTTGTTTTATGCTCTATGGCGTTGGGCAAAGCGGCGGCACCCGAACAAGTCACTGCAATGGATCGGGAAGAAGTATTTCCGAACTCAAGGAAGCAGAAGTTGGGTGTTTGCCACCACGATGTTGGAGGAAAACGGGACAAAAAAGGAGGTCGCTCTGTATTCGCTTGCGAGTACACCGATCGAACGACACAGGAAGGTTAGTGGGGAGTACAACCCCTTCGACCCTTCCATGGAAGAAATGGGCGAGAAGCTGCGGACGGCACAGATGCTGAAAAAGCTGAAGTATCGCAAACAGATTCTCAGTCTCTATCAAAGCCAGAAAGGACTGTGTCTGATGTGCAAACAACCGATTACGAAGGAAACGGGATGGCATGACCATCACATTATCCACCGCACTCATGGCGGTAGAGACACCCTGGATAACCGGGTACTATTGCATCCTATTTGTCACCAACAGCTTCACAGCCGTGGATTGACAGTGAACAAACCGGCTCCGCAAGGGGCTTTCTAAAGACTTGAGCCGTATGCGTTGAAAGGCGCACGTACGGTTCTTAGGGGGAGGCAGGCCAGTAATGGCCTGTCTCTACCCGACTTGCCTGCCTTGCCATGGACACCATGACCGAGAACGACTATCTGATCGCTTGGGGCCTCTACGCCTTCGCCGCTTTGGGCTGCCTGTTGGTGTGGATGCGCTTGACCCGCTGGATGTGGCGTTGGCTGCGTGAGCCGCTACGGCTGGCGATGGTCGTGCTGCTGTTCAGCCCGACCATCATCGACCCGGTCAAGGACAAAGTCGCACCGGCTCTCGCCATTACCGCGCTCGACCTGCTGTTCAAGGTCGGCAACAACGCCTGGCGGGCGATTTCCGATCTGTTCATGTACGGCATGATCGCGTTCGGCTTCTATCTGGTGCTGGTGGCGATCCGTTTCCCCATCGAGCGCGCCTCCAATGCCCGCAGGGAACAGGCTGCCGCCGCCAAAGCTGCCGTCCGTGCAGACGAGCCCGAGGACGATCAACCGTTCGGCGGTGCCGGCGATGATCGTTACGGTCGTCCGCCCGTGCCGAGCACTCCTCAGCGGATGCGAGTCGAACCCCGTCTGTAACCTTGCCCCTGCGATTGAGCGAGAGTCCGAGCATGTGTGAGTTATTGGGCATGAGCGCCAATGTCCCGACCGATATCGTGTTCAGCTTCACCGGGCTGATGCAGCGCGGCGGACGCACCGGCCCGCACCGCGATGGCTGGGGCATTGCCTTCTATGAAGGCCGTGGACTGCGGCTGTTCCAGGACCCGGCGGCGAGCTGCGAGTCGGAGGTCGCGAACCTGGTGCAGCGCTATCCGATCAAGAGCGAAGTGGTGATCGGGCACATCCGCCAGGCCAACGTCGGCAAGGTCTCCCTGTCCAACACGCATCCGTTCGTCCGTGAGCTGTGGGGGCGCAACTGGTGTTTCGCCCATAACGGCCAGTTAGCGGACTTCCAGCCAGTGGCCAGTTTCTATCGCCCGGTCGGTGATACCGACAGCGAAGCAGCGTTTTGCGATTTGCTCAACCGTGTGCGTGCGGCGTTCCCCGAGCCGGTCGAGGTCGAAGAGCTGCTGCCTGATCTGGTGGCAGCGTGCGCCGAATACCGCAGCAAAGGCGTGTTCAACTGCCTGCTCAGCGACGGTGACTGGCTGTTCTGCTATTGCTCGACCAAGCTGGCGCAAATCACCCGTCGTGCACCGTTTGGCCCGGCACGCTTGAAGGATGTCGACGTGATCGTCGACTTTCAGGCCGAAACCACGCCTAACGATGTGGTGACCGTCATCGCCACCGAACCCCTGACCGAAAACGAAACCTGGACCCGTTACGAACCGGGTCAATGGAGCCTGTGGCGACGCGGCGAATGCGTCAGCCAGGGCCAGACCGAATAAGGACTCCTTGCATGTTGCTCAGTTATCTACGGCTGGTGTTGTTTGCGGCGGGCCTGTTGATCGGTGTCCAGGTGCCGGGCTTCATCAGCGATTACGCCAAACGGGTCGAGGCGCACCTGATCGAGGCGCAGGCCAGTCTGAGCGGCTTCCAGAACACCGCCAATCAGTTCTTCAAGGGTGACATGCAAGCTCTGGTCGCGCATTACCGCGCCAGCGAAGACCCGATCTTTCGCAGCGACGCCGACAGCCTGGGCAACCTGCTGACCCGTCAGGTGGCGCTGGACAAGCAATTCCAGGCGATGCAGGGCCCGTGGTACATCCGCTTCCTGCAAGTGGTGCTGGCCGCCGATCCGGATATCCGCAAGGAAACCTGGAATGGCTACAGCTACCAGATCCTGTTGACGCCCGAAGCGATGGTCTGGGGCATGAGCGGCGCCTTGCTGCTGTCGTTCGGGATCGAGTGCCTGTTCCGACTGATCGACTGGGTGGTGCTGGGCGGCAAGCGTCTGCGCCAGAGCCGGCCGATCGAAGAGCGGGATTTGCGCGGTTTGTAACCCCGTCGAACGTCGAGGAGCCGGCAAGCCGGCTCCTCGGTTGATTACCAATCTATCGAATAGCTCATGCTCAAGGTACGGCCTTCGGCGTTGGGGTATGGCGCTTTGGCGTTGGCCTGGGCGAACAGGTTGACGTACGTGCGGTTGGTCAGGTTGTACACCCCGCCTTCCAGGCGACCGACCGGCAAGTACACGGAGCCGAGCAGGTCCACCAGCGTATAGCCTTCGATGTCGCGCCCGTTGTTGTCCTTGGCCGCAGCGTCGTAACTGGACAGGTGCATGCCTTGCAGGCGCAGGCTGTAGTCGTCTTCGGTGTAGCCGACGAACAGCGTGGTCTTGGCCGGTGAAATACGTGTTGCCGGCAGATCGATCCATTTCCCGTTCTGCTGGGTCTCGCCCTTGGCCCAGGCATAGGTACCACCCACCGACCAGTGATCGGTTGCGCGGTAGGTCAGGCTGTTTTCGATGCCGCGAACCCGCTCCTTCTGATTGATCAGACGCAAGACACGGCTATTGGCATCGTAGAACTGGGTCACGTCCGAGGTGTTTTCATAGACGGTGACGTCGGCCTGCCACCGGTCCCAGTCACCGCGCCAGCCCAGCTCATAGCTGTCGACCTTGATGGCCTGGGCGTTGAGGCTCTGGATGTCGAAGGTGCTGCTCACGTCACGCAGGAAGCGCTGGATGTCCGGCAGCGAAAAGCCCTGGCTGAAATTGGCGAAGACGTCCTGATGCTCACTCAGGTGATAGACCGCGCCCAGGTTATAGAGCGTGGCGTCGTATTTGAGGGTGTCACCGGGCAGGACGGCGCGTACGCCGGTCTGCACGATCTGCCCGTAGGCGATGCTGTCGGAGACCTCGCTTTCGATCCATTCGCGGCGCACACCGCCACGCAAGGTCCAGTCCCCGATGTCCCAGGACATCTGCCCGAACAGCGCCTTGGTGGTGGTTTCGATATCCGGGCCCATCTCGTAAGTGGTGCCGGTCTTGGTGTAGGTCAGCCCTTTGAGGGTGTATTGGTCACCACGCTGGCGGGAGCGTTCGTGATCATAGTCGGCGCCCCAGACCAGGTTGCCTGTGGCGCTGCCAATGGCCGGCAACGGCGTGTCGATGGCCGCACGCAGGCCGTAGACATCCTGCACGCTGTTGTTGTCGGCGATCCCGGCCTTGCCCCGCGACAGGTCCGGGAAGAACAACGCGTCGGCCCGGCGCCAGTAACTTTCCAGTTGCAGGCCCTGGCCGTAGAAGTCGTTGTCGGTGTAGTTGAGATTGGCCGCCTGGTTATGGGTATAGGGTTGGTCATCAAGTTTCAGCCCTTGGACCGCCACGGCTTGCTGCGGGTTTTTCGGGTCTTTGGTGTAGCCGGTGTCTTGCTGGTCCTTGTAGTCCTGCAGCGACAGGCTGAGTTTTTTGTCGGCATCCAGTTCGTAACCGAAACGACCTTGCAGGTCATAGGTTTCGGTGTCCATGTTGCTGCCCTGGGAGGTGTCCTGAGGGATGCGATTGCCGTTGCCGTCATACTGGTCGTTGCGCTGGGTCAGGTCGGCGGACACGTACCAGTCCAGGGCATCCTTGCGCCCGGTCGCACTCTGAAAGGCCTCGTAGGCGAAACCTTTGCTATTGAGGTTGTTGCCGCTGGTCAGGCCCAGTTTGCTGCTGTAGGCAAGGTCCTGACCCTGATTGCGCTTGGTGATGATGTTGATGATGCCGCCTGAGGCACCGGCACCGTAAATGCTGCTGGCGCCGGAAACCACCTCGATGCGTTCGATACTGGCCGGCGCGATGCTGTTGAGCTGGCGGAAGTTGTCACGCGTGGCGTTCTGCGACACGCCGTCGATCAACACCAGCATGTTGCGCCCGCGCAGGGTCTGGCCGAAGTTGCTCATCCCGCCGCTGGACGGCGCCAGGCCGGGAACCAGTTGCCCCAGAATGTCGGAGACCCGACGCCCCGCGCCACTCTGCTCGCGGATCTGTTGCTCGTCGATCACCTGGACCGAGCCAGGAATCGAGGCAATGCTCGCTTCGCTGCGAGTCGCGGAAACGACGGTGGCTTGCATGTTCAATGTGCCGGGTTGCTGGTCGCTGTCCTCGGCCCAGGTCTGGACGCTGACGGAGCCGAGCAGCGGAATCAGCAAGGAAAGTTTGGTTCGGGTCATGAGGTGGTCTTTTTTTAGTCGTGATAAGTGTGGCTAGGCAAATTTGCGGGGCCGGATGTGGAGGTGAATGAGCGCACCCGGCGGATCCCGAGGGCAAAACCCTGCTGGCTTGAAAACACGGTGTTGGCGATCAGTGCCTAGGTGATGGGGAACAGTGCGCCTTGCCAGATTCCCCGGAGACGAGAACCCCCAGCCATTCGTAAGCCAGCGCCGTGGCCGCCAGTGTCAAGGCGCAGAGCCAGGCAACGCTCTCGATGAGACGCAAGATGTAAGCGGGATCAGACGCTGGAAGCGGCGCAGCGCGGCGGGCGCCGGTGCATAGCTCAAATGGTCGGGGGTGATGCGGCGAGACTGGAAGGCCTGAGTGCCGAAGGCTTCGCTCCAGTGTGAGAGCAGTTGCTGCTGTCTTTGCGTGAAAGCGCGCATCAAGTCCGATTCCTTCTGGACAGTGGTTTAGCTGAATGCGCGCAGAGAATACATTTTCAAAATATTAATGCAAATGATAGTAATTGCTTGTTGTGCTGTGGGGCGCTCCTTTTCAGAGGCTGGCCAGGGG
This sequence comes from Pseudomonas sp. S34, assembly GCF_009866745.1. NCBI lineage: Bacteria > Pseudomonadati > Pseudomonadota > Gammaproteobacteria > Pseudomonadales > Pseudomonadaceae > Pseudomonas > Pseudomonas sp. S34. The sequence goes on from NZ_CP019398.1 coordinate 1,538,718, forward strand.
TTTGCTCAAGACCATGTAGTGCTCGCCCACCTTCTGCGCATAGTTCTCCACCACGTGCTGACACAACGTCACGATCTCTTCGACCCACTCCGCGCCGACCCGCCATGACACCACCACTTGCAGGTTGGGCGGGCGTTGGTCGATGGCCAGCAAGGTCAATTCCCCCCGCTCCAGTTCCTCGGCCACCAGCACCGGTGGCAATGCGCCGATGCCGAAGCCGTCGCGCAACAAACGGGTGATGGCCGACACCGAATTCACGCAGTTCAGTCGCGGTGTCATGACGCCATTGGCCTGCATCAGCGCCAGCACTTCCTGATGCGGATGGGAGTTTTTCGAATAAGTGATAATCCGCTCACGCGCCAGTTCGGCGACGTTCGTGTAATTGCGGTTGTAGATCGAGTTGCTGGCAACGATCCAGCCCATGGGGTGGCTGGCCAGTTCCAGGCTGCGCACGCTTTCCTGGCGCAGCAGGTCGGTCTGCAGGATCACATCGAGAAAGCCTTTTTGCAGCTGATCGCAGAGGTTGAGCGAGGTATCGGCCACCAGTTCGATTTCCACCAGCGGGTAGTGATCGGTCATCTGCGCCACCAACGGGCTGAGCCAGGTATGGATCACTGTGTCCATCACGCCGATGCGCACCCGCCCGGCCTTGCTCGAGCGGGTCTCGATCGACTGTTTGAGCGCCTGCATGGTGTCCATCATCTGCTCGGCGTAATCGAGCACCTTGAGGCCTTCGGGCGTCAGGCTCACGCCGCGAGAATCCCGCAGAAACAGCTTTACCCCCAGCTCGCTTTCAAGCACTGCGATGCGGCTGGAAATCGAGGCCTGAGTGGTGAAGAGCTTGTCGGCGGTCAGGCGGAAACTCTTGAGTCGGGCGACCCAGACAAAGGTCTCGAGAAACTTCAGGTTCATGGGATAAAGATTTCTTATGTCTAAGGCGGGTTTTTATTAGTTGGACGCAGCAGGGGCGCGCGTCCAAAAATCGGCGCATCCGGTTCCCACGATAGGCGTCGTCGGGGCTCAGAACAATACCAATAAAATCAGCGCGGAGATTTGCCATGAGTGCGCCCGACACCACCGCCATTCCGAAAGCCTCGGCCCGTCCGGGACCTTTCGACTGGTATCGCAACATCAATCAGCAGGAACGCCGCACCTTCTGGAGCTGCAAGATCGGCTATGGCCTGGACGGCATGGACACCCAGATGCTCAGCTTTGTGGTGCCAACCCTGATTGCCATGTGGGGCATCACCACCGGCCAGGCCGGGCTGATTCACACCAGCACGCTGATCGCTTCGGCCATCGGCGGCTGGGTAGCGGGTATTCTCTCCGACCGCATCGGTCGTGTTCGCACCTTGCAGCTGACGGTGCTGTGGTTTGCCTTCTTCACCTTCCTCTGCGGCTTTGCCCAGAGCTACGAGCAACTGCTGATTGCACGGACCCTGATGGGCTTCGGTTTCGGCGGTGAGTGGACGGCCGGCGCGGTGCTGATCGGTGAAGTCATTCGAGCCAAGGACCGTGGCAAGGCCGTGGGCATGGTGCAGTCCGGCTGGGCGCTGGGTTGGGGGTTGACGGCGATTCTGTATGCGCTGCTGTTCTCGGTATTGCCACCGGAAGACGCCTGGCGCGCGCTGTTCATCCTCGGCATCGTGCCGGCAATCTTCGTGATATTCGTCCGTCGCCTGGTCAAGGACCCGGAAATCTATCGTGAAGCCAAAGCCAGGCAGGAGCCGAGCAACCCGTCGAAGTTCTACGAGATTTTCGCCCCCGGCATGCTCTTCACCACGATTCGCGCTTCGTTGCTGACCACCGGCGCCCTGGGCGGCTACTACGCGATCACGTCCTGGTTGCCGACTTTCCTGAAGAACGAACGCGGTTTGAGCGTGCTCAATACCAGCGGTTATCTGGCGATGGTGATCATCGGGTCCTACGTGGGTTATGTCATCAGCGCCTATTTGACCGACATCCTCGGACGTAAAAAGAACTTCATCCTGTTCGCCGTCGGCTCGTTCACCATTGTGTTGCTGTACACGCAACTGCCGGTCAGCAACGGCGTGATGCTGTGGCTGGGCTTTCCGCTGGGCTTCTTCGCCTCGGGGATCTTCAGTGGCATGGGTGCATTCCTGACCGAGTTGTTCCCCACGCGCATTCGCGGTTCGGGCCAGGGTTTTTGCTACAACATCGGACGGGCGCTGGCGGCGTTGTTTCCACTGTTGATTGGCCTGCTCAGCCAGACCGTGCCGCTGAGTGTAGGCATCGGTGCCTTTGCGGCGGTTTCCTACGGCGTGGTGATCCTCGCGGCCTTGAGTTTGCCGGAAACCCGTGGCAAGCAACTCGACGCCCAGTAACTGATAATCTGCGGGGCTGTCTTACGGATATGTCCCGCAGCTGAAAAGAATAAAGCCTACAGGAGTGTTCAGTGTGAGCCGCCTGCTATTGAACTGCGACATCGGCGAGAGTTTCGGCAGCTGGACCATGGGTCTGGACGCGGAAATCATGCCCTTCATCGATTGCGCCAACATCGCCTGCGGTTTTCACGCCGGCGACCCGAGCATCATGCGCAAGACCGTCAGCCTGGCCCTCAGCCACGGTGTGCAAGTTGGCGCGCATCCGGCCTATCAGGACCTGGTGGGGTTCGGCCGTCGATCCATGGCCTATGCCCCCCAGGAACTTCAAGACATTCTGCATTACCAGATCGGCGCCCTCGACGGCATCTGCCGGGCCCAGGGTGGTCGTGTCAGTTACGTCAAACCCCATGGCGCGATGTACAACGACATGATGGCCAACCCGGCACAACTGCGCGCGGTGCTGCAAGCGGTAGCGTCCTATGATCGCAACCTGCCGTTGATGTTGATGGCCACCCGCGACAACAGCGCCGCCCAACAACTGGGCGATGAATACGGCGTGACCCTGTGGTTCGAGGCTTTTGCCGACCGCGCTTATGACAGCGCCGGCAGGCTGGTGTCGCGACAACTGCCGGGAGCGGTGCATCACGATCCGGAAAAAATCATCGAGCAGGCGCTGACCATCGCCCGTGGCGATCCGCTCACTGCCAGCGATGGCAGCGCCCTGCATTTGCAGGCCAATACCCTGTGCGTGCACGGCGACAACGCCAGTTCGGTCGCTGCCGTGCAACGCATCCGTGAAGCCTTGAACCGGCAGAGCGCGTCATGAAGCTGCGGGTGGAAGTGGTGGCGCTGGACTGCCTGATGGTGCGCCTGTTCGATGAAATTGCCGAAACCAACATGCCGTGGATGCTGGCGGCCAGTGAAAGTCTGCGCACGGCATTTGCCGGGCATCTGATCGATCTGGTGCCGTCCTACACCACCTTGATGGTGCATTACGACTTGACCGCGCTGAGTCCTGCCCAGGCCCGGGAATTGATTGCCCAGGCGTTGATCGATCTGTCGCCCAATGCGCGTACGCGCGGTACCTGCCATGTGTTGCCGGTGTGGTACGACTTGAGCGTCGGTCCGGAATTGAGCCTGTTGTCGCAACGCAGCGGGTTGGCGGTGGAGGAGGTGATCCGTCGTCACTGCGAGCGTGAATATCAGGTGTTTGCCCTGGGCTTTGCGCCGGGCTTCGCCTTCATGGGGCTGGTGGAAGAGGTGCTTGCCGCGCCGCGTCTGAACACGCCCCGCAAGAAAGTCGCCGCCGGCAGTGTCGGCATCGCCGAACGGCAGACGGCAGCCTACCCGGTGGTGTCGCCGGGGGGCTGGAACCTGATCGGCCGCACACCGGCCAAATTGTTCGATCGCAACCGTGACGGCTACAGCCTGATGCAACCCGGTGACACCGTACGGTTCGAAGCAGTTGGCCATGCCGAATTCATTAATCTGGGCGGTGACGATACGCCACTGGAGGCCCAGGCATGAGCCGTCTGACCATTGAAGCGAGTACGGCGCTGTGCCTGTTGCAGGATGCCGGTCGATTCGGCGTGCGGCATCTGGGCGTGACCCAGGGCGGAGCCGCCGATTGGCGTTCGATGTCCTGGGCCAACTGGCTATTGGGCAACGGGCTGGATGCGCCGGTAATCGAAATCACCCTTGGCGGATTCACCATCGCGGCCGAGGAGGATTGCGTGCTGGCCTTGGCCGGAGCGGATCTTGGCGCGCAGGTGGACGGCGAAGCGCTGGCGCCATGGCGCAGTTTCAGGTTGCACAAAGGTCAGCGTTTGCAATTCACCCGGCCGCTACTCGGCGCCCGGGCCTATCTGGCGGCGCCGGGTGGGTTTGATGCACCGAAAGTGCTGGGCAGCAGCGCGACGGTGGTCCGTGAAGAACTGGGTGGCCTGGACGGAATGGGCCATGCGCTGGGTGAAGGCGCGTCCTTGAGCTACTCGGGGAACTCGCTGGTATTGCTGCGGGAGTTGCCAAGCCAATGCGTGCTGGACTTCACCGGCGAGCCATTGCTGGATCTGGTGCTGGGTGCGCAGATTGGCGAGTTCAGCGGGCAGAGTCTGTTCGATGCGTTCAACAGCGTGTGGAGTCTTGACAGCCGAGCCGACCGGATGGGCATTCGCCTGTTGGGCACGGCGCTGCAGTACCAGGGCAAACCGATGATTTCCGAAGGTATTCCGTTGGGGGCGGTGCAAGTGCCGCCTGACGGGCAGCCGATTGTGTTGCTCAATGATCGGCAGACCATCGGTGGTTATCCGCGATTGGGGGCGTTGACACCGTTGGCACTGGCGCGGCTTGCGCAGTGCCTGCCAGGGGCGCGGGTGCGGTTGCGGCCGGTGGTGCAGGATGTCGCCCATCGTGAACAGGTCGAGTATTTGCAGCGCTTTTTGAAAGGCTAAAAGCTTCGCGAGCAAGCCCGCTCCCACATTTGATCTGTGTCGTGCACAAAACCAATGTGGGAGCGGGCTTGCTCGCGAAGAGGCCTCCACAGGCGACGAATTTCTACTTGGACAGAAACCGCATCCCTTCCTCCAGCCCGCGAAGGGTCAGCGGATACATCTGGTCCTCAATCAAATCCCGCACGATGTTGGTCGAAGAGGTATAGCCCCACGTGTCCTTCGGATACGGGTTGATCCAGATGAGTTTCTTGTACTTCTCCTTGAACCGCTGCATCCACACGTAACCGGCTTCTTCGTTCCAGTGCTCGACGCTGCCGCCCGCCTGGGTGATTTCGTAGGGTGCCATGGCGGCATCACCGATGAAGATCACTTTGTAGTCAGCACCGTACTTGTGCAGCAGGTCCATGGTCGAGGTGCGTTCGGAGGTGCGGCGCATGTTGTTCTTCCACACCGATTCATAAATGAAGTTGTGGAAGTAGAAGTACTCCAGATGCTTGAACTCGGTCTTGCAGGCCGAGAACAGCTCCTCGCAAATCTTCACATGGGCGTCCATCGAGCCGCCGATGTCGAACAGTAGCAACAGCTTGACGGTGTTACGCCGCTCCGGCCGCATCTGGATGTTCAGCAGGCCGGCATCCTTGGCGGTATGGTCGATGGTGCCATCGATGTCCAGCTCTTCGGCCGCGCCCTGTCGGGCAAACTTGCGCAAGCGCCGCAGGGCGACCTTGATGTTGCGGGTGCCCAGCTCGACTGAATCGTCGAGGTTCTTGTATTCGCGCTGGTCCCAGACCTTGACCGCCTTGCCCTGGCGCTTGCCGGCATCGCCGACCCGAATGCCTTCCGGGTTGAAACCGCCGGAACCGAACGGGCTGGTGCCACCGGTGCCGATCCACTTGTTGCCACCGGCGTGGCGTTCCTTTTGTTCTTCCAGACGTTTCTTGAACTCTTCGATCAGCTTGTCCAGGCCACCCAGGGACTGGATCGCCGCCCGCTCTTCGTCGGTCAGCGAACGCTCGAATTCCTTGCGCAGCCAGTCTTCGGGAATCAAGGCCTGCAAGTGGTCGTCGAGTTTTTCAAGGCCATTGAAGTAGGCACCGAACGCCCGGTCGAATTTGTCGAAATGCTTTTCGTCCTTCACCAGGATCGCCCGGGACAGGTAATAGAACTCGTCCATGTCGGCGAAGGTCACGCGTTGTTTCAGCGCGTTGATCAGGTCCAGCAGCTCACGCACCGAGACCGGCACCTTGGCTGCACGCATTTCATTGAACAGGTTGAGCAACATGGCGTTGACCCTTATCGGCTGCCGCGACGGCTCATGAACGCCAGACGCTCCAGCAGTTGCACGTCCTGTTCGTTCTTGACCAGCGCACCGGCCAGCGGCGGGATGGCCTTGGTCGGATCACGCTCGCGCAGCACCGCTTCGCCGATGTTGTCGGCCATCAACAGCTTCAGCCAGTCCACCAGCTCGGAGGTCGAAGGCTTCTTCTTCAGGCCCGGCACCTTGCGTACGTCGAAGAACACGTCCAGCGCTTCGCTGACCAGGTCTTTCTTGATGTCCGGGTAGTGCACGTCGACGATCCGCTGCATCGTCACGCGATCCGGGAAAGCGATGTAGTGGAAGAAGCAGCGGCGCAGGAACGCATCCGGCAGCTCTTTTTCGTTGTTGGAGGTAATGATGATGATCGGACGTTTTTTGGCCTTGATGGTCTCGTCGATCTCGTAAACGTAGAACTCCATCTTGTCGAGTTCTTGCAGCAAGTCGTTCGGGAATTCGATGTCGGCCTTGTCGATTTCGTCGATCAGCAGGATGACCCGTTCTTCGGATTCGAAGGCTTCCCAGAGCTTGCCCTTTTTCAGGTAGTTGCGAACGTCGTGGACCTTTTCCGTGCCGAGCTGCGAATCGCGCAGACGGCTGACCGCGTCGTACTCGTACAGGCCCTGGTGGGCCTTGGTGGTGGATTTGATGTGCCAGGTGATCAGCTTGGCGCCAAAGGATTCGGCCAGTTGCTCGGCGAGCATGGTCTTGCCGGTGCCCGGTTCGCCCTTGACCAGCAACGGCCGCTCCAGGGTGATGGCGGCGTTGACCGCCAGCTTCAGGTCATCGGTGGCGACGTAGGCCTGGGTGCCTTCGAACTTCATCTGCTAATCCTCGAACGGTAACGCCGACCTGTACGAGGCAGGGCGGGGGGCAATAAAAGAGTCAGCCCCGACTATAACGCGGTGTCCGGTCGACTGTGAACGCAGACGGCTTATTCAGTCTCTGAATGGGGCGTCACTTGGTGACTCAGCCTGCATCCGGCTTTGGCCGTTCATACCGCGCATTGAATGCCTGGATGAAACCATTGCGTAAAATCTGTAAAAAAGCCTGGAATGCGCTGACATCTTGCTGATGCACATTACCCTTGAGTTCGACCCGTGTCGCAAACTGGTTTTTGCCCTGGTTTTTCAAGACGGTCTCGGTACCACCGACGAGGGCTTCCCAAATCGAGCGGAATAGCCCTTTGTCCTCGCTTTGCACATCCTGCTGCCAGTTGAACACGTCAACATCGCGCAGCAATGGCTTGATATAGCCGGTCAGTCGCCCCTTGCTGGCTGAGGCTTCGATCACCACGTCGCCATGGCCGGCGTTGAAGTCGAACTTGCCGTAGGCCGCGGCGAAGTCGTTCAAGCGCTTGAGCTCGATATCCGTGGTGCGCAAGCGAAACTCGAAGTCTTCGAAGTCGCTCAAGGGATCGAATGTGGCTGTGGTTTCCAGTGGTGCGTGCCCCAGCAGCAGGGCTTTGCCTTCGAAGCGCGCATCACGCTTGCCTTTGGTGTCGACCACGTTGGTCAGGTTGTAGATGTTGGCATCCACTTTTGTGGCATTCATGTTCACGGGTGGCTTGGAGTTGAAGTTGCGAAAACTGATCTTGCCGTCGTTGATCCGCACTTCGTTCAGGGTAATGGGCAGCAGCTTGCCTAATTGTGCTCGCCAGTCGGTACCCTCGCCGGTCTGGGAATTTTGCTTGTTGGCGCCATCGACGAAGTTGACCTCGGGTTTGTCGAACTGCGCCTCGGCCACCACTGCGTGGTCATGCCAGAGCGAGTGCCAGCTGACGGAGAGGTCAATCAATGGCGCATTGACGAAAGGCACGGGGACCTTGCCATTGACCTTGACGATTTTCAGTCCATTGATTTTGTAGGCGCCGCGCCACAGGGCCAGGTCCACGTCGGTAATCTGGCCGCGGTAGTCACCCATGTTCGCCAATCTCTCGTTGAGGTAATCGCGCACGATGTAGGGCAGGGCAATGTGCAAGGCAACCAGCAGCAGACCGAGGCCGGCGAGGGTCCACAGGGGCCAGCTGTATCGACGTTTCATGGCGGCAAATCTCTGGCTGTCTAAAGCCATTGACTGCACTGATAAGCGGACGTTCGACCCGACTGGACGCCTGCGGGCAAGAGGCTTACCTTGATGCCCTATTTCAATGCTGTCGTTAAGGACCCAGCCATGAGCCGCATTTTCGCTGACAACGCCCACTCCATCGGTAATACGCCGCTGGTGCAGATCAATCGCATTGCGCCGCGTGGTGTGACCATCCTGGTCAAGATCGAAGGGCGCAACCCCGGTTACTCGGTCAAGTGCCGGATCGGTGCGAACATGATCTGGGATGCCGAGGGCAGCGGCAAACTCAAGCCGGGGATGACCATCGTAGAACCCACCTCCGGCAATACCGGCATCGGCCTGGCCTTCGTGGCCGCCGCCCGTGGCTACAAGCTGATGCTGACTATGCCGGCGTCCATGAGTATCGAACGCCGCAAGGTACTCAAGGCACTGGGCGCCGAACTGGTGTTGACCGAGCCGGCCAAAGGCATGAAAGGCGCCATCGAGAAGGCCGGTGAAATCGTTGCCGGCGACCCGTCGAAGTACTTCATGCCGGCGCAATTCGACAACCCGGCCAACCCGGCCATCCACGAAAAAACCACCGGCCCGGAGATCTGGAACGATACCGACGGCGCGGTCGACGTGCTGGTGGCAGGTGTCGGAACCGGTGGAACCATCACCGGGGTTTCACGGTATATCAAGAATACCCAGGGCAAACCGATACTTTCGGTGGCGGTGGAGCCAGTGGTGTCGCCGGTGATCACCCAGGCCCTGGCCGGTGAAGAAATCAAGCCGAGCCCGCACAAGATCCAGGGCATCGGTGCCGGTTTTGTGCCGAAGAACCTCGATTTGTCGATCGTCGATCGGGTGGAACTGGTCAGTGACGAAGAGTCCAAGGCCATGGCCTTGCGCTTGATGCAGGAAGAGGGAATCTTGTGCGGGATTTCCAGCGGCGCCGCCATGGCGGTGGCCGTAAGACTGGCGGAGACCCCGGAAATGCAGGGCAAGACCATTGTCGTGATCTTGCCGGATTCCGGTGAGCGTTACCTGTCGAGCATGCTGTTCAGTGATCTGTTTACCGAACAGGAGAATCGCCAGTAAGTGCCAGATATTGGCGGATCGTGACTGGCGCTGACGGTTGAGGCGTTATCGCTGGTTGCGATCCATTGATCTGTTCCGGTTGATGATGGATTGCATCAGCCAGCGTTCAGGCACCTTATGTTAATAAGTGCTTTGTTGCACATTCATTAACATTGAATGTTGAAAAGTGCAGGTTTTCACCGGGGCGGTAGTGTTTATCATGCTGGTAGCCACGTCGGGCAATGGACGTGGTGCGGTGCCGTTTATCTTCAAAGGAGTTGTCGATGATCCCGTCGTTTGCCGCGAAAGCCTCGTTGTTGTTGCTGTTTCTCGGTAGCACCCTCTATGTGCATTTGCGCGGCAAGACGCGCCTGCCGGTTTTGCGCCAGTTCGTTAACCATTCGGCACTGTTCGCCCCCTATAACGCCCTGATGTACCTGTTTTCCGGTGTACCTTCGAAACCGTATCTGGATCGCAGCAAGTTCCCGGAACTTGATGTACTCAAGGACAACTGGGAGGTGATTCGCGACGAAGCGATGCACTTGTTCGACGAGGGGTATATCCGCGCGGCGGCAAAGAACAACGACGCCGGCTTTGGCTCGTTCTTCAAGAAGGGCTGGAAGCGTTTCTATCTCAAGTGGTACGACAAACCGCTGACTTCCGCCGAAGCCTTGTGCCCGAAAACCGTGCAACTGGTCAACAGCATCCCCAGCGTCAAAGGCGCCATGTTCGCGCTACTGCCGGGCGGCAGCCACCTCAATCCGCATCGCGATCCGTTTGCCGGTTCCCTGCGTTATCACTTGGGCCTGTCCACTCCCAATTCCGATGGTTGCCGCATCTTTGTCGATGGTCAGGTTTACGCCTGGCGCGATGGTGAAGACGTGATGTTCGACGAGACCTACGTGCACTGGGTCAAGAATGAAACGCAAAAGACCCGTGTCATACTGTTCTGCGATATCGAACGTCCGCTGAGCAATCGCTTCATGACCCGCATCAATCGCAGTATCAGCGCCTGGCTAGGTCGTGCGACGGCACCGCAGAACCTTGATGACGAGCGAGTGGGAGGCATCAACCGGGTCTATGCCTGGAGCAAGAACTCCAGCGATAAACTCAGTGGTGTGGTCAAGCAATGGAAGCGGCGCAATCCCAAGGCCTACCGTGTACTGCGTCCGGTACTGGCGGTGCTGGTGCTGATGTTGTTGGGGTATTGGTTGTTTGGCTAACGCTGGATACAGAATAAAAGAACCGCTCGTTGTGAGCGGTTTTTTAAAGGTTTTCGCGCAGTCCCTGAATGCCCCACCAGCCGCACAATGCAGACTTTGTACCGACTGTCGTAGCTGGCCTTTTGTTCGAGTCGTTGCAATCCATGTCGAACGCTGGTTATAGTCGGCGCAAGGTGAGTTTCGGACTCACTTTTTTATCCCTCGAACAAAGATCAACCCAATGCCTGCATCCCTCATCAACGCGGTAGTCGATTCAGCGGTCAACGCTGGCGTCGTGCCGTGCGGGAATCAGCAGCCGGGGCAGATCAGTCATTACCCCCCTCCTGTCAGTCGCACGCCAGTGTGCGCGGTGGTCTCACCGCCAGGCGTTGGCATTTCGGGCTGATCAGCTGCTCTCTGCTGTTCCCAAGCACGTCTGAAAAAGCGCCCGCCTGAAAAAAAACGACTGAATTTCAGCTTCGGCTGAGTTGGCTTTTTGCCTGACTACAGGTGGTATTCATGTTTGTCCTTTCGAAAAATTCCGCGCTCGCGGCGGCGTCCACGAGCCTGTTCGTTCTGCTGTGGAGCAGCGGGGCGATCTTCTCCAAATGGGGGCTGGCCCACGCGTCGCCCTTTGCCTTCCTGATGTTCCGTTTCGTCATCGCCCTGGGCGGCCTGGTGTTGCTGGTGCCGTTGCTCAAACTGAAGTTGCCCAAGGGCGGCAAACCGATGCTGTATGCGATGGTCACCGGCGTGGTGTTGTTGGGGGCGTATCAGATTTTCTATCTGCTGGCCCTGGACCTTAAAGTCACGCCCGGGGTGATGGCGACCATCATGGGCGTGCAGCCGATCCTCACCGTGGTGCTGATGGAACGCCAGCGTTCCTGGAGCCGGATGTTCGGTCTGGCCCTGGGGCTGACCGGGTTGGTCATGGTGGTCTATCAGGGCATCGGGTTGGCCGGGGTGTCGCTGGCCGGGATGCTTTTCGGTCTGCTGGCGTTGGCGAGCATGACCTTCGGTTCGATCATGCAGAAACGCATCACCGACAATCCCCTCGGCACACTGCCGGTGCAGTATCTGGCCGGACTGCTGTTGTGCGGGATTTTCGTACCCTTCCAGCCGTTTCACTTCGAGCACAGCAGCGGTTTCATCCTGCCGGTGTTGTGGATGGGGCTGGTGGTGTCGGTGCTGGCAACGTTGTTGCTGTACCGCTTGATTGCTCGAGGCAATCTGGTGAATGTCACCAGCCTGTTTTACCTGGTGCCAGCGGTAACGGCAGTGATGGATTATCTGATCTTTGGCAATCGCCTGGCGATGTTGAGCTTGTTCGGCATGCTGCTGATCATTGTCGGTCTGGTGTTCGTCTTCCGTAAAACCGTGTAGTTGCGGGTAAACCCGAGAAGGCCTTGAGCAATGCTCCGGGCCTTTATCATTTGGCCAGCGCGTGCTCGGCCCGCACCGAATTCATGAACGCCTGCATCGCTGAAGACTGAATGCGATGGCGCCGGGTGATCAGCCCGAAAGGCGGCAGTCGCGCCTCGAACTTGATCGGCAGCACCGCGAGCAAATCCCGACCCGGATAATCCTCGACCACCGACAGCGGTGTGACGCCGAGCATGTCGGTCTGCTGGATCAACGACAGCAAGGTCATGATCGACGTGGTTTCGACGATGCTGCTCGGGATGTCGACCCGCGCGTTGTGGAATACCTGGTTGATGATCGCGCGCATCGGGCTGGGCTGTTGTTGCAGCACCCAGGTCATGTTCTGCAATTCGGCCCAACTCAGTTGCGTGGCCTTAGCCAATGGGTTCTGTGCACCGCAAATCACGCACAGAGCTTCCTCGCCAAGGCTGTCGAACAACAACTCTTCGGCCCGGGCACCGGCCGGAATCCGCCCCAGCACGATATCCAGTTGATCCTGTAAAAGTGCCTGCACCAGTACGTCGCTGGTGTCGACCTGAATGCTCATCGACAAGCGCGGGTGACTTTGTTTCAAGGTGGCGATGGTGCGGGTCAGTAGCCCCGAGGCCAGCGCCGGAATGGCCCCGACCGCGACCCGGCCAAGGTTGCCGGATTCGAGAGCGACCAGTTCTTCACGCATGCCGCTGAGTTCGGCGAATACCATACGCGCGTAGTAGATGACCGTTTCCCCGAACGGGGTAGAGCGCATGCCCCGGGGCAGACGCTCGAACAGCTCGACGCCCAACAGGTCCTCGGCTTCATGGAGCATTTTGGTCGCAGCCGGTTGGGTCATGCCAATGTGGTCGGCGGCGCGGCGCAACGAGCCGAATTCCTGCAACGCCAGCATCAACCGCAGTTGGCGCAGGCGCAGTCGACTGTGGATCACATTGGCATCAGGAATTCGGGTCATTGGCCGTGCTCGAAAGAAGGACTGCGGCAAGCCTGACAACAAATGCCAGGCGTTGCCAGCATTGCTGTGTCACAGCACCGATTTTGCCTTGGCAACGTGGGATTTGCGCAGGCCCATCAGGCTTTGCAGCGCTTTGGAAATCAACGGCCAGAACAGCATCAGCAGCGCTGCCGTGGTCAGGCTGCCGACCAACGGGTTGGACCAGAAGATCCCCAGGTGCCCGTCGGAGAACAGCATCGACTGGCGGAACGCATCTTCTGCCTTGTCCCCCAGCACCGCCGCCAGCACCAGCGGCGCAATCGGGTAGCCGAGTTTCTTGAACAGATAACCCAGCGCACCGAAGCCGAGCATCAGCACCACGTCGAAGAACGAGTTGTGCACCGAGTAGGCACCGATGGCGCAGACCATGATGATGATCGGCGCGATGATCGAGAACGGAATGCGCAGGATCGAAGCGAACAACGGCACAGTGGCCAGCACGACGATCAGGCTCACTACGTTGCCCAGGTACATGCTGGCGATCAGGCCCCAGACAAAATCGTGTTGCTCGACGAACAGCGTCGGCCCCGGATGCAGGCCCCAGATCATCAAGCCACCGAGCATCACCGCGGCCGTAGCGGAACCGGGAATGCCCAGTGTCAGCATCGGCAGCAGGGCACTGGTGCCGGCGGCGTGGTCGGCGGTTTCCGGGGCGATCACCCCTTCGATTTCGCCCTTGCCGAAGTTTTCGCGGTTCTTCGAGAAACGCCGGGCCAGGCTGTAGCTCATGAATGACGCGGCGGTCGGTCCGCCCGGGGTGATGCCCATCCAGCAACCGACCAGGGTGCTGCGCACAATCGTCCACCAGTAGCGCGGCAATTTCGCCCAGGTGCGCAAAATCACCATCGGCGTGATCCGCGCATGCTCACCACGGAATACCAGGCCTTCCTCGACGGTGCAGAGGATTTCACCGATGCCGAACAGACCGATCACCGCGACTTCGAAGCTGATGCCGGTCATCAGGGTCGGCTGGTCGAATGTCAGGCGCAGGTTGCCGGACACGGTGTCCATGCCGACCGCCGCCATGGCGAAACCGATCATCATCGCCACCATGGTTTTCAGCGGCGGGTTCTTGCTCATGCCGATGAAGGTGCAGAACGCCAACAGGTACACCGCGAAGAACTCCGGCGAACTGAAGGACATGGCGAATTCGGCAATCCGGGTCGACACAAAAGTCAGCAGCAACACACCGCACAGCGCGCCGATCAGGGCCGAGCTGAACGCGGCGGTCAGCGCTTCGGCGGCGCGGCCTTCGCGAGCCATCGGATATCCGTCGAAGGTGGTCGCCACCGATGAGGGCTCTCCGGGGATGTTGAACAGTATCGAGGTGATCGAGCCGCCGAACAGCGCGCCCCAATACATGCACGACAACAGGATGATCGCCGACACCGGTGACATGGTGAAGGTCAGCGGCAGCAACAGCGCCACGCCATTGGGGGCACCGAGACCGGGCAACACGCCGACCAGGATGCCCAGCAGCACGCCGATCACCATCAGGCCGATATGGCCCGGCGTAAGGATCAGGTTCATGCCTTGCAGCAGGGAATCGAACTCGCTCATTTGAAATTTCTCCCGGCCAGGGCAATCCAGTCGCCCAGTGGGCCGGCATCCAGCGGCACCTTGAACCACAACGCGAAAATCAGGTAACTGGCGAGCACCGCGCCCAGGGACACACTGCCAATCATCCATTTGCTGTACGGTTTGGCGTGCACTTTGTCACGCCACATGAACCAGGCAATGAAACACGCCGAGGACACATAGATGCCGGTAAAGGGCATGGTGCCGACGAACAGCGCAATCGGGATGAACACCGACATCACTTGTTTGAATGCACTGTAACTGACGAACGCAACGCTCAATGCTTGCCAGCGCACCACGGTCAACACGCCGTTGGCGATGCTCGCGGCGCTCAACATCAGGCCGATGTAGAAGGGGAAGTAACCCGGCTCGGGGCCGGTATCCCCCCAGCCGATGCCTTGCTCGACGCTGCCGAACATCACCACAACCCCGATCAGGGTGGTGAACAACGCCAGGCCGAGTTCGACCCAACGGGTGCCGACCCGTGCCGGTGAATCCGAAGAATGGGACATGAAACACCTCCAGCAGATGACGACCGCCCGCAGGCGAGCGGTCGTGACAACTTTAGTTTTTCAACCAACCGGCTTCTTTGAACACCGGGGTGACGCGGGCGGTGTCTTTTTCGATGTAGGCGGTCAGTGGCTCGCCTTCGAGGAAGGTCGGCACCAGAGCGTTCTGCTTGACGTAGGCCTTGAACTCCGGAGTTTCCGTGACTTTGCGCATTAGCTCGACATAGAACGCCCGCTGTTCGGCGGTGACTTCGCCGGGCATGAACACGGTGCGCGGGAAGCGATACTGATCGATGCCCAGACCTTGTTCGTGGCAAGTCGGCACGTCCGCCCAGGACTTGTCGCCGGCGACTTTGTCGGTGTAGCTCATGCGCTCCTTGCTGAACACGCAGAGCGGCTGGACCTGATCGCCACGCCATTGGCTGATGCTTTCACTGGGGTTGTTGACGTTGGCGGCGATGTGTTTTCCGGCCAATTGGGTCGCGGCCTCGCTGCCGCTCTTGAACGGGATGTACACCAGTTTGCTGTTGTTGGTCTGGTTCAGCAGGAGGGTCAGGGTCTGGTCGACGTCCTTGGACTGGCTGCCTCCCATGCGCAGATTCGACGGGTCAGCCTTGACCGCTTCGTAGAAGCTTTTCGCATCCTTCCACGGCGCGCCCTTATAGCTCCAGAGAATGAAGTCATCCTCGGCCACGGCGGCAATCGGGGTCAGCTCCTGCCACTGGTAACCGAGCTTGGACACCAGAGGCAACAGGTAGATGTTGTTGGTGCCGATCACCAGTTTCTCGGCATCGCCCTTGTTCATTTTCATGTCGAGGAAGGCTTCGGCACCGTTGCCGCCGCCCTTGTTCAGGACGATGGTGTTCACGTCGAGCAGCTTGTGGGTGGTGATGATCGACTGGATCAGGCGACCGAGCTGGTCAGTGCCACCACCGGGGCCACCGGCGACGACGATTTCGACGTTCTTGTCCGGTTGCCAGGCGTTAGCAAAAGCGGGAAGGGCGCTGGCGGTGATCAGGGTGCAGCCGAGAAACAGACGGGAGGTGCGACGGACGAATGCATTTCGCATGATGGAAGAGCCTCGTTTTTATGTTCTTGTAATTGTTATGAGCGACTTGACTGTGCCGTGAAGCCGCAAGCCTGGGCTGAGTGTGTGAAGGTGCGGGCACGGCGTCTAGTCAAAACAATACATACACCGATAGCCTGGGGTTATAGCTCGGCAAACGAACAGGCACTTCTGTAGGAGCGAGTCTGCTCGCGATGTACTCAAGGGCGCTGCGTTAACTCAGGAAACAAGCGTTTTTGTTGAAGTCCATCGCGAGCTGGCTCGCTCCTGCAGTGAAGGGCGTGCATGGTTGAAAGGGCATTGAAAGCAGGGCATGACATAACTCGAGGCTATCGCCTGATTTCAAGTTTTGATTAGACGGTTATCACCGAGCCTTCGATAGTGCTCACAAACGTCGCCAGGAAGCGGCGCTGCTGTCTCCACAAAAATAATAAAAGAGGTACGCACCATGGCTCGTTCCAGTGCATCCCTGAATCTGGCCGGTGCAGATATCCAGCCCCAGGCCGCGGTACCCGCGCAGAGCTCCACCGCCAAGGCCAGCAACGTGCGTTGGCGGATCTTCGCGATCATCTTCGCGCTGACCATGGTCAACCTGATCGACCGGGTGTCGCTGTCCATCGCGATGCCGACCATCGCCCATGAATTCTCCCTGTCACCGAGCCTGCAAGGGCTGATCCTCAGCAGCTTCTTCTGGGCCTATGCGTTGTTGCAGATTCCGGGCGGCTGGTTGATTGATCGATTTGGTCCGCACCGGGTCATCAGCTGGTCCACCGGGTTGTGGGGCACGTTTCAGGTGCTGGCGGCGTTCGCCACCGGCGGCTTGTCGTTGTTGTTTGCCCGGGTTGCGCTGGGGGCCGCCGAAGCACCGCTGTTCCCGTCGGGCGGTAAACTGATTTCCCTGTGGCTGGCGCCGAGCGAGCGCAGTCGCGGGGCGGTGCTGATGGACAGTGGCAGCCCGTTGGGCGTGGCCCTTGGTGGGTTGATCATTGCCTGGCTGATTGCCTCTCTGGACTCCTGGCGCCTGGCGTTTGTGATCGCCGGTATTGCGACCCTGGTGTTGGCTTGGCTGGCGCGGCGTTACCTGCGCGATGACCCGGCCAGTCATCCGCAGGTCAATGAAGATGAGTTGGAGAAGATCAACGCCGGTCGCGCCACTCCCGCTGCCGAAGCCGCGCGGGTAGCGGTCAAAGGCCTGGGCATCGCGGCCCGTTCCCTGAGCGGTTTGCTGATCGGCCGGGCCAGTTGGGCCATGGTGTATTTCGGCCTGCTGACCTGGGGCCCGAGTTACCTGGCCCAGGCCCGTGGTTTTGATATCAAGGGCATTGGTGCGGCGACCTTCGTGATCTTCGTTTGCGGTGCGCTCGGCTCGTTGACCGGTGGTTTCCTCTGCGATGGCTTGATCCGCAAAGGCGTCAGCCGCGGTGTGGCGGTCAAGAGCCTGCTGGCGTTTTCCGGCCTGGTGGCTCTGGGCGCGTTCCTGTTGCTGCCGACCTTGAGTAATTCTTTTGCGGCGGTGGCGCTGTTGGCCATGACCGCGTTTTTCCTGATGTGGGGCAGTCTCTACTGGAGCTTCCCGGCGCTATTGGCGGCGCCGGCGCGGGTCGGCCTGATCGGCGGCGTGATGAACATGGCCGGCAGCACGGGCGGCATCGCGGTACCGATTCTGGTGGGGGTGATCCTGCAAGCGACCGGTGGCTTTGCTCCGGTGCTCGGGTTCTTCGCTGCGTGCTCGGCAGTCTTCGTGCTGGCGACCTTGTTCATCAGCCTGGATGAGGTGCGTCATGACTAATGCGTTATGGAACGGCCCGATCATCGACGCCCATCATCACTTCTGGGACCCGACCGTCAACGATCACCCCTGGCTCGCGCCCCAGGCCAATATCCCGTTTCGATACGGTGACTACAGCGCCATCAAGCGTCGCTATTTTCCCGAGGATTACTTCGCCGATGCCGGCGAGCATCGCGTGGTGCAAACGGTGTACGTCGAGACCGAATGGAACCCCAAGGACCCGATTGGCGAAACCCGATTCATCGAACAACTGGCCGCTCGCTACGGCGTGCCCAATGCGATCGTGGCGCAAGCCTGGCTCGACCACCC
The DNA here is from genome assembly GCF_009866745.1 of Pseudomonas sp. S34. Classification (NCBI taxonomy): domain Bacteria; kingdom Pseudomonadati; phylum Pseudomonadota; class Gammaproteobacteria; order Pseudomonadales; family Pseudomonadaceae; genus Pseudomonas; species Pseudomonas sp. S34. The sequence continues at coordinate 1,556,817 of NZ_CP019398.1, forward strand.
GGACGCCATCGATGTCCTGGCCGAACAGGCGCGCTTCAAGCATGTGCGCAGCGTGCGGCACAAACCCGGTGGGCCGGCCACGCCGCAACAAGTCGGGCATATGCGCAGCCTGATGAGCGACGAACGCTGGCGCCGCAGTTACGCCACGCTCGAAGGGCTGAGCTTGCATTTCGACTTGCAGACACCCTGGTGGAACCTGCACGAGGCCGAGCGCCTGGCCCGGGATTTTCCCGGTATCACGCTGATTCTCAACCATACCGGATTGCCCAACGACCGCAGTGCCGAAGGCCTGGCGGGATGGCGTCTGGCGATGGCGCGACTGGCCCAGTGGCCAAATGTGCAGGTGAAGATTTCCGGTCTGGGGCAGGGCGGCCAGCGCTGGCGCGCCAAGGACAACGCCTGGATCGTGCGCGAAGTGATCGCGATGTTCGGCAGCCACCGGGCGATGTTCGCCAGCAACTTCCCCGTGGACAGCCTCTGCGGCTCGTTCGATGACATCTACAGCGGTTTCAAATCCATCGTCGCCGATCTGCCGACGGCCGATCAGGAGCGACTTTTCTACAGCAACGCGCGGCGGGTCTATCGCTGCGAACCTTGCGCCATCGACCGGGCGCAGCCTGAACCCTTGAGGAGTGAAGCATGAGCAAATCCACCATCGCGATGGTCCTTGGGGACCCGGCGGGCATCGGCCCTGAGCTGATCGCCCGCCTGCTCGGCGAGCCCGAAGTGCGCAGCCAGGCTAATGTGATCCTGATTGCCGACGAAGCGGAAATGCGTCGAGGCATGCGCATCGCCGGGATGGAGTTTCCCTATCGTCGCGTCGAGTCCCTGGAGCATCTGGCATTCGTCGATGACACGCCGTTGTTCTATGACTTTCGTGGCGACACCATCGGTGAGTTTCCTCGCAGCGAAGCCAGTGTGATCGGCGGTCGCTACAGCCTCGACACCCTGGAAAAAGCCCTGCGCCTGACCGAGGCCGGCACCACTGATGCGGTACTGTTCGGCCCGTTGAACAAAACCTCGTTGCACATGGCCGGCATGGCCCACAGTGACGAGTTGCACTGGTTCGCCGAGCTGCTGGATTTCCACGGGCCGTTCTGCGAATTCAACGTGCTCGATAACCTTTGGACTTCACGGGTGACCTCCCACGTGGCCCTGGCCGATGTGCCGGGCCTGCTCAGCCAGCAACGGGTGGTTGAGGCGATTCAACTGATCGACACGGCGCTCAAGCGCAACGGACTGGAAAAGCCGCGGATCGGCGTATGCGGCCTGAACCCGCACAACGGTGACAACGGCTCGTTCGGTCGCGAGGAGCTGGACATCATCGGCCCGGCGGTCCGCTCGGCCCAGGCGCTGGGAATCGCGGCGGACGGACCTTATCCGGCCGATACGATTTTCCTCAAGGTCCAGGGCGATGCCAGTGCCTTCGACGCAGTGGTGACGATGTACCACGACCAGGGTCAGATCGCGATCAAGCTGATGGGCTTCTCCCGTGGGGTGACGGTGCAGGGCGGGTTGCCGATCCCGATCACCACCCCGGCCCATGGCACTGCGTTCGACATCGCGGGGCAGGGCAAGGCCAACGTCGGCGCGATCCGCCAGGCGTTCGAGATTGCGTGCCGGATGGGGCACAACCGCCACTGAACCCGGATTTCCAAAACGACAAAAATCCCCTGTGGGAGCGGGCTTGCTCGCGAATGCGCTGGGTCAGACGACAACTGTGTCGACTGACCCAGCGCATTCGCGAGCAAGCCCGCTCCCACATTTGTTTTGTGTATGGCTGATAACCCGATCAGCCAACTTACTGGGTATGGCTATCACCCCAGGTTATCGCCGGATACGCATAAGTGATTATCCGCAGTCCCCGGGCGCTGGCTAAAGTCGGCCCATCGAATGCCCGAGCCCCTCCATCAAAAGGCCCTGCGCACACGACCAACAATGACAAGAAGCCGACAGCCCAAGGAACTGTATTCATGAAAATCAAAGCGATCCGTACCCGCGTTTTCGAGTGGAAAGGCAAAGTCGTGCCACCCCAGGCGCACTTCTGCACCAACGCCAGCGACATCCTGTTCGAACGTGGCGACGCCATGGGCTCGTTCCGTTTCCACGGCTGGCTGGTGGTGGAAGTCGAGACCGACACCGGCCTCGTCGGCATCGGTAACTGCGCCCTGGCGCCGCGTGTGGCCAAGGAAATCATCGACACCTACCTGGCACCGATCGCCATCGGCGAAGACCCCTTCGACAACGAATACATCTGGCAGAAAATGTACCGCCAGAGCCACGCCTGGGGCCGCAAGGGCATCGGCATGGCGGCGATCTCGGCGATCGACATCGCCATCTGGGACATCATGGGCAAAGCGGTGAACAAGCCGGTGTTCAAACTGCTCGGCGGGCGCACCAAGGAAAAGATCTGGACCTACGCGTCCAAGCTCTACGCCAACGACAACCTCGACCTGTTCCTCGAAGAAGCCCAGGGTTACCTGAACCAGGGTTTCACCGCGCTGAAAATGCGTTTCGGCTACGGTCCGAAAGACGGTCCGGCAGGTATGCGCCGCAACATCGAACAAGTGCGCGCCCTGCGTGAGCTGGCCGGTCCCGACGTCGACATCATGCTCGAATGCTACATGGGCTGGACCCTGGAATATGCCCGGCGCATGTTGCCGAAACTGGCCGAATTCGAACCGCGCTGGCTCGAAGAACCGGTAATCGCCGACGACATCGAAGGCTACATCGAGCTGAAGAAGATGGGGATCATGCCAATCTCCGGCGGCGAGCACGAGTTCACCTCCTACGGTTTCAAGGACCTGCTGGAACGCCGCGCCGTCGACGTCATCCAGTACGACACCAACCGCGTCGGCGGCATCACCGCCGCGCGCAAGATCAACGCCATGGCCGAAGCCTGGTCGGTGCCGGTCATCCCCCATGCCGGGCAGATGCACAACTATCACCTGACCATGTCCACCACCGCCTCGCCGATGGCCGAGTTCTTCCCGGTGTTCGACGTCGAGGTCGGCAACGAACTCTTCTACTACGTATTCAAGGGCGAGCCGCAACCTGTCAACGGCTACATCCAGCTGGATGACAACAAGCCGGGCCTGGGCCTGGAAATCTCCGATGAGTACCTGAGCGATTTCAACATCATCGAATGACCTTCAAGCGCCGCATTCGAGCGGCGTTCGGATGACTGATCGGAGACACAACATGCACCTGATTCAATTTGAAAACACTGACCGCGAGCGCCAGGTCGGCCTGGTCGCCGGGGCGCAGATTCTGGTGGTGCGCGATACTCGCAGCACCCGTGAACTCGCGCTGGCGGCGATTCGTGCGCAACGCAATCTGCAAGAAGAAGTCGCCTTGCGCGGTACCGAACCGGGACCGGATTACGCGACGCTGTTGCAGCAGGGCAAAGTACTGCCACCGCTGGACCACGAAGACCCCGCTCACTGCCTGATCAGCGGCACCGGTCTGACCCATCTGGGCAGTGCCGCGACCCGGGACAAGATGCACCAGCACGACGGCGAAGTCGAAGCCGGCATGACCGACACCATGCGCATGTTCAAGTGGGGGTTGGAAGGCGGTAAACCGGCGGCAGGGCAGGTCGGTGCGCAGCCGGAGTGGTTCTACAAGGGCGACGGCAGCATCGTCGTGCGTCCCGGTGCGGATTTCCCGGTGCCGCCGTTTGCCGAGGATGCCGGTGAAGAACCTGAGCTGACCGGCCTGTATGTAATCGGCGACGACGGCCAGCCATACCGTGTCGGTTTTGCGCTGGGCAACGAGTTCTCCGACCACGTCATGGAGCGGCGCAATTATCTGTACCTCGCCCATTCGAAACTGCGCAGTTGCTCCTACGGTCCGGCGCTGCGTGTCGGTGAATTGCCCAGGCATCTGGTGGGCACCAGCCGCATCAAGCGTAACGGGCAAACGATCTGGGAAAAGGAGTTTCTCAGCGGCGAAGACAACATGTGCCACAGCCTGGCGAACCTGGAATTCCACCACTTCAAATACGCGCAGTTTCTGCGACCCGGCGATGTCCACGTGCACTACTTCGGCACCGCCACGCTGTCGTTTGCCGACGGGGTGAAAACCCAACCGGGGGATCGCTTCCAGATCAGTCTCGATGAGTTCGGTGAGCCGTTGGTCAACGGCATCGGAGAAAGCGCCCAGCCGCTTGGCATCGGTCAGGTGCGTACGCTGTAGGAGCGAGCTTGCTCGCGATGGACTCAAGAGCGCCGCACAAATCTTCGGCTAGCCAGACGATCAAGGAATCACTCATGACCACATTATCTGGACACAACTACATCGGCGGTCGCCGCAGTGCCAACGGTACGCTGCAGCTGCAAAGCCTCGACGCCACCACTGGCGAGCCGTTGCCCCAAACCTTCGTCCAGGCCAGCGAAGCCGAGGTGGATGCTGCCGCGAAAGCGGCGGCTGCGGCGTACCCGGTCTATCGCAACCTGAGTGCGGAAAAACGTGCGCGGTTCCTCGATGCCATTGCCGATGAAATCGACGGGCTGGGTGATGAGTTCGTCGCCACCGTGTGCCGCGAAACCGCGTTGCCGGCCGGGCGTATTCAAGGTGAGCGCGGACGCACCAGCGGCCAGTTACGCCTGTTCGCCAAGGTGCTGCGTCGCGGCGATTTCTATGGTGCGCGCATTGACCGGGCATTGCCGGATCGTCAGCCGTTGCCGCGTCCGGATCTGCGCCAGTACCGCATCGCCATCGGACCGGTAGCGGTGTTCGGTGCCAGCAACTTCCCGCTGGCATTTTCCACTGCCGGTGGCGATACCGCCTCGGCACTGGCTGCCGGTTGCCCGGTGGTGTTCAAGGCCCACAGCGGGCACATGGCAACCGCCGAGTGGGTGGCTGACGCGATCATCCGCGCGGCGGAAAAAACCGCTATGCCGACCGGTGTGTTCAACATGATTTATGGTGGCGGTGTCGGCGAATGGCTGGTCAAGCATCCGGCGATTCAGGCGGTGGGCTTCACCGGTTCGCTCAAGGGCGGCAATGCCCTGAGCCACATGGCGGCGACCCGGCCACAACCGATCCCGGTGTTCGCCGAGATGTCGAGCATCAACCCGGTGTTCCTGCTGCCCGAAGCCCTCAAGGTGCGCGGCGAGCAGATCGCGGCGCAATTGGCCGGTTCGGTGACCCTGGGCTGCGGGCAGTTCTGCACCAATCCGGGCTTGGTCATTGCTGTGCGCTCGCCACAGTTCAGTGCTTTTCTTGAGACATTCTGCGCCCACATGAACCAGCAACCGGCGCAAACCATGCTCAACGCCGGTGCGCTGGCCAGCTACGGCCGGGGCCTTGGTGAACTGCACGAGCATCCGGGCCTGACCCACCTGGCGGGCCGGCCGCAACAGGGCAATCAGGCGCAGCCGCAGGTGTTCAAGGCCGATGCCAGCCTGTTGCTCAAGGGCGATGAGTTGCTGCAGGAGGAAGTGTTCGGGCCGACCACCATCGTCATTGAGCTCGAGGACCAGGCACAGTTGGCGGCAGCGTTGCAGGGCCTGCGCGGGCAATTGACGGCGACGCTGATTGGTGAGGCGAACGAATTACTGGAGTACCGCTGGCTGGCTGAATTGCTGCAAGAAAAGGTCGGACGGATCTTGCTCAACGGCTATCCGACCGGGGTTGAAGTCTGCGAGGCCATGGTGCATGGCGGGCCGTATCCGGCGACATCCGACTCGCGGGGCACCTCGGTGGGCACCCTGGCTATCGACCGCTTCCTGCGGCCGGTGTGCTTCCAGAATTATCCGGATGCATTGCTGCCCGAGGTGTTGCAGAACGGCAATCCGCTGGGGATTCGGCGGTTGGTGGATGGGGAGGTGAGTGCTTCGGCCTTGTGATTGTCGGTGTCTGGGCTGACGCCATCGCGAGCAAGCTCGCTCCCACGCTGGATCTGTTGTGAACGCATAATTTGTGAACACTCTGATCAAATGTGGGAGCGGGCTTGCCCGCGAAGGCGTCATCCGCAACGCCACAACACTACCGGCCAGCCACCAAACCCGGTTTCACCGCAGCCGGCTTCAACACCAACCACAACGCCAGCGCAATCAACAACCCGCCATAGATATGCGCCATCGACAGTGGCTCATCGAGAAACAGCGCCCCCCACAACACGCCGAACAATGGGATCAAAAAGGTCGTAGTCATCGATTTCACCGGACCAATCGAGCTCAGGAGGCGGAAGTAAATAATGTACGCAAACGCCGTGCATCCCAGACCCAACCCCAGCAACGAGAGCCAGACACTCCAGCCGCCCCAGGTCGCGGGTGGTTGGCTGATCACGCTGTAGCCGAACAGCGGCAGCAGGAACAACGTCGCGCCAAGCATGCTGCCCACTGCCGACAAACGGCTGTCGAGACCACCGGCCTGATCGAGCCAGCGGCGGGCCAGAAACCCCGCAAATCCATAGCAGGTGGTCGCGAGCAGGCAGGCGACGGCACCCATCAGCAGTTCCAAATCGAACGCCACCGGACCGGCACGGGTCAGCACGCCCACGCCGAACAGCCCCAGGAACACGCCGCCGAGTTTGGCGCCAGTGAGCCTTTCATGGAAAAACAGGCCGCCGATCAGCACGCCCATCAAGGGTGTCGTGGCATTGAAAATCGACGAGTAACCGGCTGGTAGCACCTGCGCAGCCACCGAATAGAGCGTCGCCGGAATCCCGGAGTTGATCACCCCGAGCAGCATCACGGTCTTGAGTTTGCCCTTGAAGTCCCAACTGATGCGCATCAGGCCGAGAATCACCAGCAGTCCGGCAGCGGCGATCGATACACGGAAAAAAGCGGTAGGAATGCTGCCGATCACCGGGGCGATGATGCGCATGAACAGAAAACTGGCCCCCCAAATGGCCGCCAGGGACAGTAAACGGAAAATATCGACGGGGTTCACAGAGCGGTCCTTCCTTGGGGGAGGGGCGAAAGTGTTGCTGAGTGTGTGATCGATGGCAACCGAAAACCGGGCATTTAATTCACCCGCAAAATTACGCTTCTCCTGCACCCGGTTCACTGGCTAAGCTCAAGCCTCCCGAATTCCCGCAGAGGTCTCACCATGCCGCAGCAATGGCCAGCCGCCGACATCGCCCGCTTGATCCTCGATGGCTTTGACGATTACCGCGAGCATTTTCGCCAGATCACCGACGGCGCCCGGGCCCGCTTCGAACAGGCCAAGTGGCAGGAAACGCAGACGGCGTCGGCGGCACGGATCAATCTGTATGAAGACAAGGTCGGTGAAACGGTGGAGCGACTGCGCACCGCGTTTGACGCCGACACCCTGGACGTCAGCTGCTGGCCGCTGGTCAAAAACGCCTACATCAGCCTGATCGACCTGCGCTTCGACGATGAACTGTCCGAGACCTGGTACAACTCGATCTTCTGCGGACTGTTCAGCCATGACCTGATCAGTGACGGCTGCATGTTCATCCACACCACCCGGCCGAGCCTGCGCCGTGCCCGGGCCGCGCAAACCCGCACCTACAAGCCGCAAGGCCAATTGTCGGCGATGCTCGCCAGCATCTTCGCCGACTACCGCTTCAGCGAGGATTACGCCGACCTGGCCGGTGACCTGAAGCGCCTCGAAGCGCAACTGCGCGAGAACCTGCCGGATTGGGTGTGCAAGGATCCGGAGCTGAGCGTCGAGCTGTTTTCCTCGGTGCTGTACCGCAATAAAGGCGCGTACCTGGTGGGGCGCATCTACACCGCCGACGAGCAATGGCCGCTGGCAATTCCATTGCTGCACCTGGAGGGTCGCGGCATCCAGATCGATGCGCTGATCACCGATGAAGCAGACGTGTCGATCATCTTCTCGTTCACCCGCTCGTATTTCATGGTGGATGTGCCGGTGCCGGCGGAGTTCATCGGCTTTCTGCGACGCATCCTGCCGGGCAAGCACATTGCCGAGCTGTACACCTCGATCGGCTTCTACAAGCACGGCAAGTCGGAATTCTACCGGGCACTGATCAATCACCTGGCCAATACCGACGACCAGTTCATCATGGCCCCCGGCGTGCGCGGCATGGTCATGAGCGTGTTCACCTTGCCGGGTTTCAACACCGTGTTCAAAATCATCAAGGACCGTTTCTCGCCGTCGAAAAACGTCGACCGCGCCACGGTGATCGAAAAGTACCGCCTGGTGAAAAGCGTCGACCGGGTCGGGCGCATGGCCGATACCCAGGAGTTCGCCGACTTCCGTTTCCCCCTGAGCAAGTTCGATCCGGCGTGCCTGGAGGAACTGCTGGAAGTCGCACCGTCCACAGTGTCGGTGGACGACGATACGGTGCTGATCCGCCACTGCTGGACCGAGCGCCGCATGACCCCGCTGAACCTCTACCTGGAGAACGCCAACGAGGCGCAGGTGCGCGAGGCCCTGGAAGACTATGGGCTGGCGATCAAGCAACTGGCGGCGGCCAACATCTTTCCCGGCGACATGCTGCTGAAGAACTTCGGGGTGACCCGTCACGGTCGGGTGGTGTTCTACGACTACGACGAGATCTGCTTCCTCACCGAGGCCAATTTCCGCCACATCCCGTTGCCACGTACACCCGAAGATGAAATGGCGTCCGAACCGTGGTACTCGATCGGGCCACTGGACGTGTTCCCGGAAGAGTTTCCACCGTTCCTGTTTGCCGATTCGGGGCAACGCAAGTTGTTCGATCAGTTGCATGGCGAGTTGTACAACGCCGATTACTGGAAGAGCCTGCAGGAAGCGATTCGGGCGGGGAAGGTGATTGATGTGTTTCCGTATCGGCGTAAAGGCCTGGACAACGAGTAGTTCTCACCGACGCCATCGCGAGCAAGCTCGCTCCCACATTTGACTGCAGTGTGCCCTGATTTTGTGGTCGCTATACATCCAGTGTGGGAGCGAGCTTGCTCGCGATCGGCCGCGCAGCGGTCGTAAAATCTGCGACAATCCGCACCCTGCGCCACTAGACGACTGAATTGCGTACCCGATGACCGACGAATCGCCCTCCATCGACAAACTGCTGAAAAACCTCGATCACGCCATGCTCGCCGACCGCCACCGGCTGCGGCGGCAGTTGCTTGAGCTGCGCAAGAAACCCGACGAGGCCAGGCTGGGCCAGTGGGTGACGCGGATGCAGGCGTCCTGTGAGCAGGTACTGGCGCGCAAGGCCAGCCTGCCGGTGATCCGTTACGACGACAGCCTGCCAATCGCCGCCAAGCGCGACGAAATCAAAAAGGCGCTGGAAAAGCATCAGGTGCTGATCATCGCCGGTGAGACCGGCTCGGGTAAAACCACCCAGTTGCCGAAGATCTGCCTGGAAATCGGCCGCGGCCAGCACGGCCTGATCGGCCACACCCAGCCCCGCCGGATCGCTGCGCGCAGCGTCGCCAGCCGGGTCGCCGAAGAACTCGGTACACCGCTGGGCGCGTTGGTCGGCTATCAGGTGCGATTCGAGGATCAGAGTGATTCCAGCACCCTGATCAAACTGATGACCGACGGCATCCTGCTGGCGGAAACCCAGAATGATCGTTATCTGGAACGCTACGACACGATCATCGTCGACGAGGCCCACGAACGCAGCCTCAACATCGACTTCCTGCTCGGCTACCTGAAAACCCTGCTGCCGCGCCGTCCCGACCTGAAAGTCATCATCACTTCGGCAACCATCGACCTGGAGCGTTTCTCCAAGCACTTCGATGACGCGCCGATTGTCGAGGTATCCGGCCGCACCTATCCGGTGGACACCTGGTATCGCCCGCTGACGCTTGAGCAGGACGAAGAGGGCAATCGCGTCGAGGACGATCTGACGGTGGATCAGGCGATCCTCGCCACCCTCGACGAAATCGCCGCCTACGAGCGCAGCGAACGCCGCAGCCCCGGTGACGTGCTGGTGTTCCTGCCCGGTGAACGCGAGATTCGCGACGCCGCCGACATGCTACGCAAGGCTCAGCTCAAGCACACCGAAATCCTGCCGTTGTACGCGCGGTTGTCGCCGGCCGAGCAACAGCGGATTTTCCAGTCTCACCCAGGCCGTCGCGTGGTTCTGGCGACCAACGTCGCGGAAACCTCGCTGACCGTGCCGGGCATTCGCTACGTGATCGACAGCGGAACGGCGCGCATCAGCCGCTACAGCTACCGCGCCAAGGTCCAGCGCCTGCCGATTGAAGCGGTTTCCCAAGCCAGCGCCAACCAGCGTAAAGGACGATGCGGGCGGGTCGAGCCGGGCATCTGCGTGCGCCTGTACAGCGAAGAGGATTTCCTCGGTCGCCCGGAGTTTACCGATCCGGAAATCCTGCGCACCAACCTCGCGGCGGTCATTTTGCAGATGCTGCATCTGCGCCTCGGCGAAGTCACCGCGTTCCCGTTCATCGAGCCACCGGATGGCAAGGCCATCAGCGACGGTTACAACCTGCTGCAAGAACTTTCGGCGGTGGACCGCAACAGCCAGCTGACTCCGCTCGGTCGCCAACTGGCGCGGCTGCCGGTGGACCCGCGCATGGGCCGCATGCTGCTGGAAGCGGCGAAGCTCGGCAGCCTGCAGGAAGTGCTGATCGTCGCCAGCGCCATGTCGATCCAGGACCCGCGCGAGCGTCCGCCGGAGCGTCAGCAAGCGGCGGATCAGGCCCACGCCCAGTGGAAAGACGCCGACTCGGACTTCGCCGGGCTGGTCAATCTGTGGCGTGGTTTCGAAGAGCAGCGCCAGGCGCTGACGGCCAGTCCGCTGCGAAACTGGTGCCGCAAGAATTTCCTCAATTACCTGCGCCTGCGCGAGTGGCGCGACTCCCATCGCCAATTGAGCCTGATCTGCCGCGACATGCAGCTGAGCCTCAATAAAGAGCCGGCGGACTATCCGAAACTGCACAAAGCGGTGCTGGTGGGGTTGCTCAGCCAGATCGGCCAGAAAACCGAAGAGGGCGATTACCTTGGCGCCCGTCAGCGGCGCTTCTGGATTCACCCGTCGTCGGGAATCGGCAAAAAACGCCCGCAATGGTTGATGACCGCCGAACTGGTGGAAACCACCAAGCTCTACGCGCGTATGGTCGCCAAGATCGATGCCGACTGGATCGAGCCGCTGGCCGGGCACTTGATCAAGAAGAACCACTTCGAGCCCCACTGGGAGAAGAAGCGCGGTCAGGTCGTGGCGTTCGAGCAGATCACCCTGTTCGGGTTGATCGTGGTCGGGCGCCGGCCGGTGCATTACGGCCCGGTGGATCCGGTGGTTTCACGCGAGTTGTTTATCCGCGAAGCACTGGTACGCGGCGAGATCCAGTCGAAAGCCAAGTGCCTGACCGCCAACAAACAGCTGCTGGAACAACTCGACGAACTGGAAGCCAAGGCCCGCCGTCGCGATATTCTCGCCGACGAAGAAACCCTGTACGCCTTCTACGATGCACGGCTGCCGGCGGAGATCCATCAGACCGCGACCTTCGACAGCTGGTACCGGATCAACAGCCAGAAAGACCCGCAGCTGCTGATCATGCGCGAAGAAGACGTGCTGGCCCGCGAAGCCAGTGAAGTCACCGCCCAGCATTACCCGGATACGCTGCATATCGGCGATCTGGAATTAGCCCTCAGCTACCACTTCGAACCGAATCACCCGCGCGACGGCGTGACCCTGCGCGTGCCGGCACCGCTGTTGCCGATGCTGCCACCGGAACGCCTGGAATGGTTGGTGCCGGGCGTCATCGAAGCCAAGTGCATTGCCCTGGTGCGCAACCTGCCCAAGGCCTTGCGCAAGAATTTCGTACCGGTGCCGGACTTCGTCAAGGCGGCCTTGCAGCGTATGACCTTTGCCGAGGGCTCGCTGCCTCAGGCCTTGGGTCGCGAACTGCTGCGCATGACCGGTGCCCGCGTCAGCGATGAAGCCTGGAGCGAGGCCGCGCAGCAGGTCGAAAGTCATCTGCGGATGAACCTGGAAATCGTCGACGCCCAGGGCAAGTTCCTCGGCGAAGGTCGCGATCTGGCCGAGCTCACCGCGCGTTTCGCCGAGGCCAGCCAGGCTGCATTGGCGGTGCCGCAAACCGCGAAGAGCCAGCAACCGGTGGAGCCGAAAGTGTTTGCCGCCGTGGCCGAGAAAACCCAACAGAAGATCGCCGGACTGTCGATGACGGTGTATCCGGCGCTGGTGGAAGAGGCGGGCACGGTCAAGGAAGGACGTTTCTCCACCCCGGCCGAAGCCGAGTTCCAGCATCGCCGTGCCCTGCAACGCTTGCTGATGCAGCAACTGGCTGAGCCTGCGAAGTTCCTGCGCGGCAAGTTGCCGGGCCTGACCGAATTGGGCCTGCTGTACCGCGACATGGGACGGGTCGATGCGCTGGTGGAAGACATTCTGCTGGCCAGCCTCGACAGCTGCATTCTCGAAGGTGAAGACCCGCTGCCCCGTGACGGCGCCGGTCTGGCGTCCCTGGCCGAGCGCAAGCGTGGCGCCTGGACCGAGCACGCCGAACGTGTGGCGAAGCTGACCCTGGAAATCCTCAAGCTCTGGCATGGCCTGCAAAAGCGCTTCAAGGGCAAGATCGATCTCGCCCAAGCCGTGGCCCTGAACGACATCAAGCAGCAGCTCAGCTACCTGGTCTATCCGGGGTTTGTCCGGGAAACGCCGATGCAGTGGCTCAAGGAGTTGCCGCGTTACCTCAAGGCGATCGAACAGCGCTTTGAAAAAATCGGTGCCCAGGTGCAGCGCGACCGGGTCTGGAGCGGCGAATTGAGCGGCCTGTGGACGCAATACCAGACCCGCGCCAGCAAACACGCCCAGGAAGGCAAGCGCGATCCGCAGCTGGAGTTGTATCGCTGGTGGCTGGAGGAATACCGGGTTTCGTTGTTTGCGCAACAGTTGGGAACCAAGGTGCCTATCTCCGACAAGCGGCTGAACAAGCAGTGGAGTCAGGTAGAGGCCTGACACAATCCCTGTAGGAGCGAGCTTGCTCGCGATGGTCGTCAACGATAACGCTGGGAACCTGACACCCCACGGCGTTCTCTAGTCCATCGCGAGCAAGCTCGCTCCTACAAGTATTGCGTTGCTCTCGCAAAAGGCGCCAAAACCCAAGGTTTATGGCAAACTTCGCGACCATAAACGCCAGTTTCGCGACCTAGAGCCTTCGACCCGGTTGCGAGCAGGAATAAAGCGATGCCAGGTTTGCGTCCCCCGGATGGGAATAGACCCTTTGTGTATTGGTACGACGGTGCCAATGCTTTCTGCCTGAACAGATTAGAGACACGACCATGCATAACGTCGTCATCAGCGGCACCGGCCTGTACACCCCGGCCAATAGCATTTCCAACGAAGAGCTGGTGCAGTCTTTCAATACTTACGTCGCGCAATTCAACGCCGACAACGCCGATGCCATTGCGCGCGGTGAAGTGGAGGCATTGACCGAATCCAGCGCCGCGTTCATCGAAAAAGCCTCGGGCATCAAGAGCCGCTTTGTCATGGACAAGGATGGCATCCTCGACCCGCAGCGCATGGCCCCACGCCTGCCGGAGCGCTCCAACGACGAGTGGTCGGTGCTGTGCCAGATGGCCATCGGCGCGGCCGAACAAGCCTTGCAGCGCGCCGGCAAGACCGCCGCGGACATCGACGGCGTGATCGTCGCCTGTTCCAACCTGCAGCGCGCCTACCCGGCCATTGCCATCGAAGTCCAGGAAGCGCTGGGCATCCAGGGTTTCGGTTTCGACATGAACGTGGCGTGCTCCTCGGCGACCTTCGGTATCCAGACCGCCGCCAACAGCGTGCAGCTGGGCCAGGCCCGGGCGGTCCTGATGGTCAACCCGGAAGTCTGCACCGGCCACCTGAACTTCCGTGACCGCGACAGCCACTTCATCTTCGGTGACGCTGCCACCGCGGTGATCATCGAGCGTGCTGACCTGGCGACGTCCAAGTACCAGTTCGACATCGTCAGCACCAAGCTGCTGACCAAGTTCTCCAACAACATCCGCAACAACTTCGGCTTCCTCAACCGCGCGGCGGAAGAGGGCATCGGTGCCAAGGACAAACTGTTCGTGCAGGAAGGCCGCAAGGTGTTCAAGGAGGTCTGCCCGTTGGTTGCCGAGCTGATCGGTGAGCATCTGCAGGAAAACCAGCTCAACGTCAGCGACGTGAAGCGCTTCTGGCTGCACCAGGCCAACCTCAGCATGAACCACCTGATCGTCAAGAAACTGCTGGGTCGCGACGCCACCGAACAGGAAGCGCCGGTGATTCTCGACACCTACGCCAACACCAGTTCCGCCGGTTCCGTGATTGCGTTCCACAAGAACCAGGACGATCTGGCTGCAGGTTCGCTGGCCGTGCTCAGCTCGTTCGGTGCCGGTTATTCGATTGGTAGCGTGTTGCTGCGCAAGCGCTGAAATTGTTTTAACTGTCGTAGCTGCGATTTTTTTGGCAGGGCTTTTGTGGCGAGGGGGCTTGCCCCCGTTCGGCGACGAAGTCGACGTAGAACAGGCTGATACGGTATGTCTGTCAAATTGCAGTGGCCGGGTTTGGGATCGCTTCGCGATCCAACGGGGGCAAGCCCCCTCGCCACAATGAATATGTGCAGGCGGGGATATGAAAACAGCCCGGCGTTGATGTGTCGGAGGATGATGGGGACCGATACATCAAAGCCAGGCTGTAAAAGCGTCCCGGGCTTCCTTGCCCGAGTCGTATAGCGGGGTGAATCAGAACTTGGCTTCGGCATCCAGTTGCAGGGTGTTGATGTCCGAATCGGTTTTTTTGATGTTGGCGTTGGTCTGGTCCGAGGTCGCCATGTAGTAGGTCGCGCCCAGGGTGAAGTTCTTGTCCAGTTCGTAGCTCACTTTCAGCTTGCTGCCGCGCGAACCGGTGAAGCCGTTGGCGAAGTCGGAGTCGGTGAAGGCGCCCACCACAGCGTTACGCTGTACGTCGCGGTAGTTGTAGTCCACGCCGAAGCCGTAGAGCTTGGTCTTGACACCGGCCAACCAGCCAGTGTCCTGGTCGTTGCTGGCATCGGCGTTGTTGACGTACTGACCGTACAGCGACAGCGGTACTGGCAGGTTGGAGAAGTCCAGCTGGCCAAAGCCTTCGTACAGTTTGAACTGTTCGCCCGGGCTGTTGCCGTTGACGGCCAGTGCGCACGGCGTGGTGACGGTGCCGCTGGTAGGGCAGGCGCTGCTGTCATCGTTGTCGTAGGCGTAGAGACTGCCGCCCAAGGTCATTTTCATGCTGTCGGTGATGGCGAAGCGACCACCCAACTGGCCGGCATACAGGCGCAGGTCGTGCTTGAACTGCACGCCTTCACCGTCGACGTTGTCCTTGAGGGTGTAGTGACCGGCGCTGCCGAACAGCTCGGTGCTGCCGCTCAGCGGGTACTTGTAGGTAACGGCCAGACCTTCCGGGCTGATGTCGCTATCCCAGATGATGTCGCCCATGCTCACCCATTGTTGCGGCATCTTGCCGCCAACCAGGTGCAGGTTCTTGATCGCGTCCGGGTGGTAGTCGACGTAACCCTGGTCCAGCCAGATCTGCTTCTTGTCGAAGTAGTTGTCCAGGCTCTGGTTGGTGGATCGAGCGTCGTCGTTGTTGCCGGTGGCGATACGGATACCGGTGTCGACTTGCGGGTTGATTTCGGTGTAGGCACCCAGGCGGGCACGAATGCGCTGACGGTCCTGGTCTTTGTTGTTGGATACGCCATCGTTGTGCACGGTTTCCTGACGGAAGCGCACGTCGCCCTTGAACTGGGTCTTGGCAGCCCAGGCCAGTTTCTGGTCGAAAGCGCTCAGTGTGTCGGTTTTCTTCGCGGTGGCCGCGATTTGCTCGTTGGTCTCTTGCTGAGCCTGACGGGCGATCTGCTGTTCTTTCTGATCCCTGGCCAGCTCGGCTTGCAGTTCGCTGTACTGCGCGCTGGTGATCGAGCCGTTAGCCTTGAGCATGTCGAGCAGTTTGGCGTCGACTGCGGCACTGGCCGGAACACTCATGGCCAGCAACAGTCCACCGCACAAGGCCGCCGCAGTTTTCGTGGAAGCAAGACGCATATCAATCTCCGAAGATGAGAGGGGATGACAGAGCCATCCGGGACACAACCGACCATAAGGGGGCGGAAAACAGTGGCCGGGTATAACCCGGCGCTCTAAAAACAGGCGCCAGTATCGCGATGGTTTATTACAGGGCGGTGGCAATGTGATGTCATGTCGATGACGATACAAAGCTGCCGTGAACTATTGAGTTAGAGCGCTGTCGTCGTTTTGCCCGTGTGCATTGCAGAGCGATAGGCGATACTCGCGGGGCTTTCACGCCATGAAGAGTGAGGATGGTGATGCCGTTGCAACGCCTGCAAAAACTGTCAGAAATCGCCCCGCAGACGTGGGACGCACTGGTGCCCGAGACTCAGCCTTTTCTGCGTCACGCCTTTTTGAGCGCTCTGGAAGACAGCGGCAGCGTCGGACCCCATACCGGCTGGCAGCCCGAGCATTTATTGCACGTCGAAGGGGATCGACTGATCGCCGCGCTGCCCGGTTATCGCAAGTGGCATTCCTATGGCGAGTACGTGTTCGATCACGCCTGGGCCGATGCCTGTGAACGTGCCGGCATCGACTACTACCCCAAGCTGTTGAGCGCGGTGCCGTTCAGTCCGGTCACCGGGCCGCGGCTGTTGGCGGCCACGGTCGAAGACGGCTTCGAGTTGTTGAAAAGCCTGCCGGGCTACCTGGAGCTTGAAGGGCTCTCCAGTGCCCACATCAATTTCACCGATCCGTTTACCGACGCGGCACTGAGCGAGCAACCGGGCTGGCTGCAGCGCGTTGGCTGTCAATACCACTGGCAGAATCGCGGCTACCGGGATTTCCAGGACTTCCTCGACGTTCTCAGTTCGCGCAAGCGCAAACAGATGCGCAAGGAGCGCGAGCAGGTGGCCGGCCAGGGCTTCGAATTCGAATGGCTGGCGGGGCGGGAACTGAGCCAGGCGCAATGGGATTTCGTCTATGCCTGCTACGCCAATACGTACGCGGTGCGCCGGCAAGCGCCGTACCTGACGCGGGAGTTTTTCAGCCTGCTGGCCGAGCGCATGCCTGAGTCGATTCGCGTGGTACTGGCCAAACAGGGTTCAAGGCCGGTGGCGATGGCGTTCAGTCTGGTGGGGGGCGACAGCTTTTATGGCCGTTACTGGGGATGCCTGGCAGAGTTCGATCGCCTGCATTTCGAGACCTGTTTCTACCAGGGCATGGACTATGCCATTGCCAACGGTTTCCAGCGTTTCGATGCCGGAGCCCAGGGCGAGCACAAACTGATTCGCGGATTCGAGCCAGTCATTACGCATTCCTGGCAC
Organism: Pseudomonas sp. S34; assembly: GCF_009866745.1. Classification (NCBI taxonomy): domain Bacteria; kingdom Pseudomonadati; phylum Pseudomonadota; class Gammaproteobacteria; order Pseudomonadales; family Pseudomonadaceae; genus Pseudomonas; species Pseudomonas sp. S34. The sequence goes on from NZ_CP019398.1 coordinate 1,574,060, forward strand.
TACTTGCGGCATTCGGGATTGAAAGCTGCGGTGAAAGACTTCCTGGAGCAGGAGCGGCTGGGGGTGCTGGCTTATGCAGAGGATGCGAAGTCAGCCTTGCCTTATCGACAGGGCTGAACTTCAGCGTGTCAGCTTTCTTCCTTGCCCAGCCAGCGATACAGCACGCCACCGACCACTGCACCCAGTAGCGGCGCGACCCAGAACATCCACAGTTGTTGAATCGCCCAGCCGCCGACGATCAGCGCCGGGCCGGTGCTGCGCGCCGGGTTGACTGAAGTGTTGGTGACCGGGATCGAGATCAGGTGGATCAGCGTCAGCCCCAGGCCGATGGCAATGGGTGCCAGTCCTGCCGGTGCACGTTTGTCGGTGGCGCCGAGGATGATCAGGATGAACATCGCGGTCATCACCAGTTCACAGACAAACCCTGCCGCCATCGAATAGCCGCCAGGCGAGTGTTCGCCGTAGCCGTTGGACGCCAGGCCTCCCGCCAGTTCGAAACCGGGTTTGCCGCTGGCAATGAAGTACAGCAGCGCGGCGGCAATCACACCGCCAATGACCTGGGCAATGATGTAGGCCGGCAATTCCTTGGCCGGAAACCGTCCACCCACCACCAGGCCGAGGGATACCGCGGGGTTGAGATGACAACCGGAAATATGGCCAATGGCAAAAGCCATGGTCAGCACTGTCAGGCCAAACGCAAAGGACACCCCGAGCAGGCCGATCCCCACCTCCGGAAAAGCCGCCGCCAACACTGCGCTGCCGCAACCACCCAACACCAGCCAGAACGTACCAACCAACTCAGTCGCCGAACGTTTTAACAGAGACATAGGAGAGTGCCCTTTCGAGATTATGCTGCCTTTAGCATCCAGCTGATGGACTGCAGAACCATCTCCAGAACGTTGAAGTCAGTACAGCACGGTTTTTTCAGAATTCCAGCAGGCACAAAAAACCGCCAGGGCCCGTTGTTCGCGGGTCCTGGCGGTTTTCTAAAATTTTTCGGCTTCACTGGGACTCTGTGGGAGCGAGCTTGCTCGCGATAGCGGCGGACCAGACAACATTGCTGTCGACTGACACTCCGTCATCGCGAGCAAGCTCGCTCCCACAGGGATTGGTGTGTTGATCAAGGGATCAATCGATCCCGACAAACCCACCGGTCTGGTGTTGCCACAACCGCGCATACAAACCGCCATGGGCGAGCAGCTCGGCGTGGGTTCCGGTTTCGGCGATCTTGCCGTTTTCCAGCACCACCAGCCGGTCCATCCGAGCGATGGTCGAGAGCCGGTGAGCGATGGCGATCACGGTTTTGCCCTGCATCAGGGTCTCGAGACTTTCCTGGATCGCCGCTTCGACTTCCGAGTCCAGTGCCGACGTGGCCTCATCCATGATCAGGATCGGCGCGTCCTTGAGCAGTACCCGGGCGATGGCGATGCGCTGGCGCTGGCCGCCGGAGAGTTTCACCCCGCGCTCACCGACGTGGGCATCGAAACCGGTACGGCCTTCAGCGTCCGACAACGAAGGAATGAAACCGTCAGCCCGGGCCTTGTGCACCGCTTCCCAGAGTTGGGCGTCGGTGGCGTCGGGTTTGCCATACAGCAGGTTGTCACGGATCGAACGGTGCAGCAGCGAGGTGTCCTGGGTGATCATGCCGATGCGTTCGCGCAGGCTTTCCTGGCTGACGTCGGCGATGTTCTGGCCGTCGATCAGGATGCGTCCGCCTTCGACGTCGTACAGGCGCAGCAGCAGGTTCACCAGGGTTGACTTGCCGGCGCCGGAAGGGCCGATCAGGCCGATTTTCTCGCCAGCCTTGATGCTCAGATTGAGGTCGCCGATGATCCCGCTCTGCTTGCCATAGTGGAAATCCACCTGTTCGAAGCGTACTTCGCCACGGGCCACCGCCAGGGGTTTGGCCTGGTCGCGGTCGGTGACGCTGACCGGTTGCGAGATGGTCTGCAGACCGTCCTGCACCATGCCGATGTTTTCGAAAATGCCGGTCACCACCCACATGATCCAGCCGGACATGTTGACGATGCGGATCACCAGGCCGGTGGCCAGGGCAATCGCCCCGACGCTGATCAACGACTGCGTCCACAACCACAGGGCCAGGCCGGTGGTGCAGACGATCAGCAAGCCGTTCATGCTGGTGATGACCACGTCCATGCTGGTGACGACACGGCCAGCCAGTTGCGCCTTTTCGGTCTGTTCCTTGATCGCTTCGCGGGCGTATTGCTGCTCGAAGTTGGTGTGGGCGAACAATTTCAGGGTGGTGATGTTGGTGTAGCCGTCGACAATCCGCCCCATGAGTTTGGAGCGCGCATCGGACGCCACCACCGAGCGATCCTTGACCCGTGGCACGAAGTAACAGAGGGCGCCGATGAAGGCGAAGATCCAGGTCAGCAGCGGGATTATCAGGCGCCAGTCGGCTTCGGCGAACAGCACCAGGGAACTGATGGCGTAGATCAGCACATGCCACAACGCATCCACGGCTTGCACGGCGGAATCGCGCAGTGAGTTGCCGGTTTGCATGATGCGTTGGGCGATGCGCCCGGCGAAGTCGTTCTGGAAAAAATTCAGGCTCTGCTTGAGCACGTAGCTGTGGTTCTGCCAGCGGATCATGCTGGTCATGCTGGGGCTCAGGGTCTGGTGCACCAGCAGGTCATGCAGGCCCACGAAGATGGGGCGCAGCACCAGCGCAACCACCACCATCCAGGTCAGTTCGAGGGCGTGATCCTGGAACAGATTGATGTTCGGCGTGCCTTGGGCCAGGTCGATGATACGGCTCAGGTAGCTGAACAACGCCACCTCGATCAACGCACCAATCAGGCCGACGATCAGCAGGGCGGCGAAGCTCGGCCAGACCTGCTTGAGGTAATAAGTGTAGAAAGGGAAAACCCGGTCCGGCGGAGACGCCGTCGGTGCTTCGCGGAAAACATCGATCAGTTTTTCAAAGCGGCGATAAAGCATTGGTTGTTCGCCCGCGAGCGGGCTCTCCTTTTAACGTTTTGAGCGTTGCCGGCAAACACCGGCAACGGCTCGGACATCCTTGTCCAGCTTAGTCTCAGTCGATGCGCTTGGCTGACTTGATGAACACCGGATCGGCCGGCACGTCGCGCATACCGTTTTTGCTGGTGGTAGGCGTGTTGACGATGATATCGACCACGTCCATGCCCTTGACCACTTTGGCGAACACGGCGTAGCCGGCGTCGCGACCCGGATCAAGGAAATCGTTGTCCTTGACGTTGATGAAGAACTGGCTGGTGGCCGAGTCAGGATCGGAGGTGCGAGCCATCGACAGCGTGCCACGCACGTTATGCAGGCCGTTGCTGGCTTCGTTCTTGATCGGGTCCTTGGTCGGTTTCTGCTGCATCGAGGAGGTGAAACCACCGCCCTGGGCCATGAACCCCGGGATTACCCGGTGGAAAATCGTGTTGTTGTAGAAACCACTGTCGACGTACGCAAGGAAGTTCTTGGTACTGATCGGGGCCTTGACCGGGTCCAGTTCGATTTCGATCTGGCCGTTGGTGGTGTCCAGCAGCACATGCGGTGCCTTTTCCGGCGTCGCGGCCATCAGGTTGGCGGCAAACAGGACGGTGCCTGCGGCGAGGGCGATTTTTTTCAGCATGGGTCAGTGATCCTGAGTGGTGGTGTCGACTGCGGTCAGAAACTCCAGCAGCGCCTGGTTGAAGTGTTCCGGCTGGTCCAGCGGCGTGGCGTGGCGTGAATCGGCGATCACCACCAGCCGCGCGTCGGGCAGCAGTTTTACGTAGTTTTCCTTCAGCGCCACCGGTGTGTAGTCACGGTCGGCGCTGACGATGAGGGTTGGACAGGTGACCTTCGAAAGTCGTTCCTGGACTCCCCAGCCGACAATGGCATTGAAGCTGGCGAGATAAGCATGTTTGTCGTTTTTTGCCCAGCGTTCGGCCATTTTTTGTCGCAAATCGGCCTGCTCGGGTTTGGGGAACAGCTTGCCGCCCAGTGCCTTGCCAATGGTGCGCAGGCTGAGTGCGTGCATCAGGCTCCAGCGCTTGAGCCACTGCCAGTAGTCATCGCGGCTGCGCAACTTGACCTCGGGCGCGCTGTTGACGATGCACAGGCTCTTGAGCAGTTGCGGCTGATCCACGCCCAGCTGGAAGCCGATCATGCCGCCCATGGACAGGCCGACATAGTGTGCCGGACCGAGATTGAGGTGTTCGATCAGTGCAATCAGGTCAGCGCTGAATCCGGCGATGCTGTAGCGCTCCCGGGGCTTGTCCGAACGGCCGTGACCACGCACATCCGGGACGATCACCCGGTAGCGGGTGGCAAGTGCCGGGATCTGTTTTTCCCAGTCCAGGGTGCTGGAGCCGAGGCCGTGGACCAGCAGCAGCGGCGTGCCGTGACCATATTCCTCATAGTGCAGGTTGCAACCTTCGTGTTCGAAATAGGCCATGCATACACTCCGTGTCAGGCTTGTTCGGGGGCGGCGAACGGTGCGTCCAGTGGTGCGGTGTCAAACGTACGCAGCAGTTCGATGAGAATCTGCGTGGCCGGTCCCAGCGGTTTGTCCTTGTTCGAATACAGGTAAAAGCTCGGGTTACGGCTGCCGCCCTGATCCAACGGTAGCAGCTTGAGCGTACCTTCCTTGAGTTCCCGTTCGATCAAGTGCCGGGGCAGCCAGGCAAACCCCAGACCGCTGCTGACGAACGTCGCGGCGGTGGCCAGGCTGCCGACGGTCCAGCGCTGTTCGGCACCGAGCCAGCCGACGTCCCGTGGTTGCTGGCGGCCCGAGTCGCGGATCACCACTTGCATCTGGCTTTCCAGGTCCTGGAAGCTCAGTTCGCGGTTGAGCCGGTGCAGGGGATGCTCCGGGTGGGCGACAGCGACGAACTCGACGTCACTCAATTCCGCGCCCAGGTAACCGGGAATACTGAAACCCGTGATGGCCAGGTCGGCCACGCCTTCGAGCAGGACTTCCTCCACACCCGACAGCACTTCCTCGCGCAGGCGCACCCGGCAGCCACGGCTTTGCGGCATGAACGCGGTCAAGGCGCGGACGAGGCGGGCACTCGGGTAGGCAGCGTCGACCACCAGGCGCACTTCGGCTTCCCAGCCCTGCTCCATGTGATGGGCCAGGTCTTCGAGTTGACTGGCCTGTTTCACCAGTTGCCGGGAGCGGCGCAACAGCACGCCGCCGGCTTCGGTCAGCACGGCTTTGCGCCCGTCGATGCGCAGCAAGGGTACGCCGAGCTGATCCTGCATGCGGGCCACGGTGTAGCTGACTGACGATTGCGAGCGATGCAGCGCCTCGGCGGCTTGGGCGAAACCACCGTGATCGACCACGGCCTGCAGCGTTCGCCATTGATCGAGGGTCACGCGGGGCGCTTTCATGTTGAACTCCTCTTGTCCTAAGCTGGCAGCCCTAATTGGAGGCTGCTGAATGAAAAAATTCTGTTGTGTGCTGCTGGCGCTGCTGCCGCTGACGGCGATGGCTTACCCGATCGATGTGAAAAAAGACCTCAACGGCATGAAGATCGATTACCAGACCTACGACACGGATAACGACATCGGCTCCATCCAGGTGGCCAACTACGGCGATGTCGATGCGAGCTGCAAGGTCGTTTTCATCAATGGCCCGGAAGCACCGCGTACCCGCAAGATCGATGTACCGGCCGGCAAGCACAAAAATGCAACCGCCAAATTCACCCGCAGCATCATCAAGCTGCGCATCGAGCTGACCTGCACCCCGAAATGAACTCAACCCCCTGTGGGAGCGGGCTTGCTCGCGAAGGCGGTGTGTCATTCAACGTTGCTGTCGACTGACAGGGCCTATTCGCGAGCAAGCCCGCTCCCACAGGAGCATGGTTTGCTTATAAACGAATTTATTGATGGGTTATAGCAGTTATTTGCGCTTTTTCATCGATATGACTCTGTTTAACCTTCACTCCATCGACCTACAGCATTCTCAGATGGAGGCTACATCCCATGTCCCGCGTTCTGATCATCGAAAGCAGTGCCCGTCAGCAAGACTCGGTTTCCCGCCAACTGACCCAGACGTTCATCAGCCAGTGGAAAGCCGCTCACCCGAATGACCAGATCACCGTCCGGGACCTGGCCGTCAAGCCGGTGCCGCATCTGGACATCAACCTGCTGGGTGGCTGGATGAAACCCGCCGAGCAGCGCAGCGACATCGAACAGGCGTCCCTGGAACGCTCCAACCAGTTGACCGATGAATTGCTCGCCGCCGATGTGCTGGTCATGGCCGCGCCCATGTACAACTTTGCGATCCCCAGCACCCTGAAAGCCTGGCTCGACCATGTACTGCGTGCCGGTGTGACCTTCAAGTACACCGAAACCGGTCCCCAAGGCCTGCTCAGTGGTAAGCGTGCGTATGTGTTGACGGCTCGCGGCGGCATCTATGCCGGTAGCACTGCCGATCACCAGGAACCGTACCTGCGCCAGGTCATGGGTTTCATCGGCATCCACGACGTGACGTTCATCCACGCCGAAGGCATGAACCTGGGTGGCGACTTCCAGGAGAAAGGCCTGAACCAGGCGAACGCCAAGCTTTCGCAAGTGGCCTGACCAGTTAATCGCCAGATAATCGCTGGATGGTCTAGTGACCTGGCGCAACCCTTCAAGCCTGTACGCGCATCGAACCTCCCTTCGCACTTGTTGCTCCTGAGTGCTCTGGCCCGATTGAACGCTTTAGCGAGATCGGGCTTTTTTTTGCCTGCGATTTAACCAACACCGACAACCCCCTGTGGGAGCGGGCTTGCTCGCGAAAGCGTCGTGTCAGTCGATACCATTGTTGCCTGACACACCGCTTTCGCGAGCAAGCCCGCTCCCACAAGGTTTTGCGTGTTTTCCGACAGGTCTTGGGGATCGCGATTCAAGGCAAAACCCGTTATCGTCGCCGCCATTCGAAATGAGGCGAGCATGGGCTATCTACTTTTTGTCACGCTGATCCAGGCGTTTTCCTTCAGTTTGATCGGCGAATACCTGGCCGGTCATGTCGACAGTTATTTCGCCGTGTTGGTACGCGTGCTGCTGGCAGGGCTGGTGTTCATCCCGCTGACCCGCTGGCGCTCGGTAGAGCCGGCATTCATGCGTGGCATGCTATTGATCGGCGCGTTGCAGTTCGGCGTGACCTACGTCTGCCTGTACCTGAGCTTTCGCGTACTGACGGTGCCGGAAGTGTTGCTGTTCACGATCCTCACGCCGCTGCACGTGACCCTGATTGAAGATGCGCTCAATCGTCGCTTCAACCCCTGGGCCCTGGTCGCGGCGCTGGTGGCGGTGGCGGGGGCGGCGGTGATTCGCCTTGACCGGATCAACCCGGACTTCTTCATGGGGTTCATGTTGCTGCAACTGGCCAACTTCACCTACGCCGCCGGGCAGGTGCTCTATAAACATCTGGTCGCGCGCCACCCGAGCGATCTGCCGCATTACCGGCGTTTCGGCTTCTTCTACCTCGGCGCACTGGCCGTGGCGCTACCGGCGTTCCTATTGTTCGGCAAACAGAACTTCCTGCCCGAAGCACCGTTGCAATGGGGCGTGCTGCTGTTCCTCGGCCTGGTCTCGACCGCTTTGGGGCTCTACTGGTGGAACAAGGGTGCGTGCCTGGTCAACGGCGGGACCCTGGCGGTGATGAACAACCTGCATGTGCCGGTGGGGTTGCTGATCAACCTGCTGATCTGGAACCAGCATGAAGAACTGGGGCGGTTGTTGCTCGGCGGTTCGGTGATATTGCTGGCGGTGTGGATCAGTCGGTTGGGTATACGCAAGCCTTTGGCCGTTCACTAAACTCCGGGTATCCCGATAAACCTGTAGGAGCGAGCCTGCTCGCGATAACGGAGTGTCAGTCGACAATGATGTTGCCTGATCCACCGCTATCGCGAGCAAGCTCGCTCCCACAGGAAATTGTGTGATCTGAAAATCACTTCGGCGCCAGTTGTCCTACCAGAAACTCGATAAACGCCCGGGTCTTCTGCGGCACCCGCCGTGCCGACGAATACACCGCATTGATGGTGATCGCCGGAGCCTGCCATTCACACAACACTGGCACCAGTCGCCCGGCCGCCAGCGCATCCTCGACGATGAAGTCGGGCAGCAGGGCGATGCCCATGCCGGCTTCGGCGGCCTGGGCGAGCAGGTCGCCATTGTTGGCGTGCAGTGGGCCGGTGACGTTCACCCGCTGGGTTTCCTTGCCATTGCACAGTTGCAGGCTGACACCGCTCTGCAGATACCCGTAGTTCAGGCATTGATGGGCGCGCAGGTCCTGCGGAGTCCGCGGAATGCCCGCGCGCTCGAGATAAGCCGGGGATGCCACCATGATGCGCGGCGCGGGTGCCAGTTGCCGGGCAATCATCGTCGAGTCGGGCATGCTGGCGATGCGGATGGTCACGTCAAATCCACCCCGCACGGGATCGACTTGCTGGTCGCTGAGCACCAGTTGCAGTTCGATGTTCGGGTTCTGCTCATGAAACAGCGGAATCAACGGCCCCAGCCGCCGAAGACCGAACGACATCGGCGCATTGACCCGCAACACACCGCGTAACTCGCCGATGCCGTCACGGGCGCGTTGCTCGGCCTCGTCCAGTGCCGCCAACACTTCCCGTGCTGCATCGAAATATTCGGCTCCGGCCTCGGTCAGGTGCAGGCTGCGAGTGGTGCGTTGCAGCAATTGCACACCGATAGCTTCTTCCAGCGCCTGAATCTGTTTGCTGACTTTCGAGCGCGGCACGTCCATGGCCCGGGCGGCTGCGGCGAAGCCGTTCTCGCCAACCGTGACGACGAAGGCGCGCATGCATTCGATGCGATCCATATTGTCCCTTTTTTGGAATCAATGATTCTCGATTTTAGGTAATTGTCCCTTTTATGACTAGCTCCTAAAGTGACATCCAAGCCGACAACAACGCCGCAGAAGGCAACGTCGACTAACCCCTTACCCATTCGAAGTATCGACATCAAAAGGAACGCGCCATGTCTATTCGTGAACTGCTCAACCCAACCAACTCTGCCCTGATCCTGATCGACCACCAGCCGCAAATGGCGTTCGGCGTTCAGTCCATCGATCGCCAGACCCTGAAGAACAACACCGTGGGCCTGGCCAAGGCGGCGAAGATCTTCAACGTGCCGACCATCTACACCTCGGTCGAAACCGAAAGCTTCAGCGGTTACATCTGGCCCGAATTGCTGGCTGTGCACCCGGATCAAAAGCCGATCGAGCGTACTTCGATGAACTCCTGGGAAGACAAGGCATTGGTAGACGCGGTGAAAGCCACCGGTCGCAAGAAGCTGATCATTGCCGCGCTGTGGACCGAGGTCTGCCTGACCTTCCCGGCACTGGAAGCCCTGGCTGAAGGCTACGAGGTGTACATCGTCACCGACGCCTCCGGCGGCACCAGCAAGGAAGCCCACGACATGTCGGTGCAACGGATGATTCAGGCCGGCGCGGTGCCGGTGACCTGGCAGCAAGTGTTGCTCGAATACCAGCGTGACTGGGCGCACAAGGATACTTACGAGGCAGTGATGGAACTGGTGCTGGAGCACAGCGGCGCGTACGGCATGGGCGTGGATTACGCCTACACCATGGTGCACAAGGCACCGCAGCGGCAGGTCAAGTAACCCGCAAATTCTGAAAACGATGTAACCCCTGTGGGAGCGGGCTTGCTCGCGAAAACGGAGTGTCAATCGACATCAATGTTGAATGACCCACCGCATTCGTCGGAACGCCGCCCGGAGCAAGCCCGCTCCCACATTTGTTTTTGTAGTGTTACATCACGCGTTTTTCGGCTTCGGGAATGTGACTTGCACCCAGCACTGCCGGCAGCAGCCCGGCACGCAAATCCGTACCGCTCGGCTGCTGATAAAGGCTCAACCCGAATTCCGGCAGCACCGCCAGCAGGTAGTCGAAAATATCCCCCTGAATCCGCTCGTAGTCGGCCCACGCCGTGGTGCGGGTGAAGCAATAGATTTCCAGCGGAATACCCTGGGCCGTGGTCTGCATCTGGCGCACCATGCAGGTCATGTTCGGCTGGATCTCCGGGTGACTCTTCAGGTAGGCCAGCGCATAGGCGCGGAACGTGCCGATATTGGTCATCCGCCGGCGGTTGGCGGACATGGCCGCGACGTTGCCCTGGGCTTCGTTCCAGGCCTTGAGCTCGGCCTGTTTGCGGGTCATGTAGTCGGTGAGCAAGTGCACCTGGGACAGTTTCAGCTCCTCGTCGTCACGCAGAAAGCGTACGCCGCTGGCATCGATGAACAGGCTGCGCTTGATCCGGCGGCCGCCGGAAGCCTGCATGCCGCGCCAGTTCTTGAACGACTCGGACATCAGGCGCCAGGTCGGGATCGAGACGATGGTCTTGTCGAAGTTCTGCACCTTGACCGTGTGCAAGGTGATGTCCACCACATCGCCATCGGCGCCCACCTGGGGCATCTCGATCCAGTCGCCGACCCGCAGCATGTCGTTGCTGGTCAATTGCACGCTGGCGACGAACGATAGCAGCGTGTCCTTGTAGACCAACAGAATCACCGCCGACATGGCACCCAGGCCCGACAGCAGCAACAGCGGCGAGCGGTCGATCAGCGTAGCGACGATGATGATCGCGCCAAACACGTACAACACCAAATTCGCCAGTTGCACATAGCCCTTGATCGAGCGGGTGCGGGCGTGTTCGGTGCGGGCGTAGATATCCAGCAGGGCATTGAGCAGGGCGCTGACCGCCAGCAGCAGAAACAGGAAGGTGAAGGACAGCGCGACATTGCCGAGGAAATTCAGGCCGGTTTTGCTCAGGTCCGGCACCAGATTGAGGCCGAACTGGATCACCAGCGAAGGCGTGATCTGGGCCAGGCGATGGAACACCTTGTTCTGTAGAAAATCATTGACCCAGTGCAGGGGCGGCTGGCGACTGAGCATTTTTGCCGCGTGCAGAATGAGGTAGCGCGCCACCCGTCCGAGGAACAGCGCAATTGCCAGCAGCAGCAACAGCGACAGGCTGGAGTGCACGAGCGGGTGCTGGTCGAGGGCACCCCAAAGGTCCAGGACGTTGGTCCAGAGCTGTTTGATATCCATGGTCGAAAACGATTCTTCTGTAAGGCGCGAGAGGGGATTAGAGCATTTAAGACGCTTTGTATTACGTTTCGGGAAAAATCAGGCAACAAAAAACCAACTGTTTACCGCCATTTGTATAAAGAAACTCGGCCTGAGCGCTCGAAACCGTTACCCTATGCAGCTGTTTTTTTGCATTTCTTCGAGGTAGCACCCGTGTTTTCCCAATTCGCCCTGCACGAACGCCTGCTCAAAGCCGTGGCCGAGCTGAAATTTGTCGAGCCAACGCCTGTGCAAGCCGCGGCCATCCCGCTGGCGCTCCAGGGGCGTGACCTGCGGGTGACGGCGCAAACCGGTAGCGGCAAAACCGCTGCATTCGTTTTGCCGATCCTCAACCGTCTGATCGGCCCGGCGAAAATCCGCGTCAGCATCAAGACCCTGATCCTGCTGCCGACCCGCGAACTGGCCCAGCAGACCTTGAAAGAAGTTGAACGCTTCTCGCAGTTCACCTTCATCAAGTCCGGCCTGATCACCGGCGGTGAAGACTTCAAGGTCCAGGCCGCGATGTTGCGCAAGGTGCCGGACATCCTGATCGGTACGCCAGGCCGGATGATCGAACAGTTGAACGCCGGCAACCTCGACTTGAAAGAAGTTGAAGTCCTGGTGCTCGACGAAGCCGACCGCATGCTCGACATGGGCTTCGCCGAAGACGTTCAGCGTCTGGTGGACGAGTGCACCAACCGTCAGCAGACCATGCTGTTCTCTGCCACCACCGGTGGTTCGGGCCTGCGCGAGATGATCGCCAAAGTCCTGAACAACCCTGAGCACTTGCAGCTCAATGCGGTCAGCCAGCTGAACGACACCACCCGCCAGCAGATCATCACCGCTGACCACAACCAGCACAAAGAACAGATCGTCAACTGGCTGCTGGCCAACGAGACCTACCAGAAGGCCATCGTCTTCACCAATACCCGGGCCATGGCCGACCGTATCTACGGCCGCCTGGTGGCGCAGGAATACAAAGCGTTCGTGCTGCACGGCGAGAAAGACCAGAAGGATCGCAAACTGGCGATCGACCGCCTTAAGCAGGGCGGCGTGAAAATCCTCGTGGCCACCGACGTCGCCGCTCGCGGTCTGGACGTAGATGGCCTGGACCTGGTGATCAACTTCGACATGCCGCGCAGCGGCGACGAATACGTGCACCGTATCGGTCGTACCGGTCGCGCCGGTAACGATGGCCTGGCGATTTCACTGATCTGCCATGGCGACTGGAACCTGATGTCGAGCATCGAACGCTACCTCAAGCAGAGCTTCGAGCGCCGCACCATCAAGGAAGTCAAGGGCACCTACGGCGGACCGAAAAAGGTCAAGGCCTCGGGCAAGGCCGTCGGCGTGAAGAAGAAAAAGACCGACGCCAAGGGTGACAAGAAGAAAACTGCCGCCAAGACCCCGACCAAGCGCAAGAGCGCGAACCGGCCGAAGAGCGATTCCCTGGTCAGCAAGGACGGCATGGCCCCGCTCAAGCGCCGCAAGCCGGAAGCGCCAGCGGCTGAGTAAATCGTTGCAAGCGACCCATAAAAAACCCGGACACTGTCCGGGTTTTTTATGTCTGATGATTATCAACTCTCGGTTTTCTTTTCTGCCGAGTCCAACTCCTTCAAGCGCTGATCGATTAACTGACACTTGTCCGGCAGGTCCTTGGCGGCAGTGCCCAGGTCCATTTTCTGCAACTCGTCGTTGATCTCCTTGGCCTTGGTCGGGTTCTGCTCGGTGAGCCTGGCCACTTCCCGGGCCAGTTGTTCGCGTTTGGCGGTGGCTTCCTCGAGGGTGCAGGCCCAGGCAGGCAGGGCACAGGTGAGGGTAGCGGCGAGAGTGAGCTTCTTCAGCAGTGGTTTCATGGGGGGCGGGCCTCAGCTCCGGTCAAGGCGGGTTATTCGGTTGAGCGTTGGCCCCTGGGGAAAGTTCAGCCTGTGATATTTGCGTTGGTTGTCAGCGCCTTTTCGCGGGCAAGCCCACGGGTTTTGTGAACACCGCAGAAACTGTGGGAGCGTGGCTTGCCCGCGAAGGCCGCGCCTCGGTGTCTGGGGTTAACCACCATGACAGCAGCTCGACTTCTCCTGTTCCTCATATTTGTCGTGATGCCGCACCCACTCCATGATTTCGTCTTCGTTGCGACCCTTGGGCGTCAGGTCCAGGTAGTTGTAGGCGCCGACCAGCATGTCCAGGCCCCGGGCATAGGTGGAGTAGGTATGGAAAATTTCGCCGGCGTCATTGCGATAAAACACGCTGAGACCGGGGAGTTCCTCCTCGGCGCCGTCGGTTTTTTCGTAGTTGTATGTAGCCTTTCCGGCGGCGACGTCTTCGGCTCGGGCGGTGACGCCAAAGTCGTAGTTGAAATCGCAGCCTTCGGACGACACCCAGTCGAACTTCCAGCCCATGCGCCGTTTGAACGCCTGGAATTCGGCGAACGGTGCGTGGGAAACCGCTACCACGGCCACGTCATGGTGGGCCAGGTGCTGGTTGGCGCCGTCGATGTGATCGCTCAGGTACGAGCAACCGGGGCAGCCCTCATCCCAGCCCTCGGCGAACATGAAGTGGTAGATGACCAACTGGCTGCGCCCCCCGAACAGGTCCGCCAGTTTCAGTTCGCCGTCGGGTCCCTGGAAGTGGTAGTCCTTGTCGACTTTCACCCAGGGCAGGGCACGGCGTTCGGCGCTGAGTCTGTCCCTTTCCCTGGTGAAGGCTTTTTCGTGGGCCAGGTGCTCTTTGCGGGCGGCGACCCATTCTTCCCGCGATACGACGGGATGGTTCTGAATGTTCATGTTGTTTTCTCCTGCGTGGGGCGGGGAGGTGACTTACACAGCCTAGTCGTTTGGCTTGCATGGATTTCGACATGCCGCCGGTCGGTCGTCTGCAAACGCCCGGCTGAACGGTGGCCGGGCGTACCGGTCACAACCTGTAAGGCCCGTTCAATTGCACGGGCATCAATCGAACGGACACCGGAGGTTGAATCAGGATGACGACTTACAACTGGGACTTGATTGAGCGCTTGCTGCATGAAGTGCAAAACAGCGCGGGCCACAGCTTCACGCCGCGGCCTTACGCCGAACAGCATGCCGCGCAGAAGGCTGCGGAAGGCGAGCCGATTGAAAATCTTGATCACTTGAAAACGGTGGCTGGAGAGTACGAAAAGTTACTGTTGGCGCGTGGCTATATCGCGCCGCGACCTGAAGACGAAGGTGGCACGGGCACCAATTACATTCTGACGGCGCGGGGTTCGCGTTTGTTGAGCCTGATCGACAGCAGTATTCCCGGCAATGATCACCCGCGGCAGGTCCTGGACGAGCAGGCGGATGCGCTGGATGAGATGACGTTCGATGAGGTAGCGTCGAAAGCGCAGATTGCCTGATGTTGTGTGATCCCCTGTGGGAGCGAGCCTGCTCGCGATAGCGATTTCAGCTTCAGTATTGATGTTGACTGACGCACCGCAATCGCGAGCAGGCTCGCTCCTACATGCGACTTGTGTTGCAGTCAGTCCTGTTTCGCCGCTTTCAGGCACTTCAAGTCGTTGAAGTCCTTCCTCACACCTTCAATTTTCTTCAGCAACCGTGCGCGCTGGTTCGGCGTGCTTTCAGCCATCAGATCCACGAACAGTGAACGCGCCTGGGCTTCGGTGTTGGTAAAGGCCTGTCGATAGGCAGGTGTCCACAACTTCTCGCGATTGACCAGAAGTGTCTCGATTCGTTGTGGGAATTGTGGACTCTGGCGTTGGGCAACGGCCGCGCTGAACTGCTTCTGCCAATGGACCCGGTTGGCAAGCCACTGGGTGTTCTGATCGCCCAGGGCGCTGGACCATGTGGCTACCCGCTGTTGCTGGGTGGTGCTCAGTGGCCCGAGCCAGTCATTCAGGCGCTTCTCCATGCGGGCGCTGCGCTCCTTGATCTGCTGGTCGAGGGAGGGTTTGAGGTATTCCTCCTGGCGTTTGCGCCGGTCCTTGGCGAAGGCGTCGTTCATTTCGGCGACTTGCTTGTCATCCAGCCTTTGCAGCAACTCGATGGCCGACGGGGTGATTTCTCGCGCGGTCTCTGCGATCGCCTGTTCGGCTTCGTGGGCGCGGGCCTGCAAGGCGGCATCGGTGACCTGGTTGGTAGCGACCATGGTTTGCAGGCGGTCCAGCCAGTCGAGATAGCCGGGCAGTTGGGTGGTGCAGTGCCAGCTCAGGTGTTCTTTCAGGCGCTCGTCCAGCCAGATTTTTTGCTCGCCGTTCATGTCCAGGTAGTCGCTGAGCGTCCAGGGGATGATCACATCGAGATTGCGGTAGGCCAGGCCCACGCGGCTGCACGCGCCGAGGGCGAGGGTAACGGTCAACACAACGGCGAAATGTTTGAACCAGCGGGACATGGGCGATTCCTTGCGAAAGCCAGTCTTCGGGGTCTGATTCTCATGTGAACCCGGGAGGAGCCCGGCAGTTCAGCCGATCAATAGAACGCGCGTTCGGCCTTGAGCGTCACCAGCCCGTCGCACTGGCTGTTGTGCCCGGCATAGGCCGAGCAACCGCTGCCGTTCAGGCTGGAGTCACTGTAGATCAGGTCAAGGTCGATGCCCATGAACGGGCGGGACAATTTCAGCGACCAATCGGTAAAACTGCCTACATACCCGCCATCCACCGCCACTGGCGTATTGAATTGGTGGGTGGTGTATTTCAGGCTGATGCCGACACCGAACGGTTGATTGCCGCTCAAGTCAGCGAACAGGGTGTTGTTCTGTTTGTCCGGGTCATTGCTGAAGGCGATGCCGAAACGGCTGCCGAGCAAGGTCAGGCCGCCGAACAGTTCCTGGCTGTCAGGGGTCGTGACTTCGGGGTAGCTGTAGCGGATCAGGCCCACTTCGTAGCCGAGGGTTTGGTCGAAGGGTTGTTTAAAACCCATGTAGGAGTCGATCTCGAGGTCTTTCCCTGGGCTGATGCCCATGCTGGGCGACCATTGGCCCACGTAGAAACCGCTGTCGTGGCTCAGGTCCAGGCCACCGTGGAACGAGCCGACGGTCGAGGGTTTGACCAGGCCCTGGGCCATGCTGCGGGTGGGGGTGGTGCCAAGCTTGAGGTCGAAGCCCCCCAGCTCACGCTGAAAGATTTGTGCCTGTGCCACGGAGCATGCCAGCAGGCTGCCGAGCAATGCCGAAAGGTAGAAAGATTTGAGCATGCGTCACTCCATGAACTGCGAGGGCAGGCTGGTGAACCCGCTGAAACGCTTGATCCAGACATGTGCAAGGATACCGACGAATAATCGGCAATGAAGGCCGTTCGTCGATTTCTACGGGATTTGAGGGAGTGCCGGAGGAGTAACGAGGGTTCCAGTCCAAGCGCTTCGAAGCTCAAAGCGCTTTGGGACCAGGTGACGCGAGGGGATTACTTTTTGCCCAGGGTGATCTGCTTGGACGGGCCGAACGTCTGGCCGCTGACGCCTTTGGCAATTTGCTGGATTTCACCGCCGGACTTGAGGAACGCAGCGATCTGGCTGTTGATCGATTCGCTGGTTTCGACGGCTGGAGCTGGCTTTGCTTTGCTGGTGGATGCTTTTACGCGCATGGCGGCCATTAACCTGTAGAAAATTAACTTGGCCAGGCATCGTACAGGAATTGCCTGATAATTGCTTGGCAAATATCCCCTTGGCATATTCGTGAGCACGGGGTAATTGGTCCCCGGCCAATATTCGAAATATGCACCTAAGCCGCTGTTTTAACTAATAACATTGCCTGGAAAAATACCGCGTCACGCTTGCCTGGGCATGGCGTAAATGCCCGGAACGGCCTGACGAGCGGACGAGGTGCGTTGAAAACCCGGGAAAATTAAGGGCTTCAGGGAGATTTTCTCGCGCCACCGGGCCGGCTGCCGAACGCGGCGCTTAAAACCGGGTAGAATGCCGCCCACGCAATGAGGGTATTGGACATGGCTTTAGTCGGGCGTTACAACAGTTTGCAAGTGGTTAAACACACTAACTTCGGTTTATATCTGGACGGTGGCGCGGATGGCGAAATCCTTCTGCCTAATCGTTATATTCCAAAAGATATTCCTACCGAAGATGAAGACTGGCTCAACGTTTTTATTTATCTGGACAGCGATGACAAACTCATCGCAACTACTGAAAAACCGAAAGTTCAAGTCGGTGAATTCGCCAGTTTGAAAGTTGTTGAAGTCAACAGCATCGGCGTATTCCTGGACTGGGGGTTGCCGAAAGACCTGTTGCTGCCGTTCTCCGAAGAGAAGCGCCAGATGACAGCGGGCGAGTATGTGGTGGTGCACGTCTATCTCGACAAGCACACCCGTCGCATTACCGCGACCGCGCGCCTGGACCGCTACCTGGACAAGACCCCGGCCAACTACACCGCGGGCCAGGAAGTGGATCTGCTGGTGGCCGAAGCCACGGACATGGGCTTCAAGGCCATCATCAACAACAAGCATTGGGGCCTGATCCACAAGAACGAAATCTTCAAGTTCATGCGCGCCGGTAAAGAAGAAAAGGGCTTCATCAAGGAAGTTCGCGCCGACGGCAAGATCAGCCTGAGCCTGCAACCGGTCGGCCAGGAAGCGGCCACCAGCCTGAACTCGAAGATCCTCGCCAAGTTGCGCGAAAACAACGGCAGCCTGGCGGTGAGCGACAAGAGCGATCCGGCGTTGATCAGCAGTCTGTTCGGTGTCAGCAAGGGCAACTTCAAGAAGGCCATCGGTGCGTTGTACAAGAACGGCCAGATTGTCATTCATGCCGATCGCATCGAACTCAGTTGATGCGCTGACAAGACAGAGGGCCGGGATGGCGCAAGCAGAGAAGTAGAGGTCTCTGGCAGGCGGCATTTTCTGGCCTTCTGGTTAATAATCGACAACATGATTCTTCGCCCCGGTGTTTTCTTTTCAACGAGAAGGCCGGGGTTTTGTTTTTTTTCTGCCGAGTCTTTGCCATGGATTGTGTCTTCGAGGTGTTCCGGTGAGCGCCACCCGGCGCAGCGCCGACGGGTTTGCCCTGCAAGTGATGGTCGGGTTGTGCCTGATCTGGGGCGTGCAGCAGGTGATGATCAAGTGGGCAGCGACCGATATCGCGCCGGTGATGCAGGCGGCCGGACGTTCCGGTATGTCGGCGTTGCTGGTCGGGCTGCTGATCTGCTGGAAGGGCGGCTGGAGCCAGGTGGGTACGACCTGGCGCGGCGGTCTGTTGGCCGGTGCCTTGTTCGGCCTGGAGTTCTTCTTCATTTCCGAAGGCCTGCAACTGACCACGGCGGCGCACATGTCGGTGTTCCTTTACACCGCGCCGATCTTCACCGCCTTGGGGGTGCACTGGTTGCTGCCCAGTGAGCGATTGCGGCCCTTGCAATGGCTGGGGATTGTCCTGGCGTTTATCGGGATTGCCATCGCGTTTGCCGGCGGGGTGTCCTGGGACAACCTTGATTACCGCATGTTGATGGGCGATGCCTTGGGTGTGCTGGCGGGTGCCGCCTGGGGCGCGACCACGGTGGTGGTGCGCGCCTCGCGCCTGTCGGAAGCACCGGTGACCCTGACGCTGTTCTATCAGTTGATTGTCGGCTTCTTCGGCTTGTTGTTGATTGCGCTGCTCAGCGGCCAGATCACCCATGTCAGCCTGACCCATGTGGCGGTGGCCAGTGTGCTGTTTCAGGGCGTGGTCGTGTCGTTCTTCAGTTACCTGGTCTGGTTCTGGCTACTGCGCCGTTACCTGGCGGCCAACCTTGCGGTGTTTTCGTTCATGACGCCGTTGTTCGGCGTCACCTTCGGTGTGGTACTGCTCGGCGAGGAACTGAGCCTGAACTTCGTCATCGGTGCCGTGCTGGTATTGGCGGGCATCACTTTTGTCAGCGCCGAGCAGTGGTTGCGCCGTCGTTTGCGCAAAGCCCTCGGGCAGCATTGACCGGCGCGAGCAATAGACCGCCGGCGATCAACAAGCCGCAGCCGGCGACCACCAGTGCCGGCTGTAAACCGCCACTGAAATGACTACTCAGCGCCGCCAGCAATGGCCCGCTGAGCTGGCCCACGGCAAAGCAGGCTGTCAACAGGCCGGCATTGCGCTGGGTGGCATGGGGTGCCAGTTCCCGGGAGCGTTGCATCACCAGTTGCATGCAGGCCAGGAACAGCGTGCCGCACAGGATCACGCCCAACGCCAGGCCTGGACCATTGCCCAGCAGGCAGGCGAACACGCCAGCGGCTTGCAGCCATAACGTCGCCATCAGCCAGTGACCCGTGGCGCCAGGTTTTTGCCGACGCAGACTCACCAGCACCACACCGATTGCCGCCGCCAGGCCAAAGCATGGCCAGAACAGGTCAGCCTGCCATTGGCCATGGAATTGCGCGTTGGCCATTTGCGACAAAAAGGTCGCGGGAATGATGTAGCCCAATCCGTACAAGGCATAGATCCAGCCCAGGCGAGCGATGCCGTGATTGCCCGAGGCGCTGGCGCTGGGTGCAGCAGTCGCGGTGACACTCGGTTGTGGCAGGAACGGCAGGATCCCCAGCAGCATCGCCAGCCCCGTGACGGCGTACACCAGCCACAAGGTGGCGGAAGTCTGCCCCAGCAGATTCGAGCCCAGGGCCAACAGACCTGTCAGAAAAATCCCCAAACCGGGTCCGGCGAAGACCAGGGCTCCGAGCCGAGGACGACCAGCCGCTGCCGCGAGGGGTTGGCTCAGGGCGGTAATCATCACCAACACCCAGGCGCTGGCCACGCCGGTGCCGAAGCGCAGCAACAGGTACGACCAGAAACCATTGGCCCAGAACGACGCCAGGGTCAGCAGCACGCACAGCCACAATCCGCCGAACAAGCGTCGACGCACTTGTGCCGGACGCCGGGAAAACATGGCATCCACTGCACCGATGAAATAACCGAGGTAGTTGGCGGCGGCGATCAGCCCGGCGGCAGTCAGGTCGATCTGGCCTTCGCTGAGCAGGTGCGGCAGTTGTGGTGTCAGGGCAAAACGGCCGATGCCCATGGCCATCATCAGGGCAACGAAGCTGGCGGATAAGCGGATCAGGGGAGACATGGTCTGGAGTCCGTCTGGAGGATCAATGACCGTCAGGCTAGGACTGATTGACTTTCTTTAAAAATGAATAATAGTGAGTAACTTGTTCTTTTTTGGAGAATGTCGTGGAGTTCAGCCAATTGCGCATCTTCCAGGCGGTGGCAGAGGAAGGATCCATAACCCGTGCCGCCGAACGGCTACATCGAGTTCCGTCGAACCTGTCGACCCGGCTCAAACAGCTGGAAGAGCAATTGGGTGTCGAACTGTTCCTGCGCGAACGTCAGCGCTTGCAGTTGTCGCCTGCGGGAAAAGTCCTGCTGGACTACACCGCCAGGCTGTTTGCCTTGCGCGACGAAGCCAGCGCGGCGGTGCAGGGCGGGCAACCGGCGGGAGACTTCGTGCTCGGCACCATGTACAGCACGGCGGCGATTCACCTTCCGGGGCTATTGGCGCATTACCACCGTTTGTATCCGGCGGTGAACCTGCAAGTACAATCCGGCCCCAGCGGTGAACTGCTCGAAGGCCTGCTCACCGGTCGACTCGATGCGGCGCTGGTGGATGGCCCCCTGGAACTGGCCGGACTCGACGGGGTGCCCTTGTGCGACGAGCGCCTGGTGCTGATCAGCGAGGCCGACCATCCGCCCGTGCGCAGCGCGCTGGATGTGCAAGGTCGCTCGGTGTTCACCTTTCGCCAGGGCTGCTCCTACCGCATGCGCCTGGAAGCCTGGTTCGCCCATGATCATGCGGCCATGGGCCGGGCGATGGAGATCGAGTCCTATCCGGGAATGTTGGCGTGTGTAATTGCCGGTTCCGGTGTGGCGCTGATGTCGGAGTCGATGCTCGCCAGTCTGCCGGGCCGTGAGAGTGTGGCCGTACATCCTTTGGCCGAACCGTTCGCCAGTGCTACCACCTGGCTGATGTGGCGCAAGGGCATGGTCGGGGCCAACCTGAATGCCTGGATCGAGCAGCAACAGGTGGTTTTTCCACAGGCACATGTACGGGCGCAGGACATTGCCTGAACGCAGACTGATTTTGATGGATTCAGTAACAGATCATTGTGACTTTGAGCGAGCATTGCGTAGGACTTCGGACTATTATCTGTACGAAGGGGCTACAGTACTTTGGCCGCTCGGCACTACCCTGAAGGGGGCATCATGAAAGAGAAAATCCAAAACTGGCTGCATGACTTGGGCGTTGCTCTCGGTTTGATCGAGCCGCCTCTGCAACCCGTGCCTGTTCGTACTGACGACGAACAACGTCGGCGCCAGCAGCGGCGCCGGTAATGGCAGATAACATCTGACAGGTGAAAGGTTTTCCCGTGGCGAGGGAGCAAGCTCCCTTGCCGCTTCGTGTACGTTTGATTACCAGACTTAGTACCGCCCGATCTCCAGCAAGAACCGGCTTAAATCATTCACCGTCCTGGCGGTCTTGAGCATCCGGTCTTCTTCCGCGGTAAACGCCGTGACACCCAGTTCATCTTCCAGATGGAAGATCAGTTCTTCGATATCTTTTTTATCCAATCCCAACTGCGCCAGGCTGGCGTTGTCGTCGAAGTCATCCCGGCCTTCCAGCAGGCGACTGATGTAGCGATGTACGACAGCACGAAGGGCAGCTTCTTTCATGATCGTTCTTCGACGAGGTGGGTGCAGTTCTCCCTGCCGATGCAGTTCCTGCCGTTGAGTACAGCAGGCTTTAGCCGTGTGAGCGCTGCCATTGGTCGATCATGCTACGCAAATGCTCCCCGGAAAAACTGCCGAAGTGCCCGCCATGCACCGTGCGGATCGATAGCGTGCGCAAACGTTGCAGGCTGCGGGCGTAGTCATCGAGATTGGAGTGGTAGGCGTCTTCGATTAGCGGGCCGTCGTAGATGATGTCACCGCTGAACAAGGTCTCTGTGGCGGCTTCGTACAGGCAGATGCCACCGGGCGAGTGTCCCGGTGTGTGCACGACCTGCAACACCCGATTGCCCAGGTCCAGCACATCGCCATCTTCGACAAACCCCGTGGCCGGTGCGGCCTTGACCCGGTATTCGGCGTAGCACAGCGGGCAATCGGGGTGCGCCTCGAACATGTCGTCGCCGACAAAGGCTTTGCTCAGGTCGTTGTTGCCATCGGGTGCCGCGAGAATGTCCGCCTCGGCCGGATGCACCAGCCGTTCAGCGAACTCGTGATGACCGGCGATGTGATCGAAATGGCAGTGGCTGGCAACAGCCACCAGCGGCCGTTCGGTGATCCACGGCAGTTGCTCGCGCAGGCTGACCAGGCCCGAGCCGCTGTCCAGCAGCAGGTCTTTGTCACGTCCCTGGATGTGCCAGAGGTTGCAGCGGTAGAAGGGGCGGATGTACGGCTCGTGGATCAGGCGGATGCCGTCACTGAGCGGTTTCACCTCGAACCACTGGTCACGAGAAACAATCTTCATGAACGTTTTCTCCAGGCGAAAAAAAACGAGTGTGGCAACCGACGCCACACTCGTCGAAGAAAGCATCAAGTCGTTATGTTCAGCTTAGGCAGTGCTGGCCACTGCTGCCGTGCGGCGGGACATCAAGCTCACCACCACGAAACTCACCAGGCCTACACCGAGGCTGTAGTAGATCGGGGTGTTGGCGTCCAGACCGTCCTTGAACATGAACAGCAGCGCGGTGGCGAAGCCCATGCCCATGCTGGCGATAGCGCCGGCGGTGGTAGCGCGCTTCCAGAAAATCGCACCCATCAGCGGGATCAGCATGCCGCCTACCAACAGGTTGTAGGCCAGGGTCAGGGCGCTGATCACGTCGTTCACGATCAGAGCGATGCCCAGTACCACGATGCCGGTCAACAGGGTGAACAGGCGGTTGATCGCCAGGCTCGACTGTTTACCGCCACGCAGTTTCGGCAGCAGGTCTTCGGTCAGGGTGGTGGCGGCGGCCAGCAGGCCGGCGCTGGCGGTGGACATCATGGCG
Organism: Pseudomonas sp. S34; assembly: GCF_009866745.1. Taxonomy (NCBI): domain Bacteria; kingdom Pseudomonadati; phylum Pseudomonadota; class Gammaproteobacteria; order Pseudomonadales; family Pseudomonadaceae; genus Pseudomonas; species Pseudomonas sp. S34. The sequence goes on from NZ_CP019398.1 coordinate 1,597,042, forward strand.
GCCAGTGCGGCAGCGATCACCAGGCCACGGATACCGTCCGGCAGGGACAGTTTCACGATCGCAGCGAAGGCGTTGTTGACGTTGTCGAGATCCGGGATCAGCACGTGTGCAGCCATGCCGATCAGGGCGCAGGCCAGGCCGTAGAGGATGCAGTAGATACCGGCAGCGGTACCGGCAACCTGAGCCACTTTGGCGGTCTTGACGGTGAACACCCGTTGCCAGATGTCCTGACCGATCAGGATGCCGAAGAAGTAGATCATGAAGTAGGTGATGATGGTGTCCCAGCCGATGGTGGTGAAGCTGAAGCTCGCCGCCGGCAGTTTCATTACCAACTCATCCCAACCGCCAACGCGGTACAGGCAGATCGGCAACAGGATGAACATCAGGCCGACAGTCTTGATCACGAACTGAACGATGTCGGTCAGGGTCAGGGACCACATGCCACCAATGGCCGAGTAGATCACCACGACGCCGCCGCCGAGCAGGACCGAGATCCAGAACGGCAGGCCAAACAGCACTTGCAGCACGGTGCCGATCGCCAGGATCGAGGTCACGCCGATCATCAGCGCGTAGGCCAGCATGATCACCGCGCTCGCGGAGCGGGCCATCGGGTTGTAGCGTTTTTCCAGGACCTGGGTAACGGTGTAGATCTTCAGTTTCAGCAGCGGTTTGGCGAGGAACAGGTTCAGCGCCACGATCCCGCAACCCAGGGCCGCACACAGCCAGAAACCGGAGATGCCATGCACGTAGCCCAGACGCACGGTGCCCACGGTGGACGCACCGCCCAGGACGGTGGCAGCCATGGTGCCCATGTACAGGCTTGGGCCGAGGTTACGACCGGCGACCAAAAAGTCTTCGTTGGTCTTGGCCTTGCGCATGCCGTAGTAGCCGAGTATCAGCATCGCGGCGGCATAGATGAGTACGACGAATAAATCCAAAGCCATTGTGGCGTGTCTCCGATTGTCTTTTTTATGTGAGGCTGAAAATCAATCCCTTGTGGGAGCGGCTTGCTCGCGAAGACGGCGGCACATTCAACATTGATGTGACTGACCGATCGCTTTCGCGAGCAAGCCCGCTCCCACAGGGGGAACGCGTTGAATCAGGCGACTTGACGCATCGCCGGTTTAGCGAGCGAATCCGTGCTCTTGCTGCGAGGGTCGTTCGGACCGAACACGGCGCTCGATTCCGGGAACAGGCTCAGCAGAACCAGGTACACCAACGAGGCCAGGCCCAGGGTCACCGGCAGGCTGATGTCGATACCACCGGCCATTTCGCCCAGCGGCCCGACAAACTGACCCGGCAGGTTCACGAAGCACAGGCCAACGGCCGCGCTCGGGATCCAGGCACCCAGGCCTCGCCAGTTCCAGCCGTGGGTGAACCAGTAGCGGCCACCTTTCTCGCCGCGGGTGAACACTTGCAGGTCATCCGGGCAGTAGAAGCCGCGACGCACCAGCAGGCCGATGATCATGATCACCATCCACGGGGTGGTGCAGGTGATGATCAGCACGGCGAAGGTCGACACGCTCTGTACCAGGTTGGCCGCGAAGCGCCCGATGAAGATGAAGGCAATCGACATCACACCGATCAGCAGCGTGGCCTTGACCCGCGACAGCACCCGAGGGAACACGCTGGACATGTCCAGGCCGGTGCCGTACAGCGAAGTGGTGCCAGTGGACATGCCGCCGATGACCGCGATCAGGCACACCGGCAGGAAGAACCAGCTCGGCGATACCGCCAGCAGGCCGCCGACGTAGTTGTTGGCCGCGATGTAGTCCGGTGCCTTGACCGCTACGATAGTGGCGGTGACGAGGCCGAACAGGAACGGAATCAGCGTGGCGAGTTGCGCGGCAATCACCGACACCATGATCCGGCCTTTGGGCGTATCACGAGGGATGTAGCGCGACCAGTCACCGAGGAACGCACCGAAGGAGATCGGGTTGCTCATGGCCACCAATGCTGCCCCGATGAACGCAGCCCAGAATCCGGCCTGGCCCATGGCTACGGTGCCGGCGTACTGACTGTCGAATGCAGGGGCGAAAGCGAAAACGCCCAGCAGGAACAGCAGGCTGGCCGCCCACACCGCAATGCGGTTGACCCACAGCATGAAGCGGAAACCATAGATGCACACGGTCAATACCAGCAGCGCGAACAGACCGTAGGCCAGGCCCAGGGTCAGATCGGTTTCCGGTAGATCGATCAGGCGTTTGGCACCGCCCACCAGTGCATCGCCCGAACTCCAGACGGAGAGCGAGAAAAACGCGATAGCGGTCAGCAGCGACAGGAACGAACCGACGATTCGCCCGTGCACGCCGAAGTGCGCACCGGAAGAGACGGCGTTGTTGGTGCCGTTGATGGGTCCGAACAGGCCCATCGGCGCCAGGATCAGCGCACCGAGTACCACGCCCAGCACAATCGCCCAGACGCCAGCCTGAAAGGACAGGCCGAACAGCACCGGGAAACTGCCGAGCACGGCGGTGGCAAAGGTGTTGGCGCCGCCGAAGATCAGGCGAAACAGATCGCTGGGCTTGGCGTCACGCTCATTGTCCGGGATCTGTTCGACCCCGTTTGTTTCGATGCTGCTAAGGCTTTTTTCGTTGTTTTTGTTATTCATGATCAGCTCCGATCATAAAGGCGCGCTCATCGTGCGTGAGCGTCACCTGTGTTGGCTAAGGGGGTGGCAGCCCTTCCGGCATCGCGGATAAATGTTCGTGGCAGGCCAGCCATAGGCCTTGTTGTTCTTGGCCAGACGCTTGTTTCTTGAAAACAATCGTCTCGCGCTCCTGGCTGAAGTGTTGCTCCCCTTGCATGCGCAACTCGGTGGCCACGTCATGGATGAAAATCGCCACGTCACCCTGCAGGCTGACGAAAGCGTTGCTTGAAGTGCACGAGAGCACCTCGAAGCCATCCTCAGAGCGCCAGCCGTCCCACATCGCCTGATAGGCGTCGCGCGACAGCAGGGGCTGTTCGAGGGTGTAGAAGACGAAGCTGGCATCGGCGCTGAACGCGCCGAAGTAGGCTTCGCGATCGTTACGGGCAAAAGCGGACACCAGATCGGCGGCGGCCTTGAGAACCTGATCACGTTCGCTCATGACCGATCCTCAGCGGTGGACTACGCCAGGCAGTACGCAGAGCATTTCGTACAGCAGGTTGGCGGCCAGCAGCGAGGTGTTGCCGGTGGTGTCGTAAGCGGGCGAGACTTCTACCAGATCGCAACCGACCAGGTCGAGGCCTTGGCAGCCACGAACGATCTCGATCGCCTGAATGGTCGTCAGACCGCCGATTTCCGGGGTACCGGTACCAGGTGCCCAGGCCGGGTCGATGCCGTCGATGTCGAAGCTCAGGTAAACAGGACCGCCGCCGACTTTTTCGCGGACTTCAGCCATCAAGGGCTCCAGCGATTTGTGCCAGCACTCTTCAGCCTGAACCACACGGAAGCCCTGGTTGCGGCTCCAGTTGAAGTCGTCAGCGGTGTAGCCCTGGGCGCGCAGGCCGATCTGCACGACACGGTCCGGGTCCAGCAGGCCTTCTTCAACGGCGCGACGGAAGGTGGTGCCGTGGGCGATTTTCTCGCCGAACATGTGATCGTTCACATCGGCGTGGGCATCGATGTGCACCAGGCCGACCTTGCCGTGCTTTTTATGGATGGCACGCAGGATCGGCAGGGTGATGGTGTGGTCGCCGCCCAGGGTCAGCGGGATCACGTCGTGTTCGAGGATGTTGTCGTAGGACTCTTCAATGATCCGTACGGCATCCAGCAGGTTGAAGGTGTTGATCGCGATGTCGCCAATGTCGGCAACCGACAGCGAGTCGAACGGCGCAGCACCGGTGGCCATGTTGTACGGGCGAATCATTACCGATTCAGCGCGGATTTCGCGAGGCCCGAAGCGGGTGCCGGGGCGCAGGGAGGTACCGATGTCCAGGGGCACGCCTACGAAGGCAGCGTCCAGGCCGGCAGCGGTATTCAAATGGGGGAGTCGCATCATGGTGGCGATGCCGCCGAAGCGCGGCATTTCGTTGCCGCCCAGTGGTTGGTGAAGAATCTTGTCCACGGGTAGGGCCTCATCGTCGTTGTTTTATTTATGTTGGTTGCGCCGTTCACGGAAGGGACGGGCGCACCTTGTGGCGCCGATTCTGCGAAATGTAGTGGCCGGGAAGAATCGCTACGGGCAAATACTTAGTTCAGATTTTTCTAAACTAATGGAAGTGGCGGCGTTAGACTTCACCCCATACGCAAAACCCAATGCCGGGAACAAACCTGGTGGGGGCGAGCTTGCTCGCGATAGCGGTGGGTCAGTCAACATTGATGTTGGCTGTTACGCCCTCATCGCGAGCAAGCTCGCTCCCACAAGGATTTGCATTGAATCGAGCATTGCGCGTCACCCCGAGATCGGAGCATTTCCATGGCCAACGCTTTACCCGACCTGAAACTATTGCGCATCTTCGTCAGCGTGGTGCGCCATCAGGGGTTCGCCAACGCCCAGCAGGAGCTCAATCTCTCGACGTCGGCCATCAGCACCTACATGAGCCAGCTCGAAGCAGCCCTTGGCCTGGTGCTGTGCCATCGCGGCCGTGGCGGTTTCAGCCTGACCAGCAAGGGCGAGCTGTTCCATCAGGAAACCCTGCGTCTGTTGGGCGAACTCGAAGGCTTCGAGCAGTACGCCGCCGCCCTCAAGGGCGAGTTGCGCGGTACCTTGAACCTGGGGGTGATCGACTCCACCGTCAGCGACAAGGCCCTGCCGTTCGCCGAAGCCATCGGCGCCTACAGCCAGGAACACCCGGCCGTGCACTTGCACCTGTCGGTGATGAGCCCTTACGAATTGCAACTCGGCGTGCAGGACAACCGTCTCGACCTGGCTATCGGTGCGTTTTCCACGCGCATGAGCGGCCTGGTGTACATGCCGCTGTACCGTGAACAACACTGGTTGTATTGCAGCACGCGGCATCCGCTGTTCAACGAGCGGCGCATTCCCGAGCAAGTCATCACCCAGCAGCGCATGGTCGGTCGTGGTTATTGGAGCCAGGCCGAACTGGCGCGCCACGGTTTCAAGCACAGTGCCGCGACGGTAGAAAGTATGGAGGCCCAGTTGATCCTGGTGCTGTCCGGCGCCTACATCGGTTACCTGCCGGAGCACTACGCCCAGGCCTGGGCCGACAAGGGTGACTTGCGGGTGCTGCTGCCGGCTACCTTCGGTTATCAAGCGCCGTTCTCGATGATCGTGCGGCGGGGCCGTAGCCGCGAGCCGCTGATCCAGACGTTCCGCGACTTGCTTAAAGCTCAACTGAATCAGGCGTAGAGACGATGTCCAGAATTCAATGTCAGCGTTGTCTGCGCCCGCAAACTCATTGCCTTTGCCCGCTGATTCCCAGCCTCGACAGCCGCACCCGGGTACTGTTGTTGCAGCATCCGAACGAAGTGAATCATGCGTTGAACACCGCGCGTCTGGCGGCGCTTGGGTTGAAGAATGCCGAGTTGATCGTCGGCGAGGTGTTTGAGGATTTGCCAGCGCTGTTGAATCAGCCGGGGTATCGGGCGCGGTTGCTGTTTCCCGGCGAAGATGCCCAACCGATGCAGGCTTGTGCCGCGACAGACGAACCCTTGCTGCTGGTGGTCCCGGACGGTACCTGGCGCAAGGCACGCAAGATGCTGCACCTCAATCCGCTGCTGGCGGCGTTGCCAAGGGTGACGCTGGCGGAGGGCGGTGTGTCCCGCTATCGGTTGCGCAAGGCACCGGGACCGGGGGCGTTGTCGACGGTGGAGGCGATTGTGCAGGCGCTGGAAACCCTCGAAGCGCCGACTTCGTTTGCGCCGTTGTTGAAGCCATTCGAAGCGTTGATCGAGGGGCAGATTGCGGCGATGGGGGAGGAGGTTTTTCAGCGTAACCATGGGCCGAAGTAGGCGTCGTCAATGACGGCCCCTTCGCGAGCAAGCCCGCTCCCACAGGTTCAGCGTGATCCGTGTGGGAGCGGGCTTGCTCGCGAAGACGGCAGAACAGTCACAGAAATTTCCAACCAGTTCTACCTTTCCCGCATCGCCTCGGTCCGCGCTTTAAGCACTGGTTTAAGCAGATAATCCAGCACCGTTTTCTCCCCGGTAATAATGTCCACCGTCGCCACCATCCCCGGGATGATCAGCAGTGGTTTCACATCCCCGCCCAAATGGTTTTTGTCGGTTCGCACCTGAATCAGATAGAAGCTGTTGCCCTTATCGTCGGTGATGGTGTCAGCGCCGATCAACTCCAGCTTGGCGCTCAGGCCGCCGTAAATGGTGTAGTCGTAGGCACTGAACTTGACCATGGCTTTCTGGCCCGGATGCAGGAATGCAACGTCCTGTGGCCGTACCTTGGCCTCGATCAGCAGGTTGTCTTCCAGCGGCACGATTTCCACCATGTCACTGCCGGGCTGGACCACGCCGCCGATGGTGTTGACCTTCAACACCTTGATGATGCCGTGCACTGGCGAGACCACGGTGGTGCGGGTCACGCGGTCGTCGATGGCGATGCTCGAGGCCGTGATTTTCGACAGGTCAGTGCGTTTCTCGTTCAGCTCTTTGGCGGCTTCCGAGCGGAAGGTTTGCTCCGACTCGTCGATCTTGCTTTTGATTTCGTTGATCGCCGATTCCGCCCGGGGAATCGCCAGTGTGGTGGCGTTCAATGAGCCGCGAATCTCCACTGCGCTGCGTTTGAGCCGCAGGATTTCCACCGGTGACACCGCCCCCGTGCCCACCAGCGGCGCGGACATGTTCATCTCTTGTTGCAACAACGCCAGGCTTGAACTGAATTGGCCCTGTTTCGAGCGGAACTCCGCTAACTCCTGGGTTTTTTGCCGAAGTTGTTCGCTCAGGGTGCGCTGCTCGCTGGCCAGTCGCCGTTGTCGTTGCTCGTACAACGAACGCTCGTCTTCAGCCACTTGCGGGGCTTTGGCGATCACTTCTTCCGACAGCTTGAACGGCCGGCCTTCGGCTTCGGCCGAAAGCCGTTCGACCTGCGCGGTCAAGGCAAAGCGATCGGCTTCGCTTTCGCCCTTGTTCGACAGGTAGCGGGTGTCATCCAGGCGCAGCAAGGTGTCGCCCTTTTTCACCATCTGTCCTTCACGGACGAAAATTTCAGTGACGATGCCGCCCTCCAGGTTCTGGATCACCTGGACCTTGCTTGACGGAATCGCCTTGCCTTCGCCCATGGTCACTTCCTGCAACACGGCGAATTTGGCCCAGACCAGTGCACTGACCAACAGCGCGGCCGCCAGCCACACGGTGATCCGCGACCAGCGCGGTGAGTCCTGCAAGGAGGCGCCGGCGGTTTCCGGCATGTACTCGGTTTCGGCACTTTTGTTGAAACTGTCGAAGTAGCTACGGGAACCTTGATCGGCAGACATGGGCGACTCCTAGACGGCCGCAGAGCCGACACGGCCCTTGCGCAGTGCATCGATGACCGCGTCTTTCGGACCGTCGGCGACGATCCGTCCGTTGTCCAGTACCACCAGCCGGTCCACCAGGCTCAGCATCGAGGTGCGGTGGGTCACCAGCAGGATGGTTTTGCCCTGGACCCATCCGTGAAGTTTTTGCCGCAGGACGTCTTCGCTGCTGTTGTCCATGGCGCTGGTGGGTTCGTCGAGCAGCATGATGGGCGGGTCGAGCAACATCGCCCGGGCCATCAATACGGCCTGGCGCTGGCCGCCGGACAACAGTTGCCCGCGTTCACCCACGGGCCGGTCGAAGCCTTGCGGGTGTTGCCGGGCCAGTTCGGTAACGCCGGTCATCTCTGCCACTTCGAGCATGCGTGAGTCGCTGATATAGCGCGCGCCGAGGGTCAGGTTGTCGCGCAGGCTGCCGGCCAAAAGCGGCAGGTCGTGGGCGACGTAACCGATTTGATGGCGCAGGTCGGCGACGTCCAGTTGCCGCAGGTCCAGACCATCGAGCAGCAACTGGCCTTCATCCGGTTCGTAGAAGCCCATCACCAGTCGCGCCAGGGTACTTTTGCCTGAGCCGCTGCGGCCGATGATGCCGATGCGCTCGCCGGGTTTCACACTGAAGCTGACATTGGCCAGGGCGGGCGCACTTTGGCCGTTGTAGTGGAAGGTTACGCCGACAACATCCAGTGCACCTTGCAGTTGGGTGCGCTCCAGTGGCCGTTGTCTGGCGTCGCGCTCCTGGGGCAGGCCCATCAGCGCATCGGTGCTTTTCATGGTCAGTTGCGCTTGCTGGTAGCGGGTGATCAGGCCGGCGATCTGACCCAGTGGTGCAAGTACCCGGCTACCGAGCATGTAACTGGCCACCAGGGCTCCGACGCTGAGGTTGCCGGCGATGATGCTGTAGACCCCGGCGACGATGATTACCATGCCGGACAGTTGCTGGATGAACAACGTGCCGTTAGTGGCCAGGGCCGAGAGGTTGCGCGCGTGGCTGTCGAGGCGGGTGAGGGCGCCGTGGGTGCTTTCCCATTTGTGCTGGCGTTCGCTTTCGGCGCTGCAGGCCTTGAGGGTTTCCAGGCCGCTGAGGGTTTCGATCAGCAGTGCCTGGCGTTCGGCGCCCAGGCTGAGGCTTTTTTGCACGGTATCGCGCAGGCGCACCTGGATCACCATGGCGAAGATGATGGTGATGGGAAACGCCAGCATCGGGATCACCACCAGCCAGCCACCGAGCAGGCCGATCACCAGCAGCATCAGCAGGCAGAAGGGCAGGTCGATCAGGCTGGTGAGGGTCACGGCGGTGAGAAATTCCCGCAGGCCCTGGAAGTCATGAATGCTTTGGGCGAAGCCACCGATGGTCGCCGGCCGTGCTTTCATCGCCATGCCGGTGATGCGCTCGAACAGGGTGGCGGACAGGATCACATCGGTTTTCTTGCCGGCGGTATCCAGCAAGTGCGCGCGCACAACTCGCAGCACCAGTTCGAAAGCCGTGCCGATCAGCAAACCGATCGCCAGCACCCACAAGGTCGAAGTGGCCTGGTTCGGCACCACGCGATCGTAGGTCTGCATCACGAACAGCGGCACCATCAGTCCCAGCAGGTTGATCAGGAAGCTCGCCAGGATCGCATCGCTGTACAGCCATTTCGACAGCTTCAGCGTATCGCGAAACCAGGCCTGGACCCGAGGCACCAGCGGCGATCGCAAGTCTTCGAGTTCGTGACGTGGCCGGGCGAACAATGCCTGGCCACTGTAGTGTTCGGCCAGCTCCTCTGGGCTGAGCCATTGTTCGCCGCCGTCGGCTTCGCTGGGCAGGATCAGCACCTTGCCGTCCTCGCCATAACGACGCAGCACAGCCGTGCGGCCGTTGTTGAGCAGCAGCAGCACGGGCAGGTTGAGCGAGGAGATGTCTTTGAGGTCGCGGCGCAGCAAGCGCGCCTGCAAACCGGCCCGGGCCGCTGCACGGGGCAGCAGGTCCAGGCTCAGGCGTTGGTGTGCCATGGGGAGCCCGGCACTGAGGCTGGCGCGACTGACCGTCGCGCCGTGGAGTTTGCAGAGGATCAATAGACCGTCCAGAAGCGGGTCATCGAAGCTCAGGCGCGGATCGACACCGGTGTTGCCGGGTTCCATGCTGGTCATTGAACCCTCCCGTGCACTACTTCATATCAGGTAGACGAGCTTCGTTTTTTACTTCGGTCTGGGCGATCGCGTCGGCGGGCAGTACGACCCGTTGCTTGCTCAGCAACTGGCCCATGTTCGCCAGGACACGGTACATCGAGAACTCTTCGGTGTAGCGCACTTCGGTATAGCGACGGTTGGCGTTGTAGAGCTCGTTTTCACTGTCGAGCAGGTCCAGCAGGGTCCGTTGGCCGAGGCCGAACTGATCCTGGTAGGCGATGCGCACGCGCTTACTGGTGTCGGCGTATTCACGGGCGGTCGGGGTTTGTTTCTTGGCGTTGACCATGGCGTTCCAGGCCAGGTGAATGTTCTCGTTGAGCTGGCGCAGGGCATTGTTGCGGATGTCCATGGCCTGGTTGATCTTGTGCGAGTCGGAGGCCAGGCGCGCCTTGTCGCTGCCGCCGCGGAACAGGTTGTAGTTCATCACCACGCCGACCCGCCATTCGTTGTCGTGCCCTTCGTCACCCTGCAGGTTGTTGTTCGCGCCCACCGCCGCCTCGGCGTCGAAGCGAGGGTAGAACGGCGACTTGGCGACTTCGTACTGGCTTTCGGCCGATTGCACGTCGGCCTGGGCGGATTTCAGGTAAGGGTTGTTTTCCACCATGCTTTGCTGGGCTTCGGGCAGGGTGGTGGGGACTTCGCCGCGAATCGACGGCGGGGTTTCGAGTTCATCGGGCATGCGCCCCACAACGGCATAGAAGTTCGACTCGGCATCCGCCAGATCGACTTCGGCGGTGTCGAGGTTGTTTTCCGCCAGTGCCCGGCGAGCGCTGGACTGGTCGGCATCGGCGTTGCTGCCCACGCCGCGCTGGGTGCGCAGGCCGATCTGGTCGTTGACCCGCAAGTGCGCTTGCAGGTTGTTCTTGGCCAGGGTCACCAGTTCGCGGCGCTTGAGGACTTCGAGGTAAACCTCGGTGGTGCGCAGGGCCAGATCCTGAGCCGTACCCTGAGCGTAATAGGCTCGCGAGTTGACCACGCCTTTGGTGCGTTCGACTTCATTGGAAGTGTTGAACCCGTCGAAGAGCATTTGTCGCAGGCGCAATTCCGACTGGGTGTAATTGAGAATTTCGGTGTGGTGATTGCCGAACGCCCGGGTATTGGTGTTATCGCTGTACCCGCGCCCGTAGGCGGCGTTCAAATCAACCGATGGATAAAAGCCCCCTTTGGCGACCTTCACGTCCTCATCCGCCGACAGTCGGCTGTCCACCCGGGATGCCAGTTCCGGGTGGGTCGCAATGGTGCTCTGGATCGCTTCGGTCAGCGTTATGGCCTGCGCTTGGGACGAGCAGGCCATGGCCAAAAGAACCGCGCTGCAGACGGGGGTTAATAGGCGCATGTACATCTCCCTGATTCCTGATGGTGCTTGTCTGTCGCCAATTATTTGACGAAATTTACCGGTAAAGTTGTTTCACATCTTTAACAAAAGAGCTAAGAACATTCTGGAGCGTAGCCAAGAAATTTTTTTCATAACGGATATGCCAAAAAAAACTTATGCGCTCTGCAAAATCCAGCACATTGTTCAATTAGAAAGCCCTTGTTTTATGGGCTCTAGGGCGCTCATCGGGGTTTGAGTAAAGTTCCAATCCACTTATCGAAATAGAGCGGAGAAGTGCTGGAGGGGAGGGATGCGAGCGATCTGGTGGTGACGGTTTTTTGTCACTTAAGTGCTTCGAGATCGTTACGTATCGCTCACAGGCAACGTTGTTGCGAATAGGGATCCGATGCCATTGATTGCAGAGGGATTTCCCCGAAATCGTAAACAGCGCCGTGAGCGACTGGCTGGGCGAGATCGTTGCCGGGGCCACGGCTTACTCAAGTAAACCGGCACCCGGAACACGATCCGCCAGACAACCCGCTCGAGCCATGAGCACGTTCTTCGCGCAATCAAGGTGCCGACAGCGGTTGGCGGCGGAGGAAATGCACATGGCAACGCTCATCGGAATCGTCAGTAAGGTCATCGGTCAGGTGTTCGCGGTTGCGAGCGACGGCACCCGGCGTGCTTTGGTCGAGGGGGACCGGCTGTTCGCTGGCGACCGACTGAGCACCGGCGCTGAAGGCGCGGTGGCGGTACATCTGAAAAATGGCCAGGAACTGACCCTCGGGCGCGACAGCAGCATGCAGATGACGCCGCAGTTACTCGCCAATCAGATTCCCCATATCGACTCACCCGAAGCGGTGACACCGAGCGAAGCGCAACTGACCGATGTCGAACAGCTGCAAAAAGCCATTGCGGCGGGCGACGACCCGACCCAAACCGCTGAAGCCACCGCTGCCGGGCCTGCCATGACTACCGGAGTACCGGGCGGCATCCCGGGCAGTGGCCATAGTTTTGTCATGCTCGAAGAAGTGGGCGGGCGAGTCGATCCGGTCATCGGCTTCCCCACTGCCGGGTTCAATGGCATTCCCGAATTTCCCGAAGAACGCCTTAACGTTAATCCGGACATCGCTGTAGCGGACGAGGCCCCTGTGGTGCCGCCGGTGACGCCGCAGGTGCCGAACAATCCGGTCACCTTCGTCGGCCTGTCGGAGCAGAACGGCGAGCGGACTGTCAATGAAGCCAACCTGGCCGACGGTTCGGCGAGGAACGAAGTTTCGCTGACGCGAAGCGGCACCTTCACCATCAATGCGCCAGACGGGCTGACCAGCCTCAGCATCGGCGCAATCAACTTGATCAGCGGCGGTGTGGCGGCAGGTTTTCCGCAGTCGATCACCTCCCCTCTGGGCAGTACCTTGACCATCACCGGTTACGATCTGGCCACGGGCGTGGTCAGTTACAGCTACACCCTCAACCGTGCCGAAACCCACGTAAGCGGCGAGGGTGCCAATAGTCTTGCCGAACACGTCACCGTGGTGGCCAGCGACAGCAATGGCGACAGCATTACCGGTACGCTGGATATCAGCATCATCGACGACGTGCCGCAAGCAGTCGATGACAGCAATGGCACCGCCTCGGAAACCCTGCTGACCCTCAACGGCAACGTACTGAGCAACGACGTGCAAGGCGCGGACCGGGTGACGCTCGGTGAAAACAGCGGGCCGATCACCCCCGGTAACTTCACCGGCACCTACGGCACTTTGGTGCTGAATGCCAACGGCACTTACACCTACACCCTGAACACCAGCGATGCCGACTTCCAGGCGTTGCACGGCGGCGGCAATGGCACGGAAACCTTCACCTATACGCTGACAGACGCCGATGGCGACAGCAGCACCGCCAACCTGGTGCTGCAAATCCACAACAACGATGACCCGATCACGATTGGCGGTTTGAATGCCGGGGGCGGCGAGTTAACCGTCTTCGAGAAAAACCTCAGCGACGGCAGTGCACCGGATGCCACTGCCCTGACCCAGAACGGCACCTTCACCGTCGCCGCTCTCGACGGCGTAACGACCCTGACCGTCGGCGGCATTGCCGTGGTCACCGCTGGCGTGGCCGCCGGCTTCCCGCAATCGATCACCACCCCACTGGGCAGCACCCTGACCATTACCGGGTTCAATGCGGTAACCGGCGTGGTCAGCTACAGCTACACCCTGGTGGACAACGAAGCCCACCCGGCCGCCAGCGGCGCCAACACATTGCCCGAACAGTTCGCGGTGACTGTGGTCGACGACAACGGCACCACTACCACCGGTTCACTCGACGTGAACATCGTCGATGACCTGCCCAACGCCGTGGGCGACAGCAATGGCACTGCCTCGGAAACCCTGCTGACCCTCAACGGCAACGTACTGAGCAACGACGTGCAAGGCGCGGACCGGGTGACGCTCGGTGAAAACAGCGGCCCGATCACACCCGGTACCTTCACCGGCACCTACGGCACTTTGGCGCTGAATGCCAACGGCACTTACACCTACACCCTGAACACCAGCGATGCCGACTTCCAGGCGTTGCACGGCGGCGGCAATGGCACGGAAACCTTCGCCTATACGCTGACAGACGCCGATGGCGACAGCAGCACCGCCAACCTGGTGCTGCAAATCCACAACAACGATGACCCGATCACGATTGGCGGTTTGAATACCGAGGGCGGCGAGTTGACCGTCTTCGAGAAAAACCTCAGCGACGGCAGTGCACCGGATGCCACTGCCCTGACCCAGAACGGCACCTTCACTGTCGCCGCCCTCGACGGCGTAACCACCCTGACCGTCGGCGGCATTGCCGTGGTCACCGCTGGCGTGGCCGCCGGCTTCCCGCAATCGATCACCACTCCATTGGGCAGCACCCTGACCATTACCGGGTTCAACGCGGCGACCGGCGTGGTCAGCTACAGTTACACCCTGGTGGACAACGAAGCCCACCCGGCCGCCAGCGGCGCCAACACCCTGCCTGAACAGTTCGCCGTGACCGTGGTCGACGACAACGGCACCACTGCTACCGGTTCACTCGACGTGAACATCGTCGACGACCTGCCCAACGGTGTGAACGACAGCAATGCATCAACGGCTTCGGAAACCCTGCTGACCCTCAACGGCAACGTGCTGACCAACGACGTGCAAGGCGCCGACCGCGTGCCGCTCGGCGAAAACGCCGGGCCGATCACCCCCGGCACCTTCACCGGCACCTACGGCACCCTGGTGCTGAATGCCAATGGCACTTACACCTACACCCTCAACACCAGCGATGCCGACTTCAAAGCCCTGCACGGCGGTGGCGACGGCACCGAAACCTTCACCTACACAATCACCGATTCGGACGGCGACAGCCGTACCGCCTACCTGGTGCTCAACGTCTCCAACAACGACAATCCGGTGACCCTCGACGGCCTCAATGTGTATGGCGGTGAGCTGACGGTCTACGAAAAAAATCTCGGCGACGGCAGCAACCCCAACGCATCGGCCCTGACCCAGAGCGGGACGTTTACCGTCACCGCCCTCGATGGCTTGCAAACCCTGACCGTCGGCGGCATCACTGTCGTCAGCGGTGGTGTGGCCGCAGGCTTCCCGCAAACCGCCGTCACGCCGTTGGGCAGCACCCTGACCATTACCGGGTTCAATGCCGCCACTGGTGTGGTGAGTTACAGCTACACCCTCAACGACAATGAAGCGCACCCGACCGCCAACGGCGCCAACAGCCTGACCGAGAACTTCAACGTCGTCGCTACCGACAGCGATGGCGACAGTGCAACCGGGCAGATCAACGTCAACATCGTCGATGACTTGCCGAAGGGCGTGGACGACAGCAATGCATCAACGGCTTCGGAAACCCTGCTGACCCTCAACGGCAACGTGCTGACCAACGACGTGCAAGGCGCCGACCGCGTGCCGCTCGGCGAAAACGCCGGGCCGATCACCCCCGGCACCTTCACCGGCACCTACGGCACCCTGGTGCTGAATGCCAATGGCACTTACACCTACACCCTCAACACCAGCGATGCCGACTTCAAAGCCCTGCACGGCGGTGGCGACGGCACCGAAACCTTCACCTACACAATCACCGATTCGGACGGCGACAGCCGTACCGCCTACCTGGTGCTCAACGTCTCCAACAACGACAATCCGGTGACCCTCGACGGCCTCAATGTGTATGGCGGTGAGCTGACGGTCTACGAAAAAAATCTCGGCGACGGCAGCAACCCCAACGCATCGGCCCTGACCCAGAGCGGCACCTTCACCGTCACTGCTCTCGACGGTGTAACGACCCTGACTGTCGGCGGCATCGCCGTGGTCACCGCTGGCGTGGCCGCCGGCTTCCCGCAATCGATCACCACCCCACTGGGCAGTACCCTGACCATTACCGGGTTCAACGCGGCGAGCGGCGTGGTGAGCTACAGCTACACCCTCAACGATAACGAAGCGCACCCAACCGCCAACGGTGCCAACAGCCTGCCTGAGCAGTTCGCCGTGACCGTGGTCGACGACAACGGCACCACTGCCACCGGTTCTCTCGACGTGAACATCGTCGATGACTTGCCGAAGGGCGTGGACGACAGCAATGCATCAACGGCTTCGGAAACCCTGCTGACCCTCAACGGCAACGTGCTGACCAACGACGTGCAAGGCGCCGACCGCGTGCCGCTCGGCGAAAACGCCGGGCCGATCACCCCCGGCACCTTCACCGGCACCTACGGCACCCTGGTGCTGAATGCCAATGGCACTTACACCTACACCCTCAACACCAGCGATGCCGACTTCAAAGCCCTGCACGGCGGTGGCGACGGCACCGAAACCTTCACCTACACAATCACCGATTCGGACGGCGACAGCAGCACCGCCAACCTGGTGCTCAACGTCTACAACAACGACAATCCGGTGACCCTCGACGGCCTCAACGTGTATGGCGGTGAGCTGACGGTCTACGAAAAAAATCTCGGCGACGGCAGCAACCCCAGCGCGTCGGCCCTGACCCAGAGCGGCACCTTCACCGTCACTGCACTCGACGGCGTAACGACCCTGACCGTGGGCGGCATCACTGTCGTCAGCGGAGGCGTGGCCGCCGGCTTCCCGCAATCGATCACCACCCCACTGGGCAGTACCCTGACCATTACCGGGTTCAACGCGGCGAGCGGCGTGGTCAGCTACAGCTACACCCTCAACGATAACGAAGCGCACCCAACCGCCAACGGTGCCAACAGCCTGCCTGAGCAGTTCGCCGTGACCGTGGTCGACGACAACGGCACCACTGCCACCGGTTCTCTCGACGTGAACATCGTCGATGACTTGCCGAAGGGCGTGGACGACAGCAATCCATCAACGGCTTCGGAAACCCTGCTGACCCTCAACGGCAACGTGCTGACCAACGACGTGCAAGGTGCTGACCGGGTAACGATCGGCGAAAACGCCGGGCCGATCACCCCCGGCACCTTCACCGGCACCTACGGCACCCTGGTGCTGAATGCCAATGGCACTTACACCTACACCCTCAACACCAGCGATGCGGATTTCAAAGCCCTGCACGGCGGTGGCGACGGCACCGAAACCTTCACCTACACAATCACCGATTCGGACGGCGACAGCCGTACCGCCTACCTGGTGCTCAACGTCTCCAACAACGACAATCCGGTGACCCTCGACGGCCTCAACGTGTATGGCGGTGAGCTGACGGTCTACGAAAAAAATCTCGGCGACGGCAGCAACCCCAACGCGTCGGCCCTGACCCAGAGCGGGACGTTTACCGTCACCGCCCTCGACGGTGTAACGACCCTGACTGTCGGCGGCATCGCCGTGGTCACCGCTGGCGTGGCCGCCGGCTTCCCGCAATCGATCACCACCCCGCTGGGCAGCACCCTGACCATTACCGGGTTCAACGCGGCGAGCGGGGTGGTCAGTTACAGCTACACCCTCAACGACAATGAAGCGCACCCGACCGCCAACGGTGCCAACACCCTGCCTGAGCAGTTCGCCGTGACCGTGGTCGATGACAACGGCACGACCGCCACGGGCAGCCTCGATGTGAACATCGTCGACGACCTGCCGAAAGGCGTGTACGACAGCAATGCATCAACGGCTTCGGAAACCCTGCTGACCCTCAACGGCAACGTGCTGAGCAACGACGTGCAAGGCGCCGACCGCGTACCGCTCGGCGAAAACGCCGGCCCTATCACCCCCGGCACCTTCACCGGCACCTACGGCACTCTGGTGCTGAATGCCAACGGCACTTACACCTACACCCTCAACACCAGCGATGCCGACTTCAAAGCCCTGCACGGCGGTGGCGACGGCACCGAAACCTTCACCTACACAATCACCGATTCGGACGGCGACAGCAGCACCGCCAACCTGGTGCTCAACGTCTACAACAACGACGATCCGGTGACCCTCAACGGCCTCAACGTGTATGGCGGTGAGCTGACGGTCTACGAAAAAAATCTCGGCGACGGCAGCAACCCCAACGCATCGGCCCTGACCCAGAGCGGCACCTTCACCGTCACTGCACTCGACGGCGTAACGACCCTGACCGTGGGCGGCATCACTGTCGTCAGCGGAGGCGTGGCCGCCAGCTTCCCGCAAACGGCCGTTACGCTACTGGGCAGCACCCTGACCATCACCGATTACAACGCGGCGAGCGGGGTGGTCAGCTACAGCTACACCCTCAACGATAACGAAGCCCATCCAACCGCCAACGGCGCCAACAGCCTGACCGAGAACTTCAACGTCGTCGCTATCGACAGCAATGGCGACACGGCGACCGGGCAGATCAACGTCAACATCATCGATGACTTGCCGAGCGCCAAACCTGACTCGTCGTCGGTAGTGGAGGGCGGCACCGTCAACATCAGTGTGCTGGGCAATGACGCCAGCGGCGCCGATGGTCCGGCGACGGTGGTCGGCGTGCGTGCCGGCGGCAACACCTCGACCTCGGCCATCGGCGGACTGGGTAACCAGATCAACGGCACCTATGGCTACCTGACCCTCGATGCCAACGGCAACGCGGTGTATCACAGCAACCAGGATTCCGTCGGCGATCCGGGCGCCACTGACACGTTCACCTACACCGTGCGTGATGCCGATGGCGATGAAAGCACCACCACCATCACCATCGACGTCGCCAGCAGCACGATCAAGGCCAACCCCGATAGCGACGTGACGGTCTACGAAAAAGCCCTCGACCTGAGCAAGGACGGGCTGGACCTGATCGCCGGTACGGTCACCGGCAGCGACCCGGGCAACACTGGCGAAACCGCGTCCGGGACCCTGGTCGGTTCGGTCTCGGGTGCCAGCGGCGCGCTCACCTACACCCTGGTCGGCAGCGCGACAGGCACCTACGGAAAGATCCTGATCAACCCCGACGGCAGCTATACCTACACCCTGACCTCGGCTCCGAAAACCTTGCCGAATGCCAACGACGGGCCGAACAGCCTGAGTGAAAGCTTCACCTACAAAGCGACCGATGCGCTGGGCAACAGCAGCACCAGCACCATCGTGGTCAACATTGTCGATGACGTGCCCAAGGCGGTGGCAACGGATCGCTCGGTGGCGGCGGTGGAGATCGATTCCAACCTGCTGATCGTGCTCGACGTCTCCGGCAGCATGGCGGACCCATCCGGCGTGTCGGGCCTGTCGCGCCTGGCCCTGGCCAAGCAGGCCATCAGTGCCTTGCTGGATAAATACGATGACCTCGGCGATGTGAAAGTGCAGCTCGTCACCTTCAGCAGCAGCGCTACCGACATGACCTCTGTGTGGGTCGATGTCGCGACCGCCAAGACACTGCTGGCCGGCCTCACCGCGAACGGCGGGACCAACTACGACGCGGCCGTGGTGACCATGCAGGCCGCGTTCAACACCTCGGGCAAACTGACTGGTGCGCAAAACGTCGGCTACTTCTTCTCCGACGGCAAGCCCACCACCGGCCAGGAAATCGGCACCGCCGACGAAACCGCGCTGAAAGCCTTCCTCGATGCCAACAACATCAAGAACTACGCGATCGGCCTGGGCAGTGGCGTGAGCAACGCCAACCTCGATCCGCTGGCCTACGACGGCATCAGCCACACCAACACCAATGCGGTGGTGGTCACTGACCTCAACCAACTCAACTCGGTGCTGTCCGGCACCGTGGTCGGCTCACCGGTCACCGGTTCGTTGCTGGGTGAGGGCGGCACGTTCGGCGCTGATGGCGGTTTCATCAAATCCATCGTGGTCGACGGCACTACCTACACTTACGATCCAAACGCCCTCAGCGGCCAGGGTTCGTTGACGTCAAGCGGCGGCACCAACCACGGCACCTTCAACACCGTGAACAACACGGTGAGCATCGCCACCAACAACGGCGGCACGTTGGTGATCAACCTCGACACTGGCGATTACAACTACACCTCGCAGAAAACCACTGCGGTGGTGATCACCGAGAACATCGGTTTCACCGCCAGCGACAACGATGGCGACCTCGCCAGCTCGACGCTTACCGTGAAAGTGATCCCCAACGCGCCTCCGGTGGCGGTGGACGACCAAGTCATCACCAACGTGCTCTCGGGCACCGTCGTGGTGCCGGGCGAACTGTTGCTGGCCAACGACACCGACCCCAACGGCGATCAACTCTCGGCAACACCGACCTCGTTCAACACCGGCTGGGTCGTGAAAGGCGCGGACTTCACCGGCACCGGCGCGATCAGCTTCGCCGGCGAAAACAACAACCCCGGCAACCAGAATCTGGCCAACGTGCGCAACGCCTTTGCGGCCAACGCGGCGACCATGACGGCGCTGCTGGTGGTCAGTGGTTATCTTGGCGCAGCGAACAACTCCAATGGCAACAATGAAGACTTCATCACGGTCAAGCTGAATCAAGGTGAGACACTCAACCTCAATCACAACCTGGATGACGGGCACATCACGATGGAGTATTCGCTCAACGGTGGGGCGTTCGTAAGCATCGCCGATGGTGACACCATCACCGCAGGCGCCGATGGCACTTACCAGATCCACGTGACCAACATCGCCAATTCCAGTGGCGGCAATAAGAATGGGGCAGAAAACTACGAACTGACCATGACCGTCAACTACGCCGGAGCACACGAAGTCACCACGGACTACCACGGCACCTACACCGCCAACGACAACCACGGCGGCAGCGACTCGGCCAACCTGACCATCAGCTATCAGGACGGCCATACCCTCACCGGTACCAGTGGGGATGACGTACTGGTGGCGGGCACGGGCAACAACATCATCAATGCCGGCGACGGCAACGATGTGCTCACTGCCGGTTCCGGCAACAACGAGCTGCATGGTGGCGCCGGCAATGATCTGCTCTTCAGCGGCCAGGGCAATGACATCCTTGATGGCGGCACGGGTATCGACACGGCCAGTTACGCCCACGCCACGGCTGGGGTGACGGTCGGCCTCAGCCTGCCGGGTGGGCAAAACACTCTCGGTGCCGGCACTGACACCCTGACCGGTATCGAAAACCTCATCGGCTCGAACTTCAACGATACCCTGACCGGCGACAACACTAACAACACGATCAATGGCGGTCTTAGCAACGACATCCTCAGCGGCGGGGGCGGCGATGACTTGCTGATTGGTGGCCTGGGCAATAACACCCTGACCGGGGGGGCGGGGGGCGATACCTTCCAGTGGTTCAAGGGCAACAATGGCCATGACGTGATCACTGACTTCACGCCCGGCACCGACAAACTCGACCTGTCGCAACTGCTGCAAGGGGAAAACGGCACCACGGCTTCGCTGGATGACTACCTGCACTTCACCGTCACCGGCAGCGGGCCGTCGACAGTGACCAGCATCGACGTCAGCGCCATGGCCGGTGCCGCGCCGAACCAGACCATCGACCTGGCCGGCGTCGACCTCGCCAGTCAATACGGTGTAACGCCAGGCGCGGGTGGGGTGATCGCGGGTGGGCATGACACGGGGACCATTATCAACGGCATGCTCAACGATCATTCGTTGAAGGTGGATACCGTGTGACCTGAAAACCCGCTAAAGAACCCGCCATCCCTGTGAAGGGGAGGCGGGTTCTTTGTTGCCCGGGACAATAGTCGATGCCCGGTCAGTGGTTAGAAAACCTGGGCGCCCCGATCAATCGACCCATGGCCCCGAATATTCCCAACTCCCTGATTACCTCCAGTTCCCCACGCGTCTCGACCATTTCCGCAATCAGCGGCAAATCTATGCTGTGGGTTGCGCGAAAGATCGCGTCGATGAACAGTCGTTTGTCAGGCTGCTCGTCGATGTTGCGAATGTAGGCTCCATCGATTTTCAGGTACGCCAAGCCCAATTGGGTCAGGTTGCCGATCTGGCTGAAGCGCCCGCCAAAGTGTTGCAGGCCGACTCGATAACCGGTCTTGAGCAATGTGCTGCAAAGGTTCTGCAGCACTTCGGGGGAGGGCAACTGGCGCTCGTCGATTTCCAGGGTCAACAGCGGTGCCAGTTCGGGAAGGGATTCGAGCAGGTCGAGAATTGTTCTCCATTGCACCGGGTCGCGCAGGGTGCTCCCGGACAGGCTCAATGCCAAGGGGCTGCGGTTGACCACCAGCTCGTCCAGCGTGGCTTCGAGCATCGCCAGGTCGAACCTTCCCGACCAGCCGAGACGCTCGATCCACGGCAGGAAATGCCCCGCGGCAATCGCTTCGCCCTGCGGGTCGAGCAGGCGTGCGAGTACTTTGTGATGCAGCATCTGGCGGGTGTCGGCGCATTGCACGACGGGCTGAAAGTACAGCAGCACTTTGCCATGGGTCAGGGCGTCGTCGATCCAGGTGCGCCAGTCGTGCTGGGAGTGATTGGGTGCGGTGTCACGATGGCTCAAATGAACCCAGGGGCGTTCGGGATGCTGCCGGGACTCCGTCAGCGCCTGATCAAGGCGCAGGAGAACGGTGCTGATCGGCTCACCGGGGCGGTAGGCGACAACGCCCAGATGGGCGACCGGCATGCAATCGCTGGCGCCGGTCAGGCGCAGGTTCTCCAGGCTGACGCTGACATCGGCGGCCAGGCGCGCGGCACTTTCAGCATCCAGACCCGGTGTCAGCAGGCTGAATTCGCCGCCACGGTTGCGCGCCGCCAGCCAGGTTCGACGCTCCGGCAATTGAGTCAGGCGCTTGAGCAATTCGCCGACGGCAGTGATCAGCGCATCAGTCCGTTGGCCACCCAGGCGCTGGTTGAGGCCGTTCAGGTCGTTGATTCGCAACATCAGCAAATGGCCATCACGGCTCTGTTCGCACACGCGTAAATGGTCGGCCAGTTGCTCGTCGAGCAGGCGTCGGTTGGCCAGGCCGGTGAGGCTGTCCAGATAGGATTCGGCCCGCAGTTTTTCGCTGCGTGCAGCCTCCTCGACGAACAGCGCCTTGAGCTTCTCGACCATCTGGTTCATCGCCAGCACGACCCGTTTCAATTCCGGTGTGCGCGGCAGTTTCGGCAGACTGAGAAATTCGCGTTTGCTGATGGCCTCGGCTTGTCGGACCATGCTGTCGAGTGGGCGAAATTGCCGGCGCAGCATCCATCCTCCAATCACGGCGCTGAACAGCCCGCACAGTAGCAGCCAGATCAGGCTGCCAAGGGTGCTTTCCCAGAGCTTGGCCAGGGCGAATTGCGGATTGCTCAGCACTTCGACCCGTGCCAGTTGTTCCCAGCCGCGCATGATCAGGGCATCGCCGCCCTCCGGGCGCAGGTCGACCAGGTTGACGAACCAGTCAGGCACACCGCCGATTTTTGTCGGTGCGGTGCGTTCCACCAGGGTTTGCTGATCCTTGAGCCTGATGACGCGGATGCTGCTGAAATAGCCGCTGTCGAAAATCGAACTGACCATCAGTTCCATCATTGCCGGGTCATCGACCTGTGCCGTCAGCGACAGCCCCAGCGCGGTGGCCGCGTCCTGGGCGTGGGCGCGCAGTTGGCTGAGCGTTTGTTCGCGGGAGCTTTCCAGGCTGGCAAAAAAACTGCCACTGAACGCCACCAGCAGGAACAGGCAGATTGCCAGGAACAACTGTTTTCGCAGTGTCATGCTTCGCTCCTTGCCAAGGCGGTTAGCCGTCGCCGATGTCGAACCCTTCGGCCTGCATCTTTTTCAACACGTCCTGCCAGCGCGACAGCTTTTTCGAGTCGCTGCTGCGCTGACCGCCGTTTTTGCCCGGCAGGTACAGGCCTTCGGCATTGAAGGCGTACACCGGCAGCAAGTCTTTGCGTTGGGAGGCGGGGCGGATATCGCCGATCAGGTTGTCCAGCACCAGTGGTTCGCTCGTGGGGGTGCTGTAGAACGTCAACACCATGTGCGCCTGGTTCTGGCTCAAGGCCTTGACGTAGGTGATGCGCAGTTTTTCGCTGGGAATACCAAGCCGGCGCAGGCTGAAATACTTCGCCAGAGCATAGTCCTCGCAATCGGCGGCGCCCTTGATCAGGGCTTCGACGGGCGTGGCCCAGTAATCGGTCTGTTGCCAGATGCGCGTGTCGTCCTGGAAGTTCAGCTGTTGATCGAAGAAGCGGTTCACCGCGTTGAGCTGCTCGCGTTCGGGGGCGCCGCGTGCACTTTGCAGCATTTGACTCCAGGCCTCGATCCGACCTCGCGCCGGTCCAAGGGGGCCGTAGCGTTTTTCAACGGTTTGCAAGATCTGCGCAAAATCCCAGTCGGCCCGGACCCCGTTGCATACAGTCAGTACCAAACCAGCCAGCAGCAACCAGCCGCCGAGCCGAAGTCGGAGCGTTGGCCGTCCTGGACTACGCAGACTGCGGGCCATGTCTGGCTGCTCGAGTGTAGGTTTGTGAAGTTTAGGTGGAGTTTTGGGCGCGGTAGGTCACGTCGTCGGCCGAAGGACGCTCACTGAGTTTTTTGTGGCGAGGGGGCTTGTCGGAACGCCGCACCGCCCCGTTCGGTGGCGAAGCCGCCGTGAACCTGTGAGCGCGATCTATCTGGTGATCTGCGGTGAATGGCTTTAGGGCTGCTGCGCAACCCAACGGGGGCAAGCCCCCTCGCCACAATGGTCGCGGGAAATTTCAGGATTTGCGCAGGGTTTTCTGCTTGAGGATGTAAATCGTCACCAGCACCGCACTAGTCAGCATGAAGCACCGTGCCCAGTACAGCGGTACCAGGTAGCAGGAGAACAGGATACTCGGCCACATCAGGCCAATGGCGTAGACCTTGCCCTTGAGCGGAATGCCGTTGCCGTTGAGGTAATCGCGAATCCACGGGCCAAGCCGTGGATGCTCGACCAGCCATTGATAAAAGCGCGGCGAACTGCGGGCGAAGCAGGCGGCCGCCAGCAGCAGGAAAGGGGTGGTGGGCAATACCGGCAGGAAAATCCCGATCACCCCCAGCGCCACGCTCAGCCAGCCGATGGCCAGCAGCACGTAGCGCAACATCAGGGGGCGGTTGCCTATGGGGTTGTCCATAGGCAGAACCTTAGTGGTGGCGGGGCTTGAGAATCGCCGGTTTTTCGTCTGGCGCGTTGCACAGCAGGTACAGCGCGGTCAGGGCTTCCGGGATCTGTACGATCATGTCGTCCATCAGGTTGGCATCTTTGGCGATGTCTTCGAACTCCGGCTGCTCGTCGAACAGGCCCGAACCGACCATGATCGGCAGCAGCATTTCGCTGACTTCGTCTTCGGCGCTTTCGAACCAGGCCGCTTCGCGCAGGAATACGCCTTCCATGAAGCCGATGCACCAGCCGCGCAGGTCGGAATCGTCCGGCTCGTCGCCCAGGTCCAGGTCGCATGGCAGTTCGAATTCTTCATCGGAGGCCAGCTGGCGAGCGATGTGGGCCTTGAGGCCGATCAGGGTGGCTTCGATCTCTTCGCGCTGGGCTTCGCTGCTGTAATGCGGCTCCTCGGCGAAGAGTGCATCGATCCACTCACGATCAGGAACGACTTCGGAACAGATCGACAGCGCGGTGAGGTAGCCGTGGGCGGCCACGTAGTCCAGCGCCTCGTCATGCAGTTCATCAGCGTCGAGGAAGACTTGCAGGCGGGTTAGTTGCTCAGCGAAGGACATTAAAGGACTACCTTGGGGAATGTTCGATGCGGGAATTCTAGGCCTTCTTGAGCACTTGGGCCAGCCGCACGGCATATTTGCCCGTTTGTGGGAGCTGCCCCCTTGCAGTTCGGTCAAGCACTACCCCTGTGGGAGCGAGCTTGCTCGCGATAGCGATGGTTCAGGCGAAATCAATGTTGACTGTGATGGCCTCATCGCGAGCGAGCTCGCTCCCACAGTTTTTTATGTACATCGGGTTTGCCGGTGTCTTATCAGCGGTGCCCTTTGCCGGACGGGGCTCGGGTATACTCGCGCGTTTTGTGATGCCCTGCTGGCGTCACGGCTGAAATGTGAAGCGTCATGCAATGCGCACTTACGATTTATCGGTGCAGCATCGCGGGTTCTGAACCAGCCTTGCAGGGATGTTTCGGTGATTTTTGGAGTTTTTATGCTCGAACAGGCTCAACGCGTCCTCAAGGACATCTTCGGCTACGACAGTTTCCGTGGCCGCCAGGGTGCAATCATTGAGCGCGTGGCCAGCGGCGGCGATGCCCTGGTCCTGATGCCTACCGGCGGCGGCAAGTCCCTGTGCTTCCAGGTTCCGGCGCTGTTACGCGAAGGCCTGGCCGTGGTGGTTTCGCCGCTGATCGCACTGATGGACGATCAGGTCGCTACCCTCGAAGAACTGGGCGTGGCCGCCGCCGCGTTGAACTCCACCCTCAGCGCCGAGCAGCAACGCGACCTCGCCGCCCGTATCCGCCGCGGTGAAGTGAAAATGCTCTATCTGGCGCCAGAGCGCCTGGTCCAGCCGCGTATGTTGTCCTTCCTGCAGGGCCTGGACATCTCCCTGTTCGCCATCGACGAAGCGCATTGCGTGTCGCAATGGGGCCACGATTTCCGCCCGGAATACCTGCAACTGGGCCAGTTGGCGGAAATGTTCCCCGACGTGCCGCGCATCGCCCTGACCGCCACGGCCGACAAGCGCACCCGGGAAGAAATCGTCACCCGGCTGCACCTGCAAGACGCCGAGCGCTTCCTGTCGAGCTTCGACCGGCCGAACATCTTTTATCGCATCGTGCCCAAGGAACAGCCGCGCAAGCAGTTGCTGGCGTTCCTCGCCGAGCGCCGTAGCGATGCGGGCATCGTGTATTGCCTGTCGCGCAAGAAAGTCGAGGAAGTCGCCGCGTTCCTCAGCGAGCAAGGCTTCCCGGCGTTGCCGTACCACGCCGGGCTACCCAATGATCTGCGGGCCTACCATCAGAAGCGCTTCCTCAATGAGGAAGGCCTGATCATGGTCGCGACGGTGGCGTTCGGCATGGGCATCGACAAGCCCAACGTGCGTTTTGTCGCGCACCTCGATTTGCCGAAATCCCTTGAGGCCTATTACCAGGAAACCGGTCGTGGTGGCCGTGACGGTCTGCCGGCGGATGCCTGGATGGCCTACGGCCTGCAAGACGTGGTGATGCTCAAGCAGATGCTGCAGAACTCCGAAGGCGACGAACGCCACAAGCGCCTGGAGCAGCACAAGCTAGACGCCATGCTCTCGCTCTGTGAAGAAACCCGCTGCCGTCGGCAAACGCTGCTGGCCTACTTCGACGAAGACATGCCCGAGCCCTGCGGTCATTGCGACAACTGCGTCGACGGCGTGCAGACCTGGGATGCCACGGAGCCTGCGCGTCAGGCGCTGTCGGCGATCTACCGCACCGGTCAGCGCTACGGCGTCGGGCACCTGGTGGATGTATTGCTGGGCAAGGACAACGAGAAGGTCCGCAGCTTCGGCCATCAGCACCTGTCGGTGTATGGTGTTGGCAAGACGATGGCGGAGGGCGAATGGCGCTCGTTATTCCGCCAACTGGTGGCCCGTGGTCTGGCGGACATCGACCTCGAAGGCTACGGTGGCCTGCGCCTGAGCGACAGCTGCCGGCCGCTGCTCAAGGGTGAAGTGACCCTGGAACTGCGCCGCGATCTCAAGGCGCAAACCGTGGCGAAAAGCAGCAAGAGCCAGGCGAGCCAGCTGGTCCGTGGCGAGGAGCGCGAACAATGGGAAGCCTTGCGCGCCCTGCGTCGCAAGCTCGCCGAAGAACATGGCGTGCCGCCGTATGTCATCTTCCCCGACTCGACCTTGCTGGAGATGCTGCGCAGCCAGCCGACCTCGCTGGCGGAAATGGCCACGGTCAGCGGCGTTGGCGCGCGCAAGCTGGAGCGTTACGGCGAGGCCTTCCTCGAAGTGCTCGGCGGCCAGGTCGAGGCGCCGAAACCGGTGGCCGACGTACGTCACGAACTGATCACGCTGGCGCGGGCCGGGATGACGCCGGTGCAGATCGCCGGTCAATTGCAGTGCTCGGAAAAGAATGTCTACACCATGCTGGCCGAAGCGATCGGCAAGCAGCAGTTGTCGTTGGAACAGGCGCTGGATCTGCCTGAAGACCTGATGGGTGAAGTCCAGGACGCCTTCCTCGATGGCGAAGGCGAGTTGCCGCCGGTTTCCGAAATCGCCGCGCTGTTCGCGGGCCGGGTGCCGGAAGGGGTGTTGTACTGCGTTCGCGCTGCCTTGCAGTCGGAGTTCGAGATTTGAGACATCCGTAGTGCTGATGTAACGATTCACTACAGATCAAGCCTTGCCTCAAGTCGAGGCTCATGCTTAGCTGACTAATAATTAGTTTTTATTTATTTCAGTCTAATCATGAGTGTTTTATGCCGTTAACCGATCAACACC
The DNA here is from genome assembly GCF_009866745.1 of Pseudomonas sp. S34. Taxonomy (NCBI): domain Bacteria; kingdom Pseudomonadati; phylum Pseudomonadota; class Gammaproteobacteria; order Pseudomonadales; family Pseudomonadaceae; genus Pseudomonas; species Pseudomonas sp. S34. The sequence goes on from NZ_CP019398.1 coordinate 1,624,680, forward strand.
GCTTTGGCATGCAATTGGCCCAGATGTCCCGTGGCTGGCGTGCCGAACTGGACCGCCGACTGGCGGGCATGGGCTTGTCCCAGGCACGCTGGCTGGTGCTGCTGCACCTGGCCCGTTTCGAAGAAGCACCGACCCAGCGTGAGCTGGCACAAAGCGTCGGCGTCGAAGGTCCGACCCTGGCCCGTTTACTCGACAGCCTGGAAAGCCAGGGCCTGGTGCAACGCCAGGCAGTGCTGGAAGACCGTCGGGCGAAGAAAATCGTGCTCTGCGCGCCAGCGCGTCCCTTGATCGAACAAATTGAAACCATTGCCACGCAACTGCGTCACGAACTGTTCGAAGGCGTCGATGAGGCGGATTTGAAGGTGTGCATGCGGGTTCACGGGCACATCCTGGGCAACCTTGAAAAGTCTTGAGGTATAACCGAACGCCAGGTTTTTGAGAGACCGCATTGGACAGACTATAAGAACTACTCGGCAATATCGTGTTCGTAACGGATGTACGAACCCGTGCGGATGGTTTCTGTAGATCTCAAGGATGCTCATGCTCAAGTGTTGGCGATTGGTTTTACGCGGTGGTTCTCAGTGGTTGCTGGCCGGGGCCGCGGTCACTTATTCGGCATGGGCACCTGCGCTGGGCCTGGGTGAAATCACCCTGCATTCGGCGCTGAATCAACCGCTGCGTGCCGATATCGCACTGGTGGATGCTGCTGGCCTGGAGGAAAACCAGCTGTCGGTGAGCCTGGCAACGGCAGACGAGTTCAGCCGTGCCGGGGTCGACCGGGCGTTTTTCCTCAGCAACCTGAAGTTCACCCCGGTGTTGCGCGGTAATCGCAGCGTGATACAGGTGACCTCCAACAAACCGGTGAGTGAGCCGTTCCTGAATTTCCTCGTGCAGCTCAATCAGCCTAATGGGCGATTGCTGCGTGAGTACACGTTACTGATCGATCCGCCGGGTGCGCCTGGGGTTGATCCCGCCGCTGATGAAGCGGCATCCGGTTCCCCGGCGTCCGCATTCCCCCGTGTGAAACCGGTCGTGGCGCCGTCACCCGTGGCCAGGACGACACCGGAAACGGACGTCGCAGTGGTTGATCCCGCTGTCGAACAACTGGCCGCCAGCGCCCTGCAAAACCACCAGTTGCAAACCACTGTCGATGAGCTCAACGCGAAGCTTCAAGACCAGGATGAGCTGATCGCCGGCCAGAAAAAACATTTGGCCGAACTGCAAACCCAACTCGCGGAGCTCAAGAAGGTAAAGGCCCAACCGGTTGCTTCCGACGTGGCGACGCCAGCCCCCGTTATTGCTGAGAACCCCGGGATTGGCTGGCTGCCGATTGCCGGTTTGTCGGCGCTGATAGCGTTGCTGGCGCTGGGCTGGTTTGTTCGCCGCCAGCAGCATCAAGCCACAGCGTCAGAGGCGCTGCCGTCGCAGCATGAACCGCTGGCTGAGCTCTTTACCGAGCCAGTGATGTGGCCCTCCGTCATGCAACCATCCACTGTGCATCGCGACGGGGTGCCGGCCAACGATGAGCTTGAGCGGGTCGATAGCCATCATTCCGTCCCGGTCGCTGTTGCCATGGCGGTGGTTCCGGGTTTGGCGATATCCGGCGAATCCGCTACTGACGATGAGTACCGGCTCAACCTGGAGGAGCTGTCCATGGCGTCCAGTTGGGACGTGATCAACCTGACCGAGAACCCGCAGCCGGCGGCTCTGGCCATGATCGAGCCTGAGTTCGAGCTGGAGATGCAACCCGTTGCGCCGTCTCGACAGCCTCCGGTCGGGCTATCATAGCGGCGTCGTCAAACTCTGGAGTCAGGTCCCATCATGACCGTCAGCAAACCGGAAATCATCATCACCTACTGCACGCAATGCCAATGGCTGTTGCGTGCGGCCTGGCTGGCCCAGGAACTGCTCAGCACCTTTGGTGATGACCTGGGCAAAGTCTCCCTGGTGCCAGGCACCGGCGGGGTCTTTCATATCTACTGTGACGCTGTGCAGATCTGGGAGCGCAAGGCGGACGGTGGCTTCCCCGAGGCCAAAGTGCTCAAGCAGCGGGTCCGCGACCAGATCGACCCGGACCGCGACCTGGGGCACAACGACCGCACTCAGTGAGACGCGGCCTCGGCTGCAACGGCCTTCTTGCTTGTGCCACTTGAGAACCGGCTGGAGACCACAATCGCCACAATGATCAGCGCCCCCCCCAGCAACATGCGCAGGGTCGGGTTTTCGTTGAACAGCAGCCAGGCGACGGTGATGCCGTAGACCGGCTCCAGGGCGAACACCACGGCGGCAGTGCGTGCCTTGATCACCGCGAGGCTGGCGACGAACAGGCTGTGGGCGACACCGGTACAGAACACACCGAGCAGGCCGATCCACAGCCAGTCGATGGCGCGCACTTCGCTCAATTGAGGCGCCGCCACCGGCAACAGGCACAGGGCAACCACCACGTTCTGGCACAGCGCCGCCTGTACCGGCGGGACCCGCCCGGAGCTGGCACGGTTGGTCAGTGACAGCAGGGCGAACAACAATCCGGAACCCACAGCCCACAGCAGGCCGGTGGTGGCGCCGCTGGCGAGGTCAAAATCGGGCGTGACCAGCACCAGGCCGACACTCACCAGCAGCACCAGCACGATCTCATTGGCGCGGATGCGCTCGCGGAAGATCAACCCTTCGAGGATCACGGTAAAGGCCGGGAAACTGGCGAAACCGAGCGTTGCAATCGCCACGCCTGCGACTTTCACCGCAATGAAGAAGCTCACCCAGTGTCCGGCCAGCAACAAGCCGCTGAGCAACAGCCGACGCCAGTCCATGGCCTCGAGTTTCTGCCAGCGCGTCTGGCTGGCGAACCGTGCAAAAAACACCAGCGCGAGCACGGCGAAAGCGGCACGGCCGAAAACGATGATCGCCGGGGACGCAGCGGCCAGTTTGCCGAACACACCGGTCAGGCCGAACATCAATGCGCCTATATGCAAGGCGCCAAGGGCGGTACGGGGAGTCATTGCAATCCTTAACGACAAACGAACGGAGGCCTCATTGAAGCGCGTAATGGCCCATCAAGTCTGTCGGCAAACTCGCGTTATTTGTCGCCAGCCTCGCGCCGCAGTTTTCCGGGGGATGCCCCGAATTCGCGCAGCACCGCCGCCGCGAAGGCACTCTGGGAGCTGTAGCCGACGCGGCTGGCAATCTCGCCGATGGGCAACGCCGAATTGCGCAGCAAGCCCACCGCGATGTGCAGGCGTCGGCTGCGGATGTAGTCCATCGGCGTCTGCCCGCATTCGGCCACGAACCGCGCATGCAAACGGGCACTGGAAAGGCCGGCGACCCGGGCCAGGTCGGCCACTTGTAACGGGTACGCCGCGTACTGATCGATGTGTGCGTTCAGCGCCGCGTAGGGCAGGCGCCGACCGCCGACGGCCTCGGGCCTGGCGTTGTTGAGGCTGGCCAGCAAAAGCACCGCGCCTTGTTGAGCGATCAGCGGATCATCGACCGGACTGTTCGCCAGCCAACTGACCAAATGGCTTTGCCCGGCGTCCAGGGGCAGGCGCCCGGCGTTGTCGAGCAGGCGTCGGCTGGACTCGGCGTGATCGCCCAACGACTGGGCAACCCATTGTTCGCTGGGGACATCCAGCACCAGGCAGCGGCTGCCATTGGTGCTGCCACACGCGTGATGCGCTCCGGAGGGCACCACCACGAAACTCTGCTGGACCACCTGGCTGCCACAGCCGTCGACCTCGAAATCCAGGGCGCCCGAGAGCCCGAACACCAGTTGCGCGTGTTCGTGGCTATGGACGATCAGGTCGTGGCTGTATTGGCGAAGCGTGAGGATCGGTCTCATCGCGGGTCTCCCGGTTCAGGGTGTCAGTCTACACCGAGCGGGCCGACAAGCGCTGTCACAGGACTGACTTGACGCTGTCATGGACCATTAACCGGGCCGGGGCAGACTTGGCAAAACTTGTCAGAGGGTTGCCCATGACCAGCGCCGAGCTCGCCAAACCCACCCGTAAGCAACGCGTACGGACTTTATGGATTTCCGACGTGCATTTGGGCACCCGGGATTGCCAGGCTGAACACCTGTCGCAGTTTCTCAAGAGCTACCACGCAGACAAGATCTACCTGGTCGGCGACATCATCGACGGCTGGAAACTGCGCGGCGGCATGTATTGGCCACAAGCGCATACCAACGTGATCCGGCGCCTGTTGACCATGAGCAAGCGTGGCACCGAGGTGATCTACGTCACCGGCAACCACGACGAATTCCTGCGCCGCTATTCGAAGCTGATCCTGGGCAACATCCAGTTGGTCGACGAAGCCGTGCACGTCACCGCCGACGGCCGGCACCTGCTGGTGATACACGGCGACCAGTTCGATGTGATCACCCGTTACCATCGCTGGCTGGCGTTTCTCGGTGACTCGGCCTACGAATTCACCCTGACCCTCAACCGCTGGCTCAATCATTGGCGCGCGCGATATGGCTACGGCTACTGGTCGCTGTCGGCCTACCTCAAGCACAAGGTGAAAACCGCGGTCAGCTTCATCAGCGACTTCGAAGAAGCCATCGCCCATGAATGCGTCAAGCGCGAGCTGCACGGAGTGGTGTGCGGGCACATTCACCATGCCGAGATTCGCAAGGTCGGCGAGGTGGACTACCTCAATTGCGGCGACTGGGTGGAATCGTGCACCGCGCTGATCGAGCACTGGGATGGCTCGATCGAGTTGTATCGACTGGCGGATGCCCAGGCGCGCGAGGCACAGATGAAGGCGGCCAGGGTTGCAGAGTTGGCCTGATAATCATTCGCTGTTTGTACTGGCCTCTTCGCGGGCAAGCTCGCTCCCACAGGGTTAACTGGCGGTCACAAGTGCTGCGTTCACCTTCGCCCATTGTGGGAGCGGGCTTGCCCGCGAATGGAGCGCGAAGCGGTTCCGCTGGATCTGTCAGGCTGGCGAGTGTTCTTCCATCGCCGCCTTGTAGATCGAATTCCTGGGGTGCGCAAACAGGCGCTCCATCATTGGCTCGAAAAAGCTCAACGGCAGCGTCTCGTACGCCGGATCAAACGCCGCCGCATCGTATTTGGCGCAGAACTCGACGGTCGCCTGGTACTGCGGATGGTCCTTGAATTGCTCGCGCAAGTGCCGATCCATACCCAAGTGATGGAAGAAATAGTAGCCCTGGAAAATCCCGTGCTTTTCCACCATCCACAAGTTCTCGGCGCTGACGAATGGCTTGAGGATCGCCGCCGCGATGTCCGGGTGATTATAGGTGCCCAGGGTGTCGCCGATATCGTGGAGCAGGGCGCAGACCACGTACTCCTCGTCGCGACCATCGCGCCAGGCGCGGGTGGCGGTTTGCAGGGAGTGGGTCAGGCGATCCACCGGGAAGCCGCCAAAATCCCCCGCCAGCAACTTCAGGTGCGCCACGATCCTTGTCGGCAATTGTCGCGCATAGGCACTGAAGTCCGCGGCGATGATCGCCCAGTCTTCCTGTGTGCCGTCCTTCATGTGGGTGAAGCGGGCATTGGCATTCATCGGTAACTCTCTTGTGACGCAAGTCAGCTAGAACGGAACGCGCCCCAGGACCATGTCCCGGTACATGACAAAATCGCCGAGCAGGCTATAGAAGGGGTGTTGGAACGTTGCCGGGCGGTTCTTCTCGAAGAAGAAATGCCCGACCCAGGCAAAGCTGTAGCCTGCCAGTGGCAGGGCCCACAACAGCATCCAGGCTCCGCGACCAATGGTCAGCGTCAGAATCAAGATAACCAGGGTCGTGCCGATAAAGTGTAAACGGCGGCAGGTACTGTTGCTGTGCTCACTGAGGTAGTAAGGATAGAACTCAGCGAAGCTGTTGAATCGTTTGACGTTTTCCACGACAGCGATCTCTGTGGTTATTGTTCTTGCTGCAAGTTGTTCTGCGGGTAGCTTATTTGAGTCTAGAGTGATCAATGGCATCAGCCACTGACAATAGGCGCCACTTTAGTATCCTTCGGTCAATAGCCGTAGCATGCGGCCACCATGTAAGAAAACGCCATGAGCGAACGAACGACTTCTGCAAGCTGGGCGATGGGGATTGTCAAAGCGCTGGAGATGGACGGCCTGGATTGCCGGGCTCTGTTCAAGCAGTTGGGGCTCGACTACGCGGCACTGGATGATCCGGACGCACGCTTCCCCCAAGATTCCATGACCCGGTTGTGGCAACGCGCGGTCGAGCTGTCCGGGAACCCGGCCATCGGCCTGAACATGGGCAAGGTGCTGCGACCGGCGCAGTTTCATGTGGCCGGTTACGCCTTGATGTCCAGCCGGACCCTGGCCGAAGGCTTTCAGCGTCTGGTGCGCTATCAGCGGATCATCGCCGAAAGTGCCGACCTGAGTTTCCAGCTGCTGGAAGAAGGCTACGGGCTGATTCTGACGGTGCATGGCGATCATCTGCCGCCGACCCGGCAAAGCGCCGAAGCTTCAATGGCCTGTGCCTTGGCGCTGTGTGGCTGGTTGACCGGGCGTACGTTGCAACCGCGCAAAGTGTTGTTGCAAGGTACCGAGCCGGTCAATCTGGAGCCCTATAAACAAGCTTTCCATGCACCGCTGGTGTTCAACGCACCTTACGATGCGCTGATTTTCGAACCCGCCGATATGGAAGCGCCGCTGCCGACGGCCAACGAGGCCATGGCGTTGCTGCATGACCGCTTTGCCGGCGAGTACCTGGCGCGTTTTTCCGAAAGCCGCGTGACCCACAAGGCGCGGCAGGTGTTGTGCCGCCTGTTGCCCCAAGGCGAACCCAAGCGCGATACCGTGGCGCAGACGCTGCATCTGTCCCAGCGCACCTTGCAGCGGCGCTTGCAGGAAGAGGGCACGAGTTTTCAGGCGCTGCTGGACGATACCCGGCGCGAACTGGCCGAACAGTACCTGGCACGACCGAACATGACCTTGCTGGAAATTGCCTACTTGCTGGGGTTTGCCGATCCGAGCAACTTCTTCCGTGCTTTCCGGCGCTGGTTCGATGCCACACCCGGCGAGTACCGGATGCGGCTGATGCAAGCACCTGATGCGGTCAATGACGCCAAAATGCCGGAATACACAGCACAAACACCGTAATGATCTCCAACCGGCCCAGCAGCATGCCGAACGAGAGAATCCACTTGGCGGCATCCGGCAGGGTGGCGAAGTTGCCCGCCGGGCCGATGGTTTCGCCGAGCCCCGGGCCGACACCGGACACGGTACTGGCCGCGCCGGTGAGGGCGGTCATCCAGTCCACGCCGAGCAGCGACAGCAGCAGCGCGATCACACAGATGGTGATTGCAAAGAAGAACGAAAAGGTCAGGATCGACCGCACGATTTCTTCGTCGAGGCGGTGACCGTTGTACTTCTGCTTGATCACCGCCCGCGGGTGAATCAGCTGGTTAAGGTTGGCCTTGAGCAGGATATAGGCCACCTGGAAGCGGAAAATCTTGATCCCGCCCGCGGTCGAGCCGGAACAACCGCCGATAAACCCCAGGTAGAAGAACAGCATCAGCGAGAAATTGCCCCAGAGGCTGTAGTCCCCCAGCGCGAAACCGGTCGTCGTCACCACCGATGTCACGTTCAGCGCCACATGCCGCAACGCCTCCAGCCAATGCAGCTGGGTAGTCCACCAATACCAGGTGCCGAGCACCAGCCAGGTCACCAGCAGCATGCCGAGCAGGCCTTGAACCTGTTCGTCCTTGATCAGCGCCCGACGGTTTCCACGCAACGTGGCCACATACAGGGTGAACGGCAGGGCACCGAGAATCATGATGACGATCGCTACCCAATGCACCGCCGGTTGCGGCCACTTGGCCAAAGACTGGTCGGAGGTCGAGAAGCCGCCGGTGGAAATGGCCGACATCGCATGGTTGATGGCGTCGAACGGGCTCATCCCGGCCCACCAGAACGCCAGGCTGCCGACAATGGTAATGCCGACGTAGGCCGCCACGATCAGCCGCGCCACCATGTGTGAGCGGGGCATGACCTTTTCCGAGCGGTCCGACGATTCGGTCTGGAACAGCCGCATGCCGCCGATGCGCAACAGCGGCAGGATCGCCACCGCCATGCCGATGAAGCCGATGCCGCCGATCCAGTGCAGCAACGAGCGCCACATCAGGATGCCGGGGGACATGTTATCCAGGCCGTTGAGCACGGTTGCGCCAGTGGCGGTGATGCCGGACATGCTTTCGAAGAATGAATCGGTGTAGCTGATGTGCTGGGTCAGCAGGAATGGCAGCGCGGCGAAGATGCACACCACCAGCCAACTGCTGACGGTCAGCAGGTACATGTCCCGGGGGCGCAGGTGAATATGTTCGGGGCGCCCTGGAATCACCAGCGCCAAACCGGCGACAAAGGTGATCATGCTGGCCCAGAGGAACGATGGCAGATCGCTGGTGCGCTCGAAAATGACCAGTGTGGCCATGGGCACGACCATGGAGATCGCCAGCGTGATCAGGAAGATGCCGATGATGAAACCAATGATCCGTAAGGTCGGCAACGCCATGAGGTCCGCTCGGCTGATAGTGGAAAGGGCGCCATTCTACCTGCGGGGCAGGGCATGTAAACCGGCACTGCTGCGACAGTTACAGCTAGAATAGCCGCACAAATTTTTCAGGAGGTGGCCGATGCAGGCTCTCGACGCTTTGCTCAACCGTGTTTCCGTTCCACGACTGATTGACCCTGCACCCACTGCCGAGCAGCGCGAGGTGCTGTTTGGCGCCGCCATGCGCGCTCCGGATCACGGTCACTTGCAGCCTTGGCGTTTCCTGACGGTGGAAGGCGCGGCGCGTGAGCAGATGGGCGAGTTGCTGGCCGAGGCGGCGAAACTGCAAGACAGCGAAGTCGGCGAAGCGGCCATCGACAAGGCGCGCAATAATCCACTGCGTGCACCACTGGTGGTGGTGGTGATTGCGCGGTTGCAGGATCACGTCAAGTATCCGAAGTCCGAGCAATTGCTGGCGGCGGGCTGTGCAGCCCACGGGATTTTGCTGGCGGCGTATGCGCAGGGCATTGGTGCGGTGTGGCGTACCGGTGACCTGGCCTACTCGCCCCATGTGGCCAAGGGTTTGGGCCTGGCGGATGGGGAAGAGGTGATTGCTTTCCTGTATCTGGGCACACCGCAGAAAGAACCGCGTGTGGCCGAGAAAGTCGACCTGGCCGAATTCGTCAGCGCCTGGCCGGGCAAAGTCTGACACCGCAAAACCTGTGGGAGCGAGCTTGCTCGCGATAGCGGCCGGTCAGTCAATTTGATTGTTGAGAGTGCCGCCGTCATCGCGAGCAAGCTCACTCCCACAGTAGATCCAGGTAGCTCACATCAAAGGGTGTCCGTTTCAGGGCTGCACGACAGCCCCCGGCACCAACGGCAATTCCAGGCTGGCAATGAACCCGCCTTCCGGGTGATTGGCCAGCACCAGGCTGCCGCCATGTCGCTCCGCCGCGCGCCGGGCGATGGCCAGGCCCAGGCCGTGTCCGGCCGCAGTCTGCCCCGGCGCCCGATAGAATGGCTCACCGAGCTGACTCATGTATTCGGCACTGACTCCGGGCCCATGATCGCGCACAGTCACGACGATCCGCTCACCCTGACGCAGCGCCTGCATTTCGATCGGTAGGCCACCTACCGGATTGAAACGCTGTGCATTGCGCAGCAGATTGTCGACGGCCCGTTCGATCATGGTCGGCCAGCCCTTCAGATTCAGTTGCGATTCGGCTTCGAGGTGGACCAGTTGCTCGGGTGAACCGAGTTGCGCATCCTTTTGCAGGGTATTGAGCAAGGCGTTCAGGTCCACCTCTTCCGCACTGGCGTTATCGGAGTCGACCCGCGCCAGTACCAGGATTTCGCTGATCAGCGCTTCCAGTCGGTCGCACTCGCGGGTCAGGCGCGGCCACAGCTGTTCCCGTTCCTGTGGGGTGGCCCGTTCGGCCAATGCCAGCGCGATACGCAGGCGGGCGAGGGGCGAGCGCAGTTCATGGGACACATCCCGCAGCAGTTGCCGCTGACTGCCAATCAGGCTTTGCAGGCGCGCACCCATGCGGTTGAAGTCGTTGGCCAGGACGCCGAACTCATCGCGACGGTTAGCCAGCTTGACCAGGCTGTTCTGTTGATACGTGGTTTGTCCCAGGTCATGCACCGCGCCGCGCAGACGGCTGAGCGGGCGAGTGATGGAGAAGGTCACCAGCAGGCTGAACAGGGTCAGCACCACCAGGGCGATCCCCAGCGCACTGAGCGGCCAGAGCAGGCTCTCGCGGTGCCAGGCGTCCAGTTCCGGGTGCGCGATGCGGTAGATGAACAGGTAGGTGTCACCGGTTTTTTCGCTGGTGAACTCATCGGTCAGACGCCGCCACGGCAGGCGCCGGTCCTCATTGTTCTGGCGCGCCTCAAAGGCCGCCGCACGTTTGGGGAAAGTGCCGCGCACCAGCGGATCGCCGCTTTCGTTAAGCACCTGAACGTCGATGTGATACTGGCGTTTGCGTTGCTGGAGAATGTCCTGGGCGGCGTCTTCACCCTGGCTTTCGTAGGTTTGCGTCCACTCTTCGGCCAGCGTGTTGAGGCCCGGGTGGCGGCTGAGAATCCATGCGTCCTGGTTGAGCATGTGCCCGAGCAGGATGGAAAGCCCTGCAACCAGGGCGATGGCCAGCCAGAAGCTGGCCAGGATACGCCAGAACAATGAACGCACAGGAAATCCTCAAACGATCACAACCCTTGTGGGAGCGGGCTTGCTCGCGAAGGCGATTTGTCAGTCAAGAACAATGGTGACTGATACTCCGCCTTCGCGAGCAAGCCCGCTCCCACAGTGAATTGTGTGGTGTCAGACCCAACGGTGTTCAGCCGTCGGGTCCGGGGTCAGCGTATTATTGCGCTTTTTGCGGTTGTTGCGCTTTCCAGGCCTTGAACTCGGCCCACTCGGCGCGACGTTCAGCCTGTTTTTTCTGGATTTCGTCGAATTTCTTCTGTTGATCCGGTTTCAGCAAGGCGCGCACGTCCGCTTCCGCTTTCTTGTGGTTGGCGGCCATCTCGTCCTTCATGGCTTTCTGGTCGGCTGGCGAGAGTTTCTCCAGGTACTTATCGACCAGTTGCTTACGCTCGTGCATCTGCTCGCCCATGATCTTGCGGATCTGCTCGCGCTGTTCGCGGCTCAGGTCCAGTTCACTGTACGGACCTTTGCCGTGCATGCCGTGCATCTGACCGCCGTGGCGCGAACCGTCCATCGACCCACCCATGGGGCCCGTGCCTTCAGGCATGGCCATGGCAACGGTCGGCAGGGCAGCAGCGAACATCAGAGCGATAAGAGTCTTGCGCATGGTGTATCTCCTTGTCTCGTTCCCGGTACGTTCCGGATGAGTACAGATTACGCAGATCAAGGTCAGCGGCGGTCAGCGGTACGTAAAGCTTGGGTAAAGATGATTTTGCGCCGACCTGACAAAACGTCCAGGTGCCTTGCTGTAGGAGCGAGCTCGCGATGGAGTTGAACGATTACGCGTGCTGTCTGGAAAGGCGCGTTGACTGTGAGACCATCGCGAGCAATCGAGCGTCGACCGGCTGCTCCTACAGGCTGTAGTAGTAACCGCGGCTGCGCAGGGCCACGATGCGGGGGCGACCATCGGGGTGTGGGCCGATCTTCTTGCGCAGGTTGCTGACGTGCATGTCCAGGCTGCGGTCGTACAGGGTCAGCTTGCGGCCGAGGGCGATCTGCGCCAGTTCCTGTTTGTCCAGGGGCTCGCCCGGTTGCTTGAGCAAGGCTTCCAGCAGGCGGCTTTCGGAGACGGTGAGGGTGAATTCCTGTTCGTCGATGCTGACCACGCCGCGCACCGGGCTGAAACACAGGTCGCCCAGTTCCATCTGGCTGGACACCGCCGCCGGGTGGCTACGACGCAGGACTGCGCGCAAGCGGGCGGTCAGTTCCCGTGGGTCGCAGGGCTTGGCCAGGTAATCGTCGGCGCCGAGTTCCAGGCCGAGGATACGGTCCAGCGGTTCGCCTCGGGCCGAGAGCATCAGTACGGGCAAGTCCGGGTGATCGCTGCGCAACTGCTTGAGCAGTTCCAGGCCGCTGCCATCGGGCAACATCACATCCAGCACCACGGCCGCCGGGGCGGTTTCAGCCAGCGCGCGGCGTGCGCTCTGGCCGTCGTGACAGGCCCGAACCTGAAACCCTTCCTGGCTCAGCCAACTGCTCAGGAGCTCACACAGCTCCTGGTCATCATCAATAAGTAACAGCTCGCTCATGACTCACTCAATTTAGCCATTGTCGACGTTTTCGACTTGCTCCACTGGCGAAGATACCGCAGAGCAGGGCCAATAGCGCTACCCCGGCGCCAATGACGAACCATTGTTGCTGGTCGGTCAGCAGGCGCGGCAGCGGACTGCTGGCCTGGGCTTCCTTGAGTTGCAGCTTCAAACGCTGGTTCTCCTGGCGCAACCGGGCCAGGAGCGGGCTTTCGCGTTCGCCATCGGCAGTTTGCAATTGTTTGTTCAGTTCTTCCCGTTGCCGTTCGCTTTCTTTCAAGCGTTGCTGCAGCTCGGTGATCTGGCTTCCAGCGCTCAAGGAAAGCGGCGTCGAGTTGCCCCCCTCGGCGTTTTCTTCACCGTGGGCGGGCGCCACGATCGACAACGTGACCAACATCAGGCACAACGGACCCTTGCGCATGGCGACTCCTGGTTCCAATACGAGTATTGGGAAAGTTGTCGGCCGGCAAACGAGAATAATGAGCGATTGAGAACGCGATGAACCGATATGGTTCACCGCGTGGGGGCATTGCGAGAAGAAAGTTACGGCAGGACTTGCTTGAACGGCTTGACCAGAACGTTGGCGTAGACGCCAGCAGCGATGTACGGATCAGCGTCGGCCCAGGCCTGGGCGGCGCTCAGGGAATCGAATTCGGCGACGATCAGGCTGCCGGTGAAACCCGCCGCGCCCGGATCATTGCTGTCGATCGCCGGATGTGGGCCGGCCAGTACGATGCGACCTTCGCCCTTGAGCGCTTGCAGGCGCTCGAGGTGTGCAGGCCGAGCGGCCAGGCGGGCTTCCAGGGAGTTGGCGACGTCTGTGGCAATGATTGCGTAAAGCATGTCAGTCCTCGGTTTTTGGCGTTGTGGTGTCGGCATCGTGCAGATGACGGGACAGGTAGATGCCCTGGCCGATCAGGAACAGCAAAGTCATGCCCAGGCTGCCGAAGACCTTGAAGTCGACCCAGTAGCTCTGGAAGGTGAACGCGACAAACAGGTTGGCGGCACCGCAAAACAGGAAGAAGGCGATCCAGGCGATGTTCAGGCGCGTCCAGACCGGCTCCGGCAAGGTCAGCGCGTGGCCCATGATGCGTTTGATCAGCAGGCTGTCACCGACGAAGTGGCTGCCGATGAACGCAAGGGCGAACAGCCAGTTGACCACCGGGGCTTTCCACTTAAGGAACGTCTCGCTGTGGAACGCGAGCGTCAGGCTGCCGAAGACCAGGCAGGCGATCAGGGTCAGCCACTGGCTCTTCTCCAGCTTGCGCTGCTTGATGAACAGTGTGCCGTAGACCACCAGTGAACTGACGATCAGCATCGCGGTGGCGCTGTAAATACCGCCTACAGTGATCTCATGACCGGCGATGTCGACGACCTGTGGGTCGATTTTGAAGACGATGAAAAACAGCAGTAGCGGGATGAAATCGATGAATTGTTTCACAGTGGCAGCCAGAAGCAGGATGTGGCGGCATAATAACAAACATATGGGCGCGCGATAGCGCCAGCTGATTTGAGGTTACAAAGCCCTGTGAATGTTGATTTGCACTGCCATAGCACGGCCTCCGATGGCGCCCTGGCGCCTGCGGTTCTGGTGGCGCGGGCGTTCGAGAAAGGCGTGCGAGTCCTGGCCTTGACCGATCACGACACCCTTGAGGGCCTCGACGAGGCCCGGCACGCGGCTACCGCGCTGGGGATGCAACTGGTCAACGGCGTCGAATTGTCCTGCACCTGGGGCGGCGCGACCATTCATATCCTGGGCTACGGTTTTGACGTCAACGCCGCGCCGTTGGTCGAGGCCATCGCCAGATTGCATGATGGCCGCTGGCTACGCTCCGAGGAAATCAGCCGCAAACTGGCATTGAAAGGCATGCCGGGGGCGCTGGATGGCGCCCGGGAGATCCAGCAGGAGCTGGGCGACAGCGGTAACGCGCCGGCTCGCCCGCATTTCGCCGACTGGATGGTGCGTGAAGGTTTCGTCAAGGATCGCGCCGAGGCGTTCCGCAAATGGCTGGGCGCCGGCAAGCTGGGCGACGTCAAGCAACACTGGCCGACCCTGGAGGAAACCGTCGAAACCCTGCGCGCGGCCAAGGCCTGGGTCAGTCTGGCACACCCATGGCACTATGAATTCACGCGCAGCAAGCGACGTCGCCTGATTGCCGACTATATTCAAGCAGGGGGCCACGCCATCGAAGTGGTCAATGGTTACCAGCCTGCCGAGCAAGTGGGCAGCCTGGCCATTCTGGCCCGCGAGTTCGGTCTGCTGGTCAGTGCCGGCAGTGATTTTCATGGCCCCGGGGGCTGGTCGGAGATCGGTGAATACCGGCCACTCCCGGAGGATCTGCCACCGCTATGGTGTCGATTCAAACATGACCCAATTATTGCCGCCGTCTGAACAGGTAGAGAATGTGAGTCAATTTTTCCAGATTCATCCGGAAAACCCGCAAGCGCGCCTGATCAAACAGGCAGTCGAGATCATCCGCAAGGGCGGGGTGGTGATTTATCCCACGGACTCTTCCTACGCCATAGGTTGCCAGATCGGCGACAAGGTAGCCGTGGAGCGCGTTCGGCGTCTGCGGCAGCTGGATGAAAAGCACAACTTCGCGCTGATTTGCAGCGACCTGTCGCAACTGGGGCTGTTCGCCAAGATCGACACCGGCACTTTCCGCATTCTCAAGGCCCATCTGCCGGGGCCGTATACCTTCATTCTCAATGCCACCCGCGAAGTGCCGCGGCTGTTGTTGCACCCGAAGAAGCGCACCATCGGCCTGCGTGTGCCGAGCCACCCGATTGCCCTGGCGCTGCTGGCTGAACTGGGCGAGCCGTTGATGAGCGTAACCCTGATCATGCCAGGCGATGAAGATCCGTTGAGCGATCCCCACGAAATGCGCCAGTTGCTCGAACATCAGGTCGATCTGATCATCGACGGCGGTTTCGGCGGGATCAAGGCGTCCACCGTGATCAGCCTCGCCGACGGCGAGCCGGAAGTCATTCGCGTTGGTTGCGGCGACCCTGCGCCGTTCATGGTCGAGGCCTAGATGTCCGCAGTAGAACCCGTCGACAGTCAGGCCGGAGCCCAGCAGGAACTGCCCTTCGCCATGGTCTATGGCCAGGCGGTCATGGAAATGCCGCTGGACCTGTACATCCCGCCGGATGCCCTCGAAGTCTTTCTCGAGGCGTTCGAAGGCCCGCTCGACCTGCTGCTGTATCTGATCCGCAAACAGAACATCAACATCCTCGACATCCCGGTGGCGGAAATCACTCGCCAGTACATGGGCTACGTCGAATTGATGCAGTCGGTGCGCCTGGAGCTGGCCGCCGAATACCTGGTGATGGCCGCGATGCTGGCCGAGATCAAGTCGCGGATGCTGTTGCCGCGGGCCGAAACCGTCGAAGACGAAGAGGAAGACCCGCGCGCCGAACTGATCCGCCGTTTGCAGGAGTACGAGCGTTTCAAGGCTGCCGCCGAAGGCATCGACGGCCTGAGTCGCGTCGGCCGTGATGTGGTGGTGCCCAAGCTGGACGCCCCGGAGGCCCGGGCGCGCAAGCTGTTGCCGGATGTGCGCTTGTCAGAGCTGCTGTTGTCCATGGCCGAGGTGTTGCGCCGTGGCGACATGTTCGAAAGCCATCAGGTCAGCCGCGAAGCGCTGTCGACCCGCGAACGCATGAGCGATGTGCTGGAGCGCCTCAAGGGCGGCGGTTTCGTACCGTTTGTCGAGCTGTTCACCGCTGAAGAAGGGCGCCTGGGGGTGGTGGTGACCTTTATGGCGATCCTTGAATTGGTCAAGGAATCCCTGGTCGAGCTGGTGCAGAATGAGCCATTTGCCGCGATCCACGTGCGAGCCCGAGCCGAATAACGAGTCGAAACATGAACCTGACTGAACCCCGTGATCTGGCACCCTTGCTTGAAGCCTTTCTGTTGGCCTCGGGAAAGCCGCAATCTTTGGAAAGCCTGTTCGAACTCTTCGAGGAAGGCGAGCGCCCGGAACCGCCGGTCTTCAAGAAGGCCCTGACGATTCTCGCCAAGTCCTGCGATGGCCGCGCGTTTGAACTCAAGGAAGTGGCCTCGGGGTATCGCCTGCAAATTCGCGAGAAGTATGCGCCTTGGGTCGGGCGTCTGTGGGAAGAGCGCCCGCAGCGTTACTCCCGTGCCATGCTGGAAACCATGGCGCTGATTGCCTATCGCCAGCCGATCACCCGCGGTGAAATCGAAGACGTGCGGGGCGTGGCGGTCAACAGCAATATCGTCAAGACCTTGATGGAACGCGAGTGGATTCGCATCGTCGGCTACCGCGATGTGCCCGGCAAACCGGCGATGTTCGCCACCACCAAGGCGTTCCTTGATCACTTCAACCTGAAGAACCTCGACGACCTGCCACCGCTGGCGGAACTGCGCGAGCTGGAACCGGATCCGGTGCTCGACTTCGATGATGCCCCGGTACCGGCAGCCCTGCAGGAACTGGCCGACGCCAGTGCCGAACCGGAAGAACCCAAGGAAGAAACCAGTTTCCACACACTGCTGCTGGAACTGGACAGCATGGAGGAGGGGATCAAGACCGATTTCGACGATTTGCTGCGTGATGGGGCGTCGCCTGAATTCGATCCGGAACAGTCGGTTATCGAGCCAGAAGTCGAAGCGGCACAGCCCGAGCCTGAACCGGAAATTGAACCGGATCAAGAAGACGACATCCTCGGTGTCGCCGAAGCCCGGGAAAAGCTCCTGGCCGCCGTTGCCGCTCTCGAACAACCGAAACCCGAGCCCGAATTGTCGGACGAAGAAGCCGAAGCCCAGGCCCTGGCCGAAGCCATCGAGGCCGAACGGCGCCAGTTCGAAGATTGATACGATTCTTGAGAACTATGGAGATCCATTGTGGGAGCGGGCTTGCTCGCGAAGAGGGCGTGTCAGTCGACATCTTTGTTGGCTGACCTGACGCATTCGCGAGCAAGCCCGCTCCCACAAGGTCATGGTGGTAAGTCACATGTCACCGGTCGGCGGAAAAACAAATAACCTTGCCTTGATCGGCTAGTCTCTGATGCGCAAACGCCCTCATGCGCGTATGATTCGCGACCCTTCGGCGATCCCTTCGCCCAAGTACCCAGTTTTCAGACCACACCGGGAGGTGCCCAGATGAGTATCAAAGACCAGCAAGACGACCAGCCAATCGGCCCAGCAGGCGAAAAACTGCAGAAAGTCCTCGCCCGTATCGGCGTCGGCTCGCGCCGTGACGTGGAAGCCTGGATCAGCCACGGCCGCATCAAGGTCAACGGCAAAGACGCCACCCTTGGCCAGCGTGTCGACATGCACGACGCCATCACCATCGATGGCAAGGTGATCAAGCGCGAAGAGGCTGCCGAGTCGGTCCGCCGCGTGATCATGTACAACAAGCCCGACGGCGAGATCTGCACCCGCGTTGACCCGGAAGGCCGTCCGACCGTGTTCGACAAGATGCCGCGCCCGAAAGAAGGCCGCTGGATCAACATCGGTCGTCTGGACATCAACACCACCGGTCTGCTGATGTTCACCACTGACGGTGAGCTGGCTAACCGCCTGATGCACCCTTCCTACGAAATGGACCGTGAATATGCGGTACGTGTGCGTGGTGAAGTCGATGACGAGATGATCGAGCGTCTGAAGGCTGGCGTTGTCCTTGAAGACGGCCCGGCCAAGTTCACCGACATCAAGCAGGCGCCAGGCGGTGAAGGTTTCAACCACTGGTATCACTGCGTGGTGATGGAAGGTCGTAACCGCGAAGTTCGTCGCCTGTGGGAATCCCAGGGCCTGGTGGTCAGCCGTCTGAAGCGCGTGCGTTTCGGCCCGGTGTTCCTCAACTCCGATCTGCCGATGGGCCGCTGGCGCGAAATGAGCCAGTACGAAGTCGACATCCTGAGTGCCGAGGTCGGCCTGACGCCGGTCGCGATGCCGCAGATGAACGCCAAGAGCAAGGACAAGCTTGACCGGATGCAGCGCAAGTCGTCGCGTCCGATGGCCAAGACCGAGCGCGTTCGTACCCTGCGTCCAGCCACTGGTGCAGCCGCCGCACCTGCCGCGCCTCGTGCCAGCCGCGAGCCGCAGATCGAAGGCGAGCGTCCAGGGCGCAAGCCTGCTGCCCGTCAGGACGGCGAACGCGGTCCACGTACGCCACGTCCGGCCAACGGCCGTACCGAGCGTGGCGAAGGTCGTGGTACGCCGGTAGCCGATCGCCCGGCCGACACCAAGCGCCCGGCCAAGCCTGTGCCGAAGCGTCCGGGGATCAAACTGGTCGACGGTGACACGCCATCGGGCAAGCGCCGTGGCGCACCGGCCGGTTCCGGCCAGCGTCCAGGCTTCGGTCGTCGCAAGCCGGAGTGAGGCAGCGGTAAGCTGTTAGCGACAAGTCAAAAACGCCAACCTTCGGGTTGGCTTTTTTTTTGCCTGGCTTTATGTCTTTGTTGATTTTGATGCCGCCTTCGCGAGCAAGCCCGCTCCCACAGGGGACGGAGTTGTTTGGTCGAAATGCAATTCATTGTGGGAGCGGGCTTGCTCGCGAAAGCGCCAGTCGAAGCAAAGAGATGTCCGAAGTGGAAAATCAAAATTACACGCTGTAAAGAAATCCTGACGAAATCCACCGATTAACCCCGTGGATTCGGTTATCTCCGTATGCTGTAAGAAAACGCTTACGCTTCAGCGTCTTCCTTCCTCCTTCCGACCCTCTGGCCCGCTTGTTTCACCGCTCCATGCAGGGTGTTATGCGCGCCATGCCTGTCGTGCAGGTGCATAACAAAAAGGAGGCGCAATGAACGCCGCAATCCGTTTTCATCTCTCCGCGAGCGGCGTGTTTGGCGCCGTCTGCGTCGATGATCCGCAAGGATCTGACCCATTTTTTGCAGCCGCCCGAGCCTCTCGGGGCGGACACAGGCAATCCCGGCCATAGACACGCTTGTCCAGCGGGTCTGGCAGCAGGGGGTTACAGGTGTACAATGCGCCGCGTTTTACCTGTGACCTCCTGCGCATCTGCGCAACCCTCAGGGCTATCCGCCTTGTTCACTCCGTCGCGTCACGAGCGTGTCGGGTTCGATTTCGTCACAGATAAAAACAAACAGGTGACGCATGACCGTTGTAATTACGCTGAACTCCTGGTGCCTGCGCTGGGGTTTGATCGGTGCCGCTTAACGCCTTTCTTGAGCAGCAACGTCTACTGAACATCATCAAACCTTGCGTGAGACCCTTTTCATGAGTGGACAAAACCCGCAATCAGGCGAGCTGAAACGCGGCCTGAAAAATCGCCACATTCAATTGATCGCCCTCGGTGGCGCGATCGGTACCGGCTTGTTCCTCGGCTCGGCCGGGGTGCTGAAATCCGCCGGCCCGTCGATGATCCTCGGCTACGCCATCTGCGGCTTCATCGCCTTCATGATCATGCGCCAACTGGGTGAAATGATCGTCGAAGATCCGGTGGCCGGCTCCTTCAGTCACTTCGCGCACAAGTACTGGGGCGGCTTTGCCGGCTTCCTGTCGGGCTGGAACTGCTGGATCCTGTACATTCTGGTGGGTATGTCCGAGCTGACCGCGGTCGGCAAATACATCCACTACTGGGCGCCGGACATCCCGACCTGGGCCTCCGCAGCTGCCTTCTTCGTGCTGATCAACGCCATCAACCTGGCCAACGTCAAAGTCTTTGGCGAGGCCGAGTTCTGGTTTGCGATCATCAAGGTCGTGGCGATCGTCGGCATGATCGCTCTGGGCAGCTACCTGCTGGTCAGTGGCAATGGCGGCCCGCAAGCTGCGGTCAGCAACCTGTGGTCCCACGGTGGCTTCTTCCCGAACGGTGTCACGGGTCTGGTGATGGCCATGGCTTTCATCATGTTTTCCTTCGGTGGCCTGGAAATGCTCGGTTTCACCGCTGCCGAAGCCGACAAACCGAAAACCGTGATTCCGAAAGCGATCAACCAGGTGATCTACCGGATCCTGATTTTCTACATCGGTGCATTGGTGATCCTGCTGTCGTTGACGCCGTGGGACAGCCTGCTGACCACCCTGAACGCTTCCGGTGATTCCTATAGCGGCAGCCCGTTCGTGCAAGTGTTCTCGATGCTGGGCAGCAATACCGCCGCGCACATCCTCAACTTCGTGGTCCTGACCGCTGCGCTGTCGGTGTACAACAGCGGCACCTACTGCAACAGCCGCATGCTGCTGGGCATGGCCGAGCAAGGCGATGCGCCAAAGGCATTGGCGAAGATCGACAAGCGCGGTGTGCCGGTGCGCTCGATCCTGGCCTCGGCCGCCGTGACTCTGATCGCGGTACTGCTGAACTACCTGATTCCGCACAGCGCGCTGGAACTGCTGATGTCGCTGGTGGTGGCCACCCTGGTGATCAACTGGGCGATGATCAGCTACTCGCACTTCAAGTTCCGCCAACACATGAACAAGACAAAACAGACGCCACTGTTCAAGGCCTTGTGGTATCCGTACGGCAACTACATCTGCCTGGCGTTCGTGTTGTTCATCCTTGGTGTGATGTTGTTGATTCCGGGGATCCAGACATCGGTGTACGCGATTCCGGTGTGGCTCGTGTTCATGTGGGTCTGCTACGGCATCAAGAACAAGCGCAGTGCGCAACAGGCATTGCAGGTTGCCGGCTCTGCGGCGAAGTAAACGCAGAGCGCAGAAACAACGAACCCGGCCATGTGCCGGGTTTGTTGTTTTCGGGGTTCACATAAATCCCTTTGTGGGAGCGGGCTTGCTCGCGAAAGCGGTTTAACCGTCAGCATTCAAGTCGACTGACACTCCGCATTCGTCGGAACGCCGCCCGGACCAAGCTCGCTCCCACAAGGTCCGGATTCCTCCCATCTATTCGCGGTATCCTGCACACTCTGAATACGGACGCTTTTCCATGCTGGTGATTTCCAACAACGTGCAACTGCCGGATGCCGAGATCGAGTTGACGGCCATTCGAGCCCAGGGCGCGGGTGGGCAGAACGTCAACAAGGTTTCCAGCGCCGTGCACCTGCGCTTCGACATTCCGGCGTCGTCCTTGCCCGAGTTCTACAAGGAGCGGCTGCTGGCGCTACGCGACAGTCGCATCACCAGCGACGGTGTGTTGATCATCAAGGCCCAGCAGTACCGGACGCAGGAGCAGAACCGCGCCGATGCGCTGTTGCGGCTGACCGAGTTGATCCTCAGCGCCACCAAGGTCGAGAAAAAGCGCCGTCCGACCAAGCCGACCCTCGGCTCGAAGACCCGTCGCCTCGAATCCAAGAGCAAGCGCGGCAACATCAAGGCCGGGCGCGGCAAGGTCGACTTCTAGCGGGCGTCCCGCGCTTCGCGTTGCTTCGGCGCCTGCCGGTACAGGTATAGGCTCAGCATCAAACCGCTGAGCGCGGCGAGTGCGGCGAACAGGAAGATCGAAGCGAACCCGAACCCGGCGGCAATCGCCCCGGCCAGCGGCCCGGTGATCCCCAGCGACAAGTCGATGAACAGCGAATAGGCGCCGACCGCTGCACCACGGCTGGAGGCCGGGACCAGGTTGACCGCCTCCACGCCCAGTGCCGGAAACACCAGCGAAAAGCCGAAGCCGCTCAGCGCCGCACCCGCCAGTGCCCAATGGGCATCCGGTGCCAGCCACAGCAGGAGCAATCCCAGGGTTTCCACTGACAGGCAGGCAATGGCCACGCGAAAGCCGCCGAGGCGGTTGATCAGGTTGCCGAACAGCAAGCGCGCGCCGATGAAGCTGGCGCCGAACAGGCTTAGGCACAGCACCGCGTTGTCCCAGTGTTGCGTGGCGTAATACAAGGTGATGAAGGTGGCAATGGTGCCGAAGCCGATGGAGCCCAGGGCCAGGCCGCAACCGTGGGGGAAGACTCGCCCCAGCACATGCATGAACGGCAGGCGCTCACCGGCAACGATCGGTGCGGCGGTTTTCGGCCAGGCCAGCAGCAGGCCGAGAACGGCCAGCAATACAATGCTCACCCCCATGCTCCACAAGCCCAGTTGATGGACGAGCAGCACGCCCAGGGGCGCGCCGACAGCCAGTGCGCCATAGCTGGCGATACCGTTCCAGGAAATGACCTTGGCTGTGTTCGCCGCGCCGACCCGGCCGATGCCCCAGCCAATCGAGCCCGAGCCCACCAGGCTTTCGGCGCTGCCGAGCACCAGGCGGCCGATCAACAGGCTGATCAGGCTCAAGGTCGGCAGGCTCTGGGTCCAGGCCGAGAGCAGCATGAACACACCGCTCAAGCCGCAACCGGCCAGGCCATACATCACAGCCAGTTTGCTGCCCTTGTTGTCGATGATCTTCCCGGCATAGGGGCGGCTGAGCAGGGTGGCCAGGTATTGCACGCTGATCACCAGACCCGCGATCACCGCGCCGAAGCCCAGGTCGCTGTGGACGTAACCGGGCAATACGGCCAGGGGGATGCCGATGTTCAGGTAGCCAATGAAGGTGAAAAGGACGATGGAAACGACTTGCAGCGTGACCGCCAGGGGGCGCTGGTTTTCAGGCATGGGTAAAGGTCCACGGTAAAGCAGGATAGATAGGCTGCTTATGATAGCGGTGTGGACGGTCGTCGGTTGTGAAAAAGTAAAACTATTTACCGGGCGGTGTCATTCAGCTTTGACGGGAGCGACCAGTTGCGTGGTGACCAGGGCGGCCAGCGCATTTTCCTGGGTGCCGAAGCGGGCGAGCAAAGCGGCTTGTTTCTCGGGAGAGAGGCGATTCCAGATCTCGATCATTTTCTCGGCGGTGCCGATCAGGACGCTGGCCTGCGCTTCGCTGAATTCATCGGTCATGGAAAGTTCTCGTTTCAGGCAGTGTGGAAAGCGCATGGTAGCGCTTTCCACACGGTCTGTACGGCGGGTGTTTCAGTCTTCTCTGTCAGCCTGGCGGCTGTCAGTGGCTTCTTTCGGCTCGGGCTGTTGGGCTCCGGCTTGCTGCGTGGTCGTCTGCTCAGGTACGTGCAGGCTTGGGAAGGGGAGATTAGGAATCTCGTGCATGGTTGCGCTCCTCGCTAAGTCTGTTGATAGATCTGGTAGATCCGCGCTTTAAAAAAGCCTGGGCAGGATACAGCACTGAAAATGACAAACGGACTTTTATATCCATTTGTTTCGACGGATGGGGTTGTATAGACAGATAAGTAACAATTACGCAGAAGCAAATGTGGGAGCGAGCTTGCTCGCGATTGCGGAGTGTCATTCAACGATGATGTTGACTGATAGACCGCTATCGCGAGCAAGCTCGCTCCCACAGGGGGATTGCAGTGCCCGAGGATTACTTGCAGACGCTGGCAATCGCCTCGGCCAGCAAATCCAGGCGCGTGGCATCAATGCCGGCCACGTTGGCCCGGCCCGAGCTGACCATGTAAACGCTGTGATGATCACGCAGGTTCTTCACTTGCTCAGGCGACAGGCCGGTGTAGGAAAACATCCCGCGTTGCACGCCAATATGGGCAAAGCGCTCGCGCAAACCGTGAGGCTCCAACGCTTCCACCAAACCGCTGCGCAGTTGGGCGATACGCAGGCGTATCGCTTCAACTTCGTCGGCCCACAGGCGTTTCAGCTCTGGATCACCGAGGATGGTCGCTACAACGGCAGCGCCATGATCCGGCGGCGTCGACCACAGGTTGCGGGCGATGTTGGCCAGTTGGCTGCGGATATCCACCAGCTTGTCGGCGGTTTTCGCGCAGACAATCAGCGCGCCGGTGCGGTCGCGGTACAGGCCGAAATTCTTTGAGCAGGAACTGGTGATCAGCAGTTCCGGCAACTCGGCGGCGAACAGCCGGGTCGACCAGGCATCCTGTTCCAGCCCATCGCCGAATCCTTGATACGCGAAGTCGATCAGCGGCAGCAATTCACGCTTGCGTACTACCTCCAGCACCCGTTGCCAGTCATCCTGGGACAGGTCGAAACCCGTCGGGTTGTGGCAGCAGGCGTGCAGCAAGACCACGTCACCCTTGGGCGCTTCGATGAGCGCCGCCAGCATGCCGTCGACGTCGAGACGGTTGTCGCTGCCCACGTACGGGTAGTGGCTGACCTTGACCTTGGCTGCCGCAAAAATCGTTTCGTGGATCGGCCAGGTCGGGTTGCTCAACCACACGCCACGCCCTGGCAGGCACTGGGCGATGAAGTCCGCGCTCAGGCGCAACGCCCCGGTGCCGCCCGGAGTCTGGGTGGCGCCGGCGCGTTGTGCGCTGATCAGCTTCGAGTCGGCACCCAGCACCAGCTCATTGATCGCTTTGCCGAACGCCGGTTCGCCGTGACCACCGATGTAGGTCTTGGTGGACTGGTGATCCACCAGGCGCTGCTCGGCAAGTTTCACCGACTCGAGAATCGGCGTCAGGCCCTGGGCGTCCTTGTAGACACCCACGCCCAAATCGAACTTGCGCGGGTTCGGGTCCTGCGCGTAGGCCTCCATCAGGCCCAGAATCGGGTCGCCAGGCACTCGACCGATGGCGTCGAAATGCATTACTTGCGCCCCTCAGCGTCCTTCGCCACTTCGTCAGTGCGCGCGGCCATGATGAAATCGTTGCGGTGCAGGCCCTTGATCGAGTGGCTCCACCAGGTCACGGTCACTTTGCCCCACTCGGTCAGCAGGCCCGGGTGATGGCCTTCGGCCTCGGAGATTTCGCCGACGGCGTTGGTGAACGCCAGGGCGTGCTTGAAGTTCTTGAACAGGAAGACCTTTTCCAGCTGCATGACGCTGTCACGTACTTCGATGTTCCAGTCCGGGATCTGCTTGATCAGGATCGGCAGTTCTTCGTCGCTGACTTGTGGGGCGTCGGCGCGGCAGGCTTCGCAATGGGCTTGGTTCAAAGTGGACATGGTGTGTTTCCTGTAATCGAGTGTTTTTATATCGGTCGACAGTGCCGTCACGCTAAACCAAAGCGACGGTGACTGACAGACTCACTTGTCAGCAAAAGTCGCGGTTCACGCGGCCTTTGGCGGAAATTTCGGTGTGTGCAGACCCATCTGCATCGCTTGCTTGACCATGCCCATGATGTCTTCGTGGGCCAGGTCGAACAGGCGCTTGAGGTTCGGCAGAACGAAATACAGGGGTTGCAGGATGTCGATGCGGTAAGGCGTGCGCATGCATTCCAGCGGGTCGAAGGCTTGGTGTTCAGGCTCGTTCGACAGGCTGTAGACGGTCTCTTTCGGTGAAGACAGGATGCCGCCGCCGTAGATGCGCTGGCCTTGCGGGGTGTCGAGCAGGCCGAACTCGATGGTCATCCAGTACAGGCGCGCCAGGTACACGCGTTCTTCCTTGGACGCCTTGAGGCCGAGCTTGCCGTAGGTGTGGGTGAATTCGGCGAACCATGGGTTGGTCAGCAGCGGGCAGTGACCGAATATCTCGTGGAAAATGTCCGGCTCTTGCAGGTAGTCCAGTTCTTCGCGGGTACGAATAAAGGTCGCCACCGGAAACTGCTTGCTGGCCAGCAATTCGAAAAAGGTCTGGAAGGGAATCAGTGCGGGAACCCGGGCAACCTGCCAGCCGGTGGTTTCAGCGAGGACTTTGTTGATTTCGCCGAGTTGAGGAATGCGGTCGTGGGGCAGACCGAGTTTTTCGATACCGTCCAGGTACTCCTGGCACGCACGCCCTTCGATCACTTTCAGTTGACGAGTGATCAGCGTGTTCCACACCGCGTGTTCTTCGGCGGGGTAGTCGATAAAACCTTGCGCATCGGGCTCGCGAGCCACGTATTGCGTCTGCTTCATGCTGCTCTCCTGCTAGGGGATTTCGTTCTTGTTATGTACTGCTATGGACCTAGAAATACCCCAAGGATTGCATTGTTGCAGCAGGTGCTCAGCGTCGCGCACAGGAAAATCCCTCGATATTCGTAAAGTTTTCGTGACGAATTGCTCGAGGTCGCGCAACTATTGAGATTTCCTGGTTTGAAAAACGCTTTGCCTGTCACATAATCTTGACGACTATCTGGGTGCCTCGAAAGAAAAATGCGATCGCAATACCCCTGTGGGAGCGGGCTTGCTCGCGAAAGCGGTCTGTCTGATACATCAATGTTGGCTATGCCGACGCTTTCGCGAGCAAGCCCGCTCCCACAGGACCTCAACCTCAATCACTGCATTTTCGGGTCTTTATATGCGTATCAAAGTCCACTGCCAGAACCGCATCGGCATCCTGCGCGACATTCTCAACCTGTTGGTGGAGTACGGGATCAACGTGGCCCGCGGTGAGGTGGGGGGGGAGCATGGCAATGCCATCTACCTGCATTGCCCAAACCTGATCAACATTCAGTTCCAGGCCTTGCGTCCGAAATTCGAAGCGATTGCCGGGGTCTTTGGCGTCAAGCGTGTAGGGCTGATGCCCAGCGAGCGTCGGCACATGGAACTCAATGCACTGCTCGGTGCGCTGGAGTTTCCGGTGCTGTCGATCGACATGGGCGGTTCCATTGTCGCGGCCAACCGTGCGGCGGCGCAGTTGCTCGGGGTGCGCGTCGACGAGGTGCCGGGGATTCCCCTGTCGCGGTACGCCGAGGATTTCGATTTGCCGGAACTGGTGCGCGCCAACAAGTCGCGGATCAACGGGCTGCGGGTCAAGGTCAAGGGGGATGTGTTCCTGGCCGACATCGCGCCGCTGCAATCGGAGCATGACGACAGCGAGGCCATGGCCGGTGCGGTGCTGACATTGCACCGCGCCGACCGGGTGGGCGAGCGCATCTACAACGTGCGCAAGCAGGAGTTGCGCGGCTTCGACAGCATCTTCCAAAGCTCGAAAGTCATGGCCGCCGTGGTGCGCGAAGCGCGGCGCATGGCGCCATTGGATGCACCGCTGTTGATCGAAGGGGAAACCGGCACCGGCAAAGAGTTGCTGGCGCGGGCCTGCCACTTGGCCAGTCCTCGAGGGCAGTCGCCGTTGATGGCGCTCAATTGCGCCGGTCTGCCGGAGTCCATGGCCGAGACGGAGCTGTTCGGTTACGGCCCGGGTGCCTTTGAAGGGGCGCGGGCCGAAGGCAAGCTCGGGCTGCTGGAGCTGACGGCGGGCGGCACGTTGTTTCTCGATGGCGTCGGGGAAATGAGCCCGCGCTTGCAGGTGAAATTGCTGCGTTTTTTGCAGGACGGTTGCTTCCGTCGTGTAGGCAGTGATGAAGAGGTCTACCTCGACGTGCGAGTGATCTGCGCGACCCAGGTCGACCTGTCCGAATTGTGCGCTCGCGGTGAGTTCCGCCAGGACCTCTACCACCGCTTGAATGTGTTGTCGCTGCACATCCCGCCGTTGCGCGAATGCCTCGACGGTTTGACGCCGCTGGTGGAGCACTTCCTTGATCAGGCGAGCCGGCAGATTGGCTGTCCGCTGCCCAAACTCGCCCCGGCAGCCATGGAGCGGCTCAGCCACTACCATTGGCCGGGTAACGTGCGTCAACTGGAGAACGTGCTGTTCCAGGCGGTTTCCCTGTGCGACGGCGGCACGGTCAAGGCCGAGCATATTCGTCTGCCGGATTATGGCGTGCGTCAGCCCCTTGGCGATTTTTCGCTGGAGGGTGGGTTGGACGAGATCGTCGGGCGTTTCGAGAAGGCGGTACTGGAACGGCTTTATTCGGAACATGCTAGTAGCCGATTGCTCGGCAAGCGACTGGGTGTTTCCCACACAACGATTGCCAACAAGTTGCGTGAATATGAAATAGGCAAACTGGAGCGTTAAAAACACACTCAAATAATAACTCTTCTCGAGTGTCAATATTTATCCAGTGCTGTCAGTTCGCATTTAAGGCGATAAAGCTTCTGCTATTGATCTGAATCATGGAACTTATAGTGGAAGCCATCTAGGCTCCTCTCAAAGTTTGGCAGGAGCGCTGACCATGCCATCAATGGATGACTCTACCCAGCGAGTTCGCAAAGAAACTCGCCTCTTCTATTTCCTGATCATTGTTCTGTTTCCACTGTTATCGGTGGCGATAGTCGGTGGTTACGGTTTTTTTGTCTGGTTTCTGCAAATGCTCCTCGGGCCGCCAGGCCCCCCCAACTGATCGCCATCTATCTCTAATTCAGCAGGGAGTACGGGACATGGGAAAGACGCTGCACATTGCCAGTCTGGTAGTACATGCCCGTCCGGCCCTGTTCGAGGCGGTGAAAGCCAACTTGCGTTTGCTCAAGGGCGTTGAACTTCATCAGGAAAGCCCTGCCGGCAAACTGGTGGTTGTGCTGGAAACCGATCACGAAAGCCAGATTCTTCAGCGAATCGATCAGATCAATCGCTTGCCAGGCGTGCTCAATGCCGCCCTGGTTTATCACGAGATTCTCGATGTAACGGGAGAAAGCACATGCCTATGACGCGGCGAGAGTTTGTCAAAGCCCAGGCTGCCGGGATCGCGGCAGCGGCTGCGGGCCTCCCGGTGTTTACCTCTGCCAGCAACCTGATTACCGAACAAGACATGGTCGCCCTGGACTGGAACAAGGCGCCCTGTCGTTTTTGCGGCACCGGTTGCAGCGTCATGGTGGCGACCAAGGACAACAGGGTTGTTGCAACTCACGGCGACGTAAAAGCCGAGGTCAATCGCGGGTTGAACTGCGTCAAAGGCTACTTTCTATCCAAGATCATGTACGGCGTTGATCGGCTGACTCAGCCACTGTTGCGCATGACCAATGGGCAATATGACAAACAAGGCGAGTTTCACCCGGTGTCCTGGAAACAGGCGTTCGATGTGATGGAGTTGAAGTACAAGGAGGCGCTGAAGAACAAGGGCGGGGAGTCTATCGCCATGTTCGGTTCCGGACAGTGGACGATCTGGGAAGGGTACGCGGCCAACAAATTGATGAAGGCGGGGTTTCGCTCGAACAACATCGATCCCAATGCACGCCATTGCATGGCCTCGGCGGTCATGGGCTTTATGCGCACGTTCGGTATCGATGAGCCAATGGGCTGTTATGACGATATCGAAGTCACCGATGCATTCGTCTTGTGGGGTTCGAACATGGCGGAAATGCATCCGATTCTGTGGAGTCGGGTCACTGATCGCCGTTTAAGCCAGCCGAATGTGAAAGTGGCCGTGCTCTCTACTTTCGAACATCGCAGTTTTGAACTGGCCGACATTCCGATGGTGTTCAAGCCGCAGACGGACCTGCTCATTCTCAACTACATCGCCAATCACATCATTGAAAGCGGTTCGGTCAACAAAGACTTCGTCAGCAAACACACCAAGTTCGCCAAAGGCACGGATGACATCGGCTACGGTTTGCGTGCCGATAATCCGCTGGAAATGAAAGCCAAAAATGCCGACAAGGCGAACACCTGGACCGACATCGACTTCGAGCAATTCGCCGCTTTTGTAAAACCCTACACCCTTGAGCGCACCGCGAAAGAAACCGGTGTGCCGGCCGAGCGCCTCAAGGCATTGGCCGAACTGTACGCCGACCCCAAGCGCAAGGTGGTTTCGTTCTGGACCATGGGCTTCAACCAGCACACCCGGGGTGTGTGGGCCAACAACCTGATCTACAACATTCACCTGCTGACCGGGAAAATCAGCGAGCCGGGCAACAGTCCTTTCTCCCTGACGGGCCAGCCTTCGGCCTGCGGGACGGCACGTGAAGTGGGTACGTTCTCCCATCGTTTGCCGGCCGACCTGGTGGTCACCAATCCGGCGCACCGCGCCACCGCGGAAAAAATCTGGAAGCTCCCGGCGGGCACCATCAAGGAAAAGGTCGGGTTCCATGCCGTGCAGCAGAGTCGCATGCTCAAGGACGGCGTGCTCAATGTGTATTGGACGATGGCCAGCAACAACATGCAGGCCGGGCCCAACATCATGCAGGAAGTGCTGCCGGGGTGGCGCAACCCCGAGAACTTCGTAGTGGTGTCGGATGTGTATCCCACCGTCTCGGCACAGGCGGCCGATCTGATTTTGCCGACGGCGATGTGGGTCGAGAAAGAGGGCGCTTACGGCAACGCGGAGCGGCGTACGCAGTTCTGGCATCAACTGGTCTCGGCGCCGGGTGACGCCAAGTCGGACCTTTGGCAATTGGTCGAGTTTTCCAAGCGCTTTAAAACCGACGAGGTCTGGCCGCAGGAACTGTTGGACGGCTCACCGCAATACAAGGGCAAGACCCTGTATGAGGTGCTGTTCAAGAATGGCCAGGTCGATCAGTTCCCTGTTGAACAAATGGCGGCAGGCTATCAGAACGACGAGGCCCGGGATTTCGGTTTCTACCTGCAAAAAGGCCTGTTCGAAGAATATGCCCAGTTCGGCCGTGGACATGGTCATGACTTGGCACCCTTTGATCGTTATCACTCCGAGCGCGGTTTGCGCTGGCCTGTCGTCGAAGGCAAGGAAACGCTTTGGCGCTTCCGCGAAGGTTACGATCCGTATGTCGAGAAGGGCAGTGGCGTGCAGTTCTACGGCTACCCCGATAAGAAGGCAATCATCTTCGCGCTGCCTTACGAGCCTCCTGCGGAAGCCCCGGACGCGGACTTCCCGTTCTGGTTGAGCACCGGTCGGGTGCTTGAGCATTGGCACACCGGGACTATGACCCAGCGTGTCGAAGAACTTTATAAAGCTGTCCCCGATGCGCTGGTCTACATGCACCCGGCCGATGCCAAGGCCTTGAATGCCCGGCGTGGCAGCGAAGTAAAGCTGATCAGTCGGCGCGGCGAGATGCGTGCGCGGATTGAAACCCGGGGGCGCAACAAGCCGCCCCAAGGCCTGGTGTTCGTGCCGTTTTTCGATGCCAACAAGCTGATCAACAAAGTCACGCTTGATGCGACGGACCCGATCTCCAAACAGACCGATTACAAGAAATGCGCGATCAGGATTGAGTTGATCAAGACGGCATAAGGAGAGCTTTCATGAATTTTCGTTCGCTGTCCTTGCTTGTCATGCTGCTGATGTGGCTGCCCGCGACATTTGCGGCAGAACCCGGTTACCCACTGGATGCGCCGGCACCGGATGGACGGCGAGTCGGCGGGACCCTGACCCAGGAGCTGCCGGCACCGCCCATTGCCGAAGACGAGAACAAGGACCTCAAGCGTGAGCGCAATTACCCCGATCAACCGCCCACCATACCCCACAGCATTCGCGGGTATGCCATCGACATGAACAGCAACAAGTGCCTGACCTGCCACAGTCGCGCCAACAGTGCGCGTACCCAGGCGCCGATGATCAGCATCACTCACTACATGGACCGCGACGGCCAGGCATTGGCCGCGGTGTCGCCGCGCCGATACTTCTGCAACCAGTGTCACGTGCCGCAAAAGGATGTGAAGCCACTGGTGAGCAACAGCTTCAAGAACATCGACCAGGTCTTGCAAGACGAAATCAACCACCAGCCGAAACCTTGAGGAAAGGCCATGAAATCTTTGCTTGCCTTGCTCAAGGATTATTGGGGTGTGCTGCGTCGGCCCAGTGTGCATTACAGCCTGGGTTTCCTGACCCTCGGCGGGTTTATCGCCGGGGTGATTTTCTGGGGTGGGTTCAACACCGCGCTGGAAGCGACCAACACCGAGAAGTTCTGCACGTCCTGCCATGAAATGCGCGACAACGTTTTTGTCGAGTTGCAGGAAACCATTCACTACACCAACCGCTCGGGCGTGCGCGCCACGTGCCCGGACTGTCACGTCCCCCATGAGTGGACGCACAAGATCGCCCGCAAGATGCAGGCTTCCAAGGAGGTCTGGGGCAAGCTGTTCGGCACTATCAGTACCCGGGACAAGTTTCTGGGCATGCGCCGGGAGCTGGCCGAACACGAGTGGGCACGGCTCAAGGCCAACGATTCCCGGGAGTGTCGCAACTGCCATAACTTCGAGTTCATGGACTTCACACGCCAGGGTAAACGCGCCGCCAACATGCACTCCACCTCCTTGGCCAGTGGCCAGGCGACCTGTATCGATTGCCATAAAGGCATTGCCCACAAATTGCCCGACATGAGCGGCGTGAAAGGTTGGTAGCCGGCTTTTCACGGCATTGCCGCCAAGCGGCATAACCGCGCCGGTTTTTCGTCTTCGATACATCGTTCGATTCCCTTCTGATTAGCCTCCAGCCCCTTGTTTAAAGGGGGTTGGAGCCGCTGCGCGCAAGTTGGTCTGCAAATTGCTACAACCTGCGCAACACAGCAGTGGGCGGCAAACGTCCGGCAGGCAGAGGAAAGAGTGTGGACAAGTACCTTTATGTGGCAATGACCGGCGCCAGCCAGAATGCACTGGCGCAAAAGGCTCATGCCAACAACCTCGCGAACATCTCCACCAACGGCTTCCAGAAAGACCTGGAGCAGGCCCGTTCGATGCCGGTGTTCGGTGACAGCTTTCCGGCGCGTGCGTTTGCCATGTCCGAACGCCCGGCCACGGATTTCTCCCCTGGCTCACTGGTGGAAACCGGCCGCGACCTCGACGTTGCCGTGCAAGGCAACGGCTGGATTGCCGTACAGAATCCCGATGGCGGTGAAAGCTACGTGCGCACCGGCAGCCTGAACGTTGACGCCCTGGGTGTGCTGCGCGCCGGCAACGGCATGCCGGTCATGGGCAATGGCGGGCCGATTTCCGTGCCGCCGGAGCAGCAGATCGAAGTCGGCGAGGACGGCACCATCAGCATCCGCGCGATGGGCGAAGGTCCCCGGGTGATGGCGGAAGTCGATCGCATCAAGCTGGTCAACCCGGACTTCAAGAACATGACCAAGGGCCTGGATGGTTCGATCCACACCAAGGACGGCGCGCCTGCGCAGGCCGATGCCAACGTCAAGCTGGTGTCCGGGTTCCTCGAGTCGAGCAACGTCAATGCCGTGGAGGAGATGACCTCCGTTCTGGCCCTGGCCAAGCAGTTCGAGCTGCACATCAAGATGATGAACACCGCCAAAGACGATGACCAGGCCATGGCTCGGGTCTTGCAGATCAGCTAATTACCAGAACGTCGCGCCGTAAAACAGGCGCACGAGGAGAATCGAATGCTTCCGGCTCTATGGGTTGCCAAGACAGGTCTGTCCGCCCAGGACACCAACCTGACCACCATTTCCAACAACCTGGCCAACGTGTCGACCACGGGTTTCAAACGTGACCGCGCCGAGTTCCAGGACCTGCTCTACCAGATCAAGCGCCAGCCAGGCGCCCAGTCGACCCAGGACAGCGAACTGCCGTCGGGTCTGCAACTGGGTACCGGTGTGCGCATCGTCGGTACCCAGAAAAACTTCACCGCCGGCAGCCTGCAAACTACCGAGCAGCCGCTGGACATGGCCATCGACGGCCGTGGTTTCTTCCAGATCCTGCAACCGGACGGCACCACGTCCTACACCCGTGACGGTACGTTCCACCTGGACTCCAACGGCCAGATCGTCAACGCCAGCGGCTTTGCCCTGGAGCCGGCCATTGTCATTCCGAACGAAGCGCAGACCTTCACGGTCGGCCGCGACGGCACCGTGTCCATCACCGTTGCCGGCAACCCGGCAGCCCAGGTGATCGGCAACCTGCAAACCGCCGACTTCATCAACCCGGCCGGCCTGCAGGCGGTGGGCAACAACCTGTTCCTGGAAACCGCCGCCAGTGGCGCGCCGCAAGTCGGCACTCCGGGCCTGAACGGTTTCGGCTCCACGCTGCAGAACACCCTGGAAACGTCCAACGTCAGCACCGTTGAGGAGATGGTCAACATGATCACCACCCAGCGCGCCTACGAGATGAACTCCAAGGTGATCTCCACCGCCGACCAGATGCTCTCGTTCGTAACACAGAATCTGTAATCAAGTCTATGTGGCGGCCATTGGGCCGCCTGCAACACCGTGAGGTAGGGTCATGAATCGCTATGTATCTGTTCTGGCACTGAGTGGGATCACCGCGCTCGCAGGTTGCGTGCCTGCGACGCCCAAGCCCAATGACCCTTACTACGCTCCGGTGTTGCCGCGCACGCCGTTGCCGGCGGCCGCGAACAATGGCTCGATCTATCAGGCCGGTTTCGAGCAGAACCTCTACAGCGACCGCAAGGCGTTCCGGGTCGGTGACATCATCACCATCACCCTGAACGAAAGGACCCAGGCCAGCAAAAACGCCAACTCGCAAATTGGCAAGAACAGCAAGGCCAACATCGGCCTGAGTTCGCTGTTCGGCAGCAGCGCCACCACCAACAACCCGTTCAGCGATGGCGACCTGAGCCTGAGTGCCAGCTACGAAGGTGACCGCGCGACCAAGGGGGACAGCAAGGCGGCTCAGGGCAACACCCTGACCGGTTCGATCACTGTCACCGTCGCCGATGTGTTGCCCAACGGCATTATCGCGGTACGCGGCGAGAAGTGGATGACCCTCAACACCGGCGACGAGCTGGTGCGGATTGCCGGCCTGGTTCGCGCCGATGACATCGCCACCGACAACACCGTGCCGTCGACCCGTGTCGCCGATGCGCGCATCACCTACTCGGGCACCGGTTCGTTTGCCGATGCGAGTCAGCCAGGCTGGTTCGACCGTTTCTTCCTCAGCCCGCTGTTCCCTTTCTAGGTGGCTACGTTGAATTTCAGAAGTCTCATGATGGCTGCGTTCCTGATGTCCGCGGCGTTCAACGTTCAAGCCGAGCGCCTGAAGGACATCGCCAGCATTTCCGGCGTGCGTTCCAACCAATTGATCGGCTACGGCCTGGTGGTCGGGCTGAACGGCACCGGCGACCAGACGACGCAGACCCCGTTCACCCTGCAGACCTTCAACAACATGCTCTCGCAGTTCGGCATCAAGGTGCCGCCGGGTTCGGGCAACGTGCAGTTGAAGAACGTCGCGGCGGTGTCGATCAGTGCCGATTTGCCGGCGTTCGCCAAGCCGGGTCAGCAGGTCGATATCACCGTTTCGTCCATCGGTAACTCCAAGAGTTTGCGTGGCGGCACCTTGCTGCTGACGCCACTCAAGGGTATCGATGGCAACGTCTATGCGGTGGCCCAAGGCAACCTGGTGGTCGGCGGTTTCGACGCGGAAGGGCGAGACGGCTCGAAGATTACCGTCAACGTTCCGTCGGCCGGTCGCATCCCCGGTGGTGCATCGGTGGAGCGCGCGGTGCCGAGCGGTTTCAACCAGGGCAACAGCCTGACGCTGAACCTCAACCGTTCCGACTTCACCACCGCCAAGCGCATCGTCGACAAGATCAACAACATGCTCGGTCCTGGCGTGGCCCAGGCCATCGACGGCGGGTCGATTCGCGTCACCGCGCCGCTCGATCCGAGCCAGCGCGTCGACTACCTGTCGATCCTGGAAAACCTCGAAGTCGATCCGGGCCAGGCAGTCGCGAAAGTCATCATCAACTCCCGTACCGGCACCATCGTGATCGGCCAGAACGTCAAGGTTTCCCCGGCCGCAGTGACCCATGGCAGCCTGACCGTGACCATTACCGAAGACCCGATCGTCAGTCAGCCCGGCCCTCTGTCCAATGGCACGACGGCGGTGGTGCCGCGTTCGAAGGTCAACGCCCAGCAGGAAGCCAAGCCGATGTTCAAGTTCGGCCCTGGTACCACCCTCGACGAGATCGTGCGGGCGGTGAACCAGGTTGGCGCGGCACCGGGTGACTTGATGGCCATCCTCGAAGCGCTGAAGCAGGCCGGCGCTCTGCAAGCCGATCTGATCGTGATCTGAGGACGGCCATCGTGGATATGCGCAAGAGCGGTCTGGTCAGCAGCAGCGATTCGGGCTCCTATTCGGACCTCAATCGCCTGAATCAGCTCAAGGTCGGCGACAAGAACAGCGACGGCAACATGCGCAAGGTGGCGCAGGAGTTCGAATCGCTGTTCCTCGGTGAGATGCTCAAGTCCATGCGCTCGGCAACCGAAGCGCTGGGACAGGACAATCCGATGAACACGCCGGCGGCCAAGCAGTACCAGGAAATGTACGACCAGCAACTGGCCGTTTCCATGTCCCGCGAGGGCGGTGGTATCGGTCTGGCGGACGTGCTGATGCGCCAGATGTCGAAGAACAAGCCATTGGCGCCGGGCGAGGCCGCTGCTGCATCGCTGGCCAGGCAAGAGGCTGCCAAGGCCGCCGTGCAAACGCCGGTGGCGGCGGGCACGGTTGCGGTCAATGGGCCGCTGTCGCGGGTCAATGGCCAGCGTCCATTGTGGGCTTCGCGATCGGTCCATGCGCCGCAAGAGGCGGGCGAGGGTGGTCATCGCAATGACATGGCTCTGATCAATCAGCGACGCCTGGCGTTGCCGCCGAAGCTGGCTGATCGTCTGTTGGCCGGGCTGGTGCCTTCGGCGACGGCCGCAGCCACGACGATCAACAAGACACCGTTGCCTGAGCGCGCGACAAGCACTGGCACCGGTCCTTTGTATAACGGCGACTGGCTGGCCAACGCGCAGCAAACCTCCGGTGGCGGTATGCAGATCTACGGTCGCGCCATGGCGCAGATTCCGCTGGCGCCGGCGAAGAAAGCCTTCGGTTCCGCCGACCAGTTCGTCAACACCATGTTGCCGATGGCCAAGGAAGCGGCGGCCCGCATTGGTGTCGATCCGCGTTACCTGGTGGCGCAGGCGGCCCTGGAAACCGGCTGGGGCAAGTCGGTCATGCGTGCTCAGGACGGCAGCAGCAGCCACAACCTGTTCGGCATCAAGGCCGGCAATAGTTGGCAGGGCAATTCGGCGCGGGCGATCACCAGCGAATTCAGGAACGGGCAGATGGTCAAGGAGACGGCGCAGTTCCGCTCCTACGACTCCTACAAGGACAGCTTCCACGACCTTGTAACGCTGCTGCAATCGAACAATCGCTATCAAGATGTCGTGAAGTCGGCCGATAACCCGGAACAGTTTGTACGCGAGTTGCAGAAGGCCGGTTACGCAACCGATCCGAACTACGCGAGCAAGATTTCGCAGATAGCCAAGCAGATGACGAGTTACCAGAACTACGCTGCGGCGGGCGTTTCAACGAATTTATAAGGTTTGAACCATGAGTTTGCTCAACATCGGAATGTCGGGTTTGTCCGCTAGTCACGCATCGTTGGTGACTACCGGTAATAACATTTCCAACGTCGATACCATCGGGTACTCGCGCCAGCAAACTGTGCAGGGCACCAAAAGCTCTATTCAGAATGGCAATGTGTTCATCGGCACCGGTACGACCCTGGCGGATGTGCGCCGGGTGTACAACAGCTACCTTGACGCGCAACTGCAGACCACCACTTCGCTCAATGGCGATGCGCAGGCTTATCTCGGCCAGGCCACGCAAGTTGACAAGCTGCTGTCCGACAGCGGCACCGGCATCACTAAAACACTGCAGTCGTTCTTCTCGTCGTTGCAGACGCTCTCCGCCAGCTCCAACGACAACGCCGCACGCCAGGCGCTGTTGACCAATGCCCAAGGCTTGAGCAGCCGCTTCAATGCCATGTCCCAGCAGTTGACGCAGCAGAACACCTACATCAACGATCAGTTGGGCTCGATGGCCGAACAGGTCAACAAGCTGGCGTCGACTGTCGCGGCGTACAACAAGAGAATCAGTGAAGTCAGCAGTTCGAGTGGCGCGCCCAACGAACTGCTGGACCAGCGCAATGAAACCATTCGCCAGCTCAACGAACTGGTCGGCACTCAGGTCACCGAAACTGAAGGTCGGCTGGATATCTACCTGGGTAGCGGCCAACCATTGATTGTCGGCGACACAGTCAATAAATTGCGCGTGGCGGCCGACCCGACCGACCCGACCCGTTCCTCGATCATCATGGATCGTGGTAGTTCGTCGATCGACATCACGGGTGTGATGAGCGGCGGCCAGATGGGTGGGTTGTTGCGCTATCGCTCTGAAGTGCTGACGCCGGCGGTCAATAGCCTGGGTCGTATCGCCATGGTTGTGGCGGATCAGGTCAACAAACAACTGGGGCAGGGTCTGGACCAGAACGGTAACTTCGGCGCGGCGCTGTTCAACAACATCAACAGCGCGGCGGCCATCAGTCAGCGCAGCATCGCCAATGCGAACAACAACCCGGCCTCCGGCAACCTGAACGTCACCATCAAGGACACCAGCAAGCTGCAGGCCAGCGACTATCAGGTGACCGTCACGGCCACGGGCTACAACGTGCGTCGCTTGTCGGATAACACCGACATGGGCAACTTCGCTTTCGCTACACCTCCTGCTGCTGATCCGGTCATAGACGGCTTCAGCCTGAGCCTGAACGCAGGCTCGGTAACCGCCGGCGACAGCTTCAAGATTACCCCGACGCGCAGCTCCGCTGCGGACATGACCACGGTCATGACCGACGCCAAAACCCTGGCCACGGCTGCTCCGCTGACCTCTTCCAAGGCCTCGGGCAATGACGGCACCGGTGCTGTCAGCCAGCCGAAACTGAACACTGCCCTGGATATCTACGATCCGGTCCAGCGTCTGGAAGTGCAGACGGCGGTCAAGACATCGATGCCGGTTCGCATGCTCATGACCAGCGCCACTGCCTATGAAGTGTTCGATGCCAAGGGCAACAGCATCGGTACCGGCAACATCGTGCCAGGCCAGAACAACGACCTGAACATTTCTGTGCCTTACACCGATACCGGCGGCAATGCCAAAACCTTCAGTGTGGGGATGACCGTCAGCGGCAGTCCGGCTTCGGGCGACAGTTTCAACATTTCCATGACCGCGGCCGGCAGCACCGACAACCGCAACGCTGCGGCCTTGCTCGGTCTGCAAACCAAGGCAACGGTGGGTGCCACTGCCACTAGCCCGGGTGTGAGTTTTACCGAGGCTTATGGCGGCCTGGTGTCGAGCGTCGGCTCCCAGACCAAGCAGGCTCAGATGGACGGCACGGCCACTGACACCATCCTGACCGGGGCGCGAAACGCCCGTGACTCGGTATCGGGGGTCGATCTCGATGAAGAGGCCGGTAACCTGACCAAGTATCAGCAGTACTACACGGCGTCTTCGCAGATAATCAAGACTGCGCAGGAAATTTTCAGCACTCTGATCAATGCCCTATAAGGAGCCGTAGAACATGCGCATTTCTACAGCACAGTATTACGCCACGACGGCTGCCAACTACTCTCGCAACCTCAACAACGTGATGAAGACCGCCGAGCAGGCCAGCAGCGGCGTCAAGCTTGAGACGGCGGCGGATGATCCGGTCGGGGCGGCCCGCCTACTGCAACTTGAACAGCAAAAAGCCATGTTGGGTCAGTACACCACCAACATCAACGCGTTGAACACGGCTCAGGCGCAAGAAGAGAGTGTGCTGGACGGCATCAACAACGTACTGCAAAAAGTCAGCGAGTTGGCGATACGTGCTGGTGGCGGTTCGTTGAACGACGATGACCGCAAATCCATTGCCGCAGAACTCAAGCAGTCCGAAGAGCAGTTGCTGAACTTGATGAACAGCAAGGACGCCAACGGCAAGTACATCTTCTCCGGCGCCAGCAACAACACTCAGCCGTTTGTGCGTAACAGTGACGGCACCTACAGCTATCAGGGTGACCAGACTCAGCTGGAGCTGAAAATCGGTGACTCGATGTCGCTGGGCCTGAACGATACCGGCTGGGACGTTTTCCAGCAGGCGATCAACGCCGCTCGCAGTTCGACCACCATGCTCACGCCGCCCGTCGATGACGGACGCGTCAAGCTGTCGCCAGGCCTGGTGAACTCCGGTCCGGCCTTCGATGCCAACTTCCGCGGCGGCGAGCCTTACAAGTTGCAGTTCACCAGCAGCACTCAGTTCGTGATCACCGATGCCACCGGCGCCGACAGAACCGCCGAGGCGACTGGCGGAGGGGTGTTCGACCCAAATGCCAAGGGCGGCTCTGACATCAACTTCCGCGGCGTGACGTTCAAACTGGACATCATCCCCCAGTCCGGCGATAACGCCACCAACATCGATGGTTTCATCGCCACTCACAGTTTCGAATTGTCGGCCAAGCCGGACAGCTTCGTCAGCAACCGTGCGCCGAGCAACGTATCGACGGTTGTCGTGAGCAATGCAACGGTGAGCAACGCCGCTGATTACAGCAGCTTTTTCCCTGAAGGCGGGGCGGTCCTGAAGTTCACCGGTCCCGGGACCTTCGATCTGTACGCCCGTCCGTTGACCAGCGGCAGCACGCCGGTAACCTCTGGGGTTGTGGTGGCTGGCGTGGCGACAGCGGCCGGTGTCGACTTTACCTTGAGTGGCGGCACTCCTCCGGGCGTGCTCAATCCGGGTGACCAGTTTGATATCGCGGTCAATACACACCAGACCCAGAACGTACTCGACACCATCAGCCAGCTGCGTTCGGCGCTCGACGCGCCGACACAGGGCAACCCGACCGCGCAGCGTTTTCTGGAAGACACGGTGGCCTCGGCCATTGCCAACCTGAACAACGGCAAGAATCAGGTCGACCTGGCGCGTGGCGCGATCGGTGCCCGGGGCAATGTGATGGACATGCAGGCTGACCAGAACTCCAGCACCGGCTTGATCAACGAATCGACAGGTAACTCGATCAAGAACGCCGACCCGGCGGAAGTGCTGACGCGTCTGACCTTGCAGCAAACCATGCTGCAGGCCGCGCAACTGGCCTTCGCCAAGGTTTCTCAGTTGAGCCTGTTCAACAAGCTTTGAGTCGGTCTTGATCGCTCGTGGCCAGCCCCTGTCACAGGGGGCTGGCTTTTTTTTTGCTTTTTTTGTGATAGGGCAAGGCAGGCCAGGGGCGGGATCTGGACCACAAAATCAAATAAAGCAGCGATGTCTGAGTGACCCGTCAGTCAAAACGCGCATCTTCACTGTATCCTGTCTGCGGGCGGTGAAGGTGGCGGGCTGTTCAAGGTGTATACCTTGAGCCCCGATGTTGTCTCCTCTGGGGGCCAGGCCCTGACTGTAGACGCCCTCGGTTCAGCGAGCGGCGATGTTCAGCTGTTTATTATTGGGAAGCCATAATGATTGGCATAAAAAATATAGCGAGTTACGTGCCGGCAGCCGGGATTGATAATTACGCCCAGGGTGCAAAGTTCGACAAGGACGAAACCTTTATCCTTGGCAAAATCGGTTCTGCGTTTTTGCCGCGCATGGATGCCGATCAGGAAACCTCCGATTTGTGTGTCGAAGCAGCCAATGCGCTGTTCGCTGCCAGTCCAGAACTCAAGCGTGAATCCATTGACTGCTTGATCGTCGTCACCCAGAACGGTGATGCAGAAGGGTTGCCGCACACGGCTGCGATCGTTCAGGACAAGCTGGGCTTGCCGACTCATGTCGCTGCTTTCGATATTTCCCTGGGTTGTTCCGGTTACGTCTACGGTCTTTATGCGATCAAAGGCTTCATGGAAGCGACGGGGCTGAAAAACGGTCTGCTGATTACTGCCGATCCTTATTCGAAGATCGTCGACCCGGAAGACCGCAACACCACCATGCTGTTCGGCGATGCCGCGACCGCGACCTGGATGGGCGAAAACCCGATCTGGCAACTGGGCAAGTCGAAGTTCGGCACCGACGGTTCCGGCGCACCGCACCTGAAGGTCACCGACGGTGTGTTCTTCATGAATGGCCGCCAGGTATTCAACTTTGCCTTGCTGAAAGTCCCGGCGCATTTGCATGAGCTGCTGGATGAATCGCATTTGCAAGCCAGCGACATCGACGCCTTCTGTATTCACCAGGGCAGCGCGGCCATCGTCGATGCCGTGGCGCGCCGCTTTGAAGAAGGCGAGCCAGAGAAATTCGTCAAGGACATGCTCGAAACTGGCAACACGGTCTCGTCGAGCATCCCGCTGCTGTTGCAGAACCATGTGTTCGATTCGAAGTGGACGCGTGTGGCCATCAGCGGCTTTGGCGTAGGCCTTTCGTGGGGCTCGGCGATTCTCTATCGCGGTTGATCCCTTCGATTGCAGTGGCAAAAAAACGCCCGGAAATGAAAATTTTCGGGCGTTTTGCGTTTTTCTGACGCCGAATTTTTGGCTCTAAAGCCTTGAAAATAAAGGGCTGGCACCCTGCCACTAAAAAATTCAAAAAAACCCCTCAAGCAAAGCCTCATCACGACGATAACTATTACGTAGGTTCTCTAGGCCACACCAGGCGGTAGCCAGGGCCGGAAGCCGCAGTATCCATCCAACGAGGATTTCGTCATGGCTTTAACCGTAAACACCAACCTTGCTTCCTTGACCGTTCAGAACAACCTGAACAAAGCTTCCGGCAACCTGCAGACCTCCATGCAGCGCCTGTCCTCCGGCCTGCGTATCAACAGCGCTAAAGACGACGCTGCCGGCCTGCAGATTTCCAACCGTCTGACCAGCCAGATCAACGGCCTGGGCACCGCCATCAAGAACGCCGGCGACGGTATCTCCATCGCGCAAACTGCTGAAGGCGCGATGCAGGAATCCACCAACATCCTGCAAAAAATGCGTACCTTGGCCCTGGCTTCCGCGAACGGCTCGCCAAGCGCTGAAGACCGTAAGTCGAACAACGCTGAATACTCGGCATTGACTGCAGAACTGACTCGTATCGCTACCACCACTACTTTCGGTGGTCGTAACCTGTTGGATGGTTCTTTCGGTACTACCGCTTTCCAAGTTGGTGCTAACTCTAACCAGACCATCAACATGACTCTGGGTAACGTTGACGCTAACAACATTGGTTCTCAGCAGCTTAAAAGTGTAGCTATCGTACCGAGCGCTGGTGGTGTTGCCGCAGGCCCATTGATTGTAACTGGTGGTGGTAAGATTGCGACCCTGGCCACCACTGCTGGTCAGACTGCCAAATCGATTGCCGCCATGATGAATGGTGCAGTGCCAGGCTTGTCTGCAACCGCAAGTACTGAAGTGAAGTTTGCCGTCGATAAGACCGCTATCGCTGCGATTTCTTCTACATTGCCTGCAACAGGCCCAGCGGCTAACTTCACCGTAAAAGTAGGTGGCGCAACCGTTAACATGGTCGGTGTGACTGATACTAGTGGCCTGGCAGATCAATTGAAGTCCAATGCTGCCAAGCTGGGTATCAGCGTCAACTACGATCAAACCACAGACACCCTTTCTGTGAAGTCGGATACTGGTGAAAACATCGAATTCAACGCGGGCGATGATGCGGCGATTGCAGGTGTAAAAGTTTCCACAAAAGATGGTTCTGGTGCTTACGGTGGTTCGATCGCACTTGCCGCTACTGTAATTAAGGCGACCGGTTCTGTATCGTTGAACTCCACCAGTAGCTACTCTCTGAGTGGTACAGGTGTAGGTGGTCTGTTTGGTGCTGCAGCTGCAACTGCTGCTAGCTCGAGCAGAACTGCGGTATCTGCTACTGACGTGACCACGGCAGCCAACGCGCAAAACGCTATCGATGTAATCACCCAGGCAATTAGCAACATCGACTCGCAGCGTGCTGACCTCGGTGCCGTACAAAACCGTTTCGACAGCACCGTGTCGAACCTGCGC
Source organism: Pseudomonas sp. S34 (assembly GCF_009866745.1). Lineage (NCBI taxonomy): Bacteria > Pseudomonadati > Pseudomonadota > Gammaproteobacteria > Pseudomonadales > Pseudomonadaceae > Pseudomonas > Pseudomonas sp. S34. Next base: position 1,668,096 of record NZ_CP019398.1, read on the forward strand.
AGCATCTCGGACAACTCCACGGCTGCTCGTGGCGTGATCCAGGACGTTGACTTCGCTGCAGAAACTGCTCAGTTGACTAAGCAGCAAACCCTGCAACAGGCATCCACCGCGATCCTGTCTCAGGCTAACCAGTTGCCATCGGCTGTGCTGAAACTGCTGGGTTAATTCCAGCGTTTGGCGAATGACGGAAGGGCGCGTTTACGTGCCCTTTTGTCTTTTGAGTGATGCGGAGATTTAACATGGACATGAGCGTCAAGTTGAACCTGTCTTATCCCGCCGCCGTTGCCCCGCAGGGCGCAACACCGACTGTCACTGACAATCAGGATCAGCCCAAAACTGAAACCGTCGCAAAATCGGGCCTGGAGCCCAAGCGCGACGAACTGGAAAAAGCAGTGACCGATATTCAGGAATTCGTCCAGGCTGCCCAGCGCAATCTGGATTTTTCCATTGATGATTCAACCGGCCGGGTCGTGGTCAAGGTCATTGCCACCGAAACGGGCCTGGTGATTCGTCAGATACCGTCGGAAGCTGCACTGAAACTGGCCCAGAGCCTGTCGGACGCCAGTAGTTTGTTGTTTGACGACAAAGTCTGAACTGGCATGAATTTTGTTGCTGTCGCTGTTTAAGACGTTCCTGGTCAAGAACGCGGCAGCCACTGGAAAAGGAGAGAGATGATGGCGGGTACATCGGTTAGTGGTATTGGTTCGAACATCGATACCCAGGCGATTGTGAAGTCTTTGGTGGACTCCGAAAGAGCGCCAAAACAGACGCAGATTAACAATCAGACGCTGAAAGCAACCACCTCGCTGTCGTCGATCGGTAAAATCCAGGCGGCGCTGGATGCCTTCCGTGGGGCGTTGGACAGTATGAAAACCGCCTCCAGCTTCAGCGGGTTGAGCGGCACGACCTCCGATGAGAAAGTCGCCACCGTCACCACTGGTAATGGTGCGGCGGCAGGCAGCTTCTCGCTGCTGGTTACTCAGTTGGCAACAGCTTCGAAAATTTCAACCAAGGTCTTCACTGGCGGCGCTTCTTCGGTCGTCAATGCAGGTTCTACACCGTCCACGCTGACAATCAAGCAGGGCAGTGACACCTTCGACGTCAGCATTCCGGCTGGTGCGACCTTGCAGCAGGTGCGCGACTCGATCAACTCCCAGTACGCGAACCAGGGCTTGAGTGCCAACATCCTGACCGATGCCAACGGTTCTCGAATGGTGCTGACGTCCAACAAAACCGGTGTCGGTTCGGAGCTGAGCATGACGGGCAACTCCGGTCTGGAGACCGGTACTTCGATTCTCGCTACCCCGCAGAACGCCAAGTACACGCTCGATGGCGTGGTGATGGAATCCAAGTCCAATACGATTGCCGACGCAGTGAGCGGGATCACCGTCAAGCTGACGGGTGTTTCTCCGACTCCATCCGGTGGCGGTGCGGCGACGCCAGCCACTATTACGGTGTCTGCCGATACCGCGACGTTGAAGTCGTCGGTCAAAGGCTTCGTCGATACTTACAATGCGCTAATCAAGGCCGCCAATAGTGAGACGCAGGTCACAACCAATGCCGATGGTTCGTTGACAACCGGCGCCCTGACGGGCGACGCCTCTCTGCGTTCGCTGCTGTCGTCGGTTCGTACCGAATTAAACGCCATGAGCGGTACCGGTCAAATGAAGTCTCTCGCTCAGTTTGGTGTCGAGACTGATCAGAAGACCGGATTGCTGTCGATTGACGACAAAGTGTTTAGTGCTGCGGCAAAGACCAATGCCGCTGATATCAACGGGATCTTTTCGGGCGATACCGGTTTGCTTGCGCGCATGAAGTCCGCCACCGATAGCTTTGCGCAGAAAACGACCGGGGTCTTTGCCGCGCGTTCGGCTAGCTTGAGCGATAGCCTGACCGACCTGAAGAAGCAGCAGGATTCCCTCGATGCGCGGATGACCAGCCTGCAAACCAGTCTGACCGCCAAGTACACCGCGATGGATTCCCTGGTGGCCAGGCTGCGCGCCCAGAGCGATAGCATCATGACCACGCTCAATGCGCTGAACAATCCGAAGTCGGACTGATTCGGATCACGCATAAAAAACCCAGGCACGCTGTCATGACGGCTCCTGGGTTTTTTCGTTGGTGATGCTTACGCGTTAAAGTTATGTGTCGACCAGTCGACATAAAGATCAGAGCCTTCCCAATTTCAAGCTGTTGTCTGTCACGAGGTAGAAACATGAACCCCATGAGAGCCCTTCGCCAATATCAGAAGGTCAATTCCCATGCCCAGATCTCTGAAGCAAACCCCCATCGCCTGGTGCAGATGCTGATGGAGGGCGGGCTCGACCGCATGGCCCAGGCCAAAGGCGCGATGGAGCGGGGCGACATCGCACTCAAGGGGTTGATGATGGGCAAGGCCGTAGACATCATCATCGGCCTGCGTGACGGCTTGAACCCGGAAAAGACCGAAGATCCGGCTTCGCTGCAACAGCTCGACAATTTGTACGCCTACATGATGACCCGTCTGATGGAAGCCAATCGCGATAACAACGCGGCAATCATCGACGAAGTATCAGGTCTGCTCGAAACCCTGAAAAGCGGTTGGGATGCAATTGCCAATCAATAGGCCCAAGGGTCTGAGGATGACGTCATGAGTCAAGCACTGCGGCGAATTGAGGAAACCCGAGAAGCCCTGATCGACGCCCTGGCGGCGCGTAACTGGGATGCGATTGGCGAGCTGGATACGACCTGCCGCGAATGCGTCGACGAGGTGCTCAGCGAAGCACCGATTGACGAAGAGGCGCTTCGGACTAATCTCGAAGGGCTGTTGGCCGTCTACAAAGAGTTGCTGACCGTGACCATGGGCGAGCGCCAGGCGATAGTCGATGAAATGTCGCAGATCACCCAAGCACAAAAAGCGTCAAAGGTTTACCATTTGTTTGGTTAATTGACGCCAGTTAATCCAAATATAGTGCGCCATAAATTTGACTGTGCACGGTTTTTTGACTTAACTAGTGGCTGTTCCAGATTTCAGTCGTCTTCAGGCATATTTGTGCCTGCAAGCGTTTAGCTTGCCCCAGCATTTTGGGCATTGAGTTGACTAGGGAAGTTGCTATTGCATGTGGCGTGAAACCAAAATTCTGCTGATTGATGACGATAGCGTCCGCCGCCGCGACTTGGCGGTGATTTTGAATTTTCTCGGCGAAGAAAATTTACCCTGCGGTAGCCATGACTGGCAGCAGGCTGTCGGCTCTTTGTCGTCAAGTCGTGAAGTAATCTGTGTCCTTATCGGGACGGTCAATGCTCCTGGTGCACTTCTGGGCTTGCTTAAGACACTCTCGACCTGGGATGAGTTCCTTCCGGTTTTGCTGATGGGCGAAAATTCTTCCATTGACCTGCCGGAAGACCAGCGTCGGCGAGTGCTTTCGACCCTCGAAATGCCGCCCAGCTATAGCAAATTGCTCGATTCGCTGCACCGTGCCCAGGTCTATCGCGAGATGTACGACCAGGCCCGCGAGCGCGGTCGTCATCGCGAACCCAATCTTTTCCGCAGTCTTGTCGGCACCAGCCGGGCGATTCAACACGTCCGCCAGATGATGCAACAGGTCGCCGACACCGATGCCAGCGTGCTGATCCTCGGTGAGTCCGGCACCGGCAAGGAAGTGGTTGCGCGCAACCTGCATTACCATTCCAAGCGCCGCGAAGCGCCGTTCGTGCCGGTCAACTGCGGGGCGATTCCGGCCGAGTTGCTGGAAAGCGAATTGTTCGGCCATGAGAAGGGCGCCTTCACCGGGGCGATCACCAGTCGCGCCGGTCGATTCGAGCTGGCCAACGGCGGCACTCTGTTCCTCGATGAAATCGGCGACATGCCGCTGCCGATGCAGGTCAAGTTGTTGCGCGTGTTGCAGGAGCGCACCTTCGAGCGCGTGGGCAGCAACAAGACCCAGAGCGTCGACGTGCGCATCATTGCGGCGACCCACAAGAATCTCGAAAGCATGATCGAGATCGGCACCTTCCGCGAAGACCTGTACTACCGCCTGAATGTGTTCCCGATCGAGATGGCGCCGCTGCGTGAGCGCGTCGAAGACATTCCCCTGCTGATGAACGAGCTGATCTCGCGCATGGAGCACGAGAAGCGCGGTTCGATCCGTTTCAACTCGGCGGCCATCATGTCGCTGTGTCGTCATGGATGGCCGGGCAACGTCCGCGAATTGGCCAACCTGGTGGAGCGCATGGCGATCATGCATCCATACGGCGTGATCGGCGTGGTCGAGTTGCCGAAGAAATTCCGCTACGTCGACGATGAAGACGAGCAAATGGTCGACAGCCTGCGCAGCGATCTGGAAGAGCGCGTGGCCATCAACGGCCATACCCAGGACTTTACCGCCAATGCCATGTTGCCTCCGGAAGGTCTGGACCTGAAGGACTATCTCGGTGGTCTGGAGCAGGGGCTGATCCAGCAGGCGCTGGATGATGCCAACGGCATTGTGGCGCGCGCGGCCGAGCGCCTGCGTATTCGTCGTACCACGCTGGTGGAAAAGATGCGCAAGTACGGCATGAGCCGTCGTGATGGAGACGAGCAGGCGGATGATTGACGCCTGTTTTTCAACTCGTTCATTTATAAGAAGTTTTTTTTAGGCACGGGTATTGCTACGTCCCTCGCAACGTTCCGTTTCACTGACGGTCAGCCAAGCGAGATTGCACGATGCCCCAAGCCGCCCAGATGTCTCCTGTCCTTGATGCTTCGGGACAACCGTCGTCCGTAGAGCTGGCGAGCCGGCTTGGCCTTGAGCAGGCATTTACGCTGTTCAACCAGATGTCCAGTCAGTTGACCGATTCCTACAGCATGCTTGAAGCCCGGGTAACCGAGCTCAAGGGTGAATTGGCAGTGGTCAGTGCCCAGCGCATGCAGGAGCTGGCGGAAAAAGAACGCCTGGCCAACCGCCTGCAAAACCTCCTTGATCTCTTACCCGGCGGAGTCATCGTCATTGACGCCCAGGGCATCGTGCGCGAAGCCAATCCGGCGGCGTGCGAGTTGCTGGGGTTGCCGCTGGAAGGTGAATTGTGGCGCCACGTCATTGCCCGCTGTTTTGCGCCGCGCGAAGACGATGGTCATGAAGTCTCCCTCAAGGATGGTCGGCGCCTGTCGATCGCCACGCGCTCGCTGGACGCAGAGCCTGGCCAGTTGGTGTTGCTCAACGACCTGACTGAAACCCGTCACCTGCAGGATCAACTGGCCCGACATGAGCGGCTGTCGTCGCTGGGGCGCATGGTCGCTTCGTTGGCTCATCAGATACGCACGCCGTTGTCCGCCGCGTTGCTGTATGCCAGTCATTTGACCGAGCAAGAGCTGCCGGTCGCTACCCAGCAGCGCTTTGCCGGACGCCTCAAGGAACGCCTGCACGAGCTGGAGCACCAGGTGCGCGACATGCTGGTGTTCGCCCGGGGCGAGTTGCCGCTGACTGACCGCGTGACGCCCGGTCAGCTGATGCAATCGTTGCAAGCGGCGGCGCTGACCCACGTTCAGGATCTGCCGATCCGCTGGCAGTGCGACAGTCACTCGGGGGAGTTGCTGTGCAATCGCGACACCCTGGTCGGTGCGATCCTCAATCTGATCGAGAACGCCATTCAGTCCAGTGCCGGTCCATTGCGCCTCAAGATTCACCTCTACACCCGCGGCAATTACCTGCGCCTGTGCGTCAGCGACAGTGGCTCCGGTATCGATGCCACCGTTCTGGCGCGATTGGGCGAACCCTTTTTTACCACCAAGGCCACTGGCACAGGTCTTGGCCTGACCGTGGTCAAGGCAGTGGCGCGTGCTCATCAGGGACAATTGCAGTTGCGCTCGCGACTCGGTCGCGGCACTTGCGCGCAGGTTATCCTGCCGTTGTTCAGCAGCGCTCAAGGAGCGGAGTGACACAGATGGGTATCAAGGTTCTGCTGGTCGAGGACGATCGCGCGTTGCGCGAGGCGCTGGCCGATACGCTATTGCTCGCGGGGCACGATTACAAGGCGGTGGGTTCGGCAGAGGAGGCGTTGCTTGCCGTCGGCGGCGAGGCCTTCAGCCTGGTGATCAGCGACGTCAACATGCCGGGTATGGACGGCCACCAGTTGCTGGGCCTGTTGCGAGCGCGGCAGCCGCAATTGCCGGTGTTGCTGATGACGGCTCACGGCGCGGTCGAGCGTGCGGTCGATGCGATGCGCCAAGGTGCGGTGGACTATCTGGTCAAACCTTTCGAGCCCAGGGCGTTGCTCGATCTGGTGGGGCGTCATGCCCTGGGCAGTCTCGGCCTGGCTGAGGGTGAAGGGCCGATAGCATTCGAGCCGGCGAGCGCGCAGTTGCTCGAATTGGCAGCGCGGGTCGCACGCAGCGATTCCACGGTGTTGATCTCGGGTGAGTCGGGCACGGGCAAGGAAGTGCTGGCGCGCTACATCCATCAGCATTCTCATCGCGCCAATCAGCCATTTATTGCGATCAACTGTGCGGCGATCCCGGACAACATGCTCGAAGCGACCTTGTTCGGGCACGAGAAGGGCTCCTTCACCGGTGCCATTGCCGCGCAAGCCGGCAAGTTCGAGCAGGCCGACGGCGGCACCATTCTGCTCGACGAAATTTCCGAAATGCCCCTGGGGCTCCAGGCCAAACTGCTGCGCGTACTGCAAGAGCGTGAGGTCGAAAGGGTTGGGGCGCGCAAGCCGATCACGCTGGACATTCGCGTGGTCGCCACCACCAATCGTGACCTGGCGGGTGAGGTGGCGGCGGGGCGCTTCCGCGAAGACCTTTACTATCGCCTGTCGGTGTTTCCCCTGGCGTGGCGTCCGTTGCGCGAGCGCACCGCCGACATCCTGCCGCTGGCCGAGCGTCTGCTGGCCAGACATGTCAATAAAATGAAGCATTCACCGGCCAGATTGTCCCCCGAGGCCCAGGCGTGCCTGATCGCTTATCCGTGGCCGGGTAACGTGCGTGAGCTGGACAACGCGATTCAGCGTGCGTTGATTCTGCAGCAGGGTGGCTTGATCCAGCCGCAGGATTTCTGCCTGGCCGGGCCGGTGGCTTGTGCGCCACTGCCAGCGTTGGCGCAGGCGCCGGTGCGTCCTGTGGAAGTCGAGGCCGAGTCGGCCGGTGCGCTGGGCGATGATCTGCGTCGCCGAGAATTTCAGATGATCATCGATACCCTGCGCGCCGAACGCGGTCGTCGCAAAGAGGCGGCCGAGCGCCTGGGTATCAGCCCGCGGACCCTGCGCTACAAGCTGGCGCAAATGCGCGATGCCGGTATGGATGTGGAAGCCTATCTGTTCGCCACCTGACCTCTAGCCTGCGCCTGGGCCCTGTAGGAGCGAGCCTGCTCGCGATGGTCGTTAACGATTACGCGCAGTTACAGGATAAGCGCGTCGCTCCTGGGTCCATCGCGAGCAGGCTCGCTCCTACAGGGTTGCGTTGGGATCAGAGTCGGGGAAGGGCTTTTGTTCAGAGTGGCCATGGAGCTGGCACCCTTGTTGCTAACACCTCATGACCCGCCGAGTGAGTGTCAAAAAATTGCGGGTCGTCAAAGAGAGAAACCATGAGCCAAGGTATTGAATTCAATCGGTTGATGCTGGATATGCGCGCCATGCAAATGGATGCCATGTCTGCGCCGAAATCGACTGCCGTTCCTGAAGTGTCGGGCAGCAGCTTTTCCGACATGCTCGGTCAGGCCGTCAATAAAGTGAACGACACCCAACAGGCTTCCACGCAGTTGGCCAGTGCGTTCGAAATCGGCAAAAGTGGCGTCGATCTTACAGACGTGATGATCTCATCGCAGAAAGCCAGCGTGTCCTTCCAGGCATTGACCCAGGTGCGCAACAAGCTGGTTCAGGCCTACCAAGACATCATGCAGATGCCGGTTTAAAGGACGAGATTGAGTCATGGCAGAAGCAGTCGCCGATAACGTTCCGGCCAAGGTCACTCCAATAGACGGCAAACCGCCGCTGTTCGGGTTGTCCTTCCTGGAAAACCTCTCCGAGATGACCATGTTGCGTCAGGTGGGCCTGTTGGTCGGCCTGGCGGCGAGCGTGGCGATTGGTTTTGCCGTGGTGTTGTGGTCCCAGCAACCGGACTACCGGCCTCTGTACGGCAGCCTTGCCGGCATGGACGCCAAGCAGGTCATGGATACCCTGGCCTCCGCCGATATCCCGTACACCGTCGAACCCAATTCCGGTGCCTTGCTGGTCAAGGCCGATGACCTGTCCCGAGCGCGGCTCAAGCTCGCGGCCGCTGGTGTCACTCCCAGCGACGGCAACATCGGTTTTGAAATCCTCGACAAGGAGCAGGGGCTTGGCACCAGCCAGTTCATGGAAGCGACCCGCTACCGTCGCGGCCTCGAAGGCGAACTGGCCCGCACCATTTCCAGCCTCAACAACGTCAAGGGTGCTCGTGTGCACCTGGCGATCCCGAAAAGTTCGGTGTTCGTGCGCGACGAGCGCAAGCCGAGCGCTTCGGTTCTGGTTGAACTCTATTCCGGTCGCTCCCTCGAGCCAGGCCAGGTCGTGGCCATCATCAATCTGGTAGCGACCAGCGTTCCCGAACTCAGCAAATCGCAGATCACCGTGGTCGACCAGAAGGGCAACCTGCTCTCCGATCAGGCGGAAAACTCCGAACTGACCATGGCTGGCAAGCAGTTCGACTACAGCCGTCGCATGGAAAGCATGCTCACTCAGCGCGTGCACAACATCCTGCAGCCAGTGCTGGGCAACGACCGTTACAAGGCCGAAGTCTCGGCCGACGTGGATTTCAGTGCGGTCGAGTCGACTTCCGAGCAATTCAACCCGGATCAACCGGCGTTGCGCAGCGAGCAGTCGGTCAACGAACAACGTACCGCCAGCAATGGCCCGCAAGGCGTGCCGGGTGCCTTGAGCAACCAGCCGCCAGCGCCGGCCTCCGCACCGCAAACCACCGGCGGCACTCCGGGGGCAGCCGGCATGGTGCAGCCGGGCCAGCCGCTGGTTGATGCCAATGGCCAGCAAATCATGGACCCGGCCACCGGTCAGCCGATGCTCGCTCCGTACCCGGCGGACAAGCGTCAACAATCGACCAAGAACTTCGAACTCGACCGATCCATCAGCCACACCAAGCAGCAGCAGGGACGGTTGAATCGCCTGTCGGTGTCGGTGGTGGTCGATGATCAGGTCAAGATCAACCCGGCCAATGGCGAAACCACCCGTGCGCCATGGAGCGCCGATGAACTTGCGCGCTTCACGCGTCTGGTTCAGGACGCGGTCGGCTTCGATGCCAGCCGTGGTGACAGCGTCAGCGTGATCAACATGCCGTTCTCCGCCGAGCGCGGTGAAGTGATTGCCGAAATTCCGTTCTACTCCCAGCCGTGGTTCTGGGACATCGTCAAGCAAGTGCTGGGTGTGCTGTTCATTCTGGTGCTGGTGTTCGGTGTGCTGCGTCCGGTGCTCAACAACATCACCGGTGGTGGCAAGGGCAAGCAGCTGGCCGGTATCGGCAGCGACGTCGAGTTGGGTGGCATGGGCGGTCTGGATGGCGAACTGGCCAACGACCGTGTCAGCCTCGGTGGCCCGACCAGCATCCTGTTGCCGAGCCCGAGCGAAGGCTATGACGCTCAGTTGAACGCAATCAAGAGTCTGGTGGCAGAAGACCCGGGTCGTGTGGCCCAGGTCGTGAAAGAGTGGATTAACGCAGATGAGTGATAACCGAGCCGTTGCCGCCAAACTGTCCAAGGTCGACAAAGCCGCAATCCTGTTGCTGTCCCTGGGCTCCACCGACGCTGCCCAGGTGCTGCGCCACATGGGCCCCAAAGAGGTTCAGCGCGTGGGTGTGGCCATGGCCCAGATGGGTAATGTGCACCGCGAGCAGGTCGAACAGGTGATGAGCGAGTTCGTCGACATCGTCGGCGACCAGACCAGCCTGGGCGTCGGCTCCGACGACTATGTGCGCAAGATGCTCACCCAGGCCCTGGGCGAAGACAAGGCCAACGGCCTGATCGACCGCATCCTGCTTGGTGGTAACACCAGCGGCCTCGACAGCCTGAAGTGGATGGAGCCGCGCGCCGTCGCCGACGTGATCCGTTACGAGCACCCGCAGATCCAGGCGATCGTGGTGGCGTATCTCGATCCGGACCAGGCCGGTGAAGTGCTCGGTAACTTCGACCACAAGGCGCGACTGGACATCATCCTGCGGGTTTCCTCGCTGAACACCGTACAGCCAGCGGCCCTGAAAGAACTCAACCAGATTCTCGAGAAGCAGTTCTCCGGCAACTCGAATGCCTCGCGCACCAACCTGGGTGGTATCAAGCGTGCTGCGGACATCATGAACTTCCTCGACAGCTCGATCGAAGGCCAGCTCATGGACTCGATCCGCGAAGTCGACGAAGACCTGTCCGGTCAGATCGAAGACCTCATGTTCGTGTTCAACAACCTGGCCGATGTCGACGACCGCGGGATTCAGGCGCTGCTGCGCGAGGTGTCCTCCGATGTGCTGGTGCTGGCCCTCAAGGGGTCGGACGAAGGCGTCAAGGAGAAGATCTTCAAGAACATGTCCAAGCGTGCGGCCGAACTGTTGCGCGACGACCTGGAAGCCAAGGGCCCGGTACGCGTCAGCGACGTGGAAACCGCGCAGAAGGAAATCCTCACCATCGCCCGCCGTATGGCCGAAGCCGGGGAAATCGTTCTCGGCGGCAAGGGCGGCGAGGAAATGATCTAACACCATGGTCAAGAATGATGATGCACCCACTGACCTGATCCGGGCCAGGGATGTCAGTGGCTTCGATACCTGGGCGCTGCCCAGTTTCGACCCGCCGGAACCCGAGCCGGAACCTGAGCCTGAACCCGAACCGCCGGAAATGGAGGAAGTGCCGCTGGAGGAAGTCCAGCCACTGACCCTCGAAGAACTCGAAAGCATTCGCCAGGAAGCCTATAACGAAGGCTTCGCGGTGGGTGAGAAGGAAGGTTTCCACAGCACCACGCTCAAGGTCCGCCAGGAAGCCGAAATGGCCCTGACCGCCAAGATTGCGGCGTTGGAGCAACTGATGACGCACCTGTTCGAGCCCATTGCCGAACAGGACACCGAGATTGAAAAGTCCTTGGTCGACCTCGTGCAGCACATCACCAGACAGGTGATCCAGCGCGAACTGGCCATCGACTCGACGCAGATCGAACACGTCATGCGCGAGGCGCTCAAGCTGTTGCCGTTGGGCGTGGGCAATGTGCGGCTGTACATCAATCCGCAGGACTTCGCACAGGTCAAAGCCCTGCGCGAGCGTCATGAAGAAACCTGGCGCATCGTCGAGGACGAAGCGCTGCTGCCTGGCGGTTGCCGGGTCGAGACAGAACACAGCCGCATCGACGCCACGGTCGAAACCCGTGTCGCGCGGGTGATGGACAAGCTGTTCGATCAGTTGCACGAGCAGGCCTTGCACCCGGCCGCGCCGGACCTGAGCCTTGAACTGCCGATCGAAGGTAAGCCTGCGGTCGCACCGGCTCAGGATGTTCCCGATGCGCCTTGAACGCACCAGTTTCGCCAAGCGCCTGGGCAGCTATGCCGAGGCCACGGGACTGGAGGGCGCACCGATCCTCGAAGGCCGCTTGCTGCGCATGGTCGGCCTGACCCTCGAAGCCGAAGGCCTGCGCGCCGCCATGGGCAGCCGCTGCATGGTCATCAACGACGACAGCTATCACCCGATGCAGGTTGAAGCCGAAGTGATGGGCTTCTCCGGCAGTAAAGTCTTCCTGATGCCAGTCGGCAGTGTCGCCGGCATTGCGCCCGGTGCCCGAGTGGTGCCCTTGGCCGATACCGGTCGCTTGCCCATGGGCATGAGCATGCTCGGGCGGGTGCTGGATGGCGCCGGTCGTGCGCTGGACGGCAAGGGCGGGATGAAGGCCGAAGACTGGGTGCCAATGGACGGCCCGACCATCAACCCGCTCAAGCGCGAACCGATCAGCGAACCGCTGGACGTGGGCATCCGTTGCATCAATGGCATGTTGACGGTCGGACGCGGCCAGCGGCTCGGCCTGTTCGCCGGTACCGGTGTCGGTAAATCCGTGCTGTTGGGGATGATGACGCGCTTTACCGAGGCCGACATTATCGTCGTCGGGCTGATCGGTGAGCGGGGGCGTGAAGTTAAAGAATTCATCGAGCACATCCTCGGTGAAGAAGGGCTCAAGCGTTCGGTAGTGGTGGCGTCCCCGGCGGACGATGCGCCGCTGATGCGACTGCGCGCCGCCATGTACTGCACGCGCATCGCCGAATATTTCCGCGACAAGGGCAAGAACGTCCTGTTGCTCATGGATTCGCTGACCCGTTTCGCCCAGGCCCAGCGGGAAATCGCTCTGGCCATCGGTGAGCCGCCGGCGACCAAAGGCTATCCGCCGTCGGTGTTCGCCAAGTTGCCGAAGCTGGTAGAGCGGGCCGGTAATGCCGAGAAGGGCGGTGGTTCGATCACCGCGTTCTACACCGTGCTGTCCGAAGGCGATGACCAGCAGGACCCGATTGCCGACTCGGCGCGGGGCGTGCTCGACGGGCACATCGTGCTGTCCCGGCGACTGGCCGAGGAAGGTCATTACCCGGCCATTGATATCGAGGCATCCATCAGCCGGGTGATGCCGGCGGTGGTGTCGCCGGAGCACATGATGCGAGCGCAGTATTTCAAGCAATTGTGGTCGCGCTATCAGCAGAGTCGCGACCTGATCAGCGTCGGCGCCTACGTCGCTGGCGGCGACCGCGAGACCGACCTGGCGATTTCCTTGCAACCGCAACTGGTCAAATACCTGCGCCAGGGGCTCAACGACAGCATCAGCCTGGGCGAAAGCGAAGCTTACCTCGCGTCGATCTTCGCGCCCGCGGCGGGCGGCTAACCGGCCATGGCCCAGACTCGGGCAGGGCGCCTGGCCCCCGTGGTGGAAATGGCCGAAAAGGCCGAGAAAACCGCAGTCCAGCGCCTGGGGCGCTTTCAGGGGCAGGTGCGTTTGGCCGAAAGCAAACTCGCCGACCTCGAAGCCTTCCGTCTCGATTATCAGGAGCAATGGATCGTGCGCGGCAGCGGCGGCGTCTCGGGCCAATGGTTGCTGGGCTATCAAGGCTTTCTCGCGCAACTGGGCACGGCCATCGACCAGCAGCGGCAAAGCCTGGCCTGGCATCAGAACAACCTGAACAAGGCCCGGGACACTTGGCAGCAGGCGTTTGCCCGGGTCGAAGGCTTGCGCAAGCTGGTTCAGCGCTATGCCGATGAGGCGCGGGCGCTTGAAGACCGGCGCGAACAGAAACTGTTGGATGAATTGTCCCAGCGCCTGCCACGGCAGGATCACCTGTAGGAGCGAACTCGCTCGCGATGAACCTGTGAGCGCACGGGGATGTCAGGCTTACAGCGATAACGATTCGACAGTCACCACAACCTACCGCCTTGCTCCAACCTCTACCAAATGCTAAACCTTGTGCAAGCGGGTTTACAAATGACAAGGAAGCCATGAAATGTCAGTCGTTACAGAAGTCTCTCCGGATGGGCAAAAACTGACGATATCGGTCAAGGGACGATTCGATTTCGCCAAGCATCAGGAATTTCGTCAGTCCTACGAAAATAAAGAGATATCGGCGGTTGTGGTCGACCTGAAAGATGCCACTTACCTCGATAGCTCGGCCCTGGGCATGTTGCTTTTGCTGCGTGATCACGCCGGTGGCGACGAATCCGATATCCGTGTCGTCAACAGCAGTACCGATGTGCGCAAGATCCTCGCCATCTCCAACTTCGACAAGCTGTTCGACATCAGTTGATTGCCATGCAGCCACTGGAGCCGCTGACGATCCTGATTGCCGAGGACAGCGCCGCCGATCGCCTGCTGTTGTCGAGCATTCTGCGCCGCCAGGGGCACGAAGTGCTGACGGCGGCCAACGGTGCCGAAGCGGTCGAGGTGTTTCGCCAGCAATCACCGCACCTGGTGTTGATGGATGCGATGATGCCGGTCATGGACGGCTTCGAGGCGGCCCGGCAGATCAAGGCTCTGGCCGGGGAAACCCTGGTGCCGATCATCTTCCTCACGTCGTTGTCCGAAAGCGAAGCCCTGGCCCGTTGCCTGGAAGTCGGCGGTGACGACTTTCTGGCCAAGCCCTACAACCAGGTGATTCTCGCTGCCAAGATCAAGGCGATGGATCGCTTGCGGCGCTTGCAGGACACCGTGCTGCAACAGCGTGACCAGATCGCCCGGCACCACGACTACCTGCTCAACGAACAGCGTGTGGCCAAGGCCGTTTTCGACAAGGTGGCGCACTCCGGCTGCCTGAATGCCGCTCCGAATATCCGTTATCTGCAATCGCCCTATGCGCTGTTCAATGGCGACCTGTTGCTGGCCGCGTTCACCCCGGCCGGAGACATGCACGTGCTGCTGGGCGACTTCACCGGCCACGGTTTGCCGGCGGCAGTGGGTGCGATGCCCTTGGCCGAAGTCTTCTACGGCATGACCGCCAAGGGCTATGGCCTGGCGGAAACCCTGCGCGAGATGAATGCCAAGCTCAAGCGCATCCTGCCGGTGGACATGTTCTGCTGTGCCACGTTGCTGTGCCTGAGTTTTCAGCGTCGTTCGGTGGAAGTCTGGAATGGCGGCATGCCGGACGGTTACCTGCATCGCGTTGCCAGTGGCGAGCGAACGCCTCTGCCGGCGCGGAACCTGCCTTTGGGTGTGCTGAGCCCGGAATCCTTCGATGAGCGTACCGACGTGTATCCCATGGCTCTCGGGGATCGGGTGTTTCTGCTGTCCGATGGGGTGATCGATACCTGCGACGCCAATGATCAACTGTTTGGCGTGCAGCGATTGCAGCAGGTGTTTGCTGCCAATCGGCATCCGGATGTGCTGTTCGAAGAGATCGAGCAGGCGCTGCGTCATTTCGGCGGTGAAGCGCGTGACGATGTCAGCATGGTCGAAGTCAGCCTGCTGGAGTCGACGCAAATCACTCCGCCGGCGTTGGTCTACTCCGACAGCGGCCAGTCCTGCCCGCTGGACTGGTCGGTAAGTTTCGAGTTTCGCGCCGCCACGCTCAAGCGCTTCAATCCGTTACCCTATCTGTTGCAGTTGTTGCTTGAGGTCCATGGTCTTCGGGCTCAGAGCGGTGCGCTCTATAGCGTGCTGGCGGAGCTCTACTCCAATGCGCTGGAGCATGGCGTGCTTGGGCTGGATTCGAGTCTCAAGCGCGATGCCTCGGGTTTTGCGCGATATTATCAAGAGCGCAATACCCGGCTGGACGAGCTGCTGGATGGCTATGTACGGTTACATTTGCAGGTGACGCCAACGGACGATGGCGGTTGCCTGACCATTCACATCGAAGACAGCGGCAAGGGTTTCGATGTCGAGCGGGTGATGGCAAGACCGTTGGAAGACGTCCGCCTGTCGGGGCGTGGGGTCAGTCTGATCCGCCAGTTGGGGCGTAATGCCCGCTGGAGCGACAATGGTCGAAGTGCACGCGTGGAGTTTATCTGGGAGGCTCTGGCATAATCCGCGCATTCTTGATCAAGGAGTGAGCAAGTGGACGACACACATGTGGATCGCGACGTGCTGAGCGCATTGCAGGAAGTGATGGAAGAGGGCTATCCGGATCTGCTGGATATCTTTCTTGCGGACTCCGAAGAGCGCCTGAAAGTCTTGAGAACGGCTGACAGTGCTGCACTGCTGGTTGAAACCGCCCATAGCTTCAAGGGCAGCAGCAGCAATATGGGCGCCCTGAGGCTGACCGAGCTGTGCCATCAACTTGAGCTGCAGGCCAGAAGTTTGCCATGCACCGCCGTTCAGGAACTGGTCGGCGAAATCGATCGCGAGTTCGCCGGTATCCGGCCTCTGTACGAAGCTGAACGACAGCGTTGCCCGGCGAAAATCTGAGCACACGCTGCATTTGGTCCTCTTCGAGTGAAACTGGCTCGACCTTTGCAGTCAACTCATCCAACTGTACTTACGAGCCCCGTGCAGCGGAGACCGTTTCATGCCCGTTACCCCCGATATTCTGCTTCAGGCCTCCAGGCAGGCCAAGACTCAAGCTGGCTCCGCCAATCCTCCGGCGCAGACCGCCAAGCCCGGGGGCAAGGCCGCAAGTTTCGCTCATGTCTACGCCAGCCAGGCCCAGAGCAAGCCCAATGCATTGGCCGATACCTCGGTCAAGCCCGGTCGCGACAAAACCAGCGATGTTGCCGGAAGGAACGACGCTGATGACGACAAGTCTGCCGCCGAGGAACCGGTGGTTGCCGATGGCGGCAAATCCTTGCCTGTCGACAATTCGGTGCCGGCTGATGACAAGACCGTTGGCGATGATGCGTCAGATGCCGACCCGGCTCCGGTCGTCGATGCCACACCGATAGATCCCGTTGTACTGGCACCGGTAGCCTCTTGCGTAGTCGACACAGTGCAACCTGTCGTTGATGCGCCGGTTGCGTCCGCGGCTACGGCTACGGCTACGGCTGCACTCGCTCCAGCGCTGGCCACTGCCGACGGCGATTTCGATCCCTCGACCGATCCGCTCGACGCATTGCCAGCGGTGCGCCTGGCGATGGAGCAGGGCGGTCACGTATCGGCTTCCAGCCAGGCGCAGCCCAAGGCTGCACCGACACAAGCGCAAGCCCAGGCTGACGGTGAGCTGACGTCGGCGCAAAACTTTGCCGCCGGCATGGCGACCATGCTGGAGGTTCAGGGCGACAACAGCGGCACCGGTCAGGGGGGCGACAAGGCTTTCAGCGGCTTGATCGATGACGGCCTGAAGGACCTCAAGTCCGCCAGCAGCGACACCCGTGTCGATGATTTCGCCAACCGTCTGGCAGCGCTGACCCAGGCGGCCACACCGAAGACAGCCAATGCCTTGCCGGTGAACCAGCCGGTCGCCATGCACCAGAGCGGGTGGACCGAAGAGGTGGTGAACCGGGTCATGTACCTGTCCAGCGCCAATCTCAAGGCGGCGGACATCCAGTTGCAGCCCGCTGAACTCGGGCGTCTGGACATTCGGGTGAACATGGTTCCCGATCAGCAGACCCAGGTCACGTTCATGAGTGCGCATCCGGGCGTCCGTGAGGCGCTGGATGGGCAGGTCCATCGCTTGCGCGACATGTTCGCGCAGCAGGGCATGGGGCAGGTCGATGTCAACGTTTCGGACCAGTCTCGGGGTTCGCAGCAGGAGCAGGCTCAGCAGAGCCTGAGCGGGCGAGCGAGCGCCAGTGGTGGTCGTCTTGAAACCATGGATGACGAAATAGCCCCGAGCATCACAGAAGTTGCCGCAACGGCTACCAGTGTGATCGGCTCCAGCGCCGTCGACTACTACGCCTGATCAGACACAAACCCTGTGGGAGCGGGCTTGCTCGCGAATACGGTTTAACATTCAACATTAATGTTGACTGTCACAACGCATTCGCGAGCAAGCCCGCTCCCACATTTGTTTGGCGGCGCTCTTCAAAAAGGCGTCTGTCCACCCATCTCCCTCCCAACCGTTCTGGCATAACACTTGCTCTTGCCTTGCCGTGCGACTGTGAAAACCCGATTAGTGACGGATTATTGGCATGGCGAAGAGCGACGCAGCAGTAAAAGACCCCGCAACCAAAGGCAAACTCAAGCTGATTATCGTGATCGTGGTGGCCCTGCTGCTGGCGATCGGTGTGTCCGTGGGGGCGACCTGGTACTTCATGCACAGCGCTCAGAGCAAGCCTGCCGCCGCAGTGGAGCAAACCGCTCCTGTCGGCAAGCAGCCAGCGATTTTCGAGTCGATGGCGCCGGCTTTCGTGGCCAACTTCAACCAGAACGGTCGCCAGCGCTACATGCAAGTGAGCATCACCATGCTCGCGCGCAACCAGGCGGATCTGGAAGCACTCAAGGTCCACATGCCGGTGATCCGCAACAACCTGGTCATGCTGTTCTCCGGGCAGGACTTCGCGACCCTCGCCTCGCCGGTCGGCCAGGAAATGCTGCGGCAGAAAGCTACCGCCAGTGTCCAGGAAGTGGCGCAGAAAGAGCTCGGCAAAGTGGTGATCGAACAGTTGCTTTTCACTAATTTCGTACTGCAGTAGGAACACGACATGGCCGTGCAGGACCTGCTGTCCCAGGATGAGATCGACGCGCTGTTGCATGGCGTCGACGATGGTCTGGTACAGACCGATAACGCTGCCGAACCCGGCACCGTCAAAAGCTATGACCTGACCAGCCAGGATCGCATCGTCCGTGGACGCATGCCGACCCTGGAAATGATCAACGAGCGTTTCGCCCGTTATACCCGCATCAGCATGTTCAACATGCTGCGTCGCTCGGCAGACGTGGCGGTCGGCGGCGTGCAGGTGATGAAGTTCGGCGAATACGTGCACTCGCTGTACGTGCCGACCAGTCTCAATCTGGTCAAGATCAAACCCCTGCGCGGCACCGCGCTGTTCATCCTCGACGCCAAACTGGTGTTCAAGCTGGTGGACAACTTCTTCGGCGGCGACGGCCGCCACGCCAAGATCGAAGGGCGTGAATTCACGCCGACCGAACTGCGCGTGGTACGCATGGTGCTGGAGCAGGCGTTCGTCGATTTGAAGGAAGCCTGGCAGGCGATCATGGAAGTCAACTTCGAGTACATCAACTCGGAAGTGAACCCGGCCATGGCCAACATCGTCGGCCCGAGCGAGGCCATTGTGGTGTCGACCTTCCACATCGAACTCGATGGCGGTGGCGGCGACCTGCACGTGACCATGCCGTACTCGATGATCGAGCCGGTGCGCGAAATGCTCGATGCCGGCTTCCAGTCGGACCTCGACGATCAGGACGAGCGCTGGGTCAACGCCCTGCGCCAGGACGTGCTGGACGTCGACGTGCCGATCGGTGCGACGGTGGCTCGTCGTCAGTTGCGCCTGCGCGACATCCTGCACATGCAGCCGGGGGATGTGATCCCGGTCGACATGCCGGAAGAAATGATCATGCGCGCCAACGGCGTGCCGGCCTTCAAGGTCAAGATGGGCTCGCACAAGGGCAATCTGGCGTTGCAAGTGATCGAGCCGATCGAGCGCCGTTGACCGGCGCTCGTACCCAATCGCGATTAAACGAATTCTGATTTTTTGCTCGCCGAGGACACTGACAAATGAACACGCAAGACGACCAGGCTCTGGCCGATGAGTGGGCAGCAGCCCTGGAAGAAACCGGTGATGCCGGGCAGGCCGATATCGATGCCTTGCTGGCCGCCGACGCCGGCAGTTCCGCGTCCAACCGCCTGCCAATGGAAGAGTTCGGCAGTGTGCCGAAAAACAACGATCCGGTAAGCCTCGAAGGCCCGAACCTGGACGTGATCCTCGATATCCCGGTGTCGATTTCCATGGAAGTGGGCAGCACTGAGATCAACATCCGCAACCTGCTGCAACTGAACCAGGGTTCGGTGATCGAGCTTGATCGCCTGGCCGGCGAGCCGCTGGACGTGCTGGTCAATGGCACGCTTATCGCCCACGGGGAAGTGGTGGTGGTCAACGAGAAGTTCGGCATCCGCCTGACGGACGTGATCAGCCCAAGCGAACGCATCAAGAAGCTGCGCTGAGTGAAAAGGGTTCTCGGGTTTGTATTGGCGATGCCGTTCAGCGTGCTGGCGGCTGAGCCTGTCGCTACGGCGACCACGGCTGCCGCGCCGGCGGTGAGCAGCGGTGTGGCTGGGCAACTGACGCAGCTGGTGTTCGGCTTGCTGCTGGTGCTGGGGCTGATCTTCCTCCTCGCCTGGTTGCTGCGTCGGGTCCAGCAGGCCGGTCCGGCCGGCAAGGGGCAGGTGATCGAGATTGTCGGTTCCCGCGCGCTGGGGCCTCGCGACCGCCTGATGCTGGTGCAGGTCGGCAACGAGCAGATCCTGTTGGGCCTGAGCCCCGGCAACATCACTGCGCTGCATGTGCTCAAGGAGCCGGTGCAAGTGCCGAGTACCGAGAAGCCGACGCCGGAATTTGCCCAGCGCCTGTTGGAGATGCTGGGTAAAGATCAGAAGGATAAGAAGTAATGGGTGCGCTGCGCATCGCCTTGACGCTGACCCTGATGCTGGCCGCGCCGCTGGCATTCGCCGCCGATCCGTTGTCGATCCCGGCCATCACCCTGGGCACCAATGCGCAGGGTGCGCAGGAATACTCGGTCAGCCTGCAAATTCTGCTGATCATGACCGCGCTGAGTTTTATCCCGGCGTTTGTCATGCTGATGACCAGTTTCACCCGGATCATCATTGTCTTCTCGATCCTGCGCCAGGCCCTGGGCCTGCAGCAGACACCGTCGAACCAGATCCTCACCGGCATGGCGCTGTTCCTGACCCTGTTCATCATGGCGCCGGTGTTCGACCGGGTGAACCAGGACGCCTTGCAGCCGTATCTGGCGGAAAAACTGACGGCCCAGGATGCGGTCGCCAAGGCTCAGGTGCCGATCAAGAACTTCATGCTCGCCCAGACCCGCACCAGCGATCTGGAACTGTTCATGCGCCTGTCCAAGCGCACTGACATCGCGACGCCGGATCAGGCGCCGTTGACCATCCTAGTGCCGGCCTTCGTGACCTCCGAGCTGAAAACGGCATTCCAGATCGGCTTCATGATCTTCATTCCGTTCCTGATCATCGACCTGGTCGTGGCCAGCGTGTTGATGGCCATGGGTATGATGATGCTGTCGCCGCTGATCATTTCCCTGCCGTTCAAGATCATGTTGTTCGTGCTGGTCGATGGCTGGGCGCTGATCATCGGCACGCTGGCCAGCAGCTTCGGCGGTGTCTCGCCATGACCCCGGAAGTTGCGGTCGACATCTTTCGCGAAGCGCTGTGGCTGACAACGTTGATGGTGGCGGTGCTGGTGATTCCGAGCCTGCTGGTGGGCCTGATCGTGGCGATGTTCCAGGCCGCGACACAGATCAACGAACAGACCCTGAGCTTCCTGCCGCGTCTGTTGGTCATGTTGGTGACGCTGATCGTTGCCGGTCCGTGGCTGGTGCAGACTTTCATGGAGTACATCCTGCAGTTGTACGGCAGTATTCCGCAGGTCATCGGCTAAACCATGTCGTCGCTACTGCAGCTGACGGACACCCAGATCAGTACCTGGGTGGCGACGTTCATGTTGCCGCTGTTTCGCGTCGGCGCCTTGCTGATGGTCATGCCGGTGTTCGGCACCTCACTGGTGCCTAAACGTATCCGCCTGTATTTCGCCCTTGCCATCACCGTGGTCATCGCACCCAACCTGCCGCCGATGCCGCCAGTGAATGCGCTGGATTTAAGCGGCCTGCTGCTGATTGCCGAACAGATCCTCGTCGGCGCAATCCTCGGTTTCTCCTTGCAGTTGTTCTTTCAGGCGTTCGTGGTGGCGGGGCAGATTGTCGCGATCCAGATGGGCATGGGTTTCGCCTCGATGGTCGACCCCACCAACGGCGTGTCAGTGGCGGTGATCGGGCAGTTCTTCACCATGCTGGTGACGCTGATGTTCCTGGCGATGAACGGCCATCTGGTGGTGTTCGAGGTGCTGACCGAGAGCTTCACCACGCTGCCGGTCGGCAGCGGCCTGATGGTCAATCATTACTGGGAGCTGGCCGGCAAGCTGGGTTGGGTGCTTGGCGCGGCGCTGCTGTTGGTGCTTCCGGCGATCACCGCGCTGCTGGTGGTCAACATCGCGTTTGGCGTGATGACCCGGGCGGCGCCGCAACTGAACATTTTCTCCATCGGCTTCCCGCTGACCCTGGTGCTCGGTCTGTTTATCGTCTGGGTCGGGCTGGCGGACATTCTCAATCAGTATCAACCGCTGGCCACCGAGGCCTTGCAGTTTTTACGCGAACTGGCACAGGCGCGCTGAGTCATGGCTGAGAGCGAAAGCGGTCAGGACAAAACAGAAGACCCCACGGAGAAAAAGAAAAAGGACGCCCGTGAGAAGGGTGAGATTGCCCGTTCCAAGGAACTCAATACCCTGGCAATCATGCTCGCCGGGGCTGGGGCATTGCTGGTGTTCGGTGGGGCGCTGGCCCAGGAAATGATGGACCTGATGCGCCTGAACTTTTCCCTGTCGCGAGAGGTGGTGCTGGATCAGCGCTCGATGGGCACCTACTTGCTGCACTCGGGACAGATTGCCTTGCTGGCGATTCAACCGGTGATGATCACCTTGCTGCTGGCCGCGTTGATCGGCCCGATTTCCCTTGGCGGCTGGCTGTTTTCTGCCGGCACCATGGCGCCCAAGTTCAGCCGGATGAACCCCGGCGCCGGGCTCAAGCGCATGTTCTCCACCAAGGCCATTGCCGAACTGCTCAAAGCTTTGGCGAAGTTTTTCATCGTGCTGTTCGTGGCGCTGCTGGTGTTGGCGGCGGACATCGACGATTTGCTGCGCATCGCTCACGAACCGCTGGACCGCGCGATCATTCACAGCGTGCAAGTGGTCGGTTGGAGTTCCCTGTGGATGGCTTGCGGATTGATCATCATCGCTGCCGTGGATGTGCCGATCCAGCTCTGGGAGAGCATCAAGAAACTCAAAATGACCAAGCAGGAAGTGCGTGACGAGCACAAGGATCAAGAGGGGCGGCCGGAGGTCAAACAACGCATTCGCCAGCTCCAGCGCGAAATGTCCCAGCGGCGGATGATGGCGGCGATCCCCGACGCCGACGTGGTCATCACCAACCCGACGCACTACGCCGTAGCCCTCAAGTACGACCCGGAAAAGGGTAATGCGCCGGTATTGCTGGCCAAGGGGAGCGACTTCCTGGCCCTGAAGATCCGTGAGATCGCGGCGGCCAACGAGATTCTGTTGCTGGAATCGCCGGCATTGGCGCGGTCGATCTACTACTCGACGGAGCTTGAGCAGGAGATCCCGGGTGGGTTGTATCTGGCGGTGGCGCAGGTGTTGGCTTACGTCTACCAGATTCGACAGTACCGGGCGGGCAAGGGCAAGCGGCCTGATCCGCTGAAGGATGATTTGCCGATTCCGCCGGATTTGCGCCGCGATTCTTGAGTTTCGCGCTGTCGCTGATGGCCCCTTCGCGGGCAAGCCCGCTCCCACAGTTTCAGCGATAACTTGTGGGAGCGTGGCTTGCCCGCGATGACGTCAGCCCAGGCAACACATATCCTCCTGAAAAATCGCTCTATTTCTCCCTTTGCAAAAGTTGGAAAGCTTCTTGCAGTAGCCGCTCTGCGCCCGCTTCAGGCGTCAAAAGTTTGCTTTAAAGGAACGGGGAAAACCGGTGGATCGCTCTCAGTTAATCAACAGTGCCCGCACAAACGTTGCCGACCTCAGTCGAGGCAATCTGGGCGTGCCGCTGTTGCTGCTGGTCATGCTGGCGATGATGATGTTGCCGGTGCCGCCGTTCCTGCTGGACGTGTTCTTCACCTTCAACATTGCCCTGTCCATCGTCGTGCTGCTGGTGTGCGTCTACGCTCTGCGACCGCTGGATTTCGCGGTGTTTCCGACCATTCTGCTGGTGGCAACGTTACTTCGCCTGGCGCTGAACGTGGCTTCGACGCGGGTGGTGATGCTCCACGGTCAGGACGGTCATGCGGCGGCCGGCAAGGTGATCCAGGCCTTCGGCGAGGTGGTGATCGGCGGTAACTACGTGGTCGGTATCGTGGTCTTTGCGATTTTGATGATCATCAACTTCGTCGTGGTGACCAAGGGCGCGGGGCGGATTTCCGAGGTGAGCGCGCGTTTCACCCTCGATGCGATGCCCGGCAAGCAAATGGCGATCGACGCCGACCTCAACGCCGGCCTGATCGATCAGGCCCAGGCCAAGGCCCGTCGTTCGGAAGTGGCCCAGGAAGCCGAGTTCTACGGTTCCATGGACGGTGCCAGCAAATTCGTCCGCGGTGACGCCATCGCCGGTCTGTTGATCCTGTTCATCAACCTGATCGGCGGCATGGCGGTCGGTATCTTCCAGCACGGCATGACCTTCGGCGACGCTGGCAAGGTGTATGCGCTGCTGACCATCGGTGACGGTTTGGTGGCGCAATTGCCATCACTGTTGTTATCGACAGCAGCGGCAATCATGGTGACCCGTGCGTCCGGTTCGGAAGACATGGGCAAGCAAATCAATCGCCAGATGTTCGCCTCGCCCAAGGCGCTGGCGGTGGCAGCCGGTTTGATGGCGGTCATGGGCCTGGTGCCCGGCATGCCGCACTTCTCGTTCCTGAGCATGGCGGCCCTGGCGGCCGGTGGCGCTTACCTGTTCTGGAAGAAGCAGAACGTCGCCAAGGTTCACGCCCTGCAAGAGGTCAAGCGCCAGCAGGAGTTGCTGCCGTCGCCTGCCCGCGCCCAGGAAACCAGGGAGCTTGGCTGGGATGACGTGACGCCGATCGACATGATCGGCCTGGAGGTGGGTTATCGCCTGATTCCGCTGGTGGACCGCAACCAGGGCGGCCAGTTGCTGGCGCGAATCAAGGGCGTGCGCAAGAAGCTGTCCCAGGATCTCGGCTTCCTGATGCCGACCGTGCATATCCGCGACAACCTCGACCTGGCGCCAAGTGCCTATCGCCTGACCCTCATGGGGGTGATCCTGGCCGAGGCGGAGATTTACCCGGATCGCGAGCTGGCGATCAACCCGGGGCAGGTCTACGGCACGCTCAATGGCATTACCGCCAAAGATCCGGCTTTCGGCCTGGAGGCGGTCTGGATCGAAATCAGCCAGCGCGCCCAGGCGCAATCCCTCGGTTATACGGTGGTCGATGCCAGTACAGTAGTGGCTACTCACTTGAACCAGATACTCTACAAGCATTCCAGTGAGCTGATCGGTCACGAAGAAGTGCAGCAACTCATGCAATTGCTGGCCAAAAGCTCGCCGAAACTGGCCGAGGAGCTGGTGCCGGGCGTGGTTTCGCTGTCGCAGTTGCTCAAGGTGTTGCAAGCGCTGTTGGCCGAACAAGTGCCTGTTCGCGATATCCGCAGTATTGCCGAGGCGATCGCCAACAATGCCGCCAAGAGTCAAGATACCGCCGCGCTGGTGGCTGCCGTGCGGGTTGGCGTATCCCGCGCAATCGTCCAAAGCATTGTAGGCACTGAGTCGGAGCTGCCGGTTATCACGCTGGAGCCAAGGTTGGAACAGATATTGCTCAATAGTCTGCAAAAGGCAGGACAAGGCTCTGAAGAGGGCGTTCTGCTGGAGCCAAGCATGGCTGAGAAGCTGCAACGTTCGTTGATCGACGCGGCGCAGCGTCAGGAGATGCAAGGTCAGCCGGTGATTCTGCTGGTGGCCGGTCCGGTTCGCGCGATGCTCTCGCGATTTGGCCGGCTCGCAGTCCCGGGTTTGCATGTGTTGGCTTACCAGGAAATCCCTGACAACAAGCAAGTGACCATCGTTGCGACAGTAGGGCCCAACGGCTGAGGTAGTGGTTTATGCAAGTTAAGCGTTTTTTCGCCGCCGATATGCGTCAGGCCATGAAGCTGGTTCGCGATGAGCTGGGCGCTGATGCCGCCATCATTGGCAACCGCCGGATCGCCGGGGGGGTCGAACTGACGGCTGCGCTGGACTACAAGTTGTCGGCGCTGGCGCCGCGGGTTCCGAACATGGAGCTCGAAGACGAATTGCGCAAGACTCAGTCGCGGATCGTCACCGCCCAGGCCGAATTGAGCCTGCGTGGCGATGGCGAGAGCGACAATGCAACCAATCGCCAGCTGTTCGCCGGATTGCCGTTGACTGCCGCCGAGCCGCTGATCGAACCGACCTACGCCGAACCCCGTCGCCCCGCGCCGGCCGCTGCGCCAGCGTCCGGTGGCGTGGATCCACGTGCGTTCGACTCGATGCGTTTCGAGCTCAACAGCCTGCGCGAACTCATGGAAGTACAACTCGGCTCCCTGGCCTGGAATCAGCTGCAAGGCAGCCGTCCGGACCAGGCCAACCTCTGGCGTCGCCTGCAACGTATCGGCCTGTCTGGCCCGCTGTCGCGCGACCTGCTGGCAATGATCACCGAAATCGAAGAGCCTCGTCAGGCCTGGCGCATGTTGCTGGCGCACCTGGCGCGCATGATCGTTACTCCGGAGGTCGAGCCGCTGGAAGAGGGCGGCGTGATCGCCATGGTCGGCCCTGCCGGCATGGGCAAGACCACCACCCTGGCCAAGCTGGCTGCCCGTTATGTGCTCAAGTACGGCGCGCAGAACATTGCGCTGGTGAGCATGGACAGCTTCCGCATCGGTGCCCAGGAGCAGCTCAAGACCTTGGGGCGCATTCTCAATGTGTCGGTGACCCACGTCGACCCTGGCCAGTCCTTGGTGCAGGCGCTGGAGCCATTGCTGCGCAAACGCGTGGTGCTGATCGATACCGCGGGCCTGCAGGCCAGCGATCCGGCGCTGCGCATGCAGCTCGAAAGTCTGGCCGGTCGCGGCATCCGTTCAAAAAATTATCTGGTTCT
Organism: Pseudomonas sp. S34; assembly: GCF_009866745.1. Taxonomy (NCBI): domain Bacteria; kingdom Pseudomonadati; phylum Pseudomonadota; class Gammaproteobacteria; order Pseudomonadales; family Pseudomonadaceae; genus Pseudomonas; species Pseudomonas sp. S34. The sequence continues at coordinate 1,694,371 of NZ_CP019398.1, forward strand.
GGCAACCACCAGCCAGAAACAGGTTCTAACGGCCGCTTATCACAGTTACAAGCGCTGCGGGCTCGCCGGCTGCATTCTGACTAAACTGGATGAAACGGCTAGTCTGGGCGAGGTGTTGAGCCTTGCCATCAGTCATGAACTGCCGGTGGCTTACCTGACCGATGGCCCGCGGATCCCGGATGATTTGCATCTGCCGCGCCGTCATCAATTGGTCAGCCGCGCCGTGAGTGTGCAAATGCAGGAAGAACCCAGCGAAGAAGCCATGGCTGACATGTTCGCTGACATCTACCACAGCCCGACCAAGCAGGTTGGCTGAGGTAAAAATGAACAGTTTTTATACCTACATCGATGGTCTGCCATGCATTGTTCCGTTTGTGAACGCGCAGCCAGTAATGTGGCCTCCGTCTATGCAAGACAAGGTAAAGAAATAACATGGGCAGCATGCATCCCGTACAGGTGATCGCGGTGACCGGCGGCAAAGGTGGCGTCGGGAAAACTAATGTGTCAGTGAACTTGTCCCTGGCTTTGGCCGAACTTGGCCGGCGCGTCATGCTGTTGGACGCCGACCTGGGGCTGGCGAACGTCGACGTTCTGCTGGGCCTGACACCCAAACGTACCCTGGCCGACGTGATCGAAGGCCGCTGCGAACTGCGCGATGTATTGCTGCAGGGGCCCGGCGGCATCCGTATCGTTCCGGCCGCATCCGGCACTCAGAGCATGGTGCATCTGAGCCCCGCGCAACACGCCGGCCTGATCCAGGCCTTCAGTGATATCGGCGACAACCTCGACGTACTGGTGATCGACACCGCTGCGGGCATTGGTGACTCGGTAGTCAGTTTCGTCCGTGCAGCCCAGGAAGTGCTGCTGGTGGTGTGCGACGAGCCGACCTCGATCACCGATGCCTACGCCTTGATCAAGTTGCTGAACCGCGATTACGGCATGAACCGCTTCCGCGTCCTGGCCAACATGGCCCAGAGCCCGCAGGAAGGACGCAACCTGTTCGCCAAGTTGACCAAGGTCACGGATCGCTTCCTCGACGTCGCCTTACAATACGTCGGCGCGGTGCCCTACGACGAAAGCGTGCGCAAGGCCGTGCAGAAGCAGCGCGCCGTCTACGAGGCCTTCCCGCGTTCCAAGTGCTCGCTGGCGTTCAAGGCAATCGCACAAAAGGTTGATACCTGGCCGCTGCCTGCCAACCCGCGCGGGCACCTGGAGTTTTTCGTCGAGCGCCTCGTGCAGCAGACAGCAGGACCTGTTCTATGACAGCCAGCGGCTACAACCTCTACAAGAGATCGGCGCGTGATGCGCAGTACGAGCTGATCGAGCGTTACGCGCCGCTGGTTAAACGCATTGCCTACCACTTGCTGGCGCGTTTGCCGGCCAGTGTCCAGGTCGAAGACCTGATCCAGGCCGGGATGATTGGCCTGCTTGAAGTGTCGACCAAATATGACGCCGGCAAAGGCGCCAGTTTCGAGACGTACGCGGGCATACGAATCCGCGGCGCCATGCTCGATGAAGTGCGCAAGGGGGACTGGGCGCCACGTTCAGTCCACCGCAATACGCGCATGGTCAGCGATGCCATTCGCTCGATTGAAGCTAAAACCGGCCGTGACGCTAAAGATCACGAAGTTGCGGCCGAACTCCAATTGAGTCTCGACGATTACTACGGGATTTTGAACGACACCCTGGGCAGCCGGCTGTTCAGTTTCGACGACCTGTTGCAGGACGGCGAACACGAAGGGCTGCACGAGGATGGCGCGAGTGCTCATGTCGAGCCGTCACGCGACCTGGAGGATGAACGCTTCCAGGCTGCGCTGGCGGATGCGATTGCCAATTTGCCGGAGCGTGAGCGACTGGTGTTGGCGCTGTACTACGACGAAGAGTTGAATCTCAAGGAAATCGGTGAGGTCCTGGGGGTCAGCGAATCGCGGGTCAGCCAGTTACACAGCCAGTGCGCGGCCCGTTTGCGGGGGCGTTTGGGGGAGTGGCGAGCGCGCTGAAGGCAGTGTGGGGACACTGCGAACGAGGCCGGTGTGGTGTTGAACTGCGCCGGTCGCGATCTGTTGTGCTCCAGACAGTCATTGAGTGCTTTGCCGGATTGATTGAAATGGCGTGTCCAGGTGCTGGGCGCGTTTAAGACTGCTTGGAGGTCGAATTGGACAAGAACATGAAAATCCTCATCGTTGATGACTTCTCAACGATGCGGCGGATCATCAAGAACCTGCTGCGTGACCTTGGGTTCACCAACACCGTCGAGGCCGACGATGGCACTACCGCCATTCCGGTGCTCAACAGCGGAAGCATCGACTTTCTGGTAACGGACTGGAACATGCCTGGCATGACCGGTATCGATCTGCTGCGTCACGTGCGTGCCGATGAAAAGCTCAAGCACCTGCCGGTGCTGATGGTGACCGCTGAAGCCAAGCGCGAGCAGATCATCGAAGCGGCCCAGGCCGGCGTTAACGGCTATGTGGTCAAGCCCTTCACGGCCCAGGCGTTGAAAGAAAAAATCGAGAAGATTTTCGAACGCATCGGTTGATGAGTGCGCCACGGGGGAGCTATGGGCAATAACGAAACTTCATTGGGCGATTTTGAATCGACCCTGAAAAAACACGCCCTCGAATTGGTCGAGAGCCTTGAAAAAGGCAAGTTCGGCGACGCGGTGCAATTGATCCATGAGCTCAACCAGACCCGTGACCGCGGCCTGTATCAGGAAGTGGGCAAGCTCACCCGCGAACTGCATAGCGCGATCGTCAATTTCCAGATTGACCCGCACATGCCGCAGGCCGAAGAAGTGTCGCAGATCACCGACGCCACCGAGCGCCTGGGGTATGTGGTCAAGCTGACCGAGGCTGCGGCCAACCGCACCATGGATCTGGTGGAAAGTGCCACGCCGCTGGTCAATGGCCTGGCCGATGAAGCCAAGGTGTTGAGCGCGGACTGGGGGCGCTTCATGCGTCGCGAAGTCGGCGCCGAAGAGTTTCGTGAACTGGCCCGACGGGTCGACGGGTTCCTGACGCGCAGCGGCACGGACAATCGCGCGGTGTCGGGCAACCTGAACGACATCCTGCTCGCCCAGGATTACCAGGACCTCACAGGCCAGGTGATCAAGCGTGTGACCCAGTTGGTCACCGAAGTTGAAAGCAACCTGCTCAAGCTCGTGCTGATGGCCAGTCAGGTGGACCGCTTTGCGGGCATCGAACATGACCGTGAAGCGATGCTTGCTGAAAAAGATCCACAAAAACATCTCTCTCAGGGTGAAGGTCCGCAGATTCATGCCGATAAAAGAGAAGACGTTGTGTCCGGTCAGGACGATGTGGACGATTTGCTATCCAGCCTAGGGTTTTAGAATTTTAGGCATTTTAGGTTTTTAGACCTTTAGGAGCACCCCCTTAATGAGCTTCGGCGCCGATGAAGAGATCCTTCAGGATTTCCTGGTTGAGGCCGGCGAGATTCTAGAGCAACTGTCCGAGCAACTGGTCGAGCTGGAAAGCCGTCCGGATGATGCGGATTTGCTCAATGCAATTTTTCGCGGTTTTCACACTGTAAAAGGGGGCGCCGGCTTCCTCCAGCTCAACGAGCTGGTGGAGTGCTGCCACATCGCCGAGAACGTGTTCGACATCCTGCGCAAGGGTGAGCGTCGCGTCGACTCGGAACTGATGGACGTGGTTCTCGAAGCGCTGGACGCGGTGAACAGCATGTTCAGCGAAGTCCGCGAACGCAGCCCGATCACGGCTGCGACACCGGAACTGCTCGCGGCGCTGGCCCGTCTGGCCGAGCCGCAATCGGCTGACGAGGCGGCTGCCGCACCTGTCGTCGCTGTGGTCGAAGCGCCTGTGGCTGAAAGCGAGTCGGGCGATATCACCGACAATGAATTCGAACAACTGCTGGACTCGCTGAACGCCGTCAAGGCCCAGGCCGAGGCCCCGGCGGCTGTTCCAGCGCCTGCCGGCAATGCCGCTGGCAGCGACGAAATCACCGATGCCGAGTTCGAGTCGTTGCTCGATCAACTGCACGGTAAAGGCCAGTTCGCCGTTGACGCGGTGGTCCCGGCACCGGCTGCGCCAGAAGCCCCGAAAGCGACTGGCGACAGTTCCGATATTACTGACGACGAATTCGAAGCACTGCTCGACCAGCTGCACGGCAAGGGTAATTTTGCTGTCGAGGCGCTGGAGTCGGCCATTGCTTCTGTGCCTGCACCCGCGGCACCAAGCGCGGTGGCGGCCGGCAGCGATCTGATTTCCGATCACGAGTTCGAAGCGCTGCTCGACGAATTGCACGGCAAAGGCAAGTTCACTGAAGTGGGCGCGACGGTTGGAACGGCAACCGGCGCCAACGCCTCGGTTGCGGCACCTGCCGCCAAGGCAGCTACGCCGAAACCGGTGGCCAGGGCCCCCGAGCCAAAAGCCGAAGCGCCGGCCCCGGCAACTGCTGCACCGGCATCGTCCCGTGCCCCGGCCGCGCCACCGGCGGAAAAGCCGGCGAGCGAAGCCGAGACCACGGTACGTGTCGATACCGCGCGTCTGGACGAGATCATGAACATGGTCGGCGAGTTGGTGCTGGTGCGTAACCGCCTGGTCCGCCTGGGCCTCAACAGCGGCGACGAAGCCATGTCCAAGGCCGTGTCGAACCTCGACGTGGTCACCGCCGACTTGCAAACCGCGGTCATGAAGACCCGGATGCAACCGATCAAGAAAGTCTTCGGGCGCTTCCCGCGCCTGGTTCGCGACCTGGCCCGCCAGCTCAAGAAAGAGATCAACCTGGAGCTGGTCGGCGAAGAAACCGACCTCGACAAGAACCTCGTCGAGGCCCTGGCCGACCCGCTGGTCCACTTGGTGCGCAACGCGGTTGACCACGGCATCGAGTCACCGGAAGAGCGTGAAGCCTCGGGCAAGGCCCGGGGTGGCAAGGTGATCCTGGCGGCGGAGCAGGAAGGCGACCACATCCTGCTGTCGATCTCCGACGACGGCAAGGGCATGGACCCGAACGTGCTGCGTTCCATCGCGGTAAAACGCGGTGTGATGGACAAGGATGCCGCCGATCGCCTGAGCGACACCGAATGCTACAACCTGATCTTCGCCCCGGGTTTCTCGACCAAGACCGAGATTTCCGACGTATCGGGTCGTGGCGTGGGCATGGACGTGGTGAAAACCAAGATTTCCCAGCTCAACGGCTCGATCAACATCTACTCGGCCAAGGGCCAGGGTTCGAAGATCGTCATCAAGGTGCCGCTGACCCTGGCGATCATGCCGACGCTGATGGTCATGCTCGGTAACCAGGCGTTCGCGTTCCCGCTGGTGAACGTCAACGAGATCTTCCACCTCGACCTGTCGACCACCAACGTCGTGGACGGCCAGGAAGTGGTGATCGTGCGGGACAAGGCGCTGCCATTGTTCTATCTCAAACGCTGGCTGGTCAGCTCCGCCGCTCACGAAGAGCAGCGCGAGGGCCATGTGGTGATCCTTTCGGTGGGCACGCAGCGGATCGGCTTTGTCGTCGATCAACTGGTGGGCCAGGAAGAAGTAGTCATCAAGCCATTGGGCAAAATGCTCCAGGGAACCCCGGGCATGTCCGGCGCCACCATCACCGGTGACGGCCGCATCGCGCTGATTCTCGATGTTCCGAGCATGCTCAAGCGTTACGCCACACGGCGTATTTGATTCTGGTGGAGCGAGGCGCCTGGCCTCGCTCCATCTAATGGAGTGTTTATGGCAGTCAAAGTCCTGGTGGTGGACGATTCGGGGTTTTTCCGCCGCCGCGTCTCGGAAATTCTTTCAGCGGATTCCAATATCCAGGTCGTCGGCACGGCGACCAACGGCAAAGAGGCGATTGATCAGGCGCTGGCCCTCAAGCCCGATGTGATCACCATGGACTACGAGATGCCGATGATGGACGGCATCACCGCCGTGCGGCACATCATGCAACGCTGTCCGACCCCGGTCCTGATGTTCTCCTCGCTGACCCACGAAGGCGCCCGGGTCACCCTCGATGCGCTGGATGCCGGCGCGGTGGACTTCCTGCCGAAGAATTTCGAAGACATCTCGCGCAACCCCGAGAAGGTCAAGCAACTGTTGTGCGAGAAGATCCTGAGCATCTCGCGCAGCAATCGTCGCGTCAGCACTTACAGCGCTCCGGCCCCTGTGGCCGCACCTGCTCCAACAGCTGCGCCTTCGAGCGTCGGCGGTTACGGCAGCAGCGCGCCCGTGCGTCCGGCACCGATCCCTGCGCGTACGCATGCGGCCACTGCGTCGTCGCCCGCGCCGAAACGCAAAGCCTTCAAACTGGTGGCCATCGGTACGTCCACCGGCGGCCCGGTCGCCCTGCAGCGAGTGTTGACCCAATTGCCGGCCAACTTCCCGGCCCCGATCGTGCTGGTTCAACACATGCCGGCGGCCTTCACCAAGGCCTTTGCCGAGCGCCTGGACAAGCTCTGCCGCATCAGCGTCAAGGAAGCCGAGGATGGCGATATCCTGCGTCCGGGCCTGGCGCTACTGGCGCCGGGTGGCAAGCAGATGATGATCGACGGCCGCGGCGCGGTGAAAATCCTCCCGGGTGACGAACGTCTCAATTACAAGCCGTGCGTGGACATTACCTTCGGTTCGGCAGCCAAGACCTACGGTGACAAAGTTCTGGCGGTGGTCCTGACCGGCATGGGCGCCGACGGTCGCGAAGGCGCGCGCCTGCTCAAGCAGGGCGGCAGTTCGATCTGGGCGCAGGACGAAGCCAGTTGCGTGATCTACGGCATGCCGATGGCCATCGTCAAAGCCGAGCTCGCCGACGCGGTGTACAGCCTGGACGACATTGGCAGGCACCTGGTCGAGGCCTGTATCTGATGGATGTTCTAAGCCTGATTGGCATCATCATGGCCTTTGTCGCGATCATCGGCGGCAACTACCTTGAAGGCGGTCACCTCGGCGCCCTGGCCAACGGCCCGGCAGCGCTGATCGTGCTCGGCGGCACCATTGGCGCCGCGCTACTGCAATCGCCGATGAGTGCCTTCAAGCGCGCCATGCAGATCCTCGCCTGGATCCTGTTCCCGCCCCGTGTCGATCTGGCCGGTGGCATCGACCGCGTGGTGAACTGGAGCCTGACCGCCCGCAAGGAAGGCCTGCTGGGCCTTGAAGGCATCGCCGATGCCGAGCCCGACAACTACGCACGCAAAGGCCTGCAACTGCTGGTGGATGGCGCCGAGCCGGAAGCCATCCGCAGCATTCTGGAAGTGGACTTCTACACCCAGGAAAGCCGCGACATCGAAGCGGCCAAAGTCTTCGAAAGCATGGGCGGTTACGCGCCGACCATCGGCATCATCGGTGCGGTCATGGGCCTGATTCATGTCATGGGCAACCTCGCTGATCCATCGCAACTGGGCAGCGGTATTGCCGTGGCGTTCGTCGCCACTATCTACGGTGTGGCCAGTGCCAACCTGGTGCTGCTGCCGATTGCCGCCAAACTCAAATCCATCGCGTTACGTCAGTCGCGTTATCGCGAGATGTTGCTGGAAGGGCTCCTGTCGATCGCCGAAGGTGAAAACCCTCGCTCCATTGAGTTGAAGCTTCAGGGCTTCATGGATTAAGGGAATAAGCTCATGGCACGTCGTCGCCAGCATGAAGAGCATGTAAACCATGAACGTTGGCTGGTTTCCTATGCCGACTTCATCACCTTGCTGTTCGCCTTTTTCGTGGTGATGTACTCCATCTCGTCGATCAACGAAGGCAAGTACAAGGTCATTTCCGAGGCATTGATCGGGGTCTTTACCGACTCCGACCGTTCGCTCAAGCCGATCCCCATCGGTGACGAGCGGCCGAAGACCGTGACCCCGGCCAAGCCGCTGGTCAAGGACAGTGACCAGGTCGATGCCGGCGTCTCCGGCACCAGCGATCCCCTCAAGAGCATCGCCGACGACATCAGTGTGGCGTTCGGTGACCTGATCAGCTCCAACCAGATGACCGTGCGCGGCAATGAGTTGTGGGTCGAGATCGAGCTTAATTCCAGCCTGTTGTTCGGCAGCGGCGACGCCATGCCCAGCGACATCGCGTTCAACATCATCGACAAGGTCGCGGCGATCCTGAAGCCATTCGACAACCCGATCCATGTCGAAGGTTTCACCGACGATCAACCGATCCGTACCGCGCAGTACCCGACCAACTGGGAGCTGTCCTCGGCACGCTCGGCGAGCATCGTGCGCATGCTGGCGATGCAAGGGGTGAACCCCGGTCGCCTGGCTTCGGTGGGCTACGGCGAGTTTCAACCGGTGGCCAACAACGCCACCGCCGAAGGCCGCGCCCGCAACCGTCGCGTGGTGCTGGTGGTGTCGCGCAACCTCGATGTTCGCCGCAGCCTGACCGGCACCGGAACCGCCCATGCGCAACCGGATGCCGCTTTGAAGCGTGCTGGCACACAAACTGCACCGACCCCGGTCAAGTCGCCGGTACGAGAGAACGCCGTCAATTCTCCGTCACCCGCATTAACACGTTGAGCTATTTCTCGGTCGATCCGTTCGGCCGGGAGGAACAATCCGAATGAGAGTCTGGGCAGTCGCCAATCAAAAGGGTGGTGTCGGTAAAACCACTTCCTCCATCGCTTTAGCCGGTTTACTGGCGGAGGCGGGCAAGCGTGTGGTCGTGGTCGATCTCGACCCCCACGGCTCCATGACCAGCTACTTCGGCTACGATCCCGACGCCCTGGAGCACAGCAGCTACGACCTGTTCCTGCACAAGGGCAACGTGCCCCAAGGCCTGCCGGGTCAACTGCTGCTGTCGACCAGTGACGAGCGCATCTCCCTGTTGCCCTCCAGCACCGCACTGGCCACCCTTGAGCGCCAGTCGCCGGGGCAGAGCGGTTTGGGCCTGGTGATTGCCAAGAGCCTGGCGCAACTGTGGCAGGACTTCGATTACGCCGTGATCGACAGCCCGCCATTGCTCGGCGTGCTGATGGTCAATGCCTTGGCGGCGAGCCAGCAACTGGTGATCCCGGTGCAGACCGAGCATCTGGCGGTCAAAGGCCTTGAGCGCATGGTCAACACCCTGGCGATGATCAATCGCTCTCGCAAACAGGCGCTGCCCTTCACCATCGTACCGACCCTGTTTGACCGTCGCACCCAGGCGTCCCTCGGAACGTTGCGCGTGCTGCGCGACAAATTCCCCGACGAAATCTGGCAAGGCTATATCCCGGTGGACACGCGCCTGCGCGATGCCAGCCGCGCCGGTCTGACGCCTTCGCAATTCGACGGCAAGAGCCGTGGCGTTCTCGCTTACCGTGCGTTGCTCAAGCATCTGCTGGCGGCGCAACTTGTTGCGCAGGTGGCGTGACATGAGCCCAATTCCTGTAGGAGCGAGCTTGCTCGCGATGGTCGTCAACGATGACGCGGGAAACCTGACACCCCGTGGCGCTCTCAGGTTCATCGCGAGCATGCCCGCTCCTACAGGTGCGTGCTCATGAACCGGCCATTGAAGACCACTTCGCGCCCGCAACTGGCATTGCAGTCCTACCTGGACAGCTTGCTGCAGGAAGTGACCGAAGAATTGACGCTGCCCGTAGAGGCAGTGGCCGAGGAGATCGCCGCAGAAGCGGTGCTGGACGAGTTTCAGGCAGCGGTGCTCGAAGAGCAGACCCGCGACGCCGCAGCCGCTGTGACGGTCGTCCCGGTGCAGGCATCGGTGGCGCCAGTGTTCAAGGCGCCGGTGATCGAAGCTCCGGTCCCTGTTATGGCGCCGGTCTCGACCATCGCGCCGCTGCTGCAAGCCTTGGTGCCACCACCTGTCGAGGCGCAGCCAGCAGTCGTCGAAGTGCAGCAAACCCTGGTGCCGCCGGTCGTCGATGTGCATCTACCACCGAGCAACACGCCGCCCCCGGTTGAGTCCGACGGTCGTCCGTCCTGGGCTGCCGAACCCTTCGAATGCCTGCTGTTCGATGTCGCCGGCTTGACCCTGGCGGTGCCGCTGGTGTGCCTGGGGTCGATTTACTCCCTGGCCGGTCACGAGTTGACCCCATTGTTCGGCCAGCCCGAATGGTTCCTGGGCATCCTGCCGAGCCAGGCCGGCAATCTCAAGGTGCTCGATACCGCGCGTTGGGTCATGCCCGACCGTTACCGCGACGATTTCAAGCAAGGCCTGCAATACGTGATTTCGGTGCAAGGCTACGAGTGGGGGCTGGCGGTGCATCAGGTCAGCCGCTCGTTGCGTCTGAACCCGAATGAAATCAAATGGAGAAGTCACCGAGGTCAGCGGCCATGGCTCGCCGGCACGGTAATAGAACACATGTGCGCCTTGCTCGATGTCGCCTCACTGGCCGAGTTGATCGCCAGCGGCGGAGCCCGGCACATGTCCGGCGGCAAGCCGGGCCACAGACCGACATCAGTCAAATAAACAAAACAGGCGACGTCACTCTGATGATGTTGCACAGAACACACACCGCCAGGGCGGTTTCTTGAGGGGGCAGGGTATGAATGACAAGGCAACGGCGGCAAAAGGTTCCGAAGATCCGATCCTGCAATGGGTCACCTTCAAGCTGGACAACGAGACCTACGGCATCAACGTGATGCGCGTCCAGGAAGTCTTGCGTTACACCGAAATCGCCCCGGTCCCGGGTGCCCCGAGCTACGTGCTGGGCATCATCAACCTGCGCGGCAACGTCGTGACCGTGATCGACACCCGCCAGCGCTTCGGCCTGATGAATGCCGAGATCAGCGACAACACCCGTATCGTCATCATCGAAGCCGACAAACAGGTGGTCGGGATCATGGTCGACAGCGTGGCCGAAGTGGTTTACCTGCGTCAGTCGGAAATCGAAACCGCGCCGAACGTGGGTAACGAAGAGTCCGCCAAGTTCATTCAAGGCGTATGCAACAAGAACAACGAATTGCTCATCCTGGTCGAGCTCGACAAGATGATGAGCGAAGAAGAATGGTCGGAACTGGAGAGTATCTGATTGATTCTCGAGGTTGCGGTCATTGTCCTGTTCCTGTTCTGGGCAGGCACGCTGGCAATGTTCCTGGCATACATTCGCGGTCAAAAGCAGATCGCCGCGCAACAGGCCCAGGGTGATGCGCTGCGCGATCAGCGCATCAAGGACCTGGCCAGGCGCGTCGAGGATTACCAGAACGGCAATGTGCGCATGGGCGAGGACCTGTATGAACTGCGGGCGATCGTCGCGCCCTTGCCGGACAAACTCGCCCAGCTGGAACAACGCGACCCCTCAAGCCTGTCGTTCGCCCAGGCGGCGCGACTGGTCGGGATGGGCGCCAGCGTCAACGAACTGACCCAGTCCTGCGGCTTGACCCAGGCTGAGGCGGAGTTGATGAGCAAGTTGCACAAGAACTGACAGCCTGTAGGAGCGAGCTTGCTCGCGATGGTCGTTAACGATGACGCGGGCTTCCTGAAGAAACGCGGCGCTCATACCTCCATCGCGAGCAGGCTCGCTCCTACAATGGTTCTATGTCGGACACAGAACATATGTTCACCGCAGATCATCTGTGGGAGCGAGCTTGAACCGGTCAAGTAATCCCGGACACCGGTTACGGTGCTTATGCCGCCTTTTGCTCCATGGCTATTGGCGACAGATAGTTGTTGTAGCTGTGGAGCCTCGTGCGGTTGTAGTACATGAAGAAGCGCACCATATCGGTTTTTGCTTCCTCGATCTTGCTGTAGCCACTACGAGGCACCCATTCTGATTTCAGCGTGCCAAAAAATCGCTCTGTTGGAGCGTTGTCCCAACACTGCCCGCGATGACTCATGCTTTGCAATATGTCTCGACGCTTCAGTTCTTCCTGAAACTTGCGGCTGGTGTACTGACAGCCCTGATCCGAATGGAACATCAGTCCCGGAGGACACATTCGAACCTCTATTGCCATGCGTAGCGCCTTGCTGACCAAGTTGGCGTCATTGACCAGCGAAAACGCCCAGCCAATGACGCGGCGAGCAAACAAATCGATCACGATGGCCAGATGAACCCAGCGCTCACCCACCATCAAGCTGGTCACGTCGCCACACCAGACCTGATCGACTGCAGCCGGCTTAAAATTGCGTTTGAGCCGATTGGGCACGACAAATGCTTCAACACCTTTGGATCTGAATGGGTGAGGCTGGCGTTGTTTACTGACAATGTTGGCCTCCCTCATTAGCGTTCTGACAAGGCCTCTTCCGATCGCGATGTTTTGGGACTTCAGGTTCTTGCTGATCATTCTGGAACCCATGGCTTCCCGGCTTTCGCTGTGCAGTTCAACCACTTTCAGCTTGAGTTCTTCGCGTCTGATCCGCGGTTTGGCTCGCCGCTGAAGCCACTCATAAAAGCTGCTGCGCTTCACATCGAAAACACGACACACAATGGCAGTCGGGAACGACTCTCTTAGTTCCGCAATCATCGAAAACGATCGGGATCCGACATCAAGAGAGCGGTAGCCTTTTTTAAGATCTCGGCTTCCATTTCCATGCGCTTGATCTTGGCCTTCAGTTCCTGGATCTGGCGTTGATCTTCGGTAATCGCCTTAGTGCCTTTAACTGGCTGCCCCTCGCGCTCCTTGCGAACCTGATCGACCCAGCGCCGTAAAGCGGTGGGCCCGATATCCAGCGATGCACAAACGTCTGGAACCGGGCAGTTATCATCAAGCACCATGCTGGCAGCATGCAGCTTGAACTCGCGGGTATAGACCTTTCTTTCGTTCATGGAACCTCCAAGTTGGCGAAATCATATCGCCCTTAAGAGGTGTCCGGAATTATTAGGCCAGTTCAGCTTGCTCGCGATGGTCGTTAACGATGACGCGGGCTTCCTGAAGAAACGCGGCGCTCATACCTCCATCGCGAGCAGGCTCGCTCCTACAATGGTTCTATGTCGGACACAGAACATGTGTTCACCGCAGATCACCTGTGGGAGCGAGCTTGCTCGCGATGGACGTCAACGATGACGCGGACCTCCTGAAGAAACGCGGCGCTCATACCTCCATCGCGAGCAGGCTCGCTCCTACAATGGTTCTATGTCGGACACAGAACATGTGTTCACCGCAGATCACCTGTGGGAGCGAGCTTGCTCGCGATGGACGTCAACGATGACGGGGGCTTCCTGAAGAAACGCGGCGCTCATACCTCCATCGCGAGCAGGCTCGCTCCTACAATGGTTCTATGTCGGACACAGAACATGTGTTCACCGCAGATCACCTGTGGGGGCGAGCTTGCTCGCGATGGACGTCAACGATGACGCGGACTTCCTGAAGAAACGCGGCGCTCATACCTCCATCGCGAGCAGGCTCGCTCCTACAATGGTTCTATGTCGGACACAGAACATGAGTTCACCGCAGATCATCTGTGGGAGCGAGCTTGCTCGCGATGGACGTCAACGATGACGCGGACCTCCTGAAGAAACGCGGCGCTCATACCTCCATCGCGAGCAGGCTCGCTCCTACAATGGTTCTATGTCGGACACAGAACATGAGTTCACCGCAGATCATCTGTGGGAGCGAGCTTGCTCGCGAAGGCGCCCTCGAATCCTCAGTAGTCTTCCCCGCGCTCGGTAACATCCTTCTCGACCATCAGCGCATCCGCATCCTGCCCCGCCGGAAACCTCCCCTTCAAACTCCACGCAAACGCAATGATCTCGGCAATCGTCAGATAGAGTTCCTGCGGAATGCTGTCTCCCAGTTCCATGCGCGCCAACAGTCTCACCAGTTCGGCGTTTTCGTAGATCGGCACTTCGCAGTCGCGGGCAATGCGCAGGATTTCTTCCGCCAGCTCTTCGTCGCCTTTGGCGGTGAGGGTGGGGGCGTGGGTGCCGTCGTATTTGAGGGCGATGGCCTGGCGTGGGGTGTTGGGGTTGTTCATGCGGTTTCGTCCACCCAGCGTTGTTCGAGGCGGGTTTGCGGGCCTTGGGGCGGTGCACCGAGGTGGCAATCGAGGTCGCCGACGTTCAGACCGACGGACAGCAGGCGATCACGCAGCCCGGCCAAATTGCTTTCGATCAGGCTGGCGGTGTATGGCCGCTCGGCCCAGAGCTGGCCGCAGAGGCTGCCCTTGATCAGTTGCGCCTGGATTTGCAGCGGCCCCAAAGGCTCCATGGCGAAGGCCAGCTCCACACGCCACAGTTGTTGCTTGGGTTCGTGTTCTTCGCGACGTTCCTTTGGCTGTTGTTTTTCGGCGGCGTCTTCGCGCTGGAACTTGACCTGCAAGGGCACGATGTCCTGCATATTGCGCATCGGGATTTCCAGCTGCCAGGTGCTCATCAGCCGCCCGTCGGCGGTTACGCCGGTTTGTTCCAGACTCGACAGTTGATGGCTTTGCAGGCGCGAAACCGCGGCGGCGGCCAGGCGAAGCAGGTGTTCGAGGTCGTTTTCACCGTCGGCGCCTTTTAACAGACGTTCGGGCAGCGGGAAACCGGTCGGCGATGGCTTGGCACTGACCTGACCGAGCATGCCCAGGGCATTGCGGACAAAATTCGGCATGGCCTGGGCCAGGGTATTGGCGGCGATGATCGCGCCGAGGCTGGTGTTGGCCGGCAAGCCCTGACTCAACTGCGCAACCAGTTTGAGCAAATCGCCTTTCATGTCCGGCGCGAGCGTCGGGTTTTGCCCGGTCAGCAGTTTGCTTTCGAGAAACATGCCGCTGCTGGCCAGGGCCTGGGCCAGGCCCTTGGGGGTGCTCAACTGTTGAACATCCGGCAAGCCGGCGAGCAAACGGGCAGCAGCGCTGCGCAATTCAACGGATGTCTGGTCCGAGGGCGGAAGATTCTGCAGGTGCTTGAGCAAGCTAGCCAGCGAGCCCTGGCGGCTTTGCTGGTCGACCAGTTGCCGGGTCACCGCCAGTTGTTCCTGTCGGCTGCTCAGGGGCACGAACTTCACTGTCTGGGCGTCCTGCACCTGTGCGCTCAACAAGGTGCCGATGCGCAAGGGTTGCGGGCTGTAGATACTCAGTGTGCTGCCGCTCAGTGCGGTGTTGAGCAGGCCCACCATCGAGCGAAACACCATGGGCTGGCCGGGCACCTGGGGCAGCATTTGCGAGGTCAGCACTTTGCCCTGCAGCAGGGTGCCAACGGGCAGTTGCGCGGTGTCGAGGCGGGTGAGGGTGGCGACGTTGGAAGCAATGGCCTGTTGCACCGTCACGGCCAGGTTGCCGGCCGAGGGCTGGGTGACGACCAGCGTGGTGCCTTGGGCCAGCGGTTGATTGCTGGTGGTGTGGACCGTGGCCTGGCGGCCGCTGTCGAGGGTGACCTTGAGCAGCATCTGGAAAGTCTGGTCCGCCTGCTTGAGCGACAACACTTCGGCCTGGGCGGTTTGACCGACGCTGATCAGCCCTTCCACCGGCGTCAGCAACTTGAGCAACTCACCGCTGACCACCTGCGGGCGCGAAGTCGCCGGGAGGGTTTGCGGTAGCGGGAGGATGTTCATTTCGCCTGTCATACGCGGTCACAACCTGAGGAAAATGCACTCTTTAGAGTAAGGTATGGCATGTATAATGCCGCGCCGTTGTATCCAATAATGGCGAAAACTTTGCAATTCTTTGACGCAGCTCTCTAGAACAAGACGCCATTGCATCTATGCTGCATCTCTTTAACGGCCGCGCCAGAGCCGACTTGAACCGTATAAGGCCCGTGATCCCTTGACCAGTCCTGTCCTGCAAACCGTTGCCCTTGCCTGTGAGCGAGACCTTCGGCTGCTCTTCGAAAATCTCGATTTGAGACTGGCCAGTGGCGAAATGATGCAAATCAGTGGCCCCAACGGCAGCGGCAAGACCAGCCTGTTGCGCCTGCTCTCCGGGCTGATGCATCCGACCGCCGGTCAAGTGCTGCTCAACGGCAAGCCCCTTGATGAGCAGCGCGCTGAGCTGGCGCGCAATCTGCTGTGGATCGGCCATGCGGCGGGAATCAAGGATCTGCTGACACCGGAAGAGAACCTGAGTTGGCTCTGCGCCCTGCATCAACCGGCCTCCCGTGAGGCGATCTGGCAAGCCTTGGCGGCGGTCGGCTTGCGCGGATTCGAAGATGTTCCCTGCCACACTCTGTCCGCTGGGCAGCGGCGTCGCGTCGCACTGGCGCGTTTGTATCTGGACAGCCCGCCGTTGTGGATTCTCGATGAGCCGTTCACCGCTCTCGACAAGCAAGGCGTGGCGCAACTCGAAGAACACCTGGCCGGCCACTGCGAACGTGGCGGCATGGTGGTGTTGACCACCCACCACACGCTGAGCCGGATGCCGGCCGCTTATCGCGACATCGATCTGGGGAATTGGGCCGTATGAGTGTTTTTGGCCTGTTGGTCGCCCGTGAGGCCCGTCTGCTGTTTCGCCGTCCCGCGGAGCTGGCCAATCCGCTGGTGTTTTTCGCCATCGTCGTTTCCTTGTTCCCGTTGGCGGTCGGACCCGAGTCTCAATTGTTGCAAACCTTGTCTCCGGGGTTGGTCTGGGTCGCGGCACTTTTATCGGTTCTGCTCTCGCTGGACGGGCTTTTCCGCAGTGATTTCGAAGACGGATCCCTTGAGCAGTGGGTCCTTTCGCCGCACCCCCTGCCTCTTCTGGTTTTGGCCAAAGTGCTGGCACACTGGGCTTTTTCCGGTCTGGCACTGGTTTTGCTCGCACCCTTGCTGGCGCTGATGCTCGGTTTGCCTGCCGCCTGTCTGCCGGTGTTGCTGCTTTCGTTGCTGCTCGGTACACCGGTACTGAGCCTGCTCGGTGCGGTGGGTGCGGCGCTGACAGTAGGTTTGAAGCGCGGCGGCCTGTTGCTGGCACTGCTGATTCTGCCGTTGTACATCCCGGTATTGATCCTTGGCAGTGGCGCCTTGCAGGCGGCCTTGCAGGGAATGCCGGCGACCGGTTATCTCCTATGGCTTGGCAGCCTGACCGCCTTGGCGATAACCCTGACACCTTTTGCAATAGCCGCTGGCTTGAAGATCAGCGTCGGCGAATAATGAGGTCTGGTCAAAAATTGATCAGTAAAGGCCCTGGCTCTTCACAGTAAAGAGCAACCGTGATGGAAACAGTATGAACTGGACGTGGTTTCACAAGCTTGGCTCGCCCAAATGGTTTTACGGCATCAGCGGCAAAATGCTGCCCTGGCTGAGCGTTGCGGCGTTGCTGCTGATCGGCGTTGGCGTGGTCTGGGGCCTGGCCTTCGCGCCGCCGGACTACCAGCAGGGCAACAGCTTTCGCATCATCTATATCCACGTTCCGGCCGCCATGCTGGCGCAGTCCATCTACGTGATGCTGGCCGTGTGCGGCATCGTCGGCCTTGTGTGGAAGATGAAACTGGCCGACGTCGCCCTGCAATGCGCGGCGCCCATCGGCGCCTGGATGACCGCCGTGGCGCTGGTCACCGGGGCGATCTGGGGCAAGCCGACCTGGGGTTCGTGGTGGGTTTGGGATGCACGCCTTACGTCCATGCTTATCCTGCTGTTCCTGTACTTCGGTCTCATTGCATTGGGTAACGCCATCAGCAATCGTGACAGCGCGGCCAAGGCCTGTGCGGTGCTGGCGATCGTTGGTGTGATCAACATCCCGATCATCAAGTACTCGGTGGAGTGGTGGAACACACTGCACCAGGGCGCGACCTTCACCCTCACCGAAAAACCGGCGATGCCAGCCGAGATGTGGCTGCCACTGCTGCTGACGGCGCTGGGTTTCTACTGTTTCTTCGGCGCGGTCCTGCTGCTGCGCATGCGTCTTGAAGTGCTCAAGCGCGAAGCCCGGGCCAGTTGGGTCAAAACCGAAGTCGAAAACAGCCTGGAGGTCGCTCGATGAGTTTTGCTTCATTCGGCGACTTCGTCGCCATGGGTCATCATGGCCTGTATGTCTGGTCAGCCTATGGCATCTGCCTGGCGGTATTGGCCCTCAACGTGGCGGCGCCGATCCTGGCCCGCAAGCGGTATCTGCAACAAGAGGCGCGCCGTCTGCGCCGGGAGAACGGCAAGTGAATCCGCTGCGTAAAAAGCGTCTTATCATCATTCTCGCGATCCTGGTCGGGGTCGGCGCTGCCGTTGGCCTGGCCCTGAGCGCCCTGCAGCAGAACATCAACCTGTTTTACACACCGACCCAGATCGCCAACGGCGAAGCCCCGCAAGACACTCGCATCCGCGCCGGCGGCATGGTCGAGGCCGGTTCCTTGCAGCGCTCCGGCGACTCGCTGGACGTGAAGTTTGTCGTCACCGACTTCAACAAATCCGTGACCATCACTTATCGCGGCATCCTGCCGGACCTGTTCCGCGAAGGGCAGGGCATCGTCGCCTTGGGTAAGCTCAATGCCGATGGTGTGGTGGTGGCCGATGAAGTGCTGGCCAAGCACGATGAAAAGTACATGCCGCCGGAAGTGACCAAGGCGTTGAAAGACAGCGGCCAGTCGGCACCCACTCCCGCGAAAGAGGGCTAACTGATGACAGCTGGAATCTTCATTCCCGAATTGGGCCACCTGGCCATGATCCTGGCGCTGTGTTTCGCGCTGGTTCAGGCCGTGGTGCCATTGGTCGGTGCCTGGCGCGGTGACCGCTTCTGGATGAGTCTGGCCCAGCCGGCCGCGTGGGGGCAGTTCGCGTTCTTGCTGTTCGCCTTCGGTTGCCTGACCTACGCTTTCATGGTCGACGATTTCTCCGTGGCCTACGTGGCCAACAACTCCAACAGTGCCTTGCCGTGGTACTACAAGTTCAGCGCCGTGTGGGGTGCCCACGAAGGTTCCCTGCTGTTGTGGGCCTTGATTCTCGGCGGCTGGACCTTTGCGGTGTCGGTGTTTTCCCGGCAGTTGCCGCAGGTCATGCTGGCCCGCGTGCTGGCGGTGATGGGCATGATCAGTACCGGTTTCCTGCTGTTCCTGATCATGACCTCCAACCCGTTCAAGCGCATCCTGCCGCAAATGCCCACCGACGGTGCCGACCTCAACCCGCTGCTGCAAGACATCGGCCTGATCGTTCACCCGCCGATGCTGTACATGGGCTACGTCGGCTTCTCGGTGGCCTTCGCCTTCGCCATCGCCGCGTTGATGGGCGGTCGCCTGGACGCCGCCTGGGCGCGCTGGTCGCGTCCGTGGACCATCGTGGCCTGGGCGTTCCTCGGTATTGGTATCACCCTTGGTTCGTGGTGGGCCTATTACGAACTCGGCTGGGGTGGCTGGTGGTTCTGGGACCCGGTGGAAAACGCCTCGTTCATGCCATGGCTGGTGGGCACCGCACTGATTCACTCGTTGGCGGTCACGGAAAAACGTGGCGTGTTCAAAAGCTGGACTGTGTTGCTGGCCATCGCCGCTTTCTCCTTGAGCCTGCTGGGCACCTTCCTCGTGCGTTCCGGCGTGCTGACCTCGGTGCACGCCTTTGCGTCCGACCCGGAGCGCGGGGTGTTCATCCTGATTTTCCTGCTGTTCGTGGTCGGTGGTTCGCTGACGCTGTTCGCCCTGCGCGCGCCGGTGGTCAAGAGCCAGGTGGGCTTCAACCTCTGGTCCCGGGAAACCCTGCTGCTGGGTAACAACCTGGTGCTGGTGGTGGCCGCGTCGATGATCCTGCTCGGCACCTTGTATCCGCTGATTCTGGATGCCATGACCGGCGCCAAGCTGTCCGTCGGCCCGCCATACTTCAACGCGCTGTTCATTCCGTTGATGGCATTGCTGATGGTGGTGATGGCGGTCGGCGTGATCGTGCGCTGGAAAGACACGCCGGTGAAATGGCTGGTAAGCATGCTCACCCCGGTCCTGCTCGGCAGTGCCGCGCTGGCCGTAGTGGCCGGCATCGCCTACGGCGATTTCAACTGGGCCGTGCTCGCGACCTTCATGCTCGCTGCCTGGGTGTTGCTGGCCGGCGTGCGTGACATCTTCGACAAGACTCGCCACAAGGGCCTGATCAAAGGACTGCCAACCCTGACCCGCAGCTACTGGGGCATGCAGATCGCGCACCTGGGCATCGCCGTGTGTGCGCTGGGTGTCGTGCTGTCGAGCCAGAACAGTGCCGAGCGCGATCTGCGCCTGGCGCCCGGCGAATCCATGGACCTGGGCGGCTATCAGTTCGTCTTCGAAGGCGCCAAACACTTCGAAGGCCCGAACTTCACCTCCGACAAGGGCACCGTGCGAGTGATCCGCAACGGCAAGGAAATCAGCGTGCTGCACCCGGAAAAACGCCTGTATACCGTGCAGAACTCGGTAATGACCGAAGCGGGCATCGACGCCGGTTTCACCCGCGACCTCTATGTCGCCCTCGGTGAACCACTGGGTAATGGCGCCTGGGCCGTGCGCGTGCACGTCAAGCCGTTCGTGCGCTGGATCTGGTTCGGCGGCTTGCTGACAGGCGCTGGCGGGTTGCTGGCGGCGCTGGATCGGCGTTATCGGGTCAAGGTCAAAAGCCGCGTGCGCGAAGCACTGGGCATGTCGGGAGCCACTGCATGAAGCGTTGGTTGATGTTGCTGCCACTGGCGATTTTTCTGGTGGTCGCTGTATTCCTTTACCGTGGGTTGTACCTGGATCCGGCCGAGCTGCCTTCGGCCATGATCAACAAGCCGTTCCCGGAATTTTCCCTGCCGTCGGTGCAGGGCGACAAGACCCTGACCCGCGCTGACATTCTGGGCAAACCGGCGCTGGTCAACGTCTGGGGCACCTGGTGCATTTCCTGCCGGGTCGAGCACCCGGTGTTGAACAAACTGGCCCAGCAGGGCGTGGTGATCTACGGCATCAACTACAAGGACGTCAACGCCGATGCCTTGAAGTGGCTGAAGGACTTCCACAATCCGTATGCGCTGGACATTCGTGACGACGAAGGCTCGCTGGGCCTGAATCTCGGCGTGTACGGCGCACCGGAAACCTTCTTCATCGACGCCAAGGGCATCATCCGTGACAAGTTCGTCGGCGTGATCGACGAGCAGGTCTGGCGTGAAAAACTGGCGGGCAAGTACCAGGCGCTGGTCGACGAGGCCAAGCCATGAAGCGCTGGATCGCTGCCGTTGTCCTGGGCTTGAGCCTGGCGGGCGTGGCCCACGCGGCCATCGACACCTACGAGTTCGCCAAGGAAGAAGATCGCGAGCGTTTCCGCGAGTTGACCAAGGAGCTGCGTTGCCCCAAGTGCCAGAATCAGGACATCGCCGATTCCAACGCACCGATTGCCGCCGACTTGCGCAAAGAGATTTTCCGCATGCTCGGCGAGGGCAAGGACAACCAGCAGATCATCGACTTCATGGTCGATCGCTACGGTGATTTCGTCCGCTACAAGCCTGCGCTGAACGCCAAGACCGCCTTGCTCTGGTTCGGCCCCGCCGGCCTGCTGCTGGGCGGTGTCGTGATCATCGCGGTGATCGTCCGCCGTCGTCGCGTGCAACGCGCCGGCACCCCGGACTCGCTTTCTGCCGAGGAGCGCTCGCGCCTCGACCACCTGTTGGATAAAACCAAGAATGATTGATTTCTGGCTCGCTGCAGGTCTGCTGCTTCTGGTTGCCCTGAGTTTTCTGTTGATCCCGGTGCTGCGCAGCCGTCGCGCCCAGCGCGAAGAGGATCGTACCGCCCTGAACGTCGCGCTGTATCAGGAGCGCGTGGCTGAGTTGCAGACTCAGCAGGAAGAGGGCGTGCTCGATGCCGCGCAAATGGACGCCGGTCGCGCCGAAGCTGCCCGTGAGTTGCTGGCGGACACCGAAGGCGCTGAAGCGCCACGGGTGTCGCGTCTGGGCAAACCCTTGCCGTTGCTGGCGGCCATTCTGGTGCCGGTGCTGGGCCTGGGCCTGTATCTGCATTTCGGTGCCAGCGACAAGGTCGAACTGACCCGCGAGTTCTCCCAGGCACCCCAGTCGATGGAAGAGATGACGCGGCGCCTGGAACGTGCGGTCGCCGCTCAACCGGATTCCGCTGAAGGCATGTATTTCCTCGGTCGCACCTACATGGCCCAGGATCGCCCGGCGGACGCGGCGAAAATGTTCGAACGCACCGTGGGTCTGGCCGGTCGCCAGCCCGAGTTGCTCGGTCAATGGGCCCAGGCCCAGTACTTCGCCGATGGCAAGAAGTGGTCGGACAAGGTCCAGGCCCTGACCGACGAAGCGCTCAAGACCGATCCGAAAGAAGTCACCAGCCTTGGCTTGCTTGGCATTGCCGCGTTTGAAAGCGAGCGTTATCAGGACGCCATCGATTACTGGAATCGCCTGTTGGCGCAGCTGCCGCCGGAGGACAAGTCCCGCGAGGCGCTGCAAGGCGGAATTACCCGGGCCACGGAAAAGCTGGTGGCCAGTGGCGGCAAGGTTGCACAAGCACCGGCGGCCAAGGCCTCGGCGTTGCTCAAGGTCAGTGTCGATCTGGCCGCGGACCTCAAATCCAAGGTCCAGCCTGGCGACAGCGTGTTCATCTTCGCCCGTGCGATCTCCGGTCCTCCAGCCCCGCTGGCGGTCAAGCGCATGACCGTGGCCGACCTGCCGGTAACCGTCGAACTGGGCGATGCCGACGCAATGATGCCGCAATTGAAACTGTCGAACTTCCCTGAAGTCCAACTGGTTGCGCGCATTTCCCGTGCCGGCAAACCGACCGCCGGCGAATGGATTGGTCGCAGCCAGCCCCTGGCCAGCAGCACCACCGCGCCGCAGACACTGACCATCGACAGCCCGGATAAATAACAGGAAACGCCACCATGACCGCCATTGCTCGTATTGCCCTGCTCAGCGCTGTTTTGGGGTTAAGCGCTTGTGCGGTCCAGCAACCAACGGAACATCAGGCACCACCACCGTTCCCGCCGTCGCAGCCCAGCCCCACGCCATCGACGTCGCCTGTACCGAGCAAGCCGACCATCCCGGCCAAACCCTCCAAGCCGTTGCCACGCACTTCTGCCAGCTTCGCGCCACCACCGGGGGGCAATAGCCATTGGGATCCGAAGCTCGGGGTGTATGTGCTTGATGACCAGCCCAATACCTTTTATCGCCAACGTACCTATTACCGCTGGGATAATGGTTGGAGTCGGTCGATTAGTCCGCAAGGGCCGTGGGAAGATACTGACATCCAGGGTGTACCGGGTGGCTTGGGGCGAAAATTCGGGCAGTAACGCAAAAAAGGCGACCTTCGGGTCGCCTTTTTTGTGCCTGCTGGAATGTGATGGGTGGGTCACTGCTCAATTCTGTGAGAGCGAGCTTGCTCGCGATGGACGTCAACGATAACGCGGGCTGTTTGAATCCCCGCGGTGTCCCGGCGTTTTTCGCGAGCAAGCTCGCTCCTACAGGGGGAACGCGTTCAATTGCGATCAGGCCGGCCAGTAGGCTGCCTCGCTTTTGCTTTGGCTTTTGATCTTCTTGCCCTCTCGAGAGGCCGAACGTGAGGGGCAAGAGCCCTTGGTTACTTGGGGAATTGCCAAGTAACCCGCCGTAATTGGATGGACTCGCCCGCGCCGAGGCGTCAATGCTCTGCGAGGACACCCTTGGCGTATACCGAGACCCGCTGGAAAACCCGCTGGTGCAACCGGTGTCGGTGATGGATCATACGCCGGGCCTGCGGGCTGATCTGGCGCAAGCGCAATCAGGACGGTCTGCCGTGGATCCGGCAAACAGGGCGACAAATGAAGAGGGTGGTTTGATGGCGGGCAGGTTGATCTATCTCATCGGGCCTTCAGGTTCGGGCAAGGACAGCCTGCTGGATGCCGCGCGAACACGGTTGGCCGAAAGCGGCTGCCGTATCGTGCGGCGGGTCATCACGCGCTCGGCGGAAGCCGTGGGCGAAGCGGCGCTGGGCGTCAGTGAACAGCAGTTCGCCGAAATGGAGGCCCAGGGCGCGTTTGCCCTGAGCTGGCACGCCAACGGATTGTCCTATGGCATCCCACGGGAAATCGACAATTGGCTGGCCGCCGGGCAGGACGTGCTGATCAATGGTTCTCGCGGGCATTTGCAGAACACGCGCCTGCGCTATCCGAACGCGTTGGTGCTGTTGTTGACTGTGGATCAGGCAGTACTGCGCCAGCGCTTGCTGGAACGCGGGCGGGAATCGCCGATCGAGATCGACCAGCGGTTGGCACGCAATGCCAGATTCAGCGAGCAATTGCTGGCGGAGGACCCGGCCGTGCACGTGCTCGACAACTCAGGGCCGCTTGAGCAAACGGTCGAACGGTTGCTGGTCTGCATTGACGAGTAACTCCCGGCTGCCTGTCAGGCCTTCCAGGCCAACAACCCCTGCACATACTCCACGAATGCCCGAGCGTTGGCGCTGGCCATTCTCCCTGTAGGGAAAACCGTCCACAAATCCAGGTCCGGCAGTGTCCAGTCCTTCATCACTTCCCGAACCGAACCGTCGGCCAGTTCCGGCGCAAACATCCATTGCGAGGCCATGGCCAGCCCTTGGTGGGCCAGCACGGCTTCTCGCAGGCCTTCGGCGGCATTGACGCGGATCCGGCCGCTGACGATGACCGATTGCTCCTCGCCGGCCTTGTTGAACGGCCGATCCACTGTGGGAGCGAGCCTGCTCCGGGCGGCGATCCGACCGGGTTTTGAGGCTTACGCCGTCGCCAGCGAAGCCTTCTGCGAAACACTCAAGAACCGCAACAACGCCAACAGCGGAAACGCGCTGCCGACGATCACGATCCACAACCAGCCACCGTGTTCGTACACCGCGCTGGCCACCGAAGAGCCGAAGGCGCCGCCGATGAAGATGCTGGTCATGTACAGCGCATTCAGGCGGCTGCGGCTTTTGCCGTCGAGGGCGTAGACGGCGCGCTGGCCGAGGACCATGTTCATCTGCACGCAGAAGTCGAGCACCACGCCGGTCACCGCCAGGCCGATGACGCTGTAGACCGGATGGATAAACGCCGGCATGAAACTCAGGCTGGCAAACAGCAGGGCCAGCAACGATGCGATGCGGGTGTGACCGGCATCGGCCAGGCGACCGGCGATCGGGGCAGCAATGGCGCCGATGGCCCCGACCAGGGCGAAGATCGCGATCTCGCTTTGCGACAAACCGTGATTGCGCGCCAGTTCCAGCGGCACGGCGGTCCAGAACAGGCTGAAGGTGGCAAACATGCAGCCTTGGTAAAACGCACGCTGGCGCAGGACCGGTTGCTTGCGCAAAAGCGTCCACAGAGAGCCCAGCAACTGGCCATAGGAGGCGCTGTGATCAGGCTCACGCTTGGGAATGGTCACGGCCAGCACGATGCTGATGGCCGCCATCAACACCGCGGCAATCACAAACATCGCCCGCCAGCCGAAGTGGTCGGCCACCACGCTGGACACCGGTCGGGCCAGCAGAATGCCGAGCAACAACCCACCCATGATCCCGCCCACCACACGGCCACGGGTTTCTTCCGGTGCCAGGTGCGCGGCCAACGGAATCAGGATTTGCACCGAAACCGAACTGAAGCCCACCAACAGCGAAATCAGCAAAAACACGTTCGGCTGGTCGGTAAACGCCGCACCTAGCAGGCTGACAATTGCCACCAGCGTGGTGATGATCATCAACCGGCGGTTCTCCAGCAGATCCCCCAGCGGCACCAGGAAAAACAGTCCCAGCGCATAGCCGATCTGAGTCAAGGAAACGATCAGGCTGGCCATGGTGTTGGTCAGGCCAATGTCCGGCGCGATCAGGCCGATGATCGGCTGGGCGTAGTAGATATTGGCGACAATGGCGCCGCAGCAGAAGGCGAACAGCAGCACCATGCCTCGGGTCATTGTCGCGGTGCCGTGGGACACCTGGGTCGCTGGGTTCATAACGGGTCTCGCTGTACGGAAAGGAATGCGCGCAGGCTAATGGGCTGACTGAAACGGCGGAAGTGGGATTGGAGTGATAGCAATCATTCCATTGCGGAATGACTGACGAACGCGTGTGTCTTGCGTCAGAACATCGAGGGTGAATGATACATTCACTTACATCTTGTTCGTGAAGATCGTGACCTTTGTGACGCCGGGCGCTGACGGCACGCTCACCGCCCAATCCATTTCGGCGGGCAAGGATGACGTGACGCCGCCGATGTAGCGGGATGTCGCAGAACCTGTGGGAGCGAGCTTGCTCGCGATAGCGTAATGGCAGTCAACGACGATGCTGACTGTTCAATTGTCATCGCGAGCAAGCTCGCTCCCACAGAAGTTGCAGTGTTTCAGCCGATTACTTGCCGCTGTAGATCTGGTCGAAAACCCCGCCATCATTGAAGTGGGTCTTCTGCACGGTGCGCCAGTCGCCGAAGGTCTTCTCGACCGACAGGAAGTCTACTTTCGGGAAACGGTCGGTGTACTTGGCCAGCACGGCTGGGTCACGCGGGCGCAGGTAGTTTGCCGCGGCAATTTCCTGACCTTCCGGCGACCACAAGTACTTCAGGTATTCCTCGGCCGCTGCACGGGTGCCTTTTTTGTCGACGGTCTTGTCGACCACCGACACCGGTGGCTCGGCTTCGGCGGAAACGCTTGGGTAGATGACTTCGAACTGATCACGGCCGAACTCGCGGGCGATCATTTCCGCTTCATTCTCGAACGTCACCAATACGTCGCCGATCTGGTTGGTCATGAAAGTAGTCGTCGCGGCGCGGCCACCGGTATCCAGCACCGGCGCTTGTTTGAACAGCTTGCCGACGAAATCTTTGGCCTTGTTCTCGTCGCCGCCGTTTTTCAGCACGTAGCCCCAGGCCGACAGGTAGGTGTAGCGACCGTTGCCGGAGGTTTTCGGGTTCGGGACGATGACCTGAACGCCGTCCTTGAGCAGGTCCGGCCAGTCTTTCAGGGCTTTCGGGTTGCCCTTGCGCACGATGAACACGGTGGCCGAGGTGAACGGCGCGCTGTTGTTCGGCAGGCGCGTGACCCAGTTGTCCGGGACCAGTTTGCCATTGTCCGCCAGGGCGTTGATGTCGGTGGCCATGTTCATGGTGATGACGTCGGCCGGCAAGCCGTCGATGACCGAACGCGCCTGTTTGCTGGAGCCGCCGAAGGACATTTGCAGGGTGATGTTTTCGTTGTGCTCGGCTTGCCAGTGTTTCTGGAACGCAGTGTTGTAGTCCTTGTAGAAATCGCGCATCACGTCGTAGGAAACGTTGAGCAGGGTCGGTGCAGCCTGGGCGATGTTGCCCAGGGCCAGGCCAGCGGCGATAAGCGAGGCGCCAAAGAGTTTTTTCACTGCGCATTCCTTGTTCTATTAAAAGTGGGGCAATTTGCCAGCGACTATAACTGGGCTCGTATAGTCCTTTAAAGATTAAAAAGCTCTTTGCTTATTCCCGTTTCCTGAACAGCGCATTACCGCAACGGGAGCAGAACGACGCCTCCGGCTCATGGCTGTCCTTGGCGCACACCGGGCAGTGGTGCTGCAACTGGCCGCCACGCATGGCCGTGGCCAGTTCGGCGGTGAAGATCCCGGTGGGCACGGCGATGATCGAGTAACCGGTGATCATCACCATCGACGAGATGACCTGACCCAGTGCGGTCTTGGGCACGATGTCGCCGTAACCGACGGTGGTCAACGTCACGATAGCCCAGTAAATGCCCTTGGGAATGCTGGTGAAGCCATGTTGCGGGCCTTCGACCACATACATCAGGGTGCCGAACACCGTCACCAGGGTGCAGACGCTGAGCAGGAACACAAGGATCTTCTGCTTGCTGCCACGCAGGGCATCGAGCAGGTAATGAGCTTGCTTGAGGTACGGGCCGAGCTTGAGCACGCGGAAGATCCGCAGCATCCGGATCACCCGGATGATCAGCAGGTACTGGGCATCGCTGTAGTACAGCGCGAGGATGCCGGGCACGATGGCCAGCAGGTCCACCAGCCCATAGAAACTGAAGGCGTAGCGCAGGGGCTTGGGCGAGCAGTACAGGCGCAGGATGTACTCGCCGAGGAAGATCGCCGTGAAGCCCCACTCGATGTACGCCAGCAGGCTGGCGTAGTGCTGGTGAACGTCATCGATGCTGTCCAGAATCACGACTACCAGGCTGGCGAAGATGATCAGCAGCAGGGTGGAGTCGAAGCGTCGACCGGCGACGGTGTCGGTCTGGAAAATAATCACGTACAGGCGATTACGCCACGTGTCGTTGCTGATCATGCACATCGCCTTGGCCGCAAATCAGCGCAGCCTAGGTTGATTCTCCCCGGGAGCGCAAGGCGCGCTTTCGACTGTGGCTTTGCCGAGCATTTGAATAACACTGCGAATCAGCCAGCCGGCAAGAATGAACGGCGCGGTCAGGGTGGGCAGACCGATGGCGGCAAACAGCGGCGTCAGCAGCAGCGCCAGGCCGATGCCAACCAGCGGCAGCCACGGTTGGCGACGCTGCGAGCTGAAGGCGAGGGCGGCCAGCACGGCGTTATAGCCACCGAGGCCGAGCAGTGCGGTATAGAAATCGTGGTTCAGCAGGCTCCAGCCCATGCCCGCGACTGAGGCCAGCAACGCCCAGCAGAATGCGCGGCGATCAGCGATCAGCAAACCGGCGGCAATCATCGCACCGGCCAGCGGATGACCGAGGAACATCACCTGGCCGAGGCCTTTGAGTGGCGCGGCGAGCATGTTCAGGGTGCTGACTTCGATCAAATGCGGCTCTGTCGAGGGCGTGGCGAAGCACAGCAGCAACCAGCCCAGCCCAACGAAGGGCGCGGTGTAGGCTGGCAGGTATTGGCTGAACCGGACGCGCTTGAGCCACTGTTGGGTGACCATCGCGCTCAGGCCACCGGCGGCCAGAATCAGTGGCGGCATCATCGCCGACCAGGGGAAATACAGGCTCAGCAACAGTCCGAGCAGCACGCCGTTGTAGCTGAACAACCCGGCCTGACGATCAGCCTTGGCATAGTTTCGGCGTTGCGCGGTGAGCAGCCCGGCAACACCACCGAGCAAGGCGCCGCCGAGCAAGGCGGGCGCAGTGAACAGGATGGCCAGGACGCACAGCAGACCGCACAGCGGATTGCGCTGGAGAAAGATCTGGCTGAAGCCGTTGAGCAAGGCTTCGGCCCAGTCGGGGCAGTGGGTGTTGAAGTGATTGGCAGGCATGATGAAATCTGTGGTGTTTCCAGTGAATCGTGTCGCCTGCTTCGCGAGCAAGCCCGCTCCCACACTGAATCTTTGTTCAGTCATTGATTCTGTGGTGCACATAGATCAACTGTGGGAGCGGGCTTGCTCGCGAAGAGGCCAGTTCAGGCGCTAGATCAACGTCTCAATGCGCAAAGAGTTAGTCGATCCCGGCTGCCCAAAGGGCACACCGGCGGTGATCAATAACGTGTCGCCACGCTGCGCCATGCCTTGGGCCTGGGCAATTTCCAGTGCCGTCGAGCAGACTTCATCGACCTGACGCAGGCGGTCGTTGACCACCGAGTGCACACCCCACGCCACGCTCAGGCGACGGGCGGTCTGCAGGTTCGGTGTCAGGTTGAGGATTGGCACCGTCGGCCGCTCCCGCGCCGCACGCAGGCTCGACGCACCGGACTCGCTGTAGTTGACCAGCACCGCCACCGGCAGCACGTTGCTGATACGGCGAATGGCGCAGCTGATCGCATCGGAAACAGTCGCCTCGGCTTTCGGCCGGCTGACGTCGAGTTGAGTCTGATAGTCCGGACCGTTTTCCACCTGGCGGATGATCTTGCTCATCATCTGCACGGCTTCGAGCGGGTATTCGCCGGATGCGGTTTCCGCCGACAGCATCACCGCGTCCGCACCTTCGGCCACGGCGTTGGCCACATCGGTGACTTCGGCGCGGGTTGGCGCGGGTGAGAAGCGCATCGACTCCAGCATCTGGGTGGCGACCACCACCGGTTTGCCGAGCTGGCGGCAGGTGCTGATGATGTTCTTCTGGATCTGCGGCACGCTTTCGGCCGGCACTTCCACACCCAGGTCACCCCGGGCGACCATGATCGCGTCGCTCAATTCGGCGATCTCGCGCAGTTGCTCGACGGCCGAGGGCTTCTCGATCTTGGCCATCAGGAACGCCTTGTCGCCGATCAGGGTACGGGCTTCGCGGATGTCATCGGGACGTTGCACGAACGACAGCGCCACCCAGTCCACACCCAACTCCAGACCGAAGGCCAAGTCGCGACGATCCTTGGCGGTCAGCGGGCTCAGGTCGAGCACCGCTTGTGGCACGTTCACGCCTTTGCGGTCCGACAGTTCGCCGCCATTGAGCACGGTGGTGTCGATGGCGTCGGCGTACTTGGTCACCACCCGCAGGCGCAACTTGCCATCGTCCAGCAGCAGGTCCATGCCCGGCTCCAGTGCGGCGATGATTTCCGGGTGGGGCAGGTTGACCCGGCGCTCATCGCCCGGTGTGGCATCGAGATCCAGGCGCAAGGCCTGGCCGCGAACCAGTTGCACCTTGCCTTCGGCGAACTTGCCGACCCGCAGTTTCGGGCCTTGCAGGTCCATCAGGATGCCCAATGGATAATTGAGCTGACGCTCGACTTCACGAATCCACTGGAAACGCTGGGCATGGTCAGCATGATCGCCATGGCTGAAGTTCAGGCGGAAGATGTTGACCCCGGCCAGCACCAGTTCACGGATGGCATCGATGCCATCGATGGCCGGGCCGAGCGTGGCGAGGATTTTGACCTTTTTATCAGGCGTCATGTTTAGTGCTCTCAAGGATCAGAATGGCGCGGAAGTCGTTGACGTTGGTTCGGGTCGGCTCGGTGACGATCAGGGCGTCCAGCGCCTCGAAGTAGCCGTAACCGTTGTTGTTATCCAACTCGTCGCTGGCGCTCAGGCCCTTTGCCGCGGCGCGGGCGTAGCTGTCCGGGGTCATGATCGCGCCGGCGTTGTCTTCGGAACCGTCGATGCCGTCGGTGTCACCGGCCAGTGCGTAGACGCCGGGCAGGCCCTTGAGGCTGTCGGTCAGGCTGAGCAGGAACTCGGCATTGCGCCCGCCACGGCCATTGCCGCGCACGGTGACGGTGGTTTCACCGCCCGAGAGAATCACGCAGGGCGCCGCCAGCGGCTGACCGTGCAGGACGATCTGCCGTGCGATGCCGGCGTGGACTTTCGCCACCTCGCGGGATTCGCCTTCAAGGTCGCCGAGGATCAGCGGACTGAACCCGGCCTGACGGCATTTCACCGCCGCCGCTTCAAGGGATTGCTGCGGGCGGGCGATCAACTGGAAATGACTGCGTGCCAGGCTCGGGTCGCCGGGTTTGACGGTTTCCGATTCGGGGCTTTGCAGCCAGGCGCGCACCGAAGCCGGAACCTCGATGGCGTAGCGTTTCAGGATCGCCAGCGCTTCGGCCGACGTGCTCGGGTCTGCCACGGTAGGGCCAGAGGCGATGACCGTGGCGAGGTCGCCCGGCACATCGGAAATAGCATAGGTATAAACCGTGGCAGGCCAGCAGGCTTTGCCCAGACGCCCACCCTTGATCGCCGAGAGGTGCTTGCGCACGCAGTTCATCTCGCCGATGGTGGCGCCGGACTTGAGCAGGGCTTTGTTGATCGACTGCTTGTCGGCCAGGGTGATGCCTTCGGCCGGCAGTGCCAGCAGGGCAGAGCCACCGCCGGAGAGCAGGAAGATCACGCGGTCGGATTCGTTCAGGTCGCTGACCAGTTCCAGCACACGCTTGGCCACCGCCAGACCTGCAGCGTCCGGTACCGGATGTGCGGCTTCGACCACTTCGATTTTTTCGCAAGGTGCGCCGTGACCGTAGCGGGTCACCACCAGGCCGGACACTTCACCCTGCCAGCAGCGCTCGACCACCTGGGCCATGGCGGCTGCGGCTTTGCCAGCACCGATGACGATCACGCGACCGCTGCGGTCAGCAGGCAAATGGGCTTCGAGGACTTGTTGCGGATGCGCCGCATCGATGGCTGTGGCAAACAGCTCGCGCAGCAATTGTTGCGGATCGACCGACATGGCGGGCTCCCGGAATTCTTGTTATTGGGGTTGTCGCGGACCTTGTGGGAGCGGGCTTGCTCGCGAAAGCGGTGGTTCAGTCAGTATCCATGTCGACTGACACTCCCTCTTCGCGAGCAAGCCCGCTCCCACAGGTTTGATGCAGGGTGGGACAGGGCTTACTTCTTGTCGCGAATCGAGAAGTTAGCCATGTGTTCCAGGCCCTTGATCAGCGCCGAGTGGTCCCAGTTGCTGCCACCGATGGCCGCGCAGGTGCTGAACACTTGCTGGGTGTTGGCGGTGTTCGGCAGGTTGATGTTCAGCTCCTTGGCGCCTTGCAGGGCCAGGTTCAGGTCCTTCTGGTGCAGGCTGATGCGGAAGCCTGGATCGAAGGTGCCCTTGATCATGCGCTCGCCATGCACTTCGAGGATCTTGGAGGACGCGAAACCGCCCATCAGTGCTTCACGCACCTTGGCCGGATCGGCACCGTTTTTCGAAGCGAACAGCAGGGCTTCGGCCACGGCCTGGATGTTCAGGGCCACGATGATCTGGTTGGCCACCTTGGCGGTTTGACCGTCGCCGTTGCCGCCGACCAGGGTGATGTTCTTGCCCATGGCCTGGAACAGTGGCAGGGCGCGCTCGAAGGCGTCGGCATCGCCGCCGACCATGATGCTCAGGGTCGCAGCCTTGGCGCCGACTTCACCGCCGGAGACCGGGGCGTCGAGGTATTGCGCGCCTTTTTCGTTGATCTTTGCTGCGAAAGCCTTGGTGGCGGTCGGCGAGATCGAGCTCATGTCGATCACCACTTTGCCTTTGCCAACACCGGCGGCAACGCCATCAGCGCGGAACAGTACGTCATCGACCTGTGGGGTATCCGGCACCATGACGATGATGAATTCGGCTTCCTGGGCGACTTCCTTCGGGTTCGCCAGGGCAACGGCGCCAGCAGCGACCAGGTCGGCAGGCGCAGGGTCGTGGTGGGCCGACAGGAACAGGCTGTGACCGGCTTTCTGCAGGTTCAACGCCATTGGGTGGCCCATGATGCCGGTGCCGATAAATCCGATTTTAGCCATGAGAAAATCCTCTTGTTTTTGTCTTTTGTAGGAGCGAGCTTGCTCGCGAAAAAACTCAACGAAAATGCGTACTGCTTGAGTAATCGCGGCGCCTGATCGTTCTTCGCGAGCAGGCTCGCTCCTACAGGGATATGTGTTAAATCGCGTTATGGGTTTTCAACCAGCCCAGGCCCGCTTCAGTGGTGGTCAGCGGCTTGTATTCGCAACCGACCCAGCCCTGGTAACCGATGCGGTCCAGGTGTTCGAACAGGAAGCGGTAGTTGATTTCACCGGTGCCTGGTTCGTTGCGCCCCGGGTTGTCCGCGAGCTGCACGTGGTTGATCTCGCCCAGGTGCGATTGCAGGGTGCGGGCCAGATCGCCTTCCATGATTTGCATGTGATAGATGTCGTATTGCAGGAACAGGTTGGCGCTGCCGACCTGCTCGCGAATCGACAGGGCTTGCGCCGTGTTGTTCAGGTAGAAACCTGGAATGTCACGGGTGTTGATCGCTTCCATCACCAGTTTGATGCCCGCCGCTTGCAGCTTGTCGGCTGCGTACTTGAGGTTGGCGACGAAGGTTTTCTCCACGGTGGCATCGTCAAAGCCCTGCGGACGAATACCGGCCAGGCAGTTGACCTGGGTGTTGCCCAGCACTTGCGCGTAAGCGATGGCCAGGTCGACACCGGCACGGAACTCTTCGACCCGGTCCGGCAGGCAGGCGATACCGCGCTCGCCCTTGGCCCAGTCGCCGGCCGGCAGGTTGAACAGCACTTGGGTCAGACCGTTGGCATCGAGCTGGGCCTTGATTTCGGCGGAGCTGAAGTCGTACGGGAACAGGTATTCGACACCACTGAAGCCGGCTTTGGCGGCCGCTTCGAAACGGGCAAGAAAGTCCTGTTCGGTGAACAGCATGGACAGGTTGGCTGCGAAACGCGGCATGGTGGTCTCCCAAATATGAGTGTGCTTCCCTGTGGGAGCGGGCTTGCTCGCGAAAGCGGTGTTTCAGTCAACATGTGTGTTGAGTGCGAAGCCGCCTTCGCGAGCAAGCCCGCTCCCACAGTGGGGAGCGATCAACAGTTAATCGAGCAACGAAATCGCAGTCGGTGCGTCGTCGCCGACCAGCGCCAGGTCTTCGAATTCGTTGACGGCGTTGATCTCGGTACCCATGGAAATGTTGGTCACGCGCTCCAGGATGATCTCGACGATCACCGGAACCTTGAACTCTTCGATCAGCTCCTGGGCCTTGCGCAGGGCAGGCTGGATCTGAGCCGGTTCGAACACACGCAGTGCCTTGCAGCCCAAGCCTTCGGCAACTGCGACGTGGTCCACACCGTAGCCGTTGAGTTCCGGCGCGTTCAGGTTGTCGAACGACAGCTGTACGCAGTAATCCATGTCGAAACCGCGCTGCGCCTGACGGATCAGACCCAGGTACGAGTTGTTTACCACCACATGAATGTACGGCAGCTTGAACTGCGCGCCCACTGCCAATTCTTCGATCATGAACTGGAAGTCATAGTCCCCCGACAGGGCCACGACTTTACGGTTCGGATCAGCCTTGACCACGCCCAGTGCTGCCGGAATGGTCCAGCCCAGAGGGCCTGCCTGACCGCAGTTGATCCAGTGACGCGGCTTGTAGACGTGCAGGAACTGCGCGCCGGCAATCTGCGACAGACCGATGGTGCTGACGTAGCAGGTGTCTTTGCCGAACACCTGGTTCATTTCTTCGTAAACGCGTTGCGGCTTGACCGGTACGTTGTCGAAGTGAGTCTTGCGCTGCAGGCTGGCTTTACGCTGCTGGCAGTCTTGCAACCAGGCGCTGCGGTTCTTCAGCTTGCCGGCGGCTTGCCATTCGCGAGCGACTTCGATGAACACGGTCAGCGCGGCGGCAGCGTCGGAAACGATGCCCAGGTCCGGGGTGAACACGCGGCCGATCTGGGTCGGTTCGATATCAACATGAATGAACTTGCGGCCTTCGGTGTACACGTCAACGGAACCGGTATGACGGTTGGCCCAGCGGTTGCCTACGCCCAGAACCACGTCGGACTTGAGCATGGTGGCGTTGCCGTAGCGGTGCGACGTCTGCAAGCCAACCATGCCTACCATCAACGGGTGATCGTCCGGGATGGCGCCCCAGCCCATCAGGGTCGGGATCACTGGAATACCGGTCAGTTCGGCGAACTCCACCAGCAGATCGGCGGCATCGGCATTGATGATGCCGCCACCGGCCACCAGCAATGGACGCTCGGCCTGATCCAGCATGGCCAGGGCCTTTTCAACCTGGACGCGGGTAGCGCTCGGCTTGGCCAATGGCAGTGGCTGGTAGGCGTCGATGTCGAATTCGATTTCGGCCATCTGCACGTCGAACGGCAGGTCGATCAGCACCGGGCCCGGACGGCCGGAGCGCATTTCATAGAAAGCTTTCTGGAACGCGTAAGGCACCTGGCCCGGTTCCATGACGGTGGTCGACCACTTGGTGACTGGCTTGACGATGGTGGTGATATCGACAGCCTGGAAGTCTTCCTTGTGCATACGGGCGCGGGGTGCCTGGCCTGTGATGCAGAGGATTGGAATCGAGTCGGCCGAGGCGCTGTAGAGCCCGGTGACCATGTCGGTACCGGCAGGGCCGGAAGTGCCGATGCACACGCCGATGTTGCCGGCCTTGGTGCGGGTGTAGCCCTCGGCCATGTGCGAGGCGCCTTCAACGTGGCGAGCGAGTACGTGATCGATGCCGCCGACCTTTTGCAGGGCGGAGTACAACGGGTTGATGGCGGCACCCGGGATGCCAAAAGCGGTATCGACCCCTTCACGGCGCATCACCAGAACGGCGGCTTCGATTGCTCTCATTTTGCTCATGGTTTTGTGCCTCTTTACGTTTTGTAATTGTATACAAGTGGCTTTGCGCAGAGTGTATTCACGGCGGACGGCGCAGGTCAATCCATTTTCTCAAGCGCTTGTTTCATTCGTCGGAAGCCCGTTCTGCTGTGGCTTTTCGTCGCATGTGGCGCCTTTCGATGATTATTGTATACAAAAAAATAATTCATTGTGTTCTATTTGTTGCATCGGGCTGCGGCACAACGGCGCAGTCCACCGACTTTCCGAAAAACAAAATGAGGACGGCACCATGAGCGCTTTAACCTTGAAAGTCGCAGTCAACCTGGTCAACGAGGCCATCACCGCCGGGCGTGCAATCTCTGCGGCACCCTTGACCATTGCGGTACTGGATGCCGGCGGGCATCTGATCACCCTGCAGCGCGAAGACGGCGCCAGCCTGCTGCGCCCGCACGTCGCCATCGGCAAAGCCTGGGGCGCCATCGCGCTGGGCAAGGGGTCGCGCCTGCTGGCGCTGGACGCCCAGCAACGCCCGGCGTTTATCGCCGCGTTGAACAGCCTGGGGCAGGGCAGCGTCGTGCCGGCACCGGGTGGTGTGCTGGTTCGCGATCAGGACGGGAACGTCCTGGGGGCGGTGGGGATCAGCGGCGATCTGTCGGATGTCGACGAGCAGTGCGCGATCAATGCCATCGAGGCGTTGGGGTTGGTGGCGGATGCGGGGGTGGCGGCTTGATCTGCGCTGACTGAACTACCGCTTTCGCGAGCAAGCCCGCTCCCACATTGGATCTCCAGCGCCCACCAATCCCCTGTGGGAGCGGGCTTGCTCGCGAAGGCAATTTCTCAGACACATCCAGCTAAAAGTCTGGCCCACCCTCCCATATTCCCTGGTCTAGCCTTTTGATGATTTCATCATGAGAGAGGGCAAGGGAATGCCTGAGCTGTCAGCTTCACACCGCCTGCGCATCGGCCGGTACGCCGAGCAAAACCGCATCTATCTACTGACTGCCAATACCCTGAAGCGAGAGCCCGTTTTCAGGGACTACCGCTTGGGCAGGTTGGTGGTGAATCACTTCAGGCAAGCGCAGAGTGAGGGATTTGCCGATTCCTTGGCCTGGGTGGTCATGCCCGATCATTTTCATTGGTTGATTCAGTTGCAAAAGGGGACGCTGGCGCAATTGATGTGTCAGGCGAAATCCCTGAGCACTCGAGCAGTCAATTCGGTGCTCGGAAGAACAGGTAGCCTTTGGCAGCAAGGCTTTCATGATCATGCGCTGCGAAAAGAGGAAGATCTGGTAAAGCTGGCTCGATATGTCGTGGCTAACCCGTTGCGGGCAGGGTTGGTCGAGAAGCTTGGCGACTATCCGTTGTGGGATGCGATCTGGGTTTGATCTAAAACCGAGTTGTCGCCATTCGCGAGCAAGCCCGCTCCCACACTGGATTTTCAGCGCCCACCAATCCGCTGTGGGAGCGGGCCTGCTGGCGAAGGCCGCGCCGCAGTCTACCGCTCGGGCTCACACCCTTTGAGTACCAACCGGATAATCGTCTGCGCCGCCGCTTCATAGTCCACTTCATCCAGCTTCGCCTTGCCGGTGATGGCGGTGATTTGCCAGTCGAAGTCGGCGTAGGTCTGGGTCGCGGCCCAGATGCTGAACATCAGGTGGTTGGGATCGATGGGGGCGATTTGCCCGCGGTCGATCCAGGTCTGGATGCACTCGATGTTGTGTTTGGCCTGGCCATTGAGCTGTTCGACCAGATCGCTGCTCAGGTGGGGGGCGCCGTGCATGATTTCGCTGGCGAACACCTTGGAGGCGAAAGGCAGGTCGCGGGAGATGCGGATTTTCGAGCGAATGTAGCCGCTGAGCACTTCACCGGGTTCGCCGTCCGGATTGAACGGTGTCGAGGCCTGCAGGATGGGCTCGATGATGCTTTCCAGAACCTCGCGGTAGAGGTTTTCCTTGGACTTGAAGTAGTAGTAGACGTTGGGCTTTGGCAATCCCGCCTTGGCTGCGATGTCGCTGGTTTTGGTCGCAGCGAAGCCTTTGTCGGCGAATTCCTCACTGGCGGCACGCAGGATCAGTTGTTTGTTGCGCTCGCGGATAGTGCTCATAAACCGGGTGATTCCTTGCCTGTTCTGGCGGTTGCGCATGGTATCACCGGCCTCGCGCGGCGCTCAAGAATGCACCGTAGGCTCTTATGTCGCGCTATGCTGCTGCGCATTCATTGCAGAAGGAAACCCGATTCATGGCAGGAAGCAGTTTGCTGGTGCTGATCGACGACATCGCGACCGTGCTGGATGACGTGTCCTTGATGACCCAAATGGCCGCCAAGAAAACGGCCGGCGTACTCGGTGACGACCTGGCGCTCAACGCTCAGCAAGTCAGTGGCGTGCGTGCCGAACGGGAAATCCCGGTGGTCTGGGCGGTCGCCAAGGGTTCGTTCATCAATAAACTGATCCTGGTGCCGTCGGCGCTGGCGATCAGTGCGTTCATTCCGTGGCTGGTCACACCGCTGTTGATGGTCGGCGGTGCCTATCTGTGCTTTGAAGGGTTTGAGAAGCTCGCCCACAAGTTCCTGCACAGCAAGGCTGAAGACGCCGCCGAGCATGCGCAGCTGGTTGAGGCGGTGGCCGATCCTGCCACCGATCTGGTGGCGTTCGAGAAGGACAAGATCAAAGGCGCGATCCGCACCGACTTCATTCTTTCGGCGGAAATCATCGCCATCACCCTCGGCACCGTGGCCGGCGCTCCATTAACCCAGCAAATCATCGTGCTTTCGGGCATTGCCATTGTCATGACGGTCGGCGTGTACGGATTGGTAGCGGGTATCGTCAAGCTCGACGACCTTGGCCTGTGGTTGACCCAAAAACCCGGGCAGATGGCGAAAAGCATCGGTGGCGGGATTCTGCGTGCGGCACCGTACATGATGAAGAGCCTGTCGGTGATCGGCACGGCGGCGATGTTTCTGGTGGGCGGCGGGATTCTCACCCACGGTGTGCCGGTGGTGCATCACTGGATCGAAAGTGTCGGTGCGGCGGCGGGTGGCGGCGGATTTATCGTGCCGGTGTTGCTCAATGGCGTGGCGGGGATTGTGGCGGGGGCGGTGGTGTTGGTTGGCGTGATGGCTGTCAGCAAGATCTGGAAGGCGCTGAAAGGCTGAAAGCAACACAAGGCAAATGTGGGAGCGGGCTTGCTCGCGAAGAGGTCGTGTCAGTCACCAAATAGGTTGTCTGACACACCGCTTTCGCGAGCAAGCCCGCTCCCACAGTGTTTTTCGGTTGCCGGGCTTACTCGGCAACCTGCAACTTGCGCGCTTCGGTGTACACGTAACGCACTTTCTCGTACTCGAATGGCGAGTTCATCTGACCATAGCGGAAGCCGGTCTGGTGGCGCTTGTCGATGCCGCGCAGGATCACGACTTCCGGATGGTTGGAGCTGACTTCGGCCACGTTGAGGAAGTTGATCGCATTCTCGGCCGAGTAATCCACCAGCAGGCCGCCGGTGTCACGCAGGTTCGACGGACCGAGGATCGGCAGGACGAAGTAAGCGCCGCCCGGCACGCCGTAGAAGCCTAAAGTCTGGCCGAAGTCTTCGCTCTGACGCGGCAGGCCCATGGCGGTGGCCGGGTCCCACAGGCCGGCGATGCCGATGGTGGTGTTGAGCAGCAGTCGCCCGGTGGTTTCCAGCGAGCGCTGGCCCTTGAGTTGCAGCAGGCTGTTCATCAGGTTCGGCACGTCGCCGAGGTTGTTGAAGAAGTTGCTGACACCGGTGCGCAGGAAGCTCGGGGTAACGTAGCGGTAACCATTGACCACCGGCAGGAACACCCATTGGTCGAAGCGGTAGTTGAAGTGATAGACGCGCCGGTTCCACTCTTCCAGCGGATCGTAGACGGCCAGCGCGTTGAGCGTCGAACGCTCGAACTCGCGCTGATCCAGGCCCGGGTTGAATTTGAGTTTGCTCAACGGCTCCTTGAAACCATCGCTGTCGACGACCACGGGGGCATTGGCTTTGCTGTTGTCGGCATTGGCGACGCCTGCACAGAGTAACGCTGCGAAAAGCAGGAGATATTTAGCCACGGAAAAACTCCAGCATGGCGTCGCTGTTGACGCGGTAGTTAATGTTGCCGCAGTGGCCGCCATACGGGTAAACGGTCAGGCGATCACCGAAGGTCTTGCGCAGGAAGCCCAGGTCGCCAGGACCGAGGATTACGTCATCGGCGTTGTGCATGACCGCGATTTTCGGGCTTTCGTGCAGGTAGTCCTTCAGTGCATACAGGCTCACCTGGTCAATCAGTTGCAGCAGGCTGCCGCCGTCGGTGCGGGCGCGCCACATCGGGATCACTTGTTCGGTGATGTAGCAGTCGAAGTCGCATTGCAGCGCACGCTTGAGGAATGGCGTGAGGCTGGTGCCCTCGGTGATCGGGAACTTGGGTGGGGTGATCAGGCCGCGACGGTTGACCAGGTCCGAAGTGAAGGCGATGTCGGCCGCCGAAAAGCGGAACGAGGTGCCGATCAACATGGCCATCTGCTCGTTGGTCAGGTGCTGCTTGGACTGCTGGAAGTCGTAGAGCAGGGCGTCATTGAGGTCGATGTAGCCCTTCTGCTGGAAGTAGCGGGTGAGCTTGTCCAGTACCAGTTCATAGAATGTGGTGCTGGTGTTGATGCCCTTGACCTCGGTCTGGACCAGCTTGTCGAGGTTGGTGATCGAGGTGTAGAGGTTGACCGGCGGGTTGAGCAGCAGGACTTTCTTGAAGTTGAAGCTGCGGCGGGTTTCGTCCAGGTGAGAGACGAAAGCGGCATCCAGTGCACCCAGGCTGTACCCGGTCAGGTAGTAATCGGTGACCGGCACTTTCGGATTCTGTGCCCGTACGGCCTGCATCACCCGGTACAGATCTTCGGCGTCTTCCTTGGAAACACCCGGCGTGGCGAAGCGCGATGCGGCGCTCATGAAGTCATAGCTGGTGGGCGATGACAACTGCACCACGTGGTAGCCGGCTTTGTAATAGAGCTTCTTCAGGTATTCGTTCAGGGTGCTGTCATAGCGCGCGCCGGTGCCGGCGATCAGGAACATCAGCGGTGCGGCGTGATCCTGTGTGGCAATGCGATAGTCGAGCGTCTTGACCGCCCAGAAGTTGTTCGGCAATTCGAACGCCCGTTCCGGACGCAAGGTGACACTGCGCACCGTCTGATCGATGTCTTCGTCCAGGGGTAACTCCGGACGCAGGTCCGGCGGTGTGGTCGCGATGGTCGCCTCGAACGGGTTGGTCAGGGGGTAGCCATAGCTGGCGGCGTCAATGTCGGCCGCCAGTGCGGACGCACTCAATATAAGGCCGCCGAACAGGGCAGCGAAGCGCAAGGAACGGAGCATGACTAAATCCCTTAGAGGAAGGTACCGAATGAATTTCGCAGGCTATGACCACCGGATTTGCGCCAAAGTGCCAACCCTCGGCACCAAACAGGCTTAATTTCGAAGTAATAGTAGCTGGACGATACACTTTGCAGCGATTGAAAGACCAGTTAACAGTTGTTATCGCTTGCGAAACGCTTAAGGGCGATTAAGCTGGCCGCCGCTTTTCGCCAATTGGAGTGTTTCATGTCTCGCCGCTTGCCCGTGATTCTGCTGCTTGTATTGCTGCCTTTATGGTTGGCCGCCAGTTATGGCGCGCGCTATGGCTTCATGGAGGATGCGCAGTGGGTCGGCATTTGCGTGGATGAAGCGAATCGTTGGGAATGCCTGGTACGTTCGAAGCTGGGGTTGATGATTCATTTCGGGGTGCTGGGCTGGGCTGCGCTGGGCGCGGCGATCATCGGCTTTGTCGTACCGGGGCGGGCAGGCTGGTGGCTGGCGGTGCTGGCGCTGGTGTTCGGTTTTCCGGCACTGGCGTTGTACAACACCACGCTGGCGGTGTTTGCGGTGGTGATTGCGGGGTTGCGGTTGGTCAGGGCTTCTCGCAGCGCTTAAAAGTCCGTCTTC
Source organism: Pseudomonas sp. S34 (assembly GCF_009866745.1). Taxonomy (NCBI): domain Bacteria; kingdom Pseudomonadati; phylum Pseudomonadota; class Gammaproteobacteria; order Pseudomonadales; family Pseudomonadaceae; genus Pseudomonas; species Pseudomonas sp. S34. The sequence continues at coordinate 1,735,868 of NZ_CP019398.1, forward strand.
GCGAGCAAGCCCGCTCCCACATTTGATCTTTATCGCACGCAAACATTGTGTTCACTGAAGATCTACTGTGGGAGCGAGCTTGCTCGCGATGAGGTCAGTCAGGTCGCTAAAGAGTTAAACCTTGCGAACCCGCAAGCAGCGCCACAACGCAGCCACGATCAACACACTCACCAGCGCCCAACCCCAGGCCTGCTGGTTCTGCAAACCTTCACGGTACAGCTGCGGTGCAATGCCGGCACCGATGATGAAGGTCAGCAGCGCAATCTCGCGGCGCGGCACGTTCACCGGGCGGCACAGATAGACCAGTGCCGGCACGATGAACGCGACACTCGGGAAGCTGCGATAACGCGGATCGAGCACCAGTTCCAGCATCATCACGGCTGCCGCGAAACCTGTCGTTGCAACCAGCCAGCCAGCACGGCGCTCAAGCAGGTTGAAAGCTCGCCCACGCCAACCGCTGCGAGGACTCAATGTCAGCGCGGCATGGGCCAGCACCAGCAGATTCAGAGCGGTCAGCAATCCGACCCATAGCCATTCACTGGTAAAACGCGTGGTCACCCGTGCCAGGTCACCCCAGGCGCCAATCGAACACGCAGCCAAGGCACCGAGCAGGGGCAGCACCAGTGCCGACCGCGTCGTGCGGACCCGACCGCCGAGCAGCAAGGTGCCGATGAAAATCAAGCCGCCCACCGCCAGCCACTGCGACCAGTACGGTACGTTTGTCACGGGCCCCGCCAGCACGCCCTTGTCCTGGCGATCGGCGTCGAACAAGCCCCAATATCCACCGACCGCACCTTCACTGGCGCGTTTCCAGGGCTGGTCGAAGGCTTCGATCAGGTTGTAGTGCCAACCCTGTTGCTCGGCCATGGCGACAAAGCCGCGAATGAACTTGGCTTCGTTGACCCGGCTCGGCAGGGCCGTTTCGCGCTGGCGACCTTCGCTTGGCCAGCCGGTTTCGCCGATCAGCACATCCTTGGGTGCGAATTTGTTGCCGAACACCTGGCGTACATCGGCCACATGTTGCAGGGCAGCGTCGATGTTCGACGGATCATCTTCCCAGTAGGGCAGCAAGTGAATGGTCAGGAAGTCCACGGCGGGGGCAATTTCCGGATGCTTGAGCCAGAACTCCCAGACGTCGGCGTAGGTGACAGGCTGTTTGACCTGGCTCTTGACCTTGTTGATCAGTTTCGCCAATTGCGCGCCAGTGATTTCCTTGCGCAGCAGGGTTTCGTTGCCGACGATCACTGCGCTCACCACATCCGGGTTGGCATTGGCCGAGGCGATCAGCAGGTCGACTTCTTTCTCGGTGTCCACCGGGTTGCTGTTGACCCAGGCACCGATCATCAGCTTCAAGCCATGCTTGCGCGCCAGGTCCGGCAGGGCTTCGAGGCCGGTCATGGAATAGGTGCGGATGCATTCGAAGCTTTTGGACAGCAGCGCGAGGTCGGCATCCATGCGCTCGGGGCGCAAGTTGAATGGCACGTCAAACGGCGATTGATCCTTGTCGAACGGGGTGTAGGAGGCGCATTGCAGCTTGTGCGTCGCGCTGGCGACGTCCGGTAGGATCACCGGTTTGCCGAGGCCGTACCAGAAGCCGCCAAGGGCAAACAGCCCGAGCAGGCAAGCGAATAGATAAGCAGCAAAAGGGAAGCGGGAGGTCGCGGACATGGTCAGGCCGTGTGGGAGCAAAGCGGCGCATGTTACCTGCATTTGCCGCGTGCTTGGTGGCCTGCATGATTTTGACATGCAAAGTTCGAGCGGATTGGCAGGGGTGTTTGTTGCGCTGAAGATTAATGGCTTTCTGATGTCGTTTCTCGATGCCTTGAGGTCGCTGGCAGAGCAGGTCGCCATGAGCGTCAGGTTGATTATCGCAAGTGTCAGTACTCCGCTGATGTTCGAACGAGTTTGCGGTGGGCGTGATGGGGGCGCTGTGCACCATAACAATACGTTTAAGCGACTCGGCATCCGTCGAGCGCAGCACTTTCGGGGAAGTAACGATGAAGATGCGACGACTCTTGGGCGCAGGTGCGGCTTTGGTGCTGGCGATCAGTTCGGCCGTGGCGAGCGCCGCCGGCAAGGACGTGACGCTCGGTTATGTCGACGGTTGGTCGGACAGTGTCGCCACGACCAACGTGGCGGCTGAAGTGATCAGGCAGAAACTCGGTTATGACGTGAAGCTGCAAGCCGTCGCTACCGGGATCATGTGGCAGGGCGTGGCCACCGGCAAACTCGACGCCATGCTGTCGGCCTGGCTGCCGGTGACCCACGGTGAGTACTGGACGAAGAACAAGGATCAGGTCGTCGACTACGGCCCGAACTTCAAGGACGCGAAAATCGGCCTGATCGTGCCGGAGTACGTCAAGGCCAAGTCCATTGACGACCTCAAGACCGATGACACCTTCAAGAACCGCATTGTCGGCATCGACGCCGGTTCAGGCGTGATGCTCAAGACCGATCAGGCGATCAAGGACTACGACCTGACAGGTTATCAACTCAAAGCCAGTTCTGGCGCCGGCATGATCGCCGAGCTGACCCGTGCCGAGAAGAAGAACGAATCCATCGCGGTCACCGGGTGGGTACCGCACTGGATGTTCGCCAAGTGGAAACTGCGCTTCCTCGAAGACCCGAAAGGCGTGTACGGCGCGGCTGAAACCGTGAACAGCATCGGCAGCAAGGGTCTGGAAGCCAAGGCGCCGGAAGTGGCCAAGTTCCTGAAGAACTTCCAGTGGGAATCCAAGGATGAAATCGGCCAGGTAATGTTGGCGATTCAGGATGGTGCCAAACCTGAAGCCGCGGCGAAGGATTGGATCGCCAAACACCCTGAGCGTGTGGCTGACTGGACTAAATAACAGGCACCTCGCTTTAAATTGTGGGAGCGGGCTTGCTCGCGAAAGCGGTGTAACAGTCAACAATAATGTTGAATGTTATGGCCTCTTCGCGAGCAAGCCCGCTCCCACACTTGTGTATGGCGTACTGAAATTTGGCGAAAACCCCCATGGGGTTCTAAGACTAAGGTCGTCTGGAACCTGCCCCGCAGCCGCATAGAGTGGATACCGTTCCAACTAAATCTGTGCTGCGAGGATAAAAACAATGAACGACAGCATTTACCTCTCGATTCAAAACAGCCCGCGCTTCAAGGAGCTGGTTAGCAAGAGGGAACGATTCGCCTGGATTCTTTCGGCGATCATGCTAGGGCTTTACTCCGGATTCATCCTTCTGATTGCCTACGGGCCGCAGGTGCTGGGGGCGAAAATCAGCCCTGAGTCCTCGATTACCTGGGGCATACCGATCGGTATCGGGCTGATCGTTTCGGCTTTCATCCTGACCGGTATCTACGTACGACGCGCCAACGGCGAGTTCGACGACCTGAACAATGCGATTCTCAAGGAGGCTCAGCAATGATCCGCCGTCTAATGGCTCTTTTGAGCATCGCAGCTTTCGCACCTGGCGCCTGGGCGGCTGACGCCCTGACCGGTGCCGTGCAGAAGCAACCGCTTAACGTGTCCGCGATCGTGATGTTTGTCGCCTTCGTCGGTGCCACCCTGTGCATCACCTACTGGGCTTCCAAGCGTAATAATTCGGCAGCCGACTACTACGCCGCTGGCGGCAAGATCACCGGTTTCCAGAACGGTCTGGCGATTGCCGGTGACTACATGTCGGCTGCGTCCTTCCTGGGTATTTCCGCGCTGGTGTTCACCTCTGGCTACGACGGCCTGATCTACTCGATCGGCTTCCTGGTGGGCTGGCCGATCATTCTGTTCCTGATCGCCGAGCGTCTGCGTAACCTGGGCAAATACACCTTTGCCGACGTGGCGTCCTATCGCCTGGGGCAAACCCAGATCCGCTCGCTGTCCGCTTGCGGTTCGCTGGTGGTGGTGGCGTTCTACCTGATCGCGCAAATGGTCGGTGCCGGCAAGCTGATCCAACTGCTGTTCGGTCTCGATTACCACGTTGCGGTGATCCTGGTCGGTATTCTGATGTGCCTTTACGTGTTGTTCGGCGGCATGCTGGCGACCACCTGGGTGCAAATCATCAAGGCTGTCCTGCTGCTGTCCGGCGCTTCCTTCATGGCGCTGATGGTGATGAAGCACGTCAACTTCGACTTCAACATGCTGTTCTCCGAGGCTATCAAGGTCCACCCGAAAGCTGATGCGATCATGAGCCCTGGCGGCCTGGTGAAAGATCCGATCTCGGCGTTCTCCCTCGGTCTGGCGCTGATGTTCGGTACCGCTGGCCTGCCACACATCCTGATGCGCTTCTTCACCGTGAGTGACGCAAAGGAAGCTCGCAAGAGCGTGTTGTACGCAACCGGTTTCATTGGCTACTTCTACATCCTGACCTTCATCATCGGCTTCGGCGCGATCCTGCTGGTCAGCACCAACCCGGCTTTCAAAGACGCTGCTGGCGCCTTGCTGGGCGGTAACAACATGGCGGCGGTGCACCTGGCCAACGCGGTTGGCGGCAGTATCTTCCTGGGCTTCATCTCGGCAGTAGCGTTTGCGACCATTCTGGCAGTGGTTGCCGGCCTGACCCTGGCCGGTGCTTCGGCGGTGTCCCACGACCTGTATGCCAGCGTGATCAAGAAGGGCAAGGCCAACGAGAAGGACGAGATTCGCGTCTCGAAAATCACCACCATCGCGCTGGCGGTGTTGGCGATCGGTCTGGGCATTCTGTTCGAAAGCCAGAACATCGCGTTCATGGTGGGCCTGGCGTTCTCCATCGCAGCGAGCTGTAACTTCCCGGTGCTGCTGCTTTCCATGTACTGGAAGAAGCTGACCACGCGTGGTGCGATGATTGGTGGTTGGCTGGGTCTGGTCAGTGCCGTAGGTCTGATGGTCCTCGGGCCAACCATCTGGGTGCAGATCCTGCATCACGAGAAGGCTATCTTCCCGTATGAATACCCGGCGTTGTTCTCGATGATCATTGCGTTTGTGGGGATCTGGTTCTTCTCGATCACTGACAAGTCGACTGCTGCGGATAATGAGCGGGCGTTGTTCTTCCCGCAGTTTGTTCGTTCGCAGACGGGGTTGGGGGCGAGTGGGGCGGTTTCGCACTAAGGCTTCGAGATTGTTTGTGTAAGTTGGTTAAGCAGAAATGCCCCGATCGAGAGATCGGGGCATTTTTTTATTGGGCGGTAATCGACCCGGTTTTTTGGATTTGCCCGTTTTACTGTAGGAGCGAGTCTGCTCGCGAAGACTTTGTGTCAGTTGGAGTGTTTTTTGAGGGGGTACATATCCATTCCTTCGGTAACGGCGACTTATGGTTTCGCCCTTACGGCGAGTCCCTTTTGTCAAACGACACAAAAGGAACCAAAAAGTCTCGCCCCGAACGTACGGCCCCTCGCCAGGGCTCGGGGTTCCTTCGCTCCGGCATTCATCCGGGGGCATCGCCCTCCGGTTGGCTTCGCTGGCACCTACATGCGATGAGTTCGACTGCGTCGAACGGCGCTGCGCGCCAATCCCCGGATAAACACCTCCGCTCAGCCTGCCGAGGGGGCGGGTGGATCAAGATCAAAAGCTGCAGGCGAGCTAACGCTCGGCCTGATGAGTGGTGAAGAGCGTGGGGGTACGCGGCCCTGCTTTTGCTCTGCTCTTCTGTGGGAGCGAGCTTACTCGCGATGGCGACCTGTCGGCCGATCGAAATTCTGCAGCGAGCTCAACCAGCAACCAGGCCGGCCGGTAGGCCGCCTCGGGTTAGCCGCCCCCGGCCATGGATGGCCGATGGCGGCGGGCCCACGGAGCAGGACCGGAGCGAGGGAATGCCGAGCCTGGGCGAGGCACCGAATGTCAGGGGCAAAAGCGCTTGGTTACTTGGCGCTTTTCCAAGTGACCCGCCGTAAGGGCGGAACCAATAGCGGCCGTAACCGCAGAAACGGATATGTACACCATCAAAAAAGCGCACAAACAAAAACGGCCTCCTGCTCTTTATATAAAAAGCAGAGGCCGTTCCCGGTACAACTCAACACGCTACAGCAAGACAGATCTTACTTGCGGTCTTCCAGCTTGGTGATGTCACGCGACTCGTAGCCGGTGTACAACTGGCGCGGACGGCCGATCTTGTACGGGCTGGAGAGCATCTCTTTCCAGTGGGAGATCCAGCCGACGGTCCGCGCCAGGGCGAAGATCACGGTGAACATGCTGGTTGGAATGCCGATCGCCTTGAGGATGATCCCCGAGTAGAAGTCGACGTTCGGGTACAGCGAGCGTTCGATGAAGTACGGGTCGGTCAGGGCGATCTCTTCCAGGCGCATGGCCAGTTCGAGTTGCGGATCGTTCTGGATGCCCAGTTCCTTCAATACTTCGTCGCAGGTCTGCTTCATGACCGTGGCGCGCGGGTCGCGGTTTTTGTAAACGCGGTGACCGAAGCCCATCAGTTTGAACGGATCGTTCTTGTCCTTGGCCTTGGCGATGAACTTGTCGATGTTCGAAACATCGCCGATTTCATCGAGCATGGTCAGTACGGCTTCGTTCGCACCGCCGTGGGCAGGGCCCCACAGTGCAGCGATACCGGCGGCGATACAGGCGAACGGGTTGGCGCCCGAAGAACCCGCCAGGCGCACGGTGGACGTCGAGGCGTTCTGCTCGTGGTCGGCATGGAGGATGAAGATCCGGTCCATGGCCTTGGCGAGTACCGGGCTGATCGGTTTGATCTCGCACGGGGTGTTGAACATCATGTGCAGGAAGTTTTCCGCGTACGACAGGTCGTTGCGCGGGTACATCATGGGTTGGCCCATGGAGTACTTGTAAACCATTGCGGCCAGGGTCGGCATCTTGGCAACCAGGCGGATCGCGGAGATTTCGCGATGCTGCGGGTTATTGATGTCCAGGGAGTCGTGGTAGAACGCCGAGAGGGCGCCGACTACGCCGCACATGACGGCCATCGGGTGGGCGTCGCGGCGGAAGCCGTTGAAGAAGGTCTTCAGCTGCTCGTGAACCATGGTGTGGTTCTTCACGGTGCTGACGAACTGGGCCTTCTGTTCTGCGGTCGGCAGTTCGCCGTTGAGCAGCAGATAGCAGGTTTCCAGGTAGTCCGACTTTTCAGCCAGCTGTTCGATCGGGTAGCCGCGGTGCAGCAGAATGCCGTTGTCGCCGTCGATATAGGTGATCTTCGACTCGCACGAGGCGGTCGACATGAAACCAGGGTCAAAGGTGAAACGGCCCGTGGCCGTCAGGCCCCGAACATCGATAACATCGGGACCAACGGTGCCGGTTAAAATGGGCAGCTCGACGGGGGCTGCGCCCTCGATGATCAACTGCGCTTTTTTGTCAGCCATGTGGCCTCCTATTTATGCTTGAAATCATCAGACAGACCCCCCACGCAGGGCCCGCACCACTATAGTGAGATAAATTCGAATGTCAATTTGCCTAAAGTCTTGCTCCAGAAGGCTTTAACCGGACTTTTTTCTCGAAATTGGCTGCCATTTACGCCTTTTATGTCAGTTGCGCAATCAGCTGTTTGGGTTAGGTGTTTGCGTTGTCATTAGTAGCCTAACTGTCTATACTCGGCCACCGACCGCCAAGGGCTTTTGGGCTTGCTTTCATTGGGGGTCGCATCCCTGGGTGGTGGTTACCTGACCAGTGCACTCCCCAACAACTTTGCCCTGATTGTTAGGGGCTCTTCAGTGTGAAAAAAAAGCCGTGAAAAGCCAACGACCTGTAAACCTAGACCTAAGGACCATCAAACTCCCAGTCACTGCTTACACGTCCATCCTTCACCGAATCTCCGGTGTCATCCTCTTCGTGTGCCTTGCCATCATGCTTTACGCATTGGACAAGTCGCTGAGCTCCGAGGAAGGCTTCGGTCAGGTGAAAGCGTGTCTGACCAGTCCGCTAGCCAAGCTAGTGACATGGGGCATCCTGTCCGCTCTGCTTTATCACCTGGTAGCCGGTGTGCGCCATTTGATGATGGACATGGGCATCGGTGAGACGCTGGAAGGCGGCAAGCTGGGCTCGAAAATCGTTATCGCCGTTTCCGTGGTGGTAATCGTTCTGGCAGGAGTTTGGATATGGTAACTAACGTCACGAACCTGTCGCGTTCGGGCCTCTATGACTGGATGGCGCAACGTGTGTCTGCGGTCGTTCTCGCGGCTTACTTCATCTTCCTGATCGGATACATCGTGGCCAACCCTGGCCTCGAGTACGCCCAGTGGCATGAACTGTTCGCCCATAACGGAATGCGTATTTTCAGCCTCCTGGCCCTTGTTGCCCTCGGCGCTCACGCCTGGGTCGGCATGTGGACCATCGCGACCGACTACCTGACGCCAATGGCGTTCGGCAAGTCCGCGACCGCTATACGTTTCCTTTTCCAGGCAGTCTGCGGCGTTGCGATGTTCGCTTACTTCGTCTGGGGCGTGCAGATTCTCTGGGGTATCTGAGTCATGGCTAACATTCCAACGATTTCTTTCGACGCCATCATTATTGGTGGTGGCGGTGCCGGCATGCGCGCAGCGCTGCAACTGGCACAGGGCGGTCACAAGACTGCCGTGATCACCAAGGTTTTCCCGACCCGTTCGCACACTGTATCCGCCCAGGGCGGCATCACCTGCGCGATCGCGTCCGCTGACCCGAACGATGACTGGCGCTGGCACATGTACGATACCGTCAAGGGTTCCGACTACATCGGTGACCAGGACGCTATCGAATACATGTGTCAGGAAGGCCCGGCTGCCGTTTACGAGCTGGACCACATGGGTATGCCATTCTCGCGTACCGAGCAAGGTCGTATCTACCAGCGTCCATTCGGCGGTCAGTCCAAGGACTACGGTAAAGGCGGCCAGGCTGCGCGTACTTGCGCTGCGTCCGACCGTACCGGTCACGCTCTGCTGCACACCCTTTATCAGGGCAACCTGAAAGCCGGTACCGTGTTCCTGAACGAGTACTACGCTGTCGATCTGGTGAAGAACGGCGAAGGCGAGTTCGTCGGCGTGATCGCCATCTGCATCGAAACCGGCGAAACCACCTACATCCGCGCCAAGGCCACCGTACTGGCCACCGGCGGTGCAGGTCGTATCTACGCTTCGACCACCAACGCCCTGATCAACACCGGTGACGGCGTTGGCATGGCGCTGCGTGCTGGCGTACCGGTACAAGACATCGAAATGTGGCAGTTCCACCCGACCGGTATCGCCGGCGCGGGTGTACTGGTTACAGAAGGTTGCCGTGGTGAAGGTGGATACCTGATCAACAAGCACGGCGAGCGTTTCATGGAGCGTTATGCTCCGAACGCCAAAGACCTTGCCGGTCGTGACGTTGTTGCCCGTTCGATGGTTAAAGAGATCATCGCCGGCAACGGTTGCGGTCCGAACGGCGACCACGTGATGCTCAAGCTCGACCACCTGGGCGAAGAAGTGCTGCACAGCCGTCTGCCAGGCATCTGCGAACTGTCGAAGACTTTTGCGCACGTTGACCCGGTTGTTGCTCCGGTTCCGGTTGTTCCGACCTGCCACTATATGATGGGCGGCGTTGCCACCAACATTCATGGCCAGGCAATCACCCAGAACGCCGAAGGCGTGGACGAGATCATTCCTGGTCTGTTCGCTGTAGGTGAAGTGGCTTGCGTATCGGTTCACGGTGCCAACCGTCTGGGCGGCAACTCGCTGCTCGACCTGGTGGTATTCGGCCGTGCTGCCGGCCTGCACCTGGAAAAGGCGCTGACCGACGGTATCGAATACGACGAAGCCACCGACGCCGACATCCAGGCTGCCCTGGCGCGCCTGTCCGCCCTGAACGAGCGTACCGAAGGCGAAGACGTGGCAACCCTGCGTCGCGAGCTGCAAAACTGCATGCAGAACTACTTCGGTGTATTCCGTACCGGCGAATACATGCAGAAGGGTATTGCCCAGCTGGCTGACCTGCGCAAGCGCATCGCCAACGTGAAGATCAACGATAAGTCGCAGGCGTTCAACACTGCACGTATCGAAGCTCTGGAACTGCAGAACCTGCTGGAAGTGGCCGAAGCCACCGCCATCGCTGCCGAAGTGCGTAAAGAGTCCCGTGGTGCTCACGCCCGTGAAGACTTCGAAGATCGTGACGACGAAAACTGGCTGTGCCACACCCTTTACTTCCCGGGTGACAAGCGCGTGACCAAGCGTGCCGTGAACTTCTCGCCGAAGACTGTTCCGACTTTTGAACCTAAGATTCGGACTTATTAAGGGTGGCCGCCATGTTGCAAGTCAGCGTTTATCGTTACAACCCTGATCAGGACGCCGCGCCGTTCATGCAGGAATTCCAGGTTGATACCGGTGGTAAAGACCTGATGGTGCTGGACGTGCTGGCCCTGATCAAAGAGCAGGACGAGGGTTTCTCCTATCGTCGCTCTTGCCGTGAAGGTGTTTGCGGTTCCGACGGCATGAACATCAACGGCAAAAACGGCCTGGCGTGCGTCACGCCGCTGTCTGCTGTCGTAAAAGGTAACAAGTTGATCGTTCGTCCTCTGCCAGGTTTGCCGGTTATCCGTGACCTGGTCGTCGATATGAGCATCTTCTACAAGCAATACGAAAAGGTTAAGCCATACCTGCAGAACGACACGCCGGCTCCGGCCATCGAGCGCCTGCAGTCCCCTGAAGAACGTGAAAAGCTGGACGGTCTGTACGAGTGCATCCTGTGCGCTTGCTGCTCGACTTCCTGCCCGTCCTTCTGGTGGAACCCGGACAAGTTCCTGGGTCCAGCTGCCCTGCTGCAAGCGTACCGCTTCCTGGCAGACAGCCGTGACACCAAGACGTCCGAGCGCCTGGCTTCGCTGGATGACCCGTTCAGCGTATTCCGCTGCCGCGGGATCATGAACTGCGTCAACGTATGTCCGAAAGGCCTGAACCCGACTAAGGCCATCGGTCACATCCGTAACATGTTGCTCTCAAGCGGCGTGTGATTCAGCTGCTGTACCCGCTGTACCCGTAGATGCTACGGCGCAGGCTTCAACCGGCGCCGTAGTTTTAACCTGAGCAGCAGCTTAAAAGGCTGCGGCTCTTATTTTGAAGAAATGAGACAAGCAGGGGCATCCGGGCTGGTACCCGGACTATCAGTGTGATCCTAGTGGCTTGTTTTGGTCGCTGCATTCGGACTTCTGCAAGTTTGCTCGGTGTCGACATCGATGGTGTTCCCCTAACCGAGGGTGACCAAGCATGCAAGAAAGCGTGATGCAGCGCATGTGGAACAGCGCCTACCTATCCGGTAGTAACGCTGCCTATGTGGAAGAGCTTTACGAGCTCTACCTGCACGACCCTAACGCTGTGCCAGAAGAGTGGCGCACCTACTTCCAGAAGTTGCCTGCTGACGGCAACTCTGCCACCGATGTTTCGCACTCCACAATTCGCGATCATTTCGTCTTGCTGGCAAAGAACCAGCGCCGCGCCCAACCGGTTTCCGCCGGCAGCGTGAGCAGTGAGCACGAGAAGAAGCAAGTTGAAGTGCTGCGATTGATCCAGGCCTACCGTATGCGTGGCCACCAGGCAGCCCAGCTTGACCCGCTGGGGCTGTGGCAGCGTCCTGCACCTGCAGACCTGTCGATCAATCATTACGGCTTGACCAATGCCGATCTTGATACGACCTTCCGTGCCGGCGACCTGTTCATCGGCAAAGAGGAAGCGAGCCTACGCGAAATTCACGAAGCGTTGCAGCAGACATATTGCCGCACCATCGGCGCTGAATTCACGCACATCACCGATTCCGAGCAGCGCCAGTGGTTCCAGCAGCGTCTGGAAAGCGTGCGCGGTCGTCCGACGTACTCCGCCGACATCAAGAGCCACCTGCTCGAGCGCGTGACCGCCGGCGAAGGCCTGGAAAAATACCTGGGCACCAAATACCCGGGTACCAAGCGTTTCGGTCTGGAAGGCGGCGAAAGCCTGATTCCGATGCTCGACGAGCTGATCCAGCGTTCCGGCTCCTACGGCACCAAGGAAATCGTCATCGGCATGGCCCACCGTGGCCGTCTGAACGTGCTGGTCAACACCTTCGGCAAGAACCCGCGCGAGCTGTTCGACGAGTTCGAAGGCAAGAAGAAGGTCGAGCTGGGTTCCGGTGACGTGAAATACCACCAGGGCTTCTCGTCCAACGTGATGACCACCGGCGGTGAAGTTCACCTGGCCATGGCGTTCAACCCGTCCCACCTGGAAATCGTTTCCCCGGTGGTCGAGGGTTCGGTTCGCGCCCGTCAGGATCGTCGCAACGACCCGACCGGTGAGAAGGTTCTGCCGATCTCCATCCACGGTGACGCTGCATTCGCCGGTCAAGGCGTGGTCATGGAAACCTTCCAGATGTCGCAGACCCGCGGTTTCAAGACCGGCGGTACCGTGCACATCGTGATCAACAACCAGGTCGGTTTCACCATCAGCAACCCGCTGGACTCGCGTTCCACCGAGTACGCGACCGACGTTGCGAAAATGATCCAGGCGCCGATCCTCCATGTGAATGGTGATGATCCGGAAGCCGTATTGTTCGTGACCCAGCTGGCCATCGACTACCGCATGCAGTTCAAGCGTGACGTGGTGATCGACCTGGTCTGCTACCGTCGTCGCGGCCACAACGAGGCCGACGAGCCAAGCGGCACCCAGCCTCTGATGTATCAGCAGATCACCAAACAGCGCACCACCCGTGAGCTGTATGCCGATCGTCTGACCCAGGCCGGTGTGCTGGATGCTGAGCGTGTCAAGGCGAAAGTCGACGAGTACCGCAACGCGCTGGACAACGGTCTGCACGTGGTCAAAAGCCTGGTCAAAGAGCCGAACAAAGAGTTGTTCGTGGACTGGCGTCCGTATCTGGGCCACGCCTGGACCGCGCGTCACGACACTCGCTTCGACCTCAAGACCTTGCAGGAACTGTCCGCCAAGCTGCTGGAAATCCCGGAAGGCTTCGTGGTTCAGCGCCAGGTTGCCAAGATCTACGAAGACCGCCAGAAGATGCAAGCCGGCGGCCTGCCGATCAACTGGGGTTACGCCGAAACCATGGCGTACGCGACCCTGGCGTTCGAAGGTCACCCGATTCGCATGACTGGCCAGGACATCGGCCGCGGTACGTTCTCGCACCGCCATGCTGTCCTGCACAACCAGAAGGACGCGGGCACCTACATCCCGCTGCAGAACCTGTACGACGGTCAGCCACGCTTCGACCTGTACGACTCGTTCCTGTCCGAAGAAGCGGTATTGGCGTTCGAGTACGGTTACTCGACCACCACGCCGAATGCCCTGGTTATCTGGGAAGCCCAGTTCGGCGACTTCGCCAACGGCGCCCAGGTAGTTATCGACCAGTTCATCACCAGTGGCGAGCACAAGTGGGGTCGCCTGTGCGGTCTGACCATGCTGCTGCCGCACGGTTATGAAGGTCAGGGTCCGGAGCACTCCTCGGCTCGTCTGGAGCGTTACCTGCAGTTGTGCGCCGAGCACAACATTCAGGTGTGCATGCCGACGACGCCGGCTCAGATCTACCACTTGCTGCGCCGTCAGGTGATCCGCCCGCTGCGCAAGCCACTGGTAGTCCTGACTCCGAAGTCGCTGTTGCGCCACAAGCTGGCCATCTCGACGCTGGAAGATCTGGCCGAAGGTTCGTTCCAGACCGTTATCCCGGAAATCGATGCCCAAGACCCGAAAAAGGTCGAGCGCGTTGTTCTGTGTAGCGGCAAGGTCTACTACGACCTGCTGGAAAAACGCCGTGCCGAAGGTCGTGACGACATCGCTGTCGTGCGTATCGAGCAGCTGTACCCATTCCCTGAGGACGACTTGAAAGAAGTCCTGGCTCCTTATACCAACGCCAAGCATGCCGTCTGGTGTCAGGAAGAGCCGATGAACCAGGGTGCGTGGTACTGCAGCCAACACCACATGCGTCGCAGCATCAGCAACCTCAACAAGTCTCTCGTACTCGAGTACGCGGGCCGTGAGGCTTCTGCTGCACCTGCATGCGGTTACGCATCGATGCACGCCGAACAGCAGGAACAACTGCTGCAAGACGCCTTTACTGTTTAACGCCTTCGCGCACCTGAAACCGAATTTAAGGAACCACAGACAATGGCTATCGAGATCAAAGCCCCCACTTTCCCGGAATCGGTTGCCGATGGCACCGTTGCCACCTGGCACAAACAACCGGGCGACGCGGTCAAGCGCGACGAACTGATCGTCGACATCGAAACCGACAAAGTCGTGCTGGAAGTGCTGGCTACCGCTGACGGCGTGCTGGGCGCTATCGTCAAGAACGAAGGCGAAACCGTTCTGTCCGACGAAGTTCTGGGCTCCATCGTTGAAGGCGGCGCTGCTGCTGCTGCTGCTGCTGCTCCGGCCGCTGCTGCCGCAGCTCCAGCTGCCGGCGTTGACGAAGACGCTATCGCGGCTCCAGCTGCTCGCAAGCTGGCCGAAGAAAACGGCATCAACCTGGCTTCCGTCAAAGGCACCGGCAAAGATGGTCGTGTAACCAAGGAAGACGTGGTTGCCGCTGTCGAAGCCAAGAAAGCCGCTCCGGCTGCCGCGCCTGCCAAGGCTGCTGCACCTGCCGCTGCCGCTCCGGTATTCGCTGCTGGCGATCGCATCGAGAAGCGCGTACCGATGACCCGCGTACGTGCCACCGTGGCCAAGCGTCTGGTTGAAGCTCAATCGAACATGGCGATGCTGACCACCTTCAACGAAGTCGACATGACCGAAGTCATGGCGCTGCGTTCGAAGTACAAGGACCTGTTCGAGAAGTCCCACAACGGCGTGCGCCTGGGCTTCATGTCGTTCTTCGTGAAAGCAGCCACCGAAGCGCTGAAACGCTTCCCGGCTGTCAACGCGTCGATCGACGGCGGCGACATCGTTTACCACGGCTACGCTGACGTCGGCGTTGCAGTTTCCAGCGATCGCGGCCTGGTTGTACCGGTTCTGCGTAACGCCGAACTGATGAGCCTGGCTGAAATCGAAGGCGGCATCGCCACCTTCGGCAAGAAAGCCCGCGACGGCAAACTGTCGATGGACGAAATGACCGGTGGTACTTTCACCATCACCAACGGTGGTACTTTCGGTTCGATGATGTCGACCCCGATCGTCAACCCGCCACAAGCAGCCATCCTGGGCATGCACAACATCATCCAGCGTCCGATGGCCATCAACGGCCAGGTCGTTATCCGTCCGATGATGTACCTGGCACTGTCCTACGATCACCGTCTGATCGATGGCAAAGAAGCTGTGACCTTCCTGGTGACCATCAAGAACCTGCTGGAAGATCCGGCTCGTCTGTTGCTGGATATCTGATAGAAGCAGCCATGAGCTGCAAGCCCGGGCTGTCGGAAAACCCGCAGCCTGGCTTGCCGCTCGCGGCTTGAAGCTTTTCGCTAAAGAGGATTTTTTGAATGTCGCAGAAATTTGACGTAGTAGTGATCGGCGCTGGCCCTGGCGGCTATGTGGCTGCCATCAAGGCCGCTCAGCTTGGTCTTTCGACGGCCTGCATCGAGAAGTACACCGACAAGGAAGGCAAACTGGCTCTGGGCGGTACCTGCCTGAACGTCGGCTGCATTCCATCCAAGGCCCTGCTGGACAGTTCTTGGAAATTCCACGAAGCCCAGGACGGTTTCGCGATCCACGGTATCAATCACGCTGGCGTGACCATGGACGTGCCAGCGATGGTCGGCCGTAAAGCCAACATCGTCAAAGGCCTGACCTCCGGCGTTGCGACCCTGTTCAAAGCCAACGGTGTGACCTCGATCCAGGGTCACGGCAAGCTGCTGGCCGGCAAGAAAGTTGAAGTCACCAAGCCTGATGGCTCGGTAGAAATCATCGAAGCCGAAAACGTCATCCTGGCTCCAGGTTCGCGTCCGATCGACATTCCGCCAGCTCCGGTTGACCAGAATGTGATCGTCGACTCCACCGGTGCCCTGGAATTCCAATCCGTACCCAAGCGTCTGGGCGTGATCGGTGCTGGCGTGATCGGTCTGGAACTGGGTTCGGTCTGGTCGCGTCTGGGGGCAGAAGTGACTGTCCTGGAAGCCCTGGACACCTTCCTGATGGCAGCGGACACCGCTGTTTCCAAGGAAGCGCTGAAAACCCTGACCAAGCAGGGTCTGGACATCAAGCTGGGCGCTCGCGTCACCGGTTCCAAAGTGAACGGCGACGAAGTCGTGGTGAACTACACCGATGCCAAGGGCGAACAGAACATCACTTTCGACAAGCTGATCGTAGCCGTTGGTCGCCGTCCGGTGACCACTGATCTGTTGGCTGCCGACTGCGGCGTGACCCTGGACGAGCGCGGTTTCGTGCACGTTGACGATCACTGCGCCACCACCGTACCGGGCGTTTACGCCATCGGCGACGTGGTTCGCGGCATGATGCTGGCGCACAAGGCCTCGGAAGAGGGCATCATGGTTGTCGAGCGCATCAAGGGCCACAAGGCCCAGATGAACTATGATCTGATCCCTTCGGTTATTTATACTCACCCGGAAATCGCGTGGGTCGGTAAAACCGAGCAGGCCTTGAAAGCTGAAGGCGTTGAAGTTAACGTCGGCACCTTCCCGTTCGCAGCCTCTGGCCGTGCCATGGCTGCCAACGACACCGGTGGTTTCGTCAAGGTCATCGCAGATGCCAAGACAGACCGCGTATTGGGCGTCCACGTGATTGGCCCGAGCGCTGCAGAACTGGTTCAGCAGGGCGCGATCGGTATGGAATTCGGCACCAGCGCTGAAGACCTGGGCATGATGGTTTTCTCCCATCCGACCCTGTCTGAAGCCTTGCACGAAGCTGCTTTGGCTGTGAATGGCGGCGCCATCCACATCGCCAACCGCAAGAAGCGTTAAGACAATAAGAAACCACGGCGGAATGGCCCGTCGTGAGCCTTGCATGCAAGACTCACCGCGGAATATCCGCTGGACGCAGTCTTGCATAGCTGCACCGGGTATCCGGAAAGGCTATGCAAGCAGCAGTCACAGGTGGTGCGGCACTTGAATGAGTGCAGCACCGAATGCGCAGTACCTAACGAAGACGGTAATAAGCATGAATCTTCACGAGTATCAGGGTAAGCAGCTGTTCGCTGAGTACGGCCTGCCAGTTTCCACCGGTTACGCGGTAGACACCCCGGAAGCAGCAGCAGAAGCTTGCGACAAAATCGGCGGCAGCGAGTGGGTTGTCAAAGCCCAGGTCCACGCCGGTGGTCGCGGTAAAGCGGGCGGCGTAAAGCTGGTTCGCAGCAAAGAAGACGCCAAAGCCTTCGCACAGCAGTGGCTGGGCAAGCGTCTGGTGACTTACCAGACTGACGCCAATGGTCAGCCAGTCACCAAGATCCTGGTTGAATCGTGCACTGATATCGCTAAAGAGCTGTACCTGGGCGCTGTCGTTGACCGTTCGAGCCGTCGTATCGTGTTCATGGCTTCCACCGAAGGTGGCGTGGACATCGAGAAAATCGCTCACGACACTCCAGAAAAAATTCTGAAAGCCACTATCGATCCACTGGTTGGCGCTCAGCCATTCCAGGGTCGCGAGCTGGCATTCCAGTTGGGTCTGGAAGGCAAGCAAGTTGCCCAGTTCGCCAAGATCTTCGTAGGTCTGGCCAAACTGTTCAAGGATCACGACCTGGCCCTGCTGGAAGTGAACCCGCTGGTGATCAAGGCTGACGGCGATCTGCACTGCCTGGACGCCAAGATCAACATCGACGCCAACGCCATGTACCGTCAGCCTAAGCTGAAGACTTTCCACGATCCGTCGCAGGACGATCCGCGCGAAGCGCACGCTGCCAAGTTCGAACTGAACTACGTAGCGCTGGAAGGCAACATCGGTTGCATGGTCAACGGTGCTGGCCTGGCCATGGGTACCATGGACATCGTCAACCTGCATGGCGGCAAACCAGCCAACTTCCTCGACGTGGGCGGCGGTGCTACCAAGGAACGCGTTACCGAAGCGTTCAAGATCATCCTGTCCGACACTAACGTCGCTGCAGTACTGGTCAACATCTTCGGCGGCATCGTTCGCTGCGACATGATTGCCGAAGGCATCATCGGTGCAGTGAAAGAAGTCGGCGTGAAAATCCCGGTTGTTGTTCGCCTTGAAGGCAACAACGCTGAGCTGGGCGCTAAAGTACTGGCAGAAAGCGGTTTGAACATCATCGCTGCTACCAGCCTGACCGACGCTGCTCAACAAGTTGTCAAAGCTGCGGAGGGCAAATAATGAGCGTCCTGATCAATAAAGACACCAAAGTTATCTGCCAGGGTATTACCGGTTCGCAAGGTAGTTTCCACACCCAGCAAGCCATCGAGTACGGCACCAAGATGGTTGGTGGTGTAACTCCAGGCAAAGGCGGTACCGAGCACCTGGGCCTGCCAGTGTTCAACACCGTTAAAGACGCTGTAGCTGCCACTGGCGCCACCGCCAGCGTGATCTACGTTCCGGCTCCTTTCTGCAAAGATTCGATCCTGGAAGCTGCTTTCGGCGGCATCAAGCTGATCGTGTGCATCACCGAAGGCATTCCTACCCTGGACATGCTGGACGCTAAAGTTAAGTGCGACGAGCTGGGCGTAGTCCTGATCGGCCCTAACTGCCCAGGCGTGATCACCCCAGGCGAATGCAAGATCGGCATCATGCCAGGTCACATTCACTTGCCAGGCAAGGTCGGTATCGTTTCCCGTTCCGGCACCCTGACCTACGAAGCTGTGAAGCAGACTACTGACGCCGGTTTCGGTCAGTCGACTTGCGTCGGCATCGGTGGTGACCCGATCCCGGGTTCGAACTTCATCGACATCCTGAAGCTGTTCCAGGAAGACCCGAAGACCGAAGCGATCGTGATGATCGGTGAGATCGGCGGTTCGGCTGAAGAAGAAGCGGCTGCCTACATCAAGGCACACGTGACCAAGCCGGTTGTTTCCTACATCGCTGGTGTGACTGCTCCTCCGGGCAAGCGCATGGGCCATGCTGGCGCAATCATCTCTGGCGGCAAAGGTACTGCAGACGAGAAATTCGCTGCTCTGCAAGACGCAGGCGTTAAAACCGTGCGTTCGCTGGCAGACATCGGCAAGGCCCTGGCCGAGCTGACTGGTTGGGCTGTCAAGTAAGCCTCGCGCTTAGCTGACGCTTCACCAAACAAAGGCCACCTTCGGGTGGCCTTTGTCGTTTCCGGGATTTGTGTTGGCGGTACCGGCCTCTTCGCGAGCAAGCCCGCTCCCACATTTTGTACGCGTACCAATGTGGGAGCGGGCTTGCTCGCGAAGGCGGACTTACAGGCGCCAACCATTTACATGCGAAAATGCGACACGCAAATGTCGTAGATCGGATAGTTCGCCCTCTAACAGTGCGTTTATCGGTCAAATTCGTTAGTCTATGCGCCATTTTTGCGTCTGCGGCCCACAAGGCGCGCAACGCGCTAAAAGGGTCGGTCTTATACGGACTGACAGCATTTCCCTCACCCATAGGGAAATCCCTCTCTAAATTCCGATTCAGTAGTGTGGTATTTCCTTAATGAAAGTGTTGAAAGGCCAGGACATCCTGGCACTTGGTTTTATGACGTTTGCCCTGTTCGTCGGGGCTGGCAACATCATCTTCCCACCTATCGTCGGTTTACAGTCCGGGCCCAATGTCTGGATGGCGGCGCTGGGTTTCCTGGTCACCGCAGTTGGTCTGCCGGTGATCACCGTCGTGGCGCTGGCCAAGGTCGGCGGAGCAATGGATGCCTTGAGCAGCCCGATCGGTAAAGTGGCCGGTGGCCTGCTGGCAGCGGCTTGCTACCTCGCTGTTGGCCCGCTGTTCGCGACGCCACGTACCGCGACGGTATCCTTCGAGGTGGGTCTGGCGCCCCTGACCGGCGAGAGCCCGCTGGCTCTGTTCCTCTACAGCTCGGTTTACTTCCTGCTGGTGTTCTTCATCTCGCTGTATCCGGGCCGTTTGCTGGATACCGTAGGGCGCTTCCTCGCGCCGCTGAAGATCATCGCCCTGGCCGCGCTGGGCATTGCAGCATTCGCCTTGCCGGCCGGTGACATTGGCCATGCAACCCCTGAATACGTTGCAGCACCGTTTTCCCAAGGCTTCATCAATGGTTACCTGACCATGGATACCCTGGGCGCCCTGGTGTTCGGCATCGTCATCGTCAACGCCATCCGTTCCCGCGGCGTCGAGTCGCCAGCCCTGATCACCCGCTATGCGATCATCGCTGGCCTGATCGCCGGCGTGGGTCTGGCACTGGTGTATGTCAGCCTGTTCCGCCTCGGTTCGGGCAGCCATGAAGTGGCCGCTGGCGCTACCAATGGCGCGGCGGTATTGCACGCTTACGTGCAGCACACCTTCGGTTCGCTGGGTAGCGGTTTCCTGGCCGTGCTGATTTCCCTGGCATGCCTGGTGACCGCGGTCGGCCTGACCTGTGCCTGCGCCGAGTACTTCAGCCGTGTGGTGCCGTTGTCTTACAAGACACTGGTAATCATCCTGGCGGCGTTCTCGCTGCTGGTGTCCAACCTGGGCCTGACCAAGCTGATCGCGTTCTCGATCCCGGTACTGACCGCGATCTACCCGCCGTGCATCGTTCTGGTGGCGTTGAGCTTCTGCAAGGACTTCTGGCATGAGCAGGGTCGTATCCTCGGCCCGGTGATGCTGGTGTCGTTCATCTTCGGCCTGATCGATGCCCTGAAGGGGGCCGGCCTGGCGGACTGGATGCCAACACAAATGGCCCACCTGCCGCTTAGCGAGCAGGGCCTGGCGTGGTTGGTGCCGTCGGTGATGACGCTGGTGGTCGCCGTGGTCTGCGACCGTCTGCTGGGCAAGCGCGAAGAAGCGCTGGCTTAAGCTTTACCGGCCCGTCACAAGCGGGCCTGTGAACAAAACAGAAATGCCCCGTATCAATCGATACGGGGCATTTTTTTATGGGGTGATGCGGTGTCTTTTCTTCTGCGCTAACGTCGAAATACTGCCATGGCCCTTGTAGGAGCGAGCTTGCTCGCGAAGGTCGTGAACTATAGCGCGTGATTTCTGGATAAACGCGTTGCTCTCAGGGTCTTCGCGAGCAAGCTCGCTCCTACAGGGTTTATGTACACCGCAAACACATCACAAGGACCTGCATGTCGTTCATCCAAGCCAACCTGATCCACATTCTTGCCGCCGTCTGGTTTGTTATCTGCTGGGGCGGGTACACCCGCTATGCCACATGGAAAGGCCGTGACACCGCGTGCCTGGCCAGTGTGCTGCACCTGTATCGTGAAGACTGGATGCGCCGCATGCTGCTGCGCGACAACCGCATCGCCGATGCCAGCGTGATCGGCAATCTGGAGCGCAATGCGTCGTTCTTCGCCTCCAGTACATTGATTATCCTGGCCGGTATTCTCACGGTATTGGGGGCTTCGGAACGGGCGGTATCCTTGCTGGCGGATATTCCGATGGTGCAACAGGCGTCCCAGGGCATGTCGGAAATCAAGTTGCTGTGCCTGGCGCTGGTGTTTGTCTATGCGTTCTTCACGTTCAGCTGGTGCATGCGCCAGTACAACTTTGCGGCGGTACTGGTAGGTTCGGCGCCGATGGTCGGTGAGCGCCATGTATCGGAGCAAGAGCGCAAAGCATTCGCTTCACGCGCCGCCCGCGTCATCTCCATGGCCGCCAACCAGTTCAACTTCGGGCTGCGTTCCTACTACTTCGGCATGACCATGCTGGCCTGGTTTGTCAGCCCGTGGCTGTTCATGTTGATGAGTGCCGGCGTCGTGTTTGTTTTGTACCGCCGCGAGTTTCATTCCGACGTTCTTGACGTGATGGTCTATACCCCTACAGAGGCGCCGTTGCCGGAGGCAATTAAAGAGGCAGCTTGATGAGTATTCCATTCTGGTGCGTGTTTATCAGTGCGGTGTTGATTTATCTGGCGCGAATGCCCGTGACCAGGGCCATGAAAGAGCAGGGTGGTTACGATAACCACCTGCCGCGCCAACAGCAGATGCAACTCACAGGTCTGGGAGCCCGGGCGCTGGCGGCGCATCAGAACAGTTTCGAAGCGTTCATATTGTTCGCGGTGGGTGTGTTGATGGCGCATACCACGCAGACGGCGGGCTGGCTGATCGATTGCCTGGCGATCATCTTCGTGATCACGCGGGTTATCTACCTGGTGTGCTACTGGAAGGACCTGGCTTGGCAACGCAGTCTGGTTTGGCTGGTGGGATTGATCTGTTCGCTGTTGCTGATGATTAGTCCGACTTTTCGAACGATTTTGCTCTAACCACTTTTATCAAGGCAAAAGAGAACCCGCACTTGGCGGGTTTTCTTTTGTCACGCTAAAAACCGTATTAGTTCTTAGGCGCTTCCGGGGCAGCTGGAGCAGTCGGAGCGGCTGGAGCAGCCTCTTTTACCGCTTCTGCGTTCGATTCAGCCTGATCTTTGGCGGCTTCGGCGTTTTCTTTCGCCGCGTCGTTCACTTTATCCTGAGCTTTGCTCATGTCTTGCTGAGCTTGCTCAGCATGTTTGGCAGCATCTTGAGCTTTGTCCTCGGATTTTTTATCGCAGGCCGCGAGACCGAGGGAAGCGGTCAACATCAAGGCAATAGCTAAAGTCTTACGCATGGGGTGTTTCTCCTGATGAAAAGCATCTACTGGCATTAAGAGCTCACGCATCAGGGTTAAGTTCCTTAATTTTTTCAGATATATAAGTTTGTTCTAGTGCGGAACTTTTACCCGGACCGCCACTGCACTGTACAGACATAAACAAGAGTTTTTATCAAATGACTGAAAACCCCGTTTTTGAGCGTGCGAAGCGCTTTCTGTCAGCGCTGCGACATTGCCAGGTACTTGGACTAAGCGTTCACAGCGCCAGCAACGAAGGGCTGACGATTGTGCTGCCGTACAGCCCGCAGATCGTCGGCAATCCCGAAACCGGCGTGATTCATGGCGGAGCGCTGACTTCGCTGATGGACACCGCCTGTGGCATGGCGACCCTTTGCGTGCTCCCGGAATTCGAAGTCTGCCCGACCCTGGACCTGCGCATCGACTACATGCACGCCGCCGAACCACATAAGGATGTCTACGGCTTTGCCCAGTGCTATCGGGTCACCACCGACGTGATTTTTGCCCGTGGCTTCGCCTATCAGGATGACCCCGGGCAACCCATTGCCCATGTGATGGGCACTTTCATGCGCATGGGAAAGAACATCAAAGGCACCAAGGGCTTTGGTGGCGCGGTTGCCGGAGGTGCGCAATGAGCGAGTCGCTGAAAGAGCAATTGCAAAAGGCCCATGAGCAGGGCGATTACGCCTCGTTGCTGGATTTGATTCCCTATGCCCGGCTGATCGGCGTCGAATGTTCCCGGGTGGGAGATGAGTTGCTGTTCAAGCTGCCAGCGAACCAGGACAACATCGGTAACCCCTTGTTGCCGGCGATTCATGGCGGTGTGATCGCCGGTTTCATGGAATTGGCCGCGGCGCTGCACCTGTTGGTGTTTACCGGAACGCCCGGGGTGCCGAAGATCATCGACTTCTCCCTGGATTACCTGCGAGCCGGGCAGTTTCGCGATACCTGGGCCCGATGCCAGGTTTGGCGCCAGGGTCGCCGGGTCGCCAATGTGGCGATTACCGCCTGGCAAAGCACCGAAGCCGAGCCCATTGCCACGGCCCGTGCACATTTCAAACTCGAAGAGCCCTTGAAATCCTGAACTCAGCCCCAAACTCTGAGGACAACCCGCCGTCGATCCTCAAGGTCGCGGCTTATGCCATCTGATTGGAGTTTGATGACCATGAGTGTGGAAACTCAAAAGGAAACCCTGGGCTTCCAGACCGAGGTGAAGCAGCTGCTGCATCTCATGATCCATTCGCTGTATTCCAACAAGGAAATTTTCCTTCGCGAATTGATCTCGAACGCCTCTGACGCTGTCGACAAGTTACGTTTCGAAGCCCTGGCCAAGCCAGAGCTGCTGGAAGGTGGCGCCGAACTGAAAATCCGTGTGAGCTTCGACAAGGACGCTAAAACCGTCACCCTCGAAGACAACGGTATTGGCATGAGCCGCGAAGACGCGATCACCCACCTGGGTACCATCGCCAAGTCCGGCACCGCCGATTTCATGAAGCACCTGACCGGCGACCAGAAGAAAGACTCGCACCTGATCGGCCAGTTCGGTGTCGGTTTCTACTCCGCCTTCATCGTCGCCGACAAAGTTGATGTGTTCAGCCGTCGCGCCGGCAGCCCGGCCAGCGAAGGCGTGCATTGGTCGTCCAAAGGCGAAGGCGATTTCGAAGTCGCAACCGTCGACAAGGCCGAGCGCGGCACTCGCATCGTCCTGCACCTGAAGTCCGGTGAAGACGAGTTCGCCGATGGCTGGCGTCTGCGCAACATCATCAAGAAGTACTCCGACCACATCGCTTTGCCGATCGAGCTGCCGAAAGAAGTGGCCGCTGCCGAAGGTGAAGAGCAGCCGGCCGTTGAGTGGGAAACCGTCAACCGCGCCAGCGCCCTGTGGACCCGTCCGCGTACCGAGATCAAGGACGAGGAATACCAGGAGTTCTACAAGCACATCGCTCACGATTTCGAAAATCCGCTGAGCTGGAGCCACAACAAGGTCGAAGGCAAGCTCGAATACAGCTCATTGCTGTACGTGCCGACCCGTGCGCCGTTCGACCTGTACCAGCGTGAGGCGCCGAAAGGCCTGAAGCTGTACGTGCAGCGCGTGTTCGTCATGGATCAGGCCGAGTCCTTCCTGCCGCTGTACCTGCGCTTCATCAAGGGCGTGGTCGATTCCAACGACCTGTCGCTGAACGTGTCGCGGGAAATCCTGCAGAAAGATCCGATCATCGACTCGATGAAGTCGGCGCTGACCAAGCGCGTCCTGGACATGCTGGAAAAACTGGCGAAGAACGAGCCTGAGCAATACAAGGGCTTCTGGAAGAACTTCGGCCAGGTCATGAAAGAGGGCCCGGCAGAAGATTTCGCCAACAAGGAGAAAATCGCCGGCCTGCTGCGTTTCGCATCGACCCATGGCGACGATGGCGAGCAGGTTGTTGGTCTGGCCGAGTACCTGGCGCGCGCCAAGGAAGGTCAGGACAAGATCTACTACCTGACCGGCGAAACCTACGCCCAGGTCAAGAACAGCCCGCACCTGGAAGTCTTCCGCAAGAAAGGCATCGAAGTGCTGCTGTTGACCGATCGTATCGACGAGTGGCTGATGAGCTACCTCAGCGATTTCGACGGCAAGAGCTTTGTCGACGTGGCGCGCGGTGACCTGGACCTGGGCAACCTGGACTCGGAAGAGGACAAGAAGGCCGCGGAAGAAGTCGCCAAGGCCAAAGAAGGTCTGGTCGAGCGTCTGAAAACCGCATTGGGCGAGTCCGTTGCTGAAGTGCGGGTTTCCCATCGCCTGACCGACTCCCCGGCAATCCTGGCCATCGGCGAGCAGGACTTGGGCTTGCAGATGCGCCAGATCCTGGAAGCCAGCGGTCAGAAGGTTCCGGATTCGAAGCCGATCTTCGAATTCAACCCGGCTCACCCGCTGATCGAGAAGCTCGACAACGAGCAGAGCGACGAGCGCTTCGGCGACCTGTCGCACATCCTCTTCGATCAGGCGGCCCTGGCGGCCGGCGACAGCTTGAAAGACCCGGCGGCCTATGTACGCCGTCTGAACAAGCTGTTGGTCGAGCTATCGGCCTGACGGTGTTGTAGAAAAACCCGCTTCGGCGGGTTTTTTCATTTCGGTGCTAAAACATCAGGAGTCAGAAATGAGCCAAATCACTGTACGTTCCGTTGCCTATCAGATTGACGGCCAGGCTTACGAAAGCCGTCTGGCCTTCGATGCCGACCATAAAGGCCCGCGCCCGGGTTTGTTGATGGCGCCGAACTGGATGGGCGTCGGCGCCGGTGCCGAGGAGATCGCCAAGTCGGTAGCTGCCAAGGGTTATGTGGTGTTGATTGCAGACCTTTACGGCCAATCGGTTCGACCGACGAACAATGACGAGGCCGGCGCGGCCATGATGCCGTTGAAGAATGATCGCCCATTGCTGCGCAAGCGCATGCAGGTGGCGTTCGAACAGCTGCAAAGCCAGGGTGAAGTGGCTGTCGATACTTCGAAACTGGCCACTTTCGGTTTCTGCTTCGGCGGTTGCTGCGCCCTGGAGTTTGCCCGTACCGGCGCGCCGGTGAAGGTCGCGGTGTCGTTCCACGGCACGCTGGACACACCGAATCCGGCCGATGCGAAAAACATCAAGGGTAAGGTCCTGGTGCTGCATGGCGCATCCGATCCATTGGTGCCGAAGGAGCAGTTGCCGGCGTTCGAAGACGAAATGAACGCGGCGGGTGTGGACTGGCAGTTGCTGAGCTACGGCGGTGCGTTCCACTCGTTCACCGACCCGCACGCCAATGTGCCGGGCATGATGATGTATGACGCCAAGGTGGCCGCCCGGGCGTTCACGTCGATGCACAATCTGCTGGATGAAGTGTTCAAGGGCTGATCTGTTGCCTGACACCGACTTTGTCAGAGCCTGAACCGGCCTCTTCGCGAGCAAGCCCGCTCCCACATTTAACCGCGTTCCAATGTGGGAGCGGGCTTGCTCGCGAAGGCGGTTCCACAGGTAACTAAAATCTCAGGGCAGTTCGATCCTCTCAACTTCCCCCGGCACCGTCGGCCAATCCCCGGCCGCCCAACGCCGGCGCGCTTCATCAATCGCCGCCGGATCGCTCGCGACAAAATTCCAGTTGATCCGCCGTGGCCCGTCCAGCGGAGCACCGCCGAACAACACGGCGTGACTGTCGCTTTCGGCAAACAGTGTCATCTCTTCCCCCGCAGGCAGTACCACCAGCGAGTACGGCTCTATTGGCTCGCCATCGAGTTGCACTTCGCCACTCAACACATACAGCGCACGTTCTTCATGCTCCGTGGGAATCAGCAATGTCGTCGCCGTTTGCAGGTGCAGTTCCGCGTACAGCGTAGGAGAAAGCACTGGCACTGGCGATTCCAGGCAAAAGCCTGACCCGGCAATCATGCGAATCTTCACCCCCAGGTTTTCGCTGACCGGCAATGTGGACGCTGGATGGTGGCTGTAATGCCCCGGACCCTGTTCTTTATCCTTGGGTGATGCCAGCCAGATCTGCAAGCCGTGCATCGTGAAGCCGCTTTCCTTCAGAGCCTCGGGCGTGCGTTCGACGTGGGCGATGGCGCTGCCGGCCGTCATCCAGCTGACGTCGCCAGTCCCGACCACTTGATCGGAACCAAGGCTGTCCTTGTGCTGGATCTGCCCCTGGAACAAGTAGGTGAGGGTGGACAGGCCAATGTGTGGATGCTGGCGGATGTTCATGCCTTTGCCCGGTGGATAACGGGTTTCCAGCATGTGGTCGAAAAACACGAATGGCCCGACGCTGCGGCACTTGGCCGATGGCAGCGGGCGGAGAATCGGCTGGCCCTCGACATCTTCGGTGCGGGGGCGGATCACGAGCGGAGTGTTCATGGTGCGTTCCAGGCTGAGCGGGTAATGCGTTCGAGCATAACCCGCTTGGGCAACCCTTGCCGCTATTGGCTGAACGTGCCTTCGGACAAATGCGTTTCGATGCTGACTTCAGAGGTGGTCATCAGCTTGTGGATCGGGCAGCGATCGGCGACGCGGTGCAGTTCATCGCGCTGGGCGTCGGTGAGTACGCCCTTGAGGGTCAGCTTGACGTGCAGCGCGTACTGGCCTTTCTGTTCCAGGCTGTTGTCGCGCTTGACCTCGACGCCGACACCGGTCAGCGGGATGTCTTTCTTCCTGGCATACAGCTTCAGGGTCAGGGCTTTGCAGGCACCCAGCGCGGCATCGAAATAATCGTGTGGCTCCGGCGCCGAGCCCTCTCCGCCAGCCGTGACGGGCGCGTCGGCGAAGAGTTCGTGGTCATCGATCTGGACGCTGTGGCGCAAACCTTCGGCAGAAACGGTATTGACGGTAACAGTCATGGCAAACCTCGCAGGCGACAGGAAAACTCATTCGATCAAAAAGGACCTTGAAGGTGTAGAGCCATCGCGTTTGTCGGGTGTTCCAATCTGTAGGAGCGAGCTTGCTTGCGATGATCTCACTGGCACTGCGTGTATCCGCCAGGGCGAGTCATCGTTAAAGTCCATCGCGAGCAAGCTCGCTCCTACAGGTCTCGATCCGGATCAGCTGCCTTTGACTGGCTTGCCGTTGACCGTGCCGTCCAGGAGCATGATGTTGTATTCCTTGCCGTCGGTTTCGACCTGTTGCAGGCGGACCAGCAGGTAGTCCCAATCCTTGGCGAACCACAGCACGGTGATGCGCTTGCTTTGCGTCGGATCGCGTACGCGCTCGACCTTGATCGCATCGATCTGGCCAGCCTTGGTGTCGACTTTTTCCGAGCCCAGCACACGGAAGTCATAGGTATCGACTTCGCCATCATCGACAACCTGATAGCTCATGCTCTTTTTGCCGGCAGCCACGTCATGTTGCAGCGCCAGTTGATAGGTGGATTTGTCGACCATGCCGCGGTTCAGCGGAATATCGACCGCGTCACCACGATCGGTGCCGGTGACCTTTTTCGCGGCCCAGTCGAAATCCAGGTCGGCTTTCTTGGCTTTGCCCAAACCGCCACGCTCGAAGTGGTAGGACTGGGGCAGCAAGGTGTCCTTGTCCACGGTCAGGGTGCTTTCTTCGGACAGGCTGGCGATCATCATCGAAGCCTTGAAGCTGAGCTTCCAGACGCCGTTGGCTTCCTTGGTCAGGCTGCGCTCGGCAGTGCCACTCATGGGCAGCTGTTTCCAGTCGGCGGTGTAGCTGGCGGAGAAAGGTTGAAGGTCTGCCGCCTGGGCGAAGGGCAAGGCGAGCAGAGCGCAAGCGAAGAGCAGGGCGCGACGCATAAAATCTCCTAGTTTCGAATCAAGTGGCCGCTGGCCGCGAGTAACTGTCCATCCAGTAAAGCACCTTGCTCGCCGAGGGCTAGACGACCTTCGGCAAACCAGCGTACGGCCATCGGGTAGATCAGGTGTTCCTGAACATGGACCCGCTGCGCCAGACTCTGCGGCGAATCCTGTAACTCTACCGGTATTACAGCTTGTACGACCAGTGGTCCGCCATCGAGTTCCTCGGTGACGAAGTGCACGGAGCAGCCGTGCTCGGTGTCGCCAGCCTCCAGCGCGCGCTCATGGGTGTGTAACCCTTTGTATTTGGGTAGCAGCGAGGGATGGATATTGAGCAGGCGACCCTGATAGTGGCGTACGAAACCAGCGCTGAGAATGCGCATGAATCCGGCGAGTACCACGAGTTTGGGATTGAAGGCGTCGATCAGTTCGATCAGCGCGGCGTCGAAGGCCTCGCGACCTTCGAAAGCCTTGTGATCCAGGGCGCGGGTGTCGATACCCGCGTCCCTGGCGCGTTGCAGGCCGTAGGCGTCGGCGCGGTTGGAAATCACCGCAGCGATGCGGACCGGGCTGTCGCCGGTCCGCGTGCTGTCGATCAGGGCCTGCAAGTTACTGCCGGTGCCGGACAACAGCACCACGACATCACAGGTCTTAGGCATCAGTGAGCCTTGAGGTTCTTCAGTTCAACCTGAGCTGCGCCTTCGGCAGCGGTGGAGATCTGGCCGATGACCCAAGGCTGCTCGCCAGCTTCGCGCAGAACGTTCAGGGCGGCTTCAACGTGCTCCTGAGCCACGCAGATGACCATGCCCACGCCGCAGTTCAGCACGCGGTGCATTTCGTTCTCGTCAACGTTGCCTTTCTCTTGCAGCCAGTCGAACACTGCCGGGCGGTTCCAGCTTGCCACGTCAACCACGGCTTGAGCGCCTTTTGGCAGAACGCGCGGGATGTTGTCCAGCAGACCGCCGCCAGTGATGTGGGCCATGGCTTTGACAGCGCCGGTTTCCTTGATCAGCTTGAGCAGCGGCTTCACGTAGATACGGGTCGGGGCCATCAGCAGGTCGGTCAGCGGCTTGCCGTCGAGCTGGATGTTCTCGATGTCGGCGCCGGATACTTCGATGATCTTGCGGATCAGCGAGTAGCCGTTGGAGTGCGGGCCGGAAGACGGCAGGGCGAGCAGGGCATCGCCGGCAGCAACCTTGGAACCGTCGATGATTTCGGATTTTTCCACGACGCCGACGCAGAAACCGGCCAGGTCGTAGTCTTCACCTTCGTACATGCCCGGCATTTCAGCGGTTTCGCCGCCAACCAGCGAGCAGCCCGACAGTTCGCAGCCAGCGCCGATGCCGGTCACAACCTGGGCAGCGGTGTCGACGTTCAGTTTGCCGGTTGCATAGTAGTCGAGGAAGAACAGCGGCTCGGCACCGCACACCACCAGGTCGTTGACGCACATGGCAACCAGGTCGATGCCGATGCTGTCGTGCTTGTTCAGATTCAGTGCCAGGCGCAGCTTGGTGCCGACGCCGTCAGTACCGGAAACCAGCACAGGCTGCTTGTAGCCGGCCGGGATTTCGCAGAGGGCGCCGAAACCGCCCAGGCCGCCCATGACTTCCGGGCGCGCAGTGCGCTTGGCGACGCTCTTGATGCGTTCGACCAATGCTTCACCGGCGTCGATGTCTACACCGGCGTCCTTGTAGCTCAGGGAGGGTTGCTTGCTCATGATCCAGGCCTTTAGGGGGGGATTTCTGGGTAACGACCGAGTCCATCGGGACCGCCGAAACAGGCGAAGGCGAGGGCCATGCACGAATTTCAGGGTGCCCGGCTGTTGCCGGTCTGCGAAGGCGCGCGATTTTATCAGGCTTGAGCCGCAGCGGCCATCCTCAGGCCGACAGCAGGGCCATATCCGTTCAAAAAAACCGTTAATGCGCGGTGTCGGTGGCATCCTGCATGGCTGTATAAGGTATCGCATTAACCGTCTATCGTTATGACAGTGCGAAAACTTACCCGGAACGTGTGAATGTTTTGCGTCGGGCAACGGTCACAGTCTTGCTCGATCGTCTTCATGCGGTCTGTTCCAGCCGCTCTTGTCGTCAGGAATCCTCCATGCGTTTCTGTAAATTCTTGCTTGTGAGTTGTTTGTCAGTGGTCAGCCTGGTCAGTCAAGCCGAAACCGTCAAAGGCCTTTACCTGGTGCGCGAGCCGGTGAATGGCCAGTCGCCCGAGGAGCGCGACCAGGCGACTCAGCGTGCGTTGGACACATTGGTACTGCGCCTGACCGGCGACCCCAAAGCCGCTCAAAGTCCGGGGTTGGCAGCGATTCGCAAAGACCCGCAACAGATCATCAGCCAATACGGCTTTGAGGCCGGGCCCCCGGAAGTCCTGAAGGTCGATTTCGATCCGGGTACCACCGAGCAGGCCTTGCGCCGCGCCGGCCTGGCCATGTGGGGGGCCAATCGGCCGTCGATCCTCGGCTGGTGGTTGAATGATTCCACCGAGGGTTCGAGCCTGGTGGGCGACGGCCAGGCCAGCGCGGCGCCACTGCGTCGGGCTGCCCAGCATCGGGGCTTGCCATTGCGCTTGCCATTGGCGGACCTGAACGAACAGATCGTCGCAACCGCGCCGAACCTGGAGGGCGCAGATCCCGCACCTTTGCATGCGGCATCGGAACGCTACAATGCCGACGCCCTGCTTGCGGTACACGCCAGGGAAGAGGGCGGGCAATGGCAAGCCAAGTGGCAATTGTGGCTGGGGGATAAAAAAGAGGCCGGCAGTGTGCAGGGCGCCGATCAGGCCGCCGTGGCCGATGCGGTAATGCTGGCGGTCAACGAGCGCCTGGCGCCGCGGTTTGTCGCCAGGCCGGGTGCTTCGAGCGAGCAATTGCTGGAAGTGCAAGGCATGAATCTTGAGCGCTACGCGTCGCTCGGACGATTGCTGGAACCGTTTGGCGGGCGTGTGCGCAGTGTCGACGGTGACCGGATTCTTTATCGGGTCAATGGCAGCGTCGATCAGTTGCGTGCGCAACTGTCGCTGGCCAGACTGCAGGAGGCGCCGGTGGGTCAGGCCACGGCCCCGGCCCCGGTCGCGCCCGTTCAGCCAGCCACCGGCAGCCCGGTGCCAGCCGCCGCACCGGCCCCGATCCCGCAGCTACGTTTTCGCTGGTAGTTTTTCTTTCTTTATATAGAAGCAATGGAGTGGTTCATGGCCGATACGCGGCGTTGGTTCTGGCTCGGCGGGGTGGTCCTGCTGTGTGTGTTTGTCTGGTTGTTGCATCCGATCCTGACGCCGTTCCTGGTGGCGCTGCTGTTGGCCTACCTGTTCGACCCGCTGGTGGATCGGCTGGAGAAGGCAGGCCTGTCCAGAACCTGGGGTGTCGTGGCGGTGTTTACCCTGTTTACATTGATCTTCACCGCGCTGCTGTTGGTGTTGGTGCCCTTGCTCGCCAGGCAGTTGTTTCGTTTGTATGAGCTGGCCCCGCAAATGCTCGACTGGCTGCAGCACACGGCGTTGCCCTGGGCGCAATCGAAGTTCGGCCTGTCGGACGGTTTCTGGAAGTTCGACAAGCTCAAGGCCGCCATCAGCGAGCATATGAGTCAGACCACTGATGTTGTCGGTGTGGTGTTGAGCCATGCCACGGCCTCGGGGCTGGCGTTGATCGGCTGGCTGGCGAACCTGGTGTTGATTCCGGTGGTGAGCTTCTACCTGTTGCGGGATTGGGACCTGATGATGGCCAAGGTCCGCAGCCTGCTGCCCCGTGATCGTGAAGCGCGCGCGGTGTCGCTGGCGGGTGAATGCCATGAAGTGCTCGGAGCGTTCGTGCGCGGACAGCTGCTGGTGATGGTGGCCTTGGGTGTGATCTACGCAGCAGGCCTGATGCTGGTCGGGTTGGAACTGGGTCTGCTGATTGGCCTGATTGCCGGTCTGGCGGCGATCGTGCCGTACATGGGGTTTATCATCGGCATTGGCGCGGCGCTGCTTGCGGGGCTGTTCCAGTTCGGTGGTGATCTTTATCCAATGCTCGGCATTGTCGCGGTGTTCATGGTCGGCCAGGCGCTGGAGGGTATGGTGCTGACGCCGTTGCTGGTCGGTGACCGGATTGGTCTGCACCCGGTGGCGGTGATTTTCTCGATCCTGGCCGGTGGTGAGCTGTTTGGCTTTACCGGCGTGTTGCTGGCATTGCCGGTCGCCGCGGTGATCATGGTGCTGGTGCGCCATGTGCATGATTTGTATAAGGATTCTGAAATCTACGGGAGGGCCGACGAGCCGCAGCTGTAAGGGCCGTCGATAGCCGATGGCGGGCTGCCCGGGTTCGTGCCGGATCAGCCTGCCGGCGTCGCCCGACTGTCACATGCACCGCCAAAGAATCTGTCACAAAACCAATGCATTAACGCAAACCTTTGATTTTGCTTGTGGTCTGTCGCATTGTGCGGTCCGCTTCACGGGTATAAACTTCGCAAACTTTACACAGAGGCCACTAACGGTTCCTTTGGAACTGTTCAGTCAGCATGAAACCGATTCAGCTGCCCCTAGGTGTGCGTCTGCGTGACGACGCCACCTTTATCAACTACTACCCAGGCGCCAATGCCGCTGCACTCGGCTATGTCGAGCGGCTGTGCGAAGCCGACGCCGGCTGGACCGAAAGCCTGATTTACCTTTGGGGCAAGGACGGGGTAGGGCGTACGCACCTGTTGCAGGCCGCCTGCCTGCGCTTCGAGCAATTGGGCGAGCCGGCGGTGTATCTGCCGTTGGCCGAGCTGCTCGATCGCGGCATTGAAATCCTCGACAACCTCGAACAGTACGAGCTGGTCTGCCTGGATGATTTGCAGGTGGTTGCCGGACGAGCGGATTGGGAAGAGGCGCTGTTTCATCTGTTCAATCGCTTGCGCGACAGCGGTCGGCGCTTGCTGATTGCCGCGTCGACATCCCCTCGGGAGCTGCCGGTGAAGCTGGCGGATCTCAAATCCCGCCTGACCCTGGCCTTGATCTTCCAGATGCGTCCGCTGTCCGATGAGGACAAACTGCGTGCCCTGCAATTGCGCGCATCCCGTCGCGGTCTGCATCTGACCGATGAAGTCGGGCATTTCATTCTGACTCGCGGTACCCGCAGCATGAGTGCGCTGTTCGAGTTGCTCGAGCGCCTCGACCAGGCCTCCCTCCAGGCTCAGCGCAAGCTGACAATCCCGTTTTTGAAAGAAACCCTCGGCTGGTAAACCCGCTGAAACCGGGGCGTTTAGCCGTTTCGGCATATTTCAGGCGCCAGAAATCCCGCTTTCCTGCAAGGTTGCAGGCCGCGTGTGTGTTTAAAATGGGCTTAAGCGCTTAGATGTAAACGAGAAACGGATAAGTCACAAAAAGATCGATTGAATTTGCAAATGAGGTTGATAGCGGGCATAGTCTCGGCTTCTTTACAACTTTCAGCCACGGTCGTGCCCATGCTAAATCGCTTCGCACCCCTCGTGCCTCTCGCACTCGTTACCCTGTTGTTCGGTTGCGCTGCCCACACTCCAGTGGCCCAGCAGGCTCCGCAACAGCAGGTTCAAAACTCGGCTACCGCCCAGTCTTCCGCTCTCTTCCAGGAAGAACTGGCTACCGAAAAAGAACTCGCAGACTTCGCTGGCGGCAAGTCCTACCAGCTTCCGGTCCTGGCTGACAGCATCCTCGAACGTGGCATGTCCCTGATCGGTACCCGCTACCGTTTCGGCGGTACTTCTGAAGCCGGCTTCGATTGCAGTGGTTTCATCGGTTACCTGTTCCGCGAAGAAGCGGGCATGAACCTGCCACGCTCCACCCGCGAAATGATCAACGTGGACGCTCCGCTGGTCTCGCGCAGCAAGCTTGAACCGGGCGACCTGCTGTTCTTCGCAACCAACGGTCGTCGTGGTCGCGTCAGTCACGCCGGGATCTACCTGGGTGACAACCAGTTCATCCACTCCAGCAGCCGCCGCAGCGGCGGTGTGCGCATCGATAGCCTGGGCGACAGCTACTGGAGCAAGACCTTCATCGAAGCCAAGCGCGCCCTGGCAATGGCACCTAACGCGTCGCCAATCGTCACTGCACGCAAATAAGCGGACAATTAGTAAGGCGAACTTAAAGTCTTACTTGAAGTTTGTCGTGTAGCCGCTAGAATCTTGATCTACAAATGATGGCAAACCGCCTGCGTCCCACGCAGGCGGTTTTCTTTTCTGCGCTCCCCGCAGAAAAAGCCGCAGCCAGATCAGGATGTTCTGCTTATGACGACGTCGGCCCGCCTCGCAATCATGTTCTTCGCAGCGCTGCTCAGTGCCTGCGCCAGCCGCACACCGCCTCCTGCGCCGGTGGTTCGCGCTCCCATCGTATTTGGTTCCTCACAGGCTTTTTCACCCGAAGCGGAAGACGTGCTGTTTCGCGCGCTCGGTCTGGTGGGCACGCCTTATCGCT
Source organism: Pseudomonas sp. S34 (assembly GCF_009866745.1). NCBI lineage: Bacteria > Pseudomonadati > Pseudomonadota > Gammaproteobacteria > Pseudomonadales > Pseudomonadaceae > Pseudomonas > Pseudomonas sp. S34. Next base: position 1,770,984 of record NZ_CP019398.1, read on the forward strand.
GGGGTGGCAATACACCGGATTCCGGATTTGATTGCAGCGGCCTGATCGCTTATGTGTACCGCGATGTCGCCGGTATTGCCTTGCCGCGTACCACGCGCGAGATGATCTCCATGCAAGCGGCGAATGTGGGCAAGGACGGCTTGCAGACCGGCGACCTGCTTTTCTTTGCCACCAATGGCGGTTCCCAGGTCAGTCATGCTGGCATCTATGTGGGAGAGGGGCGTTTCGTCCATGCGCCGGCCACCGGCGGCACCGTGAAGCTCGACAGCCTGTCCAAGGCCTATTGGCAAAAGGCTTACCTGAGCGCCAAGCGTGTTCTGCAGCCTGAACATTTGGCGCGCAATCCGTAACCTCCGGAGCTGGTGGTCATGACTGCTCGCACGCTCAATCTCGACGACGCCCTGTACCAATACCTGCTCGATGTTTCCCTGCGCGAAACGCCTCTGCTCAAGCGCTTGCGCGATGAGACCCAGGCGCTGCCGATGGCACGCTGGCAGGTGGCGCCTGAGCAGGGGCAGTTTCTTGCTTTGCTGGTGAAACTGACGGGGGCCAGGCGTTTGCTCGAAGTCGGCACCTTTACCGGTTACAGCGCACTGTGCATGGCGGCGGCATTGCCCGCTGAGGGTTCGCTGATTTGCTGTGATATCCCCGGTGACTACAACGCCACGGCCCTGCGTTACTGGCAGGAAGCCGGGCTGGCCGGACGCATCGATCTGCGCCTGGCGCCTGCGCTGGAAACCCTCGGCAAGCTGGACCAGCCAGGCCAGTTCGATCTGATTTTCATCGATGCCGACAAGGCCAACTACCCGGCTTATCTGGAGCACGCCCTGCGATTGCTGCGGGTCGGCGGGCTGGCGGTGTTCGATAACACGCTATGGAGCGGGCGCGTGCTCGAGATCAGTCCCGAGAGCGCGGACACCCGGGCGATCCAGGCGCTCAACCGGGCGTTGAAGGACGATGCGCGGGTGGATCTGTCGTTGTTGCCGTTGGGTGATGGGCTCACACTCTGTCGCAAACGCTAGACCCCTGAACCCTGTGGGAGCGGGCTTGCTCGCGAATGCGCAATGTCAGACGCCACATCTGTTGACTGATACACCGCCTTCGCGAGCAAGCCCGCTCCCACAGGGGAATATGTTGGCAGTTGGAATTTATTTTGCTGCCGACACCCGCCACACCTTGTTCCCCACATCATCGGCCACCAACAGGTCACCCTGTCGGTCGATCACCACGCCCACCGGGCGACCCATGGCTTCTTCCTTGCCATTGAGAAACCCGCTGAGCACATCAACCGGATTCCCGACCGGCTTGCCGGCGCGGAAGGGCACGAAAATCACTTTGTAGCCGCTGTGCGGCTTGCGGTTCCAGGAGCCGTGCTGCCCGATGAATGCCCCTTGGGTGAAGGGCGGCGGCAGTTTGCTGTTTTCAGCGAAGGTCAGGCCCAGTGATGCCGTGTGCGGGCCGACGGCGTAGTCCGGGGCGATAGCCTTGGCCACCAGGTCCGGGTTTTGCGGCTCGACGCGAATATCGACATGCTGGCCGAAGTAACTGTACGGCCAGCCATAGAATGCGCCGTCTTTCACCGAGGTGATGTAGTCGGGTACCAGGTCGCTGCCGATTTCATCCCGTTCGTTGACCGCGGTCCACAGCGCGCCACTGTGCGGTTCCCAGGCCATGCCATTGGGGTTGCGCAGGCCGGACGCGAAGATCCGCTGCTGGCCGGTGGCGCGATCCACTTCCCAGATCGCCGCGCGACCTTCTTCCTTGTCCATGCCGTGTTCCGCAACGTTGCTGTTGGAACCCACGGTGACGTACAGCTTGCTGCCGTCCTTGCTGGCGACGACGTTTTTGGTCCAGTGGTGATTCAGCAGGCCGCCCGGCAGGTCGACCACTTTTGCCGGCGCTGACTTGATCTGCGTATCGCCACTTTCATAGTGAAAGCGCAGCAGCCGATCAGTGTCGGCCACATACAGGTCATTGCCGACCAGGGTCATGCCGAAGGGCGAGTTGAGGTTTTGCAGAAACACCGTGCGGGTTTCCGCGACCCCATCGTGGTCCTTGTCGCGCAGCAAAGTGATGCGGTTGGCGCTGGGCACCCTGGCTCCGGCACGCCCCATGAATTTCTTCATGATCCAGCCGCGAATGCCTTTGCCGTCTTCGGGTTTGGGGGGTGCATTGGTTTCCGCGACCAGCACATCGCCATTGGGCAGTACATAAAGCCAGCGCGGGTGATCCAGGTCTTCGGCAAAAGCGGCCACTTGAGTGCCATTGGCGGCGATGGGCTTCGCACCCTTCGGCCAGCCGATGGCCGGGGCGATGTTCACGGTCGGGATCAGGGTTTTGTCGGGTTCTGGCAGTTGAGGAGAAGGACCGGTGCCGTCGGAGACTTGCAGGCGGGCGGTCCCGCCACAAGCGGCGAGCCCTCCGCAGAACGCGATAACGAGAACGAGCGGGGGCGTGCGCATACGGGGCTTCCCTATGAGTGCCTTGTTCTAATCATAGAGGCGCGTTGTCGTCCGATGGTTCAACCCTTAGCCACGTGCCTCCTTGAACAGCACTGCTATGCCGGGGTGATAGTTGCCGGCTTCGTTGCGCAACTTGCGGTAGGCATAAGGGAAATACCAGGCGACAGCGCAGCTGTGTTCCTTTTGCAGGTCGTCGACCATGTCCTGGAGCTCTTCCGGTGTGGCGCCCTGCTGGGCTTTTTGCGGGGCGACGAACAGGCAGCCGAGTTTCAGGTCGCTGGCGTGGCTCAGGCGCTTGGCATCGCTGGCGATGTCGAGCAGGGCCTGGGTCAGATTGAGGCCGTTGACCCGTGGCCAGCGCTGGCTGGTCTGGATGTAGGCGCGGGTTTCGGGCGAGGCCAGGAGCAGGTCGGCGCGGCTGTTGCGTTCGCCTTCTTCGGTCTGCTTGCGGGTGGGCGTCTGTTGCAGTGTGACCATCTCGGCCATCCAGGCGGCGGCAGACAGCAGTCCGAGATTGGCCTTCTCGTCGTGCCAGTACGGTGTGTCGCCATCACCGCGGACGGCGTTGTAACGGTCGATGCATTCGAACCAGCGTTCGAGCACCGGGCGCAGGAATTCCAGCTTTGGATTGCTGATGATCATGCCTTGCATGGGCTCACCCTTGTTGTTGTGTTGTGAGGTTGTGGCTCTTTGATATCACTGCTGGGAGCGTGGCACAAGATTGACGTCAGTTTATTGATTGATGGCAGTTATTCGGTCGATGGCCTCCCGGCTTTAATTGACGCTCCACCCCCAACCCTCTAACCTTCGCGGCTTGTTTCAGGTGCTCTGTGGCTTGGGTCGACAGAGTGAAACAGGGAAGCCGGTGAGTGAGTCCTTCTGTTGGTTGAAGGCCCGCAATTCCGGCGCTGCCCCCGCAACGGTAAATGAGTGAAAACTGTGTGTGATGCCACTGTGTCGATTTGATGCGGGAAGGCGCACGGTCTGGCCCCGCGGCCACTCATGAGCCCGGAGACCGGCCTGATTCATCCAGCGGCATCACGGTGGGCGATGCCAGGCTTGTTGCCTTCTATTCTTGTGCCTGCCCGCCGTTATTCCTGCCTCAACGGAGAGCTCCCCCATGACTGATACCCCCGATCGTGACGAACGCCACCTGGCGCGCATGCAGCGCAAAAAAGCCGTGATCGACGAGCGCATCGCCAATTCCCCAAACGAGTGTGGCCTGCTGCTGGTGCTGACCGGCAACGGCAAGGGCAAGAGCAGTTCGGCCTTCGGCATGCTTGCCCGCGCCATGGGGCACGGCATGCAATGCGGCGTGGTGCAGTTCATCAAGGGCCGCAACAGTACGGGGGAGGAGTTGTTCTTCCGGCGCTTTCCCGAGCAGGTGCGTTTTCATGTGATGGGCGAAGGCTTTACCTGGGAAACCCAGGACCGCCAGCGCGACATCGCCGCCGCCGAAGCGGCCTGGGCGGTGTCGCAGCAACTGCTGCGCGATCCGTCCATCGGTCTGGTGGTGCTCGATGAGCTGAACATCGCCCTCAAGCACGGCTACCTCGATCTCGATCAGGTGCTCAGCGACTTGCAGGCCCGACCGCCGATGCAACACGTGGTGGTCACCGGTCGTGCCGCCAAGCCGGAGATGATCGAGATGGCTGACACCGTCACCGAAATGGGCGTGATCAAGCACGCCTTCCAAGCCGGGATCAAAGCGCAGAAAGGCGTCGAATTGTGAGTCAGCCTCGGCACTGTCCGGCGGTACTGATTGCCGCGCCGGCCTCTGGCCAGGGCAAGACTACCGTCACCGCGGCACTGGCCCGATTGCATCGCAATCAGGGGCGCAAGGTCCGAGTGTTCAAGTGCGGGCCCGACTTTCTCGATCCGATGATCCTCGAGCGCGCCAGCGGTGCGCCGGTGTATCAGTTGGACATGTGGATGGTCGGCGAGCAGGAGAGTCGCCGGTTGCTGTGGGAAGCCGCCGCTGAAGCCGACTTGATCCTGATCGAAGGCGTCATGGGGTTGTTCGACGGTACGCCGTCGAGCGCCGATCTGGCGCGGCATTTCGGTGTGCCGGTGCTGGGGGTGATCGATGGCACCGCCATGGCCCAGACCTTTGGCGCATTGGCCCTGGGGCTGGCGCGTTATCAGCCGGACTTGCCATTCGCCGGCGTGCTGGCCAATCGTGTCGGCACGCTGCGCCATGCGCAACTGCTCGAAGGTAGCCTGACTGAGGGTTTGCGCTGGTACGGCGCGCTGTCCCGGGAAACCGGGATCGAACTGCCGAGTCGGCACCTGGGGCTGGTGCAGGCCAGTGAGTTGAACGATCTCGACCTGCGCCTCGACGCGGCAGCCGATGCCCTGGCCAGCAGTTGCGAGGTCGCGCTGCCACCGGCAGTCGAATTCGCCGCACCTGATGTCATCGTGGCCGAACCACTGCTGGCCGGTGTACGCATTGCCGTCGCCCGCGATGAAGCCTTTGCGTTCACCTACGGCGCGAGCCTGGATCTGCTGCGGGCGATGGGCGCCGAGTTGTCATTCTTCTCGCCGATCCGCGACCGTGCGTTGCCGCAGGCGGACAGCCTGTATCTGCCGGGCGGCTACCCGGAGCTGCACCACGTTGCACTGGCGCAAAACACCGCGATGCTCGATGCGATCCGCGCCCACCACCGGGCAGGCAAACCGTTGCTCGCCGAGTGTGGCGGCATGCTGTATCTGCTCGACTCCCTGACCGATGTCGAAGGCACTCGCGCCGAACTGGTTGGCTTGCTGGCCGGTGATGCGGTCATGCAAAAGCGACTGGCAGCGCTGGCTTTGCAAGCGGTGGAACTGCCGGAAGGCTCGCTGCGCGGGCACACCTATCACCATTCGCTGACCACCACTGAACTGGCGCCGATTGCCCGTGGCTTGAGCCCTAACGGCGGGCGTGGAGCGGAGGCGGTCTACCGTGAGGGGCGGATGACTGCCTCTTACGTGCACTTTTATTTTCCGTCGAACCCCTCGGCGATTGCCGCGCTGTTTGCGCCTGACCTTGAAGCCGCCTTCGCGAGCAAGCCCGCTCCCACAGGGGATTGCGTTTCAAATGTGGGAGCGGGCTTGCTCGCGAAGCGGCCATGAGCGACAACGCATTCTCCGAAGCCGAGCGCACGGCGGTGTACCGCGCCATTGCCGAGCGCCGCGACATGCGCCACTTCAGCGGCGGCGCCGTCGAGCCCGAATTGCTCCGTCGTCTGCTCGAAGCCGCGCATCAGGCCCCCAGTGTCGGCCTGATGCAGCCCTGGCGCTTCATTCGCATCAGCGATCGCGCCTTGCGCGGGCAAATCCAGGCCCTGGTAGAAGAAGAGCGCATTCGCACCGCCGAAGCCCTTGGCGAGCGCAGCGATGAGTTCATGAAGCTCAAGGTGGAAGGCATCAACGATTGCGCCGAGGTGCTGGTCGCCGCACTGATGGACGACCGCGAGCAGCATATCTTCGGCCGCCGCACGCTGCCGGAAATGGACATGGCTTCGTTGTCCTGCGCGATCCAGAACCTGTGGCTGGCGTCCCGTGCCGAAGGGCTGGGCATGGGGTGGGTGTCGCTGTTCGAACCACAGGCACTGGCGGACCTGTTGAGGTTGCCGCCGGGTGCCAAGCCATTGGCCGTGCTGTGCCTGGGGCCGGTCAAAGAGTTCTACCCGGCGCCGATGCTGGTGCTCGAAGGCTGGGCGCAGGCGCGTCCGCTACATGAATTGCTGTATGAAAATTATTGGGGAGTGAGTCAATGAGTGTGGCGTTGTTGAGTGTCGCCGCGGTTGCGCTGGATGCGCTGCTGGGTGAACCCAAACGCTGGCATCCGCTGGTGGCGTTCGGCCGTTTTGCCGAGCGCATCGAGCAACGTTTCAACGGCGGCGGTCGCGGCTGGCGCAGCCATGGCGTCACCGCGTGGGTGATTGCCGTGTTGCCACTGACGCTGCTGGCCACGGCATTCTCCTGGGCGCCTTATGTCGGCTGGATCGTCGAGATTCTCGCGCTCTATTGCGCCCTCGGCATGCGCAGCCTCGGTGAGCACGTCACGCCTGTGGCCAAGGCCCTGCGCAGTAATGACCTGGAAGCGGCGCGCACCCGGGTGGGCTATCTGGTCAGTCGCCAGACCAGCGAACTGGATGAAACCGAAGTCGCCCGTGCCGCTACCGAGTCGGTGCTGGAAAACGGCAGCGATGCGGTGTTCGCGGCGTTGTTCTGGTTTGCCGTGGCGGGCGCGCCGGGCGTGGTGCTCTACCGCCTGAGCAATACGCTGGATGCGATGTGGGGTTATCGCAATGAGCGCTTCGAACGGTTCGGCTGGGCGGCGGCGAAGGTCGACGATGTGCTCAATTACATTCCTGCGCGCCTGGTGGCACTGACATACGCGCTGCTGGGCAAAACCCGGCTGGCATTGAAATGCTGGCGCACCCAGGCCCCGACCTGGGATAGCCCGAACGCCGGCCCGGTGATGGCGGCAGGGGCGGGTGCCCTTGGTGTCGAATTGGGTGGGGCGGCGATTTATCACGGCGAACTGCATCAGCGTCCGCAGTTGGGCGAAGGTGTGCCGGCGGATGCCGACTCGATTGACCGGGGCTGGCAATTGGTCCAGCGCGGGGTATGGTTATGGCTGCTGATTCTCTGCCTGGGGGCCGAATTTTATGCTTGAGCACGGTGGGCGACTGCGCAAGGCGGCGCTCGAATACGGCATAGATGAAGCCGACTGGCTGGACCTGTCCACCGGCCTTGCGCCCTGGCCGTTTCCGGTGCCGGATATTCCGCTGCGGGCCTGGGCCCGTTTGCCGGAGACGGACGACGGTCTGGAGCAGGCCGCCTGTGATTACTACGGCACCTTGCAGGCATTGCCGGTGGCCGGCTCGCAAATGGCGATTCAACTGCTGCCGCGATTGCGTCGGGCGGGCAAAGTCGGCGTACTGTCGCCGTGTTATGCCGAGCACGCCGAAGCGTGGCGTCGCAACGGCTACATCGTGCGTGAAGTGCTGGAGCAGGAAGTCGACTTCTTTATCGACAGTTTCGACGTGCTGGTGGTAGTCAATCCGAATAACCCCACGGGCCTGAGCCTCACCCCCAGTCGGCTGCTCGACTGGCACACGCGACTGGCGCAGCGCGGTGGCTGGCTGGTGGTGGACGAAGCGTTCATGGATAACACGCCGCAACTGAGTCTGGCGCCGTTTGCCCATCAAGTCGGATTGATCGTCTTGCGTTCCTTCGGCAAGTTTTTCGGCCTGGCCGGTGTGCGCCTGGGGTTTGTGCTGGCCGAGCGCAAGCTGCTCAAGTTGCTGGCAGAACAAGTGGGGCCGTGGGCTGTGAGCGGGGCAACCCGGGTAGTGGGCCAGGCCTGTCTGCGCGATACCGAGGGACAAACGCGGCAACGGGTGCGCACCGAAGAGGCCAGCGAGCGCCTTGCGTCGTTGCTCGAACAGCACGGCTTCGAGCCCCAGGGCGGTTGTGCGCTGTTCCAGTGGCTGATCACCGAGCGCGCCGAAGAGCTGCATGAATTCATGGCCCGGCGCGGCATTCTCCTGCGGTTGTTCACGCACAACAGCAGCCTGCGATTCGGCTTGCCCGGTGACGAAATCGCCTGGGTACGACTGGCGCTGGCGTTCGACGATTTCGCCAAGGAAAACCAATGACCACGCTGATGGTGCAGGGCACCACATCGGATGCCGGTAAGAGCACGCTGGTAACCGCGTTGTGCCGCTGGGTCACGCGTCAGGGCGTCAGGGTGGTGCCGTTCAAGCCACAGAACATGGCCCTCAACAGTGCGGTGACCGCCGACGGTGGCGAGATCGGCCGCGCCCAGGCGGTACAGGCCCAGGCCGCGCACCTCGAACCGCACACCGACATGAACCCGGTGTTGCTCAAGCCCAACAGTGACACCGGTGCCCAGGTGATCATCCATGGCCGCGCTGTCACGACCATGAATGCGGTCGCCTATCACGACTACAAAACCATCGCCATGCAAGCGGTGCTGGCCTCCCACGAGCGCTTGAGCGCGGCGTATCCGCTGGTGATGGTCGAGGGTGCGGGCTCGCCGGCGGAAATCAATCTGCGGGCCGGGGACATCGCCAACATGGGCTTCGCCGAAGCGGTGGATTGCCCGGTGCTGCTGATCGCCGATATCAATCGCGGCGGGGTTTTTGCCCATCTGGTAGGCACCCTCGAACTGCTGTCGCCGAGTGAGCAGGCGCGGGTCAAAGGCTTCATCATCAATCGTTTCCGTGGCGATATCGCGTTGCTGCAACCCGGTCTCGACTGGCTTGAAGAGCGCACCGGCAAACCGGTGATCGGCGTGCTGCCATACGTGATGGATCTGCACCTGGAGGCCGAGGACGGCATCGATCAACGCCAGACCGATAAAGCCGAACAGGTGCTCAAGGTGGTGGTGCCGGTGCTGCCGCGCATCAGCAATCACACCGATTTCGATCCGCTGCGCCTGCATCCGCAAGTGGACCTGCAATTCATCGGCCCCGGCCAGGCGATTCCGCCCGCCGACCTGATCATCCTTCCCGGCTCGAAAAGTGTGCGCAGCGACCTCGCGTACCTGCGGGCCAACGGCTGGGACACCGCCATCGCCCGGCATCTGCGTTACGGCGGGAAACTGCTGGGGATCTGTGGCGGCCTGCAGATGCTCGGTGAGCAGGTACATGACCCGCTGGGCCTCGAAGGTGCGCCGGGTTCCAGTGCCGGTTTGGGGCTGCTGGCGTTCCAGACCCAGCTCGAACAGGAGAAGCAATTGCGCAATGTGCGTGGTCGCCTGGCGCTGGAAGATGCGCCGGTGGCGGGTTATGAAATTCATGCCGGCGTGACCACCGGACCGGCCCTGGAACATGCCGCCGTGCATCTGGATGACGGCCGCGGTGATGGTGCGCAAAGTGCCGACGGGCAGATTTTCGGCACCTACCTGCACGGGCTGTTCGAATCGCCGGCGGCGTGCAGTGCACTGCTGCGCTGGGCCGGGTTGCAGGATGTGCAGGCCGTGGATTACCACGCCTTGCGCGAGCGTGATATCGAGCGGCTGGCTGATCTGGTGGAGAAGCATCTGGATACCGGGCTGTTGCGGCAGCTCTGTGGATTTTGAGTTGAAAGCTCTGGCCTCTTCGCGAGCAAGCCCGCTCCCACAGTTGACCGCGTTCTAATGTGGGAGCGGGCTTGCTCGCGAAGACTGAAGTGGCCACACCGCCCATTTGAAAGGATGTAACCATGCTCCAACTGATCCTCGGCGGCGCCCGTTCCGGCAAGAGTCGCCTGGCTGAAAAACTCGCCATCGACAGCGCCCTGGCCGTGACCTACATCGCCACCAGCCAGCCACTGGACGGAGAAATGAGCGAGCGGGTGGCCCATCACCGCGCCCGTCGTCCTGCCGAATGGGCCTTGATCGAAGAACCGGTGGAACTGGCCCGGGTGCTGCGTGAGTCCGCCGGTGTCGACCGCTGCCTGCTGGTGGATTGCCTGACCCTGTGGCTGACCAATCTGCTGATGCTCGACGATACCGAGCGCTTGCACGCCGAGCGTGATGCCTTGCTGGACTGCCTGGCGTCGCTGCCGGGTGAAATCATTTTTGTCAGCAACGAGACCGGCATGGGTGTCGTGCCGCTGGGCGAATTGACTCGCCGCTATGTCGATGAAGCCGGTTGGCTGCATCAAGCTCTGGCTGAGCGTTGTCAGCGTGTCGTCCTGACCGTCGCCGGCCTGCCCCTGACTCTGAAAGGAACTGCGTAATGACTCAATCCTGGTGGCTGAACCCGTGCAAGCCGGTCGATACCCAAGCGGTCGAACAGGCCCAGGCGCGGCAACAGCAACTGACCAAGCCGGCCGGCTCCCTCGGTCAGCTGGAAGCGGTGGCGGTGCAGCTGGCGGGATTGCAGGGGCGGGTCAAGCCAAGCCTGGAGCAGGTGTGGATCGCGATTTTTGCCGGCGACCATGGCGTCGTCGCCGAGGGCGTGTCGGCGTTTCCCCAGGAAGTCACCGGGCAGATGCTGCTCAACTTCGTCAGCGGTGGCGCGGCGATCAGCGTGCTGGCGCGGCAACTGGGCGCTTCCCTTGAGGTGGTGGATCTTGGCACGGTGACGCCGTCGCTGAACCTGCCGGGCGTGTGTCATCTGAATGTCGGCCCGGGAACGGCGAATTTTGTACAGGGACCGGCCATGACCCAGGCCCAGGGGCAACTCGCCTTGCAGGCCGGTCGTGACAGCGTGCAGCGGGCAATTGCCACCGGTGCGCAGTTGTTTATCGGTGGCGAAATGGGCATCGGTAACACCACCGCTGCCAGTGCATTGGCGTGTGCGCTACTCGATTGTCCGGTGGTGCATCTGACCGGTCCTGGCACCGGGCTCAATGCCGAAGGTGTCAGCCACAAGGCCCAGGTCATCGAGCGCGCCCTGGCATTGCATGGCGCGCAGCGTGGCGATGCCTTGCAGACCCTGTTCAACCTCGGCGGCTTTGAGATCGCCGCGCTGGTCGGTGCCTATCTTGCGTGTGCCCAGGCAGGTGTCGCGGTGCTGGTGGACGGCTTCATTTGCAGCGTCGCGGCACTGGTTGCGGTGCGCTTGAATCCAGAGTGTCGTCAGTGGCTGTTGTTCGGTCATCGCGGCGCCGAGCCGGGGCATCGTCATGTACTGGAAACCCTGGATGCACAACCCTTGCTCGATCTCGGCCTGCGGCTTGGCGAAGGCAGTGGTGCGGCGTTGGCTGTGCCGCTGCTGCGCCTGGCTTGCGACCTGCACGGGCAGATGGCGACCTTTGCCGAAGCCGCCGTGGCAGATCGTCCGGCATGACCTTGCGCGTGGATCTGTTGCGTCACGGTGAAACCGAACTTGGCGGCGGCTTGCGCGGCAGCATCGATGATGCGTTGACCGACACGGGCTGGGCGCAGATGCGCGTCGCCGTGGTCGGGCAAGGTCCGTGGGACCGGCTGGTCAGTTCGCCGTTGCAGCGTTGTGCGCTGTTTGCCGAGGAACTCGCTGCGCAACTGGGTATTCCGGTGCAACTGGACAAAGACCTGCAGGAGTTGCATTTCGGCGCTTGGGAAGGACAGAGCGCGGCGGCGTTGATGGAAACCGACGCGCAGGCCCTGGGTTTGTTCTGGGCCGATCCCTATTCGTTCACGCCGCCTCAGGGTGAGCCGGTTGCAGACTTTTCGGCACGGGTGCTGGCAGCGCTGGAGCGTTTGCACGCGACCTGTGCCGGTGAGCGCATTCTGCTGATCAGCCATGGCGGTGTGATGCGTCTGTTGCTGGCACAGGCGCGCGGGCTGCCACGGGAGCAACTGCTCAACGTTGAGGTCGGGCATGGCGCGCTGTTTTCGCTGACGGTGGAGCCTGCGGGCTCGTTGAAGGAAGTGCTCTGACCATGCTGCCATTCTGGATCGCCCTGCAATTTCTCAGCAGTCTGCCGATTCGCCTGCCCGGAATGCCTGAGCCCCGGGAACTGGGGCGGTCGTTGCTGTTTTATCCGCTGGTGGGATTACTCTTTGGCGCGATTCTGTGGGCGGTTAACTGGCTGCTGCTGGGCACGCCGACGTTGCTGCACGCGGCGTTGTTGCTGAGCCTTTGGGTGCTGCTCAGCGGCGGCTTGCACCTCGATGGCCTGGCGGACAGCGCCGATGCCTGGCTCGGTGGTTTTGGCGACCGTGAGCGCACGCTGACCATCATGAAAGACCCGCGCAGCGGGCCGATCGCCGTGGTGACGCTGGTGCTGGTGTTGTTGCTTAAATTCACCGCACTGCTGGCGTTGATCGAGCAGCCGCATTCGCTGGCCTTGATCATCGTGCCGTTGATCGGTCGCAGCGCATTGCTCGGCTTGTTCCTGACTACGCCCTATGTGCGTGCCGGTGGCCTGGGCCAGGCATTGGCCGATCATCTTCCGCGTTCGCCGGGCAAGCAGGTGTTGGCGGTCAGCGCATTGGCTTGTGTGTTGATCGCCGGCGTCAGTGGAGCGCTGGCGGTGGTGTTGGCGGCGCTGGGGTTTGTCTGGCTGCGCCAGGTGATGTTGCGGCGCCTGGGGGGCACGACAGGGGACACGGCGGGCGCGATGCTGGAGTTGCTGGAAGTTGCAGTGCTGGTAGGCTTGGCGTTGGCCTGATCGGGTTGTGTTGAATGTTCCGGCTTCTTCGCGGGCAAGCCCGCTCCCACATTGGAATGCGATCAACTGTGGGAGCGAGCTTGCTCGCGATGGCGATCTACAGGACACCGCCCAATCACTGAACAAACCCCATGCCACTTGATTTAACCGACTCGCGGGTATATACACGCACCATGCTCGATTCCCAATGTTTATGCATCAACCTGCGTCGCGCCGCCCGTGGCGTCAGCAGGCACTACGACGGCGCTCTCGACGGCTTCGGGATCAACGTTGCGCAGTATTCTTTGCTGTGCAATCTGCAGCGTCTGGATCAGCCGAGCATCTCGACCCTGGCCGAGGCCATGGGCCTGGACCGCAGCACCCTGGGGCGCAATTTGCGGGTGCTGGAGGGTGATGGCCTGGTGACGCTGGTCGAGGGCGAGGACATGCGCAATCGCATCGTCCTGCTGACCGAGGCCGGGGCAGAGCGTCTCAAGGCGGCCTTGCCAGCCTGGGAAGCCGCACAGCAACGCATGATCGATCGCCTGGGCGCCGAGAAGCGTGAAACCTTATTGAAGCTGCTGGACGAACTGGCATGATGCCGGTTTTTTCGATCTTAAGCGGGTATATACCCGCTATTGGAGAACAACAATGACATCGATGTGGCGTACTTGCGGCTGGGTTCTGTTGGGGAGTGCGCTGATCCTTGCGTTGTCTCTGGGGGTTCGCCATGGCTTCGGGCTGTTTCTGGCGCCGATGAGCGCCGAGTTCGGTTGGGGCCGTGAAGTCTTTGCCTTCGCCATCGCCCTGCAAAACCTGATCTGGGGCCTCGCCCAGCCATTCACCGGTGCCCTGGCCGACCGCTTCGGCGCAGCGAAAGTGGTGCTGATCGGTGGCGTCCTGTACGCGGCCGGGCTGATTTGCATGGGGCTCTCCGACTCGGCGATGACCCTGTCCCTGAGCGCCGGCCTGCTGATCGGCATCGGACTGTCGGGTACGTCGTTCTCGGTGATCCTGGGGGTGGTCGGCCGCGCGGTGCCACCGGAAAAACGCAGCATGGGCATGGGGATCGCGAGTGCGGCCGGTTCGTTCGGCCAGTTCGCGATGTTGCCCGGCACGCTCGGTTTGATCGGATGGCTTGGCTGGTCCGCGGCGCTGCTGGCGCTGGGCTTGCTGGTGGCGTTGATCGTGCCGCTGGTTGGCATGCTCAAGGACAAGCCGCTGCCCGTCCTGGGCCACGAACAGACCCTTGGCGAAGCGCTGCGCGAAGCCTGCTCCCATTCCGGCTTCTGGTTGCTGGCGTTCGGCTTTTTCGTGTGCGGATTCCAGGTGGTGTTCATCGGTGTGCACCTGCCGGCCTATCTGGTGGATCAACACCTTCCGGCGACGGTCGGCACCACGGTGCTGGCACTGATCGGCCTGTTCAACATCTTCGGCACCTATACCGCGGGATGGCTCGGCGGGCGCATGTCCAAGCCGCGTTTACTCACCGGGTTGTACTTGCTGCGGGCGGTGGTCATTGCGTTGTTCCTGTGGGCACCGGTGACCACCACCACGGCTTATCTGTTCGGCATGGCCATGGGTTTTTTGTGGCTGTCGACGGTGCCATTGACCAACGGTACGGTGGCGACCTTGTTTGGTGTGCAAAACCTGTCCATGCTCGGCGGGATTGTTTTCCTGTTTCACCAACTCGGTTCGTTCCTGGGCGGCTGGTTGGGTGGCGTGGTGTATGACCGAACCGGGAGTTATGACTTGATCTGGCAAGTGGCGATTCTCTTGAGCCTGTTGGCCGCTGCCCTCAACTGGCCGGTGCGTGAGCGGCCGGTAGAGCGTCTGCAATCACAAATGAGTGCGATATGAACAACCTTTGGCCACGGATCGCTGTAGCCGCCGTCTGCGCCTTATTGCTGGCGTTGTCGTGGTGGGGCTGGCATCAGGGCGGGCTGGCGCTGATGCAGTTGGGCATGGGTGCTTGCTAGCGAGCGGCGAGGGCGAGTAACGTCGCTTTTGACGAATTATCAAGGGTGCACCGACATGCTGATGCGCTGGATTGCAGTTCCCGCGTTGCTGGTGGCGTTTACCGGGCTGGCCTACGCGGCCGAGTGCCCGGAGCTGTTGCAAGGATCACTGCAAAAGCTGCGCGCCAAGGAATCCATCGATTTGTGCCAGCGCTTCGCCGGTAAACCGTTGGTGGTGGTCAATACCGCAAGCTTCTGTGGCTTTGCTCCGCAGTTCAAAGGCCTTGAGGCGCTGAACCAGCGCTTCAAGGATCAAGGGCTGGAGGTAATTGGCGTTCCGTCCAATGACTTCAAGCAGGAGTCGAAGGATGGCGCCGAGACTGCCAAGGTCTGCTACGTCAACTATGGTGTGACCTTCACCATGACCGAGCCGCAAAGGGTTCGCGGCGACGATGCGACGCACTTGTTCAAGGTCCTCGCCAGTCAAAGCAGCGCGCCGAAGTGGAATTTCTACAAGTATGTGGTGGACCGCCAAGGCAAGGTGGTCGCCAATTTCTCCAGCCTGACCAAGCCGGACGATCCCGAGTTCATTGCGGCGGTGGAAAAGGCCCTGGCTTCGCCACCACTTGTTTCGACCCCCTGACCTGTAGGAGCGAGCTTGCTCGCGAAAACCTCAAGGCGTCTCGTAAATCCTGAAAGTACGCGTCATCGTTCGCGTTCATCGCCAGCAGGCTCGTTCCTACAAATGAAAAGCCCCGCCTCCGTGAGGAGAGCGGGGCTTTTTTGATTCCGATGGCGAGCGGTTCAGGCTCGCCGGGAATCATCAGAAGCGGTAGGTCGCACCGAGACCGAAGCCGTTCGCGTAGTTGTCATACTTGGCGTTGTAGGTCTGGCCATGGTCGTCGCCGTTGACCTTCACCGACTCCTCGCGCAGGTACGAGTACGCCAGGTCGATGGTCAGGTCGTCGGTTGGGCTCCAGCCGGCGCCCACGCTGAAAATCGTGCGATCGCCAGTCGGGATGCGTGGGGAACGGTCGACGTTGTTGGTCGGTGCCTGGTCAACGGACAGGCCGGTACGCAGTACCCATTGCTTGTTCAACTGGTAGGACGCGCCGATGGCGTGAGCCCAGGTATCGTGCCAGTTCTGTTCTTCGGTGATGGTGCCGAACTGGCCGTTCAGAACCGCCGGAACACCTGTGTTTTCAACGGTGATTTCTTTCAGGCGGCTCCAGCGGGTCCAGGTGCTGCCTGCGTAAAGAGTCCACTTGTCGTCGAGCTGGTGAGTGACCGAAAAGTCCACCGATTCAGGCGTGGTCACATCCAGCGAAGCGTCGTATTTCTGGCTCGGGTTCTGGCCGACCAGACCCAGCAGGTTGTAGTTGACCTTGGTGTCACCCTCGAGCTTGTACTTCACTTTCGAGTGGTAGGTCAGGCCGACACGGGTGCTGTCGGTGGCTTGGACCAGCACGCCGATGTTGTAGCCCAGGGCGGTGTCGTCACCCTTGATCTTGACATGACCATCGGGCAAATTCGTTAAGGTCGGCAAGGCCGTTATGTTCGATTCCAGGCTGCCGTCGATGCGGTTGATGGTCGGGCCGAAACCGATGGAAACCTTGTCGTTGAAGGCGTAGCTGACAGTCGGTTGCACGGTGACGATCTTGACTTCGCTCTTGCTGCCGAAGTAACGACCCTCAAAGCCGTTTTCGTAGTCGGTTACCAGGCCGAACGGGGCGTATATGCCAATACCGAAGGCCCAATGGTCGTCGATTGGCTTGACGTAGTAACCCATGGGCACGGCGATGAACGGAACCATGTCGCCGTCATTGCTGCCACGATTGTTCGGGGAGGAGCTTGCGTGGCTGATGTCAGTGTGTGCGTCGATCATCGCAACACCGCCGGTGACTTGTTCGCGCTTGATGCGCGACATGCCGGCAGGGTTGCCAAAAATGGTGGATGCGTCGTCGGCAGAGGAAGATCGCCCGGCAAAACCTGACCCCATCCCGCTGATGCTTTGTTCGTTGAGGGCAAAGCCACTTGCAAAGATCTGGGTGGATGCCATGGCAACGGCGAGACTAATGGTGGTTTTGAGCATTACTTTTTTCATTATTAGAACTCCTGGTGATCACCGGGGCGAAAATTACCAACATTTTCGTCCCGGCGCCATAGGCTGTATGCCTTGATTTAGAGCGGTTTTGTAGGACAATCCGACCAAAATCGCGGCGTGTTGAGCGATCTTTGGATCCAGGTGTGTCAGCAGGCTACCTGATTCAACGGTGAAACACAGGTTTGCCAGGCGCAGGTGAAATCACGCAGACGTCCCTGGGGCTGAAATGTCTGGCGCCAGATTCTGGCCATACCCAGCAAATCATCAGGGGCGGGGAGGGGGGTGTTCTGTTCTTCCACCAGCAGCCAGGCGATGGCAGTGGCGTAACGCAGGTTGACGGTCAACTCGAGGTGCGGGCCACTCAGGAACGCATGCTGACTGGCCAGGCCGCGGACCAGGCTCGCACGCTCCGGATCAAGGGCCAGGTAATGGTCCCAAAGGGCCTGGTGACGGGGCTCGGCGATACGGTAGAGGCCGTGCCCACGGCGGTCATGCAGGGCGGAACCAAGGGCGGACTGGCTGGCGGCAATGCCCAACAGCAGGGATTCGGCCGTAGCGCTATGGCGTCCGAGGTAGATCAAGGTCGGACGAATCACATAACGGCACAGTTCGCTGGCAGCGATACCCATAAAACCCTCGAAACCTGAAATGGACGGCGATACCTGAAGGGGGGGGCTTGGCAGCAGTGAATCGACTCAGGCTCGCCGCAAGCGGGTCAAGCCGCTTGAGTTGAAGTGTAGTGTCATATTCGCGCTGTAAAGGCCTGTTTTTAAAATATTTCCAGCGATCAGTTATAACCGTTATATCGGATCGTGCTTAGTCGTGATTCGAGGAAAGGGAAATATCGGGCAATAAAAAGCCCCGCTTTTCGGGCAGGGCTTTTGGGTTTTTCAGCCTTTCTGGCGTTTCAGGCAACCAGTGCCTGACGGGTACGCTCGATCACGGCCTGCAGCGGCTCGGCGCTGGAGTATTGATCGGGGTACAGGCGTTCGCTGTGACGAGCGATGCCGTGTTCGTTGACCAGGGTGAAGCTGAAGCAGCCTTTGCGAGCGGCCATGATCAGGCAGTTCATTGGTGCAAAAGCGTTGGTTAGGGTGCGAATGGCATCCTGAGTCTGGATTTGAGTAGACATTATTGGGTGTTCCTACAAATGACACGGATAAGAACCGTGCAACGTTAAAACGTTCCAGTAACGTCGATCACCATTGATCGAACGAAGAACCCGACTGGAACAAAGCAGCCAGTTTGAAGCGCTGATAAGTTGGCGCGCTTGGGCTGGCAGGTAGGTACTTAGGAGGGCAGGCAACACATCGAGGGCAAAGGTTCTGGGCCCGGGGTGAAGATCCTGATCAATTTGCAGGTTGGTTCGAGCAGAGTAGGCAGGCGGAGCAACATCCTTTGCTTTCGATTCAAAGGTTGTGTTGGCGCAAGATTTACCTGGAAACCATCGAGGTGGTCGATCCCGCTTGTTCGGTGGAGGCTTCCGTCGGGAAGGCTGACCGGGGGGATTTGTTCGACCAGAATTGACTTTCAGCTTGGTACTAACGCCGCGGATACTAACGGATTGAACTGGCCAATGGAAGTGTGGTAGCGAAAAAAGTTTCCTGGCCGGTGCCTGATCGGGCTGTTTTGTCTTGTGGTGGCGCGCAAAAAGCTGCAAAGCCTGGGATTCATGCGCCCTGTTTCGGGACAAAATCCGACCATCGGTCATCGACGTCTGTAGCAGCGCAGCCGTCTGGACACCGGGTTTGCCAGGGCTTATCCCCAGGCATGACAAAAAAATGCGCCGAAAAAGTGCATGGATATAACCATCGTAAAGGCACTTGTGCACATTAGTTGCGTGGTCTGTCACCCCGCTGTCATCTCACGTTCAAGCGTAATGGCTGCCTGTAACCAAAATTTAAGTCAATGAAAAACATCGCTTTTTTTTACTGGTGAAAAAATCGTCAGTTTGACTGCGAGCCCCATTCCACAGGGCTTTGAGCGAGTTCAAGGGCGGTTGTCCACTGAGTTATCCACAGCTTCTGTGGATTGTCCCGAGCGCTTGCTCTAGGACGGGCGTGCCGGGATATTTTCAGCTTTACCTGTAAGAAAAAGAGAGTAAAGTTGCGCGCCTTCTGATCTGCCCCACAGTGCTTTATGAAGTTTCGCTCAGCCCCTGTTTCCTCTTCCTCCACACCGCCCCCTGTTGCCCCTACCAAGCGCTTTTCCATGCGCGTGGCGGAGTGGCTGTTGGACAGTCCGCATCTGGGCGAAAACCGTAACGTCAAACACATCGCCGGACGTTTGCTCAAGCAACCGGCCCGTGAAGGCGTGGTGGCTGCGCAAAGTCGCCTTGGCCAGTTGATGTGCCGCGAATGCGGGAATGCCCGGGACCGCCGGATCGGTCAGGACCTGCTGCGTCAGGCCGCTCGGGCAGGCGATCACCGCGCTCAACAGGAACTGGGGCTGATCGAAGACTGAGCTGTCCAAGACCGGACGCCTTGGTTAACCTTCAAGCTTTATCCGAATGGCAGGAGTGGCTATGGCAATGGACTTGACCAGCGTATTGCTGGGGCTGGCAGCGGCTGCGTTGCCGTTGCTGGTATTGGCCTGGCAACTTCAGCGTCGGGCCAGCACCACGCAAGCCGATGTCGCGCTGCTGCAAGAACGCCTGGCCATGGCGCAACTGGCGCAGGACGGATTGAATGCACAACTCGAATCCAGCCGCGATGAAGCGGCTGATCTGACCCAGGCCAACGCCGCCAAACAGGCCGATCTGGCTGCGCTGCGTCGTGAAGTCGAATTGCTGCAGATCGAGCGCGACGACGCTCGGGACGCCGCCCATGCGTGGAATATCGAACGCGCCGGCAAAGAAGCCGAATTGCGCCGTCTGGATGCCCAGGCCGCGTCGCTCAATGCCGAATTGCGCGAGCAACAGGACAGCCATCAGCAACGCCTCAACGACCTGCAAGGTTCGCGAGACGAGTTGCGCGCGCAGTTTGCCGAGCTGGCGGGGAAAATTTTCGATGAGCGCGAGCAGCGTTTTGCCGAAACCAGCCAGCAGCGCCTGGGGCAGTTGCTCGATCCACTCAAGGAACGCATCCAGTCCTTCGAAAAACGTGTCGAGGAAAGCTATCAGAACGAGGCCCGTGAGCGTTTCTCCCTGGCCAAGGAGCTGGAGCGCTTGCAACAGCTGAATTTGCGCTTGAGCGATGAAGCCACCAACCTGACCCGCGCCTTGAAAGGGCAGAAGACCCAGGGCAATTGGGGCGAGCTGATTCTTGAGCGCGTGCTCGAGCATGCGGGGCTGGAGAAGGGCCGCGAGTACCAGACTCAGGTTAATCTCAAGGGGCCGGACGGCGAGCGCTTCCAGCCGGACGTGATCATTTATCTGCCGGGCGACAAGCAGGTGGTGGTCGACTCCAAGGTCAGCCTGACGGCCTATCAGCAATACGTCGCGGCTGAAGACGAGGCCATCGGCCAGATCGCCATCAAGCAGCACGTCCTGTCGTTGCGCAATCACGTCAAAGGCCTGGCCGGCAAGGATTACAAGCGCCTCGATGGCTTGCACAGCCTGGATTTCGTGTTGCTCTTCGTGCCGATCGAGGCGGCGTTTTCTGCCGCGTTGCAGGCTGAGCCGACGCTGTTTCAGGAGGCATTCGACCGCAATATCGTGATCGTCAGCCCCACCACGTTGCTGGCGACCCTGCGCGTCATCGACAGCCTTTGGAAGCAGGAGCGCCAGAGCCAGAATGCCCGGGAAATCGCCGAGCGGGCCGGGTGGCTGTACGACAAGTTCGTGCTGTTCATCCAGGATCTGGACGAGGTCGGCAATCGCTTGCAGCAACTGGACAAGGCCTACAGTTCGGCACGCAACAAGCTGACAGAGGGGCGCGGCAACCTGGTCAGTCGCAGTGAACAACTCAAGCTGCTGGGCGCGCGGGCAAGCAAGAGTCTGCCGGCGGACTTGCTGGAGCGGGCGATGACCGATGTGGATGGATTGGTCGAGTTACCGGAGTAGCCCCGGACGAGCGTGGACCTTGTGGCGAGGGGGCTTGCCCCCGTTCGGCTGCGCAGCAGTCGTCAGTCCGGCAACGCGTTTTATCTGAAGAGGCTCATTGAATGGTTTGGGGCTGCTACGCAGCCCAACGGGGGCGAGCCCCCTCGCCACAGGAGGCTGTGTTGAACCTCGTTACAACGGTATGTACCTGCTCAACAACGCCCGCAACGCCGCCGGTTTCACCGGTTTGGCCAAGTAATCCAGCCCCGCGGCATGCACCAGGTCGACCGTCTCCGGCCGGCCATCGGCGCTGATCACCACGCCAGGGACCGGCTCGCCCATTTGCGTGCGCAACCAGGCCATCAAATCGGTTCCGGTCTCGCCATGATCGAGGTGGTAGTCCACCAGCGCCAATTGCGGGCGCATGCCTTCGCCCAGCAACGCGGCGCATTCCTCGCGATTGCGCGCGGTCCAGACCTGGCAACCCCAGCGGCTGAGCAGGCTGTTCATGCCGATCAGGATGCTGTCTTCATTATCGATACACAGCACCTGCGCGCCATTGAGCAATTTGCCATTGAGCTCGGCGACCTTGACCGGCGCTGCGGTTTGCGCCCGGGCCAGCGGCACACTGACGCTGAACACGCTACCGCGTCCCGGCCAGGAGCGTACGCGCAAGGTATGACCGAGCACGCGACATAGCCCGTCGGCAATCGCCAGCCCCAGGCCGAGGCCTTTTTCGGCCCGTGTCTGGTGGCTGTCGAGGCGCTTGAACTCCTCGAAAATCACCTGCAGTTTATCTTCCGGAATACCTGGCCCGCGGTCCCAGACTTCCAGGCACAGTTGATCCTTGTGCCGGCGAACCCCCAGTAGTACCGGCCCTTTGCCGTAGCGGAAAGCGTTGGTCAGGAAGTTCTGCAAAATCCGTCGCAGCAACTTGATATCGCTGTCGACCCGTAACGTGCTTGCGCGAACCCGGAACTCCAGTTTTTGCTCTCGCGCCAGCACCTTGAACTCTGTACCGAGGGTATCGAACAGATCGTTGAGGGCGAATGGCTGGCGATTCGGGTTGATCTTGCCGTTTTCCAGGCGGGAAATGTCCAGCAAGTCGCTGATCAAGTCCTCGGCCGAGCGCAGCGAGCTGTCCAGGTGTTCGACCAGTTTCTGCGCTTCGCCGGACAAACCATCTTCCTGATGGGAGAGGGCGGCGGAGAACAGCCGCGCCGCGTTCAACGGTTGCATCAAGTCATGGCTGACGGCCGCGAGGAAACGGGTCTTGGACTGGTTGGCCGCCTCGGCGGTGCCTTTGGCTTCGGTCAGGGCAACGTTGAGCTGCGACAATTCGTGGGTCCGTTCGGTGACCCGTTGCTCCAGGCCTTCGTTGGCTTCGGTCAGCGCCTGTTCGGCTTCGCGGAACGCGGTGATGTCGGTGAAACTCATGACGAAGCCGCCGCCGGGCATCGGGTTGCCGATCAGTTCGATCACCCGGCCATTGGGGAACATCCGTTCGGAAGTATGCGCGCGGCCCTGACGCATCCAGTGCAGGCGGCGGGCAACATGCACTTCGGCTTCGCCGGGGCCGCACAATCCGCGTTCGGCGTTGTAGCGAATGATGTCGGCAATGGGGCGGCCGATACTGATCAAGCCGTCCGGGTAATTGAACAGTTCAAGATAGCGACGGTTCCAGGCCACCAGTTTCAGCGACTGGTCGACCACGCTGATGCCCTGGGTGATGTTCTCGATGGCGCCTTGCAGCAAGGCGCGGTTGAATTGCAGCACCTCCGAGGCTTCATCGGCGATGCGCACGACGTCCTCCAGTTGCATCTCCCGACCTTCAATGGCGGCTTTTACCACCGCGCGGGTCGAAGAGGCACCCAGCACACCGGCCAGCAAGCGTTCGGTGTGGGCGATCCATTCACTGTCGGCGTTCTGGTTCGGGTTGAAGCCCTTGCCCTGGCGATAGGCAAAACGGATGAAGCTTTGACGGGCGCGTTCTTCGCCGACGAAGCGCGCCGCCAGTTGCAGCAGGTCATTGATCTGCACTGCCAGCATCGAGCGTGCGCTGGGGCGGGCGCTGATTTCCTGGCCGATGAAGCGGCCTGCCTGCCAGTGCTCGGAAACCCGGGTGCGGGACAGCACCGAGACCCAGGCGAACAATGTGAAGTTGCCTGCCAGAGACAGCACCACGCCCTGGGTCAGCGGGGTGATCGGCAGGTTCAGTGGATTGCTGTGCAACCAGGCCAGCCCCGGGAACGTGTTCAAGGACAGGCCGAGGCTGAGGGCGGCAATCGGCAGGATCAAGGTGTAGAACCACAGGAAGGTGCCTGCGGCGAGGCCAGCGAAAACGCCGCGGCGGTTGGCCTGTTTCCAGTACAGGGCACCGAGCATGGCGGGGGCCAGCTGGGTCACGGCAGCGAAGGCGATCTGGCCGATTGTCGCCAGGCTGGCGGTCGAGCCCAGCAGGCGATAACTGACATAGGCCAGCAGCAGAATCACCACGATGCTGACGCGGCGCACCGACAACATCCACTGGCGGAACACTTCGAACGGGCGCTCGGCGTTGTTGCGACGCAGCAGCCAAGGCAGCAGCATGTCGTTGGACACCATGGTCGACAGCGCCACGCTGGCCACGATCACCATGCCGGTGGCGGCCGATGCACCACCGATAAACGCCAGCAGGGCCAACGCCGGATGCGCCTGGGCCAGGGGCAGGCTGATGACGAACGAGTCCGGCAACACCGAGCTGGGCAGCATCATCTGGCCGGCCAGGGCGATCGGCACGACAAACAAGGCGGCGAGGGCGAGGTAGGCCGGGAATACCCACTTGGCCAGGCGCAGATCCTGGGGATCGATGTTCTCGACAACGGTCACGTGGAACTGCCGTGGCAGGCAAATGATTGCCATCATCGCCACGCCGGTCTGCACCACCATCGACGGCCAGTTGATGGTTTCTTTCCAGTACTGTTCAAGGCGCGGCGCAAGCATGGCCTGGTCGAACAGGTCGTCGAAACCGTCGTACAGGCCGTAGGTCACGAAGGCGCCGACGGCGAGAAACGCGAACAGCTTCACCAATGATTCGAAGGCGATGGCCAGCACCATGCCGCGGTGGTGCTCCGTGGCGTCGAGGTTGCGGGTACCGAAGACGATGGTGAACAGCGCCAGCACCAGCGACACAATCAGAGCGGTGTCCTGGGCGCGGGTGCCCATGGCGTCGGCACCGGCGCCGATCAGCAGGTTCACGCCGAGCACGATGCCTTTGAGCTGCAGCGCAATGTAGGGCAACACACCGACCAGGCAAATCAGCGCCACCACCACCGCCAGTGACTGGGATTTGCCATAGCGTGCGGCGATGAAGTCGGCGATCGAGGTGATGTTCTCCTGTTTGCTGATCATCACCATTTTTTGCAGGACCCACGGCGCGCCGACCAGCAACAGGATCGGCCCGAGGTAGATCGGCAGGAACGACCAGAGCTGTTCGGCGGCCTGGCCCACGGCGCCGAAAAAGGTCCAGCTGGTGCAGTAGACCGCCAGCGACAGGCTATACACCCACGCTCGCACACGCGGCGGCAAGGGCGCGCTGCGACGGTCGCCATAGAAGGCGATGGCGAACAGGATGGCCATATAGGCCAGGGCGACGACGGCAATCAGCCCGGTGGACAGCGACATGGGGACTCCAGACAAAAGACATCCGGACCTCCCGCCCGGACAGACAGTCTCGCACGACCGCCAGCGTTAGTCAGTGTCGACCAAGGTCGTGGCGTGGCGGGGTGTCGCAGGGGGATTTGCAGTGTCTGGACGGGCCCCATCGCGAGCAAGCTCGCTCCCACATTTGCCCTGTGTTCGCCCCCCCCCCCCTGTGGGAACGAGCTTGCTCGCGATAGGGGACTTACTGGCTGAACGCGATCTCGATCAATCGATGCAACTCTTCGACCTCCAGCGGCGCCTCGGAAAACAGGATGCGAAACACCGTCGGCGCGGCGATCAGATTGATCAACCGATCGACACTGGGCCTGGGCTCATCCGGATAGCGATCCAGAATCGTCTGCAATTGCCCGCCAATGATGGTCGCGCAATAACTCGGTTTCAACGCCGCCTGCACGTCGCACAGCATGTTGCGGCCGGGTTCGGAGCTCATCTCGTCCAGGTACTGCTCCGCCCACGCCCGCACGTCGCCGTGAAGGCTGCCGGTGTTGGCCGGTTCGTTGTCGGGCTGCATGCGGGCGAGGGCGACGTCTGCCAGTAGCGCCGACACATCGCCCCAGCGTCGATAGATGGTGGACGGCGTGACGCCCGCGCGCGCTGCAATTTGCGGCACCGTCACGCTGGCGCGGTCCTGCTCCTCAAGGAGTTGACGCACGGCCGAATGAATCGACTCTTGCACCCGGGCGCTGCGGCCGCCGGGGCGTAATGTGGGAACTGTCATTCTGTGTTTCCTGTATTGCACCGGGTCTTGCGGCTGGCACCCGGTCCTGAAAGCCATGCATCGGACCTTAACACAAAGAATTTGCTTTAAGAGGGATCCAGTAGCACACTCCGCAAAAGCAAAAAATTAGCTTTTGCGGAGTGTGTCGATGCCCGGTTCTCATTCAAATCGTGCCAGCCTGTGGTTTTTGGCCGTTACCTTGCTCAGTTTCCTGGCGGCCTCCACTGCGCCGACGCCGCTGTATCACCTGTATCAGGAGCAGATGCAGTTTTCGGCAGCGACCTTGACCCTGATTTTCGGCGTGTACGCCCTCAGCCTGTTGGCGGCGTTGCTGACGGTCGGCTCGCTGTCGGATTACCTGGGGCGCAAACCGGTGATCTTTACGGCGGTGATGCTGAACATCCTGGCGATGTTGCTGTTTATCCATGCCGACAGCGTCGCCTGGCTGATCAGTGCCCGGGTGCTGCAGGGGTTCGCCACCGGCATGGCAACCGCGGTTCTGAGTGCAACGCTGCTCGACACCGACCGCGAGCAGGGGCCGCTGGTCAACAGCGTCGCGCCTTTACTCGGGATGGCTCTGGGGGCGCTGGGTTGTGGTGTGTTGGCCGAGTTTGCCCCCGCGCCGCTGCATTTGACCTTCTGGCTGCTGCTGGCCCTGTTCGCGATGCAGGCCGTGTATGTCTGGCGATTGCGGGAAAGCGTCTCGCGCCAGTCTGGTGTGTGGGCCTCATTGCGACCGACCCTGCATGTGCCGGCTCAGGCACGTTCCACTTTGTGGCGGGTGTTGCCGCTCAACACGGCGGTCTGGGCGCTCGGCGGTTTTTACGCGTCGCTGGCACCTTCGCTGGTGCGCACGGCGACTGGCTCGACCTCGAATCTGATTGGCGGGGCGACCGTCGCTGCCTTGACGGTGACCGGCGCCCTGATGATTTACACCCTGCGCAATCAGGCTGTGACCAAGGCGCTGCAACTGGGCGCCTGTTCGCTGCCGGCGGGAGTCGCCCTGATTCTACTGGGCGTGCACAGCGCCAGTTTGCCGCTGTTTTTCCTCGGCACGCTGGTCGCCGGTTGCGGTTTCGGTGCCGGTTTCCTCGGGGCGGTGCGCAGTCTGGTGCCGCAGGCCTTGCCCCATGAGCGCGCCGGGTTGATGTCGGCATATTATGCGCTAAGTTATCTGGCGTTCTGCCTCCCGGCGCTACTGGCCGGGAACCTGGAGCGGACTTTTGGTCTGGTGGCAACGACCGATGGTTATGGTGCGATGCTGATTGTGCTGGCTCTCAGCGCAATGGCGAGTCTACTGCGATCACGTTCGGCCAGGGTCTGCGAGGCCAACCGGTAGAATTGAGTTAGCCTTGGCACCCACTCAATTCACTCGAAGGATCGGACCATGAAGATCATCCGCAGCAAGTCGTTCACTGGCGAGCGTGCCTGGGCCGCGCTGGACATCGCCAGCATGAACGGCATCACCACGCGGCTGCACTGGACCGATCAACCCTACAAGTGGCACGTCAACGATGGCGAGGAAGTGTTCGTGGTGCTCGATGGTCGGGTCAGGATGCGTTATCGCGAAGAGGGGGTGGAGCAGGAAGCTTTGCTGGAAGTCGGTGACATTTTTCATGCCTCGGTTGGCACTGAGCATGTGGCGCATCCGGTAGGACCGGCTCGGATATTGGTGATCGAATCGGAAGGGAGTGTCTGACGCTGTATAAGTGATATCGATAAGATATAGAGATATTACCCGTTATATAGATATTCTATTCGGATCTAACATGGGCTCTACCTCACGAGAGGACAGGAGTTCGCCATGACATGCGCCAATAGCATCAAGCCCGGAATCAAACCTTTCAGTCATTTGCAGCATCCCCGCGAGGTGATCCGCCAGTTCACCCCCAACTGGTTCGCGGCCACCATGGGCACCGGGGTGCTGGCGTTGGCACTGGCGCAGTTGCCGGTCGCCACACCTGCCTTACACGCCTTTGCCGAAGCCCTCTGGCTGTTCAATATCGCTCTGTTCCTGCTGTTTACGGCGGTATACACGGCGCGTTGGGTGCTGTTTTTCGACGAGGCACGGCGGATTTTCGGCCATTCCACGGTTTCGATGTTTTTCGGCACCATCCCCATGGGGCTGGCGACCATCATCAACGGCTTCCTGGTGTTTGGCCTGCCGCGCTGGGGCGACGGTGTGATTCACCTCGCCGAGGTGCTGTGGTGGCTGGATGTGGCGATGTCGCTGGCCTGTGGCGTGCTGATTCCCTACATGATGTTCACCCGTCAGGAGCACAGCATTGACCAGATGACAGCGGTCTGGTTGTTGCCGGTGGTCGCGGCAGAAGTGGCGGCCGCCAGCGGGGGCCTGTTGGCGCCGCATTTGGCCGACGCTCATTCGCAACTGGTGGTGCTGGTGACCAGCTATGTGCTCTGGGCGTTTTCCCTGCCGGTGGCCTTCAGCATCCTGACCATTCTGTTGCTGCGCATGGCCCTGCATAAACTGCCCCACGAAAACATGGCCGCCTCGAGCTGGCTGGCCCTTGGCCCGATCGGCACCGGTGCGCTGGGCATGCTGGTACTGGGCGGTGATGCACCGCTGATTTTCGCGGCCAACGGCATGCCGGGAATCGGTGAAATTGCCGCTGGACTGGGTCTGGTGGCCGGCATCACCCTGTGGGGCTTCGGCCTGTGGTGGATGCTGATGGCGTTGCTGATCACTGTGCGCTACCTGCGTGCCGGCATTCCCTTCAATCTTGGCTGGTGGGGCTTCACTTTCCCGCTGGGCGTCTATTCTCTAGCGACGTTGAAACTGGCCAGTATCTTGAGCCTGATGTTCTTCAGTGTGTTCGGCTGCGTGCTGGTGGCGTTGCTGGCGGTGATGTGGCTGATCGTCGGCAAGCGCACGGTGCTGGGCGCCTGGCGTGGCGAGCTGTTTGTCTCGCCGTGCATTGCCGGATTGAAGAAATAACCGGCAAAGATTAGGTAAGGTGTGGCCTGGATCGACGTTCGATACTCCAATTACTGTATCCAGGCCATTCTTTACCCGATCTCCAGCCACAATCCAGGGACACATGGAAGATGAGTCACCCCTCACAGTTCACCTTGCTGCGTACCCGGCGCTTCCTGCCGTTCTTCATCACCCAGTCCCTCGGGGCGTTCAACGACAACGTGTTCAAGCAGTCGTTGATCCTGGCCATTCTGTACAAACTGACCATCGAAGGTGACCGCTCTGTCTGGGTCAATCTGTGTGCGCTGCTGTTTATCCTGCCGTTTTTCCTGTTTTCGGCCCTGGCCGGGCAATTCGGGGAAAAGTTCGCCAAGGACGCGTTGATCCGCCTGATCAAGCTTGGGGAAATCGCCATCATGGCGGTCGGCGCCGTCGGCTTCATGTTCGATCACCTGTCGTTGATGCTGCTGGCGCTGTTCGCCATGGGCACCCATTCGGCGCTGTTCGGGCCGGTGAAGTACTCGATCCTGCCGCAAGCCCTGCGGGAAGATGAACTGGTAGGCGGCAACGGCCTGGTGGAAATGGGCACCTTCCTGGCGATCCTGGCCGGTACCATTGGCGCCGGGGTCATGATGTCTTCGGCGCATTACGCGCCGGTGGTGTCCGCGGCGATCATCGGCATTGCGGTGCTCGGCTACCTGGCCAGCCGCAGCATTCCCCGGGCGGCAGCGGCCACGCCGCAAATGCGCCTGAACTGGAACATTTTCAGCCAGTCCTGGGCCACGTTGAAGCTGGGCCTGGGGCAAACACCGGCGGTGTCACGCTCGATTGTCGGCAACTCGTGGTTCTGGTTTGTCGGGGCGATTTACCTGACGCAGATCCCGGCCTATGCCAAGGAATGGATGCACGGCGATGAAACCGTTGTGACGCTGATTCTGACGGTGTTCTCGGTCGGCATCGCATTGGGTTCGATGCTGTGCGAGAAACTCTCCGGGCGCAAAGTCGAGATTGGTCTGGTGCCGTTCGGATCGTTCGGCCTGACCGTTTTCGGCCTGCTGCTGTGGTGGCATTCCGGCTCAATACCGGAAAGCGCCGCCGGCCATGGCTGGATCGAGATCCTCGGTTTTGGCCACGCCTGGCTGGTGTTGCTCGACATCCTCGGCCTGGGTGTCTTCGGCGGTTTCTATATCGTGCCGCTTTACGCGCTGATCCAGTCGCGTACCGCCGAGAACGAGCGGGCGCGGGTGATTGCCGCCAACAACATCCTCAATGCGTTGTTCATGGTGGTGTCGGCGATTGTCTCGATCGTCTTGCTGAGTGTGGCCAAGCTGTCGATCCCGCAGCTGTTCCTGGTGGTGTCGTTGCTGAACATCGGCGTCAACGCCTACATCTTCAAGATCGTCCCCGAGTTCACCATGCGTTTCATGATCTGGCTGCTCAGCCATTCCATGTACCGCGTGGAACATCGCAATCTGGATTTGATTCCCGATGAAGGCGCGGCGTTGCTGGTGTGCAATCACGTGTCATTCGTCGACGCCTTGCTGATTGGCGGCGCAGTACGTCGGCCGATTCGCTTTGTCATGTACTACAAGATCTACAACCTGCCGGTGCTGAACTTCATCTTCCGTACCGCGGGGACGATTCCGATTGCCGGGCGCCAGGAAGACATCCAGATATATGAACAAGCCTTCACGCGCATTGCCCGGTATCTGAAGGACGGTGAGCTGGTGTGCATTTTCCCCGAGGGTAAATTGACCGCTGATGGCGAGATCAACGAGTTCAAGGGCGGCTTGACGCGGATTCTCGAAGAGACCCCGGTGCCGGTGATTCCGTTGGCTTTGCAGGGGTTGTGGGGGAGTTTCTTCAGCCGCGATCCGGGTAAAGGGCTGTTTCGCCGGTTGTGGTCGCGGGTGACATTGGTGGCAGGGCCGGCGGTGGCGGTTGAGGTGGCGGAGCCGGTCAAGTTGCAGGCATTGGTGGGGGGGTTGCGTGGGGCCGTAAGATAATCGGTGATTCTACCGGCCTCTTCGCGAGCAAGCCCGCTCCCACATTTGATCTCAGTCGTACACAAACTTTGTGTTCACTGAAGATCCCATGTGGGAGCGGGCTTGCTCGCGAAGGCAATAGTGGCCTAGGCGCTGACCTTCAGGCCAACGAGCCCGGAAATGATCAACGCCACACTCGCCAACCGCACCAGCGCCATGGACTCGCCAAACAGAATGATCCCGGCGATCACCGTGCCCACGGCGCCGACACCGGTCCAGATCGCATAGGCCGTACCCAGCGGCAATTCCTTCATTGCAAGGCCGAGCAAGCCAAGGCTGATAGCCATGGCCGCAACGGTCAGCACAGTGGGGAGCGGGCGGGTGAAGCCGTCGGTGTACTTGAGGCCAACGGCCCAGCCCACTTCGAACAGGCCGGCGAAAAACAGAATGATCCAGGACATGAAGACCTCCATCGTCTGACGGGGTCGTCCCCTGATTAATGACTCGATCGAGCCGCGAGGTCGTCCTCGCGTTGCGCAATATAGTGCCCAGCATTAACCCGGGGATCAAGTTTTTAGATCAAGATCGCGAATCAGTTACTGGCCTGTTGCGCCGCCATTTCCCGATCCTGTTTCTCGCTCATGCGGCGGAAATACGTCGAAAGCAATGCCCCGGAAATGTTGTGCCACACGCTGAACAAGGCGCTCGGCACCGCCGCCAGTGGCGAGAAGTGTGCACTCGCCAACGCGGCACCCAATCCGGAGTTCTGCATGCCGACTTCCAGGGCCAGGGACTTGCGCTGGGCCAGAGGCAGCTTGAACAGGCGCCCGGTGAAGTAGCCCAGCAGGTAGCCGAAGCTGTTGTGCAGCATGACCACGGCCATGATCAACAGACCGGACTCTGCGATCTTCGCCTGGCTGGCGGCGACGACTGCGGTGACGATGATCACGATGCTGACCACCGACACCAGCGGCAACACGTCCACGGCATGGCGAACCTTGTCGCCGAGCACCCGTTGGGCAACCACGCCCAGCACGATCGGTAACAGCACCACTTGCAGGATCGACCAGAACAACTCCATGAACGACACCGGCAACCAGGCCGAGGCCAGCAGCCAGATCAGGGCTGGGGTCAGCAGCGGGGCGAGAAGGGTGGTGACGGCGGCGATGGCCACCGACAGCGCCAGGTCGCCACGGGCCAGCCAGGTCATCACGTTCGACGAGGTACCGCTTGGGCAGCAGCCGACCAGAATCACGCCGACGGCGATTTCCGGCGGCAAGTGGAACACCTGGCAGAGCAACCACGCCACGCCCGGCATGATCACGAAATGGGCAACCACGCCCAGGGCCACGCGCCAAGGATGGCGAGCGACTTCGGCGAAGTCTTCGAGTTTGAGGGTCAGGCCCATGCCGAACATCACCAGCCCCAGCAAGGGCACGATGGCGCCTTTGAGGCCGATGAACCATGCCGGCTGCAGAAACGCCACGACAGCGAAAATCAGTACCCAGTAAGCGAAGGTGTTGCCGACAAAACGACTTAATGCAGCCAGTGCGCGCATGGCCTGATCCTTTTTATTAAGTAGCACCACAAAACCAAATGTGGGAGCGGGCTTGCTCGCGAAAGCGGAGTGTCAGTCGACATAGATACTGACTGACACTCCGCTTTCGCGAGCAAGCCCGCTCCCACAGTTTGAGATCACAAGCTTTTAGATCCCCTGCGGAGTCTCTTCGCCACCCAGCGCTTCAATCAACGCCGGCAGGAAATCGCCGAAGGTCAGCATCATCAGGGTGAAGCTGGCGTCCAGTTGGCCCAGGGCTTCGTCGCCGCCGTCCTGTTCCGCCTGGTCTTGCAGCAGGTCCTCGAACTTCAGGCGCTTGACCACCATTTTGTCGTCGAGGACGAAGGACAGTTTGTCCTGCCAGGCCAAGGACAGTTGAGTGACCACTTTGCCGGTGCTCAGGTGCAGCTGGATTTCTTCGCTGGTCAGGTCCTGGCGCTTGCAACGCACGATGCCGCCGTCTTCGTGGGTGTCGCGCAGTTCGCACTCGTCCAGCACAAAGAAGTCGTCCGCGGCTTTCTGGGTGGTGACCCACTCGGTCATGGTCGCGGTCGGGGACATCTTCACGGTCAGCGGGCGCACCGGCAGGGTGCCGATCACTTCACGCAGGGTCGACAGCAAGTCTTCGGCGCGTTTCGGGCTGGCCGAGTTGACCAGGATCAGGCCCTGTTTCGGCGCGATGGCGGCGAAGGTCGACGAGCGGCGGATAAAGGCGCGGGGCAGGAAGGCCTGGATGATTTCATCCTTGATCTGATCGCGCTCCTTCTTATAGACCTTGCGCATTTGCTCGACTTCGATCTCTTCGACCTTTTCCTTGACGGCGTCACGCACGACGCTGCCCGGCAACATACGTTCTTCCTTGCGTGCGGACACCAGCAGGAAGTCACCGCTGACGTGTACCAGTGGCGCATCTTCGCCTTTGCCGAATGGCGCGACGAAACCGTAGGTGGTCAACTCCTGGCTTGCACAAGGGCGCGCCAGTTTGGTGGCCAGTGCAGTTTCCAACGCCTCGGCATCAACAGGCAGATCTTGGGTCAGGCGATAGATAAGCAGGTTTTTGAACCACATGGGGTGAGTCTCTCCTTTATACAAAGGGGGGCATTATTGTCTTCGCCGTGCCATAGGCCAACCTTTCTCTAAGCCTTTGGAAGGGCTGAGAAAATTATTTTAAAAAGTGCTTGCCAGAGGTTGGGTCGCTCCGTAGAATGCGCGCCACACCGAAGCGAAGGGTGATTAGCTCAGCTGGGAGAGCGTCTGCCTTACAAGCAGAATGTCGGCGGTTCGATCCCGTCATCACCCACCATTCGTTTTCAGTGTTACGCGCAGCGGTAGTTCAGTCGGTTAGAATACCGGCCTGTCACGCCGGGGGTCGCGGGTTCGAGTCCCGTCCGCTGCGCCATATTCGGTAACCTGGAACACTGAACGCCAGGTCACCACGGAAAAACCCGCTAACGCGGGTTTTTTTCTGTTCCAAGTTTGTATGTTGTTCCTGCAGGTTGCATCGTTTCACCGGTTTTTAGATTTTTTTGAAAAAACTTCAAATAAATCAACACTTTATAAAAACCTGTGGCATAATGTGCCCCGCAACGAAGGTAAAGGGTGATTAGCTCAGCTGGGAGAGCGTCTGCCTTACAAGCAGAATGTCGGCGGTTCGATCCCGTCATCACCCACCACTTTCAACGCTACGCGCAGCGGTAGTTCAGTCGGTTAGAATACCGGCCTGTCACGCCGGGGGTCGCGGGTTCGAGTCCCGTCCGCTGCGCCATATTCGGTAACCTGGAACACTGAACTCCAGGTCACCACAGAAAGCCCGCCTTGTGCGGGCTTTTTGCTGTCCGGGATTTGGCTTTCCTCGCTCCCCGTAGGAGCGAGCTGGCTCGCGATGGTCGTTAACGATAACGCGTAGATTCAGATAGCCTGCGGCGCCCATGGGTTTTTCGCGAGCAAGCTCGCTCCTACAGTTCGGCGTTACGGCTGTGCCGGTAGTCGCTGACGGCTTCATACACGGCCTTGCGCAGGCGATTGATCCCGCCAATCGGTCGGTGCGCCTCGACGCCGAACCAGGGATTGAACGACTGGTTGTCACATTGCAGGTTCAGCGCCGGTGTATCGAAGTCCTGCGCCGGAACCTTGATCCGCGCCACCGTCTCGAAGGGCGCATCGCTCTCGCGCCACTCAATGCTGGTGTCTTCAATCGGCATGTACCTGTTGGCGTCCTGTCGCTGGATTTGCAAGGCGAAACACGCAGGCACCCGGTCGGTCGACAGCTGTTGGCTCAGCGCATTGCGCAGAAAGTTCGGCAGCTTGCGATTCTGTTCCGGCAGGTTGTAGGCCGGGCAGCTATCGGGATCGGGCATGACCCGGAACTTCGCATTGGCTTCACCGAATTTGTAGGGTGAAACCGAAAAGTACGTCGTCTGGGTCGGGCTCGACGGGGCAGGGGCCAGTGTCGCCAGGGCAATGAACAGGTGGCGAACCTGCCAGGTGCGTGGGTCCCGGCCGGGGAAGAAGGCCATCATCTTTTTACCGTTGGCCTGGGCGGCGACGTTCTGACGGTATTCGGCGACATTACTGACAAAGAAGTTCGGGTGGTTGAACATCACAAAGTCCTGTTCGCCTCGGCCCTGCCGGTCGCTCAACAGTTGCTTGCCCGGCACATCGAACAGTTTGATCGCCATGCCCCGGGCGTCGCGGATGCTGTCGAACTGCGGGTAGGCATTGCCGTTGGACAGGCGCATTGTCGCTTGCCAGGTTTTGCCCGGCTCGCTGAACACACCCTGGCGCAGTTCACCTGGCAGTTCCGGCAGCACCTGAACCTCGGCCTTCACACAGCCATGGGCCTTGGCATGGGCGTCGCGCAGGTAGCGGGTGCTTTCACGGTGCTGATCGACGATGCGCACGGCGGTCTGGATGATGTCCTGGGTCATCGCCGCTTCGTCGTCCGCAATCAACTCCTGCGCCGAGACCGGCCCGCGATGCTGCCAGGCAAACCAGGCGCTGGCCAGGGCCCAGCCCAGCACGCCGAGGACCAGTGACCACAGCAACAGCCTGGCGAGGAAGGCGCCCAGGCGCAGCCAGAGCGTTATCAGCATGGGAACGTTCTCCTGACTGAGGCAGTGGTCATGGCAATTGCGCCTCCAGCGGGCCGCCCAGCACTTTCAGATACTCCAGCAATGCCCAGCGTTCTTGCGGCTGCAACCCGCGGCCGATCACGCCATTGCCGAGTTTGCCGGCACGGAATTCATGGCCGCCGTTGTGGTTGCCGGTGATACGCGTGTCGAACAGGAAGCCATTGGCAAAGGCTTCGGTGCGGTAACCCAGGTGTCCCGGGTCGTATTCGAAAGTGCCTTTATAGAACGTGGTCGCACGCTCATCCTGAGGCGACAGCAGTTGATAAATACTCGGTACCGAACCGTTGTGCAGAAATGGCGGTGTCGCCCATACACCCGCCAATGGCCTGGCCTTGTACGAACGCAATTCGCGCACTCCGATTGGCAGACCGAAACCGTCCATTTCAGGGCGCTCGACTGGGGTGACATTGGCGTCTTGATACGCACGGTCCTGGACATAGGCGGTGACATAGGCCAGTCCCTTGGCCACGGACATCTTGCTCAGGTCCAGAGGCTCGTCGGGTTTTGGCTCGACATCGAGTTTTTCCAGTTCGGCCTGCTTCCATTGCAGCGCTGTCAGGTCGAAGCGGTGGTCGGCGATGTTGTTGGCCGCGCCGGGGTCAGTGCCGATGTAATCCACTGGGAGCATTTTCAGGTGCTGGACGTATCGTCCGTCGCCCTGGCTGGTGCGCGGTACATGGCAACCCGCGCAGTTTTCTGCGAACAAGGTGCGCCCCTGGGCTGCCAGAGGCTTGTCGACCGCGCCCAACAGATCTTCCGGCCAGGCCGGAGGCGAGAGTCGTTGCAGAGTTTCTTCGATCAGGTGCAGATCGCGCACGCGGACACTGGACGGATAGCGGGCATCGCCCATCAGAGGCTGGCCGTTCTTGTCGAAGAAGTTCAGCGTGGCGCCGACGCCCAACGCCTCGCCGATGTTGCGGGCCATGGGTTGTTTCGCCGAGCCGTTCCACTGCACCCATTCGAACGTCCACATGTCCCACAGCTGTGGATAATCGACCGGGGCATTGGCCACGCGGTAGTTGTCGGGGGAAATCGCATCACCGAAGCTGGCGTTGGCGATGCGCCCGAAGGCGTCTGTGCGCCCCGGGCCTTCCTCGGTCGGATAGAGCCCGCGATGGGTGTCGTTCCAGGCCACTTTGAGGAATGTATCCAGTGAAGATTTGAAATCTTTGCGCAACTGTTGGTGGCGCGTCTCGTAGTCCTGGCCAAGCACGTTGCGTGCGAAGCGCTCGAATTTCCACGGGTTGTAGTAAGTGGAGGCGAGGCTGGCCACCAGGGCCTGTCCGAAACTGCCGCCTTTGAGCGTAGGAACACTGGACGGCAGCACATGCTGCGCCGAGCCGCCGTCGATACGCAGGACTTGCCCCTTGTAGCGCAGTTCACCGGTGTGGCAGGCCGCGCAGGTGATATCCAGAAACACATCCGGGCTCCCCGCGTTCTGGTGCCGGGTAAAGCCTGCCGGGAGGTTGCCGGGGTTGTTCGGTGTTGGTGCCTGGCCGGGGTCCACCAGGAAACCGAAGCGGGCGAGGTATTCGGGGGTGGCGAAGCGTTGTTGCGAGAAGGGCAGTTCGAGGGCAGTGAACCAGTCATAGCGCAAGCCTTTGACCTGAGTGCCCTGGGGCGTGAAGTAATAAGTATCTCGATCGGCGGCGCTCCATTGCTCCAGGTAATGCACCTGTTGTGCGGGCGACCAGGCCGGTAATTTCGGGTTGGCGACGTAATAGAGAACCACGGCGATGACCAGCCCGAGCAGTAGTGCGATGAGAATCAGCAAACGAAAGAAGAGGCGCAAAATAAACTTCCTTGTCGAGTGATCATGCCGTTATGCCCGAGCACTCAGGGTGGGGCAAGAGGCCATTACGCCAGATATTGTAGGTTCAGGAATCAGCCTGCGTCGGAACAAGATGAAAGAAGCTTCATCGACACGAATTGTGAAATGCGTTTAAACACCTGAACTTATCAATTGTTTCCGGCTCTCATGCCGGTAGCCATTGGTCGTGGCGGCCTGATAAGCTCGCGGCTTTACTCGATTGCCCTTTAGGCGCATGAACAAGGAAATAGCATGAAACAGCATCGGTTGGCGGCGGCGGTAGCCCTGGTTGGCCTGGTACTCGCGGGTTGTGATTCGCAGACCAGCGTAGAGCTGAAAACTCCGGCGCAAAAAGCTTCCTACGGCATTGGCCTGAACATGGGCAAGAGCCTGGCTCAGGAAGGCATGGATGACCTGGATTCCAAGGCTGTAGCCCAGGGCATCGAAGACGCCGTTGGCAAGAAAGAGCAGAAGCTCAAAGACGAAGAACTGGTCGAGGCGTTCGCCGCACTGCAAAAGCGTGCCGAAGAGCGCATGGCCAAGATGAGCGAAGAGTCGGCGGCTGCCGGCAAGAAATTCCTCGAAGACAACGCCAAGAAAGCTGGCGTGACCACCACCGCTTCGGGCTTGCAGTACGAAGTCGTGCAGAAAGCCGACGGTCCTCAGCCAAAGCCGACTGACGTAGTGACCGTTCACTACACCGGCAAGCTGACCAATGGCACCGTATTCGACAGCTCCGTCGAGCGCGGCAGCCCGATTGATCTGCCGGTCAGCGGTGTGATCCCGGGTTGGGTCGAAGGCCTGCAACTGATGCACGTTGGCGAGAAGTACAAGCTGTACATCCCTGCTGACCTGGCTTATGGCGCTCAAAGCCCAAGCCCGGCGATTCCAGCCAACTCGGTGCTGGTATTCGACCTGGAACTGCTGGCCATCAAGGATCCGGGAAAAGAAGACGCCGCTGCCAAGTAACCAGCGCCTGCTTCGATAACAACGCCTCGCTCATGCGGGGCGTTGTTGCATCTGGCGTTCGGCACGGGTAAACAAAACGAACAGACGCTCTAGGCGGGAGTCTTAGGCATAGTAGTGTTGGCGGTAGACGCACAAGGCCGCCAAGTCAATGAAATTATGGGTTTTTTTTGATGAGTAAAAAACGCCCGATCTGAACGCGGGCCTTGTAAAACGGGGCTTACAGCGATGAAAAGCAGCTCTGTTCACAAGGTTATCCACAATTTGTGTGGATAACATTTCAACGGGAGGAATGATGAAAACGCCCTGGAGTTTCGCTCGTTTCCTGCCACTGGCCGGACGTCTGCTGGCACGCGGTCGATTGCCAACCCTGTTGTTCGCGGTCGCCAGTAAAGGCGCAAGCCAGGGTAATCGATTGGGCAAGATCAAGGACGACTTGAAGCTGTTGCAGGCACTCTGCCTGGCCTATTGGCGTGGTGAGTATCGCGCCATCAGCCCCAAGGCGCTGGTATCGGTTGTCGCGGGCCTGATGTATTTCCTCAGTCCGGTGGATGCGATCCTGGATTTCATTCCAGTGTTTGGCATGCTCGATGACATCGCGGTACTGGCATGGCTGATGAAAGTGCTCGACGACGAACTCAATGCCTTCCGCGCCTGGCGCAAACGGCAGGTGCCGGAGAAGCTCGCGGTGGTTGAGCATCTGCCTGATACCCCCGAGCAACTTCAACTTCAAGGCCCGAAAAAACACTGATTCGATTTTGACCAGTTCATAGATTGATGCCCCCCGCGACCTTGGCCGCTGTTAGGATTACACTTCTAGGGAAAAGTGCCGACTCGCTAAGTGTTGTTGTCCTACGGGGTAGTGATGGATATTCAGATAATTACACGCGAAGGCGAGCCCGAGTATGCGGTTCTGCCATGGGCTCAGTATCAGGCGTTATTGAAAGCAGCGGGCATCAAAGAGCAAGCGTCGCCTCAAGCCACGAAGCCTCAGGCGGCGACACCAGACGCGATACTTCCGGGTCTG
Source organism: Pseudomonas sp. S34 (assembly GCF_009866745.1). Classification (NCBI taxonomy): domain Bacteria; kingdom Pseudomonadati; phylum Pseudomonadota; class Gammaproteobacteria; order Pseudomonadales; family Pseudomonadaceae; genus Pseudomonas; species Pseudomonas sp. S34. Next base: position 1,809,399 of record NZ_CP019398.1, read on the forward strand.
GATCAACTACGCAGTTTGCGCGAGGGGAAGGGCATCGCCATCGAGGCGTTGGCCCGCACGGTAGGCATCAGCCCGTCTTACCTGGCCATGATCGAAAGTGGCGAGCGTCTGCCCGACGCCGCGATTCGCCGTAGCCTGGCCTGGGAATTGACGGTGCCAGGGTGGAGGGATGAATCGTGAGCGTACGCATCAGTCGTCAACATTGGGACGGATTGCTCGGCGAACTGGATCAGGCGCGTCGCCAGCGCCATCTGTTGACGTATCGGGCATTGCTGGAGCGTTTGCAGCTGCCGACCCCGGCCATGCAGACCCTGACGGCGGCCCTTGAGCATCTGGCGGCCTTGGACGCCAGGGCGGAGCAGCCATTGCGCAGTTCACTGGTGATCAGTCAGGGCGCCAGCCGCTTGCCGCGCACTGGATTCTTTGAATGTGTCGAGCGTCTCGGGCGTTTTTCCGGGCCGTCTGACGGCGTTGCCGCCGCGTCCTGGCATGCTTCGGAAGTGGTGCGGGTGTTCGAGTACGAATACCCGGAATCGGCCGAGGCCTGAGTGTTTTTACAACTCAAGGCGCGGGCTGGTTACTGGCTCGCGCGCCGATTGTTTCACTGGTCATGGTTTGTCCGTCAGCCACGTGGCTGGCGCTGGCTCGAAGGCCAGTTCGCACGCATGGCCAACCTGGGCAATGTCGGCGCCCAGAGCTTCTATGGGCACATCCTGGCGTTTCGAGGTGTCGGCCTCGGTGCTCGTGAGGAGGGCGTGCGTTTGTTGCGCCTGGCGGCGTTGGCGGGCGATGGCAAGGCGGCGTATCAGGTGGGCGTGATCACACTGGCCGGGACGGCGAGCAAGTCTCCCGATCCGGTCGAAGCGGCGCGATTCTGGGAGATGGCGGCGAAGGCCGGGCATCCATTGGCGCCGATCAAGCTCGAAGAGCTGAAGTCTTCCTCGGCGCCTCGTTGATCCGAGTGAAACCGGAAAGCGCCCTTATCGATGCCCGGAAACGAGCAGCTCTTCAACAGTCGAAACCACCCGGCTATCAATCACATGCACGCTATAGCCCTGCACATTCTTCGCATGGTGCTTGGCCTGTGATGCCATATCGGCCAACTGGCTCGCATCGAGTTGTCCACAGGCCTGTGGATGCAAATGCACCACGCCGATCGACAGCGACAACAACGCAAACTCCTGGCGCTGCCCCTGGCGATTGGGTGCGATGAAGCAGCCGGCTTCCAGGTGCTCGCTGCGGTAGAAGCGCCGGCACTGGCTCTGGAAGTCGTCGAGCAACTGGTTCAAACGTTTGCGCCAGTCTTCCGGGCCTAGCACCAGCAGGAAATCATCGCCGCCGATGTGGCCGACGAAGTCGCGGGACGGGTCGACGCGATCGTTCAGGCATTGCGCCAGGCACAGCAGGACTTCGTCGCCGCGACCATAGCCGTAGATGTCGTTGAAAGGTTTGAAGCTATCAATGTCCACGTAGCAGATCACCGATTCCCTTCGCTGTTGCAGCAGTCGCGTCAGGCATTGCTGAATCGGCACGTTGCCCGGAAGCAAGGTCAACGGGTTGGCGTAGCGGGCCTGCTGGATCTTCAGTTCCGTGATCAGCTTGAGCACGTCGATCACCCGGCCCAACCCCAGGTAACCGCCATTGAGGGTAATGATGAAATCTTCTTCGATGCGCTGGCGGGCACGGCTGGTGATCAGGCGGCTGACTTGTTGCAGCGACTGGCTCAGCTCGACGGCGAGGAAGTCATCGTTCATCAGGCGGCTGATGGGCTTGCGGGCGAACAGGTCGGTGGCAAAGGGTTTGAGCAGGGCGTCGGAGAGCGAATGACGATGGACAATGCCGCAGGGTTGACCCTGTTCATCCAGGACTGCCAGCGAGTTCAGGTTGGCCTGGCGGCGAAAGGCTTCGAGCACCGTGGCGGTCGGCGTGTCGCGGTTCACCGCGGGCAGCTCGTTGAGCAGGGCGCTGAGGTCGCTGCCGTCTTCGCTCAGTGCAACGGCGGTGCTGTCCTGTCGGGGCATCAATGCCCGGGCATCCCGTGGCGGGTGTTCCTGGGGGCGGCAGAGCAGATAGCCCTGCACCAGGTCCACGCCCATTTCGGTCAGCACCGTGAGTTCTTCGGGGAGCTCGATACCTTCGGCGATGACTTGCGCCCGCGAGGCCTTGGCGATTTGCAGGATCGAGCCGACGAACTCGCGCTTGAGCGCATCCTGATGAATGCCATCAATGAAATGCCGGTCGATTTTCACGTAATCCGGCCGTAGCTCGGACCACAAGCGCAAACTCGAATAGCCCGCGCCCAGGTCATCCAGCGCAATCGAAAATCCCATCGCCCGATAGTGATGCAGGGCGGTTTGCAGCAGCTGGAAATCATCCGTCGGCGTCTGTTCCGTGAGCTCGATGACCACCTGGCTTGGCGCAATGCCGAAATCCTGCAGCAATTGCAGGGTGCGCCCCGGTTGATGGGCCGCTTCGAGCAGGGACTCCGGGGACACGTTAAGGAACAACAGGCCAGGCAGTTGTTGCTCATTGAAGCGTCGGCAAGCGCTTTTGCGGCAGGCAATTTCCAGCTCGCTCAGGCGTCCGGCCTGGCGGGCGACGGCGAACAGGGCGACAGGGGAGTGCAGAGGGCTGTTGGAGGGGCCACGACTGAGGGCTTCGTAACCGAGGATGCGTCGTTCAGAGAGGCTGATGATCGGTTGGAACAGACTGTGTAAACCGCTTTGACTCAGGATCGAGCTCAAGGCACTCAGCTGTTCGGTTGTGGTCATGGCGATCTCTGGCAATAAAAAAAGGACCGGGCGTGCCCTTGGTAAAAAGAGCACGCCCGGTCCTTTATTTCACGACAGAATGATGACTGTTTGATGACGCTACCGGGGCGTCAGCATTAAATTGCCATCAGTTGTTTGTACAAACTCAGTGCTTGGCCACTGCCGTGTTGAGTTTCAGGTAGTCCAGCAGAATCCGCCCTGTTTCGCTGAGGTAGGCGTCGTCTTCCGGTTTGGTCTTGTCATCCTCGGCCGCGATGGCGTCCTCGTCTTCTTTCTTCAGCTCTTTGAGCGGCTCTTCGCCCTTGGCCTTGCGACGGATGTTTTCCATGGCCAGCTGTTTGGCTTCGATGTCGGCGTGCTGGGCACGACGCTCGACTTCATTGAGGCTGACGGTTTTCTCGGCCATCAGTTTCTGCGCCAGGGCCAGCTTGTCACGGATGAACACGAACTCCGCATCTTTGGCCGTACGCACGTCATGCTCGGACTGGAGCTGCGAAATGTACGGCTTGAACGGGTCGAGCGCAGGCTTGATCGCCGCCTTGATGGTGTCCCACGGCATGGCTTCCGGCAGGGCGCTTTCACCGATTTCCTTGGTATCGATGATCGACGGGTAATCGATGTCCGGCAAGACGCCCTGATGCTGGGTGCTCTGCCCGGAAACCCGGTAGAACTTGGCCAGGGTCAGTTTCAGTTCGCCATGGTTGAGCGGCTGAATGGTTTGCACGGTGCCTTTGCCGAAGGTCTGGCCGCCGATGATCAGCGCGCGGTGGTAGTCCTGCATGGCACCGGCAAAAATCTCCGAAGCCGAGGCGGACAGGCGGTTGACGAGCAACGCCATCGGGCCTTTGTAGAACGCGCCCGGATTTTCATCCTCCAGGACATCGACCCGGCCATCGGCGTTACGCACGAGCACGGTCGGGCCTTTGTCGATGAACAGGCTGGTCAGCTCGGTGGCCTCTTGCAAGGAACCGCCGCCGTTGTTGCGCAGGTCGATGACCACGCCGTCGACTTTCTCTTTCTGCAATTCGGTCAGCAGTTTCTTGACGTCGCGGGTGGTGCTCTTGTAATCCGGATCGCCGGCACGGAAGGCCTTGAAGTCCAGATAGAACGCCGGGATCTCGATGACGCCGAGCTTGTAGTCCTTGCCGTCCTGCTTCAGATTCAAGATCGACTTCTTCACGGCCTGATCTTCGAGTTTCACCGCTTCACGGGTGATCGGCACGATCTTGGTGGTCTGGTCGTTCGGCGCATTGCTGGCCGGGATAACTTCCAGGCGCACTACGGTGCCCTTCGGACCACGGATCAGCTTGACCACTTCGTCCAGGCGCCAGCCCACGACGTCGACCATTTCCTTGTTGCCCTGGGCAACGCCGATGATCTTGTCGGCCGGTGCAACCTGCTTGGTCTTGTCCGCCGGACCTGCCGGCACCAGGCGCACGACTTTCACCTGGTCGTTATCGCTTTGCAACACGGCACCGATGCCCTCGAGGGACAGGCTCATGTTGATGTCGAAGTTCTCCGCGTTATCCGGCGACAGATAGTTGGTGTGCGGGTCGTAGGACATGGCGAAGGTGTTGATGTACGCCTGGAAGATGTCTTCCGCGCGGGTCTGGTCCAGGCGCGCCAGCTGGTTCTTGTAGCGCTTGGTCAGGGTTTCCTGGATCTGCTTGGAATCCTTGCCGGCGATCTTCTGACGCAGGACTTCGTCCTTGACGCGTTTGCGCCACAGGTCGTCGAGTTCTGCGGTGGATTTGAGCCAAGGGGCGTCCTTGCGGTCGATCAGCAAGGTTTCCCTGGTGGTGAAGTCGATCTTGTCGACGCCTTTGTTCAGCTCGGCAATAGCGAAGTCCAGACGCGCCTTGACGCGGTCCAGGTAGCGCTTGTAGATGGTGAACCCGGCGTTCAGGTCGCCGCTCTTGAGGAAATCGTCGAACTGCGTCTTCCACTTGTCGAATTCGGCAATGTCGCTGGCCATGAAGTAGCTGCGCGACGGATCCAGCAGCTTGAGGTAGCTGTCGTAGATGATTACCGAGCGTGCGTCATCGAGCGGCGGCTTGCTGTAGTGGTGGCGCTTGAGCAACTCCACGACGTTCAGACTGGCGATCACTTCGTCACGATCGGGTTGAAGCTTGTCCCAGCTATTGGCTGCGAATGTATTGCTCGACATCGGCAGCAAGCCGATACCGATGAATAAAGCGAGGGCAGTGCTGGGGAACAGATGCTTCATGCTGATTCGACGCGGGGACAATTGATAACGCATATTAGGCCGTCTTTGAAGTCGCCGGTTCTTTGGGAGCCGGTCGCATAATGCAAAAAACCCGACGCTATAGCTTCGGGCTCAGTCCAGACTCACTATGGAGGCACTGTGAAAGCATTGCAAGGCGTTGACGGTCAAGTGGTATGGGTTGATGAGCCGAGTCCTGCATGCGATGTAGGACAAGTTCGTATACGAGTGGCGGCAGCGGGCCTCAATCGTGCCGATTTGTTGCAGAAGGCCGGCCTTTACCCGCCCCCGCCAGGGGCCAGTCAAGTGCTCGGTCTAGAGTGCTCGGGGGTCATCAGCGAGGTGGGCGCCGGGTCCTCCTGGCAAGTTGGCGATCGGGTTTGCGCCTTGCTGGCCGGGGGCGGGATGGCCGAAGAGGTGGTTGTCGACGGGCGGCATGTGCTGCCGGTTCCCGATGGAATGTCACTGTTCGAAGCGGCTGCATTGCCCGAAGTTTATGCAACAGTCTGGCTGAATTTGTTTCAACTGGCTGCGCTCAAACCGGGTCAGAAAGTTCTTCTGCATGCCGGGGCAAGTGGAATCGGTTCAGCTGCCATTCAGCTGTGCAAGGCGTTCGGCAATCCGTGTTGGGTCAGTGTCGGCTCCGCAGAGCGATTGGCGTATTGCGAAGCGCTGGGCGCCCAGGGCGGCGTGGTGCGTAATGGCGATCTGGAGAGCCTGCGGGATCTGGGGCCGTTCGATGTGATTCTCGATCCGGTGGGCGGCAATTACGCGGCCTTGAACCTCAAGCTGCTGGCGCAGGATGGCCGCTGGGTGTTGATCGGTCTGATGGGCGGCCGCGAGGCCAAGCTGGATCTGGCCCAGGTGCTGGCAAAGCGTGTGCAGTTGCTGGGTTCGACTTTGCGCAGTCGCGACGATCAGTTCAAGGCCGATCTGTTCAGTGATTTGGGCCAGCATGTGTGGCCGTTGTTTGCCGAGGGGCGCTTGAGCCCGCAACTGGCCGGGACATTCCCGATCAAGGATGCCGAGGCGGCGTTTGCCGAGTTGGCGAGTAATACCGTGGCGGGGAAAGTGGTGCTGGTGATTGACGAAAGCCTCACCTGACAACACAAAAAACTGTGGGAGCGAGCTTGCTCGCGATGGCGCTCTGTCTGTCGGCATTAACGTTGACTGACACACTGCTATCGCGAGCAAGCTCGCTCCCACAGGGGATCCGGGTTACTTCCAGATATGGATCGGCCAGCCGGCTTTTTCGGCCTGCTCGCGCAACACCGGATCCGGGTTGACCACGTGAGGGAAATCCACCTTCAGCAACAGCGGCAGGTCATTGCGGGAGTCGGAATAGAAGCTCGCGCCTTCGAGGTTTTCCTCCTCTGCATCCAGCCACTCCAGCAAGCGTGTGATCTTGCCTTCGCGGTAGGTCAGGGTGCCAACGGTGTGGCCGGTGTAGACGCCATGGGCCACTTCCAGTTCGATGCCCAGAATCTCGTCGATGCCCAGGCGCTCGGCGATGGGACCGACCAGGTGGGTGCCCGAGGCCGAGATCACCAGGATCCGGTCGCCGGCCTTGCGGTGCGCGGCGATGGCTTTGGTGGCATCGCTGAAAATGATCGGCTCGATGAAGTCCTCTACCCACGGACCAACCAGGTGCGCGACTTCTTCAGGCGTACGACCAATCAACGGTTCCAGGCTGAAGGCCATGTAGTCCTCCATGGCCAGATGGCCCCTGCCGTACGCATCCATCAATTCCTTGTCGCGACGCAGGAACGACTCGCCATCGACCCAGCCGAGGCGGACCATTTGCTCGCTCCACAGTGAGGCGCAGTCGCCGTGGATCAGGGTTTCGTCCAGATCAAAAATTGCCAGGGCCATCAGTGCAGTTCTCTCTTCAGCGTCAGCAAAGGCATCAGGCTACCTCACACAGGGCCGTCGGATCGATGGAAAGCGCCAGGCGCTGACCATCGGGATGCAGGTCGGCCGCCGAGCGGTTCAGCACATCCACCACCAATTCCACGCCCCGGGCTTCGACCCGGTAGCGAATCACGTTGCCCAGCAGGCTGTGGCTGCGCACTTGCGCGTCCAGTTCACCTTCAAGGCTCAGTTCGATGGCTTCCGGGCGAATGGCAATGCGCTTGTTGATCGGTCGCTGCAACAGCTTCGAGGCGCTGTCGGCGTCCAGCAGGTTGTAGTTGCCGATGAACCCGGCGGCGAACACATCGACTGGCGCAGTGTAGAGGGTTTCGGCGTCGCCACTTTGTACGATCTTTCCCTGATTCATCAGGAAAATCCGGTCAGACATGGTCAGGGCTTCTTCCTGATCGTGTGTGACGAAAATCGTGGTCAAGCCCAGTTCGCGCTGGATCTGACGGATCTGTTCGCGCAGGTGTTTGCGAATCCGCGCGTCCAGGGCCGACAACGGTTCATCCAGCAACAACAGGCGTGGCCGGGTCACCAGGGAGCGGGCGAGGGCCACGCGCTGGCACTGGCCGCCCGACAGTTGGTGCGGGTAACGCGCGGCAAAGTCATTGAGCTCCACCAGTTTGAGCACTTCTGCGACGCGTTTGCGGCTGTCATCGGCATTGACCTTTTGCATGCGCAGGCCGAAGGCGACGTTTTGCTCCACGGTCATGTTGGGGAACAGCGCATAGCTTTGGAACACCATGCCAATCCCGCGTTTCTGCGGGCTCACCGGCACGATATCGGCACCATCGAGCAGGATTTTGCCGCCATCCACCGAAGTCAGGCCGGCGATGCAGCGCAGCAGGGTGGATTTGCCGCAACCGGACGGACCGAGCAGGGTGACGAATTCACCTTTCTGGATTTCGCAATTGATGTCGCTGAACACCGTGGTGCCGGCGAAGCTTTTCTGAAGATGTTGGACGCTGACATAGCTCATTCGCTTTTGTCCCTGTTCAAGATATTGGCAATCCAGGTCAGAACCAGCACAAAGAAGAAGTAGGAAATCACCAGCGCACTGGTGAAATGACCGCTGCTGTTGCGCATGTTGTTGAGGTAGACCTGCAGGGTTTCGTAGCGGGTACCGACAAGGATGTTGGCGAACACGAACTCACCGAACAGGAACGAGAACGACAGCAGCAACGCCACCATCAGGCCCTTGCGCAAGTTCGGCAGCACCACCAGGAAGGCGGCTTGAAAGGTGCTGGCGCCGAGCAACTGGGCGGCATCCATCAGGTCGCGCAGGTTGATCGCTTGCAGGTTGTTGGTGATCGCCCGGTACATGAACGGCAGCGCCACGGTGAAGTAGCAACCGATCAGGATCCACGGCGTGCCGACCATGGCGAATGGTCCGGAACCATAAAGCTGCAACAGCCCCACCGACGACACCACCGGCGGCACGGCGAAGGGCAGCAGGATCAGGATGTTCATCAGTGCGTCGAGTTTCGGGAAGTGGTAATGCACCACGAACAGCAACGGCAGAATCAGCACTACCGAAAGAATCAGCGAACCGACGCAGACCAGCAGCGACTGCCCGAACGCATTCAGGAAGCGCGGATCGCTCCACAGCTGGATGTACCACTTGAGGGTGAAGCCACTGGGCAGAATGGTCGCCGACCAACTGCTGGAGATCGAATAGATCAGCGTGCCGAGCAGCGGCAACAGCAGGATGGCAAACAGCAGATACACCACGACGCGGTGGTAGACACCGGCGGGCCCCAGTTCAGCGCGAGACATGGTAGCTCCTCTTCAACAGCAACTGATGCACGATGGTCACCAGGGTCATCAAGGCCACAAGCACCACGGCCAGGGCGCTGGCCAGGTTCGGGTCCAGGGAAATGTCACCGGACACCATCGCCGCGATGCGGATCGGCAGCACGTTGAAGTTGCCGGTGGTCAGGGCGTACACCGTGGCGTAGGCACCGAGGGCGTTTGCCAGCAGGATCACGAAGGTGCCCAGCAGTGCCGGCGTCAAAACAGGCAAGCCGATGTGCCGCCAGTACTGCCAACCGTCGGCGCCGAGCAGCGCAGCGGACTCACGCCAGTCTTCGCGCAGTGCATCGAAGGCCGGATACAGCAGCAGCACGCCGAGGGGAATCTGGAAGTAGGTGTAGAGAATGATCAGCCCGGTTTTCGAGTACAGGTTGAAGTCCTGAATTATTCCGGCCTGCTTGAGCATGATGGTGAAGCTGCCGTTGAAGCCGAGCAGAATGATGAACGCGAAGGCCAGGGGCACGCCGGCGAAGTTACTGGTCATGTTGGCGAAGGCGTTGACGAAATTGCGCAGTTTCGAGTCCACCCGGCGCAGGGAATAGGCGCCGAGTACCGCGATGACGATCCCGAACACGCTGGACCAGAAGCTGATCTCGAGACTGTACTGGATGGCCTGCAGGTAAAACTTCGAGCTGAAGATCTTGCTGAAGTTGGCCAGGCCCCAGCCGAACTCTTCCGATTGCAGGCTGTTGATCATCACCCAGGTCAGCGGTGCGATTTCGAACACGATGAAGAACAGCGCAAATGGCACCAGGCACAAGGCTGCGAGCCATTTACCGCGAGTCATGGAATTCACTTCAGAAGCTCCCGGCACACCGGCTTGTCGTGAGGCACGCCCAGCAGTTCGCAGACGGTGCCGCAAATGTCAGTCTGTTCGGGCGCAGCGCCCGAATCGAAACTGAAAGCGTCGCCGAGGACGAACAGCGGTACTTCGCGTTCTTCGGCAAGCAGCCCATTGTGGGAGCGGTCGTTGTTCATGCCGTGGTCGGCGGTGACCAGCACTTGGTAACCGGCATCGAGCCAGCCTTGCAGGTAGTCGGCCAGGATGATGTCGGCGGAGCGGGCACTGTTGCGGTACTGCGGGGTGTCGAGGCCGTGCTTGTGCCCGGCGTCGTCGATGTTCATCGGGTGGATCAGCAGAAAATTCGGTGCATGGCGCAGGCGCAGGTTTTCGGCGTCGGCGAACAGGTGCGAATCCGGGTAGTGATCGTTCCAGTAAAAATGCCCATGCTGGATCGGCAGTTGCGGGTCATCGGTGTGACGGTCCCGGGCCGCCACGAAGGGCGAACGGTTGTACAACTCGCTGATCCAGTGATAGGCCGCCGCCGCGGTGACAAGGCCTGCGTCAGTGGCGTAGTGATAGATGCTGCGCTGGTTGGACAGGCGCGAGACGTTGTTGTGGACGATGCCGCTGTCGATGGGCGCGACGCCGGTCAGGATGCATTCGTACAGGGGGCGGGACAGGGCCGGCAACTCGCACTGCAGTTTGTAGAGTGCCGCGCGTCCTGCGCCGACGTAGGCCTGCAGGTGCCCCATGGCGTGGCGGGCGACCTCGTAGTTGAGGCCGTCGAGCACGACAAGGATGACGTTGTGCTTCATAGGGGCAAAAACTCCGCAAAACAGATGATTCAAGTACGCACCAATCTCTTGTGGGAGCGAGCTTGCTCGCGATGAGGGACTTCCATTCAACATCAATGCTGAATGTCAGGTCGCTATCGCGAGCAAGCTCGCTCCTACAGGGATCTACCGCATCATTTCATTTCAACGATGACTTCTTCATTCCACTTCTGAGGCAGGGCCTTGGAAGTCTTCTCCCAGGCGTCCGCGTCCTTGATCGGCGTGACCTTCTTGTACTGCTCGTTAGGCAGCAGCTTGGCCTGCACCTCGGCTGGCAGGGTCAGGTGTTCGGCACGGATCGGACGGGCGTTGCCCTTGGCCAGGTTGATCTGGCCGGCGTCACTGAAGATGTATTCGCGGGTCAGCTTGGCTGCATTCGGGTTTTTCGCGTACTTGTTGATGATGGTGGTGTAGCCGGAGATCACCGAGCCGTCGGACGGGATCAGCACCACGTAGTCATCCGGGTTGGCCATCTTGGCCTTGTAGCTCAGGCCGTTGAAGTCCCAGACCACGCCGACTTCGATTTCGCCTTTTTCCATGGTGGCAATCGTCGGGTTGGACATCGACAGGCGACCTTGCTTGGCGATGTCGGCGAACAGATCCAGGGCAGGCTTGAGGTTTTTCTCGTCGCCACCGTTGGCCAGTGCCGCGGCCAATACGCCGTTGGCTGCCTGGGCCGCGGTGCTCACGTCGCCGATGGAGACCTTGTATTTGCCGTCCTTGAGGTCAGCCCACTTGGTTGGCGCCTCGGAGCCATGCAGCAACTTCTTGTTGACGATGAAAGCGATGGTGCCGGTGTAGGCCAGTGCCCAGTTGCCGTCTTTGTCCTTGGCCCAGGCCGGAATCTGATCCCAGGTCGAAGGCTTGTAAGGCTGGACCACGCCTTGCTTGACCGCGATCGGGCCGAACGCTGCACCGACGTCGCCGATGTCGGCGCTGGCGTTGTCTTTTTCCGCGGCGAACTTGGCGATCTCCTGGGCCGAGCTCATGTCGGTGTCGATGTGCTTGAGGCCGTACTTGTCGCTCAGGTCTTTCCAGGTGCCGGCCCAGTTGGCCCAGTCATTGGGCATGCCAACGCTGTTGACGGCGCCTTCCGCTTTCGCAGCGGCTTCCAGGGTTTTCAGATCATCGGCCGCGATGGCGGCGGTGCACATTGCGATGGTCGAGCCTAACAGTGATGCCAGGAAAAGCTTTTTCATTCCGAAGCTCCTTGGGTCGTGTTCAACGCTGCGATTGCGGTTTGTGTTGGTCTAGGTCAGCAATACCTGAGCCAATTTAAGGGGGCTGGATGACACTTTGATGTCGTTCGTCGCCCGGAATGACTTTTTGTTCAGCGGTATCGCGACTGGCCTGCTAAGCGTAGACCATGGTCAAGGCCCCGGAAGACAAGGGACTTGGCCGATGAATTGCAAGTTGTTGAAGGCAGGGAGTGGCGACCGTTGGGCGGCTTTGTCACATCTGGTTCATCTGCGCTGCCTACGCTTGCAGACTATTGAATGAGCCGGTTTACACTGCGGTTCTGCCCTGAAATGGTGCTGGTCTAGTCCAGAAAGGAAACGTTGATGCGTGAAGAGGCAACAAAAGCGGTAACAGCCATCGGCCAGGTGCTTCAGGAGCAGATCGACCATGGACTGTTGACCCCCGGCAGCAAATTGCCGGCCGAACGCAAGCTCAGTGAATTGTTTGGCACCACACGGATCACTTTGCGTGAAGCGTTGTTGCAGTTGGAGTCCCAGGGGCAGATTTATCGCGAGGAGCGTCGCGGCTGGTTCGTCTCGCCGCCACGCCTGGCCTACAACCTCATGCAGCGTAGCCACTTTCACGCGATGGTCAGCGCCCAGGGGCGGGTGCCGTCGACCGAGGTGATTTCGGCGCGATTGCAGCCGGCATCGGCGGCAATCTGTGCCTGGCTGCAATTGCCGGCACTGTCCAGCGTGATTCAGATCTGCCGTTCACGGCGGATTGACGGGCGACTGGTGTTGTATGTGGAGCACTATCTGAACCCACAGTATTTCCCGGGGATTCTTGAGTTCGATCTGAATCAGTCGATCACCGAGTTGTATGCGCGGCATTACGACTTGCACTACGGGCGGGTGCGCTTCGAGATTGTACCTACGGCGTTGTCGGTGGATGCGGCGGCGGCGTTGAAGGTGTCGGTGGGTAGCCCGGGCTTGCAGATTGCCCGGGTCAACTATGATCAGCATGAACGCTTGATCGACTGCGACCTGGAGTTTTGGCGGCATGATGCGATTCATGTCGGGGTGGATGTCGTCTAACGTCCGACCTTCCTGTAGGAGCGAGCTTGCTCGCGATGGTCGTTAACGATTACGCGTGTTTACTGGCTAAACGCGGCGTTCTTGAGTTTCATCGTCGGAACGCCGCCCGGAGCAAGCTCGCTCCTACACGGACTGTTCTGGCGCACCGCCCGCGGTAATCACCTGAATACTCATCCGCGGTGTCGCCAGATCCAGTCCGGCTTCATCCATGTGCCGCTTGAGTGACAGGTTGAACGCCCGCGAAACCTCCCACTGCTTGATCGGCGCCGTCTTGAACCGGGCGCGAAGGATCGCGTTGCCCGACTCGAAACTTTCCACCCCCTGGAACTCCAGCGGCGACCAGATATTGCGCCGCTGCAGCGGGTCGGTGCGCATTTTCTGGCCGACTTCGCGCATCAGTTTGATTGCGTTGTCGATGTCCATGTTGGCCGGCACCGCTACCCGGAAGATCGCGTAGCCGAATTCCCGGGAGTAGTTCTTGATGCTTTTGATTTCGCTGAACGGAATGGTGTGGACGATGCCGTCGATGTCCCGCAGGCGCACGGTACGGATGGTCAGGCCTTCGACCGTGCCGAGGTGGCCTCCGACATCCACGTAGTCGTCAATGGCCAGGGAGTCTTCGATGATGATGAACAACCCGGTAATCAGGTCGGCTACCAGCGACTGCGCACCAAAACCGATGGCCAGACCGATCACACCGGCACCGGCCAGCAGGGGCGTGACGTTCATGCCCATGTTCGCCAGGGCAACGATCAGCGCGATGATGAAAATCGCTATGAACAACACATTGCGGATCAGCGGCATCATCGTCTGTGCGCGGGCATTGGCCAGGCCTTTGCGCGAGCGGGTGAGTGCGTGGTGCACGGCGGTATCGCTGAGAATCCAGATCAGCCAGGCAAACAGCAGCGTGCCGGCGAGGCTGAACAGTTTGACGCTGACTTCGTGGCCGTCGCCTTCGGTAAAGCGGATCAACGACATGCCCCAGACCCGCAGGCCGAGTTCGATAAAGGCCAGCCACACCAACAAGTGAACGATGGTGTAGAAGAAGTTTTTCAGCCGTTCCGAATACACCGCGTAGCGCCGGATGCCGCGCTGCGGTTTGAGGGCGTGACGGCGTACCAGGCCGTTGATGACCATGCACAACACCAGCAAAACGGTACAGATCAGCGACTGGCGCAGGGCGGTGCTGGTGTCGCCGGCGGAAATGAACGTCGCGAACAGGGAAATGGCCACCAGCACCAGCGCCGGTACGTACCAGAAGGTGCCGAGAATCGACAGGGTGTCGTTGAGGGCGCGTCGGGTCAGGCGTCGGGACAGTGGCTGGTTGCGGATCAGGTGGGCGATCGGCCGGCGGAAACGCAGGATGAAGCGCCCCGTGGAGAGCGCGGCCAGGACATTGGCGGCAGTCGCGGCGGTATGGGCCAGATGGCTGCCGAGGCTGTTGACCAGTTGCGGATCGCTCAGCGCTTCGCCAAACGCGGCGAAGCTGCCGATCAGCCATAGCGGCCGAAACGCCTGGTGCCGCAGGATGTACAAGGCGCGGTGGCGGTGTGGGCCGTCGAGCAGGGAAAAGGCAATCACGCAGATGGCCGAGAAGCAGGTGCCGACCACCAGTGCATAGGCCAGCACCATCGCCAGGCTTTTGCCCAGGGACGAGGGCAGGGCGTAGCTCATGTAGACCGTGATCACCAGGGCGATCAGCCATGGCCCGAGTTTGCGCAGCGCAAAACGCAACATGTCCAGGGCCCTGGGATGCTGCGGCAGTTCTTCGGTCAGGCCGAAACGCATCCGCACGCGGTGGCTGATCCAGATCAGGGCGGCGGCCAGCAGGCTCCAGACCATCAGGATCATGGCAAAGGCGAACAGCATGGGCAGCCATTCATTGGCCGGCAGCGCCAGCGCCACCAGTTCTTCCCTGGCCTGATCGAATTCACTGGACCAGAGCGTGAGCGGACTGTCGACGCCGGAAAATTTCTTCTCGAAATTGGCCAGGGTTCCGCCAATCAGACCCAGTACGCCTTCTTCGGTAATCGGCTGGGCCTGTTTGGTGGTGTCGCGGAGCTTTTTCAGGTCGGCCAGCAGCTTGGAGCGTTGCTGGTCGTTCTCCAGTGACTTGATCACTTCGTCCAGAGATTGCCCCAGCGGTTCCTGTGCTTCGGGCTGCGCCTTGGCCTGGTTGTTGAGCAGGCCCGGCAGGCCGGCCGCCTGGGCAGGCGTCACTGACAGCAGCGTCATCAGGCAGACAAGGACAATACACGGGAGGGAAAAAAGACGAGCGAACACTAGGCGGTCAACCTCGCAGGGAGCGGATCGACCGAGTGTACGAGCCCGTCAAAATCAATGCGAGCCAAGGGCGAGGAATTATTCGTTGAGTTTGGCGAGGATCTTGAGAACAACGGTCGCGAGAATGGTCAGCATGCCGATCCACATGGCAAACACGCCGGCATTCTTGTCGCGAAAGTTGAAGCCGACGGCCAGCAGGAGCATCCCGGCAAGAATCGGAATCAGCATGGCGTGAAAGGTAGACATCGAAATCATGGAGACGGCCTTGTCGAAGGGATACTGGAAGTCTAGGCGGCTTTTTTGCACCGTGTTGTCTGTAGGAGCGAGCTTGCTCGCGATGAACTTCAGGGCGCCGCGTTTATCCAGAAAACACGCGTAATCGTTCACGTCCATCGCGAGCAGGCTCGCTCCTACAGGGTATTGCGGGGTTTACGGCAATTCGCGGCAGGCGTAGAACGCGTTCAGCACCTTGACCAGATGCGCCAGGTCCTGGCTGCCGCACAGTTCGCGGATCGAGTGCATGGCGAACGTCGGCAAGCCGATATCCACGGTGCGCACGCCCAGGTGGCTGGCGGTGATCGGGCCGATGGTCGAACCACAGCCCATGTCGCTGCGCACTACGAAGCTTTGCACCGGCACTTCTTCAGCCATGCACAGGTGACGGAAGAACCCGGCGGTTTCGCTGTTGGTGGCGTAGCGCTGGTTGCTGTTGACCTTGATCACCGGGCCGGCGTTGAGTTTCGGACCGTGGTTGGCATCGTGCTTGTCGGCGTAGTTCGGATGCACGCCGTGGGCGTTGTCAGCCGAAACTAGCAGGGATTTCTGAATGGTGCGTACGAATTCATCACCTTCAGGCAGCAAGCGACGTAAGGTTTGCTCAAGCATCGGGCCGTCGGCACCGCAGGCCGAGCAGGAACCGACTTCTTCGTGGTCGTTGCAGACCAGCACGCAGGTTTCGTCGGTGTCGGCCGTCAACAGCGCTTGCAGGCCGGCGTAGCACGACAGCAGGTTGTCCAGGCGCGCGCCGGCGATGAAGTCGCCATGCAGGCCAATGACCGCAGCGCTTTGGGTGTCGTAGAAACTCAACTCGTAATCGAGCACCACGTCGGCATTCAGGCCGTGTTCGCGGGCGAGCTGGTCGGTGAGCACCGCGCGGAAGTCCACGCGCTCGTCACCGGCAAATTGCGCGAGGATCGGCGGCAGTTCGGTCTGGGCGTTGATTGCCCAACCCATGTTGGCTTCACGGTTGAGGTGAATCGCCAGGTTCGGAATGATCGCGACCGGTGCCTTGAAGTCGATCAACTGGCTCTCGACCTTGCCATCACGACGGAAGGTTACGCGGCCCGCCAGGGACAGGTCGCGGTCGAACCACGGCGCCAGCAGCGCGCCGCCATAGACTTCAACGCCCAGTTGCCAGAAGCCCTGGCGTTGCAGTTCCGGTTGCGGCTTGACGCGCAGGCACGGGCTGTCGGTGTGGGCGCCGACCAGGCGAATGCCGCCGTGCAGCGGTGAATGGCGGCCCATCTTGATCGCGACAATCGAAGAGTCGTTGCGGGTGACGTAGTAGCGACCGTTGGCTTCGGTATTCCATGGCTCGCGCTCGTCGAGGCGTTGGTAGCCCGCCGCTTCCAGACGCTGAACAAGGCTGGCGGTGGCATGGAACGGGGTAGGGGAGGCCTTGAGGAAATCGATCAGGCCTTGGTTCAACTCTTCGCGCATAAAGTAGCTCCAGACAGCAGTGGCGCCAGTTTAACGTATTGGCCTGGTAAATGGCGTCGCACTGATTGTGGGGCTGACCATCGAAATTGAATCTGGAGGAGATCCTTTGTGGGAGCGGGCTTGCTCGCGAAGGCGTCGAGTCAGTCAATACATCGTTGAATGACACACCGTATTCGCGAGCAAGCCCGCTCCCACAGTTTCAGAACGGTGCCGGGCACTCGAAGCGCAGGCGTTCGCCACTTTGCGGATGGGTGAAGCTGAGCATGCTCGCGTGCAGACACAGGCGCGGCCAAGCCGCCAGCGCCTGCTCATGGGCATAGAGCCCGTCACCCAGCAGCGGATGACCAATCGAGAGCATGTGCACGCGCAACTGGTGGGAGCGGCCGGTGATCGGTGTCAGCTCAACGCGGCACCAATCGCCGCAACGCTCCAGCACTCGCCAGAAGGTCAGTGCGTGTTTGCCGAATTCATGGTCGACCACGTGGCGTGGCTTGGTCGGCGGGTCGTAGCGCAAGGGCAGGTCGATGCTGCCGCTGTCCAGTTCCGGCTGACCCCAGCACAGGGCGGTGTAGGCCTTTTCGGTTTCGCGGTCGTGAAATTGCCGGGACAGTTCGCGATGGGTGTCCGGGTCGCGGGCCAGCAGGATGATGCCGGAAGTCTCCCAGTCAAGGCGATGGACAATTCGCGCTTCCGGGTAGCCGTTTTCCTGCAGGCGGGTAATCAGGCAGTCCTTGTTGTCGTCGGCCCGGCCAGGGACAGAGAGCAACAGGGTCGGTTTGTTCACCACCAGTACGGCGGCATCCTGATGGATGATGTGGATGTTGGACAGCGGCATTAAAACAGCCTCGTAACAAACGCCAACGGCGGCCCAGGCTTTCGCTGTCCTTGTAGGAGCGAGCCTGCTCGCAATGGTGTGTCAGCTACATCGAAGTCGACTGACACTACATCGCGAGCAGGCTCGCTCCTACACAAAGGGCCGTGAAAGCCTGAGCCGCCGTGGCTCCAGCCGGATCGACTCAGCGATCTGGCAGGGTGATATTGAGTTCCAGAATCGAGCAGCTGCCCTGGCTTTCCAGTGCGACGTGCACGTCATCGGACCCGATATTGACGTACTTGCGGATCACCTCGACCAGTTCCTTCTGCAAGGCTGGCAGGTAGTCCGGGGTACTGCGTTGGCCGCGTTCGTGCGCCACGATGATCTGTAGACGCTCTTTCGCTACCGACGCGGTGCTTTGCTTTTTGTTGGCACGAAAGAAGTCAAAAAGGTTCATTGCTTAGTTGCCTCCAAACAGGCGCTCGAAGAATCCCTTCTTCTGTACATCAAGGAATCGATGATCCACGGTCTTGCCCAGCAGGCGGTCCACGGTATCGCTGTAGGCCTGGCCGGCATCGCTCTGGTCGTCGAGAATCACCGGAACACCCTGGTTGGATGCCTTGAGCACCGCCTGGGATTCAGGGATCACGCCGAGCAGGGTCACCGAAAGGATGTCCTTGACGTCTTCTACGCCGAGCATTTCGCCTTTGCTCACACGTTCCGGGTGATAACGGGTAATCAGCAGGTGTTCCTTGATCGGGTCTTCGCCGCGTTCGGCGCGACGGGACTTGCTGGCCAGCAGGCCGAGCATGCGGTCGGAGTCACGTACCGAGGAGACTTCCGGGTTGGTCACGACGATCGCTTCATCGGCGAAGTACATGGCCAGGTGTGCGCCTTTCTCGATGCCTGCCGGGGAGTCGCAGACCACGAACTCAAAGTCTTCCTTGAGCTGCATCAGGACTTTTTCCACGCCTTCGACGGTCAGCGCGTCTTTGTCGCGGGTCTGGCTGGCGGCCAGCACGTAGAGGTTTTCCAGGCGCTTGTCTTTGATCAGAGCCTGTTGCAGGTTGGCTTCGCCGTTGACCACGTTGACGAAGTCATACACCACGCGGCGCTCGCAACCCATGATCAGGTCGAGGTTGCGCAAGCCCACGTCGAAGTCGACGATCACTGTTTTGTGGCCGCGCAGAGCGAGGCCGGTACCGATAGCGGCGCTGGTGGTGGTCTTACCCACACCACCCTTGCCGGATGTAACCACGAGAATCTTGGCCAAGGTGTTTCACCCCTAAGGAAGAAGGACTTTTCAGTCCCTGAAAAACATCTCCTGAAAAACTACTGCAGTCGGACAGCCTTGGCTGGAATCCGGTTTTGAGCGGCGTTTACCCCCGGTAAACACTGCTTTCGGCCTTTTTCCTACTTCGTTTGAGCCGTTTTCGCTACGTTTTAGAGATGCTTGGAAAATGCGGCAGTATCCGTTAAAGCCGAATGATGTTCAACACGTCGCCGGACAGGCTGACCTGCACACCCGAACCCCATAGCGGGTCGCGGCGCAGATCTTCGGAAACCTTGTAATGCCCGGCGATGGAAATCAGTTCAGCACTCATTTGCTGACAGAAAATCCGCGCCTTGGTGTCGCCCTTGACGCCGGCCAACACGCGACCACGCATCGGGCCGTATACATGGATGTTGCCATCGGCGAGAAGTTCCGCTCCCGGGCTTACCGAGGAGATCACCACCAGATCGCTGCCCTGGGCATAAATCTGCTGGCCACCGCGTACCGGCGAGGTGATGATTTTCGTCGGCTTGATGGTCGGCTCGGGCGGTTTTTCCGGTTTTTTCTTCGGTTCGCCTTCGGTCAGGTCCAGTGGACGCTCCCGGGCACCGGACGGTGGCAGCACCGGCAGGTCGACCGCGATGGCGGCGGCAATGTCTTCGATGCGGCTGGCGCGGATCGCCAGGGTACGCAGGCCATGCTGGCGGCAGACGCGCATCAGCCCTGGCAGATCGACCGCGCCTCCGTTGGCCGGGAGTTTGTCCAGGGCCAGTACCAGTGGCGCGTTGCTGAAGAAGTTGGGCGCCTGGGCGACCTTGGCGGCCAGTTGCCGATCAAGGCTTTCGAGGTCGTTACGGGCCAGTTCCAGCACCGTAATGGCCAGCATACTGCCCTTCAACTGGAACACGGGATCTTGGTCTAGCGGTTCGGTTTGGCTCATGGTCGGCATACAACGACTTGTCACTAAAAGTGCCGAGACTTATAACGAGAACGCCCGCGGGCCGCAAGCCGGGTCGAACGATGTAGAATGCGCGGCCATTGTCATTCCGGAAGCATTAATGGACCGCCCGCGTTTTCGAAAAGCATTTCTATCTCCACGTTTCTGGCCACTGTGGTGTGGCCTGGGGCTGTTGTGGCTGATCGTCCAGCTGCCGTACCCGGCACTGCTGTGGATCGGTCGCGCACTGGGCGCATTGATGTATCGCGTGGCCGGCGACAGACGGCGCATTGCCAAGCGCAATCTGGAACTGTGTTTTCCTGAAAAAACCGCCGCCGAACGCAAACGCCTGCTCAAGGAAAACTTCGCCTCCACCGGCATCGCGTTCTTTGAGATGGCGATGAGCTGGTGGTGGTCGCGCAAGCGCCTGGCAAATCTTGCTCATATCGAAGGGCTGGAGCATTTGCAGCAGGCTCAGCGTGAGGGCAAGGGCGTGATCCTGATGGCCTTGCACTTCACGACACTGGAAATCGGCGCAGCGTTGCTCGGTCAACAGCACACCATCGACGGCATGTACCGCGAGCACAAGAATCCGCTGTTCGACTACATCCAGCGCCAGGGCCGCGAGCGGCACAACCTCGATTCGCTGGCGGTGGAACGCGAAGACGTGCGTGGCATGCTCAAACTGCTGCGCTCGGGCCGGGCGATCTGGTACGCACCGGATCAGGACTACGGCGCCAAGCAAAGCATTTTCGTGCCGCTGTTCGGCATTCAGGCCGCGACCGTCACCGCCACGAGCAAGTTTGCGCGACTGGGCAAGGCGCTGGTGGTGCCGTTCACCCAGGAACGTCTGGCGGACGGCAGCGGATATCGCCTGGTGATCCATGCGCCGCTCGAAGGCTTCCCCGGCGAAACCGAGGAGGCCGACTGCCTGCGCATCAACCAATGGATCGAAAGCGTTCTGCGCGAGCATCCCGAGCAATACCTGTGGGCCCATCGCCGCTTCAAGAGCCGCCCACCGGGCGAGCCCAAGCTGTACGCCAAACGCGTGTAGGAGCGAGCTCGCTCGCGATGGTGGCCAACGATAACGCGGGACACCTGACCCCCGCGGCGTTTTCACAACCATCGCGAGCAAGGGAACAGGTTGAAACAACGAAATCCCATCAAGCACCATGGAGAGTTGTGCATGAGTCCAGGCGAACCGGTTACAGGGTTGATTCTTTCCGGTGGCGGGGCTCGGGCGGCCTATCAGGTCGGGGTGCTGGCGGCGATTGCCGAATTGCTGCCGCCGGGGGCCCGCAATCCGTTCCCGGTGATCGTCGGCACCTCGGCGGGCGCGATCAACGCCGTCAGCCTCGCCAGCGGGGCGATGGACTTTCGTAACGCCATCGAGCGCCTGACGGCATTCTGGCAGGGCTTTCGCAGTCATCTGGTGTTGCGCAGCGACTGGCCCGGGGTGATCCGCCAGGCCAGCCGCTTTGTCAGCCACAGTTTGCTCGGCATCGGTGCCCAGGTTCCGGTGGCGCTGCTCAACAGTTCTCCGCTGCGGGATTTGCTCAACGACAAGCTGCATATGGGTGGCATCGCCGAAGCGATCGCACAGAAGCAATTGCATGCGGTGGCGGTCACCGCGTTCGGCTATGAGTCCGGCCAGGCCGTCACCTTCTATGAGGGCGGCGGCAAGATCGATGCCTGGTTGCGCCATCGGCGTATCGGTGTTCCCACCCGGTTATCCGTTGAACACCTGCTCGCCAGTTCGGCCATTCCGCTGCTGTTCGCCCCGGTGAAAATCGGCGAAGAGTATTTCGGTGATGGCGCGGTGCGTCAGTCGGCGCCGATCAGTCCGGCGTTGCATCTGGGTGCCAGTCGGGTGCTGGTGGTGGGCGTCAGTGGCAACCCCCGCGGGATTGACCCGCGACAACCCTTGTTGCGTAGCTACACCGGTCAGCAGCCGTCCCTGGCGCAGATCGGCGGGCACATGCTCAATAGTACGTTCATTGACAGCCTGGAAAGCGACATCGAGCTGTTGCAGCGCCTGAACCAGTTCAGTCACCTGATGCCCGACGGTACACCCACCCGTGCTTTGGGCGTGGCGCCGGTGGACGTGTTGGTGATTTCACCGAGCCAGCCGATCGATGAGATTGCCGCGCGTCATCGCCAGGAATTGCCGGCGGCATTGCGCCTGTTTCTGCGCGGGCCGGGGGCGACCAAGACCAGTGGGGCGGGGGTTTTGAGCTACCTGCTGTTCGAGGCGGGGTATTGCAGCGAGTTGATTGAACTGGGGCGGCGGGATGCGTTGGCAAAGCGCGGGGAGTTGTGCCGGTTTCTTGGAATTGGGGAGTCTTTGGTTTCGGCTTGAGATGTAGGAGCGAGCCCGCTCGCGATGGACGAAAGGACACCGCGGGGTATCAGGACCCCAGCGTTATCGTTCACGACCATCGCGAGCGGGCTCGCTCCTACAGGAGGTGTTCAGATCAGAAGTGAACCTTGACCAGGAAGCTGGTCACGCTCTGATCGGTCTTGAAGCCCTCGCTGTCTTCGATACCGTATTTGTTTTTCCAGTAGTCATACTCGACACCGACGTACAGTTGCTTGGCACCCAGATTCAACGCCTTGCCCAGGTCGTATTTGACCTGCGGGTTGAAGTGCAGGTTGGCGTGGTACTCGCCTTTGCTGTTGACGTCGTTGTCTACCACCCAGTCCATGAAGCCGTCGATCAGGACGTCCGAGCCACCCACCGGAATGGTGTAGGACCAGACCGGAGTGATCTGCCAGACATCGTCACCCGGACGGCCACCCTCGGTGTGACGATTATAGAAGTTCAACTGGAAGTAATCGAAACCAGGAATGGCCAGGTCGAAACCAGGACCGACCAGGTACGACTCGGTGTCGTCTTCGCCGAACTCATACGTCATGGCCAGCAGCACGTCCTTGATCGGGCCGAACTCCAGCTTCTGGTCAAAGATCTTGCCGAACGACAGGCGTGGCTGGAATTCGCCGTAGTGAGTGTTTTCACCCGCGAAATGGTCTTCCTTGCCGTTGTAGAAGATTTTGTCGATGAAGAAGAAGTTGTCGCCGTACTTCCAGGCATCGGCGTGTTCGAAGGTCACCGTCTGCTGGATGCGCGGGTTGACCTGGAAGTCCTTGCCATACAGATAGGTCAGGCTGTTGTTTTGCCACTGCAGCAAATCGCCGGCCATGGCCTGGCCCCCGGCCAGCATCGATCCCGCCAGCATCAGGCTAGTGCACGTACGTTTCATTCGGTTGCTCCCAAAAAGTAGGTGGTTCCACGTTATTTTTTTAAGGTCGGCGCTCTGGTGTGGCGCCTTTTTCTGTAGCGGTAAAAAATCATCCATTCGGTCAGCTTTAATGCTGTTAGCAAGAGCTGAGCCAAGGCTTTCAAAAAGCAAAAAAACTCCCGTTCGACGGCTCAAGAGCGGTCGATTGAGAGGGGTTTTGGAGTGCCTTGGTGCCTGCCAGAGCCGGGATAAGTTGGCTTTCTGGTCAGGTTTTACATCCGGGCTTTTTTTTAAACCGGATTCGGGCGGCCGCGGAGAATACTGACTCCTCGGCCAGGTCTCAAGTGCTCCGCAACGGCGCACCGACGGCAGGTTTTGGGCACGGTTGCGGAGCAGCATCAGAAGTGCACCTTTACCAGCAGGCTGGCGGTGTTTTCATTGGTGTTGAAACGGGAGCTGTCCTGGACGCCGTATTTGTCTTTCCAGTAGCTGTATTCGGTGCCGACATACACCTGTTTCTCGCGCCAGCCCAGGGCTTTGCCCAGGTCGTATTTGATCTGCGGGTTGAAGTGCAGGTTGGCGTGATAGGTGCCGCGGGCGTTCTGGTCGTTATCCACCACCCAGTCGATGTAGCCGTCGATCAACAGGTTCGAGTTGCCCAGTGGCAGGGTGTAGGACCAGGCCGGGCTGATTTGCCAGACATCATCGCCAGGGCGCGAGCCTTCGGTCTGGCGGTAATAGAAGTTCAAGGTGAAAAAGTTGAAGCCCGGTACCGCGAGGTCGAAACCAGGGCCGATCATATAGGCCTCGGTGTCGTCTTCGCCGTTCTCGTAGGTCATGGCCAGCAGCACGTCCTTGATCGGGCCGAATTCGAAACGGCGGTCGAGGATCTTGCCGAAGGATAGGCGTGGGCTGAACTCGCCGTAATAGGCATGAACGCCTTTGTTTCGGTCTTTCTCGCCGTTGTAGTAGGTGCTGTCGATGAACATGAAGTTGTCGCCGTACTTCCAGCGGTCGGCGTGTTCGAAGGTTATCGTCTGCTGGATCGCTGGATTGATCGCGAAGTTCTTGCCATACAGATAGCTCAGGCTGTTGGTCTGCCACAGCAGTAGATCGCCGGCCATGGCCTGACTCGCGGCCAGCAGGCCAGCACCCAACAGCAGGTTGGTTTGTGTCCGAATCATCTGTTGCTCCCTCTTGTTTTTATTTTAAGGCGCAGGAAACCCTTACCCTGTAGGAGCGAGCCTGCTCGCGATGGTCGTCAACGATTACGCGTGTTATCTGGATAAACGCGGTGTTCTCGGGTTCATCGCGAGCAGGCTCGCTCCTACAGGGGGCGTGTGTTTCCGGGTTAATGCGTGTGAGCGTGGCAGTCGTTGATGGCCGCGCGTTCGGCGCCACCAAGGATGTTGAACAGCAGGTTCAGCGTCAGCGCGCTGAGGGTGGCCATGGCGATGCCGCTGTGGGTGATCGGGCTCATCCACACGGGCAGGTGGGCGAAAAACTCCGGGCGTACAACCGGGATCAGGCCCATGCCGATGCTCACCGCCACCAGTAACTGGTTGCGACGGTCACCGATGTCGGCCTCCTGGAGAATCTTGATTCCGGTGGCGGCGACCATGCCGAACATCGCAATCGCTGCGCCGCCCAGTACTGCCGGAGGAATCGACGCCACCAAAAACGCGGCTTTGGGCAGCAGGCTCAAGACGATCAGCAACCCGCCGGCAACGATGGTCACCGAACGGCAACGCACGCCGGTCATCTGTACCAGGCCGATATTCTGGGCGAAGGAGGAGTGGGTGAAGGTGTTGAAGAAACCGGCGAAGAACGAAGCGCCGGCATCGCACAACAAGCCTCGACGCAGCATCCGTGGACAGACTTCCTGGCCGGTGATCTTGCCCAGCGCCAGGAACATCCCGGTGGACTCGACGAAGATGATCACTACCACCAGGCACATCGACAGGATCGGCGCGAGTTCGAATTTGGGCATGCCGAAGTGCAGCGGAGTGACGAATTGCAGCCATGGAGCCTGAGCCATGCCACTGAGGTCGACCATGCCGAGCAGGCCGCAGAGCACATAGCCCAGGCACATGCCGATCAGCACGGAAATATTGACCCAGAAACCGCGCATGAAGCGATGCACCAGCAAGATGGTGCCCAGTACCAGTGCGGCGATGGTCAGGTAAATCGGTGAACCGAATTGAGTGGCGCCGGCACCGCCGCCGGCCCAGTTCACAGCCACGGGGAACAGCGACAAACCGATCGAGGTGATGACTGTGCCGGTCACCAGCGGCGGGAAGAAGCGTACGACTTTGGACATGAACGGGGCGATGATCATGCCGAAGAACCCGGCGGCGATGGTCGCGCCGAAGATCCCTTGCAGGCCGATACCGGGCATGCCGGCCATGGCGACCATGCTGCCGACGGCGGCGAAACTGGCGCCCATCATCACCGGCATGCGAATGCCCATGGGGCCGATGCCGAGGGACTGGACGATGGTGGCGATACCCGCCACCAGCAGGTCGGCGTTGATCAGGAAGGCGATTTCTTCACGACTCAGGCCAGCGGCCTGTCCGATGATCAGCGGTACCGCGATGGCACCACCGTACATCAGCAGAACATGTTGCAAACCGACCAGGATCAGTTGCAAGAGGGGCAAACGCTGAATGGCGGGTGCGTCGGGGATGCGCGCTTCGGATAGCTCGGACATGCAACACCTCGGATCTTTTTATTCTTGTGATTTACAGCTGCAGTGCTGCTGGCAGCTGTATTCGAATCTGGTGGACCGCGTTGCGGCCAATCGCAGGCAAGCCAGCTCCCACACAGGCCATGCAAAACCTGTGGGAGCGAGCTTGCCCGCGATGCTTTTAGCGATTAATTGGTCTGGGCTCCCTGCACAATCCAGGCACCGATCAGGTCACGTTCCTGCTGGGTCATCTGGGTGATGTTGCCCAGTGGCATGATCTGGCTGGTGACGGCTTGCGCCTGAATCCGCGGTGCGTTCTGGCGGATCTGCTCGGGAGTGTCCAGCATCACACCGGCCGGTGCCGCGCTGAACAACGGGCTGGTTGGCTTGGCCGAGTGGCAAACCGTGCAACGTTCCTGAATCACGCTGTGCACCTTGTCGAAACCCGGGCCAGCATTGGATGCCTGAGCCGGAGCGGCAGCAGGTGCTTGTGCAGGTTTGGCTTCAGCAGGTTTCAAACCACCGCCCACTGCGGTTTCCGGCAGCGGCTGGTATTCGATTTTCGCTGGAGCGTTCGCCACTTCAGGGGCGCTGGACATCGGCTTCGGACCGGACACATAAGCCAGGCAGATCATGCCTACCGCTGCCACTGGCAGGGTCCAGGCAAACTTGTGGCTGTCGTGACGGGTGTTGAAGTAGTGACGCACCAACACCGCCAGTACCGCGATCCCGGCCAGGATCAACCAGTTGTACTGGCTGCCGTAGGTGCTCGGGAAGTGGTTGCTGATCATGATGAACAGCACCGGCAAGGTGAAGTAGTTGTTGTGACGCGAACGCAACAGGCCTTTGGCCGGCAGCGCCGGATCCGGCGTGCGGTTCTCGGCAATCGCCGCAACCAGTGCGCGCTGTGCCGGCATGATGATGCGGAACACGTTGCCGACCATGATGGTGCCGATGATCGCGCCGACGTGAAGGTACGCACCCCGACCGCTGAACACTTTGCTGAAGCCGTAGGCAGCGCCAATGATCAGCACGAACAGGATGAAACCCAACAGGGCAGGGCGTTTGCCCAGGGCCGAGTCGCACAGGAAGGAGTAGATGAACCAACCGATGAACAGCGAGCCGAGGCCGATGGCCACGCCTTCAGGACCGCTCAGGGTGCTGCCCGGAGCCAGCAGGTAGAGCGTCGGGTTGGAGTAGAATACCACGCACAGCAGCGCGATACCCGACATCCAGGTGAAGTAGGCTTCCCATTTGAACCAGTGCAGGTTGTCCGGCATGGTCGGTGGAGCCAGTTTGTATTTTTCCAGGTGATAGATACCGCCGCCGTGGATCGCCCACAAATCACCGGCCAGACCGCTTTTCGGATTGACCCGATTGAGGTTGTTTTCCAGCCAGACGAAGTAGAACGACGCACCGATCCAGGCCACGCCAGTAATCATGTGAACCCAGCGCACGCTCAGGTTCAGCCATTCCAACAGATGTGCTTCCACAGTCTTTACCTCTCGCCCGTCACTCTGTTGTCGAGTGATCGGACCTTCTCTTATTGGTGGGGGGCGAGGATCAAACGCTCATCCTCTTTGAAAAAATGCTCATCGCAGTTATTGCCTGTGCCACTGCGATCAACCACCAGGAAGTCATCCCGCTTTTCGATCGTCAGCACCGGGTGGTGCCAGACGCCGCGATGGTAATTAATGCCCTGCCTGCCGTTGGTGACGAAGGCGCGGACCAAGCCTGATACAGGTTCATCGCCAAGTGGCGCGACCACGATCAGAAAGGGGTTGCCGAGCAGCGGAATGAAAGCCTGGCTGCCCAGCGGATGGCGCTCCAGCATGCTGACGGTCAGCGGCATGTCCTGCGCATCGGCGCGGAAGATGCTGATGATCGCGTTGTCCTCTGGCGTGGCGGTTTCGACCACAGCCAGTTTATGGAAGCGCATGGTCGAACCGTTGTTGATCATGAAGTGATCGCTGCCGTCGGTTTCGATCACGTCACCGAAAGGGGCGAAGGCTTCTTTGGTCAGCGGTTCAATCGTCAGTGTGCGCATGCTGTTCTTATCCGAATTCTGTGTTGTTAGTTCTATCGCCATCGCGAGCAAGCTCGCTCCCACAGTGGACTGTGGCGTTCACAAAACCTGTGGGAGCGAGCTTGCTCGCGATTGGTCCCACCGCTTATTTAGCGACCTTGCCCAAAACGCGCAGGCGGCTCACACCACCATCCGGGAACACGTTCAGACGGATGTGGGTGATCGGGCCCAGTGCCTTGATCTGCTCGGCGAAGGTGTGTTCGGCGTGCATTTCCAGCTTCTGGCTTGGCAGCAGTTCGCGCCAGAACAGCGACTGGGTTTCGATCTGGCTGTCGGTACCGCCCTTCACGAACGCGCCCTGGATCGAGCAGCTGTCCGGGTAGTTGCCTTTGAAGTGCAGGGTGTCGACGATGACTTTCTCGACTTCGCCGGCATGACCCAGCGCGACGATGACCCAGTCATTGCCCGGGGTACGACGACGCGCGGTTTCCCAGCCATCGCCCATGTTGATGCCACGGCCCGGGTTGAGGATGTTGCTCATGCGACCGAAGTGTTCATCGGAGCAGGCGAGGGCGCGACCACCGTTAAGGGCCGCAGCCAGGTCGACTTGCTCGTTGTCGCCGGTAGCCGACCAGTCACGGAACGGCACGCCGTACACGCGCAGACGGGCCACGCCGCCATCCGGGTAGATGTTGAAGCGCAGGTGGCTGAAGGCCTGGTCGTTGTTGATTTCGTGGTAGTGGTGGCTGTTGCCTTGCAGCTCGACGGCCGACAGCACTTCAACCCACTGGGTGTTTTCGTTCGGCTCGCCTTCGGTCAGGAAGCAGGCTTCCAGGGACGCCGATGGCGGGAAGTTGCCGGTGAAGAATGAAGTGTCGATGTCGACGCCCTTGATCGAACCCGGTACGCCCAGGCGGATCACTGCGCTGTCGAAGCCTTCGAAGCGCTTGCGGCGCGATTCCCAGCCGTCCATCCACTTGCCGTTGTCATCGAACACGCCCTCCTTCCATACGGCCGGGGTCGGTTGGAACAGACGGTTGGCGTCTGCGAACCAGTCATCGGTGACCGAGATGATTTTGGTGCCCAGGCGGGCATCGGCCAGGTTGACGAACTTCTCGAAAGGTACGGCGTAAGCTTTCATTCTTCTTGTCTGCCTTTAAATAAGTGGCTTGGGATACTTGCCAGGCCCCCGGGCGGTTTCGGCGTTCTTGAATCCGCTGGGGCCAGGCTTGCTATAGGGTCAGTAATCGGAACAGGGCGATCTTGTTGATCTCCGCCAGCGCGCACTTGAACTCGGTGTCGACCGGGTTGTGGATGCGCGTTTCGAACGCTGCGAGGATCTGATGCCGGTTGCTGCCTTTTACCGCCATGATGAAGGGAAACTTGAACTTGGCTTTGTAGGCGTCGTTCAGCTCGGTGAAGCGAGAAAACTCTTCGGCCGTGCATTGGTGAATACCGGCGCCAGCCTGTTCATTAGTGCTGGCTTCGGTAAGTTGGCCCTGGACGGCGGCTTTGCCGGCCAGGTCCGGGTGAGCGTTGATCAATGCCAGCTGACTGGTGTGATCGGCGCTCAACAGGATGTCGCTCATGCGCTGGTGCAGGGTTTCGATCTCATCGATCGAGGCATCCAGGCCCAGGTCGTAGGCCTTCTCGGCCACCCATGGCGAATGTTCGTAGATGTCGGCGAAAGCGGCGACGAAGGCGTCGCGGCTCAGGGCCGAAGGTTTGACGGTTTGAAAGGTGCTCATTTGGCAGCCCCTGTGTACGGGTGGGTTTCTTGCCAGTGACGCGCGATGTCGACGCGACGGCTGAACCACACCTGTTCATGACTTTTAGCGTATTCGATAAAGCGCTTGAGTGAAGCCAGACGCGCCGGACGGCCGATCAGGCGGCAGTGCAGACCGATCGACAGCATCTTCGGAGCCTCGGCGCCTTCGGCGTAGAGCACGTCGAACGCATCTTTCAGGTATTCGAAGAAGTCGTCGCCCTTGTTGAAACCCTGGACCTGGGTGAAGCGCATGTCGTTGGTGTCCAGGGTATACGGGATCACCAGGTGCGGCTTGCCGGTCGGGTTGTTCGGTTCCCAGTAGGGCAGGTCGTCGTCGTAGGTGTCGCAGTCGTAGAGGAAACCACCTTCTTCCATCACCAGGCGACGGGTGTTCGGGCCCGTGCGGCCGGTGTACCAGCCCAGCGGGCGAGTGCCTGTGATTTCGGTAAGGATGCGGATCGCTTCGAGCATGTGCTCGCGTTCCTGGGCTTCGTCCATGTACTGGTAGTCGATCCAGCGATAGCCATGGCTGCAGATCTCGTGGCCGGCATCGACCATGGCGCGGATCACGTCCGGGTGACGCTGGGCGGCCATGGCCACGGCGAAGATGGTCAGTGGAATGTCGAATTCCTTGAACAGCTTCAGGATCCGCCACACGCCGGCACGGCTGCCATACTCGTAGAGGGATTCCATGCTCATGTTGCGCGCGCCTTGCAGCGGCTGGGCTGAAACCATCTCCGAGAGGAACGCTTCGGATTCTTTGTCGCCGTGCAGGATGTTGCGCTCGCCGCCTTCTTCGTAATTGAGTACGAACGACAGGGCAATACGGGCATTGCCCGGCCAGTGGGGGTGAGGAGGGTTACTGCCGTAACCGACCAGGTCGCGTGGGTAGTCAGCGCTCACTGCAGGCTTCCTTCTTATTCGATGATGACGGTTGGTGTGACGCAGCTGAAAATGGGATGGCGGGCTTGCGTCACAGCGATGGGCTGATTGTATACAACTTTATATTCACTTTGTAAGCCTGATTTTTCGCATTTTTCACCGACTGTCATCTTTTACTGCTATTGGCGTGAGCCTGCAAGAAATCTGCCTGACTGGTCAATTATTGATTGAAGGGTTCATAGACTGTGCGGTTTGGCGGGAAATCGGCGGTAAATATGCAGATGGCGGACGTCATACGAAAAATGTCGTTTTTATTGTGTACAATTTTTTTGAAAAGTGTCTTAATCAGTCGCTCGCCGCAGCTTTTCGTGCTCCGAATCGGTGCGGTCTCCTTTTCAACTGACTTCGGGAGGCGCGAAGTCTGACTGCTCCACGCAGGCAGGCGCGCAGAATCAATGGGACGTTTGACTACACACGTTTTGGACGCAGCACACGGTTGCCCGGGCAGCTCGATCAAGGTCGAGTTGTACCGCGTTGAAGGATCGCACCTGGAATTGGTCGCCAGCGCGATAACCAACAGCGATGGCCGTGTCGATGCACCGCTGCTGCAAGGCGATGACTACCGCACCGGGGTCTATCAGGTTCAGTTTCATGCCGGCGATTACTACCGCGCCCGTGGCGTTCAGCTGCCGGAGCCTGCATTCCTTGATGTGGTGGTGCTGCGTTTTGGCATCTCCGCCGAGCAGGATCACTACCATGTGCCGTTGTTGATTTCGCCTTACAGCTACTCCACCTATCGCGGCAGCTGATCCCCCAGGCAGCTGCTGCAACCTGGAAGCGACTGCGCATATAGCTTCTTTGGTCTTTCGCCCGCTCACACTGCGGGCTTTTTTTCGTCTTCTGTAGGAGCAGCCGGTCGACGCTCGATTGCTCGCGATGGAGGCCCAGACAACGCGGGCATTCAGATGGCCCGCGTCATCGTTAACGTCCATCGCGAGCAAGCTCGCTCCTACAACTGTTATCGGCTCAACAACGATGCAGCCCCCGCACCACTGAACAGCCCCGCACTGATCCGGTTGAACCAGCTCTGGCCCTTGCCGCTGCGCAGATACCGTGCCGCACCATGGGCGCCGAGGCCGTAGGCCAATTTGCACAGCAGGTCGAGCACGGTCCAGGTCACGATCATCACCAGCAGTTGTGGGAGGAACGGCTGTTCGGCACTCAAGAACTGCGGCAGGAAAGCGGCGAAGAACAGGATATCTTTCGGATTGCTTGCGCCCAGCATGAACGCACGCCCGAACAGTGCGCGAAAGCGTGGCACCGGCGCGGCCTGTGGCACTTCAGCGCCATGGGAAGGCAGGCGCGATTGCTGCCAGCTCTGCCAGGCGAGGTAGAACAGGTAAAGGGCGCCAAGAATCTTCAGGGCACTGAACAGCTGTTCCGACGCCAGCAACAACGCCCCCAGACCCAGCGCCGAAGCACTCAGCAGGCAGATCGATGCCGACACGCCGCCGAGAAAGGCCGGGTAAGAGCGGCGCAGGCCGTAATTCAGACTGTTGCTGATCATCAGCAACGACAGCGGCCCCGGGATCAGGATCACTATCAGCGCAGCGCCGCTGAACAGCAGCCAGGTTTCCAGACTCATCACTTTCCTCCATTTGCACAAAAGCCCCACCCGACGGGGTGAGGCTGTTTTCAAGCGTGTACCGCGTGTGGTTTACAAGAAGATGAACTTGGCGATGAAGATCGCGCAGAGCACCCACAGGCTCACCGAAATTTCCTTGTACTTGCCGGTACCGGCCTTCATCGCCACGTAGGTGATGAAGCCCAGCGCGATGCCGTCGGCGACCGAGAAAGTCAGCGGCATCATGATGGCGGTGACAATTGCCGGAATGCTGTCGGTGGCTTCGTCCCATTCGATGTGGGCCATGCCGCCCATCATCAGCATCGCTACATAAATCAGCGCGCCCGCGGTTGCATAGGCAGGAATCATCCCGGCCAGCGGTGCGAAGAACATGGCTGCAATAAATAGCACACCTACGGTCACTGCGGTAAGACCAGTCCGACCACCCGCTGCAACACCGGCAGCACTTTCCACGTAGCTGGTGACCGGAGGAACGCCGACTACCGCACCGAATACGCTGGAAGCACTGTCGGCTTTCATGGCGCGGGAGAGGTTTTCAATCCTGCCATCAGCGCCCACCAGGTTGGCACGCTGGGCAACGCCCATCAGGGTGCCTGCGGTGTCGAACATGTGCACGAAGAGGAAGGCCAGGACCACGCTGACCATGCTGATGTTGAATACACCTACAACGTTCATGGCCATCCAGGTCGGAGCCAGGCTCGGTGGGGCGGACATGATGCCCTCGTAGTGCACCAGCCCAAGGCCCCAGCCAGCGAGGGTCACGGTGATGATGCTGATGAGGATCGCGCCGAACACCTTGTGATAGCTGAGGATGGCGATCATCAGGAAGCACACGGCGGCGAGCAGCGGACCGGGTTCGCGCAGGGAGCCGAGCTTGATCAGGGTCGCCGGGCTATCGACGACGATACCTGCGGTTTTCAGGCCGATCAGCCCCAGGAACAGACCCACGCCGGCGCCCATGGCGAAGCGCAGGCTGACCGGGATGCTGTTGAGCAGCCATTCGCGGATCCGCGAGAAGGTCAGGATCATGAACAACACACCGGACACAAACACCGCGCCGAGGGCGGTTTCCCAGTTGTAGCCCATGGTGCCAACCACGGTGTAGGTGAAGAAGGCGTTCAGCCCCATGCCTGGTGCCAGGCCGACCGGCCAGTTGGCGTACAGGCCCATCAACAGGCAACCGAGTGCCGCGGCGATACAGGTGGCGACGAACGCCGCCCCGTGATCGATCCCGGCGTCGGCCATGATGTTGGGGTTGACGAAAATGATGTAAGCCATGGTGATGAAGGTTGTCAGACCGGCAATCAGCTCGGTCTTCACCGTGGTGCCGTGCAAGCTGAGTTTGAACAGACGTTCCAGCAAGCCATTGCGTAATGGCGGCGAGATTTCCAGCGTCGGTGCTTCGGATTTGCGGCTTTCCACAGCGAGTACTCCTCAAGAGTTTTATTTTTATTTCCAGGGCCGGATCCGAGAGGGGTGGCAGCGGCCCTTTGAGGTACTTGCGAATTTGTTGACCTCTTGGTCAGGAACTCGCACGAAGTGGATTATGCTTTTGTATACAAAGAAAGCAAATAATGTTTTTGGTTTTGTAGACGAAAAGTTTGGCAATAGGGATATATCGCCTGTTCTGGCCCCTTCGCGAGCAAGCCCGCTCCCACAGGGGAATGCGGTCACCTGTGGGAGCGGGCTTGCTCGCGAAGGCATCGGTTCAGCCACTGCAAATCCAGCAGATTGAATACTCAGTCTGCCGACAACTGGCCTTTTCCCAACGCCAGGTTCACCGTCAACCACCCATTCACCGCTGTCTCCCCGGCCTCGGCAAACACCCGCTCCAGCAATTTCACCTGCTCACGGCGCAACGACTGTTCGAAACGAGCGCCGTCATCGGTCAGTTCCAGCAGCCGCTTACGCTTGTCCGACTCGGACGCGACGCTGTCCACCAGATGCATCTCGACCAACTGACGCAACGGCATGTTCAACGCCTGCTTGCTCACACCGAGTAAAGCCAGCAGTTCCTTGACACTCAGGTTCGGATAGCGGGCGATGAAAAACACGATGCGCTGATGCACCCGACTCAGGCCGCGACGTTCGAGCATTTCATCGGCCTTGGCGGTGAAGGCCTGGTAGCCGAAGAAAAACGCTTCCATGGCTTGCTGCTGGGAAAGCGGGTTTTTAAGGTCAAGCATATTGACGTATCCGTTCGGGGAGGCGTAATTTCGGTCAACAAGTTTGACTCATTTTTCACATGCCTCGCTACCGGTGATCCCCATGGCTTTTTCCGAACGTGTCTCACGCCTTAAAAGTTCTTTGATCCGTGAAATCCTCGCTGCGGCCCAACGTCCGCAGGTGATGTCGTTTGCCGGCGGCTTGCCGGCCGAAACCATGTTGCCGAAGGTCGAGTGGACCGAGATGCCGGTTTCCATGGGCCAATACGGCATGAGCGAGGGCGAACCGGCGTTGCGCGAAGCGCTGGCCGCCGAGGCGCGAGCGTTGGGAGTGCCATGTGAGGCAAGCCAGGTACTGGTGGTCAGCGGCTCACAGCAGACCCTCGACCTGGCCGCCAAGCTGTACATCGACAAGGGCACCGAAATCCTGCTCGAAGCGCCGACTTATCTGGCGGCATTGCAGATTTTCCAGCTGTTCGGCGCCGACTGCCTGACCGTGCCGCTGGAGGCTGACGGACCGAACTTGACGGCGCTACGCGCTCGCCTGGAACAACACCGCCCGGCTTTCATCTACCTGATCCCGACCTTCCAGAATCCATCGGCGGTGCGTTACAGCGAAGCCAAACGCAACGCGGTGGCGGCATTGCTCGATGAGTTTGGCGTGACGCTGATTGAGGATGAGCCTTACCGCGAGCTGACCTTCGACGGTGGCAGCGCCACGCCGATTGTCAGTCGCTTGAAGAAGGCCAGCTGGATCTATACCGGGACCGTGTCGAAAACCCTGTTGCCGGGTTTGCGTGTCGGCTACTTGATCGCCAGCCCGGACCTGTTTCCACATCTGTTGAAACTCAAGCAATCGGCGGATTTGCACACCAATCGGGTCGGCCAGTGGCAGGCGCTGCAATGGATCGGCACCGAGAAATATCAGCAACACCGTAGTGAGTTGCGCGATTTTTATCGGGGGCGTCGGGATGCGTTTCAGGCTGCGCTGGAAACGCACTTCTCCGATCTGGCGGACTGGAACGTGCCGCAGGGCGGGCTGTTCTTCTGGTTGAAACTCAAGCAGCCGCAAGACACCCGCACCTTGCTGAATGCCGCGCTGGCCAACGACGTGGCGTTCATGCCGGGGGAGCCGTTCTTCCCCGAGCCGGACAACCATCCGGGGTATCTGCGATTGAACTTCAGCCACATTGATCCGGCGCGGCTGGATGAGGGGCTCAAGCGGTTGGCGGCGGTGGTGCGTGCTGCCCAGGCCGCAAAAGCAGCCTAGAAACAAATAAACCGGCGCATGGACCGGTTTATTTTTGTCTGAATTTATGGTGCCTGTGCCGGCCTCTTCGCGAGCAAGCCCGCTCCCACAGGGAAATGCGGTCAACTGTGGGAGCGGGCTTGCTCGCGAAGGCGTCAGTCAGATCACCACAAAAACATCAGGCCGCCGCAAAACGCTTGTCCAGATAATCAATGATTACCTTGGACTCGTACATCCAGGTGGTCTGGCCATTCTCTTCAATGCGCAGGCACGGCACCTTGATCTTGCCGCCTTGCTCCAGCAAGGTCTGGCGATCCTGTTCGTTGTTCTTCGCGTCGCGAAGGGCCACCGGCACATTCAGGCGGCGCAGGGTACGGCGAGTCTTCACGCAGAACGGGCAGGCGTGGAATTGATACAGCGTCAGGCCCTTGGCAGCCGAATTGACCTGTGCCTGAACTTCCGCCGGGCGCTGCTTCTTGCCTGGGCGGGTGATGAAGTCGATGAAGATGATCAGTTGGCCAAGGCCGACACGAAGCGCTTTTACGAACACGTTGAAAGCCTCACGGTGCAAACGAATAAGGGCGCGCAGCTTACCTGATTTTTTGCAGGCGAAAAAAAACCGGCGATGAACGCCGGTTTTCTTCGTGCCGCGAATTACTTGATGAGGCTGAGGAATTCGCTGCGGGTGGCGGCGTTCTCGCGGAACTCACCGAGCATCACCGAGGTGATCATCGTCGAATTCTGCTTTTCCACACCGCGCATCATCATGCACATGTGCTTGGCCTCGATCACCACCGCAACGCCCAGGGCGCCGGTGACCTGCTGGACCGCATCGGCGATCTGGCGGCTGAGGTTTTCCTGGATCTGCAGGCGGCGGGCGTACATGTCGACGATCCGCGCCACTTTCGACAGGCCCAGGACCTTGCCGCTCGGGATGTAGGCAACGTGAGCCTTGCCGATGAACGGCAGCAGGTGGTGTTCGCACAACGAGTACAACTCGATGTCCTTGACCAGCACCATTTCGCTGTTGTCGGAGCTGAACAGGGCACCGTTGGTGACCTCTTCCAGTGTCTGTTCATAGCCGCGGCAGAGGTACTGCATGGCTTTGGCGGCACGTTTTGGCGTGTCGAGCAGGCCTTCGCGGGAAACGTCCTCGCCGAGCTGGCCGAGGATCGCCGTGTAATTCTGTTCCAGGGACATGAAACTACCTGTGGGATTTTACGCAAAGGGCAAGGGTACGGTGACGGACACGACGCTGCAAGCGTGACGCGTCAGCTTTACTCGTCACGACCTTCCATCATGGTGCGTTTGAGCATCACATAAACCGCGCCGGCACCACCATGTTTCGCCTGGCACGAGGTGAAGCCGAGTACCTGTGGATGCTGGCGCAGCCAAGTGTTGACGTGGCTTTTGATCATCGGCCGCTTGCCGTCCAGGCGAACAGCCTTGCCATGGGTGACGCGCACGCAGCGGATTTCGAATTTGGTGGCTTCAGCCAAAAATGCCCAGAGGGTTTCCCGGGCCTTTTCCACGCTCATGCCGTGCAGGTCGAGGCTGCCTTCGAAAGGAATCTGCCCGACCTTGAGCTTGCGCATCTGGCCTTCCTGCACGCCATCGCGGGCCCACATCAGCTCGTCTTCAGGGCCGACGTCGATGACGAACTGATCGGACAGCCCGTCGACGGTGGTGGATTCGGTGCGCACGGTGGCCGCTTGACGCAGTTTGGCAATCTGCGCGCGGTCAGCCTTGGGTTTGCCGGTTTCGGCGCGATCGTGCTTGATCGGCTTGACGCCTTGGATCGCGCTTTTGAACAGGGAAAAATCGTCGTCTTGCATGTCAGCCTCCGCGAAGGGCGGCCAGTTTACCCAACTCGAAGCGAATCGGGCGCGACAAAAACGCGCGCGATGCCAGGCTCAGTCGTGTTTTTTCATCAGGTGCGGGGACATGGCCAGCTCCCGCGACTGCCGCGAGCGACGCCGGCAACGGCGCCATAGCCAGACACCGAGGTACAGCACGAACAGGCCGATGGCCAGGATCACGGCAGCACCGGTGCGGCTTGTGTTCAATTCACCCAGGGCGGGTGCGTGGCCGAGCAGGCTGGCGGCACCGGCCATGGCGAGCAACACGCCGCACATCGCCAGCAACGCCGCGAACGTCGCGCCGATTCGAAAACGCCAGTTGCTTTGGCCTTTGGGCCGCAAGCGGCGAGCGTCAAAACCATCGGATAACTTCATTCCGACCTTCCTCAATGGGTATCGGCCCTTCGACCGGGAGTTGACCGGGATGTTCCTGAGGCTAAGACAATTACGGCAAATGGGAGGCTTTTGCGGATGAGCGGCGTTCCGGGCCGCTCATTGAGCGTCGATCAGATCAGTTCGCGGGTCAGCGCGAGGGTGGCGAAGTTGTCGCCCATGATCGCCATTTCCGTCTGATGGACGTGTGCGGCACTGAGCACGCCGCCCTTGTAAGGCAGGTCGCGGGTGGCGCAGGCGTCTTCCACCAGGGTGCAGCGGAAGCCCAGGTTCTTGGCCGCACGCACCGTGGTGCTGACGCTGGAGTGGCTCATGAAGCCGCAGACGATCAGGTCAAGGGCGCCGAGGTCTTCCAGGCGTTGTGCCAGTTCGGTGCCGTGAAAAGCGCTTGGCAACAATTTGCCGATGACGGTTTCATCGCTCTGTGGCTCCAGGCCCGGAATGAACTCACCGCCTACGCCCTGTGGGTTGAACAGCCCGCCGAGGGTACCGAGGTGGCGGACATGCACGATCGGCCGGCCGGCGGCGCGGGCAGCGGCGAGCAGTTGCTTGATGTTCGCGACAGCTTCATCCATGCCGCTCAGGGCCAGGGGACCGCTGAGGTATTCTTTCTGGGCATCGATGATGACCAGGGTGGCATGGCTCAGATTGGCCGCTGCATAACCGCGGCCGCTGAGTTGAAACATCGTTTTTGGAACAGACATTCTGGGGCTCCTTGGAGTGGGGCTTTTGCGCCATTGTCCTCTGGCTGAGCGGTTCTGTGAATCGCTACGATCGTAGGTGCCGTCGTTGCTGGCCTGTAGCCTTGTCAATAGTCACGTTTTGTTCAATAGCCTAGCGAAAAAATGGATAACTCCTACATTTGAATCGGTAGTTTCCCGCGTCGTCGTGAAGTCGTTTGACTGGTAGAATCCCCCGTCGATTTTTCTGGAGTTTGCCGTCGTGATCACTTCCCGCCTTCGTACCCTGCGTGACCATATCCGTTGGGCCGTCAGCCGCTTCCATGGGGAGGATCTTTTTTTCGGCCATGGCACTGACAACGCCTGGGACGAAGCCCGGCAATTGGTGTTGGGCGCGTTGCACCTGCCGTGGGAAATATCCGACAGCTACCTCGACTGCAATCTGGAAGAAGACGAAGTGGTTCACCTGCAGCTTTTGCTCAAGCGCCGCATCGAAGATCGGGTGCCTACCGCGTATCTGCTGGGCGAGGCCTGGTTCTGTGGCATGTCGTTCATCGTCGATGAGCGTGTGCTGATCCCGCGCTCCCCCATTGGCGAGTTGATCGAAAACCGTTTTACCCCCTGGCTGGCTACCGAGCCGGCGCGGATTCTCGACCTGTGCACCGGTTCCGGTTGCATCGGCATCGCCTGCGCCTACGAGTTCCAGCATGCCGAGGTGGTGTTGGCGGACCTGTCGTTCGAAGCGCTGGAAGTGGCCAATCAGAACATCGAGCGCCATGGTGTCGATGAGCGTGTGTACACGGTGCAGGGCGACGGTTTCGAGGGCTTGCCGGGTCAACGTTTCGACCTGATCGTGTCGAACCCGCCCTACGTCGATGCGGAAGATTTCGCCGACATGCCGGACGAGTACCAGCACGAACCGGAACTGGGCCTGGCCTGCGGTGATGACGGTTTGAACCTGGTGCGGCGCATGCTTGCCGAGGCGGCGGATCACCTGACCGAGAAGGGCTTGCTGATTGTCGAAGTGGGCAACAGCCAGGTGCACGTCGAGGCGTTGTACCCGGAAGTCGACTTCGCCTGGCTGGAGTTCGAGCGTGGCGGCCATGGTGTGTTCATGCTCAGCGCGCAGCAGTGTCGTGAGCATCAGGCGTTGTTCGCTTCTCGCGTCTGACCTTGTAGGAGCGAGCTCGCTCGCGATGGACGTAAGGGCGACGTGTTTATTCGGAATACACGCGTCATCGTTAACGTCCATCGCGAGCAAGCTCGCTCCTACAATGAATGCGCCGCGGTCTCAAGCCTTCAACGATGCGTGGCAATCCAGATCAACAACCCCGCCTGAAACACCGCAAACGCCACCAGGCAGGTGATGGTGAATCGCAGTCCGGCGTCTTCGCGTTTGTACTTGCTGACTTTTTCTTCGTGTTTCTTGAGTTTGACTTCCTGCTCGGCCAGGTTCTGTTCGGCTTGCTGGAGCATCTGCGCCGCTTCGAGGATTTCCACGACCTGCAGTTTTTCGCTGTTCCAGTCGCCAGAGAGGTCGCCGACCTTGACCGGCTTGACGCTGCCTTTCAAATGCTGGGCATCGGCATACACCACGTCGAAACCGTGCACGCGCAAAAAATGATCGCGGCGCAGGCGGGTGTCTTCGTTCAGTGCATCCTTGTTGTTCAGGTCGAAGCCGTCGACGGTGTAGGTCGGCCAGCGCTTTTTCGCCCAATTGATGCCCTGGGCCGCCATGTAGCGACCAATGCCACGGTTCAGCGGTTCAATCTGCAGTCCGCTTTCCGGACCGAAATGCACGCGTTTTTCGGCGTGATCGACCCACACGTCCAGATGATTCTGTTCCTTGCGTACGCGCTGGCCGGGCAGGGTGATGCTCATGCGCATCAGGCTGTGCGTCTTGTCATTGCGTTCGGCATAGCCTAACTCGACAAAGCGCAATGGGCGTCCGCCTGTGTTGCGGTCAGTCTGCAGGGGCGCCAGACGGAGCATCTTGTGGTGCTCGACGTGGACGTCCGCCCAGGGCAGCTCGACCGCTGGCGGCACGTCTTTTTCAGCGCTGGTGTCGGGTGAAGTCTGGGTGTCAGTCATAACGGCGAGATCCTGTCCAAGCTCAGCTTGTCGCCAACCAATGTGTTGGCGACAAAGGCTTATCGGCCGTTTTTTTCAAGACTGGAGGTTAACTGGCGCGAAGTCCTTCAATAAAACCGAGGATTCGTGTGCCCAGTTCCGCCGCCAGGGGCAGCTGCGGGTCCTTATAGGAGGCCAGTTGGCGTTTGACGTCGTTGGGCACGATGCGCATGACGTGGTTCATGCCCTCGATCAGCGCCAGTTCGGCGTCCGGTTTGGCAGCCTTGAGCAGCCTTGCGTCATTGACACCGACCTGGATGTCGTTGCTGCCCTGGATGATCAGTGCTGGCATTTTCAACTTCGCAAATGCCGCGGCCGGGTCCTGGCGGAACAGGGAAATCAGGTAAGGCTGCACGCTCGGACGGAAAATCACCTGCAAGGGTGGCGGCACATTGTCGTCGGTTTTTCCGGCCTTGAGGCTGTCGAGCAATTGATTGCTGCGCAGCATCAGCGGTTGAGGCAGGCGATTGCCCAGTTGCTCGCGAATGACCTGATCCACCGGTCTTGCGCTGCCGGAGACAGAAATCACCGCGTCGGCATCGATATCCGGCGCAGCGAGGCTGGCGATCAGGGCGCCTTCGCTGTGACCCAGCACGATCAACTGGCCAAAACGCGGATCGGTCTTGAGTTTCCGGCCCCAGGCTTGGGCATCGGCCACATAAGCTTCCACCGTCAGATTGCGTTCATCCGGGGTCGCCGCCAGGCTCGCGGCCACGCCACGCTTGTCGTAACGCACGCTGGCGATGTTGTGTTTGGCCAGCACCCAGGCCAGGCGCTTGAGGCTGTCATTGCGCCCGCCGTCGGCGTTGTTTCCGTCACGATCCGTAGGGCCGGAGCCTGAAATGATCAGGACAACCGGCACTCGATTGTCGGATTTTGGCAGCAACAGCGAGCCGAAAAGCTCGCCGGTGCCCGTATCCAATGTGATCGGTCGTTGCAGGACAGTCGCCTGGGCGAAGCCGGAAATCAGGGTAAGGCTCAAGGCTAGAACTCGCAGCATCATCGCGCCATTATCAAGAAGATGCCGGTTGGACTCACGGGCACCCGTAAGGTTCGAGGATGAACTACTTGGGTAGCCTGCGTATACTGGCGCGCATTACGTATTCAGGTTCATTTCACGGAGCGTCCTGCATGTCCGGCAATACCTACGGCAAGCTGTTCACTGTCACCACCGCGGGCGAAAGCCATGGCCCGGCGTTGGTCGCCATTGTCGATGGCTGCCCGCCGGGGCTGGAGATTTCCCTGGAGGATCTGCAGCGTGACCTGGACCGCCGCAAGCCCGGCACCAGCCGCCACACCACCCAACGCCAGGAAGCCGACGAAGTCGAAATCCTCTCCGGCGTGTTCGAAGGCCGCACCACCGGTTGCGCCATCGGCCTGTTGATCCGCAACACCGACCAGAAGTCCAAGGACTACTCGGCGATCAAGGACCTGTTCCGCCCGGCCCACGCCGATTACACCTACCACCACAAGTACGGCGAGCGCGATTATCGCGGCGGCGGTCGCAGCTCGGCCCGTGAAACCGCGATGCGCGTCGCGGCCGGTGCGATTGCAAAAAAATACCTGGCCAGCCAGGGCATCGTCATTCGCGGCTACATGAGCCAGTTGGGGCCGATTGAAATCCCGTTCAAGACCTGGGATTCGGTCGAGCAGAACGCCTTCTTCAGCCCGGACCCGGACAAAGTGCCTGAGCTGGAGGCCTATATGGACCAGTTGCGTCGCGACCAGGATTCGGTCGGTGCGAAAATCACCGTGGTCGCCGAAGGCGTGATGCCGGGCCTGGGCGAGCCGATCTTCGACCGCCTCGACGCGGAGCTGGCCCATGCGCTGATGAGCATCAACGCGGTCAAGGGCGTGGAAATCGGCGCCGGTTTTGCCAGCGTCGCCCAGCGTGGCACCGAGCATCGCGATGAAATGACCCCGGAAGGTTTCCTCAGCAACAACGCGGGCGGCATTCTCGGCGGTATTTCCTCCGGTCAGCCCATCGTTGCGCACCTGGCGCTGAAGCCGACGTCGAGCATCACAACGCCGGGCCGTTCCATCGACATCCATGGCAACCCGGTGGAAGTGATCACCAAGGGCCGTCACGACCCGTGCGTGGGCATCCGCGCCACGCCGATTGCCGAGGCGATGATGGCCATCGTGCTGATGGATCACCTGCTGCGCCATCGTGGGCAAAACGCCGACGTGCGTGTGAGCACTCCGGTGCTGGGTCAGCTGTAAATGGCTGGCATCATGGTCGCAGCCGTCTGATGGCGACTGCGGCGCTCCCGTACTGGCGGCTCTCCAGTTTCTATCTGTTCTATTTTGCCTTGCTCGGTTCGACAGCGCCGTTTCTGGCGCTGTACTTCGATCACCTGGGGTTCAGCGCCGCGCGCATCGGCGAGCTGGTCGCGATCCCGATGCTGATGCGCTGTGTGGCGCCGAACATCTGGGGCTGGCTGGGCGACTACACCGGTCGGCGACTGGCCATCGTGCGCTTCGGCGCGGTGTGTACGCTGCTGACCTTTTCGCTGATCTTCGTCAGCAAGACCTACGCCTGGCTGGCGATGGTCATGGCCTTGCATGCGTTCTTCTGGCATGCGGTGTTGCCGCAGTTCGAAGTCATCACCCTGGCGCATTTGCAGAGCCAGACCTCGCGCTACAGCCAGATTCGCCTGTGGGGCTCGATCGGTTTCATCATCACCGTGGTCGCGCTGGGCCGTTTGTTTGAATGGCTGAGCCTGGACATCTATCCGGCGGCGCTGGTGCTGATCATGGTGGGCATCGTGCTCAGCAGTCTGTGGGTGCCCAATGCCCAACCGGCCCCGGGCAACCGGGTGGCGGGGGAGGGATTCCTCAAGCAACTGCGCAACCCCGGTGTTTTGGCGTTTTACGGCTGCGTGGCGCTGATGCAGATGAGCCACGGACCGTATTACACGTTCTTGACCCTGCACCTTGAGCGCCTGGGTTACAGCCGGGGTGTGATCGGCATGCTCTGGGCGGTCGGCGTGGTCGCCGAAGTCCTGATGTTTTTGGCCATGAGCCGGATCTTCGCGCGCTTTTCACTGCGCCGGGTGCTGATGGCCAGCTTTCTGCTGGCGGCGTTGCGTTGGCTGTTGCTGGGTTCGCTGGCAGAGTTTCTTTGGGTACTGTTGTTTGCCCAGATCCTGCACGCGGCGACGTTCGGCAGCTTTCACGCCGCTGCCATTTCATTCGTGCAACGTAGCTTCGGTGCGCGCCAGCAAGGCCAGGGCCAGGCGCTGTACGCTGCATTGGCCGGCACCGGCGGTGCGTTGGGCGCGTTGTATTCCGGCTACAGCTGGAACGCCCTCGGCGCGGCATGGACATTTAGTATTGCCAGTCTCGCAGCCGTCGCGGCTGCCGTTATCATTGCCACACGTATGCAAGAGGACAGGCCATGAGCCTTACCCGTGAACAACTCGCCCAGGAAATCATCGACGCCGGGCGTTTTCTGTATGGCCGCGGCTGGTCGCCGGCCACCAGCAGCAATTACTCGACCCGCCTGTCGCCGAGCGAAGCCTTGCTGACCGTGTCC
This sequence comes from Pseudomonas sp. S34, assembly GCF_009866745.1. Taxonomy (NCBI): domain Bacteria; kingdom Pseudomonadati; phylum Pseudomonadota; class Gammaproteobacteria; order Pseudomonadales; family Pseudomonadaceae; genus Pseudomonas; species Pseudomonas sp. S34. The sequence continues at coordinate 1,853,302 of NZ_CP019398.1, forward strand.
GGCAAGCACAAGGGGCAACTGGGCATGGACGACGTGTTGGCCACCGACCTGTCCGGCAACAGCCTGGAGCCGGGCAAGAAACCGTCCGCCGAAACCCTGTTGCACACCCAGCTCTACAGCTGGCGCCCGGAGATCGGTGCCGTGTTGCACACCCATTCCGTGAACGCCACCGTGCTGTCGCGCCTGACGCCGCAAGACTTCATCGAGTTCGAAGACTACGAACTGCAAAAGGCCTTCAGCGGTGTGACGACCCACGAATCCCGGGTGCGGGTGCCGATTTTCGACAACGACCAGGACATTGCGCGACTGGCCGCCAAGGTGCAGCCTTGGCTCGACGCCCATCCCGATTGCGTCGGCTACCTGATCCGTGGCCATGGCCTGTACACCTGGGGCGCGCGCATGAGCGATGCCCTGCGGCAGATCGAGGCCTTTGAATTTTTGTTCGAGTGCGAGTTGAAGATGCGCTCGCTCTTTAAAGCATGAACCGTTAAGGAGTTGCCCTGATGAGCAGCCTGTCCGTCTATCACGTCTCCAGCCCTGAAATCCCCAACAAGGTGCTGACCCATTTCGAAGACATCGCCTCGACCCTGGCCGAGCAGGGCGTACGCTTCGACCGCTGGCAAGCCGCGGCGAAGATCCAGCCGGGCGCCACTCAGGACGAAGTGATTGCCGCCTACCGGGAGCAAATCGACAAGCTGATGACCGAGCGCGGTTACGTCACTGTCGACGTGATCAGCCTCAACAGCGATCACCCGCAAAAAGCCGAACTGCGTGCCAAGTTCCTCGACGAACATCGCCACGGCGAAGATGAAGTACGATTTTTCGTTGCCGGCCGTGGCCTGTTTACCCTGCACATCGACGATTACGTCTACGCGGTGCTGTGCGAGAAAAACGACCTGATCTCGGTGCCGGCCGGAACCAAACACTGGTTCGACATGGGCGAACATCCGCACTTCGTCGCGATCCGTCTGTTCAACAACCCGGAAGGTTGGGTGGCCAATTTCACAGGCGAAGACATCGCCAGCCGATTCCCGCGCCTGGAGGACTGAGTCGATGCCGATCAAAGCGATTCTCACCGACATCGAAGGCACCACCAGCGCGGTGAGTTTTGTGTTCGACGTGCTGTTCCCCTATGCCGCCAAACACTTGCCGGCGTTTGTCCGTCAGCATGCCGAACGCGCCGATGTGGCGGAGCAACTGGCTGCCGTGCGCCGCGACAGCAATGAACCGGACGCCGACGTCGAGCGGGTCGTCGAGATCCTGTTGGGCTGGATCGCTGAAGACCGCAAGGCCACGCCGCTGAAAGCGTTGCAGGGCATGGTCTGGGAGCAGGGCTATCAGGCCGGGCAGTTGAAGGGGCACGTGTACCCGGACGCCGTTGAAGCGCTCAAGCGCTGGCATCGGGAGGGCTTTCAACTGTTTGTTTACTCGTCCGGTTCGATCCAGGCCCAGCGGTTGATCTTCGGCTGCTCAGAGGCGGGGGATCTGACGCCACTGTTCAGCGGCTATTTCGATACCACTTCAGGCCCCAAGCGCGAGGCGCAGTCCTACGCCAACATCACCCAGGCGATCAACCTTGAGGCGGGGCAGATTCTGTTTCTGTCGGACATCGTCGAAGAACTCGACGCGGCGCGCACGGCGGGGATGGCCACTTGCGGGCTGGCCCGCGAGGGTGGGGAACTGGCGGGGCATGTCACCGTGGACAGCTTTGCGCGGATCGATCCCTCTACTTTCTAAACGCCATACAACCTGTGGGAGCGGGCTTGCTCGCGAAAGCGGTGTGTCATTCAACGTTGATGTTGACTGACACTCCCTCTTCGCGAGCAAGCCCGCTCCCACATTTTCTACAGCGAGTGATAGGTCGGCAGGGCAAACCGTTGCTGGCTCTGCAGCATGGAAATCTGCGGCAGTTCACTGGCTTGTTCGGCGAGGTCGCGGCGAATCGCACTGATGACCCACGTCAGTTGGTCGCCATTGTGCAATTGCTGATAGGAAATCGAGCGCTTGAACACCTTGCCTTCGCCGCCGCTCAGGGTCAGCAGGATCCCACCGTCAGGCCGGGCATGGGTGGTGACTTCGAAGTTGGAGAACAGGGACGAAAATTTTTCCTGAATCAGGTTCATTTCTTTCAGCTCCGTTGGCTCTTGAATGGCAAGCATACGGAGAAGGTTGCAGTGATTGTGCCAGCCTGGGTTGTTTGTAAATAATCTTATAAAACAATAAGTTAGTATCTATGGTGATTTTTGCTTTCGTGCATTCTGCATGAACGGCCGTCGTGCATCCTGCATTTTGCGAGGTCGCTCGGCGATTCGATGGAACCATTGCGTGTGCGGGGGTTCACGATTGGCCTTGTATCAATCGCGGATCAAGATCGCAGATCAAGATCGCGGATACAAAACATTTCAAAAACCGCGTGTACAGCTCAAGAACCGTTGACGTATTTTCGGGCTCAGTCATCGCAGCCCGACAATAAAAAGATCGAACGGGAGCATCATGAGTCGCACGTCGAACGACACGATTACCTGGAGCATGATGCTCCGCAAGCTGCCTTCCATCGCCAAGGCCATCCCCCGGGTGGTGAGGGGCATGAAGGCCGCCAACGTCAAGGACCCGACCCAGGCGTGTGGTTTGGGCTGGAGTTTCGAGCAAGCCACGTTGCGCAACCCGGATGGCCCGGCGCTGTTGCAAGGCGACGTAACGCTCAGTTATTCCGAGGTCAACCAATGGGCCAATCGCATCGCCCATCACCTGATCGGCCAAGGCATCGGCAAGGGTGATGTGGTGGCGGTCTTCATCGAGAACCGCCCGGAATTGCTGGTGACGATTCTGGCGGTGGCCAAGGTTGGCGCGATCAGTGCGCTGCTCAATACCTCGCAAACCCGCGACACCCTGGTGCACAGTGTGAACCTGGTGGCGCCGGTGGCGATCATTGTCGGTGAGGAGTTGGTCCCGGCGTACCTGGCGGTGCGTGAGCGGGTGTCGATCAAGGCTGCGCGAACCTGGTTCGTTGCCGATCAGGACACCTCTCGACAACCCGGTATCGCACCTGAAGGTTTCATCAACCTGATGACCGTCAGCCTCGACGACGCCAGCGACAACCCGGCCAGCAGCCAGCAGATTTTCTTCGACGATCCCTGCTTTTATATCTACACCTCGGGCACCACGGGGCTGCCCAAGGCCGGCGTGTTCAAGCACGGTCGCTGGATGCGCAGCTCTGCGAGTTTCGGCATGATCGCCCTGGACATGCGCCCCGACGATGTCGTCTATTGCACCTTGCCGCTGTACCACGCCACGGGCCTTTGCGTGTGCTGGGGTTCGGCCGTCAGTGGGGCCAGCGGATTCGCCATTCGCCGCAAATTCAGCGCCAGTCAGTTCTGGAACGATGCGCGCAAGTACCGGGCGACCACCATCGGTTATGTCGGCGAACTGTGCCGCTACCTGGTCGATCAACCGCCCAGCTCCGAGGACAGCCGGCACGATGTGAAGAAAATGATCGGCAACGGCTTGCGCCCCGGCGCCTGGAGCGAGTTCAAGACCCGCTTTGCGGTGAATCACATCTGCGAGCTGTACGCTGCCAGCGACGGCAATATCGGTTTCACCAACATTCTCAATTTCGACAACACCATCGGTTTTTCCCTGATGTCCTGGGAGCTGGTCGCGTACGACCATGACAGTGGCGCGCCGATTCGACAGGCCAATGGCCTGATGCGCAAGGTCGCCAAGGGTGAGCAGGGGTTGTTGCTGGCAAAAATCGACGACAAGGCCCCCCTGGACGGTTACACCGATCCGCAGAAAACCGCCAAGGTCGTGCTTGAGGATGTGTTCGAAAAGGGAGACCGCTACTTCAACACCGGCGACCTGTTGCGCAACATCGGCTTTGGGCATGCGCAGTTTGTCGACCGCCTGGGCGACACCTACCGCTGGAAGGGCGAAAACGTTTCGACCACGGAGGTCGAAAACATCCTCCTGCAACACCCGCTTATTTCCGAAGCCGTGGCCTATGGCGTGGAAATCCGCAACACCAATGGCCGGGCCGGGATGGCGGCGATCACTCCCGCCGAATCCCTGGCAACCCTGGACTTCAGTGAGCTGCTGGCCTTCGCCCGCGAGCAGATGCCGGCCTATGCGGTGCCGTTGTTCCTGCGGGTGAAAGTGAAAATGGAAACCACCGGGACGTTCAAATATCAGAAGACCCGACTCAAGGATGAGGCCTTCGACCCGGGTAAAACCGGCGATGACCCGATCTATGCCTGGCTGCCGGGGACACAGACTTATGTACAGGTCACGGAGCAGTTGTTGTCCGACATTCACGGCGGCAAGTACCGCTATTGAATCTGACTATGGCGGCCCATGAGAAAAAACAAGTGACAGTGCCGGGGGCGCTCGGGAAACTGTCGGCTTTTACGAATGACAGAAAAGGGAGTGCCCAATGTCAGACAAAAGCCGCCAGATGACCCCCGAAGAAGCCGCCGAATTTACCGAACAGGTATTCAACAAGGCACGGGAGGGCGATGCGGCGATGATGGCCGCGCTGCTGACCAAGGGTTTGCCGCCAAACCTGCGTAACCACAAGGGCGATACCTTGCTGATGCTGGCCGCGTATCACGGGCATGTGGACACGGTAAAAGTCCTGCTGGAGCACAAGGCCGACCCGGAGATCCGCAACGACAACGGCCAGAGCCCGATTGCCGGTGCCGCCTTCAAGGGCGACCTGGCGGTGATCAAGGCCTTGGTCGATGGTGGCGCCCAGGTTGAAGGCTCGTCCTTCGATGGCCGCACGGCGCTGATGATGGCGGCGATGTTCAACCGCGTCGAAGTGGTTGATTACCTGATCAGCAAGGGCGCCGACCCGAAAGCCAAGGACGCCAATGGCATCACCGCGCTGGAGGCTGCCAGGACCATGGGGGCTTCCGATACTGTTGCGCAACTTGAGAAGCTGATTGGCTGATATCGAATGACTTGAGGCTGTTAATCCCAATTGTGGCGAGGGGGCTTGCCCCCGTTCGGCTGCGAAGCAGTCGTAGAATCAGCATGTGCGGTCTTTCTGATACACCCCAATTGAATGTTTTGGGGCCGCTTCGCGACCCTACGGGGGCAAGCCCCCTCGCCACAGGTCCGCACTTCCCTCATTAATGCGCTATCCTTCGCGCCCTCAAAATTCACCTCGCTACAGGATCCTCCCCATGAAAGCCGCACTCGTCGAACTCATCAGCAAAATCAGCTCCGGGTGCATGGGCGAAGACGAAATCCTCAAGGTCGCGGACGAAGCGGCCCAGGCCTACGCCGATCCCGAGGCTTTTCTGACGGCCAATCCGGACATCAACTACGACGAGACCTTCCCGATCCCGCTGGGTGAGTGGGTGGTGGTCGGCAGCCTGCCGGAAACGGTGCTGTTCCAGGCTGACACATACATGGACCTGTTCGCGCAGATCGTCGCCTCGTTCGGCCCGGGTGTGGAGTTCAATCTCAAGCCCAAGCAACTGGCCAGGACCGAAGCCCTGACCGCGCTCAACCGCATCCAGGTGCAGATGAGCAGCATGAACAAGGAAAACGGTGGCTACACGCTGATGAACTTCAGCCAGTTGCTCGATGACGAGTTGCAGGTGGTCCTGGTCTACGGCAACGACGTGCCACGGGTGCTGGAATTGTGCACCGAAGTGGGCATTACAGCCGCGCCATCCCTGGAAGCCCTGAAAGTGGCGATCCACTTCTGATCCAGACACTGTCAATAAAAAGGAATCCTCGCGACGACCGTCTATCCTGAGGGGGCATATCACTTTTCGGGAGCGTCACCATGGGTTCTACGTTCAACAGCCTGGTTGCCTTGATCATTTTTGTCCTGGACATCTGGGCCATCATCAACGTCTTCAAAAGTAGTGCCGGGACCGGGATGAAAATCCTCTGGGTACTGCTGATCGCGCTGTTGCCGGTACTGGGACTGATCATCTGGGCCATTGCCGGGCCGCGGGGCAACGTCAAACTCTGAGCGTCGACACTGAACCTGTGGGAGCGGGCTTGCTCGCGAAAGCGGTGAATCAGTCAACATTTATAGCGACTGACACTACGCCTTCGCGAGCAAGCCCGCTCCCACATTCGACCTGTCATGTTCCGCGACGTAGAATGCGCGCCTTTCCCGGCCAATCGAGACGCTCGATTGGCCATCATGGGCGGGTAACCGTCCGTTGCCACCCGCATTCATCGGAGCACTTCCCATGAGCAACATCCCCGCCAGCGACTACCTGGAAACCCTCTATGAAGGCTACGGCCAGCGTTTTCGCATGGAAAAACTGCTGCACGAAGTGCGCACCGAGCACCAGCACCTGGTGATCTTCGAGAACCCGCGCATGGGCCGGGTGATGGCGCTGGACGGCGTGATCCAGACCACCGAAGCCGACGAATTCATCTACCACGAAATGCTCACCCACGTGCCGATCCTGGCGCACGGTGCTGCCAAGCGCGTGCTGATCATCGGCGGCGGTGACGGCGGCATGTTGCGTGAAGTGGCCAAGCATCGCAGCGTCGAGCACATCACCATGGTCGAGATCGACGGCACCGTGGTCGACATGTGCAAGGAATTCCTGCCGAATCACTCCAAGGGTGCATTCGATGATCCACGCCTGAACCTGGTGATCGACGACGGCATGCGTTTCGTCGCCACCACCACTGAAAAGTTCGACGTGATCATTTCCGACTCCACCGATCCGATCGGACCGGGTGAAGTGCTGTTCTCGGAAAACTTCTACCAGGCTTGCCACCGCTGCCTGAACGAAGGCGGCATCCTGGTGACCCAGAACGGCACGCCGTTCATGCAGATCGAAGAAGTGAAGACCACCGCCGGTCGCCTGCGCAGCCTGTTCCCGGACTGGCACTTCTATCAGGCCGCCGTACCGACCTACATCGGTGGTTCGATGACCTTCGCCTGGGGCGCCACCAATACCGCTTATCGCAAGTTGTCCCGCGAAACCCTGCAACAACGCTTCGCGGGCAGCGGCATCATCACCCGCTACTACAATCCTGAAATCCACATCGGCGCCTTCGCCTTGCCGCAATACGTGTTGCAGGCAGTGAACAAGCCAAGTAACGACTGATGGATTGAAACGCAGACCTGTAGGAGCGAGCCTGCTCGCGATGGACGTGAACGATGACGCGGGATGTCTGATTTAACGCGGCGTTCTCAAGTTTTTCGCGAGCAGGCTCGCTCCTACAGAGATTTGCGATGGGTGCAGATCCACCGGAACAATTAGCCAGCTAACAAGGTCGAGATAGAGGTAAGCCCATCCATGGGTTTTATCGAGGAGGCACCAATGCAAAAGTGGAAGGTCACTTTCGTGGATGATCATGGCGAAACCATCAACGAAGTCTTTGAGTGCACCGAGCGCCCGGACTACGAGCGTGCTGCCAAGCTCATCAAGGCCCGGCTTCTTCCTGTCGCCGCCGAACTGGATCTGAACGATCTGGAAGGGCGGACCAGTGACGCGAGCGTCAAAGAGCTCAAGTCCCAGAACAGCATTCAAATCCTCGACATTACTCCAATCTGAACAACACCTGTCGCATTCACATCCAGGCCTTGGCACGGGCTCTGTCTTGAGGCTACTCTGCAAGCGAGATCAGCGAATGAATCGCTAAGGTCTGGTCTTGTAGCTCCATGCTTGTTTCCCGCCGGCACATCGGTTGCCGTCGCTCGCGCTGTTCGGTTGCGGGTGAGGGAGTACGGAAAGTCTATCCATCGTTTTGAGGAGGACGTTTCATGAGCACAGCCTATCAAGAAGACATCAGCAGCAGCGTGCTGCGCCGCATGAAAGAAGGCGGTTTTGACTTTTCACGGTTTCATCCCATCGAGTTCTACGCCATTTTCCCGGATGAGGAGCGGGCACGCAGGGCGGCAGGTCATTTCCACCGTGGTGAATCCCTGGATGCGCAAGTCAGTGTGCGCGACGACGGCGCCTGGGCGCTGGAGCTGTGCAAGGTCATGTATGCCACCTACGATGATATCGGCGACTTCGAACAGGGTTTCGAAGCAGTGGTCGAGCCTCTGGGCGGCATCATCGAAGGCTGGGGTGTGAAACAGGAGGTACGAGGGCGACTCGCATAACCTTATGAACAGTGACAATCAGCAATCACGGCTGACCTTCGGGTTGGCCGTTTTCATTTGTGGGCGTTGGACACCAAAAAAAGCCGCCAGGGCAGGCGGCTAAAAGGGAAGTCCGGTGAGCTTTTCAGCGAATGCCTGGATTATCCGTACCCATTGCCGGGCAGTGAAATCAACTCTGACTATGCTGGTGATAGGCGACCACCACGCCTTGCAATGAAGCGGGGGCGATCAGGTTGGGGCATTTACCGCACAGGATTGGTGCGGTACGTGCGCGTTGATTATCCAACCGATTGAAATTTAAGCGTTTATGCCGATGGCACGGGCCTTGCGAAGGTCTGGACGTCCGAGTGACAAGGAGTACGGCATGATCCGCACCTATTTTGATGAGATGTACGATGCCGGCGGCCAGGTCCGCCCGCATTATCGGGAGTTTGCCCGTTGGCTGGCCGAGACGCCTGACGAGCTTCTGGCACAACGGCGACGCGAGGCCGATCTGTTGTTTCATCGCGCCGGGATTACCTTCACGCTCTACGGGGACGAGCAGGGCACAGAGCGCCTGATCCCCTTCGACACCATTCCACGCAGCATCCCCGCCAGCGAATGGCGGATTGTCGAACGCGGCTGCATCCAGCGGGTCAAGGCGTTGAACATGTTCCTCGCCGACCTCTACCACGAGCAGCGCATCATCAAGGCCGGCATCATTCCGGCCGAGCAGGTGCTGGCCAACGAGCAGTACCAGTTGGCGATGCAGGGCCTGGACCTGCACCGCGATATCTATTCGCACATCTCCGGCGTCGACCTGGTGCGCGACGGTGACGGCACCTACTACGTGCTCGAAGACAATCTGCGTACGCCGAGCGGCGTCAGCTACATGCTCGAAGATCGCAAGATGATGATGCGCCTGTTTCCCGAGCTGTTCGCGGCGCAACGCATTGCCCCCATCGACCACTACCCGAACTTGCTGCTCGACACCCTGAAAAGTTCAAGCCCCATCGATAACCCGAGCGTGGTGGTGCTGACGCCGGGGCGCTTCAACAGTGCGTTCTTCGAACATGCATTCCTGGCGCGGGAAATGGGCGTGGAACTGGTGGAGGGCGCGGACCTGTTCGTGCGTGACGACAAGGTCTACATGCGCACCACCGACGGGCCGAAAGCGGTCGACGTGATTTATCGTCGCCTCGACGACGCCTTCCTCGATCCCCTGGCCTTCAACCCGGAATCGATGCTCGGTGTGCCGGGGCTGCTGTCGTCCTACCGTTCCGGCAACGTGGTGCTGGCCAATGCCATTGGTACGGGGGTAGCGGACGACAAATCGGTGTATCCGTTCGTTACCGACATGATCCGTTTCTACCTCGATGAAGAACCGATCCTGAAGAACGTGCCGACCTGGCAATGCCGTAATCCGTCTGAGCTTTCCCATGTGCTGGCCAATCTTCCAGAACTGGTGGTCAAGGAAACCCAAGGCTCCGGCGGGTACGGAATGCTGGTGGGGCCGGCGGCGACGGCGGCGGAAATCGAAGCCTTCCGTGCGCGGATCATCGCCAAGCCCCATGCATATATCGCGCAACCGACGCTGTCGCTGTCGACCTGTCCGACCTTTGTCGAAAACGGCATTGCGCCACGCCATATCGACTTGCGGCCGTTTGTTCTGTCGGGTCGTGAAACCCGGGTCGTGCCCGGCGGCTTGACCCGCGTCGCCCTGCGCGAAGGCTCCCTGGTGGTCAATTCCTCCCAGGGCGGTGGAACCAAGGACACCTGGGTGGTCGAGGATTAAAGGAAGCCTGTCATGTTAAGTAGAACTGCCTCGGATTTGTATTGGATGTCGCGTTACCTGGAGCGGGCGGAAAACCTCGCCCGGATGCTCGACATCAGCTATTCGCTGTCGCTGATGCCGCAGGACGGTCGTGGCGACGGTTTGCACGAACTGGCCATGCCGCTGTTGATCACCGGCACCCTGGACGATTACCTGGAGCGCCATGGCGAACTGCATGCCGAACGGCTGCTGCATTTCTTCGCCCTGGATGCGGCCAACCCGGCGAGCATCTACAGCTGCCTCGGTGCGGCACGGGCCAGCGCCCATGCGGTGCGTGGGCGCATCACCGCCGACATGTGGGAAAACATCAACGCCACCTGGCTGGAAATTCGCGGCATCGCCGAACAGGGCCTCAGTCGCTACGGCATGAGCCGTTTCTGCGAGTGGATCAAGGAACGTTCCCACCTGTTCCGGGGTGCGTCCTACGGCACCATCATGCGTAACGATGCGTTTCGCTTCATTCGTCTGGGGACCTTTATCGAACGGGCGGACAACACCTTGCGCCTGCTCGATGCCCGCTATGAAATGGCCGGCGATCAGGCCGAAGCGGTCAGCGATGGCACCGCTCACGCCTATTACCAGTGGAGCGCGTTGTTGCGGGCATTGTCGTCGTTCGAGGCCTACACGGAAATCTACCGCGACGCCCCCGGCGCCAGGCATGTGGCGGAGTTGCTGTTGCTGCGGGCCGATGTACCGCGATCCCTGCGCGCCTGCACCGAAGAAATCGACCAGATTCTCTCGCAATTGCCGGGGGCCAACGGTCGCCCGGCACAACGCCTGGCGGCAGAAATGGACGCACGCCTGCGCTACACCGGCATCCATGAAATTCTCGAAGAAGGCCTGCACGCCTGGCTGACCGAGTTCATCCCGCTGGTGCGCCAGTTGGGTAACGCGATACACAGTTCTTATCTGGAGGCCGCATGAGACTTTCCATTAGCCACGAGACCACCTATCACTACGAAGACAAGGTGCGGGCGAGCATCCAGTACCTGCGACTGACTCCCCACGACAGCGAGCGCCAGCACGTGCTCAGCTGGCAGCTCGACCTGCCGCGTCCGGTGCGGGCGCAACTCGATCCGTTCGGCAACATTCTGCATGTGCTGACCATGGACGAGCCCCATGAGGCGATCATCATCGGTGCCCGTGGCCAGGTCGATATCGACGAAATGCGTGAGGCCGAACACGAGAGCCAGTCGGCACTGCCGTTTCTGCGCTTCACCCGTTTGACCGAAGCCGACGCCGCCCTGCGTGCGTTCGCCGAGAAGGAATGCAGGCAACGCCGCGATCGCACGGCGCTGATCGATCTGATGCATGGCCTCAACCAGCATATGACCTACACACCGGGCTCCACGGAAGTGGACACCAGCGCGGCCCAGGCCTTTGCCGGACGGTCCGGCGTGTGCCAAGACCACACCCACGCGTTTCTCGCCTGCACCCGCAGCCTGGGCATTCCTGCGCGTTATGTGTCGGGCTATCTGTACAGCGAAAACAGCGAACACCTGGCCAGCCACGCCTGGGCCGAAGCCTGGCTGGATGACGCCTGGTACAGCTTCGACGTGACCAATGAGCTGGCCCGGCCGGAACGCCATCTGAAACTGGCGGTGGGCCTGGATTACCTGGATGCCTGCCCGGTGCGCGGGATGCGCCGGGGCGGCGGGTGTGAGCAGATGCACGCCAAGGTGCTGGTGTCACCGACGCCAGCGCCGGTGATTTCAGTGCAGCAGCAGTAGGCGCGATACCACGGAACCCTGTGGGAGCGAGCTTGCTCGCGATGGCGTCATTTCAGTCAATACTTTTGTGACTGACACACCGCTATCGCGAGCAAGCTCGCTCCCACAGGTACGATGTTGTTACGGCTTAACCTTGCGCCCGACCATATGTTGCAAATACCCCACCAGGCTCTGCAGATCCCCATCGGGCAACACCTCGGCCGAGAACCCGGGCATCTTCGCTTGCGGCCACTGGCGCAAACTCTGTGGATCGCGGATGTAGCGCTTGAGGAAGTCCGCACCGAAGTACTCGGTCGGGTTGTACGGAATATTCAGGTCCGGCCCGAATTGCGCGTCCCCGGCGCCATTGAGTCGATGGCAGGCCAGGCAGTTCTTCTGGAACAACGCAAATCCCTTGTTCACCGGATCATCCGCCTTCAATGCCGGATCGGGCAGCAGTGCGGGAAAGCGCTCGGCCACGGGTGCCAGGCGTTTGATGCTCGCCACCTGGAACGGCCATTGTTCTGGACTGATGTTGCCGGCCTGCGGATTGCTCCAGACCAGATAGAACGGCCCGGCGCCCGGCTTGCCTTCGGATAGCGGTGGCCAGGGCTTGCTCGGGTCTTCAATCGCCAGCCACGCCTGTGCACCCTGGGTATTGAGCAACGGCGCGGCGGTCATTTCGGCGGCAAAACCATCCAGCGCAACGGCTTGCAGGTGGTCTTCAGGTTTGATGCCGGTCAGCAGTGCGGACAGCGGCACGGCGCGGTAGCTCATGTCCCGCTTGTAGGAAACGTCGTTGCTGATGTCGATGGTTTGAACCTGAGGATGCTTGAGCAATTGCTCGGTCTGCCAGGTGCGACTGTTCGCGCCCAGCTCCAGGTTCAGCTGTGCGGCATACAGGGGCGAGCCGAACAGCGTGGCCCCGAGCAGAATGAGCATTTTCAAGTGATCGCCGTCCATGTCGTGCAAGTGCCGCAAAGATTGGCACAGCCACGCTGGCCCGGGTAGCGGGCCAGTCACATTTTGAGAGTGGCAATTCAAAAACTGTGACGCCGTAGCTTTATAGACGCGACTAGCCGATGACCTTGGTCAGGTTCGGCAATATCAACAACAGCGTGGTGGCGAAAAGGATGAGCCCGGCTTGACGTACTTTCGATTGTTTGAACATGGCTTGACCGCCTTTTTTGTTATTTCCTGATGCCTGCCCGCATAGCATCCATGATGGCAGCGCGTTGCACTTCCTGTAGTGACGAGTGCCTCGGCAAAACCCGACGACAACTTCGTACATGTTCACCTTAGAGCCCGCGGTACGCTTGGCTTAGATCCATTTCGTATGGTGTTCTTCAAATTCGCGTTAAAAATGGCATGAGGCCTAGTGCCAGCTTCTTTGGCACCCGTTGGCTAGACAGCTTGGTGTCCTGAATGGTAGCTGACTACCGTTCGTCTGAGCGTGAGCGTCAATGTCTGTGAGCGCTGCGGTCATTGAATCAAACGCGGCTCGGGTCAAGAGTGGGCACTCGGTATTTACCCACCTGCACTGCGGTTCGAGGACGTCATGACCCAAGCATTGATTTTCGACGCGTTACGCACGCCCCGTGGCAAAGGCAAGGCCGATGGCGCCTTGCACAGCGTCAAACCGGTGAACCTGGTGGCTGGTTTGCTCACCGCACTGCAACAGCGCACAGCGCTGGACACCAGCCAGGTCGATGATGTGGTGCTTGGCTGCGTAACCCCGATTGGTGATCAAGGTTCCGACATCGCCAAGACTGCCGCTCAGGTGGCCGATTGGGATGTCAGCGTGGCGGGAGTACAGATCAACCGGTTCTGTGCTTCGGGGCTGGAGGCCGTGAACCTCGGCGCGATGAAAGTGCGTTCCGGTTTCGAAGACCTGGTGGTGGTCGGTGGTGTCGAGTCGATGTCCCGGGTGCCGATGGGCAGCGATGGCGGGGCCTGGGCGCTGGACCCGGCGACCAACCTGCACAGTCACTTCACGCCACAGGGCGTGGGTGCCGACCTGATCGCCACCCTTGAAGGCTTCAGCCGTCAGGACGTCGATGCCTACGCCCTGCATTCCCAGCAAAAGGCTGCACGGGCGCGGGCCGATGGCTCGTTCAACAAATCGCTGGTGCCGGTGCAGGACCAGAACGGCATCATCCTGCTCGATCACGATGAGTTCATCCGCGCCGACTCGACCCTGGAAGGCCTGGGCAAGCTCAAGCCGAGTTTCGAGATGATGGGGCAGATGGGTTTCGATGCCACCGCGCTGCGGGTCTACAGCCATGTCGAGCGGATCAACCATGTGCACACCCCCGGCAACAGCTCCGGGATTGTCGACGGCGCGGCGCTGATGCTCATCGGCTCCGAAGCCAAGGGCCGGGCGTTGGGCTTGCAGCCACGGGCGCGGATTGTCGCCACGGCGGTCACCAGCACCGATCCGACCATCATGCTCACCGGCCCCGCGCCGGCGACCCGCAAGGCGTTGGCCAAGGCCGGACTGCGGGTCGAAGACATCGACCTGTTCGAGGTCAACGAGGCGTTCGCGTCGGTGGTGTTGAAATTCATCAAGGACATGGCCGTCGATCCGGACAAGGTCAATGTCAACGGCGGCTCAATCGCCATGGGCCACCCGCTGGGCGCCACTGGCTGCGCCATTCTCGGCACGCTGCTCGATGAGCTGGAAACCCGGCGCCTGCGTTATGGCCTCGCGACCCTGTGTGTCGGCGGCGGCATGGGCATTGCCACCATCATCGAACGCCTCTGAGCCCGGACATCAAGGAACCCAGTTATGAGCGAAGCCATTCGTTACGAAAAAGACCAGGACCAGATCGTCGTCCTGACCATCGACATGCCGGGCCAGAGTGCCAACACCATGAACGCGGTGTACCGCGAAGCCATGGCGGACTGCGTTACGCGCCTGGTGGCCGACAAGGACAGCATCGCCGGTGTGATTATCACCTCGGCCAAGAAGACATTTTTCGCTGGCGGCGATCTCAACGAGCTGATCAAGGTTGGCAAACCCCAGGCCAAGGCCTTCTACGACATGGTGCTGAGCCTCAAGGGCCAGTTGCGCGCCCTGGAAACCCTCGGCAAGCCTGTGGTCGCGGCGATCAATGGCGCCGCACTGGGCGGCGGCTGGGAAATCTGCCTGGCCTGCCATCACCGCGTGGCGCTGGACCACCCGTCGGTGCAACTCGGCCTGCCGGAAGTCACCCTTGGTCTGCTGCCAGGCGGCGGAGGCGTGGTGCGCATGGTGCGCATGCTCGGCCTGGAAAAAGCCCTGCCTTATTTGCTTGAAGGCAAGAAAGTGCGGCCACCACAGGCATTGCAGGCAGGATTGATCGACGCGCTGGCGACCGATCACGAAGACTTGTTGGCCAAGGCGCGGACGTGGATTCTGGCCAATCCAGCGGCGGTGCAGCGCTGGGACGTGAAGGGTTACCAGATTCCGGGCGGCACACCGTCAAACCCGAAAGTTGCGCAGATGCTGGCGATTGCGCCTTCGATCCTGCGCAGCAAAACCCAGGGCACGATGCCCGCGCCGGAGAAAATCCTCTGCGCAGCGGTCGAGGGCGCCCAGGTGGACTTCGACACGGCGCACTTGATCGAAACCCGTTACTTCACCGAACTGACCACCGGCCAGGTCTCGAAAAACCTGATTGGCACGTTCTGGTTCCAGCTCAACGAAATCAATGCCGGCGGCTCGCGGCCTCAAGGCTTTGCACCTTATGTCACCCGCAAGGTCGGCGTGCTCGGCGCCGGGATGATGGGCGCCGGTATTGCGTTTGTCAGTGCGTCGGCGGGGATCGATGTGGTGCTCAAGGACATCAACCTCGCGGCGGCGCAGAAGGGCAAGGCGCATTCGGCGGCGCTGCTGGACAAGAAGGTTGCTCGCGGACAAATAAGCATCGAGCAACGCGACACCGTTCTGTCACGCATTCAAACCAGCGAAAGCGATGCCGACCTGGCCGGTTGCGACCTGATCATCGAGGCCGTGTTCGAGGATCGGGATTTGAAGGCCAAAGTCTCGTTGGCGGCGCAGAAGGTCGTCGGCGCGGACGCGGTGATCGCCTCCAACACCTCGACCTTGCCGATCAGCGGCCTGGCGTGTGCCGTGCCCGATCAGAGCAAGTTCATCGGCCTGCATTTTTTCAGCCCCGTGGAAAAAATGCCGCTGGTGGAAATCATCAAGGGCGCCAACACCAGCGATGAAACCCTGGCCCGCGGCTTCGATTACGTCCTGCAAATCAAGAAAACCCCGATTGTGGTCAATGACAGCCGCGGTTTCTTCACGTCGCGGGTGTTCGGCACCTTCACCAATGAAGGCATTGCCATGCTGGGTGAGGGCGTGAGCGCGGCGATGATCGAGACTGAAGCGCGCAAGGCCGGCATGCCGATAGGACCGCTGGCGATCTCTGACGAAGTTTCCCTCAGCCTGATGAACCATATTCGCCTGCAAACGGCCAAGGACCTGCAAGCAGAAGGCAAGCCGCTGACAGAACACCCGGCATTTACCGTGATTGACTTGTTGCTCAATGAGTTCAAACGTCCGGGCAAGGCTGGCGGTGGAGGTTTCTACGAGTATCCGGCGGGCGGCCAGAAACACCTGTGGCCTGAGTTGAAAACCCGCTTCGAGAAAGCCGACGGGCAGATTTCGCCCAAGGACGTGCGTGATCGCCTGCTGTTCGTGCAAGCCATCGAAACCGTGCGCTGTGTGGAGGAGGGGGTGTTGACCTCGACGGCGGATGCCAACATTGGCTCGATCTTCGGCATCGGTTTCGCCGCCTGGACCGGCGGTGCGCTGCAGTTCATCAACCAGTACGGCGTGCAGGACTTTGTGGCCCGAGCCCAGTATCTGGCCACACAGTATGGCGAGCGGTTCGCGCCTCCCGCTTTGCTGCTGGAGAAGGCCGCCAAAGGGGAGGCGTTCTAAGGGGGAGATGATGCATTTCGGGGCTTGCCTTGTCACAGCGTTTCAAGGCAGGCTCTGGGGTGTGCATTATTCCCATCACGTGTCAGGTATTTTTTATGTCGTTACGCATCTGCATTCTGGAAACCGACCACCTGCGTCCGGAATTGGTTGACCAATATCAGGGCTACGGGCAGATGTTCAAACACCTGTTTTCGCAGCAGCCGATTGCCGCCGAGTTCACGGTCTACAACGTGGTGCAGGGTGAGTACCCAAGCGACGACCTGACGTTCGACGCCTACCTGGTGACGGGCAGCAAGGCCGACTCTTTCGGCACCGACCCGTGGATCGAAACCCTCAAGAAATATCTGCTGACCCGCTACGAGCGCGGCGACAAGCTGCTGGGCGTTTGCTTCGGTCATCAGTTGCTGGCGTTGCTGCTCGGTGGCAAGAGCGAGCGTGCGACCCAGGGCTGGGGCGTCGGCACCCACAATTACAAATTGGCCGCCAAGGCGCCGTGGATGAACCCGGTGCGCGAAGAATTGACGCTACTGATCAGCCACCAGGACCAGGTCACGTCGCTGCCGGAGAACGCCACGGTTATCGCTTCCAGCGACTTCTGCCCGTTTGCCGCCTACCACATCAACGATCAGGTGCTGTGCTTCCAGGGGCATCCGGAATTCATCCACGACTACTCCCGTGCCCTGCTGGAAATTCGCCAGCAGGCACTGGGCGAGCAGGTCTACTCCAAAGGTATCGCGAGCCTGGACCAGGAACACCACGGCACCACGGTTGCCGAGTGGATGATGCGGTTTGTCGCGCACAAGCCAACAGCTGTTTAAAACCTGTAGGCGCGAGCCCTGCTTGCGATGGTCGTGAACGATAACGCGCCAAACCTGACAGCCCGCGGTGCTCTCGGGTTTTTCGCGAGCAGGCTCGCTCCTACAGCCACCCCGATTTCTTGAAGCTCGCCCACAACCCCAGACAACCCACCGTAATAAAACCCAGCACCCCGAAATACCCGTAGTGCCAGCTCAGCTCCGGCATGTTCTGGAAGTTCATCCCGTAGATCCCCGCCACTGCCGTCGGGAAGGCCAGAATCGCCGCCCAGGCCGCAAACTTGCGTTGCACCACGCTCTGGCGAGAGGCCTCCAACAGCACCCCGACCTCAATTGTCTGGCTGGCAATATCCGCCAGCGTCGTCAGGTCTTCCATCTGCCGCGTTACATGAATCTGCACATCGCGAAAGTACGGGCGCATGTTCTTGTCGATGAACGGGAAGCTCAGCCTCTGCAATTCCTCCCCGATCTCAATCATCGGTGCCACATAGCGACGCAAGCGCAAAACATCACGACGCAGGCCATGTAGCTTCTGGATGTCGTAGTCATTGAGCGAGCCGCACAACACGTTGCGCTCCAACTCATCGATTTCCCCGTGAATGGCTTCGCCCATCGGCTGGTAGTTTTCGATCACGAAATCGAGGATGGCATAGAGTACGAAATCTTCCCCATGCTCAAGCAATAGCGGACGCGCCTCACAGCGCTGGCGGACATGGGCGTAGGACGCGGAGTGACCGTTGCGCGCAGTAATGATGTAGCCATTGCCGGCAAAGATATGCGTCTCGATGAACTCGAGTTTGCCCTCATGGCGGATGGGCGAATACGTCACGATGAACAGCGCATCGCCGAAGGTTTCCAGCTTCGGTCGGCTGTGCTTTTCCAGGGCGTCTTCGATGGCCAGTTCGTGCAGGTTGAACTGGCGTTGCAGATTGTAGAGCTCCTCGGCGTTCGGCTCTTCGAGGCCGATCCAGACAAAGTGCCCGGGCTTTGCAGCCCAGGCTGCGCCTTCGTCAAGGCTGATATCAGTGACTCTCTTACCGGCGCTATAAACCGCAGCAGCAACAACTCTACCCATGATGGTGGTTCACTTCTTTTGGCAGCTTTCAATTGGCAACGAATGCATTGGCAGTGTGGATCAGCTTAGCCTTGCAGTGTTTGAGAGTCAGTTAAATCTGCCGAGTTCTGGGCAAAGACGCGCAGGCAAAAGAAAACCCGCACCAGGCGGGTTTCTTTTTCAGGCAGCTTGCAGTTGCCGGTCCATCGATTCGATGCATTCACGCATCTGCTCGCGGCACTGGGCGATCAGCAGGGGCATGTCGTCCAGGCTCAATCCGGCGGTGGGAATCGCCGGCAACGAGCGAATCAGAATTTTCCCGCTGCGCCAGCGGTTCAACCGCATGTGTTTGACGTAACTGCTGACGCACACCGGGACAATCGGCACCCCGGCGGCAATCGCCATCTGAAAGGCGCCTTTCTTGAAGGGCAGCAAGTCCTCACCCAGGTTGCGCGTGCCTTCCGGGAAAACCCAGATCGAGGTGTCTTTGTTTTGCAGGGTGTGGGTGGTGGTCAACATCGACTTGCGTGCCTTTTGCGCATTGCCACGGTCGATCAGCACATTGCCGGCCAGCCAGAACAACTGCCCGAACAGCGGCACCCACTTCAGGCTCTTTTTGCCGATGCACACGGTACGACGGGGCACCACGTTGCCAAACACAAACAGGTCATAGTTGGACTGGTGATTGGCGATGATCACGCAGCTGTCGGGTTTATCCATCAACGGCCCGACTTCGGCCTTCACTCGCAAACGCAAAATGCACATGGCCGGCCATGCGTACAGGCGTGCGCACAGGCGGCTGTTGTCCGGATTGAACGGCCGGCACAGGCCGAGCATCACCCCCAGCACACCCGCCACGATAAAGTGCAGGCCCATCAATGACATACGGCACAAAAACAGCATTTACAGGCCCCACCGGGACAAAAGGTGGCGCAGTGTACGGATGTGCACTGTTTTCGGCAATTGCTCCCAGGGAAGTGGGAGATGGAGGATGTTTGAGCTGATGTTTCCGACTGTTTGGTCAGATGCGGTCTAGAGCGGTCACAGACGTTTAACACAGACATGTATGAAAAAGCCCGACACGACGGTCGGGCTTTTCGTTGCAGCAGATCCGGGCTTAGCCCAAATGCTCCTGATCCTGGATGATCGCGTTGTCCAGGACCTCCAGCAGCGCTTTGCGCACTTTCAATTTGGTGTTCTTGTGCGCGGTCATGTTGATCTTCTTCAACTGACGAGCCGCCGCCAGTGCCGCGCCTTGCAGTTCTTCAGGCGAGACCACGACATCGAGGAAGCCGGCCGCCACGGCGCCTTGTGGATTGAACATCTCGCCGTTGACCACCGAACGCTGCAACGCCACTTTGTTCAGGCGGTCACGGGCAATCTCGATGCCCGCGTGGTGCATGGTCATGCCGATCTGCACTTCGTTCAGGCCAATGCTGAACGCACCTTCAACGCCGATGCGATAGTCAGCCGACAACAGCAGGAACGCGCCCTTGGCCACCGCGTGCCCCGGGCACGCCACGATCACCGGGAAGGGGTGCGACAGCAGGCGGCGGGCCAGGGTCGAACCGGCGGTCACCAGCGCCACGGCCTCTCTAGGACCGGCCGTCATCACCTTCAGGTCATAACCGCCAGAGAGAATGCCCGGCTGGCCGGTAATGATCACCACCGCACGATCAGCCACTGCCCGATCCAGCGCAGCGTTGAACTCGGCAATCACATCCGGGGAGATGGCATTGACCTTGCCATTGCTCAGGGTCAGGGTCGCGATACCGTCTTCGAGATGGTAGGAAATCAACTCACTCATGACGCTATTCCTTTCAATAAAGTTGGGCAGACGTTACCCACCGCCGCAAGCCAGGTAAAGCGCCGTGACTGACCCGCCAGTCACCCTTTGCCCGCCCGTCAGGCGCAGCCCGCCGTGCCTGCTGCGCATTCCCCTCTATATAGAAGAGGGCACGAAGCCGGAGATTGGCCGGTTTGCCATGGCCGGGAACGACCGGAAACGCTGAATCGCGTTAACCGCATGAAAATTCTGAAAAAAATGTTTGCCATCGGAAAAGCTTTCGACTACATTAGCGCGCCTCGACAGACAGAACATGTTTGAAGAGATACGGTGAAGTGTCCGAGTGGCTTAAGGAGCACGCCTGGAAAGTGTGTATACAGGAAACTGTATCGAGAGTTCGAATCTCTCCTTCACCGCCACATTCTGCAAACACAAACCCCTGATTTTCCTAGAGAAAGTCGGGGGTTTGTGGTTTTTGGCGTCTGAAAAAGGGCCGTATGTGAACAAAGTGGGAACGCAGATGATTTATGGGGTGTTCTAGCTCGCACGATATGAGTGAGAGCATCAGACAAGTACCTATCTCGCTAATGCCTGCTTTCGGTCAACCGTCTCCTTTCGTGCGAAGTGATTATAAAAATGCAGTCTTCTTAGGGAGTATCTATACAGATCCACTTAAGGGTGTCCCGCCCAGGTTAAGACCAGCAAGGTAGTGGCCAGCTAAAAACGCAGCAAGCGTAAGGCTTTACGCAACTCTCGGAAATTGCCTACAACCCCGGCGAGAGTCACCCCGATATCCTGCCTGCCTTGCAAAACAAACGGTTCCACACGAAAAACGCCGCTTTCCTGTTCTGGATAAGCGGCGTTTTTTTAAGCACGCGTTAGAGGTTTCTCCCACGCATCAGCGATGTCATTCGCGGTTGCTAAACCCTGTGCGGTATCATGATATAATACCATGAATAATAAACAGCTCAGCACCCTCAAAACCGTATTTTCAAGACCAGCCCCGGCCATCATGGAGTGGTCACGCATCGAATCTTTGTTCGGCGCTGCAGGGGCAAGAACCATCGAAGGCAATGGATCGCGAGTACGTTTTGAACTGAATGGCGTGGTGGCCACTTTTCATCGGCCCCACCCCGACAAAGAAGCCAAGCCCTACCAGGTGCGTGACGCCCGGGCTTTCCTTGAGCAAGCAGGAGTTACCCCGTGAACGTAATGAACTACAACGGCTACTCAGCCCGAATCGAGTACAGCGACGAAGACGGCCTGTTCGTCGGCCACATTGCGGGCATCAAGGATGTTGTCGGGTTTCACGGCGAGTCAGTCAAAGAACTTCGCACCGCATTCGAAGAGGCCGTCACCGATTATCTGGAGACTTGCGCCAAACTCGGCCGCACCCCACAGAAGCCCTATTCAGGCCATCTCAGTCTGCGCCTGGCCCCAGCCCTTCACGCGACGGTAGCTGTGAAAGCTCAGTTAGCCCACAAAAGTATCAATCAGTGGGTTGCTGATGTTCTTGATCGCGAGGCGCATGCTTAAGCAGTGAATAAGCCGATCCGGCTGTAGACTGCTCAAACTCTTCGAACGGAATCGACATCATGCTCTATCCTCGCGCCAGTTTTCGCGGCGCAGCCAGGCTCATCGCGGCTGTGTCGATAGTTGCCACGTCATCACTGGCCCTCGCATCCGCCCCTGCGACTTTTCCCGACGCCCAAGCCAGTGACCCGGCCAAACTTGGCTGGATGGTCGGTTCGCCACCCTCCGCTGATCGCACCGTGCGCTTTGAAGACGGCAGCTATTTCCAGTTCCCGGCAATGCGCTGGAGTGTTTCGAATTTCCGGCAACTGATGCCGACGATCAACGTTTCACGCGGCCTGGGTGCTCCGGTTCCTCTGGAGACAGTGCTACGCAAAGATATCGACGGGATCAGTTTTGTCCCGCTTGGCGCCAAGGCGCCGATGACGTGGGAGCAATCCCTCGCGGCCACGTACACCGATGGCATTGTGGTGATGCACCGCGGGAAAGTTGTCTACGAACGTTACTTCGGCGTGTTGAAGCCGGACGGCCAGCACGCCGCAATGTCAGTGACCAAGTCCCTGGTCGGCACGCTGGGTGCCATGTTGGTGGCGCAGGGGCGCATCGATGCTGACAAGCGGGTTGCCGAATATGTACCGGAACTGGCGGATTCTGCGTTTGGCAGCGCCACGGTACGGCAGGTGCTCGACATGACCACGGGCCTCAAATACAGCGAGGACTACGCGGACCCGGATGCCGAAGTCTGGGCCCATGCCCGGGCAGGCAACCCGTTGCCCAAACCCAAGGGTTATGAGGGACCGCGCAGTTACTACGAGTTTTTGCAGACGGTGCAACCGCAAGGCGAGCACGGCAAAGCGTTTGCCTACAAAACCGTCAACACCGACGTGTTGGGCTGGGTCATTGCCCGCGCCACCGGCCGCAATGTTGCGCAACTGCTGTCGGAGAACATCTGGAGCCGGTTGGGTGCCGAGCAGGACGGCTATTTCACAGTGGACTCCATCGGCACGCCGTTCGCCGGTGGTGGCCTGAATACGGGGTTGCGGGATCTGGCGCGTTTTGGCGAGATGCTGCGTAACGGCGGTCGGTTCAACGGCCACCAGATAGTGCCAGAGGCAGTGATCGACGATATCCGTGGCGGCGGCGATAAGCAGGCTTTCGCCAAGGCGGGTTACACATTGCTCAAAGACTGGAGTTACCGGTCTATGTGGTGGGTGACGAGCAAGGAAGGCGGGGCATTCATGGCGCGTGGGGTCCATGGGCAGCGCATTTATGTCGACCCGAAGGCCGAGATGGTCATCGTCCGCTACGCATCCCATCCGGTGGCCAGCAACTCGGCCAATGATCCCGTCACTTTGCCGGCGTTTGACGCGTTGGCTGACTATCTGAACAGGAAGGAACACCCATGATCATCACCACGACCCAGTCCATCGAAGGCCGGCAAATTACCGCCTACCTGGACATCGTCAGCGCCGAGTCGGTGCAAGGGATCAACGTTGTCCGCGACGTGTTTGCCGGGATGCGCGACTTTTTCGGCGGGCGTTCCCAGACACTGGAGCGAGCGTTGAAGGAAGCACGCATTCAGGCCACCGATGAGATCAAGGAGCGGGCTCAGGCGCTTCAGGCGGACGCGGTGGTCGGGCTTGATTATGAGATCAGCATGCCGGCCGGAAAGGGAGGGATGGTCGTGGTGTTTGTGACCGGGACTGCGGTCAAGTTGAGGTAAAAGGTGAGAAGCCATTCGTCGGTCACGGGGAAATCCGAACGGCAGGTCCGTTAGTGACCGTCTAGTCTCAAAAACCTTGGCGATCGATATTCCTTCAGGCAAAGGGCTTGCCGCTGTCGATCGCGCTTTTTGAAAAGGGTGGAGAGATGGTTGATCCGTATATCGAGGACGATGGCGCAGAGTTTCCGATCAACAACTCCGTGCGGTGTGGTCAGACCCAGTATGTGGCCAGTTTCGGCGAGGACCAGACTGAGGTCGACAAGATCAAGACCAGGGCGTGCCGGGTACTGAAGGGCAAATTTTTACCCAAGGTGACAGCGCCGGTCAGGAAGTAATCGAACGTCAGGTAGACCCCGTCATAGAGCGGGTTTTTTCATGCTCGAAAAGTTTTATGACAATTTTTTTGAAGGGGGGGATCTTTCACGAACTTTTCACAACACCCTCCGTAATCTCGACTCATCCGTTAGAAAGCAACACCTGGCCCGTTTCCCCAGCGGGCTTTTTTTTGTCCGCGATAAAACCTTTTCGGTAAACGCTGTCCAACCCTCGCCAATCGCGAAGTTGGACCGGTGTGCTGGACTTTATCCGCGCAAAAGCATTCAATCTCGCCCCCTTTTGTGTACCCCCTATTTTTGAGGTTTTTGTCATGCGTTTAACACTGCCCGCTCTGGTTCTGGGGCTTCTGGTTGCTCAAGGTGCAATGGCTGGTGACGGCACTGCCGCGCTGGGCGGTGGCTTGGGCGGCGCATTGGGTAACGTCGTCGGCCAGAAGATGGGCGGCAGCACTGGCGCCGCGATTGGTGCGGGCGTCGCTGGCGCGGCAGGCAGCGCAGTTGCCGCCAAAAAAGGTCATCGCACCAGCGCTGCTATCGGTGGCGGTGTCGGCGCGGCCGGTGGTTCGGTGATCGGCAATAGCCTCGGCGGCAAGTCCGGTGCCACCATCGGTGCGGGCCTGGGCGGTGCATTGGGCGGCGGCGTGGGCAGCAACCTGGCCAATGGTCACAAGCGTCACTGATCCTGATCCAGATTTGAAAAGAGCCCGGCTTGATGCCGGGCTTTTTCATTTATGAACGTTTTACGCCGCAATGGCTCAAATCTTCCATACTCCCTTGAAGAATGTGAGGCGTGCCATGAACCCGAAAACCAACGACAAAAAAACCGTAAGCCAGAGTGCTCGGCGATTGATGTTGCCTGCGATTGTTTTTGGATTGTTGGTTTCTCAGGTGGCGCTGGCGGGAGGTAATGGAGATGCCGCAGTGGGCGGTGGTCTTGGTGGGGTGCTGGGCAATGTTGTCGGTGGCCAGGTGGGTGGCAGCACGGGTGCGGCCGTCGGTGCCGGAGTCGGCGGCGCGGCCGGTAGTGCCATTGCCGCGCCAAAGCGCAGTCGCACCGAAGCTGCGGTAGGCGGTGGTTTGGGCGCGGCGGGTGGATCAGTGATCGGCAACAGTCTTGGCGGTTCGACCGGATCGGCTATCGGTGCCGGTCTTGGCGGTGCAGCCGGTGGTGCGGTCGGCAATGATCTGGGGAGTGATAGCGGCCACTCCCATTCCGGTGGCGGACATAAACATTCGAACAAGCACCACAACAAGCACCACAATAAGCATCACTAGTTGAGCGAGGCATCCCATGACTGCGAAAAGCGAAGGCAAGGAAGAAAAGGGTCCGAGCGCACAGCCATCTATAAACGATCCCGGCAATGAAGATCCGGGATCGCTGATGGACGATGCGACGGTGCCGCTTAACGATGCTGATGATGCGGGCGATGTGGGGAATATCGAGTTTGAGGATGAGGAAGAGGACGAGGACTGATCGAATCGTGCTGTCGGATTGACCGGTTGTCCAGCTGATCGAACGCGTCCATCGCCCGATCCTCGCCAGGTCGTGGCCTGCACTTCAGGTCACACGAGAGGTGCGATATGAACACTGATCGGAAAGTCCCCGACGTTGATGAAACACCGGAGTATCCGCTGCCGTCGCCTACCGATTCCTTGCGCCGCGACCAACGACCACCGGACGATGATGATGCAGGTGTGGAGCAGGTTCCGAGCGACGACGATGATATAGAGGCCAATCCAGAAGATCGGGACGATGGCGCGGGTGAGCCAGCTATTACAAAGCGACAGTGAAGAGCCCCGGGTCCCGATTGCTTCTTTAAAGTGTTGCTCCGAGGGGGGAATCCGGTTAAAAAGCCCCCCGGGGCTCTAGTGAGTCTCCGCAATACCCGTATTTATTCGAAGGTTTTGGAGAGGGCGCATCAGGCTCTCCCTCATCAACCCTTGCCTTTCCTTGCTCATACGGCACCGAGCATCCCGGCTTGTTCTCCTGCGGGCAATTCCCGCCCA
The DNA here is from genome assembly GCF_009866745.1 of Pseudomonas sp. S34. Classification (NCBI taxonomy): domain Bacteria; kingdom Pseudomonadati; phylum Pseudomonadota; class Gammaproteobacteria; order Pseudomonadales; family Pseudomonadaceae; genus Pseudomonas; species Pseudomonas sp. S34. The sequence goes on from NZ_CP019398.1 coordinate 1,879,102, forward strand.
ATCCCAATGGAGCCACCCACCCCGTCGGGTTCCGGGTGTACCGATACGGGTTCAACCCACCGGCCAGCATGACCGGATCCAGCGTCAGATAACGACCAATGTCGGGATGGTAGTAGCGATGACGGTTGTAGTGCAGGCCGCTCTCGGCGTCGAAGTATTGTCCCTGAAACCGTAGAGGCTGTTTGAGTCGTTCGCCGTCGCCCTGGCTCACTTCACGAAGTTTGCCGTGGGCGGTGTATTTGGCCGACCAGACGATAGCGCCGCCGTAGTTGGTCAGTTCCTGCGGGGTACCGAGGTGGTCGAGTTGGTAGTAGAGCGGGCAGGCGTCTGCCGGGCCTTTTCCGTCAAGCAGCGCCAGCGGGCGGAAGCTGCCGGGTTCGTAAACGTAGCTGCGGTAGTGCTCGGGAGCGCTTTCGGCGATGAGCTGGTCGCCTTGCCAGAAAAACTGCGTGGTCTGGCTGTCGACGGTTTTGCGGATGCGCCGACCGAAGGCGTCGTAGCGGTAGCTGACACTTTTACCGTCCGGGGTGCTGACGCTGATCAGGCGGTGCTGGCTGTCATAGGTGTATTGGGTGACTTGGGGCGGCATGCCGCGGCGTTCGCGGATCAGGTTGCCGAAGGCGTCGTAGTCGTAGAGGCTGTTGCAATGGCGGTGCAGACGGTTGCCCTGGAGCACGAGCGGGCCTGGACGGCCACGGATCAGCAGATTGCCGGCCGGATCATGGGTGAAGCTCTCCGCGAACGGATCGCGGTCGTGGCGTACGCCGGTCAGGCGGTCGAACGCATCGTATTGATAGTGGCGTTGGCCGTGACGGCTGTCGGCAATCTGCAGGAGATTGCCCTTGGCGCTGTAGGCATACTCGCGGCGATACAGCGTTCGTTGCTTTTGGCTGACGCAATGGACCTGCAAGCGGCCTTGCTCGTCGTAGGCGTAATCGCTGAGCAGCAGGCCCTGTTGGCGTTGCCGTTCGCGCCCGCCGACAAAACGGTGGCAGGTCAGGCGCGTGCCATTGAGATCGATGGCAGTGAGGGCGCCCCCCTTGGCATGGTGGTAGAGAAGGACACTGTCGTCCGGAAGGTGCAGCCGCTTGAGCCGACCGCAGGCATTGTAGTCGTAACGCAGGGTGCCCCAGCCCTGATGTTCGGTGATCAGCCGGCCCTGGCGGTCGTATTCGAACGCCAGCGGATGGCCCTGACCGTCATCGACGCGAACCAGTCGTCCTGAGTTGTCGTAGTGGTACTCGACTTTGATCCCGTCGGGCAGGGTCTTGAGCAACAAGCGCCCGGCGCTGTCGCGTTGGTATTGTGTGACGAGTTGCGAACCGTCGTCGCCGAACTCGGTTTTTTTCAGCAACTGACCATTACCGTCATACGCATAGGTGGTACGACGGCCATCAAAGCCGGTTTCCTGTCGGATCAATCCGCCAGGCGTGTAGTCCAGCCGATAGGTGTCGCCGACCTCGTTTTCGATCTCGGTGAGCAACAGTTGCGCATGATCGTAGCCGTACTTCAGCGTGCTGCCGTCGGGGTTGATCCGACGGCTGACCAAGTGCAGGTCGTCGGCGTATTCGTAACGGGTTACCCGTCCCAGTTCGTCGGTTTCGGCGGTGACCTGGCCGTAGGCGTTGTAGCGATAGGCACGGCAGGCACCGGTGGGCAGCGTGATCCTGGTCAGTCGACCCACGGCGTCCCACTCATAGCCGGTGACGGCACCGTGTTCGTCCTGCCGGGTAATCCGCCGGCCCAGCACATCGTAGGAAAAAGCGCGCTGGGCACCGTCCGGCAAGGTCTCCTCCAACAGTTGCCCCAAGGCGTTCCAGACAAACCGGTGACCGCTCTGATCGGGGAATCGGATTGTCAGCAAGCGCCCCTTGGGGTCGTAGAAATAGCGGGTGATCTGCCCGTCGGGATCGGAAACAGCAGTGATGTCGCCCTGAGCATTGCGCTGACAGGTCCAGGTCGCCTGACCACGGGTGAGGGTGCGCAGGAAACCGTGCCGATAGTTGCAGGTCATGGGCGCCTCATCGGGCGCACGCCGCGCGATCAACCGGCCGGCTTCGTCATAATGGTATTCGGTGACGGCGCCGAGGGCGTCCTGCTCGGCGATCAGGCGACCCTGATCGTCGTAGGCCTTGTGCAACTCACCGCCGTCGGTCCCGACCTGGCGTACCAGGCGTGCGCGGTTGTCATGAACGTAAACCTCTTCGCTACCGTCGGCGTTGTTCACTGTCACACAGCCTTTATCGTCCCAGGCGTAACGTGCCTCCATTTGCGAAAACGATGCCCAATGATGGATGCAGCGGGCTGCCTTGCCAGAGCGTTCCCACGCCCAGAAGAAACTCGCGCCGCCGGCCAGTTGCCGTTGCAGGATGACGTGCCGCTCGTCGTAGTCATAGCGCTCGCTTTCACCTGCGGCGTTGGTTGCCTCGATCAAGCGCCGGCGGGCGTCGTAGCGGTAGCTGACCAGTGTCTGTTCGGTGCGCCAGGTGTTTGCCTCGCAGTCGCCGCGCTGAAACACCTGATAGTCGACGGCCACCAGGTGCTTGACGTCGTAACGCAGCAATAAGGCGCGGTCGGCGCCGTTGTCCAGGCGTTGGATCCGGTCACAGCGGTCCCGCTGCACCGTCAGGCGATTGCCGTAGGCATCGCTGATCGTGCTGAGCCGGCCGTCATGAAAGTGGTAGAACCGCGCGCGGTGGCCGGCCAGGGCGAGGATCAGTTCGTCCGGCTCTTCGCCGAGGTAAATCGCCGCCCACGACAGGCTGTTGTGGATCACCGGGCGCACCGCCGTCGGCCGTGGAAAGGGCGTGCGGCGGTTTTCGGGGTCGATCCACAGCACCCGCTCGCTGTGGAGTTCCAGGTGCTGGGACAGCGAATGGCTCCAGCCAAAACCGAGGCCGCTGTCGATTTCGACGGCACTGGTGCGATAGAGGCGGGTGAAGTCGAAAGGCAGGATTCCGTCGAGGGTGCCATCGGTCAGGGTCAGCAGTTCTTCACCGGTAACCATCGACACCGGGCCGTTGTGGGTGGCGGTTCGCTCGGCGGTGTCGATACTGACACCATTGGGGTTTTTCGCCTGTCTGGAGACGTCCTCGTGGCGTTCATGCCTGCCGGGGCAAAGTATCAGGGGACCGCTGGCGGGGCATGCCAATACCTCTTGGGGATCGAACATCTGCTGTCTTTCGCTTGGCGGAATGTGGAGCGCGAAACTCTGCGGGGGATCGGCGAGGAAAGAAGTCGGGAAAGGGTGGCGCTTGCTGTAGGGCGATTCGCTAAATCGCGGAGGGTCATTCGGCGCCGATCGGGATTTCATCATTGCTCTAGACCGGCGGCGCTCGCTATGCTGCTGAATCCTTTAATCCAAGGGCATCGGCCGTACCTGAGCTGTCGGGGATGCCTTAGAAAACGGATCAGATGCGATGAATGCACCACTGAAAGCATTCGGCCCGATCAAGGCCGTGATTTTCGATATGGACGGCTTGTTGCTGGACACAGAAGGCATCTACACCGAAGTCACCTCTATCATTGCCGCGCGTTACGGCCGGACGTTCGATTGGAGCATCAAACAGAACATCATTGGCCGGGGCGCGGGCGATCTGGCGCGCTATGTGGTTGAAGCGCTGGACTTGCCGATTACGGCACAAGAGTTTCTGGTGATCCGCGAGCCGCTGATGCGCGAGCGTTTTCCTACAGCGCAGGCAATGCCCGGTGCACAGGAACTGGTACGGCATCTGAAGGCCAACAACATTCCCATTGCCGTAGGCACCAGTTCTTCGAGCCAGTCGTTCGGCCAGAAAACCACATTGCACCGCGACTGGTTCGCCTTGTTCGACTTTATCGTCACCGCCGATGACGCCGAGGTGGGCGCGGCCAAACCAGCACCGGATATTTTCCTGACGGCGGCGCGGCGCCTGGGTGTTGCACCGCAAGACTGCCTGGTGTTCGAGGATTCGCCCTTCGGCGTCACTGCGGCGAAAGCGGCAGGGATGACGGCAATTGCGATTCCGGATGCGGCAATGGCAGATGCCAGGTACGCACACGCCGATGGCATTCTTCGTACGCTGAAGGCGTTTGTGCCGAGTGCTTTTGGTTTGCCAGCGCTGGAATGGGCCTAGCTAAAAAGACGGGTCGACTCTGGCAAATGTGGGAGCGGGCTTGCTCGCGAAGGCGGTGTGCCAGGCAACATTGATGTTGTCTGATTCACCGCTTTCGCGAGCAAGCCCGCACACATTGGGTTTGCGTTTAACGCATCAGGCGCCGAAACCACCGTCGATGGTCAGGCTGGCCCCCGTGATATAGCCTGCTTCAGGGCTGACAAGGTAGGCGACGAAGCTGGCGATCTCTTCGGCCTTGCCGTAACGGCCCACGGCCATCAACGGGATCAGGCTTTCCGCAAAGTCACCTTCGGCCGGATTCATGTCGGTGTCGACCGGGCCCGGTTGCACGTTATTGATGGTGATGCCTTGCGGGCCGAGATCACGGGCCAGGCCTTTGGTCAGGCCGACCAGCGCCGACTTGCTCATGGCGTACGGGCCACCACCGGCGAAGGGCATGCGGTCTGCGTTGGTGCTGCCGATATTGATGATGCGACCGCCTTCGGTCATGTGTCTGGCGGCGGCCTGGGTGGCGATGAACACGCTGCGCACGTTGATGGCCAGGGTCTGGTCGAAGTCTTCGAGTTTGAACTCGGCCAGCGGTGCGACCGCCAGTACCCCAGCATTGTTGACCAGGATATCCAGGCGACCGAAGGCTTCTACCGTGGCGGACACGGCACCGCGGATGGCGTCGGCGTCGGCGCTGTCGGCCTTGATGGCCAGGGCCTTGCCGCCCTTGGCGGTGATGCTGTCTTGCAGTTCTTCGGCTTTGGCCGTGGAGCTGACGTAGGTGAAGGCAACGGTGGCGCCTTCAGCAGCCAGGCGCTTGACGATGGCTGCGCCGATGCCGCGGGAACCACCTTGAATCAAGGCCACTTTGCCGCTGAGGTTCTGAGTAGTCATATCGATCTCCAAGTCCCGAGGCGAGATGTCCCGGTTGATGGAGGCTAGTATCGATTCAGGATTACGTGCTGTGTAGACCATAGTTACGATAGTCTGTGTAAACCAGAAGTTTATAGTGGCGCTTATGGAAACCTTCAGCAGTATCGAATGCTTTGTGCGCAGTGCCGAGGTCGGCAGCTTTGCTGAGGCGGCGCGGCGCTTGAGCCTGACACCGGCGGCGGTGGGCAAGAGCGTTGCCAAGCTCGAGGCGCGCCTGGGTGTCAGATTGTTCCAGCGCAGCACTCGCAGCCTGACCCTGACGGAAGCCGGTCAGTTGTTTCTCGGCGAAGTCAGCGGCAGCCTGCACACGATCCAGAATGCCGTGGCCAATCTCGCCAGCGCCGGAGGGCAGCCGGCGGGCACCTTGAAAGTCAGCATGGGGACAGTATTTGGCTGCCTGTACATTGTGCCGATGCTCGGCGAGTTTCTGCGGCGATTCCCGGCGATCAACCCGGACTGGCACTTCGACAACCGCCAGGTCGATCTGATCGGGCAGGGTTTCGACGCGGCCATCGGCGGCGGCTTCGAATTGCCCCAGGGCGTGGTGGCACGCCGGTTGAGTCCGGCGCATCGGGTGTTGGTGGCTACGCAGGACTACCTGGAGACACATGCAGCGATCAGCGAGCCGGATGACCTCAAGCACCATGACGGGATTCTGATCCGCTCACCGCAGACCGGTCGGGTACGCTCCTGGCAGTTGACCCATCGCAATCAGCAACACAGCCCGTTGACGCTCAAGGCGCGGATGACCATGAGCGATTCCGAGGCCGCCTGCGCCACGGCCGCGCAGGGTCTGGGCATTGCGCTGGTGAGCATGCCGTTTGCCGCGGGCTATCTGGAGTCGCGCAGGCTGCAGCGGGTGCTGCCGGATTGGTACATCGACGACGGCTACACCTCCATCTATTACGCCGAACACAAACTGCTGCCGGGCAAGACCCGGGCGTTTGTCGAGTTTGTCATTGAGCAGTTTGTCGAGAGAGGGTTGGGGCAGAGGTTCAGTGCGGTTTGAGTCAGGCTCAGGTCCGAGTTGCCTCCTTCGCGAGCAAGCCCGCTCCCACATTTGATCTGTTGTAGACACAATATCTGTATTCAACGGAGATCCAGTGTGGGAGCGGGCTTGCTCGCGAAGGGGGCGCCGCGGTCTACCGGGCAAACCGCCCCGGCCAACCAATGATGTTTTTCGGCCGTGGCGTCGCATAAGTCCGCACCTTCGATGTCGACAGCCCCAGTCGCACCAATGATTCGGCAATGGTCACCGCCGCCGTCACCCCATCCACCACCGGTACCCCGGTACGTCGGCGAATCTGCTCGTCCAGCCCGGCCATGCCGCCGCAGCCCAGGCAAATCACTTCGGCCTTGTCCTGGGTCACCGCCAGTTCGGCCTGATGGACGATGGCCTCCAGTGCGCGCTGCGGTTCGTGTTCCAGTTCCAGTACTGCCAAACCACTGGCCCGTACCGAGGCGCAACGATCCCAGAGGCCGGAGAGCTTGAGGCGATCTTCGATCAGCGGCACGGTGCGGTCGAGGGTGGTGACCACGGAATAGGCGTGACCGAGAAACATGGCTGTGCTGGCGGCGGCATCGGTGATATCCACCACCGGCACATTGAGCAGTTCCTGCAAGCCTTCACGGCCGTGTTCGCCATAACCGGCCTGGATCACGGCGTCGAACGGCTGGTCGTAGGACATCACCCGGTCCATGACCGCGATGGCCGCCAGGTAACTCTCGAAATTGCCTTCGATGGAGTCGGCACCGAAGTGCGGGGTGAGGCCGACGATTTCCGTGCCGGGTGACGCGACGGCCTGCGCCGAACGGGCGATGGCCTGGGTGATGGATTCGGTGGTGTTGACGTTGACCACGAGAATGCGCATGGGGAGTCCTTATTGCAGTTGGTTCTGCGGCCCGACAACGCCGGGCCGCGACAGGATCAGTGGCTGACGTTGTCGACCGCGATGGCTTCGCCGCTAACATCGACGTAATGCGGTTGGCGCTTGGCGATGATCAGGTAGAGCATCCCGGCGATACCGGCACCAATCAGCCAGGAGAATGGCGATACGCTGTGGAAGCCCGGTACCAATGCCAGGACGATGGCGATCAACGCTGCAGGAATGAACGCCGCCACCGCGCGCAAATTGACACCGCGGCTGTAGTAATACGCGCCGTCAGGGTCTTCGCTGTACAACTGCGGCACGTTGATCCGGCCTTTGCGTACCAGCCAGTAGTCGACCATGATCACCCCGTACAACGGGCCGAGCAGGGCACCGAGGCCGGACAGGAAGTACACGATCACCAGCGGGCTGTTGTAGAGGTTCCACGGCAGGATCAGCACAGCGATGGTCGCGCTGATCAAGCCGGCGCGGCGGAAGGTCAGGTACTTGGGCGCCAGGTTGCTGAGTACGAACGCCGGGGCGACGAAGTTGGCCATGATGTTCACCGCCACGGTGACGATCAGGAACGCCAGGCAGCCGAGCACTAGGAAGAAGGTGTTGGGGATCGAGGCGATGATTTCGGTCGGGCTTTCGATGATCCGGCCATTGATCTGAAATTGCGCGCCGCACAGCAGGACGGTAATGCCGGCGAATACCAGGATGTTCACCGGCAAGCCCCAGAAATTTCCGACCTTGATGGTTTTGCGGCACGGCGAAGAACGGGCAAAGTCGCAGAAGTTGAGGATCAAGGTGCCGTAGATCGCCAGCCACAGTGCGCCGCCGGCAAAGATGTTGCGCCACATCTCACCGCCAGTCAGCGGCTCACGGATAGACCAGGCGATGGTCGCATCGGCCTGGGTGTACATCCACGCGGCAAGGGCGGCGACGGTCAGCAGAATCACCGGGCCGGCAAATGCCTCGTAGCGCCGCACCATCTCCATGCCATAGGCCAGGATCGCCAGTTGCACGAACCAGATCGCGACGAAACACACCCAGCCCAGGGTCGACAGGCCGAGGATCGAGTCGTGGTCGTAGTCGGCGAACCCGGGATGGACCGCCGTTAACAACACGCGAAAGACCACGGACGCAAGATACGTCTGGATACCGAACCAGGCGATGGCGATAACGGCGCGGATCAATGCAGGAATCTGCGCACCGTGAATGCCGAAACTGATCCGGCTGATGACCGGAAACGGCACCCCGGTTTTCTGGCCCATGTAGCCAGACAGGTTCATGAAGAAGTAAACCAGCGCGGCACCGATTCCCAGGGACAGGAGAATCTGCCAGCCACCCAGACCCAAGGCGTACAAGCCTATGGCAAACGAGTAGTTGGCAATGTTGTGCACGTCGTTGGTCCACAGGGCAAAGATGCTGTAGCGGCCCCAGCGCCGACCTTCGGACTTGGTCGGTGCCAGGTCCTTGTTGTGCAATCGGGGGCTGAGCACCACGGGGGCGTGATGCGCCTGATTGTCGACGGTGTGGATGGAATGGGAGGAGGGTAGATCCAGCGCGATGTTGTTATTGGAGAGACTAGTACGCATTCCGGCAGGCTCCTGATGCTCGACATCGCGATGACTGTGCATGAGCGTTGGCTCGACAAATCTTCGTCGCGGATGGCGAATATCATTGGTTACGGGGCATCTGCAGCCTGTACGGGATAGGGCGCTTCAGGCTTGCGGATCTAAAGTGTGTGTATGTTTTGAAGTGATTGTATACAAAACATGTATGCACTTAAGCCAGAACTGTGCCAGCTGGCAGTTCTATGAAACGCGCTGCTCATTTCGTTTTGTTATGGCGTTTCGCCAAATTACTGAAAAATAGGCAATTTAAATTGACCGATTGAACAGGTATTTATTTTACGAAGGGGATTCAGGAGGACATGGCGGTGTACGTCAGGCGGGGGGATGTAACTTTTGGGGGCGCAGAAACGAAAAGTGCACACATAAATGGCACCGATGGTGACATTCCTGTGTACACATTTTTGTGGGAGAGAGCTTGCTCGCGATGGTCGTCAATGAAAACGCTGTATTCCTGACACCCCATGGCGCTCTTGGGTTTATCGCGAGCAAGCTCGCTCCTACAGGGGTATTTACGCTTTCGACTTGCTGATGATATTCCCCGCATGCAGCCCGCATTCCTTCTGCGTCGCTTCTTCCCACCACCAACGGCCTTCACGCTCATGCTGGTTCGGCAGTACCGGGCGGGTGCAGGGTTCGCAGCCGATGCTGATGAAACCGCGTTCGTGCAGGCTGTTGTACGGCAACTCCAGCATGCGGATGTAGCCCCAGATCTCTTCGCTGGTCATTTGCGCCAGCGGGTTGAACTTGTACAGGGTGCGTTCCGGGGTGGAGAACGCGGTGTCGATTTCCATCACCGCGACGGCGCTGCGGGTGCCGGGGCTCTGGTCCCGACGCTGGCCGGTCGCCCAGGCCGTCACGCCTGACAGCTTGCGGCGCAGCGGTTCGATCTTGCGGATGCCGCAGCATTCGCCATGGCCGTCCTTGTAGAAGCTGAACAGGCCTTTTTCCTTCACGAACGGCTCAAGTTTCGTGTAGTCCGGCGACACCAGTTCGATGTCGATCTTGTAGTGCTCGCGCACCTGATCGATGAAGCGGTAGGTCTCGGGGTGCAAGCGACCGGTGTCGAGGCTGAACACTTTGACGTTCTTGTTCAGCTTCCAGGCCATGTCCACCAGCACCACGTCTTCGGCGCCGCTGAAAGATATCCACAGGTCATCGCCAAACTCGGCAAACGCGAGTTTCAGAATGTCCTGGGCGGATTTGTTGGCATAGGTCGTGGCGAGTTCCACGACGTCGAACGTTGGGCTCATCAGGGCGGCTTCCTACAGGTCGGTGGCGCTGGGCGCTCTATATGGGGTCGATGGTAACAAAAAGCTGCACGGGCCGGGGCATCCTCTGCGTTGCGCAGGCAGGCCCGAATCGCTAGAGTTCGGCAGTCTTTTTGCTCGCTCGACTCAATAATCAATACAAATGGGAGTGTCTTGTGGAAATTGCCTGTCTGGATCTTGAAGGTGTGCTGGTTCCGGAAATCTGGATCGCCTTCGCCGAAAAAACCGGGATCGAATCCCTCAGGGCCACTACCCGGGACATTCCCGACTACGACGTGCTGATGAAGCAGCGCCTGCGAATTCTCGACGAGCACGGCCTGAAGCTCTCCGACATTCAGGAAGTGATCGCCACGCTCAAGCCGCTCGATGGCGCCATCGAGTTCGTCGACTGGCTGCGCGAGCGCTTCCAGGTGGTGATCCTGTCGGACACCTTCTATGAGTTCTCCCAGCCGCTGATGCGTCAGCTGGGCTTCCCGACCTTGCTCTGCCATCGCCTGATTACTGACGACACTGGGCGAGTCACTGACTATCAACTGCGTCAGAAAGATCCCAAGCGTCAGTCGGTCCTGGCCTTCAAGAGTCTCTACTACCGGGTGATCGCGGCGGGGGATTCCTACAACGACACCACGATGCTGGGCGAGGCCGATGCCGGGATTCTGTTCCATGCGCCGGATAACGTGATTGCGCAGTTCCCGCAGTTCCCGGCGGTGCACACGTTTGAAGCGTTGAAGCAGGAGTTCATCAAGGCATCAAACCGGACCCTGAGCTTGTAATCACATTCCCTGTATGTAGGAGCGAGCCTGCTCGCGATGGTCGTCAACGATAACGCGGGGCACCAGACAGCCCGCGTCGTCAGTTGCTCCATCGCGAGCAGGCTCGCTCCTACAGGTTTTGCAGCGTATCGAGCAGTACCTTCACCTTGGTAATCGACTCCTGATACTCAGCCTGCCACTGCGAGTCCGCGACAATCCCGCCACCGCCCCAGCAACACACCTGCCCGTCCTTGACCAGCAAACTACGGATGGCGATGGAGCTGTCCATTTCGCCGCGTACGTCCAGGTACAGCAACGAACCGCAATACAGGCCGCGCCGGGTCGGCTCCAGTTCGTCGATGATCTGCATGGCACGAATCTTTGGCGCGCCGGTAATCGAGCCGCCGGGGAAGCTGCCGGCGATCAGGTCCAGGGCATCGCGCTCATCCGCCAGTTCACCGGTGACGCTGCTCACCAGGTGGTGCACGTTCGGATAGCTTTCCAGGCTGAACAATTCCGGCACCCGTACTGAGCCTGTGCGGCAGGTGCGACCGAGGTCATTGCGCAGCAGGTCGACAATCATCAGGTTTTCCGCGCGGTCCTTGGGGCTGGCCAGCAATTCGGCGGCGTTCGCGGCGTCCTGCTCGGGCGTCAGGCCTCGGGGGCGAGTGCCCTTGATCGGGCGGGTTTCCACATGGCCCTGGCTGACTTTGACGAAGCGCTCCGGCGACAGGCTGAGTACGGCATCGCCATCAGGCAAGTTCTGGAAGCCGGAAAAAGGCGTCGGGCAAGCAGCGCGTAGCGCACAGTAAGCGGCCCACGGATCACCCAGGCAGGGTGCGCGAAACCGTTGGGCGAAATTGACCTGATAGCAGTCGCCGGCCTGAATGTACTGCTGGATGCGCTCGATGGCCTGTTGATACTCATCGGCGCTCAAGTCGGCAGTCATCGGGGTGAGCAGCTTGAAGGGCGCGATCGCTTGCGGCGCAGGCTGGCTGAGCAGTTCGATCAGGCGCTGACGCTCGCTGTCGGGCAGGGTCGGGTGGAACACCAATTGACTGGTCTGCGAAAGGTGATCGCTGATCAAGGCCCAGCCGTACAAGCCGAAACGTGCGTCGGGCAGATGCAGGTCATCACTGGCCTGGCTCGGCAGGCGCTCCAGATGTCGGCCGAAGTCGTAACTCAGGTAACCGATCAACCCACCGGCAAACGGCAACTCATAATCTGCCGGCAGAATGGCTTCGCCCAGGCGTGTCAGGTTGTCGCGCAGGCGTTGCAGGAAAGCATCGCCACTTTCGTCGGGCGACACCGTCAGTTGTTCCAGTGGCCAGGCGCTGAGCAGGTCATAGCGACCGCGGTCGGCGCTGGGGCGGCCACTGTCGAGCAGGACGGCACCGGGCGCATGGCGAATCGCCGCGAAATATTCGGCGGGGTTGGCGCGATAGGGCAGCGGGTGTACGGAACAGGTCAACATGGGCGGGGGAAGTCAGCCATCGAGGCGGGGTGGCGATTGTAGTCCCCTCGGAGAATTGCTCCTAGAGGGGATTGAGTACTGTAGGAGCGAGCTCGCTCGCGATGGTCGTCAACGATAACGCTGTATGCCTGACCCCCCACAGTGTTTTCAGGTTCATCGCGAGCAAGCTCGCTCCTACATAGAGAAGGGCCTCAGCCCTCGACCGCAGGAATATGCCCAAACATCTCCTGCACAAACGCCACGCGCTCTTCGACCGATTCACTCACGCCACGCGCCTTCAGGTCTTCCAGCCGCGCCTCGACCGCATGAGTGCGCAACGTCAGGCCGCAGTCATTGGCAATCTGGATATTCAGCCCCGGCCGGGCGTTGAGCTCCAGAATCAGCGGGCCTTTTTCCTGGTCCAGAACCATGTCGACACCGATGTAGCCCAAACCGCACAACTCATAGCAACCAGCGGCGAGTTTCATGAAACCGTCCCAGTAGGGCAGTTGCACGCCATCCACTGCATTGGTGGTGTCCGGGTGTTTGTTGATGATGTTGTTCAGCCAGGTGCCGCGCAGGGTCAGGCCGGTGGCCAGGTCCACACCGACGCCGATGGCGCCCTGGTGCAGGTTGGCCTTGCCGTTGGACTGGCGCGTCGGCAGGCGCAACATGGCCATCACCGGGTAGCCCATCAAAACAATGATGCGAATGTCCGGCACGCCTTCGTAACTGATGCTCTTGAAGATCTGGTCCGGAATCACGCGGTATTCGATCAGCGCCCGGTCGCGGTGACCGCCCAGGGAGTACAGGCCGGTCAGGATGCTGGAAACCTGGTGTTCGATTTCTTCATGGCTGATGATCCGGCCGGACACCGTGCGATAACGCCCTTCAAAGCGGTCGGCGATGACCAGGATGCCATCTCCGCCAGCGCCCTGGGCCGGTTTGATCACGAAGTCATTGCGTGCGCCGATGATCTCTTCGAGATTGTCGATTTCCTTCTCGGTGGAGATCACGCCATACAGTTCGGGCACATGGATGCCGGCGGCGATGGCGCGTTCCTTGGTGATGATCTTGTCATCGACGATCGGGTACAGGCTGCGCTTGTTGTATTTGAGCACGTAGTCTGCGTTGCGCCGATTGATCCCCATGATGCCCCGGGCTTCCAGGGCCTTCCAGGTCTTCCAGAGGCCGAACATCAGGCGTCAGCCTTTTTCAGGAAGGCCTTGAAGCGCACCAGTTCGGTCAGGCGGTAACCGCGATAACGACCCATGGCCAGCATGAAGCCCACCAGGATCAGCAGGATCGCCGGGAAAGTGAACACGAAGTACACCAGTTCCGGCACGCTCATGATCAGGTGCGCCAGGGACGCGGCGAACAGGGTGCCGACGGCCACTTTCATGGCATGGCCACCGCCGCGCTCTTCCCAGGTGATCGACAGGCGCTCGATGGTCATGGTCAGGATCACCATCGGGAACAGCGCCACCGATAAACCGCGTTCCAGGCCGAGTTTATGGCTGAGCAGGCTGATGGCCGCAATCAGCACCACCACGAACGTCAGCACCACCGACAGCCGCGGCAGCATTTGCAGTTTCAGGTGTTCGAGATAGGAGCGCAGCGACAAGCCCAGCGCCGTGATGATGGTAAACAGCACGATACCGAAGCCGAGCTGGGTTTCGCGGAAGGCGAGGGCGATCAGCACCGGGGTGAAAGTGCCCAGGGTCTGGATGCCGATCAGGTTGCGCAGGATCAGGATCACCAGCACGCCGATCGGGATCATCACCATGATCATGAAGGTCTGCTGGGTTTGCAGCGGCAGGCCGTACAGCGAGTACTCGAGGAAATTGGCGTCGGTGTTTTCGTCGGTCAGCTTGGCCAGGCGAATGGCGTTCATTTCGCTGTTGTTCAGGCTGAAAGTCACGTTGGCTTTCTTGCCACCATCGACGGTGATCAGGTTTTCGTCGCCGGTCCACCACAGCAGGCGGTCGGTCGGCAGGCCCTGTTCACCGGTTTCCGGGTTGAAGTACAGCCAGTCGGTGCCATTGAAGCTGCGCAGCCACAGTTCCGGCATTTGCGGCTGATCGGCCACCAGGCGGATGGTGTGGACCTTCTCGATCGGCACATGGGCGATGGACAGCAGCAGCTCGACGATTTTCGCCTTGTGCGCCGCGGATGGATCACCAGCCAGCAGCAGCTTCACGTTGTCGTCGTTGAGGTTGTTGACCCGTTTGATGGCTTCGCCGACGAAAGTTTCGACATCGGCCGAGTGTTGGCGAATCGGTGCGAGCAGGGCTTCGGCGGCGATTTTTTCCGGGCCTTCGATGGTCATGCTGTCGCGAAAGGTCGGGCCTTTGATCTTGGCTTTCTCACCGGAATAACGCTTGGTCAGCACCAGGCGGTAATACAGCGTCTGATTGCCTTTGGCCCGGCGTGCCGACCAGGTGACCTTGCGGTTGCCGTCGACCCGGTTCACGGCCACGCCGTAGTTGTTGGAGATGAAGCTCTCGTTGAGGCTCACGAAGTCGCGGCTCAGCGGAGGCACGAACATTTGGATCTTGACCGGATCCTTGGCACTGGCGACGAACTCGACCTTGGCGTCGATGTTCCACAGGTCGTCGGTGGCGTCTTCGGTCACCGGGATGCCCAGCACGAAGATCTGATAGGCCGTAACTGAAATGCCCAGCACCACCAGGATGGCGATCAGCAGTTTCAGGTGAAGGGTAAGAGAGCGCATTTGAATTACTCGGCGGTATGAGCGTCGGTGGTGCAGGCAGGTTTGCCGGCAGCATATTTAAGGCTGGGGTCAACCAGAGCATCGAAACGTTTGAGGGCTTCGGAGCCAATCAGTAGCGGGTATTGGAAAGCGCTGCGGTCGGTCAGGTTCACTTCGATGCTGCGCAGGGCCGAGCCCATGCAGATGTCCAGTTCGATCACCGGGCGGGCGGTGTACTTCTTGCCTTCCTCCGGATCGTAGTCGCCGGCCCGGCGCTTGATCTTGCTGACACGGGCCAGCGGGCGTTCGATCGGGTGCGAATGGGCGGCGTCGATGGCCAGGTAAAAGCGCACCCACGACTCGCCGTTGCGTTTGAATCGTTTGATATCCCGTGCACTCAGGGATGCGGTTTTCGCCCCGGTGTCGAGTTTGGCCGCCACTTCCAGATCGATGCCATTGAGCGATGCGTACTCATTAAGGCCATACACGGTCTTTTCCCCGGCCATTGCGAAGCCGGGCAGGCAAAGGAAATAAAGGAAGGTGGGGAAGGGCTTGAGTCTCATAAATCCTGATGCGCAGCGGTCCGACTTGATTCAAGGCCCTGGCATCGCTGCGCAAGCTCCCTCGTATGCCTGTCAGGTTTTTATGACAGGCAGTGCAGATGTGACAAACAAATGCGGGCGGCATTCTAGCACGGTGGTTTGATGGCGCCAGCGCTGGCCGGTGGCTATAAATAGACCGGTTGCTTCGTAATGGTGCAACCGGTTATCAGAAGATTGTCGACAATATCGATTTATACTTTGACTGTGCCGCCAGTATTCGCTAGTTTTTGCGGCACTGGCTTACAAGGTGTCGACAATATGCTGGATCAACTCGATCCCCCGGTTTCTACGCAAGACGATACGGAGACGCTTTCCGAGAACGTCTTCCGACGCATTCAGGCGGCTATCGTCAAAGGTGATATCGCGCCGGGCAGCAAAATCTCCGAACCGGAACTGGCGCGCACCTACGGCATCAGCCGTGGCCCGCTGCGCGAGGCCATCCACCGTCTGGAAGGCCAGCGCCTGCTGGTTCGCGTGCCGCATGTCGGCGCACGGGTGGTGTCGCTCAATCACGCCGAACTGATTGAGCTATACGAAATCCGCGAATCCCTGGAAGGCATGGCCTGTCGCCTGGCCGCCGAGCGCATGAGCCTCGAAGAAATCGACGAGCTGCGTCGGGTCCTGGAAACCCACGAACGCGATGAGGCGTTTCAGGCCGGGAGAGGCTACTACCAGCAGGAAGGCGATTTCGACTTCCACTACCGAATCATCCAGGGCAGCGGCAACCGTACGCTGACCCAAATGCTCTGCGGCGAGCTGTATCAACTGGTGCGCATGTACCGCATCCAGTTTTCCACCACGCCCAATCGCCCGCACCAGGCGTTCGCCGAGCACCACCGCATTCTCGATGCCATCGCCGACCGTGACGGTGAACTGGCCGAGTTGTTGATGCGCCGTCACATCGGCGCCTCCAAACGCAACATCGCCCGTCATTACCAGGACGGCGCTAACCCGACAGCCAAACGAGGTGAGTCATGAGTTTGAACAAGAGCACTCCAGGCCAGCGTTTCCGCGATGCGGTCGCCAGCGAGCATCCATTGCAAGTGGTCGGCGCGATCAACGCCAACCATGCGCTGCTGGCCAAGCGCGCCGGTTTCAAGGCGATCTACCTGTCGGGTGGCGGGGTGGCTGCCGGCTCCCTCGGCGTGCCGGACCTGGGCATCACCGGCCTGGATGACGTGCTGACCGACGTGCGCCGCATCACCGATGTTTGCGACCTGCCGCTGCTGGTGGACGTGGACACCGGTTTCGGTTCCTCGGCGTTCAACGTCGCCCGTACCGTGAAGTCGATGATCAAGTTCGGCGCGGCGGCGATTCACATCGAAGACCAGGTCGGCGCCAAGCGCTGCGGTCACCGTCCTAACAAGGAAATCGTGACCCAGCAGGAAATGGTCGACCGCATCAAAGCGGCCGTCGATGCCCGTACCGATGACAGCTTCGTGATCATGGCCCGTACCGACGCCCTGGCGGTGGAAGGTCTGGAGTCTGCCCTGGATCGCGCCGCCGCGTGCATCGAGGCCGGCGCTGACATGGTGTTCCCGGAAGCCATCACTGAACTGGAAATGTACAAGCTGTTCGCCAATCGCGTGAAAGCGCCGATCCTGGCCAACATCACCGAGTTCGGCGCGACGCCGCTGTACACCACCGAGCAACTGGCCGCTGCCGACGTATCGCTGGTGCTGTACCCGCTGTCGGCGTTCCGTGCCATGAACAAGGCTGCGGAAAACGTCTACACCGCGATCCGTCGCGATGGCACGCAACAGAACGTCATCGACACCATGCAGACTCGCATGGAGCTTTACGATCGTATCGACTACCACACCTTCGAGCAGAAGCTCGATGCGTTGTTCGCCGCGAAAAAATGATGAACCCCCTGTACCTGTAGGAGCGAGCCCGCTCGCGATGGGCGTCAACGATAACGCGGGCCCCCTGACACACCGTGGTGTCGGGACCTGCATCGCGAGCAGGCTCGCTCCTACAAGGTCGGGTGTGAATCCCGATCAATGTATTTGCCGATTCCCTAACAAATTCAAGAAAACTGGAGGCAGCAATGGCCGAAGCAAAAGTACTCAGTGGCGCCGGGCTCCGTGGCCAGGTAGCCGGGCAAACCGCACTGTCCACCGTGGGCCAGTCGGGTGCCGGTCTGACCTATCGTGGTTATGACGTACGTGAACTGGCGGCTGACGCACAGTTCGAAGAAGTTGCCTACCTGCTGCTGTACGGCGAACTGCCGAGCAAGGCGCAACTGGCAGCCTACGTTGCCAAACTGAGCAAGCTGCGCGACCTGCCGCAAGCGCTCAAAGAAGTGCTGGAACGCATCCCCGCCGACGCCCACCCGATGGACGTGATGCGCACTGGCTGCTCGTTCCTGGGCAACCTGGAGCCGGAGAACAACTTCTCCGAGCAACACGACAAGACCGACCGCCTGCTGGCCGCGTTCCCGGCGATCATGACTTACTGGTATCGCTTCAGCCACGAAGGCAAGCGCATCGATTGCGTGAGCGACGAGCAGTCCATCGGCGGCCACTTCCTGCACCTGCTGCACGGCAAGAAGCCGAGCGAGCTGCACGTCAAGGTGATGAACGTTTCGCTGATCCTCTACGCGGAGCACGAGTTCAACGCGTCGACCTTCACCGCACGTGTTTGCGCCTCGACCCTGTCCGACCTGTATTCGTGCATCACCGCGGCCATCGGCTCGCTGCGCGGTCCGCTGCACGGCGGCGCCAACGAAGCGGCGATGGAAATGATCGAGCGTTTCTCGTCGCCGGAAGACGCGATCAAGGGCACCCTCGGCATGCTCGAGCGCAAGGACAAGATCATGGGCTTCGGCCACGCGATCTATAAGGACAACGATCCGCGTAACGAGGTGATCAAGGGCTGGTCGAAAAAGCTCGCTGACGAAGTGGGTGACAAGGTGTTGTTCCCGGTATCCGAAGCCATCGACAAGACCATGTGGGAGCAGAAGAAACTGTTCCCGAACGCCGACTTCTACCATGCCTCGGCGTACCACTTCATGGGCATCCCGACCAAGTTGTTCACACCGATCTTCGTCTGCTCGCGCCTGACCGGCTGGGCCGCCCACGTGTACGAACAACGTGCCAACAACCGCATCATCCGTCCAAGCGCCGAATACACCGGCGTTGAGCAGCGCAAGTTCGTACCAATCGAACAACGCTGAATGGTGGAGGCTACCGCACGGGTTACTGACTGAACCGGGAACCACTGTGGGAGCGGGCTTGCTCGCGAAGACGGACTGACATCCAACATTGATGTTGACTGATACACCGCTTTCGCGAGCAAGCCCGCTCCCACATTTGACCGAGTCCAGTTCAGTGCCTGTGCCAGGCCCCACCTTTTGTAACTACCGTGACCGAGTCCTGACGATGAACACACAATTTCGTAAACCGCTGCCCGGCAGCCACCTGGATTACTTCGATGTCCGCGCAGCGGTCGAGGCGATCCAGCCTGGCGCCTACGACACCCTGCCGTACACCTCCCGTGTACTGGCGGAAAACCTTGTGCGTCGCTGCGACCCGGCCACGCTCACCGAATCCCTGAAGCAATTCATCGAGCGCAAGCGCGACCTCGACTTCCCGTGGTTCCCGGCCCGCGTGGTGTGCCACGACATTCTCGGCCAGACCGCACTGGTCGACCTCGCCGGCCTGCGTGACGCCATCGCCCTGCAGGGCGGTGATCCGGCGCAAGTGAACCCGGTGGTGCCGACCCAACTGATCGTCGACCACTCCCTGGCCGTCGAGCGCGGTGGCTTCGATCCGGAAGCGTTCGAGAAGAACCGCGCCATCGAAGACCGTCGCAACGAAGACCGCTTCCACTTCATCAACTGGACCAAGAAGGCGTTCAAGAACGTCGACGTGATCCCGCCGGGTAACGGCATCATGCACCAGATCAACCTGGAGAAAATGTCTCCGGTGATCCAGGTGCGTGACGGCGTGGCCTTCCCTGATACCTGCGTCGGCACCGACAGCCACACCCCGCACGTCGATGCGTTGGGCGTGATCGCCATCGGTGTCGGTGGTCTGGAAGCCGAAAGCGTAATGCTCGGCCGCGCATCGTGGATGCGTCTGCCGGAAAGCGTCGGCGTCGAGCTGACCGGCAAGCTGCAGCCGGGCATCACCGCCACCGACATGGTGCTGGCGCTGACCGAGTTCCTGCGCAAGCAAAAAGTGGTTGGCGCGTGGCTGGAATTCTTCGGTGAAGGTGCTGCGGCACTGACCCTCGGCGACCGCGCGACCATCTCCAACATGGCCCCGGAATACGGCGCCACCGCGGCGATGTTCTACATCGACCAGCAGACCATCGACTACCTCAAGCTCACCGGACGTGAAGACGAGCAGGTGCAGTTGGTCGAGAACTACGCCAAGACCACGGGCCTGTGGGCCGACAGCCTGAAGGGCGCGCAATACGAGCGCGGCCTGACCTTCGATCTGTCCTCGGTGGTACGCAACATGGCTGGCCCGAGCAACCCGCACGCCCGTGTGGCGGTTTCGGATCTGGCCGCCAAAGGCATCTCCGGTCAGTGGGACGATGTGCCAGGGCAAATGCCGGACGGCGCGGTGATCATCGCCGCCATCACCAGCTGCACCAACACCAGCAACCCGCGCAACGTGATCGCCGCCGGCCTGCTGGCGCGCAACGCCAACAAGCTCGGCCTGACCCGCAAGCCGTGGGTCAAGTCGTCCCTGGCACCAGGTTCCAAAACCGTGGCGCTGTACCTCGATGAAGCCGGTTTGACCGATGAGCTGGAACAGCTCGGTTTCGGCGTCGTGGCCTTCGCCTGCACCACCTGCAACGGCATGTCCGGCGCACTGGACCCGGTGATCCAGCAAGAGATCATCGACCGTGACCTGTACGCCACTGCTGTGTTGTCCGGTAACCGTAACTTCGACGGCCGGATTCACCCGTACGCCAAGCAGGCGTTCCTCGCATCGCCGCCATTGGTCGTTGCTTACGCCATTGCCGGTACCATCCGTTTCGACATCGAAAAAGATGTGCTGGGCGTGGTCGACGGCAAGGAAATCCGCCTGAAGGACATCTGGCCGAGCGACGAAGAAATCGACGCAGTGGTGAAAGCCTCGGTCAAGCCTGAGCAGTTCCGTCAGGTCTACATCCCGATGTTCGCGATCCACGAAGACACAGGTCCCAAAGTCGCGCCGCTGTACGAGTGGCGCGAGATGAGCACCTACATCCGCCGTCCGCCGTACTGGGAAGGTGCGTTGGCCGGCGCCCGTCCGCTCAAGGGCATGCGCCCGCTGGCGGTGCTGCCGGACAACATCACCACCGATCACCTGTCGCCGTCCAACGCCATCATGCTCGACAGCGCCGCGGGCGAATACCTGGCGAAAATGGGCCTGCCGGAAGAGGACTTCAACTCCTACGCGACTCACCGTGGTGACCACCTGACCGCGCAGCGCGCGACCTTCGCCAACCCGAAACTGTTCAACGAAATGGTTCTGGAAAACGGCAAGGTCAAGCAGGGTTCGCTGGCCCGCGTCGAGCCGGAAGGCAAAGTGATGCGCATGTGGGAAGCCATCGAGACCTACATGGATCGCAAGCAGCCGCTGATCATCATCGCAGGTGCCGACTACGGTCAGGGTTCGTCCCGCGACTGGGCGGCCAAGGGCGTGCGCCTGGCGGGTGTGGAAGCGATTGCCGCCGAAGGTTTCGAGCGCATTCACCGCACCAACCTGGTGGGCATGGGCGTGTTGCCGCTGGAGTTCAAGCCGGGCACCAACCGCCACACCCTGGCCATCGACGGCAGCGAAACCTACGACGTGATTGGCGACCGCACCCCGCGTGCCGAGCTGACCCTGGTGATCCATCGCAAGAATGGCGAGCGCGTCGATGTGCCGGTGACCTGCCGCCTCGACACTGCTGAAGAAGTGTCGATCTACGAAGCCGGTGGCGTGCTGCAACGCTTCGCCCAGGACTTCCTCGAAGAATCGGCGATTGCCGTTTAACACACGCTTTGCAGACACGGGACTTTGAGTCCCGTGTCTGTTTTCAGATTAGGAGTAACGAGCACCATGGCTCATGCACCGCAGATCAAAATTCCAGCGACATACATGCGCGGCGGCACCAGCAAAGGCGTGTTTTTCAGCCTGAAGGATTTGCCTGAAGCGGCACAGGTCCCGGGCCAGGCCCGCGACGCTTTGCTGCTGCGGGTGATCGGCAGCCCCGACCCGTACGACAAACAAATCGACGGCATGGGTGGCGCGACTTCCAGCACCAGCAAAACCGTGATCCTGTCGAAAAGCATCAAGGCCGATCACGATGTCGACTACCTGTTCGGTCAGGTGTCCATCGACAAGCCCTTCGTGGACTGGAGCGGCAACTGCGGCAACCTGTCGGCGGCGGTCGGTTCGTTCGCCGTCAGCAATGGCCTGGTGGACGCCAGCCGCATCCCGCACAACGGCGTGGCGGTGGTTCGCGTGTGGCAGGCCAACATTGGCAAGACCATCATCGCCCATGTGCCGATCACCAATGGTGAAGTACAGGAAACCGGTGATTTCGAACTCGACGGCGTGACCTTCCCGGCGGCCGAAGTGCAGATCGAGTTCCTCGATCCGGCGGCGGACGAAGAGGGCGGCGGCGGTTCGATGTTCCCTACCGGCAACCTGGTGGACGACCTGGAAGTGCCCGGCGTCGGCACCTTCAAGGCGACCATGATCAACGCCGGTATCCCGACGATTTTCGTCAATGCCGAAGACATCGGCTACAAGGGCACCGAGTTGCAGGGCGCGATCAACGGCGACCCGAAAGCCTTGCTGATGTTCGAAACCATCCGCGCTTACGGGGCATTGCGCATGGGCCTGATTTCGAACGTCGACGAAGCGGCCAAGCGGCAGCACACGCCAAAAGTGGCCTTCGTCGCCAAACCGGCGGATTACGTATCGTCCAGTGGCAAAGCCATTGCGGCGGGTGATGTCGACCTGCTGGTGCGTGCGCTTTCCATGGGCAAGTTGCACCACGCGATGATGGGTACTGCTGCGGTGGCAATCGGCACGGCGGCAGCGATCACCGGTACGCTGGTTAACCTCGCGGCAGGCGGTATCGAACGCAACGCGGTGCGCTTCGGCCACCCGTCCGGTACCTTGCGCGTCGGCGCCGAGGCCAGCCAGGTCAATGGCGAGTGGACCGTGAACAAAGCGATCATGAGCCGCAGTGCACGGGTGTTGATGGAAGGGTTTGTCCGTGTGCCGGGTGATTCTTTCTGACCCACACCTTATGTAGGAGCGAGCCTGCTCGCGATGGACCTGAGAGCACCACGGGGTGTCAGGCACCCAGCGTTATCGTTGATGACCATCGCGAGCAAGGCTCGCTCCTGCAAGAGTGAATCGAACATGAGTGCCAACGTCGACCTGAACAACCGCCCCGACTACGACAAGGTCCTGCAGGACATTGCCGATTACGTCCTCAACTACAAGATCGAGTCAAAAGAGGCGCTGGATACTGCGCGCAACTGTCTGATCGATACCTTGGGTTGCGGCCTGCTGGCCCTGCGTTTTCCCGAGTGCACCAAGCATTTGGGGCCAGTGGTAGAAGGCACTGTCGTGCCATTCGGCGCCCGGGTGCCGGGGACCAGTTACCGGCTCGATCCTGTGAAGGCGGCGTGGGACATCGGCTGCATCGTGCGCTGGCTCGACTACAACGACACCTGGCTCGCGGCGGAGTGGGGGCATCCGTCGGACAACCTCGGCGGTATTCTCGCGGTAGCCGACCATTTATCACAAAAGCACCTGGCTAATGGTGTGGCGCCGCTGACCGTGCGCACAGTGCTTGAAGCGATGATCATGGCCCATGAGATTCAAGGCGTGATTGCCCTGGAAAACTCGTTCAACCGTGTCGGCCTCGATCACGTCATTCTGGTGAAAGTGGCCTCGACCGCAGTCACCGCCAAGCTGATGGGGGCCAATCGCGAGCAGTTGTTGTCGGCGTTGTCCCATGCCTTTGCGGACGGTCAGGCATTGCGCACGTATCGGCATGCGCCGAATGCCGGTTCGCGTAAATCCTGGGCGGCGGGGGATGCGTCCAGTCGTGGCGTGCGTTTGGCGGACATGGCGATGCGCGGCGAAATGGGTATTCCCGGTGTATTGAGTGCCAGGCAGTGGGGGTTTTACGACGTATTGTTCAGCCACACCAACAATGATCTGGCGCTCAAGCCTGAAGACAAGCGTGCGTTCAGTTTCTCGAGACCGTACGGCAGTTATGTGATGGAAAACGTGTTGTTCAAGATCAGTTTTCCGGCCGAGTTCCATGCGCAAACGGCCTGTGAGGCGGCGGTGACCCTGCATCCGCAAGTGCGCAATCGTCTGCACGAAATCGACCGGATCGTCATCACCACTCACGAGTCGGCGATTCGCATCATTTCCAAGGTCGGCCCGCTGGCCAATGCCGCTGATCGCGATCACTGCATCCAGTACATGACTGCCGTGCCGCTGGCCTTTGGCAATCTGGTTGCCGAGTATTACGAAGATGATTTCCACAAGGCGCATCCGATCATCGATGTGTTGCGCGACAAGATGGTGATAGTTGAGGAGCCGCGTTTCACCCGTGAGTATCTGGAGTCCGACAAGCGCTCCATTGCCAACGCTGTGCAGGTGTTTTTCAAGGACGGGTCGAGTACTGAAAACGTGGTGGTGGAATACCCGATTGGGCATCGTCGACGTCGGGTCGAAGGCATTCCGTTGCTGGAGGACAAGTTCAGGGCGAACTTGCTGACACGATTCACCAGTCAGCGTAGCGAAGAGATTTTTGCGTTGTGCAAGGATCAGCAGAAACTTGAGGCGACACCGGTAAACCGGTTTGTGGATTTGTTTGTTATCTAGGAGACCGCGTTATCGTTCATTCGCGAGCAAGCCCGCTCCCACAGGAGATCTGCGGTGAACACAAATCAACTGTGGGAGCGGGCTTGCTCGCGAAGGCGGCAGATCAGGCGCTACAAATCTATTTGAAACGCCGCTCCACACCTTTCTCCACGAGAATCTTCGCGGAGATTTCTTCTACGGAAAAGTGCGTGGAGTTGATGTTCGGAATGTTCTCGCGGCGGAACAGGTTTTCCACCTCGCGAACTTCGAACTCGCACTGGGCGTAGCTCGAATAGCGGCTGTTGGGCTTGCGCTCGTTGCGTATCGCGGTAAGGCGGTCCGGGTCGATGGTCAGGCCGAACAGCTTGTGCTGGTGGGCGCGCAGGGCGGACGGCAGTTGCAGGCGCTCCATGTCGTCTTCGGTCAGCGGGTAGTTGGCTGCACGGATACCGAACTGCATTGCCATGTACAGGCACGTCGGCGTCTTACCACATCGCGACACGCCCACTAGTATCAGGTCGGCCTTGTCGTAATAGTGCGTGCGGGCGCCGTCGTCGTTGTCGAGGGCGAAGTTAACGGCCTCGATACGCTCCATGTAGTTGGTGTTGGCGCCGATGGAGTGGGACTTGCCCACGGTATAGGAAGAATGCTCGGTCAGTTCCTGTTCAAGCGGTGCCAGGAACGTCGAGAAAATGTCGATCATGAAACCATTCGAGGTTGCGAGAATCTCACGAATGTCCTGATTGACGATGGTGTCGAAGATAATCGGACGGAAGCCGTCGGTTTCGGCGGCTTTGTTGATTTGTTGTACCATGGCCCGCGCTTTGTCCACGTTGTCGATGTACGGCCGCGTGACTTTGCTGAAGGTAATGTTTTCGAACTGCGCCAGAAGGCTTTGACCCAGGGTTTCGGCGGTAATGCCGGTACCATCGGAGATAAAGAAAGCAGATCGTTTCATTTGCACCTTGGGCCTTAAGCTAGTGACGAATCTTGGATATGATAGGCGCGATTTGCCGGCCGCCATTGGCCCGCATTCTCACTTATTTTCCAGGTCCAGGCCATATAACCGGCAAATGCTCACTTAAGCAGCCGGTTTCTGAGCTTTTCCAACACAGTTAGTGGAGAGATCACCTTGGTAGAGTACGTAGTTTCCCTCGATAAGCTCGGCAAACACGATGTTGAGCATGTGGGGGGCAAGAACGCATCCCTGGGCGAGATGATCAGCAACCTTGCAGGTGCCGGTGTATCGGTGCCCGGCGGCTTCGCCACGACCGCTCAGGCTTATCGTGATTTCCTGGAACTGAGCGGCCTGAATCAGCAGATTCACGATGCGCTCGATGCCCTGGACGTCGATGACGTGAATGCGCTGGCCAAGACCGGTGCCCAGATCCGCCAATGGATCATGGAAGCCGAGTTCCCTGAAAAACTGAATGCCGAAATTCGTACCGCGTTCGCCACGCTGTCCGCCGGCAACCCTGACGTGGCCGTGGCCGTGCGTTCTTCCGCCACCGCCGAAGACTTGCCCGACGCATCCTTTGCCGGCCAGCAGGAAACCTTCCTGAACATCCGTGGTGTCGAAAACGTCATTCGCGCCGCCAAAGAGGTGTTCGCCTCGCTGTTCAACGACCGTGCCATTTCCTATCGCGTGCACCAGGGCTTCGACCACAAGCTGGTTGCCCTGTCTGCTGGCGTGCAGCGCATGGTCCGTTCCGAAACCGGCACCGCCGGCGTGATGTTCACCCTCGATACCGAGTCGGGCTTCCGTGACGTGGTGTTCATCACCGGCGCCTACGGCCTGGGTGAAACCGTCGTACAAGGCGCGGTGAACCCGGATGAGTTCTACGTTCACAAAGGCACGCTGGCCGCGGGTCGCCCGGCGATCCTGCGCCGCAACCTGGGCAGCAAAGCCATCAAGATGATCTACGGCGACGAGGCCAAGGCCGGTCGTTCGGTCAAGACCGTCGACGTGGACAAGGCCGAGCGCGCACGTTTCTGCCTGACCGACGCGGAAGTCAGCGAACTGGCCAAGCAGGCGATGATCATCGAGAAGCACTACCAGTGCCCGATGGACATCGAGTGGGCCAAGGACGGTGACGACGGCAAGCTGTACATCGTGCAGGCCCGTCCGGAAACAGTGAAGAGCCGCACCCAGGCCAACGTCATGGAACGTTACCTGTTGAAAGAAACCGGCACCGTGCTGGTGGAAGGCCGTGCCATTGGCCAGCGCATCGGCGCCGGCAAGGTCCGCATCATCAAGGACGTGTCCGAGATGGACAAGGTCCAGCCAGGCGACGTACTGGTTTCCGACATGACCGACCCGGACTGGGAGCCGGTCATGAAGCGCGCGAGCGCGATCGTCACCAACCGTGGCGGCCGTACTTGCCACGCGGCGATCATCGCCCGTGAGCTGGGTATTCCAGCGGTAGTAGGTTGCGGCAACGCCACCCAGCTGTTGAAAGATGGCCAGGGCGTGACCGTTTCCTGCGCTGAAGGCGACACCGGCTTCATCTTCGAAGGCGAACTGGGCTTCGACATCAAGAAGAACTCCGTGGACGCCATGCCTGAGCTGCCGTTCAAGATCATGATGAACGTCGGTAACCCGGACCGCGCCTTTGACTTCGCACAGCTGCCGAACGCCGGTGTGGGCCTGGCCCGCCTGGAGTTCATCATCAACCGCATGATCGGCGTGCACCCCAAGGCACTGCTGAACTACGACGGCCTGCCGCTGGACATCAAGGAAAGCGTCGACAAGCGCATCGCCGGCTACAACGATCCGGTGGGTTTCTACGTCGAGAAACTGGTCGAAGGCATCAGCACCCTGGCGGCTGCGTTCTGGCCGAAAAAGGTCATCGTGCGTCTGTCGGACTTCAAGTCCAACGAATACGCCAACCTGATCGGCGGCAAGCTGTACGAGCCGGAAGAAGAGAACCCGATGTTGGGCTTCCGCGGTGCCTCGCGTTACATCAGCGAATCGTTCCGCGACTGCTTCGAACTCGAATGCCGTGCCCTCAAGCGCGTGCGCAACGAAATGGGCCTGACCAACGTCGAAATCATGGTGCCGTTCGTCCGTACCCTGGGCGAAGCGAGCCAGGTGGTGGATCTGCTGGCGGAAAATGGTCTGGCTCGTGGCCAGAACGGCCTGCGCGTGATCATGATGTGCGAACTGCCGTCCAACGCCATCCTGGCTGAAGAGTTCCTCGAGTTCTTCGACGGTTTCTCCATCGGCTCCAACGACCTGACCCAGCTGACCCTGGGCCTGGACCGTGACTCCGGCATCATCGCCCACCTGTTCGACGAGCGTAATCCGGCGGTCAAGAAGCTGCTGGCCAATGCGATTGCCGCGTGCAACAAGGCCGGCAAATACATCGGTATCTGCGGTCAGGGTCCTTCGGACCACCCGGACCTGGCCAAGTGGCTGATGGAGCAGGGCATTGAAAGCGTTTCGTTGAACCCTGACTCCGTACTGGAAACCTGGTTCTTCCTGGCGGAAGGTCAAGCTTCGGCCTGATCCGGTGTAAACGGGCCGCCCCTTTCTGTGGGAGCGAGCTTGCTCGCGATGGACGTCAACGATAACGCGTTTATCCTGGATAAACGTGGTGTCCCGAGTTCTTCGCGAGCAGGGCTCGCTCCTACAGGGAGCGGTCTTTATGAGATTCAAGCAGGGCGGGCTCCATCTGGATGCCGCCCTTTTTTGTGCAAGAGATTATGCAAAGCAGCAGCAACCTATTTCCTGTCGCCCTGATCAGTGCCGAACGGCGCGGTGATCTGAGCGAAGATGTGTATCGTTTGAAACCCGGTAACAGTCCCGACTTCACCGTCGAATTGGCTGTGACACGCCTTGGCATGGCCGATGAGTCGTCCTCCCGTGGCGTGCCGGTGATCCTGCTGCACGGCAGCTTTTCCAATCGCCGGTTCTGGTTTTCTCCCAAAGGCCTGGGGTTGGGCGCTTACCTGGCCCGTCTGGGGTTCGATGTCTGGATTCCGGAAATGCGCGGTCACGGCCTGTCCCAGCGTAACCACGACTACCGCAAGAACCGTGTTGCCGATTACGCACGCTATGACCTGCCGGCCATTGGCGCGTTCGTGCGCGAACAGAGCGGGCAGGTGCCACACTGGATCGGTCACTCACTGGGCGGTATTACACTGGCCGCAGCGCTGGGTGGCGAGTACATCGGTGAGCCCGTCGTGGCCTCGGCGGCGTTTTTCGGTACACAAGTCAGTCGCACCTACTGGCCATTGAAGATTCCGCCGGTAGAGTGGAGCGGTCGCTTCATTCTCAAACGTTTTGCCCAGTTGTCCGGCTCAAGGCTCAAGCGCGGTCCGGAGGACGAGCCCATCGGCCTGGCCCTGGAAGGCATGCGCTGGTACGGTCTGTTCGGGCGCTTTGGCGATGCCGATAAAAACTGGTGGGCGGGTTTGGCCGAGGTCAAGTTACCGGTGCTTGCCGTGAGCGCTGCGGGTGATCATCAGGATCCTGCGTGGGCGTGTCGCAAGCTGTTCGAGCAGTTCGGTTCCGAGCACAAGCAATTCATCAACCTGGGGCGCGAGCAGGGCTTCGGCGACAATTTCGGTCACGTGGAAATGCTCGTCAGCAAGGCAGCCCAGGCTGAAGTCTGGCCTTTGGTGACGCGCTGGTTGGCCGATCAGCAGACACCTTTGCCGGGAGCGCAACAGGATTTGGTCGCGGCAGTCCGAGCCTGACGCTCTGACAAGGGCATTTCGCTCCGGTCGGCTTGCGGCTAAGATATGACGCATTGAGCTGTTCTGGTCACTTTCCGACATCCTCGATTGTCTTCCTCTTACAGGAGTTTCTCGATGAACCATTACATCACGCCTGACCTGTGCGACGCCTATCCGGAGCTGGTGCAGGTGCTGGAACCGATGTTCAGCAATTTCGGCGGCCGTGATTCCTTCGGCGGCGAAATCGTGACCATCAAATGCTTTGAAGACAACTCGCGGGTCAAGGAGCAGGTCGAGCTCAAGGGGAATGGCAAAGTGCTGGTGGTAGACGGTGGCGGTTCCCTGCGGCATGCGTTGCTCGGTGACATGCTGGCCGAGAAAGCCGCGAAAAACGGTTGGGAAGGGCTGGTGATCTACGGTTGCATCCGCGACGTCGATATCATCGCGCAGACCGATCTGGGCGTTCAGGCCCTCGCCAGCCACCCGAGGAAATCCGACAGGCGCGGGCTCGGCGATCTCAACGTTGTGGTGACGTTTGCCGGCGTGACGTTCCGTCCAGGCGAATACATTTATGCGGACAACAACGGCGTGATCATCTCGCCCAGCCCGCTGAAAATGCCTGAATAAAGCGCCGGTTGACCAAAGGAGTGCGGATGTTCGAGGAAGAAAACGCGCAATGGGGGCTGGTGCATGCCCTGGTGCTGGACGGTAAAGGCGGTGCGCGTTCGATTGCCCGGACTGAACTCGATGACTTGCAGCTGCAGGCCCATGAAAGCCTGTGGCTGCACTGGGATCGCAGTCATCCGCAAACCCGGACCTGGTTGCGCAAATCCAGCGGTCTGAGCGAATTCAGCTGTGACCTGTTACTCGAAGAAAACACCCGTCCGCGACTTTTGCAGCTTTCGGACAGCGAACTGCTGCTATTTTTGCGCGGGGTCAATCTGAACCCTGGCGCCGAACCGGAAGACATGGTGTCGGTGCGGATTTTCGGCTCTGCCCAGCGTGTCATTTCCCTGCGTTTGCGTCCTTTGCGTGCCACTGACGAGTTGCTGGTGCAACTGTCCGAGGGCAAGGGGCCGAAAACTGCCTCCGAACTCATCCTTTGCATGGCGCAGTACCTCACCAACAAGGTGCAGGATCTGGTCAGCTGTCTCTCGGAAGTGGTCGATGAGGAAGAAGAAAAGCTGGATACCGACGAACGGTATACTCCTGAGCACGGGGCGGTTTTGCAGATTCGTCGCCGGGCGGCTGCGTTGAAGCGCTTTCTGGCTCCGCAGCGGGACATTTTCGGGCAGTTGACGCGAATCAAGTTGCCCTGGTTCGTCGAGGATGACGGCGATTACTGGAACGAATTGAACAACAGCCTGACCCGCTACCTCGAAGAGCTGGAATTGACCCGGGAGCGGGTGGGGCTGGTCCTGGAGGCTGAAGACCGTCGCTTGAGCGTGCGCATGAACCGCACGATGTATCGCTTCGGGATCATCACCGGGATCTTTTTGCCGATGAGTTTTCTGGCCGGGCTTTTGGGGATCAACGTCGGTGGAATTCCATTCTCTGCCAGCCCTTACGGCTTTCTGATCGCTTGCCTGATGATGGTCTCGGTGGCGCTCGGGCAGTGGTGGTTGTTCCGACGTTTACGCTGGGTCTGAGGGAAACCATGTGACCCGACCAAAACTGACCGCGTCTCCCACAGACATCACGAGAGGTGCGTATGCACGATCCGTTTGAACAGTCTTTACGCGACATGCTCAACGCCTCACCGTCCACCCGGGACGACGATGCGTGCCTGGGGCGTGTGCTGAAAACCGCCAACCGCCAGGTCGGCGCCGGTGATCTGTTCAGCCTGCTGGGGCGCTGGTTGCCCGCACTGATGATCGCCCTGAATAACGGATCGGCCCATGTCGCGCCGGTATCCCGTCTTCGTAAACCTACTGCTCGCACTGCTGATAAGGCTGATTGAATATGGAACTTGATCTCTGGACTCAGAGCCTCGTCACTGCAATGACTGCGTTGTGGACCAAGGTTGCGAACTTCATTCCGAACCTGTTCGGCGCACTGGTTGTGCTGCTGTTGGGTTTTGTCGTGGCCAAACTGCTGGACACCTTGCTCTCGAAGTTGCTCGCCAAACTGGGCCTTGATCGCTTGATGGGTGGCACCGGCCTGACCAAATTGCTGTCCCGTGCAGGGTTGCAAGTTCCTATTTCGACGCTGATCGGCAAAATCGTCTATTGGTTCGTTCTGCTGATTTTTCTGGTTTCTGCCGCAGAATCCCTTGGCCTTGAGCGAGTTTCAGCTACGCTGGACATGCTTGCGTTGTATTTGCCGAAGGTGTTCGGCGCGGCGCTGGTGTTGCTGGTCGGTGTCTTGCTGGCGCAACTGGCCAACGGGCTGGTGCGCGGAGCGGCAGAAGGCGTGGGGCTGGACTATGCTTCAGGGCTTGGGCGGATTGCCCAGGGCCTGGTGATCATCATCAGTATTTCGGTTGCGATCAGCCAGTTGGAGGTCAAGACCGACCTGCTGAACCATGTGATCGTGATTGTGTTGATAACCGTTGGTCTGGCAGTAGCGCTGGCCATGGGGTTGGGAAGCCGGGAAATTGCCGGCCAGATTCTTGCGGGAATCTACGTGCGTGAGCTGTACCAGGTTGGGCAACAAGTGCGTGTTGGCGAGGTCGAAGGCCAGATCGAAGAGATCGGCACGGTTAAAACCACATTGCTGACCGATGAGGGTGAGCTAGTCTCTCTTTCCAATCGGATCCTCCTTGAGCAGCATGTGAGTAGCCGCTAACCCGGCAAACCCTGCTAATGTATGCCGCCGCAAAATGCCTGCTCACGCTGGCTGCGGCGGACATTGACCTGACTGTCGGCCCGACTTGTTTTGAATAAAGCCCAATCGTTATCCATGCGCTACGACCCCCGCGAGCTCTCTGATGAGGAGTTGGTCGCGCGCTCGCATACCGAGCTGTTTCACGTAACACGCGCCTATGAAGAACTGATGCGGCGTTACCAGCGAACATTATTTAACGTGTGCGCACGATATCTAGGGAACGATCGCGACGCAGACGATGTCTGTCAGGAGGTCATGTTGAAGGTGCTGTATGGCCTGAAGAACTTCGAAGGTAAATCGAAGTTCAAGACATGGCTATATAGCATCACGTACAACGAGTGCATCACACAGTATCGGAAGGAACGGCGAAAGCGTCGCTTGATGGACGCATTGAGTCTTGACCCCCTCGAGGAAGCGTCTGAAGAAAAGACGCCGAAACCTGAGGAAAAAGGCGGACTTGATCGCTGGTTGGTGTATGTGAACCCGATTGATCGTGAAATTCTGGTGCTACGATTTGTCGCAGAGCTGGAGTTTCAGGAAATCGCAGACATCATGCATATGGGTTTGAGCGCAACAAAAATGCGGTACAAACGCGCTCTAGATAAATTGCGTGAGAAATTTGCAGGCATTGCTGAAACTTAGTTCAGCGCAAATATCTCTTACGTGTAGGCAAGTTCTGTTAGACTTGCCGCCGAGTTGTCCCCCGGTTTGCGGGACTGCTTCACAATCACCAGATGGGGATTTAACGGATGAAACTGAAAAACACCTTGGGCTTGGCCATTGGTTCTCTTATTGCCGCCACTTCCATCGGCGCTCTGGCACAGGGCCAAGGCGCAGTTGAAATCGAAGGCTACGCAAAGAAGCAATATTTCGATAGCGACCGTAACTTCAAGAACGACGGCATCCTGCCGGGTGGTTCTATCGGTTACTTCCTGACAGACGACGTTGAACTGCGTCTGGCCTACGACGAAGTGCACAACGCCCGTGCAAACGACGGCAAGAACGTTAAGGGCGCGAACACCGCTCTGGACGCTCTGTACCACTTCAACAACCCAGGCGACATGCTGCGTCCTTACGTCTCGGGCGGTTTCTCCGACCAGAGCATCGACCAGAACGGCTCGAACGGTCGTAACCGTTCCACCTTCGCCAACGTTGGCGGCGGTGCCAAGCTGTACTTCACCGACAACTTCTACGCCCGTGCTGGCGTTGAAGCTCAGTACAACATCGACCAGGGCAACACCGAGTGGGCTCCTAGCGTCGGTATCGGTGTGAACTTCGGCGGCGGCAGCAAGCCAGCTGCTGCTCCAGTTCCAGCTCCGGAAGTTTGCTCTGACAGCGACAACGATGGCGTTTGCGACAACGTTGACAAGTGCCCAGACACCCCAGCCAACGTAACTGTTGACGCTGACGGCTGCCCGGCAGTTGCTGAAGTTGTTCGTGTTGAGCTGGACGTGAAGTTCGACTTCGACAAGTCGGTAGTCAAGCCAAACAGCTACGGCGACATCAAGAACCTGGCTGACTTCATGAAGCAGTACCCATCCACCAGCACTACTGTTGAAGGTCACACTGACTCCGTCGGTCCTGACGCTTACAACCAGAAACTGTCCGAGCGTCGTGCAAACGCCGTTAAACAAGTTCTGACCAACCAGTACGGTGTTGAATCGTCCCGCGTTCAGTCTGTTGGCTACGGCGAATCCCGCCCAGTTGCTGACAACAAAACTGACGCTGGTCGTGCAGTTAACCGTCGCGTAGAAGCGCAGGTTGAAGCTCAAGCTAAGTAATTAGCTCGCAGCTCTGAAAAGCCCGGCTCAGGCCGGGCTTTTCTTTGTCTGCAATTTGGTGAAATAGTTGAAACTACGCTGACTGATCTGCCGCCATCACAGGCAATTCACGCTCCCACAGCGATTGAGTTGCACAGGCTGCCACTGCACCGATCACCAGTATGGCAGGGCTTTTCAGCTGGAATCTGTAGGCTGCTTCATCCATGTTTGTGAGAGTGCTCCGACATTCCCGTTGATGGGGCAAGGAGGCATTTTCAATCATGGCCACGGGCGTATCCGTTGCCATGCCGCCGGCCAATAGCTGCTCACGGATTTCACCGAGCTTGGCCACTCCCATGTAAACCACCAACGTCGTTCCGCCTTGGGCCAGTGCCTGCCAGTTCAATTGGCTGTCGTCCTGGGTGTGTGCGGTGACCAGCGTGACACCACGGGCTACACCGCGCAAAGTCAGCGGAATATCGCATTGCGTTGCCCCCGCCAGCCCGGCAGTGATGCCGTTGACCAACTCGGCTTCGACCCCACGCTCACGCAGCCACTGCGCCTCTTCACCACCGCGGCCGAAAATGCATGGATCGCCGCCTTTGAGCCGCGCTACGCATTTACCCTGCCGGGCATAACGAAGCATCAGGCGATGGATGAACGCTTGCGGGGTAGAGCGGCAGCCGCCACGCTTGCCCACCGGAATGATCCGCGCCCCAGGGCAATGCTCGAGTACCGCGACATTGACCAAGTCATCGATCAGCACCACATCTGCCTCGCGCAAGGCACGTACCGCCTTCAACGTGAGCAACTCCGGATCACCCGGGCCCGCACCTACCAGCCAGACTTTTGCACTCATAGTGTTTTCCTCACGAGAAGACGGTGACTGGCTGCGCCGTGGCAGCCAGCAGGCGTTTGATTTCCGGAACGCAGGACCCGCATTGCGTGCCGCAACCCAGTTCTTGCTTGAGCCCCTGCAAGTCCAAGCCACGGCTGATGCCGGCGCAGATCGCGTTCTGGCCGACGTTCTTGCAATTGCACAGGATCTTGTTCGAGTTGAAGGACGTGTCGAGATTGCCCGGTGGTGCGCTCAGCGGCGCAAGCAGCCAGCGCCGCAGTTGCTGGTCCGCGCGACCTTCGAGCCACAGCCCCTGCAACCAGTGCTGGGCAAGGGTTTCACCGGCCAGTCGAATGGCAGTGATCCGGCCATTTTCGATCCGCACGCGCTTGCCTATGGCCCGTCGAGGGTCGTCGTAAGCCAGTACCGGGCCGTCATCGAGCGCCAGGTTTTTATCGATTTCGCTTAGCAACTCTGCCGAAGGTGCTGAAGTATTGGCAGCTCGTACAAGCAGGGCAGGGCGCTCACGGCCAACCAGACTGAGACTGACGTAGGAAAACACCTCACAGAGCGGTCGTAGCGTTTCAAAATGCCGTTGAACATCGCCCTCGATCAGTGCGAATAGTTTCCAGGGCAAATCCACCGGATCCAGGCGAACGCCGCTGTGTTTAAGTTCGGGCTGTTTCGACAACGGATCGAATGCGGGCAGAGTGAGACTGTTCACCCCACCCTTGAGAAAACGGTCGCCCCAATGCATCGGCAAAAAGGCCTGGCCCGGACGCACGCTGTCATCGCTGGCAACCGCGACGACGATTGCGCCGCGCCTGCTTTTCAGGCTGACCAGATCCCCCGGCTGCAGGCGATGGCGGCGCAGTTCGTCCGGGTGCAGGCTCAACTCCGCTTCGCTGACATGACCGAACAGCTGCGCAGCGGTGCCGGTGCGGCTCATGCCGTGCCATTGATCGCGCAGCCGGCCGGTGATCAGGGTCAGCGGAAAGCGTGCATCGCGTTGCTCTTTGGCGGCACGGTATGGATCGGCCACGAACTGCGCGCGCCCATTGGCAGTGGCAAATACCCCGTCGACGTACAGCCGGGCCGTGCCTTCAACGGCACCCGCAGGGAAGGGCCACTGCTGCGGGCCGAGACGATCGATCAGTGCATGGCTGATACCGGACAGATCCAGGTCGCGACCTTGAGTCAGTTGTTTGTATTCGTCAAAGACCTGAGCTGAATTATCAAATTCAAACAGGCTGGCTTGGCCGGGACGCAGGTGTTTTTCCAGGCGTTGTGCGAAATCTACGGTGATTGCCCAGTCTGGCCGCGCCTCACCCGGTGCGACGATTGCCTGGCGTACGTGGGAAATGCGCCGCTCTGAGTTGGTCACGCAACCTTCCTTTTCCCCCCAACTGGCGGCGGGCAGCAGAAGGTCGGCGAACTTCGCGGTTTCAGTGGTGCTGAAGGCTTCCTGCAACACCACGAACGGGCAGGCTTGCAGAGCTGCGCGCACGGCCGTCTGGTCCGGCATGGATTGCGCGGGGTTGGTGCAGGCGATCCACAACGCCTTGATCTTGCCGTTGCGCACTTGCTCGAACAATTCGATCGCAGTGAGCCCGGGGCTTTCCGGCAGTTGCTCGACGCCCCAGTAGGACGCCACTTGCGCACGGTGTTGTGCATTGGCGGCGTCACGGTGACCGGGCAGCAAGTTGGACAAACTGCCGGTTTCCCGTCCACCCATGGCATTTGGCTGACCGGTGAGGGAGAAAGGTCCGGCGCCGGGACGACCGATCTGCCCGGTGGCCAGGTGCAGATTGATCAATGCACTGTTTTTCGCGCTGCCGGCGGTGGACTGGTTAAGCCCCATGCACCACAGCGACAGAAAGCTCGGTGATGTGCCGATCCACTCGGCACATTGCTGCAATTGCCCGAGGCTGATACCGCAGAGCTGTGAAACCATTTGCGGCGTGTAGTCACGCACCAGGTTTTTCAGCTCGGCCAGGCCTTCGGTGTGGTCCCTGATGAAGTCACGATCTATCCAGTCTTCCCATAGCAGCAGATGCAAAATCCCATGGAACAAGGCGACATCGGTGCCCGGCAAGATCGCCAGGTGCAGATCAGCCAGATCGCAGGTATCTGTGCGACGTGGGTCAATCACGATGACCTTCATCTGCGGCCGGCGGGATTTGGCTGCTTCCAGGCGGCGAAACAGCACCGGGTGGGCGTAGGCCATGTTGCTGCCGACGATCATCACGCAATCGCTCAGCTCCAGGTCTTCGTAGCTGCAGGGCGGGGCGTCGGCACCCAGGCTGCGCTTGTAGCCGACCACCGCCGAGGACATGCACAGGCGCGAATTGCTGTCGATGTTGTTGGTGCCTACCAGGGCACGCGCCAGCTTGTTGAAGGCGTAGTAGTCCTCGGTCAACAGTTGCCCGGAAATGTAGAACGCCACGCTGTCCGGGCCATGTTCGGCAATGGTCGCGGCAAACACGCTGGTGGCGTGATCGAGGGCGGTATCCCAATCGGTGCGGTGGCGGGCCAGGCTTTTACCGAGGCGCAGTTCGGGGTACAACGCCCGCGCCGTCAAGTCGCCGGTCAGGTGCAGGGTCGAACCCTTGCTGCACAGTTTGCCGAAATTGGCCGGGTGCGCCGGGTCGCCGCTGACGCCGAGGATGCGTGAACCGTCGTGCTCGATCAGCACCCCGCAGCCGACCCCGCAGTAACAGCAGGTGGACGCAGTGATCTGGCGGTCCATCAGCCTGCATCCCGCAGGGCCAGCATCACCCGGCCATTTTCCACCCGGGCGAGATGGTGATGGGCACAGCCGATGTCCGGGGCCAGGGCTTCGCCGCTTTCCAGGTCGATTTGCCAGTTGTGCAGCGGGCAGGCCACACGCTTGCCGTAGACCAGACCTTGGGACAACGGGCCGCCCTTGTGCGGGCAGCGGTCGTCGAGGGCGAACACTTCGTCGTCGCTGGTACGGAAAATCGCGATGTCTCCCTTTGGCCCGGCGATGATCCGCGAGCCCAGGGCATTGATCTCTTCCAGTGCACAGATATCCAGCCAGTTCATGCCAGCACCTCCAGGTTTTTCACGGGGATGACGTCGAATTCTTTTTTCAGCTGGGGCTGTTCCAGGCGTTCCTTCCACGGGTCCTGTTCGAACGACAGGGAGAATTGCAGTCGATCGTTGAGCGCCTTGCGACGCTCCGGATCTTCCAGCACGGCTTTCTTGATGTGTTCCATGCCGACCCGTTGCAGGTAGTGCACGGTGCGCTCGAGGTAGAAGGCTTCTTCGCGATAGAGCTGCAGGAATGCACCGTTGTATTCGCGCACTTCTTCGGCGGTTTTCAGTTTGACGAAGAATTCCGCGACTTCGGTCTTGATCCCGCCGTTGCCACCGATGTACATCTCCCAGCCGGAGTCCACACCGATAATTCCCACATCCTTGATACCGGCTTCCGAGCAGTTGCGTGGGCAACCGGAGACAGCCAGCTTCACCTTGTGTGGCGACCACATGTTGAACAGGTCATGTTCCAGTTCAATGCCAAGTTGTGTGGAATTCTGGGTGCCAAAGCGGCAGAACTCGCTGCCGACGCAGGTTTTCACTGTGCGGATGGATTTGCCGTAGGCGTGGCCGGACGGCATGTCCAGGTCTTTCCACACCCCCGGCAGGTCTTGCTTGCGAATACCCAGCAAGTCAATGCGCTGGCCACCGGTGACCTTGACCATCGGTACGTTGTACTTGTCGGCGACGTCGGCAATGCGCCGCAGCTCTGAAGGATTGGTCACACCGCCCCACATCCGCGGGACTACAGAGTAGGTGCCGTCTTTCTGAATATTGGCGTGGGCGCGTTCATTGATCAGGCGCGATTGCGGATCGTCCTTGGCTTCCCCAGGCCAGGTGGAAATCAGGTAGTAGTTGAGCGCCGGGCGGCAGGTGGCGCAGCCGTTGGGTGTGCGCCAGTTCAGGTAGCTCATGGTGCCGGCGATGGTCAGCAGGTGCTGCTCGCGGATGGCCTGGCGGATCTGCCCGTGGTTGAGATCGCTGCAGCCGCAGATGGCCTTTTCGCTTTTCGGCTTGACGTCGGCGGCGCCGCCCACGGTGTTGATCAGGATCTGCTCCACCAAACCCGCGCACGAGCCGCAGGAGCTGGCAGCCTTGGTGTGTTTCTTGACGTCGTCGACACTGAACAGCCCGTGCTCCTGGATCGCCTTGACGATGGTGCCTTTGCACACACCGTTGCAGCCGCAGACTTCGGCGGTGTCGGCCATGCTCATGGCTTTGTCCTGGCCTTGATGTCCTACGTCGCCCAGTGCATTTTCACCAAACATCAAGTGATCGCGGATCTCACTGATGGCGTGATTCTCACGGATCTGCCTGAAATACCAGCCGCCGTCTGCCGTATCGCCGTACAGGCAGGCGCCCACCAGCACGTCATCCTTGATCACCAGTTTCTTGTAGACCCCGCCAATCGGGTCCGAGAGGGTAATGGTCTCGGTGCCTTCGCCACCCATGAAGTCGCCGGCGGAAAACAGGTCGATACCGGTAACCTTCAATTTGGTCGAGGTCACCGAACCCTTGTAGGTGGCAAAACCCAGTTGGGCCAGGTGGTTGGCGCAGACTTTGGCCTGTTCGAACAGCGGCGCCACCAAACCATAGGCGATACCGCGGTGGCTGGCACACTCGCCGATGGCATAGATCCGTGGGTCGTAAGTTTGCATTGTGTCGTTGACCAGAATCCCGCGGCTGCACGGAATGCCGGATTTCTCCGCCAGTTCGGTATTGGGGCGAATGCCGGCGGCCATCACTACCAAGTCAGCGGGAATGATGTCGCCGTTCTTGAATTGCACCGAACCGACCCGGCCGTTGCCAGCGTCGTGCAAGGCCTGGGTCTGCTCGCACAGGCGAAAGTGCAGGCCGCGAGATTCCAGCGCGGTTTGCAGCAACTGGCCGCTGGTCTTGTCCAGTTGCCGCTCCAGCAACCACTCGCCGATATGCACCACGGTGACGTGCATGCCCCGCAGCATCAGGCCGTTGGCGGCCTCCAGGCCGAGCAGGCCGCCGCCGATCACTACGGCGTGCCTGTGGGTTTTCGCGGTGTCGATCATGGCCTGGGTGTCGGCGATGTCGCGGTAGCCGATCACGCCGTCAAGGGTGTTGCCGGGAATGGGCAGGATGAAAGGCGTCGAGCCGGTGGCGATCAGCAGGCGATCGTATTCGGCTTCGCTGCCGTCTTCGGCAATGACCCGGCGCTTGACCCGGTCGATCTCCACCACCTTGCGGTTGAGCAGCAGTTTGATGTTG
Source organism: Pseudomonas sp. S34 (assembly GCF_009866745.1). Lineage (NCBI taxonomy): Bacteria > Pseudomonadati > Pseudomonadota > Gammaproteobacteria > Pseudomonadales > Pseudomonadaceae > Pseudomonas > Pseudomonas sp. S34. Next base: position 1,918,664 of record NZ_CP019398.1, read on the forward strand.
TTTTCCAGGTACCAGTCCAGGTCGTTGAGCACGATTTCTTCGAAGGTCTGTTCGCCCGCCAGCACCGGCGACAGCAGGATGCGGTTGTAGTTGGTGTGCGGTTCGGCACCGAAGACCGTGATGTCGTACAGCTCCGTGCTCAGCTTGAGCAGCTCTTCCAGGGTCCGGACCCCGGCCATGCCGTTGCCGATCATCACCAGTTTTAGTTTTTTCATCAGGTTCTCCGGGGAGCTCGGGCGTGCCTCATCAGTGGCAGGCCATGCTCGACAAATTTTGCGCAAACAAAAAAAGGCGTCCCGCTAGTTGCCTAGCGAGGACGCCTTTGTCCTGGTCCCGTTCTCTCGGGAAGTGCAACCTTCGTCGTTGAAGCCTGCGCTGTATGTCTGTTGAAAGAGGTAATGCAGTGGTTATGCCAAGTCGCTCAAATCCCGTGTTTGTTGGCATTTTCCCCGTTCACAAGGGCAGAACCGTGAGGGAGTGCACCGATTCAAGGCGCTTTGCCCGCTAATGGAGCGCAACCATCAACAGCACCAGATTGAGCAGCAACGATACCAGCGCCAATGTTCGCCAGACTTTCAGCGGTTCGCGCTCCAGCAAGGGCCTGGGGCGCACGCTCAAGCTGTGGCGCTCGCCCTGTTCGATCAGCAGCAGCCATTCTTCCGCTGTTTCGAAACGCTGGTCGGGGGCCGCCGCCACGGCGCGCTCCAGGCTATGGGCGATCCAGTCCGGCAGATCGGGCCGGTAGCGGCTGGCGTTGACCGGGAGGCCAAACCTCGGGCGCTGGAAGGCTTCGATTTCGCCATAGGGGTAATGCCCGGTGAGCAGGAAATACAGGGTTACTCCGACGGCGTACAAGTCCTGCTGTGGCGTCGGTACTTCGCCGCGAAAGGCTTCGGGTGCGATGTAACTGGGTGTACCCGGCAGCGCCCAGGGCAGATCTTGCGAAAGCCCGGGGCAGTAGGCGAGGCCGAAATCCAGCAGGCGCAACTCACCATCGTCCCCCAGCAGCAGGTTTTCCGGTTTGATATCGCGATGCAGGATCTGCCGTCGATGCAACAGACCGACCGCTCGCAGCAAGCGTTCGGCGATGTCTTGCCACTGGGGCAGCGGCAGCGGCCCGCCTTGCTCATGTCGTTGGGCCAGGGTAACGCCCGAATATTCACGCATCACGTAGTACAAATGCTGACGCTGACTGGCGGAGTGGACTTCAGGAAAATGTCGACCGGCCACGCGTTTGAGAAACCATTCTTCCGACAGTAACGCTTGCCCGGCCTGGTGATCGTCGTGCAGGCGACCGGGCAGGGTTTTCAACAGCCAGGGTTGTTGCTGGCTGTCGCGAACGCGATAAAGCAGCGATTGCTGGCTCTGTGCGACGATCCCCTCGACCTGCCAGCCCTCGAACGCCTGACCCGGTTTCAGGGCAGGCGGCAGTGGCCATTGCTGTAAGTGCATCAACGCATCGCCAATGCTCGCTTCACCGAGGGCATCGACCCGCACCAGCATGGCGCTGGCGTTGTCCTGGCTGCCCGCCAGGTGCGCAGCATTGACCAGGGTGTTCGCAGCGCTGTGCAAGTCCGGTTGATCGCGCAGGATCGCGGCAATGGCGGTATCGCCCAGGACGGCCCAGACGCCGTCGCTGAGCAGGACGAAGCTCTCATCGGGGCGCAACTCACCGTCGAGAAAATCCAGCACCAGGTGTTGATCGAGCCCCAGCGCCCGTTTCAGCACATGCTGCATGCCCGGCTGGTCCCAGACGTGATCCTCGCTGATTCGCTGCAATTGGTCGGCGTGCCAGCGATACACCCGACAATCGCCGACATGAGCCAGGGTAAAACGCCGGCCGCGCAGGACCAGAGCACTGAGGGTGGTCAGCAGCGGTTGTCCGCCGCCATTGGCCTGCAACCAGCGGTTCTGCGCCAGCAGCAGGCGATCGAGTGCCTGTGCGACGCTCCAGGTTTCCGGCGTGGCGTAGTAATCCAGCGCCAGGGCCTGCAGCGTCGAACGGGCAGCCAGACCGCCATCGACGCATTGGCTGACACCGTCGGCAATCGCGAACAGATAACCCTTGCTCGCGGCCAGCGCCGGAGCCGGCGTGACCAGGCGCAGGGCATCCTGGTTTTCCTCGCGAGGACCGATGGCGCTGGCTTCGGCGAAACTCAGTTGCAGGCTCATCGGGGCGTCAGACCCGCGCAGCCGTCACGGCGGCCGAACCCCAGGTGGTTCTCCAGCGACGTTTTACGCCGTGCAGACCGAACCAGGCCAGAACGCCGAGGCTGGCGAACAACCACAGCGCCAGTTGATAGCTGCCGGTGCTTTGCTTGATCGCGCCCATGCCGGCCGCGAGGGCAAAGCCACCGATACCGCCGGCCATGCCGATCAGGCCGGTCATCACGCCGATTTCCCGGCGAAAACGCTGGGGCACCAATTGGAATACCGCGCCATTGCCTGCGCCCAGACCGAGCATGGTGCAGACGAAAAGTGCCAGTGCGGCGTAGGAACTCGGCAGATTGAAGCCGACCACGGCAATGCAGATCGCCGCGACGGTGTACATCGCCAGCAGAGTCCGAATGCCGCCGAACCGGTCAGCCAGCGCGCCACCCAAGGGGCGCATCAGGCTGCCGCCGAACACGCAGGCAGCGGTGTAGTAGCCGGCAGTCACCGGGCTCAAGCCGTACTGGTCGTTGAAATAACCGGGCAGGGCACTGGCCAGACCGATGAAGCCGCCGAATGTCACGCTGTAGAAAAACATGAACCACCAGCTGTCACGATCGCCCAAGGCCTTGAAGTAGTCGGCCATGGATTTGGCTTTTGGCCGCTCGGGGGCATTGCGGGCCAGCCAGGCGAAGACGATCAGGGTCAGAATCAGCGGAATCAGGGCGAAACCGAACACGTTGCTCCAGCCAACCGCCGCCGCCAGCACCGGGGCGATCAATGCGGCGAGCACCGTGCCCGAGTTCCCCGCGCCGGCGATGCCCATGGCCTTGCCTTGATGCTGCGGTGGATACCACTGCGAGGCCAGGGGCAGGGCGACGGCGAACGAAGCGCCGGCCATGCCGAGGAACAGGCCCAGCAGCAACGCCTGCTCGTAGCTGTGGATTCCGAGTTTCCAGGCGCCGAACAGCGCGCAGATCACGATGACCTGACCGATCAGGCCGGCGGTTTTGGGCGACAGGCGATCAGCCAGCATCCCCATCACGAAGCGCAACACCGCCCCGGCCAGAATCGGCGTGGCGACCACCAGCCCTCGTTGCTGCGTCGTCAGGTGCAGGTCGGCGGCGATCTGTACTGCCAAAGGACCGAGCAGGTACCAGACCATGAAGCTCAGGTCGAAATAGAGGAAGGCTGCGAACAATGTGGGTGTATGGCCGGATTTCCAGAAGCTTGAATTCATTGCGCACCTCAGCTGTGAAGAGTCTCGAAAGGAGTCATGAGCTTGCAGGTGGGGCGCCGATACGGCCGCACCACCGGCCCCGTGCTGTGGGGCCAAAACGAAAAAACGCCGCTACCCGATCCGCCAAGGGCAAATGAGGTGAGCGACGTCTTTGTCGTAGGTGGGGCAACCGCCGTTGGTTACCTGTGGTGATTACTTAGCGAGATCTGTGCCAACACTCGAAATCGAGTTGCCGCCATTCGCGAGCAAGCCCGCTCCCACAGGTGATTCGTGTTCGGCGTAGCGCCCTTGTGGGAGCGGGCTTGCTCGCGAAGGCGATAGAACATTCGCCACGGAACTTCAGCCGAGCAACTCGCTCATGGCAATAATCTGCTCCGCCACTTGAATCAGCTTCTGCTGGCGGCTCATCGCCTGGCGGCGCATCAGTGTGTAGGCCTCTTCCTCGTTGCAGTCCTTCATTTTCATCAGCAGTCCCTTGGCCAGTTCAATGCGCTTGCGCTCGGCCAATTGCTGGTCGCGGGCATGCAGTTGGGCACGCAAGGCCTGATCGCTTTCGAAGCGTGCCATGGCCACATCGAGAATCGGCTGCAGGCGTTGTGCGTGAATGCCTTCGACGATGTAGGCGCTGACACCGGACTTGATCGCCTGTCGCATCACATCGGGGTCGTGTTCGTCCGTGAACATCACAATCGGTCGTGGCTGGTCGCGAGTCACCAGCACCACTTGTTCCATGACATCGCGGCCCGGTGACTCGGTATCGATCAGAATCACATCCGGACGCACCGTTTCGACGCGTTCGGGCAGGTCGATGGTCAGGCCGGATTCATCGATCACTTCGAATCCGGCCTCGATCAGGGCGGCCTTCAGGCGCCCGACTTTTTTAGCGGTGTCATTGATCAGCAGGATACGCAGCATGTTCATGGTCTCCTGTCAGCGGCTGGCGGATCGGTGCGAGCTGTCGCTCATGGCGTGCAGTTTGAAACTGCGGGCATAACCGGCCGGGTCCGAACCGTCCCAGGTCTTGCCGTCGATCAACTGACTGCTGCGCATCTCCTTGCCCCGTGCCGCGACACCTACAGCGCTGGCCGCTTCACGATACAAGTCTAGTTGCTGGACTTGACGGGCCACGGCGAGGTAATCCGGGTCGTCGCGCAACAAACCCCAGCGACGGAACTGGGTCATGAACCACATGCCATCGGACAGGTACGGCAGATTGACCTCGCCTTCACCATGGAAGCGCAGGGCGTGTGGGTCTTGCCAGCGATTGCCCAGACCATCGACATAGTCGCCCAGCAGGCGCGGCTCGATGCACTCCAGCGGCGCATCGAGGTATTGCGCTGCACTGAGCAATTGCGCGGTGCTGCGACGATTTTCGCTGCTTTCTTCGATGAAGCGACTGGCCTCCAGAATCGCCATCACCAACGCGCGGGCAGTGTTGGGGTATTGCTCGACGAAGGCGCGGGTGCAGCCCAGGACCTTTTCCGGATGATCGGGCCAGATGGTCTGGGTCGTCGCCAAGGTGAAGCCGAGGTCCTGTTGCACGGCGCTGGCGGACCAGGGTTCGCCGACGCAGAGCCCGTCGATACGCCCGGCCCGCAGGTGCGCGACCATTTGCGGCGGCGGCACCACCACGCTGTCGACATCCAGCAGCGGGTGAATGCCCTGGCTGGCGAGCCAGTAATACAACCACATGGCGTGGGTGCCGGTTGGAAACGTCTGGGCGAAGGTGAATTTTGAGCGAGTTTGGTGCACGTGCCGTTCCAGTGCTTCAGGACTGGTCACTCCAAGCGCTTGCAAACCACGGGACAGGTTGATGCTCTGGCCGTTCTGATTCAGGCCCATCAGCACGGCCATGTCGGTCGCGGCCACGCCACCGATGCCCAGGTGAACGGCGTAAACCAGACCGTAGAGGCTGTGGGCGGCATCGAGTTCGCCGCTGACCAGTTTGTCCCGCAGGTTGGCCCAGGACGACTGACGCTTGAGGTTCAGGGTCAAGCCATGGGGTTGGGCGAAGCCCTGGGTGGCGGCGACAACCACCGAGGCGCAGTCGCTCAGAGCCATGAAGCCGAGATTGATTTCGGTTTTTTCCGGGGCATCGCTGCCATTGACCCAGGCCAGAGGGCCGGCTGATGGTTCGTTCATCGCGTGTTCACCTTGCAAAAAAAACGTCGTCCCGAGTTCTTGCATGAGCAGGCCGGGGACGACGCCATTGTCTTTGCACACATTCGGTCGTTGGCATGGGTGCTGGTGCCCAGAGTGGTGCAAGGCATATGCCATTATCCGTTGATTTGATCACGCGCCTCGCTTGCCACCCCGTTGCCCGGCTATAATCGCCGCCTCAATTCGCCGCCAATCGAGTCAAATCCGCCCATGTACACCCTGGCCCGTCAGCTGTTGTTCAAACTCTCCCCGGAAACCTCCCACGATCTGTCCCTGGACCTGATCGGCGCGGGCGGGCGTCTTGGGCTCAACGGCTTGCTGTGCAAGGCCCCGGCGAAGACGCCGGTGAATGTCATGGGCCTGGACTTCCCGAATCCGGTGGGGCTGGCCGCCGGCCTGGACAAGAACGGGGCGGCCATCGATGGTTTCGCCCAACTGGGTTTCGGTTTTGTCGAAATCGGCACCATCACGCCGCGTCCGCAGCCGGGCAACCCGAAGCCTCGCCTGTTCCGTCTGCCGGAAGCCGAGGCGATCATCAATCGCATGGGGTTCAACAACCTCGGCGTCGATCACCTGCTGGCCCGCGTGGCGGCGGCCAAGTACAAGGGCGTGCTGGGCATCAACATCGGCAAGAACTTCGATACGCCGGTCGAGCGTGCCGTGGACGACTACCTGATCTGCCTGGACAAGGTCTACGCCCACGCCAGCTATGTGACGGTCAACGTCAGCTCGCCGAACACGCCGGGCCTGCGCAGCCTGCAATTCGGTGACTCGCTCAAGCAGTTGCTGGCCGATCTGGCCGAGCGCCGCGCGGAACTGGCCTTGCGTCATGGCAAACATGTACCGCTGGCGATCAAGATCGCGCCGGACATGAGCGACGAAGAAACCGCACAAGTTGCGCAAGCGCTGATCGAAACCGGGATGGATGCGGTCATTGCGACTAACACCACCCTGAGCCGTGTAGGCGTCGAAGGCATGGAGCACGGCGAAGAAGCCGGTGGTCTGTCCGGCGCGCCGGTTCGCGACAAGAGCACCCACACCGTGAAAGTGCTGGCATCGGAGCTGGGTGGTCGGCTGCCGATCATCGCTGCCGGCGGTATTACCGAAGGCAAGCATGCAGCGGAGAAAATCACCGCGGGCGCGAGCCTGGTGCAGATCTACTCGGGCTTCATCTACAAAGGCCCGGCGCTGATTCGTGAGTCGGTAGACGCCATCGCAGCCCTGCGCTGATCCCTTGTAGGAGCGAGCCTGCTCGCGATGGTCGATAACGATAACGCGTACTTTCTGGATACACGCGGTGTTCTCGGGTTCATCGCGAGCAGGCTCGCTCCTACAGGGGGATTGTTCCGGGTCAATGAGCAGGCATAAAAAAGGGCCCCTTTAAAGGAGCCCCTGGGCCGGAGCCCGCCGTCCGGATGGGACGTGCATGGTTAATTCAGTACAAATCAGATTGTCGTGTCGGAGTGTTCTGCCCTGTAATTAGCCGACGGCGTGAAGTTCGTTGAGTCTGTGGATTCCCGCAGTGCCGGTCATACCGTCCCAGTTGTCGCCGCGTCCTTCTCGCCAGCCGTTAATCCAGGCTTGACGTACCGACGGTAGAGTAAATGGGCAAAGCTCACGGGATTTACCACCAACGCCATATTGATATCCGCGCAAAAATGCTCTTTCCAACGGATCACGCTTAAGTCTTCTCATAGGGTGTTGCCCTCACTTGTTGACTGTATTTATCGCGTCGACCTCTATTGAGGTCTGGCAGAAAAACTCTGCCGTTGGGGGCTCGTTGCCGGCGTGACGAGCCAAGGTGTTGGCGTCATTGCGGCGCCAACCTGTATTGAGTTCTAACCAATGCGTCACATCGAGGGAATGATCGTTTTGTCATAAGGACGTAACCGTTCATGTGCTAACGCCATAAGTAACAGAGCGTTTGTAGCGTATTTATTGGCCAAACCCCGGTATGATCGGCTCTGCGCTGGATGATGGGCTTAATCCTTTAGTGAGAATGGCTCCCGTTGCCGGGAAGCACTATTCGACGAAGGGTCGACTTATGACATTTTGTTGCATCAACTTTTTTATCTGTCCTTGCATCTAAGCTCATTTAACCCGAGCAGCAGGGGTGGAACGGCACACCTTCGTGCCACGCGGGCGCTCTTCGAGAAAAGCGCCTGATTGAAAACCGGACCGGCAATGCGTTGCCCGGTCACTTAGCTAAAGGTTCTGGAATTCCCATGTCCGATCGTTTCGAACTCTTCCTCACTTGCCCAAAAGGCCTTGAAGGCCTGCTCATCGAGGAAGCCGTCGGGCTTGGCCTTGAGGAAGCGCGGGAGCACACCTCTGCCGTACGCGGCATGGCCACCATGGAAACCGCTTATCGCCTGTGCCTGTGGTCGCGCCTGGCCAACCGCGTGCTGCTGGTGCTCAAGCGTTTCCAAATGAAGGACGCCGAAGACCTGTACCACGGCGTGCTGGACATCGAGTGGCAAGACCACATGCTCAATGACGGCACCCTGGCCGTCGAATTCAGCGGCCATGGCTCAGGTATCGACAACACCCACTTCGGCGCGCTGAAGGTCAAGGACGCCATCGTCGACAAACTGCGCACCCCGCAAGGCGACCGTCCGTCCATCGACAAGCTCAACCCGGACCTGCGCATTCACCTGCGCCTGGATCGTGGCGAAGCCATTCTGTCTCTTGACCTGTCCGGTCACAGCCTGCACCAGCGCGGCTATCGCTTGCAGCAAGGTGCGGCGCCGCTCAAGGAAAACCTCGCGGCCGCCATCCTGATCCGTTCCGGCTGGCCCCGTATCGCGGCCGAAGGTGGCGCTCTGGCCGACCCGATGTGCGGCGTCGGCACGTTCCTGGTGGAAGCCGCCATGATCGCCGCCGACATGGCGCCGAACCTGCGTCGCGAGCAGTGGGGCTTCACCGCCTGGCTCGGTCACGTACCGGCGCTGTGGAAAAAACTCCACGAAGAAGCCACCGAACGCGCCGCCGCCGGCCTGGCCAAGCCGCCGCTGTGGATTCGCGGTTACGAAGCCGACCCGCGCCTGATTCAACCGGGCCGCAACAACGTCGAACGTGCCGGCCTCAGTGAGTGGATCAAGATCTACCAGGGCGAAGTCGCGACCTTCGAGCCGCGTCCGGACCAGAACCAGAAAGGCCTGGTGATCTGCAACCCACCATACGGCGAGCGTCTGGGCGACGAGGCGAGCCTGCTCTACCTCTACCAGAACCTTGGCGAACGTCTGCGTCAGGCTTGCCTCAACTGGGAAGCCGCGGTGTTCACCGGCGCCCCGGACCTGGGCAAGCGCATGGGCATCCGCAGCCACAAGCAGTATTCGTTCTGGAACGGCGCCTTGCCGTGCAAGCTGTTGCTGATCAAGGTGTTGCCGGATCAATTCGTCACCGGCGAGCGTCGTACTCCGGAGCAGCGCCAGGTCGAGCGCGAGCAAGCCGCCTACGATCAGGCGCCGAACGAACCGCAGGAACGCAAGTTCAACAAAAACGGCAACCCGATCAAACCGGCGCCGGCACCGGCTCCAGTGGTCGAGCAGCCGCGCCTGAGCGAAGGCGGGCAGATGTTCGCCAACCGCCTGCAAAAGAACCTCAAGGCCCTGGGCAAGTGGGTCAAGCGTGAAGGCATCGACTGCTACCGCGTGTACGATGCCGACATGCCGGAATACTCCATGGCCATCGACCTGTATCACGATTGGGTACATGTCCAGGAGTACGTCGCGCCGAAATCAATCGATCCGGAAAAGGCTTCGGCCCGCATGTTCGATGCCCTGGCAGCCATCCCGCAGGCGTTGAACATCGACAAGAGCCGTGTGGTGGTCAAGCGCCGCGAGCGCCAGAGCGGCACCAAGCAGTACGAGCGCCAGGCGGCACAGGGCAAGTTCGTCGAGGTCAATGAGGGTGGCGTGAAGCTGCTGGTGAACCTCACCGACTACCTCGACACCGGTCTGTTCCTCGACCACCGGCCGATGCGCATGCGTATCCAGAAAGAGGCGGCCGGCAAGCGCTTCCTCAATCTGTTCTGCTACACCGCGACGGCCAGTGTGCATGCGGCCAAGGGCGGCGCGCGCAGCACCACCAGTGTCGACCTGTCGAAAACCTATCTGGACTGGGCGCGTCGCAACCTGTCGTTGAACGGTTTCTCCGACAAGAACCGCCTGGAGCAGGGTGATGTGATGGCGTGGCTCGAAGCCAGTCGTGACGAGTACGACATGATCTTCATCGACCCGCCGACGTTCTCCAACTCCAAGCGCATGGAAGGTGTCTTCGACGTGCAGCGCGACCAGGTGCAACTGATCGACCTGGCCATGGCGCGACTGGCGCCCGGCGGCGTGTTGTACTTCTCCAACAACTTCCGCAAGTTTGAACTGGAAGCCAATCTCGGCGAGCGTTATGCAGTCGAGGAGATCACCGCCCAGACCATCGACCCGGATTTTGCCCGCAACGCCAAGATCCATCGCGCCTGGAAAATTACGGCTCGTTGATAGCTGTGCTGATTCACTGTAGGAGCGAGCCTGCTCGCGATGAACCCGAAAGCGCCGCGTGTATTCAGAAAGCACGTGTTATCGTTATCGACCATCGCGAGCAAGCTCGCTCCTACAGAGTTGTTCAGTGCTGGTCAAATTAGTGGCTAATAGCTATAACTCAGTTCATGGCCAAAGGGCTTCTCCGCACCTGGCGTTTTGAGTTTGCGTTTTATGTCGTTGCACGCCGTGCGCCCCAGGATCCTGGGAATAATCAGCGAAGATGCCTCGGCCTGGTTGGTCGCGCTGCTGGTATTGCTGGTTGGCGGGGTGCTCACCGGGTTGCTGGCGTGGTCGACGCTGAATCTGTTTCACCATCAATTGCGGCAACGTTTCCAACTGCTGGCCAGTGAACGTTACAGCCGTATCGAAGAGCGTTTCGAAGATCAGGAGCAGCGCCTCGACGGCCTGCGTCGGTTTTTCGCCAATTCCGATTCGGTGTCCCGAGCGGAATTCGACGGCTACACCCAACCTTTGCTGCTGCGAACCCAAGCGTATTCCTATGCCCAGCGGGTCACTCGTGACGAGCGGGTGGCGTTCGAGCGTCGGGTGCGAGACGAGGGCTTGAACAACTTTACCCTGAGAGAGCTCAACGCCGACGGCCAACTGCAACTGGCCGGCGAGCGAGATGAGTACGTGGCGGTGCTGTACAGCCAGACGCAAAGCAAACTCGGCGCTCCCCTCGGTTACGACTTGCTGGCCCAGCCGCTGCGGCGTGCCACGCTCGCTCGGGCCGATCAGCGTGGCGGTATGGCGGTATCGCAACCGATGCATCTGGTAAGTATCGAACCGGCTTATGCCCGCGGCGTGCTGCTGGTCGCGCCGCTCATGCAGCGCAACAGTCAGGACCGCAAATCCACGAAGCCCTACGGTTATGTCATGGCCGTGATCAGCATGCGCCAGTTGTTGGCGGACGGACTGCCGGACGCCAGCCATGACTATCTCTCGGTGCGCATCCTCGATTTGTCGATCGATGACCAGCACGAGGTGCTGTTCGAGTCACCCAACCCGCCGGCCATCAGCGAGCTGTCGGCCACGCGCCTGTTGCGCATGGCCGACCATGACTATCAAGTCGATATCCAGCCCAGCGATGCGTTCGTGAAGGCCAATCATTCCTCCGTGACCAGTGTGGTGGTGTTGGGTGGAATGCTCAGCGTGATGCTCAGTGCCTTGCTGTACGTGTTGGTCAGCCAGCGGCAGCGGGCGTTGAAAATGGTCGAGCAACGCACCCAGGAGCTACGGGATCGAGAGCAGGAGCTGCGCGGAACCCATGGTCAGTTGCGTGGTGTGCTGAATGCCGCCACCCAGGTCGCGATCATCGCCACCGACCTGCGCGGTGTCATCAGCACCTTCAACGCCGGTGCTGAGCAGATGCTTGGCTATACCAGTGCCGAGGTGGTGGGGCATATGACCCTGGAGAGCCTGCACCTGCCCCGGGAGCTGGTCGCTCGCTCGGCAGAGTTGAGCGCACGCTATGGTAAACCGGTGCCGACCTGCCAGGCGATGCTGGTCGAAGGCGACGTGCAGGGCAGCCACGAGGCGCGGGAGTGGACGCTGGTACGTGGCGATGGCAGCCATTTGATCGTCAACATGCTCGCCACGCCAGTGCTCGACGAGCAAGGCCTGTGGGTCGGGCACCTGGCGGTGTGCATCGACATCACCGAGCGTAAGCGGGTCCATGAGGCGCTCGCGGCGCGGGATCTGTTGTTGAAGAAACTCAGCGCCCACGTGCCCGGTGGCATCTACCAGTTCAAGATGGAGTTCGACGGGCGTTTCAGCGTGATCTACGCCAGCGACGGCATTCGCGAGATCTACGAGCTGGAACCTGACGTGCTGCTGCTCAATGCCGAAGCGATCTTCACCCGGATTCACCCCCAGGACAGCACCCGTGTCCGAGCCTCGATCCGTGCCTCGGCCGACACCCTCAGTCCCTGGCGCGAGGAATACCGCGTGCAATTGCCGCAACGGGGTCTGCGTTGGGTACGTGGCGAGGCCACGCCAGAGGAACTGCCCGGTGGCGGTGTGCTGTGGCACGGCTACATCTCGGACATTTCCGATAGGAAGCGGGTGGAAGAAGAGTTGCGCGCGTTGTCGGTCACCGATTCCCTGACCGGTATCCACAACCGGCGTTATTTCCAGGAACGCTTGACCATCGAAATGGCCCGGGTGGAGCGTGGCGGTGGGGATCTGTCGGTGATCATGCTCGATATCGACCATTTCAAGCGCATCAATGACCTGCATGGTCATGCCATCGGTGATCGGGTGTTGCAGGCCGTGTGCCAACGGATCGGCCACCGGCTGCGTCGCACCGATGTGTTCTGCCGCTTGGGCGGTGAGGAGTTCATGGTGCTGTGCCCGGATATCAGCGGCGAACAGGCCTATATGTTGGCCCAGCAATTGTGGCAAGGCCTGCGCAGTTCACCCATTGAAGGTGTCGGTACGGTCACTGCCAGTTTCGGGATTGCCAGTTGGCGGGTCGGGGAGGGCGCCGATGCCTTGCTGTTGCGTGCGGATTCGGGGGTTTACGCGGCGAAGCAGGCAGGAAGGGATCGGGTAGAAGAGGAAATGAACTAGGGTTGCATGCAATCCCTGTGGGAGCGGGCTTGCTCGCGAAGGCGATTTGTCAGTCACATCGATGTTGGATGTGCCGCCGTCTTCGCGAGCAAGCCCGCTCCCACAGGGTTATGTGGCGCTTTACAGAACCGAAGCCGTTTGCGGCGTTTTCGGTTGGCGGTACAGATCCAGCAGCACCTGATCGAGTACCGACGAGGCGCCGAACGGGGCCTTGTCGTTGAGGATCGCCACCACCGCCCAGGTGTTGCCGTTGACGTCGCGACTGAAACCGGCGATCGCCCGCACGGTGTTCAGGGTGCCGGTCTTGACGTGGGCTTCACCGCGCATCGCAGTGGTCTTCAGGCGTTTGCGCATGGTGCCGTCGGTGCCGGCGATCGGCATCGAACTGATGTATTCGGCGGAATACGGACTGTGCCAGGCAGCTTCCAGCATCGAGGCCATTTCTCGGGCGCTGACACGCTCGGCACGGGACAGGCCGGAGCCGTTCTCCATCACCAGGTGCGGCGCGGTGATGCCTTTTTTCGCCAGCCACTGACGCACGACACGCTGGGCAGCCTTGGCGTCGTCACCATCGGCATCGGTGCGGAAGCGTTGGCCCAGGCTCAGGAACAACTGCTGGGCCATGGTGTTGTTACTGTACTTGTTGATGTCGCGGATGATTTCCGCCAGGTCCGGCGAGAACGCCCGGGCCAGGACCTTGGCGTCTTTCGGTGTTGGCGCCAGCACATCCCTGCCCTGAATGCTGCCACCCAGTTCCTTCCAGATCGCGCGGACGGCGCCGGCGGTGTAGGTCGCGTGGTCGAGCAGCGACAGGTAAGTCTGCGAGCTGCAGCCTTCCCCCAGTTGGCCGCCGACCGTCACGGTCACGCTGCCGTCGGCCTGAGTCACCGGGTTGTAGCGCACGCCACCGGTGCATTGCTTGGAGTTGAGAGCCTTGACCTGGTTGTCGATGCGGATGCTCGCAATCGGCGGTTCCACCGAGACCAGCACCTTGCCCGAGTCATTGCGCGCGACGAAGCGCAGCGCCTTGAGGTTGACCAGCAGCGAGTCGGGCTTGACCAGGAACGGCTTGTTATCGTCGTTGCCGTCGTCATTGAACTCCGGCAGTTGCGGTTGCACGAAGAAGGTTTTATCCAGCACCAGGTCGCCGGTGACCTGGGTCACGCCGTTGGCGCGCAGGTCGCGCATCAGCAGCCAGAGTTTTTCCATGTTCAGCTTCGGATCGCCGCCACCCTTAAGGTAGAGGTTGCCGTTGAGAATGCCGCCACTGAGGGTGCCGTCGGTGTAGAACTCGGTTTTCCACTGGTGGTTCGGGCCGAGCATTTCCAGCGCCGCGTAGGTGGTGACCAGTTTCATGGTCGATGCCGGGTTGACCGACACGTCGGCGTTGAACACCGTCGGGGTGCCGGGGCCGGTGAGGGGGATCATCACCAGCGACAGGGCGTTGTCCTGCAGCTTGCTGGCTTTCAGGGCTTTTTCAACGTTGGGCGACAACGCGGTATTGATTGGAGCGGCGGAAACGGGGAGGGCCAGGGGGAGAAGAAAACCGGCCAACAGCAAAGGACGTAAAGATTTGATCATCTGAAATAAAACCCTACAGCCGAGGGGAAATATAAAGAGGGCATGGAGATAAATTCCCTCAATGGTCATGAAAGTGTCGGCATTATGCCCCAAGGTGTCACGGCTTGTGCCGTGCGCGAGCATCCTGATCGGCTATTTTTTTACCGACGGTAGGCGTGGTGGCCCAGAGAGTCAGGCAATCGGCGGCTTAAACTGCTAAAGTGCCGCCCGTTATTACTTAAGAGGATTGTTCCAATGGCGACTAACCGTTCCCAGCGTCTGCGCAAAAAACTGTGCGTCGATGAATTTCAAGAGCTGGGTTTCGAACTGAACCTGGATTTCAAAGAAGATTTGGCTGATGAAGCCATTGATGCTTTCCTCGACGCGTTCCTCAAAGAAGCCATGGAAGCCAACGGTCTGGGCTATGTTGGCGGCGATGACTACGGTCTGGTTTGCCTGCAGAAGCGTGGCTCGGTCAGCGCTGAACAGCGCGCTGCCGTTGAAGCCTGGCTCAAAGGCCGCACCGAGCTGACCAGCGTTGAAGTCAGCCCGCTGCTGGACGTCTGGTACCCGGAAAAGCCGATCAATCCGGTAGCTTGATGTTCCAGAAAAAACGGCGACCCAAGGGTCGCCGTTTTTTTATGCTTTTTTTGCAGGCGCGAGCTTGCTCGCGATGAACCTGAGAGCGCCGCGGGGTCTCAGGTTTCCAGCGTTATCGTTGACGACCATCGCGAGCAGGTTCGCTCCTACAGTTCAGGATCAGCAGCGTCACCACCCCCGCGACAATCCCCCAGAACGCCGAACCGATGGAAAACAGCGTCAGCCCCGATGCCGTGACCATGAAGGTGATCAGCGCCGCTTCACGTTCCTTCACTTCGCTCATGGCGATGCTCAAGCCATTGATGATCGAGCCGAACAGCGCCAGCGCCGCAATCGACAGCACCAGTTCCTTGGGCAGCGCGGCAAACAATGCCGCGAGCGTCGCGCCGAACACGCCGGCAATCCCGTAGAAAATCCCGCACCAGACCGCCGCGGTGTAGCGCTTGTTACGGTCTTCATGGGCGTGGGGCCCGGTGCAGATCGCGGCGCTGATGGCCGCCAGGTTGATCCCGTGGGAACCGAACGGTGCCAGCAGTAAACTGGCGATGCCGGTGGTGGTGATCAGCGGCGAGGCGGGTACCGTGTAGCCATCGGCGCGCAATACGGCGATGCCGGGCATGTTTTGTGAGGTCATGGCGACGACAAACAGCGGGATGCCGATGCTGATGGTCGCGGCCAGGGAGAAATTCGGTGTGGTCCAGACCGGCGTGGCCACTTCCAGGTGGAAGCCGCTGAAGTCCAATAACCCCATGAAGCCTGACAATGCCGTGCCGATCAGCAATGCCGCCAACACCGCATAGCGCGGCGACAGGCGCTTGACCACCAGATAAGTGACGAACATCCCCAGTACCAGGGCAGTGCGGTGTTGCGCTGCGACGAAAATCTCGCTGCCGATCTTGAACAGGATCCCCGCCAGCAGGGCGGCGGCCAGGGATGCCGGAATCTTTTTCACCAGTCGTTCGAAGCTGCCGGTCAGCCCGCAAATCGTCACCAGCACCGCGCAGGTAATATAGGCACCAATGGCTTCGCCGTAGCTCACGCCGCCCAGGCTGGTGATCAGCAGCGCTGCGCCCGGGGTCGACCAGGCAATGGTGATCGGCGTGCGATAACGCAAGGACAGGCCGATGGAGCACACCGCCATGCCGATGGAAATCGCCCAGATCCACGAAGAAATCTGCCCGCTGCTCAGGCCCGCCGCTTGCCCGGCCTGGAACATCAGCACCAGGGAGCTGGTGTAGCCGGTCATCATGGCGATGAAACCGGCGACGATGGCCGAGGGCGAAGTGTCGGCCAGCGGGCGGATTTGCGTGTGGGTGGCGTCGTTCATGACGGGGATGTTCCTTAACAAATGAAGATGTCCGCAGCGATGCAGAACCTTGTGGGAGCGGGCTTGCTCGCGAAGAGGGCGTGTCAGTCGACATTGATGTTGCTGACAGACTGCATTCGCGAGCAAGCCCGCTCCCACAGGAAGGCGGATTCTGCGAACAAGCCTAAACTCAAAAGTAACCAGGCGTTGCGATACAGCCGAGGCAACATTCAGCCGTACAGTCGTGTTGCCACCCTCCATTGTGTACAATCGCAGTGTTTTTTACGCGATACTTGCCAGCGACCCACTGTGCCGTATTACAGTCACGGTCAATTCGCCGCAGTTCTTCCGACTCGAGTGCCCATGAACGAACAGTTGCAACCCCTAAAGAAACAACCGCGAGCAGGCAAAGCCGGCCGCAGCGGTACCCAGGACGATATTGTCTACGCGCATATCTTCGAGGCCATCCTCGAGCAGCGTCTGGCGCCCGGCACCAAGTTGAGCGAAGAAGCGCTGGGGGAAATTTTCGGGGTCAGCCGCACCATCATTCGCCGCGCCTTGTCGCGCCTGGCCCATGAAGGCGTGGTGCTGCTGCGTCCGAATCGCGGCGCCGTGGTCGCCAGCCCGAGCGTCGAAGAAGCCCGTCAGGTGTTCATGGCTCGCCGTCTGGTCGAGCGTGCGATCACCGAATTGGCGGTTCAGCACGCTACCGCCGAGCAGATTGCCGAGTTGCGCCAGATGGTCAACGATGAACGCGACAGTTTCTCGCGCGGTGATCGCGGTGCCGGTATCCGTCTGTCGGGCGAGTTTCACCTGAAGCTGGCCGAAGCGGCGAAAAACGCCCCGTTGATCAGCTTCCAGCGCAGCCTGGTGTCCCAGACGTCGCTGATCATCGCCCAGTACGAAAGCGGCAACCGTTCCCATTGCTCCTACGACGAGCACACCCAGTTGATCGACGCCATCGAAAAGCGCGACGCTGAACTGGCGGTGAACCTGATGATGCATCACATGGATCACATCGACAGCAAACTCAACCTCGATGAGGAAAGTGCGTCGGATGATCTGCATGCGGTGTTCTCGCATTTGCTGCAGACCAAGAAGCCTGGGCGTTCACCCGCGAAAATCTGACACCGCCCCCTGTAGGAGCGAGCCTGCTCGCGATGGTCGTTAACGATTACGCGGGAAGCCTGACACCCCGTGGCGCCCTCGGGTTCATCGCGAGCAGGCTCGCTCCTACAGAGGGTCAAAAAAATCCCCCGGAATCTGATGATCACGGGGGATTTTTTTATGGGCGCAAATTTTATCGCTGATGCACCAGGTTCCCCGCTGCATAGGTCTGCTGCACAGTCCGGTCATCCCCCAGGGTCATCAACACAAACAATGTCTCGGCGATGTTATTGGCCTGCTTCAGGCGATAGCTCAGCAGCGGCGTGGCGTTGTAGTCCAGCACCAGGAAGTCGGCGTCGGTGCCCGGTTGCAGGTTGCCGATCTTGTCTTCCAGGCGCAATGCGCGGGCGCCGCCGAGGGTGGCCAGGTACAGCGACTTGAACGGGCTCAGGCGTGCACCTTGCAGTTGCATGACCTTGTAGGCTTCGTTGAGAGTTTGCAGCAGCGAGAAACTGGTGCCGCCACCCACATCGGTGCCGATACCGACATTGAGCTTGTGCTTCTCGGCCATCGGCAGGTTGAACAGGCCGCTGCCGAGGAAGAAGTTCGAGGTCGGGCAGAACGAGATGGCCGAACCTGTTTCTGCCAGTCGCGCGCACTCGTCATCGCACAGGTGCACACCGTGGGCGAACACTGAGCGCTCGCCGAGCAACTGGTAGTGATCGTAGACGTCCAGGTAGCCCTTGCGCTCCGGGAAAAGCTCTTTGACCCACTCGATTTCCTTGAGGTTTTCGCTGATGTGGGTCTGCATGTACAGATCCGGGTACTCGGTCAGCAGCTGGCCGGCCAGGGTCAGTTGTTCCGGGGTGCTGGTCGGTGCGAAGCGTGGGGTGACCGCGTAGTGCAGGCGACCCTTGCCGTGCCAGCGCTCGATCAGCGCCTTGCTTTCGACGTAGCTGGATTCGGCGGTGTCGGTCAGGTAGTCCGGGGCGTTGCGGTCCATCATCACCTTGCCGGCGATCATCCGCAGGTCGAGCTGCTCGGCCGCTTCGAAGAACGAGTTCACCGATTGCGGGTGCACGCTGCCGAATACCAGCGCAGTGGTGGTGCCGTTGCGCAGCAGTTCCTTGATGAAAATGTCCGCGACCTGGTCGGCGTGGGCCTTGTCGGCGAACTGGCTTTCGCACGGGAAGGTGTAGGTGTTGAGCCAGTCCAGCAGTTGCTCGCCATAGGCGCCGACCATGCCGGTTTGCGGCAGGTGGATGTGGGTGTCGATGAAGCCGGGGGTGATCAGTGCATCCTGGTAGTGGGTGATTTCGACGTCAGCCGGCAGGGTCGGCAGCAGTTCGCTGGCGTGACCGAGGGCGCTGATCTGGCCGTTATCCACAACCAGCAAGCCGTCTTCGAAATACTCGTAGGAGGCTTCGATGCCGACGACGGCTGGGTCGGCGATGCTGTGCAGGATGGCGGCGCGGTAGGCTCTGCGAGTCAGTGGCATGAGAATTCTCAGTTGGAGGCTTGGCTGCGGCGTGAGGCAGGCAGCAGTTTGGCAATCGATCCGGCGCTGGAGGTTTGCTGGCCGAAGTTCGCGTTATAGGTGGCGATGATTTCGCCGGCGATGGAGATGGCGATTTCCACAGGCAGCTTGCCTTTGACTTCGCCGATGCCCATCGGGCAGCGCATGCGTTGCACGACGCTGTTGTCGAAACCGCGGTCGCGCAGGCGATGTTCGAACTTCACCCGTTTGGTCTTCGAACCGATCAGGCCGAAGTAGGCGAAGTCGTTGCGCTTGAGGATCGCAGCGGTCAGTTCGAGGTCGAGTTGATGGTTGTGGGTCATCACGATGTAGTAGCTGCCGGCCGGCAGATCATCGATTTCATCCACCGGTTCTTCGCTGACGATCTTGCGCACGCCATGGGGGATCTGCTCGGGGAATTCATCTTCCCGCGAATCGATCCAGCGCACCCGGCAAGGCAGGCTGGCCAGCAGTGGCACCAGGGCGCGGCCGACGTGGCCGGCACCGAACACGGCGATCTGCGCTTGAACCTGGCCCATCGGTTCAAACAGCAATACGGTCGCGCCACCGCAGCACTGGCCGAGGCTGGCGCCGAGGCTGAAGCGCTCCAGATGGGTGTCCTGCTTGCCGCTGGCGAGCATCTCGCGAGCGATCTTCATGGCCTTGTATTCCAGGTGCCCGCCACCGATGGTGTCGAAGCTCTGGTTCGCGCTGATGACCATCTTCGAGCCAGCGTTGCGCGGCGTCGAGCCGAGCTCTTCGATGATGGTAACCAGCACGCAGGGCTCACCCTGGTTTTGCAGGTCGGCGAGGGCGTCGATCCAGTTGTACATGTTTCACCTCAACATCTCTGTTGTTTGTACCGGCCTCTTCGCGAGCAAGCCCGCTCCCACATTTTGATCTCTGTCATTCACAAAATTTGTGCCCACTGGAGATCCATTGTGGGAGCGGGCTTGCTCGCGAAGGCCGCACCTCGGTCTCAGAGCGAAGCCAACTCGGTCTCAGCCTCGACAGCCTTCGCCGCCTTCAACTGGCGCATCTGCTCACAGCCCCACAACACTCGCTCAGGCGTCGCCGGGGCGTCGATTTTCGGTTGATGCCGGTAATCGCCCAGGCTCGCCACGGCGTCCTTGATCGCACACCACGAGGCGATGCCGAGCATGAACGGCGGCTCGCCCACAGCCTTGGAATGGAACACCGTGTCTTCGGGGTTCTTGCGGTTTTCCACCAGCTTCACCCGCAGGTCCAGCGGCATGTCCGCCACGGCCGGGATCTTGTAGCTGGCCGGGCCGTTGGTCATCAGCTTGCCCTTGTTGTTCCACACCAGCTCTTCCATGGTCAGCCAGCCCATGCCCTGGATGAAACCGCCCTCGACCTGACCGATGTCGATGGCCGGGTTCAGCGAGGCGCCGACGTCGTGGAGGATGTCGGTGCGCAGCATCTTGTATTCGCCGGTCAGGGTGTCGACCAGCACTTCGCAGCACGCCGCGCCAAAGGCGAAGTAGTAGAACGGACGGCCGCGAGCCTGGCTGCGGTCGTAGTAGATTTTCGGAGTCTTGTAGAAGCCGGTGCTCGACAGCGACACCTGGGCGAAATACGCCTGCTGGATCAGCGCTTCGAAGGTCAGGATGTGATCGCGAACCCGCACGTGGCCGTTGTGGAATTCCACGTCCTCTTCGCTGACCTTGTACTGGCGAGCCGCGAATTCCACCAGGCGTTGCTTGATGGTTTCGGCGGCGTTCTGCGCGGCCTTGCCGTTCAGGTCGGCGCCACTGGAAGCGGCGGTCGGCGAGGTGTTCGGTACTTTGTCGGTGTTGGTCGCGGTGATCTGCACGCGGTCCATTTCCACCTGGAACACTTCGGCCACGACTTGCGCGACCTTGGTGTTCAGGCCCTGGCCCATTTCGGTGCCACCGTGGTTCAGGTGGATGCTGCCGTCGGTGTAGACGTGCACCAGGGCACCGGCCTGGTTGAGGAAGCTGGCGGTGAAGGAAATACCGAATTTCACCGGGGTCAGTGCCAGGCCTTTTTTCAGGATCGGGCTGTTGGCGTTGTAGCGACGGATCGCTTCGCGGCGCTCGGCGTATTGGCTGCTTTCTTCCAGTTCCGCGGTCATCTCTTCGAGCATGTTGTGCTCGACGGTCTGGTAGTAGTGGGTGACGTTGCGCTCGGTCTTGCCGTAGTAGTTGGCCTTGCGCACGGCCAACGGATCCAGGGCCAGATGGCGAGAGATGGCATCCATCACTTCTTCGATGGCGACCATGCCTTGCGGGCCGCCGAAACCACGGTAGGCGGTGTTCGACGCGGTGTTGGTCTTGCAGCGGTGACCGTTGATGGTCGCATCGCCCAGGTAGTACGAGTTGTCCGAGTGGAACATCGCGCGGTCGACGATCGACGCCGACAGGTCAGGGGAACAACCGCAGTTGCCGGCCAGTTCCAGGTTGATGCCGTGCAGGCGGCCGGTGCTGTCGAAGCCCACGTCGTACTCGACATAGAACGGGTGACGCTTGCCGGTCATCAGCATGTCTTCGACCCGTGGCAGACGCATCTTGGTCGGCTGGCCGGTGAGGTGCGCGATCACCGCGCACAGGCACGCAGGGCTGGCCGCCTGGGTTTCCTTGCCGCCGAAACCACCGCCCATGCGGCGCATGTCGACGACGATCTTGTTCATCGACACGTCCAGCACTTCGGCCACCAGTTTCTGCACTTCGGTGGGGTTTTGCGTGGAGCAGTAGACGATCATGCCGCCGTCTTCGGTCGGCATCACCGAAGAGATCTGGGTTTCCAGGTAGAAGTGTTCCTGGCCACCAATGTGCAGCGTGCCCTGGATGCGATGTTCGGCAGTGGCCAGCGCCGTGGCCGAATCGCCGCGTTTGTGGGTGTGGCTGTCGAGTACGAAGTGGCGCTTGCGCAGGGCTTCGACCACGTCCAGCACAGGCTCCAGGTCTTCGTATTCGATGATTGCGGCCATCGCCGCCTTGCGCGCGGTTTCCAGGTCTTTCGCCGCCACGGCGATCACCGGTTGACCGACGAATTGCACGGTATCGATCGCCAGCAGCGGATCGCCCGGCAGCAACGGACCGATGTCCTTCAGGCCCGGCACGTCTTCGTGGGTGATGGCGATGCGCACGCCTTCAAAGGCGTAGCAGGGCGAAGTGTCGATGCTGATGATCCGGGCGTGGGCACGGTCCGACATGCGCGCATAAACGTGCAACTGGTTCGGAAACTCCAGGCGGTCGTCGATGTACTGCGCTTCACCGGCCACATGCTTGGCGGCGCTGTCGTGCTTGACGCTGCGGCCGACACCGGTGGTCAGGTCCTTGGCGAACAGTTCAGCCAATTCGGCTTGGGTCTTCTCTACGGCGTGATGATTAGACATAAGCGGTCACCCGAGTCTCGATGTGCGGTGTTTGCAGTTCGATGAAGTATTTGCGCAGCAGGTTCTGTGCGCTGAGCAGGCGATATTCCTTGCTGGCGCGGAAGTCCGAGAGCGGCGTGAAGTCTTCGCCCAGGGCAGCGCAGGCGCGTTCGACAGTGGCGTTGTTGAATGGCGAACCGAGCAACGCGGCTTCGCAGGCTGCGGCGCGTTTCGGGATGGCGGCCATGCCGCCGAAGGCGACGCGGGCTTCAGCGACGACGCCGTTTTCCAGGCGAATGTTGAAGGCGGCGCAGACTGCCGAGATGTCATCGTCCAGGCGCTTGGAAACCTTGTAGGCACGGAACAGTTTTTCGACGCTGGCGCGGGGCACGATGATCTTCTCGATGAACTCGCTTTCCTGGCGCGCAGTGACACGGTAATCGATGAAGTAATCTTCCAGCGCCAGGGTACGGCGGGTTTCGCCTTTGCACAGCACGATTTGCGCGCCGAGGGCGATCAGCAGGGGCGGCGAGTCACCAATCGGCGAGGCGTTGCCGATGTTGCCGCCCAGGGTGCCCTGGTTGCGGATCTGCAAGGACGCGAAGCGGTGCAGCAATTCACCGATGTCCGGGTACTCGGCGTTCAAGGCCTCGTAGCAATCGGACAGGGACGTGGCGGCGCCGATTTCCAGGCGATCGTCAAAGCGGTCGATGCGCTTCATCTCGGCGACGTTGCCGACGTAGATCATCACCGGCAGGGTGCGGTGGAACTGCGTGACTTCCAGCGCCAGGTCAGTACCGCCGGCCAGCAGGCGGGCCTGTGGATAAGCGTCGTAGAGGTCGGCCAGGTCGGCCACGGTCAGGGGCACCAGGCAGCGCTTGTCGCCGCTGTTGAGTTCGCCGATATCGGTCGGGGCAATGGCTTTCAGGCGTGCGATGGTGTCGGCCTCGCGGGCGTCGAACTGGTCCGGTTGCTTGGCGCAGCAGGACTGTTCGGCGGCTTCCAGGATCGGCCGGTAGCCGGTGCAACGGCAGAGGTTGCCGGCCAGTGCTTCGTGGGCCTTGGCATGATCCGGTGCATCGCTGTTCTTTTGCAGGGCAAACAGCGACATCACGAAACCGGGGGTGCAGAAGCCGCATTGCGAGCCGTGGCACTCGACCATGGCTTTCTGCACGCTGTGCAGTTCACCTTTGTGCTTGAGGTCTTCGACGCTGATCAGTTGCTTGCCGTGCAGGGACGACACGAAGGTCAGGCACGAGTTGAGGCTGCGATAGCGAATGTGTTCGCGGCCGTCATCATCGGTCTGCAATTCGCCGACCACCACGGTGCAGGCGCCGCAGTCACCGCTGGCGCAGCCTTCTTTGGTGCCGGGTTTGCCCACATGGTCGCGCAGATAATTGAGCACGGTCAGGTTCGGGTCCAGGGCGTGCTCGCTACGGAGTTCCTGGTTTAGTAAAAACTGGATCACGGAAGGCCTCGCAGACTCATTATTGTTGTTAACCGATAGGAACTGAATTTAGCAGGTCTGACTTTTCGGTCAATGATTTTCTGACTTAAAGGTCAGGAAATTGCAATTTGTCGATTAACCACCTGTTCCTTAATTATTGTCGCTGGTTCGATAGCCTGCCTTTTTGCTTGAATTTGCTTGAATCGTGCCAAAAACCTCCGGGCGGGCACTCCGCCCTGACGCAGCAATTGCGCTACACTGCGCCGCTTGTACAGATCAAAGAGTTTGAAGGACAACCATGACGTTCAAGGCGCCGGACAGCCTCGCCGAGCAAATCGCTCACCACCTCGCCGAACGCATCATTCGCGGCGAAATGAAGCCCGGAGAGCGCATCCAGGAACAGAAGGTCACGCTGGCCCTCAACGTCAGCCGCGGTTCGGTCCGCGAGGCCTTGCTGATCCTCGAGCGTCGGCACCTGATCGCGATCCTGCCGCGACGGGGCGCCCACGTCACCGAGCTCACACCGCACAAGGTGCAGAGCCTGTGCACGCTGATGAGCGAACTCTATATCCTGCTCGGTAACTCCGTGGCCAGCGGCTGGAAAACCCAGGCCGACATGGCGCCGTTCGTGCAGATCCAGCAACGCCTGACTGCCAGCTACGAGCGTCAGGACATCCGCACTTTCGTCGACGACAGCTTCAACGTGATGCGCGCCGCGTACCCGTTCGCCAACAACCCGTACTTGCAGGAGACAGTCGAGAATCTGCAGCCGGCCATGAGCCGTGCGTATTTCCTCGCGCTGGACCAGCGCAAAGCGTCGATGAGCGAATTCCTCGAGCTGTTCGAGCGCTTGCTCGCTGCCGTGCTGGCCCGTGACTTCGTGCAGATTCGCGAAGTGCTGACGGCTTACGCCCAGCGCAGTTGCGATCTGGTGATATCCGCCTTGACGGACGCCTGATCTTGCGGCTCAAGTGCATCAAGCTGGCGGGGTTCAAATCCTTCGTCGACCCGACCACGGTGAACTTCCCCAGTAACATGGCGGCGGTGGTCGGGCCCAATGGCTGCGGCAAATCGAACATCATCGACGCCGTGCGCTGGGTGATGGGCGAGAGTTCGGCGAAGAACCTGCGCGGCGAATCGATGACCGACGTCATCTTCAACGGCTCCACCAGCCGCAAGCCGGTGAGCCAGGCGAGCATCGAACTGGTGTTCGACAACTCCGACGGCACCTTGCTCGGGGAGTACGCCGCTTATGCGGAAATCTCCATCCGCCGCAAAGTGACCCGCGACAGCCAGACCACCTATTACCTCAACGGCACCAAATGCCGGCGCCGCGACATCACCGACATCTTCCTCGGCACCGGCCTTGGCCCGCGCAGCTACTCGATCATCGAGCAGGGGATGATCTCCAAGCTGATCGAGTCCAAACCCGAAGACCTGCGCAACTTCATCGAAGAAGCCGCGGGTATCTCCAAGTACAAGGAGCGCCGGCGCGAGACGGAAAACCGCATCCGCCGCACCCACGAAAACCTTGAGCGCCTGACCGACCTGCGCGAAGAGCTCGAGCGTCAGCTCGAACGCTTGCACCGCCAGGCCGAGGCCGCCAAGAAGTATCAGGAATTCAAGGGCGAGGAGCGTCAGCTCAAGGCCCAGCTGTCGGCCCTGCGCTGGCAGGCGCTGAACGATCAGGTCGGCCAGCGTGAAGCGATCATCGGCAACCAGGAAGTTTCTTTCGAAGCCTTGGTGGCCGAACAGCGCAATGCCGACGCAAGCATCGAGCGCCTGCGTGACGGGCACCACGACCTGTCGGAACGCTTCAACCTGGTGCAGGGGCGCTTCTACTCGGTCGGCGGCGACATTGCCCGGGTCGAGCAGAGCATCCAGCACGGTCAGCAGCGTTTGCGCCAGTTGCAGGATGACCTGAAAGAGGCCGAGCGCGCGCGCCTGGAAACCGAATCGCACCTGGGCCACGACCGCACGCTGCTGCTGACCCTCGGCGAAGAGCTGGACATGCTCACCCCGGAGCAGGAAGTCACCAGCGCCGCCGCCGAAGAGGCCGCTGCCGCGCTGGAAGAATCCGAAACCACCATGCACGGCTGGCAAGAGCAGTGGGATACGTTCAACCTCACCGCCGCCGAGCCGCGCCGTCAGGCCGAAGTGCAGCAATCGCGGATCCAGCAGCTGGAAACCAGCCTGGAGCGCCTGGCCGATCGCCAGAAGCGTCTTGGCGAAGAACGCGCCTTGCTCTCGGCGGACCCGGAAGACGCGGCGATCATGGCGCTCAGCGAGCAGCTCGCTGAATCCGAAGCGACGCTCGAGGATTTGCAGACCAGCGAAGAAGCCCAGGTCGAAAAGCTTGAGCAGTTGCGTCAGGAACTGCAGCAAGCGCTGACCGCGCAGCAGCAGGCGCAAGGCGATTTGCAGCGCCTCAACGGTCGGCTGGCTTCACTCGAAGCTTTGCAGCAAGCCGCGCTCGACCCGGGCACCGGTACCGCCGAATGGCTGCGCGAACAGAATCTTGCGAATCGCCCGCGCCTGGCCGAAGGCCTGAAGGTTGAGGCCGGTTGGGAACTGGCGGTGGAAACCGTGCTGGGTGCCGACCTGCAAGCGGTGCTGGTGGACGATTTCAACGATTTCGATCTGTCCGGGTTTGCCCAGGGCGACTTGCGCTTGCTCAGCCCGTCCAGCGATGGCGTACGGGTGCCGGGCAGCCTGCTGGACAAGGTCGAGGCGCAGCTCGATCTGTCGCCATGGCTGGGGCAGGTCAAGCCGGTGGACAGCCTCGAACAGGCCTTGGCCTTGCGCAGTCAATTGGCTGCCGGGCAGAGCCTGATCAGCCGCGACGGTTACTGGGTCGGTCGGCATTTTCTGCGGGTGCGTCGGGCTAGTGAAGCGGAAAGCGGCGTGCTCGCCCGGGGTCAGGAAATCCAGCAACTGGGCCTGGAGCGCGAAGAGCGCGAAGCCGCTGTCGAAACCCTGGAAACCCGACTGCAAAATCTCAGGGCACAGCAGCGTCAGCAGGAGAACGGGCGCGAACATCTGCGCCGTTTGCTGCAGGACGAAGCACGTCAGCAAGGTGAGTTGAAGGCTCAATTGTCTGCCGGCAAGGCCAAGGCCGAACAATTGACCCTGCGCCGTACCCGCCTCGACGAAGAGCTCATCGAACTCGATGAGCAGCGAGCGCTGGAACACGAAAACATCGGCGAAGCGCGCCTGCAATTGCAGGAAGCCCTCGACAGCATGGCGCAGGACACCGAGCAGCGTGAGTTGCTGCTGGCCCAGCGCGACAGCCTGCGTGAGCGTCTGGACCGGGTGCGTCAGGAAGCGCGGCAGCACAAGGATCACGCCCATCAGCTGGCGGTGCGTCTGGGCTCGCTCAAGGCGCAGCATGATTCGACGCGCCAGGCGCTGGAGCGGCTGGAGATGCAGTCCGAGCGCCTGACTGAAAAACGCGAGCAACTGAGCCTCAATCTGGAGGAGGGCGAGGCGCCACTGGAAGAGCTGCGCCTGAAACTCGAGGAGTTGCTCGACAAGCGCATGACCGTCGACGAAGAGCTCAAGACCGCGCAGATCGCCCTCGAAGATGCCGACCGCGAACTGCGCGACGCCGAGAAGCGTCGCAGCCAGGCCGAACAGCAATCCCAGTTGATTCGCAGCCAGCTCGAAACCCAGCGCATGGAATGGCAGGCCCTGACCGTACGCCGCAAGACTTTGCAGGACCAATTGCTGGAAGACGGCTACGATCTCCACGGCGTACTCGCGACACTGACTGCCGAGGCCAGCGAGAAGGAAGCTGAGGAAGAACTCGAGCGCATCGCCGCCAGGATCCAGCGTCTGGGCGCGATCAACCTGGCGGCCATCGATGAGTACCAGCAACAATCGGAGCGTAAACGTTATCTGGATGCGCAGAACGACGATCTGGTGGAAGCCCTTGAAACCCTTGAGAACGTGATTCGCAAGATCGACAAGGAAACCCGCAACCGTTTCAAGGATACCTTTGATCAGATCAATGGCGGTTTACAGGCGCTTTTCCCAAAAGTTTTCGGTGGAGGCCGCGCGTATTTGGAACTGACGGGCGAAGATCTACTCGATACAGGGGTAACAATCATGGCGCAGCCGCCAGGAAAGAAGAACAGCACCATCCATTTGCTCTCCGGCGGCGAAAAGGCCCTGACCGCATTGGCCCTGGTTTTTGCGATCTTCAAGTTGAACCCGGCGCCGTTCTGCATGCTCGATGAGGTTGACGCGCCACTGGATGACGCTAACGTTGGACGCTACGCGCGATTGGTAAAAGAGATGTCACAGACAGTGCAGTTCATCTATATCACCCACAACAAGATCGCCATGGAAATGGCCGAACAACTGATGGGTGTGACGATGCACGAACCCGGTTGTTCACGTCTGGTGGCGGTGGATGTCGAGGAGGCGATGGCGATGGTGGATGCCTGAGTCGGGGTTGTAGGAAGAGTGTTTGCGGCTTGTAGGACTCTTTTCCTGGCTTCGACTTGCTGGCCAATCGACATATTCGCGCTAGCCAACGTGGTAGACGGTGTAAAGTTGCCTTTGGTCGTGCTAGTTTAATGTCAATTTTTCGTATACGTGGGCAAAACGCCTGTCAGAACATAGAGTTGGCGCCACGTTTTAAAGCGGTTTGCAGGTTGTAAACCCCTTATTTTTCAGCATTTTTTATAGAGGCACGGGATTACATGGAAATCGGTCTGCGCGAGTGGCTGATCGTCATCGGCATTATTGTCATTGCCGGTATTCTTTTCGATGGCTGGCGCCGTATGCGCGGCGGCAAGGGAAAACTGAAGTTCCGTCTTGATCGAAGTCTGTCCAACCTGCCGGACGAGGACAGCAGCGCCGAGCTGCTGGGCCCGCCGCGCGTGCTGGACGCACATAAAGAGCCGCAACTGGACGAGCAGGATCTGCCGTCGGTGAGCATGCCGGCCCGGGAGCCTCGCGAGTCGGGCTCCAAACGCGGCAAGCGTGGCCATAGCGAGCCTTCCCAGGGCGACATGAACCTCAGCCTGGATCTGGACGGCGGCCCGAGCTTCAGCAGCCGCGACGACGATTTCCCGGACGACACCAAGTCCGCGCCAGCGGTCAACGACAAGGATCAGCCGCAAGCTGAAGAAGTGCTGGTGATCAGCGTGATCTGCCGCGACGCTGCCGGCTTCAAGGGCCCGGCGCTGTTGCAGAACATTCTGGAGAGCGGTTTGCGTTTCGGCGAGATGGATATTTTCCATCGCCACGAAAGCATGGCCGGCAACGGTGAAGTGCTGTTCTCCATGGCCAACGCCGTCAAGCCTGGCGTATTCGACCTGGACGACATCGACCACTTCAGCACCCCGGCGGTGAGTTTCTTCCTGGGTCTGCCGGGTCCTCGCCATCCGAAGCAAGCCTTCGACGTGATGGTGGCAGCGGCGCGTAAACTGTCCCAGGAGCTCAACGGTGAGCTCAAGGACGACCAGCGCAGCGTGCTGACCGCCCAGACGATCGAGCACTACCGTCAGCGCATTGTCGAGTTCGAACGCCGCGCCCTGACCCAGAAACGTTGATTGAAATGGTTATTCCCACGCGGTGCGCGGGATGATCGGCAAAACAGATTGAGCAGCCTCGGCTGCTCTTTTGCTTTATGAGAGAACACCCATGACCGCCGCCAAGAACCGTATTTTAGAGCTGCGCGCTGAGCTGGATCAGCACAACTATCGTTACCACGTGCTCGACGAACCGAGCATTCCGGACGCCGAGTACGACCGCTTGTTCAGCGAGCTCAAGGCTCTGGAAGCGGCCAATCCCGAACTGATCACCAGTGACTCGCCAACCCAGCGAGTGGGCAGCGCGGCGCTGTCGGCGTTTACCCAGGTGCGTCACGAAGTGCCGATGCTCAGTCTCGGCAACGCCTTCGAAGAAACCGACATGCGTGAGTTCGACCGCCGGGTGACCGAAGGCCTGGACCTGCCGGCGGGCGACCTGTTCGGTGGCGGCGCAACCGTTGAATATAGCTGTGAGCCCAAGCTTGATGGGCTGGCCGTCAGCCTGCTGTATCAGGATGGCGTGCTGGTGCGCGGCGCGACCCGCGGCGATGGCACCACCGGCGAAGACATCAGCGTCAACGTGCGCACCGTACGCAACATTCCGCTCAAGTTGCACGGCACCGGCTGGCCTGCGACCCTGGAAGTGCGCGGCGAAGTGTTCATGTCCAAGGCCGGTTTCGAGCGGCTCAACGCCACGCAACTGGAAGTCGGCGGCAAGACCTTCGCCAACCCGCGCAACGCGGCGGCGGGCAGTTTGCGCCAGCTGGACTCGAAGATCACCGCCAATCGCCCGCTGGAGTTCTGCTGCTACGGCATCGGCCAGGTGTCGGCGGACATCGCCGATACGCACATCGGTAATTTGCAGCAACTCCAGGCCTGGGGCATGCCGATCAGTCATGAGTTGAAACTGGCGCACGGCATCGCCGAGTGCCTGGATTACTACCGTGACATCGGCGAGCGTCGCAATGCGCTGCCATATGAAATCGACGGCGTGGTGTTCAAGGTCAACAGCATTGCCTCTCAGCGCGAACTGGGTTTCCGCGCCCGTGAGCCACGTTGGGCCATCGCCCATAAATTCCCGGCGATGGAAGAGCTCACCGAGCTGCTCGATGTGGAATTCCAGGTCGGCCGCACCGGGGCGGTGACGCCGGTGGCGCGTCTGAAACCGGTCAAGGTCGCGGGCGTCACGGTGGCCAACGCCACGTTGCACAACATGGACGAAGTCGCGCGCCTGGGCCTGATGATCGGCGACACGGTGATCATCCGCCGTGCCGGTGACGTGATTCCGCAAGTGGTGCAAGTGGTCATGGAGCGTCGTCCGGAAAACGCCCGGCCAGTACAGATTCCCGAGCAGTGCCCGGTATGTGGTTCCCATGTCGAGCGCACGCAACTGATCAAGCGCAGCAAGGGTCGCGAAACGGTCAGCGAAGGCGCGGTGTATCGCTGCGTCGGCCGGCTGGCCTGTGGCGCGCAGCTCAAACAGGCCATCATTCACTTCGTTTCCCGGCGCGCCATGGACATCGAAGGCCTGGGTGAGAAGAGTGTCGAGCAACTGGTCGACGAAGGCCTGGTGAGCTCGCCTGCGGATCTGTACGCCCTGACGTTCGAGCAGATCGTCGATCTGGAAGGCTTTGCCGAGCTGTCGAGCAAGAACCTGCTCGGCGCCATCGAAGACAGCAAGAGGCCGGGCCTGGCGCGGTTCATCTACGCCCTGGGGATTCCTGATGTCGGCGAGGAAACAGCCAAAGTCCTGGCCCGCTCCCTGGGTTCGCTGGAGCGGGTGCAACAGGCCTTGCCGCAGGTGCTGACGTACTTGCCGGATGTTGGCCTGGAAGTCGCGCACGAGATCCACAGTTTCTTCGAGGATGAGCATAACCGGCAGGTGATCGCTGATTTGCTCAGGCATGGCCTGCAGATTCAGGATCAGGGCGAGCTGGGTGCCGAGTTTTCGGCGAGCACCACGCTGGGCGGTTTCCTCGACAAACTGCATATCCCCTTGGTAGGGCCGGGCGGGGCGCAGAAACTGGCGGACAAATTCGGCTCGCTGCAGGCTGTGATCGGTGCTGACTGGCTGGATATGCGCCAGGCGCTGCCGGAAAAACAGGCCAATTCGGTGCGCGAGTTCTTCGCGGTCGAGGCCAATCGCCAATTGGCCGAAGCGGCGGAGAAGCAACTGGCCGATTTCGGCATGCACTGGCAGAGCGAGAAGAAGGTCGTCGAAGGCTTGCCGCTGGCCGGGCAGACCTGGGTGCTGACCGGCTCGCTGGAGCTGATGAGCCGTGATATCGCCAAGGACAAACTCGAAAGCCTCGGCGCCAAGGTCGCCGGCTCGGTGTCGGCCAAGACCCATTGCGTGGTGGCAGGGCCGGGTGCCGGTTCGAAGTTGACCAAGGCCAATGACCTGGGCTTGAAAGTGCTGGATGAAGAGGCGTTTGTTGAAACATTGCGCGGGTACGGCAAGGTAGATTGAGCAGCAATTCAACCTGTAGGAGCGAGCCTGCTCGCGATGGTGGATCAGGCGCATTGATGTCGACTGACACTCCATCGCGAGCAGGCTCGCTCCTACAGGTGTTGCGTTCGACCTGGGAACGATCCTCCTTGGGAAATGATCTAGTCTTGGCAAGCCCCAGGGAGAGATCGCCATGTACCCTTTCTTCGAGCAACTCAGCTCGCGCATCGCCGCGCCGTTCATGGGCGAAAGCTCGCGCAACAGCAAGGTCTGGTCCTGTCGTTGCGGGCAGTCGCTGTTCTTTCGCAACAGCCAGTGCCTGGCCTGTTCAGCGGCGTTGGGTTATCAGCCGGAGCAGAGTCGCTTGTCTGCGCTGCAACCGGGTGTGCAGGCAGGCACCTGGCGGCTGGATGCCGATCCCGGGGCGGGCCTGTTTCGACGCTGCGCCAATCTCGACTCCCCGGCGGCCTGTAATTGGTTGCTGCCAGCCAATGATCGTGATGTCTTGTGCATTGCCTGCAGCCTCAATCGCACCATTCCTGACCTATCGATAGCCGACAACCACGAGCGCTGGCGCAAGGTGGAAACCGCCAAGCGGCGTCTGGTGGCGCAACTGCTCAGCCTGGGGTTACAGGTGATTCCCAAAACCGTCGATGAAGACACGGGCCTTGCCTTCGATTTCATCGGCGTGGACCTCGAAGGCAAACCGCCCACTACCGGGCACGCCAATGGCCTGGTCACCCTCGATATCAAGGAAGCCGACGATGCGCACCGCGAGCAGGTGCGAGTGCAAATGCACGAACCCTATCGCACGCTGCTCGGGCATTTTCGTCACGAAGTCGGGCACTACTACTGGGATCGATTGATCGCCAATGGCCAGTGGCTTGAGCCTTTTCGCGGATTGTTCGGCGATGAGCGCGCCAGCTATGCCGAAGCCCTCGAGCGGCATTATCGGCAGGGCGCACCGCTCGACTGGCAGCAGCACTACGTCAGCGCCTACTCCACCATGCACCCGTGGGAAGACTGGGCGGAAACCTGGGCGCATTACCTGCACATGATGGATGCGGTGGACACCGCGCTGGGGTTTGGCATGAGTGCCCGGGAAATGGACTTCGACTATCAGCCGTTTCCACCTCAAACCCTTTACGATCCGCAGCATCCCGGCGGCGCGGCGTTCCTGTCGTTCGTCAATGCCTGGATCGAACTGGCGGGCATGCTCAACGAATTGTCACGCAGCATGGGGCAGCCGGATTTCTATCCGTTCGTCCTGCCGCCATCCGTCATTGCCAAGCTGCACTTTATTCACCTGGTGATTCAGCAGGAGGGCGGCAGGGCGGACGAGGTGCTTGAGGCGCAATAGCAAGTGCTTGAAGCCCCTCATGTTTTTAATCCGAAACCAACGGTTGTAACTTCGCCTCAGATAGGTACAATGGCGCGGCTCGCCGACAGGTGAGCGTCGTTATGGTGACCCTATCGGTCCCCCCGCAACGATCAGCCGTGAACCCGGTCAGGCCTGGAAGGGAGCAGCCGCAGCGGTGACATTGTGTGCCGGGGTGTGGCTGGTAGGGTTACCACCTATCTCTAAGTCCTTGATTTTACAAGGATTTGTCAGTCAAAAATCTCGAAGTGTGACAGCGTTGAGGTACACCTAAGTGGTGCAGCCTTGTCCCATATTAGCTAGCAATCATCCTCATTCCAAAGCCTTTGTTTCTTGAGTTGCAACGCCTAGTTCTCGCTGCCCCCCCCTCTGTGTCTCCCGTTAGTTCCCTTTGATTCGGACTATCTCAATCTTCTGCTGCTTAAAGTCTTCAAGGCATGACCTCGTTGTAGTACATTCCCATGATGGCCATCAGCCTCTCGGTACATTCGAAGGCTATGTCAAGCGAATGCTTAATCTAAAGTCGGGGTAGGAATGTATACCGTCAGGGAAGTAGGAATAGATAATTTCTGGCATCGACTAGATGCTAAATGCGTCTTTAATGATGATGTAAACATTATTATTGGGCGGAATGGTACTGGTAAAACTACATTCATGAATCTACTGCACGCTGCATTGACAGTGGATTTGGATGAGTTGGCCGAAAATGACTTTACCACCATTACAATAAAGCTGGTTAAGGGAAGTAAAAGCCGGCTTGTGCGTGTGACAAAAGGGGAAATCCCCAACTTTAATTTTCACTCCATAGATTATAGAATTTCCAATAAGCGCTATTCGCTTAGGGCAATTGCGGCTAGCGATGAAGTGCGCGTTCCAATAGGTTACAGGAAGCGTATACTAGAAGAGGCAGCAACGGTGCGTGGTTGTCTCTCTGAACTGATTAGTCTGTCCTCGTTGTCAGTCTATCGGCTTAAAAGTTCGGAAGATTATGAAATTAAAGATAGGTCGGGTAGGCGGCTTATCTCTCCAATTGACTTTAGATTGATGCAGCTGAGATCGGATATAACTAAGTACCAATATGAGTTGTCGCTGAAGGCTCGGGAAGTTTCGTCAAATCTACAGAAAGATGTACTTGCTTCAATTCTTTTTACGGATGGCGCTAATTCAAGGGCGGTGCCATCGAGTTTTGAAAAAGAAAAAGAGCACAGGAAGCTTGTGAATGCTTACACAAGATTGGGTGCAAGTGATTCAAACACTCAAAGAAAAATATCGGCGCACATCGTGGCCGTTGATGAGGCGTTCAAGGTTTTCTTTTCAGGTTCTCATGCGGAAATGAAGGAAAAGCACTTTACCGCAATTGAGTCTTTCTTAAGGACTCAAGATATTGTAGATATGTCGCTAAAGGCGGAAGAGAAAACTTTAGATATATATAGTGAAATCAATCAGTTTACTTCGACTCTTAAGGAGTTTATTCCTGATAAGAGTTTTAGTATTAGTTCTGGTGAGTTGAAGGTTGCTAGTACGGAGGGGAAGTGTGAGGAGATTCCTATTCCCAAGCTTTCCTCTGGCGAAAAACAACTGATCATTCTGTTGGCGGAAGCATTGCTCCAGCGGGGCAGGCACTATGTGTACTTGGCGGATGAGCCAGAGCTATCATTGCATATAGATTGGCAGAGAAAAATTCTGCCGGCCATCAAGCAACTCAATCAGAATGCACAGATCATCGCTGCTACTCACTCTCCAGAGGTCGCATCTAAATATCCGAAGTGCATTATCGATATGAAGGATGTTATCAATGGCCGTGCTTGATTACTCGGATGCAGCTCTAAACGTGCGTGCAGCCTTCTTCGGTGCGAGTCGAATGCTTTACGTTGAGGGTGAGGATGATGTTATTTTTTGGGAGTCGATACTGCGTGCTTTTCAGAAAAGCGGCTTTAAAGTCGAATCCGTTGATGGGGTAGAAGAGTTAAAAAAGAAAATAAAGAAAATTGAAGCTCGGCAAATTGACTCTGTGGCTGCAAGAGATTCTGATTTTACTAGGTTGGATCCCGCCTATAAAGTGGTTCAAGATGTAATGGTGACATATGGGCATTCGATTGAAAACTCGCTAGTAACTTCGATGGCGCTATTTCAGCTTGCGAAGATATATGGCCGTATCCCAGATGGTAAAATCTCTGAAGCAGACTTCGATGAATGGTTGGATGACTTAGAAAATAGTTTTGTGGATTTGATTTTCTACGATGCGGCCAATCAAATTAATGAAATGGGTGTTGGTGTGCTTTCAGATAACTGCACTCGTTTTATGACCAGTCAACAGTCTTGTTCGCCATGCACCAAAAAAATAGAGGCAGCGGTTGTGAAACACGCAGCTGATGTTCCTCTTCAGAACAACATGCTGACGGTAAAGGCTGTTTTTGGTAAAACGAGATATAGAGCTTTGGATTTCATGAGAGGGCATTTTTTAGCGACAGCTGCGATGAAAAGAGTCAACCGTCTGGTGGCTAGAAACGGTGGAAGTAAAACAGTTAATAACGATAGTTTTACAAGTAGTTTGATGATGGGATTTAGCAATGTTTTCAATCATCACCATCCGCATTATGAGCACTATGCGTCTCAGGTCGCAATTTTATAGCTGGCTATAGTTCGGTGTGGCACTAAGTGGCTTGCCTCGCTCAATATACACAAGGATGTGTATCTGTAGCTGTTTGATCGCAACGTTGGGACTATTGCCTGTTTGCATTTAGCGTGACTGCCCATTTGCTTGGTTGGGTGCTTAGTAACTGGCTACGGGGTTGCATCGCTTGAAGGGCTGATTGATGCCTACGGTTGTCGTATCCGCATAATCGCATCTGTGATTTCCCGTGCATTCATGTCCAGCGTTTCCAAAGCCGCTGTAGCGTTAGCAGCAACACTCCCCACTCCATTGTCAGAGAGCCACTTGATGACTTCTTCTATCGCCGCACATATGGCGTGCTGGTTGTGTAGAAGTAACGTCAGTGCATCCGCTGTGGCGATGTTGGCTTCTGAATTATCTGCCATGGGTATCTCCTTGAGTGATGGTGCCGTAAGCCTAGATCAACTAGCCGCTGGCTAGGACTGGGTGGGTAGTCGCCAAGCCCCGCCCAATTGTTTGCGTTCGACCTGACCAGCACGGCTTTTTGTTTCACTCGTCTTCGTTGTTTGTAGGTCCAATAATTCCTTTCGCAAGGAGCTCTTGTAGCGCCAGCTCAGGAATCAATGGCTCGTTAGCTTCAACTTGGTCTGCCAATTTTAGAAACCAGTCATATTTGTCAGAGTGTTGTGGGAACTGATCTTTCAACTGTTGAACCCGGTTTTTTGCTGATCGGAACCAATAAATGTTAAATGGATTGACCACGTTAAGTCCCTCAAAATGTAAGAGTGGCGCCGCGAACGGACCATCGCGAAATCGAGCGAACCATGTACCTAGGGGGATTTCGACTTCAGGTGATACAACAACACCAGGAATCTTTACCGTTGCCTCTAAGCGTACAGCCCTCACCAGGGCGTCACTGACCACGAAGAGGTTCCCATTACTCCTGTCTTCCCAGTATTTTCCATAAGCAATCCCGCCTCTAATCAGCCAATTCTGAGTGAGAGTGGCAAACCATAAACTTTGAACTGCATACAGAAGCGGAGGCAACTCGTCGCACACTATGAGAATTGAATCAGAATAGACGGCGACAGTAGCCTTCTCGGGAAATGGCCATTCGGCCATGCGTTTGCTGAATTCTTTGTACAATCTAATTGTTGTTTCGAACTCGTTTTCAACCGCGTGCGAAAAACCGAGGACATCGCAGAACGCGACGTACTTGTTGGGAATGACTGCCTCATCGAGGGTAGTATCCGAATTTTCCACTTGAATATTCTCATCGTAGATAGGTGAAAGGCTTGCCCGGTCTAAGATAGTCCAGTTGCTCCCCTTCGCAACAATTTGGTTCGCGAATCTCGGCTAGGCATGGTTCAGAGTTGTCGCTGATTTACTAGTCGCCGCGACTGACCCTAGTGAGTCGCTTGTTGCTTTCTGTGACGGTAGAAACTGGTCGTTTTCTGTCGGTTGTAAGCCACATTTCAAAATCCACCGATACCCCAGATTTTTCAAACCGGCACTTGCCCTAGGGGTAAATATCGCCCGTGAGTCTGTGGCGAAAATATCAGAGAGGCACTGGGGGGAGCGGTGGAAATCCCGCTAAGTGTGGGTCGAGGTTAAGAGCCATTCCCGTGCCAACCCACTGTCAGCGGCTACGATTTCAAAATATGACAGGCATGAAAAGGCCGCCCGTAGGCGGCTATGTCGTGGTCGCTCCTGAATACCCAGGAAGGGCGTAGCGTTGCTGGAATCGCTTCCTATGGCCTTAGAGGGTCAATTCCTTCTTGATCCGGTACACAGTGGCGATACCCACATCAGCCAGCTTAGCTATCTCTTCCATAGTATTGCCGTTACGTTTGAGCAGATCGGCTACCTGATCCCACTTCTTCTGGTTGCGGCCCTTGCCTCCGACCTTCTCGCCACGGGCACGCTTGTTATCCAGTCCCTGCTTGATACGCTCTACCCGCTTCTCTTGATCTAGGCGGGCCATTGTTGCCATCAGGTCCACCAGCATCTCATTGATAACCTGCATTATGCGGGTGCCAATGTCACCATCATCTTTCAGAGTAAGCATCTCGTGAGTGGTCGGCATATCAGCAACAACTAGACGCAGCCCCTTAGATTTGATCGTGGACTTCAGAGAATCCCACTCAGCCATCGTCAGGCGAGACAGGCGGTCTACCGACTCCACTAGCAGCACATCACCAGCCGACGCCGAGGCCAGCAGGCGAGACAACTCAGGACGCTCCAGCTTGGTGCCGCTGATGTTCTCTGAATAGATGCCTGCCACTTGCAGGCTCTTGCCCTGGGCAAAGTCCAGCAGGGACTGTTTAGCTCGCTCTGCGTCCTGATCGCTAGTCGAAGCACGAAGGTAGAGATGGGCCTTGATCATGGTTTTATCCTTTGTCTTGATTTGCCATAGCCTAACGATAACATATCATTTAACTACCAACCAACTGGTGAGTGATAGGAATGCACGACTATTTATCGCCATCTCGGATAGCTATAGACAAATGGTAGGCTAGCGATAACCTCACCCTTGAGGACATCGAGGATGATTCACAAATGAATGATCGATTGGGCTCAAGTTTGAGTCGAGTTACCGAAGCTTTCCAGCACGCATAAGAAGGCCCGCACACTGGCGGGCAGAGGGAGATGGCCCCACTATTGGGGGCATCGAGGATGGCTCATTCTTGATTCATCAGGCGGCTATCCCCCTATAGCAATGCAGGACTTCCTGCTTTCAAGGCCCTCCATTGCAGGGGCTTATGAGCCATGGCGGAAATCCAGGTAGTCATGCGGGGAACTCTGCCAGTTTGCGAGAGATACGGGCCGTGTGGCGACATTGGCTTAACCCGCCTGTAGCGGATGTCCCGTAAACAGGGGGTTAGGCGGGGGTAAGGGTGTATCAGCACCGGCATTGCCGCCCGTTGGAGATTAGATAGTGGTTAGTTCTGCGATTAGTAATCGAGGTGCCAGCAAATTTGCGTTCTCCTATCCACCAGCGGAGGTGTCAGCCACTCTGCTGGCACTCACGCCCACCAGCGGGGTAGAACCAAAGTTGGTCTGACCTATGCCACCAGCGGTAATGGCTCTGCCGTCATGCGATAATAAACTTATGCCGCTCGGCATGGTTAGCATCAAGATCAAGAGCAGGGTGGTGGCTGAGCCCCCTATCTACCCTACTGAATAAAATTGTTATCTTGCCTCACGGCGTAACATGTAATCGGTGGGGTAGTGGCAGACAAGCCCCACACGCTTTTGATCTGAACTGTACAGGTATGTGGTGACTGACAGTCACGGATAATTGACTTCGAAGTCTGTAACCTCCATTCTTCCTGCCTGTGCCTCGGGGCACGATTAACAACTGTATACTCCCAGGGAAGAAAGGGGGGAGCCCCCCTCCCGCTTTTGCTCTGAATTGTGCAAGGGAGCTGGTGCCTCAGGCACAGGTTAATTTCTTGTGAGCATAGTAGTAACTGCTAATCCTTCAACATTGGTTAATCGTGGCGTAGACGCCTCATGTTCAACCGATGAGTGGAATAGTGCGTAACTTGGTATTATGATTGCTTCTTTAGTGTCTCCTTGTCAGATACAGCGGAAAAAATCTCTTAAAGATCTCTAAGAGAAAATTTCCACTTATCCGTCCTCACTCAGCTCTTCCAATTGACGATAAGGTTTCAACCAGTTTCTCACTGTTCTATCTGTCTTACCTATCTGTGCTGCAATGAGTATAGTGTTATGCCCCTTCCCCCATAGTTCAATAGCTTTCTTTTTAAGCTGTTCTCTATTGGTTTTTGCTGGCGAGGTCGGCGCTACAACTAATTCAGAATAGGTGCAATCGATGGTGCAATCACCAATCCTCTCCTTGAGAAAGTTGGCAATGTCGATGTCTTGAACGAACAGCAAAATTTTACCATTATGGCTTCTTGACCTTAATGCTGTCCTGCAAACAGACTGAATAGTTGATTCGTAAAACCGCTCGTACTTGATGGCGTTCTTTATCTCCGCCACCTCAATCTCGTTCTTAATAGAAAGAAGCCCCGCAAGAGTAAGTGTGCTTCTATTCTCAATCGGTGTAATGTTTCCATGTTGAAGGCAGATTGCGATGCTGTAATCGTCATAATCATTTATCCCTCGATTGTCAATCTTAATGCGGCTGATATTGCTGAATTCGCTACCTTCCCGAACTGGAAGCTCGGGTTGACACCAAGTATGTGCTACTAGGATCGCTTTTCTGCTACCGATAATTCTGAATACATCCACCTTTAGCCACGCATCAAGAAGGCAGTCATCTTGGTAAACGTGGTGAATCTTCCCGCCTTTCATAAGAGCGGCCGTCTTCGAGTATGCTTTGTTTTCAAAAAACGGATGAATGATTACTTCATTACCGTAACCCGTGAAGTCAAGGGTTGCATCGATAGGAATGATAGACCAGCCAGCACCTTTTAAAATAACCCCTAGAAGTGTTTTCTGAATCTCAGCCCCCATGATGACGGTGGTCTCTGCTGCCTCGAATGCAGGTATGTAGTGTTTGACTCCGATTATTCTCATTGTGCGCTTTTGCTTTGCGTCAAGCTCATCAATCTCAACTATATATCTATCGTCTAGGAGAGCTTTCAGTACTTTGCATGCATCGTTTGATAGCGTCGAGTCAAACCCACTCGCCAAGTCATCGATCAATTGCTTGCAAGAGTCTTTTGCTTTGACTCTGTCTTTATCACCTATCCTGACAATATCAACGATTCTATCGAATACCTTGCGATACGATAAATTAGTGAAGCTACAAGTGTTGCAATCCCACGTCACCGGAATCTCATCGATATATAGGTGCCACCCCTGTAGTGCGTCTGGATTAATAAGCCTGAGAGATTCGTGTGTGCAGATGATGATCCTGTCAGTCTGATTGATTAGGTTACCCTCTAAGCATTGAACGACTGATCCATCTACAGTATCGCTGTTGATTGAGTTGAACTCTAGGCCAATGCTCGTCAGTCTCCGCTGCACCTCGCCAGCAAGAAGCTTGGTAGGGAAGGCAAGGATAGAGTTTGAATCTTTACTCTGGTTAAGGTGGTTGATTAGCCAAGTAGTCTTTCCTGCTCCTGGGGGGGCAATTAGGGTATTGATAATCTTCATAGGATTTGGTTCGGACTGGGCGCAGCAGCATGAGAGTGCTGAGGCGCCCTTGAAGTGAGGTTAGGTAATTTTGTTATCGAGCGGTGAGTTGCGTGGCTTGAGGCATTTTTAACGACTTATTAATAATTTAATGTGAGATTTTTATGGCCTTGATTTTTTCTATGCGTTGCAGTGTGCATTCTTCCTCATGATCTCGTCGGATCTTATAGAGCTCGAAGCCGGCTTTTACATAGTTCCGATAAAGTTGAAGCTCCCAGAATCGTGGGTTTGCATCAGGCCAATGTTTCTGAAACTCTGTAATGAAAGTTATGTCTCCCTCGCTTGCGGCGGTGCAATGATAACAATCGCCTTCAGATGGGTCATCTGTAAGTCCGAGTATTTCCTCGTCACTCGTTATCAGAAAGTATAGTGCTGGGTAGTGTCCATCTCCGTAGGTTATTTCGCAGTACCGCGAAGTGATAGCGCTGACAATGTAAGGGTACATTGCTTGGCTACTAATTTTCTTTTTGCGTTGCTGATTGCTGGGTTTCATGTTTTATATATGATCGTTTGTGTGTTTATTTTGATAAAAGAATACCGTAGCTCTATTGGTGAGCTATTGTGTTCTGTCTTTTAAGTTGGGTAAGGCTATATGGCTGGCTGGAAGCTGAAGTCCGAGCTATATGTTTCTTGTAA
The DNA here is from genome assembly GCF_009866745.1 of Pseudomonas sp. S34. Lineage (NCBI taxonomy): Bacteria > Pseudomonadati > Pseudomonadota > Gammaproteobacteria > Pseudomonadales > Pseudomonadaceae > Pseudomonas > Pseudomonas sp. S34. The sequence goes on from NZ_CP019398.1 coordinate 1,960,004, forward strand.
ATATTGTGTTTCTGGCTTATTTGAATTTTCTATCTTGGTGGTTGCTTGCCTACATTGCTTTTGATGGTCGGTATTTTAGTTGTGGAAAAGCATTTGTCAATAGTTGTGTTTAGTTTGTTTTATTTGAGATTTAATTATTGCTTACTTGCTTACTTGCTTACTTGCTTACTTGCTTACTTGCTTACTTGCTTACTTGCTTAAGTCGTTAACTCATTAAGTGGTTAAGCAATCACGCACCCGATTGCGTATCCACTCAAGCCCTCACGTACCCATCCAAGGGCGTGACCAATCGATCAATTGATTGCTTGAGCAATCGTTCAATGGCTTGAGTGATCAATGGTTCAATGGCTTACCTATACAAGTACATGCCTGCTCACGGACCCAAGCAGTCGCGCACGTGGGTAAGGGAGGGCGTAGGCAGGTACTCAAATGGGTAAGTACCCAGATGGGTAGCTACCCAGTGGTATATACAACCTAGGTGGGGGCAGGAGGGCTGACGCTTGGTGGAGGTGGGCTTTCAGGCTGTGATGTGAATGTGCTGGAGGGCTTCTGCCATAGCTTTCAGTGGGCTCCGGCTGCCGTAGATGCTAAACGTGACCGCCCCGTCCTCGTGACCGGCTATTCGCTTTATCAGCGAATCCTGCACACCAGCATCCCGCAGGTCGTCAATGAGGGTGTGGCGGAAGCTGTGGAAGGTCTTTCTCGGGTCGGTGATGCCCTGCTTGGTCTTGTACCGACCGAACCACTTCGACGGAGCATGGCCCAGCTTCCCCCGTACGGCTTCCAGTTCAGGGAACAGCCGTTCCGCTCCTGTGGACCGAACTAACTCGACATGCAGCAGTAGTCCCAGCTTGATCAGAGCAGGGTGGATGGGCAGTACACGTCTGCTACTGGAGTTCTTCAGGTTCTGGCCTTCGCGGCTGTCATCGATGCGGATGCACTGGAGACCCTGTTGCTCGATGAAGTCATCCACACGTAACTGGCAGAGTTCTTCCAGCCGAGCCCCAGTGGCCCGACCCAGGAGTGGCAACCAGTAACGCCACGGATGCTTGCGGGCTTCTGCTCTGAGTAAAGACAGATCCAGTAGGGTGGTCAGATCGTGTCGATCAAAGGACAGCCGTGCTTCCTTAGCAGACCCGGTCATGACCTTCAGCCCCAGCAGCGGATTGTCCGTAATGTACCCATTGGACTTGCACCAGTTCAGGAAGGCAGAGAGCTTGCGAAGGCGGTTGTTCACGGTAACGGCGGTGATGGTCTTATAGGTGGCACCAGACTCAACGACCTGCTTCAGGGATTTGCCCTCGTACTCGGGACGTAGGCCGAAGTATTGCGGGCAACGACTCAGACGATCTTTCAATAGTCGGGCTTGCTGTACGTCAAATGCTTCAACGGGCATGTCACCCATCAGTTCGAACAAATCTCGTAATGAGCGTTCGACTTCGTGCGTGCTGACCTCACGCCACGTGCCACCACGTTTCCCTTCTTCTATATAGAGCTTCGACAGGGTGGCAAGGGTAGGGCCGTCACTGTTCCGCTTCACTGCATTAGTTGGCGCCTTCCGTACAGCAGGTTGGATCGTTGGTGAGGGGGTAGAGTCTCGCCACTCCGAACACAGCCTACGCAGCGTCTGAAGGTCTGCCAAGGGGTGTGCGTTCAGGTGGCTATGGACTTGCTGGGCGAGTGAAGCAGCGAGGAACAGGGCGCTCTGCCGCTGCCGGATGTTCAGGCTCAAACGTAAAGTGTGACACCTCGGGAAGAGGTGCTTGGGCAGCTTGAGATTGAGGTAGTAGAGCGCCCCGCGCTTGATCAGGTAGGCCATGGGTGTGACACCAAAGTGTGACAGCAAAGTGTGACAGTGCTGGCTACACCCCGATTTTTTGACGGCCTGTGATCACCTTGAACACAGTAGTAAGGAACAACCCAATAACGCCACAACCCTTGATATAGAAGCTTCGCAACGATCAGCGAGCATGCTTGCATGCCACCTCGGTGGCCTGGAAGGGAGCAGCCGCAGCGGTGACATTGTGTGCCGGGGTGTGGCTGGTAGGGTTACCACCTTAACGCCACGCGAGTGTTCTCTCGCGTTATCTTTCTGAATTAAGACTTTCGCTAGCTGCCAGGATCTTCTCCGGGGCGGTTTTTCGCTGTTTGCGGTTTATCCACAGCCGTAGGCTCGCCACCGATATACAGCCGAACAACCTCATCGATCTCTCCGGACATCTTCATCCGCGCCAAGGTGCGCAGGATGCTCTGCACCGGGATCTTCGGGTCGTTGCGAACGTAGCAACCGATTTGGTTTTCCTGCAGCACTGCCACGCCTTGCAGTTGCTGCTCCGGCAGCAGGCGGTGATTGAACCAGTCCAGGCTCCATTGATTGCTGACGGCATAGCGATTGCGGCCGGCCAGGAGCTTTTCCAGCACTTGTTCCTGATTGCGTGCGTCGTCGCGCTGCAGTTGGCCGGTGTCGAACAGCGGTTGCAGGGTCGGGTAGCTGTAACCGAGCACGGTGCCAATGGGCTGTTGCGGCAAGTCGGCGGGGTTGACTGCGCCGGGCGGCGCATGCCGGGTGATCAGCACGTCAGGTTGAATGAAGAGCGGGATGCTCCAGAGATAATCGCCAGGCTGATCGGGCAGCCACGATTGCGCGGCATAACAGCGGACATCGACCTCGCCTTGCTCCATGGCGTTTTCCACCCGCCCGCGGGGCAATACATGGAATTCGGCCGGCACGCCGACCTGGGTCGCGAGGCTGAGCATCACGTCATACAGGATGCCCTGGGTCGGTTTGCCCCGTTCAAGCTGCACCATGGGCATGGTCCAGCTGTCGGATATCACGAAGCGCAGCGGTGCTTGCGCAGCCACGCCGTCCAGGCTGATCAACAGCAATGCCCCCAAGGCCAGCCGCATAAACACTCCGTTAAAAGCCCCCGATGTGCAGCTTAGCCACAATACACGAGCGCACCGGATGCAATTTGTCCCTTGCTCCGCTAGCATTAGCCGCTTCTGCTTCCTTCGCTGCGACGGTTTTCGATGAGTTATCAGGTTCTTGCACGTAAATGGCGTCCGCGCTCGTTCCGCGAAATGGTCGGCCAGACCCATGTGCTCAAGGCTCTGATCAATGCCTTGGACAGCCAGCGGCTGCACCACGCCTACCTCTTTACCGGTACCCGTGGGGTCGGCAAGACCACCATCGCGCGAATTATTGCCAAATGCCTTAACTGCGAGACAGGTATCACTTCGACCCCCTGTGGCGAGTGTTCGGTGTGTCGCGAAATCGACGAAGGCCGCTTTGTCGACCTGATCGAGATCGACGCCGCGAGCCGCACCAAGGTCGAAGATACCCGCGAATTGCTCGACAACGTGCAGTACGCCCCGAGCCGCGGGCGCTTCAAGGTCTACCTGATCGACGAAGTGCACATGCTCTCAAGCCATTCCTTCAACGCACTGCTCAAAACCCTTGAAGAGCCGCCACCCTACGTCAAGTTCATCCTGGCGACCACTGACCCGCAGAAACTTCCTGCAACGATTCTGTCGCGGTGCTTGCAGTTCTCCTTGAAGAACATGACGCCGGAACGCGTTGTCGAGCACCTGACCCACGTACTGGGTGTCGAGAACGTGCCGTTCGAAGACGATGCGCTGTGGCTGCTGGGCCGTGCCGCCGACGGGTCGATGCGTGATGCCATGAGCCTGACCGACCAGGCGATTGCCTTCGGTGAAGGCAAGGTCATGGCCGCCGACGTGCGGGCGATGCTCGGGACCCTCGATCACGGGCAGGTCTACGACGTCCTGCATGCCCTGATCGAAGGCGATGCCAAGGCGTTGCTCGAAGCCGTCCGCCACCTGGCCGAACAAGGCCCGGACTGGAACGGCGTGCTTTCGGAAATTCTCAATGTGCTGCACCGCGTTGCCATCGCCCAGGCCTTGCCGGAAGGTGTCGACAACGGTCACGGCGACCGTGATCGCGTGCTGGCACTGGCCCAGGCGTTGCCGGCCGAAGACGTGCAGTTCTACTACCAGATGGGCCTGATCGGGCGCCGCGACCTGCCGCTGGCGCCGGATCCCCGGGGCGGTTTTGAAATGGTGTTGCTTCGGATGCTGGCGTTCCGGCCCGCAGACACTGCGGATGCCCCGAGGCAACCGCTAAAGCCAGTGGGGATCAGCCAGGCCACAGTTGATTCCGCAAACTCAGTGGCTGCCGCGCCGGTTGTTGCGCCGGTTGTCGCTGCGGTCGTTGCCCCGATAGCGGCTGCGCCAGTGGCAGCTCCAGCGCCTGCACCGGAACCGGTTGCGCCGGTCGTTGTGCCAGAACCTGCGCCTGTGCCTGTGGTTGAAGCGGTCGTGGTCGAAGAGGTTGTCGACCTGCCGTGGAATGACCCGGTCGAGCCAGCGCCCGTCCAGCAACCGGCGGCAGAGCCGGTGCTGGAAACCGCCAGCGAACAATCCGAATTACCGCCAATGCCGTTGCCGACGCCGGACAGCGTGGTGCCGGACGCCCCGGAGTGGGCCGCCGCGCCGATCCCGGAACCTTCGGTGGCCGACGTCGATGCCGCGACGCCGGGCATGGACCTGGATGACGAGCCGCCGCTGGACGAGGATTACATCGAGCCGGACATGGATTCGGCCTACAGTTACCTCGACGAGCTGGCCAGCGAGCATGCCGCCGACCCGGCTCCGGAGCCCGAGCCTGAGCCCGCCGCGATGCCGGCCACCGGTCTGGCCCTGCAATGGCTGGAGCTGTTCCCGAAATTGCCGATCTCCGGCATGACCGGCAGTATCGCCGCCAACTGCACGCTGATCGCGGTCGATGGCGACAATTGGCTGATGCACCTGGACCCGGCCCACAGTGCCTTGTTCAACGCCACTCAACAGCGTCGCCTCAACGATGCGCTGAACCAGTATCACCAGCGCACGCTGACCCTGAGCATCGAGCTGATCAAGCCCGAGCAGGAAACCCCGGCACAAGCGGCTTCGCGCCGCCGCGCCAACCGTCAGCGCGAGGCGGAGGAATCGATCCACGGTGATCCGTTCATCCAGCAAATGATGCAGCAGTTCGGTGCGGTGGTCCGTAACGATACTATTGAACCTGTCGACGCCCTGGTCACTCAGGGCTAATAACTGAAGGCACCCGGTCGCATGGGCCGGGCGCTGTTTTAATCCAAGTACTTTTGAGGTGATTACCATGATGAAAGGTGGCATGGCCGGCCTGATGAAGCAGGCGCAGCAGATGCAGGAAAAAATGGCCAAGATGCAGGAAGAACTGGCCAACGCCGAAGTCACCGGTAAGGCCGGTGGCGATATGGTCACCGTGGTGATGACCGGTCGTCATGACGTCAAGAGCGTGACCATCGACCCAAGCCTGGTCGAAGGCATGAGCGAAGACGACAAGGAAATGCTGGAAGCGGTCATCGCATCCGCGGTCAACGATGCCGTGCGCAAGATCGAAGCCAACAGCCAGGACAAAATGGGCAGCATGACTGCCGGCATGCAACTGCCGCCGGGCATGAAACTGCCATTCTGATTCGCCTTCAGGCGGCAGATGAGTTACAAAAATGCCAGGCATAACGCCTGGCATTTTTGTTTCTGGCCATTGGGTCGATGGTGGTAGGTATGCCGCCATCGCGAGCAGGCTCGCTCCCACAGGGGGTTGCATTCCAAATGTGGGAGCGAGCCTGCTCGCGAAGAATTCACCGCGGTCCAACTGAAAACACATCGAACGCCATACCGCCACAAAGGTCTGCTCCCTACATCACTGAACCTCATCGATCACAGGAGACGCTGCCATGTCCGACCCCATGACCCTCAATCAACGCATTGTCCTGGCTTCTCGCCCGGTGGGCGCGCCAACGCCGGAAAACTTCCGCATGGAGCGGGTGACGCTGCCGGACCTGGCCGACGGTCAGGTGCTGCTCAAGACCGTTTTCCTGTCGCTGGATCCCTACATGCGCGGACGCATGAGTGACGCACCGTCCTACGCCGCACCGGTGGAAATCGGCGAAGTCATGACCGGGGGCGCTGTCAGCCGGGTTGAGCGTTCGCTCAATCCGAAGTTTCAGGAAGGTGACCTGGTGGTCGGTGCCACCGGTTGGCAAAGCCACAGCATCAATGACGGTCGCAGCATCATTCCGATCCCCGCGCTGCCAAGCCCTTCGATGGCCCTCGGGGTGCTGGGGATGCCGGGCATGACCGCGTACATGGGCCTGATGGACATCGGTCAGCCGAAGGCCGGCGAAACCCTGGTGGTTGCAGCGGCGTCCGGGGCAGTGGGGTCGGTGGTCGGCCAGGTGGCGAAGATCAAGGGGCTGCGCGTGGTCGGTGTGGCGGGTGGTGCGGAAAAGTGCCGTTATGTGGTCGACGAGTTGGGTTTCGACGCCTGCATCGACCACAAGAGCCCGGACTTTGCCGATGAACTGGCGCAAGCCTGTCCCAAGGGCATCGACATCTATTATGAAAACGTCGGCGGCAAGGTATTCGACGCCGTGGTGCCATTGCTCAATCCCAAGGCACGGATTCCGCTGTGTGGCTTGATCGCGTCCTATAACGCCCATGAGGCGCCGAGCGGCCCGGATCGCCTGCCACTGTTGCAGCGCAGCCTGTTGACCAAGCGAGTGCGCATCCAGGGCTTCATCGTGTTCGATGACTATGGTGATCGCCAGCCGGAATTCCTAAGTGCCATGGCGCCCTGGGTACGCGATGGCAAGGTGAAGTTCCGCGAAGACGTGGTCGATGGCCTGGAACAGGCACCCGATGCGTTCATCGGCCTGCTGGAAGGGCGCAACTTCGGCAAGTTGGTGGTTCGGGTTTCCCGGGACTGAGTAATTCACGCTGCAATTTGACGCTCAACCGAGGCGCGGGTATAAACCGCGTCTCGTTGTTTTGTCGGACTTTTCCACCATGAGCTTCAGCCCTTTGATTCGCCAACTGATCGACGCCCTGCGAATTCTGCCAGGCGTGGGTCAGAAAACCGCCCAGCGCATGGCGTTGCAGTTGCTCGAGCGTGACCGCAGCGGCGGCTCGCGCCTGGCGCTGGCCCTGAGCCAGGCCATGGAAGGGGTCGGTCACTGCCGCTTGTGCCGTACGTTGACGGAAGATGATCTGTGCCCGCAATGCGCCGATACCCGTCGCGACGACACCTTGCTCTGCGTGGTGGAAGGGCCGATGGACGTCTATGCGGTGGAGCAGACCGGTTTCCGCGGGCGCTATTTCGTGCTCAAGGGCCATCTGTCGCCGCTCGACGGCTTGGGGCCGGAAGCCATCGGCATTCCGCAGTTGATGGCACGGATAGAAGAGGCCGGCACCTTCACCGAAGTCATTCTGGCCACCAACCCGACCGTGGAAGGTGAAGCCACGGCGCACTACATCGCCCAATTGCTCAGCAGCAAAGGCCTGATCGCCTCGCGCATCGCCCATGGCGTACCGCTGGGTGGCGAGCTGGAGCTGGTGGATGGCGGGACGCTGGCGCATTCGTTTGCCGGGCGTAAGCCGATCACCCTGTAATTTGTGTTGTCCGGGCTGACGCCTTCGCGAGCAGGCTCGCTCCCACATTGGTTTTGTGTACGCCGCAATACCCTGTGGGAGCGAGCCTGCTCGCGATAAGGGCGCCTCGGTCCACCTGACTTACACAATCCTGTTGAAAACCAAGCAAGCGCTCGGTTAACTTCACTGACCCCTTCAGTGGAGCTCGCCGATGTCTGCCTTTCAGGAATACTTCGACCCCAGCCACCAATTGGTCCGCGACAGCGTCAGACGTTTCGTCGAGCGCGAGATTCTTCCTGACATCTCGCAGTGGGAAGAAGCCGAAAGCTTTCCTCGCGAGCTCTACCTCAAGGCCGGCGCGGCGGGGATTCTCGGCATCGGGTACCCGGAGGCCTACGGAGGCAGCCATGAAGGGGATCTGTTCGCCAAGGTTGCCGCCAGTGAAGAGTTGATGCGCTGCGGCTCAGGCGGGCTGGTTGCCGGCCTGGGGTCGCTGGATATCGGCTTGCCGCCCATTCTCAAGTGGGCACGACCCGAAGTGCGGGATCGAGTGCTGCCCCAGGTGCTGTCGGGAGAGAAGATCAGCGCCCTGGCCATCACCGAGCCTGGCGGTGGCTCCGACGTCGCCAACCTGCAAACCCGTGCCGTGCGCGACGGCGATTTCTACCGGGTCAGTGGCAGCAAGACCTTTATCACCAGCGGCGTGCGCGCGGATTTCTATACCGTCGCAGTGCGAACGGGCGAACCAGGTTTCGGTGGCATCAGCCTGTTACTGATCGAGAAGGGCACACCGGGTTTCACCGTAGGACGGCAGCTGAAGAAAATGGGCTGGTGGGCGTCAGACACCGCTGAACTGTTCTTCGATGATTGCCGAGTGCCCGCAGGAAACCTGATCTGCGCCGAGAACATGGGCTTTGCCTGCATCATGGGCAACTTCCAGAGCGAACGCCTGGCCCTGGCATTGATGGCCAACATGACCGCACAGCTGGCGCTGGAAGAGAGCCTGAAATGGGCGCGCCAGCGCGAAGCCTTTGGCAAACCGATCGGCAAGTTTCAGGTGATCAAGCATCGCCTCGCCGAGATGGCGACCGCGCTGGAAGTGTCCCGGGAATTCACTTACCGCCAGGCCGCGAAAATGGCGGCGGGGCAGAGTGTGATCAAGGAGATTTCCATGGCCAAGAATTTTGCGACGGATACTGCGGACCGGATCGTGAACGATGCGGTGCAGATACTCGGTGGGCTGGGTTACATGCGCGAGAGCCTGGTGGAGCGGCTGTATCGCGATAACCGGATCCTGTCGATTGGCGGCGGGACGCGGGAAGTGATGAACGAGATCATCAGCAAGCAGATGGGGCTTTGAAGTGATGTGGTGAGGCGACTGACGCCATCGCGAGCAGGCTCGCTCCCACAGTGGATTGCGTTCTTCCTGACAGAACGCGGTCGAATGTGGGAGCGAGCTTGCTCGCGATGGCGGTCTGACAGGCGCCGCTTACTTGTCGCTCAACGCAAACTGCGTCAGGCAGAACGTAGGAATGCCCATATCTTCCAGACGCTGCGAGCCACCCAGTTCCGGCAGATCGATGATCGCCGCCGCTTCATGCACCCGGGCGCCCATGCGGCGGATCAGGTTGGCGGCGGCAATCAGGGTACCGCCGGTGGCGATCAGATCATCGAACATCACCACCGAATCCCCCTCGCACAGGCTGTCGGCGTGCACTTCCAGGAAGGCTTCGCCGTATTCGGTCGCATAGCCCTCGGCCAGCACGTCGGCTGGCAGCTTGCCTTGCTTGCGGAACAGCACCAGCGGCTTGTTCAACTGATAGGCCAGTACCGAACCGATCAGGAAGCCACGGGCGTCCATCGCGCCGATATGGGTGAAGTCAGCCTCGACATAACGGTGGGCGAAGCTGTCCATCACCAGGCGCAGGGCCGTGGGCGACTGGAACAGCGGGGTGATGTCGCGAAAGATCACACCCGGTTTCGGGAAGTCGATGACAGGGCGGATGAGGGATTTGATGTCGAAGGAGTCGAAGACCATCGTCGTGGTGTCCTGGCAGGGCTGCAAACGACGCAGTATAACGGCGGCTGAACCGTTTCGCTCAGCCGCAACGTTTTGTTTCAGCCTTCCAGTGAGCCACCGGCCAGGGCGCACAGCTGGATCGGGTCGATAATCCGGATTTCCTTGCCTTCTGCCGCAATCAGCTCGTTTTGCTGGAAGCGGGTAAAAACGCGGGACACGGTTTCCACCGCCAGGCCCAGGTAGTTGCCGATTTCGTTACGCGACATGCTCAGGCGGAACTGATTGGCGGAAAAACCCCGGGCGCGGAAACGTGCCGAAAGGTTGACCAGGAAGGTGGCGATGCGTTCGTCGGCGGTCTTTTTCGACAACAGCAGCATCATCTGCTGGTCGTCACGGATTTCGCGACTCATCACCCGCATCAGCTGACGGCGCAACTGCGGCAATTGCAGGGCCAGTTCGTCGAGGCGTTCGAAAGGAATTTCACACACCGAGGTGGTTTCCAGGGCTTGTGCCGACACAGGGTGCTTTTCCGTGTCCATGCCCGACAGGCCGACCAGTTCGCTGGGCAGGTGGAAGCCGGTGAGCTGTTCTTCACCGGTGTCGCTCAGGCTGAAGGTCTTGAGGGCGCCAGAACGGACTGCGTAGACAGAATCGAAGGTATCGCCCTGACGGAACAGAAATTCGCCTTTTTTCAGCGGCCGGCCACGTTTGACGATTTCGTCCAGCGCATCCATGTCTTCCAGATTCAGCGAAAGTGGCAGGCAAAGAGGGGCCAGGCTGCAATCCTTGCAATGGGCTTGATTATGAGCGCGCAGTTTTACTGGCTCGGACATTTCTTCAATCCTTGTGGGAATTCACACATAAGACGTAAGGGTAACTCACCATAGGATATCGAGGCCAGTCTGGGGCGCTAGCTTGCAGAATTAGATTACCCGTGAAAATCGCTGGCGACTGTGTTGTTCCAGGTACGCGTCGAACACCATGCACACCGAGCGCACCAACAGTCGCCCGGCGGGCAGGATGGTGAGCCTGTCGCGATCGAGTTCGATCAGCCCGTCTTTGGCCATGTATTGCAACTGGGGCCAGAGATCGCCGAAATAGCCTTGGAAATCGATGTTGAAGGCCTGCTCGATGTCAGCGTATTCGAGACTGAAATTGCAGATCAATTGCTGGATGACCGCACGCCGCAGCCGGTCATCGGCATTGCACAGCAGGCCGCGGCTGGTGGCCAGTTGCATGGATGCGAGCGCGTTCTGGTACTGGTTCAGGTCGCTGCTGTTCTGGCAGTACAGGTCGCCGATCTGGCTGATCGCCGACACGCCGAGGCCGATCAAGTCGCAATGGCCGTGGGTGGTGTAGCCCTGGAAATTGCGTTGCAGGGTCGATTCTTCCTGGGCAATCGCCAGCTCATCGTCGGGCAGGGCGAAGTGGTCCATGCCGATGTAGCGGTAACCGGCGCTGATCAGTTGCTCGATGGTGCGCTGCAGCATTTCCAGTTTCTGCGCCGGTGTCGGCAGCTCATTGCTATTGATGCGCCGCTGGGGCATGAAGCGTTCCGGCAAGTGGGCGTAGTTGAACACCGATAACCTGTCCGGTTGCAGGTTGATGACCTCCTCGACGGTGCGGGCGAAATTCTCCGGCGTCTGTCTGGGCAGGCCGTAGATCAGGTCGATATTGATCGAGCGAAACTGCAAGGTGCGGGCGGCATCGATTACCGCGCGGGTTTCTTCCAGGCTTTGCAGGCGATTGACTGCACGTTGCACGGCCGGGTCGAGGTCTTGCAGGCCGATGCTGACCCGATTGAAACCCAGTTCCCGCAGCAGGCCCATGGTCGACCAGTCGGCCTCGCGCGGGTCTATCTCGATGCCGTAGTCGCCGGAGTCGTCGTCCAGCAAATTGAAGTGTTTGCGCAAGTGCGCCATCAATTGGCGCAGTTCGTCGTGGCTGAGAAAGGTCGGCGTGCCGCCACCGAAGTGCAGTTGCTCGACTTTCTGCGTGGGGTCGAGGTGGCAGGCGATCAACTGGATTTCCTGCTCCAGGCGCTGTAAGTACGGCTGCGCCCGCCCGCGATCCTTGGTGATGACCTTGTTGCAGGCGCAGTAATAGCAAATGTTCGCGCAGAACGGCACGTGCACGTACAGCGACAACGGGCGTTGAGCCTTGCGGCTGTCGCGCAGGGCATGAAACAGGTCGAAGGTGCCGACCTGGCTGTTGAATTGCACGGCGGTCGGGTACGAGGTGTAGCGTGGTCCCGCCAGGTCATAACGGCGGATCAGATCGGTGTCCCAACGAATGGCGTCGAGCATCATGCGGGCATTCCCCCGGATAGGCTGGCAGTGTCAGCCACTTTATGCGAGGGCGGGGTGGGGCATCTTGATTTGCATCAAGGTCAGAATCTTTGTCGTTTGTGAGGGCCTCATCGCGAGCAAGCTCGCTCCCACAGGTTTTGTGTACACAGCAACTCTCCTGTGGGAGCGAGCTTGCTCGCGATGGGCGCGCCGCCGATCTAGTGCCCCATCAACCAATGCTGATGCGGTCCCGGCAGTGTCCAGATACCAAACAACATCACCAGCATCCCGCCGGCCATCCGCACGCTGCGCTTGCGCAACAGTGCGGTGATGCGCTCGGCGGCAAGGCCTGTCGCCAGCAGCACCGGCCAGGTGCCGAGCCCGAACGCGAGCATCAACAATGCGCTGTCCAGCGCGTTGCCCTGGCTGGCCGACCATAGCAAGGTGCTGTAGACCAGGCCGCACGGCAGCCAGCCCCAGAGCGCGCCCAACAGCAGCGCGCGCGGAACGTTCGACACCGGCAGTAACCGGTTGGCGACTGGCTGGATGTGCCGCCACAGGCCTCGACCGAGGCTTTCGATACGGGTCAGGCCGCTCCACCAGCCGGCCAGGTACAGGCCCATGGCAATCAGCAGCAAGCCGGCGAGGATGCGCAGGAACATCGCCGCCGGGCTGCTGGCCACGGCCCATCCGGCCAGGCCGATCAGCAGTCCGGCACAGGCATAGCTCAGAATCCGGCCCAGGTTATAGGCCAGCAGCAGACGAAAGCGGCGGCTGCGTTGCTCCTTGGGAATCGCCAGGGTCAGCGCGCCCATCAAGCCGCCGCACATGCCCAGGCAATGGCCGCCGCCGAGCAAGCCGAGGATCACCGCAGACACCAGCAGTGGCGTCAATTCAAGCATGGGGTGGGGCCTTGTCGTCCGTTTTGGCCGGTTGGCCGCTGGCTTCGTCGACGGCGGCAGTGTGGTTCGGGTCCTGGTCGTCGAACAGGATGCTGTGGGCCGGGCCGTCAAGGTCGTCGTACTGACCGCTGTCCACCGCCCAGAAGAAGATATAGACGGCGATGGCCACGATCAGCAGCGCAGCGGGAATCATCACGTAAAGAGCTGGCATCTGGACTCCATGCCCGCGCGGCTCAGGCCGGCAACGGGCGGGTTTCTGGCGTGGTGCCGGGGGCGGGCGCGCTCGGCATGCGAGTCAGGCGCAGCGCGTTCAACACCACGGTCAACGAACTGATCGACATGCCCACCGCCGCCCATACCGGAGTGATCCAGCCGAGGGCGGCGAAGGGCAACATGAGGCCATTGTACAACCCGGCCCACAGAAGGTTCTCGATAATGACCCGACGGGTGCGCCGCGCCAGGCTGAAGGCTTGCACCAGCGCGTCGAGGCGGTTGGACAGCAGCACGGCGTCGGCACTGGTTTTCGCCAGGTCGGTGGCCGAGCCCATGGCGACGCTGATATCCGCAGCCGCCAGCACCGGCACGTCATTGACCCCGTCACCGAGCATCAACACCTTGCGACCTTCCTTGTGCAGTTGTTGCAGGACCTGCAGTTTATCGTCCGGACGCAAGCCGCCGCGGGCTTCATCGATACCCAGTTCCGCCGCCACACTGGCGACCATCGGCGAGCTGTCGCCGGACAGCAGCAGCGTGCGCCAGCCACGCGCCTTGCACGCGGCGAGCAGCGCGGGCGCATCGGCACGCAAGCGATCATCGAGGACGAGCCAGGCCAGCGGCCCCTCGCTGTCGCCGAGTAGCAGCCATTGGCCGGGTTCTTCGGGCATCGATGGCACCATGGCGCCGCTGAGTTCGCAGACAAAACCCGGTTGGCCGATACGCAGACGCCGCCCATCAACCAGCCCCTCCAGGCCAAGGCCCGGTGTGCTGTGGACTTCTTCGGCAGCCGTCGGCGCACGACCGAAAGCGCGGGCGATCGGATGTTCGGAGCGGTTTTCCAGGGCGGCAGCGAGGCTCAGGCATTGATCGCTGTCGAGCGCGCCGAGGGGGCGGATCGAGCGCAGCGCCAGGCGTCCTTCGGTGAGGGTGCCGGTCTTGTCGAAAATCACCGTGTCGATCTGGTTCAGGCCTTCCAGCACATGGCCGCGGGTCAGCAACAGACCGAGTTTGTGCAGTGTGCCGGTGGCAGCGGTGAGGGCGGTCGGCGTCGCCAGCGACAAGGCGCACGGGCAGGTCGCCACCAGCATCGCCAGCACGATCCAGAAGGCTCGCGAGGCATCCAACTGCCACCACAACAGGCCAATCGCGGCGGCAGCGATCAGCGACAACAGCAGGAACCATTGCGCGGCGCGGTCGGCGATTTCCGCCAGGCGCGGTTTTTCGGCCTGGGCACGATCGAGCAGGCGAACGATGGCCGAGAGGCGAGTGTCCTGGCCCAGGGCCTGGACCTCGACGGTCAGTGCGCCTTCGACGTTCATTGTGCCGGCGGTGACCGCGTCGCCGAGGGTGCGTGGTTGCGGCAGGTATTCGCCGGTCAGCAGCGACTCGTCGACACTCGACTGGCCGTCGAGGATCTTGCCGTCAGCCGGGAGAATGGCGCCCGGATGAACCAGCACCTGATCGCCGACACGCAGTTCACTGAGCAGAATGCGTTCGCTCTGGCCATCGGCTGTCAATCGCAGGCACGAGGCAGGCAATAGATTTACAAGCTGTGCGGTAGCGGCGGCGGTGCGCTCGCGGGCGCGGCGTTCCAGATAACGCCCGGCCAGCAGGAACAGGGCAAACATGCCGACGGCATCGAAATACAGTTCGCCGACCCCGGTGATGGACGTCCAGATCCCGGCGATGTAGGCGCTGCCGATGGCCAGCGACACCGAAACGTCCATGGTCAGATGGCGGGTGCGCAGATCGCGCATGGCGCCTTTGAAAAACGGCGCGCAGCTGTAGAACACAATCGGGGTGGTGAGGAACAGCGCGACCCAGCGCAGGATGGTGTGCAGTTCGGGGCTGAGGTCGATGTTGAATTCAGGCCAGGTGGCCATGGTTGCCATCATCGCCTGGAACCATAGCAGACCGGCCACGCCGAGCTGGCGCAGGGCCAGGCGGTTTTCGCTGGCCAGTTGTTCGCTGGCCCGGTCGGCCTGATACGGGTGTGCGGCGTACCCGATGTGACGCAGTTCGCTGAGGACCTGGCTCAGCGGCAACTGCCCATCGGCCCAGCGTACGTGCAGGCGATGGTTGGACAGGTTCAGGCGCGCTTCGGCTACGGCCGGCAAGGTGCGCAGGTGTTTTTCGATCAGCCAGCCGCAGGCCGCGCAGCTGATGCCTTCCATCAGCAGCGTGGTTTCGGCCAGTTCGCCATCGTGGCGGACAAAGGGCTGCTGCACATCGGCGCGGTCGTACAGCGCCAGTTCATCCACCAGTTGCACCGGCAGCGCTTCAGGGTTGGCCGAGGCTTCGCTGCGGTGCTGGTAATAGCTTTCCAGGCCACCGGCGACAATGGCCTCGGCCACGGCCTGGCAACCTGGGCAGCAGAATTCGCGGGTTTGCCCCAGGACCGCAGCGGTGAAGCGGCTGCCGGCCGGGACGGGCAGGGCGCAGTGGTAGCAGGGGAGTGGCGTGATCATGAGGTGAAGTCTACATCGTCCGGGAGGGCCTCATCGCGAGCAGGCTCGCTCCCACATTGATCTGAGTATCAACACAAATCCACTGTGGGAGCGAGCCTGCTCGCGAAGCGCGAAGCGCAGGCTTTTTACTTCTTCAGGTCTTCCGCGCCTTGCAGCGGTTCGTCGCCCAGCAGCAGATCCTTGTCATGGCTGACCGGTTCCTCTTCGAACATGCGCCAGATGTGCTCGTCCTGAGTGCCAAGCAACTCGACAAAACGCCGGCCTTCGATCTTGTCACTCAACTGGCCGATGTAGCGGCCCTGTTCGGTTTCGCTGCGGGTCAGGGTGATCTTGCGATCCTTTTCCGGCTGGGTCGGCGAGATCAGGTTCAGCTCCAGGGTCTTGGGCTGGCTGTCGCCGCTCAGGCGCAGGTCAACCTCGCCAGTCATGCCGTCGAGATGAACGCTGGCGCGCATTTTCAGGGTCTGGGCCAGCAGCTCACGGTCGAGGGAGCGGTTGATGCCTTTGCCGGCCTCGTAGTAGTTGTCGTTGACCAGGTTGTCCGGGTTGTTCACCGCGATGGTCACCATGGACAAGGTCAGGGCCACCGAGCAGGCCAGGATCCCGATGATGATCCACGGCCAGAGGTGCTTGTACCAGGGGCTTGCGGCATTTGCTGCGGGCATGTTCAGTTCTCTCAACGATTCTGTGGGCCGATGAACCGGCTCTTGGCTTCAATGTGGACGCTGTCGTCATCGGCGTCCTTGAGGATGAATTTCACCTCGTTGGTGCTCGACGGCAGTTTTTCCGGTGCAACGGACAGCTCGGCAGGCTGGCTGACGATCTCGCCGGCCGCGACCTTGATCTCGCGTCGACCTTGCAATTTGAGATCCGGCAGGCCGGATGCTTCGAGCAGGTAGGTATGGTCGCGCTGGTCCTTGTTCATGATTTTCAGGCTGTATACGTTTTCGATCCGGCCTTCGGCGTTCTCGCGGTACAGCACGCGGTCCTTGCTGACATCGAAACCCACCAGCGCACGCATGAAGAATGCCGTCACCAGCAGGCTGATCATCGCCAGCAGCACAATGGCATAGCCAATCAGGCGCGGGCGCAGTTTATGGGTTTTCTGTCCGGACAGGTTGTGCTCGGTGGTGTAGCTGATCAGTCCGCGCGGGTAGTCCATCTTGTCCATGATGGCGTCGCAGGCATCGATGCAGGCGGCGCAACCGATGCATTCGATTTGCAGGCCGTCGCGGATGTCGATGCCCGTCGGGCAGACCTGGACGCACATCGTGCAGTCGATGCAGTCACCCAGGCCCTGGGCCTTGTAGTCGATACCTTTTTTACGCGGTCCACGGCCTTCGCCACGGCGCGGATCGTAGGAAACGATCAGGGTGTCCTTGTCGAACATCACGCTCTGGAAGCGTGCGTACGGGCACATGTAGATGCACACCTGTTCGCGCAACCAGCCAGCGTTGCCGTAAGTGGCGAGGGTGAAGAAACCGACCCAGAAGTACGACCAGCCATCCGCCTGGCCGGTGAAAAATTCGAATACCAGCTCGCGGATCGGCGAGAAGTAGCCGACGAAGGTCATGCCGGTAACGAAGCCGATCAACAGCCACAGGCTGTGTTTGCTGAACTTGCGCACGAACTTGTTGGCGCTCATCGGCGCCTTGTCGAGCTTGATGCGTTGGTTGCGGTCACCTTCGGTGACTTTTTCGCACCACATGAAAATCCAGGTCCAGACACTTTGCGGGCAGGTATAGCCGCACCAGACCCGTCCGGCGTACACGGTGATGAAGAACAGGCCGAAGGCGGCGATGATCAACATGCCGGAGAGCAGAATGAAATCCTGAGGCCAGAAGGTGGCGCCGAAAATGAAGAACTTGCGCTCCGGCAGGTTCCACCACACGGCCTGATGACCGCCCCAGTCCAGCCACACCGTGCCGAAATACAGCAGGAACAACAGGGCTCCGCCGGTCATCCGCAGGTTGCGAAACAGGCCGGTGAAGGCGCGGGTGTAGATTTTTTCCCTGGAGGCGTAGAGGTCGACGCTGTTGTTCGCGTTCTTGGTGGGTGGAGTGACGTCGTGTACCGGAATCTGGTTGCTCATCATTGCATCCCACGGCAGTGGAAAAATGCCTCGGTCAGTACGTGCCGACCGCGGTCAAAAAGGGGTGTTGCAGTGGCGCAATGATACGCCTGTCGCTCTAGCCTGCGGGTGCGACCTTTGGTCGCGTTGGGAGAAGGCCGCGGATGGTGTAGCGAATGTAACAAAACATGATGCAGGTCAATTGACATCCGCAGTATAGCTGCCCGGTTGTCGGGCATCGACGCCATCCGGTCCTCCGATGGCGTCGCGAAAGCGACTGAGTGGAAAAGTTGACGGAGTAGGTGGGCTCGTTGTGCAGTTGGACCAGGTGAACATCGCCGTAGTCCCTGGAATACGCCAGGTTGCCGTACCAGGTCTTCGTGAAAACAGATGCCCTGGCGGAAAGGTCCATGGTGGCGACTTTGCCCCAGTAGCGATTCTTCAGGTCTTCGACGCTCCCGGCGGCGCAATCGGGGCAAGCTGCGACATTGAAGTCATAGTCGTGATTGCCCAGGCCATAGTCGTAAAGGTTGTTGAGTTTGTCTTGCAGTACCGAATGGACGTAGGCGCGTTCTCCGGGATGCCCGGAAGCGGTCAGGTTGCCGTTGATCATCACCGGGACGGTGGCAGCTCCCCCAAGTTGGTTCCTGAAGTCGGCGATGCTGCTGTACTGGGCGTTGATCAGCCATAGTGATCGCGCTTCCTTGTCGGCTGCGGATTCGTGTTCTTTGTTATCGGATTTTTCACTGGAGGGATACTTCGGTTCCGCAGCAAACACCAGGTGTTGTGGCTGGGATTGACTGGAAATTTGCTCTATTGGTTTTGTTGTTTGGTTTATTTGTGTGGTTGATTAGTGTCTGGCGGGACGCCGCTACTGCGGGGTAACTATTAATTATTGATGAAATGGATTTTTATGAACTTACATGGAAAATATGGTCTGCTGGTAGCGACTGCATTCTCGTTGCTATGTCCCCTGCTCCTTGCCGTTGCAGCAACCGAAACACCGAAGCATCTGGTTCTGGTCTCTGATCCGCAGTACCCCTGGAGTGATCTCACCGATGAAGGACTTCCAAGCAACGATGCGCGGGCGAAGGAGTTGGTAGAGTTGCAGTATTCCGACATTGCAGACTTCAGGAGGCACAATGGCGGTGCATCCCGTATACCCGTGATGATCAATGGCGATATCACGGCGTTCGGTCATGGTGGTGAACGCTCGTATATGAAAGAGGTATTCGAGAGGAAACTTGAAGGTATTTATGATTATGGGCTGGGTAATCATGATTACGCGAATAATGTTGACGACTGTTTTCTGAATAATTGCGCCGCGGGCAGTATCGTCGAACTCAAGGAACGTTATTGGGGGAAGGCCGATTCAATGGATCTTGGAATTAGAAGTTCAGGCCTGGGAAAAATTTATTATGGCAGTCTTGCCTATTCGAAGAACTTCGGTGATGTGCATATGGTGCAGTTGCATAACGAACCGACCTACGCTGTGGAGTTTTCGTCCGGAAATCCACTGGGGCCGACCGCTTTTGAGATCACGCCTGCACTCGATTGGCTTGAGCGGGATTTAAGAAGTGCCCGCCAGCAGGGCAAGATCATTATTCTTAATATGCACAAGGTGTATGACTGGAGCGGAACGAGCGAGCAGATCGCCAGGTTTCAGCAGATGATCGAAACGTACCGGGTGACGGCGATTTTTGGTGGACACGATCACTGGGGTGCCGGCAGCTGGTTCGATTGGGGAAAATCTGAGCGTTTTGGTGATGTGCCCGTATTTCTTAGCGGTTCGGCTTCTCAGCAAACGTATCTTATTGCCAGCTTTTCCGATGATAAGCAGTCGCTCGCCATTAGCGTTGTTAGAGGCAATAACTGGCCAAGTCGCAAGGTCGTCCAGACGATACCGGTCATGAAATAGGCATCAAGAACAAAACGGCCCCGCCAATTCACATTGGCGGGGCCGTTTTTTGTTGCTTCAAGCGTTTGCCTTACTCGGCGTCCGCTGCCTTCTCACCGTGAGACAGGCTGTAGACGTAAGCGGCCAGCAGGTGAACCTTGTCGTTACCCTGCATTGCTTCTTGCGCAGGCATCTGGCCCTGACGGCCGTAACGGATGGTCTGCTGCAGTTGAGCGAAGCTCGAGCCGTAGATGAACGCTGCCGGGTGAGTCAGGTCAGGTGCGCCCATCGCTGGCGTACCCTTGCCTTCCGGACCGTGGCACGCCACGCAGTTGGTGGCGAACAGTTTCTGCCCGGCAACCGGGTCGGCCTTGGCGCCTTCCGGCAGCTTGCGGCCATCGAGGTTGGTCAGGACAAACGCGGCCACGTCGGCCACGCCTTGCTCGCCGATCACTTCAGCCCACGCAGGCATCACCGCGTGACGGCCGCCCATGATGGTGGTCTTGATGGCTTGCGCGTCGCCGCCCCAGCGCCAGTCGGCGTCGGTCAGGTTAGGGAAGCCGTAGGCGCCCTTGGCGTCGGAACCGTGGCAAACCGAGCAGTTGGAGGCGAACAGGCGGCCGCCCATCTTCAGGGCTTGCGGGTCCTTGGCCACTTCTTCGATTGGCATGGCCGCGAACTTGGCGAAGATCGGACCGAACTTGGCGTCCGACCTGGCCATTTCCTTTTCCCACTCGTGAACGCCGGTCCAGCCGGTCTGGCCGTTGGCGAACGGGGTCTGCTTCTCGTTGTCGAGGTAGCCATAACCCGGCAGCAGGCCTTTCCAGTTACCCAGGCCCGGATACAGCACCAGGTAGCCCAGTGCGAAGATGATGGTGCCCACGAACAGCATGAACCACCATTTCGGCAGCGGGTTGTCGTACTCCTCGATGCCATCGAAGGAGTGCCCGACGGTCTCGTCTGTCTGCTCGGTGCGCTGGCCCTTGCGGGTCGACAGCAGCAGCCAGGTCAGGGAAAAGATCGTACCGAGACTGAGGACTGTGACGTACAGACTCCAGAATGTAGTCATTCTTTGTTACTCCTAGAAGCTTGCTCGACGTGCTTGATGGCTTCGGGATCATCCGCAAAAGGCAGCAAGGTCGCGTCTTCAAACTCAGACTTGCGCTTGGGGCTGAATACCCACAGCGCCAGACCGATGAAGGCCACCATCACAACGACGGTGCCCAGGCCACGAATCATCCCGATATCCATTTAGATCACCGTTTGCTTTTGATGATGGTGCCCAGGCCTTGCAGATAGGCCACCAGCGCGTCCATTTCGGTTTTGCCCTTCACAGCATCCTTGGCGCCGGCGATGTCTTCGTCGGTGTAAGGGACGCCGAGCGTGCGCAAGACTTCCATTTTCTTGGCGGTGTCTTTGCCGTCGAGCTTGTTTTCCACGAGGAACGGGTAGGCTGGCATTTTCGACTCAGGCACCACGTTGCGCGGGTTGTACAAATGCGCACGCTGCCAGTCATCGGAGTAACGACCGCCGACGCGGGCCAGGTCCGGACCGGTACGCTTGGAACCCCACAGGAACGGGTGGTCCCAGACGCTTTCACCGGCGACCGAGTAGTGGCCATAGCGTTCGGTTTCAGCACGGAACGGGCGGATCATCTGCGAGTGGCAGCCGACACAACCGTTGGCGATATAAACGTCCCGGCCTTCCAGTTCAAGGGCGGTGCGGGGCTTCATGCCCTCGACCGGCTTGTTGGTGACATCCTGGAAAAACAGCGGAACGATCTGGGTCAGGCCGCCGATGCTGACGGCGATGACCATGAAGAAGGCCAGCAGGCCAATATTCTTCTCGACTGCTTCATGCTTCATCAGTGAGCTCCAACTACGGCAATCTGTTCGGCGGCTTTGGCTTCAGCCGGGTTCGAGGCGCGTACGGTACGGAATACGTTGTAGGCCATGAACAACATGCCGGTGGCGAAGAACGCGCCGCCCAGGGCACGGACGATGAAGCCCGGGTGGCTGGCTTGCAGCGCTTCGACGAACGAGTAGGTGAGGGTGCCGTCATCGTTGATTGCACGCCACATCAGGCCCTGGGTGATGCCGTTGACCCACATCGAGGCGATGTAGAGCACGGTGCCGATGGTCGCGAGCCAGAAGTGGGTGTTGATCAGGCCGGTGCTGTGCATCTGCGCACGACCGAACAGTTTCGGGATCATGTGGTAGATGGCGCCGATCGAGATCATCGCAACCCAGCCCAGAGCGCCGGCGTGTACGTGGCCGATGGTCCAGTCGGTGTAGTGCGACAGGGAGTTGACGGTCTTGATGGCCATCATCGGGCCTTCGAAGGTCGACATGCCGTAGAACGCCAGGGAGACGACCAGGAAGCGCAGGATCGGGTCGGTGCGCAGCTTATGCCAGGCGCCCGACAGGGTCATCATGCCGTTGATCATGCCGCCCCAGCTTGGCGCCAGCAGGATGATCGACATTGCCATGCCCAGGGACTGAGCCCAGTCCGGCAGCGCGGTGTAGTGCAGGTGGTGCGGACCGGCCCAGATGTACAGGGTGATCAGCGCCCAGAAGTGCACGATCGACAGGCGATAGGAGTAGATCGGACGTTCGGCCTGTTTCGGCACGAAGTAGTACATCATGCCCAGGAAGCCGGTGGTCAGGAAGAAGCCCACGGCGTTGTGGCCGTACCACCACTGGATCATCGCGTCCGTCGCACCCGAGTAGGCCGAGTAGGACTTGAACAGGCTGACCGGCAGCGACATGTGGTTGACGATGTGCAGCATCGCGGTCACGACGATGAACGCGCCGTAGAACCAGTTACCGACATAGATGTGCTTGGTCTTGCGCTTGACGATGGTGCCGAAGAACACCAGACCGTAGGTGACCCAGACAATGGCCAGCAGAATAGCCAGGGGCCATTCCAGTTCCGCGTATTCCTTGGTGGTGGTGAAACCCATCGGCAAGGTAATGATCGCGCCGACGATCACCGCTTGCCATCCCCAGAAGGTGAAGGCGGCGAGGCTGTCGGAAATCAGTCGCGTTTGGCAGGTTCGCTGCACGACGTAATAAGAAGTGGCAAACAGTGCACATCCACCGAAGGCGAAAATCACCAGGTTGGTGTGCAACGGGCGCAGGCGTCCAAAGCTCGTCCATGCCAGACCGAAGTTCAACTCCGGCCAGACCAGTTGCGAGGCGATGAAGACACCAAGCCCCATGCCAAGGATCCCCCAGACCACCGTCATGATGGCGAACTGGCGGACTACCTTATAGTTATAAGCAGTCGGACTGATTGCTGTGCTCATTCTAAGGTTCCACGGTTTGGGTGTTTTATTAGGATTAAAAATCGGCCGCAAGTATGGAGAAAGCAGGGGGTCATTGCAACGCGCCATGACCTGGGTCAATGCTTTCAAAAGCTGATTCTGCGGCCTTTCCATGCACCGCGTAGGGACAAAATTGCCCGTGGGCAAAACGTCCCGGCGGACTGATCAGGCGAGGGGGTCAGGTCGGATGTAACGGGGTGTGTTCAAACGCAACGTTTGGCTGACCGAAGGCAACTGGCGCGACAGCCGGTATCTACCAGCCTTTGCGGCCTGTCATCGGGCAGATTCGTCGAACACATCGTTCAGGGTCGACCTGGAACCGGCACCGGCCAGTCCGCATCGGGGGAAGCTTAGACTCGAATCCGGGGTTCCGAAAGAAAGTCTGTGCGAGGGTGCGACAATGGGTCGCAAAGGGGCAGGGAACTGCCGCATCCGGGAGAATGCGGCAGCAGAGCGGTCGGAATTTATTTGCGGTTGTCTTCAGCCTGCAAGCGCTCGGTATTCAAACCGTGTGACAGGCTGTACACATACGCAGCCAGCAACTGCACCTTATCGTTGCCGAGCAGTTCGTTCTGCGCCGGCATATGGCCTTGGCGACCATGCCGAATCGTCTGTTCAAGCTGCGTCAGGCTTGTACCGTAAATGAAGCCGGCCGGGTGGGTCAGGTTCGGTGCGCCCATGGCTTCAGTGCCCTGGCCGTTTGCTCCGTGACAAGCGACGCAGGTGGTGCTGAAGGCTTGCTGTCCGGCCTGCAGGTCGGCTTTGCTGTCGGCGGGCAACGGCAGGCCGGCCAGATCATGGCGCACATAAGCGGCGACGTTTTTCACACCTTCCTCCCCCAGGACTTCACCCCAGGCCGGCATCATCGCCATCCGGCCGCCCATGACGGTGGTCTTGATGGTTTCCGGGTTGCCGCCCCAGCGCCAGTCGCTGTCGGTCAGGTTGGGGAAGCCGAATGCACCCTTGGCGTCCGAGCCGTGGCACACCGAGCAGTTGGAGGCAAACAGGCGGCCGCCCATTTTCAGAGCCTGCGGGTCCTTGGCCACTTCTTCCACGGGCATTGCCGCGAATTTGGCGAAGATCGGCCCGAACTTCGTGTCAGCCTTGGCCATTTCCTTTTCCCATTCGTGCACCCCGGTCCAGCCGTTTTCGTAGCCGGGGAGGATGCCTTTCCAGTTGCCCAGGCCCGGATAGAGGATCAGATAGCCGACGGCAAACACCAAGGTGCCAACGAACAGCATGAACCACCATTGCGGCAACGGATTGTCGTACTCCTCAATACCGTCGAAGCTGTGGCCCATGGTCTGGTCGACACTGCCCTTGGTTTCGCCCTTGCGGGTGCTGAGCAGCAACCAGGTCAGGCCGATCAGGCTGCCGATGGTCAGTACGCAGATCCACGTACTCCAGAAGGTGGTCATGGCCGGGTGCTCCTTGTTGCTGATTCGTCAGTGATGTCGGGTTGTGGCTCGTCGGCGAACGGCAGCAGGCGCGCTTCGGCGAATTCCGGGCTGCGCTTGCCGTTGAATACCCACAGTGTCAGGCCGACGAAGGCCACGAACACCACGACGGTGCCCAGGCCGCGGATCATTCCAGTGCTCAATTCGATCTCTATAAAAGACAGGGGCATGGCTCACCTCTTGCTCTTGATGGCAGTGCCGAGTACTTGCAGGTAGGCGACCAGCGCATCCATTTCGCTCTTGCCTTTGAGCGAAGCGACGGCGCCGGTGATGTCTTCGTCGGTGTACGGCACGCCCAGGGTGCGCATGGCCTTGATCTTGGTTTCGGTATGACTGCTGTCGACCGGGTTGGCCACCAGCCACGGGTACGCCGGCATCTTCGACTCCGGCACGACGTTGCGCGGGTTGTACAAGTGCGCGCGGTGCCAGTCATCCGAGTAGCGCGCGCCGACCCGCGCCAAGTCCGGCCCGGTGCGTTTCGAGCCCCACAGGAACGGGTGATCCCACACGCTTTCGCCGGCGACCGAGTAGTGCCCGTAGCGTTCGGTCTCGGCACGGAACGGACGGATCATCTGCGAGTGACAGCCGACACAGCCTTCGCGGATATAGATATCGCGACCTTCCAGTTGCAGCGCCGTGTAGGGCTTCATGCCTTCCACCGGTTTGTTGGTCACGTCCTGAAAGAACAGCGGGACGATCTGGGTCAGGCCGCCGATGCTCACGGCCAGGATCATCAGCAGCAGCAACAGGCCGACGTTTTTCTCGATAGTTTCGTGTTTCATGGCGGACTCCTCAGGCCATCTGCGCGGCAGCGGCGACTTCGGCAGGCTGCGAGGCCCGCACGGTGCGCCAGGTGTTGTAGGCCATCAGGAACATGCCGCTGAGGAAGATCGCGCCACCCACCAGCCGCACGACGAAGCCTGGGTGGCTGGCCACCAGGGTTTCGACGAAGGAGTAGGTCAGCGTGCCGTCCTCGTTCACCGCACGCCACATCAGGCCCTGGGCGATGCCGTTGACCCACATCGAGGCGATGTACAGAACGGTGCCGATGGTGGCGAGCCAGAAGTGCGCGTTGATCAGGCCGATGCTGTGCATCTGCTCGCGTCCGAAGACTTTCGGGATCATGTGGTACAGCGCGCCGATGGAGATCATCGCCACCCAGCCCAAGGCGCCTGCGTGTACGTGGCCGATGGTCCAGTCGGTGTAGTGGGAGAGGGCGTTGACCGTCTTGATCGCCATCATCGGCCCTTCGAAGGTCGACATGCCGTAGAACGCCAGCGACACCACGAGGAAACGCAGAACGGGGTCGCTGCGCAACTTATGCCAGGCACCGGACAGGGTCATCATGCCGTTGATCATCCCACCCCAGCTCGGCGCCAGCAGGATCAGCGACATCACCATGCCCAGCGACTGCGCCCAGTCCGGCAGCGCCGTGTAGTGCAAGTGGTGCGGACCGGCCCAGATATAAAGGGTGATCAGCGCCCAGAAGTGCACGATGGACAAACGATAGGAGTACACCGGACGTTCGGCCTGTTTCGGCACGAAGTAATACATCATCCCGAGGAAACCGGCGGTGAGGAAGAAGCCTACGGCGTTGTGCCCGTACCACCATTGCACCATCGCATCGGTGGCACCGGAGTACAGCGAGTAGGACTTGGTGAAGCTGACCGGCAGTTCCATGTTGTTGACGATGTGCAGGATCGCCACGGTGACGATGAACGCACCGAAGAACCAGTTACCGACATAGATGTGCTTGGTCTTGCGCTGCATGATCGTGCCAAAGAACACGATGGCGTAGGCGACCCAGACAATGGTGATCAGGATGTCGATCGGCCATTCCAGCTCGGCGTATTCCTTGGAGCTGGTGTAGCCCAGCGGCAGGCTGATGGCTGCCAGGAGAATCACAAGCTGCCAGCCCCAGAAACAGAACGCGGCGATTTTTGGCGCAAACAACCGGGTCTGGCAGGTGCGTTGCACCGAATAGAACGAACTGGCAAACAACGCGCAGCCGCCAAAGGCGAAGATCACCGCGTTGGTGTGCAGCGGGCGCAGGCGGCCGAAGCTGGTCCACGGCAAATTGAAGTTGAGTTCGGGCCAGACCAACTGGGCAGCGAGAAAAACCCCGAGCCCCATGCCGACGATGCCCCACACCACCGTCATAATGGCGAATTGGCGGACCACCTTGTAGTTGTAGGCGGTACTGATAGAAGTGTTCATGGTTCCCCATCCACGGTTCAGCCGAAGTGAGCGCGCAGCGCAAGGCAGTGCACCCTTCGGCCGGAGTTATAGGCAGACTAAAAGCGAGGCAAGCATGGACAAAGGGCACAAGGCCGGTATTGACGGGGATCAATGGGCGCAGTGCGTGCGGGATCATGGATGGTTGTGGAATGCCGCCGCTGGCAAGGCTGCGGC
Organism: Pseudomonas sp. S34; assembly: GCF_009866745.1. Lineage (NCBI taxonomy): Bacteria > Pseudomonadati > Pseudomonadota > Gammaproteobacteria > Pseudomonadales > Pseudomonadaceae > Pseudomonas > Pseudomonas sp. S34. The sequence goes on from NZ_CP019398.1 coordinate 1,986,533, forward strand.
GACGCTGATTCTCGCCCATGGCGCCGGCGCACCGATGGACAGCGACTGGATGAGCGACATGGCTGCACGCCTCGCCGCTCAAGGCGTCAACGTGTTGCGCTTCGAGTTTCCCTACATGGCGCAACGGCGCCTCGATGGCGGTAGACGCCCGCCGAACCCCGCGCCGAAACTGCTGGAATGCTGGCGTGAGGTGTATGCCCAGGTGCGACGCCATGTCACTGGGCCCCTGGCCATCGGCGGCAAGTCCATGGGCGGGCGCATGGCCAGTCTGCTGGCGGATGAATTGGGTGCGGATGGGCTGGTGTGCCTGGGTTATCCGTTCTATGCGGTGGGTAAACCGGAGAAGCCACGGGTTGAGCATTTGGCGGGGCTGAAGACGCGGACCTTGATCGTGCAAGGTGAGCGCGATGCGTTGGGCAACCGGGAGGCGGTCGAGGGTTATGCGCTATCGCCGGGTATCGAGGTGTTCTGGCTGGTGGCGGGGGATCATGACTTGAAGCCGCTGAAGGCTTCGGGGTTTAGCCATGAGCAGCATTTGGCGGCTGCGGCGCAGAAAGTGGCTTCATTCCTTCAGTGAGTTCTTCATTGCCCTTCATGGCCTCATCGCGAGCAGGCTCGCTCCTACATTGGATCTACAGTGGGCACAGATTTTTGTGTCGACAACGATCAACTGTAGGAGTGAGCCTGCTCGCGATGAGGAACTCCTGGGCAACATCACTTTCACCGGCTCAATAAAAAACCCGGAAGCTCTCACTGTCCGGGTTTTTATCATTCCAGCAGCAATCAGCGGTTAAACCGCTCCACCAACGAATACTGGGTATTGGCAGTCTTGGTCAGCTCTTCACTTAGCAACGCCGAGTTCTGTGCCTGTTCCGAGGTCTGGTCCGCCAGTTCCGAAATGTTGCTGATGTTGCGGCTGATCTCTTCGGCCACGGCACTTTGCTCTTCAGTCGCGGCAGCGATCTGGGTGGTCATGTCGGTGATGTTGGCCACCGCTTCGCTGATCCCCACCAACGCCTGGTCCGCTTCCAGTACCCGCGCCACGCCTTCTTCCGCCTGACGATGCCCGGCTTCCATGGTTTGCACGGCGGTGCCGGCGGTGTGCTGGAGCTTGGCGATCAGCGCGTGAATCTGCCCGGTGGACTCGCTGGTGCGTTGCGCCAGCTGACGGACTTCGTCGGCCACCACCGCAAAACCACGACCCATCTCGCCGGCACGCGCCGCTTCGATGGCTGCGTTCAGGGCCAGCAGGTTGGTCTGGTCGGCGATGCTTTTGATCACGTCGACCACACCACCGATTTCGTTGCTGTCCTTGGCCAGTTGGGTCACGGTCACGCCGGTTTCACCGACCACCACCGACAGGCGCTGGATGGCTTCGCGGGTTTCCCCGGCGATGTCACGACCACGACCGGTCAGGCGATTGGCTTCCTGGGTGGCGTCGGCGGTGCGCTGCACGTGGCTGGCGACTTCCTGGGTGGTCGCGGCCATCTGGTTGACCGCGGTGGCCACTTGCTCGGTCTCGACCCGTTGACGTTCCAGGCCGCTGGAGCTGTTGTGCGCCAGGGCGTCGGACTGTCGGGCCTGATCGGTCAGGTGTTCGGCCGTGTCCTGCAGACGTGTCAGGCAGGTTTTCAGGCGTGCTTCCTGACTGAGGATGGACATTTCCAGACGCGCCTGGGCGCCGCGGCTGTCGGTGTACATCTGTGCGATCAACGGATCGGAGGTGGTCTGCTCGGCCAGGCGCAGCAAACGCTTGAGGCCTCGCTGTTGCCACTGGAGGCCCATCAGGCCCAGTGGCACCGAGAGCCCCGCAGCCAGGGCAAACCCCCAGTGGGAGTTCAACGAGGCACCGATCATGAAGCTCAATTGGCTGACTAGAATGAACGGCAGCCAGTCCTGCAGCATCGGCAACCATTTATCCGAGGAGGGAACAGCCGACTTACCCTGGTTGATGCGCTGGTAGAGCGCTTCGGCACGGCGGATCTGCTCGGCGGTGGGCTTAACCCGCACCGACTCGTAACCGATCACCTGATTGCCTTCGAAGATCGGTGTCACATAGGCGTTAACCCAGTAGTGATCGCCGCTCTTGCAGCGGTTCTTCACAATACCCATCCAGGGCAAGCCTTGCTTGAGCGTGCCCCACATATGCGCGAACACCGCTGCCGGCACGTCGGGGTGACGCACCAGGTTATGCGGCGCACGAATCAATTCCTCTCGGGAAAACCCACTGATCTCAACGAAAGCATCGTTACAGTAGGTGATCATGCCCTTGGCATCGGTGGTGGAAATCAACCGTTGCTGAGCGGGGAAGGTTCGTTCGCGTTGTGTAATAGGCTGGTTGTTACGCATGGCGTTTTCAATCCGTGAGGCTTTGACAGGGTGTCGGCGGGGGAGGGGATTTGTTGAGTTTATTTTTCAGATGAGGGGCGAGAGGTCGACTTAAATGTGTATGGGAACAGATTTTTTCGCGTTAGAGGTGTTCACCCAATAGGTGATTTCGCCAGCAGGAGTCCTCCAAAGACTGCGTCTGACATTTACGCAGAGTCAGACCAATCACTCTCTCATTTTAGAAACGACGTTGATGCCGAGCACAGGGGCGAGATGCGTCCGATGCCCAGATACAGAAGTCGATGAGATGTGTACATCGTGATCCATGGACCGCTTAGCATTAACCAATCTCGTGTTTACCGAATGATCTGTGGGATAATTCGACTTCGCTGAGTCGCAATTTGAGTACCGCACCTAAGTAAGTGCTTTACATTCTTTGCACTCAAACTGAAACCAGGGAACATCATCGAGAGGATGTGAACCCCTCCCGAAAATTATGGATAGGTTTTGATCATGGCTAATGGCCCTATTTTAATCACTGGGGGTGCCGGATTTATTGGTTCCCACCTGACAGACGCATTGCTGGCTAAAGGTTACGCTGTTCGGGTCTTCGATGACTTGTCGACCGGTAAACGCTGCAATCTCCCGCTAAATAACCCTTTGCTTGAGTTGATTGTGGGAGATGTTGCTGATGCCGGTGCCGTTGCTCAAGCAATGGTTGGATGTCAGGCGGTTGCACATCTAGCTGCAGTGGCTTCAGTTCAGGCTTCGGTTGATGATCCGGTACGGACCCATCAAAGCAACTTCGTTGGCACGATGAACGTTTGTGAGGCTATGCGCCAAGCTAAAGTCAAACGCGTTGTATTTGCCTCGAGTGCAGCGGTGTACGGAAATAATGGTGAGGGTTTCCCAATCGATGAGGAAACACCAAAAGCGCCATTGACTCCCTATGCCTCGGACAAGCTGGCGAGCGAGTATTATCTCGATTTCTATCAGCGCCAACATGCACTGGAGCCCGTAGTATTTCGCTTTTTCAATATTTTTGGCCCGCGCCAGGACCCATCTTCACCGTATTCCGGCGTAATCAGCATATTTAGTGAGCGAGCTCGGAAAGGACTGCCTATCACCATTTTCGGCGACGGTGAGCAAACCCGAGATTTCGTATACGTAGAAGACTTGGTTAACGTGTTGGTGCAAGCGATTGAGGTGCCGCAGGTTGAGATAGGCGCAATCAATGTCGGAATGAATCGCGCGACGACACTTAACCAAATGCTCGATGCTTTAACTGAAGTATTGGGAGAGCTGCCACCTATCAATTATGGCCCGGGTCGCTCGGGTGATATCCGGCATTCGCGAGCGAACAACAAGCGGCTATTAGAGCGATTCAAACTTCCTGAGCAGACATCGATGAGCGTTGGGTTGGCAAGGCTGCTGGCTAGCAATTAAAAACGCTTAGAGAGGCTTCACCTTTGAGCTGGCTAGGTCTTCAGGCGACGTAGCCAGCTAATTCATAAGCTTCGATAGTTTCAATTAAAGAGTGGGAGCGCGCTGGTTCACGAAAAACATCAGCTAGCGCTTCACGACGCAAGCTCGGAAGCCTTTTCGAACTTGGTGTTCCGATACCCGCGCCACGCCAGAATCACCAACATGCCGCACGTCACGCCGGTGGCATTGGCCACCATGTCACCCCATGACGCGCTGCGCAGCGGCATGAAGCTCTGTTCCAGCTCAATCACCACCGAGCCCACCAACGGCCAGAACAACAACCAGATCAACCGCGTGCCGGGGAACGCCAGATAGGCACTCACCGTCAGGCAGGCGAAACCTGCCCAGTGATGCAGCTTGTCCTGGTTCTCGAACACCTGAGGCACCGGCTCGCCGCGCATCCCGGCGAAACACAGCACCAGCAAGATCACGAAAAACGCGAGTTTGGGCAGGGCTTGCAAGACTCGCTGCTTCATTCGGTGACCTTGTAGAAGTTGTTGTGGAACAGGTCGATGTTGCGACGCTCCGTCAGGGAATACAGCGAGTAGCTGCGCGCCAGTGCGGCACCACCGTCACGGGTCAGCGGCGTCCACGCCAGGCTGGCACGGCGGGTGGTGGAGCTGGCCATCAATTCGTCGAACGGAATCGAGAAGTAAATGCCTTTGCCGAAGCTACCTTCGCCGTACTCTTCCTTGGTCGCATTGGTCACCGTCACCCAGCCACCGAAACGCACGCCATTGTTGAATTCACGGGACAGGTCCAGGGTAACCCCGTAGTCCTTGGCCAGATAACGTCCAACGCTGACCGCACCGAGAATGTCCTGGAACGAACTGCGATAGTAAAGCGTGGCATTGCCGGTAATGGTGTCGTAGTCACGCAGACCAAAGCCCTGATCGAAGTCACGCTGCTTGACCCAGTTCATGTCCACACCCACGGCCCAGCGTTCGCCCATCGGACGATACAGCGCTTCGCCACCGACACCGGCGAACATCGATTCCAGGTAGCCGCCGTACAGCATGCCGTAAAGGTCCTCATCCAGCTGTTTGACCTTGTTCATCTGGAAGGTCGGCATGGTGACTTCCGAAGTCGTCATGTACTGGCGCAGGTCGGTACGCACACGTGGCAGACCGCTAGGTGCGTCGTACTTGAACTTGTCGAAGTTGTTCGCCAGGTTCGCGCTCAGGGTGCCGCTCCACCACAGGTCAGGCTTGAAGCGATACTCGCCGTTCAAGTCCGCACTGAACTGGTACAACAGGAACCCGTCGGGGCCGCCGACGTTTTGCTTGTAGCCCAGACCCAAGCCATAGCTGAGCGGGTCAGGCTTTTGTTCGAACAGGGTCTTTTCCTGATGCGGTACCGGGACGTTCATCTCGGTCACCCGACGCAGGTCTTCCAGCGGACGATCCTCTTGCACCACTTCACGGAAGGTATCGCGAGGCACGCTGACCTCCTCGACCGGCAGGCTGTAGCGCGTGTCGACCATGGTGAACCAGTCGATTTCGTCATTGACACTGTTGTCCAGAATGCGCGAAGCGCGGCCAACGGCTTTCGGCGTATGGAAATAACGCCCTTGCTCGCCATAAACAATGACTTCGGAATCCCGCTGGGTGATGCGCGAAACCGTGTAGCCCGCGTTGGTTTGCAGGCGCTTGGCGACACCGGCCCACTGTACATCTTGCGGCGCGACCATGGGTTTGGTGTCGGACACAGGCTCGGGCTTGGGGTCGAAGCTCTTGGTCGGCGCCTTGCGGGTGGCAAAGTTGGTGTGCATGGTGATGCCGAACATCGCGGTGTTGCCGCGTTCCCAGGCAGCGTGCAGGTCGATCCAGTCGTTGGCTTTGAAAACGAAGCCGAGGTTGATTGGCGAGTCCTGGACCTGGTTGTTGTTCTGCGGTTCGTGCTGGTAGTCGTTACCTTCGTATTCGAGTTTCAGAGACAGTGGGTCCCAGGGCGTTTGGTAAGTTACGCCGCCAAAGAAGGAGGGCGATCCGCGGAAGTACTGGTTGCCGTTGAAGTCACCCGCCTGACTAATGTTGGTATTGGGACGTTCATCGAACTTGTCGTCGAGCCAGCCCAACGGATTGTCCATGTCACCACGATTGCCAATGTAACCCCATGCCAGGCCCAGGCTCAGGTCAAAATCGCCAAAGCGTTTGTTGCCGACAAAATATTCGCTGGAGAACAAGCCGGTACCACCAATGTCACGCGCACCCAGTGCCACTTGCGGCATCCAGTGAGACTCTTCGAGCAGACGCACTTTGGCGTCGATCGCCTTGTCCTTATAGCTCTGGTTGCCACTCAAGTCTTCCGAACCATAATCGCGGTTGGTAATAGCGGTGTAGCGGAACGAACCCTCCAACCAATCGAACGGCTGAAAGGACACGCTATAACGACTGTAAGGATCGGTACGGTTAGCGTTCAGTGACAACTCACCCGCAGGCGCCATGCGCGCAGTAGGCGTTTGCAGCAGCCCCACACCACCAAAGTCACTCTGGGTATAACGCGGTTCTGCCCCCGCCCACGTACTGCAACCCAGCAACAAGCAAGGGATCAAGTGATACTTCATGGCTTAACCTCCAGCAATGGCTGGGTGGCAATGAAGGCAGCCAGTTCGGTATTCAGATCAGGCGTGGGAGCGCCTTGTTTGCTGTTGTGCACCGGCACGTAAATGCGTGCGCCTGGGGCAGGTGGTACGGATGTGGTTTCGTTCCACAGAGCCACGCCATCCTTGAATACTCGGCCGTCAGGCTGAATCACGAACAGCCAATCGGCGTCAGCGTTTGGATCGCGCGGGCAAGCCTTGAGATAGTCGATCGCTGCTTGTAACGGTTGGAACGGCAATTCGCACTCACCCAGTACCGCGCCTTCGACCCGAACCGTGGTTGGGCGAAGCGGGTAAAGCAGTACATCGCCATCACTCAGGAAGCGGTTATTAACGCGGTTCAATTCCACCTGCACCGGGTCAAGTTGGGCGACCTTGCGCCCGGTCACCGGCATGGCCTGCACCTTTTCGCGAAGGCGCGCGGCAAGCGATGCCAACCCAGCCTGATCGCCCACTAGCGCACTACTGTGCAAGGTCGACAGATCGAAAAGAACACCAACCTTGAGACGCTCTTGCGCATCACGCAGAGGGGTATGCAACCAGGCTGCGCCGAGCAGATAAGCCTTGGGGCTTACCTGAGCCTGCAGCAACACGTCATGCAGGCGCGTGCCGTCCACGAACGAATAGCGCCCGGGCTTGGCGGCATCACCCTGCACCGTGACCAGCGAGTCAGCATTTGCGGCAAAAGTCATGAGCAGGCTGCAGCAAAGCAGCCAGGAGGAACGAAAAATCATTGCACTACCGGCTTATTCGGGCGCACTTGAACAATGCGTAGGGGCAATTCGGGGGTGAGGTGCTGCTCGCTGGCCATGATGAAACCGTCGGTGGGGTCGACCCAGAAGCGGTTCTGCGCGGTGAAGCCCAGGCCGTCCATCGCGATCTCTTCGTCCACGCGCAGCAGTTCCACATCGCTGTCGAGGATGTGCACGGTCTCCAGGCCCTTCCTGTTGAAACGGCTGGTCACGATGACACCCACTCGATAACCGTCGGTAAAGTCCACCTGACGTCGGGTTTGCAAGCCATCGGGGATACGGTGCAGTCCGGTTTTGAACGGCGACACGCCGTCGAAGCGAGTGCCATCCAGATTGTCATTGAAACCGGCACTGCGAATGGCCAGGCCGTCCTCGAGCATCAGGATTTGGCGAGTCGAAGCCATCCAGAAGCCGACACCATCCTGCAGACGCACCAGTGCCATCACGGCTTCACCCGTAGGGGCCTCGATAGTGATCTGGTAGTACGGAGTCGCATCGACCTGCTGCCGTGTGAGTTCCAGAGGCGCTGGCCCTTCGAAAGCGGCCTTCAGCGTATCCAAAGAGGCGGTCATCAATGGATTGCAGGCGCTCAACAGCAAGGTGGCCATCGCGAGGATGGCCAGTCGCAGAAATTTCACGAGATTTCCAATTCTTAGTTGTTATTGCCTATGTCATCTTGAATGGCGACACTCGTGCGCAGCAGGTTAGCCGAAGGGAACACCTGGCTGATAAAGCGGTTCCAGCGAGTGACATCGGCCGGGCCGACGTAGACCACATCCTGCGGTTGCAGTTTGAAGTGCTCGGCAAGGGCGAACGCTGAAGGCGACTTGAGGTCAAGCTGGAAAACCTTCGCTGGTTCATCCGCTAGATTCTCTACTCCACGGATCACATAAACCTCTTTGCCGCTTGCGGTTTCCTGACGCAAGCCGCCTACGCTGCCTAGGGCATCGGTCAGGTTCATGTTGCTTCCCTTGAAGATAAGGGCGCGCGCCGCGGTAACCTCACCCAGCACATAGACCTTCTTTTGGTCATTGTAGGGTAGGTGCAGTTGGTCGCCGTCCTTTAGGTAGAGGGCGTGCAGTTTCGAGTCCTTGCGATTGAGCGAATCGAGATCGATTACGTATTCGCGACCGTCACGTTTGAGTACCAGCCCGGAAATATCAGCAGACTCGGGCTGCACCACGCCTTGCCCAATGGCCTCCAAAAGACTTAAAGGCGTATTGGTGATAGGAAACTGGCCGGGCTTGACGAAAGCGCCGGAGAGAATGACTTTCTGGCTGACAAAGCGCACGATGCTGACATCCACTTGGGGCTCAGCAATCACTTTGGCCAGGCGCGAAGCAATGGTCGAACGAAGATCTTCGATGGTTTTGCCAGCAGCTTCGATCGTCCCAACATAGGGGTAGAAGAGGCTGCCGTCGGGGCGAACCATGCGCCCGTTCGCTTCAATCGGTTGCTGCCCTCCTGACGGAGCGGTTAACTCTGGGTGGTCCCAGACGGTAATGTAGATCAGGTCACCGGCACCGATCTTGTACTCAACTGGCTGGTAGCCAAGTAGCTCCGGCGCAACAAAATTCGACCGGTTGGCGGCCGCTTCAATGGCAACAAGTTTGGGAGTAATGGGCACCAGTTCGATCCGACTGCTTTCTGGTGAACCTTCACGTACCAGATTGCCCGTGTCCATGTGCTGACCAGGGGAAAATATGCAGCCTTGCAGGGTCAGGCCAACCAGCATGGCCAAGGGAAGCGCGCGATTCATTGTCGAAATTGCTCGAAGGGAATAGGCAAAACAAAACCTCCCAGCAGGGCTGGGAGGTTAGCGTATCGAACTAAAGCGGGATTTGTTACCGGGTGGTGCCAGTAGTGCCGGTAGTGCCACCGGTGCCGCTAGTGCCTGGAGTTCCATCATTACCACCACCACCGCCGCTGTTAGAGGCAGCAACACCAGCGGCGATAACGCCGGCGCCAATGGCCAAGCCAGTGCCAACCGTTACGCCGCCGGCGATTGGAGTCGACAAGCTCAGATTGGAGGACGCGTCGGGCACCTTGGCGGTGGCCGCAGGGACAGTTTCAGCGGCCATCAGAGGCAGGCTGAGGGAGGTGACGAGGGCCAAGGCCAGTAGCTTTTTCATGTTCATGCTCCTTGAAAGGATAGTCCCTGATGGGTGTTAGGGATTAAGGGTATTGTAGTAAGTGGATGTATTGCAAGCTAGGGCTGCTGGTTTAGGGCTTTTTGGGATATTTTCAGTTTTTTTACCTCGGTATGTTGAGCTGGATGGACCTCTGTCGGACGCGCCCACAAATCATGCCTCGAATTTAACTATCGAGATGGAGATTTGGAGGAGAGCTAAAAACGAGTTCTATTTCCTCCGAGGGCATTGCGTCTGTAGCCTGAGTATTGAAAAGTGCCAGCACAGCACAGCACAGCACAGCACAGCACAGCACAGCACAGCACAGCACAGCACAGCACAGCACAGCACAGCACAGCACAGCACAGCACAGCACAGCACAGCGAGGCGAGGCGGTAGTGGGCAATCTCACTTAAACCGCCTTCCTCGCCACGAACAGAGGGCCTCACCTACTTGGAGCAATCTCCACCACCGAGTTGTCGTAAAAATACAGGCCGGTGACTGCATGGTTTAGCCTTTTCCTCGATGGAAATCGCTTTGCTACCTGCATTGAGCCCCACTATCCCGAAGCGTTCCGAATCACTAACGTGATAACGGAACATTTGGAGTGCGACTGGCCGTTTCGTGGAGCAGCGGGCTGAAGCCGTAGCCATAAAATATTATCACCGAGGTTCAAGTACACATAGCGTTCATCGCGGGGAAGGCTGTTTAGCGTAGTTACGCTTAGTACTAAACGTCAAACCATCGCACAAGTACTTGCGAGGGTTCCGGCAACCTTAATGAGTAGAGATGATTAACACTACACGGATGCTTGCGAGCATCTGCCGCCAGTGGGTAATAGTTCATCGGCTTGTGGTAAACCGGCAGCGTTTGCTTGAGTGTACCGCGTTTGATTGGATGCAATCGGGTACCTGACAAGAATTTGTGAGACATAAGCATCTAATCAATAAATACGTCAAACGCCTGTCGTCTTGTAGGAGGTCCTGCCCCGCAAGCTCAGTCTTTGATATAGCTGCTTACCGCACCGAATCTGTCCGGAGGACGGATGCGGTGCTGCAAAGCCGACATTCACAAGGCTACAAATGCGCAACAGTGGCGGGGCTTATTGCCATTCTTCCGGGCAGTCCTTTTTCCAATCCGCCAGTGCAGACTCAAGGGTGTACTGATATGGATAGTCCTGCTCAACAAGATATCCAGGACGAATATTGTTGGATCGCACCAACTTGCGAATCCGTACTGGGCTAAATGGATGCTTAATACCAAGTGGGCGGGCAATCAATTCAATGCTATAAGCTACGGTGAGAATAAGAGGGTAGGGTATAGCAGGAACCTTGCGTTCAACACCCGCTACTTTGCAAACTGCATCCACGTACTCCTGGATAGAGGGACCAGGATTCATCGACATGTTAAATAGGCTGAAATTCGAGCCTTGTTCCTTCTGACGTTGCAGCACCCACAAGATGGCAGTACACAGCTCTTTAACATAAGTACCCGCTTTTCGGGTGTCACGATTGCCCATGTAAAAAAAGTAACGTTTAAGCACTGCCTTTACCAGGCGCGAAACATTGCCGCCTTCACCTGGGCCGAAAACCACGCCAGGGCGAACGATCACTAAATGACGTTGGGTCTTGTCGGCCGCCAGCCAGGTCTGATGAATCTTCTCGGCGGCCAGTTTTGATCCGCCATAAGCCGTTGCTGGTGCAGGTAAGGAGCGTTCGTCCTTCTCTTGTTCGCTAGGGCCATAAGGTGAAATGGAGCTGGTGAAGATGATTTCGGTGCAACCTACCTGCTCCGCCCAGGTGCAGACGTTCTCGGCGCCGAGCAGGTTGGTTTCGTAGTACTCAAAATCTTCATGCCCCGGTTCGCGGTGGATCGCCGCAAAATTGACAATTTGCGTGATCTTTTCCGGAGGCGACCATGTGATTGCCTGACGAACATCCCCATTCACTTCGACGATCCGAGGATTTTCGTTGACCAATTGAGTACGATAGGGGAAGGGTTTGCTAGCAACCTGTTCCTTATCGAACAGATATATCTTTTCAAAACCTCCAGCGGCAAGCAGCTGTTTGGCAAAGAAAACACCAATAAAGCCGGAACCGCCAAAAATCACAGCGCAAGTCATTTCTTCATCTCTCTCGTACGAGGCTTATCTAAAAGGGATTTGTATAGATTGTACGTAGACTGGGTCATTTTTTCAGAAGTGAAGTGGTCAAGGTAATACCCTCTACCATTAATACCTAGTAGCTTCCATTTTTCTAATGGTGTAGTTGAAACTATTTCTGCTAGTTTTTCATGGTCTGAAATAGGAAAGAGATACCCAGTTAAACCATGTTTGACTGATTCGGATAGCGATGTACAATCGCTAGAAACGACTGCAGTGGAGAAGTTCATTGCTTCCAATACGACCATTGGGAAACCTTCCCAGCGGCTGGTAAGGACTAGAATGTCTGCATATGTGAAGTATGGGCGCATCTCTTTCTGGCTGCGCCAACCCATGTAGGAAATATTGGCGCTGCGCACCTCATCTGGAATCTCTGAATCTGAAATTCCTAGAACAGTTAAGTGAATAGGCTCGCCTTCGAGACGTTTCATTGCAGCGAGAAGCGTGTCAAATCCTTTTGCAGGATCTAAACGGCCAACAAAGATCAGATTTAGCTTATTGCCGCTGAACGGATTGTCAACCACTGCCTCAACAGAGGTGTCAATATTAGCAACACCATTATGTATGACTACAATCTTACTTTCGTCAATCCCAGCGTTGATTGCAGATTTTTTTTCATATTCGCTGACACATATGATTTTATCGGTAAGCTTTGATAAGAGGGACTCTATAATTGAGAATATTTTTTTCTTTTTATTTGATCCGTCCATCAAAAAAGAGAACCCGTGCGGGCAATATACTATTCTAGCTTTAATAAATGGCAAGAGTGGTGCCAGCGCGATCCGACCTAAAATTCCAGCGAATGAGCTGTGGAGATGTATTACGTCTGGTTTTTCTTTTAAGGTGAGTTTTATTAAAGAGACGATAAATGCGGAAAAAGAATGAAAGTTTCTTCCCGAGCGCTTATACGTGTTGATGTTGCTGCTGGGGATCTCTATTAACGATTCTAATTGCTTCTCTGGAACTAAACAGATGGCGGATTGTATTGCTCTGGATGTAAGTTGACTTTGAAGGAGAGTCATCATGACTGAAACTGTGCCGCCGATCTCGACTTCAGTAGCGTGAAGTATTTTCATTCTTGATCTTTAAGGTTTGATGGAGTTGTAGCTTACCCATGATCTCTGTATATCTATTATTAGAATTGAAAATATACAAGCGATCGGGTCAACTGCTGAATATTACAAAAAGCGGATTTATTCGACTGCCTGCGCCTATGTTCGGACGGGCTGAAGTACACGGGCCCTTCTAGGACAATACCTGGTCCATCACGCAGCAGGAAACGTTTAGGACGGGTCTGCCTCAGTTTTTCAGCACTTTTGGCATGGCGAAGGACATTTGTTTCACCGAGGCTCAACCCGTTCAGTTTGTACGAGGTGCGTATTTTACAAAATTTTGAAAGTTTTTCCGAGTTAGCTTAGAGGCACTTGTGGAAGAGTTCTTAAGGATCGTATAAAGAATCATAGGGTAGAAAGGGGACAAGTGTTTGACATAGCTACCATAATCCGGCTCAAAAATACATTGTACTGCCGTAAACGAAATGACAAGTGAAAAACATGCTGCTCTATCCGAGCTTTGTTTCGAATGGAACTCTAAAAGAGCCTCCGACCAAAATTTATAAAATAGCGTGAATATAAGAACTGAGATCAGCATATGGTAAGGAGAGAATAATAAGAAAAGCGGCGCTGGAAACATTAATGTTAGCCATGTAATAAACGAATTCAACCAACCTGTCAGCAGTCCTCCCCCTTGTACCCAAGGAAGAATCATGGTCCTAGCATCTTCATCGCCACTTTCAATTCGAACGTCATTGACCATCGTCCGAAAGCTATCAAGATCGACTCCCAAATAAAACATGAAAAAAGCAGCCAGTGCGAATAGCGCTATGGGAACGGCTGCAAAGAGAACTGTAACACTTCTCGAAAATCTGAAAACTATATAAATGCCCCAAAACATAGCAATAAAGAGGAACCAGTACTGCCGAAAGAAAAAAGCATATACCAGAGCAATAAGGCTCCAAACTACAAGTCCAAAAATTCCGCGTTTTGCAAAAAGTATAAAAGGAGCAATGAAAAGTAAAACTATAAGTTCTTTACTTACTGCGGTCATGAAGACTATGCTCAGAACAGCAAGAAATGCAAGTAATGTGAATTCAATAAAATCAAGTGAGCGCGTTTTTGATTTTTTCAAATACAAATTAAAAGAAAAAAGCACAATTAAAAAAGATACCAGTGAGAACGGAATTGAATTTCGCTCCACCCCGAAAATGGCGAAAAATGCAGCAGTGCTTGCAAATGAATCCCCAGGTGCAAACCCTATCCTTGTTTGTATGAATTTTGATATTGTCACAGAATCATAAAAAAAATAGCGAGGCAGGATGTACTCATTCATTAACGCCAAGAGCAGGAGTAAAACGATCAATGCAGCCCAAAGTGTACCGGAAAACGTAGAGTTGGCGTTTTTTTTAGATGTGATTTTTAATTTGATAAGTTTCATGTTTGCTCAATACGTGCATCGATAGCACTTACTTGCGGTGATGCACAATGGCATACGCCAACCATGGATTTAATACTAAATTGCGTTTTCAACAGCTGAGTGCATCACGATTAGTGAACTGAAGTAGGTGTGTCATATTGCAAGCCCGTGAGTATGAGTAAAACACCTTAATCGGACGCGGCCAGTTAGATCTCTTGCGTGGTCGGATGTTCAGGAAACATGTAAACTTATGTAGCTTCTCTAAGCTGTGCTTGGACAGATCGGTCCCCAGTGGTAAAACTGGCGGACAAGACCATGGATGTTCCCGTTGGTCCCGCTCTGCCGTGAGCTGTGTGGATCTGCAAAGTAAAAAGCGATTTTTGTCTTCTTGGTCACATCCCGGTGCCTAGCCATTTTTTACCCTGATCATATGTCATGTCCATACGAACTGCCAGCGGCATGCTATTGAGCGCAGAACTGGACCGTTTGACCGGCGCAGTTGCATCATTGATTGCCGCCAACATGAAATAGCTGGTGGAGCGCTCAACGAGTGTCCCGACCGCCGAGGCGCGGTGTTCGGCTCGATCAATCTTTGCGCAATTTCCTGACGCGTATCGCATTGATGGCTTTACAAATGGTTTCCCGGCAAGCATAGCGTTTTTCAAAATTTGTCTTCATGCCTTACAGCTTGCTCGCGATGGTTCTGAAAATAAGCTTTTTCGAACTAACGAAGCTCCAGCTCGGAATTTTCTTGACCATGACCAAATTTTCGGCAATACGGCAAACTTTACGACACTCGCGAAAGCTGCGCAACGTGGGCAACGCATCCGCCCTTGAAGAATCGATTACCCGCAGCTACCGGCTGATCGCAGTGGGGAGGCGGCCATGCATTCGAGTTGTCTCGCGCTGACTAAGGTCTTTATGATGCCCTACCTGGATCGTAGCGCGTCCTTCGACCTTGAGATTTGCGTAGGGCACGGTGCACATTACCGATAGGTTTGGTGTTGCTCTCAAATTTTGTGCCGCAAAGTATTGAACCGCTATCTATTATTTTTTTGTGATTACTTCGCTTAAAAATGTATCTAGCTCTATGTTGGTTAGTATTTTTGACCACTCCAGGTCATGCACATCAACTTTGTTGAAATCGAATTCATCGAAATCTTTTCTAGAAAGTATTTTTTCGGCCCAAAGGAAATTTGCTTGCCTCGTTGATGAAAATTGGTCAGCCCATTCGTAGTAGTTAGATACAACTCCAAGTCCCGCGGCGCAGTACTCCAGTGTTTTAGTACTGGTTTGTATATTGAATGGATAAATATTAGGCGTAAAGTTTAAACCCGCCCGCGCCTGCTGGTAAATTTCTGGTAGTTCGTGGCGTTTTACGCGGCCACTAAACTCTACAAACGGGAATTTTGAAAAAACATTAATTACCTCAGCAGGCGCATCACCAACTATCAGGATCTTTAACCCGATTTCTGCTAATCGCAGTAGTTCATTGACCAGTCCCGCTCTACCAATAGAGCCACAGTATATCAAGTCGAAGCGTGGGTTTTTTGGGGGAGGTAAAAAAAGGGCGCTATCTACACCCATGTCTCTTAATACATAGGGGATGTTGTCGGTAAAGTTAAATTTATCTTTGACAGTGGAGTTTAGAAAAACCCTAGCGGTCGGTTTTTTATTGAGAAATCGCTTTGCTAAATCTTTTGTTTTAGCGAAACGAGGCGTTGAAAGGCTTTGGTACTCATGAATTTCAACAAGATCTTTTCGTTTGCTTTTTAAATAGAATGGTCTGATACCCATGACATAGATATGAGCATCGAGATCTCCATCTAATAGATCTTCAAATTCTAGCTGAACATTCCAACCCTTATCCTTTAAAAAAGACGCATAGGCATAAGCCTCTGGCGTGTACGTGCCATGTTTTAATCCAATTCCAATATTCATAATTTAGAAATCTGACTCAGCAATTCGTCAAGATGGCAACAAATTTGATTGATATTAAATGCAGCTACAGTAACTTCGGCTACCAGTACTTTAACCAATAAATATCCCTTGGAATTGTAGATGCGATAACAATTACCTAAATCAGAATATTTACATTGGATTTAAAATAATTATTTATTACTGCTATGTCAATAACTATACGGTTTTCATGATTTCAATGTGGATAGAGTTGTATGAAATGCCAACAGTTTGATATTGGTGCCAATCTGATCATCTTTTCCAGTGTTCCATTGATGACTCAAGTGCGATCGCCAAAAAAATCATTGTATGCTGCTATTCCTTGGTACACAGCTTTTCTGAATGCAAGATAAATATTTGCATATTTCTGCGTACTTCTGTACTGAGAAATGATGTTTAGACTATGATGTAGTGAGCTAGAATACTAATGTGTATATTTAAAATTTTAATTTTCCGAGTGTGCAGAGATACAAGCCTAGTCTTATTGCATCCTTGATACTAGCCCGTGCAAGCAAGGAATTAAAAACGGACGAAAAATATAGATTTTTTCCATTTTTAGGGTCGGTAGTAAACCTTTTCATCAGCTCTGCATTTGATGTTAGCTCTTTCGTTATTTTAGATAGAGATTTTTTTAGGGCTGATCCATTTTTTTGAATGAGTTCACGATCTGTAGACACTTTATGCAGGTGGACTTTGACTAGTTCAATTTGTGCATAGAGCTTTGATGCATCATTGTGATTTTTTGTTTCAGTGATAGATTCTAGGTTCTTAAAGTAAAGGTACAGAGGTTCATTTACCCTTGTGCATGAGTTCGCGTAAGCAACAGCGGTAAAAAGATAAAGAACATCTTCTGCGAATGTTAATCGCTCCTCTATGAAGGAAAGCTTTTGAAACGCACTGGTTGCAAGGCTTCTCGAATACATTTTTCCTGGAGTTCCCCAGCTTGCATTAGAGGTATCACAAAATACAGACTTCAAAATGGTATTCGGTTGAAAGCAGTCAGCGGGGAGGCTGCGTTTCAATGAGGTTAGTGGTTGTTCTGGAAATATTTCAACCCCAAAAAAAACTATGTCTGCAGAGTGAGTATTGACCTGCTCATGCAGTCGATTTAGTGCTCTACTTTTTAAGCAGTCATCAGGGTCAAGGAACACAATGTACTTACCCCGCGCAGCTTCAACACCCATCTTTCTAGCTAGAAATGTGCCTTTGTTGCACTGGTTGTAAAGGACTCTAACTCTTGAATCTCGAGCTTTAAAAGCGTCGGCGATTTCTATCGATTGATCGTTGCCGCAGTCATCGACAACTATTATTTCGAAGTCACTAAATTCTTGTTCAAGGCAAGAGTTTATGCATCTTGCAATGTATTTATCAACATTAAACGTAGGAAGAATTATAGAAAAAAACGGATTTTCTCTTGATGATGTTATTGACATTTCTTTTCCAAGGTTTTTATCTTAACGAGTCTTCCAGGTACTGTTTTGATTGTGCTCTTAACTGGGAAAGTGTGATTTCTACATCGGAGTAGTCAATGGCGTTCGAGACTATATTCCTAATATCCGCTTGTGAGTCTTCCGTAATTAACCTTGACTCAAGGCTCAATAAATTTAGCAATGAAGAAAATCTTGATAGACCACGATCTTTATTTGCGACTACCAAAAAATTTTTATTGAAGATAATCGAAAAAACCATCCCGTGAAAAGAATCCGTTATCACAAAATCTGCTGCTGAGAAATGGCCAATCCATTGCTGTACGTTGAATTTTGGCCGCTTTTCTTGCGGCTCGTAGATACTAGAAACTTCATACGACTCACCTAACACATCTAGTGTTTTTGTTAAAAGGCTGTTTTTTATCTTGTTCTGATCTAGTGTGTAATTTAGCAGTATTTTTTTAGAGGATTTTACGGGTTGAACAAGCAGTGCTTCAAAAAAGCTCTTCTCGACCAATAACGTTGGGTCTAAAACATGTTCGCATCGTGGACTGTTGAAAACCTCGCGGCAGATATCAACGCCGACTGTCTCTCTCGTTGAAATTGCATCGAAACCTTTTAGTAGTTGTGTAACTTCTTCAATTTTTTCAGGTGCTTGCCAATGGTCTTTGCCAAAAGATGCTGCATATGAGATTTTTTTTGTTTTAGGATTTTCTATAAAGTCTAAAAAGTAGGCGCTATAAGAACCGTCGTCAATGTAATCCATTCTCCAGACTTGATCACTTCCGACTATGATGGCGTCGAACTCTGACTCAAGGGTGAATTTTTTTAATTGATCTACATTGTTGATTGGAGAGGTTTGATTCGGGAGGTGCTTTTTAATGAAGGATTTATGGTGTTTGTTCTTTAGGTGGTTTGATCTGTGGTTTTTAAAATTTTGGAGTGGTATTAATTCAAGAATACCAACTAAAAGTCTTTTCCAGGTTGGTCGGAAAGCGTTTTTTTGAATAATTTTGACGTTGTGATTTTTACTTAAATAACTATATAAGGCTACTGCTTGAAGGATTCCGCCATAGTTATTCTTTAAAGGTAGGGTTAACAGTCCAATTTTTTTCATCTGGATTCTTCATGAGAGTTTGGCTCGACTGTTACTGGGTAGTAGTCAGGCGTATTCATTTCTTGGCTTTAGTGAGGCGTGTTTTTTTGAGGAGATAAGTCGGCGAATACATAGTTTCTGTTGGCTCTCAGAAATAAGCTGGCTAAAACCGAAAAGGATATAACGAGTGACGCTGCCCCGGCGTGTACGCCAAGAATAGGAATTAGCGAGGTAGTAGCTATAACGCTAATTGCGGCGGTCAGCCCCATGTACTTTATTTTTTTTAACATGTAGGTGCCGGTAATCAGAGTTGAGCCAGCACTGCTAGCAATATAAAAAATTGGGATAACCCAGATTAAATAGTTTATTATTTTAATAGATTCTTTATATTTATTTCCAAATACATATTCGATGAGGTAAGGGGTTATTAAATACATGCAAAACGCGATGAGCAACCCAATAGCCCCCATCGCATAATTTCCAATTATGTAGGTTTTATAGAGAAGCGCGCGGTCTTGATGGGCCCAACGGTGCATTTTGGGGAGCAAGAACTTTTGATAAATTATTCCCGGTAAAATGGCAGCTGCTGTTATCAGAGTGAAACCTACGCTGAAATTTCCGGCTGTTTCTGCACCCAAGTAATGATTTATTAATACAATGCTAAATTGAAAATATATAAGGTGGAAAAGTCCAGATACACCAAATGGCCACGACTCTTTGAATATTCTACCAGTAGTTATGTTTCTTTGTGTTAAGTCATGTATATCTCTGTGTTTGTGGCCTTTTAGCTTGATCTTTCCTTTTTTCAAGTTGCTAATTTTTGCTATTGCAAATGGTGCCATGAGTATCGCTGTAAAAGCGAATATTGCAGATATAACAACTTCGTTGATTTGAATGCGAAATATCAAGGTTGCAATCGCGAGAAGGGTGAGTTTTAAAACAGATTGCGTTAACTGCCAAAGGGAAAGAAGAGTGTAGTTTTCTTCAAGCTGAAAAATGCTGCCGATTAACTCAGTGAAAAGATTCGGGAGAATTATAAAAGACATCAATGTTGCGGCAAGTATTAAGCTGGTCGTTTTTTGAGTTGTGAAGGCTAGCGCTATCAGGAAGATCCAGGTTGTTAGTGTGCTTATTGTGACGAATCGAAGTGTTGCAGGTACCCATTCCATTCCATCCCAACCATATTTTCCGAATGTTTTTAATAGGTACTGGGAAACACCAAAGCCACTTAGCGGAGCAAGAGTAGAAGTCAGAAAAAAAATAGAGGAGTAATTGCCAAGAACTTCAGGGGAGACATTTCGAGCAATTAGGATGTGTGTAGCAAAACCTAACCCTGAAGCGATTAATGATCCCAGAGATAAAATCATTAGATAGAATGAGTTTTTTTTGTACGACACGAATTTTTTGCCAGTTTATTGATTGGGCGTGCAGTCAGTTCTTACCATTTATTAAGTGGTCGCTCACATGTTGGTGTACTGAATTGCAATTTCGTTTTGTGCTCTGCGTTCTGATTTTGGCACTACTGCTCCTTCTGCAGGATATCCAATAGCTAGATACATGATGATCCTTTCATGATCAGGGATGCCACCAACAATATGGGCTTGGTTATCGGCAGTTGGTGAAACGCACCAGTTTAAGCAACAGGAGGAAATGCCTTTACTCTGCAGGGCGAGAATAAGGCTCATACTCAACAGGCCGCCGTCGATGAAAGGCTGGTTTCTCTCGCTTCCGTCAAAAAAGTATCGGGTGTCAGAAGTGATTATTAATAGAGTAGAAAGAAGGTGTCCAAATCCGCGGTTTCCGTTTTGGAAAGTTAGTAGTTTTGTTATTTGGTCAGGGTCTTCATATATTCGAACTTTGCAGGTTTGTCTATTGCAAACGCTTGGGCTTAAGTTGGCAATATTAATGCATTCTTCGATAGTTTCAGTTTCCACTTTTTTTGGAAGGTAATTTCTAACGCTTCTACGCATAACCATTAGGGTTGAGAACTCTTCCCATAACAGATTGTTTGGTTTTGAAATTGGGATGGGGGTTTTAAATTGATTTGGTGATTCCAGGTTTGCTGCTAGTATTGTTTCTATTTTTTCTTTTAGAGACTGATCTGATGTGCTTGGTAGAGGTGTGTTAGCTATGAAGTCTCTATAGGCTCTTAATGTTTCTATGGCCCCGAAATATATAGGGTTCGCCGTTTTAAATCCATTTTCATTCCAGCGGTTTATAAGTGTAATGGTAGCAATGGCAGGTTGCTCACCAAAAAACCGTTTTGGTCCCGGCATGCATAAGCCTTTTTCCAGTTTGTGATACTGAAAAATTAGTTCTGAACTAAGTTTTCCATAATCAGCGGTGGTGGCTGGCCAATTCATGTATTTCCAAGATGTTTTTATATCTCGGAGATAATAACTTATTTTTATTATACGTTTTGTATAAGGGATTACGCTGGGTGCAAATCTACGTAGTGCTTTTTTGACTGTATTAAGAGGAGATATGCTCATGAGGTCTTAGTTTTCTCAGCAATATACGTTAACCGATCGTCATTTCTGGTTGGATAAATAGCTGCGGAGACGCGCCGCTAATCGCCTAGTGAGAGCGTACAGAGTGGACTATTTTCAGATCAGTTACAGAAATTCGACTAATAAATGTTTTTTGACAAGAGAGTAAAAGGCGTTTTAATCAATATCTTGATGTCCAGCCACAATGACCAGTTATTGATGTAAGCCAGATCTAGCTCTACACGCTTTTCCATTTTGTCGATTGTTTCGGTTTCGCCGCGATAGCCACTGATTTGGGCCAATCCGGTAATGCCCGGTTTGATTCGGTGGCGAGCCATGTATGCGTCGATTTTTCCTGTGTAGTAATCGTTGTGAGCGACGGCGTGAGGGCGGGGGCCAACCAGCGACATACGACCCTGAAGAGCGTTGAAAAGCTGTGGCAATTCGTCTAGAGAGGTACGGCGGATGAATTGACCGACCCGGGTTATTCGCGGGTCGTCTCGGCTAGCCTGTTTGACCTCATGGTCGTCATGGAGCCGCATCGAACGGAACTTCCAGACCTTGATGATCTTGCCGTTCCAGCCATGGCGTTTCTGTTTGAACAGGATGGGGCCAGGGGATGAGCATTTGACGGCGATGGCGGTGGCCAACAATACCGGGCTGAGGAGAATGATCGCAATGAGTGCGACGGTCCGGTCCATTATCGCTTTAGAGGCAGCGGCGGTGGGGTAGGACGTCAGTGGGCTCTCGTTCAAGTGAATGGCGGGAAGGCCTTCGATATCACTTACGGAGTGGTTGAGCAGGATCAGGCTTTGCAGATCTGGGGTCCAGATGACGTCGACGCTGGAGTCCAGCAGGTCGATGTACAGGCCTTCGATCTGGTCGGCTTCTGTCAGCGGCAATGCGATGTAGAGGCGCCGAATCTGGTGGGTTGCGATCAGGTCCCGCAGGTGGGCAAGGCTGCCAATCACCGGGTACAGGCCATTGCTGGGCGAGGGTTGGTCGTCCGCGGCTACCAAGCCAACCAGTGGTTCGTTTCTATTGCGAACCAATTTGTCCGCGAGTTCTTGGGCCAGGTCGCCGGTGCCGATAATCAGCGAGGTTCGGGCGGCTTGCAGCTTTTGCTGGTAACGCCGGGAGAGGTTGTGCAGCGGCACATAGAGGCAGGCTTGAAGTGCGAAACCGCCGAGCACGAGGCCAATAATAACTTCGCGGGAAAAAAGCTCACTGGTTTTGGTGATAAACGCCACGACGGTCAAGCCGGAGATTAGCACCAGCCAGCCAGCCAACAATCGGCCTAGTCCTACCAAATAACCATGGTGTTTATGGTAGACCTGCATCATGGAGTAGGCGGGTACCGAGCCGAGCAGTATGAATGCCGAGAGTATCCGGTAGTGGGCTTCGACTTCCCCGGTCTTCATGGTTGCCAGCGCACAGAGCAGGAGGATGAGTGCGCAGATTGCGGCAAGCCATTGGGTCCAGAACGTAAGACCGCGACCGGCTGGTAGCGTGGTGTTGCGCTTGCGAATCAAAATAATGTCCCTTGCGTCGATTTGGACATAGCCTTCCTGGGCATGCCTGCTGTCTGGAGTGTTCGCGCCATGCAGCTTTGGTTGCTGTTTGAGCCTCTGGCACAAACCGGTCTGTGTCGTGGCGTTTCCCTTATCCGTGACAGGGAACGCACTCGCCTTGGCCAATATCAAGGTTTTGGGCACGCTACCGCCCCAGGATTGACCGTTGGTTTCCTGAGAACGTGCGCCGTGGGTGCGACGAATGAGCCGATGCGCGAGCGCTGGCGGTTTATTTTGGGGATGAGGGAGTCAATCGGGCAGGCCGAGCCATGGCTCAGCAGAGGACTATGCGTCTGTTCCTTGACGGCGGCACAACGGGGGGGCTGTGCAAGGCATCCTGCCGGAGTGAAGTGGTTAACCTCAGCCGAGGGTGCATTCTACTGAATTCGTAGGAAAAGTGAAGACGAATTTGTAGGATGGATCCAATAAAAGCGGCGTTTTTATTGGGCGAGGAGCGGTTTTTAGCCAGATTTGCTGTGGTTCGGGCATGGTTCGACATTGCAAGCAATTTCAGCGCTCGCAAGTCAGTCGTTGGTGTTTATTTTTGTTGTTTTAGGTGAGTAAAACGATAGGGGTGATCAGGTTTTTTCTATTGCGTCAATCGGGATGCTGAGGGTGTGTTCGCGGTGCAAGAGCTGGAGCAGGATCACGATGCGTTCGGCACCGTCGCGGGCCAGGAAAATCGCTTCCAGTTCCTTATAGCTGCCGCGGTTGATGCGCACCCTGTCGCCGGGTTCGAGTGCTGCGGACTCGACTGGTGCCTCGTTGAGTTGCTGTTGCAATTGCTCGATGAGATCGTCAGCGACCGCAATCGGTAGTTTGCCGAACGTCACCAGTTGGTTGACTCCGCGGGTAGAGCGGATCGGGTGCCAATTATCGTTGAGTTGGTCGAGCTGGATAAAAAGGTAGCCGGGGAAGAGAGACTCCACTGACGTGCTGCGGCGACCGCGCTGAATACGTTCGATCCGTTGAGTTGGTCGGTAGCAAGTGAAGCTCTGGCGAATCAGATTTTCCTCGGCGCGGGCATCTTGCCGGGGTTTGCACTGGATCAGGTACCAGCGTGGGGGCGGGTGCGGGCGAGGCATGCTGAGGGCTCTCATGGGTGAATCAGGGCAGCGGCGCTGCCCTGATGTCCGGTGTCACTTTTTGTCCGAGGCGTATTCGTATTGATAATAGCTGTAGCTACCATAGCCGTACGCCGAAGCTTTGCGTTCCACGGCGTTGAAAATCGCACCCTTGACCACGATGCCATTCTGTTCGAAGCGGCGCTTGGTTACTGCGATCTCTTTGGCGGCGTTTACGCCGAAACGGGTCACGATCAGGCTTGTGCCGGCCTGACGGCCCACCAGGGCGGCATCGGTCACAGCGAGGATTGGCGGGGTGTCGATGATCACCAGGTCATACTGGCTGCTGACTTGCTCCAGGAACTGAGTGAAGTTGCTGTGCATCAGCAATTCCGACGGGTTAGGTGGGATTTGCCCGCGAGTGATGACGTGCAGGTTGTCCACTTCGGTGGAGTGGGTTGCCTTGTTCAAGTCAATTTTGCCGGCGAGCAGGTCGGACAAGCCGTTGCTCACGTCCATGCGGAACATTTTGTTCAGGTAGCCTTTACGCATGTCGGCGTCGACCAGCAGTACCTTTTGTCCGGTCTGGGCAATGATCGCGGCCAGGTTGCACGAGACGAAGGATTTACCGACGGCCGGGCTTGGGCCGGAGATCATCAGGATGTTGTTCTTAGCTTCAAGAGTCGCGAAGTGCAGGCTGGTACGCAGGCTGCGCAACGATTCGACGGCGAGGTCGGCCGGGTTGTTAACGGCGAGCAACAGTGAACCAGTAGAGGCGCGGTTGTTGCCCTTCAATGTGCCTTCGATCTGGGACTGGCCCTTACTCAGCGGGATCGAGGCGTACACAGGAATACCGAGTTGCTCGATGATCTCCGGGTCTTCGACGCCGCGATTCAGTGCTTTGCGGAGCAGGACGTAAGCTATGGCAATCAGTCCACCGACTAGGGTGGCAATCAGTACGATTAACGCTTTTTTCGGACTAACCGGTTTTTCGATATTCGCATCCGCCGAGTCAATCACTCGAACGTTACCAACCGTTCCTGCGCGGACAATATCTAGCTCCTGTGTTTTGTTCAGCAGCTGGGTGTAGATCTCCGTGGTGACCTGCATGTCACGCGATAGGCGCAACAGCTCCTGCTGTGTTTCCGGCAGGTTTTTCACTTTTTTCTCGAGGGTAAGCTTCTGTCCGGCGAGTTGTCCCATCTGGGTCATCAAGGCCTGATACGCCGGATGTTCTCGGGTAAAGCGGTGCTCCATTTCAGCTTGCTTGAGCTTCAATCCCGAAATCAAGGTTTCCAGGGCCACTATCTGATCGAGCACTGCTTTGGTTTCGATTGTGATATCGACCGAGCGAGCGCTGGTTTGATAGGCGTTCAGTTGGCCTTCGGCTTTCTCAAGTTGTTTGCGCACATCGGGTAACTGGGTGCGAAGGAACTCGAGACTTTGTGCGGCTTCCGCAGAGTTGCGCTGGACGTTTTGCAAAACGTAGAGCCGGTTGATCTCATCTAGGACCTTGTTGGCTAGTGCAGGATCATCGTTTTCCAGCGAAAGCGCGATGATGCCGGACTCTTTGCCGCGTTCAGTAGCCGACACATCATCCTGGTACTGCAGGATGGTATTCAAGCGACGTTGCTTAATGACTTTGAATAGCGCCCCAGTATTGGCGTTGAGAGCGGCAACTTGCAGTTTGAAACCATTTTGCTGGAGCTTCTCACCGGCTTGGCCATGAAGGAGAGCTTCGTCAGCATCATTAAGTAGGGTAAACGCACCATTTCCTTCAGAGCGCAGTGTCAGGCCCTTGCCCAGATAGGCATCTGGAACTTCTAGTTGGAAAATGTCGAGTTTCTCTCCACCCCATGTGAAGCTTTCCAAACCAAGCAATGGTGAGGCTACCTGGTTTTCAGTCACTGGCTCAAAACGACGACTCAGAAAATGGCCAATCAACGGGAAGTAGTTCGGCTTGATAATAATGTCGAGCTTGAGGTTCTCTACAGCTTTGCCCAGTACCGCCCGGGATTTAAGCAGCTCTATTTCAGTCACCGCCGGAGATGTGCCACCGAACATCTCACTTATTTCGCCCATGCCACCCAAAGCAGACATGCCACCTTTTTTCTGTTCAACCTGCACCAGCGCATTCGCCTGATAAATCGGCGTCGACAACAGTGCATACGCAACACCCACCGCGCAAAAGAACGCAGTGATGCCAACAATGATCCACTTGCTATCGATCAATGTGCCGAAGAGTGCGAGCAGATCGATGTCGTCATCGTCGTCGCGGTGTTCCTGGATGGGGAGGCTGTTTGGGCTTTGCATGCGGGGTACTTTTACAAGGGGTGATTATAGTTTTTGCGACCAGCTGTCGACGCCTTGCGTCATCAGTTGGTAGACGTGTTCGAAGGCGACCTTCTGTTGGCGATAGGGGTCGGGGATTTCCTGGTTGTTCTGCCACTTGCCCAGCAGGAACGTTTTGCCCTGTGCTTCCGGTGCCATTTGCACGATGCGTTTAACGTGGCCTGTTTCCATGGTGAGGATCAGGTCAGCTTGTTGCAGCAGTTCGCGGGTCAGTTGCCGGCCTTTGTGGTCCGGGTGGTCGCCATTGTGTTCGCGCAAGACTTGCAGCGCGGTGCTGTCCATGGGTTTGTCCACCAGGGCGTGGATGCCCGCTGAACTCACATCAATGCCGCGCTCGGCCAGTCTGCTTTTCAGCAGGGCCTCGACGGTGGGGCTTCGGCAGATGTTGCCGATGCAAACGACCAGGATTTTATTGAACATAGGGGCTGCGCACGTTGCGATATCAAGTGTGAAAACCGCACAGGCAGAAGGAAGGAGAGGCGTCTGGATTCCGTTCCCGCGCAACTGTACGGCTATCTCCGGTGGCTAACTGCTACCGGGGCCATTTTAAAAGCGTGCACTCTAGTGGTGTAGGGGGGGAGGGTCAAGGCTCGGCTGTTACTTTCTGTCATACGGTTGTTTGGTTCGTCGCGGTGACTATCCCGCCATCGGGTAGGTGAACAGTGCGAAGTGCATCAGGTTCAAGCCGAAGTGGCTGAGGATGGCTGCGCCCAATCCACCGAAACGGTAGGCGAGGCCGTAACCGACCCCGGCCAGACTCGCCAGTACCACCCATTGCCAGCCAGCCCCGGCGTGGGCCAGGCCGAAGATCAGAGACGCCAGCAGCAGGGCGAGGGTTTCACCCTGGGGCAGGGTTTTCATGATCCGGCTCAGTCCGCCCTGGATATAGCCGCGAAACAACGCTTCCTCGACCAGGGTTACCAGCAGCAGGTTGTTGAGCATCCATAGCCAGGCCTGGTCCGGCCATTTCGGCGCCCAGGCGATAATGCCCAGCAACAGTGCGCCGCCCAATGCCAGCACTGCGCTCAACGCCAGTGACAGCACGGTGGCATATAGGAAGGAGCGCAACGAGAAGCGACCGACTATCCATGGGCAGGCCAACAGCAGCCAGAAGCCGATCAGGGGTTTATCCAGGTTCAGGAACATGGAAAACGGCACGGCGTTTTCGCTGAAGCGCTGCAGAGCAATGCCGCGACCGTTATGGAAGCCCGGTAGCCAGTGCAATGCCAGGGCTAGCGCCAAGGCGATGAACAGGCCGTGGCCGAGGATGCGTAGACCAGGGATTACTTGTTGGCGAACGGTGAAGCCTGCGATCAACAGCAGCATTACCGAGATTGCCGCCAGCCAATCGAGGTGGCCGTAGGTCAGCGCCAATCCGTAGCCGAGGCAGAGCAGGGCCAGAAAAGTCCATGGCAGGGCAATCATTCGAAGTCCTTGTGTCGGGATGTGCGATGTACCCCAACCCCCTTGTGGGAGCGAGCCTGCTCGCGATGGCGTTGGGTCAGTCGACATTGCTTTCAACTGACACGGCGCCTTCGCGAGCAGGCTCGCTCCCACAAGGATTGCGGCGCGCGATTATAGGGATGTAGGCGACATAAACAAAAACACCGCCCGAAGGCGGTGTCTGTCTGTGTATTGCTCATCAGTTACGAAGCAATCAACTGCCGCAACACATAATGCAGAATCCCTCCGGACTTGAAGTACTCCACCTCATTCAACGTATCGATGCGGCACAACACCTCGATCTTCTCGCGGCTGCCGTCTTCGCGGGTGATGACCAGCGTCAGGTTCATCCGTGGTGTCAGCTCGACGCCGGTCAAGCCGAGGATGTCCAGGGTTTCACTGCCGTTGAGCTTCAGGCTCTTGCGGTTCTGATCCAGCTTGAATTGCAACGGCAGCACGCCCATGCCCACCAGGTTGGAGCGGTGAATCCGTTCGAAGCTTTCGGCGACGACCGCTTTCACCCCCAGCAGGTTGGTGCCCTTGGCCGCCCAGTCGCGACTCGAGCCGGTGCCGTATTCCTGGCCGGCGATCACCACCAGCAGCGTGCCCGAAGCCTGATAGCGCATGGCGGCGTCGTAGATCGACATTTTTTCCCCGGTGGGAATGTAGCGGGTGTTGCCGCCTTCTTCGCCGCCGAGCATTTCGTTGCGTATGCGAATGTTGGCGAAGGTGCCGCGCATCATTACTTCATGGTTGCCACGCCGCGAGCCGTAGGAATTGAAGTCCCGCGGTTCCACGCCTTTGTCGCGCAGGTATTGCCCTGCCGGGCTGTCGACCTTGATGTTGCCGGCCGGGGAGATGTGGTCGGTGGTCACCGAGTCGCCGAGCAGTGCGAGGATCCTGGCGCCGCTGACATCCTTGACCACGGGCGCTGGGCCGCCGATGTCGTCGAAGAACGGCGGATGCTGGATGTAAGTCGAGTCGTCCTGCCAGACATAGGTCGCCGCCTGCGGAACTTTGATCGCCTGCCATTGTTCGTCACCGGCAAACACTTCGGCGTACTCCTTGTGGAACATGGCGGTGTTGACCTGATTCACGGCGTCGGCAATTTCCTTGCTGCTTGGCCAGATGTCCCGCAGGTACACTGGTTTGCCGTCCTTGCCATCGCCCAGCGGCTCGCGGCTGAGGTCGGTGCGCACCGTGCCGGCCAGCGCATAGGCCACCACCAGCGGCGGGGAGGCCAGCCAGTTGGTTTTCACCAATGGATGCACCCGGCCTTCGAAGTTGCGATTGCCCGAGAGCACGGAGGCCACGGTGAGGTCGGCTTGCTGGATGGCTTTCTCGATGGGCTCCGACAGTGGCCCGGAGTTGCCGATGCAAGTGGTGCAGCCATAGCCGACCAGGGCAAAGCCCAATTCATCGAGGTACTGGGTCAGGCCGGCCGCCTTGTAGTAGTCGGTGACCACTTTCGAGCCGGGGGCCAGCGAGCTCTTCACCCAGGGTTTGCGTTTCAGGCCTTTTTCCACGGCCTTCTTCGCCACCAGCCCGGCGGCCATCATCACGCTGGGGTTGGAGGTGTTGGTGCAGGAGGTGATCGCGGCGATGACCACGGCGCCGTTT
This sequence comes from Pseudomonas sp. S34, assembly GCF_009866745.1. Taxonomy (NCBI): domain Bacteria; kingdom Pseudomonadati; phylum Pseudomonadota; class Gammaproteobacteria; order Pseudomonadales; family Pseudomonadaceae; genus Pseudomonas; species Pseudomonas sp. S34. Next base: position 2,015,483 of record NZ_CP019398.1, read on the forward strand.
TTCAGGCGATAGGTCTGGCCTTCGTAATCGTAATCCGCTTCGCCGGCCATATCGGCATTGCCGACGGCAACACCGCCACCGCCTTCACTTTCCAGGCGGCCTTCTTCCTTGCTGGTGGGCTTGAATTGCAGGTCGGTGAAGTCGCTGAACGCTTGCGCGACATTCGGCAGCGTCACCCGGTCCTGCGGGCGTTTCGGCCCCGCGAGGCAGGCTTCGACGCTGCCCATGTCCAGCGCCAGGCTGTCGGTGAACACCGGTTCCTGGCCGGGCAGGCGCCACAGGCCCTGGGCCTTGCTGTAGGCCTCGACCAGTTGCACCGTTTCCAGGGTCCGGCCGGACAGGCGCAGGTAGTCCAGCGTGATGTCGTCCACCGGGAAGAAACCGCAGGTGGCGCCGTATTCCGGGGCCATGTTGGCGATGGTCGCGCGGTCGGCCAGGGGCAGGTCGGCAAGGCCGTCGCCATAGAATTCGACGAATTTGCCCACCACGCCTTTCTTGCGCAGCATCTGGGTCACGGTCAGCACCAGGTCGGTGGCGGTGATGCCTTCCTTGAGCTTACCGGTGAGTTTGAAACCGATGACTTCGGGAATCAGCATTGACACCGGTTGCCCGAGCATCGCCGCTTCCGCCTCGATGCCGCCGACACCCCAGCCAAGCACGCCGAGGCCGTTGATCATGGTGGTGTGGGAATCGGTGCCAACCAGTGTGTCTGGGAAGGCGTAAGTGCGGCCGTCCTCGTCCTTGGTCCAGACCGTGCGGCCGAGGTATTCAAGATTCACCTGGTGGCAGATCCCGGTGCCCGGCGGCACCACGCTGAAATTGTCGAAGGCACTCTGGCCCCAGCGCAGGAACGCATAGCGCTCGCCATTGCGCTGCATTTCAATGTCGACGTTCTGCTCGAAGGCGCTGCTGCTGGCGAACTTGTCGACCATCACCGAGTGGTCGATCACCAGGTCCACCGGCGACAGCGGGTTGATCCGTTGCGGATTGCCGCCGGCCTTGGCCATCGCCGCGCGCATCGCGGCCAGGTCGACCACCGCCGGTACGCCGGTGAAGTCCTGCATCAGCACTCGCGCGGGGCGGTACTGGATCTCGCGGTCGGAACGACGCTCCTTGAGCCACGCGGCCAGTGCCTTGAGGTCGGCACCGGTGACGGTTTTTTCGTCCTCCCAGCGCAGCAGGTTTTCCAGCAGGACTTTCAACGACATTGGCAACCTGTCCAGATCACCCAGGCTTTTGGCGGCATCGGGCAGGCTGAAGTAGTGGTAGGTCTTGTTGCCGACTTGCAGGGTCTTGAGCGTATTCAGGCTATCGAGGGACGGCATTGCAATCACTCCTTTGAGTCCGCACGGCTACGGACTGAGGGGATGGGCAGAACATTAAACCTAGCTCTGTTTTCAGTAGCTGGCTAATAACCGGGTTCTATCGACAAGCTCCAGCTTCCGATCTCGGCTATCATGCGCCGGTTTTCGTGACAGGCTTTGCTTCAGGGCAAGCGGTCTCTCTTTGTGGGAGCGAGCCTGCTCGCGATGGACGTTAACGATAACGCGTGTTTCCTGAATAAACGCGCCGCCCTTGAGTCCATCGCGAGCAGGCTCGCTCCTACAGGGTCCAGGAGTATTAATGAACACCCTCTTTATGCATTGCCGGCCGGGCTTCGAAGGCGAAGTCTGTTCCGAGATTTCCGACCTCGCCGCGCGCTTGAACGTGGCCGGTTATGCCAAGGCCAAGGCGGCAACTGCCTGCGCCGAGTTTGTCTGCACCGAAGAAGACGGCGCCGAGCGCCTGATGCGCGGGCAGCGTTTTGCCGAGCTGATCTTCCCGCGCCAGTGGGCCCGGGGGATTTTCATCGATCTGCCGGAAACCGACCGCATCAGTGTGATCCTCGCCCATATGGCGGACTTTCCGCTGTGCGGCAGCCTGTGGCTGGAAATGGTCGACACCAACGACGGCAAGGAACTGTCGAACTTCTGCAAGAAATTCGAAGTGCACCTGCGCAAGGCGCTGATGGCGGCCGGCAAGCTGGTGGAAGATGCCCACAAGCCGCGTTTGCTGCTGACGTTCAAGAGCGGTCGTGAAGTGTTCATGGGCCTGGCGGAGTCGAACAATTCGGCGATGTGGCCGATGGGCATTCCCCGTTTGAAGTTCCCCCGCGAGGCGCCGAGCCGCTCGACCCTCAAGCTGGAAGAGGCCTGGCACCACTTCATCCCGCGCGACCAGTGGGACGAGCGCCTGCATGGCGACATGACCGGCGTTGACTTGGGGGCCGCCCCTGGTGGCTGGACCTGGCAACTGGTCAACCGTGGCATGCTGGTGACCGCCATCGACAACGGCCCGATGGCCGAAAGCCTGATGGACACCGGTCTGGTGCAGCACTTGATGGCTGACGGTTTCACCTTCAAGCCCAAGCAACCGGTGGACTGGATGGTCTGCGACATCGTCGAGAAGCCGGCGCGCAACGCCGCGATGCTGGAAGAGTGGATCGGTGACGGCCATTGCCGCGAGGCGGTGGTCAATCTCAAGCTGCCGATGAAACAGCGCTATGCCGAAGTGAAGCGTTTGCTCGAGCGCATTGCCGATGGCTTCAAGGCCCGGGGTATCAAGGTCGAGATTGGCTGCAAGCAGCTGTACCACGACCGCGAAGAAGTGACCTGCCATTTGCGCCGACTGGACGTGAAGAAACCCAAGTCCCGCTGAAACACCGCAATCCCCTGTAGGAGCGAGCCTGCTCGCGATGGACCTGAGAGCGCCACGGGGTGTCAGGCATCCAGCGTTATCGTTAACGATCATCGCGAGCAGGCTCGCTCCTACAAGGGTACGGCGTTATGCCACAGATGACGTTACACCCGGCAATGCGCGACAATGCCGGCCAGCTTCAGGAGTGAATCATGAGTGAAATGCTTGATACGCCGGTAGACGGCACCCTCGACGCCACCGGCCTCAATTGCCCCGAGCCGGTGATGATGCTGCACCAGCACATCCGTGATCTGGTGCCCGGCGGCCTGCTCAAGGTGATCGCCACCGACCCGTCGACCCGTCGCGATATTCCCAAGTTCTGTGTGTTTCTCGACCATGAACTGGTGGCACAGCACGAAGATGAGGGCACCTACCTCTACTGGATTCGCAAGAAGTCTGTTTAACCAACAAGCCCCCTGTAGGAGCGAGCTTGCTCGCGAAAATAACGAAGGCGCCGTTGGGCATCTGGTTTTTGCGCGTTATCGTTCACGACCTTCGCGAGCAAGCTCGCTCCTACAGGGTTGTGGCGATCAACCCTGGCTGTTACGAATCCGCCGGCGCGCACTGAGCGTCAGTCGGATCGACAGCATCAACGCCGCACAGCTCAAACCGGCAATCAACCCTTCCCACAGCCCGCTCGGGCCGCTGGCCGGACCGAACCAATCGGTCAGTCCCAGCACGTAGCCGACCGGCAGGCCGATGCCCCAATAGGCGAACAAGGTCAGGATCATCGTCACCCGGGTGTCCTGGTATCCACGCAGCGCGCCGGCGCAGATCACCTGGATGGCATCGGAAAACTGATACAGCGCGGCATACACAATCAACATCGACGCAATCTGGATCACGGCCTTGTCAGGCGTGTAGATCGAGGCGATAGGTTCGCGCAGGAGCAGGATCAGTGCCGCCGAGAACGCCGCGAACACCAGTGCCGCGCCAAGCCCGACCTTCGCCGCGAAGCGCGCCTGCCAGGGATTGCCGGCCCCCAGTGCCTGGCCGACCCGCACGGTCACCGCCATGCCCAGCGAGTAAGGAATCATGAACAGCAACGAGCTGATATTCAGGGCGATTTGATGCCCTGCCACCACGGTGGAGCCGAGACTGCCGATCAACAGGGCGATGACCGCGAAGATGCTGGACTCGGCGAAGACGGCGATACCGATCGGCAGGCCAATGCTGACCAGGCGCTTGATCACGGCCCATTTCGGCCGGTCGAAGCGCACCAGCACACGGGTGCGGGCATAGAACGGGGCCCAGAAGGTCCAGCCGGCCATGCTCAACGCCATGAACCACATCACAATGCCGCTGGCCCAGCCGCAACCGACGCCGCCCAGGGCCGGTGCGCCGAAATGGCCATAGATCAACGTGTAGTTCAGCGGGATGTTCAGTAGTAGGCCGCACAAGCCGATGACCATGCTCGGACGGGTCCGACCCATGCCATCGCTGTAGCAGCGCAGCACGTAATAGAACGCCATGCCCGGCAAGCCGAAGGCGATCCCGTGCAGGTAACCCATGCTCGGCTCGATCAATTGCGGATCGACTTTCATCCAGTGCAGGATCGGTTCGGCGCCGAGCAACAGGCCGCTGCCGATCAACCCGACACACAATGCGAGCCACAGCGCCTGGCGTACCAGCGGGCCGATTTCGTCAAACTGCCCGGCGCCAAAGCGTTGCGCGACCTTGGGTGTGGTTGCCAGCAGGACGCCGGACATCAACAGGTAGACCGGAATCCAGATCGAGTTGCCCAGGGCCACCGATGCCAGGTCCCGTGGGCTGACGCGGCCGGCCATCACCGCATCGACGAAGCCCATGGCCGTGGTGGCCAGTTGCGCGATCATGATCGGCAGGGCCAGGCCGAGCAGGCCCTTGAGCTCCAGGCGAACCGGGGTCGTGCGTGGGGCGGCGGTAGTGTCAGTCACGGAATTCACAAGCGAAGCGTCCAGAGGTTTTGATGCGCAGGGCTGCGCATTCTACGCGTTGACGCTTCGGTCAGGAAAAGACTGTGTTGGCTATTTGTAATCGCACCGCTCCCCCTGTAGGAGCGAGCTCGCTCTCGATGGATGTGAGGGCACCGCGTTCATTCAGGCAGCCCTCGTTATCGTTAACGCCCATCGCGAGCATGCTCGCTCCTACACAGAGATGAATTCTGCGCCTACACTGCCAACCCGCCAAAGGAGCCTGCCATGCTGATTGTTGCCGACGAAAATATCCCTCTGCTCGATGCCTTCTTCGAAGGCTTCGGTGAAATCCGCCGGGTACCGGGTCGCGCCATCGACCGTGCCACGGTCGAGCAGGCCGATGTGCTGTTGGTGCGCTCGGTGACCAACGTCAATCGCGCGCTGCTCGAGGGCAGCAAGGTGCGCTTTGTCGGTACGTGCACCATCGGCACCGATCATCTGGACCTGAATTACTTTCAGCAGGCCGGTATCACCTGGTCCAGCGCGCCGGGCTGCAATGCCCGTGGTGTGGTCGACTATGTGCTCGGCAGTCTGCTGACCCTGGCCGAAATCGAGGGTGTCGACCTGACCCGGCGTACCTACGGCGTGGTCGGTGCCGGCGAGGTGGGTGGACGCCTGGTCAAGGTCTTGCAAGGCCTGGGCTGGAAGGTGCTGGTGTGCGATCCGCCACGGCAAACTGCGGAAGGTGGAGACTACGTCAGCCTCGAGCAGATCATCGACGAGTGCGACGTCATCAGTCTGCACACGCCATTGACTAAACAGGGTCAGCAATCGACCTGGCATTTGTTCGATGAAAAGCGCCTGAACCAGCTCAGGTCCGGCACCTGGCTGATTAATGCCAGTCGCGGGCCGGTGGTCAACAATGCAGCACTGCGCGACGTGCTGCTGGAGCGCGAAGACCTGCAAGCGGTGCTCGATGTCTGGGAAGGCGAGCCTGAAGTCGACGTGGCGCTGGCCGAACTCTGCGTGCTGGCAACGCCACACATTGCCGGCTACAGCCTCGACGGCAAGCAGCGGGGCACCGCGCAGATTTATCAGGCCTATTGCGATTTCCTTGGGCAGCCAGCCCGGGTCAGCCTGGGCGATTTGCTGCCGGCGCCGTGGCTGTCGCACGTGACCCTCAATGCACAAAGTGACCCGGCCTGGGCGTTGGCGATGCTGTGCCGTGGCGTGTATGACCCGCGACGTGACGATGCGGACTTCCGTCGCAGCCTTGTCGGCAGTGTCAGCGAGCAACGAGCGGCATTTGATGTGTTGCGCAAGAATTATCCTTCGCGCCGTGAGATCGACGGATTGCAGGTGCGGATCGAGGGGGATGCGCCTGAGTTGCAGAGGATTGTGGCGGCGTTGGGGGCAACGACAATCTGATAGACCGTGGCGGCCCCTTCGCGAGCAGGCTCGCTCCCACACTGGATCTTCATGCACCACAAATCCCATGTAGGAGCGAGCCCTGCTCGCGATGGTCGTCAACGATGACGTGGGAAACCTGACACCCCGTGGTGCTCTCAGGTTCATCGCGAGCAAGCTCGCTCCTACAGAGAGGGGGTAATTGCCTTTTTTGCCGGCCATAAAAAACCCGGCCAACAATGGGCCGGGTCAAGAAGACGGTGGCTATATCACTTTTGTTCGGCAGGTTTGACCAATCGCTTATCCAGTTCGCTGCAAGCTTTCTGGATCATTTCTTCAGTGATCGGTACTTCGCGACCCTGCTCGTCAATAATCGAGCAACCCAGAGACTGGTCTGGTTGCGTGCGGATCACTTGAATCTTGTCATCGCTGCTGTGTTGCAAGGACATGGCCTGTCTCCTCATCAGGTTGTTAGCTTACTGTAGAACCGCCAGGTGACCGGGCTATGACAACTCCCTGCGATCTTTCCGGGGGGACAGAACCAGTCCAGCAGAAATGCCTTCGCGTGGCTACCCGAACTTTAGACCAATAGTGTCTAGCCTCTAGTCTTGGCGGACATAATTAACCCGACTCATTGTGATTTGCAGCAAACCACCCCATTGAGCGGTATAGGCTGACCCTAATGACTGCCTTGTCCAGGATGATTACGATGCTCTCTGCCCGTCACCGCCGTGCCATTCGCCTGGCCAGTCGCTTCATCGCGCCATATCGCTGGCAGGCCTTTGGCGCCTTGCTGGCGTTGATCGTCACCGCTGGCATCACCTTGTCCATGGGGCAAGGCATCCGCCTGCTGGTGGACGAGGGGTTCATGACCCAGTCACCGCATCTGCTCAATCAGTCCATCGGTCTGTTCATGTTACTGGTGGCGGGATTGGCGATCGGAACCTTTGCACGGTTTTACCTTGTGTCGTGGATCGGCGAGCGCTGCGTCGCCGATATCCGCCGCAACGTGTTCAATCATCTGATTTACCTGCACCCGGGGTTTTACGAAGACAATCGCAGCTCGGAAATCCAGTCCCGCCTGACCGCCGACACCACGCTGCTGCAATCGGTCATCGGTTCTTCGCTGTCATTGTTCCTGCGCAATTTGCTGATGGTGATCGGTGGGATCGTCCTGCTGTTCATCACTAACCCCAAACTCACCAGCATCGTGGTGGTTGCCTTGCCCCTGGTGATCGCGCCGATCCTGATCTTCGGACGCCGGGTGCGTAACCTCTCACGCCTGAGTCAGGACCGGATTGCCGATATCGGCAGTTATGTGTCCGAAACCCTGGGGCAGATCAAGACCGTGCAGGCCTACAACCATCAGGCCCAGGACGAGCGACGGTTTGCCGTGACGGTGGAAGAGGCGTTCAACACCGCGCGCAAGCGCATCTTCCAGCGGGCCTGGCTGATTACCCTGGTGATCGTGTTGGTCTTGGGTGCGGTCGGGGTGATGCTCTGGGTTGGTGGCATGGACGTCATCGCCGGGCGAATTTCCGCTGGCGAGCTGGCGGCGTTCGTGTTCTACAGCCTCATCGTCGGCAGCGCGTTCGGTACGTTGAGCGAAGTGATTGGCGAGTTGCAGCGGGCAGCCGGCGCGGCCGAGCGGATTGCCGAGTTGCTGCGTTCGGAAAACATCATCCTGCCGCCGGTGGCGGGCGCGGTGAAGCTGACGGAGCGGGTCAATGGCCAACTACAACTGCACAATGTGCGTTTTTCCTACCCGTCGCGGCCGGAAAATTATGCTGTCGACGGGTTGAGCCTGACCGTCAATGCCGGTGAGACGCTGGCGCTGGTCGGGCCATCGGGGGCCGGAAAATCCACGGTGTATGACTTGCTGCTGCGTTTTTACGACCCGGCCGAGGGGCGCATCCTGCTCGATGGCGTGCCGTTGACTCAACTCGACCCGCTGGACCTGCGTCGCTGTTTTGCCCTGGTGTCGCAAACCCCGGCGCTGTTTTTCGGCAGCATTGAAGAAAACATTCGCTACGGCAATCCGCAGGCGACGTTGGCCGAGGTACAGGAAGCGGCAAAAGTCGCTTACGCCCATGACTTTATCGAAGCCATGCCCAATGGTTACCAGACTCATCTGGGGGACGGTGGCCTCGGCTTGTCCGGCGGCCAGCGCCAACGCCTGGCCATTGCCCGTGCGCTGCTGGTGGACGCGCCGATCCTGCTCCTGGACGAAGCCACCAGCGCCCTCGACGCCCAAAGCGAACACCTGATCCAGCAGGCGCTGCCGAGCCTGATGAAAAACCGGACCACCCTGGTGATCGCCCATCGCCTGGCCACGGTGAAAAACGCCGACCGAATTGCGGTGATGGACCAGGGGAAACTGGTGGCGGTGGGCACGCATCTGGAGCTGATTGCCAGCAATGCGTTGTATGCGCGGTTGGCGGCGTTGCAGTTCAGTGATGGACATGAAGCGGCATGAATGACTACTGATGAATGACGCCCGGTTCGGGCATTATGTCGTCCTCTGTTATGAGCCCGGATGAGGATATGAGCCGTTATCAACCACCGTTGACCTTGACGACGAAAATGTTGTCGCTGATCGCCGATATCAGCGAACAGATCGGTCAGCTTACGGCTATGGACGAACGCCTGCAGACACCTCAGTTACGTCGTGGCAATCGGATTCGAACGATTCAGGCTTCTTTGGCCATCGAAAACAATACGCTGAGCATCGAGCAGGTGACTGCCGTTCTGGCAGGGCAGCGTGTGCTGGGGTTGCCTCGGGAAATCCAGGAAGTACGAAATGCGTTTGCTGCATACGAAGCCATGCCTGATTGGCAGCCAAGCAGCCGGACCGATTTACTGCGTGCCCATGAATTGCTGATGGGCGGATTGATTGATGAATGCGGGCAGTTTCGTCGAACCGGCGTGGGTATCTATCGTGGCGATAAGTTGATCCATATGGCGCCGCCGCCGAGTCGCGTTGTGCACTTGATTGATGACTTGTTGGCGTGGCTTGGTGCCTCGGACTGGCATCCGCTGATTACCAGTTGCGTCTTTCATTATGAATTTGAGTTCATCCATCCCTTCGCTGACGGTAACGGACGTATGGGACGCCTTTGGCAAACCCTGATACTCAGTCAGTGGCGCCCGGTATTATCTTATTTGCCGGTTGAGGCCGTGATTCGGGATCAGCAGGAGGCGTACTACGCGGCATTGTCGGCGGCCGATCATTTGGCGGAATCAACGCCTTTCGTAGAGTTCATGTTGCAAGCCATGAGCCTTGCACTATCGGAGGCGGTACGGGGTGAGCCAGAAATCGACCCAGTAACCGACCCAGTAACCGACCCAGTAGAGAAGTTGCTTTCTGCACTGCATCTTAACGGTCCGCGAAAGATCAGCGAATTGATGGCTGACATCGGATTGGTGCACAGGGCGACCTTTCGGGCTAACTATCTCAGGCCTGCATTAGCGGTCGAATGGATAGAGATGACCCATCCTGAGTCGCCAAGTAGTCCGGCACAAAAGTATCGCCTGACCCAGCTTGGAAAACAGGTCTTCGCACGACTCAAGTCGGCAAAGAAATTCTGAGCAACAAAAAAGCCCGCATCTGGGATGCGGGCTTTTTTTGAGGGTCGATTTGAATCATTGATCGTCGAAATACCGCTCATGCCAATCCACGATTGGCTGCGGTGAGTTGAGCTTCTCGCCATAGATCACCGAATACGACAGCACGTTTTGCACGTACTGGCGGGTTTCGTCGAACGGAATGCTTTCCACCCACACGTCGAAACTCAGGTGGTCCGCACCGCGCAACCATTGGCGTACGCGACCGGGGCCGGCGTTGTAGGCGGCGGAGGCGAGGACGCGGTTGCCGTTGAACTGGCTGTGCACCTGGCTCAGGTACGCGGCGCCGAGCTGGATGTTCTTGTCCGGGTTGAACAGTTGCTGTGGCGAGCTATAGGGAATGCTGAACTTGCGTGCGGTTTCCTTGGCGGTGGCGGGCATCAGTTGCATCAGGCCCGAGGCGCCGACCCCGGAGCGGGCATCTTCCATGAAGGCGCTTTCCTGGCGAGTGATGGCGAACGCCCAGCTCGGATGCAGGCCGCGATTCTTCGCTTCACGCACCAGCGTGTTGCGGTGGGCCATCGGGAAACGGATATCCAGGTCGTCCCAGTACTGCGCCTGGCTGATGGTGCGAATGGCCGGGAAGTACCATTTCAGGTCGTAGGCCAGTTTGGCCTGGGCGACCATTTCGTCGCGGCTGAAGTGACGGCTGACGTGGTACCACTCGCGGCGCCCGTCGACGATTTGCCCGCGAGCGTGGAACTCCAGGGCGCGACGTATGCCGGGGGTGTTGCGCACTTTGTTGATCAGCGCCTGGCTCATCACCAGCGGCTTGTTGTTCAGCGAATAGGGTGACTGCGAGCGATCCGCCGCGAGGAACCCATAAAAGTCGCGCTCACGAGCCACGCTTCGATAAAGGGTCTGGGCTTCCGGGTTCTGCGGTTGCGCCAGCTCCAGGGTGCGGGCCTGCCAGTAACGCCAGCGGTTGGTGGTGGCCAGGTCCTGGGGCAGGCGGCGGGTCAACTGATAGGCATCGTCCCAGCGCGCCAGGCGCAGGAGCAGGCGCAAGCGCCATTCGGAAACCGTGTTGTCGCGCAGTTCCGGATCGTATTTGGTCATGACGTCCAGGGCTCGACTGTCGAAACGTTTGGCGAGGGTCAGCCCGATTTCCCGGGCGATCGCCACTTTTTCATCCCGGGAGAAATGCATGCTGCTGGCGTAACCGTCGAGCAGATTCATGGCCCTGTCCGGGTCCTGACGAGCCAGGCGGCGCAGGCCGAGGCTGACCACATCGGACATGGCTTCATCGGCCGGGGTGAAGCGTGACGGCTGGTTGAGCAGTTCCGGTTTCTGCGCCACGTCCACCAGCAAACGACCGCGAGGGGCGAGGGTGGTCATGCCGTTGATCAGGCTGTTGGCAAGCGGGTAGTTGCGCGCCTGGGCGGCGAGTTTCGCGCGTTCCCAGCGTTTTTGCTCGGTCAACTGGCCATCGGCGGCCCACATGCCGAACAGGGCATCGCAGGCTTCGGGCTGGGATTTACCGGTCAGCCAGAGCTTTTCAGTGTTGGCGTAACCTTCGGCTTTGAGGTTGTGGCTGATCTGGTACTGCGCATTCAGGCAGTCCAGTTCGGTGAAGTTCATTTTCGGGTCGTAGTACTTGACGAAGGTCGCCCAGTCGCCCCGTTCCGCCAGCCAGCGCAACCAACGCAACTTCATCCAGTTGGCCTGGGGCAGGTCGCCGTGTTCGGCGAGGAATTTCTCGATTTCGGCGTTGCTCGCGGTTTTCAGGCGCGCGGTCAGTTCGTCGTACGCCAGGTAGGGTTCCAGCGGATAATCGGCGAGGGCCTGGCTGTAACGGAAATACGGGCCGCTATCGCCCTTGGCCAGGGCGCGCTTGGCTTCATCGTAATACTGGCGTTGGGTGGACAGGTCCACTGCCTGGGCGGATTGAACGGCAGCGGCAGACAGTAAAAAAGCAGATAAAAGATTGAAAAGGCGACTGCGCATGAGACGTCCGGGCAGAGAAAAATCATGACAAGCGCGGGCCAGGCCCGCGCTGAATTGTCTGTAGCTTAGCCTTTTGCCAGCAGCCGGTGAAAGCTTTGCGGGTCTTCCCGCATCAGTTCGCAACATTTGTCATGCAGAGTGCTACGAGAGTGAAATTGCCGGCCTTCTGAAGCCTCAAGTCAGGTAGAATGCGCGCCCGGTTTTTGGAGAAGCTCATGACCCTGCTCAAATTCAGCGATGTGTCCCTTGCTTTCGGCGCTATGCCGTTGTTGGACAAGGTGTCCTGGCAGATCGCCCGTGGTGAGCGGGTGTGCATCATCGGCCGCAACGGCACTGGCAAGTCCAGCATGATGAAGCTCGTCAAGGGCGACCAGAAGCCCGATGACGGCTCCGTTTGGCGCGCACCCGGGCTCAAGATCGGCGAATTGCCGCAAGAATTGCCGGTGGCCGACGAGCGGACAGTGTTCGACGTGGTGGCCGAAGGCCTGGACGGCGTTGGCGCCTTGCTCGCCGAATATCACCACCTGAGCCAGAACATCGTCACTGACGCCGATCTGGACAAGCTGATGCACGTCCAGCACGACCTCGAAGCCCGCGATGGCTGGCGCTTGCAGACCCTCGTCGACAGCACCTTGAGCCGCCTGCAACTGCCGGCCGACAAGACCCTCGCCGAGTTGTCCGGCGGCTGGCGTCGTCGCGTCCTGCTGGCCCAGGCCCTGGTGTCCGAGCCGGACCTGCTGCTGCTCGACGAACCGACCAACCACCTGGACATCGGTGCCATCGCCTGGCTTGAAGAAGCGCTGAAGGATTTCCAGGGCGCCGTGCTGTTCATCACGCACGACCGTTCTTTCCTGCAGAACCTGGCAACCCGCATCCTCGAACTGGATCGCGGCGGCCTGATCGACTGGAACGGCGACTACGCCAGTTTCCTCGTGCACAAGGAAGCCGCACTGGCGGCCGAGGAGACCGCCAACGCGCTGTTCGACAAGCGCCTGGCCCAGGAAGAAGTGTGGATTCGCCAGGGCATCAAGGCCCGTCGCACCCGTAACGAAGGTCGTGTACGTGCGCTCAAAGCCTTGCGTGTCGAGCGCAGCGAGCGTCGTGAGCGTACCGGCAAGGCCAATATCCAGCTGGAAACCGCCGACAAGTCCGGCAAGCAGGTCATGGTCCTCGATAACGTGAGTTTCGCTCACCCGGACGGTCCGTTCCTGATCAAGGACTTCTCCATGGTGCTGCAGCGCGGCGACCGTATCGGTCTGCTCGGCGCCAACGGTACCGGCAAGACCACCCTGCTGAAGCTGATGCTCAGCGGCTTGCAGCCGACCAGCGGCAAAGTGGAAGAGGGCACCCGGATCGATGTCGCCTACTTCGACCAGTTGCGCCATCAGCTGGATCTGGAAAAAACCGTGATCGACAACGTGGCCGAAGGTCGCGACTTCATCGATATCGACGGCCAGAGCCGCCACGTGCTGAGCTACCTCGGCGACTTCCTGTTCAGCCCGCAGCGTGCCCGCACGCCAGTCAAGGCGCTTTCGGGTGGTGAGCGTGCCCGTCTGTTGCTGGCCAAGCTGTTCAGCAAGCCGGCGAACCTGCTGGTACTCGACGAACCGACCAACGACCTCGACGTCGAAACCCTCGAACTGCTGGAAGAGGTCTTGCTGACCTTCAACGGCACCGTACTGATGGTCAGCCACGACCGGGCATTCCTCGACAACGTGGTCACCAGTACCCTGGTCTTCGAAGGTGAAGGCAAGGTTCGCGAGTACGTCGGTGGTTACCAGGACTGGCTGCGCCAGGGCGGCTCGCCGCGTCTGCTGGGCGTGACCGAGAGCAAGTCCGGCAAGGCAGACCTGAACTCCGCGGTGGTGAAGGCCGAGCCTGCGCCGGTTGCGGCAGCTGTCGAAGCGCCAGTGGCGAAGAAAAAGCTCAGCTACAAATTGCAGCGCGAACTGGAGGCGTTGCCGGGGCAGATCGAGGCCATGGAGCAGCAGATTGCCGCCGTTGAAGCACAAATGGCGGATGCCGGCTTCTATCAGCGTCCGGCGGCCGAAACGGCTGCGGTGATTGCTCAGCTGGAGCAGTTGCAGGCTGAACTCGACATCATGGTCGAGCGTTGGGCCGAGCTGGATGCCTGATTGACCCGGTAACAAAAAAAGCCCGGCGTTCAGTGATGAACGCCGGGCTTTTCATATGAAATGCAATCCCCCTGTAGGAGCGAGCCTGCTCGCGATGAACCTGAGAGCGCCACGGGGTGTCAGGCTGCCCGCGTCATCGTTGACGACCATCGCGAGCAGGCTCGCTCCTACAGGGGGGTGTTGTCAGCTTTTGTTTTGCAAGCGCACCGCCAGCACATCGCAAGGCGCGCCATGCAGCACGTCATTGGCGGTGGAGCCCAGCAACAGTGCCAGACCATGCCGGCCATGGCTGCCCACCACGATCAGGTCGCAGGTTTGCTCCTTGGCCAGGTGGTGGATCTCCTGGCGTGGCTGGCCGTAGGTCAGGTGGCTGTATTCCCTGGAGAGCTCCGGGTATTTCAGGATCAAGCGGTCAAGGCGCTCCTTGGCCTGATCGAACTGCTGCTGTTGCAGTTGTGACAGGTCCATCGGCACGTCGCCGCCGAAGGCCATCGCCATCGGCTCGACAATGTGCACCAGCGACAATTTCGCACCGTTGCTCACCGACAGTTCGCGAGCGCGGTGAATCACAGGGTCGCACTCTTCGGTCAGATCTACAGCGACCAGAATATGGTTGTAGGGCATGAGGTGCTCCTCCTGAGGGATGCAATATTGGTAAGTATGGCTGGTTTCAAGCGCATTGGTTCCAAAGTGACACAATGGGCTCATTCAAATTCGGGAGTACAGATATGACGGTCTGGATAGTGGTGTCAATCCTGCTGGTGGTGCTGAGTCCGCTGGCATGGTTGCGGCCGTCGCGAGTTCAGAGCGGGCGCATCGCCTTGCGGATGGAGGCTCGACGCATCGGGCTGGCCATGCAATTGGCGCCTCAGGAGTGGCCGCACTGGCTCAGCCAGGAGCCGCCGAGCCCCTGCGCCCAGTACCATCGTCCTCGACGTGGCAATCAGCCGGCGTGCTGGAGTTACTGGCAGAAATCACCGGGTGTCTGGGTCAATCAATGGCAGGAAATCTGTGAAGACAGGGCACTGCTCGATCATTTCGAAAAATTGCCGGCCAACGTCTACAAAGTCGAGGCGGACAAGCAAATGATCACGTTGTACTGGGGCGAGAAGGGCGAGGCCGAGGTGTTGCAGCAGATCGACGCCACCCTCAAAGCCCTCGCCTGAAACCCGATCCCCTGTAGGAGCGAGCCTGCTCGCGATGAACCTGAGAGCGCCGCGGGGTGCCAGGCTTCCCGCGTCATCGTTGACGTCCATCGCGAGCAGGCTCGCTCCTACAGGTGTTTTTCGCAGGCAATAAAAAGCCCGACATTCATCATCGGGCTGGAGTTGGCCAGGCAGGCCGGTAAAAACGGTGTTGGCTGATCTTACGCTGGGCATTCGCCAAAAGCGTTCACAATTTTCCCCTGGGTTCCGCCAGCGTAGCTTGTTAAACACGGGCTGCAGCGAATTAGGGCGAACTTTCTAACAATTGATTCTATGAATGACCTTGCATGCTCAAGCGTGTTTAAGGTCTTCGCAGTACGGATATGACCGGAAAGTCGCGTTTCAACCCATGTTTCGGGCGATTGACAATTGTCGGAAATTCCGTGAAGGTGACGTACCCAAATCAAACGGGCGTATGAATTGAGCGTTTGTATTTCAGACCGCTCCTACAGAATCCCGACTATCGCGTTGGCGGGTGTGCCGGGGGAATGGGCGTAGCATTGACGATCAACGTCCCTGCCAAGCCATTCGCCTGCGTCCGACGTGTACTGTTCAGCTTCCATATCGTGGAGATCAGTTGATGATTTACGAAGGTAAAGCCATCACGGTTAAGGCTCTTGAAAGTGGCATCGTCGAACTGAAGTTCGACCTCAAGGGTGAGTCCGTCAACAAGTTCAACCGTCTAACCCTGAACGAACTGCGTCAGGCCGTAGACACCATCAAGGCAGATGCTTCGATCAAGGGCGTGATCGTCAGCAGTGGCAAGGACGTGTTCATCGTCGGCGCCGACATCACCGAATTTGTCGACAACTTCAAGCTGCCGGATGCAGAACTTGTTGCTGGCAACCTCGAAGCC
The DNA here is from genome assembly GCF_009866745.1 of Pseudomonas sp. S34. NCBI lineage: Bacteria > Pseudomonadati > Pseudomonadota > Gammaproteobacteria > Pseudomonadales > Pseudomonadaceae > Pseudomonas > Pseudomonas sp. S34. The sequence continues at coordinate 2,031,288 of NZ_CP019398.1, forward strand.
AACAAGATTTTCAGCGATTTCGAAGACCTCAACGTCCCGACCGTCGCCGCGATCAATGGCATCGCGTTGGGTGGCGGTCTGGAAATGTGCCTGGCGGCGGACTACCGCGTCATGTCCACCAAGGCCAAGATCGGTCTGCCGGAAGTCAAGCTGGGCATCTACCCGGGCTTCGGCGGTACTGTGCGCCTGCCGCGCCTGATCGGTGCCGACAACGCCATCGAATGGATCGCCGCCGGCAAGGAAAACCGTCCTGAAGACGCGCTGAAAGTCGGCGCCGTCGACGCCGTGGTTGCTCCTGAGCAACTGCAGGATGCCGCGCTGGAACTGATCAAGCGCGCCATCTCCGGCGAGTTCGACTACAAGGCCAAGCGCCAGCCGAAGCTGGAAAAGCTGAAGCTGAACGCCATCGAACAAATGATGGCTTTCGAAACCGCCAAGGGTTTCGTGGCCGGCCAGGCTGGCCCGAACTACCCGGCGCCGGTTGAAGCGATCAAGACCATCCAGAAAGCCGCGAACTTCGGTCGCGACAAGGCGCTGGAAATTGAAGCTGCAGGTTTCGTCAAGCTGGCCAAGACCTCTGCCGCGCAGAGCCTGATCGGCTTGTTCCTGAACGATCAGGAACTGAAGAAAAAGGCCAAGGCCTACGACGAAATCGCCAAGGACGTGAAGCAGGCCGCCGTACTGGGCGCCGGCATCATGGGTGGCGGTATTGCCTATCAGTCGGCTTCCAAAGGCACGCCGATCCTGATGAAGGACATCAACGAGCACGGTATCGAGCAGGGGCTGGCCGAAGCCGCCAAACTGCTGGTCGGCCGCGTTGATAAAGGTCGCATGACTGCCGCGAAAATGGCTGAAGTGCTCAACGGCATCCGTCCAACCCTGTCTTACGGCGACTTCGGTCACGTGGATCTGGTGGTCGAAGCGGTCGTCGAGAACCCGAAGGTCAAGCAAGCGGTACTGGCCGAAGTTGAAGACAAGGTCAAGGAGGACACCATCCTGGCGTCCAACACCTCGACCATTTCCATCACCTTGCTGGCCAAGGCCCTCAAGCGTCCGGAAAACTTCGTCGGCATGCACTTCTTCAACCCGGTGCACATGATGCCGCTGGTGGAAGTGATCCGTGGCGAGAAGTCCAGCGAGCTGGCTGTTGCCACCACCGTTGCCTACGCCAAGAAAATGGGCAAGAACCCGATCGTCGTCAACGACTGCCCGGGCTTCCTGGTCAACCGCGTCCTGTTCCCGTACTTCGGCGGTTTCGCCAAGCTGGTCAGCGCCGGTGTGGACTTCGTCCGTATCGACAAGATCATGGAAAAATTCGGCTGGCCGATGGGCCCGGCGTACCTGATGGACGTGGTCGGCATCGACACCGGTCACCACGGTCGTGACGTAATGGCTGAAGGCTTCCCGGACCGCATGAAGGACGACCGTCGCTCGGCCGTCGACGTGCTCTACGAAGCCAAGCGCCTGGGCCAGAAGAACGGCAAGGGCTTCTACGCCTACGAGACCGACAAGAAAGGCAAGCAGAAGAAAGTGGCCGATCCGTCGGTACTGGAAGTGCTCAAGCCAATCGTCTTTGAACAGCGCGAAGTCACCGACGAAGACATCATCAACTGGATGATGATCCCGCTGTGCCTGGAAACCGTGCGTTGCCTGGAAGACGGCATCGTCGAAACCGCTGCCGAAGCCGACATGGGTCTGGTCTACGGTATTGGTTTCCCTCCATTCCGTGGCGGTGCGCTGCGTTACATCGATTCGATCGGTGTGGCAGAGTTCGTTGCCCTGGCTGACCAGTACGCTGATTTGGGCGCGCTGTACCACCCGACCGCGAAGCTGCGCGAAATGGCCAAGAACGGCCAGAGCTTCTTCGGTTAAGCGCCCCCAACTAGAGTGAGAGTGAACTTATGAGCTTGAATCCTAGAGACGTCGTGATTGTCGACTTCGGTCGTACTCCGATGGGCCGCTCCAAGGGCGGCATGCACCGCAACACCCGTGCCGAAGACATGTCGGCGCACCTGATCAGCAAACTGCTGGAACGTAACGTCAAGGTCGACCCGAACGAAGTCGAAGACGTGATCTGGGGCTGTGTGAACCAGACCCTGGAGCAGGGCTGGAACATCGCGCGCATGGCGTCGCTGATGACCCAGATCCCGCACACTTCGGCCGGCCAGACCGTCAGCCGCCTGTGTGGCTCGTCGATGAGCGCTCTGCACACTGCCGCGCAAGCGATTATGACCGGCAATGGTGACGTTTTCGTGGTTGGTGGCGTCGAGCATATGGGTCACGTGAGCATGATGCACGGTGTCGATCCGAACCCGCACATGTCGCTGTACGCGGCGAAAGCCTCGGGCATGATGGGCCTGACCGCGGAAATGCTGGGCAAGATGCACGGCATCACTCGCGAGCAGCAGGACGCTTTCGGCGTGCGCTCCCACCAACTCGCCCACAAGGCGACCGTGGAAGGCAAGTTCAAAGACGAAATCATCCCGATGCAGGGCTACGACGAGAACGGTTTCCTGAAAACCTTCGACTACGACGAAACCATTCGTCCGGAAACCACCCTGGAAAGCCTGGCGGCTCTGAAGCCGGCGTTCAATCCGAAGGGCGGCACCGTGACAGCCGGTACCTCGTCGCAGATCACCGATGGTGCCTCGTGCATGATCGTGATGTCGGCGCAGCGTGCGCAGGATCTGGGTATCCAGCCTCTGGCGGTGATTCGTTCGATGGCAGTGGCAGGTGTGGATCCGGCAATCATGGGCTATGGTCCAGTACCGGCCACACAAAAAGCACTGAAGCGCGCGGGTCTGGGCATTTCCGACATCGACTTCTTCGAGCTCAACGAAGCTTTCGCCGCACAGGCCCTGCCAGTGCTGAAAGATCTGAAAGTACTCGACAAGATGAACGAGAAGGTTAACCTGCACGGCGGCGCGATCGCCCTGGGCCACCCGTTCGGTTGCTCCGGTGCGCGTATCTCCGGCACTTTGCTCAATGTGATGAAGCAGAATGGCGGTACCTTCGGGGTAGCCACCATGTGCATTGGTCTCGGCCAAGGCATCTCCACCGTCTTCGAACGCGTTTAAGCGTCTCGTTGATGGAAGCCGGGGCCAAGTGCCCCGGTTTTTGTTTTTCCGGATTTATTTTTTTATTTTGAAAAAATTTGAGTGAGGGCCAAAGCATGCCGATACAACCTGGGCTCTACCAACATTACAAAGGTCCGCAGTACCGCGTATTCAGTGTTGCGCGGCATTCGGAAACCGAAGAAGAAGTGGTCTTCTACCAAGCCCTGTATGGCGATTACGGCTTTTGGGTGCGTCCCTTGAGCATGTTCCTGGAGTCCGTCGAGGTTGACGGCGAACAGGTGCCACGCTTTGCTTTGGTGCAGGCCGAACCGAGCGTTTTTCCGCAGCCATAAGGGGAGTGCGCGCAGAGCCCTGCGCTTGACCTCATCTTGTAGCCACTATATATAGCGGTGCCGCGTCAGGCGCCAACCGCCTTTCACTTCTCGAATTCAGGAATTTTCTGATCCATGGGCAAATCGCTGGTCATTGTGGAATCCCCGGCTAAGGCCAAGACCATCAACAAGTATTTGGGCAACGAATACGTGGTGAAGTCGAGTATCGGCCATATCCGAGACCTGCCCACCAGCGGTTCGGCTAGCGCCAGCAAAGAGCCAGCCGCCAAGCGCGGCAAGGCTGCTGCGGGTGAAGCGCCGGCACTGTCGCCGAAAGAAAAAGCGCGCAAGCAGCTGGTCGCGCGCATGGGTGTCGATCCGGATCATGGCTGGAAAGCCAAGTACGAGATCCTCCCGGGCAAGGAAAAAGTCATCGAAGAGCTGCGCCGGCTCGCCAAGGATGCTGACACCATCTATCTCGCAACCGACTTGGACCGCGAGGGGGAAGCCATTGCCTGGCACCTGCGCGAAGCCATCGGTGGTGACGACACCCGCTACAAGCGCGTGGTGTTCAACGAAATCACCAAGAAGGCGATTCAGGAAGCCTTCTCGAAACCAGGCGAGCTGGATATCGATCGTGTCAACGCCCAGCAGGCGCGTCGCTTCCTCGACCGCGTGGTGGGTTACATGGTTTCGCCGCTGCTGTGGGCCAAGATCGCTCGCGGTCTGTCCGCCGGTCGCGTGCAGTCGGTTGCCGTGAAGCTGGTGGTCGAGCGCGAACGTGAAATCCGCGCGTTCAACCCGGAAGAGTACTGGGAAGTTCACGCCGACCTCGGCACCGCGAAAGGCGCGACCGTGCGCTTCGACGTGGCCCGCGAGAAAGGCGAAGCCTTCAAGCCGCTCAATGAAACCCAGGCCATGGCCGCGCTGGAGAAGCTCAAGGCTTCCAGCTACAGCATCGTCAAGCGCGAAGACAAGCCGACCAGCAGCAAGCCGTCGGCACCCTTCATCACTTCCACCTTGCAGCAAGCCGCAAGCAATCGCCTGGGCTTCGGTGTGAAGAAGACCATGATGATGGCCCAGCGTCTTTACGAAGCTGGCTACATCACTTATATGCGTACCGACTCCACCAACCTTTCGGTTGATGCCGTGGCGATGGCGCGTACCTATATTGAAGGCGAATTCGGCAAGAAATACCTGCCGGAAACCCCGAACGTCTACAGCAGCAAGGAAGGCGCACAAGAGGCTCACGAAGCGATTCGTCCGTCCGACGCCAATACCGAGCCAAGCAAGCTGTCGGGCATGGAGCGTGACGCTGAGCGCCTCTACGAGCTCATCTGGCGCCAGTTCCTCGCTTGCCAGATGCTGCCGGCGCAATACCTGTCGACCACGGTCACTGTCGGTGCCGGCGACTTCGAGCTGCGCGCCAAGGGCCGCATCCTGAAGTTCGACGGTTACACCCGCGTCATGCCGCAAATCGCCAAGCCGGGCGATGACGACGTACTGCCGGACATGGCCCAGGGCGACGCGATGAAGCTGATCAAGCTTGATCCGACCCAGCACTTCACCAAGCCGCCGGCGCGTTACTCGGAAGCCAGCCTGGTAAAAGAAATGGAAAAACGCGGCATCGGTCGTCCTTCGACCTACGCGGCGATCATTTCGACCATTCAGGACCGCGGCTACGTAGCGCTGCACAACCGTCGTTTCTACTCGGAAAAGATGGGCGACATCGTCACCGAGCGTCTGGCCGAAAGCTTCTCCAACCTGATGGACTACGGCTTCACCGCCGGCATGGAAGAGCATCTCGATGACGTGGCCCAGGGCGAACGCGACTGGAAAAACGTGCTCGACGAGTTCTATGGCGACTTCAAGAAGAAACTCGAAGTAGCCGAAAGCCCGGAACACGGCATGCGGGCCAATCAGCCCGTCATGACTGACATTCCGTGCACCACCTGCGGTCGCCCGATGCAGATCCGTACCGCGTCGACCGGCGTGTTCCTCGGTTGCTCGGGCTACAGCCTGCCGCCGAAAGAGCGCTGCAAGGCCACCGTCAACCTGGTGCCGGGCGATGAAATCGCTGCGGACGACGAGGGTGAGTCGGAGTCGCTGGTGTTGCGTGGCAAGCATCGCTGCCCGATCTGCAGCACGGCGATGGACGCCTACCTGCTCGATGAGAAGCGCAAGCTGCACATCTGCGGTAACAACCCGGATTGCGATGGCTACGAAATCGAAGAGGGCACCTATCGCATCAAGGGCTATGAAGGTCCGAGCCTGGAGTGCGACAAGTGCGGTAGCGAGATGCAGCTCAAGACCGGCCGTTTCGGCAAGTTCTTCGGTTGCACCAATGCCACCTGCAAGAACACCCGCAAACTGCTGAAGAGTGGTGATGCCGCGCCGCCGAAGATGGATCCGGTGAAGATGCCTGAGCTGAAGTGCGAAAAGGTCAACGACACCTACATTCTGCGCGACGGTGCATCCGGTCTGTTCCTGGCGGCCAGCCAGTTCCCGAAAAACCGCGAGACTCGTGCTCCATTGGTGATGGAAATCATCCCGCACAAGGATGAGATCGATCCGAAGTATCACTTCCTCTGCGAAGCGCCGAAGAAAGATCCGGATGGCCTCCCAGCTGTGATTCGTTACAGCCGCAAGACCAAGGAGCAGTACGTGCAGACCGAAGTTGACGGTAAGCCGACTGGTTGGAAAGCGTTCTACGACGGCGGCAAGTGGGCGGTCGAAGACAAGCGTCCGGCAGCCAAGGCTTAAAGCCGCGCCCCCTGTAGGAGCGAGCTTGCTCGCGATGGTCGTCAACGATGACGCGGGCCTTCAGAATGCCCGCGTTGCTCTCAGGTCCATCGCGAGCAAGCTCGCTCCTACAGTCAATGCGCAAGGCCGCATGAGAACCCTCGGGTTTTCATGCGGCTTTTTTGTTTTGGGCTTGCGGTCGGATCGGCTGATCCACGACACTGTCAGACCTGCGTGAAGCAATTATTTCGTTGTGGAGGCTGCCGTCATGGCCCACGAACTGTACACCCGCACCAATCAGAAGATTTATTTCGCCGGCTTGTCGCTTGAAGCGCTGGCCCGCACTGAAGAGGGGCGGGCGATGAATTCGCTGGCGCTGATCCAGGCTGGGCGCGAATCCGCGCTGTTTCATCTATACGGCGCGCTGCTGGGCCTGTGTCACGAGATCGCCGGTTTCTATCGCTTGCCTCAGGCCAATGCGCCCCGTGCAGAGTTGTTGCTGACTCGCGAGGTGCTGGACACCATCGCCATTCCGGAAATGGCTGAGCTGGTCGAGCTGGCCAATAACCCGGAGACCTGGCTGGCCAAGTTGTTGGCTGCCCATGCTGCGTTGTTTCAGCCGCCGCGCGCGCCCCACAAGCCAAAAGGCGACGTGACCCAGCCACTGATCCTGGCTGTCAATCTGGATGAAGAGGACGCGCCGCAAGAGCTGAGTCGGGAGGAGCTGGAGAGCTGGCGTCAGAACCTGAAAGCGCTGGCGATCCGCTTTCGCGAAGGCTTGAACGAGTGCTGACAGAAACAGTTTTGGGATGGCATCTGGTCAAGATCCCGAGCGAAGCCTGGCCGATGCCTATATAATCCCCGCCTTTCGTGGAGAACAGTCCTTTATGCCAACGTCCTTTCTAGAAATTGTCGAGTTACCAGACGGCCGTATCGAGCTGCGCAGGGCCGAGGACGAGGGTTCTCTGGTTACTTTGGATTTCTCCGAGGACGCCAAGGCATTCCTGCAAGGGCAGCACGTGGAAGTCGCCAAGGCGATGTTGAGCGTCGGTGTTCAGATGGCCGGTCGCCTGGTTGAAGGCGAATTCGACAAGGAAGAGGGGTCGCGGGTTCTTCATTGACCGCCGCCTGTCGCTTTTCTTGATGTCGTTACTCATCGGCTTCTCTGTCCCTGGAGAAGCCTTGCGCGGTGAATCACGCGTTTGTCCGCCGGTTAACCCAGTCGAATATTCAGGCTCTGAGCGTCCCCGGTACGGGCGGCGCTGATCAGTTGTTGTCGCGATTGGGGGCTCAGCGGGTTGATCCAGCTGACCACCGTGTGGCTACGACCCAGGCGCAGGGCTTCGCAAGTCAGTTGCTGGGCGCTCTGGGTGCCCCGGGGTTGCAGCAGCAGAATGCGCTCGCGGTTAAGGCCGGCATCTCGCAGCCAGGCTTGAGTCAGGCTGGCGGGTGGCGCGATCAGTGTCAACCAGCGTGCGTCCTGGTCCTGGCTCAGTTCCCTGAGGATCGGTGCCAGAAGGCTCAGGCAGTTCCCGGCTGCACCACGCAGTGACAGCTCGCTGAAAGCGTCAGGTTCGGCGCTCCAGGGGGACTCGACTACGTCTTTCAGGATCGGCGCCAATGGCTGTGCCATGAACGCTTCGAACAACGGCAGTTGGGTTTGCTGTGGTGATGTCTGTGGGAACTGCATGGTGCCTCCTTTAGCGGCGAATGACGCCGACACTCAAGCCTTCGATCACCAGTTCCTGGTCTTGAAGGTTCACTTCAATAGGGGCGAACTCGGGGTTCTCGGCGATCAGCCAGACTTTGCTGCCGTCACGCTTGAAGCGCTTGACGGTCACTTCGTCGCCGATCCGCGCAACGACGATCTGGCCGTTACGGGCTTCGCGGGTGGTGTGGACCGCCAGCAGGTCGCCGTCGAAAATGCCGATATCCTTCATGCTCATCCCATGGACGCGCAGCAGGTAGTCGGCGCGGGGATGGAAGAAGGCGGGATTGATGTTGCAGGACTCTTCGATGTGTTGCTGCGCAAGAATCGGGGCGCCGGCTGCTACCCGGCCAATGATAGGCAGGGTGGAATCGTCGGCCTTGGCCTCGAAGCCGGGAATGCGGATGCCACGGGAGGCGCCAGGCGTCATCTCGATTGCACCCTTGCGGGCCAGTGCCTTGAGGTGTTCTTCCGCCGCATTGGGTGACTTGAAACCCAGTTCCTGAGCGATTTCCGCGCGGGTGGGTGGGTACCCGTTGTCTTCCAGGCAGCGCTTGATGAAAGCCAGAATCTCTGCTTGTCGTGGCGTCAGCTTTAGCATATCGATCGCTCTGTTTTTTTATACAGTGACTGGGATTATATACAGTAAGGCGGTCTTGGCAATGCTCCATTTTTCAGTCGCCGCCGGACGGTCAAACAGCTGGTGGATTGAAGCTTTGCCGTTGTGTGGTTAAATGTCTGACCGACCATTCCCGAAACGAACTGCCAGACTTGACAATGCACAGGCTGAAACGTATGTTTCAAACAAGTGTTTGTCAGGCGGAGTAGCCATGGCCCAGTCGGAAACCGTTGAACGCATTCTTGATGCCGCCGAGCAGTTGTTCGCGGAAAAAGGTTTCGCCGAAACCTCGTTGCGTCTGATCACCAGCAAGGCGGGTGTCAACCTGGCGGCGGTGAACTATCACTTCGGTTCGAAGAAGGCGTTGATTCAAGCGGTTTTCTCGCGGTTCCTCGGGCCATTCTGCATCAGCCTCGATAAAGAGCTGGAGCGGCGTCAGGCCAAGCCTGAAATCAAGCCGACACTCGAAGAGTTGCTGGAAATCCTCGTCGAGCAGGCACTGGTGGTGCAGCCGCGCAGTGGCAACGACCTGTCTATCTTCATGCGTTTGCTGGGACTGGCGTTCAGTCAGAGCCAGGGGCACTTGCGTCGTTATCTGGAAGACATGTACGGCAAGGTGTTTCGCCGCTACATGATGCTGGTCAACGAAGCAGCGCCACGTATTCCACCTATCGAACTGTTCTGGCGCGTGCACTTCATGCTGGGTGCGGCGGCGTTCAGCATGTCCGGTATCAAGGCCTTGCGCGCGATTGCCGAAACCGATTTCGGCGTGAACACCTCGATCGAGCAGGTCATGCGCCTGATGGTGCCGTTCCTGGCTGCCGGCATGCGCGCCGAATCCGGCGTTACCGACACGGCCATGGCCACGGCCCAGTTGCGTCCGCGTAGCAAATCGACACCGGTTGCCGCCAAGGTTTAACCGCACACGGGTGGGCGCGGCAGCTGACATCCGCTAAGCTAGCCGCCCATGCCGACTCTCGTTCTGAACCCGTTTCCCATTGAAATCGCCGACCTGCCGGGCATAGCGTCTGGCGGCGAATTCGTGTGGGCCGGGTTTTCTGTTATCAAGGAATTTCTATGACTGCTGGCTTGCAAGGCTCGTTGATGGTGGACGTCGCCGGTACCTGGCTGACGGCTGAAGATCGCCAATTGTTGCGCCAGCCCGAAGTGGGTGGCCTGATCATCTTTGCCCGCAACATCGAGCATCCGCGTCAAGTGCGCGAGCTGAGTGCGGCCATTCGCGCCATTCGTCCCGATCTGCTGTTGGCGGTGGATCAAGAGGGCGGCCGCGTGCAGCGCCTGCGCCAGGGATTCGTGCGATTGCCCGCCATGCGCGCCATTGCCGACAACCCGAACGCCGAATACCTGGCCGAGCAGTGCGGCTGGATCATGGCCACCGAAGTGTTGGCTGTCGGCCTGGACTTGAGCTTTGCCCCGGTGCTGGACCTGGATTACCAGCGCAGCGCCGTTGTTGGCACCCGTTCGTTCGAAGGTGATCCCGAGCGCGCTGCCTTGCTCGCGGGTGCATTCATCCGCGGGATGAACAGCGCCGGGATGGCTGCCACCGGCAAGCACTTCCCCGGCCACGGCTGGGCTGAAGCGGATTCTCACGTCGCGATTCCCAACGACGAACGCAGCCTCGACGAGGTCCGTGCCAATGACCTGGTGCCGTTTGCCAAGCTGAGCAAGCAACTGGCCGCGGTCATGCCGGCCCACGTCATTTATCCACAAGTCGATTCCCAGCCCGCCGGCTTCTCCCGCCGCTGGTTGCAGGACATCCTGCGTGGCGAGTTGCAGTTCGATGGCGTGATCTTCAGTGACGACTTGTCCATGGCGGGCGCTCACGTGGTCGGCGATGCCGCCAGCCGTATCGAAGCGGCGCTGACTGCCGGTTGCGACATGGGCCTGGTGTGCAACGACCGTGCGGCCGCCGAACTGGCCCTGAGCGCTGCCCAGCGTTTGAAGGTCAAGCCTTCCGAGCGCATTGCGCGGATGCGCGGCCAGTCGTTTGCCAGCACCGAATACCGTCAAGACCCGCGCTGGCTGGCCGCTGTCGGTGCGCTCAAAGAAGCTCAATTGATTGATTAAGGACTGTTCGTTATGACGGTTTACGCGATTATCGGTGGCACTGGCCTGACTCAACTCGAAGGCCTGAGCATTCGCCAGTCACTGGCAGTGGACACGCCTTATGGCGCACCTTCGGCCGACGTTCAGATCGGCGAGTATGCCGGCAAGGAAGTACTGTTCCTCGCGCGTCACGGTCATCCCCATCGTTTTCCACCGCATCAGGTCAACTACCGCGCCAACCTCTGGGCGCTGAAGCAGGCCGGTGCCGAAGCCATTCTGGCAGTCAACGCCGTGGGCGGCATCCATGCCGCGATGGGCACCGGGCATTTCTGCGTGCCGCATCAGTTGATCGACTACACCAGCGGTCGTGAGCACACCTACTTTGCCGATGACCTGGAGCACGTCACCCATATCGACTTCAGCTACCCCTACAGCGAGCCGTTGCGTCAGCAACTGATTGCGGCATTGGCGGCGGAAGGCGTGGGCTACAGCAGTCATGGCGTGTATGCCTGCACTCAAGGGCCGCGCCTGGAGACGGTGGCTGAAATCGCCAGGCTGGAGCGCGATGGCTGCGACATCGTCGGCATGACCGGTATGCCGGAAGCCGCCTTGGCCCGCGAGCTGGAACTCGATTACGCCTGTCTGGCGCTGGTGGTGAACCCGGCGGCGGGCAAGTCGACGGCGGTGATCACCATGGCCGAGATCGAGCAGGCATTGCATGACGGCATGGGCAAGGTGAAGTCGACGCTGGCGCGGGTGCTCAAGGGCTGATCAGTCGATACACCGAGTCGACTCCTTCGCGAGCAAGCCCGCTCCCACATTCGAATTGTGTTTAGCTTCAACAGTGGAGGCAACACAAAACCACTGTGGGAGCGGGCTTGCTCGCGAAGAGGCCGGATCAGGCACCGAATGTCTCAACGTTTTTCGAGGTTTTCCGGCAGCGGCGCAAACAGCGCCTCGATATCATCGCTCTGCAGTTTCCAGTCCCCGGCCTTGCGCCCATCCAATACGCCGGCCGCGAGGTCGGATTTCTCCTTTTGCAGGTGCTGAATCTTTTCTTCCACCGTACCGCGCGCAATCAGTTTGTAGACGAACACCGGCTTCTCCTGGCCGATGCGATACGCACGATCGGTCGCCTGGTTTTCCGTCGCCGGGTTCCACCACGGGTCGTAATGAATCACCGTGTCCGCTTCGGTCAGGTTCAGGCCAACGCCACCGGCCTTCAGGCTGATCAGAAAAATCTGACGCTTGCCGCTCTGGAATTCCTTCACCGGTGTGCGGCGGTCGCGGGTCTGGCCGGTCAACAGGGCGTAGGCCACGCCGCGCTTGTTCAGTTCGTCTTCGATCAGTGACAGCATCGAAGTGAACTGCGAGAACAGCAGGATCCGCCGACCTTCCTCGAACAATTCCTCGAGCATTTCCATCAGGCTATCGAGCTTGCCTGACGTGCTGCCACGGCTTGGCAGGGTCGCCTCGTTGACCAGGCGCAAATCGCAGCACACCTGTCGCAACTTGAGCAGGGCTTCAAGAATGATGATCTGGCTGCGGGCCACGCCTTTGCGGGTGATCTCGTCGCGGACTTTCTTGTCCATGGCCAGGCGCATGGTTTCGTACACGTCGCGCTGGGCCTCATTGAGTTCGACCCAGTGGATGATCTCGGTTTTCGGCGGCAACTCGGTGGCAACCTGTTCCTTGGTGCGGCGCAGCAGGAAAGGTTTGATCCGGCCGTTGAGGTGCTGGAGCCTGACCTCGCTGGTGCGTTTTTCAATCGGCACGCGGTAATCGCGGTTGAAGCTTTTGACGTCGCCCAGCCAGCCGGGCAACAGGAAGTGAAACAGCGACCAGAGTTCACCGAGATGGTTTTCCAGCGGCGTGCCACTCAGGCACAGGCGCTGTCGGGCATTGAGCTCGCGGGCAGCCTGGGCGGCCTTGCTGGTCGGGTTCTTGATGTATTGCGCTTCGTCCAGCACCAGTATGTGCAAGGGCTGCGCCGCCAGGCGTTCGACATCCTTGGGCAGCAGCGCATAAGTGGTCAGGATCAGATCGTAGTCGGCCAGCTTGTCGAAGTGTTTTTTGCGGCTGGCACCGTACAGCGCCAGTACCTTGAGCTGCGGCGTGAAGTGCGCCGCTTCGTCGAGCCAGTTGGGGATCAGGCTGGTCGGCATCACCACCATGCACGGCCGGTCGAGACGACCGGCGTTTTTCTCGCTCAGGACGTGCGCCAGTGTCTGCAGGGTTTTGCCCAGGCCCATGTCATCCGCAAGGATTCCACCCACTTCCAGCTGCCGCAGCGATTGCATCCAGCTCAAGCCCTCAAGCTGATACGGACGCAACGTCGCATTCAGGCCGTCCGGGGCGACGGCCGTGTGGTCCTTGATGTCGCGCAGGCGCTGGGCAAAGGTGCGGATCTGTTCGCCACCCTCCCAGAGCAGTGGCATGTCTTCCAGTGGGTTCAGGCGTGTGGCATCGGCCTTGCTCAGGCGCAGCGTGGTGTCGCCGGGCTCCTGCAAGTAGAACTCGCCGAGGGTGGCCAGCACCGGTTTCAAGCGGCCGAAGGGCAGGGCGACTTGCAGCGGGCCGTGCCCGGAGTTCGGGCGATTGGGGATATTGACCAGGATCAGCTCGTCGTCGCGGCGTCGGGCAAGGCGCTCCGGGTTGAGGATTTCGGTGTGGGAGCGCATCAGGTTGAGCAGGATCGGCAACAGGCTCAGGCGTTCGCCGTTGACGATGATCCCCAGTTCCAGGTCGAACCAGTCGCGTTCCGGTGCCTGTTCGACCGTGGCGTACCAGTCGTCTACCGCCGTCAGGTCGAAACCGAATTCCTCGTCGATCTGCAATTCCCAGCCCTGGGTGCGCAACTTCGGCAGTTCATTGAGGGTAAAGGTCAGCCAGGCGCTGTCATTGACCATCTCGAACAGCTCGCCGGCACTTTCCGGCAGGGCCTTGCTTTGCCGGGTGGCGATTTTGAAGCCGAGGATTCGCAGTTGCTCTCGGTAGGACTGTTCCACTTCCGGGTGGCGTTTTATCCGCAGCGTCTGGGTTTCCTGACGAATCAGGATGTCGGTGTTTTTCTGCCCGGAAACGTACTCGTCCAGGTAACTGAAAGACAGCGCCGCGCGATGCTGGATGTAACGCTGCATTCGACCGTTGCGCGGTTCGAACGCGCTGAACTCGATGCTGGCCAGCCACAGGCGCGGAACGGGCTGCACATTGTCCACCAGCACTTGCGGCGGTGCTTTCGGACTGCGGTTTTCCAGGACTGCCTGGAGTTTTTCCAGGAGTTCGGCATCTTTGGCGGCAGCGGGGTAGTCGAGGGTTTCCTGCACTTGAAGGAGCACCGCCGCGCAATGTTTGCAGTTGCTGTGGACCGGGCAGGAGCAGGTGGCGTCGACCATCAGCAGAGTGCCCTTGGCTGACTCGCGCAGGCGAATGGTCTGACGGTAAACGTTACCGCCCGAGCCTTCACACGCGGCGACGATGGTTGCGTCGCCGGCTTCGACGATCCTGACACGATTCTCCAGCGCGTAGCGGCGGCCACGCTCCAGGCTCTGTTCCTTGAATCGGCTGACCCAGGACGGTGCCAGGGGTTTGCTCAGGGTCGCGGACATTGGGAATCAGTCCGGAATTTCTTCGGGAGCTGCTCGGGGGGCGGGGGCGGTCAGCGAGGTGATCTTGATCAGCAGGCCGAGGTGGCCGTTGTCGAGGAAGTTCAATTGGCCGTTTTTGGTGTGGCTTTCCTGTTTCAAGCGCTCGCTGGCCGTCACCATGCCATTGGCATCGATCTGGTTGACCCAGAAATCGGCGTCGACGTCGGTAAAGCGCCCCAGTTTCATGTTCAGTGTGCCCTCGATCGGGTACTGACCATACTGTTCCTTGCCGTCGCTGATCGCCACTTTGCTGGCGGTTTCGCCGAGGGGCTGTTGCCACGCCTTGTGCAGCAACACCGTGTAGTCAGCGCTGCTGGTGAGTTTTTCCACCTCGCCATTGAGGCTTGGCGTGCGCAGGCTGTCGGGGCTGACCGGTTGGGCGCCAGCGGCCCAGTCTTCCGGCGCGGCGCGACTGACGATTGCCGGCACGGTGTTTTGACGGACCAGAATCATTTCGACCTGATACAGGTCATCGGCATATGCCGTGGGTGCGACCAGCGCTGGCATCAACAGGGTCAGCAGGGTCAGTGAGCGAAACAGGCGCATGCGGCGTCCTTCAAGCAGTTTTCGGAACGAGGCGCTCGAAAAGCGCCTCTACAGTATTAAAGCGCTCTTCCGGGCGCTCCATCGGAACCATGAACTTGAACATCGTGGCACCTTCGAACTTGTAGCGTTTTGGCTGGCTCTGGATCAGTTTGATCAGGGTCAGCGGGTCGACCGGCGTCTGTGCGGCGAACTCGACGCGACCGCCTTGAGGGCCGCCATCGACTTTCTTGATACCCAGTTGCTCGGCCTGCAATTTCAATGCAGTGATGCGGATCAGGTTCTTGGTCGGTTCCGGCAACAGGCCGAAACGGTCGATCATCTCCACCTGCAAATCCTTGAGGCCGTCCTCGTCGGTGGCCGAGGCAATGCGCTTGTAGAGAATCAGGCGGGCATGGACATCCGGCAGGTAGTCTTCCGGGATCAACGCCGGTACCCGCAAGTTGACTTCCGGACCGCCGCCAAGCGGTTGATCGAGGTTTGGCTGTTCGCCCTTGCGGATCGACTTCACCGCGCGCTCGAGCATTTCCATGTACAGCGTGAAGCCGACGGCCTGGATCTGCCCGCTCTGGCCGTCGCCGAGCAGTTCGCCGGCGCCACGGATTTCCAGGTCGTTGGTGGCAAGCACGAAGCCAGCGCCGAGGTCCTGGGTGTTGGCAATCGCTTCCAGGCGCTTTTCCGCGTCTGGGGTGATTTGCTGGCGTGGCGGCGTCAGCAGGTAGGCGTACGCCTGGTGGTGGCTGCGTCCGACCCGGCCGCGCAACTGGTGCAACTGTGCCAGGCCGAACTTGTCGGCACGCTCGATGATAATGGTGTTGGCGCTCGGTACGTCGATGCCGGTCTCGATGATGGTCGAGGCAATCAGCACGTTGAAGCGCTTGTGGTAGAAGTCGCTCATCACCTGTTCGAGTTCGCGTTCGCGCATCTGCCCGTGGCCGATGCCGATCCGCGCTTCCGGCACCAGTTCGGCCAGATCGGCAGCGCATTTCTCGATGGTCTTCACGTCGTTGTGCAGGTAGTAGACCTGGCCGCCACGCAGCAACTCACGCAGCAAGGCCTCTTTGACCGTGCTCTTGTTCTGCTCCATGACGAAGGTGCGTACCGACAGGCGCCGGGCCGGCGGCGTGGCGATGATCGACAGGTCGCGCATGCCCGACACCGCCATGTTCAGCGTGCGCGGAATCGGCGTGGCGGTCAGGGTCAGGATGTCGACTTCGCTGCGCAGGGCCTTGAGTTGTTCTTTCTGACGGACACCGAAACGGTGCTCTTCGTCGATGATCACCAGCCCGAGGTTTTTGATCTTCACGTCGTCCTGCAGCAGCTTGTGCGTGCCGATGACGATGTCGATCTTGCCTTCGGCCAGGTCCGCGACCGCCGCATTCACTTCCTTGGCCGACTTGAAGCGGCTCATCACTTCCACGCTCACCGGCCAGTCGGCAAAGCGGTCGCGGAAGCTGTTGTAGTGCTGCTGGGCGAGCAGGGTGGTCGGCACCAGAATCGCCACCTGGCGACCGCCGTGCACCGCAATGAACGCGGCGCGCATTGCCACTTCGGTCTTGCCGAAGCCGACGTCGCCGCACACCAGGCGATCCATCGGCTTGGGCGCAAGCATGTCTTCGCGCACCGCTTCGATGGTGGTTTGCTGGTCCGGGGTTTCTTCGAACGGGAAACCGGCGCTGAAGGTGGCGTAGTCGGCCTTCGGATCGGCGAAAGCGTAGCCTTCGCGGGCAGCGCGACGTGCATAGATGTCGAGCAACTCGGCGGCCACGTCACGCACCTGTTCGGCGGCTTTGCGCTTGGCTTTCTGCCAGGTCTCGGAGCCCAGGCGATGCAGCGGGGCCAGGGCATCGTCGCTGCCGGTGTAGCGGGCGATCAGGTGCAGGTTGGCCACCGGCACATAAAGCTTGGCGCCTTCGGCGTATTCCAGGGCGAGGAATTCAGCGGTCTGGCTGTCGATTTCCAGGGTCGCCAGGCCCAGGTAGCGGCCGACACCGTGGTCGATGTGCACCACCGGCGCACCCTCGCGCAGCTCGGTGAGGTTCTTGATGACGGCATCGTTGTTGGCATCGGCGCGTTTTTCGCGGCGACGGCGCTGCATCACGCGCTGGCCGAACAGCGGGCTTTCGGCGACGAGGGCCAGGGCCGGGTCATCGAGCAGCAAGCCTTCGTCGAGCGGGGCGATGGTGATCGCCAGCCGTTCCTTGCCGGCGACAAAGTCCGGCCAGCTGTCGACGGTTTTCGGTCGCAGCTTCAGGCGTTCCAGCAGCTCCAGCAACACTTCGCGGCGGCCTGCCGATTCGGCGGTAAACAGCACGCGACCGGGGAACTGGTCGAGGAAACCAGCAAGTGCCGCCATTGGCTGAGTGGCCTTGGCTTCGATCGCCAGGTTGGGCAACTCGCGAGCCGGGAAGCGCTCGCGACCGCCACCGCTTTCTACATCCTGCTGACTGGCCACCACGCGCGGCCAGTTCTTCAGGCGCGCGAAGCAGTCTTCCACCGGCAGGAACAGTTCGGCGGGTGGCAATAAAGGACGGGACGGGTCGACGCGGCGTTCTTCATAGCGATTGCGCACATCGTTCCAGAAGTTTTCCGCGGCTTGCTCGATGCCAGGCAGGGAAAATACTTGCGTGTCCTGGGGCAGATAATCGAACAGTGTCGAAGTTTCTTCGAAGAACAGCGGCAGGTAGTACTCGATACCGGCCGGGGTAATCCCGCTGCTCAAGTCCTGGAAGATCGGGCAACGGCGGAAGTCGACGTCAAAACGCTCGCGGAACCGCGCCTTGAAACGGGTGACCGCTTCTTTCTGCAGCGGAAACTCCCTGGCCGGCAACAGCTTGACCGAGTCGACTTTGTCGATCGAACGCTGGTTCTCCGGGTCGAAGGTGCGCAGGGTTTCGATTTCGTCGTCGAACAGATCGATGCGATACGGCAACTTGCTGCCCATCGGGAACAGATCGATCAGCGAACCGCGAACGGTGAACTCGCCGTGTTCATACACCGTATCGACGTAGCGATAGCCCGTGGCTTCGAGCCGGGTGCGCATTTGCTCGACATCGAGCTTCTGGCCGATATCCAGCACCAGGCTGCTGCCGAGCAGGAATTTGGTCGGCGCGAGGCGATGCAGGGCGGTCGTGATCGGCACCACCAGCACGCCATGGCTCAGTTCCGGCAACCGGTACAGGCTGGCGATGCGCTGGGAAATGATGTCCTGGTGCGGCGAGAACAGGTCGTAGGGCAGGGTTTCCCAGTCGGGAAAGTGCAGTACGGGCAAATCCGGGGCGAAGAAAGCCAGCTCCTGTTCCAGCCGTTCGGCACTTTGGCTGTCGGCGGTCAGCAGCAGGGTAAAGCGCTTGGCAGCGCTGGCGGCCTCGGCGATGGCCAGGCTCAGGGCGGCACCGGGCAGGTTGCCCCAGTGCTGTTTACCTGCCGCGGCAGGGAGAAGCGGTAGACGCAGAACGGGCACGGAAGGTTGAGCTCCAAGCGTTGCGACAAAGTCGGTAATTGTAGCGGTCTACGATGCCGCCTGTCAGTTGCTGACTGTGTCTAAAACACGGGTTTGGCGAAATGTAGTGGTAAAGACAAAATTCTGCGCTTTTTTACCTAAAATTAATGAATATGTAGTGGCAAAAACAACGAGTGTTACGGAGGGTTACGGATAAGGAGGCTTTGGCTCCAAAAAATTGACTGTGCTGAAAGCCCCGGTTTTATTGGGCTGGAGCGAGGCGTAATTTTTTTGAACGACGATTTGTTACGTAAAGCGCGACGGGCGCGCATTGCTACCGCTGTCACTCGGCGGCATAATGTAGCCCCTTTTTTCTGCCCCTACATGTGGAAGGTTCCCGTGACTCAGAAGCCCGACCAGTGTCTTGGTGAATGGATCGACCGTGAAGCACTCGCAGAAGCGATGATTCCGCTTATCGGTCAGCTCTACCGCAATAACAACGTGGTGAGCTCGATCTATGGCCGCAGCCTGATCAACCGCTCGGTGATTTCGATCCTCAAAGCGCACCGCTTTGCCCGTCATCGCCAGACCGACGAAACCGAACTCTCCGTCCACGAAACATTCCCGCTACTCAAGGCGATGAGCGAGCTCAAGCTCGGTGCCGCTTCGGTAGACCTGGGCAAGCTGGCGGCCAAATACAAGGCCGAAGGCAATGGCCGTAGTGCCGAGCAGTTCGTCCGTGAAGAGATGGCCGACGTGGTTGGCCAGCAGAACGCTTCCGCCCGCAAAGGCACCGATGTTGTCCTGTACGGCTTCGGTCGTATCGGCCGTCTGCTGGCGCGCATCCTGATCGAGAAAACCGGTGGTGGCGACGGCCTGCGCCTGCGCGCCATCGTGGTCCGCAAGGGCGCCGAGAACGACCTGGTCAAACGTGCCAGCCTGCTGCGTCGCGACTCGGTTCATGGCCCGTTCGATGGCACCATCACCATTGATGAAGCCAACAACACCATCACCGCCAACGGCAACCTGATCCAGGTTATCTACGCCAAGAGCCCGGCCGAAGTCGACTACACCCAGTACGGCATCGAAAACGCTCTGATCGTCGACAACACCGGTGTATGGCGTGACGCCGATGGCCTTGGCCAGCACCTGGCTTGCCCGGGCGCTGCCCGCGTAATCCTCACCGCACCTGGCAAGGGCGCGCTGAAGAACATCGTGCACGGCATCAACCACGGCGAAATCACCCCTGACGACAAGATCATCTCGGCCGCTTCGTGCACCACCAACGCCATCGTGCCGGTGCTCAAAGCTGTGAATGACAAGTACGGCATCGTCAACGGTCACGTCGAAACCGTTCACTCGTTCACCAACGACCAGAACCTGATCGACAACTTCCACAAGGGCAGCCGTCGTGGCCGCGCCGCGCCGCTGAACATGGTAATCACCGAGACCGGTGCCGCCACTGCAGCCGCCAAGGCTCTGCCAGTGTTGAAGGGCAAGCTGACCGGTAACGCGATTCGCGTTCCTACGCCGAACGTGTCGATGGCTATCCTGAACCTGAACCTGGAAAAGGCCACCACTCGCGAAGAGATCAACGAGTACCTGCGCCAGATGGCCATGCACTCGGATCTGCACAAGCAGATCGACTACGTCAGCTCCCAGGAAGTGGTTTCCACCGACTTCGTTGGCTCGCGCCACGCAGGCGTAGTGGACGCTGAAGCGACCATCACCCAGGATAACCGCGTTGTTCTGTACGTCTGGTACGACAACGAGTTCGGTTACAGCTGCCAGGTGGTTCGCGTGATGGAAGACATGGCCGGTGTAAACCCGCCAGCATTCCCGCGCTAAGCCTTAGCTGCACATGAAAACGCCCCGGCCTTGGTCGGGGCGTTTTTGTTTGTGCTGCTTTTGTCTATTGGGGGGATGTGTTGTTCGCACTGGCCTCATCGCGAGCAAGCTCGCTCCCACAGGGTGTGGTGGTGTTTGCACGGTAGTGATCACGCCAGCTATCCAATGTGGGAGCGAGCTTGCTCGCGATAGCGGTCTGAGAGAGATATCAATGCTGAATGTGATGACCTCTTCGCGAGCAAGCCCGCTCCCACGGTTCTATCGCATAATGGCTGGCCCTGGCGATGTGTCAGGGGATGCATTGGGGAGCTCGGGAATTGTTGATCAGGTGGCAGGGGGTGGCACTTTTGCTGCTCGGCGCACTATCAGGCTGCGGCAACGGCGACACTCTGGAGAGCTTCGGCGGCCCGACCATGGGCAGCACTTATTCGATCAAGTATGTGCGCCATGCCGACCTTCCGGCGCCGGACGAAGTCCGTGTCCAGGTCGAGCAGATCCTCGCTGACATTGACCGGCAAATGTCGACCTACCGCAGCGACTCGGACATCGAGCGCTTCAATGCGTTACCGGCCAACGGCTGTCAGGCAATGCCGGCGTCGATCCTCGAATTGGTCCGCATGGGCGAGCAACTGTCAGTGCAAAGCGACGGTTCCTACGATTTGACGGTTGAGCCGTTGCTGAACCTCTGGGGATTCGGTCCGCAGGCTCGCGGGGAAAAAGTCCCGACCGCCGAAGCGCTCGCCGAAGCCCGCAAGCGCGTCGGCCATGAACACTTGCGCATCGATGGCGACCGGTTGTGCAAGGACGCCGCCGTCGAGGTCGACTTCAACAGCATCGCCGCCGGTTATGCGGTGGACACGATTGCCGCAAGACTCGAGGCGATGGGCATCCATGACTACCTCGCCGAGGCCACGGGTGAGCTCAAGGCGTCCGGCAAGAAAGCTGACGGCTCGCCGTGGCGCATTGCCCTGGAAGAGCCGCGGGATGACCGGCAGGTGGCGGAGCGGGTCATTGTCGTCGACGGCTATGGCCTGTCCACTTCCGGCGACTACCGGAATTATTTCGAGCAGGACGGACAGCGTTTTTCCCACACCTTCGATGCCCGCACCGGTGCGCCGGTCTCACACAACCTGGCATCCGTCACAGTGATTCATCCTTCTGCGTTGATGGCCGATGGCTTATCGACGCTGTTGCTGATTCTCGGCCCGGAGCGCGGTTGGGACTACGCAGAAAAACACGATATCGGCGCATTTTTTGTGATTCGTGCCGATACAGGTTTCGTCACACGCAGCAGTCCGGCTTTTGAACGCATCAGTGGCGAAAAAACCGAATGATTTCGGCGATTTGAGCATTGAAAACTGGCGTTGTAGCGCAGGCAAAAGTAGCCTACGACGCGACCAAGGGTTAATGTGCGCGGCGTTGACGCTTCTATAGACTGTGTCCGGGTTCTGCACTGGCCCCAAATTGTTCCTTCATGCCACGCATTGGCGTGATTTAGCCGCAGGTGCCGAGGGTGCCGCGGCCTGTTCTGAGGAGTACGCAT
The DNA here is from genome assembly GCF_009866745.1 of Pseudomonas sp. S34. NCBI lineage: Bacteria > Pseudomonadati > Pseudomonadota > Gammaproteobacteria > Pseudomonadales > Pseudomonadaceae > Pseudomonas > Pseudomonas sp. S34. The sequence continues at coordinate 2,052,835 of NZ_CP019398.1, forward strand.
GGCTGTCTACAACTACGACGTGGTGGTGTTGGGTTCCGGCCCGGCAGGGGAAGGCGCGGCAATGAACGCCGCCAAGGCAGGGCGCAAGGTGGCGATGGTCGATAGCCGTCGCCAGGTCGGCGGCAACTGCACTCACTTGGGCACCATCCCGTCCAAGGCACTGCGTCACTCGGTGCGGCAGATCATGCAATTCAACACCAACCCGATGTTCCGGGCCATTGGTGAGCCGCGCTGGTTCTCGTTCCCGGACGTGTTGAAAAGCGCCGAGAAAGTCATCTCCAAGCAAGTCGCTTCGCGTACCGGCTACTACGCCCGTAACCGCGTCGACGTGTTCTTCGGCACCGGCAGCTTCGCCGACGAGCAAACCATCGAAGTGGTCTGCGCCAACGGCGTGGTCGAGAAACTGGTGGCCAAGCACATCATCATCGCCACCGGTTCGCGTCCTTATCGCCCGGCGGACATCGATTTCCACCACCCGCGTATCTACGATAGCGACACCATCCTCAGCCTCGGCCACACCCCGCGTAAACTCATCGTTTACGGCGCCGGCGTGATCGGTTGCGAATACGCCTCGATCTTCAGCGGTCTGGGTGTATTGGTTGAATTGGTGGACAACCGTGGGCAACTGCTGAGCTTCCTCGACTCGGAAATTTCCCAGGCCCTGAGTTATCACTTCAGCAACAACAACATCACGGTTCGCCACAACGAAGACTACGACCGCGTCGAAGGCGTGGACAACGGCGTGATCCTGCACCTCAAGTCCGGCAAGAAGATCAAGGCCGACGCCTTGCTCTGGTGTAACGGTCGTACCGGCAACACCGATCAGTTGGGTCTGGAAAACATCGGCGTGAAGGTCAACAGCCGTGGCCAGATCGAAGTCGACGAGGCATACCGCACCTGCGTGCCGAACATCTACGGCGCCGGCGACGTGATCGGCTGGCCGAGCCTGGCCAGTGCCGCCCACGACCAGGGTCGTTCGGCCGCTGGCAGCATCGTCGATAACGGTAGCTGGCGCTTTGTGAATGACGTGCCGACCGGCATCTACACCATTCCGGAGATCAGCTCGATCGGCAAGAACGAGCAGGAACTGACTCAGGCCAAAGTGCCGTACGAAGTGGGCAAGGCCTTCTTCAAGAGCATGGCGCGGGCGCAGATCGCCGGCGAGCCGCAAGGCATGCTGAAGATCCTGTTCCACCGTGAAACCCTGGAAGTGCTGGGTGTTCACTGCTTCGGTTATCAGGCGTCGGAGATCGTGCACATCGGTCAGGCGATCATGAACCAGCCGGGCGAACTCAATACGTTGAAGTACTTCGTCAACACCACGTTCAACTACCCGACCATGGCCGAAGCCTATCGGGTAGCCGCGTACGACGGCCTCAACCGGCTTTTTTGACGGGCTCCGGCCGGTGGCCTGAGCCGGCCGGGGAGACCGATTTCAGCAATTCTCGAGCGTGGCGGTGGCCAAACCGGGAAAGTCTGTAATCAGGCTGTCAACGCCGAAGTCGGCGAGTCTGCGCATCAGCGCGGGCTCGTTGACGGTCCATACCGACACATGCAGCCCCTGACGCTGCGCCCTTTGCAGGCGTTCCGGCGTGCACAGGGTCCAGTTCAGCGCCAGAATCTCACAGCCATAGCTGGCGGCGACCTTCAGTGGGTCAAGCCAGGCATACTCGGCCACCAGCCCGCGGGATACGTCCGGCACCAACTCCAGCGCAGCCTTGAGCACTTCACGGGAACTCGAGGTGATGGTCACCTTGTCCATCAGGCCATGACGCTGCACCATTTCGCGAATCGCCAGCACGGTGGTCGCGGCACGCATCCGTGATGCGCTTTTGACTTCCAGCTGCCAGTGATCGAAGTCGCATTGCTCGAACAGCTGTTCCAGCGTCGGAATCGGGCAAGGCTTGATCCAGCCCGGTCCACCCTTGCGTGCGTCATACGTCACAAGCTCGGCCGCCGTGTGTTCGACGACCTTGCCGCGACGGTCGGTGGTGCGCTTGAGGGTCGGGTCGTGGATGACCATCAGCTCGCCGTCCATGGACAGGTGCAGGTCCAGTTCGCAGCGACGCACGCCGTGCTTGAGACATTCCTGAAAGCTGGTCAGGGTGTTTTCCGGTGCTTCGCCCTTGGCGCCGCGATGGCCGTAGATGAGGGTCACGGTTCTTCCTTAATTTAATTGCCTGATTCGAGTTGGTCGCGGGCCAGGCGTCGTTCCTGGGCCTGCTTTTGCAAGATGTGGCGGGCCAGCAGTTGGCGTTGGGCGTCGGTCAGGTGTTCGAACTCGGTGCCGACGTCATAGCCGTCGCCCTTGCGGTCGCAATGGGTGACGCGGGCGCGCAGCAGCAGGCCCAGGGCCTGCGGCATCAATACCAGTTTGACCGACAGGCGTGCGCCGGCGGCAATGGGCGATGGATGCTGAAAGTCGATGCCGCCTTCGGAGATGATCACTGGCTGCGGTTCGCCGATCTGCCCGAGCACGGTGATGGCGATCACCTGGCTCAGCAAGTCGATGCGCTTGTTCTGGGATTTGAGGAGCGCCGCGAGGTTCCGGTCGCGTTCGCTGATCTGGCGTAACAGGTGTTGCGACTCGAATTCACTCAGGTGCAATTCGCTGAGCAAGTTGAAGAGTGGAGAAGCATCCTGCAACACTTCCTGGCCTGTGGCTTCAGTAGCGGACAGGGGCCGAATTTCCAGTGCGATCGTATCCTCGATACGGTAGTATTCGCGGCGATCTTCTTCATCTAATGTCGACATGGCGAACCCATGGTAGCGGCGGTGGTCTGAGTGTAAAGCTGGTTATCGACCCCCGCCACAAGGACGTTCCTTTTCCCTCCGAACAAGCCCCGACATGTTCAGACCTCTCTTCGTATTTATCGGCACGCGTTACACCCGTGCAAAGCGTCGCAATCATTTTGTGTCATTCATTTCCCTGACTTCGATGATCGGGCTCGCCCTTGGCGTGGTCGTGATGATCGTGGTGCTGTCGGTGATGAATGGCTTCGATCATGAGATGCGCACCCGCGTGCTGGGCATGGTGCCCCACGCGACCATCGAGTCCGGTGAGGCGATCAGCGATTGGCAAGGCCTGGCCGCGAAGGTCAAGCAGAACCCGCAGGTGACGGCCGTGGCGCCGTTTACGCAAATGCAGGGTTTGCTGACCAATAACGGCAAGGTCTCGAAAGTCCTGCTCAATGCCATCGACCCGGCGCAAGAGCGCCAGGTGTCGATCATCGATCAATTCATGACCCAGGGAAAACTCGACGACCTGGTGCCGGGGGAGTTCGGCATCGTCATCGGCGACAAGGCCGCGGCCAAGCTCGGTGCGGCCATCGGCGACAAGCTGACCTTCGTCGCGCCCGAAGTCACGGTGACCCCGGCCGGGATGTTCCCGCGCATGAAGCGCTTTACCGTGGTCGGCATCTTCCATGTCGGCGCCGGTGAGCTCGATGGCTATCTTGGCGTCACCAACCTGCAGGACCTGGCCCGGCTGCACCGCTGGAAACCGGATCAGGTCCAGGGCCTGCGCCTGAAGTTCGACGATCTGTTCCAGGCGCCGCGCACCGCGTGGAGCATCGCCCGCGACCTCGGCGAAGACCGCTACTACGCCCGCGACTGGACCCGCACCCACGGCAACCTGTACCAGGCGATCCGCATGGAAAAAGCCATGATCGGCCTTTTGCTGCTGCTGATCGTTGCCGTCGCTGCGTTCAACATCATTTCCACGCTGGTGATGGTGGTGAATGACAAGAAGGGCGACATCGCGATCCTGCGCACGCTGGGCGCCACACCAGGCACGATCATGCGCACGTTCATGGTGCAAGGCACCGTCATTGGCGTAGTCGGTACCGCGATCGGCGCGGTGGTCGGGATCTTCGCGGCGCTGAACGTCAGCGCCGCGATCTCGGCCCTCGAAGGCCTGATCGGGCACAAGTTCCTCAACGCCGACGTGTACTTCATCGATTACCTGCCGTCGCAGGTGCAGAGCCAGGACGTCGTGATGGTCTGCTCCGCGGCGTTGGTCCTGAGTTTCCTCGCCACCCTGTATCCAGCCTGGCGTGCCGCGCGCACCCAGCCTGCGGAGGCGCTACGTTATGAGTGAGTCGGGCATGAGTGATAAAGCAATCTTGAGCTGCCGCAGCCTGGGCAAATCCTACGAGGAAGGCCCGGAATCGGTGGAAGTGTTGGCCGGCCTGCAACTGGAGTTGCACCCGGGCGAGCGTGTGGCGATTGTCGGCAAGTCGGGCTCGGGCAAAAGTACCTTGCTCAACCTGTTGGGCGGCCTCGATACACCGACCAAGGGCAGCGTCTGGCTCGACGGTGAAGAACTGTCGGCGCTGAGCGAGAAGAAACGCGGCCTGCTGCGTAATCGCGCCCTCGGCTTTGTGTACCAGTTCCACCACCTGCTGCCGGAATTCACCGCCCTGGAGAACGTCTGCATGCCGCTGCTGATCGGCAAGACCGCGATCCCCGAAGCGCGTCAGCGTGCCACGGCGTTGCTGGAGCGGGTAGGGCTGGGTCATCGCCTGGAGCACAAGCCGGCCGAACTGTCCGGTGGTGAGCGTCAGCGCGTGGCCATCGCCCGCGCCCTGGTGAACAATCCGGGCCTGGTGATGCTCGACGAGCCGACCGGCAACCTCGATTCCCACACCGCCCAGGGGATCCAGGACTTGATGCTGGAGCTCAGCACCTCGATGCGCACGGCGTTCCTGGTGGTGACCCACGACATGAACCTCGCCCGCCAGATGGACCGCGTCCTGCACTTGCAGGAAGGTTGCCTGACTCCCATCTAACGGATTGAAACCCGACGCGACCGAAAGGTGCGTCGGGTCTTTTATTTTTATACGGTGCCCCAGCGAATGTTCAGACCGTTATCGATCTTTATCGGCACGCGCTATACCCGCGCCAAGCGCCGCAATCGCTTTGTTTCCTTCATCTCGATGACCTCGATGATCGGCCTCGCCCTCGGCGTGCTGGCGATGATCGTGGTGCTGTCGGTGATGAACGGCTTTCAGCGCGAAATGAGCTCACGCATCCTCGGGATGGTGCCGCACGCCACCATCGTCGGCGTGAACCCGATTGACGACTGGAAGCCCGTGGCGGCGGCCGCGATGAAAAACCCGGAAGTGACGGCGGCGGTGCCGTTCACCGAGATGGAGGGCATGCTGTCCTACAAGGGCACGATGCAGCCGATCCAGGTCAGCGGTGTCGACCCGGCGCTGGAAGGCCAGGTGTCGATCGTCGCCAAGCACATCGTTCAGGGGAGCCTGGAAGCCCTGAAGCCGGGCGAATTCGGCGTGGTGATCGGGCAGATCACGGCGCGCCGCTTCCGCTTGAACGTGGGCGACAAGATCACCTTGATCGTGCCTGAGGTCAGCAATGCGCCGGGCGGCATTACCCCGCGCATGCAGCGGCTGAATGTGGTCGGCGTGTTCAAGGTCGGTGCGGAACTGGACGGCACCATGGCGCTGATCCACATGGCCGATGCCGCGCAGATGCAGCGCTGGGAGCCGAATCAGGTGCAGAGCGTGCGCCTGGCGGTGAAGGACTTGTATGCCGCGCCGCAAGTGTCGAACGACATCGCCACGGGGCTGGGCGCCGCCTACAAGGCTGACGACTGGACCCACACCCAGGGCAGCCTGTTCAGCGCGATGAAGATGGAAAAAACCATGATCGGCCTGCTGTTGCTGATGATCGTCGCGGTGGCGGCGTTCAACATCATCGCGACCCTGATCATGGTGGTGAACGACAAGGGTGCGGACATCGCGATCCTGCGCACCATCGGCGCCACGCCACGGCAGATCATGGCGATCTTCGTGGTGCAGGGCACGGTGATCGGCATCGTCGGCACCTTGATTGGCGGTGTATTGGGCGTGATTGCCGCACTGAACGTCAGCCAGATCGTAGGCTGGATCGAGCGGGTCAGCGGGCAGCACATCTTCAGTTCCGACGTGTACTTCGTCAGTAACCTGCCGTCTGAGCTGCAAGGCGCGGATGTGGCGCTGATCTGCACGGCGGGGTTTGTCATGAGCTTCCTGGCCACGGTTTACCCGGCCTGGCGTGCGGCGAAGATCGAGCCGGCTCACGCGTTGCGGTATTCGTAAGCCGTTACACCGCCTTCGCGAGCAAGCCCGCTCCCACAGGGATCTGCGTCGTACACAGATGATGTGAACGCCACAAAACACTGTGGGAGCGGGCTTGCTCGCGAAGGGGCCGGAGCTGCTGGCCTCAATCCCCCTTCGGTAACTCAATCACAAACCGCGTCCACCCATTCTCCGATTCGCAACGAATCTGCCCGCCATGGGCACGGATGATCGATTGGGTGATCGCCAGTCCCAGTCCCGCATGTTCGCTACTGCCTTCACGACGCGCAGGATCGGCCCGGTAAAACCGGTCAAACAGGCGCGGCAATAGATCTTTGGAAATCTGTTGGCCGGTGTTTTCAACGGTCAGGCGCAACTCTTTTGGCTGATCGACGATTCGCACCCGAACCTCGCCATCGACCGGCGTGAATCGCAGTGCGTTGTCCAGAAGGTTCGACAGTGCCCTGCGCAACATGCTGCGGTCACCTTCGAGGCGGGCATTGCCGTCACGACTCAGTTTTACCTGCGCGTCTTCCGCCAGCGGCGCAAAAAACTCCAGCAGCAGATCCGTTTCCTGTCCCAGTTCCAACGGTTCGCGCTTGGGGATTAACAGTCCATGGTCAGCCTTGGCCAGATAGAGCATGTCGTTGACCAGTTGCGCCATCCATTGCAGCTCTTCGAGGTTGCTGTGCAGGGCTTCGCGGTAGTCCTCGATGGGGCGAGGGCGGGTGAGGGTAACCTGGGTGTGGGTCAGCAGGTTCGACAATGGCGTGCGCAGTTCATGGGCAATGTCGGCGGAGAAGGCCGACAGGCGCTGAAACGAGTCGTCGAGGCGTCCGAGCATGGCGTTGAAGTTGTGGGCCATTTCCGCCAGTTCCGGCGGCATGTTTTCTTCAGGTAGCCGCGAGTTCAGCGATTGCGCGGAAACACCACTGGCCACCGCGCTGATCCGCCTTAACGGGCGCAAGCCGCTGCGTGCCGCCCAGGCGCCCAGCAGTGCGGTGGCCAGGGCTGACAGGCCGACGGTCAGCCAGATCAAATGCTGCATGCGTTGCAGAAAGTGCTGGTGATGGGTGATGTCCAACAGCAGGGTCAGTTGCGGTGACTCGGGTTTGTCCGCGAAAAGCGGCGCATTCAGGACGCGGTAATCTGTGCCTTCATGGCTCACCGTCGACAATCCGGACCGGTGCGGCAATGCCTGGGGGATGTTGGTCGAACTGTCATACCAGCGCTGGCCGTCGCTGCCGGTGATTCGCAGGGACAGGTCAGCCTGCCGGCTCAACTCCTCGGCCAGTTTTACTTCGCTGTCACTCGACTGTAAGTCGTACAGGGCCCGACGCAACCCAATCAGCTTGCCGTCCAGCAGTTGCTGGTCGAGTTCAACGAAGTGCGCCTCGCTGGCGCGGCTGAACAGCACCCCGGCGAACAACGAGACCACGGCGGTGCATGCGGCAAACAGCAGGGCCAGGCGGTTGCTCAAGGAGAGGCGGCGCATCAGGCGGGACGCTCTTCAAGGACGTAGCCCATGCCGCGTACGGTATGGATCAGCTTGTTGGGGAATTCATCGTCGATCTTCAGGCGCAGGCGACGGATCGCCACCTCGATGACATTGGTGTCGCTGTCGAAATTCATGTCCCAGACCTGGGACGCAATCAGCGACTTGGGCAGGACTTCGCCCTGGCGGCGCAGGAGCATTTCCAGCAGGGCGAATTCCTTGGCGGTCAGGTCGATACGCTGGCCGCTGCGTTCGACCCGGCGCCGGATCAGGTCCAGGCGCAGATCGGCCAGTTGCAGGTTGGTCTCCTGCGGCGTGGTGCTGCCGCGACGCAACAGGCTGCGGACCCGGGCCAGCAGTTCGGAGAAGGCAAACGGCTTGACCAGATAGTCGTCGGCGCCCAGTTCGAGGCCGTGAACCCTGTCCTCCACGGCGTCACGGGCGGTCAGAAAAAGTACCGGTGTGTCCAGGCCGGCGCTGCGCACCGCTTGGAGAATTTGCCAGCCATCACGACCCGGCAGCATTACATCAAGAATCAGCAGGGCATATTCGCCGCTGAGGGCCAATTGCTGGCCGGTGTTGCCGTCGGCCACCAGTTCCGTGTTGAACCCGGCCTCGGTCAGGCCCTGGCGCAGATAATGGCCGGTTTTGGGTTGGTCTTCGACGATCAGCAGTTTCATGGGCGACTCATGGCAAGTGGAACGAAGGCTTTATACCGTGGGCAGCATTCGCACAGGGCAACCTGACAAAGTTGTAATCTGGCTGTCAGGTTACGGGCAGTGGCAGCAGTTTAGAGTTTTGCGCATGCTGAGCCTTAACTTGTTGGAGTATGACGATGTTTTTACGCAAATCCGTGGCGCAAATCCTGTGTTTGCTGGCGCTGAGTTCACCGGTGTGGGCAGACGCCGGGCATACCTACGATTTCGGTCAACCGGCCTCGGCGGCCAAGGCGACCCGCAGCATCGAGGTGGTGATGGGGGACATGTCCTTCACGCCGAAGTCCCTCGATATCAAGGCCGGGGAAACCGTGCGCTTCGTGCTGGTCAATAAAGGCCAGTTGCTGCATGAGTTCAACTTGGGGGATGCGGCATTGCATGCCAGGCACCAGCAGGAAATGTTGCAGATGCAACAGAGCGGCATGCTGGCGCCAACCGGTATGAAGGCAATGGCCGGCATGGATCACAGCAAAATGGACCACGGCATGAAGCATGATGACCCCAACAGCGTGCTGGTGGAACCGGGCAAGACCGCCGAGCTGACCTGGACCTTCAGCAAGGCCACCAGCCTTGAGTTTGCCTGCAATATTCCCGGCCATTACCAGGCCGGCATGGTCGGCAAACTGACTGTCAGTCAGTAAGCACTCAAAGGCGGGAGCAAAGGCTGATAGAATCCGCTGATTCTTCAGTCAGGTTTCCGCCATGCATCCCGCAGCCGAACACTCGCCGCTGGGCAAGTCCAGCGAATACATCGCCACCTACACGCCGTCCTTGCTGTTCCCGATCCCGCGCACCGCGAAGTGGGCGGAGCTGGGCCTGACGGCGCAAACCCTGCCGTACAAAGGCGTGGACTTCTGGAACTGCTTCGAGCTGTCCTGGCTGCTGCCGTCGGGCAAGCCGGTGGTGGCGATCGGCGAATTCAGCATTCCGGCGGATTCGCCGAACATCATCGAGTCGAAGTCGTTCAAGCTCTATCTCAACTCCCTGAACCAGACGCCGTTTGCCGATACCGCGAGCCTTGAGGTGACGCTGGCCAAGGACTTGTCGGCGGCTGCCGGCAAGCCGGTGGGTGTGCGCATTCGCAGTCTTAAGGATGTCGAGAGCGAAGGCGTCGTGGCCTTGCCGGGCGTGTGCATCGATGAACTGGATATCAGCGTCAGCAACTACGAGCATCCACGGCCGGAACTGCTGCGTTGCGATGATTCGCGCATTGTCGAGGAGAGCGTGCACAGTCATTTGCTCAAGTCCAACTGCCCGGTCACCAGCCAGCCGGACTGGGGCAGCGTCGCGGTGGAGTACCGTGGCGCGGCGCTGGATCATGCGAGCCTGCTCGAGTACATCGTCAGCTTCCGCCAACACTCGGACTTCCATGAACAGTGTGTAGAGCGGATCTTTCTCGACCTGCAGCGGTTGCTCAAGCCAGAGAAACTGACGGTGTATGCGCGTTATGTGCGTCGTGGCGGGCTGGATATCAACCCGTATCGCAGCACTGAAGAGGTGCAGCTGCCGAACCATCGCCTGGTCCGCCAGTAACGCTTTAATGTGGGAGCGGGCTTGCTCGCGAAGGCGGCTTCACATTCAACGATGATGTTGACTGACCCACCGCTTTCGCGAGCAAGCCCGCTCCCACAGGGGACGTGCATTGCCAAGTGCAGACGCAAAAAAGCCCTGCTATCACTAGCAGGGCTTTTTTGCGTCTGGCGGGGTTCAGATTCCCATATTGGCCAAGGCCTGCCCGATGTTGCGCAGGGTGCCGGCAAGGGTAGGGTGTTCGAGTTCAAAGCGCTCGACAGCCAGGTTGACGCCATCGGCGAGGCTGGAATCCTGGGTTTTGGTTTCGAGTTCAAGCTTCAACTCGATCTGTTGCATCAGTTCGCTCAACTCTGCGCGTTCGGCTTCAGACAATGGAGGATTCTGTTCCAATTGCTCGCGCAGGGCATTGAGCTGTTCTTGCAGTTCGCGGGCAGGCATGGCGTTCTTCCTTCTTTTATCGATAGGCACTGGCATAGACCATGGCGGCAGGCCAAAGGTCGATGGCTGACCTTTAGATTAATCCACTCGCGGCCAACGTGCATGATCTCGATCAGGGCTTTTCGCCCTTGAGCCGACGCAAGCTGATATCGGCCAGGCAGGTGTCGAGTTCACCGAGATGATCGATCACCGAATGCACGCCCAGGCCAAACAGTTGCATCGTCGCCTTGGCACGTTTGATGTCGCGCTCCTGCGGGGGCAGTGCTTGCCATTGCTCGGGCGCCAGCCCGCACAGCGAGCCGCAGGATGCCAGACCGATGGTCCACAACCCGGCATTGAGCCCCGCTTGCAGCAAACGGGGTTCACCGCTCACCAGTACGCAGCCGTCGAGTCGCTCGACGTTCAGGGTCATCAAGGCGTGCCAGCAGGCATTCGGGGCGGGCCATGGGTTGTTTGTAGCTGAATGTTGCGAGGGTTTGATCCATTCCGGCAGCGCCGCGGCCAGGGTTTGGCTGAGGGCAGGGGGCAGTTCATCGAGCCAGGCGCAGGGGATTTGCTGGCGCTGCAAGCTGCGCAGGCTATCCAGTGCGCCGGGCGTGGCCTCGGCGTGTTCGGCCGAGTGGCTGCCGTGCCGGTGCGTGTGCGCGCCGAAATCCACCAGGCAGCCACTGAGGCCGAACAGTACGGCGGTCAGGCTGGGTGCGGTTTGGGGCAAGGCTTCGGCGAGCGGCATGTGGACGTCCCTGAAATAGCCTGAAGGCTAGTGGACGACGGTGACAGTTGAATGACATGGATGTGAAACGCTCACATTTGGCACGATTCCTTCCGTGTGGATCTCGTACAAAGTGCGTTAAACGGCGTTTACGTCTTATACTTGCCAACTTATTGCCTGGGCCAAGTGCCCGAGCCAGTACAAACCAAGGAGTTTTTTTCTATGCGCTGGAGCAATCATCTAGCCAGGATTTGTGTATGCGCCAGTGTGATGCTGGTTCCGTTCGCTGCCCAGGCAGCCACGGAAGAGGATCCTTGGGAAAGCGTCAACCGCCCGATTTTCAAGTTCAACGACGTGATCGACACCTACGCGCTCAAACCCCTGGCCCAGGGCTACCAGTACGTGACGCCGCAGTTTGTCGAAGACGGCGTTCACAACTTCTTCCGTAATATCGGCGATGTGCGCAACCTGGCCAACGATATCCTGCAGGCCAAACCTCGTGCCGCAGGCGTTGATACCGCACGAATCATTTTCAACACCACCTTCGGCTTGCTGGGCGTCATTGATGTCGGCACGAAAATGGGCCTGCAGCGCAATGACGAAGACTTCGGTCAGACGCTGGGCTACTGGGGTGTCGGCAGCGGCCCTTACGTGATGCTGCCGCTGCTGGGGCCAAGCACCTTGCGTGATACGCCGTCCAAGTACGTCGACAGCTACACCGGCGCTTATCGTTACGTAAACGACGTTTCGGTGCGTAACTCGTTCCACGCCCTGGACATCATCGATACCCGTGCCAACCTGCTGTCGAGCGAGAAGCTGATCACCGGCGACAAGTACACCTTCATCCGTAATGCATACTTGCAGAACCGTGAATTCAAGGTGAAAGACGGTCAGGTCGAAGACGATTTTTGATCTCGACCGGTAAACTGAAAAAGGCGGCCATCAAGGCCGCCTTTTTTGTCTGCGAAGAGCCGCATGCGGATGAAATCGCGGTTTTCACTGTAGTCCCGGCCGGTTTGGCTCGTGGGTTCGAACCTTCCATTGGGTTACGGATTTGCCTGTTCTTATAACTCTCGGTGATTTGACAAATAAAGACGTCAGGCGACCATCGGCGTGAGCTTGAAACGCCCCGCGGATGGGAGTACCGTCTGCGCCTTAGAAGGGCACCTCTGGTGAACACGTGTGTAGGGCAATTGCCCGAAAGCGGTGCGACAGAGAGGCTAGAAAGCGAATCCAGTAGTCAGCGCCGGGCCAAAATCCCCGCCTGCTACGCCAACCTAATTCTGGCGCCGTTTGCCCACATGCCAAAAACCAGTGCCACGCTGCTGATAATCGATGATGACGAAGTAGTGCGCGCGAGCCTCGCCGCCTATTTGGAAGACAGTGGTTTCAGCGTCTTGCAGGCCAGCAATGGTCAGCAGGGTCTTCAGGTATTCGAGCAAGACAAGCCCGACTTGGTCATCTGCGATCTGCGCATGCCGCAGATGGGTGGACTCGAACTCATTCGCCAGGTCACCGAACTGTCGCCGCAAACCCCGGTGATCGTGGTGTCGGGTGCCGGCGTGATGAATGACGCGGTCGAAGCCCTGCGCCTGGGCGCGGCGGACTACCTGATCAAGCCTCTCGAAGATCTGGCTGTGCTCGAGCACTCTGTGCGCCGGGCCCTGGATCGTGCGCGCCTGCTACTGGAGAACCAGCGCTACCGCGAGAAGCTGGAGAAGGCCAATCGCGAGCTCGAAGCCAGCCTGAACCTGCTCCAGGAGGACCAGAACGCCGGTCGCCAGGTGCAGATGAACATGCTGCCGGTCAGCCCCTGGACCATCGACGAGTTCAAGTTTGCTCACCAGATCATCCCGTCGCTGTACCTGTCGGGTGATTTCGTCGACTACTTCCGGGTCGACGAGCGCCGGGTCGCCTTTTACCTGGCGGACGTTTCCGGTCACGGCGCCTCCTCAGCCTTCGTCACCGTGCTGTTGAAGTTCATGACCACGCGCTTGCTGTTCGAATCCAAGCGCAGCGGCACCCTGCCGGAATTCAAGCCTTCAGAGGTTCTTGGTCATATCAACCGGGGCCTGATCAGTTGTAAGCTGGGTAAACACGTCACAATGGTCGGTGGAGTCATCGACGAGGAGACCGGTTTGTTAACCTATAGCATCGGCGGTCATTTGCCGTTGCCAGTGTTGTACACGCCAGACAGTGTTCGTTATCTGCAAGGGCGTGGTCTGCCGGTGGGCCTCTTCAACGAAGCCACCTACGAAGACCACGTGCTGGAACTGCCACCGACGTTCAGCCTGACGCTGATGTCTGATGGCATTCTGGATCTTTTGCCAGAACCCACACTCAAAGAGAAAGAAGCGGCGTTGCCCCAACGGGTCAAGGCAGCGGGCGGCACCCTGGATGGGCTGCGGCAGGTTTTTGGATTGGCCACGCTAGGGGAGATGCCGGATGATATCGCCCTGTTGGTGTTGAGCAGGAATCTTTGATGAGTACCGGTAGAATCCAGTTCGCCGAGCAGGATGGCACCTTCGTCCTGAAGTTCGTCGGTGAAGTTCGCCTGACCCTGTGTTCGGCGTTGGATGCGACTATTGAGCGGATCTTCAGCGCGTTGAATTTCAATTCGATCGTGATCGATCTGACCGAAACCCGCAGCATCGACAGCACCACACTTGGCCTGCTGGCCAAGCTGTCGATCCTGTCGCGGCAGAAGGTTGGCCTGCTGCCGACCGTCGTCACCACCCACGAAGACATCACGCGGCTGCTGCAGTCCATGGGCTTCGAGCAGGTGTTCAACATCGTTGACAAGCCGGTGCCGTGCCCGGAATGCCTGGACGACCTGCCAGACCAGGATCAGTCCGAAGAAGTGGTGCGGATCAAGGTGCTCGAAGCGCACAAGATCCTCATGGGCCTGAACGACACCAATCGTGAAGCCTTCCATGACCTGGTGAATGCGCTCGAACGCCATTGATCCCCTGAATTGATGTGGGTCAGCCAGACCCCCATCGCGAGCAAGCTCGCTCCCACAGGTCCTCGTTTAGCACACGACCTCAGTCATCCCGCGAACTCCTGTGGGAGCGAGCTTGCTCGCGATGGCGTCCTGCCAGTCACCAAACACATACAAAAAAGGGCGAACCCTCACAGGTTCGCCCTTTTTGCATTACACCCACTCAGATCACAGCTTGGCCTGCAACAACGCCTCGAGCTTCTCCTGATCCCGCGCGAACTGACGAATGCCTTCAGCGAGTTTCTCGGTCGCCATCGCATCTTCGTTGGACAGCCAGCGGAACTGCGATTCGTTTAGGCTCAGGCGCGCTTCACCGGCATGGCCAGGCGCCAGTTTGCGCTCCAGCTTGCCGGTATCCGCGGCCAGCTTGTCGATGAGGTCCGGGCTGATGGTCAGGCGGTCACAGCCGGCCAGTTGCTCGATCTGGCCCAGGTTGCGGAAGCTCGCCCCCATGACCACGGTCTTGTAGTCATTGGCCTTGTAGTAGTTGTAGATGCGCGTCACCGACTGCACGCCCGGATCATCCGCGCCGGTGTAGTCGTTGCCGTTGGCTTTCTTGTACCAGTCGTAGATACGGCCCACGAACGGCGAAATCAGGAACACCCCGGCGTCGGCACAGGCGGCCGCCTGGGCAAAGGAGAACAGCAGGGTCAGGTTGGTCTGGATGCCTTCCTTTTCCAGGATCTCGGCAGCGCGGATGCCTTCCCAGGTGGACGCGATCTTGATCAGCACGCGGTCGCGGCCAATACCGGCCTTGTCGTACAGCTCGATCAGGCGATGCGCACGCTTGAGCATGGCATCGGTGTCGAACGACAGGCGCGCATCCACTTCGGTGGAAATGCGGCCCGGAATCACTTTCAGGATTTCTTGCCCCACGGCCACGCCAAAACGGTCGCTGGCCAGGCCCACATCGCCCTTGCAGTCATTGACGCAGGCGTTCAGCAGCTCGGCATACGCAGGAATGGCCGCGGCCTTGAGCAGCAGGGAAGGGTTGGTGGTGGCGTCCACGGGTTTAACGCGAGCGATAGCTTCGAAGTCGCCGGTGTCGGCAACCACGGTTGTCATTTGTTTGAGTTGTTCCAGCTTGGAAGTCATGAGCGTGCTCTGTCCTATGGGTCTGATGACATTACCCGAGCGCTGACAGCCACTCAAGGGCGTGTACGTGTATCAATGCCCCCTGTGGCAACAACCTGAAAACAGGTGTTTGAAAGGTGGGGTGCGGTATCGAAGAATACGATGCCAAAACGCCCCACAGGTTCAACAAGACCGACCGTTAACGCCCCTCAAGCAACTCCGCCGCTTGATCCAGCAACGCCAAAGGCTCTTTGGCCTTGTGAATGTCCACCGACAATAACTGCCGAAACTTGCGTGCTCCCGGGAACCCGGTGCCCAGCCCAAGCACATGGCGAGTGATGTGGTGCATCGAACCACCTGCCGCGATGTGCGCCGCTATATAAGGACGCAACTGCGCCAGCGCCTCAGCCCGGCTGATCACCGGCGCCGGGCTGCCGAACAACTGCTGGTCCACCTCGGCCATCACATAAGGGTTGTGATACGCCTCGCGGCCCAACATCACGCCGTCAAACGTCTGCAAATGTTCGTGGCAAGCTTCCAGCGTCTTGATCCCGCCGTTGAGGATAATCTCCAGCTCAGGAAAATCCGCCTTCAACCGCGCTGCCACGTCATAACGCAGGGGCGGGATGTCACGGTTCTCCTTCGGCGACAATCCCTCCAGAATCGCGATCCGCGCATGCACGGTAAAACTGGTGCACCCGGCATCCCGCACCGTGCCGACGAAATCGCACAGCTCTTCGTAACTGTCCCGGCCATTGATCCCGATACGGTGCTTGACCGTCACCGGAATCGACACCGCATCACGCATCGCCTTCACACAATCGGCCACCAGTTGCGGGTGCCCCATCAGGCACGCGCCGATCATATTGTTCTGTACCCGATCACTCGGGCAGCCGACATTCAGGTTCACCTCATCGTAACCATGCTCCTGCGCCATGCGCGCACATGCGGCCAGGTCCAGCGGCACGCTACCGCCAAGCTGCAACGCCAGCGGATGCTCGGCTTCGTTGTGACGCAGGAAACGGTCGTGATCACCGTTGAGCAGGGCACCGGTGGTGACCATTTCGGTGTAGAGCAGGGCGTTTTTCGACAGCAGGCGAAGGAAGAAGCGGCAGTGGCGGTCGGTCCAATCCATCATCGGCGCGACGGAGAAACGACGGGAAAGCGGGGCGGGTGTTGCGGTGGTTACGGACATGGGGGATCTGGAATCGGTGAGGCTGGGAGGTGGAGGAGTTTATCAGGAATGGGGCTTGTGGGGTTTGGGCATGCCTCAGGGCGATTTAGCAGGTGCTGGGTATTGCGTTGATAACATCACGAAAAAGTAGGAGATTTCCCTCAAATCGCGTCCACATTGCCCATATTGCCCCACCTCTGATCACCCGTTTAACCTCCCTCCGTCGTTGCAAATTCAGCGACAAGGGTGTGGAAGCCCTTCACAGGATCTAGGCGCACAGGCGCCACCTGAATTTAAGCAGGCGCTTTTTTCATGTCTGCTGTTAAAACAATGGCGGCTGTGCGCGGGGCACTTTCGGGTGCGCCGGGTTACTGGATCCCTGGTCTTCCACATCCGTGCACAGCTTCCACCCCAGACTTTGTTTGTTCGCTCGAAGGTTCAACACGCAGTTTGGCGCTGTCGATTCAGCAACTGGCGGTGGTGGGGGAGTTGTTGGTGAATCGAGCCTTGGACAATGTCGATCCGCAAGGTAGTGGATGTGAGAGATCGCCAGGTGCGCACGGTTCCTGAACCAACGCTGTCACCCCCCAAAGTTTCATGTTGCCCGGCGCAGACGAGGCATAGGATGACCGCCAAAGGTCATGCCCCTCGCGCCTAACCCACAGGAATCAAAAAATGATCGCAAACCTCGTCAAAGTCTCGCTGCTTGCCGGTGCTTTGTTGTTGAGCGCCTGTTCGGGTGTGAGCGCCCATCGTGATTATTCTGCCGACTCGGTGCAGCCGGCCGGGTTTGGCCCGGGGCCGACCAGCAGCAATCCCGACAAGATGAATTTCCATGGCAGTGCGCTCGGCAATAGCTTCGGCGAATACGGTTCCGGTTTGCTGCACGACGATTGATACGCGCTCCGCAATGAAGAAGGGCGCTCCTTTGGGGGCGCCCTTTTTTTGTGCGATTAAAAACGATCCGTTACTTGGCGTCAGGCACCGCCAGCCATTGGCGCAGAATCTTCTGGTAGTTGCCTGTCGCCTTGGCCAGGTGCAGCCACTGATCGACGTACAGCTTCCAGGTGATGTCGTCGCGGGGCAGCAGGTAGGCTTTTTCGCCGTATTGCATGTAGTGCGTGGGGTTGACCGCGCACAGGCCCGGTTTCAGCTTCTGCTGATACAGCGCCTCGGATGCGTCGGTGATCATCACGTCGGCTTTTTTATCCAGCAGTTCCTGAAAGATGGTCACGTTGTCGTGCAACTTCAATTGCGCCTTGGGCAGGAAGGCGTGGACGAAGGCTTCGTTGGTACCGCCGGCAGGTTCGACCAGGCGAACCGTTGGCTGGTTGATCTGTTCGACGGTCTGGTACAGCGCCTGGTCTTCGCAGCGCACCAGCGGGATTTTGCCGTCGACGTCCAGGATGCTGCTGAAGAAGGCTTTTTTCTGCCGTTCCAGGGTGACCGAGATGCCGCCCATGGCGATGTCGCACTTGCCGGCGAGCATGTCGGGCATCAGGGTTTTCCAGGTGGTGGGCACCCACTCGACCTTGACGCCAAGGCTGTCGGCCAGGGCGCGGGCCATGGCGATGTCGATGCCGGAGTATTCGCCGTCCTCGGCTTTGAGGGTGTAGGGCTTGTAGTCGCCGGTGGTGCAGACGCGCAGTTGTCCCTGTTGCATGACGCTGTCCAGATGCGAAGGTTCTGCCTGGGCGCCAAGGGAGAGTGCGAGCAAGCCGCCGAGCATCATTGCTCTTTTGATTTTCGTCATTGTTATCGGGCTTTTGTGCTGGAGTGGTTTTGAAAGGGGAGTGTAGTGAAACTTTCACCGGTGTGAAAAATCAACGCCCCTGAAGATGACTCACTCCACTTCCGGGCTCAACGTACCCAGCCACGCCACCAACCCCAAAATCAATATCGCCGCGGCCATTTCCACCCACACACTGCGTCGAAGTGCATGGGCTGCCACGCGATACTGGCCCTCTCGCAACGACCGCTCCAGCAAGGGGCCAAGATAAAAGCGGTTCAGCGCCGCCAACACCAGCATCCCGGCAAACAGCAGTACTTTGATCGCCAGCAAAACTCCGTAGTGGCTGAGTAAAACCTCATCGAGTTTAGGCCCGACAATGAAGAGGTAGTTCACCACGCCCGTCACGGTGATGATCACAACGACCAGCGCACCGACAAGCTCAAATCGCCTGACTGCGTGAGCCAGCAACCGTATGTGCGCTTCGGTTTGCAGGGCCCGGGGTTGCGCCATCAACGCAAACGCCAGCAACGCGCCGAGCCAGACACCCGCCACCAACAGGTGCAGGATGTCCGTAGCGAAATGCCAATAACGGCGACTGCCTTCGTCCATGGCGCCATGCCCGCTCCAGGCCAGGCTGGCGAGGGCGATGCCGCCAGCCGTGGCGGCGATCACCAGGCTGATGCCGGGGGCGCGTGGGTTGAGCATCAACGCCAAACCCGCGACCGCTAATGCAATCATCCGCACGGCCCAGGCCAACCCGACGTCCGTCTCGAACAGCATCATTTCGAGGTGAGGGCGCAACTCGGTAACGTCTGATTCACCGCTCATGACGCGGACCATCAGCACCATGCCGGCGATGGATAGCAGCGCGCCGAGCCCGGCTGTTCCCGTCAATAACCGGCGAAAGGGCAAGACTGTCCCGGATTGCCGTTCCTGTCCCTTGAAGCTGTAGAGCCCGAACAGCGCCACGCCAAACAACAACATCAAATCCACATACAACACAAACCGCAGCACGACGTTGGCCGAGTCGCTCATCGATCATTTCACTTTGAAGGTGACGTTGCCGGTGATCGGGTGGGTGTCCGACGACACCGCGCGCCATTCGACCTTGTAGGTGCCGGCAGCCAGGGGCGCTGCCGGGATGATGAACATGGTCTTCGGATCGCTGCCGCCGCTGACTTTGGCCTTGACCGGCATCGGGGCATGGGCCATGCCGGACATTTCGGTCATCAGCAGTTTTGCACCGGAAAACTGGGTGACGAGGTTTTCGGAGAAGTGCAGTTCGATCTTGTCGGGTGATGCACCTTCTACGCCTTCCGCCGGGGTGGAAGAGAGTAGTTTGGGGTGCGCTTGAGCGAGGGTGCTAACAAGCAGGCCGCTGAGCAACGCGACTGCGATAGCGGTGGGTTTGAAGATGCGCATGCAAGGTCCTTTACCGCTCGAAGCGGTTGTTGTTGGTTTTGGGTGAGTCTGTTCAGAACCACATCCGAACACCGAGCACGAGGCGGGTTTCGCTGCGGTCCTCACCTTCGTCGTTAGCGTAGTCGGCGGTGTTGCCGTAGGTGCGGTTCCAGGTCACGCCGAGGTAGGGCGCGAATTCCCGGCGGATTTCGTAGCGCAGGCGCAAGCCAGCCTCGGTGTTGGACAGCCCCGCGCCGATGCCCCGTTGCGGATCGTTTTTGCCGTAGGCGTTGAGCTCGACGGTCGGCTGCAGGATCAGCCGATTGGTCAGCAGGATGTCGTAGTCGCCTTCCAGCCGCACGGCGCTCTGACCGCCTTCGCCGATGAAGGCCGTGGCTTCGGCCTCGAAGTTGTACAGCGCCATGCCTTGCACGCCGAACGCGGCCCAGGTTTGCGGGGCACCGGGTTTGAAGTCCTGGCGCACGCCGCTGACGACGTCCCACCACGGGGATATGGCGTGGCCCCACAGGGCCTGGATTTCCGCGTCCTCGGTCACGCCGTTGGTGCGCTCGCCTTCGGAGCGCAGCCACAGGCGATCAATGTCACCGCCGACCCAACCGGACAAGTCCCAGGCCAGTGTGCTGCCGTCATCGGCGTCCTGCCATTCCAGTTTGTCGGCGAGGAAAAAGGAGTTGAGCGTGCTGTCATGTACGTGGTGGCCGGCGGGATCGGCATACACCGCAGCACGATCGGCATCGGTCAGCACCGGGATCGGCGTGCGGCTTTCGCTGGGGGCGGCGGGCTGCATCTGGCCCTCGTCCATGCCTTGCATCTGGCCGTGGTTCATCTGGCTATGATCCATGCCTTGCATCTGGCCGTGGTCCATCTGGCTGTGATCCATGCCTTGCATGTCATCGCTGGCGGCCATTGCCGTCGAGGTCACGAGTGCGAAAAAAACCGGGGTGAATCGAATCATGGGGCGCACCTCATTCTTCCACGCGAACTTCACGGAACATGCCCATTTCCATGTGGTACAGGAGATGGCAGTGATAGGCCCAGCGGCCGAGCGCATCGGCCGTGACCCGATAGCTGCGCCGGGAGCCCGGTGGCATGTCGATGGTGTGTTTGCGCACCATGAACTGGCCGTTCTCGTCTTCGAGGTCGCTCCACATGCCATGCAGGTGGATGGGGTGCATCATCATCGTGTCGTTGACCAGAACGATCCGCAGCCGCTCGCCGTACTTGAGGCGCAACGGCTCTGCATCAGAGAACTTCACGCCGTTGAACGACCAGGCGAATTTTTCCATGTGGCCGGTCAGGTGCAGCTCAATGCTGCGGCCAGGCTCGCGGCCGTCCGGGTCTTCGAAGGTGCTGCGCAGGTCGGAGTAGGTGAGTACGCGGCGCCCGTTGTTGCGCAGGCCCATGCCGGGGTCGTCGAGTTTCGGTGAGGTGGACATGGCTTGCATGTCCACCAGCGGGTTGTCGGTTTCCGAGGCCGGGTGGGACTGCATGCCGGGCATATCGTCCATGGCCATGTTGCTGTGATCCATGCCCGCCATGCTGCCGTGGTCCATGCCGCCCATGCCCATGTCATCCATGGTCACCAGGGGGCGCGGGTCCAGTGGCGGCAGCGGCGCAACCAGTCCTGTCTTCACCGCCAGGGTGCCCCGTGCGTAGCCGGTGCGATCCATCGCCTGGGCGAACAGGGTGTAGGCCGCTTCAGTCGGTTCGACGATAACGTCGAAGGTTTCCGCCACGGCGATGCGAAACTCGTCGACGCTCACGGGTTTGACGTACAGGCCATCGGCGGCGACCACGGTCATTTTCAGGCCGGGGATGCGCACGTCGAAGTAGGTCATGGCCGAGCCGTTGATGAAGCGCAGCCGCAGCTTTTCCCCGGGGCGGAACACCCCGGTCCAGTTCGAATCCGGCGCCTGGCCGTTCAACAGGTAGGTGTAAGTGGCGCCGCCGACGTCCGCCAGGTCGGTGGGGTTCATCTTCATTTCGGCCCACATTTTGCGATCGGCGACGGTCGGCCCCCAGCCTTTTTCGCTGACGTCGTGGATGAAGTCGCCCACGGTGCGTTTGTTGAAGTTGTAGTAATCGGACTGTTTTTTCAGCGTCTTCATCAGGCCGACCGGGTCTTCGTCGGTCCAGTCGCTGAGCATCACCACGTAGTCGCGGTCGTACTGGAACGGCTCCGGGTCTTTGGCGTCGATCACCAGCGGGCCGTAGACGCCGGATTGTTCCTGAAACCCCGAATGGCTGTGATACCAGTAGGTGCCGTTCTGGCGCACCGTGAATTGGTAGACGTACATGCCGCCGGGTTCGATGCCCTTGAAGCTCAGCCCCGGCACGCCGTCCATGTTGGCCGGCAGCAAGATGCCGTGCCAGTGAATGGACGTGCTGTCCTTGAGTCTGTTGCGCACCCGCAGCGTCACCGTATCGCCTTCACGCCAGCGCAGCAGCGGGCCGGGGATGCCGCCGTTGATGGTCATCGCGGTGCGTGGGCTGCCGCTGAAGTTGACCGGGGATTCGCCGATGAACAGGTCGAATTCATTACCGGCCAACACCTGCGGTTCGCCGGGACTGCTGATTGCCCAGGCCGGCGTGCGCCATAACCCGAGGCCGCCGAAGAGCCCGCCGATGGCCAGGCCTTTGACGAAGGTGCGTCTTGAAGTGTGGGAGTGCATGCCGTCTGTTCCGCCCGTCAGCCTGTTGAACTTGTCGATGAGGCTAGCAGGCGGTGCCTTTCAGCTGGCTGAGGCGAAGATTACAGTTTTGACAGGTTGGGCGTCGCTTACCGGCGTGAAGTGGACTTTTCCCTTGAGGCCACCGTGTCGCCGCTGCAGTTGATGTAGGAAGACGACTTCAGCCAGCGTTGGTCCGGGTAGTAGGAAAATAACAATTGCCCGTCCTTCATCGAATCAATCAGCCGATGGGCAATCGCCGGTCTGACGGCCGGGCA
The DNA here is from genome assembly GCF_009866745.1 of Pseudomonas sp. S34. Taxonomy (NCBI): domain Bacteria; kingdom Pseudomonadati; phylum Pseudomonadota; class Gammaproteobacteria; order Pseudomonadales; family Pseudomonadaceae; genus Pseudomonas; species Pseudomonas sp. S34. Next base: position 2,075,159 of record NZ_CP019398.1, read on the forward strand.
ACCCAGGCTGCGGCCGATGCGGCCATTGGCGCGGGCCAGTACCGGGCTGACATAGGGCGCGCCGTGAATGACGATGGCCCGGTCAAAGGCGTTATCGTTGAAGCCGGGCTCCAGGCCTTCCATGCGCAGCGAGTAACCGTTCTGGCCGAGGTAGCTTTGCTGGGTGCGGAACAGACCGATGCTGGTGGCGTGGCTTTCGTTGCGGTTGGAGAACAGCGTGGCCATGTTTTCACCGCTGTTGCGGCCATGGGCGACCAGTTCGTGAAACAGCAACTTGCGCCGTTTAAGGTCGAAGACCCACAGGCGTTGTTCGGTCGAGGGCAGGGAGTAATCGATCACCGCCAGTCGTTGGGCGGGGGCGACACCTTGGGCACGGCTGCATTGAGTGGCACGAACGGCCAGGGCAATCACTTTGGCGTCGGCGCCGGGTGCTGCTTTGACCAGCGCGTTTTCAAGCGAATCGGCGTAGGCTGACGTTACTGAAAGGCACGTCAGTAAAATGGCAAATAAAAGGCCAAAGCGGTTTAGCGCCATAGTCGGGTCTCATCATGATAATTTCGAGTCTAGCAGCGAGCGGAAAACTAGCCGTTTGAAACGGGGGATTAAGGATTATCCATGGTGCAGTTAACAAGGTCATTCGTCATAAGCCGCATGTTTTTTATGGGCTTTCTGATCAGCGGTGCAGCGTTTGGGCAAGTTTCGCCGATTGAGCCGGTATCTGCGGCGAGCAGCACAATCGATGCCGCGGCGCCCGACGATGCGGTCGGCCAAGCGATTCAAGCGACGCTGGAACCGCTGCGATCGGCTTTTCCGCCGTTGCTCACGTCCAGGCGCCATCAGCGTGTGGATGTCAACCGGGTGGTGCTGGATTTCTATATGCATCGCAACTATCGCGCCGCGTGGACGGATGATCGTGACGTGGCGCAATTACTCAAGAGCCTCGAAGAGACCCGGATCGACGGCCTGAATCCGGCGGATTTCCGCATCACCGAACTGGCTCAGGCCCATGAGTCGCTGGTGGCGGCCATGCCTTCCACGGCGCAACGGGCGATGTTCGACATGGCGGCGACCCGCACGTTCATCACCGCGCTGCTGCAACTGCGCCGGGGTAAAGTCGATCCGTCGCGGCTGGACATTCACTGGAATTTCGATCCTGCCGGCGGTAATGCCCACGAGGACATGAACAACCTGTTCGCCGCCCTCGATGCCCATGACGTTGCGCGTGCATTCGCCGATGCGCCTCCTCAGGAAGAGATTTACCGCAATTTGCGTGAAGGCCTGGCCCGGTTGCGCCAGGTCCATGATGCGGGCGGCTGGCCGAAAGTCACTGAAGGGCAATCGCTCAAGCCCGGCATGGACGGGGTGGCGGTGGCTCAATTGCGTGCGCGTCTGGTGGCGGGCGGTTACCTGGGCGCGCACCTGTCGAAAAAAGCCGGTTACGACGACAAGGTCATCGCCGCGGTGAAGAAGTATCAGACCGAGCAATACCTGGGGGCCGATGGCGTGGCAGGGGCGGCGACGCTGGCGGCGCTGAACGTGCCGGTCGAGGCGCGGATCGATCAGGTGCGGGTCAACATGGAGCGCGCCCGGTGGCTGTTGTACAAACTGCAGGGCACGTTTGTGATCGTCGATATCGCCGGATACAAGGTGGCGATGTACCGTGACGGTCTGCCGATCTGGCGTTCGCGAGTGCAGGTCGGCAAGCCGGTGCGCAGTACGCCGGTATTCCAGGCCGAAATCACCTACATCACGTTCAACCCGACCTGGACCGTGCCGCCGACCATCCTCAAGCAGGACGTGATTCCGAAAGTCCAGAACGATCCGGGTTATCTGGCGGCCAACCGGATTCGCGTGCTGGATCGCGAAGGCAATGTGCTCGATCCGTCGAGTGTCGACTGGAGCAACCCGCGAGGCATCCACCTGCGTCAGGATGCCGGCCCCGACAGTTCGCTGGGGCAGGTGGTGATCCGCTTCCCCAACGACTATGCGATTTACCTGCATGACACGCCACACCGCGAGCTGTTTGCCAAAACGGTCCGGGCCACCAGTTCAGGCTGCATCCGCGTGGAAAACCCCTTGCAACTGGTCGAGCTGTTGTTTAACGACCCGGTGCGCTGGAACAGCGCCGGGATTCAAAAACAGTTGGCCAATGGCAGGACCGAGAACATCCCGCTACCGGTGAAAGTGCCGGTGTTGTTGGCTTACTGGACCGTGGACCTGAGCAATGACGGGCGGGTGACGTTCAAGCCCGACATTTATGATTACGATGCCAGGGTGCTGCAGGGCTTGAGTCAGCCTACGAAATTGCCCGCTCTGGACTTGCGTCGCGCAGAGATACCGCTGGTGGTGACGGGGCAGAACAAGCTGTAGCGAAAGACTGGAAACGGGCGCCGGAGCGTATTACTGATCACTTAACACACGAAACCTGTGGGAGCGAGCTTGCTCGCGATGGCGGACTGTCAGGCACCCCTTACGTGACTGTCCAACCGTCATCGCGAGCAAGCTCGCTCCCACAAGGTTTGCGGTGTTCAAAGGCTTAACTGACTGGCATTAGCCCCTAAAGCGCCAGCCCTTGCTGGACCACGACAAGCAGATCGGTTTCCGTGAGCGCCACCGCATCCAGTTGCGCGGTGGCCTGCTCGATCGTTTGTAGCCACCAGTGTGTTTCACCGTGTTCGTCCACGGTGCGCAACAGAGCGAGTTCGTTGTCTGTTGTGTGGATCTCGACCCGCCCCTCACCGTCGGCGGTGAAGCGTGCAACCGGGTCAAAGGTAATGCTGTGCTCGTTGCCGATGATCACCAACTGGTCGATGGCGTAGTCGTAAGCGTCGCCATCGGGGTGGCTCTCGAAGACGTGGGTGGGGTTGCGCCGCAGGATCAGGCCCGCTTCGGTCAACGGCTGTAGCCAGGTCTCTATGCGTTGATACAGTTCGTAGACCTGGCCCGGCCAGCCATCGATCGCCTGATCTGCGCTGGCCAGCCGTGTCTGTTTCAATTTTGCGGCGAGTTCGTCTGCCTTGCTCATGTCGATTCCCTGTATTGAGGTTTGTCTAATCGTAGCTCGTTGACGCACAGGCCGCGCTTGCCCTGGGTCATGTTTGCAGCGCAGGCAGGGTGCGGACGTTGCGTCCGGGCAGCACCGACGGGCGGTGTGTTACCGCTGGGCAAGTGGCCACCCATTTGTCCTGGATAACCCCGTAAACTACGCCGCCCGAAGACTGAGGGCTTTGGGTCGTTGCCCATGCCTTGCCCCCGACAGGATGAACTTTTGCCCACGCGCTTTAACGACCCGGACCACGCCCCTGGCATCGCATTGAAACGCATACCACTGCGCAAGGCCGCGGTATTGTTCATTGCCACGGTGTGCCTGTGCCTGTGCGGTTTGCTCTACCTGCAACTGGAACAGTCCCGTCGCCACGACCTGAGCCTGGCGCAAGTGGCGTCTTCGAACCTGACGCGGGCCATGGCGCAGCAAGCCGAAGACACCTTCATGAAGGCCGACCTGGTGTTGACCAGCCTGGTGGACTGGATTCAGGTCGACGGGTTCGGCCCGGACCAACGGCCACGCTTGCAGCAGACCTTCGCTCGGCGCGTGCTGGCGCTGGATCAGTTGCACGGCATCCTGCTGTTCGACCAGAAGGGCCAGTGGGTGGTGACCTCGTTTGAAAATCTGCCTCGGGGGGCCGGCGTCGCCGATCGCGAGTACTTCAAGTATCACCAGCAGAACGTATCGTCGGTGGCGCATATCGGCCCGGCCATTCGCAGTCGGGAAAACGGTGAGTGGATCATTCCGGTTTCCAAACGGGTCAACGACAAGAACGGCCGTTTCCAGGGCGTATTGCTGGCCGGGATCAAGATGTCGTACTTCGACCAGTTCTTCAAAAGCTTCAGCCTCGACGACAACGGCTCGATGTTTCTCGGCTTGACCGATGGCACGCTGTTGGCGCGTCGACCTTTTGTGGAGGCGCAGATCGGCACGTCGCTGGCCCAGAGCGAGATTTTCCAGAAGTCCCTGCCACTGGCCAGCTCCGGCAATGCGATGTTCACATCCATCATCGATGGTGTGACACGCCTTTACGGTTACCGACAGCTGGAGGCGTATCCGCTGGTGGTCACGGCGGCGTCGTCCACGGAATCCATTCTCGCGGGCTGGTACGACACGGCGTTTCGCTCCAGTCTCATTGTTGCCCTGGTATTGCTGGGCGTGGGGTTGTTCGGGTGGGTGTTCCTGCATCAGGTGCGTGTTGGCGAGCGGGTCGAGTCGGATTTGCGCAGGGCACAGCAAGCGCTGGAGCTGATCGCCACCCACGACAGCCTGACCGGATTGGCCAACCGCCGATTGTTCGAGCGGGCGCTGGACGTCGAGTTCGGGCGCGGCGCCCGGCAGGCGAGCCCTTTGAGCCTGATCATGCTCGATATCGATTACTTCAAACGCTACAACGACACCTACGGCCACGTGGTGGGGGATCACTGCCTGGCCGAAGTGGCACGCGCGCTGAAGAGTTGCTGTCACCGCAAGGCCGATCTGGCGGTGCGTTACGGCGGCGAAGAGTTTGCGGTGCTGCTGCCGGACACCGACATCCACGGCGCCATGACGATTGCCGAGCAGATCCGCCGCAGCGTCATCGACAAGCACATCAGCCACACCGGCTCGCCCAATGGCTACGTGACGGTGAGTCTTGGTTGCTATTCGTTCGTGCCGTCGGGGCGTGACAGCATGGATGTGTTTGTCGAGCGGGCGGATGCGGCGTTGTATCAGGCCAAGCATTCGGGGAGAAACCGCGTGGCAACGTTGTCGATGGCCGGTGGCGTCGAGGCGTTGATGCGCTCCGACCGTTGAGGTGCTGTTGCTGCCGGTGGTCTGTCTCCCTGGCCTGGCGGAATTGATCGTCTAGAGTTCCGATTGTTCTGTCGATCCCGGCAGACATCCACTCGCATGGACGATCGCCAACATGTTGATACCTCAAACGTTGACAGCCGTTGCTTTGACCGTCGCAGCCACTGCCATCTTTCCGCTGGCCAGCCACGCGCAATCGAAAATCACCGCCGAAGAAGCTCACTCGATCGGCGTGGATGCCTACATCTATTTTTACCCGCTGCTGAGCATGGACGTCACTCGCAAGCAGTTCACCAACATCGAGCCGGGCAAGGAGTTCGGTAAAGGCCCGATGAACATGTTTGTGAGTGTGCCGCAGTACCCGCCTGCCGATTTCAGAGGGGTGGTGCGCTCTAATTTCGACACGTTGTATTCGATTGCCTGGCTGGACTTGACCAAGGAACCGCTGGTGATCGCCGCGCCCGATACCGATGGGCGTTTCTACCTGTTACCGATGCTGGATATGTGGACCGACGTATTCGCTTCGCCGGGCTGGCGCACCACGGGCACTGAGGCCGGGCAATTTCTGGTGACGCCGCCGGGATGGACCGGGACGGTGCCCGCCGGAATGAGCCACCTGCCGGCGCCAACTCCGTTTGTCTGGGTCATCGGCCGTACCAAGACTGATGGCGCGGCGGATTACGCGGCGGTGCACAAGATCCAGGCCGGTTACACGGTTACGCCGTTGTCTCGGTTGGGCAAGGAGCCTGAAGCCGTCACCGTGAAGGTCGACCCGGCGGTGGACATGAAAACGCCACCGAAGATTCAGGTCGATTCCATGTCGGCTGCCAACTACTTCACTTACGCTGCCGAACTGCTGAAAGTGAATCCGCCGCACAGCACCGACCAGCCCATGCTGGCGCAGATCAAACGGATCGGCATCGAACCCGGCAAATCGTTCGACATGGACACGCTGGATCCGCAAATCCAGGCCGCGCTGCAAAGCGTGCCCCAGGATGCGCAGGCCTTGATGACCTGGAAAGTGCCGACCCTGGCGCGAGAGGTCAATGGCTGGTCGATGAACACTGACACCATGGGTGTCTACGGCAACTACTACCTCAAACGCGCCATCGTTACGCAGGTGGGGCTCGGTGCCAACCTGCCCGAGGACGCAATTTATCCGTTGAACATCGGCGACAGCAATGGCAAGCCGCTCGAGGGCGCAAACAAGTACATGCTACATTTCAACAAGGGCGAGGCGCCGCCAGTGAATGCCTTCTGGTCGATCACCCTGTATGACCCGGAAGGGTTCCAGGTCGCCAACTCACTCAATCGTTTTGCGGTCAGTAGCTGGATGCCGTTCAAGAACAACGCCGATGGCTCGCTGGATCTCTACTTCCAGAACGAAAGCCCTGGCAAGGATCTGGAGGCCAACTGGCTACCGGCACCCAAAGGGCCGTTCAACCTGACCATGCGTCTGTACGGCCCGAAAGCCGAGGCGCTGAATGGCAAGTGGAACCCGCCAGCGGTCAAGCCGATGTAGGCCTCAGGTCACAAAAAGCGGCCAATGACGGCATGTCATTGGCGGCTTTTGCCTGTCCAGCTACCTGTTCCGCCGCCAGCACCGCCGGTTCCGCCACCGGGCGCACCGGTGCCGCCGCCCGCGCCACTGCCCGGGCCATTGACGCCGGTGCTGCCGCTTGACGAGCCGGGGCTTTGTCCGCGCCCGTTATTGCCCGAGGGATCGCTGGGCCTGTTGTTGTCTGGCAGCAGAGTTGAATTGCGGGTTGCGCCGGGTGCCGTACCGGTCGCGCCAGGACCATCGCCGGACGCCGCAAACGTGGCCAGGGACGTAGCCGACAACCATCCGGCCATGACCAGCGAAGTCATTTTTCTGTTCATCATGGTCGTCTCCCGGGATGAGTCGTTACCTGATGTTAGTCTGAAGGGTCACGCGGTTGGTGCCGATCCGGTTGACGAATGGCACGGGACCTAAGGGGGCCACCGATCCATGGCCAAACGAGAACCCTGTGAGGGCGAGCTTGCCCGCGAAAGCGACAGGTCAGGCAAATGGTTGGCCACTGATACGACGCCTTCGCGAGCAATCTCGCTCCCACACAGCTCTCAGCGTCAGCAAGGCCTATGATCGACCAGCTTGCGCTCAAGGTGCTGTCGCCCCGGGACCGCTGACGCAACCTGCGAAACCTGCCGGTGTCACACGTCAGGCACCTCGTCCTCAGGAGTGTCCGTTCATGAAAAAGTTGCGGATCGCCACGTTCAACGTCAATGGCCTGCGCGCACGCCTGCCGAATCTGTTGGCCTGGCTTGAACGGGAAAAACCGGATATCGCCTGCCTGCAGGAATTGAAGGCAGTGGACAGCGCATTCCCGGCGGCTAAGCTTGAAGCGGCCGGCTACGGCGCCATCTGGCAGGGTCAGGCGTCCTGGAACGGCGTGGCGATCCTGGCGCGGGATGCGCAGCCGCTGGAAAGCCGACGCGGGTTACCCGGCGATGACAGCGACAACCATAGTCGCTATCTGGAAGCCGCTGTCCACGGGGTTCTGGTGGGTTGCCTGTATTTGCCCAACGGCAACCCGCAACCGGGACCGAAATTCGATTACAAGCTGGCGTGGTTCGAACGGCTTATCCATTACGCGCAGACGCTTGAAGGCAGCGAACATCCGGTGGTGCTGGCGGGGGACTACAACGTGGTGCCCACCGACCTGGACATCTACAACCCGCGCTCCTGGCTCAAGGACGCCTTGCTGCAACCGGAAAGTCGCGAGTGTTACCAGCGGTTGCTGGACCAGGGCTGGACCGATTCATTGCGGCACCTGCATCCACAGGATCGGCTCTACACGTTCTGGGATTATTTCCGTCAGCACTGGCAGAAAAACTCGGGGCTGCGCATTGACCATCTGCTGCTCAACCCGGCCCTGAGTCCGTATCTGCAAGACGCCGGGGTGGATGCGTGGGTGCGTAACGAGCCCCATGCCAGCGACCACGCGCCGACCTGGATTCAATTGGGCTCGCACAAGCGGCGTTGAGTTTTTTCATGCCGGGTGATTGGCTAAATCAATTGTCGGCGGCAGTGCTTGATCCCGTATACATAGCGGCCACTGGCGGAGCAATCCGCCGCTGCGTGCAAAAGGACTGAACGATGAGCGAGCCACGCCTGACCGACCGTGCTTTGTATCTGCAACGCCTGGGCTTCGATGCACCTCCAGCGCCGACCCTGGAAACCTTGCGCCAGCTGCAACTGCGCCATACCGGCGTTTTCCCGTTTGAAAACCTCACCACATTATCCGGCGAGCCGGTGCTGATCGACTTGCCGTCCATAGAGCAGAAGGTCTTGCACGATGGTCGTGGCGGTTACTGCTACGAACTCAACAACCTGTTCCTGGCCTTGCTACAGGAATTGGGTTTCGACGCCCGTGCCATCAGCGGCCGGGTGGTGATGGGCCAGCCGGAGGGGTCCTGGACTGCCCGGACCCACCGCCTGAGCCTGGTCATCATCGATGACGTGCGCTACATCACCGACGTCGGCTTCGGCGGCATGGTACCGACTGCGCCCCTGTTGCTTGATACCCGTGCCGAACAAGCTACCCCTCACGAGTCGTATCGCATCGATCTGCACGTCGACGGCTTTACCCTGCGCGCCAACGTTGCGGGCGAGTGGCGAGCGATGTACATCTTCGACCTGCAACGCCAGGAAGATATCGATTTTGCTGTGGGCAACTGGTACGTCTCGACCCACCCCGAGTCGTCTTTCGTCAAGCAGTTGATGGTGGCGCGCACCGGGGAGGGGTGGCGACGCACGCTCAACAATGGCAGCTTCGCGATTCACCGGATTGGCCATGACAGCGAGCGGCGGGAGGTGACGGATGTTCAGGAACTGATTGGCCTGCTGGGCAGCGAGTTCGGCATTCGCGTTCCGGAACAGGCGCAATTGGCACGGACTCTGAAACGATTGATCGCAGCGCCGCAGTAACAGGCTGATCCTGGGCATCGCACAGAGCTGATCCGATTGATCGGCCCTTTGTGTTTCAGGGCCGAACACCCGGTTCCATCACCCGTTGGATTTCGCGCAAGGCCTCTGCCAGCTTCTGCTCCAGACCCTTGAGTTCGGCAGGGGTGAGGGTTTGTTTCAGGTGTGCGCTCTTGCCTTCGTTGAGCAGGGCTCGGCGCAAGGTATTGTTGATCACCGTCTGGTAGCCGTACCCCTCGTGTTCTGCCAGTGCGCGGGCCGCTTCGATGACTGCGTCATCGAGCATGATGGTAATGCGGGTCTTGCCTTTGGCGGGCGCCACGGCCCCGCGCCTGGCGTTGCTGAAATCGTATTCGTCTTTCATCGGTCATGCCTCCAGGTACTGACGACGCTCGCTTTTGGTGGCGATGCGCGCGGAAATGATTCGAACGAAATTCGGATCGCGGTGGGTGTACACGACAACCAGCAACCGGCCTTTGGCGTCCAGCCCCAGGGTGATCCAGCGTTGTTCATCATGGTGATTGTCCTCGATGGTCAGCGCTCGCTCGTCATGGAATACCGGTTCAGTCTCTGCGAGGCTGATGCCTTGGTGCTTGAGTTTGTTGGCTGCGTTCCTGGCCTTGTGGAACTGAATTTCGAATGACTTCATTATGCATACTTTATATGTATATAGAAGAGACGGGCCTTACCGATGGTCGCCAGGAATTCAAAAGACTAGTCAGCACGCGGGTGTGGGCGGCGAGGGATGTATTTCAAGGTTTTTGGCGTGGCCAGGAGGGTGGGTGTCAGGCGGAAATGGACAAGTATCCATTTTGTGACTGATAAGTTGTATACAACTCTATAGACATTTGTCCTATGTCTTGCATACAGTGTGCGCATAACAAAAACCAGGGAACCCCCTCCATGAAAACGCCCCATGTTTCACACCAACGGCCCGAGGACGAAAATCTTGGGATCGGCGCGAATATGGCTTATGGCCTGCAACATGTTCTGACCATGTATGGCGGTATCGTCGCGGTGCCATTGATCATCGGCCAGGCGGCCGGGCTCTCGCCGGCGGACATCGGTTTGTTGATTGCTGCTTCATTGTTTGCGGGGGGGCTGGCAACACTGCTGCAAACCCTGGGTTTACCGTTTTTTGGTTGTCAATTGCCGCTGGTGCAGGGCGTATCCTTCTCCGGCGTCGCGACCATGGTGGCGATTGTCAGCAGTGGCGGGGAGGGCGGGTTTCAATCGGTGTTGGGGGCGGTGATAGCGGCGTCCCTGATCGGGTTGCTGATAACCCCGGTGTTCTCGCGTATCACCAAGTTCTTCCCGCCACTGGTGACCGGCATCGTGATTACCACCATCGGCCTGACGCTGATGCCGGTAGCCGCGCGCTGGGCAATGGGCGGCAACAGCCATGCGCCGGACTTCGGCAGCATGGCGAACATCGGTCTGGCGGCGGTAACGCTGGTGCTGGTGCTGTTTCTGAGCAAAATCGGCAGTGCGACCATCTCCCGCCTGTCGATTCTGTTGGCCATGGTCATTGGTACGGTGATCGCGGTGTTCCTTGGCATGGCGGATTTCTCGTCCGTAACCCAGGGCCCGATGTTCGGCTTCCCGACGCCGTTCCACTTCGGCATGCCGACCTTCCACTTCGCTGCGATCCTGTCGATGTGCATCGTGGTGATGGTGACGCTGGTGGAGACCTCGGCGGACATTCTGGCCGTCGGTGAGATCATCGGCACCAAGGTTGACTCCAAGCGCCTGGGCAACGGTCTGCGCGCCGACATGCTGTCGAGCATGTTCGCGCCGATCTTCGGTTCCTTCACCCAGAGCGCCTTCGCCCAGAACGTCGGTCTGGTGGCGGTCACCGGCATCAAGAGCCGCTACGTGGTGGCAACCGGCGGTCTGTTCCTGGTGATCCTCGGTCTGCTGCCCTTCATGGGCCGGGTCATCGCCGCCGTACCGACCTCCGTACTGGGTGGCGCTGGCATCGTGCTGTTCGGTACTGTCGCGGCCAGCGGCATTCGGACCTTGTCCAAGGTCGACTACCGCAACAACGTCAACCTGATCATCGTCGCGACCTCGATTGGCTTCGGCATGATCCCGATCGCTGCACCTAGCTTCTACGATCACTTCCCGAGCTGGTTTGCGACCATTTTCCATTCGGGCATCAGTTCTTCGGCAATCATGGCCATCGTGCTGAACCTGACCTTCAACCATCTGACTGCCGGTAACTCCGACCAGCAATCGGTGTTTGCGGCCGGTACCGAGCGGGTGCTGCGTTATCAGGATCTGGCGGCGTTGCGTGAAGGGGACTACTTCAGTGACGGTAAACTGCACGATTGCGACGGCAAGGAGATTCCGGTGCTGGAATCGGAACATGGCGTGGCGGAACCACGGGCGGTCCACACGAAAAGCAGTGAGCATGTCTGACGTTCACGGCAACTGAAAAAAGCCGATCTGTCGAATAGACAGATCGGCTTTTTGCTTTTCAGGCGTTGGCTTTTCAATCGACCACAAAAAAGCCCCTGGATCTTTCGATTCAGGGGCTTTTCGATGTTGCTGTCTGGCTCCACGACCTGGACTCGAACCAGGGACCCAGTGATTAACAGTCACTTGCTCTACCAACTGAGCTATCGCGGAATGGCGCGTATCTTACTGATTCAAAAAGAGAAGTCAAGCATCAAATAACAATTGGAGCGAATCAGCGGGACGGGCGGTGGTTTAGCGGCGATTGGCGGTTACCAGGATCGCCCCAGAGGTCTACCATGGCTGCCCGGAAGTGGTGACACGCGCTGCCGGCCATTCGCCGAAAAGGTACGCGCCATGAATCATTTGACCCTCACACCTCGACACCACGGGATGCACCCATGAGCATCTCTCAGATCAGCCTGCCCAAAGGTGTCGGCCCCCACGCCGAAAAGTTGTTCGACGCCATCACTCAGGCCGGCACCGCTGAAGCATTGAACCGTGCTGGCGGCAAGGCCGAAGGTTTTGTCCTGGGCCTGGAAAGCACTAAAGCGATCAAGAGCCAGGTCGCTGAATCGCTGTATGTCGCCTACGACGACGCTGCCAGCCAGCGCGCGACCGAACTGGTTTAACCGCCGAAGGTAATCGTGCCAAGCATCAGTTTGGCGTAGAGCGCCGTGGCACCCAATTGCACCAGCCACAGGGCCAGGCCGCCGAGAAACACACCGGCGGCCACTTGCATCACCAGGTTGTTGCCGCGTTTTGCCGGGGCGCGGGGGGTGAAGTGATCCAGGTCATCCAAGTCATCGCGGTCGGCGCGCAGGTCATCGTTTTTCATATGGGTTCTCGGGAATGCTTAGTACATAAATCCTGTGGGAGCGGGCTTGCTCGCGAAAGCGGTGGGTCAGGTTGTACAAGTATTGAATGTACTGCCGTCTTCGCGAGCAAGCCCGCTCCCACATTTTGACTTGTGTGGAGTTTAGAGGGCTGGGTCGTTGCGTTGAGAATTATCTGTGACAAATAAAAAACGGGAAGCCACATGGCTTCCCGTTTTTCATTTCAAGGTGTTATCAGATGACCTGGACGATAGCGTCCGTCACAACCTTGATGTTGCTCTGGTTCAACGCGGCCACGCAGATGCGGCCGGTGTCCAGGGCGTAGATGCCGAACTCGTTGCGCAGACGGTGAACTTGCTCAACCGTCAGGCCGGAGTAGGAGAACATGCCGCACTGACGACCGACGAAGCTGAAATCGCGCTGAGGCGCTTTTTGTGCCAGCAGGTCGACCATCTGGGTACGCATGCCACGAATGCGCAGGCGCATTTCGGCCAGTTCGGCTTCCCACTGGGCGCGCAGTTCCGGGCTGTTCAGTACTGCAGCGACAACGCTGGCACCGTGGGTCGGCGGGTTGGAGTAGTTGGTGCGGATCACGCGTTTGACTTGCGACAACACGCGCGCGCTTTCTTCTTTCGATTCGCTGACGATCGACAGGGCACCCACGCGCTCGCCGTACAGCGAGAACGACTTGGAGAAGGAGCTGGAGGCGAAGAAAGTCAGGCCCGACTCGGCAAACAGGCGTACGGCAGCGGCGTCTTCGTCGATGCCATCGCCGAAGCCCTGGTAGGCCATGTCGAGGAACGGCACGTGGCCTTTGGCTTTAACAACTTCCAGGACGTTTTTCCAGTCCGCCGGGCTCAGGTCCACGCCGGTCGGGTTGTGGCAGCAGGCGTGCAGCACGATGATCGAGCCGTTTGGCAGCGCGTTCAGGTCTTCCAGCATGCCGGTACGGTTCACGTCGTGGGTGGCGGCGTCGTAGTAACGGTAGTTCTGCACCGGGAAACCGGCGGTTTCGAACAGCGCGCGGTGGTTTTCCCAGCTCGGGTCGCTGATCGCCACAACGGCGTTCGGCAGCAGTTGCTTGAGGAAGTCGGCACCGATTTTCAGTGCGCCAGTACCGCCAACGGCCTGGGTGGTGATTACACGGCCGGCAGCGATCAGTGGCGAATCATTGCCGAACAGCAGCTTTTGCACAGCCTGGTCGTAAGCGGCGATACCGTCGATTGGCAGGTAGCCACGGGAAACGTGTTGAGCGGCGCGAATGGTTTCGGCTTCGACAACGGCGCGCAGGAGTGGAATTCGCCCCTCCTCGTTGCAGTAAACACCGACCCCCAGGTTGACTTTGTTGGTCCGGGTATCGGCGTTGAATGCTTCGTTGAGGCCCAGGATTGGATCGCGTGGTGCCATTTCGACAGCGGAGAACAGGCTCATTATTGCGGCGGCTCTGAATGGAGTGTGGAGGGACGTGTCGCGCTCCAGCCGAATGCACTAGAGCGGTGCACAAACGGGGAGCTAGTATAGAGGCCATCCGCGATCAATGGCGACAGGCTATTCGGCTTTTAAGGTAAGTTTTTCCGATTATTTTGCGACCGTTAGTCGAATGGTGTCGGCAAAGGTTTTGCGCGATGTAGGACGTTTGCCTTGAAAGCGATGGCAATCGGCTCCACATTGAGCACAATCCAGTTTTTTCTTCGGGCGACATCGGTCGTTTGCGGTCTTTCTCGTTCGTGCCGGTTTTGCCGGCAAGCGTGATTCCAGAGGTATTTCATGTCTGAATTCCAGCTAGTCACCCGTTTCGAGCCCGCCGGCGATCAGCCGGAAGCCATCCGCCTGATGGTCGAGGGCATCGAAGCCGGGCTGGCGCACCAGACGCTGCTCGGTGTGACCGGCTCGGGCAAGACCTTCAGCATCGCCAACGTGATCGCCCAGGTGCAGCGCCCGACCCTGGTGCTGGCGCCGAACAAGACCCTGGCGGCGCAGTTGTACGGGGAGTTCAAGGCGTTCTTCCCGAACAACGCGGTGGAATATTTCGTTTCCTACTACGACTACTACCAGCCGGAAGCCTATGTGCCGTCCTCGGACACCTTCATCGAGAAGGATGCGTCGATCAACGACCACATCGAGCAGATGCGTCTGTCGGCGACCAAGGCATTGCTCGAGCGCAAGGACGCGATCATCGTCACCACGGTGTCGTGCATCTACGGTCTGGGCAGCCCGGAAACCTATTTGAAGATGGTGTTGCACGTGGACCGCGGCGACCGGCTCGACCAGCGCGAATTGCTGCGCCGCCTGGCTGACCTGCAATACACCCGCAACGACATGGATTTTGCCCGTGCGACCTTCCGCGTGCGTGGCGATGTGATCGATATCCACCCGGCGGAATCCGACTTCGAGGCGATCCGCATCGAGCTGTTCGACGATGAAGTGGAAAGCCTGTCGGCGTTCGATCCGCTCACCGGTGAAGTCATTCGCAAACTGCCGCGCTTCACCTTCTACCCGAAGAGCCATTACGTGACGCCACGGGAAACCCTGATGGGCGCGGTCGAGGGCATCAAGGTCGAGTTGCAGGAGCGTCTGGAATACCTGCGCTCCAACAACAAACTGGTGGAAGCCCAGCGCCTGGAGCAGCGTACCCGTTTCGACCTGGAGATGATCCTCGAGCTGGGTTACTGCAACGGCATCGAAAACTACTCGCGCTACCTGTCCGGCCGCGAAGCCGGCGCGGCACCACCGACCCTTTACGATTACCTGCCTGCCGATGCCTTGCTGGTGATCGACGAATCCCATGTCAGCGTTCCGCAGGTCGGTGCGATGTACAAAGGTGACCGTTCGCGTAAAGAGACGCTGGTGGAATACGGTTTCCGCCTGCCTTCGGCGCTGGATAACCGGCCGATGCGTTTCGATGAGTGGGAAAGCATCAGCCCGCAGACGATTTTCGTCTCGGCGACCCCGGGCAACTACGAAGCCGAACACGCTGGCCGCGTCATTGACATGGTGGTGCGCCCGACCGGGCTGGTGGATCCACAAATCGAGATTCGCCCGGCACTGACCCAGGTCGACGACTTGCTGTCGGAAATCACCAAGCGCGTCGCTCTGGAAGAGCGAGTGCTGGTCACGACGCTGACCAAGCGCATGGCCGAAGACTTGACTGACTATTTGGCCGATCATGGCGTGCGCGTGCGCTATTTGCACTCTGACATCGACACCGTGGAGCGGGTCGAGATCATCCGTGATCTGCGCCTGGGTACTTTCGATGTGCTGGTGGGGATCAACCTGCTGCGCGAAGGCCTGGATATGCCGGAAGTGTCGCTGGTGGCGATCCTCGATGCCGACAAGGAAGGTTTCCTGCGTTCCGAGCGCTCACTGATCCAGACCATCGGGCGTGCGGCACGTAACCTTAATGGCCGGGCGATTCTGTATGCCGACCGGATTACCGGTTCCATGGAGCGCGCGATCGGCGAAACCGAGCGCCGTCGCGACAAGCAGATCGCCTTCAACCTGGCCAACGGCATCACCCCCAAAGGTGTGTTCAAGGACGTCGCCGACATCATGGAAGGCGCCACCGTGCCGGGTTCGCGCAGCAAGAAGCGCAAGGGCATGGCCAAGGCGGCGGAAGAGAACGCCAAATACGAAGCGGAATTGCGTTCGCCGGGCGAGATCGCCAAGCGTATCAAGGCCCTGGAAGAGAAGATGTATGCGTTGGCGCGCGATCTGGAGTTTGAAGCGGCGGCGCAGATGCGCGATGAGATTGGCAAGTTGCGCGAGCGGTTGATTACTGTCTGAGATTTGCGGTGAATGTACGGGCCTCTTCGCGAGCAAGCCCGCTCCCACAAGGTTCGGTGTGATCCCTGTGGGAGCGAGCTTGCTCGCGATGAGGCCGGTCAGGACGCTGCAAGTATCAATTAGTGTGCTTCCCCAGCCTTCAACCCCTCCGGCAACTTCTTGGTCAGCAACACCGCCACCATGCTGATCCCCAACGCAATTCCGACAAAATGAAACGCATCGTTGTAGGCCATGATCGACGCCTGCTGGTGGGCGATCTCGCTGAGTTTGCCCAAGGCTGCCGTTTCATTGCCCAGCCGGTCAGCCAGTGAGGCGATCCGTTCAGCCACCTGCGGATTGCTCGGCACGATGGATTCACGCAGGTAATCAAAGTAAACCTTGGTCCGCGCATCCAGCAGCGTGGCGAGCAGGGCGATGCCGATGGCGCCGCCGAGGTTGCGCAGGATGTTGAACAGGCTCGAGGCCGATCCCGCATCCTGGGGCAGGATGTAGGCGGTGGCGATCAGCGAGATGGTGACCATGATCAGTGGCTGGCCCAGGGCGCGGATGATCTGGATCTGGTTGAACTGCGGTCCGGCAAAGTCCGGGTTCAACACGCCCGAAGAGAAACTCGCCAACCCGAATAGCCCGAAGCCCAGTGTGCACAGCCATTTGGGCGAGACGTATTTCATCAACTTGGGCACCAGCGGAATCAGAAACAGCTGTGGCACGCCCATCCACATTATCACTTCGCCGATCTGCAGGGCGTTGTAGTTCTGGATCTGCGCCAGGTACAGCGGCAACAGGTAGATTGAGCCGTACAGCCCGACCCCCATCCCGACACTGGAAATGCTTGATAAGCCAAAGTTGCGATTGCGCAGGATGCCGAGGTTGATCAGCGGATTGGGTTTGGAGGTCTGCACGATCACAAAGCTGATCAGGCTGACCAGTGCGATGCTGCCCAGGGTTACGATCAGGCTCGATTCCAGCCAGTCCTTGCGATGGCCTTCCTCCAGAAACACCTGCAAGCAACCGAGCCCGACGCCGAGGGTGAGAATGCCGGCGTAGTCGGTGCTTTTCAGCAATTCCCAGTGGGCTTCTTTCTTCTCCAGGCCGTACATCAGGCCTGCGATCATGATCAGGCCGGGCGGGATGTTGATGTAGAAAATGTATTCCCAGCCCCAGTTTTCCGTCAGCCAGCCGCCGAGGGTCGGGCCGATGGAGGGCGCGAAGGTGGCGGTCATGGCGAACATGGCCATGCCTTTGGCGCGGTGGTGTTCCGGGAGCTTGATCAGGGTCAGGGTGAACGCCAGCGGAATCAGCGCGCCACCGGTAAAGCCTTGCAGGGCGCGGAACACAATCATGCTTTCCAGGCTCCACGCCATGGAGCAGAGCAGGGACGCGACCAGGAATCCGAGGGACACCCACACCGCCAGGCGCCGGGCTGACAGCAGCTGCACGAGCCAGGCGGTGAGCGGGATCATGATGATTTCCGCCACCAGGTACGAAGTGGAAATCCACGAACCTTCTTCCAGGGTCGCCGACAGTGCACCCTGGATGTCCTTGAGCGAGGAGTTGGTGATCTGGATGTCCAGCACCGCCATGAACGCACCGAGCATCACGCTCATCACCGCAATCCAGTCCCGCCGGGTCGGTTCGCCGACCGGGCGGATCAGTTGATCACCGGCCATCGTCAGGGGCGTCTTTGTGGCTCACTTTGGGGGTGATTTCTTCAGGGGCGTCCTTGATGTTCACCTTGGCGGTGACCGACATGCCCGGGCGGATCTTGCCGCGTAGCGGATTGTCCGCGGCGAAGGTCAGTTTGACCGGAATCCGTTGTACGACTTTGGTGAAGTTGCCCGTGGCATTGTCCGGCGGCAACAGGCTGAACTGCGCGCCCGAGGCGGCGAACAGGCTGTCGACCCGGGCTTTGATCGGGGTGTCGCTGTAGGCGTCGAAGGTCAGTTCGGCTTCCTGGCCGGGTTGCATGTGGCCAATCTGGGTTTCCTTGAAATTGGCCTGAATCCAGATGTCTTCGTCCGGCACGATCGACAACAGGTAAGCGCCGGCCTGCACATATTGGCCTTCGCGGGCTGCACGCTGGCCGATCAGGCCGCTGATGGGGGCATGGATTTCGCTGCGGGTCAGGTTCAGTTCGGCCTGGGCCAGGTCGGTTTTGGCGTTGGCGATCTGCGCGTCGAGGCGTTTGATCTCTGCATTCAGCGCATTGACCTGCTGGCGCTGGCTTTGCGCGTCGGCCTGGGCCTTGGCCACTTGCGAGCGTGCGATGTGGTTGTCGGCGGAGAGGGTGGTCACCCGTTCTTCCGAGATATAGCCGGGTTTGCGCAAGGTCTCGGCACGGGTCAGGTCGATCTGCGAGCGACCCAGGCTGGCCTGGCTGGACGCGACCTGCGCTTCGCTGGCGGCAATCAGGCTGGCCTGCTGGGTCAGTTTACTCTGGGCTTGCAGGCGTTCGGCCTGGCGGGTGGCCAGGGCGGCATTGGCGCGGTCGACAGCGAGGCGGAAGTCGTCGCCTTCGAGTTTGACCAGCAACTGGCCTTTCTCGACATGCTGGTTGTCCTGCACCAGCACCTGATCGATACGCGCGCCCAATTGGCTCGACACGCGGGTGATCTCGCCCTGGACATAAGCGTTGTCGGTGCTTTCATAAAAGCGCCCCTTCAAGAGCCAATGGGCAAACAGGCCCCCGGCAACCAACAGGACAATCAGCAGGAACGAGAAGAGGCGACGCTTGAGTTGGGCAGGCATGGGGCAAACTGTAGTCGAGAAATTGTAAGAGAAGTTATCAGCGGGCAAATCTGGCATACAGCCGATAAGCGGTAAATGCTGTCGGCTGATTTTCGGCCATTCACCTCCCTGTACGGGCGTTACAGACGCAACCTTGGCTTAAATGCCCTGTTCACTGGAGCCGGGCGGGTGTCGCCTGTTACCATTCGCGCCTTGTTTGAACTTCGCTTTTATTCTTTTCGAGACATGCCATGACCACCGTCCGCACTCGCATCGCGCCATCGCCTACCGGGGATCCCCACGTAGGTACCGCCTATATCGCCTTGTTCAACTACTGCTTTGCCAAGCAGCACGGCGGTGAGTTCATCCTGCGGATCGAAGACACTGACCAGCTGCGTTCGACCCGCGAGTCCGAACAGCAGATTTTCGACGCCTTGCGCTGGCTCGGGATCGACTGGAGCGAAGGCCCGGATGTCGGCGGCCCGCACGGTCCGTACCGTCAAAGCGAGCGCGGCGACATTTACCAGAAGTATTGCCAGCAACTGGTCGAAATGGGCCATGCCTTCCCGTGCTTCTGCACCGCCGAAGAGCTGGACCAGATGCGCGCCGAGCAAATGGCTCGCGGCGAAACCCCGCGTTACGACGGCCGCGCGCTGCTGCTGTCCAAGGAAGAGGTCGCCCGTCGCCTGGCCGCTGGCGAGCCCCACGTTATCCGCATGAAAGTACCGAGCGAAGGCGTTTGCGTGGTGCCGGACATGCTCCGTGGCGACGTTGAAATCCCGTGGGACCGCATGGACATGCAAGTCCTGATGAAGACCGACGGCCTGCCGACCTACTTCCTGGCCAACGTGGTCGACGACCACCTGATGGGCATCACCCACGTATTGCGTGGCGAAGAGTGGCTGCCATCGGCACCGAAGCTGATCCTGCTTTACGAATACTTCGGCTGGGAACAGCCGGAGCTGTGCTACATGCCGCTGCTGCGTAACCCGGACAAGAGCAAGCTGTCCAAGCGCAAGAACCCGACCTCGGTGACCTTCTACGAGCGCATGGGCTTCATGCCCGAAGCGATGCTCAACTACCTGGGTCGCATGGGCTGGTCGATGCCGGACGAGCGTGAGAAGTTCTCGCTGCAGGAAATGGTCGACAACTTCGACCTCAAGCGCGTGTCCCTCGGCGGGCCGATCTTCGACATCGAGAAGCTGTCGTGGCTCAACGGCCAGTGGCTGCGCGACCTGCCGGTGGAAGAGTTCGCCGCGCGCGTGCAGAAGTGGGCGTTCAATTCCGAATACATGATGAAGATCGCACCGCACGTACAGGGCCGGGTCGAAACCTTCAGCCAGGTCGCACCGCTGGCCGGGTTCTTCTTTGCCGGTGGCGTGAACCCGGATGCGAAGTTGTTCGAATCGAAGAAACTGTCGGGTGATCAGGTTCGTCAGTTGATGCAGTTGATCCTGTGGAAGCTCGAAAGCCTGCGTCAGTGGGAAAAGGACAGCATCACCGCGACCATTCAGGCGGTGGTCGAATCCCTGGAGCTGAAGCTGCGTGATGCCATGCCGCTGATGTTCGCTGCGATCACTGGTCAGGCCAGCTCGGTGTCGGTGCTCGATGCGATGGAAATCCTCGGGCCGGACCTGACCCGTTTCCGTCTGCGCCAGGCCATTGACCTGCTGGGAGGCGTGTCGAAGAAAGAAAACAAGGAGTGGGAAAAGCTGTTGGGCGCGATTGCCTGACACGCTTGATGAAGGGCTGATGGCCATTGTGTGTGCCCGTCGTTGGGCGCGCAGTGGTCCTCAGACCCCGATTTTTCGGGGGGGAGGGCGGTAAGTGATTGTTATGTCGGCAAAAAATTTTAATTTTTTGAAAAATAAGTTTGACAGGCTTTCGATACGCCCTTAAGATTCGCCCCGTCCTCAGCGATGACATCAACGATGAGGGGCTATAGCTCAGCTGGGAGAGCGCTTGCATGGCATGCAAGAGGTCGACGGTTCGATCCCGTCTAGCTCCACCAATTTACACTTCAAGGTCTGGCCACACCGGCCTTGAAGCGATCAGATCTCAGCACTGATCAGTTGTATAGAAGGGTTTGCGTCCCCTTCGTCTAGTGGCCTAGGACACCGCCCTTTCACGGCGGTAACAGGGGTTCGAGTCCCCTAGGGGACGCCAGTTTTACAGAAGCGATGTTGCAAGATGTCGCTCCGCCGCGAGGCGAAAAATCCGGGGCTATAGCTCAGCTGGGAGAGCGCCTGCATGGCATGCAGGAGGTCAGCGGTTCGATCCCGCTTAGCTCCACCAATTTTACAGTTCAAGGTCTGGCCACACCGGCCTTGAATCGATCAGCACTCAGCACTGATCAGTTGTATAGAAGGGTTTGTGTCCCCTTCGTCTAGTGGCCTAGGACACCGCCCTTTCACGGCGGTAACAGGGGTTCGAGTCCCCTAGGGGACGCCACGATTACCCGCTCTGCGGGATTTATAAGGGTCATTCAATTATTGAATGGCCCTTTTGTTTGTCTGGCGTTTGGCCAAATTCCTCCATTTCCAAAATTTCCAAAAAAACTGTTCTTCAGACCAGCGGTCATGCCCATGACTTGTTAAAATTTATTATGAGAATAATATTTCAATCGTAATATTCGGAGGCAACGATGAACGATAAAAAAGCCCAAACCCGCGAACGCATCCTCAAGGCTGCCAGCGCAGCGCTGATTCAGCGCGGCCCGGCCGAGCCAAGCGTGGGCGAAGTGATGGGCGCGGCGGGCCTGACGGTCGGCGGCTTCTACGCCCACTTCGAAAGCAAGGACGCGATGATGCTGGAGGCGTTCAGGCAATTGCTCGGTCACCGCCGTGACCTGATTGCCGACATGGACGCGGAGTTGACCGGCGAAGAGCGCCGCGCGCTGGTGGCGGCGTTCTATCTGTCGCGCAAGCACCGTGATTCCTCCGAATCGGCCTGTCCGATCCCGGCATCGGTCGGCGAACTGGGGCGGCTGCCGGAAGCGTTTCGTGTTGCGCTCAATGAGCATGTGGAATTGATGGTCGCGCAGTTGGCGGCCAGCCCTGAAGAAACCGAAAAAGCCCTGGCCGACATGGCCTTGATGGTGGGTGGGCTGGCTCTGGCGCGGGCGCTGGGGCCAGGAGAGTTGTCCGATCGATTACTGCGCGCGGCCAAATCGGCAGTGCGTTGACCTGAAGGCTGCGGCCTGAGGAGAATGCGATGAGCACGTTAAAGTGGGTTCGTGGCGTTAATGGCACCTTGGGCTGGTTTGCCCCGAAACTGGTCGCAAGCAAAATGCGACAGGCGTTCATGACGCCACGGGATCTGCCGCTGCGTGACTGGGAGCTGCCACTGTTGGCCAAGTCCGAGCGGGTCACCCTGCGTTTCGGTCTCTCGGCCTTGCGTTGGGGTCAGGGCCCGGCAGTATTGCTGATGCATGGCTGGGAAGGGCGGCCGACGCAGTTTGCCAGCCTCATCACCGCGCTGGTCGATGCCGGTTACTCGGTCGTGGCCCTGGATGGTCCGGCCCACGGTCGCTCACCGGGCAGTGAAGCGAATGTGGTGCTGTTCGCCCGCGCCATGCTGGAAGCGGCCGCCGAACTGCCACCCCTGCAAGCGGTCATCGGCCACTCCATGGGCGGCGCCAGTGCGATGCTCGCGGTCCAGTTGGGCCTGCGCACGGAAACCCTGGTCAGCATTGCGGCCCCAGCGCGGATTCTCGGTGTGTTGCGTGGTTTTGCCCGCTATGTCGGGCTGCCACCGAAGGCCCGCTCGGCGTTCATTCGCCAGGTCGAGCAAGACGTCGGCATGCGAGCCGCGACGCTGGATGTCGCGCACTATCAACTCGACATGCCCGGCCTGATTGTCCATGCCGAAGACGACAACTTTGTCTCTGTGAAGGAATCCCAGCTGATCCATGAAGCCTGGTTCGACAGCCGCTTGTTGCGTTTGAAAGACGGTGGTCATCAGCGAGTGTTGGCCGACCCTCGGGTGATTGATGGCGTGTTATCACTGCTGGCCGGGCGCAGTCTGCAATCACGCCAATCCGCCTGAGCTTCCGTTACACTGCCCCGGTCGAAATTATCTGACCAGGGAGTCGGGCATGGGCTGGGATCGGGAAACGCCGTTCATCATTGATCTGCAAGTGAGCGCCGAGGACATTGACGGGTTGGGGCACGCGAACAACGCGGTCTACGTGACCTGGCTCGAACGCTGTGCCTGGCGCCACTCCCAGCGTCTTGGCCTGGACCTGGTCGAGTATCGGCGGCTGGACCGGGCGATGGCGGTGGTGCGGCACGAGATCGATTACCTGGCGGCAGCCTATGAGGACGATGAGTTGCAATTGGCGACCTGGATCGTCGATTGGGATCAGCGCCTTAAAATGACCCGGCACTTCCAGTTGGTCCGCCCCAGCGATAATTCGACGTTGCTGCGGGCGCAGACCACCTTCGTCTGCATCGAGTTGTCCACAGGCAAGCCCAAGCGCATGCCGGCGGAGTTCATCGAGGGTTATGGTCCGGCGTTGCTATCGCAAAATCTGGAATCCGCCAAAATCTGAATGTGGGAGCGGGCTTGCTCGCGAAAGCGGTGTGCCAGTCAATATCAATGTTGAATGTTAAATCGCATTCGCGAGCAAGCCCGCTCCCACAAGGGATCTGCGGTTTCTCGCGCAATCCAGTAAACTGCCGCACGTTTTTCCTCGAGTGTGTTTTTCATGCAAATTGCTTTGGCGCCCATGGAGGGGTTGGTCGACGACATCCTGCGCGACGTGCTGACCCGTGTGGGTGGTATTGACTGGTGCGTGACCGAGTTCATCCGGGTCAACGACCAGTTGCTCACACCTGCCTATTTCCACAAGTTCGGTCCGGAGTTGCTCAACGGTGCCCGGACGGCCTCCGGTGTGCCGCTGCGTGTGCAACTGCTCGGTTCCGATCCTGTGTGCCTGGCGGAAAATGCCGCGCTGGCTTGTGAGCTGGGCTCCGAAGTGATCGACCTGAACTTCGGCTGTCCGGCCAAGACCGTCAACAAATCCCGTGGTGGTGCGGTATTGCTCAAGGAACCCGAGCTGCTCAACCAGATCGTCGAGCACGTCCGTCGTGCCGTCCCCGCGCACATTCCAGTCACCGCCAAGATGCGCCTGGGCTTCGACAGCCCGGACGGCTCGCTGGTGTGTGCCACGGCCCTGGCCGAAGGCGGCGCCGAACACATCGTGGTGCATGCGCGGACCAAGGTCGACGGCTACAAGCCGCCGGCACACTGGGAGTGGATTCCGCGGGTGCAGGACGTGGTCAAGGTGCCGGTGTTCGCCAATGGCGACATCTGGAGCGTCGAAGACTGGCGTCGTTGCCGCGAGATCAGCGGCGTGGAAGACATCATGCTCGGTCGCGGCCTGGTTTCGCGCCCGGATCTCGCCCGGCAGATCGCCGCGGCGCGGGCCGGTGAAGAGGTGGTCGAGATGACCTGGACCGAGTTGTTGCCGCTGATCCAGGACTTCTGGCTGCAAGCCAAGGCACAAATGACGCCACGCCAGTCGCCGGGTCGTCTGAAGCAATGGCTGGCGATGCTGACCCGCAATTATCCCGAGGCGGTAGAGCTCTTTACCGTGCTGCGTCGTGAGACCGAGCTGGATAACGTCTCGCGTTTGCTGGGGCTGCCGGTGGCGGAAGCGGCCTGAAATTTTTTGTAAAAAAAGCAGAAAACAATCTCTTGAAATGCAATCAGCGGTCCCTATTTAAGGATTACGCGATGCCGAATTCGGGTCGCGGAGACAAAAAACCTTGCTGATTGTTTTCAGGAGATTTGCATCATGGCTACTACATTATCCTTGGCCCCACTGTTCCGTTCCTCGGTAGGTTTCGACCGTTTCAACGACCTGTTCGAGACCGCCCTGCGCAACGAGCCAGGCAGCAGCTATCCACCCTATAACGTGGAGAAACACGGCGACGATCAATACCGCATCGTGATTGCCGCGGCCGGTTTCCAGGAAGAAGATCTGGAGCTCGAAGTCGAGAAAGGTGTGCTGACCATCAGTGGCGGTAAACGCGACGCGAACGAAGACGTCACTTATCTGTATCAGGGCATTGCGCAGCGTGCGTTCAAGCTGTCCTTCCGTCTGGCGGACCACATCGAGATCAAGGCTGCCGGCCTGAGCAACGGTCTGTTGAGCATCGACCTGCTACGGGTGATTCCGGAAGAGGCGAAAGCCAAGCGCATCCCGATCAACGGGACGCAAAAGCCGGCTCTGCAACACTGAGTCGGAGCAAGAAGAAGGGCGCCATTGGCGCCCTTTTTTGTGCCTGTCACTTCAGCAGTTTTTGAAACTCCTCCACCGGCAACGGCTGGCTGTGCAAATACCCTTGGTAGAAGTGACACTCCAGTCCCTGCAGGAACTCAAGCTGCTCCGCCGTTTCCACCCCTTCGGCGATCACCTTCAAATCCAGGCTGTGGGCCATGGCGACGATGGCGCGGATGATCTCGGCGTCGTTCGGGTCGCTGGTGGCGTCGCGGATGAATGACTTGTCGATTTTCAGGGTGTCGACCGGCAAGCGCTTGAGGTAGGTCAGCGAGGAGTAGCCAGTGCCGAAGTCGTCCATGGCGAAGCTCACACCGAGTTTTTTCAGGCGGCGCATTTTGCTGATGGTGTCTTCCAGGTTCTGGATCACGATGCCTTCGGTGATTTCCAGTTTCAACAGGGAGCAGGGCAGGCCATAGGTGTTCAGGCTGTTTTCGACACGTTCGACGAAATCGTTCTGGCGGAACTGGCGCGGGCTGATGTTTACGCACAGGCTGAATTTATACGGATTCACCAGACCGTCGTCGATCAACCGTTTGAAGGCCTGGCAGGCTTCGTCGAGGATCCAGGTGCCGACCTCCAGAATCAGTCCGCTGTCTTCCAGCACCTTGATGAACTCGGCGGGTGACTGCGGGCCGAGTTCCGGATGATTCCAGCGCACCAGGGCCTCGGCACCGACGATGCGGTCGCCCCGGGCGTCGACCTGGGGTTGGTAATGCACGCGAAACTCGCCCCGGGAAAGGGCCAGGCGCAGGTCGGTTTCCATGCGCAGGCGTTCGCTCGCGGCCTTCTGCATGGTGTTGTGGTACATCTGCGTGGTATTGCGACCCGAGTCCTTGGCGCGATAGAGCGCGATGTCGGCGCGCTTGAGCAGGTCGGTCGGGGTCGAGCCGTGATCGGGGATCAGCGCAATGCCGATGCTGGGTGTCACTTGCAGGCGCTGGCCGTCGAGGAACATCGGTTCGGACAGCAGCTCGCGGATAGTGTCGGCCACTTCGCGAACCTGTTCACTGACCTCGCTGCGCGAGCCTTCGAGGCCGCTGAGCAGTACCACGAATTCGTCACCGCCCAGGCGCGCAACGGTGTCCTCCATGCGCACGCTGGCCTCCAGGCGAGCGGTGATGATTTTCAGCACGGTATCGCCCACCGGGTGCCCGAGGGAGTCGTTGATGTGCTTGAAATGGTCGAGGTCGAGGAACATCAGCGCGCCCCGCAGGTTATGCCGTTTGAGCAGGGCGATCTGCTGGCTCAGGCGGTCCATCAGCAAGGCACGGTTGGGCAGGTTGGTCAGTGGGTCGTGATAGGCCAGGTGGCGGATCTGCGCTTCGGCATTTTTCAGCAGGCTGACGTCGCGCGCGGTCAGCAGCAGGCAGGCGGTTTCATTGAGGGTGATCGGTTCCACCGAGACTTCGACGGTGAGCAGTTCGCCGCGCTTGTTGCGCCCGAGCATTTCCTGGTGATGAACCCGTCCCTTGATCTGCAATTCGGCCAGCAGCGCCGAGCGTTGTTTTTCTTCGGCCCAAATCCCGACCTGGTACACCGTGCGGCCCACCACCTCCTCGGCGCGGTAGCCGGTCAGGCGGCAGAAGCCGTCGTTGACCTCCAGATAGCGTCCGGTGTCGCGCTCGGTGATGGTGATGGCGTCGGGGCTGGAGTGGAAGGCCTTGGCGAATTTCTCTTCACTGGCCTTGAGCGCCGCTTCCGAGCGCTGTTGCTGTGTGATATCGCGCAGGGTGGTGACGATGCAGGGCTGGTCGCCGACGCTGATCTGGCGGCTGGAAATCACACAAGTCAGGGTCTGTCCTTCCTTGTGCTGGACCAGAATGGCCACGTTGTTCAGGCCTTGTTCGCGGATCACTTGTTCGATTCGTCGCAGGCTTTTCGCCGAAGCGTCCCACAGGCCGATTTCGTCGGCGCTGCGGCCGATCACATCGGCGGTGCTCCAGCCGAAGGTCTGGGTGAAGCTGGAGTTGATTTCAATGAACTGGCCGGAGTCCTGGCGGGTGACGCAGATCGGATCGGGGCTGACCTGGAACAGCGTGGCGAATTTCTCTTCGGAGGCCACCAGCCGTTGTTCGCGTTCCACCTGATCAGTGATGTCGAGCAAGGTGCCGGCCATACGCACCGGCACACCGTTGTCATCGCGGTAGAGGCGGGCACGGCTTTCCAGATAGCGCGAGGTGCCGTCGGGCAATTGCACGCGGTAGGTCAATTGATAGTTGCCGGCCGGGCCTTCACGCAGACTGCGGTAAGCGTCGCGCATGGTGTCGCGTTCTTCGCCGGGCACGCCTTCGAAGAACTCGTCGAAGGACTCGTGGAAGGGCTTGGCGTCCAGACCGTGCAGCTGGGCGGCCCGTGCCGATCCGTAGAGCATGCCGCTGGGAATGTGCCAGTCCCAGGTGCCGAGTTGCGCCGAGTCCAGTGCCAGGTCGAGGCGTTCCTGGCTGTCCTTTAGGGCCTGTTCGGCGACTTTGCGCTCGGTGGTGTCAAGGAACGTGCTCAGTAGATAGGGCTGGCCTTCGAGCTCGACCTTTTGCGCACTGAGGATGCCGTCGTGAACCTGGCCATTGCTGGCGCGAAACTGCACTTCCATGCTGACCAGGTCGCCTTTGGCTTTGGTGGCCTTGACCAGTTCGGCCCGTTGTTCGGGATGCACCCACAGGCCCAGTTCCAGGGTGGTGCGGCCGATCGCGTTTTGCACCGGCCAGCCGAACAGGCTTTCGAAATACTGGTTGGCTTCGGTGATCAGGCCGTCTTCCTGGCGGGTCAGCAGGACCATGTTGGGGCACAGGTGGAACAGGGTGGCGAAGCGTTTTTCCGAGCTGCTCAACGCCTGTTCGCGCTGGCGCTGGTGGGTAATCTCGCGGATCACACCGATCATCCGTGGCCGGCCGTGCTTGTCCGGTAACAGGCTGCCGCTGATTTCCAGCCAGTGCAGGCTGCCATCGGGCCAGCGGATGCGGTGATGCATCGCTTGCTCCAGCGGTGCGCCAGCGATGACTGCGTGGAACGCGCGAACGGTTTTCGCACGATCCTCCGGAGGCAGCAAGTCGAGGTATTCCAGATCCGATGGCAACGGTTTGCGGGGATCGAAGCCGAACAACGCCTGCGTGCCCCGGGACCAACTGATCTTCCCGCGCTCGATGTCCCAATACCACGCACCCAGGCGCGCGCCGTTGAGCGCGGCCAACAATTGCGGGGCACTTTCCCAGCTCTGTTCGGAGCTTTTCGGGTCAAGTGCCTGTATACGCGGCATTGGCGGAATACGGTCAACAGATTTGGGCATTGGCAAGCCTTGGGCTGAATGGGCGTTTGGGGCAGGAATTCGCGGCTCTACAGGATTAGCACAGCTTAGCCTTGAGTCCCTGGCTGATCGAGTTGAGCGTCCAGCAAGGCCATGAAGGCCCGCGCAGCATTCGACAGCGTCCTTTCTGTGTGCAAGATATAGCCTAGCTGGCGAGTGAGCTGTATGCCCGGCAAAGGTATGCGCGCCACCTGGTCATCGAGCATGGTGCGCGGCAAAACGCTCCAGGCCAGGCCGATCGAGACCATCATCTTGATGGTTTCCAGGTAGTTGGTGCTCATGGCGATGTTTGGCGTCAGGCCCTGGGCTTCAAACAGCCGCTGCACAATGTGGTGGGTAAAGGTATTGCCACCGGGGAAGACCGCCGGGTGTCGGGCGATGTCCGCCAGGCTGACCTTGCCGTTATTGAGCAACGAATGCTCCGGCGCAACCACGAAATCCAGCGGGTCGTCCCATACCGGGGTGGCCTTGACCAGCGCATGGGGTTCCGGCGCCAGGGTAATGACCGCCAGTTCGGCGCGGCCATGGAGAATTTCCTCGTAGGCCACTTCCGAATCGAGGAACTGAATATCCAGCGCCACTTGTGGGTAGAGTCGGGTGAACTCCCTCAGCAAGGGCGGCAAACGGTGCAAGCCGATGTGGTGACTGGTGGCCAGGGTCAGACGGCCGGTCACCTCGCCGGTGAGGTTGGTCAGGGCTCTGCGCGTATCATCGAGGACATTGAGAATCTGATAAGCCCGCGGCAGCAGGGCGCGCCCGGCCTCGGTCAGGCCCACTTCACGACCCAGACGGTCGAACAACCGCACCTTCCATTGCTGCTCCAGCCCGGCGATGCGCTTGCTGATGGCCGGCTGGGTCAGGTGCAGCCGTTCCCCGGCGCCGGAGAAGCTTCCGGTCTCGGCGATGGCAATAAAGGCATTGAGGTTGGCCAGGTCCATAGTTGCATTCCAGTTGGTTATCCAAAGCATAAAAAATATGAATTTGAGTTATTTAATGTAACCCCATAGGATCAGCCTCACAAGCCAAGGGGTTATTGAGTCGCTCAAGACCCAGGGCATAGAAACAAGCTGATGAGGAAACCGTCTGATGGCCGGCAAAACGCTCTACGACAAGCTCTGGGATTCGCATTTGGTCAAGCAGCGCGACGATGGCTCTGCGCTGATCTACATCGATCGTCACATCATCCACGAAGTGACCTCGCCGCAAGCCTTCGAAGGCCTGCGTCTGGCCGGGCGCAAGCCATGGCGCATCGATGCCAACATCGCGACCCCGGACCACAACGTACCGACCACGCCGGAGCGCAAGGGCGGCATCGACGCCATCGTTGACCAGGTTTCGCGCCTGCAAGTCCAGACCCTCGATGACAACTGCGATGAATACGGCATTGTCGAGTTCAAGATGAACGACGTTCGCCAGGGCATCGTCCATGTCATCGGCCCGGAGCAAGGCGCAACCTTGCCCGGCATGACCGTGGTCTGCGGCGACTCCCATACCTCGACCCATGGCGCATTCGGCGCATTGGCTCACGGTATCGGCACTTCCGAGGTCGAGCATGTGCTCGCCACCCAGTGCCTGGTCGCCAAGAAAATGAAAAACATGCTGGTGCGCGTCGAAGGCCAATTGCCGTTCGGCGTGACCGCCAAGGACATCGTGCTCGCGGTGATCGGCAAGATCGGCACCGCCGGCGGTAACGGCCACGCCATCGAGTTCGCCGGCAGCGCGATTCGCGACCTGTCCGTCGAAGGCCGCATGACCATCTGCAACATGTCCATCGAGGCCGGCGCTCGCGTAGGCCTGGTGGCTGCGGACGAAAAAACCGTGGCTTACGTCAAGGGTCGTCCATTTGCCCCGAAAGGCGCGGAATGGGACCTGGCCGTTGAAGCCTGGAAAGACCTGGTGTCTGACGCCGATGCCACGTTTGATACGGTTGTCGAGCTCGATGCGACCCAGATCAAGCCGCAAGTCAGCTGGGGTACTTCGCCTGAGATGGTGCTGGCGGTAGACCAGAACGTGCCGGATCCTGCGAAGGAAATGGACCTGGTCAAGCGCGACTCCATCGTCCGTGCCTTGAAGTACATGGGTTTGACCGCCAATCAGGCGATCACCGACATTCAGCTCGACCGTGTGTTCATCGGTTCCTGCACCAACTCGCGGATCGAAGACCTGCGTGCGGCGGCCGTGATCGCCAAGGGCCGTAAAGTGGCCTCGACCATCAAGCAGGCCATCGTGGTGCCGGGCTCGGGCCTGGTTAAAGCCCAGGCTGAATCGGAAGGCCTGGACAAGATTTTCCTCGAAGCCGGTTTCGAATGGCGTGAGCCGGGTTGCTCGATGTGCCTGGCGATGAACCCGGACCGCCTGGAGTCCGGTGAGCATTGCGCCTCGACCTCCAACCGTAACTTCGAAGGCCGTCAGGGTGCCGGTGGTCGTACTCACCTCGTCAGCCCGGCCATGGCCGCGGCCGCTGCTATAAACGGTCGTTTCGTCGACGTCCGTGAATTGATCTGAAGGAGCGCAGCATGAAAGCTTTTACCCAGCACACTGGTCTTGTCGCGCCTTTGGATCGTGCCAACGTCGACACCGACCAGATCATCCCGAAGCAGTTCCTGAAGTCGATCAAGCGCACGGGCTTTGGCCCGAACCTGTTCGATGAATGGCGCTACCTGGATGTGGGCCAGCCTTACCAGGACAACTCCAAGCGTCCGCTGAACAAGGACTTCGTCCTCAACGCCGAACGTTACCAGGGCGCCAGCGTGTTGCTGGCCCGCGAAAACTTCGGTTGCGGCTCCAGCCGTGAACACGCGCCGTGGGCGCTGGAAGAGTACGGTTTCCGCAGCATCATCGCGCCGAGCTATGCCGACATCTTCTTCAACAACAGCTTCAAGAACGGCTTGCTGCCGATCATCTTGAGCGACGCCGAAGTCGACGAACTGTTCCAGCAGATCGAGGCCAATCCGGGCTATCAGTTGCAGGTTGACCTGCAGGCCCAGACCGTGACCCGTCCGGATGGCAAGGTGTTGAGTTTTGAGATTGATGCGTTTCGCAAGCATTGCCTGTTGAACGGCCTGGACGATATCGGCCTGACCTTGCAGGACGGCGATGCGATTGCGGCATTTGAGGCCAAGCATCGTGCGAGCCAGCCTTGGTTGTTTCGCGACGCTTGATTGATTTGAGATTGAAGTAGTCAGGGCTGGCCCCTTCGCGAGCAAGCCCGCTCCCACATTTTGAAATGCATTCCAATGTGGGAGCGGGCTTGCTCGCGAAGACGGCAGCCCAGACACCACAAGGCTAAAACCTGAAAAAGGAAGTCCCTCATGACCAGCTCCGCCCAGCACAGTCAGGTAGTCCAGAAGCAATTCGGTGAACAGGCCTCGGCCTACCTGAGCAGCGCCGTACACGCTCAAGGCACCGAATTCGCGCTGCTACAGGCCGAACTGGCGGGGCAGGCCGAGGCCAGGGTCCTGGATCTGGGGTGCGGCGCAGGTCACGTGAGTTTTCACGTAGCCTCATTGGTGAAAGAGGTGGTGGCCTACGACCTGTCGCAGCAAATGCTCGACGTGGTCGCTGCCGCTGCTGTCGAGCGTGGCTTGAGCAACGTAACCACGGTCAACGGTGCCGCCGAGCGCCTGCCGTTCGCCGATGGCGAATTCGATTTCGTCTTCAGCCGCTATTCGGCGCACCATTGGAGCGACCTGGGCGCGGCCCTGCGGGAGGTGCGTCGAGTCCTGAAGCCGGGCGGTGTGGCCGCGTTCGTCGACGTGTTGTCACCGGGTAGCCCGCTGTTCGACACTTACCTGCAAAGCGTCGAAGTGCTGCGCGACACCAGCCATGTGCGCGATTATTCCGCCGGCGAGTGGTTGCGCCAGGTCAGCGAGGCGGGGCTGCACACCCGCAGTACCACCCGTCAGCGCTTGCGCCTGGAATACAACAGCTGGGTCGAGCGCATGCGCACACCGCAAGTGATGCGCGCGGCGATCCGCGAGTTGCAGCAGTCGATGGGCAATGAAGTACGCGAATATTTTGAGATTGAGGCCGATGGTTCGTTCAGTACGGATGTGCTGGTACTGATGGCCGAGCGATAGAACTTTTCCGGGTGCGCCCAAGGCGCACCGACTGATGACATGAGGAAAGCATGAGCAAGCAGATTCTGATTCTCCCAGGTGACGGTATTGGCCCGGAAATCATGGCCGAAGCGGTCAAGGTGCTGGAATTGGCCAGCGACAAGTTCGCCCTGGGTTTCGAACTGAGCCACGATGTGATCGGTGGCGCTGCCATCGACAAGCACGGCGTGCCGTTGGCCGACGAGGCCCTGGAGCGTGCCCGCGCGGCCGACGCCGTGTTGCTGGGCGCCGTTGGCGGCCCGAAATGGGATGCCATCGAACGTGACATCCGCCCTGAACGCGGTCTGCTGAAAATCCGTGCGCAACTGGGCCTGTTCGGCAACCTGCGTCCGGCGATCCTGTACCCGCAACTGGCCGAGGCTTCCAGCCTGAAGCCGGAAATCGTGGCCGGCCTGGACATCCTGATCGTTCGTGAGCTGACCGGCGGCATCTACTTCGGCGCGCCTCGTGGTACCCGTACCCTGGAAAACGGCGAGCGTCAGTCCTATGACACCCTGCCGTACAGCGAAAGCGAAATCCGCCGCATCGCCCGTGTCGGTTTCGACATGGCCATGGTCCGTGGCAAGAAGCTGTGCTCGGTGGACAAGGCCAACGTACTGGCTTCCAGCCAACTGTGGCGTGAAGTGGTCGAACAAGTGGCCAAGGATTATCCTGAAGTCGAACTGAGCCACATGTACGTCGACAACGCCGCGATGCAGCTGGTGCGCGCACCGAAGCAGTTCGACGTGATCGTTACCGACAATATGTTCGGCGACATCCTGTCCGACCAGGCCTCGATGCTCACCGGTTCCATCGGCATGCTGCCGTCGGCGTCCCTGGACACCAACAACAAGGGCATGTACGAGCCGTGCCACGGTTCGGCCCCGGACATCGCGGGCAAGGGCATCGCCAACCCGCTGGCGACCATTTTGTCGGTGTCGATGATGTTGCGTTACAGCTTCAACCAGCAGGCCGCGGCCGATGCCATCGAGAAAGCCGTCAGCCTAGTGCTGGATCAGGGCTTGCGCACCGGTGACATCTGGTCGGCCGGTTGCACTAAAGTCGGTACGCAGGAAATGGGTGACGCAGTAGTCGCCGCGCTGCGGAATCTGTAATCTCTCGGGCCCGCTGCCAAATTCAAGACAAGGTAGCGGTCCACATTTCAAGAAGGTGTAGTTGCGATGAAACGTGTAGGTCTGATCGGTTGGCGCGGCATGGTCGGTTCCGTGCTCATGCAGCGGATGCTGGAAGAGCAGGATTTCGATCTTATCGAGCCGGTGTTTTTCACCACTTCCAATGTCGGTGGCCAAGGCCCGTCCGTGGGCAAGGACATTGCTCCGCTCAAGGACGCTTACAGCATTGAAGAGCTGAAAACCCTCGACGTGATTCTGACCTGCCAGGGTGGCGACTACACCAGCGAAGTCTTCCCCAAGCTGCGTGAAGCCGGCTGGCAGGGTTACTGGATCGACGCCGCTTCCAGCCTGCGTATGCAGGATGACGCGGTGATCGTTCTGGATCCGGTCAACCGCAAGGTCATCGACCAGCAACTGGACGCGGGCACCAAGAACTACATCGGCGGCAACTGCACCGTCAGCCTGATGCTGATGGGCCTCGGTGGCCTGTTCGAAGCTGGCCTGGTGGAGTGGATGAGCGCCATGACTTATCAGGCGGCCTCCGGTGCCGGCGCGCAGAACATGCGTGAACTGATCAAGCAAATGGGCGCGACCCACGCCGCTGTTGCCGATCAACTGGCCGATCCGGCCAGCGCGATCCTCGACATCGACCGCCGTGTGGCTGAAGCCATGCGCAGCGACGCTTACCCGACTGAAAACTTCGGCGTACCGTTGGCCGGCAGCCTGATCCCGTGGATCGACAAGGAACTGCCGAACGGTCAGAGCCGCGAAGAGTGGAAGGCCCAGGCCGAGACCAACAAGATCCTCGGTCGCTTCAAGAGCCCGATCCCGGTCGATGGCATCTGCGTGCGCATCGGCGCCATGCGCTGCCACAGCCAGGCGCTGACCATCAAGCTGAACAAAGACGTACCGATCGCTGATATCGAAGGTTTGATCAGCCAGCACAACCCTTGGGTCAAGCTGGTGCCGAACAACCGCGAAACCAGCATTCAGGAGCTGAGCCCGAACAAGGTCACCGGCACCCTGAACATCCCGGTTGGTCGTCTGCGCAAGCTGAACATGGGCTCGCAATTTGTCGGCGCGTTCACCGTCGGCGACCAGTTGCTGTGGGGCGCGGCCGAACCGTTGCGTCGCATGCTGCGGATCCTGCTCGAGCGTTGATCGGTTGATGCAATGAAAGAACCCGCGCCTTGCAAGAGGCGCGGGTTTTTTTATTCCTGACAGTCTGAAAGTTATTGATTGCCCATACTGGCCTCTTCGCGGGCAAGCCCGCTCCCACAGTGTTCGGTGTCGAGCACAAGGTTTGTATGCACAACTGAAACCTGTGGGAGCGGGCTTGCCCGCGAAGGGGCCGGTACAGCCGCAGCAAATTTCCGGCAGAATTGCCTGCATGCCCCCCACCCGGTAAAGTGCCGCTCCCCCCGTTTCGCCAGAGGTAAAACCCATGAGCCAGACCATTGATATTGCCGTGATCGGCGCCACCGGTACTGTCGGCGAAACACTTGTGCAGATTCTCGAAGAGCGCGATTTCCCGATCGGTAACCTGCACCTGTTGGCCAGCAGCGAGTCGGCCGGCAGTTCGGTGCCGTTTCGCGGCAAGAACGTGCGGGTGCGGGAAGTCGATCAGTTCGACTTCAGCAAGGTGCAGTTGGCATTCTTTGCCGCCGGCCCGGCGGTTTCGTTGAGTTTCGCTTCCCGCGCGACCGATGCCGGTTGCTCGGTTATCGATCTCTCCGGTGCCCTGCCGGCCGAAAAGGCGCCACAGGTTGTGCCTGAAGCCAATGCTCAGGTGTTGGCCGGCTTGAACAAACCCTTTCAGGTCAGCAGTCCAAGCCCGTCGGCCACCACGCTGGCGGTGGTGCTGGCGCCACTGATGGATTTGCTTGATTTGCAGCGCATCAGCCTGACCGCCAGCCTGGCGGTATCGGCCCAGGGCCGCGAAGCCGTGAGCGAGCTCGCCCGGCAAACCGCCGAGCTGCTGAATGTGCGGCCGCTGGAGCCGAAATTCTTTGATCGGCAAATGGCCTTCAACCTGTTGGCCCAGGTCGGTAAACCGGATGAGCAAGGTCATACGCTGCTGGAAAAACGCCTGGTGCGTGAGCTGCGCCAGGTCATGGCGCGGCCTTCATTGAAGATTTCCGTCACTTGCATTCAAGCCCCGGTGTTTTTTGGCGATAGCTATAGCGTGACCCTGCAGTCCGCGAGTGAAATCGACCTGGGGAAAGTCAATGCGGCCCTGGAAGACGCCCCTGGCATCGAACTGGTGGAAGCCGGTGATTACCCGACCCCGGTGGGCGATGCGGTAGGCCAGGATGTGGTCTACGTTGGTCGGGTTCGCCATGGTATTGACGACACGTCGGAACTTAATCTGTGGCTGACGTCAGATAACGTACGCAAAGGCGCGGCGCTCAACGCTGTGCAGCTGGCCGAGTTGTTGATAAAAGACCTGCTGTAAAAGATACTTTGCAACAATTTGTCGAATGATTCCGCGCGAGCCTATGCTTGCCGGAGTGCTGAAGGCAGAGCCACTCTGCGGGGCTTTGCCGGGCATCAATGAAATGACCGCGCGCGACGACCCTCGCCGTTGCGTGCAATGCCTTACGGCAGCGACTATCAATACCTTCTCGCTGGCCGAGGAATGTTCAAACTAAGGATGAGCTAATGGTTCAAGTTCGCAAACTGGTGTTAGCAATAGCGGCCGCCTCGGCGCTGTCCTCCGGTATGGCGCATGCCCTCGGGCTCGGGGAGTTGACCCTGAAATCGACGCTCAACCAGCCGTTGGTGGCGGAAATCGAGCTGCTCGATGTCAAGGAACTCACCGCCGCCGAAGTGGTACCGAGCCTGGCCTCACCAGACGATTTCGCCAAGGCCGGTGTTGACCGCCAGGCGTTTCTCAACGACTTGACCTTCACCCCGGTGCTCAACGCCAGCGGCAAAAGCATCCTGCGCGTGACCTCCAGCAAGCCACTTTCCGAACCCATGGTGAAGTTCCTGGTTCAGGTCATGTGGCCGAACGGCCGCTTGCTGCGCGACTACAGTGTGCTGCTCGATCCGTCCAAATTCTCGCCGCAAACCGCTGAAGCGGCTGCGCAGCCGACCTCGACGGTTGCCGCGCCCGTCACCGGTGCGACCAAACCGTCCCAATACACCACCACGCCGCGCGATACCCTGTGGGAAATCGCCGCAAAGGCGCGTAATGGCGGTTCGATCCAGCAAACCATGCTGGCCATCCAGGCGTTGAACCCGGATGCCTTTATCGACGGCAACATCAATCGCCTGAAGACCGGCCAGGTGCTGCGCATGCCGGACCAGGCGCAGAGCACCGGCCTGCCGCAAGCCAAGGCCATTGCCGAAGTGGCCGCACAGAACAAGGCCTGGCGCCAGGGTCGCCGTTATGTGGCAAAACCCGGGGCAGGGCAGCAACAGCTCGACGCCACCAATCGCGCTCGTACCGAGGGTGCTCCGGCGCAAGCGGCCACCGACAAGTTGAGCCTGGTGTCTGCCGAGTCCGGCAAGAACCCTGGCAAAGGGGCTGCCGGAGATGCCAAGGCCCTCAGCAACAAGCTGGCGGTGACCCAGGAAAGCCTCGACACCAGTCGTCGTGATAACGCCGAACTGAAAAGCCGCATGGCCGATCTGCAAAGCCAGGTAGACAAGCTGCAGCGCCTGATCGAGTTGAAGAACAACCAACTGGCCAAGTTGCAAACCGAGGGCGCTGCGGCTGCTCCAGCGGCTGCGACCGCGCCGGCAATGTCGGCCGAGCTGGCTGCCAACCCGGAGGCAGCGCCTGCACCGGTTGCCGCTGCGCCTGCCCCTGAGGCAACGCCCGCGCCAGCCGAGAAGCCCGTCGAGGCGACACCGGCGGCATCTGACGATCAGAAGTTCAATGAATTGCTGACCAATCCGCTGTTGCTGGGCCTGGTCGGTGGCGGTGCGGTGATTCTCCTGCTCCTGCTGCTGTTGCTGGCGCGTCGACGCAAAGCCCAGCAAGCAGCCGAGAAACATCTGCGCATGGCCCGTGCCTTGGCCGAAGATCAGCCGTTCTCGGCCGATTTCGACTTGCCGGAAAGCAGCTTCGAAGGCCTGGAAGTTCCGCCGCCGAGCGTGAAGCTGGCGACTGCCCCGACGCCTGCTCCCGCGCCAGCGCCGGTGGTTGCTCCGGTGGTGATGACCACGCCGATCGCCGCACCATTGGTGGCGCCGGCTGCCGAGCGTTCCGACGACGTGCTGGGTCAGGCTCAGTCGCACATCAATGCCGGTCGCCTGAATCAGGCCGCCGCGTTGCTGGAGGACGGCGTCAAGCAAGAGCCCAAGCGCAGCGATCTGCGCTTGAAACTGATGGAAGTCTACGGTCAGCAAGGCGACCGCGATGCGTTCGTCGGCCAGGAGCGTCAGTTGGTGGCTAATGGCGACAACTTCGCCCAGGTTGAAAAACTCAAAAGTCGCTTCCCGGCCATGGCGCTGGTGGCTGCCGGTGGCATCGCCGCGGCCGCCGTTGCTGCCGAACTGGATGCGCAATACGTCAAGGAGCTGTTGCTCGATGAGCCGCAAGCACCGGCGCCAGAACCAGAACCAGCGCCAGCACCAGCACCAGCACCGTTCGAGGATGACCTCGACAGCGCCTTCGACCTGAGCCTGGATGATCTGGACGCGATTACGCCTTTGGCACCTGCACCTGCAGCGGAGCCTGATGTGGCGGCGTTGCCAGACCTTGGTGAGTTCCCGCTGGACGACGATCTGAGCTTTGAGTCGGTGTTGCAGCAGCAGACTGAAATCAAGGAAAACCTCGACGATCTGTCGGACTTCGACCTCGACCTGGATCTCGGTGCGCAACCGTCGCCGGCGATGCTGGCTGAAGACGATTTCCTGCTGGATCTGGATGAGGGCGTGAAGGATTTCCCGGTTGCCGAAACCCCGGCTGTTCCTGAGGTCGCGCTGGATGATCTGGAGTTGCCGGCCGATTTCGATCTGTCGCTGGCCGAGGAACTGGACGCGCCGGATGCGTTCGCGGCAGAGCTGGATGATGTCAACGCCGAACTGGAGAGCTTGTCCAACAGCATCGGCGAGCCGACCTTTACCGAAGCTGATGCCGCGCTGGATAGCGATGATGACTTCGACTTCCTCTCGGGCACTGACGAAGCCGCTACCAAGCTCGATCTGGCTCAGGCCTATATCGACATGGGCGACAGCGACGGTGCTCGCGACATCCTCAATGAGGTGGTAAGCGAAGGCAGTGCCGAGCAGAAGAGTGAAGCCGCGGAGATGCTTGCGCGCCTGGCTTGATTGATCGGCAGATTGAAAAAAAGCGGCAGCCCATTGAGGCTGCCGTTTTTGTTTGGCTCATTAATGGATGTTGTTTGCTCGGGCCTCATCGCGGGCAAGCCCGCTCCCACAGGTTTTGTGAACAACATAAATCACTGTGGGAGCGGGCTTGCCCGCGATGAGGCCGGGACAGTCAATGGAGAACTCTCTGGCATCCCCGCCCGGCGGCCTTATAATGCCCGCCTTTGGTACATCATCAGGCTGTCCCTCCTTGGCAAATATAGATAACCCGGCCGCCGAAATGGCAGCCGACGGCTTTTTCCGGATCGCGCTGGGCGTCGAATACAAAGGCTCGCGCTACCGCGGCTGGCAGCGCCAGGCGTCCGGGGTGCTCACCGTGCAGGAAACCCTCGAAAACGCCTTGTCCAAAGTCGCCGACTCGCCCGTTTCGCTGATGTGCGCCGGGCGTACCGACGCCGGGGTGCATGCCTGCGGACAAGTGGTGCATTTCGACACTCAGGTCGAGCGTTCGATGAAGGCCTGGACCATGGGCGCCAACATCAACTTGCCCCATGACGTCAGTGTCAGTTGGGCCAAGGTCATGCCGGCGCATTTCCATGCGCGGTTCAAGGCCATTGCCCGGCGTTATCGCTACGTGATCTACAACGATCAGATCCGCCCGGCGCACTTGAACGAAGAGGTGACCTGGAACCACCGTCCGCTGGACGTCGAGCGCATGGCCGAGGCCGCCCAGTACCTGCTCGGCACCCATGATTTCAGCGCTTTTCGCGCCGGTCAGTGCCAGGCCAAGTCGCCGATCAAGGAATTGCATCACCTGCGCGTTACCCGTCACGGCAAGATGATCGTGCTGGATATTCGCGCCAGCGCCTTCCTGCATCATATGGTGCGCAACATTGCCGGTGTGCTGATGACCATTGGCGCCGGAGAGCGGCCGGTGGAGTGGATGAAAGAGGTGCTGGAGAGCCGGATTCGACGGACCGGTGGCGTGACCGCGCATCCATTCGGCTTGTATCTGGTTCAGGTCGAGTACCGTGACGAGTTCGAGTTGCCCGAGCGCTACATCGGTCCGCACTTCCTGACCGGCTTCTCGGAACTTGGCGGCTGACGCCCTCGAACGCTTTTGTTACCATCCGGGACTTTCCCGGATTTGTCTTGGAGTTGTATCGACATGTCAGCCGTTCGCAGCAAGATCTGTGGGATTACCCGCATAGAGGATGCGTTGGCAGCCGTCGAGGCCGGGGCGGATGCCATCGGATTCGTGTTCTACGCCAAAAGCCCCCGTGCGGTGACGGTCCAGCAGGCGCGCTCGATCATCAAGGCGCTGCCGCCGTTCGTGACCACCGTGGGCTTGTTCGTCAATGCCAGCCGTTGCGAGCTGGGGGAAATCCTCGACGCCGTGCCGCTGGACCTGTTGCAGTTCCATGGCGACGAAACCGCCGCTGAGTGCGAAGGCTGGCACCGGCCGTACATCAAGGCGCTACGGGTCAAGGCGGGTGATGACATCGCCGCGGCCTGTGATGCTTATGCAAGTGCCAGTGGAATCCTGCTCGACACCTATGTCGAAGGCGTTCCCGGAGGAACCGGGGAGGCGTTTGACTGGTCACTGATACCGCAAGGCCTGAGCAAGCCGGTCATTCTGGCGGGCGGTCTGACGCCGGATAACGTCGCCGAAGCGATTACCCGCGTTCGGCCTTATGCCGTGGATGTCAGCGGCGGGGTTGAGGCGAGCAAGGGCATCAAGGATCACGCAAAGATTCAGGCATTTATCAAAGCGGTACGTGGTAGCACCCGTTGATGTGACGGCTGGCAGTCTGCCGCCGTCCACTGCACTGTACAAAACGGCTGAGGGTCATGGGGTGGTACGCAGGTCACGTTTCGCTGACCCGGCCATTCACTGATCATCGCCGCACACATGAATTTAGCGCTAGGGCATACACGGGGCCGCGAACCAGAGCGTTCGGGCCGCCGGTACTGGAGAAAGAAAGCATGAGCAACTGGTTAGTAGACAAACTGATCCCTTCGATCATGCGTTCCGAGGTCAAGAAGAGCTCGGTGCCTGAAGGTCTTTGGCACAAATGCCCGTCTTGCGAGGCTGTGCTGTATCGTCCGGAGCTGGAAAAGACCCTGGACGTTTGCCCCAAGTGCAACCATCACATGCGTATCGGCGCCCGCGCCCGTATCGACATCTTCCTCGATGTTGAAGGCCGTGCCGAGCTGGGTGCAGACCTGGAACCGGTTGACCGTCTGAAATTCCGCGACGGCAAGAAGTACAAGGACCGCCTGACCGCTGCACAAAAGCAGACTGGCGAAAAAGACGCACTGGTTTCCATGAGTGGCACTTTGCTGGGCATGCCGGTCGTGGTTTCGGCGTTCGAATTTTCCTTCATGGGCGGTTCGATGGGCGCCATCGTCGGTGAGCGTTTCGTTCGCGCCGCCAACTACGCCCTGGAAAAACGTTGCCCGATGATCTGCTTCGCCGCTTCCGGCGGTGCGCGGATGCAGGAAGCGCTGATTTCCCTGATGCAAATGGCCAAGACCTCCGCGGTGCTGGCCCGTCTGCGTGAAGAGGGCATCCCGTTCATCTCCGTGTTGACCGACCCGGTCTACGGCGGTGTTTCCGCCAGTCTGGCGATGCTGGGCGACGTGATTGTCGGCGAGCCGAAGGCGTTGATCGGTTTTGCCGGTCCGCGTGTGATCGAGCAAACCGTGCGCGAGAAACTGCCGGAAGGCTTCCAGCGCAGCGAGTTCCTGCTGGAGCACGGTGCCATCGACATGATCATCGACCGTCAGGAGCTGCGTCCGCGTCTGGGCAACCTGCTGGCGCAAATGATGGGCCTGCCGACGCCGAAGTTCGTGGCTGCCCCTATCGAGCCGATCGTGGTTCCGCCGGTGCCAGCCAGCCTATGACCCAACGTACCCTTGGCGAATGGCTCGCCTACCTTGAACAGTTGCACCCTTCAGCCATCGACATGGGCCTGGAGCGGTCGCAGCAGGTAGCGTCCCGTATGGGACTGGGCAAGCCGGCGCCTCGGGTGATCACGGTCACCGGGACCAACGGCAAGGGTTCCACCTGTGCGTTCGTGGCGTCCTTGCTGCGGGCCCAGGGCTTGAAAGTGGGGGTGTACAACTCCCCACACCTGCTGCGTTACAACGAGCGGGTAACAGTCAATGGCGTCGAAGCCACGGATGCCGAGCTGTGCGAGGCCTTTGCCGCGGTAGAGGCCGGGCGCGGTGACACGTCCCTGACTTACTTCGAAATGGGCACCCTGGCGGCATTCTGGCTGTTCCAGCGCTCCGGGCTCGATGCAGTGGTGCTGGAAGTCGGTCTGGGCGGTCGTCTGGACACGGTCAACGTGGTGGACGCCGACATGGCGCTGGTCACCAGTATCGGCGTCGATCATGCGGATTACCTCGGTGATACCCGGGAGTCCGTGGCCTTCGAGAAGGCCGGTATTTTCCGTCAGGGCGCGCCTGCGCTCTGCGGCGATCTGAATCCTCCACAACCTCTGCTGGACAAGGCGCGCGAGCTCAATTGCCCGTTTTTCCTGCGTGGGCGCGATTTTGACCTCGGTGTGACCGATCACAACTGGCAATGGCGCGGTGTCGATGGGCAAGGGCGCGCGGTGGAGCTGCGCGACCTGCCACTGCTCGATCTACCGATGGAAAACGCCGCGCTGGCGTTGCAGGCTTACCTGCTGCTCGGCTTGCCTTGGGCGGATGCGCAGATTATCGAGGCGCTACGGGCCACCCGGGTGGTCGGTCGCCTGGATCGCCGTGAGTTCGAGTGGCAAGGCAAGCGCTTGAATCTATTGCTGGATGTGGGGCATAACCCCCATGCGGCGGAGTATCTGGCTCGTCGCCTGGCCAGTCGCCCGCCGGTCGGCAAGCGTCTGGCGGTGTTCGGGTTGCTGGCGGACAAAGACCTGGGTGGTGTTGTCGGTGAATTGAATGCTAGTGTCCAGCACTGGGCCGTCGCGCCTCTGGATTCGCCTCGGGCACGTTCGGTTGCGGATTTGCACGCCGCGTTGCAAGGTCTTGGTGCGTCGGTCACGTCATACGACAGTGTCGCGGCCGCCCTGGAAGGGCAGTGCGCGCAGGCCACGAGCGACGACGAAATCCTGTTGTTCGGATCATTTTATTGTGTCGCCGAGGCCCTTGAGTGGTTGGCCCGGCGCTCCACGGAGGAAGCGGCAAATGGCATTGCTGGATAAGGCATACAAAC
This sequence comes from Pseudomonas sp. S34, assembly GCF_009866745.1. Classification (NCBI taxonomy): domain Bacteria; kingdom Pseudomonadati; phylum Pseudomonadota; class Gammaproteobacteria; order Pseudomonadales; family Pseudomonadaceae; genus Pseudomonas; species Pseudomonas sp. S34. The sequence continues at coordinate 2,118,091 of NZ_CP019398.1, forward strand.
AGCGCATGGTTGGCGCCCTGGTGTTGGTCGCGCTGGCGGTGATTTTTCTGCCGATGCTGTTTTCCCGCCAGGACGAACAGCGCCAGGTGACGGTCGAAGCGCCCGCGGCTCCGCAGGCGCCGGCGATGCCCCAGGTACAGGTCGAGCCCGTGGCGGTGCCTGAGCCGCAAGCCCTGCCTCAGGAACCCGTGCCGAGCGATGACGAAATCGCCCAGCAGGAATCGGCGGTGCCAGCTGTTCCGGTGGCTCCAGCGCCTGCGGTTCCAGCGCCAGCAGCCAAGCCGGCTGCACCCGCGCCGGTCCCGGCTTTGGCGGCTAAGCCTGCAACGGCGCCTGCCCAGCCGATCACCGCGGCACCGGGCAAGCCGGACACCACGCAAAGCCGTGTCGATGCCAATGGTTTGTCTGTCAGCTGGTCGGTGCAACTGGCCAGCCTGTCGAACCGTGAAAGCGCGGAAAAACTGCAGAAAACCCTGCGCAGCCAGGGTTACAACGCCTACATCCGTACCGCCGACGGCAAAAATCGGGTGTTTGTCGGGCCGCTGATCGAGCGTGCCGAAGCCGACCGGCTGCGTGACTTGCTTAACCGCCAACAGAACCTCAAGGGGTTTGTGGTGCGCTTTCAACCGGAACGTGGCTAAAACTATCGCCCCGATATGAAATGCACTGACAATCGCAGCTTACCGATAAGCATGGGCTCTGCTAAAATGCGCCGCCTTATCCGTCTGTAGGCTGCACTGTGCCATTTACCTGGGTTGACTGGGCGATCGTTGCAATCGTCGCCATCTCCGCATTGATCAGTCTGAGCCGCGGCTTCGTCAAGGAAGCGCTGTCGCTGCTGACCTGGATCATCGCAGGAGTCGTAGCCTGGATGTTCGGTGGCTCACTGTCCGAGTACCTCGGCGGGTACATTCAAACGCCATCGGCACGTATAATAACGGGCTGTGCCATCATGTTTGTCGCCACTTTAATCGTAGGCGCAATGATCAATTATCTTATCGGCGAACTGGTTCGCGTCACCGGGCTCTCCGGGACCGACCGATTCCTCGGCATGGCCTTCGGCGCCGCCCGTGGCGGGTTGCTGGTGGTTATCGCCGTCGGGCTGTTGAGCCTGGGGCCGGTACAGCAGGACGGGTGGTGGAAAGAGTCACAGCTCGTGCCAAAATTTCTATTGGTTGCAGACTGGTCCAAAAACCTGATCCTCGGGTGGAGCAGTCAGTGGCTTGCCAGCGGAATCAGCGTACCCGCTGATATTCCGTTCAAGGAGCAACTCTTGCCGATGGCCAAAACGCCTCAGTGAGTAGTGCTCAGTTCAGATCCATTAAGTAGGGGTTGCGTCGCATGTGTGGCATCGTCGGTATCGTCGGTAAGTCGAACGTCAATCAGGCGCTGTATGACGCGCTAACCGTCCTCCAGCACCGCGGCCAGGACGCTGCCGGTATCGTGACCAGCCATGATGGCCGGTTATTCCTGCGCAAGGACAACGGCCTGGTGCGTGACGTGTTCCAGCAACGTCACATGCAGCGCCTGGTCGGTCACATGGGTATTGGCCATGTGCGTTATCCAACCGCGGGCAGCTCGACGTCGGCTGAAGCTCAACCGTTTTACGTCAACTCGCCTTACGGCATCACCCTGGCGCACAACGGTAACCTGACCAATGTTGAACAACTGGCCAAGGAGATTTACGAATCTGACCTGCGCCACGTCAACACCAGTTCCGATTCGGAAGTACTGCTCAACGTGTTCGCGCACGAACTGGCCCAGCGCGGCAAGTTGCAGCCGACCGAAGAAGACGTTTTCGCCGCCGTCACCGACGTGCACAACCGTTGCGTCGGTGGTTATGCCGTCGTTGCGATGATCACCGGCTACGGCATCGTGGGCTTTCGCGACCCGCACGGCATCCGCCCGATCGTTTTCGGCCAGCGTCACACCGACGAAGGCGTCGAGTACATGATCGCCTCGGAAAGCGTTTCCCTGGACGTGCTCGGCTTCACCCTGATTCGCGACCTGGCACCGGGCGAAGCGGTCTACATCACTGAAGAGGGCAAGCTGTACACCCGTCAGTGCGCGACCAACCCGTCCCTGACCCCGTGCATCTTCGAACACGTCTACCTGGCGCGTCCAGACTCGATCATCGATGGCGTTTCGGTCTACAAGGCCCGTCTGCGCATGGGCGAGAAACTCGCCGAGAAGATCCTGCGCGAGCGTCCGGATCACGACATCGACGTGGTCATCCCGATTCCGGACACCAGCCGCACCGCGGCCCTGGAGCTGGCGAACCACCTGGGCGTGAAGTTCCGCGAAGGCTTCGTGAAGAACCGCTACATCGGCCGGACCTTCATCATGCCGGGCCAGGCCGCGCGGAAAAAATCCGTACGCCAGAAGCTCAACGCCATCGAGCTGGAATTCCGCGGCAAGAACGTGATGCTGGTGGACGATTCCATCGTTCGCGGTACCACTTGCAAGCAGATCATCCAGATGGCCCGCGAAGCCGGCGCCAAGAACGTTTACTTCTGCTCCGCGGCACCAGCGGTTCGCTACCCGAACGTCTACGGCATCGACATGCCGAGCGCTCACGAGCTGATCGCCCACAACCGTTCGACCCAGGACGTGGCAGACCTGATCGGTGCCGACTGGCTGATCTATCAGGACTTGCCTGACTTGATCGAAGCGGTCGGGGGCGGCAAGATCAAGATCGACAAGTTCGATTGCGCGGTGTTCGACGGCCAGTACGTCACCGGCGACGTCGACGAGGCTTATCTGAACAAGATCGAGCAGGCACGCAACGATGCCTCCAAGGTCAAGACGCAGGCAGTCAGTGCGATCATCGATCTGTACAACAACTGAGTAACTACCGGCCCTGAGGGGCCGGTTTTGTATCTGGCAAAAAGACTTTTATCTATCAAGAGCAAGGCAAGGAGTGACAGCATGAGTCAGGATTGGGATGCCGGTCGGCTGGACAGCGACCTCGAAGGCGTAGCGTTCGATACCCTGGCCGTACGTGCCGGTCAGCACCGTACGCCGGAAGGTGAACACGGTGATCCGATGTTCTTCACTTCCAGCTATGTATTCCGTACCGCCGCCGATGCCGCCGCGCGTTTTGCCGGCGAAGTGCCGGGCAACGTCTACTCGCGCTACACCAACCCGACTGTGCGTGCCTTTGAAGAGCGCATTGCCGCGCTGGAAAGCGCCGAGCAGGCCGTGGCCACCGCGACCGGCATGGCCGCGATCATGGCGGTGGTGATGAGCCTGTGCAGCGCCGGCGATCACGTGCTGGTGTCGCGCAGCGTGTTTGGCTCGACCATCAGCCTGTTCGAGAAGTATTTCAAGCGTTTCGGTATCGAAGTCGATTACGTGCCCTTGGCGGACTTGTCCGGCTGGGACGCGGCAATCAAGGCCAACACCAAATTGCTGTTCGTCGAATCGCCGTCCAACCCGCTGGCCGAGTTGGTGGACATTGCTGAACTGGCGAAAATCGCTCACGCCAAAGGCGCGATGCTGGTGGTCGATAACTGCTTCTGCACCCCTGCATTGCAGCAACCGCTGAAAATGGGCGCGGACATCGTCGTGCACTCGGCCACCAAATTCATCGACGGCCAGGGTCGTTGCATGGGCGGCGTCGTGGCCGGTCGCGGCGAGCAGATGAAAGAGGTGGTTGGTTTCTTGCGCACCGCCGGGCCGACCCTGAGCCCGTTCAACGCCTGGATCTTCCTCAAGGGCCTGGAAACGTTGAACCTGCGGATGAAGGCCCATTGCGCCAACGCCCAGCAACTGGCCGAGTGGCTGGAGCAGCAGGACGGTATCGAGAAAGTCCATTACGCCGGCCTCAAGAGCCATCCGCAGCACGAATTGGCGCTGCGCCAGCAGAAGGGGTTCGGTGCGGTCGTCAGTTTTGAGGTCAAGGGCGGCAAAGAGGGCGCCTGGCGCTTTATCGACGCCACGCGCCTGATTTCGATCACCGCCAACCTGGGTGACAGCAAAACCACCATCACCCATCCGAGCACCACCTCCCATGGTCGCCTGGCGCCGCAAGAGCGTGAAGCGGCGGGCATTCGTGACAGCCTGATCCGCGTTGCGGTCGGCCTGGAAGACGTGGCGGACCTGCAAGCCGATCTGGCACGCGGCCTGGCTGCGTTGTGATCGAGTTGTCTGCGCCGGCCACCGGCTCAAATGGCCGCGTAGCGCTGGTGACCGGTGCTGCGCGGGGCATTGGCCTGGGGATTTCGGCCTGGCTGATCAGCGAAGGCTGGCAAGTCGTGCTGACGGATCTGGATCGGGAGCGGGGTTCGAAAGTGGCGAAAGTGCTGGGCGACAACGCCTGGTTCATCGCCATGGATGTCTCCAACGAGGGGCAAGTCGCGCTGGGCGTAGCCGAGGTGCTCGGTCAGTTCGGGCGCCTGGATGCGCTGGTATGCAATGCAGCGGTTGCCGATCCGCACAACATCACCCTGGAAAGCCTCGACCTGGCTCACTGGAATCGGGTGTTGGCGGTGAACCTCAGTGGGCCGATGTTGCTGGCCAAGCACTGTGCACCGTACCTGCGCGCTCACAGCGGCGCCATCGTCAATCTGGCCTCGACCCGCGCCGGGCAGTCGGAGCCCGACACAGAGGCCTATGCGGCGAGCAAGGGCGGTTTGTTGGCCCTGACGCATGCGTTGGCCATCAGCCTTGGCCCGGAGATCCGGGTCAATGCCGTCAGTCCTGGCTGGATCGATGCGCGCGACCCCTCGGTGCAACGTGCCGAACCCTTGACCGAGGCCGATCATGCCCAGCATCCGGCGGGCAGGGTGGGGAAGGTCGAGGATGTCGCGGCGATGGTGGCCTGGCTGCTGTCGAGGAATGCCGGATTTGTCACCGGCCAGGAATTCGTGGTCGATGGCGGCATGACCAAGAAGATGATTTACAGCGAGTAATCGGACAAGGAAGCTGTCTTCAGCATTGATGTTGAAAGTGCCGCCGTCTTCGCGAGCAAGCGGTCTGACTGCTGTAGGTGCCCTCCCGATTGAAAGAATTTTGTCTTTTTCAGAAAAACTTCAAGCAGGGTATTGACTTAGGTTCGCTACCTGCGTAAATTTCGCGGCCTCGGAGATGCAAACGGGTGATTAGCTCAGCTGGGAGAGCGTCTGCCTTACAAGCAGAATGTCGGCGGTTCGATCCCGTCATCACCCACCACTTCCGAGATACTTGCGAAAGCAAGAGGTAGGCTGAAATGCCTCCACCGACGCGCAGCGGTAGTTCAGTCGGTTAGAATACCGGCCTGTCACGCCGGGGGTCGCGGGTTCGAGTCCCGTCCGCTGCGCCATATTTTCCGAGTCAGGCATGCCTTGATTCGAGATTGAAAGAGAGATTGAAAAATCTCGGAGCTTTCAATCAGACAAGTTACTTGAGCGTCAGCTCAAAGCGATACGCAGCGGTAGTTCAGTCGGTTAGAATACCGGCCTGTCACGCCGGGGGTCGCGGGTTCGAGTCCCGTCCGCTGCGCCATATCTGCCCCGAGGCCCACTGAACGCCTTGGAGCTACGAAGAAGCCACTGGTTACTTCGAGTCGATAGCAAAGACCCTGGTCGAAAGACCGGGGTTTTTTGTTTCTGCGATTTAAGTTTTTGCGACCCATTCTGCAGGAGCGAGCAAGCACGCTCCTGCTCGGTTGTTGGTATTCGGCAATCAGCCTTGCAAATACACCGCATGAGTATGGGTGTACTCATACAGCCCATGCTTGCCATCCGCGCCACCAATACCCGATTTACGCACGCCGGCGTGGAAGCCCTGCATCGCTTCGAAGTTCTCGCGATTGACGTAGGTTTCGCCAAAATCCAGCTCACGCATGGCCTGCAGGGTTTTGTTCAGGTCGCGGGTGTAGATAGATGAAGTCAGGCCATAGTCGCAGTCGTTGGCCAGGGCGATGGCTTCGTCCAGGTCGTCGATTATCTGGATCGGCAGCACTGGGCCGAAAATCTCTTCGCGCATGATCTCCATGTCCGCGCGGCAACCCGCCAGCACCGTTGGCTGGAAATGGAAGCCATTGGGCAGGTCGGCCATCTGCCCGCCGCTGATCAGGCTTGCGCCCTGGCTCAGCGCGGTGCGGACTTTGCGGTTGACGCTTTCCAGCCCCTGGCGGTTGATCAGTGGGCCCATCTCGACGTCGGGCTGGGCAATCGGGTCGCCATAACGGGTCGCGCTCATGGCCGCTGCGATGCGTTCGATAAATTGATCCGCCACCTTGCGTTCGACGTACACCCGCTCGGCACAGTTGCACACCTGCCCGCTGTTTATGATGCGCGAATCGCGGATCGCCCTGACCGCCAGGTCGAGGTCCGCATCCGCCAGCACAATGGCCGGTGCCTTGCCGCCCAGTTCCAGGTTGAGCTTGGTGATGTTCGGTGCGGCGGCAGCCATGATCCGCGAGCCGGTGTCGACGCTGCCGGTGAAGCTGATCATGTCCACGCCCTTGTGCGAGCTCAAGGCGGCGCCGACCTGGCCGTCACCGCAGACCACGTTGAACACGCCGGGCGGCAGGTCGGTTTCGGCCACCAGCCGGGCGAATTCGAAGCAGTTGTTCGGGGTTTCTTCACTGGGCTTGATGACGATGGTGTTGCCGGTCAGCAGGGCCGGGGCCATCTTGCGAGCGATCAGAAAGAACGGGAAATTCCACGGCAGGATCCCGGCCACCACGCCCAGTGGTTTGCGGAACAGGAAGATGTTTTCGTTCTGGCGGTCGCTGGTGATGATTTCACCTTCGATGCGCCGGGCCCATTCGGCCATGTAGTCGAGGTAGTCGGCGGTGAAATTGACTTCGACTTCCGCCAGTCCGCTGATCTTGCCTTGTTCCAGAGTGATGGTGCGCGCCAGGTGCGCGACGTTTTCCCGCAGTTTGGCAGCGATCCGGCGCAAGTGGCCGGCGCGATCATTGGCCGGTTTGCGCGCCCAGCCTTTCTGGGCGGCACGGGCGGCGGCGAGGGCGCGCTCGACGTCTTCGGCGGTCGAGGCCGGGACTTTCGACAGCACGGCGCCGGTGGCCGGGTTGATCACATCGAGATGGGCAGCGCTGGCCACGAACTGGCCGTCGATGAAGTTTTCGTAAACAGGCACGGATGACATGGTGCGACTCCTTGGCGGATCAGTAAGTGCGTGACGGCGCTTGAGTGGCAGCGGGTTCGCGGTAGCGGGCGAGGGTGGCCATGGCGCCTTGGCGCAGCAGGCTGATGTCGATGGCCACTGCAATGAACTGGCAGCCCCAGCGCTGGTAGCGGCGGGCGTCTTCTTCGTTGGGGGCAAGAATCCCGCAGGCCTTGCCGGCCGCCAGTGTGGCGTTCACCGCGTGTTGAATCCGCTCCTGGACTTCCGGATGGCCGGGGTTGCCGGCGTGGCCCAGGCCGATCGACAAATCCGCCGGGCCGATAAACACCGCATCCACACCCTCGACGGCGGCAATCGCTGCGACGTTTTCCACACCGGTGCGCGATTCCACCTGCACGATCAGGCACAGTTGTTCATGGGCGGTATTCAGGTAGTCCGGCACGCCGTCCCAGCGGGTGGCGCGGGTCAGGCCGCCGCCGACTCCGCGAATACCGTGGGGCGGGTAGCGCATGGCGCGCACCAGTGCCTGTGCCTGCTCGGCGGTTTCGACCATCGGGATCATCAGCGTCTGTGCGCCGATGTCCAGCAGTTGCTTGATCAGGTTGGCATCGCCATTCACTGCGCGCACCACTGGCGCGGTCGAGTAAGGCGCCACGGCCTGCAATTGAGCGAGTACCCCGGGCACGGTGTTGGGCGCGTGCTCGCCATCGATCAGCATCCAGTCGTAACCGGTGGTGGCGACGATCTCGGCGGCGTAGCCGGTGGCGAACCCGGCCCAGATGCCATATTGGGTCGCTGAGCTGTTCAGCGCGGCCTTGAACGCGTTGTGCGGCATGTTCATGTCGAACTCCTTTCTCAGCGGTTATACGGCCGATGCAGTTGGCATTCGGGGTTGAGGGTCACGCCGAAACCTGGCTGGTCGAGCGCGGACAGGCGCATGCGGCCATTGACCGGCACCGGTTCGCCGAGCAATTGCGGGTGGAACATCGGCACCACTTCGTCAGCCTTCGGCGCCATCATCAGGAACTCGGCGAACGGGCTGTTATGCCGGGTGGCGACGAAGTGATAGCTGTACACCGAAGAGCCGTGGGGGATGACCAGCGCGTTGTGGGCGTCGGCCAGGGCCGAGATCTTCACCAGTTCAGTGATCCCGCCGCACCAGCCGACATCCGGCTGGATGATGTCGCAGCAACCCATCTCCAGCAGCATACGGAAGCCCCAGCGGGTGGCTTCGTGTTCGCCGGTGGTCACCAGCATGCCTTTGGGCACGTTGTTGCGCAGGGCCGCGTAGCCCCAGTAATCATCCGGCGGCAGGGCTTCTTCGATCCATTTCAAGCCGTATTCGTGGGCGCCGACCGCCAGTTTGGTGGCGTAGTTGAGGTCCAGGCTCATCCAGCAGTCGAGCATCAGCCAGAAGTCAGGGCCGACGCGTTCGCGCATGGTGGCCAGTTCTTCGAGGTTCTTGCGCAGGCCTTCCTCGCCCTCGGCCGGGCCGTGGTGCAGCGGCATCTTGCCGCCGATGAAGCCCATTTTCTGCGCCAGGTCCGGACGGGCGCCGGTGGCGTAGAACTGCAATTCGTCGCGCACCGCACCGCCGAGCAATTGGTGCACGGGCTCCTGGCGGATCTTGCCGAGCAAGTCCCACAGTGCCAGGTCAACGCCGGAGATCGTGTTGATGACGATGCCTTTGCGCCCGTAATACAGGGTCGACTGGTACATCTGATCCCAGATTTTTTCGATGTCGGTGACCCGGGCGCCTTCAAGGAAGCGCGCCAGGTGTTTCTCGACGATGTACGCGGCAGGTTCGCCACCAGTGGTCACGGCAAAACCGACGGTGCCGTCGCTGGCTTCGATTTCCACCACCAGGGTGCCGAGTACGTTGATGCCGAAGGTGCGGCGGCTCTGGCGGTACTCCGGGTATTTGCTCATCGGCGTGGCGATGTGATCGTCGATCCAGTGGCCGTCCGCCTGATCGTGATAATCCGCGCCACCGCCTCGCAAAGTGAAAGCGCGGACGTGTTTGATGGTTGGAATGCCCATGGTGTGACTCCTCAGGTTTAAACGGTGGCCGGTTTGTTCGAGGCTTTATGGCCGGGCGCGCGTATGCCCAGCACCAGCAACGCGGCGATGACGGTGGTAGCGGCCAGCACGTACAAGCCTGCTGCCGGTGAGTGGAAGGCGCCTTCGGCCCAGTTCTTCAGCACCGGGGCGATGAAGCCACCGAGAGCGCCGAACGAGTTGATCAGGGCGATCCCGGCCGCGGCGGCGCTACCGGCGAGGTAGCTGGAGGGGAAGGTCCAGAACACTGGTTGCACGGCGATGAAGCCGGAGGCGGCAAAGCACAGGGCGATGATCCCCAGCAGCGGGTTGCTGAAGGTCACCGAGCAGGCGATCCCGGCGGCGGCCATGAGCAAGGTCAGGCAGGCGGTGCGGCGGCGTTCGCCGGTGCGGTCGCTGTAGCCGGGAATCAGGTAGGCGGCGACCAATGCGCAGATCCAGGGGATCGCCGTGACCAGGCCGACCATCAGCCCGACCTTGGTCCCCAGCAGCCCTCCGACCTGGCTTGGCAGATAAAACACCACGCCATAGACGCTGGCCTGGATCAGCAGGTAAATCAGGCACAGGTACAGCACCGAGGGTTGGCAGATCACGTTGAGCAGGCTGCGGCCGTGGTTCTGTTTATGGCTGTCTTCCTGATCGAGCAGGCTTTGCACTTGTTGGCGTTCCTCGACGGTCAGCCACTTGGCGTCGGCCGGGCGGTTGTCCAGATACCAGTAGGCCCAGATGCCCACCGCCGTCGCCATCAGGCCTTCAACGGCAAACAGCCATTGCCAGCCGTGGAAGCCGGCGAAGCCGTCCAGTTCCAGCAGCAGGCCGGACAGCGGGCTGCCGAAGATGAAGGCCAGCGGTGCACCGAAATAGAAGAAACCCATGGCCTTGCCGCGCACGGCGCTGGGGAACCAGTAGGTGAGGTAGAGGATCACGCCGGGGAAGAAGCCGGCTTCGGCCACGCCCAGCAGAAAGCGCAGGATGTAGAAGCTGGTTTCTGTGTGGGCGAAGACCATGGCGGCGGAGACCAGCCCCCAGGTGACCATGATCCGGCACATCCACAGGCGGGCGCCGACGCGGTGCAGGATCAGGTTGCTCGGCACTTCAAGCAACGCGTAACCCACGAAAAACACCCCGGCGCCGAAGGCGAAGGCGGCATCGCTGATATTGGTGTCGGCTTGAAAGGCTTGTTTGGCGAACCCGACGTTGGCGCGGTCGAGGAAGGCCATGATGTACATCAGCAGGAGAAACGGGAGTAGCCGCCAGGAAATTTTGGCGAGCAGAGGCGCGGGTAGAGTCTTCATCGCAGTTTTCCTTTGGTAGGGCATTTGTTCTTATGGGGAAGACTGTACGGCCGCTGATCGATGCGTTACAAATCGAATCTAGCTCACAACTGATACCTTCAGGGTATCGATAAAAAAGGCCCGTCATGACCACACCGATCATCTCCCGCAGCCTGCTCAATCGCCTGCGTTACAAGCATCTGCACATGTTGGTGACGCTCAGCAGCAGCCAGAACCTGCACCGCGCTTCGCAAAGCCTGAACATGTCGCAACCGGCGGCAACCCGCATGCTCCATGAGATTGAAGACATGTTCGGCTGCGATCTGTTCGAACGCCTGCCGCGGGGGATGCGCCCGACAGCGTTGGGCCAGGAGCTGATTCGCTTTGCCGAATCGGCCCTCAGTGGCCTCGACCGTTGTGCCGAGGACCTGATGGCACGGCAGCAGGGCGGCTACGGCTATCTGTCGATCGGTACCATCATGGGCGCGGCGCCGGACCTGGTCATGGATTCGATTGCCGAGATCAAGGCCCTCAATCCGCAGCTGCGGATCCGCATCATGGGCGACACCAGCGACCAGGTGATCCAGTTGCTGGAGCAGGGGCGCATCGACCTGGCCATCGCCCGGCGCAATGCCGCCACCGACAGTGAGCATTACGTCTTCGAGCAACTGGGTAACGAACGCTTGCTGGTGGTGGTGCACGCCGGCCACCCGCTGGCCCGGCGCAAAAAACTGGAGATGGCGGAGCTGGTCGGCGGTTGGCCGTGGATCCTGCAACCGGAAACCAGTCCGGCGCGCATCGGTCTGGATCAGGCGTTGCAGCGCCTGGCGTTGCCGTTGCCGGCAGACATCATCGAATGCAGTTCGGTGTACTCCATGCAGCAACTGATTCAACTGACCGACGCGATCATGGTCCTGTCGGAAACCGCATTGCGCGACTATCTTAAAATGGGCCTGGTGGTGGCGTTGCCGGTGGAACTGGATGTGCAGATGGCGCCATTCGGGTTGTTGTTGCGCAAGGGCGAGCACATCAGCCGGGAGTTGGGGTTGTTCATCGATCTGCTGCGACGAAAAGCCGCGGTTTTTTGATTTCTTGGTCAGTTTTTAGTTTTCCGCGAAGGCATAAGCCTATAAACTTAACCTTTCGGTCAGCTTTGCACTGTCAACAACAGCCCTTTGCATCGTCGAAAAGGGCTTCTGCAAGACTCGAGATTTCCAGAACATAACCAGAAGGGCGGACCCCATAACCGTCCAGAGGATGATCCATGTCCAACCGTGATATATCCCGGCGCTCGTTCCTTCAGGGCGGGCTGGTAGCGGGTGTGAGCGTGACGCTCACGCCATTGAGCAGCCAGGCGCTGGCCGCCTTGATGGAGAACAGCGTGACCGTGCCGTCCGAGCAGTGGCTCGGCAACAATGGCAAGGCGCGCGCCCGTAACGATGCCTTGTCCAAGGTCTGCGGCAGCAAGGTCTTTGCCCGCGACATCCGCGCCAAGGACATGCCGGGCTGGCCGCAGCAGCAAGGCCACGCCATGCTGCTCAAAACCATCAAGGCCGACCACATCTTTGCAGGCATCGACCTGTCGTGGCTCGGTGCCGAGTTGCAACCTGACCGCATCGTCACCGCCGAAGACCTGGTCAAGGACGGTATCGTGTTCCCCGAGGAGCACGCCCCGGATCCGCTGTTGCCGGCCGGCAAGGTGCCGATGTTCATCGGCCACCCGGTGGCGATCCTGATCTGGAACGACTTCGAGCGCTTCCGTCAGGCCAAGAACCAACTCAAATTCAATGACAAGGCTATTCGTTACGGTGCCCAGGTGCCGTTCTACGAAGGCGATCCGTACGGCAGCTTCCGCTACGTGCGCGTCGGCGGCGCGACCTCGGCGGACGAAGACGAATTCGCCAGCCTCAAGGATTCGATTCTGTTCCCGATGCTGAAAAACCGTCGTCCGGTGTGGAACTCCCAGCCGAACCTGCACGGCAACTTGACCGAGCGCGGGTTGTTCTACGCCGAGCGCATGAAGCAGCAGATCGATACGCCGCCGGACAACTGGCTGGTGTTCGACGAACGCTACAAGACCCCGTCGATCGAACCGGCCGCCCTGGAGCCGGACAACGGCAACGGCTGGTACGACCCGGCCACCAAGACCCTGCATTTCGTCGTCGCCACCCAGTGTCCGCTGGAAGCCGCGACCGAAACCGCGAAGATGATCGCGCCGTCGCGTTTCGGCCTGGCCAACCTGAACATGCACCCAGGTTACACCGTCGGTTACGGCTCCAAGGACCACAACATTTTCGTCTACTACGCAGCCCTCGCAGCGTTGTACGGCGCCGGTGTACCGGTACGCCTGGCCAACGACCGCTACGAGCAGTTCCAGAGTGGCATCAAGCGTCACCCGTTCGACATTCGCTACCAATTGGCGGTGGACAAGAACGACCACAGCTTCAAGATTTTCCGCTCCGAGATGAGCGTCGACGGTGGCGGACGAATCAACTACAGCCCGTCGGTGGCTGCGGTGGGCGCCACGGCGGCACAGTCGATCTACTACATGCCGCAGAACGATCTGCAGGTCACGGCTTATCACTCCCGCGCCGTTGAAGCCGGGTCGATGCGTGGCTACGGCACCCTGCAAAGCATGGCGGCGACCGAGATGATGGTCGATGAAATCGCCGGTCGCCTCGGTGTCGATGCCATCGAGCTGCGTCGCAAGAACGCACTGCGCTCGGGCATGAAAAACACCCAGGGCGCGATCCCGGCCGGTGCCTTGCGCCTGCACGAGATTCTCGACAAGGCGGCAGTCCACGACACCTGGAAAAACCGCGACGCGATCAAGAAACAACGCGAAGCCGCCGATCCGGACAACTGGTACGGGGTGGGTTTCGCCATCTGCCAGAAAGACTTCGGCACCGGTTCCGAAGCGCCGATGGCCAGCATTGAATTCACCGCCGAAGGTCGCATCAGCCTGCGCCACATCGGTATCGAAATCGGCACCGGCATGTCCACCTCCCAGGCCATGGTCGTGGCCGATTTCCTCGGTGTTCCGGCGCACGAAGTGAAGACCGGCGAAACCGAATGGAAAGAGTTGCAGCTGGTCAGTGGCGGCAACCCGTACATCATGAGCCAGGCCGAGCAGGACAACTTCCTGCGCAATCCGCGCTGGGTCGGCAAGGTCGCTTCGGCTTCGTCGGCCACCAACTCGGCGTACTACTTCAGCCACGCGACCCGTGAAGCGGCGCGCGTGCTGTTCAACCACGGCCTGTGGCCGGCGGCGCTGGAAATCTGGCGACAAGGCCCTTACGGCGGTCAGGCCAACCCTTACGTGGTGCGTCGCGAAGACGCCCATTGGGTCGACGGCAAGCTAACGGCCAACGGCATGGAGCCACTGCCTTTCGCCATGCTGGCCAAGCGTGTTCACGAACGTGGCCTGGTGAGCGGCGCCACTGTGCACGGTTTCAACCGCTGGAGCTGGGCCGAGGCCGAGTTCAGCATCGACGGCGTGCGTGAGCGCTTGCCGCTCGACGGTCTGGCCGTGAAGTACGGCGACGGTGCACCGAAGGCGAAGAAGGCGCAGATGAACAGCGCCGGTTTCCATCTGCTGGATCGGCAGGGTATCGCTTACCCGGCGACCCAGCTGAACAACGCGGCGGTGACTTACTACAGCCCGGTCGCGACGCTGGTGGAAGTGAAGGTCAACAAGGGTTCGAACGAAGTGTCGGTACTCAACCATCACTCGTGGGTCGAGTGCGGTCGGGTGCTGGTGGAAGAACTCGTCAGGGGTCAGCTCGAAGGCGGGATCGCCATGGGCATCGGCCATGCGCTGATGGAAGAGATGCCGTTGTACGAAGGCGGGCCGGGGGAGGGTGACTGGAACTTCAACCGTTACCGCTTGCCGATGGCGCGTCACGTCGCGGTGTGGAAACAGACCGCGGAAATCCTGCCGCCATTGTCGCCGAGCGACCCGTCCAAGGGCATCGCCGAGGTGGTGATGATCCCGGTGGTCGGTGCCATCGGTAACGCCGTGGCCCATGCCATCGGTAAACGTGTCCGCGACCTGCCTATCACCTCTGCACGCATCAAGGAGGCCCTCAATGGCTAACCGTCCGCTTCAACTGACCCTCAACGGTCAATCCGTCGGCCCGGTGGACATCCCTGATGACCTGCCGATGATCGACTACCTGCACGAATACAAGAACCTCACCGGTTCGCGCCTGGGCTGCGGCCAGGGCATCTGCCACGCCTGCGTGGTGATCGTCGACAACCCGGACGGCACGAGTGAAGAAGTGCGCACCTGCATCACCGGCGCGCACTATTTCGAAGGCAAGAAGGTTCGGACCATCGAAGGCCATGCGACCTGCGACGAGCAGGGCAAGGTCACCGAGCTGAACCCGATCCAGCAGCGTTTCGTCGACGAGTTCGCCTTCCAGTGCAGCTACTGCGCGCCGGGCTTCGTGAATGCCGCGACCGTGCTGGTGGAAAAGCTGCAGCGTCAGCCCATCGTCAAAAGCCAGCTGGAAAAAGTCATCGAGGACAGCCTCGGTCATCACATCTGCCGTTGCACCGGGTACGTGCGCTACTACAGCGCCACCCGCAACGTGCTGACCGATCTCGGCCTGGTCAAGGAGGGTTAAGCATGAAGCTTCTACTTAGCCGCCTGGCGTTGGCGGTTGGTCTGGCTGCGCCTGTGGTGGCAGCTCACGCCGATGATGCGCAGGTCAAGCAAGGCGAGTACCTCGCCCGCGCCGCCGACTGCATGGCGTGCCACACCGCACCGGGTGGCGCGCCGTACGCGGGCGGCCTGCCGATCGTGTCGCCGTTCGGCACGATCTACGGCACCAACATCACCCCGAGCAAAGAGCACGGTATCGGTCTGTACAACGATGACGAGTTCTTCGCCGCGCTGACCGAAGGCAAGCGCCGTGATGGCGCGAACCTGTATCCGGCGATGCCCTACACCTCGTATCACCTGATCCCGCGTGCAGATTCCGACGCGATTCATGCCTACCTGAAAACCGTCGCGCCGATCGAGCGCGCAGCACCGGTCACCAGCCTGAGCTTCCCGTTCAACGTGCGCCTGGGCCTGATGGGCTGGAACATGATGTACGGCAAGGACGTGAAGCTGGAACCGGCTGAAGGCAAAAGCGAAGCCTGGAAGCGCGGCCAGTACATGGTCGACGTGCTGGGGCACTGTGGCGAGTGCCACACCCCACGTGGCTTGCCTGGCGCGATGCAGCAGGACAAGCGCATGACCGGCGGCATTCTCAATGGTTATCTGGCGCCGAGCCTGCTGGCAACAGATCTGGCGGCCCGTGGCTGGAATCATCAGGACCTGAGCTCGTTCCTCAAACACGGCATGAGCGCCCAGGGCACGATGTTCAACGAGATGTTCCCGGTGTTCCACAACAGCACCCAGGGCCTCAGCGATCCGGATCTGGCGGCGATGGCGACTTTCCTGCTCGGCGATCAGCCGCCTGCGGCGAAAGTGCTCGTCGAAGTGCCGTTGGACAAACTGAGCCCGAGTGCCCAGCGTGGCCGTCAGGAATATTTGAATGTCTGCGCCGGTTGCCATGCACCGGGCGGTGAGGGCAAACCACATATCGCCGTGGCCATGCGCGGCAACACCACGCTGCGCCTGGAAGATCCACGCAACCTGGTGCGGGTGATCGACGACGGTATCGGCGAGCAGAAGTTCTCCGGGTTCGAACACATGCAACCGATGCCAGGGTTCGCCGCGAAATTGAGCGACGAGCAACTCACGGACCTGCTGAACTACCTGCGTCAGGGCTGGGGTGGTCAGCCGAATGATCTGGCGGTGAACGACGTGCAGAAGTTGCGGGCCGATGCGCCGCCGCTCGAGCACAAGGCCCACTGATATGCAGCATCTGGATCTGCAAGTGGTGCGTCGGGCGCTGGAGTGGTCGGCGGCTGGTCAGCGCATCTGGCTGTGTACGGTGCTGGCCACTTACGGCTCGGCACCGCGCGCACCGGGTTCGCTTCTGGCGGTGAGCGCTGATGGGCACTGGATTGGCTCGCTGTCCGGTGGCTGTGTCGAGGAAGACTTTCTCGAGCGAGTCGCCGAGGGTGTGTTTCTGGAGCCAGTCAGCGTTGTTCGTTACGGCGAAGGCGATGATCCACGCTCACGCGTCAGCCTGCCCTGTGGCGGGGTGCTGGACGTGCTGGTCGAGAAGCTTGATGCCGATTGCGAGGTGCAAGCGCATCTGCGGGAGCTGGAGTCGGCGCTGTTGGGCCGACGTCGGTTGATCCGCGAGGTTGATCTGCAAAGCGGTGCGCGCAGCCTGTTCGATGATCGTGAACAGGGTGTGCGTATCGAGCGTGAAATCGACCGGGTGCGTGTACGCGTCGGCGCGGCCCAGCGCTTGCTGCTGGCGGGGTATTCCAGTGTCGCCCAGGCCTGTGCGGAGTTTGCCGTGGGGCTTGGGTTCGAGGTGATTCTGTGTGACCCGCGGGACGAAGTGCTCGAAGGCGTCGTGCTGGAAAACGTGGAGATTCGCCGCCAACTGCCGTCGGTGTTCATCGCTGACGGCGGTTGCCACAGCGACACGGCGGTGGTGGCGTTGACCCACGATCCACGTATCGATGACCTGGCAATGATGGAGGCTGTTCGCACCGAGGCGTTCTACATCGGTGTGATGGGCTCCATGCAGACCTCGCAAAAGCGCTTCGAGCGGTTGCGGCGTATTGGTGGCTTGGGCGATGCCGAACTGGCGCGGATTCATGCGCCGATCGGCTTGAACCTGGGCAGCAAGACGCCAGCCGAGATTGCCCTGGCGGTACTGGCGGACATCCTGCGGATTCGCAGCGGTATCCCACGAGATCGTCTCTAACCCCCAAAACCTGTGGGAGCGAGCTTGCTCGCGATGAGGTCGTAACATCCAACACATCCGTTGGCTGCCAGACCGATATCGCGAGCAGGCTCGCTCCTACAATGCATTGCGTGTCGCTTAGTACCCGAATTTATCCCGCAATCCGTAATACCACGCACCCAATGCCGCAAACGGTGTGCGCAGCAACTGACCGCCGGGGAACGGGTAGTGGGGCAGGTCGGCAAAGGCGTCAAAACGCTCGGCCTGGCCGCGCAGGGCTTCGGCCAGCACCTTGCCCGCCAGGTGCGTGTAGGTCACGCCATGGCCGCTGCAGCCCTGGGAATAGTAGATGTTGTCGCCCAGGCGTCCGACCTGGGGCAGGCGCGACAGGGTCAGCAGGAAGTTGCCCGTCCACGCGTAATCGATCTTCACGTCCTTGAGCTGCGGGAATGCCTTGAGCATCTTCGGCCGGATGATCGCTTCGATGTTCGCCGGATCCCGCGCACCGTACACCACGCCACCACCGAAAATCAGGCGCTTGTCGCCGCTGAGGCGGTAGTAGTCGAGCAGGTAATTGCAGTCTTCGACGCAGTAATCCTGAGGCAGCAATGTCTTGGCCAGTTCTTCACCCAATGGCTCGGTGGTAATCACCTGCGTTCCGCAAGGCATCGACTTGGCGGCCAGTTCCGGCACCAGATTGCCCAGATAAGCGTTGCCGGCGACGATGATGAATTTGGCCCGGACCTTACCCTGCGGCGTATGCACCACCGGGCTGGCGCCGCGTTCGATGCGTATGGCCGGCGACTGTTCATAAATCGTCCCGCCCAGGGACTCGACCGCCGCCGCTTCACCCAGCGCCAGGTTAAGCGGATGGATATGACCGCCACTCATGTCGAGCATCCCGCCGACGTATTGATCGCAAGCCACCACTTCGCGGATGCGGCGTTGATCCATCAACTCAAGCTGGGTGTGCCCGAAACGCTCCCACAGGCGCTTCTGGGATTCGAGATGGCCCATCTGCTTGGCGGTCATCGCGGCGAACACGCCACCGTCCTTCAAGTCGCACTGGATGTTGTACCTGGTGACCCGATCACGAATGATTCGTCCACCCTCGAACGCCATCTGCCCCAGCAACTGGGCCTGCTTGGGACCGACCGTGCGCTCGATGACATCGATATCGCGGCTATAACTGTTAACGATCTGGCCGCCATTACGCCCGGACGCCCCGAAACCCACCCTGGCCGCCTCGAGCACGGTGACCTTGAAACCGTTCTCCAGCAGAAACAGGGCAGCGGACAGCCCCGTATAACCGGCGCCAATCACACAGACATCGGTCTCCACGTCATCCTGCAACGCCGGGCGCGGCGGAACCGCATTGGCCGATGCGGCGTAATAGGATTCTGGGTAGGGAGTGTTAGCCATCCGGCAGCCTCTGTTTAATATATTTTACGAGTGCGTTGATCCTACCCGAGTTGAAAATCGCCCGCCAGCACCCGAAAAATCTTCTTTGTCCCGGCAAAATTAAATATTTTGCATATTCATAGGGTTAGCGCGAAAAAAGGTGTTGACACCCCTCCGGAATTCCGTAGAATGCCGCCTCACAGCAGGCACGTAGCTCAGTTGGTTAGAGCACCACCTTGACATGGTGGGGGTCGTTGGTTCGAGTCCAATCGCGCCTACCAAACAAAATCCGCTCTGCTGGGCGGTCTAGAAGGGCTCACCGAAAGGTGGGCCCTTTTTTGTTGTCTGGTGTTTGAGCAAACTTTGGGAATACTTTGGGCAAACGACCACCGCGCTATACCTTCAGGTCGGCTTTCACCTTCATGTAAACCACCGCTTCATCACCGTGCCCCGCCTGGTAGTGTTCGGTCATCTTCACGTCGGCGTGACCCATCAAACCTTGGATGTATTCCTGCTCGAAGCCCTGTTGCTCATAAATCCAGGCGCCGAGAGCGCGGATCTCGTGGAAAGTGGGGCGCTCGCCGGCTGGCATGTCCTCATAGGCCTTCGAATCGTCCCGAGCCTGGGCAAATGATTTGGTCAGGTAGTCCGCCGTCACCGCGTTCCAGTGTAGCTTGGCGTCCAACTGGGTGCGTTTGCGCGCCTTCGGCGAGTAGTGGATGAGGTACGGGCAGACGACCGGCGACTTCATACACTCCAACACCACGTCCCGCAGCGCCTGGCCCATGACAATCTCCAGGTGCACGGGCTTTCCGTAGTTCTGCGTTTTCCCGGGTGACACCTTGATGGTGTTTTGCTCGAGGTCCACAACCACGTACTTTCCCCGGGTGATTACCAGTGCTGAGCCGCCGCTAGTGTTCTGCCGGCCCGACACCGGCGGCATCGCCGGGCTGGCGTCCATGCAGGTGATCGGCTCGGCCGGAAACTGGACCGGGTTTTATGTGCGGGCCTATGACGACAACACCAACCAACCGAACGGGCGCTGTTTACCCGGTCGTTCCAGAACTGGAACTATTTGCGCTATGAAATTACGGCAACGGGCAGCTCGCGTAATTTTTACAGTGTTCCGTTCAACTTTCCAGAAAACGAATACCTGCTGATTAATACTTTCGGCATGAACATGCTGACGGGTTCGGGTTCCGGGCGAAGCGTTAAAACACTGTGGGACTTTAATGCCGGCGTGCTGTACGCCTTGACCGACGGCTTTAGTAACCCGTTCGCATTTTTCATGCCTGCGGTATTCGCCAAGATCAGTGTTTAAACCAACGTTTGCATCCCGCCCCAGTGCGGGCTTTCACTTAAAATTGAGGACGATCAAATGGCTAAGCAGACGATACTGCTCGGTACTTCACCGAGCGGAGTCGGCGGGGATACGCCGCGGAGTGCATTTGCTAAAACCGAGAGCAATTTTGTTGAGTTGTACGCGCGCCAGGCATTACTTGGCACTGCATCCAACGTAAATCTCGGCACTGCCGCCGCCAATGCAATGCCAGTTGGCGGATTCGGTGTGGGGACCCAATTCAATCCTGGGCTACCACTCTTGAGTGATGCTTCGGGCGTAGAAATTTATGCTACTGGTTTCTATCGATACGCAAGCACAACGCAGGGGCGCCCGACGTTTGGTACAGGGTTTGGGGCGCTTATCGAGTTATCGGCATTGTTTAGCGGTGGCGCTAACTACGGCGGCCAAATCGCTGTTGATTACGCTACTTCGGAAATGGGATTTCGTTGTCTGTCTGGTGCAGCTGGTTTTTCTGCTTGGCGCAAGATCTACCACGACGGCAACACCACGCGCGCCGCTGACGGCACATTGAAGGCGATCTGATTATGACAAGAGCTGCGATCAACATTCTGGGCACTACTGGCGCCACTTACGACTTTGTTACTCAGGGCGACACTCCAGTGTCTTCTTCGCGAATCTCGAAGGGCGTTTACAAAGTTATCGGGTGCCTGGGCATGGTGCCTTTCCCCCCCGTCGACGAGGGCTGGGGCTTTACGGTCAATCAGGTCGATAACCGTGCTGATGTCGAGACCGTTTTTACCGATGGGGAACTAATGGTGACTGTGACAAAGGACGGTCTGCCATACGACCTGAAGCACATGATCACCTTGCACATCTTAGTACCGACCCCTGATCCCGTGAAAATTTCTGAAATTCCCGCCGAGGCGTCTCCATCTGGTGAAGAGCCTACCGTCGAAGCCTGAATCAATAGATCCAAACGCACCCGCCATCGAGCGGGATTTTTTTGCCTGGAAAAAAGGAATGTCCTTCACATCGCAGCAACCGCTGCAGATCCCCCCGAACGCCGGCGCTATTCGCGTCGAAGGCGGATCTTCTCCCAGCTGCGATCGACATAAAACGATCCTGTATCGCCTCGGACGGAATAAATCGTCGCTCTATAGGCTGCTGTCCAGCGCGAGCAGCCTAAGGCAAGTAGTTTTTTGTAGGCCCACTTCCATCCGTTCTTAGGTGCGATGCTCATATTTTTCCTTAGGTCCGTACCAGCCATTCCCTGATGGTAGCTAGGAGCTCCAGGATATCCAGCGATTGATTTCAGGCGTCAAAAATTCGCCCAAGAACGATTACATTCGTTTTCCTCTGAAAGCGAATGCCAAGCACACGGCAGCAGTAGCTGTTATTGACCCGCCATAAGCCCGCCCTGAGCGGGTTTTTTTACGTCTGGAGAAAAGCATGACCGTCACAGAAAAAGACCGCGATATCCTCGCCCGCACGCTGTGGGGCGAGGCCTGCGGCGAATCCTTGGCCGGCCAGATCGCCGTGGCTTGGACTATCCGCAACCGCGTGAAAGACGGCAAGGACAAATCGTGTTGGGGGGAGGGCTATGCCGTCGTATGCCAGAAACCCTACCAGTTCAGCTGCTGGAACAAGAGCGACCCGAACTTCGCCTCCCTGAGTGGCGCGAAGCCGATTCCGTTCCGCGAGTTGGCGCAGGCACGGATCGCCGCTGACCAGGTGATCGATGGAAAGGTGCCGGATCCCACCGGTGGTGCCACCCATAACTACGCGACCACCATGCCCAAGCCGCCGGCCTGGGTGAAAGGTGCCAAGCAGACGCTGGCGCTCGGTCACCATGTGTTCTTCAAGGATGTGCCATGAGTCGCCTATCGAAAGTTCTGAGAGACAGCAATGACAATGGTCTGACGTTCTGGTGTCCTGGCTGCGATGGCGCACATGCCATTCAGCATGGCGCCGGGACCGGTCCACGCTGGGGCTGGAATGGTAGTGCGGAAAGTCCGACGTTCACGCCTTCGATCTTAGTCAGGTATCCGGCTAACCCTGACGCCATTGAAGAATTCAAGGAGTGGCGTACGGAGCGTGTATGTCATTCGTTCGTCACCGATGGCCGTATCCAGTTCCTGGGCGATTGCACCCACGCGCTAGCCGGACAAACGGTCGATCTGCCGGAGTAGGAGGACTGAGCATGACGACCTACCTGAAAGCAGGCGCTGTTCTGTTGCTCATAGCTATGGTGCTGGGCGCGCTGTTCGGCGCCTATCACCACGGCGTGACGGTCACGGATGAAAAGTGGCAGTCAGAATGGAATGATCGCGACACCCGGGACGCCGAGGCGAGGGCACTCAATGAGGCCACCGAGCGCACCAAAGAGCAGGCCTACCAACAATCAATCAACAAGGCGGCTCAAGATGGGCAACGAAACATCGATCAAGCAATGGCTGATGCTGCTGCCGCTCGCGCTGCTGCTGACGACGTGCAGCTCGTCGCCGACAACCTTGCCCGTCGACTCGCAGCCAGTGAAGCCAGCGGCAATTCCTGTACTGCCGCCGCAAGCTAGACGGCTACCCACGCCGCAATGGTGCTTGCCAACGTGTTCAAGCGCGCTGACCAGAGAACGGGCGACCTGGCTGCAATTGCCGACCAAGCCCGAACCCGGGAATTGACCTGCGAACAGGTGCATGAAGGTCTTTCGAGGTAGGAATTGTATGCGGTCGGCAGAACGCCGGAGGCAGGAAAAAATCCCCGATCTGCTGGAGAGCAGTTCGGGGCAAGTCATGAGACATCATTGAGGGAAGGGAATCTCTCCATGAACTAGCGTCCCGATAACCCTCTCCTCCGGGGGAGTTAAACATCGGCGAGAAGCGGGTGGGAAGTTAAATAATTGTCACAAAAATATTTATAGATTGGTCCACGTTCTATTAAAGACCAGGTGAAATTTACTTCAGTGGAAGGCGCTGATAGGGGGGAGGTGTAATGGTCGTTTGTGGCGCTGCCGGCGCAGATTGAGCTGCCGCTGGAGGGCAGGATGAAGAATAAGGGATTTCCCTGCATGGCGTTTCGTCAGTGCAGAAAGGCGCACCAATGAGTGCCCAGTTTGAAATACGACCAAAAGGGAGAGAGCCACGTCCACTCCCTTTTGAAACAAAGCTTCCAATTGCTCAATCTCGGAATCCGAGATCAGTCGTCATGTTTGTGTTTATGTTTGTTCTTGTACTTCTTTTTATGCTTGTGGTCGTAGTGGTCGTTATCGTGATCGTTATCGTTGGCCAGATTGTTGCCGATAGCACCACCTGCTGCGCCGCCCAGTCCAGCGCCGATCAGGCCACCAGTGGAACCACCAACACTGTTGCCGATTACCTGACCACCCGCTGCACCGAGCCCGCCGCCGATGGCTGATTCGGTCTTGTTGCCACTCTTCGCGGTCATTGCGCCCCCAGCTGCGCCACCTACGCCGGCTCCGATCGCAGCGCCGGTGCTACCCCCCACAGCCTGACCGACGACGCTTCCAAGGGCTCCACCGACACCGCCACCGATAGCTGTGTTGGTGGCTTCGCCAGCGAGGGAGTACTGCGATACAAGAAGGCTTAATGCAACGACAGTGAATGATTTACGCATCAGACAAACCTATAGAAATACCCAAGGAAAGAAAGTTTGTTGGTACGAATCAGTCAGGTCAACAGGTATTTGACGGTGCATAAATTTGGATCAACCAATCTGTGATTAGCGCAGCCGCTTGTTGATCAATTATGACCTGTGGGCACTCCCCCATAGGCCCTTTGCATGTCGCCGATGGCTCGGTCGGTTCATGCCTGATGGCGGCGGCCACATGATCTAAGAGGCGTGCAGCAGCTACATCGAACGTGTCTTTGGTTATCTTTATACCGAGAATATTGGCGAGGTCTTTTTGAGCCTGTGACGAGCGAGAACGGGTCATACTTACTGGACTCCATTAATCGATTGCAGTCACTCCGGCGCCATTATCACCGCGAGCGTCATCTTGATGAACTCCTCATTCTTGTCGATGGCTTCTAGGGAGCAGCGTACGTTATCGGCGACATCGGCCGACCCGCGCTGCTCGACCCAGTTCGAAAGCTCCATGATGGCTGCTTCCAGGGCGAGTTGGTTTCATTGATCTTGAAGAGCAGGGAAGGGAGCAGGTCAGAGTTTGGCATCGCGAATTCTCCTTGGAGTTTTCAGCGTAGCAGGGGCGGCCTGTGGGCTTGGAGTGTAGATCGGCAGAACGCCGCAGAAAGGTGGCACTACTGTAGGAATATACAACGCTAAGTTATTGATTCTTATAGGGGGATGTGGCGGTTTTGAGGGGGTTGAAAAAGTCTTATTTTCTCTTATAGATCAAAGCGTTATGACTGTTTACCGGTCACCTTGACATGGTGGGGGTCGTTGGTTCGAGTCCAATCGCGCCTACCAAACAAAATCCGCTCTGCTGGGCGGTCTGGAAGGGCTCACCGAAAGGTGGGCCCTTTTTTGTTGTCTGCAATTTGCACCCCCCCACTCAAAACGCCAACTTGGCGCCCAACTCCACATACTCGATCTTCTTTTCGTCGTGCCCCTCCTGATAGTGCTTCGTCACCTTCTCATCTGCATGCCCCGTCAACGCTTGGAAGGACTCCTGTGGGAATTTCTTCCGTTCGTACAGCCATGTCCCCAGGGCTCGGATCTCATGAAAAGTGGGGCGCTCGCCGGCCGGTACGTGGTCGTAGGCGTGCGCGGCGCCCCGGGCTTGTAGTGGATCAGGCGCGGTGACGCCAGTGGCGACCGCAGGCATTCACCGACAACCTCACGTAGCGCGGCCCTCATAGCGATTTATCGCCTGCCGTTCACCGGCAGGCTCAATGTCAATTTTTTCAGGGTTGTGTTCGGGACACTTGGCGCTGCTCTGGGTAAAGTCATTACCGCTTGCCCGGCCTGGTGTGTTTCAGATGGATTACTGAATGGCCAGCAACTGGTCAGGGTAAACGCCATTCAAGTGATGATTAATGCACATGATCAAGCAGTAACCACGGCTTCTTACTGAACGGAGGAGGTTGTCGCCTTTAGTGAACTTCTTGGATTTCGCTTGCAGTCTACTGTGGCGCATGGGCAATCCTTTGTAATTATAAAGCTCCTTATTTAACTTCATAAGGATTTCCTCGTTGCCAATAACACGTTCCCCGCTGCTTGTTAGTAAGTCAAACACTACACATTCCATGCGAGTTAATTTGATAATCGTCAGATTGTTAGAAGGCAGGCGTTGGGGGTTGTTAAATACTCAAGTTTGTAGCATCGGCCTGTTGATGCGATCAGATACACACTTATAGCCGCGCTGGTCGATCCAGGCAGCAACTTCATCGAAGGCAATAAAATCTTCGTCGGAAGGATTGAGCGGGGCGGCGATAAGACATTCTGGCATCGCGCTTCCTCCATGCACAAAAAAAGCGTAGCCCAAGAGGTGCGCACACTGTAGGTAGCAGGCGAACTGTAGGTAGCAGGCGAACAAACCCCGTATGGGCGGGCTTAACGGGAGAGAAAAAAAGGATGGGTGCTGATCCGTCGGCAGTCATTGAGTTTCGTTAGTGAGTTACGGCTCCGCTGTAGTGCAGGACAACTGGATTGCCTTCAGCCTTCTTGTTGCTTTTGTGGGTAACGGGCATGGCGAATGATTCAGGTAGGTGCTACTTCCCATGACCGTTGGCGCCATTAGCGAGGGAGTCTATAGCAACTCTTGATTTTTATTCTCGTCTTTAACGTTTTTCAGGCGCCAAATATTTGAACTTTTAAAGTTGTTAGAAAAGCGATTGGTCTTAGCGCGATTTATTCATACGGCCCATTACAAACTCAGCCATAAGTAAGAAAGCGTCAAACTAGAACAGGCGGCGAGGAGTATTGCAACCCGATAAAAGACAAAATATTGACAACAAAAAACAGTCACATTCTCCCTATTAAGTCGGTGGTATATCATGATCAAGATCATGGCCTACTTTTTAATTGGAGCTGTAACTGCAGGATGCAACGGCATCGTAAAACCCGACTTTTCGGGATCTGCGAGTGATTCATATTTTTCAGTCTACTCGGGCTTTCCTGCACCGTATCTATACATGGCCTCGGCCGTGCAGTGGAACGATGACTACGCCGTAACCACCCGTCACACTCCGTTCATCCCCAACGTGAAGTACAGCTGCAGCACAGGTTGTGATCTCGTCTTCATCCTGCACAAGGCCAACGGCCGCTACCCGTCATGGCGCGCACCGCGTGTGGGCGAGAGCATAACTGCCGTTGGGGCGAGTCCTTACCTCATGACCACTTCCGGGAAGGGCAAGGTATATCAAACGCCTTTCGTCAATACCGCCGAACACAGCGGTGATCTCTATGCCATCCATGATGCCCCACTGATCAAGGGCATGTCGGGTGGGCCGGTCATCACAAGTGACGGCTGTATTGTCGGCATCAATATTGGTTTCTATTCAACCACCCTGAACGATGTGAGCAATCACTCCGGCGTAAAGGGGGCTGAGAGGATCAGCATCTTTATTCCTTACTCGATCATTCAGCGCGAGTGGGGGATATTGCAGGCAAAACTTGACGACCCGCACGGCGCGAAGTATGTCGCGAAATAACTTTTAGCTTTCAACCCATTGGCCATCGCGCGTACCCGGCAAAGTCCCCTCTGATGGGCGGCCTGGAAGGGCTCACCGAAAGGTGGGCCCTTTTTGTTGTCCTGGATTTCTTCAGGGTGTTCACAAAGTATCTGGCTCGTTCACGCTGGACAACGTGAACGTTGATGCACGCGCGACGATTGCTGAGCGGATACCGGGCCACCAGTGATTGCCAGGTAATCGTTCAGATCGTCGCCAGCCTCAGTAGGCGTCAGAGGGCAAAGGTCGCTGCAAGGCCGTGGTGGCCTTCCTGTGCTCCCGCGATCAGGTGCATTGGGATGTTCTGTTGTACTTCAATGGACGGTACTTCGAAGTTCCCTACGATCTGGAGGTGGCGCTCGCTCAGTTCGGTCGACTTTCCTGCTTTTTCCTTGGCCATTCTCGCGTGGTTCATTGCGATTTCGTTGAGCGTTGACACGTTACATCTCCCGGTGACTGACCAAGCGTATCGCTGGCGTCCTTAAGCATTGATTGAATGGCTGCGGCGTCAGAATCCTGTCGTTCCGGCGCTGCTACGGGCGATCTTAGCAAGCCTCAAGCCACGGATACGGGCGAATTCCTCGTTGTGTTCCGGTAGGCGACGAATGGCGGGTACCTGTGAATGATGGTCCGGATTTTTTGTTATTCAGGCGTAAACTAGCAAGGCGACCTTATCAAAAGGAGCCGCCTATGAACGCCGATCAAATGAGCAAACAGGCACCTGTGGACACGGCTGTCTGGGATCGATATTTCTGCGCTGCATTGATTGCCGAAAGCAATCTGACTGCCCCGATTGTGGGCGAGGCTACTCACGAGGACAGGCAGAACCTGTTGATCGAGAGGGCCAGAGTCCTCGCGGATAAAATGATGCAAAACCGAAGATAACCAGAGCCCAGCCGTCGCGCTGGGCTCTTTGCATGCGGGGTCATGCACCGATGCTGGGGGCGTGCGCATTGCGGATCAGGCGATCAACTCCACCTTGCCGCTCGCCAGGCGATAGATACCGCCCACGATCTTGAGCGCGCCTTTACTCTGCGCATCAGTCAGCAATGGCGAGGCCTGTTTCAGGCTGTTGACCGAATTTTTGACGTTTTGCGCGGTGGCGTTTTCCATCAAGTTCCCGGGCTGCTTGAGTACTGCCTCGACTGCCGACTTGAGTGCGTCAGTCAGTTTCGGGATATGACCGGGAAAAATAGTCTGATCCTTGACCGCCTTGATACCGGCCTCGATGGCACCGCAACTCTCATGTCCGAGTACGAGAATCAGCGGGGCGCCCAGTACGGCAACCCCGTATTCAAGACTGGCCAAGCCTTCCGGCGTAACGAAGTTGCCCGCGACGCGGATGGAGAAAAGATCGCCGCGCGCGGTGTCGAACGCATATTCCGGGGCGATCCTCGAGTCAGAACAACTCAGCACGGCCACGAACGGATTTTGGCCGGACACCAAGGCCTCTCGCTCTGCCTTGAAATCGTGCGTCGTGGAAGTGCCGCCTACATATCGTGCATTGCCCTCCATCAGTCTTTTCAACGCCAAGTCGGGACTGATTACGTTTTGAGGTTTGGGTGGGGCTGACGCTTTTTCGGCTGCCTGGATGATCTTGCCGGGCAGTGTGCCGGTCAGCAGCAGGGCGCCTGCGCTCAATCCGGCAAATTGAAGAAAACGACGACGGCCTGTTGTGTTTGAAGCAGAGCTTGAATCACATGATTTACACATGATTTTGTTTACTCAGTTCAATGGGGTGAGAGTGAGTTGCTGTTGGGGCGGGTACTGCCATGGACGCTCAATACCGGCGCAGTGGAGTCTAGTAGGTCTGTCATATTGTGTTCCGGGCATTGTCTGCGGATGGCGTGCACGCAGCCATTTCATGGGCTACTACTGACAGGCTCATACAACTTCGACCTGGCAGGAGTTTCTCGATGCTGACTCAATGGTTTCTGGCGGCGGTTCATCTTCTGGCATTTGCCTTGGGATTCTGGGCGGTATTGGTTCGAGGCACGGCTTTTCGGCGTTTGGCAGATGGCGCCACAGAGGTGCGCAGTGTTTTGATGGCGGACAATATCTGGGGTATTTCAGCTGTCGTTTTATTGATCAGTGGCGGGGTGCGAGCCTTTGGCGGGTACGAGAAGGGCGCGGACTATTACCTGCATCAGCCGCTGTTTCATCTGAAGATGACGCTGTTCGTCCTGATCTTGTTGCTGGAGATTGCGCCGATGGTGACGCTGATCAAATGGCGGATAGCGCTTGCCCGTAAAGTGGCGATCGATACCGGCCGTGCGAAGCTGTTTGCACGGATCAGTCATATCGAGGCGCTGCTGGTGTTGCTGATGGTGGTGGCAGCGACTGGTATGGCGCGAGGCGTGATGCTTGGTTGACTGCGCAGTGAACGCATCCTTCCCTGGGGTAAACCAGAAAAGTCTGACAGCAAAGGAGTGGAGCTTGCCGCTAGTATCGACCCTTGGGGGTTGAGTGGGGGCGAAAGCACGGGGCGATGGGGTGCTGAATCTTTAGCCAGCCGTGATTCCGGACTGAACGGGCTGGCTACTGACTGCAACGGGATTCAGGATTGCGGCTTTTCCGGGGCGGTCAGGCCGGCCTGAATGCGCTGGTAAATTTCTTCACGATGCACTGCAACGTCCTTCGGAGCGTTGATGCCGATCCTGACTTGCTGGCCGCTTACGCCCAGGATGGTGATCGTAATGTCATCACCAATGTTTATGCTTTCACCGACTTTGCGGGTGAGTATCAGCATGGTCTTCTCCTTGATTGCTTTGTGGGGCACCTGATTCGGACAGTGCAGAGGTCGGTGGTATGTATAGATTAGTGCGAAGTCTCGTGGTTTGGGTGCCTCTTTCTGACGCGCAGATGCGGCATTAATTCCCAAGACGTAACTATACAGAGGCCGCAATCATCAATCTCGTTGTTTTGAGCCCATTTTACGGCACTCGTGAAGTATTCATGGGTGTTAAAATCGCCGCTTTATGCATTTGGAGGGAAGCGTCGTGCGCAAAATGGTTTTGATCATCGCGATATTGGCACTGGCGGGATGTGGCGAAGGCAGCCGTGTGGATGCGCCGAAGCCCAAGCCGGCCATGGCTGCCGTACCCGCGCCAGTGTCCGGTCCGCAATGGGATCTTGAAGTGCGAGGTGAAACCCCTCAGGCGGTCAGTGATCTGAGTGGCTGGCTGATCGAGCACAGTTTCATGTCCAGTGTCGTCAAGGAGAATGGCAATACCCGAATCCTGGTGGGGCCATTCAATTCGAAAGCCGAAGCCGAAGCCAAACAGGATGAAGTTCGCGCGGCGCTCACTCGCTCGAAGAAACAGAACATCGAATTGCTGGTGCTTGAGCGTCCAGCCGCTCAATAACGTAGCGCAGACGTTGAAGAAACAAAAAAAGGCCTCGGGCGTTTAGCACCGGGGCCTTTTTTGTTTCAGTGTCCCGTCCTGGATTCAGCCGCAGGCCTTCATGTCTACCGGGCCGACGAACTCGTTGCCGCGCCCCATGACGCACCCCACGCTCTGATTGCGTTGGCGTTCCCAGGCCTGTACCGGATAGGTCTTGTCCCAGGCTTCGTACAGTTGTCGATCCTGTTTCGACAGGCGCAAGCCATACTGCTTGCTCATGTAGAAGTAGGTCCGGGCGATCATGCCGCGAATGGAAGGGCGGGGCATGACTTTCTTGGCCTTGAAGTCGACCTGGGTCAGGCAGGAACCATATTGCCCCGACTGCTCGGGCAGCCAGCCAAAGCTGAAGTTGCTGCGATCGCCATTGACCTCGCCAATGCTGGGCACCAGGTTGTGCAAATCAGCCTCGGCCTTCTGGTAAACCGGGTCGTAGCGGGTGCAGTTCTTGCGACCGCCCTCTTGCCAGCACTGGCGTTGATGGCCGATTTGCCAGGCCGGAACAATATGCTCCCACTCGATGCGGGATGCGCGTTTGGCATTTTTACGTGGCACATAACCGCAGGCTGCAAGGTCCACCCGGTTACCGGTGTACTTGCAGCCACAGTAAAACTCGGTGGACTGGGGCGCGTAGAGTTTCCAGGCGACCTTTTTCGCTTCGGTAAAAGTGCGCGGCGCGTCGGCTTGCGCCCCCATGACAAAAAACAGAAACAGCAAAGCAAACCAGCGAACACTCATCGACTCAATCTTCCTTCGGCACAACCCAGAAAATCTGCACACCGCCATCGTCGCGATAGGCGAGGGTGACGTTGTCGTTTTCGTCTATTTCTTCCAGTAAGCGTTCCCATTCATCCACCGGCTCGTCGGGAAGGCGGAAGATCAACGCTGCCCTGGCTTTTTGTGCGGTGGGGGAGTTGATGATTTTCTGAACGCGCAGGCCCATGCGTACATAGGTGTCGGGAGAGGCTGAGGTGGTGTCCACGGAATTATCCTTATTAAGCTGTACGTGCATACAGTATTTAACTGTAGGCCATTTCGCAACTGCTTAAAAACCAAGAAAATCCTCTGACAGCGATTTGTTCCGTTTGGCGTAAGGCGAAGGGATTTTTTTTGTAAGATCCGCGGCAGCCACTCGCCAAGGCTGGCGAATGGCGCACGGGGTGCCCGACCGGATCCGGTCGGGCGAGGGCGAATCAGTATTCCCAGAACATCCGTTGCAGCTCTTTGCTGTCATTGGTTTTGGTCAACGCGACCATCGCCAGGACCCGGGCTTTTTGCGGATTCAGGTCGTTGGCCACGACCCAGTCGTATTTATCGTCAGGCTGTTCGGCGTTGCGCAGTACAAAACCGCCGGCGTTGACATGGGACGAACGAATGATCTGCACGCCATCCTTGCGCAGGGCTTGCAGGGCGGGCACCACTCGCGACGATACCGAGCCATTGCCGGTGCCGGCGTGGATGATGGCTTTGGCGCCGGACTGAGCCAGGGCCTTGTAGGCGGTGTCGCTGACGTTGCCATAGGAATAGGCGATCTCGACGTCAGGCAGGCTCTTGATGGTCTTGATGTCGAATTCGGAATCCATGGTGTGACGCTTGGCTGGCAGGCGGTACCAGTAGGATTTGCCTTCTACCACCATGCCCAGCGGACCCCAGGCGCTTTTAAAAGCTTCGGTCTTGATGTTGATCATTTTGCTGACGTCGCGACCCGACTGGATTTCATCATTCATGGTCACCAGCACGCCTTTGCCTCGCGCGTCTTTGCTGCTGGCCACGGCCACCGCGTTGTACAGGTTCAGCATGCCATCGGCGGACATCGCGGTGCCTGGGCGCATGGAGCCTACGACGATGATCGGCTTGTCGGTTTTTTCCACCAGGTTGAGGAAGTACGCCGTTTCTTCCAGGGTGTCGGTGCCGTGGGTGATCACGATGCCATCGACGTCTTTGCTGTCGGCCAGCTCGGCTACGCGGCGACCCAGTTGCAGCAGGTTTTCGTTGGTGATGCTTTCGGAGGCGATTTGCATGACCTGTTCGCCGCGAACGTTAGCCAGTTGGCTCAGTTCAGGAACGCCGGCGATCAACTGTTCAATGCCGACTTTCGCCGCTTGATAGGTTGCGCTGTTGGCGGCGCTGGCCCCGGCGCCGGCAATGGTGCCGCCCGTGGCCAGGATCACCACGTTGGCCAGTTTCTGTTGGGTTTCGGCTTCTTTGGCCTGAAGGGCGGTGGGCAGGAGCAGCAGCAGGGCCAAGGCGCCCGGAACAAAGGTCTTGAGTGCAGATGTCATTATTTTTCTCTTCTAGTTGTGAGACGGTGCAGATGCAGGTTCATCTAGATACGCCCCGGGCGAATCTGAACGCCGGGGGTGCGAGGGGAAGAGCAGGATCTGTACCAGTAATACGCTGAATCGAAAAACACACCTAAGTTAATGATTTGTAACAGTATTGTTGTTTGTGTCCAGAGCGCTTTCGGGGCTGGACGTCCGGAATGCCGAACATTTTTAACCTTCGCGTTCGGCTCTCCGAAACGAATCGTGGTCTTGTTTAGGATTTAAACGGGTCAAATCATCCGTCATGACTAAAGAAACGCCCGAGCCGGTCGATGCTCCTTCAAGGGATCTTTTTCTTCGGGAGTTCACATGTCGTTATCTGTTGGCATTCCCAATGCCGCCCGCATCACCATCGCTGGCAAATCGGCCACTGCCCCTCGTGCCTTGAGCGACGCAGCCGCTGATTCGGCTGCTCAAGCGCTGGCTGCAAAGGAAAGCGACGGCAACCAGGTCAAGACGGGTCCGGTAGGTCTGGGGGAGAGTGCCGGCGTACAGGCCGAATCGGAAACCAGCGATAACACCAGCATTGCGGTGAAGGTCTTGCTCAAGCGTCTGAAGGAATTGCAGCAGCAATTGCGCGAGCAACAGCAGCAACTGGCACAAGCCCAGGCAGCGTCCTATCCAACCCCGGAAGCCAAGGCCACAGCAGTAGCAGCCATACAGGGGCAAGTTGCCGACACCAACGGCGCCATCCTGCAAGTGAGTGCGAGCCTGATAAAGGAAATGACCAAGGGTTCTGGCACGGGATCGGTGGTCAATACCACGGCATAGCTGAATGCCGTTTTTCGCCAAACATAGCTGAAAGCGCTTTTCAGGTCGTTGACAAATACCGGCAGGGTTCGCATAGTTTGGTTCACGCAAACGTTTGCGCGGCTCCAATGATGGCTTTTCATCGCAGCGGGCCGTGAAGCTTACGCCAGCGCAAGCGTTGCTCACAATAATCATAAGATCGGAGTGAACCCATGAAGCTGCCATTCGCTGGACGTCTTCTCGCTGTCGCTATGTTGGCTGCTGCATCCGCTGCATTGCCTGTCTCTTCGGCTTTTGCTGAAACCACTGAAAAACCGAAAGTCGCACTGGTCATGAAATCCCTGGCCAACGAGTTCTTCCTGACAATGGAAGACGGCGCCAAGGCCTACCAGAAAGATCACTCCGGCGAATTCGACCTCATCTCCAACGGCATCAAGGATGAAACCGACACCGCAGGCCAGACGCGTATCGTCGAGCAGATGATCCTGGCCAAGGTCAATGCACTGGTGATTGCGCCGGCAGACTCCAAGGCCATGGTCCCGGTGATCAAGAAAGCCATCGATGCCGGTATCACCGTGATCAACATCGACAACCAGCTGGACCCTGCCGTCGTCAAAAGCAAAAACATCAATGTTCCGTTCGTAGGCCCGGACAATCGCAAGGGCGCACGGCTGGTAGGGGACTACCTGGCCAAACAGCTGAAGGCCGGTGACGAAGTCGGCATCATCGAAGGTGTGTCCACCACCACCAATGCCCAGCAGCGAACCGCAGGTTTCAAGGATGCGATGGAGGCGGCGCAGATCAAGGTCGTGTCCCTGCAATCCGGAGACTGGGAGATCGACAAGGGCAACAAGGTAGCCGCGTCGATTCTCAGCGAATACCCGCAAACCAAGGCCCTGTTGGCCGGCAACGACAGCATGGCGGTCGGTGCGGTGTCTGCGGTGCGCGCCGCGGGCAAGGCCGGCAAGGTGCAGGTGGTCGGCTACGACAACATCAATGCCATCCAGCCGATGCTCAAGGATGGTCGCGTGCTGGCCACTGCGGACCAGTTCGCGGCTAAACAGGCGGTGTTCGGCATCGAGACTGCATTGAAGATTCTCAAGGGCGAGAAGGTCGACGGCGGCGCCAATGGCGTCATTGAAACGCCGGTAGAACTGGTCACCAAGTAGCCTTCTGGCGACGTAACGGCGCTCGTCCAGCCGGACGGGCGCATGGAGAGTTTTTATGTCAGTTTGCGCTCCGAACGCTGTCCTTTCGGTCAGTGGTATCGGCAAGACTTACGTCCAACCGGTCCTGGCCGGCATCGACCTGACGCTCATGCGCGGGGAAGTGCTGGCGCTGACCGGTGAGAACGGTGCGGGCAAAAGCACGCTTTCGAAGATTATTGGCGGGTTGGTCACGCCGACCACCGGCCAGATGCAGTATCAGGGGCAGGACTATCGTCCGGGTAGCCGGGCTCAGGCTGAAGCGCTGGGTATCCGCATGGTCATGCAGGAACTCAATCTGCTGCCGACCCTGTCGGTGGCTGAAAACCTGTTTCTCGACAACCTGCCCAGCAAAGGCGGCTGGATCAGTCGCAAGCAGTTGCGCAAGGCCGCCATCGAGGCCATGGCCCATGTCGGGCTAGACGCCATTGACCCGGACACCCTGGTCGGCGAGCTGGGCATCGGCCACCAGCAAATGGTGGAGATCGCGCGCAACCTGATTGGCGATTGTCATGTGCTGATTCTCGACGAGCCGACCGCGATGCTCACTGCCCGCGAGGTCGAAATGCTGTTCGAGCAGATCACCCGCCTGCAGGCTCGCGGCGTATCGATCATCTACATCTCCCATCGCCTCGAAGAGTTGGCGCGGGTCGCGCAACGCATTGCCGTGCTGCGCGACGGCAACCTGGTCTGTGTCGAGCCGATGGCCAACTACAACAGCGAGCAACTGGTCACGCTGATGGTCGGCCGCGAGCTCGGCGAACATATCGATATGGGGGCGCGCAAGATCGGCGCTCCGGTGTTGACGGTCAAGGGCCTGAGCCGGTCCGACAAGGTTCGCGACGTGTCGTTCGAAGTCCGTGCCGGAGAGATTTTCGGGATTTCCGGTTTGATCGGCGCGGGGCGCACTGAATTGCTGCGTCTGATCTTCGGTGCGGATATCGCCGACAGCGGCACGATTGCCCTGGGGGCGCCGGCGCGGGTCATCAATGTGCGTTCGCCAGTGGATGCGGTCGGGCATGGCATCGCGTTGATCACTGAAGATCGCAAGGGCGAAGGCCTTTTGTTGACGCAGTCGATCGGCGCCAATATCGCCTTGGGCAACATGCCCGGCATCTCCGGCGCGGGCTTTGTCGACAACGATAAGGAGCGCGCTTTGGCCCAGCGTCAGATCGACGCCATGCGCATCCGCAGTTCCGGTCCGGCACAACTGGTGTCCGAGCTGTCCGGCGGCAATCAGCAGAAAGTTGTCATCGGCCGTTGGCTGGAGCGCGATTGCTCGGTGTTGCTGTTCGACGAGCCGACCCGCGGCATCGACGTCGGCGCCAAGTTCGATATCTACAACCTTCTCGGTGAATTGACCCGCCAGGGCAAGGCGCTGGTGGTGGTCTCCAGCGACTTGCGCGAGCTGATGCTGATCTGCGACCGGATCGGCGTGCTGTCGGCAGGAAGCCTGATCGATACCTTCGATCGCGACAGCTGGACCCAGGATGAGTTGCTCGCCGCTGCTTTCGCCGGCTACCAAAAACGTGATGCGCAGCTCGTTGAAGCCGCGCCTAGGGATCTTCCATGAATACCGCTTCTTATGCCGGCAAACGCAGTGGCAACTTCTACGGCCTGGGCACCTATCTGGGGCTGGCGGGTGCCTTGTTGGCGATGATCGTGCTGTTCTCGGTGCTGAGCAGTCACTTCCTGTCGTACGATACTTTCAGCACCCTGGCCAACCAGATTCCGGACCTGATGGTGCTGGCGGTCGGCATGACCTTTGTGTTGATCATCGGTGGCATCGACCTGTCGGTAGGCTCGGTGCTGGCGCTGGCGGCCTCGACCGTGAGCGTGGCGATTCTTGGGTGGGGCTGGGGCGTGCTGCCGGCGGCCCTGCTGGGCATGGCCGTCGCGGCGTTTGCCGGTACCATCACCGGCTCGATCACTGTGGCGTGGCGGATACCATCATTCATCGTGTCCCTGGGCGTGCTGGAAATGGCTCGCGGTGTGGCGTACCAGATGACCGGTTCGCGTACGGCCTACATCGGCGATGCGTTCGCCTGGCTGTCCAATCCGATTGCCTTCGGCATTTCGCCGTCGTTCATCATTGCGTTGCTGATCATTTTCGTCGCCCAGGCCGTGTTGACCCGCACGGTGTTCGGTCGCTACCTGATCGGTATCGGCACCAACGAAGAGGCCGTGCGGCTGGCGGGGATCAACCCGAAGCCTTACAAGGTCCTGGTCTTCAGCCTGATGGGGTTGCTGGCCGGCGTTGCGGCGTTGTTCCAGATTTCTCGCCTGGAAGCCGCCGACCCGAATGCTGGCTCCGGTCTTGAATTGCAGGTGATCGCGGCCGTCGTGATCGGCGGTACCAGCCTGATGGGCGGGCGCGGCTCGGTGATCAGCACGTTTTTTGGCGTCCTGATTATTTCCGTGCTGGCTGCGGGGCTGGCGCAGATCGGGGCAACCGAACCGACCAAGCGCATCATTACCGGCGCGGTGATCGTGGTGGCAGTGGTGCTGGATACTTATCGCAGTCAACGCGCAAGCCGGCGGACCTGAGTCATGGCGACTATCAAAGATGTAGCAGCCCTTGCCGGCATTTCCTACACCACGGTTTCCCATGTGGTGAACAAGACCCGCCCGGTCAGTGAAGAGGTGCGGATCAAGGTCGAGGCGGCGATCCAGACCCTCGACTACGTTCCCAGCGCCGTGGCCCGTTCACTCAAGGCCAAGACCACGGCCACCATCGGCCTGTTGGTCCCCAACAGCCTCAACCCGTATTTCGCCGAGCTGGCCCGGGGTATCGAGGATTACTGCGAGCGAAACGGTTACTGCGTCATCCTGTGCAACTCCGACGACAATCCGGACAAGCAGCGCAGCTACCTGCGTGTGCTGCTGGAAAAACGCATCGACGGCCTGATCGTCGCCTCGGCCGGCGGCGACAGTGGCCTGGCACAAGGCCTGAAAGGCGTCCGCACGCCCATGGTGATCGTCGACCGCGGACTGGATGGTGTCGATGCAGACCTGGTGCGCATCGACCATGAATACGGCGCGTATCTGGCGACCCGGCACCTGTTGGAGTTGGGGCACCGGGATATCGCCACGATCAGCGGGCCGCAAAGCACCAGTGTGGCGCAGATGCGTCTGGCGGGTTATCGCAGGGCCTTGAAGGAGGCGGGCGTCGAAGTCTCTCCCGGGCGCATGCTGGAAAGCGATTTCACCAGCACCGGTGGTTACAGCGCTGCCGCGATTCTGCTGGAAAACAATCCGCCTACCGCCGTTTTTGCGGCCAACGACATGATCGGCATCGGTGTGCTAAGGGCCGCCGCCGAGCGCAATATTCGCGTACCGAGCGAGTTGTCGGTGATCGGCTTCGACGATATCCAGATGAGTCGGTATGTCTACCCGTCGCTGACCACGGTCGGGCAATCGATCCTGCAGCTCGGCGAAATGGCTGCCGAAGTGCTTTTGCGCCGAATCGCAACGCCGGGCCTGGCGACCGATCAGCGGATCGTGACGCCGAGTATCGTCATGCGTGAATCGACGGCGCCGCTGGCCGGCGTGTTTGCCCAATTCCGTTGAAACAAAAAGCCGTTGAAAGCAGAGATCCGTTGAAAACAGAAAGCCGCTGAATCAAAAGCGCCGCCGAAACAGAATCGATGAGTAGCAATGTATGTCAGCAAAAGTAGTGGTAATTGGCAGTTTGAACATGGACCTGGTGACCCGGGCCCCGCGCTTGCCCAAGGGCGGTGAAACGCTGATTGGTCAATCGTTTACCACCGTCTCCGGTGGCAAGGGCGCCAATCAGGCCGTGGCTGCGGCGCGGCTGGGAGCCCAGGTGTCGATGGTCGGCTGCGTGGGCAATGACGCTTATGGTGAGGCACTGCGTGGGGCGCTGTTGGCCGAGCAGATCGATTGCCGGGCGGTGAGCACCGTTGACGGTTCCAGCGGCGTGGCGTTGATTGTGGTCGACGACAGCAGTCAGAACTCCATCGTGATCGTCCCCGGTGCCAACAGTGCATTGACCGCAGAAACCATTGACCGTTTTGATTCGGTGATACGTGCGGCGGACGTGCTCATCTGTCAGCTGGAAGTGCCCGATGCGTCTGTTGGCCATGCGCTCAAGCGCGGCCGCGAGCTGGGCAAGACAGTCATCCTCAACCCGGCTCCGGCCAGCCGTCCGCTGCCATCGGACTGGTACGCGTCCATCGATTACCTGATTCCCAACGAAAGCGAAGCGTCGGCCCTGAGCGGACTGTCAGTGGACTCCCTGGACACCGCACAAGCCGCGGCAACCCGCCTGATTGCCCTGGGCGCCGGCAAGGTGATCATCACTCTCGGTGCGCAAGGTTCGCTGTTTGCCGATGGCCAACGCTTCGAACATTTCCCCGCGCCCGCGGTAAAGGCTGTGGATACCACGGCGGCCGGCGATACGTTCGTCGGCGGTTTCGCTGCGGCACTGGCGGCGGGTAACGATGAGGCGCAGGCGATCCGCTTCGGACAGGTGGCCGCGGCGCTGTCGGTCACCCGTGCCGGCGCGCAGCCTTCAATTCCCGCCTTGAGCGATGTACAGGCGTTTAAAACCCCATGAAAAAGACACCCCTGCTCAACATTGCGCTGTCGCGACTGATTGCTTCATTGGGACATGGCGACAGGGTCGTCATCGGGGATGCGGGGCTGCCGGTTCCTCCGGGCGTTGAATTGATCGACCTGGCCCTGACCCATGGCATTCCGGACTTTGTCAGCACCTTGAAGATCGTGCTCAGTGAGATGCAGGTCGAAAGCCATGTGCTGGCTCAGGAAATCTTCGATAAAAAGCCGTCGGCCCTGGTCACGCTGGAAACGCTGGATGGCGAAGGCGCGTTGGGTCGGCGTGAGTTGCTCACCCATGAACAATTCAAGGTCCTGAGCCGACAAGCCAGGGCGATTGTTCGTACAGGCGAATGCCAGCCGTACTGCAACATTGTGCTGGTCGCCGGGGTTACGTTTTGACTGGCTGTCCGCGTTTTGATGTCCCTGGCACAAGGCGTGCGCCCGCATCGCTATGCTCAGTAACTGCACCCACTGCTCCGGAGCCTGCTGCTTTTGACCCTGACGACCGCAACCAACGCCCAGGCGGCACCAAAGATCGACCTGATCATCGACACCGATCCGGGGGCTGACGACGTCGTTGCCCTGTTGTTCGCCCTGGCGTCGCCGGACGAACTGAATGTCCGGGCATTGACCACCGTTGCCGGCAACGTTCGCCTGGACAAGACCTCACGCAATGCGCGGCTGGCCCGGGAGTGGGCGGGGCGCGAAGAGGTGCCGGTCTATGCGGGGGCGCCCAGACCCCTGATGCGCACACCCATCTACGCCGAGGACATTCATGGCAAGGAAGGGGTGTCGGGCATTGACGTGCATGAGCCCAGGAAGGGGCTGGCCAAGGGCAGCGCCATCACCTATCTGATCGATACCTTGAAATCTGCCGAGCCCCACAGCATTACCATCGCCATGCTTGGCCCGCAGACCAACCTGGCCCTGGCGTTGATCCAGGAGCCGGGTATCGTTCAGGGGATCAAGGAAGTGGTGGTCATGGGCGGTGCGCACTTCAACGGCGGCAACATCACGCCGGTGGCCGAGTTCAACCTGTTCGCCGATCCGCAAGCCGCCGAAGTGGTGCTCAACAGTGGCGTGAAGCTGACCTACCTGCCGCTGGATGTGACCCACAAGATCCTTACCAGCGAAGCGCGCCTGAACCAGATTGCCGCGCTGAACAACAACGCCAGTCGTCTGGTGGGCAGTATTCTCAATGAGTACATCAAGGGCGACATGGAACACTACGGCCTTCCGGGCGGCCCGGTGCATGACGCCACGGTTGTCGCTTATCTGCTCAAGCCGCAATTGTTCAGCGGTCGTTCGGTCAACGTGGTGGTCGACAGCCGCGAAGGACCGACCTTTGGACAAACCATCGTCGACTGGTATGACGGCTTGAAAGCGCCAAAGAACGCCTTCTGGGTAGAAAGCGGCGACGCCCAGGGCTTCTTCGATCTGCTGGCCGAGCGCCTGGCCCGCCTGAAGTAAGCATTATCTCCCGCAGGTGCTTGCCTGCGGGTTTTACTCCCTCGTACTAACCGCTTCGGTCTTTTGGTCCGATAGATGTTTCTCGAAAATCTGCTCGATGAACGATTGGGCGGCTTCGGTTCCAAGGTCCCTGACCAGAAGGTCGATACCGATAATGGCGAGCTCTTCCGTGCTGCTTGGGCTGTAGGAGCTGTGGCCGTCTTGCCACTTGGCCTTGATGGCAGCGTCGATGCTTACGGTGGTCATGATGGCACTCGGGAGGTCGGGGAAGTCTGAGTACCGAGTTAACCATTTTGCGGGGCTTTTGACACGTCGACTTAGGCATGAAAGGAGGGCTGTGCGACACTTGGTCTCTGACGAATATTCAAGGAACGCGCTGTGCAGATCGATTTGAACTCCCCGGATGGCCTGACCCTCGAGGCGGTGCGTCAGTTGCTGGCCGGCGCCAGTGACGATGAGCACACCCAGTTGCGGGTCACCAAGGGAGGCATTGCCTACATCTCCTCGGGTGTCGTGGGCGGTACCGATATCGACGGGTTGTTGTTCCGGCTCGAAACCTGGGCCAAGGGCTCCGGTTATGTCGGGCGGGTTGCGGCCAGCGATGAAGTCTGGGTCATGCAAATCTTCAATGCCTTGAAAGAGAACTGGCCCAATCCTCCTTACGACTACATCGACGTTTATTGAGCGTCGTTCATATTCAGTCACGATTCAGTGATTAAGGGCAGGGCGACGCTCAGGCAGAATCGCGGCTCGTCCGGATCATGGGCAGGGTGCCAGTGTTCCCTGTGAAACCAAACGCCAGTCTGGTTGTCGCACGATCTCAGCTTAATCATTGAATAAGGAGGCTTCATGCCTTGGAAGCTCGCGTCATTGGGTACTTTGTTGGCCGTTGCCACGCTGGCCGGTTGCAGCACTCCCTCTACGGAGTCGGCAACAACGGATGTTGCGACGACTGACACGGGTCACAGTCGCTGTGAGGCAAAGGCTGCCGAGTTCACCATCGGCAAACAGGCATCGCCGCAGCTGCTCGAGCAGGCGCGTACCCGTGCCGGGGCGCAAAGTGCACGGTTCCTGCTGCCAACCGATATGGTGACGCTGGAGTACCGTTCCGATCGCCTGAACCTGAACACCGATGCCAGCCGGGTAGTGACCCGCGTCAACTGCGGCTGATCGTTTGGCTTTTGTTTCACCCATAAAAAACCCCGTCACATGGACGGGGTTTTTTTAGTGCGCCTGGAAATTACTCTGGGCGAACTTGAGCAGCTTGCATACCCTTTTGGCCTTTCTCAGCCACGAAGGAAACAGTCTGGCCTTCTTTCAGGCTTTTGAAACCGTCGCTTTCGATAGCTTTGAAGTGTACGAACAGGTCGTCACCGCCACCTTGAGGAGTGATGAAGCCGAAGCCTTTTTCATCGTTGAACCATTTAACGGTGCCGGTTTGGCGATTAGACATGGTGTATCTCCAAGAAACATATATTTTCAGTAGTACTGTGCTGCTCAGGCCAACTGGGCACACCCGAGTATCATAGTCGAAATGTTCGGTTTGGGAGCCCCCCGGACGCACTGTTTGCCAATCAGACGTTTTTTCTTTGTACCCTTTAGCGGCTGAAAGCCCCGTTCTATAAGGCTTTCGGCCGAAAGTTAAGGCGATAAAAAAAGCTGAAAAACCTGAATAAATTGTACGAAAGGTCCTGTTTCAGCGGCTTTTTAACAGTGTTTCAGGGGCTGAAAGCATGGGGGCGGGCTTATTTTTGCTCTGTTTTGGTGGCCTTGCAGGCTGCAATTTTGCTCAGTGCCTGCTGCTTCAATGTGTCGCTGGCCGTGTTGTTCATCAGGGCCTGAATGTCGGCGGCAGGGTACGATTTGATGGCATCGGCACCGCAGGCGCAGTGGGATTTTGCTGCCGGCGTACCAATCTTCTCGGCAGCGGCAGGAACGCACTGAGCCATGTATTTCTGTCGTTCGCCTTTTGGCCATTCTGCATGGGCGGCCAGTGGCAGGAGGAGAATGACGGGGGCGACTACGGCGAATAAACGATTCAGACGCATGCTGAGATACTCCTTGTGGGTCAGATATCTTGTTATCTGAGGGCGAGAGTGCGCTTCAAGTTCAGCACTCTGGCATAAAAACAGCCAATTTACCTTGCTGCAAAACCTGCGCACGGTGGCAACCGTTCATCTGTGCTAGCATGCGTGGCTCGGGCGTTTGCAGGCTCCGATGGACCTTCAGTCCCGGTGGCGGCAGATGCACGATTAACCCTGATTTGAATCCCAGTCACTCTGGTTCGGTTTCCCGGTTGGCCGCAAGGCTCCTGCCGCTGTAAGGCAGGCGTTCGTCATTGAACGGCCTGGACCGGATCTTGTACTGGCTCATCCCAACCCACGTGACCTTTGGTAGGGGTCACCACTAGGAGAGGAGGCGCCATGCCAACTATTACTCTTCCCGACGGCAGTCAACGTTCATTCGATCACCCGGTTTCCGTAGCCGAGGTCGCCGCATCCATCGGTGCAGGCCTGGCCAAGGCCACCGTTGCCGGCAAGGTCGATGGCAAGCTGGTCGACGCCAGCGACATCATCGACAGCGACGCGTCGCTGCAAATCATCACGCCAAAGGATGAAGAGGGGCTGGAGATCATTCGCCACTCTTGCGCCCACCTGGTTGGCCACGCGGTCAAGCAGTTGTACCCGACCGCCAAAATGGTCATCGGTCCGGTCATCGATGAAGGTTTCTATTACGACATCGCCTTCGAGCGTCCTTTCACTCCGGACGACCTGGCGGCCATCGAGCAGCGCATGCAGCGGCTGATCGAGAAAGATTACGACGTGATCAAGAAAGTCACTCCGCGCGCCGAAGTGATCGAAGTGTTCAAGGCCCGTGGCGAAGACTACAAGTTGCGCCTGGTCGAAGACATGCCGAACGAGCAGGCCATGGGCCTGTACTATCACGAAGAATACGTCGACATGTGCCGCGGTCCGCACGTGCCGAACACCCGCTTCCTGAAATCCTTCAAGCTGACCAAGCTGTCCGGTGCCTACTGGCGCGGCGATGCCAAGAACGAGCAATTGCAGCGCGTCTACGGCACCGCATGGGCGGACAAGAAGCAACTGGCGGCTTACATCCAGCGCATTGAAGAAGCCGAAAAGCGCGACCACCGCAAGATCGGCAAGCGCCTGGGCCTGTTCCACACCCAGGAAGAGTCGCCGGGCATGGTGTTCTGGCATCCGAACGGCTGGACTTTGTACCAGGTGCTCGAGCAGTACATGCGCAAGGTTCAGCGCGACAATGGCTACCTGGAAATCAAGACGCCGCAAGTCGTTGACCGCAGCCTGTGGGAGAAATCCGGGCACTGGGCCAACTACGCCGACAACATGTTCACCACCCAGTCGGAAAACCGCGACTACGCGATCAAGCCAATGAACTGCCCTTGCCACGTGCAGGTGTTCAACCAGGGCCTGAAAAGCTACCGCGAGCTGCCAATGCGCCTGGCCGAGTTTGGCGC
Source organism: Pseudomonas sp. S34 (assembly GCF_009866745.1). Taxonomy (NCBI): domain Bacteria; kingdom Pseudomonadati; phylum Pseudomonadota; class Gammaproteobacteria; order Pseudomonadales; family Pseudomonadaceae; genus Pseudomonas; species Pseudomonas sp. S34. The sequence goes on from NZ_CP019398.1 coordinate 2,161,902, forward strand.
GTGCCACCGTAACGAGCCATCGGGTGCCTTGCACGGCATCATGCGCGTGCGCGCGTTCACTCAGGACGACGCTCACATCTTCTGCACCGAAGAGCAGATGCAGGCCGAGTCCGCCGCGTTTATCAAGCTGACCATGGACGTCTACGCCGATTTCGGCTTTAAAGATGTCGAGATGAAGCTGTCCACTCGTCCGGAAAAACGCGTCGGGTCCGACGAGCTTTGGGATCGCGCCGAAGCTGCGCTGGCCGCAGCCCTTGATAGTGCGGGCCTGCCGTACGATCTGCAACCGGGCGAGGGTGCGTTCTACGGTCCGAAGATCGAATTCTCGTTGAAAGATTGTCTCGGTCGCGTCTGGCAGTGTGGTACCCTGCAGCTCGATTTTAACCTGCCGGTCCGTCTGGGAGCCGAATTCGTCTCCGAAGACAACAGTCGCAAGCACCCGGTCATGTTGCACCGGGCGATCCTGGGGTCCTTCGAGCGTTTCGTCGGAATCCTGATCGAGCACTACGAGGGTGCATTCCCGGCGTGGCTTGCTCCGACCCAGGCAGTGGTGATGAATATCACTGACAAACAGGCTGATTTCGCCGCCGAGGTTGAAAAAACCCTCAACGAAAGCGGATTTCGTGCCAAGTCTGACTTGAGAAATGAAAAAATCGGCTTTAAAATCCGCGAGCATACTTTGCTCAAGGTTCCTTATCTCTTGGTTATCGGAGATCGGGAAGTCGAGATGCAGACTGTCGCTGTGCGTACTCGTGAAGGTGCTGACCTGGGCTCGATGCCCGTCGCCCAGTTCGCTGAGTTCCTCGCGCAAGCGGTTTCCCGGCGTGGTCGCCAAGATTCGGAGTAATTATTATTAAGCGTGAAATGAGACAAGATAAACGAACTGCACCGAAAGCCCCGATCAACGAGAATATCTCGGCACGCGAGGTTCGGTTAATTGGGGCTGAAGGTGAACAGCTCGGGATTGTGTCAATTGAAGACGCGCTTCTTAAGGCTGAAGAGGCCAAGCTGGATCTGGTGGAGATTTCCGCCGATGCAGTACCACCTGTTTGCAAACTGATGGACTACGGCAAATCGATCTTCGAAAAGAAGAAGCAGATTGCTGCGGCCAAGAAAAACCAGAAGCAGATTCAGGTTAAAGAAATCAAGTTTCGTCCAGGGACGGAGGAAGGGGATTACCAGGTAAAACTGCGCAACCTGGTACGTTTCCTGAGTGACGGGGACAGGGCCAAGGTATCCTTGCGATTCCGCGGCCGTGAGATGGCCCACCAGGAGCTGGGGATGGAACTCCTCAAGCGAGTTGAAGGTGACTTGCTCGAGTACGGTTCGGTCGAACAGCATCCTAAGATGGAAGGACGCCAGCTGATCATGGTCATCGCCCCGAAAAAGAAGAAGTAATCAACAGGGCACGGCAGGCCTTCTGATTATGTTTATCAACTGAATGCGGAGTATCCGAACATGCCAAAAATGAAGACCAAAAGTGGTGCTGCTAAGCGGTTTCTGAAAACTGCTAACGGTATCAAGCACAAGCACGCTTTCAAGAGCCACATCCTGACCAAAATGTCGACCAAGCGTAAGCGTCAACTGCGCGGTAGCAGCTTGCTGCATCCGTCTGACGTGGCAAAAGTCGAGCGCATGCTGCGCCTTCGTTAATTTTAGTCAAGAATAGAGGAAGTAACTCATGGCTCGTGTAAAGCGTGGCGTCATTGCCCGTAAGCGTCACAAAAAAATTCTGAAACTTGCTAAAGGCTACTACGGCGCACGCTCCCGCGTATTCCGTGTTGCCAAGCAAGCGGTAATCAAGGCAGGCCAATACGCCTACCGTGACCGTCGTCAGAAAAAACGTCAGTTCCGCGCTCTGTGGATCGCTCGTATCAACGCTGGTGCTCGTATCAACGGTCTGTCCTACAGCCGTTTCATCGCCGGCCTGAAAAAAGCGTCCATCGAGATCGACCGTAAGGTTCTGGCTGATCTGGCAGTGAACGAAAAAGCGGCGTTTGCTGCGATTGTCGAGAAAGCTAAAGCCACCTTGGCTTAAGTACCCCCGACAGTCACCCGGCCTCGCATCTGTGGGGTCAGGTGTTAAACGTCATAAATAGGGGAAGAGCCTTCAAGCTCTTCCCCTATTTTGTATCTGGAGTCTGTACATGGAAAACCTGGATGCGCTCGTCTCTCAAGCTCTAGAGGCTGTGCAAAGCGCTGAAGATATCAATGCCCTGGAGCAAATCCGGGTTCACTACCTTGGCAAGAAGGGTGAATTGACTCAGGTGATGAAGACCCTGGGGAATTTGCCGGCAGAAGAGCGTCCGCAGGTCGGTGCGCTGATCAACGTTGCCAAGGAGCGTGTCACAGAGGTCCTTAATGCGCGCAAGGCATTGTTTGAAGAAGCCGATCTGGCTGCCAAACTCTCCGCCGAGTCCATTGACGTGACCCTGCCTGGCCGTGGTCAGACCTCCGGTGGTCTGCATCCGGTTACCCGTACTCTGGAACGCGTCGAACAGTTCTTCACCCGTATTGGCTACGGCATCGCCGAAGGCCCTGAGGTCGAAGACGACTATCACAACTTCGAAGCGCTCAACATCCCCGGCCACCACCCGGCCCGGTCGATGCATGACACCTTCTATTTCAATGCGAACATGTTGTTGCGCACCCATACCTCGCCGGTACAGGTCCGCACCATGGAGTCGAAACAGCCGCCGATCCGCATCGTCTGCCCAGGCCGTGTATACCGCAGCGACTCCGATATCACCCACTCGCCGATGTTCCACCAGGTCGAAGGCCTGCTGATCGATCGCGACATCAATTTCGCCGACCTCAAAGGCACCATCGAAGAGTTCCTGCGGGTGTTCTTCGAAAAGGAACTGGCGGTGCGTTTCCGTCCTTCGTACTTCCCGTTCACCGAGCCATCCGCTGAAGTCGACATGGAATGCGTGATGTGCAGCGGTAAAGGCTGCCGCGTCTGCAAGCAGACCGGCTGGCTGGAAGTGATGGGTTGCGGCATGGTTCACCCGAACGTGCTGCGCATGTCCGGGATCGACCCGGAAGAGTTCTCGGGCTTTGCCTTCGGCATGGGCGTAGAGCGTCTGGCCATGCTGCGTTACGGCGTGAACGACTTGCGTCTGTTCTTCGACAACGACTTGCGGTTCCTCGCGCAATTTCGCTAGTCGTAACGAATTCTTAGGAGAGCAGGATGAAATTCAGTGAACAATGGCTGCGTGGCTGGGTTAGCCCGCAGGTAAGTCGCGACGAGCTGGTTGCTCGTCTGTCGATGGCCGGTCTTGAGGTCGATAGCGTTACGCCGGCCGCCGGTGTTTTCAGTGGCGTGGTCGTTGGCGAGGTGCTGAGCACCGAGCAGCACCCGGACGCCGACAAACTGCGCGTGTGCCAGGTCAGCAACGGTTCGGAAACCTTCCAGGTTGTTTGCGGTGCGCCAAACGTGCGCCCGGGCTTGAAGATTCCTTTCGCCATGATCGGCGCCGAGCTGCCAGGCGACTTCAAGATCAAGAAAGCCAAGCTGCGTGGCGTCGAGTCCAACGGCATGCTGTGCTCGCAAACCGAGCTGCAGGTCGGTGAAGGCAATGACGGCCTGATGGAGCTGCCGGCCGATGCGCCGGTGGGCGAGGATTTCCGCGTTTACCTGGACCTGGAAGACGCCAGCATCGAGGTCGATCTGACCCCGAACCGTGGTGACTGCCTGTCCCTGGCCGGTCTGGCCCGTGAAGTGGGTGCCCTGTACGCCGCTGCGGTGGTCCGTCCGGTGGTGGCTTCGGTTCCTGCCGCCCACGACGAAGTGCGCTCGGTAGAAGTGCTGGCGCCCGCCGCGTGCCCGCGTTACCTGGGGCGTGTGATCCGTAACGTCGACCTGTCCAAAGCAACGCCGCTGTGGATGGTCGAGCGTCTGCGTCGTGCCGACGTGCGCAGCATCGACGCTGCCGTCGACATCACCAACTATGTGATGCTGGAACTGGGTCAGCCGCTGCACGCCTTCGATCTCGCCGAAATCAACGGTGGCATCCGTGTGCGCATGGCTGAAGAGGGCGAGAAGCTGGTGCTGCTCGACGGCCAGGAAGTCAGCCTGCGTAGCGATACGCTGGTGATTGCCGACCACTCCCGCGCACTGGCAATTGCTGGCGTCATGGGTGGCGAGCACAGCGGTGTTTCCGCGACCACACGTGATGTGTTCCTGGAAAGCGCCTTCTTCGACCAGATCGCCGTAGCAGGCAAGGCCCGTTCCTATGGCCTGCACACCGATGCATCCCATCGCTATGAGCGTGGCGTGGACTGGCAACTGGCCCGCGAAGCCATGGAGCGCGCGACTGGTTTGCTGCTGGAAATCACCGGTGGTGAAGCGGGTCCGATCATCGAGACCGTCAGCGAACAGCACCTGCCGAAAATTGCTCCGATCACCCTGCGTGCCCAGCGTATTACCCAGATGCTGGGTATGGAAATGGATTCGGCCGAGGTGGAGCGTCTGCTCAACGCCTTGGGCCTGACCATTACTGCCGACGGGGCAGGGCAGTGGCGTGTAGAAGTTCCAAGCCATCGCTTCGATATCAGCCTGGAAGTGGACCTGATCGAAGAACTGGCACGCCTGTATGGCTACAACCGTTTGCCGGTTCGTTATCCGCAAGCGCGTCTGGCGCCGCAAGCCAAGGCAGAAGCCCGTAGCGACCTGCCTGAACTGCGCCGCCTGCTGGTTGCCCGTGGATATCAGGAAGCAATTACCTATAGCTTCATCGATCCGAAACAGTTCGAACTGTTTAATCCGGGTGTGGAGCCGTTGCTGCTGGCCAATCCGATCTCCAATGACATGGCTGCCATGCGTTCGTCGCTGTGGCCGGGTCTGGTCAAGGCGCTTCAGCACAACCTGAACCGTCAGCAGGATCGCGTGCGTCTGTTCGAAAGCGGCCTGCGTTTCGTTGGCCAGCTTGAAGGTCTGAAGCAAGAGCCGATGTTGGCGGGTGTTGTTTGCGGTAGTCGCCTGCCGGAAGGCTGGGCGCAGGGTCGCGATACCGTCGACTTCTTCGACGTCAAGGCAGACGTGGAAGCGGTGCTGGGTTTTGCCGGTGCTCTGGATTCCTTCACTTTCGTGCCGGGCAAACACCCAGCGCTGCACCCGGGTCAAACCGCGCGCATCGAACGTGACGGTCGTCTGGTCGGCTTCATTGGCGCGATCCACCCTGAATTGTCGAAAACCCTCGGTCTCGACCGTCCGGTCTTCGTCTTCGAGCTGGTTCTGGCGGAAGTGGCGTCGGGCAAAATGCCAAAATTCCACGAGTTATCGCGCTTTCCTGAAGTGCGTCGTGACCTTGCACTGATTGCGCACAAAGACGTTGCAGCCACGGCTGTACTGGACGTAATCCGTGAAAATGCAGGCGAATGGCTGACAGACCTCAGGCTATTTGACGTGTATCAGGGTAAAGGCATTGATCCTGATAGAAAAAGCCTCGCAGTCGGCTTGACCTGGCAGCATCCATCGCGCACTCTTAATGACGATGAGGTGAATACCGCAACGCAAAACATCCTCACCTCGCTCGAACAAAGGTTGAACGCCACGTTAAGGAAGTGACGTATGGGGGCTCTGACGAAAGCTGAGATGGCGGAACGTCTGTATGAAGAGCTGGGCCTGAACAAACGGGAGGCCAAGGAATTGGTCGAACTGTTTTTTGAAGAAATCAGGCACGCTCTCGAAGACAACGAACAAGTCAAATTGTCCGGTTTCGGCAATTTCGACCTTCGGGACAAACGCCAGCGGCCTGGCCGCAATCCGAAAACGGGGGAAGAAATCCCGATCACGGCTCGCCGTGTGGTCACCTTTCGTCCAGGGCAGAAGTTGAAGGCCCGAGTTGAGGCTTATGCTGGAACCAAGTCATAACGACGAGCTCCCCGTCATCCCGGGCAAACGCTACTTCACCATTGGTGAAGTCAGCGAGCTGTGTGCGGTAAAACCACACGTGCTGCGCTACTGGGAGCAGGAGTTTCCTCAACTCAACCCTGTCAAACGCCGCGGAAACCGCCGGTATTATCAGCGCCAGGACGTGCTGATGATCCGGCAGATCCGTGCGCTCCTTTACGATCAGGGGTTCACCATCGGCGGAGCGCGCCTGCGTTTGTCCGGTGATGAGGCCAAAGACGACACCACCCAATACAAGCAAATGATCCGCCAGATGATCGCCGAGCTCGAAGATGTTCTGGTGGTACTCAAGAAATAAATTCTCGCTTTTAAATACTTCCAGTTTTCAAAAGCTTGCGATATATTCTTGAGCGTTCCTCGAGATGAGGAATGGGTTTCACGCCTAGTCGGGGCGTAGCGCAGTCCGGTAGCGCACTAGCATGGGGTGCTAGGGGTCGAGTGTTCGAATCACTCCGTCCCGACCATATAATTCAAGGGGTTGCGAGATTTTATCTCGCGACCCTTTTTTATTTTTGGTCGTTTTTACCCACACAAAACCACTGGCTGTGTATGGAATCCTCACTCTTTTGGATGAGCTGGCGCCTGTCGAGGGCACCGTTCTAGTACTTCCAAGCGATCACTTGTCAGCTCATGCAGGGCTTCCAATATCGTCACAGGTAGAGCCTATACAACGTTTAAGGTAGCGAGCCGACTCTGGATGTCCAGGTGATTGCTCGGTTCGTCCAGCCACAAAATCTGTGGGCGCTGGGCCAAGGCTCGCGTGATGCGTACATGCCGCAGTTCACCGCCACACATATATGTTAGGGCGCTGATTATTCAGGGCTTTTTCGTTTCTTCGTTTCTGAAAAAAACCAGCCCATACTTTGGCCCATACCCCGTTTGGCTCAGCGCTTTGCGATCAAAGGCTAATTTTTCCGACAGTTCCTTAATCGCTGGATCTCTGGATCTCTGGACCTCTAAAGGCTTGGGAGCAGCGTGCTGACCGACGCCAACACATGAGCGCGTGCCAGCGATCCACGCATCGGCTGCCGCATCCTGGCATTGGCTCGATCGCGTCGTATGCGTAGCCAATGATGCGCGGCTGCTGCCGCACCAATCCAGGTGACTGGCGCAACGTGCCGGCCCCACCTCGCCCGCACCGGTGGTGCTAATGAAGACCACAGCGGTGACATCTTGGGTAGCAATAGGCGCGAATTACAAATATGCAGCCGATGGTAATTCTATCGAGGCGTCAGGAATCGCTGGATAAGCTTGTGTATTTGTTGAATATTTCCTCACCTAGTCGCTATGGTCGGGCTCAATGCTCGCGTCGATCACGGGTTGGCGATGCCGAGCTTCAGCGCCACTTTCAGGCACTGTCTTGCACTGAGCTTTTGAAGCCGTGACCCCAAGCGACGATTAGTTCAGCATGTTGTCAATTCTGGCGTTAGGAATACTCTTTATGGTCAGTTCCAGTTCATCCCAGTCGATGCAAGACTTCAGTCAGAACTTGCGCCTTCTCTGCGGATATTATAAGTCGGTGGCGAAGGTGTGCCGCTCCCTTGATATCAACCGCCAGCAGTTCAACAAATACTTGGGGGCGCAAGCGACTCCCTCGTCCTTTACCCTGCGCAAGATCTGCACTTTTTTTGGGGTGGATGAGGAGGAAATATTCTCCGAGCATGAATCCTTCCGCGCTCTGCTCAACAGGCAACGCACGGCGCGAGAGCCGGACAGTGCGGTACCAGCCGATTTTTTCCCGAGCTCCGCGCAGGCGTTGTCGAAGTACCAGGGTTACTACTTTGTCTATTTGATGTCGCCTGCCGCGCCGGGGGAGGTGATCAAGTCGATTACCCGCTTGACCCGCTCCGGCGAAAAGATCCTGAGTAAAACCTACGAGCGGATGAGGCTGGGCGATGACCAGCTGAACAGTTTCGGCATCAATAAATATCGTGGGTTCTGCTTTGCCTCATCGGATCTGATTTACATCGTCGAGCGCGAGTACCTCTCGTCCCGGGGCTATATCTGGTCAGCGCTTTATCCCTCCTACCGCAGTCGTTTCCGTTTTCTCAACGGCTTGGTACTCGGCGTTTCGGGTGACAATTTCCGCCGTCCTTTTGGTGCCCATATTGTATTTGAGCACCTAGGCGAGTCGATCGACCTGCGTAACGCTCTCACCAGTTGCAGCTGTTTTCCGATTGATGCCCCTGAGATTCCCGACGAGGTGAGGTCGCGGCTGCTGGTACATCCATCAGAAGGTGAGTTCAACCTCGTCCCTCCGCTGTTTTAGTCTTTTTTTTAAAATTGACGCTAGGTGACGCTTTGGGGCGTCACCTGGCGTTTTTTTCTTCGTGCTCGCGAAATTGAGCTGGCCGTGCGGCAGATCGATAATGCCATACACCACTCAAATGTCAGTTTCGTTAACGGCCAATCACATCATTCATTCCAGTTGAATGAGTGCCTGTTTCTACAAGTGATCCGCTGCGCCCGCCATAAAAATAAGAGGAACACCTATGAAATTCAAAAGAACATTGATGGCGGGGTTGATGGCGCTGTCCATTACTGCGCCATTGACCAGTGGTTTGGTGTATGCGGCAAACAATACCTTGGTTGTCGCTGATCGAGCCTCTTTCAAGGATTGGGATCCAGCCTCAGCCTTTTCGGAGGAAGTGCGGGTACTGGGCAATATCTACGAGACACTAGTTGTATATAACGCGCCAGGCAGTGCTGAGGAGTTTTCCCCCGGGCTTGCCACGTCCTGGGAAAGCAGCGACAACGGCAAGACCTGGACCTTCAAGCTGCGGCACGGCGTTAAATTTCATGACGGTTCGGCCTTTAATGCCGCAGCGGTCAAAAAGTCCATTGATTACGTCAAGGAGCTGAAACAAGGCGCTGCATTTGTATGGAAAGGTCTGGATGCCGTCGAGGCCCTCGCTGACGATACGGTAGTGCTCAAGTTTAAGAGTCCCACTCCGGCCAATCTGATCGCGGCAGGTCAGTATGCCGCTTACATCATTGCCCCGGCGGCGGTGGAGAAAGGGCATGACTGGATGATGGCTCCCAACGCCATCGGTACCGGTCCCTACAAACTTGGGCAGGTCGAACAGGGCCAGCAAGTGGTGCTTGAGCGATTCGATGGCTACTGGGGAGGTTGGAAAGAAGGGCAATTTGATCGGGTCATCGTGAAGGTCGTGTCCGAAGCCGCCACTCGTACCCAGATGATCAAAAATGGCGAGGCCGGTGTCGCTTGGGATATCCCTCTTGATCAGCTCAAGGTGTTGGGAGAGAACCCCTCCATCAAGGTGAGCACCGCGCCTTCGTGGAAGAACTTTCAATTTTTGATCAATACCCAGAAGTACCCTACGAACAACCTGGCATTTCGTCAGGCGCTGCAGTATCTCTGGGACTATGAAAGTGTCACCAAAGATATTTTGCATGGCTACGGCAGTGTTCCCAAGGGGCCTTTACCCACCAGTATCTGGGGGCATGCCAGCGTGCCTATGGCTACTTACGATCTGGATAAAGCCCGACAATTGTTGGAAGCCTCCGGTGTACCTAAGCAGGACTGGAAGGTCTCGATGCAGTACATCAGTGGCATCTATGCAAACGCTGCTGAACTATTCCAGGCGACGGCGTCTCAGGTTGGCGTAGAGGTGGAGTTACGCCCCGGCGAGTGGGGTGTGATCTGGGATAAGGCAAAGAAGCTGGACACCGCTCCCAACCTGCAATCTATGGCTTGGTGGCCGACGTATCCGACACCCAGCGATTGGCTTTTCAGTGAGTTCCATACAGAGAAAACCACGCTATTCAATCTGTCTCACTACAGCAACCCAAGCTTTGATCAGTTGATTGAAGAGGCGGCGGCGCTAGAAGGCAGTGATCGGGCCCAATCCACTGAAAAGTACGTGCAGGCCCAGCAGCTACTGGCCAAGGACGCTCCTGCGATCTGGTACGCCGACGTGCAGCAGATACGTGTCTCCCGCAAAGACATCAAGGGTATGGAAAGGAGCCTGAATCCTGCTTATGAGGCGATTCTCTATTACAACTTGAATCGCTGAATACTGAGTCGTCCTTGATGAAGTTGTACGTGTAACACCTGATTTGCCATATATATCGATAGCCGGGCAGTTAGTTAATCTGCCTGGTCATTCCCTCAAGGGTTAATCCGCTTTTGGGGTTTTTATGTAGGGCGTAAGAAGTCAGGGTCAAGTTTTTTAGCCACAAGGGGTATTCCAAATGGCGAAGTATATAGCTCAGCGATTGATAGTGATGTTCTTCATTCTTTTGGGAGTGTTGACCATCACCTTCGTTCTGAGCCGAGCTCTTCCGGGTTCCCCGGTAGAAATGATGCTGGGGAACCACCCCACGGTGGAGCAGATTGCCGTCGCACGGGAAAAACTGGGGTTGGATAAGTCTCTGCCGATCCAATACTTCAATTACATCGGCGATCTTCTCCGAGGTGATTTTGGCACTAGTCTGCGCACCGGGCGGCCGGTGGTGGAGGAAGTGGTCAGGCGGGTTGGCGCGACTTTTGAACTGACATTCCTGGCGATGTTCTGGGTGGTGGTGCTGGGGGTGCCGATCGGTGTCATCTCAGCGGCGCGGCAGAACTCAGTGGTCGACAATGCGGCACGAGCGGGGTCCATCGCCGGGACGGCGTTTCCAGTTTTCATCCTGGCCATGGGGTTGCAGTTATTGTTCTACGGCAAGCTCAACTGGCTGCCCCTGCAAGGACGTATCGATGCTTCCATTCTTCTCGATAGCCCTTTTGAGCGTGTGACAGGCTTTTACCTGATCGACACTCTGCTGGCCGGTAATTTCGTAGCACTGTGGAGCGCCATCAAACACCTGACGCTACCCGTGCTCGCCCTGGTCATCGTGACCTTGGCCACTGTCACCCGGATCACCCGAAACATGATGGTGGAGGTGCTATCCGAGGAGTACATCCGTACGGCCGTTTCTTACGGTGTACCCAAGTGGCGTATCCATTACGCCTATGCCCTGAAGGCGACAATGATTCCGCTCCTGACAGTGGTGGGCCTGACCTTCGGTTACCTGCTCGGTGGTGCGGTAGTGGTTGAGTTCGTTTTCGATTGGCCCGGCCTGGGCGGCTTCGTGGTGTTTTCGATTGCCCAGAATGATTTCCCCGCAGTGATGGGAGCCACCCTGGTGCTGGCCACGACGTATCTGTCGATCAACCTGATCGTTGATCTCTTGTATCACCTTGTTGATCCGAGGTTGCGAGTCCAATGAGTATCCAAGACGTATCCCTGTCCATGCCCTCGCGAGCCCCATCATGGCGTATCAAGGCCTTGGCGTTTGCCTGCGATAACAAGTTGTTTGTATTCGGCGCGCTGTTATTGCTGCTGATCATCCTGGCGGCAGTCTTCGCCCCCTGGCTTGCACCTTATGAACCGAACAAGATTGTCTTTTCCCAGAAATTGCTGGCACCCGACTGGGCACACTGGATGGGCACCGACGAGTTTGGTCGCGACATTCTTTCACGGGTGCTTTATGGCGCACGCACCTCGCTGATCATCGGAGTGAGCGTGACTCTGATTGCGATGCTGATCGGGATTCCGATTGGGCTTGTTTCCGGTTACTTCGGTGGTCGAGTTGATACGCTGCTGATGCGTTTCTCAGACGTGTTTCTGGCCTTTCCGCCGCTGTTGTTGCCGATCGCTATCACCGCTGCGCTGGGATCAGGATTGGCCAACGCCATGTTAGCGCTCGCTGTCTCTTGGTTTCCCTGGTACGCGAGGATCATGCGCGGTGCGGTAGTACGGGTTCGTTCAGAAACCTATATCCATGCCGCCCGTTCCATGGGCGTCAGTCACTGCCGTATCTTGCTTCGCCATGTACTGCCCAATGCCACCACGCCTGTGATCGTGCAGGGCTCCATGGACTTTGGTTACACCATTCTCGCCGCTGCCTCGCTAAGCTTTATCGGGCTGGGGGCCAAGCCGCCCATGATCGAATGGGGGCTGATGGCCGCGGCGTCGCGCTCGCAGTTACTCGAGAATCCCTGGACGGTGCTGTTTCCCGGAGTGGCGATTTTTGTTCTGGTGCTGGCTGTCAACCTGGTAGGTGACGGGCTGCGCGATGTGCTTGATCCAAAGAAGGGGATGCGCTGATGATCGACGAATCCTTGCAGTATTCGACTATTGAGCGTCTCGCCGCTGCGAATAACGACGCAGCTCAAGACCTGGTGCTGGAAGTGGAAGGGCTGACGGTGTCTTTCCCTGGTTTGTTCAAGACCGTACAGGCCGTACGCGGCATCGACCTTAAGGTAAGGCGCGGCGAGATCCTCGGGTTGGTGGGGGAGTCGGGCTCGGGCAAGTCTATGACGGCCATGTCCTGCCTTGGATTGATGCCTGAGGCCGCTCGGCTGGGAGGCAGTGTCAGGGTCGCCGGACAGCAGGTCAACGGCGCCTCGGCATCGCAACTGGCGGCTTTGCGTGGCGGTGGCGCGGCGATGATCTTCCAGAATCCGATGAAGGCGCTCAATCCGTTCTTCACCATCGGGCGGCAGATGTTCGACGTCATCGGCTGCCATCGGCAACTGAGTAAGGCACAAATCCGCGCCGAGGCGCTGAGCTCGCTGGAAGCGGTGAGCATGCCCGACCCCCCTCTGGCGCTAGCCAAGTACCCGCACCAGATGTCTGGCGGTCAGTTGCAGCGAGTGGTGATTGCCATGGCGCTGGCCTGTCGGCCGAAGCTGCTGATCGCCGATGAGCCGACCACGGCGCTGGACGTCACCGTGCAGGCGCAGATCATCGCTCTGCTGCGCAAACTGGCACGGGAGCAAGACCTGGCGATTCTGTTTATCACCCACAACCTGGGGGTAGTGGCTTCGCTCTGTGACCGGGTGGCGGTGATGTATGCCGGCGAAGTGGTGGAGAGCGGTCCGGTGGGCGAGGTGTTCAAGCGACCTGCACACCCCTACACCCTGAAGTTGATGGGCACCGTGCCCAAGTTGGGGCAGGGACCCCAAGCCCTGGGCTTCATCCCGGGGCAGGTGCCGAACATGGCGGCTCCCCCGGCTGGCTGTGCCTTCAACCCACGTTGTGAACGCGCCACCGGACGCTGCAATCACGCTGCGCCGAGGGTTGTCATCGGCAAGGAGCACTGGGCAGCTTGCCACAACATATTGGTCAAGGTGTGAGGCTTCTTTGAAAGGTAAACGGCTATGAATAACAACAAACAGCCCGCACTGTTGAGCGTCAATCAGTTGCACAAGACCTACGCCAGCCGCGATGGCCTGGTGACGGCCATTGACCACATCAGCCTGGAGGTGCAGGTCGGTGAGACGGTCGCGCTGGTGGGGGAATCCGGTTGTGGCAAAAGTACGGTGGCCGCGACCTTGCTCGGTCTGCTGCCAGCCGATAGCGGGCAAATTCTGGTTGAAGGTCGACCGCTGCCCACTGATGCCAGGGCGCGGGGCAGGAGCTTGAGTATGGTGTTCCAGAACCCGTACGCCTCGCTGAACCCGAAAATGACGATCAAGGCAATTGTTGCCGAGCCGCTGAAGGTTGCCTTTGGTTTGCGCGGTAGCGCCTTGCACGCGCGCATTCTCACGCTGCTGGGAAATGTAGGGATGGGCGAGGAGCACATGGAACGCTATCCCCATGAATTCTCCGGTGGCCAGTTGCAGCGTATCGCTATCGCCCGGGCCCTGGCGCTGGAGTCAAAACTGCTGATCCTCGATGAGCCTACGGCGGCGCTCGACGTGTCGGTCCAGGCCCAGGTGCTGCAACTGCTCAAGACGCTGCAGACCGACAATGGCCTGAGCTACCTGTTCATCAGCCACGACCTTGCGACGGTCGAGTATCTGGCGCAGCAGGTGCTGGTGATGTACTTGGGGCGCATCGTCGAGGCCGGGCCTGTGGAACAGGTGTTCGGCCGACCGCGTCATCCCTACACTCGTGCGCTGCTCAATTCAGTGCCCTCCATCGACCCGGAGCGCCGTGACCAGTTGCAAATCCTGAGTGGCGAGATCCCCAGCCCCTTGAACCGGCCTGCCGGGTGCCACTTCGCGCCCCGTTGCCCGCGGGCCAGTGAGCGTTGTCGCCGAGAGGTGCCAGCCGAGACCCAAGATCACGGCCACCGCTTTTCTTGCCACCACCCTCTGAACGATGAGAGCTGAACCCCTATGTACAATAAAAAAGACATGACCGCTCCCGGCATTGGTTATCAGGACCTAAGTTTGATGCAGGGCTATCCGCCGCCCCGGGAAAAGCAAGTCGGCCTGCATAATTGGGACAGTCCGCCCTATAACCGCTGGTCGTTCCAGCACATGAGCCAGTTGTTTCCGGTGGCCGCTATTCATCGCAGTCCCGGGCCGGTCACCGAACTCGAGCGCAACGAACGCTCACTGGACGACGTACGTTTCCAGCGGGTCGACGGCGGGCAAACCGATCTGGCGACCTTCTTGACCGATAGCTACACCGATGGTTTTTTGGTGCTTCATCAAGGCAAGGTGGTTTCGGAGCAGTATTTCAACGGTATGCAGCCGCACACGTTGCATCTGTTGCAATCGGTATCCAAGACCGTCATCGGTAGCCTGGTCGGCAGGTTGATCGGCCAGGGCAGAATCGATCCCCAAGCGCGTGTCAGCCACTATGTGCCTGAGCTTTCGGCAAGCGGTTATGGCGACACCCGGGTACAGGATCTGCTGGATATGCGCACGGGAGTGAGATTCAGGGAGGACTACACCGATCCGGATGCTGAATTCATCCAGTTGGATATCGCCTCGGGTTGGCGTGAACGGGGAGAGCGGGAGTCACCTGACAGCATTTATGGTTTGTTGAAGTCGCTGAGTAAAGACCGTGAACATGGCCAGTTCTTTGAGTATCGCTCAGTGGATACCGACATGTTGGCCTGGGTCTGTGAGCGGGCCTGCGGCGAACGGCTCCCCGTTTTACTGAGCCGGGAAATCTGGTCAAGACTTGGGGCAGAACAAGACGCGAATATCACCCTCGATTGCGTTGGAACTGCATTGGCCGATGGCGGGATGAGCGCCACGCTGCGTGATCTGGCGCGCTTTGCCCAGATGTATCTGCAGGGTGGACGTTTCAACGGCCAACAGATTGTTCCAGAGGAGTTTGTGCGTGCATGCGGCCGTGGTTCCACACCGGCTTTTGAAGTCCTCTATGGCTTCTATGTCAAACACTTTCCTGACGCCGCCTATAGCAATCAGTGCTGGGTGCTGGACAGTGAACAGGGTACCTATTCGGCGCGAGGAGTTTTTGGGCAGAGTATCTATTGGGATCCGGCTTCTGAAGTGGCAATCGTAAAACTTTCCAGTTGGCCGGACTTCATCAACTTAGAGTGGACGTTGAATACCTTCCGTGCTTGTGCAGCTGTGGTTGAAGAACTGCAACGCAGCTGACGCGGGTGACCGCGGCTTGTCACGCACCTCCCAGCCTTGGTGAAGAAGTGCAAATTGCAGGCTCGGCATAGCTACACCCAGACCCGGCTGAACGCCGGCGGCTGACCCTCCCGGCCCTCACTTGAACGCTGTTTGCAGCCTTCGTTCTGGTGGGCCCTACCCCTTTCATCCAGACCGCGCTTTTGCCGTGGCCGGGATGAGTGTTGCCAACAATAAAATAAACAAGAGACGGAGCGACCATGAACTTGAACACCACCCGGGCCTTGCGCTCATTGACCCCGCTGGCGCTGTTGGGGGCGCTTTCCACCCCAGCGATGGCGATCCAGGTCACCGACAACCTCGATCTCGGCGGTGCCGTCCGGGCGCGTTGGGACTATGACCCGGATCGCGACATCCAGAAATTCAGCTTCGACACCGCGATCCTCAGCGCCAAGTACAACTCCGACACCTGGATCGGCGAGGCCCAATACCGTTTCTACGGTCGATCCTACCCTTACGAGTACACAAAGAATGTCGGAGACGTCCAGTTCGCCGAATTGGCGTGGATCGGCTACAAGTTCAACCCCGACCAGCAGGTCCAAGTCGGCCTGAACCAGCTGCCGTTCGGTTTGCAGCCGTACTTCGGCAGCACGTTCTACCAAACCCTGGGCAGCGTAATGGGACTGGAAGACGTGGAAGAAGTCGGCGCCAAGTACATCCAGCAAAGCGGCGACTGGAATCTTCAGGCCGGTTATTACTTGCGCCCCGCTTGGCAGGGTAAAGGCACTAGCAACGGTGAAACCTACTCCACCGTGGTCTCCGAAGCGGACAGCTATGTCACCGACGGCAGCAACAACCAGGAACGCAACACAGTGGTCCTGCGGGTGGCCAAGGCGCTGGACCTGGGGCCGTGGAAGTCCGAAGTCGGGATCTCCGGCCTGACCTCGTCTCTGGAGAACCGCGACACCAACAACAATGGTCGGCGCAATGCCATGGCGGTGCACTACATCGGCAAGAACGGCCCATGGGGCGTGCAACTGCAAGCCGCGCGTCAGCAGATGTCCCCGCGCAACCCCGGCACCGATGAACTGGTGACTTTCGGCAGTTACGACGCCACCTTCAACGTCGCCAGTCGCGGCAACTTGTACGTGGCGGATGTGAGCTATGACGTCAGCGGCAAGTATCTGTTCGATCAGATCAGCGGTGTGAAGCTGTACGCCAACTACAGCGCCTTCGATAAATCTGCTGATGATTTCAAGACCTCGCAACGGATGATTTTCGGCACCTCGTTCTCCCTCAGCAAGCTGTGGATCGCCACGGAATGGTTGTACGGCAAGAATGATCCGGTCATTGGTGGCGGCAGTCTCACCCAGAGTCTGGGGGCTGGTGGTAGTAACCAGTGGGAAAACCAGTTGTACATGAACATCGGTTATTACTTCTGATCCGGATTTTTTGGCAACAGCCCTAAAGTCCTCTTCGCGAGTGGGCTCGCCCACAGGTTTAGCGCATAACCTGTAGGCGAGCCTGAATTGGTCAAGTAAGTCCGGACACCGATTACGATGTTTATGCCGCTTTTTGCTCCATGGCTATTGGCGACAGGTAGTTGTTGTAGCTGTGGAGCCTGCTGCGGTTGCCTGGGTATTTAATTTGGGTTTCTACACGGCCCTTGGTTTAACGAATCCTCTCTCACTTCGAGGCAAAATCATGACGGATTTGCTTGCACAAAAAGATGTTAAAAATCACCTCCATCCTTATACGGATGCTCGACTTCATGAGGCGGATGGCCCCCTCATTATCGAACGTGGAGAAGGAGTTTATGTTTATGATAATCAAAATAAGCGATACATCGAGGCGATGTCAGGGCTATGGAGTGTAGCGCTTGGTTTCAGCAACCAGCGGCTGATCGAGGCTGCCGAAAAGCAACTGCGTACACTGCCGTTCTATCATGTGTTTTCCAGTAAGGCACACCGCCCCAGCATCGAGCTCGCCGAAAAATTGGTGGAGATGGCTCCGGTGCCGATGAGCAAAGTGTTTTTCACCAACTCCGGCTCTGAGGCAAACGACACGGTTGTTAAACTTTTGTGGTACCGGAACAATGCTCTGGGGAAGCCCGCCAAGAAAAAGTTCATCAGTCGGCAGAACGCATATCACGGTATCACTACCGTAAGTGCAAGCCTCACTGGGCTGCCGGCAAATCAGCGCGGTTTTGACGTTCCCCTGCCGGGCTTCCTGCATGTCAGCTGCCCGCACTTTTATCGATATGGTCGAGCAAGTGAAACAGAAGAACAGTTCGCCGATCGCCTCGCCCAAGAACTGGATGATCTGATCATCAAGGAAGGCCCTGAGACGGTCGCAGCGTTTTATGGCGAACCGCTGATGGGAGCCGGGGGTGTGATCATTCCGCCCAAGACCTACTGGGAAAAAATCCAGAAGGTGTGCCGCAAGCATGACGTCTTGATTGTCGCGGATGAGGTCATCTGTGGTTTCGGTCGAACCGGCAATATGTTCGGTTGCGAGACCTTTGATATCAAACCAGACGTCATGGTGCTATCCAAACAGCTGTCATCCTCCTATCAGCCTATTGCAGCCATACTGATCAACGATGCCGTTTACCAAGGTATTGCCGATCAGAGCCATTCGATTGGCACCTTAGGGCATGGCTTCACTGGTAGCGGGCACCCGGTAGCTACTGCAGTCGCCCTGGAGAATCTTAAAATTATCGAAGAGGAGGGCCTGGTTCAGCATGCTGCTGAAATGGGGATTATCCTTCGCAAAGGGCTTCAGCAGTTTGCTGATCATCCAATGGTTGGCGAGGTTCGTGGTGTGGGGTTGATTGCTGCCGTTGAGTTGGTAGCCGACCGGCACACAAAAGAGCCTTTTGAGGCTATTGGCAGACTCGGGCGGTATCTGTCCTCTCAGGCCCAGGAGCGTGGAATGATCAACCGAGTCATGGGAGATGCATTGGCATTCTGTCCTCCGTTGATCTCAACGGAGAAGGATATCAATGAAGTCCTTGGAGTTTTTGGGGCTTCTCTGGATGCGACAGAACACTGGTACCTCAAACACACTGCACAGTAGTTAACACCACTCACTACAGGCAGAGCCGGAGTGCGGAGTCCTCTGGCCAGCAGTTCTATACTCGCTTTGTCCTTTGGCCAAATGAGGCTCAAGACCGCATCCCTGGTCAGGATGGAGTCTCATCAGGACAAAGCACCTTTTATGTCCGTCAGGGATTTGCGCGGCCAGGATCCGCAGGAGTACTCTTTGTTCTGATCGCCCCACCGATAGCGATAAAAAAAGCTGACCGACACACCGTCATAACGGACTGAGATTCGACCGGCGAGATTGCCATCTTCCCTGAGGATCCGGCCGGCATCATTGGCGGTCAGCGACTCGAGTTCTTTGATGGTAATTTTGGCCATAAAATGGACTCCCCCTACTTTTACCCCCACAAAAACGTCGGCTCTTGATGGACGTTACTGGACTCTCGTAGAGCAGAACACCGCTGGAGCTCAAGTAAATACTGGCTTAGAAAAATCCAGAGTAAAATTTTGGGATCTTTCAAGAAGTATGAAAAAGGAGATGGGTGCTAGGGGTAGAGTGTTCGAATCACTCCGTCCCGACCATATAACTCAAGGAGTTGCGAGACTTTATCTCGCGACCCCTTTTTAATCCAGGCCGTTTTTACCCCTACAAAACGGTTGGCTCTCAGTAGAATCATCACCGCATCTTGTCATGTGAGTTCACGTCGCTTCTGGCCCTTTTTCGCGCTGCCTTTGGCACCGATCCACTCCAATGCCAAAGGGCTAGATGTAAACAATTTTGTTATGAGCATAATTAGGTATTGCGATCATAATTCATTGCCGACATGTGGAGGCCAGTAATCAGTAATGACGCCGGGCTGACGAGCAGTTTCTTTTATTAACATCTTCAATCAATGAAGTTCGCTGCTGACATACATCGCATCGGAATGCCAAGACATGCTGCTCAACCTAAACTCTCGTCATAGAGTGGTGGCGGTTAGTTATTGTATTTTAATGATGACCTTGCCTTTTGATCTCCCTTGCCCGACATAACTCAACGCCTCGGCTGTCGATTCGAAAGGGAAGGTTCGGTCGATCACCGGCTTTATAATGCCGGACTCGATGAGCGCCGTTATCTCATCCAGCTGGGCACCACTGGCACGCATAAATACGAACGCATAGTTGATATTTTTTTTACGCGCTTTTCTGCGGATACCACTGCTCAACATACGCATGACCAGGCCCAATCCCCAAAACAGTTTTTGCTCTTCAGCGAACTGCGGCGTCGGCGGACCCGAGATGGAAATGAGCTGGCCACCAGGCTTAAGAATGGTGAGCGACTTTTCCAGTTCTTCAGCGCCCAAGCTGTTCAAAACGACGTCGTAGTCCTGCAAAACGCTTTCGAAGTTTTGCTTCTTGTAGTCGACGACAACGTCCGCTCCCAGCGCTTTAACCCATTCAACATTGTTTGTGCTGGTGGTTGTCGCAACGAAGGCGCCCAGATGCTTGGCGAGCTGGATGGCGATGGTGCCAACACCGCCGGAACCGGCGTGAATAAAGACCTTCTGGCCTTTTTGCAACCTGGCTGTTTCAACCAACACCTGCCAGGCCGTCAGTGCGACCAGGGGGAGGGAAGCAGCTTCTTCCATGCTGATATTTTTGGGTTTCAACGCGAGTGCATTTTCTTCCACAGCAATAAGCTCGGCGAAAGTGCCTATGCGCTCTTGAGGAGGGCGCGCGTAGACTTCGTCACCTAGCTTGAAGCGCCGCACAGCTGAGCCCACGTCAACCACCACCCCAGCTAGGTCATTGCCCAGTATCAACGGGAATGAATACGGCAATATTAGTTTGAATTCGCCTTTACTGATCTTCGAATCGAGCACGTTGACGCTTGTGGCGTGCACTTGAACCAGGACGTTATGGGCACCCAATTCAGGGGCAGGCACCTCGCCAATACGTCCATTATGCTTGCCGTAACGGTCGATTAAAAAAGCCTTCATATTGATTCAACTCTCATCGCTTGAAATGGGAATGACGGAGCATCCTCAGGCATCCAGGAATGCCGTTGCTTTCGCCACGAAGTCGGCATGATGTTGAAAAATTCCGCCATGCCCTGCGTCTTCGTAAATGATCAGGTGTGAATTCGGGATCCGGTTCGCCAAGTCAGTAGAGTTCACCGTGGGTACCATGATGTCGTGGTCACCGTTGGCGATAAGCGTCGGTATCTGTATGCGACTGAGGTTCTGCGGGGGCTGCCTGCCCCATGCGTGAATGGCTTTCAACTGCCGCAAAAAAGCGGTTGGCGTTGGATTTTTGTCGCGATCTTTCCTGCGCTCCTTCAGGCGATTCAGAAAATCCTTGGCGGCTCGCCGGCCATTGACCGTCGAGGTGAAGAATAGGTAGGTCTTCGGATCGCGCAACGTCAGCAAACCTTTAAGCATCAATGGCCATGACACTGACCAGACCTTGTCGATGCCGGTGCCGCCAGCAGGCCCGGTACCGGTCAGAATCAGTCTGCGCACCAGGTCAGGGGCGCTCAGAGCAATTTCCTGGGCCACGAACCCTCCAAGTGAAAAACCCAGCAGGTCGACCTTGTCGAAACCCAGCGCACGAATCAAAGCGATGGCATCGCTTGCCATTTCACTGACCGTCGCAGGGGCTGTGCCATCTGAGGCGCCGATTCCCCGATAGTCAGTGGCGATGATGCGCCTGGTGCTTGCGAGCCCATCGATGATCCGTGGGTCGAAGTTGTCCAGCACTGCGCCCCAATGGTTAAGCAGAACGAGCGGCAACTCACCCTTGGGGCCTATGTCACGGTAAGCGAACGCTGTTCCTTCGACCTTGATCCATTGGTTCGCTGCATTTACGAACTGCGTGCGCGATCCGGGATGAAATTTTGTGTCTTGAATATTCATGTTTGCCCCGTGATGCGGGTCGAAAAGCTGCAAGTGAGACTGTGTTGCAGGCGCTTTTAAATCGAATGTTACGCACCAGCGCCTGCTGCGCGATGATTACGCCTTGGCTTGATAACGCTCGGCGACATCGGATTGCCTGATCTCTGACAGCAAGCCCTGACGTGCACCCTGCAAGGCATCCCAACGGGCGGCGTCCTGCAAGGGTGGAATGGTCACGGGCTCGCGACGATCAAAACCGACCAGCGCCGCATCGACCAGATCACCCACTTCCATGACGTCAGTGAGGGTATTGATGTCGATGCCTGCTCGCTCCCAGATTTCGGTGCGAGTGGCTGCCGGCAGAACGGCTTGCACATAGACGCCTTTGGGCGACAGCTCCAGGCTCATACCTTGAGAAAGAAACAGTACAAACGCCTTGGTCGCGCCGTAGACCGTCATCCCGAACTCCGGTGCCAGGCCAACGACCGAGCCTATGTTGATAATCGCTCCGTCCCCGGCTTGTGCCAGGCGTGGGGCGATGGCGCTGGCAAGCCGTACCAGTGCGGTAGTGTTGAGCGTGACCAACTGAGCAACGCTGTCGGTGGATTGTTCGATAAAGCTGCCGGATTGTGCGGCGCCTGCATTGTTCACCAGGATGCCAATACTGGCGTCGTCGCGCAGGCGAGCCTCGACCGTGGTCAAATCGCTGATTTGGGTCAGGTCAGCCTGGAGAACATCAATGATGATGTTGTGTTTCTCACGCAGCCGGGCTGCAAGAGCATCCAGCCGCCCTTTGTCGCGGGCAACCAGTACGAGGTTGTGCCCGCGCTGTGCAAAGCGCTCGGCATAGGTAGCGCCGATGCCAGTGGAGGCGCCGGTAATGAGAACGGTGGCAGGGATGCTCATGAATTGATCCTCAGTTTCGGATATCGATAGGCGAGTCATGCGTGGTGTCCGGAGGACGTGCGCAGACGTGATTTTTAGCCGTGCCGGGTACTGGATTCAGCAAGGGTTGGGTAGTCGATGTAGCCTTCTGCCCCGCCGCCATACAGGGTCGCAGGATCGAATGCCGACAAAGAGGCAGCGGTTTTAAGGCGCTCCACCAAGTCCGGGTTACCAATGAAGGGACGTCCAAAGGCGATCAAGTCAGCCTTGTCATCGTTGAGTTGAGAGGTGGCCAGACTCACGTTGTAGCCATTGTTCGCGATGTAAGTGTTTTTGAAGCGTTGGCGCAAAGAACCAAAGTCGAAGTGCGCAATATCGCGCGGCCCGCCAGTCGCGCCTTCGACCACATGGAGGTACACAATGCCCAAGGCATCGAGTTGGTCGACAATGTAGTCAAACTGGGCCTGCGGTTCGCTGCTGGAGACACCATTGGCTGGCGAAACTGGCGATATACGGATGCCTGTGCGTTCTGCTCCGACCTCGTTTACTACCGCCGCCGTCACTTCCAGAAGTAGGCGAGCGCGGTTTTCAATCGAGCCACCGTAGGCATCGGTGCGGATGTTGGCACCGTCCTTGACGAACTGATCCAGCAAATAGCCGTTTGCGCCGTGGATCTCCACGCCATCGAATCCCGCAGCGATGGCATTTGCCGCCGCTTGGCGAAAATCATTAACGATCCCGGGAAGCTCGCTGATATCAAGCGCTCGCGGCTCTGAAACGTCCACGAAGCTATTGTTGACGAACACCTTGGTCGCGGGACGGAGTGCGGAGGGTGCTACCGGAGCGGCACCGTTCTTCTGCAGGTCAACGTGCGATACGCGTCCGACATGCCACAGTTGCAGGAAAATTCGTCCGCCTTTTGCGTGGACGGCATCGGTGACCTTGCGCCAGCCATCAATCTGCGCCTGCGTGTAGATACCGGGCGTATCCTGGTAGCCCTGTCCCTGCTGCGAGATCTGCGAGGCTTCGGAGATCAACAGGCCTGTAGAGGCTCTCTGGCTGTAATAGGTTGCAGCGAACTCGCTCGGGACGAGGCCTTCCCCCGCACGGTTACGCGTCAGCGGAGCCATCACGATTCTGTTGGAAAGTGTCAGCGAGCCGAGCGTGTACGGCTCAAATAACGTCTTATCGTTCATATCGTTTCCATACTCGTTGATTAATGAAGGCGACATGCGCCGTGCCAGGGAAGATTCGCATTGGCGCATTTATGATGTCGATCGCACTCAAAGATGTCAACGCTTTTGATTATGATCGACATCAGAGTATGATGAGGGCATTGCTTTGAGATGCAGAGGCGCAGGAAATGAAGATCACCAAGGCGCAATCACTCGCCAATAGAGCTCACATCGTTGAGACGGCTTCAGAGCTGTTTCGAGAGCGTGGCTACGATGGCGTGGGGGTGGCTGAACTCATGGCAGCAGCCGGATTTACGCAAGGCGGTTTCTATAAGCACTTCGGCTCCAAGGCTGATTTGATGGCTGAAGCGGCAGCGAACAGTCTTTCGCATTCGCTGACCAGTTCCGAAGGTCTCGAAGTTGCTGAGTTCATCGATTTGTATGTGTCGAGGGATCACCGAGACGGCAGGGGCAGCGGTTGCACCATGGCGGCCCTTTGTGGAGACGCTGCGCGTCAATCAGATGAGTTGAAAGCCACCTTTGCCAGCGGGGTAGAAAGCACGCTGGCAGCGCTCGAAGAAAAGTACAACGCGAGGCAAGACGCGCCGCAGGATGGGGTACGGGCAAAAATGATCGACATGCTGGCGCATGCAATCGGTGCGGTCATGTTGTCACGCGCCTGCCCAGATGATTCTTCTCTGGCTGATGAAATACTCGAGGTTTGCCACGCTGAGATAATTGCTTCATTGCCGTTGGCTCAGCATTGCCCCGGAAAGTAGGCACCATCTTCCGTGAACGATATTCAGCAGTCTCTCAACTTCGCCCAAAATTCTTCAGCGGATTGGCTGATAGGAGCCGTTGGACGCGTGAGGTGAATTTCCAAGGGGATATCCCAGCTTTCATCAAGAGCTCGTACAAGACGTCCGTCGGTGACTTCCTGTTCGGTTAGGCTCCTTGGTAGCCAGGCCACACCTTTGTTTTCCAGGGCCATGGACATCAGTACCGCAGCGAGGTGACTACTGAATAATGGCTTGAGGTGAAGGAAATCTTCCTTTCCATTAAGCCGGTGAGCCACGATGCGTCCCAACCCGGACTCTTGGGTATACGCCAAGTACGGCAACGATGCGGGCGAACTTTCAAAGTTGGCAGAAGCGCTCGCCAATGGAACGAGAACATCTTCGCCAACCTTTTTGCCTATGAACTGATCAGGGGTCAACAGCGGTGGAACATCCGGGTGACGATGACAAAGCAGGAACTGCACCTGGCCCTGAATCAGCATCTGCTCACAGACCGCCATGCTGTCGGAATGCAGCCGCACAGCCTCAATGGGAGCGCCGTTTTCCGTGCTTCTTAACCATCTCGGGAAGAAAGTGAACGACAGCGAATGGGTTGCAGCGAATTGCAGAGTCTTGGCAGCCATTCCCGCCACTTCCTGGGCTTCGCTGCGCATTCGGTACAAGCGCCTGGCAGTCTCCTGGGCACTTGGCAAAATCTGCTTCCCAGCCTCGGTCAGCGTTGCACCTTGTGGCGTGCGAACGAACAGTTCAACACCCATCCAATTTTCCAGTGAGCGGACTCTGCGACTGAATGCCGGCTGAGTAACGTGGCGCGCTTCAGCGGCACGAACAAAGCTGCCGTACTCTGCCAACGCTGAAAAATCTTCTAGCCAAACGAGTTCCAAGGGCCATGCCTCCTGTGCATAGGGCTCGGCATTAATAGCATTGGGCGGGTGTCATCGCAAAGCATAACGTGGGGCCACCAACAACAAGAGGAGCCCGTCATGCGTATCGTAGACATCCGTGAAAAAACTGTTTCTATTGCCTCCCCAATTGCCAACGCCTATATCGATTTTTCCAAAATGACCTGCTCGGTTGTCGCTGTCGTCACGGATGTGATTCGCGATGGTAAACCAGTAATCGGCTACGGCTTCAACTCCAACGGTCGCTACGGTCAAGGTGCACTGATGCGTGATCGCTTCCTGGCGCGTATCACGGAAGCTGATCCAGATACTCTCATCGACCACGAGAACAACAACCTGGATCCGTTTGCCATCTGGAAGACTCTGATGACTAACGAAAAGCCAGGTGGTCACGGTGAACGTTCAGTCGCAGTGGGTACCATTGACATGGCTGTATGGGATGCCGTTGCCAAGATTGAAGGCAAGCCTCTGTATCGCCTGCTGGCCGACCGTTATCGTGACGGCGTGGCAGATGACAAGGTGTGGGTCTACGCAGCGGGCGGCTACTACTACCCTGGCAAAGATCAAACCAAGCTCAAGGCAGAAATGCAGAGCTATCTGGATCGTGGCTACGACGTCGTCAAGATGAAGATTGGTGCAGTATCACTGGACGAAGATATCCGTCGTATCGAGGCGGTACTTGAAGTGGTAGGGGACGGTCGTCGACTGGCGGTCGATGCCAATGGCCGCTTCGATCTGAAGACAGGTATTGCATACGCGGAGGCCATCAAAAAGTACAACCTCTTTTGGTACGAAGAGATTGGCGATCCGCTGGACTACGCGCTGCAGGCTGAGCTTGCAAATCACTATGAACTGCCAATGGCTACCGGGGAAAACCTGTTCTCCCACCAGGATGCCCGTAACCTTCTGCGCCACGGCGGTATGCGCCCTGATCGCGACTACCTACAGTTCGACTGTGCTCTGTCCTACGGGCTCGTGGAGTACATGCGCACCCTGAAGGTGATGGAAGAAATGGGTTGGTCTTCCCGCCGTGTAGTTCCGCATGGTGGTCACCAGATGTCCCTGAACATCGCAGCGGGTCTGCACCTGGGCGGTAACGAATCGTACCCAGACGTGTTCCAGCCTTTCGGCGGGTTCGCTGACGGGATTCGTGTGGAAAACGGCTATGTCGGTCTGCCGGATATTCCAGGTGTCGGCTTCGAAGCCAAGTCCGCCTTGTACGCAGTGATGCGTGAGCTGGGCGAAGGCTAATAGCCCTCGAACTGCGGCCTTTTTCAAGAGGCCGCAGTTATCAGGCGTCACTCACTGACGCCACGCCACACGCCCATCACAAAAATAAAATGAGGTGCTCCCGTGGAAATCTCCAAGTCCCGCTGGTACAGCCAGCTGTATGTGCAGGTGCTGATCGGTATCGTCATCGGTGCAGCAATTGGTCACTTTGAACCGCAATTCGGAGCCAAGCTCCAACCTTTTGCGGATGGCTTTATCAAACTCATCAAAATGCTGTTGGCGCCTATTATTTTCGGTACCGTCGTCGTTGGTATCGCTAAGATGGGCAGCATCAAGGAAGTCGGGCGGATCGGCGTCAAAGCGCTGCTCTACTTTGAAATCCTTTCAACCATTGCGCTGGTCATCGGCCTTATTGTGGTCAATATCGCAAAGCCAGGCGCTGGGATGAATATCAACGCTACCACGCTTGATGCCAGCGCTATCGCCAAGTACAGCCAAGCCGCCAGTGAGCAGGGCGGAACAATCGATTTCTTTCTCAACATAATCCCGAGTACCTTCATTGGCGCATTCTCGAATGGCGTCATGCTTCAGGTCATCTTGATTTCGGTTTTGATGGGCGTTGCCCTCGTTCAAATGGGCGAAACCAGCAAACCGCTGATTAATACCATCGACCTGTTTCTGCAAGGGCTGTTCAAGATCGTGGCAATGGTTATGCGTCTGGCTCCGATTGGTGCCGGCGCTGGGATGGCTTTCACTATAGGCAAGTACGGAATTGGTACCTTGCTGTCACTCGGCCAGTTGCTGGTCGCGCTCTACATCACGACCTTGATTTTCATCGTGGTAGTGCTGGGTACGGTTGCTAGATGGTCGGGCATGCCGCTTATGCAATTTCTTCGTTATTTCAAAGATGAAATTCTCATCACGCTTGGCACCTGCTCAACCGAAGCCGTACTTCCGCGAATGATGGTGAAACTTGAAAAGCTGGGCTGCAAGAAGTCAGTGGTGGGCATGGTGCTACCAACTGGATATGCCTTCAATGCGGATGGCACCTGCATTTACCTCACCATGGCGGCGATTTTTATCGCACAGGCAACCAATACGCCACTGACGTTTATGGATCAGATGATTCTGTTGGGCGTCTTCCTGCTGACCTCAAAAGGCTCCGCTGGCGTGGCGGGTGCCGGGTTCATAACCCTTGCGGCAACGCTCACAACCATCCACTCCATTCCGTTGGTAGGCCTTGTCCTGCTTTTGGGCATCGACCGATTCCTCAACGAAGCGCGAGCCGTGACTAACCTGATCGGCAACGGTATCGGCACCATCGCCATTGCCAAATGGGACAACTCCTTTGACGTCGAAGCCTGCGAGCGTGAGATTGCCGCAATGAAACTCGAAAAGGCAGCGCGAAAAGAATTGTTGGCGCAAAAGTAATCTGCAAAGTTTACCGGTCATTTCCGCTTCAACCACGGCCATGACCGGTAGTGATTTCCAGGACTCGTTCAACGCGGAACGATCCCAAAGAAGTCCTCGAATGAATTTGATGGAGCCGAAAAAATGATTGAGCGATCTCATCATGAATTGCGCAAGGCGTTTGGTGATTTACTTCATGGAACAGTCTGTAAATTTGCTGCTTCCGTATTCGATCCCATCTCGGTTCGTATGGCATCCGACCTTGGTTTTGAGGTTGCAATCCAAGGTGGTTCCGTCGCCTCGCTTCAAGTGCTCGGAGCTCCGGACATTTCTCTGCTCACGCTTGATGAATATGTCGAGCAGGTTTCCAGAGTCGGGCGGGCCAGCCAAATCCCAATCATTGGGGACGCTGATCATGGGTTTGGTAACGCACTCAATGTAATGCGAACAGTGACCGAACTGCAGAAAGCCGGTGTTGCTGCCCTAACGCTGGAAGACACCCACCTACCGGCCAAATACGACGAGCAGTCGCACGTACTTATCGAAATGGAAGAAGCCGCAAGCAAGATTTACGCTGCGCGGTTTGCCCGTTCAGATGATGCCCTCAGCATCATCGCCCGTACGAATGTGGCCGTTACCACTTTAGAAGACTCCATTGCACGCACCACGGCCTATCAAAAGGCTGGGGCCGACGCGATTTGCCTTGTCGGAGTAAAGGACTTCCAACACTTGGAGGCACTCACCTCGCATCTTTCCGTGCCGATCATGCTGATCAATTATGGAAACCCTGCACTGAGCGATGTTGAGAAACTGAGTGCAGCCAATGTGCGGATCGTGGTCAATGTGTTGACGCTGGCGCCGAATTGACCCACGAGCTGAAGCAAGACTGACCCACCTCAAAATCTGCACAAATCTCGCATGGGCAATGGTTCGAGAGGAACAGACTGGGTCAGTGACATCTCGGCAACTGGGTCAATTCGGCATCGGTGCCAACATACAAGATTTTGCGCACCTCGAACAGATAGTGGAGCACATCACGATTCCACTGATGTTGGTCACTTACGGAAATCCAAGACTCAACGACAACGAACGGCTAGCCAAGCTAGGTGTACGAATCATTGTTGCAGGTCATGGTGCTTATTTCGCCTCCATTAAAGCGACCTATGACTGCCTTCGTGAACAACGCCAGCTCACGCGCAGCACATCAAACTTAAGCGCTACCGAGCTGGCCTTTACCTACACGTTGCCGGAAACATATTTGAATTGGGCCCGGGACTTCATGGATGTTCGGGAGTGATGAAAATCTCCTGATCAGCTCCTGTTGCTCTGCCTACAGGTTTCCTCCTGCTTGAATCCGCAAGCATGATTTGCGTGCCGAGAAGAGCACTCGCACTCATGCGGTTTGGTCACCCTCGGTTGCGTATTCAGCAGTTTGCTTGCGGAGCGATCTGGAAGCTTTTTTCTTCTCAACAAAGCGCTCGAAGCCCTAAGCACCGCTAGCGTCTTGTTGATGAACTCTTCGTTCTTGCTGATCGTCGCCAACGCGCCGCGCGCAGGTGGTCTCGATCACCTTGAATCTTGGCGGCATGGTGCGTTCCCTGCTAAAAAATGGTGCTCTACAGGTACCGGTAAGACTCTGTGATTTCAACCGCTGTGCAGGACTTGGCTGAGACAATTCATGACAGCGAAACGCGGTTTAAAAATTGTTATGTCAACTCAAAAAAGTAGGAGGCGTGAGGTTATTTCTCCCATTGTTCAAGCAGTATTGAGACGAATTTTTCCGCTGCCGGAGATAGTGAAGCGCCTCTCCGGTAAACCAGTCCCAACGATCGGTTAACTATAGGCTCTATCAAAGGGACGCTTACCAAGGTTGGATGATCCACAGCAGGCATTGCGAGGCTCGGCATTGCCGAGACGCCTAATCCCGCTTCTACCAGGCCCAGCGATGTAGACAGGTGTTGAACCTCATAGAACCACTGTGGACGCCAGCTCAAGCCTGACAAAGCGTGGTCAAGCAGCATGCGGTTGCCGCTGAGGCGACCGACTCCGATAAGGCGGTAATTGCTCAGTTCAGACCAGGTGACCGAGCTGCGCTCGGCCAACTCATGATCGCGTCGACAAGCTAAAACAAAAGGCTCGTTGACCAACGGCACGAACTCTATGTCTGGGTGCTGGCCGCTCATCATGTTGATGCCAAAGTCGGCTTCGCCACGCAGAACAGCCTCCAGCCCTTCGTTTGCACTGAGATCAAGCAAGCGAATGCGGATTTGTGGATAGCGCTCGTTGTAGAGGCGGATTACCGAAGGGAGGAAGTAGAAGGCTGCGGTTGGGATACAGGCAAGGGTTACGCGGCCGCTCTGCCGCTCCGCCAACTCTCGGATGTTAAGTATCGAGTCGTCGAAGTCATCCAATAAGCGTCGTGCCTTGGGCAGGAAGTCTCGCCCAACGCTGGTGAGGCTTACCCTTCTTGTCGTGCGATCAAGAAGCGCTGTTCCCAATCCCTCTTCAAGCTTTTTCATTCTCCGACTCAGCGCGGGTTGAGAGAGATGCAATGCATCGGCAGCTTCGTGGAAGCTTCCAAGTTCGGCGATCTTCACGAAAGATCGGATGTCATTGAGCTCATAATTCACTTTTTTATCTCACTAGCCGAGAGTTGTTAAGCCCAGTCAGCCTAAATTCATCATTCGTAAAACGCAATAATCAGGCTGATATTTGCATTGGAAACAATTTTTAAAGCCTGCGACTCTTGCTCACAAGACATCAATTACCCCGATTGATCAACAAGAGTTAGTGTTCATGCAACGAATTCCCTGTGTGCTAATGCGCGGTGGTACTTCCAAGGGCCCAGTGTTCCTCGACTGGGATCTACCTGTTGCGATCGAAGACCGTGATGAACTGCTGCTCAACCTCATGGGCTCTGGGCATGAACTGGAAATTGACGGCATTGGTGGCGGTAGCCCACAAACCAGCAAGGTGGCGATCGTCAGCCCGTCGCTGCATCCTGAGGCGGATGTCGACTATCTGTTCGTTCAAGTCATGGTCTCCCAGCGTCGAGTCGACACCGCGCCTAATTGCGGCAACATGCTTTGCGCCGTTGGCCCGTTCGCCATCGAGCAGGGGCTGGTAAAAGCCTCCAAAGACCTGACACGTGTGCGTATTCGCAACCTCAACACGGGCACTTTTGTGAACGCCGAGGTACAGACGCCCGGTGGGAAGGTCAGCTATGAAGGTGACACCGCCATCGATGGTGTGCCGGGTACCGCTGCTCCTGTGCAACTCACCTTCCTGGATGCTGCGGGCAGCAAGACCGGCAAGCTTTTCCCGACTGGGCAAACGCAGGATTTGATCGACGGTATTCCAGTGACCTGCATCGACATGGCGATGCCGATGATGATCATCGAAGCTGGCCAACTGGGTAAGCGCGGCGATGAAAGTCCTGCTGAACTGGATGCCGACAAAGAGTTCCTGCGTCGCCTCGAGTCCTTGCGACTGCAAGCCGGCTTGGCAATGGGCCTGGGTGACGTCAGCGACAAAGTGATTCCCAAGCCTGTACTGGTGTCACCGGCCAAGGCTGGCGGCACAATTCAGGTGCGCTACTTCATGCCACACAACTGCCACCGGGCCTTGGCGATCACCGGTTCCATCGGCCTTGCCACCGCTTGTGTCACTGAAGGCAGTGTGGTCACGCAATTGCTCGGCGGGGTTAGCGAGCCGCGCTTGAAGCAAGTACGCATTGAACATCCAAGTGGCGGGATAGATGTCGTGTTGTCCTACACCGGCGATCAGGGTGAGACAATTCGTGCCTCAGTGGTGCGTACATCGCGCAGGCTGTTCTCCGGTTTTGTCTACGCCACGGCTTCCCAACGACTTGCCGGATAATTTCCCCTGGTCATTGCCGTTCTTGCATCAGCACAATTCTAAAAATGGGTGATGCCATGAAAGTTGTAAAATCGCTCTACTTCCAGATTCTCCTCGCCGTGCT
Organism: Pseudomonas sp. S34; assembly: GCF_009866745.1. NCBI lineage: Bacteria > Pseudomonadati > Pseudomonadota > Gammaproteobacteria > Pseudomonadales > Pseudomonadaceae > Pseudomonas > Pseudomonas sp. S34. Next base: position 2,193,463 of record NZ_CP019398.1, read on the forward strand.
GTTGGGTGTGCTGGTCGGACATTTTTGGTCGCAACAGGCCATCGCCTTGAAGCCGCTTGGTGATGCCTTCATCAAGTTGATCAAGATGATGATCGCTCCGGTGGTGTTCTGCACCATCGTCACCGGTATTGCCGGCATGAGCGACAAACGCTCCCTCGGGCGTCTGTTGAGCAAGACCATGCTGCTGTTCCTGGCACTGACCGTGATCAGTTTGATCATAGGCCTGGTGTCGGTCTACCTGTTCAAACCCGGTGTGGGCATGAACATTGACCCCGCCCAGTTGAGCACCAAGGGACTGTCGCAATACACCGATTCCGCCGCGAAGCTGGGAGTGGTCGAGTTTTTCATGCACATCATCCCGGACACTTTCATCGGCGCTTTCAATAAGGGTGAAGTGCTGCCGGTGTTGTTCATCGCGGTGCTTTGCGGTTTCGCACTGTCGGCCATCGGCGAGCGTGGCAAGCCGGTACTGGATGTACTGGAATCCGCCTCGCACATGGTGTTCAAGATTTTCTCCTATCTGATGCGCTTCGCTCCGATCGGTGCTTTTGGCGCGTTGGCATTCACCGTAGGCCAGTACGGTATTACATCGTTGGGCTCGCTGGCCAAGCTGATCATGACCTTGTACGTAGCCTGTGCCTTCTTCGTCTTTGTGGTGCTGGGGAGCATTTGCCGGGCAAATGGCTTCAGTCTCTGGAAGTTGCTGCGCTACTTCCGCGAAGAGTTCCTGGTGGTGCTCGGGACTTCCTCAACCGAGCCGGTGATGCCGCGGATGTTGGAAAAGCTGCAAGCCCTGGGTTGCAAAAAAGGCGTGGTGGGGTTGGTGCTGCCAACGGGGTACTCGTTTAACCTCGACGGTACGGCAATCTACCTATCGCTGGCAGCGGTATTCATTGCTCAAGCTTGCAACATCGATCTAAGCCTGACACAGACCGTGACCATGCTGGCCATCATGCTGTTGTCCTCGAAGGGTGCAGCAGGTGTGACCGGAGCCGGGTTTGTCGCGCTGGCGTCGACACTGACTGTGATCCATGACATTCCCTTGGCCGGCCTTGCACTGCTGATCGGTATTGACCGCTTCATGTCGGAAGCCCGGGCCTTGACCAGTCTGGCAAGCAACGCCGTGGCTACCGTGGTGATGTCCATCTCGGAGAACGCTTGTGATCGCGAGACACTGATGCGGACTCTTGACGGCGAACCGTCGCCCTCCCTGGCACAAACCCAGAGTGAAAACTGGGATGGTCGCAAGGTCACGGAACACGTCTGACCGGACACGCCTGAAACACCCAACAAACATTTCATTCAACTCCCCGCCAGGCACGGCTGATCGTACCGTCTGGCGGGTTCGAGGTCGTGCGCCTGCGCATCGGCCACGCTACTGATAAGAACAAGAGAACTGACCTATGCTCGCATTTCTTGGTTTGGCCATGGTGGTGGTTTTTACCTATCTGATAATGTCGAAACGCCTATCGCCGATTGTCGCCCTGACGGTGGTGCCGATTGTGTTTGCGGTGATTGGCGGTTTTGGCGGTACTACGGGCAAGATGATGCTCGACGGCCTGAAGATGGTTGCGCCTTCGGCTGCGCTTCTGCTGTTCGCCATCCTGTTCTTCGGCCTGATGATTGATGCCGGGTTGTTCGACCCGTTGATTCGTAAAATCCTCAAGCGTGTAAACGGCGATCCGATGAAAATCGCTATTGGCACCGCGCTGCTGTCACTGCTGGTAGCCCTCGACGGCGACGGCACAACCACCTACATGATCACCTGCGCGGCAATGCTGCCGTTGTACAAGCGTATCGGCATGAACCCGATGATTCTGGCGACCATCGCCATGTTGTCCTTGAGCATCATGAGCGGCATGACCCCATGGGGCGGGCCCGCTACAAGGGCGATCGCGGCACTGGGCCTGGATGCCGGCGAGTACTTCGTGCCCTTGCTGCCGACCATGATCGGCGGCGCGATGTGGGTGGTGTTCACCGCTTTCCTCCTGGGCCGTGCCGAGCGTAAGCGCATCGGTAATGTGCAGCTACAGAGCGGTGGCGGTAATTGCTACATCGACGAGATCCTGGGCGATACCCCGCACAAGCGGCCTAAACTTGCATACGTGAACCTGTTGCTGGTGATCGCGGTCATGGTCGCGCTGGTAATGGGGATCATGCACTCGGCGATCCTGTTCCTGATCGGATTTGTCCTGGCACTGATGATCAACTACCCGCAACTGGATATTCAGAAAGAGCGCATTCTCGCCCATTCCGGCAATGCGATGACGGTGGTGCTGCTGGTGTTTGCCGCCGGTATCTTTGCCGGGATTTTCTCGGGCACCAAGATGGTCGACTCCCTGGCGCAAACGCTGGTGGACTGGATTCCGCCATCCTGGGGTCACCTGTTCCCACTGGTGGTGGCGATCACCAGCATGCCGTTGACCTTTGTTCTTTCCAACGATGCTTACTACTTTGGGGTGGTACCCATCTTGGCTAATGCCGCTGCAGCCTATGGCATTGACCCGGTGGAAATCGCCCGCGCGTCGATTCTCGGTCAGCCAGTACACCTGATGAGTCCGTTGGTAGCCTCAACCCTGTTGCTGGTGGGTATGGTCGATCGTGATATCGGCGATTTCCAGAAAGCCACCGTCAAATGGGCGGTACTCACTTCATTAGTAGTCACCGCGCTAGCCCTGTTGACCGGGGCGATCAGTCTCTTCTCCTGATTCACCCCAACCATCTGTTTCTCCTGACGCGCTTCGCTTGCGAGGCGTGCGCTGTTCTGCACTCCAAATAACAACAATGAGTAGTTTGCCAATGACCACTTTGCATACCCAGCGGGCGCTGTTTTCACTTCTTGGTTTGTTGCCGCTGGCCAGCGCCAGTGCAGAAGGATTGATCGACGACAGCAAGCTCAAGCTGCAATTGCGCAACGTCTATTTCAATGAAAATTTCCGCGATGAGCATGGCTTGAGTGCCAAATCAGCAAGGACGGCGAAGAGCGAGCGAACCGAGTGGGCCCAGGGATTTCTGTTGGATTACCAGTCGGGATTTACGCCTGGCACTATCGGGTTTGGTGTTGATGCCCTCGGCCTGCTCGGGGTCAAGCTCGACTCCGGCCGTGGCCGCAGCGGCACTGGCTTGTTGCCCGTACATGATGACGGTCGTGCGGCTGACGAATTCGCAAGTCTGGGTATGACAGCCAAAGCCCAACTGGCCAAGACCACGGTCAAATACGGCACCTTGCTACCCAAGACTCCGGTGCTGATCTATAACGACGCGCGTCTGTTGCCGCAAACGTACCAAGGCACTCAGATCAGTAGCGTCGACATCGAAAACCTCACCCTCACCGGGGGCTACCTGGATCGATTCAAACTGCGTGATTCCAGCGACAGCATGCCGATTGTGCCCGACGGTTACGGCGGAGATAAATCAGGCGACTTCAGCTATGCAGGCGCCGAATACAAGCTGGGAAAGAGCGTTCGTTCGAGTTACTTCTACGGCGAACTGGAAAACTTTTACCGTCAGAACTTTGCAGGTATCCAGCACGATCAGCCCTTGGGCGGCGGCGTGCTGACCAGTGATTTACGCTACTTCAACAGTGTCGATACCGGCTCAGCCTTCGGTGGCAAGATCGACAACAACATGCTGAGCGGGCAACTGTCTTACGCCATCTCTGGCCATACCTTCGGTGGCGGATACCAGACCCTCAGTGGTGATGCCGGATTGCCTTTTATCAGTGGCGCAACGGTTTATTCGTTCAGCAACGCCGGGATAGGCAAGTTTGTCGAGGAGGATGAAAAAACCTGGATGCTTAATTACGGCTATAACTTTGCTGCCGTCGGCGTGCCGGGTCTGACGTTTTCCACCCGGTATCTGAGCGGCAACGACGGTAAGTCCGACACCGCTGTCAAGGAGTGGGAGCGTGATGCCGAACTGGCTTACGTCGTGCAACAAGGCACCTTCAAGGGGCTGGGTGTGCGGTTGCGTAACTACGTTTACCGCTCTGATTATTCCCGTGGCCGAGATAGCAACCGAATCTACTTTACCTACGACATCGCCCTCTGGTGATCCCCTGATTGCGGCCTCGCGATTTTCGCAGGCCGCCTTTTCAGTGGCGGCTTCATAGGATTGGACGGTGGGCAAATCATCGACAGCGCACGCTGACGGTCACGTCCAATTTTCGAGCGTCTCCTCCACCGAAACCGCAAGACATGCCTTGGCGTGTCTTGCGGTTATTTCAAGCAATGCTTACCGATGCAACAGGCTCCCGCGATGCTGCGCGTGCAGCCAGGAAGGCAAGAACGGCCGCCACGCCTAGCAAAGTGGCGCTCAATTCGAAGGTCGCTTGATAGCCGCTCGAGTCGAAGACCAGCCCGCCAACGGTTGCGCCAGACGCAATAGCGAGTTGGATGATCGCCACCATTAAACCGCCTCCCGCTTCAGCAGCGTGTGGCAACGTTCTTGCCAGCCATGTCCACCATCCCACGGGCGCTGCAGTCGCAACCAGTCCCCATGCGCCAAGCAAGACGGTCGTGGTGGCCGTCGAGCTACCGAATGAAACAAGCGCCAGTGCAATCATCGCCATAAAGATCGGGATGACGATGAGGGTTCGATGCAGGCCATTTTTCAAGAACGCTTCAATCAGGAAGGTTCCGGCAAGTCCCGCCAGGCCCAGAACGAGCAACATAAAAGACAGCATGGAGACACTGACGTGCGTGACCGTTTCAAGGAATGGGCGCAAATAGGTAAACAGCATGAACTGGCCCATGAAAAACACACTGACCGCTACCATGCCTAGCGCGACCGGTACGCTTTTCATCAACCTGAAGACGTTTCCAGTGCCTGAGCCGCTTTGCGATTTCATCGGTGGAAGGCTTACAGACAGCCATACACAAGCGACTATCGCGACTGGGATGACGCACAAGAATGCACCGCGCCAGCCAATCAAGGCACCGAGAAAACTGCCCAATGGTGCTGCAATCACAGTCGCCAAAGCGTTGCCGCCGTTGACGATTGCCATGGCGCGTGTGACCTGGTCATCAGGCACAAGGCGCATGGCGGTTGCCGCCGACAGTGACCAGAAGCCACCAATCGCAACACCGATCAGCGCGCGCCCGATCATGAATACCCCGTAGTTCGGTGCGAACGCGACCACTGTTCCGGAAAGGATCATCAACAGCGTCAGTGAAAGAAGTAGCGGTTTACGGTCAACCCGCGCCGCCACCAGCGGGATAAGAAGGCTGGTGAATAAGGCAAACAGCCCCGAAACGGAAATGCCCTGACCGGCTTGTCCTTCGGTGATATGCAGATCGGCGGCAATTGGTGTCAGCAGGCTGACGGGCATGAACTCCGATGCCACCAGCACGAAGGCGGCGAGCGACATGGCCAGGACAGCGCCCCATGAATGTTGAGCTTCATGGTAGGAGGGAAGATGGGGCATTGAAAAATCCTGTATTGCGTGAAGCGTCGCGGCTCCAGAAGCGAAGCCGCGAGAGAGGAACGGTTCCCGTGTGGGTCGCCGATCCGATTACTTCAGATGACTGTTGAAGAACGTGGCCAACTTGGCGAAGGGAATCAAATTGACCCGATCGTAAAGATCCACATGCCCGGCATCTGGAACGATCAGCAACTCTTTGGGTTCGGCCGCCCGTTTGTAGGCGTCCTCGCTGAACTCCCTTGAGTGCGCCGTGGCGCCCGTAATGAAAAGCAGTGGGCGCGGGGAGATGGTCTCGATGTCGTTGAATGGGTAGAAGTTCATGAACTTCACATTGCTGGTCAGCGTCGGCATGGTAGTGGTTTGCGGCGATGCGCTAGCGGGGGTGACCTCGCCGCGCGGAGTGCGGTAGAAATCATAGAACTCGTCACCCACAGCGTTGCCGGTCAGCTTTAGTGGTGAGCCGCTGGTATAGCGAACTTCGCCGCGCCAGAATTCCGCGTTACGTTGCTGCGCCGCATCGCGAATGATTTGCTGGCGTTGTTCCAACGTGACTGAGTGCTTGAGACCGTTACGGTTGGCCGCCCCCATGTCATACATGCTGACCGTGGCGATGGCTTTCAGACGAGGGTCGATCTTGGCGGCGCTGATGGCGAAGCTGCCACTGCCGCAGATACCGATGACGCCGATACGCTCTCGATCAACAATCGGGCGAGTGCCGAGATAGTCCACGGCGGCACTAAAGTCCTCGGCGTAAATATCAGGCGAAACTGCTTGGCGAGGCGTACCTTCGCTCTCACCCCAGAACGACAAGTCCAGTGACAGCGTGATAAATCCCTGCTCGGCCATTTTAGTGGCGTAAAGATTCGCGCTCTGTTCCTTTACTGCACCCATAGGGTGTCCGACGATTATCGCTGCACTCTTTGATTGCGGTTCGAGTCCTTTGAGGGTGAACAAGTTACCTGTCACCTTCATGCCATATTGGTTTTTGAAGTTGACCTTTTCCACGATCACTTTATCGCTGGTGTAGAAGTTGTCTGCGCCGTTCGACATGTTGGCTCCCATTGAAGAAAAAGAGATAACAAGCAGCCCTAGGGCTAGCAACATTCCTTTCACTGGATATTCCTTTCGATTGAATGGTTGTTCACTGGAGTTTTTGACTCAGGCGTTTAGTCAGCCAACGTGGCGTTGTCGACCACGAAGCGATACTTGACGTCACCCTTGAGCATTCGCTCGTAGGATTCATTTATCTGGTCTGCTCGAACCAGTTCGATGTCGGCGACGATGCCGTGCTCGGTACAGAAATCCAGCATCTCCTGTGTTTCCGGGATGCCTCCGATCATCGAGCCAGCAATCGTTCGGCGCTTCATGATCAGGTTGAATACGTTCGGCGATGGGTGTGGCGAGGCGGGCGCGCCGACCAGCGTCAGCGCACCATCACGCTTGAGCAGCACCAGAAACGCATCAAGATCGTGGGGGGCTGCGACGGTGTTGAGAATGAAGTCGAAACTCTTGGTATGTGCAGCCATTTCTTCAGATTTGCGCGATACGACGACTTCATCGGCGCCTAACTCCTTTGCCGCCTCGCGCTTGGATTCAGAGGTGGTGAACGCCACGACGTGGGCGCCCATCGCATGAGCCAGCTTGATGCCCATGTGGCCCAGGCCACCGATGCCGACCACGCCTATTTTCTTGCCTGGGCCGGCATTCCAGTGGCGCAGAGGTGAGTAGGTGGTTATGCCCGCGCACAGCAGCGGAGCGACGGCAGCCAGTTGTGCCTCGGGATGGCGGATGCGCAACACGTAGCGCTCATGCACCACGATGTTTTGCGAGTAGCCGCCCAGCGTCCAGCCGGGTGCGTCCGGTGTCGGGAAGTTGTAGGTGCCAACCATGTCGTCGCAGTAGTTTTCTAGGCCAGTCTCACAGTCGTCGCAGTGTTTGCAGCTGTCGACGATGCAGCCTACACCGACCAGATCGCCGACTTTAAAATCCGCTACATGTGCGCCCACCGCTGATACGTGGCCGACAATTTCGTGCCCCGGTACGCAGGGAAATTGCGTGCCTGCCCACTCGGCGCGTACTTGATGCAAATCCGAATGGCAGATGCCACAGAAGGCGATATCGATCTGAACATCATGGGCCGCCGGCTCGCGGCGGTTGATCTGCATCGGCTCAAGGGGTTTTTCGCCTGCGTGAGCACCGTAGGCTTTGACAAGCATGGGAGCATCCTCGATGGGTTTGTCGGATGAACATTCTCCCGCTCTGCCCAGACCCTCTGTAGTGCATTGCGCTGGATTACTTGCCTGATTCTATGAGTCTCTGTTTTTTTGCAGGACGGTCGGTAGCTGGCGAGTTAGAGTTCAGTGAAGAGGTACAAGACGAATATGAACAACAACCCCGACGCAGCTCCTCAACAGACATCGCCACAAGAAAAGCTTGCGCAGATCATCGGCGCGCAGATCTCGAAACCAGGTGATTTCGGAACGGCCATTACAGGTCTCGGCTTCTTCAGGCGCGAACATCCAGCACCGCCCATCGTCTGCATGGTCGAGCCAAGCATCATCCTCATCGCCCGGGGTGAGAAACAGCTCTGGGTAGGTGGCGAGGGTTACCCCTACGACACGTCGCGATTTCTGATCACCTCGTTGGACTTACCTGCCAATTCAGAAGTGCTAGCGGCAAGCCCGGAACAGCCATGCCTAGGGCTGACGTTGAAACTCGATCTGCGCATTCTGGCTGAGCTGATAGCGCAAAGTGACCTGCCGCCAACCCGTGATCGATCAGTTGTGAAAGGGGTAGGAATTGGTGCCGTGACACCAGCGATGCTGGCCTCATTTGAGCGCTTACTGGCACTGCTCGATGAGCCGGAGTCCATCCCTGTCCTTGCGCCCTTGATCCAGCGCGAGATTCACTACCGTCTCTTGCAGAGTGATCAGGCGAGCCGGCTTCGACAAATAACGTCTGTCGATGGCCAAGGTTATCGGATCGCGAAAGCCATCGATTGGTTGAAGTTGAATTACACCTTGGCGCTTCGCGTCGATGAACTTGCGGCCCGAGTGCAGATGAGCACTCCGACCTTTCACCACCACTTCCGCCAACTCACCGCGATGAGCCCCTTGCAGTATCAAAAGTGGCTGCGACTGAATGAGGCAAGGCGATTGATGCTCAATGAACACCAGGACGTATCCAGTGCCGCTTTCAAGGTCGGCTATGAAAGCCCATCGCAGTTCAGCCGTGAATACAGCCGGCTGTTTGGCGTACCCCCAAAGAGGGATATTTCGGCGTTGCGAGGGCAGGGGTAGGACCTTCAGTGCGTACAAGGGGCTACATCGACCGGTTAAATCCACAACCCATTGCGGACACTCAGAATGATGAGGGGCTATGGTTGCCTACACGAGGTGGTCGCGGTGATGACTGGCGTCAGAGGTGATGTAGAAATGATCTGACATTAGATTTCGTAGCATCGCTTGGCGATCGTCGGGAAGGTCAACCAGGGTGCCTGGGCCGATAGCTGCCGGTGGGTTACGAGGAGTTCAACTGGCCGCGTTGAAGCTTCGATTAAATTCAACGACGTCATGATGAGAAGGGTTTTTGGCGAATAGTGCAGGGAGTTGCGCATTGAACACCTCTCTCTTCTGCGCGGCGGCTCCCTTGACTGCAGCATTCAGCGCCGGGCGCATCTCTTCAGCGGTGTAATCGCAGCAGTACGCTGGCGTGCAGGGCTGTTGACGCCATGAGTCTTCGAGGCTGCCGCTGTCGACCGGCTCGAATCCAACGTCATCGACAAGTTGCATCACGAGACGCTTATGATTTTCATCGTCCCCCGCAACGGCTACGCCCAGGCGGCCTTCGGCGTCTTTTGGCTTACCAAGATTTTCCAGCGAATAAGCAAGAATATTGTTGAAGGCCTTGATTACCGGTCGGCCAAGCTGCTTGCTGACCCACACGCTCTCGGTTTGACCATTTTCCAAAGCGGCGATGCGCTCGTCTCTCAGGCCCGGGTAGTAATTACTCGTGTCGACCACTGGAACCGAGGATGGCAATGCGGCCAAAAGGTTCTTGGGAAGAGTCGCCATGGCTGGTTGGGGAATGGAAATAATCACAGCATCGGCGCCGTCGAAGACATCGTTCAGATCGCAAGCAATAGCACCCGCTTCCTTGGCAAAAGCGCTTACCGAGTCCTTTCCGCGAGAGTTGGCGACGCTGATCTCGTGGCCAGCAGTGACAAGCTTTCGGGTAAGGGGGCCGCCGATAGATCCAATACCAACGATCGCAATTTTCATAATGCCTCCAGGGATTCAAAGTCCGGATACGTTAGTATCAGCACTGCAAGATCCGCAAGAACCGACGTTTTAGTCTGTAACCCACCAAAAGGTAAGTATCGATGGAGCGCGAGTGGGAATGTGGGAACCCTTTACGACGGCAGGCCTGGTCAGCCGCTATAAACGCTACGCTTCGCGTTTTGGAGGGCAAATGGAAAATTGTGATCATCAATGAGCTGATGGCCGCTAAAGGCCGGCCGCTTCGGTTCTCCGAACTGGAAAAGCTCATTCCCGATGTCACGCAGAAGATGCTCATTCAGCAGTTGAAAGGGCTTCAGCAGGATGACATCGTTCAACGCACCGTATACCCAGAGGTGCCGCCGCGGGTGGAGTACGCGCTGACGGTGCTGGGTCATGCACTCGGCCCGGCTATGACTGCCCTTATAGACTGGGCTGAGCTTCGTCACCAGCACGAGGAGAAGGGGATGGGACTGTCTAGCGTAAGCGACAAGGAACTTTTGGAACGCTAATCCGCCATATGCGATTACTCAAAACGTCAACCCGTTTCAAATCTGATCAACTGTGGTTTTCAAACGTTCGATTTGTGACTATATATATAATTAGTCACAATTTGTAAGTCCTCGATAGGGTGAGTAAGCTATTTCCATGAATCAGCCATCAATATCTTCATCTTCGCCCAGCACCCGTGGCCCAGCCGATCACGACATTCGAGACCAGATTGTCGCGGCGGCCAACGAGCACTTCAGTCAATACGGCTACAGCAAAACCACGGTTTCCGACCTGGCCAAGGCCATCGGGTTTTCCAAGGCTTACATCTACAAATTCTTTGATTCCAAGCAAGCAATCGGTGAGGCCATCTGCGCTAATTGTCTGGCAGAAATCGTCGCGGCAGTGGAGCAGGCTATCAATGTAGAAGGCCTGTCTCCAACGGAGCGCTTTCGACGTTTGGTCAAAACTGTTATCGCCACCGGTGTGAATCTGTTCTTCAACGACCGAAAACTCTATGACATTGCAGCGTTCGCGGCGTCGGAAAGCTGGCCCAGTACGCAGGCTTATGACGCACAGATCAAAAGCTTCGTGTCGCAAATCGTTCGGGAGGGGCGAGAGATTGGCGAATTTGAACGCAAGACTCCGCTGGATGAAACAGTAGAAGCGATACATCTCGCGCTACGGCCCTTCGTCAATCCCTTGCTGCTGCAGTACAACCTCGATTTCGTCGAGGAGGCGCCCATGCTCACCTCCAACCTCATCTTGCGTAGCCTCATGCCTTGACCTTCGGCTAAAGGTTTACGGCATCCCCGGGTAAGCAACAGATCATCAAACGGCTTTTCACTTGGCCCTTCGTCCATCCGGCGAAGGGCATTTATTTATCTGTATCGTGACCAATGACTGATTTTGTCACATGAGTAAATATGGTGGTCCGTCGCATCTACTGCGTCATCTCAGTGATCCCATAGAGTTCAAACAATGAAAAAAATAGTGCTCAAGAGCCCATTTGGCCTTGCTGTCGTGCTCGCATCCTCAAACGTTTTTGCAAGCGGCTTTGCTCTTAATGAACAGAGCATCAGCGGGATGGGGTCGGGGTTTGCCGGTCGCTCCTCCTCTGCTGAAGATGCGAGCACGGTATTCGGTAATCCCGCGGGAATGTCTCGCTTGAAAAGAGAGCAGGTCAGCGTGGGAGCTTCGACTCTTTTTGCCAAGTCCGACATAAGCCATACCCGCAGTACATTCGGAGGCCAGGAAGACGGCGACATGGTGCCAACCACCACGGTACCTATGGGGTACTACGTCAAACCTATCGATGAGCATTGGGCGTTTGGTGTGGGTTTTTATGTACCTTTCGGTCTGATCACTGACTATGGCAGCGGTTTTGCCGGGCGTTACTACGCCAACAAAAGCGAGGTCACGACTTTTACGTTCCAGCCCACCATCAGCTATGCCTTTAACGACAAAGTTTCGATCGGGTTCGGTCCGACCATCAACCGTATCAGCGGTGAGTTGTCCGGTATGGTGCCCAACCCACTCAGTCCTGGTCGCAACGACGGAAAACTTAAAAGCACTGGCGACGACACTGCCCTCGGTTTCAACGCCGGTATCCTGGTGCAGGCTACAGACCGAACCCGTTTGGGCATGACCTACCATTCCAAGGTCAGTTATCAATTGGATGCCAAGACCAAGGTCACTGACGGCATCTTTAGCGTGTTGGGAGTCAGCGGCCGGAGTTATGACGCTTCGCTGGATGTGGATACCCCGGAGTCAGTGGATCTCTCGGTGACTCATCAGCTTAATAATGACTGGACCCTTTACGTGGGGGAGCACCTGGACTCGCTGGAGTCGCTTCAAAGAATTAACCATCGAGAACACGGGTTTACCCCCTGCGTTGAGCGGCGCGCTGGGCACCATTACCGAAGAGCAGAACTGGCATGATACGTGGGCTCACGCCATCGGCACGGCGTACAAACTGAATGACGAGTGGGTGCTTCGCGCAGGCTTTTCGGTCGATCAGTCACCCACCAATAACATCAATCGTGGACCGCGCATTCCGACGAGCGACAGGAAGGTGATCAGCTTCGGTGCTGGCTGGACTCCGGCAGAGAATGTCACGATCGATGTGGCTTACTCCTACCTGTGGGAGGAGAGCGTTCAGGTCAATGACACCTCGGCGACCCGAGGTGCATACAGTGCCAACTATAAGAACGGTGCGAGCGGGCTCGGTACTTCTGTGAGTTACCGCTTCTAGTTGAGTGCTGTTACACGATAAGTGTCCTGTCGGGAGCACGCGTTGCCTCCCGACCTTCAAGCACACATCTCGGGCCTTTCCCCTCAAGCTTCATCGACTCGTCACCGTGACATCCCGAGGTTGCCAGCCACCACCGAGTGACTTGAATACCGCTACCGCCGCTCGTGCCGACTCCGTTCGCGCTTGCGCCCGAGCATCGGAAGCCTGCAGCATCGTCTCGTCAGCGTGCAGGACATCAATCAGGCTGGCCGTGCCTTTCTCATAGGCAATGAACGACGATTGGCGAGCCTGAGTAAGAGACGCCTCTCCCCCGGTGAGTGTGGTTGCTTGAGCCTCCCGATTCACCAGTGAGGAGAGCGCGTTCTCGACATCCTCGGTGGCGCGCAACACAGACTGACGGTAAGCCGCCAGGGTTTCGGCTTCCTGTCCCTTGGCCTGGTCGATTTGGGCGTTTATGCGACCGAAGTCGAAGAGCCTCCAGCGCAGTCCCAGCAGGCCCGCCGATTGGCTGGCGCCGCCGGTAAAAAGATTGCCGGCGGACACCGCCGTGGCACTGCCCAGCAATGCGCTAAGGGAGAACTTCGGGTAGTACTCGGCAATCGCCTCCCCGATGCGTGCGTTTGAGGCCGCAAGACGGCGCTCGGCCATAATCAGATCAGGCCTGCGGCGCAGCAAATCGGCCGGCGTTCCCATCGCTTTTAACGGCGGTGCTACAGGAATGCTCGCTGCCATTGCAAGTTGTGTGCGGTGAGTGCCTGGCGGGGTGCCGAGCATGACATCCAGTGCATTCATCGCAGCATCCAGACCGGTTTGCAGGACCGGCACTGTCGCTTGAACCTGTGATAGCTCACCCTCGGTCTGGCGAACCTGATAGTTGGCGGCGAGTCCCTTGCTGTAGAGCAATTGGACTTTCTCTAGCAACGCCTGCTGCGTTTTGACTTGCCTGTTGGCAATGTCCAGCCGTGTCTGCAATCCGCGAATAGTGATGTAGACATCGGCGGTCTGCGCGGCGATGGCCAGTCGTGTGGCCGCGACGCCCGCCTGGGACGCCTGGTACTCGGCCAGAGCAGCCTCGCGTCCGCGTCGCAGGCCACCAAAGACATCTGCCTCCCAGCTGGCATCGAGGTTGACCTCGTAGGAATTTCCGTACCGATCATAGCCAGGTGTCGAATTCAACACCTGGCCGAGTGGCGTCTCGATTGACTGGTACGAGCGCGCAGCCTGGCTGCTGATATTCCCCGAAGGCAGTAACGCGGCATTTGCAGCACCCAGTCCGGCCTGCGCCTGTGTGACTCGCGCCGACGCCTGCGCCAGGTCAAGATTCTGCTCTAGTGCCTTGGAAATGAACCCGGTCAGCACTGGATCACCAAAGCCTTCCCACCAAGCGACAAGGCTGGCCGGCATCGTTCCAGGCCGCTGTTCGACAGCAGCTTGACCCAAGTAACGATCCGAAAGCGGAGCGTCTGGACGATGGTAATCCGGACCGACTGCGCAACCGGCCATTAAGCCGGCGCTGACCAAAAGTGCAATTGGACGGAGGGGAGGCATTGAGATTCCTTCAATAGAGGATATTTGTGACCATATTACGTAATAGTCACGACCTGTCAATTGACGTTCTTTGAAGCGATTACCTTTTTCTCCGTGTTCATGGTGATTCATAAGCTTTGGTTGAAAACCAAAATGATTGACAGAATGTGACCATTGACACAAATCGTCACTAGATCGAGAATATGACGCTCGTCCTATTTTTAAGTAAGGGAACCTATGCGCCGGCTTCTACCTTTCCCCATTGCCGCTTGCTTGTTGCCTCTCGTCCTGACGGCATGTGGTGATTCATCCACCGCTGAAGATCCGCGCACGAATGCCCCTTTGGTGAGGTCCGCTGCTGTTCAGGCTTCGTCCGACGTCTCGCGTTCCTTCACTGGTGTAGTGGCTGCCCGCGTTCAGGGCGACCTTGGCTTTCGGGTGTCAGGAAAGGTGCTTGAGCGTCTGGTTGACACCGGTCAGACCGTTAAACGTGGTCAGCCGCTCATGCGCCTCGACCCAATCGACCTGGGGTTGCAGGCGCGAGCACAGCAAGAGTCGGTCATAGCCGCTCGGGCCCGAGCCAAGCAGACAGCAGATGACGAGGCGCGATACCGCAATCTGGTTGCCGCAGGCGCTATTTCTGCATCGGCCTATGACCAGATCAAAGCCGCAGCCGATACGGCAAAAGCACAGCTCAGCGCTGCAGACGCGCAGGCTGATGTAGCCCGCAATGCTTCTGGTTATGCGGTGCTGTTTGCGGATTCCGACGGCGTGGTGGTGGAGACGCTCGCCGAGCCCGGACAAGTTGTCAGCCCGGGACAGCCCGTGGTTCGACTGGCGCGGGCAGGGCAACGCGAAGCGATCGTGCACCTGCCCGAGACGTTGCGCCCCGCAGCAGGATCCACCGCGCAGGCGACGCTTTATGGCAATACCACGGGTGCAGTTACAGCGAAGCTGAGGCTGCTGTCTGACTCGGCCGACCGTATGACGCGCACCTTTGAGGCGCGGTATGTGCTTGAGGGCGCGCTGGCCAATGCACCGATAGGTTCGACGGTCACGCTTCGGATCGCTGAAAGCGCCGCACAGGGAAATTCGATGCAGGTGCCGATTGCTGCCGTTTATGACCCGGGTAAAGGCACTGGCGTGTGGGTCATCGTCGGCGCACCTGCGAAGGTGGCTTGGCGACCTGTTCAAGTCTTGGGCTTGAGCGACGACTCAGCGCGAGTCGCAGGCGATCTCAAGGTCGGCGAGCAGATCGTGGCGTTAGGTGCGCATCTGTTGCGCGAGGGTGAAGAGGTGAGACTGCCTCAACAGGATGACGCCAAAGTTGCCGGGGGTCGTCCATGAGCGAGGGCCGCTTCAATCTTTCCGCGATCGCCGTTCGTGAGCGTTCCATCACGGTGTTTCTGATCTTCCTGATTGCCGTTGCGGGCATCTTGTCGTTCTTTCAACTGGGGCGCGCGGAAGATCCTCCGTTTACGGTCAAGCAGTTGACGGTCATTACCGCGTGGCCGGGCGCCACGGCGCAGGAGATGCAGGATCAGGTAGCAGAGCCACTTGAAAAACGCCTGCAAGAACTGAAATGGTACGACCGCACGGAGACCTACACCCGTCCTGGGCTGGCTTTCACGATGGTGTCACTGCTCGATAGCACGCCGCCCTCGCAAGTGCAGGAGGAGTTCTATCAAGCGCGTAAAAAGCTCGACGATGAGGCCCGGAAGCTGCCGGCGGGTGTCATCGGCCCAATGGTCAACGACGAGTTTTCGGACGTGACATTTGCGCTTTTCGCCCTGAAAGCCAAAGGCGAGCCGCAGCGACTGTTGGTGCGGGATGCAGAGTCGTTGCGCCAACAACTGTTGCATGTGCCGGGCGTGAAGAAGGTCAACATCATTGGGGAGCAGCCCGAACGTATCTTTGTTTCCTTTTCCCATGATCGGTTGGCCACCTTGGGCATCTCTCCTCAGGACATCTTTGCCGCGCTGAATAACCAAAACGTGCTCACGCCCGCCGGTTCCATCGAGACCAATGGGCCTCAGGTCTTCCTGCGGCTAGATGGTGCCTTCGATAAGGTGCAGAAGATTCGTGACACACCCATTGCGGTCCAGGGGCGCACGCTAAAACTCTCTGACGTGGCGACGATCGAACGTGGTTATGAAGATCCAGCAACCTTTCTCGTGCGTAACAACGGTGAAGAGGCCTTGTTGCTGGGGATCGTGATGCGTGAGGGCTGGAACGGTCTTGACCTTGGCAAGGCGTTGGACGCGGAGACAGTCAAAATAAATGAAGGCATGCCGCTGGGTATGACGCTCTCCAAAGTCACCGATCAATCTGTAAATATCGATTCGGCCGTCGGCGAGTTTATGGTCAAGTTCTTCGTCGCGCTGCTTGTGGTAATGCTTGTCTGCTTTCTCAGCATGGGCTGGCGTGTCGGTGTTGTGGTCGCTGCGGCTGTGCCGTTGACGTTGGCCGTGGTGTTTGTGGTGATGGCGGCCACCGGAAAGAACTTTGACCGTATTACCCTTGGCTCGTTGATTCTGGCGCTTGGACTGCTGGTGGACGACGCCATCATTGCTATCGAAATGATGGTGGTGAAAATGGAAGAGGGCTACGACCGCATCAAAGCTTCCGCGTACGCCTGGAGTCATACGGCCGCGCCGATGCTCTCCGGTACGCTGGTGACCGCTATCGGCTTTATGCCCAACGGCTTCGCGCAATCGACCGCCGGCGAATACACCAGCAACATGTTCTGGATCGTGGGCATTGCCCTGATCGCCTCCTGGGTGGTTGCAGTCGCTTTTACCCCGTACCTGGGGGTGAAGATGTTGCCGAACATCAAGAAGGTAGAGGGGGGGCACGCGGCCATCTACAGCACCCCTAACTACAACCGCTTCCGCCGGATTTTGACGCGGGTCATCGCTCGCAAATGGCTGGTCGCCGGCACTGTCATCGCTTCGTTTGTCGTGGCGATCCTCGGCATGAGCCTGGTCAAGAAGCAGTTCTTCCCTACCTCGGACCGTCCCGAGGTATTGATTGAAGTGCAAATGCCTTATGGGACCTCCATTGAGCAGACCAGCGCCACCACTGCCAAGATAGAGGCCTGGCTGCAAAAGCAGGGTGAGGCAAAAATCGTCACGGCCTATATCGGGCAAGGCGCGCCGCGTTTCTATCTGGCGATGGCGCCGGAACTCCCTGATCCGTCGTTCGCAAAGATTGTGGTGCTGACGGACAGTCAGGAGGAGCGTGAGGCCCTCAAGTTCCGTATCCGCGAGGCAGCTGCTGAGGGGCTTGCCCCAGAAGCGCGGGTCAGGGTGACTCAGCTTGTTTTTGGGCCGTACTCGCCATTCCCTGTTGCCTACCGGGTGATGGGGCCTGATCCGTCAACGTTGCGCGAGATTGCGGGCCAGGTACAGGACGTGTTGCAGTCGAGCCCGATGATGAGAACCGTCAACACCGATTGGGGACCGCTGACGCTGACGCTGCATTTCGCTCTGGATCAGGATCGCTTGGAGGCGGTGGGATTGACGTCAAACTCAGTCGCGCAGCAACTGCAGTTCCTGCTGGCCGGAGTGCCGATCACCGCGGTTCGTGAGGACATTCGTTCGGTGCAGGTGGTTGGTCGCGCAGCGGGTGATATCCGGCTCGATCCCGCCAAGATAGAAGGCTTTACGCTGGTGGGCGCGGCGGGTCAGCGGATTCCGTTGTCCCAGGTAGGAGAGGTCGATGTGCGTATGGAGGATCCGATCCTCCGACGTCGTGACCGCACGCCGACCATCACAGTGCGCGGTGACATTGCCGAAGGTTTGCAGCCACCGGACGTCTCGAGCGTGATCATGAAGGAGCTGCAACCAGTCATCGACAAGCTGCCTGGCGGATACCGGATTGAGCAGGCGGGTGCAATCGAGGAGTCGGGCAAGGCCGGTAAAGCGATGTTGCCGTTGTTCCCGATCATGATTGCCATGACGCTGCTGGTCATCATTCTGCAGGTCCGTTCGATCTCGGCGATGATCATGGTGTTCTTCACCTCGCCGCTGGGGTTGATTGGCGTAGTGCCGACACTGCTCATTTTCCAGCAGCCATTTGGGATTAACGCACTGGTCGGTTTAATCGCCCTTTCGGGCATTCTGATGCGCAATACGCTGATTCTGATTGGGCAAATCCATCACAACATTCAAGAAGGGCTGGACCCGTTTCACGCAGTGGTCGAAG
Source organism: Pseudomonas sp. S34 (assembly GCF_009866745.1). NCBI lineage: Bacteria > Pseudomonadati > Pseudomonadota > Gammaproteobacteria > Pseudomonadales > Pseudomonadaceae > Pseudomonas > Pseudomonas sp. S34. The sequence continues at coordinate 2,211,638 of NZ_CP019398.1, forward strand.
CCACGGTACAACGTGCCCGCCCGGTACTACTGACTGCGATGGCGGCAATCCTGGCGTTCATTCCCCTGACACACTCCGTCTTCTGGGGGACGCTGGCCTACACCCTTATCGGAGGCACGTTCGTCGGCACCATCATGACGCTGGTGTTCCTGCCAGCGATGTACTCCATCTGGTTCAAGATTCGTCCTGTCAATACGGGTCAAACTGAAACAGCGAATAAGCAAGCAAGCCTAGTGGATAGGGCGGCATTTCCCAATGCACCCAGCTGACCAATCACTCACAGGGGTACATGACCAGTTTTTCGGACGATTGAGGGGAGCGTTCGGCAAACACGCCTTTCTGACGCCATCGCTAAGGATGCCCCGGGGCTCGGTCAGTTGTAGTGCCCCATGTGAGCCCTGGAGGCTAAGCCAGTCCCGCGGAACTAGCTTGTGCGTTCCTTAGTTGAATACCTGACGCGATGCTCGCTCAACATCAACGTCGCTATAGCAACCAGCACAGGTACAAAGGCAAGCGCACAGATAACGGTCCAACCGTATCGATTCAATATACCTCCCGATGCAAACGAGCCGAGCACCACGGCGCCAAAGACAATGAAATCATTGAGCGCCTGGACACTGTTTCTTTCGCTTGTTTTATGGCTCTGAAGGACGAGTGCAGAGGCGCCGACAAAACCGAAATTCCAACCAATCCCTAGAAGCACCAAACATAGATAAAAGTGGTAGGACTGCACACCGGCAAGCCCGACAGCAATAGACGCGCCGGTTAGCATCAACACAACGCGGTTTGCTCCAAAACGGCGGATCAGATTTCCAGTGAAAAAACTGGGTGCGTACATTGCAATTACGTGCCACTGCAATGCCAGGTTCGATGATTCCAGTGAAAGATCCTCATGCTTCATTGCCAGTGGGGCCGAAGTCATCAGGAAATTCATCAAGGTGTAAGTTATGACGCCACAGAGCATGGCGTTGATGAGTCGAGGCTGCCGAACAATCACCGCAAGTGGGCGACCTGGAGTACGAACAGCTGCCTCATGGCGTGGCAAATCGACACCTAGCAGCACCGCCGCCGAAACCACTGCCATTAATGCGGCTGCAACGTAAGTAGCGATAAACAGGTGGGACTCCCACAGGTCCATCGTATAGGTGACCGTCTGTGGACCAAGCACACCCGCCACTAGCCCGGCAGCCATGACGATTGAAAGCGCCCAGGGCTGCCTGTTTTCTGGAACGCATTCTGCGGCGGCGAAACGAAACGTCAGCACCACAGCGGCATAAGCGCCACCAAATAGCATCGCAGTACAGAAAATGAAGAAGGAAGACAAATAAATGCCAATCGCAGCCAGCACTCCCATCAGGATGCCGCACAACGCTCCCAGCATAAACACGAGACTGCGCCCATAGCGCTGCGCAATGGCACCGGCAGGTAGCGTGCAGCTCGCCATGCCCACGACAAAAATGGAGATAGGCAGCGTCGCCAATGCTTTATCCGGTGCAAGCATGTCTCCCACGATAGCGCCGGTTGCATAGACGATGACTGAGTTACCACCCGCCAATGCCTGGGCGGTTGCCAGTCGAAAAATGTTGCTGTTCCCAGATGTGGCTGACACGACTTCTCTCCCTTGAATGAATCGTCCCTTAATGCAGCTGCAGCGTGCCGATTATCAATGAACACTAACGACCGCGCTGCCCCTTACGATATCCAAGCGCCGGTACCGGCGCACGTCATCGACAAGGGCCTCCCGACAGCGGGTCTGCTAGCCCACGTCATGATGGCCAAGTTCGCCGACCATCTGCCGCCTATTACACACCGCCGTACTGATACACGGTCGCACTCCAATACTGGCTGCCGTTACCTTTTTGGCGAGCCCATCCGTCGGCTACCAGTTGATTGGCGATCATTCGATTCATAAAGCCATGACCGAGCAGCAGAACCGGTCCATCGCTGGCAAGGGACTGCAATCGTTTGGCTGCGGTGCTGGCGCGGATCCTCGCAGTGCCGGCGGATTCGACGTTGCGTGAGTAACCGCACAGCCATAAGACTCGAAGGATAAATGCCCAGTTAAACGGCGATAGCCGTGGCAGTTTCCAATGACCACAAGGCAGTTGTGCTTCGCAGAAAAGTGCGTCGACCAGTGCAGGCTTCAGGCCGAGCGCTTGGACGGAGGTCAGCGCACGAGGCGCGCTGCTTGAAACAATCACCGTGGCGGTTGCGGCGAGTTGCATACTGGCATGCGGGACCGGGTGGTGGGTAATTTCCGATCGGTCGTATTGCTCGATCCAGTCTTTCATCTCGAGCGCTGAGATCTTGTCGGTTGCGGCGAGTTTTGGCTGGCCGTGACGCATCAGGATGATTTCCCTGTTCACCATTTTACGTCCTTGTTCTGGTGTGTGGTAAATGACCAGCAAGTGCGGTTTCGGGAGCTCAAGGTACGCCTCGCGTACCCGCATAAAACCGCACAATGAGGCTCGAGATTATCGGCTTTGGGACTAGACGGTAATCCCGTCTGCGAAAGTCAGTTGTCGACCATGGCCGATGAGCTTTTTTTCTTCGAGGCGCGCGCACTGTGCTTTTCAAACCAGCCGTGATCGCGGTACCACGCCACGGTGTCAGTGATTGTCAGCTCTAGCGCCCGGAAACTCAGGCCAAGCTCCTGTTCACTCTTGCGGTGGTTGAAGCAGGTGCGGTACTCCTCTCGTATCAACAGGCGCAACGTGGCCATGCTCAACAGAATGGGCTTGCCGGTCAGGCGCGCATAGATCTCCTGCACAGTCGCCAAGGTGTATAGAAAGGGCAGCGGTAGTTGTCGAACGGGTGTCTTGACGCCAGCGATACGTCCTAGAACAGGGACCAGCTGACGCATCGTCATATGCCGGCCCGCCGCGAGATAGCGCTCACCTCGTCGGCCCTGTTTGGCGGCAGCAATCAGCGCCCCTGCCACATCACGGGCATCGACAACGGAGAAGGTGCCAGGGATCAGCCCGGGCAACTTGCCGTTCACGACATCGTTGACCAATTGTCCGGAGGAGGTCGGGCCAATGTCGGCAGGACCCCACATCCAACCGGGCAGGACCATGCAGGCATGCATCTCGGGATGTGCTTCCAGGAACGACAAGATGACACGGTCGGCGAGGATCTTGCTGCGGTAATAGTCATCCGCGTCGGCGTCGTCCCGCAGACATGTCTCATCGATGGACATACCAGGTGCGCCGTCGAGCACAGCAATGGAAGACGTATGGACGAACCGTCGTATACCGGCGCGGTAGGCCTGGTTAAGCAGGCGCCGCGTACCAGACACATTGATCTTTTCAAGTTCTTTCCAGTGGCTGCCGCCCTTGTAGTTATCGCGAAAGAACGCCGCGGTGTGAAACACCGTATCGCAGCCTTGCAGCGATGCTGCGAATCCGTCGACATTGGCCATGTCACCAACGACCAGCTCCACCCCCGGCAGATTGTTGAACTGCTGTTCACCTTTGGCTCTTGAGCGGACCAGGCCTTTGACCGTGTAGCCACGAGCGACCAATTCACGCACCAGGTTGTTGCCCAGCAAGCCGGTTGCTCCAGTAACAAATGCGCTACGCATGGCTCAACCCTCACCCTGTTCGGCTAACGGCATCAACACCGCACTGTCGAAGAAGGCCTCTTCACGGATGGCCAGCCCGTTTCTGAAGGTGAAGTGTGCGGCGTAGTGCACGGTAATATGGCGTCCATGGGGTGGAATCACCCGGCCTGGCAGCACCAAGGGTGCGGCGAAGGTGCCGGTCAGTAAGGCAGTCAGCGCCAAAAGATCGTCAGCGACCATGAATGGGGTGAAGGTCACTTGGGCATCAGGGAACGCTTCGAACAGCGCAGTCTCTCGTTTGCGCATGGATTCGCGACCGGTTTGAATCCCCATACCATCGAGGTAGATGAAGTCTTCGCAAACCAACGCAAGCATCGCCTCCACATCACGGCGATTGAAGGCTCTTGAGGCGCGCTCCGCATAGTCGTTGGGGCCAGTAGTCATACAATCCATTCCATTCGTTTCGAGGGCCTGTAGATATACCTTTGAGGCCTCTGCCGAAAAACAGCGACTACTGCATAATGGATTTGCACATATGCAGACCAGGGAGGACAGGACGCATGGCGTTGCAAGCAAATTGGGACGATCTTCGTCTGCTGTTGGCAGTCTCGCGGCGTGGCAGCTTCCTTCAAGCTGGCCAGTTGCTGGGTATCGCGGCGTCTACCGTGTCCCGCCGCCTGACCCAACTTGAGGTCGCACTGGGCGAGCCACTCGTCGAGCGCGGCGTTGAAGGATGTTGGTTGACCTCGCGGGGCCAATCCCTCGTGGAAGTTGCCCTGGCTGCGGAAGCTGGCTTGAGGCGTCAAACCGCTGCTGGCATATCCGAGCTGCACACAGAGCTATCTGGCAGTGTCCTGGTCAGTGCAGGAGAGGGGTTCTCGTCTTGTGTGCTGGAGGCCGCGAGTCGCTTCACTTCTCTGCACCCGCGTTGCTCGGTGGAGCTGATGGTAACAGCCGACTTTCACAAGATCGTCCGCGGCGTGGCAGACATTGCTGTGCGTACAGCTCATCTGGGTGAGCCGTCGCTGATTTATCGACCAATAGGCCGGCTCGCCTACGGTGTCTTCGCTGATGCAGGTTATCTGAAGCGGTTTCCGGGGGTGACCCCGGCCACTGCGGTCAATATTGCCTTGCTTCCCCCACTGGACATGTTGCCGCAAATGCGTGCGGCAAAGGCCGGTGGTCTGGACCGCGCGCAGATCAGCGTGAACTCGTTCGCCGTGCAGCTCGAATCGGTGAGGCGAGGTATGGGGGTGGCCGTACTGCCCCGTATATTGGCGAAGGATCTGATCGGGTTGTTCCCGGATCTCCACCTTCCAGATATGGAGGTCTATCTGGTGACCCGGCCTCAGGCATTAAAACAGGCCCACATCAAATGTTTTTTTGCCATCCTGGAGCAGGTGTTGCTCGAAGCCCTATCCATAGAAAATGTCGACGGTTACCTCTTAGGGGGCGACCCGTGAGTATCGGAGGAATAGCGATCTCTACTGCGTACCAAATACCCACTCAAAGGATGAGCACATGAGCCGTACCGGCCATATCTGCCTGATGGCGACCTATAACAAATGGATGAACGAAAAGATCTTTGGAGCGGCCAGGTGCTTGTCCGATGATGAGCTCTCAGCTGATAGAAAAGCGTTCTTCAGGTCGATTCTCGGGACGCTAAACCACGTGGCAGCCGGAGACACTGTGTGGCTAAAGCGATTCGCCAAACATCCAGCGAACCACTCGGCATTGGAGCCGGTCAGGCGACTTTCTGATCCGAAAAACCTTGACCAAGCGTTGTTCTCTACTATTCGAGAACTCTCAGTATATCGAGAGCGGCTTGATCAGATAATCGTCGAATGGGCTAACTCTATTACAGAGTCCGATCTAGACCATACCCTCCATTACGCCAGCTTGAAGGGTGTAGTGTCCGACAAGGATTTTTACGGCCTGGTGATGCATTTCTTCAACCATCAGACCCATCACCGTGGCCAGGTTACTACGCTGCTTTCACAGGCTGGTGTCGACATAGGTGATACAGATTTAGTCGTCCTCATCCCATCCCGATCCAGCGTATGAAGAAAAGCTGGATACCAGTATTGAGAATTCACAGCCAAAGAGGGCAATTCGATTCGGATCGCACTGATTGCATCGCTGTTGCCCTGGCTTAATCCATGACGAACACCTTCGCACCGCTGGTGGTGAACGAGCGCTCTCCCACGGCGTCGTTGCCCACCTGATAGCTTATCCCGGAGGAGGGCAAGGTGAACTTGCGACGATCCTCCAGTGCGTGGCTTTCGCAAACCCGCGCGGATCTTTTTCTAGCGCGCCCGATGCGCTAACCGCAAACAGCCCGGTTTAGCGTCGCCCTTCGACGGCCATGCGCATGGCCAAGCCCGCGAGAACTGTCCCCATCAGTCAGCACTGCACGATCTGCCACACGGGCCTGCTTGCGAGGAATGTCGAAATGGAGCCAGCCATGACGGCAATCAGGGCGTTGACGTTCACGCTAATGACGATCTGTGTAAAGCCAAGCACGATGGATTGCGCTAGCACGCTGCTGTCCATTTTCGCGAGCCTTTCCGAAGGTCCACTTTTAATCGTTAATCAACTATCCACACTTGGCTACGCGGACACTGGCCCTCAAGGGCGAATACTTCGACGTGATCAAGGCGGGCACCAAGCCTGAAGAATTTCGCCTGCTAACGCCGTATTGGCGTAAGCGCTTGGAAGGCCGAAGCTATGAACGCATCGAGCTGACCAAGGGCTACCCAGCGCGTGGTGATCAAACCCGGCGATTGTCTCTTCCATGGCGCGGATATCGCGTGACTACTATCACTCACCCGCACTTTGGCTCTGAGCCTGTCCTGGTGTTCGCGATCAACGTAAACCTGTAGGAATTTATCCTCTATGGACACTCTGAATTCTGAGGACTTGTTGCGGGATTTCTCGCGATTGCCTGCCTTGGTCGACGGAGTTCGTTACGTCATCGCCGAGCGTGCCCATGGGGCTGCTGAACATCTGAATATCTACGGTGCGCACCCCGTGTATGTGGCGAAGAACGATTCTTGGCGTTTCCCCAATGGGGATTGTCGCCGCCGTGACGATCGGGACCTGTGGATTTTATCTGATGAATTCCCAGCTGCTGTTGATAGAGCGTGGGACCGCAATCGACTCAGAACCACCGGAATATTCCAAGCCTGAAGTTCGAGGAATAGCTCATTGCTCACTGTCGTGACGGCATGCTGGCCTCATCAGTAACCACATGAGGCCGTAGGCTATGAGCGCAGCAGTTGAGTTTTCAATCATGATTGACGGTGAGCAGATCCAGGGTTGGGTAGTTAAGGATGGGAAGTCATACAGTGCGTATGCGGAATTTCGCGGTGGCCTAATAGATGTTCGTGGTTCCACCAAGGCTAGCGCTGAAAGCAACTGGCGCGAAGAAGCGAACCACAAGGCAAACCAATAGGATATGTCGCCCAGGTTAACGAAAGCCCCGCCAGTCGGGGCCAAAGTTCAACAGACGGACGATCTCGCTCTGGCTCATGTCGTGCAGTTGGCCGATCTGGATCGTGACGCGCTCTTCAACGCTGAGTTCGTGATAATACATGGCAACACCCTACCGAAGCGGTCAGGTGTTGCACTCAGTTTTTGCCGCCGCTCGGGTCGTCCTTTGTCTCGCCGATAGACTCAACGCCAACAAAGCCCCTGGGGTATTGCGGAGCTTAGGTTCGATGTTTAAAGGCTTTCACGATGAAGCAGCACTGAGATCGTATGCTTTACAGCGGGGGATGGCGATGCCGTCCTGATGCTCCACGGGTTCCCCCAGCCGCTAGCGATCTAGAAGCAATCGCACCAGTGTTGACGCCGATGCCGAATTGCCCCACGTGCCGACGCAAGACTGACCCATCTTCAAATCCGCACAAATCCAGCACAGGTATTGGTTCGCGAGGAATCAGGCTGGGTCAGTGACATCTCGGTAACTGGGTCAATTCTGCGTCGGCGCCAACAATTGGGTTCTAAAAAGTCGCAAAAGACGCTGAATTTCGTAGCTGATTTGTAGCTCAAGGCCTTGATTATAAAGGCCTTTGGCGATTCCTATACGGTATCCCAGGCTTTGACACCGGGCTAGCATCGGCCTGCCAGGATGAGTGATTCGATCCCGCTTTGCCGCTTCAGCGCTTCGAGGTAGGATTAGCCCTTCAATTGGGAGGATAGAGATGTCTCTTTGGCGGTTTTTTGTGATTTGTCTTGTGGTGTTCACTGCGGGGCTAGCTGTGTACAAGGTGGTGAGCAGCATCGTCATTTAGGCTGAGCTCATCAACTACTGTAGGAATATACAACGCTAAGTTATTGATTCTTATAGGGTGATGTAGTGGTTTTGCACCTCTGTAAAATCACCTGCTTTTCCTTTTGAATCAATTGCTTGCGTTGGTTTCGGGGTCACCTTGACATGGTGGTTGTCAAAGTGACTGTGAACTAGAACATACCCAATTGTTTATGAAGTAACCAGGGTAGGTGTCACATAAATCCAAGCAGCATATGTGAAGAAACACATACCGATGCAAAAACATATAAATCCGATTAGGCCAGAAGCCCATATACCGATATCCCACCAATCTGATGTATCTGGTGATTGCTCGCCAGTGTCAATCTGTCGACTATTGAGATTGCCGAAGCTGACGTCTTGCCCCAGCATGAGCAATAGTGTGAATCCGATCATTATCATTCCTGCGGTAAGACTCACCCACGCACCACGGACTGGAAAGATAGTTTCAGATGGCAGCGCTACGCCTGCTGAGAAGAACCCGGCACAAACCGCAAGTGCGCCACCGCTTACCAGGAAAAACATCTTCACGATTTCCTGAGCGCGCTCCTTGACTCGTTCCTGGGCGGCGTTGTGTTCATCGATCAATAGGTTGTGGTCACCGATTTCATTTCCGGGTTTTGACACTTTTTATTCCTATATGGGGCGCGAAGAAATGTGTGATTTTAGCGATTTGAATTCAGATACTAAACCAGGTCCAACAGCTTTTTACACCTCTCATCCATACTGCTCAGGCGAGCGCAGTGAGGTGCGCAAAACCTCCTCTGGAGGCCGCATGTTTACGTTTGCATAAGCACAAAAAATCGGATGTTTTGCCACGCTAAAAAATGTGATGTTATCCTTATAAAACAATTAGTTATGTAGCTATAGTCCCCAATATGGGTTGCTTGGGCCGTGTTTGTCGTCGATGAGTTTCACTCCGGCGCCATCATCACCGCGAGCGTCATTTTGATGAATTCCTCGTTCTTGTCGATGGCTTCCAAGGCGCCGCGTACGTTGTCGGCCACACCGACCGCACCGCGCTGCTCGACCCAGTTCGAAAGCTCCATGATGGCGGCTTCCAGGGCGAGCTGGTTTTCGTTGAGCTTGAACAGCAGGGAAGGGAGTAGGTCTGAGTTTGGCATCGCGAATCCTCGGTTATGAGGTCAGCGTAGCAGGGGAGTTTTAGGTCGGCAGAACGCCGGGGATGGTCCCAAATGGGTGTGGGGACTTTTTCGGGGATTCGCTGTTTCCTGTTCAACTCTGTAAGGCACCGTTTGCAGCGAGCGCCGGAAGAAGAGCCAGTAAATGCTGGGCCTTGTGCCCATTTTCAAGCATGGGGTGCTAGGGGTCGAGTGTTCGAATCACTCCGTCCCGACCATTATTCCTGAGTAAAATCAGACACTTAAGCCGATCAGCTAGATCGGCTTTTTTGTGCCTGCGCAAAACTGGCGCAAAACCCATTGAAGAAATGCCGTCTGATAGGGGGCTGTATGGTCAATGTAGGGTCCAGCAGGAAACACGACAATCGATTGGAAAAGCACTTTTCGTCGCAGATGGATGACATAACACTCATCTTGAAATGTCACCTGATGCTGGAAGAAATGCTTCGCGATTTCTGCTCTGAGATGGTTTCGCTCCGTGGGAGCGTATGACCGGCGCGGTGATGGTCATGATTGTTTTCCAGGTGGACGCCGCCTCGCCGGCTGGCATGATTCGTTGAAGTGGGCTATTGGTTGATGACCCGGCATATCGCTGGATCAAGGAGGAAAAATGGTCAAAAAACCAAGCAATAAGTTGATTGCAGAGGTTTCAGGCTTGACTGAGGGCGAGGTGGGAACCTACCTGTGCCAGCTAGATCAACAGGCGAGCGGCGATTGGTTGGCTTACTTTGGTAATGAGATAGAAAAAGCTTCTGCAGCTTGTCAAAAACTCAATAAGGCGAAGACGGTAACGATCCCCGTAGCGTTGGCTAACAACTGGTACGACCGAGGCAATGGCTGAGCTCGTAGCTCAATAGGTGAGGAGTTATGCTGAGGTTTGAACAGATCGAGAAGGTAGATTCTTCAAGGTGAGTCTATGGCGCATTATGTGGTTTCAGCCGTTCGAATCAACGATGCCGCTGAAATAGAGCTCTTCATGTGGGCAAAGATTGACCCCAGCGTCAGCAGAGGAAGATTTCTTGAAAAACCACACATAGCTTCGATGGAAGACATCATTGCGGCTATTCGCGATGGCGACGTTGTTGAGATGACATTCGAAGCGGGCATCGGGACGGTGTCAGGTGGAAAGCTTCTGGAATGTCACTTGCAAAGTGGCGAGGTGACCGTAACCGAAGAACGTGCTAATCCAGGCAGAATGATCAGCGACCTACCAAGATTTTAAATCGTGACAACTGCCCGTCTGCCGATGCGTTCAGTGCAATAGGTGAGGGCGGATCAGGCTGCCGCTGTCGATTCGAGTGAGTGGTCCATCCACGAAAGCCTGGTCGCCGACTTCCGTTTTGCATCGTTCTGCGGCAGCTTGACCTTCGCTCTGATGACTACGTCTCGGCACCGTCCCGGCTTGTGAATACGCTCGGTGTTATCGGCGGCGTACTGGGGGGCATCGAACATGCTGCTGAGCTGGGCGACTCGCTTGCCATCCATGATCTTGACTACGCGATCTTCGACAGCCTGGAGCCACTGGCTCATGGACAGTTCGATCCGCTTGCCTTTCTCGATCTTGAAGTCCCGAACCTTGCGTTTCGCCTCTTCGCGGGCGAAGTACTCATTCATTCCGAATACGGCAAATGTCCTCATGGCTATCTCCTGTCAGGCGCCGTCCTCCGTGACCGGATGCGGCAGTATGAAAAATGGTGAAGTGGCAAGGTGATAGCCATATGATTCGCCATCACTCACGCATGGAGCGCGCAAATGCGCCTGTTACTGGTTTCAACGATTGCCCTGTTCATAACCGGTTGTTCAGGACCAGGTGTTGTGCCGATGGGGCGAGACACCTACATGATCGCGAAGGATGGGAGCTTCACGACCTTTGGCGGAGGAGCTGTAAAGGCTGAGCTATATCAAGAGGCCAATGCTTTCTGTGAGAGCAAAGGCAAGCAGCTGATGCCGGTAAAAGATGCGTCCAGGGATTCTGGTTACGATCGCTATGCCAATGCCGAGTTGCAGTTTCGGTGCCTCAATGAAAACGATCCAGAGTTGCGCCGACCGACCATCAATCAAGATGGAGTAGTCCTCCGCGGCCGGATGCAACAAATATAGGTGAGCCATCCGGTTGAAGGGGTAACCCGCTGTATCGGACGGGTTACCTGTTTTTCATTTTGGATCGAAGGTGCCGAGTGTCAGCATTGGCGAATGCACCGCCGTTCAGTTCTTCAAGGAACTCGGCGGTATCTGCTGCGATTGGCATAGCTGTTGCCTCGGGTAGGCGCCGCCCTCCGTGACCGGATGCAGCATGGTGGCAATTTGATTTCGGATGGTGTATTACGGATAACCTGCACTGGGGCCGGCCGAAGGAGCAGTAATGGGGCGTTCAAGCAAACCTGACTAACTCAAAAATCCGCGTAGGGTTATGGCTGGGAAGATGGCATACGAGCGAAGAAAGGCGGCTCAGGGCGAAGCGGATAAGCCGGCAATGGAAATCGTAAAGGCCGTTGTGGCGGTGATTTGCTTGATCGGGTTCGCGCCAAGCTTTTCCGCGAAGGTGACCTGAGCATCGAACGGTTCTCCGAGCTGCAGCTTGATCGCAACTTCTCACCGCTGACCCTGGTACAGATGAAGGCTCTTGAACCACTGGCGTTCGAGCGGGCGGGCATCAAATAACGGCAAACCAACTGGCGGGACCAAGGCGCTGCTTTTGCGTCTGCTGCCTGCTCAAGGGTGAGCGCGTTGTTGTTTCGTGATCGTTGACTGAGGGAAAGGATCTGCATATACAATCCGTTCTTTCAATTTTTGTTTCGGTAAGTCATGAGCGAAGAACGAGATATTCCCGAGCCTGAGCACGACCATCTGCTCGATCATGAATTCCATGATGACGAGTCATGGGTCGAAGAAGACGCTCAAGCAATTTTTGACGAAGAGGATGATGACGTTGATTTTCTTGATCAGATAGATCAAGAGGACTGACACAGCAAAATCTAAACGCAAGTAACCCAAAGGGCCCGTCCATCCGCACGGGTCTACATGCTTTGAATCAAGCCCTGGCAGCCGCCGGGGTTTTTTATGCGTGCGCCAGGCAGGGTGCGTTGCGCGCAAGCGCAACCAGCTCGGCTGTGGTGGTCACGCTGGTGACTTGGAGGTGAAAGTCCTCTACACACCCGGCAAGAGGAAGTGTCAGCCAGAGGCAAGGGTGTCGCGGGTGACTGCGAATCTGAAGGAAGCCCGAGGCAAAATGCTGGTCTGACGAACAGGAAGCGGATGAGGCGGGGTAAGGGGGGCGAATTTCCCCAAAGCCCAATACTTGCACGGAACGCTGCGACGTAGAAGCGACGTTAAAACACCCATTTTGAACGGGTCTTGCATTGCTTGGTTACCTGCTTCTGACACATTGACCTCAAGGTCATAACCGCGCCGAAATTGGCGCAATCCCAGTCCTTGGGTTTGCAGGCAAAGGACTGGGGGTATCCGTTGCGTGAAGGCAGGAGGCTACTACGGAAGGGCAGTTCACGTTACTGTGCATTCATCCACGTTGGATGACTGGCCAGCCCGCTCTAACAATAACAGGGAGGTTTCAAATGATACCGAAGCTACTCGTGACTATTGGGATTGTCTTCTACGCCGTCGTTGTACCGGTGTTAGAGCTCAATGATACCCATGTTTTTAACCAGGCTTGGGAGCCCCACGCTCGGCTACATGAGGTCTGGCAATTGTTCACCAATACTGCAATTGGTGCATTTAGCCTTTGGCTTGTGTGGCTCAAGGGCAACCTCCGCCTCTCCAGTCTTCTTACATTGTTTATTACTGGCGGGTTCTTGATGGCTTACTGGCTTCGAGAGTCTTACGGTGGATCGATGATCCTCACAGATGGCTCAGAGAAAATGATTCTGGGGGTGAACTTAGGCCTTCTTGCATACACCCTTGCAATTTTGTTGGCTGGTATCGCAGTTGTAATCGATCTGCGAAAACGAGCGGCGCGAGTCTCAATCTGAACTGAGGGAGGGGGCGCAGCCTAGCAGTTGTCAATCGTGAGGGATGGATGAAGGGGGCGGTCAGCAGGACGCCGTAGGAGGGAATCAATCTTGTACCAATTTTTGTACCACTGACCGTGTAATTAGGGCGTAAACCGGGCATTTCCGAAGTAAGGAAGTGCCCGGTTTCATTGGCTCTGCGTACTTTGCCTTACCCCTTTAGAATCGCGGTGTAATTCTGCACGGAATTAGGCCAGCACTGCCTATCGTGAAGGGCTGCAATCCACCAGTCGTGATCAAACAGCACGCCATATCGAAACGAAAACTGCTGCCAGAAAAAACGAAATTGGAATTGGCAGTATCGATTGCACAGCAGTTAATTGCTTACCTGTGCGTCGAGTGACAATCCTGAACATGCCTACGACCAACACAAACGCTGTAATGAGCGCCCACCCATATTCACTCATGAGATACACCTAGCCATTCTTGTTTTACATTAAACATCGACTCCATAGGCCGCCCCAAAGCATAACGGCTACTCTATCAACACACTTTCATAGCCGACCATCTGCTTGATCGCATTCACACATTTGCTAATAGATTGTCCGTTTTGGGTCGGCTGCTGCCCCTCGTAACTGGTCGTTATCGACCGAACGGAAGGAAGTAGGAACCTTTAAAGCCCACCCACCTACAACTCAGCAGCCACCTGCGAGCATTGTTACGTCCAGTAATCGACCTGATGATGCCAGCCGCTCGACAGAAGTCGCAATTCAATCCCGAGCAATCTTGTCATTTACCAAAGCTTAGGGCAGGGTCGATACCACTGACATCTCTGCCAAAGGAGTCACCCATGTCCAAGCTATATCCCAGTATCGATCCTGAGGGGCTGGTCGAGTACTCGGTGGTCTACACCGACCGCTCACTCAACCATATGTCGCAGTCATTTCAAGGCGTGATGAAGAACATTTCCAGCACCCTGAAACAGGTCTACAACGCTCAGGCTGTAGCGGTGGTCCCGGGCAGCGGCACATTCGGCATGGAAGCGGTGGCACGACAGTTTGCCACCGGCCAGCAATGCCTGGTGATACGCAACGGCTGGTTCAGTTATCGCTGGAGTCAGATCCTTGAGATGGGCAACATCCCGGCGGCTACCACGGTTCTGAAAGCCCGACCGGTCGAGACTGGTCGTCAGGCTGCCTACGCCCCACCCCCTCTGGACGAAGTGCTGGCAGCCATTCAGGCGCAGAAGCCGCAGATTGTCTTCGCCCCCCATGTTGAAACCTCATCAGGGATTATCCTGCCCGACGACTACCTGCGGGCCGTCGGCGACGCCGTGCATGCGGTGGGAGGCCTGTTCGTGCTGGACTGCATTGCCTCAGGCACGCTTTGGGTTGATATGCACAAATGCGCAGTCGACCTGCTGATAAGCGCACCGCAGAAAGGCTGGAGCGCCTCCCCTTGCTGCGCCCTGGTGATGCTCAGTTCTTTGGCCCTCGAGCGCATCGAACAGACGCATAGCAGCAGCTTCGCCTGCGACCTGAAAAAGTGGCTTCAGATCATGCAGGCCTACGAACAGGGCGGACATGCCTACCATGCGACCATGCCCAGCGATTCCCTCGCGCGATTCAACGAAGTGATGAAAGAGACGCAAGCCTACGGTTTCGACAAGATCCGCGGCGAACAACAGGCTCTGGGCGATCGGGTGCGCGCAATGTTGACCGGCAAAGGCATCAAAAGCGTGGCCGCAGCCGGCTTTCAGGCCCCTGGCGTAGTGGTGAGCTACACCGATGATGCCGACATCAAGAGCGGCAAGAAATTTGCCGACCACGGCCTGCAGATCGCCGCCGGAGTGCCGCTGCAATGCGACGAGCCGGCCGACTTCCAAACCTTCCGCATCGGTCTGTTCGGACTCGAAAAGCTGCACAATATCGAGCGCACAGTCAGCACCCTCGAGCAGGCACTGGACGAGGTGATGGTTAACTAAGCCCTCATCTTGCCCGCAGCACATACCGAACTTGTGAATTCCAGGAAGGCATCCTGCCCTGGGCACTGCCGGCCCATGGCGCTGATCTTCGACAAATATGACGCTGTTCGTCCGGACGTCATGTTAGAACCACAAGGGAAAGCCCGTGCACGCGTCTTACTGACAAGTGCGCCCTTCAGCGCTATCAGAAAAGGTTTCCGATGAAGCCTTTCACGGGGCGGATGATTGGCGGCTTTATGACTTGGATCGACCCCAAGCGGACATCTGAATATCTGGCCGCTCGCGTAACGGATAAGGCCGTAAGATGTGTGCTTCATTGCCGATAAGGAAATCGCCATGTCACCGAACAAGGCTTGCCCGGTCATCCTCTCCAGTATTCCTGGCACACACATCCTTCTGTTCCGCCATCCAATAGCAGGCGTACAACTGGTCAAAGGGACAATCGAGACAGGTGAAACTCCGGCTCAGACCGCTCTGCGTGAATTAAGCGAAGAATCAGGCATAGAAGCTGCCTCGGTTGTCAGCGATATGGGCTGCTGGGACGCCGCGCATCTCGACCAGATATGGTCATTTCAACTGTGTTACACGCATGCACTTTTGCCGGAGCAATGGACTCATCGCACGCTCGATGACCATGGTCACACCTTCAGCTTTTTTTGGGCTCCGCTCGATGATTTGCCGTTTGCCGACTGTCATCCGGTCTTCCGTCGAGCATTACGGTACCTGACTGCCACACTGACAGCGCAAGGTTATGCATTGGCTCATGATCAAAGCACAAACATATCCTCCGAAGCTCCGACTTGATGTTCGCAAGCGGCTTTCGAGCGGCTGTTTCTGGCCCAGGCTGTGTAAAAACGCAGGTGCCATTTTGAATTCTGCGTTGCTACGTGAAATCAGCCGGTGTTTGCGGTCAGTCGGAAGACCTGAAATTGGCGTGGGAACGCGTTATTTGACACTACTCAGCCCGCTATTACTGGCCGAAAACGTTTTTACACAGTGTCGGCCGATTGCTGCCTGTCACGAAGGACCGAGATCGACCCTTAACGGACGCTCGCAAGGTGCCAATTGTCAGAGTGAATTTTCTGTCTATGAGAAGTGGGGAAGCGGCAGCCGCAAATGAGGCTGCCGCCCAACCGCTAGTTAGGTATTGGAATGTTCACACCTTCCTTCTGCAGGTCTTCGCGCACCGACTGGAATTTCTGGTACTTGGAAATTTCCACCGGGCCGTCGTAGGTCATGCTTTGCATTTTGCGTGGAGGGTACTTGGCGTAGGTTTTCATCAGGTTGTTGATCGCGATGCTGATGGGAACCATCGACCAGGTGCGTTCGGTGAAGTTGCTCATGAAAATGTCGTAGCGTTCCTGCGGATCCTGCAACAGGTCGAAGACCTGCGGCACGGTCGCCACGTACTTACTCTCACCTTTCCAGCCCAGGTTGGAATCGACCGCCAAGCCACCGGTCTGGGCGCCGTTATCGCCGCGCAGGTTGAACACGGCCTTGAAGTTGCCGACACGGGCAGCACCAGGGGACAGTTCGTTCTCCGTGAAGTAGAACCATTCCTTGCGTGGAGATGGGCCGGTGCCAAGCAACACCGGGGACATGTCGTAACTGTCGAACATGATCGGCTGACCTTCGCGGTCTTTCTCTGGCAGTTTGATGCCGGCCACCGCGGCAAACGTCGCCATCAGGTCCAGTCCACCGATGATGTCGTGGTTTTTCACCGCGGGTTTGATTTTGCCCGGCCAAACCATGATCGCCGGCACCCGGTTGCCACCTTCACGTACCGTGCCTTTGGTGCCGCGGAAGGGCGTGTAGCCGGCGTCCGGATAAACGTCCTGCCAGGCGCCGTTATCGGTGGTGTAAACCACCAGGGTGTTTTTATCCATTCCCAGCGCTTTCAACTTGTCCATGATGCGGCCAATGCGGGTGTCGAGTTCCACCACCGAGTCGGCGTACTTGGATTTGGAGATCGATTTGTGCACGAACTCCGGTGCTGGCAAGTTCGGCTGGTGCACCTTCATGAAGTTGACGTTGATGAAGAACGGCTTGTCAGATTTGGCGGCGGTGTCGAGGAACTCCATTGCGGCTTTCTCGACATAACCGTCAAAGTAGGGAATCCCAACCACGCCGGGTTTTCCATCAATGACCGGCGTATCAACATACTCGCCATTGATCTTGAACTCCTCGACCGGTTTTTCACCGGCCTTGCCGGACAATGCGCCCTTGGTCACCTTGACGAACATGGCGCGAGTCTCCGGGTCCATGTCCGGGAACCATTCGGGATCTGCGTAGGTGTAGGCGTTGAGATGATAAAGACCGACGTATTTCATGACGTCGTAACCCTGGGCGTTGGGCATTGCATAATCGGCTTCGCCCAGGTGCCACTTGCCGGTGAAGTAGGTGTCGTAGCCACCGGTTTTCAGCACGGAGGCCAAGGTCCATTCCGCTGCCGGCAAGCCACCGCCCTGGCCCTGGAAGGCCACGGTGGTCATGCCGCTTCGGTTGGGAATGCGCCCGGTTTGCATGGCCGCCCGACCCGGCGTGCAACTGGGTTGGGCATAGAACGAGAAGAAGGTTGTGCCTTGCGCCGCCAGTTCGTCGATGCTCGGCGTCGGCATGCCGCGACCCACACCGCCGCCATAGGGGCCCAGGTCACCGTAGCCGGTATCGTCGGATACGATAAAAAGGATGTTTGGTTTTTCTGTCTGCGCTGCCTGGGTAAGGTTAATTGCCATCAGGAGGGAACATGCTAGGTACAATCTAGTGCGGTGCGAGAGCCTATTCATGTGGATTTCCTTTCTCAAGTTCCGATCCTTGTTGCGGCCGCTCAAACATCGAGAGCAATACAACAAGGAACTTCGTCAGTAATCCCCCCAACTTTTAGCCTGGACGGTTCAAGGGAACGGTGTAACGATTGGATCGAATCCCTCTTACCGTTCAACGCGCTCGTGAAGCCTAGTACGAAAAATTTCTATCTGTCTTATTTGGGGGGCGCAATTAGAGTCATTCGTCGCCTTTTTGCCCGTGATCCCACATCAGTTTTTTCTGGCTTTCGGTGTAATAGATCCGAGGTCTCTGCTTCATCTGCAACACTCCTTCTGCTTACACAGAATTTAGTTGTGTTGCATCGACCGGTTGAATCCACAACCCATTGCGGACACTCAGAATGATGCGAGGAGGCGATTACCCTTTGTGTGAGCCAGAAAGTGACCAGGCTGTTTGGGCGAACCGACTTTTTCAACAGAACCGACCGTTTTCTGTCGGTCGAGATTGGCAGCTATGGGTTGATCAGCGCTGATCGCAATAAGGACCGTTTGGAGTGCTCTGTAGGTGTTGCGCCTGGCACAGAGCGACCAAGACGGACGTCCACGGGGACAGCGCTCTGACCGCAGGCAACGGCCGTACTATAATTAATGTCTGTCAATGTTTGTGTGGCGAGCGCTCCAAAACGAATCAGGAATCCATAGCGTTCACCTGACAGGCAGAGGGCAGCACAGCAAATGGGATGGACAGTACATCTGATTACGCGAGAGAGGGTTCAGCCATGAAAATTCACTCCTTCCAGCATTATTCTCATGGTCTGGAAATGGCCGTTCACGATGCATGGATTACCGCCAAGGTGAAGTCGGCCCTGGCATTTTCCGATCCGACCCTTAGCCTGCATATCAATGTCAAAACCCATGCGGGCATAGTGGGGTTAAGCGGCCGCGTCAACACTCATAGACAGTGTGAACAGGCCATTGGTCTGGCCCGTTCGGTTCATGGTGTCGCCGAAGTCGATGCCAGCGACTTGCAGACCCATGTGTTCACGCCAGGGAGTTTTCCAGAAGCGCCCAACGCCGAAGAGAGCACTGAGCGCCGGCCACAATCGTCAACAAAGATGGACGACAAATGATAATGGCAACTTTGTAGGCGCCGCGCTCCCAGTCGGGAACCGAGGTCTCTGCTTCATCTGCAACACTCCTTCTGCTTACACAGAATTTATTTGTGTTGCATCGACCGGTTGAATCCACAGCCGAAAGCAGTCACTCCGGCGCCATCATCAGCGCGAACGTCATCTTGATGAGCTCTTCATTTTTGTCGATGGCTTCCAGGGCGCCGCGCACGTTGTCGGCGACATCGGTCGCGCTGCTCGACCCAGTTCGAATGCTCCAAGATGGCGGCTTCGAGGGCGAGCTGGTTTTCGTTGATCTTGAATAGCAGGGAAGGGAGCAGGTCTGAATTCGGCATAGGCGATTACTCGGCGGATGAGCGCATCGCAGCAGTGGCAGTACTGGTTCGCGTGATTGCCATGTCGTGGGTTACAGCGTTTCTGGTGATCCTGTGATATAGCTAGTGGCCATGTGTCTGCACATTTCAGTTACCATCGCGTATCTAGGAATAGTGAGCGACTACTCGCACGCGTTGCACATGGAAGGGAATCAATAACATGGATGGTGTGCGTTCTGTACAAGTTATCGCCGTGACCGGCGGAAAGGGCGGCGTCGGCAAGACGACTGTGGCTGTGAATCTTTCATTGGCGCTGGCGAAACTTGGAAGGCGAGTCGTATTGCTTGATGGCGATCTTGGTTTGGCGAATATCGATGTCCTGTTGGGGCTTTCCCCGCAGTACACGCTTGCCGATTTAATCGAAGGTCGCTGTGAGCTATCCGATGTACTTTTGCGCGGTCCGGGCGGGATACGAATCGTCCCTGCGGCTTCAGGCATCCAGAGCATGGTGCATTTGTCTCCGACTCAGCACGCAGGCCTGATCCAGGCCTTCAGTGAAATCGGCGACAGTCTCGATGTGCTGGTGATAGACACAGCTGCGGGCATCGGCGCGTCGGTGGTCAGTCTCGTCCGGGCGGCCCACGAAGTCTTGCTGGTGGTCTGCGACGAACCGACCTCGATCACCGATGCCTACGCACTGATCAAACTGCTTAATCGTGATTACGGAATGGACCGTTTCCGGGTGCTGGTCAATATGGTGCAGAGCCCGACGGAAGGTCGCGCGCTGTTCGCTAAATTGGCCAAAGTCACCGATCGCTTCCTCGACGTAACCCTGCGGTATGTGGGAGCGGTTCCGTACGATGAATGTGCGCGTAGGGCAGTGCAGAAGCAGCGAGCAGTCTACGAACACTTTCCGCGCTCCAAGTGCGCCCAAGCATTTCAAGAAATCGCTTTAATGGTCGACGCTTGGCCCTTGCTGGCTACCCCCAGAGGGCATATGGAGTTCTTCGTTGACCGACTCGTCCATAATTCGAGAAGGTGACATTTCTCTCCCGGCCGTGTGAGTGGTGCGATTGTGGTGTCCGCTTCTGCCTAATAAGCCTGGAGGCGCTTTTGTTGGATCGGCTTGCGCAAAACCTCCTCTGGAGGCCGCGTGTTTCCGTTTGTATACGCACAAAAAAGCGGGTGTTTTGCCACCCTTGTAAGTAGCTATATTCGTTTAGAAACAATAGGTTAGGCTGCTACAGCCCCCAGCATGGGGTGCTAGGGGGCGAGTGTTTGAATCACTCTGTCCCGACCATATAATTCAAAGGGTTGCGAGATTTTATCTCGCGACCCTTTTTTATTTTTGGTCGTTTTTACCCCTGCAAAACGACTGGTTCTGGGTGGATGCGTCTTACATCTTGTCCGGTTTGATACGATTTGTTCGCGATGAGCCTGTTTAGAAGACGACTTGGTTTGGCCGCAGCCATTGAAGCAGGTGTCAGGCGCTTCATTCTGGTCTCTGTCTTCCCCCGATGCGCTGCGTGGAAGCCCGTTATCCGAAGGTTTCGAAAATTACATTGCCGTGAAAAAACGAGCAGATGATCACTTGGTGGGGACGGATTTGAATTGGGTGGAAACGGCAGCGGCCAAGAGAAGGGGTTTACTTGCGGGTGATTCTTTATTTTGTTTATGTGGTCAGTCATCCTATGATTATCCTAAAACGACATCAATCGCTGTTTTCTTAGGTTGGAATGACACGTCGTGGCTCAGGCGCAGTGTTTGCACGAGCCGAGCCTGGTTAGATACCGTCCACGCAGCCCGGCGCTGACCCGCGAGCTTGAAACATTTATAAACACACTCGCTCAAGATTAGTTGTACGACGTCGTATCTAATGTGTTCGACTGCGCTCGTTCTCACAAAAAAAATAAATGGAGATACCCTCTATGACGAGCATTCCTTCCGTAGAAGGCCAGGCTGCGGCGCCCGCACAAAATCGATTTTCCCGAATACTCAAACTGCTGGGCCCAGGAATCATCGCCGTACTGTCCTGGCTGGGCGCAGGTGATCTGATCACGTCGTCCGTGGCCGGTGCCAATTACGGTTACGCAATGATGTGGGTGCTGGCGGTCTCTCTGCTCTTGAGATACCTGATCGTAAACATCATCGCTCGCTTCCAGTTGTGCAATAACCAAGGCATGACCATCCTGCAAGGCTATGCGCAGCTGAATCCCTTTTTCGCCTGGTTCATGCTCGTCTACGCCCTGCTGATGGGGCACTTGATGAACGCCTACATGATCAAGGGGGCGGGTGAGTCGCTGGCGATGCTGTTCAAAATCGACCAGCCACTGCTGTGTTCATTGGCGGTGGTACTCGCTGTGTGGATGCTGGTCGGTCGTAATATTTATTCGATGATCGAAGGCGTGATGAAGATGCTGCTGGCGATCATGACCCTGGCCTTTATTGCCTTGGCCGTAATGTCAGGTCCCGATGTCGCCGGTATCGTTAAAGGCACCATCGGCTTCAGTATCCCGCCGGATGAAGGCGTGCATGGCGCGCTGCTGGTGGCGGTATCGGTTATCGGCGCGGTTGCAGGCTCCATTGCCAACTTCGTGCATCCGTATGTCATGCGCCAAAAGGGCTGGGTAGGGCCGCAGCACAAGCGTGTTCAACGTAACGATTTGCTGTTTGCAGTGTTCGTCGGGATCGTCATCAACCTGGCCATCTGGATCGTCGGCGCGGAAATTCTGCGGCCCAACGGCATCGAGGTGAAGACCTTGGGCGACCTTGGCAAGGCGCTGGAAATTTTCTTTGGCCCGATTGGTTGGTATGTGTTCTTCATTGGCGTGTTCGCGACACTGTTTGCCAGTATTTCAGGCAAGACCACCGCGTTCCCGATGCTGATTACCGATGCCTTCCAACACGTTCGTCCTGAACGTCGCGAAAAGTACGGTAAAGAGTTTCATCATGATCCGATGCACAAATGGTTCATGCTTTTTATCCTGGTGACGCCGTTGATCTGGTCGCTGCCAGGCATGCCTGATTTCGTAACCCTGACCATTGGTGTCAGCGCGTTGAACATCATTGGCTTGCCGGTCATTTCCCTGGGCCTGCTGATCATGTCCAACCAGAAGTCGCTGCTGGACAAGAAATATCGCAACAACCTGTTTGAAAACATCGCGCTGCTCTTTGCTACAGGCCTCGCGCTGTGGGTCGCCTTCCAGTTGGGCGTCGATCTGTTTACCTGACACCGAGCCGCCAAGGGGACGCAACGTCCCCTTGGCGGCTAGCGTTCAATCAGTCACAGACCCTTGCGGCATTCTCCCGGCGAAACTGTCCACCAGGCTCGCCACCACCATCTCGCCCATCCGCGTGCGGGTCTGCAGCGTCGCGCTCGCGCGATGGGGCTGCAGCACCACTTTTTCGTTGGCAAACAGTGTCTCGGGGACGTTCGGTTCATCGACAAACACATCCAGCGCCGCACCCGCGATCTCACCAGCGGCAAGCGCCGCCACCAGATCGACCTCGTTGACCAGCTTGCCGCGCGCCACGTTGATCAGATACCCGTCCTTGCCCAGCGCCTGCAGCACCTCGGCATTGATGATGGCTTCAGCCTTGTCGGCAGCGGCCGCGAGAATCAGCGCATCACTGTTGCTGGCAAGCTGCTTCAGGTCGGCGATGAAGGTGTGGTTTACATCGCTCATCGGCTGCAAATCGGTGTAACTGATCGGGCAACCGAACGCTGCGGCGCGGGTCGCCACGGCACGACCGACCCGGCCCATGCCGACGATGCCAATGCGCATGCCGGACACTTGGCGCGCCAACGGCAACGGGGCCAACGGTGTCGGGCTATGGGGCCATTGGCCCGAACGCACATAACGATCACTGGTGCACAGACTCCGGCACACGGCAATCAATAATCCGATGGCCAGATCCGCGACATCTTCGGTCAGCGCGCCGATGGTCGCGGTTACGCGAATTCCGCGATCCCTGGCGTATGCCAGATCCACCGCATCGGTGCCCACGCCATTGACCGCCACCACTTCCAGCTTGGGCAGTTGCGCCATGAGTGCCTGGCTGATACCGGTATGCCCGCCGGTGATCACACCGCGAATGTTCGCGCCGTGTTCCTGCAAATAAGCCTGCTTGTCGGCCTGCTGGAAGTAACGTCTGACGGTAAACAGCTCATCGAGCCGAGCGTTGATTTCAGGGATCAGGATCGGGCTGAGCTGCAAGACTTCTGGCTTCATATAAAACCTCGCGTAACGGAATAAAAAAGGCCGGTTTAACCGCGACCGGCAAACGGCATGGCGCTGGCCATGACGGTCATGTTCAGGACGTTCGCCTCCAGCGGCAGACCGGTGATGTAGCGCACGGCATCGGCCACATGCTTGACGTCCACCATCGGCTCCACGGCGATGGTGCCGTTGGCCTGGCGCACGCCTTTAGTCATGCGCACCGACATTTCGGTCAGGGCGTTGCCGATGTCGATCTGGCTGCAGGCGATGTTGAATTCGCGCCCGTCCAGGGCCAGGGATTTGGTCAGTCCCAGCACCGCATGTTTACTGGCGGTGTAGGCGCTGCTGAAGGGGCGTGGGGTATGCGCCGAGATCGAACCGTTATTGATGATGCGTCCGCCCTGTGGCTGTTGCCGGCGCATCAGTCCGAAGGCACCACGGGCGCAGAGGAAAACGCCGTTGAGGTTGGTGTCGATCACGTTGCGCCACTGCTCGAATGTCAGTTCATCGAGCGGCACGGCAGGGGCGTTGACCCCGGCATTGTTGAACACCACGTCGAGGCGTCCGTATACCTCGGTGATGGTTGCAAACAGTGCATCGACACTGGCCGGGTCGCGCACATCAGTGGGGACCGCCAACGCTTCGTGTCCTTCGCTGAGTGCCAATTCGACCAAGGCCTGCAACGGCTCCGGCCGACGTCCGGCCAATACCAGGGTGAATCCGTCGGCCATCAGAGCCAGGGCCACGGCGCGGCCGATTCCGCTACCGGCGCCGGTGACCAGGGCCACCTTTAAAGGAAGAGTGTTAGACATGTTGTTATCTCCTTTTTCAATTCACGAGGGCGTGTGCCGGGTTCAAGGTCGCTGACCAACGCGCATTTCCAGTTGGCCGATGCCGGCGATCCCGGCGTTGATGATGTCGCCTGGTTGCAGCACATCGACGCCTGCCGGGCTGCCGGTCATGATCAAGTCACCGGCCCGCAGCGCTACCGATTGCGAGATGCGGCTGATGATTTCACTGACCGACCAGATCTGGCTGTCGAGGCTGTCGCGCTGGCGTTCTTCGCCGTTGACGTTTAGCCACAACTCGCCGTCCGGGTGTCCCGCGTGAGTCACCGGCACGATGGCGGTCATCGGTGCGGCGCCGTCGAACACCTTGGCACCTTCCCACGGCAAACCATTGCTTTTGGCCGCGCGCTGGACATCACGACGAGTCAGGTCAAGACCGACGGCATAGCCCCAGACATAGGCCAGCGCCTGACTCTCCGGAATATTGGCGCCGCCTTCACCGATGGCCACGACCAATTCGATTTCGTGGACAAACTCTTCAGTCAACGGCGGGAAAGTCACTTCACCCGCCGCATCCACCACGTTGCTCGCCGGTTTCATGAAAAACACTGGCGGCTGACGGGACTGGCCTTGGGTGTCTGGCCAAGGGTAGTTGCGGCCGACGCAAAATACCCGGCCGACGGGAAAGCGCTGCTGGCTGCCGGCAACCGGCAAGGTCGCAGGCAGATCCGGGGTAAAAACGTATTCGGTCATAGTCATTTTTGTAGTTGTCCTGTTGGAAGCATCAGCCTACGGCGGCTTCGTTTTGCGAAGTTGGACGAATGCCACCTCGTGTTGGAGAAAAACGCTTTTCTGCGCTCAGCGCGCCTTGAGTTCGATGCGATACAAACGACCGAGCAGCAACGAATAGGACAAGGTACCCATCAGCGCCACGCCACCAATGAACCAGAAGGCGTAGGCAAACGAGCCTGTCGCGTGGACGATGCCACCAATCACAATCGGAGTGACAATCCCGCCGATGTTGGCGGCCAGGCTGGTGACCCCGCCGGTCAGTCCTATCAATTCCTTGGGCGCGACCTCCGACACTGCCGCCCACGACGAAGAAGCGATTCCCTGGGCGAAGAAGGCAATGGTCAGCACGGCAATGCAGATCACGTTCGAGTCGGTGAAATTCACCAGCACAATCGACATCCCCAGCATTGATCCGACCACCAATGGCAACTTGCGAGCGAAGGACATTGAGTAACCACGGCGTATCAGCAAGTCGGAGACGATGCCGGCGAGCAAGATGCCGACCGTTGCGCCCACGAACGGTAGCACCGCGAAGATCCCGGCCTTGATCATGGTCAACTTGCGTTCTTCGATCAGGTACGTCGGGAACCAGGTCAGGAAGAAGTACAGCGCTGAGGTGCTGGCGAACTTGCCGATGCAAATCGCCCAGATCTGCCGATAGCTGAACAGCTCGGCGATCTGCCGCCAGTTGAACCGGGTGCGTTCCTGGCTGCTCTTGACCAGTCCACCCCCGGCTTCGATGTACTTCAGTTCTTCCGGGCTGACGGTCTTGCAGTTCAACGGATCGCGGTACAGGTACAGCCAGATCACTCCGAAAACAATGCCGAGTAATCCGGTGCTGTAAAACACATGGCGCCAGTCATAGGTCGTGGCCAGCCATAACAGCACGCCCGTGAACAGTGCCGTGCCCAGATATTGGCCGCACACGTAAATGCTGCTGGCCAGGCCCCGTTCGCGGGCCGGGAACCATACCGTCACCGCACGGCTGTTGGCCGGAAAGGCTGGAGCTTCCATGGCGCCGACGGCTAGGCGCAGTCCGAACAACGACGCGAAGCCCGTGGCGAAGCCCTGGCACACGGTGACCGTCGACCAGCTGATCAGTGATACACCGTAAGTGAACCGGGAACCGAAGCGATCGGCAACAAACCCGGCGGGCACCAGGGCGAGGGCGTAAGTCCAGGCAAACGCGGAAAAAATCAGGCCCATTTCAATCTTGTCCAGGCCCAGGTCCTTGGCGAGGAACGGCGCCGCAATCGAAATGTTCACGCGGTCGATGTAGTTGATGATGGTTGCAATCAGCAGCAACGACAGCATGAACCAGCGCCTACGCGTCGGCAGTCGTTGTGGCAGCAGGGCGTCCCGGGCGCCGGCATTCACCGACGGCGCGGTGGACGGGGAGGTTTGCGAGTTCGACATGAGTAGACCTTTTTATTGTTAGAAGAATCGAGATGTTCGCGCGCAGCCGAAGCCGATGCCGCCAGTGTCGGGGCAGAGCAATCGCTACTTGAATGAGAGGCGCGGACAGCCGCTGTCAGGCGCTCAGATACGCCTTCGGACTGGCTCGATCTGGGGAGGGTTGGCGAGGGGGAAAATCAGGTTCATCACGTGCGCACCTTTTGATTGTTTTTGGACGGGTCGGGCTGCATTGGCTGTCACAGTGGTCGTACAACATCTCAAAATCAACGGGGGCGTTAGATCGTTTTTTCTTCTGAAAAAGGCGATTAATGCAGGTGTCCAAGAAAAATCAAATCAGCTCATTTCCTTAGTCATGCTTCATTCGTTTAATAAGATTATGTTTTTAAAGGATTAATTATTTTTGTGTGCTCGTAGTTTTTTGGACGGACGACAAATCACACACGGATACAATTAATTCTCTGAATTTCGTTGTCATCCTATGACATGTTGAGGTCAGCAGAGTCTGCCTTCACAATCAGCGCGGTCGCCGCCTGCATCGCGGCGCGACGACAACCTGTCCATGTACCTGTCGAGGATCCTCAGGCGATGTCGTCACCCAGTCGAGTACCCACTTACGTCATGCAGCAGCGCAGCGAATTGACGGACTTTTACATCCGCGACAAAAAGGGACGGCGCGCCGAAACCAGCCCGCATCGCCACGAGTATTTCCAGATCCAGGTCAACCTCGGTGGCGATACAAAGCAGCACATCGGCAATGTCGAACGTCCGTTTCCGCGCAACACGCTGGCCTTCATCCTGCCGCATCGCGTGCACGTGATTCCGCATCCGGCCGACAGCAACTTCATGGTGATCAATTTTTCCCAGACCTTCCTGCTGCCGCATTTGCAGTGCGATCCGATGGATCTGGAGGAAGTCTCGATTCTGCTGGCGCCGGAGTTGTCGCCGTTCCGCTTTCAAGAGCATCTGGATTTCATTCTGGCCGATGAGGATTTCAACAAAGTCTGTGCCTTGATCGAACAGATGCGAGTCCTGGATGAGAAGCGTCAGTTTGGCACTCGCGAGATGCTCAAGGGGTTGTTGCTGCAACTGGTGGGGAGCGTTTGTGCCTTGTATGCCGAGCCGCTCAAACGATTGGCCGAAGAGAATGCCGCCGAAGTCAGCCGACGCGATGCGCTGAGCAGGATGTCGGAATACTTGCGCAAGAACATCGCCGACCCCGACCTCAACTTGATTAAAGTTGCGGCGGCGACCTACCTGTCCCCGACGTACCTGACGCATTGGCTGCGCAGGGAAATCGGCAAGACCTTCACCGAACTGGTGCTCGAACGCCGAATGCACGCTGCACGCAATTATTTGCTCAATGGCACACGACCGGTGGGGGAGGTGGCGAGGTTGTGCGGTTTCGCTGACGAGGCATATTTTTCGCGACGCTTCCGCCAGATCCACGGCCAGCCACCTGGGCAATTCAGACGTCAGCAACTCAATCCTGATACGCCGCAATCGCCGTCCAACACGTGATCGACAGTTGTAGGTGATGTGGCGCTAGATACGAGGTCGATCCGGGCGCACCGGATTGGGGATGGGGTGATCGGCAGTTGGGCGCAACGCAGCGCGCTGCACTGAGCGAATCGTTCATTCGCAGAGTTGGCCGTCAGTAAAATCTGACGGCCTTCGCTTGCCGCTCTTCAACCTGCAGGTGCCCCACAAACGCCACGTTGCTCAAGCGCGGTTCACTGCATCGGCACCTTGAGGTGGCAGGTGAACATCAGCTGTACTGATTTGCCGAACCAGCAGCGGATTTTAGCTTCCTGGAATGGGTCAGCTGATAAGCAATTGCCAACCAAATGAACCACCCTGGCATGACCAGTAAGGCAATACGAGTGTCAGGTCTTAATGCCAACAGGCAGAGAACAAACCCCAGGAACGCCAAGGAGAACCAGGCCATCGGCACGCCGCCAGGCATCTTGTAGGTCGATTGCGCATGCAGGTCGGGTCGGCTTTTGCGATAGGCAATGTACGACGCGAGGATGGTCGACCAAGTGAAAATCACCAGGATCGCCGACACGGTAGAAACGATGGTGAACGCTGTCATGACTTCCGGAACGATGAACAGCAGCAGTACACCCACCAGCATCAACAGTGTGGTAAACGCCAGGCTTAGCAGAGGTACGCTATTGCCCGACAAACGCCGAAAAATCCCAGGCGCATTGTCGTGACTGGCCAGTCCAAACAGCATGCGGCTGGATGAAAATACGCCACTGTTGGCCGATGAGGCGGCAGACGTCAGCACCACAAAGTTGACGATACCTGCTGCTGCGGGAAACCCTGCAACCAGAAACAGTTCGACGAAAGGGCTCTTGTTGGGCGAAACCTGCTGCCAGGAAGTCACTGCAATAATGCAGGCCAGTGCCAGCACATAAAACAGGATGATTCTCAGCGGAATCGAGTTGATGGCTTTTGGCAGGGTCTTCTCGGGGGAGCGAGTTTCGGCGGCTGCAGTACCGATCAGCTCAGTGCCGGCAAAGGAGAAGATTGCCATCTGGAATCCGGCAAAGAAACCAAACAGGCCGTTGGGGAAGGCCGCCTGTTTATCCAGCAGGTGGTTCAGGGATGCTGTAACGCCACTAGGTGATACAAAGGAGCTGGCAATCATCACCATGCTGACGCCAATCAGGGTGACGACGGCAATGATCTTGATGATCGCGAACCAGAACTCCACTTCACCGAAAAGTCTGACGGTCAGCACGTTTAGGGCGAACAGCGTCATCAACATACCGATGGCCGGGATCCAGGCGGGTACATCGGGGAACCAGTACTGAAAGAATCCGCCGACCACCACGGCGTCGCCCACCACCGCGACGCTCCAGCTCAGCCAGTACGACCAGCCGAGGAAGAATGCCGCCCGCGGGCCGAGGTAGGCACCGGCAAAATCCGCGAAGGTTTTGAAGTTCAAGTTGGACAGCAACAGTTCGCCCATGGCGCGCATGACGAAGTAGACGAACAGACCGATGATCATATAAATGAGGATGATCGACGTGCCGGAGAGGGCAATGATCTTCCCGGAACCCATGAACAGGCCTGTACCGATGGCACCTCCCATGGCCATTAATTGAATGTGACGATTGCTGAGCGTGCGCTGCAGCGCGGGCTGTTCAACCCGCTCGGACGGAGTCGATTTCATTACAAAACCTCTTGATTTTATGTTTTTGAGTTTTGGCAGAAAGGTGGCTGTCTAGCGTTCTTGTTAGGGATGCAACGGCTACTGACGGTGGTGGTTTGCGGGCGGCAGGGTTCGCGTTCACTGCAGGGTGAGTGGCCCCTTGGCACTTTGTTCAGGGGCACCACTTGTGGCTATCAACTGGCCGTGCGCAGGCGCGAGGGGACGATTGCTGGCTGCTGATCAAGCAGTTGGTAGAGATTTTTTATGTTGGAAGGCGTCGGCACCAGATGGATGCGCTCACCGATGGCATGCTCTCGCGCCAGGTCGTGCACGTAGCGCAGTGACGAAAAGTCTTCGAGGGCAAAACCCACCGAATCGAACACGGTGACCTGTGCGTCGTTCTCGCGCCCCGGGACTTCGCCCAGGACAATCCGGAAGAACTCGACGACAGGAAAGTCGGGCTCCAGTTGTTGAATATCGCCTTCAATCCGGGTTTGAGGTTCAAACTCAACGATGACCCGGGCATTGCGCAGGATCTCGGCGTGCAGTTCGGTTTTCCCCGGGCAGTCGCCGCCGACGGCATTGATATGCATGCCGGGCTCGATCATCTCGGGCGTCAGAATCGTTGCATAGGCTTTGTCTGCGGTGACTGTGGTGACGATGTGCGCGCCCTTGACCGCTTCCTGTACCGAGTTGGCCAGAATCACCTCAATATCCGGGAATGCGGCCAGGTTGTGCTTCAATTTGAGTGAAGCGTCGCGATCGATATCGAAAATGCGTATTTGCTTGATGGACAGCATTTCGTGGAAGGCGAGGGCCTGAAATTCGCTCTGGGCGCCATTTCCGATGATTGCCATGATGCTTGCACCCGGGCGCGCCAGGGACTGCGCAACCAGGGCAGAGGTCGCGGCAGTGCGTACGGCAGTTGTCAGCGTCAGTTCGCTGAGCAATGTTGGATAGCCGCTGTGGACATCGGCCAGGACTCCGAAGGCCATGACCGTCAGCATGCCTCTTTGACCGTTGTCCGGGTGACCATTCACGTATTTGAACGAGTACTGCTGGCCGTCGTCGGTGGGCATCAACTCGATCACACCGTCTGCTGAATGATTGGCAGTGCGGGGCGATTTATCAAACTGCGCCCAGCGTGAATAGTCAGCCTCAATGTAAGCCGCCATTTCGCGGATGGCCCGACAGATTCCCACCTTGGCGAACAGGTGTGCGGCATGATCGACATCGATAAAATGAGTCATTTTTTTATTCTCCGATTCAGTAGTTGAAACGCTGCGATTCAGGGCATGACTCAGGCACGTTTGCTCTCGAAACCATGCAGTACGTTGACCGCATTGATCCCGATCTCATCGACCATGTAGCCGCCTTCCATCACGAACAGGGTGGGGCAGCCCACGCCCGCGATCAGCTCGCCGATGCCGATGAAGTCTTCGCTTTCCAGCAGGAAGTGGCTGATGGGGTCGTCCTTGAACGTATCGACGCCGAGTGAAATAACCAGTACTTCAGGGGCGAATTGCTGCAGTTTCCTGCAGGCGTGGAGCAGGGCGTTGCGGTAGCTTTCCCAGGTGGTGTTCTTCGGCAACGGGTAGTTCAGGTTGTAACCTTCGCCGTGGCCGGCGCCGACTTCGTGGCTGTAGCCTGAGTAGTACGGATAGGACAC
Source organism: Pseudomonas sp. S34 (assembly GCF_009866745.1). Taxonomy (NCBI): domain Bacteria; kingdom Pseudomonadati; phylum Pseudomonadota; class Gammaproteobacteria; order Pseudomonadales; family Pseudomonadaceae; genus Pseudomonas; species Pseudomonas sp. S34. Next base: position 2,242,857 of record NZ_CP019398.1, read on the forward strand.
TGCCGGTTCGCCATGCAGCGAGACAAACATGACGTCGCTGCGCCCGTAGAAAATGTTCTGCGTGCCGTTGCCATGATGAAAGTCGACGTCCAGTACGGCGACCCGTTTGGCGCCTTGAGTAATGGCCTGTTGTGCGGCAATGGCGGCGTTGTTCAGATAGCAGTAGCCGCCCATGTATTCACGTGCTGCGTGATGGCCAGGTGGGCGACACAGGGCAAAGGCACTGTCGTGGCCTTCATCGATCAGCGCCAGTCCGGTCAGCGCGATATCGGCGCTGGTTTTTACCGCTTGCCATGTGGTGGCGGTAATGGGGGAGCCGGCGTCCATAGCGTAGAAACCCAGTTTGCCGTCGATGAAAGTCGGTACTTGCTCGTTGGCCAGATCGCGCACGGGCCATACCAGCGGCAAGGCATCGTGGGTGCGTCCGGTTGCGCACCATTCAGACCAGGCAGTTTCCAGAAAGGTTACGTAGCGCTCGCTGTGCGCGTTGACATAGCACGACCGGTCAAATGCTCGCGGTTCGATGACCTGGCCAAGCCCTACCTGTTTGACCCGATGATGGACGGTATCGGCCCGACTGGGCTGTTCGAAGGAGGGCTTGAGCACGCCGTCTTTCAATTCGGAGCCGTGGTGCAAACGGTGGGAATCACTGAAAACTGTAAACATTGTGCGCATCCGTTGATGTGAACCAGTGCAAATATTCTGTTCCGGTCGGGAGGCGCTTTCTTTGCTTTGTTTTCGTGTTTTACTAGATTGTTCGGGATTTATTACTCAGGAATGGCGTAATGCAGAAAAAATCATCCAAGCGCATCAGTCTCGACGACACCGACCTGGCGATTCTCGCGTTGCTGCAGGAGGACGCGAGTATTTCCAACGCCGAGCTCAGTGAGCGGCTGTCGTTAAGCCTTACGCCTTGCTGGCGGCGGCGTAAGAGAATGGAGGAGGCGGGCGTGATAAAGGGCTACCAGGCCAACCTTGATCGACGAATGCTGGGGCTGGATATCATGGCGTTCGTGCACATCCGTTTTTCCACCCACGCCGATCACGCTCCGGACGCCTTCGAGGCGGTGATTGCGCAATTGCCCGAAGTGTTGTCCTGTCACAAGATCACCGGGGATGCCGATTACGTACTGCAAGTGCTGGCAGAGGATCTAGATAGCTACAGCGACTTTATCGAACAGGTACTCAGGCGTCAGGTGGGTATTGCATCCATCCAGTCCAGTTTGTCGTTACGCGAGGTCAAGACCAGTAGCCGTATAGCGATACCCAAATCGAGCAGGGGGTAAAACGATTGAGGTAGTCCGGAGCCCCGACGATGACCCAGGCAACATTGGGCGACAGCCGCTGAACAATCATGCCTTCCTGAAAAACAGATCAGAAGGTGTAAACCTATTTCAGGACTACACAGCCATTAAAAAAAGCAGCCCTTTGGCACCGATAACATCGTTTCTCGGGCGCACCGCTTTTCAATATATTGGCCGCCAGATCTGGTGAATGACTCAACACTCACCACCCTCAGTGCGAGTAGTCTTAATGAACAATAAACCTGACAACGCGGGGCTTGATAACGCCGGAACCGGGACCCGAGCGGTCTGGGGCGGGGAGCAAGTCAGGCATCCCTACAACGCCACTCAAACACCGATCGTGGTCAGCGCCGCTTACGGTTACGACGACATCGACGTCTGGTACGACGTTGCGTTGGGCAAGACGCCGGGCTTTATCTACAGCCGCATGAGCAACCCGACAGTCGAGACCCTCGAAGCAAAGATTCGCGAGCTGGAAATGGCCGAGTCCGCCGTGGCCTTCAGCAGCGGCATGGCGGCGATCAGCAGTGTGCTTTTCACCTTCCTGGCCAATGGCGATCGTGTGGTGTCGACCAAGGACAGCTACGGTGGCACCAACAAGATTTTCGAAGAATTCCTGCCGCGCACGGGTGTGGAGGTGACATTGTGCGAGACGTTCGATCACGAGGAGATCGAGCGTGAAATCGCCAAAGGCTGCCAGTTGGTGTACCTGGAAACGCCGACCAACCCGACCCTGAAAATACTCGATATCCAGCGTCTGGTAGCTGCAGCCAAGCGCGTCGGTGCCGTGGTGGTGGCGGACAACACCTTTGCCACGCCGCTGAATCAGAACCCCCTGGCGTTAGGGGTGGACGTGGTCATCCACAGCGCGACCAAGTTCCTCAGCGGTCATGGCGATGTACTTGGCGGCCTGGTGTGCGGCAGCGAATCCTTGATGGCCAAGGTTCGTCATTACCGGGAAATCAACGGTGCGACGCTCGACCCGTTCTCGGCCTACATGATCATCCGGGGCATGAAAACGCTGGTGCTGCGCATACGTCAACAGCAACGCAGTGCCCGTGCCCTGGCGGAGTTCCTCTGCACGGAACCGTTGGTTGAGTCGGTCAATTATCCCGGCTTGCCCGGTCATCCGAACCACGCTGTGGCGTGCGCGCAAATGTCCGGCTTCGGCGCCATCGTCAGTTTTGTTCTGGTCGGTGGGATGGACACGGTCAAGGTGCTCTTGCCACGTCTGCGATTCGCCCATTGCGCGGGCAATCTCGGTGCAGTGGAAACCATTTACGGCCCGGCCCGGACCACCAGCCATGTCGAGAACACGCTGGAGGAACGACTGGCTCTGGGTATCTCCGAAGGACTGGTGCGGGTCTCGGTCGGCATTGAAGACACTGACGATCTGCTCGACGATTTGAAGCAGGCGTTCGCTTTTGTCAGGTGTTCGCGCGATGAGCTGGCACAGGCAAACACACAGCACTCAAACAACAAAACGTGCATCGAGGCTGCAAGCTGAAGTTTTAACGTTAGTACCTCACGACAAGGCTGTTAGTGAGGCGTTCATGAAGTGGAATAATAATAAAACTTAGTGGCGACCTGTTTTTACTCTGCCCAGTAACTGATCGCAGACGTTAATGCGCGCCCTGACAACTTTCATGAGAACAACCATGTCCATAAAAGAAGAACAACTCACTACGCGTGCCGGTTTTAAACAGGAAATGCAGACGCGCCACATTGTCATGTTGGCATTGGGTGGCGTCATTGGTACCGGGCTGTTTCTCACGTCCGGGTACACTGTTAACCAGGCCGGTCCGTTGGGTGCAGTCATCGCCTACATCATTGGCGCACTCATGGTTTACATGGTCATGATGTGCTTGGGCGAATTGGCGGTGCAGATGCCGGAAACGGGTTCGTTCAGCACCTACGCCACGCGTTTTCTCGGACCCGGCACCGGCTACACCGTGGCGTGGTTGTATTGGCTGACCTGGACTGTGGCAATCGGCTCTGAATTTACCGCCGCCGGGATTTTGATGGCGCGCTGGTTTCCGGATACACCGGTATGGATTTGGAGCGCGCTGTTCGCAGGCTTGGTGTTTCTGACCAACGTGATTTCGGTACGCTTGTTCGCTGAGACCGAATTCTGGTTGTCTCTGGTCAAAGTGGTGACCGTGGTGGTTTTTCTGCTAATCGGTGGTGGCGCGATTATCGGTCTGCTGCATATCGATCAGGCTCACAGTATCGGGCTGAGCAACTTCACTCGCGAGGGGCTTTTCCCTACCGGTTTCATGCCGATTGCCATGACGTTACTGGCGGTCTCCTTTGCGTTCTCCGGTACTGAACTGATCGGCATCGCCGCGGGTGAAACCAAGGACCCCCAGCGCAATGTGCCACGTGCCATTCGCACGACCGTGCTGCGCCTGGCGATCTTCTTCGTAGGTACCATTTTCGTCCTGGCGACGCTGTTACCCCGTGAGCAGGCCGGCCTGGTAGAGAGTCCATTTGTCACGGTGTTCACTTACATCGGGATTCCCTATTCGGCTGACATCATGAACTTCGTGATCATCAGTGCCTTGTTGTCGGCCGCCAACTCCGGTTTATACGCTGCTTCACGGATGCTCTGGACCCTGAGTGACCAGGGTCACCTGCCCAAACAGTTCTCGGCCCTGACCCGCATGGGCACACCACTCAACGCCATTATTGTCAGCATGGCCGGTGGCGCCGCCTCTTTGCTCAGCAGCGTGTTTGCCGCCGACACCATCTATCTGGCGCTGGTGTCGATCTCCGGATTGGCAGTGGTGGTGGTGTGGATGAGCATCGCCGCGAGCCAGATTGCTTTCCGCCGTCACTATGTGGCCAATGGAGGCGATGTCCACGACCTTAAGTTCCGCGTCCGGGGTTATCCATGGGTGCCGTTGGGGGCGTTGGTCTGCTGCAGCCTGGCGTGTGTCGGGATTGCTTTCGACCCTGAACAGCGGGTAGCTCTGTACTTCGGTTTGCCATTCATCGCCTGGTGCTATTTCGTGTATTACATTACGCGCAAAAGCCGCGAGCGACGCTTGTCGGTTACCCCCTTGGCACAACCGTCCGATGCGTTCTAGGCACTGTCGACGGGGTGGGCAAGCGCGCTCGGTGGAGGGGGCGTCATTGAGGTTCAGACCATGAAGCAAAAGACGTTACCCCCATTGAACTGGTTGCGGGCATTCGAGGTGTCCGCCCGTTGCCTGAACTTCACCCACGCTGCCGAAGAACTGTTTTTGACTCAGGGTGCAGTCAGTCAGCAAATCCGCCAATTGGAAAGTCATCTGGGTGTGGCGCTGTTCAAGCGTTTGCCCCGTGGCCTGGGGCTGACCGAGGAAGGTCAGGCCTATCTGCCGGTCGTGCAGGATGCAATCACTCGACTGGCGGTGGGGACCAACGAGATTTTTGGCCAGCACAAACGCCGGCCGATCAAGGTGCGCGGCAGCCTGGCGTTTTTCGTGCACTGGCTGGCGCCCAAACTGGTGGATTTTCGCCAGGCCCATCCACAGGTCGACATCCGCTACATCAGCAACATCTGGGTCAAAGAACTGGATGGTGAGGACGACATGGAAATTCGCTGGGGCCATGGTCAATGGCCCGGCCTGGTGTCGCAGCGCCTGACTTGGGACACCTTGTTTCCGGTCTGCTCGCCAGCCCTGATGGCGAGTTCGCCGCTGACGGTGCCGGCGGACGTGGCGCACCATCCGTTGTTGCATGTCCTGGGTTACGAAGAGGGTTGGGGTTACTGGTTGAACATGGTCGGTGCAGACACCGTCGATTCGTCGACCGGCATGCAGTTTGACACACTGATTTCCACCTTGCGTATGGCCGAGTTGGGACAGGGGGTTGCCCTGGCCCGGTCCTCGATGGTTGAAGAGATGCTTCAGGACGGTCGACTGGTCGAGCCCTTCGACCAGCGCATCGAGGCCAGTGAGTCTTTTTACCTCGTACGCGGTTCCGGGGCCGACCAGCACCCCGACGCGGTCATGTTTTCCACCTGGCTGGTCGAGCAGGCACATCGTTTCAAATGAATGGCCGGAGCCAACCATGCACTATGTAAGTACCCGAAATTCGGCTGTTAAGGTCAATTTCGAAAGGGTCGTGTTGTCTGGAATTGCCGAGGACGGTGGGTTGTTCGTGCCGCTCGAACTGCCGCTGTTCAAACCACAGGACATTGCCAACTGGTCGACCTTGCCCTATGACGAACTGGCCTATCGGGTGATCAGTCCGTTTGTTGGCGAGACGATCTCCGAGACAGACCTCAAATGCATGCTCAAGGAGGCTGGCAGCCAATTCAGCCATCGGTCCCTGGTACCTTTGCATCAGGTAGATCGCAACGAATGGGTGTTGGAGCTGTTCCATGGACCGACCCGTTCCTCGAAGGATTTTGCCGCCCAGTTGCAGGCACGGCTGGTGCAATATTTTCTGCGCAAACGCGGGCGTCGCGCGGTGGTGCTCGGTGCCACCAATGGCGACACCGGACTTGCCGCCATCGAGGCATTCAAGCACGGCGACGAAACGGACGTGGTGGTGTTTTACCCGGAGGCAGGTGTACCGCAAGACCAACTCCAGCACCTGCAAGCGGTGGCGCATCCCAAGGTTCATCAGTTCGCAGTGAATGGCAGTTTCGACGAGTGCCAGGCCATCGTCACCCGGCTGTTCCTTCAGTGGCCGTACACGCAGCACGAGGCGATCAGTTTCAACTCCAGCAACTGGGTCAGTGTGTTGGCGCAACTGGTGTTTTATTTCCACGCCGTGCTGCAACTGGGGGGCGGTCAGCGTCCGATTGGTTTCAGCGTGCCAGCCGCGAGTTTTGCCGAGGTCTATGCCGGCTACATCGCGCAGAAAATGGGCTTGCCGATCACTCAGATAATCGTTGCGACCAACCAGAATGACGCGTTGCATCAGTTGTTTCTGAAGAACCACTACTCCAGGTTGCGAGCCAACAAGACCTTGTCGCCGGCCATGGACCTGTCGATCTTTTCTAACCTGGAACGTTTTCTCTGGGAACTCTACGGGCATGACGATCAGGCCGTGAGTGCTCTGATGGCAGCGTTCGAATCCAGCGGCGAGATGACCATCGCCAACGAGTTCTGGTTGCAGGCTCGGATGATCATCGACTCTTACGCGGTCAGTGATGAGGAGACACTGAAGGAAATTACCTCGCTGTATCGTGACACCGGTTACGTCATCGACCCGCATACCGCCACCGGCGTCCTCGCGGCCAGGTTGTATCGTCGAAGCCTGGTGGCGCCGATGGTTACCCTGGGGGAAATCTCGCCGGCCAAATCGGCGGTGCTGCTCGGCGAGCTGGGGGTCAGCACGCCAGCGCAACACCGTCCGGTCCCGGCGCAAGGGCCGGAGCAGCTTTACCGGATTCAACCGGACGACCTCGATACCATCCATCAGCTGCTCGGCGCGCTGTGAAGGCGCGACAACAGGAGGCCAAGTGAAGCGAATTCTGGACCCTCTCGATGAACACATCATCGCGGAACTGCGGCTCAATGCCCGGGCTGCCCACGCCGAGCTGGCGGCGAAGGTCAACCTGTCGCGCAATGCCGTGCGCCAGCGCATTGAACGGCTTGAGCGCGACGGGGCGATACAGGGTTATACGGTACGCACGGGGGAGGGGCGGCAAGCTTCTTCGAACATCAATGCGGTGATTTTCGTCTACCGCTACGACCGCATGCGTGGCGCGGAAGTGCTGCAGGCCCTGCGGGCAATACCGGAAGTCATTCAGTGCGATGTGATGAGTGGCGAGTTCGATCTGATGCTGCGGGTCGGCGCTGCCAGTCCGGAGCGGGTGCATAAGGTCTGGAATGAGATCTGCGCGTTGCCCGGGGTGGAAAACACGGTGACCTCATTCGTGCTGTCGTCCGTCGTCTAACCCCTTTATCGCTCTGAAAAAAGCCAACCTGTGTTGGCTTTTTTTATGCTTGGCGTTTTGCCCGGGTGCTGGTCAAAACGCCCACAAAATAGAGCAAATTGGCCTATTTCACTGCCCTGGTCGTGCCCCTAACCTAGAGCCCAACAACCCATCACCCGGATCAAGGGCATAAAAAAATGACTGAATACAAATTGGCGCTGGTTGGCTTTGGCGGTGTTAACCGGGCATTGGCTCAGCTGATTGCCGAACGTAACGAACAGTGGAATACAGAACTGGGTTTCACCCTGAAAATCGTCGGCGTGACTGACTTGTTTCTCGGTTCGGTGATTGGCCGCGAAGGGCTGGACGCCAGTGCTCTTGCCCAATTGCCGGCAGTCAAAGGTGCATTGGCGCAACTGTCGGGTGGCGACGTCACAGCCCTCAATGAAACGGTGATCAAGGATTGCGGCGCGGACATTATTGTTGAAGCCACGTTTACCAACCCGGTGGACGGTGAACCGGCGACTTCGTTCTGCCGTTGGGCGCTGGAGGGCGGCCAGCATGTCGTCACCACCAACAAGGGCCCCATCGCCTTGCACGGCGCCGAGCTCAAGGCACTGGCTCGACGCAAGCATGTCGCCTTTGAATACGAAGGCTCGGTCATGAGCGGCACGCCGGTTATTCGCCTGGCCCGGCAGGCACTGGCAGGCAGCTCCATTGTCGGTTTTGAAGGTATTCTCAATGGCACGTCCAACTTCGTGCTCACCAGCATGGAAGGCGGCCTGGGGTTTGCCGAGGCCGTTGCCAAGGCCCAGGCGCTGGGTTACGCCGAAGCCGACCCGACGGCGGATGTCGAGGGTCATGACGTACGCCTCAAGGTGGTGATCCTGGCGAATGAACTGTTGGACGCGAAGCTTACGGTCAGCGACGTCACGTGCAGCGGCATTTCGTCCCTCAGCCTTGGCGACATCGAAAAGGCCCGGCAGGACGGCGCTCGCTGGAAGCTGATCGGGTCGGCGATGCGCCATGCCGACGGCTCGATCAGTGCCAGTGTCGAACCGCGGCTGTTGAACAATGACCATCCGCTGGCCAGTGTTGGCGGTGCAACGAACGCGGTGTCGTTTACCTCCGAACTGCTCGGTGCGGTGACGGTTTCGGGACCGGGAGCCGGGCGCACGGAAACAGCGTTTGCGCTGCTCTCGGACATCATCAGCATCCATCAATCCATTGCACGCAACCAGGAGTAAACCTGTGAAATTATCGCGCCTGGTTCTGGATATCGTGGAGTCGCCCATTGAAGTCTTTAACGCCTATGACGGTTCCGTCATCGGTAGCGTAACGAATGTCTGTGCGTCGCAAGTTCCGCAGTTGTTGGAGACGGGACGCAGTGGTACACGAGCATGCGCCGCATTAGCGCGTCATCGTCGGGCTCGCATTCTTGAGCAAGCCGCAATCAATATTGAACGTGATGCCGGAGTGTTTGCCAGGCTGATCGTCGATGAGGCCGGAAAGACCCTCAAACAGGCGGAAAAGGAGGTCAAACGCTGCGTCAACACCCTCAAGCTATCGGCCGAGGAGGCCAGGCGCAATGCTGGGGAGGTGGTGCCTTTCGATGCTTATGAAGGCTCCGAATCGCGTCAGGGCTGGTTTTCTCGCGAGCCCTTGGGCCTGATCGTCGCGATCACGCCGTACAACGATCCGTTGAACCTGGTGGCGCATAAACTCGGTCCGGCCATTGCGGGCGGTAACGCGGTGATTCTCAAACCATCCGAGCTCGCGCCATTGTCGGCGATTAAACTGGTGTCTTATCTGGTCGCAGCAGGCTTGCCTGAATCAGTGGTTACAGTCGCCACCGGCGGCGCAGAACTGGGCAAGGCGTTGGTCGCCGCCCGTGAGGTGCGGATGATTTCCTTCACCGGCGGTTTCGTCACCGCAGAGCAGATTGCCCGCACGGCCGGGTTGAAGAAACTGGCCATGGACCTGGGCGGCAATGCGCCGGTAATCGTCATGGGCGACTGCGACCTTGAGGCCGCTGTCGAGAGTTGCGTGTCCGGCGCCTTTTGGGCAGCGGGGCAGAACTGCGTAGGCACTCAGCGCTTGCTGATTCAGGCGTCGATTTATGAAGCGTTCCGAGAGAGTTTTGTCAGTCAGGCCCGTGCGCTTGTGGTCGGCGATCCATTACTGGCCGTTACCGATATCGGCCCCATGATTACTTCGCAAGCCGCGCAGAATGCCGAGCAAGTGGTCAACGAGGCCTTGCAAGAGGGCGCCACGTTGCTCTGCGGCCATCGGCGTGAAGGATCGTGCTATGCCGCCACCGTGTTGGAAAACGTCGATCACTCCAGTCGACTCTGGCGCAATGAAGTCTTCGCTCCTGTGGTGGTATTGCAGCTTTTCGAAACCTTCGATGAAGCCATTGCGTTGGCCAATGAGCCCGAATACAGCCTGCATGCCGGGATCTTCACCAATGATCTGGCTACGGCGATGAGCGCCGCACGGAGGATCGAAGCCGGGGGCGTGATGATCAACGACTCTTCCGACTACCGCTTCGATGCGATGCCGTTTGGCGGTTCCAAGTACGGTAGCCTGGGCCGGGAAGGGGTGCGTTTTGCCTACGAGGAAATGACCCAACCCAAGGTGGTGTGCCTTAACACGTTGGGTTAGTCGATTCGCGGTAAATGGATCAGCTCGTATGGCATTGGGTCGGTTTGGTCACCTGCCCAATGCGTTTTACTGAATGGGGAGAAGAAGTTGAATATTTCCACTGAGCTGGATAATCGCCAAAAAAGCGTCTGTTGCGTTCTGGAGGGCGGGGGGCGGTGAGATCTGAAGAATGACGACTTCTGGCCGCTTTGTGCATGTCGTGGCCGACCGAAATCGAACCGCAGCTGGCAGCAAAGCTTTGAGGGGACAGTATTAAAGAGTCTTCCCAGTGTGGGCGTACGAAGGGTCATAAAATTCGAGGACGGCACTGACCTGATCAACCTGAGTACCAGCGGATTGGCCTTTGCGAATCTCACTGTTGGAGAGCAGAACGGTGAGGCCGTCATAACCGTCACTGACCAGCCGGGTGTGGGAAGCATCACCTTGACCGGTGTCCCACAGGCAGCCATCACCGAGGCGGACTTCGCCTTTACCTGAGTAATCGGCGCATGCTCACGCCAGGTGATGGCGTGAGCATGCCGAGGAAAAGGGGAGGTATTTCCTTGCTCCGAATGTGCTCGGAGGTGACTTGTGGCGGTTGCGATGATCTATGCCTGAATTCCTATGTCACCCTGTGCAGCTTGTAACGCTCGCTCCTCGGTCAGCGGCGTTAAAGTTGGTTGCGCGTTGCTGGCGTGCAAGTAAAGAAAGTAGTGCCCTGAATCGTCCAGCAATACCCGGCACAGTTCTGATGGCCGAAAGTTGTTACCGATATAAATACTTTCCTTGAGGATCTCGAAAGACTTGATCCCATGCTGTCGCATAGTCGTTTCAAAGGCTTCGTAAAGACCCTCTCTGCGGCGTAGATTGTTTCGAGCATTTAGCTTGAAAAAAACCACCATCAGCACGGCATAGCTGATAAGGAGTATCACAAGGGCGCTAGTCCGCATGCGTGGAGCTCCATGTCCTCTCAATCGCTGTGCATCTCAGTGTAGGCGCGTTCCTGGTGGAGTTTAAGGGAAGGCACGCATCAAAAAATTCTCATAAGGGTCAGGCGAGTCTTTTTCGGACTCGCCCATCTTTTATTTGGCGACAGGTCTCGCCGGGCTTGGCGATTGGCTGGTTGATAGTGACGGTCCAGCCATACGGTCCGTGCGTTACAAAATTCGCGTACGGTGCAAGAGCGCTGCCGTTGAGTCAGGTCGCGCGCGCCAGGATGGCCTGCGCACGGCCAATGACAGGCGCGTCGACCATTTGCCCATCGAGCACGAATACACCTTCACCCGAACCGGCGGCGTCCATGATGCGTTGTGCCCAAAGCAGTTCCTCCAGACCGGGTTTTAGCGCTTGATGGATAATCGCCACTTGGCTCGGATGGATACATAACGCGCCACCAAATCCCATGTCGCGGGCAAACTGAACGGTGCTGTGCAGGCCGACGGTGTCCTGTATGGAAGGAAACACGCCATCCAGCGCCGGAGCGAGACCGGCCACCCGAGTCGCGAGCAGTACTGCGTATCGAGCGTGACTCAGGATCTCTTCGGCGGCAGGACTGCCGGTGGTCAAGTTCAGGTCCAGGCCCAGATCAAGGCTTCCGAACGACAAGCGTTCAACGCCCTGGGCCTGGGCAATCGCTTGGAGTTCGGCCAGGCCCTTGGCGCTTTCGATGATGGGCCAGATCGGTTTTTGAGTATTGGCGCCCGTGAGAACGTGCTCCGCGCTTTCTGCTTTGGGTAGCAAAATACCGATCACGCCAGCGTGTCGTCGACAAAGCTCCAGATCCGCCATGTGGGCCCAGTGATCCGGAGCATTGACCCGCACCAGAATCCGGGCTTGCGGATTGTCACTCAAGAAGCGCTCCAGGTTATCCCTCGCCTGTTCCTTGAGGTTCTCCTGCACGGCATCTTCCAAATCAACAATGACCCGGTCCGCACCGGTAGCGATGGCTTTGGGTATGCGCTCCGGACGAGTGGCCGGGACAAAAAGGGCGGAGCGAACAATGGAGGTATTCATGGTGTTTCTCCCGCGCTGAACTCGACTTCGCCGATCTGCGCCGTGCCGTCCTGATTACCTGCCCAGAGCTGTGCCTTGCCGCTATCAATCAGGCGTCCGCCGACCTCGAAAGGCTTAGGCGAAATCAAGGGACGGACGCCACGGAAGGTGAAGCGCTTCAAGCGCGCGTTCGGGTGCGCTTTGGTAAACGCGCGCAAATTCAGCGTGGCGATCAAAGGACCATGCACCACCAATCCCGGGTAACCCTCGGTCTCTGTGACGTATGGCCAGTCGTAGTGAATCCGGTGGCCATTGAAGGTGACGGCGGAGTAACGGAACAGCAAGGTCGGGGAAGGGACGACCAGGTCCCGCCATTGGCCTTCCGGGATCGCCTCGGTGCCGCTCAGTTTGGGTGGAGTGGGTTCCCGATAGACAATGTCCTGCTCATCCTGCAGGGCGCATTTGCCATCCTGAAAATACTCATGGCGCACCGTGACGAACAACAAGGAACCCGTGCGCCCGTGCTTCTCTTCGACGTTGAGGATGGTTGACACACAGGTCACGTCAGCCTCCACCTTCAACGGCTGGTAAAACTCAAGTCGACTACCCGCCCACATGCGATTGCGGTTGTGGGCGGGCGGCAGGAATCCCCCGAGCGCCGGATGACCGTCCGGACCCAGTTCGTCGGCGGTAACCGGTTCCTGAAAAAACGCCCAGTGCCACAAAGGCGGCAGCGATTCACCCGACCGGGGTGCCGGCTCGCCCAACGTCGCGGCAATACGTTTGACCAAAGTAAAACTGATCCGGTCCTGGCTTTCCTGACGACGTCCAATCCAGGCTGAAAAATCGGAACTGCTCATATTTATCGCTCCTGTCAGTCGGCAATCAGGCCAGGGCGGCCATTTCTGGAATCGCTTCAAACAAGTCCGCCACCAGTCCGTAATCGGCCACCTGGAAGATCGGCGCTTCTTCGTCCTTGTTGATCGCAACGATCACTTTGGAGTCTTTCATACCGGCCAGGTGCTGGATCGCGCCGGAGATACCGACGGCGATGTACAGCTGTGGAGCAACGATCTTGCCGGTCTGACCGACCTGCATGTCGTTGGGTACAAAACCTGCGTCGACCGCGGCGCGCGATGCACCGACGGCAGCGCCCAGCTTGTCGGCCAGGGCGTACAGGTGTTTGAAGTTGTCGCCATTCTGCATGCCGCGACCGCCGGAAACGACGATCTTGGCAGCGGTCAGTTCCGGACGATCGGACTTGGCCAGTTCTTCGCCAACGAAGCTTGCGATGCCAGCGTCGTGGGCAGCGCCAATAGCTTCAACAGCAGCGGAGCCACCAACAGCTGCAACCGGGTCGAAACCGGTGGCACGCACGGTGATCACCTTGACCGCCGCGTTCGACTGAACGGTAGCGATGGCGTTACCGGCGTAGATCGGACGCTTGAAGGTGTCGGCGCTTTCAACCGAGATGATCTCGGAGATCTGGTCAACGTCCAGGGCAGCGGCAACGCGCGGCAGGATGTTTTTGCCGTTGGACGTGGCGGCAGCCAGGATGTGGCTGTAGCCCGCAGCCCCTGCTTCTTGAGCGAGAGCAGCAACCAGAGGAGCGACGTTTTCCGGCAGCTGGTGCGCGTAGGCAGCGTTGTCAGCTACCAATACTTTGCTCACGCCAGCGATTTTCGCAGCGGCTTCAGCCACGGCACCCACACCCTGGCCAGCGACTAGAACGTGGATGTCGCCACCGATTTTGGCGGCAGCAGCAACGGTGTTCAGCGTGGCCGGGGCCAGCACTTTGTTGTCCTGCTGGTCGGTTGAAAAGTCAGCAATAACCAGGATAGCCATTCAGATCACCTTCGCTTCGTTCTTCAGTTTCTCGACCAGTTCAGCCACCGACTTGACCTTGATACCCGCGCTACGTGCAGCCGGCGCTTCGACTTTCAACGTCTTGTTGGTGGAGGCGGTGGAAACGCCCAAAGCATCCGCAGTCACTACTTCGAGAGGCTTCTTCTTGGCTTTCATGATGTTTGGCAGAGACGCATAACGCGGCTCGTTCAAACGCAGGTCGGTGGTGACGATCGCCGGCAGTTTCAGGGAAACTGTCTGCGCGCCGCCGTCGATTTCACGGGTCACAGCTACGCTGTCGCCGCTGATTTCGACTTTCGAAGCGAACGTGCCCTGACCGTAGCCGCTCAATGCAGCGAGCATCTGGCCAGTCTGGTTGTTGTCGCTGTCGATGGCCTGTTTGCCAAGGATCACCAGCTGAGGCTGTTCCTTGTCGACAACAGCTTTCAACAGTTTGGCAACGGCCAGGGAAGTCAGGTCTTCGGCGGACTCGACGAGGATGGCGCGGTCGGCACCCAGAGCCAGCGCGGTGCGCAGTTGCTCTTGAGCGGTGGACGGGCCTACGGATACAACGACGATTTCAGTCGCAACGCGCCCTTCTTGTATAGAGAGTTCTTTCAGGCGCACGGCTTCTTCCACGGCGATTTCGCAGAACGGGTTCATCGACATCTTGACGTTGGCGAGGTCGACGCCAGAGTTGTCGGCTTTCACGCGAACTTTCACGTTGTAATCGACCACTCGTTTCACAGCTACCAGGATCTTCATTGGGCAGTGTTCTCTCGAAAAACTTTGATCGTTGCCGTCAGATGGCACCGGTGGCACGCATTTGTTCAATGCGCTCTGCCCCCAGTCCCAGCTCCTTGAGCACTTGTTCGGTGTGTTGGCCAAGTCCTGGCACGGCATCCATGCGAGGTTCGAACGCACTGTTACTGCCGGGCGGGACCAGGCTCGGAACGGGGCCAGCAGAGGTTTCGACTGCTCGCCAGCGATCACGGGCCTGAAGTTGTGGATGGTCCCAGACGCCTTGCATATCGTTCACCCGGGCGTTAGCGATTTGCGCGTGGTCCAGGCGATCAATCACCGCATCGAAATTGAGCATGGAGAACGACTCAACGATCAATTCCCGTAGCACATTGCGGTTTTCGACACGTTTGAAGTTGGCCGAGAAACGCGGGTCTTTGGCCAACCCGGGCGCAAGCAGCACCTTCTCGCAAAACAACTGCCATTCACGCTCGTTCTGCAAACCCAGCATCACCGTGGTGCCGTCACCGACAGGGAAGGGACCGTAGGGGTAAATGGTGGCGTGTGCAGCGCCGGCGCGAGGGGGCGGAGGAGCTCCGTCATAGGCGTAGTACATCGGGTAGTTCATCCACTCGACCAGGCTTTCGAGCATCGAAACGTCGAGGTGGCTGCCTTCACCGGTGCGTTCACGCAACAACAGCGCAGACAGGATGCCGGTGTAGGCGTACATGCCGGCCGCGATATCGGCAATTGAACAACCGGCCTTGGCCATTTCTTCCTCGCCCTGGCCGCCGGTGACCGACAGGAATCCGCCTTCACTCTGGATCAGCAGATCGTAGGCTTTCTTCTTCTCGTAGGGGCCACCGGCGCCATAGCCTGAAATGTCGCAGACGATCAGGCGCGGAAAACGCTGGTGCAGCACCTCGAATGACAGCCCCATTCGCGCGGCCGCACCGGGCGCCAGGTTCTGCACGAGCACATCGGCGGTGGCCAGCAAACTGTCCAGCACGTCGGCGGCACAATCCTGCTTCAGGTCGAGGGTCAGGCTTTCTTTTGAACGATTGGTCCAGACAAAGTGCGAGGCCAGACCGTTGACGCGTTGATCGTAGCCCCGGGCGAAATCGCCTGTGCCTGGACGTTCGACCTTGATCACCCTTGCGCCGAGATCGGCCAGTTGTCGGGTACAGAAGGGCGCGGCAATGGCATGCTCAAGGCTGACGACGGTAAGGCCATCGAGCGGACGGATGCTTTTGGGCTGGCTCATGATTTTTATCTCTCTTGTTATCAGAAAGAGCGCGGCAGCTCGAGCAGGTGTTCGGCAACGTAGGACAAGATCAGGTTGGTAGAGATGGGCGCTACCTGATACAGACGGGTTTCGCGGAATTTGCGTTCGACGTCGTATTCGCAGGCAAAGCCGAATCCTCCGTGGGTCTGCAAGCAGGCGTTAGCCGCTTCCCAGGACGCTTTCGCTGCCAGGTACTTGGCCATGTTGGCGCTGGCCCCGGCGTTGATGCCGCTGTCGTATTCTTCGCAGGCACGCCAGCGCATCAGGTCAGCCGCTTCGATTTCGATGTGGGCTTCGGCGATGGGGAACTGCACGCCCTGGTTCTGCCCGATAGGGCGCCCGAACACCACACGGTCTCGGGCATAAGCACTGGCCTTTTCGATAAACCAGCGACCGTCGCCGATGCATTCGGCAGCGATAAGTGTGCGTTCGGCATTCAGCCCGTCGAGGATGTACCGGAAGCCTTTGCCTTCCTCGCCGATCAGGCTGTCAGCGGGGATTTCCAGGTTGTCGAAGAACAGTTCGTTGGTTTCGTGATTGACCATGTTGGCGATCGGCTGCACGGTCATGCCGTTGCCGATGGCCTCGCGCAGGTCGACCAGAAAGATCGACATGCCTTCGGACTTTTTCTTCACCTCGGCCAAGGGCGTAGTGCGCGCCAGCAGGATCATCAGGTCGGAATGCTGGATTCGCGAGATCCACACTTTCTGCCCGTTGATCACGTACTTGTCGCCGCGTTTGATCGCGGTGGTCTTGATCTTGGTGGTATCGGTGCCGGTGGTGGGCTCGGTCACACCCATCGATTGCAGGCGCAGTTCACCGTTGGCCAGTTTCGGCAGGTAGTAGCTTTTCTGTGCCTCGCTGCCATGACGCAGCAGGGTGAACATGTTGTACATCTGCCCGTGAACGGTGCCGGAGTTGCCGCCACAGCGGTTCACTTCTTCGAGGATCACCGAGGCCTCGGCCAGCCCGAGGCCGGAGCCGCCATATTCGACAGGAATCATCGCAGCCAGCCAACCGGCGTCGGTCAAAGCCTTGACGAAGGTTTCCGGGAAGCCTTTTTCTTCGTCGACTTTGCGCCAGTAAGCGGCATCGAATTCAGCACACAAGGCGCGTACGCCTTCGCGGATGGCATTGAGTTCATCAGAGTTGCGGTCGGTCATTATTATTCTCCTCAACGCGTCACGCATGGCATCAGCCCTGCGTGACCGGGTTCGGGTAGGGCGCAATCAGATCGGGTTGAAACCCAGCGCAGCACGAAAGCGATTTTTGACGTAGTGACCATCACGGGGTGGCAGCACCCGGGGTGGGTTTTCTGCTTTGATCTTGATCGTCGCGAGCTTGACGCCGTCACGGGTAGCGAAGCGTTCGCGCAGGTCGTGTACGCCTTCCATGTCGCGAATTTCGTCGGTCCAGCTGAAGCCGCAAGTCTTCGCCACCTGGTCCAGGGAAATACCGAAACCGGCGTGGCTGACTTGCATGCCGGTCTCACCAAAGTGACCGTTGTCCAGCACTGCGATGGTCAGGTTGGCGGGCTTCTGCAGTGCTACCGTGGCCAGTGCGCCGAATCCCATGAGTAACTCACCGTCACCGGTGACTACCACCACCGACTTGTCCGGCTGGGCATTCGCCAGGCCCAGGCCGACCGTTATTGCGCTGCCCATGGCAGCCCAGAGGTAATAATTCAGATCATGGTCGCCGGCGGCCATGACGTCATAAGACGCTGAGCCCAGACCGGTCACGACCAGCACATCTTTGCGGTCGGCCAGCAAGGCCTTGACCACTTCGCGGCGGCACAGGGTGTGGTTTGCGCTTACTTGACCCATTTCTTTTCTCCAATCAGGCGCTGACCGAGCAGCAGGGCAGTGGCGGAATCACCGTTGAAGGCCATGGTCGCGGCACCGTGCAGCAGCGGGGCGACGTCTTCCGGGACATCTGCGCGCCAGGTCATGACCTTCATCAGGTTCAGGGAGGCTTCGGTGGCCTGGCCCATCGGGTTCTGCCACGCGTTGAATTCGGCCCAGTCGCCGCGCATGGTGACCACCATCAACAGCGGGAAGCCGGCACATACCTGAAGTGCCAGGGTGTTGATGCAGTTGCCGACACCACTGGACTGCATCAATAGGGCGCCGCGCTCACCGCCGAGCCAGGCGCCGGCGAGGTAGCCGATGCCTTCTTCTTCGGTGGTGAGGACAACGGCCTTGATGTCCGGGTCGGCATACGACATGCGGATGGCCGCCGAGTGACCTGCATCCGGTACGAAGACCACGTGTTTGACGTCGTGGGCCTTGAGCACGCGGAATACATCCTCCTGCCAATCCTGTCCCACGGTTTGTTCAGCTTCTGTTGACATGCCCATCTCCCAAGCAGTGCTGCTTTTGTGTTTTCACACATTCTGGGAGTGCTGAAGGAGAACGACGACTACCGTTTTTGTCTTTGAGATATGCCCGTTTTATATAGCTGGACGGTGAATGCATGGCGCAGTGGCGAACTGCGATAACCACAAAGTATGGGAAGGGCAAAGGTGCTGAGCCTGGGCGCCTGGCCATAGCATTTGGGCATATCAGCTAGAGCGTGATCCGCTCTTATTGACGGGGTGGGGCTAGGGTAGTTTTCGGCTACGTGGTTACAGCGCGTAACCGACGCAACTACAACAATAAGTAGGGGGCACACCTAATGAAAAACAGGCTACCGGCCGCGGCAGGCATTCTGATCGCCATGCTATTGGGGATTCTTATCGGCTACATGATTTTCCTGAACTTCCCGGACAAAGCGGCGGCGACCAGAGTCGCCGGTTACATCTCGATCGTCTCTGACATTTTTCTACGCCTGATCAAAATGCTCATTGGCCCTCTGGTGTTCTCGACCCTGGTGGTGGGCATCGCACACATGGGGGATGCCAGCGCTGTCGGCCGGGTGTTCGGCAAGGCACTGGGCTGGTTTTTGACGGCCTCGTTGATCTCGCTGTCGGTAGGGCTGGTCATGGCCAACCTGTTGCAACCCGGGCATAACCTGGGATTGCCGTTACCAGACGTCACTAGCGCCACCAATCTGCAAACGTCGGTGTTCACCCTCAAGGATTTCATGACACATCTGGTGCCCAAATCTTTCGCGGAGGCCATGGCCACCAACGAAATTCTTCAAATCGTGGTGTTCTCGATATTCTTCGGCGTTGCGCTGGCCTCCCTGGGCAAGAAAGCCGAGGGCCTGGTGAATGTCATCGAAGACCTGTCCCACGCGATGTTGAAGGTTACCGGTTATGTGATGAAGCTTGCTCCGCTGGCGGTGATGGCGGCCATGGCCGCGACCGTTTCAATTAACGGCCTGTCCATTCTGGTCAAGTTCGCCGTGTTCATGCGCGACTTCTATCTCGGGCTGATGGTGCTCTGGGTGATGCTGGTGTTTGCCGGCTGGATGTTTCTGGGGCGTCGGGTGTTCAAACTGGTGGTGCTGATCAGGGAAGCATTCCTTCTGTCTTTCGCTACAGCCAGCTCCGAGTCGGCTTACCCGAAGATTCTTCATGCGCTGGATCGTTTTGGGGTCAAGCGCCGAATCTCGAGTTTCGTCATGCCCATGGGGTATTCCTTCAATCTTGACGGCTCGATGATGTACTGCACGTTTGCCGTACTGTTCATCGCTCAGGCCTATGGCATCGAGATGTCCATCGGCACGCAGATCACCATGTTGTTGACGTTGATGCTGACCTCCAAAGGCATGGCCGGCGTGCCCCGGGCTTCGTTGGTGGTGATTGCCGCGACGCTGACCCAGTTCGATATTCCCGAAGCCGGTTTGCTGCTGATTCTGGGGATCGACACCTTCCTCGATATGGGCCGCTCGGCCACCAACGCGGTGGGCAACTCCATCGCCACGGCTGTGGTGGCCAAATGGGAAGGCGAGTTGGTGAGTGAGGATGAGGCCGAGCGAGACGCCGCCGTGCTGGACGCTTCGGGTGGCGTGGGGGAGAAACCGCTGACTGTCTGACCCGTGCCGAGAAAAACGAAACCCGGCGATGGCCGGGTTCGTTCAAATACACTTGGGTTAACGCAGGGCGCTACAGAACGCGCGGATGGCCTCGCAGGCCTTGCGCAATGAAGCATCATCCAGGGCATAGGCAATGCGGATGTAGGGGCCGAGGCCAAAGGCGCTGCCATGCACCACCGCCACATTCGCTTCGTCAAGCAATGCGTGGGCGACATCTTCATCGGTGAGCAGCGCTCGACCGCCCGCTGAGGTTCGACCGATCAGCCCAGCGCAGGAGGCGAACGCGTAAAACGCCCCGGCTGGGCTGACGCATTCAAGACCAGGTGTGGCGTTCAAAAGCTCCACCATCAAATCGCGACGCCCCTGAAAAGCGGCACGGCTTTCGCGGATGAAGTCCTTGGGGCCCTCCAGTGCGGCGAGTGCGGCCTGCTGCGAGATCGAGCTTGCACCTGAGGTTTGCTGACCTTGCAGTTTTTCCATGGCCTCCAGTAGCCAGCGTGGCCCGGTGGCAAAACCGATACGCCAGCCGGTCATGGCATAGGCCTTGGAAACACCGTTCATGGTCAGGGTTCGCGTGGCGAGCCGTGGTTCAACCTGGGCGAGGGTATGGAATACTTGATCGTCGAAGATCAGGTGTTCGTAGATGTCATCGGCCAGAATCAACACGTGAGGGTGTGCCAACAACACCAGCGCCAAGGCTTGAAGCTCATCCCGGCTGTACACTGCGCCCGTCGGGTTGGACGGCGAGTTGAGGATCAGCCAGCGGGTCTGCGGTGTGATCGCCGCGGTCAGTGCCGCGGGCGTCAGCTTGAATCCGGTATCGGCATCGCAAGTGACGATTCTGGTTTCACCACCACACAGTTGCACCATCTCCGGATAACTGACCCAGTACGGCGCTGGCACGATGACTTGGTCACCCTCATTTAGGGTCGCGGCCAGGGCGTTGTAGATCACCTGCTTGCCACCGTTGCAGACAAGGGTGTCTTGCCAGGTAACGTCCAGGCCGTTCTCACGACGGAACTTGGCGGCCACCGCTTCTCGCAGTGAGTGTACACCGGCGACCTGGGTGTAGCGGGTGTGGCCGTGTTCGATGGCGTGAATGGCCGCTTCACGTACATGTTCGGGTGTATCGAAATCTGGCTCGCCGGCGCACAGCGAAATGATCTTCGCACCTTGCGCCCGGCGCTCAGCCACTCTATCGATTATCCGATAGGTCGCGGAAGGTTGCGCACAGGCCAGGCGTTGGTTCAGACGTTGGATATCAGCGCTCATGCGCGGGTTCTCCATTCGGTAAGGTTCATCAGTTCCAGGGTCGAGCGACCTTCGGTCAATGCTTGCATCATCAGCGCTTCCTTGTTCGCGCGAGCTTCGCCTTCAGCGAGGGTACGTGCGGCATCCGACTTGGGAATGATGATCACGCCATCATCGTCGGCTACGACCAGGTCACCGACCGCCACGCCTACGCCATTGAAATTGAATGGCTGGCCCACGGAGGGCGCGCTGACCTTGACGGTGCCTTTGACCGAGATGCCGCGCGCGAATACTGGAAACTGGCGCTTCTTCAGCGCCGCGATATCACGGACGCCCCCATCAATGACCAGGCCGACCACGCCTGCCGCTTCGGCTGCCACGGTCAGCACTTCACCCCAGTAACCGGCGATGAAACTTCCCGTACCCACCACCAGAACGCTGCCGCGAGGTACGCGCTCCATTGCCAGGTGCAACGACAGGTTGTCACCCGGCGAGCACTCCAGTGGGTAGGCCGGCGCGGCGATGAAGGCACCGTCCCAGACGGGACGGATCGCGCTGTCGACCGCACAGGGCAGATGGGACGCTTCATACAGTGTCGAACTGCCCAGGATTTTTGCTCGTTCGTGGAAATTCAACGGGAGGGGGAGCGTGGTCATCAGACTTTCCTCTGCAGGTGGTGGTAACCCAGTGCGGCGCGGGCTTGCTTGAGGGTTTTGCCTTGAGCGATCAGGGCTCGGATATCGGCTTCGACCGACTCGATCTGGCGGGCGCACGCGGCCACTTCAGCTGCCCGGGCGCGAGGCACAATCACCACGCCGTTGGCGTCGGCCACCACGATGTCACGGGCACACACCCGGGCCGTGCCGACGGACACTGGCTGATTGACGGATTGAACCTGCACGCGGTCCTTGCCAGTGCGCATGAAGCGGCCCTTGCTGAAGACCGGATAACCGTCACCCAGGGCCTTGTTCACGTCACGGCATACACCGTCGATGACCGTTGCGGCGATCTGCCGGCTGCCGGCGTACTGGGTCATGATGTCGCCCCATACCGTGCAGTCTGTGCGGCCACTGTTGTCGATCACCACGACGTCACCGGGGAGCACGTCTTCGATGAAGTCGCCCACAGTACCAGGAGGCACGCTGGCCGAAACGTACTGCACGGTGAAGGCAGGTCCGACGATGACCTTGCTGTAATTGTCCAGTGGTGCCACGCCCAGGCATTGGCCGGGCAGGCCGAGTTTGTCCAGGGCATCGGAGACGCCAGGGGTGTCCAGGCCCTCAAACAGGGCGACAAGTGCTTGGTCTTCAAGATTCATCAGGAACGCTCCACCTGGATAGCTTCGAACTGGGTGTCATGCATCACTTCGGCTACTGAGCGGCCGCTGCGAACCGCTTCCACCATGCCGTCCTGGCGACGGGTAATGCGCTCGCCAAGATCGACTACCTTCTCGATGTAAGCCTGGGGCACGAACACCGTTCCGCAGTTATCGGCGATGACATAGTCGTCTTCGCTGACGTCGACGCCCGCCACATTGATCGTCACGGCGGCATCGATCTGCACCACCCGATTGCGCGCGCTGATCATGGTGACGCCACGGCCATATACCGGGTAGCCAATCGACTCGCTGCCGTCGATGTCGCGACTGAAACCGTCGATGACCGTGCCGCGCACCTGTTTGCCAGCCGCGGCGTTGGCGAGAATATCGCCCCAGCAGGAAATGCCTTCGATACCGCCAGCAATGACCAGCACGCGGTCGTCGCTGTCGATCTGCTCCACCACCGGGGTGATCAGATGCACGGTGGGCACGCTGTCGGATTTTGGCGCCAGCAATACGGTGCTGGCGCGACCAACAATCTTCGGGCAGTTCCACAGCGGACGTAGTCCCACGGTGGCACCAGCCAGGCCGAGGAAGTCGAGGGCGTCGGATACCGTGTTGGTATCCAGCGCTGCCAAGCGATCCAGCAAACTCTTTTTGTTCATGGGGTAGCCCCTGCGGTGACGGAGGCGGCCAGTGTCGACGAGGCGATTTGATAGGTATATTACTAATCACAGAAGCGTTAGATACGCTAAACCTATGGAATAATCATGATCAATTTCCGTCTGATCCGTCACCTCTGGCTGTTCCTGGCCGTCGCCGAAGAGCAGAATTTCGGCCGTGCGGCCAAGCGGCTTGGCATGTCTCAGCCTCCCCTGAGCGAGCAGATTCAGGTGCTGGAACAGGCACTCAAGGTCCAACTGTTCGAGCGCTCGCGACGCGGGGCGAAACTGACCCCAGTGGGGGCGGCGATCCTGCCGGCGGTGCGTAAATTCGCCGAACAACTCGAGCGCCTGGAACTGGCGGTGGAGGAGGCCGTAGCAGGGCAGTCGGGGATGTTGACCATCGGTGCCATCTCCACGGCCATGTTTGACGTACTGCCTGGTCTGATCGAACAGATGAAAGACGATTACCCGCACCTGACCGTATCCGTGCGGGAAATCGACAGCGTAGAGGCCGTTCCGGCACTGGAAGCCGGTGATATCGACCTGGCCTTCGCCCGTCTGGACGGTGATCTGGGCGCCTCGATCCAGTCACTGCCGTTGCTGGAGGATCGTCTGGTAGTGGCGTTACCCAGTGACCACCCATTGGCGGCGCGAACACGTATCAGTTTGTCCAGCCTGGCCAACGAACCTTTGGTGATGTTTTCGCGAAAGGTCAGCCCGGTCTATTTCGACTACTTGATCGCAACCTGCCGAGCCAGCGGGTTTTCCCCGCGGGTGCTGCATGAAGTGCGTTCGGTCGCTTCGCAAATTGCCTTTGTCAGCTATGGGCAGGGCATCGCCCTGGTACCGGCATCCTTGAAAAAAATGGCACCGGATAACGTGGTATTTCGATCATTGAGTCAGAAGCTTAACGTGGTGACGACGGCGGTGGCCTGGAATGCGGATCGGCCCAATCCGCTCATAGCAGAAGTCATTGCCCGACTGCGGAAAAAGGCCTGAGGCGAGCAAGGGCTGCGAGTGGGCAATCAATGATAGGTTTGGCGTATGGAAACGTTCCACAATTAGGAATTTACATAAGACTCGAACCGGCTGAAATTGGGCCTGTCGCCGATGACCTGTTTCGGCGGCAGTCCTATCGTCCAAGGAGTCATTTTCGTGACCGCATCCGAAACGTTCACTCATACGCAGCTCCCTTTGACCGTTGAGGGAGTCCAGCTGAACGTCGCCGCCATTCATCGAAATGGCAACCTGACGCCGATTGTGTTCCTGCATGGTTTTGGTTCCACCAAAGAGGACTACGCCGATATCGTGCAGCACGCGGAATTCGCCGGGCACCCCTTCCTCGCCTACGACGCACCGGGCTGCGGGGAGAGCCAGTGCAGCGACCTTTCCAGTATTTCGATTCCTTTTCTGCTGCAGACCGCATTACAGATGCTGGAGCATTTCGGTATCGAGCGCTTCCACCTGGTCGGCCACTCCATGGGCGGACTGACCGCACTGATGCTGGCCCATCAGTTCCCGGAGCGGGTAATC
Source organism: Pseudomonas sp. S34 (assembly GCF_009866745.1). Taxonomy (NCBI): domain Bacteria; kingdom Pseudomonadati; phylum Pseudomonadota; class Gammaproteobacteria; order Pseudomonadales; family Pseudomonadaceae; genus Pseudomonas; species Pseudomonas sp. S34. The sequence continues at coordinate 2,267,290 of NZ_CP019398.1, forward strand.
AGCTTCGTCGATATAGAGGGCAATATTGCTCCGGAAGATTGCTTTCTCAGCCGGCAGATCGACGCTTATCCAAGCGATGATCCAGAGAAGTTTTTCACGGCTTTCATCGAGCGTGCCCGGCAGGCCCCGGCATACGCCAGCGCACTCTATTCGGCGAGCCTCAGGCAAAAGGTGCGTGCCGGGGCAGTGCGGGGGATATTCCGGTCGATGGTCGACCTTTCCGATAACGCCGACCTGATGAGCAGGTTTCTCGGCTTGAAGTGCCCGCGAATGTTCATGTACGGCGAGCAGAACGCTTCACTGTCCTACCTTTCGCACATCGAGGCCCAAGGCGTGCGTTTGGCGCCAATTCCGGCCTGCGGCCACTTCCCCATGTACTCCAACCCCATCGCGATGTGGAAACAGATCGCCGATTTCCAGACCGGCAGTCGAACCGGATAAGTCCGATCGCCCCGAGCGCTTCCCGATGTAGGGCGGGAGCCTGACTGCGGGCTCGCGGTCGCTATTCAACGCGTTTCATCTCACATGCCTGCCGCGGCGATGTGTGAGGGCGTGTGCATGCCTGTAATCCATAACAACAAGAGGTTCAAATCATGCTCGAAGTCATAAACAGCTTTCTTTCCGGAAAGCTCCTGATCGTACTTATCGTAGGCCTGGGTGGTTATTTCACGATTCGTTCACGCTTTGTCCAGTTTCGCCATTTCCTGCATATGTTCGGAGCCTTTCGCGATAGCGTGCAGAAGAGTGCCGGTCAGATCAGCTCGTTCCAGGCCTTGATGCTTAGCCTGGCGGGTCGCGTAGGGGCGGGCAATATCGCCGGAGTCGGGTTGGCCGTGACGTTGGGCGGGCCAGGAGCGGTGTTCTGGATGTGGGTGACCGCGCTGGTAGGCATGTCCACCAGCTTCTTCGAATGCAGCCTGGGGCAGTTGTACAAACGATGCGATGCCAAGGGACAGTTTCGGGGTGGGCCGTCGTACTACATCCAGTACGGACTGAAACAGGCGTGGCTGGGCAAGGTCATGGCCGTGTTGCTCCTGGTGACTTTCGGTTTTGCCTTCAACGGGCTGCAATCCCATGCCGTGACTCACTCGCTGAACAATGCGTTCGGCTTCTCCACGACCTACTCCGGTATTGCGATTGCCGTATTGCTCGGCCTGGTATTCATGGGTGGCATCAAGCGCATCGCTGCCGTCTCGGACCTGTTGGTGCCGGTCAAGACACTGGCCTACATTGGCGTGACCGTTTATGTGATCGTGCTTCAGTTTGACCATGTGCCGGGCATGCTGGTGACCATTTTCAAAAGTGCCTTTGGCCTCGACCAGGCATTCGCAGGCCTGGTTGGCAGTGCCATCGTCATGGGCGTCAAACGCGGGGTGTTTGCCAATGAGGCGGGACTGGGCAGTGCGCCCAACGTAGCCGCCGTGGCGAAAGTCGATCACCCGGCGGCTCAAGGGGTGGTTCAAGCTTTCAGCGTCTTCCTGGATACCTTTGTGATCTGTACCTGCACGGCCCTGCTGATCCTGTTGTCGGGCTTTTACACACCAGGCTTCGAAGGCGATGGCCTGGTACTGACACAGAACGCACTGGCGGCAGTGGTCGGGGACTGGGGGCGCACGTTCATTAGCGTGGCATTGGCTCTGTTTGTCTTCACGTCGATCCTCTACAACTACTATCTGGGCGAAAATAACCTGCGCTTTCTACTGGGCGATAAACGTGCTGCGGTGATGATCTATCGGGGCCTGGTGTTGCTGTTGATCCTTTGGGGCGCCGTGCAAAATCTGGGCACGGTGTTCGCCTTTGCCGATATCACCATGACGCTATTGGCTTTCGTCAATCTGATCGCGCTGGCGCTGTTGTTCAACGTCGGCATGCGCTTGCTGCGTGACTATGACCGGCAGCGCAAGGCCGGCATCAAGTCGCCGATATTCGACTCCAGCCAGTTCGCGGATCTTGATCTTGACTTGCAGGCATGGCCCCATCGGGAAAAGGTCGGCAACAGCATCCCTGAATCTGCACCACAGGTAGCACCTGCCTCTGCCGTGCGCTGATGAAAAAAGGGCCCATGACAAGTCATGGGCCCTTGAAGGTCGTCTGGAGATCCTCCGTCAATCAGACTCGCGCAGCATGGGGCTTTACACGTCCCTTCAAACCGGTACGTTCTTCAATCTCACCTGAGCCACTGATATAGCCGTAACGCGACAGGTTGGGCATCAGCATCGCGGCGATGAAGGTGATGGTCACGACCGCCGCTACGTAGAAGAAAAAGTACTCCTCGATGCCCTGTGAGCGAAGCGACAAGGCCACGTATTCGGCGGTGCCGCCAAATGCCGCATTGCCCACCGCATAGGGAAATCCAACCCCCAATGCACGTACGGCAGGTGGGAACAGTTCGGCTTTGACGATCCCGGCAATCGGCGTGTAGAGCGACGCAATGGCCAGACCGCCAAACACCAGCACGAATGCCATGAACGGGTTGCTGACCGACTGCAGCGAGTAGAGCAGGGGGATCACCAGCAACATGGCCAGCCCGGAAAACATCAACATGTGCGCCTTGATACCGATGCGGTCGGCGAGCAAGCCGAACAGCGGCTGGCAAAGCATGAAGCCGATCAGGGCCGCCGTCATGATGAAGCTGACCGTTTCCGGGCTGAAGCCGGCGGAGATCACCAGGAACTTCTGCATGTAGGTAGTGAAGGTATAGAAATACAGCGAACCACCGATGGTGAACGCCACCACCAGGGCAACTGCGCGTTTGTGTTTGAACATGCCGCGCAGAGAGCCGGCATCTTTGCGGTTCATGTCTTTCTTGTTGGCGGTTTCATGCATGGCGCGACGCAGATACACCACCACGACCGAGCTCAGCGCGCCGATGAAGAACGGAATCCTCCAACCCCACTCGCGCAACTCTTCACCGGTCAGGGTTTGTTGGAGAATGACGACGGTCATCAAGGCCAGCAGCTGACCGGCAATGATGGTGAAGTACTGAAACGAGCCATAGAAACAGCGACGACCCGGTGTTGCGATTTCGCTGATGTAGGTGGCGCCGGTGCCGTATTCCGCACCGACCGACAGGCCCTGAATCAGCCTGGCAACCACGAGCAGGATCGGCGCCGCGACGCCTATGGTTGCGTAGGTCGGCATGACGGCGATCAGCAGCGAGCCGGCGCACATCATGAACACCGAGATAATCATCGAGACCTTGCGGCCGCGAGTGTCAGCAATCCAGCCGAATATCCAGCCACCGAGCGGGCGCATGAAAAATCCGACGGCGAAGACGCCCGCGGTCGCCAGTAGCTGGCTGGTCGTGTCGCCCTTGGGGAAAAACGAAGCGGCGAAGTAGATGGCGGTGTAGGCGTAAATGAAAAAGTCGTACCACTCCACCAGATTGCCCGAGCAGGCACCCATGATGGCCTTGACGCGGTTGGGCGCTCTCATCGCAGCAGTTTGGGCTGCGTGGTCTTTGGCGTCTGTGATTGATGCGGACATGTGATTCACCCTTTTTTCAAGGCGAGGGGAGACGAGGAGCGCGCTGATGCGCGTCCGACGTGACTGGCTCGTTGGGTTTTGGGTTTAACGAAAAGGCGTGAACCCGCTCACGGCCGGATTTCCGTAGAGAAGGGGGAGGGTGGAAGCACGAGCGTGGCGAACGGTAGTGGCCCGGGGAAATCGGACGGGTGAGACGAAGCATTGAACATCATGGCGCGAGCCCTCGAATCTTATTCTTGTAGTGAGTCGAGCGCTCTTTGGCGCCGACGTTGATTGCACGCTACCGCAGAGTCAGGAGGGTAATAAGCCGTCAGGAAGGCCTAACTGATATACCTGAATTTTATAGCTTGGCGTGCAGCCCCGGCGGGCCGGGGGATACAGCCGGCTTGAAGGTCCTGGGGCCGCACGACACGGTGGTTGCGGGGCATTCCAAGGTGCGTAAATGCGATTACACTCACAGCACTTTCGCCGCATATCGCGCCGAGCCCGATGCTGACTGGCCTGGTAATGGATGTCGTTCAACTCAAAACCCTGATTCATGTTGCCGAGCTGGGCAGTCTCAGCAAGGCCTCGGATCGTCTTCACATCGCGCAACCGGCACTTAGCCGGCAAATTCGATTGTTGGAAAAGGAGCTCGGCACCTACCTGTTTGATCGACATGGTCGAGGCATGGAGATCACCGACGCCGGACGTGAAGTGTTGGCACATGCCACCCGAATCATGGAAGAAATGGAGTCCATTCGAAGTTCTGTTGTGGGCGCAAAGTCCTCTTTTCGGGGAACGGTCGTCATCGGCACGACGCCGACGGTCGCGCAAATTATCACTGTTCCATTGGTACGCAAGATCAAAGAGGCGCATCCGAATCTCGCCGTCAGGTTTTCCTCGGCCTTCAGCGGTTATCTGCTCGATTGGGTTCAGCGTGGCGAATTGGAACTGGCGATTTCTTACGATCCCCATCCTTTGCATACGCTGCGTATCGTGCCGGTGATGATGGAAAATCTGCTGCTGGTCGGTCCCGCCAGCGCCAACCTGCGTCTTGATACGCCGATATCGTTCGAGTCATTGGCTGAGCAGCAATTGGTATTGCCAAGCGCTCGACATAGCCTTCGCGTGATTCTGGATGATTGTGCACGTCAAGTCGGGATCAAGCTCAAGACCAGCGTTGAAGCCGACTCCTTCGGCGCCATGATCGATCTGGTCCGAAATGGCTTCGGTCTGACCGCTTTGCCTTTGGCATCGATTTACGCGCAGGTCGACGCTGGCGTGCTCAGTGCAGCCCCCTTGGTCGACCCCGTTCCCATGCGCAAACTGGTTCAGGTTTTTCCGGCCGACAGGCGGGTCAGTCCGGCCGCCAAATTTGTCGGGGATGCCTTTATCGAGATTGCCGCCGATCTGGTCAATCGCAAGATTTGGGCTGGACACATGCTTTGAGCCAACGGTGAACCTGTTAGCTGCGAGTGCCCCGTCCCCATACAAATCGCCCAATTATCCGTAGTTGCGCAGCTGCTCACGAGTTCCGCTTTGCTCACCACTGATGACACTGTCTTGAACCAACAAACGCGACTGCCTGGCGTATTCGGCATTTTTATTTTGGGGATGCTGCAAGTTCTGGTCTGGGGAGGTTCGTTCTTCCTGATGGCCGTCATGGCCGATCCGATCATGAAAGAGACCGGTTGGGCCAGCCAGTGGGTGTATGGCGCACTGTCTCTGAGCATTCTGGTTTCCGCGATGCTGGCACCGTTGACCAGCCGGCTTATCGCCCGGTACGGCGGCCGCCCCATCCTGGCCAGTAGCGGGCTGGGTGTCGCTATCGGGTTGTTTTTGTTGGCCATCTCGACCTCGTTGCCGATGTTTCTTTTGTCTTGGGCCGTGATTGGCGTCGGTATGGCGCTGGGGCTGTATGAAGCGCTATTCGCGGCTTTAGGTTCTCTGTACGGGGAGCGGGCGGGCAGTGCGATTACCGGGATCACGCTTATTTCAGGGTTTGCGACAACGCTGTCATGGCCCGCGGTAGCGCTGGTCATCGAGCACGTTGGCTGGCGCACGACGTGCGTGGCTTATGGGGTGTTATTGGTCATTGCCGTGGCACCGCTTTATCTCTGGGTGCTGGCGCGGGGCACGGGACCCCTCACAAAGAGCCCGGCAGTGAGTGATGAAAGTCTCTCAATAGACCGGCGGATCTACCTGTTGCTTACGCTGATCTTCGCGTTGGGTGCCGTGATCATGACGGCGATGTCGGTCCAGCTGATTTCATTGTTGCAGGGGCAGGGCTACTCGCTTGCAGCCGCTATCGGACTGAGCGCGTTGCTGGGGCCGAGTCAGGTAGGATCACGTGTTCTACAAGTGTTTTCGCGAAAGCGACACCCGATCTGGACGACGTTGATCTCTGTGGTGTTCGTGGCAATTGGTCTGCTGTTTGTGACCATCTCTCCGGCAATGACCGCGCTGGGTCTGGTGATCTATGGTGCGGGTAATGGCTTGCGGGCGATCGTTCGAGGACTGCTGCCATTGGCCCTCATGTCGCCTACTCATTATGTTTTGCTGATGGGGCGCATGGCTCGGCCTTCGCTCATAGGACAGGCCTTGACTCCCCTCGCGGCCGGGTACCTGTTAGAGATCTGGGGCGCTGGCGGTGTGCTTGCGGGCCTGAGTTCGCTGGCGGTATTGAATGTGCTCCTGGTGTTGCTGCTGATTCGACTGGTATGACACTCCAGTCCTGACCATATTTCTCAATGACTAGGCCCAATCTGAAAAGATTGGGCCTAGTCATTGAGAAATACCCCCGGTTTTACCCCAGGGGCACTACGCTGCCCTTAACGCCGGTCCAGCCAAACCGTTTGTGCATTACAGAATTCACGCACCCCGAAATGCGAGAGTTCACGACCAAAGCCACTCTTCTTCACGCCACCAAAACTGACACGCGGATCGCTGGCGCTATAGCCGTTGATGAACACGCCGCCGGTTTCAAGTTCGCTGGCCATCTGCCGGGCGAGTTCGACATTGCGCGTGTAGAGGGTGGCGGTGAGGCCGAACTCGCTGTCATTGGCCAACTCCAGCGCATGGGCTGCGTCTCGGGCCGTGATGATTGAGGCCACCGGACCAAACAACTCCTGTTTGAATGATGTCATCTGATCGGTCACGTCGCCGAGTACAGTGGGCTCATAGTAGTTACCTGGGCCTTCAGCCTTCTTTCCACCCATCAGCAACGTCGCGCCTTCTTTCAGTGTGTCGCGCACCTGTTGATCCAGTTCATCGCGCAGATCGAAGCGAGCCATCGGGCCGATATAGGTGGTGGTAGCCAGTGGATCACCGACAACCAGCTGTTGGGTGGCCTCGACGAACTTGCGGGTAAATTCCCGGGCAATGCCTTGCTCGACAATCAGTCGTTTGGCTGCGGCGCAGACTTGTCCGGTGTTTTGATAGCGCCCGATCACGGCGGCTTTTACCGCCTCATCGAGGTCCGCGTCGTCCAGCACGATAAAGGGGTCGGAGCCACCCAGTTCCAATACGCATTTCTTCAGTGCGGCTCCGGCCTGAGCACCGATGGCCATGCCCGCTCGCACGCTACCGGTGAGGGTGACGGCCGCGATGCGTGGATCGGCGATCGCCTTGGATACACCGTCCGGGGTGACGTTGATGACCTCGAAAACACCTTCGGGGAAGTCCGCTTGCTTGAAGGCCTCCAGCAGCAGGTAGGTGCTGCCCATGACGTTTGGCGCGTGCTTGAGCACGTAGGTATTGCCGGCGAGCAGGGTGGGGACCGCGCCGCGCAGGACTTGCCAGATGGGGAAGTTCCACGGCATCACGGCGAGAATCGGGCCCAGGGGACGATATTCAATGCGTGCCTTGCCGCCTTCAACCAGGGTCGGTTCCGGGCTCAGCATGGCGGGGCCGTGTTCGGCGTACCACTGGCAGAGCTGCGCACATTTTTCAATTTCACCGCGGGCCTGGGCAATCGGCTTACCCATTTCCAGGGTGATCATGTTCGCCATGGCCTGTGCATTGTTGCGCAAGGCCTGAGCGAGGTTGATCAACAGTTGCGCGCGCTGTTCAACCGGTTTGCCGCGCCAGGCGCGAAACCCGGTAGCGGCCCGCGTCAGCGCGGCCTGTAATGCCGAATCGGATTCGAAAGGGTAATGGCCGATCTGCTCGCCTGTAGCGGGGTTGATCGAAATAGCATGGGTAAGGCTGGATACGTTGGTCATGGCACCGTCCTGCGAGGTAGGAATGTGCTCAGGTTATGGGGCTATATGTTTTCTGGAAACTGAATAATACTGAGCATAACGTTCACGTTTGGAGAATGGCTTGGATCTGGTTCAGCTCGAAATTTTCAAGGCTGTCGCCGAGCACGGCAGCATCAGCGTGGCCGCCCAGCATATCCACCGGGTGCCATCGAATCTCACGACCAGAATCAAACAGCTTGAACTGGACCTGGGTGTGGATCTGTTTATTCGCGAGAAGAGTCGCCTGCGCCTGTCGCCGGCCGGCTGGAGCTTTCTGGATTACGCTCGACGTATTCTCGATCTGGTTCAGGAGGCGCGCGCCACCGTGGCGGGTGAAGAACCGCAGGGAGCCTTCGCCCTGGGTTCGCTGGAAAGTACTGCAGCGGTACGTATTCCAGAGCTATTGGCCGCCTATAACCAGAAGCACGCCAAGGTCGAACTGGACCTGTCCACCGGCCCCTCCGGGACCATGATCGATGGAGTGCTGTCCGGGCGGCTGGCCGCTGCATTTGTCGATGGTCCGGTGTTGCATCCGGCGCTGGAGGGTGTGCCTGCATTCGAGGAGGAAATGGTCCTGATCGCCCCCCTCAACCATGACCCGATTCATCGGGCCAAGGATGTGAATGGCGAAAACATCTATGCCTTCCGCTCCAACTGCTCCTATCGCCATCATTTCGAAAGCTGGTTCGCCAATGGCGCGGCGGTGCCCGGCAAGATTTTCGAAATGGAGTCCTATCACGGCATGCTGGCCTGCGTCAGCGCCGGTGCCGGCCTGGCGCTGATGCCCCGCAGCATGCTCGAAAGCATGCCTGGATGCACGACGGTCAGCGTCTGGCCGTTGTCGGAGTCGTTCCGCTATTTACGCACCTGGCTGGTATGGCGCAGGGGGACCGTGTCGCAGAGCCTGACGATGTTTGTGCGCTTGCTTGAGGAGCGGGGTGTGGTGTTGATCGATAAATAGCGGAAAGTTAACGGTCTGTGCCGAAAAACCGGATAATGGCGGCCAAATCGTTTAGCTCGTAATTCTGGTAATCGCACATGGAAATCAAGGTCAACTTTCTCGACAACCTTCGACTTGAAGCCAAGTTCGACGACTTCACGGTGATTGCCGATCAACCCATTCGCTACAAGGGCGATGGCTCGGCACCGGGGCCGTTCGATTACTTCCTGGCTTCGTCGGCGTTGTGTGCGGCGTACTTCGTGAAGCTGTATTGCGAAACTCGCAATATCCCCACCGAAAATATCCGCCTGTCGCAGAACAACATTGTTGATCCGGAAAACCGCTACAACCAGATTTTCAAGATTCAGGTTGAATTGCCAGCGGACATTTCCGCCAAGGACCGTCAGGGGATCTTGCGCTCCATCGACCGTTGTACGGTAAAGAAGGTGGTGCAAACCGGGCCTGAGTTTGTGATTGAAGAGGTCGAAAACCTCGACGCCGATGCCCAGGCGTTGCTGATGCCGCACTCGACCAGCGAGGCGGGCACCTACATTGTGGGCAAGGACCTGCCGCTGGAGCAAACCATCGCCAACATGTCGGGCATCCTGGCTGACCTGGGCATGAAGATTGAAATCGCTTCGTGGCGCAATATCGTTCCCAATGTGTGGTCGCTGCACATCCGCGATGCGCACTCGCCAATGTGTTTTACCAACGGCAAAGGCGCGACCAAGGAAGGCGCGCTGGCATCGGCACTGGGCGAGTTTATCGAGCGGCTCAACTGCAACTTCTTCTACAACGATCAGTTCTGGGGCGAGGACATCGCCAACGCGGCGTTTGTGCATTACCCGGACGAGCGCTGGTTCAAGCCTGGCCCGAAGGACGAACTGCCGACTGAAATTCTCGACGAGTACTGCCTGAAGATTTACGACCGGGATGGCGAGTTGCGTGGCTCGCATCTGTACGACACCAACTCCGGCAATATCCAGCGCGGCATTTGTTCACTGCCGTTTGTGCGCCAGTCGGACAATGAGGTGGTGTACTTCCCGTCCAACCTGATCGAAAACCTGTTCCTGAGCAATGGCATGAGCGCCGGCAACACCCTGGCCGAAGCCCAGGTGCAGTGCCTGTCGGAGATCTTCGAGCGCGCGGTCAAACGCGAAATCCTCGAAGGCGAAATGGCCCTGCCGGATGTGCCGCAGGAAGTACTGGCGAAATACCCGGGGATTCTGGCTGGTATCCAGGCCCTGGAAGAGCAGGGCTTCCCGGTGCTGGTCAAGGATGCATCGCTGGGCGGGGAGTTCCCGGTGATGTGTGTGACCTTGATGAACCCGCGTACCGGTGGTGTGTTTGCCTCGTTCGGCGCGCACCCCAGCCTGGAAGTGGCGCTGGAGCGCAGCCTGACGGAGCTGCTGCAAGGCCGCAGTTTCGAAGGCCTGAACGATCTGCCTCAGCCGACCTTCGAAGGTCAGGCGGTGACTGAGCCGAACAACTTCGTCGAGCACTTTATCGATTCCAGCGGTGTGGTCTCGTGGCGCTTCTTTAGTGCAAAACCGGATTTTGAATTCGTTGAGTGGGATTTCTCCGGTCAGGGCGAAAACTCCAATACCGAAGAGGCCGCGACCCTGTTCGGCATTCTCGAAGACATGGGCAAAGAAGTGTACATGGCAGTCTATGAGCACATTGGTGCCAAGGCCTGCCGCATTCTGGTGCCGGGTTACTCGGAAATTTATCCGGTAGAAGATTTGATCTGGGATAACACCAACAAAGCGCTGCAGTTCCGCGCTGACATCCTGAACCTGCACAGCCTGAGCAAAGTCGGCCTGAGATCGCTGGCCCAAGGTCTGGAAAACAGCGAGCTGGATGACTACACCGACATCACCACTTTGATCGGCATCGAGTTCGACGACAACACGCCTTGGGGCAAGTTGACGATCCTGGAGCTGAGGCTGCTGATTTATCTCGCCTTGCAGAAGTTTGATCAGGCCAAGGATCTGGTGGAAGCCTTCTTGCAATACAACGACAACACCGTCGAGCGCGGCTTGTTTTATCAAGCTGTGAACGTCGTGCTGGAAATGCAGCTGGACGATGATCTGGAACTGAGCGACTACGAGGTCAACTTCCGCCGGATGTTCGGCAACGAGCGGATGGACGCGGCGATAGGGTCCGTGGATGGCAGCGTGCGATTCTATGGTCTGACGCCGACGAGCATGAAACTGGAAGGGCTCGACAGGCACCTTCGCCTGATCGAAAGCTACAAAAAGCTGCACATGGCGCGGGCGAGGGTGTCGGCTTTGTTCAACTGATAGCGATAACAAAAAAGCACCTTGGGTGCTTTTTTGTTTTTGGCGGTCAGTCAATCGTCTGTGCACGTGGGCTGATTTTTTGGCTATGACATGGGTTGTGGCTGCCTATGGGAAGCTCTTCTATATAGAGGGGCGTTCTGGCTCCTCTATATAGGCGTCATTTGGGTCGTTTTGCTGCATTCTGCAGGATATTGATAGAAAACCCGAATCAGTGCTTGACGGCAGATTGTAGATGTCTATAATTCGCCCCACTTCCGGCGCAGTCGAAACGGAAAACTCCTTGGTAAACAAAGAGTTACGCAGTTTTCGGCAGCAGGTTGCTTCAGTTCATCGAAGCCGAAAGGGAGTTGAAAAAGAGGTGTTGACAGCAGCGTGTAACGCTGTAGAATTCGCCTCCCGCTGACGAGAGATCTGAAGCGCAAGTGGTTGAAGTTACAAAGGAAACTTTGAAAGCTTCTGAAAATAATCACTTGACAGCAAATGAGGCTGCTGTAGAATGCGCGCCTCGGTTGAGACGAAAGATCTTAACCAACCGCTCTTTAACAACTGAATCAAGCAATTCGTGTGGGTGCTTGTGGAGTCAGACTGCTAGTCAACAGATTATCAGCATCACAAGTTACTCCGCGAGAAATCAAAGATGTAACCAACGATTGCTGAGCCAAGTTTAGGGTTTTCTAAAAACCCAAAGATGTTTGAACTGAAGAGTTTGATCATGGCTCAGATTGAACGCTGGCGGCAGGCCTAACACATGCAAGTCGAGCGGATGACAGGAGCTTGCTCCTGAATTCAGCGGCGGACGGGTGAGTAATGCCTAGGAATCTGCCTGGTAGTGGGGGACAACGTTTCGAAAGGAACGCTAATACCGCATACGTCCTACGGGAGAAAGCAGGGGACCTTCGGGCCTTGCGCTATCAGATGAGCCTAGGTCGGATTAGCTAGTTGGTGAGGTAATGGCTCACCAAGGCGACGATCCGTAACTGGTCTGAGAGGATGATCAGTCACACTGGAACTGAGACACGGTCCAGACTCCTACGGGAGGCAGCAGTGGGGAATATTGGACAATGGGCGAAAGCCTGATCCAGCCATGCCGCGTGTGTGAAGAAGGTCTTCGGATTGTAAAGCACTTTAAGTTGGGAGGAAGGGCATTAACCTAATACGTTAGTGTTTTGACGTTACCGACAGAATAAGCACCGGCTAACTCTGTGCCAGCAGCCGCGGTAATACAGAGGGTGCAAGCGTTAATCGGAATTACTGGGCGTAAAGCGCGCGTAGGTGGTTTGTTAAGTTGGATGTGAAAGCCCCGGGCTCAACCTGGGAACTGCATTCAAAACTGACAAGCTAGAGTATGGTAGAGGGTGGTGGAATTTCCTGTGTAGCGGTGAAATGCGTAGATATAGGAAGGAACACCAGTGGCGAAGGCGACCACCTGGACTGATACTGACACTGAGGTGCGAAAGCGTGGGGAGCAAACAGGATTAGATACCCTGGTAGTCCACGCCGTAAACGATGTCAACTAGCCGTTGGGAGCCTTGAGCTCTTAGTGGCGCAGCTAACGCATTAAGTTGACCGCCTGGGGAGTACGGCCGCAAGGTTAAAACTCAAATGAATTGACGGGGGCCCGCACAAGCGGTGGAGCATGTGGTTTAATTCGAAGCAACGCGAAGAACCTTACCAGGCCTTGACATCCAATGAACTTTCCAGAGATGGATTGGTGCCTTCGGGAACATTGAGACAGGTGCTGCATGGCTGTCGTCAGCTCGTGTCGTGAGATGTTGGGTTAAGTCCCGTAACGAGCGCAACCCTTGTCCTTAGTTACCAGCACGTCATGGTGGGCACTCTAAGGAGACTGCCGGTGACAAACCGGAGGAAGGTGGGGATGACGTCAAGTCATCATGGCCCTTACGGCCTGGGCTACACACGTGCTACAATGGTCGGTACAGAGGGTTGCCAAGCCGCGAGGTGGAGCTAATCCCACAAAACCGATCGTAGTCCGGATCGCAGTCTGCAACTCGACTGCGTGAAGTCGGAATCGCTAGTAATCGCGAATCAGAATGTCGCGGTGAATACGTTCCCGGGCCTTGTACACACCGCCCGTCACACCATGGGAGTGGGTTGCACCAGAAGTAGCTAGTCTAACCTTCGGGAGGACGGTTACCACGGTGTGATTCATGACTGGGGTGAAGTCGTAACAAGGTAGCCGTAGGGGAACCTGCGGCTGGATCACCTCCTTAATCGACGACTCAGCTGCTCCATAAGTTCCCACACGAATTGCTTGATTCATTGAAGAAGACGATAAGAAGCAGCCTTGGGGTTGTAGCTTAGTTGGTTAGAGCGCACCCCATGCTCTGTGGTTAAGAGCAGGGTGAGGTCGGCCTTAGCAGCTCGAAATTGGGTCTGTAGCTCAGTTGGTTAGAGCGCACCCCTGATAAGGGTGAGGTCGGCAGTTCGAATCTGCCCAGACCCACCAATTTTGTGTGGGAAACGCCTGTAGAAATACGGGGCCATAGCTCAGCTGGGAGAGCGCCTGCCTTGCACGCAGGAGGTCAACGGTTCGATCCCGTTTGGCTCCACCACTACTGCTTCTGATTGTATAAAGCTTAGAAATGAGCATTCCATCGGTTCGATGGTGAATGTTGATTTCTAGTCTTTGACTAGTTCGTTCTTTAAAAATTTGGGTATGTGATAGAAAGATAGACTGAACGTTACTTTCACTGGTAACGGATCAGGCTAAGGTAAAATTTGTGAGTTCTCTTAGTTGAGAAATTCGAATTTTCGGCGAATGTCGTCTTCACAGTATAACCAGATTGCTTGGGGTTATATGGTCAAGTGAAGAAGCGCATACGGTGGATGCCTTGGCAGTCAGAGGCGATGAAAGACGTGGTAGCCTGCGAAAAGCTTCGGGGAGTCGGCAAACAGACTTTGATCCGGAGATGTCTGAATGGGGGAACCCAGCCATCATAAGATGGTTATCTTGTACTGAATACATAGGTGCAAGAGGCGAACCAGGGGAACTGAAACATCTAAGTACCCTGAGGAAAAGAAATCAACCGAGATTCCCTTAGTAGTGGCGAGCGAACGGGGACCAGCCCTTAAGTGGCTTTGAGATTAGCGGAACGCTCTGGAAAGTGCGGCCATAGTGGGTGATAGCCCTGTACGCGAAAATCTCTTAGTCATGAAATCGAGTAGGACGGAGCACGAGAAACTTTGTCTGAATATGGGGGGACCATCCTCCAAGGCTAAATACTACTGACTGACCGATAGTGAACTAGTACCGTGAGGGAAAGGCGAAAAGAACCCCGGAGAGGGGAGTGAAATAGATCCTGAAACCGTATGCGTACAAGCAGTGGGAGCCCACTTTGTTGGGTGACTGCGTACCTTTTGTATAATGGGTCAGCGACTTATTTTCAGTGGCGAGCTTAACCGAATAGGGGAGGCGTAGCGAAAGCGAGTCTTAATAGGGCGTCTAGTCGCTGGGAATAGACCCGAAACCGGGCGATCTATCCATGGGCAGGTTGAAGGTTAGGTAACACTGACTGGAGGACCGAACCGACTACCGTTGAAAAGTTAGCGGATGACCTGTGGATCGGAGTGAAAGGCTAATCAAGCTCGGAGATAGCTGGTTCTCCTCGAAAGCTATTTAGGTAGCGCCTCATGTATCACTGTAGGGGGTAGAGCACTGTTTCGGCTAGGGGGTCATCCCGACTTACCAAACCGATGCAAACTCCGAATACCTACAAGTGCCGAGCATGGGAGACACACGGCGGGTGCTAACGTCCGTCGTGAAAAGGGAAACAACCCAGACCGTCAGCTAAGGTCCCAAAGTTATGGTTAAGTGGGAAACGATGTGGGAAGGCTTAGACAGCTAGGAGGTTGGCTTAGAAGCAGCCACCCTTTAAAGAAAGCGTAATAGCTCACTAGTCGAGTCGGCCTGCGCGGAAGATGTAACGGGGCTCAAACCATACACCGAAGCTACGGGTATCATCTTCGGATGATGCGGTAGAGGAGCGTTCTGTAAGCCTGTGAAGGTGAGTTGAGAAGCTTGCTGGAGGTATCAGAAGTGCGAATGCTGACATGAGTAACGACAATGGGTGTGAAAAACACCCACGCCGAAAGACCAAGGTTTCCTGCGCAACGTTAATCGACGCAGGGTTAGTCGGTCCCTAAGGCGAGGCTGAAAAGCGTAGTCGATGGAAAACAGGTTAATATTCCTGTACTTCTGGTTATTGCGATGGAGGGACGGAGAAGGCTAGGCCAGCTTGGCGTTGGTTGTCCAAGTTTAAGGTGGTAGGCTGGAATCTTAGGTAAATCCGGGATTCTAAGGCCGAGAGCTGATGACGAGTGTTCCTTTGGAACACGAAGTGGTTGATGCCATGCTTCCAAGAAAAGCTTCTAAGCTTCAGGTAACCAGGAACCGTACCCCAAACCGACACAGGTGGTTGGGTAGAGAATACCAAGGCGCTTGAGAGAACTCGGGTGAAGGAACTAGGCAAAATGGCACCGTAACTTCGGGAGAAGGTGCGCCGGTGAGGGTGAAGGACTTGCTCCGTAAGCCCACGCCGGTCGAAGATACCAGGCCGCTGCGACTGTTTATTAAAAACACAGCACTCTGCAAACACGAAAGTGGACGTATAGGGTGTGACGCCTGCCCGGTGCCGGAAGGTTAATTGATGGGGTTAGCTAACGCGAAGCTCTTGATCGAAGCCCCGGTAAACGGCGGCCGTAACTATAACGGTCCTAAGGTAGCGAAATTCCTTGTCGGGTAAGTTCCGACCTGCACGAATGGCGTAACGATGGCGGCGCTGTCTCCACCCGAGACTCAGTGAAATTGAAATCGCTGTGAAGATGCAGTGTATCCGCGGCTAGACGGAAAGACCCCGTGAACCTTTACTATAGCTTTGCACTGGACTTTGAATTTGCTTGTGTAGGATAGGTGGGAGGCTTTGAAGCGTGGACGCCAGTTCGCGTGGAGCCATCCTTGAAATACCACCCTGGCAACTTTGAGGTTCTAACTCAGGTCCGTTATCCGGATCGAGGACAGTGTATGGTGGGTAGTTTGACTGGGGCGGTCTCCTCCTAAAGAGTAACGGAGGAGTACGAAGGTGCGCTCAGACCGGTCGGAAATCGGTCGTAGAGTATAAAGGCAAAAGCGCGCTTGACTGCGAGACAGACACGTCGAGCAGGTACGAAAGTAGGTCTTAGTGATCCGGTGGTTCTGTATGGAAGGGCCATCGCTCAACGGATAAAAGGTACTCCGGGGATAACAGGCTGATACCGCCCAAGAGTTCATATCGACGGCGGTGTTTGGCACCTCGATGTCGGCTCATCACATCCTGGGGCTGAAGCCGGTCCCAAGGGTATGGCTGTTCGCCATTTAAAGTGGTACGCGAGCTGGGTTTAGAACGTCGTGAGACAGTTCGGTCCCTATCTGCCGTGGACGTTTGAGATTTGAGAGGGGCTGCTCCTAGTACGAGAGGACCGGAGTGGACGAACCTCTGGTGTTCCGGTTGTCACGCCAGTGGCATTGCCGGGTAGCTATGTTCGGAAAAGATAACCGCTGAAAGCATCTAAGCGGGAAACTTGCCTCAAGATGAGATCTCACTGGGACCTTGAGTCCCCTGAAGGGCCGTCGAAGACTACGACGTTGATAGGTTGGGTGTGTAAGCGCTGTGAGGCGTTGAGCTAACCAATACTAATTGCCCGTGAGGCTTGACCATATAACACCCAAGCAATTTGACTACTCGAAAGAGCATCAGATTGCGGTGTGTGAAGACGAAAGAACCGAAAGTTCGACGCTCACAAAACACCGATTTTTATCACATACCCAATTTGCTGAAGCGAGGCCAGCCGGCCACGACTCAGTACCCGAATTTCTTGACGACCATAGAGCGTTGGAACCACCTGATCCCATCCCGAACTCAGCAGTGAAACGATGCATCGCCGATGGTAGTGTGGGGTTTCCCCATGTGAGAGTAGGTCATCGTCAAGATTAAATTCCGAAACCCCTATCTGCGTATGCAGGTAGGGGTTTTGTTTTTGGCGCTCCTGTAGGCGCGAGCTTGCTCGCGAAAAACCCGCGAGCGCTGCGGGGCGTCAGGTTTCCCGCGTCATCGTTAACGTCCATCGCGAGCAGGCTCGCTCCTACAATGAAGCCAATTACTGCCCCAACCGCTCCAGCGTGTGCTCCAAGGGATCCAGCGACACACAAATAAAACCATCAAGCGGTCGATTGAGTTCCTCTACCAGCAGGATGGTTGCCCCCGTCGACAGGGCACACATCAGCAATACGGCGACAATGGTGCCGTTGCAGGGTGCAAACAGGCCAAACGAACCGAAGATAATCCCCAGCCACGTCACCAGGATCACCAGCATCACCGGTGGAATCGATTGATTGGCCTGCAGCAGGGTCAGCCAGCGGGCGGCAAACACGGTGTCCATGTCTTGCAATGCCTTGGCTTTGAGCGCGCGCTGATCATCGTTGCCGGGCGTCAGTGACTCGACCTGGCGTTGCAGGCCTTCGGAGCGACGGATCACTTCCGGGCTATCGAGTTTTTCAATCTGACGGTGATCGCGGGTCGCGAGCACCTGGGTGACTTCGGCGTAGTTGTGCTTGAGCTCGGTGCGGATGCCCTGGGTGTCGGGGCCGTAGCGGGCCAGCAAGCGGTCGAATTGAACCACTTTCGCCGCCGCGCCCTCCAGTTCGGCATTGGCCGTATCGAAGGTGCCTTTGGCAGAGGAAACGAGCAGGCCGAGGACCAGCGCCGACATCGTTGCAATGAGGCCGGTGGCCAGCTTCACCACCGCCACGGAGTCATCGCTCAGATGATGGCTCGGTAATCGCTCCCTCACGTACGAGCCCATCAGTGCGCTGGCGGACAGGCAGGCGAAAACGATGAGGGCAATCACCACGTCATTCAAATTCAACCTCCGTTGACGCTGTCCTCCAAGGGGAGATATCTACTGGTACTTGATCACGATACCTTTGAGCTTGCGTCCCTCGATGGTCCTCACGTCGCGTGCCCACAGCGGCCCGCTGGCATAGGCACCCACCGCCTGAATGTGGTCATAGACGACCACCACGGCGTCGCCACCGAGTTTGGCGGACTCTTCCCGCAGCTTCTGTTCGACTTCGGTAATCGGCGGGGCAGGGTCGATGCTGGCGTCGATCAACACTTCACCCAGGCGCACATGTGGGCGCAGAGGCTCCGAGCGCAGCACGACAACCTGGTCCGGCGATGTCGGTGCCGGATGTTCTACGCCGACATAGGCGGTGGTCTGGGCATCGACAGTGGTGCAACCATTGAGGGTCAGCAGGCTGGCGATCATTCCACCGGCCAGTAGCAAGAGCTTGCAACGGGTGGGCCAGGACGCGTCGTGGGCCGGCATAGTGGGTATCCTCCTCAGGTTCGCTGCTATCCGTATGGCTAGTTGACGGTAGCAGACAGGCCGGGAGTTGCCAGAAAGCCCAACCTTTTCAGGTCGGGCTTTTTTGTGCCTTCAATACTCTCGATCGACCAAGGCCTTTCACTGATCCTTTTCGCAATTGACCATCCACGACACACCAAAACGGTCGACCAGCATGCCGAAGCGTGCTGCCCAGAACGTGGTTTCCAGTGGCATTTGCACAGAGCCACCGTCCGCCAGTGCCTTGAAGACCCGTTCGGCCTCGGCAATGCTGTCGACGTTGAGTGAGATCGAGCAACCACTCATGCCCTGGACGGGACGATCCGGAGTGGTGTCCGACCCCATGATCGCCTGATCGCCCACGATCAGGCGGGTATGGATGATCAGGTTGTGCAGATCCGTGGGGACATGCTCACCGGCAGGCGTTTCGCCGAAGGTCATCATGGCTTCGATCTGGCCTTGCAGGCACTGCGCGTAGAACGTGAAGGCCGCTTTGCAGTCGCCGTTGAAGATAAGGTAGGGATTGATTTTCATGGTCGGCTCCAGGTGCTCGAGTACATACAACGGTTTGGACGCCGGTTTTTTCGGCGAATTCCGATTGTGTCGAGCCGACAAGCAAAGCGCTAAATCTTTGTCGAAGCTTGTGTTTCTTTAGATGTTTTTTCGATAGGACGCGCGAGGCTTATCGCCTCCGGCACACGTCGTGGCGCCAGTACACGTTCGATGGCGCCGCTGACCATGCTCTCGAGCAGCTCCTCACGTTCCTGCTCGTCCAGCACATGGGGTGTCAGCCAGCTGGGAGCACTGTTGAGCAGGGCGCCAATGGCATGCCCGGCGGCCAGCAGGCCTTGCTCGCTGAAACGGGACTTGGCGCCCAGCATTCTCAGCAACGTGCGTTCGTATTGCTCGCGCAATTGCCGGACCCGATCCTGTTGCTCTTCGTTCAGGCAACCGCTGTCGCGCTCCACCAGGCGGAAATGCCAGGGCATCTCCCGATGCAGATTCAGATGGGCGCGGATCAGACTGTTGAGTTTGTCGCGCTTGCCTGGGGCCTTTTGCTGGATACGCCCCAGAGTGGCCAGCAGCTCCTCGTAGAACTCCTCGATCAGGTCGAGCAGCAGATGCTGTTTGCTGGGGTAATGGTGATACAGCGAGCCTGGGGAGAGCCCCAGGCACGTCGCGAGCTCACGCATGCCGACCTGGCCGAACCCCTTGCAGGCAAACAGCTCCAGGACCTTGTCCCGGTACTCGGCAAAGCGCGAGCAACGCTCAGGCATAGGCATGGAAGCCGCGCCCCGTTTTACGTCCCAGGTAACCGGCGGCGACCATTTCCTTGAGCAACGGCGCCGGGCGATATTTGCTGTCGTTGAAACCGTCATAGAAGGCTTCAAGGATCGACAACAGAGTGTCCAGGCCAATCAGGTCCGCCAAGGCCAACGGGCCGATAGGCTGGTTGCAGCCCAGGCGCATGCCGGCGTCGATGTCTTCGGCGCTGGCCAGGCCTTCCTGGAACACCAGGATCGCTTCGTTGATCATCGGCACCAGGATCCGGTTGACCACAAAGCCCGGGCGGTTGCCGGCGGTAATTGCGGTTTTGCCGAGGGTGGTTGCCATGTCCAGCGCCAGTTGGTGGGTCGCGTCACTGGTTTGCAGGCCACGGATGACTTCGATCAGGCCCATCACCGGCACCGGGTTGAAGAAATGCAGGCCGATGAAGCGCTCAGGCTGGCTGACACTGGCGGCGAGTTGGGTGATCGACAGCGACGAGGTATTGGAGGCAATGACGCATTCGCTGCTGACTTGCGCGGCAATCTGTTGCAGCACACGCAGTTTCAGGTCGAGATTTTCCGTCGCAGCTTCGATGACCAGCTGTGCGTTTTGCAGGCTGCTGTAGTCGGTGCTGGTGCGGATTTTGTCGAGGGCGGCCTGTTTCTGCTCCGGCGTCAGGGTTTCCTTGGCGATCTGCCGGTCCAGGTTTTTGCCGACCGTTGCGACGGCTTTTTGCAAAGCGCTTTCGGAAATATCGAGCAAGGTCACGTTGAAACCGGCCATGGCGCAGACTTGGGCGATGCCGTTGCCCATGGTGCCCGCACCGATCACCCCGATGTTTTGCAGATTCATCTTCCCATCCTTCGATCAAACCCTGCGATACCTTGGCCGCGATTGCGGTCGAAGGCGTACTATTGCCGCGAGTCTAGAGCCGGCAGGGCGGTTGTCCTATGCCAAAACTGTTCAACGGCACTGATGTTTTTTGCCATTCGGGTGATGAGAGAGAAGCGAACCAATGCGGGAAAAGGACTCGGTTGCCGCCTATTTCGTGCAGGCAATGATCCATGGGCTGCGCGATGATCCGCAGCGCGTGACGGCCGTGCTCGAACAGGCGGGCATTGATCCGGCGGTCATGCACCAACCCACGGCGCGGGTGCCGGCCAATGCGTTTGCGGCGTTGTGGCTGATCCAGATCCGCGAGCTCGACGATGAGTTTTTCGGGCTCGATTCCCATGGCATGCCGCCGGGCAGTTTCGCCCTGATTTGCCGTGCCTTGATTCAGGAGCCCGATCTGCACAAGGCCATGCGTCAATGCCTGGCCAACTTCGGCTTGTTCCTGCGCGACTTTCGCGGCTCTCTGGCCGTGCGTGGCAAGCGTGCGGTCATCAGCCTCGACACCCGTTCGACGGACAACGATGCCAGCCGGTTTGGTGAAGAAACTTTCCTGGTGTTGATGATCAGTCTGCTGTGCTGGCTGGGCGGGCGGCGCATTCCCATTGACCGTGCGGACTTCCGCCATTCGCGCCTGTCGCTGGGTGACGACCGCCTGCTGTGGGGCCCCAACCTGACCTTCGGTGCCGAGCGCACCGAAATCGAATTTGCCAGCCACTACTTGCGCCTGCCCGTGGTTCAGGACCTGGCGTCGCTGAAAGTGTTTCTGCGTACTGCGCCGCAATGGCTGGTGATCCGCTTCCGCAACCAGCATGGCCTGGCATCCCAGGTTCATCAGCGCTTGCGCGGTAGTCATTACAGTCAGTGGCCGACGTTGCAGGCCTTTGCCCTGGAACAGCACCTGAGCCCCAGCACCTTCCGCCGCAAACTGGAGCGTGAAGGCTGTTCCTACCAAGAGATCAAGGACGAAGTCCGCCGTGGCGTGGCCTTTGAGCAATTGCGTCAGAGCGACGCGAGCATCAGCGATATCGCTGAACAACTGGGTTTCCAGGAACCCAGCGCCTTCCATCGGGCGTTCAAGAAGTGGACCGGGGAAAGCCCCGGGCGCTATCGGGCCCGTTATCAGGGGGAGCAGGGCGCAGAGGTCGCTACCCTTGTCGCAGGGGGCGCCGGGACCTGCGAATAAATCCGGGGGCCACACAACCTGTGGGAGCGGGCTTGCTCGCGAAGGCGGAGTGCCAGTCGACATCTCTGTTGAATGACACAGCGCTTTCGCGAGCAAGCCCGCTCCCACAGGGATCTGTCATGGCATTTCCGGCAGTTCCTGTGGCCGCAGGTCAAAGACCAATACTTCAGCATCCACGCCATTGCTCAAGGTCAGCACCTGTTCTTCGCGAACCCGCACACCGTCGCCTTCCTGCAACAACACACCGTTGAGTTCAACGTTGCCCCGGGCCACATGCACATAGGCGTAGCGGTTGGCGGCGAGCTCCAGGGTGGCGCTTTCCTTGCCGTCGATCAGTCCGGCATACACCCGTGCATCCTGACGCACCTTCAGCGAACCCTTGGCGCCGTCCGGCGAGATGATCAGTTGCAGGCGCCCGCGTTTCTTCTGGGTGCTGAAATGCTCTTGCTGATAGCGCGGTTTGGCGCCGCTGACGTCGGGCACGATCCAGATTTGCAGAAAGTGCACCGGCCGGGTTCCGGAGTGGTTGAATTCACTGTGGGCCACACCGCTGCCTGCGCTCATCAGTTGCACGTCGCCGGGGCGGATCACGGAACCTGTGCCCAGGGTGTCCTTGTGTTCCAGGGCACCTTCAAGCACATAGGAGAAAATCTCCATGTCGCGGTGCGGGTGCTGGCCGAAGCCTTTGCCGGCGGCGACGCGGTCGTCGTTGATCACCAGCAGGTCGGAAAAACCCTGCTCTTTCGGGTTGCGATAGCTGGCGAAGGAAAAGGTATGGAACGACTTCAACCAGCCGTGATTGGCCAGGCCACGATCCGAGGCTTTGCGAAGAGTCAGCATGATGAAATCTCCTTTGGGGACGTGAATTCGTCCGAGTGAGGAGAAGGTTAATGGTTACTGGTTGGTGCAATAAGTAGGTTGAAATTGAAATACTGTCTCTGTCAGGTTGACAGTATTCGGGCGCGAATCAGTTATTCTTTTCCGACTTTGGCTTGTGTCTGGTCATAATGCACAGCACGACTTTTGTGGGAGCGGGCTTGCTCGCGAAGGCGTAGTGTCAGGTTACTTGATGGTGGATGACACACTGCTTTCGCGAGCAAGCCCGCTCCCACAAGGTTCGGTGTGCCAACCCTATAGATCCCAGTGAATTCCAATCCATGAAAACCGTGGCAATGGTGCTGTTTCCCGACTTTCTCCTGCTCGACATGGCCGGGCCCATGGAAGTGTTTTCCATCGCCAATCGTTATCTGAAACCCGAGGATCACTACGTGCTGACGACCATCGGCACCGAGCCCGGCGCACTGCGGGCGTCCAACGGGGTAAGCGTGTACGCCGACCGGCACATCGATCAGGCCTGCGAGGGTTTTGATTTGCTGCTGGTGCCCGGTGGTCCCGGTGCCTACAACGAAAAGCATCCGCCATTGCTCGACTGGCTCAGGCACAACGTCAGCCGGTCCGCCGGTTATGGCTCGATCTGCACCGGGGCGTTCGTGTTGGGGCATGCGGGTTTGCTCGACGGCTATCGCGTCACCACCCACTGGCACTACACCGAGCGGCTGATCAAGGGCTTTCCGAAGGCGACCGTCGAGACCGATCAGATCTTCGTTCAGGACCGCAACCTGATCACTTCCGGTGGCGTCACCGCCGGGATCGACCTGGCCTTGTCGGTGGTCGCCCAGGACCATGGCAAAAAAGTCGCCCAGGACGTGGCCAAGGTGTTGCTGGTGGTCATGAAACGCCAGGGCGGGCAGGCGCAGTTCAGCCCGTTGATGGCGGCGGTGGCCCCTCACGAAACGGCGATTACCCGGGTGCAGAACCATGTGCTTGAACATCTCGATGAAACCTACAGCATCGAGTCCATGGCCGGGCTGGCCAACATGAGCCCGCGTCATTTCGCCAGGGTGTTTGCCCGGGATGTGAACATGACGCCAATGGAGTTTCTGCAAAGCGCGCGTATCGATTGCGCCAGGAACCTGCTGGAAACCACCGAGTTGCCACTCAAGACCGTGGCCTTCAAAAGCGGCTTCGGCAGCGTGCGGCACATGCGTTTTCTGTTCAGTGAAAAACTCGGCCTGACTCCAACCCAATACCGCGAGCAGTTCAGCTAGCGCGCATGTCCGTCGTGCGCACCGCAATGGCCGTGACGCTCCCCCCGCGGCAGTTGTACCGTCACCGAGGCCTGCCAAGATACCGCTGAACTCATTGCAAGGACGGTGCAGAGCCTGGGCTGGAAGCCAGGCTTGCAGCGAGTGACAGCTCATGAACAGTCTCAGAGATATAAACAGCGAAGCGGTGCTGCAATTCGGGCCCTACGCTTTCCACCTCAGTCAGCGACTGGTGCTGGAGGGCGATCGACCGCTGCGCCTGGGCGGCCGCGCCCTTGACGTGTTGCAGGTGCTGGTCGAGCACGCAGGCTCGGTGGTCAGCAAGGAAGAGTTGATTGCGCAGGTCTGGCCGCGCTCCGTGGTCGAAGAGATCAACCTGCGGGTACACATTGCCGCCCTGCGCCGAGCCCTGGGCGACGGCCAGAACGGCCAGTGCTACATCGTCAACATTCCCCAGCGCGGCTACAGTTTTGTCGCCCCGGTACAGCATTCGCCGCAGCCCGTATCGTTCCCGAGCGAGACCGTAAAAAAGCCCCTGCACAACTTGCCGGCGCGGCTCACGCCGATCACCGGGCGCGATGCGGTTGTCGGCAGCCTGGTGCGGCAGTTGCCGGTGCGCCGATTCATGACCCTGGTCGGGCCTTGCGGGATCGGCAAGACCACCGTGGCGCTGCGCGTGGCCGAACTGTTGTTGCAGCACTATCGGCACGGCGTGTGGCTGGTGGACCTGGCGGCGATCGATGACCCGGCGCAAGTGACCGACCACCTCACACGAACCCTTGGGCTGGAGGTCGGCACCACGCTGGAGGCGCTGGCGCAGCGGCATGCCTTGTTGGTCCTGGACAACTGCGAACACCTGCTCGAACGCTGCCAGACGTTGATCGAAACGCTGCTGGCTTCGCTGCCTCGTCTGTCGATCCTCGCCACCAGCCGCGAGCCGCTCCAGGCGGCGGGCGAAACCGTATTGCGTCTGCCACCGCTGGCGGTGCCGCCGGTGTCAGCGCTGCGCAGTGTTGACGAGGTCATGGGCTATTCGGCGGTGCAGTTATTCGTCAGCCGTGCCCGGGCTCGTCAGCAAGGGTTCACCCTGCGCGAACAAGACCTCAAGACCGTACGGGAAATCTGCCGGCGCCTCGACGGCCTGCCGCTGGCGATTGAATTGGCGGCGGCGCAAATCGATGCGCTGGCGCTGGTGGGGTTGCAAGCGCAACTCGATAACTGTTTTCAATTGCTGTCCCAGGGCCGCCGCACGGCCGTGCCGCGGCACCAGACGCTCAAGGCGGCGCTGGACTGGAGCTACGAACGTTTGACAGCCGCGGAGCAAACCGTGTTGCAGCGCCTGGCAGTGTTCAAAATGGCCTTCACCCGGGACGCAGCGATCGGCGTGATCTGCTGCGACAGGCTGCCCGCCGCCGACCTGATCAAGGTGATGGAAAGTCTGGCCCTCAAGTCGCTACTGACCCTGGAGCAGGGGAGGGAAGTGGCCCGCTACCGCTTCCTCAACACCACCCGCACCTACGCGCTGGAAAAACTCGAACTCAGTGGTGAGTTGCGCGCCCTTGAAATGCGTTATGCCGGTTACGTCAGTCAAGCGCGCTGGCCTTCAGGCGGGCAGGTCGCATTGCAACTCGTCGAGTAGCCGGCGAACGGTCATCAAGTCTGGCGTGGCGAAACCTTCGGTGTAGCGCTGATAGATCGGGGCCAGCAATTGATGCGCCCGCTGGGGATCGCCCTGACGCTGCCACAACTGCGCCAGTGAGGTGGCGCTGCGCAGCTCCCAGGTCAGGGCACCCTGGGCCTTTGCCACGTTGAGTGCCTTGAGCAGCATGGTTTCGGCCGTCGCGGTCTGGAGCGGGCAATCGGTTGCCAGCAACGTCCTGGCCCTGGCCCGCAGTATCTCTGCCGTGCTCCAGTCCGAAACACCGCTTTGCGCACGTTCAAGCAAATCATCGTCGACACAGGTTGAATCCAGCGTGACCATGATGTCCTTGATCAAACCGACGCTTTGTCGGCCGATTGGCTGAACATCGGTACCGCCGATCACCCGCGCATAGTGTTGCGCCCAGTCATGGAACAGCAGGACCGAGTGCTTCCGCGCTTGTTGCAGCAGCAGGCGCAGGAGTTCGCGGGCGCTGCGGGTATCGCCGTTGTAGTGGGCGATCAGACAGCCGGCGAGCGCCAGGGTGTAGCAGATCGATGTGCCGTGGTTGATCTGTAATGCGATGTCCAGCGCCTGGCGGGCAGTGCGCCAGGCCTGTTCCGGCTGGCCTTGCAGCCAGAGGATGCGCGCGTGGAGGGTCAGCGCCGCGACACTCTGGTCGTATTGCACGCCAAAGCCATGGGTGAAACGGTTGAGATGACCGCTGTGGGCCATGCGTTGCAGCACTTGTTCGGCATGCTCCCCAGCCTGATGCTGGTTGCCGGAGAAGTGCAGGGCGAGCACCCGCAATCGATGCATGCTCAGGGACATCTGGGCGTCGTCTTGCAGCCCCAGGTGATCGAATTGCCGACTCTGTTCCAGGGCCATCTGGTATTGGCCGCAGCTGAGATTGACCGCCAGGTGCCCGGAAATCGCCCGCAACTGACCGGCCACATCGTTGAGTTGGCGGGCCAGGGCTCTGGCGCTGACGAAGGCGCCAACGGTTTCGCTGCTACCTCCTTGAACGTGATAACAGGCACTGCCCAAAGCCAGCTTGAGGGCCATCTGCAAGCGCGGGCAAGGCTCGGCAGACTGCTCGAGCAAGGCCAGCGCCTTGCGCACATAACCGCCGTGTTCCTTGAGCAGTGACAACTCCTGCCACAGCGGCGTGGACGTCGCGGCCAGGCGTATCGCCAGTGCCTGCGGCCCTTGCCCGTGCAAACCCCAATCGAGGGCTGCACGGATGTCCTCCAGGGCCCGGCCATAGCGTTCGAGCCACAAGCCGGTGGACGTTTTCTCCCAGTCGTCCTGCGCCTGTTGCATCGTTGCCAGGCAACGCTCGGCATGCCGCTCCCGCGTCCCGGGCAGGTCGGTGGTTTGCGCAAGTTTTTCCAGGGCATAGCTGCGGGTGGTATCGAGCAGGCGGTAGTAAACATCCTCGTCGCCCACCTCCACGTTCAACAGGGACTTGGCGACCAGTTGGGTGATCGAGCCGAACACCTCGCGGGGTTCGATGTGTTCGCCGACAATCACCGCCGCTGCGGACTCCAGGGTGAAACCGCCGCGAAACACACTCAGTCGGCGCAGGCAGGTCTTTTCGCAGGCGCTGAGTAGCTCGAAGCTCCAGTCCAGTGTCGCGCGCAGGGTCTGATGGCGTGCCGGGGGCGTCTGGCTGGGCTGGGTCAACACCCGGAAGTTGCTTTGCAACTGCGTCAACAAGCCGGGCAATCCGAAGTTGCCCACTTGCGCCGCCGCCAGTTCGATGGCCAGTGGAATGCCGTCCAGTCGGTGGCAGATGTCGATCAACAGCGGCAGTTCATCGTCCGTCAGTTCAAAGCTGTCATGGCTGGCCATGGCCCGCTCGACAAACAGTTGCAGGGCGGAAAAGGTCATCGCCTGGGCGCAGTCGAGGACGGCGATGGGCGGCGGGCAGTCGAGTGATTCCAGGCGCTGGACGAATTCGCCTTCGGCCCGCAGGCTTTCGCGGCTGGTGGCGAGAATATGCACGTGCGGCGCACTGCGCAGAATGGTTTCGCAGAGATGGGCGATGGCGTCGACCAGGTGCTCGCAGTTGTCGATGACCAACAGCATTTGCCTGTCACGCAGACAGTCGGCAAGACCGTTCAGGGGGGCGTCGTCGTGCAGGGCCAGTTCGAGCAACGTCGCCAGATGACCGTCGATCATCAGCGGGCAGTTGATCGGGGCTAGGTCCAGCAGGCGAATGCCGTCCCGGTAGCGACCGATCATTTGTTCGGCGACCCGCAAGGCCACGGTGGTCTTGCCGATGCCGCCGGGACCGACGAGGGTGATGAAGCGCTGGCGTGGCAGTTGCACCATCAGATTGTCGACCAGGGTCTGCCGGCCGATCATTCGCGTACGGCGCACCGGCAGGTTATGCCGGCTCGGTGCGCAAGCCTCGGGTGCTGGCGGTTGCTCGGCCTGCTCCAGTGAGTGCGGTGCGACGAAGCTGTACCCGCGCTGGGCCACGGTGACGATGTAGCGCTGGCCGGCCTGTCCGTCGCCGAGCGCCTTGCGCAACGCGGCCATGTGCACCCGCAGGTTGATGTCTTCGACCACGCTGTTGGGCCAGACCCGGGCGATCAGTTGCTGCTTGCTGACCACGTTGCCGGCGTGCTCAAGCAGGATCAACAGGATGTCCATGGCGCGCCGCCCCAGGCGCAAAGGCTGGTCGGCCTCCATCACCAGGCGTTGTCCGGGGTAGACCCGGTAGGGGCCGAAATGCACAGCCTGTTCGGGGGAAAGGGTCAACGAGTCGCTCCTGCTGCATCCGTCTGGTACGCGGTTTTCGAGCATATTCCTCAAGTTTTTTAGCCAGCGCAATGCGCTGCCCGGGTGACTGTCGGGTGCGGGTGTTGACTCTAGCGTATCGGTCAAGGGGCGTCAGCCCGATGATCATTGGGCGCGACAGATGGACAGCGATAGCCGGGGCTTTTTGCGCGCCATGGAAAATTAACAACGTTTAACTCGTCCTGCGTCCGGTCTGCACTCAAAACTCTCTTCCCTGTAGGAGCGAGCTTGCTCGCGATGGTGTGTCAGCCACATGGGTGTCGACTGATACTCCATCGCGAGCAAGCTCGCTCCTACAAGGGATTTCAACCCCTCTCAAGGACAAACCAATGAGCAACGTGGTGGTGGTCTATCACAGTGGCTACGGGCACACCCGGGTCATGGCCGAAGCCGTGGCCGGTGGCGTGGAACGGCACCTTGGCAGCACCTGCCAGTTGATCCCGGTCGAAGAGGTAGACGAGCACTGGGAGCGGCTGCACTACGCCGACGCCATCATTTTCGGCGCGCCGACCTACATGGGCAGCGCCTCGGCGGCCTTCAAGGCGTTCATGGAGGCCACGGCGGCGTTCTACCTGACCCAGCCCTGGCGCGACAAACTCGCGGCGGGCTTCACCAACTCCGGCAGCCTGTGCGGCGACAAGCTCAACACCTTGCTGCAAATGACGGTGTTCGCCGCCCAGCACTCGATGATCTGGGTCGGCCTCGACCTGCTGCCGGCACGCTCCAGCACCGGCGCGTTCAACGGCCAACTCAATCGCCTGGGCAGCTCACTGGGCGCCATGGCCCAGTCGAATGTCGAGCAATCCCCCGACGATGCCCCTCCGCCCGAGGATCGCTGCACAGCCGCGCACCTGGGCGAGCGAGTGGCGCGCCTGGCCGATCGCCTGCGCCACTGACCCGTTTGATTCACCCCCAATCCTCGTTAAGGAGGCATCACCCATGAGCACTTTCACTACCCGCGATGGCGTCGAGATTTACTACAAGGACTGGGGCACCGGTCAGCCGATTGTCTTCAGTCACGGCTGGCCACTGAACGCCGACAGCTGGGAATCGCAGATGATCTTCCTGGCCTCCAAGGGCTATCGGGTCATCGCCCACGACCGTCGCGGTCATGGGCGTTCCAGCCAGCCGTGGTCGGGCAATGACATGGACCATTACGCCGACGATCTGGCACAGTTGATCGAGCTGCTCGACCTGCAAAACGCCGTGCTGTTCGGCTTCTCCACCGGCGGTGGCGAGGTGGCGCGTTACATCGGTCGCCACGGCACCGGCCGCGTGGCCAAGGCCGGGCTGATTTCCGCGGTGCCACCGCTGATGCTCAAGACCGAAGCCAACCCCGGCGGCCTGCCGCTGGAAGTGTTCGACGGCATCCGCCAGGCCTCGCTGGTCGATCGCTCGCAGCTGTACATTGACCTCGCCAGCGGCCCGTTCTTCGGCTTCAACAAGCCTGACGCGAAACCGTCCCGGGGCATGATCGACTGGTTCTGGATGCAGGGCATGATGGCCGGCCACAAGAACGCCTATGACTGCATCAAGGCGTTCTCGGAAACCGACTTCACCGAAGACTTGCAGAAGTTCGACGTGCCGACGCTGGTGGTGCATGGCGACGCGGATCAGGTCGTGCCGTATGAAGCGGCGGGCGTCTCCTGCGCCAAACTGGTAAAGGGCTCGACCCTGAAGATTTACCCGGGCGCCCCTCACGGTTTGACGGACACCCATAAGGATCAGCTCAACGCTGACCTGTTGGCGTTCTTGAAAGGTTAAAAAGCCGGATCAAGGGATCGCAGGTTTCGCCAGCGCCTACACGGTAACCTGCATACCCGTAGGCGCTGCCGAAGGCTGCGATCTTTTGCCATTGTGGACGATGCCACGGACAAACTGACAGCGCCAGGCAAACGGATTGATGCCTTCGCTGCGGGTGAAGATGTGGCAGAAGTGCGCCTGATCGCAGAAGCCGCATTCGAGGCTGATCTGCGTGAGGCTGAGGTTGGTGTGCTGGATCAATTGCTTGGCCAGGGCAATGCGCTGCTGGCGAATCCAGTCCTGTGGCGAGAGGCCGGTGCTGCACTTGAACGCGCGGGAGAAGTGACTGCGCGACAGGGCGCAGGCCTGCGCCAGTTCGGTGACTTCCAGGCTGTCGCCCAAGCGTTCGAGGATCAGTTGTTTGACCAGCTTTTCGCGCTGCGGGCTGAGGCCGCCGGTGTTTTTCTTTGGCACCGGCGTGAATGACGCGGGGGCGGCATTTTGCTGAACGTGAGCCATGGCGAATGTCCGTGTCGGTAGGCTTCATTCTTGGACCCGAAGGCTCTGGCTTACGAGTTAATCGTTGTTAATTTCTCGCTCACCGCGGGAAGTCTTGGGTAAAGTCAGACACAATTCTCATCCTCGCGCCCGGCCGAACACACATAAGGAACCCGTGCCTATGAACCGTAACGATCTGCGTCGCGTCGACATGAACCTGCTGGTGATTTTCGAGGCCCTGATGTTCGAAAAGAACCTGACCCGAGTCGCGGAAAAACTGTTCATGGGCCAACCGGCGGTGAGCGCCGCGCTGGGGCGTTTGCGCGATCTGTTCGACGATCCGTTGCTGCTGCGCAACGGACGCGGCATGGAACCGACGGCGCGCGCATTGGCGATTCTCAAGGAATTGCAGCCAGCGATGGACACCATCTCCGGTGCGGTCAGCCGGGCCAAGGAACTCGATCCTGCGACCAGTTGCGATGTGTTTCGCATCGGGTTGTCGGACGATGCCGAGTTCGGTTTGTTTCCACCGTTGCTGCGTCAGTTGCAAGAGGAAGCACCGGGCATCGTCGTGGTCGTGCGGCGAGCCAATTACCTGTTGATGCCAGTGCTGTTGGCGTCGGGGGAAATTTCGGTGGGCGTGAGCTACACCACGGATCTGCCGGCCAATGCCAAGCGCAAGAAGCTGCGCGATATCCCCTGCAAAGTGCTGCGCGGCGACACCCGGCCGGGGACGCTGACCCTGGATGAGTACTGCGAGCGGCCCCATGCGATGGTGTCTTTTTCCGGCGACCTGAGTGGCAACATCGACCTGGATCTGGCGAAGGTCGGGCGTAGTCGTCGTGTGGTGCTGGGGGTGCCGCAGTTCAGTGGATTGCGGGCGTTGCTCGCCGGGACCGAGATGATTGCCACTGTGCCGGATTATGCGGCGTGTGCGTTGGTCGAGGGCTGTGGCTTGCGCGCTGAGGATCCGCCGTTCGAGATTGAGGCGGCGCAGTTGTCGATGGCCTGGAGCGGGGTGCATGACAATGATCCGGCGGAGCGGTGGTTGCGGTCGCGGATCGGTCAGTTCATGTCTGTGGCTTTGGATGTTTCATAGGTGTTGACCTTGGCGGCCTCTGGGCCGACCAGGTTCTTGGTTGATTGAGTACATATCCGTTTCTTCGGTAACGGCGGCTGGTGGTTTCGCCCTTACGGCGAGTCCCTTTTGGCAAACGCCCCAAAAGGAACCAAAAGGTCTCGCCCCTTACGTACGGCCCCTCGCTTGGGCTCGGGGTTCCTTCGCTCCGGTATTCATCCGGGGGCATTGCCCTCCGGTCGGCTTCGCTTCGACCTACATGCAATGAGTTCGACTGCGTCGAACGGCGCTGCGCGCCAATCCCCGGATGAACACCTCCGCTCAGCCTGCCGAGGGGGCGGGTGGATCAAGATCAAAAGCTGCAGGCGAGCTAACGCTCGGCCTGATGAGTGGTGAGAAGCGACGCGGTGGTGCGGGATGCTCTGCTTTTTGCTCTTCTGTGGGTGCGAGCTTGCTCGCGATGGTGGCCTGCCAGCCGACCAATTTCTTTCAAGTGTACCCAGCCCAACTGTAGGAGCGAGCCTGCTCGCGAAGGCGGCCTGCCAGCCGACCAATCACTTGCTGATGCACACCGATCAAATTGTGGGAGCGAGCTTGCTCGCGAAGGCGACCTGACAGCCGCCCAATCACTTGCAGGTGTACTCAGCACCTGTGGGAGCGGGCTTGCCCGCGAAGGCGGCCTGCCAGCCAATCAATTTCTTGCTGATGTACACCGATCAAATTGTGGGAGCGAGCTTGCTCGCGAAGGCGACCTGACAGCCGCCCAATTACTTGCAGATGTACTCAGCAGCTGTGGGAGCGGGCTTGCCCGCGAAGGCGGCCTGCCAGCCAATCAATTTCTTGCTGATGTACACCGATCAAATTGTGGGAGCGAGCTTGCTCGCGAAGGCGACCTGACAGCCGCCCAATCACTTGCAGGTGTACTCAGCACCTGTGGGAGCGGGCTTGCCCGCGAAGGCGGCCTGCCAGCCAATCAATTTCTTGCTGATGTACACCGATCAAATTGTGGGAGCGAGCTTGCTCGCGAAGGCGACCTGACAGCCGCTCAATCACTTGCAGATGTACTCAGCACCTGTGGGAGCGGGCTTGCCCGCGAAGGCGGCCTGACAGCCGACCAATCTCTCACAGACATACGCTGATCCACTGTAGGAGCGAGCTTGCTCGCGATAGCGGTGTATCAGTCAACATCAATGCCGGATGTAATGCCGCCATCGCGAGCAAGCTCGCTCCCACAGGGAATGTGCAGTGTTCTGACAGCCCTGTTTAAAAGCCGTCAGCCTTTATTCCTGAAAGCCACACCGCCTTGCGTCGTTGCCTACAACTACGCCAGAATCCGCCGGCTTGTGAGTCTTGGCCCTGATCTCTATCGTTCTCCACGTCGCTGCCCATTCAGCGATCGGGTTTAGCAGCTCGGTAAATTTCAAGGCTCGCCAGTGTCACCTTCAGATCAGTTCGATCTGCAATTTGGTGGCTGTGCGTGGGGCACTTCGGTGCGCCGGGTTCCTTGATCCCTGGTCTGCTAACCCGCGTACAGCCGCCACCCAATTCGTTTAGCAGCGACTTGTGGCGGCTCCATTGATCAAGGAGCTTGACCATGTTCAAACCCACCCCCAATCCCCCGAAAGCCCCGGCACCACCACACAATCCCAGCACGATGTTTCTCATCGCCCCCGACATCAACACCGAAACCCTCTTGGCCCACGCCTGCGAATCCCTGGCCTCGGCCAGCATCATGGCCAGTGACCTTGCGGGGTTTCTGCAAAGCCCTCATCGCAATGCGCTGCTGGGGATTGCGCAGATCATCATGTTGGGTGAGCTGGCGGTGAACCGGGCGCTGGATAATCTCGACCCGCAAGACTAGTCCAGTAGCAGCAAGCAACGAGTAACCCTGTAGGAGCGAGCTTGCTCGCGATGGACGTCAACGATAACGCGTGCTGCCTGATTGATCGTGTTGTCCAGACGTTTTTCGCGAGCGAGCTCGCTCCCACAGGGTTCTATGTCGTTTGGTCGATCTCGGTCTTCACGCAAACAGAGCACGTACATTCAATTTTTCCTTCCACCGCCCCGGCACTATCGAATCCTGTCCCGGCGCATCGACGCCGGTGGTTTTTCATTTGTGCGGGTAGGCCATGGACACTTCGCGAAGTGATGATCGGGCGCAAGACTGGGGGCTGCTGTTCCTGCGGGTCAGCGGCGGGTTGTTCCTGTTGTGGGTACATGGCTTGCCCAAGTTGCTTCACTACAGTGCCGAACTGCAAAGCATCGAAGACCCTTTCCACCTGGGCACGAATCTGACGCTGATGCTGGCGATTTTCGCCGAGGTCGTGTGCCCGCTGCTGATCGTCGCCGGGTTGCTGGCGCGTCTGGCGTGTTTGCCTATTCTGTTTTTGCTGTGGGTGTCGATGTTGATCGTGCATCCGCAGTGGACGCTCTTCGAAGGCCAGTTCGGCTGGCTGTTGCTGATCGTGTTCACCAGCATTTTCATCGCCGGGCCGGGACGCCTGGCACTCAATGTCCGTTTCGCCGGAGCCTTGCGTTATGTCTGAATCCAATCGCCGTGAGCCGGCAAGTCCGGGGCCTGATGAGGTGGTGACCCTGATCGTCAAGCATCGGGTCAAGGCCGGTTTCGAAGTGCCTTATGCCGCCTGGCTGCGCAACATCGTCAAGGTGGCCGCGCAGAACGTCGGGCACTTGGGCGTGGATGTGGTGCGTGGCAAGAATGCCGGCCTCGACACCTACACCTGCGTGCTGCGCTTTTGTTCGACCGAGGCGATGCAGCGCTGGCTCGATTCACCGCAACGCCAGGAACTGGTCGATGAAGCCGCGCCGATGCTGGCCGATGGCGACCAGACCGAAATCAATCCGGTCAACGAGTTCTGGTTCTCGCCCCAGGCCGAGGCCAGTACGCCACCGCCGCGCTGGAAGCAGGCCGTGGTGACGCTGCTGGTGATCCTGCCGCACACCTTGCTGGTGCCGCTGCTATGGGGGCCGTTGTTGCGGCTCAACGCCTTGCTCTCCAATTACGTGGTGGCCACGTTTCTGATCACCCTGACCATCGTGCTGTCGGTGGTTTACATCTTCATGCCCATGGCGACGCGTCTGTTCGCGCCCTGGCTGTCTCCCGCCACATTGCACGAGGAACCGTGATGAACGCCGATCTGATTCTGTTCAATGGTCAATTCCATACCGTTGACCGCGAAAAACCGCTCGCCAGCGCCGTGGCGATCAGCGACGGGCGTTTTGTCGTAGTCGGCAACGATGCCGAAGCCATGGCCCTGCGGGGCTCGAACACCCAGGTGATCGACCTCAAAGGACGTTGCGTGATCCCTGGGCTCAACGACTCACACTTGCACTTGATCCGTGGCGGCTTGAACTACAACCTGGAACTGCGTTGGGAAGGTGTGCCGTCATTGGCCGATGCCTTACGCATGCTCAAAGAGCAGGCCGACCGCACGCCGACCCCGCAGTGGGTGCGGGTGGTCGGTGGCTGGAACGAATTCCAGTTCGCTGAGAAGCGCATGCCGACCCTGGCGGAGCTCAATCAGGCGGCGCCAGACACGCCGGTTTTCGTGCTGCACCTGTACGACCGCGCCTTGCTCAACCGCGCCGCGTTACGCGTCGCCGGGTACACCCGCGACACGCCGAACCCGCCGGGTGGCGAGATCGTGCGTGACGCCAATGGCGAGCCGACCGGCATGCTGGTGGCGCGGCCCAATGCGATGATTCTGTACTCGACCCTGGCCAAGGGGCCGAAGCTGCCGTTGGAGTATCAGGTCAACTCGACCCGTCAGTTCATGCGCGAACTCAATCGCCTGGGCCTGACCAGTGCCATCGATGCCGGCGGCGGTTTCCAGAATTACCCGGACGATTACCAGGTGATCGAGCAGTTGGCGAAGGACGAGCAACTGACCGTGCGCATCGCCTACAACCTGTTCACCCAGAAGCCCAAGGAAGAGTTGACCGACTTCAAGAACTGGACCGGCAGCGTGAAGCTGCACCAGGGCGATGATTTCCTGCGGCACAACGGCGCCGGGGAAATGCTGGTGTTCTCGGCGGCGGACTTCGAAGACTTCCTCGAACCGCGCCCGGACCTGCCGCAAACCATGGAAGCCGAACTGGAGCCGGTGGTGCGCCATCTGGTCGAGCAACGCTGGCCGTTCCGTTTGCACGCCACCTACAACGAATCCATCAGCCGCATGCTCGATGTGTTCGAGAAGGTTAATCGCGACATTCCGTTCAACGGCTTGCCGTGGTTTTTCGACCACGCCGAAACCATCACCCCGCAGAACATCGAGCGGGTGCGGGCGCTGGGTGGCGGCATCGCGATTCAGGATCGCATGGCGTTCCAGGGTGAATATTTCGTCGAGCGTTACGGCGCGAAAGCGGCCGAAGCCACGCCACCGATCAAACGCATGCTGGCCGAAGGCGTACCGGTGGGTGCCGGTACCGACGCCACGCGGGTGTCGAGCTACAACCCGTGGACCTCGCTGTACTGGATGGTCAGCGGTCGCACCGTCGGAGGTATGGAATTGCACGCCGAAGGCCTTTCACGCCTGACGGCGCTGGAACTGTTCACCCACGGCAGCGCCTGGTTCTCCTCGGAGCAAGGCAAGAAGGGCCAGATCAAGGTCGGGCAACTGGCTGACGTCGCGGCCCTCAGTGCAGATTTTTTCAGCGTCGATGAAGAGGCGATCAAGTGGATCGAGTCGGTATTGACCGTGGTCGGCGGCAAGGTGGTGTACGGCGCCGGTGACTTCGAGAAGCTCGGGCCGGCCAGCGTGCCGGTGCTGCCGGACTGGTCGCCGGTGGTGAAGGTGCCGGGCCACTGGCGCCCGACTTCGCCGATGCAGGCCCAGGTTCACCATTGCAGCGGCCCGTGCGCGGTGCATTCCCACAGTCATGAACGGGCGCGTCTGTCGAACGCGCCGGTCAGCGATTTCGCCGGTTTCTGGGGCGCCTTTGGCTGCTCGTGTTTTGCCTTCTGACTCTTTTAAAAAAGCGCCGGCCCAACAGGTCGGCGCTGACTGCAACAACCATCCACCAAGGAGTTTCCAATGAGCAACGTTCCCTACAAACGCCTGAACAAAGACGATGCTGTGGTATTGCTGGTCGACCACCAGACCGGTCTGATCTCGCTGGTACAGGATTTCTCGCCCAACGAGTTCAAGAACAACGTGCTGGCGCTGGGCGACATCGCCAAGTTCTTCAAACTGCCGACCATCCTCACCACCAGTTTCGACAGCGGTCCGAACGGTCCGATCGTGCCGGAACTCAAGGCGCAGTTCCCGGACGCACCGTTCATTGCACGCCCGGGCCAGATCAACGCCTGGGACAACGAAGACTTCGTCAAGGCGATCAAGGCCACCGGTCGCAAGCAACTGATCATTGCCGGTGTGGTGACCGACGTGTGCGTGGCGTTCCCGACACTGTCAGCCATTGCCGAAGGCTTTGAGGTGTTTGTGGTGACCGACGCTTCCGGCACCTTCAACACCACCGTGCAACAAGCGGCCTGGGCGCGCATGTCGGCCGCCGGTGCACAACTGCTGAACTGGTTCTCCGTGGCCTGCGAGCTGCAAGGCGACTGGCGCAACGACATGGAAGGCCTGGCCAACCTGCTGTCCGAACGCCTGCCGAACTATCGCAACCTGATCAACAGCTACACCAAATTTACTGCCCAATAATCGCAAAACCTGTGGGAGCGGGCTTGCTCGCGAAGACGGAGTATCAGTCACAGCAATGTTGCCTGACACACCGCTTTCGCGAGCAAGCCCGCTCCCACAAGGTTTTGTGTGAACCTTGGATCAGCGACTCTGCAACCAACTCAAAAACCCACCTTTCCTGACCGCTACCGGTTTGGCCATCAACGCCATCCGGCTGTTCTGCTGGCGCACCGCCTGCAGCTTGTTCAACGCCCGGTCGACTTCCCGTCGTTGCGCCATGCAGTTGCGGGTCAGTGATTTGTCGAGGCGGTAGATGATGCTTGAGGTCATGGCGGTGAACCGTGCCTGGGACGGCGTGTCGGCGAGGATGCTTTGTTCGCCCATGACTTCACTCGGCCCCATGCGCCCGGCTTCGATCTGCGTGCTGCCGTTGGGGACGGTGGCGCTGACCACGCCGGTGGCGATGACGAACAGGCTGTCCGGTACTTCATCCAGATCCAGCACCACCTCACCGGCCGCGTATTGCTGCGCCACCATGTTCTGGGCCAGGTGATCCCGTTCCTCGGCGCTCAGGGAGCGGAATATTTTCACTTCATCGA
Source organism: Pseudomonas sp. S34 (assembly GCF_009866745.1). NCBI lineage: Bacteria > Pseudomonadati > Pseudomonadota > Gammaproteobacteria > Pseudomonadales > Pseudomonadaceae > Pseudomonas > Pseudomonas sp. S34. The sequence goes on from NZ_CP019398.1 coordinate 2,305,119, forward strand.
GCAAGGCCCGTGCGCGGGTCGACGGCTCGATCACGCCATCGGGTTGCCGGGAAATGCCTGCCGCTTCGAGGTGCCGATGGGCCAGGTCGAACAGTTGATTGCGTACTTCACCCTTTTTGCCCAATTCGGCGATGAAGCCGCTGGCCACGTATTCGGACATGGTTTCGCCGGCCTCCTTGAGCACGGCTTTCGGCGCCGGATCGAGCAGCAGGCTGCTACTGCCCTGAAGGGTGCGGTCCAGGGCATCGAGTACCCGACGCGGGCGGATGTGGTTGGGCACCTGAATGCTGATCGACACGCCGTGCATATTGAACGGGCGGCTGAGATTGACGATCTTTGCCTTGGCCGCCACCGAGTTCGGCACTACAGCGGTGCTGCCGGCGCTGGTCAGCAGGTGGGTGGCGCGCCAGTCGATGTCCAGCACCTTGCCTTCAATACCGTCGATGGAAACCCGGTCATCGACCTGATACGGCTTGGTGGTATTGAGCACGATGCCGGAGAACACGTCGCTCAAGGTGCTCTGCAATGCCAGACCCACCACGATGGCGACGACGCCGGAGGTCGCCAGCAAACCTTTCACCGGCAGCTCCAGCACGTAGCCGGCGGCGGCCACCACGGCAATCAGGAACACCAGTGCACCGATGACATCCTGCAACAGCCGGCCGCTATGGCCGATGCGCCGCATCAGGGCCAGGCCGATCACTTCGGTCAGCACCCGCGCGACGTACAGCCACCAGAGAATCCCCAGGGCCGTGGCCCCCAGTTGTGCCACGCGATCATCGGCAAACAACGGCGCCTGCAACGGGCTGACGCCGGCGTTGATGAGCACCGCGCTGAACAGCACAAACAGCGCCAGGCGCACACCGACCCGGCTGACGCGATGCTTGAACGGCGCGAGGTGCCACAGCAGGGCGTCGATTACCAACAGCAGTGCACTCAGGGAAAGCAAATGCTCAAGGAGCAAGGACATGGGGAAACTCCATTTAAATGCTTGAGGCAAACAGATCGCAGATCCTTCGGGGAAGGTGATTTCAGTGCGGTGAACGAAGATTAATGGTGTGCCTGAAAGGGAACAAGCGGCTATAAAGTGTTTGACTGTCAACCGGGAAGTGACAATGAACCCATTCGAAGATATGCGTATTTTTTGCCAGGTCATGGACTCCGGCAGCTTCACGGCGGCCGCCGATCAACTGGGGCTGTCCAAGCAGTTTGTCAGCCGCCGCTTGATGCAACTCGAAGAGCGCCTGGGCGTGCGCTTGCTCAATCGTTCGACCCGGCGCCTGGATGTCACGCCGCTGGGGCAGAGCTATTACGAGTCAGCCTTGCGCCTGCTCAGCGAAGTCGAACAAGTGGAGCAGGGCATCGCCGGCCAGACCACCGAGCCACGGGGGACCATTCGTGTGAGTGCGCCGCTGTCGTTCGCGCTGGCGCATCTGGGCTGCCTGTTGCCGGTGTTTTTGCAGCGCTATCGCGACGTGACGGTGGAGATGGATTTGAGCGATCGTCCCGTGGATTTGCTCGGTGAGGGCTACGACCTGGCGCTGCGCATCGGCACACTGGAAGACTCGACACTGATCGCCCGACGCATTGCCTCCATTGAGCGGGTGTACTGCGCAAGCCCGGCGTACCTGACCGAACGCGGCACACCGCTCAAGCCTGAAGATTTGCACGGTCACGACTGCCTGCCGTACGGCCATGGTCGACAGGTGCAATGGCGGTTTGCAGGGCAGGGCAAGCCATTGAGCGTCAATGTCAGCGGGCGGATGCGGGTCAACAACGGTGAATTGCTCAAGGACGCGGCGATTGCCGGGCTGGGGATCACGTATTTGCCGACGTTCATTGTCGGCTCGGCGTTGAAGGATGGACGGCTGGTGGAAGTGCTGGAGGATTTTCGGCCGGAGCCGCTGACGTTGTCGGCGGTCTATCCGCAACACCGGCAAAGTTCGCGGCCGGTGCAGGCGCTGGTTGAGTTCTTGCGCGAACGGCTGGATCGGGTTGAAGGTGGCTTGTAGAAGTGCGCAGTGCCCGACTCAAACAAACCTGTGGGAGCGAGCTTGCTCGCGATGGCGTCGTGTCATCCAACATTGAAGTCGTCTGACACTCCGCCATCGCGAGCAAGCTCGCTCCCACAGGGTTTTGTGTTGTGTGGGAATCAGTGGGAATCAGCTCCTTTTGTCATCACCGGGCTCGGCATGGACACCACGGTCATCACCGGGCTCGCCATTGGCATGGACACCACGGTCATCGCCGGGCTCGCCATTGGCATGAACGCCATGATCGTCGCCGACTTCACCGGACCGATGAACGCCATGGTCGTCCCCAGGTTCATCATGGGTGCCGCTGCGTCCTGAGGACGAGACCGATCCGGAGTGGCTCGAACCGCTGTTGGCACTGCCATGGCCACTGTTGCTGCCATGGTCGCCACTGTGGCCGCTGCCGCTGTTGCCACCACTGCCGCTTCCACCATGACTGCCGCCGCCACCACCGCTACCACCGCCGCCGCCACCACCGTGACTGCCGCCACCACCACTTCCGCCACCGCCACCACCGCCACCACCGCCACCACCGCCACCACTACCCCCATCCTTGGCCTGAGCGCTGGAAACTCCAGACAGACTGTCCGGAATCAATACGGTAGACGCCGACAGAACCGCGCCAATAGCTACTGCCAGTAAAAGCTTATTGATGAGCATGTCGTTCTCCGTCCTGTAATTCAGATTGGAACCTTCATGAACAGTGCAATGTGCTGATTTTTCCCCGTGGGAACTTGATGAACAGTTCAGCGCACCGATTTATTCGGCGGGAACATTGAAAAAGAGTGCAGCGTTCAGCTGGACCCGCGTCTAAAGGGTCAGTTTCAAAGAGTCAGTGAATGCTCGAGGCCAGTTCAAAAATCGGGATGTACATCAGGATCACGATCACCCCGATCAACAGACCGATGAAGGTCATGAGCAAGGGTTCGAACAGCCGCACGAACCATTCGATCCAGCGGCTGATTTCTTCGTCGTAGAAGTCGGCGCTGCGCTCCATCATCTGCCCGAGGTTGCCGGACTGTTCGCCGGCTCGCAGCAGGCGCAGGGACACGGGGGTCACCAGGTGATTGAGTTCCAGCGCGGCAGAGAGTGATTGCCCCTCGCGCACCCGGTCGCAGGCCTGGTCCAGGCGCGTGCGGGAGGCGACGGTGAGCAGGCCACGGACCATGCCCATGGCGGTGACCAGGGGAATGCCGCCTTGCAGCAGAATCCCCAGTGAACGGTAGAAGCGCGCCAGTTCATACATGAAGATGCGCTGGTGCACCGCAGGGAGTTTTTCGATCAGGTGGTCCAGCCCCCGACGAAAGGCCGGCTGGCGCTGGAGCAGGGTGAGGGCGACGATGATGGCCAACAAGCCACCGAAGAATTCACCCTGGTGGGCGTGCAGGAACATGCCGCTGCTCATCAGGATCTGCGACATCCAGGGCAGGTTCGACCCCAGTCCTTCAAACACCAGGCTGAAGCGCGGCACGACATACCCCATCAAAAACAAAACCACGCCACCGCCCACAACCAGCAACAGCAAGGGGTAGATCGAAGCGCTGATGATCTTTTGGCGAACCTCGTCCATGCGTTGGCGATAGCTGACATAGCGGCCCAGGGCATCGCCCACGGCGCCGGTCTTTTCACTGGACTGCACCAGCGCCACGTACAACGGGGGGAAAACCGCCGACAGCTGGCTCAAGGCCTGGGAAAACGATTTGCCCTCGTAAAGCAGGCGGACCAACTCGTTCAAGGTCTTGCGGGCCTGTGGCGCGTTTTCCTTTTCCGCCAGGCTTTCCAGGGCATCGATCAACGGCAGACCGGCGTTGAGCAGGGTGGTCAGTTCCTGGCTGAACAACACCAGGTTGAACGTCTCGCGCTTGTGCAGGCGCAAGGCGCGCCAATGTCGTTCGGCGTGCAGGCTGACCACTCGCAGGCCCTGGTCTTCGGCGATGCGCCTGGCTTCGCTGTGCCCCGGTGCCTCGACGGTCATCGAGACCACACCGGCCTTGCCGACAGCCTTGAGATGAAAGCGCATGGTCGCCATTCCCGTCAGTTCCAGTTGGTGACTTCGGCGTTCTCGCCTTCGCCACCGGGCTGCCCGTCCTTGCCCATGGACAACAGGTCGTACTCGCTGTTTTCACCGGGATAGCGATAGGCGTAGTTGCGGCCCCAGGGGTCTTGCGGGAGTTTTTTCTGCAGGTACGGGCCGGTCCAGCGCGGTTCGTCGGCGGGGGCGGTGACCAGCGCCTGCAAACCCTGTTCGGTGGACGGGTAATGGCCAACTTCCAGACGGTAAAGGTCCAGTGCCTTGCTCAAGCCTTCTATCTGCGCCTTGGCCACTTTCACTTCGGAGCGACCCAGTTGGGCGAAATACTTCGGCGCCACGATGCCGGCCAACAGCCCCAGTACCACCAGCACCACCAACAGTTCGAGCAAGGTGAACCCGCTTTGGGTTCGCCGGGCATAACACAGTCGCTGATTCATGATGACCTCATAACAGTCGGCAGCAGAGTTGCCATGTAGTTGCATGCAATTGCCATGCTCACGGTTGCTGACCCTTGCGCGCCCCCCTTGCTACGGGCCTTCTCGCTTACGGCACAGTGCTTGCGTATGGCTGGTGCACGACTGGCCATTGGGGCAATACCCCCAATTTTCGGGGCCGGAAAGGGGAGGTATAACAATGAAGACACTCACCGCCGGATTGCTGGGTTTCCTTGTGTTGGCCAGCGCCGCACAGGCCGATGTGTTTGTTTCCGTGGACGCCAATGGCGGCTACGTCCTGTCCAATGTCCACCGCCCCGGACGCCAATATGTACGGGTGATTCGTGAGCCCGATGCGCCGGTGGTCAGCCTCGATCAGCAACCGCAGATGATCGCCGCGCAACCCTATGCCGAGCTGGTGGCGGCGGCGGCCAGGGCCAACGAACTGCCGGCGGCGCTGCTGCACGCAGTGATCAAGACCGAATCGAGCTACAACGCCCGCGCCACCTCACCCAAGGGCGCTCGCGGGCTGATGCAATTGATGCCCGCCACCGCCCGCGAAATGGGGGTGACCAATGTCTACGACCCCAAGGCCAACATCCAGGGTGGCGCCCGCTATCTCAAGCGCCTGATGACGATGTTCGACAACGATATCCGGCTCGCCGTGGCGGCCTATAACGCCGGCCCGCAAGCGGTGCTCAGCCGGGGCAACGTGGTCCCGCCGTTCGCCGAAACCCAGCGTTATGTGCCCAGTGTGCTGAACCAGTATCGGCGTTTGCAGGGGTTGCCCGCGGATGCGCCGCTGTGATCGAACACCCGGGGAAATTTCCCCAATAGTGGGGAATAGTGGCCCCGGCGAAAAAGTGGGGGGATTGGGTGGGGAATATCCCCCGACCAATCAAGTCGTGATCATAACAATCTGATTAATAAAGTATTTTTTTGTGGCATGCGGATTGCTTCGGACGATTTATCGAAGTGTTCCCCCGATAACCCGCAGCGAGGCCCGAGTCCATGATTGGCATATCCCACGCTTGGTCCTTGATTGATTTGCTTACCCCCCCCTGTGGGAGCGAGCTTGCTCGCAATGACTGCTTTCCACTCGCCAACGATGTCGACTGTCAGTCCGCTATCGCGAGCAAGCTCGCTCCCACAACGGGGCGGTTAAGACAGGTACAGATCGGTAAAGAGGAATGTTGCTGAAAACAGGACCAACCCTTGTCCGGCGTCGTGCCGGAATTTCGGGTCAATCCCGGTGATACCCACTAACGAGGAAACCGACATGGACCGATTCGCGCATTGCGGCCTGCTGACGTTTTGCCTGTTGGCCTTCGGTATCGACCAGGCGCTGGCTCACTCGGCGGACGAGCACACCGGGCACGACATGGCGGCCAGCACCGCCAGCCCGGAGAACGCCCGGATCAGATTTGCCGACGTGGCCCTGCTGGACCAGAACGGCAAGGTCGTCAACCTGGAAAAAGACCTGGTCAGCAACAAAATCGTGGTCATGGGTTTCATTTACACCCGTTGCACCACGGTCTGCCCGGTGATGTCCTCGATCATGGGCAGGGTGCAGAAACAGTTGGGCGCGCGGGTCGGCACCGAGGTGCAATTGGTGTCCATCAGCATCGACCCACAGCATGATGATCCCCAACGCCTGAACGACTACGCCCGCACCTTCCAGAAAGGGCCGGGCTGGAGCTGGCTGACCGGTTCGCCGCAGGCGGTCGATGCCACCCTCAAGGGCCTGGGCGTCTACAGCGGTGACTTCGAGAATCACTCGCCACTGATTCTGGTGGGGGACGGCAACAACCGCTACTGGACCCGCTACTACGGTCTCACCGAACCGACAGAGCTGGCCCGGGCCGTCGAGAGGCTCAGAGGCGAACGCAACGCCCACGCCAAGCACACCGCCATCGCCATGGAGCACCAGCCATGAGCGCCATCGACAGGAAAACCTGCTTCCCCGACACACCCTTGCAGGACCAGAACGGCAGCACCTTTATCTCCCTTACCAGTGATCCGCTGCGCAACACTCCAGCGGTACTCAAGGCTTGCACCTTGAAACAGGGCATCGATGGGCCCCACTGGTTTTTTCTTACCGAAGACAAGGTGCAAATGGACCTTGTATGGGGTCGCATCGACCAGATCGTGCCGACCCCCTTGCAGCACTCCACACGGTTGATCGTCGGTGACGTGGCGAACAAGCGCTGGAGCAAAATCCGTCCCGCCGCCATTGCCCAGCGCTTGCAGTTGCTGACAATGCCCGTGGCCAGTCGCTGAGCCAGGGCCATGAATACTGCCCTCGTCCTTGGCCTGCTGCTCTTCGGCAGCATCGCGCTCACCGCCCAGGCGCTGCCGCTGAGTCTCAGCGAAAGTGCCGGTAAACGGTTGTACCACGAAGGCGTGTCGGCCAGCGGCGAACCGATCATGGTCCGGGTCGGCGCAGAGGGCGTGCTGCTGCCGGCCACCCGCCTGCCGTGCGCCAATTGTCATGGCGAGGATGGCCTCGGGCGCCCGGAAGGCGAGGTACGACCGCCGGACCTGCGCTGGTCGCGACTGGCCAGCAGTCAAGGCCAGCAGCACATCAACGGCCGCAGTTATCCGGCCTACAGCGAAATCACCCTGGCGCGGGCGGTGCAGGAGGGGCGCGACCCGGGCAACAATCGGCTCGATCCGACGATGCCACGGTTCGTGTTGTCGATGATCGATCAACGCAACCTCACGGCGTACCTCAAGCACCTGGCCGAAGACCGCGTTCCGGGACTGGCCCCCGACAGTCTGCACCTGGGTACGTTGTTGCCGGGTTCCGGCCCCTTGGGCGAGGAGGGCATCACGGTGGCAGCGGTGCTCAATGGCTGCGTGGCGCGCATCAACGAGGCGGGCGGAATTCATGGCCGGCAGTTGCGCCTGACCATCCTCGACCCCGGCGCCGACCGCGCCAGTGCCGAAAAGGCGCTGGACCGGTTGATCAATGAAGAGCAGGTGTTTGCCCTGATCGCACCGATGGCGCCGGCATTGGACCTGAACTTCGCCATGCGTCTGGAACAGGCCGGCATTCCCCTGATCGGGCCGCTGTCCTTGCAGGGCACGCTCCACACCAGCCCGCAGATATTCGAGCCACTGCCGGGCCTTCGCGACCAATTGATCGCCCTGGCCAACTACGCCAGTGCGAGCCTGCGGGTGCTTCAGGGGCCGACGCTGATCGCCTACCCGGACGAACCCGGCCAACGGCTGGCGGCGCAGGAGCTCGGCAAGTACTTGCAGGGGCACGCCTGGCAAAAGGTGCGCCTGCAAGCCTATGACCCGGCCGGGGATGATTTTCCCTTGGGGTCGCGCTCGGTGTTTTACCTGGGCAGCAGCAGCGGCTTCAGTCGTCTGGCCGAGCGTTTGCAAACGGCGGGGCAGGTGCCTTACCTGTTCGCCGCCTCGAACCAGGTGGCGGGTAATCTGATGCAGGTGCCCAGCGGATTTTCCCGACGGGTGTTCCTGGCCTATCCGTTCGTGCCCAGCGACTGGACTCAGGCTGGGCGCCTGGCCTTGACCCAGTTGCGCGAACACCAGGGCCTCGGTGGCCAGCATGCGGTGCTGCAAGTGGGCGCGTTCAGTTCGATGATGCTGCTCAGCGAAGGCATGAAGCAGGCCGGGCGCAATGCCAGTCGCGAGAAGCTGGTCAGGGCCCTGGAAGGCTTGCGTGACTTCGATACCGGGCTGACACCGCTGATCAGCTTTGGTCCGGGCCGGCGCCTGGGCTTGAGCGGTGCCCATATCGTCACGGTGGATCTGCCGGGCCAGCGTTTCTATCTGGTCGCACCCTATAAACCCATTGCTGCCACGCCCTGACTGGAGGCCGATCATGAAACTCGATACCGCCCGGTGCAGACGCTTCCACTGGCGAAACCGCAGGGCTACGCTTAACCGGGATGAGGGCGTCGGCGCCATTGCGCTCGCGCAATCGAATCGAACGGATTGCCGATCAATAGGGGGTTTCCCCAACAGTGGGGGGAAAAGTCCAGTGCCAATCACGTCGCTTTCCCCGTTTTTGGGGGATGGAACTGCGCTACGAAAAGGCATTGTTTTTTAAATTCAAGGACATGAAGTCCTCAAATTACCGGTGCCCAGCCTGGCATGAAGTGTGCGTTAGTCCTGTCAGGACGCGCACTCCGTCAGGTTCAAAATCCGGACCTGCGGTTTCAAGGAGTCCACCTTGTTGAATAAAGTACTGGTTGTTGATGACGAACAGTTGCTGGCGGAGAACCTCCAGGGTTACCTGCAGGCGCAAGCACTGGAAGTCCGGATTGCCCACGACGGTGCGAAAGGAATCGCTGAAGCCGATGATTTCGCGCCCGATGTGATGGTGTTCGATTACCGCTTGCCCGATATGGAAGGCTTTCAGGTGCTCGATGCCGTCCGCCAGAACAGGAAGTGTCATTTCGTGCTGATCACAGGGCATCCAACCGCAGAGGTTTGCGAGCGGGCCCGGCAACTGGGCGTCAGCCATATCCTGTTCAAACCGTTTCCATTGGCGGAATTGGCCCGTGCCGTGCTTGATCTTCTGGGCAGGCAACGCGAACCCAAAGTGGGGGTGAGCACTTCCGAAGGCTTTGTCGAACGACGCCAGAGCAGGACCGAGAGTTTCCCGCTGCAGTTGTACGACGGTAGCTGGGTGCTGGCAGATCGCCGAAAAAGTACATCGGCCTCCAAGGCGCCAGACGACGAACAATTGCTCACCGGGGAGTAGTGGCGCGACAAGACGTTCCGGCCTCCGCCGAATGGCTCGCCGCGCCGACAGGGCCCAAAGCCCCGGGCGTAGGAGAGCAAGCCATGGACCGTCTATCCTTTGCCGTAGATCCGGCGCAACCGGAATGTTCACCGACTCGTTTTACCAGTGAGCAACTGGCCCAGGCCCGAGCCCTGGCCACCAGTTCCGGCGAGCGGATGCTGGACGCCCTGGGGCGGCTGTGCGCACTGGCTCCCATGCCTTTCATTCAATGCCTCGGCGTAACCCTGCACTACCCGGTGCTCGACACCGACAGCCTGTTCAATTCCACGCCGGTGTTCGACCGGGTGACCCTGGCCCAATGCCTCAAGCGCGAATTCACCCTGTTGCGTCACAACGATGCGGTCATCGGTGTGTTCGCCGACCCCTTCGACAGTGCACGCCTGGCCTGGATCGATGAGTGCCTGCAAGGCGCGCCGCTGTACCTGGTGCATGCCGATGACCTGAAGGCCTATCTGGCGCGTCACGAAGAAAGCTTCCATGCGGTGGAGTCGCTCAACGCCCAGAGCGACGCCGGCGCCGAAACCGATAACCTGCAAAGCCTGTCCCTGACCAGCATCAGCGAAGATTCCAGCGTCGTGGTCAAACTGGTCAACTCGACCCTGTACGACGCGCTGAAAATGCACGCCAGCGACATCCACCTCGGCACCACCGGCAGCGGCCTGGTGATCAAGTACCGGATCGACGGCGTGCTCAACAACATCAGCAAAATCCAGGGCAGCGAGTTCGCCGAGCAAGTGATTTCCCGGGTCAAGGTCATGGCCGAACTGGACATCGGCGAAAAACGCGTGCCCCAGGATGGTCGCTTCAAGATCGGCATCAGCGGCCGGCAGATCGACTTCCGGGTGTCGATCATGCCGAGCATTTTCGGCGAAGACGCGGTGCTGCGGGTACTCGACAAACAGGACCTGGCGGACAAGGTCTGTGGCGTGCAGTTGCAGGCCCTGGGCTTTGAAGAAGAAACCCTGCGCCAACTGCGCCGGCTGGCCGCCGAACCCTACGGCATGGTGCTGGTGACCGGGCCGACCGGTAGCGGCAAGACCACTACCCTGTACGCGATGATCACCGAGATCAATCACGGCGTGGACAAGATCATCACCATTGAAGACCCGGTGGAATATCAACTGCCGGGCGTGCTGCAGATCCCCGTCAACGAGAAGAAAGGCCTGACCTTCGCCCGGGGCCTGCGCTCGATCCTGCGCCATGACCCGGACAAGATCATGGTCGGTGAAATCCGCGACCCGGACACCGCACAGATCGCCGTGCAATCGGCGCTCACCGGTCACCTGGTGTTCACCACCATTCACGCCAACAACGTGTTCGACGTCATCGGCCGTTTCACCCAGATGGAAATCGATCCCTACAGCCTGGTCTCGGCACTCAATGCCGTACTGGCCCAGCGTTTGATCCGCCTGGTCTGCACCAGTTGCAGCAGCCCCTACAGCCCGACGCAAGAAGAGCTGGAGGTCTCGGGGCTTGATCCGCAAAAGGTCGCTCACTACCGGTTCGTCCATGGCAAGGGCTGCGGACATTGCCGGGGCACCGGTTATCGCGGGCGTAGCGCAATTGCCGAGTTGCTGCACCTGGACGACGAATTGCGGCAAATGATCGTCGAGCGCCAACCCATTTCGAAAATCAAGGCGCACGCCTGCAAACGTGGCTTGCGCCTGTTGCGCGAGTCGGCGCTGGAGATGGTGGAACAAGGCCGGACGACTCTCGAGGAGATCAATCGTGTCACTTTTATCTCGTGAGCAATTTGTCGCCGTGCTCGGCGCAAGCGGTGTTGGCCTGGGGCAGCGGCAAGGTGCTGCAACCCACTGGCTGGGCAGCGTCGGCTACATTGACGAAGGCTTCCAGGCCTGGACGGTGGCCCTCGATACCCTCGACCGTTTGTTGGCCGAACACACCGTTGCCAGGGCGGAACTGACGGTGGTGATCTCCGGGCACTTCAGCCGCTATTGCCTGGTGCCCTGGAGTGAGCAGATCAGTAGCCCGGCCGAATTGCTCGGCTTCGCCCAACTGTGTTTCGAAGACCTCTACGGTGCCCCGACACAACCCTGGAGCCTGGTGCTCTCGGCCGAACCCGCCGGTTACGACCGCATCGCCACCGCGCTGCCACAGGACTTGCTCGAACGCCTGCGCGCCCTGGTCAGGGCTCGCGGTTTGCGCTTGCGTTCGGTGCAGCCGTACCTGATGACGGCGTTCAACCATTTCGATAAAAGCTTTGAGGCCGGGGATTTCCTGTTCGTGGTCGCCGAACCGGTGCGCAGCGTGTTGCTGCTGGCCAGGGAGGGGCGCTGGACCTCGGTGCGATCGGTGGGCAGCAGCGACAGCGATGCGGCGCTGACCGCGTTGATCGGTCGTGAACACCAGTTGCAGGCTTCCAGCAGCGAACGGCCGTTGAATGTCTACCTGCATGCACCGGCGCGCATCGATTCGCCTCCTGACGTGCCTGGTGTGCATCTGCGCACCCTCGAAGAAGACCGGACAGCCGTACGCGATTGCCTGTACCTCATGTCTCGGGCGGTGGCCTGACATGCGCCCCCTGATGCTCGACTTTCAGCCGCGCCGCCGTGCAGGCCCCTTGGGCTGGAGCCTGCTGGCCGGTGGCGTGGTGCTGACACTGACCTGCCTGCTGGTGCAACAGCACCTGAGCCACGAAGCCGAACAACAGCAAGGTCATCTGCAAATCACACAGCGAGTGCTCACCGGCGATACCGGCAGCAAGCTCAGCCTGACCCCGGCGCAAATTCGCGAGCAGGCGCATAACCTGGCGGAAATGCGCAAGGTCTCCCAGCAGTTGCGCCGCCCTTGGGAACGCCTGTTCGCCACCCTCGAAGCCATGCCGCGGGACAACATTGCCCTGCTGACCCTGACCCCGGACGCCCGCAAGGGCCAGGTGCGGATCAGCGCCGAGGCACTGGACCTGGACGCCATGCTCGATTTCCACCGCCGTCTCGAAGCCAGCGACGAGCTGTCCGACGTATCGCTGCTGAGCCACGAAATTGTCGCCAACGTGCCGGAACACCCGGTGCAGTTCAACCTGTCGGCTACCTGGGAGATCGGCGATGCAAATCCATAAATTGATCGTCCACGAATACCTGCAAGGCCTGGGCATTCCGGGGCTGGCAGGGATGGCCATGCTGGTGCTGGCGCTGAGCTATGGCCTGGTGGGATTGCTGCCGGACTGGGAGTCGCTGCAGAGCCTCAGCCAGCAGACTCGCGAAGCCACCGAGTACCTGGCCAAGGTCGAAGACGGCAGCGTGGCCGCGCCGGTGGTGCCGCAGCGCCAGCTCGACGATTTTCGCAGCAAGTTGCCGTCCCAGCCCCAGGCCACCGTGGCCATCGACAAGATCTACGCCCTGGCCGCCCAGGAACGCATCACCTTGTCCCGGGGTGAATACTCCCTGGGCGTGGACCCCAAGACCCAGCTGGCCCGTTATCAGATTCTGCTGCCGGTACGTGGCAGCTATCCGCAACTGCGGCGTTTCCTGCACGCCTTGCTCGGCCAGTTGCCGGCGGTGGTGCTCGAGGATGTGGAGCTACAGCGCAAGAATATCGCCGATACCGACCTGACCGGGCGGATCCGCATGACCCTTTACTTGTCGAGGTCATGATGAATACCAAACGAGTGTCGGGTTGGGTGGCGTTCTTCGGTGTAGCGGCAGCGCTCGCCTGGCTCCCCGAATACTTCAATCAGGCCGGCGACAGCGACCTTGCGGTGGCCACCGTGGCTACGCCAGCCAAGGGCAAGACCCCTGTCGCATCGACGGCTGCATCGAGCGCCGCTGCGCTGGCGCCGATCAAGGACCTGAGCCCGGCAGGCGACCTGTTCGCCGCCCGCAGCTGGATAGCGGCGATGGCCCCGGGCACCGTCACTGAACAACCGGTAGTCGTTACTCCTGTGGTGCAAGTCCCCACTGCACCACCGTTGCCCTTCCAGTTTGTCGGCAGGCTGGATGACCGTTCCGATCTGCAGGTGTTTTTGCAGAGCGGCGAAAAAATATACGTCGTGCGCAAAGGGGATGTCATCGACGAAACCTGGCGGATCGAGCGGATTTCCGATAAGGAACTGAGCCTGGTCTACCTGCCTCTGCATTTGGCGCAGACCTTGTCTGTGGGGAGTACGGAATGAACAAATCCCGTTTGCTGATGAGCCTTTGTCTCTGCGCGGGGCTGGCCGCATGCAGTTCGGCGCAGGTTGCCAGGGATGAAGCTTCGGCCCTGATCGAATCGGGCCAGTATGAAGCCGGTCTGGCGCGCATCGAAGAAGGATTGCGGGAAAACCCTCGCGATACCGAACTGCACATGGCTCTCAACAGCGGACGGGCCCGCGCCGTGACGGCGCTGCTGACCCAGGCCGACATGGACCGCACCCAGCGTAATTTCGCCGGGGCCCGCATGACTTACAGCCGGGTCTTGAACATCGAACCGAACAACCGTCGTGCCCAGGATTCCCTGCGCCAGCTCGACTACCTGCGCAGCATGGATGAGAAACTCGAACTGGCCCGTGGCGACCTGCGTCGCGGTGACATCTATGGTGCCGACCGCCAGGTCAGACAGATTCTCGAACTGGACCCGAAGAACGAAGGCGCCCTGGAACTGCAAGGCAGCATCCGCCTGGTGCAGAGCCGCAACGTGGTGCAGTACCCACAACTGCGCACGCGCCTTGACCGGCCGGTGACCCTGGAGTTTCGCGATGCCAACCTCAAGACCATTTTCGAAGTGCTGTCCCAGGTCGCCGGCCTGAACTTCATCTTCGACAAGGACCTGCGCCCGGACATGAAAGCCACGATCTTCGTACGTGACGTGCGTATCGAAGACGCCGTGGATCTGCTGCTGCAACAGAACCAGCTGCATCAGAAAGTGGTCAATGAAAACACCGTGCTGATCTACCCGGACTCGCCGCAGAAACTCAAGGATTACCAGGAGTTGGTGATGCGCACCTTCTACCTGACCAGCATCGATGCCAACACGGCGTTGAACATGATCAAGACCATGCTCAAGACCCGCGACGTGTTCGTCGATGAGCGCCTCAACACCCTGACCATGCGCGATACCGGTGACGCTGTGCGCATGGCGGAAAAACTCCTGCAATCGCAGGACCAGTCCAACCCGGAAGTGGTGCTGGAAGTGGAAGTGATGGAAGTCGCCCGCCAGCGCATTCTCGACCTTGGCCTGCAATGGCCAAACACCTTCGGCGTGGTCAACAGCGACGGATCGGCGGTGACCCTTCTCGATCAGCTCAAGGGCATCAACTCCGGCCGCATCACGATCTCGCCATCGCCCCAGGCCAAGATCAATGCCCAGGACAAGGACATCAATACCCTGGCCAGCCCCGTGATTCGGGTCAGCAACCGCGAACAGGCGCGCATCCACATCGGTCAGCGCGTGCCGATCATCAGCGCCACCTCGGTGCCTTCGACCCAGGGCCCGGTGATCACCGAAAGCGTGACCTACCTCGACGTCGGTCTGAAGCTCGAAGTGCAGCCCATCGTGCACCTGAACAACGAAGTGGCGATCAAGATCGCGCTGGAAGTCAGTAACGCCACGCCGCTGACACCGACCGCTCAGGGCACCATTCCGGTCCAGGTCGATACCCGCAACGCCCAGACCACCTTGCGTCTGCATGACGGCGAAACCCAGATCCTCGCCGGTCTGGTGCGCGACGACCACGGCGCCACCGGCAACAAGATTCCCGGCCTTGGCGACATTCCCGGCCTGGGTCGCCTGTTCGGCAGCAACAGGGACGACGTCATCAAATCCGAACTGGTGCTGTCGATCACCCCGCGGATCGTGCGCAATCTGCCGTACCAGAGTCCGTCGGACATGGAATTCCCGACCGGTACCGAAACCAGCATGCACATCCAGGCACCGGACCGTTCGATGAGCACCACGGTTCAGGTCAACCCCATGACCGCCCCGATCGCCACCACCGTTACCGTCGGGAAGCCTTGATCATGAACGCCTCGCAACGCGGTTTTACCCTGGTCGAAGTCGTGGTGACGCTCGCCCTGGTCGGCCTGCTGGCCGGCATGGCCGCACCGCTGACCGAGACCGTGGTGCGTCGGGGCAAAGAGCAGGACCTGCGAACCGCGCTGTACCAGATCCGCGATGCCATCGACGCTTACAAACAAGCCTTCGACGCGGGCTACATCGAGAAGTCGCTCGACAGCAGCGGCTACCCGCCGAACCTGCAGGTACTGGTCGAGGGTGTGCGTGACACGCGCAGCGCAAAGGGCGCCAAGTTCTACTTCCTGCGACGTATCCCCCGTGACCCGCTGGCAGCCGTCAAGCGTGACGACGAGGGCGGCTGGGGCCTGCGTTCCTATGACAGTTCGGCTGAGAACCCGCGCGAGGGCCAGGACGTCTTTGACGTTTACTCCAAGGCCCGCGGCAAGGGCCTCAATGGCATCGCCTACCGAGAGTGGTGAGCATATGCGTCGGCAAAAGGGCTTTACCCTGATTGAACTGATGGTGGTCATGGCAATCATCGCGACCCTGATGACGATCGCCTTGCCACGCTACTTCAGCAGCCTGGAAGCTTCCAAAGAGACCACCTTGCATCAGAGCCTGTCGTCCATGCGCGAGGCGCTGGATCATTACTATGGAGACACCGGGCGTTATCCCGATTCCATCGAACAGCTGGTCGAACTGCGCTACCTGCGCAACCAGCCGCTGGACCCGATTGCCGAGCGCAAGGACACCTGGGTCATAGTCGCGCCACCGGATGGCGTGGCGGGCGGGGTGGCCGATATCAAGAGTGGGGCCAGCGGGAGGGCGCGTGATGGCAGCCTGTATTCCGAGTGGTAAACCTTCGAACCAGGACGGCTTCACCTACCTGGGCGTGCTGTTTCTGGTCGTCGTGCTGGGCATGGGCCTGGCCAGTGCCGGCGAGTTGTGGGCCACCGCTGCGCGCCGCGATCGCGAAAACCAGTTGCTCTGGGTCGGTACGCAATATGCCCAGGCGCTGCGCAGCTATTACCGCAGTTCGCCCGGTATGGCCCAGTATCCGAAAGAACTCAAGGACCTGTTGCAGGACGAGCGTTTTCCGTCGGCCAGGCATCATCTGCGGCAGTTGTACCCGGAGCCGATGACAGGTGGCGAATGGGAGCTGATGCGTGATTTCGACGGGCGGATCAGCGGTGTGTACTGCCCGTCCGAGCAGAAGCCGCTCAAGCAAGAGAACTTTCCCAGCCAGTGGGCGGACTTCAAAGGCATGGCCAGCTACAAGGACTGGCAGTTCGTGGCCGAGAAAGTCTCCTTCGAAGGTACCGACGGGCCGCCGAAAGCACAGTCCACCGGGCCCCAGGCATTGCAGCCTTGAACCTTCAGCCAACACATTTCCGCCAAATGTACCCGGTCCAATTGTGGGAGCGGGCTTGCTCGCGAAGGCGGCCTGACAGCCGACCTGTCTTTTGTTGACCGTGTACATATCCATTGCTGCGGTAACGGCGGCTGGCGGTTTCGCCCTTACGGCGAGTCCCTTTTGTCAAACGACACAAAAGGAACCAAAAAGTCTCGCCCCTTACGTACGGCCCCTCGCTGAGGCTCGGGGTTCCTTCGCTCCGGCATTCATCCGGGGGCATCGCCCTCCGGTTTGCTTCGCTGCACCTACATGCAATGTGTTCGACTGCGTCGAACGGCGCTGCGCGCCAATCCCCGGATGAACACCTCCACTCAGCCTGCCGAGGGGGCGGGTGGATCAAGATCAAGAGCTGCAGGCGAGCTAACGCTCGGCCTGATGAGTGGTGAGAAGCGACGCGGTGGTGCGGGATGCTCTGCTTTTTGCTCTTCTGTGGGAGCGAGCTTGCTCGCGATGGCGGTCTTACAACCAACGATAATCCGTTGGCTCACACCACAGGAATTTGTGGATGTCAGAGGCGGCTGTAGGACCAGGAGTGAGGCTACACCGCCTTGCGTCGTTGCCTACATCTACGCCAGAATCCGCCGGCTTGTGGGCCTTGGACCCTGATTCTATCGTTGCCGGGTCGCTGCAAATTCAGCGATCGGGTTTCGCAGCCCAGGTTAATCAAGGCGCTCAGCGCCACCGTTTCCTTGCAGTTGGCGCTTTTGTTCGCCCACTGTTTTGCGTTATGGCGGCTGTGCGCGGGAGACTTTCGGGTCTGCCGGGTTCCTTGATTCCCGGTCTGCGAACCCGCGTATGGCCGCCACCTTCTTCGCTTCGCAGCGAATTGTGGCGGCTCCATCAATCAAGGAGCTTCGTCATGGTCAAACCCACGCCAAATCCCCCCGAATCAAAAGCCGATACCAGTCAGCGTGCATCAACTCTCCACCTGAAACCTGCCATCCTCAAAAGCATCGCCCCCCACAATCCCAGCACGATGTTCGTCATCGCCCCGAACATCGACACCGAAACCCTGTTGGCCCACGCCTGTGAATCGCTGGCTTCAGCAAGCGTGATGGCGACTGATTTCGCCACGTTTCTGGACGGCCCGCAACGCAGCATGCTGTTGGGCATCCAGCAGGTGATCATGCTGGCCGACCTGGCGGTCAACCGCGCTCTGGATAATGTTGCCCCATTGGACTAAACACAGAACCTTTGTGGCGAGGGGGCTTGCCCCCGTTGGGCTGCGCAGCGGCCCCAAAATCAGGCAATGCGGTTTTTCAGGCTGACCGCGCTGAGTGGATTTGCGACTGCTGCGCAGCCGAACGGGGGCAAGCCCCCTCGCCACAGGGGTTGTGTTGGCTTGCACGCTTCAGGCGTTTTCCAGCATCGTGATCAACTGCTCCGGCCACACCGTTTCTCGGGTCTCTTGCAGCTCTGCCACCGACCACCATTTATGGTCAGCCATTACTCGGACTTCGTTAGCCGTCCATCCCTCACGGGACAGGTGTTCACTGTCGGTACGAACCACGAAATAGCGCTCAACGGACAACACCGTTTCGCCGCTTGGCAGCATCATCGGAAAACTGCGTTCTGCAACGCTCGGACCCACCGTGTCGATGAGTAAACCCGTCTCTTCAAACAGTTCACGAACCGCCGCAGCCTCGAAGGATTCACCCTGCTCAAGCCCCCCACCGGGTGTCGCCCAGTGGCTTTGGCCAGCGAGGGCATCGTTTTTGTGTTGGAAGTGAAACAGCAGAACCTGTTGCGAGGGATTGATCACCAGCAGTCTGGCGGAATTACGTTGGCGCATTTTTTTCTTTCCATAGAGTGCCGCGAACCGCAGCTTTCACTGCGGCTCGCGACGGTAAAGCTCATGTTGGCGTTATTACACCGAAAGGGTTATGCCACCACCCGATAACACGGCACATACGCCGCGCCGCCCGGCAGTTTCATCCGGTGCTGGGCGACGAAGGCTTTGAGCAGCAGGTCCAGCGGTTGCATGATCGCCGCGTCGCCACGGATCTGGTACGGCCCGTGTTCTTCGATCAGGCGGATGCCCTTGTCCTTGACGTTGCCGGCGACGATGCCGGAGAACGCGCGGCGCAGGTTCGCTGCCAGTTCGTGGGACGGCAGGTCGAGGCTCAGTTTCAGGTTGGCCATGTTTTCGTGGGTCGGGTCGAACGGGCGCTGGAAGCCTTCGTCGATTTTCAGCAGCCAGTTGAAGTGGAACGCGTCGTTGCGCTCGCGGCGGAACTGCTTGACCGCCTTGAGGCCCTGGGTCATCTGCCGCGCCACTTCGGCCGGGTCATCGATGATGATCTGGTAGTGCTGCTTGGCGGTTTCGCCCAGGGTCGCACCGACGAATGCGTCCAGTTGTTCCAGGTACGGCGCGGCGTGTTTCGGCCCGGTGAGGATGACCGGGAAGGGCAGGCCTTCATTGCCCGGGTGCATCAGGATGCCCAGCAGGTACAGGAACTCTTCGGCCGTACCGGCGCCGCCCGGGAAAATGATGATGCCGTGGCCGACACGGACGAAGGCTTCCAGGCGTTTTTCGATGTCCGGCAGGATCACCAGTTCGTTGACGATCGGGTTCGGCGCCTCGGCGGCGATGATTCCGGGTTCGGTCAGGCCCAGGTAGCGGCCGCCGTGGATGCGTTGCTTGGCGTGGGCGATGGTGGCGCCTTTCATCGGGCCTTTCATCACGCCGGGGCCGCAACCGGTGCAGATGTCCAGGCTGCGCAGGCCCAGTTCGTGGCCGACTTTCTTGGTGTATTTGTATTCTTCGGTGTTGATCGAGTGCCCGCCCCAGCACACCACGATCTTCGGCTCGACGCCAGGACGCAGGGTGCGGGCGTTGCGCAGCAGGTGGAAGACGTAATCGCTGATGCCCTGGGAGCTGCTCAGGTCGATGCGTTGGCTGTCGAGTTCGTTTTCGGTGTAGACGATGTCACGCAGGGCGCTGAACAGCATTTCCCGGGTGCTGGCGATCATTTCACCGTCGACGAAGGCGTCGGCCGGGGCGTTCAGCAGTTCCAGGCGCACGCCACGGTCCTGCTGGTGAATGCGGATTTCAAAATCCTTGTAGGCTTCAAGGATGGTCTTGGCGTTGTCGACATGGGCGCCGGTGTTGAGGATGGCCAGGGCGCACTGGCGGAAGAGGGTGTAGGTGCTGCCGGAACCGGCTTCGCTCAATTGCTGGACTTCCCGTTGCGAGAGTGTTTCCAGGCTGCCTTTGGGACTGACGGAGGCGTTGATAACTTGGCGTTGGGTCATTCAATGATCCTTAAAACGATGTCATTCACACAACAACAACGAATGGCATCCGAATAATGTGTATTCATGAAAGAAGATGGCACGAACTGCGCTGTCTCGCCATGTCCCTGCTTGACGATGAAAAGATGAAAAGGAGCCCCAGCATAGCTAAATCCTGCGCAGAGGCGATAATGGCCCGCAGTCTTTTTGCCTCAGACCCCTTTTTACCATTGAAGCTCAGGAAACCCGACGCAATGTTCGAAATCCAGCCGATGAACGCCCAGACCTACCGGCAACAGACCCGGCGCAGCACGGTCATCATTGCCCTGATCTTTCTGGCGCTGGCGATGGTGCTGTCCACGGCGGCGGTGGCTCTGTTCGGCACGCCGGGAGGCGACAATCTGCGCTTCAATGCCGGTGGCGTGTTCGTTGCGGTGCTGGCGATGGCAGCGTTGATGCGCAAGGTGTTCTGGCGCCAGGAATGGATGGCGCCGGCGGTCTACAGTTGGCAACTCAAGCGCAGCCTGATGAGCGTTACCAATGTCATGCATCATGTAACGACGGCCGTGGAAAAGGGCGATCCGGTTGCGATGAAGCTGTTGCGTTTCTACCATTTGGGGTTGAACCAGATGCATCAACTCGATGGCAACTCCAGCGACCACGGCCAGTTGCTCCGCGAAATGGATCAGCACAAGGAACGAATGCAAGCGCTGGGCATCGACACCGAACAGACGCGACTGGATCCGGCGTGGCTGGAGGCGGTAAAGCAGGCGTCGCGCTAACATCATTGCGAGCCTGTATCAGGCATAGTCAGCAAAAGAGGCGATCAGGAAGAATCGCCCTGTCACAGACAATCAGGGAGCACCATGGGACATCCATCGATCAACGATCATATTGAAATGCTCCGGCCAGCCGTGCCCCGGCTCAAGGTCCGCTCGGCGGTGATCCTGCTGCTCGCAGTGTGCCTGTCGATGGTGGCTATCGTGATCTGGGAAGCCTGGAGCTCGCGCCAGTACTACCTGCATGACAAGGAAGTGACGATGTCCAACCTTGCGCAGACCCTGGCATCGCAAGCGCAGGCAACGATCAAGCAGGCCGACACACTGTTGTTCACCCTGGTCGATCGGCTGGAGCACGAGGGTGTGGATCAATCCCGGCTGCCGGCATTGCTCAATGCCCAGCGCAGTGAGTTGAGTCAGCTCCATGGCGTGTTCGTTTTCGACGAAAAAGGGCAATGGATCGCCAATTCCAACGGCGCCGGCCAAACCGGCGTCAACAATTCCGACCGCGAATACTTCACCTTCCATCGCGATAACCCCAGCCGTGGGCCGCACATCGGGCCGTCGATCAAGAGCCGTTCGAGCGGTGAATGGATCATGACGGTTTCGCGCCGGTTCAATCATCCCGACGGCAGCTTTGCCGGGGTGGCGGTGGCGACGATTTACCTCAGCCATTTCCTGCAGCTCTACGACAGCATCGACATGGGCAGTAACGGCGTGATCAACCTGATCGCCGACAATGCCAGCATTGTCATTCGCAGACCCTTCAAGGAGGCGGACATCGGCACCAGCCTCGCCAAGAGCCCGTTGTTCACCCAGTTGTTGCCCAAGGGCGACGCGGGGACGGCGACGATCAGGTCGATCATCGACGGTGTCGAGCGGGTGATAGGGTATCGCCGGGTCGAGGGTTATCCGCTGATCGTTTTTACCGCGTTGAACAAGGATGAGGTGCTCGGCAGCTGGCGCAAGGAGACGCTGCTCAGCACCGGCATCGTCACGCTGTTGCTGGGTTTTCTCGGGGTACTGGGGTTTCGGCTTATCAAACTGATGAAACAGCAGAACCTGGTGCAGGTCGAGTTGCTGGACACCCAGGACAAGCTCCTGGAGGTCAATCGCAACCTCGAAGGCCTGGCCCTCAAGGACGCGCTGACGGGGCTGGCCAACCGCCGTCAGCTCGATGCTTTCATCGATGCCGAAATGGGCCGTGCCCGACGCAGCCAGTCCGAATTGGCGCTGTTGATGATTGATGTCGACCATTTCAAACCGTTCAACGACCGCTACGGCCACCTGGCCGGTGACGAGTGTTTGCGCAAGGTCAGTGCGATCATCACGGACAGCATCAAGCGTCCCGGTGACCTGGCCGCCCGCTATGGTGGCGAAGAGTTTGCCGTGGTGCTGCCCGGCAGCGACTATGTGGGGGCATTTCTGGTGGCGGAGAAAATCCGCCGTGCGGTACTGCAGGCCGACATTGCCCACAGTGACAGCCCGGAAGGCACCGTGACTGTCAGTGTCGGCGTCTGTGCCAGCAATGCCGCGTCCCCGGTCCGCCCCGAAGACCTGATTGGTGCGGCAGACAAGGCGCTGTACGTGGCCAAGGCCAGTGGGCGAAACATGAGCGTGATCGCCAACTGAACGTCGGGCGTCAGACAAACCGGTCCGTTCCCTGGACCAGTCAGGTAGCCAGGTACGATTTCTTCAGCTGCTCCAGCCACCAGCCCAGGGCGCGACCGTCATGGTCGCCACGCCAACCGGCGTACAGGATGTTCGGCTCTCGGGGGCGGCCATCGGCTTTTCAACCAGCGTGCCGTTTTCAGCAGCGAGCCAACCCGGTTCCTGAGCAGCCAGCCCACCACCAGTGCATTGCACTTGGCGAGGATTTTTGCGCGCATGGTCCGCGCGGCCTTCGCGCAGGGCCTCCCCAGGCTCCTTTGAGCACTTCCTGGGTTATGCGCAGCGATACGCCGGATTGTGCAGTGCGTCGAGTTCGTCGATCACCGGAATCAAGGTCTCGAACTCCAGCAGTTCGTCGGTGACGATCCACAAGCGGCTCTCCCAGCCATAGGCGACTTGCTGGACCCGTTGGGTCGGGCGCGAGACGTCCTGCATCAGCCGCGCCGCTTCGTTGACCAGCAGCTCGCCTGCCGGGGTCAGTTGCAAACGGTAGCGGCGGCGGTCGAACAGCAATGCATCGAAGCGTTCCTCCAGTTGCCACGCCGCATAGGACACGGTCGACAGCGCTTTGCCCAGGTGTGCCGCCGCCCGCGACAGGTTGCCGGTTTCACGGATGGCCTCGAGCAGCGCCGGGTCTTCTGTCGACAGCATGTGCAAAATTCTTGAGGGGCCATACGGTATCTACAGAAGAATATGCGTTCCCTGTGTTCCGTATGCGGCAATAAAGATCGCGACCATCCCCACAAGGGCCACTACGCGATTATTGCTGCAACCCGGTTGCCTGGTTACCGGTGCCTTCCTGGTTGAAGTTGGTGCTGTCGCCGAGAAGTACGCCGGGTGGGATGGCAAGTAACTCATTCAATACCTGCTTGAAACTGACCAACAGGGCTTGCACACAATCTTCAGAAATGGCGTCACGGTAGTAGGAAAGACTACCGACCAATCCGCTTTCGGTACGTAGTGTGTTAAGCGAAACATCGGTCTTGATCCCGCTGGATGGAACCCCGATACCGTGGAGCTGTGATGTGCCTAATTGGCGCTGCCGCGAGGGATAGTTATGGTGGTTATACCAATAGGGAAATCGGGAGCCGTAAGCGACAGCGCGGGGCGAGCAGTGCGCCTCAAAAATATGCGGCGGCAGCATGGCGTGGCCATAGGCATCCAACACGCAATGGTTGACCTGCTCCAGCAGCAACAGAGAAGGAGACCATTCACAAAGCCGGGGGCGAATCACCATGGGGTGAACAAAATACCCCACTACCGGCTCCAGGGCCGCGTCGGTCCGGTTAGCCACCGGAGAACGTACGTAGAGGTCGGTCGTGCCTGTGTTTCTGGCGAGAGAAACCAGGAACGCAGTGAGGATAACGGTATAAAGGCTGAAGCCCGTTCGGCTGCACAATTGCGCGATTGCGGGGTATTGCACATCCAGATTAAGCGGTAGAACGGCACTGCGATAGGTGAATTGCCGGGGCCGCTCAATAGCGCCGCGCAGTGGAAAGGGTTCGGGCAGTTGTTTCAGTGTCTTTTGCCAAAAATCGTTATGTTTATCCAGCAGGTTTTCAGCCAAACGTTGATGTTGGGCATCGGTATAATCTGCGTATTGCAGGCAGTATTTGGCTTTGTCAGGCACGCCGGTGGCGAGTAATGACTGATAGTGCGCGCAAAGCTGGTCCATCAGTACCGCACCTGACCAGCCATCGAATGCAATGTGATGGGCAGTGATGATCAGCACGTCGTCTGTCCCTTGGCATTCAAGGTAGGTTGCCCGGATCAACGGTGGATGTTTCAGGTCAAAAGCGGTCACTGTTTCTTCAGCGATCAGATCTGTCACGGTTCGGCTGATATCGCTTTCAAGCGCCAGGTTTATCAGGTGAAAAGGCAACGGGAACTCATCCAGGGCGTGTTGTGAACGACGCCACTGATCGTGAGCGTTGAATTCGAAACTGCAACGTAACGCCGGTTGCTGTTCAAGTACGGCGCCGAAGGCTTCGCGAACCCTGGCCACTGAACATTCGCCGCGAATGTAAAACGCCATCACCACATTTTCCAGATAGGCTGGGGTTTCGTTGGGCTTTTCAAGGATCTCGCGTTGAGCCAGTCCGGGCGTATCTTCACCTTCTCGCTTGCGCCAGACGTGGGCGTCCAGCAATAGGCTGTTTTCACTACCCTGGCGTGCGCTGCCGTTGAGCAGCCTCGTCTGCTGAGCCAGCGTCGGATGGTCGAAAATATCTTTGGGGGTCAGGTCAACATTGAACAGGTTGGCAATTTTGCCAAGCAGCATCATGACCGACAGGGAAGTCGCGCCGCATTCAAAAAAATGGCTGTCGGCCGAGATGGCCTGGTGGTTGAGGATTTCTTTCCAGATAGCTTGTAATCGATCGAATGTCGAAGCGTCGCCAGTGACTGACGGTGTGGTGCGACTCATGATGCCCCCTTTGCAGTTTAAATTTTCCGTAATAGGGGGGGTACTGTTGACGATTGTAGATGGATTGTTAAGTCGGATTTTTCCTGCGTTTTCAGCTCCTTTTCCATTTATCGAGTGAGTCGGTTCCTACAAATTAATCACCCGATTCAACTCTTTGCTCTGGAAAGGGAGCGGCCGCAGACTGCGATCCTTCAGAGGCACTTCCATTTCCTGAACACTCGAAGATAAACCAGCACATTGAGTGCCAGTACCACAGCGGCCAGCCACAGTTGAATAGCCGGCGTCAGCCCCGCCGGGTAAATCACCGGCCAAATGTAATGCTCGATGAATCCTCCGCCATAGCCGGTTTGCCCGGCGTCATGGCGCATGCGGTTTTCCCAGTCGGTCAGCGGGCAGGGCAGGTGGAAGAACTCCACCGCCATACCCCACAGCGCGGCCGGTGGGTGCCACCAGATCAGGTGGCGCCATTTGAGCACCAGCAACCCGCCGAACAACACAAACACGATGAACAGCAAGTGAAACAGCATCAGCCCGTCGGCGGCGATTCGGTACAGCATGTCGGTGCCCCTGAAGGCTGAACGAATCGCTCCATGTTACTCGGGCCGCAGGCCGTTGCTCTATCGATTGTCGCGGCCCAATGCGCTGAGCACACCCTTCAAACGCTCGGTCATCGGTTCACTGCTGCGTTGCATGGGCGTGCGCAGTTCGTCACCGATCAAGCCTTGCAGGGCCAGTGCGGTTTTCACCGGGGCCGGGTTGGGCTCCAGGAACAGGCTGTTGATCAGTGGCAGCAAACGGAAAAACGTGGCGCGGCCTTCGGCCAATTGGTTGTCGCGGATTTGCCGGTGCAACTGCACGAACAGTTCGGGATGGACATGCGCCGACGCGGCAATCGCACCTTTGGCGCCCAGGCACAGGGCATTGAAGATCTGGTTGTCTTCGCCGCACAGCACGTCGACAAGGCCGCTGTTGAGCAAGGCGAGGGTGTTGGAAAAATTACCGCCGCAATCCTTGATGGCGACGATCCGCTCGTGGGCGACGATGTTGAGCAGGGTCGCCTGTTCGAAGGTCACGCCGGTACGGTATGGGATGTCGTAGAGAATCAGCGGTACGCTGGAGGCATCGGCGACCGTGCGGAAAAACGCTTCGAGGCCGGCCTGGGAAGGGCGGATGTAATACGGTGCCGGCACCAGCAGGCCAGCCACCGGGCGCTTGAGGATCTCGCTCTGGAACTGCAACAACTCGGTCAGGTTGTTACCGGCCAGGCCCATGACCACCTGTTGCGCCGGCGCCAGTTCCAGCACCGCATCGAGCACCGCCAGTTGCTCATGCTTGCCCATCGCCGCCGGTTCGCCGGTGGTGCCGCAAACGATGAGACCGTCGACACCTTTTTCCAGCAGATGGCTGACCAGCCGGCGCAAGCCGACAAAATCGATGGCGCCGTTGTGGAATGGTGTGACCAGTGGAACCCAGATACCTTGAAACGCTGACATGCACTTTCTCCTGATGGTTGACCGAATTCGTCACCGTCAGGGGCATGGAAGGAGAGTAAGCAAGGGGAGGGTGGTCCGTCGCGCTCAATGTCCTGTCAGCTCATCTGACGGGACAGCGCGCCCCGGTCACATGAGCGACTGTTTCTTCGATTTGAGGGCGTGCGCAACGCAACCTTGCGCCTTGGCAATCAAGCCAATGACGGAAGAGTCGAGATTGAAGGTTGCGGACATACTTGCTTACACCCTGAGTGAGGCGCTCAGTTTTAAAAGCCGGCGCGCCGTTTGTCAATCACGAAAATCGGCGTACTCGGCGCGCATTCGGCCATTGTGCTTGGCCTTGTACAGCAGATGATCGACCTGTTCGACGAATTCCAGGGCCGTCGCGTGCATCGACGCCAGGGTGGTGCCAACGCCGAGGCTGATACTCAGCAGCTTCGACACGTTCGAGAATTCATGGGGGATCTGCTGCTGACGAATCAGGTGCAGACACTTGTGCGCCACCAGCCGCGCTGACTCGGCATCGGTTTCCGGCAGCAGCCAGACAAACTCTTCACCGCCGATCCGCGCAATGAAATCCCGTGGCCGGTTCGCCGCCAGGGACAAGGTTTGCGCAACGCGGCGCAGGCATTCGTCGCCCTTGATGTGGCCGTAATGGTCGTTGTACTGCTTGAAGTAGTCGATATCCAGCACGATCACCGACAATGGCAAGCCGGTGCGCTGGGCATTGTTCCACTCGCGCTCCAGCACGGTGTCGAACATGCGCCGGTTGGCGATGCCGGTCAGGCCGTCCTGGAAGGAATACTCTTCAAGCTGCTTTTGCAGGCGGATCAGGTGCTCTTCGGTTTTCTTGCGCTCGCTGATATCGAACATGAAACCTACCAGCGCCTCGACTTCGCCGTCCTTGCGCACCACATGCACCACATCGCGGATCCAGACGTACTCGCCGCTTTCGGTGAGTGCGCGATAGTCGGCCTCGTGATCGATACCGGCGCGCGATTGCGAGACGCAGAAGTCCATCACGTAGTCGCGGTCATCCGGATGCATGCGCTCGACCCAGTCATTGACCGACGCCCAGCTGTGCTGTTTCCAGCCCAGCAGTTCTTCGATCTGTGGCCCGATGTAGCTGAACGTCATGGTTTTCCAGTCGATGCGCCAGGGAATCGCCCGGGTCGATTCAAGCAGGGTTTTATAAACGTCGCTGTCGGTTTCCACTGAACTCATGAAGGGCCTGCCTCGATGAAAATGCAGGGCCATCATGTTGCTAGCACTTTGGCGAATCAAGCGGGCAGCCGATGAATGGCACGCCACGTATCAGTGAGCAAGATTGTTCAAGCCTTCGGCCGCGACTGCTGGCACAGTCTGGGGTCTATCCCTGTCTGTAGAACGTTATGTCCAACTCAATCATGCCGCGCAGTGCCTTTTTGCGCGGCGCAGCGGCGATCATGCCGTTGTCCCTGGCCACCGCGCCCTGGGGCTTGCTGGCCGGTTCCATGGCCATCGAAGCCAACCTCACGCCCCTGCAAGGCCAGGGCCTGTCGAGCATTGTGTTTGCCGGTGCCGCGCAACTGGTGGCCATCGGCATGCTCAAGGGCGGTGCCGGGATTTTTTCGATCTTGCTGACCACGCTGCTGCTGACCTCCCAGCATTTGCTCTACGGGATGAGCATGCGCTCGGTGATTTCGCCATTGCCGGGGCGCTGGCGCGCGGGCCTGGGGTTCTTGCTCACCGATGAGTTGTTCGCCCTGACCAGCCAGCACGACAAACAGCAGTTCAACCGCTGGTACGCCCTGGGCGTGGGCCTGACGTTCTACATCGCCTGGAACCTGTTCACCCTGGCGGGCATTGTGCTCGGCAGCAGCATTCCCGGCCTTGAACACCTGGGCCTGGATTTCTCCATCGCGGCGACCTTCATCGCCCTGATCACCCCGGTGGTGCGCAATGTGCCGACCGTGGTGTGCGTGGCGGTGTCACTGTTCTGCTCGGTGCTGTTCAGCTACTGGCAATGGGGCTCGGCGCTGGTGCTGTCGGGGCTGGCGGGCATGACCGCCGGGTTTGTCTGCAATAAATTCTACGGTGGACGCACATGATGGTCTGGGCAGTGATTATCGGAATGGGCGTGTTGGTGTTCCTCAACCGCTATGTTTTTCTGGAACCGCGACTGCCGCTACGCTTGAGCAGCAATGCCCGGCAGTTCCTCGGGTTTGCCGTACCGGGCATGTTGACCGCCATCTGCGGGCCGATTGTGTTCATGCCGGAAAAACAGCTGAATCTGCACTGGGACAATCCCTATCTGATCAGCTCGCTGGTGGCGGTCGGGCTGGTGCTCTACACGCGCAATACGTTGCTCAGCATGCTGTTGAGCATGGGCTTCTTCTTTTTGCTGCGCTGGTGGCTCTGAGCGGGGCAGGGGAACTGATCTAAGCTTAAGTTGATGACCGATCCCTTCAGGATGAGAGGTGAACATGGCCAATGAACCCAAGCAACCGGACCCGGAAGAAGATGAGGACGAACCCACGGAAGAAGAGATTGAGCAGCAGAAACGTTCGGTACCGGACTGGAAGCATCCTGACGACGGTAAGGAACTGTCAGAGCCTGACCGCAAGTTCTGAGCAGCACGGGAATACAACGAAGCCCCGCCATTGAGCGTAATGCTGCTGTAGGAGCGAGCTTGCTCGCGATGGTCGTTAACGATTACGCGTGTTTACTGGCTAAACGCGGCGCTCTTGAGTCCATCGCGAGCAAGCTCGCTCCTACAGCGGTTGATCAGTTCATGGGACTTCCTTGATCAGCGTGGCGCCCTGGTTCCTGACATTGCCAACGGCCCTGTCGACCTTGTACCACTCGAATACATCGCTGGCCTCGCCTTGGGATAACGCCATTTCCTCGGCTCGCTCCCTGGGCGTGGCCGGGTCCAGCCATTCCCGCGCCAGTTCGGGTGAGAACACCACCGGTCGGCGGTCATGCACGTCAAGCATGCCGCCCGCGCTGTCGGCCGTCAGAATGACGAAACCGTCGTGCTCCCTGTGGGGCGCTCCACCGATGGGGTACTGGCCGATGGCCGCGCAGAAAACCGGGGCGCGGTCCCGTCGCCGAATCAGCCACGGTTGTTTGTTGGCCTCGCCGGTGTCGACCCATTCGAACCAGTTATCAATCGGGCAGATCGCGCGATGGGGCCAGATCGCCCGAAAGTACGGGCCGTGGGCGACTTTCTCGACCCGGGCATTGACCGGCTCCACGCGATCCGTCGCCCAGTGCGGTCGCCAACCCCAACGCACGGCATCGGCGTGCAGGCGCTCATTCTCCAGGTGCAGCAGGGCGAGTTGCGTGGTGGGGGCGGCGTTATAGTGCCCCAGGGGTTCGTTGCCGACGCGATTGATCAGCGCATCGGGGATGCTCAGCACCGCTACGAAGTCGTGGATTCCACGGTATTGCGACAGTCGTCCGCACATGGCCTGACACTCCGGTTAAGACGCTCCGACCGAAGCTTTGAGTTTAGTTGCTCGTGGCGAAACGGGCCTGGCAAGCACCGGAACCAAACCCTGTGTACCCTATCCAACCTCGGCCCGTCGTCTGGATGCGGGCCGACGACGGATGAGCGGGCGAAGGATCCTTGCCCATTGAAGTATCGACCGTGATGGTCTGGCCCAAGGCAAAAGATGAAACGATTGTTCAAGTGTTTAACGGTGTGCGCCCTGGCAGTGGGTTTGTTCGGCTGTATCGCCGCACCCATCGAAATGACTCCGCGGACCGAGCAGCGTTTGCAGGCGCAACCCCCCATCCGGTTTCTGCTGACCTTCGATGACGGCCCCAGTGCCTCGAGTTGGTGGAATCCGACCGTCACTGTATTGGAGAGCCTGGCGCAAAACCCGCTGCAATCGGACATCAAGGCCGTGTTCTTCGTGCAAACCCGCGCTCCGCGAGCCGGTGGCAGCGAATTGGGCCGGGACATCATGCGTCGTGAACATGCCGAAGGTCATATCCTGGGCTTTCACACGGCAACACCCCGGCACACCAATCATCGTTCCCTTGACCCACCCGTGTTGGAGCAGGCCCTCACCGATGGCAGCGCCGACATCGCTGCGATTACCGGCGCTGCGCCAACCCTGTTGCGCCCGCCATTCTGGAACTACGACAAACGCACCTTCGCCGCTTATCAGCGGCATGGCCTGCATGTACTGCTCACCGACTTGAGCGCCAATGACGGCAAGATCTGGGGCTTCAACGCCAGCCCCCGGCGCCGGTCGCACATGCTGCGCTCGATGTCCGAAGTTCGCGAGCGCATTGCCCGCGGCGAGTTGCCGGTGGTCGATGGCGTGATTCCGGTGGTGGTGACCTTCCACGACCTCAACCGCTATACCGCCCGGCATACCCGCGAATACCTGCAGATTCTGCTCGACAGCGCCCGGGAGACCGGGGTGAAAACCGCCGACAAGCCGTTTTACGACGATCAGGCTGCGTTACAGCGGGCGGCCATGGCGCGCACCGTGCGCGACGGTTCGCAGCCAGTCGAATTGCCGGGGTTCTGGAACTGGATCTGGGGCGGGAACACCCGTTAGACGCTTGCAGAAATGAGAACTGGATCGCACTCATTGCGAATTTCACCGGGCGGGTTGCGGGCTGCCCCAGGTTCCCAGTGAACACTGACCTGTGGCGAGGGGGCTTGCCCCCGTTGGGGCGCGCAGCGGCCCTAAAACCATCTCAGCTTGCGACGGCTGCGCCGCCGAACGGGGGCAAGCCCCCTCGCCACAGGTGATTATCGCCTGTTCTATTGCCTTACGCTGCTGGTGGCAGCAGCTCATCAATCATCCGCAAACAATGGTTCAACCCCGGCGATACATCGCCCACCCGTCGGCTGAGAATGATCGGCGAGGTGGCGTTGTCTTCCAGCAGCGGGGTGAAGCCGATGTCGTCGCGGTGCAGCAACTGCACCGAGGCCGGTACCAGCGTGACGCCGATTCCCGCCCCCACCAACCCGATCGCCGTTTGCAGTTCGTTGGTCCATTGCGCGACGTGGATGCTCACGCCGTAGGACTCGAACAGGGCAATCACATGGTCGGCGTAACTCGGCCTTGGATTGCCGGGGTACAGCACAAAGGGTTCCTTGGCCAGTTCCCGCAAACTGATGGGCCCTGCGAGCAACGGATGCCCGGCGGGCAGGGCGGCGACCAGGCGGTCTTCGGTGAGCACGGTCTGGACGATGGCCGGGTCGTCGATACGGATTCGACCGAAACCGATATCGATGCGCCCGGCCTTCAACGCCTGCACCTGTTGCAGGGTGGTCATTTCAGAAAGCCCCAGCTCCAGCTCCAGCGGCTCGCCACTGCGTAACCGGCGGATCAGTTCCGGCAGCACGCCATACAGTGTCGACGGCGCAAAGCCGATACCCAGCCAGGTTTTCTCACCCAACCCGATGCGCCGGGTGTTGTCGCAGACCTTGTTCAGTTGTTCGAGCAGGGCGGTGGAGTGTTCGTGGAAAAACCGCCCGGCGTCGGTCAACTTCAGCGGTCGGCCGCGCTCGAGCAGCATCACTCCCAGTTCGTCCTCCAGTTGCTGGATCTGCCGACTCAAGGGCGGCTGGGCGATGTGAAGCAACTCGGCCGCGCGGGTGAAGTTGAGGGTTTGAGCCAATACCTGGAAGTAACGCAGGTGCCGCAGTTCCATGGGGCCTCCAGTCAATCAGTTGCATACCTTTAAGGTATCAAGTCAGACCAATTCTATATTGGCTTCAGGAAAAAAGCCGTACGAGAATCGATTCCAGAACTTCAAGAACCTGACGGGTATCGAAATGCTTGCAACAGCCATTGAGTCGATCGAGACGATCATCGTCGATCTGCCAACCATCCGCCCGCACAAGCTGGCGATGCACACCATGCAGAACCAGACCCTGGTGATCATCCGCGTGCGTTGCGCCGACGGCATCGAAGGCATCGGCGAATCCACCACCATCGGTGGTCTGGCTTACGGCAATGAAAGCCCGGACAGCATCAAGACCAACATCGACACGCACTTCGCGCCACTGTTGATCGGCCAGGACAGCAACAACGTCAACGCTGCCATGTTGCGCCTGGAGCGCAGCATTCGTGGCAACACCTTCGCCAAATCCGGTATTGAAACCGCACTGCTCGATGCCTTGGGCAAACGCCTCGGCCTGCCGGTCAGCGAATTGCTTGGCGGTCGTGTTCGCGATGCGCTGCCCGTGGCCTGGACCCTGGCCAGCGGCGACACCGAGAAGGACATCGCCGAAGCGGAAAAAATGCTCGACCTGCGTCGCCACCGCATCTTCAAACTGAAGATCGGCGCCGGGGAGGTCAACCGCGACCTGGCCCACGTCATCGCCATCAAGAAGGCCCTGGGTGACCGCGCCAGCGTGCGGGTCGACGTCAATCAGGCCTGGGACGAAGCGGTGGCGCTGCGGGCCTGCCGGATCCTCGGCACCAACGGCATCGACCTGATCGAACAGCCGATCTCGCGCAACAACCGCGCCGGCATGGCTCGCCTCAACGCGATGAGCCCGGCGCCGATCATGGCCGACGAATCCATCGAATGCGTGGAAGATGCGTTCAACCTGGCCCGCGAAGGCGCAGCTTCGGTGTTCGCCCTGAAAATTGCCAAGAATGGTGGCCCACGTGCCGTATTGCGCACCGCCTCCATCGCTGAAGCGGCCGGTATTGCCCTGTACGGCGGCACCATGCTTGAAGGTGGCCTGGGCACCATGGCCTCGGCCCATGCCTTCGTCACCCTGAACAAGCTGGCGTGGGACACCGAACTGTTCGGCCCGTTGCTGCTGACCGAAGACATTCTCAGCGAACCGCTGGTGTATCGCGATTTTGAACTGCACGTGCCGAAAACGCCGGGCCTGGGCCTGAGCCTGGATGAAGAGCGCCTGGCGTTCTTCCGCCGCGACAAGACATCCACCGCCATTCATCAAGCCTGAGGAGAGCATTATGCTGTTCCACGTAAAAATGACCGTGAATCTGCCGGTCGACATGAATCCCGAAGCGGCAGCCAAACTCAAGGCTGACGAGAAAGCCCTGGCCCAGCGCCTGCAAGAGCAGGGCAAGTGGCGCCACCTGTGGCGCATCGCCGGGCACTACGCCAACTACAGCGTGTTCGATGTCGACAGCGTTCAGGAACTGCATGACCTGCTGATGCAATTACCGCTGTTCCCGTACATGGCCATCGAAATCGACGCGATGTGCCGGCATCCTTCTTCCATCCGTGACGATGACCGCTGAGCCCAGCCTGTTCAGCGCTACGCTAATAATTACAAGATGAGGAACCCTTCAAAATGAACGTCAAGATTTCCCACACTGCCGAAGTCCAGAAATTTCTCGAAGAGGCCAGCGGCCTGCTCAACGATGCCGGCAACCCACGGACCAAGGCATTGGTCTATCGCATCCTGCGTGATTCGGTGAACATCATCGAAGACCTGGCCGTGACCCCGGAAGAGTTCTGGAAAGCCGTCAACTACCTCAACGTGCTGGGCGCTCGCCAGGAAGCCGGGCTGGTGGTGGCCGGTCTCGGTCTGGAGCACTACCTCGACCTGCTGATGGACGCCGAAGACGAGCAGGCCGGCAAGTCCGGCGGCACCCCGCGCACCATCGAAGGCCCGCTGTACGTGGCGGGTGCGCCGCTGTCGCAAGGCGAAGCGCGTCTGGACGACGGCGTCGATCCGGGTGTGACCCTGTTCATGCAAGGCCGCGTGTTCAACACCGCTGGCGAACCCCTGGCCGGTGCCGTGGTAGACGTCTGGCACGCCAATACCGGTGGCACCTACTCGTACTTCGACACCACGCAATCGGAATTCAACCTGCGTCGCCGTATCGTGACCGACGCCGAAGGCCGCTATCGTTTCCGCAGCATCGTGCCGTCGGGCTACGGCTGCCCACCGGACGGTCCGACCCAGCAACTGCTCGATCAACTGGGTCGTCATGGCCAGCGTCCGGCGCACGTGCACTTCTTCATTTCCGCGCCGGATCATCGCCACCTGACCACCCAGATCAACCTTGACGGCGATCAATACCTGCACGACGATTTCGCCTACGCCACCCGTGACGAACTGATCGCCAAAATCACCTTCAGCGACGATCAGCAGCGCGCGGCGGCCCATGGTGTGAGCGGTCGCTTTGCCGAAATCGACTTCGATTTCACCCTGCAGTCGTCGGCCCAGCCTGAAGAACAGCAGCGCCACGAGCGGGTTCGCGCACTCGAGGACTGATTGTCCTGATTCCCTGTAGGAGCGAGCCTGCTCGCGATGGACGTTAACGATAACGCCGGGTGCCTGATTCCCCGCGGCGTCCTCAAGTCCATCGCGAGCAGGCTCGCTCCTACAGGTTTCATTGAGAAGGCCCACAGGTCAGTCCACTGATACACCGCTGCAAGTACTGCCTTAGAATGCCCCGACGCAACCTATAACAACAACGAGAGTGACCCGATGATGCAAGCTCAACTGTTGAGTCAGCGCAGCAGAGTGTTCGACCATGCCGACCCCTATGCGGTGTCGGGCTACGTCAATCAGCACGTCGGTAATCACTGCATTCTCATGCCACGTGCCGGCAGCCCGCTGGCCAGCCTTGACCATCGCAAGTTCGCCAGCCTCGACCTGTGCCGCATTAGCTACGGTGCCAGTGTGCGGGTGACGTCCGGTGCGCTGGACAGCATCTATCACCTGCAAGTGCTGCTGCGCGGCAATTGCCTGTGGCGTGGCCACGGCCAGGAACATTACTTCGCTCCCGGCGAATTGCTGCTGATCAATCCTGACGATCCGGTGGACTTGACGTACTCCGCCGATTGCGAAAAATTCATCCTCAAAGTCCCGACCCGCTTATTTGAATCGGTCTGCGATGAGCAGCGCTGGCGTTATCCGGGGCAGGGCGTGCGGTTTCTGGAAAACCGTTATCAGCTCGATGAACTGGAAGGCTTCGTCAACCTGTTGGCGATGATCTGCCAGGAGGCCGAATCCACCGAGCAGATCCCCAGGGTCCAGGAGCATTACACGCAGATCATCGTCAGCAAGATGCTCAGCTTGATGAAAACCAACGTCAGCCGCCTCGAACTGGGCTCGCAGACGGCCACGTTCGAGGCGATTGCCGACTACATCGCCAATAACCTCAAGCAGGACATCGACAGCGAAGAGCTGGCGCGCCAGGCCCACATGAGCCTGCGCTCGTTGTACGGATTGTTCGAGCGAAATGCCGGCCTTACGCCGAAAAACTATCTACGCCAGAAACGCCTGGAACGCATCAACGCTTGCCTGAGCGATCCAACCTGCAACGTGCGCAACGTCACCGAAGTGGCAATGGATTACGGCTTCCTGCACCTGGGCCGGTTCTCCGACAGCTACCGCAAGCAGTTCGGCGAATTGCCGTCCGATACCCTCAAGCGCCGGCATTGAGGCGCCAGCAATGGCTCCCGATCTACTGTAGGAGCGAGCCTGCTCGCGATGGAGGTCAACGATGACGCGGGGAACCTGACACCCCGCAGTGCTCTCAGGTTTTTCGCGAGCAAGCTCGCTCCTACAAAAAACACACTGCACAAAACGGATAAAGGTCTGCACTGCGCGGATATTCCAGCCTGACCCCCCGTCCTAGCATGACCCCTGCCTGAACAATAACAATGGAGGCGGCGGCCATGACCCTGCGACCCGAATATTTGCATTCCCTGCTTGAAGACGATCCCGAGCAAGGCCTCTATCGCTGCAAGCGCGAGATGTTCACCGACCCCCGGTTGTTCGATCTGGAGATGGAACACATCTTCGAAGGCAACTGGCTGTATCTGGCCCACGAAAGCCAGATCCCCAACATCAACGATTTCTACACCACCACCATGGGGCGCCAGTCGATCTTCATCGCGCGCAACAAGGACGGTGTGCTCAACGCCTTTATCAACGCCTGCAGCCATCGCGGCGCGACCCTGTGCCGGCACAAGTCCGGCAACAAGAGCTCCTACACCTGCCCGTTCCACGGCTGGACTTTCAACAACTCCGGCAAGCTGCTCAAGGTCAAGGACCCGGCCAACGCCGGATACCCGTCGAGTTTCAACTGCGAAGGCTCCCACGACCTGACCAAGGTTGCGCGGTTCGAGTCCTATCGCGGCTTCCTGTTCGGCAGCCTGAAAGCTGATGTGCTGCCACTGGTCGAACACCTGGGCGAGTCGGCGAAGATCATCGACATGATCGTCGACCAGTCAGCCGATGGCCTGGAAGTGCTGCGTGGCTCCTCCAGCTACATCTACGAAGGCAACTGGAAACTCACCGCCGAGAACGGCGCCGATGGCTACCACGTCAGCTCCGTGCACTGGAACTACGCGGCCACCCAGAACCAGCGCAAGCAGCGCGAAGCCGGCGACACCAACCCGACCATGAGCGCCGGCAGCTGGGCCAAGCAGGGCGGTGGTTTCTATTCCTTCGACAAGGGCCACATGCTGCTCTGGACCCGTTGGGCCAACCCCGAGGACCGTCCACTGTACGAGCGCCGCGATGAGCTGGCGCAAGACTTCGGCAAGGCCCGCGCCGACTGGATGATCGAGAACTCGCGCAACCTGTGCCTGTACCCCAACGTGTACCTGATGGACCAGTTCAGCTCGCAGATCCGCATTGCCCGGCCGATCTCGGTCAACCGCACGGAAATCACCATCTACTGCATCGCCCCCAAAGGCGAGAGCGACCACGCCCGTTCCAGCCGGATTCGCCAGTACGAGGATTTCTTCAACGTCAGCGGCATGGCCACGCCCGACGATCTGGAAGAGTTCCGCTCCTGTCAGACCAGCTACCAGGGCAGCGTCACCACCTGGAACGACATGTCCCGTGGCGCCGAACACTGGATCGAAGGTGCTGACGAGGCTGCAAAAGAAATCGACCTGCATCCGCTGCTCAGCGGCGTGCGCACCGAGGACGAAGGCCTGTTCGTGCTGCAACACAAGTACTGGCAGCAGACCATGCTCAAGGCATTGGCTGCCGAACAGTCGAAGCTGATCGCCGTGGAGGACGTGCAATGACCATTTCTTACGATGCCGTGCGCGATTTCCTCTACCGCGAGGCGCGCTACCTCGATGATCGTCAGTGGGACGAGTGGCTGGAGCTGTACGCCCCCGACGCGACATTCTGGATGCCGTCCTGGGACGATAACGACGAATTGACCGAAGACCCGCAGCGGGAAATCTCGCTGATCTGGTACGGCAACCGCACGGGCCTTGAAGACCGCGTCTTCCGCATCAAGACCGAGCGCTCCAGCGCCAGCGTGCCGGACACCCGCACCTCCCACAACATCAGCAACATCGAGCTGCTCGAACAGGCCGACGGACTGTGCAAGGTGCGCTTCAACTGGCACACCCTGAGTTTTCGCTACAAGACGGTCGACAGCTATTTCGGCAGCAGTTTCTACACCCTCGACGTGCGCGGTGAAAACCCGCTGATCCTGGCCAAGAAAGTGATTCTGAAGAACGATTACGTTCGCCAGGTCATCGATGTCTACCACTTGTGAGACTGCCGTCATGACCCATTCCATTGCGTTCAATTTTGAAGACGGCGTCACCCGGTTCATCGACGCCAACGTCGGCGAAACCGTGGCCGATGCCGCGTACCGCCAGGGCATCAACATCCCGCTGGACTGCCGCGACGGTGCTTGCGGTACCTGCAAGTGTTTTGCCGAAGCCGGCACCTACGATCTGGGCGAGGAGTACATCGAAGACGCCCTCAGCCCTGAAGAGGCCGAGCAGGGTTTTGTCCTGACCTGCCAGATGCGTGCGCAGAGCGATTGCGTGGTGCGCGTACCGACGTCCTCGCAGGTTTGCCGCACCCGTCAGGCCAGTTATGACGCGACCATCAGTGCCGTGCGCCAACTGTCCGACAGCACTATCGCGCTGTCGATCAAGGGCGAATCCCTGAGCAAACTGGCGTTCCTGCCGGGGCAATACGTGAACCTGGGGATTCCCGGCAGCGAGCAGACCCGTGCCTATTCGTTCAGTTCGTTGCAGCGCAACGGTGAGGTCAGTTTCCTGATCCGCAACGTGCCGGGTGGCCTGATGAGCAGCTTCCTCACCGGCATGGCCAAGGCCGGCGACTGCATGAGCCTGGCCGGTCCTTTGGGCAGCTTCTACCTGCGCGACATCCGTCGGCCGTTGTTGCTGCTGGCCGGTGGCACCGGGCTGGCGCCGTTCACCGCGATGCTGGAGAAGATCGCCGAGCAGGGCAGCGATCACCCGCTGCATCTGATCTACGGCGTGACCCACGATTTCGACCTGGTGGAACTCGACCGTCTCGAAGCCTTTGCCGCGCGCATCCCCAACTTCACCTTCAGCGCCTGCGTCGCCAGCCCCGAGAGCCAACACCCGCTCAAGGGCTATGTGACCCAGCACATCGAGCCCAGGCATTTGAACGATGGCGACGTCGACGTCTACCTGTGCGGCCCGCCGCCGATGGTCGAAGCCGTCAGCCGGTACATTGGCGAGCAAGGCATCAAGCCAGCAAATTTCTACTACGAAAAATTTGCCGCCAGCGCGGCGTGAGCCACGCATAAATACCCAATGTGGGAGCGAGCCTGCTCGCGAAGAGGCCGGAACATCCAGCATTGATATTGCCCCTGAGGCCGCTTTCGCGAGCAAGCCCGCTCCCACAGTTGGTAGCAGTCGTACACAAATGCTGTGCCCGACACAGGACTCATGTGGGAGCGGGCTTGCTCGCGAAGAGGCAGGAACATTCAACATCGATGTTGCCCGTGACACCGCTTTCGCGAGCAAGCTCGCTCCCACAGTTGAACGGCAACCTTCTTCATGAGGTACACATGAACAGATTTCACGAAAAAGTCGTCCTGATCACCGGCGCAGCCCAAGGTATCGGGCGGCGGGTGGCCGAGCGTATGGCCGCCGAAGGGGCGAAGCTGATCCTGGTGGATCGCTCCGACCTGGTGTTCGAAGTCCAGCAACAGTTGGCGCCAACCACCCAGGTACTGGCCCTGACCGCCGACCTTGAGCAATACGAGGAATGCAGTCGGGTGATGCAAACCGCCGTCGAGCGCTTCAGTCGCCTCGATGTGCTGGTCAATAACGTCGGCGGGACGATCTGGGCCAAGCCGTTCGAGCACTATGAAGCGTCACAGATCGAGGCCGAGGTTCGCCGTTCGCTGTTCCCGACCTTGTGGTGTTGCCATGCCGCGCTGCCGTTCATGTTGCAGCAGGGCAGCGGTGCGATCGTCAACGTTTCCTCCATCGCCACCCGCAGCCTCAACCGCGTGCCCTACGGTGCGGCAAAGGGTGGGGTCAATGCCTTGACCGCTTGTCTGGCATTCGAAACCGCCGGTCGCGGCGTGCGAGTCAATGCGACGGCGCCTGGTGGCACCGAAGCACCGCCGCGACGCATACCCCGCAATGGTGCCGAGCAGAGTGAGCAGGAAAAACTCTGGTACCAGCAGATCGTCGACCAGACCCTCGACAGCAGTTTGATGAAACGCTACGGCACCCTGGATGAGCAGGCGGGGGCTATTCTGTTTCTGGCCAGCGACGACGCGTCCTATATCACCGGCATGGTCATGCCCGTGGGCGGCGGCGATCAGGGCTGAGGCGAACGACAGACAACCCCATCGGCAAACGGAGTCATGGTGATGAGTGATAAACCCACGATCGTGCTGGTCCATGGTTTTTGGGGCGGCGCTGCCCACTGGAACAAGGTCATCGTTAAATTGGTCAGCCGTGGTGACACGCGCATTCGTGCCGTCGAGTTGCCGCTGACTTCGCTGGCCGATGATGCCGAGCGTACGCGCAAGATGGTCGCCCAGGTGCCCGGTCCGGTGCTGCTGGTGGGGCATTCCTATGGCGGCGCGGTGATCACCGAAGCGGGTGATTTGCCGAATGTGGTGGGCCTGGTGTACATCGCCGCATTCGCACCGGACGCCGGTGAAAGCCCCGGTGGCATCACGCAAAGGCATCTGCCGGCGGCGGCGGCCAACCTGGCTCCCGACAGCGACGGATACCTGTGGGTCAAGCCTGAGCTCTACCACGAAAGCTTCTGTCAGGACCTGCCGGCGACCGAAGGGTTGGTCATGGGTATCACCCAGAAAGCGCCGCTGGCGAGTACCTTCGGTGACACCATTGGCACGGTGGCCTGGAAGAAAAAGCCATCGTGGTATCAGATTTCGACCGCAGACCGGATGATCGCGCCACAGAACCAGCAATGGATGGCCGCGCGACTCAACGCCCGGGAGATCCTGACCTTGAATGCCAGCCACGCGTCATTGGCGTCGATGCCCGCCGAAGTGGCGGCCTTGATCGACAGGGCTGCGACGGCGTTGGCCAAAGGCTAGGGCCTACAAGCGGCGCACAAAGGTGCTGACAATACTGCGCATGGCGTCGCTGATGTTCAGGTTGTGTAGCGCATCAAGGGGGTGCCAGATGCAATCGGTGATTTCGTTGAGCGGTCGCAATTGCTCCAGATTCAGCACCGACACCTCGAATACGTGGTGTCGGGTGCCGCCCGACTCCAGTTCCAGCACGTATATCAACTCGTCGACCCGCAGGCCGGTTTCCTCCAGCAGCTCGCGAACGGCGGCATCGGCTGCGCTTTCACCCCGTTCGAGCTTGCCGCCGGGCAGCGTCCAGCGTCCTCCTCGTTTGCGTACCAGCAGTACATGCCTGTCCTGCTCGCAGATGATCGTTGCGCGTACTTTCATTGATTACCTAATGGCCGGTTGAGATGGTGCAGGCATTGAAATGCAGCATTCGGGCCAGGGTCGATTGAGCACTTTACGAGTAATTCGAGGGGGCAATGCGAGGAAAAGTGCAATCGATTTCGGGAATTTCCATGGCGACGTCTGGTCGGTATTTTGGACAAGGGTGGGTGTAAGGTAGGCAAGTCAACCTGAGATCGCTGCCCGAGAGGAGGTGACTATGAGCGTTCCTATGTTGAACAAGATGCACATGAATGGTTATGACGTACTCAGCGTGAACAACGGCCCCTGGCGGGTATGTACCCAAGGTGACCGGCTTGGCTCGTTTGCCAGTCGGGAAGAAGCGCTGGCATTTGCCGCATCGCTGCCCGGCTACAGGGCACGTGCTGCCAGGCCAGCGGGAAAATGAAGCCCCCCTGTAGGAGCGAGCTTGCTCGCGATGGTCGCTAACGATAACGCGTGTTTCCTGGCTAAACCCGCCGCGCTTGAGTCCATCGCGAGCAAGCTCGCTCCTACAGCCTGCAAAATCCTCAAGGGCGCTAGTAGCCGCCGCCTCCGCTGGGGCGGGAGGGTTCCCTGGCCTTTTGCTGCGTGTGGCTCCACTCCGCGCAGGTCATGAAGCTCTTGTGGTCGACCATGCCGCGGCCGTCGAAACTGACGTTGTACGGCTGCTGATGGTCGGCATGAGTCAGTTTGTAGTCAAAGCACGTACCGGGTTCGACGCTACGATTGCTGACCGCCAGCGGTTGGCCGCCGATTTGCCGGACTTGCTCCT
Organism: Pseudomonas sp. S34; assembly: GCF_009866745.1. NCBI lineage: Bacteria > Pseudomonadati > Pseudomonadota > Gammaproteobacteria > Pseudomonadales > Pseudomonadaceae > Pseudomonas > Pseudomonas sp. S34. The sequence goes on from NZ_CP019398.1 coordinate 2,346,798, forward strand.
GGGTCATGCCGGTGTCGACTTTCGCGACCAGCGGCTGATCCTTGTAGATCGAGTTGGTGCTGCAGCCTGCCAACGCGGTCAGTACGACGACCAGCGTGAATAGAGGTCTGTTCATGGCAGCGCTCCCGCTATTGAGCCTTGTTGCGGCTAATGACCTTGGCCTTCACTTCCTCGGCGTAGCCGGACAGCTTTTCTTCATCGCCTTGAAATAAAGAACACAGTCTTTGAACGGCTTGCGCGTCGATTTCGCTCCCGAGCAGGCGCAATTGCTGCTCGATGCGCAACAGCTCGACGGCCGACCAGCGCAAGTCTGACGCAAGCCCTTGTAGATCGCGCCGAAGTTCCTGTTCCGATTCGTTAAGCCACATGATGACCTCCTGAACTCTGCACACCAAAATTTTAGACCTGTTTACCGCGCCGTATGTTGTGTTCGTCTGAATCAGCGGGGTCCCCTTTGGTCGGGAAAATTACAGCGAACGAAAAAATAAGCTGTCCTTCTCAAGTGCCGATTGTTCCTGCGGGGGCGACGTAAAATGACCACAACCGATTATTTCAGGGCCATGGCCCAGGAATTGATCGTTGACCTGGAGGCGGCGACCAACCATGACGCCTGCGAAAGATGGATGGATTATCTGAATTCAAGGAACTAACCGGGGCAAGCGATATCAATGACAGTCGCTGAATCGTTGGGGATGGCTGTAGGGACGACGGCGAGCTACATTTTCTTATTTCAAATTAAAGGAAACAGCATGCGGATGTTGATGGGGGGAGTCGTGTTGGCATTGCTGGGCGGGTGCTCGTTGCCGGCTTCGTTGGTACCGGGTGAGCCGAATGTCAGCAAGCACAGCGAGAAGACGCCAAAAGAGTATGCGGCGTGCGTGTTGCCTGCCTGGCAAAAGGAAGTATCGAATACGACCCAGGTTTCGATATCCAACGGATTCCGCATCACCGCGCCCAGCGTGATCACGGCCGACGAAGTGCTGGATATCGTGAAGTACAAGGAAGGCAGCCGGGTTTCGCTGTATCAGGGGCCACCTTGGGCCAAGTCCGGCGACCTGCGCAAAATCGTGCGCGACTGTTTGTAAGCGCGGGAGACCGAAAATCGGTCAGCGACCGATGTTCGCCTGAATCCAGAAAAAACCGGATGTCTGGTGCGCATCCGGTTTTTTTTGTGTGGATCAGTCTGAAAGGTTGGTCGTCGGGATGATTTGCTCACTGGCCTGGGTGGCACTTTTGCGTTCCCGGCGCTCGTTCATCCAGCTTTCCACTTTGACGCCGAACTCTGGCGGGGCCTTGCGCCCGAATTTCCTGGCGATGTCGAGGATGGTTTGTTGCGCGAGGGCCTCTTCCATGCGTTTTTGCGCAACCATCATCGCGCCATTGATCGCGCACAGACCCTCCAGTGCCCACTCAGGCGGGGCGCCGTCAAACACGGCGCAACGACCACGGATCTCCCGACAATCGAAAATCGACTTGCGGCCGTCGATGGCATTGACGATATCCAGCAAGGTGATTTCGTCGGCGGGCCGGGCCAGCTTGAAGCCACCGCGCACGCCTTCGGTGGCGACCACCAGTCTGGCCTTGGCCAGCTTGGTGAAGATTTTCGCCAGATAGTCCTGAGGGACGCCTTGCAGATCGGCAAGGTCGCGCACGCTCGCTTCGCGCGAGTCGCCGCCATTACCCACCAGAAAAAGCAGGCAGTGGATGCCGTATTCGACACCCGCGCTGTAAAGAGACATGCAAATCTCCGACTGAATTAGTCGTAAATTCTAACAGCAGAAAGTAAGCAAGGCAACGAATCCCTTCTCGTTGAATCTTTTTTCATGACAACAAAACACTCCTGTGATGCGCTGAATACAGGGGGCTCAGGTCATGGGTCGCGTTTTTCGGTGGCAGCCCTCGATAAAAACCTGTTGCAGGATCTAACTAGGATCAATACAGTCGTAGTTGCTCGGTCGCAGTGGCAGGCGCTTATCTGGGTACAAGCCCGCGTCGGTCCTAAACCGCTCAACGATTTTCAACACTTGGTCATTCCCCCCAGGAGTCAAAAAATGAAACAGCACATTCTGGTGATCGGCGCAGGTTTCGGTGGCATGTGGACCGCATTGAGTGCCACGCGCCTGTTCGACATTCACGGCCACAACGATGTTGAAGTGACCGTGCTGGCGCCTCAGGCCGAACTCCGTGTGCGTCCGCGCTTCTACGAACCGAATGCCCATCAACTGGCCGCGCCGATTGGCGATCTGTTTGATGCTGTAGGGGTCAAGTTCATCAAGGGCGCGGCGCAGACCATCAACGTCGAGCAAAAGCAGGTCGGCTATGTCGATGCCGCAGGGACCCGACAAGTCTGCAGCTACGACAAACTCGTTCTGGCTACCGGCAGTCGTCTGGCTTCGTCGAGCACTCCGGGCGTGGCCGAACATGCCTTCGACGTCGATCAGATCGAGCAGGCCGTTCGCCTGGAAAACCACCTCAAGGCGCTGGCCAGCCAGCCCGAAAGCAAGGCGCGCAACACGGTGGTGGTGGCTGGTGGCGGTTTCACCGGGATCGAAACGGCGACTGAAATGCCGACCCGCCTGCAGGCCATCCTCGGCGACCGTGCCGACATCAATGTGATCATCGTGGACCGCGGCGATAAAGTGGGCGGCTCGATGGGTGAGCAAATCGCCGAATCGATCGTCGAGGCCAGCGTGGCGACCGGCGTGCAATGGCACTTGAAAGCTTCGGTTGTGTCGGTCGATGCCGACGGTGTCACCCTGTCCGACGGTGCGCGCATCGATGCAAAAACCGTGGTCTGGACCACCGGCGTTCGCGCCAGCTCCCTGACCGAGCAGATTCCCGCCGAACGTGATCACCTGGGCCGTCTGCATGTTGACGCGCACCTGAAAGTCATTGGCCAGAACGACATCTTCGCTACCGGCGACGTCGCCTATGCGGCCAGTGACGAGATCGGCAACTACGCCTTGATGACCTGTCAGCATGCTATTTCGCTGGGCCGCCATGCCGGCAACAATGTCGCCGCGCAGCTTCTCGGTGTCGACCCGACGCCGTACAGCCAGCCGAAATACGTGACCTGCCTCGATCTGGGCGCTTGGGGCGCGGTGTACACCGAGGGTTGGGATCGTCAGGTCAAGTTGGTCAAGCACGAAGCCAAGGCATTGAAGACTCAGATCAACACCCAGTGGATCTACCCACCGGCGGCTGATCGCGCCTCGGCGCTGGCTTCGGCGGATCCGATGATTCCCGTGGCCTGATTGATTCGAACGTCACGTCTGAATAAAAACATCCCGCTCGGGTTCGCCTGAGCGGGATTTTTTACGCGTTGATTGCTTGTGTGAAATTTACCGTGTATTTTTTCATGAAATTAAAAATACAAAATTTCACGAGGCCGTATGTTTCAGCAATCCACCCGGCATGTCGCCAGTTACTACGCCCATACCTGCGCCGATCGTCTGGTCAATCGAGCTGCACTGGAAGGTGAACAAGACACCGAAGTGCTGATCATCGGGGCCGGGTTCAGTGGATTGCACACGGCTTTGCGTCTGGCGCTGGCCGGCAAGCGCGTGACTTTGCTCGAAGCCAGCCGGGTGGCCTGGGCCGCGTCCGGGCGTAATGGCGGCCAGGCGATCCTCGGTTGGTCGTGCGACATGCCACCGCTGGAAGCGGCGCTGGGTTACGAGCGGGCGCGGCGCTTGTGGGACGGCATGCGCTGGGCCGCGCGCGAGCTGCGTGACTTGCCCGGCCGCCATGAGTTCGATTGCGACTATCGCGCCGGTCATCTCTGGACCTCGGTGATGCCCCGTCGGGTAGGCCTGCTGACCGAGTGGCAACACGAGGCGAGCCACAAGTGGGGCCACGACAAACTGCAATTTATCGAGCGCAGCGATTTGCCGCAGTGGGTTGCCAGCGAGCGTTATCAGGCCGGCCTGTTCGATCCCGAGGGCGGGCATTTGAATCCGCTGAAACTGGCCCTGGGCCTTGCGGATGCGATCGAGCGGGCCGGTGGCCGCATCCACGAGCAAAGCAAGGCGCTGAGCTATGCCGAGGAGGGCGACGGGTTTGTGGTGACCACCGAGCGCGGTCGTATTCGCGCCGATGTGCTGGTGCTGGCGTGCAACGCTTACCTCGATCGACTCGACCCGCAACTGGCCAGTTGCGTGTTGCCGGTCGGGACCTATCAGGTCGCGACCGCGCCGCTGACGAAGGAGTTAGCCACCGCGCTGTTGCCGAGCAATGTGTGCGTGACCGACAACCAGTTCGTGCTCGATTATTTCCGCCGCACCCCGGATAACCGCCTGCTGTTCGGCGGCGGTTGCACTTACCTGGGCGGCATGCCCAAGGACATCGCCGCCGCGACCCGGCCGTTCCTGGAGCGCGTGTTCCCGCAACTCACCGGCGTCGATCTGGAGTTTGCCTGGGGCGGCCACATCGACCTGACCCTCAAGCGCACACCGGATATCGGACGGCGGGGCGATCTGTACTGGATGCAGGGGTATTCCGGGCATGGCGTGCTGCCGACACTGGCCGCGGCGAGAGCGGTGTCCGACGCGGTACTCGGTCAGCCCGACGAGTTGTCCCTGTACCAGGGCCTGAACAACGGCAGTTTTCCCGGCGGCAAATACCTGGCCGCGCCGCTGGAAGCCATCGGCAAGGCCTGGTATCGACTGCGCGACAGCATTTGAAGCGACACTTTCTGGAAGCCTCTAGATGGACATGCAAGAAGAAATCTCGGCGCTGGCGATCCTGATCCAGGACCTGCGCAAACACAAGAAGTACACCTTGAAGGAACTGGCGGACAAAATCGGCCGCTCCGTGGGTTTTCTGTCCCAGGTCGAGCGCGGCCTGTCGCGCCCGACGGTGGCGGACCTGACCGCCATCAGCGAAACCCTGGGGGTGCCGACCACCTATTTCTACAGCCTGCCCAAACCCATGGCCTTGTCCTGGGTCACCCGCCCGGACGAGCGCCGCACGCTGTACTACGCCGACGGCATCACCGACATCCTCGTTTCGCCGAAAATGCGCGCGTCGTTCTCGATGCTCGAAAGCCAGCTCGAACCCGGTGCCAGCAGCGGTGACCGGCACATGAAGGACAGCTCCGAGCAGGGCGGTTATGTCCTGGAAGGGGAACTGACCCTGTGGCTCGACGACAATGAACCGGTGACCCTGCACCCCGGCGACAGCTTTCAACTGGCCAGCCATGCGCACTGCCGCTACGGCAACCTGTCCGACCAACTGACCCGCGTGCTTTGGGTTTACACCTGATAACAACAAGGAACAAAACGATGGATGCTGTGTGCTCTGAACTGCTGGCCGAGGTTCGCAACTTCCGCCACTGTAACCCTGAAGTGCGTTACGTCGACCTGATCTCCCTGGACATTCCGGGGCATTTCTACGGCAAGCGCTACCCGATCGAGATGCTGGAAAAAGTCGCTGCCGGCAGTGCATTGAAGCTGCCGCAGAACTGCGTGCTGCTCGGCACCCAGGGTGGGCTGTTCAAGATCGGCGATTACTGCTTCAACGATGGTGACCCGGACGCGCTGCGCCGTTTGGTGCCCGGCACGCTGAAGCTGGTGAGCTGGGAAAAGCAGCCCTTGGGCCAGATGCTGATCACCTCCGACGGCACCGAAAAACCCATCGAGTTCGAACCCCGTGAAGTGCTGGCGCGGGTGCTGGACCGTCTGCACCGCAAAGGCATTTTCCCGGTGGTGGCCTTCGAGCTGGAGTTTTACCTGTTCGACAGCCGCTTGAAGGACGGCTTGCCGCAGTTTCCCCGTGATGAGTTGACCGGCGATGCCGACGATCAGCCGAACATGCACATCGAGCGCTTGTCGCGCTTCGCCCCGGTGCTCGATGAAATGGTCGAGACCGCTCGAGCCCAGGGCGTCGATGCCACGGTGATCACCGCCGAACTCGGCCCGGGCCAGTTCGAAATCAACTTCGGCCATTGCGATGACGGCCTGCGCGCCGCCGACTGGGCGGCCCTGTTCTGCCGCAGCACCCGGGGCGTGGCGCTCAAGCACAACTACCGCGCCAGCTTCATGGCCAAACCTTACTTGCAACACCCCGGCAGCGGCATGCACGTGCATGTCAGCCTGTATGACCAGGCCGGCAACAACCTGCTGGCGGCGAACGGCCAGCGGGCGCTGCGTCATGCGGTGGCCGGTTGCCTGGATGTGTTGCCGCACTGCATGCCGATTTTTGCCCCGAACCACAATGCCATGCGCCGCCTGAGCGGCACGGTGAACGTCGCGTCCCGCGCCAGTTGGGGCTTCGAGGATCGCGATGCCTGCTTGCGGATTCCGGAGTCGGACATCAAGAACCTGCGCATTGAACATCGTCTGGCCGGCGCCGATGCCAACCCGTATCTGGCGTTGGCGGCGATTCTGGTGGGGTTGGAGCAAGGCCTGGAAGGGGAGCGCGAGCCGATTGCACCGCTTAATGAAGACCGCAGCAGTGGCATCGATTTTCCGCTGGAAATGCTCGAAGCGGTGCAGTCCATGCAAAGTCATTCATCGCTGCGCGAAGGCTTGGGGGCGGAGTTCGTGGACGTCTACTGCGAAAACAAGCGTCAGGATCATCTGGCATTTCTGCATGACATCAGCGCGCGGGAGTATCGCTGGTTCCTGTAGTCGCCCTTAGAAAATATGTGGATATTTAATGGGTTAGAGCGTTTAGTAACTAGATAGTGAATAAAAATATCTTGTTACAGCGTGAAATATTCCGTAATATCCGCGCCGCGTTCACCACCACGGTTTATGCATTTTTAAATCCCAGGCGTCCATCAGCTGCCTGGGATTTTTTTTGCCTGAAATTTAGTCGGCCGCTGACTCCATCATCGGCGCTCGCTTGCCGAGCTTCATCAGCCAGTAATAACTCAGCGCCGGCACCAGCAACCCGACGATCCACGCCAGGTCCACCCCGTCCAGCGCCGTGGCCACCGGTCCGACGTACAGCGTGGTGTTCATGAACGGAATTTCCAGGGCAATCGCCAGCAGGAAACTGCCGCAGGCAATCCGGTTGACCCGCCCGTAGATCCCGTTCAAGTCGAAGATGTCGTCAATTCGGTACTGGCCTTTGCGCAGGCAGTAGTAGTCCACCAGATTGATCGCCGTCCACGGGATCAGGAAGTAGCTCATGAAGAAGATGAAATTCAGGAAGAAGCTGATGAAGTCGTCCTGACTGATGGTGCACAGGGCCGTGGCCACCAGGCTGATCAGCAGCATGAACACACCGCGTACCCGCGGGGTCACCTTGAGCCGGGCGAAAGGTTCGATCACGGTGATGGTCGACATGAACGCGCCGTACAGGTTGAACACGTTGATCGACACTTGGCCGTAGACGATGAAGGCGAACAGCAGCACCGCGCCAGCGCCGAACAGGCCGGCGACATGCCCGCCGACGTTGCTGGAAAAGTCGCCGATACCGACGCTCAGGATTGCCCCGAGAATCATCATCCACGCGCCGCCGCTGACCGTGCCGGCGTAGCTGTACCAGAACACCTGGGCGGTGGGCGTGTTGCTAGGCAGGTAGCGCGAATAGTCGGCGACATAAGGTGCATAGGACAGTTGCCAGGTCACGGCAATGCTCACTGCCACCAGGAACTTCGACAGCGAGAAGCCTGTTGGCAGCCATTGTTCGGCCGGGATCGGCAACTGCAAGGCGAGCACCGTGGCGGCCACGAACACCACCAGCGACAGAATCGACAGCAGCTTCTGCAAGCGGTGAATCAACCGATAGCCATAGAGCGCGACGACGAAGCACAACGCGCCGATCAGGTAGATATTGCCGGACATCGGCAGTGGGCTGACGGACTCCAGCGCCTGGGCCGCGAGCAAGGTGTTGCTGACAAAGAAACCCAGGTAGATCAGCATCACGAACAGCAGCGGCAACACCGCCCCCAACACGCCGAATTGCGCCCGGCTTTGGATCATTTGCGGAATGCCCAGCTTCGGTCCCTGGGCCGAGTGGGAGGCCATGAAAATCGCCCCCAGCAACGAGCCGATGATGATCGCCAGCGCACTCCAGAACAGGTTGAGTCCCATCACCACCGGCAACACGCCGGATGCAATGGTGGTGATGTTCATGTTGGCGCCGAACCAGATGTAGAACAGCGAACCCGGTTTGCCGTGACGTTCGGTTTCGGGGATGAAATCGATGCTTCTTTTTTCGACTTGCATGGCGATCACTCCTGAGTCCGGACGAGGTGGGATTGCAGACGGGCGATGGTGCTTTGCAGCTCATGGGGCTGGTGGGCAAACAGGTCCGGCTGCTCGGGGATCAGGCTGATGTGATCGAGCTGTTGCAGGGCGCGCTGGCACTCGGTCGTGGTGAGGATTTCCAGCGCGTAGACCCAGTTGGCCATGATCAGCAGGGCCGAGTAATGCCCGGCCTCGGTGGTCGTGGTGCAGGCATCGCTGACCAGGCGCACGCGATAACCCAGGGCGAAGGCATCGAACACGCTGGTCAGCACGCAGACGTCGGTCAACACGCCGCAGACGATCAACGTGTCAACCTCCATTGCCTTGAGTCGGGCATCGAGGTCGGTGCGGTGGAAGGCACTGTAACGGCCCTTGTCGATGATCAATTCACCGGGCTGAGGCGTCAGTGACTCGATGATTTCCACTTGGCGGGTGCCGGCGCGGTAACTGCCGGGGCCACCGTCGGCGGCCAAAGGTTCGCCGTGGGGCAGGTCACTGCCGTCGGCCTGATTGATGTGGCGGGTATAGATGACAGGCATCCGCTGATGGCGGGCGGTATCTAGCAGGGTGGCGGTATTGGTAGCCACCGTGTCGAAGTTTTCCAGGACGAAGCTGTCCTCCTGCTGCATGTCGATGATCAACAGCGCGTTGTTATTGTTCATTGGGCAAACCTGATCAAGACGAAACACGATGCACCGTACGCGCCATGCAATGGCGAGACGCGGGGTGCGTGATTGGCTGTTCGGGTGGGCTCAGTGAACTATTTGCCAGAAACCGTTCTGCTTGGCCGAAACGCTGGCGCGCAGGCGCTTGAAATGCAGGTGCGAAGCGGTCCATTCACCGCGCAGGTAAGCCCGCGCGGCGCCGGAGGGAAGGGCGAGTGATGGGAGGTGACCAGTCATCATTGGAATCGACCCATGTAGGAGCGAGCCTGCTCGCGAAAAACTCTAGACAACGCGGTGTTTCAGATGGCCCGCGTTATCGTTGGCGTCCATCGCGAGCAAGCTCGCTCCCACAGTTGAGGTGTGCTGACCCCCGGCTTCGCGTCCGGGGAGCAGGGCGGCGCAATCAGCGGAACGCTGGCACCACATGCTTGATGAACAGCTCCAGGGATTTTTTCTTTTCCGCGTGGGGCAGGCTGTTATCGCACCAGAAGCTGAATTCGTCGACCCCCAGTTCCTGGTAGTACTTGATGCGCGGAATGATTTCTTCCGGGGTACCGATCATGGCGGTCTTGTGCAGGCTTTCCAGTTCGAACTCAGGGCGACCGGCGAATTTCTCTTCCGGGCTCGGTGCGAGGAAGCCGTTGACCGGGGTGGTCTTGTTGCCGAACCAGGCATCGAAGGTGCGATAGAACCTGGAGATTGCCTTGGCCCCGACTTCCCAGCCTTGAGGATCGTCGGCGGTGTGCACGTGGGTGTGACGCAGTACCATCAGTTGCGGTCGCGGCACGCCGGGGTTGTTGTCGAGCGCGGCCTGGAATTTGTTCTTCAGGTCGAGGACTTCCTCGTCGCCTTTCATCAACGGCGTGACCATGACGTTGCAACCGTTGGCCACGGCGAAGTTGTGCGAGTCCGGGTCGCGGGCGGCGATCCACATCGGCGGGTTCGGCTGCTGGATCGGCTTGGGCACGCTGGTGGAGGTCGGGAATTTCCAGATGTCGCCGTCATGGGCGTAGTCGCCGTTCCACAATGCCCGCACCACCGGAACCATTTCCCGCAACGCCTGGCCGCCGGAGGAGGCCGGCATGCCGCCGGCCATACGGTCGAACTCGATCTGGTAGGCGCCACGGGCCAGGCCGACTTCCATGCGTCCGTTGCTGATCACATCGAGCAACGCGCATTCACCGGCCACCCGCAGCGGATGCCAGAACGGCGCGATGATGGTGCCGGCACCCAGGTGAATGGTGGTGGTCTTGCCCGCCAGGTAAGCCAGCAGCGGCATCGGGCTTGGCGAGATGGTGTATTCCATGGAGTGGTGTTCACCGATCCACACGGTGCTGAAACCACCGGCCTCGGCCATCAGCGTCAGTTCGGTCAGGTCTTCGAACAACTGGCGGTGGCTGACGCTTTCGTCCCAACGTTCCATGTGTACGAACAGGGAAAACTTCATGACGCTTACCTCGGATCTATTGTTGTCGGCCAGTCGATCGCGGGCCTGTTGATTATTGGTATACCATAATACGAAATCTGTGCAAATGTTTCTCACTGGTCAGTGAGCAACCTGTGGGAGCGGGCTTGCTCGCGAAAGCGGTATGCCTGACAACATTGATGTTGGGTGTGCCGGCCTCTTCGCGAGCAAGCCCGCTCCCACTAGGGGATCAGGCCAGGACCGGCAACGCGCCCATCTTGCCGTGGCAATACACCAGTGGCCCACTGCTCTGGCGGGGCACGATCAGGTTTTTCACCGCGCCGACCATGATGGCGTGGTCACCGCCTTCATATTCGCGCCACAGCTCACACTCGATGACCGCCGTGGCATTGGCCAGAATCGGGTTGCCCAGCTCGCTCAACGTCCACTCGATCCCCTGGGCCTTGTCCTTGCCTTTGCGCGCGAAGGCATAGGCTTCGCTTTGCTGGCCGCCGGAAAGCACGTGGATGGCAAAACGTTTGTTCTTGATCAGGACCGGGTAGGAATCGGAGCTGTAGTTGGGGCAGAACAGCACCAGAGCCGGGTCCATCGACAGCGAGCTGAAGGCGCTGGCGGTCAGGCCGACGATTTGCCCGTCGTCATCCAGGGTGGTGATCACGGTCACTCCGGACGGGAACGAACCCATGACTTGTTTGTAGATGGCGGCATCGATCATTGGACGGTCCTCGGGTGGTGTGACGCGTTTTTATGTGTTTATAGGTCTGATGGTATACCGTAATACATCGATTGCAAGGTCTTTTTAGGTGAACCGATAAACGTAAGGCTTTCGTCTGGAACCCAATGATTGCTGGGCTTTAAGCTAGCAAACGCTGGCGTGGATCGGGCAGGATGCCGGCTCAGATGCTTGTTCAAAGACCGGATCAGTCTTGTTTAAAGTTTGGAATACCATAATATGGTCCGCATCTGAGGGGCGGCCAGAGAGTCCCCCCGGTTTGGCTTCATACAAAGATAAGAACAGACAAACTCGAGTTCATGCACATGTCCCAGATGTCCCGGCAAGACCCGTTGATCGAGAATCACACGGTCGACTACGTTCCACTCGCAGAGCGCCACGGGAAGGCCCGCGATCTTTTCACCCTGTGGTTCAGCACCAATATCGCGCCACTGCCCATCGTCACCGGCGCCATGGTGGTCCAGGTGTTCCACCTCAACCTGTTCTGGGGGTTGCTGGCGATTGCCCTCGGGCACATGGTCGGCGGCGTAGTGATTGCGCTGGCGTCGGCCCAGGGACCGTGCATGGGCATCCCGCAGATGGTGCAGAGCCGTGGTCAGTTCGGCCGCTATGGCGCGCTGCTGATCGTGTTCTTCGCGGCATTGATCTACATCGGTTTCTTCATTTCCAACATCGTGCTGGCAGGTAAATCGATTGTCGGCATTGCGCCGTCGGTTCCGGTGCCGGCCAGCATTCTCATCGGCGCCTTAAGCGCCACGGCCATCGGGGTGATCGGTTATCGCTTCATCCATACCCTGAACCGCATCGGCACCTGGGTGATGGGCGGTGCCTTGCTCGCCGGTTTCCTCTATATCTTCGCCCATGATCTGCCGGCGGACTTCTTCACTCGCGGCGGGTTCAACCTGTCCGGCTGGCTGGCCACGGTGTCGCTGGGCATCATCTGGCAGATCAGCTTCTCGCCGTATGTGTCGGACTACTCGCGTTACCTGCCTGCGGATATTGGGATCGCCAAGCCATTCTGGGCCACGTATCTGGGGGCGACCCTGGGCACGATCCTGTCGTTCACCTTCGGCGCCGTGGCGGTACTGGCAACCCCGGAAGGCACCGAGGCGATGGCGGCGGTCAAGCAGTCCACCGGTTGGCTGGGGCCGATCCTGATGGTGTTGTTCCTGCTCAACATCATCAGCCACAACGCCTTGAATCTGTATGGCGCAGTGCTGTCGATCATCACCTCGATCCAGACCTTCGCCAGCCAATGGACGCCCAGCATCAAGGTGCGCGTGGTGTTGTCGGGCATCGTGCTGGCGGGTTGCTGCGTGGTGGCGCTGGGGGCTTCGGCGAATTTCATTTCGCAGTTCATCGGCCTGATTCTGGCGCTGTTGCTGGTGCTGGTGCCGTGGGCCTCGATCAACCTGATCGACTTTTACCTGATCAAGGGACGTCGCTATGACATCGCCTCGATCTTCCGGGCCGACGGCGGCATCTACGGTCGCTTCAACCTGCATGCGATCATTGCCTACTTCATCGGCATCATCGTGCAACTGCCATTCGCCAATACTTCACTGTACGTCGGACCGTATGCCAATCTGGTGGAGGGCGCGGACCTGTCGTGGCTGGTGGGGCTGGTGGTGACGTGCCCGTTGTATTACTGCCTCGCTACGCGAAGCCAGGCGCAGGAAAGCCCTTCGGTGAAGTTCGGCTACACCGACTGAGGAAAAGTCGTTTCGTGTTCGTCAGAACGTCAGAAAATGCCCGGCACATCGCCGTCACTGTAGGAGCGAGCTTGCTCGCGATGGACTCAAGAGCGCTGCGTTTAGTCAGTAAACACGCGTAATCGTTAACGACCATCGCGAGCAAGCTCGCTCCTACAGTTACGGCGACATGGGGCATTTTTGTTTTCGGCGAACGCTCAGGAATGGTTGAACACATTCAGGCCGCGTTGAACCGCCGGCCTGGCTTCGACTGTGTCGAACCAGCGTGATAGCTGAGGCAGTTGCTTCCAGTCCAGCCGATCACGGAACGCCGTGGCAATGGTGAAGGCCGAAATGTCGGCCATGGAGAACTGCGCTCCGGCCATGAAGTCGTCCGTCAGAAAGCTTTCCGAGTAGGTGAGCTGTTCAATCACGCGCAGATCGATGATCGCCGCCGCCTTGGTCTGCCCCGCCTGGTGCAGGAAAAAGGCGGCGTGGCTGGGGGCGATGACATCGGTCACGAAAAAGAAATAGCGGTCGATCACCCGGGTGCGATCAGGTCCTGGCTGCGCCGGTGCCAGCCTTCCGGGCGCAATGGAATCGGCGTACTGGATGATGGCGTTGGACTGGTTGATGACCAGCACCGGAGTTGTCCCGTGATCGATCAGGGTCGGCACTTTCCCGGCCGGGTTAAGCGCCAGGAAGGCCGGACCACGGTGTTCCTGTGCATACAAGTCGAGCTTGCGTGCCGTATAGGCGATGCCCGACTCTTCCAGGGCAATCGCGGCCCTCAGGCTGTTGCCGGTGTTCGCGCCGTAAAGTTCGATTTGATCGTTCATGGGTCATTGCTCTTGTAGTGACATACCAGCAGCCACCGATCGCTGCCGATGAAGTCAGTATGATGAAAATCCGCCGCACCGATATTCAAAAACAGTGATCGTCCATACCCCTGTGCGACAAGGCTTATCCCTGTACGAAAACTACTTTCACCGCGTTTGATAATAGCCTCTCGAAGTGTTTTAAGAGTTTCACAAGCCAGTCAGTCAACCCTCGCCTCGAACGTCCGATGACTCATGTCACTCATCGAGCGCTGTTGCGTGGGCGGTAATCGAGTCTTGTCTGGCGGTGAAACCTTCAAATAACGATAAGAAACACCCAGGAGCCCCCTATGTTCAAACGAGCGATTCCCACCGCAGTCCTGCTGGCCACCAGTTCGGTGTGCGCACAGGCTGCCGATACCGCAGGCCATGGTTTTCTGGAAGACAGCAAGGCCAACCTGTCGATGCGCACCCTGTACTTCAACAGCGACAATCGCGATGGCAGCGCTGCCCCCTCGAAAACCGAAGAGGCGGCCCAGGGTTTCGTGTTGCGCTATGAGTCCGGGTTTACGCAGGGCGCGGTGGGGTTCGGGCTCGATGCCCAGGCGTTGCTCGGCATCACGCTGGACAGCGGAGCGGGGCGCCACGTCGGTAGCGGCATGATTCCCTCTGACGGCGATGGCGCGGCCGATGCCTGGAGCAGCTTCGGCCCTACGGCGAAAATGCGCCTGGCCAAGACTGAATTTCGCTACGGCACCTTGCTGCCGAAATTGCCGATCCTTCTGGCGAACGATGCCCGTGTGTTGCCGCAATCGTTTACCGGCGCGCAGGTCACCTCGAGCGACATCGATGGCCTGACGTTGACCGGCGGTGTGCTGGAGCACGCGGTAGGGCGCGCCTCGACGGACCGCACAGGTTTATCGGTCGCCGGCAGCACGCGGGACAGCAACAAGTTCTACTACGCCGGCGGTGACTACAACCTCGCCAGGAACCTGAAGACCCAGTATTACTTCGCGCAGCTGGAAGACTTCTACAGCCAGAACTTCCTCGGCCTGACGCACATCCTGTTCATCGACAGTGCAAGCTCGCTCACCACCGACCTGCGCTACTTCCGTACCACGTCGAGCGGTGCCAACAGCTCTGCCTCCGGCCGTGCGCAAGGCTATCGGGTATCGGGCTACACCGACGACAACGATGGTGAAATCGACAACAGCACCTGGGCCGCGATGGTCACCTACAGCCACGGCGGTCACGCAGTGTCGGTGGGGCATCAACGTGTGGGCGATGGCAGCAACTTCGTCCAGCCCAACCAGGGCAGCCTGGTGGACAAGGGGGCGGGCGGCGGCAGTGTCTACCTGCCCACCGACAAGATGATCCAGAACTTTGCCCGGGCCGGCGAGCAGACGAATTTCGGCCAATACACCTACGACTTCGCGCCCTTGGGCGTGCCGGGCCTGAAAGCCTCGATCGTGTATCTGAAGGGCACGGACATCAAGGCGCAAAACGCCAGTGACCAGTCCGAGTGGGAGCGCGACATGACCCTGGACTACGTGTTGCAATCGGGTACGTTCAAGGGGGTGGGGTTCACACTGCGTAACGCCAAGTCCAATACCGATGCCGGGCGCAACGTGGATCAGAACCGGTTCATCATCAATTACACCTTGTCGTTGTTGTAATCACGGCGCACCCCCTGTGTGCGGGCTTGCCCGCGAAGGCGGCCTGACAGCCGACCACTTTCTACGGTTGGTCCGGCATTCTCACCCCTGAGCCAAACCCTTCTGCCCCGGCAATCGCAACTCCGCACACAACCCGCCCCCTTCACGATTGCTCAAGGTCAAGGAGCCTCCAATCGCGACCGCCAGTTGCTGGGCGATCGCCAGCCCCAGCCCGGTGCCGCCGGTGTTGCGGTTGCGGGAATTCTCAACGCGGTAGAACGGTTCCATCACTTGCTTGAGTTCTTCCTCGGCGATCCCCGGACCACGGTCGAGGATCTTGATCGAGAGGTTGCCATCGGCCTGCTTTTGCACCCGCAACTCGGCGGCACCGGCAAACTTCAATGCGTTGTCCGTCAGGTTGACCAGCACCCGGCGCAAGGCGTGGGGGCGGGTGTCGATGACGGCGGCACTCTTGCCGCTGAGCTGAACATCCTTGCCCACGTCCTGATAGTCGAACACCAGGCTGTCGAGGAACGAGTCGAGGTCGGTGCGGCGGCTTTCTTCGGTGGCACCGTGGATGCTGCGGGCGTAGGCCACGCCTTCGCGCACCAGGTGTTCCATTTCGCCCAGGTCGTTCCACAGTTTGTCTTTTTCGCTGGAGTCGTCCATGAACTCGGCGCGCAGTTTCATGCGGGTGATCGGGGTTTGCAGATCGTGGGAGATTGCCGCGAGCAATTGCATGCGTTCCTTCAGGTACGCCGCGATGCGTGCCTGCATCGCGTTGAAGGCCTTGGCGGCGTGGGCGACTTCGGTCGGGCCTTTTTCGTCCAGGAGTACGGGATGGGCGTTGGGGTCCAGGGTTTCGACGGCACCGGCGAGGCGGGTGAGGGGGCGGATGGCGATTCTGACCGCCAGCCAGGAGCACGCCAGCATCAGCGCCAGTTGCCCGAGCAACACGATGGGCAGCCAAGGCGACAACGGCACCATCGCCGGGCGGACGTCGATGGTCAGCGGGCTGCCATCGGCCAGGTTCAAGTGCACCTGGAAATGTTTTTTCGGCCCGGGGATGTCGGTAAAGGTCATCGGGTAATCGTGGCCGATGGCGTCTTTGATCGAGGCAATGGCAATGGGCGCATCGGGCATGTCGGTGCGGATGGGCGTGCCCGGCGAACCCTCATTGAGCATGTAACTGTAATTGCGCCGCTCCAGTTGTTTGAGCCAGGCGGCTCGCTCATCGGCGGGCAAGCGGTCGAGGATGGCGACGGACGTGGAAACGTCGGTTTCCAGGTTGCCGAGCATGGTGTTTTTCGAGGACTCGTAGCGTTCGTAGTACTGCGCGCCGAAGGACAGCGCCTGGGCGAGGATCAGGCCGATCAGGAATATCAGCGACAGCCGCGAGGCCAGGGTCCGCGGCCAATGCAGCGCCAGGGTCATGATTGATCGCCCAGGATTTCCACCGGCAGGGAAAACACATAGCCTTCGCTGCGCACGGTCTTGATGTAGGCCGGTTCGCGAGCGTCGTCGAGCAAGCGCTGGCGCAGACGACTGACCAAAAGATCGATGGAGCGGTCGAACAGGTCGGCGTCGCGGCCCTGGGTCAGATTGAGCAATTGATCGCGGTTGAGCACCCGTTGTGGATGGTCGAGAAACACCCGCAGCAAACGATATTCAGCACCGCTCAGGGCCACCATGGTGCCGTCTGCATCGAGCAGGTGACGGGCCGAGGTGTCCAGGCGCCAGCGCCCAAAGGCCAACAGGCGGCTGGCTTCGGTCACCACCAGGTTCGGTGGCAGCATGCGCGTGCGCCGCAGCACCGCGTTGATCCGCGCCAGCAGTTCACGGGCAGCGAATGGCTTGACCAGATAGTCGTCGGCACCCATTTCCAGGCCGAGGATGCGATCGGTTTCATCGTTGCGGGCGGTGAGCATCAGCACTGGCGTGGCCTTGTGCTTGCCGGCGCGCAGTTCGCGGCAGAGCAGCAGGCCATCGTCACCCGGCATCATGATGTCCAGCACGATCAGGTCCACCGGGGTGGTTTCCAGAAAGGCGCGCATTTGCCGTCCATCCGCCACGACCGTGGTGCGCAGGCCGTTCTTCTTCAGGTAGTTGCCAACCAGTTCGCGGATTTCGCGGTCATCGTCAACGATGAGGATGTGATCAACGTGATCCATTGGGCCAAACCTCTGGTAAATGGGGAATGCCACACAGTCTATCGAGCCTGTGCGGGCTCGCCTGCCGCCCTTTGTATTGCAGTGTATCCGGCTTGCCTGAGGATACACACGAAGGCAAAAAAGCCGATTTCCAGCGGTTTTGTATTGCTTTGTATCCAGGCACCGTTCTGATACGCAGCGATTGATTCTCGCCGATTCCCGACACAGACGAGATACCTCGCAGGCTTTTAATAGGTTCCATCGAGGCAAACCAGAGCGCCTCGGCCCAACGAACAGTTGACCTGTTGAAACCTTGAGGAGTCCGCCATGAACACCAAAGCCATCTACGCAGCCTGCCTGTTTGCCGCACTGAACATCTGCACCTTGTCGGCCCGTGCCGAAGCCGATGTCGCTCCCAGAACCTACACCTATGGCACCCAACTGGATATCAGGAAAGTGGTGTCGCTGACCGAGGACACTACGCCTTCCTGCGGCGTGGTGAATGCGCGGCTGACCTACCTCGACTCCCAGTCAAAAACCCAGGTGCTGGATTACAGCAAATTCGCCGACAACTGCAACTCGGAAAACTGAGTGTCGCGATCAACCCCCGCCAAATCCATTTGCAACAGGAAGGACATCATGAACAACGTTACCCGCTACCTGACCGCCATCGTCTTTTCCGTCGCCGGTGCGGCGGCCCATGCCAACGCCGCTGTCGAGCAAAGCGCCTGTGCCAGCAACACCTGCTTCCAGCTCACGCCTGTGGCAGAGAAGGGCACCCAGGGTTTCCTGGCGCAAGACGGTTCCAGCCGCACGCCGCAAGGGCAGTTACTGGATGAGCAGACCGCTTGAAAACACCTCGATCCACTGTGGGAGCGGGCTTGCTCGCGAAAGCGATTGTTCAATCAACGATGTGTCGTCTGACCCGACGCATTCGCGAGCAAGCCCGCTCCCACATAGGTTCTGTGTTGCCCTCTAATTTGCATTAGGTGATCCCATGTTACTCATCGCTTTCCTGGGCGGCATATTGACCGTCCTCAGCCCGTGCATCCTGCCGGTCGTACCATTCCTGTTTGCCGGGGCCGACCGTACACGCTCCTCGATCCTGCTGACCCTCGGCGGCATGGTCCTGACCTTTGCCCTGGTCTCCAGCCTGGCGGTGGTCAGCAGCGAGTGGGTGATACAGGCCAGCAACACCGGCCGCCACGTAGCGCTGGCGGTGATGGTGCTGTTCGCCCTGTCGCTGATCTCCGCCCGGGTCGGTGACTGGCTGGCCCGTCCCTTCGTGCTGCTGGGCAATCGCATCGACCCGGACTCGCGCAAGATGTCCGGGCCGTTGGCGTCGATCATGATCGGTGTCGCCACCGGGCTGCTCTGGGCACCCTGCGCGGGGCCGATCCTCGGGGTGATTCTCACCAGCGCCATGCTGCAAGGTGCGAACGCCGGCACCAGTCTGTTGCTGGTGGCCTATGGCGCGGGCAGTGCGCTGTCCCTGGGCATCTTGATCTTTGCCGGGCGCGGCCTGGTCAATCGCTTGAAACCGTCGATTCCGGTCACCGGCTGGTTGCGCCGTGGCGCCGGGGTTGCGGTGCTCGCCGGTGCGGCAGTGATTGCAACGGGGGCCAATGACCTGTTGCTGGCCAACACCTCATCGGAAGGTGTCAACAGTGTGGAGAAAGGCGTGCTGGAAGCCGTGCCGAAAGTCGTCGATTACCTGGTCAGCAAGGTCAAGGCCGACAGCACCATGGGCGATGCCCAAGGCGCCATGCCCTCGCTGTCCGGCGCGGTGGAATGGCTCAACTCGCCGGCACTGAGCAACGAAGCCCTGAAAGGCAAGGTTGTGCTGGTGGACTTCTGGACCTTCGACTGCATCAACTGCAAGCACACCCTGCCATACGTGAAGGAGTGGGCGAAGAAATACGAAAAGGACGGGCTGGTGGTGATCGGCGTGCACACGCCTGAATACGGCTTTGAGCGCATCATCGACAACGTCAGGGCCAAGGTGAAGGAATACGGCATCACCTACCCAGTGGCGATCGACAACAACTACGCGATCTGGCGCAACTTCGACAACCAGTACTGGCCGGCGCACTACCTGATCGATGCCAAGGGGCAAGTGCGTTACACCCACTTCGGCGAAGGTAGTTACGACACTCAGGAAAAAATGATTCAGCAGTTGCTGGAGGAGGCCAAGGCCGGCACGCCAGCGGCGTAACTTGCTCGATCAATGGCTCACGGGTCTTGCCCCGTGGGCCATGGTTTTTTTCTCCTGTCCGCGCCGCCACGCCGCCGGTGGCGCACCGAACTCGCGACGGAAGGCGCGGCTGAAAGCGGTATCGGTCTGGTAACCCACTTCTTCGGCGATGCGCGTCAATGAGCTGTTGCTGCTGCGTAACAGATTGGCGGCGAGCAACATGCGCCATTGCGTCAGGTACTGCATCGGCGACACCCCCACCAGTTGCTGGAAGCGTTCGGCCAACACCGATCTTGAGGTGCTGGCGGTGCGCGCCAGTTCGTCCAGTGTCCAGGCGTGGCAGGGTTTTTTGTGCAAGGCGTTGAGGGCGGCGCCGACGATGCGGTCGCGCACACCGGCCAGCCAGCCGGTGCGGCCTTCGCCTTGTTCGTTCATGTACAGGCGCAACACTTCGATGAACAGCACTTCGGCCAGTTTGGCCAATACCCCTTCACCGCCAGGGCGGGGCGAGCGGGCTTCGGCGAGGGCATAGCGCACGGAGGATTCCAGCCAGATACCGGCATCCGAACCGCGCACATTGACCCGCACCACCGCCGGCAAGCCCTTGAGCAATATGCCCGCCAGGCGCGTGTCGCACGCCAGGTAACCGCACACCAACCGGGTGACCGCGCCACCTCCGCCATAACTCAACTGCCGGGGCCGGCGCGCCAGCACGGCATCCAGTCGCGCACCCGTGGCCGGGGGCAATCCGGGACGTGAGCACATGCGATGGGCGTCGCCCTGGGGGAAGATCACCACGTCGCCCGCACTCAGATGCAGCGGCGGGTCATCGCCCAGTTCAACGTAGCACTCACCTTCGGTTATCAGGTGAAAGATCACTACCCGTTCCGCATCGGGCTCCAGAAACGGCGCTGCGGTGTCGGCGCTGGGCGACTGGTAGCACCAGGGCGCGGTGAACCGGGCGTTGATAAAGATCGCGCCGACCAGATGCACGACGCGCAGGGTCTGCGACAGAGCGTCCATTGGGGTTTCCCGTGGAAGGATTCCTGATTGTGAGCGCCTCGGCGCGCAACGTGGAATCTCCGGACGATCGGGCAGGGTTGGGCGACGATCGGACAGGACGCCAGCGCCCGTCAGGGCGATAGTTTGATCACAGGGTGAGTGCCACCCTGCCATCAAGAACAATAAAGAGAGGTTGCCATGCCTAAGTTCGTCATTGAACGTGAGATCCAGGGCGCCGGAGCATTATCGGATAGGGATTTGAAAGCGGCTTCGCAAAAGTCCTGCCGGGCGTTGCGTGAGTTGCCTGAGGTGCAGTGGCTGCAGAGCTATGTCACCGGTGACAAGCTCTACTGCGTGTACATCTCGCCGAACGAAGAGCAGATCAGGGAGCACGCTCGGGTGAGCGGGTTTCCCGCCAATCGCATTTCCCAGGTCATGAACATCATCGATCCGACAACGGCGGAGTGAATGCCCGCCAGGCCCGACTCGTGTTTCAACCCAGAGACCTTCTCCATGAGTACACCTATTGATCTGACTGCCTTGAAAAACCGCCAGATGGCCTCCTGGGCCAGCGGCGACTACGCCGTGATCGGCACTACCCTGCAGATCGTCGGCGAGCAACTGGCCGAAGCCTGTGACCTGTTGTGCGATGAGCGCGTGCTCGACGTTGCCGCCGGTAACGGCAACGCAACCCTCGCGGCTGCGCGCCGTGGCTGCCAGGTGACGTCCACCGACTATGTCGCCGCCTTGCTCGAACGCGGCGAAGAACGGGCCCGGGCAGAACGGCTGAATGTCTCCTTCCAGGTCGCCGATGCCGAAGCCTTGCCCTTTGCCGACGGCAGCTTTGATGCCGTGCTGTCGACCTTCGGTGTGATGTTCACGCCGGACCAGCCCAAAGCCGCCGCGGAACTGGCACGGGTTTGTCGCCCGGGCGGGCGGATTGGCTTGGCCAACTGGACGCCGGAAGGTTTCGTCGGCCAGATGTTCAAGACCCTTGGCCAGCACCTGCCCCCCCCTCCGGGTGCCAATCCACCCTCACGCTGGGGCACCGAAGCCTGGCTGCACGAGCATTTCGACGAGCGTGAATTCCTGCTCCAGGTGACGCGTCGCACGTTCAATTTCCGCTATCGCTCGGCGGCGCATTTCATCGACACCTTCCGCCAGTGGTACGGGCCGGTGCACAAGGCCTTCGCCGCGCTGCCCGAGGATGGCGCCAAGGCCCTGGAGACCGACTTGACCGAGCTGATCAACCGGTTGAACCGGGCGGGCAACAAGTCGCTGGTGGTGCCGAGTGAATACCTGGAGGTGGTGATCACGCGGCGTTGAGTTGACACAAGTCCAGTGTGGGAGCGGGCTTGCTCGCGAAAGCGGTGTATCAGCCACAGCATCTTCGACTGAAAGACCGCTTTCGCGAGCAAGCCCGCTCCCACAGGGGTTGTGTGGTGGTCATGGCATCTAAATCACTACGGCCCCCCGCGCCTGCAGCAACTCGCGCAACACCGACCGATGGCAATGCGCCTCATCCTCGCAATAACAGCCCACGGCCAGGGACGTCTGATGGGACAACGCGGCCAGCAGATCCAGTAACTGACTGGCAGAGGGCTGGCTCATCTCGGTCTTGAACTTGCGCCGGAACACCTCCCAGGCCTTGGCATCTTGCGCAGCCTTGGCCTCGGCCACCAACTGCGCACTGGGCGACAGCAGCGGCTGCCAGACATCATAAAAGTCCCGACGGGCGAATTCGGCTTTCGGTACGCCACGGGGAGGGCGGCGTACCGTGCCCAGGCGCAATCCTTCATCGGGTCGACGGGGTGGAGCCGAGTTGAACGATATGGACCGCCATGGCTACTTGAGCCTCGATTCGTCGAACCACTCCAGCGCCGTGCGCCACAAGCAGATGCCCAGGAAGTACGCCGACATCAGCAGCCACAGCCCCATCACCCACGGGTTGATCAGCGGATGGTTGAGCACCAGTGACAGGCTGCACAGCAACCAGATGGCCGTCACCGCAATGTTGATCGGCATGAACCGGCGCACGCGAAACGGGTGCAGGAATTTCATCCGGGTCACGGTCAGCAGGGCCAGGCCAATGACTGTAATGAAGGTGATCCACGGCAACGGGGCGATGATGTAAAGGCACAGGGCAACCACGTTCCAGGCGGCGGGGAAGCCCTGGAAGTAGTTGTCCTTGCTCTTCATGTTGACGTTGCAGAAGCAGAACAGCGACGACACCAGAATCAGCGACACGCTCAGCAGCAAGGTGTAGTCCGGCAACGGGATATAGCGATAGATGAACAGTGCCGGGATAAACACGTACGTCAGGTAGTCGATCACCAGGTCGAGGATCGAGCCATCGAAGCTCGGCAACACCGACTGCACGTTGACCTTGCGTGCCAGCGCACCGTCCAGTCCGTCAACGATCAGGGCGACACCCAGCCACAGCAGGCAATGGGTCGGCTGGTTTTCCAGCAGGGACAGGGTGGCGAGGAAAGCGGTGACCACGCCAGTGGCGGTAAAACCATGGGCGCCCCATGCTTTGAGCCTGGCGATGTACAGGGTTGAAATCACAGGGGCGTTCTCCAGTGAATGAAGCAAGCCAGTTGTCACCCCGCGTACGGGGGTGGTGGCAAACCGGGTCGGGTTGCAGGTATCGACCGGGTATCCGGGAATAAGGTTCACCACTCATGAATCTTAGCTGCGCCGCAAGAAAATACCCCGGACGAATCCGGTATAGCGCGGGCGGGTCAGCCCAACGGTGCTGGCACATTCGCCTGCGGGGGCTATCGTTGCCTGACTGGATAAACGCCCTTCAAGAGGACAAACGTCATGAACACCAGCGATCTGCTCGAACAATTACTGCGCGCCGGCCAGGGCTCGATGGCGCGACAGGGTGGCGGTGACGCATCGGCCCAGGGCGGGCTCGGCGACCTGGGTGGATTGCTCGGCGGTTTGTTGGGCGGGGGTGCCGGTACCAGTGCTGGCGGTGGTGGCGCAGGGTTGGGCGGTTTGCTCGGTGGTTTGCTTGGCGGCGGTTCGCCGATGGGCGGTGCACCGCAAAGTCGTTCCACTGGCGGCACCAATTATGCGGCGCTGGCGTCCTTGGGCATGATGGCGTTCCAGGCGTACCAGGCCTGGCAGCGCAGTCAGGCCTCGGCGCCGCAGGAAGCGCCACGGACCGTGGACTTGCTGGCCGGCCCGGAGGCCGAGGAGCACAGCCATGCGATCCTGCGGGCATTGATTGCCGCGGCCAAGGCCGATGGCCGCATCGATGCCGCCGAGAAACAGATGATCAGCACTGAAATCGGCCGTCACACCGACGATCCGCAATTGCAGCAATGGCTGGACGACGAGGTCGCCAAGCCACTGGATGCCTATGACATCGCGCAGTCGGCCACCGACCCGGGCATGGCCTCGGAGATGTACCTGGCCAGCGTCATGCTGGTGGACGACCAGCAGGACGCCGAACGCAACTATCTGGATGAACTGGCCGCGGCGTTGCAGATCGACCCGCAGTTGCAAGTGCACCTGGAGCAGCAGGCCAAGGGCACTGCCTGACGGGGTGCTCCCACATTTTGATCGCCGCCGAGCGCAGATTCCGTGTGCGCTGAAAATCACTGTGGGAGCGAGCTTGCTCGCGATGTGGCCGACCCAGTCAACATCCCTGGAGCCTGACACACCGCCATCGCGAGCAAGCTCGCTCCCACATTTTGATCGCCATCGAGCGCAGATTCCGTGTGCGCTGAAAAACACTGTGGGGAGCCTACTCGCGAAGGGCATGACTCGGTGTTACTGCCGAAACACCAACGCCTTCAACCCACACTCGAGATCGGTATCCGGAAACTCCGGCGGATTCTCCAGCCGTTGCTCGAACCGCAGGCTTGGCGCCTCGTGTGTCACGCCATCGATCAGGAAATCAGCTCCGAAGGCCGGGTCGTTCATGCATGCCAGCACGGTACCCTGGGGGCTGAGCAATTCCGGCAATCGGCGCAACACTCGCTGGTAGTCCTTGGTCAGCAGGAAGCTGCCTTTCTGGAACGATGGGGGGTCGATGATCACCAGGTCGTACGGGCCTTTGCCGATCACCTTGCCCCAGGACTTGAACAGGTCGTGGCCGAGGAAACTGACCTTGCTCATGTCGTGGCCGTTGAGCCGGTGGTTGTCACGGCCACGGTTCAAGGCCGGGCTCGACATGTCGAGGTTGACCACGTGGCTCGCGCCGCCTTCGATGGCCGCCACCGAAAATCCGCAGGTGTAGGCGAATAGGTTCAACACCCGTTTGCCCTCGGCATTGGCCCGCACCCAGTCGCGACCGTAGCGCATGTCGAGGAACAGCCCGGTGTTCTGTTTGCGGCCCAGGTCCACCCGGTACTTCAGGCCACCCTCGGTGATGGTCATTTCCTCGATGACGTCCCCCAGCAGCCACTCGGTGGTGCTTTGCAGCAGGTAGCGATGTTGCAGCAACAGGGTGTGGGCGCCGGACTGGGCCCATTGCGTTGACTCGGTGATCGCCATCAGCAACTGCTTCAAGCCTTCCAGTTGCTCAGCTTCCGGCTCCTTGAACAGCGCCACCAGCACGACGCCCTGCAACCAGTCCACGGTCACTTGCTCCAGCCCCGGCCAGCAGCGGCCACGGCCGTGGAACAGGCGGCGGGTTTCGGCGGGGGGTGTTGCCAGTGCCGTCAGCAAGTGGTCGTGAAGGGTGGAGAGGGCGTCTGCGTTCATTGGTCTGGGTCGGCAATTTGCGGGGGCGGCATTTAACCATAATTGCACAACCGACGGACCACCACAGAACCCTGTAGGAGCGAGCTTGCTCGCGATAGAGGTGGGTCATTCAGCAGTTGTATCGCCGGATACGACGCCATCGCGAGCAAGCTCGCTCCCATAGGTTTTCCGGTGCTCGTCAGGAGCGAGTTATCACGTTTAATTTAACTTTGCGTGAGGATTTGGCGATCTTCCGGCTTCCATACTCGGCTCCAACGAACAACAACAAACGGGAGCCGGACATGTCGCAGACAACTGCTTCACCCAAGGCCAGCCATCCACGCTGGCTGCGGCTGACCCATTGGCTCAACGCCCTGGCGGTGCTGGTGATGGTCACCAGCGGTTGGCGCATCTATAACGCCTCGCCGCTCTACGATTTCAGCTTTCCCAATTCGATCACCCTCGGCGGCTGGCTGGCAGGCGCGCTGCAATGGCACTTCGCGGCGATGTGGTTCTTGGCGATCAACGGTCTGATTTACCTGGCCTTCAACCTGTTCAGCGGGCGCCTGAAGCGGCGTTTCTTCCCGGTGTCGCCCAAAGGCGTGTTGCACGACCTGTGGGCCGCCTTGCGGGGAAAACTCGGGCACGCCGACCTCAATCATTACAACCAGGTGCAGCGTTTTGCATACCTGTTCGTGATGGTCGACATCCTCCTGCTGGTGCTCTCCGGGCTGGTGTTGTGGAAGTCGGTGCAGTTTCCGCTGCTGCGCGAGTTGCTGTTCGGCTACGAGGGCGCACGCCGCGTGCACTTCTTCGCCATGGCATTGCTGGTGGCCTTCGTGGTGGTGCATCTGGTGATGGTCGCACTGGTTCCAAAAACGCTGTGGGCCATGATCGTCGGCCGCAAGGAGCAGGTATGAAAAAGCGCATTCAGGTAGCCGGGCTGGACGAGGGTTCGATCCTCACCGATGCCCGCAAGATCCTCGCGCCACAGATCGAGGACCGCTCGCGCCGCTCGTTCCTGTTGCGCGGCCTGACCCTTGGCGGCGTGGCGATGCTGTCCGGCTGCAACATCACTGACAACGACAGTGTTGAGACTGCGCTGTCGTCCATGTCGCGCTTCAACGACCGGGTGCAAGGCTGGCTGTTCAACCCCAACGCGATGGCGCCGACCTATCCCGAATCGATGATCACCCGGCCGTTTCCCTTCAATGCCTTCTACGGCATCGACGAAGCGCCGACGGTAGAGGAGGAGGGCTATCGCCTGGAAGTCACCGGCCTGGTCGCCGACAAGCGCAGCTGGCGCCTCGAAGAGCTAAGGGCCATGGCCCAGACCGAGCAGATCACCCGGCACATTTGCGTCGAAGGCTGGAGCGCGATCGGGCGTTGGGGCGGCGTACGCTTCAGCGATTTCCTCAAGCGCATCGGCGCCGACACCGATGCCAAATACGTCGGCTTCAAATGCGCCGACGACTACTACACCAGCATCGACATGGCCACCGCGCTGCATGCGCAAACCCTGTTGGCGCTGACCTGGGACGGCGCGGTGCTGCCGCGCGAATATGGCTTCCCGATGAAGCTGCGCATGCCCACCAAGCTTGGCTACAAGAACCCCAAACACATTCAGGCGATTTTCGTCAGCAACACCTACAGCGGCGGCTACTGGGAAGACCAGGGCTACAACTGGTTCGGTGGCAGCTGATGAACGTGCGAAACATTCACCGTCCGCAAACCCGTGCTCCAAGGAGATCCATCATGAAAAAGTTGACCACTGTTGTTCTGTCCATGTGCCTGGCCGTTGGCGCTGCCTCTGTGTTTGCCGCTACTGCTGTCGATAACGGCAGCATGAGCAAGGACTCGATGTCCAAAGACGCCATGTCCAAGGATGCGATGAAGAAGACCGATTCGATGTCCAGGGACGCCATGTCCAAAGACGGCATGTCCAAAGACTCCATGAGCAAGGAAGGCATGAAAAAAGACGCCATGTCCAAGGATGCGATGAAAAAAAGCGAAATGTCGCAGTAATTCCAAGCACCGCAGACCCTGTGGGAGCGGGCTTGCTCGCGAAAGCGGCGTATCAGTCAACATTGATAGCGACTGACACTATGCCTTCGCGAGCAAGCCCGCTCCCACAGGTTTTTGTCGCCCCGAACTACCTGAATCCCCAAAAGGGACATCGATGATTGATCCGGACGCTTGGCGCCGGTCATCTGGCTGTATCAAAAATGAATTTCCACCGATTCCGCTGCTCATACCTTTTAGGTGGCGGATCAGAACCCGCGAAATCATCGAGGCAATCAGGGAGCGGCACGGTCATGAGTCGAGTACCGACGGCGGGTGGGGATCTTCCTGGCGGATTGATTCTGGTGGTTGAGGATGACCCGCTGATCCTGGAGTTTCTCTGCGAAATCCTTCAGGAGGAAGGTTTTGTCGTCGAGCCGCAAGTCAGTGCGGACGCGGCAGCGATTTATCTGGAGCAGCATGCGCCACAGGTGCACATGCTGCTGACAGACATCACCATGCCCGGCACGCTCAACGGCGCGGACCTGGCCAACCAGTTCGGCGATCGCTGGCCGGACAAGCCGATCATGATCATGTCCGGTTTCGAAACCCCTGAAAGCGCAGGTGTGCGGCACGCGGTCTCGTTCATCAAGAAACCCTGGATGATTGGCGGGCTGCTCGATTGCGTGGGCCAGACCTTCAAGTCCAAACGACTCAACTGATCTGCGCGCAGATGCTACATTGCCGGGCAAATCCGTCCGGCACCTGCGAGGTTCTTTTCCTTGTCCGATCACTCTGTATTCAACTCGACTTACCGTGCCTTTCTGTTCGATATGGACGGCACCGTCCTGACGTCCATTGCCGCCGCCGAGCGGGTCTGGACCACCTGGGCGGTGCGCCATGGTGTCGATGTCGACAGCTTCCTGCCGACCATTCACGGTGCCCGCGCCATCGACACCATCAGGCGCCTGGACTTGCCCGGGGTGGATGCCGAGGCCGAAGCCGCGTGGATTACCGGAGCGGAGGTCGTCGACGTCGACGGGGTATTGGAAGTGGCTGGCGCGGCAAAATTCTTGCGGTCCTTGCCAGCCGGCCAATGGGCCATCGTCACTTCCGCCCCGCGGGAACTGGCGTTGCGGCGCATGGCGGCGGCGGGGATACCGGAGCCTGACGTCATGATTACGGCCGAGGACGTCACGGTCGGCAAACCCGATCCGACGGGGTACAAACTCGCGGCCCGGCGCTTGGGTGTCGAGCCTGAGCAGTGCCTGGTTTTTGAGGACGCCACGGTGGGGATTCTGGCCGCCGAGGCGGCGGGGGCGGATTTGATGATTGTCACGGCGACCCATGAGCAGCCGATCGAGACGTTGCATGCGACGTTGGCAAGTTATGAATCGGTTCTGGTTAAGGTGGGTGCCGATGGATTGCGCCTGCACACGGCCTCATGTGGGAGCGGCGGTGCGGCGATCCGACTTGCTCGCGAAAGCGGCGTATCAGTCAACATTGATAGCGACTGACACTATGCCTTCGCGAGCAAGCCCGCTCCCACAGGGGATCAGTGTTCCGGTCAGTAAAGCCCGGGGATCAACCGCCAGGAGCGGGCGCAATAGGCCTCGTATTCGCTGCCGAACTGCGCCCTCAGCAAGGCCTCTTCCGAGTGAATGCGCGCAATCAGCGGGATCAGCGTCAGCGCCACCAATATCAACCCGACACCAGAACGAAAGGCCAGCGCCCAACCGATGCCGATGACCATCATCCCCAGATAACTGGGGTTGCGCAGGTTGCGGTAAATGCCCTCGGTGACCAGTCGATGGTCCGGCTGAATGGCCACCAGCCCACTGAAGCGCTTGCCCAGCACAAACACCGGCCACAACCGCAGCGCACCGCTGACGATGAACAACAGCGCCCCAAGCCAGCGCACGCCTTCACCGCCAAAGGTCCAGAAATCGATGCGGTCGGTATAGGCCGGCAGATAGCCGCTCAGCAACCCGATCACCCCGAAGGCCGGAATGACCCAGCGGTTGGCCCGGTCTTCGCGTTCCCCCGAACTCAGGTTGACCTCGGTGAACAGCGACGCGACAGCCATGATCAGGGTGGCCAGGGCAACGACAACCAGTGAACCGTGGCTGAAATAAGCCGCGAATCCACCGATTCCCCAGATCGCCAAGGCGAGGTAGGCGAGGGTGCTGATGACGGCGAAAAACGCCAATTTTGCCGAGATCTTCATGGTGCCTCCACGAATTAGCTTACCTCTAAGTGTAGGAGCCTGCGCCAGACCGCTGAGACGGTCACCCCGGACCGGGTGAACTAAACTTGCATGAGAGAACCGTTCACCGCTGGCTCGTTGACCTGTTCCGCGAGCCGGTGGCGTGTAACAGGAACCGATATGCTTCACATCCGAACGCCTTTGATCCTGCACCCTGGCCTATCGACTCCGACCCGCCGTATCTGGCTGAAACTGGAAAACCTGCAACCTGGCGGCTCGTTCAAAATACGCGGCATTGGCTTGCTGTGCAGCCGGGCGGCGCAGCAGGGCAAGCGCAAGGTGGTCTGTCCCTCCGGCGGTAACGCGGGCCTGGCCACGGCCATGGCCGCTGCATGCCTGGGGCTCAAGGCATGCATCGTGGTGCCGCACACTACCCCGCAAAGCACCCGGGCGCGGATCAGCAATACCGGCGCCGAGGTGATCGTGCACGGCAAGGTCTGGGACGAAGCCAATCAACGGGCGCGGGAACTCGCCCAGGACCCGCGCAGTGAATTCGTGCCGGCCTTCGACCACCCGGTGTTGTGGGAAGGGCACAGCACCATGGTCGATGAAATCCTCGAAGACTGCCCGCCAGTGGATGTGCTGGTGACATCGGTGGGCGGCGGTGGCTTGCTGGCGGGGCTGCTCACCGGCCTGATACGTCATCGGCACACCGATTGCCGCATCGTTGCCTGCGAAACCGAAGGCGCGGCATCATTCGCCGCGGCGGTGGCGGCCGGGCATCCGGTCAGACTGCCGAAAATCGACACTGTCGCCACGTCCCTGGGCGCCGCACAAGTGGCCGCCTGGCCGGTCAAGCACATCGGCGAATTCCCCCATGAGTGCGTGGTGCTCAGTGATGATGAGGCGATCATGGGCGTGGTGCGTTACGCCAATGATTTGCGTCAGCTGGTCGAACCTGCGTGCGGGGTTTCATTGGCGATTGCCTACCTGGATCACCCGGCGATTGCCGACGCCAATGACGTGGTGATCGTGGTGTGCGGCGGGGTGAGTATCAACGCGCAAATCGTGGCCGGGTGGGCACGTTTGTCCACTGGCACGCACGCCAGGCAGGGCTGGAAACGCTATCCCGGTGTCACAAGCCCCACCGCTGGCGATGACGATCTTCAGTGATCGGTGGCAACGCCTTCCTGGACGAGAATAGCGCGGGCCAGGTCTTCGTCGCTTGCATTGTTGAGGGCGGGATTGTCCTGGCGGACCTTTTTCAACAGCGCCTCCAGGTAAGCACCACGAATCGCACCGCCGCTGGCGACGAAGCTGGAAGCGTCATCCCGGGCGGGAATCATGAGTTTGTCGTCTTTGAACGTCGAGTACAGCGAGGCGGAAACCCCGGCGGAAGTGGCGACGTCACCCGCATCCACATCGGCCAGAGCCGAGCCGAAGGGTAAACAAAGTACCAGGGAAGAAATGATAAATATGCGGCGCATGACGGTGTCCTCCGACAGCATGAAGCATAAGGTAAGTACCACATAGTTTAGGATGCGTGACGGTCGCCGAGAGTTCCCTGGCATTAGCGAGGAACGGGGTGAGAGGGAGGCAAGGTCGTTGAACGTCGATATTCAAAGCGTGGTAATCGGGGCCGGCGTGGTCGGCCTGGCGGTGGCCAGGGCCCTGGCCAGGAGCGGGCGGGAAGTGCTGGTGGTCGAGGCGAGTGAGGGTATCGGCACGGGCATCAGTTCGCGTAATTCAGAAGTGATTCACGCTGGCATCTATTACCCGGACGGCAGCCTCAAGGCGCGGCTGTGTGTGGAAGGTAAGCAGCGTCTCTACGCCTATTGCGATGAGCACGGTGTCGATTACCGGCGCGTGGGCAAGCTGATAGTGGCCACCGACGAACAGCAGCACGCAGCTTTGCAGCGCCTGTTGCAGCAGGGGCGTGCCAATGGTGTCGATGACCTGAAGTGGCTGGATGGCCCGCAGGCCCGGGAGCTTGAACCGGCGTTGTCCTGCGTCGCGGCGCTGTGGTCGCCGTCTACCGGCATTGTCGACTCCCACGGGCTGATGCTGGCGCTACAGGGCGATGCCCAGAGGTTCGGCGCCACGCTGGCCTTGCACACGCCGCTGCTGTCTGCCCGTTGCATCGAACAGGGTTTCGAGCTGCACATGGGCGGCAGTCAACCCATGACGCTGTGCTGCCGCGAATTGATCAACTGCGCGGGGCTGTCCGCTCCCGAGGTGGCGAGCAGCATTGTCGGACTGCCTGGGGCATTCATTCCCCGGGCGCATTTGTGCAAGGGCAGTTATTTCAGTTTCAGCGGCCGGGCGCCGTTTCGCCACCTGGTGTATCCGGCCCCGGAGAGCGCCGGACTGGGTGTGCACTTGACCCTGGATCTGGGCGGGCAGGCGCGCTTCGGGCCGGATGTTGAATGGGTCGAGCACATTGATTACCGCGTCGAACCCAATCGGGCCGAGGGGTTTTATCAGGCGATCCGCCGCTATTGGCCGGGGTTGCCGGACAACAGCCTGCAACCGGCCTACAGCGGCATTCGCCCGAAAATCAGCGGGCCGACAGAGCCGAGCGCCGACTTTCTCATCAGCGCTCGCGCCGAACATGGCGTGCCGGGGCTGGTGAATCTGTTCGGTATTGAGTCACCGGGGCTG
This sequence comes from Pseudomonas sp. S34, assembly GCF_009866745.1. Lineage (NCBI taxonomy): Bacteria > Pseudomonadati > Pseudomonadota > Gammaproteobacteria > Pseudomonadales > Pseudomonadaceae > Pseudomonas > Pseudomonas sp. S34. The sequence goes on from NZ_CP019398.1 coordinate 2,378,899, forward strand.
ACCAGTTGCCTGGCGCTCGCCGAGTTGGTGGTGAAACACCTGGACGACCGATGATCAGGGCTGGCGCTGCTTTGTGGCCATCGGGTCTATGCTAGGGGATGCGCTTACTGCCATCGGAGAACTCTGATGATCACCGTACGCACTGCCTGCCTGCTGGCCGATTACAAGCGCTGGGCCAATCAGCGCCTCTTTGACAGCCTCGCGGCGCTCCCTCCGGGCGAAGTCAAAAAAGAACGGGTGTCGGTGTTCAAAAACATGATTGGCACCCTCAATCACGTGTACGTGGTCGATTGCATCTGGCAGGCGCACCTCGAAGGCCGGGGGCATGGTTTCAAGACTTCACACGACCTGCTGCATGCCGATCTGTCCGAACTGCGCATGGCGCAAAAAAACATCGATCGCTGGTACTGCGACTGGAGTGCCCGGCAAACCGATGCCTCCCTGGACAAGCCCCTGGAATTCACCTTTGTCTCAGGCGAAAGCGGCACCATGAGTGCCGGCGCGATGCTGATGCACGTGGTCAACCACGCCAGCTATCACCGTGGCTGGGTGGTGCAGATGTACTTCGAGATTCCGGCCATGCCACCGGTGACCGACATGCCGGTGTACCTGCGCGAGTCCGAGCCGGTGCTCCTGCAGTCGATCAATGCCCCGATAGTGGCGCCGCCATGTGCTGTGCAATTTTCGAGCGCAACCAGCGTTCTGCCGGATCGTTATCGTTGACCCCGTTCCAGACCATCGACAGTTCGGAAAGGTTGATATCAAACGGTGCATCGTCCGCCCGTAACTGACTGCTGCCTTCGATCAACGCATTGGCCGCGTAATCCGGCACGGTGGCGAGCATGTCGGTGCCCGCCAGCAAGGCCCGCAACCCCGCGAACTGTGGCACCGCCAGCACCACCCGGCGCGAACGGCCGATCCGCGCCAGGTCATTGTCGATGGCACCGCTCAGGTCCCCGGAAAACGACACCAGCGCGTGAGGGCGTTCGCAGAACTCGTCCAGGGTCAACGGGCCGGGGCGATCATCGCCACGCAGGATCTTCACACTCAAGTCGCGCAACTTCTTGCGCTTGGCGTTGGCCGGCAATTCCGTGGTGTAGCTGATGCCGACGGAAATCTCGCCGCTGGCCAGCATCGATGGCATCAGCAGGAAGTTCACTCGGCGCACCACCACGACCACGTTCTGCGCTTCTTCACGAATCTGCTTGAGCAGTGGCGGAAACAGTCCGAATTCGGCGTCGTCGGACAGTCCGATACGAAACACATCGCGGCTGGTGGACGGCTCGAAATCCTTGGCCCGGCTGACCGCCCCGGAAATGGTGTCCATTGCCGGCTGCAATTCCTTGAGAATCTGCAATGCCCGCAGGGTCGGCTCCAGGGTGCGCCCATTGCGCACCAGCAACGGATCGTCGAACAGATCGCGCAATTTTGCCAGCGATGCGCTGACGGCAGGCTGGCCGAGGAACAGCTTTTCCCCGGCCCGGGTCAGGTTCTTCTCGAACATCAGGGTTTCGAAAATCACCAGCAGGTTCATGTCCACGCGGCGCAGGTCGTTGCGGTTCATGGGGGAGGGGCTCGTTGGGGGAGGAGTCTTTTTCAGTAAAGCAGCATACCCTGAGAGTGCTTTACGTCTGGTCGGCTTGGCGCTGGAAGTCATTGCCCTCGTAATGTTCCAACTATCGATTTGAACAAGTTCATTTCGCAAAGACGCTAACGGGGGTGATTTCCCCGTAGCGGAGCTCCCTCCATTGTCTGGTCGCGGAGTCTGCTGATTTCAAACGTACGTCTACGTTGATTCGCTAATTGAGTCGCCCTTGGGAAGGATGTGATCCCTATTCCCCTCATATTGGCGTAGCCACTCATCTCCCTTATGCGACCAGCATCAACAACCGCTCTCGGAATGATGCCAGTGGGCAAACGCGGTTCGGCAGCATTGCGCATTGCAATTCTCATCGCAGGACTTGGATGTTCAAACGGTTGCGAAGGTCTGAAATCGGGTGAAAGAACGCGCGAAAATTCATCGGAGCTGGTCACTGCACGTCGCGGAAGTGTAATTGATAGGTTTGAAGTTGGAACTTCGCCCAAAGGCGGGGGGAGGGATTTCATGGGCTCAACTTTCGCTATGAGCCGACTCAATGCCGGGGTTTCATTGAGTACCATCGTTCCATTTGTTCCGGTCCAAGGAATTGGGCGGGATTGGCGCACGATGCGTTTAAGGTTATCTCGTACAAATGCCCATCCTATTGAAATTGCATGCCCTGTCGGGTCCGCTTGATTGACGGGATCACCCAGGCAATATGCATAGGCATTCAAGCCGCCTTCACCGAATGGACTCAAACTGTCCGGAGTGTTAAAGCGCTTCAACGACGGATTAAACGCCCGATATCCATTCCCCAACAAATAATAGCCGGTCACCGGGTCGGGACGTTCACCATTGAAACCCAGCAAACACAATAACCCGTTTTCAGGATAGCGATGACCATAGGGCGAATAGGCAAAGGGTTGTAGTGGTTGATTCGCTCTGAGGGTGCGCAGCACCGAACGCTGCTGATCGGTGGCCAGCAACGTGCTGTCGAGTGCATCGCCCTGGCGCTGTTGTTGCACCAATGGCAAATCACCGTGCTGGACGATGGAATGCTGCATCGCGCCCTGAATCTCGGTGGCCATTCGGTTTTTGCAGTAGAAGCGCTGAAGCGGTGGAGCGTCCGCAGGGCTATGGCCTACCAGTCGATCAAGGGGATCGTAGCGAAAGTAGCAGAGCAGGGATTCGCCTGGCGATGGCATGGGTGATGGTTCCGAAGTTCTGACGCTCAGTATTGGCGTTTGCACAGCCGGTGGGAACTATCAGAACTGCTAGGTTTTTTGGTCAATGATCCACTGGGGCGAAGGAACTTGTTCCCACGCCACAGGTGCGGGGCAGTGGCTACTAAGGTGGATCAAGTCGATCCAGCGCCCGGTTCACCGCCAGTTCACCCAGCATGATGACCTGTGCAATGCCCAGCAGCGTGTTGCGGTGCGAGCCATCTAGAAAACCCGCTAGATCGTTGGTCATCACGTTGGCCGAGGCCAGCGACTCGCAGGCGTGGGCCAGCAGGGTTTCGGTGTCGATGTCGGGGTTAATGGTGAACATTGAGGCAGGTTTGTGGGGTGCGGCCATGATGTTCGCGGCGAGATCTGTTTCTGGCGGGTTGGGTGTTGATTTGATCATCGATAGAACTCCAGTACTGTAAAAATTGGAGCCATCACTTTCGCTACCAAACGAAGGGCGGTGGCCATGCACAGGTTGGTAGACCGGAGTACTGGAACCGGCGCCCCCAAAGAGGCCCTGCGCATGACAACCATAAAGCAGCAACTGCTTGAAGTGGCGCTACGCGTAGTACTCCGGGCTACCAAACCCGATCGCTGTTTTTCAGCGACCGGCTAACGATAATGCCCGGACTCAAGACGCGTAAGCCGGCGGATTCTGGCGTACCCGTAGGCAATGACGCAAGGCGTTGTAGCTTTCATCAAGTTACGCTGACAGCCGTTAAACATGTGCTTTAAACAGGCGCCGCCATCGCGGGCGAGCTCGCTCCCACATGGGATCTTCAGCGGGCACAAATGTTGCGTACGAGACCCATCAACTGTGGGAGCGGGCTTGCTCGCGAAGAGGGAGTGTCAGTCGACATTGATGGTGCCTGACACGCCGCTTTCGCGAGCAAGCCCGCTCCCACAGGGGATCTGTTTTGCTCTTCAGATGAACACTAGGCTTGAGGAATCAGACTCTCCTGACAATCAAGCACCAGCCGCGCGCCACCCAGTTCGCTGCTGCCCACTTCCAGGGTAAACCCATGCAGACTGACAATCGCCGCGACGATGGACAGCCCCAGCCCGAAGCCGCTTTTGTGATTGCCCGCCTCGGCGCGATAGAAGCGCTGGAACACCGCTTCACGTTCCGCTTCGGGAATGCCCGGGCCGGAGTCGAGTACTTCGATTCGCGTGTGCCCGCCATCATTGATCCCGCGCAGGATCACTGCGCCGCCGGGCGGGGTGAATTTGATCGAGTTGCTGAGCAGGTTCGCCACCGCTTCGAACATCAGCGCGCGGTCGCCATTAAGGGGCGGCAATGACGCGGGCAGATGAAGTTGGAACACCAGGTCGTCGTCTTCCGCCAGGGGCAGGTAGAACTCATGCAGTTCCTGCAGCAACGCCACCGGGTCCACCTGGACGAAACCGGAGCGACGCTGGCGATCTTCCAGCTCGGAGATCCGCAGCAAGCCTCGGAAACGTGCCATCAGCGTATCGGCCTCGGCCAGCACCAGGTCCAGTTGCATGGCCTGCGGCGAGCCTTCGCCGGCTTGTTGCTGCATGCGGTAAAGCTGCGCGCGCAGGCGGGTCAGGGGCGTGCGCAGGTCATGGGCGATGTTGTCGCACACGCCCTTGACCTCGTTCATCAAGCGCTCGATGCGTTCGAGCATGGCGTTGACGATGGCGGCGAGCATGTCCAGTTCGTCACGCCGATTGGACAGTGGCAAGCGTCGGCTCAGGTCGCCGGCGACGATGGCCTCGGCACTGGCCTGAATCCCGCGAATGCGCCGCAACGGGCGGCGGCGCAGCAAATACCAGCCGACGATGCCCGGCACGATGGTCAGGGTCACACCCCAGAACAAGGCGTGAAGGATGATCCGGGTCACGGCAAACAACGAACCGTTGTCGCGCACCAGCACCAGCCAGCGGCCGTCGAGGGTGCGGGTCGCCACGGCGTCACAACTGTCGGCGGGCAGCGTCTGCTCGTCGCTGTCGCCGGAGGCATCGCAATCGCGCAGCATGTGGATCTTGCCATCGAGCGGCAAGCCGTCCGGAATGTAACGCAGGGCGCCGCTGAGGTAATGGTGCCGGGCATCGAACAGGCCGTAGGCGTCGATGCCGCGGATGTCGAAGGTCATGCTGACGGCGAGGGCGTCCACCAGTTGCTCGCCGGAGAAGCGTGAAAACAGGTGCTGGCGTTGCATCAGCGAATGCTTGGCCAGGTTGTCCAGGTAAGCGGAAACCTCGTAGTACATGACCCCCATGAGAATCCCGCTCCAGATCACGAACAGCGAACTGTAGAGCGCCAGCAGACGGCTGCTGGAAGAGCGCCAGCCTTTAGACGGGTTCGGCAATGACATAACCCGAGCCTCGCACGGTCCGAATCAGTGGGGCATTGCCAGGCGGGTCGATCTTCTTGCGCAGACGGCCGATGTGTACGTCGATCAGGTTGGTGCCGGGATCGAAGTGGTAACCCCAGACCTCTTCGAAAATCATCATCCGCGAGAGGATTTGCCCGGTGTTGCGCATCAGGAATTCCAGCAGTTTGTACTCGGTGGGCAACAGCGTCAGCAGCTGACCGTCGCGACTGGCTTCGTGGCTGATCAGGTTCAGTTCCAGATCCGCCACCCGCAAAGTGGTGGCCTGGGCGGTCACGGTGTTCTGCCGGCGCAGCAGGACTTCAACCCGGGCGGCCATTTCATCTGTGGCGAAGGGTTTGGTCAGGTAGTCGTCGCCGCCGGCGCGCAGGCCGCGCACGCGTTCATCGACGTCGGACAGCGCGCTGATCATCAGGATCGGCGTGGCCACGCCCATGGTCCGAAGCGTGGTGACGATCGCCAGGCCATCGAGTTCGGGCAACATGCGGTCGAGGGTGATCAGGTCGTAGTTGCCGCTGACCGCACGCTCCAGCCCTTCGCGGCCATTGTCGACCCAGTCGACGTCCAGGCCGTGGCTACTCAGTTCGGCGACAATCTCCCGGGCGGTCACGGCGTCGTCTTCGATGGTCAAGATGCGGGTCATAGGGCTGGCCTGATAAGCAGTTCAATACGAAGTTGCGAGCATTTTGCCAAGAATTGCCCGCGACTTAATAAATTAACTTTCATCTAGCTCGCGATAGCGGGCTGACAGGCAATTCATGTGTCGACTGACACGACGCCATCGCGAGCAAGCTCGCTCCCACAACGGATTGATGTCGAACACAAAGCCCGCGTACGACGAAAATTACTGTGGGAGCGAGCTTGCTCGCGATGACGGCAGATCAGGCAAAACGAATCTGTCAGTCAATCGGCGTACTGACAAATACCTCTAGTCCCTCGGCATACTTCGTGAACGCTGCGATCCGCGGAAACTGCGCCGCACTCACCTGGTCCGGCACCACCAGATTGGTGAAGCTCCAGGCCACCGCCAGCGTGATGCCGTCCTGCTCAATCGGACCGTCAGTCTTCAGCGGCTGCTTTTCCAGCTCCCGCTCCAGCGCCGAATAGGCTGCCGTCAGCTGTCCTTCGACCCGTTGCACCCAGGGTTCGAATTGAATCTCTGCAGGCCGCAGGTTGCGCTCATAATAAAGTTGCACGGACTTTTCGCTGGCGGCCAACGCCAGACCAATCAGGCGCAGCGCGCGCAGGCGTTGGCCCGGTTCGACGGGCATCAGGCTTTTTTGGGCCAGGGTTTCCAGGTAGTCGATGATGAGTGTCGAGTCCATCAACACCTCACCGTCATCCAGCACCAGGGTGGGCGCCTTGACCACCGGGTTGATCTGCTGGAATTGTTCGAAGTGGCGGAACACCGAGACCGACTGATGTTCCAGCGTGATTCCCAGACATTTGGCAGAAATGGCGGCGCGCCTTACATAGGGCGAATCAAGCATACCGATCAGCTTCATGGTCCTTTCCTTTATATGGCCATTTCGGGAGGGACAACCTTAGCTGAGGTTCGCAGCCCTGCAAATGACAGTGAAAAATGCCCGGTCCAGGCCGTTTGTCATCTATATACAGCCGCTCGATTGAATTTCTTGCTATAAACGCACTCCGATTACCGCCTCAAAGCCTGCCGTAGAGCATTTTCAGGGCTTTGTCGGACAAATTCGCTGTCTTTTCAGTTGCTGAGGCCTCAAGTCGGCCTTAGACTGCCGCCCCTCGTAAATTGAGTGCCGGGTGGCGCTTGGAACAAACGGCGCCTTTCCGATGGCCTGCCCAGGCCTGCCGGAACGCTCCCTAATTCGCCTTAATGCACGTTTTTTTATAGAGATATCAATGACAAAGGACAAGTTGCTGGCCATGCCGGCGGATGACTACATGAATGCCGAGCAACATGCTTTTTTCTCCGAGCTGTTGCAGAACATGAAAGTCGAAACCCATGAGCGCATCGAACAGAACCGCATCGCCATCGAAAGCCTGGACACCCCGGCCGATCCGGCAGACGCGGCTTCGGTCGAAGAAGAGCGCACCTGGCTGGTGAATGCGATCGATCGCGACCAGCGCATGCTGCCTCAGTTGGAACAAGCGCTGGAACGCATCAAGGAAGACAGCTTCGGCTGGTGCGACGACAGCGGCGAGCCGATTGGCCTCAAGCGCCTGCTGATCAGCCCGACCACCAAGTACTGCATCGAAGCTCAGGAACGTCACGAGCAAATCGACAAGCACCAGCGTCAGGCCTGATTCAGCGGGGCAGCCCCGTTAATCCGGGCTGCCTTGAAAAGATCGCAGCCTGCGGCAGCTCCTACGCAATTGAAGTAGGGCGCTGTTGCAGGCTGCGATCTTTGTTTTCTGCCGTCTTCGATTTCCCGGTTCTTCTATTGATCTGCTGCAACGTTCGCGACTAAAGGCTCATGGATAATGGCTTTATGGTGGCGTTTAATGCGAAGACAACAATTAGAAGCTTTACGGGGTGACGATGATGACGCAAGACGGGTCTCTGGTTGCGGCAGTGCCCGCACCCGTGCTGTTGCCGAAAAACCGCTGGCTGACGCCAACGCTGCAAAGCATCGCCCTGATGCTGTTGTTAAGTGGCATGACACTGGGCGACGGGTCGCTCTACCTTGGCCTGCCCCTGGCCATATTGATTATCTGGTTGCCTCGTTTGCGTTCGCGCGCGACCCCGCAGGCGGCTTGCCCCGACAACCCCGATGCCATCGGCGCGTTGACTCGCGATCTTTCCTGCACCACCAGCCATAACGCACTGTCGGCCGCCGGTGTGGCGTTTTCGGTTCGGCAACTGGCGGACAAACTGCAATCGCAGCTCACGTCGGCGGCACAGATCGTCAGCAATGCCGAGGTCATGATCACCACCGAACAGGCCACCTCGACCCTCAGTCGCCAGGCGCTCAGTGCCGCCAGCGAGGCTCATCAAAGCGGAGTGGTCGGGCGTACGGAGTTGATCGAGTCCATTTCGCGCATGCATCAGCTCAGCCAGCGCGCCAGCAACAGCCGTGAACTGATCGAAGCCTTGAGCCTGCGCAGCGACGATATCCAGCGAGTGACCCTGGTGATTCAATCCATCGCCAGCCAGACCAATCTGCTGGCATTGAACGCCGCGATAGAAGCGGCGCGGGCAGGGGAGCACGGTCGCGGGTTTGCAGTGGTGGCCGACGAGGTTCGCGGGCTCGCCGCACGCACGGCGACCGCCACGGGGGAGGTGGGCGAGATGGTGGCCGACATCCAGCATCGCACGGCGCAGGTGGTGGAGCAGATCCGCCAACTGTCCAGCGACCTTGACTCCGGTGTGGAGCAGGTAGAGCGGACGGGGCAACATCTGGAGAACATTGCCCGTCTGGCGGCCAGTGTCGAGTCCCAGGTCGGGGAGATCGCCCAAGGGGCAGACACCAACCGCGAACAACTCGACAGCCTGTTTCACGCCATCGAACAGATGCGCAGCGATCTGGTGGTCAGCGACCAGCAGACTCAGCGCCTGGCCCATGCGGCGGTGCAAATGGAAGGGCAAGCCGAAACCATCAGTGAGCGTCTTGCCGAAGTGGGGCTGGATGACTATCACCAGCGGATCTATGACCTGGCCCGAGACGCCGCGAGCCAGATTGCAGCGCGTTTCGAAGCGGATATCGATGCCGGTCGAATCAGTCTCGACGATCTGTTCGACCGTAATTACCAGGTCATCCCCAATACCAGCCCGGCCAAGTACCAGACGCGTTTCGACCGTTACACCGATCAGGTTTTGCCAGCGATTCAAGAACCGTTGTTACCGCGTCACGAAGGATTGGTGTTCGCCATCGCCTGCACCCAACAGGGTTATGTGCCGACCCATAACAAGGTGTTCAGCCAGCCGCTGACGGGGGACGCGCAGGTCGATGCCTTGCAGAACCGGACCAAACGCAAATTCGCTGACCGCACCGGGATCCGCTGCGGCAGCCATCAGAAGGCCGTGCTGCTGCAAACCTATACCCGTGATACCGGAGAGTTGATGCACGATCTTTCGGTGCCGATCATGCTCAAGGGCTGGCATTGGGGTGGTTTGCGCCTGGGTTACAAACCGGAAAAACCGCGCTAGAAACGCCGTGCTTGCCGGGTGATTGTTGCAAGTTCTGCAATTAACCTGTGCAGGATTTTGCTGTTTCCTCGTTGGAAAACTAATTAACATACCTACTAATTAGGTTGCTAATTAAGTTCGGGGGCAGCATGCAAGGCAAAGTTGATGTCGCGGTCATGATCGGCAGTGGAGTACCTGCCAGTCTTCGTTCCATGGGACGCAAGGTTTGCTGGGTAGTGTTGCTCAATGGCGAGCGCCGGGGCACGGCGTTCTCCAGTCGCGACGAAGCGGAGGAGTGCAAGACTGCCTGGCTGGCGCAATTGAGCGCCGAAAGTCCTGGCAGCCTGCATTGAAGTTGTCAGTGGGTCTGGTGCATGCGCAGGTTCAGGTCGTCGACCACCCGCGCCCAGTCAGCGTCTTCGCGCAGTTGTTCCTTGAGGAAGCCGGCCTGTTGCGGTGACCAGAACTCGGCGTCGATGAGTTTCTTGTCGTCAGGCAGGGAATGGCCGGCAATGAAGTCGTCGATCGCTTTCTGGCTGGAGTCCAGGCCGAGTTGGTCGAACAGGCCTTTCAAGTCATGGGTCGGTGATTCCATCTTCATCTCCTTGCAGGTCATCGGTCGGGTCGAGGGACGAGGCGCACCCTGGATTCGAGGGCGCCGCACCGGTGGAGTTCGATCGCAATGTTCAAGTGCAACAATGAGCATAGACCGCCAACCCGACCATCAGGCTTTCAATGCGCCCGCATCGACCGCGGCCTTGAGTTCCCTGGCCGATTCCTGGGCCGCGATGGCGGCGACATCCGGGGTTTTGAACCAGCGATCCTTTTCGACCTGGTGATACGTCACGGTCTTGAGCGGTGGTTTGGCCCGCATGACAATCACGGCCTGGAATTCACCTTCGACTTCTCTGGCTTCACCCCGGATAAAAAACTCGCCGATATCAAATTCCGTCACGTTGCCGACTTCCCTTGGAAATACATTGTTGTTGTCAACGCACCCGATTTTCTGCGGATCCGTTTTATTGGGCGGGCAGTATGGCAGTAGTTGCCCGTCGACGGCTGAGATAAGTCGACGGGCAGACGAAACGTCGATGGAAGCGAGTGCGGTGGGCAAGTCAACCGTGTGATTCAAGAAACCGGGCGAGGGCACAGGCTTCGTTATGATTGGCTCGGAAACCTCTTACACAGCCTGTAGAAATATCCTTGATGTGGAAGAAGGCAATGCCCGCCATTACCACCTGAAATCGCGGGCGGGTCGGGGCATCGGGAGCTGGTTCATGGAGGCAGAACCGTGTCGGGTGCGGGGTTGGTGCTGTTTTCGAGTCAGGCACCAAGGGATAGGCAAAGTGTGTCAGCGTGCACATATGAAGTCCTTTTCATTGTTTACCGACGTATGTACGTCGTTTTGGCTAGTCTCCAAGAGCATCGCTGCTCTAGAATCACCCCCACTGGTGGGTGAATGACGTTTATCTAAAGCAATTTTTTGCGGACGATATGTAGGAAAAGTTTTTTTCTTGATGAGATTTTTCCCCGAAATTGATAGTCCATAATTTTCTGGCAGCAGGAAGGGTGTTTTCCTTCAACCTGTGACGAACGCCAGTCAGGACGACGTGAGTGACGTTCCAGTAGTCTTCTCAAGCTTCGTGATGAATGAGTGCACTGCTCATTCAGGACTTCAACCCGGGTTCTTTGGCTACACCTTCGGCATTGCCGCTTTTTTGGCTGTGCGTTCATTTTTCGCGCACGGCACCATTATTCAGATGTGGGGATGTTTCCTTGGCAGTAAGTAATCTCGATATGCATGCTTTGTTCGTGCTGGGTGATTTGCGCGCAAAGCTGGTCAAGCAGTTTCAATCACGTTTCGTTTACATCACCGAACAGAACGCAGAAGGCATTTACATTGCCGAAATCGACACCGAGTCAGCCCTGGTTGTGGACGACAAGCCCGGACTCAAGCTCAAGGTCGGCGATCATTTCAGCGCGTCCGTGCTGCCCAGCCGCGAAGGTGGCAAGCTGGACATCAGGTTTCGTGACATCAAGCTGACGGTCTACGGAATAGGCGATTACGCCTTCGTGACCTCGGCCGACGGTCAGGGGATCGTGTTCAAGGAAGGTCATAGCGTGGTGATGGTGTTCGCTGCCCATCAACAGTTGCAGGAAGGCCTGACCAAGACCCTCAAGGCCGTGACCGCCAAAGCGGCCAAGTGGCGCAAGGGTGAGCTGGTGACCTTCAAGGCCAGCGAGTGATGATCCTGACCCGCGCCGATTTCCACGAACAGAACCTGGCCAGTGCTCAAGACGAAGCGCGGCGGCTGTTCGGGCAGAAGACCATTCTGCAAGGAGCCTGGCTGAATTGGGTGGCGTCACAGCTTTACCAACTGCAACCGGCACCCTACGCCAACATGGTCAGACGAGAACTGATGCGTTTGCAGGAAACCTGCGAAAACTGACCCATGCACCTCGAAAGCAGGAACCTCTACTACAGTCAATGGACTGAGTATTCAGAGGCTTCGCGGTCTACTACCAGGCCCCCCCCTGCTATTGCTGTGAACAGCACGAGGTGCAAAAGCATGAACGGATTTCGACGGTTGCTGGCTGCGGTCCTGGCCACTTTCGGTTTGCTGGCGACACCGGCCCCGGCGTTGGCCGCCCAGACGCCAATCCACTTTGCCGACCTGAACTGGGAAAGCGGCAGCCTGATTACCGATGTCCTGCGCATCATTGTCGAGAAGGGCTACGGGCTGCCGACCGATACGTTGCCGGGCACCACCATCACTCTGGAAACCGCGCTGGCCAACAATGACATCCAGGTCATTGGCGAAGAGTGGGCCGGTCGCAGCCCGGTGTGGGTCAAGGCGGAATCAGAAGGCAAGGTTGTCAGCCTCGGCGATACGGTCAAGGGGGCTACCGAAGGCTGGTGGGTGCCGGAATATGTGATCAAGGGCGACCCGGCCAAGGGCATCAAGCCGCTGGCGCCCGACCTGCGCAGTGTCAGCGACCTGCCGCGTTACAAAGACGTGTTCAAGGATCCGGAAGCCCCGACCAAGGGACGTTTCCTCAACAGCCCTATCGGCTGGACCTCGGAAGTGGTCAACAAGCAGAAGCTCAAGGCGTATGGGCTGGACGACAGCTACGTGAACTTCCGCAGCGGTTCGGGCGCGGCACTGGATGCGGAGATCAGTTCGTCCATTCATCGTGGCAAGCCGGTGCTGTTTTACTACTGGTCGCCCACGCCGTTGCTCGGCCGCTTCAAGCTGATTCAACTCGAAGAGCCACCGTTCGACGCCGAAGCCTGGAAGACCCTGACCGACGCCGACAACCCCAATCCCAAGCCGACCCGCTCCCTGGCCTCCAAGCTGTCGATCGGTGTGTCCACCCCCTTCCAGAAGCAATATCCGCAGATTGCCGAGTTCTTTGCCAAGGTCGACTTTCCGATCGACCCGCTGAACAAGGCCCTGGCCGAGATGAGCGAGAAACATACACCGCCGCGCCAGGCGGCAGAGGCGTTCATGAAGGCCCATCCGGGCGTCTGGCGGGCCTGGCTGCCCAAGGACGTGGCAGATAAAGTCTCCGCCGCCCTGTAGGCGCTGCCGCAGGTCGGGATCTTTTGATCTTTATCATGGAAATGCAAAATCAAAACATCGCAGCCTGCGGTAGCTCCTACAATGTTCAGTTCATTTCCCTTTCAAGGATCTCTGAACCATGACCCTGGTGTTGGCTCAATCGCTGGTGACGATCTTCGCCGCGATCAGTCTGGTGCATGTGTATTGGGCGTTGGGTGGCGAGTGGGCGGCGGTGGCGGCGGTCCCGCAAGTACCGCAGGTGGGCAGCGCGCAACTGCGACCGGCGTTTAAACCGCGAGGCTGGATCACGCTGGTGGTGGCCGGGCTGTTGCTGCTGATTGCCGTGTTGGTGTGCTTGCGGGTGGGTTGGTGCCTGCCACCCTTGCATCACTGGTCGTTGCAGTGGGTGCTCAGTGCGATTGCGATTTTGCTGTTTGCCCGGGCCATTGGCGATTCGGATCTGGTTGGTTTTTTCAAAGAGGTCAAAGGCTCGAAATTTGCCCGGCTCGACACCTGGGTTTACTCGCCGTTGTGTGTGGTGCTGGGGGCGGGGTTGTTGGCGGTGGCCTGGGTCTGAGACAGGCCGGTCGTGATGTATTGACAGGTCTATCGCCTTCGCGAGCAAGCCCGCTCCCACAATTGATCTGCGTACACAGTTCAAAATGTGGGAGCGGGCTTGCTCGCGAAGGGGTCAGTCCAGGCACTAAAAATCTTTGCTCTAACTACCGCTCTCCGTCCGCCGGCTGCTCACTTCGGCCGGCACATCATCCCCGGCCATGCGTTTGCGAAACAGCGCCGCCCGGGCCAACAGCAAGGTGGTCACCGGCACGGTAATCGCCAGCAGGATCGGAATCAGCCAGGCGTGCAATACCGGCGCGGACTTGAGCGCCGAAAAATAGATGATCGAAGCCAGCGCCACGCACCAGGTCCCGAGCGTCGAGGCCAGGGCCGGTGGGTGCATGCGCTGGAAGTAGTCCTTCATGCGCAGCAGGCCCGTGGCGCCGATCAAGGCAAACAGACTGCCGAGCACCAGCAGGATCGCCACCGGGATCTCCACCCACAACGACAATGGCGTATTCATTCGATCACCTCGCCACGCAGCAGGAATTTCGCCAGGGCGAACGAGCCGACGAAACCGAACAGTGCGATCAGCAACGCCGCCTCGAAGTAGGTATCACTGGCATAACGTATACCCAGCGCCAGCATCATCAGCATCGCGACGATGTACAGGTAGTCCAGCGCCAGAACCCGATCCTGGGCCGACGGCCCCTTGAACAGGCGGATCAGGGTCAGGATCATCGCCAGGGAAAAGAAGAACAGGCTCAGCAGGATCGCGTTCGACAGCAAGGGGCTCATTCGAAAATCTCCATCAGCGGACGTTCGTAGGTCGCCTTGAAGTGCTGGATGAACAGCGCCTCATCGTCCAGGTCGAAGACGTGCAACAGCAGAATGCTGCGGTCCAGCGCCAGCTCCGACCAGACTGTACCGGGAACCACCGTGGTGATCATCGACAGCGCGGCCAGGCCGTTGGCGTCACGCAAGTCCAGCGGCACCTTGATGAATTGCGAGCGAGGCGGGCGGCGACCGGCATTGAGCACGCTCCAGGCCACGGCGAGGTTGGACACCAGCACATCGCGCCCGACCAGCAGGATCAGGCGCAGGATTACCCAGGGACGACGGATGCGCACCGGCAGCGGACGCAGCCTGCGCATCATCAATGGCGCACAGAATCCCAGCGCGGCACCCAGCAGCAGGTTGCCGGGGCTGATCGACAGGTTCAGCAGCAGCCACAGCAGCCACAGGGCCAGCGATAGCAGCGGTGCCGGAAACAGGCGCTTCATGGCTGCACCTCCTGCGGGGCCGCTACGGCCGACGGGTTCGGTACGACGCGTGTGTCGAGCACCGCCATCACGTATTGCTGCGGGTTGTACAGGGCGTCGGCGGCGGCCTGGGTGTAGCGCAGCAGCGGATCGGCCTTGAAGGTCAGCGCAATGCTCAGGCCCAGCAGGGCGAAGATCGGTACGCATTCAAGGCGTCGCAACAGGGGCGATGGTCGTTCCGCAGGCGTCCAGAAACGCTGGATGCCCAGGCGCGAGAACGCGATCAGCGATGCCAGCCCAGACACGATCAACAACACCAACAGGCCCCACGCGGCGTTGGAAACCGGTGTGTCGCCGCTGTTGCCCAGGCCTAGCGGATTGAGCAGGGCGCCGATCAACCCGAGTTTGCCGATAAAGCCAGAAAGCGGCGGCATGCCGATGATCAGCAAGGCGCAGGCGATGAAGCTCAGACCGAGAAACGCCATGGTCCAGGGAATCACCTGGCCGACCACGGCTTTCTGGTCGTCGTCGAGGTTGGTGCCTTTGGGCGGATACAGCGATTCCAGTGGCCGCGGCAGCAGTTCGGCTTCATCTTCGAGCAGGACTTCGTTGGCCGAGCGCGAGCGCTCGATCAGCTCGGCCAGCAGGAACAGGGCGCTCAACGCCAGGGTCGAGCTGAACAGATAGAACAGCGCAGCGCCGACCAGGTTCGGCTGGGCGAAGCCGATGGTCGACAACAGAATGCCCGCCGACACCAGGATGCTCAGGCTGGCCATGCGCTCCAGGCGTTGCGCGGCGAGGATCGCAATGGCAGCGCAGACGATGGTCGCCATCCCGCCGTAGATCAGCCAGTCGCCGCCAAAGAACGCCGATGCCCCGGCCTGGGCGGAGAACAGCAGCGTCCACAGGCGCAGCAAAGTGTACACGCCGACCTTGGTCATGATCGCGAACATCGCCGCCACCGGCGCGCTGGCCGAGGAGTAGGCCGGCACCAGCCAGAAGTTCAGCGGCCACATGCCGGCCTTGGCCAGGAACGCGATGGCCAGGATCCCCGCGCCAGCGTGTAGCAAACCGCGATCAGCTTCGGACACCAGCGGGATTTTCACCGCCAGGTCGGCCATGTTCAGCGTGCCGGTGACCCCATAGATCAGCGCCGCGCCAATCAGGAACAGCGACGAGGCCAGCAGGTTGATCGAGATGTAATGCAGTCCCGACGACACCCGCGCCCGGCCCGAACCGTGGAGCATCAAGCCGTAGGACGCGGCCAGCAGCACCTCGAAGAACACGAACAGGTTGAACAGGTCCGCGGTGAGGAATGCGCCGTAAAGACCCATCAACTGGATCTGGAACAGCGCGTGAAAACTCGAACCGGCGCTGTCCCAGCGGGCCATGGCGAACAGCAGGGCACTGACGCCGATGATGCCGGTCAGCACCAGCATCAGCGCCGACAGGCGATCGACCACCAGCACCAGGCCGAACGGCACTTGCCAGTTGCTCGGCAGGTACACACCGATGGAGCCGGGCACGCCGGTGGTCTGTGTCCATTGCAACAACGCCACGGCAATGCCCAGCCCGAGCAGACTGGAGAACAGATTGATCCTGGCCTTGAGCGGCCGGTGCTTCTCGCCAAGCATCAGCATGATCGCGGCGGTCAGCAGCGGCAGCAGAATGGGCGCGACGATCAGGTGAGTCATCGCCATCATTCTTTGGGCTCCCGGCCATCCACATGGTCGGTGCCGGTCAGGCCCCGGGAAGCCAGCAGCACCACCAGGAACAGCGCGGTCATGGCAAAGCTGATGACGATCGCCGTCAACACCAGTGCCTGCGGCAGCGGGTCGGTGTAGTGCAACAGGTCCTGCGGCACGCCGTCCTTGATGATCGGTTCCTTGCCGATGAACAGGCTGCCCATGCTGAAGATGAACAGATTGACCCCGTAGGACAGCAGGCACAGGCCCATGACCACCTGGAACGTCCGTGGGCGCAGGATCAGCCAGACGCCGGACGCGGCCAGTACGCCGATGGCGATTGCGATGACTTCTTCCATCAGACGGCTCCTTTGGCGGCAACGGATCTGGGCTGGGCGGCGGTTTTGTGGCCGCGCACCGATTGGTGGGCGAGGGCGGTGAGGATCAACAGGGTCGAGCCGACCACCACGCCGTACACACCGATGTCGAAGAACAGCGCGCTGGCCAGGTGAATGTCACCCAGCAGCGGCAACGAGAAATGCCAGGTGTGGGTGGTCAGGAACGGATAGCCGACGACCATCGCGCCCAGGCCCGTGGCCGTGGCAATCATCAGTCCCGTGCCCATCCAGCGCAGTGGCCGCAGGCTCATTTGTGCCTCGACCCACTGCGTGCCGGCGACCATGTATTGCAGGATGAACGCCACCGACATCACCAGCCCGGCGACAAAACCGCCGCCCGGTTGATTGTGCCCGCGCATGAACAGGTAGAACGAGACCACCAGCGCCACCGGCAACAGCAGGCGCACCAGCACCGCCGGCACCATCATGAAACCGAGCGCGGTGTCGCTGGCGTGACGCGGGTTGACCAGGTCGGTCACCACGTCCGGCGCGAGCAAGCGTTGCTGGGCCGGCAGTTGCAGGCTTTCTTTGGGCGGGCGGAAGCGGCGCAGCAGGGCGAACACAGTCAGGGCCACGGCCACCAGCACGGTGATTTCACCGAGGGTGTCGAAACCACGGAAGTCCACCAGCATCACGTTGACCACGTTGCTGCCGCCGCCTTCAGGCAAGGCGCGACTGAGATAGAACGAGGAAATATCGTTGGGGGTCTGGCGCGTCAGCATGGCGTAGGCCAGCAACGCCATGCCGACACCGACCGCGGTCGACAGCAGCAAGTCGCGGATACGCCGCACTCGCGCCCGGCGCAGGCTGCCCGGCAACGGCGAGACCTCCTCGATCCGTCGTGGCAGCCAGCGCAGGCCCAGCAGGATCAGCACCGTGGTCACCACTTCGACCGCCAGTTGGGTCAGGGCCAGGTCCGGCGCGGAAAACCAGACGAAGGTGACGCAGGTCATCAGGCCGCAGACGCTGACCATGGTCAGGGCCGCGAGACGGTGGTACTTGGCCTGATAGGCCGCGCCAAGGGCGCAGGCGATGGCCAGCAACCACAAGGTGACGAAGACGATCGACCCCGGGATTTTCGGCCGGTCACCCCAGTGAAGGCTGCTGTGGAGCATGGGAATCAACCCGGCCAGTACGGCGGCGAGCACCACCAGGAACAACTGCATTTGCAGGCGCCTGGTGCCAATCCGGGGCTCCAGGCGACGGGCCAGGCGCATGATGGCGACCAGCGTGTATTCGAACAGGTGCTTGCCGTCCAGGCGACCGATGACGGGCGGACGATCGAAACGTCCGCGCTTGAATTGATTGCGCAGCAGCAGATAGAGCAGGGTGCCGCAGGACAATGCGATCAGGCTCATGATCATCGGCGCGTTCAGGCCGTGCCAGATGGCCAGGCTGTATTCGGGCAGCGTGCCGCCGACTACCGGTTGCGCCGCCGCCGCGAGCAGCGGGCCGACTATCTGGGCCGGGAAAATTCCCACCAGCAGGCAGGCGAACACCAGCAACTCGACCGGCGCGCGCATCCAGCGTGGTGGCTCGTGGGGTGTGTGGGGCAGGTCGGTCGCGGGCGGGCCGAAAAACACATCCACGGTGAAACGCAGGGAGTAAGCCACGCTGAAGGTACCGGCAATGGTTGCCACGATCGGCAAGCTCAGTTCGATCCAGCGCGTGGCATTGATGAAGACGGTTTCGGCGAAGAACATTTCCTTGGACAGGAAGCCATTGAGCAACGGCACGCCGGCCATCGAGGCGCTGGCGACCATGGCCAGGGTGGCGGTAAACGGCATCAGCTTGTACAGGCCGCTGAGTTTGCGGATATCGCGGGTGCCACTTTCGTGGTCGATGATCCCGGCAGCCATGAACAGCGAGGCCTTGAACGTCGCATGGTTGAGGATGTGGAACACCGCGGCGACGGCGGCCAGCGGGCTGTTCAAGCCAAGCAACAGGGTGATCAGGCCCAGGTGGCTGATGGTCGAGTAGGCCAGCAATCCCTTGAGGTCGTTCTGGAACATCGCGCAATACGCCCCGAGCAACAGGGTGCAGGCGCCGGCGCCACTGACGATGTAGAACCATTCTTCACTGCCCGAAAGCGAAGGCCATAGCCGTGCGAGCAGGAAAACCCCGGCCTTGACCATGGTCGCCGAGTGCAGGTACGCCGACACGGGCGTCGGCGCGGCCATGGCGTGGGGCAGCCAGAAATGGAAGGGGAACTGTGCGCTTTTGCTCAAGGCGCCGATCAGGATCAGGGGTAATAGAATCGGGTAGAGGGCATGGGCGCGAATCAGATCGCCGGCGGCCAGGACCTTGTCCAGGTCATAGCTGCCGACCACATGGCCGAGCAGCATGACCCCCGCCAGCAGGCACAAACCGCCCGCACCGGTCACCATCAGCGCCATGTAGGCGCCGCGCCGGGCATCGGCGCGATGGTGCCAGTAGCCAATCAACAGGAACGAGAAGAGGCTGGTCAGCTCCCAGAAAAACACGATCTGGATCAGGTTGCCGGAGATCACCAGCCCGAGCATGGCGCCCATGAAGGCCAGGAAAAACGCGAAGAATCGCGGCACCGGATCGTTCGGCGACATGTAGTAGCGCGCGTACAGCGAAACCAGAGTGCCGATGCCCAGCACCAGCATGGAGAACAGCCAGGCGAAACCGTCCATGCGCAGGACGAAGTTCAGGCCCAGGCTGGGTAGCCAGGAAAACTCTTCGCGAATGACGCCGCCATCGGCGATCTGCGGGTACAGGAAGGCGACCTGAACGGTGCCGATCAGGGCGATCAGGCCAGCCAGCAGGGATTCGGCGTTACGGGCATTGTGCGGCAACACGGCCGCCAAACAGCTGCCTATGAAAGGCAGAAGCAGTAGAACTATCAGGGACATAGGCTTCTAATCTGCGGAAGTTTGTGAAGCATCATACGTGCCAGCTCCCGGATCACCAAACGCCAAGCTGTCGCAGAATCCTACACGGTAGACGGAAACGCCCTGATTTACATTGTTTCAGAGAGAGGTCGGGGAGCCCGTTCCGGCCCCTTCGCGAGCAAGCCCGCTCCCACAGGGGATTTGTGAACGACACAAATCCCCTGTGGGAGCGGGCTTGCTCGCGAAGGCGATTGATCTGGCGATGCGGAACCGGCGGTTTATCGCTGAGTTTCCTCTTCCAGCTCTTCCTCAGGCGCCGCAGACTTACCCTTGGTCTTCAATTCGCTGACAATCACCGCCGCCACAATCAATCCGGCCCCGACCAGGGCAATCGCCGGCAAGCGCTCTCCGGCAATGCGCCCGACAATCCCGGCCCATACCGGCTCGCCGGCATAGATCAGCGTGGCGCGGGTCGGTGACACGCTTTTCTGTGCCCAGTTCATCGCCACCTGAATCGCCGCGCTCGCCGCCCCGAGCCCCAGCGCGCTGCACAACAGCAACCAGGAGAAGTCCGGAATCGCTTCGTTGGTCGGCACCACCATCAGGAACGACAGCACCGAAGTGACCGCCAGTTGCACCACCGTCACCCGGCGCACATCGACCTGGCCGGCATAGGTGCTGATCAGGATGATCTCGGCCGCAATGGCCACGGCGCTGATCAAGGTGGCGATTTCACCGGGGCTGAAATTGAACGACGCACCTGACGGCCCGGACAACAACATCAACCCGGTAAAGGCCAGCATGATGCCGATGCTCGGCATCAACCCCGGGCGCCGCCCCAGCACCAGCCATTGCAGCAACGGCACAAACGGGACGTACAGCGCGGTAATGAATGCCGATTGGCTGCTGGGAATGCTCTGCAGCCCGACCGTCTGCAAGCCGTAGCCGAGCATGATCGCCACGCCGATAAACGACCCGGCCTTGAGTTCGAACAGGGTCAGGTCGCGCAGGTGACGCCAGGAAAACAGGGCGACGATGCTCGCGGCGGCGGCAAAGCGCAGGCCGACGAAAAACATCGGGCCGCTGACGGTCATCGCATGCTGTACCAGCAGGAAGGTACCGCCCCAGACCATCGTGATCAGTACCAGCACGCATTCGGCCTTGCTGAACCTTGTAAAACGGGAGGAAGCCTTTGGGGAATTCACCGACGTCATGACCTTGCACGCTACTGGAGGGGGACGCACAATGCGTCGAATGTTGCGCAGTATACTGCCCAACCCCACTCAGTGAGCAATATAGTGCACAAAGATTCTACCCAGCGGGCTTCGGTCCTCCAGCACGTCAGTCAAAACGTTCGTCGTTTACGTCATGCCGCCGACCTGAGCCAGACCGCGCTGGCCGAAAAGTCCGGTGTCAGCCGTCGAATGCTGGTGGCGATCGAGGCAGGGGAAAAGAACGTCAGCCTGACCACCCTCGACCGGGTGGCCGAAGCCCTGGACGTTGCCTTCAGTGATTTGATCCAGGCCCCCGACGCCCGCGATCCCAGCCGTATCAATGAGCTGGCCTGGACCGGCACGATCCCCGGCAGCAGGGCGGTGTTGCTTTCCAAGGCCCAGGCCAGCCGCGAAGTCGAGCAGTGGGAATGGTGCCTGCAACCGGGCGAGGTGTATCCGTCGGAGCCGGACGCCGATGGCTGGAGCGAGCAGATTTATGTCTTCGAAGGGTGCCTGACCGTTATGCTCGGCGACCAGCCACAGCATATCGCGGCGGGTGAATTCTTTATGTTCGCCAGCAACCAGCCACACTGTTATCGCAACGACGGGGTGGTGGCGGCGAAGTTTGTGCGTAATGTGGTGATCTGAACAGGGAGTGCATGGATGGGCCAGACCTTGAACAATGACGCCGACATCCTGATTGTCGGTGGCGGCCTCAGTGGCGCAATGTTGGCGGCGCAGTTGATGCGTTTGCCGGGCCGGCGCCGGGTGCTGGTGATCGAGCCCCGGGCCGGGTTGGGGCGGGGTGAAGCCTACAGCGCGGTGGAACTGGGTCATACGCTCAACGGCAATGCGGCGCGTATGAGTGTTGACCCGGACAACGCCGACGACCTGACCCAATGGCTGACCGAGTACATCGAGGCGGGCGGCTGGCCGGAATCGGACCAGCAGCATGTGCCGATCAGCGAGTTGTTTCCGCCTCGGGGCGTTTTCGGCCTGTACGCCCGGCAGCGCCTGGCAGAAGCGCAGGCAGTGGGCGCCTTGGTCGGTTCGACGGTCGAGCATGTGCAAGACGAGGTGGTCGATTTGCAAGCCGATGCAGACGCCGTGCGGTTGACCCTGAGCGACGGCCGATGCTTGCAGGGCGCTTTTGCGGTGCTGGCCACCGGGATGTTTCCCGCCGCGCGCACCCCGCAAACCCGGTCCAGCGGCTTGAACGCAGCAGCCCTCGATCCGTGGGATGTGGCGGCCATGCGGCAACTCGATCCGCAAGCGACGGTCATGATCATCGGCTCGGGCCTGACCATGGTCGATGCTGTGGTGTCGCTGGAACAGGCCGGGCATCATGGGCCGATCGAAGTGTTTTCCCGCCATGGGCTGCTGCCCCATGTGCGTCGCCAGCCACCGGCCTGGGTGGATTTTCTCGCGCAGGATCAGAGCATCCGCACACCTCGCCAGTTGATGCGCGAACTGCGTCGGCACTGCCGGGACGCCATCGCCCAAGGCATCGACTGGCAGGCGCCGCTGGACACGGTGCGGGCACACATCGGCCGCTTGTGGCATCAGGCGACCGACGTGCAGCGTCGGCAGTTCGTGCGGCATGTGCGGCCGTGGTGGGAAAGCCATCATCACCGTTCGCCACCCTTGAGTGCCGAACTGGTTGAGCGCTTGTATAAAGAAGGGCGGTTACGTATTCACGCAGCCTCTTACCAGGGCCTCGAGCCGTCGCTGAATGGCGAGGTGAGTATTCGCCTTCGACGGCGGGGCGAGGCGCAGACCTGTGTGGTCAGCGGTGTCGCCCTGATCAACTCCAGCGGTATCGAATACGACTGGCGCCGGGTCGCGCGACCGCTGCCCCGGCAACTGCTCGCCCGAGGCCTGGTCCGGCCCGGGCCGCTGGCCTTGGGCATCGCGGCAGAGGTCGATGGTGCGGTCCTGAACGCCGAGGGGCAGCCTGCCCTCCGTTTGTTTGCCATGGGCCCGCCGTTGCGTGGCATGTGGTGGGAAAGTACCGCCGTCACCGATGTGGCGAGCCAGGCCAAGGCGTTGGCCGAGCGGCTGTCGATCAGGTTGGGGGTCTGAGTACATATCCGTTGCTGCGGTAACGGCGGCTTATGGTTTCGCCCTTACGGCGAGTCCCTTTTGTCAAACGACACAAAAGGAACCAAAAAGTCTCGCCCCTTACGTACGGCCCCTCGCCAAGGCTCGGGGTTCCTTCGCTCCGGCATTCCTCCGGGGGCATCGCCCTCCGGTTGGCTTCGCTGGCACCTACATGCGATGTGTTCGACTGCGTCGAACGGCGCTGCGCGCCAATCCCCGGATAAACACCTCCACTCAGCCTGCCGAGGGGGCGGGTGGATCAAGATCAAAAGCTGCAGGCGAGCTAACGCTCGGCCTGATGAGTGGTGAAGAGCGTGGGTGTACGCCGCTCTGCCTTTGCTCTTCTGTGGGAGCGAGCTTGCTCGCGATGGCGGCCTGCCAGCCGACCAATTTCTCAAAGATGCACACAATCCCCTGTGGGAGCGGGCTTGCCCGCGAAGAGGGCCTGCCAGTCGATCGAGATCTTTCAGATGTACTGAATACCTGTGGGATTGAGCCTGGTCCGGGCACCGCTCCAGTGATGGCAGCCAGACCACCGCTGGATTACTCCCATCAATGCACCCGGCAAAAAACCGCGTCCCCCCACCCGAGGTCGCGGTTTTCCATAGGGTTGAAGCCGGCCCCATCAACCTGCGTGGTTAATGGGGCGCGGGCTCAGTTGGCGATCACCGGCACCGTGCGCACGGAGCCTTGGGACGAGGTGATCGTGGCGGTCGGGTTCGCCGACGGAGCGACCGTGGTGGTGTTGTTCACGGTCAACCGCCAGCGTCCATTCGCCGGTACGGCGGTGGTGCCCAGGGTGACCAGCCCGGTCGGAGTGGTGACCTTGATGGTGATGGTGTTGCCGGTGGTCACCGATGAGGTGCCGGCAAAGTCCCAGGTGAAGCGGTTGTTGGAGCGGGCTCTCACCGTTGCGGTGGTCACTGCGAAGGTTTCCGCAGCAGGCCGTGGCGAGACCTGCACCGTGACCGTGGCTGGCGACGTCGATTGGGCGCCGAAGCTGTCCCGGGCAAAGTAGGTGAAGGTCGTGGTGAAGGCCGTGGTGACGGTGGCCGGTGGGGTGTAGGTGAGCACCGTGCCGTTACTGCTGACGGTGCCGCCACCTGCCAGCGGTTGAGTGAAGCCGGCGACGGCTAGCGGCACATTGCCTTCTGGATCGGTGTCGTTGGCCAGCACGTTGATTGGAATCGCCACACCCAGTGTCGTGACGGCATCGGCAACGGCCACCGGAGGCCGGTTAGGCGACACGGTCATGCTCACGGTTGCCGCTGTCGTCGAGGCCAGGCCTTTGACGTCCTGGGCCTTGTAGGTGAAGGTCGTGGTCAACGGTGCGTTGACGACAGCAGGAGGGGTGTAGACCACCGCCGTAGTGCCGCTCAATGCCACCGTGCCCTGGCTGGCGGCCGGTTGGGTCAGCGCGGTAATGCTCAGCGGCGTATTGCCGTCCGGGTCCCTGTCGTTGGCCAGCAGGTTGAGGGTGATCGGCACGCCGAAGCTGGTGCTGCCGGTATCGGCGACGGAGATCGGTGCCTGGTTCGCGCCGGTGTCCGGTGCAGTGCCGACGACTACGACCGGCTCGATGTCACTGCCGCCGGCAGCGGACTTGACCGTTACGGTTGCAGGGGGTTGGGTCAAGTCAGCCACCGTCAGGCGTTGCAGGATTCCGGTTTTCGACAGCCGCCCGTAACCCTGGGCGACCATGTCCGGTACCACCACTTCGTCTGTGGAAGTGGCCTCGATCAGCAGGCTGTGGTTGCTCCAGTCGTAACGGGCGGTCTGGATTTTCACCACGTCCGAGAGCTTGCTCGACACCGCAGTCGGGCGGGTGGTCCCGGCGGGGTTGGTGGCGGTGACCACCACGACCGGCGGCACCGTTGCGTTGGCCAGCAGATTCTGGGCGAAGAACACGCCGTTGTTATCGCTCACCATGTTGGTCTGGCAAGGTGACACAGGCGGGCCGGGGACCAGGGCGATGCTTTCGCGAAAGCACAGGGTCGAACCGTTGGCGGCTTTGGCAAACACTTCGACCCGGGTGGTGTTGCCGCCCGTGCCGGCTATGCGGCGGTAAGTGGCACGGGTCATGTCCACCGCGGTCTGCGCGCGGTTGTCGAGCACCTTGCCGGACAGGGTGAAGAGGTTGGTCTGGATGGTCCCGGCCGGACCCTGGATGCGCACGAAGTTGGTGTTGTTGGGGCTGCCGGTCACGGCTTCGGTGAGGTTGGGGTCGCCGACGAAGGTTTCGATGGCGCCGGTGTCCGGGTTCACCTCGGTGTAGGGACCGTTGACGCTGCGCAGGAACGGCCCGATCGCACCGTTGACCGCACCGCTGAAAACCCCCGGCGCACCGATGCCGACGTCCCTGGTGATGTTGATCGCCCGGCGCCCGGTGGTGGTGACGTTGACCGTTTCCACGCCATAGGGGTGTGTGATGGTGTAGGTCCCGGCAACGGGAATGTTCACCCGCAGACGAATCCGCGCGAAGCTGATCTGGTCGCCATCGAGCGGGTTGCCACCGGCAAATGCAGCCTCGATCCCGGCGACATAGACGTCCATGCCATAGCCGGCGGTGTTGTTGGGGATGCTGGTCTCGGCAAGGAACCAGAAGGCTTCGTCTGGCCAGTTATCCGGGAACACCATTGGCAGGGTGTCGTCGAAAATGCCCGGTGTCGGCAGCAGGGTACACATGTAGGCCGGTGGCACGCTGGCTGCCACCCGCGAGCTGGCGGCGCGAGACTGGCACAGCTCCATCGACAGCTGGTTCTGGTCCTGATACCAGATCGGGAATTTCCCGGTGGCAAAGGTGTAAGGACCGGGATCGACGGCGGCGAGTTGCGCGAAAGCACTGCCGGTCAGCGATAGAGTCAGTCCCAGGGCGTTGAGCGCCAGGCGTGGCCATTTGTTCATGATGCCTCCTGATGAGGATCCGGGCATGTGGGCGTTCATTGCACGATGACCACTTCTTCGGTATCGCTGCCGCCATTGGAGGACGACACACGAACCTGGGCTGGCGGAATCGGCGAGATGCCGGTGGCCAGGCTTTTCACGGCGCCATCACCACTCAGGGCGCCGATGGCGATACCGGTGCCGGAGGTGGCGGTGAGCACCGGTGGCGACGTTTCATCGCTGGTCGAAGCCACGATGGTGATTTGCCCGGTGCTCAGGCTGTACTCGGCGCGTGAGATCGTCACCAGGTCGGTCAACGGCATGGGCAATATGGTCGGCGCGCTGCTGGCGATGGCCAGGTGGTTGTCGGCGGTTACCTGCATGGTGCTCGGCAACGTCGGATTGTTCGGCGACTGTGCATACCAGTGGCCGGTGGTATTGGCTTCGGTGAAGTTCAGCAGCGGATTGTTGCTGTCCAGGGTCACGGTGGCGGGTGGCGGCGGGGCCATCACGAACACGTCCTGCTGGGCCACCGGGGCGCTGGTGCCGGCCTGTCGCGAGTAGGTGCTGCGCTCGGCGATCACCGGGGTCGGACGGACCACCTTCGACAACTTGCCGGAAACAGCGAAGAGGTTGGTGCGCAAGTCCAGGCCATTGGGGCCCTCGATGCGCACGTAGTTGGTGTTGAACGGGCTGCCGGTGACGGCTTCGGTGAGGTTCGGATCGCCGACGAATTGTTCGGCCTGGCCCGTGCTCGGGTTGGTCTCGGTGTAGGGGCCATTGACGCTGCGCAGGAACGGCCCGACGTCGCCCTTGAGCGCGCCGTTGTAGGTTTTTGGCGCGCCGATGCCAATGTCCCGGGTCATGTTGATCGCCCGACGGCCGGGGGTCTCGACGTTGAACACTTCGACGCCGTAAGGGTGGGTGATGACATAAGTGCCAGCGGTGGCCACGTCGATGCGAACACGGATCCGGGCGAAGCTGATCTGGTCGCCCTCCAGTGGATCCCCACC
Organism: Pseudomonas sp. S34; assembly: GCF_009866745.1. Taxonomy (NCBI): domain Bacteria; kingdom Pseudomonadati; phylum Pseudomonadota; class Gammaproteobacteria; order Pseudomonadales; family Pseudomonadaceae; genus Pseudomonas; species Pseudomonas sp. S34. The sequence goes on from NZ_CP019398.1 coordinate 2,405,700, forward strand.
ACTGAAGGCTGCTTCGAGCGCCGAGACATAGGTCAGGTCGATGCCTCGGGCGGTATCGACGATGGTTGTTTCGCCTGTTGCCCAGAACGCTTCGTCGGGGAAATTGGTCGGGAAGACCAACGGTTGCGTGTCATCGAAAATGCCGGGATTTGGGATCAGCGAGCACATGTAAGTCGGGGCGCCCGGCGCGCTGGCAACCCTGGAACTGACAGCCTTTGATAAACACAGGTCAAGGGTTCGGCCGTGGCTGTCTTGATACCAAGCGGCGAAATTGCCATTGGCTGGCAGGTAGGGGCCGGGGTCTACGGCAAACAGCGCGGCCTGGGCAATACCTTGGGCTAGAGCAGTCACAACCAGGGCGGACGCGGTTTTGCACAGTAACGGGTGCATGAGTGTTCCCTCTGTCGAAGTACCTGCCCCTTGGGGATGGGGCAGTTGGCAGGGAGTTCGGCAACTTCCATACCAATCGGCGAAAACGCCCGTGAGACGCCCGCAGTAAAGGCGTTGGCGCGGTCGCAGGCGGCAGGCCGGGAAGTTATGGCACGGGCAGCTATCCCCGACTTTGGGGGGGACGGGGTCGCGGGACGGGTGGGGTATCGCAGTCCCCAGGCTCGGCCAAACGGCCATGGCTGGGCTATAAACCTATAGGGGGTTTCCGGGAACCGTGTCCATGACCACAATCGCCAAAGTACTTGCGACCGACAGCGAAGTTCGCTTGAACACGCGCAAGGAGCCCTTCAATCTGCTGCGCTGGTTTTCACTGGTCAGCATGCTGGTGATCGGCACGGTGGCGGTGGCGCTGGGGGCGGTATCCACGCGCTTCGTGATTACCGAAAGCGTGCAGCGCGATGCGCTATTGACCTCACAATTCATTCAGGCGATTGCCTCGGCCGAGGTGCACCATGTGTCGATTCCCAACGTCAGGACCATGGGTGAGTTGCTCGACCCACGAAAAGACATGGACTTTCCTGACGTCGACCCTCTGACCCGTGCCAGTGCCCGTGGTGAATTCCTCGACCATATCGCAAACTTGCCGGACGTGATTCTGGTCAACATCTACGCCCCCGACCGCATGGTGATCTGGTCGACCAACCCGGCCTTGATGGGCATTGCGATCAATGGCAATGAAGACCTCGATCGGGCATTCAACTCGAAAATTTCCGTGTCGACCGCTTACCACGGTGTGGATAGATCCCGCATGGAGCAGAAGTTCCTGGAACCACCCAAATACGCCTTCATCGAAAACTACATTCCCTTGTTCGACGCCGATGGCAGCACCGTCACGGCGATGGTCGAGATCTACAAGGAACCCCAGGACCTGATCGACCGCATGGAGCGCGGCCTGGTGCTGATCTGGCTGGCAACCGCCCTGGGCGGCGGTCTCATTTACCTGGGGCTGTACTGGATCGTGCGGCGGGCGGCGATCCTGCTGGCGACGCAGCAGAAGCAATTGATCACCAACGAAACCTTTGTGGCTCTGGGAGAGGTGTCTTCGGCGGTCGCCCACGGTCTGCGCAATCCGTTGGCGAACATCCGTTCAAGCGCCGAGCTGGCGATAGAGTTCGACAGCGGGCCGGCACACGGGAACATCAACGACATCATTGGTCAGGTCGATCGCATGTCGACATGGGTACGGGAATTGCTCCAGTCCCTGCGACCGCTCAATGACGAGGCCGAACCTGTGAACCTGGTGGCGGCCCTGCATGACAGCCTGATGGCTTACGAGCATCAGATCAACAAGGCCAAGGTCAACGTGGTGTTCGAGCCGGACCAGACGCCCATGGTGCTGAGCCAGCACGTACAACTGACCCAGCTCCTCAACAGCCTGCTGTCCAATGCGGTGGAAGCCATGGACGGCGGCGGCACCCTGACCATCCAGATCGAACCGCGCGATGCCCAGCGCGTCAGTGTGAGGGTGAGTGATACCGGCAAAGGCATGAGCGAAGAAGAGCGCACTATGGCCTTCCGGCCGTTCTTCACCACCAAACAGGGCGGGCTGGGGGTCGGGCTGGTGCTGGTCGAGCGGATCATGGAGCGATTTGGCGGTGCGGTGACCCTCGACAGCAGTGAAGGCGAGGGCACCACTGTGCGCCTGTCCTTTGTTCTGGCCCCCTGAAAACGGGGATGATCTACCCCCAATAACGGGTATCAATCCCCGGTCATTTCCCCGGTCGTTGCACATTGATTTTGATAAATCACTGTTTTGTCGAGTGTTAGTACGTTTTTATAAAAAAACACATGATTGGCGAGGTCCTTGCAAAACCACCATAACCCCCTTCACCACATCGAGGCGGCTGGTGATGGAAAAAAAAGAGATGCATTCACCACGCTCGCGAGCCCTGGGCATGCACCTGGTGCTGATGCTGGTGACCGGTTTGCTGGCCAGCCAGTTGCTGGTCGCCAGCCAGCCGACGTCGACGCCTGCACCTGCTCCGGCATCCACTGCCGAACCCGCTGTCGTTGAAGCCGTCACCCCGTGGGGTGCAGACTATTTCCCCAACACCCTGCTGACCGACCAGGACGGACAACAGCTGCGTTTTTTCGATGACTTGATCAAAGACAAGGTGGTGGTGATCAACTTCATCTTCACCTCGTGCAGTGACTCCTGCCCCCTGGAAACCGCGCGCATGCGCCAGGTGCAGAAACTGCTGGGGGATCGGGTCGGCAAGGACATCTTCTTCTACTCCATCAGCATCGACCCCTTGAGTGATACCCCCGAGGTGCTCAAGGCCTATGCACAACGCTTCCAGGTCGGGCCCGGGTGGAAATTCCTCACCGGGGAATTCGCCGACGTCACCGACCTGCGCAAAAAACTGGGGCTGTTCATCGAAGGCGTCGATAACGGGCGCAACAAGGACCACAACCTGAGCCTGATCGTCGGCAACCAGGCAACGGGCCGCTGGATGAAAGCCTCGCCGTTCGAAAACCCGTGGATTCTGGCCGACCAACTGGCCAATACCCTGCATAACTGGAAACAGCCCAGTGTGGAGGAAAGCTACGTCGAGGCCCCCGAAATCCGTCCGCCGAGCAATGGCGAAGAGCTGTTTCGCACCCGCTGCGCGTCTTGCCACAGCCTCGGTCCGCTGGATGGGCAGGGCATCGGCCTGCGCAGCATCGGCCCGGACCTGATCGGCGTGACCTATCAGCGCGATCAGGCCTGGCTCATCCGCTGGATCCGCGAACCTGACCGCATGCTCGCGGAAAAGGACCCGATCGCGATGGAACTGTTCGAGCGCTACAACAGGATCTCGATGCCCAACTTGCGACTGGATACGCGTTCCGCCCAGTCCCTCATCGATTTCCTGAAAGAAGAAACCGACCGTCAACATCCGCCAGCGGCGCCATTGGCCAGTGGTAATGAAGAGCCTGAACAACATCATTCGGTCGCGCACCCCGAGACACCCCGGGTGCAATAGTGTCAAAAAAATTACGCGGGCCAGTCGGTGGCTATCAATGCCACCTACACTGATCCTGAAAGCGGCTGAACAGGCTCGATTTCAAGCACCCAGGACACAGCCATGCAGATACTCGAACAACAAAAAGTAGCTGCGCCGCAGGCTCCCGTTGCACAACGCAAGGGTTGGCGGCCGCAGTTCAATTTGCTGCGCTGGTTCTCCCTGGCAAGCTTTCTGATCATCGCTGTGGTGGCGCTAGGGCTCGGTTACATCTCCACGCGCTTTGTTGTCGATGAAAGTATCGAGCGCGATTCGATGCTGACCGCGCAGTTCATCCAGTCCATTGGCGAGGCCGAAATCCGGCATGCCGGCATTGCCCCGGGGCGAACCATGGGTGAAATGCTCGACCCGCGCATGGATGATGCCTACCCCGACGTCAACCCCGTATCCCGGGCCGCCGCGCGCGTTGAGTTTCTTGACCATGTGAAGCATCTGCCGGACATCCTGCTGGCGACGGTGTACTCCCTGGACCGCACCGTGGTCTGGTCGACCAACCCCGAGTTGATCGGCGTGCGTATCGAAGGCGACTTTGAGCTGGACGAATCCTTCGAAATGAAATCGCCGGTGTCCACCAGTTACCACGAAATCGATGAGGAGCGTCCCGAGCAGCGCTTGCTGCGCGAACCGGAGTACCTGTTCGTCGAGAACTACATTCCGATGTTCAACGCCGACAGAAGCAAAGTGATTGCCATGGTGGAAATCTACAAGGAGCCGGTGGATCTGGTGGCGCGTATCCAGCGTGGCTTCAAGGCAATCTGGCTGGCCACGCTGATCGGCGGGGCAGCCATTTACCTGGGGCTGTTCTGGATTGTGCGACGCGCGGCGACGCTGTTGCAGAGCCAGCAGAAACAACTGATCGCCAACGAGACCTTTGTCGCCCTTGGCGAGATGTCCTCGGCGGTCGCCCACAGCTTGCGCAACCCGCTGGCCAATATCCGTTCCAGCGCCGAACTGGCCCAGGACATCGCCAGCCAGACCGCACAGAAAAACATCGGCGACATCATCAGTCAGGTCGACCGCATGTCGCGCTGGGTCCGTGAATTGCTGGTGTCGTTGCGGCCGATGAATGACGACTGTGAAACGGTCGACCTGGTGCTGGCCCTCGAAGACACCCTGAGTGCCTTTGAGTCCCTGATCAAACGTTCGGACGTCGAAGTGCGTTTCTCCCCTGTCAGCGTGCCACCGGTCGTCAGCCAGCAGGTGCTGCTCACGCAAATACTCAATAGCCTGTTTGCTAATGCACTGGAAGCCATGCCCAAGGGTGGCGTGCTGACGATCGAGATCGATTCCTCGGTGTCCGGCGACGTGAGAATGACATTGACCGACACCGGCAAGGGCATGTCCAAACAACAGCAGCAAATGGTCTTCAAGCCGTTTTTTACCACCAAGCAAGGTGGGTTGGGTGTGGGCCTGGCCCTGGTCAAACGAATAATGGAGCGTTTTGACGGCTCGGTCGAACTGACCAGCCGGGAGCAGGAAGGAACCCGTGTTTGTCTCAATTTCAAAGTGGCAACGGGAGGGGTATATGGAGCACAGCATTCTGCTGGTCGAGGATGACGAAATCCTCGCCGAGAATATTCAGACTTACCTGGAGCGCAAGGACTTCGAGGTGACCGTCTGCCACTCGGCTGAAGATGCACTGGAGCAATTGGGTTCTTTCGCGCCTGACGTGGTACTGACCGACAACTCGTTGCCGGGCATGAGTGGTCACGACCTGATCCAGAAGCTGCGCATCAGCGCGCCGGATCTGAAAGTGATCATGATGACCGGCTACGGCAATGTCGAAGACGCCGTGGTGGCGATGAAAGAGGGCGCCTTTCACTACGTCACCAAACCGGTGGCCCTGCCAGAGCTCAAGTTGCTGCTGGACAAGGCCCTGGCCACCGACCGCATGGAGCGTACGCTGTCGTTTTACCAGGAGCGCGAGGCCCAGAAGTCGGGAGTGCAGGCACTGATTGGCGAGTCGGCACCGATGGCGTACCTCAAGGGCACCATCACCCAGTTGCTCGACGCCGAACGGCGCATGGCCAACAGCGACCTGCCGCCGGTGCTGGTGGAAGGCGAGACGGGCACCGGCAAGGAACTGGTGGCCCGGGCCTTGCACTTCGATGGCCCGCGCGCCAAAGGCCCATTCATTGAATTCAACTGTGCTTCGATCCCGTCCAATCTGGTGGAGTCGGAACTGTTCGGCCACGAGAAGGGCGCCTTCACCGACGCCAAGGATCGTCGCATGGGGCTGGTGGAAGCGGCCGATGGCGGCACGCTGTTCCTCGATGAAATCGGTGAAATGGACCTGCTGCTGCAAGCCAAGCTGCTGAAACTACTGGAAGACCGGACCATTCGCCGGGTCGGTTCAGTGAAGGAGCGCAAGGTCGACCTGCGGGTGATCAGCGCCACCAACTGCAATCTCGAACAGATGGTCCAGCAAGGCAAATTCCGTCGTGACCTGTTCTTCCGCCTGCGCATCATTTCCATCAAGGTGCCGCGACTGTATACCCGTGGCGCCGATATCCTGCTGCTGGCCCGGCACTTCCTGGGGCTACATGGCAAACGCTACGGCAAGCCGAACCTGCATTTCAGCAACCAGGCCGAAGATTTGCTGCTCAGCTACAGCTGGCCGGGCAACGTGCGCGAACTGCGCAACATGCTGGAGCAAACCGTGTTGCTGGCGCAAAGCGACACTATCGCCGCCCATCAGTTGAACGTCTGCCTGAGCCTGATGGATGAGCCACCGATGTTTCATCACGAGCCGTCACACTTCAGCGAGCCGCGTCCGTCCTTCAGCGGCAGCGACTCCATGAACCTGCCGGAAGTGGAGCGCGACATGGTGCGCAAGATGCTCGACAAGACCGACTGGAACGTCACCAAATCGGCACGCCTGCTGGGTCTGAGCCGTGACATGTTGCGCTACCGGATCGAAAAACTCGGCCTCGCCCGTCCGGACAAGCGCCAGTGGTAAGGCTCACTGCAACACCGGGCCCTGCCTCAGACAGGACAGCATGCAGCTGGGGTTCTCGACTTCCTGGTTCACGTACACACCACGCTCCGGATCGTAGGAGCGGATAAACACCCGAACCGTGGCGTCGGCCACTGTCGGCAGGCGCGAGTCGGAAAACACGTGCTCACTTGAAACCGGAATGAATTCCCCGGGCGCGGTCGGGATGTACGAACCCGGCGGCACAATGTTCATCGACGGTGGTACGGGGTGCGCGAAGGGTTGGTCGGCGCCGTAATAGTTGAATTCGCTGCTGTAGTTGGTGGTGGGCATGTCGTCCGCGTGGACGACAGCGGTTGCGCCCAGGCAGACGGCGAGCAAAAGCGTCAGGTCGGTCTTTTTCATGGCAACACCTGCTAAATCGGTTTAACCACACTTCCCCCAAGGTCTTTAACTATAGCTGGCGCCGTGGACAGCCGTCGCTGCCGCGCGGATTACAAGTTCGCAACACCTGCCAGGATGGGGTTGATCTAGACTTCGCCGGTCAAATCGACGACCCGGACCCTGGAGTGTGCAATGGAACTGCCGACAAAAGAACAAGCCATCGCCAGTAACCGCGAGGCCTGGAATGACTCCGCCCGTCACCACAAGGACTCCAGCGAATGGCAAGCCTTGTTGAAGGGCGTGGAACACGCGGATTTTTCCTGCCTGGACGACACCCTGACAGCTTTGCTGACCCAGACAGGTATCGACGGCAAGGACGTGGTGCAACTAGGCTGCAACAACGGTCGTGAAAGCCTGTCGCTGTTCGCCATGGGCGCGCGTAGCGTGGTGGGCGTCGACCAGTCCGAAGCCTTTCTCGGGCAGGCACGGGAACTGGCGTCCCGATCGCCCCACGCGCCGCAATTCATCGAAGCGGACATTCACCACTTGCCGGCCGGACTGCAGGAGCGCTTTGACCTGGCGCTGATCACCATCGGGGTCTTGAACTGGATGCCGGACATCGGCGAATTCTTCCGCCATGTGGCGCGCACGCTGAAGCCGGGTGGGGCGCTGGTGGTGTACGAAACCCATCCGTTCCTGGAAATGTTCGACCCCGAGGCAGCCGATCCTTTTCGCCCGGCCAGCTCATACTTCCGCCGCGAACCGTTCGTGCAGCACGAACCGATCGTCTACGAAGGCAGGATCGAACAGCCGGCCGCGCCGTCCTACTGGTTCGCCCACACCCTGGGCGACCTCTTCAGCGCCGCCATTGCGGCAGGGCTGCAGATCCGTCACTTCAGGGAATACCCACACTCCAACCGCGAAGAGCTCTATGACCGCTATCAGCAGCAGGCAGCGCAGTTGCCGTTGTGTTTTACGTGGGTGGTGGTGAAGGGCTGATGCCCTGGGCTCAATTGCGTGCGGGTCCTGCCGGCCCCATCGCGAGCAGGCTCGCTCCCACAGGTGTTCGGAGTCGTGCATCGGTCTTGCATAAGACAACAATCCCATGTGGGAGCGAGCTTGCTCGCGATGGCGGCGACGCGGTTTCAGGTGGACCCGATTAGAACTGCGTAGGCCTCGGTTATTCCCGGTTCCAGGTAGGCATCGCCGAAGTCGGCGCCGAGCTGGTTCGGGTGGGCGACGATTTCCAGCAGTCCGTCGGGTGGTGACTGCGCCCGCTGAGAATCCACTGAAGATTTTGGACTCTCAACCCACTCATCATTTGTCGCTGGAAACCGGGGGAGCGCAAAAACCAAAGGCACCCGTGGCGCACCCGTGTGTTTTTTATTGACCTTGCCGCGTTCGCCAGGCACCCGGTGCGCACCCCAGCCACCGCAGGCAGGCACGATTGAAGCTTTGCACGTCGCTGTAGCCCAGGCGGTCGGAAATCTCCACCAGCTCCAGGTCCGTTCCCTGCAAAAAGTCTTCGGCCCGGTAACGACGGTATTCGTCGAGCAACTCTGAAAAACTCCAGCCCAACGCCTTCAAGCGTCGGGCGGCGGTGCGCTCGAGCACGTGCTGGGTGGTACAGAATTGCTGCCAGTTGGCTTCGGCGAGGTTGCCGATCAAATGGTCGCAGACTTGCTCCAGCAAGGTCGGTTCGCTGTTGCGTCGGGTCTGCTCCAGCAGCTCGATCAGCGTGTGTTCCAGTTCATGATTGCCCGGCGTCAACGGGATGACGAACAGCTGTGGATCGAGGCGGATCGAGTGCTGCGCCTGCCCCCATTGCACCGGTGCGCGAAAGGCTTGTTGATGTTCCTGCGCATTGGTCGTGCAAGCGCCGACCAGCCCGACGCCCAGAACCGGATCACGCTCCAGGCCGCTGGCGAGGAATTTGCGTCGCAACATGCTGCACAGGCTGATGAGAATGTAATCGGCGGTTGCCGCGCTGCTTTTCACACTGCCGCGGTCGAGCAGGTGCAATTGGACGCTGTCGTCGCCGCGCACGATCCGCGCGTGGAAGTGCCCGTTGAAAAACGGAAAGAAACGCACGAAATACTGGCAGGCGCTGTCCAGTGAGTCGGCCACGTCGAACAGGTACGTCAGGCCATTGGTAGCGGTGGAAACGAAACGCCGGCCAGCCGCCAGGCCGATCAGCGGGTCGCCGGTCTGCTCCAGGGCAAACGCCCAGAAGCGCCGCGACATGAATAGCGGAATGCGCATGAATGGCGTGCGCAACTCGAACAGGCTGCGACGAAACAGGCCTTCGATACTGTCCCGGTCCACGCCACGGGCCAGCAACTCTTCGATGGCCGGCAGCAGGGTCGGCGCGTAGAACGCATTGGGTATCGATTGATCGCGCAGTGGCTGATCGCTTTTTGTCATGTAGGGCTCACAGCTTGTTCCGCAACACTGGTTAGGCTGCCCGAAGTTAAGCGATTTGCCGGAGCAAGACCATGCTTGATTTACGCCAGCTCGATTTGAACCTGTTGCTTGCCTTCGATGCGATTTATCAGCAGCGCAGCGTCACCCGTGCGGCTGAGGTGATGTGCCTGTCGCAACCGGCCATGAGCAATGCGTTGCGTCGCCTGCGCGAGTTGTGCGGCGACCCGCTGTTCATCAAGAGTCGCCTGGGGGTGACGCCGACACTGGTCGCCCACCGTCTGGCCGACTACGTGCGTGCAGCGCTGGAGTCATTGCGCGATGGCTTGCGCATGATTCCCGCCGCGCGGCAGAACAATCCACTGCTGCGCGTCAGTTGTCTGGATTGCCTGCAACCGGTGTTGCTCGATGCCTTGCTCGAGTCGCCCCACGCCGATTGGCAGGTGCGTTATTTCCAGCCCCGGCGCCGCGACGCCTTGCAGGACCTGGCCAGCGGCAAGCTGGATATCCTGATCGACCTCGACCAACCGCTGGCCGGGCTTGCCGGCCTGCACAAACAGGCATTGCCCGCCGACCATTATGTGTTCGCCTATGGCGCCGCGCTCAAGGAGCCGCCGCGCACCCTGCAGGAGTATCTGGAGCAGCCGCAGATCCAGGTGTCGAGCCGCCGCGACGGGCTCAGCCCGGTGGACTTGCAGCTTGGCTTGAAAGGCCTGCGCCGGAATGTGGCGATGAGCACCCAAAGCACCCTGGCCGCGAAGCTGATCGCCGATCGCCAGCCGTTCGGCATCAGCCTGCCAAGCCGGGTCGCCAACGTGCTGGGCCTGCAACACGTGCCGCTGCCCCTGGACGAACCCGTGGAATTGAAACTGGCGCTGTACATCGAGTCGCGCTATCGCTTCGAGCGCAGCCGCGAGGAGGCGATGCACTGCCTGCTGCGCGCCCTCGGTGAGCCCCGGGCCTTGCAGTCGCTGGCACGGCGCGCGTGATCTACCCCTGTAGGAGCGAGCTTGCTCGCGATGGAGTGTCATTCACCGCTGTGTCGACTGATACACCATCGCGAGCAAGCTCGCTCCTACAGGGATTTGTGTGTGTTTCAGATGCGCCTAGTTCGACGCCAGCAAACGTTGGTCGACCGTCAGCACAGCCTCAACCATCGCCAGCGCGGCCGGTGTCAGGGAATGCCCGGCACGGCTGACGATGCCGTAATGCAATTGCAGGCCGGGATCCTCCTTGGGCACGTCGGTAAACTCCAGCAGCCGGATCAGGCCCTGGTCCACCAGTTCGGCCAAGGCCTCCATGGTGGCTATACCCACCGCATCGGAGCGCATCACCACGCGGCGGATCGCATCGAATTGCGCGCACTCCACGCTCGGGTTGAAGTCCGCCTCGCCCTGCACGTCGGCGAGGATCTTGCGGATCATCGGCGGTATTCGCGTGCCGACCACCGCGTAGTCGAGCAGGGCGCGCAGGTACAGGTTCTGCTGCTGCACCAAGGGATGTCCGACACGGCAAAAGAACCGCCCACGTCGAGGGCGCAACAGCTGAACCTGGTATTGCGGGTCGCCGGTGAAGTACCGCGCGTCGGCCACGAGGAATTCGATCTGCTGTTCGCGAAGCCAGACCGCAAGTTGCTCCCAGTCGCCCTGGTGGAAGCTGATGCGGATCGCCGGGTGAGCCTGGATGAATTCCGCCAGCGCTTCGGGCACCAGCACCTGGGCCGGGTACGGGCCGCAGCCGAAGTGCAACTCGCCACCGGTCAGGCCGTTGTATTGCGTCAGTTCGTTTTGCAGTGCCTGGCTGCCGGCGAGCAGGCGCCGGGCATGTTGCAGTACCAGTTGACCCTGGCCAGTCAGACGGAATTCGCGGCTGCTGCGTTCTACCAGCGCGCAGTCGAGGTCGCGCTCCAGGGTCTGGATGCTGCGACTGAAGGCGGGTTGGCTGAGGTTGATCGCCTCGGCGGCACGGCCGAAGTTGCGGTAATCGGCCAAGGCGACAAGGTGGCGGAGTTGTCGTAGGTCCATCATGCGTCTCCTGCATTTGTCGGATACTTTTAATGCATTGGATCGATATCACAGGGGCTGGCATAAGTACACGCCTGTCTTCTCGCCGTAACCTGCCATGACCAGCCAACCGTTCATTTCCAGCGCCTTCACCCGTACCATTCTCAGCCATGCCCGGCAGTCCGGACTGTGCCAGGACCAACTGCTGCAACGAGCCGGCATCTGCCAGTCGTTGCTCGAAGGGCAGGACCTGCACGTGCCCGCGCACCTGGTCGAACGCCTGTGGAATGAATGCGAACGTGCGGGCGCCGGGGTGTCGTTTGGCTGCGAACTGGTCAATGGCATGGCGACTACCACGTTACGGGGTTTGAACATTCTGCTGGACTCCGCCGCGACCCTTCGCGCGAGCCTGGCGTGTTTCACTGATTTCCTGCCGCGGGTGACCAACTACGTAGTGGCGGAACTGGAGGAGGGTGACGGGCAGGCTCGCTTGCATTTGCGCAGTGTTGACCAGCCGCCGCATTTTTTTGGTCTTGATGCGGCGACCCTGACGTTGGTGCGCAACATCGCCCGACGTTTGGGGCGCGCGCCGGCCGAGGTGTTCGTCGCGGTCCACTTGACGCCGCAACAGGCTGCCGGGCAGTGGTTGCGTAGCATGGGTGTCGAGGTGCTGGAGGGTTCACATCCGTGTCTGAGCCTGCCAGCGGCCAGTCTCGATGAGCCTTTGCTGGGGGCCAATGGGTTTTTGCATCAGAGCATGTTGCGGCACTGGCAGACCGCTGCGGCGCAACACACCCGTAGCGATAGCCTGGAGTTGGCGCGGCACTGGTTGACGGCGGGGGATCAGCCGATTGAGCGGATTGCCGAGCGGTTGGGGTATCGGCAGCCGAGCAATTTCATTCGGGCGTTTCGTAAGCAGTTCGGGATTACGCCTAAGCAGTTTCGTCTTGGTTTGTAGGTTGATGGGGTCGGTGTACATATCCGTTTCTGCGGTAACGGCTGCTTATGGTTTCGCCCTTACGGCGAGTCCCTTTTGGCAAACGCCCGGAGTGCCGGCCCAGCCAAAAGGAACCAAAAGGTCTCGCCCCTTACGTACGGCCCCTCGCTGAGGCTCGGGGTTCCTTCGCTCCGGTATTCATCCGGGGGCATTGCCCTCCGGTCGGCTTCGCTTCGACCTACATGCAATGAGTTCGACTGCGTCGAACGGCGCTGCGCGCCAATCCCCGGATAAACACCTCCACTCAGCCTGCCGAGGGGGCGGGTGGATCAAGATCAAGAGCTGCAGGCGAGCTAACGCTCGGCCTGATGAGTGGTGAAGAGCGTGGTGTACGCCGCTCTGTCTTTGCTCTTCTGTGGGAGCGAGCTTGCTCGCGATGGCGGCCTCACAGTCGACCGAAATCTTGCGGATGTACTCAGTACCTGTGGGAGCGAGCTTGCTCGCGAAAAACGTCCAGACACCGCGTTCATTCAGACAACACGCGTTATCGTTGACGTCCTTCGCGAGCAGGCTCGCTCCTACAGGGGGAATGCATACGCTGGAGGGCATGCCGAGCCACGGCGAGGCACCGAATGTCAGGGGCAAGAGCCTTTGGTTACTTGGGGCTTTTCCAAGTGACCTGCCGTAAGGGCGGAACCCTAAGTGGCCGTTACCGCAGCAATGGATATGTACACCCACAAAATACTCATCGCCTGCCACGCCGCCATCGCGAGCAAGCTTGCTCCCACAGGTGACCGCATCCGCAGAAACGGATATGTATGCCTTCAGAAATTAACCGAAGCCCCCCGCAGATCTCCCCGATGATTATTTTTTGTCGGCCATCGCTTGCGTGTCGGGGCCGATAGTTGGGCACCGTGTCCGGGCTGAGCAAACCTGACCGGAGCCTAATAATGATAAAAAAACGCTCGGCCACAGCCGGAGTCCGCCAACGGCTTCACCGGCTTGGCCACACTCGCCCGCAACCCCTTGCGCTGGCGATTCTTGCCGTTCTGACGGGGCCAACCTACGCCACCACATTTGACCTCAACGAAGACTGGAGCCTGTCGACCAAGACCAGCCTGAGCCTGGGCAGCAGCTGGTCGACGCAAAACCCTGACAAGAGCCTGATGACCCGCGCCAACGCCTTGCAGGCCCAGGGTGTAAATGCCAATGGCACCAGCGTCAGCGCCGACGACAACCGGCTGAACTTCAAGAAGGGCGACCCCATCTCGCAACTCTTCAAGGGGCTCACCGATATCAGTCTCGATGGCCAGGGCCAGGGCGCGTTCATTCGCTTCAAGTACTGGTACGACCACGCCTACGAAACCGGCAATGGCCGCTTCAAGGATTTCGACGATTCGGGCTGGGACGACCTGTCAAAATTCAAGGGCTTCGAGGTGCTCGATGCCTACGTCTGGAAAGACTTCCAGGTGGCCGAACATCCGCTGAACGTAAAGGTCGGTAACCAGGTGTTGTCCTGGGGCGAAGCGCTGCTGATCCAGAACGGCATCAACGTGATCAACCCGTTGGACATCTCGGCGTTCAACCGTCCCGGCGTGGAAATCAAGGAGGGCCAGTTGCCAGTGGAGATGGTCTCCTTCAGCTTCGGCCTGACCGACACCACCAACCTCGAAGGTTTCTACCAGTACAACTGGCGCCCCAGCGTACTCGACGGTTGCGGCACCTTCTTCGCCAGCAGTGATGTGATCCAGCCGGGTTGCGGGCCGCTGTACCTGAGCCAGGTGCAGACCGATCAACAGATGCAGGCCGCTGGTTTGTTCGCCACGTCCCGGGGCAATGAATCGCCGTCCGACAACGGCCAGTTCGGCTTCGCCTTGCGCCAGATGATCCCAGCGCTCAACGATGCGGAAGCGGCGATCTACTACATCAACTATCACTCGCGGCTGCCGTATTTCACCATTAACGCCAGGAACACCGCCGTGCCCGGTACCTTCCCCGGTGGTATCCAGGGGCCGAGTTACGCGGCGGCCTTCCCGGAAAATATTCGCCTGTACGGCATCAGCCTCAACGGCGTCGAGCCTGTCACCGGGATTTCCCTGGCCGGTGAGTTGAGCTACCGGCCGAACATGCCGATCGCGATCAACGCGCCCGACGTCAACGTTGCGGTGATTTCCGGACCGGGGGGCAGTTCCTGGTTGCAGTTGCCGCCCGGCTTCAGCACCACCAATGGCAGCCAGTTCGATGCGTGGGAGCGCAAGGGCGTCTGGCAGTTGACCGGTTCGGCCACCCAGGCCATCGACAACGTGTTGGGCGCCACGCGCCTGAGCCTGTTCGGTGAGGCCGGTGTCGTGCACATCGACGATCTCGGGGACGAGCGCCTGGGCCGTAACGCCGCGTTCGGCCGCAGCGCCCCGCGCAACGGCACGCTGTGCAACACGGTGGCTTCAGGTGTGACCAACCAATACTGCACCGACAAGGGCTTTGCCACCGATTGGTCGTGGGGGTATCGCCTGCGCGCCAGCCTCGAATACAGCGATGTGTTGCCAGGCATCAACCTGATTCCGGCCGTCAACTGGCGGCATGACGTCTCGGGCTATTCCTACGATCCGCAAGGGCCGTTCCAGGAAGGCCAGCAAGCGCTGGGCGTGAGCCTGACCGGCGTCTACATGAACGATTACAGCGTGGAACTGGCCTACAACACGTTCTTCGGTTCCAACGACTACAGCACCCTCGACGACCGCGATTTTGCATCCGTCAGCTTCAAGGCAGACTTCTAAGGAGAACCGTTATGCGTATGCAATTGTGCGTGCTGGCCCTGGCCTGCACCGTCGGCCTGGCCCAGGCCAAAGGCACCGATTCGGCGGCACTGGGCAAGACCCTGACCCCCATGGGCTCGGAAATGGCGGCCAATGCCGACGGCAGCATTCCGGCCTGGACCGGTGGTCTGGCGAGCAACGCCGGCACCGTCGACAGCAAGGGCGGCTACAGCGATCCGTATGCCGCCGAGAAGCCGTTGTTCACCGTCACCGCGCAGAACCTGACGCAGTACCAGAAGTTTCTCAGCCCCGGGCAAATCGCGTTGTTCAAGCGTTTTCCCGACACCTACAAGATGAACATCTACTCGAGCCATCGCAGCGCCAACCTGCCCAAGGAGGTACTGGCGGTCAGTCGTGAGAACGTCGCCAAGACCAGCATGGCCGACGGCGGCAACGGCTTGCACGACTATGCCAGGGGCATTCCGTTTCCGTTGCCCACCGAAGGCCTGGAGGTGATGTGGAACCACATGACCCGTTATCGCGGCGGCAGTTACGAGCGCATCAGCAGCGCCGCGCTGGTGCGTGAAAATGGCGCCACCAGCTACGTGCGCAACCAGTCTTTGATCAACTTTGCCGACACCGTGGGCGGGCTGGAACCGGGCTCGAACATCCTGTTCATGTTCAAGAGCCGGGTGCTGGAACCGGCGCGTCTGTCCGGTGAGGCGGTGCTGGTGCACGAGCCGATCGACCAGGTCGCCGAGCCGCGTTCGGCCTGGCAATACCTGCCAGGGCAACGTCGCGTGCGCCGTGCGCCGATGATCGCCTACGACAACAGCGCCCGTTACAGCAACGGCCTGATCACCGCCGACAACATCGATGGCTACAACGGCGCGCCGGACCGTTTCGACTGGAAACTGGTGGGCAAGCAAGAGCTGTTCATCCCTTACAACAGCTACAAGATCGGCAGCCGCGACCTCAAGTACGACGCCGTGATCAAGCCCAACCACGTCAATCAGGACCTGGCCCGCTACGAGAAGCACCGCGTGTGGGTGGTCGAAGCGACCCTCAAGCCCGGTGCCCGGCACATCTACGCCAAACGTCGCTTCTATGTGGACGAAGACAGCTGGCAGATCGCCCAGTCGGACCAGTACGACAGCCGCGGTGAACTGTGGCGCAGCGGTGAACTGCACGCGATCCAGCAGTACGACCACGGCTTCACCTACAACGTGCTGGAAACCTCCTATGACCTGATCTCCGGACGCTACTACGCCGGCGGCCTGGCCAACGAAGAGACCGAGCCGATGCGCGTGGGCTTCGCCGCCAAGACCGACGACTACACCCCGTCGGACCTGCGGCGTTGGGCCAAATAAACATTCGTCAAACCACCGCAAAGCCAATGTGGGAGCGGGCTTGCTCGCGAAAGCGGTGTACCAGTCAACGAAAATGTTGAATGTGATGCCCTTTTCGCGAGCAAGCCCGCTCCCACATTGGACGGTGGTGGATGACATTTTTGCATCTACCAGGAGATCTGCCATGCGCTACTGGATATCCGCTCTGGCCCTGGGCGCGAGCCTGGGTACTGTTCACGCCGCAACCCTCGACCAACAGCAAGCCAAAGACCTGGCGCAGGAGGCCTACGTGTTCGCCTACGCCACCGTCGAACACGACAAAGTGCTCAGCGCCATCGCCGCGAAACTGCCGTTCAACCGTCTCTACAGCGAACCGCGCCTGCTCGGCCCGCAAGACAACAAAGTGGTGTCGCCCAACAACGACACCTTCTATTCCCGTGCCTTGCTGGACTTGCGCAGCGAACCTGTGGTGCTCGACGTACCGGCCGTGCAAGGTCGCTACTACAGTTTCCAGCTGGTGGACATGCGCACCGACAACCTCGACTACATCGGCACTCGCGCCACGGGTGACAAGGCGGGGCGCTACCTGATTGTCGGGCCGGACTGGAAGGGGCCCGCGCCATCGGGGTTCAGCGCGGTGATTCGCTCACCGAGCCGGCTGGTCTTCCTGTTGGGACGGACCGAGGTCAAGGGCGAAGCGGATCAGAAAGACGCCGCGCAAGTGCTGAGGGGCTACGCCTTGCAACCGCTGTCCAAAGTCAATGGCAGCGCGCCCCCTGAACCCCAGGCACCGCTGCAACTGCCAGCTTACACGGACACCAGGCACGGGCCGGCGCAGGTGTTGTTCAGCACCTTCAACGCGCTGGCCCCCTTGCATCAATGGACCGCCAGCGAACAAAAGAAACTGGCCCGTTTCGCCGCCATCGGGGTGAAGCCGGGGGCCGGATTCCAGGCCCCGGCGGACTTGAACGAAGCCGTCGCACAGGGCGCCGAAGCCGGTCGCGAACAGGTCCGCGCAGCCTCCAGCCGACTATCGGTGGAACAGCAGGGCTGGTTGCCGTCGCCGCCCAACGTCGGCAAGTTCGGTGACGATGACCTGACCCGTGCCGCAGTCGCCTGGCGCTACATCTACGCCAACGATGCGGTGGAAGCGCTGTACCCGATGGCGTTGCACGATGCAAAGGGGCAGGAACTCAATGGCCAACACGCCTATCGCCTGCATTTTCCCGCCGGGCAATTGCCGCCGGTGAATGCGTTCTGGTCGCTGACCCTGTATGACGGCAAAACCCAGTTGCTGGTGGCCAACCCGATTCAGCGTTACGCCCTGGGCGACCGCAGCCCTGGTCTACAATACGATGCCGACGGCGGCTTGACCCTGATCCTGCAAGCCGATGCGCCCAAGGCTGCGCCGCAGGGCAACTGGCTGCCGACGCCGCAAGGTCCGTTCAACCTGCTGTTGCGCCTGTACCTGCCCAAGGGCGGGGCATTGGACGGGAGTTATCAGTTGCCGACGATTGCGAGGATCGAATCATGAACCTGATTTTCAGTCGCCGCCGGTTGCTGGGCGGCATGGGGATATTGGGAGCAAGCCTGATGTTTCCACGCCGGCTGCTGGCCGGTGATTCCGATGACCCTCGGCAGATTGCCAAAGAGGCGTGGATTTACGCGTACCCCATGCTCATGCATTACCAGACCATGGAAAAACAGGCGCTCAAGCCGGGCGCGCCGGAGTACGTTGGCGGCTTCAACCGCTTTCGTCATTACAGCGAGTTGTTTACCCCGAACAATCGCGACATCGTCACGCCGAACAACGACACGCCGTACTCCTGGGCGTGGCTTGACCTGCGCAGCGAGCCCCAGGTGTTGAGCGTGCCGGCCGTGCCTGACGACCGCTATTACGTGCTTCAACTGGTCGACCAGTACACCCACAACTTTGCCTATGTCGGTGTGCTCAGCACCGGCCGCGATGCGGGGAATTACCTGATCGCCGGACCCCACTGGCAAGGCCCGACACCGGACGGCGTCAAAGCTGTGCTGCGCAGTGAAACCGAAATCGTCATGGTGCTTGGGAGAACGGGCCTGAAAAACGCCGGGGACCTGCCGGCGGTGCGTGCCCTGCAGCAGCAATACGGTTTGCGTTCGTTGCATGAATACATCGGCAGTGCGCCGCCTGTGCCTGCGCCAGCCATTGACTGGCGCCCCTGGGACAGCAAGACCGGGTTGGGGCTGGAGTTTATTCCGGCGCTGAACCAGATCCTCAGCCTGTGCCCCACGCAACCGTCCGAACAAGCCTTGCGCGCGCGCTTTGCACGGATCGGCATCGTGCCCGGCCAGGGTTTCGACCCGGCGACGTTGCCGCCAGCAACGCGCCAGGCACTGCTCGCCGGGATTGAAGACGCTCAGGCGCAACTACAAATCGCGGTGAGCCAGGTACGCACCACCCTCGGGCTGTTCGGCACTCGCGAAGCGCTGAACGGCAATTACCTCAACCGTGCTGTCGCGGCGAATGTCGGCATCTACGGCAACAGCGTGGAAGAGGCCTTCTACACCGGCACTCGCCTGGATAATCAGGGGCAACCCTTGCAGGGTGGGCGAAGCTATCGCCTGCGTTTCGCAGCGGGTCAATTGCCGCCGGCCAGCGAGTTCTGGTCGCTGACGCTGTATGACTTGCCGGACCGGCAACTGGTGGCCAACCCGATCAATCGCTACTGCCTGAGCAGCCGGGATCAGTTGCAGGAAGATGCGGACGGTGGGTTGACGTTGATCCTGCAGAACGTCGCTCCGCCGGAGCAGAGCAACTGGTTGCCGACGCCTGCAAACGGAGCGTTCACCCTGGTCCTGCGCCTGTATGGACCCGGGCAGCAGGTGGTCAATCAACACTGGAAAATGCCGGTGGTTGAAGTGGTGTCTGCCTGAACCGCATCGCGAGCAGGCTCGCTCCTACATTGGACCTGTGCCATTCACAAATGCTGTGAACAACCCGGTCCCCTGTGGGAGCGGGCTTGCCCGCGAAGGGGCCGCATGATTCGACATCATCATCGACTGAAACACCGCTTTCGCGGGCAAGCCCGCTCCCACACTGAATCTGTCTCGTCCACAGATCCAGTGTAGGAGCGAGCCTGCTCGCGAGGAAGGCGACGCGGTTTCCCGCGTCATCCGGTCAAGGCGTGACGATATTGAACTGCGGCGCAAACGTATCGAGGCTGCTCATCAACTCCCCAAGCTTCTTGCCATTGCCTT
Organism: Pseudomonas sp. S34; assembly: GCF_009866745.1. Taxonomy (NCBI): domain Bacteria; kingdom Pseudomonadati; phylum Pseudomonadota; class Gammaproteobacteria; order Pseudomonadales; family Pseudomonadaceae; genus Pseudomonas; species Pseudomonas sp. S34. The sequence goes on from NZ_CP019398.1 coordinate 2,425,180, forward strand.
GCAACTTGATCAGACCTTTCTGGATTGCCGTCGGAATATCCAACTGCTTGAGGCTGATCTGTTCCAGGGTGGCCTTGCTCATGGTCACGCTGGCATCCGCCTGAGCATTGAGCCCGGCACGGTGGGTCAGCACGCCATTGCGCAGGGTCAGGTTGAAGTCCTTGCTCAGGTCATCGAAGGTCCAGTTCAGGGTCAGGTCATGGCCTACGGCCTTTTCACTGTCCAGGCGTACCGCCAGGAAGTCGAAGAACATCTGCGGGCTCATCGCCCGCACCATGTCCACCGATACCGAAGTGCCCGCATGGGGTGGCACGCCGTTGCGCAGTTCCATGGCACCGGTCAGGTACATGTTGCGCCAGGTGGCGTTTTCACTTTGATAGCCCATTTGCTCCAACGCCTGGGCCTGGGCTTTGCGGGCGTCGCCGTTGTCCGGGTTGGCGAACAGCACCTGATTGCCCAGTTGCGCGGCCCAGCGGTATTCACCCTTGGCCATCGCCGCCTGCATTTTCTCAAGCACTGCCGCTTCGCCGCCCATGGCCTCGACCGAACGCTTGGCCGTTTCTACCGGCGGCAGCGGATTGAGGTTGGCCGGGTTACCGTCATAGAAACCCATGTAGCGCTGATACACCGCCCGGGTGTTGAAACTCAGTGAGCCGTAGTAGCCACGGGTGTACCACTTCTGGTCGAGGTTGCCGGGCAGTTTCTTGATCGAATCGGCGATTTCCAGCGGCGTCAGGCCCTGGTTCAGCAGGTGCAGGGTGCGGTCATTGAGGAAGGCGTACATGTCGCGCTGGTCGGCGAGGAAGGTGCGGATGCGTTCGCCACCCCAGGTCGGCCAGTTGTGCTGGGCGAACAACACGTCGCTCTTGTCGCCGTAACGCGCCAGGCTGGCGTCGAGGTACTCGGCCCAGGCCTTGGCGTCACGCACTTGCGCGCCGCGGGGGGTAAGGATGTTGTGCATCATTTGCGTGGCGTTTTCCGCCATGCACAAGGCGCGCAATTGCGGCAGGTACAGGTTCATTTCTGCCGGCGCCTCGGTGCCCGGGGTCAACTGGAACTCTACCTCGAGACCGGCGATGGTGCGGGTTTGCAGTTCCTGGTCGATCAGGTCGGTGGGCGGGATCAGGGTGACAGTGCCGCCGCTCGGTGTGCTCTTGCCCAGGCCGGCATCGACCTGGCCTTTTTCGCCACGGGGCAGCAGGCTGCCGAACTGGAACTGTGCGCGGCGGCTCATGGCATTGCCGGCGTAGACGTTCTCGCTCATCACGTGTTCCATGAACCCGGCGGGGGCGAACACCTTGACCTTGCCGGCCTTGACGTCGGCTTCGTCGATGACCCCGCGCACGCCACCGAAGTGGTCGACGTGGGTGTGGCTGTAGATCACCGCCACCACCGGTTTGCGCGGACGGTTCTGGTAGTACAGGTCCAGTGCCGCCTTGGCGGTTTCGGCCATGGTCAGCGGGTCGATGATGATCAGCCCGTCGTCGCCTTCGATGATGGTCATGTTGGCCAGGTCGAGGCCGCGCACCTGATACAGCCGTGGGCTGACTTCGAACAATCCGGCATGGGCGCTGAGTTGGGCCAGGCGCCAGAGGCTCGGGTTGACCGACTCCGGGGCCTGGTCTTTGGCTAGGAAGTCATAGGCCTGGATATCCCAGATGACCTTGCCCGAGGCGTCCTTGACCTGGCCCTTGAACGGCGCGATCAGACCCTTGGTGACCGACTCGTAGTCGGTGCGGTCGGTGAAGGGCAGTTGTTGCAGCACGGCGGCGTTACTGGCCGTGGTTTGCGGGCTGGCTGCGACCGGTTCATCGGCGGCGACCACCGATTGCGTCAGGCAGGCAGTGATCAGGCAAGCGAGCAGCCCACGAGGGCTCAAGGTGAAACGAGGCATGGCGTCTCCGTTTTTTATCGTTATGGTTAGACCAGCTTCGAGGGTAGGGCGGGGCGCGGGCGGGGCGATCATCAGCAACGGACAAAAAACATTCAGGACCGCTATCCTTGAGCCACGCCTATCCAGCAGGTTGACCCATGCTTGAAGTCCATGGTGTTTTCAAAAGCTACGCCACACCGCAGGGGCCGCTGCCGGTGCTGCAAGGCGTCGACCTGACGCTAAGGCCCGGCAGCAGCCTGGCGCTGATGGGCGAGTCGGGCAGTGGCAAAAGCACCTTGCTGCACCTGATCGCCGGGCTGGACAAGGTCGATCGCGGCAGCATCCGCAGTGGCGCGCATTGCCTGGAACAGATGAATGAAGGGCAACTGGCGAACTGGCGCCGTACGGAAATCGGCCTGGTGTTCCAGCAGTTCAACCTGATCGGCAGCCTGCGGGTCGAAGACAACCTGGCGATTCAGGCGCGGCTGGCGGGGCGTCATGACCCACGCTGGCAGGCGCACCTGGTGCGACGCCTGGGCCTGGGCGAGCTGCTGCGGCGCTACCCCGAGCAACTGTCCGGTGGCCAGCAACAACGGGTCGCGCTGGGCCGGGCGCTGGCGTCGCGTCCGCCATTGTTGCTGGCCGACGAGCCCACCGGCAGCCTCGATGAAACCACCGGTGCCGAGGTGTTGCAGTTGCTGCTGGAATTGCTCGACGACAGCCCCACCAGCCTGTTGATGGTCACCCACAGTCCCGGCGTCGCGGCACGGCTGGCGGAAAAAGCCCTGCTGTGCGGCGGTCGCCTGGCCGCTGCGGGCGAGCGCTGACATGCGCATCTTTGGCGAAACCCTGCGCGCACTGCTCAGCCACTGGCGGCAGCATCCGGTGCAGTTTTTCAGTGTGCTGACCGGGTTGTGGCTGGCCACCAGTCTGTTGACCGGCGTCCAGGCACTCAACAGCCAGGCCCGCGACAGCTATGCCCGCGCCAGTCAGTTGATCGGCGGCGAACCTCAGGCCAGCCTCGGTGCGCCCGGTGGCGGCACGTTCCCCCAGCAATGGTTTATCGATCTGCGGCGCGCGGGGTGGCCGGTGTCACCGGTGCTGCAAGGCCGGGTCACGCTCAAGGGGCATGAAGAGCAGCGCTTGCAGTTGATGGGCATCGAGCCGGTGTCGCTGCCGACGGGCGCAGCGGTGGCCGGGCAGGCCTTGGCGATTGAACAGGTGGTCGGCTTTTTCAGTCCGCCGGGCAGCACCTGGATATCGTCGCAGACCTTGCAGGCACTGGGTTTGCGCGAGGGTGACCGGCCACTGAACCTGGCGGGCGTGGCCCTGCCGCCGCTGCATGTGCAGGCCGATATGGCGCCCGGCGTGCTGCTGGTGGACATCGGTTTTGCCCAGCAGATTCTGGGGTTGCCGCAGCAACTGTCGCGGCTGCTGTTACCGAAGGATTTCACCGCGCCGTTGCCGGAGCCGTTCAAGGGCCAGTTGCAACTCAAGCGCGCTGGCGAAGAAAACAATCTGAGGCGCCTGACCGAAAGCTTTCACCTGAACCTCGATGCCCTGGGGGTGCTGTCGTTCGTGGTCGGCCTGTTTATCGTGCACGCCGCCATCGGGCTGGCGCTGGAGCAACGGCGAAGCCTGCTCCGGACCCTGCGTGCCTGCGGTGTGAGTGCGCGGATGCTGATGGCCTGTCTTGCCGTCGAATTGGGTGGATTGGCCCTGATCGGTGGTATGGCCGGGGTGGTCAGCGGCTACCTGCTGGCCGGCGTGCTGTTACCCGATGTCGCCGCCAGCCTGCGTGGCTTGTATGGCGCCGAAGTGGCGGGGCAGTTGAGCCTTGGTCTGTCGTGGTGGTTCAGTGGTATCGGCTTGAGTCTGATCGGCGCGTTGCTGGCCGGGGCCAACAGCCTGCTGCGGGCGGCGCGTCTGCCATTGCTGGCGCTGGCTGATCCGCAGGCCTGGCATCAAGCCCATGCGCGCTGGTTGCGACGCCAGGGTTGGGTGGCGGCCATGGCCGGGATGATCGCGTTGCTGGCGTTGATCTTCGGCCACAGCCTGATCAGTGGCTTCGTGTTGATGGCCGCGCTGTTGATCGGTGCCGCGCTGGCCTTGCCGGTGGTGCTCAGCGCGCTGCTCAGTCTCGTTTCGCAGCGCAGTCGCTCGGTGCTCGGCCAGTGGTTTGTTGCCGATTGCCGCCAGCAACTGCCGGCGTTGAGCCTGGCCTTGATGGCGCTGCTGTTGGCCATGGCGGCGAATATCGGTGCCGGCAGCATGACCGCAGGGTTTCGCCAGACCTTCAGTGACTGGCTCGAGCAACGGCTGACGGCCGAGCTTTACCTCAATCCACAGAACCCGGCCCAGGCCAGGGAACTGAACAGCTGGCTCAACCAGCAGCCGCAACTGGCGGCCGTGCTGCCCAACTGGCAGGTTTCGATTCAATTGCAGGGCTGGCCGACGGACCTGTCCGGGATCATCGACCATCCGACTTACCGCCAGCACTGGCCACTGCTCGAAGCCTTGGGCGACAACCCTTGGGAGCGACTGGCCAAGGACGATGCGGTGATGCTCAGCGAACAACTGGCCCGGCGCCTGCGAGTGCAACTGGGCGATCACCTGACGCTGCCGACGCCCACCGGCCCTTGGTCGCCACGGATCGTCGGGATCTACGCCGACTATGGCAATCCCAAGGGCCACATTCTGGTGAACATCCGCCACCTGTTGCGCGGCTGGCCGCAACTGACTCCGAACCGCTTCAACCTGCGCATCGATCCGGCATCGATCCCGGCGTTCGTCACGGCATTGCAGGCACGATTTACCCTGGACGACAGCCGCATCGTCGATCAGGCACGGCTCAAGGGCTGGTCCACGCAAGTCTTCGAGCGCACCTTCGCTGCCACCGCCGCACTCAACAGCCTGACGCTGTGCGTGGCGGGGGTGGCGCTGTTCATCAGCCTGTTGACCCAAAGCCAGAGCCGTCTCGGGCAACTGGCGCCATTGTGGGCGTTGGGCGTGACGCGTCGGCATTTGATGTTGCTCAACCTCGGGCAAACCTGGCTGCTGGCGATATTGACCCTGGTGCTGGCGTTGCCGTTGGGCATCGCCCTGGCGTGGTGCCTGGACGCGGTGATCAACGTGCAGGCCTTTGGCTGGCGACTGCCGTTGCGAGTGTTTCCATTGCAACTGTTGCAATTGATGGGGCTGGCGCTGGTGGCGACGTTACTGGCCTCGGCCTGGCCGTTGTACCGTTTGTACCGCACGCAACCGGCGGACCTGCTGCGGACGTTTGCCCATGAAGATTAAAGTCGGCGTGTTGCTCCTGGCGCTGCTGGCGAGCGGTTGCGATCAACCGGCACCGGTGGAAAAGGGCTTTGCCGGGTTGGGCAACCAGGCCGCTGCGTTCACCCCGGTGGTGCCCGGTCGGGTGTTCAGCTTCCCGGCGGATCACGGCCCGCACGAGGGCTTTCGCATCGAATGGTGGTATGTCACGGCCAACCTGAAGGACGATCAGGGGCATGAGTTTGGCGCGCAATGGACCTTGTTCCGCAGTGCCTTGAAAGCCACCCCCGAGGTGCTGGGCTGGCAGAATCAGACGATCTGGCTCGGCCACGCGGCGGTGACATCGGCGACGGCGCATCACGCGGCCGAACGTTATGCCCGTGGCGGCGTCGGTCAAGCCGGTGTCAGCGTCGCGCCGTTCAACGCGTGGATCGACGACTGGCAATTGAGTAGCCAGGCGACTGCCGACGACCCGTTGGCCGACCTGCAGCTCAGTGCCAGCGACCGGCGTTTCAGCTACCGGCTGCGATTGACTTCGACAGGTCCGCTGGTGCTTCAGGGGGACCGGGGCTTCAGCCAGAAATCCGAACAGGGTCAGGCCTCTTATTACTACAGCCAGCCGTTTTTCCAGGCCAGCGGCACCCTGGACATCGACGGCAAGACCTTTCAGGTCAGTGGCCCGGCCTGGCTCGACCGGGAATGGAGCAGCCAGCCCCTGACGAGCAACCAGACCGGTTGGGACTGGTTCTCCCTGCATCTGGACAGCGGCGAGCAGGTGATGCTGTATCGCATGCGGCAAAAGGACGGTGAGCCTTACCTCACCGGCACCTGGATCGACGCCCGGGGTCAGACACAATTGCTGCACGCCCGCGACATCAGCCTCACGCCGCAAGACACCGCCCGGGTTGCCGGGCGTGAGATGCCCATTCGCTGGTCGATCAAAATCCCTGCCAGACACCTCGATATAACCATTGCCGCGCTCAATCCCCAGGCCTGGATGGACTTGCGCATTCCGTACTGGGAAGGCCCGGTGCGCCTCAGCGGCAGCCATGCAGGGCAGGGCTATCTGGAAATGACCGGGTACTAGGCGCTCGTGTCAGGAAAATCACCGCTGCGGCGCGACCACTCGCTGAACAGCGTCTATGCTCACTCGCACACATGGCGTTGAGCCCGGTTTCAACGCCGTCTGTTGCCATCTATCACAGGGAATGTTCTGCCTATGAAAAGCCACGCACTGAGCAAAGCCATCACCCTCGCAACCTTGCTGTCTGTCGCCAGTTTTGGCGCGGTTGCCGCCGAACTCCCGTTGTCCGAAGTTGTGGTGGTTGACCAGGTCACCACCAAAGTCGTTTCGGTAGATACCGCGAACCATTCCGTGGTCCTTAAAGGCCCGCAGGGTAATGAGTTCCCTGTGCAGTTGACCGACAAGGCGAAAAACCTCGACAACCTCAAGGCTGGCGATACGGTGGAAATCAGGGTTACCAGCGCCGTTGCAGCCTTCCTCGACACCGATGTCGACAAAGGCCTGCCCGGCACCGCCGAAGCCACCGGCGAAATGCGCACAGCGCCAGGTAGCCCAAACCCCGGCGGCGAAGCTTACCGTCAGGTGAAAGTGCAGCTGAAAATCACCAGCATTGACCTGAAGAAAAACCAGGTGACCTTCGAAAACCCGGAAGGCAAGTCCAAGACCGTCGACGTCAAACGACCTGAAGTCCAGGCCAAACTCAAGGACTTGAAAGTCGGACAAAGCGTCAACGTGGTTTATACCGACATATTGACGGTGACCAGCAAGCACTAATATTGAGTATTGGCGTTATACGGGCCGATTGTTTTTGTGCAAGTTTTGTATAGGAATAATCAGCTCGTAATGGTCGAGCTGGTGAGTTTGAGATGCCGTGTTGCATAGTATTTAAATCGACATCTTGTTAAACATTGTGTCGATAAATTTCATTTTTGCGTACGGACATATTAATCCGCTTCTACTAAAATACGTTCCGTTCGCCCAGTGTCAGGGCTCTTTACCAGTGCATGGATTGCCGAGGCCATTGCACTGGGCGAACACTTTATTTGCTGTATAGAACGTTTCGGATATAAAAAAACGGGCGACCTGTAGGTCGCCCGTTTTTATTGAGTTGTGACAAATCATTCAGTCATGTTTTTTATTGACTTGAAGCAACATCGGCCAACGCGGCGAAACACTGTTCGATCGAACGCCGCTGGCTCTCGGCGTACAGTTCCAGCTCATCGATCGTTGAACGCCCCAGGGCCTGTTCGAACGCTTGCTGGTTGGCATGGGCGCCGTAACGGGTTTGCGCCGCGTCCCCCAGGTTTGACTGAAAAATCCCCGCCGCGCTGACGGGCAGGAAGTCTTCGTACACCAGGGGTTCTACCCGCAGGTAACCGTCGCTGAGCAGGTCTTCCAGGGGCGCGTTTTTCAGGTCGCCCGCCGCCAGGCCCTTTTCCGTCACGAAGTAGCGGAAGTAAGCCAGGCCCTGTTGGCGCATGCCTTCCCAGGTGTCAGGGAACTCGCTGAAATGCTGCTCCATCAGGGCGTTATAGCGCGCAGCGTTGGCTTCGTTGGGGAAGTCCTTGAGTTCGTCCCGCGCGGCATTGAGCAAACGGTCGTAGAGTGCGCGGCCTTTGGGCGTGAGGGCGGCACCGCGCTGTTCGATCTCGCCGAACCGGGCACTGTGGCTGCCGCGAGCCTCGCTTTGATCGGTGAAGGCAATCGGCTCGTCCAGGGCCTTGAAGCTGGTCTGGCGCAGCAGGATCGGGCACTGGCGGCGAGGCGGGCCTTCGATCACCGCTTTGGGGGTGATGCCATGGGCCGGCATCTGCGCCTGGACGATGTCGATGTCCAGGGTCCGTGGTGTCAGGTGGTTGATGTGCGGGCCCTTGAACGCCACCACGTCGGCAATCAGACGATGCTGGGCGCTGAGCTGTTGATACTGTTCGGCGGTGACGGTGGCGCTGTGGTGCCAGCGAAACGTTTCCAGTGCCTGCTCGACGAAGTCCAGGGCTTGCTGCTCGGTCAGGCCACCCCGGGATTCGGCGCGCTCGATAAGCGTGAGGGCCGTGGGGGTGAAGATCGAACGCTGGTCGAGCATCGACTGGGCGAACGCTCGCAGCTCCAGGTCTTCGATCAATTCCAGGCGCAACAGCGACGTGAACACCCGGAACGGGCTGACCTGCAACGACGCTTCATGCACCGCGCGAAACGCCGTGGAATGCACCGGCACGCCGGCCGGTGTCAGGTCGTAGTAACCCACCGGTTGCATGCCCATCACCGCGAACAGGCGGGCGAGGGTCGCCAGTTCATCGGCCGTACCGACACGGATCGCCCCATGACGTTCCAGGTCCAGGCGTTCGATTTCGCCGGTACTGGTGAGCTGCCGCAGGATTTTCGCATCGTTGTCCAGCACGTGACGGTTAGACTGTTCCACCAGTTCCATCAACGCGCCGTACAACGGCACTTCCTCGCGGTACATGTCGGACATCGCTTTGGAGAAGCGTTGGCGGATCAGGTCAGGGCTGACGAAGTTCGGGTGGTTCATGAACAGGATTCCTGGCGCGGTGACGTAAAGGATGGACGAAAGATCGCAGCCTTCAGCGACGCCGACAAACGAAGTTTCTGACGAACTTCATTCTGTTAAGGACTACATACCTAGTGCAGTCGTTGATCCTGTGGGCTCTCCGAGCGCAGCGATGCCAAAAACTCGCGATACAGGCGCGCCGAACCGTATGGCGCTTCCACCATGGGCATGTGCCCGATGGCGTCCCAGATATGCACGCGCAGGTCGGCGATGCCCTTGCTCCAGACCGCCACGCTGCTGACGTCGATCAGCCGGTCCTTGCGCCCCCACAGCAACAGCGCCGGGGCGGTGATGTCGGGCAGGTGCGGTTCCATCGGCGGGCTGGCACGGAATTCGCGGAAGATTTCCTCCAGTTCTTCGCGGGACTGTTCATAGCGCTGGGCGACGGCATCGAGCACCAGCTTCGGTACCCAGGGTGGCGAAGCCATGGTCATGGCGTAGAAACGCCGGAATTCTTCGCGCGAGTGAATCAGAAACGGGTTGTGGCCCTTGGCCAAATGCCGCTCAAGGTCACTGGGCTCGGGGGCGGTGACCCCGGCCGGGTCGACCAGGGCCACGGACACAATGCGTTCCGGGTAAGTGGCCGCGAGCCACGCCGCCATGTAGCCGCCCATGGAGTTGCCGATGACATGGACTTTCTCCACCCCGCAAACGTCCAGCAGCTGGATCATGCGTTTGGCCTGCAGCGGGATGTCGTAGCCGCCGCCCGCCTTGAAGCCGGTTTCGCCATGGCCGGCGATGTCCGGGATGATCACCCGATGGCTGCCGACAAAGTGCCGGGCGAAACGCAGCCAGAGGTTTTTGTCGGCGCTGAAGCCATGGAGCATCAGCACACTGCTGGTGGCCTCGTACGGCCCGCCTTGCCAGGTCGAGACGGTCATTTCGGGGATGGGCACGACGATCTTGTGCAGCCGGTACAACTTGGCCTCGGCCGCCATGCTCAAGTCATAGAGCCAGTAGCCGATGGCCGGGTAGGTCAGCCAGCTCCAGGCAACGAACACTGCGAGAACGACGAACAACAAAAGCATCACGCGTCTCCCTTCTATCTGCTCAGGACAAAATGTGATCGGCGGGTTTCAGCGCTCGGGTCAAGCGATGAAAGCTGAAGCTGAATCCCGGAAACATGGCAATCACATGACCGCTCTTGCTTTGATACCAACTGTGGCAACCACCGGATTTCCACACGGTGCGTTCCATTTCCCGGTGGATCATTTCAGTGTAGGTACGTTCCGCCTCATGGCGAACTTCGATGCTGCGTAAACCTTGAGTCTTCAAGGTGCGAATGCAATCGAGGATGTAATTCATCTGGGATTCGATGATGAACAGCGCCGAGGTGTGGCCGATCCCGGTGTTCGGTCCGGTGACGATGAACAGGTTGGGAAAATCGGGCAGGGCGGTGCCGAGGTAGGCCCGTGGGTACTGCGCCCAGACCTCCTTGAGACGGGTGCCTTTTTTGCCCGTTACCGGGTAGGAAATCACCCCGTCGGTGGCATCGTAGCCAGTGGACCAGACGATCAGATCCAGGTCGATGTGCTGGCCGTCCAGTGTAACGATACCGGTCTCGTCGATGGACGCGATGCCTTGCTCGCGGCTGTGCAGCGTCACGTTGTCGCGCGCCAGTGCCGGGTACAGCGTGCTGGACAGAATCACCCGTTTGCAGCCGATGGTGTAGTCCGGCGTCAGTTTGCGCCGCAGTTCGGTATCCGGCACCTGGCGTTTGAGAAAACGCAGGGCCTGGCGCTGGACCATGTGCACCGCCGGTTTCGAATACTTGAAGGCAATCACCCGGGTTTCGAATTGCCAGTAGATCCCCCAGCGCAGCAGCTTGTAGGCCGGCTTGAACCCCAGCAGCCAGCGCTGGAAACGGCCAAAGCTGCGGTCAGCCCGGGGCAGGACCCAATGGGGCGTGCGCTGGAATACATGCAAGTGCCCGACGTCCGGGGCAATGGCCGGAATGACCTGGGCCGCACTGGCGCCGCTGCCGACGATGGCTACGCGTTTTTGCCGGTAGTCGTAGTGATGATCCCAGTTGTTGGTGTGAAACGCTTTACCTTGAAAGCGCTCCTGTCCGTCGAAGCGCGGAACAACCGGTTGACTCAGCGGCCCGGTCGCGTTGATCAGGAACTGCGCGCAAAACGTGCCTTTGCCGGCGGTGTACACCGTCCAGCGTTTGTGGGTGTCGTCCCATTCGACGCGCTCGACATTGGCGCCCAGTTCCACTTTGTCCCGCAGGCCGAAGTGCTCCACCACATGGCGGGTGTAACGGTGCAGTTCGGCCTGTTCGGCGAACATTTGCGTCCAGCGATACGGAGCAAAAGACAGGGAGTACAGCGGCGAGGGCACGTCGACTGCCGCGCCGGGGTAGGTGTTCTGGCACCAGGTGCCGCCGAAGAAATCACGCCGCTCCAGCAGGCGAAAATCGTCGATGTCGGCCTTGAGCAAATTGATTGCTGCACATTGGCCGCCAAACCCGCTGCCGATGATCAATACTTGAAAGGTCTGCATGGGCCTCCTCTTATGGTCATTGATCAACCCCTTCCTTCATGTATAGCCGTTTATGGGGTGAGGCTTTTGCTTTTATGTGAGCCTGATGTCGCGATTTTCAGCCCGTTAGTCGGTGATGGCTATTTAATGCCACCCTGATAGACTCCAGCGCATAGGCTCAGGCTGTAATCGCATTCCGTGGAGTGGCAAAGAGGTCCTATGGCAAAAGCGGGAGGAAAGGGATCTTCATTGGCCAGGAGGCTCTATACATCGCGGATCCTGGGGTTGGCCCTGGGGCTGGTGTGCGTGAGCGCGGCAATGTATCCACTCGATCCTGCACCTTGGGTCTGGGGCTTCATGTGGTTCAATGGCCTGGTCTGGCCGCACCTGGCTTACCAATGGGCGCGCCGGGCCAAGACGCCCTACCATGCCGAGCACCGCAATCTGCTGATTGATGCCTTTCTCGGCGGCTTCTGGATTGCCGCGATGCAATTCAATCCACTGCCCAGCGCGACCACCATTTCCATGATGGCCATGAACAACGTGGCCATAGGTGGCTCGCGCTTTCTGCTGGCCGGGACAGCCGCGCAAATCCTGGGCGTGGGCGTTGGCCTGCTGATTTTCTCCCCGGCGTTCATTCCTGCCACCAGCGCGGTGCAGCTCTATGCCTGTTTGCCGTTGATGTGCCTGTATCCGCTGGCGCTGGGCTGGATCTGCTTCCGCCAGGCCCATACTCTGGGCTGTCAGAAGCGTGAACTGCTGGCACTGAGCCGCACCGACAGCCTGACAGGCCTGCTGAACCATGGCACCTGGAAGGACCAACTGGAGATCGAGTTCCAGCGTTGCAACAGCCAGCAAAAAGGCGGAGCGATCGCCCTGATCGACATCGACCATTTCAAAGCCATCAACGACACCTACGGCCATGTTGCCGGCGACATCGTCTTGCGTCAGTTGAGCAAAATGCTCAAGCAGAACCTGCGAACGACCGATGTGGCAGGGCGCTACGGCGGCGACGAGTTCTGCGTGATCCTTCCGGACCTGCCCCTGAACCGCGCCGCCGCCATCATGGATGCCCTGCGCGCTCGCTTCGCCATCTTGGGCTACGAGCAGAACCCGGCCCTGAAAGTCAGCCTGAGCATTGGCCTGGCGTCATTCAACCCGGCCCATGCCGACGCGATGCTTTGGCTCAATGATGCCGATCATGCGTTGTACGAAGCCAAGACCACCGGGCGTAATCGGGTGATCTGCTGCGGTAACGGGAAACCCCATCGCGAACTGCTCGACTCGGTGTGACCCTTCACCGCAAAACCTGTGGGAGCGAGCCTGCTCGCGATGGCTGCGTGTCAGGCGGCATGGATGTTGGCTGTGACGGCCTCATCGCGAGCAAGCTCGCTCCCACAGGGATTCCGGGTTAATACAAGATTTGTGCTCAACAGAAATCCACTGTGGGAGCGAGCTTGCTCGCGATGGCGGAATGTCAGGCGAAATCGATGTTGAATGTGCCGGCCTCTTCGCGGGCAAGCCCGCTCCCACAGGGATGTTCGGTGGGTGCAAGAACTGTGTGCGATATTGAAGCCACTCAGCGCCGTGGCTCGGCCACCAACAGCAATGACTGCGGCACGGGGCTTTGCGGGTGCTGTGGCTCCTGCAGGCCGGCCAATGCAAAGCCGGCCATGTCCAGTGCATTCAGCCAACTGGACAGGGTGCGGAAATACCATGGCATGGGCTGCCACTGCCCCTTGAAGCCAGAGAAGGTCTCTTCCCGCCAGCCATCCTGGTAGTCGCCCGCCGCAGCCGCCCACGGGTGCAGCGTCTGGATCAGCAGCGCGCCACCCGGGGCGAGCAGGGTGTTCATGGCGGCGAGCAGGGGGATGATGTCCTGATGCAGCAGGGCGAAGTTGGCGCAGATCAGGTTGTAGTCGCGGCCGATGTCGACTTTCGCTTCAGCCAGTTGTTCATAGCTCGCCAAATGCACCCGCGCAGTGCCCGCCGTCCGCGCCGCCTCCACCAGCGTCGCATCGCCATCCACACCGACCGCATCGATGGCCCGGTCTGCCAGCGCACGCAACAACCAGCCTTCACCGCAACCCAGGTCGAGCACACGCTCGGGCTGGCGACCCAGCACCGCCAGCAGGATGGCCTGGTCGGTGACCTTGAGGCGGCTTTCGATGGTGCCGCTGCGAATGGCGTCGATCCAGGCCCGGGCGTTGTGGTGCCAGCTGTCGAGGAGGATGGATTCGGGGGCTGACATGGTCGATGTCCGGCGTGATGGGTTGGATGAAAGAATAGGGCAACAGAAGATTTACGGTGGAGCCGGTTTTACCCGGCACCACCGATAGCACAGCAAAGGATGGACCTGTGGCTAGGCGCTTTTGGTGGCTGCCAGATGATAGGCAACCAGCGCATTGGCGTGACCATGACCCATTCCGTGTTCGGTTTTGAGCCAGGCCACCATCTCCATGTGTTTCTTGTCGCTGACAGACTTGAGCAGGTCCAGCCAATGGCTGATCGGCTGCCCGTACTTTTTTTCAATGGACGGGAAGTACGAAGCCGGTCCTTTGGTTTTTGTCTCTTCGGTCACGATGCAAACTCCCTTTTCGATTTTCCAGGTTCGAAAACAGCACCGGTTACGTTACTTATTTGCCGTCAACGCGTCCATCGTCCGGGCGGTTGATGTTGAAGCGGGGCGGGGCAAATGTTCTCAGTAATTCATCCCGTCATCGATCGCGAGGCCTTGGGCACGCATGGCCTTGATCAACTCACCACGGGTGCCGGGCAGGTTGAGCATGGTCTTGGCGCGCAATGTCATGACTTCTTCGGCGGTGTAAGGCTGATAATCGGCCGGCATGCTGCTACCCGCCATGCCGTCTTCGCGCAACAGCCAGTTGAGCAGGTCCGCCAGTTGTGCGTTGTTCAGCGCTGACTGCGACATGCCCGGCACTCGCACGAGGAATTCGCGGCCACCGGGCACTTTCAGGAAGTTACCGACGAAACCTTTCATCCGTGGCGTGTCGTTGGCGGCCGAACCCGTGCCGTCGCCCAGGTGGCAACCGGCGCATTGCAGCTGGTAGTTCACGCCGACGCTGTAACCGGCCTGGGCAATCGGGGTTTGAACGTCTTCGTTGCCCGGCGCATGGCTCTGCGCCGGGTCGGGAATGGCCCGGGCGAAAGCGAGCGGGGCGCTCAGGGCGCAGACGAGACCGAGCAATATCAAACTACGCATGTAATCCAACTCCGCTGATGACCGGTTTGGCACCTGTTGTAGGAGCGAGCTTGCTCGCGAAGAACTAAAGGGCGACGCGTTAAACCAGATAGCCCGCGTTATCGTTGACGCCCTTCGCGAGCAAGCTCGCTCCTACAGGTACACACACAAAGCAGTAAAAAAAGAAAAGCAGCCACAGAAAAAAAGCGCCGATTGCGCGAGCAACCGGCGCAAAGCGCGTTCTTTAAACGGCGACGCCGCGGATGACCGAAACGGTGCAGTGGTAGATGTGCGATTTGGCGGCCAGGCACCAGTTCACATCGTTATTGTTGAACGGGCGGTAGGCCGGTTCTTCACTGTCGTTACGGGTACAGGCGCACTGGGCGCAGCTTTGCTTACCGCAGCAGTCGTTGTACGAAATGATGTAGTCCTTGCCGTCGGCCGGGTTGCGGCAGGTGCCGATCCAGGTCACTTGCGAGGCTTCGGTTCCCGGTGGGCAGGACGTCACCGACCCACCGCAGCAGCTGCACAGAAAACCGTCGATGGAGCAGTAGCGCCAGTAGTCGCAGGTGTTCGGATCGCCCGGGTCGCCGGCCTGCGCAGGCTCCGCGGCCAGGGCCTTGCTGGTGCGGTCCAGCGGTAGCAACAGTGGCAGGGCGGCACCGGCCACCATCAGCGAACCCATGCGTGCCAGCAGTTTGCGGCGCGAAGTGGTGTCGGCGACACGGCGGGACGAACGCTCAAACAACAGATCCAGCAGTTTCATAAAGGTCTCCCTGCCTTATCAGTGGCTATGGCCGTGGCTGTGGTCGTGATCGTGGGTGTGCGGTTGGGCATTGAGGTATTGCTGCAACGTGGCGTGCTTCAAATGCTCGACTTCGAACAGGCTGTCCAGGTGCTCGCGGGAGTTGACCAGGCCTTTGGCGCGCAGGGTGCCGGCCTTGTCGATCAGCGCGGCGTACGGCAGCTTGCCGATCTGGTAGGTCATGCCCACTTCCGGGCCGACCACGTAGGTGGCGTCTTCGAGTTTGTGTTCGCGGATCAGCGCTTGTTGGGCGTCCATGTCGCCATCGCTGACGAACACCACGTCAAGACGATCGGCCTGCTCCTTGGCGATGGATTTGATCGCTGGCAGCAGCGACTTGCAGATCGGGCAGGTCGGTGAGAGGAAGAACAGCAGTTGCGATTTCTCGCCGGCGTAACCGAAGTTCACCGGGCGACCGTGACGGTCGCTGGCGGTGACTTGCGGCGCGGGCTCGTTGACCGCCACGCCTTTGTCGACCATCAGCGCGCCAGCCGGGGCCAGGCGACCGTGCAATACGCCAATCTGCCGCACCAGGCCCATGACGACAAACGCCACAGCCACCAGCAGCACCCAGAGCAGAACGTTGGAAACAATCAAGCCTTCCATTTCGATTACCTACCAATCAATTTGAGCAGAAGAGGGGAGTTCGCCAGCAGCCCATCGGCGGCGGCGTAGATGAGCAGCGCAACCGCGGCGGCAGCCAGGGTCACGAAGCCATCGAACAGGTTGAGGTCGCGGGCAACCGGCGCCACGCTGGCCAGCAGCGCCAGCGCTATCAGTGCGCTGTTACGTGCCAGTAGCACCGGACGCAGCGGCTGTGCCTGGTCGGGACCGGCGCAACCGCAGTCGATGTCCGCGCGACCGCGCCACAGGTTGATGCCGATGGCGGCGGCGTACAGGGCCAACAGGCTGGCGGCGCTCAACGCGGCGTAACCACGGCTGACCGGTACCAGCAGGGCAAAGGCAATGGCCAGTTCCAACAGCGGCACCCACCGTGCCGTCGGGCGCACCAGCGCCTCGGGCAGCAGTTGATAGTCCGCCAGTTGCCGGGCGAAGCGGGCCGGCGCGCGCAACTTGTGGGTCGCGGCGCTGGCCAGCAACACCGCGATGGCGATGGCGCTGGCAATGATGAAGATCGGATCTGTGTGCATGGCCGAACCTCTTAGTAGCTCAGGACCTGAGTCGCGGTTTTGGCGACTTTCGGCATGCTGCCGGTGAGCTTGTTGGTCTTCAGATCGAAAATCTGCAGACCGCCTTCCACGTCGGTGCCGAGCAACAACGGCTTGTCGTCGCCGGTTGCCTGCATGCTCCACACCGGAACCGGGGCTTCCAGAGTCGCCACCTTCTTGTGGGTCTTGAGGTCAAACGCCCAGATCAGCGGGCTCGGGTCTTCCCACTTCATCGGTTCGTGGGTGTCGTGCATCAGCACGTACAGGCGGTCCAGCTTCGGCGCCACGGCCATCATCTGCCAGCCACCCGGCGCCCAGCCGGCCTTCTTGTCTTCGTCGGAAACCAGCGACCAGGATGGCAAGACCTTCGGCGCATCACCGGCAAAATCCACCGGGCGTACGGTGCCGGTCGTGGTGGTGAAGTAGTAGGTGTCGCCGACGTTGACGGCGCGCTCTACCAGTTTTTCCGCGTTCGGATCAAAGAACGGCGTGCGGCTGCGCGCGGTTTCCTGGCCCTGATCGTTGAGGGTCACCACTTGCAGGCTGCCGTCGCCGCACAGCGAGGCGAAGCGGCGGTTACCGACCGGGTAGTTGAGCACGCAACCGGGGATGGCGATTTCCGTGGCAACCGCCTTGGTCTGGGTATCGACCACGGTCACCGACGTCGACGGGGTGAAGTTGTAGACGTAGACGAACTTGTCGTCGCCGCTTGGCTTGAGCGCATAACGCTGGGTCAGCGATTCGGCGCGCTTGTTCGGAATCAGCACTTCCCAGGCCGGCGACAGGGTCGAGCTGTCCCACGCGGTGAGCACGTCGGTGCGGGTGCCACGGGTACCGCGGGAATACCAGATGTCCGCGCTGTAGATGGTTTTTTTGTCGTGACTGAGGGTCGACGGCGCGGCAAAACCGGTCGGCACCATGCCGAGGATGCGCTTCTGGTCCGGGTCGACCACAGTCACGCGGCCAGCCACAAAGCTGTCGAACTCGACGTCGATGACAAACGCGCGGTGAGCTTCGGGTGGAAACGCCAGAACGGTCTGCCCAATCGTACCGGCGGGCAGGTCCGCGTGGGCACTGTTCAAACCGAGTACAAGCAGGCTCAGGCCTAGCGCTGACTGTACGGAGATCCTGTTTGTTCGCATAAGGGGAACTTCCTGAATTGTTGGTAACGCGGATCGCGGGTGCTTTGGCAGATTTTTACCCTTTGATTCTGCCGTGCCCCGAGATCGGGAGAATTGCCCTGCCTGCCAAGTGTTTGTGTGTCTGTGCCAGTGTCATGAAACTGGCTGCACAATCTGATAAGGCGGGGGTTTGACTGGCGTCAGAGGTGGGAAGGGCGAAGCTGCATTTGTGGCGAGGGGGCTTGCCCCCGTTGGGTCGCGAAGCGGCCCCAGCATTTGCCAGTCACACCGTGCCAGCAGGTTTTGCGGCTGCTGTGCAACCGAACGGGGGCAAGCCCCCTCGCCACAGGATTTGTGTATGTCAGACCACAGTAGTGGTGCAGGTCAGGCGGGATTGGCGAGGGGAAGGGAGAAGGTAAACACCGCGCCGCACGGCTCCAGGTTTTGCGCCCAGATATCGCCACGGTGGCGGCCGATGATGTTCTTGCACAGCGCCAGGCCGATGCCATTGCCACTGACCTTGGACGAGAAAAAGCCGTCGAACAGCTTCTCCTGCGCCTGGGCCTGGATGCCGCGACCGCAGTCTTCGATGCGCACCAGGGCCACATCGTTCTCGCGACTGGCGTGGATACGCAACAGGCGTCGTTCAGTCGGCAGGTCGGCCATTTCTTCAATGGCGTTGAAGGCCAGGTTGAGGATCACCTGGCCGATCAGCACCTTCTCGCAACTCACCCGCAGCGGTTCGGACGCGGCGACGATTTCCACGCGCACCAGACTGGGATCGGCGCGCAGGCTGATGAAGTAGCGGGTTTCGCGCAGCAGCTCATTAAGGTCGACCAGCTCTTCAGTCTGCTCCAGCTTGACCACGTAATCGCGCACGCTCTTGATGATCACCGAGGCATGCTCGATTTGCCGCACGGCGCTCTGCAAGCCCCAGGCGACGCCTTGATCGGTTTCCCCTGTGTTGCCCAGGCGAATCACTGCGCCTTCAATAAAGTTGCGGGTCGCCGCCAATGGCTGGCTCAGCTCGTGGGCGATGGCCACGGCCATTTCGCCCATGGCGTTGTAGCGCGCCAGGTACTCGAGCTTCTGCTCGCTGACCCGCCGCGCCTCTTCGGCCTGCACCTGCTCGGTCACGTCGCGGAACAGCAGCAGATGGCCGACCAGATCGTCCTCGATCTCGATGTAGCGGCAGGTTGCGTCATGCCAGCGCCATTCGCCGTCCCGGCGCTGCACCTTGTAGTGCACGTTGAACGGCGTGTGCTCCGGCGTTTCATGGTCGAACTGTTGCAACAAGCGCTGACGCGAAGCGTCGTCGCACCAGGCCAGGAAGTTCTCGCCCATCAGCTGGTGCACTTCGCTGTCGAGCAGGTGCGCGCCGGAGTCGCTGATAAAACCTATATCGCCCTCGGGGCCGAGCACCGCCACACCTTCGGCCAGGTCCTGCATGAAGGCCTTGAGCCGGCTCTCGAAACGCTTGAGGTCGCGCTTGACCTTGTCCTCTTTGGAAATGTCACGGAACTGCACCATCAACACATCGCGACCGTCCAGGTGCACCAGGGTCGCCACCGCCTCGGAAAGAATCTCCACCCCTTGCTTGGAGCGATAGCACCACTCGATGGTCCGTTGCCCGGTGCGCGCGGCCCGCTCAAGCCAGCGCAAACCTATGGAGCGCCGGTATTTCGGCGCATCGCGGGTCATGTCGGAGGCCTTCAGCGGCGTCAGTTCTTCCAGGGTAAAGCCCAACGCCGCCAGGGCAGCGGCGTTGGCCCAGAGAATTTCCTTGGTGTGCGCGTCATGAAGAATGATGCACAGCGGCATGGCTTCGATCAGCGCATAAAAGTCGTTCGGTTTTGGCTGGTACATCGCACGGCCCCTGGCGGCAGAGATTTGCAGTATGGCGTTTTATACCTGCTCGCACAGCGGGATGCGCTCAGAGGTTACCGGTGTGGGTCTAGGGGTTTTCTTTAGCGAGGGGGCTGCACGCACCAATAGTGGCGGCCGGATGCGGTTTTTACACTGGACCGCAATGCAAGGGTGACCACGCCGATTCCCTGTAGGAGCGAGCCTGCTCGCGATGAACCTGAGAGCGCCACGGGGTGCCAGGTTTCCAGCGTCATCGTTGACGACCATCGCGAGCAGGCTCGCTCCTACAACGGGGCATGCGTGTCACCCCACTAACAATAAACAAAACGGAGAATGCCCATGCTGCGTTCAGCGGTTGCGCAACAAGACGCATCGATCGGCGTTGACGAGAATGTCGTCGACAGCCAGGCCTTTGCGCAGGTACTGGATGAAGTGCGCCGGCGCCGCGAAGAATTCGACACTGGCTCCCACGTGCCACGGGACATGATCGAGCGCTTCAAACAAGTGGGCATCTACCGTGCCGCCACGCCGAAATGCTTCGGTGGCGACGCCCTGGCACCGCACCTGTTCCTGCAAATGATCGAACGCATCTCCGAAGCCGACGGTTCGGCGGGATGGGTGGCCAGCTTCGGCAGCGCCGGTGTCTACCTGGCAGCCTTGCCGCGGGAAACCCTCGCTGAACTCTACGCCGAAAGCCCTGACCTGGTGTTCGCTGGCGGCCTGTTCCCCTTGCAACCGGCCGAGGCCGTAGAAGGCGGCTATCAGGTCAACGGCACCTGGAAATTCGCCAGCGGCTGCAAAGGCGCGGACCTGCTTGGTGTCGGCATCGGCGCCGCTGGCGGCAAGCCGCGCACCGCTGTGTTCCGCCCGGAGCAGGTAGACATCGTCGAGAACTGGGAAGTGGTCGGCCTCAAAGGCACCGGCAGCCATGACCTGCGGGTGACCGATAAACGCGTTGACGAGCGCTGGACGTTCATCCGCGGCGGTGCCTCGACCATCGACGAGCCGCTGTTCCGCTATCCATCGATCGCCTACGCCGCGCAAGTGCTGGCGGTGGTCAACCTCGGACTGGCCCGTGCTGCGCTGGACGAAATCAGCCGCATGGCGGGTGGTAGCGGCATCACCGGCGCGCCGAAATTGTCCGACCGCGCTTACGTGCGCATCGAGATCGCCAAGGCTGAAGCCAAGCTCAGCGCCGCGCGCGGTTTCTTCTACAACGCCACCGAGCAGGTGTGGAACTCGATCCTGGTCGGCAACCCGGTCACGCCGGAGCAGACCAGCCTGTTGCGCCTGTCGGCCATTCATGTGTCCCAGGCCGGTGCCGAGGTGGTGCAGAGCGCCTACAGCCTGGCCGGCACCACCGCCATTTACCTGCGCCATCCGCTGCAACGCTACCTGCGCGACTCGATGGTGGTGACCCAGCACGCCTTCCTCAGTGAAGGCCTGTACGACGGCGCCGGCTCGGTGTTCCTCGGCGTTCCGCCGTTCCCGGGCTACATCTGAATCCCCATTACTTTTTCAAGGAATCGCACCCATGTCGCAAACCACCCAAGAGCCATTGCGCGTCGTCTTCTGCATCGGCATCACCCAGAACTTTTTCGACCTGCCCACCGGCGAAGGCCTGAGCGTGTGGAAAGGCTTCAGCCAGATGATGGGCGACCTTGGCGCGATGCCCGGCATCACCGTGCTCGGCGCGATGGATGACGACCGCCTGATGGTCGGCCCGTCGACCACCTCGCCCTGGACCGTGTACATCATGGCCGACGTCGACTGCCACCAGTCGGTGATCGACGCCTGCAACCTGTTCCGCACGACACCGGTTGGCCAGTACAGCCTGTGGCGCTACGCCAAGATCGAAGCGCGCATCGGTCGTCCGCTGACCATTCCTGACGCGGCCAAGGTGTAAGTCATGAACGAGGCCTTGCTGCAGCGTCTGGCGACGCTCGAAGGGGAAAGCGCAGTGCGTCGCTTGATGGCGCGCTACATGGACCTGTGCGATGTGCCGCGGGCGGCGATTCATCTGTGCCAGTTGGCGCAGTTGTTCACCGAGGATGCGGTCTGGGAAGGCCTCGGCACCCAGACCGCGCAGACCTTCGGTCAACACCGTGGACGTGAGGCGGTGGCGGCGTTTGTCGGCGGTTATCTGCCGCCGTCCGACCACTTCAAGCTGAACCTGCATTACCTCACCAGCGAGTCGATCGTGGTCGACGGCAAGGCGGCGCAGGGGCAGTGGATCATGCAGCAGATCTCGACCTACGCCGATGGCCGCAATGAGTTGTTCGGCACGCGCCTGAACATCGATTTCCGTTGTGTCGACGGCGTCTGGCTGATCGCGCATTTCCGCACGCAACGCTTGTTCAATTCGGAGCTGAGCGCATGAGTACTTTCATCAGCGAATTCCTCCTCGGTGGCAACGGCAAGCGCGTCGCCATCAAGGACTCCATCGACATCGCCGGCCATCCGACCCGCTCAGGCAGCCGTGCGTTCGCCGATGCACCGGCGGCGACGCAAAACGCCGAGGTGGTCGATGCGATCCTCGATGCTGGCTGGCAGATCGTCGGCAAGACCAACCTGCATGAACTGGCGTTCGGCGTGACCGGCATCAACGACTGGACCGGCACTCCGATCAATCCGCAAGCGCCGGACCGTGTGCCTGGCGGCTCGTCCAGCGGTTCGGCTTCGGCGGTCGCGGCAGGCCTGGCGGACGTCGCCATCGGCACCGACACCGGTGGTTCGGTGCGGGTGCCGGCAGCGTGCTGCGGGATTGCCGGGCTCAAGCCGACTTATGGTCGCGTCAGCCGTGTCGGTGCGCATCCACTGGAATCGAGCCTCGATTGCGTCGGGCCGTTCGCCAAAAGCATGGACGACCTGATCGCCGCGATGCAGGTGATCTGCCCGGGCTTTACCGCTCAAGGGCTGCCAGGCGACGGCGCCAGGGTCGGCTTTCTCGAGGTGGCCTGTGATTCGCACCTGCAAGCCAGCCTGGGTGCAGCCGCCGACCGCGCCGGATGGCGTCGCAGCAACCTGCACCTGAGCGAATTCGAAGCAGCGTTTGCCGCCGGCCTGACCGTGATCAATTTCGAAAACTGGACGGCATTCGGCCACTTGACCGGCAAGGGCCTGATCGGCGCCGATGTGGAAACACGCTTGCTGGCGGCCAGCCGCACCACGCGCGAAGAACTGGCCCAGGCCGAATCCGTGCGCACGCGGTTCACCCAACAGGTGGATGCAGCGCTGGAAGACTTCGCCGTATTGCTGTTGCCGACGCTGCCAACCTTGCCGCCAACCCTCAGCGAAGCCCGCGCCGGCAGCAAAGCCGTGGCCGGCATGACCCCGCTGGTGCGGCCTTTCAACCTCAGTGGTCACCCCGCGCTGACGGTGCCGGTGGAACTCGATTGCGGCGGGCTGAAAGTCGGCCTGCAAATCGTTGGCCGCAAAGGTCAGGACGAACTGGTCTGCGCCTTTGGTGCGCAGCTGCAAGCCTCTACCACTCAATCATAAAAAGAAGCCATGAGGAGAACCGCATGAGCACTCATGAATACCGGCTGATCGCAACGTCGAAAAGCCCCGAAGACCTGGTCCAACATGACCGCGTCGACGTCTCGCTGTACAACGACCCGGCGCTGTTCGAAGCCGAGCTGGACAAGATTTTCTACCGCACCTGGGTGTGGGTTGCCCACGAAAGCGAAGTGCGCAATAGCGGCGACTTCAAGACCGCCACCATCGGCCGCCGCCCGGTGATTGTGGTGCGCGACAAGAAGAACAACATCAACGTGCTGGAAAACCGTTGCCGGCACCGTGGCGCCACCGTGTGCGAGAAGCACAAGGGCAACGCCACCGGTTTCACCTGCCCGTATCACAGCTGGTCCTATGGCCTGGACGGCAAGCTGCGTGCGCTGCCGTATCCGGACGGCTACGAAGGCATTCTGGAGAAGTCCGAACTGCCGCTGACCAGCCTGCGCGTCGAAAGCTACGCTGGCATGGTGTTCGCCAGCTACAACGACGAGATCGAACCGCTGGAAGACTTCCTCGGCGGCGCCAAACACTGGATGGACCTGTTCATGAAGCAGGGCGCCGGCTACCCGATCAAGACCCAGGGCGAACACAAGTTCAGCTTCAAGGGCAACTGGAAGATCCAGCTGGAAAACACCACCGACGGCTATCACTTCCCGATCGTGCACAAGTCGTTCATGTCGTCGGTGGATGAAGAAACTTCGGAAATGCTCTCGTTCATGACCGACGAACAAGCCGTGACCCACTCCCTGGGCAACGGCCACAGCGTGATGGTGATGGTGCCGGAGCACGTCGACCTCGATCACGACGACGGCACCGAGCAGTTGCAGGAGCGCTTCGCCCACGTCACTGAAGAGCTGTCGAAAACCCTGCCGGCCGATCAGGTCCGTCGCATCGTGCGCTCGCTGCACGGCGCCGGTTTCAACCTGAACCTGTTCCCCAACGTGGCGATGTCGATGTCGTTCTTCCGCGTGCTGCGCCCGGTGTCGGTCACCGAAACCGAGATCCGCCACGTGGCCCTCGGCATGGACGGTGGCCCGGAAATCGCCAACCGCGAACGCATGCGCATCCACGAACACTTCCAGGGCCCGTTCGGTTTCGGCAGCCCTGACGATGCCGAAGCCTGGGACCGCGTGCAGCGCGGCTCGTACGCCGGCGTCGATGCCCCAATTCTGGTCAACCGCGGCCTGAACCGCGAAATCACCGCTGAAAACGGCGACAAGGTCAGCCACGCCACCGACGAAGGCGGCATGCGCGGTGCCTACGACATGTGGAAAAGGATGATGAGCCAATGAGCAATCACGACACCCTGAACGGTTTTTCCGGCCCGTTGGCCCAGGCCATCGAGTTCATCTGGCGCGAAGCCGAACTGCTCGACCACAAGAACTACGCCGAATGGGCGACCTTGTGGAGCGAAAGCGGCAAGTACATCGTGCCGATCGACCCGGACACCGAAGATTTCGAAGCGACCCTCAACTACGCCTACGACGATGCGCGCATGCGTGACCTGCGTATCGAACGCCTGACCGCCGGCTACTCGCCGTCGGCGGTGGACGCGGCGAAAACCATTCGCACGATCTCGCGTTTCCGCCTGGTGGAAGCGGCCGGCGACATCGTCGAAGTCAATTCGGCGCAGCTGCTGTACGCCTACAAGCGCGGCGTGCACACGCCGTTCGTGGCCGACCTGAACCACCGTATCCGCTTCACCGACGGCGTGCCGACCCTGGAGCGAAAAGTGGTGCGCCTGATCAACTCCACCGACAGCCTGAGCGCGCTCGGCTTCCTTTTGTGAGGGCAACATCATGAGTCGAGTAGCCCTCGTAACGGGTGCCTCGCGCGGACTGGGCGAATGCATCGCCCGCCGTCTGCACGCAGCCGGTTATCGCGTCGGCCTGGCGGATGTGCGCCTCGATGGCGTGCAGCGACTGGCTTTGGAACTCGATGGCAGTGGCGCCAGCGCCGTGGCCATTGAACTGGATGTGCGCAGCAAGGCCGACTTTCAACGTGCCCGCGATGTGCTCGCCGAGCGCTGGGGCGGCACCGACATTCTGGTGAACAACGCCGGTGTGTCGAAAGTCGCGGCACTGATGGACATCACGCCGGAAGAGTTCGATGAGTCGATGGCGATCAACCTGCGCGGCACCTTCGTGGCCTGCCAGGTATTCGGCGCGCACTTTGCCGAGCGCGGCTTCGGTCGCATCGTCAACATTGCGTCCCTGGCCGGTCAGAACGGCGGCACCGCCACCGGTGCGCATTACGCGGCGGCCAAGGGTGGCGTGGCGACCCTGACCAAAGTCTTCGCCCGTGAACTGGCGCCCCAGGGCGTGACGGTCAACAGCATCTCGCCAGGTCCGCTGGACTTGCCGGTGGTACGCGAAACCGTGGCTCCGGAGCGTCTGGAACAGATCCTGAAAATGATCCCGGCCGGCACCCTCGGTGACCCAACGTTCATCGCCGACAGCGTGTTGCTGCTGATCGCCGAGAACGCCACCTCCGTAACCGGAGCGTGCCTGGACATCAACGGCGGCCTGTTCATGCGCTGAGCAGCAGAAAAATGCCCCCCTGTAGGAGCGAGCCTGCTCGCGATGGTCGTCAACGATGACGCTGGAAACCTGACACCCCATGGCGACCTCAGGTTCATCGCGAGCAGGCTCGCTCCTACAAGGGGCAGTAAACCAAAACAACAGTATTCAGGTGATGCAATGATGAAGGTGAAGATCGAAAGGATCGTCGACGAAGCGCTGGATATCCGTTCCTTTCGCCTCGTGCGCAGTGACGGCCAGCCGCTCGACACCTATGAACCGGGTGCCCACGTCGACCTGACCGGGCCGACCGGGGTGACCCGTCAGTATTCGCTGTGCAGCCCGCCGCAGGATCGCCGTGCGTATCTGGTGGCGGTGAAGAAAGAAGCCCAGTCGCGCGGTGGTTCGCTGGCGCTGCACGAACAAGTGGAAGAGGGCATGGAGCTGGAAATGGGCGCGCCGCGCAACCTGTTCCGTCTCGATGACAGTGCCCGCGAACACGTGCTGTTCGCCGCCGGTATCGGCGTGACTCCGCTGTTGAGCATGGCTTATCGACTGGCGGAAAGCGGCCAGCCGTATCGTTTGCATTACTTCGCCCGTTCGGCGCAGTACGCGGCGTTTACAGAGCTGTTGGCGACAAAATTCGCCGACCACGTGGAGTTTCATTACGGCGTGGAGCCGGCGGATCTGGACGGCGCGTTGAGCGAATGCCTGGCGCGTGCCGGCAGCGCCGCCCACGTCTACACCTGCGGCCCGGCACCTTTCATGAACAAAGTGGTGGAAGTGGCGTCCCGCAGTCGCTCTGACGATTCGATTCACCTTGAACACTTTGCCGCAGACCCGGCCGCCAACAGCGCCCCGGCCGGCACGTTCGAAGTGGAACTGGCCAGTTCCGGCGTGGTGCTGCAAGTGCCAGCCAACGCCAGCCTGGTCGACGTGTTGCAGGCCCATGGTTGCGACATCGACACCGAGTGCCGCGAAGGCATCTGCGGCACCTGCATCGTCGAGGTACTGGACGGCGTGCCGGAGCACCGCGACAACTGCCTGTCGAACAAGGAAAAGGCGTCCAACAAGCAGATTTGCGCGTGTGTATCACGGGCGCTTTCCGCTCGTCTGGTATTGGACATTTAACCCGTAGGTCGACTGGAAAGCTTGGGCCGGAGCCTGTTGAATGGGCGCCCGGCGGCCGTCGAAGGAGGAGATGGCTACAGAAACAACCGTTTTGACGAACCGCTCGATGAAGCGGTCGAAAAATAACAACAAAAACGTGAGGCTTTGCGGACATGATTACAGCATCGACGGTGCGCAACGAGGCGTTCGAAAGTTGGTTGAGCCAGGTGAACCAGGCCTGTGGGCGTTTCGATGCCCGGGCGCTGGACACCGATTTCTACGGCGAACTGGTGGAATTTCGCAGCGGTGCGATCAACCTGAGTGTGGTCGACATGGCGCACGTGCATTTGTACCGCACCAGCAAGGACGTCAGCACCAGCAGCGACGGCCACTACTACGCGGTGTTCCAGATGCGCGGCAGCTCGCAACTGGAGCAGGGCGACAACCGCGCGCAACTGGGCTGTGGCGACATCGCCCTGATCGACGCCAGCCGTCCGAGCGACATGATCTACAACGACGATTGCCGACAGCTGTCGCTGATTCTTCCGCGCCAGGTGGTCGAGCGGGGTTCGCACTTCAATACCGTCAACTGCGCCACGCGCATCGCGGCCGGCAGCCCCCTGGCCGCGATGGCCAACAAGCTGGTGCTGGACACCCGCCAGCAGGAAGGGCTGGACATGCAGGAAAGCGAGGCCGTGCTCGATGCCCTGGCCAGTCTGTTGCTGCCGGGCATCAGCGCCCGGGACGGCGGTGCAGACGCCCATGAGCGGCAGTTCCGCAAGATCATCGCCTTCATCGACGCCCACCTCAGCGACGAAGAACTGTGCCCCGAGCTGATCGCCCGTGAAGTCGGGATTTCCGTGCGCGGCCTGTACCGGATGTTCTCCAAACGCGGCCTGGTGGTGGCGCAATACATCAAGCACCGCCGCCTGGACTTCTGCGCCGAAAACCTGCGCCGCGCCGATGTCGAGCAGAAGCTTTCGGCGCTGTGTTATGCCTGGGGCTTCTCGGATTCGAGCTACTTCTCGTCGGCGTTCAAATCGCGCTTTGGTGTGTCGCCAGGGGCTTATCGCAAGCGGTATAGCCACAATTGATGTTGTATTTGCTGGCCCCTTCGCGAGCAAGCCCGCTCCCACATTGAATCTGCGTCGTACACAGAGCCAATGTGGGAGCGGGCTTGCTCGCGAAAGCGGTATGTCAGTCACCATCAATGTTGAATGTGCCGGCCCCATCGCGAGCAAGCTCGCTCCCACATTGGATCTGCGTCGTACACAGAGCCAATGTGGGAGCGAGCTTGCTCGCGATGGCGGCCTCATGACCGCTGCAAATCACTCAGTGCCGCACCGGCTCATCCACCGGTAAATGCAGCACCTCGCGCACCAGCATGGCAATGCTGCTCACACCCATCTTTTCCTTGATCTTGGTGCGGTGCACATCAACGGTCTTCACGCTGATGTTCAGCTCCCGGGCAATCACCTTGCTGGCCTTGCCATCGATCACCAGCATCAACACTTCCCGCTCACGACTGGTCAGCAGTGCCAGCTTGCTCTGCAGGTTCTGACGCTGTTGCTGATCGGCCTGGGCGTGTACGGCGGTCTTCAGCGCGGCCTGGATGCGGTCGATCATCTGCTGCGGGTTGTAGGGCTTCTCGACGAAATCCAGCGCGCCGTTCTTCATCGCCGTGACCGACATCGGAATATCGCCATGGGCCGAGACGAAAATGGTCGGCAGGGTGCTGCCGCGCTGGTTGAGGATTTCCTGCAACTGGAAACCGCTGGTCTCCGGCATGCGCACGTCGAGCACCAGGCAGGCGGGCTGCTTGGGGTCGTATTGGCTAAGGAACTCTTCGGCGCCGGCAAAGCACTGCGCCTGCACGCTCACCGACTCCAGCAACCAGGCCAGTGAGGTTCGCAGGTCCTTGTCGTCGTCAACGATATAAACAATCGGTTTTCGGATTTCCATCGGGGCTGCCACGAAAGTTTTCTAATTATTGTTTTCGCACGCGAACGCGCGGCACGCATCGGCTCATCGTTCTGGAGCCTGTATGCAGAATACCCACTGTGACCGGCCCTTGCGATAAAGAAACCACCTAGTCGACTAGCGGAAACCCAACCCTGCCATGGGGATCGTCAGAATGGTTGCGGCGCGCCCGCAGCCTTAGTCTTGTTCCATCACCTACGGGCCGCCAGATAGCGGTCCTCCTGAAGGAAGGGGCATCGACATGGCCGACCTGAGCCAGCAGCAAATCGACTTTCGCAACGCCATGGCGCAGCTGCCTGCCGCGGTGAACATCATCACCACCAACGGCCCCGGCGGTCGTTGCGGCATCACCGCCAGCGCCGTGTGCTCGGTGACCGACTCGCCACCCACCGTGCTGGTGTGCGTCAACCGCAACAGCGCCACCCACGACGTGTTCCGCACCAACGGCCATCTGTGCGTCAACGTGCTGTGTGGCGAGCAGGAAGAACTGGCCCGTCATTTCGCCGGCATGACCCAGGTGCCGATGGCCGAGCGTTTTGCCTGGGACCTGTGGGACGACGGCGCGGCCGATGTGCCGGTGCTGCGCGATGCCCTGGTGCAGCTCGAAGGGCGGATCAGCGAGTGCAAGGAAGTGGGGTCGCATTCGGTGATGTTCGTGGAACTGACGAAGGTGGGCGTGCGCGAGCCGCGTGACAGCCTGGTGTATTTCAACCGGTTGTTTCATCGCGTTGAGCATGCCAGCGCGGCTTGATTGAGACCGCGTTATCGTTCTTCGCGAGCAAGCCCGCTCCCACACTGGATCTTCGGCGAACACAAATACTGTGTACGACGAAGCCCCCCTGTGGGAGCGGGCTTGCTCGCGAAAGCGGTATCAATCTGAAATGCATGTTTAACGGCTGTAGGAGTAACTTCCTGCAAGCCACAACGCCTTGCGTCATTGCCTACAGCTAAGCCAGAATCCGCCGGCTTGTGCGCCCTGGAGGCCATCGGTAACTTGGTCCGCGTCACTGATTCCCAGTGATCGGGTTTAGCAGCCCGTGGTATTTGAAGGTCGTACGAGTGTCCGTCAGGCAGGTATTCCATACCTGCATTTGATGGTGGCTGTGCGTAGGGCGTCCTTGGGCGCGCCGGCTTTCTTCTTTTCCCCGGTCTGCTAACCTGCGTACAGCCGCCACCCCCTCGTTTAGCAGCGACGGCGTGGCTGCATCACAACGGAAAAGAACATCATGTTCAAGGTTACGCCTGATCCACCAGACAACGATTCCTGCCCCAACCCGGCCGCTCACATCATGGCCAGCCCGCACAAACCCTCCACACTCTTCACCATCAACCCCGACATCAACACCGAAACCCTGCTGGCCCACGCCTGCGAATCGCTGGCCTCGGCGAGCGTCATGGCCAATGACCTGGCGGGTTTTCTGGAAGGCACGCACCGCAACACCCTGCTGGGCATCGCGCAAGTCATCATGCTGGGGGAGTTGGCGGTGAATCGGGCGCTGGATCGTCTCGATCCGTCTTGAGCCTGATCCGGGTTGCCCGCGAAAGCAGCGTGTCAGCCATCACTGATGTTGGCTGTGAGGGCCTCTTCGCGAGCAAGCCCGCTCCCACACTTTGATCAGTGTCGTACACAGGATTTGTGTTCACTGGAGATCCATTGTGGGAGCGGGCTTGCTCGCGAATGCGGTGTATCAGGCCTGCAAATATTCCCGAGCCAACAAGCAAGCCCGCTCAATCAGCATCGGCGCCATTTCAATCGCTGTCGGCGTGCCCTGGCGGGTGTGAATCCAGCCCAGGTACGTGGTGCCACGCAGCATCAGGAACAACGCCAGTGTCTTGCGATCCGCCTCGGTCAGCGGCTTGACCGCGTTGTAGCCGTCGAGCAGCGCCACCTTGATCTGATCAAAGCGCGGGTCATCCAGGCAGAAGTACAAGGCAGTGGCCAACTCGAACATGTGCCAGCCAAACCCGGCATCGTCGAAGTCGATCAGGCGCAGTTGCGGGCCCTCGATCAGCAGGTTCTCTGGCACCAGATCCGCGTGAATCATACCGAAGTTGCCCAGGTGCCGCCCGTACTGGCGCAAGTCCTTGCGCGCCGTACGCCGGGCCTGTTGCAGCAGATCCCGTTGCTCGTCGCTGAGCTGCTCCAGCTCCCAGAAACGCCCCCAGAACGGATTGGCGCCGATCAGGCCTTCTTCATCCCAGGCATGCCGGACAAACTCGTCCGGTTGTTGCCATTCCGCCGAATGCAGGTGGATGCGCGCGGCAATCGCCCCCGCCTCATTGAACAGGAAATCGATCTCCGTATCGGACTGCACACCCGCCTCGGAAGTACCGGCGGTGGCACCGGGCAGCCAGGCGAGCATGTCGATGTGACGTGCCTCGCCGATGGCCTGGTGGGTGACTTCGATCAGATGGCTTTCATTCTGTGCGCGGATAATCTGCGGCACGGTAATACCTGCGCTGGCCAGGGCTTCCATCCATTGCAGCTCGGAACGCAGTGCGGCCTCGCAGTGATAACCATTGCGATGGATGCGCAGGGCGACGCGCTGACCGTCGTGGCGGCGGGCCGAGAACACTGCGTTCTCGCGGAACTTCACCAGTTCGATGTCGGCGAATTCCCCTTCCCACTGTTGCAGGGCATGGCGCGCCAGTTCGTGCAGACGGGTTACTTGCTGGTCATGGCTCAAGGTATCGAATGCAGGTCTGCGGAATTCAGTCATGGCAATAGCCTCAAATCGCGCTAAGGGCGCTGTCCAGTGTGTCGACGAACAAGTCAGCGTGGTCGCGGCTGAATACCAGCGGCGGGCGCAGCTTGAGAATGTTGTCGCCAGCGCCGATCTTGCTGATCAGCACGCCGTTCTCGCGCATGTCGTTGACCACCTTGCGCGCCTCCAGTCCGGCCGGTTCCTTGCTGGCGTGATCACGTACCAGCTCCATGGCGAAGAACAGACCCTTGCCGCGCACGTCGCCGATGATCGAGTGTTTGTTGGCAAGCTCCTGCAAGCGTTGCTGCACATAAGCGCCGACGTTTTGCGCATTCTTGAGCAGTTGCTGTTGCTCGATCACATCCAGCACCGCCATGCCAACCGCTGCCGCGACCGGCGAGCCGCCGAAGGTGTTGAAGTACATGGCGTGGCGGCCGAAGGATTCGACCAGCGCCTTGTGGGTGATCAACCCGGCCAGTGGATAGCCGTTACCCATCGGTTTACCAAGGGTGACGATATCCGGCACCACGCCGTGGGCCTGATGGCCCCACAGGTGATCGCCGGTACGACCGAAACCGGACTGCACTTCATCGGCGATGAACAATCCGCCTGCTGCACGGATCAGCGCTGCCGCCTTGTTGACGAAGCTGGCCGGTACCCGTGGCAGTCCTTCGTTGGCGAACAGGGTGTCGATCAGCAGCGCGGCGGGGCGAATGCCCTGGGCTTGCATCGAGGCAATCGCCGCCGCGATGTTGGCCGCGTACTGCTCGGCCAGTTGCGCTTCGGTGGTGCCGGCCGGTGCGTGGTACAGGCACGGAATCGGCACGGCCCGGGCATGGGCGGCGAAGGGTTCCGGCGAGGGCAGGGCAGTGGTGACTTCGGCCAGCGATGCCGAGTTGCCGTGGTAGTTGTAGTCGCTGACGATGATGCCGGTGCCGCCACTGGCGAACCGCGCCAGGCGCAGCGCCAGTTCATTGGCCTCGCTGCCGGTGCAGGTGAACATCACGGTGTCCAGCGGCGCGGCGAAGGTCGCGGTCAGGCGCTCGGCGTAGCGCACCACGTGTTCATCCAGGTAGCGGGTGTGGATGTTCAGCGTGGTGGCCTGGCGGCGCATGGCCTCGGTTACATGAGGGTTGCAGTGACCGACGCAGGGAACGTTGTTGTAGACGTCGAGGTAGCGGCGACCGTCGACGTCGAACAGCCAGACGCCTTCGCCACGCACCAGATGCAAGGGATTGTCGTAGAACAGCGGCGAGGCGCTGCCGAGCACGCGATGGCGGCGTTTCAGCAGAGTGTCTTCAGGCATGGTCTGGAACCTCGATGACGGTGGCGCGACGGTTGCGCAACAGGTAATTGAAAATGCACAGGGTGAAGGTCACGGCGAGGGCGATCAGCATCAGCATGTCGAGCTGGAAGCAGGCGGCGATCACCACCAGCGTCAGGGCCAGGCCGAGCCAGGCAACCAGTTTTCCGCCGACCAGGGTGAACGGCCGTGGCAGGTCCGGTTGGTTGCGTTTGATGTGCAGGTACGCGCCGAAAATGAACAGGTAGCAAACGTTGAGCAGCAACACGACGGCGAGCATCACCGTGGCCGGGTCCACTTCGGACAGCGGCAGGCCGATGGCACCGATCAGCAACAACGCCGGGTAGGGCGTGCCGCGCTTGCCGGTCTTGCCCAGCCATTGCGGGAACAAGCCGTCGCGGGCCATGGCGAACAGTTGCCGGGACGCGGCGTACACCAGTGAAAAGAAGGTCGCGATCAGGCCGAACACCGCGCCGCAGCCAATCACCCTGGCCAGCCATGAACCTTCACCGAAGGCGCTGTTGCTGGACATCGCGGCATACAGCGGATCACCTGCCGAACCGACGAGCTCGACACCACCGGCACCCGGTGCGCATACCAGCACCACCAGCGCGGTCACCAGCAACGTGCCAATGGCCGCCAGAATGCCGCGGGGCATGGTGCGACCGGGATTGTGCGCCTCCTCGGCGGCCGAGCCGGTTTGCTCAACGGTGATGAACAGCCAGATTGCGAATGGCACGCAGGCGAAGATACCGCCAAGGCTGACCGGTGTTGCGACGCTGGCGGGCAACTTCAGCAAATTGGTCAACTCGACATGGGGCGCCATGGCCACGCCAAACGTGAGCAGGGCGATGACGGCGATCACGCCGGCAATGAACGTCAGGCCCATGGCCTCACCGACACCGCGCATGTGGATGCCGATGATCACGGCGAACAGGGCGATCTTCACCGGCCAGCCACCGAGGCCGAAAATTGATTCGGTATAGGCGCAGATAAAGGTCGCGGCTGCACCGGTGCCGATGGTCAAAGCCAGGGCACAGGCCACGCCAACGAGGTAACCCACGAACGGCCCGAACGCACTTTGCGCATAGACGAATACACCGCCAGCACTGGGCAGTGCGGTGGACATTTCCGCCACGCACAACGCCAGGCCGCCGCAGAGCAGGGCCATCAACAACGTAGCGATCAGCATGTTCAGCCAGCCACCGGCCGCCAGTCCGAAGTTCCAGCCGGAAAACTGCCCGGCCACCACCAACGCAATTCCGAGGCCGGCAATCTTTGGCCAGCCCAGCGCACTTTTCTTGAGCACAGAAATCTCCCGCGACCCGAGGGTCGATTTATTGTTGTTAGTGAGAAATGGAGGGGTTCAGCGTTGCATTGCAGGGCGCCCTGGAGCGGGCTGTGCCCTGAGGTCGAGTTCGATACTACGCCCGGGGTGCGGCTCGGCAGCTGTGTGCGCATGCCATGTCATTGGCTGTGGGTGCCAGATTTGTGCGGGCTTGCCTTGATCTCTGTGGGAGCGAGCTTGCTCGCGATGGCGGAGTGTCAGTCAACGATGGTGCTGGATGTGGTGGCCTCATCGCGAGCAAGCCCGCTCCCACAGGGGATCCGCGGTGTACACGGATTTTGTGCACGGCAGAAATCCAAATGTGGGAGCGGGCTTGCTCGCGAAAGCGGAGTGTCAGCCAGTGGAGATGTTGGATGTGTTGGCCTCTTCGCGAGCAAGCTGAACTGGCCTAATAATTCCGGACACCTCTTAAGGGCGATATGATTTCGCCAACTTGGAGGTTCCATGAACGAAAGAAAGGTCTATACCCGCGAGTTCAAGCTGCATGCTGCCAGCATGGTGCTTGATGATAACTGCCCGGTTCCAGACGTTTGTGCATCGCTGGATATCGGGCCCACCGCTTTACGGCGCTGGGTCGATCAGGTTCGCAAGGAGCGCGAGGGGCAGCCAGTTAAAGGCACTAAGGCGATTACCGAAGATCAACGCCAGATCCAGGAACTGAAGGCCAAGATCAAGCGCATGGAAATGGAAGCCGAGATCTTAAAAAAGGCTACCGCTCTCTTGATGTCGGATCCCGATCGTTTTCGATGATTGCGGAACTAAGAGAGTCGTTCCCGACTGCCATTGTGTGTCGTGTTTTCGATGTGAAGCGCAGCAGCTTTTATGAGTGGCTTCAGCGGCGAGCCAAACCGCGGATCAGACGCGAAGAACTCAAGCTGAAAGTGGTTGAACTGCACAGCGAAAGCCGGGAAGCCATGGGTTCCAGAATGATCAGCAAGAACCTGAAGTCCCAAAACATCGCGATCGGAAGAGGCCTTGTCAGAACGCTAATGAGGGAGGCCAACATTGTCAGTAAACAACGCCAGCCTCACCCATTCAGATCCAAAGGTGTTGAAGCATTTGTCGTGCCCAATCGGCTCAAACGCAATTTTAAGCCGGCTGCAGTCGATCAGGTCTGGTGTGGCGACGTGACCAGCTTGATGGTGGGTGAGCGCTGGGTTCATCTGGCCATCGTGATCGATTTGTTTGCTCGCCGCGTCATTGGCTGGGCGTTTTCGCTGGTCAATGACGCCAACTTGGTCAGCAAGGCGCTACGCATGGCAATAGAGGTTCGAATGTGTCCTCCGGGACTGATGTTCCATTCGGATCAGGGCTGTCAGTACACCAGCCGCAAGTTTCAGGAAGAACTGAAGCGTCGAGACATATTGCAAAGCATGAGTCATCGCGGGCAGTGTTGGGACAACGCTCCAACAGAGCGATTTTTTGGCACGCTGAAATCAGAATGGGTGCCTCGTAGTGGCTACAGCAAGATCGAGGAAGCAAAAACCGATATGGTGCGCTTCTTCATGTACTACAACCGCACGAGGCTCCACAGCTACAACAACTATCTGTCGCCAATAGCCATGGAGCAAAAGGCGGCATAAGCACCGTAACCGGTGTCCGGGATTACTTGACCGGTTCAAGCCCGCTCCCACAGGGGATCTGCGGTGTACACGGATTTTGTGCATGGCAGAAATCCAAATGTGGGAGCGGGCTTGCTCGCGAAGGCGGAGTGTCAGTCAGTGGAGATGTTGGATGTGATGGCCTCATCGCGAGCAAGCCCGCTCCCACAGGGGATCTGCGGTGTACACGGATTTTGTGCACGGCAGAAATCCAAATGTGGGAGCGAGCTTGCTCGCGATGGCGGCATATCAGGCAACCAAAATCTCAGATCCGAAAACTCCCCACCAACTGATTCAACCGCGCCGCCTGTTGCTCCAGCTCGGTACAAGCCCTCAATGTCGATTGCAAATTCTCCACGCCTTGCCGGTTCAGGGTGTTGATCTGGATGATGTCGACATTCAGGGCCTCGACCACCGCGGTCTGTTCTTCGGTGGCGGCGGCGACGGACTGGTTGACGTTGTCGATCTCGCCGATGCGCTGGGTCACGCTGCCCAGGCGGGAGCCGGCGAGGTTGGCGATGGTGACGCTTTCTTCGCTGTGGCGCTGGCTCTCGGTCATGGTGGTGACAGATTCCCGCGCGCCCACTTGCAGCTCTTCGATCATCTGCTGGATCTCCAGCGCCGAGGCCTGGGTGCGTCCGGCCAGGCTGCGCACTTCGTCCGCCACCACCGCAAATCCACGACCCGCTTCACCCGCCCGCGCCGCTTCAATCGCTGCGTTGAGCGCCAGCAGGTTGGTCTGTTGGGAGATGCCCTTGATCACTTCGAGGATCTGCCCGATGTTCACGGTCTTGTCGTTGAGCACTTCGATGTTGGCGCAGGAGGCACTGATCTTGCCGGACAGTTCGTTCATCACCTCGATCGTGCGCTGCACCACCTGGCGTCCATCCTCGGCTTGCTGCCGTGCGGACGAAGCCTGTTGCGAGGCATCGGAGGCGTTATGGGCGATCTCCTGCGCGGCCGCGCCCAACTGGTTGATTGCCGCCGCCACGCTGTTGGTGCGGGTGGATTGATCGTCGAAATTGCTCATCGACGAGTTTGACGCATCCAGCACCCGCCGCGCGCCTTCGTTCACCCCCAACGCCGCCGATGACACCTCGCGGAGCGAATGGTGGATGCGCTCGACAAAGCGGTTGAAGGCGGTCGCCAGTTGGCCGATTTCATCTCGCGATTGCACTTGCAGGCGACGGGTCAGGTCGCCTTCGCCGAGGGAGATGTCTTCCATTACCCGGGTCAGCACTTGCAGCGGCCGGGTGATGCGTTGCGCGGTGTACCAGATCAGCAGCAGGCCGAGCAGGGCCGAACCGCCACCGAGCAACAGCTCCAGCGCGGTGCTTTGCACGCCCTGGGCATCGAGTTCGTTCTGCAGCGTGGTGACCGGTGCCAGCAACACGTTCTGCGGCACACCGACCAACACGCCCCATGGCGCGGCTCCGGCAATCGGCGCCAGCGGTTCAAGCACCTTGATTTGCCGGGCGTCGACAAACACTTTTGGCTGGCCCTGACGCAGGCTGTCCATCACTTCGGCATTGTCCATCGGCTGACCGAGGCGACCGACGTCCTGGCTGTTGGCAGAAATCACCCCACGGGGGCTGACGATGCTGATCTGGCCGTTGCCATCGAACAGTTCACGGGCGCTGGCTTCGCTGTTGTGTTGCAAGGCGGCGAGGTTGATATCCAGTCCCACCACGGCAATGACCTTGCCGTTTTCCAGCAGCGGGAAGGCAACGCTGGTCACCAGGTTGCGGCTGCCGGAGGCCTCGTCGAAATAAGGTTCCAGCACACAGGCCTGGCCGGTGTCGCGGGCACAGGTGTAGAAGGCGTTGTACGGTGCGCCGCTCGGCCCGGGCTCGGTGTTGGCAAGCAAGCCTTCGTCGCCGATGACCGCTTGCAGCTCGCCGGGTTTGCTCTGCACCCAATAGAGCGCAAAGCGACCGGTTTCGTTGCTGCCCAAGGCGGCCTGGCCGGCGAAGTCTGCGTCGGCACCGTCGAGTCCACCGGGTTCGAAAATGACATAAAGCCCGAGCAGGTCGGGCTTGTCGATCAAGGCTTGGTGAAGCTGGGTGCTGAGTTCCTGGCGCAGTTGCGGGCGAGTCAGGCTGCCCTGATGCTGCAACTGTCGCAGGTACAACAAGTAGCGCGATAACCCCTGGCCGTATTCGTGGGTCTGCATGAAGGTGCGCTGCACTTGCATGGCCTGCACTTTGCCCAGGGCCTGCATGTGTTCCCTGGCCGCATTGGCGAGCATGTCGCCGCTGGCCTCGGCCACTTGCCGGCTGCTCTTGTGGGTCTGATAGAGCGACAAACCCATCAACAAGCCGACGACCAACAGCAGGCAGAGACCGGCGAGCAGGGCGATCTTGCTCTGGATCGTCAGGAATGTTCTGTGCATTGGAAATACCTTTTTCCACGCGGGCAATGGCGTGGCCACTGCCCGCGGCCGAGATTAGAAGCCGGTGGCGAACACCACCTGGGCGTAGACGTTCTTGTCGTTGTTACCCAGTTGGGTACCACCGTCTTCGGCGCTCTTGTCCGGTTGGTAGATGCCCACCAGTGGCATCACGGTCAGGTGGTCGTTGACGTGCCATTCGGCG
Source organism: Pseudomonas sp. S34 (assembly GCF_009866745.1). Taxonomy (NCBI): domain Bacteria; kingdom Pseudomonadati; phylum Pseudomonadota; class Gammaproteobacteria; order Pseudomonadales; family Pseudomonadaceae; genus Pseudomonas; species Pseudomonas sp. S34. The sequence continues at coordinate 2,463,245 of NZ_CP019398.1, forward strand.
TACAGGTCGACTTCGTGGCCATCGGTGTTGCCCAGGTTGCGGTCGATGGTGTCGAAGTTGAAGTACATCGCGCCGACGGTGAGGTTCTCCAGTGGCGAAACTTTCAGCGTGACGTTCTGGATGCGCGAGTTGCTGTTGAACGGCCCGGCGTAGTTGCCCGCCACTTCACCCTGGAACCAGGTGCCGTAGCCACGGCTGAAACCGTAGAACAGGGTGTCGTAGCCTTCCGAGAAGCGGCTGTAGCGGTAGCTGGCGCTAGGCGTCCAGACCGCGTCGGAGAAGGTCCAGCCGGCTTCCAGGTACCAGGCGTCTTCGCTGGAGGTGTTGGGTTTGTCCTGCTTGGCGTATTCACCGGACAGGAACAGGTCTTTCACCCCGGCGTTGCCCGCCGCACGCAGGCTGTAGGTCTTCATGCCGTCGCGTTCGAGCTGGATCGGCGAGGCGTACTGTTCATCGATATCGGTGGTCTTGATGAAGGTCAGGCCGACCGTGCCGGCCTCGGCCACGTGCTCCAGGGTGCCGACGTACATTTCGGTCTTGGCCTGGGCGCGGTTGTCGGATTTGAGCCACATCAGGTCGCTGCGCCAGCCTTCCTTGCCACCCAGACGCAATACGGCGGTTTCGTCGAAGGCCTTGCGTGCCGCCAGGTAGTAGGCGCCGCCCCGGTTGAATTCGCCGTCGGCCAGGCCTTTGCCCATGTTCAGCGCGTCGCCGTCGATCAGGAAACCGTCACCGACCACAATGTTCTGACGACCGAAGGACAGGTCGACGCCGTCACTGCCCAGCGCGCCGAACAGATCGGCCGAGCGCCAGCCGAGGTAGGCGTCTTCGAACTTGGTGGTGCGTTCCGAACCATCGGAGAAGCCGGCCGCATCGCCATCGCCCCAGGTGCCGGAGCTGAGCATGTTCGCCGCGCCGTACGCGGTGCCCACACCGCCCAGGCCTTGATCGAAGCTCAAGCCGTATTTGATGTAGCCCTCGCGCCACGACGAGCTGCCTTCATTCAGGCGACCGGACAGGGCGTAGTTTTCCTGGCTGTGGAAAATGCCGAACACGGCTTCGAGGGTAGCGTTCAGATGGCTGTCGTCATCGGCGTAGAGTTCATAGGCACCGGCATTGCCGGCACTGATCATCAGCGCGAGCGTCGAGAGACGAAGCAAGGGGGACTTGAGCATGGTGTGGCATCCGTTCTTGTTCTTGAGCGCAGGTTTGCGGTCTGTCCGGATACTAAGGCGCGGCTATTGTTTGCCCTTTTCCCTGTTTGCCAATTAGTTGGTTGTGCATGCCAGATTGTCCGGTTTGGCAGCCCGGCCAACACAACTGGCACGCAGGGCAAAACCTGCGTACCGGCGACCACCGACAATCCCTACCAACCTGCCGAAGCACCGTTGCCTCGGCATTTTTAGTGTTGGCGCTCGCCTGCTGGCGGGCGCGTGGATTTTCAAGGTCGTTTTCCTATGTTCACTTCGCTGCGTTTGCCCGTGATCGGTTTGCTGTCTTTCACCCTGGTTCAGGCGGTGTCCGCCGCCGAGTGCGCCCCGGACACGCGCCGTGGTGCCGAAGTGTTTGCCACTGAGTGCAGCGTCTGCCACGCGGTGACCAAGGGCACGACCGGCATGATGGGACCGAACCTGTTCGGTGTGTATGGGCGCAAGTCCGGCTCGCTGGCGGGTTTCAGCTACTCCCAGGCCATGCGCGACAAAGACGTCGACTGGCAGGCCGAGAACATCACGCAATTGATCACCCAGCCCCAGGCTTTCGTGCCGGGCACCTACATGCCCTACATGGGCCTGGCTTCCGCCGACGACCGCCAGGCGGTCGCGTGCTTCCTCAAAGAACAACACTGATCAGGCCGGATTTGCGCCTGAACACATCGTCTGAATGAAAGGTGAATTATGAGCAACGTTGAAATCCTGCCCCAGGTTGCTGCATTCCTCGAACGTCGTCACGGCTGCTTCATTGACGGCCAGTGGGTGCTTGCCGAGGGCGACAGCATCGCCGTGGTCAACCCGGCCACCGGGCAAACCCTGTGCGAAACCCTGGATGCGCCGCTGGAACTCGTCGAGCGCGCCGTGCAGTCGTCCCACAAGGCGTTCAAGTCCGGCGTGTGGTCGAGCCTGCGCCCGGCGGACCGTGAACGCATCCTGCTGAACTTCACCCGCCTGGTCGAAGAGCACGCCGAAGAACTGGCTCAGTTGGAAACCCTGAGCCAGGGCAAGTCGATCAACATGGCCCGCGCCCTGGACCTCAACGCCACGGTGGAGTTCATGCGCTACATGTCCGGTTGGGCGACCAAGATCGAAGGCCAGACCTTCGACGTGTCGATCCCGTTGCCACCGGGTGCCAAGTTCACCGCGTTCACAAAGCGTGAGCCGGTCGGTGTCGTGGTCGGCATTGTGCCGTGGAACTTCCCGCTGCTGATCGCCGCCTGGAAGCTGATGCCAGCCCTGGCCACCGGTTGTACGGTGATCATCAAGCCGGCGATGGAAACCCCGCTGACCGCCATGCGCCTGGCTGAACTGGCGCTGGAAGCCGGCATCCCTGCTGGCGTATTCAACGTGGTTACCGGTGGCGGCGCCTCCGTTGGCGGCGTGCTGACCCAGCATCCTTTGGTGAGCAAAGTGTCGTTCACCGGTTCCACCGCCGTGGGCAAGAGTGTCGGCGTGGCGTGCATGGAGAACATGACGCGCTTCTCCCTGGAACTGGGCGGCAAGAACCCGATGATCGTGCTCGCCGATGCCGATATCGAAAAAGCCGTGCAAGGCGCGATCCTCGGCGGCTTGCTGAACAACGGCCAGGTCTGCGCCGCGGCCTCGCGCTTCTACGTGCACCGTTCGATCCACGACCAATTCGTCGAAGCCCTGGCTGCCGCCGTCTCTTCGATGCCGATTGGCGCCGGCATGAATTGCGACGCGGCAATCAACCCGCTGGTATCGCGCAAGCAACAACAAAGCGTGCTCAAGCACATCGAACTGGCCCGCCAGCAAGGTGCGCGGGTGGTGACTGGCGGCGAGTTGCTGGAGGGTGATGGTTTCTTCGTGCAGCCAACCATTCTGGCGGACATCGACCACAGCATGGCCGTGGCCCGCGAAGAAGTGTTCGGCCCGGTTCTGGGCGTGATGCCGTTCGACGACGAAGACGCCGTGATCGAACTGGCCAACGACAACCGCTACGGCCTGGCGGCCAGCCTTTGGACCAACGACCTGGGCAAGGCCATGAACCTGGTGCCTCGCATCGAAGCCGGTACGGTCTGGGTCAACGCCCACGTGCTGCTCGACCCGGCGATGCCGTTCGGTGGTGTCAAACAATCGGGTATGGGCCGTGAGTTTGGCCGTGCGGTGATCGAGGCTTACACCGAGCTCAAGTCGGTGTGTATCGCGCATTGATCAACCTGTAGGAGCGAGCTTGCTCGCGAAAAACGTCAAGATAATGCGGTCTGTCAGTTAGTTCGCGTTATCGTTGGCGACCATCGCGAGCAGGCTCGCTCCCACATCACGCTGCAGGCGGTTTCGCCAGTTCAATCCCGGCGGCCCCCAACCGCTTGAGAATTTCAAACAGCAGCTGGCTCTTGATCGCGCCGACCGTGCGTGGGCTGCCGACATAGCCGGTGATGGTCAATGTGATTCCTTCGGGTTTCAGCTGACTGAAGCGTAAAAACGGCGCTGGTTTATCCAGAATGGATTCATGCTCGGTGTAGGTGTCCATCAGCAGGTTTTGCACCAGCTCCGGATCGATATCCAACGGGAACATCAGCTCGAGTATCACCACGCCCTGGGCGCTGCCGCCGAGGGTGACGTTGCGCAGGTTCTGCGAAATCAGGTGGGAGTTGGGCACGATCATGATCGAGCGGTCGGCCAGTTGTATTTCCGTGGCCCGTACGTTGATCCGGCGGATGTCGCCTTCGACGCCGCTGATGCTGATCAGGTCGCCGACTTTCACCGGGCGCTCGGTCAGCAGGATCAGGCCGGAGATGAAGTTCTTCACGATCTCCTGAAGACCAAAGCCGATGCCCACCGACAAGGCACTGACAATCCAGGCCAGGTTGGTCCACTTGATCCCCAGCGACGCCAGCGTGAGCAGGACGACGGACACGTAGCCGATGTTGGCAAACAGTGTGCTCAGCGAGGCGCACATGCCCGGGTCCATCTCGGTTTTCGGCAGGAATTCGCGATCCAGCCAGCGGCGCAGGGTGCGAATCAGGTAGACACCGATCATCAGTGTCAGGAGGGCATGCATCAAATTGTCCGGGACGATGTTCAGCTTGCGCAGCCCTTCACCGCCGAGTACGGCCACCGTGCCGGTGAACAGTTGCCCGAGTGTCGTACCGATCCCGCCGACAAACAGCGCAATGAGGCCAATCAGTATCAGGATGGCGCGGCCGGCTCCGGATAACACGGTGCAGATCTGTTCCAGGCGCGGATTGCCGATGCCCAGCAGCTGTTTGATGGTCTTGCCGGTGGGTTGCCGGGGCGAAAAAACGTAGTCGCAGGTGTCCTGATAGACCTGTGTGAGCAGGTAGAAACCGGCGCAGATGATGAATATCCAGACCATTTCATAGGTGATGAACCGGGCCATCGTCACGTAGCCGATCAACAGGGCGAACAGGGACACCACCACGGCAGCGCCCGTGAACGTGTAAATCAGGCCGGCGAAGGTGGTGACGCCTTCGGGGGCTTCTCCGGCAACGATCAGGTCTCTGCGCGTCTTGCTGACGCGCAACAGCAGCGCACCGATCACCAGTGCCGCGACCAATGCCACGATACCCCGACCGAACAACACCACTTCGGCGCTCATGCCGGTGACATTGCTCATCTGCACCAGGGTTACCAGCACCAGCAGCAGGCTGGCCAGCAACCTCGGATAGGGCTCCATCGCCAGCGCCACCGGATCGGCAATATCGGGCAGGCGCCAGGAGGGATGTTTGGTGGACAACAGTGCGCGGCTCAATCCGGTGATCAGTACGCAGGTATAGGCCAGCTTTTCCAGATATTGCGCCAGGTCGGCCAGCAGGGGGGGGTAGGGCAGTTGCCGGGTCCCGGCAAAATGCAACAGTTGCAGGGCGATGCCAGCGGTCAGCACCGTCGCCATCACCGACGCCAGCGCAAGGGAGCTGCGCCGCAGTCGGCCTGCAGGCATTCGATGAAAGCACAGCCACGCCAGAACCCGGCCGGCGAGGTCTCGACCCACGGTCCATGTGACCAGGGCCAGGATCAGCAGGGTGGCCGTGATCCCGCGTTGTCCGGGTTGCCAGGCGGCTCGGTGCGTGGCCTCGAGTTGCTCGATGAGGGCGCTGAAACGTTGACGGTCCTCGATCGGAAGAGCGAACAATGGCGACCAGAATCTCGGGCTCAGGATACTGCTGGTCTGCTGGGTCACTTCCGCTTCCAGCAAGCTGCGCCGAATGCTGGCAATCTGGGTGATCAGCTCGGCGGCACTTATTTTAAGCGCGGCCAGGGTTTTGAGTTGGCTGTCGATCTTGTTTTTTTGCTCGCCGAGGGCGTCTCGTTGGGTAGTAATTGCAGATGTCACCTGTGCGTTCTCGTCAAGCGGCACGGGCCCCAGCACGTTCAGTTGCGCCTGCAATTGCGCCTGGCCAGGCAGCAGCGATGTGGACAGGCGTTCAATCTCCTGAATCAGTACTTGCACCTGGTCCTGTGAGCTTTCCAGCTGGGTGTAATTGCTGGCCTGGGAAACCTGCTGCTTGAGGCTGTTGAGCTGGTTTTGCACCCCCAGCAATTCGCTGTCGGAGATGCTGATGATCGGGGCTGCGGGGGCAGGGGCGGGGGCAAGAGCAGGAGCGTCGGCCATATCCCCTGCCAACAGCCATCCCGGGCTTGCCACCAGAACCGCGAAGGCGACGTAAATCATTGACTTCAAGACATTGCGCATCGGCGAGCTCGACGGGTTGTTGGTCACTTAGCCAATGAGGTTAGGCCCTGGACATTGTTTTGTCGCAATGGAACCCGAGAACCTGTGGGAGCGAGCTTGCTCGCGATGGCGGTGTGTCAGACACCGAAAATGTCGACTGACACTCCGTCATCGCGAGCAAGCTCGCTCCCACAGGGGGCTCCTACAAGGGGGGCGGCGCATTTGGCGGGTGGTTTCAGCAAAACAAGTCAACCCATGAATCCATGGCCTAAGCTTGTTTGCAGGCCCCGGTCCATCGCACACCTTGATGGGCAAGCGGCACCGATAAAAACAATGTAATCAGGAGATCCCATGTCCGCCTTGATCCGTCGTTTCAGTCGCTGCATGGCCGCCGGTTTGACCGCTGCCGTGCTGGTCGCACCAGCCTTCGCGTTGGATACCGTGAAATTCATGGCCCCGGGTTCGGTGGGCGGTGGTTACGACCAGACCGCCCGGGTGCTGGGCAAGGCCATGGTCGAGGCCAATACGGCCAAGTCCGTGACCTTCGAGAACAAGGGCGGGGCGGGCGGGACCCTGGGGCTGGCGCAATTTGCCAACAGCACCAAGGGTGACCCGAACGCATTGCTGGTGGTCGGCGCGATCATGGTCGCGGGGATCGAACAGAACAAACCGCAGATCAGCCTTAAGGATGTGACGCCCATTGCCCGGCTGTTCACCGAGTACAACGTGATTGCCGTGCGCAAGGATTCGCCCTACAAGACCCTCGATGACCTGATCAAGGACTTCAAGGCAAAGCCCACCGGCGTCACCTTTGGCGGTGGTTCCAAGGGGTCGATCGACCACATCGGCATCGCCGAGCTGGCTGGCAAACTGGATGTCCCGGTCAACAAGGTCAATTACATCGCCACCGGCGGCGGGGGTGAAATCGTGGCCCAGACCCTGGGCGGCCAGATCAAGGTGCTCACCGGGGGCTACGCCGAACTGGGTCAATACATCAAGAACGGCCAGATCCGGGTGCTGGCCATCGGTGCGCCCGAGCGTGTCCCGGGGATCGATGCGCCGACCCTCAAGGAAAGCGGCTACGACGTGATCATCGGCAATTGGCGCGGTGTCTACGGCGCTGCGAACCTCACAGCCGAGCAGCGTAAAGAAGTGACCGACGCGGTCGTGACCGCCAGCAAAAGCAAAGTCTGGCAAGACAACATTAAAACCAATGCCTGGACCGAGAGCGTGTTGACCGGTGATGACTTCGGCAAATTCGTCGACGAAGAGCACGTGCGTCTGCGGGCGATGCTGGTCAAGGTCGGGCTGCTTTGAGATGGCCGGGTCACGCGCAATCGTACCGACGCAATTGGCGATCGGCCTTGGACTGATCGCCCTTAGCGCCTTGCTGGCCGTGGGGGCCAACCGCTTTCCAGCCGAGATGGGCTTCGTGATTCTGCCGGCTTACGTCTACCCCTGGATCGTCGCCGGCTTTCTCGGTGTGGTGGGCCTGTTGCTGAGTTATCAGGCGCTCACCGGCGGTTTTCGCGAACTGGACAGCGGCAATGGTGCGATCCCTGGCGGTAAATCCGGAGCCGCCTGGGTTACTGGAGGGTTGGTGGGGGTGGCCCTGCTGATCAACCTGATCGGTTTCGTGCTGGCCGCCGGGTTGCTGTTCGCCTGTTCGGCGCGGGGGTTTGGCAGCCGTCATCCCGTGCGGGACCTGGCCATCGGCATTGCCTTGACCTTGCCGATCTATTGGCTGTTCAACGCTGGGCTGGGGGTTTCCCTGCCGTCGCTGATCAACATTTGGCTTTGAAAGGAGATCGACACCGTGGACATTCTTTCAAGCCTGGCGATGGGGTTTTCCTCGGCACTGACGCCGATCAATCTGATGTGGGGGTTCATCGGCTGCCTGCTCGGCACCGCCATCGGCGTATTGCCGGGGATCGGTCCGGCGCTGACGGTGGCCCTGCTGTTGCCGATCACCGCCAAGGTCGACCCCACCGGCGCCTTGATCATGTTCGCCGGTATCTATTACGGCGCACAGTTCGGTGGCTCGACCACCTCGATCCTGCTCAACACACCCGGTGAATCGTCCTCCATGGTCACGGCCCTGGAAGGCAACCTGATGGCGCGCAACGGCCGGGCGGGACCTGCGCTGGCAACGGCGGCGATAGGCTCGTTCGTCGCCGGCACCATCGCCACGATTTTGCTGACACTGTTTGCACCCGTCGTGGCCAGGCTGGCCCTGAATTTTGGGCCGACCGAATACTTCGCGATCCTGGTGCTGTCGTTCACCACCGTGTCGGCGGTGCTCGGCGCTTCGATGCTGCGCGGGTTCGCTTCGCTGGGCGTCGGGCTGACCATCGGTTTGATCGGGCTGGACTCGACCTCGGGCATTGCCCGCTACACCCTCGGCGTGCCCGAACTGGTGGACGGCATCGAAGTGGTGCTGGTGGCGGTCGGTTTGTTCGCGGTGGGCGAGGCCTTGTACAGCCTGCTCTATCAAGGGGAATCAAACGAAGGACGGCATCGCCTGACTTCGATGTGGATGACCCGCGCGGACTGGAAACGCTCGGTGCCCGCGTGGCTTCGGGGCACGCTGATCGGTTTCCCGTTTGGTTCGATTCCGGCCGGTGGCGCCGAGATTCCAACCTTTTTGTCCTATTCCGCCGAGCGCAAGCTCAGCAAGTACCCCAAGGAGTTTTCCGCCAACAAGGGAGAGGGCGCCATCGAAGGCGTCGCCGGCCCGGAAGCGGCCAACAACGCCAGCGCGACCGGGTCTTTGGTGCCGTTGCTGACCCTGGGCATCCCGACGTCCGCTACCGCGGCGATCCTGCTGGCGGCGTTTCAGAACTACAACCTGCAACCGGGGCCGATGCTGTTCGAAACCTCCGCCGACCTGGTCTGGACATTGGTGGCGTCGCTGTATATCGGCAACGTTATCCTGCTGGTGTTGAACCTGCCGCTGGTGGGGCTGTGGGTCAAACTGCTGCAAATCCCCCGGCCATACCTGAATGCCGGCATCCTGGTATTCGCCACCATCGGCGTGTATGGCATGCGCCACTCATCCTTCGACCTGATACTGATGTTGGCGATTGGCTGGGGCGGGGTGTTGATGCGGCGTTTCGACTTCCCCGTCGCCCCCGTGATCGTCGGCATGCTGCTGGGGCCGATGGCCGAGAAACAACTGCGTAACGCCTTGTCCATCAGCCAGGGCGACTGGACGGTGTTCGTCACGCAACCGATCTCGGCATTCTTCCTCGCCCTGACGTTGCTGGTGCTGATGGTGCCCTATGTGTTGCATAAACGCGGCATCAAGTTGCATGAGGATGATTGAGCAACCCCTGTGGGAGCGGGCTTGCTCGCGAAGGCGTCGGGTCAGTTGATATTTGCTTCGCTGACACACCGTCTTCGCGGGCAAGCCCGCTCCCACAGTTATTTCAGTAGCTCACGAGTAGTGCGTACACCCACTCACCCTGTGGGAGCGGGCTTGCCCGCGAAGGCGGTGTGTCAGTTGACATTGATTTTGAATGTGAAGGCTTCTTCGCGAGCAGGCTCGCTCCTACAGGGTCATGCAGTGGCTTGCGCGGTGAACCACTGCATCACCGCCCCACAGGCGGGATGCGCGTTGGCCGAGGGTTGCAGGCACAACGAGTAGATCCCCCGGGTCTTCAACGGCTCACCGAACGGAATCACCAGTTCGCCCCGTTGAATCGACTCACCCGCCAGGGTCATGTCGGTCATCGCCACGCCCAGGCCCCGGGCGGCGGCATCGAGTGCCAGTTCGTCGAGGTTGAAAGGGATGTGCCGGTAGTCATGCAGCGACATGCCACCATGGGCTGACAGCCAGACCTTCCAGTCATGTTGATCGGAGGAGCGGTGCAGCAACGCGAAACCCGACAGATCTTCTTGCGAAGCCAACGGCCGGTCGTTAGTGCCGAGCCCTGGCACGCACACGGGCACCAATGCCTCTTCGAACAGGGTCAGGCAATCGGGCGCTGTGGACGGCTCCGGCAGATAGAGAATGTAGGCGTCACTGTCGCTGGCCGGCTCGACCACTTCGGTGGCCACGGTTTCGATTGCCAGGGATACGTCCGGGTGATGCCGGTAGAAATCGCTCAGTTTGGGCAGCAGCCAGCGCACCGCCAGTGACACGTGCATGCGAATGCGGAACGGGCGTTTTTGCGGCGCGAGCCGGTCTTCGAGGGTACGCAACTGTTCAAGGATGCTGCGGGCGCTGGCCAGTACCTGTTCGCCCTCGGCGGTCAGTTGAAGGCTGCGGCTGCTCCTGACAAACAGCGGCAGGCCAAAGTGGCTCTCCAGTTGCTGAATCTGTCGGCTCACCGCGCTCTGGGTCAGACAGAGCTTTTGCGCCGCTTGGGTGAAGCTGCCTGTCCCGGCAACCTCGACCAAAGCCTGCAAGCCCTGCAGCGAGGGCACGTGGCGAATCTTGTCCATGCGTTTTCAGAATGCCTCGATGATTTAATAACGTTGGTTACCCGCGTTTTGAGCCTTTAGATTCTAGTCATCGCCACCGTCCTCGAAAACAGCTTATGCAAATTCTGCATGCAGTGCTGTTTTGGATCGAGACGGTTCGCAGAACAAGAACCTGAGGTGACACATGGAAAATATCTGTGGCTGGATTGCGCAAGCGGGGAGTTCCCCCTTGCGCGAGCCGCTCAAAGGCGCGCAGCAAGCCGATTGGCTGGTGATCGGTGCGGGCATCACCGGCCTCAGTGCGGCGCACGCTCTGGCGCAAATGCACCCCCAGGCACGTATCGTGGTTGTTGACCGCCAGCGTGCCGCGCAAGGCGCTTCGGCGCGCAACTCCGGTTTTGTGGTGGCTCATGAGCATCCCGCTGCCGGGGAGCTACTGGGTAGCGACGGGTTCGCCGGGTATCAAGCGGATACGGCAATCGGCCGCGCAGCCGCCGACGAAGTCCGCAAGCAGATTACCCGCCTTGGCATCGAATGCGACTTCAGGGAGTCGGGTTATTTCTTCGCCGTCAGCGACCCACGCAAGCTGACTCACGTCGAGGCCAAGCTGCAGACCCTGCGTGCCGTTGGCGCCAGCGCGCAATTTCTGCAAGGCGAGCCATTGATCGAAAAACTCGGCAGCCGGCACTACCGCGCCGCGATCTGGTGCGGCAACGGCAATGCGCTGCTGCAACCGGCGAAGTACGTTCGGGGCTTGCTCGATGCCCTGCCGCCGACAGTGACGGTCTACGAGAGCGCCGATATCGCAGGTCTTGAGCGCCTGGGCGACGGCCGGATTCACGCCCGGGGCCAAAACGGCTGTGTCGAAGCCAGACAGGTATTGGTCTGCCTGAACGCCTTTATCCCTCGCGCGGGCATCGATGACAGCGGCACCTTCGCAATGGAGCTCAGCGCCAGCCTTACGCGGCCGCTCAGCGATCAAGAGTTTCAAGCCCTTGGTGCGCCGGCGTCCTGGGGCGTGCTGTCGACCCGCCCGTTGGGCGCCACGGTGCGCCTGACCCCGGATCGCCGGGTGATGATCCGCAACACCGCGGAATACCGCTCGCGGGATCTTTCATTGAGCGAATTGTCGATTCGCCGCCAGCACCATGTGCTGGGGTTGCAACGACGTTTCCCGATGCTCGGCGAGCAGGACATCGAATACACCTGGACCGGTCATCTCAGCGCTTCGCGTTCCGGGCAGCCGTATTTCGGCAAAGTCGAGGAGGGCGTTTTCGCCGTGGCCGGGTGCAATGGTTCCGGCGTGGCACGGGGCACGCTGTGGGGCCGCTTGCTGGCGGAGCTGGCCTCGGGTCGTGATTCGCCGTTGCTGCACTCGGTCATTCAACGGGCGCAGCCAGGCTGGCTACCGCCCAAGCCGTTGCTCGATATCGGTGCCATGCTGCGTATGCGCGTGGAAGCGGTCCGGGCCAGAAGCGAAATCTGAAAACACCCGTTTCACAACAAGAACAAAAGCACTTCCCATCGAAGGTGATTCAACATGCGCGTCAATACGCTTTCCCTTGTGGCCCTGATCTCGACCTTTTCCGCCGTGACTCATGCCGACGAAACCGTCAATATTTCCAACTGGAACGGCTACATCGCCGACGACACCCTGGTCAACTTCAACAAGGAAACCGGGATCAAGGCGACCTACGACATCCACGACAGCAACGAAGTGCTGGAATCGAAGTTGATGACCGGCAACACCGGGTATGACGTGGTCAGCCCGTCGAACCACTTCCTGTCGCGCCTGATCAAGGCCGGCGCCATCCAGAAACTCGACCGGAGCCAGTTGCCCAACTGGAAAAACCTCGACCCGGCGCTGATGAAGAAGCTTGAGGTCAACGATCCGGGCAACCAGTACGGCTACCCCTACATGTGGGGCACGGCGGGCATCGGTTACAACGTCGAGAAGATCAAGGCGATCTTCGGCAATACCGACGTCACCCGGTCCTGGAGCCTGTTTTTCGACGAGAACAACATCAAGAAGCTCAGCGAATGTGGGGTGGCGATCATCGACAACCCGACGCAGATCCTGCCGATCACGCTTAACTATCTGGGCCTGCCGCCCCACAGCCATGAGCCTGCCGACTACAAGAAAGCCGAGCAGGCGCTGCTGAAGATCCGGCCTTACGTCCAGTATTTCCATGCGTCCAAGTACATCAGCGACCTGGCCAACGGTAACGTCTGCGCGGTGATCGGTTTCAACGGCGACATCGTGCAGGCCGCCGCCAGTGCCAGGGAGGCGAAAAACGGGATCGATATTGCCTACTCGATCCCGGAGGAGGGTTCCACCTTGTGGCTGGACATGGTCGTCATGCCCAAGAACGCGCCCCATGAGCGCAACGGCTACGCCTACATGAACTACCTGCTGGAGCCGAAGGTGATTGCCAACATCAGCAACAGCATCCATTACGCCAACCCCAACAGTGCGGCGGATGCCTTCGTTGACCCGGCGGTGAAGCAGGACCTGGCGATCTACCCGCCGAAAAGCGTGATGGACAAGCTGTTCACCGTCGAGGACTTGCCCGCGGCCATCGCACGGTTGAGCACGAGGCTGTGGACCAAGCTGAAAACCAATACCTGATCGTGACGTCATGCGCATCTCTGTCGCTTGAATAAAGTCAGTGTGGGAGCGGGCTTGCTCGCGAAAGCGGCGTATCAGACACCAATGCTGTCGACTTACACACCGCCTTCGCGAGCAAGCCCGCTCCCACAGGTTTTTTCAGACTGGATTTACGCTAGATGGGCTCAGGCATCGATGGCCGGGAAGTCGATGTCGGTCAGCACGGCGTTGTTCAGGTAGTTGGTCAATGTCTGCGAAGCTACATGGGCGATCACTTCAATGATCTTGCCGTCGTCGATACCGGAAGCACGGGCTGCCGCGATCTGTTCGACGGTCAGGTGGCCACGGCTTTCGGTGATCTGGCGGGCGAGGGTGGCTATGGCGTTTAGTTCACCGTGTCGTGCGCTGAGGATGTCCTGCTTCGACAGCCCGGCCTTGCCGGCGAACAGCGTGTGAGCGGCCAGGCAGTAGTCGCAGCCGTTGACCTGCGAAGTAGCCAGGGACACCGCTTCTTTTTCCGTGGCGCTCAGGGACGTCTTGCCCAGTGCGGCCGAGTTTTGCAGGTACGAGGCCAACACCGCCGGGGCGTGGGCCAATACTTTGAAGACGTTGGGCAAAAAGCCGATTTTCTTCTGCACGCCTTCCAGCAGCGGGCGGGTGGCGTCGGTGGCGTGTTCCAGACTGATCGGGGCAATGCGGGTCATGGTGATACTCCGTGGTGTGAAGCGCGGAATGCGCTGGGTACGGAGCTGATGTTAGGGAGAACGCCTGGCTTGTTGGGTGCAAATAGTCGAGGATATGCGACAGATCGTCCAGAACTGCCTTCGGGAGCCTTGTCATGGATCGCTTGTCTACGTTGCTCACACACTTTGGCGTCAATGCCGGCACGTTCCATAGCGGCACGTTTTGCGGTACCACCGCCTTCGACGGCCAACAGGTCAGCGGTCATTTGCACCTGCTTCAGGCGGGTGAGTTGCTGCTCAGGTTGGGGGATCAGCCGGATCTGCAACTGACCGAACCGACCCTGATATTTTTCCCCCGCCCCTATCGGCATCGCCTGTTCGCTTCAGAAGCGTCCGGCACGCAACTGGTCTGCGCGACCCTGGATTTCGACGGCGGCGCGGGCAATGCCCTGGCGGCGGCACTGCCTGATTACCTGGTGCTTAAGCTCGATGAAATCCCGGCACTGGCCGGGACTCTGGAATGGCTGTTCAACGAGGCGTTTGACGGCACATGCGGGCGTGAAGCCGTCATGGACCGGTTGTTTGAATTGCTGGTGATTCTGTTGCTGCGACACATTCTGAGTACGGGTGGCCAGCAACCGGGCATGATGGCCGGCCTCGCCGATGCGCGCCTGGCGCGGCCCCTGAGCCTGATGCATGAAACCCCGGCCAAGGCCTGGAGCGTGGCCGAACTCTCGGTCGCCGCCAACATGTCGCGGGCCAGTTTCGCCGAACATTTTCGTCGGGTGGTCGGGCAAACGCCGGTGGATTACCTGGTGAGCTGGCGCATCAGCCTGGCGCAGAAACGCTTGCGCGAGGGCCGGCCGATTGCGCTGATTGCCGAGGAAGTCGGTTACGAAAGCCCCTCGGCGCTGGCCCGGGCGTTTCGTCGCAAGACCGGGCTCAGCCCGCGGGAATGGAGGGGCAACTGACCACCGTCTATCCCCTTTGTGGGAGCGGGCTTGCCCGCGAAGAGGCCGGCACATCCAACAGGGAGGCTGACTGACATTGCGCCTTCGCGAGCAAGCCCGCTCCCACAGTTCTGATCTTCAGTGAATGCCAATTCTGTGGCCGGCCAACATTCCTGTGGGAGCGGGCTTGCCCGCGAAGAGGCCGGCACATCCAACAGGGAGGCTGACTGACATTGCGCCTTCGCGAGCAAGCCCGCTCCCACAGTTCTGATCTTCAGTGAATGCCAATTCTGTGGCCGGCCAACATTCCTGTGGGAGCGGGCTTGCCCGCGAAGAGGTCGGCACATCCAACAGGGAGGTTGACTGACACTGCGCCTTCGCGAGCAAGCCCGCTCCCACAGTTCTGATCTTCAGTGAATGCCAATTCTGTGGCCGGCCAACATTCCTGTGGGAGCGGGCTTGCCCGCGAAGAGGTCGGCACATCCAACAGGGAGGTTGACTGACACTGCGCCTTCGCGAGCAAGCCCGCTCCCACAGTTCTGATCTTCAGTGAATGCCAATTCTGTGGCCGGCCAACATTCCTGTGGGAGCGGGCTTGCCCGCGAAGAGGTCGGCACATCCAACAGGGAGGTTGACTGACACTGCGCCTTCGCGAGCAAGCCCGCTCCCACAGTTCTGATCTTCAGTGAATGCCAATTCTGTGGCCGGCCAACATTCCTGTGGGAGCGGGCTTGCCCGCGAAGAGGCCGGCACATCCAACAGGGAGTTGACTGACACTGTGCCTTCGCGAGCAAGCTCGCTCCCACAGGTTATGGGGCGGTTTTAGCAATGCATCAGAACTTGAACGCCTGCCGTCCTACCAGCAGCCATTTGCCGTTCTGCTTTTGCCAGATCTGGAAGTTTTCGATTTCCGTCGGCACCACCTCAGTGCCTTTGAGCGCTTGGGCCGAGAAGTGGTGGCGGACCAGCGCGACATCGCCCGAGACGGTAATGGTCTGGTTTTGCATCTCAAGGGTCTTGAAGGCGCTTTTGCCGGTTTCGATGTCGGCGATGAAGGCCTGCTTGTCCTGGATCTTGCCGCTGGAATGCCCGTAGGTCAGGTTCTCGGCGGTCAAGGCGTTCAGCTCCGGGATGTCTTTGTGCAGCATGGCCTGGGTCAGGTGGTCGACAGCCTGGGCCACGTCCTTGTCCGCGGCGGCCGGGGTGGCGGCGACGTAACCGCTGAACAGGCACAGAAAACCAATCAGCACTGTTGCTTTTTTCATGGGTGTTTCCTTGTTGTTGTAGGGATTGCGCGACGACTGTTCGAATATTCGTCAGTCATCGTACAACGTAGCATGCGAGGGAGGAAAAAAGCGAACTTGCCCGGTGATCGTACCTCGAAGTTAAAAGGGCGATGTCCTGACTTCGAGGTATTGCGCCATGCAGCCTGACCCGCGTTTACGGCACGACCTGACGTTGCTCATGGTGTTTCTGGTGATTGTCGTGGTGTCGGGTTTTGCTCCCCGCAGCCGGGTGGACTGGGCGCTGGAGAACCTGCTGGTGCTGTTGCTGGTGGGGACGCTGGTGGCGGTTTCACGGCGGTTCCGCCTGTCTGCGGTGTCCATCACACTGGTGTTTGCGTTTCTGTGCGTGCATGAACTGGGCGCCCACTACACCTATTCCCTGGTGCCTTACGAACAATGGTCTTCGGCGTGGTTGGGCTTCAGTTTCGACCGGGCGACAGGTGCTCATCGCAATCACTACGACCGCCTGGTACATCTGAGCTATGGGCTGCTGCTGGTTTATCCGGTGCGCGAAGTGCTGTGGCGGCTGACGCCGCTGCGCGGGTTCTGGCTGTTTTTCGTGACCCTGAACATCATGCTGTCGACATCCGCCTTGTACGAACTGGTGGAATGGATCGGCGGGGCTTTCCTGGGCAAAGACACGGCGAAGGCCTTCGTCGGTGCGCAAAACGATCCCTGGGACTCGCAAAAGGACATGGCCATCGCGGTTGCCGGTGCGTTTGTCAGCCTGTTGCTGGTGTCTTTGCGGGGTATGGCGCAAAAGCAACCGGTGACGACTGCAAGGTGATCGGGTGGAAGGCTTCGGCGGAGCAGCTGTCGCGGTCGGTTGATCGGTTCAGGTTTTGAGGTAGAGGTTGCCTGACAGGACGCCTTCGCGAGCAAGCCCGCTCCCACAGGTGATCTTCGGCAAATGGAGATCCTCTGTGGGAGCGGGCTTGCTCGCGAAGGCGGCAGACCATACAACGCAAAACTACGGGCTACAGGTATTTGTCCGTCACAGCCCCCTCCGAAGCACTGGACACCGTCTTCGCATACTTGGCCAGCACCCCGCGCTTGTATTTTGATTCCGGCCGCACCCAGCGCGACTTGCGCTCGGCCAGCACGGCATCGGAGACATCCACCGTGATCAGCCGGGTTTCAGCATCGATGATGATCCTGTCGCCATTCTCGACCAGCGCAATCGGCCCGCCCTCAAAGGCTTCCGGCGTGATGTGACCGACCACGAAACCGTGGGAACCGCCGGAAAAACGCCCGTCGGTGATCAGCGCCACCTCCTTGCCCAGGCCCTTGCCCATGACCGCCGACGTCGGCGAGAGCATTTCGCGCATACCCGGACCGCCCTTTGGCCCTTCGTAACGGATCACGATCACTTCGCCGGGCTGGACTTCGCCATTGAGAATGCCGGCCAGCGCACCTTCTTCGCCGTGATAGACCCGGGCCGTGCCTTCGAAGCGCAGGCCTTCCTTGCCGGTGATCTTGGCCACGGCGCCAGTGGGCGAGAGGTTGCCGCGCAGAATGACCAGGTGGGAGTCCTTTTTGATCGGCTGGTCGAAAGGCCGGATCACGTCCTGGCCGGCCGGGTAGTCGGGTACGTTGGCCAGGTTTTCCGCCAGGGTCTGGCCGGTGACGGTCAGCACATCGCCGTGCAGCATGCCGGCATCCAACATGCGCTTCATCAGCGGTTGAATGCCGCCGATGGCCACCAGCTCGCTCATCATGTATTTACCGCTGGGGCGCAGGTCGGCGACCACCGGGGAAACCTTGCCGAGCTCGACGAAGTCATCCAGGGTCAGTTCGACATCCACCGCATTGGCCATGGCCAGCAGATGCAGCACGGCGTTGGTCGAGCCGGCGAGGGCGATCACCACGCGGATGGCATTCTCGAAGGCTTTGCGGGTCATGATGTCGCGAGGTTTGAGGTCGAGTTTGAGCAACTCCATGACCTGCTGGCCGGCCCGGAAACTGTCCGACGCCTTGTCGGTGCCGATGGCGTCCTGGGAGCTGGACCCAGGCAGGCTCATGCCCAATGCTTCTATGGCCGAGGCCATGGTGTTGGCGGTGTACATGCCGCCACAGGAACCGGGACCGGGAATCGCCACTTCCTCGATCTGCTTGACCTGAATCTCGTTGATGTCGCCCCGCGCGTGCTGGCCCACGGCCTCGAACACGGAAATGATATCGGTATGGCCGGCCCCCGGCTGGATGGTGCCGCCGTAGACAAAGATCGACGGGCGATTCAGCCGCGCCATGCCGATCAGGCACCCCGGCATGTTCTTGTCGCAACCGCCGATGGTCACCAGGCCGTCGAAGCCTTCGCAACCGGTGACCACTTCAATGGAGTCGGCGATCACCTCGCGGGACACCAGCGAATACTTCATGCCTTCGGTGCCGTTGGCGATGCCGTCGGAAATGGTGATGGTGTTGAAGATCACGCCCTTGGCACCGGCGGCATTCGCGCCTTTTTCGGCTTCGAGCGCCAGCTTGTCGATGTGCATGTTGCAGGGCGTGACCATGGCCCAGGTCGAGGCGATGCCTACCTGCGGCTTGGTGAAGTCTGCATCGGTAAAGCCCACGGCCCGCAGCATGGCGCGTGCCGGTGCGGCCTCTACGCCGTCGATTACCTGAGAGGAGTACTTGCGCAGATCGTCTTTGTCGCTCATGACTGCTCCTATCGCTGATGGCTGTTGCTCACACACTCGTTGAGAAAAACAGGATGAGTATAGAAGGCCGGGCGCCCGGGCCCGGGCTAACCGGTCGGGAACAGACGCGCGGGTAAGCCTTGTCGTGATATTCTTCGCGACAACTTGGTTTGATCTATTCAGTTTTCCTGTCCTTGAGACGGGCGAGCAGAATCACTGTCGCTCAAGTAGCTGAAGCCAATAAAGATAAAAAGTCAGTTCAGAAGGGACATTAAAGTGGGGTCGATGCGGTTCGTCGGCCTTGTGTGCCCACCCTGCAATCCTTGAGTGCCGCACCCGTGACTGCCGTGAAACACGGGGTTGTGCGCATGAGGACGGAAGGGCGGATGGCGTTTTATCATAGGTGCTACAGATGTTTAAGAAAGTGAACACAGCCCTGCTGGGGCTGGCCTTGTCGTTGGGGATGACGACAGCCCAGGCCGAAGAAGCCAAGAAAGTCGACGTACTGCTGATCGGCGGCGGCATCATGAGCGCGACCCTGGGTGTGTGGCTCAATGAGCTGGAACCCGGCACTTCGATGGAAATGATCGAGCGCCTCGACGGTGTCGCCCAGGAAAGCTCCAACGGCTGGAACAACGCCGGTACCGGTCACTCCGCCCTGGCCGAGCTGAACTACACCCCTGAAGACGAGAACGGCAAGGTTTCGATCCCGAAGGCCGTTGAAATCAACGAAGCGTTCCAGATCTCCCGTCAGTTCTGGGCCTGGCAGGTTCAGCAAGGCGTGCTGAAGAACCCGCGTTCGTTCATCAACTCCACACCGCACATGAGCTTCGTGTGGGGCGATGACAACATCAAGTTCCTGAAAAAACGCTACGAAGCCCTGCAAGCGAGCCCGCTGTTCGCCGGCATGCAGTACTCCGAAGACCCGGCTGTGATCAAAAAGTGGGTGCCGCTGATGATGGAAGGGCGTGACCCGAGCCAGAAGATCGCGGCCACCTGGAGCCCGCTGGGTACCGACGTGAACTTCGGCGAAATCACCCGCCAGTTCGTTGCGCACCTGCAAACCACGCCGAAGTTCGACTTGAAGCTGTCCAGCGAAGTACAGGACATCACCCGGAACGAAGACGGCAGCTGGCGTGTCAGCTACAAAAACCTGAAAGACGGCAGCAAGACCGAAACCGACGCCAAGTTCGTGTTCATCGGCGCCGGCGGCGGTGCCCTGCACCTGCTGCAGAAGTCCGGCATTCCTGAAGCCAAGGAATACGCAGGCTTCCCGGTAGGCGGCTCGTTCCTCGTGACCGAGAACCCGACCATCGCCGAGCAACACCTGGCCAAGGCCTACGGCAAAGCCTCCGTTGGTGCACCGCCGATGTCGGTTCCGCACCTGGACACCCGCGTGCTGGACGGCAAGCGCGTGATCCTGTTTGGCCCGTTCGCGACCTTCAGCACCAAGTTCCTGAAAGAAGGTTCGTACCTGGACCTGCTGACCACCACGACCACCCACAACGTGTGGCCAATGACCAAGGTCGGCATCAAGGAATACCCGCTGGTCGAGTACCTGGCAGGCCAGTTGATGCTGTCTGACGAAGACCGCCTCAACGCCCTGAAGGAATACTTCCCGAACGCCAAGGCTGAAGACTGGCGCCTGTGGCAGGCCGGCCAGCGCGTGCAGATCATCAAGCGTGACGAAGCCGCCGGTGGCGTGCTGAAACTGGGCACCGAAATCGTCGCTTCGCAAGACGGCAGCATCGCCGGCCTGCTGGGCGCCTCCCCAGGCGCTTCGACCGCCGCGCCGATCATGCTGACCGTGCTGCAGAAAGTGTTCAAGGACAAGGTCGCGACCCCTGAGTGGCAGGCAAAACTGCACCAGATCGTACCGAGCTACGGCACCCAGCTGAACGCCAGCCCTGAGAAGGTTGCTGAAGAATGGGCCTACACCGCCAAGGTGTTGGAACTGACTCCGCCACCAGCGGTGATTGCGCCGGCTGTGAAGCCAGTGACTGTCGATACGGATGCGAAAGCGCCGAAGGCTAATGCTGCGAGTGATATGGCTCTCTAATTAGACTGCCGGATCAAAAAAAGCCCACTGAACCGGCGACGGTCAGTGGGCTTTTTTGCTCTCGGATCCCACGAAATACCCCTGATTCCCTGTAGGAGCGAGCCTGCTCGCGAAAAACGCCAGGACAACGCGGGCACTCAGGCAGCACGCGTTATCGTTGACGTCCATCGCGAGCAAGCTCGCTCCTACAAGCTGGCGTTTATGCAATTTGGACAGACCATTGCCTTGGCGGCAGCAGGCGAGGGCAGTTTTTAGACTGATGTGAAAAAGCCCACTGAACCGGCGGCGGTCAGTGGGCATTTTTTGTGGGCGATGGCACAGGCAACGCTTTGAGCTCGGAGCGTCTACGCCGGCCGTAACGGGGGTTCCTGTCATCAATTGTCAAGTCACTGACGCTCAATGAGAAGCAGGCACTTTGGCCCTGACGATACTGGTTTGTTTTCCGACCTCGGTAAGGCGAAACCGTAAGCCTGATACCTCTCCGCCCTGGCGGGAATTTGTAGGAGCGAGCTGGCTCGCGATGGACTCAAGTGCGCCGCGTTTAGTCAGTAAGCACGCGTTTTCGTTAACGATCATCGCGAGCAAGCTCGCTCCCACAGTCAGTTGCATCTCAATAAAACAATCATAGAGAGCGCAGAATGAAGTTCAGTTTTGTAGACAGCAGCCAGCCGAGCCGCCGGCGGGTTTTACGCGATGCTTTCACTTTGGCTTTGGCGGCGTCGCCGCTGGCAAGCCTGGCCAGGGCAGCCGATGAATCCGCAGCGGCCAGCGAATCCGTCGAAGACGTGACCTTTGCCGCAGGCCCACGACCGCTGGTGCAATACCCGCAAAAACGTCCGTTGACCCTGGTGACCACTCGGCCGCCGCATCTGGAGACGCCGTTCCCGGTCTTCAACGAAGGACCGATCACGCCCAATGACGCCTTTTTCGTGCGTTACCACCTGGCCAATTTCCCGACCAGCATCGATCCGGACAGCTACCGCCTGACAATCAAGGGCTCGGTCGAGACGCCGCTGTCGCTTTCCCTTGCCGAGCTCAAGGCCCTTGCCGCACCGGTAGAAGTGGTGGCCGTCAATCAGTGTTCGGGTAACAGCCGTGGCTTCTCGATGCCTCGAGTGTTCGGCGCGCAGTTGGGCAATGGCTCCATGGGCAATGCGCGCTGGGTGGGCGTGCCGCTCAAGGCTGTGCTGGAAAAGGCCGGTGTGAAAGCCGAGGCCCGGCAAGTGACCTTCCGTGGGCTCGATAAACCGGTGTTGCCAAGCACGCCGGAGTTCATCAAGGCGCTGGACATCAGCCATGCCATGGACGGCGAGCCCATGATCGCGTGGTCGATGAATGGCACCGACCTGCCATTTCTCAACGGATACCCGATTCGTCTGGTGGTGCCAGGCTACTTCGGCACGTACTGGGTCAAGCACCTGAGTGAGATCGAAGTCGTCGACCACACCTACGACGGTTTCTTCATGGCCAAGGGTTACCGGGTTCCAGATAACGATTGCTTCTGCATTGCCCCGGGCACCACGGCGGCGAAAACCCAGCCGATTTCCAGATTGCCGGTCCGCAGTTTCATCACCAGTGTTAAACACGGCGATGTATTGCCGCTGAACAAAAGCGTGGTGCTCAAGGGCATCGCGTTCGACGGTGGCGTTGGGGTCAACAAGGTGGAGGTGTCGATCGACGGCGGAAAAACCTGGCGTGAATCCACGCTCGGGCAGGACCTTGGCCACTTCTCCTTTCGTGAGTGGACACTGCCGATCACCTTTACCGGCAAGGGCGCCACACCGTTGATGGTGCGGGCCAGCAACAGTGCTGGCGAGACGCAACCGCTGCAGGCTGACTGGAACCCAGCGGGCTACCGCCGCCACGTCGTCGAAACCACCCACGTGACCGTCGCCTGAGGAGGGCCGCATGAAACTTGTGAAATGCATGACCGCCTTGCTCTGCGCGGCTCAGGTTTGTCTGGCGACCCTGGCTGGTGCCGCGCCGCTGTCTATCACGCTGCCGCCTGAAACCGCTGCGTTCAAGCCCAGCACGATGCCTGGCTACGCTTTGGCGCAGCAGAAGTGTTCCGTCTGCCATTCGGCCGACTACATCAACTTCCAGCCGCCAGGCCTGAGCCTGGCGCAGTGGACCGCCGAAGCGGGCAAGATGCAGCACGTGTACGGCGCCCCGATCAGCGACCGGGATGTGAGTGTTATCGGCGCTTACCTGGCGGTGACCTACGGCAGTGCGAAGGCCAATGATGCCGATGTTCTGGCGGCCTCGAACGCCCCGGTGGCCCAGCTCCCGCCGGTGGCTGGGGCTGGGGCTGGGGCAAATGTCGACGCCAAGGCTTTGCTGCAGAACAACGCCTGTCTGTCCTGCCACGCGATCGATCACAAAGTGGTAGGCCCGGCCTACCGCGACGTGGCGGCCAAATATGCCAAGGACCCGCAGGCAATGGACAGGCTTATGTCCAGCATCCAGCACGGTGGCAGCGGGAAGTGGGGGGATGTGCCCATGCCGCCTTTCGCGCAGTTGAGCCCGGACGACCTGAAAAGCCTGGCGACCTTTATCCTGCAACAGTGAGCCAGTATTAGCCTGATGCGAAAAGCCCGCTGAACCGGCGACGGTCAGCGGGCTTTCTTGTGGGCGCTGGTTTATTCAAGACATCGAGGAGTGGGTTGCACTGAAGCGCTTGAGAATATCCTGGTACATTTTCGTCCGTCGATGACCTTGGCCATATCCGCCCGCAGCAGCGACGGTGCCAGACTGGACGTGGTCCAGGTACTTGAAGATTTTGCCGGGCGAAAGGAACACGACTTTGTAGCCAAGCCTGATCACGCGGTCTTGCAGCTCATAACCGGGCACACGGTCATCAATCTGAAAATGCAAACCCTGCTGCTTCATCAGCCTGGCATTCCATAGCGTGCAAAAGCTTTTCAAGTGGGTTTCCCGGTAGGGTTTCGGCTCCTTCGAGCGCAGGCCGAGCGATTGCTTCAGGCGTCGGTAGTGGTGCTTGATCAGGCGTGAAGTGAAGCGCCAAACGGTCCTTGGCAGTCCGCGGTTGAGTTGCTCCGTGCAACCGACCGCGATGACGTTTTGATCCTTGGTGCAGTGGTCCATCATCATCGCAAAGACGTTTGCATCGAAGACGAACGTGTCGGTGTGCATCAGGAACAGGTAGTCGGTATTGACCCTGGCCAGCGCCATGTCCAGCGCTTTGCCATGGGCGATGTGCCCCGGTTCTTTGGTGGGGGCATCGCGTTCGATCAGGTTGATCCAGTCGAGCGAGCGCAAATACTCGACGCTGGCGTCCGCCGAACCGTTATCGACCACCCAGACCGCAATGCCTGATTTTTGGACATGCTCCTGCAACAGTTCCAGGCAGATCCTGGTGAGCTCCGGGGTTTTGTAATTAACCAGAACGATGCTGAATGGTGGCTTGGCGTTTGTATCGACACTACCCATCTTCGAAATGCTCGACGACTCAAAAGAGTCGAAGACTAAAGGGGCAACCTTAGTTCAAGCTTAATTTCACCTGGGCGACACGACGCTGGCTATCGCTGCCTGACGCCTTCGAATGAACCTGTACGCACTTCGCCACTGCGGATGTAGCGGGCGATCAGTACACCCCCGGGTGAGCTGATCGAATTCACCAGGGTGAAGGCAGACGCTTGTGCGTTGTCGTCGAACAGGCGCTTGCCGCGCCCCAGCAGGATGGGATGAATCATCAGCCGCAGCTCGTCCACCAGGCCGGCGGCAAGCAGTTGGCGCACCAGATCGCCGCTGCCTTGGGTCAGTAGCTGAGGACCGTCCTGGCGTTTAAGCGCGTTGATCGCGTCGACCAGGTTGCCCTTCAGCGCATGACTGTTGTGCCAGGCCAGCGAGTCGGCGTGATGAGTGGCCACATGCTTGGGAACGGCGTTGAACAGGTCAGCGATGGTGTGATGGGTTGAATCGGCCTGAATGTTCGGCCAATAGGCGGCGAAGATGTCGTAGGTGCGACGCCCCAGCAGCAACTCGAATGGCTGTGAAAACAGGTCCATTACGGCCTGGCCGGTGGTTTTGTCGGCGGAGGGCACGATCCAGCCACCGAAGCGGAATCCGCTACTGCAATCCTCCTCAGGCCCGCCGGGCGCTTGCATGACGCCGTCCAGACTCACGAACGCGGCAACGGTCAGTGTGCGCATGCTCTTCTCCTGATTCATTCCGGTTTAAGCGTTTAGACAGGGAAGTCTGCAATTCCTTGAGACCGTTCCCTGAAAGGTAGTCGAACCAGACGCTGTGAAATCGACAACAAAGTGCGCGGCCCATATACGACGAAAGTCTTATGGTGGTCTGTGTAGGTGCGTGTTAGCGAGGATTTGTCTTGAAGATGCAATTGCAAATTTGTATCATTCGGTTTCAATTCAGCGAAGCAGGGAACGCAGCGCCAAAACAATAATAAGGTCAAGGCAATGCTCAAAATGCTTCTCGTGTACGGTCATCTGCTCGCTACGTGTATTGCCCTGGGGAGGGTGTTGCAGGCGGATCACAAGCTTTGGAGTTGGCGCAAGGAAATACTGGACCAGGCGAGGCTGGAATACCTCGATGAAACTCAGAAGATCGTCAGCCTTGCACTGCTGGCCCTTTGGGCAAGTGGACTGTTGCTGGTGCTTCAGGGTTACCTCAATGAAGGCGACGCGTATCTGCTCAATCAGAAACTCTGGGCCAAGGTGACGGTCGTCGCGCTGCTGAGTCTCAACGGTGCACTCTTGCATCGAGTCGGCTTCCCGCTGCTGCAGAAGGCTCCATTCGTCGCGCTGCGCAGTGCAGGCCGCACGCGGCTCGCCTTGTTGGGTGCGCTTTCCATGAGCGGTTGGCTATTCGCCGCTTTCCTGGGCGTGGCTCGAGCCTGGAATCACGTGTTGCCTTACCTGCATGTGATGGGCGCATTCGTCGCATTCTCGTTTCTGGCCTGTTGCGTGGCACTGGCAGTTGCCGGCAGGGCGGGCAGTGTCGGTGCGCAAAAAAACTCGGTACCGGGGTAGCGATCCATTCCTGTAAATTCGGGCCAGCTTCATTGCGCGGGAAAAGTTCCCGCGCATGAAATTCAGGCGAAGCTGTAAGTCTGACGAATTGCTCCCAAGCTGCTCCCGGATAGCAACGGGTATTGCGTTGGCACGGCTCTCGGTAAATTCATGGGATTATTTCCCACGCGGCTATACTGGGGTTATCTACCCAGGAATTCGCTGAATGCAATCGTCAACGCTGCCCACCTCGCTCCTCAAAGCCTTGCGGCATGTCATGCAGCCGCTGGTGCGCCTGATGCTGCGCAAAGGCGTCACCTACCTGGTGTTTGCCGACCTGCTCAAGGAGGTTTTCGTCGAAGTGGCGGACCGTGAGTTCCGCCTGGGCGAGAAGGCACCGACCGACAGCCGCATCAGCCTGCTCACCGGTGTGCACCGCAAGGATGTACGGCGCTTGCGCAATACCGCTGATCCGGCTGCTTCCACGCTTCCGGAAAACATCACGTTCGGTGCGCAATTGGTCAACGCCTGGGCCAGCGCGCCCTTCTGCAACGACGCCGGCCAGCCACTGCCGTTGCCTCGATTGGCCAGTGTCGGCGGCGACCGCTCCTTTGACGCCTTGGTGGCGAAGGTCAGCACGGATATCAGGGCGCGGGTGGTGTTGGACGAGTGGTTGCGCCTGGGGGTCGTGCGCCTTGACGAACAAGAGCGCGTGCACCTTGAAGCCCAGGCCTTCGTGCCACAAAAGGGCTTCGATGAGAAAGCGGCTTACCTGGGGCACAATCTGCACGATCATGCCTGCGCTGCGGTTCACAACCTGAGCAGCGAAGCCCCGGCCTTTTTTGAACGCAGCGTCCACTATGACGCACTGGCCCCGATGAGCGTCGAGGCGTTACGCGAGGCCGTGGCCAGCGAGGGAATGCAGGCCCTGTTGAGCTTCAACCGACTCGCCGCCGAACTGGAGTCCCGGGACCTGCCCAGCCTTCAACCGCGCCAGCGCATCACAGTCGGCTTGTACTTCTACACTGAAGCTTCCGATCCCAATTCGCCAACAGCCCCTGAACCATGACCGTCAAATTGCGCCTGATTCGTGCAATCGCCCTCGTTCTGGGCCTCGGGCTTGCAAGTGTGTTGCAAGCCGCCCCAGCCTGTGTCAGCCAGAATGATGCGGGCACCAGCGAAGTGCCGGTCATCCAGGCACCTGGTGGCACCGGCGGCACGGGCGCAACACCTGGCGGCATGGGCGGTACCGGCATCGACACCGACAACGGCGGGATCGGTGGTACCGGCGCACCACTGAAAAAGAGCCCTGGCGGCATTGGCGGCACCGGTGCCGTTGCAGGCGGAGTGGGTGGCACGGGCATCAGCAACGATAACGGAGGAATCGGTGGCACCGGCATTGTCGGCACCATCACCGGGTTCGCCTCGATCTGCGTCAATGGCGTGGAAGTGCACTTCAACAAAAACGTTCCTGTCAGCGAGAACGGCATCGCCAGCTCCAGTGCCCGCCTGGCGGTAGGCCAAGTGGTTGCCGTGGAAGCGTTCAATTCCCGGCGTGGTCTGGAGGCCGGGCGCATTTCTATCCTGCACGCCTACGAAGGCCCTTTGACAGCCCTGCCGCGCGACTCCATGCCGATGCGCGTCATGGGGCAACCGGTACGCCTGGCCAACGGTGCCCAGGTCGCTGCCGGCCTGCGTCCGGGGGATCCCGTGCGGGTCAGCGGGCTGCGCGATGCTCGTGGCGAAGTGGTGGCCAGCCGCATCGACCGGGCGCCCGGCCTCAAGGAGGCCAGTGCCATCGGCCCGGTGGATCGCAGTGGCTATCTCCAGGGGCTCAAGCTCAGCAATCACCCAGGCCCGGCGCAGGAAATGCTGGTGCGCGGCCATTGGTCCGGCCGCGAGCTGGACGTGAACCAAAGCCGCCCCGATCCGAGCCTGCCTTTCATTGGCCGGGCACACAATGCGGTGATCGAGGGTCTGGTACAGGGCCGGCAGGACCGCCATTTGGTGGTGGGCGGCATTAATGTGACGCTGGCGCACGACACCGTGTTTGTCGGTGTGCAGGCTTCGGAGCTGGCGCTGGATCGACGGGTGCGGATCAACGGCGTGTTCACCGGCGCGCGGGAGGTGCAGGCAACGCGTGTTGAATTGCCCCGCGATCGCTCCGATTCGCCAGCGAGCAACCGGCACGGACGACACGGCACCAACGAGCAAGATACCGACGACTCAAGTGGCTCGGGCAACTCGATCGACTCAAGCGGCTCCGGCAACTCTGACAGCTCGGGGAGTTCAGGGAGCTCGGGCGGTGACAGGAGCGGCCGCTCCGAGAGCGAAGGCCGCGTTGTCGACGATACTCGCCACGGGGGGAGTGACAGTCATGGCGGTGGCGACAAGATTGAACGCGTGGACGTGGACAAGTCCGGCAAGTCAGAGCGAGTCGAGAGGGTCGAGCAATCCGGCAAAGTCGAGAAAGTGGAGAGGGTGGAGAGGGTGGAGAAGGTAGAGAAGGTGGAGAAAGTCGAACGTCCGGAGAAAGTCGAGAAAGTTGATCGGCCAGAAAAGGTTGAGAAGATAGACAAAGTTGATCGGCCAGAAAAAGTTGAGAAGGTCGAAAAAGTCGAGCCGGTTGAAAAAGTCGATCGCTCCGGCAAGTCGGGTTAAGCAGTGCAGTCATGATGCACTTTCGTCATAAGTAACTAGGCTGGGTAAGTCACGCAACAAAACATGCGTGTGAACTTCGATGACGTCAGACACGAGGTGAACATGGACCCCAAGCGCATCCTGCTCGTCGGTTGGCTTGCCAGCCTGGCCTTGCCGACCTTGGCCGATACCTTTACGACCTCGATCGGAACCGACTACTCCCGGGGCGACTATGGTACCGGTACGACTTCCGAAACATGGTACGTCCCGCTGGTGGGCAGATACGAAACCGGCCCCATGACCTACAAGCTCACCGTGCCCTGGCTACGCATCACCAATCCTTCGGTCGGCCCTGACGGCGAACCGCTGCCCGGCGGTTGCGGCAAGGTGGAAAGCGGTCTGGGCGACACCGTTGCCGGTGCCGGCTATGCCGTGCTGGACGGCAGCGTTGGAGGGCTGTTCGTGGACCTGATCGGCAAGGTCAAGTTGCCCACCGCCGACGAAGACGAGTGCCTGGGCACCGGTAAAACCGACTATTCCGCCCAGGTCGATGTCGCCAAAGCCTTCGGTCCTGTGACCGGGTTCGCGACCCTGGGCTGGAAAAAGTTCGGCGACCCGTCGGGCTCCGACTTCGACAACCCGATATTCGCCGGCCTGGGCTTTGCCATGCCCGTGTTCGTGCGCACCACGGCGGGCGTGTCCTACGACTGGCGGCAGAAGGTCGTTTCCACGGGTGACGAAATCAAGGAGCTGACGCTCTTCCTCACGCACAAGCTCAATCAGGAATGGAAGTTTCAGTTATATGCCGTCAAGGGCTTTTCCGACGCCAGCCCGGACGGCGAGGCCGGGCTGTTGCTCAGCCACGCTTTCTGATTCCTGGCCATTGCCTGTCAGGTAACTTCCAGCATTGATGCGTTTCACCGCCTCGACTCAGGCCCTTGCCTCACTCCCGGGCGTTTTGCAGTTCAGTTTTTCTTCTTGATCAGTTTATTGATGTAGTACTTCAGGCTCAAACGATCCTTGGGCCTTGGTTTGTAGTGGGTTTTGTTTCTTTGTGCCGGATCGATCGCCATGGTTCCCGCGGTGTAGTAATAAAGCGCAATAGACCTGCGGGTGATGTGTTCCGGAGTCGTTAAAGGCTCCGGGTGCCCATGATTGCTGTCCTTGTCTGTGTTGAAAATGACACAGCGATTGTAAATGGGCAGGACTTTTTTAAGGCAGGTCTTCATGCCGACATCCCAAAGTTCCAGGTTGCCGCCGTATTCCTCTTGCCAGTCTTCATTCAGATAAATGATGATGTTCAGTCTGCGTTCAACATTAAGTTTTTTGTTGAGCCGGAAGTCCGAGTGCACCCCCAGGAAACCACCGCTTTTCGTTTCGTGCAGGCCGCCACCGGTAAAGTAGGGGTCGGGTATCAAACCTTCGATGCCTGTGAGCTTCTCAAGAAACTGCAACATGGGGGCCGAGTTAAAGGCGTTGAAAACAGTCTTCAAATAGGGGTCGCATTCGTTGGGACTGATTTGACGTTTGCGTTGACCTTTATAGCCGCGCTCGTAGAGCATTTCGTTGTTGGTTGGCTCGACCGGGAAATGCGAGCAGATGCTCGCGATCAGGTCTTCGTGCAAGAAGTTGTCGATGACTATGTGCGGAAATGGCGTAGCCTGAACATAGCTATCGGTCAATGAGGCACCAAAGGCGCTGGCGGCATTCTGGTCGAAATCAAGCTCCGGGGACAGGGTGATAGGTAGTGCCTGAGTGATGGGTGCCATTACCGCTCCAATGACCTGATATAAAAACCTGTGGGTGACTTCATGCAGCGTTGAATGCACTGCTCGTTGCGTCTATTCGCAACTCAATTTGTTCTGTCGTCCTTGTTCAGACGCTTAAGGATGTTGTTGTACATTTTGGTTCGTCTATGATTTTTAGCATAGCCGCCAACCGCTGCAACAGTGCCGGACTGAATGTGATCCAGATAGCTGAAAATTTTACGCGGTGAAAGCATTTCAACGGCATAACCCAGTTCGGTCATGCGGTCCTGAAGCGTATAGCCTGGCACGCGATCATCCATCGAAAAGTGCATGTTGTGCTGTTTTACAAGTTTGCAGTTCCACAATGTGCAGAAACTTTTCAAGTAGACTTCTTTGTACGGCTTTGGTTCTCTGGAGCGCAACCCCATGGAGATTTTCAGGCGTCTGAAGTGATGCTTGAATAGTCGTGAGCTATAGCGCCAGACAGTTCTGGCGGTGCCGCGGTTAATTTGCTCGACACAACCGACGGCCACGACTTTTGGGTTTTTCAAACATTTATTCAGCATCATCGGAAAAACATTCTTGTCGAAAACAAATGTATCGGTGTGCATCAGGAATAAATAATCGGTGTCAATTCGCTCGAGAACCAGGTCAAGTGCTTTGCCATGGGCAATATGGCCCGCTTCTGGTTCAGAAACAGAGCGTTCAATCAAATTGATCCAGTCAAGCGTTCGTAAGTACTCAGTGCTCTCATCGGCGGAATAGTTGTCAACCACCCATACCGGGACGCTATTGCTGCCAAAATGCTGGTGTAATAAGTCCAGGCATATCTTGGTGATTTCAGGTGTTTTGTAATTTACTATAACTATGCTGAAGGTTTTGGAGTTTTCAGTCAGTAAATCAGGGTTGTTCATCGTTCAGGTGCTCAATGTTATTCTATTTAATTGTATGAGTTAACTTGTATACAATTTTTTCTTGTTTGCCGCGCAAAATCTTGCATGGCCATAGAGCACAATTTTTTAAGTCGCTTAGTCATGCATAATAACCACGGGCTGCTCAGACCCGATGGAGAGCAGTAGAAGCGGACTTCATCGTATAAGGATCTGCTCTGCAGGTAAACATTTTGACTTGATTCGTTACATCAGGAGGCTGGCCGGGCCAGCATCCCGGGACGGTGTGAACTGCTCTTGCACAAGGCATTCAGGTAATTTGTTACGTCATGTGGTGTGCCAGCACGTTCTGCAATTCACTGCTTGTAGCCAATCTGCCGCAACAGGTTCTTGCGCCACAGGATGTCTTCATCGCCTTCGATGTCATTGGCACAAAAGCCATCCACTACGCCAAGGATCGCTCGCCCTTGCTGCGTCTCAGCGAGAATCACTTCGGTTGGATTGGCTGTTGCACAAAAAATACGGCATACCTCTGGAACCATTTTGATGGTGTTCAACACGTTCAGCGGATAGAAACCGTCGCCCAGGAAAATGATGAAACTATGGCCGGCGGCGATGGCTTTCGCATTTTTCTGTGCAAGTTCAATCATTGAGCTATCGGTGCCAGACCATCGCACCAGGCATTGACCAGAGGCTTCACAAAAGGCCACGCCAAACTGGATACCTGGCACGGTATTGACCAGCGCTTCGTGGATGTCCTCGACGGACTTGATGAAGTGCGTCTGGCCCAGAATGAAGTTCGTCGCATCCGGCTTTTCGATTTTCAACGTGATGAGTTGCATCTCAAACGCCTCCTTTCACGATGTTGCCAGGAGAGCCTGGCCACAAACCAAGCATAGCTACTCATTGGTTGTTGCTGCGTCCTCTGTCTGTTTTTGGCCAATTGCTCAACGCGTGCCTTGGACCTGATATGTGGTCGTTGACACTTGGGCTGAGGGTACTAATCTAAGGTGTGTGGGAATATTTCCCACGCAAAGATACCAGCTGGCTTTGAGGGATCGTACGGATACCGCAGTGGCTCGTTATTGCTGCAGATTGATGGCCGTGCCGGTTGGCGGGCCGCTCCAATGGGCGGCCGGGAACTCACTGGACATTGCGTTCGATACGGAGGTGAAAACGCAACTCCAATCGGAGGTGCATCATGCTGCTCAAGAAATGTTTGTTGGCTCTGGCAATAGGCGGGGTCCTGTCGGCATCGACTGTCCTTGTGCCCGATTACATCAGTAGTTTCTCCAGCGTGTATGCCAAAGATGGCGGCAGCGGCGGTGGTGGTAGCGGCGGAGGCGGTGGCGGTCACGGCGGTGGCGGCGGTTCCGGAGGCGGTGGTCACGGTGGTGGCGGCGGCTCCGGAGGCGGTGGTCACGGTGGTGGCGGTGGCTCCGGAGGCGGCGGTCACGGTGGTGACGGCGGCGGTGGCGGAGGCGGCCACGGTGGTGGCGGCAGCGGCAGCGGCGGTGGCTCCGGCAGTGGAGGCTCTGGAGGCGGTGGTCACGGTGGTGACGGCGGTGGCGGTCATGGAGGAGAGGGTGGCGGTCATGGTGGTGACGGCCACGACGGTGACGGTCGTGGAGGCCCGGGGCGCGGCGACGCTGACCATGGTGGTATAGCCGGGAACAAAGGCCCGGGCAATGCGCGTGACAACGACAACGCCAAAGACAACGACAACGACAACGACAACGCCAAAGACAATGATAACGATGCCGCAGATGCTGCCAGGGACGCGGCCAGGGCTGATGCCAATGCAGCCCGGGACGCTGCTCGGGCTGATGCAGATGCAGCCCGGGATGCGGCAAAAGCGACTGCGGATGCCGCCCGTGACGCCGCCAGAGCTGAGGCGGATGCAGCCCGGGATGCTGCAAGAGCTGCTGGCGTATCGCGCGCAGAAGCGGATGCAGCCAGAGACGCTGCCCGGGCCGCTGCGGATGCAGCCAGGGACGCTGCCAAGGCCGAGGCAGATGCAGCCAGAGATGCTGCTCGGGCTACTGCGGATGCCGCGAGGGACGCAGCCAAAGCCGAGGCGAACGCAGCCAGAGAGGCTGCCAAAGCTGAGGCGAGGGCGGCCAGAGAGGATGTAGCGGACGCCCCGGATGCACCGGATGCACCGGATGCTCCAGACGCACCAGATGCACCAGACGCGCCGGATTTCGACACGGTTGAGGTGCAGAACTAGGCCCGCACGTTCGGCAATGAACACGGCAGGCATACCCGTCGATGACGTCCGGGGAGTTTGAAGGACGTATCGGCAATGAGTCGCAAGCCCTGAAGAATCTCGGGGGCTTGCGACTTTTTTTCGAAATCTGTTGCAGGTCCGAAACACTGACGAGGATGACGCAAGAGGAGACGGAACTGGACGGGTAAGCAATTGCCAGCCGTTCACAATCCCCCGAACCCTCCGTTTTTCCTCAACCAGCCGATTTAACGGGTTAGTCCGGCACGACAATATGTGCCGGACACTTCCACCACCGGAATTTACTTGTTAATCGACACGATCGAGGCGCTGTTACCCTCTAGCCGGAAGGAAAACGATACCCGGTCTCCAGGCGCCAACCCTGACAACTGATCTTGCGTCACGGAAAAGGCCATCGTCATCGGTGGCCATTGCAGGGCGGGAACGGCGCCGTGGGAGATGGTCACCGTATGCTTCGTAGTATCGATAGCCTTGATCGTGCCTTCGGCATTGGATACCGGAGCCTGTTTTGTTTCCTGCTTCATTTGCATGCCTTCCATGCCGTCCATTTTCATGCCCGGCATGTCCTGCGCGTGGGCAGAAAGTGAAAGCGCGAATAGGGTGCCTGCGACTGCGGTCAGGGTGAGTTTCATATGACTTTTCCTTGATGTGTGGTGGGTACAGGCAGGAGGTGCCGGCGGCGCATCAATCGAAAGGCTGCCGGAATGACAAACAGGGACAGCAAGGGGGCCGTGACCATGCCGCCGACCATGGGCGCGGCGATTCGGCTCATCACCTCACTACCGGTTCCGCTGCCCAACAGAATGGGCAGCAGACCGGCAATGATGACGGCAACGGTCATGGCCTTGGGTCGAACGCGCTGCACAGCGCCTTCACGAATCGCCGCCATCAATCCGTGCTCAGTACTGTCACCGAGGTCTTCACGTTCGGCCCAGGCGTTCTTCAGATAGAGCAGCATGATCACGCCAAACTCGGCAGAAACACCGGCCAATGCGATGAACCCGACCCCGGTGGCGACCGACAGGTTGAATCCCAGCAGGTAGAGGAACCATGCCCCGCCAGTCAGCGCGAACGGCAGCGTGGCCATTATCAGCAAGGCCTCATCGAAGCGGGCGAAAGTCAGGTAAAGCAGCACGAAGATGATCAACAACGTGGCAGGTACAACCAGTTTGAGCCGAGCATTGGCCCGCTCGAGAAACTCAAACTGTCCTGAGTAGCTCAGGCTCATGCCGGGCTGCAACTTGACCTGCTCACTGACGATCCGGCGCAGGTCGGCGACCACTGAGGCGATATCCCGTCCCCGCACATCGATGTACACCCAGCCCGACGGCCGTGCATTTTCACTCTTGAGCATGGGCGGACCGTCGCTGACTTTGACCTTCGCCACCGTGCCGAGAGTGATCTGACTACCCAGAGGGGTGTAGATCGGCAACTGCTCCAGGGCACCCAGCGAATCCCGCCACTCACGGGGGTAACGCACATTGATCGGGAAGCGAGCCAGTCCTTCAATCGTCTCCCCAACGTTTTCACCGCCGATAGCGCCGGCGACGATCGACTGCACGTCGGCGATATTCAGCCCGTAGCGTGCGGCCGCCTTGCGGTCGATATCCACGTCGATGTAGCGGCCACCGGTCAGTCGTTCGGCCAGTGCCGAACTGACACCGGGCACGTCCTTGGCCACACGTTCGACGGCCCGGGTGACGGCATCAATCTCCGTCAGATTAGTGCCGGCCACCTTTACCCCGATGGGACTTTTGATGCCCGTGGCCAGCATATCGATGCGGTTACGAATCGGGGGTATCCAGATGTTGGTTAAGCCAGGGACACGCACCACGCGATCCAGCTCTTCCACGAGCTTTTCCTGAGTCATGCCTGCACGCCATTGCTCACGTGGCTTGAACTGGATGGTGGTTTCGAACATTTCCAGCGGTGCCGGGTCGGTGGCGGTTTCGGCACGACCGGCTTTACCGAAGACGTGTTCGACCTCTGGTACGGTCTTGATCAACCGGTCGGTCTGTTGCAGCAGTTGCGCCGCTTTCTGCGCCGACAATCCCGGCAGGGCAGAAGGCATGTAGAGCAGGTCGCCCTCGTCCAACGGGGGGAGAAACTCGCCACCCAGGCGAGACATTGGCCATAGCACACTGACAAAAACCAACAGCGCGACCAGTAGCGTGATCTTTGGGCAGCGCAAGACCGCGTCCAGGGCCGGCTGATAGATTCGAATCAACCACCGGTTCAACGGATTCTGTTGTTCACTGGGAATTCGCCCCCGAATCCAGTAGCCCATCAGCACCGGCACCAGGGTCACTGACAATCCCGCCGCTGCGGCCATGGCATAGGTCTTGGTGAAAGCCAAAGGGCCGAACAGCCGTCCTTCCTGAGCTTGCAGCGTGAACACCGGAATGAACGACAGGGTGATGATCAGCAAACAGAAGAAAAGCGCCGGGCCTACCTCCACCGCTGCTTCGGTCATTACATGCCAATGACGCTCGCCCTTCAATTCCTCCCCTGGATTGGCTACGTGCCAGGCCTCAATCTTTTTGTGGGCGTTCTCGATCATCACCACGGCGGCATCGACCATGGCGCCGATGGCGATGGCAATCCCGCCCAAGGACATGATGTTGGCGTTGATGCCTTGGTAGTGCATGACGACGAAGGCAGCAAGCACCCCCACCGGCAGCGAAATGATCGCCACCAGCGATGAGCGCAAGTGCCAGAGAAAGATCCCGCAGACCAACGCGACGACGATGAACTCTTCGATGAGCTTGTGGCTGAGATTTTCCACAGCGCGGTCGATCAGCTTGCTGCGGTCGTAGGTGGTGACGATTTCCACCCCGGCCGGCAGACTGCTTTTCAGTTCGTCGAGTTTGGTCTTGACCGCTGCAATGGTCTCGCGAGCGTTCTTGCCGCTGCGCAAAATCACCACACCGCCGACGGTCTCGCCTTCGCCGTCGAGTTCAGTAATGCCGCGCCGCATTTCCGGTCCCAATTGGATCGTGGCAACATCGCCAAGGGTCACCGGAACACCGCCCGAGCCCAGCTTGAGCGGGATTGCCCGAAAGTCATTGAGCGTTTTCAAGTAGCCGGACGCGCGCACAATGAACTCGGTCTCGGCCATCTCCAGCACCGCGCCACCGGTTTCCTGATTGGCCTTGCCGATAGCGTCGGTCACCTCTGCCTGAGTGATACCGAAGCTGGCCAGTTTCAGCGGGTCCAGCTGCACCTGGTACTGTTTGACCATGCCACCCACCGTGGCCACTTCCGCAACGTTCGGCAGCGCCTTGAGTTCGAACTTGAGGAACCAGTCCTGAAGCGCGCGCAGTTGCGCCAGGTCGTGTCCACCACTGCGATCCACCAGTGCGTACTGGTAGATCCAGCCCACTCCCGTCGCATCCGGCCCCAACGCCGGCTTGGCGCTGGCCGGCAACCGGCTTTGTACCTGGCTCAGGTACTCCAACACCCGCGAGCGAGCCCAGTACAAGTCCGTGCCGTCTTCGAACAGCACGTAAACGAAGCTGTCGCCGAAGAAGGAGTAACCACGCACGGTTCTGGCGCCCGGCACCGAGAGCATGGTGGTGGCCAACGGATAGGTCACCTGATTCTCGACAATCTGCGGCGCTTGTCCTGCATAAGGGGTGCGGATGATCACCTGCACATCCGAGAGATCTGGCAGTGCATCAATGGGGGTGCTCTGCACCGTCCAGATACCCCAAGCCGCGACGAACAACGTCGCCAGTAGCACCAGGAACCGGTTGGCCACTGACCAACGAATGAGGGCAGCGATCATGGCTGGCTCCCCGATTTGGCCAGGCGCTCGACACGCAAGCCATCGTCGGTCTGGCTCACCGCGACCCGAACCTTGTCACCCGCCTTGAGGCCCTGCATCAGCGCCGCACTGGCGAGAGGGAAAGTCATCGTCATGCCAGGCATGCCCAGCGTCTTGAAAGGACCGTGGGCGAGCGTAACTTCTTTGTCGTCGATCTCAACGATCTGCCCATCCGCCTCATGCAAACTGGCGGCTGCTCCACTGGCGGGTGACTCTTGCTCCGAGGTAGCAACAATGCCCTTGAGACTGGCCTCTGAATCGAGGAGGAACTGGCCAGACGTAACCACCTTCCGGCCTTCTTCCAGACCTTTTAAAATCTCCGTCTTGCCATCGCTTTCCTGCCCGGGTTGCACCTCCACCGGGCGGTAGCGGCCGGCGTCTTCGGCGAGCATTACCAGGGCACGTCGGCCAGTGCGGATAACCGCCTCACTAGGCACCCACAACACACTGTGCCCGGTCGAGTGTTTGAGGCGGACCTGCGCTGTCAAACCTGGTCTCAGGCGCCCGTCGGGATTGGGTAACTCGACACGTACGCGAAGGGTGCGGCTGTCCGGATTGGTCTCGGGCAAAATCGCGCTGACCTTGCCATTGAACATTGTCCCCGGGAAGGCGGGCAGTCGCGTTTCGACTGCCTGCCCCACGGTGATGGCTCCGGCATCCGATTCCGGAACGGCCACGGCGAGCCAGACACGGCTCAAGCCATTGACGCGTGCCAGAGTCTCGCCAGCCGTCACGGTCATACCCGCACGTACGTTCAACTCTTGCAGCACACCGCTGATGGGGCTGGTGATGGTCAGGTTCGGCTGGACTTTGCCACTGCGCTCTACCTGGCTGATCAGCGCCGCCGGCATCCCTGTGAGCCGCAGTCGCTGGTGGGCCGCAGCCAACAGGTCGGCATCACCGTTGCGCTTGAGGGCAAGGAACTCTGTCTGGGCGGCCGCCCACTCCGGCACCAGGATATCCGCCAGTGCCGCATTGGCTTTGAGCAGGTCGCCTGGAGCATGGGCATAGACTCGCTCCACGAAGCCGGCTGTACGTGCCTGTATCACCGCCACATCACGTTCGTTGAATGCCAGGACACCTGTCACATCGAGGCTGGAGTCAAAGACTCCACGGGTGACGGTCGCAAAACGCAGACCGAGATTCTGGGTCAGACCCGGATCGATGCTCACGGTCGCACGATCCTCGTCACCGCTGGCGTACCGGGGTACCAGTTGCATGTCCATGAAGGGGGACTTGCCCGGTTTATCGAACTTTTGCTGCGGGTACATGGGGTCGTACCAATACAGTGCCTTGCGTTCGTCCGGCGAATTGATTTTCTGCTCCCGGGCGGTAACAGGTACCTCGCTCATGCGCGGGTGAGCGAACCAGTAGCCACCGGCAACACCCAATGCCAGCGAGATGCCAACCAGCAATGCTCCGTTCCATTTTTCAAGGATCATTGGCCGGACTCCCCATAAGCAAAATACAGACGCGCACTGGTCAGCGCTCGCTGCTCCTCCACGTCGATCTGTTTGAGTCGGGCTTCGATGAGTTCGCGTCGGGCGGCGACAACGGCGTTTAAATCGCCTGTGCCGGCACGGTAGCTGGCCATGCTGAGTTCGACCTTTTCCCTGGCCAGCGGCAGCAGGCTTTCCTGGTTGCGGGTTACCGCACGATTGAGGCGCTCATAGTCAGCCAGTTCGTTTTCCAGTTGCTGAGTGTGCTCCCGTGACAGGGCTTCGCGCTCAGCCTCAAGCTGGCTGAGCTCAGCCTGTTTGGCTGCGATTTTGGGGTTTTGCCGGGAGTCAGGAAACAGTGGCAAGTCCCAGGACAATTGCACGCTGACCATGTCGCCGAACTGGCGATCGCGATGTTGATAGTCAAGCTCCCAACTCCAGTCTGACTTTTTCTCCGACTCGGCTTCACGAACCTTGGCTTGCGCTTCGCGGGTCATCGGCGCAAACGCTGCCAACTCGGGGTGGTGTTGCAGTTTATGGGCGTAGGTCGAGGAATCGACAGGCCACTGCGGCAAGCTGCCCACAGGCTTGTCGTTGGCGGCGGAGCCAATCCAGCGTTTGAGGGCCGCTCGGGCCTGCGCTCTCTGGAGAACCAGATCGTCCTGCTGCTCCGCCAGTCGAGCCGCTTCTTGCTTGGGCGTCACCGCATCGGCGGGTTGAGCGCGACCACCGGCAATCCGGGCCCGGACGGTATCGGTCAGCAGGCGGTTTTCTTTGTAGAGGTCCTGGAACAGCGCATCTTTGCGCTCGACCGAGTAGCTGTTGATCCAGGCCACTGCCGTGGACTGGCGTACGTTCAGTCGTGCAACCCGACGCTCGGCGGCAGCGCGATCAACGGCGGCGTTGGCGACCTCGATGCGAGCCTTGCGTTTGTCACCGTTGGGCATCTCTTGCCTGACCCCGACCATTTGCATGGTCATGAAGTCGTCGTTGATGCTCCAGCGATCCGGACCGCCGATGGGGTAGTTCTGCACACCTGCCAGCAACTTGGGGTCAGGTAATTCACCCGCTGGAATAGCCGCACTGCTGGCAGCCTGAATCTTTGCATCTTGTGCAGCCAGCGACGGCGCATTGTTTTCGGCCAGCCGCAGCGCTTCATCGAGGGTCAGCGCGGCAGCGAAGCTCGGCAATGCCAGTACGCTTGCCGCCAGACCGGCCACGAGGGACCAGCCTGTGCAATAGCACTTGGAGTTCATGTTTACGATTCCTGTGATCATCCACTGCACGCGTCAAAAAGACATGCGCACAGCCAGTCCATCCCGCTAATACGGAATGAGGCTCAATGTTGGACAGGAATCAAACGCGAGGGGGTCGCCATACCCCGGACGGGGTTTGTACGGGCATGGAATCACTGAAGAAGGAAACCACTACGGGGCTGAACACGGTTACAGGAGGCTTGAGGATCGAGACTTGCAGCATACCGCCTGTCTTGCATTCCTGGCCCGGCTTGCAGGGCTTGCCATGCTCTGTCGGGCTTTTCATGTCGTTGCAGCAGTCCATTCCCATGTCATCCATCATCGCCATGCCCATCGTCTTCATCGGGCACGGTTCTGTGGGCGCCTGGACACCCGCCATCCCGCTGAGGGGAAGCACCAGGCTAATCACGAAAATGAGGCAAAACCGCAGGTAGCGTTTCATGGGCTGGAGTGTAGAGGCTGAAATGGACTCTTACAATTGGATGAATGTTCTCACAGCCTGCCGAAGGCGTTGATTCAGGCGATATCACCGTGCCGGAATTAAGCCAGCATTATCGCTGACAGAGGATTTACGCAGCCAGTGCAATAACCCACAAGCGACATGTGTTGAAATTTCCTGCCGCCATCCCGCCCATCCTTGGTGGATTGTGCGAAAGCCCGCCGGGCTGCCTGGGTTTTTTGCACGAATCTTCACGGCTGCCGCTCGTATCATTTCACCCGGAAACCACGGTGAGCATTGCGATGACAAAAAACACAACGTTGTGGGACATCAGTCCATCCTTGAGTAGCGAAACACCGACCTGGCCGGGTGATACGCCTTTTCGGGAGGAGCGCGTCTGGACCTACGGTCCCGAGTGTCCGGTGAATGTCGGACGCATCACCTTGTCGCCCCATACCGGTGCCCATGTCGATGCGCCGCTGCATTACAGCGCCGACGGCGCGGCGATTGGCGAGGTCGGTCTGGATGTCTATATCGGGCCTTGCCGCGTTTTGCATTGTCTGGACAGCGGCGAACTGGTGCAGCCCGGGCAACTGGAAGGGCGTTTGCACGAGGTGCCCGAGCGTGTGCTGCTGCGAACCTATCGGCAAGCACCGCTGACGACCTGGGATTCGAACTTCACGGCCGTTGCCAAGGAAACCATCGACCTGTTGGCGAGCCTTGGCGTGCGCTTGATCGGCATCGATACGCCGTCACTGGACCCGCAGCAATCCAAAACCATGGATTCCCACGGCGCCGTGGCCCGCCATCACATGGCGATCCTTGAAGGCATCGTGCTGGATGAGGTCCCGGAAGGGGATTATGAGTTGATCGCCTTGCCGTTGCGGTTTGCTCATCTGGACGCCAGTCCGGTCAGGGCAATTTTGCGGCCGCTGAGTACGTCACAACGCGTGTAACCCATTCAACAGATCCGAAGGGGACGCCGGAACCGGGCACCCGCCTGGCGCCCGGTTCCGGCGTCCCCTTCGGGTGAGCGGTATCAGGCATTACTCTCGGTGAATTTTTCGTAGTACAGGTGCACGCTGTCCAGTGCCTGTGCCTGCAACCAGGTCTTGATCGACTCCACCATCGGCGGCGGCCCGCAGACGTACATGTCGACCTGGCCATCGCGCAGTTCGGCGATGTCGAAGTGTTCGGCGATGTAGCCGCGCTTGCCAGTCCAGTGCGGCGACGGTTCGCTGACCACCTCGGTGTAGCGAAACCCCGGGATGCGTTGTTCATACGCCTGGATGCGCGCCTGTTCGCACAGGTCTGCCGCATCGCGCACGCCGTAGTACAAGTGCACGGGCTGCTCGCAGCCGCGCTCGGCCAGTTCGTCGAGCATGCCCAGCAATGCCGAAAGGCCGGTGCCGCCGGCCACCAGGATCAACGGCCTGGCGACGTGTCGCAGATAAAACGCCCCCAGTGGTGCCTCCAGGACGATTTCGTCGCCCACCTGGCAGCGTTCGCGGATGTAGTTGCTCATCACCCCATCGGGAAGCAGGCGAATCAGAAACTGCAGCTCATTGCTGGCGCTCGGCCGATTGGCGAACGAGTAGGAGCGCTTGTTCTCGGTCCCAGGGATCGACAGACGGGCGTACTGCCCGGGCAGGTAATCCAGCGACTGGCCCGCATTGCCCAGGTTCAGATGCAGGATCGCCGTGCTGGCCGACACCTGTTTGACATCGGTAACCCTTGCCCTCAGTTGATCGGGGCCGGCGGCGTTGCACAGGCTGGATGCGAAGTCGAAATAGAATGCGGCGTCGGATTTGACCCGTGTCTGGCAGGTGAGCATCTTGCGTTGTTGCAGGTCCTGGCTGGAGAGGGCTTCCTCATCCACATAGTCCTGGCTGTAATCGCCTGACTCGCAACGCCCCTGGCAGGTTCCGCAGACGCCTTCGCGGCAATCCAGGGGGATGTTGATGCCATTGCGCAGGGCGGCGTCGAGCAGAATTTCGTTGGGTTGCACGGGAAAGAACAGCGTTTTGCCGTCGGCAAAGCTGAACGCGACCTTATGGTTCATGCCCCGGTCTCCTTGGGTTCAGAGGTGGTAGAAATCGAGTACCGAGTTGATGGTGTCGTTGAGCAGCAACACATGCTTGCGGGTGATCAGCCAGCTATCGGCGTGGGGCTTGAGGTGATAGGTCGCACGACCGAAAAACTGTTCGGATGTCGCCAGGCGGTAGTACAGCGTGTGCCAGTTCAGGCGCACCTCCAACTCGCCGTTTTCCAGCTCGCTGATTCGCACGTTATTGATCTGATGCAAGGTGCGCGGCATTGGCGTCGAGGACGCGGACTTGCCGGTGCGCAGACGGAACACGCGGTCCTCCAGGCCTGAACGGTTGGGGTAATAGATCAGCGACATTTCGCGCTTGGGGTCGCGGGTGTAGACATGTTCGGAGTCCCATTGCGGCAAGTGGAACTCGCTGTGTTCGGCGAACAGCTGGATGTAGGTATCCCAGTCCTGGGCGTCGCACAGTTCGGATTTGCGATAGAAAAACTGTTCGACCTGGTACTGCAATTGCGCATTCATCATTGCACCTCACGGAGTTTCAGGGGTTTGGCGTCCAGACCATCGAGCAGGAATTTCTGCCAGTTGCTGTGCTGGTTGACGTACAGCCCTTCGTGGGTGAATTCGGTGCCGGTCATGGCCGGGGCAATGCCGATCGATTCGCTGTTGGGGGTGGCGCCGCTGGCCCAGCGGTGACTGCCGCGGGAGATGTCGCTCCAGCGCTCCAGTCGCGCCTGGAAACCACGCTGGGCTTCACGGAACTCCACCAGGTCATCCGGTGTGCCCAGGCCCGAGACGTTGAAGAAGTCCTCGAACTGGCGAATGCGGTTTTCACGGTCGGCGTCCGACTCGTTCTTGACCCCCAGGCACTGGCTGATAATTTCAGTCTTGTTCCACGCCACCGGGCGGATGATGCGCAATTGCGAGCTGATCTGATCGAGGAAAAACAGGCTCGGATAGATGTTCAGGTTGCGCAGACGATGCATCATCCACTCGGCCTTTTGCTGGCCGTGTTCTTCGATCAGTCGCGGCATGATGGTCGAGTATCCGGAGCGTACCGACGGGTTTGGCATGTCGCTGAACAGCAGGCTGTGGCCGTTATCGAACGCGAACCAGCCGTCATCGGTATTGGCGTCGCCGGCGCCTAGCTTGCTGTAGTCGAGGGTGCCGCTGGCCGTGGTGCCGTTTTCGCTGTTGACCTGCTGGCGATGCTGCACCGTGGCCACGTAGTTGTAGTGAACGGTGCTGACGTGATAGCCGTCGAGGCCGTTTTCGTTTTGCAGTTTCCAGTTGCCGTCGTAGGTGTACGCCGACTTGCCGGGCAGTACCTCCAGCTCACCGGTGGGCGACTGGGCGACCATCATGTCGAAGAACACCTTGGCATCGCCGAGGAAGTCTTCCAGGCTGTTGTCGGCGTGTACATCAAGGCTGATGAAAACGAATCCCTTGTAGCTCTCGATACGCGCCTTTTTCAGCCCACGGGTGGCTTTGTCGAAGCCTTCCGGGTACTCGCCCGGTGCCTTGACCTTGACCAGGCGGCCATCGCTTTTGTAGCACCACGCATGGAAGGGGCAGGTGAAGGTCGACTGGTTGCCCTTGCCGACGCGGGTCAGCGTCGTGCCGCGATGCTGGCAGGCATTGATCAGTGCATTGAGCTGGCCGTCACCGTCGCGGGTGATGATCATCGGCTGGCGGCCGGCGCG
Organism: Pseudomonas sp. S34; assembly: GCF_009866745.1. NCBI lineage: Bacteria > Pseudomonadati > Pseudomonadota > Gammaproteobacteria > Pseudomonadales > Pseudomonadaceae > Pseudomonas > Pseudomonas sp. S34. Next base: position 2,506,993 of record NZ_CP019398.1, read on the forward strand.
CAGGGTCACGAAGTCGTGGTTGTTGGCCAGCTCGCTTTCGTGGCAGGCGTAGATCCAGTTCTTCTCGAAGATCAGTTCCATTTCCAGATCGAACAGCTGCGGCTCGGTGAACATGTCCCGGGCGATGCGGAATACGCCTTCTGCCGGACGGAAGTCCAGGCAGCTTTCGATAAACGTTTTCCATTGCTCGACGTTTCTTTCGCCACTCATGAGGTGTACCTGTTTTTATTGGGGCTAATCGGTACGTCATTAGAGGGAGTGGGGCGTGCCTGGGTCTATCCGCTTTGTGGGCGAAGGCAGTCCGTAAAGTTTGGCGGTAACACTCGAGGGGCGGACTGGGCAGCGAATACCCAGCGGCATGCACAAGGCGATAAACGGCTGCTGCAGTTTGCGGTAATCAGGTACTGTTCGAGTGGGCGTTCGAGTCCCTTTGATGGCATTTCCAGGCTGCAGTCGCCAGGCGTTATCCACTTAATTGGCGATTGCTATCCACTCGGTCAGCACCGTCGTCTTGTGGCTTGGAACTTGCCTTGGCAAACCCTATACGCGCCATCAGAGCGCGCTGAAAAAAACCTTGAGTGCACCGTGATGAGCAACAAAGTCGATCCGCAGTTTCGCGACATTCGTGTCGACAGCGATGACCTGGAGGCCGCCAGAAGCTGGATGTCCGGTATCTGTGGACCCCATCGGCTGGTGAGCGCGAATCCCGAGCGGATCCGCTTTCATCACAACGCCAACATGTTCAAGTCGATGGCCACCACCCTGGGCACTATCGAATACGGTACCGATGTCACCATCGATATCGAGGACGCCGAGCACTTCAGCAGCTACAGCCTGAGCTTGCCGTTGGTGGGTGAACAGGAGCTGAGCAAGGATGGCAGTGTGGTCAGGTCCGACCGCGATCAAGGGGTCATCATTTCCCCCAATGAAAACCAGTTGCTGGCGATTTCCGGTGACTGTCGCAAGGTCCAGGTGGTGATTACCCGAGTGGCGATGAGCGAGGCTCTGGAGGGGATGTTGCAACGGCCTCTGGATGCGCCGCTGCGTTTCGAGCCGATGATGGATGCGATCGATGGGCCATCGGCGTCCTGGTGGCGCATGGCGCGTTATTTCATCGACGAGATGGAGCGCAGCAGTGAACTCTTCGAGCAGGTGGCCTTCACCCGGGACATTGAAAGCTCGCTGATCAAAGGCTTGATCCTCGCCCAGCCAAACAACTATTCGCAAGAACTGCGGGACGCGCTGGGGGTGAAGTTGCCGCACTACCTGGTCAGGGCCCGGCAATACATCCACGACAACGCGCGGGAAGCGCTGCATCTGGAGGACATCGAAGCCGCTGCCGGCGTTTCGCGCTTCAAGTTGTTCGACGCATTCAAGAAGTACTTCGCCCTTTCGCCGATGGCCTACCTGAAAAAGTATCGCTTGAATGCCGTCCGCCAGGAGATCCTCGAGCACGGCACGGCACGCAGTATTTCCGGGATCGCCATGGGCTGGGGGTTCATGCACCTGGGGCGTTTTTCCACCGAGTACCGCAAGCTGTTCGACGAAACCCCTAGCATGACCTTGCAGCGCAATGAAGCCCGGCGCCAGCAGGGACTTTGACGGGCTGCCCCGGCCTTACTTGCGTACCACCAGATCGAGCAACTGTTCGCGCTCCTTGATTTTTTGCAGGACGATTTCCGAACGTATGTCGGTGACGCCGGCGGTGCGGTTGAGGTGATTGACGATGAAATCCGAGAAGTGCTTGAGGTTGCGGGCCTGGACCCGCAACACATAGTTGCTCGCCCCGGTAATGACGTACGCGGTGACCACCTCCGGCCACTGCTGAACCTTCTTGATGAAGGTCTCGTGCCAGTCCTCGACGTCCTGTCGCAACGACACATGAACGATGGCTTCCAGCTCAATGCCCAGCCGCTCGGCATTCAGCACCGCGCGATAGCCGGTGATGATTCCTTCGCTTTCCAGCAGGCGTAAACGTCGCAGGCAAGCCGAGGGTGACAAGGCGACTTTCTCCGCCAATTCCTGATTGCTGATACGGCCATCCTGTTGCAATTGATGCAGGATTCTCAGGTCTGTCGAGTCAAGATTCATGGTTTGAATAAATCCGCGATTTTTGGGGTTTGATTCGAATATTCTGCGAAATAACTACTACATGGTCGGTTACTTTGCACGAACCTTCTTCAAAGGTTCGTTCATTATCTCTCCATCGAAAGGCAGGCGAATTGCCTGGTGTCGGTCGGTTAAGCGATTGAACACTGCAATCCTTGTGGGAGCGAGCTTGCTCCGGGCGGCGATCCGACGATTGCGACGGGTCAGTCAACATTGATGTTGAACATCAGGCCCCTATCGCGAGCAAGCTCGCTCCCACAGGTTTTGAGTGTTAACTGATCAGTATCAGGTGAATTGCCTTTATTCAGGGCGCCTGAACCGGCTGATGCAACCTGCCCGGATGGCGTCGCATAACAAAAAACAGGACACCCGATGACGACAAGAAACAGTTGCCTGGCGCTTGATGCCCAGGACGCGCTGGCGCCCCTGCGCCAGCAATTTGCGCTCCCCGAAGGGATTATCTATCTCGATGGCAATTCCCTGGGGGCGCGGCCGGTCGCTGCATTGGCGCGGGCGCAAGCGGTGGTTGCCGAGGAATGGGGCAATGGCTTGATCCGCAGCTGGAACAGTGCAGGCTGGCGCGAGCTGTCCGAGCGATTGGGCAATCGCCTGGCCGGTTTGATCGGCGCGGGGGAGGGTGAAGTCGTGGTGACCGATACCACCTCGATCAATCTGTTCAAGGTGCTGAGCGCTGCCTTGCGCGTACAGGCTACAAGGTCGCCGCAGCGGCGAGTGATCGTCAGCGAATCGAGTAACTTCCCCACCGACCTGTACATCGCCGAAGGCCTGGCGCAGATGCTGCAACAGGGTTACACCCTGCGCCTGATCGACAGTCCCGAACAGTTGCCGCAAGCCATTGACCAGGACACGGCAGTGGTCATGCTCACCCACGTCAATTACAAGACCGGCTACATGCACGACATGCAGGCGCTGACCGCGCTGACCCACGAATGTGGCGCGTTGGCCATCTGGGACCTGGCCCATTCCGCTGGCGCGGTGCCGGTCGACCTGCACCAGGCGGGTGCCGATTACGCCATCGGCTGCACCTACAAATACCTCAATGGCGGGCCGGGTTCCCAGGCCTTTGTCTGGGTTTCGCCGCAGTTGTGCGATCTGGTGCCGCAACCCTTGTCCGGCTGGTTCGGCCATTCGCGGCAGTTCGCCATGGAGTCGCATTACGAACCGAGCAGCGGCATCGCGCGTTACCTGTGCGGCACCCAACCGATTACTTCATTGGCGATGGTCGAGTGTGGCCTGGATGTGTTCGCCCAGACCGACATGGCCAGCTTGCGCCGCAAATCCCTGGCCCTGACGGACTTGTTCATCGAATTGGTCGAGCAGCGTTGCGCGGCGCACGAGCTGAAGTTGATCACGCCCCGTGAGCACGCCAAACGTGGCAGCCACGTCAGCTTCGAACACCCCGAAGGTTATGCGGTAATCCAGGCCCTGATCGAGCGGGGCGTGATAGGTGACTACCGCGAGCCGCGCATCATGCGTTTCGGTTTCACCCCGCTGTACACGACCTTCACCGAAGTCTGGGATGCGGTACAGATCCTCGGCGAGATCCTCGACCGGAACACCTGGTCGCAAGCGCAATTCCAGGTTCGCCACAGCGTGACCTGAACCCCCGATGTCCGTGTCCTGCTGCGGGATTTTCCACGCGGCAGGGTTTCGCTCGTCCAATAACCAGTTCTGCAATCACAATAATAAGGAGCACGCAGAATGAAACTGTCCCTCTGGCCTGCCTTGCCGCTCGCCATCTCCAGTTGCCTTGGCCAAATGGCCTGTGCCACCTCTGACAACGGATTTGTCGAAGACAGTAGCCTGACCCTGACCAACCGTAACTTCTATTTCTACCGCAATAACCTCAACAACCCGGGCGGGCAGAACTATCGGGACGAGTGGGCCCACGGGATCATGCTCGATTACCGCTCCGGCTACACCCAGGGAACGGTGGGGTTCGGCGTCGATGCCTATGCGCAGTTGGGCCTCAAGCTCGACAGTGGCAAGGGACGCACGGGCACGGGTTTGTTGCCGGTCGACTCCGATGGTCGTCCCGAGGATGAGTACTCCGAAGCGGGCGGTGCGGTGAAGGCGCGGATTTCGCAGACCGAGCTCAAGTACGGCAACCTGACACCGCTCAACCCGGTGTTCGGCACCGGCAATGCGCGATTGTTTACCAGTGTTGCCACCGGCTTTCAGCTGACCAGCAATGAACTCAAGGCGTTGCAACTGGACATCGGTCACTTCACAGCCGGTAACGACAGCAATTCGACCAATGCCGATGGCGCGCTCAAAGCGCTGTACGCCGGCGTGGAAACCCGCAGCGTCGATTATCTGGGCGGCAGTTACGCCCTGAGCGATCAACTGAGTGTCAGCCTCTACGGCTCGCAGTTCACCGACATCTGGCGCCAGTACTACGGCAACGCCAACTACACCTATGCCTTTGGTGAAGGCCAGTCGCTGAACCTGGATTTCAATCTCTATCGCACCAACGACAGCGGCCAGAGCCTGGCCGGCAAGATCGACAACACCACCTGGTCGCTGTCCACCGCGTACAGGTTCGGCGCCCATCGAGTGACCCTGGCGTACCAGCGGGTCGATGGCGATGAGCCGTTCGATTACCTGGGGTTCGATCGGCAACCGGGCACCTCGATTTTCCTCGCCAACTCGATTCAGGTCCTCGACTTCAACGCCCCCAACGAACGGTCCTGGCAACTGCGTTACGACCTGGACATGGCACCTTTCGGCGTGCCGGGCCTGAGCTTCATGTCGCGTTACGTCAGTGGCGACCACATCGATGACAGCCAATACGACGGCGGCCCCAATGGCGCCTACGGACGTTACGGCGATGACGGCAAGCGCTGGGAGCGCGACATCGAGGCGCGCTACGTCGTGCAGTCGGGCAAGGCCCGGGATCTTTCAATCCGCGTGCGTCAGGCCAGTGTGCGTTCCACCGCGCAGGTCGCCCGCGCCGACACCACGGACAACAACGAAGTCCGGGTGATCATCGAGTATCCACTGAGTATTTTCTGATCCGTGTCCTGCTGTGTGTGGCTGATCCCCACCGTTAAACCCACGACGTGCTCTTCAAGAAAGACAAAATCCAGAGGACATAAAAATGACCGATAACTCCGGTTTCGAAACGATATCCAACCGTGAACACGGCCTGCGGCGTCAGCTGACGTCGGGGCAGATGAGCATGATCGCCATTGGCGGTGCAATCGGCACCGGGCTGTTCATGGGCAGCGCCTATGCCATCGGTTATGCCGGGCCGAGCGTATTGCTCAGCTATGCCATTGGCGCAATCATCACGTTGCTGCTGATGGGCTGCCTGGCGGAAATGACCGTGGCCCATTCGACCTCGGGTTCGTTCGGCGCCTACGCCGAATTTTATGTCAGCCCGCTGGCCGGGTTCCTGGTGCGTTATGCCTACTGGGCGGCGATTGTGCTCGCGGTGGGCACGGAAGTGACGGCGGTGGCGATGTACATGAAGTACTGGTTTGCCAACGTGCCGGAGTGGATATGGATCGTCTCGTTCTCCAGCGTGCTGATCGTGCTCAATGCCATCAGCGTGAAGACTTTCGGCACCTTCGAGTACTGGTTCTCGACCATCAAGATCGGCGCGATTGTCGGCTTCATCATCCTGGCGGTGTATGTGGTGTTCGGTTCCGGCAATCCGGAATACGGCATGCACAATTACAGCGCTCACGGCGGCTTCTTTCCCAATGGTCTGCAAGGGATGTGGATAGCGGTGATCGTGTCGATCTTCAGCTACCTGAGCGTGGAGATGATCGCGGTGGCTGCCGGTGAGGCAAAAGACCCGGAGCAAGCGGTGAAGAAAGCCTTTCGCGGGACTATCGTGCGCCTGGTGGTGTTCTACCTGCTGACCCTGGCGTTGATGCTGGCGATCGTGCCTTGGGTCCAGGCTGGCCATGCCCAGAGTCCGTTCGTCACCGTGATGCAAGCCATCGGCATTCCCGGCGCCACGGGCGTGATGAATTTCGTGATCCTGATTGCGGCGTTGTCAGCCATGAACAGCCAGTTGTACATCACCACGCGCATGATGTTCAGCCTGTCCCGTGCCGGCTACGCGCCAAAATCCATGGGGGTGTTGAGCAAGACCGGGATCCCGCTGAACGCGCTGTTGCTCTCCAGTTCAGGTATCGCCCTGGCGACCTTGCTCAACATCCTGTACCCGGAAAGTTCGTTCACCCTGATGATGGCGATCTCGATGTTCGGCGCGATCTTTACCTGGTTCATGATCTTCCTGACGCACTTCTGTTTCCGTCGTTTTCACGAACGCAATGGCAACCGCAAACTGTCGTTCCGCATGCGCCTGTTTCCCTACAGCACATTGCTCGGGCTGGTACTGATGGGGGCCGTGATGATCACGACGTACTTCACTGAAGCCTTCAAGATGACCCTGGTATTCGGTGTGCCGTTCCTGCTGGTGCTGTCGATTGTCTACGGTGTTTTCTTCAGGAAAACCAGGGCCGTTGCGGTGCTGAGTGCGCAGCCCAAGCCATAGCCTGAAGGGCGTGCCGGGGCGGCAAGCAGCAAGAAGCGGGCGCTGGATTTCCATCGCTCACTTTTTCGCTGGTTTACCGCTGGCAGGGATGTGCAGGTACGACATCACGCTTTCAGTCAGTTCGGTTGCCAGTTTGACCGCTTCTTTATTGCGTGCCATCACGCCGGCGACCAAGCCTTCGATCAAGGCCAGTACGGCGATGTTGGAACTGGTCAGCACCGGGTGATCGCAAGGCGCAAACAGCGTGTGCTCGGCAATGCCGGTGAGCGGCGAGGCGGGTGAGTCGGTAATTGCCAGCACTGATGCGCCACGTTCATTGGCGAAGCGTGCCAGTTGCAGGGTGTCGAGGGAGTAGCGTGGCAGGGAGATCGCCAGCAGCACGTCCTGGTCGGTGATGGCGGCCAGACGGTAAGCGGCGTTTTCGTTACCGCCCTCCATGCTGATGGCAGTGGCGTCCGCGCAAAAGGGCATCAGGGTCGAGGCGGCGAGACCGGCGAAGTAGACACTGTTGCCAAAGCCCAGGATGTAGATTTTGCGCGCTTTGGTCAGGCGAGTGACGAAGGCTTCAAAGGTGTCGGCGTGGTTGTTGCCCGCAGCGGTGGCCAGGTTACTGCTGGCGCTCTGGAGTTGCTCATGCAGACCAAACGCGCCGCCCGGGCGATGGGCAAGTTCGTTGCGCAGTTTGTCGACCGGCGACACCATTTGCTGCAACGTTGCGACCAGTTCGGCCTTCATGCCGCTGTAGCCACCGAGGTCCAGTGCTTTGGCCAGGCGGTTGACGGCGGCGGGTGAGGTCAACGTTTCGTGAGCCATCTCCTCGATGGTCAGCGTCGCGGCTTTGAGCGGGTGACGCAGGATAAAGTCCGCGACCTTGCGCAATGACGGCGGCAGTTCGGAAACGATTTCCGTCAGTTTGCGCATGACCGGCGCGGCATAGACAGTGGTGTCTTTCGATGGGGTGGGCATATCCGGCTCAACATTTCCTGAAGGTGAGAGAAGGGCTGTGCCTGATGCCCTGACAAGGTTGGCTGGAGTGTATCCGAAGCCAACCTTGTCAGGGCAGCGCCGAGCAGTCGATGGCTAGGCGGCGGTCTTACTTCAAGCTCCCGGCCAGAAACTGCCGGAGGCGTTCGGACTGCGGGTTGACCAGCACTTCGCGCGGGTCGCCGCGCTCTTCGACAACGCCCTTGTGCAGGAACACCAGTTGGTTCGAAACCTCGCGGGCAAAGCCCATTTCGTGAGTCACCACCACCATGGTGCGGCCTTCCTGCGCCAGATCCTGCATGACTTTAAGCACTTCGCCGACCAGTTCGGGGTCGAGCGCCGAAGTCGGCTCATCAAACAGCATCACTTGCGGTTCCATCGCCAGTGCGCGGGCAATGGCCACGCGCTGCTGCTCGCCACCGGACATATGCGCCGGCCAGGCGTTCATGCGGTGCGCCACACCGACTTTGTTCAGGTAGTGCTCGGCCTTTTCCCGTGCCTCTTTCTTGCCCAGGCCCAGCACATGCACCGGGGCTTCCATGACGTTTTCCAGAGCGCTCATGTGTGACCAGAGGTTGAAGTGTTGAAATACCATCGATAGCTGCGAACGCAAGCGTTGCAACTGCCTGGGTTCGGCCGCCTTCAGCCCGCCAAGCTTGTTGGCCACCAGCTTGAGCGGTTCGCCATTGAGCACGATATTGCCCGCATTGGGTTGCTCCAACAGGTTGATGCAGCGCAGGAACGTACTTTTGCCAGAGCCGCTGGAGCCGATGATGCTGATCACGTCACCGGCCTGTGCTTGCAGGGACACGCCGTTGAGCACCTGGTGCGCGCCGTAACTTTTATGCAGGTCCTGAACTTCAAGTTTGTACATGGTTTGAACTCTCTGGAATCAGTCGCTGAGCAAGCGACCCTGGCGAATGGGGGTAGAACCGGCAACTTTGGCCAGCCACAATCCAGGCTGGGCAAAGCGCAGCCGTTCGCGGGCATAAAGAATGCCGTCGGTGCTGGCGCTAACCACGCTATGGCGGTCGGTCAGCGGGTCGATGACCTCGAACAGCGGATCGCCGACCTTGACCTGCGCGCCCAGCGGTTGCAGAAAACTCACCACACCGGGATGGGGCGCACAGGCGTACTGCGCGCCGGCGAATGGCACGGCCTGGCAATGGCTCGGCGGTGTCGCTGGCCAGTCACCGCTGATCAGGCCTTGTTCGGCGAGATACCCGAGAATGGCTTGGGCACTGTCGACGCATTGCTCGCGTTCGGTGTCTGCCATGCCACGCAATTCAATGGTGGTGGCCACGCACGCCAGGGGAATGTTGGCTTGGGGAAACAGCTCGGCCAGGCGTAGCCATGCAATGGCGCAGGCTTCGTCGAAGGCACTGCCGCCCGCATTTTCGGCCAATAACGTGACCCCGGCACCGAGGCGAGCGGCGAGTGACTGCAGGCGTGGCCAGTTTTGTGGCATCGCATACAACAACATGATCGATTCGAAATCGCAGTGCAGGTCCAACACCACATCGGCGTCACAGGCATGCTGCAGCAACAGGCGGCGCAGGCCGTCGAGTTCCGAGGTCGGTGCCGGCATGGCGGCGAGGGCATCGCCCATGGCGCGGCGGATGAGTGCGATGTTGGCGTCGGCATCGCTTCCCAATCGGCCCTCCAGCAGCGGTGCAACGGCATCGACCAACTCCGGGAAGTCGCGATTGAAGTTCTTGCCGCTGGAGAATTCGAAGCGCCCCTGATGGGTGGCCTGGAACATCTGGGCGATACCGATCGGATTGGCCATTGGCACCAACTCGATCACCCCGGTCAGGCGGCCTTGTGTTTCCAGTTCCAGAAGACGGCGCTTGAGCTCGACGGCGACGCGCATCCCTGGCAATTCGTCGGCATGCAATGACGCCTGGATGTACGCTTTGCGTGCTCCACTGCCAAAACGAAACAGTGACAGCGTTCGTTCGGTGCCCGAGGCACTCCACGGCAACAGGTATTGAATGTGCTCCATAGCAGCTCCTTAGTGCTTGCGCGGTGCCAGATACGCCAGCCAATGGCGCTCGGCCAGCTTGAACAGGCGCACCAGAATGAAGGTCAGGGCGAGGTAGAAGAGGCCGGCGGTGATAAACGCCTCGAACGGTAGATAGAACCGTGAGCTGACAGTACGCGCGGCCCCGGTGATGTCGACGAGGGTGACGATGGAGGCCAGGCTGGTGGTTTGCAGCATCATCAGCACCTCGTTGCTGTACTGCGGCAATGCCCGGCGCAAGGCCGACGGCATGAGGATGCGGCGATACAGGGTCAGGCGTGACATGCCCATGGCCCTGGCGGCTTCGATCTCGCCATTGGGGGTGGATTTCAAACTGCCGGCCAGCAGCTCTGCGCTATAGGCGCTGGTGTTGATCGCGAAGGCCAGGCAGGCGCAAAAGGTGGCGCTGGAGAGGTAAGGCCAGAGCACGCTTTGGCGCACTGCTTCGAACTGCGCCAGGCCGTAATAGATCAGGAACAATTGCACCAGCATCGGCGTGCCGCGAATCACGTAGGTATAGAGCCAGGCCGGGAAGTTGATCAGCGGTGATCGCGACACCCGCATCAACGCCAGTGGAATCGCCAATACCAGACCCAGGGCCAGGGAAATAAGCAGGACTTTGAGGGTCAACAAGGCGCCATTGAAGTACAGCGGCAGGTTTTCCCAAATCAGGTTGTAGTCGAGAATCATGGGCCGCTCCCCTCACAATTCGGCGGCTTTGATGCCGACCGAGTAGTGTTTTTCCAGATAGCGCAGCACCAGCAATGACAGGCTGGTGAGCATCAGATACAGCGCCGCCACCGCGAGGAAAAACGTGAATGGCTCGTGTGTGGCATCCGCTGCGTTCTTGGCTTTGAACATCATGTCCTGCAAGCCGATCACCGAGATCAGCGCGGTGGATTTGGTCAGTACCAGCCAATTGTTGGTGAACCCGGGAATGGCGAAACGAATCATCTGCGGTACCAGAATTCGCCAGAACACCTGCGCACCGCCCATGCCATAGGCCACGCCGGCTTCGGCCTGACCTTTGGGGATTGCCATGAAGGCGCCGCGAAAGGTTTCCGAGAGGTAGGCGCCAAAAATGAAGCCCATGGTGCAGACGCCGGCGATAAAGGGGTTGATGTCGATATAGCGGGTGTAACCGAGCGCCAGGGCAATGCGGTTTACCAGATCCTGGCCGCCGTAGAAGATCAGCAGGATCAGCACCAGGTCTGGAATGCCGCGAATCAGGGTGGTGTAACTTTCCCCGAGCAGGGCCAGCCATTTGAGCGGTGACAGGCGAAAGGCCGCGCCGACCAGGCCGAGGGCAATCGCCAGGGACATGGAAGTCAGGGCCAGGTTTATGGTCAGCCAGGCGCCATCGAGAATGCTCGATCCGTAGCCGTGAAGCATGATGAAGTTCCTCAAGCGAGCGCCGCGAGGCGCGCAAGACAAGCCGGAATCGGCGCCTGCAATAGGCCGGCACCGGGGCTATGGGTAAGGCTTACTTGCCGTAGATATCGAACGCGAAGTACCTGGCCATCACTTGCTGGTACTTGCCATTGGCGCGAATGGCGTCGATCGCGGCACTCAGGCGTGCAACGTTGGCACTGTCGCCTTTGCGCACGGCGATCCCGGCGCCACGGCCAAAATACTTCGGGTCGTTGATGTCGGGCCCTGTGAGGGTGAAGCCCTGGCCAGCCGGTGTTTTGATGAAGCTCTCATCGGTGTTGACGATGTCGGCGAGGGTGGCGTCCAGACGACCCGAGGCGAGATCGAGAAAGGCTTCATTTTGTGAGGAGTAGCGCACCACGACGACGCCGGCTTTTTCCAGTTGCTCGGTGGCAAAACGATCGTAAGTCGAGGAGCGTTGCACGCCGACTTTCTTGCCCTTGAGGTCCAGCAAAGGATCATTGATCACGTTGCCGGCCTTCATCGCGAACTTGCCCGGTGTGTGGTAGTACTTTTTGCTGAAGTCCACGGACTTCATCCGGTCTTCGGTGATTGACATCGACGACAGCACGGCATCGATCTTGCGCACTTTGAGCGACGGGATCATGCCGTCGAACTCCTGAATGACCCACTCGCACTTGACCTTCATTTCTTCGCACAAGGCGTTGCCGATGTCGTAATCGAACCCGCTGACGTTGCCCTCCGGTGTCTTGAAGGAGAAGGGTGGGTAGGCGGCTTCGATACCGATACGCAGGCTGTCTTCGTCGGCATGTGCCAGGAAGCTGAAAGCGCATAGCGCCAGAGCACCTAGAAGTTCTGTCTTGTTCATATTGTTGACTCCTTGGAAGGCATTTGGGGGAAACGGGTGCCCGCCATCCAGGTTGGCGTGGTGGATCAGTCCTGTGATCGGCGAGTCTATAAATGACACAATAAAATTCTATATGCAAATAAACTGAAAATAAACATATCAGTTTTGATCGCAACGATGCTCCATTGGGCCAGGTAGACGTTTTTGCTCAACCCATGGGTAAGCCCTGATGCTCATTTTTTGAACTCGGGCTGAAAGCACTTATCCAAAAAATATGGGAATGTTTCCCACGCAACGATGCCAACTGGCTTTCAGGGATCGTGCGGATACCGCAGTAGCTCGTTCATGCTGCAGATTGATGGCCGTGCCGGTTGGCCGGCCGCTCCAACGGGCGGCCGGGAACTCACTGGACATTGCGTTCGATACGGAGATGGGTACGCAACTCCATGCGGAGGTGCAGCATGCTGCTCAAGAAATGTTTATTGGCTCTGGCAATCGGCGGAGTCCTGTCGGCTTCGACTGTCCTGGTGCCCGATTACATCGGTAGTTTCTCCAGCGTGTATGCCAAGGATGGCGGCAGCGGTGGAGGCGGTGGAGGTCACGGCGGTGGCGGTGGCGGTGGCGGTGGCTCCGGTGGTGGCGGTCACGGTGCCGGCGGCCATGGAGGAGAGGGTGGCGATCATGGTGCTGCAGGCCATGACGGTGACGGTCATGGAGGTCCGGGGCGCGGCGACGCTGACCATGGTGGTGTAGCCGGGAACAAAGGCCCGGGCAATGCCCATGACAACGATGCCGCCGATGCAGCCAGGGACGCTGCCAGAGCTGATGCCAATGCAGCCCGGGACACGGCCAGAGCGACTGCGGATGCAGCCCGTGATGCGGCAAAAGCCACTGCCGATGCCGCACGGGATGCCGCCAGGGCTGAAGCAGATGCCGCCCGGGATGCCGCAAGAGCGGCTGGCGTTCCGCGCGCAGAAGCGGATGCAGCCAGAGACGCTGCCCGGGCCACTGCAGATGCAGCGAGGGACGCCGCCAAGGCTGAAGCGGATGCCGCCAGGGATGCTGCCCGGGCTACCGCGGATGCAGCCAGGGACGCCGCCAAAGCCGAGGCGAACGCAGCCAGAGAAGCTGCCAAAGTTGAGGCGAAAGATGTCCGAGAGGATATGGCGGACGCCCCGGATGCCCCGGACGAACCGGATTTCGACGCGGTTGAGGTAGAGAACTAGACCTGCACGTTCGGCAATGAACACGGCAGGCATACCGTAGAAAACGTCCCGGGAGCTTGAGGGACGTATCGGCAAAGAGTCGCAAACCCGAAGCATCGTGGGGTTTGCGACTTGTTTCGGCTATCGAGCCAAGGCGAACATTTCTACAGTCAGATCGCCCGCTGATTCACGCGCTGACTCAGTTCCTGCGCGGACTCTTTGCGTTCCGAGTAGCGGTCAACCAGATCGGGGCGATCCCGTAGCAGCAGGGTAAATTTCACCAGTTCCTCCATGACGTCCACCACCCTGTCGTACAGCGACGAGGGTTTCATGCGATTGGTGTCGTCAAACTCCAGAAAAGCCTTTGGCACGGAGGATTGATTGGGGATGGTGAACATGCGCATCCAGCGCCCCAGCACACGAAGCTGATTCACCACATTGAAGGACTGGGAACCGCCGCAGACTTGCATGACCGCGAGGGTTTTCCCTTGGGTTGGGCGAACGGCCCCCAACGCCAACGGCACCCAGTCGATTTGCGCCTTGAACACCGCAGACATGGAGCCGTGGCGCTCCGGCGAGCACCAGACCTGTCCTTCGGACCATTGCATCAGTTCGAGCAGCTCCTGGACTTTCGGGTGATTGGAGGGCGCGTCGTCCGGTAGCGGCAGGCCTGATGGGTTGAAGATCCGTGTCTCGGCACCGAAGTGTTCGAGCAACCGGGCTGCTTCCTCGACCAGCAGGCGACTGAACGACCGCGCACGAGTCGAACCGTATAGCAACAGGATGCGCGGTTTGTGCTGGTCGTCGCGCCCACTGTCGATGGGCTGGGTCAGTGATGTGACGAGATTGGGCAGGGGATGAGTCATGGGGGCTCCGGTCATAGCGTGCCGATGCGGTCGAGTTCCCGCTTCAGCGCATCGCGGTCGAGTTGTGCAAAAGGCAGGTCGAGGAATGCCCGGCAGCGCGTTTCGATGCGCGCCAGGGTCGAGTGGAACGCCGCCGATACCGTTGCTTCATCCCCTTTTATGTCCGATGGGTCTTCCAGGCCCCAATGAGCTTTCAACGCCGGCCCGAAGTACACGGGGCACGCCTCACCAGCGGCCTTGTCGCAGACTGTGATGACGATGTCCGGCGGGTTGGCTTCGAAAGCCTCATTGCCTTTGCTGCTCAAGCCGTCGATGGCGATGCCGGCTTCTTGCAACGTGCTCAGGCTGCGGGGCAGCACCTGTCCCTTGGGGAAGCTGCCGGCACTGATCGCCTCAAAACCTTGCGGGGCGAGATGGTTGAACATGGCTTCGGACAGGATGCTGCGACAGCTATTGGCGGTACACATAAACAGAACGCGCATGGTGATTCCTCTTTGCAGTCGCACAGGGCTAAACGCTCAGGCGCAGGGCCAGGGCAGACAAGGTGATGAACAGAATCGGCAGCGTCAGGACCACGCCGACCTTGAAGTAGTAACCCCAGGTAATGCGGATGCCCTTGCGCTCCAGCACATGTAGCCAGAGCAAGGTGGCAAGACTGCCGATGGGGGTGATTTTGGGACCGAGGTCAGAACCGATGACATTGGCGTAGATCATGGCTTCACGCACCACACCGGTGGCGTCACTGGCCTGAATCGACAGGGCACCCACCAGCACCGTGGGCATGTTGTTCATGCCCGATGACAGTAACGCCGTGAGCAGGCCAGTGCCCAGCGCGGCGCCCCAGATGCCGAATTCGGCCATGTGGTTCAGCGCCATGGTCATGTAGGTGGTCAGTCCGGCGTTTTTCAGCCCGTACACCACCAGGTACATGCCCAGCGAAAAGATCACGACCTGCCAGGGCGCCTCGCGCAGCACCCGTCGCGTTGAAATCACATGCCCACGTGCAGCCACGGCGAACAGCATCGCGGCACAGACCGCTGCAATGGCACTGATGGGAATGCCCAAGGGTTCCAGAGCAAACAGCCCGATCAGCAACAGAGCCAGGACAATCCAGCCGACACGGAAGGTCAGGGGATCACGCACGGCGCGTCGCGGGTCCATCACGTCATCGAGAGAGTAGTGCCTGGGGATGTCACGCCGGAAAAACCAGTACAGCACCACGAGCGTGGTCGCCACGGCAACGAAATTGACCGGCACCATGATGGCGGCGTACTCGCTGAAGCCCAGGTCGAAGTAGTCGGCCGAAACGATGTTGACGAGGTTGGACACCACCAGGGGCAGGCTCGCCGTGTCGGCAATGAAACCGGCCGCCATGACGAACGCCAGGGTAGACGCTGGCGAAAAACGCAGTGCGAGCAGTATTGAAACAACGATGGGGGTCAGGATCAGGGCTGCACCGTCGTTGGCAAACAGCGCGGATACGCCGGCCCCCAGCAGAATCGTGAAAACGAACAGGCGCCGCCCGTCACCCTTGGCCCAGCGCGCCACATGCAATGCCGCCCACTGGAAAAACCCGGCCTCATCGAGCAGCAGACTGATGATGATGAGCGAGATGAAGGTTGCGGTGGCGTTCCAGACAATGGTCCACACCAGTGGAATATCGTCCAGTGTCACGACGCCTGCCAGCAGGGCCAGGATGGCTCCCAGGGAGGCGCTCCAACCGACGCCCAGGCCCTTGGGTTGCCAGATGACCAACACCATGGTGAACAGGAAAATGATAAACGCAGTAAACATGCGGAGTCTCGATGAGTGAAGGGTCAGCAGCAGGCGGAAGTGTTGAGTGGACGGTCGCCCATCGCGGCAAGGCGAGTGCTGTCGTCCGCAAGCCAGTCGGCGTTTGCCAGCAAGGTTGTCTCGAGAACGTCGCGAACCCACGCGGGCAGATCGGGATTGAGCCGGTAATACACCCACTGCCCCTGGCGACGGTCGAGAAGCAGGCCGCAGCCGCGAAGCTGGGCAAGGTGGCGGGAAATTTTGGGCTGACTGTCGTCCAGGGCGCAGACCAGCTCACACACGCATAACTCGCCTTCACGAGTGATGAGCAAAGTGGCCCGGGCGCGGGTTTCGTCGGACAGACATTTGAATACGGCAGCAGGATTGAGCATTGGCGTGGCTCGATACATATGGTTATTCGAATATACGATTTTCCATATGTATCGTGCAAGCCGCTCGGGCTCGCGAAGGGAAGGCTCGGCCCGACCAGGTTGTTCAGGTATGAGATAGACTCGAGCCCATTCGGCACAAGACACAGGAGAGGCGGTGAATGGAATCATTTAGCGTACGCGAGCTGAAAATGACTGACGCTCAAGCGTTGCTGGCTTTCGAAATCCAGAACCGTGAATGGTTCGAATCCCATATCGATGCGCGCGACCCTGCTTTTTACTCGTTGGAGGGTGTCGCCGATCATATCGAAAGCTATTTGTCCGATTTCGCCATCGGCGCCTGGCACCCCTTTGTCATCGAGGATTCCAGTCGGAGAATCGTCGGTCGAGCCAATCTGAAAAGCATCGACTCATCGACGGGTTCTGCCGAAGTCGGCTATCGGATCGATCAACGCGTGTGCGGGCAGGGGCTGGCAACACGGGCGCTGAGGCACCTGATCCAGGAGGCCCGGATACGTTGGGGACTTGCGCAACTGGTTGCGTATGCCTTCAGGGAGAACGCCGGCTCCAGAAAAGTCCTGGATCGGTGCGGATTCAAGCTTGAGCAACCTTCCTGCAACGACAACACGGGGGGCGAAGATCGATTCGTCCTGTCGATCAGATAACTGCGTTCAACCATTCTGAAGGCTTGTAGCAGGTCACGCCTGCTACTCCTGATCTTCAGGTACCTCTTTCCAGCTGTCATCCGGATCAAAGCGCTTCATCGCCAGCGCCAGTTTTTCACCTTCGGGCCCCAGGTCTTTTTCGAATACCTGTCCTTCATGACTGATCATGAAACTCATCACGCCGGTGTCGTTGTACTTTGCCGGCCAGGCGATCAGCGCAAAGCCGCGGCTCATCTTGTCGCCGATGAGGTAGCTGTAGGCGCCACCCGGTGCCGAAGGACCCTGGCCATGAAGGATGCGGAAGCGATAGCCATGCCACTCTTCGTCGGCTATGGCTTTGCCGAACGAAGGCCCCAGCGGGCTGATCTGGCCGCTGTCGTCTTCGTCCCAATAGAGTCCATCGTGCATGCCGGGGGTGCTGAAGATTTTCTGCGCATACTCGAGTGCGCCATCATCGTCGCGATCCACTGACGCATAGTCCATCTGGGCGTCGTGATAGGCCAGCACCGATTGCACCGCGGCAAGTTCATTGCGGCCGATTTGACGTGCACGGATCTCTGCACTGCCGGCCTTCATGTCGAAGCGCCAACCGTTCTCGTTCTTTGTAAGGGGGATAGGCAGTGTCCAGTTCTCACTGCCGACCGCCAGGACAGCCTTGCGGTCACTGGTGTTTTCAAAGTGGTGTTGCTCGCGGTACTGCTGCAAGAACGCATCCACATCTTTGCGCTGCACGCCTTCGCGGGGGATGTAATTGTGCCAGTCATTGCCCAGCAGTTCGGTCAGGCGTGCCTGGTCGGCGTGTTCCGTGCCCAGTGCTTCGACAAAGGCTTCCGCGGCCTTTTCCGGGGTTGGAAAGGCCTGCTGTGCCGTCGCCATGCACGACCACAACAAGCCGGTGGCTATAACCAGGACATGAGGGAGCAAGCCCGTGAGTCCCTTCAATCGAGGATGGTTGTTCAACGACGGCCCCCCCTTTGACGCGATGGTGGATTGGACGGCCGGCTGACCTGGTGGCCGGCTGATCGCGAAGCACTGGGGCGTTGGGCGGAAACCTGGCTGGCCCGGCCACGATTGGCCTGGACGTTGGCCTGGGACGGTGAGCGTGCGCCCGCGAACGCATTGTTGCGGGCACTGCCGGCACTGGCGGCAGGCCGTTTATTCGTCGCTTGCCGCGTCTGCGCGGAGCCTTCTCTGCGCTGATTCAACTGGGCGCTCTGGTTCCTGGGTTGCTGGGTCTCTCTCCTGGGTTGCTGGGTCTCTCTCCTGGGCTGCTGATTCTCCCGGGTGTTCCTGGCCGTGCCCTGGCTTCTGTCCGCCGCCTTCGGTCTGTCTGCACCGGCCTGTAACCGGTCGCCGCCCGAGGCCCCGGACTGGAGTTTGCGTGTTTGATCACGGGCTTCGCGGTTGCTGGTGGCAGGTCGTTCGATACCGTGCCTGTCCATTGAGGTGCGGGCATTTTCACGGGCCTGGGCGCGTTGTGCATTGTCCCCGCGATAGGCTTCACGCTGGTTGGCACCGTTGAGTTGGCGGCCGTACTGTGCGCGGCTTGCGTTGTCTCGATAGGGCACGCCATTACGGTGCACCGGGTTGTGTTGCCATTTGTTGTTGGTGATCCGGTTGTTGGCATTGATGTTGTTGTAGCGATTGACGTCGATGTCGATGTCGTTATTGCCCCAGTCACATTCACCCCACAACGATCCAATGATCGCCACTCCGGCACCAAACGCGAGTCCGGCCATCAGGGCCTGACCAGGGTAATAGGCCGGTGGCGGTGGATAGTACGCGGGCGGCGACGCCGGGTAGGGCCAGGTGCCGTAGGTGGTGGTCGGGTTATAGGTGGGGACGTACACCACCTGCGGATCGGCAGGCTGAATGATGATGGTGGAGTTGCTGGCGGGGGCCGATTCAGGGGCTGGAGCCGGTGCCGCAGTCGTGGTCGCCGGTGCCGGGGCCGCGACATTCTGGATCGTCACGTTCTGATATTGGTTGCTCTGCAGATTGCCGGCTGCCTGTGCCTGGCGCCGCAAGCGTTGCGCGCTTTCCATGACATCGTCGGGCTGCGCCAGGAAGGCATCGCCCAGGCGCTGGACCCAGACGGGATCCTGTCCGAGCAATGCCAGCACCTGCGGGAAGGCGACCAGTGCCTGCACGCTCGGATCCCATGGCTGGTTCGCCACCTGTTTGACCGCATCGTCACCCTTGGCGTTCGGGTGGGCTTTGGACCAGTTGACCGCCTCGCCGACTTCCCCGGGGTAGGTGGTGGCCATCAGCACCTGTGCAAACAGTGGGTCCGGGTAAAGCGCAATGGGCGCCAGCATCTGATCCAGTTGTTCCTGGGTGAATACCGGATCCTTGGCCGCCGGGGCGACGGGCGCTGCATTGGCTGTGCTTGCCGGTGCGGGGGCTGCGGCGGGTGCCGGAACCGGGGCCGGTGCGGCAGCGGTCCCCTCCGTACCCAGTGCCAGGCAGGACGATCCGCTCAAGAACAGTACGGCCGACAACGCGTAAAGTAATGGATTGTGCATTGCACCCCCCGTGGGGTCAGGCAGGCTTGAAATGAGTGGATCAATCCCTGGCAGGTGAAGCCGACTTTGCAAGCCACAGAGCCTGACGTCGACACCGCTTCCTAATGGTAGCAGTTGATTTTAAAAAGCCAGGTTGACTTTCAAACGGTGTGATCCTGTTCCTGGTCAATGTGCACTGGCATCGCTTTCGTGTTCTTCGGCGAATGCCATGAACACATCCAGGTCCAGCACCTCCAGCTTGATCTGGGCGATGAACGCCGAGAAGGCCAGGTTGGCGGCCAGCAGGCGCAGGTCGCTGGCCCAGGCCGGAAGATAGACCGGCCCCTTGAGCCAGCCAGACTCGAACAGGGGCGCCAGGCGCATGGTGTCAGCCAGGCTGAGGCGCCCTGCAAACAGATGCCCGACCAGTTCCGGCCGGTTGTCGCGGATAGCAATGCGCAGCAGGGTGTGGACGCCGAGCAACCCGGTCAGGTAGGCGGCGTCCTTGGTGAACGCCGAACCGCCCCGCAGGTCGGCGCCGCGGAACACCCGTTGGGTTGAGCGGAAGGATTCCTCTTCTGTCTGTCCGGCCGCCAGAAAACCTTCGAACACCTGGATGAAGTCGGCACCCTCCAGCGCCTGCTGGACGGCGAGCACGCGCAGGGCCAGGCGCCGCAGGCGGTTGATGTCCATGCTGCCGGTGAACAGTTCGGCCAGGGTGGCAATGCCTTCCTGGGTCTGGGTGGTGCGGGGCGCCCCCAGGCCCAAGCTCGTGAGGTTGGGCTGGCGCGCGCCGTTCTGTGCCGTGGCGACATGCACGAACGCCTCGTGTTGCAACAGCTGATGCTTGTCCAGTTCCGAGAACAGCGCGCTGGCCCGCAGGCGAATGCGGCTCGATCCGGCGATGGCCTTGGCGGCCAGGTTCGGATCGAGCACGACCGTGATTTGTCCGACGCCGAAGAATCGGTCCAGTTCCGGTTGAATCCAGGCGGCGAACGCCTTGGCCGGGATCTCGGCCGGGCAGGGTGGAATCCGCGCATTGCCCAGCAGGGCGTCGGTGGTCTTGAGGAAGAACCGGGCCGCGTCAAGCATGCTCAGTTGCAGGCGTGTGTAATAGAAATCCGGGCGCCGGTACAGCGCGGATGAATACTGCGTAAAGGCGGGAGTACCGATGGCTCCCAGCATGTGCCCGGCCGTGGCATAGCTACGGGCGGTCATGGCCAGGTAATTGCCGGCCGGATGCCCCACATCGCAACGGCGGATAAAGGTTTCCAGGGCGGCGATGTCGGCGCTGTGGTCGCGGGGTTGTAACTGGACCTTGGGTAACCCGGCCCGCCCGCCGCGCCATTTCGTCAGGAAGTCTTCCTCGACGCCGTCCGGCCAGGACAGGGCATCCAGCACGCGGATCTTGCGGGTCAGGCCGGGCAGGGCGGCATCGAGTTCGGACAGGGCGGCGGCGCTCATGGATAGCTCCTTGAGGGACGAAGTGGCGTTACAAAAGCTTAGTCGTCGCGCGCGGTTGTGTGCGTTTACGAAGTGAGGTAGACGGTCTCAGAGCAGGCTCCACGACACCCCGACATACATCGCCATGCCTTCACCGGGGGTGGATCGTGCCGCGTCCAGCCCTTTGTCGTCGTAGCCCGGCGTGACCGTGGCGGCATAGTGCTTGTCGGTCAGGTTGCGCAGGTCCAGCCAGGTCTGCCAGTCGCCCTTGGGCGCGTTGTAGCCCAAGGTCGCGCCGAATATGGCATAGGGATCGGCGTAGTAGCTGTTGGCGTAATCGACGGCCACCTTCGACACCCATTGCGTGTTGACCGCGGCGAAGAAGCCTTGTGGCCAGTCGTAGCGCAGTTCGCCCTGGTAATAGTGCATCGGCAGACCCGGCAGGCGGTTGTCGCCGAAGCGCTCATCGTCGCGGTAGTGGAAGTCACTGAAGGTATAGCTCTGGCGCAGGCTCAATTGGCCGCCATCGCCCGGCGACCAGAGGGGGCTCAGCAGACTGGCTTCCACGCCCTGGTGCACGGTCGGGCTGGCGTTGAGCTCGTAGGGCGTGGTGGCGTTGGCGTCCGGCAGCACCGAAAGCAATTCGTGGCGCACCTGGGCGTAGTACCAGGCCAGGCTCCACTGCCCCAGCGTGCTGTCGCCACGGCCGCCGATTTCCAGGGTGGTGGCGGTCTGGTTTTGCAGCGTGACCGGTTGGCGCTGGGCGCCTGTCGCGGGGCCGCTGCCTTTTGGGAATCGGATGTTCGAGCTATAGATCAGCGACCACGGATGTGGCGCCTCGACCGAGCGGCTGAGATTGCCGAACAGTTGCAGGTCCGGTGTCAGTTGGTAGCGCAGGCCCACGCGCGGGGCGTAGTCCCAGTCGTGCAGGCTGGTCTTGCCACCTTCCTGCGGGTAGGTGACAGCGCTTTCACGGCGGGTGTAGATCGCGGCGAGGCCGGTGGTCAGCCACAGGTCGTCGGCGATCTCCAGGTCATTGCCGACATGCAGGACCGTGTCCGAGCCCTGGTAGGTGAAGTTGCGGATCAGCGTGCCCGGTGCGTAACCGGCGGTGTTGCCGGTGGGGATGCGCACGAACTCGCTGGCACCGGCGTTGGGCAGGTGTTTGGTCACTCGCAGGCCCAGGGTGCTTTGGCTTTCCAGCCCCCAGAGCGTGTCGCGACGCTTGTAGTCGAACGTGCCGCTGACATCCGTGTACGCCACCTTCAGGCGGTTGGGGCCCTCGCTCAGGTCCATGGGATAGTCGTGGTAGACAAGACCGGTCTGGATGCTCGAATCGTCATCGATGTACCAGGTGGTCTTGTTGCCGATAAAGGTGCTGCCCGGCTCGTCGCGGTGGTCGTCCCGCGCCACGTAGGCAGGGTTGGCCGCCCGTGGGTTGTGCTCGATGGAGTGTTTGGTCACCCGTCCCGCGAGATCGTTGTCGGTCTGGCGGTGGCGCAGGTAGAAGCGTGTTTCCAGGTTGGGGTTGAAGCGATAGCCGAAGTTGGCGATGACACCCTGGCTCTCGCTGGCCGTGTGGTCCTGATAGCCGTCGGCGTTGGCGTCGGTCATGGCCACGTAGTAATCGAAGGCGCCGAGCACCTGTCCGGAGCTGACCTGGCGCTGCTGATAGCCGTGACTGCCCGTTGCGTAGCGTACCTGCAACTTCGGCGCGTTGTAGCCGGTATGGCTGACGTAATCGATGGCCCCGCCAAGAGCCAGGGCGCCCCGGTCGAATCCGTTGGCGCCGCGCAGCACTTGCACGTGGTCGAGCCACAGCGGTTCCAGCAATTCATAGGGCGTGCCGCCGGGGCCGGTCAGCGGCAGACCGTCGAGCATGGCGTACAGCCCCGAGGCATGGGCACCCGGTGCACGATTGATCCCCGATCCGCGGATAGAGATCTTCACCCCTTCGTTGCCCGCCGACTGGGCATAGATCCCCGGCTGGTAAGCCAGCACATCCTGATTGCTGGCCACGCGGCCCTGCAACGGACGGCGCATGTCGACCACGTTGGTGCCGCCGGGCACCTGGGCCAGCCGGGCCCTGGCGTCCTCGATCCCCTGGTCTTCGTCGCTCTGGTCCTCAGCGCCAATCAGCACTTGTCCCAACTCCAGGCCCTGAGCCTCGGTCATGGCCGGATAAACAAGGGCCAGGCCCAGCAGCGCAGCGGGCAAGGAATGAGGCGAGGGCATTGGGAAAACTCCAGACGTACGGGAACGGGCAATGAACAGTGCGACGCAAGAAGGAACGAAGGGAGCACATGGCAATTTTGTTATTTTGCCCGCCAAGGACTGGCGGCTATCGATTCAGCAGCGGTGCCAGCAATGCGCACATACCGCGCCAGTGCGAACCCTCCCAGTAAACCCGTTGGCAGGCGTCGCAGCGCAGAAAGTGCGAATAGAGGACGCCAATGCGTGGCGGCACCTGCGTCCGGGCCAGTTCCAGGCTGATCTCGTGCAGCGGCAGGTTGCAATGCAGGCACAGGCTGAATGGCCGCGCACTACGCGCCAAATCGAGGCGCTCGTACAATTCGCGCAGCTGCAGCGACGGTTTCAGGGCATGCACATAACAGCCGTGGCTGATGATTCGCCGCTTGAGCAGTTCGCGGTCGCGGGTCAGCACGATGCGTCCTTGCTGCGCAGCGATCTCGGCGATTTCGCTATCCTCGAAGCCATTGTCGTAGAGGGTGTCGAAGCCGCTCATGCGCAGCAGGCTGGCCAGCCCGCCAAGGTGCGCATCCGCGACGAAACGCAGCACCCGTAAAGGTTGCGCACGAACCTTGAGCAGCGGGCTGATGTCCAGCGCTTCGAACTTGGGATACACCGCCAGCCGGTCATTGTCGAGGATCACCCGCTCCAGGCCCACCGACTCGCCGTTGAGCAGCACCAGTTCGACCTCGGTGTGCGGTATCCCGAGCGCCTCGATCATGTGCTTGACCGTCGCCCCTTGCGCGCACTCACAGGTGAAGGGTTGCCGCCGCCGTTCGGCCGGCAGGAAATCGTTGAGCTCCTCGTAGAAGCGGAAAGTTGCACTGGTCATGTTGAACAGTATGGCAGGGCTGCAGGATGACCGTGTCTGGTCCGGACATCTACTGAGTCGCCCCTGATCTGTAGACATTGAATGACCATTGTTGGGCCGATTGCTGCTTCTGACGAGGGGCAGCCACCGATCCATTGCTGCCGGTGGCGATAGTCAAAAGCAGCCAGAAGCAGCCGCTCGGGTCTATATTTAATTCCACGGTCAACAACCACCACTGTAACGGTTCACTCAGAAAAGCCTCATAGCTGCACAGCTTTTGTTTTTTTAGAGGATTTCCTTGTCACCGAGCTAGACGACGCTCTAGGCTCGGTCTGCTCTCGGACATGTGGCATCTATCAAATAGCTCATAGGGAAAATGGCTGTGATCAAGAACGTATTGATGATCGTTGGCTTCCTCACTCTAGCTGGTTGCGCAAACCCCTACGCCAAAAGCTACAAGTCACTTTCTGATCCGGAATATATCGCCGCCTATCGAACCGCTCCCGCTCCTGCGGAGCCGACCCTGGCGCTCGGCACAAACCCGGTCCAGGACGTTCAGACGTACTATGAAAATAGCTATGAAGCACTTGGGTTTAGTATGTTCAGCGATGAGTTATCGACACAGCAGAAAGCAATTGAGCAAGGTCGGACAGTTGGTGCTGATCTGGTGGTCTACTACGAGCCCATTTACCAGCGTACCAACACCCAAGCTGTACCGGTATCACTTCCCACTCAGCAAACCGTGAGTAGTTATGGGCAAGCGACTGCTTACAATAACTATGGAGGAACAGCCACTGCATATGGCTCTTCGTATGCAACTGTTTCCGGGCAACAATGGACTGCGATCCAAGTTAGTAGGGATAGCTATTTTCAGACCGCCACGTACTACGTCAGGACCAACCAGCCCTTAGGACTGCATTTTCGCGCACCTACTACTGCGGAAGCTCAAGCTCTTGGCACACAGCGTGCTGTTGTGATTACCTCCATTGTGCGCGGTTCTGCTGCCTATCAAGCGGATCTACTTCCTGGAGATACAATTCTTAAGGCTGATAATCTTTCCGTTGACCAAATTCCTAACGCTGTCGATTTTGTACGCATGCGCCAGGGAAAAACGGTCGATGTCATGCTTGTCCGTAATGGCAAGTCCATAATAAAGAAACTAACAATACCGTAGCTCAGGCCCATGTGGTGAATGCACAGGTTAACCCACCCGCTTGCAATCGAACTGATCAGCCATTTATGCCAGATTTAAACACCATGGATCGTGGCCATGAACGGCAGTGAACGAACCTTTGCAGACATTCTTAACAACTAAGCTAAAAGGCCGGCTTCAGCCGGTCCCGGTGAACGAAGCGAACGATTTGAATGCATTGTCAGGCGTATTCAACGGAATGTTCCATTTAAAAATCTTCTGCCTCGGGCGCACGGAAGGCCTTACTGTAGTAGCCGGACTGGTCGAAACAGCAAACCTGCTTCTTGCCGGATGCAAGCATATCGCAGGCATCACCAATTCGTTTTACGCGCGTCTTAAGTTGCTTGGCTGAAGTAATCCAGTGTATCCAGTCTACTCGTGCGATGGTCGTCGTGTTGTTCCAAACTTTACGAGCCTCAGGAGTGGCTGCCAGTGCCTCCTGAAAGTCTGTTGGGATGTCAGGCTCGGGTTCCTTCTTCACAGGGGTTAGCTCTAGTGTAACGATATCCCCAACGGCCGCGCCTGCAGCTTCGAGTAACTCTCTACTTACCTGCAGCCAATGGCTCCGCTGACCATCCGGCTCAAGGGTTGCCTGGAAATGGTGTCCATTGATTGTGCCTTCAACTGTCGTCCTTCCTCGCCTCGGAAGCTGTTCACTTGCGTCTCTTGGCAGTACTACGAACGCCCACGACGTATCATTACCAGACTTTGCCGGACGAAGAAGCTTTGCTTCGAATCGGGATTTCACATCGATTGTTGTCATTGCAACTCCTCCAACTAATACGCCTAACTACTATTTGGCGACATCACTGTCGCGTTTAAACGCGACAGTGATGTCGTATAATGTTCCTTGTCGTCCTGCAAGCCCTTGTCTAGTCTGGAGGAATTGCAGCAAACACGACATAGCCCAGGGAGAAGCGCGACATTGATGACGCCATGCTCAGCTGCGGTAAAGACTCAGTGCAGAAGGTCGAAGCTACCTATTAGCCACTAGTCTGTCCAGTGGCTGCTTATGGCCGATTCTGTTGAAAAAGTCGGCCATGGTTTGCGCTTCAAAAAAGTACGCGTCCGAGATCGAAATCTTTACTTTTGGCAGAGGCTTCCAGACCCGGATTTCGGTCCGAAAGCCGAAGGCAAGCGGCTATCGCTCAACTTCGATTTTACCGACCTTAAACAGAAATATTCGGTGGAAATGGAGAATGGCGTGCTCAACCACACCGAAGGTGTAGAAGCAAAAGATGCCGATGCGAAGGTGACCCTGACCCGCGACACGCTGAACAAGATCGTGTTGAAAGAGACCTCGTTGAAAGACGCACTGGCTTCGGGTGATATCAAGATGCCGGCCTGGTCAGTCGAGTGGCAGCGATATCGTTAATCTCGTTCCTTTGTCCGGTGCGCTGTCGATCGTGAACTCCCCGCCCAGCATGCTGATGCGTTCCTTCATCCCCACCAACCCGAACGAGTTCAGTTTTTTGCGATCCGTCATGCCTACGCCGTTGTCTTTGATCTGCAGGTAAAGCCGGCGACCCTCACTGGAGAGTTCGATATGCACCTGTGTCGCTTGCGCGTGCCGGGCAATATTCGACAGCGATTCCTGCACGATGCGGAACAGAGTGGTGGCGGATTTTTCATTCAGATCGCAACGGAAGTTTTCGTCTTTCGCCGACATCGTGCAATCGATCGCGCTGCGCTGACGGAACTCTTCAAGTTGCCACTCGATCGCTGCCTGCAATCCCAGATCGAGTACGGGTGGCCGAAGATCATTGATGATACTGCGGACACTGCGGATGGCTGTATCGAGGTGATTCAGAGCATCGCTGGCCTTTTCGTTGAGCTTGGGGTGCATGGTACTGGTGCGCGTCTGCAACATGGAGACATCGATTCGCAACGCCAGCAGACTCTGTCCCAGCTCGTCATGGATGTCCCGTGCGATCCGCTTTCGCTCTTCTTCCTTGATGTGCTCCTGATAGGAGGCCAGTTCACGCAGCTGCAGCTTCGATTGCAGCAATTCTTCGGCCTGCATCGTCAGTTTGCGCTGCAAGTAGAACAGGTCGACAAACACCTGGATCTTGGCGCGAAGAACCTCGGCCACAATCGGCGAGAAGATGTAATCGACTGCGCCGGCCGTATAACCGCGGAAACGCTCGGAATCG
The DNA here is from genome assembly GCF_009866745.1 of Pseudomonas sp. S34. NCBI lineage: Bacteria > Pseudomonadati > Pseudomonadota > Gammaproteobacteria > Pseudomonadales > Pseudomonadaceae > Pseudomonas > Pseudomonas sp. S34. The sequence continues at coordinate 2,534,130 of NZ_CP019398.1, forward strand.
GTGTCGGCCTCCGCCGTGACGAAGATAATGGGCGTGTGGGCCGACTTCGGGCGGCCGTGAATGAGTGCAGCGGTTTCAAAACCGTCCATCACTGGCATTTTCACGTCGAGCAGAATGACGGCGAAGTCGCGCTGCAATAGCAGGCGCAGCGCCTCGCGTCCGGAAGTCGCGGTGGCAATATCGAGGCCCATGTCGGCAATCACCGCGGCGAGCGCCGTGAGCTTGGCGGGATTGTCATCCACCAGCAACACGGATGCTGGTACGCCATCAGGCGGGAGCGGGTGCCGCACCTGGGCTCTCTCATTGAATACCGGGGGTTCCTGCTGCATATTTATGCCACTTCGGTTTGCGCTAGCGCCTCTTGCCATTACGGCAACACCGGTAAAGTCGAGCCGGCCTTGCGCACTTTGCCACCTTTGCTGTCGCGCAATGAGCGCGGCACAGAATCATCGATAGAGCCATTTGCGCATCAGTGACAGTAGCTGGTCGGTATCCACCGGCTTGCTGACATAGTCCGAGGCGCCTGCCTCGATGCACTTTTCACGGTCACCCATCATCGCCTTGGCCGTCAGCGCAATCATGGGCAGGGCTTCAAATCTTTTGAATGTACGGATCTGGCGCATGGTTTCAAAGCCATCCATCTCGGGCATCATGATGTCCATCAGCACGATGTCGGTATCGGGCTGCTGCTGCAGCAGTTCTATGGCGGTTCGGCCGTTTTCGGCCGTGGCCACCAGCATTTTGTTGCTCTCAAGCACGCTGGTCAGGGCAAAAATATTGCGCACGTCATCGTCGACCACCAGGGCCTTTTTACCCTCGAGACTGTCCGAACCCTCATAGAGTTTTTCCAGCATTCTGCGCTGGGTCTGCGGCAGCCTGGCGACGACACGGTGTAGAAACAGTGCGGTTTCGTCGAGTATGCGCTCGGGGGACTGAACGGCCTTGATGACGCCCTTGCCGAGCAGTGTCCTGAAACGCTCGTGCTCCGGTTTGGTCAGCGTCTCTACACCATAGACGACGATCGGCAATTCACGCATGGCGGGGTCTTCCTGCAACGCCTCGAGAAACCTGATGCCGGATGCGTCGGGCAGTTTGAGATTGATTGCCATGCAGTCGTAGCGTTTCTTTGCCAGTTTCTTCATGGCTTCAGCGCCGCTGTCGGTCGCTGTGATCTTCACGTCGGTGTTGCCGAGCAGATCGAGGATGCGGGCGCGGTTCCCTTCGTCGCCGTCGATGAGCAGCAGGTTCCGGGTCTTGCGCCGAGCGAATGCCACGATGCCGACCAGCGCATTTTGAATCTCGTCGGCTGTGACCGGTTTGAGCAGATAGTCGAAAGCGCCATAGCGCAGCCCGCGGGTGTGGTCGTCAGCGATCGAGATGATCTGGACCGGGATGTGACGCGTGGCGAAATTGCGCTTCAACTGCTCGAGCAGCGACCAGCCATCGATGTCCGTCAGGCCCGGGTCCAGCGTGATCGCGGCGGGTTTGAAGCGCTCGACAAGCTCCAGTGCATCCGCGCCACGGGTCGTGACGATAGCCTTGAACCCCTTCTGGTGCGCGGCCTCGAGCAGAATGCTGGCGAATCGGGCGTCGCCCTCGAGCATCAGCAGCACTTGATCCCCGGGTTGGACAGACTCGCGGTCGTCCAGTACTTGTGCGGTCGGCGTTGACATGAGGTCGCGCTTGACCTGGCCAGGTACTGCCTCTGTCGCTGATTCGTCTAGCGTCTGACCCTGGGCATCCTGTGTACGCAAGGGCACGTACAGCGCGAAAGTACTGCCCTTGCCGATCTCACCGGGGATCAGTCGCAGCTCACCGCCCAGCCGGTGTGCGAGCTCGCGGCTGATCGACAGGCCGAGGCCGGTGCCGCCGTATTTTCGTGAGGTTCCGGTATCTCCCTGCTGGAACGCTTCGAAGATCAGCTTCTGCTTGCCGGCCGAGACGCCAATGCCGGTGTCGGTGACCACGAAGGCGACCACCGCATCGGCACGATTCAGTTCGCTGTTATCCACGCTCCACCCGGATACAGCGGGCGCGATGCTGATCTTGACGCTGCCTTGCTCAGTGAACTTGAAGGCGTTGGACAGCAGGTTCTTGACCACCTGCAGCAGGCGCTTTTCGTCGGTCCGGATGACGGGGGGCAGGGTAGTCGCCAGTTCAATCGTGAAGGAGAGGCCCCGGCTTTCGGCGACCGGCCGGAAGGTGCGTTCGATCTGGTCGTGCAGATCGGCGAACTGCGCTTCATTCAGATCCAGTGTGACCGTACCCGACTCGATCTTGGACAGATAGAGAATCTCGTCGATCAGCTCCAGCAGATCCTTGCCCGCGCTACGGATGGTCTTGGCATATTCGACCTGCCTGGGAGTGAGATTGTGTTCCGCGTTGTCGCTGAGCTGGCGGGCCAGGATCAGCAAGCTGTTCAATGGTGTTCTGAGCTCATGGGACATACTGGAGAGGAATTCGGACTTGTACTTCGAGGTCAGCGTCAGTTGCTCCGCCTTCTCCTCCAGCGACAGCTTGGTGATTTCGACTTCGCGGTTCTTGCGCTCGACTTCGGCTTTCTGCTCCGCCAGCAGTCCAGCCTTGTCCCCCAGTTCCTCGTTGGTCTGTCTCAATTCTTCTTGTTGCTTTTGCAGCTCCTGCGCCAGCGATTGCGACTGTTTGAGCAGTTCCTCGGTACGCATATTGGCTTCGATCGTGTTGAGCACGATACCAATCGATTCAGCCAGCTGATCAAGGAAGGTTTGATGAATGATGCTGTAGCGCGTGAACGAAGCCATTTCGACGACGGCCTTGACCTTGTTCTCGAACAGGATCGGCAACACGATGATGTTCAGCGGGGCGGCCGCACCCAGTCCGGATGAAATCGCGACGTAATCTGCGGGTACATCGGTCAGCAGGATGCGCCGCTTCTCGTAGGCGCATTGCCCGACCAGGCCCTCGCCGAGCCGCCACTCATCGTTTACATTGATGTTTCCCTTGTACGCATAAGCGGACAGTAGCTTGAGTTTCGCAGGATCGGGCGGGCTCTCGTTCATCATGTAGAACACACCGTGCTGGGCGTTGATCAGCGGAGCCAGTTCAGACAGCACCATCTTGGAGACTGCCGCCAGATCGCGCTGGCCCTGCAGCAGACGGTTGAATTTCGCCAGATTGCTCTTGAGCCAATCCTGCTCCGCGTTTTGCCGCGTGGTTTCCCGCAGGTTGCGGATCATCTCGTTGACGTTGTCCTTCAGCTCCGCCACTTCACCCTTAGCTTCCACCTCCACGTAACGCGTCAGATCGCCCTTGGTCACGGCGGTCGCCACATCGGCGATTGCGCGCACCTGATTGGTCAGGTTGGCCGCCAGACCGTTCACGTTGTCGGTCAGATCGCGCCAGGTGCCGGCAGCACCCGGCACGTTGGCCTGGCCCCCCAGCTTGCCCTCGACGCCCACTTCACGCGCCACCGAGGTCACCTGATCGGAGAACAGCGCCAGCGTATCGGTCATACCGTTGATGGTGTCGGCCAGTTCGGCGATCTCACCCTTGGCTTCCAGTGTCAGTTTCTTCTTCATGTCGCCGTTGGCTACCGCGGTCACCACTTTCGCGATGCCTCGCACCTGGCTGGTCAGGTTGGCGGCCATGAAGTTCACGTTTTCGGTCAGATCCCTCCAGGTGCCGGACACGCCTTGCACCTGTGCCTGTCCCCCGAGCTTGCCTTCGGTGCCGACTTCGCGCGCCACCCGCGTCACTTCGGCGGCAAAGCTATTGAGCTGGTCCACCATGGTGTTGATGGTGTTCTTCAGCTCCATGATTTCGCCCTTGGCTTCCACGGTAATCTTGCGCCCCAGGTCGCCTTTGGCCACCGCCGTCGTCACGTCGGCGATGTTGCGCACCTGATTGGTCAGGTTGGCCGCCATGCTGTTGACCGAGTCGGTCAAATCTTTCCAGGTTCCACCGACGCCTGTCACCTTGGCCTGGCCACCGAGCTTGCCGTCAGTCCCCACTTCGCGAGCCATGCGCGTCACTTCGTCGGCAAAGGTCGAGAGCTGGTCCACCATCGTGTTGATGGTTTCCTTGAGTTGGAGAATTTCTCCTTTCGCTTCGGCTGTGATCTTGCGTGACAGGTCGCCGTTGGCCACCGCCGTCGTCACGTCGGCAATGTTGCGCACCTGGGTGGTCAGGTTGGCCGCCATGCCGTTGACCGAATTGGTCAAGTCCTTCCAGGTACCGGACACGCCGGTCACTTCGGCCTGTCCGCCCAGTTTGCCTTCGGTACCGACTTCCAGTGCGACGCGTGTCACCTCCGCGGCGAAGCTGGAGAGCTGGTCGACCATCGTGTTGATGGTGTTTTTCAGTTCGAGAATCTCGCCCTTGGCTTCAACCGTAATTTTCTTGCCGAGGTCGCCGCGCGCCACTGCCGTCGTCACCTGTGCGAGGTTGCGCACCTGGGTGGTCAGGTTGGCCGCCATGCCGTTGACCGATTCGGTCAGGTCGCGCCAGGTGCCTGATACGTCGCGCACTTCCGCCTGACCGCCCAACTTGCCTTCGGTACCGACTTCCAGCGCCACGCGGGTCACCTCCGCAGCGAAACTCGAGAGCTGGCCGACCATCGTATTGATGGTGTTTTTCAGCTCGAGAATCTCACCCTTGGCTTCGACGGTAATCGTCTTGCCCAGATCGCCTTTGGCCACCGCAGTCGTCACGTAAGCGATGTTGCGCATCTGGGTGGTCAGATTGGCGGCCATGTCGTTGACGGAGTCGGTCAGGTCTTTCCAGGTGCCGGACACCCCTTTGACATTGGCCTGCCCACCGAGAATCCCTTCAGTGCCGACTTCGCGCGCCACGCGGGTCACCTCGGAAGCGAAGGAGCCCAGTCGCGTCACCATGGTGTTCACGATCTCGGCGGATTTGAGGAACTGACCCCGCAGTCTCAGGCCGTTGAGTACCGGCGGTACCTGTTGGTTCAGATTACCCTCGGCAACCGAACCGACAACGCGAATGATCTCGTTCATCGGGCTGATGAGGTCGCTGGTGAGCGCATTGCTCGAGTTGACGATCTTTTGCCATGAGCCTTTCATCATCGGCAATTCGATACGTTCATCGACCTTGCCCTGCTTGCCGATCAGACGCGCCACGCGTTCGAACTCGGTGGTGGTGTCGGCTGCCATGTCGATGATCTCGTTGAGCGTGTCGGCGATCTTGCCCGGCATGCCGGTCCAGTCTTCCGGCATACGCGTAGTGAAGTCACCTTTGCGCAACGACTTCAGCGCTGCCAGCAACGTCTTCATGTCGAAAACTTCGATCGGTGTCGTCACTGTGGCCATGCCTCTGTCCAGTCATAATTGATGCCACGGGCAAGGCATTACCCATGGGCGTGCAGACAATCCTAAGAGCTTAGGCGCCGCTAACGCCTGAGGCAAAAGTGCAAGTGTGCTCTGTGCCTGCTAACGTCAAACTCTGCAGTAGATTCCATGGCTTGCTGGCCACTGGCCGCAGGGCTGGTGTGGGAATGCATGAGCGCACGCCACTGTGTCGGCGGGTTCAACATCATCCGTACGTCGAGACACGATGCGGCCGGGGCCTTGCGGGTGCGAATGGAAAATATAGATGATTGACCACAAAATCAGAGTCTTGCTGGTGGATGATCACAGCATCGTGCGTAGTGGCGTGCGACGCATGCTGGAGACTGCCGGCGAGATCGACGTAACGGGTGAAGCCGAGACGGCACAAGACGCAATGCTCCTGGTCCGGGAGCAGGATTTCGACGTGGCGCTGGTGGATATTCAGCTTCCCGACAAGACCGGCCTCCAACTCCTCAAACTCATGCGTGCGCACAAGCCCAAGCTCGCCGTTCTGATGCTGAGCATGCATTCGGTCGAGGCCTATGCGTTACGCGCAATCAAGCTCGGCGCTGCGGGCTACCTCACCAAAGATATTTCCGCAGCCACCCTGGTTACGGCAGTTCGCAAGGTGGCCTCAGGTGGCAAGCACGTCAGTCCTGAGCTGGCGGAAAAACTGGTCAACGCTATCGGCAAAGGCGACGCGGCGCCCCACGAAGCGCTATCCGACCGGGAGCTTGAAGTACTCAAGCTCCTCGCTGCAGGCGAGAGAATTGTCCGCATCGCTCAGATATTGCACTTGAGTCCGAGTACCGTCACGACGTACCGGGCACGTATCCTGGAAAAAACAGGGATGGACAGCAACGCGAAATTGGCCCGCTATGCACTCGAAAACGGCCTGTTGACTTAGATCGCCCTGCCATCCGACGCAGCCGACCACCAGACTGTTTGTAGTGGAATCACTACAAGCTCTTGGTCGAAATCTCCACAAAGATGTCCTGCTAACGTCGATAGCGCGAGCCGTTCCAATCAAGCATATTTACCTCTCGGCAAATTTTCGTTCGCTCAATGGAGTTGTCTTCGTCAAAGTCTTGTACCGCCATGGCCTTCAGGATATGCATGAGAGCAAATTTCACGAGTCAGAAAAGACTCCGGAATTGATACTCGCAAGTTGAGCGCGGAGTGCACGCTGCATTCATGTTGAATCAATGTTCAAACTGGAGGGCATCATGATGATAGGTTATTGGTTATGCGCATTGCTGTGGGGAGTGGTGCTGCTGGAGGAGATCCAACTCATACCCCGACAGGAATGGAAAGACGAGGGCCTGAAAAAGGTTCTGTTGCTGCGCCGGACTAGAAACCGGACAGGCTACTTTATTGCGTTGATCGCGGGCGCCATGTGCCTTTATAGCGAAATCCTGGTGGCGCCGGTCGATCAGAGTGTTTTCAATCCGGAGCTGATACTTGCCCTATGTGGTGTTCTTTGGGGTGCATATCTTTCCGTAGTCTGCATGAAGGGGAAGCGATAGATGCCTGTCTCCATGACTACTGCGGGTAATTGAAATTTCACTATCGTCGCCCGGCAGGGAAACTTTGCCGGTCAGGCGCTCAACTCAAATTTTGCGAACAGCTAATTTTTATTGGCTAAAGCTGAACTTCCTTGTTCAACCTGGCTTCACCATCCAGCGAGGGCGGCGTTACCCAGGGTCCTGGTGCCTTGCTCCCTGCGCGCTTCGGTGTCTCTGTCTTTTGCCCAGGCGGTGAGCAGTACCATCATCCCGAAACCGCCGACGATGAGTACCGGATAGGCTGCCAGCAACTCCACCAGCGAGTACTTCCAGGCCAGCGGACGACCAATGCCCAGCATGGCGGCATAGAACCATGACACGCCAGAGAGGGCGCCGGAAAACAGCGCCAGCATGCGCAGGCTGAAGGAGAGTTTGAGTAACGAACCGGCTTTTTTCAGCGCCGGCAATACCGCGCTATGCAACAGGATGCCGTTAAAGGTCAACAGCACAACTATGCCGATTTTGGCTTGCAGTTTTGGATTGAGGAAATATTCCATCCCCTTGCCGGCATAATCGATCCCGACAATACCAATGCCCGTAATCCAGAGCGCTACAAGTGCAAGCACTACGGTTTTTTGAAGGCTTTCCATGTGCGCGTCATCGTGGTGGCCTGACGCATCTCCCTTCAGGAGTTGCTTGACCATTGCAATGTCGCTGGTCAAGACCAGCCCGATTGCCACACAGCAGGCGATAAGATGAAAATATACAACGCCCAAACGCACATATTCCACGGTGGACGAAGAAAACATACTAAGTTCCATGGTGACCTCTTGGCTTCAATAGTGAATCAACTTGGCTCTCGGCACGGCTTGATTGGAATTTACCGTTGCTGACTGCCATTTAGATCCAGCAATTGTTATCAGTTAATCTTGCGACATTACGCCAGCAAGATAATAGTGAGTTTCTCGAATGAATTTTTAGTCATTCGATCATGTCCATTTTCAAGTAACCAAAAACCTCAATCGCACTGAGTGCATGGGAGGTTTAACTTCCGCTTCTGGGGGGCGGTGAGGCCCGGAATCCGATCGACGAGCGAATCAGGCAATGCTGGTAGGGTCGGCGGGGCTTCCACCCCATTCGAGGAAACGGATCTTGTGAACCTCGCCCTCGCTGTCTTCGTAGACCAGGGTCACCGGTACCACGCCGGTCTTGTCGGATGTATCGGTGCGCTGCAGTACCCGTTTCACATCGATGTCCATCCCGTAGTGGTATTCGACGGCTGAAACATGCGCACCGGGTTCTTGCAGGCTGCTCTGGTCAAAGACACTGGGTGCGAGACTGGAAATCACGGCACTGACAATCGTGGCCATGCTCATAAGGCTGTACCTCCACTGAAGTTCGCTTGACAAGGACTTAATGTGACACGTGGTGAAAGTGAAGTTCACTTGACCGCGACGAACGCGCCTGCCTGAAAAGCCTGTAGTGGCTGCAAACTCCCGGCAATTCCCCACGCTTGACGCCTCTCGACCGTTCGTCCTTTAACCCCCGTATTTGCTGGAAAAAGTCCGTTTTTCAAGGAGGTCATGACATGTCATGACCGATTGTCACGCGTGGGGTATTGGCCGATTTCTGCCTGTCACCGAGGGTTATATCCGACCCATGGAGGACTCACGGAGGCAATCTTTGGCATCTCCAAAATCACAATGAAACCAACATGCTCCACGTAGTAAAGCGTGCTATCCGTGATTATATTGCTGCAACAGGTGCATTAATGTCCTGCAATCAACCCGTCTTGTTCATCAGCAGGTCAGTTATCACACTGAGGTCACTCATTTGATAACGGCTTCTGACTGAAGGAGAGATGACCATGGTATCTGCGATCCGGTTTAACCAGTTCGGCAACCCTGAAGTACTGAACCTGGAGACACTGAGCGAACAAGCGCCCGGCCAGGGCGAGGTATGGCTTGAGCAAGAGGCTGTAGGTGTCAACTTTCTCGACGTTAGCCAACGAAAAGGGGCGGTGCCCATTGCTTTGCCATCTGGAATTGGGCTGGAAGGCGCGGGGCGTGTCGCCGCTGTGGGTGTGGGTGTCAGCAACGTGCGAGTAGGGGATCGCGTCGCCTATGCCACCGGCCCCTTGGGTTCCTATGCTTCGGCCCGGCTTTATCCGGCAGAGCGGCTGGTCAGAATTCCGGATTCGCTGTCATTTGACGATGCAGCAGCCGTCATGTTCAAGGGCATCACTGCGCAGTACCTGTTGAAAGCCACCTATCCTGTGGGGCCCGGTACAACCATTCTCCTCTACGGTGTGGCCGGAGGGCTGGGGGAAATCATGGTGCCGTGGGCCAGACACTTGGGTGCCATCGTGATCGGCGTGGTTTCAAAGCAGGCCAGTGTCGAGAAAGCTCTGGCGTCGGGATGCGATGAAGTCCTGGTGTTCGATGCGCACAGCCTGGCTTCCCAGGTCGCTCGTATCACCAAGGGTAAAATGGTCGACGTCGTCTATGACCCGATAGGGCGTGTTTCTTTCCAGGCATCCCTGGATAGCTTGCGACCACGAGGCCTGATGGTATCGTTCGGAGCCTCATCGGGTGCGCCGTCAGCCGTGGAACTGTCGACACTCAATACCAAAGGCTCGCTGTTCCTGACACGTCCTTCGTTGGTAGCCCATACGGCGAGTGTCTCTGAGTATCAGGAACGAGCGCAGGATGTGTTGGCCGCCATAGGTGCAGGTATTATCAAACCTTCGGTCCGGGCAAGTTACTCTCTGGCGGACGCAGCATTGGCGCATGCGGACCTGGAGTCGGGGCGTTCATCGGGGGCGATCATTCTAAAACCATGAATCTTGATGTTCTGAACAATCAGCACAGCGACGAAATCGCTGCGTTTCTGGCCGTGGCCTCGCAAGGCTCGTTTGTCGGGGCAGGCCGGCTATTGCAGCGACACCCAACAGTCGTTTCGAAACGACTCGCCGCAATGGAAAAGCGCCTTGGCGTTCGGCTTGTGGAGCGCTCCACCCGCCAGGTTCGAATTACTGAAACAGGTGCCAGGCTGGAGCAACGCCTTCGCTCAGCCATTGAATTGATGAATGAAGCGCAGCAGCAAGCGTCCGAGGGTGCCAGCGAAATCCGCGGTACTTTGCGCCTTGCATTGCCGGCAGCCATGGGCAGGCGTTGGCTTGGCCCGATGCTGCCGGAGTTTCTCAAGGCTCATCCGCATGTCTCGATCATCGCTGACTATAGCGAGCGTCTGGTCGACATCATCGATGAAGGTTTTGACGCGGCGATCCGAATCGGAGAGTTGGACGACAGCCGGCTGATAGCCAAAAAACTGAGTGACCATCGCCGGATACTGTGTGCCTCGCCTGCTTACATCACAAAGCACGGCATGCCCGAAACGCCACAGGACCTGATCAGGCACAATTGCCTTCGCTTCAGTGGCCTTGCGTCTTTTCCTCAGTGGAGACTCCATCGCGGCAATGAACTGCAGACGGTTTCTCCCAAAGGAAACCTGACGGCCAATGACAGCGAATCATTACTTGCGGCGGCCTGCGCCGATGCGGGAATACTGGGGGCAGGTGACTGGTTGATGAGCCGTGATATTGCTGCCGGGGGACTGTTGCAGGTCCTTCCTGACTGGCAATTGGATACCGCCGGTGGGGTCTACCTGGTCAGGCCATCAGCCAAGTTTCCGGGTGCCGTGGTCGTCGCGTTCAAACAATGGATCGAGTCAAAGTTTACCCCCGCGCCCCCATGGACCATCTCACCGGCTGACCTTCGATTCACCTGACCGACACATGGCTGCCGGCCATGTGCGTTCATAAAATCAGCATTGCATCAAAGCCAATACAGGATAGTAACGGACCACAACCAGCCGATGCAGAGGGTGATGGCAAGGTAGATCGCCACAATCATCAGAGGCTGATTCCACATGACACACCTCCCATAACCGCTTTCTTTACATGGGTGCCTGGTAAAACGGGCGCTCGTCGCATGAGCAATAACTCGTCAGAACACTCCAAGGGTCAATTCCATCGCCAGTACAGCGGACAACGCCAGCGTCATCACCAACGCGATAAACATCAGGCCCAACTCGGCCAGCTGCTTATAAAGGGCCATCGGCCGTTTCGTGATTCGAGCAATTGATCTATCAGTGGAAGCCATCACTCATCCTCACTTTTGCGTGGAACACGCACCACAGGCTTGACTTGGGTAGTAAGGCGATGGAACCGCATGGTGGTGTCACGCGTTTCATTTCCTACCCCTCGCGTCATGCCGAATCCGGCGAGCCCCGCCGTCTCCATGATGTCCGGGACGACAGCTGTTGCGGGTACCAGGGGTGGTGCAACTAATGAGCCATTTCAATAGGGCGAAGAAAAAACTCAAATTAATTAACAAGCTGTTTGCGAGGGGTTTCAAGCGAGAGAATGGGGGGAGGGGGGAATATTCCTCAAAGTTGGTGGTAAACGCCTGGTTGGGTGGGTGTAGTACCCCATTTTTGGAGAGAGTAGCGGCCCTGTTTAACCGATCGTTTTTAGTAGGGGCTACTTGTCCCTGAGGCGAGGTGGATTCAACGGGGCGAGAGGGCTGCTTCTAACTGTGGATTCAACCGGTCGAAGCAACACACTGAATTCTGTTTAATAGACGAGTGAGTTTTCGGCACCGCACATTACCCGCGGAGAAACATCGATGCCGAGAATCACGTAACCGCTACTCAAGCAGCTGATCTATCAACACCGCATTGGTGTAGATCAAACTGCCGTCACTCGCCCGGTGTCCAACCAGATGGAACTGTCCGCGTTCGTGGTGCAAATAGACACGCATCTGACAGTCGGACAAGGGGGCGTATCCCTCGGGCATGATCAGATCCATCGAGTCCATATCGACATCGACCATGGCTTCCGGCTCGTGGGTCTTCTGCAAGCGCTCTTCGGCCTGCTCCAGACGGAGGTGCAGAGGGCCGTCGACGTAGAAATGAACTTCCCCCATCGGGGTGGACTTTTGGGCGCCGCTGGTTTTGCACCAACCTTCGATCGTCAGGGCACTCATGACGAAACCTCCCATGTGGATTGCTGGAATCTGTAGCTATCGTTCCTGCTCGATGCCATCACTTATGTTGGATGACTGCACAAGGGCAGGGTTCGATTTTTGGCGCCGCTTCTGGCCGACCCTGCTGTCCGTCATCAGACATTCAGTATAGCCGGTCGCCGGGCCTCGCTTGCCAACCTCACGTACAACCCGATGGGCTCTATACTTCTTACTGACTTTGCCGCCCGGATGGGTGGTATTTGTCTGCCCTGCTTGGACGTCAGAGGCGATGCTTTTGCATAACCAATGAACAACAGGAATAGGATGAAGAGGAAATGGCAATAGCAATTGTCCTGATACTAATCGTTATTGCATCAGTGCTATTCCACATACTGGCGCCTTGGCACGCGACACCGGCAGCTTCCAACTGGGGTTCCATAGACACCACCCTGTTCATCACCCTGATCATTAGCGGAATATTTTTCATTGCCATCACGGTATTCATGGCAGTAGCGGTGATGCGGTATCGTCACAAGGAGGGTGCCAGGGCGGCCTACCAGCCAGAAAATAAAAAGCTGGAACTGTGGCTAATTATCATAACGTCGGTCGGTATTGCCGGGATGTTGGCGCCAGGCCTTGTTGTCTACAACGATTTCATCCGGGTGCCGAAAGAGGCTTACGAACTTGAAGTGGTCGCCCAGCAGTGGCAGTGGGCCTTTCGTTTTCCCGGCCAGGACGCAAAGCTGGGCAAATCGGATATCAGGTTTATTGATTCCGCCAATCCCTTCGGCCTTGATCCCAAGGATCCTGCAGGGCAGGACGATGTGCTTGTAATGAATAATGAAGTTCGCCTTCCGCTCGACCGGCCGGTAAAAGTCTTGTTGCGCGCTAAAGATGTCCTGCACGATTTCTATGTACCGCAAATTCGCAGCAAGATGGATATGGTGCCAGGAATGGTGTCGTACTTTTGGTTTACGCCAACTAAAACCGGAAAATACGAAGTCCTTTGCGCTGAATTTTGTGGCGTAGGTCATTACAACATGCGCGGCCATATGATCGTGGAAGAGCAGGGCGTCTTCGATCAATGGCTCAAAGGCCAGCCGACTTTTGCGCAGACATTGACGACAACTGCCAAACCCGGTCGCGACAGCGTGCTGGAAAAAGGCCGCCAGTTGGTCGAACAGCTCGGCTGCAAGGCCTGCCATAGCCAGGATGGCAGTGCCAGTCTCGGCCCGGGATGGAAGGGGCTGTACGGCCGCACTGAACAGTTTGCCGATGGCACCAGTGCGGTGGTCGACGAGGCCTACCTGAAAGAGTCGATTCTCGATCCGAAGGCCCGGCTGGTACAGGGCTACCCGCCGGTGATGGTGGCCTATACTCTCAAAGACGATGAACTGGGCGCTGTCATCGCCCTGATCAAATCACTGGGTGCTGCGGGGCAAGACGATGAACCTTCGACCGGCGAAGCGTCGAGCCCGGGTGAAGACCTGGTGGCGCAGGGGCAGCGACTGGCCGGGTCGCTCGGTTGTCTGGCCTGCCACAGTGTCGATGGCAACAAGGGCGTCGGCCCCAGCTGGCAGGGCCTGTATGGCAAGACGCAAACCCTTGCCGACGATACGAGCGTAAAGGTCGACGAGGGCTATATCAAAGAATCGGTTCTGCATCCCAATGCCAAAATCGTCAAGGGCTATGCAGCCGTCATGCCGGCCCTGGCTCCGAGTGACGAGGAGCTCAATGCACTGATCGCTTTTATCAAATCCAAAGCGAATGCTGACGCTGATGCGAGCAAGGCGGAGCCAGGGAAGTAGCCGTAAAACAGCCAGGAATGCACTGAAACTTCGGCAGGAGGATGACGTGATGGCCTATGCGGAGCAAGCCGAGACAGAAGCACTGCACGAGCCCAAGAGTTTCCTGACCAAATATATCTGGAGTCAGGACCACAAGGTCATAGCCATTCAATATTCCTTGACGGCCATCTTCGTGGGTCTTATCGCTCTGGTGTTGTCCAGCTTGATGCGCATGCAGATAGGTTTCCCCGGCAGTTTGGCGTTCATGGACGCCAGTACTTACTATCAGGCGATGACCATGCACGGCATGATCATGGTCATTTACTTGCTCACAGCCTTGTTTCTGGGGGGCTTCGGCAACTATCTGATCCCGCTGATGGTGGGCGCCCGGGACATGGTCTTCCCCTATGTCAACATGCTCAGCTACTGGTTCTACCTGGTGGCGGTACTGGTGTTGCTCAGCAGTTTTTTTGTCCCTGGCGGCCCCACAGGTTCGGGCTGGACGCTCTATCCGCCACAGTCCATTACCCAGGGGACACCGGGGGTCGAGTGGGGCATTGTCCTGATGCTCGTCTCACTGGCGATTTTTATTGTCGCCGCCACCATGGGCGGGTTGAACTACGTCACCACGGTGTTGCAGGCGCGCACGCACGGCATGACCTTGTTTCGCATGCCGCTCTCGGTATGGGGCATCTTCATGGCCTCGATCATGGCCTTGCTGGCCTTCCCGGCGTTGTTCGTCAGTGCGGTCATGATGCTGTTCGACAAGCTGTTGGGCACCAGCTTCTTCATGCCAGCGATGATCTCGCTGGGGCAGCAGCTCGATCACCAGGGTGGCAGCCCGATATTGTTCCAGCACCTGTTCTGGTTCTTCGGTCACCCGGAGGTCTACATCGTCGCTCTCCCTGCGTTTGGTCTGGTCTCCGACTTGATCAGTACCCATGCGCGTAAAAATATCTTCGGCTACCGAATGATGGTGTGGGCCATTATTGCGATTGGCGTACTCAGTTTTGTGGTCTGGGCGCACCACATGTATGTCAGTGGAATGAACCCGTACTTCGGCTTTTTCTTCGCCGTCACCACCTTGATCATTGCGGTGCCGACGGCGCTGAAAGTCTATAACTGGGTACTGACCCTGTGGCGCGGCGACATCCACCTGACCGTGCCGATGCTGTTTGCCCTGGCCTTTATCGTCACCTTCCTGGTCGGCGGTCTGACCGGGTTGTTTCTCGGCAATGTGATCGTGGACATTCCGCTTTCGGACACCTATTTCGTTGTGGCCCATTTTCATATGGTCATGGGGGTAGCCCCGGTACTGGTGGTGTTCGGCGGCATTTATCACTGGTACCCGAAAGTCACCGGGCGCCTGTTGAACGACACCCTGGGCAAGTTGCATTTCTGGATAACCTTTCTGGGCACCTACGCCATTTTCTTCCCCATGCACTACTTGGGTTTCCAGGGCATGCCACGTCGCTACTACGCCTATGAAAACTACGCGTTCATCCCGCAGTCCGCGCAAGACTTGAATGCCTTCATTACGGTGATCGCATTGACTGTCGGCGTTTCCCAGTTGCTGTTCCTGTTCAACCTGGCCTGGAGTGCATTCAAGGGCAAGCCCGCAGGCAGTAATCCCTGGGGTGCGGCCAGCCTGGAATGGCAAACGCCGGACACCCCGCCGAAACACGGTAACTGGGGAGAGAAGTTGCCGGTCGTGCATCGCTGGGCCTATGACTACAGTGTGCCGGGGATAGAGCAGGATTTCGTGCCGCAAACGGTCTCCGCCGAGGAGCTGGAGCAGATGCGGCAACTCAGTGCCGGAACCAAGGCGGACATCAAGACATGAACAGGCTGCTATTGAGAAACGCCGACGGCGCTGATCCCGGCGGTAGCTGGAGTCGCGACCCTGAGGGTATTCCGGCCGCCGAGGATGCCGATAGAAGGCAAACCGCAAGGGTAGGCCTGCGCTTGTTTCTGGTGGTGGTGAGTTCGTTATTCTTCCTCTTCCTGATCGCCTTTATTGCCCGTTCTCAAATGGCCGACTGGCTACCCCTGACAGAGCCTTTGGCGCCGTTAGACAATCTCCGGCCGCTCTGGCTGAATTCGGCTTTTCTGGTATTGAGTTGCATCGCACTGCAATGGTCGCGTATGGCCGCCCGAAAGGCTCGGTTGGGCGCAACGGTCATTGGTTTTGCATTGGGGGGTGTGTTTGCCATTGCCTTTCTGGCGGGGCAACTCTGGGTCTGGCAGCAGTTTGTCGCCTGGGGCTACTTTGTCGCCAGCAATCCGGCCAACAGTTTCTTCTACCTGTTGACCGGCCTGCATGGGCTCCACCTGCTGGGCGGGCTGATCGCCTGGTGCTGGATCGTCGCCAGATTTCTGCGTCATGTGCCACTGGCGCAACTTGGCGCCAGCGTAGAGCTCTGTGCCATCTATTGGCATTACTTGCTGGGTCTTTGGTTCGTGCTTTTCGCGCTGCTGGCCAGCACGCCGCAAACCTATGAAGCCATCGCCAGATTCTGCGGCCTGAGGTAAACAGCCATGGCATTGCACCCACAAGCCCAAGTCGAATCCAGTTCATCCAATCCACCAGGTTCGCCGCCTGCACCGGGATGGCAGGGCATCGCCAGCGATTGGTCCTCGGATAAAGAGGCCTTCAAGCAGGTGCCCTGGGGCAAGGCGATGATGTGGATATTCCTGCTCAGCGACACGTTTATATTCACCTGTTTTCTGACCGGATACATGTCGGTACGCATGACCATCACCAGCGCCTGGCCGAACCCCAGTGAAGTGTTCGCATTGACGATCGGCGGCAAGGAAATCCCGCTTATTCTGATCGCCATCATGACCTTTGTGCTGATCAGTAGCAGCGGCACCATGGCCATGGCCGTCAATTTCGCCTATCGCCGTAATCGCGCGAAAACCGCGGCCCTGATGCTGGCGACCGCTGCCTTGGGTGTGACTTTC
The DNA here is from genome assembly GCF_009866745.1 of Pseudomonas sp. S34. Lineage (NCBI taxonomy): Bacteria > Pseudomonadati > Pseudomonadota > Gammaproteobacteria > Pseudomonadales > Pseudomonadaceae > Pseudomonas > Pseudomonas sp. S34. The sequence continues at coordinate 2,550,740 of NZ_CP019398.1, forward strand.
GTCAGCATGCAGGCATTTGAATGGAGCAAGCTCATCGCAGAAGGGGTGCGTCCCTGGGGGAACCCCATGGGAGCGGCGCAATTTGGCGCCAGCTTTTTCATGATTACCGGTTTTCACGGACTGCATGTATCAATCGGCGCCCTCTACCTCAGCATTGTGGCGCTGAAGGTATGGCGCGGAGATTATGAGCGCTCCGGCAACTATCAGAACGTCGAGATAGCCGGGCTTTACTGGCACTTCGTGGATCTGGTGTGGGTATTTATTTTTGCATTCTTCTATTTATGGTAGAGGAGCACGAGTGATGGCACATGCTCAGGGTCAGCAACATCCAATCAGTTTGTACCTTAAAATCTGGGGACTGTTATTCGTCCTCAGCACGCTGTCGTACCTTGTCGACTATTTCCACTTCCATGGCTACCTTCGGTGGTCCCTGATCATCACGTTCATGTTGTTGAAGGCAGGTTTGATTGTCTCCATCTTCATGCATATGGCATGGGAGCGCCTGGCATTGGTCTACGCCATACTGGTGCCACCGTTGTGTTTACTGGTGCTTATCGGGCTGATGGCCTCCGAGGCAGACTATATTTTCCTCAGCAGAGGCATTTTCTTTGGCCAGTAGGCAAGCAGCTTTCGGATGGCCTTGAGTCCCCAGGCGCTAACCCGATATCACTCGCTTGAACTGATGCCATTTGTGCTGCCAGGCCACTGTCCAGTGGGGAGCTGCCGTTCCCGTGCCGGCGATCTTCAGCTTCGGATGCTGTTTGATGACCTGGTCCAGTACCGATTCCTGATTCGGTTCAACATCCACGAAGAAGATATGTTTCCCTTCTTTTACTGCCTGTTTGAAATTGCGGAAGTGAGTGTTCGGCACCTGGAACCCAAAAAAACCGCCTTCCCAGATGCAGAAGCCCAATACAACAATGGCAAGGAAGATAAAGGGCATCCAGCCTGCGGCGGATTCGGTCCAGCCCATCCAATAGGCGCCACCCAGGACCAGCGCTGCGAGTGGCACGCCGATCACCGCACCAATCTCACCAGAGTGAACAGCATCCTGTTCCATCAGCGAGCTGATCTCGTGGAGGTGATGTTCTTCTACATCAGCAACTTTTTCACTGAGCACATGAATCTGTTCGGAATTGATGCCGCTGGCTTCCAATTCATATTCAACGTTTTCAAGATCGTTGAGATTGTCACTGATGTAATAGTGTCGGTTCATGCCACACCTCCCATCTCGGGTTTGCTGCAGACCTCCTCTGTCCGGCAGCACTTGGCAGCTGTACTGTGGGGAACGTTGCACACCCGGTGCAATTTGAAAAAAGTATAGCACTCACCATCCTGCGGACCGGTCACTGGCTGATCTGCACAATGACCGGACCTTCCGTCACGATCGGCGGGTTCGCGCGGATATTCGATGCATTTTTCTGAATCCAGTCACGCGCGACTTTCAGGCTCGCATCGCTGCCGGCCTTGTCCGTGCAAACAGTCACCGCTGTACCACCATCACCCGTATTCAACAGTGTGTAGCTGACGAGGCCAGGCACTGTCCGCAGGGTCGCTTCGACGTCGGCATTGCGCTCTTCCAACAACTCGAAAAGCTGCTTTGCTCCAGTACCCAGGTAGGTTCTTATAACCGCATACATAGTCGTCTCCCTTGGGAGTGTCGCCTTGATGCCAATCCAGATCCGTTGATGGCCGCTATTACTCAAGGCTTCAGCTCGCCTTGATTTATTAAGCTTAGCCAAACGTCGGCGACAATCGTAATGCAACGACCACCGGCCATTTTTGCCGTCGTGAATAGCGATGGCAAATTAGTGGCTATGCTTGGTCAGGTACCTGTACGCGTTGGAGGGGAACACCGTCCAGCAGGCTCGTGAAAACGTGATCATCTCGCTTCAGGCGTTATCACAATTTGCCCTTGTGCCACGGAGTCGTCACTAATATGAAAAAAAAAGAAGCTAAAGCCAAAATAAAAGACCTGATCTCGTCCGGAGTACCTAAGTCGGAAGTATTCACTCGGCTCTCAGGACAAGGGATCAAGGACAGTCTGCTTGCTCGCTTGATCGCTTCAACTGCTGACCCCTACCTCTGTGATATACATGATCGCAAGGTTAATGCCGTTATTACGCTAATGTTTATCCAGGCAGCATTAGCTGTTCTAATCGGCTTTGGTATAGGTTCAACTATTGGACCTAACGCTAGATGGATAATTGGCGGTTTGAGCGCACTTGTCCCGCTCTTGTTTGCCTGGGGCTTCTACAATCACTTGGCAGGAGCTTACAATGCTTACATTGTTCTATCCATGGGCTCGGCAGCGAAGCAGTTTGAAGGGTTGATCTCAGGCTCCATCCCAATGTTTGTCGGCTCGGTTATAGGTATCGGAATGTTTGCTTTTGTATACTACGTTCGCCAGAAGATATTTCCAGATTTGGCTTTTTTTTCACCAAGAAAAGTCAGGGGGCAATATGTGTTTTCTAATTGAAGAAGCGATTGAAGTAAGTCGGTTGAATAGTGCGAAATAAATAATGGGGGTGCTTGAGTGGAGGCGCGGGGCCAGACCTGTTTTTCACGTTAACCTGAACAGTGGTGGCTCCAGACTCGCTGCGGGAAAATGAGGGATTGAAATGCAATGGCCGAAAGGAGGTTTTGAGCAGATCAGGTTGACCTTCGGTGTCTTCGGAGTGGTCATATTGATTTTGCTCATTATTATTGATTCCTATGGCTACCGTGGAGCCGACATTGAGTTCATGCGTGGCAGGGCAGTTCATTTCAGCGGTAGTAAAGTGTCCGTAATCACAGTTCGAGATTCGGAGACCGGCCGATATAAACAGCTTGATTATCGATTAACCCGCGCACCCGGATTGTTCAGGGAGGCAAAAGGTAAAGAGATTGAGTTGTCTTTCATAAATGGCAGCTTGCTGGACTGCAGTGTCGATGGCGTGAAGCTTTGCTCTGCTCGATGTTCTTCAGGAGGTGAGTGCGAAGAATTATATGAATCCAGGGAAAGCAGAAAGGCTCGTTTTCTCGTATTCATGTTTTTTTCGTTCTCGGCATTTGCTCATCTGATGCTCATGTGGAAAAGATGGAAGCTCAGGAACGGCCGCGGAACTATTTAACCAATCTGTTGCATCGGTTGAATCCACGGCCGATTGCTGCCTGCTACGAGGCGCAGCTATCGGCCCAAGATCCAAAACGCGATCAGCACAACGACTTCTGGTAATAGAACCGGGTATGTCCCGGTGGATAATCTGCCAGGCGGCCGAATTCGGAGTAACCAAGTTTTCGATAAAACCCGGGTGCCTGAAAGCTGAAAGTCTCCAGCCAGATACCAATACAGTGCTTTTTCTGCGCGACTTCTTCAGCCATGCGCATTAGCCGTTCTCCGATACCCTGGCCACGCATCGACTCGGGAACGCTGACAAGATCGATGAGCAGCCATCGATAAGAGACCTTGCCGTACAGTCCGCCAATGACTTCGTTACTGTCAGGGTCCCGTAGCAACAGAGCAAATGTTTCATGTGCGTCGTCTCCACCGTTGACCTGGTTATGGGCCAGCAACGGGGTCAAAATTCCCAGCCGCTCTGCTTCAGTAGCATTTTCAGAAAGTTGGATTTCTACAGACATGGTGCTCTCCCTGAGCGGTGAGTAACCGGGTCAACAAGGTATCCCAGTCCAGTCACCCCATGGTGGATCAGTGAATACATCAAGTTGTCGGTTTTTTCAGATGGCCTGAATAGCCGCTTTTGGCCGTGTATTCAACCTGTCGAGCTTCTGCTACGCGTCATGTGTATGAGGGCCGATCGGCCGTTTCCCAAAGAAGGTCGCTCCTCAATGGCATAAGGCACAAACCCAAGCTTGGGGTAGAGCAGCAGCCCTGCCGTGTTTTCGTTGAAACAGGAAATCTGCACCTCGTTGGCTCCGTAACGCTCGAATGCCAAGGCGGTCATCGTCTCTATGATAAACGTGGCCACTCCTTCGCCCCGAGCGCTCGGTGAGACGATGACATTGCCGACACAGCAAACGCCATTGCGTTCAGCTCGATAGAAATTGGCAAACCCAACGACAGTCCCATTGATCTCCACGACGGTAGAGTCGAAGCGTTGGGAGATCGCGGTAATCAACTGCGTTTCCGTTAGCGGGAAGTGCGCTTTCGGAAACATGAAAAACAACTCTTGAGCGTTCTGAGGAAAGCCGCAGATCATTTTTACGTCGCTAGCCTTCACTGGCCTGTGGTTCAGTTTCATTGCTCGTCTCTAAGCTCCATGAGTCAGTACTTTAGCTGAGTCCCAAGGCTAGCGCAGGGTGACGGAAAGCAATGATGTGTCCGCCAATGGTCGATTGAAGCTGACATGAAGGGCGGTTGAATCCACACCCCATGGCGGACAGTCCATCCGGACACTAGAGTCCGGTGTTGGATTGATGAGCCGCCCAGTGTTTCATCTCTTCTGCAATGAAGTGGTTCACCAGGTCACTGTACATCCTCTCGATTGCATCCGGGCTCAGGCCCTCAGCCTCGGCCCACTCGCGTCTTGTCGCCAACATGGCCTTGAAACGCTCCGGAGCACGCACCGAAGTCACTGAGGTCTTGTACTTAGAGGCAGCCAGTACGTAGTGAAAACGCTTGCCCAACAGTTTGATAACAACCTGATCAAGGGCATCGATTTCACGTCGAATATCCTCCATTCCTGCACACTCTTCGGGCTGCAACTGATTGATGACGTCCATGTAGGTGACTCCGTTTACTGAAAAAATCGTGGGCCTTCGCAAGAAGTATCGGGGTTGGCTAAGGCGGATCGGCGAACTCTTTAGACTGCGTTAATCGATAGGGCAGTGGGCGAGGGTGACGGTGTTTGAGTGACCGCTGATAGTTGCCTGTCACGAATTTTTTCATCGAGACAATCAGGACTCGCTGAATTTTCGACCAAAAAACGGGATTAATCACTTACTCAAGAGCCCTGCAAACAAGCGTCGGCTGAAGCATTGCCAGTTGCTCACGAATTGCATGTTCATCGGCAGGAACAAGACAGTACGCGAGCCCGATTCGACTGATCAGCGCGATGATGTTCTCAAGCGACGCGACAGACCTGTTGTTGCGTTCGACATAACGACGATAGGGCTCTTCCAGCAAATCACGCCACATCGGTGCGATGTTTTCGAGGATGTAGGTGAACACCTCCAGGGTTGAGTTCTTCGTCAGATAGCTGTGGTGGAAGCCGCCGTTATGACGATCCAGGTAGCGTACGGAGAAACACACGCACTCTGTGAGATAAGCCTCGAAGTCATCTTCGAACTCATTCAGGGAGCGTTGCATTTCCTCAAAAAAGGCAGCGTTCTCTGCACTGACGACAGCCTGAATCAGCTCCTTCTTGGAACCAAAATACCGGTACAGGGTGCGTCGCGAGATGTTGGCACCGCGGGCCACGTCATCGATCGAGAAACCTTCGGCGCCCTCGGCAATCATCGCGTCGAGGGCGGCACGCAGAATCAGCGACCGGCCATCACTGGCGTTTTCCATCCTGCTGGCATCACCCCAGCGTAATTGTCGACTCATTTGCACCTTCACACGCTCGGGGGGGGGCGGGGCGAGCATTCGTGCCCGGCCCTTTGGAAAAGCAATTGAGCCCGATTTTCACATGGCATGGCACAAAAAGCCATTTCGTGCCAATCTCTGGCACAGATAATAAAAATTGTGACATAGAGTTAGCCATTTAACAGGAGGCATAGCCATGACCAGAAGTCAGCAGGACTCGAACCGGGACGACGAGTTTGATGTGGTGATTGTCGGTTCGGGCGCCGGGGCCTTGACTGCAGCACTGCGAGCGCACGACAACGGCTTGTCGGTACTCGCGATTGAAAAGAGCGATGTCTATGGCGGTACCACGGCGGTATCCGGGGGAGGGATCTGGATTCCGTGTAACGACCAGATTGCCGCACTGGGGGGCAGCGATTCATACGACGAAGCGATCAGCTATCTGCGCGAGGTGGTTGGCGAAGATTTTGATCAGCAGCGCATCGACGCCTATCTCGACAATGGCCCGAAAATGGTTGAGTACCTGGCACGCCAGGCGCGCACGAATTTTCGCGCAGTGCCGCGCTACCCCGACTACTACCCGGACCGTAAAGGTGGCAAGCCCGGCTACCGCACCATGGAGCCGGCCCCGTTCGACGGGGCACGCCTGGGTGAACACTTCGAGCTGTTGCGGGCGGCATCGCCGGCGACCCTGATTGGCGGACGTATCGCCATGACCCAGGTCGAGGCCCACACCATCCTTGCCAAGGAGCGCGGCTGGTTGCTGCTGACCGCCGGGCTGGCGTTGCGCTACCTGAGTGATTTTCGCTGGCGTCGCCGCAGCCGGCGAGATCGCCGCCTGACCCTAGGTAACGCCTTGGTGGCGAGCCTGCGCGCAGCCTTGGCCGAGCGAGGCATTCCCTTGTGGTTGCAAACCTCGATGCAATCATTGCAACTGGATGAGGGCCGGGTGGTTGGCATCGATGTGTTGCGCGAGGGTCGCACTCAACGCCTGCGGGCGCGGCACGGTGTGGTGCTTGCCTGCGGCGGTTTCGAGTCGAACCAGGCGATGCGCGAACTGTATCTGCCACGGCCCACACAGGCCCAATGGACGGCGGCGCCGCCGATAAACCATGGCGACGGCATTCGTGCCGGGCTGGAGGCCGGCGGTGCGGTGGCGCTGATGGAACACACCTGGGGCGCTCCGACAGTGAAGGTGCCAGGGGAGTCGAGCCAGCGCGCCCTGTTCGTTGAGCGTGCGGCGCCCCGTTGCGTGATGGTCAATCGACTGGGCCAGCGCTTCGTCAATGAAGCCGCGCCCTACACGGACATCATCTATGCGATGTATGCCGACCATCAGCGCACCCAGGCCAATGCACCGGCCTGGCTGGTATTCGATGCCGAGTACCGCAAGCGCTATCCCTGCGGTGTGTTGCTGCCGGGCAGTGTGCAGCCGGACAGCAAGATCCCCGCCGGCTGGCTCGACAATGTGATCTACCGCGCCGAAACACCGGCCGAGCTGGCAACCAAGATCGGCGTCGACGTCGCCGGGCTCGAAGCCACCCTCGTGCAGATGAACCGATACGCCGCCGCTGGCGTTGATCCGCAGTTCGGCAAGGGTGGCAACCTGTTCGACCGCTACTACGGCGATACCACCTGCAAACCCAACCCCTGCCTTGGCCCGATCGATCGCGCGCCGTTCTATGCCTTGCGCATCGATCCGGGCGAGTTGGGTACCAAAGGCGGACTGCGCACCGACGCCTGTGCGCGCGTGCTGCGCCCGGACGGCTCGGCCATTGCCGGTTGCTATGCGGTGGGCAACACCTCGGCTGCGCTGATGGGCAAGACCTATCCCGGCCCCGGTTCGACAATTGGCCCGGCGATGACCTTCGCCTTCATCGCTGCCGATCACATCGCCGCCGAATCGGCATCAGCCACCAACAGGACTCAACAATGAACCATGTGATGAAACAGGTACGACTCCACGGCCCTCGAGACCTGCGGGTGGACGAAGTCCCTTTACCATCCCCGGGTGAGAAAGATGTGCTGATCGAAGTTGCCGCGTGCGGTGTTTGCGGGAGTGACCTGGGCTTCTATGAGAGCGGGGGCATTCGCCGCGATGGGGCACCGATGCCATTGGGGCATGAGTTCTCCGGGGTCATCCGCGAGGTGGGCACGGCAGTCGTCCACTACCGGCCCGGCATGCGGGTCGTGGTCAATCCCATGGCCAACGGCGCGATGATCGGCGTGGGTAGCGATGAGGGGGCGCTGGCGAACCTGGTCCGGGTGCGCAACGTAAACAGCGGCCCGATTCTGCATCAACTGCCGGCGAACCTTCCCCTGGAGGTGGCCGCCCTCGTCGAACCGCTGGCGGTGGCCTTGCACGCGGTCAATCGCTCACGGGTGACGGCCGCTGAGTCCGTGCTGGTCCTTGGCGCCGGGGCCATTGGCCTGGGAATCGTCGCGTGCCTGAAGGCCCGGGGCATCAGCCAGATCGCTGTGGCTGACCTGTCTGCCGGGCGCCTGGAGATTGCTGCCGGGCTGGGGGCGAACCTGACGCTCGATCCGACACGAGACGACCTGTGGAGCGAACTCGCACGGGCCCATGGCCGCGTGCCGACTTTCCTGGGGACGCAAGCGCCCGCGACCCAGGTGATCTTTGAGTGTTCAGGGGTCAGCGGCGTGCTGCACGAGGCCATCGCCAGGGCCCGGGATGCCGCACGCATCACCGTGGCAAGTGTCTACAAGCAACCGCAGGCTTTTGACTTCTCGATCCTGCAGGTCAAGGAACTCGAACTGATCGGCACCCTGTGTTATCCGACGGAGTTCGCGCAGGCACTGGAACTGCTGGCATCCGGCGCATTCGATCCGGAGTCCATGATCAGCCACCGTTTCTCGCTCGATGACGTTGCGCAGGCTTATAAAACGGCGGCTGACCCACAGCGGTCGGCCAAAGTCATCATCAAGCCCTGAACCGTCGCACGGCCGGCAATGCCAGCCGTGCTGTTTATCAGAGGTGCCGGGCCGGGCCTGCGGGTGCAGTGGCCGCCGCATAGATCTCGGAAATGGAGGGATTGCGCCGAAGCGTCTGTCCACCGCTGACATGAATGACCTGACCGGTCACGAAGCTGGACTCGCTGCTGGCCAGCCAGAGTGCCGCATCGGCCACGTCGGCTGATACACCACTGCGCCCGAGGGGGATTTCGCGGTGATAGAGGGCAGCGATAGACGGGCTCAGCAGCCCGCCACCCGACATCGGCGCATCGGCAACACCACCGGGGGCAATGGAGTTGGCCCGGATCCCGTGCTGACCGAATTCGTGAGCGATGCAACGGATGACGTGGTCGATGCCTGCCTTGGTGCCCATGTACGCGGCGTGGTTGTCGAACATGATGCTGGCCGTGACCGACGAGATCTGGATGATTGATCCCCCCGTCGGCATATGACGCAGCAGTGCCTGAAAGTACTGGAACGGGCCGGTGAATTGCACCGCGTTCATTTTCTCCAGGTCTTCGCGGCTGTGTTCCAGGAACGGCTTCAAGAGCCCCCAGCCCGTGGCATTGACGCCGATGTCCAGGCCGTTCAGGCACTGTTTGCTCTGCGCCACCAGATCGTCGACCTCGGCCTGCGAGGTGATATCGCACGCCAACCAAGGCACCCCGAGTGACTGTGCAACCGCCGCCACTGCATCGGCGCGGCGCCCTGAAACCAGCACACGCGCCCCTTGTTCGACATAACGTCGAGCCACGGCTTCGCCGACGTTGCCAGGTGCCACACCCAGCACCAATGCCGCCTTACCTTCAAGTCGTTTCGACATGCTGTCCCTTACGCCCCCACATCAATAATGTGAACCGGATCCGTGCCATCCCAGTGCCTCGCGGCTTCAATGCCCTGCTGGATCAACTCGCGCATCCCGATCCCATGGATGATTTCGTAAAGCACTCCAGGCTCCGAATGGTTTTCCAGATAGGCCACGCGGGTCGTCGGGTTGCTGGCTTCAAAAACAATTTGCAACCCGGTCGCAGTCAATTGCACAAGGGTCTGGTCGAAGTCATCGACGACCCAGGCGACATGGTGCATGCCCCGGATTGGATGGCCTTCAGCATCTCGATAGGGCGACTTCGCATCGTTGGTCACCTGGATCAGCTCGATCTGGATATCCCCTTGATACGCAAGCCCGACATCGATCGTGACAGTGACCGGCTCACCTCGATACTTGCCTTGGAGGCTGACGTTGCGAAAGAGCGTCCAGGGCCCGACACCGAGATGCTGTCGCCAGCGTTCCATGCTTTGTTCCAGGCTCTCGACCAGATAACCGATCTGACTGATCGGACCAAGCAATGCACTGCTCATGACGCCTCCTTGGGAGTGATGTCATTGGGAAAAGGCTACTGACGAAGGTTCAGCCCGGGGTTGGGCTCTGTGACGCCAGTGGTGGTTATGGCACAAAAATCAAATTGTGCGCCAAGCATAATGGCACAAAATTGTTTATGTGTGTCACGCCGATCAAGGGAGTCGGGTGAGCCTTTCGCCGACGTCTCGCTGGAGGACGGAATGATTTGCCATGCAAACAACAGCCCTGCTCGTGGGTGCGAATGAGTTGGCTATGTTGTTCGCGGGGAACCGAAATCGAAATTGCACTCTCGATTCGGCGTAGGCCCCGGCAGTGGACAGACATTCGAGACGAGCTTGATAGACGGCTCTCGGAGAAAAAGGCTTGAGCCATAGCTCGTGTAGCGGAAGTCCGCTTCTGGCCGATTTATGCCTGGCGCGACGGGCTGAAACCGACCCAACTTAGATAGTCCGTCCCAATCTGGATGGCGGTGGGCTTGCTTGTTTTCGACGGTGGCCGCTATTTGTGGCACACGCGGCGGTTAGCAGGTAGACAAAATGTGGCGAGGATAAGGCAGATTTAAGGGCATCCCCTGGCTCCTTCATCGAGTATCTGCGTTGAAATCCAGCACCCGCGTGGCACCGCCAAAGTGACGCGATCTCGTGCCTAATGGATCAGCAACGGCTCTCAGCCTTCGGGGCAGGCAGCCAGAGGCCAACCGATGCGCGCTGCACGGAGAAGGCTGGCCTTGACAACCAAGCGGTGAAATGGGGCAATAACGAATATGTAGGCCCGGCCTAGACGGTTGTGGCACTGGACCACGGTTGAAAAAACGAGTTGGCGACTGCCTTCTGGCTCTGCCTCTCCAGAACATAGGATCGAAATCCGGAAGTCGAGGTGCTTGTCGTCCTCTCCCAACACGACTTCAGTCTGGTTCGAGCTGTAGACCTTGAAGATTTGAATCCGATTCGCAAGCGTTGCCAAATGTTTGGCTGTCTTGAGACCAAAACAGGCAACGATAGTGTCTCGGACTTTCATGAGCCATCCGATCCAGGATGGCTGGTGGGAAAGGATGAATCGAGCTAGCAAATCTGGATTGCTGGAGGTGCCCGCCGGGAGCCGAATCGCAAAAGCGTCTGCTAGGTTCATCGACTTGTAAAGGTGGGTGATGCCGGACCTCGAGGGTACAGGCACGGACATAATGAGCTCAAATTCTCGGGGCATCGGGGATCTCTCCTGAGTTCTAACTACCAATTAGATGACGTGCCATGTCGCGTTTCTTGTTGCGATGGTTTGTCGTATAACGCTCCTTGTCGGATACTGAGCCCGATCAAGACATCATAGAGCTCTTGCTGCCCAGCTGGTAGAACAGGGAGCAACGTCGCACGGCGCTTGCCGACATCGAACCAGGATTCAACCAACCATCCCACCAGATAGAGCGCCGAAAGGCATCCACCAGCGGTTGCAACGTTCCCTTGGCATACAAGAGGCTGGTCCACGGGCTCAAGTCCCAGAGCTTGCAAGCTCGATCGTGCATCCGGGTGTGTAGTTGCTTGGCCGCTGAGCAGCCCAAGCCGTTCGAGAATGAAAGCTCCGGCGCATATGGAGCCGATTCGCTGGCGTCTGGAGTCAAGTTCAAACGACGGCAGGAAATCTGGGGCGGCAAGTGCGGCGGGTATCCCTTCCTTGCCGCTGACGAACAATACCGCGTCGGCACTATTGGCCTCGGAAAGCGGACCGTGCACCGGAACAGGCAGGCCGTGCGCCGATCGCACGATAGCGCTAGCACCCAATATTCGGACGTGCCAGTCCTCAGTGTTGCGGCCTAAAATGTCCCACATCAGGAATAGGTCGATATCAGTGAATTGGTCAAAAGCAACCAGAACGATTTTCTTCAAGGCGAGCTCCATGAAAAGTGCTAGCGTGCAAAACGCAACGGCCATCTTTGCTGGTGTTCGCAGCGTATCAATCGGTTGCGCACCATACACAGTCTGTATGGCGCTAAATATGGAGCGAAATAACTGGTGGGAAAACTAACTCGCAACCATTGGATCGCAGCTGGTTTTGAGGCCCTCGACCAAATAGGACATAGTGGCGTTTCGGCCGAGAGCCTATCGCGCCGATTGAATGTGACCCGCGGATCCTTCTATCACCATTTCCGCAATCGCGAAGACTTTGTCCGCACCTTGCTGGCCGCTTGGGAAGAAGACTACACGGAGCGCATGCTCGCTTATGCGGCGCAGGGTCGTAGCGCGGGCGAAATCTTGAAACGCTACTTGAGTATTGCCGCTGAGAAACAACCTGGGCGGGAAGTTTCCATCCGAGCCTGGTCGCTGCACGATCCGTTGGTAGGCGAGTTTCAGCAGCGTGTTGACACAAGACGACTGGACTTCGCGATACGGACGTGCCGCCGCTTGGTCCCTATGCCAGGCGAAGCAGAAGTGATTGGTCGGGTGGCCCATCTGTGTCTGATTGGTGGTCAACAGGCAGGGCTGCGGCGTGATGCCGCTCGCTTCAACAGTTTCCTGCATCGAGCCTTTTCACTTTTCGAAGGGGCTCTTCCACCGTGGCGGGCCTAAGTCATGAGCTAAATTGGGTAACTGAATAAATAGAGTTCGCGTGCCGCTAAATTCTCGGCAGCACTCAATTCCTTCACCGAGTGGCTGCTTGAACGCCACTCCCTTCAAGGCAAGCCGCCTGGCTAACGCGATCTACCAATCTCCAGCTCTAGTGCACGCCATTGGTCTCATAGGGCTAACGTCCATGCCACTGGCCTACGGCACTAACTTGAGTACGGCCTTCGCCGCACGCATACCCTGCACAAGGCGTATTCCTCGTACGCTTACCGATGTTCGTTGGGCAATACCAGATGTGTATCACTTGCCGATCCAAAAATCAGGACCTGCCGAGCGACCGCTTTTGGCCGATTCTGTTGAAAAAGTCGACCATGGTTTCCACGACAGAAAAGTACGCGCTTGAGATTGAAATCTTTACTTTGAACAGAGGATTCCGGGTTCAGATTTCGCGGAGCGGCGCGCGAAAAAGGCGTTTTCAGCGGTCAGTATGCGAGCAGTCTGGAAGTACTGACTTTTTCAACAGAATCGACCCATTGCAGACATTCGCCGACCACAATTGAGCTTTCGTTGAGTGCTATGGAAAGCTGATCATCAATTCGTCAAAGCTCTTTTCTTCAGTCGAAAGCTGACATCAGTATTGGCTATTCGTTAATGCCAGAATGAACAGAAATGATTGCGATTGGGGACAAAAGATATGGGCTATCCAGATCGCTAGTCTCATGTCAGTCTCGTGGCAGACATTCTTTCCGCTAGTTCCTGAGGTTTAGCGTTGATTCGTGTAGAGGCAACATGAAAAAAGTGAAGTTGGATCGTATCAACCGAGCAATCCTCGAAAATCTGCAAAGCAATGCCCGGATCAGCAATCTGGAGCTGGCCGAGAAAATCAATCTCTCTCCCAGCGCCTGCCTGCAAAGAACCAAGGCGCTGGAGGATGCCGGTTACATCCGTGCCTACATGGCATCGATCGATATCGACGCAATCTGTATCAACGTCATGGCCTATGTCATGTTCAGCTTGCGTGATCACGCCGGACATCTGCGTGTTCAATTCGAACGCTTCATTGCCAAGCGTCGCGAGCTGGTCGACTGCCTGAAGGTCGATGGCGAGTTTGACTACATTGCCCTGGCCACCTGTTCGACCGTTACCGATTTCAACACGCTCTGTGAACAGCTGCTGGATGAGAACCCCAACATCCTGAAAATCAGCAGCAACATCATTCTCGACAAAACCAAGTGGTTTGCCGGCTACCCGCTAGAGAATCTGATTTGGCGGGAGTGACGGCGCGCGATCTGCACAATCTGCGGTAAGTGCGCGTGCATCCCGCAGCAAGTGCAATGCACGCGGGCTATCTCAATCTTTTGCACCGTCGTCTTTGCAGACAATAGTGGTTTTATCCTGAGGGAGAGAACAGCCATGTCTGCATCTGCGTACGTTACCCTGGAAACGGCACTGGGGGCCTTTACACTCGAGCTGTTTGGCCAACAGGCACCGCTGACCACCGCGAACTTTCTGGCCTACGTGGACAGTGGTCGCTATGACGGCAGCAGTATTTTTCGCATCGTCAATCCGTCCAATCAGCAACCGGAAGACCCGGTGCGCATCAGTGTCGTGCACGGAGGCACGCGCCCCCTGGCAGCCGATAATTTGCCCATGATCCAACTCGAAAGCACACTGCAGACCGGCTTGAGCCATCGACATGGCAGTGTGTCGTTGGGACGTGACGAGGCCAACAGTGCCGAGGGTGATTTTTTCATCTGTATCGGTGATCAACCGCACTTCGATCATGGTGGCGCTCGCCATCCTGATGGGCTGGGCTTTGCGGCGTTCGGGCAGGTCTGTGCGGGCATGGAGGTGGTCGAGGCGATCTGGAGTCGTGCTGGAGCGCAAGAATATTTGTTACCTGAGGCCGAGATAGCCATCGTACGAGCCTACCGTCAGCCGCGAGGTGTGTGATGGGGCGCTATGCGAATGTAAGGGCGGCGATGGCAGCGCGTCGATACGATGCATTTTTGCTTCCCCGCAGCGATGCCTACCTCAATGAAGACCTCGCACCCGCTGACGAAGCCTTGCACTGGTTGACCGGTTTCAGTGGCAGCGTAGGGCTGGCGGTGCTGACACAAGAGCGCGCGGCGCTGTTGGTCGATGGTCGCTATACCGAGCAGGCCCGCCAGGAATGTACTCAGTTCGATACCTTGATGCTGGACGAAAGCAGCCTGTTCAGTTGGCTGCGCGGGCAGCTGCAACCCGGCGCGACCATTGCCTGCGATTCAAGGCTGCATAGTGTCGACGAATGCGCGCGCTGGCAGGTCATGGCGACACAGTCGGGCTTCAACTGGCACGAGTCCCTGGACAATCCCGTGCTTGAGTGCTGGCGCAATCGTCCAGAGGCGCCGAACAGCCCAGTGCTTGCCTGGGGGTTGCAATATGCAGGTATGGCTGCGCAAGACAAACTCGAAAACCTCACCGCCAGCTTGGGCGCGTCGCAGTGCGATGCCCTGTGGCTGCCGGCGCCGGATATGGTGGCGTGGCTGTTGAATGTGCGCGGCCAGGATATCGATATCGCACCATTGCCGTTCAGCAACGCCCTGCTGTACGCCGACGGCCGGCTTGACTGGTTCATCGATGCCAACCGCCTGCAACTGCCCCAGGGCTGGCTGCCCGCAGCGGTGTCTGTGCGTTCACCCCAGTGGCTCGACCAGGCCATCGCAGAACTTTATGGCCAGCGAGTATGGATCGATCGCCGAATGTGCACGGCGGCTGTTTATCGTCAGTTCGAGTCCGCCGGTTGTGCCTTTTATGAGGCGCAAAATCCTCTGCTATTGCAGCGTGCCTGCAAGCAGCCCGCCGAGTTGTCCGGCAGCCGTGAAGCACATCGTATCGATGGCCTGGCCCTTTGCCGATTTCTGTATGAGTTCCACGATCGCTGCGACCGGTTTCTCGGGCAAAGCGAGTTGTCTATCGTCGAATCTCTGGAGGGCTGGCGTACGCGGCATCCCGATTACCAAGGCGCGAGTTTCGAGACCATCGCGGCCACCGGTGCCAATGGAGCCCAACCCCATTACTTGCCCAAGCCAGGGCGGGCGGCAAAGCTCAAGCACGGCGAGTTGCTGCTGATCGATTCCGGTGGCCAATACCCCCAGGGCACAACCGACGTGACCCGAGTGCTGGCCTGCAGTCCCGCTACCGCCCGCCAGCGTTACCTCTACACCACCGTGCTGCGTGCCCATATTGCGCTGGCCAGCTGTTTGTTCCCCGTCGGCACCAGTGGTCAGCAACTGGACAGCGTTGCGCGGCAGGTGATGTGGCGAGAGGGGCTGGACTATGCACATGGCACCGGGCACGGGGTTGGCAGCTACCTGCATGTGCACGAGGGGCCCCACAGGATTGCCCCCCACGCCAGCGCGGTGCCACTGCAAGCGGGAATGGTGACCTCGATCGAGCCGGGCGTTTACCTGTCCGGTGAGCTGGGGATTCGCATCGAGAACCTCTATGAGGTGATTGAAGTCGAGGCGCATCCGGGGTTCCTCAAGTTCCAAGTCCTTACCCTGGCGCCGTTTGCGATTGAACTGATAGACCGTGGACTGCTGAGCCCGGCCGAAACTCAGTGGCTCGATGAGTACCATTGGACTGTTCGGGGGGCATTGGCGGCGTCTCTGGAACCAGACGTCGCAGCATGGTTGCTACGGCAAACGCTACCGAACAACATGCAGTTTCGTGCTGAATAACAGTTGATTGTTTTTCCTGGCCCCTGCAAAAGCGCAGTTAGATTTCAGTGAGGCTGGCAACATGTTTCCAGCGTTCGCGAGCGCCTCAAAACAATTCTAATAGTCGGTTTGCCTCCTGCTTCTTAGTGGGAGAGCAGGCGTTGCCAGTATAGAGGCGAGCATGAACAGTACAGAAAACGTGATTCCCGATGGGTACGATCGCAGGCCCGTACCCCAGTCCGAAACGGTTTCCGGAACCGGGCTGGCGCTGATTACCTTTGGGATAGGGATGACCTTGCCGGTGTTCTGGCTGGGTGCAGACGTGACCCGGAAAGTCGGATTCTCGACTGCCTCGCTGATCTTCGTCGGGGTATGTGTTGTGCTCGGATTGCTGTGTGCATTGACCGCGATGGTCGGTGTGCGGACACGACTGAGTACCTACATGGTTCTGCAGTTTTCCTTTGGCCGGCATGGGGCCAAGCTGATCAACCTGACCATGGCGGTGACCTTGCTGGGGTTCTATGCCGCCACGGCGGATATCTTCGGCAGCACAGTGGCCAGCGCGTTGCAAAGTTCCTGGGGCTTTGTCACGCCGGCATGGGTTCACTGTGTATGGGGGAGCATCCTGATGACATTGATGGCCATTTATGGATTGCGCGGGCTCGATCGGCTGTCGATTTATTCGGTGCCGCTTATGGCGCTGTTCATGCTGTTTGCATTGTACCTCGGCTTCCAGCGCGCAGCGCCCGGTCAACTGGGCGGGTTCGCGGGCTCGGGTGACAGCCTGGCACTGGCCATCGCCAGCACCATTGGCATGGTGATTTTGACACCGGTATTGATGCCTGATTTCACCCGTTATGCACGCACTGAAAAAGATGCCTTGATTGCCATTCTTGGAATGGCCGCCGGTTTTCCGTTTGTACTTATCGTCGGTGGCTTGTTGTCGATCATTACCGGCCAGAGCGAAATCATGTTGATCATGGCTAGCCTGGGCGTGCTGCTGCCGGCCTTGGCCGTACTCGTGTTCTCCACCTGGATCACCAACACCGCGAATTTGTATTCCGCGACGCTCACGCTGGCGACCGTCAGCCGCACCGCGAGCTGGAAGCTGACAGTGGGGGGGAGCGTACTGGCAACCGGCCTGGCCGTGGGTGGGTTCATGACGCATTTCCTTGATTTCATCATGGCCTTGAGCATCGTGATCCCGCCATTGGCGAGTATCTATGTCACGGACTTCTTTTTGGTACGTCAACAACGCTATGACATCGACGCACTGAAGCAGGCCTCCGCATTTGGCTGGCCGGCGCTGGTCAGTTGGGCATTGGCCAGCGCAGTCGCCTGGATGACGTCCTTTGAAGGTTGGACAATGACGTCGCAACCTACATTGGACTCACTATTGGTCGCCCTCGTCGCATACCTGGTTCTCAGTCGATTGACCCCTGTTTCTACAGTAGTGCCGTCGCACTCGTAAAACCGATAACTCCCCACCCAATGCGTTGACCCGGGTTTTTACCCGAAGGGCGAAGCCATGCCCGTTTTTAGAAAAACGAACACTGCAAGCGTGTGTTCGACGGGGCTGGCTCG
Source organism: Pseudomonas sp. S34 (assembly GCF_009866745.1). NCBI lineage: Bacteria > Pseudomonadati > Pseudomonadota > Gammaproteobacteria > Pseudomonadales > Pseudomonadaceae > Pseudomonas > Pseudomonas sp. S34. The sequence goes on from NZ_CP019398.1 coordinate 2,568,443, forward strand.
TCTTTTTTTTGCCAACCGCAACGCCCATAAAAAGCTTTAGAAGTTCAGGAGCAGTTTCAATGAACATCATCCGACTCATCGTGATGGCCGCGTTCGGATTCAGTTGCGCAGCCCATGCCCAAGTCTCCAGCACACTGGCATTAACCTCTGAGTACCAGGTTCGTGGTATCGGTTACTCCGGCAACGATCCGGCATTGAGCATGAGCCTGGACTGGGCCGGGGAGAGCGGGTTATTTGTCGGCGCCTGGGCGACAAACACCGACAGCTTCGAAAGTGGCGACCCCTATGACGATGGCGCGAACATCGAGATCGACTTTTACGGTGGCTATAACGGCCAACTGGAAAACGGCTTGCGTTATGGCGTGATCGGTTATTACTACACGTTCCCTGGGACCAACTACAACATCAACTATCCGGAGATTGGATTCAGTCTCGGTTACGGCAACTTCAATACGTATTTCTACTATTCCAACGACATGATCAGTACGTCTCAGTCGTCACAGTACCTGGCGGCCGACTACACCTTCAATCTGCCGTTGGATGTAGATCTGACGTTCCTGGCCGGGCACTCCTTTGGCGAGTACTTTCGCCAACCGGATCTGACAGGCGCCCATGAATACTCGAACTGGGAAGTTGCACTCAAACGCAGCTTCGGCCCGGTCAATACAAAACTGAGCTGGGTCGACACCGACTTGTCGGGTCGCTACCACAACAGTGGCGAGTACCTGCGTAACGACGGACGCTTGATCTTTACCGTTTCCCACACTTTTTGAAATAACAGCCGGCGGCCCTGCGGCTGGCCGGCTTTTGCGTGATTGCCGGAGGACTTATGACAATCCGTGTGGCTACCGATATCGGTGGCACTTTTACTGACCTGGTTTACCTGGAAAACGGCGTGATCAACGCGGTCAAGGCCGACACTACACCGCCGAACTTTGAACAGGGACTGCTCAATGCGGTCGCGAAAAGTGGCGTCAGTTATGCCGACATCGAGTTTTTCGCCCATGGCTCGACCGTGGTGATCAACACCCTGACCGAACGCAAGGGTGTCAAAACCGCCTTGCTGACCACCCGTGGATTTCGCGATGTGCTGGAGATTGCCCGGGGCAATACACCGGATATTTTCAATACCTACTACCGCAAGCCGCCGCCTTTCGTGCCGCGTCATCTGCGTCTGGAAATCTGTGAACGCTTGAATTATCGCGGTGAAGTAGTAACCCCTCTGAACCTTGAAGCCCTTCCAGCCATACTCGACCCCTTGCGCGGGGAGGGCGTTGAAGCGATCGCGATCTGCCTGCTGCATGCTTATTGCAACCCCGCGCATGAACAGCAATTAATGGCTGCCGTGAACGAGTTGTGGCCACAAGTGGCGGTCATCGCTTCGCATCAGGTCAGTCGTGCACTGCGTGAATATGAACGCACCAATACCACGGTGTTGTCGGCTTATGTGATGCCTGCTACGCGAGACTATCTGGATAATCTGTCCACGCACCTGACAGCTAAAGGGCTGCAATCGGCGCCCTTCATCATGAAGTCCAATGGCGGCATTTCCCCGGTTAATGCGGCCAAGCAGGATCCGATCAGTCTGGTGGAGTCCGGGCCGGTAGGTGGCATCCTTGGGGCGCAGGCCTACGGCCAGTTGATCGGGGAAAACCAGTTGCTGGCGTTGGATATCGGCGGCACAACGGCCAAGTGCTCCTTGATCCATGACGGAAAGGTGGACATCAGCAACGATTACGTCATCGAGAAAACCGCAATCAGTGCCGGTTATCCGATCATGACGCCTGTCGTGGACATCGTTGAAATCGGGAATGGCGGTGGCAGTCTGGCATGGGTCGACGCGGCGGGTAGCCTGCGTGTAGGGCCGCAAAGTGCAGGCTCTACGCCAGGCCCGGTCGCTTATGGTCGAGGCGGCATGGCACCGACAACCACCGATGCCAACCTCTATACGGGCCGGATCAATCCGGATGACTTCGCCGGTGGCGAAATCAAACCGGATGTCGCAGGGGTGGAAAAGGCTTTTGCGAAACTGGGAGAGCAGATTGGCGTATCGGCCAAACTGCTGGCCCATGGCGTATTGCAAATCGCCAATGCCAACATGGTCAATGCGCTCAAGTTGATTTCGGTCAACCGTGGTCATGATCCTCGTGACTTCGCGCTCATGGCCTTCGGCGGTGGCGGGGCATTGCATGCCACAGCCCTTGCCGCTGAATTGGGAATTCCAAAAGTCATCATCCCGCCATTCGCCGGTGTTTTTTCGGCGTGGGGCATGCTGATGCTCGATTCCCGTCGCGATTACATACAGACGCACTTGCAACTGCTCAATGACGAAGGGTTGCCTGGCCTGACCGGGGCTTTTGCCAGCCTTCAGAGCACTGCCGAAGCACAATTTGCCGACGACGGTATGTCGCGCGAGAAGCTCCGTTTCGAGTGGCACATCGATGCGCGTTATACCGGCCAGGAACACACCGTAAAAGTAGCCCTTGATGAGCTGCAGTTGCCGTCAATACTCGAGCGCTTTCACGCGCAGCATGAGCAGGCCTACACCTTCCGGCTGGAGTTGCCGATCGAGGTTGTCAACCTCCATCTGGTGGCGTTTGGCGAAGTACCTAAATCGCCCATGGCGCCCATAGGTGTGAGCACTTCGACTACAGCCGAAGTTGCGTTGAGTGGGCGGCGCTGGGTCGAGTTCGAGCCTGAACAACCCGTCAAGACGCCCCTGTACCAACGATCGGCGCTGCTCAGCGGTATGCGGATCGATGGCCCGGCAATCATCGAAGAAGCGACCACAACGACAGTCGTTCGCCCAGCCGATCGACTTGAGGTCGACAAGTACGGTGGCCTTCATATCCATATCAGTGTGCAGGAGGTTTCGGCATGAGCAACGCCAATCCATTTACCCGCGAAATCATCAAAAACGCCTTGGTTGCCATTGGCGAAGAGATGTTCATTGCCCTCAAGCGCACCAGCATGAGCCCGATCATCTACGAAGCGCTGGATTACGGCATTGGTCTTACTGATGCGACAGGACAGTTGATTTCCCAAGGCAACGGTATTCCTGGCTTTATCGGCACACTCGATGGCGCCGTACGCAGCGTGATGGAGAAATTCCCGCTAACCGATATTTTGCCGGGCGATATGTTCATCACCAACGACCCTTACGGTGGAGGTGGCACGCATCTTTCGGATGTCTCGATGATCATGCCGGTTTTCCATAAGGAGCGCCTGATCGCCTGGACGGCCAACAAGGCGCACTGGACGGAGGTGGGAGGCAAGGATCCCGGCAGTTTCAGTTCGGATGCCTCAGAGATTTACCAGGAAGGCTTGCAGTTTCCTACCGTACGCATCTTTGACCGGGGGCGGATCAACCAGGCTGTGGTGGACATCATTGCTGCCAACGTCCGCCTTCCAGACATGACGCTGGGTGACCTGCATGCCTGCGCCGCTGCTTTGCGCGTAGGGGAGCGTCGACTGTTGTCGATCGTGGCCAAGTACGGCGAGGAAACCACCCTCGATGCCATCGAGCGGTTGCTCGAGCATGGCGAGGCGATGACGCTGGCGGCGTTTGCCAGCCTGCCGAGGGGCGTTTTTTACGCTGAGGACGTCATCGACGAAGACGGTCTTGGCAATGGGCCGTTCACGGTGAAAGTCAAAGTCGAGATCGGCGAAGGTCGCTTCGTGGCAGATTTCACAGGATCAAGCCTGCAAGCGCAAGGGCCGATCAACAATACCCTGTGCGGTCTGCAGTCTGCTGTACGCGAAGTATTCATGGGGGTCGTGCGGCCTGGCATTGCGGCCAATGCCGGGTGTTTCCGCCCAATCGAGGTGATCTGCCCGCCTGGCACCATTTGCACGGCCCAGCGCCCGGCGCCGGTGTCTGCTTACTTCGAGTCAATGGTGGCGGCAGCCGATGTGATACGTCGGGCATTGGCTCAAGCGCTGCCGGATCGCTTGATCGCAGGGCAACTCGGTTCTGTGTGCTCGATGGTGTTGAACGGGCGCAACTCCATTACCAATGATGAGTACCTTATGGTTCAGCCGTTGGTTGGCGGTTGGGGCGCTGGACATGACAAGGACGGAGAGAGCGGTCAGTTCTGTGTGGGAAATGGTGAAACCAGCAATATTCCGGTCGAGTTGACCGAACGTTGTTATGAGGTATTAGTCGAGCGCTATGGTTTTCATCATGAAGAGGGTGGCGCGGGGCGTCACTGTGGCGGAAGAGGGGTAATGCTCGATTATCGGATCTTGTCGCCCAAAGCTTGGGTGTCGACATTCTTCGGGCGCGGCATCACCCCGCCGTGGGGAATTGACGGTGGTCATGAAGGTTCGTGCAACTACGCTGAAGTAATTCGCGCACAGGGGCCAACCGAACGCTTCAGTCGAGCCAATCGTGTGGAGCTTGAGAAAGGCGATTTACTGCGTCTGGTCACTGCCAACGGCGGTGGTTGGGGGCCGGCAAAAGCGCGGAGCCTGGAGGCTATCCAGGATGATGTAAGAAACCAATACATCTCGGTCGAACAAGCCCGGCGCTACTATCCCGAGCAGATGTCATCGGCATAGCTGAACCGGAGCTTTTGAGTGACAGCGCCGGCAACGGAATCGGTATGAGAGGTGCTTGCCAGGGACGGCAGTGCTTCTCTACTACTGAAGGAAACGCGATGGCTCATTCGCGTCTCGCTCTTTCGACTCCAGACCGGGTTCCCCACGGACGGGCTGCGCCGTACCTTCCCAACGTTCATGGCCTGGCAGTGACTTGTGAGTTCGACAAACTGTCCCACCAACAACAGCAGTCGATAATGCCCCGAAAGACTTGGCGCCCGGCTCGGGTGGGTATTAATCGCAAGCGGCAAAAACAACTCCAACATGGCCCTACAACATGCACCCGTTACGACAAAGCCTGCACAACGAACTACACGCGCGCCCATCACTGTACTTCGATGAGCCGGCCCATGTGTTTCATCTGGCGTTCCTCGGCAGCGTTCAGGAGTGTAATGCATTCCTTGAAAACTGCTGCCCTGCTTCCCTCGACCTGACTGCCGCCCAAGGAATTACCCATCTCGATGGCCATGCACTGAAATGGGAGCGCCATACCGAGTTTTTCACCCTGACTCTGGTGGTCACTTCATCCTGTGACGACCTGTCCTGGACGACGCTGCCCGAGGTGCTGGCGTCAAAGGTCGAAGCGCATTTGCCGGCCTTGATCAACTCGGTGCAGATTGTCGTGCGTGGTGAAAACAACCTGGATCTGTCCCGTTACGGCTTCAAGGATCCGAGCGGCTCTTGCGTGGGTGGTGGCGATGCAATGGTCTGGAGCGATTTTCGTCTCAGCGAGGAGGGCAACAACCACATATTGTTCGTCAACCGACGCCTGAATGCCTACCGCCAGGGCCGGATGATACGCCGCCTGCTGGAAATCGAGACCTATAGGATGATGGCCTCGTTATCGTTGACCATGGCCAAAGACCTGAGCGCGCAGCTCGATGTTTTTGACAAGACCTTGGTCGCCCTTTCCGAACAGAACGCCGACCCGGACGGCAGTAATGCGAAAGCCCTGCTTGCGGATATTTCCAACCTTTCTGCCCAAGTGGTCAGCAGCTCTGCGAAAACCCGGCACCGCTTCAGTGCCACGCAAGCCTATGCGCAATTGGTGTTCGAACGTTTGGGGGAGCTGCGAGAAAGTCACGTAGGTGATTGCCAACGCCTGGGCGTATTTATCGAGCGCCGCTTCAAACCTACCGTCAGGTACTGCACCGCCACCGAACAGCGCCTGGAGCACCTGGCCGAAAGCGTGGCCAACCTTGGCGATTTGTTACAAGCACGGGTTCAGGTAGAAATGGAGGAACAGAACTCGGAAATCCTGAAAAGCCTGAATGCTCGTGCCGATGCTCAGATCAAGATCCAGCGCGCAGTGGAGGGGCTGTCGATTATTGCTATTACCTACTACCTGCTTAACCTGCTCAAACTTGGCTACTCGGGGCTGCACCTGCTCGGCGTTGCGGTGGCCCCGCGAGAGGCCATGCTCGCAATGACGCCGCTTGCAATCGGCATTCTTACGTTGATTGTGCTTCGCATCAAGAAAGTCAAAGAGCATTGAGACGATGACCGTACAATCTTGATTCACCAGGGCATATGGACTTAAAAACCCGGGAAAGCACACAGATTATTGAATGTCGCTGAGTGACTGCTTATGGCTGTGGATTCAACCGGTTGCTGCTTCTCGCATCCAACACGGTACGAGGCACCTCTAACCGGGCAGTTGGTCTGATGTCCATAAATAATGCCCGGCAAATTGCCGGGCATTTTCATTCCTGAAACCTTTGTAGCGGGGCTTAGTTTGCCGCTTCCGGTTGCGGCTCGGCGATCGCGCCAGTGCGGGCGATCACGGTCAGGATCGACAGCGCGGCGACTACCAATCCTGGTGACGTTGCCAGCAGCACGCCAGTGGTGCCGGCACCGGCGGCGAGAATCTGGCCGGCGGCCAGGGGGCCTGCCACCGAACCGAGCCGGCCGATGGCCACGGCCGCGCCGACACCGGTGGCGCGCACCGAAGTCGGGTAGGAAGGGGGCGCCAGGGCGTACAGCACAAGCTGTGCGGCCATGACGAACAGCCCGACGGCAAACCCGGCGATGGCCATCGGCACGATACCCACTGACAGGCCGACCCCGGCCAGCGCCGCCAACACCCCGGCGTACACGAACAGGACCACTTTCAGGCCGTTGCAGCGGTCCAGCATCACCCCGCCGAGCAGCGAACCAATGGCGCCGCCGATGTTGAACAGCATCTGCACCATGCCTGCCTGTGGCTTGGTGAAACCCTGTTCCAGCAACAGCGAGGGCAGCCAGTTGAGCAGCATGTACATCACGGTCAGGGTGAAGAAGTAGCTCAACCACAAGGCCAGCGTGCAGCGTGCGCGTCCTTCGCCGAACAGCGCCTGGGCGGTGGACGACCGTGGGCTGCCGGTGGTGACATGTTGTTGGCGGAACGCAGTGGATTCGGGCAGCAGCAGGGCCATCAGCGGCACTACGAGCATGGGCGTCAGACCGCCGATGATGAAGGTGGTTTGCCAGTGTTCACTGGAAAACATTGCCACCACGGCCGCCAGCGCGCCGCCCAGGGGCACGCCGCAGTACATGACGCTAATGGCGGTGCCGCGATGGCGCTCGCTCACGGCCTCGGCACACAGGGCAATCAGGTTGGGCAGGGCGGCACCCAGGCCCAGGCCGGTCATGAAGCGCACCAGCAGCAGGTTGGAGTAGCTCTCGACATAGGCGGTGCAGAGCGAGAAGACACCGAACAGCAGCACGGCGCCGACGAGGATTTTCTTGCGGCCGATACGATCGGCCACCCAGCCGCCAAAAAACGCACCAGGCAGCAGGCCGATGATCCCGGCGCTGAACACCCAGCCCATCATCTTCGGGTCCAGGGCAAAGCTCTGACGCAAACCTGCGGCAGCAGTGCCGGCAGCCTGCAGATCAAACCCTTCGATCAGCGCAACGATAAAGCACAAAGCGATTGTCAGCGTCGAGCGACGCGATGGACTGTCCATGGGTGAACCTCATTGTTGTTTTTTTTATGCAGTCGAACCCTCCGTGCGTTGGGCGCGCCGTCGGTGACCGCTGGCGATTAAGATAACAAAGATAACTAAAAAAAGAATGATGTCCTAAAAGCTGTAAAAACCACAAATAAAGTGTTTAAAAACAGACTGTTATGAATGCATTCATATGAATATGTGTAAATAGATAATAATATTAATGTTCGATTATCGATCATGTGCGATTGACGGCGACCCTTGGCTGTTTCCATTCTCTGGTCGTGAAGCCGGCAGTCCCGTGCGGATCCGGCACCCACGAACAACAATAAAAAGTGGACATCGAACATGCCAAAACGCCCCATGAACATCGGTTCCGTAGCGTCACTTCCCTGCGTTTGCAGTATCCATCCAGGGTGGGTCGTGGCACTGCTAGGCGTCAGCGTTCTGCCCTCTCAGCTGCGGGCCGAGGGGTTTATCGAGGACAGTCACGCAAACTTGACCCTGCGCAATTACTACATGGACCGTGACTACAAGGATGGCGGGGCCAAGTCTGCTGCACGGGAGTGGGCCCAGGGTTTCATCCTGGGCATGGAGTCCGGGTATACCGAAGGGACTGTAGGCTTTGGCCTGGATGTGCGGGGGCTGCTGGGGGTCAAGCTCGACTCCGCCCCGGATCGCAGCGGCACCGAACTGTTGCCGGTGTCGGCCAGCGACAAGCGCGCGGCGGATGATTATTCGCGGCTGGCGCCGACGGCCAAGCTGCGGTTTGCCCAGACAACGGTCAAGAGCGGCGATGTCTCGATCTTCCTGCCGTTTGCCTTTGCCAGCCCGTCGCGGCTGCTGCCACAGACCTTTCGCGGCACCACGCTCAGCTCCAGGGATTTCGATGGCCTGACCCTGAACACCGGTTACATCGATCGCATCAACAAGCGCGATTCCACGGACTATCAGGCCATGAGCATCGCCACGCCAAACCGGCGATTCAACGGTGCCGCTACCACCTCGCATCTGGCGTACGTGGGGGGCGATTATCAGGTCAACAAAGAACTCAGTCTGCGCGCCTACCATGCCGAGGTGGCCGAGCTTTACCAACAGGACACCCTGGCGCTGCTGCACAACCTGCCGCTTGGCGACGGTGTGTTCACCAGTGACTTGCGCAGTTTTTTCAGCCGTGAGGATGGCGCCGCCAAAGCGGGTGAGGTGGACAACCGCAACCTCTCGGCATTGTTTGGCTACCGCTTCGGCGGGCACCGGGTGAGCCTCGGCTACATGCACTCCAGCGGCGACACGGCGACGCCGTACATCTCTGGCACCGAGTTGATGGGCATGAGCGAACAGACCATGGCTTCGGATTTTCTCAACGCCAAGGAGCGCACCTGGCAAGCGATCTATGACTACGACTTCGTCGCGTCCGGGGTGCCCGGTTTGAAGGGAAGGTTGCGTTACGTGCGCGGCGACAATATCGAGTTGGCCGCCTTCAACGCCGAGGACCGCAAAGAGCGCGAATTCCAGATGGAACTGGGTTATGTGATTCAGAGCGGCCCGCTGAAAAACGTCGGGCTGTTGGCGCGCAAGGCGATCTATCGCAATGACTTCCCGAGCGGTACGGCGTTTCGTGATGAAAACCAGACCCGGTTCCAGGTGCTCTATACCTTGCCGATCTGGTAAGCCCGGGCCCTTCGATGTTCCCCGCCGGCCGCCCCTTCTGGAGCGTGCCGGCAGCGTGCGTTCAGTCCTGGTAAACCTTCCTCAGCAAGCGCAGCAGCTCTTCGCGCTCTTCGCCGGTCAGCGCTGAAGTGGAGTCGAAATCGCTTTGCGCGGCGATCTGCTTGAGCTCCTTGAGCAAGGTTTCGCCGGTCTTGCTCAGGAAGATTCCGTAGGAGCGTTTGTCCGGCTTGCAACGCACTCGCACCGCCAGCGCGCGGCTTTCCAGTTTATTGAGCAACGGCACCACCTGCGGCGGCTCGATGGCCAAGGCCCGGGCCAGGTCGGCCTGCATCAGCCCCGGATTCTGGTCGATGATCGCCAGGGCCGAGAACTGCGCGGGGCGCAGGTCATGGGCTGACAGGCGACCGATCAGGTTCTGGAACAGTTTGAGTTGGGCGCGCCGCATCGCGTAGCCGATCAGGTCATCCAGTGCCGAATCCAGCGGTGCCTGCAGCTCGGCGGTGGCGGATGGGGACTCGTTCTGGTCGGCGAGGGGAGAAGGCTTGGCCATTGCGGGTGAATCCTGAAGAGATGGAGGTTAACAAGTGTATCTAGTTTGCCGGGGTTGGCCGCTGATAGCTATGCCCGTCGTTCATGGTGAAGGGGGCGGAGGATATTTTCGGGTGGATAAAAAATGGTTAATTCGATTAATAGTTAATTGACATAACTATATCGATCCTTTAATTTCCAGTCATCTTCAAGCCAAGAACAAGAGAGTATCGCCATGAGCAATTACGAAGGTCGCTGGACAACCGTCAAGGTCGAGATCGAAGAAGGCATCGCCTGGGTCATCCTCAATCGCCCGGAAAAACGCAACGCCATGAGTCCGACGCTCAACCGGGAAATGATCGATGTGCTGGAAACCCTTGAGCAGGATCCGGCGGCCGGCGTGCTGGTGCTGACCGGTGCCGGCGAAGCCTGGACCGCGGGCATGGACCTCAAGGAATACTTCCGCGAAGTGGACGCGGGCCCGGAGATCCTCCAGGAAAAAATCCGCCGCGAAGCCTCGCAGTGGCAATGGAAACTGCTGCGCATGTACACCAAGCCGACCATCGCCATGGTCAACGGCTGGTGTTTCGGTGGTGGCTTCAGCCCACTGGTGGCCTGTGACCTGGCGATCTGCGCCGACGAAGCGACCTTCGGCCTCTCGGAAATCAACTGGGGCATCCCGCCGGGCAACCTGGTGAGCAAAGCCATGGCCGACACCGTGGGCCATCGTCAGTCGCTGTACTACATCATGACCGGCAAGACCTTCGGTGGGCAGAAAGCCGCCGAGATGGGCCTGGTCAACGAAAGCGTACCCTTGGTGCAACTGCGTGAAGTCACCGTGGACCTGGCGCGCAACCTGCTGGAGAAAAACCCGGTGGTACTGCGTGCGGCCAAGCATGGCTTCAAGCGCTGCCGCGAGCTGACCTGGGAGCAGAACGAGGACTACCTGTACGCCAAGCTTGACCAGTCGCGCCTGCTCGACACCGAGGGTGGCCGCGAGCAGGGCATGAAGCAGTTCCTCGACGACAAGAGCATCAAGCCCGGTCTGCAGGCCTACAAGCGCTGAGACTGATCACCGGGTGCATGTCCGCCCCGGCGCTCTGCATCGCTCGAATGCATTCCCGACAAAGACAATAAAGAGGAATCACCATGCTGGACGTGCCCCTGTTGATTGGCGGCCAGTCGCTGCCTGCCCGCGACGGTCGAACCTTTGAGCGCCGCAACCCGGTGACCGGTGAATTGGTATCGCGGGTTGCTGCCGCCACCCTGGAAGATGCCGATGCCGCGGTGGCTGCGGCCCAGGCAGCGTTTCCCGCCTGGGCCGCCCTGGCGCCCAATGAACGTCGCACCCGTTTGCTCAAGGCGGCCGAGCAGTTGCAGGCGCGCAGCGACGAATTCATCGCGGCGGCCGGCGAAACCGGGGCCATGGCCAACTGGTACGGTTTCAACGTGCGGCTGGCGGCTAACATGCTGCGTGAAGCGGCATCGATGACCACCCAGATCAATGGCGAAGTGATTCCCTCGGATGTGCCGGGCAGTTTTGCCATGGCCCTGCGCCAACCCTGTGGCGTGGTGCTGGGGATCGCCCCGTGGAACGCCCCGGTGATTCTCGCCACCCGCGCCATCGCCATGCCGCTGGCGTGCGGCAATACCGTGGTGCTCAAGGCGTCTGAGCTGAGCCCAGCGGTGCATCGACTGATCGGCCAGGTCTTGCAGGATGCAGGGTTGGGTGACGGCGTGGTCAACGTCATCAGCAATGCCCCGGCGGATGCCTCGGCGATTGTCGAGCGGCTGATCGCCAACCCGGCGGTGCGGCGGGTCAACTTCACCGGCTCGACCCATGTCGGGCGCATCGTCGGCGAGCTTTCGGCGCGCCACCTCAAGCCAGCCTTGCTGGAGCTGGGCGGCAAGGCGCCATTGCTGGTGCTCGATGATGCCGACCTGGATGCGGCGGTGGAGGCAGCCGCTTTCGGCGCGTACTTCAATCAGGGACAGATCTGCATGTCCACCGAACGGCTGATCGTCGATGCCAAGGTCGCCGACGCCTTTGTCGAAAAGCTGGCGGCCAAGGTCGAGACCCTGCGCGCCGGTGATCCCGCGCTGGCGGATTCGGTGCTCGGTTCGCTGGTGGATGCCAGTGCCGGAACGCGCATCAAGGGGTTGATCGATGATGCCCTGGCCAAGGGCGCGCGGTTGGTGGTCGGTGGACAGCTGGACGGCAGCATTTTGCAGCCGACCCTGCTCGATGGCGTTGACGAGAGCATGCGTCTGTACCGCGAGGAATCCTTCGGCCCGGTGGCGGTGTTGTTGCGCGGGGTGGGCGATGAAGCGTTGCTGCGTCTGGCCAACGATTCCGAGTTCGGGTTGTCGGCGGCGATCTTCAGCCGCGATACCGGGCGCGCCCTGGCGCTGGCCCAACGGGTCGAGTCGGGCATCTGCCATATCAACGGCCCGACCGTGCACGACGAAGCGCAAATGCCCTTCGGTGGAGTCAAGTCCAGCGGCTACGGCAGCTTTGGCGGCAAGGCGTCCATCGAGCATTTCACCCAGTTGCGCTGGGTTACTTTGCAGCATGGACCGCGGCACTACCCGATCTGAACCGCAGAAATAACAATAAAAAAAGGCTGTAGCCACCGCCATGCCCATTCGTGCGGCTTGGTGGTAGCGTGCCTTGATGGAGAACAAGCACGTGAGTTCCGAATTCAGATCGCAACCCCACACCGAGGCCTGCGCGCCGCGCTACCGTCACGTGGCCATCGGTCGCGCAGCGGTTGAGGTCACAGAACAGCAGGGCGCGTTGCACATGCGTTCCCTGGAGCCATTGGCCGAGTATCCATCGCGACTGCTTGACCGTTTGGTGCTTTGGGCCAAGGTGCGTCCCGAGCAAACCTTTATCGCCGCCCGCCAGGCCGACGGTGACTGGCGCCGGGTCAGTTACGCCGAGATGCTCGAGAGTGTTCGGGCCATCGCCCAAAGCCTGTTGAGCTACGGCCTGTCAGCAGACAAACCGCTGGTGTTGCTCTCAGGCAATGACATCGAGCATTTGCAACTCGCCTTCGGCGCCATGTACGCGGGCATTCCCTACTGCCCGGTGTCGCCGGCCTATTCGCTGCTGTCCCAGGATTTCGCCAAGCTGCGTCACGTCTGCGATCTGCTGCAACCTGGCTTGGTGTTTGTCAGTGATGCTGCGGCCTACCAGCGCGCCATTGATGCCGTGATACCCGCTGAAACGCCCATGATTACCGTCCGGGGCGAAATCGCGGGACGCCACCAGGTGAGTTTCGCCAGCCTGCTTGAACAACCGGGCGGAGCCGAGGCCGAGGCCGCTTTTGCTGGCACGGGGTCGGACAGCATCGCCAAGTTCCTGTTCACCTCCGGCTCGACCAAGCTGCCCAAGGCGGTGATCACCACCCAGCGCATGCTGTGCTCTAACCAACAGATGCTGTTGCAGACCTTTCCGGTGTTCGGCGAAGAACCGCCGGTGCTGGTGGACTGGCTGCCGTGGAACCACACTTTCGGCGGCAGCCATAACGTCGGCATCGTGCTCTACAACGGTGGCAGCTTTTACTTGGACGACGGCAAACCCACGGCGCAGGGGTTTGCGCAAACCCTGCGTAATCTCAAAGACGTGTCGCCTACGGCCTACCTGACCGTACCCAAAGGCTGGGAAGAATTGGCCTCGGCACTGGAGCAGGACGCGGAGCTGCGGGAGATCTTTTTCAAGCGTATCAGTCTGTTTTTCTTTGCCGCCGCCGGTCTGTCGCAAAGTGTCTGGGACCGCCTCGACCGGATCAGCGAACAGCACTGCGGTGAGCGTATCCGCATGATGGCCGGGCTCGGCATGACCGAGGCTTCGCCGTCTTGCACCTTCACCACCGGGCCGTTGTCCATGGCCGGTTATGTCGGCTTGCCGGCGCCAGGTTGTGAGGTGCGCCTGGTGCCGGTGGACGGCAAACTCGAAGGACGCTTTCGTGGGCCGCACATCATGCCCGGCTACTGGCGGTCACCACAGCAGACCCACGATGCGTTCGACTCGCAGGGCTTCTACTGCTCCGGAGATGCGCTCAAGCTCGCCGACCCGCGCGATCCGCAATTGGGGCTGATGTTCGACGGGCGCATCGCCGAAGATTTCAAGTTGTCATCCGGGGTGTTCGTCAGCGTCGGGCCGTTGCGCAGCCGCGCGGTGCTCGAAGGTTCACCCTATGTCCAGGACCTGGTGGTGACCGCGCCGGATCGCGAGTGCCTGGGTGCGCTGGTCTTTGCGCGGATGTTCGAATGTCGACGGCTGTCAGGGCTGGCGGCCAGTGCCAGCGACGCCGAGGTGTTGGCCAGTGCGCCGGTGCGCGAGTGGTTCGCCGGCTGGTTGCAGCGATTCAATCGCGAGGCCACGGGCAATGCCAGTCGCCTGGAATGGATCGCCTTGCTTGACGAGCCGGCGTCCATCGATCGGGGGGAAATCACCGACAAGGGTTCGATCAACCAGCGTGCGGTATTGCAGTGGCGCGCGGAGCAGGTCGAGGCGCTGTATCGCGGGCTCGATCCAGCCATCCTGCGCGCCGGGGCGAAGTCGTGAGCGTAGTCCTGAACACCGGCGGGCAGTACTCGGCCTTTGCCGATGCGGCGATTTTCGATGCGGTGCGCACACCGTGGGTGGACCTCGGCGGGGCACTGGCCGAGGTGTCGCCGATCGACCTGGGCATCAAGGTCGGGCGCGAAGTACTGGCGCGCGCGCAAGTTGACCCGCTGGCAGTCGACAGCGTGCTGGCGGGTTCCATGGCCCAGGCCAGTTTCGATGCCTACATGCTGCCACGGCACATCGGCCTCTACAGCGGCGTGGCGCAATCGGTTCCGGCACTGGGGGTGCAGCGGATCTGCGCCACCGGTTTCGAACTGCTGCGCCAGGCCGCCAGGCAACTGGATGACGGCGTGCAATTGGCCCTGTGCGTGGCCACCGAATCGATGTCGCGCAATCCGATTGCGGCCTATACCCATCGAGGCGGTTTCCGCCTTGGCGCGCAAGTGCAGTTCAAGGATTTTCTCTGGGAAGCCTTGTACGACCCGGCTCCCGGGGTGGACATGATCACCACCGCCGACAACCTCGCGCGGCGTTATGGGCTGAGTCGAGAAGCGGTGGACGCATACGCCTGTGCCAGTCATCAGCGGGCATTTGCGGCACAACACGCGGGCTGGCTGGCACCCGAGCTCGTTGCCGTGGGGCATCAGGTGTTCGAACTGCAAGGCTATCAGCCACGGGGCATCCGCCTGTCACGCGGCGTCGACACGGTGAGTGAAGACAGCCACCCACGGCCCGGAGACATCGCGGCGTTGTCCCGGTTGCACACCGTGCACGAAGGCGGGGTGCAAACCGCCGGCAACAGTTGTGCGGTGGTCGATGGCGCGGCGGCGGCCCTGGTCGGGCGCGCTTCGGCCCGTCGGGATACACCGTTGGCCTTGCTGCGGGCCAGCGCGGTGGTCGGGGTGGCGCCGGAGTTCATGGGCATCGGTCCGGCACCGGCGATTCGCCTGCTGCTGCAGCGCAGCGGCTTGAGCCTGGATCGGATCGACCGCTTTGAAATCAACGAAGCCCAGGCCGCCCAGGTCCTGGCAGTGGCTCAGGAGCTGGAGCTGGACCCTTCGCGTCTGAACGTCCAGGGTGGTTCGTTGGCACTCGGCCACCCCTTGGCCGCCAGTGGCTTGCGCCTGGTGCTGACCCTGGCCCGACAACTGCGTGAGCACAATCTGCGTTACGGGGTTACCGCGGCCTGTGTTGGCGGTGGGCAGGGCATGGCGCTACTGATCGAAAATCCCGCCTGGCGTGCCTAAGAATTCGTCGGCTGACGGGCAAGCTGTGTTTTCTGCCCATGACGGCTTCTGGCCGATTGTTGCCCGTCGCGAAGGGCTGCAATCGACTAAAAAACCATTTTTACGCGCTAACCAGCGATTAGCTGCGTTCAGGCTTTCCTGAATTTTTAATCCAGGTATCAAGCTCCGTAACCATTTTACTGACCTCGCTATCTTCCCGTTCCGAGGGCCGAACGATTGCGTTCCAGGCGATATCCAGGCCGTCATTCAGGACGGCCCACGCAAGTTCCCCGCGTTCAAGACTGGGGGTTACCAAATCCCGTTGCAATATGCTGATTCCGTATCCTGAGCGGACCAGTTCAACGATGGCTTCGATCAACTCCACCGTGATCATGCGGCGCGGCAAGATGCTGGCGGGGGCGAAGAAACGGTCATACTCCCAGCCACTGGCGCGATCGGTCGAATACGTCACCAGGTTGTAAGTCTTGAAGTCTTCCGCATAGATATTTTTCCTTCCCGCAAGGGGATGATCGGTTGCCATGATTGCAATCAAATCGTCCCGAAAAAGTGGCAACTTCGCGACACCGCTAGGCACCATGCCGTCATCGATAATGGACACATCCAGTCTGCCTTGCATCAGGCTCGCGTAAACGTCGTTACGGGGCACGGTCACCAGTGTGATTTCGATGTCCGGCCGAAGACTTGAGTAGTGCTTGATGAATTTTGGAATCCAGCGAAATGGGCCGTAGGAGGTGACACCCATACGGACAAACGCTGTGACGCCACCAGCCATGGACCGGGCCTCGGACTCAGCCTCATTGAGTATGGCGATGATGTCTTTGGCGGCCCGTTCCAGACGCACGCCGGCAGGGCTGAGTCTGAGCTTTCCTCCTGATCTTTCCGTCAGGCTCACACCTAGCCGCCGCTCCGCTTCGCGTATGCGGTGACTGACGGCTGAAGGTGTCAGCCATAAACGTTCGGCCACCGCGGTGATCGAATCGACTTCCGACAAGGTTTGCAACATCACCAAGTGATCCAGCGTCAGTCTCATGGGTATACGACCTGAAAATAATTCACAAAATTGCGTAAAATTATGAGCGTGACTTGTTTTTGGTGCCGATGCAATCTGAATCCAGCAGAGCCAACGGAGACCAACAACAATGACTACCCTGCCTTTCACACCTGCGCTAACCCTGGGCGATCTCGTCGATCTCGAGCGTTACCCAATCACCGATCGCACCAGCCCCGCTTATCTCGCACTGGTCACTCACAGTCAGTCGTTGCTGGCACAAGAGGGCGTTGCGATCTTTCCGGGTTTTGTTCGCAATCCATCGGTTGTCGCGATGGCGCAGCAGACACTTGCACTGCACTCGCGCATGTTTCATTTTCGGGAAAACCACACGGTTTATTTCAAACCTCAGGACGAAAGCGTTGATCCGGAACACCCGCTACGACGCTTGATGAACACGGCAAAAGACACTGTTGCCTATGCCGATATTCCCGCCGACCATTTGATCCGGCAGATCTATGGATCGGACGAAGTCCTTGCTTTCATCAAAGATGTTTTGGCTCTGGACACGCTCTATCGTCATGCCGATCCATTAGCCGCCCTTAACTTGCAGGGCTTCACGGCAGGGCAGGAGTTGGGGTGGCACTTTGATCGTTCCGACTTCAGCGTCACGTTGTCGCTTCAGGCTGCAAGCGCCGGTGGGGATTTCGAGTATGTGCGGATGCTGCGCAATGAAAGCGACGATTGCTATGACGCGGTCAGGCAATTCCTCGATGACTCGCAAACACAGCAGGTAGAGGTTCTGCCTCAAGTGCCCGGCACCCTGACATTGTTCCGCGGCCGCTATTCATTGCACCGGGTCACGCCGGTGGAAGGGGACAGGCTGAGGCTCAACGCGGTGTTTGCGTACGTGGACCAACCCGATGTCGAGTTCAGTGCCTATGCGCGCCAGTTGTTCTATGGGCGTACTTCTGTTGATCCATTAGCTTGAGCTTCGCCAATAACAATAAATGCAATTGATTCACGCCTTTGTTTCACGTGTTTGCGCACGCACTTGTCCATGCTAAATCTGATGGACTCGTTTGCTCCTGTGTCGCACACAACAGTTCGCTGCCCCCAATAATAATGATTCGGAGCGTCTGATCATGAAAAACAGGAAGAGTTTGTTGGCCTCGTTGCTCACCCTTGGCTTGCTTGTCGGTAGTGCTTCAAGCCAGGCCTCAGGGTGGTGTGAATCGGGCAAGTCGGTGAAATTTGCCGGGTTGAACTGGGAGAGCGGGATGCTCCTCACCGACATCATGATGATCGTGCTCAAGGATGGTTATGGCTGTGCAACGGATCAGTTGGTGGGTAACACCATCATTCTCGAGACCGCACTGGCCGGCAACGACATTCAGGTGTTTGGCGAAGAGTGGATGGAGCGCAGCGAAGTCTGGAAAAAGGCGGCGGCGGCCGGAAAGGTTGTCGGGGTTGGCGCTCCGATCATTGGTGCGACTCAGGGCTGGTATGTGCCGCGTTACGTCGTTGAAGGGGACGCTAAACGTAACCGGCCAGCGCAGGCGCCCGACCTCAGGACAGTCGCGGACCTGAGCAAGTACGCGAGTGTTTTTCGCGATTCGGAAGAACCGTCCAAAGGCCGTTTCTACAACTGTCCTGCGGGTTGGATCTGTGAGCAGGACAATACCGAGATGTTGAAAGAGTATGGTCTTGAAAACACGTTCACAAACTTTCGTCCAGGTACCGGTGCGGCATTGGATGCGGCTGTCCTGTCCAGTTACAAACGCGGTGAGCCGGTGCTGTTCTACTACTGGTCACCGACGCCGCTGATGGGGCAGATCGATGCGATAAGGCTGGAGGAAAAGACCGGCGCCAACAAAGACGTCATCACCATGGTGGGACTCTCCAAGGCATTTCATGAACAGGCTCCTGAACTGGTCGCAGTACTGGAGAAGGTCAACATTCCGATCGACTTGTTGAATCAGAACCTGGCGAGGATGACCCGGGAACGCATCGAATCGCCGAAGCTGGCCAGGATGTTCCTCAAGGAACACCCGGAAATCTGGCATGCCTGGGTCGACGAAGCCGCAGCAAAGAAGATCGAGGCATCGCTCTAATCGGCCTCAAGGGCAAGGACGCCCGCCCTCTGTAACGCTCCTATGAACACAATCTCTTGACTGTTTCTACACAGGAACGGCGCCTCTTTGCGTCCGGGAAATCACGAACATGATCAAATCACGAGCGGCCGTCGCCTTCGCGGCGAACCAGCCTCTGCAAATTGTCGAAGTCGATGTAGCGCCGCCGCAAGTCGGTGAGGTGCTGGTACGCATTGTTGCGACAGGTGTCTGCCATACCGATGCGTTTACGTTATCCGGTGCCGATCCCGAAGGGATCTTCCCCGTTATTCTTGGCCACGAAGGTGGCGGTATCGTCGAAGCGGTTGGCGAGGGGGTAACTTCACTGGCGGTGGGCGACCATGTGATCCCGCTCTACACCCCGGAATGTGGCGAGTGCAAATTCTGCACCTCCGGCAAGACCAATCTTTGTCAGAAAATCCGTGCCACTCAAGGCAAAGGTTTGATGCCAGATGGCACCAGCCGATTCTCTTACGAAGGGCAGCCTGTCTTTCACTACATGGGCACCTCGACGTTCTCCGAATACACCGTGCTTCCCGAAATTTCCCTGGCCAAAATCCCCAAGGATGCGCCACTGGAGAAGGTCTGCCTGCTCGGTTGCAGTGTGACCACCGGCATTGGCGCGGTGATCAATACGGCCAAGGTGGAGGAGGGAGCCAGCGTGGCAATCTTCGGTCTGGGTGGCATCGGGCTGGCAGCCATTATCGGTGCGACCATGGCCAAGGCCGGCCGGATCATCGCGATCGATATCAACCCGGCCAAGTTCGAGATTGCCAGGCAACTGGGCGCTACCGACTTCATCAACCCCAAGGATTATGACAGGCCGATCCAGGACGTGATCATCGAGATGACTGAGGGCGGTGTGGACTATTCCTTCGAATGCATTGGCAACGTCCATCTGATGCGCGCCGCCCTGGAGTGCTGCCACAAGGGCTGGGGTGAGTCGGTGATCATTGGCGTCGCTGGCGCCGGTCAGGAAATCAGTACCCGTCCTTTCCAGCTGGTGACCGGGCGCGTCTGGCGCGGCTCGGCATTTGGCGGTGTGAAAGGACGTAGCGAGCTACCCAGCTATGTCGAGAACGCGCAAAAGGGCGACATTCCGCTGGACAGTTTCATTACCCACACCATGGGGTTGGACGAGATCAACAGAGCCTTCGACCTGATGCACAAAGGCGAAAGCATCCGCACCGTTATCCATTTCGATCGCTGACTCAACAGATTGGCGAAGCCCGTCAGGGCGAGTCAAAGGCGCGAAAACCTGCAACATCAACCCACCGTATCTACACCAAAGAGAGCACAAAGATGACCATTTTCACTCATGTGACTGTCGGTACCAACGACCTGCAAAAAGCGCGCAGCTTCTATGACAATGTCCTGGGTACCCTGGGCCAAAAACGCATCGCTGATCTGGACGAGAATGGTTCGATCTGGGGTGAGAGCGCTCCATCCTTCTTCGTGCTGAAACCGGCGAACGGCGCCCCGGCCAGTGTGGGTAATGGTGTCACCATCAGCTTCGAGGCGCCGAATCGTGCCGCCATTGACGCTTTCCACGCCGCGGCGCTGGCCAGTGGCGGCACCGACGAAGGTGCACCGGGTCCGCGAGGCTGGGCACCTGACGCCTATGCGGCTTACGCGCGGGATCTCGATGGGAACAAGCTGGCCGCGTACTGTTTCAAGCCAGCCTAAGCTTCAAGACGAGGCATCATTAGATGCTTCGTCATTAGCCCTTACTCGCAAGGATTAGTAACTGTAAGGTTGCAATGGTGGCTTGAACAAGCCCGTTTAACCTTGGTGTTCGAACGACAGCTTCTGGCCGGTTTCTGCCGATCACCACCGGCAGCTATGGGATGAAAGCCACTTCTTACGACTCGACTGCGTCGGCCAAAACCAATTGCTTGCGGCACGGAACCTCTCATCTTTGGCATGACGCACACGTCCACATTTTCAAATGTTTAGCTTGGAAGCAGCAAAGGCGTCACCCTCGCTGATCGACACGGCAAGACGTGTGAACTGCGGCAAGCGGCGTTCCAACAGGCCATTCGTCTCACCAGGGTCTGTTGACGTTTTGCTGCGAACCGCCGCGATCAGGGAAATGCGACCGCCGCCGCGAGATACAGCAGCAACGCCAGCAGCAACAACACGGTGAAGCCCAGGTGGATCGCCAACAGGGTCGCCAGCACGGCCGCCACCACCGATACGCAGGCGTTGACGCCCCAGGCGATCGGCACCAGTGCTTCGGCGCGCGCGGAGACGCGCCCGAGTCCGAGCGGAAACGGCATGCCCATGGCGAACGCCAGCGGCGCTACCAGCGCGGCGCAGATGCCGAACCTGGCGAGGGTCCCCACCGGCGCCAGCAGCTGGAACAATGGGGGCAGGGCGATCAGGTAGAGCAGGGCGATCGCGCAGATCGCCAGGACTGGCCGCGCGAGCGGATGACGGGGCCCCACACCCGTTCCAATGTCCCCCCGCCGCCGGCCGGAGTAACGGCTGCCGAGGCCAGCGAAGATCAGGAACGCGCTGAGCGTTACCGCCACCGAATACAACGGGTGGCTGAGGAACAGGGTGAACTTCTGGATGAAGGCGATTTCCACGAACATGAAGGCGAAGCCGATGGCGGCGAAGTAGGACACGACCCGAAGTTCGAACCTGGCCAAAGCCGCATTCCGAGAGCACCGCTGGCGCCGCCGCGCCACCCATAGCGGCGCCAGGATCAGCAGCACGGCGGCCACGCTGGACTGCAGCAGCGTGGCGATCAGCACCGGATAGCCCCACTCCAGCATTGACAGGCCGCCCTGCGCCTTCAGCGCCAACAGTTCCGGCAGCGAGCGCCACTTGAAGAAGTGGAAGAAATACGGCCGATCATCCGTAGTCGGACGCACGTCGAACTTG
The DNA here is from genome assembly GCF_009866745.1 of Pseudomonas sp. S34. NCBI lineage: Bacteria > Pseudomonadati > Pseudomonadota > Gammaproteobacteria > Pseudomonadales > Pseudomonadaceae > Pseudomonas > Pseudomonas sp. S34. The sequence continues at coordinate 2,590,003 of NZ_CP019398.1, forward strand.
TAGCGCGCCAGGAACTCCGCGCGCTCGCCGGACAGCAGGGCCTGCGCCGCGTCGAAGAACCAGGGCCGGTCGAGCAGGTTGTAGCGGTTCGCCTCGGCCACGGTCATCCCGGGGTAGTAGGCCAGGTCGAAGGAGCGCGCTCGGCAGAACTCCCGCAGCACAGCGATGCCGGCGTCGTCGAAATCCCTGTTGCTGACCAGCAGCGTCGCGGTCTTCCAGCCGCGGATCATGACGATGCGGCGCGCCGCGCTGGCCTGCCCGTCGCGCTCGATGGCCGCGGCCGCGGTGGCCAGCAACCTGGGAACATCGCGGGGCGGCAGGGTGACCCAGCGGGTGATGGCCAGCAGGCCGCCGGGCGCGAGATGGCGCAGGTACTCGGCGAAGGCATCCACCGTGTACAGGTAGTTCTCGGACAGCGCATGCAGGCCGCCCGAGGCAGTGCCGAAGGAGTCCAGCAGGGCGATCTGGATCAGGTCGTAAGGCTCGCCGCGCGAAGCCACCAGGCCGCGCGCCTCGCCGATCAGCACACGGACGTTGGGCGCGCTGTATGGCTTGCCGGAGAAGTCGGCGAAGCGGCGCTGGACCAGATCGATCACCTGTGGGTTCAGTTCGATGGCATCCACCGCACTGGCGCCGTGGTAGATCGCCTGCAGCACATCGGCGCCGGCGCCGCTGCCCAGCACCAGCACGCGGGGTTGCCGCAGCAGGTGATAGGGCAGAGCCGAGGTAAGGTAGTCCAGGTAGGCGAGCGGCTCGCGGCGCCCGTCATAGCGGTTCAGCACGGAAAGGCCGTCGCCGTCGGTGAAGATGGCCAGTTGTGCGGGCGGTTCCTGCGTCGCGTTGAGGCTCAGGCCCGGCGCGTGGCGCAGGGGGATGGTCGGGCTGTCGACGACCGTGAGCAGGCCCAGCGGACTCCAGGTCTGGGTGATTGCGCGCGCATCCTTGATACGCAGCGTCTGGCTCAGTTCCTTGTACTCGGAGGGCGACAGGGCGATCCAGCGCCCGGGCACGCTGGCCGGTACCGCGACTGCCGCCGCCAACAGCAACGGCGCGAGCCAGTGCCTATGCCCCGTGCAAGCCATGCTAGCCAGCGCCCCGGCGGCGATGCCGGTGCCGCCCAGCAGCCGCAGCGCATCGACGGGCGTCAGGGCGAACAGCGCGGCGACGATCGCCAGGCTGCCCACGCCGGCACCGAGAATGTCGAAGGCGTAGATCCGGTGAATCTGTTCCTGAAAGCAGGTGAAGGTCAGGCAGATGCACACCGCCGCGCAGAAGAACGGCATGAACAGCAGCAGGTAGATCATCAGCAGGCGCGCCGACTGCCGCGCGTCCCAGAGGATCTCGAGGGGATTGAACGGAACCTGCTGGGCCAGGCTGAAGCAGGCGATGGCGCTCAGCCCGAACAACACCGCGCCGCCGATGAACACGCCATGGAAGCGCGGCGCCAGCACAGGCCGCGCCAGCGCCACGGCGGTGCCGGCAGCTCCGTAGCCGAGCAGCGCGACGCTGATCATCATGTAGGCGAAATGGTGCCACTGGACGATCGAAAGCAGTCGCAGCAGCAGCACCTCATAGCCGAGCGCGGAGGCAGACAGCAGCGTCAGGGCGAGCAATGGCGGCGAATGCATGCTCAACCGCCTCCGACCAGCGGCACGAAGCGCACAGGCAGTACCTGCCGGGTGGACACACTGCCATCGCCGGCCTTCTCTATCAGCAGCAGGTACTGGATCATGAACGGCGCGCCGACCGGGATTACCATCCGTCCGCCGGCCTTGAGCTGGGCGATCAGTGGCGGCGGCACATGGCTGGCGGCGGCGGTGACGAGGATGGCGTCGTAAGGCCCGTGCTCCGGCCAGCCGTGGTAGCCATCGCCCAGCCGGGCCTGCACGTTCGCATATCCCAGACGGCCCAAGCGCTCCCCGGCCTGCACTGCCAGCGGCTCGATGATCTCCATCGTGTAGACCGCCTGCGCCAGCTCGGCGAGGATCGCCGCCTGGTAGCCCGAGCCAGTGCCGATCTCGAGTACCACGTCGCCGGGCCCGACCTGCGTCAGGTCGGTCATCAGGGCGACGATGTAGGGTTGGGAGATGGTCTGGCCGTAGCCGATCGGCAGCGGACGATTCTCGTAGGCGTAGGGCACCTCGTCGGGCGGGACGAACTTATGGCGTGGCACCTTGGCCATCGCGGCCATCACCGGCGCGGCAAACTCGACCCTGCCGGTTTCGTCGCGGGTGACGGATGACATGTTGGCGATCTCCCGCACCATGGCGTCGCGCAACGGCGCGAACGGGTCGTCGGCATGCAGGCCGGCAGATGCCAGCGCCAGAGCGATGGCAGGCGCCAGGATGCGCGTCAGGAGCATCACCGGCTTCACAATGACTCCTCCGCCTGAGGAATAGTCGAATCGTATGGCCGGCGGGCTGACTCGGCAAGCCGGGGGTGCCGGCGACCAAACCAGGGGCGACTGCCCGGGAAAATATCGCAACCCGTAACTGCACTGATAGCACCCAGCCAGTTCAAGCGGTGATTCAAAAGTGAATGCGATTGTCAGCTGGTGGCCGAGTGCTGCCTATAAGGAGCCCTTCGCGCTGACCTCATAACACTCCCTCCGACACTAACCTCCAACCCCTGGAATGACCAGAAGCGCCGCCAAGCCGATCAGTGCCGTGCCAATGAGTCTGTCGATAACCTGCTGCTTTTCCAGCATTCGCTGGCGCAACGCTTCAGCGGAGAAAAACAGTGCCACGAAACTGAACCACGCCCAATGGGTGAACGACATAAACAGGCCGTACGCAAAGTTTGCGGTTAGCGAACTGCCTGTGTGCACCACTTGGCTATATGTCGCCACCACGAACAACATGGTTTTAGGATTGAGCGCGTTAGTGAAAAAGCCAGTACGAAATGCTTCCCAGGATGAGGGTGCTGAGGCGTTGGCGCCACCAAATGTCAACGAAGAAGTACTGGTCAGAGACTTGATACCCAGATAAATGAGGTATCCGGCGCCCAGCAACTTCATTGCCATGAACAGCAAGGGTGATTGAGTGAAGATCACTGCAGCGCCGAACACTGTGTAGAAAACGTGAATCTGGACGCCACAGGCGATACCCAGGGCGGCCATCAAACCGCTGCGTCGTCCATATGCATAACTGTTGCGGGTGACCATGGCGAAGTCAGAGCCGGGGCTGATAACTGCCAGGATGGAAATGGCAGCAACTAGAAGCAATTCGTTCATGAAGACTCTCCGGCGCAATGGATGCCCATGCCGCGAACGGCGGTAATTGCACTTGCGCTACGTTTTTGCACAGATTGAGGGTGGGTGGCAGCTTCACTTGCTCGCGGCACTTACATCACCCAGTGGTATTTGGCTTCGCATGGCATTCATGCAATGCCTGTAATCATTGATGGTTGTGCGTGCAGATGGGGCGATTGGAGGTCATGATGGAGAATTGCCACCGATAAAAAAAACGATTTATAGTCCTCGAAACCTGTGAGTAATCATCGTCAATATGAATTTGCCTCCTTTGGCTGCGTTTCGTTTTTTCAACGTTGCGGCCCAGACTCAAAGCTTCGTGAGAGCCGCTCAGCAGCTGCACGTCACCCATGGCGCAGTCAGCCGCCAGGTTCGATTGTTGGAGGAGGCAATAGGGGTCGAACTTTTTGATCGGCGCAACCGTGCGATCTTTCTCAACCGTGCCGGCCGCCTTCTGTACGACGTTACCGGGCCCATGTTCGAACAATTGGAAAGTGCTGTTTACCGGTTGCAGGGAGAAGTCCGCGAGGACGTACTCGTACTATCGTGTGAACCCACCATCGCAATGAAATGGCTGATCCCGCGACTGCCCGACTTCCATGCCGCTCACCCGCACCTTCAAGTCCAACTGCTGGCGGCCGGTGGTCCTATAGACTTCGCGCGCTCAGGTGCGGATCTGGCCATCCGGCGTGATGATTTTCACTTGGATCAATCAATCCACAGCGTGACGATTTGTGAGGAATGGATTGGACCTGTGTGCACCCCGTCCAATAGTCCCGATAAAAGGAAATCGCAAGGAGTGCGCTTGCTACGTAGCCAGACACGCCCGTTGGCCTGGGACAACTGGCTGCGCCTTTCGGAAATGGCTATGCCTAATGCTGGCTCGGTCGACTATGAGCATTTCTATCTGTGTATTCAGGCAGCAGCTGCGGGGTTGGGGATCAGTGTGGTGTCCTTTCTCATGGTTCAGGATGAACTCAGGTCCGGACAACTGATCGCACCGTTTGGCTTTATCCAGGACGGGGCGGCCTATTGCCTGCTGTCACCCAGGCCTTTTGAGGAGAGTGCCAAGTGCACCGCTTTCAGGGATTGGGTCACAAAGCAGATGGGCATATGCGCAAAGCAGATCAAAAGTGATTTGGGCCGAGCGTGAGTAGTGCGAGCGTCTTTTTTGCACGCGGCTATGTCACTGAGCCCTGAATTTTTTGCGCAAAACACGGATTGCGCACACAGGCGTGAACTTTTCTGCGGTGGAAACCGAAGCTGACTTTCTCAACAGAATCGACCCAAATCCGACACTCATAAAATTCTCCTTCTGCTCCGTGAAGCAGCCAATCACGTCAGGCAACGAACCAATAGCTGCCTGCAGGAAGTGTCTATAGAGTTTGGGTCAATTCAGCGAGCCAGCGACAACGCGCAGAAAATCTGTCGTAGTTCAGCGCGTGATCATGCCTTTGCAAACAGGGTGGTTGCTAACAAGCTCCGTTCAACTTCACTTGCAAGTCTAAGGATGGTTTCCTCGTCACCAAATTTGCCAACTATCTGCATCCCGATTGGAAGGCCGTTCTCCATGATCCCGACGGGGATACTGATGGCTGGCTGGCCGGTCAAGTTGAAAACCTCGGTGAAGGGAGAAAATGCGTAAGCGTTTTTATACCACTCGTCCAGATGCCTTTCTCCTGTGGCGACAAAACCACCAATCAGCGGTGGAGCAAGCGCTACCGTTGGTGTGATGAGGACATCGATATCGGTGAAGCTATCGGCCATGTCGTGGCTTACTTTGTTCTGGGTGGCCCGTGCATGGTGTACATCCAGTGCCGTTCTCTGAGTCGAGCATTTGTAAAACTCATAGGTAATCCATTCAACATCTTGTGCCGAGATCGGATAACCGCGAGTTTGGGCTTTGTGTTCCATCAAGGCCTCAATTTCCATCTGCCAGAATAATGCAGCAGCTGCACCGGCTTTGGTCATGTCTGGCCAATTGAACGGGCGTAATTCATGGCCGTCTTTACTTAAAAAATCCACAGCATTCAATATGGCTTTGTGGATGGCCTCATCGATACTCGAGCCATCTGGACGGGCACAGGCAAAGGCGATTTTGAGTCGTGGCGACCTCGTCTTCAGGCATTCGAGCCAAGAGGGAGGGGCGGGGGGAGCAGCATAAGGCGCGCCTGGTTCATAGCCAGACAGGACATCCAGCAGCAATGCGCTATCGCGGACGGTCCTGGTCAGTACATGCTCGGAATCGAGGCCACCAACAAACTCGCCGACATGAGGACCTACAGGGTTGCGTCCCCTGCTTGGCTTCAGCCCAACCACACCACAAACGGAAGCCGGAACCCTGATCGACCCGCCACAGTCGGTGCCGTGTGCAACTGGCACCATGCCTGCGCCCACGGCACAGGCGGATCCTCCACTTGATCCACCAGAAGCGTACTGCGGATTCCTGGGGTTTCGACAAGGGCCTTGCCATTCAGGCTCTGTCACAAAGTCTCCTGCAAACTCAGGTGTTTTGGTTTTCCCGAGAATGATTGCCCCGGCCTTGCGCAATCGACTCACAAACTCACTGTCGACCTGAGCGGGGGCGGCATCTTCGTACAATCGCGAACCGTGCCTGGTTGCAAAGCCTTTTACATCGATATTGGTGTCCTTTATCAGGATCGGTACACCTGCGAGTGGTCCTGCCTTGGGATCTAGCGCCGCTCGTTGCGCGCCTTCGATATCGATTGCAACGACCGCGCCCAAGGCAGGGTCCTGGATTTCAATTTCTCTGGCTGCCAGGTTGACCAGCTCCAGCGGAGTGACTTCACCGGACTTCAACCGTTGAACGAGGCCCACGGCATCAAGACTTTTAAACTCTTCAGGTGTCATTTCTACGCCTCCAGATCATAACCAAGTACGTTGTTGAGGAACTCGTAAGCCAGGCGGCGCGAATCATCGATCGTGTCCGGGTTGCAATCGACCGCAGCCCTCAACCATAAACCGTCGATGAAGATCGCGATCATCTGCGCCTTGGAATGGGCTGTTGCCTTGTCCATGCTTTTTGACAAGGCATGGAAAAGTAAGGAGTGGCTCCTGCGCGCAACGATGTTCTGTACCCGCTGCAATTTGGGGGACTGCGGTACTTGAGCCCAGAAAGCGAGCCAGGCCGCGACATTGTCTCGCGTCAGGTTCAAGGCACTGACGTTCCCGTCCACAAACGCGAGAACACGCTCAGCGGGTGTTGCGGACATGCGCAGGCGCGCAAAGATCTCAGCATTTATGCGTTTGTTCAGCTCTCTCAAGGTGGCTTCAAGCAAAGCATTCTTGTCCGAGAAATAGTGGTGGACGATGCCGTTGGCCAACCCCGCACGGGCGCTGACCTGAGCCATGCTGGTACCCGCCATGCCTTGCTCACCAATGAGGGTGAGCGTCGCCTCAACGAGCTGCTTTCTTCTGATTTCCTGCATTCCGACCTTTGGCATGGGGGGCTCTCTTTTTTCATTGGACACTCAATGAAAAAAAGTTATCACTAGATTCTCCAAAAAACAAGAGAACGCAAGGGGATCCGGTATGAAAAGCAGTGCTATCGGTTGTGCCGTGCTGTTGATGACATTCCAGGGGATTGCCGGCGCCGCGGACCCTGTGGGGTGTCGCGCGCCTCAGTTCGCAGAGGTGGGATGGACCGACATCACGTTGACGACGTCTTTGACCACAGCAGTATTGGAGGGACTGGGCTACGCCCCAAAAGTCATAACGTTATCGACGGGAATTGCCTACAAGGCGATGGAAGGCAAGAGTATCGACGTGTTCCTCGGAACATGGGATCCCGCATTGATCGAGGCGGCTCAGCCTTACTACAACAACAAGTCGATTCAGACTGTGCGAGTGAACCTCACGGGTGCAAAATTTACCTTGGCGGTTCCGCGATACGTCTATGAGCAAGGCGTAAAAAGCTATGCTGACCTGGACACTTACAAGTCAAAGTTTGGCGGGAAAATCTATGGAGTAGAGCCAGGCGGAAACAAACCGATCCAGAACCTCATCGCGGATAACGCGTATAACCTGGGTAGCTGGAGCCTGGTTGAGTCCAGTGAGAAGGGCATGCTGACACAAGTCGGCAGGCAAATCAGAAAGAACGACTGGATTGTGTTTCTGGGCTGGGCACCTCACCCAATGAACAAGAATATTGAACTTGAATATTTGTCAGGTGGTGACAAGTACTACGGAGCAAATTTCGGCGCATCGTCGGTGCGGACCGACGTGCGTACGGGATATCTGGACGAATGCCCTAACGTGGGTCAGCTCCTGAAAAATCTGGAGTTTTCCATTGATGCCGAAAACACCATGATGGACTACGTGATCAATGGTGGCCTTGACCCACGCTCTGCGGTAAAAAAATGGCTGAGTGCCCATCCCGAATGGCTTGATAGAACGTTGCTTGATGTTCAAACAGTGGAAGGTCAACCTGGGCTCGCGGCGGTAAAGTCTTATATGGATACTGCGTCCAAATAGACGACACTTCTCAACAAATTGAATCTCTCCGGGCTCTATAGACCGGGAGCATCCTTATCAGCGCAGCGCCTAGGCCCCATGTGCTAGGCGCGAGCGGCGTATCGATCCGGCTACCGCCCAACCGCAATGTCCAATAATGAATTCCCCTTGGGGTTTCAAACACTTTTGACAGTCTGCTCTTGGCTGTGGATTCAACCGGTCGACGCAACAGATTGGCTCAATCGTTCAGCGGGTGTTTCGTAGTTCAGAGTTTTCCGAGGGCGGTGATTTATGCCACGGATAGCCCTTCGCGCCGAGTTGAAAGGCGTAATCGAATAAACGCTTCATGTACTCGCCATCGAATTTCTTATTGCGCGGAAAGTAAAAGTCGGAGCCAATGTACGCAAGATTGAAATCCGCTCCATCCTGCTGCGCCATACGGTAAATTCGCTCCAGGTCGCTGATCCCCTGAGTTTGAATCAATGCACTGATGGCTCGACCGCCGATGCTCAATGTACGGCGTTTTGTCCCGGACCATTGCGGCTCCAGTGTCCCGTTACGAATGACATAGAAATGCCGTTCGAGTCGCAAAGGTGCTCCGGTGGCTCTGTTCAGCGCCATCTTTGTGCCAGGTGGGTAAAGGAACACCTGAGTGATTACCCCACCGTCCACGTGCATTTCCTGAAACTGTTTGCCGTCAACGTCTACATCGATCATGACGGGTGAGACGGCGCCGGGAATACTCATCGACGCGATCATGATGTTGCGGAAGAGGTCGAGCGCTCCCGGTGCTTCGCTTGCGGCAATAGTGCCCATGTTCCAAGTGACTGGCCGCCCTGAATCAAGGTCGGTTGTGCCGATCAGCAGGATTCGCCCTTTGGCGTATTCCGACGCAATCGCCGCAAGAGTTTCCGCGGTGATGTACTTTGTGATGAGCCGCGACAGTGGTTTGCTGTCCGCTATACCGTCGCTGGCAAGACGGGTCAGCACGTTTCGCGAATGAAAAACGTCTTTTGGACCGATGGCGTTAGCGATATACCGAATGACTTCGTCGTACCCGGATCCCAGGTAAGCGAACGGGGCGACCAGGGCGCCCGCGCTAATGCCCGTGACGACCTTGAACATGGGGCGAGTCCCATGCGTGGTCCACCCCGTAATGAGTCCTGCTGCGAATGTGCCTGCGTCACCGCCTCCCGAAACTGCCAGCATATTTGCCAGCGGCAGGATGTTGTTCGGTTTCCCTGCCTTGGCGAGAGCCTCGCTCTCGCGTTTGTTGCCCTCAGTTGCATCCTGAATGAACAGAGTCAGGTCGTGGTCCAACCAATAGCGAGCATTGGGAATGCCAGGGATGACCGCTTTTTCCGTTAACGTTTGCGGCACAGCATCACGGCGTGGCAAGCCCCCTTGCAGGAACATGTTCAGAGTCGAGGCGCCAGGTCTGAGCGCGAATGGTTTCAAAACGCCTCCTCCGGCCCCTGCAGTCGACAGCAAGCGCGCTCATCGTACTCGAGAAAGTCCTTACCCATGGTGCCCGAGATGTCTACACGCCAGCCGACTGCGACACATCATTCGAACGCCAGACAGCTCATTTTGCGCTCCTTGACATGATAAAAAAACTCATTGGCCGCGCGCTTCAGGTTCACTTGGCCTGCGAGGCTTGCTTCCAGGCTTTGATAGCCTCCAGTCCCTTGTAGATATGGCTCGAACTTTCATCACTTCACGCCATGCACTCACCATAGATGACCTCATGTCATCCATCCCTTGAAAATCCATCCTTTGTCAGGCCCCTGTGTTGCGCTCTCTAATGCCGAAAAGCTGAGTGACCAAGATCACTTATTTCAACAATAAAAGCTCTTTCAGGAGATTGTATGCACAGTGGTCCCACTCTATTGGTGGTGTTGTTTTCCGCCATCATTCTGATCGTTTTTCTAATCGTCAAAGTGCGCGTCCACGCATTCCTGGCCTTGACCGCAGCGAGCTTTGTGGTGGGCATCGGTTCAGGCATGCCACTGGTGCAAATGGCCTCTTCCTATGAAAAAGGTGTCGGTGGAACACTCGGATTCCTGGCAACGATCATTGGTCTTGGCGGCATACTCGGCAAGATGCTGGAAGAATCCGGTGGCGCAGAGCGCATTGCCCAGACGCTATTGAGCACCCTGGGTAAAGAGCGTGCCTCATGGGCCATGATGCTAGTAGGGTTTATCGCGGGCATCCCGGTGTTCTTCGAGGTTGGATTCGTTCTGCTGATTCCCCTGATCTATGTGGTCGCCAAAGAGACCCGGATCAACCTTTTGTACCTGGGCGTGCCCTTGGCCGTGTCGCTGATGGCGGTTCATTGCATGTTGCCCCCGCACCCTGCCGCGATGGCCATCACCGGGCTGCTGGGCGCCGATGTCGGCAAGGTCATTGTGTATGGCCTCATTATCGCGCTGCCTACCGCCATCATCGCCGGGCCGCTGTGGATCAAGCTGGTCTGCAAGAGTGAAGCGCCCGACACTCAAGAAGCTTTTCTGGACGAACATTGCGTTGACAGCGCGACCCAGGACTTGCCAGGCCTTGGCTTGACACTGCTGACGATCCTGCTGCCACTGCTGCTGATGGTCGGCAAAAGTTTTGCGGCCGGACTGCCCCATGACTCCGGGCTCTTCAGCATCGTTTCGTTCCTGGGCACGCCGCTGATAGCACTGTCCATCGCTGTGGTGTTCGCTTACTGGGCGCTGGGTTTGCGCCGCGGCTTATCAATGCCTGACTTGCTCGCGCACACTCAGAAGAGCTTTCCTCCGCTGGCCAGCATTCTGCTGATCATCGGTGCCGGTGGGGCATTCAACGGCATCCTGGTCGACAGCGGCGTGGGTAACGCGCTGTCCGGCTCGTTGACGCAATTGAATATGAATCCCATCGTCCTGGCGTGGTTGGTGGCAGGGCTGATGCACTTCGCCGTCGGCTCAGCGACGGTGGCAATGATCAGCGCCGCCGGCATGGTGATGCCGATGCTGAGCGCTCATCCCACCGTGAGTAAGGAAATTATCTGCATTGCCATCGGTGCCGGCGCCATTGGCTGGACCCATGTGACGGACTCGGCCTTCTGGGTGGTCAAGGAGTATCTGGGCGTCTCGCTCGCCGAAGCGTTGAAGAAATTCACCTCGGCTACCGTACTGGCTTCATTGATCGCGCTGGGCCTGACCCTGCTGCTGTCGCAATTCGTTTGATTCAACCCGTATTTTCCGCCTGATTGTTTAAAGGGACCACGCCATGATTTTGGGCAAGACACTTGAAAGCTGGTACGCCAGTTATCCTTTGATTCGCGATCTGGTCGCGCTGCAAGAAACCACTTGGTTCAACCCTGCCGTGGCCCCGGTCGCGGAATCGATTGGCGATGTGGGGTTGACGGCCGCAGACGTCGCCGATGCCAGTGCGCGACTGACGCGTTTTGCTTCTTACCTGCGGCGCGCGTTTCCGGAGACGGAGTGCAGTGGCGGCATTATCGAATCGGACATTCTGCCCGTACCACACCTGCAGCAATTGCTCGGCGAGCGCTACGGTCAGGCGTTGCAAGGGACGCTGTGGCTCAAGCGGGACAGCCATCTGCCGATTTCGGGCTCCATCAAGGCGCGTGGCGGCATCTATGAAGTGCTCAAGCATGCCGAAGACCTGGCGTTGGCCGCGAATCTGCTAACGCTTGATGACGACTACGCGGTGCTGGACAGCGATAAGGCGCGTGCCTTTTTCGGCCAATACAAAATAGCCGTCGGCTCGACCGGCAACCTTGGCATGTCCATCGGCATCATGGGGGCGGCATTGGGTTTCCAGGTGACCGTGCATATGTCGGCGGATGCGCGGCAATGGAAGAAAGACAAGTTACGTTCACACGGCGTTACCGTTATTGAGTACTCCTCCGATTACAGCGTGGCCGTCTCGCAAGGCCGTCAACAAGCGGAGTCCGATCCAGCCTGCCATTTTGTGGACGATGAAAACTCGGTCAACCTGTTCCTGGGCTACTCGGTGGCTGCCGAGCGCCTGAAAAAGCAATTGGCAGCGGCTGACATCACCGTGGATGCGCAACATCCATTGTTTGTTTATCTGCCCTGTGGGGTGGGTGGCGCGCCTGGCGGCGTGGCCTTCGGCCTGAAGCTAGCCTTCGGCGACGCTGTCCATTGCATCTTCGCCGAGCCCACACACTCGCCATGCATGATGCTGGGCGTCTATACCGGCCTGCACGACGAAGTGAGCGTGCAAGACTTCGGCATCGACAACGTGACGGCTGCGGACGGCCTCGCCGTCGGGCGCGCTTCAGGTTTTGTCGGCAAGGCCATGCAGCGGTTGCTTGATGGTTTCTACACGGTCAGCGACGAGGAAATGTACAGTTTGCTGGCACTGATGGAGCGCAGCGAAGGTGTGCGCCTAGAGCCATCCGCGCTCGCCGGCGTGCCCGGCATTGCCAGAGTCCAGGCCGACCAGCAGGGCTACCTGGCTCGCGCGCGCCTGGACCGTCAGGCCATGGTGCAAGCCACCCATCTGGTTTGGGCAACGGGCGGCAATATGGTGCCTTGCGACGAGATGGAAGCTTATCTGGCCAAGGGCCGTGAATTGCTCGCCAAAGGTTGATCTGGCCTGAATGGACCCCAATTGCCTGGACTCGACAGAGTTCTCGCTGATTTAAGCCTGAACCGGATGTGGCAAGATCAACGTCTTGCCACATCCGTTACGTTTGCCCGCTGGAAATGCGTACAACGCAAGGCGGCTTTTGGGTTTGAGGGAAAACTGTCGTGCTCAACCTTCCTCCACGTATCAGCTCCAGGCTCAACAGCAGCCAGTTCGCGAACCTTCACACCTTTTTGGTTGCCGCTCGTCATCTGAGCTTCGCCCGTGCGGCAGAGGAGCTGTGTTTGACCGCAAGCGCCGTGAGCCACCGTATAAGTCGTCTGGAAACCGCCTTATCCATGAAGCTGTTCCAGCGCCTGACCCGGCAGGTCAGCCTGACCGACGAAGGCGAGCGTATCTTCGAAATACTCCAGAATGCGATGGGAGAATTGTCCGAGGCACTCGAGCAATCGTCACAGGCGGAAATTGCCGGCTCGATCGCGCTCTATGTCAGGCCTTCCATTGCCCAATGCTGGCTGGTTCCCAGGCTGGCGGATTTTATCGAGCGATATCCCTTGGTGTCATTGGACCTGCGAGTAGGCAATGACAATGTCGACTTTCGAACCCGTAAAATCGACTTGGCCCTGTACTACGCCAATGGCGAGTTTCCCGGGTTGACGAGCCATCGGTTGATGCGCGAGCGGTTGGCCCCGGTGTGTAGTCCCGAGTATGCGCGACGCCACCGCCTGGAGGAGAACCCGGACAACTTAAGGAACTGCACAATCTTGCATGACTCCCTGGCGTGGGATCATGCGGCCTATGATGCCGAGTGGACGCTTTGGGCAGAGCAACACAACATGCTCGCGGCACTTCCCAAACGTAGCTTGACCTTCGATCGCTCTGATTTATGTGTGACCGCAGCCATGAACCACGCCGGCATTGCGATTGGCCGTCAGCAGCTTGTGCAGAAGCGGGTTGATCGCGGCGAGCTCGTCCTGCCGCTCGCTGAGTTCAGCCGCTCAGGCCGCTACGATTACTATCTGGTTCACCCGTCGCTCGGCACTATCCCTAAGCGACTGCTGGTTTTCATGAACTGGCTACGAGAATGCGCACATCAATCATCACCTCTGGATGAGAACGACGACCTGTCCTGATGAGGCAATCAAGCCGGCATCTGTTCGGTAAACAGCGTCACGGCGATGATGATCATGATCGCTCCGGAGAAACGACTGACCCACTGAGCGGCGGCTGGGCGTGCCTTTAGAACAACCTGTGAGCCAAAACCGACCAGGAGATAAATAACGCCACAACTGACGGTGTGGACGAGCCCGAGCGCAATCATCTGCGTCGGTACAGGCCAGGGGGCAGTGGCATCGGCAAACTGGGGCAAGAGCGCCAGGAACAGCAGGAACACTTTCGGATTCAAGCCGCTGACGCAAAGCCCCTTGAGCGCCCAGCGCAACCATGAGCCTGACGCCTGAACTTCATCGGTGTGGGGTGTGGAGGGACGGATGAGCATGTTGATGCCCAACCAAAGCAGGTAACCCGCCCCGGCCACCGTCAGCACTGACATGACCCCAGGATGGTTGGCGACCAGGGTGCCGACACCAGCGGCTACCACCAATGTGGCAATCAGGTGGCCGGACAGCAGTCCGCCCACAGCCGGTATGACGACGCGATGCTTCAGGCCAGCGGATATCGCGTAGGCCCAATCCGCTCCGGGCGTAACGACGAACAGAAACGACACCGCCCAGAAGGCAACAAAGACACTGAAGGTCATGGCGTCACCCACGCCCGTTTATCAATCATCGCGTTATTCATCATCCCGCCTCTCATAGGCCGCCCCTCTTGTTTCCTGAAGAGGAGTACGGCTGTTAATGGATGGGGGAAGATTAATGAAATATTGTTAGAATTAACTTTCAAAGGTGGTCGTATTTTCGTCGCAGTGAGGGAGATTATTCTACGTGGATAGAACTGACCGGAAAATTCTTGCCGAGCTGCAAAAGGATGGCCGTCTTTCGGTCACTGAACTTGCCGAACGCGTCGGCTTGAGCCTTTCACCCTGTCATCGGCGAGTGCGGGCACTGGAGGACTCCGGTGTATTGCTGGGCTACCGTGCGCAGCTTGATCCCGGTGCACTGGGCCTGAATTTTTCCGCAATGGTATTTGCCACGCTCCGCGAGGGTGACCGGCAAGCCGTCGAGGCGTTCGAGGCGGCGCTCATTGAAATACCTCAGGTGGTCGATGCCCAACGGTTGTTTGGGGAGCCGGACTACCTGCTGCACGTCATTGCCCAGGACTTGCCCGCCTTTCAAAGGATTTACGATGAGAGCCTCTCGACATTGCCTAATGTGCAACGGCTCACCTCGACCCTGGTCATGAAACGGGTCATTCAAGACAGACCGCTACCTTTGTGATCGGCGCGGCACATCTTCTGTTTATTTCAGGATTTTGTGGGGGGAGGCTGCTTCTGACCGGTTCTGTTGAAAAAGTAGCTCCCCTGTCTGTCAGTGCTGTTTTGGAGGTGCTTCTCGGGCATGCGAAAAATGGGTATGACCGTTGAATCCACAGCAAGCAGACGTTTATCGCCGCATCACTCAGGCAAATGCAGCTTCTACAAATGCCTCTAGCGCCTCTTCTTCCAGGATTTCGATAGAGAAGTGCCCGAAGCGCTTGGGCAACCAGATAATGCGTGTCCCGGACGGGGATTGCAGGTTCGCGCGGGCCAATGGCTTTCCGTTTTCGTCTTCTGGCTGAACACCGGCGACCATGAGTTCGTCATAGGCCTTCTCGATGTCCGGCGTCGAATAGCAGTGGCGATAAATCATCCCTTCACCCGAGGAGTCCAATAGCTCCCTCAGGTTACCGGCCAACGGCTGTACTAACATGAAACGCTCTTGACCGATCAGCGCAATCGCGTAGCGCACGTGCAGACCACCTCGTTCCCAGACGAGCGTTTTGGAGATCTTGGCGTTCAGTATCTGTACGTAGTAAGCACAGGCTTCGTCGAGATTCTTGACCAGTACATCGATGTGACTGAACTTCAGTTCCATTGCATGCCTCCTGCCGACCCTGCGTCCTATTGACCATGGATGAGAAATGGGTACCGATCTTGAGAGTGCTCAATCACAGACCGAGGTCAGCATGCCATTAACCGCTCTCTTGCGTTGCAGTGATCTTGTCGACACCGGTAATTACTACCGTGAAACTCAGTGAGTCAGAAGCAAGGGTGGGCGGCAATGCAGGCAAGAAAAGTAGGGCCGAGTGATCTGGATCATCTGTGTAAGTCATTAAGCCAGGCAGGGCTGCCCTTCAGTGATGTCAGTGAACCAGATCGACAGTTTTACCGGTTCGAAGTGGATGGGGAGTGGGTGGCTTATGGAGGGCTCGAAGGTGCGGGTTCCGATCTGTTGCTTCGCTCAATAGTCGTTTGTGAGACGCATCGTGGAGAGGGGCTGGGTAAAGCGGTGTTGTCTGAACTGGAACGCTATGCGGTCTCTCAAGGCGCAGTCCGATTGCACCTGTTGACTCAAGGCGCTGCTGGTTTTTTCTCTGCCAATGGATACGAACTGCTTGGCAGGGACGAGGCGCCTGCGGCTATCACCCAGACAGTTCAATTCAAGCATTTGTGCCCTGCATCGGCGAACTATCTGCGCAAGTTGCTTAACGGTCCCCCTTGTACTGATTAGTCATTGATGTGCATCAGCACTCCGAGTGATTGAAGCTGGCCTGATGGCTGGCTGTCGTAAAACTGTAATGTTGCGGTCATAGAATTGAAATGACTACTTAGATTTTCTTCAGTTGGCCTTAGGCCACTTTCATGGATGAGCAAGCCCGATGCGTCGTGTCGTATTCAATCAGAAAGGTGGTGTTGGAAAATCCAGCATCGCCTGCAATCTTGCCGCTGTAAGTGCTGCCGAAGGTTACCGAACGCTGCTGGTTGACCTCGATCCCCAGGCAAACTCGACTCACTACCTCACGGGACTACTCAACGAGCGCATTCCCGCAGGCATAGCCGATTTCTTCAAACAGACACTGTCCAGCGGCTTCGAAGGCAGAAGGAATCGAGTGGCCATAACCGAGACCCATTACGACAACCTTCACCTGGTGGCTGCCAGCCCTGAACTCTCAGACATTCAGGCAAAACTTGAGAGCAAGTTCAAGATCAACAAGCTACGCAAGTTATTGGTTGAGCTGTCCGGGGACTATGAACGCATCTATATCGACACACCTGCGTCGCTGAATTTCTACACATTCAGTGCACTGGTGGCTGCCGATCGAATACTGATTCCATTCGATTGCGACAGCTTTTCTCGTCAGGCGCTGTATCGCGTTCTCGCGCAGGTAGAAGATCTACGTTGTGATCACAACGAATCACTGGAAGTGGAAGGGGTGGTGGTTAACCAGTTCACTGGGCGCACTGGCATGCACCAAAGTCTCATTGATGAGCTGTTGGCAGAGGGTTTACCTCTGCTACCGGTTTACCTGAGCAGCTCCGTCAAGATGCGTGAATCTCACGAAGTTTCAGTCCCCCTCGTCCATTTGGCTCCTCGCCACAGGCTTTCGCTGGAGTTTGTTGGCTTGCTGGATGCCCTGGAGCGGGCCGCTTAGCTTCATCATTGATGGATTGAAGCGTAATCGCCCCCGGCTAGCGTCGACTCAGCCGGAGTCGGTGATTCAGAACCCGTTCGTGCAGCTGAAACACTGGCGAAACATTCCAGCCTTATGATTCGCGTCACTGAAACCTGGGGGGGTTGGAGATGAATCGGCCATCAAGAAGCATGCGCAAACTGCTCGACTCCGTCGCAACCAATAATGAGGTAGCGGCGCTTGATGTGATGCGCGCAGCAGAACAGCTCCAGGACGAGGTGCTTCGTCAGCGGTTGCTCAACATGATTCACCAGCTCAACCGCGATGCCAATGACTTGCGGATGGCGCGCGACGATATCCAGGGCGGCACCATAAAGCTTGCATGACCAGTCATCTCTTCTGGGTTCAGCCGGTGGATCCCGCCACCACCGCAGCGAAGTTGTTCATTGTGGATTAGCGGATTGAGGTGTTGAACCGCATAGCGCGCCCACCCGATTTGTTTGTAGCCAGCACGGTCGCGTACTGGGGTTCGAAATATATTGCCACTTCATTGAGCGTGGCTCAGGCCGTCCCGAGCCACTTATCACTCAGGCGGGGAATTGGGCAATCCAGTGCCTGGCTATCTCTTCGCGCCGGCAGATCCACACCGCGTCGTGGCCTTGCACGTAATCCAGAAAACGCGCCAGCGCCATCGCACGACCAGGATGGCCACTGATCCGCCCATGCAGGCCGACGCTCATCATCTTCGGGTGGTGCGCGCCCTCCTGCCACAGCAGGTCGAAAGCATCCTTGAGCAGCCGGAAGAAGTCTTCACCGCAGGCGAAACCATTCGCCAGCAGATAGCGGGCGTCGTTGTTGACCAGCGTGTAAGGGATCACCAGGTGGGCGGGCGAGCCCGGGAGCCAATAGGGCAGGTCATCGTTGTAAGCGTCCGAGCTATAGAGAAACCCACCTTCCTCACGCAACAGGCGGCGGGTGTTCTGGCTGACCCTTCCTGTGTACCAACCTGTGGGGCGTTTACCGCAGATCTGCTCGATCACGTCGAGGGTGAGGCGGATATGGCGCCGCTCCTGGTCTTCAGGCATGTCGCGATAGTCCAGCCAACGGTAGCCATGCCCGGCAATCTCATGCCCGGCAGCGCAGAGCGCATGGCCAATCGCCGGGGTGAGTTCCAGTGCCCGGCCGACGGCGAAAGCGGTCAGCGGCAGGCCTCGGGCGTTGAACAGCTCCAGAATGCGCCACACACCTGCGCGCGATCCGTATTCGTACATGCCCTCTACGCTCAAGTCCGGTTCCCCCACACGCGGCGGACGGCCCGGTAGCTCGTGAAGCCAGGCCTCCGACTGTGCATCGCCATTGAGGATGCATGACTCCGCGCCCTCTTCGATGTTGAGTACGAACTGGACCGCGACGCGCGCCTCACCGGGCCAGCGCGGGTGAGATGGGCAGCCGCCATAACCGATGAGGTCGCGAGCGGACATCAGCCCAGCTCGAAAGTCGTGACGCCGAACACACGTTCGTGCGCGATCGCCGGAGGAGGGCCGAGGTACATGCGTGCGCAGCCGAAAACTTCGATCATGCCCTGTTGGTGCACGAGCGCCATCGCGGCGGGGTTGTTCTGCGGGGCATCGAGAAACAGCGGGCCACCCTGTGCAAATTCCGCCAGGCGCGCGTAGAGAGCATTGGCTGCCAGGGCGTCATCGGCGAACAAGGGGCCGATCTTGCAGCCTTCCCGGCAGCGTCTGACTACGCCATAGCCGCTTAGCCTGCCGTCGCGCCGGCAACCCACGGCGAGTGCATCGGCTTGGGTTATCCACCCGCTCAGGAAGGTTGCGCGCGCGGCGGGGAAGCAGGTGCGGTCGTAATCGACAACCTGATCGAGCGGGAAAGTGGCCAGCGGGACGATGTCCTGGTCGTCTAATTGCGAGGTCGCCGGGCGTTCGGTGATCTCGGCACGAAAACGCATGTTGCGATGGGAGAAGACGAAACCGCCCTTGGCGTAGTAGTCCTGCATCGCGAAGACGCCGTCCATGCCGATGCTCGAGCCTGGGCGCAGGAGGGCGAGGAGTCGCTCGCGGCGTGCGTGCCAGAGGGTATTGCCCAGACCTTGACCGCGATATTCAGGCCGGACGATGAAAAAGCCCATGAAACCGAATTCGCCATCGTAGGAGGTGATGGCACCGCCGCCGATCAATTCGCCGCCCCGGGACGCCGCGATGAAGGCGGCAGGGTCCGTCGCCCAGAACAGCTCGGCATCGTGAAGACCGGGATTCCAACCCTCACGGGCAGCCCAATCGACGAGCTCGTCCAGTTCGGGACGGGCCATGTTGCGTATGACCAGCTGATTCGACACCGCGAAGTTCTCCTCAGTCGTTAATCGAGCGTGTGGTCCATCCCCACTCTGAACCCTTTCGGTATAGCTTCAACCCGAGTTTTGATCCAGCTCGATATGTCACCTGCGGAACATGTTCGTCGCCTTGTACTGTCCTGAGCGCGAGGCCCGGTTGCTGTCAGCGAGGGTGGAACATGCACTTGCAGGAGATTGAAAATCGCCTCTCACCTGGTAGTGCCGGTTGCGGACCACTCGCAAGACACGCTCGATTAAGTGACCAGCCAGCTAAACAGCCACCCTCGGAAAACACGAAACTACGAAACGCCCGGGGAACGATTTAGCCAATCTGTTACGTCGACCGGTTGAATCCACAGCCGTTTTGCGCCCTGCGTGAAGAACAGCAACAGATCGTGCCTGGATGTTGGGGGTGGTAAAAAATGGTACTGGTCGCAACGGTCGTTGCAGCAGGAACTTCAGGGTATTGGCCAGGTCAATAGCGGCCCTGTATCGCAAATGCCGAGCAGCGTTGTGGTCTGTTTTACGGCAGTGCCGTTTGAATTCAGTCGAGTCCGCCCCCTGATGCCAACCAAGAGTTTTCTGCCGGGCCTCATCCTGGTGTTCTGCACTGTCCCGTCGCTTTGTTCGGTTGCTGGCGAACGAAGCGCGCCGACGCAGAGTAACAGCGCCTCAACCACCCTGATCGAAACCGCCTCGCGGCAGTATGAAAATGGCCAACTGGACCAGGCTGCCGCCACGCTGGAGCGTGCCCTGCATATCCAGCCGAACAATCCCGCGACGCTGCATTATCTGGGGGTGTTGCGCCTTCAGCAGGGGCAGTACCAGCAGGCTGAAACCCTGGCGGCGCGCTCGAACATACGGGTTGGTCGCAACGTCGAGTTACGCAACCGCAACTTCCAATTGATCCAGGCGGCGCAGCAGGCCCAATCTTCGGGTACCCCACCCAATGCAAAAGAGGACGTGGTCGCAGTACAGAAGGGGCTGGAGGAGGAGGCCCAAAGGCGTCGCGAAGCGGAAATTGCCGTTGCTGAGCAATCCACTCCGGACACTGGGAACGACGCTGGCAACTTGGCTCGCGCAGAGGCATATCGGGGGCTGGATGCGCCGTCGGCTGGCAGAGCCGGGCCCGAAGGAAAATTACAAATGACTAATGTCGAGCCAGAGCGGGCGTACGCTGAGGTCGAGATTCCCCGCGGCCATATGCCGCGTCCGGGTAAATGCCGAATCTGGTTTCCTGATCGCCCGGCGGGGCATCAGCCCGCACCCGGCAAATGCAAGAAGCTGCGACATCGGGTTCCCCCGGGGGCCTACCTGGTGCGCGGTTGAGTTTATGAAGACATCTACCCCAACGACGCCACGCTATTGAGCAAGGTCTTGACCAGTTGCGCCTGGCGCGTGGCGCCAGTCTTGGCGAATACACCGCGCAAGTGAGCGCGCACGGTGTTGCGCGAAACCCCGAGTGCCTCGGCTGTCTCATCGAGGGTCTGGCCGTCCATGACCAGCATGGCCACTTCGGTTTCCGTGCGGGTCAGTTGGAACAGGCTACGCAGCAGGTCACGCGAGGCTTGTGGCGAGTCGGCGGGATCGCGGATGAACACCACCACTGCCGGGCGTCGGGCGCTGTTGTGGGTCTGGTAGTTCATGGCAATCGGGCGCAGCAGCAGGTTCAGCGGCATCTCACCGCTGGGCCGCGACAGGGTCAGGACTTGCAGGTCGTCGAGGCCGCGGGGGCGTTGTTTCAACACGGCCTGGATGGCCTGCTGCAGTGTGCGGTTCTCATGGTTGGCGAAGGCACAGAGCTTGTCGTGCTTGCACTCCAGACCGTCATGGCTGTCGAACAGGCGCTGGGCGGCACGATTGCAGCGCATCATCCGGCCGTTCTCGTCGAGGATGGCCGTGCCCACCATCAGGCGGTCGATGGTTGCCGCGTAGAGCTGGCGTTCGGCATCCAGTTGATCCACCGCCGAGTGCAGGTCCACCGCCTGTTGCAGGTGCGGCAGCAACAGGCGGATCAGGTTGATCTGCGCCGGGGTGAACGCTTCGCTGGCGTGGTCGCGGCAGGCGAACAGCGCGCAGTGCATGCCGGCGGCGGTGCGCATGTTGGCCACCAGCACATCGCGCAGGTCCAGGGGGTGCAGGTAGTTGCGGTAGAAATCATGGGCCAGCCAGGCCTCCGTGCCCAGCACCTGGTCGGCACTGGCCACCTGGTCCGCGGGCCAGTCGAGGAACGGGCAGATCGAATAGAAGTGTTCGCTGTAAGAGGGCTCGCCGGGCAACAGCGCGCCATGCACCGAGGCATTGACGATCAGCCCGGGGCGTTCATGGTCGGGGTTGCGCAGCACCAGGGTGAAGAAGCTGGCGGCGAATCGCTGGCGCAGGGCTTCCAGCAAACTGGCCCAGGGCGTGGGCTCCAGCGTGCCGTGGTAGACCAGCCCGAGCAGGTTGCTGAGCTCGGCAGAGGGGATGTCGATGCTGGCGTGCAGGTCCGGGCAGGTGGAAAAGGGCAGGGTCATGCGCGCCTCTTTGGCTGCGTGTTGTCATGGGCGAGTATCGACCGGGGTCACGGCGGCAAAATCGTCCGTTTGGCCTAGGCGCTGACGGGCGCAGCGCATGCCCAAGGGGCAGGCTGCGCCCGGTAGCTCTTACAGCGCCAGCAGGGCTTCGACTATGCGTTCGGCGGCGGCCTCGGCAGACTCGTGCCGGGTGTCGATATGGATATCCGGCGCCACTGGCGGCTGGTAGGGCGAGTCGATGCCGGTGAAGTTCTTCAGCTCACCGCGCCGGGCCTTGAGGTACAGGCCCTTGGGGTCGCGCTGCTCGGCCAGGGCCAGCGGCGCATCGATGAAGATCTCGAGGAAGTTGCCGTCACCGGCCAGGCTGCGGGCCATGTCACGCTCGGCCCGGAACGGCGAGATGAACGAGACCAGGGTGATCAGTCCGGCATCGAGCATCAGCCTGGCCACCTCCGCGACCCGGCGGATGTTTTCCACCCGGTCGGCTTCGGTAAAGCCCAGGTCGCGGTTCAGGCCGTGGCGCACGTTGTCGCCGTCGAGCAGATAGGTGTGGCGGCCCAGGGCATGCAGCTTGCGCTCGACCAGGTTGGCGATGGTCGATTTACCCGCGCCGGACAAACCGGTAAACCACAGCACCCGTGGCGACTGGCCCTTGAGCGCGGCGTGGGCCTCGCGGTTGACGTCGATGGCCTGCCAGTGCACGTTCTGCGCACGACGCAAGGCGAAGTGCAGCATGCCGGCACCGACCGTGCGATTGCTCAGGCGGTCGATAACGATAAAGCCCCCGGTATCGCGGTTGTCGGCATAAGCATCGAAGGCGATCGGCCGGTCCAGGTGCAGGTTGCATACGCCAATGCCGTTCAGCTCCAGGGTCTTGGCCGCCAGGTGCTCGAGGCTATTCACATCGACCCGGTGCTTGAGGTTGGCGCAGCTCATGCCGACGGTGCGGCAACCGATCTTCATCAGGTACGGGCGCCCCGGCAGCAGGGGCTGTTCGTCCATCCATACCAGGGTCGCTTCGAACTGGTCGGCCACCGCCGGAGGGGTGTCGGCCAGGGCGATCAGGTCGCCGCGGCTGATATCGATCTCGTCCTTGAGGGTCAGGGTCACGGCCTGGCCGCACAGGGCTTGCTGCTGCTCCCCGGCGCTGCCAAGGATGCCGGTGATCTCGCTCTGCTGGCCCGAGGGCAGCACGCGGATGCGCTCGCCGACGCGCACGCTGCCGGCCACGACGTTGCCGCAATAGCCACGAAAATCCAGGTTCGGCCGGTTCACCCACTGCACCGGCAGACGGAACGCTGCTTGGCTCTGCCGGTCCTGCTCCAGCGGTACGTCTTCAAGGTAGGCAAGCAGGCTCGGGCCCTGGTACCAGGGCGTGTTGGGGCTGGCCTGGAGCATGTTGTCGCCGCGCAGCGCCGACAGCGGGATGCACTGGATATCCTGCAGGCCGATCTGTGCGGCGAAGGCGCGATACTCGGCTTCGATGCGCTCGAACACCGCCTGGGAGTAGTCCACCAGGTCGAGCTTGTTGATCGCCACCACCACCTTGCGGATGCCCAGCAGCGACACCAGGTAACTGTGTCGGCGGGTCTGGGTCAGCAAGCCCTGGCGGGCGTCGATGAGGATCACCGCCAGGTCGGCGGTGGACGCGCCGGTGACCATGTTGCGGGTGTACTGTTCGTGGCCGGGGGTGTCGGCGACGATGAACTTGCGCTTGTCGGTGGCAAAGAAGCGATAAGCCACATCGATGGTGATGCCTTGCTCGCGCTCGGCGCTCAGGCCGTCGACCAGCAGGGCGAAATCCAGTTCGTCACCCTGGGTGCCGAGCTTTTTCGAGTCGGCTTCGAGCTGGCCAAGCTGGTCCTCGAATAACACCTTGGATTCATACAGCAGTCGGCCGATCAGGGTGCTCTTGCCGTCGTCGACACTGCCACAGGTGATGAAGCGCAGCAGCTGCTTGTTCTGCTGTTGTTGCAGGTAGGGCGTCAGGTCGCCATTGCGTGCGTCGGTGATTGCGTTCATCAGAAATACCCCTCTTGTTTTTTCTTCTCCATGGAGCCCGCCGAGTCGCTGTCGATCAGGCGGCCCTGGCGTTCCGAGGTGCGGCTGACCAGCATTTCGCCGATGACCGCCGGCAGGTTGTCGGCGTCACTGTCGATGGCGCCGGTCAACGGGTAGCAGCCCAGGGTGCGGAAGCGAACCTTGCGCAGTTCCGGGGTTTCTCCCGGCAGCAGCGGCATGCGTTCGTCGTCGACCATGATCAGTGTGCCGTCACGGCGCACCACCGGGCGCTCCTTGGCGAAGTACAAGGGCACGATGGGGATCTGTTCCAGGTAGATGTATTGCCAGATATCCAGCTCGGTCCAGTTCGACAGCGGGAACACCCGCAGGCTTTCACCCTTGCGCTTGCGGGTGTTGTACAGGTGCCAGAGCTCCGGGCGCTGCTGCTTGGGGTCCCAGCGGTGCTGCTCGGAGCGCAGCGAAAACACCCGCTCCTTGGCCCGCGACTTTTCCTCGTCGCGCCGGGCGCCGCCGAACGCGGCATCGAAACCGTAGTGGTCCAGGGCCTGTTTCAGGCCCTGGGTCTTCCACACATCGGTGTGCAAGGCCGAGCCGTGGATGAAAGGGTCGATGGCCTTTTCCACGCCTTCGGGGTTGATGTGCACCAGCAGTTCCAGGCCCAGGCGTTCGGCGGTCTGGTCGCGAAAGGCGATCATTTCGCGAAACTTCCAGGTGGTGTCCACGTGCAGCAGGGGGAAGGGCGGCTTGCCCGGGGCGAAGGCTTTCATCGCCAGGTGCAGCATGACCGCGCTGTCCTTGCCGATGGAGTAGAGCATCACCGGGTTTTCACACTCGGCCACCACTTCACGGATGATCTGGATGCTTTCCGCTTCCAGCCATTGCAGATGAGTCAACATCGAATACCTCCTCGAGTTCTGCCGGGATTGGCGCCGGCTGAACACCACGGTAGGTAAAGCACCGCCGGCACTTCTTCGTCTGCTTGGACGAAGAGGCGCCGGCAGCTGCAGGTCACGCGACGGACGCGTACAGCGTCTCGACACGGATCTTGAGGGCGTGGGCAACGGCATCGAACCCGTGTTTGACCCAAGCGCCATGATCGGTCATGACCTGGTCGGCGGTGGCGCCGAGGAACTGGTCGGTGGTGTGGTAGCGGCAACTGGCCGCGCCGGTGGGCTCGATGTGCTGCTCGCGACGGGCAGCGTCGGGATTGTCGGCGTTGGCATACATCTCCCAGGCGAGTAACCGGTGGGGTTCGAAGTCAGCCAGGTACTCGATCACGTGCAGCAGTTCACCAGGTCGCCCCGGATCGGGCAGAAACAGATTGACCGGTTCGCCCAATCTCAAGCTGGACTCGACCTTGACGGTGTAGGGGTTCCACTGCGGATAACGCACCAGGTCGATCAGTACCGACCAGACAAATTCGGCCGGTGCGGCGATGTCCACGGTCACTGAACGGACCAGATTTTTCTCTGCGGTCATGGGTAACTCCTCTGAGGATGACTGCGCGCCACGAACTGCGGCGGGAAGTAAGCCATGGGCTCAGGCGCGATCCTCGCCGCTCACGGCGCACGGCTCCTCGTCCGTGCGGACTAGCAGGCGATTTAGTCCGCTTGGACGAAGAATCGGCAAGGGGGTGCTCCCTAAGGTCACTGGCAGCGGCGGGCTTTCCGCCAACAGAGGAGACCGACATGGTTACAGACAGGATCGATCAGGAGGTGCTCAGCGGCGAAAGCTGGAACCTCTTCTGCGAGCAACTGCGGCGTAGCGGCGAGCAAATACTGCGCGCCGAGGCCCCGGCCGATGTGCAGACCCGCGCCGAAGGATTTCGCTATCTCACGCGTTTGCTGCGCATTGCACTGGAAATGCACCTGGAATTTGCCGATCCGGACTTCCCGGGCTTCATCACCCCCTCCCATGAAACCGCGAAAATTGGCGCCGACAACCCCGATAATCTGTATAGCTATGCGCGCCTCAACGGCGCGCACGAGTATCGGGTCAGCGGCCAGCGCGGCAGTGTTGCCTACCTCAGTTTCGGTTCCCAGAAGGGGGGCTACGAGACGGATGGCAAGATGATCCAGACCGGTTTTCTCGATGCAGGCATGTTGCAGTCGGATGCCGAGGGCAACTTCGAAATCATCCTCAGCCAGCATCCACCCGGCATCGGTAACTGGCTGCGGCTCGAACCGCAGAGCAATGCCTTGATTGTCCGCCAAACCTTTCTGGACCGTAGCAGCGAGCAGCCGGCGCAACTGCGCATTGAACGCCTCAATGCTCGCCAGACACCCGAACCGCTGAATGCGCCGCGCTTGCAACAAAGCCTGCAGCGGGTGGGAAGTTTCGTCGAGAACACCGCGCGGTTATTCGCCGACTGGGCTCAGGGTTATCAGAAGCACACCAATCAACTGCCCGCCGCCGACCAGGCACTGTGCCAGTCGGTGGGGGGCGACCCGAACATTTTCTATTACCACTCCTACTGGGCTCTGGCTGATGACGAGGCATTGCTGATCGAGGTCGATCAGGTGCCCGACTGCGATTTCTGGAACGTGCAGATCAACAACTACTGGATGGAGTCGCTCGACTACCGCTACCACCGCATCTGTCTGAACAAACAGTCGGCGCAACTGGAGGCGGATGGCCGCTTGCGCATGATCCTCTGCTGCGTTGACCCCGGTCTGGCGAACTGGCTGGAAACTGCCGGCCATCCCCATGGCACCCTCTGCCTGCGATGGGTGGGAGCAAAGCAGCCGGTGCAGCCAACGACACGCGTGGTCAAACTCAATGATCTGAAGGAGCTTGTGCGATGAGTGCCAATGACTTCGCCCTGGATGCCTTGCTGGCTGAAGCTTGCGCACGTGCGGGCGGCCTCGACGATTTCGGCCCCGGCGATTTTCGCCAGGGCCTGGTGGTGCTGGCTGACGCCCTGGAAAAAGAAGCGCGGCTATCCGTGTCGGGGCGCGGACTGTTGCGTGAGAAACTGTTGGCGCAACTGGTCAACCGTCTGATCATCGAGGATCACTGTCGGCGTTACCCACAAATCCTCGAGCTGGAAATCAACGACCCACTGGTGATCGTCGGCCTGCCACGCACCGGCACCACGCTGCTGCAACGCACCCTGGCGGTGGACCCGCAGTTCAGCAAGGCGCAGTGGTGGGAAACCCGCTACCCGGCGCCTCTCGACGGGGAGACCCTGGAGCAGCCGTTGCAGCGCCTAGGTCGGGCGCGCGCCGAAGTCGCGGCGATGGTCGAGTTCCTTCCGCAACTGCTGGCCATTCACCCACTGGACGCCGAGCAGCCCGACGAAGAGTTCATGCTGATGGAGCACTCGTTCCTTTGCGCCATGGACTCCTACGTCAACGTCCCCAGCTACACCGCCTGGCTCGACTGTCAGGACCAGACCCAGGTCTACCGTTACCTCAAGCGCTCCCTGCAGTTCCTGCAATGGCAGCAGGCACGTCGTGGAATCGCCCCCGGCCGGCGCTGGCTGCTCAAGAGCCCGCAGCACCTGCATACCCTGGAGCTGTTGTTCGAAGTGTTCCCCGGTGCGCAGGTGGTGCTCACCCATCGCGAACCGGCCAGGACCATTCCCTCGCTGGCCAGCTTCATCCATACCCTGTGGCAGTTGTACAGCGACCAGGCCGATGCCCAAGCCGTCGGCGAGCAGTGGAACCGACGCATGGCGCGGGCCTTGCGCCATGCCATGGCGGTGCGCGAAGGCATGCCGGCCGGGCGCTTTCTCGATGTGCAGTTCGAAGACACCCTGGCCGCGCCCCAGGCCGTGGTCGAGCGCATCTATCGCTTCGCCGGCCTTGAATGCACGGCAAAGGTTCAGGCAGAGATGGGCCAATGGTTGTCCGTCAATGGCCGGGAAAAACGCGCTGCCCATCACTACAGCCCTGACCAGTTCGGCCTCAGCGACGCGCTGCTGCAGCGTGACTACGCCGAGTACCGCGCCCGGCATCTGAGCGCCTGAGCCTGCCCCATAACAATAAGAGGATTCATCCCATGCTGCTTAAAGACAAAGTCGTGATGGTCTCGGGCGTCGGCCCCGGGCTGGGTATCAAACTGGCCCTGGAGGCCGCGCGTGAAGGGGCGCGGGCCGTGGCCATCGGCGCCCGCGACATGGGCCGCCTGCTTGAGGCACAACAGCGCATCAAGGCAGTCGCCGGGCATTGCGAAGTGCTGTGCGTGGCCACCGATATCACCGATGTGCAGGCGTGCAATCGTTTCGCCGAAGCCACCCTCGAGCAATTCGGCCGTATCGATGCGCTGATCAACAGCGCCTTTTCCCATGGCGGTTTCCAGGCGGTGGACGAGGCGAACAACGACCCGCTGCGCGAGGCCCTGGAGGTCAACCTGCTGGGCTCGCTGAACATGAGCCGCGCGGTGCTGGCGCCAATGCGCGCGCAGGGCGCGGGGGCGATCGTCATGATCAACACCCTGGGTGTGCGCAAACCGTATCAGGGTGGCGCGGCCTATGCCGCGTCGAAAAGCGCCCTGGCGGCCAGTGTGCGCTACCTGGCCAGCGAGCAGGCGGCCCACGGTTTGCGGGTCAACGCTCTGGCCTGTGGCTGGATGTGGGGCGAGCCGGTGCAGGCCCTGGTACGCCAGAGCGCTGCCGCCCGGGGTGTCAGCGAAGAACAGGTGCGCGCCGAGTTCAGTGCCGGCATCCCTGGCGGGCGCATGCGCAGCGACGAGGAGTGCGCCCGCGCTGCGTTGTTTCTGGCATCGGACTACGCCAGTGCGATCAATGGCGCGCAACTCGATGCCAACGGCGGCGAAGTCATGTACTGAGGAGCAGGGCAGATGAACACAATCGATCACTGCGCTTTCAACGGCGATGCCGACGGTCTGTGCGCCCTGCAGCAGTTGCGCCTGGCGGGTGAACTGGATCCGCAGGTGCGCCTGGTCAGCGGGGTCAAGCGCGACATCGAGTTGTTGCGCCGGGTCCAGGCCGGGCCCGGCGAGCGGGTCACGGTGCTGGACGTGGCCCATGAGCAGAACCGCGAGGCCACCCGGCGCTTGCTCGACGCCGGCGCCCGGGTACGCTACTTCGACCACCACTTTGCCGGCGAACTGCCGCGGCATCCGGCATTCGAGTCCTTCATCGACACGGCCGCCCAGGTGTGCACCAGCCTGCTGGTCAACACCTGCCTGGATGGGCGTCATCACCGCTGGGCGGTGGCCGCCGCCTTTGGTGACGGCCTGGCCGGCCCGGCCCGGGTGCTGGCGGCGCAGCATGGCCTGGCCGACGATGAGGTGCATGCCCTGGAGGAGCTGGGCCTGCTGCTCAACTACAACGCCTATGGCGACAGCCTGTCGGACCTGCACTTCGAGCCGCTGGCGCTGGCCGCCGAGCTTCTGCCTTACCACGACCCGCTGGACTTCATCCGCCACAGCACAAGCTTCACCACCCTGCGCACCGGCCACGCCGCCGACATGGCTGCAGCCGCAGGCCTTGAACCCTGGCACGAGGGCCGGGGCGCGCAGCTGTACCGCCTGCCCGCGCAACCCTGGGCGCGGCGGGTCAGCGGTGTGCTGGCCAACCAGTTGGCGGCCGGTGCGCCACGTAAGGCGATCGGCTTGCTCAGCGCCAGGGCGGACGGTGACTGGGCGTTCAGCCTGCGGGTACCGGAAGAGGCCGGGCTGACGGCGGATGCCTTCTGCCGGCAGTTTCCAACGGGGGGCGGGCGCAAACGTGCTGCCGGGATCAACCATCTGGCCGAAGCGCAATTGAAGGAAGTTGCCGCACGCCTGCTCGATTGCTATCGCTGAACAAAAAGCAACGCCCGGACCGGATCTGTCGGGGTGTTGCTTGCCACCAAAAGTCAGCGGTTCAAGCACCTGAACCGCTTGATCCAATATAGCTTGAATGCAGTCGTATATTCCATAAAGCTAGTACAAACTATTTTTATAGTGCGTTTTAATCTATTCAGTATTTTGAATCGATTGGAGCACTTGTCTGTGAACACTAAGGCGCTTTTACCATTTGGCTTGGCATTACTGGCTACCTGCTCGACGGCTTTCGCGGGCGCCACCCTGGATCGCGTAACCAGCAGCGGGGAGCTGACCGGCGTTCTGATGGAAAGCTATCCGCCATTCTCCTTTCTCAATGAACAGAACCAACTGGACGGGTTTGACGTCGATGTCGCCAAGGCCGTTGCGCAACGGCTAGGGGTGAAGCTGAAGCTGCAGACTCCGTCTTGGGATGTCATCGCTGCCGGCCACTGGAACGGACGATATGACATCTGCGTCTGCTCGATGACCCCGAGCAAGGCACGGGCCGAAGTGTTCGACTTTCCGGTGGAGTATTACCGGTCACCGGCGGTGATCGTGGTCAATGCCAAAGACAAGAACATCGTCACGGGCAAGGATCTGTCAGGTAAAAAAGTCGGCGTGATCAGTGCGTCGACCTATGAAGCCTATCTGAACAAGGATCTGGTGATTGAGGGCGCCGAGGACAAGCCGTTGAGCTATCCATTCGAAAGCGTCCAGGTCGCGCCATACGACAACGAAACGGTAGCTTTCCAGGACCTGGCCCTGGGCACGGGCGTGCGCCTGGATGCCATGGTCACTAACCTCATCACCGCTCGCGAACGCATCGCCCAGCATCCTCGCTTCAAAATTGCCGGCGACACGCTGTATGCGGAGCCCAACGTGGTCGCGATCGAAAAGGGCGATCCGCAATGGAATGCCAAAGTCACTGAGGTCGTGACCCAGCTCAAGGCCGACGGCACATTAAGCAAGATTTCACAGAAGTGGATCGGTGCCGATATCAGCCAATGACAGCCCTCAATCCACACCCGGCCAAGACGGCTGTCGCCCCTGAAACCGAGACGAGTCGTTTCAGCCCGATACCTGGTTTTCGCACTCGCCTGTATTTGACCTGGGTAGTGCTGTTTGGCCTGTGCGTCATGTTTTTCATGAGCTTCGATCTGAAGTTCTCGATCATTGTGCAGAAGCTGCCCAACCTGGTCGGCTTGCATTTGGGGCCTGACGGTTTCTTGCAAGGCGCCGCGCTGACACTGTTCCTGTGCTTCTGTTCGATCTGGCTTTCGTTGCTCCTTGGCTTCGTGACGGCACTGGCGCGCCTGTCTCGCAGTGCAGTGGCTTTCGGCGTTGCCAGTTTCTATGCGTCTTTCTTTCGCGGTACTCCACTGTTGATCCAGATCCTGCTGATCTACCTGGGGCTGCCGCAGTTGGGTGTCGTGCCGGGCGCCATCAGCGCGGGAATCATTGCGCTGTCGCTCAATTACGGTGCCTACCTCAGCGAGATTTTTCGTGCCGGCATCATGGCTGTAACACCCGGACAGCGCGAAGCGGCGATGGCTCTGGGGCTGGGGCCGGCGGCAACGTTCCTGCACATCGTCCTGCCGCAAGCCATGCGCACGATCATTCCCCCGACAACCAGTCAGTTCATTTCAATGCTCAAGGACTCGTCGTTGATATCGGTGATGGGGGTCTGGGAAGTGATGTTCCTGGCGCAGTCGTATGGTCGCTCGTCTTACCGCTACATCGAAATGCTCACCACCGCAGCCGTTATCTATTGGCTCCTGTCCATTGGACTGGAGTTGATACAGAACCGTCTTGAACGCCACTACGGCAAAGGTTTCAAGCATCAGCGCTGACCCGTCCGTTTAATGACTTTTTACAGGTACTACGATGTCCGATCCAAAACCTCTGTTGTTTGCGTTATACGAGCAAGCCAGCGTTGGCTGTGGCGGCGCGCCGAGCCTCTGGACGCACCCGGCCGACGAGCGACTGACCATCAACTCGCTGGGCTACTGGTCGAACCTGGCACGCATCGCCGACCAGGCTCATCTCGACATGCTGTTTTTTGGTGATGTGCTGGGTTTCTACGATGTGTTTGGCGGTAATGCCGACGCGGCCATGAAGTGGGCGGTGGAAGCACCGGCCAACGACCCGTTGATGATCATCCCGGCATTGGCCGCCGTGACGGAAAACCTCGCCTTCGGCGTCACGGTCACCACCAGTTACGAGCATCCTTTCACCCACGCCCGGCGCTTCAGCACGCTGGACCACCTGACCAATGGCCGGGTCGGCTGGAACATCGTCACCTCCTACCTGACCAGCGCCGCTCGCAACTTCGGCCTGGAGCAGATGATCAAGCACGATGATCGCTATGAACGCGCAGATGAATTTCTCGATGTGGTCTACAAACTCTGGGAAGGCAGCTGGGCAAACGATGCCGTGGTTGCCGACAAGTCTCGCCAGGTCTATGCCAAGGGCGATCGCGTGCGACCGATCAATCATGTTGGCGAGCATTACCGGGTGGCCGGGCCGCATTTGACATCCCCGTCACCGCAACGCACACCCTTGCTGATCCAGGCCGGTTGGTCAGGCCGCGGCCGCGAGTTTGCGGCCAAGCACGCCGAACTGATTTTCATCGCCAAGTCCAACCCGCTGGAGATTCGCCAGGGATTGGAAGATATATGGACGCAGGCCAGGGCACGGGGGCGTCATGCCGGGGATGTCAAATCACTGACGGTACTTCGCATCGTCACAGCCAGGACCGAGATCGAAGCCCAACGCAAATATGACGAACTGCAAAGCAACTATCACTTGCAGGCGCAACTGGTGAGCTACGCCGGTGATACCGGTATCGACATCAGCCGCTACGCGGACAGCGACGCGTTGTCCACTCACACCGAAGGCATGACTTCCTATGTGATGCGTCCTGATGGCAGTGGCAAGCCCTTGACCGCCGGCGATGTCAAACAGCGCTTTGCCAAAGTCACCCGGGGCAGTGATCTGATTCTGGTGGGAACGCCGCAACAAGTGGCCGATCGGATCGAAGAACACGCCCGTATTTCCGGCACCAGCGGCTACATGCTCAACCCGCTGATCAGCCCGGGCAGCCTTGAGGACTTCGTTGAACTGATCATTCCTGAACTGCAAAAACGCGGCTTGTATCGTACCCAGCCACAGAGCGGTACTTTCCGTTCGCGGTTACGGGACGATGGCGCCAGCCATTTACCGGATTCTGCTTACGGCGCCTCATTCCGCTTTGATAAAGGTTTTTAGGGCAGGACAGTCCTGAAAAAAAAGCGGCTCTCCAGAGGCCAATGCCAGTCAGTTAATCCCGGGGACACTGTGGGAGCGGGCTTGCTCGCGAAGAGGCCGGCACATCCAACAGAGATGTTGGCTGACCCACCGCTATCGCGAGCAAGCCCGCTCCCACAGTTTTGATCTTCAGTGAACGCTAATCCAGCGACCGGCCACCATCCCTGTGGGAGCGGGCTTGCCCGCGAAGAGGCCGGCACATTCAACAAAGATGTTGACTGACCCACCGCTATCGCGAGCAAGCTCGCTCCCACAGTTTTGATCTTCAGCGAACGCCAATCCTGCGGCTGGTCACCATCACTGTGGGAGCGGGCTTGCCCGCGAAGAGGCCGGCACATCCAACAGAGATATTGGCTGACCCACCGCTATCGCGAGCAAGCCCGCTCCCACAGTTTTGACTTTCAGTGAACGCCAATCCTGCGGCTGGCCACCATCCCGGTGGGAGCGGGCTTGCTCGCGAAGAGGCCGGCACATCCAACAAAGATATTGACTGACCCACCGCTATCGCGAGCAAGCCCGCTCCCACAGTTTTGATCTTCAGTGAACGCCAATCCTGCGGCTGGTCACCATCCCTGTGGGAGCGGGCTTGCTCGCGAAGAGGCCGGCACATCCAACAGAGATATTGGCTGACCCACCGCTATCGCGAGCAAGCTCGCTCCCACAGTTTTGACTTTCAGTGAACGCCAATCCTGCGGCTGGTCACCATCCCGGTGGGAGCGGGCTTGCCCGCGAAGAGGCCGGCACATTCAACAGAGATATTGGCTGACCCACCGCTATCGCGAGCAAGCTCGCTCCCACAGTTTTGACTTTCGGTGAACGCCAATTTAACGACCGGCCACCATCCCTGTGGGAGCGGGCTTGCCCGCGAAGAGGCCGGCGCATCCAACAAAGATATTGGCTGACCCACCGCTATCGCGAGCAAGTTCGCTCCCACAGTTTGACCTGCTTACTTCAAGTACCACCCCCAAGGCTGGTCGCTGACGTACTCGGTCACCTGTTTGACCTCCAGGTAATTGTGTAACCCCCATTGGCCCAGTTCGCGGCCGATGCCGCTGTGTTTCATGCCGCCCCAGGGGGCTTCGACGAAGGTCGGTTGCGAGCAGTTGACCCAGACGATCCCGGCGCGCAACTGGTTGGCGACCCGGGCGGTGCGCTGCAAGTCCGCGCTCATCACGGCAGCGGCCAGGCCGAAGCGACTGGCGTTGGCCATTTGCAGCGCTTGCTCTTCGGTCTTGAAGCGCTTGATGCTCAGCACCGGGCCGAACACTTCTTCGCGCCACAAAATACTGCTGTGGCCAGGCTCGTCGAAAATCGCTGGCTCGACGAAGTAACCTTCGCGCAAGTGCGCCGGTCGCCGTCCGCCCGTGAGCAAACGGGCGCCACTGGCCAGGCCCTGGTCGATGAAGCCGAGCACCTTGTCGTACTGGCCCTGGCTGACCAGCGGACCGAGCAGTACGCCGGGCTGCATGCCTGGGCCAATGCTGATCTTGCGGGTTTCCTCCACCAGCCGTTCGATCAGGCGCGCAGCGATGGTTTCCTGCACCAGCAGACGAGACGTGGCGCTGCACACCTGGCCCTGGTTCCAGAAAATCCCGAACAAAATCCACTCCACGGCAGCTTCGACATCGGCGTCGTCGAACACGATAAATGCAGACTTGCCCCCCAGTTCCAGGCTGATGTTCTTGATGTCGCGGGCCGCCGCCGACATGATTTTCGCGCCGGTGGGCACGCTGCCGGTGAAGGCCAGTTTGTCCACCCCCGGATGCTCGGTAAGCGGGCTACCGGCATCGGCGCCGAGGCCGGTGACCAGGTTCAACACCCCGGCGGGCAAGCCGATACGATCGGCGGCAGCGGCCAGTTCCAGGGCGGTCAGCGGCGTCAGTTCCGACGGCTTCAACACCACAGTGGCCCCGGCAGCCAAAGCCGGCGCAACCTTCCACGCGGCCATCAGCAGCGGGTAGTTCCAGGGAATGATCTGCCCGGCCACGCCAATCGGTTCGTGGCGGATGCGACAGCGGAAACGCGCGTCCGGCAAGTCCAGCGGCTGATCCTGTTGCTGATCCAGTTCGCGGGCCAACCCGGCGTAATAACGGAAGCAACCAATAGCATCGCCAATGTCCCACTGCGCTTCGGGCAAGGGTTTTCCGTTGTCGCGCACTTCCAGTTCCGCCAGCGCCTGCTGGCCACTTTCCAGTTCATCAGCCAGCGCCTCCAGCCATTGCCCGCGCTCGGCGCCGCTGGTCTGGTCCCAGCCATTGTCAAAGGCGCGACGGGCCGCACGCACGGCATGGTCGACGTCTTCTTCAGTGCCTGCCGCCACGCGGTGGAAGACTTGCTCGGTGGCCGGATCAATCACGTCCAGATAGCCGCCCAGGTCCGGGCTGACCCATTCGCCGTTGATATAGAGCTGATCACGCATGGTGCGACTCCTGGACGCCGGTGCGGCGGTTTTGCAGATGGCGGGAAGTGAACAGCAGGGCCAGTGACACGCAGATGATTACCGTGGAAATTGCGTTGATCTCCGGCGTCACGCCACGGCGGATGGAGGAAAAGATGTAGATCGGCAACGTCGTTTCGGAACCGGCAACGAAGAACGCGATGATGAAATCGTCGAAGCTGAAGGTGAACGCCAACAGGAACCCGGCCATGATCGCAGGACTGATCTGCGGCAGGGTCACCCGCCAGAAGGTGTCCATCGGTGGCGCGTACAGGTCCGCGGAGGCTTCCAGCAAGGCCTTGTCCAGGGAATCGACGCGGCTGCGCACGATCACCATCACCAGTGCCATGGTGAAAAGCGAATGCGCGGCGATCACGGTGAAGAACCCCATGTTCAACTTCGGTACCGTTGGCAACCAGCTCGCCAGCAACGGGTTGATCAGGTCGAACAGGCTGATGAAGGCAATCAGCGTCGAGATGCCGATGACGATGCCCGGCACGATGATCGCGCAATAGGTCAGCGCGTCGAACAACAGGCGCACCTTGGCGCCGCAACGCTGCAGGCCGAACACCGCCAGGGTGCCGAACAGCGTGGCGATCACCGCCGAACTGAAGGCGATCAGCGCGCTGTTGCCCAGGGCTTCCATGATGAACGGGTTGCCGAATGCGGTGCCGAACCATTGCACCGAGCAGCACTGGAACGCCAGGCCACTGCGTCCGGCGTTGAAGCTGAACAGCACGATCAAGGCAATCGGCGCGTAGAGAAACAGATACAGCGAGGTTGAATAGCTGCGCAGCCACATGTCACAGGCCTCCGTCGGCAGGGCGGCCGCCGTAGCGCGCCACCAGTTTCAGATACACGCCGATGATCAGCAGCATCATCGCCACCAACGTCATGGCCAGCGCACTGCCGAACGGCCAGTTGCGCGATTGCAGGAACAGGTCGACCAGCGCGTTGCCGACAAAGAACACCTTGCCGCCACCGAGAATGGCCGGGATCAGGAACTCGCCCATCAGCAGGATGAACACCAGCATCACCCCGGTGATGATCCCCGGCGCGGACAGCGGCAGAGTGATCCGGCGGAAGCTTTCGAAGGCGCTGGCACCGAGGTCCGCCGAGGCTTCGAGAAGGCGTTTGTCGAGTTTTTCCAGGCTGACGTAGATCGGGAACACCATCAGCGGCAGGTAGCCGTAGACGATGCCGATCAGCACCGCCCACGGCGTGTTGATCAGCCGTACATCCTCAAGACCCAGGCTGGCCAGCAGCGCCGGGATGCCCTTGCCGCTGAGGATGAAAATCCACGCGTAGGTGCGGATCAGGAAACTGGTCCAGAACGGCACGATCACCAGGGTCAGCAACAGCGAGCGGTTCCTTGTGACCTTGACCGCAAGGAAGTACGCCAATGGATAAGCCGCCACCAGGCACACCAGGGTGCCCAGCGGCGCCAACATCAGCGTGTTGCTGAACGCCGCGCCGCGAGAACCGAGGTTCAGGTAGTTGGCCAGTGTGAAGCCACCGGCGTAACCGCCCACGGCGCTGCGCTCGCCGAAACTGAAGACCAGGATGATCACCAGCGGCATCAACAACAGCAGCAGGAACCACAGGGTCGAAGGCAAGAGCATCAGCAGGGTAATGCGCCGGCCGAGGCTGCGCCGTTGGCGAACCTCGACCGACAGGGCATGGCCCGGCTGCACCGTTTGCGGGTGGGCGGCGGCATTCATGGGTGACTCCTCATTGGCCATGGTCAAGCGATCAGGCGGACTTGAATCGCGCCATCAGTTCGGCGCGCGCCGGGCTGGTCAGCGTCGCGGCGGCACCGAACTCCAGCGGGCTCAGGGCCTCGGCGGCCGGGTACATGATCGGATCGTCGAGCATCGCCACAGGCAGCAGCGCGTCGACACGCTTGTCGCCGCTCGGGTAGCCGTGGCTCAGCACTTCAAGCTTGTTGTGCTGCGGATCGAGCAAGTAGTTGATGAACGCGTAGGCGGCATCCTTGTGCTCAGAGCTTTTGGGAATCGCGAAGAAGTCGCTCCACAACTCGCCACCTTCCTTGCCCAGTTCGAACTGCATTTGCGCGTTGTCGCGGTGCAGTTGCGAAGCATCGCCGGTCCAGGACATCGCCAGCCAGGCATCGCCGCTGCGCATCGACGGCTGGATGTCGGAGTTGATCGCGAACAGGTGTGGCTTGACCTCGATCAGCAGCTTTTCGGCATCGGCCAGTTCTTTCGGGTCCAGGGAGTTGAAGCTGTAGCCAAAGCTTTTCAGCGCGTTGCCGATGGCGGTCAACTGGTAGTCGTGGACCATCGTCCGGCCACTGGCCGGGCCTTGGGCGGCGGCCCAGAATTCCTTCCAGCTGGCTGGGCCGTTTTTCAGTTTGCCGGCGTCGTAGAGCATGCCGGTGGTGCCCCAGTTTTTCGGTACCGCGTAGACCTTGCCGTCCACCGTGCCCTGGGCCATGAACTTTTGCTGGAACGCCGAGGCGTCGAAGTTGGGGATTCGCGACAGGTCCA
The DNA here is from genome assembly GCF_009866745.1 of Pseudomonas sp. S34. NCBI lineage: Bacteria > Pseudomonadati > Pseudomonadota > Gammaproteobacteria > Pseudomonadales > Pseudomonadaceae > Pseudomonas > Pseudomonas sp. S34. The sequence continues at coordinate 2,627,810 of NZ_CP019398.1, forward strand.
GCGGCTCGATCAGGCCCAGGCCGACGTAGGTGCTGATGGTGTAGTTGGTCGGCACCAGCACGTCCCAGCCACTGCCGCCGGCCTGTAATTTGGCGAGCATTTCCTCGTTGGAACCGAACACGCTCATCGACACCCGGGCGCCGGTGGTCTTGCCGAAGGCGTCGAGGTTTTCCTGGCTGTGGTAGTTCGGCCAGGTCGCCAGCGACAGGCGATCACCGAGCCTGGTTTGCTCGGCGGCTTCTGCGGTGGAGGTCAGCAGGCCGGGCATGTTGGTCGCGACCACGGCGGCGGCGATCCCAAGGCCCGTGCGGCCAAGGAACTCACGGCGGCTGATCGAGCCGTTCTGCCAGCTGCGCAGGGTTTTTATAAAAGTCTTCTGGTCCATAGCACGCTCCACATCCGGTTGATGAAACGAATCGATGATTTACAACGCCATGGCCAGGCCATTGGCGTGATCCCAGCCGACGCGCACTGCCGCGCCGTGTTCGAATGCATTGGCGCCGTGATCCTGCTGGCGCGGAACCCGCACGCAAACCACGCCAAAGGCCTGGGTGCGCACGCGGTACTCGGTGGAATTGCCCAGATAAATGCGATCTTCGACGCAACCCGGCAGCTTCACCTCCCGGGTCATCTCGGCGTTGGCCCCGGCGATGCTGATCAGCTCAGGCCGGACCGCAATGCAACCGGCGGTGTTGGCGCTCAGGGCTTTGCCGGTGGGGGTGAGGGGGCTGGTCAGTTCCAGCCCTTGCACCGTACGCAGCACCACGGAGTTGCCGTTGAGCTGGCGCACGGTGCCGTCGAACAGATTGGACTCACCGATAAAATCCGCCACGTAGCGGCTGGCCGGGGCTTCATAGAGTTGTTCCGGAGTGGCGGTCTGGATGATCGAACCGTTGTGCATCACGCTGATGCTGTCACTCATCGACAGGGCTTCTTCCTGGTCGTGGGTGACCAGCACGAAGGTGATGCCGATCTCGCGTTGCAAGCGCAGCAATTCCGATTGCATCTCCTTGCGCAGCTTGCGGTCCAGTGCGGCCAGCGGCTCGTCGAGCAGCAACACCGTCGGCTTGTTCACCAGCGCACGGGCGAGGGCGACACGCTGTTGCTGGCCGCCGGACAGTTCGCTCGGCTTGCGCTGACCGAAGCCGCTCAGGCGTACCATCTCCAGCGCTTCATCGGCCATGCGCAGTTGCTGTTTTTTGTCAGGGCGCGGGGTGCGATAGCGCAGGCCATAGGCAATGTTCTGTGCCACGGTCAGGTGCGGGAACAGCGCGTAATGCTGGAACACCATGTTCACCGGCCGCTCGAAGGCCGGCACGCCGGCAACGCTCTTGCCGGCCAAGCGGACCTCGCCGCTGGTGGGCTGTTCGAAGCCGGCGATCATGCGCAGGGTGGTGGTCTTGCCACAACCCGAGCCGCCGAGAAAGGAATGAAACGAGCCACGCCGCACCGCGAAATTCAGACCGCCGACGGCCTGCACCTCGCCATAGCGTTTGACCACATTGCAGAATTCGATATCGCTTGGCGGGGTGTTGTTCACGAGACGGGCTCCTTTGCAGTGATGAATCAGTGCGTCGGGGGCCAAACTAGCAATCGGGGTTTTGCGGTGTATATATCCCTTGGGGGATAGAAGCGGATTGTTGTAGGAGCGAGCTCGCTCGCGATGGACCCAAGAGCACTGCGTTGAGCCAGTCATCACGCGTAATCGTTAACGACCATCGCGAGCGGGCTCGCTCCTACAAGGGATTATTGCCAACCGACAGGTATTAACCTGCAAACCGAGCCCAGGGGCGTTGGATCAGCTTGATCCGCCCTGACCACAATCTCCGGATCACCGATAGACCTGTGGGAGCGGGCTGCTAGCCGACAGGTATCAGGCTTGCAGCTTGAGGCCGGGGGCCTGCAACGGATCCTCCGTCAGCTCCCGAATAAACAACCCCAGCAACTCCGACTGGCTGCCAATGCCCAGCTTGGCATAGATGTTCTTGCGGTGAATCTTCACCGTGCCGGGGCTGATGTTCAGTTGTTCGGCCACTGAGGCGCTGGAGTGGCCGCGCAGCAACAGTTGAACGATTTCCTGCTCGCGTCCGGTGAGGATGTGCGCGCCGAAGTGGTCGAAGGCTTCGCGGATCTTGAAGTCCAGGTCCTGCGCCGGTCGCGGTTCCTGAGCCTGACGCAAGCGCCAGGCCTCATTGATGACCTGCTCGACCACCGCTTGCGCGCACTCGACCAGTTGCATTTCGTCCCGGCTGAATGCACAGCTGGCGCTGGATCGCATCAGCGACAACACCGCCATGGCGCCACCGCCGAGGTCGACGAAGAACGCCACTTCCTCGGCCAGTCCGGTTTGCTGGTAATAGGTCAGGAAGTACTCGCCGAGGTAGAAGTGGTCGGGGGCGAACTGGCGCAGACGCCACAGCCCCGGCGCCTGCCCACGGGTACAAGCCAGGTAGAAGGGATCCAGCAGGTAAGGCCCGCACTGATAGTCGTCGACATACACCGCCCGCTTGTCCGCCGAGAACGTATCGAACAACGCCAGTGGCCGGTGATTGCCTTCGTAGACAAACAACACGAAATGATCGACCGGGCAGATTTGCCGAAGCCAATGGCTCAACCCCGACAACCGCCCATGCCCGGCAGGCAGGTCGAGCAGGTGGGCGACACCGGTGGTCCAGAGTTTCAGTTCCTTGGGGCGCATGGCGGCTACAGGCAGAAGAGGATGGCCTTTGGATGCACAAAGTACGCCATGGCGGTATTGCCCGTGTGAAGCGCGGCGGTTGGCGGTGCGTCGTGGCAAAGACGCACCGCAACAGGGCTTGGTGTTACCGAGTGCTACAGGGCAGGTATCAAAAATGATCGGCTGAATCCTTTAGCGAGCACTCCGGGTCGAAGGCAACAGGATCGTCAGAATCCCCAGCAACGGCAGGAACGAACACAAGGTGTACACGTACTCGATGCCATGGATATCCGCCAGGTGCCCCAGCAGCGCGGCACCGATCCCGCCGAAACCGAACATCAGGCCGAAGAACACCCCGGCGATCATGCCGACGTTGCCGGGCACCAGTTCCTGGGCGAAGACCACGATGGCCGAGAACGCCGAGGCGAGGATGAAGCCGATGATCATGCTCAGCACACCCGTCCAGAACAGGTCGACGTAGGGCAGGGCGAGGGTGAAGGGCGCGGCGCCGAGGATGGAAAACCAGATCACCTGCTTGCGGCCGATCCGGTCGCCGATCGGGCCACCAAAGAACGTTCCCGCCGCGACGGCGCCAAGAAACAGGAACAGGTACAGCTGTGAACTGGCCACCGACAGGTCGAACTTCTCGATCAGGTAGAAGGTGAAGTAACTGGTGAAGCTGGCCATGTAGAAGTATTTGGAGAACACCAGCACCGCCAGCACCACCAGGGCGAACGTCACCCGCCGTTTCGACAGGCCGTGGGTGGCCTTGCTGCCTTGCTTGAGCTTGAACAGGTTCAGGTGATTGCGGTACCAGCGGCTCAGGCCGTATTGCACGAGGATGGCAAACACCGCGAACAGGCCGAACCAGGCGACGTTGCCCTGGCCATAGGGAATGATGATCGCGGCGGCCAGCAATGGGCCGAAGGCGCTACCGGCGTTGCCACCGACCTGGAAGGTCGACTGCGCCAGGCCGTAGCGACCGCCCGAAGCCAGGCGCGCCACCCGCGAGGTCTCCGGGTGAAAGGTCGACGAACCAACCCCCACCAGTGCCGAGGCCACGAGAATGGCCGGGAAGCTGCCGACCATCGACAGCATCAGAATACCGATCAGGGTGCAGACCATGCCGGCCGGCAACAGCCACGGTTTGGGATGACGGTCGGTGTAGAAACCGATCCACGGTTGCAGCAGCGAGGCGGTGAGCTGGAAGGTCAGGGTGATCAGGCCGACCTGGGTAAAACTCAGGCCATAACTGGCCTTGAGCATCGGGTAGATCGACGGCAGCACGGCCTGGATCAGGTCGTTGATCAGGTGCGCCAGGGCACAGGCACCAATGACACGCATGACCAGCGGGCTGGCCTGGCTGGCCACCGAAGCGGTGTGTGAGGGTGAGCTCAGGGTAGTGGTCGACATAGGCGAGTTTCCGGATAAAAACGCGAACTGCGAACGCAAGGCGCAGCCAATTTCAGGGTTCGGCGTTATCCTAGGGGCCTCAACGGCGCCCGTCTCGCGCAACTCGGGCATGGACCATCGCAAAAAGGGCGTCATGATCAAACCATTGCAGACATTTCTCGCGGAGATCGACCAGGGCGGCTGGAGCGTACGCAGCAGTGCGACCGACTACCCGGAAAACTGGTTCATCCCGCCGCACTCGCATGAAAAGCATCAACTGATCTATGCCATCGAAGGCGTGATGGTGGTGCACGCCGCCACCAGCCAATGGACGGTGCCGCCGAGCCGTGGCATCTGGATGCCGAGTGGTGAAGTGCATTCGATTCGCTGCGTGGGGGCGATCAAGATGCGCAGCGTTTTCGTGCGCCCTGACCCGAGCCTGGATCTGCCCGCCGAAACCCGGGCGGTGAGTGTTTCCGCGTTGCTGAGCGAGCTGATCAAGGTCTCGGTCGATTTCGACTTCGCCTGCAATCCGGACTCGCGGGAAGCCCGGGTGCTGCGGCTGATCCTGGATGAGCTGACGATCCTGCCGACCTTGCCATTGAACCTGCCGCAGCCCGCCGACCAACGTATCAACCTGATCTGTAGTGCGTTGCAGCGTGATCCCGGGGATGGCTCGACGTTGTCGGACTGGAGCGCCCGGTTGAGCCTCGACGCCAAAACCATCCAGCGCAGGTTTCGCAAGGAAACCGGCATGACTTTCGGCCAATGGCGCCAGCAAGCGCGACTGCTGTTGGCGCTGGAACGGATAGCCGTCGGGGAGAAGATCATCGACATCGCCGGGGAGCTGGGATACGACAGTCCAAGCGCATTCACGACCATGTTCAAGAAGCAGTTCGGCAAGACGCCGAGCGATTTTTTCAAGTGATGGAAAGGGTGTTCTCTTGCACAAGAGAACACCCTTGGGTCACCGGCACCGCGTCAAACAAAAAGCCGCAACAGTATCGTCGCCAGAATCACCGTCGAGGCACCGCCAATGCGCGTGGAGATCTGCGCGAACGGCATCAGCGACATGCGGTTGGAAGCCGACAGGATCGCCACGTCTCCGGTGCCGCCCAGGCCGCTGTGACAGCAGGTCACGATGGCCGATTCGATGGGGTACATCTTCATCAGGTTGCCGATGAAGAAGCCGGCTACGGTCATCGACACCACCACCGAGACGCATACCAGCACGTAGCCGACCGAGAACACTTTCACCACACTGTCCAGCGGCACGTAGAGCATGCCCAGGCCGATCATCACCGGCCAGATGAACGCTGATGACACCAGTTTGTAAAAGCTGTTGGCGCCTTTCTCGAGTTTTTCCGGCAGCACCCGAAGGTACTTAAACAGCACCGCCGCGAGGATCATCATCACCGGGCCGGGAATGCCCACGACTTTTTCCAGCAGGCCGCCGAGGACGAAGAACGCGCAGATTACCAGCACCCCTGCACCCATGACGCGGAAGTCGACAATAGTGCCTGTGTCTTCCTTGACCAGGAATTGGTCATTCTCGTCCTTGGCGCGAATCAGCGAGCCTTCGCCATTGATGGTCGGGCGCTTGAGGGCCAGGCGCGCCAGGTAACCGGCACAGATGATCGCCACGATGTTGCCGACCACGGCGGCGGGCGCCAGTTGAGCCACGTAGATATCCGGCGTGCCGCCGAGGATTGCCGAGTAGGCCAGCGACAGGGGCAGTATCCCTTCGCCGATCCCGCCGCCAATGATTGGCACGATGATGAAAAAGAACGTGTGGTGGAAGCTGTAGCCGACCAACTTGCCAACGATCAACCCGCTGGCAACGGCGGCCAGGGTGCCGACGAGCAAGGGAATGAACATCCGCAGCATGCCCTGAACCAGAATGAAACGGCTCATGCCCAGAATGCTGCCGACCACCAGGCTGGCGATCACGAAGTAAAGGAAGTTGGCTTCTTTCATCAGCATTTTGGTGGCGTCGATCGTCGCCGGTCCGAAGAAGCCGTAGAACACCAGGATCGATGGCAGCATCAGGCACAGGATGGCACCGCCGCCGATTTCCTTGAGGATCGGCAGGCGCGAGCCCATTTGGCCGAAAAACACGCCCATGGTCATGATGACGGCGAGCCCGCCGATCATGTTCTTGGGCAGGAAGCCCAGATGGGCCGAGAGATAAACGATGACCGCGATGCCGAGAAAGATCGGCAGCGGGATGACGCCGATTTCGTAGGCGCACAGGCTGCGCAGGCGTTGCACAAATCCGCCGTCGGAGGCGGTTTCGATTTTCAGGGATTGTTCATAGGGCTTGTTCATGTCGCGCTTTCCTCATGTTGTTTTTATCGAGGATTCAGAAACCACGGTTGGCCGGGGATGGATTGCCACTCGGTAGATCGATGGTATCCTTCGCTAATAACGCAATAAACAGCGAAAGTATGAGGCGTATGAACACGAATCGTGATCAATTTCCCTTGCCTGAAGACCTCAAGGTGTTCCTCACCGTCGTTCGAAAAAACGGCTTCGCCAGCGCTGCCGAGGAGCTGGGGTATTCCCCGGCGTACATCAGCAAACGCATCTCCGTGCTGGAAACCACGCTCTCGACTCGACTGCTGCACCGCACCACACGGCGCATCGCGCTGACTGACGACGGCGAGCGGGTGCGGGTGTGGGCGGAGAAGTTGCTCGGTGACTTCGATGACTTCGTCGGCGAAATATCACAGGCGCGGCAACAGCCGATGGGTTCGCTGCACATCTGCAGCAGCTTCGGTTTCGGGCGCAACCATGTGGCACCGGCGATCTGCGAGCTGTCGCAAACCTATCCCAGGCTTGAATTGCGCCTGGACGTGTTTGATCGCGTGGTCGACATCGTCGGCGAGGGCTTCGATCTGGAAATCCGCGTGGGTGATGACCTGCCGGGCCAGCACCTGGGACGCAAACTGGTGAGCAATCGGCGGGTGCTGTGTGCAACGCCCGAATACCTGGAGCGCAGGGGTGTGCCGCAATCGCTGGCGGACTTGAAAGACCACGATTGCCTGGTGCTCAAGGAACGCAACAACGCGTTCGGCGTGTGGAGCCTGACGAAGGACGGGCAGGAAGAATCGGTACGCGTCAGCGGGCCGTTATCGTCCAACAACGGTGAGATCGTGTTGCAGTGGGCCCTGAGTGGCGGCGGGATCCTGTTGCGCTCGATGTGGGATGTGAAGCCGATGCTGGAGCAGGGGCGACTGGTGCAGGTGCTGCACGATTACACCCAGAGCGCCAACGTCTGGGCGGTGTACCCGACGCGGTTGAGCCAGTCGGCCAAGCTGCGGGTTTGCGTCGAGTTTCTCGAGGAATACTTTCGTCATCTTTCGGTTGAATGAACCACCGGCATCTCTGTAGGAGCGAGCCTGCTCGCGATGGATTCAAGAGCGCCGCGTATAGCCAGTAAACACGCGTTATCGTTGACGACCATCGCGAGCAAGCTCGCTCCTACAAAGTTCTCATCAGCCCAACCAGGGATTTTCCGCCAGATGCCGGGCCTCGAAACGGCGAATCTGCTCTGCGCGTTGCAACGTGGTGCCAATGGCATCCAGCCCCAGCAGCAATGATTGCTTGCGCAGTTCATCGATCTCGAACGGGATCACGTTGCCGTCTGCCAGTTCGATGGTTTGTTCCGGCAGATTGACGCTGATTCGAGCCGTTGCCGGGTTGCTGGTCAACGCGGCAATCTGATTGAGTTGAACCTCGGTCAGCTGGATTGCCAACACGCCATTGCGTTGGCAATTGTCGTAGAAAATACCGGCGAAGCTGGTGCCGATCAGGGCGCGTATGCCGACCTGTTTCAGCCCCCAGACCGCATGTTCGCGGCTCGAACCACAGCCGAAATTGGGACCCACCACCAGGAACGCAGCGTCGTTCCAGGCCGGCTGGTTGAGGATGAACCCGGGATTGGGTTCGCCGGACTCAAGGAACCTCAAGTCAAAGAACAGACCCTTGTCCAGCCCCTTGCGATCAATCCCTTTGAGGAACTGCTTGGGCATGATCACGTCGGTGTCGATGTTGGAGGCCAGGAGCGGGGCGGCGCTGCCGCTGACGAAATCGAAAGGTTGCATGGTTCAAGCCTCCAGCGCGAAGGTGCGCACGTCGGTCAGGTGCCCGGTAATCGCTGCGGCGGCGACCATGGCCGGGCTCATCAAATGGGTGCGCGCACCGGCGCCTTGGCGGCCTTCGAAGTTGCGGTTGGTGCTTGAGGCGCAGCGATCACCGGGGGCGAGCACGTCGTCATTCATCGCCAGGCACATCGAACAGCCCGACTGGCGCCATTCAAACCCGGCGTCGAGGAAGATCTGCGCCAGCCCTTCGTCTTCGGCCTGATCACGCACCAGGGTCGAACCGGGAACAATCATGGCCCGCACGTGGGCTGCCACCCGTTTGCCGCGCACGACGCGGGCGACATCGCGCAAGTCTTCGATGCGCGCGTTGGTGCATGAGCCGATGAAGGCGTGGCTGATCACCACGTCGCTGAGCGGCATGCCCGGTGTCAGGCCCATGTAGTTCAGGGCGCGTTGCATGCCCTGACGCAGGATCAAGTCAGGTTGCGCGGCCGGGTCCGGCACATGCCCGCCCACCGATGCGGCCTGATCGGGGCTGGTGCCCCAGGTGACCATGGGTTCGAGCGCCGCGACATCCAGGGTGACTTCGCGATCGAACACCGCACCTTCGTCGCTGTGCAGGCCGCGCCATTTTGCGACGGCCTGTTCCCACAGTTGGCCTTGGGGGGCACGGGGTTTGTGTTGCAGATAAGCAAAGACCTTGTCATCCGGTCCCATGAACGCGCCTCGGGCGCCCGCTTCGACGGCCATGTTGCAGATGGTCATGCGCGCTTCGACGCTGAGGTCGCTGATCGCCGGGCCGGCGAACTCGATGGCATAGCCGGTGGCACCGGAAGCGCCGATTTTTTCGATCAGGGCCATGATGATGTCCTTGGACGTCACGCCCGTACCGAGTACACCGTTAACCGTCACGCGCATTGTCTTCAGGCGCTTGTAGACCAGGGTTTGCGAGGCCAGCAGGTGTTCGATTTCCGAAGTGCCAATGCCGAAACCGAAGGCACCGAGGGCACCGTAGGTGGTGGTGTGGCTGTCGCCGGCGGCAACGACCATGCCGGGCAGGATAAAGCCTTGTTCGGGGGCCACGACGTGCTCGATGCCCTGGCGCTTGTCCAGCACGTCGAACAGTTCGATACCGAAGTCGCGGCAGTTTTCTTCGAAGTAAGACACCTGACGAGCGCCGCCAGCGTCCGGCATGGCGGCAGTGCGTGTCGGCGCCGTGGGATTGACGTGGTCGACGACCGCCAGGGTCGCGCCCGGGCGCCAGGCTTTGCGACCGGCTTCGCGCATGCCACTGAAGGCTTGCGGGCTGGTGTACTCGTTGGCGACTTGGCGGTCGATGTACAGCAGCACGTGGCCCTGATCGTCGAGGGCGCATACGGTGTGGCTGTCGATGTGTTTTTGGTAGAGCGTTCTAGGGCTGTGCATGGAGTGGGCTCTTGTTGTCATGCGAGATCACGGAAACGTACCCACAGCATATTCGTCGCCATTCCTGCATCAAGCGCCATTAAGTGAAGGCATTGAACACGATATGTGAATTACAGCGCGCTGCTCAACGTAAAGAAACTACCTAGAACACTGCGGCAAATGCCGTTACCAATGGGGTTCGTCTCAATATCCCGCTGGTGGGGGCTGCCCTAGGCTGTGTGCTTTTGGCAAACCGGTGGGCGGAGTTGTTATGCGTTTATTTGAACTGATCACTTTTACCGTGCGGGTGCGCACGGTTGCGCAAGCGTTGGCGCAGATCGAGGCGGCGCTGGACGACCCGAAAGTCGGCGGCACGTTGATAGGCTGCTGGGCCTCGGAGATCGGCCAGTTGAACCAGATCGCCGTGCTGCGTGGCTACGCCGACGAACACCTGAGGCAAGCCGAGCGCGAGCGTTTCCTGCTGGGGGGCGGGGCGTTTGGCATCAACGAGTTCATCACCGATCTGCGCATCGAAAACTTCACGCTGTTTCCCTTCCTCGAACCCTTGAGCGCAGGCCAGCACGGTCCGTTCTATGAACTGCGCGTCTACGACCTGGTCAGCAGCGGCTTGCAGCCCACCCTCGACGGCTGGAGCAAAGCCATCGAAGCGCGAACCGCCGAACAGTATTCGCCGGTATACGCAGCGTTCTACGCCACCGACGGCGCGCTGCCGCGCTATCTGCACATCTGGCCGTGGACCACCCTTGAACAGCGCTTGCAGGTGCGCACCCAATCGGTCGCCGACGGCGTCTGGCCGCCGGAAAACTCCGGCCCGCAACTGCGTGACATGCGCTCGACGATCTACCTGCCTGCAACGTTCTCGCCCTTGCAATGACCAAAGCACGGTTTGACTGGCCGGATGCCCGCCTCAATGCAGCGCCTGCTCGTCCAGGTACTCGTTCAGGCACTCGATGAACGCCTGATGTTTGCGCGTGTGGCGTCGGTGCGCCGGGTAAATCACATGGATTTTCCGGCCGAACTGCTCAGGGTCGAGGTCGGCGTCCGGTAGCAGTTGCACCAGTTCGCCGCGCCTGAGGTAGGGCGCGGCGCTCCACTGCGGGCAGAACTGCAAACCCCGGCCGGCCAGCAGGGCGCCGAACAGGAAGTCATAGTTGTCGCTGCTCAGCCGGGGTATCGGCTGGGGGATTCGTTTGCGTTCGCCTTCGTGCTCCAACCACCAGTAATGCGGGTTCAGGGCGGGATGACGAAACAGGAGCCAATCATGTTGATTGAACGTGTGGGGTTGAACCTCCAGCGGGTTGCGTTGCAAGTAGCGGGGGCTGGCGCACAAGAGGATGCGGTTGGCGGTCAGTGGGCGGGTGATCAGGTCGGGCAGTTCCACCGGGCCGTCTCGCACCGCCAGGTCGAACCGGCCTTCGACCAGGTCGACGAACTCATCGCTCAGCACCACGTCCAGGTGCATCTGCGGGTAGCGCTCGAGAAAGCGACAGCAGACCGCATTGAGAAAGGCCGGCGCGAACGAGGGTGGAGCGGTCACGCGCAGCAGGCCATACATTTCCCGCTGCAATTGATCGATGTCTTCCCGGGCTTGCTCCAATTGCGTGAGCACTTGCCGCGAACTGGCGAGGAAAATCTCCCCGGCCTCGGTCAGCGCGATGCGTCGCGTGGAACGCTCGAACAGGCGCGTGCCCAATTCCTCCTCCAGGTGGGTGATGGCCCGGGTCAGGGCCGAGGTGGTCTTGCCCAATTGCGAGGCGGCGCGGGTGAAACTGCCCTGGTCGGCGGTTTCGACAAACATCGCGATGGCGCTGAGTTGGTCCATGCAGTGTTTCCTGTTTGGAAAGTATGTGTTGCGTGGGCCGAGTATTCTTTACTGCCGCCCGGTTCGCTAGTCTCTCGGCATTCTTACAAGAAAAAGGTGCGGGACGATGAAGCGAATACTCCAGTCGGCATTGGCCATGGCAATTGGTCTTTCCTCTATGGAAAGCATGGCGGCCGCCGATCTGATTTTGCATAACGGCAAAGTCTTTACCGCCGAGCAAGGCAAGGCCCTGCAACAGGCAGTGGCAGTGGAGGACGGAAAAGTCGTCAAGGTCGGCAGCGACGCCGAGGTGCTGGCCCTCAAGGACCCCGGCACGCAAGTCATCGACTTGCAGGGCAAGGTGTTGATGCCCGGCCTTATTGACACCCACAGCCACGCGGTGTTTGGTGGGATGAAGCTCAAGTCCGCCGACCTTGAGACACAAATGCTGCCGTTCGACGAACTGGAGCAGCGCTTGCGCGAGTGGCGCGACAACGGCAAGGCACGGCATGGCGACATCCTGGTCGTCGGTGGAACACCCTCGACCTACTGGAGCCAGGTGGCGGAGTTTGAAAAGCGCTTCAACCAGGGCGAGTGGGCAGGCACGCCGATATTGTTCGTCGGTTGGGATTATCACACCGGTTGGGCCAACAAGGCCCTGCTCAAACGCGCCGGTATCGATGCCGAGCGGGTCAAGGCACTCGCTGGCGAAGCGGTGGCGACCATCGGCCACCATGACGACAACACCCCCAATGGTTTCGTCGCCGATGCCGGTCTGTCGGCGGTGATGTCGCAGCTGCCGCCCGCCAGTCTTGAGCAATTGATCGGCGCGGCGCAAGCTGCCCGCGATCTTTACCTCAGCCTGGGCGTGACGGCCCTGATGGACCCGGCGGCCAACGCGGTGCCCGGGGATGCGTTGTTCGACTTCAAGCCCACGGTGAAAAATGTCGGGATGCTGCCGGCCTACAAGGCGTTGGCGGACAAGGGCGAACTGCGTATGCACGTGGCGGCCTTGATGGTCGTCAACCCCAAGAGCAAACCCGCCGACCTTGAGGTCATGGAGCAGGTCCGCCAACAGTTCGCCGACGTCGACAATCTCAGCCTGCCGGGCATCAAGGTGTTTGCCGATGGTGTGGCCGAGTTTCCGGCACAAACCGCCTCGTTGCTGTCGCCCTACAAGAACTCGCTCAAGGGCGGCGAATTGCTGATCGACCCGGCGCACTTCGGCGAATTGGTGGGCGCTGCCGATGCCCGCGGCTGGCTGGTGCATGTGCATGCCATCGGTGATCGTGCGGTGCGTGAATCCCTCAATGGCATCGAGCAGGCGCGTCGCGAAGGGCACAACAACGTGGCCCACTCCGTCACCCACTTGCAGATGGTCAACCCCAAGGAATTCACCCGGTTCAAGCCGCTCAACGTCATCGCATCGATGCAGCTTTACTGGGCATCGGCAGACGAGCTGAGTATCGATTTGCTGCAGCCTTACATCAATGCCATGCAATTTCAGTTCATGTACCCGGCGCGTTCGTTGCTCAAGAACGGCGCGACCATTTCCGGGGCCAGCGACTGGCCGGTGTCGACACCGGATCCGTGGAAAGCGATCGGGCAAGCCATCAGCCGTAGAGGCCCCAAGGGGGTGCTGAACCAGGCAGAAGCCATCGACCGCGAAACCATGTTCAACGCCTACACCCGCAACGCCGCGAAAACCATTGGCCTGGAGCAGCAGATCGGTACGCTGACCCCTGGCAAGCAAGCCGACATGATCGTTGTCGATCGCGATGTGTTCAGCGCGCCGGAAACGCAACTGGCCGACACCCAAGTGCTCAAGACTTACTTCGCCGGCCGCGAAGTCTACAGCCGCCCGTAACCCCCCCCTGTTCGCCCACCCTTTGCCCTGCCGGCAAGGGGAGGGCGAAGCCTTGCCAACTTAATAATAAGAAAGGACCTGAAACATGCATCGCCCTGCATTGACCCTGTTTGTCGCCTGCACTTTTTTGCCGTTGGCTGCCCACGCCATTACGCTGAACGATGACTTTCAGCTGATGCTCAAACCGGCGGTGGTCAGCGACTACCGCAGCCGTGGCTTGTCGCTGACTCTGGGCGACCCGGCTGCGCAACTGGACGCCACACTGCTGCACAGCAGTGGTGCCTACGCCGGGGTCTGGACCTCCAATGTCGATTTCGGCCTGAACTATAAAACCCGGTTGGAGCAGGATTTCTACGCGGGCTTCTTCAAGCAGATCACCGATGACGTCAGCCTCGACCTTGGCTACCTCAAGTACACCTACGCCAGGCAGTCGGACTTCAATCAGAGCGAGGTCTACGCCATCGTCAAAGCCTATGGTTTCAAGTTCGCCAGTTACTACTCCAACGATTTGCAGACTTTCGTGGGCAAGGACCAGGACACCCTCTACACCTGGTTGGGCTACAGCTACGTGCTACCGGCGGACACGGGGCTGGAGGTGCGCTATGGCCGATTCGATTTCAAGGATGACGTGTTCATTGCCGGTAACGGCGATGCCCGCGGCGACTATCACGAGTGGGAGGCCCGGCTGACCCATAGCGCCGTGGGCGTCGACTGGGCGGTGGCCTACATCGACACCGATCTTTCCGCGCACGAGTGCACGAGCTACTACGGCTATGGCGACGTGTGCACCGCCACCGTTGTGGTCAGCGCCAGCAAGACCTTCTGATCGAGATGCGCTAGCGTCCTGATCAGAAGGTTTTCGGTGGGTTCATTCAGAATCTATCCAGCCTGTATGGCGCAGTCGCCGGCAGGCTGTGGGGCTGGGTGCCAGTCAAGGGCGAGGCCATTTGCGCGATCATTTCCGCCGTGACCGCCGCCTGGGTCAACCCCAGATGCTGATGACCGAAGGCGAGCAGGACCCTGCCGTCGCACACCCGGTCGATGATCGGCAGTGAGTCGGGCAAGGACGGCCGGAAACCCATCCACGGCGTGGCGGCTTCAGCACTCAGGTCGCGCTTGAACAGGCCTTTGCTCAGGCGGTGCAACTGCCAGGCGCGTTCCATGGTCGGTGGGCAGTCGAGACCGGCGAACTCGACGGTGCCGGCCAGGCGCAGCCCGTCAGCCATCGGCGTCATGATGAACTTGCGCTCCAGCGAGGTGACGGCGAACGGCAAGCGTTCGTGCTCGTGGGGCAGCATCAGGTGATAGCCGCGCTCGGTGTCCAGCGGCACCTTCTTGCCGGTCAATGCAGCGGTGAGTTTGGCGGAATGGGCGCCACAGGCCACCAGCACGTGTCGACTGCTGACGCGTCCTTGATCGGTGATCAACGACACGCCGCTTTCATTCAATTGCCCGCCCTCGACTCGCTGCTTGAGGAACTGCACGCCGCTGCTTTTGGCCGCGTGCACCAGTTCGCCAACCACCTGGAAGGGATCGAGAAAATGCCCGGTGCGCGGGAAGAACAATCCGCCCCGGAGCTGCTCGCTGAGTTGTGGCGCCGCATCGCGTACCGCCTTGGCCCGCCAGAAATCCACCGGCACTTGTTGCTGGCGCATGCGCGCCTGTAGCGCTTCGATGGCCTGTTGCGAGTCGGCGCGCTCGAACACCAGCAACGAGCCGTCTTCCTTGAGCAACCCGGGGCGGTCGATGGTCTCCAGCAACCGGTGCCAGGCCCCCAGGCTGCTTTCATTGAGCGCGCGGATGCCGGCCACGGTGCGTTGGAACGGCGCCGGTCGCAGGTTGAGCAACAGGCGTGCGAACCAGGGCAGGGCCCGGGGCATGTATTTCCAGTCCAGGCGCAGCGGGCCCATCGGGTCCATGAGCATGGCGGGCAGGCGTTTGAGGATCGACAGGTCGGCGATGGGGAACACCTGCTCGGTGGCCAGGTGCCCGGCATTGCCGAACGAGGCGCCACGACCGGGCTCCTGCTGATCGATGACCACCACCCGCCGGCCCTGGCGCGCCAGGCGCAGGGCGCAGGCGACGCCGATGATCCCGGCGCCGATCACGGCAACGTCCGACACTGCATTGGGGCTGTTGAAAAGGGAGTCGTTGGACATGGCCTAGGCTTCTCTCTGGCCGTCGAGCAGGCGACGCAACTGCAATGGGTTACCGTGCTTGAGCGCGGCCGGCAACAAGGCGTCCGGGAAGTCCTGATAGCAGACCGGACGCAGGAAACGCAGGATGGCGGCGGTGCCGACCGAGGTGGTGCGCGCATCGGACGTCGCCGGGAACGGGCCGCCATGGACCATGGCATCGCACACCTCGACCCCGGTCGGCCAGCCATTGACCAACAGGCGCCCGGCCTTGCGCTCGAGGATCGGCAACAACGCCCTGGCGCTCTCCACGTCGGCATCGTCCAGGTGCAGGGTGGCGGTCAACTGGCCTTCCAGGTGTTCGATGACCTGGCGGATTTGCTCGTCGTTGGCGCATTGCACGATCAGCGACGCGGCGCCGAACATTTCTGCCTGCAACGCCGGGTCGACGAGAAATTCACTGGCCTGGGTGACGAACAGGTGGGTCTGGCACTGGTTCGGGGTTTCGCCCTTCAAGCCGACGGCCACTGTTTTCGCGTGGGCGTGCTCGGCCAGCGCGCCGACGCCGGCCTCGTAGGCCTTGAAAATACCGGGGGTGAGCATGGTCTGCGCCGGGCTGCGCTGTAGCAGTTGCGCAGCCGACTGGATGAAGCGCTCAAGGTCCGGGCCTTGGCGGGTAATCACCAGACCTGGGTTGGTGCAGAACTGGCCGGCGCCTTGGGTGAGGGAGGCGACGAAGCCTTGCGCCAGTGCTTCGGCTCGCGATTGCAGGGCTGCCGGGAACAGCAAGACCGGGTTGATCGAGCTCATTTCCGCATACACCGGGATCGGCTCGGGACGTGCCTGGGCCGCGTTGCACAAGGCGATGCCACCGCTGCGCGAGCCGGTGAAACCCACGGCCTTGATGCGCGGATCGGTGACCAGGGCGATGCCCACTTCGCGGCCGGAGCCGAACAACAGCGAAAACACGCCTTCATGCAGCCCGCACAGTTTTACCGCACGGGCCAGGGCTCGGCCCACCAGCTCGCTGGTGCCGGGGTGCGCGCCATGGGCCTTGACGATCACCGGGCAACCGGCGGCCAGCGCCGACGCGGTGTCACCGCCTGCGACGGAGAAGGCCAGGGGAAAGTTGCTGGCGCCGAACACCGCCACCGGGCCGAGCGGCACCTGACGCTGACGCAGGTCCGGGCGGGGCAAGGGCTGACGCTCCGGCAGCGCGCTGTCGACCCGTACATCCAGCCATTCTCCGGCACGCACGGTGCGGGCAAAGGTACGCAGTTGCTGGCAAGTGCGGCCCCGTTCACCCTGGATACGCGGGCGTGGCAGGCCGGTCTCGGCCACGGCGCGGTCGATCAATTCATCGCCCAGGGCTTCGATTTCGCTGGCGATGGTTTCGAGGAATTCGGCGCGGGCGTCCAGGGAGGTCGCGCGATAGCTGTCCAGGGCACTCCACGCCAGGGCGCAGGCCTGTTCGACGTGTTCGCCGCTGCCACCGTGATAGGCCGGTTCAAGAGGTAGATCCGTGGCGGGATCGATGCCGCGGATCGCTTCTCGGTTGCCGGCGATGGCCTGCTGGCCGATCAACATGTTGCCTGTCAGAGTCATGGTCTTTCCTGAAACAAAGAGGGGGGGCGTTGCGAAAAAAAAACGCCGTACCGCCGTGGGCGAAAATAAAGGCGGCGCACCTTGGCACGCCGCTGTACAGGCTGAATGTCAGGCGAAGTCCTGCTCGGCCGACCACTGCTCGTACCACTGGCGGAACAGCGCGTACTGGTTCTCGGCATAACGACGCTGGGCATCGCTGAGCGCATCGGTCTCGTTGAAGTGCAGGGTGTATTCCTTGTCGCCATTGAGCACCATCAGGTGCTTGTAGTAGAGCACCAGGTCGCAACCCTCATCGAAGGACGACAGCACCGCCAGTGCCGATTCCAGTTCCCGCGCCTGACGACGCGCCTTGGCATCGCCCTTGGCCGCTTGTTTGCTCAAGGCCACCAGGCGCAACACTTCGCGTGGCAGCGCGTTGCCGATGCCGGTGATGGCGCCGGTGGCGTTGCAGTTGACGAAGCCATGGACCACCTGGGTGTCGACACCGACCATCAGGGTCACGTCATCGTCCTTGGAGGTGATGTGTTCGGCGGCGTAGCGCAGGTCGGCGGCACCGCCGAACTCCTTGAAGCCGATCAGGTTCGGGTACTCGCGGCGCAGTTCGAAGAACAGGTCGGCGCGGGTGGCGAAGCCGTAGTAAGGGCTGTTGTAGATCACCGCCGGCAGGCCTGGAGCAGCTTTGAGGATCGCGGCGAAGTGGGCTTTTTGCGCGGTGGCCGAAGCGCCGCGAGACAGCACGCGAGGGATGACCATCAAGCCATGGGCACCGACTTTGGCCGCGTGTGCCGCATGGGACACCGCTTCGCGGCTGTTGACGGCACCGGTGCCGACGATGGTCGGAACACCGGCGGCCACCAGGCGCGCCACGCCTTCCTGACGCTCGGCTTCGGTCAGCAGCGGCCAGTCGCCCATGGAACCGCAATACACCACGGCGCTCATGCCAATGTCGATCAGCTCGCGACCCTTGGCCACCAGCGCGTCGAAGTCCGGCTTGCGATCGGCGGTGCATGGGGTCATCAGTGCAGGGATGCAGCCAGTGAAAATGTTGTCGCTCATTGTGTTGTCACTCCTTGAGGCGTTCATTCAGATTTGGTCAGGGAAAAGGCGTGGGGCTCAAATGCCCCACGCAAAGGGGTCCTGTTCGTCGATCAGCAAGGTGCTGTCGGCGGTCATGTAGGCGCGGCCGGTGATGAAAGGGATGATTTGTTCGCCTTCCCATTCGTAGCTGCCGACAAATTGGCTCGCGGTGATGCTGGCCTGGACCCAGCGTTCACCGGCGGCCAGTTTCCCGTCGGCCGCCAGGCACGCCAGTTTTGCGCTGGTACCGGTCCCGCAGGGCGAGCGGTCGTAGGCCTTGCCCGGGCACATGACGAAGTTGCGGCTGTCGGCGTGATCGTCGTCGGCAAACAGTTCGATGTGGTCGATCAGCGCGCCGTCTTCACCGTGGATGCCCTGGGCCTCGAGGGCCTTGAGCATGGCCCAGGTGTACTCGGTGAGGAACTCGACCTTGTCCATCTGCAACGCCTGACCGTGGTCGGACACCAGGAAAAACCAGTTGCCGCCCCAGGCGATGTCGCCGTACACGCGGCCATGCCCCGGCACTTCGACCGGCACCTGTTGGCGGTAGCGGTAGGCGGGCACGTTGCGCAGGGTGACGTTGCCGTCCTCATGCAGCGTGGCGATGACCGGGCCGACCGGCGTATCGATCTTGTGCTCACCGGGCTGGATATGCCCCAGGTAATGCAGCGAATTGACCAGGCCGATGGTGCCGTGACCGCACATGCCGAGGTAGCCGGCGTTGTTGAAGAAGATCACGCCACAAGTGGCATCCGGCGACACCGGTTCGCAATACAGCGCACCCACCAGCACATCGTTGCCACGGGGCTCCAGCAGGCAGGCGCGACGCCATTGGTCATGCTGCTCGCGCAGGGCATCGCGCTTCTCGGCCATGGTCCGGCCGGACAACTGGGGCAGGCCCGACATCACCAGGCGAGTCGGCTCGCCGCCGGTGTGGGAATCAATGACATGTACTTTTTTCATAAACCTTTCCATTAGAGGAACACGCAGGCTTTGCCGGCCTGAATTTCAGCGAGAGGTCTGGGCGGATACACCGATCGGACGCTGGCCTGTGGTCGTGCCGGTGTGGACAGGATCGGCTTGGCTTTCACCGTCCTCGTCTTCCAGGCGAACCAGATGCGCCGGCACCCCGGTGGCCGCGCCCCAGTAGTAGATGCCCATCGCGCAGGCCGCCACGACCACTGTGTCGAAGGGATGGGTGAGTACGCCCATGCCGCCGAAGCTGCCGAGCCAGGACAGCACGATGGTCACGGCATAGAAGCCGATCAGCCATGCCGAAGAGCGCACTTGTTGGGCCAGGCTCAGGTGTTGGGTCGGCACAAAGCGTCCGCACAGCAGGTACACCACGAACATCAGGATTTGCAGGCCGAGCAACCAGGACACAGTGCTCCAGCCAGACCAGTAGACGATCAGCGCGGCGATGATGAACGACACCGGGCCGAGGACACCCATGCGCTTGACCTTGAACGGGCGCGGCATGTCGGGCGCATTGCGGCGCAGGGCAGCCACGGACACTGGGGCGACGGCGTAGCTCAATACCAGCGCGGCGGAGACCACGTTGATCAGCGCTTCCCATGAAGGGAAAGGCAAGGTCCAGAACACCGACAGGGCGAAGGTCAGCCACAGCGCCGGACGCGGGATGCCGGACTTTTCGTCAATGCGCGTGAAGACCTTGAAGAAGGTGCCGGTCTGCGCCCAGCCGTAGATCACCCGCGGTGTTGCGTTCATGTAGATGTTGCCGCAACCGCTGGGAGAGATCACCGCGTCGGCCACCACCAGATAAGCCAGCCAGCCCACACCCAATGCCAGGGCGATGTCGCGGTAGGGCAGGGCCAGTTCCTTGGCCACGCCGGCCCAACCGTTGGCGAGCATTTCGGTAGGCACGCCGCCGAGGAACGCCACTTGCAACAACACATAGATGGCGGTGGACAGCAGTACGGAGAGGATCAGTGCAATCGGGATGGTGCGTTGGGGATTCTTCACTTCGCTGGCCACCGAGATGATCGGTGTCAGCCCCAGGTAGGCGAAGATAATGCCGCCGGCGGACACCGCCATCTCGACACCTGACAGCCCGAACGGCATGAAGCCCTGGGACTGGAAGTTCTCTGGTTTGAAGAAGGTGAACAGCACGCCGATCACCAGCAGCGGCACGATGAACTTGAACATGCTGATCAAGTTGTTGGCCTTGGCGAACGTTTTCACGCTGTAGTAGTTGAGCATGAAGAACAGGCACAGCAGGCCGAATTGAACCAGCCAGCCAATCGCCGTTGGATTGCTGGAACCGGCCTGGGTCAATGCGGGAAACCACGCAGCGGCATACTGGCGCGCGGCGACCACCTCGATGGCCACCAGGCTGGAAAACGCGATCAGCGTGATGAAGCCCATCAGGTAACCCAGCAACGGGCCGTGGGAGTAAACCGGGTAGCGAACCACGCCGCCGGCACGGGGCAGCGCTGCGCCGAGTTCACAGTAGACGATGCCCAGCAGCAGCAC
This sequence comes from Pseudomonas sp. S34, assembly GCF_009866745.1. Taxonomy (NCBI): domain Bacteria; kingdom Pseudomonadati; phylum Pseudomonadota; class Gammaproteobacteria; order Pseudomonadales; family Pseudomonadaceae; genus Pseudomonas; species Pseudomonas sp. S34. Next base: position 2,648,388 of record NZ_CP019398.1, read on the forward strand.
CGCAAAACCGCCCAGCAGCCAGGAAAAGATCCCCGCCGGCCCCGCGATGGCGGACACGTGACTGGCTGCGAACAACCAGCCGGAACCGAAGATGGCCCCCAGTCCGATAAACGTAAGGTCTATCAACGAAAGTTGTTTTTTGAACTTGCCTTGGCCTGACATGGCATCGCCTTCTTGTGAGTTATTGGATAGGCAGGTGTGCACTTCAAGACGCCCCGGTCGGTTTTGCCGAGGAGGGCGGTGGCCATAGAGTGAACTTGGCGGTGTGCCCGCGATTGATGTTTTCCTTGGGTGTCGATGACGAAATCAGCACAATGGGAAATGTCTGATTTTTGCGAGGGACCGGTTGATGACTCAGGATGCGTTTGCGCTGTTGTGCCAGGGCGACGACTCGAACCGCCCCGAATCCATCGAGCAACTGCTGGCAGGTGTCGCGCTTTTGCTGCCCATGCTGGATGTCATTCCGAATGCGGCGATCTTCATCAAGGATGTCCAGGCGCGCTATGTCATGGCCAACCGCACGCTGGTGCAACGCTGTGGCTTGAAGCAGCTCCAGCCGCTATTGGGAAAAACCAGCGCCGAGGTGTTCCCGGAGCAACTGGGGCCTGGTTACACCGAGCAGGACCGGCGGGTGCTGGAGCAGGGGCTGGTGCTGGAAGACCAGCTGGAGTTGCATCTGTACGGCAGCCGCGAGCCGGGCTGGTGCCTGACCCATAAGCGCCCCTTGTATAACCGCCGCAATGAAATCATCGGTCTGGCGGGCATCTCGGTCGACCTGCAATCGGCCAGTGACACGCACCCGGCGTACCAGCGCCTGGCGGCAGTGGACGAGCACATTCGCGCGCATTTCAACCGTCGCGTCACCCTGGGCGAGTTGACGCGCATCGCCGGTATTTCCGTGGCGCAACTGGAACGCTACTGCAAGCGCGTGTTTCACCTGACGCCCCGGCAGATGATCCAGAAGGTTCGCCTGGAACACGCGCATCGACTGCTTCACACCGATATGCCGATCACAGAGGTCGCCCTGCAATGCGGCTATACCGACCACAGTGCGTTCACCCGGCAGTTCAAGGCATTGACCGGTTTCACCCCGCGCCAGTACCGACAGGCTACCGGTCACCAGCAGCCGTCCGGTCTGGATTAGCGACGCGCCGCCAATGGCCCTGTAAACTGGCCGCGCAAAAGGCGCCTGCCTCACCACCTCAAGCAAGAGAGTCCTCATGGCAAACCACGACCTGACCTTCACCCCTGATCCCGATGCGGATTCGATTTCCTCCGACGTTGTCGGTTTCGGCGGTGTGCTGGTCTCCACCCAGATCCCCACCCGCGCCGACGGCAGCCTGGAACTGGGCGACATCACCCTGCAAAGCGAATGCACCCTGCAAGCGCTGAAGGTCGCGCTGGAGCGAGCCGGCAGTTCCATGGACCGCGTGATGCACCTGACCATCTACCTCACCGACATGGCCGACCGCGCCGCGTTCAACGAAGTCTACAAGCGCTACTTCGCCAAGCCATGGCCAGTGCGCGCTGCTGTCGGGGTTGCCTCGTTGGCGGTCGAAGGCATGCGCGTGGAAGTGACCGCGATGGCGGCCAAGGCCTGATCTCAGTCAGACATACACAAAACCCTGTGGGAGCGGGCTTGCTCGCGAAGACGGCGTGTCAGCTGGCACAAGTGTTGACTGACCCAGCGCTTTCGAGAGCAAGCCCGCTCCCACAGGGGTTGAGGCATGCCAGGCCTGCTCGAAGCACCACCTGGCAGTGTACGGGTGCCGGTCAGGCGTTTCGCCGCTACAATGCACGCCTCGACCGTGACAAGCCTGACTAAAAAAACTATGTCTTTGCCCAAACATCACCTGGAATTGCTCAGCCCTGCCCGCGATGTCGCCATCGCCCGCGAGGCCATCCTGCATGGCGCCGATGCCATCTACATCGGTGGCCCGAGCTTCGGCGCCCGCCACAATGCCTGCAACGAAGTGAGTGATATCGCCCAATTGGTGGAGTTCGCCCGTCGCTACCACGCCCGGGTGTTCACCACCATCAATACCATCCTGCACGACAACGAACTGGAACCGGCCCGCAAGCTGATCCATCAGTTGTACGACGCCGGCGTCGATGCGCTGATCGTCCAGGACCTGGGGGTGATGGAGCTGGACATTCCGCCGATCGAGCTGCACGCCAGTACACAGACTGACATCCGCACCCTGGAGCGAGCGAAGTTCCTCGATCAGGCCGGTTTCTCACAACTGGTGCTGGCCCGCGAGCTGAATCTCCAGGAGATCCGCGCCATCGCCGACGAAACCGACGCAGCCATCGAGTTCTTTATCCATGGTGCGTTGTGCGTGGCGTTTTCCGGCCAGTGCAACATTTCCCACGCGCAAACCGGGCGCAGCGCCAACCGTGGCGACTGCTCCCAGGCCTGCCGTCTGCCGTACACCCTCAAGGACGAAAAAGGTGGGGTGATCGCCTACGAAAAGCACCTGCTGTCGATGAAGGACAACAACCAGAGCGCCAACATCCGCGCCCTGGTCGAGGCCGGCGTGCGTTCGTTCAAGATCGAGGGCCGCTACAAGGACATGGGCTATGTGAAAAACATCACCGCCTACTACCGTCAGCGCCTCGACGCCGTGCTCGAAGACCGCCCGGACCTGGCCCGTGCCTCCAGCGGCCGCACCGCGCACTTCTTCCTGCCCGACCCGGAAAAAACCTTCCACCGTGGTAGCACCGATTACTTCGTCACTGACCGCAAGATCGATATCGGCGCCTTTGACTCGCCGACCTTCACCGGTCTGCCGGTGGGTGTGGTCGAGAAAGTCGCCAAGCGTGACATGCAGGTCGTGACCCATGAGCCGCTGTCCAACGGCGACGGCCTCAACGTGCTGGTCAAGCGGGAAGTGGTGGGTTTCCGCGCCAACATCGCCGAACCCAAAGGCGAATTCGAGGAGGACGGCGAGAAGCGTTATCGCTATCGCGTCGAGCCCAACGAGATGCCGGAGGGGATGTACAAGCTGCGCCCCAATCATCCGCTGAATCGCAACCTTGATCACAACTGGCAACAGGCGCTGCAAAAGACCTCCGCCGAGCGTCGCATTGCCCTGAACTGGGTCGCTTGCCTGCGTGAAGAGCAGCTGGAACTGACCGCTACCAGCGAAGAGGGCATCAGCGCCAGCGTCACCCTGGCCGGCCCGTTCGGCGCCGCCAACAAACCGGAACAGGCGCTAGAGCAATTGCAGGATCTGCTCGGCCAACTGGGTACCACGCAGTACCACGCCATCGACATCAAGCTGGACGCGCCGCAGGCGTACTTCATCCCCAACTCGCAGCTCAAGGCCCTGCGCCGTGAAGTGATCGACGCCTTGACCGAAGCGCGGATCGCCGCCCACCCGCGTGGCAGCCGTAAGGCCGAGACCACGCCGCCGCCGGTGTACCCGGAGTCGCACCTGTCCTTCCTGGCCAACGTCTACAACCAGAAGGCCCGCGACTTCTATCACCGCCACGGCGTCAAGCTGATCGACGCGGCGTACGAGGCCCACGAGGAAACCGGCGAGGTGCCGGTGATGATCACCAAGCACTGCCTGCGTTTCTCCTTCAACCTGTGCCCGAAACAGGCCAAGGGCGTGACTGGCGTGCGCACCAAGGTTGCACCGATGCAGCTGATACACGGCGATGAAGTGCTGACGTTAAAGTTCGACTGCAAGCCTTGTGAAATGCACATCATCGGCAAGATGAAAGGGCACATCCTCAACCTGCCGCAACCGGGCAGCGTGGTGGGGCACATCAGCCCCGAAGACCTGCTCAAGACCATCCCGCGCGCACCGCACTGAGTGACCGGTGAGTGCGCCGCAACGGCGCGCTCACCTGTTCCAGCCTGAAACCTCTTTTGCTGAATTCCAGACGCTGACGATAAACCTGGAGCTGGCGGTCGACACTATTTACAGGTATCGGCGACGGCCTTTTCAGCTCGTTTGAATTCCTGTTTGACGTCGGTCGGGATGCGTTGCCTTTTCAGTTCCTGACCGAGGAAGGGTTGTTCGCCTCGGGACTGGACCTCAGCCTCCTCGGCCGTTATCTGCGCCTCGATGGCAGCGGCGTGCTTGTCGATGACGGCATCGACCTCGGCTTCATTCCTGGCGGTATCGAGTGCCAGGACCAACTGGCCGGCCTCGGCTTTTTCGGCTTCGGCATAGGCTTCGACCGTCAACCCGGAGGCCAAGGCTCGCGCTTGGGTTTCCAGGTCATTCAGATGCTCCCGGGCGGCCTTGCAGACCGCTTCCTGTCGCTGGTTCTGGATGTGTTCCCAGGTGTTCAACCCATAAACCGCGGTCCCGAGTACCAGAAGGGTTGCAGCGGCCCCCATTAATTTGCCTTTCACTTTTGGCGCCCTCAAATGGCAAGGGAAGGGTGTTGCATAAACGATTCCCGATTCAATTCGAGTATTGAAAAGCGTAGCAGAGCTGTTCGGGCTGAATGTGCGCCGATAAATCCCCGAGATCCGGCTCAACACTAAGCGCCTGTTTTAATGAACAATTTTTTTTGTTTGGGCTTCCCAGACGAGGAAAAAGTTGGTAAATTTGCGCCCACTCTTGCAGCGACCCTCAGGGAACCAGCCGCGAGAGCAGGCAACAGGTCTTGTTGCCACTCAAGAAAGCGAGTGCCAGGCACTCATCGCAACAGATACAGGGGCGTCGCCAAGCGGTAAGGCAGCAGGTTTTGATCCTGCCATGCGTTGGTTCGAATCCAGCCGCCCCTGCCATTTTTTTATTCCTGCATAATCAGAAAACACTCGACCGACGGTTATTATTCGTCGATTCGTTGGTTTTTTGCCTCCCGTTCCCCGGTCGCGTTGGCGCCACTACCGAAAGCGCTCCGGAATGGCCTCGGCAAACGGGTACCAGGAAAAATACGGCCTTGCCTCGTCGATGACCCGCTTGACCGAGGACCTTTGGGTCAACCTGTCGAAATAAGCACTCAAGTGGCGATGATCGCCAGGAAAGGGTACGAGGGTGCTGGCGTAGAACAGTGCCGGGGCGGCGGCACAGTCGGCCATGCTGAACGCGGGGCTGGCGACCCAGGTTCTTGCCGTCAGCTGACGTTCAAGAATGCCGTACGCCGTCATTAGCGCGGCGCGTTCGCGGGTCAGGTCGCCATTTGCGGCATTGATTCTGTCAGCGACGATCTTCTGCATCGGCACCTGGATGTGCAGGTCGAAAAAACGATCCCACAGACGCACCTCCAGCGCGGTTTCCCAGTCGTCCGGAACCAGATGCACCTGACCGGGATGAAGCCGGTCCAGGTACTCAATGATCACACTCGACTCCGGCACATCCTTTTGCCGGGCGTGATCGCGCAGCACCGGAAACTTGCCGATCGGCCACAGCGCTTGAAGCTCGGCCCGGTCAGCCTCGTTGCCCAGGTCTATGACCCTTTTTTCAAACTCGATTCCCAGTTCATAGAGAGCGATCAGCGCTTTGTGGCAGAACGACGAGAGCGGATGGAAATAAAGAGTCAGTGACATCCTGCAATTCCTCGGTGAGATGCAAACCACCTGATTATCCGTCGCTATCGGCCGATGCGCGAGGTGCTCCACCCTGATGCCCGGCGCCTGCTGTTCGGGTTAGAGTACAAGTCTTCTGGCCTGAACATCAGGCATGCCACGTTTATGGTCATATCGCCATGCACCAGATCGGACTCATTGTTTACCCCGGCTTCCAGGTTCTGGGCCTGGCCATGTGTGCCGCCTTCGAGTTGGCCAATAGCGCCGGCGACGAGCCGTTGTACCGGATTGCATTGCTGTCCGAGCCGGGTGGCCTGGTGCAAACGTCCGCCGGTTTTGCAGTGCAGACCGAAGCGTTCGACCAGCGCGCGTTCGATACGCTGCTGGTCCTGGGCGACAACCTGATCCGCCCGACCACGCCGGGCATGTTGGAGTTTTTGCGTCGCGCCAGCCACGGCACCCGGCGTCTGGGCTCGATTTGTACGGGGGCGATTGCCTTGGCCCAGGCCGGTTTGCTTGATGGTCGGCGGGCGACCACCCACTGGGCGCATGTGCCGGCCTTTCGCAAGGCGTACCCGAACGTGAAGGTCGAGGAAGACCGGATCTTCATCAACGACGGCAACGTCTGGACGGCTGCCGGCATGAGCGCTTGCGTCGATCTGGCGCTGGCCCTGGTGGAGAACGATCTGGGCGTCGACGTTGCACGCAAGGTAGCGCGGCAATTGGTGGTGTATCACCGGCGTTCCGGCGGGCAGTCGCAGTTTTCGGTGATGCTGGAGCTGGCCCCCAAGACCGATCGCATACAGGCCGCGCTGAATTACGCCAGGCAGAATCTCAAGTCCGCGCTGTCGGTCGAGGAGCTGGCCAGTGCGGCCAATCTCAGCCCTCGGCAATTCAGCCGGGTGTTTCATGCCGAAACCGGCCAGTCTCCGGCCAAGGCCATCGAAAACCTGCGGGTGGAGTCGGCCCGGTTGATGATGGAAACCGGACGGCACTCTATCGATGTGGTAGCGACGGACACCGGCTTTGGTGACCGGGAGCGGATGCGCCGCGCTTTTATTCGTGCGTTCGGGCAGCCGCCGCAGGTGATTCAGCGTGCCAGTCGGGGCTGAATCGTGATGTCCTGAAAGGTGGTGTATACGACATTCAGGTCTTAATATTATTTGCGTAATATTTATCTCGTTGAAACCTTTTCCTCAATGAGATCACCGCCATGACCCTCGTCAAAGCCGCCGCCGTACAAATCAGCCCTGTTCTTTACAGCCGAGAAGGCACCGTCGACAAAGTGGTGCAGAAGATTCTCGAACTCGGCGAGCAAGGTGTGCAATTCGCCGTATTCCCGGAAACCGTGGTGCCGTACTACCCGTACTTTTCCTACGTGCAGTCGCCATTCGAAATGGCCGCCGAACACCTCAAGCTGCTGGACCAGGCGGTCACCGTGCCTTCGCACGCCACCGATGCCATCGGCGCTGCGGCCAGGCAAGCGGGGATGGTCGTGTCCATCGGCGTCAACGAGCGCGATGGCGGCACGTTGTACAACACGCAGTTGCTGTTCGATGCCGACGGCTCGCTGATCCAGCGTCGCCGCAAGATTTCCCCGACCTACCACGAGCGCATGATCTGGGGCATGGGCGACGGCTCAGGCCTGCGGGCCGTCGACAGCGCGGTAGGGCGCATCGGGCAACTGGCCTGCTGGGAGCATTTCAACCCGCTGGCCCGTTATGCCTTGATGGCCGATGGCGAACAGATCCATGCGGCCATGTACCCGGGGTCGTTTGCAGGTCCGCTGTTCGCCTCGCAAATGGAAGTCAGCATTCGTCAGCATGCTCTGGAGGCCGCGTGCTTTGTGGTCAACTCCACGGCGTGGCTGTACCCCGAGCAACAGGCGCAGATCATGGCCGACACCGGTTGCGCCATTGGTCCGATCTCCGGCGGTTGCTACACCGCGATCATCAGCCCGGATGGCTCGGTGCTGGGTTCGTTGCATGAAGGTGAGGGCGAGGTGATCGCCGACCTCGACATGGGCCTGATCGACAAGCGCAAGCGCATGATGGATTCCCGTGGCCACTACAGCCGCCCGGAACTGCTGAGCCTGCTGATCGACCGCACGCCGCAATCCCATGTGCATGAGCGCAGCGCGCATCCAAAGCTGGCGGAACAGACCGGGCTGGAAGAGGTGATGGGTTAGTTCCGGGGAAAAAAAAACAGGGGACTTCATGGAAGTCCCCTTTTTGTTTGTCGGCGTTGCAGCTGTCGTTTCAGCGTCGCCAGAAGCAACGCGCCAGCAGCGCATCGATGCCGAGCTTACCGCCACCCGACAGCAACAGCGGCGTGAGGGCCACAAGATAGATCAAAGGCAGCTTGAAGTTGCCGTAACCCTTGTTGCTGATGGCATAGCCTTGGGCGAGTTCACTGAGAGTGTGCCAGTCGGCGGGCCAATGGACGGCGGTGGTTGCGACGAGGGTTACCACCATCAGGCTCAGCGCCGAAAAACGTGTGCCCAGGCCCACCAGCAAGGTCAGGGCGAAGATCAGTTCGGCCCACATCGACAGTTCCCAGTTCAGCGTCGCTGGAAGGTGGTCGAACGGAAACGGGAAGCGCTCCTGGATATCGGCGAACCAGTTCTGGCCGTTGAATTTTTCCAGGCCGGACTCGAAGAATTCCCAGGCGAGAAACACCCGCAGCGCCAGGGGGGCAAACCAGTCGCCGGCACGGTCGAGGTTCAGGTGCAGGCCTTTGACGGCCGAAGAAACGGAGGTGGTCATGGGCGTAGTTCTCTTTCAGGTCAGGGCGGCGGGGCAACGGCATACCCCCGAGAGTTGAGCGCTTTGATCGGCTTGGCCAATCGACAGGCGTATTTCATCAATGGGGTGTATCTGCGGTGTGTCGTTGTGGCGGGGTTTTGAGTGCGGGGTGTGTCTGGGGTGGGGCTGTATACACTGAGATACGTAACCATGGGGTTTTTCATCCAATGCACAACCAGGGTGGGAGCGGGCTTGCTCCGGGCGGCGTTCCGACGAATACGGTGTGTCAGGCACCATCAATGTGGCTGACACACCGTATTCGCGAGCAAGCCCGCTCCCACAGGGGATCGCCGGTGCGAAGCGTGACGCTCCAGGGAAATTGCTATACATTTTCCGGCCGCCCCCTGCATGGTGAAACCGCTTCATGTCTCTTGCGCTCGAACGTCTAGTCGCTGGCACGCCAATCCCTTTCGCCGGTAATCGTGTCACTGTCGTCAGCCCCGAACTGGCGCAACGCTTCCAGCCCGGTGACCACCTGCTGGTGGAGCAGGTCAGCGGCGAGTTGCTGCTGATTCCCGTGGCGGACCAGCAAGCGGCCAACGTCGCGATCGAGCGCGCCCAGGCGGCATTCACCGCGCTGTCGGCAGTGTCCGATCAAGCCATCAGCGCCTTCTTCGACCTGTTTGCCCAACGCCTGGAAACCGCGCAATGCTGGGCCTTGATCGAAGCCGCCAACCTGGCCGACATCGAGCGGGCCAAGGCGCGCGGTCGTTCGACCACCCGGTTGCTGGCCGATGAGCGCATGCGTCGCGACATGATCGCCGGCCTGCGCGCCTGGCGCGATGCACCGGCCAGTCGTGGCAAGGTGATCAGTTGCGTCGAACACGATGGCTGGAAAGTCGAGCAAGTGGTCTCGCCGCTGGGCATCGTCGCGTTCGTCTTCGAAGGCCGGCCGAATGTGTTTGCCGACGCGGCCGGTGTATTGCGTACCGGCAACACCGCGGTGCTGCGCATCGGCAGTGATGCGTTGGGCACCGCCCAGGCGATCGTCACCCATGCACTGAACCCTGCGCTGAGCGACGCCGGTTTGCCGGCCGGAGCCGTGTCGCTGGTAGAAAGTATCAACCACGCCGCCGGTTGGGCGATGTTCGCTGACCGACGCCTGTCATTGGCAGTGGCCCGTGGTTCGGGTCGCGCCGTCAGCCAGTTGGGCAGCATCGCGCAGCAGGCCGGCACGGCGGTCAGCCTGCACGGCACCGGTGGTGCGTGGCTGATCGCCAACGCCGATGCCGACGCCCCGCGCTTTGCCGCCGTGGTGCGCAACTCCCTGGACCGCAAGGTCTGCAACACCCTGAACGTCTGCCTGATTCACCGCGACCGCGCCGCTGAACTGGTGCCGCTGTTCCTCGACGCACTCAAGCAGGCCGGCACCGCACGGGGCCAGGGCTGCAAGCTGCATATCGTTGAAGGCAGCGAGTCGCACCTGCCGCAAGACTGGCTGGCTGCATCGGTCCAGGTATACCGTGCCGAAGGCTATCAGAGCGAGGCGCAGGCCGAGCCGTTGCCGGAAGATCAATTGGGCCGTGAATGGGAGTGGGAAGAAACCCCGGAAGTCAGCTTGAAGATCGTCGACAACCTGGACGATGCCGTTGCCTTGTTCAATCGCTACAGCCCGCAATTCACCGTGTCATTGATCAGTGAAAGTGCCGAGGCTCAGGAGCGTTTCTACAACGCGGTCAACGCGCCTTTTGTCGGCAACGGCATCACCCGTTGGGTCGACGGCCAGTACGCGTTGAACAAGCCGGAACTGGGGCTTTCGAACTGGGAGAGCGGGCGCCTGTTTGCTCGCAGTGCGATTCTCTCGGGTGATGGCGTGTTTACCATTCGTAGTCGCATGACCCAAATCGATCTGGGCGTCAAACGCTGAGATGGCGCAATCAGTGACCGCTGCAAGGGCGGTCACTTTCTTCAACAATCGGCGGTGCTGATCACGCGGTCTTGATCACTTTGGCCGATACGGCACAAGTGCTTGGATGCTCGACCGGCGACACGAAGCTTCGGCTGTCGGCATCCAGCGCGTCGATCGAACCCTGCTCGCGATGGACGTTAACGATTACGCGTGCTACCTGAATGAACGCGTCGCCCAGGCGTTTTTCGCGAGCAGAGCTCGCTTCTACAGCGGATCTCGAGTGTTCATGCTTTTGCGGTACGCCGGTCTTCTCGTGGGCACCGTGCATATTTCGCCCGATAACTGCGGGTGAAATACGACGGCGATTCAAACCCGCAGGCAATGCTCACTTCCAGCACACTCATGTCGGTTTGACGCAGCAACTGCCGCGCCTTTTCCAGCCGCAAGCGCAGATAGATATTGGCTAATAGCGGTGAAATAGGCGCACCTTGTGGTGTGCCCTGCTTCGCAGGAGTTCGCTTTCCGTTTTCAAGAACACCTGTACGCAGCCATCGGACTATTAACGCTAACACCCGTCGATCCGCGATTCGGTGTTGCAGAAAGCACATCATCCACTCGTGATCGATGGTGTCAAAGAACGCGCGAATAGTTGAGCGGGCTACTCACATTGAAGTCGGTGGTGTGTGTGGAGCGCTTACTCATAACCCAAGGCAGGAGCTGTATGCGGTAATTCCGCACGTACGGATCTGTGCGGGGGTGGCAGTTGGCTGCCATTCCTACCGCGACCAGTTGATCTCGCGTCCTGCAGTTATGAAACGCGGATCCATGAAAACCGCGCACAGAGTATTGAGTGGGGGCACATTGTCCCAGCCTGGCAGTTTGATCATCAGCGGCAACGCTGGCAAAAACGGGTTAAGAAACCTCCCTCTCGAAAAAGAACGCAGTCTCCCCAAAAGCCGGTTTTAGTTGATCGAACCACGTAGCATCGGGATCAAATCGTGCGAAGAATGGCCTCTGCACCCAATCCGGGTTTCGTGCTTGGATAAAACGTAAAACAAACACCTTTTCTCCTCGAATTTCAGCTAAACCGCAGACCTCAACTTTCCCCGGATCTGCGCTCATCGAAGGTCCTCTGGCAGTCCTGGCAATACCTGAAACTTGTTTGACCGCGTCCCGGTAAATTTCCCACGCACATACAAGAGGGACTTCAAAATACCGGCGGGCCCCGGTATCACGCTCGATAAACATATAGTAAGGAATAATACCTAATTGGATTTGCGTCTGCCAAAGTCGCGCCCAGACGTCAGCAGAGTCATTGATATGAGCCAGCAACGGGCCCTGGCTACGTATTTGAGCGCCGGTTTGTCGAACACGAAGAATAGCCTCTCGAGCAATGGCAGGCTCAGTATGTAATTTATACCTCGAATGCCGTATAGATTTCTCATGCCGCAACCTGCGCCGGAGCCTTGTATCGGATCCATCTAAATAGAAGTAGAGAGAACAGCGCTATAAGTCCAAGCCCTACGCCACACCATACACCCGCTGCTCCTAGGTCAGTATAAAATGCCAAGAAGAGAGCGAGCGGTAGCCCCACTAGCCAAAAACAAATGATCGAAAGCAACATCGGAAAGACGGTTTGTTTCAAGCCCCTAAATATACCGAGCAGTACCATTTGACTTCCATCAAAGAAATGGAAGATTCCTAAAATGCAGACAAAAAGGCTAGAAAGCTTGATAAACTCGTCATCTCCACCTTCACCGCGAGCAACAAATAGCTGAACAATATCATGGGAAAAAATAATCAGGATAGAAGATATTACAGTGAGTACTATCCAGCTGAGCCATAAAGCACTCCATCCGGCGTCACTCGTCCGCCGCGAATACACCCCCAAAGGAGAGCAGAGGCTTATTCTCGTAGTAGAAGCTTGAGAAATGCCATTAGGTATTGTAAATACGACTTGAAGAACTTGCATTGCGATACCATGAGCAGCCAACGCAACGACTCCAAACTTACCCACTATGATTGTGAGGATGAAGAAAAATAGCGTGTCATTTGCCTGCGTTAAAGAGACCGGAATACCGTTTCTTAAAATAGGCAGCATCAACCACCCTCTCACTACTGTCAATTTTATACAGTGCTGCCGCCCCCTGAACTGCGGATTCATTAAGCCTAATATGACCAGCAATATACAAAGCAAAATGTTTGTTAGCGTCGTGGCGATACCTGCACCGAACAAACCCAAGGGGGGTATCCACAAAAAACCAAATATTAGAATCAGGTTGGCAACGAAGTTAAAGATCGATGCTATAATAATTGCGATAACTGTATATCGCGCTGATCCCATTATTGATAAAACATTTCTGAGGTGTACAAATAAAATCGCTGGACCGATGCTCCACATCAGGCTATTCATGTATCTCTGAGCTTCGAGAGACAAAAGCGGATCCTGGCCAAAAAAAACTAATATTTCTTTCGTAAAATAGAGCATTGCTAAGCATATTAAAAATGCAGCTACTATGAGCTGAATGCAGCTGGTTGATACAGATGCATATTGTTCTTCTTTTGCCGTAGATACCAATGCATCAGTAATAAACGGGATTGTAGAAATGAGTAGCCCGGAAAATAATAAAAACAGAAGATAGTAGAGGCCCTGTGCCAAAGTCGACGCAGCTAACGCCTCGGTACTAATCCATCCAGCCATTATTACGTCCGTAGTCGCAATAATCACATGCGCGATATTGCCAGATACAAAGGCTAGCGAGAGCCGGGAACTCTCGCGCATCTCGGATGTATATCTACGGGAAAGCCTCGCGGCACGGTTAAATGTCAGTGATGATGTCAAGACTGTACTCCCGGTCTAGGTGCTTATCCTATGTGAACTCCCACGGCGAAGTTGCACGCTGAATCCTCCTGTCATTACGAGGTTGGCTGCCCGCGGTTGCCACACGGTAGATAGCTGTGGGCGGATGAGCGTTGGCGTAAGCCCGTTGTTGTTCAATAATCCTCAAGGCGTCTTTGTTCGCCCCTTCAAGTTGCTGCGAGAAAAGGTAATCTTCTTAGCTGCGAACAAAATCAGGGGAGGCTTCATTGGTGTACAAAGGGGAGAGGGGAGCATTCATTTCCAGACTCCTTATCTGAAGGGTGTCCATGAATGATGCGGCACAAACTAAATAATTCGTACCGCCGAATTCACAGTCACAGGAAGGAAAAGGAAACTTCGCAGTACTGCGATACTAAAAATCCTACAGAAATTTCTGCTCGATAAGGCGCAAGACAATTTCGATCAAGCTTTCACAGTCCGCTGATCTTCCCTCGAACAGCGCTCCATGGCGCAAGCACTTGAGCCTTACACAGGATGAAGTGGCCAAACGGATGGGTGTCTCTCAACCGGCATTTGCCCAGCAAGAGACCGTCTCAAAGCCTCGGAAGGCCACTCGCAAAAAAATAGCAGCGGCGTTTGGTATTACCGCTAATCAACTTGAGATTTAGGCTGTGAAAGGGATCGAAATGAAAATCTGCGGCATCGAAATCAAAGGCAGCGAAGCGATCATCGCCGTGGCCGCCCTCGACGGTCAGGCGTTGAATCACGTCGCGCTCGCCACCAAGAAAATTGCCCTGGACGATGATGAGGAAGCCGCCAACGTCAAAGTGTTTGCCGCGTAGGTTGCGTCGTTCGTGCGCGAGAATTCGATAGATCGGATCGCGATCAAGAAGCGCAGCAAGAAGGGTGAGTTTGCCGGTGGGCCGACCACGTTCAAGATCGAAGGGGATTTGCAGTTGCTGGACAATTGCGAGGTGGCGCTGCTGTCGCCGCAGACCATCAATGCCCAGGCCAAGAAGCACGGGTTTGAGCTGTCGGCGACGCTGAATAAGTATCAGCATGAGGCTTATAAAGCCGCCTGCTCGGCGTTACTGAAGAAGTAACCTTCAACCCAAGGAGCCGGCTTGCCGGCGATGGACTCAAGTGCGCCGCGTTTATCCGGTTTACACGCGTTATCGTTAACGACTATCGCTGGCAAGCCAGCTCCTGCAAGAGACCGTGTCCTGGTCGAAAAAAAGGCCTGCTCCTTATCGGGAGCAGGCCTTGTTTATCAATAAGTCAGTAATGACTCATCTTAATCAGTAGAACCGGTCAATCACCCGAACTTCGTTCTGGTTCTGCATCGAGGCCCAGGCCTGTTTCAGGGTTTGCAGAACATTACCGATGAAGTCCTTGTCGGCCGCGGCCTTCTTGCCGACATAGCCCTGGCCGCGACGGTACATCTTCAGTCGGGCGAGCAGGTTCTGGTTGTTCTGGTCGAACTCTGCTTCATGGGCGTGCGGCGACAGGCAGTCGATATGAACCTGGCCACACTTGCTGATCCAGAGAATATGGTTGTCGTGGCTGTCTTTCTTTGCAGCGAAGATACGAGCCAGTTCATCGATAGTTGGTTGATTGTTCAGATTCATCATAAAGCCCCTTGACCAATTGGTGATCTTTCAAAGTTGATTCGCTAATACAGGTAGCCCATCGGTTAGTTGATCCCTGGCACCGAAACCAGGACGTCAGCGTTCGACCGCCTTATCGGGCGGGGTCCTGCGTCTGTTGCATGTAGTCGTGTTGAATAACTGCTACGCAATAGCGTCACAACGAAGAGAAGCGGCGAAAACCTTAAGGCCACTGCCGACATTTTCAGGGTCGGCCACAAGCTTCATGAGGATTGCTCGCCAAGACTTCTCGCCCTTGTACTGGACGTTCAGGCCAGGTCAGCTTCTTCAATCTGCCTTGTGGGCAGCGTGTATCCGGGAAAAACAGCTCGGCGGTCAGACGAGCTTGCTCAAACGTGTTGCCTGTACTCCCGATCGGGGAGACGTCTGCATCATGCAAGGGCAAATCGGAGGCGTCAACGGTTTTGTAGTGAATATTTTTAGTCACTACATATTGTCGGACAAAGCTGTTGGGAATTAGCGGGTGGAGTCGAAGGTGTGTCGGTCAGGACGACAAAGGCGGACACTCAAAGCGGTAAAAAGTGCAGGGATAGCGGTCAACCACCTGCTGGTGCAAGGTGAGCCCGGCAACGTTGAGCCCCGGCATCACGGCGGCCCAGAACAGGCGCGCCGGCTGATTCGCCTCGATGTGGAAAATCTGCCATTGACCGGGGAACCGACTCAAGAGGGTGGAAACGACAAATCGCGCGACACCCTGGCCACGGAAGCGTCGACTGACAAACAGGTAGCCGATGTTGTAGTCGGAGCCGGGTAGATGGACCTGGTTATCCACGGTCACGAAGCCGGCCAGTTCACCGTCGACCTTGATCAGGAAGGGTCGGGTAGCCGGGTTTCGCCAGTAGTCGGGCATGGGCAGGATGTTGAAGAAACCGTATTCGCCCAGTTTCAGCGGTAACCATTCGCTGAAGTCGTAGGTATAGAACTGCATAAGGTTCTCGATGGTTTCCAGTTCATCGCGTTGGGCGGCGTGCAGTTCTATCGAAGGCATACGGGTTGGCTCCAGTTACGCCGGGGCAGGTACACCCTTGATTATGGTTGGCCACAAGGTTCGGTGTCGGGTTCAGGTTTTGCTTGCCGGCTTTGCCCCGCGCCTGGTGCCACTCGATGGTTTGCGCGGGAGGCTCTTGCGCTTTTTCTTCCATGGGGTTGCGGCGCGCCCGCCGGGCGGTGGACCGCTGATGGTCAGGCTCAGGCCGGCACAGCGACTGACCTGCTTGCTCATCCACGCCGCCTGTTTGGTGACGAACTCTTCCAGGCTCATTTCCCCGCTTTGCACCATGTCCAGCGCCTGCTCCCAGATCGCCGTGGTGCCCGGATCGGCGATGGCCCGGGGTACCGCGTCGATCAGGCTGAACGCGGCCGGCGTGGCGGCCAGGGCCTTGCCGTTCTTGACCAGATAACCACGGTCGAGCAGGCCCTGAATGATCGACGCACGCGTCGCTTCGGTGCCGATGCCGGTGGTGTCCTTGAGCTTTTGCTTGAGCAGCGGGTCTTGCACCAGTTTGGCGACATTCTTCATGGCCTTGATCAGGTCGCCTTCCGTAAACGGCTTTGGCGGTTGCGTCCAGAGGTCCTTGAATTGCACGCCGGCCACTGCGCAGTCGATGCCTTCGGCCAGGTTGGGCAGAGTCTGCGGTGCCGGGGCTTCGCGCCCCTTGGCCGGAGCCAGTGCTTCGGGCAGGGCGCGTTTCCAGCCCGGCTCGATGATCTGCTTTCCGACAGCGCGCAAGGCCTCGCCGGCGCAGTCGAAATCGGCCTGGGTGCGGTCGTATTCGTGATTGGGCAGGAACTGCGCCAGGTATCGGGCGCGGATCAGGGTGTAGACCGCACGCTGTTTGCCCGCCAGACGTTCGAGGTTCTTCGCCGCAGCCGTGGGGATGATGCCGTGGTGCGCGCTGACCTTGGCATCGTTCCAGGCCCGTGAGCGCCGTTGCGGATCAAGGTGATCGTGCAAGGCGTTCAACGCCGGATCGGCCTGACGCAATGCCGCCAGAATGGCCGGAGCCTCGCTGTGCTGACTCAGGGGCAAGTAGCCGCAATCACTGCGCGGATAGGTAATGACTTTGTGGGTCTCGTACAGCGCCTGGGCAATGTCGAGGGTTTCCTGGGCGCCGAGGCCGAGTTTCTTTGAGCAGACCTCCTGCAGGGTACCCAGGTCGAACGGCAGCGGGGCCACTTCGCGCATCCGTTCGGTGCGCAGTTTGATCACCCGCGCACTGGCCGCGCCGCTTATGGCGGCCGCAGCTTGTTGCGCCAATGCCTGATTCAGACAGCGGTCCTGGTCGTCGCAAAGCTCGGATGCCGCGCGCCATTGCGCCGTGAACGCGGTGCCGTTGTGCAACAGTTGCACGTCGATGGCCCAATAGGGGACGGGCACAAAGTCGGCGATGCTGCGATCGCGATCCACCACCAGGCGCAAGGTCGGCGTTTGCACCCGGCCGACCGGCAGCACGCCTTGATAGCCAGACTGGCGCCCCAGCAGGGTGAACAGCCGACTCATGTTCATGCCGATCAGCCAGTCGGCCCGGGAACGCCCCAGGGCCGAGTGATAGAGGCTGAAGGTCTCGTTCCCCGGTTTGAGGGCTGCGAGGGCCTTGCGGATGGACGCATCGTCCAGCGCCGACAACCAGAGCCGGCGGATCGGCCCGCGATAGCGGCAATGCTCCACCAGTTCCCGGGCGATCATCTCGCCCTCGCGGTCGGCGTCCGTGGCAATGATCAGTTCGGACGCTTCACCGAGCAGGCGCTTGACCGCCTTGTACTGGCTGGCGGTGCGCGGCTTGACGGTCATTTTCCATTTTTCGGGAATGATCGGCAGGTCGGCCAGCACCCAGCGCTTGTAGCGCGCGTCGTAGGCATCCGGCGGTGCGGTTTCCAGCAAGTGGCCGATGCACCAGGTCACCGTGACGTCCGTTCCCAGCCAACAGCCATCGCCCCGGCGCCGGGCGCCGAGGACTGCTGCAATGTCTTTGGCCTGGGAAGGTTTTTCACAGAGGTACAGCCGCATAACCACCATCGTCGATCAGTGTGCCAGAGATGCACAGAATGGCGCTTGATGAGCGATGGAGCAATCTTTATCTGTATGGATGTACAGGTTTGTGTGTCGCTCCCGTTCGGCTGCGAAGCAGTCGCGAGGGTAAAACTTGGGTTATACCTGATAAATCGTGGTTTCAGGTTTTGGGGCTGCTGCGCAGCCCATCGCGGGCAAGCCACGCTGCCACATCGATTTGCAGGTCCATTACCGTCATGAGGAACGTTTTCCATGAAAAGCTCCGGTCCTAGCCCTGTCATCACCATCGCCGAGCAGCCTGGCTGTCTGTTGGTAAAATTTCATGGCATTCAAGTGGCCGCCTCGGCGCGGGCCCTGGTGTTGCTGGAGGCCAACTACCCGCCGGTGTACTACGTGCCGCGAGAGGACATCGACGAGAAGTATTTCGCCCGCACCGACCACACCAGTTATTGCCCCTACAAGGGCGATGCCAGCTATTTCAGCCTGCAGGTGCCGGGGCATGAAAGCGCCAACGCGGTGTGGAGTTACGAAAACCCCAAGATATCTGTCGAACAGATTCGAGAGTACGTGGCGTTCTACCCGGATCAAGTGAAGTTCGAGTTGCTCGATGCCGAAGTTTGATCGGGTTTGATCGCCGCGACGAGGGAGCCAGCTCCCTCGTCGCGGGCAATGACCTCAGTTCTTGTCGAGATCGACGTTGCGCGTCTCACGCAGGCAAATCATCCCCACCACCAGGCTCACCCCGGTGATCACCACCGGATACCACAGTCCGTAGAAGATATCCCCGGTGTACACCACCAACGCGAACGACACGGTCGGCAGGAAGCCGCCGAACCAGCCGTTGCCGATGTGGTAGGGCAGGGACATCGAGGTGTAGCGGATGCGGGTCGGGAACAGTTCGACCATCAACGCCGCCAGCGGGCCGTAGCACATCGCGGAGATGATGATCAGCGCGACGATCAGTGCCACGATCATCGGCTTGTTGATCTGCTGCATGTCCGCCTGTTGCGGGTAACCGGCGAGGGTCACGGCACCGCGCAGAGCGGCTTCGTCGAACCCGTCGATCTTCACGTCACCGACGCTCACCTGCACGTCACTGCCGGCCGGTGCGACAGCACTCTGGTACGGCAGGCCCTGCTTGACCAGGAAGGTCTTGACCTTGTCGCACGGGCTGTCGAATTTCGCCTTGCCCACCGGGTCGAACTGGAAGGTGCAGGTGGCCGGGTCGGCCATCACGGTGATCGGTGCCTGGCGGCTGGCCTGGTCGATGGCCGGGTTGGCGTAGTGGGCCAGGGTCTTGAAGATCGGGAAGTACAGGGCGGTGGCCAGCAGCAGGCCGATCATCAGCACCGGTTTACGCCCGACCTTGTCCGACAGCCAGCCAAAGAAAATGAAGAAGGGGGCGCCGATGGTCACGCTGACGATCAGCAAACCGTTGGCCACGGCCGGGTCCATTTTCAGGAACTGGGTGAGGAAGAACAGCACATAGAATTGCGCGGCGTAGAAGGTCACCGCTTGCCCGGCATTGATGCTGAACAGGGCGATCAACACCACCTTGAGGTTTTCCCACTTGCCGAAGGAGTCGCGAATCGGCTGTTTGCACAGCTTGCCTTCTTCTTTCATTTTCACGAAGGCCGGCGATTCATGCAGGCTCAGGCGAATCCAGGTCGAGATGCCCAGCAGCACGATGGAAAACAGGAACGGAATGCGCCAGCCCCAGACTTCGAACTGATCGCCGGTGAAGTAACGGCAGCCCAGCACCACCAGCAGCGACAGCAGCAGGCCCAGGGTCGCGGTGGATTGAATCCAGCTGGTGTGGAAGCCGCGCTTGCCGATGGGCGCGTGCTCGGCGACGTAGGTCGCGGCGCCGCCGTATTCACCGCCCAAGGCCAGGCCCTGGAGCATGCGCAGCACCACCAGGATGATCGGCGCGGCGATGCCGATGCTGGCGTAGGTCGGCAGCAGCCCGACGCAGAACGTCGCCAGGCCCATGAGGACGATGGTGGCGAGGAAGGTGTACTTGCGCCCGATCATGTCCCCCAACCGACCGAACACCAGCGCGCCGAACGGCCGCACGATAAAGCCGGCGGCGAAGGCCATCAGCGCGAAGATAAACGCCGTGGTGTCGTTGACCCCGGCGAAAAACTGCTTGCTGATCACCGCCGCGAGGGCGCCATAGAGGAAAAAGTCGTACCACTCGAAGACTGTCCCGAGGGACGAGGCAAAGATGACTTTCTGGGTTTCCTGACTGGTGCCCGCGCTACGCACGGCTTCCAGGGTTTGAACGTTCTCTGACATACCGGTATCCCTCACAGTGATTGTTTTTGTTGTTCCACTGGTGTTGCGTGTTCCATTTCAGGGGTAATGCTCAGTGTCCGTGAATCTAATGCGATCCTTGTGGGAGCGGGCTTGCTCGCGAAAGCGGTGGATCATTCACATTGATGTTGAATGACACGACGCCTTCGCGAGCAAGCCCGCTCCCACAGGTGATGTGTTTACAACAGGGTTGAGGATCAATTGTGCAGCCTTCTCGGCAATCATCAGCGTCGGCGAGCAGGTGTTGCCGGAGGTGATGCGCGGCATGATCGAGGCATCGGCAATGCGCAGGCCGGGGATGCCATGGACCTTGAGTTGCGCATCGACCACGGCGTCGGCGTCATTGCCCATGCGGCAGGTGCCCACCGGATGGAAAATCGTGGTGCCGATCCGCGCGGCGGCTTCGTGCAGCTGTTCTTCGCTTTGCAGGCTGTCGCCGGGCAGGTACTCCACCGGATTGAAGGCACGCAGGGCCGGGGCGGCGACGATGCGCCGGGTCAGGCGAATGGCGTCGGCGGCGACCCGCAGGTCTTGCGGGTGGCTCAGGTAATTGGGTTGGATCAGCGGGGCTTCTTGCGGATCGGCCGAGCGGATTTCCACCCGGCCACGGCTTTGCGGGCGCAAATCACAGACCGAGGCAGTGAACGCCGGGAAGGCATGCAGCGGTTCGCCAAAGCGCTCCAGCGACAGCGGCTGCACGTGGTATTCGAGGTTGGCTGAAGTCTGCTCCGGCCCCGAGCGGGCAAAGGCGCCCAACTGGCTCGGCGCCATGGACAGCGGGCCGCTGCGGTCATACAGGTAGCGCAGGCCCATGCCCAGCTTGCCCCACAGGCTGCCGGCGATCTGGTTCAGGGTGCGGGCATTTTCCAGCTTGTAGATCAGCCGCAGTTGCAGGTGATCTTGCAGGTTGCCACCGACGCCGGGTAACTCATGGGCGACGCCAATGCCCAGCCGCTCAAGCAGTGGACGCGGGCCGATGCCGGAGCGTTGCAGGATGCTGGGCGAACCGACCGAGCCGGCACACAGGACGATCTCCTTGCGCGCCTTGAAGGTTTTTGCCTGGCCTTGCCAGCGGGCGCTGACCGCCGAGACGCGGCCATTGTCCAGCAACACGCGGTCGACTTCGACACCGGTCAGCACGGTGAGATTGGGGCGTTGGCCAATGGGTTTGAGAAAGGCCTTGGACGCGTTCCAGCGGATGCCGGCCTTCTGATTGACCTGGAAATAACCGCAACCTTCGTTATCGCCCTGGTTGAAGTCATCGATGCTGGCGATGCCGCTTTGCTCGGCGGCACTGCGGAACGCATCGAGAATCGGCCATGACAGGCGCTGGCGTTCGACCCGCCATTCGCCCGCGGCGCCGTGAAACTCGGCGGCGCCGGCAAAGTGATTTTCACTCTGCTTGAACAGTGGCAATACGTCTCGCCAGCTCCAGCCAGGATTGCCGTCGGCGGCCCAGCCGTCGTAATCGCCGGCCTGGCCGCGCATGTAGATCATGCCGTTGATGGAGGAGCAGCCCCCCAGCACCTTGCCGCGCGGGTAGCTCAGGGCGCGACCTTGCAGGCCCGGTTGCGCTTCGGTCTTGAAGCACCAGTCGGTGCGCGGATTGCCGATGCAGAACAGGTAACCCACGGGGATGTGAATCCACGCATAGTTGTCGCGACCGCCGGCCTCGAGCAGCAACACGCGATGTTGCGCATCGGCCGACAGTCGATTGGCCAGCAGACACCCGGCCGGCCCGGCCCCGACCACGATGTAATCGAATTCATCTAGGGAAGCCTGCATCCCTGACCTCGTGTTGTTGTTCTTGTTGTCTGTCATCCTAGTTGTTAGCTTTCGTCAAAAGAATGTTAGTTTTTGCGCAGCTGCTGTGCGTTTTTAAACAGCATCCCGAACGGCAACGAACAAGGACGATTCATGTTCGACTGGAATGACCTGCGGTTTTTTCTCGAATTGCAGCGCAGCGGGCGTTTGCTCACGGCAGCCCGTCGTTTGAACACCACCCATGCCACCGTCGCGCGGCACATCGAGGCCATCGAAAAAAGCCTCGGTACGGCGTTGTTCGTCCAGCATGCCCAGGGTTACGAGATGACCCCGGCCGGCGAGGCGTTGCTTAAACACGCCGAGGCGATGGAGAACGTGGCGCTGCTGGCCCAGGAGGAAATCACCCAATCCACCGCGCCGCTGGGCAAGATCCGCGTCGGCGTGACGGAGGGGCTGGGCATCATGTTCCTGGCCAGTCGCATGAACGGCTTGTTCGAACGCTATCCGGGGCTGGAGGTGGAACTGGTGGCGGTGCCGCGCTTTGTCAGCATCCTCAACCGCGAGGCGGAAATCAGCATCCACCTTGAGCGCCCGGCCGCCGACATGCTGGTCACCCGCAAACTCACCGACTATCGCCTGGCGTTGTATGCCAGCCAGGACTATCTCGATCGTTCACCGCCGTTGCGCAGTCGGGAGGACCTGGGGCGTCATGCGTGGATTGGCTATGTCGATGATTTGCTGTTCAGCCAGGAACTGATGTTCCTCAACAGCTTCTGCCGCAACCCTCGGGTGGTGTTTCACAGCACCAGCGTGATCGCCCAGCAACAGGCGGCGCGCTCAGGCCTGGGGATCGCCGTGCTGCCGTGCTACATGGCCAGCGCTGATCCCGGTCTGGTGCCGCTGCTGCCGGACGAAAGCATCCAGCGCAGCTACTGGATCAGCACCCGCCGGGAACTGCACAAATCGGTGCGGCTGCGGGTGCTTTGGGATTATGTGGTGGAGTTGTGTGAGCGGGAGCAGGGGTTGTTGTTGGGCGGTGCCTGAACTGGCGTCTTCGCGAGCAAGCCCGCTCCCACAGGGGGCCGCATTCCAATGTGGGAGCGGGCTTGCTCGCGAAGGCGGTGGCACATACAGAATTGATCTTATGGTTTAACCGAGAATCTCGAACGCCGTGCTGGCCAACCGCTCACCATTGACCATGATGTGCACCGCATGGCGCCCCGCATAATGCCGGCGGGTGGTGAGTTCCTTGATCTGCTGGCCACGGCTGACGGCTTCGACGGCGTTGCCCGGCAGCGTCAGCGCCTTGAGCTTGAACACCTTCGCCGAGGTGCTGCCGTTGGCCTTGACGTAATCGATGGCGTAGTCGATCACCAGGCGCTGGCTGCTTTGAACGGTGGATTTGACGGCAAACGACAGGGTGATTTTTTCTCCGAGGCCAATCACCGGCGGTTCGACTTTTACATCAACGATCTCGACTTCAGGCTTGCCGCCCGCGCCGATGATCGCCAGTGCCCGCCGGTTGCCCTGTTTGATCAGGCTGCGCAGGGCGTGTTTGGCGATCCATGCGGTGTGCCGGTTGTCCAGCGACCAGCCTTCGATCAGGTCCAGCACCCAGTCGGGATGATCCTTGGTGATGTCGTTGAGGTGGTTGGCCACGGATTTGCGTACGTACAGGCTCGTGTCGGCCTTGAGGTTGTCGAGGATGTTCGCGGCCAGTGTCGGGTCGGCCTGAATGGGCTCCAGCCGGAATGACCAGGGCAGGCGTGGCCGGCATCCTTCGCTGGCCAGGCGCCGCACATGCTCGTTGTCATCCAGCGACCAGGCATGCATCAGCTTGAGCGAGCGCTCGAGGTCACTGCGCAGAAAGTGACGGATTGCGAACTCCGAAGAGCCAAAAGCGGTGAAGTACTTCAGTGCGTCCATCGACTGATCGAACGCATGGGCGCCGTAGCTGGCGACAAAGTGCGGCAGGCACATGCTGACGAAGCCGCTGTTCAGGCGCGGGGCGAGGTCGCGCAGCACCTGCAGCGACGCTTCATAGTCCAGCGGCAACACCGCGTGCAGGCATTCGCTGACCCGGGCCATGCGCTGCATGACACTGAGGTCTGCCAGGCCGGTTTGGGCAAGCTTCAGAAAGCGCTTGGCTTCGAATGCCGGATAGACCGCGGTCATCTCGGAGGCGATGTGACTGAGGCGCTCGGTGTTGAAGATTTCCTTGAGGGCGGGGGCAGGTTGGTCAGTCATGGTGGATTCCTTTGAAATGATTGTTTATCCAATGCACCGCGTTATCGTTCTTCGCGAGCAAGCCCGCTCCCACAAGGGGGCTCTGTCAGGCTCAATATTTGTGAACACCCAAGATCCAATGTGGGAGCGGGCTTGCTCGCGAAGGGGACCTTAAATCCACCTCATTTTGTGCCCACCTGCTCCTGCAGCTGATCCGACTCAAACAACTTCGCCAGTTCGATTCGCGCTTCCTGCGCCGTCTGCATCACTTTCACCGCGTCGTCATACACCGCATGCTGGGCTTCGAGCACCACTTCGTCGTGCTGCTTGAAGCGCTTGATCCGCGCATCCGCCTGAGCCTGGGTCAATCCCAGCCCGATCAGAGTTTGCCGGCTCATTTCCAGGCTCGAATAAAAGGTTTCGCGCACGGCGTGTGCGCCGACGTCCATCAGCCGGTGCACATGCTGACGGTTACGGGCGCGGGCGATGATTTTCATATGTGGATAGAGCTTGCGCACCAGCTCGGCGGTCTTGATATTGGTGTCCGGGTCGTCGGTGGCGATCACGAAGTACTCGGCTTCCCCGACCTTGGCCGCGTTGAGGATTTCCGGGCGCATCGGGTCGCCGTAGAACACCGGCACGCCACCAAAACTGCGGGACAGTTCGATGGTTTCCACCGAGGTGTCGAGGGCCACGAACTTGATGTTCTGCGCGCGCAGAATCCGCGCAACGATCTGGCCCATGCGACCCATGCCGGCGATCACCACCCGTGGCGCGTCGGCGTCGATTTCGCGGAACTTCTCCGGCACTTCCACCGGTTGCACTTTCGGGCTGACCAACCGTGCGCAGAGTAGCAGCAACAACGGTGTCACGGCCATGGAAAGGGTGATGGTCAGCACCAGCAAGTCATACAGTTCTGCCGCGAACAGCCCGTGATCTCGCCCGATCTTGAATACCACAAAGGCAAATTCACCACCGGCCGCCAGCACGATACCCAAGCGGATCGCGCTGACGTTCTTCAAGCCTCCGGCCAATCGACCGACAATAAACAGCAGCGGCAGTTTGATCGCGATCAGCAACAGGGTCAGGCCCAGCACCGCCACCGGCATGCTCAGCAGCAGACTCAGGTTCGCACCCATGCCGACACTGATGAAAAACAGCCCGAGTAACAGGCCCTTGAACGGTTCGATCTGGGCTTCCAGTTCATGGCGATACTCGGAGTCCGCCAGCAACAGACCGGCGAGGAAGGCCCCCAGGGCCATGGAAATCCCGACCAGCTCCATCAGCCATGCCGTGCCAATCACCACCAGCAACGCCGTGGCGGTGGAGACCTCTGGCAACGCGGTTTTGGTCACCACGCGAAACACCGGTCGCAGCAGATAGCGCCCGCCGATCACCACGACGGCGATGCTGGCCAGCACTTGCAGGCCGTGGTTCAGGTTTTCGCTGACGGTGGTGCTGTGATCGCCGCCGGCCAGCAACGGCACCATGGCGATCAAGGGGATCGCGGCGATGTCCTGAAACAACAGAATCGCGAACGCCAGCCGCCCGTGGGGGCTGGTCAGTTCCTTGCGTTCAGCCAGGCTTTGCAGGCCGAACGCCGTGGACGACAACGCCAGGCCCAGGCCCAGGACGATCGCGGTGTTCAATGGCTGGCCAAACAGCCACAGCGCCACCACGCCGATCACCGAACCCGTCAGCAGCACTTGGGCCAAGCCCACGCCGAACACTGATTTGCGCATCACCCACAAACGTCGCGGTGACAGTTCCAGGCCGATGATGAACAGCAGCAACACCACGCCGAGTTCGGAAATGTTCGCGACGCTTTGCGGGTTGTCGATCAGGCCCAGCACCGACGGGCCGATGATCACCCCGGCAAACAGATAACCCAGAACCGCCCCCAGTTGCAGGCGCTTGGCTAATGGAACGATGAGTACGGCCGCCATCAGAAACACGACAGCGGCTTGTAGCAGGTTGCCTTCATGGGGCATGGGCGAAACTCCAGGACTCGGGACAGCGGGGGGCGTCAAGGATAAAGGCTGGGTTCCGTGAAGATCCACTGCGGCAGTGGTCTGTTACGCAGATTGATGGCGAATCTTGCCGGCCTCGCAGGAGATGGGAGGGGTAGATCGGGTTTTCGATCAATCTGGAAGGAATCGGCTCAGTCGCCTGTGGAAAGCCCATGCTTGTGTGCGTAGGCGTACAGATCTACGCGATTCGTCAGGCCCAGCTTGCTGTAGATCGATGTCAAATGATTGCGCAGCGTGTGCTCGCTGATGTGCAGTTTCTCGGCGACCAACTTGCCAGGGGCAGAGGGGTCGCGGGCCAGCGATGCAATGGTTTGCTGCTCGCGGCGCGTTAGCTTGGCGATTTTTTGTTGCTCTGGGTCTATATCGCGCTCGACTTTCTTGCGCGCCAGTTCAAGGAAGATACGGCTGGTCGCATTGCGGTCAATCCAGAGCTCGCCGTCATGCACTTTTTCTATGGCTTTGAGCAATGTTGATGCGGATGCCGACTCCCGCTTATCCACCACGCCACGTGCGCCCGCCAGCACCGCACTGTCATGCAGCGTCACGTCGCTCGACCCTGTCACGACCAGAATCTTGGCTTTGGTCTGTCTGTGCAAGTCGGCCAGCGACTCGATACAGTCCTCGCTGTCCAGGTCCAGCACCACCACATCCGGCGCGTATTGGTGCTGCGAAAGCAGGTATTGCGCCACCGACGCCACCGAACCCGCCAGCGCCAACCTTGGTTGAGCGCTTTCCACCAGACGCTCAAGGCCCCAGGCCACGAGCGGTAGAGCTACTAACAGGACTTGAATTGGCATTCGGGTCGCTGCCTCTTTAGGCGGGTTGTGTTAGCTGATCATGATAGCAATCGTTGCAGCCTGTAGCTTTTTTCTATAGCGCTTCAGTCCCCCCTCCCATGACATTTGTCCCATAAAACACTGTTTTCATGGGTGATTGACTCCCAGAAAAAAAGGGATAGCGCACTCATGTAATAAACAGCGGCCGTTTTTAGACTGCAGTCATGAGAGACGCACACCGAATTGAGCCCCGTGAACAAGTCACCCTGTCGCTGCAACTGATCGGCGGGGGCAAGGGTGTCATCCGTGACATCAGCGCCTCCGGTTTGTATTTCGAAACCGATAGCGAGCAGCAGGTGGGTAGCTTGATTGACTTCGAGATCGAACTCGACACGCCCGGCGGCCCCATGAAGTTCAAGGCGCAAGGACAAATCGTGCGCATTGAACCGCTGGGCGGCAGGGCCGGGGTAGGCGTGAAGCTACTGGCCAGCCGGCTGGTACCGGTGGAGTGAAGTGTTCGTGGGTTGAGGAAGAATCGGCTTGCGGCTGTTGGTGGCCCACAGCGGTTTTTTGCTCAGAGTGACATTCTAGGGAGAAAGATATGGCTAGCACTACAACTACCAGCGGCGGAACCGTTACCTCGTTTTCCAACACGCCGCAGGCGAAGGATGACGTCCTCATTACCACCGCCACCACTGAAAATCTGCTGGGGGTCATGTATTGGGACGTCATGTCCAATGACCTCGGCGGTAACGCGAAGACACTCTGGTCACTCGACAACGCGGACAGTTTTTCTACTGCCACCAAGGCTTATGCTCCGGCCGACCTCCTGACCCAGGATACGGCGAGGGTTGAGACGGCGAGTTCTGACACCAGTAAGAATGGTGCAAAGATCTGGATCACCTCGGACGGGAAGGTCGGCTACGACGCCACTACCTTCTCGTGTGAGTTCAAGGAGCAACTCCAGGCGCTTGCCACAGGTGAGCTCCTGACGGACAGCTTTACCTATGCGATTCGCCTCGGCAACGGAACGCTCAGTTGGGCCACTGCTACCGTGCAGTTTTCGGGCGTGAATGATGGTGTGACGATCAGCCTCGGCGAGCAGGCCGGCACGGTAACCGAAGACGCCGACACCACTGCGAGCACGACCGACTCGCTGACGGCCAGCGGCACGATTGTCTTTAACGACGTCGACCTCAATGACACGCACATGGCGACGTTCACGCAGGCGGGGGGCAACGCTACTCATCTTGGTACGTTCATGCTCTCGCCGGTAAGCGAAGCAGCGAACGCGGCCAACGGTTCGGTGCAATGGACGTACAACCTGAACAATGCGGCGGCGCAGTACCTGGCCCAGGGACAGACAGTAACCGAAACTTACCTGGTCACCATCAGCGATGGTCAGGGTTCGTCGGTAACGAAGAATGTGACCATCACTATCACCGGCACCAACGACGCGCCGACGGTGACGGCGGCAGAAATCGAAAGCGGGGCGGTGACCGAAGACGGCACCACGGTGGCCAGCGGCAGCTTTGCCTTCGGCGACGTAGACCTGGCCGATGACGCACATGTGGCCAGCGTGAGCGCGCCGTCCGGTGCGCTGGGTACGCTGGTGGCCATTATCAGCGACGAGAGCACGGGCGACGCGGCGGGCAGCGTGGGCTGGACCTATACGCTGAACAACAACGCGGCGCAGTACCTGGCCGAGGGCCAGACCAAGACCGAAGTGTTCACGGTGACGTTGACCGATGACTTCGGGGCGACGGTGACCAAGAACGTGACGATCACCCTGACCGGCAGCAACGATGCGCCGACGGTGACGGCGGCAGAAATCGAAAGCGGGGCGGTGACCGAAGACGGCACCACGGTGGCCAGCGGCAGCTTCGCCTTCGGCGACGTAGACCTGGCCGATGACGCCCATGTGGCCAGCGTGAGCGCGCCGGCCGGTGCGCTGGGTACGCTGGCGGCCAGTGTCAGCAACGAGAGCACGGGCGACGCTGCGGGTAGCGTGGGCTGGACCTATACGTTAAACAACAGCGCGGCGCAGTACCTGGCCGCGGGCCAGACCAAGACCGAAGTGTTTACGGTGACACTGACCGACGACTTCGGGGCGACGGTGACCAAGGACGTGACGATCACCTTGACCGGCACCAACGACGCGCCGACGGTGACGGCGGCAGAAATCGAAAGCGGGGCGGTGACCGAAGACGGTACCACGGTGGCCAGTGGCAGCTTCGCCTTTGGCGACGTGGACCTGGCCGATGACGCCCATGTGGCCAGCGTGAGCGCGCCGGCCGGTGCGCTGGGTACGCTGGCGGCCAGTGTCAGCGACGAGAGCACGGACGACGCGGTGGGCAGCGTGGGCTGGACCTATACGCTCAACAACAGCGCGGCGCAGTACCTGGCCGAGGGCCAGACCAAGTCCGAAGTGTTCACGGTGACGCTGACCGACGACTTCGGGGCGACAGTGATCAAGACCGTGACGATCACCCTGACCGGCACCAACGACCAGCCGACGCTGACCATCGACGACACGACCGGGGCGATGAACGAAGGCAACGGCGCGGCCGCGCTGAGCGACAGCGGAGTACTGAGCTTTGCCGATCTGGACAGCAACGACGTCGTGACGGTCAGCCAGACCGCCAACAACGACCTCGTCTGGAGCGGCGGCACCCTCGGTGCGGCGCAAGCCGCCGCGCTGGTCGCCGGTTTCTCGGTGGATCAGACCGGCTGGAACTACAGCAGCAACGAGAACCTGGACTTCCTGAGCGCCGGTGAAACCATCAGCTTCTCCTACACCGTGGTAGCCACCGACGACAGCGGTACGGGCAACGCGACCTCGGCAGCGCAGACGGTGACGATCACCCTGACCGGCACCAACGACCAGCCGACGCTGACCATCGATGACACGACCGGGGCGATGAACGAAGGCAACGGCGCGGCCACGCTGAGCGACAGCGGTACGCTGAGCTTCGCCGATCTGGACAGCAACGACGTCGTGACGGTCAGCCAGACTGCCAACAACGACCTCGTCTGGAGCGGCGGCACCCTCGGTGCGGCGCAAGCCGCCGCGCTGGTCGCCGGTTTCTCGGTGGATCAGGCCGGCTGGAACTACAGCAGCAGCGAGAACCTGGACTTCCTGAGCGCCGGCGAAACCATCAGCTTCTCCTACACCGTGGTAGCCACCGACGACAGCGGTACGGGCAACGCCGCTTCGGCAGCGCAGACGGTGACGATCACCCTGACCGGCACCAACGATCAGCCGACGCTGACCATCGACGATGCGACCGGGGCGATGAACGAAGGCAACGGCGCGGCCACGCTGAGCGACAGCGGAGTACTGAGCTTTGCCGATCTGGACAGCAACGACGTCGTGACGGTCAGCCAGACCGCCAACAACGACCTCGTCTGGAGCGGCGGCACCCTCGGTGCGGCGCAAGCCGCCGCGCTGGTTGCCGGTTTCTCGGTGGATCAGGCCGGCTGGAGCTACAGCAGCAGCGAGAACCTGGACTTCCTGAGCGCCGGTGAAACCATCAGCTTCTCCTACACCGTGGTAGCCACCGACGACAGCGGTACGGGCAACGCGACCTCGGCGCCGCAGACGGTGACGATCACCCTGACCGGCACCAACGACCAGCCGACGCTGACCATCGACGATGCGACCGGGGCGATGAACGAAGGCAACGGCGCGGCCACGCTGAGCGACAGCGGAGTACTGAGCTTTGCCGATCTGGACAGCAACGACGTCGTGACGGTCAGCCAGACCGCCAACAACGACCTCGTCTGGAGCGGCGGCACCCTCGGTGCGGCGCAAGCCGCCGCGCTGGTTGCCGGTTTCTCGGTGGATCAGACCGGCTGGAACTACAGCAGCAACGAGAACCTGGACTTCCTGAGCGCCGGTGAAACCATCAGCTTCTCCTACACCGTGGTAGCCACCGACGACAGCGGTACGGGCAACGCGACCTCGGCAGCGCAGACGGTGACGATCACCCTGACCGGCACCAACGATCAGCCGACGCTGACCATCGACGATGCGACCGGGGCGATGAACGAAGGCAACGGCGCGGCCGCGCTGAGCGACAGCGGAGTACTGAGCTTTGCCGATCTGGACAGCAACGACGTCGTGACGGTCAGCCAGACCGCCAACAACGACCTCGTCTGGAGCGGCGGCACCCTCGGTGCGGCGCAAGCCGCCGCGCTGGTTGCCGGTTTCTCGGTGGATCAGGCCGGCTGGAGCTACAGCAGCAGCGAGAACCTGGACTTCCTGAGCGCCGGTGAAACCATCAGCTTCTCCTACACCGTGGTAGCCACCGACGACAGCGGTACGGGCAACGCGACCTCGGCGCCGCAGACGGTGACGATCACCCTGACCGGCACCAACGACCAGCCGACGCTGACCATCGACGATGCGACCGGGGCGATGAACGAAGGCAACGGCGCGGCCACGCTGAGCGACAGCGGAGTACTGAGCTTTGCCGATCTGGACAGCAACGACGTCGTGACGGTCAGCCAGACCGCCAACAACGACCTCGTCTGGAGCGGCGGCACCCTCGGTGCGGCGCAAGCCGCCGCGCTGGTTGCCGGTTTCTCGGTGGATCAGACCGGCTGGAACTACAGCAGCAACGAGAACCTGGACTTCCTGAGCGCCGGTGAAACCATCAGCTTCTCCTACACCGTGGTAGCCACCGACGACAGCGGTACGGGCAACGCGACCTCGGCAGCGCAGACGGTGACGATCACCCTGACCGGCACCAACGATCAGCCGACGCTGACCATCGACGATGCGACCGGGGCGATGAACGAAGGCAACGGCGCGGCCGCGCTGAGCGACAGCGGGGCGCTGAGCTTCGCCGATCTGGACAGCAACGACGTCGTGACGGTCAGCCAGACTGCCAACAACGACCTCGTCTGGAGCGGCGGCACCCTCGGTGCGGCGCAAGCCGCCGCGCTGGTCGCCGGTTTCTCGGTGGATCAGGCCGGCTGGAGCTACAGCAGCAGCGAGAACCTGGACTTCCTGAGCGCCGGTGAAACCATCAGCTTCTCCTACACCGTGGTAGCCAGCGACGACAGCGGTACGGGCAACGCGACCTCGGCGCCGCAGACGGTGACGATCACCCTGACCGGCACCAACGACCAGCCGACGCTGACCATCGATGACACGACCGGGGCGATGAACGAAGGCAACGGCGCGGCCACGCTGAGCGACAGCGGTACGCTGAGCTTCGCCGATCTGGACAGCAACGACGTCGTGACGGTCAGCCAGACTGCCAACAACGACCTCGTCTGGAGCGGCGGCACCCTCGGTGCGGCGCAAGCCGCCGCGCTGGTCGCCGGTTTCTCGGTGGATCAGGCCGGCTGGAGCTACAGCAGCAGCGAGAACCTGGACTTCCTGAGCGCCGGTGAAACCATCAGCTTCTCCTACACCGTGGTAGCCAGCGACGACAGCGGTACGGGCAACGCGACCTCGGCGCCGCAGACGGTGACGATCACCCTGACCGGCACCAACGACCAGCCGACGCTGACCATCGACGATGCGACCGGGGCGATGAACGAAGGCAACGGCGCGGCCACGCTGAGCGACAGCGGAGTACTGAGCTTTGCCGATCTGGACAGCAACGACGTCGTGACGGTCAGCCAGACCGCCAACAACGACCCCGTCTGGAGCGGCGGCACCCTCGGTGCGGCGCAAGCCGCCGCGCTGGTTGCCGGTTTCTCGGTGGATCAGGCCGGCTGGAGCTACAGCAGCAGCGAGAACCTGGACTTCCTGAGCGCCGGTGAAACCATCAGCTTCTCCTACACCGTGGTAGCCAGCGACGACAGCGGTACGGGCAACGCGACCTCGGCGCCGCAGACGGTGACGATCACCCTGACCGGCACCAACGACCAGCCGACGCTGACCATCGATGACACGACCGGGGCGATGAACGAAGGCAACGGCGCGGCCACGCTGAGCGACAGCGGTACGCTGAGCTTCGCCGATCTGGACAGCAACGACGTCGTGACGGTCAGCCAGACTGCCAACAACGACCTCGTCTGGAGCGGCGGCACCCTCGGTGCGGCGCAAGCCGCCGCGCTGGTCGCCGGTTTCTCGGTGGATCAGGCCGGCTGGAGCTACAGCAGCAGCGAGAACCTGGACTTCCTGAGCGCCGGTGAAACCATCAGCTTCTCCTACACCGTGGTAGCCAGCGACGACAGCGGTACGGGCAACGCGACCTCGGCGCCGCAGACGGTGACGATCACCCTGACCGGCACCAACGACCAGCCGACGCTGACCATCGACGATGCGACCGGGGCGATGAACGAAGGCAACGGCGCGGCCACGCTGAGCGACAGCGGAGTACTGAGCTTTGCCGATCTGGACAGCAACGACGTCGTGACGGTCAGCCAGACCGCCAACAACGACCTCGTCTGGAGCGGCGGCACCCTCGGTGCGGCGCAAGCCGCCGCGCTGGTTGCCGGTTTCTCGGTGGATCAGACCGGCTGGAACTACAGCAGCAACGAGAACCTGGACTTCCTGAGCGCCGGTGAAACCATCAGCTTCTCCTACACCGTGGTAGCCACCGACGACAGCGGTACGGGCAACGCCGCTTCGGCAGCGCAGACGGTGACGATCACCCTGACCGGCACCAACGACCAGCCGACGCTGACCATCGACGATGCGACCGGGGCGATGAACGAAGGCAACGGCGCGGCCACGCTGAGCGACAGCGGAGTACTGAGCTTTGCCGATCTGGACAGCAACGACGTCGTGACGGTCAGCCAGACCGCCAACAACGACCTCGTCTGGAGCGGCGGCACCCTCGGTGCGGCGCAAGCCGCCGCGTTGGTTGCCGGTTTCTCGGTGGATCAGGCCGGCTGGAGCTACAGCAGCAGCGAGAACCTGGACTTCCTGAGCGCCGGTGAAACCATCAGCTTCTCCTACACCGTGGTAGCCAGCGACGACAGCGGTACGGGCAACGCGACCTCGGCGCCGCAGACGGTGACGATCACCCTGACCGGCACCAACGACCAGCCGACGCTGACCATCGACGACACGACCGGGGCGATGAACGAAGGCAACGGCGCGGCCACGCTGAGCGACAGCGGGGCGCTGAGCTTCGCCGATCTGGACAGCAACGACGTCGTGACGGTCAGCCAGACTGCCAACAACGACCTCGTCTGGAGCGGCGGCACCCTCGGTGCGGCGCAAGCCGCCGCGCTGGTCGCCGGTTTCTCGGTGGATCAGACCGGCTGGAACTACAGCAGCAACGAGAACCTGGACTTCCTGAGCGCCGGTGAAACCATCAGCTTCTCCTACACCGTGGTAGCCAGCGACGACAGCGGTACGGGCAACGCGACCTCGGCGCCGCAGACGGTGACGATCACCCTGACCGGCAGCAACGACGCCGCCGTGCTGTCCTCGGCCAGCGTTACGCTGAGCGAAACCAATGCTCCGCTGACCACCACCGGCACCCTGACCATCAGCGACGTCGACAGCGCCGCAACCTTCGTCGCGCAAACCAACACTGCCGGCAGCTACGGCCAGTTCTCCATCGGCACCGGCGGTGCCTGGACCTATGTCGCCAGCTCCGCCCACAACGAGTTCGCCGCTGGCACCACCTACACCGACACCTTTGCGGTGAGCAGTGCCGATGGCACCCTCACTTCGGTCACCGTGCATATCGCCGGCAGCAACGACTCACCGACGATCACTTCCAACGGTGGCGGTGCGACGGCTTCGATCAACGTGGCGGAGAACACCACGGCGGTCACGACGGTGGTGGCGACCGATGCCGATCTGCCGGCGCAGACGCTGAGCTACTCGATCCTGAATACGGCCGGGACGGACTTCAGCAAGTTCTCGATCAGTTCGAACGGGGTGCTGACGTTCAACTCAGCGCCCGATTACGAGAATGCCCAGGATGTCGGTGGTACTGACGGTGACAACGCCTACGTTGTGGACGTTCAGGTGTCCGACGGCAATGGCGGAATCGACACGCAGACGATTACGGTGAATGTGCAGAACGTCGTTGAAACTCCGATTGATACAACACCGCCAGCTTCACCGACTGGGCTGACTTACAACAACTCCGGTACAAACCATAAGCTTTCAGGGAGCGCCGAAGCTAATTCATTCATTAAGGTTTACCTGGACAATGGCAATGGCGTGTTTGGCGCCGGCGACACAGAAATTGGGACCGGAACGACCAATACCGGCGGTCAATTCGCCAATATTGATTTGGCTGGCAAGTTTACGGGTACCAAGACGCTATTTGTCACGGCTATGGACGCGGCAGGCAACGTTAGTGCTGCAACAAGCATTAGCCTGACTTACCCTGCGGGAGTGTCCGGAGAAGCAATAAACCTTGCGATTGCTGATCCATCGGCAGGCCTGAGCGATAGCTTTGTTGTCACAATTGCCGACGTTCCGTCAAATTGGACTCTGAACGCCGGAATCAACAACGGCGACGGCACCTGGACCGTGCAGACCAGCGATCCCGGAGCATTGACCGTGACAACACCAGAAGGCTTCGCGGGCGCTGCGGTACTCCACATCAACATGACCTGGACTAACGCCGACGGCAGTGTGGGCAGTTCCTATGTATTCAATAACGTCGAGGCCTTTGCCCCCGACACGCCGATCTTCGCCCTGTCCGCTGACGACAACCTGACCGGTTCGTCCGGTGCCGACACCTTCGTCTTCGCCCAGCCGATCGGCAACAATCAGATCTACAGTTTCGATGCCACGGCAGACAAGATCGACATGATCGGCTTCACGGGCGTCACCGGCTTTGCTGACCTGAGTATCACTAACGACGCCAATGGCAATGCATTGGTCAGCATAAGCTCGGGCCAGACGGTCACCCTGAAAGGTGTCGATGCCGTGGACTTGAGCGAAGCGAACTTCCAGTTCGATGTCGATCCGCTCACCAACAACGCCGGCACCCTCACCATTGCCGACGGCGCGATCATGCCGTTCGGTGGCAGCATCCATAACAGCGGCACCATCGAGCTCGGCTCCACCGGCAACGAGACCAGCCTTGAGATTCTGTTCCGTGGCGCGACCTTGACCGGTGGCGGCCAGGTGCTGCTATCCGACAATGCGCAAAACGTGATTTTCGGCGGCAGCGCCGACACGGTGCTCACCAATGCCGACAACACCATCTCGGGTGCCGGTCAGTTGGGAGCGGGGCAGATGATGGTGGTCAACTCAGGCCTGATTCATGCCAGCGGCGTCAATGCGCTGGTGATCGATACCGGTAACAGCGCCGTCACCAACACGGGGGTGCTGCAAGCCAGCGGCAGCGGCGGATTGGTGATTGAAAGTGCGCTGGTCAACAGCGGCAGCCTGTGGGCGAACGATGGCAATATCACCATCCACGGAGATGCCCAAGGCGGGGGAAGCGCGACTATCAGCGGTTCGGCGATGCTGGAATTCGGTGCTGCCTCCGATCAGCATGTGACGTTTGACAGCGGCGCGGCAGGCACGCTAAAGCTTGATGTGTCGACGGCGTTCAGTGGCAGCGTCAGCGGTTTTGCCGAGGGTGACACGCTGAACTTTGGCGATATTGCGTTCGGCGCCAATACGCAGATCACTTATGCAGCGAATGACACAGGCACCGGCGGCCTGCTGATCGTGAACGACGGCGCGCATGCGGCGCAGGTCGCGCTGAATGGCCAATACGCGGCGGCGGGTTTGCAGGCGAACGCCGAGGGCAGCGGCAGTGAACTGGCCTACGATGCAGCGGCGGCAAACCACAGGATGCTCGGCGGCCTGGCCAACGACACTCTGGTCGGCGGTGCGGGTGACGATCTGTTCCTCGGCGGGCTGGGCAACGACACGCTCAACGGCGGCTTCGGCAACGATACCTTCGCGTTTGCTGCCGCAGGCTTCGGCAACGACTCGATCCAGGACTTCGACGTCAATCCGGCCGGAGGGCAGGACCTGCTCAATATCGCGGGGCTGGGGATCAGCAGCGAGACGTTCGCTGCCAACGTGAGCATTGCGGCTGACGGAGCGGACACGCTGATCGGGATCGGAATGGACTCTATTCGCCTTGTCGGTGTCAGCAGTGCAGGTATCGATCAGGCGGACTTTATCCTGGCGGTATGATGCATTTGCTACTGGCCGAACGTTGCTACGCGGTTGCAGGCCCCATCGCGGATAAATCCACGATGGGGCCTGTGCGAGGTATTCTCAAGAACCTCGATTTTGGTTGACTGACTTCCTCAGCGCGTGAAGCGGGCATCCCATCGAAGTCAGCAAACCGGTTTCGATGCCCATCTCACTCTGGGCCGCTCGTAAACTGGCACGACTACTTCGTTACCACTGTTGCAGCCAGCCACTGCGACATCAACCGTGCCAGCGTTTCGGGTTGCTCCAGCGGGACCATATGTCCCGATCCTTCAATCATCTCCAGCCGTGCTCCCGGGATCTGCACACACAACTCCTGTGCCTCTTCTGCCTGCCTCAGCCCGTCCTGTACAGCTGCAATGATGAGAGTCGGGCACTGGATTTGGTCCGTTGGCACATCCGCTCTATCCAGCAAGGACTGAGTGGCAAATGCCGCATGCCCCATGCGGGCGCTCATATCTCGAATTCTTCCAATCAGGGCCATGTCATTAGCTCGTTGCGGATGCACCGACTTCGCGATAGTCGCGAAACTCAAACCACGAAATTGTCCTTGTGCCGAGGCGTCGATGGAGGCTTGCTTGATCCGCCGCTGCTCGGGCGAGTCTGCACGTAACGAGGTGGCGATCAGGACCAAGGCAGCCACGCGATCAGGGAACTGCTGCACGAGTGATCTTGCTACATAGCCACCGAGGGAAAAACCTACGAGGATAAACCTTGGCGGTGCAGACGATGCAATGTGCTGCGCGATCTGCGCGATAGTCTGTCCCTCAAGCAGGTGGGCAAGGTGAATATCCTGAGTGGATGGCAGGTGTTCAATCACTTCATCCCAAAGCGTTTCGTCGAGCATGAAGCCGGGAATCAGTACCCATGGCAGAGCACTTTCAGAGGACATGTTTGTCACCCCCAGGGACGTGGGTTGGTCCATCGCAGAGTGGGTCGCGCAACGCCCCGGCAACATGTACGTACAGCGCATCTACAGCGCGTGAGCCTGTCGAGTCTCGGCTTCGGGTCAACACGACTTCCGCCACCGGCAGTTCCGGCAGACCGTGCCGAGTATCCAGCACCTTGAGATGTGCCGGGAGGCTGCAACGAGTTACCACGGCCACCGCCAGGCCACTTTCCATCACCGTCAATTGGCCGCTGACATTGGGGCTGTTGTAGACCACTCGGTACTCACGCCCCAACCCCGAGATAGCGGCCAGTATTGCCGTGCGTAAACGTTCGCTGAGCCCGTGCACGGCGATTGGCAGCGGGCTGCGCTTCCAGGCTTCATGTTGCTCGGCGCCGCCCCATACCAACGCTTCCCTGAACAGCAGTTCGCCCCGTGAAGGGCCGTCGCGAGTGACCAGGGCGAGGTCGATCTGGCCGCGGTCGACCTTTGCCCAGAGGCTTGCGGAGTCTTCGCAGACCAAGGTGACCTCGACCTCGCCGAAGCGGGTCATGAAGCTGCGCAGGGCCGGCATCAGGTAGGTCAGGGCATAGTCATCCGGCACGCCCAGGGTGACGCGTCCGGAGACCGCGCCTCCGTGCATCGCATCAACCATCGTCGAATAGGCTTCGAGCAGCTTGCGGGCGTGGCCGAGCAGGTCATACCCGGCAGGGGTCAACGTCAGTTGCCTCGGTTCGCGTTTGAACAGCGGTCGACCGAGGCTGTCCTCCAGCTTCTTCAACTGCATGCTCACCGCAGACTGGGACCGGGCAACCTGACGCGCCGCCGCGGTCATGGAACCGGTATCCACGACTGCCAGGAACGTGCGCAACCAGTCGATCTGCAAATCCTTGGAATGAATCATTGTATTCAGACATTCGATAATCGAATGTGTTGTATAACAGATATTCGCTTTTCTGGGTGATCCAGTGCACTCACACTTGTCGCCACAACGACAGCAATAGCGATGCAGTGAGCAGCCGCCAATGACACACCCAAACACCAGAAGCGAGATCCTGCGAGGGGCGAGGGACGCACTCCCGGTCATGTTCGCGGTCGCCCCCTATGCCATGGTCCTCGGTACGCAAGCCTCCCAGGTCGGCCTGTCACTGGTTGAAGTGGGTGCCATGACCGGCCTCAACTTCGCCGGCGGTTCGGAGTTCGCCGCCATCAAGCTGTGGGCTTCGGTGCCACCGATGTTGACGATCGTGCTCATCACCCTGCTGATCAACAGCCGTCATATCGTCATGGGCGCGGCGCTGGCGCCTTATCTCCAGCACTTGCCCAAACGCAAGGTGATCCCGGCCTTGTTCTTCATGGCGGACGAGGGCTGGGCGATCAGCTATGCCGACACCCTGCGGCGGTCTTCGGCCCAGCAGCAAACGGCCTTCAGCTGGCCCTACTACTGGGGCGCTTGCTTGCCTTTCTACCCCGTCTGGGTCGGTTTTGCCTTGATCGGCGCAGCGATCGGACCGGCACTGGGCAACATCGAAGCCTATGGCTTTGCCATGGCCTTCCCGGCGGTCTTCATCGTGCTGCTCAGGGGTATGTGGAAAGGCTCGCGGCTGGCCTGTTCCTGGTTGATCAGCCTGCTGGTCGCGATCCTGGTCTACCTTACGGTGCCCGGCGCCTGGTTCGTGTTCGCCGGCGTCATCGCCGGGATGTTGTTCACTTACCTGCGGGCGATGGAGTCGTGATCAGCATGGCAGCTTTGCTGACGATTGTGGGCATGGCGTCAGCCACCTATGCGACACGCCTGACGGGTTATCTGCTGCTGCGCAAACGCAAGCTCGGGCCGCGTGCCCGCGCGGTAATGGAGGCAGCACCGGGGTGCGTGCTGATCTCGGTGATCGCTCCACACTTTGTCTCGCCTCATCCTGAAGAGTTGATCGCATTGGGCATCACACTGGTTGCAGCGTGGCGCTTGCCGATGCTGTTCACCGTCGCGATTGCTGTGGGGTCGCTGGCAGGGCTCCGATTGCTCCTGTAGGTGATGAGTATTTTGCCTCATCAGGCAACGAAACCTTCGGTAGTATGCCCTCAATTTTCTACGAGCCTGGAACCATGGACCCGAACACTATGCTGGCTTTTACCCTGGTCGCCGCGATTGCCATCGCCAGCCCGGGGCCTGCGACATTGATGGCGATCAACAACAGCCTCGCCCATGGCCAACGCAGCGCGATGTGGTCCTCGCTGGGCAATGCCAGTGGCCTGTTCTGCCTGTCGGCGGCTGCGATGCTGGGGCTGGGGGCGCTGCTTGCCAGCTCCGAAGGGTTGTTCAACATGGTAAAGATCGTCGGCGCCGGGTATCTGTTCTACCTGGGGGTGAGGCAGCTGCTCAACAAGACGCCGCTGCTGGCTGATGGCATTCAGGAGGGGCAGAGCCTGCGGCCCACACGCCTAAAGCTGTACAGGTCGGCTTTTTTTACCGCACTCTCCAACCCCAAGGCGACTCTGTTTTTTACGGCGCTGTTCCCGCAGTTCATCGATCAAGGCGCAGCTTTGTTCCCGCAATTTCTGATCCTGACCGCGATCTTCATGGCGCTCTCAGTGTCGTCGTTGAGCCTGTATGCCGCGCTGGCCTCGCGCGCCAAGGGCGTGCTGGTACGACCCGAACTGTCCCGCTGGGTTAGCCGGGTGGTGGGGGTAACGTTCATCGGATTTGGTGCTGCGATTCTCGCTATACGCAGGCAGTCGGCCTAAGACATGAGTGTTGATGAATGACCGCTTCAGCCGATTGCTGCCTGTCCTGAAGGTCTGCAACCGACCGATTCTGTTGAAAAAGTCGACCATGGTTTCCACGACAGAAAAGTACGCGCTTGAGATTGAAATCTTTACTTTGAACAGAGGATTCCGGGTTCAGATTTCGCGTAGCGGCGCGCGGAAAAGGCGTTTTCAGCGGTCAGTATGCGAGCAGTCTGGAAGTACCGACTTTTTCAACAGAATCGACCCATAACGGTCATTTGTCCGCCGACAATGGAAACTCTGGCTCCGAGCTACAGCTTGAAATGCCGGTCTTCTGGAGATTTGACAGCCAGGTGCGTTGTCAGTTTTTTAGCAAGAGGGCCCCAATGAGGCCCTCATCGCTAAAGCCAGGTTGTACTCAGTTCGCTTTTATCGGCACCGTCACGGTTTTGCCGAAGGCCGATTTTATGGTCGCCGTCGGGCCAGGCGACGGGCCACTGCCGGCGGTGGTCACTGCTATGTTCCAGCGCGCGCCTGTCGGTGTCTGCGTCAGGACGGCGGCGCCAAGGTTCACCGTACCGGTTGTGGTCGTGGCCGTCGCCGTGATGGTATTGCCCGTGCCACGGGAGGTGGTGCCGGACAGGACCCAATACCAGCGGCTGTTGCTGCGGGCGGTGACGGTGGCGCTGGTGACGATCAGGCTCTCGTTGATTGGTGCCGAGACCGCCACGGACACCGTCGCCGGTGCCGACTCGGCGCCCTTGGCATCGGCGGCCCTATAGGTAAAGGTCGCGGTAAACGGCGCAGGGACCGTGGCCGGTGGTGTGTAGGTCACACGCAGGCCATCGGTGCTGACCTCGCCCTTGCCGGAGTCCGGTTGCTCCAGACCCACCACTTTAAGTGGCACGTTACCGTCAGGGTCGCTGTCGTTGGCCAGCACGTTGATGATCACCGGTTGGCCGGTGTTACTGATGGCGCTGTCGGCGTTGGCGACCGGTTTTTGGTTATCGGGGTCCTCGACACGTGTATCGCCAGTGCGGAAGGTCGGCAGCGCCGCGGAATTGACGTAGGTGACGCCGTCCCAGCCGGGTAGGGGGGTTGGCATCAACTGGAACTGGCCGGGGTGCTCGACATCCCAGCGCAGCAGCATGGACGTGTCCTCGTGCTGGGTATTGTGGCAGTGCTCCATGTAGGTCCCGGCGAATTCACGGAAGCGGATCGCCATTTCCACGTCCTGCGAGCTGTCGATGCCCTCGCCGATGCGATAGATGTCCTTGCGTGCCCATTTTTCCCATTCCGGTGGTGCCATGCCGTCGCGGTTGAGGACGATGCCTTCTTCGAAGTGCACGTGCACCGGGTGGTTCCAGCCGTTGCCGCCGTTCCTGATTTTCCACACTTCCAGGGTGCCGTCGCCGGAGAACCCGGCAGCGGTCGGACCGTTGGCCAGTTGCGGAGCGGCACTGATGACTCGAGGGTCCATCTGGTAGCCTAAACCGCCGTCAGTCTTGATGGTCCAGGGGGCTTCGTCGGTGCCATCGGAGCGGCCGAAGATGAACTCGCGATGGCGCGCCAGTTTCAGTTTGGCCTGCACCGTCGGGTCGTCACGGTTGAGGGTCAGCGGAAGCATGGTTTTACCCATCGCCTTGCCCGGCTTGGCGGGTTCGTAGTCAGCGGGGTTCATGCTCACGTCCTGGCCGGCATAAGGCTGTACCAGCAGTTGCAGGAACTTGCCCACCACCGGGTCGCCGGCGTCCCACTCCAGCCCTTTGCTGCCCAGCTTGAGCACCGCTTTGTACTTGCCGGACAGGACATCGGCCAGGCTCGGCGGCAAACTCTCCGGCCCCTTGCCGTCGTGGTGCTCCATCAGGTTGACGAAATACAGCTTGTCGCCGGTGCTGATCCCGTTTTTTGCGAAGTTGACGATGATGTCGTAACGCTCGGCGATGCCCATGGTGGGCAGGATGGCGTTGTGGTCCTGCACATCGCCGTCGGCGTCCAGGTCCATGCTGCCGTCGAACGGCACGGCGTGTTCCATGAGGTTGCCGTCGTTGGCGATCAAGTGGAACGGCACGCGGGTATAGGACAGGCCGGAACCTGTCGGGCCGGGGAATTCGCCACCGGTGCCGACGATTTCACGCACCAGCGCGATCTTGAAGTAGCGCGACACCGAGCCGTTGAGGATGCGGAAACGGTAGCTGCGCGCCCGTACCTTCAGGCGCGGCTGGTATTGCCAGTTGACCAGGAGCTGGTCGCCGAGAAAACCATCGGTGTTGAACGGGTTGAACCACAGCTGGCCATTGGCGTCCCAGGCCTTGTCGGCCAGCAGCAGGTTGACGTCATAGTCGCGGTTGCCCCAAGGCAACGCCGAACCGCTGGGCAGGCGCAGGTTGACGCCGTCTACAAACGCTTCGTTACCGCGATCCAGGGCGCTGTAGTAGTTCATCATCACCGCGTTGCCCTTGTAGACGTTCTGCGCAGTGAAATCGAGCATGTGGTCGTGGAACCAGTGGGTGCTCATGGTTTCGTGCCAGTCGCCACGGATTTTGATGCTGCCGTTGTCGCAGGTCTTGAGGCCCGGCGTGGCATCGTTGACGAACAGGGTTTCGCCCGGGGCGCAGGGGAATGCCGCGCGCGGATCCTGAGCGCTGGTGTTGATGGTGTCGTAACCGGCCAACTGGATCGGCCAGCGATAGTCGTAGTACTGCCCCGGAAAGAAAAACGCATTGGAAAATCCGTCGCTTTCGGCCGGGGAGTGGCCGTTGTGTTCGTGGGTGCTGAGGGTATGCAGGCCGAACCCCATGTTGGCCGACGGATCGATCGGCAGGGCGTTGTAGTGGCGCATCAGCACCGGTTGGCCGTACCGCACCATCAGCAGTTTTGGCGGAAAGGTGCCGTCGAAAGTCCAGAGCGCCTTGTGGTTCTGAATCGGCATGTTGGGGTGAAAACGGGTGTCGATACCTTTGGTGGTGCCTGTTATGACCGGGGTGTCCGAGGTCTGGTTGTAGAGCCCGCCCGGCCCGAATTCACCGACGGCGTAGTTG
Source organism: Pseudomonas sp. S34 (assembly GCF_009866745.1). Lineage (NCBI taxonomy): Bacteria > Pseudomonadati > Pseudomonadota > Gammaproteobacteria > Pseudomonadales > Pseudomonadaceae > Pseudomonas > Pseudomonas sp. S34. Next base: position 2,691,910 of record NZ_CP019398.1, read on the forward strand.
TGCAACTGGCGGCGGTCGCGCATGCCGCCGTTGAGCTTGGCGCCGGCTTGAGCGGTCTTGAAGGCGACCTGAGGGTAGAACTCGTTCCAGCGCTGGTGCGACCAGCCTTTTCCTGGCGGACGGCCTTCGGCCGGCGAGCCCACCGGATGGCGGTTGAGGAAGGCTTCGATCTGCGCTTTCCACGGGTTGCGGTCCAGCACGTTGGAATACTGCGCCGGAAACGGGTACAGCCCCGGCTGGCGCATGAAGGCTTCCAGCGCCGCGGCCGAAGGGCCGCTGCGGGCGATGTTGTTCGGGTCTTGCGTGGGCGCCGGGCCGACGATCGGAACCGGGAAGGTCAGGGTGGGCGGCGGCAGTGTCGGGTCGAGTTTTTCCGTGCCGAATTCTTCGAACAGCAGCAGTTGCTGAGTGTACGGCTGGGCCCCGAACAATGGGCTGGGCTTGCCGTTGGTGGGGATTTTGAAGGATGTCTGCAGGGCTGGCGGCAGCACGTTGTCGGTCGTTGGCGTGGTGCGGGTGCCGTACACACCATTGGGCAAGGCGATGGAACCCTGGTTGGCGGGTGGCATGGCCTTTAGGGCATCCAGCGCGGCCTTGAAGTCGGTCGGCGGATTGGTATACGCCGAAGGATCTGTTGGCGGCGGCGGGCTGACATCGTCAAGCGGTGCTGCGTTGACCGGGGACAGACTGAAGGTGATCAACAGTACAGAGCCTGCGCCCGAAACCCTTAAGGAGCGGAACGAATTGAACGGCGATGCAATGATTTTCATGAGGTTCCCCTCGCGACATAGCGCAACGGCGAAACCCGCCATCCCCGGTTGGTGACAGCATCTGCCTGCGTTGCAAGGGGCTATGCAACCGTCGGGCCATGGATGAGGAAGATACTGAGTAATAAGTAAGTTGTTTCAAAATGTGTCTTTTTGGTGAAGTGTAGGGTGGGGATATTCCTCAAACTAGGTGGTAAACACCCGGTTGAGTGGGTGTAGTCCCCCATTTATGGGAGTGGCGGCCCTGTTTCACCAACCGCTAGGGACTGCTTGCTCTGGGGCGACATGAATTCACAAAGGACCTGGCACACGGTTCTTGTTGGGGCGGATAGTGGAGCAGGGGCATCGATAGGTTAATTGCATTGTTGGTATGCATTGATGCGCGAAGTGGATCAAGGCATTCAAGGACGAAGCGCTATTCGCTGTGTGCCCGCACCAGGCTCTCGGTGCCCAACCGATACTGATTGTTCCCGCTGCGCTTGGCCTCATACATCGCCAGGTCGGCAATGTGCAGCAAGCGGTCGATGCTCGGCGCATGATCTGGGAACACGGCGACGCCGAGGCTGGTGCCGATGTGGCGCTGGTCGTTGCCGAGGGTGACGGGTGGGGAGAGTTCGACGAAAATTTTCTGGCAGATCGTGCGCGCTTCGTCTTGCAGGCTTTTGCCTTGGGGCAGGTCCTGGAGGATGACCACGAATTCGTCGCCGCCGATCCGGGCGACGGTGTCGGTGCCGTGCAGGATGCGCTTAAGCCGCGTGGCGGTCGTGACCAGCACGCGGTCGCCGGCCGCATGCCCATAGCGGTCGTTGATGGCCTTGAAGCCATTGAGGTCGACAAACACCAGCGCCACCCGCGTGGCACTGGTGCGCGCCAACTCCAGGGCTTCGGACAGGCGCTCTTCGAGCACCAGGCGATTGGGCAGGCCGGTCAACGGGTCGTAATGGGCCAGGTGCTTGAGGTAGTTGGCCGAGGCCTTTTCTTCGGTGATGTCGCGCACAACGCCCATCATCTTGATCGTTTCGTCGTGGTCGTTCTTGACCACGTTGCCGGTTTCCCGCAGCCAGCGGATCGTTCCGTCGGGCCACACCACGCGGTATTCCTCATCATGGTTTTCGCCGGTTTCCAGGCAACGCAGCTCGCCGGCCCGAACCCTGAGCCGGTCTTCCGGATGCACGCAGGAACAGAACAGGGCGTAAGAGGGCGCCACTTCGCCGATCTTGAAGCCGAACATGCCGAAAATGGCATCTGACCAGTACAACCGGTCGGTGTCGACATCCCAGTCCCAGGTGCCGATACGAGCGAAATACTGGCTGCGCTTGAAGCGCTCGGCGTCGTCATCCTTGTGGATGTTCTGGCCTTCGGACAGGCTATTGATGATCGCGCGATACTCCGCCAGTTGCTTTTGCAGATAGCGTTCGCGCCAAGCCAGCACGACGATCAGGCTGAGCGTCATTGAACCAAGGAGGACGCTGGTCCAGAGCAGGATCATTCGGGGGTGGCCATCAGGGCGGAGAACCGTACGGGTAATTGTTGATTATTTTAGTTCAGCAAACCGCTTTAAACGTCGCGCGCGGAGGCGGCAATGGTTGCCAATCGAGGACAAATCTGGGAAAACGGCGCGCATCAGGCCCTTGAGGGCGAGTGAGCATACGAGTGAAATCAATGAATGACGAGCTTCAGGTAATCGATCTTCAGGTGGGTGACGGAAAAGCCGCCGTAAAAGGCGCACTGATCACCACCCAGTACCGTGGCTGGCTGGAGGACGGGACCGAATTCGACTCTTCGTACAGTCGTGGCAAACCCTTCCAGTGCGTGATCGGCACCGGGCGGGTCATCAAGGGCTGGGACCAGGGCATCATGGGCATGCAGGTCGGCGGCAAGCGCAAGTTGCTGGTGCCGGCGCACCTGGCCTATGGCGAACGCACCATGGGCAAGATCACGCCGAATTCGAACCTGATCTTCGAAATCGAATTGCTGGAAGTGCTGACGCGGGATGATTGACCGTCAGGCCTGAAACGTTTCCCGGTACGCATACAGGCCGGGTGTTCCGCCGGTCATGATGAACAGCACATTGTCCCCGGGGACGAAGCGCCCTTGCTGCAGGTCGGTCAGCAATCCGGCAAACGCCTTGCCGGAGTACACCGGGTCGACCAGCAGGCCTTCGGCACGCGCCATCAGGCGTACCGGGTCTTGCATGGCGGCGGTTGGCAGCCCATAGCCGGTACCCAGCTGGCTGCCGTCAATCACCAGCTCATCAGCCCGCACCTCGGCGCTACTGCCCAATAGCGCCAATGTTTCGCGGGTCAGTTGCAGGGTTCTCGCCGCTGATGAGTCCTGGTCGGACAACACCGAGAACGACTTGACCACGGACATACTCCGGCCCAGCAACCGGAAACCCGCCGCGAGCCCGGCATGCGTGCCGGCGCTGCCATTGGGTACCACCACTTGATTGAACCTGAGTTGCAGTTCGGCCTCTTGTTGGGCGATCTCCGCTGCGCAGCGGGCATAACCGAGGCTGCCCAGGGGCGTCGAGCCACCGGTTGGCAGCACCATGACCTTGTGCCCGGAGTCTCGAAGCTGCGCCGCCCTGGCCTCGGCTTTGGCCAGTGAGTCGGTACCGCCGGCAAACACCTGCATCTTCGCGCCGAACAACTGGTCGAGCAGCACATTGCCATTGAGCTCGTAATCCACCTCGGCCTTGGCCACGGCCCGGGTCAGGAACAGCTCGCAGGCGATGCCCAGCCGGGCGCACACTGCTGCGGTCAGACGGGCATGATTGGACTGGATGCCGCCCACGGTAATGATCGTATCGATTCCGGCTTGCAGTGCTGCGCCGATGTGGAATTCAAGCTTGCGCAGCTTGTTGCCGCCCGCGCCGATCAACATATGGTCGTCGCGTTTGAGAAACAGGCCGATACCCTGCTTGTCGAGGCCCAGCAGCTGTTCGAGTCGCGCAGCCCGCTGAATGGGCATGGGACCTTGCAGCAGGTCTGCCCGCGCAAAAACACTCAGTGACTTGTCCAGTTGGGTTTGCATCGATCGAACCTCGTTGTTCACCATGATCCTGGTGACTCTATGGAGAAAGGCCGGCGGGATAAACGCACTGCCCGTCATGACTGTTTTAACCCGGTGTAACTAATCCAGCCGGGCAGCAGGGGTGTTGAACCCAAGCGTTCAGCGGCCAACCGGCCGGCGAAAATCGATGTCACGCCAAACCGACCGTCATCGGGTTGTGCCTTGCCAGGCTCCGCACTATCGGCGACCATAGGTGCCATATAGGGGTAGGGGGTATAGGTATGGCACACATTCACGAACACAAGGATGACTTGATCAAGCGGGTGCGGCGGATTGCCGGGCAGGTGGAAGCCGTGGAGCGAGCGCTTGAGTCCGATGCCGATTGCGCCAAGACCCTGCATCTGGTGGCCGCCATCCGGGGCGCGGTCAATGGTCTGCTGGAGCAGTTCATCGACGCCCATGCCCGCGAGCACGTGGCCCATCCGGACCTGAGCGATGAAGATCGCGCCCAGGGCGTGGAAGACCTGTTGCTGGCCATCCGTCGTTATGCCAAATAGAGGCCTGAATTCCATGACACTGACACCACAGGCTTCGCGCTTTTCTCACGACCATGTTTTTCTCGGCGCATCCCATGATGAAAACGCCCGACGCACCTTATGGGTGGTGGCGCTGACGTTTGTGATGATGATTGGCGAAATTGCCGCCGGTTACATCACCGGTTCCATGGCGCTGCTGGCCGATGGTTTTCACATGGCCACCCATGCCGGGGCCTTGGGCATCGCGGCGGCGGCCTATGGGTTTGCACGGCGCAATGCCAACAACGCGCGTTACAGCTTCGGCACCGGCAAGGTCGGGGATCTCGCGGGTTTTGCCTCGGCCATGGTGCTGGGGCTGGTGGCGATCGGCATTGCCGGTGAATCCGTTTATCGCCTGTTTCAGCCAACGACCGTGGCATTCACCGAAGCGACGGTGATTGCAGTGGTGGGGCTGGCGGTGAACATCGCCAGTGCCTTTTTGCTGGCGGGCGACCACGGCCATCATGGCCACAGCCATGAGCACGGCCATCATCACCATCACGACAACAACCTGCGCTCGGCCTATGTCCATGTGCTGGCCGATGCCTTGACTTCGGTGCTGGCGATCGCCGCGTTGCTGGCGGGGCGCTATCTGGGATGGGTGTGGCTGGACCCGGTGATGGGCATTGTGGGCGCCATCGTGATCGCGAAATGGGCCGTTGCATTGATGCGTGACAGCGCAGCGGTGTTGCTCGATGTCACGGATACACACGTCGCCGACGAGATTCGTGAACTGCTGGAGTCGTCGGACGATGTGCGCATCAGCGATCTGCATGTCTGGCAGGTCGGCCCCCAGGCGCGGGCCGCGATTGTCAGCGTTGTGGCGGCGGCCAATGTCAGTGCCGACACCATTCGCGAGCGCCTGGCGCCGGTCCATGAACTGTCCCACCTGACCGTCGAACTCCGCGTTGCTTGAACGGCTTTCGGTCATTCACGGAACAGTGGAATCCGTCCATTCGTGGAGGGGCGGTATTCCCGCTTCAGATGGTCCAGTGTCGGCCTCATCGCCAGAAGCTGCTTGAGCGTAGCGCTGGCAATGCTCAACGCCAGCCGTTGCCCCGGACATTGATGGCGCCCCGCGCCGAAGGTGAAGCTGCGCCGGTTCGGGCGGTCGAGCAGGAAGGTGTCGGGGTTGTCGTTGAGCTGGGGGTCGCGATTGGCCGAGGCCAGCAGCACCAGGATCACGTCTGCGGCGTTCAGCCTCACCCCGTCAATTTCGCAGGGGGCGGCGACGAAGCGGCGGGTGTTCTGTACCGGCGGGTCGAAGCGCTGTACTTCGGCCAGCAGGTCTTCGACCGGGGGTGATTCGCTGCGCAACGACGGATGTTGAATCAATGCCAGCACGGCGTTGCCGATCAGCCCGGCAGTGGCCTCGAAGGTCTGGGAGAACAGGCCGATCAGGTTGGCGATCAGGGTTTGCGGCGCGCCGCAGGCGAAGCGCTGGCCGATACCTGCAAGCAAAGGGCTGTGGTTGTACGGATCGTCGAGCAATTCGATGAAATAACCGCTCAATTGTTCGGCGGCAGCGTGGGCGGCGGTCAATTGTGCCGCGTCACTCAAGGGCGACAGGCAGGCGACGAAATCCGCCGTCAACTCGCTGATGGCGCGGCCCTGAGCCGGGGTGAACCCCAACAACGCCGCCACCACGCAAACCGGTCCGCGAAACATGGCGTTGTACAGGCCAGCGGCATCGGCGGTCATCAATCGGGCGCTGACCAGGGCCTCGACTTCCCGCGCATCGATCAACTCCAGCCCCGGCACAATCGCCGACCGTGGGCAACGCTGGCGTTCACCTTCATTCATGCGCATCAATTGGCCGAACACCTGGCCGGCCATGCCGTCGGCGATCGCCTTGGGGACTGGCTCCTGCGCGGGGCGAACGTGGCAATCGGGATGCGCCAGCACGGCGGCCACCGCCCGGGCGCTGCTGGCCACCCACATGTTCAGCCCCGGATGAAAAGCCAGCCCACCGTCGGCACGCAGTTGTGCGTAGTAGGGATAAGGATCGGCATGGGTCGCAGCGATGATCGGGTCCATGGGCACAGCCTTTGGTTGTTGGAAAGTGTTGCTACTATCTCCAGTCCGAAAGGGCATTGATTCGTCCGGGAGCGAAATATGAGCGCAGAACAACACGACATCGGCGTCTCGCAGGTGGCGGCAGCCATCGCTGAGCCGGCGCGGACGAAAATCCTTTGTTCGCTGATGGACGGCCATGCCCGCACCAGCACCGAACTGGCGGCGGTGGCCGAAGTCAGCGCGTCGACCGCCAGTGCCCACCTGGCCAAGCTCAAGGAGCTGGCGCTGGTGCGGCTGCACGTTCAGGGGCGTCATCGCTATTACAGCCTGGCGGACAAACGCGTGGCCCAGGCCCTGGAGGCCCTGATGGTGATCGGCCAGAACACCGCGCCGAGCTTCCGGGCACGGACCCCGGATCGCCTGCAATTTGCCCGCACCTGTTACGACCACATGGCGGGAACCCTGGCCGTGCTACTGCATGACCGGATGCTTGAAGCGGGCTGGCTTGAGGAAACCGACGAACAGGCCTATCGCTTGAGCGACAGCGGTACGGCAATGTTTCAAGGGCTCGGGATCGAGACGCAGGACTTGAGCACCTTGCGCCGTCGTTTCGCCTGTCCGTGCCTGGACTGGAGCATGCGTCGGCCACATCTGGGTGGGTCGCTGGGCGCGGCGTTGCTGCAAACGGCGCTCAAGCGCAAGTGGGTGACCCAGGATCTGGACAGTCGGGCGTTGGCGTTGACGGCGTTGGGGCGCAAGGAGTTTGGAACGCGGTTTGGAATCGGGTTGCCGTTGGTGGTTGAGGGTAATGTCAACGTTTCGCAAATTGCCGCAGGTTCGGCGGAGTTCTGGAACATTCGCTGACTGACGAGCGTGTATTCCGGTTGTTTCTGTGTTGAATGCAATGCCGTCATCGCGAGCAAGCTCGCTCCCACTGGGGAGTGGTGGGTTCGTCAGTACTATGCAAACAAAAAGCCCCCCATCGGTCACCCGATGGGGGGCTTTTGTGCGTCTGGCGTCAGGTCAAACCTTGACGATCCAGCCCGCTGGCGCTTCGATGTCGCCGGTTTGCACACCGGTCAGCTCTTTGTAGAGCTTCTGGGTGACCGGGCCGACTTCGGTTTCGCTGTGGAACACGTGCAGGTGGTCGTTGTAGTCGATGCCGCCAATCGGCGTGATCACCGCGGCAGTACCGCAAGCACCGGCTTCCTTGAAGTCGGAGAGCTTGTCGATGAACACGTCGCCTTCAACCACTTCCAGACCCAGGCGGGTCTTGGCCAGCTCGATCAGCGACAGACGGGTGATACCCGGCAGTACCGATGGCGAGTTCGGGGTCACGAACTTGTTGTCGTGGGTGATCCCGAAGAAGTTGGCCGAACCGACTTCCTCGATCTTGGTGTGGGTCATCGGATCCAGGTAGATGGCGTCGGCGAAGTGGGCTTTCTTGGCCTTGGAGCCGGGCATCAGGCTGGCGGCATAGTTGCCACCGACCTTGGCGGCACCGGTGCCTTGTGGCGCGGCGCGGTCGTAGCTGGAAATCTGGAAGTTGTGCGGGGTCAGGCCGCCCTTGAAGTAGGCGCCAACCGGAATGCAGAAGATCGAGAAGATGAACTCGGGTGCAGTGCGCACACCGATGTTATCACCCACGCCGATCACGAACGGGCGCAGGTAGAGCGCGCCGCCGGTGCCGTACGGCGGAATGAAACGCTCGTTGGCGCGGACCACTTCCTTGCAGGCTTCGATGAATTGCTCGGTTTCCACCTGCGGCATCAGCAGGCGGGCGCAGCTGCGCTGCATGCGCAGGGCGTTCTGGTCCGGGCGGAACAGGTTGATCGAGCCGTCCTTGCAACGATAGGCCTTCATGCCTTCGAAGCATTGCTGGCCATAGTGAAGGGCAGTGGAGCCTTCGCTGATGTGCAGCACGTTATCTTCGGTCAGGGTGCCTTTGTCCCACTCGCCATTGCGAAAGTACGACAGATAGCGCTTGTCGGTCTTGATGTAGTCAAAACCCAGCTTGTCCCAATTGATGCTTTCGTTACCCATGACACCCTCTATCACTGAACAACCGTCGAAACGGTTCAAGGCTTCTGACGTTTTTTGGATGGGGACAACAATACTTCATTCTTGGGCTGTTTCGCAGCCCGGACTATCGGATGACGGACAGATAATTCGCGTTGACCTTGAGAATTCGCGAGCAAGCCCGCTCCCACAGGGGAATGCATTCCAAATGTGGGAGCGGGCTTGCTCGCGAAGAGGCCATCACAGCCGCCATCAATCGCTCTGAATCACAGATGCAATGCGTGGCCAAGGGCCCGCAACGCCGCTTCCTGCACCGCCTCACCCAAGGTCGGGTGTGCATGGATGGTGCCGCCGATGTCTTCCAGCCGCGCGCCCATCTCCAGGCTCTGGGCAAACGCCGTGGACAGCTCCGACACGCCGACGCCCACCGCCTGCCAGCCGACAATCACATGATTATCCCGACGAGCGACCACCCGCACGAAGCCGCTTTTCGACTCCAGGGTCATCGCCCGGCCATTGGCGGCGAACGGGAAGCTCGACACGATGCAGTCCCAACCTGCGGCCTTGGCCTCGTCCGGGGTCTTGCCGACCACCACCAGTTCCGGGTCGGTGAAGCACACGGCGGCGATGGCGGTCGGGTTGAACTCGCGGGTTTTACCGCTGATCAGCTCGGCCACCATCTCGCCCTGGGCCATGGCCCGGTGCGCGAGCATCGGTTCGCCGCTCAGGTCACCGATGGCATACACGTTGCGCATGCTGGTCTGGCAGCGGTTGTCGATCTTGATCGAGGAACCATTCATGTCCAGGTTCAGCGCTTCGAGGTTCCAGCCCTGGGTGTTCGGCTTGCGACCGACGGCCACCAGTACCTGGTCGGTTTCCAGGTTCAGGGTCTCGCCGTTCGGGGCAAGTACTTGCAAGGTATTGTTAGAAGAATCAAAGCCTTGCACGCTATGTTTCAAGTAAAGCTTCACACCGAGTTTTTTCAGTTCGTCGTGCACCGGCTGAGTCAGTTCGGCGTCGTAGGCCGGCAGGATGCGTTCCTGCGCTTCCACCACGCTGACCTCGGCGCCGAGCTTGCGATAGGCAATGCCCAACTCCAGACCGATGTAACCACCGCCGACCACAATCAAGCGCTTGGGCACGGATGTCGGCGCCAGAGCCTCGGTGGACGAGATGATCGGCCCGCCAATCGGCAGCATTGGCAGGTTGACGCTTTTGGAGCCGGTGGCCAGCACCAGGTGTTCACACTGGATACGTGTGTCGCCAACTTCGACGGTTTTGCCGTCAACCACTTTGGCCCAGCCTTGAACCACCTGGACCTTGTTCTTTTTCAGCAGCGCCGCGACGCCGGTGGTCAGGCGATCGACGATGCCGTCTTTCCATTCCACGCTCTTGCCGATGTCCAGGGTGGGCGCCGAAACGCTGATGCCCAGGGCCGAATGCTGGCTGTGGTGTTGCGTTTGATGGAACTGCTCAGCGACGTGAATCAGTGCCTTGGACGGAATGCAGCCAATGTTCAGGCAAGTGCCGCCCAGGGATTGGCCTTCCACCAGGATGGTCGGGATGCCCAGTTGGCCGGCACGGATCGCCGTCACATAACCGCCGGGGCCGCCGCCGATGATCAGCAGCGTGGTATTGAGGGTCTGCATGACTTACTCCACAAACAAGGTCGCGGGTTGTTCGAGCAAGCCACGGATGGCCTGGATGAAGAGCGCCGCGTCCATGCCGTCGACCACGCGGTGATCGAAGGAGCTGGAGAGGTTCATCATCTTGCGGATCACGATCTGGCCTTTGATCACCATTGGCCGTTCGACGATCTTGTTCACGCCGACTATCGCCACTTCCGGCAGGTTCAGCACCGGGGTGCTGACGATGCCGCCCAAGGCGCCAAGGCTGGTCAGGGTGATGGTCGAGCCGGACAACTCGTCGCGGCTGGCCTTGCCGTTACGGGCGGCAGTGGCCAAACGGGAGATTTCAGCGGCGCTGTCCCACAGGCTGCGGGCTTCGGCGTGACGCACCACCGGCACCATCAAACCGATATCCGCCTGGGTGGCGATGCCGACATGCACCGCGCCGAGGCGGGTGATGACCTGGGCTTCGTCGTCGTAGCGGGCGTTGATCTGCGGGAAATCACGCAGGGCGACGACCAGGGCGCGGACCAGGAACGGCAGCAAAGTCAGCTTGCCGCGAGTCGCGCCATGTTTTTCGTTGAGGTGCGCGCGCAGCTCTTCCACGGCAGTGACGTCGATTTCTTCGACATAACTGAAGTGGGCAGCGCGCTGGGTGGCGTCCTGCATGCGCTGGGCAATCTTGCGACGCATGCCGATTACCGGGATCTGCTGTTCATCAGTGCGCTGGGCATAAGCGGCGGGGGCCGGTGCCGAAGCGTTCGACTGACCCTGGGCCAGATAGGCTTCGAGGTCGTCGTGCAGAATCCGTCCGGCGGGGCCGGTGCCACGCACCAGGCGCAATTGAATGCCGAGGTCCAGCGCATGCTTGCGCACGGCCGGGGAGGCCAGCGGACGCTCATCGGCCTCGCGAGCAACCATCGGGCCTTGGCATACGGCAGCTTTCGGCGCCGGGGCAGTGACCGGTTTGCTTTCAACCACGGTTTCGACTTTCGTTGCTGCAACCGGTGCTTCTTTAACAACAGGTGCCGGTTGCGCCGATTCCTTAACGTTGCCCGCGCCTTCGACTTCAATGCTGATCAGCACACTGCCGACCGCCATGACTTCGCCCGGCTGGCCACCGAGGGCAATGACCTTGCCATGCACCGGCGACGGGATATCGACCATCGCCTTGTCGGTCATCACATCGGCCAGCACCTGATCTTCGACGACCATGTCGCCGACCTTGACGTGCCATACCGACAATTCAACTTCTGCAATGCCTTCACCAATGTCCGGCATTTTAATGACGTGCGTGCCCATTCAGACCTCCATGACCCGTTTCAACGCCGCGCCCACTCGGGACGGCCCTGGGAAATACGCCCACTCTTGCGCGTGCGGGTAGGGGGTGTCCCAACCGGTGACGCGTTCGATCGGCGCTTCCAGGTAGTGGAAGCAGTGCTCTTGCACCAGCGCCGTCAGTTCGGCGCCGAAGCCGCAAGTGCGGGTGGCTTCGTGAACGATCACGCAGCGACCGGTTTTCTTCACCGACTTGGTGATGGTTTCCAGGTCCAGCGGCCACAGGCTGCGCAGGTCGATGACTTCGGCATCCACGCCGCTTTCTTCAGCGGCCACTTGCGACACGTAGACGGTGGTGCCGTAGGTCAGCACCGTGACGTCCTTGCCCGGACGGGCGATAGCGGCAACGTCCAGCGGTACGGTGTAGTAACCGTCCGGAACCTGTGCGGCGGGGTGTTTCGACCACGGGGTAACCGGGCGTTCGTGGTGGCCGTCGAAAGGACCGTTGTACAGTCGTTTCGGCTCCAGGAAGATCACCGGGTCATCGTTTTCGATGGAGGCGATCAGCAGGCCTTTGGCGTCGTAGGGGTTGGACGGCATGACGGTGCGCAGACCGCATACCTGAGTGAAGAGTGCCTCGATGCTCTGGCTGTGGGTCTGGCCGCCGTAGATGCCGCCGCCGCAGGGCATGCGCAGGGTCATCGGCGCGGTGAACTCGCCGGCCGAGCGATAACGCAGGCGCGCGGCTTCGGAAATGATCTGGTCGTAGGCCGGGTAGACGTAGTCGGCGAACTGGATCTCCACCACCGGGCGCAGACCGTAGGCGCCCATGCCCACGGCGGTGCCGACGATACCGCTTTCAGAGATCGGCGCGTCGAACACTCGCGAGGTGCCGTACTTGGCTTGCAGGCCTTCGGTGCAGCGGAACACGCCGCCGAAGTAGCCCACGTCCTGGCCGAAGACCACGACGTTGTCGTCACGTTCAAGCATCACATCCATGGCCGAGCGCAGGGCCTGGATCATGGTCATGGTGGTCGTGGTCATGGCGGTTTCCAGCTCGATATTGTTGTTGTGATCGTTCATGTCAGATCCCCAACTCTTGACGCTGGCGCTTCAAGTGCTCCGGCATCTCTTTGTAGACGTCTTCGAACATGGTCGCGGCGCTCGGAATCTGGCCGCCGGCAAGGGTGCCGTACTGTTCGGCTTCTTTCTGTGCGGCGATCACTTGGGCTTCGAGCTCGGCGCTGACGGCGGTGTGTTCCTCTTCGGACCACTGGCCGATCTTGATCAGGTGCTGCTTGAGGCGCGCAATCGGATCGCCCAGCGGGAAGTGGCTCCAGTCATCGGCCGGACGGTACTTGGACGGATCATCGGAGGTCGAGTGCGGGCCGGCGCGGTAGGTGACCCACTCGATCATGGTCGGGCCGAGGTTGCGCCGCGCACGTTCGGCAGCCCAGGCGGAGGCGGCGTAGACCGCGTAGAAATCGTTGCCGTCGACCCGCAGGGAGGCAATGCCGCAACCGACGCCACGACCAGCGAAGGTGGTGGCTTCACCACCGGCAATCGCCTGGAAGGTGGAGATCGCCCACTGGTTGTTGACCACGTTGAGGATCACCGGCGCGCGGTACACGTGGGCGAACGTCAGGGCGGTGTGGAAGTCCGACTCGGCGGTGGCGCCGTCGCCGATCCACGCCGAAGCGATTTTGGTGTCGCCCTTGATCGCCGAGGCCATGCCCCAGCCCACGGCTTGCACGAACTGGGTGGCGAGGTTGCCGGAGATGGTGAAGAAACCGGAGTCCTTGACCGAGTACATGATGGGCAACTGACGGCCCTTGAGCGGATCGCGCTCGTTGGACAGCAGCTGGCAGATCAGGTCGACCAGCGGTACGTCGCGGGCCATCAGGATGCTTTGCTGGCGGTAGGTCGGGAAGCACATGTCGTCGATGTTCAGGGCCAGGGCCTGGGCGCTGCCGATGGCTTCTTCGCCAAGGCTCTGCATGTAGAACGACATCTTTTTCTGACGCTGGGCGACCACCATGCGGTTGTCGTAGATGCGGGTCTTGAGCATGGCGCGCATGCCCTTGCGCAGGATCTCCACCGGTACGTTTTCGGCCCATGGGCCGAGGGCATTGCCCTGGTCGTCGAGCACGCGGATCAGGCCACGGGCCAGGTCAGCCGTGTCAGCCGGTTCAACGTCGATTGGGGGTTTGCGCACCGTGCCGGCATCGGTCAGATGCAGGTAGGAGAAGTCGGTTTTACAGCCGGGACGGCCCGAGGGTTCGGGGACGTGCAGGCGCAGCGGTTCATACGCTTGGGTCATGGCTTCTACGCTCGATCTTGTGAATTTCTTGTAGTGAGCTGACAGATTTCGTTCGGTAGAAGAAATCTTGTCCTACAACAATCATAGGCCCGACCAAGAAGAATATTTCTCTCTGTTTCGTTGCGCTAAAGATCATTTGCAGATAAAAAACCTGCATAAACATAAAAAACAGGTGGTTTTGTCTCATGCGCAAACTGGACCGTACCGATATCGGCATTCTCAACAGCCTTCAGGAGAACGCGCGCATCACCAACGCCGACCTGGCGCGTTCGGTGAACCTGTCACCCACGCCGTGTTTCAACCGGGTCAAGGCCATGGAAGAGCTGGGGGTGATTCGCGAGCAAGTGACGCTGCTGGATGCCGATCTGTTGGGGCTGCATGTGAATGTGTTCATTCACGTCAGCCTGGAGAAGCAGGTGGAGGAGGCGTTGCAGCATTTCGAAGAAGCGATTTCCGATCGCCCCGAGGTGATGGAGTGCTACCTGATGGCCGGCGATCCGGACTACCTGATCCGGGTGCTGGTGCCGACCATCCAGTCGCTGGAGCGCTTCATGATGGACTTTCTGACCAAGGTGCCGGGGGTGGCGAACATCCGTTCGAGCTTTGCGCTCAAGCAGGTGAGGTACAAGACCGCGCTGCCGTTGCCGGCCAATGGCCTGACTTTGGGCAACTGACACGATCACTCTGTAGGAGCGAGCTTGCTCGCGATGGACGTTAACGATAACGCGAGTCTTCTGGATAAATGCGTTGCCCTCAAGTCCATCGCGAGCAAGCTCGCTCCTACAGGGTCAGAATTTGTTAAGCGGGATTTTCAGGTAGGTCACGCCGTTGTCCTCGGCCGGCGGCAAATTCCCCGCCCGCACATTCACCTGGATCGCCGGCAGCAACAGTGTCGGCATGCCCAGCCCTGCATCACGTCGTGTACGCATTTCCACGAACGCGGCTTCATCGATCCCGTCATGTACATGAATGTTGTTTTTGCGTTGTTCACCGACGGTGGTCATGCATTGGGGCGCGCGGCCATTGGGCGGGTAGTCGTGGCAGACGAACAGCCGCACGCTGGCGGGGAAGGCCAGCAGTTTGTGGATCGAGGCAAACATCTGGTTGGCATTGCCGCCCGGGAAATCGCAGCGGGCGGTGCCGACGTCGGGCATGAACATCGTGTCGCCGACCAGAATCACATCGCTGTCGACCAGGTAAGCCATGTCCGCCGGGGTATGGCCGGGCACGTGCAGGGCGGTCGCCTTGAGGTTGCCGATCATGAACGATTCGTCGGGGGCGAACAGGTGATCGAACTGGGAACCGTCGACGCGAAAGGAGGGCTCCAGATTGAACAGTGTCTTGAACACGTCCTGGACCTTGCTGATCGACTCGCCTATGGCGATCTTGCCGCCCAGCTCCCGCCGCAGATAAGGCGCGGCGGACAGGTGATCGGCATGGGCGTGGGTTTCCAGCAGCCACTGCACCTGCAGCTTGTGGGCACGGACGAAGGTGATGATTTTGTCAGCCTGGGTCGTCGCGGTGCGCCCGGCGGCACCGTCGTAGTCGAGCACCGGATCTACAATCGCACACTGCCCGCCATCAGCCTCATAGACCACGTAGCTGTAGGTCGAGGAGGCGGGGTCGAGGAAAGCTTCAATCAGTGCGGGCATGGACACGAACCTGTGCAGGGTTAGAAAAGTCAGACGGCGAAATTTCAGTCATGGGTTGCAACATTATATGTTTAAACATAATGTTTACAGCTTAAGTGACGTTGAAGGCATCCTGCAAATGCAATCCAGTCTGACCGAATGTGAAGTCGCCCAACTGCGCGCCTCGGCCTCCAAGGCGTGTGCGCTGCTCAAGGCCCTGGCCAATGAGGATCGCCTGTTGATCCTGTGTCAACTGACCCAGGGCGAACGCAACGTAGGCGAGCTGGAAAAAATGACCGGCGTGCGCCAGCCGACCCTGTCCCAGCAATTGGGGATCCTGCGCGATGAAGGACTGGTCGCCACCCGTCGTGAAGGCAAGTACATTTTTTACGGTCTCGCCAGTCACGAAGTGATCCAGGTGATGAAAACCCTCTCCGGGCTTTATTGCGGGGCCGTGCTTAAAAGCTGGGTTCAACCCTGAATGCCGGTCAACACACAGAACCTGTGGGTGCGGGCTTGCTCGCGAAGGCAGTGTGTCAGCCAACGTTTATGTCTACTGACACACCGCCTTCGCGAGCAAGCCCGCTCCCACAGTTGTTTTGTGGTGAAACTGGCAACATCCTTGCGTGCAGCAAAAGGAACAAGCAATGAACGATCAACACTGGGGCCCATCCATCAGTGCAGATATCGTGGTCATCGGCGGCGGCACGGCGGGCATCGGCCTTGTCGCCAGCCTGCTCAAGCGTAGCCCGCATCTGAACATCACCGTGATCGAACCCGACTCCCGGCACTACTATCAACCGGCCTGGACGCTGGTCGGCGGTGGTGCCTACAACGTCGAAAACACCGTGCGGCCCATGGCGTCGGTGATGCCGCGCGGGGCCCATTGGCTGCAGGCTGCCGTGACGGGCATCGATCCCGACAAGCGCCAACTCACCCTCGGTGACGGGCGTACGGTCGGCTATCAAAACCTGGTGGTCTGCCCCGGCCTGCGTCTGGCCTGGGAGAAAATCGAAGGTCTGGAGGACACCCTCGGCCAGCACGGCGTGACCTCCAACTACAGCTACCGGCACGCGACCTACACCTGGGACCAGGTGCAGAAATTACGCCGCGGCAAGGTGCTGTTCACCCAGCCGGCCATGCCGATCAAATGTGCCGGAGCGCCACAAAAGGCGCTGTACCTGTCCTGCGATCACTGGACCAAGAGCGGTGTGCTGAACGACATCGACGTCGAGTTCAATCTTGCGGGCGCGGCACTGTTCGGAGTGCCGACCTTTGTCCCGCCACTGATGAAGTACATCGAAAAGTACAAAGCCCGGTTGGCGTTCAACTCGAATCTGGTCAAGGTCGACGGCCCGGCGAAAACCGCGTGGTTCGACGTCAAGGATGCCGATGGCAATGTCACCCGCCAGGCAAAAACCTTTGACCTGCTGCATGTCGTGCCACCACAAGTCTCCCCGGACTTCATCGCCCAAAGTCCGCTGGCCGACGCCGCCGGCTGGTGCGAGGTCGATCCCTACACCCTTCAACATCCGCGCTATCCAGGTGTGTTCGCGCTGGGCGACATCTGCGGCACCACGAATGCAAAAACTGCTGCGGCGGTGCGCAAGCAGATCGTGGTGGTGGCGGAAAACCTGCTGGCCTTGCGCAAGCAGCAACCGCTGCCGCTGAAGTACGACGGCTATGGCTCCTGTCCGCTGACAGTGGAGAAGGGCAAGGTGATCCTCGCCGAGTTCGGGTACGCGGGCAAGTTGCTGCCGACCTTTCCCCTTGACCCGACGATCCCGCGCCGCTCGGCGTGGTGGCTGAAGGCGACACTGCTACCGTGGTTCTACTGGAACGGTATGCTCAAGGGCCGCGAGTGGCTGACACGTGTGTCCAGGGTCGACTGAGAACTCCGTATGTTGCTGGCAAGTCTGTTTGGTGTAGTGATGGGGTTGGTGCTCGGCTTGACGGGCGCCGGTGGCGGTATCCTTGCGGTCCCGGCCCTGGTGTTGGGGTTGGGGTGGAGCATGACCCAGGCCGCTCCGGTGGCGTTGTTCGCGGTGGGCAGTGCGGCGGCGGTCGGTGCCATCGACGGCTTGCGCCATGGCCTGGTGCGTTATCGCGCAGCGCTGCTGATCGCGGCATTGGGTGCGGTGTTTTCGCCGATAGGCATCTACTTTGCCCACCAGTTGCCGGAAAAAATCCTGATGATCCTGTTCAGCCTGCTGATGGTCATGGTGGCCGGGCGGATGTTGCGCCGCGAGCGCAAGGACGAGGGTCCCAGCGATCATGGTCAGGCTAACTGGGGCCAGAAGAACTGCATGCTCGATCAACAGACCGGGCGCTTTTCCTGGACCGCCAAATGCACCGCGACCCTCGCCGCGCTCGGGGCAGTAACCGGCGTGGTCTCTGGATTGCTGGGGGTGGGCGGCGGCTTTCTGATTGTCCCGGCCTTCAAGCAACTGACCGACGTGCAGATGCGCGGGATCATCGCCACGTCGCTGATGGTGATCAGCCTGATTTCCGGCATCGGCGTGATCGGCGCGTTCCATGCCGGGGTGCGCATCGACGATTCGGGTATTGCCTTCATCGTCTCCAGCATCGTCGGCATGATCATCGGCCGCAAGCTCTGCGCCCGGGTGCCGGCGCGGGCGTTGCAGGTCGGATTCGCCAGCATTTGCGTCGTGGTCGCCGCCTACATGCTGTTCAGGGCCAACGCCTGACCGGTACCGGTTCCTGTGGACGCCAGTGGGGTCCACAGGCCTACACCCTTAGTGGCGAGCCTCACCGACGCGCGGTCTTACACCGTAGTGGTCACACACCGCCAGCCAATCCAAAGCACCTGAAAACCAGCCCCAAGGCAGCGTATGGCGCCGCCCGTCAGGTTTCGATAATCGCCTCCGACACTCAGTCCCCCGTTTCGGAGCGCGCCATGCACAACAATAAGAACGTCACGCATCGTTTTCTGCCTGCCTTCATCGCCAGCCTGTCCGCCCTTGGCCTGAGCCCGCTGGCCGAGGCGGATATCATGCTGTACGACAAGGACCAGACCACGTTCTCCACCGACGGATACATCAACGCCTTCTACGTGAACAGCGATGTCGATCGCGCCGGCGATCAGTTCGACCGTCGACAGTCGCGGGTCAAGATGGGGTTCCTGCCCAACTACCTGGGGTTCAACATGGGCAAGCAGGTAGACGACCTCAAGCTCGGCGCCCGTGCCTCGTTCTGGGTCACCATCAACGACAGCGAAACCAACGGCACCGACACCGCTATCGATGTGCGGCAGTTCTTCGGCACCGTGGCCAACCCGGAGTGGGGCGAGGTGCTGATCGGCAAGGACTTCGGGCTGTTCGCCCGTTCCAACATCCTGCTCGACGAAATGCTCGCCGGTTATGGTCAGGTCAGCGATACGTTGGGACTGGTGGATGGCGGCGGGGTGTCGTTCGGCAACATCGGCACCGGTTATCCGTATCCGTTCCCGACCTCACAGATAACCTATCGCACCCCGGTGATGGACGGTCTGCGCGTGGCGGTCGGCATCATGGACCCGGTGGACACCAACGACAGCAGCCCGACGGGCAAGGCCTATCAGGAAAACCCGCGTACCGAGAGCGAAGTCACCTATCAATTCGACCTGGCCGGGGCAAAGATCTACAGCTGGGTCAACGGCAGCTACCAGACCTCGGACAACACTGATTCCACGGTCGAGACCGTCACCTCCAAGGGTGTCGGTTATGGCGTGCAGGCGAAGATGGGCGGCTTGTCCCTCACCGGCTCCGGTTTCCAGGCCAAGGGCATCAACCCGTTTTTCACCAACAATGCCGGCGAGCCGACCCTGCGCAATGTCGACAGCGACGGCTACCTGATGCAGGGCTCCTACAAACTGGGCAAGAACCGCCTGGCCTTGTCCTACGGCAAGACCAATGACGATGGCAACGGCGTGGTCGGCAGCGGCGCGGACTACGAGACCCGCGGCATCGCGTTGTTCCATGACGTGAACGACAACCTCAAGCTGGTGGCCGAGTACAACCAGTTCGAAATCAATGGCCACGACACCGACGAGCAGAACGAAGACACCGACACCTTTGCCGTGGGGGCGGTGCTGACCTGGTAACCCCGGGAGGTGGCCCTGGCCGTGCGCATCGCGGCGAGGGTCGCCAACCGTCTCATCCCATCGAAGCGGCTACCCGCTACCCAAGTAGCATTCGTCGCACCTCACAGACTTCGTACACTCGTGCCTCATACACACGCACCTGCGGGAGGTAAGGATGCAGCAGAGCGAAGGCGTCGTCAGTGCGGTGTCCCAGGCCACCGATGCCCGGCAGGTCGCGCAGGAACTGGCACGACAGTTGTTGCACCCGCACCTGGGGTTCGTGCTGTTCTTCTGTTCCGCCGAGTACGACTTGCAGGCGCTGGGCCAGGCCTTGCAGCAAAGCTTCGGCGGCATTCGCCTGGTGGGCTGCACCAGCGCCGGGGAAATCACCCCGCTGGGCTACGGACGCAATTGCGTGACGGCGGTGGGTTTCGATCATCGGCACTTTTCCATCGCGATCGAGTTGATCGACCAGATGGAGCACTTCAGCCTGATCGACGCCCAGCAAATGGTCGAGCGCCTGGTCAGTGGCTGTCGCAGCAACACCCTGGCCCCGATCAAGGGCAACAGCTTTGCCCTGACCCTGCTCGACGGCCTGTCCAGCCGTGAAGAAATGGTCCTGGCGGCCTTGAGCGCGGCATTGGGCGACATTCCGCATTTCGGCGGCTCGGCCGGCGACGATAACTACCTGACCCATACCCATGTGTACTTCGATGGCGAGTTCCACAGCGGCGCGGCCGTGGTGGTGCTGGTCAATACCTGGCTGGATTTCGAAGTGTTCACCACCCACCACGTACAGCCCCGCGCCGAAAAGCTGGTGGTCACCGGGGCCGACAGCACCTTGCGCCGGGTCTTCGAACTCAATGCCGAGCCGGCCGCCGCCGAGTACGCCCGGCACATCGGCGTGCCGGTGGCGCAACTCGATCACAGGGTCTTCGCCGCGCACCCGTTGGCAGTGCGGATCAATCAGCAGTACTACGTGCGGGCCATCCAGCAGGTGCATCCGGACCTGAGCCTGAGCTTCTACTGCGCCGTGGAAAACGGCATCGTCCTCACCGCCATGACTCCGGGGCCGATGCTGCCGAACCTGCAAAGCCTGTTCGAGGGTTTGCAGGAGCGCCTGGGTGATTTGCTGCTGACCATCGGTTGCGACTGTTTCCTGCGGCGTCTGGAACTCGAAGACGACGGCAGTCTTGATCAGATCGGCACGTTTTTGCGTGAGCAACGGGTGATGGGTTTCAACACCTACGGAGAACAGTTCAATGGCATGCACATCAACCAGACCTTCACCGGCGTTGCCATTGCCCGTGGCCGTGCCCCAGGACATCGCTGAGCTGCAGGCCGAGCTGGCCAGGCTGCGCCTGGAAAACCATAAACTGCAGCGCATCAATGGCGCGCTGATCGAACGGGTCGAGTCCGGGGTGACCCGCGGCAACGATCCGTACGCGGCATTCCAGCATTCGGTGGTGCTGGCCGAGCAGGTGCGCGAACGCACCGATGCCCTGAACCAGGCCATGGCCGAACTCAAGGCTGGTAATCATTTGCTCAGCGAAGCCCGCCTGCGCGCGGAAACGGCGCATCAACACCTGATCGATGCCATTGAAAGCATTTCCGACGCCTTCGTCCTGTTCGACGCCGAGCAGCGCATCGTGCTGTTCAACAGTCGGTTCAAGGCGTTCTGGAGCAACAGCCGGGTGCGGATCAATTCCGGCATGCGCCTGACCGAGGTCAAGCGGCTGATGATGAACAACGGCCTGTTCACCGAAGAGCCACGCGGGCATGCCGACGAAAACCTGCTTTACCGCCTGCAGAACGGGCGCTGGCTGCAAGTCAGCGAGCGGCCGACCCAGGAGGGTGGGCGGGTGATTCTGTTCACCGACATTACCGACGTCAAACTCAGCGAAACCGTACGCCGGGAGCAGGCGGTGGCGCAGAAGTCGCATCTGCTTCAACGGGCGGTCGACAACCTGTCCCAAGGGGTGGCGATGGTCAGCGCCGAGGGCATTCTGGAGTTGTGGAACCGGCGTTTCCTGGAGTTGAGCGGTCTGGCGCCCGTGGCGGCCCATCGCCCGTTTGCCGAAGTAATCGCCGACAGCGAGTTGAACCTGCTGACCCCGGCCAGTCGCGATGGCAACGGACGACCGGTACGCGAATGCGAACAGCGCCTGTACGATGGCCGGGTCCTGGAAATCCGCACCCATGCGTTGCCCGCCGGCGGTTTCGTCAACACCTTCACCGACATTACCGAACGCTACCAGCACGCCGAGGCGCTGAGTGAAAGCGAACACTGGATTCGCCTGATCACCGATCACGTACCTGCATTGATTGCCTACCTCAATGCCGACCTGGTCTACGAGTTCACCAACAAGGTCTACGAAGAGTGGTACTGCTGGCCCCGCGGCGTGATGCTCGGCCAGAGCCTGCGCGAAGTGCACAGCGAACAGCACTACCAGCGGCTGGAGTCCTACGTGGCCAGGGCACTGGCCGGCGAGAGCGTGACGTTCGAGTTCGCCGAAACCAACGTCAACAACCAGGAGCGCTATATGCTGCGCTCCTATGTGCCCAACCGTCTGACCAGTGGCGAGGTGGTGGGGATTTTCGTGCTGATCCGCGACATCACCGAACGCCGGCGCACCGCCGAGGCGTTGCATCAGGCTTATCAGAACCTTGAGCTGCGGGTACGCGAGCGCACGGCGGAATTGACCACACTCAATGACCAACTGCTGCGCGAGATCGATGAGCGTCGCCTGGTCGAGTCACGCTTGCGCGAGGCCAAGCAGGAGGCCGAGCAGGCCAACCTGTCGAAGACCAAGTTCCTCGCCGCCGTCAGCCATGACCTCCTGCAACCGTTGAATGCAGCTCGGCTGTTTACCAGTGCCTTGCTGGAGCGGCGCGAGCCGATGTCCAGCGAAGTTCTGGTGCGCAACGTGAGCAATTCCCTGGAAGACGTGGAGAACCTGCTCGGCACCCTGGTGGATATTTCCAAGCTCGATGCGGGGGTGATCAAAGCCGACATTGCGCCGTTCGCCCTCAGTGAACTGCTGGACAACCTGGCCGCCGAATACACCCAGGTGGCGCGCAGTGAAGGCCTGCAACTGCACTTCATCGGCTGTTCGGCGCTGGTGCGCAGTGACATCCAGCTGCTCGCCCGGATTCTGCGCAACCTGCTGAGCAATGCGATCCGCTATACCTACAGTGGTCGCGTGGTGCTCGGGTGCCGGCGGCATCATCAGTGCCTGACGATCGAAGTCTGGGACAGTGGCATGGGCATTGCCGAGCATCGCCTGGAGGAGATTTTCCAGGAGTTCAAGCGCGGTGATGTGCAGCGACCCGATCAGGATCGCGGCCTGGGCCTGGGTCTGGCGATTGTCGAGAAGATTGCCGGCATCCTCGGGCATCGCATTCATGTGCGCTCATGGCCGGGACGGGGTTCAATGTTCTCGGTCGAAGTACCGTTGAGCGCCACCGCGCCGAAACCGCCGCCGACGTTGCAGATGAGCGAGCCGATGCTTGAGCGCCTGCGCGGTGCGCGGATATGGGTGCTGGACAATGACGCGACCATCTGTGCCGGCATGCGCACCTTGCTGGAGGGGTGGGGGTGTCGGGTGGTGACGGCGCTGTCGGAGGAGGACCTGGCGCGGCAAGTGGACAACTACCACGCCGAGGCCGACCTGCTGATTGCCGATTACCACCTGGACAACGATCGCAACGGTGTCGACGCCGTGGCCCGAATCAATGCCCGGCGCGCGTCACCGGTCCCGGCGATGATGATCACGGCCAACTACAGCAATGAACTCAAGCAGCAGATCCGCGAACTGGGCCACACCCTGATGCACAAGCCTGTGCGGCCGATGAAGCTGAAGACGGCGATGAGTCATTTGCTCGGCAGGCCTTGATTTTCTGGGTGTCGGTGCTGGCCTCTTCGCGAGCAAGCCCGCTCCCACATTTGATCTTCATCAAACACATTTTTTGTGTACGACGCAGGTCCAGTGTGGGAGCGGGCTTGCTCGCGAAGGGCGCGCCGCGGTCTTGCTGACTCAACGCCGCAGATAAGACCCGAAATCAATATCCCCGGCACTCAGGATCGCCTGCACCCGGTTGTGCACGTTGAGCTTGCGCAGGATCGCCGAGACATGGGCCTTGACCGTGGTCTCGGCGATTTCCAGGGTGTAGGCGATCTGCTTGTTCGATTCGCCTTTGGTCATGCGT
The DNA here is from genome assembly GCF_009866745.1 of Pseudomonas sp. S34. NCBI lineage: Bacteria > Pseudomonadati > Pseudomonadota > Gammaproteobacteria > Pseudomonadales > Pseudomonadaceae > Pseudomonas > Pseudomonas sp. S34. The sequence goes on from NZ_CP019398.1 coordinate 2,715,449, forward strand.
TCCAGTACCTGCAGTTGTTTGCGGGTCAGGGCCTGGAGCAGTTCGGGCGGGAAGCCCGGGGTGTCGTTCATCCGCCGATGGGTGCTGCTTTTGGCGGTGCGGATGATGTCCGGGGGCAGGTAGACATTGCCATTGAGAATCTGCTGGATGGCATCGGTCATCTGGGTACGGGGTGAAGACTTGGTGATGAAACCCACCGCACCGTAGGTGATGGCTTGCAGCACGATCTGTTTGTCCTGCTCGGCGGAGACAATCACCACCGGAATGGTCGGCGCTTCGTTACGCAGGTTGATCAGGCCATTGAGCCCGTGCATGCCGGGCATGTTCAGGTCGAGCAGGATCAGGTCCAGGTCATCGTGTTCCTGGGTCAGCGCCAGGGCGCTGTCCAGGTCGGCGGTTTCCATCACTTCGGTGCCGGCAAAACCGTCGCTGATGACGTTGTGAATGGCTTCGCGAAACAGCGGGTGATCGTCGGCAATCAGGATTTTGTACATGGCCTTTCACCTCATTATTTTGATTATGGTGTGGCAACTACACGCACGCGTAAAGCTTCAGGGAAAGGGTTCGGGGCTGGCTGGCGAAACCGGCAGATTGGCCGCTTGCCAGGCGTCCAGGCCATCGCGATACCAATACAGAGTCTTATAGCCCATGGTGGCTGCGCGTTTGACCGCATTCCAGCTCAACCAGCAGTCGGAGCGGCAGTAGAAGACCAGCGGTCGCGTCGGGTCGCCGCCAGTCAGTGATTTCAGGTTCCGGGAAAAGTAATCCTGCCAGGCGGGCGTCAGGTCACCGTCGCCGGTATTGGCCAGCCAATGGCTGCCGGGCAGGTTTTCATGGGGCTGGTCTTCGATGAACTGCCCTTGCAGCCACTGACGGCGGTAGACATCGATCAGCACCGGGCGCGGGGTTTGGCCGAGCAGGGTTTGCAGGGCGGGGGTGTCGATGATGGTTGCGCCTTGCAGTTGTTCCGGCGTCGGGCTGCGGTACAGGCCGATGCGATAGCCGTCGGTGGAGAACAGCGCCGTGTCGGCCTGCGCGGTGCTCAGCAGCAGGCCCAGCGACAGGGCGGCGAGAGTAGGGCGCAACAGGCAACGTCGGGCTCGCGGCATGGGTTCAGTCCTTATAGTTATGGACCTATTACATGCCAGTCGGGGGGCGTTGGGAATGCGACGATAGACAGGGAAACCAGTACTAAAGTAGTAATTTCACCCTGTTCAATGAAGATCCCCCTGTGGGAGCGGGCTTGCTCGCGAAAGCGTTGTGTCAGTCGACTTATTTATTGAGTTTGCCGCCGCCTTCGCGAGCAAGCCCGCTCCCACCGGGGATTGTGGTGTTAGCTGGTTTTGCGCAAGGCAGCATGCTGCGGGTTGAAGGTCAGCACGGCGAGCAGCGCGAACAGCAGCGTCAAACCCGCACACACCGCCAGCGCCAGCGGATTGAAGCGTTCATACAGGGCGAAGCGCACCAGTTCCACCGCATGGGTAAAGGGATTCACCGCGCACAGCCAATACAGCCACTGGCTGGCCTCGCGCATCTTCCATAGCGGATACAGCGCCGATGACAGGAAAAACAGCGGGAAGATCACGAAGTTCATCACCCCGGCAAAGTTCTCCAGCTGGCGGATCGCGTTCGACAGCAACAGGCCCAGTGCACTGAGCATCAACGCCACCAGCAACAGGGCCGGCAACGCCAGCAACAGGCCCATGGCCGGTGGCCGCACGCCGTAGACCCAGGCAATCGCCAGGAACGCATACACTTGCAACAACGAAATCAGCGACGTGGCCAGCAGTTTGCTGCACAGCAGAAAGGTTCGGGGCAGGGGGCTGGTCAACAGCACGCGCATGCTGCCCATCTCGCGGTCGTAGACCATCGACAGTGACCCCTGCATGCCATTGAACAGCAGGATCATGCAGGCCAGCCCGGGAATGATGTAGACCTCGTACGGTATGTAGGTGTCGTAGGGCTCGATGATCGCGATTCCCAGTGCCGCGCGAAAACCGGCGGCGAACACCAGCAGCCACAGCAGCGGCCGCACCAGGGCGCTCAGAAATCGGGTGCGTTGCAGCACAAAGCGCAGCCATTCGCGCAGCACGATACCGCGCAAGCATTGCCAGTAAGCGTTCATTGGACAACCCCTGATGTCGTAAGGCGAGTGAAGGCCGAGCCGAGATCGCCGCCGTGCTCCAGGCTCAGGGCGTCGGCCTGCCCACTGGCCACCAACCGGCCTTGATGCAGGATCAGCAAGTCATCGCTGGGCTGTACTTCGTCGAGCAGGTGGGTGGTCCAGAGCACGCTGATGTGCTCCTCGCGACACAGGCTGCGGATGTGCCGGTTGAGCGCCAGGCGACTCGCCGGGTCGAGGCCGGCACTGGCTTCATCGAGCAGCAGCAGGCGCGGCTCATGCAGCAGGGCGCGGGCAATTTCCACCCGGCGACGATGGCCGCCATTGAGTTCGCGCACCCGTTCGCGGCGACGGTCGGTCAGGGCCTGACGGGCCAGTTCGGCCTCGACCCGAAGGTCGGTCTGACGCCGGGACAGGCCATGCAATGCCGCGTGATAACGCAGGTTCTGCTCGACGCTGAGGTCCAGGTCCAGGGTGCTTTGCTGGAACACCACGCCCAATTGCCTGAGTGCCGGGCGTGCCGCGCTGCGCAATGAACAGCCACCGACGCGGATCTCGCCTTGCTGCAGATCATAGAGCCGGGTCAGCAGGGCAATCAGGGTCGACTTGCCGGCGCCGTTGGGCCCCAGCAGCGCGGCGAAACGCCCGGGTTCCAGGCTGAAACTCACCTTGCGCAAGGCCTCCCGGGAGCCGTAGGCAAAGCTCAGGTCGCTGACTTCAAGGGCGTTCATGGCGTCACCACCACGCCCCAGGGATAGCGCCCGACCTTCACCGATTTGCTGACCTTGAGGCTGTCGACATCGATCACCGAGACATCGCCGCTGACGCCGTTGGTGGCCAGCAGTTGCTTCTGATCCGGGGTGAACGCCATCTGCCAGACCCGTCGACCCACCAGCAGGTAATCGAGAATCTCGTAAGTCTTGGCATCGATCACCGCCACATGATTGGCCGGGCCCAGTGCAACGAAACCGTACTTGCCATCGGCGCTGAGCTTGATGCCGACCGGCTGGACCTTGTCCGGGTGCACGCCCTTGATCTGGAAGTTAAGGGTCTTGAGCACGGTGCGGCTGGCCACATCGAGAATGGTCACGGTGCCGCCGATTTCCGCCGAGGCCCAGAGCTTCGCGCCATCGGGGGAGAACTCGACGAAGCGCGGGCGCTGGTCCACCAGGGTGCTGTCGGCCAGGGTCTGGGTGCCGGTGTCGATCCAGTGCAGCATGTTGGTGGTTTCGCTGGTGTTGACCGCCCACTTGCCGTCGGGGCTGACGGCCATACCCTCGGGCTCGACGCCGACGTTGATCTGGCCGAGTACCTTGGAGGTCTCGGTGTCGATCACCGTGACCAGCGCATCGTCTTCGTTGGAGACGTACAACCAGCGATTGTTGGGGTGCAGGGCGAATTGTTCAGGGTCTTTGCCCGAGGGCAATTCCTTGATGATCTTGCGCGTGGCCACGTCCATCACCTGGACCCGGTCCGAGTCACTGGCGCAGATGTACAGCAGCTTGTTGTCATGGGACAGCAGCAGGCCGCGGGGGCGCTGGCCGACGGGCAGGGTGTCGGTGACTTGCAGGGTCTGCATGTCGATCAGACTCAGGTTGTTGTCCTTTTCGTTGGAGACCCAGGCAGTGCTGGCAACGGCATTGCCAGCGGCGAGCAGCAAGGTGCAAGAGAGCAGGGTGCGGCGCATGGCGGATTCCTTATTGTTGTGATGTTCGGATCAGGGAAAGCGGCAGCTGACCTCGGGCTTGTCGTAACCCAGGCTGTCCATCTCGTTGAACGGGTGCAAAAAGCCGTCCTGGGGTGAGGTGCTGACCAGCGCCCGGGGCTGGACGATGGGAATCGGCTGGCGCAACTGGCCGTTCCACGACCGGTAGCTGAGCTTGCGACCCTTGAAACCGTCGAGCGGCAACTGATCGCTGATTTCAAGCGTACGGATCGCCATCGGCTCGGCCTGGCGCAGTTTGCTCACAGCGCTGGCGATACTGCGCACGGCCATCCATGCCGCGAAATCGCGGTCATTCATCCAGCGTCCGGTCAGGGCTTCAAAGCGTTTTTGCAGCTGCGCGGCGCCGTAGGTTTCCACGGTCTTGTGCCAGCCCACCGGGGTCAGGCCCTGGGTGCCGGCGACCGGGCGCGGGTACCAGGTCTGGTAGGGCACGTATTCGCCGAAGTCGCCGCGCTCATCGGCCACCAGCACCACGTCGTACTCGGCGGTCTGGGTGAACAGCGGCATGTCGGCCTGGGCGCTGCGGCGTTGGTCGTTATCAAAGCTCCAGGGTTTTTCCGCCACCAGTTGCAAGCCGAAGCGCTTGGCGGCGCGGCGCAGGGCGGCGGCATAGGCTTGATCATCCGCCGTCGGGCCGACAATCAGCAGCGCCCGCTGCCATTTGCGCAACACCAGAAACTGCGCAAGTGCATCGGCGAGCATCGCCCGGCTCGGTAAGGTGTGCAGCAGGTTCGGCAGGCAATCGCTGATGCGCAGGCTGTCGTCGGGGCTGCCGGCGTTGAACAGTAGGCTATCGGGCAGTGCCGCACTCAATTGGCGCAGGCTGGTCGCGGGGGCATTCACCACAAACAGGCGCAGGCCCTGTTCATGCTGCACCTTTGCCGCTTCGAGCAAGGCCTCGGGGCTGTCGACACTGGCGCTGACCAGGCTGTAGCCGTGGTTGAGAAAACGCCCGGTGCTGTTGCTGTCGGTGATCGCCAGTTCGGCGCCGCGCAGCCCGGCATCGGTGGGCTCGGGGATGACGTTCGACAGCAACGGGCCGGCGTCGGGGCGATAACCCAGGTAGCCGATCCGCACCTGCAAGGGTGCATCGGCGGCCTGACTCTGGGTGGCCAGGCCGGCGGCGCAGGCAATCGCCAGCAGGTAGATCAGGGCGTAAGGGATGAGCTGGCGCATAGGGCACTCCATTACAGGTAGCGCCAGCATAGGTAGCCCGTGAAGCTGAGGAAATATGCAGAAAGTACCGGTGGTGTCCATCCAGCGCCTTACTACCAAGGGACTAGGTAGCGACCACCAAAGCAGCATGGGGTGAGCGCGATGCCGTTTCTAAGATGGCTGCCATAGCCTCTGCCAAGAGGTTTTGCGTGCAATCCAGAGGGCATAACAATGACAACAAAACGCAACGCCTTGCTCGTGACCGGGCTATTGGCCAGTTTGATCAGTGCAGGTTCCGTCTGGGCCCACGGCAATGTGGTGCCACAGGCTGTCGCCACCCAGGGCTTGACCCCGATCAAGGACGCCGGGGTGCAGCTCGATGCCGATGGCTGGGCCGCGGTGAACCCGTATCGCACCGCCCCGGAACACGACAAGGCAGTGGAAATCGGCGCCTCGGCCTATACCCAGAACTGCGCGGCTTGTCATGGCCTGGAAGCCAAGTCCGGCGGTATCGCCCCCGACTTGCGCATGCTCGATGTCGGCGAGGCGGGCGATGAATGGTTCGCCGAACGGGTGCGCCATGGCGCGGTGCGCGACGGTCGGGTGTACATGCCGAAGATGGCCGACTACCTGAGCCAGGAAGCCCTGTGGGCGGTGCGTACCTATCTGGACACTGTGCGCGTCGAGGAGTGACCCATGCGCCTGCTCGCGGTGTTGATCAGCGCTCTGTGGCTGTGCTGCCAGGCGGTGCAGGCGCAGGTTCGCAACTACGACGAAATGATCGCCGCCGGGGAGCTGAAGGTGGCGGTCTACAAGGACTTCGCCCCCTACAGTTTCGAAAGCGCCGGAAAGCCCCAGGGAGTCGATGTTGAACTCGCCGAGGCCTTGGCCAAGGCACTCGGTGTGCGCCTGTCGCTGATCTGGGCACCGGCCGGGGAAAAACTCGATGACGACCTGCGCGACTACATCTGGCGTGCCAGTGCCTTGCACAACCAGCAACTGGCCGACCTGATGATGCGCGTGCCCTACGACCGTGACTACGCGCAGAAGCGCAACGAGTTCGGCGAACTGGTCAACGGCCAAGTGGTGATGTTCGGTCCGTACCAGAACGAACAATGGCAGGTGGCCTATGACCGCCGAAGGCTGGACAAGGTCGCCAGCGTCGCGGTGTTCGAGCATCACCCGATTGGTGTCGAAGTCGACAGCGTGCCGTCGTTCTACCTGACCTCGGTGTTCAACGGCATGCTCGCCGGCAAGACGCATCACTATTCGGGCGTACCCCAGGCGTTTGCCGCGATGAGGGCCGGTGAGGTCGACGCGGTGATGGCCATGCGCGGAGAAATCGACTGGCAAGTGCACGAAGCGGCCGACCCACAGGTGGCGCTGGCAGAAAATGCCTACCCGAACATGGGCAAGCAGCTATGGGAAATCGGCATGGCGGTGCACGAAAGCAACCGTCAACTGGCCTATGCCGTGGAAGAGGCGTTGGAAGCGCTGATCCGCGACGGTTCGGTGAAGACCATCTACGGCCATTACGGCCTGCGTTACGACGTGCCCGAGATGTATCAATAAGGAGCAGGCGATGAAATGGCGAGGGAGTTGTCTGTTGGCCTGCTGGTTGAGCCTGGCGGCACAGGCTGACGCTATCGATCCGGGCAAAGATCCGGTGCCATCGGTGATGTGGGCCTTCTACCATCAGCGGTTTCTGGGCAATGCGCCGTTCGTGTTCGATGAGCGGGTCAAGCTGCTGGCGCCGCCGTTTGCCGAAGATGCCCGGCAGGTGCCGCTGGAAATCGATGCCCGGGCGTTCAATGGCGAGGTGGTGAAAATCCTCGCCTGGGCAGAGCTGAATCCGTTGCCGAAAATCGTCGACTTCCAGCCGCTGAATTCGGTTTTGCCGTGGCTGTCTTTGCGCATTCGCATCGAACAGGCGACGCCCTTGCGCGCGGCGGTGTTGACCCGCGACGGCGTGTGGCATGTCGGCTCGACCCTGATTGACGCCGCGGGTGGCGGTTGCACCGCGCCGAGCGTGGTGCGGACTCAACCGGGCTGGGAGGAGCGCATCGGCGAAGTGCTCGGCGGCCGTTATCCCCGGGACGGGTTCAGCCGTTTGCGTATGCAGGTGGCCCATCCCATGGACAACGGCATGGTCAGCGGCATTCCGGAATTCTTCATCAACCATGCCGAACTGCGCGACCGCAACGAGCAAGTGCTGGCCCGGCTGGAGCTGTTCCCCGCGGTCAGCGAAAACCCCAACCTGGCCTTCGACATCGAAGGGGCAGGGCAAACGCGCCTGCTGCTACGGGACAACAGCGGCAATGAGTTCGATGCGTCGATCCCCTGACCCTAAGGAGCGTGGCATGCGCTGGATCCTGTTGATGGTGTTAAGCGTCAGTCTGCCGGCCCTGGCCGATCTCGAGTACTCGCTCAAGCCCCGGCGGATTGCCCAGGACACCTGGTTACTGGAAGGCCGCACCGATAATTTCGCCAAGGCCAACGGCGGCAACATCGTCAACACCGCGTTTATCGTCACTGAACGCGGTGTGGTGGTGATCGACACCGGGCCGTCCAGGCGTTACGGCGAAGCGATGCGCAAGGCCATTGCCGCCACCACCGACAAGCCGGTGATCGAGGTCTTGCTGACCCATCACCACCCGGACCATGTGCTGGGTAATCAAGCCTTCACCGACGTGCCAATCGGCGCCTTGGCCGGCACCAGCGAGCTGTTGCACCAGCAAGGCGATGCCATGGCGGAGAATATGTACCGGATGGTCGGCGACTGGATGCGTGGCACCGAAGTGGTGCTGCCCACCCAGGCGCTGACACCCGGCGTGAAAAGTTTTGGGAATCACGATCTGCGCTTGCTGAGCCTGGGTGGGCATACGGGCGCGGATCTGGCTATTCTCGACCAGCAAACCGGCGTGCTGTTTGCCGGGGACCTGGTGTTTTATCAGCGGGCGCTGACAACGCCCAACAGTCCAGGGCTGTCGGTGTGGCTGGCGGACATCGCGACCCTGCGAGGCTTGCCCTGGACGCAGATCGTGCCGGGCCATGGGCCGGTGTCGAGCGATCCACAACCCTTCGAGCAGATGCGCGATTACCTGACCTGGCTCGATCAGCTCATGCGCGACGGCGCGGCCAATGGCAGTGATATGGCCGAGATGATCCGCAGCCCCATCCCCGAACGCTTCGCCGGGATCAACCTGAGCCGTTATGAACTGATCCGCAGCGTCAGTCATTTGTATCCACGTTACGAGCGCGGGCAGATGACCCGGGTGGACTCCGCCGCAAATAACTGACCCACCCTGATCTAATGTGGGAGCGGGCTTGCTCGCGAAAGCGGAGTGTCAGTCGACATAAAAGGTGACTGACACGGCCCCTTCGCGAGCAAGCCCGCTCCCACAGGGGATCTATGTATGGCACAAAGTTAGCTACTCATCTCCTCCGAACCTGTACCAAGGAACTAGAAAACTCCACATTGCGGGCAATTGTTGCCAGGGCAGCGGCGCCCAAGAATCTGCACCAGACCGGGAAAATTTTCCGGACATAACAAAAATCCGCAGAGGAAGCCGTCATGACCCAACCCGCACGTCGCCAGCCCTTCGTCTTGAGCCTGCTGCTCAGTGCCATGCTGTTGTCCGGCCAGGCATTGGCCGGGGTTTCCGACCAGGACATTCTCCAGGACCCGAAGAACCCGGAACAGGTCGTGACCAACGGCCTCGGCGTTCAAGGGCAGCGCTACAGCCCGCTGGATATTCTCAACGTCGACAACGTCAAGGAGCTGCGCCCGGCGTGGGCGTTTTCCTTCGGCGGAGAAAAACAGCGTGGCCAGCAAGCGCAGCCGATGGTCAAGGACGGCGTGATGTATATGACAGGTTCCTACTCCCGGGTATTTGCCGTGGATGCGCGCACCGGCAAGAAACTCTGGCAATACGATGCGCGCCTGCCCGATGACATCCGCCCTTGCTGCGACGTGATCAACCGTGGTGTCGCGCTGTATGGCGACCTGGTGATTTTCGGCACCCTCGACGCCAAGCTCGTGGCGCTGAACAAGGACACCGGCAAGGTGGTGTGGAGCAAGAAAGTCGCCGACCACAAAGAAGGCTACTCGATCAGCGCCGCGCCGCTGGTGATCAACGGCAAGCTGATTACCGGCGTGGCCGGTGGCGAGTTTGGCGTGGTGGGCAAGATCGAGGCCTACGACCCGAAAAACGGTGATCTGCTGTGGACCCGGCCAACGGTCGAAGGCCATATGGGCTACGTCTACAAGGACGGCAAAGCGGTGGAAAACGGCATCTCCGGCGGCGAGGCGGGCAAGACCTGGCCAGGCGATCTCTGGAAAACCGGTGGCGCGGCCCCTTGGCTTGGCGGTTACTACGACCCCGAAACCAACCTGCTGTTGTTCGGTACCGGCAACCCGGCGCCGTGGAACTCGCACCTGCGCCCTGGCGACAACCTCTACTCCTCGTCGCGCCTGGCGCTCAACCCGGACGACGGCACCATCAAGTGGCACTTCCAGAGCACGCCTCACGATGGTTGGGACTACGACGGCGTGAACGAGCTGGTGTCCTTCAACTACAGCGAAGGTGGCAAGGAGATCAAGGCGGCGGCCACTGCCGACCGTAACGGCTTCTTCTACGTGCTGGACCGCACCAACGGCAAATTCATCCGTGGTTTCCCGTTCGTGGACAAGATCACCTGGGCCACTGGCCTGGATAAGAACGGCCGGCCGATCTACAACGAAGCCAGCCGTCCCGGTGCCCCGGGTTCCGAAGCCAAGGGCAGTTCGGTCTTCGTCGCGCCGGCGTTCCTCGGCGCGAAAAACTGGATGCCGATGGCCTACAACAAAGACACCGGGCTGTTCTATGTGCCGTCCAACGAATGGGGCATGGACATCTGGAACGAAGGTATCGCCTACAAGAAAGGCGCGGCGTTCCTCGGCGCCGGCTTCACCATCAAGCCGTTGAACGAAGACTACATCGGCGTGCTGCGGGCCATCGATCCGAAAACCGGCAAGGAAGTCTGGCGCCACAAGAACTACGCGCCGCTGTGGGGCGGGGTGCTGACCACCAAGGGCAACCTGGTGTTCACCGGCACGCCTGAAGGCTTCCTGCAGGCCTTCAACGCCAAGACCGGCGAAAAGGTCTGGGAATTCCAGACCGGCTCCGGCGTGCTTGGCTCGCCCGTGACCTGGGAAATGGACGGCGAACAGTACGTCTCGGTGCTCTCCGGCTGGGGCGGCGCGGTACCGCTGTGGGGCGGCGAAGTGGCCAAGCGGGTGAAGGACTTCAACCAGGGCGGCATGCTCTGGACCTTCAAGCTGCCCAAGGATCTGGTAGCCAAGCACTAACCCCCGAACCCACCGCATAACCCCCTGTGGGAGCGGGCTTGCTCGCGAAAGCGGTGTGTCATTCAACAGGTTTTTTGGCTGACACGACGCCTTCGCGAGCAAGCCCGCTCCCACATTGGAATGTGTGAAACCTACGACCAAATAACGAGAGCCCCTCCTGCCAACGATGCATTCGTCTGGCGCGCGGGGTTCTCTAGTATCGGCGTATCGCCTGTCAGTACGACAGGCTCCGACCCAGACAGAGGCCCATCATGATCTACGCACAACCCGGAACCCCAGGCGCCGTCATTACCTTCAAGCCGCGCTACGGCAACTTCATCGGTGGCGAGTTTGTCGCCCCGATCAATGGCGAGTACTTCACCAACACCTCGCCGGTCAACGGTGAAGTGATCGCCGAGTTCCCGCGCTCCAGCGCCGCCGACATCGACAAGGCCCTGGACGCCGCCCATGCCGCTGCCGACGCCTGGGGCAAGACCTCGGCCCAGGACCGCTCCCTGGTGCTGCTGAAAATCGCCGACCGCATCGAGCAGAACCTTGAGGTCCTGGCCGTCACCGAAACCTGGGACAACGGCAAGGCCGTGCGCGAAACCCTCAACGCCGACGTGCCGCTGGCGGCCGACCACTTCCGCTACTTTGCTGGCTGCATCCGCGCCCAGGAAGGCGGGGCTGCCGAGATCAATGAGCTGACCACGGCCTATCACTTCCATGAGCCCCTGGGCGTGGTCGGGCAGATCATTCCGTGGAACTTCCCGCTGCTGATGGCTGCCTGGAAACTCGCCCCGGCCCTGGCCGCCGGCAACTGCATCGTGCTCAAGCCTGCCGAACAAACGCCGCTGTCGATCATGGTCTTCGCCGAGCTGATCGCCGACCTGCTGCCGGCGGGCGTGTTGAACATCGTCCAGGGCTTCGGGCGCGAAGCCGGCGAGGCCCTGGCCACCAGCAAGCGCATCGCCAAGATCGCCTTCACCGGCTCGACCCCGGTGGGCGCGCACATCATGCATTGCGCCGCCGAGAACATCATCCCGAGTACCGTCGAACTGGGCGGCAAGTCGCCGAACATTTTCTTCGAAGACATCATGAACGCTGAACCTGCGTTCATCGAAAAAGCCGCCGAAGGCCTGGTGCTGGCGTTCTTCAACCAGGGCGAAGTCTGCACCTGCCCGTCTCGGGCACTGGTCCAGGAGTCGATCTACGAGCCGTTCATGGCCGAGGTGATGAAGAAGATCGTCAAGATCAAGCGCGGCAACCCGCTGGACACCGAGACCATGGTCGGCGCCCAGGCGTCCGAGCAGCAATACGACAAGATCCTCTCGTACCTGACCATTGCCCAGGAGGAGGGCGCCGAGCTGCTCACCGGTGGCGCGGCCGAACGTCTGGAGGGTGACCTGTCCAGCGGCTATTACATCCAGCCGACCCTGCTCAAGGGGCACAACAAGATGCGCGTGTTCCAGGAAGAAATCTTCGGCCCGGTGGTGGGCGTCACCACCTTCAAGGACGAAGCCGAAGCGCTGGCGATTGCCAACGACAGCGAGTTCGGCCTCGGCGCCGGCCTGTGGACCCGCGACATCAACCGGGCCTACCGCATGGGCCGGGCGATCAAGGCCGGGCGGGTGTGGACCAACTGCTACCACCTGTACCCGGCGCACGCGGCGTTCGGTGGCTACAAGAAGTCCGGCGTCGGCCGGGAAAACCACAAGATGATGCTCGACCACTATCAGCAGACCAAAAACCTGCTGGTGAGCTACGACATCAATCCGCTGGGGTTCTTCTAACTTCCCCAGGAACACCGCAAACCAAAATGTGGGAGCGGGCTTGCTCGCGAATACGGAGTGTCATTCAGCAGAGATGTTGACTGGCACACCGCTTTCGCGAGCAAGCCCGCTCCCACATAGGGTTTGTGTGATGCCAATGGCTGCGCATCACCCCCTACCAAATCACCCCGCAAACTCCTTCGAAAGTAGCATTCGGGCACTCGGCGCCCCGTGCATTAATGGCTCTACCGGAATCACCCGGGCACAAGAAGAGGAATGACCCATGTGGACTAAACCCGCGTTTACCGATCTGCGCATTGGCTTCGAAGTGACGATGTATTTCGCCAACCGTTGATTGACCACCCGGCCAGCCGATGCGTTGGCCGGGCCTGCCTTCTGGAGCATCCGCCATGCACATCCGCGTTCTCGGTTCCGCCGCTGGCGGTGGTTTCCCGCAGTGGAACTGCAACTGCCGCCAGTGCGCCGGTGTGCGCAATGGCAGCCTGCGGGCCCAGCGCCGTACGCAGTCGTCGATTGCCCTGAGTGACGACGGTGTGGAGTGGGTGCTGTGCAATGCTTCACCGGACATTCGCGCGCAACTCGAGGGTTTTGCGCCGCTGCAACCGGCGCGCCGATTGCGTGACACTGCCATCGCCGGCGTCGTACTGCTCGACAGCCAGATCGACCATTGCACCGGTTTGCTCAGCCTGCGCGAAGGCTGTCCGCATGACGTTTGGTGCACCGCGCGTGTGCATCAGGACCTGAGCAGCGGTTTCCCGTTGTTCACCATGCTTGAGCACTGGAACGGCGGATTGCAATGGCAACCGGTCGGCCTCGATCGCCAGCCGTTCGGCATCCCGGCCTGCGAGCATTTGCAATTTCGCGCGATTCCCCTGGTGAGCAACGCGCCGCCGTATTCACCCAATCGCGGCAACCCGCAACCGGGCGACACCATTGGCCTGTTCATAGAAGACCTGCGCAGCGGTGCCTCGCTGTTCTATGCGCCTGGCCTTGGCCGAATCTTCGATGAAGTGCTGGGCTGGATGCAGCGTGCCGATTGCCTGCTGCTGGACGGCACCCTGTGGCGGGACGACGAGATGCGTATCTGCGAAGTCGGCCAGAGCCTGGGCAGCGAAATGGGGCACCTCCCACAAAGCGGCCCCGGCGGGATGCTTGACGTGCTGGAGGGTTTCAATCGCCAGCGCAAGGTGCTGATCCATATCAACAACACCAATCCCATTCTCGATGAAGACTCGGCCGAGCGGGCTTTGCTGGAGCGGCGGGGGATCGAAGTGGCTTATGACGGCATGGATATCGTGCTGTAGCGACTGACGCCTTCGCGAGCAAGCCCGCTCCCACAATGGATCTGTTTCGATCAAAAAAATGTGTTCAACCCTGACCCCTGTGGGAGCGGGCTTGCTCGCGAAGAGGCCAGACCAGACACCGCAGCGCTTCCAGGAGTACCCCAATGACCGAGACCCCGATGTCCCCTACAGAATTCGAAGCCGCCCTGCGCGCCAAGGGCGCCTACTACCACATCCACCATCCCTTCCACCAAGCCATGTACGCCGGACGCGCCAGCCGCGAGCAGATCCAGGGCTGGGTCGCCAATCGCTTCTATTACCAGGTCAACATCCCCCTGAAAGACGCTGCCATCCTGGCCAACTGCCCGGACCGCGACGTGCGCCGGGAGTGGCTGCAACGGATTCTCGACCACGACGGCGTCCCCGGCAGCGAGGGCGGAATCGAAGCCTGGCTGCGCCTGGGCGAAGCCGTGGGCCTGGATCGCGAGCAGATTTTGTCCCAGGAACTGGTGCTGCCCGGGGTGCGATTTGCGGTGGACGCCTACGTCAATTTCGCCCGTCGCGCCTGCTGGCAGGAAGCGGCCAGCAGTTCGCTGACCGAACTCTTTGCCCCACAGATCCATCAGTCGCGACTCGACGCCTGGCCGACCCATTACCCGTGGATCGACGTCACCGGCTACGACTATTTCCGCACGCGCCTGAGTCAGGCGCGGCGTGATGTCGAGCATGGCTTGCGCATTACCCTGGCGCACTACGTGACGGCCGAGGGGCAACAACGCATGCTGGAGATCCTGCAATTCAAGCTCGACGTGCTGTGGAGCATGCTCGATGCCATGAGCATGGCCTACGAACTTGCACGCCCGCCTTATCACACGGTCACCGGCGACAACGTCTGGCACCGGGGGATCGCCCTGTGAGCCTGATCAATCGCCAGCAGTCACCGGCCTTGCGTCGTGGTTTTCGTCTGCAATGGGAGCCCTGTCAGGATTGCCACGTGCTGCTGTACCCCGAAGGCATGATCAAGCTCAACAGCAGCGCCGGGCAGATTCTGGACCTGGTGGATGGCCAGCGCAGCGTGGCGGCGATCATTGATCGATTGAGCGCGAATTTCCCCGGCGTACCCGGGATCGACGAAGACGTGCTGGCGTTTCTGGAGGTGGCCCATGCGCAATTCTGGATCGAGTGAGACGCTGCCTGGACCGCCGTTGTGGCTGCTCGCCGAGCTGACTTACCGCTGTCCGTTGCAGTGCCCCTATTGCTCCAATCCGTTGGACTTTGCTCGACACGGCGAGGAACTGAGTACGGACGAATGGATTCGCGTATTCCGCGAAGCGCGGGACATGGGCGCCGCGCAATTGGGCTTTTCCGGTGGCGAGCCACTGGTACGTCAGGACCTCGCCGAGTTGATCAAGGCCGCCCGGGACATGGGCTACTACACCAATTTGATCACTTCGGGCATCGGCCTGACCGAGCAGAAGGTGCGCGACTTCAAGGTGGCCGGGCTGGACCATATCCAGATCAGCTTCCAGGCCGCCGACGAAGCGGTGAATAACATGCTCGCCGGCTCGCGCAAGGCCTTTGCCCAGAAACTCGCCATGGCCCGTGCGGTGAAAGCCCAGGGCTATCCGATGGTGCTGAACTTCGTCACCCATCGGCACAACATCGACCGGATCGCGCAGATCATCGAGTTGTGCCTGGAGCTGGAAGCGGATTTCGTCGAATTGGCCACGTGCCAGTTCTATGGCTGGGCTGAACTCAACCGCGTCGGCCTGTTGCCCACACAGGAACAATTGCAGCGCGCCGAGCGCATCACCAACGAGTATCGCCAGCGGCTTGAGGCACAGGGCCATCCCTGCAAGCTGATCTTCGTCACCCCGGACTACTACGAGGAACGCCCCAAGACCTGCATGAACGGCTGGGCCAACCTGTTTCTCGACATCACCCCCGACGGCACGGCCTTGCCTTGCCACAGCGCCCGGCAGTTGCCGGTAGCGTTTCCCAACGTGCGCGAGCACAGCCTCTCGCACATCTGGAACGACTCGTTCGGCTTCAATCGTTTTCGCGGCGATTACTGGATGAAGGAGCCGTGCCGCTCCTGCGATGAAAAGCACAAGGACCTGGGCGGGTGCCGCTGTCAGGCTTTCATGCTGACTGGCGATGCCAGCAATGCCGACCCGGTGTGCAGCAAGTCGCCGCACCACGGCGTGATCCTCAAGGCCCGCGAAGAAGCCTCGGCGCCAGGGTTGGGGATCGAACACTTGACGCTGCGCAATGCGAAGACTTCACAGCTGATCTATCGCGGTTAGTCTGGCGACACAGATCCGTGTGGGAGCGGGCTTGCTCGCGAAAGCGGTGTGTCAGTCACCATCAATATTGACTGACAGGGCCTCTTCGCGAGCAAGCCCGCTCCCACAGGGGGGCCGCGGTGAATTCGAATCTGAGTACGCCCCAGCCTGCTACCCATTGGTCTGATTGCATTCGCAGCTGGATGGTTTAGTGTGGTTTCTACCTTCCAAAACAATAAAAACAGGCTTTCCAATGAGCCAGAGTCTCAACCAGCTGCGCAAGTTCGTTTCCCCTGAAATCATCTTCGGTGCCGGTAGCCGACACAGTGTCGGCAATTACGCCAAGACCTTTGGCGCACGCAAGGTGCTGGTGGTCAGCGATCCCGGCGTGATCGCCGCCGGCTGGGTCGCCGATGTCGAGGCCAGCCTGCAAGCGCTGGGCATCGAATACTGCCTGTACAGCGATGTCTCGCCCAACCCACGGGTCGAAGAGGTGATGCTCGGTGCCGAGATGTATCGGGAAAACCACTGCGACGTGATCGTCGCCGTCGGTGGTGGCAGCCCGATGGACTGCGGCAAAGGCATCGGCATCGTCGTCGCCCATGGCCGCAGCATTCTCGATTTCGAGGGCGTGGACACCATCCGCGTGCCCAGCCCGCCGCTGATCCTGATTCCGACCACCGCCGGCACCTCGGCCGATGTCTCGCAATTCGTGATCATTTCCAATCAGCAGGAGCGCATGAAGTTCTCCATCGTCAGCAAGGCCGTGGTGCCGGACGTTTCGCTGATCGACCCGGAAACCACCCTGAGCATGGACCCGTTCCTGTCGGCCTGTACCGGCATCGACGCGCTGGTGCATGCCATCGAAGCCTTCGTGTCCACCGGCCATGGGCCGTTGACCGACCCCCATGCGCTGGAAGCGATGCGCCTGATCAATGGCAACCTGGTGCAGATGATCGCCAACCCGACCGACATCGCCCTGCGCGAGAAGATCATGCTCGGCAGCATGCAGGCCGGGCTTGCGTTCTCCAACGCCATCCTGGGCGCCGTGCATGCCATGTCCCACAGCCTCGGCGGCTTTCTGGACCTGCCCCACGGCCTGTGCAACGCGGTGCTCGTCGAGCATGTGGTGGCCTTCAATTACAACTCGGCACCGGAGCGCTTCAAGGTGATCGCCGAGACCTTCGGCATCGACTGCCGAGGCCTGAATCACCGGCAGATCTGTGGGCGCCTGGTCGAACACCTGATCGCCCTCAAGCACGCCATCGGCTTTCACGAAACCCTCGGTTTGCATGGCGTCAGGACCTCGGACATTCCGTTCCTGTCGCAGCATGCGATGCATGATCCGTGCATCCTGACCAACCCGCGCGAATCCAGCCAGCGTGATGTCGAGGTCGTCTATGGCGAAGCCCTCTGACGAGCAACAACGCGCCCTGGCCGGGCTGCTGGGGCTGGGCAGCCATTCGGCGCGCAAGAGTCATTACCCGGAACTGGCCGCGCGCCTGGATGATCTGGAAGCCGAGCGTAACCGCTACAAGTGGCTGTTCGAAAACGCGGTGCACGGGATCTTCCAGGCCAGCCTGCACGATGGCATGCGTGCCGCCAACCCGGCGCTGGCACGCATGCTTGGCTATCAGGACCCGCAGGAGGTGCTGTTCTCCCTGACCGACCTGGCCGGCGCCCTGTTTGTCGACGGCGCGCAGGAGCTGGAAAACATCGGCGAGATCCTCAGGCACCAGCGCAGCCTGCACGGCTATGAAACCCGCTTGCGCCGCAAGGACGGCAGCCATCTCGATGTGTTGATGAACCTGCTGCTCAAGCCCGGCCAGGAAGGGCTGGTGGAGGGGTTCGTCTCCGATATCACCGAGCGCAAACAGGCCCAGCAACGCCTGCAGCAACTCAATGACGAACTGGAGCTGCGCGTCGTCTCGCGCACCAATGAACTGCTCGAAGCCAACCGCAACCTTCAGCAGCAGATCATCCAGCGTAAACAGATCGCCAAGGCCTTGCGCGATGCCCGCGATGCCGCCGAGGCCGCCAATCACAGCAAGGACAAATACCTCGCCGCCGCCAGCCACGACCTGCTGCAACCGCTGAACGCCGCGCGGTTGCTGATTTCGACCTTGCGCGAACGCCAATTGCCGGAAGCCGAACAGGTGCTGGTGGAACGCACTCACCAGGCCCTGGAAGGGGCCGAAGACCTGCTGACGGATCTGCTCGACATTTCCCGGCTCGATCAGGCCGCGGTCAAGCCGGACATCGCGTCGTACCGCCTCGACGAACTGCTTGGGCCGCTGGTGTCGGAGTTCCAGTCCGTCGCCCAGGCGGCCGGCTTGAACCTGCGGGTGCGCATGGCCGATTACGCCATCAGCACCGACTTGCGCCTGATGACGCGGATCCTGCGCAACTTCCTCAGCAATGCCTGCCGCTACACCGATGAAGGCAGCATCCTGCTGGCGGTAAGGCGTCGGGGCGAGATGCTGCGCCTGGAGGTCTGGGACACCGGGCGTGGCATCGCCGCCGACCGGCTCGATTCGATCTTCCTCGAGTTCAACCAACTGGACGTCGGTCGCGCCGCCGACCGCAAGGGCGTGGGCCTGGGGCTGGCGATCGTCGAGCGCATCGCCAAGATCCTTGGCTATAGGATCGGCGTGTACTCGTTGCCGGGGCGGGGTTCGATGTTCAGCATCGAGGTGCCGATATCCGACGAGGTTCCGTTGCCCGTGAGCCAGGCGGTACCACAACCGGGCACCGGCAATCCGTTGCCGGGCCGCCGTTTACTGGTGATCGACAACGAAGTGAGCATTCTCGAAAGCATGGGCGCGTTGCTCGGGCAGTGGGGCTGCGACGTTCTGGTCGCCACCGATGAAGCGGCTGCGCTGACGGCGCTAAGCGGACAGGCGCCGGAGCTGATTCTCGCGGACTATCACCTCGATCACGGGGTGGTCGGCTGTGATGTGGTGCGACATTTACGCGAGCATTTCCACCAGGACATTCCCGCGGTGATCATTACCGCCGACCGCACCGACCAATGTCGGCGTGCGTTGCAGCGGCTCAACGCACCCTTGCTGAACAAACCGGTGAAGCCCGGCAAGTTGCGAGCGGTGTTGAGTCAACTGTTGGGAGCATCTGCCTGAAGCGGTCGATACTGCAGGGTGAAACCCAGTTCGGTGGATTGGCCCTGTTCCAGCAAACGCAACCCCGGCCGACCGGGCAGGTGGTGCGCGTTGACCGGATGGCTCACCGGCTCGATGCAGAAAAACTCCAGGCCCACGGGGCAGTACAGCAGGTAGTAATCGCTGCCGGTGGCCTGGCAGTCGAGCGTGTAACCAAGATCCGCTTGCTCGATCAGGCAGTGACCGTTCCATTCGCAGAAGCCATTGTCCACCAGCGATTCGGGCAATGCCTTCAGTTGCTGGAAATCCCACTCGAGCGGCAATGCGCTGAGTTCTGTCGGCAGTTTTGCCCTGTCGCACAACCACACATGCCGGGCAGGTGCCTGTAGTCGGGTGTTCGCGGTGCGCGGCAGATACGGATGCAATCCCAGGCCATGCCACGCAGCGTGCTCGGCCAGGTGTGTGACGTGCAGTTCGATGCTCAGCTTGCCCGCGCTCAATTGGAAACGTTGCCGGGTGCGATAAGCGAAGGGGGTTGTGCCGTCGAGTTGCAGGACCACTTCATTTTCCGACCGGGAAACCACGTCCCACGGCTGCTGCCAGGCGCTGCCGTGAATCGGCAGGGGATCGGTGAGGCTGTTGGGCGCCAGTGCCAGCCAGCCATCGGGGCAATCGAAACCGCCATCGGCGATGCGGTTGGACCAGGGGATCAAGGGAAAGCAGCCGAGTTTGCCGGGCAGGCCGGTATTCAGGGCGTGCTCATCGGCGTGCCGCAACAAGGGCTGTCCGGTGCTGCGCACCGTCCAGTTGACGATGCTGGCGCCAAGCTCGGGTGCGAGGGTGAGGCGGGTGAATTCGTCTTCGAGTTCGATCAGTGTTAGCGACATGTTGACCTGCTGTGTGATTTTCAAGGCTTGCACCGTTCCCTGTGGCGAGGGGGCTTGCCCCCGTTGGGTCGCGAAGCGGCCCCTACGACTTTCAGGCATATCGAGGAGTTTATATTTACGACTGCTGCGCAGCCGAACGGGGGCAAGCCCCCTCGCCACAAAAGCTCGCTCCCACAAGGGATTGGATTGTCAGCTGGAAATCATCGGAGGCAGCGTGCCGAGCAGGGCCGCGACGGTCAGGTTTTTCCTGAGCAACATCGTGGGTACCTCAGGCAGTTTCCAAGTGCGCAGAGTTTAGCTTTACGACAGTGGCTGCACGAAGTTTCGTTTTCCCCTGTCGCCGCGATCCAGAGCGGATGCTAGTCTTGCTCAACGTTGTTGTCGGGGATCCGCATGGGCAATCACAAGATCGAGATTCGTCGCAGTAACGTCGAAAAAATCCTGCTGGGGGCGGAAAAAGTCTTCGCTGAAAAGGGCTTTGGCAGCACCGCCATGGCCGACATCGCCGCTGAAGTACAACTGCCGCGCTCCAACCTGCACTACTACTTCAGCACCAAGACCGAGTTGTACAGCGCCGTGCTGTTCGACTTGCTGGAAGTCTGGAAGCAGGATGCGCTGTGCTTCGAGATGTTCGATGACCCGCGTGTGGTGCTCAGCAGCTACATCCGCGCCAAGATGAACCATTCCCGCAGCCGGCCCTATGGCTCGAAAGTCTGGGCCAACGAAATCATCCATGGCGCGCCGACCCTCGGCGAAGCGCTGGATGCGAGCCTGTACGACTGGGCCAAGATGAAGGAAGCGAAAATCCGCCAGTGGGTGGACGACAAACGCATCCTGCCGGTGGAGCCCTCGAGCCTGCTGTACATGATCTGGGCCTCGACCCAGCACTACGCCGACTTCGATCACCAGGTGAATATTCTCAACGACCATCAGCCGCTGTCGGACATGCAGTTCGAGAAAGCGGTGCAGACGGTGACCAGTGTGATTTTGCGGGGGATTGGGTTGGAGCCCTAGAAGCGTCGGCGAAGGGGTAAGCAACTTAGTTAATGGTGAGTTGTGTTTTACTTCATGAGGTTCGAACTTTTTTCGCTGTCAGATCAATTGCTTTAATTGCCTGAGCTTTAAAGGTTCGAAGAGCGCGAAGATAGTTTACTCGATGCATATTAATTTCTGTTTTCGATGCGTTGCGATTTTTAGCCTCTTCAAGTTCACCTCGGCGCCTGTTCAGTTTATCTTGGTATTTTGAAGGGGGCGTCGGATGGTGTCCTGGGTTTTCAGAAATATATTTATCGTATTCTTTAGCCCTGTTTTTCAGATTTCTAGTAGCCAACGTACTTTTAGATGGAGTTTTTCTTGGTCTTTGATTGGTCTTTAGCTGGCTCTTGGGAATTGCTACTGGCACGCCAAGCTCAAATTGAGGGGCGTGTGCGATTGGTTGAACCGCTGTTGATATAGTTGCCTTGGTTGGACCAGTTGCTGGCTTTGCTATGCTATTTGATTTTTTAGCAATACCTGGCAATTGGAAGTGATTTAGAACAATACGTAATTTAATATTTCCTGTCGGGTCTTGGAAATTGATCGGATCTCCCCCGCAGTACGCATATGGATTAATCCCACCTTCACCAAAAGGACTCAACTCATCCGGACTGTTAAATCGCATCAATACCGGATTAAAAGCCCGCTTCCCTTGCCCTAGCAAATAATGACCAGTAATACCGTCAAGGCATTCACCGTTAAACCCGAGCAAACTGCTCAATCCACTGTCAGCCGGACGGTGTCCGTACGCGGAGTAAGCCATGCGCTCGCGACCGGTCGCTGAAAGGGTTTGCAATACCGAATGCGCCTGATCTGTTGCCAATAGAAGGGTGTCAGTGGCGCCGGCCAGGGTCTGCCGTTGCGCCAAGGGTTGCTCCCCATGACGAAGGATCGTTTGCTGATCCTCTTCCCCCAGTTCCGTCACCAGGTCGTTCTCTTGATAGAAGCGTTGTGTGAATGCCTGCTCTTGCGCCTGCAATCCCGCCAGGCGGTCCAGGGGATCGTATTTATAGCGACGCAGTATTTTCATGGGACGAATTCCCTTCGGCAATTTGACCGAATCAGCCTCAGACTTTTTTGGCGGAGCGTCTACTAGCAGAACTGATAGGCAATGAGGTGTTTTGGCGATGATCAGGGGGATATCAGCGTTTGGTGCAGTCGCAAGAGATTGGATTGACGCCTTGAGATTTGTGTTGCAGTGGCTGGCCTCTTCGCGAGCAAGCCCGCTCCCACAGGGATCATTGGTGTACTCAGGTTTGATGTACGACACAAATCCACTGTGGGAGCGAGCTTGCTCGCGAAGGCGTCAGCTCAGGCGCCGCCGGCATCAAGGGCTGACGTGATACGGATTCCTCGGATCATGATTCCAGTCCAGGAACGGCTTGCCGGTCTCCACCGGCACCATCTCGATGCAGTCCTGCACAGGGCAGGTGATCTGGCACAGGTTGCAGCCCACGCACTCCTCATCGATCACTTGATACTTGTGAGTGCCATCCGCTTGCTTGAGGCTGGCCACGGCCTGGTGCGAGGTGTCTTCACAAGCGATATGGCAGCGACCGCAACCGATACAAGCCTCCTGATCGATTTTCGCGATCACCTGGTAGTTGATGTCCAGGTACTTCCAGTCCGTGGTGTTGCCCACCGCGCGGCCGGAAAATTCCGAAATGCTGGCATAGCCCTGACTGTCCATCCAGCGTGACAAGCCGTCCTTCATGTCTTCGACAATCCGGAAGCCATGCAGCATCGCCGCCGTGCAGACCTGCACCGAGCCACTGCCGAGCGCGATGAATTCCGCCGCATCGCGCCAGTTGCCAATGCCGCCGATCCCGCTGATCGGCAGGCCCTGGGTCTGCGGGTCGCGGGCGATTTCGGCGACCATGTTCAAGGCAATCGGCTTGACGGCCGAGCCGCAGTAACCGCCGTGGGTGCTTTGGCTGCCGACCATGGGATTGGCGACCATGCGTTCGAGGTTAACGCTGGTGATCGAATTGATGGTGTTGATCAGCGACACCGCATCGGCACCGCCACGGTGGGCGGCGCGGGCGGCGACACGGATGTCGGTGATGTTCGGCGTGAGCTTGACGATCACCGGCAGCGAGCAATACGTTTTGCACCAGCGGGTGACCTGTTCCACGTATTCCGGCACCTGGCCGACCGCCGCGCCCATGCCGCGTTCCGGCATGCCGTGGGGGCAACCGAAGTTCAGCTCGATGCCGTCGGCGCCAGTGGCTTCCACCAGCGGCAGGATGTGTTTCCAGGATTCTTCGACGCAGGGCACCATCAAGGACACGATCAGCGCACGGTCCGGCCAGTCCTTTTTGACCTGGGTGATTTCCCGCAGGTTGATCTCCAGCGAGCGGTCGGTGATCAGCTCGATGTTGTTAAAGCCCAGCACCTCCCGGTTAGCCCCGAAGTGTGCCGAGTAGCGCGACGACACGTTCACCGCCGCCGGGTCTTCACCCAGGGTTTTCCAGACCACGCCACCCCAGCCGGCCTCGAAGGCGCGGACCACGTTGTAGGCCTTGTCGGTCGGCGGCGCGGAGGCCAGCCAGAATGGATTGGGTGCTTTGATGCCGGCGAAGACAATCGACAGATCGGCCATTTACGCAGCCTCCACGTTGAGCATCAGTTGAGCGTTGATCGCCTCGGCGGCGCGCTTGCCATGCTGCACGGCTTGCACGGTAAGGTCTTGATCGAGGCTGGTGCAGTCGCCGCCGGCATACACGCCGGGGATGCTGGTGCGCAGTTGCTCATCGACTTCGATGCGTTCGCCCTGACGCTTGAGTTCTCGGGCCAGCGGATCGCTGAGGGCGCTGCCGTCGAAGGTCTGGCCGATGGCCTTGAAGATCGCGTCGGCGGCCAGTTCGAAGGTTTCACCGGTGGTTTGCAGGCGGTCTTCCACCAGACGGGTGCGGGCGAAACGCATGCCGCGCACGCGGCCATGGTCATCGAGCAACACTTCTTCGGGTTGAGCCCAGGTCATCAGCCGCACCTGATTGGCCTTGGCAATCTCCTGTTCGTGATGGGTGGCCCCCATGTCCTCGATGCCACGGCGGTACACCAGATTCACATCGTGGGCGCCGAGGCGGGCCATTTGCACCGCCATGTCGATGGCGGTGTTGCCTGCGCCGAGGACAATGCAGTGGTCGGCCAGGGGCAGTTGGCTCAGGTCATCGGCCTGGCGCAGTTCGCGGATGTAGTCGGTGGCGGCGAGCAGGCCGGGGGCGTCTTCGTGGGCCAGACCCAGTTGTTTGCTGGCATTGAGCCCGAGGCCGAGGAACACCGCATCGAACTGTTGATGCAGTTCACTGAGGGTCAGGTTCTCCCCGAGTTTCTGCCCGTGGCGGATTTCGATGCCGCCAATCTCCAACAAGAACTCAAGCTCCTTTTGCGCGTAGTCATCCACCAGTTTGTATTTGGCGATTCCGTACTCGTTGAGGCCGCCAGCCTTTTCCCGCGCCTCGAAAATCACCACGTCATGCCCGTGCATGGCACTGCGGTGGGCGCAGGACAAACCGGCCGGACCGGCACCCACCACGGCGATGCGTTTGCCGGTGGCCGCGGCGCGGGGGAAGGGGTGTTCGCTGAAGTGCGCGTTGTCCACGGCATAGCGCTGCAACAGACCGATCATCACTGGCGCACATTCGTGGGCGTTGTTGCGCACGCAGGCTTGCTGGCAAAGAATCTCCGTCGGGCACACCCGGGCGCAACTGCCGCCGAGGATGTTGGCCGAGAGGATTTTCTGCGCGGCGCCTTGCACGTTGTCCTGCGCAATGTTGCGGATGAACGAGGGAATGTCGATCTCGCTCGGACAGGCATTCACGCAGGGGGCGTCGTAGCAATACAGGCAGCGCGAGGCTTCCAGGTGCGCCTGGCGCTCGTTGAGCGGCGGCGCCAGATCGGTGAAATGGCCGGCGAGGGCGGCCGCATTCTCAACGGGATGCGGGAGGTGGTCCAGGGTCTTGATCACGGTTTTGGCCTCACGGTTATTTGAGGTGCTGCCTCTGAATGGGCATTGTTTTTCGTTGTCTGTACCGGCCTCTTCGCGAGCAAGCCCGCTCCCACAGGTTTTGTGAACACCCGAGATCCCTGTGGGAGCGAGCTTGCTCGCGATAGGCCGAAGGCCGCTTTCAGCGTTTCACGGCAACCGGCTGATTCAACTCGGCCCGCTTGCTCAGCAAATCAAACACCGCCGGATACGCCGGTCGTTCGATGTAGCGCCCGGCCCCGCGTTCGGCCCGCAGGTCGCCGTCGGCCCAGACCACGCGGCCCTGGCTGATGGTGTGGCTGGGCACGCCGCGCACGGTCTTGCCTTCGAAGATGTTGAAGTCCACCTGCTGATGGTGGGTCTTGGCGGAAATGGTCCGCGTGCCTTGCGGGTCCCACAGCACCAGGTCGGCATCGGCACCCACACGAATCGCGCCTTTGCGTGGGTAGAGGTTGAAGATCTTCGCCGTGTTGGTGGACGTCAGCGCGACGAATTGCTGCATCGAAAAGCGTCCGCTGTTCACGCCTTCATCCCACAACACCGCCATGCGGTCTTCGATGCCGGCGGTGCCGTTGGGGATCTTGCTGAAGTCGTCGCGGCCAGCGGCTTTTTGCTCGGCGCAGAAGCAGCAGTGGTCGGTGGCGGTGGTGTGCAGGTTGCCCGATTGCAGGCCATGCCAGAGCGCCTCTTGATGGCCGCGGGGGCGGAACGGCGGGCTCATCACGTAACCGGCGGCGGTTTGCCAGTCCGGATCGCGGTAGACGCTGTCGTCCAGCAGCAGGTGCCCGGCCAGTACTTCGCCGTAGACCGGCTGGCCCTTGCCCCGGGCGTAGGTGATTTCGTCCAGGGCTTCCTTGGTCGAGACGTGCACCAGATACAGTGGCGTGCCCAGGGTTTCGGCGATGCGGATCGCCCGGCTCGCGGCCTCGCCCTCAACCTGTGAAGGCCGCGACAGCGGATGCGCTTCCGGTCCGGTGATGCCCTGGGCCATCAGCTTGCGTTGCAGGTGATACACCAGTTCACCGTTTTCCGCATGAACGGTCGGCACCGCGCCCAGTTCCAGGCAGCGTTCGAAACTCGCCACCAGGGTGTCATCGGCGGCCATGATCGCGTTCTTGTAGGCCATGAAATGCTTGAAGCTGTTGACGCCGTGCTGGCTGACCAGTTCGGCCATTTCTTCGCGGACCTGTTCGCTCCACCAGGTGATGGCGACGTGAAAGCCATAGTCCGACGCCGACTTCTCGGCCCAGCCGCGCCACTGATGGAAGGCTTCGAGCAAGGATTGCTGCGGGTTGGGAATCACGAAGTCGATGATCGACGTGGTGCCGCCGGCCAGTCCGGCCGCCGTGCCGCTGTAGAAGTCTTCGCTGGCCACGGTGCCCATGAAGGGCAGTTGCATGTGGGTGTGCGGGTCGATGCCGCCGGGCATCAGGTATTGGCCGCTGCCGTCGAGCACTTCGGCGCCTGCAGGTACATCGAGATTTTCGCCGATGGCCTTGATCACGCCGTCTGCGCAATACACATCGGCGCGATAACTTTCATCATGGGTAATCAGGGTGGCGCCACGGATCAACAGAGACATTCCGAGTTCCTCGCAGGCAATGACCGGTTTATGCCGGTTCTAGATGTTCTATATAAAAACAGCCCGGTCAGATTTATTCCTGTCAGTGCTGTCAGGATTAAACGCTAGCTGCAGTTATCCGAATCGGCAAGAATATTTTTTATAAGCTTATGCAGTTATTAACTAATTGATATTAAAAGATTAATTATAAGAATCACCAAAATGGTGAAGCCGTTCACCATTTTGACGCACTTGACAGGATCGAAAAATAGTCAAGATTTCTTATGTGAAATCAGCTGTTTGAGTATGGTCTATGGTTGATGCGCAGCCATTGAAAAAAAGATCAACGCACCAGATTGAGTCCTGACTGTCAGGACAACTTGCCTGGCATTCGGCCTGAGTGGCATGACATGCAACTGAGGACTGCATCGTTGACTGCATAAAACTGATAAACATCAGTTGCTTACAGAGTGTTTATGGAACTGCCCGATGCGTAAGCGGGGCACCCGGCACGTTTATTGATGCCGCCAGCCCCCGATGAGCAAAAAATAATTCAAAGAACAGTGGAGCGGCCATGCAACAGATCAGATCGCAAGTGACCGAGCGCGACGGCTTGTTCGAGCTTGAAGCCGGCAGCGATGTCCTCGACAGTCCCCGTTACAACCACGACATTGCACCGACCAAGGTGCGTGAACGCACCTGGAACAAATGGCACATCACCGCGCTGTGGGTAGGCATGGCGATCTGCGTGCCGACCTACACCCTTGGTGGTGTGCTGACCGCGTACTTCGGCCTGACCGTCGGTGAAGCGCTGCTGGCGATTCTGTTTGCCAACATCATCGTGCTGATTCCCCTGACGCTTAACGCCTTTCCCGGCACCAAATACGGTATTCCCTTTCCGGTGTTGCTGCGCTCGTCCTTCGGCGTGCTCGGCTCCAACATTCCGTGCCTGATCCGCGCCCTGGTGGCGTGTGGCTGGTTCGGCATCCAGACCATGTTCGGCGGGCTGGCGATTCACCTGTTCCTCGGCTCGGTGTTCGAGGGCTGGAAGTCCCTGGGCGGCACCGGTGAGGTCATCGGCTTCATGGTGTTCTGGGCGCTGAACCTGTGGGTGGTGATTCGCGGTGCCGAGTCGATCAAATGGCTGGAAACGCTCTCGGCACCGCTGTTGGTGCTGGTGGGGGTAGGGCTGTTGGTGTGGGCCATGCCCAACGTGTCGATGACCGAGTTACTGGCGATCCCGGCCAAGCGCCCCGAAGGCGCGGGCGTGGCCAGTTACTTCGCGGCCGGGCTGACCGCGATGGTCGGGTTCTGGGCCACGCTGTCGCTGAACATCCCCGACTTCAGCCGCTACGCGAAAAGCCAGAAGGACCAGATTGTCGGGCAGATCATCGGCTTGCCGCTGACCATGTTCCTGTTTGCCTCCCTGGGCGTGGTGATGACCGCCGCCTCGGTGAAGCTGGTGGGGGTGACGGTGTCCGACCCGGTGACCCTGATCGGCCATATCCAGAGTCCGGTCTGGGTGGCGCTGGCCATGGCGCTGATCATCATCGCCACGCTGTCGACCAACACCGCAGCCAATATCGTATCGCCCACCAACGATTTCCAGAACATCGCCCCCAAGGCGATCAACCGGACCAAAGCGGTAATCCTCACCGGGCTGGTCGGACTGGCGCTGATGGCCCATGAACTGCTGAAAAAGCTCGGCCTGATCGTTTCCGATCTCAGCCTGGAAACGGTCTATTCCAACTGGTTGCTCGGCTATTCCAGCCTGCTGGGGCCGATCGCCGGGATCATGGTGGTGGACTATTTCCTGATCAAGAAGCAGCAACTGGACCTCGCCGGCCTGTATCGCGATGACGTGTATCCGGCGTGGAACTGGAGCGGGTTCATCGCGTTTGGTGTGCCGGTGGTGCTGACGCTGCTGTCCCTGGGCAGCGATGCGTTCAGCTGGTTCTACAGCTATGGCTGGTTCACTGGCTCGGCGCTGGGTGGGGTTATTTATTACGGGTTGAGTGTGATACGGCCTAGTCCGTCTGTCGCGAAATCTGCGGTGTGATGACTGGCCTCTTCGCGAGCAAGCCCGCTCCCACACGGGGAATGCATTCCAAAGGTGGGAGCGGGCTTGCTCGCGAAGAGGGCCTCAAACACACCAAAAAATGCTTGAGAGAAACCGATAAGAACAGCCTGAGGAGATCATCATGAACGCGGCCGTAGACGTTCTGCAGTCCAGCCATCAGCACATCAACCGCGACCGCCTGTGGCAATCGCTCATGGAACTGGCCAGGCTCGGCGCCACGGTCAAGGGCGGCGTGTGTCGCCTGGCCCTGACCGATCTGGATCGCCAGGCCCGGGACATCTTCGTCAAATGGTGTATCGATGCCGGCTGCACCGTCAGCATCGACGCCGTCGGCAACATCTTCGCCCGTCGCCCCGGGCGCAATCCCGACCTGCCACCGGTGATGACCGGCAGCCACATCGACACCCAGCCCACCGGCGGCAAGTTCGATGGCTGCTTCGGTGTGCTGGCCGGCGTCGAAGTGCTGCGTACCCTCAACGACCTCAACATCGAAACCGAAGCGCCGCTGGAAGTGGTGGTCTGGACCAACGAAGAAGGCTCGCGCTTCGCCCCGTGCATGATGGGTTCCGGCGTGTTCGCGGAAAAATTCACCCTCGAGGAAACCCTGGCCAAGGTCGATGCCGAGGGCGTGACGGTGGGGCAGGCACTGAATGCCATTGGTTACGCCGGGCCGCGCAAAGTCAGCGGCCACAAAGTCGGCGCCTACTTTGAAGCCCACATCGAGCAAGGCCCGATACTGGAAGACGAACGCAAGACCATAGGCGTGGTCATGGGCGCCCTCGGGCAGAAATGGTTTGACCTCAAGCTGCGCGGCGTCGAAGCCCACGCCGGCCCGACCCCGATGCACCTGCGCAAGGACGCTCTGGTCGGCGCCGCGGTGATCGTCGGTGCGCTCAACCGCGCCGCCCTCAGCCATCAACCCCATGCCTGCGGCACCGTCGGTTGCCTGCAAGCCTATCCCGGCTCGCGCAACGTCATCCCTGGCGAAGTGCGCATGACCCTGGACTTCCGGCACCTGGAACCGGCGCGCCTGGACTCGATGATTGCCGAAGTGCGTGAAGTCATCGAAACCACCTGCGACGAACACGGCCTGACCTTCGAACTCACGCCAACGGCCGACTTCCCACCGTTGTACTTCGACAAGGGCTGCGTCGAAGCGGTACGCGGCGCCGCCCAAAGCCTGGGCCTGTCGCATATGGACATTGTCAGCGGCGCGGGCCACGACGCGATCTTCCTCGCCGAACTCGGCCCGGCCGGGATGATCTTCGTGCCGTGCGAAGGCGGCATCAGCCACAACGAAATCGAAAACGCCGCGCCGGATGACCTGGCGGCCGGGTGTGCGGTGCTGTTGCGGGCAATGCTGGCGGCTTCGGCGGCACTTGCGAAGGGAGAGTTGGCTGCTTGAACCGAGTGACGTGCGCTGAATGAATCAGCGCACGTCACAACCCCCAACCCTCAATCGTCATCCTGTTGAATCCCTCAATCAGTGGAGCAACACGATGTCGTCCAACACCCAAGCGGTCAACCTGCTGCAATCGATTCCACAGGTTTTCGAAAGCCTGACCCAGGTTCATGTCGCGCTCGATCAGCATGATCTTGATCCAGGCCTCAAGCACTTGATCCACCTGCGCGCCTCGCAGATCAACCAATGCGGTTTTTGCGTGAAGATGCACACCCGCGAAGCCCGGGAAGCCAATGAAACCGACGAGCGTCTGGATCGCCTGATCGTCTGGCGTCACGTCAGTGATTTCAGCCCTGCGGAGCGCGCCGCGCTGGCGTGGACCGAAGCCTTGACGGTACTGGATGAAAAAACCGATTACGCCAGCCTGCGCGGTGAACTGAGGGCGTATTTCAATGACGAACAGATCGGCGCCTTGACGGCCGAGATCGGCATGATCAACCTGTGGAACCGCTTGCAGGTGTCGAGGCACTGATTGATGAACTGCGCTGAAAACGCCGCCACTGTGTTCGAGCAGCGGCGGCCCTTTTTGCTTGGTCTGGCCTATCGCATTCTCGGTTCGCGCGCCGAAGCCGAGGATGCGGTGCAAGAGTTGTTCATCAAGTGGCTGGAGGCCGACCGGGCCTCCATCGCCACGCCGGCCGCCTGGCTTACCACCGCCTGCACCCGCCATTGCATTGACCTGCTACGGTCGGCGCACAAGTCCCGGGTAGATTACATCGGTACCTGGCTGCCGGAGCCGATCCACACGGCGCATCAGGACTCACCCGAGCACATGCATGAACTGGCTTCGTCGCTGTCCACCGCGTTCGTGTTGTTGCTGGAGCGGCTGACACCCAAGGAGCGTGCCGCGTACCTGCTGTACGAAATCTTCGACATGGATTACCCGCAGGTTGCCGATGCGGTCGGGGTGCAGGAAGCCGCTTGCCGCAAACTGGTGTCTCGGGCCAAGGCGAGTCTTGGCAGTGCCCAGGCCCGCTATCAACCGGAACCTGCTCGCCAAAACCAGTTGCTCAGTGCCTTCCACAACGCCATCACCAGTGGTTCCACGGCGAACTTGAGCGTGATACTGAGCGAAGACGTCGAACTCTGCGCCGACAGCGGCGGCAAGGCTTCGGCGATCCGTGAAACGCTGTTTGGCATCGAAAGCGTGCTGGATTTCATTGGCCAGTCGTTGCACGCCTATTGGCAAACCTGTGAATGGCTGCCCGTTGAAATCAATGGGGCCCGAGGCGCCATCATCAAGGCCGACGGTGTTATCACCGCGTCGATGACGTTTGCTTTCGATGAAACCGGGCGGGTGAATCGGGTTTTCATCATGCGTAATCCGGACAAGTTGGCGGGGCTTGACGCGTCCTTTAACGTGCAATAGTCAAAGGACCACCGGCCCTCCAGGCTTTTCGCTGACCAACTCCACCGCTTTCGCGAGCAAGCCCGCTGCCCCAAGGTTCGTTGCACTAACCAAAACTCCGGCGGTCGTATTCTTCACAGGGGCACCATACTTGTGGAGTCGAAATGAGCCAGCACGTCCTGACCTCGGAGACCAATCGTCGCCAGTTGCAGCAAATCATCGCCGGCTTGTCCGACGGGGTGATTCTGCTCGATCCCGACCAGAGCATCCTGTGGGCCAACGAGGCTGCGCTGGCCATGCACGGTGCCTCGCAGATCAGCGACCTGGGCAGCAACGCCAAGGCCTATGTCAAACGCTTCGCCTTGCGTTATCGCAACAATCACCTCGTGCCGGCCGACAGCTACCCGATCAGTCGGGTGGCCCGTGGCGAGACGTTCAGCGATGTGCTGGTGGAGGTGACATCGGCGGGGAACGAAGCGCGCACCTGGGTCCATCGCGTGCGCAGCCTGGTATTGGTTGACGGCCGTGGCAAGCCGGAATCGCTGGTCTTGATCATGGACGATGTCACCGACCGGGCCAGCACTGGGCAACTAACCGCCCGTGAGCGCGATGTACTGGGTCTGATCTGCGAAGGCCTGGCCGACAAGGACATCGCCGCGCGCCTGAAACTGGCACCGAACACAGTGCGCAACCATGTGGCGACGGTGTACTCCAAGCTCAATGTGCACAGCCGCAGCGAGGCGATTGTCTGGGCGCGGGAGCGGGGGACTGTTCTCTGGTGAATCCCGGTCGAAGGGGCAGGGTTAACCTACAAACGCACTATCGGTCACCGCATTGACCGAAGAACTGCGTTACGAACTGGACAGCAATTCCTTGCAGCGCCCTGATTCGGTGATGTAAGAAGTGTCAGCTTTTACGGGTGCTGGCTACGGATTTGGCTATAAGTGATTCGCAGATATTTATTTTTTTGACAGGTGCATGGATTTTGCGCGCCGGTTTTGTTGTCACAAAAATGTGTCTATCACTTATCGCGGGTCAACCTATGAAAACTCTTGGGAAACGCGTTATCTCACCCTTGTCGCTGGCATTCTGCGTGGCGATCCTCGGCGGCTGTGCCAGTCCGCCACCCCCTCCAGCGGTCACTCCACCCCCTCCTGAACGCACTTGCCAGGCCATGGATAAAACCGATGTCCTGGGCGATGTACGGGCTGAAGACGGGCAGGTGACCCGAGTCACCACCACGACTCGTTGCGTCACGCAGTAAATCCGGGTTTCACTCTGTGGGAGCGAGCTTGCTCGCGATAGCGGGGTATCGGTCAATATCGATGTTGAACCTGATAACGCCATCGCGAGCAAGCTCGCTCCCACAGGGATTTGTGCTGTTCAGATGATCAGGACAGGAAGCCGCCATCCACATTCAGCGAAACGCCGGTGGTGTAGCTGGAAGCATCGCTGGCCAGGTACAGCACTGCGCCGGCCATTTCGCTTGGGTCAGCCACGCGCTTGAGCGGGATCTGTTGCAAAGCGGTGTTCAGGATGGCTTCGTTGTTCACCAGTGCCGAGGCGAACTTGGTGTCGGTCAGACCCGGCAGCAAGGCATTGCAGCGAATCCCGAATTGCGCACATTCCTTGGCGAAGACTTTGGTCATGTTGATCACCGCCGCCTTGGTCACCGAGTAGATGCCCTGGAAGATACCCGGTGAAACACCGTTGATCGACGCCACGTTGATGATGCTGCCGCCGCCGTTTTCGCGCATCAGCTTGCCGGCTTCGACCGACATGAAGAAGTAGCCGCGGATGTTCACGTCGACGGTTTTCTGGAAGGCGCTGAGGTCGGTGTCCAGCACGTTGCAGAACTGCGGGTTGGTCGCGGCGTTGTTGACCAGGATGTCCAGGCGCCCGAACTGTTCCTTGATGCCGGCGAAGACCTGGCTGATCTGTTCCATCTCGCCGATGTGGCAGGCAATGGCGGTGGCCTTGCCGCCGGCGGCGATGATGGCGTCGGCGACGTGCTGGCAGCCTTCAAGCTTGCGGCTCGACACGATCACGTGGGCGCCTTGCTGGGCCAGTAGTTTGGCGATGGCTTCACCGATGCCACGGCTGGCGCCGGAGACGAAAGCGATCTTGCCGTCGAGGTCGAACAACTGAGTCTTGGACATGGGATTCCCTTATGAAAAGTCTTGTTATCGAGTCAAATGCCGTGTTGCGGCTAATGCTGTTCAGTTGAGGCCAGTCAGTGCGCGTTGTCGTTCACGATCTTCGCGAGCGGGCTCGCTCCTACAGGGATCGCATACGGTCAGAGGCTGGATTTCGAAATGACCTGCAAGCTCATCTGCTCCAGCAGCTTGTTCATGTGAATGAACTGCGCGAAGCGTTTGTCCTGGGTCTGGCCATGGTAGAAGCGGTAGTAGATCTGCTGCACGATGCCAGCCAGGCGGAACAGGCCGTAGGTGTAGTAGAAGTCGAAATTGTCGATGCGTATGCCCGAGCGTTCGGCATAGTAATCGACGAACTCGCGGCGGGTGAGCATGCCCGGCGCGTGGCTCGGCTGGCGGCGCATCATCTGCACCGGCGCCGGATCATCGGCTTCGATCCAGTAGGCGAGGGTGTTGCCCAGGTCCATCAGCGGATCGCCCAGGGTGGTCAGTTCCCAGTCGAGCACGCCGATGATCTGCATCGGGTTGTTCGGGTCGAGGATCACGTTGTCGAAGCGGTAGTCGTTGTGCACGATGCTGGAGGTCGGATGGTCGGCCGGCATCTTGTCGTTGAGCCAGGCCTTGACCGCTTCCCATTGTGGCGCATCGGGGGTCAGGGCCTTTTCGTAGCGATCGCTCCAGCCTTTGATTTGTCGCGCCACGTAGCCTTCGGGTTTACCCAGGTCACCCAGGCCGTAGGCGTTGTAGTCGACGCGATGCAGTTCCACGAACTTGTCGATGAAACTCTTGCACAGGGCTTCGGTTTTCGCCGAATCCAGGCCCAGCTCCGGCGGCAGGTCCGAGCGCAGGATGATGCCGTTGACCCGTTCCATGACATAGAACTCGGCACCGATCACCGATTCGTCGGTGCAGTGCACGTAGGCTTTCGGGCAGTACGGAAAACCGTCGCGCAGTTGATTGAGGATGCGGAATTCACGGCCCATGTCGTGGGCCGACTTGGCCTTGTGGCCGAAGGGCGGGCGACGCAGGACGAATTCCTGTTCGGGGTATTCCAGCAAGTAAGTGAGGTTTGAAGCGCCGCCCGGAAACTGGCTGATCCGTGGCAAGCCGCTGAGCCCTGGAATATGGGCCTTGAGGTACGGATCGATCAGGCCGGCATCGAGCTCTTCGCCGGTGCGGGTACGGGTGGACTGGTCAGTAAGCGCCATGCTTATCCCTTCTGCTTATTCTGGAGGCCTGAAACTATTGGCTAATCTAATGCGCACACTGCGCACCTACAACCGCGAACGGCTCTTATAGGTGAGCGTGTTGCCGGCCAATCATTGTTTTTGATACAGCTGTTTGAATCGCCATCAATGGGCGAGCCGGCTCTGGGCCGCCGGCAGTTCGATCGGCGTGAGCACCGGTTGGCCGGAGAAAAACGCCACGAGGTTCTTGCCCACCATTTCGACGGTGCCCTGGGTGGCTTCCGGGGACAGCCCGGCGACATGGGGGGTGAGGATCACGTTGCTCAGGGTCTTGAGTGCATCCGGCACCTTCGGTTCGGCGTCGAACACGTCGAGTGCGGCGCCGGCGATCCGGCGTTGTTCAAGTGCGCTGATCAGGTCGGTGGTGACGATCACGCTGGCGCGGGCGATGTTGACGATGAACCCGTTGGGACCCAGGGCATCGAGGACCGCTTTGTTGATCAGGTGTCTGGTCCCGAGACCACCCGGGGTCGCGACGATCAAAAAGTCCGAAGCACGTGCCAGTTCAGTGGGGGTGGAGCAGAAGGTGTAGGGCACATCGCTGCGATGCTGGCGATTGTGGTAACTCACCGCCATGTCGAAGCCATTGGCCGCGCGTTTGGCGATGGCCATGCCGACGGCGCCGAGGCCGAGGATGCCCAGGCGTTTGCCAGCGAGGGAAGGGCGCATGATCTTCGGCCACTCACCGCGCCGAACGGCGGCATCACAGCGGGGTATGTCGCGCACCAGCGACAGCAGCAGCGCCATCGCATGGTCGGCGACGGACGAGGCGTTGACCCCGGCGCCATTGGTGACGGTGATGCCCCGGTTGGCGGCGGCCAGCAGGTCGACGTGTTCATAGCCGGCGCCGATCACGCAAATGATCTTGAGGCTGGGCAGGGCGGCGATTTCATCGGCATACAGCCCCAGCGGGCCACGGGTGAGGACGGCGTCGATCTGCCCGGCGTGGTGGGCAATGGCTTCGGCGCGCTCGGCGGGCGTCGGGGCCAGGATCAGGTGAAAGCCCTGATGTTCGAGGATAGGCAGGTACTCATTGATGGTTTCAACCAGTACCAGAACGGTTACAGGCATGCTTGGCTCCCTGTGGGCATCGAAAAATCGGCTCGAACGTCACTTGAGATTGCTGATTTCAGGGCGGCTTGGCAACCACCAGCGATCGCAGTTCGTGGCAGCTCCTGCGCCATTGTGGACACTGCGCTGAGTGTAGGAGCCGGTAATGCCTGCGATCTTTTATTGCGTGGGGGCGGGCGATTTACTTCGACGGCGTGAGGGCGGCCCGGGCAGCTTCGAGAATTTCATCCGATAGCGGGTCGCCTCGGGTGGCCCGGGACAGCATCAGCGCACCGAACATCAGCGAATACTGCACCAGCGCCTGCTGCCGTTTGCCGGCTTCGTCCTCTGCGTCCAGCAGCGAGCCGAGGGAATCGAGCAGGTTGTTCAGGCCTTGCAGATAGGTTTGGCGCAGTCCGCTCTCGGCGGCCTCATGGCACATGTCCCCGGCAAAGGCCACCACCGGGCAGCTGTCGCCCGGATTGTCCCGGCTTTCGTTGGACAGGTAGGTTTCGACCACGGCACGGCGGGCGGCGTCCTTGCCGTCATGCTCGGCCACCCGTCCTGTCCAGCGTTGCGCGGCCTGCTCGAAAGCCCGGCCGCTGGCCTCTTGCGCCAGGGCTTCCCTGGATTCGAAGTGCCCGTAGAAACCGCCGTGGGTCAGGCCCGCGGCGGCCATCACATCGACCACACTGATCCCGTGCAAGCCGCGTTCACGAAACAGCCGGGTGGCGGCATCGACGATGGTCTCGCGGTTGAGGTCGGCTTGTTTGCGGGAAACTCGGGGCATGGGTCATTCTCGGTTTGCAGGTGGACTATCAGAGGGCGTATTGGGCAATCCCGTTGCCGAACGACCAGTTCTCTTTTTTCACTTCCACCAGATTGATGAAAACGTCCTCCAGGCGCACCGCCAGCTCTGCGTTAAGGCTTTCGGCGATGGTTTTGTAGAGGTCTTTTTTCTGCTCCAGGGTTCGCCCTTCGTTGAGGGTGATCTGGATGACGACCAGGTTATCGGTGCGGTTGATGCCCAGATACTCGGGATCAAAGATGAAATGCTGCTCGTCGTGTTCGGCCAGGATCTGGAAGTTGTCGTGTTCAGGCACGCCAATGGTCTGGCGCATGGCGGCATAGATCAGTTGCCCGATGCGTCTGGCGTGGGTGGGGTCCCGGTGTTTTTGGATGTCGACGCGAACCAGTGGCATGGGCAGACTCCAGAAGGAATGCAGGTCGGTTAAAAATACATGATGGTGAACCTTTATCAAGCGGTGGATGCTGTCTGGCGATGAAACGTAGCCTCGAAAACACTGCAATTCCTTGTGGGAGCGAGCTTGCTCGCGATAGCGGTGTGTCTGGCAAGTGGTTGTTGGATGTGCCGAAGCCATCGCGAGCAAGCTCGCTCCCACAGGGGGTTTTCGCCTACCTGGTACCACCGTTCCTCACCTAAGTCTTTGCTTCTGCTCACTAATCCTCCAGAATCGCGCCCCTGTTTCGGCCGGGCGCCGCCTGTCGGGTATTCCGACGCGTCCTGGCCGGGTGGCAAGTGACCGGAATGTGGAGATCCCACCGGATGAATGATCAGGCCAATAGCGTTAACGAACGCTATGTAGACGCGACACCCGCGACGCTTACAAGCTGGAATCGCCAAGACACCACCTGGATGCTGGGCCTGTTTGGCACGGCGATTGGTGCCGGAACCCTGTTTTTGCCGATCAACGCAGGCCTGGGCGGTTTCTGGCCGCTGCTGATCCTGGCGTTGCTGGCGTTTCCGATGACGTTCTACGCACACCGCGGGCTGACCCGTTTCGTGTTGTCCGGGCGCGAAGGCGCCGACATCACTGAAGTGGTGGAAGAACATTTCGGCATCAAGGCCGGCGCGCTGATCACGCTGTTGTACTTCTTCGCGATCTTCCCGATCCTGCTGATATACAGCGTGGCGCTGACCAACACCGTGGGCAGTTTCCTTGAGCATCAATTGCACATCACGCCGCCACCGCGCGCCGTGTTGTCGCTGGTGCTGATCCTTGGCCTGCTGGCCGTGGTGCGCTGCGGCGAGCAAATGATCGTCAAGGCCATGAGCCTGATGGTTTACCCGTTCATCGTCGCGCTGCTGTTTCTGGCGGTGTACCTGATTCCGCACTGGAACGGCGGCATTCTCGCCACCGCGAGCCAAGTGCCTGCGCCGTCTGCGCTGCTGCACACCTTGTGGCTGGCGATTCCGGTGATGGTGTTCTCGTTCAACCACTCGCCGATCATCTCGGCGTTTGCGGTCGACCAGAAGCGTCGTTATGGCGAACACGCCGAGGAACGCAGCTCGCAGATCCTGTCCCGTGCCCATCTGTTGATGGTAGTGATGGTGCTGTTCTTCGTCTTCAGTTGCGTGCTGACCCTGTCGCCAGCGCAACTGGCTGAAGCCAAGGCGCAGAACCTGTCGATCCTGTCGTACCTGGCCAACCACTTCAGCAATCCGACCATTGCTTTCGCGGCGCCGTTGATTGCCTTCGTGGCCATTTCCAAGTCGTTCCTGGGGCACTACATCGGCGCCAGCGAAGGCCTCAAGGGTCTGATCGTCAAGAGCGGCAAGCGTCCGTCCGCCAAGGCCCTGGACCGTATGACCGCCGCGTTCATGCTGGTGGTGTGCTGGATCGTCGCCACGCTGAACCCGAGCATCCTCGGCATGATCGAAACCCTCGGTGGCCCGGTGATCGCGGCGATCCTGTTCCTGATGCCGATGTACGCCATCCGCAAGGTGCCGGCGATGGCACGCTATCGCGGTCAGGCGTCCAATGTCTTCGTGACGGCGGTGGGCCTGGTGGCGATTTCGGCGTTGGTCTATTCGCTGAGTGCGTGATTGCTGTTTGATTTGCTGAGTGAATGACGGCTGATCCGGTTTTCGGGTTGGCCGTTTTTTTTGGGGGGCTCGGGGGTATTCGGTCTGCCGCGGTCGGCTGTAGGAGCGAGCCTGCTCGCGAAAAACGCCGGGACACCGCGGGGATTCAGACAGCCTGCGTTATCGTTGACGACCATCGCGAGCAGGCTCGC
Source organism: Pseudomonas sp. S34 (assembly GCF_009866745.1). Lineage (NCBI taxonomy): Bacteria > Pseudomonadati > Pseudomonadota > Gammaproteobacteria > Pseudomonadales > Pseudomonadaceae > Pseudomonas > Pseudomonas sp. S34. Next base: position 2,754,111 of record NZ_CP019398.1, read on the forward strand.
TCCTACAGAGGTTCGGGGACCTCAGTCAGAGCCAGGTCGGCTCGCGGAACAAATAGCAGCCATTACTCCAGAAACGGATATACACACAAAAAACAGCCATAAAAAAACGCCGCTCATCTCACGATGGGCGGCGTTTTTCATTGCGTTGCAACGTTAGGCTTGAACGACCGGGATGTTGGCGTTCGCAGCAGCTTCACGGAACTCGGCGATCTGGTCGAAGGACAGGTAGCGGTAGACATCGGCCGCCATGCTGTCGATCTTGCCAGCGTATTCCATGTACTCCTCGACGGTCGGCAGGCGACCCAGGATGGAAGCCACGGACGCCAGCTCGGCCGAAGCCAGGTAGACGTTCGCGCCGTCACCCAGACGGTTCGGGAAGTTACGGGTCGAAGTCGACACTACAGTCGAGTTCGGCTCTACACGTGCCTGGTTACCCATGCACAGCGAGCAGCCTGGCATTTCCATGCGAGCGCCGGCCTTGCCGTAGATGCCGTAGTAGCCTTCTTCGGTCAGCTGGTGAGCGTCCATTTTGGTCGGCGGCGACAGCCACAGACGGGTTGGCAGCTGACCCTTGACCTGTTCCAGCAACTTGCCGGCGGCGCGGAAGTGACCGATGTTGGTCATGCACGAGCCGATGAACACTTCGTCGATCTTCTCGCCAGCAACGCTGGAGAGCAGGCGAGCGTCGTCCGGGTCGTTCGGCGCGCAGAGCACAGGCTCCTTGATGTCGGCCAGGTCGATCTCGATGACTTCGGCGTATTCGGCGTCTTTGTCGGCTTCCAGCAGCTCAGGGTTGGCCAGCCAGGCTTCCATTGCTTGAGCGCGACGTTCCAGAGTACGTGCATCGCCGTAGCCTTCGCCGATCATCCAGCGCAGCAGGGTGATGTTGGACTGCAGGTATTCGGCAATCGACTCTTTGGACAGCTGGATGGTGCAACCGGCAGCCGAACGTTCAGCCGAGGCGTCAGACAGTTCGAACGCTTGCTCTACGGTCAGTTTAGGCAGACCTTCGATCTCCAGGATGCGACCGGAGAAGGCGTTCTTCTTGCCTTTCTTCTCTACGGTCAGCAGGCCAGCCTGGATCGCGTAGTAAGGAATGGCGTGAACCAGGTCACGCAGGGTGACGCCTGGCTGCAGTTCGCCTTTGAAGCGAACCAGGATCGACTCAGGCATGTCCAGCGGCATGACGCCGGTGGCTGCGGCGAACGCAACCAGGCCGGAACCGGCCGGGAACGAGATGCCGATCGGGAAACGGGTGTGGGAGTCACCACCGGTACCGACGGTGTCTGGCAGCAGCATGCGGTTCAGCCACGAGTGGATGATGCCGTCGCCCGGACGCAGGGAAACGCCGCCGCGGGTCATGATGAAGTCAGGCAGGGTGTGGTGGGTGGTCACGTCGATCGGCTTAGGGTAAGCCGCGGTGTGGCAGAAGGACTGCATCACCAGGTCGGTCGAGAAGCCCAGGCACGCCAGGTCTTTGAGTTCGTCACGGGTCATTGGACCGGTGGTGTCCTGGGAACCCACGGTGGTCATCTTCGGTTCGCAGTAGGTGCCCGGACGAACGCCGGTCACGCCGCAAGCCTTGCCGACCATTTTCTGCGCCAGGGTGAAACCCTTGGTGCTTTCAGCCGGTGCTTCAGGCTTCTTGAACAGGTTCGAAGGTGGCAGACCCAGTTCGGCGCGAGCCTTTTCGGTCAGGCCACGGCCGATGATCAGCGGGATACGGCCGCCAGCGCGAACTTCGTCCAACAGCACCGGAGTCTTCATTTCGAAGGTGGTCAGGACTTCGTCGGTGCCGTGCTTGCAGACTTTGCCAGCATGCGGGTACAGGTCGATCACGTCGCCCATGTGCATGTTGGAAACATCGAATTCGATTGGCAGTGCGCCGGCATCTTCCATGGTGTTGTAGAAGATCGGAGCGATTTTGCTGCCGAAGCAGAAACCGCCGGCACGCTTGTTCGGTACATAAGGAACGTCGTCGCCGAAGAACCACAGTACGGAGTTGGTCGCCGATTTACGCGAAGAACCGGTACCGACCACGTCACCGACGTAGGCGATAGGGAAACCGGCGTTGCGCATTTCTTCGATCTGCTTCATCGGACCGGTGACGCCTTGTGCGTCAGGCACGATGCCGTCGCGAGCCATTTTCAGCATGGCCAGGGCGTGCAGCGGGATGTCTGGACGGGACCAGGCATCAGGAGCAGGGGACAGGTCGTCGGTGTTGGTTTCGCCGGTGACCTTGAACACGCGCAGGCTGATCTTGTCGGCCAGGGTCGGGCGCTTCACGAACCACTCGCCGTCAGCCCAGGATTGCAGCACGCCTTGGGCGTGAACGTTACCGTTCTTGGCTTTTTCAGCGACGTCGTGGAAGGCGTCGAACATCAGCAGGGTGTGCTTGAGTTCTTCGGCCGCTACTGGAGCCAGTTCGGCGTCGTCCAGCAGGTTAACCAGCGTCACGATGTTGTAGCCGCCCTGCATGGTGCCGAGCAGTTCAACAGCGCGCTTCTTGTCGATCAGGGGGGATTTGGCTTCGCCTTTGGCGATGGCGGACAGGAAGCCGGCCTTTACATAGGCTGCTTCGTCCACTCCAGGCGGAACGCGATTGGTGATCAGGTCAACGAGGAATGCTTCTTCGCCAGCCGGGGGATTTTTCAGCAGCTCGACCAGGCCTGCAGTTTGTTCGGCGTTTAGCGGCTGGGGAACGATACCCAGTGCTGCGCGCTCTTCGATATGTTTGCGGTAGGCTTCAAGCACAGTTATTACCCTCATCAGTGGTCCCAAATGGGTGTCCGGGACGCTCATCCCGAAATTGCCGTACTCATGCGCTGCATGGCGTTGTGAGCCACTTAGCCAGAATTACCGACAATTCCTTACAGAAGCTGCTTTCAAAGTTTTACGCCTGCAGAACGGGAGCTGATGAGGGTTGGCGTTGGGCTTTTCCCCGCTGGAAAAACCCCTCGCCAACACCGCTCTGAAGGAACGACTGTGCTCGTGACGCTTTGAAAACAGCTTCTAACGGACATTGGCGCCTAAAAAGGCAGGCTGATTCTACGGCAAAAAAAAATTAAAGGTAAGTCAGTGTTTATTGGACTTTGGTGGTGGCGGTCACCAGAGCCCGATTCTCCACAGGCCCTGAACTTTGAGGGGTGATCAATGGCCGACAAAGGGCTAACATGCCGGCCTGTTCTGCTTTTTCGCGTTTTTGCCTATCTATGCCCAATCAGACCATCAAGACTCCCTGCGTCGGCCTCTGCTCCACTGTTTACGGTGACCTGGTGTGCCGTGGCTGCAAGCGTTTCCACCACGAAGTGATCCACTGGAACGGTTACAACGAGGAAGAAAAGCGCGCGGTATGGCTGCGTCTTGAGCAGTTGCTGTCACAGGTGATGGCCGCCAAGGTGGAAATTTTCGATCCGGCGCTGCTCCGAATGCAGCTGGAGCAGCGCAAGATCCGCTTCGTGCCCCATCAGTCGGAATATTGCTGGGCCTACCAGTTGATCGCGCGCGGTGCGCGGGTGATCAACAACCTGGAAGCCTACGGGATGGTGCTGCTGCCGGAGTTTCGCGAGTGGAACCTGCCGGAATTGCGCGACGCCATTGATCGGGAATTTTTCCTGCTCTCCGAAGCCCATTACCAGCGCTATATTGCGCCGGGGTTCCTGCAAGACGCCTTTGGCGGCTGAACTTTAAAAGCTTCGCGAGCAAGCCCGCTCCCACATTTATCCTCGGTCGAACACAAAGTTTGTGTCTGCTGAAGATCCAGTGTGGGAGCGGGCTTGCTCGCGAAGACGACCTTTCAATCACCACAAATCTCAATGCTTGTCCGCAATCTCCTCGAGATGATCCGCCACTTCCATCGGCTTGAGCACCAGCACATCGCTCTCGACCGCATCGAGCACCACTTCCGCCGTATTGCCGATCAACGCCCCTGACAACCCGCTGCGCGCTACGGTGCCGATCACCGTCACCGCTGCCTGCAGTTTGTGCACCATGAACGGAATCAGCACATCCGCCGGGCCTTCCTCGATGTGCAGGTGGTCATCGTCGATGTCGAATTCCGCCTGGAACGCCTTGCACTGTTCGCGATAGCGCGCCTGGATGGTTTCGCTCAGTTGAAACGTCGGGTCGGCCGCCGACAGCATCGGCGACGGGTGGGCGCTGATCACGTGCAGGCGGGCCTTGGCCAGGGTTGCGATGTCATAACCATGATCGATGATGGTGTTGTGCAGGTGGCGATGCTCCTGGTCGGAGTTGCCAACGTCGATGGCTGCCAGGATCACTTTGTCTTTCCATGAATCGGCGGTTTTCACCAGCAGCACCGGAGTCGGGCAGGACCGCAACAGCTTCCAGTCCTGCGGGGTCAGCAGGGCTTTTTTCAATGGGCTGTCGGGGAAGTGCTGCTTGACCACCAGGCCGCAACCTTCGGCTTGCTGCACATCGACGATGGTTTGGTGTTGGCTGTCGTTCCAGGCCTGCTCGGTGGTGACGCTGTAGCCGTCCTCCGTCAAAGCGGCCTTGAGCACACCCAACATGCCACTGTGATCATGCTTGGGGTCGCACACCAGCAGATGCAACTGCGCCTGGGTCACACCGGCGATCAACTTCGCCCGTTTGAGCGCCAGGCTTTCCGAGTGCTCGGGTTCGATGACCACCAGAATGCTGCGAATGGCTTGCATGAGCGGGATCTCCTGAAAATGAAAAAGCACGGCGTTGCACAACTATAGTTGCTGTCGGCGATTCGGGGACTTGATGCATATCAACGGTCGGCGACTGGTGGTCTGCGGGCAGGCCGGTATAATCGGCGCCCTTCGTTTTGAACCTATTTTTCCGTGAGCCCCATGATCCTTCCCGAAATTCACGAGTTCCTTGGCTGCCGCACCCCCGACGGCTGGATCCAGGCCGCGCTGGCCGATCAGGAAACCCTGCTGATCGACCACAAGAACTGCGAATTCAAGGCCGCCAGCACCGCGTTGAGCCTGATCGCCAAGTATCACTCCCACGTCGATCTGATCAACATGATGTCGCGTCTGGCCCGGGAAGAACTGGTGCACCACGAACAGGTCATGCGCCTGATGAAACGGCGCAAGATCGAACTGCGCCAGCTGTCCGCCGGGCGCTATGCGTCGGGGCTGCGCAAGGTGGTGCGCAGTCACGAGCCGGTGAAACTGGTGGACACCCTGGTGGTCGGCGCCTTCATCGAAGCCCGCAGTTGCGAGCGTTTCGAAGCGCTGGTGCCGCACCTGGACGAAGAACTGGGCAAGTTCTATTTCGGTCTGCTCAAGAGCGAGGCCAGGCATTTCCAGGGTTACCTGAAGCTGGCCTACCAATATGGGGACGCCAAGGACATCGCCCAGGTGATCGACAGGGTCCGTGCCGCCGAGCAGGAACTGATCGAATCCCCGGATGTGGAATTTCGCTTCCATAGCGGCATACCGGCTGCGGCATGAACACCGCAACCCATTGTGGGAGCGAGCTTGCTCGCGATGACGGATCAGGCAGTCACACCTGAGGTGGCTGACAGTCCGCTATCGCGAGCAAGCTCGCTCCCACAGGTTCCGGTGTTAACTGACAGGTATCAGTTTTCTGGCGGGCGCTCAGCTTAGAAATCCCACTTGGTGGTCAACATCACGTTGCGTGGTTCGCCGTAGTACGTGGTGTCGAAGTTGCCCAGGCCCGTCAGGTAGCGTTTGTCGAAGACGTTGTTGGCGTTGACGGTGAAGCTCAGGTTTTCGTTGAACTGATAGCGGCTCATCAGGTCGACGAGGGTGTAGCCACCTTGCTTGATGCGGGTGTCGCCGCCCGTTGTCGGGCTGTAGATCTTGCCGTAGAACGCGCTCTGCCAGCTGATACCGCCACCGATGGTCACCTGATCCAGTGCGCCGGGCAGGCGGTAGGTGGTGAACGTACGCACGACATGTTCCGGTTTGGAGGTCGCCAGCGGGAAGCCAAAGATGCGCTGTTCATCAGCGTCACGGGTGCGGGCGTAGGTATAGCCGGCCGACAGGTTCCAACCTTCGGCCGCTTCACCGGCCAGTTCCAGTTCCACACCTTTGGTGGTTGCGCCGTCGATGGCTTTGTAGATGCCTTCGTTGGTGACCGGGTTGGTACCGATCGATTCGGCGACGTTGTCTTGCTCGATGCGGAAGAAGGCCAGGCTGGCGTTCAGTCGCCCGTCGAAGTAAGCGGCTTTCAGGCCGGCTTCGTAACTGGCGCCTTCGACCGGTGCCAGGGTCGAACCGGTGGCATCCTTGTAGGTTTGTGGCTGGTAGATGCTGGTGTAGCTGGCGTATGCAGAATAGGTGTCGTCCAGGTCATAGACCACACCGGCATAGGGCGTGACCACGCCATGTTCCTTGTAGCTGGCATGGGTGTCATCGAGTCCCGCACCCGGATAGTACGAATAATCCTCGTTGTACTTGAAGGTGCTCAGGCGGCTGCCGAGGATGATCGACAGATCGTCGGTTGCGTGCAGGCGCGTGGCCAGGTACAGGCCATTCTGGCTTTGGGTGCGTTCGTACTTGCCGTTTTTCGGGAAGTTCTGTTCCGGCAGATCGCCGCTCCAGTCGTAGATGCTGCCCGGGACCAATTCGAAGGCGCTGGTGTCGTAGGTCGCGCCGGTCTGGCGCGAGTGGGAAGCCATGAAGCCAGCCACCAGTTCATGCTCGCGGCCTCCCAGGGTGAAGGGGCCAGTGACGTTCACGTCAGCGGTGTTTTGCACGCGATGACCTTCCCAGCGACCCCAGTACAGGAACATGCCTTCACCGGTGGCGCGGTCCGGGTTGCCGCCGCTGGCCGAGGCCAGGCGAGTGTCGTGGTCGGTGGTTTTCTGGTCGACGCTGGCCTTGAACTTCCAGTCGTTGGCCAGAGCCTGTTCCAGGGAGGCGAAGTAAGTGATGTCGTCGAAGTCGCGACGACTCCAGTCGGCGCCCGGGTTGAAGTGACGGGGGAAGTCGGTACGGCCTCCGTCCGAGAAGTACACCGGGTTGCCGGTCCAGGACGAGCCTCGCGGGGTGGTGCTTGACTTGTCGACGCCGAAGGTCAGCAGGGTGTCGGGTGTCAGATCGGCTTCGAGGATGCCGTAGAACAGGTCTTTCTTCTGGCTGTAATGATCCTGGTAGGAGTTCTTGTCGGAATAAGCGCCGACAAAGCGGCCACGCACACTGCCGGAATCGTTCAGCGAACCGGAAATATCGCCGACGCTGCGATAGGCGTCCCAGTAACCGACGGTGCCGCTGATCGACGCCTTGAATTCCTTGGTCGGCTTCTTGCGGATCAGGTTGACGGTGGCGGACGGGTCGCCCGAACCGGTCATCAGGCCGGTCGCACCCTTGACGATTTCGATGCGGTCCAGGCTGGACGCGTCGTCGCCGTTGTTAGGGTTTTCACCGTAGACACCGTCATACGGAATGTTCACGCCGTCGTACTGGAAGTTGGTGATGGCAAAGCCGCGGGCGGAAAACTCGGTGCGGTCACTGTCGTACTTCTGCGTCGAAATGCCGGGGGTGTTGCGTAGCGCGTCGCCGATGCTCTGCACACCGCGGTCGTCCATCTGCTGACGGGTAATGACGGTCACCGATTGCGGCGTTTCGCGGATCGACAGGGGCAGGCCGGTGGCCGTGGATGTTGAACCGGTGGTGTAGGAGTGGGTGCCTTCGGTGGTAGCGCCCAGCGCCTGGCCGGAAATGGTCGTTGCGCCCAGTTGCAGTACGCCGTCGTCCCGGGCCGAGTTCTTTTCGGCATCGGTTTCAGCGGCGTGGACAACGGGTACAAGGCTCAGCAGGGTGGCAGGCAGGGCCAGCGCCAGAGGGCACAAGGCAAAACGGAAACGGGCGACAAGCGGGTGCGACATGGGGATCCCTTTGCATCGAATCGATCGGTAGTTGAAGTGCTTCTGAGGGGTTGACCGAACGAAAAACGCAAAGGGGAACTGCCGTATGAAAAAAACTGATAATTATTCTCGGCAGGCCAGGCCGAGACGCTCATGCCACTGGGCGATGGATTCCTCGGGGTACTGATCGAACTGTTGATCCCCGGGCTGCGCCTGGACCTCCACCCACGGCGCTTTTGAACCGAGCATCAGGTGCGTGTGCTCCGGCGGCACCGGCAGCGGCGTGTCGATGGCCGAGGCAAAGGGGTGAATCAACTCAGGCCACTCCGGGCTGAATAGCCACAGAGCCGTTGCGCAGACCGAGCAGAAATGCCGCTCGGCCGTGCTGCTGTGGGCGCGCTTGTCGTCTTGTTCCTTGAGCCGCGCATGGTAAATCGCGATGTGTTTGCGCCCGCGAACCTTGAGGCTGGCGGCATCGCCACCGAGGTTGATCGCATAGCCGCCACCGCCCTGTGTCTTGCGGCAGATCGAGCAGTAGCAACGCTGGTAAGGGTAGGGGTGGGCGCTGGTCAAACTGAACGACACCGCGCCGCAATGGCAGGAACCTTCGAGATGCATGGGAGCCTCCGGCTGACTTGAGCGTACCCTGAACAGCCTAGACCGTAAGGGCTACTCGACCGGCACCAGAATCGCGTCGCCGGTCGCCACCAGTTTCAATTGACCGGCTGTTTGCGCGAACAGCTCGGCGCGGGCAAATACCTGTTTCTTGCCGGCCTTCACCACTCGGCCCCGGGCGATGAACACTTCACCGATCGCAGGTGCCCGCGCCGGGTTTGGGGGAGTGTCATCGTTGATCAGTCAGCGTGATAGGTCGTTGGATTTGTGGTGAATGGGCCGGCCTATTCGCGAGCAAGCCCGCTCCCACAGGGGTATTGCGTTCCAAGTGTGGGAGCGGGCTTGCTCGCGAAGAACGATAACGCGGTCCCACTGGACGCCCACGAAAGGCCAAGTCAGCATGTCCCCCTCGAAACCGGGACATGACCTGATGCGACGATTACCCTCCCTGGCAGCCCTGCGAACCTTCGAATGCGCCGCCCGTCACGCCCATTTCGGTCGGGCGGCGGCCGAGTTGTGTGTCACCGACAGCGCGGTCAGCCACCAGATTCGCCAACTCGAAGAGCAACTCGGTGTGCCGCTGTTCGTGCGCGAGGGCCGGCAGATTCGCCCGACCCTGGCCGCCGGGCGCCTGATGCAAAGTTTGCAGCAGGCTTTCGAACTGATTGGCGATGCCTGCGATGAACTGCGCGACCCTTCATCCCTGGCGGTATTGCGTCTGGCGGTTACCGCCGAGCTGGCGCAAAAGTGGCTGATGAGTCGTCTCACGGATTTCTACGCGCGTTACCCGCACATCACCTTGCATCTGTACGAACAGCCGATCGACGCCACGGCGCCCGGGGAAGACATCGACCTGGCGATCACCTACGGCACCGGCCCGGTGGACAGCACCGCGTATTTCGTCCGGCCGCTGCCTGCGTTGCAGTTCTTCCCGGTGTGCAGCCCCGGCCTGTTCAACCAGGGCACCCTGAAAACCCCGAAGGACCTGGCCCGCCACTGTCTGCTGCACGACGACCAGGACGGCAAGACCTGGACCGCGTGGCTTACCAGCCATGCCGGTGACCAGCGCCCTGATCGTCAACTGTATTTCGCCCACGCCGGGCTGGCACTGGAGGCCGCGGCCCAAGGGCAGGGCGTGGCCATGGGCGACAACTTGACGGCCCAGGAAGATTTGCTCAGCGGGCGGCTGGTACGGCCGTTCACCTCGAGCATGACCGCGCTGGGCCAATATGCGCTGGTGTGCGAGCGGCTGCGGCTGGAGCGTCCGGCGGTGGCGCAAATGCTGGAATGGTTCAACGATCAGTTGCTCGATTGATGAGTTGAATTCAAGTATTCCGAAATAATCATCGTTGGCGAGCCAGTCGCTGTCGCCCTTAGCCTGTGGTCATTCCAATCCCCGCTGAAGAGGTTTGACCATGGCCCGTTTGCTCGACACCACTCCCAAACAGGACGGTTTCCGTCTGCCCGGCGAATTCGAAGCCAAGTCCGGTTGCTGGCTCGGCTGGCCGGAGCGTACCGACGTCTGGCGCAACGGTGCCAAGCCGGCGCAGAAAGTCTGGGTGCAGATCGTCACCGCCATTTCCATGAGCGAACCGGTCACCGTGTGCGCCTCGGCGGCACAGTTCGCCACCGCGCGCCGCCAGTTGCCGCCGCAAGTACGCGTGGTCGAAATGACCTGCAACGACACCTGGTTCCGCGACAGCGGCCCGTGTTTTGTGGTCAATGACCAGCGTGGTGAAGTGCGCGGCGTCGACTTCGAATTCAACGCCTACGGCGGCCTCGACGGCGGCTTGTACTATCCGTGGGACAAGGACGACCAGATCGCCGGCAAGATCCTCGAAATCGAACGCTTCGACCGCTATCGCGCACCGTTGATCGCCGAACTGGGCGGCATCCAGAGCGATGGCCAGGGCAGCATCCTGACCACTGAGCAATGCCTGCTCAACCGCAATCGCAACCAGCACCTGGGCAAGGACGAAGTCACCCGCCGCCTGACCGATTACCTCGGCGCCGAGCAGGTGATCTGGCTGCCGCGGGGCTGCAAGTTCGATGAAACCGACGGCCACGTCGACGACCTCGCGTGCTTCGTGCGCCCCGGTGAAGTGGTGTTGCAATGGACCGACAACCGCGACGATCCGCAGTGGGAGATCTATCAGGAAGCCTACGACATCTTGCGCAGCACCCGCGACAGTCGTGGCCGCGAGTTGATCGTGCACAAGCTGCCGCAGCCGGAGGTGCTGGAGTGGACCGCCGAAGAAGCCGAAGGCCTGGACCGGCAGGACAGCACCCATACCCGCCAGGCCGGGACGAAAATCTGCGCGTCGTACATCAACTACTACGCCGGTAACAGCTCCATCGTGGTGCCGCTGTTTGGTGATCGCAACGACAAAGTGGCGCTGGCGACCCTGGCCGAGCTGTTCCCGCAACACAGCATCGTCGGCATCGAAAACTCCCGGGAAATCCTCCTCGGTGGCGGCAACGTCGCGTGCATCACCATGCCGCAGTACGCCGTCACCGCCAACAACAAAAGGGGAGCGTGATCGTGGGCCTGCACAAACTGACTCAAGCAATACTGCTGGTGCTTGCACCCCTGTGTGTGCAGGCTGCCGACGCCGCCAAACCGGTGGTCAACCTCTACATCTGGGGCGAGTACCTGGCCCCGGACACCTTGAAGAATTTTGAAGCGAAAACCGGCATCCATGTGGTGGTCGACCACTTCGACTCCCTGGAAACCGTCGAGACCAAGCTGCTCACCGGCCGCAGTGGCTACGATCTGGTGCTGACGGCGGGGCAGCATCTGTCCCGGGCCATCGAGAGTGGCGCGGTGCAGACGGTCGACAAGCAGCAACTGCCGCACTTTGCCGGCGTCGGCGAGGAGTTCCGCCAGCACATGGCGGTGTTCGACCCGGGCAACCGCTATGCCGGGATCTACGCCTGGGGCACCACGGGTGTGGGGTATCAGGAACAGGCTGTCAAACAGCGCCTGCCCGACGCGCCGACCGACAGTTGGGCGATGCTGTTCGATCCGGCCGTGGTCTCGAAGTTCGCCGATTGCGGGGTCAGCTTGCTCAACGATCCCAACGAAGTGTTTGCGGCGGTCATGAAGTACATGGGCCTGGACATCAACCGCCAGAACCTCGATGACCTGAAGTTGGCCGAGCAGCAACTGGCGAAGATTCGTCCGTACATCCGCTACTTCGACAACGACCTGAACATCAGCGACCTGGCCAACGGCAACACCTGCGTGGCGATGTCGTGGAACGGCAACGTGGCCATTGCGGCGGGCCAGGCCGAGGCGGCGGGCAAGCCATATTCGCTGAAGTACCGGATTCCGAAGGAGGGCACGTTGATCTGGTTCGATGCCATGGTCATTCCCAAGGACGCGCCGCATCCGCAGGCCGGCCTGGCGTTGATGGATTACCTGATGACCCCGCAAGTGATCGCGCCGATCACCGACACCATCCACTACGCCAATGCTATTACGGCGGCGGACGGCTTGATCGACCCGGCGATTCGCAACGATCCGGGGACGTATCCGCCGGCCGCGGTCCGGGCTTCGCTGTACAGCAAGAATGACAATGGCAAGGCATTCAACCGGGCGTTGATCAGGGCGTTCAGTCGGTTGAAGTCGGGGTTGTGACTGGTCCTTGATGGTGTGTTGACTGGACTGACGTCTTCGCGAGCAAGCCCGCTCCCACATTTAACCGAGTTCTGACATGGGAATGCGGTCGAATGTGGGAGCGGGCTTGCTCGCGAAAAACGATAACGCGGTCTATTTGTTTGGCACCCGCCACAAATACCAGGAGGCCACCGTCCGATAAGGACTCCACCCCAACCCGATCTCGATCATCTGCTTGCGCGTCGGCTGCACCTCCAGGCCCTTGAGTCGCCTATAGCCCTCACGCACGCCAAAGTCATCGGCCGGCAGGATATCCGGCCGCTCCAGGCTGTAGATCAGCAGCATCTCCACGGTCCAGCGGCCCACGCCGCGCAACGTGATCAGGCGTTCGATCAGTGCTTCATCGTCCATGGCCAGCGCCGTGGCGTAATCGGGCACCACGCCGTCCAGCGACGCCTGGGCGATGCCCTGAATGGTCGCGATCTTGCTCGCGGAAAATCCGCAACTGCGCAGTTGGTCGAAATCGGTCGCGACGATCTGTTCAGGCTTGGGAAACGCACCCGAACCGAACAGTGCCAGCAGCCGGCCGACAATCGCATCGCCGGCCTTGGCGTGCAGTTGCTGATAGGCAATCGCCCGCACCAGCGACTCATAGGGATCACGGGCCGCATGCGGCTGGTGCAGGCACGGGCCGACGGCGTCGATGTGGCGGCGCCAGTCGTCATCGATGGCCGCCAGGAACTCACTGGCCGCCTGATAGCCGTCGGCCATGGGCTCAGGCTTTCCCGGACGGTTTCAAGAGGGCGTTCACTTCGCCATAGGTGAGGGCCTTCAGGTCGTGGGTATCGAACTTGCCGGTTTGCAGAAAGCTTTTGGCGATGCCGGCCATGGCACCGTAGAGGAATTCGGCGATGCCTGAACCTGCGGACAGGCGGCGCACACCAAGTTCTTTGAGCACTTCGGGTGACGGCAGGCCTGGGAAGCCAAGCACATTCAACGGCAGTGAGGTGCCGTGGCACAGCGCCTTGATCTCGTACTCCGCGGTAACGCCCGCGGCAAACAGGCCATTGGCACCGGCCGCCTGATACAGCGCGGCGCGCCTGAGGGTTTCGGCGACGCGATCTTCGGCAGGCACCAGACCCCGAAGATAAACATCGGTGCGCGCATTGATGAACAGGTTCACGTTACGTCGATCGGCCACCTGGCGTGCGGTTTCAATCTTGCGTACCAGTAATTCCGGCGGCGAGGAGCCGTCCTCGATATTGATTCCGACAGCGCCGGCGGCAATCACGGCGTCAACCACTGTTGCCACCCGTTCCAGGTCATCGGAATAACCGGCTTCGATGTCCACGGTCAGTGGCACCGAAATGACCCGGGCAATCGACTCGACCGTCGAGACCAGGCGCTCAAGGGGCAGGGTGTTGCCGTCCGGATAGCCATGTACCCAGGCCACCGCCGCACTGCTGGTGGCGACGGCCTTGCTGCCCAGTTGCTCCACCAGCCGCGCACCGGCGGCATCGGCGACGTTGGTGAGGATCAGCAAACCCTCGTGATGCAGTTGGTGCAGTTGATTGTCGAGCCTGTCCATCGAGTTTCCTTCCTTATGAAAAAACTGTGGGGGGGATCAGAACGCCAGCTGCTCCGTGAGCTGCACCGCTGCGTTTTCCAGCCTGAGCAGAAACGCCTTGCGCGGCTGGCCTCCAGCGTAGCCGGTCAACGAGCCGTCGGCGCCGATCACCCGGTGGCAGGGCACGACAATCGATAAGCGGTTATGCCCGTTGGCCAGGCCCACCGCCCGACTGGCACCGGGCTTGCCCAGAATCGCCGCAATGGCGCCGTAGGTGGTGGTCCGGCCGTAAGGGATCTTCGCCAGTTCAGCCCAGACCCGGCGGGAGAACTCGCTACCGGGCATGTGCAAGGCCACGCTGAACTCAGTGAGCGTACCGGCGAAATACGCGGACAACTGCTCTTCGATCTGCTGCAAATGCGCGTTGTGCCCCGGTGCCACGGCATAACCGAAACGGTTTTGCAGCGCCTGGACCGAAGGGTTCAGCGAGGCCTGATCGAGAAACTCCAGCAGCACCAGCCCACGCCGTTCGGCCATGGCGATCATCGGCCCCAGGGGTGTGGTCAGGCGCGTGAACAGCAGCGGCTCGCTGTTGGCCGCCCGGCCCGGGGTGATGTGAAAGGATTTTTGAAAGGCATCGCGAAAACCGCTCAGGGACTCGTAGCCGGAATCGAAGGCGACGTCATCGATGGAGTCGCCCTGTTTGATCCCGCCCAACGCCATGCCCAGGCGCCGGGTGCGCAGCCAGGCGTGGAAGGTCATGCCGAAATGCTGCTTGAACCAGCGACGCAGTTTCAGTGGTTCGATGCCTTCAGCCAGTAGCCGGGCGTCGGTCCAGCGCTGTTCCGGGTCGGCGTCTACCGACTTGAACAGTTTCTGCACCCAGTCCGGCGCGCTGGCGGCGGTGTCCAGCGGTTTGCAGCGCTTGCAGGCGCGATAGCCCGCCGCCAGGCATTGTTCGGCGCTGGCAAAGAACTCGACGTTCGCAGGCTTCGGGCTGCGGGCGGTGCAACCGGGACGGCAGAAGATGCCTGTGGTCTTGACCGCCGTGAAAAACACCCCCTCGTAGGAGGTGTCTCGTTCGAGCATGGCGCGAACCATCTCGGCACGGGGCGGTAGAAGCGTTTTTTGTAGGTTCATGGGCCCAGCATAGATCGCGTCATGGGCGACCTCCACCGGAAAATCGACAGCGAATTTCCAGTCGAAAGGTGATTCCAACCTGTGGGAGCGGGCTTGCTCGCGAATACATAGTGTCAGTCGAAATTGAGGTGACTGACACTACGCCTTCGCGAGCAAGCCCGCTCCCACATGGGTAAAACATCTACTTCAGGCGCGTCTGGCCATCAGAAGTACCGAAGCCGCTGCCGACAACAACCCGGCGCAGCAGCGGTTGAACATCCGCTTGCCCGATGGCCTGGCGAACCAGCGGCGCATGTGCAGGCCCATGTAGGCGTAAGCGCCGATGGCGACCCATTCCAGCACCAGAAACAGCGCGCCCAACACCACGAACTGCGGCGCAATGGCGTGGGTCGAGTCGACGAATTGCGGCAGGAACGCGGTGAAAATCAGGATGGCCTTGGGGTTGCCGGCCGCGACCAGGAATTCCTGCCGGGCCAGCGCCAGCGTGCCCACGGGCGCTGAGGTGACCACGTTTTCCACACCCGGATCTGCGCGCCACAATTGCCAGGCGAGGTAGAACAGGTATGCCGCGCCAAGGATCTTGATGGCGTAGAACAGCAGCTCAGAGGTTTGCAGCACCACCGCCAGCCCCGCCGAGGCCAGGGCAATCATCCCGGCGAACGCCAGCAACCGGCCGATGCCGGCCACGCACGCGGTACGGTAGCCATAGCGGGTCGAATTGCTGACCGACAACAGGTTGTTGGGGCCTGGCGCCATGTTGAGGGCAAAACAGGCCGGCAGAAACAGGGTGAGGGTGGCGAGGTCCATGGTGGGCTCCTGTAGCAAGAGCGCTATTTTTATCACGGCTCACCCTTGGCCAGACCCATACAGTCATGGGCGCAAACCACCGTACACGGGGTTATCTGGCGAACTTTTTCGCCCCGGTGACGCAGAGGATCACGGCGACGGTGACACCCAGCATGCCGAGGCTGACATGCTCATGCAGCAGGGTGGCGGCCAGGGTCAGCCCGAAAAACGGCTGAAGCAGCTGCAATTGCCCGACGGCGGCGATGCCCCCTTGGGCCAGGCCGCGATACCAGAACACGAAACCGATCAGCATGCTGAACAGCGAGACGTAAGCCAGGCTGAACCAGGCCGGCGTGCTGATGCCGGTGAACGAAGCCGGCATGCGCATCCAGCTGAGCACGGCCACGACCGGCAGCGACAGCACCAGCGCCCAGCTAATCACCTGCCAGCCACCGAGGGTGCGCGACAGTTTCGCGCCTTCGGCATAACCCAGGCCGCAGGCGAGGATGGCCAGCAGCATCAGGATGTCGCCTTGGGGGGAGGCGGTCAGCCCTTGGGACAGGGCAAACCCGACCACCAGCAGGCTGCCCAGCACCGAGAAAATCCAGAACGCCGCCCTTGGCCGCTCGCCGCCGCGCAGAACGCCAAACACCGCTGTTGCCAGGGGCAACAGGCCGACGAAGACAATGGAGTGCGCGGAAGTCACGTATTGCAGCGCCAGCGCGGTCAACAGGGGAAAGCCGATGACCACGCCCAGGGCGACGATCATCAACGGAATCAGTTGCTGGCGCGCCGGGCGTTTTTCCTTGAATAACCACAGCAGGCACAACGCCAGGACCGCCGCGATGGTCGCGCGCGCAACCGTCAGGAACACGGGGTCAAACTCCAGCACCGCCACCCGTGTCGCCGGCAGCGAGCCGCTGAAGATCACCACGCCGATCAGGCCGTTGATCCAGCCGCTGGTGCTGCTGTCCAGCGTCCGGGGTTGCAGGTTCGAGGTCCGTTCCATTTGGCTCACGCTCATTGTCTGATTGCACGAAACTCATCCTATGAGCGACTATCGATACAATCAAAAAATTGTCATGGATACATCTCGACATGCCGCGATCCCGCTATAAAACCCTGGTAGATGCCTTTGCCGCCGACATCCGCTCCGGGCATCTGCCGCCCGGCACGCGCCTGCCGACTCACCGGCAACTGGCAACCGAGCACGGTCTGGCGCTGGTCACCGCCAGCCGGGTGTATGCCGAGCTGGAGGGTATGGGCCTGGTCAGCGGCGAAACCGGACGCGGGACCTTTGTCAGGGAGACCTCGCTGCCGCCGGGGCAGGGCATCTCGCAGCACGTGGTGGCAGCGGGGATGATCGACCTGAATTTCAACTACCCGTCATTGCCCGGTCAGGCCGACCTGTTGCGCACTGCCTTGCGTCAACTGGCGTTGTCCGGGGACCTTGAATCCCTCCTGCGCTATCAGCCTCACGCGGGACGCCTGCACGAGCGGGCCTCGGTCGCGCGCCATCTGCTTGATCGAGGGCTGAGCGTGCCGGCTGAACAGGTGTTGATCGTCAGCGGCGCTCAGCATGGCCTGGCGGTGGCGATGATGTCGCTGCTCAAGCCTGGTGATGTGATCGCCGCCGATGCGCTGACCTATCCCGGTTTCAAGACGCTGGCCGAAACCCTGCATCTGGAAGTCTTGCCCATTCCGGTCACGGATACCGGGCCTGATCTGCCCGCACTGGAAAAACTCTGTCGCAGCCGATCGGTACGGGCCGTGTACTCGATGCCGACCTTGCATAACCCGCTGGGCTGGGTGATGGACGCCGGTCAGCGCGAGCAACTGGTGGCGATAGCGCGCCAGCATGACCTGACGATCATCGAGGATGCCGCCTACGCGTTCCTGGCTGAAAACGTACCGCCACCGTTGGCCGAGCTGGCGCCGGAGAGGACGGTGTATGTGTCCGGTCTGTCGAAGAATGTCGCCACCGGGCTGCGCGTCGGTTTCATCGCCGCACCGGCGCAATGGGTCGCAGCGTTCGAGCGCACGATCATGGCGACCACCTGGAACACTCCCGGCGTTGTGACCGCCATCGCCACGGCCTGGCTCGACGATGGCACCGTCAGCCAACTGGAATCGCAAAAGCGTGCAGACGCCCGGGCCCGGCAAGCCCTGGCCCGCGAGATGCTGGCAGGGCTCAGGACCATCAGTCATCCCAATTCCTACTTCATCTGGCTGCCGTTGGCGGAGGACGCCCGGGCCGACCAGATCGCCATGGCACTGATGCGCGAGCAGGTGTCGGTGTCGCCGGCCGAGCCTTTTGCGATTTCGGCCCACGTGCCGCACGCGATACGCCTGGCGTTGGGTTCGGTGGACATGGACTCGTTGCGCACTGCCTTGAGCAAAGTGAAAAACATCGTCAGTTATTACTCGTAGCGAGGCCGGGAAGGGTAGTTTTCTTCAATACGCGAACCGGTGGGGTCTTTACCTTGAGGGCCTTGTTCAACTCGATGGAAGAAGGTGTGCAATGAGTCTGATGATGTCCATGGCAGCGTTTGCGCTGGTCGCGTCCATCACGCCGGGGCCGGTCAACATTGTGGCGTTGAGTTCCGGCGCGCGGTTTGGCTTCCGGGCCAGCCAGCGTCACGTGGCCGGGGCCACCCTGGGGTTTGTTTTGCTGTTGGTGCTGATGGGGCTGGGCCTGCATGAGTTGTTGCAACGATGGCCGGCACTGACGCAGGGGGTGCAATGGGCAGGCGTGGCGTTTCTGTTGTACATGGCCTTCAAGCTGGCGGCCGACAATGGGCAGGTGCAAGCCGGCGAATCGGCGCAGGCGCCGTCGATGCTGTATGGCGCAATCATGCAATGGCTCAACCCGAAAGCCTGGCTGGCCTGCGTGGCCGGCATGGGCGCGTTTGTCGCCGATGGCGAGGCACGCCTGGTTTGGCAATTCGCCGCGATTTACCTGGTGATCTGCTATGTGTCGGTCGGTTGCTGGGCGTATGCCGGGACATTTCTGCGCGGCTTCCTGAACAACCCGGCGGGGATGCGCCTGTTCAATCGCGCCATGGCGCTGCTGCTGGTGGTGAGCGCGGTGTACCTGTTGCTGCCGTAACGGCAGTCACTGCAGGTTTTGTGGCGAGGGGGCTTGCCCCCGTTCGGCGGCGCAGCCGTCGTAAATCCTGCATGCAATGTATGTCTGAAAGAACGTCGGGGGCCGCTTCGCAGCCCAACGGGGGCAAGCCCCCTCGCCACAGGGGAGTCAGGCTCAAGAGCATCTTTGTGTTGCCTCAGCCCCGATACTGCCCCGGTGTCGCCGCCAGGTGTTGTTTGAATGCCCGTTGAAAATGCGCCTGATCGGCGAACCCCGCTTCCAGTGCCACGTCCGCAATCAGTTTGCCGCTGCGCAATTGATCCTGGGCGAACTGGATGCGCCGGTTCACCAGGAACGCGTGGGGCGTCATGCCGTAATGCTGTTTGAAGGCGCGGATCAGGTAGGACGGTGACAGTTGCGCCGCCTCGCATATGTCTTCGAGCTTGAGGGTTTGCGTGCAGTGGTCGCGGATGTAATCGGCAGCACGCTCCAGCTTGAAATTGGGTTCGCGCAGCGGCTGATCGACCGGGTTGAACCGGAGCTGAACCTCGGTAAAGAACTCCACGGCCACGCTGTGTTTGCGCAGCACGTCTTGCTGTGGATCGACCAGTACCTCATACAAGCCCGCGAGGCCGGCAAACAGGTTGGCGTCCCGGGTATGGGTCACTGAAAAGCGGCGAAACGCCGCGTCATCGCTGAACCCGAGCTGATGCTGCAAATCGGTCAGCCACGGCGTATCGACGTACAGCATCAGGTACGACCAGGGTTGGTCTTCGATCGGGTTGCAGGCGTGGACGTCACCGGGGTTCATCAGCACGACAGTGCCGACGCTGACCTCGAACGCCGACTGCTCATGGAGATAGGTGCTGCGCCCGGCGGTGATCGCTCCGATGGAAAAGTGCTCGTGGGCATGCCGTGTGTAGCAGACTTCGCGCCCGTCGGCGATGGAGCGGGCTTCGATGAAAGGCAGGGCATCATCGCGCCAGAAGCGCGGGGCCTTGTCGGCGTTCTTGGCAACGGCGTGCTTCATGCTCGCTCCTCGGCAGGTCAGTGCCCGAGTGTATTAGCTCTCGCCGTCAAAGGCTCGTTGCAGTTCGGCGATATCGAGTTTTTTCATCTGCATCATCGCCTGCATGGCTCGTTGGGATTTTTTCGTGTCCGGGTCTTTGATCATGTCCATCATCGCAACGGGGACGATCTGCCATGACAGCCCGAACTTGTCCTTGAGCCAGCCGCATTGCTGGGCCTCGGGCGCGCCGCCGGCCGACAGGCGGCCCCAGAAATGGTCGACTTCTTCCTGGATCTCGCAATTGACCTGAAACGAAACCGCTTCACTGAACGTGAACATCGGCCCGCCGTTGAGACCGGTGAAGCTCTGCCCGTCGAGCTCGAAGCTGACGGTCATGACCGAACCTTCGGGCCGGCCGTGGAATTCGAATCCGGCGTGGCCGTAATGGGTGATGGCGGTGATTTTCGAATGGTCGAAGATCGAGCAATAGAACTTTGCCGCCTCTTCGGCCTGATCGTCGAACCACAGGCAGGGCGTGAGTTTTTGAACACGTTGCATGGCGGGCACTCCTCGGCAGGTTATGCATGCTGGATTACAGCGTAGCCAGCCTGAGTTCGTTCGGCAGTACCGTAGATCGCCAAACACCCGTTTCAGGCCACGATCAGAACGCCCATCGGGTGATCAGTTGTACGGCGCGCGGTTCGCCATAAAACCCGGTGCCAAAGTTGCCAAGCCCGGTGTAGTAGGTTTTATCGAACAGGTTCTTCACGTTCAGTGTGGTGCTCAGGTGCTCGTTGAAGCGATAGCGCGCCATCGCGTCCACCAGGGCGTAACCGGGCTGGGTGATCGTCGTGTACTGACCGAAGTTCACCGTATCGGCGGGGTCGGGACGGAACACATTGCCAAAGAATTCGCTTTGCCAGTTCACGCCTGCACCGACGGTGAGCCTGTCCCAGGGGCCAGGCAGGCGGTAGGTGCTGAATACTCGCACCACTTGTTCCGGTGCAGTGGTTTGCAGCACCGAACCGTAGACGTAATCACCCTTGGCATCGCGGGTGTGGTTATAGGTGTAGCCGGCCGACAGGTTCCAGCCGTCCCGCAACTCGCCGGCCAGTTCGATCTCGAAGCCTTTGGTGGTGGCGCCCTGGACGGCGCGGTACACCGACTCGGTATCAACGCCGCTGACATACTCGGCGATGTTGTCCTGTTCGATGCGGTACAGGGCGAACCTGGTGTTCAGGCGTCCATCGAAGTATTCAGCCTTGATGCCCGCTTCAAGACTTTTGCCTTGTACCGGATCGAGCAGTCGCCGGTTGGCGTCCTTGCTCATTTGCGGCTGATAGATGCTGGTGTAGCTGGTGTACACCGACCAGGTGTCGTCGAAATCATAGACAAGCCCGGCATAAGGCGTGACGACACCGCTCTGGCGATAGCTGTCGCGCAGGTCGGCGGTGTGCGGGTCGCTGTAATCCAGGTCGTCGTGCCCCGAGAAGTCGCTGACACGCGTACCGAGGATCAGCGCCAGGTCATCGACGGGCTTGAGCCGGGTGGCCAGGTAGGCGCCGGTCTGGCGCTGGACAATGTCGTCGGTGCCCACCCGTGGGATCCCGGGTTTCGCAAACTCGCCGCGCCAGTCGAAGATGCTGCCGTCCACTGGCGGGTACACCGAACCGTACACCGGGATGTCCTGGCGCGTGTTCATTGACATGAAACCGACGATCAGTTCGTGATCGCCACCCCATAGGGTGAATGGACCGGTCAGGTTGACGTCGATGTTGTCCTGAACCTGATCGCCCTCGAACTTGCCCATATACATGAACATGCCGTTACCGCTGACCGGGTCCGGGTTGCCACCACTGGCGGAGGCGAGGAAGGTATCGTGCTGGCGGTGTTTGCGGTCGTAACTGACCTTGAGTGCCCAATCGTTGGTCAGTTGCTGCTGCACGGAGGCGAACACCGTCTGGTTGGTGAAGTCGCGACGGCTCCAGTCGGTGGCCGGGTTGAAGGACCGGGAGAAATCGGTGCGCGAGCCGTCGCTGTAGTACATCGGGAAACCGGTCCAGCTGGCACCCCGGGAACGGGTGTCTTGCTGGTCGATACCGACGGTGACAAGGGTGTCCGGGGTCAAGTCGGCTTCGACAATGCCGTAGGCGATGTCCTTGGTGTTGCGGTAGTGATCGGCGTAGGCGCTGCGGTCCTGGTGGACCCCGACCAGACGCCCGCGGACATTTGCGCTGGCGCTCAGCGGGCCGGAAATATCGCCTTCGCTGCGATAGTTGTCCCAGGAGCCGACGGTGCCGGTGACCGAGGCTTTGAATGCCGGGGTCGGGCGCTTGCGAATCAGATTGACGGTTGCCGAGGGATCACCCGCCCCGGTCATCAGGCCGGTCGCGCCTTTGATGATCTCAACGCGGTCGTAGGGTGCCATGTCGGTGCTCGAGGTGCCGTAGTCGTAGACACCGTCGTAGTCGGTATTGACGCCGTCGTACTGGAAATTGGTGATCGGCAAGCCACGACTGGAAAACTCCCAGCGTTCGCTGTCGTAGTTTTGCACGCTGATGCCAGGAGTGCGGCGCAGGACATCGACAATGCTGGTGGCCCCCTGATCGTCCATGAGTTGGCGGGTGATGACCGTGACCGATTGCGGCGTTTCGCGCAGGGACAGCGCCAAGCCAGTGGCTGAAGACGTCGAGCCGACGGTGTAGGCGCGGGAGTCTTCGCTGATCGTCCCGGGTGCCTGCCCGGAAATGTTCGTCGCCCCCAGTTCCAGTGCATCTTGTGTCACGGCTGTGGCCTGCAGCACGTAGCTGCCGGTGCCCTGGCGTTGCGCTTGCAGGCCACTGCCTTGCAGCAGTCGTTGCAACGCTTGCTGCTGGCTGTAGACACCGTCAAGACCAGGGCTGCGTTTGCCGGCCGCGAGGTCATTGTGTCCGGCGAGAAAAATCCCGGCCTGTTCGGCAAAGCGGTTGAGGACGCTCACCAGCGATCCGGCAGCGATGGTGTAATGGCGTGCCTGGCTGCCGGGTTGTTCGCTGTTGACGAGGGGGGCGGCTTGAGTCCGCGACACGTCCAGGCCCGGCAAGACAACCGCCAGAGCCAGCATCAGCGGATGCAAGGCGAAGCGGTTGCGGGTAACGGTGGCGCGCGACATGGGGTTCCCGGGAGTCGGATCAATCGGCAATCGAGGTGCTTGAAGGGTTAACCGGACGAAAAAGGCAAAAGGGAACCGGCGCGACAGAAAAAACCTTCATCAGGCTTTTGGGCCGACGTTGACCCACCAGTCCAGCGGCTTCTGCACCCGTACCGGCAATGCCGCTTCCAGCAGGCGCAAGGCCTGATCGGTGTCCTTGAGCGGGAACGAACCCATGACCGGCAGCCCGGCCACCGCCGGGTCGCAGCCCAGATGCCCGTGACGGTATTGGCTCAGCTCCTGGAGCAATTGGCCCAACGGCAGGTTGTCTGCCAGCAACAGGCCACGGCGCCAGGCTTCACGAGTCGCCGTGGCTGCGGTCGGTATCGGAATGTGGTTTTCGCCGAATGCCACTTGGCGTCCCGCTTCCACCACCTGAACCTGACCTTGGGCAGTCCGGACTTCAACGGCGCCTTCGTAGACGTTGAGCACTGTCTGCCGATCCTCCTGGCGCACACTGAAGTGCGTGCCCAGCGCGCGCATCCGGCCCTGGGCGGTGTGCACCAGCAGCGGGCGGTGGCTGTCTTTGGCGGTGTCGATCAACACCTCCCCAAGCCGCAACAGCAGCAGTCGTTGTGTGCTGTCGAACCGAACATTCAGCGCGCTCAACGCATTGAGCCAGATCTGGCTGCCATCGCTGAGCCGGGTTTCGCGGGTTTCGCCGGTGCCGGTGGAGAGGTCGGCGCGCCAGCGAACCAGGGTGGGCGCCAAGGCGGTTTCCTCCCAGGCACTCCACCCCAGCAAACCTCCCGACACCAGAACCAGCAGACCCTTCACGGTGTGGCGGCGACTGATGGCGGCACGTTCGGTGTTGCGCAGTACATGGCTGACCGCTTGCGGATGATCGTTCTGCAAGGCGGCAAAGCGCTGGCCAACCCGCTCGACATAATGCCAGGCAGCCTGATGCTCGCTACTTTGCGTCAGCCAGGCTTGCCAGTGCTGGCGCTCTTGTTCCCCGGCCTGTTGGTCGTTGAGTTGGACATACCATTGCGCAGCTTGTTCGAGACTGGCATGGCTGATGGCGTTCGATGCGGTCTGTGTCATTGAATCAGCAGGCCATCGAGTTCTGCTTCGAGCATGGCGCAATGCATCAATGCCTGGGCCAGGTACTTCTTCACCATGCGCTCACACACGCCGATTTCTTCGGCGATGGCGCGGTAGGGCAACCCCTGCAACTGGGCCAACACGAACGCATCACGTACCCGTTGGGGCAAGCGTTGCAACATGGCGTCCACTTCATACAGGGTTTCGACGATGATCGCCCGCTGCTCTGGCGAAGGGTGAACGGCTTGGGGCTGCGCCGCGAGGGTGTCCAGCCAGGCCTGTTCAAGTTGCCGACGACGCCAGTGATCGATACACAAGCCTCGGGCGATGGTCGCCAGATACGAACGTTCGTGGGTTTCGCCGTCGAACACCTGAGGGCGCTTGAGCACACGGATGAAGGTGTCATGGGCCAGGTCGGCAGCATCAAACGCGTTGTTCAGACGCCGGCGCAGCAACGCGTGCAACCAGCGGTGATGCGTGGCGTAGAGGGTCTGGACGCAGGAGGAATCGGCAACCGTCATCGTGAGCGCATGTCCATGGGCGGTTCGCGTCCTTGTGTAAATAAGAATTGATCGCGATTAAAGCAAATGGCTCATGTCTGCGCAAATGATATTGGTTTGCTTTTAGGTTGATTGAATCGTGTCTGGAGGACGTTGTTGTCGTAATGACTCTTTGTGTTGTCATAAGGACAATATCTGGGTTGAGTCAAATTGACTTCGTTGATCTGGAGGTGCCGGTTTACAAGGGCTCATGAGCTGGCACGGAACATGAAACATCAAACGTACAACTGAGCGGCTACAGGTGTACGGAAAATGTCCAATTTCTTCAGCAACCCTCAAAACGTTCTGCATCTCTCCAATCGCGTACTCGGCGTTGGCCTGGTCATGTTGCTCGCCGGAGTCTACGGCGCCTATTTCTACGCAGGGCACCTGTCGATTGTCGCCCTGGTGTCGATGCACGCCATGACCATCCTCGGCCCGACCCTGCTGAAAATCGGCTATGTCATGCGGCTGCTGTCGCAGTACGGGCTGAGCCAAACTCCGGCCAGAGTGGTGGCGTGATGCGTGGAATCGCTGCTGCACCTGTTTTCTCCCTCGGCTTTCGCCCGTTTTTTCTGGCGGGTGCCGGGTTCGCGGCCATCGCGGTGGCGGTCTGGGCGTTGTGGTTGTACGGTCGACTCCCCGGCGCACAACCAATGGGTGGCATGCTCGCCTGGCATCGCCATGAAATGCCGTTCGGTTTTACAGCGGCCATCATTGCCGGGTTTCTGTTGACGGCGGTACCCAACTGGACCGACCGGCCAGGGCTCAATGGGTGGCCGCTGATCGGGCTGGTGCTGGTATGGCTGATCGCTCGGCTGGCCTGGTTGATGCCGATGCCCGCCATCCTGTTGCTGGCCTTGCAAGTGCCCTTTCTGCCGCTGCTGGCGTGTGTGTTGGGACGGGATTTGATCGCCGCCGGCAAGCGGGAAAACTATCCGGTTTTACTGATGGTCACGTTGTTGGCAGGCTGTCAGGCGCTGACGTTGCTGGGGATTTTCAATGAAGACGTGAATCTGCAGCGGCATGGCGTGCTGGCCGCTTTGTGGCTGGTGGGCGCGCTGATGAGCGTGATCGGCGGGCGGGTGATTCCGTTCTTCATCCAGCGCGGGTTGAACCGTCCCGCAACGCCTGCGGCTCATCCGTTGCCGGGCAAGGTGTTGCTGATCAGCGCGATGCTGGCGGCGGTGTCTTTTGCCGTCGGTTTGAATGACGCCCCACGTGTGTGGCTGGCGCTGTTATTTGCGTTGATCAGCGGTTTGCATCTGCTGCGATTGTGGCGCTGGCATGATCGCGGTCTGTGGCGCGTGCCGCTGCTGTGGTCGCTGTACCTGGCTTACACCTGGCTCGCGGTGGCGACGCTGGCCATGGCTCTGTGGCACCTGGGCTGGATGCCGCAGCAAAGCCTGGCCACCCATTCGCTGGCCGTCGGCGGCATCGGCGGGTTGGTTCTGGCGATGATCGCGCGGGTCAGCCTGGGGCACACCGGGCGGCCGTTGCTGCCCTCGAAAGTAATCGTTGTGGGATTTGCCCTGGTGCTGGTGGCGGGTGTGTCACGGGTGTTGCTGGTGCCGTTTTCCGGGTGGGGATTGGGAATGTCGGCGCTGCTTTGGTGTATGGCATTCGGGCTGTTTCTGTCGCGTTACATCGGTATTTTGTTCAAGCCGAGGGTGTAGGAGCGAAGCTTGCTCGCGACGGACGTCAACGATAACGCGCCCTGTCTGAATGACCGCGTTGTACTGACGTTTTTCGCGAGCAAGCTCGCTCCTACAGGTGACCGGTGGTCGATGCGCCTCGGCCTGCCGGCAAAATTGCGCTTAGCTGAAGGGTAACCCGAGGCGCGCACAGGTTTTACAAGGCCGCAGCGACGCCCCTTCAGATCACCCTGAGTCTGAGGAACCGCGCCATGCTGACCCTGAACATCAATGGCCAGGATCAGGAGCTGGATGTCCCCGCCGACATGCCGCTGCTCTGGGTCCTGCGCGATGTCGCCCACCTCACCGGCACCAAATTCGGCTGCGGCATCGCCCAATGCGGAGCCTGCACCGTGCACGTCGATGGCGCACCGCTGCGCTCGTGCATCACACCGGCCACGGCCGTGGCCCATGGGCAAAAGATTCTCACCATCGAAGGCCTTTCCGCGGATGGTTCGCACCCGGTCCAACAGGCCTGGGCGGAACTTGACGTGGTCCAGTGTGGCTACTGTCAGTCCGGGCAGATCATGTCGGCGGCCGCATTGCTGGCGAAAATTCCGAAACCGACCGACAGCGACATCGATCAGGCGCTGTCCGGGAACATCTGCCGTTGCGGCACTTACCCGAGGATCCGCGCGGCGGTCAAACGCGCCGCCGAGCTGGGTTGAGACCGGGTTGAAGGGAGCTTGCGCCATGAACAGCATCAACGCGTTATCGCGTCGTGGTTTTCTCAAGGGCAGTGCCATGCTGGGCGGCGGGCTGGTGGTCGCGTTTGCCATGCCCGGTGCCCACCGTTTCGCCATGGGCGCGGAAAACCAGGGCAACGTGTTTGCGCCCAATGCCTTCCTGCGTATTGGCAACGACAACAGTGTCACCGTATTGCTGGGGCACTCGGAAATGGGCCAGGGCATCTGGACCGGCCTGACCATGCTGATCGCCGAAGAACTGGACGCCGACTGGACGAAAATCCGCGTCGAGCATGCACCGGCTTCGGCAACCGATTACGGCCTGCCCGGTTTTGGCGGGATGCAAATCACCGGCGGCTCGACCTCGACCTGGATGGAGTTCGACCGCTATCGCCAGGCCGGCGCGGCGGCGCGCTTGATGTTGATCGACGCAGCGGCCAAGCGTTTCAACGTCGCGCCGTCCGAGATTCATACCGAATCGGGGGTGGTCATGGCCGGTGAGCACCGTGCCACCTACGGCGAACTGGCCGATGACGCCGGGCAATTGCCACGGCCAGACCCGGCCTCGATCAAACTCAAGGACGCAAAGGACTGGAAGCTGATCGGCAAACCCACCCAGCGTCTGGACACTCCGGAAAAAATCACCGGCCGGGCGAAGTTCGGCATGGACGTGCAGTTTGACGGGCTGATGACTGCGATGGTCGCCCGTTCGCCCACCTTCGGCGGTAGCGTCAAATCCTTTGAGGGCGCCGAAGCGCTGGCGATTCCGGGTGTGCACAAAGTGGTGCAAGTGCCGACCGGCATCGCGGTGATTGCCGATCATTTTTGGGCGGCGAAGCTGGGGCGCGATGCGCTGAAAATCGAGTGGAATCCGGGGCCGAACGCCGGGCTCGACAGCCAGGCGTTACTGGAAAACTTCCGCAAACTCGCCACCACCCCCGGCCTGAACGCAGGCCAGGCGGGGGATACCCAGGCTGCGCTGGCGAAAGCGGCCAAGAAGATCGACGTTGAATACAGCGTGCCTTATCTGGCACACGCGCCGATGGAGCCACTGAACTGCACGGTGAGCATCACCAAGGACAAATGCGAAATCTGGACTGGCACCCAGTTCCAGACCCTGGACCAAATGGTCGCCGGGAAAATCACCGGGCTCAAACCCGAACAGGTGGTGATCCATACCGAGTTTCTCGGTGGCGGCTTCGGGCGCCGGGCCAATCCGACGTCGGATTTCGTCAGCGAAGCGGTGTATGTCGCCAAGGCTGCCGGCGCACCGGTGAAAACCGTGTGGGCGCGGGAGGACGACATCCGTGGAGGCTATTACCGCTCGGCGTTCCTGCACCATGCGCGTATCGGGCTGGGCGCTGACGGCCTGCCGCTGGCCTGGAAACATGTGATGGTCGGGCAGTCGATCATGGCCGGGACCTCGCTTGAAGCGACCATGGTCAAGGACGGGATCGACAAGACCTCCGTCGAAGGCGTGGCGGACAGCCCCTACCTCGAAGGGTTGGCCAATCACCAGATTGAACTGCATTCACCGACAACCGGCATCAGCGTGTTGTGGCTGCGTTCGGTGGGGCACACCCACACCGCGTTTGTCATGGAGTCGCTGATCGATGAACTGGCCACGGCGGCCGGCAAGGATCCGGTGGAGTATCGGCGGACCTTGCTCAAGGACCATCCGCGCCATCTCGGTGTGCTGAACCTCGCGGTGGAGAAGGCCAACTGGAAGGCGCCACTGCCGGATGGCCATGCCCTGGGTGTGGCGGTGCATGAGTCGTTCGGCAGCTACGTGGCCCAGGTGGCCGAGGTGTCCCAGGACAACCTCGCCATCCGTGTGCACCGGGTGGTGTGCGCGGTGGATTGCGGCATTGCGGTCAACCCCCAGAGCATCGCCGCGCAGATGGAGTCGTGCATTACCTTTGGCCTCAGCTTCGCCTTGCACAGCAAGCTGACACTCAAGGACGGGCAGGTGGTGCAATCCAACTATCACGACTATCGGGTGCTGCGGCTCAACGAAATGCCGGTGGTCGAAGTGCATATCGTGCCCAGCAGCGACAAACCCGGTGGTATCGGCGAGGCCGGTGTGCCACCCATGGCGCCAGCGGTGGCCAACGCGGTGTTTGCCCTGACCGGGCAGCGCCTGCGGGAGCTGCCCTTGCAGCTGGCGGGGGTGTGAGATGAAACGACATCACTGGTTGCTTGGGGCGGTGATCCTGGTCTGTCTCATCGCCTACGCATCGCACGTGTTCGCCGATGATCGCGAGGCCTTGCAGGCGTTCGACACCGTGCAGAAGGTCTTCCAGAGCCCCCGTTGCCAGAACTGCCATATTCCTGGGGATTCGCCGCTGCAATTCGATGCCGGCGTGCCCCACGCCATGAATGTCGTGCGTGGCATGGACGGCAAGGGTTCGGCCGGGTTGCCCTGTGCAACCTGCCATGCGCAAAGCAATCCGCCAGCCAGTTACGGCCCCCACGCACCACCGGGTGCGCCGCACTGGAGTTTGCCACCGGCCGCGCACCGCATGGCCTGGATCGGCCTGCCAGCCGACCGGCTGTGCGCGATGATCAAGGATCGCTCCAGCAACGGCGATCGGGATTTTGCCGCGCTGATCAAGCACGTCAGCGACGACAAGCTGGTGCTGTGGGGCTGGAACCCCGGCGGCAATCGCGCGCCGGTACCGGTGCCCCACGATATTTTCGTCGCCCGGTTCAAGCGCTGGGCCGATGCGGGAGGACCGTGCCCGGTGGCAGGTAGCTGACCAGCGGCACGCTTACAGGGAGTCAATGTGGGTACGGGCGACTCTAACGTACATACCCGCCAAGGGAGTGAACGATGTTGATCTCAGGCAAAACAGGCAAATCGGGCCGATCAGCCAACCCGTTGCGCACGCCACAGCAAGAACGTGAACGGTTGCGCGAACTGGCTCGCCAGGCCGAACAAGAACTGGCAGGGGTGCAGATGGCGAGCATGGACGAGCTGACGCTGCTGTCCAATCGCCATGGTTTCACTGCATTGGCCCAACTCGGGCTGGATGCCTGCCAACAACTGGAGACGCCAGCGACACTGCTGTACTTCAGCCTCGATGAATTCAAGCTCATCTGCTATCTGTATGGCCGGGCCAAAGGTGACGATGCGCTCAAGACGTTCGCCGATGTCCTGCGGATCGGCTTTCGTGAAAACGATGTGGTCGGCCGACTCGACGGCGACCGGTTCGTGGCGCTGCTGACCGGGTCCAGTGCCGTTGAGATTGAGGCGATCAAGGTGCGACTCAATGAGATACTCGATGAGCGCAACGCCACGGCGCGTCGCAGTTATCACATTCGGTTCAGCGTGACCCAGGTCGAATACAACCCCACTGTTCATGACTCAATCGAGGAACTGCTGGAGGAGGCCGAGCGTGTGATGAGCCGTTAGGGCGGTGTTGCATTAGCGGGCCTCTTCGCGAGCAGGATTTATGAACGCCACAAATCCACTGTGGGAGCGAGCTTGCTCGCGATGGCGTCCCGACAGGCAACGCCTACTTGGCAAACAACTGCCCAATATCCTTGAACGCCTTGAACTCCAGCGCATTCCCGCAAGGATCAAGCAGAAACATCGTCGCCTGTTCACCCACCAGCCCCTGAAAACGAATCCCCGGTTCGATCACGAAGCGTGTCTCCAGCGACTTCAGCCGCTCGGCCAGCGCCTCCCACTCGGCCATCCCGAGCACCACGCCAAAATGCGGCACCGGCACATCGTGACCATCCACGGCATTGGTGTGCGCGGCTTCTTGCGTGGGGTTTTTCGGCGCCAGGTGAATCACCAGTTGATGGCCGAAAAAATTGAAATCCACCCAATGCTCGCTTGAGCGGCCTTCTTCCAGGCCAAACACTGAACCATAGAAATGTCGGGCGGCCGGCAAGTCGTAGACCGGAATGGCCAGGTGAAAAGGGGACAGTTGCATCAGGCGAACCTCGGTGTGGGTGGGAATGTGTCGAGTTTAGCCCTGTGCTTTTTGATTGAAAGACGATAATTTTTGCATCGAGCTCAAATTATTTCGATCAATCGAGGCCTCCATGCTGCGCGAACTGAAAACCTTTATCGCGGTGGCGCGTTACGGCACGTTCGCGGCAGCGGGCATGCACATCGGCCTGACGCAATCGGCGGTCAGCGCGCAGATTCGCAACCTGGAACAAGCCCTTGGCATCCGTCTGTTCGACCGCACCGGCCGCCAGGCGCTGCTCAACGCGGCGGGGCAGCGTGCGTTGCCGATGGCCAGGGAAATGCTCGAGACCTTCAGCCGCATGGCCGTCAGCGACGATGTCAGCGAGTACCGTGGCGAACTGAGAATCGGCGCAGTGGCGACCGCTCAGACCGGGCTGCTGCCCCAGGCGCTGGTGCGCTTGCGCCAACAGGCGCCCTTGCTGGAGCCCAAGCTGGTGCCCGGTGTGTCACTGAACCTGCTGAGCCAGGTCGACACGGGAGAAGTGGACCTGGCGATCCTGATCAAGCCGCCGTTTGAGTTGCCCAAGGAATTGTCTGCGCAGGTCATTCGCCGGGAACCGTTCGTGCTGATCGTACCGGCGGACCTGGACGGCGATGATCCGCTGCAACTGCTCGCCGAGCACCCTCATGTACGCTACGACCGCAATTCGTTTGGCGGGCGGCTGGTGACGCGGTTTCTGCGCGAACGGCAGATCGAGGTGCACGTGGCGCTGGAGCTGGATGAACTGGAGGCCATTGTCAAAATGGTCGAGTGTGGGTTGGGGGGTTCGTTGTTGCCGGAGGCGGGGCTTTGGCTGGAGCATGGGGCGAAGGTCAGGTTGATTCGGTTGGGTGAGCTGACGTTTTACCGCGAGATCGTGCTGTTGCAGCGCTACAGCCAGCGACAGCTGCCGATTCAGCAGCTGTTCGCCAAATGTCTGAATCTCGAGTAACCCTGTAGGAGCGAGCCCGCTCGCGAAGGTCGTCAACGATAACGCGCGCAGTCTGGTTGAACGCGGCGTGCCCGGGTTTTTCGCGAGCAGGCTCGCTCCTACAGGGGGGGCTACATCGGCCGGAAATCGCAGGCATAAAAAACCCGCCGGAGAAGGCGGGTTTTTTGGCTGGGAGAAGATTACTCTTTGATGCTGCCCACGGCCGTGCTGGCGCGCACTTATCCGTTTCAACCTATCAGTTCTGCTAGTACCCGATAGACAAATTAGGGCAGATAGTGACTTATCTACACTCATGTATGGATCGACCCGATGTTGAATCAACTGCGGTCACTGCTCTGCGAATATTACTATGATCCTCTGGATCGCCTGATCAGTCATGCCCAACCGAATACCTCCTTGCATCAGCGTTTTTACTGCAAAAGTCGTCTTGCCACCGAGATACAGGGGGCATTACGTAAGAGCGTTTTTCAGGTTGGTGATCAGGTTCTGGGGCAACAACAGCGCCAGGACGATTCTATCGACATCGCGTTACTGGCCACTGATCAACAACGTTCAGTCCTGCAAACGCTTCAGAAAGACAATCTGCCGCAGACCATCGCTTACTCACCGTATGGCCACCATCGAGCCGAAAGCGGTTTGAGTAGTTTGTTGGGTTTCAATGGGGAGCGGGCAGATCCGGTGACTGGGCATTATTTGCTGGGTAATGGGTACAGAGCGTTCAATCCGGTGTTGATGCGGTTCAACAGCCCGGACAGTTGGAGTCCATTTGGCAGAGGAGGCTTGAATAGTTATGCATATTGCAAAGGAGATCCTGTGGGTCGAATTGACCCGACTGGGCATGCTCCTTACATACTAGTCAAAGGTGTACTGAGTAAATTGAAAGAACAGGGTGATTTTATTGGGGCGGTTGTTGCGTCACAAAAGTCTGTAAAAAATCTTGCTAGTGGCGCAGAACTTCCAATGCCATTTTTAGGTCAGGGAGGTGCCCTTTCAAAAAAAGGGCTTTTTGTTGAAAGCAGCTTAGAGAAAGCAAAAAAATTAATGCTGGATACACCCCGGCGCCCAGATGCAGATGAACTAAAAGTTTTCGCCGTTTACCAAAAAAAATCGGAAAAAGTGAAAGGCGGGCAAATATCAACTTCGAGCGTTGTTTCACAGAGAATTGCGCAGTACGACACTAGAGTTTTCATCCAAAATGATCAGTTCGATAAACTGATATTTGCCGGGGCGTCAGGCCCTTCGCCAGCGTTGGCAGTAGAAACGCCTCGTGTGAAACCTTCTTATGCCACTCTTGTACCACCCGATTTAGGGGTGAAAGTAAAAACTGTGTTCGATTCTAAACCTGGTTTTGCAACTGCTATAAGATCGGGTGTTAGTTATTAGATAATCTCAGTAATGAGGTTGGGGATGTAATGGATGGAGGCGTGTTGATCGTATTCCCTCTGTTATGTTTTTCAGTGGGTGCGGTTCTCATCGAGAATTATTTGTAGTTGTCTGATGCCATTTGGCGTAGAAATGTTTTCCCGCTGAAGGTTGCGTTAGTCAAAGGAATTGTGAGCATAAAAAACCCGCCAAAAGCGGCGGGTTTTTTTTTGGCTGACCGAAGATTACTCTTCGATGCTGCCCATGGCCGTGGTGTTGAAGCCACCGTCCACGTACATGATTTCACCGCTGATGCCGGACGCCAGGTCCGAGCACAGGAAGGCGCCGGCGTTGCCGACTTCTTCGATGGTGACGTTGCGGCGCAGCGGGGTTTGCGCTTCGTTGGCGGCCAGCATCTTGCGGAAGTTCTTGATGCCGGAAGCGGCGAGGGTGCGGATGGGACCTGCCGATACGCAGTTGACGCGAGTACCGTCCGGGCCCAGGGAGCCGGCCAGGTAACGTACGCCAGCTTCCAGGGAAGCCTTGGCCATGCCCATGACGTTGTAGTTCGGCATGGTGCGCTCGGCGCCCAGGTACGACAGGGTCAGCAGGCTGCCGTTGCGGCCTTTCATCATTTCGCGGCCAGCCTTGGCCAGGGCCACGAAGCTGTAGGCGCTGATGTCGTGGGAGATGCGGAAACCTTCGCGGGTGGTGGCTTCGGTGAAGTCGCCGTCCAGTTGGTCGCCCGGGGCGAAGCCGACGGAGTGCACGATGCAGTCCAGGCCGTCCCACTTCTTGCTCAGCTCTTCGAAGACCTTGGCGATTTCTTCATCGCTGGCCACATCGCACGGGAAGCACAGCTCAGGGCTCGAACCCCAGCCTTGTGCGAACTCTTCGACACGACCCTTGAGTTTGTCGTTCTGATAAGTGAAGGCAAGCTCAGCGCCCTCGCGATGCATGGCGGCAGCGATGCCGGATGCGATGGACAGCTTGCTGGCGACACCGACGATCAGTACGCGCTTACCGGCGAGAAAACCCATGTGTTGCTCCTCTTTCAGGTTATTGCGCAGTGGCCGGAGCCAAAAAAGCGGCTTCCAGCAACTGCTGTGTATACGGATGTTGGGGGGCGGCAAAAATGCTTTGCGCGTCTCCCTGTTCGACCACTTGGCCATGCTTGACCACCATCAACTGGTGGCTCAGCGCTTTCACCACAGCCAGGTCATGGCTGATAAACAGATACGTCAGGTTGTACTTGGTTTGCAGTGAACGCAAAAGCTCCACTACCTGGCGTTGTACCGTGCGGTCGAGGGCCGAAGTCGGCTCGTCCAGCAAAATCAACGCCGGTTTTAACACCAATGCCCGGGCAATGGCGATTCTCTGCCGTTGCCCGCCGGAAAATTCGTGGGGGTAGCGGTGCCGGGTTTCCGGATCCAGACCTACCTCCTTGAGTGCTGCAATGATCGCTTGTTCCTGTTCCGCCTCGGTGCCCATCTTGTGGATCCGCAGGCCTTCGCCAACGATCTGGCTCACGCACATCCGCGGGCTCAGGCTGCCGAACGGGTCCTGAAACACCACTTGCATCTCCCGTCGCAGCGGCCTGACCTGTTGCTGCGTCAGGCAGTCTAGCTGCTGGCCTTCAAAGCGGATGGCGCCCTTGCTGGCGATCAACCGCAAAATCGCCAGGCCCAGGGTCGATTTGCCGGAACCGCTTTCTCCCACTATCCCCAGGGTCTGGCCCTGGGGCAGGCTGAAATTGATGCCGTCGACCGCCTTGACGTAATCCACCGTGCGCTTGAGCAGGCCTTTCTTGATCGGAAACCAGACTTTGAGGTCCTCGACCGCCAGCAAGGGCGGGCCGATCACGTTGCTTGCAGGCTTGCCGCCGGGCTCCGCTGCCAGCAGTTCCCGAGTGTACGGATGCTGCGGCGCGCGGAACAGTTCTTCGCACGATGCCTGTTCGACGATGCAACCTTGCTGCATGACACATACGCGGTGCGCAATTCTTCGCACAAGGTTCAAATCATGGCTGATCAGCAGCAGGGCCATGCCCAATCGGGCCTGCAATTCCTTGAGCAATTCGAGGATTTTCAGCTGAACGGTCACGTCCAGCGCGGTGGTCGGCTCGTCGGCGATCAGCAGTTCCGGCTCGTTGGCCAGGGCCATGGCGATCATCACCCGCTGACGCTGGCCGCCGGACAATTCGTGGGGCAGGGCCTTGAGTCGCTTGTGCGGCTCGGGGATGCCGACCATCTCCAGCAGCTCCAGGGTGCGTTTGGTCGCGACCTTGCCGGTCAGGCCCTTGTGGATGCCCAGCACTTCGTTGATCTGTTTCTCGATCGAGTGCAGGGGATTGAGCGAGGTCATCGGCTCCTGGAAAATCATCGCAATCCGGTTGCCGCGAATGTGGCGGATGGTTTTTTCTTTCAGCTCCAGCAGGTTCTGCCCGGAATACAAGATGGTGCCGGACGGATGCCGGGCGAGCGGGTAGGGCAGCAGGCGCAGGATCGAGTGTGCGGTGACCGACTTGCCGGAACCGCTCTCGCCGACCAACGCCAGGGTTTCGCCGCGCTTGATGTCGAAGCTGACGCCTTCGATCGCTCGCTGGCAGCGATTGCCGACGACAAAATTGACAGACAGGTCGCGCACTTCGATCAGATTGTGTTGATTCATTTCACTTCCTCGGGTCGAAGGCATCGCGAGCGGACTCGCCGATGAACACCAGCAGACTCAACATCAAGGCCAGCACGGCGAAGGCGCTGATGCCCAGCCACGGCGCCTGCAGGTTGGATTTGCCCTGGGCCACCAGTTCACCCAGGGACGGGCTGCCCGCCGGCAAGCCGAAGCCGAGGAAGTCCAGGGCGGTCAGCGTACCGATGGCGCCGGTGAGGATGAACGGCATGAAGGTCATGGTCGAGACCATCGCGTTGGGCAGGATGTGACGGAACATGATCGCGCCGTTTTGCATGCCCAGGGCGCGCGCGGCGCGCACGTATTCCAGGTTGCGCCCACGCAGGAATTCGGCGCGCACTACGTCCACCAGGCTCATCCACGAGAACAGCAGCATGATCCCCAGCAACCACCAGAAGTTGGGCTGCACGAAACTGGCGAGGATGATCAGCAGGTACAGCACCGGCAATCCGGACCAGATTTCCAGGAAGCGCTGCCCGGCCAGATCCACCCAGCCGCCGTAGAAACCCTGCAAGGCTCCGGCGATCACGCCGATGATCGAGCTGAGCACGGTCAGGGTCAGGGCGAACAGCACCGAAATGCGGAAACCGTAGATCACCCGGGCCAGCACGTCGCGGCCCTGATCGTCGGTGCCCAGCAGGTTGTCCGTCGAGGGCGGGGCCGGGGCCGGGACTTTCAGGTCGTAGTTGATGCTCTGGTAGCTGTAGGGAATCGGCGCCCACAGCACCCAGGCGTCCTTGGCCTTGAGCAGTTCGCGGATGTACGGGCTCTTGTAGTTGGCTTCCAGCGGAAATTCGCCGCCGAAGGTGGTTTCCGGGTAGCGTTTGAGCGCCGGGAAGTACCAGTTGTTGTCGTAGTGCACCACCAGCGGCTTGTCGTTGGCGATCAACTCGGCACCCAGGCTTGCGCCGAACAGGATCAGGAACAGCCACAGCGACCACCAGCCACGCTTGTTGGCCTTGAACAGTTCGAAGCGGCGGCGATTGAGAGGGGACAGGTTCATCTCAATGCTCCCGGCTTTCGAAGTCGATGCGCGGATCGACAAAGGTGTAGGTGAGGTCGCCGATCAGTTTCACCACCAGCCCGAGCAGGGTGAAGATGAACAGCGTGCCGAACACCACCGGGTAATCGCGGTTGATCGCCGCCTCGAAACTCATCAGGCCGAGGCCGTCGAGGGAGAAGATCACCTCCACCAGCAACGAGCCGGTGAAGAAGATGCCGATGAAGGCCGAAGGAAACCCGGCGATCACCAGCAGCATGGCGTTGCGGAACACGTGGCCGTACAGCACGCGGTGGTTGGTCAGGCCCTTGGCCCTGGCGGTGATCACGTATTGCTTGTTGATCTCGTCGAGGAAGCTGTTTTTGGTCAGCAGGGTCATGGTTGCGAAGTTGCCGATGACCAGCGCGGTCACCGGCAGCGCCAGGTGCCAGAAGTAGTCGAGGATCTTGCCGCCCATGCTCAGTTCATCGAAGTTGTTCGAAGTCAGCCCGCGCAAGGGGAACCAGTCCAGGTAACTGCCGCCGGCGAACACCACGATCAACAGGATGGCGAACAGGAACGCCGGGATCGCGTAGCCGACGATGATCGCCGAGCTGGTCCAGACGTCGAAGTGGCTGCCGTGCCGCGTGGCCTTGGCGATCCCCAGCGGGATCGACACCAGGTACATGATCAGCGTGCTCCACAGCCCGAGGGAGATCGACACCGGCATCTTTTCCTTGATCAGGTCGATGACCTTGGCGTCGCGGAAGAAGCTGTCGCCGAAATCCAGGGATGCATAGTTCTTGACCATGATCCACAAGCGTTCCGGCGCCGATTTGTCGAAGCCGTACATGTGCTCGATTTCCTTGATCAGCGCCGGGTCCAGGCCCTGGGCGCCGCGATAGGCCGAGCCTGCCACCGAGACTTCGGCACCACCGCCGGCGATGCGGCTGGTGGCGCCCTCGAAGCCTTCGAGCTTGGCGATCATCTGCTCCACCGGCCCACCCGGGGCCGCCTGGATGATCACGAAGTTGATCAGCAGAATGCCGAACAGGGTCGGAATGATGAGCAACAGTCGCCGAAAAATGTACGCCAGCATCTGATTACTCCGTGCCCGCAGGATCGGCCTGCAGTGTGGTTTCGACTTCTATTGCCGGCTTAATGTCCGGCTTGACCCACCAGGTGGCCGTGCCGATATCGTATTTAGGCGAGACCTTGGGATGGCCGATGTGGTTCCAGTAGGCCACGCGCCAGGTCTTGATGTGCCAGTTGGGTATTACGTAATAGCCCCATTGCAGTACTCGGTCCAGCGCGCGGGCGTGGGCGACCAGGCTGTTGCGCGAATCGGCGTTGATCAGTTGCTCGACCAGTTGATCGACCACCGGATCCTTCAGGCCCATGGAGTTGCGGCTGCCGGGCTTGTCGGCGGCGTCCGACATCCAGAATTCCCGTTGTTCGTTACCCGGCGAGTTGGACTGCGGGAAGCTGCCGACGATCATGTCGAAGTCCCGGGAACGCACGCGGTTGATGTACTGCGAGACGTCGACCCGGCGGATCACCAGATCGATGCCCAGGTCGCTCAGGTTGCGTTTGAACGGCAGCAGCACCCGTTCGAATTCGGTCTGGGCCAACAGGAACTCGATGACCACCGGCTTGCCGGTGGCGTCGACCATCTTGTCATCGACGATGCGCCAGCCGGCCTCCTGCAGCAATTGATAGGCTTGCCGTTGCTGGGCGCGGATCATGCCGCTACCGTCGGTGGTCGGGTTCTGGAAGGCTTCGTTGAACACCTGCGGCGCCAGCTTGCTACGGAACGGTTCGAGGATCGCCACCTGATCGGTGTCAGGCAGGCCGGTGGCGGCCATTTCCGAGTTCTCGAAATAACTGCGGGTACGCGCGTAGGCACCGTTGAACAGTTGCTTGTTGGTCCATTCGAAATCCAGCAACAGCGACAGGGCCTGGCGCACCCGCACATCCTGGAACACCGGGCGGCGCATATTGAATACGAACCCTTGCATGCCGGTGGGATTGCCGTTGGGAATCTGTTCCTTGACCAGTCGACCTTCGGTGACCGCCGCAATGTTGTAGGCGTTGGCCCAGTTCTTCGCGGTCATTTCCAGCCAGTAGTCGAACTGCCCGGCCTTGAGCGCTTCCAGGGCCACGGTGTTGTCGCGGTAGTAGTCGGTGGTCATCACGTCGAAGTTGTAGAAACCGCGATTGACCGGCAGGTCCTTGCCCCAGTAGTCCTTGACCCGCTCGTAACGCACCGAGCGTCCGGCCTTCACTTCGCTGACCTTGTACGGGCCACTGCCCAGCGGGATTTCCAGGTTGCCCTTGTTGAAGTCGCGGTCGGCCCACCAGTGCTTGGGCAGCACCGGCAACTGGCCGAGGATCAGCGGCAACTCGCGGTTGTTGGTGTGCTTGAACTTGAACAGTACGGTGAGCGGGTCTTCGGCGATCACTTCGGCCACATCGCTGTAGTAGCCGCGGTACATCGGCGCGCCGTCCTTGGTCAGCATCTGGAAGCTGAACACCACGTCCTCGGCGCGTACCGCATGGCCGTCATGGAAACGTGCTTCGGGGCGCAGGTAGAAGCGCACCCAG
Organism: Pseudomonas sp. S34; assembly: GCF_009866745.1. Lineage (NCBI taxonomy): Bacteria > Pseudomonadati > Pseudomonadota > Gammaproteobacteria > Pseudomonadales > Pseudomonadaceae > Pseudomonas > Pseudomonas sp. S34. The sequence goes on from NZ_CP019398.1 coordinate 2,793,466, forward strand.
GCGTTGTCCGGGGCTTTCTCGATCAGGCGGGCGATCAAGCCGTACTCGGTGAATGGCTCGTCCAGGCCTTGCTTGGCCAGGGTGTCGTAGATGTTGCCGATATCGTCCGCCGGCACGCCTTTGCTGATGAAGGGGTTGAGGCTGTCGAAGCCGCCGAAGCCGGCCTGTCGGAAGATCCCGCCCTTGGGCGCGTCCGGGTTGACGTAGTCGAAGTGTTTGAAATCGGCCGGGTATTTCGGCGGTTCGTTATACAGGGTCACGGCATGTTGCGGCGCGGCGCAGGCCAGCCCGGCGAACAGCAGACCGCTGGCCTGCAGGAGCAGGGCACGGATGGGTTTCATTGATCTTTCTCCGAAGATTTCAGCCACCACGCGTTCAGGCCCAGGGTGTAGGGCGGGGTGGTGACGAAGGCGAGCCGGTTGCGGTACCCCAGACGGTGATAATTGAGGTACCAGTTGGGAACGATGTAGTGCTGCCACAGCAGCACGCGGTCGAGGGCCTTCCCGGCGGCGACCTGTTCATCGCGGGTCCGGGCGGCCAGCAACTGTTCGAGCAAATGGTCGACCGCCGGGTTGGCAATGCCGGCGTAGTTCTTGCTGCCCTTGACCCCGGCCTGGCTGGAGTGAAAGTACTGCCATTGTTCCAGGCCCGGGCTGAGCGTCTGGTTGAGGGTCATCAGAATCATGTCGAAATCGAACTGGTCGAGGCGCTGCTTGTATTGCGCGCGATCGACCGTGCGCAGCCGGGCGTCGATGCCGATGCTGGCCAGGTTCTCGACGTAAGGTTGGAGGATGCGTTCCAGGTTCGGGTTGACCAGCAGCAGTTCCAGGCGCAGCGGCTGCCCGGCGGTGTTTTGCAGGCGCTGGCCATTGAGCTTCCAGCCGGCTTCGGCGAGCAGGCCGAGGGCTTTGCGCAGGGTCTCCCGGGGGATGCCGCGGCCATCGGTCTGCGGCAGGCTGAACGGCTCGGTAAAGAGCCTGGCCGGCAGTTGCTCGCGATAGGGCTTGAGCAACAGCCATTCATGTCCGACCGGCAAACCGCTGGCCGAGAACTCGCTGTTGGGGTAATAGCTCATGGCGCGTTGGTAGGCGCCGCCGAACAGCGAGCGGTTGGTCCATTCAAAGTTGAACATCAGCCCCAGCGCTTCACGGACCTTGGTGTCCGAGAAAGCCGGACGACGGCTGTTCATGAACAGGCCCTGGGTCTGGGTCGGGATCTGATGGGGAATCTGCGTCTTGATCACCTCGCCGCGGCGTACGGCGGGGAAGTTGTAGCCGGTGTCCCAGTTCTTCGCCTGGTGCTCGATATAGATGTCGAACTCACCGGCCTTGAACGCCTCGAACGCCACGACGCTGTCGCGGTAGAACTCGACTTCCATGCGGTCGAAGTTGTACTTGCCGCGATTGACCGGCAGGTCTTTGCCCCAGTAATCCTTGACCCGTTCGAAGACGATCTGTCGTCCTGGCGTGACCGAGGTGATGCGATACGGCCCGCTGCCCAGCGGCGGCTCGAAAGTGGTGGCCTTGAAGTCGCGGCCTTTCCAGTAGTGCTGCGCCAGCACCGGCATTTCGCCCAGGCGCAGGATCAGCAGCGGATTGCCGGCTCGCTTGAACACGAAACGGATGCGCTGCGGGTTGAGGATGTCGACCCGCGACACTTCCTGAAGGCTGGTGCGGTACAGCGGATGGCCTTCCTTGAGCAACACGCGATAGGAGAACGCGACGTCGTAGGCGGTGATCGGCGTGCCGTCATGGAAGCGTGCTTCGGGACGCAGGTTGAACACCACCCAGCTGCGGTTCTCGTTGTACTCCACCGACTGGGCAATCAGGCCGTAGCTGGACGCGGGCTCGTCACCGGAAGGTGCGTACTGCCCCGTGCCGACCATCAGCGGTTCATTGAGCTCGTTGATGCCGTATTGCAGGAAACTCGGCGTGGTGACCGGGCTGGTGCCCTTGAAGGTGTAGGGGTTGAGCGTGTCGAAGGTGCCAAACGCCATCACCCGCAAAGTACCGCCCTTGGGCGCTTGCGGGTTGACCCAGTCGAAGTGGGCAAATCGGGCCGGGTACTTGAGCGTGCCGAACTGCGCATAACCATGGCTTTCGCTGATCGTCGCGCTTGCGGTGGAGCTCAAGGCCAGGCTGATCAGGAGCAGGGGCAGGGGACGCTTCAAATAGGGGATCCGATCCAGGCGGCTTGGGCTTTGTGGACCGTACAGTAACAGCTTGTATGGACAGGAAAAAGACGGTGTGTGAATGCGCAATATCAGCCGGGCCACAAACCCTGTGGGAGCGAGCTCGCTCGCGATGACGGCGTGTCAGCCGCCATCAATGCAAACTGATACACCCCATCGCGAGCAGGCTCGCTCCTACAGGTTTTGCATTCGCCACAAAAATTGCGCATGTATAAAAAAAGCCCCTGAATTCAGGGGCTTTTTTTAATGCGGATTGGCCACCGTCAACATCTGACCAGGCTTGAGCGCCTGGCCGACACGCGGATTCCAGCGCTTGAGGTGCTGCATCTCTACGTTGAAGCGCTTGGCCACGATGTACAGCGAGTCGCCTTGCTGGACCTTGTACTTGGCCTGCTGCTTTTTGGTATTGGCTGCAATCACGGTGTTGACGCGCCCTGAGTTGCGTTTGCTGTTGTCCTGCATGACCAGGGTCTGGCCGGGCTTGAGGTTCTTGCCGCTCAGTTTGTTCCAGCGTTGCAGGTCCTTCACGTCAACGTTGTTGGCCTTGGCGATGGAACCGAGGTTGTCACCCCGCTTGACCCGATAGGAACGCTTGACGCTGGCGACCTGGCTGTCGTCGGCACCTTCGAAGACCGGCTTGAGCGATTTCTTGCTGATCAGTTCTTCAGGACGCATGGTCTGCAGGCTGCTGGTCAGCAATTGCGCCTTGGAGGTCGGCACCAGCAGATGTTGCGGGCCATCCAGGGTGGTGCGCTGCTTGAAGGCCGGGTTGAGCTGGAACAGTTCGTCTTCGTCGATGTTGGCAACTTCAGCAACCTTGGACAGGTCCATGCGCTGGTTGATTTCGACGACCTGGAAGTAGGGCTCGTTGGCGATCGGATTGAGGTTCACGCCGTAGGCTTCCGGCGCCATCACCACCTGTGACAGTGCCAGCAACTTTGGCACATAGGCCTGGGTTTCAGAGGGCAGCGGCAGGTTCCAGTAGTCGGTCGGCAGGCCGAGGCGTTCATTGCGCTCAATGGCCCGGCTGACGGTGCCTTCGCCGGCGTTGTAGGCCGCCAGGGCCAGCATCCAGTCGCCGTTGAACATGTCGTGCAGGCGGGTCAGGTAATCCAGGGCGGCGGTGGTCGACGCGGTGATGTCGCGACGGCCATCATAGAAGCGGGTTTGACGCAGGTTGAAGTAACGCCCGGTGGACGGGATGAACTGCCAAAGACCCACCGCGTTGGCCCGGGAATAGGCCATCGGGTTGTAGGCGCTTTCAATCACTGGCAGCAGGGCCAGTTCCAGCGGCATGTTGCGTTCTTCAAGGCGTTCGACGATGTAGTGAATGTAGAGGCTGCCACGTTCGCCGGCGTTTTCGAGGAAAGATGGATTGCTGGCGAACCACAGGCGCTGTTGCTCGATGCGCGGGTTGACGCCCAGCCCGTCTTGCAGCTGGAAGCCCTGGCGCATGCGCTCCCAGACGTCCTGGGGGATTTGCGGGCTGGGTTTTTCGCTGAGCCAGATCGGCTTCTGCTTGGCGCGCGCGGCGATGTTCTGCGTGTGCGCCGCATCGGTCTGCGGCGCATGGCTGGAACAGCCCGCCAGGGTGGCGGACACAGCCACCGCAATGGCTTGAGCCAAGCGGGTCAATGCGTCTGAACTGATGGCTTTGCGAATAGGTGACGACATTGGCTGGAAGTAAGTTCCGGGCAAAAATGTCGGGCGATTCTAGGAAGCGCACCCTGCGCGGTCAACCTTTCAGAATTGTTGCAATCTTGATAGGCCCCTTTAGAACCTGTCTTTCCACGCCCGAAGCGCCGCAAAAACCATATCGGGCGCCGAGTTATCGGTGCCGGTCCGTTCGTCCGCTTTTTCTTTAACGGATGTTTCACCGGAGCGCAAAAACGGGTTTGTGAGCTTTTCCAGCGCCAGTGTCGACGGCAGCGTCATGATCCCGGATTCCCGTTGGCGGGTGACTTTGGCCAGGCGCTCGGCGATGTGCGGGTTGTTCGGTTCGACGGTCGCGGCAAACTTCAGGTTGCCGAGGGTGTATTCATGGGTGCAGTACACCAGCGTGTCTTCCGGTAACCCGGCCAGGCGTGTCAGCGAACTGTACATTTGCTGTGGCGTGCCTTCGAACAAGCGTCCGCAGCCGGCGGCAAACAGTGTGTCGCCGCAGAACAGCAAGCCGTGATGGTAATAGGCGATGTGCCCCAGGGTGTGGCCGGGGACCGCGAGGACGTCGAAATCCCAGCCGAGCACGTGGACCTTGTCGTTGTCCTTGAGCGCAACGTCCCGCGCCGGGATCGTTTCGCTGGCCGGACCATAGACTTTCGCGTCCGTCGCTTTTTTCAGCTGTTCGACGCCGCCGACGTGGTCATGATGGTGATGAGTGATCAAAATATCACTCAGCACCCAGCCCGGATTGGCCGAAAGCCAGGCTTGTACGGGGCCGGCATCACCCGGGTCGACGACCGCGCAGCGCTTGCTGCCGTGGTCTTGTAACAACCAGATGTAGTTGTCGGTGAAGGCGGGCAGGGCAGTGATCTGTATCATCGTCGGATTCGCCAAGCGGAAAACATTGGCGCATCTTAGAACTTCCTGGCGCGTTGGAGAATGCAATGACTGATAAAGCGTTCGCACAAGCCGATCCTGACTGGCTGGCGTTGATCAGCGCCGCCCGCGAGTGGCTGGCCGGTCCCCTCGGGCAATTTCTGCTGGACGAAGAGCGGCGCATGCTCGAAGACGAGCTTGGGCGGTTCTTTGGTGGTTATCTGGTGCATTACGGTCCCTCGGCCCAGACTCCGCCGTCTGCACCTCAGGTACAGCGCAATGTACGCCTTGGTGCGCCGTTGCCGGGGGTCGAGATCGTTTGTGAGGAGCAGGCCTGGCCGCTGAGCGAGCATGCCGCCGATGTGGTGGTGCTGCAGCATGGCCTGGATTTCTGCCTGTCGCCCCACGGCCTGCTTCGCGAGGCGGCAAGCAGCGTACGTCCCGGCGGGCATTTGCTGATCATTGGCATCAACCCCTGGAGCAGTTGGGGCCTGCGGCATGTGTTTGCCCAGGATGCGCTGCGCAAGGCGCGCTGCATTTCGCCGTCACGGGTCGCCGACTGGCTGAACCTGCTGGGTTTCGCGCTGGAGAAACGCCGCTTCGGGTGCTATCGTCCGCCGCTTGCGTCACCGGCGTGGCAGACCCGCCTGGCCGGTTGGGAGCGCAAGGCCGGTGACTGGCAACTGTCGGGCGGCGGCTTCTATTTATTGGTGGCGCGCAAGATCGTGGTGGGCTTGCGACCGGTCCGCCAGGAGCGGCGCGAACCGATGGGCAAGCTGATCCCGTTGCCGATGGCCAAGGTCAACCGGCGCAACATCGAACCGTAATACACACTTTTCATTTGTGGCCGGGCATGTCCCGGCTTCGGGCGTCGTCGATCAGCGATCGGCGGGCCAGCGCATTTTCTGGATAGATTGGCATGAGCGATAGCGTAGAACTGTTCACCGACGGCGCCTGCAAAGGCAACCCTGGTCCCGGCGGCTGGGGCGCACTGCTGGTGTGCAAGGGCGTCGAGAAGGAACTCTGGGGCGGCGAAGCCAATACCACCAACAACCGCATGGAGCTGATGGGCGCGATCCGTGGCCTGGAAGAGCTCAAGCGTCCCTGCGAGGTGTTGTTGGTGACCGACTCGCAGTACGTGATGAAAGGCATCAACGAGTGGATGGACAACTGGAAGAAGCGCGGCTGGAAAACCGCGGCGAAGGAACCGGTGAAAAACGCTGACCTGTGGAAGTTGCTCGACGAGCAGGTCAACCGTCACAAGGTCACCTGGAAATGGGTGCGCGGACACATTGGCCATCACGGCAACGAACGGGCCGACCAGTTGGCCAACCGTGGTGTGGATGAGGTGCGTGGGTACAAGCAGGGCTGATTTCGGTACTGCCGATGCACCGCGCCGTGACCTTCGTGAGCAAGCCCGCTCCCACACTGGATTCGTGTCGTCCACAAAGTTGTGAGCCGACGCCGATTCAATGTGGGAGCGGGCTTGCTCGCGAAGGCGGTGACTCGGTGTATCTGAAAGACCCCGGCGAGCGTGTTAACATCGCCGCTTTTGCACGATTGACCGATTGAGAGCTGAGCACTGATGGCCACCAGATCCGTTGTACTCGACACCGAAACCACCGGCATGCCGGTGACCGACGGCCACCGGATTATCGAAATCGGTTGTGTCGAGTTGATCGGCCGACGCCTGACGGGCCGGCACTTTCATGTGTACCTGCAACCCGATCGCGAAAGTGACGAGGGCGCGATCGGCGTCCACGGCATCACCAACGAATTCCTCGTGGGCAAGCCGCGTTTTGCCGAGGTGGCCGAAGAGTTCTTCGAGTTCATCAAGGGCGCGCAGCTGATCATCCATAACGCGGCGTTCGACGTTGGCTTCATCAACAACGAATTCGCCCTGATGGGCCAACAGGACCGCGCGGACATCACGCAGCACTGCTCGATCCTCGACACCCTGATGATGGCCCGGGAACGTCACCCGGGGCAGCGCAACAGCCTCGACGCCCTGTGCAAACGCTATGGCGTCGACAACTCCGGCCGTGAACTGCACGGCGCCTTGCTCGACTCCGAGATTCTTGCCGACGTCTACCTGACCATGACCGGGGGGCAGACCAGTCTGTCCCTGGCCGGCAACGCCTCCGATGGCAATGGCTCGGGTGAAGGGGCGGACAATTCGGCCACCGAGATTCGCCGTTTGCCGGCGGACCGTCAGCCGACGCGCATCATCCGCGCCAGTGAAGACGACCTGGCCCGCCACGCGGCGCGCCTGGAAATCATCGGCAAATCCGCTGGTGCCCCGGCGTTGTGGGTGCAGTTGGCCGAGGCTGAAGCGCAGGCATAACACCCTGTTTGGCAGATACTCGCCACAGGGAAACTCCCTCGTCGCCACAAGTTGGTGCATCCCGCTCGCCACATCCGCTGCAACACTCTACCCTGAGGTGATTGGCAGGCTCTGGTCTGCCGCCTCAGGACGCTGAGCCTCATGTACAAAGACTTGAAATTCCCGGTCCTGATCGTTCATCGCGACATCAAGGCCGACAGCGTTGCCGGTGACCGCGTGCGGGGGATTGCCCGGGAGCTGGAGCAGGAAGGGTTCAGCGTCGTTTCGGCGGTGGACTACACCGAAGGACGACTGGTGGCGTCGACTTACCACGGCCTGTCCTGCATGTTGATTGCCTCTGAAGACGCCAGCACCCATTCTCATTTGTTGCAAAACATGGCCGAACTGATCGGTCTGGCGCGGGTGCGTGCACCGGATCTGCCGATCTTCGCCCTGGGCGAAAAAGTGACCCTGGAAAACGCACCCGCCGACGCCATGGCCGAGCTCAATCAGTTGCGCGGCATTCTTTATCTGTTTGAGGACACCGTGCCCTTTCTCGCCCGGCAGGTAGCCCGCGCCGCGCGCAAATACCTCGATGGCCTGCTGCCGCCGTTTTTCAAGGCGTTGGTGCAGCACACGGCGGACTCCAACTACTCCTGGCACACCCCCGGCCACGGCGGTGGCGTGGCGTATCACAAAAGTCCGGTCGGGCAGGCGTTTCACCAGTTTTTCGGGGAAAACACCCTGCGCTCGGATCTTTCGGTGTCGGTGCCGGAGCTCGGCTCCTTGCTCGATCATACCGGCCCCCTGGCTGAAGCCGAGGCCCGTGCAGCACGCAATTTCGGCGCCGATCACACCTTTTTCGTGATCAATGGCACGTCCACGGCCAACAAGATTGTCTGGCACTCGGTGGTCGCCCGCGATGACCTGGTGCTGGTGGACCGCAATTGCCACAAGTCGGTGCTGCATTCGATCATCATGACCGGCGCCATCCCTCTGTACTTGTGTCCGGAGCGTAATGAACTGGGGATCATCGGCCCGATTCCCCTGAGTGAGTTCAGTCGCGAATCGATCCAGGCCAAGATCGACGCCAGTCCACTGACCAAGGGGCGTTCACCGAAGGTCAAGCTTGCCGTGGTGACCAATTCGACCTATGACGGCCTCTGCTACAACGCCGAACTGATCAGACAGCAGTTGGGCAATAGCGTTGAGGTGTTGCACTTCGACGAGGCCTGGTACGCCTATGCAGCGTTTCATGAGTTCTTTGCCGGGCGCTACGGCATGGGCACCTCCCGTGATGAAGACAGCCCGTTGGTGTTCACCACCCATTCGACCCACAAGTTGCTGGCGGCCTTCAGTCAGGCATCGATGATTCACGTGCGCGATGGCGGTGCGCGGCAACTGGATCGGGATCGCTTCAACGAAGCATTCATGATGCACATCTCGACCTCGCCGCAGTACGGCATCATCGCCTCGCTGGATGTGGCTTCGGCGATGATGGAAGGGCCGGCCGGGCGTTCTCTCCTGCAGGAAATGTTCGACGAAGCCCTGAGTTTTCGCCGTGCGCTGGCCAATTTGCGCCAGCACATTGCCGCCGATGACTGGTGGTTCTCGATCTGGCAACCGCCGTCGGCGGAAGGCATCGAGCGGGTCGTCACCGAGGACTGGTTGCTGCAACCCGATGCCGACTGGCACGGCTTTGGCGGCGTGACCGACGACTATGTGCTGCTCGACCCGATCAAGGTCACGCTGGTGATGCCGGGATTGACCGCCGGTGGCGCCCTCAGCGAGCGCGGGATTCCGGCGGCGGTGGTCAGCAAGTTCCTGTGGGAGCGCGGCCTGGTGGTCGAGAAGACCGGGCTGTACTCGTTCCTGGTGTTGTTCTCCATGGGCATCACCAAGGGCAAGTGGAGCACGCTGCTCACCGAACTGCTGGAGTTCAAGCGCAGCTACGACGCCAACGTCAGTCTGGCCAGTTGCCTGCCCTGTGTGGCGCAAGAGAATGTCGCACGCTATCAGGGCATGGGGCTGCGTGATCTGTGCGATCAGTTGCATGCCTGTTATCGCAGCAATGCCACCGCCAGGCACCTCAAGCGCATGTACACCGTTCTGCCGGAAGTCGCGATGAAGCCGGCGGACGCCTATGATCAATTGGTGCGGGGTGAAGTCGAAGCCGTGTCGATCGATGCGCTGGACGGGCGGATCGCTGCGGTGATGCTGGTGCCGTACCCACCCGGCATTCCGCTGATCATGCCGGGTGAGCGCTTTACCGAGTCGACCCGCTCGATCATCGATTACCTGGCGTTTGCCCGCACGTTCGATAGCAGTTTTCCGGGATTCGTTGCTGATGTGCACGGATTGCAACATGAAGATCAGGGCAGTGGACGGTGCTACACCGTCGATTGCATCAAGGAATGAGGACATTTCCCAGTATGCAGCCGGTTATAAATCCGAATTATCCAGGGTTGTCGGTACGGGTTGCCGACGAGGGTTTTGCCGCCTATATCTGGGGCAGTGATTTCAGTTTTGAAGTCGCGGCCTACGGTGCGGCACAAATAGGAGCGCCGGTGGCACAGTGGCCTGTCACCCCGATCACGCCTTATCGCAAGTGCTACGGCATCGATCCCGAGGAATTCAGCAGCTTTCGCGATTCCGCCGACAGCGCGATTTTCATGGCTTATCTGGATGACCAGCCCGTGGGGCACCTGGTGGTCAGCACCAACTGGAACGGCTTTGCCCATATCGACGAGCTGGCGGTGCACGCACCGGCCCGGCGGCATGGCGTGGCCAAGGCCCTGCTGGATGTGGCGCAGTTCTGGAGCCGCAAGAAAAAGCTGCCAGGCATCATGCTCGAAACCCAGAACAACAACCTGGGGGCCTGCAGGCTCTACGAACGCTGCGGTTACGTGATTGGTGGGATCGACCACCTGCGCTATCGCGGCATCGATCCGAACACCGCCGAAGTGGCGCTGTTCTGGTATCGATTGTTCGAAAATCCGCTGGAAAATCCGTTCAGTTCGTCAGCATCGCCGCGGCTTGTTCCGTGACGATGGTTAACAGTGTCTGAACCGCCGGTGAGGGTTCGGCGTTTTTCAGGGTCAGGGCGTAGAGGCTGATCGGGACCGCTGGCGCCAGCGGGCAGGTGTCCAGCCCCGAGGCTTTGGCGCCGAGGGCGGTGAAGGGGTCGACGATGGCCAGGCCTTCGCCGGCCTCGACCATGCTGCGCATCATCTGATGCGTCTGGACCCGGGTCTGAATCACCGGGGCAGGGCGCAAACCGTGCAGTTTGTTTTCCAGCGCCGGGCTCAACGGGTCCTGCCCCTCCAGGCCGATCATCGATTGGCCGGCCAGATCCTGCAGTGAAATGTATTTCTGTTTCGGTTGCAGCCAGCCATGGGGGGCGAGCAACTGGAGTTTGCCCTGGGCGATCACATGGCAGTCGAGGTCGGCGTGATCGGGGTCATGCAGGCTCAGGCCCAGATCGCTTTCACGCAGCAGCAGGCTTCTGACGATGTCGCGGGTGGGCTGGCTCAGCAGCGTGCAAGGCGCATCGGGCAGGCGTCGGCGCAGGGCCGCGATACTGTGTGGCAACAATTGGTTGGCCAGGGGAGGGGTGCAGATGATGCGCAGCGGCGGCGCCAGGTATTGCCTGAGGCTGTTGGCCAAGCGCTGCACCGGTTCGAGCGCATCGTAGACCCGGGCAATTTCCACCTGCAGTTCCCGCGCTTCGCGGGTGGCCTGCAATCGTCCGCGCACGCTGGCGAACAGCATGAAACCCAACTGATCCTCGGCGTCGCGCAGCAAGCGCTCGACTTCGGCCACCGGCAACTGCAGCCATTCGGCGGCGGTGCCCAGGTGACCGGTCTGCAAGAGTGCCTGGATCACTTCGATATGGCGTAAGCGCATGCGTGAAGTCCATGTTCAGCAGGTGGAGGAGTCAGTGGCTGAATCCTACCCCAAGTCCGTGCATATGACTTCTGCTCATAACGACGGGTTATGAAGCGCTGGCGATTTGCGGTTCTCGGGTAATGGTCACGCCGGTTTGCACCAGCATGAATTCATTGTCGTCGACCTTGTTGACGCGGTCGCCAATGGCCAGCTTGTAGGTGGTGACAGGCCCTGAACCTTCTGCCGCCGGGGTGGAGTCCTGAAACTCGTGCACCGAATAAATGCGGCCTTGCGCGTCTCTTGCATGGAACTGACCGACGAGTACTGCTGCCATCTGCTTAGAACCTCTGGAGATAAATCACTCAATTTGCGGCACTGTAGACCGTGCTTGGGCGAGGTAAGTTTTCCTACGGGAAAAAAATAGTCAGGGACGGGGTTTTCGGTCGCCCGCTGTTTGAATCGTCATCTATAACTACAAGCTCTTCCTATCGGACAGTCGAGAAATCTTATGAGCAACGTCTATACGATCGCCGTCGTGGTCGGCAGCTTGAGAAAGGAATCGATCAACCGCAAGGTCGCACGGGCTCTGATAGAACTGGCGCCGGCCAATCTCAAGCTCAACATCGTCGAAATTGGCGATCTGCCGCTCTATAACGAAGATATCGATGGCGCTTCACCGCCGGCAGCCTACAGCACTTTCCGACAACAGGTGAGCTCATCCGACGCGGTGTTGTTCGTGACCCCGGAATACAACCGGTCGGTGCCGGCACCGTTGAAAAACGCGATTGACGTGGGGTCGCGTCCATATGGCAAAAGCGCCTGGAGCGGTAAGCCGGGAGCCGTTATCAGTGTGTCGCCGGGGGCCGTCGGCGGGTTTGGTGCCAATCACAACCTGCGTCAATCCATGGTGTTTCTCAATGTGCCGATGATGCAGCAACCGGAGGCCTATCTGGGGAACGCCGGTTCGGCGTTCGACGAATCGGGCAAGTTGTCCGAGTCGGTAAAGCCGTTCCTGCAAAGTTTCATCAATGCTTATGGGCAATGGGTCGAGCAGCACAAGAAAGACTGATGGTCATTGGCCGGCGCTTTGTCCTGCGAAGCGCTGGGTGGTTATCTCTTTAGACCGTGTTGGCCCCTTCGCGAGCAAGCCCGCTCCCACAGGGATCTTCAGTGGATACAAGACTTGTGTTCGGCTGAGGCCCAATGTGGGAGCGGGCTTGCTCGCGAAGAGGCCGGCTCAGGCAATACTGGACTCAACCCTGTCCCGGCACATTCGGCCAAAGATCCGCCACCAGAAACAATCGCTCGGCCTCTTCCCAGTCGCCGCTGGCATTTTCCGTCAGGCGCACCAGCAGTTGTGCTGGCGCCAGCGGGTCCAGGTCATCCAGCCACGCCTGCATCTGTCCGGGGTTCCAGGTGTGCTCGGCCGAATAATGCGCCGGCGCCAGCCAGGCGTGACGGGGCAGGGGTTGCCAGCGACCGGGCGGGCTTTGGGCCAACAACGCCGGCCAATCCTTTTGATGCAACCAGCGACCCCGCAAATGCTGTGGATGGGCACCCAATGGCGGGGCGGCTTGTCCGGGCCACGGGTACAGCAAGTAACCCCCCAGCCATAAATGTGCGCTGAACGCCTGGATATCCAGCGCCGCGAGCACTTCACGGCTCTCGGGGCGTGTGGAAATCGGCAATTGATGCTGGCTCAGGTGCGCCAGTTTGCGGTCGAGCCGGTCGTGGCAGCCCGGGCCCAGCCACTTGGCGGTGTCGTGTCCGTCGCCGGATTGCGGGCCAAGGTAGAGCTTGATCGCCAGTTCCAGGTGATGCACGCCGTCGCGGTCGCGCAGCAGCATGTCCAGTTCACCGAGGGTGTGCCCTTCGCGGCGAATCGGCATGTTGGCGGCAATCAGTTCAATGCCCGGTGCATGCTGCACGGCGAATTGCCAGAGGCGTTCGTAGTACAAACCCAGGCGCCGGGTCCGGGCCTGGGCCAGCCAGTGCAGCAGGCCATAACTGTCCCGATCCAGCTGCCGCAGCCAATGCTCCAGCCGATCCGGTGCCTGCACCCAGTCGCTGCCGGCCAGCGGGTGACGCTGCGGCCACGGGGTATTGTCCAGCATGGGCGGCGCGAGGATGACCCACGCCAGGTCACGCACTTCGGGATGGCGTAACTGATGGGGCAGGTGGAGCAAATCCGGAAATAGCATCATCTTGCGAGCATAGCCCGAAACCCGGGCACACCCCTGAAACTGAAAGGATTTTGTCTACGGGCGGCTTTCGCCCATAATCGTGGTTTTCGCCGCCACGCAGATCCCCGCAGGAGCCCCATGGAGCAATTTCGCAATATCGGCATCATCGGTCGCCTGGGCAGTTCCCAGGTGCTGGATACCGTCCGCCGACTGAAACGGTTTCTGCTCGATCGTCACCTGCACGTGATCCTCGAAGACACCATCGCCGAAGTGCTGCCAGGGCACGGCCTGCAAACCTCGTCGCGCAAGATGCTCGGCGAAGTCTGCGACATGGTCATCGTGGTCGGTGGTGACGGCAGCCTGCTCGGTGCCGCCCGGGCGCTGGCCAAACACAATATTCCGGTGCTCGGCATCAACCGGGGCAGCCTGGGTTTCCTCACCGACATCCGTCCCGATGAGCTGGAAACCAAGGTCGCCGAAGTGCTGGATGGCCACTATCTGGTGGAAAACCGCTTTTTGTTGCAGGCCGAAGTCCGCCGCCACGGCGAGGCCATCGGCCAGGGCGATGCACTGAACGACGTCGTGCTGCACCCCGGCAAATCCACGCGAATGATCGAGTTCGAGCTGTACATCGACGGCCAGTTCGTCTGCAGCCAGAAGGCCGACGGCCTGATCGTCGCGACGCCGACCGGTTCCACCGCCTATGCGTTGTCCGCCGGCGGGCCGATCATGCATCCCAAGCTCGACGCTATTGTGATTGTGCCGATGTACCCCCATACCTTGTCGGGTAGACCGATTGTGGTCGATGGCAACAGTGAGCTGAAAATCGTCGTGTCCAAGGATATGCAGATTTACCCGCAAGTCTCGTGCGACGGGCAGAACCACTTCACCTGCGCGCCGGGCGACACCATTACCGTCAGCAAGAAAGCCCAGAAACTGCGGCTGATCCATCCGCTGGACCACAATTACTATGAAGTCTGCCGGACCAAGCTTGGCTGGGGCAGCAAGTTGGGGGGTGGAGGCGACTGATGCTCGATCCCGCGCGTAGCTACGACCTGATCGGTGACGTGCACGGTTGCGCTCTGACCCTGGAGCACTTGCTCGACCGACTCGGTTATCACAAGCAGGGTGGCGTCTGGCGACACGATTCGCGCATGGCGGTGTTCGTCGGCGATATCATCGACCGCGGCCCGCGGATTCGCGAGGCACTGCATATCGTCCACGACATGGTCGAGGCCGGTCAGGCGCTGTGCATCATGGGCAATCACGAGTTCAATGCGCTGGGCTGGAGCACGCCGGCACTGCCCGGCAGCGGCAAGCAGTTCGTGCGTGAGCACACGCCGCGCCATGCCCGCCTGCTGCACGAAACCCTGACCCAGTTCGAACACCATCCGGGTGACTGGCACGACTTCCAGCAATGGTTCTACCAGTTGCCATTGTTCGTCGATGCCGGGCGTTTTCGCGTGGTCCACGCCTGCTGGGACGCCGGGCTGATCGAGCCGCTGCGGGCGTTGTTCCCCAACGGCTGCGTCGATGAGCATTTTCTCCAGGCGTCGGCGGAGTCGGGCTCTTTTGCCTGCACCGTATTCGACCGGCTGCTGCGCGGCACGGACATGCGTTTGCCCCATGGCCTGACGATGACCAGCGGCGACGGCCTGGTCCGTTCGTTCTTCCGCACCAAGTTCTGGGAAGACGATCCGAAAACCTACGGCGACATCGTGTTCCAACCGGATGCACTGCCGGAACCCGTGGCCCGGACGCCGCTGTCGTCCACCGAAAAGAACAGTTTGCTGCGCTATGGCATCGATGAGCCGCTGTTGTTCGTCGGCCATTACTGGCGCAGCGGCAAGCCGGCACCGATCCGGCCGAACCTGGCCTGCCTGGATTACAGCGCGGTGCTGTACGGCAAACTGGTTGCCTACCGACTGGATCAGGAAACCCGCCTGGATCCGCAAAAATTCGTCTGGGTCGATGTCGAGCGGCCGGAGGTGCTGCAATGAGTGCTGTAGCGGTATTGCGTCTGCCCCTGGCGGTGGACTTGAGCGGGTTCGTCACCCTGCTCAAGCGCATGCAAGTGCCCCATCGGGTCAGCGAGGAAGCTGGCGAGCAGGTGCTGTGGGTGCCGGACAACATCAGTGAAGACGTGCGTGCGCTGTACGAGCGTTTTCCGGCGGGTGACCCCGATCAACAACTGGATATTCCGGTGGCGCAGACCGTCAAGCGCCCGGGGTTCGTCGAGCAGTTGAAATACGCCAGGGCCACCGCGCTGGTGCTGCTGTTGAGCCTGGTTGTCGGCGCGGTGACCATGCTGGGCGACAACCTTGAAACGATGCGCTGGCTGACCTTCCTCGAGTTCCGCGTGGTCGGTGAATACATCCACTTCACGCCACTGGCCGACAGCCTGGCGGCGGGGCAGTGGTGGCGCCTGTTCACGCCGATGCTGATCCACTTCGGCATCCTGCACCTGGCGATGAACGGCATGTGGTACTGGGAGCTGGGGCGGCGCATCGAGTCGCGCCAGGGCAGTATCAACCTGATCGGCCTGACCTTGCTGTTCAGCCTGGTATCGAACTTTGCCCAGTATTTCTTCAGTGGCCCGACCTTGTTCGGCGGTTTGTCCGGCGTACTGTACGGCCTGCTCGGGCATTGCTGGATCTTCCAGTTGCTGGCACCGAACCCGGCCTATCGCCTGCCGCGAGGCGTGCTGGTGATGATGCTGGTGTGGTTGCTGCTGTGCCTGTCCGGGCTGGTCTCGATGATCGGCTTCGGCGAGATCGCCAACGCGGCCCACGTCAGCGGGTTACTCATCGGATGCTTCACCGGTTTGTTGGGCGGTTTGTATAACCGCCGTAAACTGGCCGCCTAATTCAGAACATGCAATAAAGAGACGGAGACCCAATGTCCTCTTTTAACGAAATGATCAAGAACATCACCCCCGATATCTACGAGAGCCTGAAACTGGCCGTGGAAATCGGCAAATGGTCGGACGGTGGCAAGCTCACCGCCGAACAACGCGAACTGTCGCTGCAGGCAATGATCGCCTGGGAAATCCAGAACCTGCCAGAGGACCAGCGCACCGGCTACATGGGCCCGCAGGAATGCAGCTCCAAGTCGATTCAAGTGCCCAATATCCTGTTCAAGTCGGATGCCATCCATTGATCGAGATTGGCCGCGGTGCAATCAGCAAAATGTCGGCGCGCCTGGACGGGCCGAACGTGCAATACGCATTTCGTCTGGGCGAAACCGAGGTCCCGGTCAAT
Source organism: Pseudomonas sp. S34 (assembly GCF_009866745.1). NCBI lineage: Bacteria > Pseudomonadati > Pseudomonadota > Gammaproteobacteria > Pseudomonadales > Pseudomonadaceae > Pseudomonas > Pseudomonas sp. S34. The sequence continues at coordinate 2,809,849 of NZ_CP019398.1, forward strand.
CCGTTGATCGGCACCACGGTGCGCCTGGAATACCTGGGTGCGATCCACTGCACCCATTGCGGACGCAAGACCAAGACCAGTTTCAGCCAGGGTTACTGCTACCCGTGCATGACCAAACTGGCCCAGTGCGACGTGTGCATCATGAGCCCGGAACGCTGCCACTTCGAGGCCGGCACCTGCCGGGAGCCTGAGTGGGGCGAGAAGTTCTGCATGACCGATCACGTGGTGTACCTGGCCAATTCGTCGGGGGTCAAAGTCGGGATTACCCGCGCCACCCAGTTGCCGACCCGCTGGCTCGACCAGGGTGCGAGCCAGGCCTTGCCGATCATGCGCGTATCGACTCGCCAGCAGTCCGGTTTCGTCGAGGATCTGTTGCGCAGCCAGGTGGCCGACAAGACCAACTGGCGCGCTTTGCTCAAGGGCGATGCGGCGGCGGTGAACCTGGCCGAGGTCCGCGATCAACTGTTCGACAGCTGTGCCGAAGGCTTGCTCGGGTTGCAGCAGCGATTTGGCTTGCAGGCGATCCAGCCGGTGACCGACGTCGAACCGCTGGAAATCCGCTACCCGGTCGAGCAGTACCCGGCGAAGATCGTCAGCTTCAACCTGGACAAGAACCCGATTGCCGAAGGCACGCTGATGGGGATCAAGGGTCAATACCTGATCTTCGACACCGGCGTGATCAACATTCGTAAATACACGGCTTACCAGCTCGCCGTGCATCAGTAAGGACTCCAGCATGCGCACCGAACAACCGAAGATGATCTACCTCAAGGACTATCAGGCGCCCGAGTACCTGATCGACGAAACGCACCTGACCTTCGAGTTGTACGAGGACCACAGCCTGGTCCATGCGCAACTGGTGATGCGCCGCAACCCCGAGCGTGGCCCGGGCCTGCCGCCGCTGGTGCTGGACGGCCAGCAGCTGGAACTGCTGTCGGTCACCCTTGCCGACCAGGAGCTTTCCGAGGCGCAGTATCAGCTGACCGAGAATCACCTGACCCTGCACCCGACCAGCACCACCTTCACGGTCGATACCAGCGTCCGGATCCACCCGGAAACCAATACCGCGCTGGAAGGCCTGTACAAGTCCGGCACGATGTTCTGCACCCAGTGCGAGGCCGAAGGTTTTCGCAAGATCACCTATTACCTCGACCGCCCGGACGTGATGAGCACCTTCACCACCACGGTCGTCGCCGAACAACACAGTTATCCGGTGCTGCTGTCCAACGGCAACCCGATCGCTTCCGGTCCCGGTGAAGAGGGCCGGCACTGGGCGACCTGGGAAGACCCGTTCAAGAAACCGGCGTACCTGTTTGCGTTGGTGGCCGGCGACCTGTGGTGTGTCGAAGACAGCTTCACCACCATGAGCGAGCGCAACGTGGCGCTGCGCATTTACGTCGAGCCGGAAAACATCGACAAGTGCCAGCACGCGATGAACAGCCTGAAGAAATCCATGCGCTGGGACGAAGAGGTTTACGGTCGCGAGTACGACCTGGACATCTTCATGATCGTCGCCGTGAATGACTTCAACATGGGCGCCATGGAAAACAAGGGCCTCAACATTTTCAACTCCAGCGCCGTGCTGGCCAAGGCCGAAACTGCCACCGATGCCGCGCACCAGCGGGTCGAGGCGATCGTCGCCCACGAGTACTTCCACAACTGGTCGGGCAACCGGGTGACCTGCCGCGACTGGTTCCAGCTGTCGCTCAAGGAAGGCTTCACCGTGTTCCGCGATGCCGGTTTCTCCTCGGACATGAACTCGGCCACGGTCAAGCGCATCCAGGATGTGGCGTACCTGCGCACCCACCAGTTCGCCGAAGACGCCGGCCCCATGGCCCACGCCGTGCGCCCGGACAGCTTCATCGAGATTTCCAACTTCTACACCCTGACCGTGTACGAAAAGGGCTCGGAAGTGGTCGGCATGATCCACACCTTGCTCGGCGCCGAAGGCTTCCGCAAAGGCAGCGACCTGTACTTCGAACGCCACGACGGCCAGGCCGTGACCTGCGATGACTTCATCAAGGCCATGGAAGATGCCAATGGCGTTGACCTGACCCAGTTCAAACGCTGGTACAGCCAGGCCGGTACACCGCGCCTGGCGGTGAGCGAGTCTTATGACGCTGCGGCGAAAACCTACAGCCTGACCTTCCGTCAGAGCTGCCCGGAAACCCCGGACAAGGTGCAAAAACTGCCGTTCGTGATCCCGGTCGAACTGGGGCTGCTGGATTCCAAAGGGGCAGCGATTGCCCTGCGTCTGTCCGGTGAAGCCAATGCGCAAGGCACCTCGCGGGTCATTTCGGTGACCGAAGCCGAGCAGACTTTCACCTTCGTCGACATCGCCGAACAACCGTTGCCGTCGTTGCTGCGCGGCTTCTCGGCGCCGGTGAAGTTGAGCTTCCCATACAACCGTGATCAGCTGATGTTCCTGATGCAGCATGACAGCGACGGCTTCAACCGCTGGGATGCCGGCCAGCAACTGTCGGTGCAGGTGCTGCAAGAGCTGATCGCCCAGCAGCAGAAGGGCGAAGCGCTGGTACTTGATCAGCGTCTGGTGGCGGCGTTGCGCACGGTGCTTTCGGATGAGTCGCTGGATCAGGCGATGGTCGCGGAAATGCTCTCTCTGCCAAGCGAGGCGTACCTGACCGAGATCAGTGAAGTGGCGGATGTCGAAGCGATTCACACGGCGCGTGAATTTGCCCGTAAGCAACTGGCTGACGCGTTGTTCGAAGGTTTGTGGCTGCGTTATCAGGCCAATCGCGAGTTGTCGAAGCAGACGCCGTATGTGGCCGAGGCCGAACACTTCGCCCGTCGTGCCTTGCAGAACATCGCGTTGTCCTACCTGATGCTCAGCGGCAAGCCGCAAGTCCTGGCGGCAACCCTGGAGCAGTTCGACGCGTGCGACAACATGACCGAGCGCCTGACGGCACTCGCGGTGTTGGTCAACTCACCGTTCGAAGCCGAGAAGGCCAAGGCACTGGCCAGCTTCGCCGAGCACTTCAAGGACAACCCGCTCGTCATGGACCAGTGGTTCAGCGTCCAGGCCGGCAGCGTGTTGCCTGGTGGTCTGGAGCGGGTTCGTCAGTTGATGCAGCATCCTGCGTTCAACATCAAGAATCCGAACAAGGTGCGGGCACTGGTCGGTGCGTTTGCCGGGCAGAACCTGATCAACTTCCATGCCGCTGATGGTTCCGGGTATCGCTTCCTGGCGGATTTGGTGATCGAGTTGAATGGCTTCAATCCGCAGATTGCTTCTCGGCAGTTGGCGCCTTTGACTCGCTGGCGCAAGTACGACAGTGCTCGTCAGGCTTTGATGAAGGCGGAGCTGGAGCGGATTCGGGCTTCGGGGCAGTTGTCCAGTGATGTGTTTGAAGTGGTCAGCAAGAGTTTGGCTTGATCTTGGCTTTTGAACTTGGCGGCCTTTGGGCCGACCAGGTTCTTGGTTGATTGAGTACATATCCGTTGCTGCGGTAACGGCGGCTGGTGGTTTCGCCCTTACGGCGAGTCCCTTTTGGCAAACGCCCCAAAAGGAACCAAAAGGTCTCGCCCCTTACGTACGGCCCCTCGCTGAGGCTCGGGGTTCCTTCGCTCCGGTATTCATCCGGGGGCATTGCCCTCCGGTCGGCTTCGCTTCGACCTACATGCAATGAGTTCGACTGCGTCGAACGGCGCTGCGCGCCATTCCCCGGATAAACACCTCCGCTCAGCCTTCCGAGGGGGCGGGTGGATCAAGATCAAGAGCTGCAGGCGAGCTAACGCTCGGCCTGATGAGTGGTGAGAAGCGACGCGGTGGTGCGGGATGCTCTGCTTTTTGCTCTTCTGTGGGAGCGAGCTTGCTCGCGATGGCGGCCTGTCAGTCGCTTGAATCCTATCTGGTTGCACAAAATTTTCAGAACCCCCATCTACGGCTTTGGCTTTGGCTTTGGCTTTGGCTTTGGCTTTGGCTTTGGCTTTGGCTTTGGCTTTTGATCTTGATCTGGCTTTTGATCTTTCGCCCCTTCGGCAGGCCGAGCGTAGGTGTTCATCAGGGGGTTAGGCGCGTAGCGCCGTTCGACGAAGTCGAACACATCGAGAGGAGGTCGTCGCGAAGCAGACCGTAGGCGATGCCCCCTGATGGACACCGTAGCGAGGGAACACCGAGCCTTGGCGAGGTGCCGTACGCCGGGGCGAAGCCTTTTGGTTCCTTTTTGGCGTTTGAAAAAGGGACTCGCTGTAAGAGCGAAACCGCCAGCAGCCGTTACCGCAGAAATGGATATGTACGCCGATTGGAAAAGCAGCCATTACCGCTGCAACGGATATGTACACCGAACACCGAACACCGAACACCGAACACCGGTCACTACCACCCACCACCAAAACCGCAATCACCCCACCTGATACCCAACCATTCAGAACCCCACCCCCATCCCCCCGGTTAACAAAACATAACGTGGCGTCGATTGTCAGACATTAAAAAACACCGATAGGATAGGCCAGCTTCCGAAGGGGCTCTGGATTGCGGGTTTCAGGACTATGCTCTGAAACAGCCGGTCCGGACACGCACCCTTGCGGCGCCCAGTAAGGTTGAACGACCTAACAATAATAATGGGAGAAGGTCTATGAGTGAGCCTGTCATGGGTGTGGGTATCTGCCGCCCGCCGGCATTACGCAAATTCGCGTTGCTGGCCACAGCGCTCTCGGTGTTGGGCTCTGCCATGCTGTCGGCGCCTGCGCTGGCCGCGGCGGCGCCAGCATCCGATGTTGTCTATTCCATTGAATCGGCCAAGGCCGCCAAAAGCCTGATGCTCGATGTCGTCCACGCCGGCAAGCGCCTGGTGGCGGTCGGGGATCGTGGGCACATCCTGTATTCCGATGACCAGGGCGCTACCTGGACCCAGGCCAAGGTCCCGACCCGGGCCCTGCTGACGTCGGTGTTCTTCGTCGATGACATGCACGGCTGGGCCGTCGGCCATGACGCGCAGATCCTCGCCAGCGAGGACGGCGGCGCGACCTGGACCAAGCAATTCGAAGATCTGAAACGCGAATCGCCGCTGCTCGATGTCTGGTTCAAGGACGTCGACAGCGGCTTTGCCGTGGGCGCCTACGGCTCGCTGATGGAAACCACCGACGGTGGCAAGCATTGGGAAGACGCCAGCGACCGCCTGGACAACGAAGACCAGTACCACCTGAACGCGATCGCCGCGGTCAAGGACGCCGGGCTGTTCATCGTCGGTGAGCAGGGCAGCATGTTCCGCTCCGCGGACTGGGGCCAGACCTGGGAGAAACTCGAAGGCCCGTACGAAGGCTCGCTGTTCGGCGTGATCGGTACGGCGCAGTCCAATACGTTGCTGGCCTACGGCCTGCGCGGCAATCTTTACCGTTCCACGGATTTCGGCACCACCTGGGACCAGGTCGAGCTCAAGGCTGAACGTGGCGACCTGGAGTTCGGGCTGTCCGGCGGTACGCTGCTCGACGATGGTTCCATCGTGATCGTCGGCAACGGCGGTTCGGTCATTCGCAGCAGTGACAATGGCGAAACCTTCAAGGTGGTCAACCGCCCGGACCGTATTTCCGTCTCGGCAGTGACTGCGGCAGGCAATGGCAATCTGGTTCTGGCCGGGCAGGGCGGCGTTCGCGTCACTTCGCCAAGCGGCACCGAGTCGGGCAAATGAGCCGGGTTAATAATAAGAAGGCGGAGCTATGACTTCCTTGAGTACTCATCACCAGGACAAGGCGACGTTCCTCGAGCGCCTGATCTTCAACAACCGCCCGGCAGTGATCACGATCTGCCTGCTGGTCAGTATTTTTCTGTTCTGGCAGGCGACGCTGATCCGTCCGTCCACCAGCTTCGAAAAAATGATCCCGCTGGAGCACCCCTTCATCCAGAAGATGATGGAGCACCGCAACGATCTGGCGAACCTGGGCAACACCGTGCGGATCTCGGTGGAAGCCACCGATGGCGACATCTTCTCCAAGGAGTACATGGAGACCCTGCGTCAGATCAACGACGAAGTGTTCTACATCTCCGGCGTCGACCGTTCCGGCCTCAAGTCGCTGTGGAGCCCCAGCGTTCGCTGGACCGAAGTGACTGAAGAGGGCTTCGCCGGCGGTGAAGTGATTCCGCAAAGCTACAACGGCTCCCAGGCCAGCCTCGATCTGTTGCGCAACAACGTGCTCAAGTCGGGTCAGGTCGGGCGGTTGGTGTCCAACGATTTCAAGTCGAGCATCGTCGACATTCCGTTGCTGGAGTCCTACCCGGACCCGCAGGACCAGGGCAAGCTGCTGGCGCTGGACTATCGCCAGTTCTCCCACGAGCTTGAGGACAAGATCCGCACCAAGTTCGAAGCACAGAACCCGAACGTGAAGATCCACATCGTCGGTTTCGCCAAGAAAGTCGGTGACCTCATCGATGGCCTGGTGATGGTGGTGATGTTCTTCGGCGTTGCCTTCGTCATCACCCTGATCCTCTTGCTGTGGTTCACCAACTGCCTGCGCAGTACGGTCGCCGTGTTGAGCACGACGCTGGTGGCAGTGGTCTGGCAACTGGGCTTGATGCACTTCTTCGGCTTCGGGCTCGATCCCTATTCGATGTTGGTACCGTTCCTGATCTTCGCCATCGGTATTTCCCACGGCGTGCAGAAGATCAACGGAATCGCCCTGCAATCGAGTGAGGCGGACAACGCCCTGACGGCGGCGCGTCGCACCTTCCGTCAATTGTTCCTGCCGGGGATGATCGCGATCCTCGCCGATGCCGTGGGTTTCATCACGCTGCTGATCATCGATATCGGTGTGATCCGTGAGCTGGCCATCGGCGCATCCATCGGTGTGGCGGTGATCGTGTTCACCAACCTGATCCTGTTGCCAGTGGCGATTTCCTATGTCGGCATCAGCAAGCGTGCCGTCGACCGCAGCAAAAAGGACGCGACTCGCGAGCATCCGTTCTGGCGCCTGTTGTCGAACTTTGCCAGCGCGAAAGTGGCCCCGGTTTCCATTCTGCTGGCACTGATCGCCTTTGGCGGCGGCCTTTGGTACAGCCAGAACCTGAAAATCGGCGACCTCGACCAGGGTGCCCCGGAGCTGCGTCCGGACTCGCGCTACAACAAGGACAACAACTTCATCATCAACAACTACTCCACCAGCTCCGACGTGTTGGTGGTGATGGTCAAGACCAAGTCCGAAGGCTGTTCGCGCTACGAAGCCATGGCGCCGATCGACGAGCTGATGTGGAAGATGCAGAACACCGAGGGCGTGCAGTCGGCGATTTCCCTGGTGACCGTGTCCAAGCAAATGATCAAGGGCATGAACGAGGGCAACCTGAAATGGGAAACCCTGTCGCGTAACCCTGATGTGCTGAACAACTCCATTGCCCGCGCTGACGGCCTGTACAACAACAGCTGTTCCGTGGCGCCGGTGCTGGTGTTCCTCAACGATCACAAGGCCGAGACCCTGGATCGCGCGGTACATGCGGTGCAGGAGTTCGCCAAGGAAAACAACAAGGAAGGCCTGGAGTTCATCCTCGCTGCCGGTAACGCCGGGATCGAGGCGGCCACCAACGAGGTGATCAAGAAGTCCGAACTGACCATCCTGGTCCTGGTGTACATCTGCGTCGCGGTCATGTGCATGATCACCTTCCGTTCGTGGGCGGCGACCTTGTGCATCGTGTTGCCGCTGGTGCTGACCTCGGTACTCGGCAATGCCCTGATGGCCTTCATGGGGATCGGCGTGAAAGTGGCGACCCTGCCGGTCGTGGCGCTCGGGGTGGGGATTGGCGTGGACTACGGCATCTACATCTACAGCCGCCTGGAAAGCTTCCTGCGTGCCGGCCTGCCGCTGCAAGAGGCGTACTACCAGACACTGAAGTCCACCGGTAAGGCGGTGCTGTTCACCGGTCTGTGCCTGGCCATCGGCGTGTGCACCTGGATCTTCTCGGCCATCAAGTTCCAGGCCGACATGGGCCTGATGCTGACCTTCATGTTGCTGTGGAACATGTTCGGTGCGCTGTGGCTGTTGCCGGCACTGGCGCGGTTCCTGATCAAGCCGGAGAAACTGGCGGGGCAGAAGGGCAATTCGTTGTTCGCCCACTGATCGACAGCTGAAACAAAAAAGCCGCAACCTTGGGTTGCGGCTTTTTTATGCCCGATGGTTTCGCCCTGGAACCTGTGGGAGCGAGCTTGCTCGCGATTGCGGAGTGTCAGCCGCATTGATATCGAACATTCGGCGGCCATCGCGAGCAAGCTCGCTCCCACAGGGTTCTTCGGTGATCAGGCGGGATCGCTGCCGAGCACCACATTCAGCGCGCTGCGGGCATCGTCCAGCTGCACCAACGTCGCATGCCGCGCGCCGAGGGCGTCGCGGTTTTCGATGGCGGTCAGGATTGCCTTGTGCCGGGGCAACGCCAGTTCATGCAGGTTCGGCCGCTGGTTCGAATGCTTCAAGGCTTCGGCGATGGCCACCGAGAGCATGTTGCACAGGTTGGCCAACAGGTCGTTGTGCGTGGCATCGGCGATGCGACTGTGGAAGTCCAGGTCCGGCTGCAACAGAGCCTCCGGCGTCGGTGCGGCTTCCATGCGTTGGTAGGCCTCACCGATGGAGGCGATATCCGCCTCCGTGGCGAATTGCGCGGCGAGGGCGGCAGCGGCCGGTTCGATGATGCTGCGCACGCTGGTCAGCAGGTCGAAAAACTGATTCTGCGGACTGCTCTGCATCAACCAGTGCAGCACGTCCGGATCGAGCATGTGCCAGTCCTTGCGCGGCTTGACCACGGTGCCGACCCGCGGGCGGGAATACACCAGGCCCTTGGCGACCAGTACCCGGGTGGCTTCACGCAGCACCGGCCGGCTGACCGCATATTCTTCGCACAACAGCGCTTCGGCGGGCAGTTTGTCGTCGGGCAGGAAACGTCCCGAGACGATCTGCATGCCCAGTTCCTGGACGATGCGCGAGTGCATGCTTTTGCGGTCGGAGGGTTTGCGGTAATCCATGGGAAACGGCACGGTCCTGTGCGAAGAGGTGTCGCGCATGATAGCAGGCGCGGCGAGTCGACTGTAGGAGCGAGCTCGCTCGCGATGGACGTCAACGATAACGTGGGGAACCTGACACCCCGCGGCGGTCTCGGGTCCATCGCGAGCAAGCTCGCTCCTACAAGGGGGGTGTCAGTGGGAGTGACGCGGCACTTCAGCCCCACGGCAACCGACCAGGAAGTCGAAGTCGCAACCCTGGTCCGCTTGCAGCACGTGGTCGATGTACAACTGACGATACCCACCGACGATCAGGTTTTGCGGCGGTTGCAGATCGGCCATGCGCGCGGCCAGTTCGGTGTCCGCAATATCCAGGTGCAAGCGGCCGCTGGCGCAATCGAGTTCGATCCAGTCGCCTTCCTTCACTGCGGCCAGCGGACCGCCGGCAGCGGCTTCCGGGGCGACGTGCAGCACAACCGTGCCGTACGCCGTGCCACTCATGCGCGCATCGGAAATACGCACCATGTCCGTCACACCCTGGGCCAGCAGCTTGGCCGGCAGGCCCATGTTGCCCACTTCGGCCATGCCCGGATAACCCTTCGGCCCGCAGTTCTTCATCACCAGGATCGAGTTGGCATCCACGTCCAGTTCCGGATCGTTGATCCGTGCCTTGTACATGTCGAAGTTCTCGAACACCACCGCGCGGCCGCGATGCTGCATCAGTTCGGGCGTGGCGGCGGACGGCTTGAGCACGGCGCCCAGCGGTGCCAGGTTGCCGCGTAACACACAGATGCCGCCATCGGCGCGGATCGGGTTGTCGAGGGTGCGGATCACTTCGTCCTCGCCATAGATCGGCGCGTCCCTGGTGTTCTCGCCGATGGACTTGCCGTTGACGGTCAAGGCGTTCGGGTTCGGGATCAGGTTGGCTTCGCCGAGGCGACGCAGCACCGCCGGTAAGCCACCGGCGTAATAGAACTCTTCCATCAGGAAGCGACCGGACGGTTGCAGGTCGACGATGGTCGGCATGCCGCGGCCGATACGGGTCCAGTCGTCCAGGTCCAGTTCAACCCCAATGCGACCGGCGATGGCTTTCAAGTGAATCACCGCGTTGGTCGAACCGCCGATGGCGGCATTGACGCGAATGGCGTTTTCGAAGGCTTCCTTGGTGAGGATCTTCGACAGCTTCAAGTCTTCGCGCACCATCTCCACGGCACGCATGCCGGACATGTGCGCCAACACATAACGGCGTGCGTCCACGGCCGGAATCGCCGCGTTGTGGGGCAGGGAGGTGCCGAGCGCTTCGGCCATGCAGGCCATGGTCGAGGCGGTGCCCATGGTGTTGCAGGTACCGGCCGAGCGGGACATGCCGCCCTCGGCCGCGAGGAAATCGTCGATGCTGATGGTGCCGGCCTTGACCTGTTCGCTGAGCTGCCAGACCACGGTGCCGGAGCCAATGTCCTTGCCCTTGTGCTTGCCGTTGAGCATCGGCCCGCCGGTGACGACGATCGCCGGCACGTCGCAACTGGCGGCGCCCATCAGCAGGGCCGGGGTGGTCTTGTCGCAACCGGTCAGCAGTACGACGCCGTCAATCGGGTTGCCGCGAATGGCTTCTTCCACGTCCATGCTCGCCAGGTTACGGGTGAGCATGGCGGTAGGGCGCAGGTTCGATTCGCCGTTGGAGAACACCGGAAACTCCACCGGGAAGCCCCCGGCCTCGATCACCCCGCGTTTGACGTGCTCGGCAATCTGGCGGAAATGCGCGTTGCACGGGGTCAGTTCCGACCAGGTGTTGCAGATGCCGATGATCGGCTTGCCATGGAACTGGTGGTCGGCGATGCCCTGATTCTTCATCCAGCTGCGGTACATGAAGCCGTTCTTGTCGGCGGTGCCAAACCATTGGGCGGAGCGCAGGGTGGGTTTCTTATCAGACATGATCTGTTCTCTTATTGTATGACTATATTGTTCGAGCTAAGGCGTAACATAAGCGCAAATTGTGAGCTTTGGAAGTGTTGTTGAGTAAATAGTATTACTATATAGTCCGCTCAAACGAAGGGATGGCCCTGGCGAACATTTCGCGAGAGGCGTCCCACGAGGTTCTATAACAACAACAATCGGAGACCGTTCTCATGAGCCAGGAACTGCGGCTTATCCGCCGCATCACGCTGAAACTGATTCCCTTCCTGATCCTGCTGTACCTGATCGCCTATGTGGACCGCTCCGCGGTCGGCTTCGCCAAATTGCACATGGGCGCAGACATCGGCCTGGGCGATGCCGCCTACGGTCTTGGCGCCGGGTTGTTCTTCATCGGCTACTTCCTGCTGGAAATCCCCAGCAACCTGATGCTCGACCGCTTCGGCGCACGGCGCTGGTTCGCGCGGATCATGGTCACCTGGGGTGCCATCACCATCGGCATGGCCTTCGTCCAGGGGCCGAACAGCTTCTATGTGATGCGCTTTTTGCTCGGCGCCGCCGAAGCCGGGTTCTTCCCGGGCGTTCTGTACTACATCACCCAATGGTTCCCGGTGCGCCATCGCGGCAAGATCCTCGGGCTGTTCATCCTGTCGCAACCCATCGCAATGATGATCACCGGCCCGGTGTCCGGTGGCTTGCTGGGCATGGACGGCGTGTTGGGGCTGCACGGCTGGCAGTGGCTGTTCATCGTCATTGGCGCCCCGGCGATCCTGCTGACCTGGCCGGTGCTGCGTTACCTGCCGGACGGCCCGCAGCAAGTGAAGTGGATGGACCAGGCGGAAAAGGACTGGCTGAGCGGCGAGCTGAAAAAGGATCTGGATGCCTACGGCCAGACCCGTCACGGCAACCCGTTGCACGCCCTCAAGGACAAGCGCGTCCTGCTGCTGGCGCTGTTCTACCTGCCGGTGACCCTGAGCATCTATGGCCTGGGTTTGTGGCTGCCGACCCTGATCAAACAATTCGGCGGCAGCGACCTGGTGACCGGATTCGTCTCGGCGGTGCCGTACATCTTTGGCATCGTCGGTCTGCTGATCATCCCGCGCAGTTCCGACCGCTTGAACGACCGCTACGGCCACCTCGCCGTGCTGTACGTGCTGGGTGCGATTGGCCTGTTCCTCAGCGCCTGGCTGTCGGTGCCTGTGCTGCAACTGGCGGCGTTGTGCCTGGTGGCGTTCGCACTGTTCTCCTGCACGGCGGTGTTCTGGACCTTGCCGGGCCGCTTCTTCGCCGGTGCCAGTGCGGCGGCGGGGATTGCCTTGATCAACTCGGTGGGCAACCTCGGTGGCTACCTCGGTCCGTTTGTGATCGGCGCACTCAAGGAATACACCGGCAACCTGGCTTCGGGCCTGTACTTCCTGTCCGGAGTGATGGTGTTCGGGCTGATTCTGACTGGCGTGGTGTATCGCCTGCTGGAGCGCAAGCACGTCCTGCCAGCCGATCAATTTGCAGCAAGCGCACGTGGGGCTTCCCGTACCTGATTTTGAGGGTTCACACCGACCAAATGTGGGAGCGGGCTTGCTCGCGAAAGCGCAGTGTCAGTCACCGATGATGTCGGGTATGACGACCTCTTCGCGAGCAAGCCCGCTCCCACATGGGTTCTGCGGTGTTCTGACGTATTGTTTACAGGAGAAAATTCATGCGTTTGGTTCAGTTCGAATTGAGTAACGGCGAACGCCGTGTCGGCGTGGTCGAGGCGGGCCTGGTCCGAGAAGTACAGGACGCGCGCACCGTTCGCGATCTGGCATTGGCGGCGATCGAGGCGGGCGCAAGCCTTGAGCAACAGGTGCAAAGCCTGGGGCTGGGCATCAGCCATGACTACGCCCAACTGCTGACGCAACGGCGCATCCTGCCGCCCCTGGACCATGTGGACCCGGCGCACATGCTGGTCAGCGGTACGGGCCTGACCCACCTGGGCAGCGCCTCGGCCCGGGACAAGATGCACCAGCAAAGTGGCGACGAAACCGCGATGACCGACACCATGCGCATCTTCAAATGGGGCGTGGAGGGCGGTAAGCCGGCGGCGGATGAAGCCGGTGTGCAGCCAGAGTGGTTCTACAAAGGCGATGGCGGCATCGTCATCAGGCCGGGCCAGCCGTTCCCCCTGCCGCCGTTTGCCGAAGATGCCGGCGAAGAGCCGGAGATCGCTGGCCTGTACGTGATCGGTCACGACGGCAAGCCGTATCGCCTGGGTTTTGCCGTGGGCAACGAGTTCTCCGACCACGTCATGGAGCGCAAGAACTACCTGTACCTGGCCCACTCGAAACTGCGCAGCTGCAGCTATGGCCCGGAACTGCGGGTTGGCGAACTGCCGCAGCATCTGGCGGGGACCAGCCGCATCCTGCGTGACGGCGAAGTGCTGTGGCAGAACGAGTTTCTCAGCGGCGAGGCGAACATGTGCCACAGCCTCGCCAACCTCGAATTCCATCATTTCAAGTACAGCCAGTTCCTGCGCCCGGGGGACGTGCACATTCACTTCTTCGGCACGGCGACCCTGTCCTTCGCCGATGGCATTCGCACCCAGCCGGGTGATGTGTTCGAGATCACCCAGGCTGAATTCGGCGCGCCATTGATCAACGGCATCGCACCGGTCGCAGCGGCTTTCGCGCCCGGCACCGTTGGCACACTTTGAGGAGTTACCCATGACCCGGATTCTTGGTCACAACTACATCGGCGGCCAACGCAGTGCTGCCGGTAGCATCAAGTTGCAGAGTGTCGATGCAACAACGGGCGAGGCTTTGCCCCACGATTTTTATCAGGCGACAGCGCAGGAAGTCGATGCGGCGGCCGGCGCGGCGGCGGCCGCGTATCCGGTCTATCGCAGCCTGAGCGCGGAGCGGCGGGCGCAGTTTCTCGAGGCCATTGCCGATGAACTGGATGCCCTCGGTGATGTTTTTGTCGCTGTGGTCTGCCGCGAAACGGCGTTGCCCGCAGGGCGGATTCAAGGCGAGCGTGGACGCACCAGCGGGCAGATGCGCCTGTTTGCCAAAGTCTTGCGTCGCGGTGATTTCTACGGCGCGCGAATCGACCGGGCATTGCCGGAGCGTCAACCGTTGCCGCGTCCGGACCTGCGTCAGTACCGCATCGGCCTGGGACCTGTGGCGGTGTTCGGTGCCAGCAACTTTCCGCTGGCGTTCTCCACCGCCGGCGGCGATACCGCCTCGGCGCTGGCCGCCGGGTGCCCGGTGGTGTTCAAGGCCCACAGCGGTCACATGGCCACGGCTGAATGGGTGGCTGACGCGATCATTCGAGCCGCCGAGAAAACCGGGATGCCGGCTGGCGTGTTCAACATGATCTACGGCGGTGGCGTCGGCGAGGCGCTGGTCAAGCATCCGGCGATTCAGGCCGTGGGCTTCACCGGTTCGCTCAAGGGCGGTCGAGCCTTGTGCGACATGGCAGCGGCTCGTGCACAACCGATTCCGGTGTTTGCCGAGATGTCGAGCATCAACCCGGTGATCGTCTTGCCCGAGGCGTTGCAGGCGCGGGCCGACACGGTCGCCCGGGATCTAACGGCGTCGGTGGTTCAGGGCTGCGGCCAGTTCTGCACCAATCCGGGCCTGGTGATCGGCATTCGCTCAGCGCCGTTCAGTGCCTTTGTGCAGCAAGTGGCCGGGTTGATGGGCGACCAGCCGGCGCAAACCATGCTCAACGCCGGCACCTTGAGCAGCTATGGTCAAGGCTTGCAAAAACTCCTCGCGCATCCGGGGATTGAGCACCTGGCCGGCAATCCGCAACAGGGCAATCAGGCACAGCCGCAGCTGTTCAAGGCCAATGTCAGCCTGCTGCTCGATGGCGATGAAGTGCTGCAGGAGGAAGTGTTCGGTCCGACCACGGTGGTGGTTGAAGTGGCCGATCATGCGCAACTGATGGCCGCCCTGAATGGCCTGCACGGCCAGTTGACCGCCACCGTCATCGGCGAGCCGGAAGACTTCGAACAGTTCACCGGGCTGACGGCGTTGCTGGAGCAGAAGGTCGGACGCATCCTGCTCAATGGCTATCCGACGGGCGTGGAAGTCTGCGATTCGATGGTCCACGGCGGGCCTTACCCGGCAACGTCCGATGCGCGCGGTACCTCGGTGGGCACACTGGCCATCGATCGTTTCCTGCGTCCGGTGTGCTTCCAGAACTACCCGGACAGCTTGCTGCCGGATGCGCTGAAGAACGGTAATCCGCTGCGCATCCAGCGACTGGTGGATGGGCAGTCGTCCCGCGAGGCACTCTAGCGGCTGACCACAACCCCTGTGGGAGCGGGCTTGCTCGCGAATGCAGTTAATCATTCAACATCTCTGTTGGCTGACACTGCGCTTTCGCGAGCAAGCCCGCTCCCACAGGTTTGTGTGAAACTTTGGTCGGGTGCATGAGCTATCATTGCGTCTTTCTCATTCAAAGATTGATTGCCAT
Organism: Pseudomonas sp. S34; assembly: GCF_009866745.1. Lineage (NCBI taxonomy): Bacteria > Pseudomonadati > Pseudomonadota > Gammaproteobacteria > Pseudomonadales > Pseudomonadaceae > Pseudomonas > Pseudomonas sp. S34. The sequence goes on from NZ_CP019398.1 coordinate 2,825,151, forward strand.
GACTTCCCCAACCGACACCTTGCTCAATGCCCTCGAACACTGCGGAATGGTGGAGATCGACGGGCTGCATGCCTTCGAATTCGCCCTCGACGAGTTCGATAACCTGCACATTGAATGCATGGATGGCCGTGCGGCCAAACACTGGGAGTTCACCCCCGCGCAGATCCAGGCCGCGACCTTCGATACCTCGTTGCAAAGCTGGTTGATCACCGGTGACTCGGGTGAACACCGTTTGGTGTGCCTGGGCGATGTCGTCAGCGGTGACAACGAAGATGACGACCAAGACGATGCGTAACCTCTGGCCACTGTTGATGGCCGGCAGCATCGGCGCCATGGGCGTCCAGGTCGCATCCGCCGAGGACTATCAACTGCTGGTGGGCTCCTACACCGCCGGTCAAAGCCAGGGCATCTACCGCCTGGCGTTCGACAGCCGCACCGGGCAGATCGATGCCCGCCCCCTGCAAGTGATCAAGAGCGCGAACCCGTCGTGGTTGACCCTGTCGAAGGATCAGCGACAGCTGTTCGTGGTCAACGAAAACGGCCCTGGCCAGACCGATCCGGTAGGGCGCGTCAGCAGTTTCGCGATTGATCCCAAGACCCACGCGCTGAGCCTGGTCAGCCAGGTGCAAAGCCTGGGCAACGAGCCGACCCATTCCAGCCTCAGCATCGATGGCAGCCATTTGTTTGTCAGCAATTACTCGGTGGCCGAAGACCCGGGCGGCACCCTGGCGGTATTGCCGGTGACGGCCGATGGCAAGCTCAAACCGGTGGTGCAGATGAGCAGCCACCCGGCGAGCCGGGTCAATCCCGAGCGCCAAGCCTCGGCCCATGTGCATTCGACGATCCCGTCGCCGGACGGCAGATACGTGTTCTCCAACGACCTGGGTGCCGACAAGGTGTTCGCCTACCGCTTCGATCCCAAGGCCAACCCGGAACTGCCGTTGACCCCGGCTACCCCGGCATTCGTGCAACTGCCGCCGGGCAGCGGGCCGCGCCACCTGCTGTTCAGCGCCGATGGCAAACATGCCTGGCTGACCATGGAAATGAGCGCGCAAGTGGCGGTGTTCGATTACCACGACGGCCAACTCGAACAGACGCAGATGGTCGATCTGGCTGCCGGGCAACCGGTATCGGACAAGGCTGCGGCGGCGTTGCATGCCTCGGCTGATGGCAAGTTCCTCTACGTCAGCAACCGTGGCACGGCCAATCAACTGCTGGTGTTTGCCATCGATCCGGCGACCGGCCACCTCAGTGAGCTGCAACGGCGGGCGGTGGAGGGCGATCATCCGCGGGAATTCAGCCTCGATCCGAGCGGCAAATTCCTGTTGATCGCCAACCAGAAGAGCAACCAGATTGTCGTCGTCGAACGCGACGTCAGGACTGGTCTGCTGGGCAAGACCGTGCAAAAACTGCCGATGGATGCCCCGAGCGACCTCAGGTTTCTGCTGCGTCAATAAGCCGCAGGCCCCGGTTGATGGGGCCTGCCTGCTTTTATCAATGACGCTGATATCTGGTACTGCTACAAAGCATTTCAAGGCACGAACCCTCGAGGGTTAAGTTTGCTTCACGGCCCCACCGGGCAAGCAAGCCAACCGAATCCGAGGAATACCGCCATGAACTTCAACATCTTCTCTGTCATCGCCGCTTCCGCCATTTCCGCCACCGTTGCGCTGCCAGCCAGTGCCAACGTTGAAATCAGCGACAAAAAAGCCCACACCCAGAGCTACACCCCGAAGTACCTGCAACAGAGCGCCAACTTCTACGCCGCGCTGGATCACAAAACCCAAGCCTGAACGTCAGCCCTGCCTTTATGCAGGAGCGAAGTCACTGATGATCGAAGAGCCTGATGTTGAAAAACAGGTGTTGAAAACGATCAGAGTGATGTCGCTCCTGCATAACGCATTTGCGACTGCATCACTTTGCCATCAATGTCGCGCTTGATATCACATTGCCATGCGTTTAAATTGACGCTGATTTTTTGACTCCTCCTCACGGCAAGGATCGATAGCATGGTGACGCGTCTGGCATTGGTTCTACTTTTTCTCTATTCCACCCCCATTCTGTCGGCAGCCGACCCTGTTCCGGTTGAGCCGGATGCTGCGCGCGAGCGCTTGATGAGTTTTATTGAAGACTGAAATAGTCTGGCTTAATGATCAATGAAGTTGATGGTCACTATGGATAACCCTGAGTGGTTAACCCGGCTTTTTTGATCGATTCTGTGGGCATTGAAACATGCCTGCGGAGAACATCATGGCCAGCGCAATTCTCACTTCTGCCAAACACGGCGCCTATGTGGCGATCGGTCTTTACCTTGCCATGGTGCTGGTGGTCAGCCTTTCAGCGCAGTCGCAATCCAGCTTTGAAGCACCGATCCAGGTCGCTCATCCCGGCATCCAGTTTGAACACCGTGCGCAGAATGCCAGCGTTGATCAGGCTGAACTCGCAGGAGTCGTCGGCGCATGAAAGGGCACAGACTCTGGGTCATCGCTTTCCTGGCGTTCATGACCAATGGATCCTCCCTGTTGGGGATCGGACAGGGCTCGGCAGGCTCGGTGGCACGGGCCATCGAAGCCAACCACAACATTGCCCGCAACATCGAAAACGCCAATGCCCAGGGCATGCTGGCCGGCAATCCACCGATCAGGAGTGAAGGTGTGGTTTTCGGCCCGTTCCAGGTCGATTGCTCGGCCATCGGGATGTGTCAGGTGCTGGCCTGAGTCTTCGACGCACCACGGACCTTTGTAGGAGCCAGCCTGCTGGCGATGGCGTATCAGGCACCACAGCGTCAACTGACACACCTTCGCCAGCAAGCTGGCTCCTACAGGGGGTGGTTATTTCTTCATGATTGATGTGAACAGGTCCGACTCCAAGAGCCGCTGTAGCCATGCCTGCAAGCGCAGGTAAGGCGTCTGCCCGAACCACTCGCGATCCACATGCGCAAACTGCCGTACAAACGGCATCAACGCCACATCCGCCAGGCTCGGATGGTCCGCCAGCAAATAGTCGCGGCCTTCCAGCAACTGATCCAGCCTGCGCAGGAACACCTCACCCTCGCTGCGATAAACCTCCATCGGCTGCTCGGGATAACGCTCGGCGTACTTGTAGCGATTCAAGTGCACCTTGAACACCTGATCGTTCTGTTCAATCAAAGGGGCGATTTGCTCCGCTGCGACAGGATCATCCTTAAGCAACCAGTCCTGCGGATCGTTCTGAGCCAGGGCCCAGCGCATGATGTCGAGGCTTTCGTCGATCACCCGGCCATCGACGCTCAGTACCGGCACCGTGCCTTTGCCCGACAGTGCGAGCATCTCGGCGGGCTTGGCCTTCAGGCTGACTTCGACGATGTCCACGGCCACTCCCGAATAACGCAGGGCCATGCGTGCGCGCATGGCGTACGGGCAGCGGCGGAAGGAATACAGCGTGTTCATTTCACCTCCAGGGTACTCAGGCCGTTGCCCTGGCGCTGGACCTGAATCTGTACCGGAATCCGTTCATGCATTTCCTGTACGTGGGAAATCACCGCGACCTTGCGGCCCTGGGCCTGCAAGCCGTCGAGGGCATCCATGGCCAGTTGCAGGGATTCGGGATCGAGGCTGCCGAAGCCTTCGTCGATGAACAGCGACTCGATTTTCAACGTGCTCGACGCCATCGACGCCAAACCGAGGGCCAGCGCCAGCGACACCAGGAAGGTCTCGCCACCGGACAGTGAGTGCACCGAACGCAGTTCGTCGCCCATTTCCGTGTCCATCACCAGCAACCCGAGCATGCTGCCGCCGCGCTTGAGGCGATAGCGGCGCACCAGTTGGCGCAATTGCACGTTGGCGTGATGCACCAGCAGGTCGAGGTTGTAGGCCTGGGCGATCTTGCGGAAGGTGTCGCCGGTGGCGGAGCCGATCAACGCATTCAGGCGTGCCCAGCGTTGATACTCGTTGTAGGCGTCGGCAAGCTGCTGCGCCAGGGCCTGATTGGCGTTCTGCCGGCGCTGGTCCTCAGCCTGATCGGCGCGCAGTTCGGCGCAGTGTTGCTCGCTGGCGGCAGCGAGGTTTTGCAGGTCGATCAGCGCACTGGCCAATTGCTCGGCATCGAGATTGCCGTTCTGTTGTGCCTGATGATTGAGCAGGTGTTTGTTGCGCTCCTGTATCAGGACGTTGGCCTGTTCGATGGCTTTCTCGCTGTGCTGCAAGCGCTGGCGCAGTTCGCTGACCTGGGTGTCGTCGACGCTCAACAGGTTTTCGAGGCCACCGTCATCCAGTTCGGGATGACGGGCACGCCAGTCGCCGATCTTGCCGGCGAGCTCACGTTCTTCGCCTTCCAGTGCATGCAAGCGTTCCCGCTGGGCCTTGAGCTCGGCGGCGATTTGCACTGACTGCGTGACGACGCTTTGCAACGTCTGCGCAGTGCTGGCTTCGGCGCTGCGCGCCTGTTCCACGGTCTGTTCCAGTTGCTGCTGCCAATGCTCGGCGCTGCTGTGTTCGCCGAGTAATTGCCCGAGTGTGTGCTGGCTCGCCTGTTGCTGCTCGGCCAGTCCATTGAATTGCTGTTCGGCGGCCTGCAATTGCTGCACGCGGCTTTGCTGGCGATCCTGTTCCTTCTCCAGCTGTTGCTGGCGTTGTTGCTGCTCGGCCAGTTCTTCCTTTTGTTGTTCGAGTTGCGCCAGGCGCTCGGCGATCTGCCGGTCGAGCTGCATGAAAGTCGCGGCCGGTTCGACGCGCAGCGCTTGCAGGGTTTCGGCTGGCAGCAGGTTGGCGAACGCCTTGAGTTCTTCGTCCAGACGCTGGCGGTCGTTGTTCAATTCGCGCTGTTGATTGCTCAGGTGCTGGGCCGCTTGCTGGTGCGCGGTTTCGGCATGGCGCAGTTGCTGGGTCAGGCGTGCGGCATCCTGTTGCAGGGTGAGCAGCGCGCTCTGCCGTTGCTCGTCCTGGCTGATGCTCTGGTTGAGCTGACTGTTTTGCTGAACGAGCCAGGCATCGCGTTTGGCGGCATCCTGATTCAGCAGTTGGGCCGCCAGCGGGTGCGCTTCCAGGCTCGGTGCGAGGGCTTGCTGCTGGGTCGCCAGTTGCTCCTGCTGTTGCAGCAGTTCCTTTTGCTGGGCGATCAGCCCGCCGACTTCGGCACGCAGGTCAGTGAGTTTTTCCTTGAGCAGGTCGACGGCCTTTTGCGCGTTGCCCTGTTCGCTTTCATCAAAACGACCGAGGCTTTGCAGCAGGGCTTCCGGCTGATGATACGGATGCTCGTTGCTGCCGCAGACCGGACATGGCTGATCGTCCTGCAACTGCGCGCGCAGCTCTTCGACACTGGCACTGCGCGCCAGACGCTGACGCTCCAGCAGTTCGCGAGTGACGTTGAGGGTCTGTTCGGCAACGCTCAGATCAGCCTTGGCCTTGACCCCGTCCTGGGTCAGGCGTTCACGTTCCTGCTGCGCGGTGAGCTGGCGCTGTTGCAGCTCGGCGCTGCGTTTGTCCAGGTCCTGCTGGCTGGCCCACAAGCGCGCCAGGTCTTCGACGGCGCGCAGTTGCTTGCGGTTGTCCTGCAACAGGCTACCCAGGATGCCGATCTGTTCGGCGACGGCATCCGGTTCGGCACCGGCCTCCTTGAACAGCACCTCCAGTTGCTGCTTCTGCGCGGTGAGCGCCTGGTCGGTGCTCGCGGCGTTTTGTTCGAGGCTGGCCAGTTCGGCCTGGCCCTGATTCAGTCGATTGCCGATCAGCATCAACTGTTGCAGCCGGTCGCGATAGGCATTCCAGGCATCGCTCAGCGGTGCCAGATGCGTGCTTTGCTCAAGCCCCGTGGCGATGCGCTGCAAGTCCCCGGCGCCTCGGGCTTGCTGACCGAGCAAGGTCTGAATCGTGCCCTGGCCCTGGGTGCAGGCCTGTTGCGCCTGTTGCCTGGCTTCGGCGCTGAGGGCGGTGTCCTTGGCCAGGCGGGCGAGGGTGCTTTGGGCTTCAAAGGCCTGACGCAGCAACGGCGCGCTGTCGGCTTGTCGCTGTTGGGTTTCGCTCAAGGCGATCCGGGCGCTGCTCAGCTGGTGCTCAAGCAGCGTCTGGCGCTCATCGAGTTCGCCATGTTGCTGCGTCTGCAAGGCAATTTGCGTCGCCAAGGGTGTCAGCAGCGCGTCGACCTCGGCTTTACGGGCGAACTGGTGCCGTTGCGGGGCCAGCTGTTCGAGACGGGTGAGCCTCAACCGCTCGCTGGCCAAGGCCTCCCAGTGGGTCTGCGCCGATTGCAGTTGTTCGCTGGCGGCCAGATGCTCGTCCTGCAATCGACGCAGGTCCTTGAGCCAGGTGTCCTGCAGTTCAAGCTGCTTGAGTTGTGCCTGTTGGGTCTTGAGTTGTTGCTGCGCCTGGTTGAAGCGCTCATCCAGTTCGGCGCGAGCTTCAGGTGACAGCGGCGTTACCCCGCTGGCCTGATCCTGCAGCAGCTTGTGCGCCTCGCGGGCCTCCTTGGTCTTGTCGAAGGCCCGACGACCGAGGCGAGTGTAGAGCGCGGTATCGGTGAGTTTTTCCAGCAGTTCGCTGCGGTCGTTGTCGTCGGCCTTGAGGAACGCGCTGAACTCGCTTTGCGCCAACATCACCGCGCGGGTGAATTGTTCGAAATTCAGCCCCAGCGCGGCTTCGAGCTGAGTCTTGTATTCACCTTTCTGGCTGGCGAGCAATTGATCCTGATCGATGTCACGCAAGCTCTGGCGGCTGGCCTGCAGCTTGCCAGCGGCCTTGTCCCGGGCGCGATTGGCCTCCCAGCGGGCGCGGTAGCGGCGGCCGTCGACGCCGACGAAATCCACTTCCGCATAGCCTTCACCCGTGCCGCGACGCAGCAGGGTGCGCGGGTCGCCGGTAGCGATTTCGCCGTCGGCGTCCGGCACCTTGGCGTCGCGGCCGGTGTTGTTCAGGCGCGGTACGGCGCCAAACAGCGCCAGGCACAGGGCATCGAGCAAGGTGCTTTTACCCGCGCCGGTGGGGCCGGTGATGGCGAACAGTCCGGCACTGGCCAGAGGTTCGGCGGTGAAGTCGATTTCAAATGGCCCGGCCAGGGAGGCGAGGTTTTTCAGGCGGATCGCGAGGATTTTCATGGTTGTTCGCTCTCCATCTGCACGTCCTGCAACAGCTCGGCAAAGTCCTTGAGGGTCTGCTCGTCGACCTCGCTGCCGTAGTTGTCCTGCCAGGCGCGGCTGAACAGTTCCTGAGGCGTGAGTTGGTCCAGTTCGATCAGCGTGCTGCCTTCGTCGGCACCGTCACGGCCGCCGTTGCCGGCGTACTCGGCGGCGATGCGCACCAGGCGCACGGCCTTGCCTTGCAGGGCGGTTTCCACTTGATTGCGCAGGTCGGGCTGCGGTTCATCGAGGCGCACCCGCACCTCCAGCCATGGTTGGCGCTGGATGTCGGCCAACAGGTCGATGTTCGGCAGGTCCGCCAGTTGCACCAGGATCTCGCTCAATGGCGCCGGGCCGATGCGTTGCAGGTTGACCGCGCGGGGGATCAGTTTCGGCTCGACGCTGACCAGGGTTTCGCCATCGAGTTTGATGTCGAGGATCTGGTGCTGATAGCTGATCTCGGAGAACGACAACGGAATCGGCGAGCCGCTGTAGCGGATGCGCTCCTCGCCGTTGACCTTCTGCGGCTTGTGCAAGTGGCCGAGGGCCACATAACTGATGCTCGGCCCGAACAGGCTGGCGGGCAGGGCTTCGGCATTGCCGATGATCAGGCTGCGCTCCGAGTCTTCCGACACCGAACCGCCCGCCATGTGCGCGTGACTGATGGCGATCAGCGCCTGGCCTTTCTTGCGCTTTGCGTTCGCCGCCTCGATCAGCCATTCATGGACCTGGCCAATGCCACGCAGGTAGTTGTCGCCCAGATGCGCGCCGGTGACTTCGGCAGGGCGCAGGAACGGCAGCGCCAGGCACCAGGCGACGGTTTTGCCCTTGGCATCCGGTAGCGGCAACAGCAAACGCTCGGCATCCAGTTGCCCGTCATCCAGCCACAACACACGACCGAGCGCGTGAGTGCGCAAGCGGCGCATCAACGGCGCGGGCAGTTCGATCCGCGAGCCGGAATCGTGGTTGCCGGCAATCATCACGATGGTCAGCAACGGCTGCTGTTCGTGGGCGCTGACGATGAAGTCGTAGAGACGCTCCTGGGCTTTGACCGGCGGATTGACCGTGTCGAAGATATCGCCGGCGATCAACAGCACATCCGGCTGGTCGAGCTTCAATTGACGCAACAGCCACTCGAGAAAACAGCCGTGTTCGAAATCGCGATCCTGGCCGTGCAGGTTCTGCCCGAGGTGCCAGTCGGAGGTGTGAAACAAGCGCAAGGCGAACTCCGCTACAAAATAGGTAATGGCCGCGTGAAAAATGAAGGCGGCGAAAGGGGGAAGAGTTTACTGGTAAACCGGTCGGGTGTGGTTGCACACCAAACTTCTTATGGCAGGGAGTTCTGTGGCGAGGACGGCTGCCTGTGGCGAGGGGGCTTGCCTGTGGCGAGGGGGCTTGCCCCCGTTGGGCTGCGGAGCGGCCCCAGGTTTTTCCTGGTACACCGAGCCGCCCGGATTTACGGCCGCTTCGCGCCCGAACGGGGGCAAGCCCCCTCGCCACAAATGCATCTTTGTCGCCAGGTCGGTGTTTACTTGGGATAAAGCGGCGGCAACCCACTGTCACCGACAGGGTCCTGAACCCGTTCGGCCATCGGGATCGCCTTGATCGCACGCCACAGTTCGTCACCTTGCCAATACTGGCCGGTTTCGCTGTACAGCGCGCCGTTCAGGCCGTCGAGGGCGTCGGACAGAGGTACGAAGCGGGCGGCCATGTCGGCCAGGGTTTCCGGCTGCTGGCGGGCCCAGGCGTCGAGGGCCTGGCGGGTGGCGTGGGAGTCGTTGGCCTGGCAGGCGCGCTTGAGGTCGTCGAGCACGGTGCGCGGGCTCGGGCCGGTTTGCGCGACACGCGCCACCGCCGGTTGCCAGCGGCCACGCCACCAGAGGCCAAAGCCGAGCAGGGTAGTGCAGGCCAGAATCAAGGTACTGAGCTTCCAGCGCCAGAGTGCTTCGCTGTTGGCGCCTACATCGACCGGTGAGGCGCCGGCCGGGGTGTCGGCCAGCAGGCTCGGATTGGCCACCACGTGCAGCGTGCGAGCAGGCAGGCTGCTGTGTTCCAGATGATCTTCGAAGGTGTTCCACCAGATCACGTCGACGGTGGGCAGCTCGATGGCGCCGGTCCTTGTCGGCACCAGGGCCTCGCGGTCTTCACGACTGCCGACCAGGCCGCGTTCGCTGTTCTGGTTGCCGAGCACCGGTTGATCAGGGTAGCGGCGCAGGCCGCCGACGTCGGTGCCGGGCAGCGGAGGCAGTTGGGTGCTGGACAAGCCTTCGGCCTTCACCGTCAGGCTGCGGGTCAGCGAATCGCCGACCTGAGTGTGATCCGGCTCCGGGTTCCAGATTTCGCTCAGGGTCAGGCTGCGGGCAGGCAGCCAGGGCGCGTCGGCCGGATAGGTGAGGGGCTTGGCCTTGACCGTCAACAGCAGTTCGGCCGAGGTGACGCGCATCAGCTTGCCGGCTTTTGGCCCCTGGGCTGCGTCCTGTACCGGTTGTGGGTCGACCAGCGCGGCGTTGAAGACCTGTGCCGGAATGATCAGTTCGCCGCTGTGTTGCGGGTAGATCGCGTAACGCATTTCGATCACGCCATGGCGCAGGCCGTCGATGTCCTTTTCGTAGGTGCGTGAGTCGCCCAATTGTTCGATGCGTGCGTCAGGTATCTGCAAGGGTGGCAGGCTGCTGTCGTCGTACAGCGACACCGAATGGTAGATGCGCAGGGTCAGGACCGCCTGGGCCTGCACGTACACGCTGGTTTGATCGAGGCTGGCATCGATGAACACCGCGGCCCGCTGGGTCGGGTTGTCCGGTGTTGCGCTCTCGACCACTTGCAGGGTGATCGGCTGGCTCTGCAGTTCCCCCAGTTGCAATGACGGAATCACCACGCTGCCGTTTTGCCGGGGCAGGAGGGTGACGATCCAGCGGGTGGTGGCCTGGTTTTCTCCGCTCAGGGTGTTCAGCTGGTTGACCTGGCGTGTGCCGCGCACTTCGAACAACGGTTCCAGCGCCGCCAGGTCCGGTTTGCCGAACTGAGTGACATCGCTGGATTCCAGGGTCAGCTCGACCGTCTCGCCTGAGCTCAGGCGACTGCGATCAACACTGGCGACCAGTTCTGCTGCCTGTGCCTGAACGGTGCAGAACAACAGGCCATGCAGCAGCGCGAGCAATAAAACGGTGAAGCGGGTCATCGAGTTTCTTCCTGATCCTGATGTTGTTGCTGTTCGTACCAGAATTTGCGCCTGAGCAGTTCACCGGGGTCATCCGGGATCTGTCTCAGCCATTGCTCCAGTGCCTGGCGCTGCTCACCTTCGATACTGTCGGTGGCCGGGCGCAAGGGCGGTGTGGTGTGTTGTTCGTCACCCAGTTCGCTGCCCGGAACCTCGTTGCCCCCCGGTTTCGGCGGTGTGGTGGGTGGTTGTTCCTCACCCGGGCGGCTCGGTTGCCCCTCGGTTTTCGGTTCGCCGCTGCTCGAGGGTTGTGCGGCGGCACCGGGCGGTGGCTCCGGCGATTCGGCTTCGGGCCGGGCGTTGCTGGCGGCGTCTGGCTCAGGAGGAGTATTTTTCTCCTTGAGCAGGCGTTCGACCAGCGCCTTGTTGGTCAGTGCCGGACGCAAGTCCGGTTGACGTTCCAGTGCCTGTTCGTAAGCGTCCAGGGCTGCCTCCAGCTCACCGCTTTTGGCCAGGGCATTGCCTCGATTGTAGTGGGAGTGGGCATCGTCGCCTTCGGCAAACCGCTCGGCGGCGCCTGCGTAGTCGCCGGCCTCATAGAGCGCCACGCCTTGCCACTGATGGCTTTCGAAGCGTCGGGAGGCCTCGGCGGGGCGTTTCTGCTTGAGTAAATGCGAGCCTTGTTGATCCGGACGCAGCCAAAGGTCTGCGAGGTCGAAGGCGTAGCTCGGTTGAGGCAGCGCCAATAGCAGCGGCAGGCACAGCAGCCAACCGCGACGTCCCGCGCAGGCCGCGAGCAGCAGCAGTGGCAGCAGCAGCCAGTACCCCTGATCGGCCCAGGTGTCCAGGCGCAAGGTCTGACCGTCGTTGCGCAAGTGGCGTGGACCGTCGAGCAGGCCAAGGGCGTGCAGGTCGCTATCGTCCAGGCGCGCCTGGCGATAGCGCCCATCCAGGTCGTTGGCAAAATTTTTCAAGCCGGGCTCGTCCAGGCGCGGCACGAGAATGGCGCCTTGTTCATCCTTGAGGAAGCTGCCGTCTTCCTGGGTGATCGGCGAGCCTTCGGCGGTGCCGATGCCGAGCATCAAAAATTGAGTCGATTTGCCGTTCAGCGCGCGACGGATGCCCAGTCGCTCCTGGTCGGTCAGGGACGATCCAATCAGCAGGATCCGGCCATCGCCCAAAGCAGCCTGTTCGAGCAACGCCAGGGCCTTGAGCACCGCCAGATCGGCGCGATGACCGGCCGCTGGCATCAACGACGGTTTCAGTGCATCCAACAGATTGCGACTGGTGGAAAGATCATCTGACAGCGGCACCAGTGTGTGGGCACTGCCGGCGTAGACGACGATGGCGGTTTGCGCGTCGCTGCGAATCTGCAGCAGATCAAGCACCTTGCGTCGTGCCTGTTCGAGTCGGTTGGGTGTGACGTCGGTGGCGAGCATTTCCGGGGTCAGCTCGAGGATCACCACCAGCGGATCGGCGGGCTTTTGACTGGTCTGCTCGACACGCTGCCAGCCCGGACCCAGCAGGGCGAGCACGGTCAACAGCCACGCGAGACCGAGGGCGATCCAGGGCAATTTACTGTCACGTCCACTGCCACCGCTGAGCAATGTCGTGTGAAAGGCCGCAGGCAGGATCATTTGCCAGCGCCCGGCGCGCTTCTTGCGGTGCCAGAGTTGCCAGAGCAACCAGCCAAGCACCGGCAGCAACAGCAGCCACCAGGGGCGGAACCAGTACGGCCACAGCGCACTCATCGGCGCCTCCGCAGGCGCAGGCGTTTGAGACGCTGGCGCCAGTCAGGCAGCAATTGCGTTTGCAAAAACAGATCCCTGGTAAACAGGCGTTGCAAGGGGTTGTCCGGCCAGAGTACGGGGGCCAGCAGCAGCATGCTCAACCACAGCGCCAGGGCCAGCGGCCAGTGATACAACGCTTGGGCCGGGCGGGCCTGGGTCGGTTGCTGGGTCACGGGCTCCAGTTGGTCAAGGGTGTCCTTGATCGATTGCAGTTCCTTGCCATCGTGGGCGCGGAAGTACTGACCGCCGGTGACTTCGGCGATGGCCTTGAGGGACGGCTCGTCGAGGTCCAGGCTCGGGTTGACGCCGAGGAAACCCACGGAGCCGCTTTGCTCTGGATCGGCGCCAATGCCGATCGGATAGATTTTCACGCCTTCCTTGGCCGCCAGCCGGGCGGCGGTGAACGGGTCGATTTCACCGCCATTGTTGGCGCCGTCGGTGACCAGAATCAGCACGCGACTTGTTGCCGGACGCGAACGCAGGCGCTTGAGGGCCAGGCCGATAGCATCGCCGATGGCGGTGTTTTTGCCGGCAATGCCGATACGCGCTTCATCGAGCCAGACGCGCACGGTGTGGCGGTCGAAGGTCAGCGGCGCCTGCAGGTAGGCCTGGCTACCGAACAGGATCAGGCCGACCCGGTCACCTTCGCGGCTTTCGAGGAAATCGCCGAGCAGGTGCTGGACCAACGCCAGTCGGCTGACTTCTTCGTCCTGCCACTGCATGTCAGGGAAGTCCATGGAGCCGGAAACGTCCACCGCCACCAGCAAGTCACGGCCACTGGCGGCAATCGGCAAGGGTTCGCCGAGCCATTGCGGGCGGGCCGCCGCGACCAGCAGCAACAGCCACAGCACTATGAACGGTGCCTGCTGGCGCCATGCTGGCAGGTTGGCCCGGGCGCGACGCCCGGCGAGGCCTTCCAGGTCGCTGAGGAAGCTGACCTTGAGCGCCGGTTCGCCACTGTCGGCCACCGGCAATACGATGCGCATCAGCCACGGCAGCGGCAGAAGGGCGAAAATCCACGGCCAGGCGAACTCAAACATGCTTGCGAATCCATGTGTCGACGGCCTGGGTCAGGCCGGCGATGGCCTTGTCGTCGAGTTTGCATTCGGGTTTGTAGGCGCCTTCGACCAGCACCATCCAGCGAGTCAGGCCGGCGGCCGGGCAGCGATTGTCGAGGAACGCCAGCCATTTTCGCCCGTTGAGGGTGTGGCTCTGGCTGTAGGGGTAGTGGTTGCGGCACAGGCGTTTGAGCAAACCGTTGAGTTGCTGCAGCCAGGCACCGGCCGGCGCACCGTCGTAGGGTTTGGGCATCAAGGCCAGCTCCGCCAGGGCGGCAAGACGCACCGGGTCAAGCGGCTGTTCTGCACGCACCACGGGGCGCCTGTCCGGAATAAAACGACGCAGCTTCCACAGGCCCAAACCGATCAGCGGCACCAACAGAAGCAGCAACCACCAACCGGGTGCTGGAGGCCAGAATTCCACCGGTGGCGGGGATATCAGTGGTTGCAGTTGATCAAGGCTGCTCATCGACCTTTCCCCGGTTTCTGTGGGTTCAGGTATTCGCGCAATTGCTCGACCATTTCGCTCTGAGTGCTCAACGGCATCATCAGCACCCGCAGTTTTTGCGCGAGCAGCTCCCAGCGCGCGATACGCGCTTCAGCCTGGGCCCGGTAAGCCTGGCGCAGGTCGAAATTCAGCGTATCGAGTTCCAATTGCGCTCCACGCTCGGCGAAACGTAAAAGGCCGGCGGCGGGCAGAGCATGATCCAGCGGATCGGACACCGGCAGCAGCAACAGGTCGCAATGACGCGATAACAGGCTCAGCTGTTGCTCGGCGCTTTCCGATAGCGCGCGTTCGTCGCAAATCACAATGACAAGGCTGCCCGGACGTGACACCTCACGCGCTCGGCGCAAGGCAATGCCAAAGGCGTCGCGGTCCGGCTCGCCCTCGGTGGTCAGCGACCGGTTGACCCGCACCAGCCGGTTGAGCAACTGCAGCAGGCTTTGCTTGCTGCGCCGAGGCTTGATTTCATAGTGCTCATTGTCGCCATACACCAGCCCGCCGACCCGGTCGTTGTGGCCCAGGGCTGCCCAACCGATCAGGCTCGCGGCCTGGGCGGCGAGCACCGACTTGAACATCAGGCCCGACCCGAAAAACAGCCGGTGGCTTTGTTCGACCATAATGAAAATCGGCCGCTCACGTTCTTCGTGGAACAGCTTGGTGTGGGGCTCCTGGGTGCGCGCGGTCACACGCCAGTCAATGGTGCGCACATCGTCGCCGGCCTGATAGACCCGCACCTGATCGAAGTCGACGCCACGCCCGCGCAATTTGGAATGGTGGAGGCCGATCAGCGGGCTGCGTTGGCCAGGCGTGGAAAACAGCTGCACTTCGCGCACGCGATGGCGCATCTCGATCAGGTCGGCGAGGCTGACACGGATGCCCGGCTCGGGCGGCAGGCTGGCGTTCATCGGGGTCAAGCGACGGCTACGACGTCGAGAATCCGCTGGACCACACGGTCCTGATCGATGCCAGCGGCTTCGGCTTCAAAGGAAAGAATGATGCGATGGCGCAGCACGTCGAACAGCACGGCCTGGATGTCTTCCGGGCTGACGAAATCACGCCCGGCCAGCCAGGCGTGGGCGCGGGCGCAGCGGTCCAGGGCAATCGAACCTCGGGGGCTGGCGCCGTAGGCGATCCACTCGGCCATCTCCGGGTCGAATTTGGCCGGGGTGCGGGTGGCCATGACCAGTTGTACCAGGTACTCCTCCACGGCGTCGGCCATGTACAGACCGAGGATTTCCTTGCGTGCGACAAAAATCGTCTGTTGAGTAACCCGACGCTCAGGCTTCGCTTCGCCGTTCAGGGCTTCTCCACGGGCTTGCTGCAGAATCCGGCGCTCGACAGTGGCATCGGGAAAGCCGATTTTCACGTGCATCAGGAACCGGTCAAGCTGGGCTTCCGGCAACGGGTAGGTGCCTTCCTGCTCGATCGGGTTCTGCGTGGCCATCACCAGGAACAGCGGCGACAGCTCGTAGGTGCTGCGCCCGACACTGACTTGCCGCTCGCCCATGGCTTCGAGCAAGGCCGACTGGACCTTGGCCGGGGCGCGGTTGATTTCGTCCGCTAATACCAGGTTGTGGAAGATCGGGCCTTGCTGGAACACGAAGCTGCCGGTTTCCGGGCGGTAGATTTCCGTACCGGTAATGTCGGCCGGCAACAGGTCAGGAGTGAACTGGATGCGGTGGAACTGCGCTTCGATGCCTTCGGCAAGTTCTTTGATGGCCTTGGTCTTGGCCAGGCCAGGAGCACCCTCGACCAGCATATGGCCGTCGGCGAGCAGGGCGATGAGCAATCGCTCGATGAGTTTTTCCTGGCCGAGAATCTGCGTTGAAAGAAAGGTTCGCAGCGCTAGCAGCGCTTCACGATGTTCCATCGATGACTGTTCCTGCAAAAGGGTGGCCGAGGACGTTCTAAATGCGCCAGGGCTGGGGGCGTTACTTTAATCCATCGCGGGGGGTGGCGACTAACGGCATTTTGCGCAAAGTGCGGGAAAAGATGGGTGAAATTGTTGGAGGTTCGTTCCATTTCAGTATTGTGGCGGGCTTACTGACGCCATCGCGAGCAAGCTCGCTCCCACAGGGGACCACGCCGTCACTGAGGCATGCAATCAAATGTGGGAGCGAGCTTGCTCGCGATGAGGTCGGAACAGGCGCTGATATTCAGAGCTGGCTAATGAAGGTGCCAGTGCCATCAAGAATGTTCTTCAAGGTCAGCTCAACTTCATCCATATCCACCATGTCGGCATCAAAGGTGATTTCCAGTACATCGTCGCCATTGAGCGCATCGGCATCAGCCGCGGCAATTTCGATCTTCAGCAGGGAAGGGCTGAGGGTGACTTTCACGCCATCCAGGGTCGAAGGCTCGCCGTCCAGAGTGATTTCCAGCTCGTCTTCATCCGGGTAGCGGCTCATCAGGAACATTTCGCCCTGGTCGCTGTGGCAGCAGAGCATGGCCATGTTGTCTTCTTCGTCGTCGCAAGGGTTGACGATCAAGAGGGCGGTTTTCATTTTCATGGGGAATTCCTGACTCGACGGGCGTGGTAAACGCAATAACGGGCGATTCTGCCAGCCCGCGCACATTTCTGCTTGTCCGAGTGTCGATGACCGGGTCGTGGACGGCCAGAGTGTTACTGGTCATTTCTGGTACGCATGTCCCGTAAAACCGGACGGAAAACCGTCATTTTCCTGTGCGAATGCTAGTGTTGTTCGATGCGCATGCGTTGAGCAGCGTACCGTTGACCGAATATGTCGCAGCACCGCAAGCACGGGCCTTGCCGCACTCGTTAAGCTGCGCAACGGATGAGCACCCGTAAAGACATTGCGCTGCACGCAGTCCAGTCGTTTTTGCAGATGCCCATTCACGGAAGGTGAATGTGACCTGAGTGTCTCGTCCAGCTTCACCCACCTGTCACCCTGTTTCCTCTGCCCGAGAATCAGGAACCGGGTGACGGACCACCCCGAAAGGGGTTTTGCACGCGACGCTTTCATCAATAACAAGCCCAAGCGGAGTACCACAGATGGCGTTCTTCACCGCAGCCAGCAAAGCCGACTTCCAGCACCAACTGCAAGCGGCACTGGCGCAGCACATCAGTGAACAGGCACTGCCACAAGTGGCGCTGTTTTCTGAACAATTCTTCGGCATCATTTCCCTTGACGAGCTGACCCAGCGTCGGTTGTCCGACCTTGCTGGATGCACCCTTTCTGCATGGCGCATGCTTGAGCGCTTTGATCACGCGCAGCCGCAAGTGCGCGTCTACAACCCTGATTACGAACGCCACGGCTGGCAGTCGACCCATACCGCGGTCGAAGTGCTGCACCACGACCTGCCTTTCCTGGTGGACTCGGTGCGTACCGAGCTGAACCGCCGCGGCTACAGCATCCATACCCTGCAAACCACCGTGCTGAGCGTGCGTCGTGGCAGCAAGGGCGAGTTGCTGGAAATCCTGCCTAAAGGCACCCAGGGCGACGACATTCAGCAAGAATCGCTGATGTACCTGGAGATCGACCGCTGCGCCAACACCGCCGAGCTCAATGTGCTGAGCAAAGAGCTGGAGCAGGTGCTCGGTGAAGTCCGCGTGGCCGTCGGCGATTTCGAGCCGATGAAGGCCAAGGTCCAGGACATCCTGACCAAGCTGGACAGCAGCCGGTTCGCCGTCGATGGCGACGAGAAGAACGAAATCAAGAGCTTCCTGGAATGGCTGGTGGGCAACCACTTCACCTTCCTCGGTTATGAAGAGTTCGTGGTCAGCGATGAAGCCGATGGCGGCCATATCGTCTACGACAAGGACTCCTTCCTCGGCCTGACCAAGCTGCTGCGTGCCGGCCTGACCTACGATGACCTGCGCATCGAAGACTACGCCGTGAACTACCTGCGCGAACCGACCCTGCTGTCGTTCGCCAAGGCCGCGCACCCAAGCCGTGTACACCGTCCGGCTTACCCGGACTACGTGTCGATCCGCGAAATCGACGCCGACGGCAAGGTCATCAAGGAATGCCGTTTCATGGGTCTGTACACCTCGTCGGTGTATGGCGAGAGCGTGCGGGTGATCCCGTACATCCGCCGCAAGGTCGAGGAAATCGAACGCCGTTCCGGCTTCCAGGCCAAGGCTCACCTGGGCAAGGAACTGGCGCAGGTGCTCGAAGTGCTGCCGCGCGACGATCTGTTCCAGACCCCGGTGGACGAGCTGTTCAGCACCGTGATGTCGATCGTGCAGATCCAGGAACGCAACAAGATTCGCGTGTTCCTGCGCAAAGACCCGTACGGCCGTTTCTGCTACTGCCTGGCCTACGTGCCGCGTGACATCTATTCCACCGAAGTGCGCCAGAAGATCCAGCAAGTGCTGATGGATCGCCTGAAAGCGTCGGACTGCGAGTTCTGGACCTTCTTCTCCGAGTCCGTGCTGGCCCGCGTGCAGTTGATTCTGCGCGTCGACCCGAAAAACCGCCTCGATATCGACCCGCTGCTGCTGGAAAAAGAAGTGGTGCAGGCCTGCCGCAGCTGGCAGGACGACTACGCTGCCCTGACCGTTGAAAGCTTCGGTGAAGCCCATGGTACCAACGTGCTGGCCGACTTCCCGAAAGGCTTCCCGGCCGGTTACCGCGAGCGTTTCGCAGCCCACTCGGCTGTGGTCGACATGCAGCACCTGCTGAGCCTCAACGAAAAAAATCCGCTGGTGATGAGCTTCTACCAGCCGCTGGGTCAGGTTTCCGGCCAGCGCATGCTGCACTGCAAGCTGTACCACGCCGATACCCCGCTGGCGCTGTCCGACGTGCTGCCGATCCTGGAAAACCTCGGCCTGCGCGTGCTGGGTGAGTTCCCGTATCGCCTGCGCCACAACAGTGGCCGCGAGTTCTGGATTCACGATTTCGCGTTCACCGCCGCCGAAGGCCTGGAACTCGACATCCAGCAGTTGAACGACACGCTGCAGGACGCATTCGTCCACATCGTGCGTGGCGATGCCGAGAACGACGGGTTCAACCGTCTGGTACTGACCGCCGGCCTGCCATGGCGCGACGTGGCGCTGCTGCGTGCCTACGCCCGCTACATGAAGCAGATCCGTCTGGGCTTCGACCTGGGCTATATCGCCAGCACCCTGAATAACCACACCGACATCGCTCACGAGCTGACCCGGTTGTTCAAGACCCGTTTCTACCTGGCGCGCAAGCTGACCGGCGAAGATCTGGGAGACAAGCAGCAACGCCTGGAACACGCGATCCTCAGCGCCCTGGACGACGTCCAGGTACTGAACGAAGACCGCATCCTGCGTCGCTACCTGGACCTGATCAAGGCCACCCTGCGCACCAACTTCTACCAGACTGACGCCAACGGCCATAACAAGTCGTACTTCAGCTTCAAGTTCAACCCGCACTTGATTCCCGAGCTGCCCAAGCCTGTACCGAAGTTCGAAATCTTCGTTTACTCGCCGCGCGTCGAAGGCGTGCACCTGCGCTTCGGCAACGTGGCCCGTGGTGGCCTGCGCTGGTCCGACCGTGAAGAAGACTTCCGTACCGAAGTCCTGGGCCTGGTAAAAGCCCAGCAAGTGAAGAACTCGGTCATCGTGCCGGTGGGTGCGAAGGGCGGCTTTCTGCCGCGTCGCCTGCCACTGGGCGGCAGCCGTGACGAGATCGCGGCAGAGGGCATCGCCTGCTACCGCATCTTCATTTCGGGTCTGTTGGACATCACCGACAACCTGAAGGACGGCGCCCTGGTGCCGCCGGCCAACGTCGTGCGTCATGACGACGATGACCCGTACCTGGTCGTAGCGGCGGACAAGGGCACTGCGACCTTCTCCGACATCGCCAACGGCATCGCCATCGACTACGGTTTCTGGCTGGGTGACGCGTTTGCGTCCGGTGGTTCGGCCGGTTACGACCACAAGAAAATGGGCATCACCGCCAAGGGCGCGTGGGTCGGCGTACAGCGCCACTTCCGCGAGCGCGGCATCAATGTCCAGGAAGACAGCATCACCGTGGTCGGTGTCGGCGACATGGCCGGTGACGTGTTCGGTAACGGCTTGCTGATGTCCGACAAGCTGCAACTGGTCGCAGCGTTCAACCACCTGCACATCTTCATCGATCCGAACCCTGAGCCGGCGTCGAGCTTCGCCGAGCGTCAGCGACTGTTCGACCTGCCGCGTTCGGCCTGGTCGGACTACGACACCAGCCTCATGTCCGAAGGCGGCGGCATCTTCTCCCGTAGCGCGAAGAGCATTGCGATTTCCCCGCAAATGCAGGAACGCTTCGATATCCAGGCCGACAAGCTGACCCCGACCGAACTGCTCAACGCCTTGCTCAAGGCGCCGGTGGATCTGTTGTGGAACGGCGGTATCGGTACTTACGTGAAGGCCAGCAGCGAAAGCCACGCCGATGTCGGCGACAAGGCCAACGACGCACTGCGGGTGAACGGCAACGAACTGCGCTGCAAAGTCGTGGGCGAGGGCGGTAACCTGGGCATGACCCAACTGGGTCGCGTCGAGTTCGGCCTCAATGGCGGCGGTTCCAACACCGACTTCATCGACAACGCCGGTGGCGTGGACTGCTCCGACCACGAAGTGAACATCAAGATCCTGCTCAACGAAGTGGTTCAGGCCGGCGACATGACCGACAAGCAACGTAATGAGTTGCTGGCGAGCATGACCGACGAAGTCGGTGGTCTGGTGCTGGGCAACAACTACAAGCAGACTCAGGCCCTGTCGTTGGCAGCCCGCCGTGCATTGCCGCGGATAGCCGAATACAAGCGCCTGATGAACGACCTGGAAGGTCGCGGCAAGCTGGATCGCGCCATCGAGTTCCTGCCGGCCGAAGAAGCGATCAACGAGCGCATCGCCGAAGGCCATGGCCTGACCCGTGCCGAGCTGTCGGTGCTGATCTCGTACAGCAAGATCGACCTCAAGGAGCAGTTGCTGGGCTCCCTGGTGCCGGACGACGACTACCTGACCCGCGACATGGAAACCGCTTTCCCGCCAACACTGGTGAGCAAGTTCTCCGCGGCGATGCGTCGTCACCGTCTGAAGCGCGAAATCGTCAGCACCCAGATCGCCAACGATCTGGTCAACCACATGGGCATCACCTTCGTTCAACGACTCAAAGAGTCGACCGGCATGAGCCCGGCGAACGTGGCCGGTGCTTATGTGATCGTGCGTGACATTTTCCACCTTCCGCACTGGTTCCGTCAGATTGAAAACCTGGACTACAAGGTTTCCGCCGACGTACAACTGGAACTGATGGACGAGCTGATGCGCCTGGGCCGTCGCGCCACGCGCTGGTTCCTGCGTGCCCGTCGCAACGAGCAGAACGCTGCCCGTGACGTCGCGCACTTCGGTCCGCATCTGGCGGCGTTGGGCCTCAAACTCGACGAATTGCTCAGTGGCGAGATCCGCGAAACCTGGCAGACCCGTTATCAGGCGTACGTCGAAGCCGGTGTGCCGGAGTTGCTGGCGCGCATGGTGGCGGGCACCACGCACCTGTATACGCTGCTGCCGATCATCGAGGCTTCCGACGTGACCGGCCAGGATCCTGCCGACGTGGCCAAAGCCTACTTCGCCGTGGGCAGTGCACTGGACATCACCTGGTACCTGCAACAGATCAGCGCTCTGCCGGTTGAAAACAACTGGCAGGCCCTGGCCCGTGAAGCGTTCCGTGATGACGTCGACTGGCAGCAACGTGCGATCACCATCTCGGTCCTGCAACAGGGCGACGGTTCCCAGGAGGTGGAAACACGCCTGGACCTGTGGATGCAGCAGCATGAAGGCATGATCGAACGCTGGCGTGCCATGCTGGTGGAAATCCGTGCCGCCAGCGGCACCGACTACGCCATGTACGCGGTGGCCAACCGCGAACTGCTGGACCTGGCGTTGAGCGGTCAAGCGGTGGTGCCTGCCACCGTTGCCGCCGCCGAGCTGGAACCGGCTGCCTGATCAGGCGTTGAATGAAAAAGCCCCGCATCGAGAGATGCGGGGCTTTTTTCATTCCAGGGGCAAGACAACACGCCGGCCCATGTTTGGAACTCAGCTGTAGGGTGTAGAGCTTGCGGGCGAAGAGACCTGCCTTTCCAGAATTTCCAGCTCGAACGTGACAGTGTCGCCAGACATATCGGTGAAGCACCTGCTGTACGCCGGATCACGCCAGATTTCTTGTCTGATAATTCCGGCGTTACGTGCTTTCAAATAAACGCTGGCTTTAGAGGCGTTCAAATCATCCAGTGTAATGATTCGATGATAGCCATCCAGCAAATTGAAGGATGTGGTATCACCGTCGGCGGCCGGGAAGGCGCCCAGGATGTCTTGTTCGTTCTTGCTGAAGTATTTCTGATAGTACGCTTCGCTCAGAATCTGCATGTTGTAGTAGTCGTCATAACACCTGAAGTGGATGACCATGGCCGTCTGTTTTCTGCGACCTACAGGGCGCATTGTCCGGCTTGCAGGATCATAGGCTTCAAAGGTAGTCACTATATTTGGCGGGATCGGAGATCCGCGTTCGCCAGTTTCAAAATGACCCGCGCTCAATATCTGGTCAAAAAATGTCATGTCCATTCCATTGCACGTGATGCGGGCAATGAAGGATCTTTCCTGGTCTTTAGTCATGAGGACTTCCTTGTCTGTAGAAAATGGTGGTTGGCGCTGTAGCGCGGATCTGAAGATACCGCTATTTAAAAGTCGCGGTCTTGATTGATTGTGAGCAAACCCTTCCTGTCCCGGTCGGGGTTTACTCACAATATTTGTCGCAGCCTTAATACAGTTTCAGCTCTGACGCTGTGTCGATCATCGAGACATTACTTGTCGGGCTGGTCAATAAATTGCTGAGCGACCGGTCAAACTTCTGCAGCGCCCTTACTTGCACGTTTTGTTGCTCGTTAATATCGGCAACAATCTCTTCACTGCGTTTATAGTCCGCCCATACCGGGCTGAGCGCTCTGGCGTCATAACCTTGTGCCGTGCCGATGTAGTTGAATTGGCTGTCATAGAAATCGGCACTGACTTTGGACTCGACGTCCGAACTGCGCGAGGTGATCAATTGGCTACGGCTGTCGACAATGGCTACCACATCCGGTTTCGCCGCCTTGAGGCTCTGCATGTCCGGGTACACGGTGACCGATCCGAATTGCCGTTGAAGCGAGGCCTTGACCCAATCCACCGCAAGGTCGGGTCTGGAGGTGGCGACGTAGGCGTCGTGGATCTCCCGTACCAGCAGGCTCTGGCCGAAGCCGGTGCCGGCATTGGCCTGGTAATTCTGTAGATAGGCACGGTTAGCCTGGGTGTTTTGGCTGTACACCACGCCCAGGGCCACATTGCTGCCGTTGGGAATACGAGTCGCGTTGCTGCGGCCGACCGGTTCGGTGAACACACTTTCCAGCGAAGGCCCCGCAGAGGGTGCGGTGGGAACCGAGCAGCCAGCCAAAAGTGCAGCTGATAGGGTAAACGTACTGACAATTGCAAGTTTCATTGTGTTACTCCAGTGAAACAACATTAGTAAGGAAATTGAAGTTGCCGGAACTGATCGGCAGTTGTTCCAGACTAAAGCGGGAAGTGCAGAATGAAACAGCCGATTGCGTGGATAACAGTCGAGCTATAGTTTTGTTTGATTTAAACAAGTCGGGTTAATTGCCCCGGGAAGTAAAAACGCCCGAATAGAAAATTTGGGCGTGTTTATTTATGGCTGTTCGTTCAGCGATCAGTTTTTCAGGGGGACCAGCACCTGTTCGTCCGGCGACAACACCATGAACACCAGCAACTTGGCAGGCTCGGTAGCGCTGGCGTTTTTCGATACCAGATGCTCGGAGCCGGCTGCTTCGTACCAGAATTCGCCCGCCTTGTACGTCACTGCTTTCTCGCCTTTCACCTGAGAGGTGACAGACCCCGACAGGACGTAGGCCATGGCTGTACCGTCGTGCTTGTGGGCGATGGACGATTGGCCGGGCTTGTAGTCGACTTCGATCATCAGTGCTTTTTTGCCCGGCACGTTTTTCAGCATGTGATCCTGCAATACCGTGACTTTTTCCGAGGGGTCGCCGGCTTCATGGGCGAATGCCGGGGCGCCGACGGCCAGGGTCAGGGCAACAAGGGGAGCGGCACAGAAGCGCAAAACGTTCATGGTTCATTACCTGCGTTGGATAAGTGGTCAGGAACCAATCTAGTCCGCCGCGAGGGGCAATCAAACAGCCAATATTCGGGAAGGTCAGGGGACCAATGTCTGGGCGGCTCGCTCCAGCGGGGGGGAGTTCTGTAGGAGCGAGCTTGCTCGCGATGGATTCAGATTCGCCGCGTTTAACCAGGAAGCACGCGTTATCGTTGACGACCATCGCGAGCGAGCTCGCTCCTGCAGGGGGGGCTAGCGGATCGGAAAGCTGTTGAAGTCGACGGAGTTGGCCAGTTGGCAATCGATCAGGTCGATGAAACCCTGGACTTGCGGGCAGTTGAAATGCGATCGCATGGCCTCTTCCGATTGCCAGTGGGCGCTGACGGTCCAGCGATTGGTGTCCTCGGGGCAGCGGTCGACCATATAGGATTCGCACCCGGGAAGTTCACGCAGGGTTTCGACAATCTTTTGAAGTTGCTTACCCAGTTCTTCCGAGCGCCCGGCGGCGGCCTGTACCTGTACGGTATTGATCACTTCATGGGACATTGCTCACACTCCTGAATCAGGCCGGACGAATCCTGCTCATTGAGGGATAACGCCTATGCAGGATAGGCCCGGCCCCCGGGACCGCCAATAGCCAATCCCCGGATAAAACCGCAGGCCAATCCGTCAGGCCACTTGCTGCAGGATGTCGCGCAAACGGTCCAGGGCGATGTCGATGTCGAGGGTTTCGATGGCGCCAAAACCGAAAAAAAGCCCGGCCCTGGGCGTTTCTTGATAGAAAAAGCTGTCGATGGCATATAGCCCGACTTCGACTTTTTTCGCCAGTTCGATCACCAATGGAATATCCATCGGCACTTTGCACATCACCACCATGTGGAAACCTGCAGTGGACGGTACCGCCTCCAGCCAGGGCGAAAGATCGCCTGCCATGCGCGTCAGGATCCGCTCGCGGCGCCC
This sequence comes from Pseudomonas sp. S34, assembly GCF_009866745.1. NCBI lineage: Bacteria > Pseudomonadati > Pseudomonadota > Gammaproteobacteria > Pseudomonadales > Pseudomonadaceae > Pseudomonas > Pseudomonas sp. S34. The sequence goes on from NZ_CP019398.1 coordinate 2,849,778, forward strand.
GGCATAGATCGTATGGCAGCGCCGGATGTGCTTGAGCAGGCAACCTTCGGCGATGAACTTGGCCAGCGCCCATTGCGGCAGGGTCGAGGTGTGCAGGTCGGTGAGCTGCTTGGCGCGCACCACGGCCTCGAGTATCGCTGGCGGCAGGATCCCGTAGCCGAGCCGCAGTTCCGGTAACAGGGTTTTGGAGAACGTCCCGACGTACGCGACGATTCCCCGTTCATCCATGCTTTGCAGGGAATCGGTGGGGCGGCCTTCATAGCGGAACTCGCTGTCGTAGTCGTCCTCGATGATGATCGCACCCAACTCATGGGCCTTGGCCAGCAGTGCTTCCCGGCGCGCCTGACTCATCGGCATGCCCAGCGGGAACTGGTGCGACGGGGTGACGTAGATCAGGCGCGTACCGCGAGGAATCTGGTCCACCACAATGCCTTCGGCGTCCACCGGTACGCCAATGACGGTGGCGCCATGGGTGCCGAACAGCAGGCGCGCCGGCGGGTAGCCGGGGTCTTCCATGGCGACCAGGCTGCCCGGACTGATCAGCACCCGGGCAATCAGGTCCAGCGCCTGCTGCGCGCCGTTGCACACCACCACATCCTCATCCTGACAATTGACCCCGCGGGAGAACGCGATGTGCTGCGCAATGGCGTTACGTAGCGCCGGCAAGCCCTCGGGCTGGCTGTATAAGCCCTTGGAACCGGCAATCTGGCGCATTGCATGAGAGGTGCAGCGCCGCCAGTCATCCTGGGGAAACTGGCCCTTGCTGGTGGCGCCACCAATGAAGTCGTAGCGCAGCGAGCCTTCCAGGGTCGGATGACGCAGAAACACCGGCAGGTTGCGCCAGTACTCGATCACCTCGAAGCCGCCGAGTTCGGTGTGGTTCTGTTTACGCTGCACCTTCGACGAGCGTGCGTTGACATAGGTACCTTTGCCGACCACCCCGGTGAGGAAGTTTTCGTAAGTCAGTTGGGCGTAGGTGTCGGAAATGGTCTTGCGCGAAATACCCAGTTGTTCGGCCAGCAAGCGGCTGGGGGGCAGTTGTGTCCCGGCGGTCAGGCGACCGGACTCGATAGCGCTGCGCAGTTGGTTGTACAGCTGGCCGGCCAGGTCCTTGCGACCGTTGATGACAACATGTAGTTCCATACCGGCGAGGCTCCGGGGCTGTTGGGCGCGTGTGCGTCGCGCAAGATTACTCTTATCCGCTTGTGGTACAGAAGTTGTGCAGTGGAAAAACCGTCAATTGGTCTGGCGGCGGTGGTCCCCGGGGAAATCGCCTGATTGGATCTGTCATGCCCCTGCGCCAGCGACTACCGTGAAGATCACATCACGCCTGCACGAGATCGCCTCATGAACCCCCGTCTGGATTACTACAGCGCGTCGCCCAAAGCGATGAAAGCCATGATCGCCATGGAGGCCCTGGCCAGCAGCCTGAGTATCGAGCAGGCCCTGCTGCACCTGATCAAGATTCGTGCTTCGCAGCTCAATGGCTGTGCCTTTTGCACCGATATGCACTCGGTGGATGCACGGCGCCTGGGCGAAAGCGACCGGCGTCTGTATTCCATTGTGGTCTGGCGCGACAGCAACTTTTTCAATCCTCGGGAAAGAGCCGCGCTGGCCTGGACCGAGGCGGTCACCTTGCTCTCCGAAAGCCATGTGCCGGACGATGTCTACGCGCAAGCCAGGGAGCAGTTCAGTGAAAGCGAAATGGTCGACCTGACCATTGCCGTTACCACCATCAACAGCTGGAATCGCCTGGCCGTGAGCTTTCGGCAGACACCCAGCGCCTGAGTCATTGTCACAGCAGGTTCATGAACGATCCGCAGGATGTACCTGTCAGTGTCAGATCGACAGGGAGTCCTCGATGTCATTCATGGAAGCCAGCGCCCACCAGGGGGCTGCGGAGTATCGTGTAGCTATCGATAAAAATGCGTCCTGGCGCCAGTTGGCGGCGGCTATCGACCCCGAACTGGCGCTGTGTTTCACCGTCAGCGCCCGTTGCGGTTGCTTCATGCAGGCCGCCCGCAGTCTCAACATCAAGACCACGCGCCTGCGCAGGCAACTGGTGCTGCTGGAAACGCAGCTCCAATGTTCGCTGTTCAACCATTGCGACAATGGTTTGAGCCTCAGCCGCGATGGCTTGCGCTTGCACGCACAATTGATCGCCCTGGCCCATGAGCGCGGTTTGCCGGTGGTCGAGCAGCCGTTGATTCGCCTGGCCGTGGCGGATTCGATCCTGCATGACATTCTCGGACGTGACCTGGTTGCACTGCTGCGGCGCAACGCCAGCGTTCGATTGGAGATCATGACGCTCGACAGCGAGCTGGCTTTGCAGGCGGTCAGCGCCGACGTGGTGGTGTGGCTGGGCGAGACCGGATCGCCGTTGCCGGGACCGAGCTTTGCCACCACCGAACCCCGGCGCCTGGCGCAACTCGATTACCTGCCGCACATTGCCAAGCGCTACTCGCGGGTTGCCTCCAGGCCGGAATGCCTGGATGACCTGGCCGATTTTCTCCTGGTGCAATGGCGGCAGGACGGCCAGGTTGAAAGCTTCCGGCCATGGAATACGCTGGTGGATCAGCGCCCGGCCGGGGTGGTGCAACTGCAATCCTGGGAGCTGATGCTGGAGATGATCCATTGCAGTGCCGGCATCGGCCTGCTGCCGCACTACATGAGCCACTTCGACCGCGGGCTGATTGCCTTGCCGGGCCTGTTTGACCAGCCAATGCGGCGTCAGGTGTGGATGGCGGTCAATGCTGATTCCGGGGACGACGAGCAAGTACGGATGATCGTCGAATTGATCGAAAACACCTTCAGCGAGCGCCGGGAGTGGTTCGAAAGCTGAGCACGATTAAAATGTGGGAGCGGGCTTGCTCGCTAAGACGCCATCACATTCAACATTGAAGGCGACTGGTCAACCGCATTCGCGAGCAAGCTCGCTCCCACATTGTTTCTCGCCACACACGAAGGTCGCGTTGTAGAGTGAACGGCCATGTCTGCTTCAAGGATGATTCACCCATGCCAGCCACCGAACCCGTCATCACCCTCGAACGCTTCAACGAATCCCATATCGAAGGCGTTGCGGCGCTGTACAACGACCCGGCCATCGCCCGTCAAACCTTGCAAATGCCGTTTCAGTCCACCGAACTCTGGCGCAGTCGCCTTGCGCTGGATAACGAACGCTTGGTGAATGTGGTGGCCCTGCATCAAGGCACGGTCATCGGCAACATTGGCCTGGAGCAGTTCTCACGCATTCGTCGCAGCCATGCCGGCAGTTTCGGCATGGGCGTTGCGGTGGCGTGGCAGGGCAAGGGTGTGGGCTCGAAGCTGCTCGCGACGGCGCTGGATATCGCCGACAACTGGATGAATCTGCAGCGCATCGAGCTTTCGGTGTATGCCGACAACGAAGCGGCCATTTCCCTGTACCGCAAGTTCGGCTTCGAAACCGAGGGCCTGTACCGCGACTACGCCGTGCGTGACGGCGTGCTGGTGGACACCTTGAGCATGGCGCGCCTGCGCCGCACGCCCAAGGCCGGTTGAGCCAGCCACCCAGGGCGAACGCCACCGCCTCCTGCACATTCGGTCCGGCGGTGGCAGTACCGCTCACGCTTTTACTCGTACGCCCGCCACGCGCATCTGCCATGCTTGATATCCGCAACACCGCTTCAACCAAAGGAACACCGCTATGGACGATGTACAGCAACTGGGCGAAATGCTTCGCCACTATGCCGAAAGCGAAGCGCACAAAAAGCAAGTGTTCGAGTCGCAATCGGCCGAGTGGGCGAAGCGCATTGGTGCGCTGTTCGATCAGATCCAGCAGTGGCTGGAACCGGTCAAGGCACCTGACCTGCTCGAAGTGAACCGCGAAGTGTACGTCGCGTCGGGGCCGAGTGTTCTGGTGGAGACCTCTCCGTTCAAGACCGAAAAGCTGAGCATCCTGATCGCTGGCAAACCGGTGGAATTCGTGCCGGAGGTGATGGGTGTCGGCGGGCAGATTTCCGTGGCGGTGATGGGCTTTACAGCCGCACGTTATGGCAGCGTGTCACTGGTGTGTCTGCCGCCATCCACTGGCTGGCAGTGGCGCAAGACCAATGGCTTGAAAGACCCGGACACTTTTGAGTTCGATGCAAACTTCCTGGCGCAACAACTGCAAAGCCTGATTCCCCGAGAGCGTGCCTGAAATCTCGACATACAACCCTGTGGGAGCGAGCTTGCTCCCACAGTAATCGGTGCCACATCAGATATCGAGGGTTTCCCAATCCGGGTTCGCCTCTTGCGGCGGCAGTGTTCTAACGGTTTTTCCGGTCGCCAATTCCACCCGCCGCGCCACTTCCGGGTCATCCGCAAACGGGATCAGGCTTGCATCGTCCAGGCTCTCGGCGGTCTGGTGGCGCAGACAATACTCGACGGCGAACCACAAAAATGCCACACCCAGAATGTTCAATATGACTTCAATCATCAGGCAAACCGCGCCTCGCGTTCGGCCATCGCCACGTCCGTTACCCGCACCGTGCGCCACACGTTGTAGGCCATCAGCAGCATACCGCTGAGGAAGAACACCCCGCCGGCAAAGCGCACGACGAATCCCGGATGGCTTGCCTGCAAGGCTTCGACGAAGGAGTAGGTCAGCGTGCCGTCATCGTTGATCGCGCGCCACATCAGGCCCTGGGTGATGCCGTTGACCCACATCGAGGCGATGTACAGCACGGTGCCGATGGTCGCCAGCCAAAAGTGCAGGTTGATCAGCGGCGTGCTGTGCATCTGATCGCGCCCGAATACCTTCGGCACCATGTGATAGGTCGCACCGAAGGTAATCATCGCCACCCAGCCAAGCGCCCCGGCATGCACGTGGCCGATGGTCCAGTCCGTATAGTGGGAGAGGGCGTTGACCGTCTTGATCGCCATCATCGGCCCCTCGAAGGTCGACATGCCGTAGAACGCCAGGGATAGCACCAGGAAACGCAGGATCGGGTCGGTGCGCAACTTATGCCAGGCACCGGACAGGGTCATCATGCCGTTGATCATTCCGCCCCAACTCGGCGCCAGCAGGATCAGCGACATGGCCATGCCCAGCGACTGCGCCCAGTCCGGCAGCGCGGTGTAGTGCAAGTGGTGCGGGCCGGCCCAGATGTACAGGGTGATCAGCGCCCAGAAGTGCACAATCGACAGGCGATAGGAATACACCGGCCGGCCCGCCTGTTTCGGCACGAAGTAATACATCATCCCCAGGAAACCGGTGGTCAGGAAAAAGCCCACGGCGTTGTGCCCGTACCACCATTGCACCATGGCGTCGGTGGCCCCGGAATACACCGGATAGGACTTGAACCAGTCGACTGGAATCGATAGGTGATTGACCACGTGCAGCATGGCGATGACCACGATGAATGCACCGAAAAACCAGTTGCCGACGTAGATGTGTCTGGTCTTGCGTTGCACTACGGTAGTGAAGAACACTACGGCGTACGCAACCCAGACCACGGTCATCCACACCGCGCCGGTGAATTCGATTTCGGCGTATTCCTTGGTGGTGGTGTAGCCCAGCGGCAGGGTGATCAGCATCACCACAATCACCGACTGCCAGCCCCAGAACGTGAAGGCAGCGAGTGTGTCCGAGAACAGCCGCACCTGGCAGGTACGTTGCACCGCGTAATAGCTGGCGGCGAATTGCGCGCTGCCGGCGAAACCGAAAATCACCAGGCTGGTGTGCAGCGGGCGCAAGCGGCCGAAGGTGGTCCACGGCAGGTCCAGGTTCATCTGCGGCCACACCAGTTGCGAGGCAATCCACACGCCCATCGCCATCCCCACGATGCCCCAGATTACGGTCGCCACGATGAATTGGCGGACGACCTTGTAGTTATAGGCCTGTCCGATGGTTGTTGTGCTCATGGTCAATGCTTCCTCGGTTGCAATGCCGTGCACTGTAAAAACACCGGTAAAAACAAAACAGGCTCAGGGAAAATTCATTTGTGCGGATCAGATTTTTTGCCACTCCTACGGCTTTCAGTCGTGTTCTGATACGGTTTTTTAGAGTTCAAGTGAATCTGTAACGTACTGCGCCGCAAGCTCATAGTCGTGACCTTGAAACGAGCCGCAGAGCCCGACTTGCAACCCCTGTAGGAGCGAGCTTGCTCGCGATGGAGTCAAGGACGACGCGTTTATCCAGGAGGTTCGCGTTTTCGCTGACGTCCATCGCGAGCAAGCTCGCTCCTACAGGGTTCTGTGCCTAATTCTGATGAGGTAGCCAGATGTATCAGTACGACGACTATGACCGGGCACTGGTGCTCGAACGAGTTGCGCAGTTTCGTGATCAGGTCGAACGCTTTCTGGCCGGTGAGCTGAGCGAGGAAGAATTCCTGCCGTTGCGCCTGCAGAACGGTCTGTACATGCAGAAACACGCCTACATGCTGCGAGTGGCGATTCCCTACGGCACGCTGAGTGCCCGGCAGATGCGTACGTTGGCGAGCATTGCCAGGGATTACGATCGCGGTTACGGCCATTTCACCACCCGGCAGAACATGCAGTTCAACTGGATCGAACTGGCCCAGGTGCCTTCGATCCTCGAACGCCTGGCCGAGGTGGAAATGCATGCGATCCAGACCTCCGGCAACTGTGTGCGCAACATCACCACCGAAGCCTTTGCGGGGGTTGCGGCCGACGAAATGATTGACCCGCGACCGTTGGCGGAAATTCTGCGGCAGTGGTCGACCATCAACCCGGAATTCCTGTTCCTGCCGCGCAAGTTCAAGATCGCCATCTGCTCGGCCGAGCAGGACCGCGCGGCGATCATGATGCATGACATCGGCCTTTATCTTTACCCAGGCTCCGAAGGGCACATGCTCCTGCGAGTCATGGTGGGCGGCGGTCTGGGGCGCACGCCGATCCTCGGCGTGCAGATCCGCGAAGGCTTGCCGTGGCAGCACCTGCTGTCTTACGTAGAGGCGGTGCTGCGGGTGTATAACCGCCATGGCCGGCGGGACAACAAGTACAAGGCGCGAATCAAGATTCTGGTCAAAGCCCTGGGCATCGAGGCCTTCGCCCGGGAAGTGGAAGAAGAGTGGCAGTTCCTCAAGGATGGCCCGGCGCAACTGACCCTTGACGAGTTCGAGCGGGTGGCCAGTGCGTTCGTCGCTCCGCCATATCGTGATCTGTCCGACACCAATCTCGATTTCGGCACGCACCTGGCCGAAAACCCGGCGTTCGCTCGTTGGGTGCAGCGTAACGTGCAGCCGCACAAAATATCGGGCTATGCCAGCGTGGTGTTGTCGACCAAGCCCGGCAGCGCTGCGCCACCGGGCGATGTCACCACCGAGCAGATGGAGGCGGTGGCCGAGTGGTCCGAGCGCTTTGGCTTCGGTGAAATCCGCATTGCCCATGAGCAGAATATCGTCCTTCCGGACGTGCCCAAGGCCGATCTGTTCACCCTGTGGCGCCTGGCCTGCGGACACAATCTGGGCAGCGCCAACGCCGGATTGCTCACCGACATCATCGCCTGCCCCGGTGGCGACTTCTGCGCACTGGCCAACGCCAAGTCGATCCCCATCGCCAAGGCTATTGCCGCTCGCTTCGAAGACCTCGACTACCTGCACGACCTGGGCGATATCAGCCTCAATATTTCCGGCTGCATGAATGCCTGCGGTCACCATCACATCGGCAACATCGGCATTCTGGGGGTCGATAAGAACGGCACCGAGTGGTACCAGATCACCCTCGGCGGCGCCCAGGGCAAGAACAGTGCGTTGGGCAAGGTCATTGGCCCGTCCTTCAGCTCCGCCGAAGTGCCCGAGGTGATCGAGCGCATCATCGACACCTTCGTGCGTTATCGCGAGAGCGAAGAACTGTTCGTCGACGCCTTCCAACGGATCGGGCTAGAGCCGTTCAAGGAGGCGGTCTATGCGAAAGTGCTGGAGGTGTCGGCATGAACAATCTGTTGCGGCTGGAAGCGGGCGTAGCGCGGATTGTCGCGGATGATCCGTGGAAGCTCGTGCGCGACCCGCAAGCACCGCTGCCCGTGGGGGCGACGATTGTGCCGCTGAGCCGTTGGCTGGAAAACCCGTCGCAAAACGGCGTGTGGCTGGGGCCGGACGATGAAGTGGAAAGCCTTCAGCCATGGTTTACCCAACTGCCCTTGATCGCCCTGGATTTTCCGAGCTTTCGCGATGGCCGCGGGTACAGCCAGGCGTATCTGCTGCGTGCGCGATTGGGTTGGACCGGCGAGTTGCGCGCCATCGGCGATGTCTTGCGCGATCAACTCAGCCACATGCGCCAATGCGGTTTCGACAGCTTTGCCGTGCGTGATGACAAATCCGCAGAAGATGCATTGAAGGGATTGGCGGGGATGAGCGTGTTGTACGGGCGTTCGGTGATTGAGCCGCGGCCGTTGTTCAGGCGCCGCTGAATTCGGTCCCTGCAGGAGCGAGCTAGCTTGCGATGGACGTCAACGAAAACGCGATTTTTTTGAACAAACGCGTCGCCTGTAACGCCATCGCGAGCAAACTCGCTCCTACAAGTATCTCCCGTCACTTCAACGCCGGATCCCCCATGTTCATTTTCTTCCAGCCCTGCAACAGCACCTGCGCCTTGGGCTCCTGGCCGTTGTCCAGGTAATACTGGATCAACGACAACCGGGCATTGCGATTGGCAGGCTGCACCTTCAACAGCCGTTCCAGTTCGGCGCACGCCTGGTCAATCTTGCCGCTGTCATGCAGGGCCACTGCCAGCACATAGCCGAACTGCCCGCTCTGGGGATCCAGTTGCGCGGCCTTGCGCAGGTACGGCATGGCTTGAGCGGCCTGGCCCGCACGAATCAGCGCCAGGCCCTGGGTGTGTTGCAGCAGGCCAGAGTCGGGGTGGTCCTTGAGGCTTTGCCCCAGCAGGGCATGGGCTTCCTGACTGCGTCCGCTGGCCTCCAGCCATTGCACCAGGGTGACCAGTGCCGGGTAGAAGTCCGGATCGCGCTGCAGGGCGGTACGCAGCAAAGCTTCGACTTCTGCGCTGCGGCCATCGGCCTGATAGAGCATGGCCAGGTTCAGGTTGGCCTCGGCACGCTCGGCCAGACTCTTTTGCACCGCTTCGTACTCGGCAATGGCGGCATTCCAGGCGTCCTGGGCGCTGCCCAAGCCATTGCGCGCCACGCTGAGCAGGTCCCGGGCGACGGCGATGCGTACAGCCCGGACCGGGTCGCTCAGCAACGGCGTCAGCAATGGCGCGCGCTCCGCCGGCGGCAGGAAGGCGCTGATCGCCCGCACCGCGCTCTCGCGGACTTGCGGTGCCGGGTTGCCCAGGTCCCTGGTAGCCAGTTTCAACGCCTGTTCGCTCGGGTACGCCGGCAGTTCGGCCAGCAGCGTCGCGCGCTGAATCGCCGGCAGGTTGCTGCGTTGCAGTTGCTCGAACAACGCCTGCGCGGCGCCGGGCTGGCCGTTGCGAATCAGCCACAGGCTGTCGTCGTAGCGAGGGGCTTGTACCGCGCTGGCGTTGGCGGTGTTCCACAGCTTGAACTGCTCGGTGACCTTGTCGCCCGCCTTGCCTTTGTGACAAGTAAGGCAGGCGTCAGGCGTACCGAGTTTCTTTGCTCGCTCAGGATTGGGAATGCTGAAGCTGTGGTCATGCCGTAAGTCGTTGCCCATGTAGAACTTGCCGGGCATGTGGCAATCCACGCACTGCGAACCCGGCTGGCCCATGGTGTGGCGAGTGTGTTCGATGGAATCGTAGTTTTTCGCTTGCAGGCCCTTGCCGTCGACGCCTTCCACGGTGGTTTTGCCAGCGGTGTTGTGGCATTGCAGGCAAACGCCGTTGCCGGGTGCCTTCAACTGTGTGCTGTGCGGGTTGTGGCAGTTGCTGCAACGCACGCCCTTGTCGAACATTTTGCTCTGGGCAAAGGAGCCGTGCTCGAACACTTCGTCCTTGATCTTGCCGTCCAGCGTGTACAACTCGCGGGTCAGGACGCTCGGCAGGTAGTCGTCCATCAGCCGTTTGCCGACCGTGTAGCCATCGTCCAGGGGCGCGCGGCGAGAGTGGCAGCGGGCGCAGGTTTCGATTTCGGCGGTGGCGTTCTTGTCCTTGAGGTCGACGGCAAAGCCTGCGTGGATCAGGTCGGTTTTCTTCGCGGTCCATTCCAGGTGATTGGACGCCGGGCCATGGCAGGCCTGGCAGCCGACACCGAGGCTGTTCCAGTGACTGTCGAAGGTGTTTTTCGCCGCATCGAAATTGCGCTTGTAACCGGTGGTGTGGCACTCGACGCACATGAAGTTGGCGTTCTGGCTCGGCTTGCTCCAGTGCAACGGGTTCTTGAAGGTCACGCCCTGACCCGGATAGAGGTGAAACCAGCGCTGCTTCTCGGTATCCCAGGCCACGCCGAGGGCCTGGAGCCGGCCTTCGCCGACCTCGATCAGGTATTGCTGCAAGGGGGCGATGCCAAAGGTGTAGGCGACCTTGAAATCGGCATTCTTGCCATCGATACCCGGCGTGTTGACCCAGAATTCGTCGCCTTTGCGGGAGAACACCGTGGTCTCTTTTTCGGCCTTGAAGGTGACGTTGTTGAAGTCGCCGAGCAGGGTGTCCGCGTTGGCTTGCTGCATCGCCAGTTGGTGATGAGAGCCTTGCCAGTCCTTGACCTGCTCGCCGTGGCAGCCCTGGCATTGTTGCTCATCGACCATTTTCGCAGGCTCGACAGCGACCGGTTGCGGTTTGGCCGGTTGCACGGCAGGCGCGCTGACGGGGATTGGCTTGAGCGGCGTCGGTGTACTGCCCAGCAAAAACCAGCCAATACCCGCCACAGCCAGCAGCAGGATGCCGATGGTGACAGGGAACAGATAACGGTTGATCAGGGTCGGTTGCGAATCAGGGTTTGGGGTTGCAGCTTTATTTTTATGTTTCGGCATTACGACTTCCATGGTCCAGGTGCGATTGCCTTGCGGCGCGCGATGACGCTCGATGACGCTCGATGCAGCTTTGCCGGATGACCGGTTTGTGTCAAATGATGTTGTTTTGAGGCTGATGGCCCCTTCGCGGGCAAGCCCGCTCCCACAGTGTTTTGTGTCGTACTCAATTGTCGTGAACAACACCAGACCCTGTGGGAGCGAGCTTGCTCGCGATGGCGATCTGTCAGGCGTCGCATCACTCCCCGACAAACCACCGGTAATACGGATTCCCGGAATCCCCACGCATCACCTCGCGCATATCCCTGGCCCAAGCGTCACGGTTTCCGTCGTACGCATGCAGGCTCGCCCGATAGAACTGCATCAGGCGTTGTTGCTGGGTGTTCATGCGCTCGATGAACCCGGCGTCGGCGTTCAACACGGCTGGCGGCTGGTGCAGGGCGAGCAAGGCGGGCAACACGCGGCTGATCTCTTTCGAGCGAACCCAGGGTGCGTACTCGATGCGCGGTTGATCGTCCGTCACCGGTTGCGCATCGCCAGCGAAGCGTTCAAGCCCCTCACGATCAGTCACCCATGTCGCGAGCAATGCTGCGGCCGAACCGACGCCGACATCCTGCAAGGTGCTGCGAACGCTGTCCTGCTGGAAGCGCGCGTTGATCTTCGCCGCATCCAGTTCAATCGGCTCCATCGAACCCACCAGCAGCATCTCGTGGAACTCGCTGGTCCACAGGGTCGCGTACGGGAACACGTCGAGGAGGCTGCGCACCAGAGAGCGCGAGTCGTCGATGTTCTGCGTCGGCAGCGGCAGCCATTGGGCGACCAGGCCCTGGTTGTGCAAACGGCTGGCGGCCAATTGATAGAAGTCCCGGGAATACAGGTTGACCACGCCGGCAGCGGAGGGCGGTGGCGGCTCGAGAGTGATCAGGTCGTAGCGCTGCGGATTGCGCAGCAGTTCCTGGCGACCGTCACGCAAGCGCACATCGACCCCCGGATCGGCCGCGGCGTTGAAATTGCCTTTGAACAAGGGGGCCGCCTTGACCACCGAAGGCAGCAGTTCGGCGACCACGCGATGTTCCAGGCCGGGGTAGCGGGTCAGGGCGCCCGCGGTGATGCCGGTACCGAACCCGATCACCAGTGCCGAGCGCGGCTCACCGTTGTGGATCAGCAGGGGCAGCAGCGCCTGGATCCGCATGTAGCGCAGGGACGGCATGGCGTCACCGGTATTGGACACGCCCTGAATGTACAAACGCTGGAATGCCCTTTCTCCCTTGCCCTGGGTGACCACGGCGACGGTGCCGCCACGGCCTTCTTCGTAGAACGTCAGCGTGCCATTGCGCGCGCCCGGCAGCAGGCTGGCGAGCTTGTTGACCGGCGTGAACACGGCGAGCGCCAGGGACACCAGGCCAATGGCAATCACCGCCTGACGCCGGCCTTTCTTCACACCATGGCCCTTGCGCACGGCGAGGTACGCGATACCGGCGGCAATCAGCGCCAGCAGGCCCAGGGTCCGTACCAGGCCCAGCATCGGGATCAGGATAAAGCCGCAGAGCATCACGCCGACAATCCCGCCAAGGGTATTGAACGCGACGACTTCGCCGACATGGCGCCCCACCTGTTCGCCGCCGACGCTCAAGCGCAGGGCCAAGGGGAACGCAGCCCCCAGCAACAGGGTCGGTACAAACACGATGCTCAAGGCAGCCACCGCAAACCGCGTGCTCATGCCAGCCAGTTCACTGCCGCCCAATGACAATACCCAGGATTCGGCCAGGGTCTGGGCGAGCACCAGCCAGCGTCCGAGCAACGCCACTTCCAGCAAGGCAATCGCGCCGGCTGCGGCAATCAGCACGCCGAACACCCCCCAGGGATCGCGTAGGCGATCGACCCGACGAGCCAGCAGCATGCTGCCCAGGAACAAGCCGGTGAGGTAAGTCGCCAGCACCACGGCAAAGGCGTAGGTGCGGGTGCTCATGAATTGCACGATCGATTGCGACCACACCACTTCGTAGCCCAGGGCTACGCCACCGGCAATGGAGTACAGCCACAGGGCCAGGCGGTCGGGGGCTTTTTCAGTGTGATGTTTCACCAGGGCATCGACGGGTACCCCGCGCTGGCGCTGGAACCACAAGGCCCCAGCGGCGGCCAGCAGGTTCAGCATGGCGGCGGCCAGCGCGCTGCCGCGCACACCGAGGGTGGCAATCAGCACGAACGCGGCGAGCAGGGTGCCGGCGATGGCCCCGGCGGTGTTCGCCGCATACAGCTGCCCGCCGGCCTTGCCCAGGTGTTGCGGGTCAGTGGCCAGGGAGCGAACCAGCACCGGCAGGGTGCCGCCCATCAACAGGGCAGGAATACCCACCAGCGCGAACGGCAGCACCCAGGCCAGCAAGCCCATGTGTGCTTCCAGCCAGGCAAACGGGCTGGCCGCCAGGCTCATGGCAAAGGTTGCAGAGACACCGAGCACGGCCACCAGCACTTCCAGCCCGGCGTACAGCACAACCGGTTGCTGCATCCGGTCCGCCCAGCGCCCGAACAGCAAGCCACCCAGGGCCAGCCCGGTAAAGAACGCGCTGATCCCGGTGGTGATGGCATAGACCTCGACGCCTACGACCAACGACAACTGCTTGATCCACAGCACCTGATACACCAGCGCCGCGGCGCCGGAGACAAACAGCAGCAGGGCGGGGATCAACAGCGCCGGGGAGGCGACTTGCGGGGCAGGTATGGCCGACGATTTGCTGGCGACACGTGAGGTCATTGCGGATTGCCTTTGCAATTCAAGAAAACTGCGACTGTACGGGCCTCATCGCGGGCAAGCCCGCTCCCACACTGGATCTTCGGTACGACAAAATCCATGTGGGAGCGGGCTTGCCCGCGATTGGGGCCAATACGGTCCCAACTCGGAAACAGTACCGCTCGCCAATGAAGGCGAGCGGCGGTCCAGCGGTCTTACTGTGCAGCTTTCATTTTTTCAGCGATTTTGGCATCTACCGCAGCACGGATCTGGTCAATGCTGAAGCTGGCCGGTTTCTGGCTCGGCGGGTATTCAATGAACGTTTGCAGGAACCCGGCAGACTTTTGTACCGCTTGACCGGCCAGGTAGACGTTTTTGGTTTGCCAATCGTAATACTGATCGGAAACCACGTCGGCACGTTCATACGGGTCCATCCGCAGGTTGAAGATCTTCGGTACGCGCAAGCATACGAAGGGTTCGCTCCAGACCTTGAAGCCGCCGGGTGCGCGCTGTTCGCAGAACACGGCTTTCCAGTTGTCGAAACGCATCGACACCAGTACGCCGTCATCGTTGAAGTAGTAGAACTCCTTGCGCTCACCCTTGGGCGCTTGGCCAGTCAGGTAGGGCAGTTGGTTGTAACCGTCCAGATGCACCTTGAAGTTGGTGCCGCCGGAAGTCGGTGCCCAACCCTTGAGCAGCTTGTTTTTCACGTCGGCATCGCCAGCGGCGGCCAGCAAGGTCGGAAACCAGTCCATGCCCGAGAACATCTCGTTGGACACCTCACCGGCCTTGATCTTGCCCGGCCAGCGAACGATTGCCGGCACGCGATAGGCACCTTCCCAGTTAGAGTTCTTCTCGTTGCGGAACGGCGTGGTCGCCGCGTCCGGCCAAGAGAACTGGTTCGGGCCGTTGTCGGTGGTGTAGACGACGATGGTGTTGTCGGTGAGTTTCAGGTCATCGAGGGTTTTCAGCAGTTTGCCGACGTCACCGTCGTGCTCGATCATGCCATCGGCGTAATCGTTGCCGGGCATGCCGCTCTGGCCCTTCATCGACTCGCGCACGTGGGTGAACAAGTGCATGCGAGTGGTGTTCATCCAGACGAAGAACGGCTTGTCCGCCTTGGCCTGCTTCTCGATGAATGCCTGCGCCGCCGCGGTGGTTTCGTCGTCGATGGTTTCCATGCGCTTGGTGGTCAGCGCGCCGGTGTCTTCGATCTTGCCATCGGCGAAGCTGTGGATCACGCCACGCGGCGTGTTGGCTTTGAGGAACTCGGCATCGTCTTTTGGCCAGTACGGACGCTCAGGTTCTTCTTCGGCGTTAAGGTGGTACAGGTTGCCGAAGAACTCGTCGAAACCATGGTTGGTCGGCAGGTATTCATCCTTGTCGCCCAAGTGGTTCTTGCCGAACTGGCCGGTCGCATAGCCCTGGGACTTCAGCGCCTGGGCAATGGTGATGTCACGCTTTTGCAAACCCACCGGAGCACCCGGGATGCCGACTTTCGACAAGCCGGTACGCAAAGGTGTCTGGCCAGTGATGAACGACGACCGGCCGGCGGTGCAGCTGTTCTCCGCATAGTAGTCGGTGAACATCATGCCTTCTTTGGCAATCCGGTCGATGTTTGGAGTCTTGTAGCCGACCACGCCCATGGAGTAGGCGCTGATGTTGGTCTGGCCAATATCGTCGCCGAAGATCACGAGAATGTTGGGTTTCTCGGCGGCCCCGGCGGTTGCCGAAAACGCCATGACCGTAGTCGCCACCAGGGCGAGTTTCGGTATCCACTTACGTATGCGAGTCATCTGACTGGCTCCTTATGCTCACTTGCGTCGCGTGCTGCGACAAACGTTCATTGCGGTCCTGCGTAACGTCTTTTTATTGCACTTGCTCGGAAGTGGCGGCATCGAACGGGTAGATACGACGCCATTCGGACGCCATGTCGACGACCGTCCAGCCACGCTTGTTTGCTTCGTCCAGGGCCTTGTCCAGACGACCGATCTGCGACTGCCGGTCGTATGCCCATTCGCGTTTGGCGTCGGTGTGATGCACCAGGCCCATGAAACGTTTGCCGGGACCGGCGGCGGTCCACTGGAGCATTTGCAGGTCGCCGTCGGAATTGCCGAAGGCGAGGATTGGCCGACGACCGATCACCGCGTCGATGCTTTCCGGTTTGCCCGGGCCATCGTCGTTGTGGGCCAGTTTCGGCGTGCGCAGGATCGACGCCTTGCCATCCTTGTATTCAAAGCTGGTAACGAAGGTCGTGCCGATAACCTGCTCGGGCGGTACCCCATAGACCTTCTCGGCGAAGGCTCTCATGAACCCGGTGTCGCCACCGGAGACGATGTAGGTCTTGAAGTCTTTGCCGCGCAGGTAGTCGAGCATCTCCAGCATCGGCTGGAAGATCATTTCGGTGTACGGCTTGCCGGTTTTCGGATGCCTGGCTTGACTCAGCCAGGTCTTGGCATAGTCATCGAACGCTTCGGTGGTCATGCCGGTGTGGGTCGCACCGAAGATCTTCAGCAGGCCCTCCATGCCGGTGGCGGCCAGTGCCTTGTGATCGTTTTCCAATACGTCCTGGAACGGCTGGGTGGTTTTCCATTCCGGGTGCTGCGGCGCGGTGCGTTTGACTTCTTCCAGGGCGAACAGCAACTCGAAGTACATCGGTTGCTCGCTCCACAAGGTGCCGTCGTTGTCGAACACGGCAATGCGGTCCTCGGGTTTGACGAAGTCCTTGCTGTTTTGATCGGTGACCGTCTGCACGAACTCGATGATCTGCTTTTTCGACGGACCGTCGTTCCAGGAGGGCAGTGGCTCGGCTGCCTGCACCAGCAGCGGCAGGCTCAAGGCCAAGGTCAGCAGGAAACTGAATGCGCGATGATGGCGTAGCGATGTCGAGTTCGTCATGGCAAGTCCTTCTCGTGAACGGGGTTGAGCGGATGAAGAGCAGAGACGACTGTTTCTCTGTTGCGTCCGGACTGACTATGCAGCGTAGACAAGGACTCCCCGATTTGGCGCAGCGCCTGGTCTTTGTCCGGTTCGCGGCCATAACAGGCGCGCAGGAAGGTTTGCAGGCGTGGGCCGAGGCCGGTCAGTTTCAGGCCCCGGCGGCTGCGTCGGGTCCACAGGTACAGGGCGCTGAGTTGCACCGGTTTGCCTTCGATCTGCGGCGGGATCTGCCGCCACGCGTAGTCGGCGGACTCCAGCCAGGCGGCATGTCGGGCGCGGCGTCGGGCTTGCCACTTGAGGTGCGTGCGGTGTACGAGCGGGCGACTGAACCAGCCGAGTGCCACCACCGCCAACACCAGTGTCAATAGTCCGAACCAGTGCCCGGAAAGGTGCAGGCGATTCTGCTGGCCGAGTTTTTTCAGGTCTTCGGTGATGGAAAACACCGGCTTGTAGGCGCTGTTGGCCACCGCGTCGAAGGTAACGGCAGGCACCGTGGCCGTGCGGGTTTGCTGGCTGCTGGCATCCCACCATTTGATTTCGACGGATGGCAGGCTGTAGTGGCCTTCGGTGTCGATTCGATAAGTCACGCTGTCGATGCGCTGGCCGCCATTGAAGTTGCCGCGACCGTCATCCAGATTGCGGATTTGCGGTGCTTTCGGGTAACGGTTCAGGCCCTTGATGACATCCTGCGCCGGTGTCGGCAGTGACATGGCCAGGGCACCGTCGGCCTGCAAGGTCAGTTCCCGGGTGATGCTGTCGCCGACCTTCAGCGGCGTGGCCGAATAGGCGGTCTTCTGGGTAAACCGCAGCCCTTGAGCCACCAGCACCGCCTCACCGGGCTGGAACCCCGGTGGTTGCGCGGCGTTGAAGTGCAAAGGCTGGCTTTGGGCGCTGAGTTCGTGGCTTGCCTGACCCGGTGTGGCTTGTACCGTCAGCGCCGGAATGTCGTAGCCCTGGGCCAGGCTCGGGGTGATCAGGTAGCTGTAGCGCATGCCGCTGAAGGATTGGCCGTCGAAGGTCTGGTTGATGTGCTGGGCATGGCCGTCCGGTGGCATCACCAATGCGCCGGGCAGTTTCAGGTCGGGCAGGGTGGGGGCGCTGGTGAACCAGGAGTCGGTGAAGACATCGAGTTGCAACTTGACCAGGCTGCCGACCATGACGGGGTCGGCGGGTTGCAGGCTGGCCTGGACTTTCAACTGAGGGTCGGCGGCGAATGTGTTGAGGCTGATCAGGCCGATGAGCAGGGCGCCGAGTTTTGTGGTGAGTGGTCGGCCCCTTTCGCGGGCAAGCCCGCTCCCACAAGGACACCACAAGCCCCCTGTGGGAGCGGGCTTGCTCGCGAATGCCGCGACGCGGTCTTGTCGAATAACGCTCATGGCTTGACCCCCGCCTGATCCTGCAAGCTGAATTTCTGCTTGAGGAATTTCGCCGGCGATGTGGTGAGGTTCTGCAACCATTGCTCATCCGAGGCCGCTTGCTGGGTCTCCACCTTTTTGCTTTGGCCTTTACCCGGCGCCTTGTCCATCTTGATTTCGTCGGGTTTGACCTCTGGCGTGTTTTTCTCGGCGCTTTCGGTGTCTTTCTGCAAGGCAATGGCCAGGGCCAGGTTGGCCGTGGCTTCCGGGAACTGCGGTTGCAATTTCAGCGCCTGGGTATAGGACGCGATGGCCTGATCGAACTTGAAGCGGCGCACGTAGATGTTGCCCAGGTAGAAATACGCCTGCGCAGTATCGAGTCGCGCGAAGCTGGCCAGTGCCAGGTCGAAATCGGCGGCGTTGTAGGCGGCCACGCCTTTCCAGTACGGATCGACAAACAGTGCCGCCGCCTGAGGGTAGTGCTCATGTTCGAAGGCCCAGCGACCTTGCTGGTCGCGGGTGAAAAAGGCATCGGTCAGCGCGTTGGCCTGTGCCGGCGCCGGTTGCAGGCCCAGGCTCACGACCAGCAGGAATCCAGCCATCCAGTTCAGGCTCCAGCCCTTGCGTACGCTGAAGAAGGCGAGCAACAACAGCGGCCAGCACAGCCAGTAACCGGCGTCTTTCCAGTGCAATTCGCGCTGCTCGTCACTGGCTGCCTGGAAGTGCTGCTCGGCGTGCAGTTCGATCCAGTCCAGATCGTCATCGTTGAGGGTCAGGCTGCCCAGCGGGGCGTCCAGCGTTGAGGCAAGCTGCTTGAGGGCGTCCTGATCGAAGCTGCCGAGTTGCGGGCGACCGTCGCTGTCGGTGCGTGGCTGGCCGCTGGCATCGCGGATGATCCCGCCGTCGCTGCTGCCGGCCGCCAATATCAGCACTTGCAGCGCACTGTCTGCCAGTTGCTTGTCCAGCCCGGCCAGTGCCGAGATGTCGGCGCCATCGGTGATCAACAGCAGGGTGCCGGGCGTTTTCTCGGCGGCGAGCAGGCGCTTGGCCTGATCGATGACCGCGCTGACATTTTTCCCCGGTTTGCTGATCAGGTCGGTGCTCAGGGCCTGAATGAACGTATCGAGCAGCGCCGGGTCGTCGGTGGCGGGCAACACCAGATGCGCGCTGCCGGCGTAGGCAATCAAGGCATTGCGCGAACCGGCGCGACGCTGGATCAAGTCGTGGAGCTTGTGCTTGACCGCTTCCAGGCGACTGGGTGGAACGTCGCTGGCGTCCATGGAGGGCGACAGGTCGATGGCAATGATCAGCGGCGCACGGTTTTCCAGAAAGTCCGGCCGATCCTGTTCCCAGGTCGGCCCGGCGGCGGCGATGGCGCCCAGTACCAGCAGCGCACATACCAGGTGCACGGGACGCAGGCGTTGCCGGTCCTGCGGGGTGATCAGCAGATGCGGCAGCAGGTGCGCGGCGATGTTGCTGCGCAAGCGCCGTTGCAGGTCCTGGTTGCGCCGCCACAGCAATGGCAGCAATGCGCCGAACACCGCGAGCAACAGCCACAGTGGGCGCAGGAAATGGAAGTCGCTGAGGTTGATGTCCATGTCAGGCTTCCTGCCGTTGACGGGCGAGCATCAGCCGTGGAAGCAGCAGGGCGCCCAGGTGATAAAGCGCCAGCAGGGCAATGGCAGCGCCCAGCGGCCACCAGAACAGATCGCGTTTGGGCTGGTGGCTGAGGGTTTTCACCTGATGCGGGGTGAGTTTGTCCAGGGTGCTGTAGACCTGATCCAGGGCATTGCGGTCTTCGGCGCGGAAGAAACGCCCGCCCGTGGCTTGGGCAATGTCCTGCAAACCTTGCAGGTTGACCCTGGCTTCGCCCTCGGCAGTCGGGTCGCCGATACCGATGGTGTGAATCACCACGCCTTTGGCCGCGGCCATGGCGGCCGCGTGATCCGGGGTGATGGCGCTGCTGGTGTCATTGCCGTCAGTGAGCAGGATCAGCACTTTTTCCTGCTCGTGGGCCTGGGCCAGCAGTTTCAGGCTCAGGCCGATGGCGTCGCCGATGGCGGTGTTGGGGCCGGCCATGCCGATGCCGGTGTCGTCCAGAAGTAGCGACAGGCTGGCGTGGTCCAGGGTCAGCGGTGCCTGTGGATAGGCACCAGTGCCGAACACGATCAGTCCGATTCGATCGTCTTTACGTTTGTCGATGAACCCGTGCACCACTTCCTTGACTGCGGCCAGGCGATTGATTTTCTGGCCGTTGGCGTCGGTGAAATCGGTGGTTTCCATCGACTGGGAAATGTCGATGGCCAGCATCAGGTCCCGCACCGGCTGCTGGCGCTCGATGGGCTTTTCCACCAACACCGGCCGACTCGCCGCCACCAGCAGCAGTGCCCAGACCAGCAGATTCAGGAGCAATTGCCAGCCGTTGCTGCGGGTGCCGGCCTGGCTCGGTGCCTGGCCGACGGCGCGGCTCATCGCCCCGAAAAACGGTACACGCACGGCGCTGCGCGCTTCGCGGTAGTCGGACAGGTAGCGATAGCCGAACCACGGCAGCGGCAGCAGGATCAGCAGCCAGGGGTAATCAAGCTGCCACATGATGACGCTCCACCCAGGTTTTGCAGGTGCTGAACAGCTGTTGGCGCTGTTCATTGGGCATGGCCCGCAATGTTGCGTCGGGGGCGTAGGCCAGCAGCGACAGTTGTTGGCTGAAGTCGACGGGTAGCGGCTGTTTACTGTGCCGCTGCAAAAATACCTGCCAGTCCTCTTTCCCCAACGCCGCTGGAGAGCCCTGTGGGAGCGGCGGTGCGACGATTCGACTTGCTCGCGAATGCGTCCGGTCAGTCGACATGGATGTTGCGTTTAAGGCCCTCTTCGCGAGCAAGCCCGCTCCCACAGGTTTTGCGGAGGGCATCGAGAGGGCCACGCGCTTGAGCAACTCAGGAAGCTCGCGCAACGCATTCAGGTCATTGCTGCGCTGCTGCAATTCCTCCAGCCGCACCAACGCCTCGCGCCGATAGCGATCGCGCCGCCATTGCCAATAGCGCCGCGCGCCGGTCACCACCAGCGTAACGATCAACAACGCCAGCAACGCCCACCACCCCCAGGTTTGCGGTGCATAACTGACCGGCGCCGGCAGCGCCATTTCCTTGAGTTGGTCGATGCTCGGGATAGCGGGGTTCATCGGCGCCCTCCGGTAAGCTTGCCCAGTTCGGCGCGCAGTTGTTCGTGGGCTTCTGTTGCGGTGCTGAACATCATCAGTGGCACCTGGCTGCGGCGCAGCAAAGTCGCGACGTCCTTGAGCCGCCCGCTGAGAAAGTCTCCGAGGGGTTGGTGCACCTGTTGCCGATCCACCGCCAGCTCCACCTGCAATTGCCCTTGGGTGACCAGCACGCGGCCGTTTTTCGGCAGGTTAAGCGCCAGCGGGTCATACACCTGCATGGCAATTACATCGTTGTGCGCCGCCAGTTGCCGCATCAGTTGCAAGGTGCGTTCGCCGGCCCCGGCGAAGTCGCTGACGATGCAGATCAGGTGATCGTGACCGGCCACGGCCAGGCAATGCTGCAGGACCTTGTCGAGCTGGTCTTCGCCCTCGGCGTCCGGGTTGGCGGCATTGAGCGCCTGGTTCTGCTGGGTGATGCGGCTGCACAGCGCTTCGATCCGTTTGCGGCTGCGCAGAGGGGCGATGCTGTCGATGCGTTGATCGTTGAAGACCAGTCCACCGACGCGGTCGCCGGCGTTGAACACCATCCACGCCGCCAGGGCCCCGAGCTCGGCGGCGACCGCGGATTTGAAGCTGCGTTGCGAACCAAAGAACATCGACATGCGCTGGTCGACGAGGATCAGCGCCGGGCGGTCGCGCTCTTCGGTGAATGTCCGTACCACCGGTTTGCCGGTGCGCAGGGATGCGCGCCAATCGAGGTGGCGCAGGTCATCGCCGGGCTGGTATCGACGCAGCTCATCGAAGTTCAAGCCCCGGCCACGCAAGCGTGAAGCGTGGTTGCCGGCCAGGATGCTGCCCTGGGGCTGACGCGCCAGAAAGCTCAGGTCACGGGCCTTGAACTCCAGGGCCATCAACTGCGCCAGAGAGACATACACCAGGCCATCAATGTTCACGCAGGAATCGCCACTTTATCGAGCAGACGGTCGAGCACCTGATCGGCGCTCACACCATCGGCCACCGCGTCGTAGCTCAGTTGCAGACGATGGCGCAGCACCGGGTGCACCACGGCGCGGACGTTGTCCGGAGAAACGAAATCCTGGCCCTGCAACCAGGCGTCCGCCCGGGCGCAGCGGTCCAGACCGATGCCGCCGCGAGGGCTGGCGCCGATGCTGATCCAGCGCCCGAGGTCGGCGTCGTAATCGACAGGGTGGCGAGTGGCGTTGATCAGGTCGATCAGGTAACGGTCGATGGCCGGGGAGACGTGCACGGCACTGACTTCTCGGCGCGCGGCGAACACCACGTCCTGAGACAACGAGAATTCCTGCACCGCAGCGGTCCTGGCGCCGAGGGCCTGTTCTTCTTCGCGCAGCAGACGCAGCACCTGGCTTTCGTTTTCCGCGCTCGGGTAATCGAGCAACACTTTCATCAGGAAGCGGTCCATCTGCGCTTCCGGCAGCGGGTACGTGCCTTCCTGTTCGATCGGGTTCTGAGTCGCTACCACAATGAACAGTTCCGGCAGCGCATGGCTGTTGCCGGCCACGGTGATCTGGCGTTCTTCCATGGCTTCGAGCAACGCCGCCTGGACCTTGGCCGGCGCACGGTTGATTTCGTCGGCGAGAATCAGGTTGCCGAACAGCGGGCCGGGCTGGAAGCGGATTTCGTTCTTGCCTTCGACCTGATGCAGCACCTCGGCGCCGGTGATGTCCGACGGCAGCAAATCCGGGGTGAACTGAATGCGGCTCATCTTCGCGTCCAGGTGCTTGGCCAATGCTTTCACCGTACGGGTCTTGGCCAGGCCGGGCAGGCTTTCCAGCAGCAGATGACCGTTGGCCAGCAGGCCCACAAGGATTTGTCGAATGACCTGATCCTGGCCGAGCACAGCTTCGGCGATGCTGGCTTGCAGGGCATTGAGGTCGTTGAGTGCGGTCATGGGGGTCTCCTAGAAAAACGCCAGGGTCATGTTGACGCTGAAACCATTGCCTTCAGGCCGGTTCTTGGTATCGAACTCCGGGACCCAGCGAGCACTGATATTGGCCTGGGCGTCGGCGAACTTGCCGGTCCAGCCCACTGTTGGGCCCGCGCCCACGGAGCGCCCGCGAAAGCCACTGGTTGCGCCGGATCCGGAGTCATCGGTGACCTGCTGGATATAGCCTGCCACCATGCCGGCGTTCCAGCCGTTGCCGAATCCATGGGTCCACAGTGCATCGAGGGTGAAAATGTTGCCGTTGCGATAATCCGTGGCGTCGTTCTCGGTGTAGAACTCCAGGCCGCTCGACAGGGTGAATTCGCCGCCCTTGCCATCCAGGTGGGTGAACGCCACGGTAGGCATGAAGGTGTAATTGTTCTGCCCGGGGTTGGCCAGGCGATCGACGTTGTAGGCGCCTGTCGGCACGTAGATCGGCAGCGAGAGCGAGATGTGGTTGAGTTCGTCGAAGTGGTAACCGGCCGCGATCGGGGTCACCAGCATGTCGGCGAACTGGGTGCCGGTGTCCGAGGTGCCCAGGGTACGGCCACGGGGGCCGGTCACGTTGGCGGTGATGTCGGTGTACTGCACTGGCACGCCTATGGCCGAGGCATAGTTCCAGGGACCTTTGCCGGTGTCCCAGACATGGGTGAAGTTGGCCATGGTGTAGGAAACCTTCATGTCCAGCCCGGTACTGATGGCACCCACGATCGGCACTTGAGCGCTGCCCTTGAGTTCGCCGTCGTACCAGATGCTGGTCAGGGACATGACCCAACCCGGCTCCGGGGGCACGATCCCTGCGTTGGAAAACACTTGCTGCCCGGTGATGGGGCGACCAACACCACCCTCGGCCGCCAGTACCAATGGACTACCGCTGACCATGCACAGCGCCAACAAGGGGCGCACTACGAGAGGCCTGAACATGCCTGACTCCGTTTATTGTTTTGGGGTGACAGGAGTCAGCAACGGCATGTGCCATTGGCCGTTGGTGACTTCCGGTTTTGGTAGATACAAACGCAAAATCCCGTAGAACGGACCACCCGGGGCTGGTAGCCAGTTGCTTTGCAGGTCTTTGGCCGGTGCCTTGTGCTGCACGTACAGGGTCAGGCCGCCATCGGCATCGAGCTTGAGGTCGGGCAGCATGCGCGAGTTGATCAGGTAGCGATTGAGCGGGTTGGCCACCAGCAATTTGTTCTTGCCGTCGTACATGGTCAGCGACCAGAACGCATCGGCCGGGGGCAGGGCGCCCTTGTCGAAGTGCAGGGTGTAGTCGGTTTTCGACGCATCGACCGGCTTGCCGTCCTTGTCGACGAAATAACCGATGTAGTTGGCCTCTTCGGCGGAGTTGCCGAAGATCCCCATGTTGGCGCCAGCGTAGCGGTACAGATAATTACCCTTGAGGTGATCGCGGGTGCCGAACAGGTCGTCGCTGCTGACCTCGTGGGTATCGACTTTGGTCTTCTTGAACTCGGCAAACTCAGCCTTGGCATCGCTGATGCCGTCCTCCAGCGCTTTGCGTTGCTCGGCGCTGAGGTCGGTCAGCTTGAACGGCTTGCCGGCTTCGACACCGATTTTGGCGAAGCGCGCAAGCAGGTCCTTCTCGACATCCTGGGCCGGAGCGAACGACAGCATGAAGTTCAGGTAACGGAACAGGTCCGGGGTTTCGCTCATGGTCGGCGTGGGTTTTGGCCAGTCGATCTTCGGCGCGGCAGGCGGGGCTTTGCGTTTATCGTAATGGCTCAGGCTTTCAACCTTGTAGCCCTTCTGGATCTGCCTGACCTTGGCCAAATCCTTTTCATCGAATAGCTGGGTGCGATACAGCGCATAGGCAATGTTGCTTTCACTGCGTAGCAAACGGTCGATGTTCAGCGGTTGCTGGCCCTGCCAGTTCGGCCCGACGACCATGAAGTGGCCACCGTTGTTGCCGGTACTGCGGGTGCCCAGGTACGCAAAGTTCTGCGTGTAGGCATCAATCAGCTGTACAGAGTAGTAGCGGTGTTCTTCGATGGCCGGCAGGGTCAGTACCACCGGCTCGGCGCGCAAATCCATCCAGACGAAGGAGTAGGGCGTGTCGGCATTCGGCGTGACGAACGCGGTGTCCCTGGCGGTGAAAGCCTTGGCCGTGTTGCCGATCTGGTTGAACGGCGCCTTGAAGTTCGGGCTCTTCCTGTCCACGGCCTGGGTATAGAGCGTCTTGTACATCTCTACCACCGGGAAGCCGTACAGATAGGCTTCCCTGGCGATGCCCCGGGCTTCTTCCGGGGTGGCTGTGAAGTCGGCCCAGGCACTGGTACTCAGGGCAAGGGTCAGGCCGGTCAGCAGCAAATTGCGGTTATTCATCGTACTTCCTTGGTGAATGTCCGGGCGTCATTCAACGGTCGTGATGTCGTCGAGTTTCCAGCTCTTGTCGAAATAGGCTTCGGTCGGGGCATACAGGCGGAAGTAGCTGAACCAGTGTTTGCCCGGCAGGGTTTGCACCCAATTGCTCTCGAAACCCTGTGGCGCGGTCGGACCGAAGTACAGGTCCACCGAGCCATCGGCGTTCTTTTTCAGATCTTGACGGGACGACAAATCGGCCTTGCGCTGCGGGTTGTCGATCAGGCAGCGGCTGGCGATGTCGTACACGGTCATCGACCAGAACTGCTTGGCCGGCGGGTTGGCGCCGACGTGCAGCCGATAGCTCTTGCCGCCGTCGAGCCAGTTGCCCTTGGCGTCTGTATAGGCACCGAGATAGGTCTGGCCCAGCCCCGGGGTTTTCGAAACCATGCCTTTGGTGTTGGTCACTGCCTCGTAAAACCAGGCGCTACGTTCCCACAGCTGGTCATAGTAGGCGACGCGCTGTGATGGCTCGGCGATGTTCAGCACGGTGTCCCACTGCCGGTCCGGCCAGTACTGGGCGCCGGGGAAACGCTTGGCGAAAGTATTGGCCTTGGCGATCAGCTCACCGACCTGCGCGCCTTGTTCCAGGGCATTGCGCTGGGCTTCGGTGGGATTGAACGGCTTGTCCTTCTCGATCCCAAGGCTGGCGAGCATGGCCATGTAGAAACGGTCGCGCTCGTTGACCGGTTCTTTCTGGATGATCTGGTGCAAGCGTTCCCAGTATGCGAGGCCCCGCGGCTGGGTGCCGGACCAGGCTTTGCCTGCAGGGGAGAGCAGTTTGGTCTTGGTCGGCTCGGCGCCTTTGGCGTATGGGTACATCTTGAATTGCTCGACCAGTGCCTTGCCTTTGGCCAGGTCCGGGTCGAGCACACGGAAACCTGCCAGCACGTTCATGGTTTCCGACTTGGCCAGGTAATATTTACCGGCATCGGCCGGCGGCTCGGCACCCGGTGGCAGTACCAGGTACTTGCCGCCCTTGCCTTTGTCCGGACCGGTCTGGCCCATGTCGATGATCGCCCGTTGCCAGAAATCACCAATACCGCCCGCAGTCGGGCCGGGTGGCAGTTCGATCACCAGCGGCCCGGTTTCGTTGAGGTCGACGAAGCCGAGGATGTATGGCGTGGTGGCATTGGCGGTGATCACGCCGAGCTTGTCTTCGTAACTGTTGAGCACCATCAGGTCGCCGCTGCGGGCGCCCAACTTGTCGCGGAACTCTTCCTGCCATTGCGCGTAAGACACCAGCGGCAACGCCCAGAGGTAACTCTGAGTCGCTTGCTGGAAATCCAGTTCGACATACAGTCTGGCAATGGATTCATGGGTCGGCAGTTCGCCCTCCATGGCGATTTTGCCGATACGGGTGTCCAGGTCCTGGGCACCGACCCCGCAACTGACGAACATGGTCATCAGGCTGAAACCGGCTGCGCGAATGGCACCGTGCATAGAGAGAATCCTTATTTGCCGAAGGTCACGTTGATCCCTGCGTACAGCGTGAACTGCGGCAGACCTTTGCCTTTGTGATCCACGGTCCATTGCGGTTCAACAAAGGCGTTAATGATATTGCTGCCGGATTTCCACGCTTTGCCGCCACCCAAACCGATGGGGATGTAGTGCGTGTCGTTCTTCAGATCGAATGTCCAGGTGCCGGTGGAACGCAGGTACCAGCCCTTTTCCAGGTTGTGGATGATGAACGGCTGGAAGGTCGCAGATTCCACGTGAGGGCGGTCGTGATCACCGGCGAACGAACTCTGGTATTGCACCAGTGCGCCGAGGAGTCCGCGCGGCGAGGAGTCGATGGCGATGGCGGACAGGCCGGCCTGCCATTTGCCGGTTCCCAGTTCATCCTGCTCGGCGGTCGGCGCAGTGATTTGCGGGCCGATGCCCAGCTGCACGCCTTCGGTCTTGAGCAGGAAAATGTCGAATACGTTCAGGTCGCCGATGCCGGTGCTGTAGCCGTTGTGCGGATCGGGTCGGGTGCTGACGGGAAGCGTGACGCGCAGCAACTGCGGGACGCCTATGACGTCATTGGCTGCCATCGGAAGGGCGCCGCGCAGCAGCGCATCATTGGTGTGAGCGTTGGTATCGAACAGCTTGGGTGTGTAGTAATCCTGCAGGTTTATACCGGGTGCCAGGTTCAGCGGGTTGTTGCTTTTGTTGGCGGTCTCGGCGTTATCCGCGTGAGCACAAAAAGCAGGTGCGAGTGAAGTCACCCATACAAAGGCGTACTTCCGCAAATTCTTAGACATTAATCCCCCCGTTCCCTGGTGGCTGATTGGGCAGATGGCCCCTGAACCTGGCCGTAACTGCGTAATCCCTTTCCGATCAAGCCTGTAGGACTCGTCAGATGAACTTAGCAGTTAACTGCGGGTTAACCAGTAGGAAGGATTAATTCTTTCGTTTTGTGGGCGGTTTCTCGTGAATTTCGTGTACTAAAAAGTTAATACGGATCAAGCGTTTGCCCAAACAAGTTAAGTAACTATCTAGCCGATGCAGGAGCGAGCCTGCTCGCGAAGGCGGCCTGTCAGTCAATATAAGCGTTGGATATGACGACCTCTTCGCGAACAGGCTCGCTCCCACAGGAAACTGAAGCAACAGCCGGTTCAGTCAACCTCAGTTCTTCTTCGCCTGTTCCCAAACCCGCTGTTCCTGCTCGCGCAGTTCCGGTGTGAACTCTGCACCAAAATCTTCCGCTTCAAACACCTGGCGAATCTCGATCTCGGCCTCGGTGCCCGGCATCGGGTTGGGGCAGCGCTTGACCCATTCGATGGCTTCTTCTTTGGACTTCACTTTCCACAACCAGAAACCGGCAATCAGTTCCTTGGTTTCGATGAAGGGGCCGTCGATCACCGTGCGTTTGTCACCTGAAAACTTTATACGAGCGCCTTTACTGCTCGGGTGCAGGCCTTCGCCCGCGAGCATGATGCCGGCCTTGACCAGTTCTTCGTTGTAGTTACCCATGGCGGTCAGCAGTTCCTGGCTGGGCATCACGCCGGCTTCGGAATCCTGGCTGGCCTTGATGATGATCATGAATCGCATGGCTTTTCTCCATTGGGGGGTAAGTGAGTTACTTGATAGTCGAATGATCAGCGTCTGAATCGACAACCCTCTAACAAAAAACTGCAACAGATTTTAGTGATACCCCAAGGGGATGCATGGGGCTTTGGTGTGATGGTAGCCTGCGGGTCCCTCGGCCAATGCATTGCCACTGCTCATGCCTGTCCTGGAACTCACGACCCTCATCCCCAACCGCTCGCCTGGGCAAGTCCTCGACTTCTGCCTCGAAGGCGTGAACTTCCCGAAAATCTTCCCCGAACGCATCACACCGCTGGGCGATATCGACCTGAATAACCTGCACATCGAGGCCGGTCGACAGTTTCGTTTCAGGCACTGGATGTTCAATGTTCTTCCGTCGAACTGGACGGTGGTGATCCGTGAGGTCGGTGAGTGGTATTTCATCGACGAAATGCTCAACGGGCCGATGCGCGCCTTTCGTCATGAACATCGGGTCGCAGCGGGAGAGGGCGGTACGCTATACACCGACCGGGTGACGTATTCGGCGATTGGCGGCGCGCCGGTGGAGTGGTTGCTGGTCAATGGCTATATGCGACGGATTTTCGAGGCGCGCCACCGCAATATGTTGCGGTTGCTCAAATAACACCGCTGTCCCTGTGGGAGCGGCGGTGCGGCGATCCGACTTGCTCGCGAAAGCGATCTGTCAGTCCCGGCGATGCTGAATGTGCTGCCGTATTCGCGAGCAAGTCGGATCGCCGCACCGCCGCTCCCACAGGGTCTTGTGGTGTATGGGAGGGCACGTGTATCCAATTTTGTGCTCTGATACATGACAATTTATGTTTGACCATAGGTCGTCGGACAATTTCGTGGTTAACTTCGGCCTCGTCAAAATTCTCCACCACAACGTTCAGAAGGACTCCGTTCATGGCTCAAGTCACTCTCAAAGGCAACCCGGTTCAAGTCAACGGCCAACTGCCACAAGCCGGTTCCAAGGCGCCAGCCTTTTCCCTGGTTGCCGGCAATCTGTCCGACGTCACCCTGAAGGACTTTGCCGGCAAGCGCAAAGTGCTGAACATCTTCCCAAGCGTTGATACCCCGACCTGCGCCACCTCCGTGCGCCAGTTCAACGCCAAGGCCAGCAGCGTCGACAACACTGTCGTGCTGTGCATCTCCGCTGACCTGCCGTTCGCCCAGGCCCGTTTCTGCGGCGCCGAAGGCCTGGAAAACGTACAGAACCTGTCGACCCTGCGTGGTGCCGAGTTCATCCAGAACTACGGCGTGGCCATCGCCGACGGCCCGCTCAAAGGCTTGACCGCTCGTGCCGTCGTGGTTCTGGACGAAAACGACAACGTGCTGCACAGCGAACTGGTTGGCGAAATCGCTGACGAGCCGAACTATGACGCGGCACTTGCTGTTCTGAAATAAGCCGGGCTTTACAATGTTTAACGGCCTGGCCCTGTCCAGGCCGTTTTCATTTGTGTTTCAGTGTCTTGGATAATTCTCCTGTTACGTAAGCCGAAGGTAAATTGCCGGTAAAGGCGCTTTGCTTAAAACCCGCCAGTGCTTATCGTTCAGCCTCATGTAAAAAAGCCCACGCGCCCAATGGTTGATCACTCAATGCAATCCTCCGCTTCCCGTAGTCCTCGTCGCTGGCTGTTCGGCCTGCTTGTCCTGTTGGTCATCGCTGGCCTGTGCTGGAAATTCTGGCCCGGCAACGCTGCACCCAAAGAGGCTGCGGGGCAGAAAGCCGTCGCTGGGCATGCCGGCAGGTCGGGCGGGATGCGCCCGGGATTCGGTGGCGCGTCCGGGCCGGTGCCGGTGCGAGTGGCTCCGGCAGTCAAGGGTGATTTCCCGCTGTACTTCAAGGCGTTGGGCACGGTCACGGCGCTCAACACCATCAATGTCCGCAGTCGCGTTGGCGGTGAGTTGGTCAAGATCTATTTCGAAGAAGGGCAGATGGTCAAGGCCGGCGACATGCTCGTCGAAATCGACCCGCGCCCTTACCAGAATGCCTTGCTTCAGGCTGAGGGCACCTTGCTGCAGAATCAGGCGCAGCTGAAAAACGCCCAGGTCGATGTCGAGCGCTATCGCGGCCTGTACCGCGAAGACAGTATTGCCAAGCAGACCCTGGACACCGCCGAAGCGCTGGTCGGTCAGTTCCAGGGCACGGTCAAGACCAATCAGGCGGCGGTCAACGACGCCAGGCTCAACCTCGAATTCACCAGGATCCGCGCCCCGATCACCGGTCGCGTCGGCCTGCGTCAACTGGACGTCGGTAACCTGGTAGCGGCCAATGACACCACCGCATTGGCGATCATCACCCAGACCCAACCGATCAGCGTGGCCTTCACCCTGCCGGAAAACAGCCTCGACACCGTGCTGGCCCGTTATCGCAGCGGCGCCAAACTGCCGGCTGAAGCCTGGGACCGCGGTGATACCAAACTGCAAGCCACGGGCGTGCTGCAGAGCCTGGACAACCAGATCGACGTCACCACCGGCACCCTGAAATTCAAGGCCCGTTACGAGAACCGCGATCAGTCGCTGTTCCCCAACCAGTTCGTCAATGTGCGCCTGTTGGCCGACACCCTCAAAAACGTGGTACTGGCGCCTTCCGCCGCGATCCAGTTCGGCACCAACGGCACGTTCGCCTATGTCCTGGACGGTGACAAGAAGGTCAAGATCCGTCAGTTGAAAGTCGGCGCCAGTGACGGCCTGAACACTGTGGTCACCGAAGGACTGTCGGCGGGCGATCGGGTCGTATTGGAAGGCACTGACCGCCTGAAAGACGGCAGCGATGTGGAGGTGGTCAACGACAGCCAGGACGTGCCGACCACGCCAACCGAACACCTGCAAGGCAAGTCTGCGGTCAACTCGGCTGAGCCTGCGACCACCGACAAGGCGAAAAAGGGCGGCGCATGAATCTCTCGCGGCTGTTCATCCTTCGCCCGGTAGCCACCACGCTGAGCATGCTGGCGATTATCCTGGCCGGCGTCATCGCCTACCGGTTGCTGCCGGTGTCGGCGTTGCCCCAGGTCGATTACCCGACCATTCGCGTCATGACCCTGTACCCCGGCGCCAGTCCGGATGTCATGACCAGCGCGGTGACCGCGCCACTTGAGCGGCAGTTCGGGCAGATGCCCGGCTTGACGCAAATGGCGTCCACCAGTTCCGGTGGCGCGTCGGTGCTGACACTGCGGTTCAGCCTCGACATCAACATGGATGTGGCCGAGCAGCAAGTGCAGGCGGCGATCAACGCCGCGACCAACCTGTTGCCCAAGGACCTGCCGGCACCGCCGGTGTACAACAAGGTCAACCCGGCCGATACGCCGGTGCTGACCCTGGCCATCACTTCCAAGACCATGTTGTTGCCCAAGCTCAACGATCTGGTCGATACGCGCATGGCGCAGAAGATTGCCCAGATCAGCGGCGTCGGCATGGTCAGCATTGCCGGTGGTCAACGCCAGGCCGTGCGGATCAAGGTCAATCCCGAGGCTTTGGCGGCCAACGGCCTGAACCTGTCGGATGTGCGCACGCTGATCGGCGCCTCCAACGTCAACCAGCCTAAAGGCAACTTCGACGGCCCGACCCGGGTCTCGATGCTCGATGCCAACGATCAACTGACGTCGCCCAAGGACTACGCCAACCTGATCCTGGCCTACGCCAACGGCGCACCGTTGCGGCTCAAGGACGTGGCGGAGATCGTCGACGGCGCCGAGAACGAGCGGCTCGCGGCGTGGGCCAACGAGAACCAGGCCGTGCTGCTGAACATCCAGCGTCAGCCCGGCGCCAACGTGATCGAGGTGGTGGACCGGATCAAGGCCCTGCTGCCGAGCATCACCGACAACCTGCCAGCCGGCCTCGACGTGGTGGTGCTGACCGACCGCACCCAGACCATCCGCGCCTCGGTCAAGGACGTGCAGCACGAATTGCTGATCGCCATCGCCCTGGTGGTCATGGTCACCTTCCTGTTCCTGCGTCGCGCCAGCGCCACGATCATTCCGTCGGTGGCCGTGCCGCTGTCGCTGATCGGTACGTTCGGCGTGATGTACCTGGCTGGGTTCTCGGTCAATAACCTGACCCTGATGGCCCTGACCATCGCCACCGGTTTCGTGGTGGACGATGCGA
Source organism: Pseudomonas sp. S34 (assembly GCF_009866745.1). Lineage (NCBI taxonomy): Bacteria > Pseudomonadati > Pseudomonadota > Gammaproteobacteria > Pseudomonadales > Pseudomonadaceae > Pseudomonas > Pseudomonas sp. S34. The sequence continues at coordinate 2,882,305 of NZ_CP019398.1, forward strand.
TCGTCATGCTGGAGAACATTTCGCGTTTCATCGAGGAGGGCGACAGCCCGCTGAACGCGGCGCTCAAGGGCGCCAAGCAGATTGGTTTCACCCTGATCTCCTTGACGTTGTCGCTGATCGCCGTGCTGATTCCGCTGCTGTTCATGGCGGACGTGGTCGGGCGGTTGTTCCGCGAGTTCGCCATCACCTTGGCGGTAGCGATCCTGATTTCCCTGGTCGTTTCCCTGACCCTGACGCCGATGATGTGCGCGCGGTTGCTCAAGCGTGAACCCAAGGAAGCAGAGCAGGGCCGCTTCTACCGTGCCAGCGGTGCGTTCATCGACTGGATGATCGCCGCCTACGGGCGCAAGTTGCAGTGGGTGCTCAAGCACCAGCCGCTGACCTTGATGGTGGCCATTGGCACCTTGGCGCTGACGGTATTGCTGTACATGGTGGTGCCCAAGGGCTTCTTCCCGGTGCAGGACACCGGCGTCATCCAGGGCATTTCCGAAGCGCCGCAATCGATTTCCTTCGCCGCCATGAGCGAGCGCCAGCAGGAACTGGCCAAGGTCATCCTGGCCGACCCGGCGGTCGAGAGCCTGTCCTCCTACATTGGCGTGGATGGCGACAACTCGACCCTCAACAGCGGCCGGTTGCTGATCAACCTCAAGTCGCACAACGACCGCGACCTGAGCGCCATGCAAGTGATTGCCCGCCTGCAACCGGAACTGGACAAACTGGTCGGCATCCGCCTGTTCATGCAGCCGGTGCAGGACCTGACCATCGAAGACCGGGTCAGCCGCACGCAGTATCAGTTCAGCATGTCGTCGCCGGACTCGGAGCTGCTGAGCCTGTGGAGCGGGCGTCTGGTCGAGGCTTTGGCCGACCGGCCGGAATTGACCGACGTCGCCAGCGATTTGCAGGACAAGGGCTTGCAGGTCTATCTGGTGATTGACCGCGATGCGGCGTCGCGGGTTGGTGTGTCGGTGTCGAACATCACCGATGCGCTGTACGACGCCTTTGGTCAGCGGCAGATTTCCACGATCTATACCCAGGCCAGTCAGTACCGCGTGGTGCTGCAATCGCAGTCAGGGGAGAAGATCGGCCCGCAGGCGCTGGAGCAGATTCACGTCAAGACCACCGATGGCGGTCAGGTACGCCTGTCCAGCCTGGCGCATGTCGAGGAGCGTCAGGCGCAACTGGCGATCACCCACATCGGCCAGTTCCCGGCAGTGATGATGTCCTTCAACCTCGCGCCCGGCGTGGCGCTGGGGCATGCGGTCGAGATCATCGAGCAGGTGCAGAAGGACATCGGCATGCCGATTGGCGTGCAGACCCAGTTCCAGGGCGCGGCGCAGGCGTTCCAGGCTTCGTTGTCGAGCACCTTGCTGCTGATCCTGGCGGCGGTGGTGACCATGTATATCGTGCTGGGTGTGCTCTACGAGAGCTACATCCACCCGATCACCATTCTTTCGACCTTGCCTTCGGCGGCGGTGGGCGCCTTGCTGGCGTTGATCCTCAGCGGCAACGACCTGGGCATGATTGCGATCATCGGCATCATCCTGTTGATCGGCATCGTGAAGAAGAACGCGATCATGATGATCGACTTCGCCCTCGACGCCGAGCGCAACCAGGGCATGGACCCGCAAACGGCGATCTATCAGGCGGCATTGCTGCGTTTCCGGCCGATCCTGATGACCACCCTGGCGGCTTTGTTCGGTGCCGTGCCGTTGATGCTGGCCACCGGTTCCGGCGCGGAACTGCGCCAACCGCTGGGTCTGGTGATGGTCGGCGGCCTGTTGCTGAGCCAGATTCTGACGCTGTTCACTACGCCTGTGATCTATCTGTACTTCGACCGTCTCGGTCGGCGTTTTGGCAAGTCCGACGCTCAGGAGGCGACGGTATGACGCCCCGCAGAACCTGTGGGAGCGGGCTTGCTCGCGAAGGCGTCCGGTCAGTCGACAGGGATGTTGAATGCAAGGCCCTCTTTGTGAGCAAGCCCGCTCCCACAGGGGGGCAGCAGGGCTCGTGGGCTGGTGCGGGGGGCAATCATCGATGAACCTTTCCGGCCCTTTCATCAAGCGCCCGGTCGCGACCATGCTGCTGAGCCTGGCGATCATGCTGCTGGGCGGCGTGAGCTTCGGTTTGCTGCCCGTGTCGCCGCTGCCGCAAATGGACTTTCCGGTGATCGTGGTCCAGGCCAGCCTGCCCGGGGCCAGCCCCGAGGTGATGGCGTCGACCGTGGCCACGCCTTTGGAGCGTTCTTTCGGCAGCATTGCCGGGGTCAACACCATGAGCAGCCGGTCCAGCCAGGGTTCGACCCGGGTGATCCTGCAATTCGACCTGGACCGCGACATCAACGGCGCGGCGCGGGAAGTGCAGGCAGCGATCAACGCCTCGCGCACCCTGCTGCCGAGCGGGATGCGCAGCATGCCGACCTACAAGAAGGTCAACCCGTCCCAGGCGCCGATCATGGTGCTGTCGCTCACGTCGGACGTGCTGGAAAAAGGCCAGCTCTATGACCTGGCATCGACCATCCTGTCCCAGAGCCTGTCCCAGGTGCAGGGTGTCGGCGAGGTGCAGATCGGCGGCAGTTCGTTGCCGGCGGTACGCATCGAGCTTGAACCGCAGTCATTGAACCAGTACGGCGTGGCCCTGGACGATGTGCGCAACACCATCGCCAATGCCAACGTTCGCCGGCCCAAGGGCTCGGTGGAAGACGATCAGCGGCTGTGGCAGGTCCAGGCCAACGATCAGCTGGAAAAAGCCAAGGACTACGAGTCGCTGATCATCCACTACAACGGTGGCGCGGCCCTGCGCCTGAAGGATGTGGCCAAGGTCAGCGATGGCGTCGAGGACCGTTACAACAGCGGTTTCTTCAACGACGACGCGGCGGTGCTGCTGGTGATCAACCGCCAGGCCGGTGCGAACATCATCGAGACGGTCAACGAGATCAAGGCCCAGCTGCCGGCGTTGCAGGCGGTGCTGCCGGCCAGCGTCAAGCTGAACCTGGCGATGGACCGCTCGCCGGTGATCAAGGCCACGCTGCACGAGGCGGAAATGACCCTGCTGATCGCCGTGGCGCTGGTGATCCTGGTAGTGTTCCTGTTCCTCGGTAACTTCCGTGCCTCGCTGATCCCGACCCTGGCGGTGCCGGTGTCGCTGGTCGGCACTTTTGCCGTGATGTACCTCTACGGTTTTTCGCTGAACAACCTGTCGCTGATGGCGCTGATCCTGGCCACCGGGCTGGTGGTGGACGATGCCATCGTGGTGCTGGAGAACATTTCCCGGCACATCGACGAAGGCGTGCGGCCGATGAGGGCCGCGTACCTCGGCGCCCAGGAAGTCGGTTTTACCTTGCTGTCGATGAACGTGTCGCTGGTGGCGGTGTTCCTGTCGATCCTGTTCATGGGCGGGATCATCGAAAGCCTGTTCCGCGAATTCTCCATCACCCTGGCGGCGGCCATCGTGGTCTCGCTGGTGGTGTCGTTGACCCTGACCCCGATGCTCTGCGCTCGCTGGCTCAAGCCGCACACGCCGGGGCAGGAGAACCGTCTGCAACGCTGGAGCCGGCGGACCAACGACTGGATGGTCGGCAAATACGCTACCAGCCTCGACTGGGTGCTGCGCCACAAGCGCCTGACCTTGTTCAGTCTGTTCGTGACAATCGGCGTTAACATTGCGTTGTATATTGTTGTTCCCAAAACGTTTTTACCTCAGCAGGATACCGGTCAGCTGATTGGTTTCGTGCGCGGCGACGACGGCCTGTCGTTCAGTGTGATGCAGCCGAAGATGGAGATTTTCCGCCGTGCGGTGTTGAAGGATGAGGCGGTAGAAAGCGTCGCCGGGTTCATTGGCGGCAATAACGGCACCAACAACGCCTTCATGCTGGTGCGCCTCAAGCCGATCAAGGAGCGCAGCATTTCCGCGCAGAAAGTCATCGAACGCCTGCGCAAGGAAATGCCCAAGGTTCCCGGGGCACAACTGATGCTCATGGCGGACCAGGACCTGCAATTCGGTGGTGGCCGTGAGCAGACCACCTCGCAATACTCGTACATCCTGCAGAGCGGGGATCTGGGGGCATTGCGCGAGTGGTATCCGAAAGTCGTCACCGCGCTCAGGGCCTTGCCGGAGCTGACGGCGATCGATGCGCGGGAAGGCCGGGGCGCCCGCCAAGTGACCCTGATCGTCGACCGAGACCAGGCCAAGCGTCTGGGTGTCGACATGGACATGGTCACGGCGGTGCTGAACAACGCCTACAGTCAGCGGCAGATTTCGACCATCTACGACAGTCTTAATCAGTACCAGGTGGTGATGGAGGTCAATCCGAAATACGCCCAGGACCCGATCACCCTCACGCAAGTCCAGGTGATCACCGCTGACGGCGCGCGAATCCCGCTGTCGACCATCGCCCATTACGAAAACAGCCTGGAAAACGACCGGGTCAGCCACGAAGGCCAGTTTGCTTCGGAGAGCATTGCCTTCGACATGGCCGAAGGCGTGACCGTGGAGCAGGGCGGTGCCGCCATCGAGCGGGCGATTGCCAAGGTCGGCCTGCCGGAAGACGTGATCGCGAAAATGGCCGGCACAGCCAACGCTTTCGCGGCGACCCAAAAAAGTCAGCCGTGGATGATTCTGGGGGCGCTGGTGGCGGTGTATCTGGTCTTGGGTGTGCTGTACGAAAGCTACATTCACCCGCTGACGATTCTCTCGACCCTGCCGTCGGCCGGGGTCGGCGCGTTGCTGTCGATCTATGCGCTGGGCGGCGAGTTCAACCTGATTTCGTTGCTGGGGCTGTTTCTGCTGATCGGCGTGGTGAAGAAAAACGCGATCCTGATGATCGACCTGGCGTTGCAACTGGAACGAAACCAGGGCATGGCACCGCTGGAATCGATCCGCAGCGCCTGCCTGCAACGTTTGCGACCTATCCTGATGACCACCCTGGCGGCGATCCTCGGTGCCTTGCCGTTGCTGCTGAGCCGCGCCGAAGGGGCGGAAATGCGCCAGCCGCTGGGCCTGACCATCATCGGCGGGCTGATCTTCAGCCAGGTACTGACGCTTTACACCACCCCGGTGGTTTACCTCTATCTCGACAACCTGCGCCATCGCTTCAATAAATGGCGCGGGGTGCGTACTGATGTTGCTCTGGAAACTCCGCTATGACTGACCGTTCGCTTTTCAACCTGGCTGCACCGCTGATCACGGCTCGAGGCTCGCGCCTGTTGAGCCTGTCACTGTGCGTGGCGATGCTCAGTGCCTGCGCCGTCGGCCCGGATTACCAGCGCCCGCAAACCGCCGAGCCTGCGCAGTACAAGGCAGCGGAGGGCTGGCGTCAGGCCAACCCGAGCGATGCCCTGGCGCGTGGCGCGTGGTGGGAGTTGTATGGCGACCGGCAGCTCAACGACCTGATCGAAAAACTCAACAGCGCCAACCAGACCGTCGCCCAGTCCGAAGCGCAGTACCGCCAGGCCCAGGCCCTGGTGCGCAGTGCACGCGGGGCGTTTTTCCCGACGGTGGACCTGAACGTCAGCAAGAACCGTTCAAGCCAGGGCACCGGCAGCAGCAGTTCCAGCCTGAGCAGTTCGTCCAGCGGTATTCGCGACACGTACTCGGCCCAGGCGGGCGTCAGTTGGGAAGCGGACGTATGGGGCAAGCTGCGCCGAGGCCTCGAAGCCGACACCGCCAATGCCCAGGCAAGCTTTGCCGATCTGGCGGCCATGCGCCTGAGTCAACAGTCGGAGCTGGTGCAGAATTACCTGCAACTGCGCGTGATCGATGGCCAGAAACGCTTGCTCCAGGACACGGTCGAGGCATATCAGCGTTCGTTGAAGATGACCGAAAACCAGTACCGCGCAGGCGTATCGGGCAAGGACGCGGTGGCCCAGGCCCAGACACAGCTCAAAAGCACCGAAGCCGATATGATCGACCTGATCTGGCAACGCGCCCAGTTGGAGAACGCCATCGCTGTGCTGATCGGCCTGCCGCCGGCCGAGTTCAGCCTGGCGCAAAGCCAGGACATCCCGCAATTGCCGCAAGTACCGCTGGCGCTGCCTTCGCAGTTGCTGGAGCGTCGCCCGGACATCGCTTCGGCCGAGCGCTCGGTGATGGCCGCCAACGCCAACATCGGTGTGGCCAAGGCTGCCTACTACCCGGACCTGACCCTGAGCTTGAACGGTGGTTACAGCAGCAGTACCTCGAAAGACTTGTTCAGCCTGCCGAACCGCTTCTGGTCGGTCGGACCGCAATTGGCCATGACCCTGTTCGACGGTGGTCAGCGCTCGGCGGAAGTCGACCGCAGTGAAGCGGCCTATGACGAAACGGTGGCCAAGTACCGCCAGACCGTACTGGACGGATTCCGCGAAGTGGAAAACTACCTGGTGCAGCTCAAGGTGCTTGAGGATGAAGCCGTCGTGCGCCAACAGGCACTGGATGCCGCCCGTGAATCGTTGCGCCTGACCCAGAACCAGTACAAGGCCGGTTTGATCGCGTACATCGATGTGGTGGTGACCCAGGCGGCGGCGCTGAACAATGAACGCAGCAACCTGGACCTGTTGCAAAGCCGCCTGATAGCCAGTGTGCAGTTGATTGCCGCGTTGGGGGGTGGCTGGGACGGGCAGCTTGAGGTGAGCGAAAACCGATAGCGTAATCCCTGTGGGAGCGAGCTTGCTCGCGATGGCTGCGTCACATTCAGCATGGATGTTGCCTGACCCACCGCTATCGCTCGCAAGCTCGCTCCCACAGGTTTTGTCAGGTGCCGGCAGCTTGAAGCAAGTTAATGTAAAACCTTAAAACAAGCGTTTCATCGGACTGATGGCCCTTTGCTCATTTTGTGAGTGCGTTCTCATTTGGAATCAGTACAATCGCCGCATTTGCCCCCACCCGAGAATGAAAGCCATTAACAAGGGGGCTTTCGCGAGAAGTCTCCATGCTCATCGGCAGCTATTCCCCCTCTCTGGTCATCATTTCGCTCTGTGTAGCGATTCTCGCCTCATACACTGCACTCGACCTGACCGGACGGATTGCCACCGCCAAAGGCCGCGCGGTGCATTTGTGGACTGCGGGCGGGGCCGTTGCCATGGGCATCGGCATCTGGTCGATGCACTTTATCGGCATGCTCGCGTTCAAGTTGCCGATCGACCTGGGGTACGACGGGACCATCACCCTGTTGTCGTTGCTGATCGGCGTGCTCTCCAGCGGCTTTGCGCTGTGGCTGGTCAGCCAGCCGCAATTGCCGGCCTGGCAACTGGCCTTTGGTGCGTTGGTCATGGGCGCCGGCATCAGCGCGATGCACTACACCGGCATGGCTGCCATGCGCATGCAACCGGGCATCGACTATGACTCGACGCTGTTCGGCGCCTCGCTGCTGATCGCTGTCGGTGCTTCGGGCGCAGCATTGTGGATCGCTTTCCATCTGCGCCAGCACACGCCTTATGTCCGTCTGATCCGTGGTGGTGCCGCCGTGATCATGGGCATCGCCATCGTCGGCATGCACTACACCGGGATGGCCGCCGCACGCTTTGCCGACGGCAGTTTCTGTGGCGCGGCGGTCAATGGATTGAGCGGCAATGGCCTGGACAACCTGGTGCTGATCACCACGTTGGCGGTGCTGAGCATTGCCCTGCTGACCTCGATCCTCGATGCACGCCTGGAGGCTCGCACCGCGAGCCTGGCCCAGTCGCTGACCGAGGCCAACCGTGAACTGACCCAATTGGCCCTGCACGACACCCTCACCGGGTTGCCGAACCGGACGTTGCTCGCCGATCGAATCGATCAGGCCATGTCGCGGGTCCGGGAAGAAGGGGGGTGCTTTGCCCTGATGTTCATCGATCTGGACGGCTTCAAACCGGTCAACGATGCCTTCGGCCACCATATGGGTGATCTGTTGTTGCGCGAGGTGGCCCTGCGCCTGCGCGAAGACTTGCGCAGCCAGGACACCCTGGCACGGATCGGCGGCGATGAGTTCGTGTTGCTGGTGCAATTGAGCGAACAGAACGACGCCTTGAACCTGGCGGCCCGTCAGGTCGGGTTGATCGCGCGTGCGTTCCGGGTTGCCGAACATGATTTGCACATTTCCGCCAGCGTCGGCATCGCGCTCTACCCGGGTAACGGGCAGTCCGCCCACGAACTGCTGATGAATGCCGACGCGGCGATGTACCACGCCAAGGGGGCGGGTAAAAACGGCTACAGCTTTTTCGATGTATCGATGAACAACAACGCCCGCAAGCAGCTGCAATTGCTGCAGGATCTGCGCAATGCCGTGGAACAGCAGGAGTTCAGCCTGCATTACCAACCCAAGTTCGACGCCGCCAATGGCCGACCGGTGGGCGCCGAGGCCTTGTTGCGCTGGGAACACCCGACTCAAGGAATGCTGTTGCCGGACAAATTCATCGAGCTGGCGGAAAAAACCGGGCTGATCATTCCGATCGGCGAGTGGGTGCTCAACGAAGCCTGCCGTCAGATGCGCGAGTGGTACGTGCTGGGCTACACCGACTGGCGCATCGCGGTGAACCTTTCGGCCATTCAGTTTTGCCATGCCGGGCTGGTCCAGAGCGTTGCCAAGGCGCTGGCGACGCACCATCTGCCACCCAACAGCCTGACCCTGGAAATCACCGAAACCACCGCCATGAGCGATGCCGATGCGAGCATGACGGTGCTGCAGGAACTGTCGGAAATGGGTGTCGACCTGTCCATCGACGATTTTGGTACCGGCTATTCGAGCTTGATGTACCTCAAGCGCCTGCCGGCCAACGAGCTGAAGATCGACCGCGGTTTTGTCCGGGACCTGGAGCGCGACAGCGATGACGCCGCCATCGTTTCGGCCATCGTCGCCCTCGGGCAAGCGCTGGGGTTGCGCATCGTCGCCGAAGGCGTGGAAACCGGTGTGCAGCAGGACTTCCTGACTCAGCTCGGCTGCGATTCGTTGCAGGGTTACCTGCTGGGGCATCCGCTGCCGGCCGCAGGTTTCATGGTGGAAATCCATCGCGGGGAGCAGTTGGTCGAGCAGTTGAAAGCCAGTGCCAGGCGCGAGATGTCGATGACATGACAGCCGATGTGAAGCCATGCAAAAACCGCCAATGGCGGTTATTCTTGCCCCCGACCGCTTAAGCTTTGATTGGGGGAAAGCTCGCATGGACAAAGTCATCGTCATCACCGGCGGTAGCCGCGGCATCGGTGCCGCCACCGCTCTGTTGGCCGCCGCGCAGGGCTATCGGATCTGCATCAATTATCAGGCGGACGAACAGTCTGCATTCGGCGTGCTGGAGCAAGTCCGCGCCCTCGGTGCGCAAGCCATTGCGGTACGGGCCGACGTCAGCATCGAAGACGAAGTGATCGCGCTGTTCAATCGGGTGGACAGTGAACTGGGGCGGGTCACCGCGCTGGTGAACAACGCCGGCACCGTCGGGCAGAAGTCCCGGGTCGACGAAATGTCCGAGTTCCGCATTCTCAAAATCATGAAAACCAACGTCCTGGCGCCGATGCTCTGTGCCAAGCACGCGATCCTGCGCATGTCGCCCAGGCACGGCGGGCAGGGCGGCAGCATCGTCAACGTATCGTCGGTCGCCTCGCGATTGGGATCGCCCAACGAGTACGTGGATTACGCAGCGTCCAAAGGCGCGCTGGACACCTTCACCATAGGCCTGTCCAAGGAAGTGGCGGGTGAGGGGATTCGGGTCAACGCCGTGCGTCCGGGTTACATCTACACCGATTTCCATGCCTTGAGCGGCGATCCGGATCGGGTCAGCAAGCTGGAATCGGCGATTCCGATGGCGCGGGGCGGCCGTCCGGATGAAGTGGCGGAGGCGATTGTCTGGTTGTTGTCGGACAAGGCTTCTTATGCGACGGGGACTTTTGTTGATCTTGGTGGTGGGCGTTGATCTGAGGTTTGCGTTGTCAGTGCTGGCCTCTTCGCGGGCAAGCCCGCACCCACAGGGTTCCGTGGTGTACGCAAAGTCTGTGAACACCGGAGATTCCTTGTGGGAGCGGGCTTGCTCGCGAAGGCAATAGGCCTGCCGACACCTGCTTATCAGAACGACCGCACAATCCGCCCCAACGTCTCCATCGCCTTCTCCGAGTCCTCGGTCCACGGGCTGCCGTAATTCAACCGAATACAATTCCTGAAGCGCTGGGTCGGTGAAAAGATCGGCCCCGGTGCAATGCTGATGCCTTGCGCCAATGCCATCTGGAACAATTTCAACGAATCCATCTGCTGTGGTAATTCCAGCCACAGAAAGTACCCGCCGGCCGGTTGGCTGACCCGCGTCTGCGCCGGGAAATAGCGAGTAATGGCGGCGAGCATGGCGCTTTGCTGGTCTTCCAGGGCGTGGCGCAATTTACGCAGGTGCCGGTCGTAGCCGCCGTGTTGCAGGTAATCGGCGATTGCCGCCTGGGCCGGCATCGAGGCGCACAGCGAGGTCATGAGTTTCAGCCGTTCGATTTTCTGTGCGTAACGCCCGGCAGCCACCCAGCCGATGCGGTAGCCAGGGGCCAGGCTCTTGGCGAATGAACCACAGTGCATCACCAGACCTTCGGTATCAAAGGCCTTGGCCGGTTTCGGTGCTTGCTGGCCGTAATAGAGTTCGGCGTAGACATCGTCTTCGATAAGCGGCACCTGGTGGCGCCGCAACAATTCCACAAGCTGCTGTTTCTTGGCCTCGGGCAGGGTCGCGCCCATGGGGTTCTGGAAACTGGTCATGCACCAGCAGGCCTTGATCGGATGCCGCTCCAGGGTTTGCTCGAGCACGCCAAGGTCGATGCCATCGCGCGGGTGTACGGGAATTTCCACGGCCTTGAGTTTCAGGCGTTCGAGTACTTGCAGACAGGCGTAGAACGCCGGGGCTTCGATGGCCACCAGATCGCCAGGTTCGGTCACCGCTTGCAGGCAAAGGTTCAGGGCTTCGAGGGCGCCGTTGGTGATCAGCAGTTCCTCCATGGGCAACATCAGCCCGCCGACCATGTAGCGCAGGGCGATTTGCCGGCGCAGTTGCGGGTTGCCCGGCGACATGTCGGTGACCACCATGCGCGGGTCCATGTCGCGGCTGGCGCTGGCCAGGGAGCGGGACAAACGTTGCAGGGGAAACAGCGTCGGGCTGGGAAACGCCGAGCCGAAGGGCACGGTGTTCGGGTCCTTGATCGAGTCGAGCACCGAAAACACCAGTTCGCTGACGTCGACTTCCGTCGACTCGTTGACCTCATTGCTGATCACCGGCTCGGAAAACGGCCGGGGTGCGTGGGCGTTGACGAAATAGCCGGAGCGCGGCCGAGCGCGGATCAGGCCGCGACGCTCCAGCAGGTAATAGGCCTGGAACACCGTCGACGGGCTGACCCCGTAGGTCTGGCTGGCGTAGCGCACCGACGGCACCCGCTGGCCGGGACCCAGGACGCCGGAGCGGATCAGTTCTGCGATGTCGTCGGCGAATTTTTCGTAGCGTTTCATCGGTGTCCCGCAATGGAGTCGGTTCGATTAATTGTGGCGAGGGGGCTTGCCCCCGTTGGACTGCGCAGCAGTCCCATTTTGGGGCCGCTTCGCGACCCAACGGGGGCAAGCCCCCTCGCCACAGTGGATTGCATTGCCAAAACAAGACTGCACTTCACCAAGGTCAGCATCTTAAAGGCTCAGCGATTCATTGGCGCCACAAACCGGCTCTTCGCCACGCTGTAGACGCCAGGCTCATCGCTGTCGACCACCTTGAAGCCGATGCTCTGTGAACTGCTGGCCGGACGCTCCGTGAGCATCGCCACTGACACCGGCACATCGTCAATCTCGCCTGGCGCCAGGCTGAATTCGGTCCTGCCCTGCAACTGGAAATCCTCGGCATCCACCAGGCTCAATTGATAGTCCTGACGCTGCTGGGTTTTGTTGATCACCTTCAGACTGTAGATGTTCTCGATCTGCCCCTGGCTGTTCTCGCGGAACAGGCCCCGGTCCTTGCTGACATCAAGGGACACCATCGGTCGTTCCACCAGCGCCATCACCAGGGCAGCGATCATCACCAGCAGCACGGCGGTGTAGCCGATCAGGCGTGGGCGCAGCAGGTGTGTCTTGCCACCCTGCAACTGATGCTCGGAGGTGTAGCTGATCAACCCTGGGGCGTAGCCCATTTTGTCCATGATCGAGTCACAGGCGTCGATGCACGCCGCACAACCGATACATTCCATCTGCAAGCCGTCGCGGATATCGATGCCGGTGGGGCAGACCTGTACGCACAGCTGGCAGTCGATGCAATCACCCAGCCCGACCTCGGCCGGTTTGACTTCGCGCTTGCGTGGGCCACGATTCTCGCCACGGGCCACGTCGTAGGAAATGGTCAGGGTGTCCTTGTCGAACATCACGCTCTGGAACCGCGCGTAGGGACACATGTGCATGCACACCGCTTCACGCAGCCAACCGGCATTGATGTACGTGGCGCCGGTGAAAAACAGCACCCAGAACAGGCTGACGCCACTCATCTGGAAGGTCAGCAGCTCTTCGGCCAACGGCCGGATCGGCGTGAAGTAGCCGACGAAGGTCAGGCCGGTCAGCAGGCTGATGGCCAGCCACAAGGTGTGCTTGGCCGCGCGACGCATCAGCTTGTTCAGGCCCCACGGCGCGGCTTGCAACTTGATCCGCTGGTTGCGTTCGCCTTCGGTGATCTTCTCGCACCACATGAAGATCCAGGTCCATGAACTTTGTGGGCAGGCGTAGCCGCACCAGACCCGGCCCGCGAACACGGTGATTGCAAACAGGCCGAACGCGGCGATGATCAGCAGCGCCGAGAGCAGGATGAAATCCTGTGGCCAGAAGGTCGCGCCGAAGATATGGAACTTGCTTTGCGAAAGATCCCAGAGCACCGCCTGGCGGCCGCCCCAGTTCAGCCACACGGTGCCGAAAAACAGCACAAACAGAAAACCGGCGCCGCTGATGCGCAGGTTGCGGAACAACCCGGTGAAGCTGCGGGTGTGGATCAGGTTGTCGCTGGATTTGGCCTTCATCTTGGGGCGCGAAGGCTCGAATGTTTCTACGGTTCGGACGGGGATTCTTTCGCTCATGGTCTTTCGCTCATCAGCCTCCATCAGGCATGAGCACTATGAGCGGCGATCTGTTTGCATAACAGACTCAGGTATTGCATTAAAAAGCGGATCAGATGGCCGTGTTTGCACGAACTGCGACAACTTGAAGCAGCCGACGCTGTGGGGTCCATGGGGCGTTGCAAAACAGCGGCGGCAAGTGCGGATCAATCCCGGTCAAATCACCGAACCACTGTCGGTAGCTTTCAGGTGCCGGCGTCCATCCACCGCGCCTGCGACGGTCAAGGCGTCGGCCTCGGCTTCCGTGATGTAGATGCGCTCGCCTTCGATGTCCACCGCCGACATGGCCATGGCACCGTCGGTGATGATGGTCACGTCGGGACACAGACGAATGAGTTCGCCATTTTCAGTGGTGAAAAAGCAAGTCTGGTTCTCGATGCGTACGGTCATGGCGGGATCCTTTTTTCAGTGGAAACTAAAGTTTCAGGCCGCAACCGCCGGTCATCGTTCTGTGCAACCGATTAATGGTCGCTGCGGTCCACCGTCCATGGCCCCTCACAAGGACAATCCCATGAACACTTGGTGGCACGAAGTCTGGGTGACGCTGCAAGGCGAGTTCGCCGACATCGGCGATGCCTCGCAATTGACGCGAGTGACCGTGCGCCTGTTGATGGCCGCGGTGCTGGGCGGGATTCTCGGGTTCGAGCGTGAACACCAGGGCAAGGCCGCCGGCGTGCGCACCCACATGCTGGTGGCAATGGGGGCGGCGCTGTTCGTGTTGGTGCCGCAGATGTCCGGCTCACAGCCCGATGCCATGAGCCGGGTGGTGCAGGGCGTGATTGCCGGGATCGGCTTCCTGGGGGCTGGCACTATCCTGAAAAATCGCGACGGCGATGAGGGGCACGTCAAGGGCCTGACCACCGCCGCCGGCCTGTGGATGACCGCCGCCATCGGCGTCGCGGCCGGGCTGGGCCGGGAGGCGACGGCGGTGTTCAGTACGTTGTTGGCGCTGGGCGTGTTCAGTGTGATGCCGGGGATTGTGAAACTGATCGACAAGGATCACCAATGAGATCGTTCCCCGGCAGTATGGAAGCGATCAACTGTCGTCATTCAGGGGGCACAATCACCGGCGGCATCGTCGTTGGCGGTTCTTCCCTTGGTGGCGGGTTCGTGCCGGGCGGATCCTGTTCGGGCACCGGTTGCGGATCGCTGGGTGGGATCACCGGGTTGTCGATGTTGGGATCGGGGGTTTCAGCCGGGAATGGATTGTTCATTGTTCAAGCCTCCGGTGGCACATGGCGTGAGTCGTGCTTAAGTAGGTGGACTGATTGGTTGACCGCAGCGCGAAGGACTTGATTCCGGGAATTGCCGATGAAACTTTCCCGGCGGCTGTCGCTCGGAACCTAAGTGAGTGCATCCCGGGGCGGATTGCCCGGCGGGGTGGCGACCAGACACAAGCGCGTCCATGGGGCGTAAGGAGAGAGGCTCGATGACGGCTGAAAAACCGACTGAGTTGAGCTACAACCCGCACATGCCGCTGTCGCAGGCGTTGTTGCTGCCGCGTATCGTCATTGAAAACATCATGCCGATCCTTGAAGGCGGACAATTCGCCGTCAAGGCCGTGGTGGGGCAGGACGTGGTGGTGACGGCCAAGGTCTTCGCCGACGGGCATGACAAGCTGGCGGTGCGCGTGCGCTGGCGGGCCGAGGACGAGGACGCCTGGCAAAGCGCGGCCATGAACGACCTGGGCAATAACGGCTGGCAAGGGCAGTTCCGGGTCGACAGCCAGGGCCGTTATCTGTTCTGTATCGAAGCCTGGATCGATCAGTTCGCCAGTTTTTGCCATGAGCTGGAAAAGAAGCATGCGGCGGCAGTGCCCGTCAGTCTGGAATTGCAGGAAGGGCGGATTCATGTCCAGCAGGCTGCCGAACGTAGCGAAGGGCTACTCAGCGAGCAACTGGCGGCCTTGCACCATGAACTGTCAGGACTGCTCGAAACCGAGCAGGTCGCACTGTTTTTGCACCCCCGTAGCGCCGACCTCATGGCCCGCGTCAATCATCGCGCCTACCTGAGCCTGAGCCCGGAGTACCCGGTGGATGTCGAGCGCGAACTGGCGCAGTTCGCCAGCTGGTATGAATTGTTCCCGCGCTCGATCACCGACAGCCCGACGCGCCATGGCACCTTCAATGACGTGCATTCGCGGCTGGCGATGATCCAGGACATGGGTTTCGATGTGCTGTATTTCCCGCCGATCCACCCGATCGGGCGCAGCTACCGCAAAGGCCCGAACAACTCGCTGACGGCGGGTCCCGATGATCCGGGCAGCCCCTATGCGATTGGTAGCGAGGAAGGCGGGCACGAGGCGATTCACTCGCAATTGGGTACCCGCGAAGACTTCCGCCGACTGGTGGCGGCCGCCGCGGCCCATGGCCTGGAAATCGCCCTGGATTTTGCCATCCAGTGTTCCCAGGACCATCCATGGCTCAAGCAACACCCCGGCTGGTTCAACTGGCGGCCGGACGGCACGATCAAGTATGCCGAGAACCCACCGAAGAAATACCAGGACATCGTCAACGTCGACTTCTATGCCCCCGAGGCGATTCCGAGCCTGTGGGTGGAATTGCGCGACATCGTGGTGGGCTGGGTCGAGGAGGGCGTGAAGATCTTTCGCGTCGATAATCCGCACACCAAGCCGTTGCCGTTCTGGCAATGGCTGATCGCCGATGTACGGGCGCTGTACCCCGAGGTGATCTTCCTCGCCGAAGCCTTTACCACCCCGGCAATGATGGCGCGCCTGGGCAAGGTCGGTTACTCCCAGAGCTATACCTATTTCACCTGGCGCAACACCAAGGCCGAACTGGCGACCTACTTCACCGAACTCAACGAGTCGCCGTGGCGAGAATGCTACCGGCCGAATTTTTTCGTCAATACACCGGACATCAACCCGGCGTTCCTCCACGAATCCGGGCGTCCCGGGTTTCTCATTCGCGCCGTGCTGGCGACCATGGGCTCGGGCCTGTGGGGCATGTATTCGGGTTTCGAGTTGTGCGAGTCGGCTCCGGTACCGGGTAAGGAGGAATACCTCGATTCCGAGAAGTATGAGATCCGCCCGCGGGACTTCAACGCGCCGGGCAACATCATTGCCGAGATCGCCCAGCTCAACCGTATCCGACGGCAGAACCCGGCGTTGCACACGCATCTGGGCCTGAAGGTCTACAACGCCTGGAACGACAACATCCTGTACTTCGGCAAGCGCAGCGCCGATGGAGGCAATTTCATTCTGGTGGCGGTCAGTCTCGATCCGCACAACGTGCAGGAAGCGAACTTCGAGTTGCCGTTGTGGGACATGGGCTTGCCTGACTACGCCAGCACCCAGGGCGAAGATTTGATGAATGGTCATCGCTGGACCTGGCACGGCAAGCAGCAGTTCATGCGGATCGACCCGGCGTATCAGCCGTTCGGGATTTGGCGCATTACCGCGTAGACGCTGAACCTGTGGGAGTGAGCTTGCCTGTGGCGAGGGGGCTGCCTGTGGCGAGGGGGCTTGCCCCCGTTGGGTCGCGAAGCGGCCCCGCTTTTTCTTTCAGCGAAACCGAGTCTCTGGATTGACGACTGCTTCGCAGCCGAACGGGGGCAAGCCCCCTCGCCACAGGTAAGCATCCTCACCACAGGGGATTCTCAGCCTGTGGCCAAGTCGAATTCACCAGGAGTTGCACATGGCGAAGAAACCCAAGGCAGCCACGTTCATCAAGGACCCGCTCTGGTACAAGGACGCGGTGATCTATCAAGTCCACGTCAAATCGTATTTCGACTCCAACAACGACGGGATTGGCGACTTTCCCGGCCTCATCGCCAAGCTCGATTACATCGCCGACCTGGGCGTCAACACCATCTGGCTGTTGCCGTTCTATCCCTCGCCACGGCGCGATGACGGCTACGACATCGCCGAATACCGTGGCGTACACAGCGACTACGGCACCATGGCCGATGCCAGGCGCTTCATTGCCGAGGCGCACAAACGCGGCCTGCGGGTGATCACCGAACTGGTCATCAACCACACCTCCGACCAGCACCCGTGGTTCCAGCGGGCGCGCAAGGCCAAACCCGGATCGGCGGCGCGGGACTTCTATGTGTGGTCCGATGACGATCAAAAATACGATGGCACGCGCATCATCTTTCTCGATACAGAGAAGTCCAACTGGACCTGGGACCCGGTCGCCGGCCAATACTTCTGGCACCGTTTCTACTCCCACCAACCGGACCTGAACTTCGATAACCCGCAAGTCATGAAAGCGGTGCTGTCGGTGATGCGTTACTGGCTCGACATGGGCATCGACGGCTTGCGCCTGGACGCGATTCCCTACCTGATCGAGCGCGACGGCACCAACAATGAGAACTTGCCGGAAACCCACGACGTCCTGAAAAAGATCCGTGCGGAAATCGACGCCAACTACCCCGACCGCATGTTGCTGGCCGAGGCCAATCAGTGGCCGGAGGATACTCAGTTGTACTTCGGCGACACCGACAAGAAAGGCCTGAACGGCGATGAATGCCACATGGCCTTCCACTTCCCGTTGATGCCGCGCATGTATATGGCGCTGGCCCAGGAAGATCGTTTCCCGATTACCGACATTCTGCGCCAGACCCCGGATATACCCGCCAACTGCCAATGGGCGATCTTCCTGCGCAACCACGATGAGCTGACCCTGGAGATGGTCACCGACAAGGAACGCGACTACCTGTGGAATTATTACGCCGCCGACCGTCGCGCCCGGATCAACCTGGGGATTCGCCGCCGCCTGGCGCCGCTGATGGAACGCGACCGCCGTCGGGTCGAGCTGCTCAACAGCCTGCTGCTGTCCATGCCTGGCACGCCGACCCTGTATTACGGCGATGAGATCGGCATGGGCGACAACATCTACCTCGGCGACCGCGACGGTGTGCGCACGCCCATGCAATGGTCCATCGACCGCAACGGCGGTTTCTCCCGCGCCGACCCGGCAAGCCTGGTGCTGCCGCCGATCATGGATCCGCAATATGGCTATCTGTCGGTCAACGTCGAAACCCAGGCTGGCGACCCGCATTCGCTATTGAACTGGACCCGGCGCATGCTCGCCGTGCGCAAGCAATCCAAGGCCTTCGGGCGCGGTACGTTGAAGATGCTGTCGCCGAGCAACCGGCGGATTCTGGCCTACACCCGTGAATACACCGGGGCGGACGGCAAGCACGAAGTCATTCTGTGCGTGGCCAACGTGTCGCGCAGCGCCCAGGCCGCCGAGCTGGATCTGTCGGCCTACGTCGGCATGGTGCCGGTGGAGATGCTCGGGGGTAACGCATTCCCCCCCATCGGCCAGCTGAACTTCCTCCTGACGCTGGCGCCTTACGGCTTCTACTGGTTCGGCCTCGCCGCGGAAAACCAGATGCCGAGCTGGCACGTGGAGCCTGCACAGAGCCTGCCGGACTTCACCACGCTGGTGCTGAAAAAACGCATGGAAGAACTGCTCGAAGCACCGTCACGCACCACGCTGGAGCAAAGCATCCTGCCCAACTGGTTGCAGAACCGCCGCTGGTTTGCGGGTAAGGACGCCGCCATCGAACAGGTCGAACTGGCCTATGGCGTGCGATTCGGCGATCCGCAGCACCCGGTGCTGTTCAGCGAGATCAATGTCACCAGCGGTGGCCAGAGCAGCCGCTACCAGTTGCCGTTCGGTTTTATCTCGGAAGATCAGGTCGGTACTCCCTTGCCGCAGCAATTGGCATTGTCGCGGGTACGGCGTGGGCGCCAGGTGGGCCTGATCACCGACGCCTTCAGCCTGGACACCTTTGTGCATGCCGTATTGCAGGGCATTCAGGCCGGCACCGTATTGGCCTCCAGCGATGGCGACATTCGCTTCGAGTCCACCGCCGAACTGGAAAAACTCGGCCTCAATGCCGAGTCGCCGGTGCGTTACCTTTCGGCCGAACAGTCCAACAGCTCGGTGGTGATCGGCAACAGCCTGGTGCTGAAGCTGATCCGCAAGGTCGCCTGCGGCGTGCATCCTGAGCTGGAAATGAGCGCGTACCTGACGCAAGCCGGGTTCAGCAATATTTCACCATTGCTGGGGGCCGTGGTGCGCCGGGACGGGGCGGGTGAAGATAATTTGCTGATGATCGCCCAAGGCTACCTGAGCAATCAGGGCGACGCCTGGGAATGGACCCAGAACAACCTCGAACGGGCGCTTCGTGATGAACTGGCCGATGCCGTGTCCGAGCAGGAACAGCATTACAACGCGCTCGGCGAACTGAAAGATTTCGCCGCTATGCTTGGTCAGCGTCTGGGGGAAATGCACCAGGTGCTGGCGGCGCCGAGTGCCAACCCGGACTTCTTGCCCCAGGTCACTACGCAGAAGGAGGCGCTGACCTCGGCCAAGGATGTCGCGGCGCAAATCGAGCGCGCGCTGAACTTGCTCAAGCAGCATAAAAATCAACTTGACCCGGCGGACCAGACCCTGGTCGGCCGTTTACTGGACAACAAGAAAGCCATCCTCGGCCATGTACAGGCGTTGGGCAAAAAGACCGCGGGCGGCTTGCGCATTCGTGTGCACGGCGACCTGCACCTGGGGCAGGTGCTGGTGATCAAGGGCGATGCCTACCTGATCGACTTCGAAGGCGAACCGGCCCGGCCATTGCATGAACGACGGGGCAAACACAGCCCGTACAAGGATGTCAGCGGCGTGCTGCGGTCCTTCGACTATGCGGCGGCGATGGCGATCAACGTGCAGAGCGTCGATAACACCGCAGCGGCCGATGCCGCGCGCTTGCGGGTCACCGATCGCTACTTGAGCGAGGCGCGGCAAGCATTTGTCGACGCTTATCGGCTGGCGGCAGCTAGTCTTGCCCATGCATGGCAAGATCCCGAAGGCGAGGATGCCGCGCTGGCGTTGTTCGGTCTGGAGAAGGCGGCGTATGAAGTGGCTTATGAGGCGGAAAATCGCCCCGCCTGGTTGCCCGTGCCGTTGCACGGTTTATATGGATTATTGAGTGGGCTTAAACCCTTTTCCGATCTTGATGGAGAGTAGTCATGAGTGTCTCGAACAAGGAACAGGGTCATCACAGAGAAGCGCTGCTGCCCAGAGCACGGGATATCGACGCATTGGTGCGCGCCGAGCATATCGATCCTTTTGCGATTCTTGGCCCCCACGCTGATGGCGCTGGCGGGCAATTCATTCGCGCGTATCTGCCGGGTGCCTTGAGTGTGCAGGTGCTGGCCAGGGATACCGGACAAGAGCTCGGCCAACTTGAAGCCACGGAGACGCCGGGATTGTTTGTCGGGCATTTCGAACGTGCGCAAGTGTATCTGCTGCGCACCCGTTGGGCCGGCGGCGAGCAAACGGCAGAAGATCCTTACAGCTTCGGTCCGTTGTTGGGCGAAATGGATTTGTATCTGTTTGCCGAAGGCAATCACCGCGACCTCAGCGGGTGCCTGGGCGCGCAACTGACAACCGTGGACGGCATCGACGGCGTGCGTTTCGCCGTGTGGGCGCCGAATGCCCGGCGGGTGTCGGTGGTCGGTGATTTCAACGTCTGGGACGGGCGCCGACACCCGATGCGCCTGCGTCACCCCACAGGCGTCTGGGAATTGTTCATCCCGCGCCTGCAAGCCGGGGACACCTACAAATACGAGATTCTCGGCGCCCACGGCATCCTGCCGTTGAAGGCCGATCCCGTGGCGTTGGCCACCAGCCTGCCACCGGACACCGCCTCGAAAGTCGCTTCACCCTTGAACATCGACTGGCAGGATCAGGACTGGATGATGTCCCGGGGCGACCGCCAGCGGGTGACGGCGCCGTTGTCGATCTACGAATTGCACGCCGGCTCGTGGCAATGCGAGCTGGACGATCTGGGCGAAGTGGCCCGCCAGTACACCTGGCCCGAGTTGACCGAGCGGCTGATTCCCTATGTCAAAGACCTCGGTTTCACCCACATCGAACTGATGCCGATCATGGAGCACCCGTTCGGCGGCTCGTGGGGTTATCAGTTGTTGTCGCAATTCGCGCCGAGTGCGCGGTATGGCACACCGGACGAGTTCGCCGCGTTCATCAACGCCTGCCACCAGGCCGAACTCGGGGTGATTCTCGATTGGGTGCCGGCGCATTTCCCCACCGATACCCACGGCCTGGCCCAGTTCGACGGCACGGCGCTGTACGAGTACGGCAACCCGCAGGAAGGTTTCCATCAGGACTGGGACACCCTGATCTACAACCTGGGTCGCACCGAAGTGCATGGTTACATGCTGGCGTCGGCGCTGCACTGGCTCAAGCATTTCCACGTCGACGGCCTGCGGGTCGATGCAGTGGCCTCGATGCTCTACCGCGACTACTCGCGCAAGGCCGGCGAGTGGGTGCCGAACCGCCATGGCGGGCGGGAGAACCTGGAAGCCATCGACTTCCTGCGTCACCTCAATGACGTGGTGGCCCTCGAAGCGCCCGGTGCGCTGGTGATCGCCGAGGAATCCACCGCATGGCCCGGTGTCAGCCAGGGCACGCAACAGGGCGGCCTGGGCTTTGCCTACAAATGGAACATGGGCTGGATGCACGACTCGCTGCATTACATCCAGCAGGACCCGGTGTACCGCGCCCATCACCACAACGAACTGAGTTTCGGCCTGGTGTATGCGTGGTCCGAGCGCTTCATCCTGCCGATCTCCCACGATGAAGTGGTGCACGGCAAACACTCGTTGATCGACAAGATGCCCGGCGACCGCTGGCAGAAATTCGCCAACCTGCGGGCCTACCTGAGTTTCATGTGGGCGCATCCGGGCAAGAAACTGCTGTTCATGGGCTGCGAGTTCGGCCAGTGGCGCGAGTGGAACCATGACCAGCAACTGGACTGGTACCTGTTGCAATACCCAGAGCACCAGGGGGTGCAGAAACTGGTGGCCGACCTCAACCGCGTGTACCGCGAAGAGCCGGCGCTGCATGAGCAGGACGACGTGCCGCAGGGTTTCCAATGGCTGATCGGCGATGACGCGATCAACAGCGTTTATGCGTGGTTGCGCTGGAGCAAGGACGGCGAACCGGTGCTGGTGGTGGCCAACTTTACGCCCGTGCCACGCGAGGCTTATCGCGTTGGGGTGCCGTTTGCCGGGCAGTGGAACGAGGTGCTCAACAGCGACTCGTCCATCTATGCCGGTTCCAACTACGGCAACAGTGGCGGGGCGGTTGCCGAGGAAACGCCGAGCCATGGCCAGGCGTTGTCGCTGGTGTTGAATTTGCCGCCGTTGGCGGTGTTGATGTTGCGGCCGCAGGGCTGATCCGAAGTCGGCGGTGCTGCAATTCGCGAGCAAGCCCGCTCCCACACTGGTTTTGAGTACGACGCCAATCCAATGTGGGAGCGAGCCTGCTCGCGAAGGGGCCGGTGCTATCGACGCCGACATCTGGCAATGAATGGCCGTGATTCAGAGATGCACTTCCACCGCCAGCGGCAAATGGTCAGACAGGTGCGTCCACGGCTTGTTTCCCAGTATTTGCGGCTCATGGCTGCTGGCGTTGCGCAGGTAGACGCGGTCCAGGCGCAGCAAGGGAAACCGCGCGGGGTAGGTTTTGGCAGGACGACCCAGGTGGCGTTCGAAGGCTTCGTGCAAGTAATCGCGGCGGACAAGGGTGGCATTGCCCTGCATCTGCCAGTCGTTGAAGTCGCCGGCAATGATCACCGGCGCATCATCCGGCAGGGACTCGAGGAGCTGACAGAGCAACTGCAACTGCAGCTGACGATGGCTTTCCAGCAGGCTGAGGTGAACGCAGATCGCATGCACTTCGCGATGACCCGGCACGTCCAGCACGCAGTGCAACAAACCACGGCGTTCCGGGCCGGTAATGGAAACATCCAGGTTTCGATACTCGCGGATCGGATATTTCGACAGCAGGGCATTGCCATGGTGACCGTCGGGATAGACGGCATTGCGCCCATAGGCGAAGTCGCTCCACATGCTGTCGGCGAGGAATTCATATTGCGAGGTTTGTGGCCAATCGTTGTAACGGGAGGAGTGGCGGTCGTGCTCACCGACGACTTCTTGCAGGAACACCAGGTCTGCCGACGTACTGCGCACCGCTTCACGCAATTCAGGAAGGATGAAGCGCCGGTTGAGTGCGGTAAAACCCTTATGGGTGTTGACCGTCAGCACGCGAAGCCGATGAATCGCCGGGGGCGTGTTCAATGGCATTGATTCGGTTACCTGCGGTTTTGAATGACTGGCCACATGCACTCCTCTGACTCAGGGCTGCTTATGTATGCGACTGATGCGATAGCAGGCAGTTCAGTCCAATGGGCTGCGTTTTCAAACCAGCACAATTTCATAAGGCAAACGGATACGCTCCAGCAGCGGCCGGGGCAGCAACGGCGCGAGGCCGATGGCCGGTTCGCCGTCCAGTTGGCTGGCGTAGGCATGGGTGGCGTGACTCTTGCGGGCGACGGTCCAGGTATCGAGGCGCACCTTGCGGGCACGGTGCCAGGGAATCAGCTCCCGGTCCCGTGCCGGCCAGTGCCAGGCCCAGAACGGTACGTCGTTGTAGGTGGCCCCGATATTGGCCGCCGCCCTGGCGCTCGCGCGGCCAACCGTGTCGTGGTCGACATTGCCGTCCTGGCGCCAGGTGCTGAACACCACATCACCTGGGCGCAGGTAGCGCGTGATGAATCGGGCGATCTGATCTTCCTGCTCCGCCAGCGCGTTATCGGTAAACCCGCCACGAATCCACTTCAGGCTGTGCATTGGCAACCCGAGTCGACGTATGGCTTCCACGCTTTCCTGGGGACGAAATACGCTGAGGCGTTTTTCCGACCACTGCTGTGACCCCGGATGGCTGGCGCTGCCGTCGGTGATCGAGATCAATTGCAGCGGGTGGCCCAGGTTACTGAGCAATTGCAGCAGGCCGCCGCAGGTCACGACTTCATCGCCGGGGTGCGGGGCAATGAGCACCGCGCGTGCGCCGGTGGGTACCAGGGATTGGGTGTTGATGACCGGAATGCTGTCCAGTTGCGGGGCGCTGTTCCAGATCTGTGAGGGCAGGCTGACTTCGCTCAGGGAAACGGGTTTCATGGTGGATACGTCCTTGTTCTGCGTCGCCTTCAGTCGTGCACGGGACAAGCCCGGCAGACCCGTGAGGGCTGGTGGATAGCGGCGCGACAAGCCAAACCCTGGATTGCCGCGAATCGAGTATTGCTCATGTAACGCTATTCGTCGCGTCGTGAAGTTATCCGCAATGATATTTCCGCCCTGCGGTGTTACGGCCATGAATACCTGGCGTCTCTTTTACTCTTCTTCCTCATGCTGCAATTCGAACAGCAGCAACGAACGGCCGGTGACCGAGTACTCGTGGCCAAACTCAAAGCGCTCCTGGCCGCGGATCGACGGTTGGTTGGTGTCGATCATGCATGTCCAGAAACCGCCGTCAGGCACTTCAGGCAGCCGGAAATTGACGATGTCGTGATGTGCGTTGACCACCAGCATTAATGTCGCGTCGACGCCTTTGCGGCGAATGCCGGTTTCCTGGGCGCGGCCATCGAGCAGCATGCCCAGGCATCGATTGTGCGCATCGTGCCAATGCTCGGTGGTCATTTCCGTACCGTCCGGTGCCAGCCAGGTCACGTCCTTGACGCCGATGTCCTCGTTGTAATTGCCCACCAGGAAACGCCCGCGCCGCAGGACCGGGTAGGTCAGGCGCAATTTGATCAGGCGTTTGACGAACTTGAGCAGGGCCTTGCCGTCGTCGCTGAGGTCCCAGTTGACCCAGCCGGTCTCGCTGTCCTGGCAGTACGCATTGTTGTTGCCGTCCTGGGTGCGGGCGAACTCGTCGCCGGCCACCAGCATCGGCGTGCCTTGGGCCAGCAGCAGGGTGGCGAAGAAATTGCGCATCTGCCGATGGCGCAGCGCGTTGATCTCGGGATCGTCGGTGGGGCCTTCGACGCCGTGGTTCCAGGACAGGTTGTTGTTGCTGCCGTCTTGATTGTTTTCGTCGTTGGCTTCGTTGTGCTTGTCGTTGTAGGACACCAGGTCGTTGAGGGTGAAACCGTCGTGGGCGGTGACGAAATTGACCGATGAGTAAGGCCGCCGGCCACGTTGGTTGAACATTTCGCCCGAAGCGGTCAGGCGGTTGGCAAAGTCCGCCAGTTGCCCGTCGTCGCCTTTCCAGAAGGCGCGCACGGTGTCGCGGAACTTGTCGTTCCACTCGACCCAGCCCGGCGGAAAATTGCCGACCTGATAACCGCCGGGGCCGCAGTCCCATGACTCGGCGATCAGTTTGACCTGGCGCAGTACCGGGTCCTGGCGGCAGGCCACCAGGAAACTGTGGCGCTCGTCGAAACCGTCGTGATAGCGCCCAAGGATGGTTGCGAGGTCAAAGCGAAAGCCGTCCACGTGCATTTCCGTGGCCCAGTAGCGCAGGGAGTCGGTGACCATTTGCAGCACGCACGGGTGGCTCAGATCCAGGGTATTGCCGGTGCCGGAATCGTTGATATAGAAGCGTTTGTCCTCGGGCATCAGGCGGTAGTAGGACGCATTGTCGATGCCGCGCATGGACAGGGTCGGGCCTTGTTCGTTGCCCTCGGCGGTGTGGTTGTAGACCACGTCGAGGATCACCTCCAGATTGGCTTCGTGCAGGTGCGCGACCATTTCCTTGAATTCGGCAATCTTGCCACTGGCCAGGTACCGCGGGTCGGGGGCGAAGAACGCAATGCTGTTGTAGCCCCAGTAATTGGTCATGCCCTTGTGCAGCAAATGCTGGTCGTTGACGAACGCATGGATCGGCAGCAGCTCCACGGTCGACACACCGAGTTTGCGGATGTGCTCGACCACTTCATCGACCATCAACCCGGCAAAGGTGCCGCGCAGATTTTCGGGGACGGCAGGGTGGCGCATGCTGAAGCCGCGCACATGGGTTTCATAGATGATCGTCCTGTCCCACGGCACGCTGACACGATGATCGTGGCCCCAGGTGTGCGCCGGGTCGATGACCTTGCATTTGGGCACGAAGGGCGCACTGTCCCGCTCATCGAAGCTGAGGTCGGCGTCGGGGTGGCCGATGGTGTAGCCGAACAGCGCTTCGGACCATTTCAACTTGCCCACCAGTTGTTTGGCGTATGGGTCGATCAGCAGTTTGTTGGGGTTGAAGCGATGGCCGTTGGCCGGGTCGTACGGACCGTAGACGCGATAGCCATAAACCAACCCCGGATGGGCGTCGGGCAGGTAGCCGTGGTAAATCTCGTCGGTGTATTCGGGCAGTTCGATGCGTTCGAGTTCCACTTCGCCGGCGTCGTCGAACAGGCACAGTTCAACCTTGGTGGCGTGGGCGGAAAACAGGGCGAAGTTGACTCCCAGTCCATCCCAGGTGGCACCCAGCGGAAAGGGCAGGCCTTCGCGGATTCGTGTGGTTTCGGCACGAGGGGCTGGCGCGGCGGCTTTCTTCGGACTGGTCATAGGTACTCCTGTAAACGGGGGTTACCTGTAGGAGCGAGCTTGCTCCGGGCGGCGCTCCGACGAAAACGGTGTGTCAGGCAACATCAATGCTGGAAGTGATGGCCTCTTCGCGGGCAAGCCCGCTCCCACAGGTATTGTGAGTTGCCACAGATTGCAGCCACACCTTCAAACACTGTGGGAGCGGCGGTGCGGCGGTCCGACTTGCCCGCGAAGGGGCCTCAAGACATATTCAAACCGCTGGCGGTTTTCGCGCAGCCCGGGGTTTTTTCGCGACGGCCTTTTCCCCCGGTGGGATTACCT
Organism: Pseudomonas sp. S34; assembly: GCF_009866745.1. NCBI lineage: Bacteria > Pseudomonadati > Pseudomonadota > Gammaproteobacteria > Pseudomonadales > Pseudomonadaceae > Pseudomonas > Pseudomonas sp. S34. Next base: position 2,909,039 of record NZ_CP019398.1, read on the forward strand.
TCGAAGCCGCCGCCGGTTTGGCCTTGGTTTTTGGCGCGGCGACCTTGGCTTCGCCAGCCTTGCCATTGGCCGTTTTGCTGACCGGGGTTTTCGGGGCAGCCTTGGCCGGTTTTTTCGGGGCCAGGGCTTCGGCGTCCGCCAGTTTGCACGCCATCTCCCAGTGGCGGGCTTCCTGGCCTTCGGGTTTTCCTTCGGATTCCCAGATCTGATAGGCAAATTCGCGGATGCGTTTTTCGTCGGTACTCATCGCAATGCTCCTGAACTGAACTCAAGTGTGGGTAGTTTGAATAATGAGATTGACCGGGAAATCCCCCAGCGCGGCGCTGATCAACAGCTCCCTGTGTTTTGTGACTGTGATGCCGGAAAAAAGTCCCTGCAGATGTTCGTCAGGGACGGCGAAGGGCAGTCTGACCCGGGTTTCGCCCCACCGCGGCGCGTGGACCTGTGGTTCGGCACCGTTTTCCAGCAGATCGGCACAATGTATCGGCACAATCACAATGGCGCGTTTCCCCTCCCGTTCACGGATAAATCCCAGCACTCGATGGGCCTCGCTGCCCACCACTTCCAGGGCCTGGTAGGTGCCACGCCGAAATAGCTCGGCATGCTCGGCGCGCAGGCTCAGGGTGCGCGCAATCAAGGTTTGCTTGATGCGCCCGTCACGCCAGTTCTGCAACAAGTCCGGCAGATCCACCGCTTGCTGCAACGCCTGCTGGCGGCTGGCGTAATCCACGGGACGACGGTTGTCCGGGTCGACCAGGCTGAAGTCCCAGAAATCGTTGCCCTGATACAAATCCGGCACGCCGGGCACGGTCATGCGCAGCAAGGTTTGCGCCAAACCATTGAGTGCGCCGGGGGCGGCAATCGAACGGGCAGCCTTGGCCAGGGCCGTACGCAACAGCTCACCTTCGGGGCTGAGCAACAGGCGCTGGATGAAGTCCTCTGTCGCTTGCTCGTAAGGGTCATTGGGCGCGCTCCAGCTGCTTTGCAGTTTGGCTTCACGCAGGGCCTTGCGTTGCCACTGCCAGATACGTTTTGCGTAGTCCTCGAGGGACGGCGGATGATCGATCCCCAACTCCAGCGGCCAACTGCCGAGAATCGTCTGGTACAGAATCATTTCATCGCCCGACGATGGCATTTGATCGTCGTTGCGCAAGGGCCGGGCGAGGGCGCGCCACAGGCCGATCTGGTCGGCGTACCAGGCGCTGCGCTCGCTCAGTACCGCCAGCCGCGCCCGTGAATCTTCGCCGCGCTTGTGGTCGTGGGTGGCGCTGGCCAGCAGATTGTCCGGGAAGGTGTCGAGGCGCTCGATGCAGGCCTGATGAAAGTCGGCGGCCGGTGCGCTGAACTGTTCGGTGTTGAAGCCAACGTCATTGCGCGAGAGCAGAACGGCCGATCGATAGAGCGCGGTGTCTTCCACCGATTTCGCCGCCGCCGGCGAGGTCAGTTGCTGGAAACGTACGCAGGCGTGCTTCAGACGCTTGCGTTCACGCCCGGCCGGGCGCGAACGCCAGGGTTCACCGCCGAGCCAGCCGGCCAGGCAGTCGAGCACCGGCCAGTCCGCTTCGCCCAGGATTTCGCGGGCACCGTCCATGGCCTGGCGGAAAAACGCCTCGTCCCGGGCCGAACGGCCAAGGGGGCCTATGTAGGTGCGGTACACCGGGAAATGCACGATCAGCGCCTGCAAGGCCCGGCGAATGGCGCCCAGGGTCAGGTCGCGGGTCATGAGGTTGTCCCGGGCCACTTGCAGCAGGGCCTGGGCGACGCTTTCAAAATCCCCGGCCAGGGAACCACCGAGGATTTGCTGACGGGCCAGTTGTGCTTCCTGGCAGAAGTCGGCGGGCCGCTCGCTGTGACGGTGCCAGAGTTCGGCCAGTGTCTGCGCGCCCCGTGGATCCTGTTGCAACAGTGACAACTGGTTCATGAATTCGTAGCCGGTGGTGCCGTCCACCGACCAGTCGCGATGCAGGGTTTCCCCTTCGCCGAGGATCTTTTCCACATAGATGGGCAGGTGGCGGCCCGCTGACAGGCTGTCGACCCGGCGGCGCAATTTTCGGCAGTAGCCCCGCGGGTCGGCGAGGCCGTCGATGTGGTCGATGCGCAGCCCGTCGATCAGCCCTTGTGCCACCAGCTGGAAAATCTTCGCGTGGGTGGCTTCGAACACGGCGGGACGCTCGACGCGCAGTCCGCCCAACTCATTGATATCGAAGAAGCGCCGCCAGTTGATGTCATCGGCGGCGGTGCGCCAGCTGGCAAGGCGATAGCTCTGGCGTTCCAGCAGGTTGTGCAGGCGCTGGAAGCCTTCGCCGGTCAGTGAGACGTAGTTGTTCAGGTGCTGCTCAATGGCTTGGGCAATGGCCGGATCGCTGACCAGATCGCGAAGTTCTGCTTTCAATGGCAGGGCCAGGCTGTGGGCGTCGGTCTGGTAGCTCAGGGTGCTGAAGCGATCGGCCAGGTTTTTAAGTTGTTCGGCCTGTTGCGTATCGAGCGGTGCATCGGTCCTGAGCAGCTCCCCGTAATCGCTGGGGCAAATGGGAAAGCGGTGTTCGTAGTGCTCGACATGGAAGGTGCCGTGCCAGGCATCGAATCGCAGGGGCAGGGTGCCGTCCTGCAACGCGACGCCGTAGTCGCTGCCCAGAAACGGCAGGAGCAACTGGCCTTCCATCAACGGGTCGGATGAGTGCCACTGGATATCGAAAAACTCTCCGTAAGGACTCAGGCGTCCCCACTCCAGCAAATCCAGCCACCAGGGATTATCGTTGCCGCCGACCGCCATGTGGTTGGAGACAACGTCGAGGATCAACCCCATGTTGTGCCCATGCAGGGCTCTGACCAGGCAGTTCAGCGCCGCCTCACCGCCCAGTTCCGGATTGACCCTGGTCGGATCCACCACGTCGTAGCCATGCATCGACCCGGCGCGGGCGCGCAACAGCGGGGAGGCGTAGACATGGCTGATGCCGAGGCGGGCGAAATACGGCACCAGTGGCACCGCATCTTCAAGCGTAAAGCCTTTGTGAAATTGCAGGCGCAAGGTGGCGCGCAGTGGTCGGGTCGGCACCTGGGTCATCGATCACGCTCGGCCGCCTGGAGCCGCGCGCAGGCGAGCAGTTCCAGGCGTCGTGCGGCATCCGCTCCATCGAGCAGGGCTTCGCTGTAACCGGGCAAACGCCGCGACCAGTTGGGGTGGGTGTCGGTGGTGCCGGGCAGGTTGGCCTGCTGTTCGACGCCAAGGGCATCTTCCAGGGGCAGCAGCACCAAAGGTGCCCGGGTATGACCGAGGAAGCGCACGCTGGCATCGAGCACCTGGTCGGTTTCGTGGGACTCTTCGCGAAAGTTCTGCGGGTCCTGGCTCAACGCTCGGCGCAGGCCTTCGCGCTCGCGTTCGCGGTGCTGGCGCCATTCGATTTCACCGCTGGCATCGACCATGCCGAGCCGGGCATTCCAGTCGATATCGCGACCATGCCACCAGCCGTTGAGGGTCGGCAGGTCATGGGTGCTGGTGGTGGCCAGGGCGTTGTCCGGCCAGTCGAGGATCGGCTTGAAGTGCGTGTTGTCCTGTTCGAACAGCAATACCCGCATGCCCAGCATCGAACGGGCGATGAGTTTTTCCCGCAGGCCGTCCGGCACGGTGCCGAGGTCTTCGCCGAGGACGATGGCCTGGTGACGATGGGATTCCAGGGTCAGCAAACGCAGCAGATCGTCCACCGGGTAGTACAGGTAAGCGCCGTCGGCCGGCGGCGATCCGTTGGGGATGACCCACAAACGCTGCAAGCCCATGACGTGATCGATGCGCAAGCCGCCGCAGTGGGCGAAGTTGGCCCGCAACATTTCGATGAAGGCACGGAAACCATTGCGCACCAGGCCTTCAGGGGAGAACGCGGAAATCCCCCAGCCCTGGCCGGTGCGGTTGAGAATATCCGGTGGCGCGCCGACGGTGAGGGACGCGAGCAGTTCGTCCTGACGGCTCCAGGCCTGGCTGCCGCCGCCATCGGCGCCAACGGCCAGGTCGGCGATCAGGCCGATACTCATGCCGCTGGCGCGGGCGGCGGTTTGCGCGCGCTCCAGGCAGCGCGTGATCAGCCACTGGCAGAAGGCGAAGAAGCCGATGCGCCCGGCATTCTCTTCGGCGAATGCCGCCAGTTCGGCGCTGCGCGGGTTGCGCCAGGGTTCGGGCCACTGCCGCCAGTCGAGGTGTTCACCCCGGGCGGCGCGCGCCTCCTGGATGGCCTCGAAGCGGCAGTGGTTTTCCAGCGCTTCGCCAGCGGCGTGACGAAAGCTGCTGAAGTCTTCGTGCAAGGGGTGTTCACCCTGGACGAAACCTTCGTACAGCGACTGCAACAGCCGATGCTTGGCTTCGGCGGCGGCCGGCCAGTCAATCAGGGGACGCTCTTCCAGCGCCTTGAGTTCAATGGCCAGCCCGGTTGCATCGATGGCGGTACGCAGCGCGCGTTCGCCGAGAATGGTGCCGGGGGCGCAGTAAAGGCTGTTGAGAAACAAACGGCTGGACGGCGAATACGGGCTGTAGCGTTGGGTGTCACTGGAAAACATCGCATGCAGCGGGCTGATCGCCAGCGCCTCGGCACCACGCTCGCCGGCTACCCGGGCGAGGTCCTCCAGCGCCTGGGTGTCACCAAACCCGCCGTCGCCGGGGCGGCGCAGGCCATACAACTGCACGCTCAGGCCCCAGGCTCGGGGGATCGGGTTGTCCACGGCATCGGCCACGCTGTAGCAACGGGCCGGGGCCACGGCGAGAGTGAAGTTTTGTCCGTCCATACTGATCTGTTGATAGCCGACCGGTACCAGCCCCGGCAGCACCGCGTTGGCGTCCAGTTTCAGGTTGAGCCGCGAACCGTCCTCCAGGTGGATTTCGCAAGGGGTCCCGGGCTCGAAAAAACGCGCCAGGTCCAGGCCCATCCCCGCATCGGCGGTGATCAATGGCGGCAAGTGATGGGTCTGTTGCGCCTCTTGCAGTTCCAGCAGGCTGGCGTCGATTTCCTGGGCACTGCCGGCCGGGTGGCCCAGGCCGGCCAGCACGTTGCGCAACACGGATGGCGCGACTTTTTGCGGGCGGCCGTTGGCGTCGATCCAGTCGACGGCGAGGCCGGCACGGCTGGCCAGGATTTCCAGTTGCGCATCACTCATGGACGCTCTCCAAACGAGGTAGCAAAGGGGACTGCGGCGGCAAGGCTGACGAGCGCGCAATACGGGGCAAGAGTGTTTGTAGCCGGCAGGTCGGGGTTCTGTGGCGGGTATTCGAACAAGCGCATGGCATCGGTCTGTGAGGTATGGACTACAGGCCTGGCGCTGAGGTTCAGGTCAATGCGCAGCTGGCTGCCATCGCCCAAGCGCCAGGATGCACTGACCGCGCCTTCGCCCAGCACATCGGTTCCCAGTGCCTGGGCGCCCGGCAGGCGCGGGATGATGTGCCGGTGACGGATCTGCAACAGGCGGCAATACAGGTCGTGCATCTCGCAATGGCCGGTCGATGGCAGGACCGGGCGGGACGCTGCAAACGTCTGCGGATCATTCGGGTCCGGAATGTGTTCGCGCAGGATCGGGTCGGCAAAGGCGCTGAGCGCCGCGAACTCGCTGCGCCGGCCGTCGCGAACCTGCTTGGCCAATTCACCATGATGGCTGGTGAAAAACAGGAAGGGCTGCTCGACCGCAAATTCGTCGCCCATGAACAGCAACGGAATCATCGGCGATAACAGCAGCAGCACCGTGGCGGCCCGCAGCGCTTGCGGGTGGGCGAGTTGATGCAGGCGCTCGCCGAAGGCCCGGTTGCCGATCTGGTCATGGTTCTGCAAAAACAGGATGAATGCACTGGGCGGCAGATGCCCGCTGGGTTCACCCCGCGCCACACCATGGCGGTTGAGATGGCCCTGGAACACGAAGCCCTGGCTCAGGCAGCGCGCCAGTTGCTCGGTGGGGTTTTGCGCGTAATCGGCGTAATAGGCGTCGGTTTCCCCGGTCAGCAACACATGCAGGGCGTTGTGGCCGTCATCGTTCCACTGCGCGTCGTAACCCTGTTCGAGCAGGCTGGCCTGGTTGTGTTCGTTCTCCACCATCAGCCACACATGCCGCGCCGGCCCCGTCTGCTGGCGCACCCGTCGTGCCAGTTCCCGGAGGAAATCCGGGTCTTCGATGGCATGCACCGCGTCCAGGCGCAAACCGTCGAAACGGTATTCCAGCAGCCACATCAAGGCGTTTTCGATGAAGAAGTCCCGTACTTCGCGGCGGCGCAAGTCGATGGCCGCGCCCCACGGCGTGTGTTTGTCTTCGCGAAAAAAGCCCTTGGCATAACGATGCAGGTAATTGCCATCCGGGCCGAAGTGGTTGTAGACCACGTCGAGAATCACCGCCAGGCCGTGGCCGTGGGCGGTGTCGATCAAGTGCTTGAGCTGCTCGGGGGAGCCGTATGACGCCTGGGGCGCGTAGGGCAGGACGCCGTCATAACCCCAATTGCGCTCACCGGGAAACTGCGCGACGGGCATCAGTTCGATCGCGGTGACACCCAGTTCGACCAGCCGCGCCAGATGCTGCTCGACGGCACTGAAGCCGCCGAGCGCACCGACATGCAGTTCGTAGATCACCGCTTCGTTCCATGGCCGTCCCTGCCAGGCACTGTGTTGCCAGGCATAGACCAGCGGATCGACCACCACACTGTGCCGGTCGATATCGCCGGCCTGAGCGCGGGAGGCCGGGTCGGGCACTTCCAGTTCGCCGTCGATGCTGTAGCGGTAACGCGTGCCCGCCGCGCATCGGATGTTGCTCACGAACCAGCCGTCGGCCTGGGGCAGCAACGGCAAGGACTGTCCATTTTCCAGTTCGACACTGACGTAGAACGCATCTGGCGCCCACAACGCGAATCGCGTGTGCTCTGCGTCCAGCATGATTGCGCCGTGGGGCCAGGTCTCAAGGGTCCGTAACGGCATCTTGAAAGCCTCTTACTGTTTGTGCGATTTCCCCAATGCCTTAGCCACAAGCTGTTCGTAGAGCTCGGCGTAGGGTTCGACCGCCTTGCACCAGTTGAACGGCGCCGCCATGGCCCGGCAGCGCATGGCGTGCAGCAGGTCGGGAAAGGCGAACACCTTGAACGCGCGGCTCAGGGCTTCCTGGTAGCTCTGCACCGTGGACTCATCGAACAGGAAACCGGTCACGCCGTTTTCGATGGTGTCGGCCAGGCCACCGGTGTTGCGCGCCACCGGCAACGAACCGAAGCGCTGGGCGTACATCTGGCTCAGGCCGCATGGCTCGTAACGCGAAGGCATCAGCAGGAAGTCGCTGCCGGCGAACATGCGCCGGGCGTCGGTTTCGTTGAAGCCGATGCGTACGCCGATCTGCCCGGGGAAGCGCAGGGCCAGTTCGCGCATCGACTGTTCCTCTTCCGGCTCGCCACGGCCGATGATCGCGATCTGGCCGCCGGATTTGACGATGTATTCGGAGACCGCTTCGGTCAGGTCCAGGCCTTTCTGGTAGACCAGGCGCGAAACCACGGCGAACAGCGGCCCTTGGGAGTCTTGCAGGCCGAACAGCTCGCGGACATGGGCGGCGTTCACGGCCTTGCCATCCCAGTCGCCGATGCTGAACGGGCAGAACAGGTGCGGATCGGTCGCCGCATCCCAGCTTTCATCGATGCCGTTGGGAATGCCGCTGAGCAGGCCTTGCTGGGTCTTGGCGGCGAGGAAACCGTCCAGGCCGCAGCCGAAATCCGGGGTGGTGATTTCCTGGGCGTAGGTCGCGCTGACGGTGGTGATGTGGCTCGAATAGGCCATGCCGGCCTTGAGGAACGACATCTTGCCGTAGAACTCCATGCCTTCCTGTTGCAGCGCGTGATGGGGAATGCCCAGTTCGGGGCACGAGCCCAGGCTGGTCACGCCTTGATAGGCCAGGTTGTGAATGGTGAACAGCGTCGGCGTGCGCTGCCCACGCCAGTGCATGTAGGCCGGGGCCAGGCCGGCCGGCCAGTCGTGGGCGTGCACCAGGTCCGGGCACCAATGGATCTGCGCGAGGTTGGCGGCAATATCGGCCGCCGCCAGGCCCAGACGGGCGAAACGGATATGGTTGTCCGGCCAGTCGCGGCCGTTGTTGGCGCCGTAGGGCGAACCTTCGCGCTCGTAGAGTTCGGGGCAAATCAGTACGTAAATGACCAGACCGTCGGGCATGTCCATGCGCCCGATCTTGCACGGTGGCAGCGCAGCATGACCGCCAAGCTCGCCAATGATATGGATCGGATTTTCGCTGTTCAGCACCTGCGGGTAACCCGGGATCAGTACCCGCACATCGTGCAGATGGGCCATGGCCCGTGGCAGCGCTGCAGAAACGTCGCCCAGGCCACCGGTCTTCACCAGGTCGGCAATTTCCGAGGTGACGAACAACACTTTTTTACGGTTCGGATTCTGGTTGGCTGCCGGAGTCAGCGTCCTGGTGCCAGGAACGCCGACGGGTTGGGTGTTTGCGGCAGTTACGGCGCTCGATTCGCCGACCTGATGAGCACGCTCTCCCTGTATTTCCAAAGCCGTACTGATCATATGAATCTCCCGTGTTGTTGATCTAATTCTTAGGTCTGGCAAACGGTGTTTCATGGCCAATTGCTGTGGCCGGGCGCAATCGCGCTACGCATCAGTGAGCAAGCGCTGCCCAATGCGTCGAAGCAAAAGGGGTGAATGAGCCATTGCAAGGATTGCACCAGTCGCAACGCACCTTCTTGTCAGAGGACCGATCGGGATTGGAAAAAGTTTCGACTATTTTTCCACTTTGTGACCGACCGGTTTCGCCTCAAGAAAATGAGTCTAGGCCAGAACTTAGAGCGGTAAAGGCCAGATGGCAAAATTGTTCGACAATCGGTTTGTAGCGGTACGAACGTGCCTGATAGAGGTGCAAACGCCCCGACGAAGTGCAGGTTTTTTTGCGTTTTGGCCTCAAAAAGTCACTGGGCAGTCACACAAGTGTGCGACGTGATTTATCAGGAGTGCACTGTTCTGGTGCGCTGGTTTGAGTCCCGCATTTGGCCGAACCGCTGCCTTACTGCCCACCTTGATGCCTTGTTATAGTTCGGGCCTCATTTTTGCCCGCAAAAGGATCATTGGCATGTCTCAATACAGCGCGTTCAACGTCGAGCTGGTCGATAAAATCGCCCACGTACAGATCAACCGCCCGGAGAAGATCAACTCGATGAACGCGGCGTTCTGGAGCGAGATCGTCGAGATCTTCCAGTGGATCGACGACACCGATGAAGTGCGCGTGGTGGTCCTCAGCGGGGCAGGCAAGCATTTCTCCTCGGGGATCGACCTGATGATGCTGGCCGGCGTGGCCAATGAGCTGGGCAAGGACGTCGGACGCAATGCGCGCCTGTTGCGGCGCAAGATCCTCACCCTGCAAGCGTCGTTCAATGCAGTCGATAACTGCCGCAAACCGGTGCTTGCGGCCATTCAGGGTTACTGCCTGGGGGGCGCCATCGACCTGATTGCCGCGTGCGACATGCGTTATGCCGCCGAGGACGCACAGTTTTCGATCAAGGAAATCGACATCGGCATGGCCGCCGACGTTGGCACGCTGCAACGCTTGCCGCGGATCATCGGTGACGGCATGCTGCGCGAACTGGCTTACACTGGTCGCACCTTCGGCGCCGACGAAGCGCGAGGCATGGGCTTGGTCAATCGCGTCTACAGCGACAACGCCAGCCTGCTCGACGGCGTCATGGGCATTGCCTACGCAATCGCCAGCAAGTCGCCGATCGCCGTCACCGGCACCAAGGAAATGATCAGCTACATGCGCGACCATCGCATCGATGACGGCCTCGAATACATCGCCACCTGGAACGCCGCCATGCTGCAATCCACCGATCTGCGCGTGGCCATGGCCGCCCATATGAGCAAACAGAAACCCGAATTTCTGGATTGATTAACCATGATTCCTCGCTGGACCACCGCAGTACTGGACACCGATCAACCCGGCGGCTGGGCCATCGCGCGCAGCCCCGAAGGCTTTCTGTTCGATGACAACGGCGCACTGTTCGCTCGCGAATGGCTCAAGCGCCAGGACCTGTCGATTCTTGCCGAGCATGGCATCGGTCATCTCGATGGCGAGCCGGTCTATCTGCTGGAGTTGCGCAGTCACAGCGAAGTGTCGGGTTGCAACTGGAAAGGCCTGCGGGCGTTCATGCTCGAGGGCGATCACACGCTCTACAAGGTGCTCGGTTACGCCGCACAGATCGGCACCTGGGCCCGTGAACACCGCTATTGCGGTAACTGCGGTCAGGCCATGACCCAGGTGCCACGCGAACGGGCGATGTATTGTCAGCCGTGCGATCTGCGCAGCTACCCACGGATTTCGCCGAGCATGATCGTACTGGTGACCCGAGGCGATGAAGTGCTGTTGGCGCGCTCACCGCGTTTTGTCAGCGGTGTCTACAGCACCCTGGCCGGGTTTGCCGAGCCGGGCGAATCGGCCGAGGACTGCCTGATTCGCGAAGTTCGCGAAGAGGTGAGCATCGAGGTCAGGAACATCCAGTACATGGGCAGCCAGTGCTGGCCGTTCCCGCACTCGATGATGCTCGGCTTTCACGCCGAATATGCCGGTGGCGAGATCGTCTGTCAGGAAGACGAGATCGAGGACGCCCAGTGGTTCAACGTGCACGAGCTGCCGCCGTTGCCGGCGTCACGCTCGATTGCCCGTTACCTGATCGACGTCTACGTGGCGCGACGCTTAGGTCACGCTGAACCAGTGCTGCCAGGCTAGGCGCACGGTCAGGCCCAGCACCACGGTGATGAACACCGGACGAATGAATTTCGCGCCGCCGCTGATGGCGGTGCGGGCGCCGAAGAAGGCGCCGACCATCAACGACAAGCCCATGCACAGGCCGATGATCCAGTCCACCTGACCGGAAAAGATGAAGATCGACAGCGCCGCCGCGTTGCTGACGAAGTTCATGCTGCGTGCCACACCGCTGGCTTTCACCAGATCGATGGGGTAGAGCAGCAGGCTGCTCACGGTCCAGAACGCGCCCGTGCCGGGACCCGCCACACCGTCATAGAAGCCGAGGCTGAAGCCTTGGGTCGACTGCCACTTTTTCTTGATCGGTGCCTCGCTGTCCAGTGGCGCTTTTGGCGTGCCGCCAAACAATAGATAGACACCGCAAGCGAAGACGATCACCGGCAGCATCTTGTTCAGCCATTCCGCCGGCAGGTAATGCGCGACCACGGCACCGGTCAGCGCACCGACCAGGGTGCCGACGATGGCATGAATCCATTGCGCGGGGTGGAACAGCTTGCGGCGGTAGAAGGTGAAGCTGGCGATGGCCGAGCCGAAGGTCGAGCTGAGTTTGTTGGTGCCCAGCACCAGATGCGGCGGCAGGCCGGCGGTCAACAAGGCCGGGGTGGTCAACAGCCCACCGCCACCGGCGATGGCGTCGATGAAACCGGCAACAAAAGCGACTAAGGCCAGGATGGCCAGGGTGGAGAGGTCAACGCTGAGTTCGAAAGGCATGGGATCGGCTTATTCGGCGAGTGCAGAAAGAGGCTGCGGGGAAGGGCAGCATCTTAACCACCTGCACACCACAAAACCATTGTGGGAGCGGGCTTGCTCGCGAAGAGGCCGTCAGATCCAGCATAAATGTTGGCTGACACACCACTTTCGCGAGCAAGTCGGATCGCCGCACCGCCGCTCCCACATTTTGCTCAGTGTTTACAGGCTCAGATCCGATAGCCCCGGATGATCGTCAGGGCGACGGCCCAGCGGCCAGTGGAACTTGCGCTCGCTTTCCTTGATCGGCATGTCGTTGATGCAGGCGAAGCGGCGGGCCATCAGGCCGTCCTCGTTGAACTCCCAGTTTTCGTTGCCGTAGGAGCGGAACCAGTTGCCCGAGTCGTCATGCCATTCATAGGCATAACGCACGGCAATTCGGTTATCGGTGAACGCCCACAGCTCCTTGATCAACCGATAATCAAGCTCCTTGGCCCACTTGCGGGTCAGGAAGCCTTTGGCTTCTTCGCGGTTATAGGCGAACTCGGCGCGATTGCGCCACTTAGTGTCCAGGGTATAGGCCAGGGACACACGCTCCGGGTCCCGGGAGTTCCAGCCGTCTTCGGCCAGGCGAACTTTTTCAATAGCCGATTCACGGGTGAAAGGGGGTAATGGCGGACGAACTTCGGCATTAGACATTTAAAGTCTCCGTATCAAGTTAAAGTTAAAACAACAGTCGAGCTTGATCAGGTTGCTACAGGTCCAATAACTTTCGCGCCATGCATTGCGCATTATCGGCGGCACTGTGATCACCCATGACAAGCGCCACGGTAATGGCACCGTCGATCAGGATCAGCAGCTGTTTGGCCAGCAACTGCGGATCCTCGGCGCCATGTTCGGTACACAGCTCGCACACGTAGTCGAGCAGCTTTTGTTTATGCTCTTTGGCGAGCAGGCGCACCGGGTCTTGCGGGTCGCCGGTTTCGCCACTGGTGTTGATGAACGCGCAGCCGCGGAAACCGTCGGAGGCGAACCACGATTTGAGTACGGTAAACAGGTTGAGCAGTCGCTCGGCCGGGGTTTGTGCCTGGCCGACTGCGCCTCTGTACCAGTGCATCCAGCGCTGGTCCCGGCGTTGCAGGGCGGCCACCACCAGTTCGTCCTTGTTGGCGAAGTAGCGGTAGATGCTTTTTCTGGAGACGCCGGCGGTTTTCACCAGAAGATCCATGCCAGTGGCGGCTATGCCACTTTTGTAGATCAACTTTTCGGTGACATCCAGAATGATGTCGCGTGTGTCGTTGCTAGTGGTTTCGTTCATGCTGCAAACAGTAGAACGATCGTTCTCCTTGGTCAATCGGTTTTTTGTGGCGTTTGACAAATGGTCTTCGCGAGCAAGCCCGCTCCCACATTTGAAATGCGTTCCCCTGTGGGAGCGAGCTTGCTCGCGAAGAGGGCATTACAGACAGTAACAAGACCCGAACCCATCGATGGTGTAAGCTCTTGGATTCTTCGGATTCGACCCATTGCGAGCCCTATGCCGTCGCTTTTCAAACGCTCCCTGCTGCCCAAGTTGCGCAGTTTTCCGCTGACGGCCGATGCCGTTGGCATCCTCTGCGGCGCTGCCGAATTCCGTCGTTGCCTGCTGGAGAAAATCGCCAGCGCGACCCGGCGCATCTACATCGTTGCGCTGTATCTGCAACAGGATGAAGCCGGCCAGGAAATTCTCGATGCCTTGCACGCCGCCAAACTGGCGCGTCCGGAACTGGACGTGGTGGTGGTCGTCGACTGGCTGCGCGCCCAGCGCGGCCTGATCGGTGCCGGCAAGCAACCGGGCAACTCCGCCTGGTATCAGGAAATGACCCGCACCCATGCCAGCGAAGTGCCGATCTACGGCGTCCCGGTACAAACCCGCGAACTGTTCGGTGTGTTGCACCTTAAAGGCTTCGTGATCGATGACTGCGTGATCTACAGCGGTGCGAGCCTGAACAACGTGTATCTGCACAAGTTCGACAAGTACCGTTACGACCGCTATCACCTGCTGCACAATCGTGAACTGGCCGATTCGATGCAGCACCTGGTGCAGCACGGCCTGGTGGCTTCCAAAGCGGTGCACCGCCTCGACCTGCCAAACCTGCCGACCACCCGCAGCCTGCGCAATGACATCGGTGACCTGCGCAGCCGCCTCAAGCACGCGGCGTACGACACCACGCAGGGCACCACCGACAGGACCGGTTTGTCCGTCAGCCCGCTGCTTGGCGTCGGCAAGAACAATCCGCTGAACCGGGTGATCTGCGAACTGATCGCCAGCGCCCAGCAGCAACTGACCATTTGCACACCGTACTTCAACCTGCCGCTGGCGATCATCCGCGAGATCAACCGCGCGCTGGCCCGCGGGGTGAAGATCGACATCGTGGTCGGCGACAAGACGGCCAACGACTTCTACATTCCGCCGAGCGAACCGTTCCGGGTCATTTCGGCGCTGCCGTACCTGTACGAAATCAGCTTGCGCCGGTTTGCCAAGCGTCATCAGCGCAACATCGACAGCGGGCAGTTGAACCTGCACCTGTGGCGCGACGGTGACAACACCTACCACCTCAAGGGCATGTGGGTCGACCGGCGCTATACCTTGCTGACCGGTAACAACCTCAACCCGCGGGCGTTTCGACTCGATCTGGAAAACGCCTTGTTGCTCGATGATCCCCATGGCGAACTGCTGGAACCGCGTGGCAAAGAGCTGGCGGAGATCTTCCAGCACACCCGGCGAATCGAGCACTTCCAGAACCTGGAAACCCTGGCCGAATACCCGGCGGGCGTGGCCAAGTTCCTCAAGCGTGTGAGTCGTGTGCGGATCGAACGGTTGCTCTACCGCATTCTGTGAATTCAGAAAAGCCATCGCGAGCAAGCTCGCTCCCACAGGAATCCGGGTGTTCACAGCATTTGTGAACAACGCAGATCCAGTGTGGGAGCGAGCTTGCTCGCGATAGCGGCGGATCAATCAACAGGGATACTGTTTCAGCTAATATGCCCCCCACTCGAACAAGAACAGAGCTTGCCGCGATCCATGTCGGAAAAAGACACCATCTCCATTCAACTGGTGCGTGAAGCACTGTTGCAAAGCTGCGCGCCAGGAATCGCCACAGATGAGGTGTTGATCAAGGTCGGCATCGACCCGCAACTGTTGGGCAGCACCGACGCCCGCGTTCCGGCCACGGCTTATGCGCGCCTGTGGCGGTTGCTGGCACGGCGCGGGGATGATGAGTTCTTTGGCATGGACCCACGCAAACTCAAGTCCGGCAGCTTTGCGTTCCTGTGCCGCAGCGCCATGCTCCAGCCCAACGTGGCGGCGGGAGTGGCCAGCGGCCTGGCGTTTCTGTCGTTGATCCTCGAATACTTGCCGGCGCAGCTGGTACGTCAGCAAAGCCTGGCGGAAATCGTCCTGCTGGAGGACGACAAGGACCCGCGCCGGGCCTTCACTTATTTCACTTACTGGATGATCGTGCACGGCGTTGCCTGCTGGCTGGCAGGACGGCGGATTCCGATCCTTGCCATCGAGCTGCGCTGTTCCAGGCCGGATTTCTGCGATGACTATCAGGTGATGTTTTCCGAGAACCTGCGCTTCGACCGCCCACGCACCCGGATGATTTTCTCCGCCGATTGCCTGGACCTGCCCATCAAGCGCAGCCCTGAAGAACTCGAGCGATTCCTGGCCCGTGCGCCGGCGAACATTCTGGTGAAGTACCGCGATCCGCAGAGCCTGGCCAGCCGCATCAAACACGACCTGCGCCACCTGCCGGCCGAACACTGGCCGGAAACCGAAGCCCTGGCACAACGCCTGTGCATGTCGGCTTCAACCTTGCGCCGCCGACTGGCCGAAGAAGGGCAAACCTATCAAGGCCTCAAGGACAGCGTGCGCAAGGAGTTGGCGATTGTCTGGCTGGCGGAACCCACGATCAGCTTCAGCGAAATCGCCACGCGGCTCGGGTTCGCTGACGTCAGTTCGTTCTACAAGGCGTTTCGCAAATGGTCGGGGTCAAATCCGGGGCATTACCGCAGCCTGATTCTCAATGACACCGAGTGACTTCAGCGGCGCAACAGCCTATTCATCCAAGGCGTTTAACGGCTGCCAGTGGTCGGTCCAGGCAGATTGAGCGTGCCACTGTCCACGAAACGCTTCGTGTTGAACACCCCACCCGAGAGCTTGCCGCGAAGGACATAAGGCATGTTGTTGAGGGTTTCCATCTGGCTGATGCCATAGGTCTGGCGGATCACCGAAAACGCCGAAACGCTGACCGGTACGCTGACGATGGTGTCGGAAAAGCGCCCGATCGTACCCCTCTCATCGGTGACGCCAGAGGCGAAGGGCTGGCCGTTGATGTCCAGGTCCAGGGCAACGCCGCTGTAGGTGAGGGTGTAGTCATTGGGGTTCTGCACGCGGATTCTCACGGCAAAGCGCACTTCCATGCCTTCGCCTTGCAGGGGTTCGACATCCACGACGTTGATTTTCAACGGGTCTCGATTGGGCAGCGAGGAACAGGCGCTCAGACAAAGCAGGAGGGAAATCAGGACCGCGTGGAGGCTGCGCATGGACGTGTTCTCATCTGAAAAAGGCTGAACCGCCAGCGGCTCAGCCCTTGAGCCCGCCTAGTGGTTCGACTGTGCAACCACCGCAGCCTTTGCGGGTTCATCCCTGGCGGTCACATCGGGGTTCTGCATCACCTGAAGCACGGAGGCTTCCGGATCGAATTCGTCCTCCTCCAGCTCGATGAACTCCTCGGGCAGGAAGATATTAAGAACGATAGCGCACAGCGCGCCGACGGTGATGGGCGATTCGAAAATGTTGTGCAGGGCCTTGGGCAGTTCACGCAAGACTTCCGGCACGGCGGCCACGCCCAGGCCCATGCCGATGGAAATCGCCACGATCAGCATGTTGCGACGATGCAGGCCCGCCTCGGCGAGAATCTTGATCCCGGCCACGGCGACGGTGCCGAACATCACCAGTTCCGCACCACCGAGCACCGGTTTCGGCATCAGTTGCAGTACCGCGCCGATCATCGGGAACAGGCCAAGCACCACCAGCAATCCGGCAATGAAAAACGCCACGTAGCGGCTGGCCACGCCGGTGAGCTGGATCACTCCGTTGTTCTGGGCGAAGGTCACCATCGGCATGCTGTTGAACACCGCGGCCATGGCCGAGTTGAGGCCATCGGCGAGCAGGCCGGACTTGATCCGGCGAATGTACACCGGGCCCTTGACCGGTTGCCGGGAGATCATCGAGTTGGCGGTGAGGTCACCGGCGGCCTCCAGCGGCGACACGAGGAAAATCACCGCCACCGGAATGAACGCCACCCAATCGAAGGAGAACCCGTATTTGAACGGCACCGGTACGCTCATCAGCGGCACTTCGGGCAGGCTGTTGAAATCCACCTGGCCCATGAGCCATGCCACCCCGTAGCCCAGGGTCAGGCCGATGACAATCGCCCCCAGGCGCAGAAACGGCTCATCCACCCGGTTCAACACTACGATGGTTCCCAGCACCAGCGCCGCCAGGGCCAGGTGACTGGCCGCCCCCAGGTCCGGGGCGCCGAAGCCGCCGGCGATGTCGGTCATCGCCACCTTGATCAGCGACAAGCCCATCAGCGTGATGATGGTGCCGGTCACCACCGGGGTGATCAGCATGCGCAATTTGCCAATGAACTGGCTCAACACCACCTCGATGAACGCGGCAAAAAAGCACACGCCGAAAATGGTCGAGAGAATCTCATCGGTACCGCCACCACGAGCCTTGACCATGAAGCCGGCGCTGAGAATCACACTGATGAACGAGAAACTGGTGCCTTGCAGGCACAACAGGCCAGAGCCCACCGGGCCGAAGCGCCGCGCCTGCACGAAGGTACCCAGGCCGGAGACGAACAGCGCCATGCTGATCAAGTAAGGAATTTCACTTTGCAGGCCCAGGGCGCTGCCCATGATCAGCGTCGGGGTGATGATGCCGACGAAACTTGCCAGCACGTGTTGCAGGGCGGCGAAGACGGTAGCGGTCAGATGCGGGCGGTCATCGAGGCCGTAGATCAGGTCGCTGAGGCGTGGAACGGGGGCTTTTTCGGAGGCGGTCATGGTGGTTTGCGTGCCAGAAGGCGGGCCGGGTCAGAAAATGGAGGCGCAGGATGCCAGAACCGCCCGGCCACGGCAAAAGAACCTCCAGAACAGCGACTTACAGTCGTGGGGCGAGCACTTCGCCAACGCTGCGGCGTTTGGCGTGCAGTTGGCTGGCCTGGATCAACTGTTCAAGGTCTTCGGGGGTCACGTCATAGAACGCTTCCATGTCGGCCAACGCCAGTTTCAGGTCTTCGGCGGTGATGGCCTGACGGTCGACCGGCGGGTGATCGGCAGGAATCCTGGCCGCGGGCTCGCTGGCGCTCTTGGGGTAACGAACGCGGGTCAGGTTGTTGTAGGCCAGGGCGCACAGCAGCATCGTCGCCGCGCTGAGCATCACCGGTCCAATGGCTTTCCAGTCCATGGCAATGGTTGCCGGGTCGGCCAGCACCAGGGTCAGGGCCAACGCACCGGCCGGTGGATGCAGGCACCGCAGCCAGCACATCAGGATCAACGCCATGCCCGCCGCCAGGCAAGCGCTACCCAGGGTCCGGCCCAACACATGGGCCACCAGCAGGGCAATCACACCGGCGCTCAAGTAACCACCGAGAATCGACCAGGGCTGGGCGAGCGCGCCCGAAGACACGGCAAACAACAGCACCGCCGACGCCCCCAGCGGGCCGATCAGGTGCTGGGCCACCTCAATGCCGAACACCTGGCTACAGAGCCACACGCTCATCAGTGTCCCCAGGGCCATGCCGATGGCGGCGCGGCTCCATTCGGTGGGGCGGGTGTTGATGGCAGCGGGCAACCAGCGAGCAAGCATTTCGAGAAGACTCCGGCAGAAAATCCAGGCAAAAAAAAGGGCTTGGCTGGGGAACCCAGAAAGCCCTTGAAGTTGTTCCAACTGTTGGGGGAGGAACGCGCACAGTGTGCCGTCCAATCCTGCTACTGACAAATTCATATTAATGAGCTTTCAGTGCATTAATTTTGCTGTAATTTGCTCCGTCGACCGCTTGTGTAGCACAGCAAACCACCCAGGGCCGCGAGTGCGCTCAAGGCATAAAACATCGTCGGCGCCGGGGTGTGCATCAGCATGAAGCCGCAAATCACCGGGCTCAACGCACCGCCAAGGGCAGCAAGGTTTTGCGCGCCGTAGTAGCTGCCCCGCAGTTCTTCCGGTGCCAGGGTGTCGACGAAGAGAAACTCGGCCGGGTAAATGATGATTTCACCGAGGGTGAAGATGAACATCGCCACGCACCAGCTCACCAGGCTGTCCGCCAGGCTGAAACCGATCAGCCCGAGGATGAACAGGCCGGTGCCGGCCACGATCCATTGGCGCAGTTGCTCGCGCTTGAGAAAACGCCCGATCTGGTATTGCAACAAGATCACACTGATGGCGTTGCAGGCGAGCAGGGCGGCCATGATTTCCATGGTGTGTTGGGGATTACTGGTCACCAGCAGGTACTGCGACAGGTAAAAGGTAAATCGCCCGTGCACCACGGTGCTGAGCAGGCAGCCGGCGGTGAACAGGATCAGGGTGCGGTCGTTTTTCAGGGTGATCAGGGTTTTGAGGAAACTCTGCCCCTGGCCGCCGACAGGCGAGCGCGCCGGGTCCTTCGCGATCCCGGTCATCAGGAAAATACTGAAAAAAGCGATGGCCGCAGCGATCAGGAAGGGGGCACTGGCAAAGGCTCCGGCAATCAGCACACCGAGCATCGGCCCGACAGCGTAGCCAATGTTGGTCAGCGTATAGCTCAGGGAAAACGCCTTGGCGCGTTGACCCACCGGGAGGTTGTCGCTGAGGATCGCTTTCGAACCAATGAGGAACAGCGATGAAGCGGTTTCGGTGACGATCAGGGTGATGGTCGTCAGGTAGAGGTTTTCAGCAAAGGTCAGCAACACCAGGCCGACAGCGCTGGACGCCATCGAGAGAATCAGCAACCGGCGCTTTTCGAAGCGATCGATGATGTAGCCGCCATACAGGGAGAGCAGGGTGGCGACGAACACCGCAATGCCGAGCAGCAAGCCAACGTCCTGCTGGTTGAGCCCCAGCTTGTCGCTGACGAATAGCGTGAGCAAAGGGCTGGTGATGGCGCGGCTGACGACGATGGTCAGCGAGCAGATCAACAGGCGGCGGATGAGGGGGGAGTAGCTGGTCACGGCGCGAATATCCTTATTCGATCGGGCCGGCATCAGCCCGATCGTGAGCGCTACTCTAGCAGTCAGACACGCGGTCGTTGCTACGGGATTTGCTTGAGGTGCCGCAGCACAAAATCATTCTTGTCGAACCGCCCGCCCAGCACTGGCGGCAATGCACCGACGGCCGTGCAGAGCCAGCGCGGGAGACTGTTGGCGGATGTGAGGGAACAGGCTGTTCAGGCGACCACTGACTCGGCAAACCATTGCTGGTACGGAATAGGCAATTTGCTCGACTCTCCCCGACCTATCGGGAAGTAGGTGAAACCGATGCGTGCCAGACGGTCTGTGTCGTAAAGGTTGCGGCCATCGAAGATCAGCGGTGCGTTGAGCCGCTGTCGGATCAGTTGAAAGTCCGGCGCCTTGAACTGTTGCCATTCGGTGCAGATGATCAGTGCATCGGCACCGGACAAGACCGACTCGGGTGTACCCATGAGCATCAGCTTCGATTCATCGGGATACAGCTTCTGGGTTTCCTGCATGGCTTCCGGATCGAACGCACGGACATTCGCTCCGGCGGCCCACAAGGATTCGAGCAACACCCGGCTCGGCGCATCGCGCATGTCGTCGGTGTTTGGTTTGAATGCCAGGCCCCACAGAGCAAAGGTCCTGCCACGCAAGTCGCCCTTGTAGAACGCGTTGATGCGCTCGAACAGCTTGTATTTCTGCCGCTCGTTGATGGCTTCCACCGCTTGCAGCAGGTCACTGGAGCAATGGGCCTGTTCAGCGCTGTGGATCAGGGCGCGCATGTCCTTGGGGAAACATGAGCCACCGTAGCCGCAACCGGGATAGATGAAGTGGTAGCCGATGCGGGAGTCGGCGCCGATGCCCAGGCGTATCGATTCGATGTCGGCACCCAGGTGTTCGGCCAGTTCTGCGATCTGGTTGATGAAGCTGATCTTGGTCGCCAGCATGCAGTTGGCGGCGTACTTGGTCAGCTCGGCGCTGCGCAGGTCCATGAACATGATGCGCTCATGGTTGCGGTTGAAGGGCGAGTACAGATCACGCATCACCTCACGCACTTCTTCGCGTTCACAGCCGATGACGATACGGTCGGGGCGTCGGCAGTCGGCCACGGCCGAACCTTCTTTCAAGAATTCCGGATTGGAGACGATATCGAACTGCAATACGCGCCCGACGCTGATCAGGCATTTGTCGATGTGTGCACGCAAGGCATCGCCGGTGCCGACCGGGACGGTGGATTTCTCCACCAGGATCGCCGGTTGCTCGCGATGACGGGCCACGGCGTCGCCCACCGACATCACGTAGCGCAAGTCCGCCGAGCCGTCGTCCCGGGACGGGGTGCCAACCGCGATGAACAGCACCTGCCCGTGCTGGACGGCGAATTTTTCGTCGCTGGTGAACTGCAATCGCCTGGCGTCAAGGCCTTCGCGTACCAGGCTGGCCAGCCCGGGTTCGAATATACTCACGTGGCCCTGCTGGAGCAGTTCGACTTTATTTTCGTCAACGTCCATGCAGACCACGTCGTGGCCGACTTCCGCCAATACCGCTGCCTGCACCAGGCCGACATATCCGCTACCAAATACACTGATTTTCATGGGTCACTCCTTGATTCAGGCGGACGAGCAGGTCGGGATATTGATGGTTATGACGCCGAGGATGAGCAATGCCACGCCAAGGCTTTTCCAGACGGGTCAGCAGACAGGCGACCAGCAGCAATTGCAGGCTCATGGTGCCGCCTGAGGAATAATCAAAACCGAGTCAGGATAGGCAAGGTCATATTTCAATTTGTCTATCGTGTTGAAAAAAGCCACATCCGGCCGTTTCAACCGTCAGGACAATGCCGACGCTGCCCAGTAGTGCAACGGGCGCAAGGCCTGAAGAACCGCGGCATGCTCTACGGCAGCGATTTCCTCGTCGCCGATACCGTGTCGGGAAAAAGGGAGAAATGCCTGACTCTTGGGCAGCCCCGGGGCTGTAAACGTAAATAGCCTTTACATCATTGTTTTTTTACTTATTAGTTGTTTCACTTAACTGTTTTAATTCAAGGCCGTTTCGTTTGATTGACTTACCTGTATCTGATTCACGCACACCCCTCACCAATCCACTGACCCTGTATCTGGCGCGACTGGCGCCGTCCAGCCAACTGACCATGCGTTATGTGCTGCAGGATGCCGCCGACCGCCTGGGCTTCGAAGACCACGATATCGAGGAAATTCCCTGGCACAATCTGCAGCCAGAGGACGTCATTGCGTTGGTGGCCACCTTGCGTTCGGACGGCTATGCGCCGAACACGTCTTCGCTCTATGTCAACGCAGTGCGTGGGGTGATGAACGAAGCGTGGCGTATGAGCCTGATCTCTCAGGAGCATCTGTTGAAGATGCGTACGGTGAAGGGCATGGCCGGTACACGGCTGTCCCAGGGGCGCAATCTCAGGCGTACGCTGATCCAGGAACTGATGGCGGTCTGCGCTGCCGATCCGCGGCCGCAAGGCCTGCGGGATGCCGCGATCATCGGGATTTTGTACGGTTCCGGGATGCGCAAATCCGAATCGGTGAACCTGGAGCTGAACCAGGTCGATTTCACCGAGCGCAGCCTGCGGGTGACAGCCAAGGGCAACAAACAGTTGATCAAGTACGCACCGGCCTGGGCCTTCGCCAAGCTTGAAGCCTGGCTCGAGCTGCGCCGTTCGATGCTCAAGGACGGCGAGTCGGACGACCCGTTCCTGTTCAACCGCATCCGCCGTGGCAGCCACATCACCCGGGAGCGCATCACCAAACACGCGATTTACTACATCGCCCGGCAACGGGGCGCGCAGGTCGGGGTGAAAATCATGCCCCACGACTTCCGGCGTTCATTCATCACCCGGGTGATCGAAGAGCATGACTTGTCGATTGCGCAGAAGCTGGCGCACCACAGCAATATCCAGACCACGGCCAACTACGATGTGCGCGATGACAACGAGCGGCGTCGGGCGGTGGATCGATTCGATCTGTGAACGATCACACCTCGCTCAGTACATGGGCATGGCCGATGGTCGAGACTTGAACCGAGCTGCCGGCGGGTGGTGCATACATGCCTGAGCTGCGCACCAGCAGTGATCGGCCCGACTGCGCGTTGCGGGTCAATGGCTGCAGTTCCACCGTCAGCGTGCAGGTGTTGCCGCTGAAATCCCGATCGGTGACCACGGCCCGGCAACCGCTGGCTTCCGGGTCGCTGGGGAGGATGCTGGCCAGTTGCAGTTGTTCGGGGCGCAGCATGATCTGCGCCGAACTGTTGTTGCGGTGGTTGTTGACGGGGATCCGGCCCAGGTCGCAATGGGCCCAACCAGCCTCGATGCGTGCGGGCATCACCACGGCATCCCCCAGGAACAGCGCGGTTTGCTCGTCTTCGGGATAGCGGTAAAGGTCCAGCGGATGCCCTGACTGGACCAGTCGGCCATGACGCATCACCGCCAACTGGTCGGCGAACGACAGGGCTTCGCTCTGGTCATGGGTGACCAGAATGGTGGTGACGCCCGCGTCCTCCAGCAGCCGTGCAACCATCTTGCGCATGGCGGCGCGCAATCCGGTGTCGAGCGCCGAGAACGGCTCGTCCAGCAGCATCAGTCGTGGCTGTTGCGCCAAGGCCCGGGCCAGGGCCACGCGCTGTTGCTGGCCACCGGACAATTCATGGGGCCAGCGCTCGGCCATCTTCGCGTCCAGCGCCACGCTGTCCATCAGTTCGGCAACGCGCTGCTGTTTTTCTGTGCCCTTGGTCGCCAGGCCGAAACCGATGTTCGCTGCCACGGTCATGTGCGGGAACAGTGCGCCGTCCTGTGGCACGTAGCCGATCAGGCGTTGATGGGCCGGCACTTCGTGGGTGCCGTCGACCAGGGTCTGGCCATTGAGCGACAGGCGTCCGGAATCGGGGAACTCGAAACCGGCAATCATCCGCAGCAACGTGGTCTTGCCCGAGCCGGAGGGGCCTACGATGACCGTGCGACTGCCGCTGGGCACCGAGAGGCTGACGTTGTCCAGGGCGCAATGGGCACCATAGGACTTGTAGAGGGCATTCAATTCAAGAGTGTTCATCGGCCAGCCGTTTTTTTCGATTGGTGATAAAGAAGTCCGGTCAACGGAAGCGACAGCACAACCATCAATAAGGCGTAGGGTGCGGCGGCTGCGTAATCGATTTCGCTGGTCAAGGCCCAGAACCCGGTCGCCAGGGTGCGCGTGCCGTTCGGGGCCAGCAGCAGTGTGGCGGTCAGTTCGTTGGTGATCGCCAGGAACACCAGCGCCGCGCCGGCGGCCGCCCCCGGGGCAGCAAGGCGCAAGGTGATCAGCCACAGTGCCCGGGCTGGCGAGCGGCCAAGGCTGCGGGCAATGTTTTCCAGTTCCACCGGGGCCTGGGCAATGCCCGCGCGCAGGCTCACCAGGGCACGGGGCAAGAACATCAACAGGTACGCCAGCAGCACGGTGAAGGTGGTCTGGTATATCGGCCGGGCAAAGTGGATCGTGACGGTCACCAGTGCCAGCGCCACGATAATGCCGGGCAAGGAACTGGTGATGTAGTTGCAGCTTTCCAGCACCCGTTGCAATCGACCGGGGTAGCGGATCGACAGCCAGGCAATCGGGATCGCCGCGCAGGTGGTCAGCGCCGCCCCCCCGATGCCCAGCAACAGGGTTTGCTCCAGTGCAGGCAACAATTCGGCCATGTCCCAGACTTCCACGCCTCCGGCGATGAGCCACTTGCCCAGGGTGATCAAGGGCACGCCAAGGGCCAGGGCGCAGGTCATGATCTGCAGCGTCAGCGAGAGCAGGGTGGATACCGGTTTCAGGCGTACAACCCGTTGCTCCCGGGCGCTTCCCGAACCGACGCGGGCGTAACGCGCCGAACCCCGGGCGGCGGATTCGGCCGTCAACAGCAACAGGCAACACAGCGCCAGCACACTGGCCAGCATGTGCGCCGCTGCGCCGTTGAAGGTCGATTTGAACTGATCGAAGATCGCGGTGGTAAAGGTGTCGAAGCGGATCATGGCGTACAGGCCATATTCGGCCAGCAGGTGCAGGCCGACCAGCAAGGCGCCGCCGCAGATCGCCAAGCGCAATTGCGGCAACACAACGCGGAAAAACACTTTCCAGGGTTTGAGCCCCATGGACTCGGCGACGTCTTCGATGGCCGGATCGAGCCGGCGCAAAGTGGCCGCTACCGGCAAATACAGGAACGGGAAGTAGGCGATGACCGAGACCAGGACACCGGCAAACAAGCCGTGAATCGGTGGCACCAGGCTGACCCAGGCGTAGCTGTGAACGAACGCAGGCACTGCCAGCGGCGCGGTGGCCAGCAACGACCACCAGCGCCGCCCCGGCAGATTCGTGCGTTCCGTGAGCCAGGCCAGCGTCACCCCCAGCGCGACGCACAAGGGAATCGTCAGCAGCACCAGCAGCACGGTGTTGGCCAGCAGTTCACCGACCCGAGGGCGGAACACCAGGGCCACAACGGTTGACCAGCCGGTTTGCAGGGACACACCAATAACGTAGGCGATCGGTAGCAGTGCCAGTAATGAAACCAGCACCGACAAACCGATCACCCATACACCGCCACGTCCCGCAAAAACTCCGCGGGAACGTCGACGCAAATGTGCGGGTGTCGCCTCAGCGACCTCCGCAGGCAGGGTTTCTGGCATCAATTAGAGCAGTCCGGCCTGTGTCATCAGCTCCACGGCTTTTTTACTGTCGAGTTTTGACGCATCGACAGTCGGCGCATCGAGTTGATTCAGAGGCACTAGTTTAGGGTTGGATTCAGCGCCTTTGCCCACGGCGTATTCAAACGACTTGCCGTTCTTCAGGACAGCCTGGCCATCCTTGCCGGTAATGTACTTGAGGAACGCCTGGGCTTGCTCCTGGTGTTTACTGGAAGCGAGGACGCCGCCGCCGGAGATGCTAACAAAAGCGCCCGGGTCTTTGTGCCTGAAATAGTGCAGGGCGGTGTTCTTGCTGTTTTCGCCGGTCTTGGACTGATCCACCAGGCTGTAATAGTGGTAAATCACGCCGCTGTCGATCTGCCCGGCATTCACGGCCTTGAGTACCGAGCTGTTGCCACGGTAGTTGGCATAGTTGGTTTTCATCGCCTTGAGCCAATCCAGCGTGGCGGCTTCACCCTTTTGTTGGAGGATGGCAGCGACGATGGCCTGGAAGTCAGCACCACCGGGCGATGCACCCCAGCGACCCTTCCAGCTCGGTGAAGCCAGGTCCATGATCGATTTCGGCAGGTCGGCTTCTGGCAGTTTGCTCGGGTTGTAGACGAACACCGTGGAGCGCGCGGCAATGCCTACCCATTTGCCGTGGGCCGGACGGTAGGCGGAGTCAATCTGCTCCAGCGTGGCCTTATCGACAGGCGCAAACAGCCCGGCGTTGTCGACCAGGACCATGGCCGGGGAGTTCTCGGTCAGGAATACGTCCGCCGGCGAAGCCGCGCCTTCCTGCACGATCTGGTTGCCCATTTCGGTGTCATCGCCGTTGCGCAAGGTAACGGGAATACCGGTCTCCTGGGTAAAGCCCTCGACCCAGGCCTTGGTCAGGCCTGCGTGTTGCGCGTTGTACACCACGATGCCGACGGAGTCGGCTGCATAGGCCTGGCCAGCGCTCAGCAAAGCGGTGGCCAGCAGGGCTTTTTTCAAGAACGAAGGGATTTTTGGAATCATTCTGCGGGCTGCTCCTGGTGCATTTTTTGAAAGTCATGCGCATTCAAACGCCAGTTAACCAATGCGAATCATTTGCATGTTTTTGAAGTGCGGGAAATGTAGAGATCCAAATGAGAAAATAACGTCAAAAAAACCGTTAATACATGTAATTTTCATTCAGATTAGCAGCACTGTGCCCGCTGTGTTTCGACTCGTCGATCAAACGATGCCGCCGATCAGAATATGACGCTGCCCCGGCTGCCTTTTTGTCGTGTGCCTCGGCGTATTTGACGTTGCCAGTTGCTGCGGGCCGCCTCTCTCGGGGAATGACAGCAGGAAACAGGAAGGACGGATTAACGGCGAACCTGTCGCCGTTGATCCTGGGGAGGAATACATTCAGGGCGCAGGGCAGCTTGCCTGTGGTCTGACGGCAGCCTGGCTGATCAGCGCGGCCAGGCGTTTGACGTTGTTTTGCTGGGCAAGCACCAGGTCATCGATGCTCGCACCCGAGGGCGTTTGCAAGGTGCTGCGGCAAATCAACCGTGCCGTGTCGCCGGTGCTGGCGCTGCGCAGGCGCCATTCCACGTCCATCAAGGCGTACTGGCCGGGCACCGAGTCGAAACGCTGCACATCGACCCGCACCGAGTGTCGGCCTTGTACAGGACTGTTGCTCAGTTGATCGACCAACGCACTGCGCAGTTCGTCCACCAGGGTCGCGCCCCACCATTGGGTTTCCAGGATCGCCAGGCCACTGTTGCCCTCGCGAATGACGATCTGCGCACGATCGACCTGGGGCGGCACGCTGATCGACTCGATCTGGATCACGCCGACGGTGGTCCTTGAGTGATTGCCCTCCTGGGCCGGGGTCAGGGTATGGAATTGAATCGGGTCGCTGCGGCAGGCGGCGAGCAGCAACATCGTGGTGACCAGAGTTAACTTCAGCGGTAAAGCCATGGGTGTTGCTCCTGTGTTCAATTGCGCGGAGGCCCTTGCAGATCCATGGGGGCGGCATTATTCGGGCGGCCGCGAAGCAGCGATTCCGGATGCCGTCCCAGGTAATCCGAAAGATCACGCAAGGATCTGGACGTGCGTCCCAGTTCATCCAGGGTTAGCCCCAGTTTTTCCCGTTGCGGCGAATCCTCGGCCAAGGTCGAACTGGCCGACTGCAGGGTCGAATTGGCCGTTTCCAGCGTCTTGCTGACATCCGACAAAGTGGTTTGCACGCCAGGCAAGATCTTTCCGTTGAATTGCATCATGCCTTTGCGCAGTTCGACGAGATTGCCATCGAGATTGCCGGCAATACGCTCGATCGGCAGTTTGTTGATCTTGTCGACCATGGATTCGAGTTTTTCCTGCAATTGCTCGAGGCTGCCGGGAATGGTCGGAATCATGACCGGGCGTGCGTTTACATCGAAGGCGACCTTGTCGGTCTTGGGGTAGAAGTCCAGGGCAATGTACAACTGGCCGGTCAGGAAGTTGCCGGTGCGGGCCTGGGCACGCAGGCCGTTTTCGATAAAGGTACCGATCAAGCGTACGCCAGCGGCTTCGTTATCAGGGTCATGATTGAGCGCCTTGAGCATTTTGACATGGGCCTGGCCCAGGCGCTGCGGGTAGATCACGATACCGACGTTGACCGGAAAGGAGCGCTTTTTCTCGTCGTAATCCAGATTGACCGCCACTACCTTGCCGATTTCCACACCGAGGAACTCCACCGGGGCATCGACCTTGAGCCCGCGCAGTGCCTGGTCGAAACGCATGGCCAGATACTGCGGCTTGCCGTTTGGCGGGGCCAGGGCGGTTTGTTGGTCGTCGAACAATTCGTAGGCGTACTCTGCGGCAGCCGGCTTGTCGTTGGGGCTGTAGTCGGGCGCGCGGAAGGCTATGCCGCCCACCAGCAAGGAAGACAACGACTCGGTCTTGACCGCAAAGCCATTGGCGCCGACGTTCACGTCAATGCCGCTTGCGTTCCAGAAACGGGTGTTTTCGGTGACGTACTTGTCATGGGGTGCATGGATGAACAGTTCAATGTTCACGCCCTTGCCATCCGGGTCCAGCGCGTAGGCCACCACCTGGCCCACGGGGATCTTGCGGTAGTAGACCGGAGAACCGATGTCCAGCGATCCCAGGTCCTGGGTGAACAGCGTAAAACGCTTGCCCGGTTCGCCGTAGGTGATGGGTGGCGGATTCTCCAGTCCGATGAAGTTTTTTGCCCGGCCGTTGGCCTGGCCGATATCGGCCCCGATGTAATCGCCCGACAGCAGCGTATCGATCCCCGATACACCGCCCGCGCCAATGCGCGGCCGCACAACCCAGAACTGCGAATCTTCGCGGGTAAAGCTTTCGGCCTGCTTTTCCAGTTTGATGGTGGCATTGACGCTTTTCTGGTCACCGCTGAGCTCCACATCGGAGACATGACCAATCACGACATTGCGGTATTTGACCTCGGTCTTGTTCGCGGTCAGGCCGTTACCGGTCTTGAACGTGACAACGATGGTCGGGCCCTGCTGCAAAATGCTGTGGACCACCAGCGAAATACCCACCAGCACCGCGACGATCGGGACGATCCAGACCAGCGAAACGCTGAAACGGCGGGTCTTGATCGGAGCCTGCCCGGGAGCTTGTGGCCCGTCAGTGGCTTGTGACTTCATCAGTGACCTCCTCATTGTGTGGGTTTTTCCGTTCTTTATCCCAGATCATGCGGGGATCGAAACTCATTGCCGAAAGCATGGTGAACACCACTACCAGACCAAAGAACAGAATGCCCGGGCGCGGTTCGATGTCGGCCAGGGCCTGGAATTTCACCAGCGAGGCCACCAGGGCGACCACGATCACATCGAGCATCGACCAGTAACCGATGACTTCGACGAAGCGGTACAGCGTCGACCGCTCCTTGCGTGCCCACTCGCTGTCGCGTTGCACGGTGACCAGCAGCAATGTGATGGCGACGAACTTGATTCCCGGCACCGCGATACTGGCAATGAATATGATCAGGGCGATATCCCAGGCCCCGGCTTCCCAGAACTCCAGCACGCCGCTCATGATCGTGCTGTCGGCGCCGTTGCCGACCATCTCGGTGTTCATCACCGGCAACAGGTTGGCCGGGATGTAGAACACCAGGGCCGCGATCATGTAGGCCCAGGTGCGGGCCAGAGAATTGGCTTTGCGCCGGTGCAGCGGTGCACCGCAACGCTCGCATTCGTGGGGCTCGCAAGTCATGTCGCAGGCCAGGCCGCAGGTGTGGCACAGGCACAGGTTGAGCTCGTCGGCGTAAGGAGGCGTGCTCATACAATGTCCCATAGTTCGCGGATGTCGCGCCCGGCGATGCGGATCATCATCAGGCTCAGTGCCGCCAGGGCAAACAACCCTATGCCGGGCAGCACATCGAGCAGTCCGGCGAGCTTGATCACCGCGACCATGGCGCCCAGCAGGCAGACTTCGAGCATGCTCCAGGGCCTCAGGGTTTCGAGCCAGCGCATGCAGAATTTGAATCCGGGCGAGCGTCGCCCGCCGAGTGCGAAGCCCAGCACCCAGATCAGCAGCAGCAACTGGAAAATCGGCGCGATGATCATGGCGATTGCCGCCACCATGGCAATGAAGGTGATAGGCCCCAGGCTCAGGGCCAGCACCGAGTCCCAGAGCGTTGCGCTGTTCTTCACGCCTTTGAGGTTGATGCTCATTACCGGATAGAAATTGGCGAATATCCAGAGCATCAACGCGGTGAAGGTCAACGCAAGCCGCTGCTCCACCGTGAGGCCGTTATAGCGCTGAAGCACGCCGCCGCAGCGTGTACACAGGGTTTTTTGATGTTTGGCGAGCGTTACTTTTTGGTACACGCTGTCGCAGTGCTCGCAGATGATCAGCTGATCAGTAGTCGCCATGGGTCAAGCTCGACAGAAGGCAGGAAGTTCAGAGCACTCCCTCAATATAGAAGTGACTCGCAATTGAGCAAATCGAAAGTCGAAACAAGGGGATGGTAGAAGAGGGAATACGTAAAACAGTGTGGGAGCGAGCTTGCTCGCGATAGCGGTGTGCCAGACAACCCAATCATTGGATTTCAGGTCGCTATCGCGAGCAAGCTCGCTCCCACAGTGGTTAGCAGGCGCCCGGCAGGCCTACGTCAGCCCAGCATTTCCCGCATCCGATACCAGAACATGCCAAGGGCCAGCAAGGGTGAACGCAGGGCGCGTCCGCCGGGGAAGGTCATGTGCGGCACGGCGCTGAACACGTCGAAGCCTTTGCTGTGGCCGGCATGGATCGCTTCGCCCAACAACTTCGCGCACCAGTGGGTCACGTTCAGGCCATGGCCTGAATAGCCCTGGGCGTAGAACACGTTCGGGTGCTGGCTCAGGCGCCCGACCTGGGGGAAGCGGTTGGCCGAGATGCCGATCTTGCCGCCCCACTGATAGTCGATGCGCACATCGGCCAGTTGGGGGAACACCTTGAGCATCTGCGGGCGCATGTAGGCGCTGATGTCCGAAGGATCGCGCCCGGAGTAATGGCAGGCACCACCGAACAACAAGCGCCGGTCAGCCGAGAGCCGGTAGTAATCCAGGCCGACCTTCTGGTCGCACAGCGCAACATTGTGCGGGATCAGTTTTGCAGCGGCCTCTTGCGACAAGGGTTCGGTGGCGATGATGTAGCTGCCTGCCGGGAGTACTTTGCCGCTGAGCTTCGGTTCGAGCTCTTCCAGATGGGCATTGCAAGCAAGCACCAACGTGCCTGCACTCACAGTGCCACCGGCGCAGCGCACTTGCACCGTGCTGCCATGGATCAACTCCAGCACCGGGCTCTGCTCGAAAATCCGCACCCCAAGGGACTCGGCAACTTGCGCTTCGCCAAGGACCAGGTTCAGCGGATGCAAATGCCCCGAGCCCATGTCCACCAGGCCGCCGGCGTACACACCGGAGTTCACCACCTGTTCACGGATTTGTTCTGGCGCCACCAGGCGGGTTTCAAAGGCGTAGCCGGATTCAATCAGTTGCACCTGCTCGGCCTTGAGCGCCTTGAACTGGGCCGGGGTATTGGCCAGTTCGCAGAAGCCCCAGCTCAGGTCGCAATCGATGCCGTGCTCGCGGATGCGATTGGCCACGACTTGCACCGACTCGTTCCCGGCGTGTTCCAGGTATTGCACGCCATCGGCGCCGATGTGCTTGGCGAAACCGCTGACGTCATGGCCGATACCACGAATCAACTGGCCGCCGTTGCGCCCGCTGGCGCCCCAGCCGATCCGTCGGGCCTCCAGCAGGACTACCGAGAGCCCACGCTGGGCCAGCTCGATGGCGGTGTTGATGCCGGTGAAACCCGCGCCGACCACACAGACATCGGCCACCAGGTCCGAGGCCAGCGCGGGGCGCTGCCTCATGCCCTTGGCGGACGCTGCGTAATAGGAGTGGGTGTGTTCCTTGGTGTACTGATTCATTTGTTGGACTTCACTTTGCTCCACGAACGGGTCATCAGGCGCATGATCGACTGCGGCGGCGTGGTGGAGATGTAGAGTTTGTCGAGGACTTCCTGGGACGGATAAACCTCGGGGTTGCTGACCAGCTCAGGGTCCATGTACTGCTTGGCGGCCGGGTTCGGGTTGGCGTAGCCGACCGACTCACTGACCTTGGCAATCACTTGCGGGTCCAGCAGGTAGTTGATGAAGGCATGAGCTTCCTTCGGGTTGCTGGCGTCGGCGGGGATGGCCAGCAGGTCGAACCACAGGTTGGCGCCTTCCTTGGGAATGGCGTAGGCGATGTTCACGCCGTTGCCGGCTTCCTTGGCGCGGTTGGCGGCCTGGAACACGTCACCCGAGTATCCGAACGCTACGCAGATATCGCCGTTGGCCAGGTCCGACACGTACTTGGAGGAGTGGAAGTAGGTGATGTAGGGGCGGATCTGCAGCAGCTTGGCTTCGGCCCTCTTGAAGTCCTCGGGGTTTTCGCTGCGCGGGTCCATGCCCATGTAGTTGAGCATCGCCGGGAACACTTCGTCCGCCGAGTCCATCATCGACACTCCGCAGGCGCTGAGCTTCTTGATGTTCTCCGGTTCGAACAGCACGGCCCAGGAGTCGATCTTGTCGATGCCCAGCACAGCCTTGACCTTGTCGACGTTATAGCCGATGCCGTTGGTGCCCCACAGGTACGGCACCGAGTGTGCGTTGCCCGGATCGTTTTTCTCCAGCAGCGCCAGCAATTTCGGGTCGAGGTTCTTGAAATTCGGCAGTTGCTCGCGATCGAGCTTGAGGAACGCGCCGGCCTTCACCTGGCGGGCGAGGAAGTGGTTGGACGGCACCACCACGTCATACCCGGTACGACCGGCAAGCAGTTTGCCTTCCAGGGTTTCGTTGGAATCGAATACGTCGTAGATCACCTTGATCCCGGTCTTGGCCTGGAAGTCGGCGAGGGTGGTTTCGCCGATGTAGTCGGTCCAGTTGTAGACGCTGACCTGTGGCTGAGCCTGGGCAACGGCGCTGAACAAGACCGCGAGTGCGGTCGGGACCATGGATTTCAATAGACGCATATCGATACCTTCTTGGAATTATTGGATTCTTCAGGTGATTTGCTTGGTATTCACGTGCCTCCTGTGGGAGCGGGCTTGCTCGCGAAGAGGCCGGTACATTCAACATCTTCGTTGACTGACAGGCCGCCTTCGCGAGCAAACCCGCTCCCACAGGGGATATGTGATCCCTTGGGGAGCGAGGTTTTTAGACGCTGAGCATCAGGAACTCACGCTCCCAGGAGCTGATCACCCGTTTGAAGTTCTCGTGCTCGGCGCGTTTGACCGCGACATAGCCCCGCACGAACTTGCTGCCCAGGTAACGGCCAATGGTGTCGCACTCTTCCATCTGGGTCAGGGCGTCCTCGATGGTGATCGGCAGGCGCAGGTTGCGGCGCTCATAGGCGCGGCCCTGTACCGCAGCGCTTGGCTCGATGCGTTCGACCATGCCCAGGTAACCGCACAGCAGGCTGGCGGCGATGGCCAGGTACGGGTTGGCGTCAGCGCCCGGCAGGCGGTTCTCGACACGCATGGCGTCGGGGCTGGAGGTCGGCACGCGCAGGCCGACAGTGCGGTTTTCTTCGCCCCACTCGACGTTCACCGGTGCCGAGGTGTCCGGCAGGAAGCGGCGGAAGGAGTTGACGTTCGGCGCGAACATCGGCAGCACTTTCGGGATGTACTTCTGCAGGCCGCCAATGTGATGCAGGAACAGCTCGCTCATGTTGCCATCGGCATCGGCGAAGATCGGCTGGCCGGTGGCAATGTCCACCACGCTCTGGTGAAGGTGCATGGCGCTGCCAGGCTCGTCGCCGACCGGCTTGGCCATGAAGGTTGCCGCCACGTTGTGCTTGAGCGCCGCTTCACGCATGGTGCGCTTGAACACGGTGATCTGGTCGGCCAGGTCCAGGGCGTTGCCATGACGGAAGTTGATTTCCATCTGCGCCGGGCCGTCTTCGTGGATCAGCGTGTCGAGGTCCAGACCTTGCAGTTCGCACCAGTCGTAGACGTCTTCGAACAGCGGGTCGAATTCGTTGGCCGCGTCGATGGAGAACGACTGACGACCGCTTTCGGCGCGGCCCGAACGGCCCATCGGCGCCTTGAGCGGCAGGTCCGGGTCTTCGCAGCGCTGGGTCAGGTAGAACTCCATTTCCGGCGCGACAATCGGCCGCCAGCCTTTATCGGTGTACAACTGCAGGACTTTCTTCAACACATTGCGCGGCGACAGTTCGATCGGGTTGCCGAACTTGTCGAAGGTGTCGTGGATCACGATGGCGGTCGGCTCGATGGCCCATGGCACCACGTAGACGGCGTCGGCGTCCGGCTTGCAGACCATGTCGATATCGGCCGGGTCGAGCAGGTCGTAGTAGATGTCGTCGTCGACAAAGTCCCCGGTTACCGTTTGCAGAAGGACACTTTCCGGCAGGCGCATGCCTCGCTCATGCAGGAACTTGTTGGTCGGTGCAATTTTGCCGCGTGCAATGCCGGTCAGATCGCTGACGACGCACTCGACTTCGGTAATCTTGTGATCTTTCAGCCAAGTGAACAGCTGATCGAAAGGGACATTCATAAAGACCTCGTTATTGGTTTTATTAACGCCAGGAGAGACCGGTTTCATCCGCCGGACACTTCCCCTGTAGCGCGTTGACGACTATCTTGTGCGAGCCTTGCGGTTCCATCTATCCACTTTAAGCAGCACAAAACGCACCAAAAGAGTGCGTAAGGTCACCCCATGACAGGTTCCAGTTCCCTACAGGTCCAAGCGTTCAACACCGCCGATGTCGCCGAGCAAATCCGCGCCACGCCGGGCTGGGTGCAGCAATACCAGCAGATGTCGCCGGGGCACTTCGCGGGTCGGGTGCGTTATCTGGATCTGCAGGGCGTGGAGATTTACGAAGAGTCGATGAACACCCGGGTCGAGCAGAATTTCAGCGCGCCCCAGGGTTCGTTATCGTTCTGTTTCGATCGCGGTGACAACGCGCTGTACGTGTTGAATGGCGAAAGCCGCAACATCTGGATCACTCCGGAGAACTACCAGGAAATCGCCGTGGTGTTCGGGCCGGAGTTTGTAAAGCGCCACAGCCTGGACATCGCCAGGCTTGAAGGGTTGTTCATGGCACCGCTCAACGCCCAGCAGAACGCGCTGTTTTGCCGTTGGCTCAGCGGAACCTTGACGCGGCTGTCGCAGACCTTCGATCCACCGAGCCGCGAAGCGCTGACCCAGCAACTGCTGGAAGATTGCCTGTTCATCCTCGACAACGCGTGTGTCGGCCTCGACCAGGGCGCCTTGCAGCGTCGTGCCGGGGAGCGCTCGATCATGAAACGGGTAGGGGAATGGGCCGCGGACACCCCGGAAGAACATCTCAATCTGCTGGAATTGTCCCAGATCGCGGGGTTTTCACTGCGTCAGTTGCAGCATGCGTTCAAGACCTACACTGGCATGTCGCCGACCCAGTGGCTGCGCCTGCGCCGACTCAACAGTGCCCACCGCGAATTGCTGAGTCGCACGCCGACGCAAACCACCGTGGCTGAAGTGGCGATGCGTTGGTCGTTCTGGCATCTGGGGCGGTTTTCCAGCAGCTATCGTGCGCTGTTCAAGGAGTTGCCGAGCGACACCCTCAAGCGTGCGAGTGTCACGCCGTCCCCTGGTCGCGGCCGACGTTAGAACGTCGGCGGTGTAATCACCCAGATCACCACCGCATCGACATCGCCGGGGTTGCCATAGCGGTGCGGTTCCTGGCTGGAAAAGCTGAAGCTGTCGCCTTCATTGAGCTGGAAATGGCGCTCGCCCACCCACAACTCGAAACTCCCCGAGAGCAAGTAGCCGGCTTCTTCACCGTCGTGGCTGTAGCTTTGCTGGCTGTAGGTGCCGGGCGGGAAACGCGAGTGGAGCATTTCCAGTTGGCGGTTGGCTTGCGGTGTCAGCAACTGGTCGACGATGCCGTCTTCGTAATGCACGTTCAGGCGGCTGTTCTTGCGCACCACGATGCCATCGTCTTCGGGTGCGGTGACCGCTTCACTGGCGAAGAACCACTGGATGGTGACGCCGAGGCTGCGGGCAATGTTGAACAGCGCCGGAATCGACGGGTAGGCGAGGTTGCGTTCCAGCTGGCTGATGTAGCCGGCGGTGAGTTCGCTCTGTTGCGCCAGTTCCGTCAGGGTCATGCCCCGACGCTTGCGCAGGCCGCGAATGCGCGTGCCGAGAAAGTGCGGTTCGGCGCTGCCGGGTGCGGGCTGTGTGGTGCTGCTGTTGCTCATGGTCAAATCCGAACCGGGAGGAGTGGCGCAAATCCCCGTAGGAGCGAGCTCTGCTCGCGATGGTCACCAACGATAACGCTGGAAGCCTGACACCCAGCGG
The DNA here is from genome assembly GCF_009866745.1 of Pseudomonas sp. S34. NCBI lineage: Bacteria > Pseudomonadati > Pseudomonadota > Gammaproteobacteria > Pseudomonadales > Pseudomonadaceae > Pseudomonas > Pseudomonas sp. S34. The sequence goes on from NZ_CP019398.1 coordinate 2,945,251, forward strand.
TGTTCTCGGGTTAATCGCGAGCAGAGCTCGCTCCTACAGGGTTGGTGTTAGCCGTCTAAGCCCCGGAGTATAAACAGCCTTAAAGCTCCCACGCGACTTTAAGGCCTTCATAAATTGCTTCTTCGGCGGTGCGCGGCGCCAGGCAGTCACCGATCCGGCGAAACTCCACCAGCCCTTGCAGCTCGGCGCCCAGGGTATCGACCGGCTGATGCCCCTGGCACAGCACCAGGGTGTCGATGTTCTCCATCAGCATCGGTTCGCCACTGGCGGTGTGTTGCAGGTAAACCGTGTTGTCATCGCAGCCATACAACCGCGCATATGGCGTGATCGGCACGCCCAGTTTATGCAGCTCGCCGGCCAGTTGATCGCGCACGTACAACGGCAGGTTTTCCCCGCAATGGGTGCCGTTGACCGCCAGTTGTACCTGGTGCCCGGCGCGAACCAGGCGTTCGGCGATGCCGGGGCCGATCCAGTCGCAGCGCCAGTCGACCACCACCACCGAACGGCCGATCCGTACTTCATCGCGCAATACCTGCCAGGCGTCCACCACCTGCAACTCACCACCGCGCTCGAAGGGTGGCCAGTAGGGCTCGGCACCGGTAGCGACGATCACCATGTCCGGTTTTTCCTGTTCCACCAGTGCCCGGTCGACTCGGGTATTGCGCACTACGCGCACGCCGGCCAGTTCCATTTCCCGCTGCAGGTTGGTGCTGGCACCGCCGAACTCGCTGCGCCGGGGCAGCAATTGCGCGAGCAACACCTGACCGCCCAGTTGCGAACTGGATTCGTACAACGTCACCTCATGGCCGCGCTGGGCCGCGACGGTGGCGGCTTTCATTCCGGCCGGGCCACCGCCGGCGATCATGATGCGTTTGCGCTGTGGCGCTTGTCGCCGTTCGCCGAAGATCAGTTCGCGACCGGTTTCCGGGTGCTGGATACAGGAAATCGGCAAGCCCTTGTGGAAGTGGCCGATGCACGCCTGATTGCAGGCAATGCACGCCCGCACGTCTTCGACGCGGCCGGTGTCGGTCTTGTTGGGCATTTGCGGATCGCAGATCAGTGCCCGGGTCATGCCGCACACATCGGCCTGGCCACGAGCCAGGATCAGCTCGGCTTCCTGGGGTTGGTTGATGCGTCCGGTGACGAACAACGGAATGTTCAAACTGGCCTTGAACGTTCCGGCTTCCTTGGCCAGGTACGCGGCTTCGATCGCCATGGGCGGCACGATATGCACCGCGCCGCCAAGGGAAGCCGAGGTGCCGGCGACGATATGCACGTAATCGAGCTGCGCTTGCAGTGACTGCACGGCGGCCAGGGATTCGTCCTCGGTCAGGCCTTCCGGGTCGCGCTCGTCGGCGGAAATGCGCAGGCCGATGATGAACTGCTCGTCGGTCGCCGCGCGCACGGCGGCGATGACCTCGCGCAGAAAACGCAAACGCTGGTCCAGCTCACCGTTGTAGCCATCGGTACGCCGGTTGACCCGCGGATTGATGAACTGTGCCGGCAGGTAACCGTGGCTGGCCACGACCTCGACGCCATCAATGCCTGCCTGATGCAGGCGGCGGGCGGCAGCGGCATAACCGGCGACGATCTCGTCGATCATTGCCTGGTCCAGCGCGCGGGGCATCACCCGGAAACGTTCGTTGGGCACCGACGATGCGGAATAGGCCACCGCCAGCAGGCCATCGCTGGACTCCATGATCTCCCGCCCCGGATGGAACACCTGGGACAACACCAGGGTGCCGTGGGCATGGCAGGTTTGCGCCAGTTTGCGGTAGCCCTCGATGCACGCATCGTCGGTGGCCATCAGCACGTGGGAGGTGTAGCGCGCACTGTCATGTACCCCGGCCACTTGCAGCACGATCAGCCCGGCTCCGCCTTCGGCCCGTGCCCGGTGATAGGCGATCAATTGTTCATTGACCAGGTTGTCGGTGGGCATCGAGGTGTCGTGACCACTGGACATGATGCGGTTCTTCAGGCGCTTGCCACGGATCTCCAGGGGTTCGAACAGGTGCGCGAAGGCGGGTGTCGAGGTCGTCATGTGGCGGGTACTCCTGGCAGGCTGACCTGTAGGAGCGAGCTTGCTCGCGATGGTCGTTAACGATAACGCGTGTTGTCCGGATGAACGCGTCGCCCTCAGGTCCATCGCGAGCAAGCTCGCTCCTACAGAGGCATAAGGTTTTCGGTGTTGTTATTTTTATCTATAGAAATTTACCTTCAGTAAAAAATCAACTTGTTTTTTTACTATGCCTTGCAGTAGTTTCGTCTCGAGCCCGCTCCAGGGCCAAACCTCACAACAATAAAAAAGGGCTGCGCGGGCCTTGGGTCCCGTGGCACCTGCAAGAGGAACCACTGATGAAATCGCACACGCTCAAGCACGGTTTTTATCCCTTGGTGTTGTCCGTGGCCATAGGCCTGGGCAGCGCTCAGGCAGCATCGGACATGGTGGTGGTCGGATACGGCGGAGCCGGACAAAAAGCCCAGGACGTGGCGTTCTTTCAACCCTTCGCCGCCGTGGATCAAAGCAAAGTGATCCAGAGCGAATACAACGGCGAAATGGCCAAAATCAAAGTGATGGTCGATACCGGCAACGTCGACTGGGACGTAGTGCAGATCGAAGGCCCGGACCTGATGCGCGGTTGCGAGGAAGGCATGTACGAGCGCCTGGACTGGACCCGCCTGGGCCATGCCGACCAGTTGATCCCCGAAGCGGCACAGGAGTGCGGCTCCGCTGCGCTGGTGTGGAGCGTGGCCATTGCCTACGACACCGACAAACTGGCCCAGGCTCCGACCTCGTGGGCAGACTTTTGGGACGTGAAGAAAACCCCCGGCAAGCGTGGGCTGCGTAAACGCGCGGTGTACAACCTGGAATTCGCCTTGCTGGCGGACGGGGTCAAGACCGATGACGTCTACAAGGTACTCAGCACCCCGCAGGGCGTGGACCGGGCATTCGCGAAACTCACTGAACTCAAGCCTTACATCCAGTGGTGGGAGGCGGGCGCGCAACCGCCGCAATGGCTGACCGCCGGCGATGTGGTAATGACCTCGACCTACAGCGGGCGCATCGCCGACGCCGCGCAGAAAGGCAGCCACCTGGGGCTGGTCTGGCCCGGCAGCCTGTACGGCATGGATTACTGGGCGATCATCAAAGGGTCCAAACATGTGGATCAGGCCAAGCGATTCATTGCCTTCGCCAATCAACCGGACGCCCAGGTCAACTACGTGCAACAGATCCCCTACGGCCCGACCAACACCCAGGCCGCCGCACGGCTGGACGATAAACTGGCGCAATGGGTGCCCACCGCGCCGCAGAACCTCAAGGGCGCACTGTCGATGAACGTCGGTTTCTGGGTCGATCATGGCGAAGAGCTCGAAGAGCGCTTCAACGCCTGGGCCAGCAAATAACTGCCGATGGCTGGACGTGTCCGAGCGTCCAGCCTTACTGTCGGCCCCAGCCGATCAGCCTGGAGAACCACAAGAATGAACAACATCGCCACACACCTGGCACCCGAACGCAGCGCCACCGAGCAGCGCCTTCGTGAGGAACTGGCGGCCTGTTACCGCCTGGTTGCGCACTTTCGCATGACCGATTTGATCTTCACCCACATCTCGGTGCGCATTCCGGGGCCGGAGCATCACTTTCTGATCAACCCTTACGGGCTGATGTTCGATGAGATCACCGCGTCCAACCTGGTGAAGATCGACCTTGATGGCCACGCCGTGGAACCGTCGCCGTACCCGGTGAATCCGGCTGGCTTTGTGATCCACAGCGCTATTCATGGCGCCCGCGAAGATGCGCAATGCGTGCTGCACACCCACACCAAATCCGGTTGCGCGGTGGCGGCGTTGAAGTGCGGGCTGTTGCCGGTGAACCAGATTTCCATGGAGTTCTACGGCCGTGTTGCCTACCACGACTATGAGGGCGTGGCGCTGGATTTGAGCGAGCAAAAAAGGCTGGTGGCGGACCTGGGCGACAAATCGGTACTGATGCTGCGTAACCATGGTTTGCTGACCGTCGGTGAGACGGTGAGCCAGGCGTTCCTGCGCATGTACTACCTGGAAAAGGCCTGTGAAATCCAGTTGGCCGCCCAGGCCGCCGGTGAGGTTGTACTGCCGTCGGACGAGGTCTGCGCGCATACCGAGCGGCAGTTCAATGATCCGGGGCGGCCGTTGGAGGAGGGTCAGCTGGCTGATCCGGATGCCATGCAACTGGCCTGGGCTGCGTTGTTGAGAATGCTGGGTCGAGTGGCGCCGGGTTACCGCGACTGATCCGGGTTCTGTGTTGTTTGAGCTGGCCCCTTCGCGAGCAAGCCCGCTCCCACAGGGGTAGGTGGGTGTACGCAAAATCTGTGACCAACACAAAACCCTGTGGGAGCGGGCTTGCTCGCGAAGCAGGCGCCACGTTCTACCAGACTGGCAACTGACTGGAGAAGTAGCCCGCTCTTGCTGTACATTCGTTCAGCCCGCCGCTACCCCGCGCGGGCCTAAACGATCGAACCAAGGAGCGTGTCGCCCATGAATCAGGAAGCCCGTTTTTCCCGCATGGAACCGGAGTTACGCAAAGCCAACCTGATCGAGGCGACGCTGGTGTGCCTCAAGCGTCATGGCTTCCAGGGCGCGTCGATCCGCAAGATTTCCGCCGAGGCCGGGGTCTCGGTGGGGCTGATCAGCCATCACTATTCCGGCAAGGATGAACTGGTGGCCGAGGCTTACATGGCGATCACCGGGCGGGTCATGACCTTGCTGCGTGACGCCATGGAGCAAGCCGCGCCGAATGCCCGGGAACGCTTGTCGGCGTTTTTCCGCGGATCGTTCTCCGCCGAGCTGCTCGATCCGCAACTGATCGATGCGTGGCTGGCGTTCTGGGGCGCAGTGAAAACCGCCGAGGCCATCAACCAGGCCCACGATCATTCCTATGGCGAGTATCGCGGCATCCTGCGCAAGGTGCTGGCGGAACTGGCCCAGGAGGAAGGCTGGGAAAACTTCGACGCCGACCTCGCCGCCATCAGCCTCAGCGCCTTGCTCGACGGCTTGTGGCTGGAGTCCGGGCTGAACCCCGGCACCTTCACCCCGGAGCAGGGCATCCAGATTTGCGAGGCCTGGGTCGATGGTTTGCAGGCCGGCGGACGACAGCGCTTTTGCGTGCAGACGAGCGACTGTTGATCAGTCGTTCAGCAATCGATACTCTCTGGCGCCGACGCAGGAAAACACTCTAATAAGAAACTGGCCCTCGGGCCTATGCCGGACACCAAGCGATGACTCCTCGGGTATTGATCGTCGATGACGATCCGCTGATTCGCGATCTGCTGCACGCCTACCTGTCCCAGGAAGGTTACGACGTCCATTGCGCCGCTACGGCGGAACTGGCGGAAACCTTCCTCGCTAGCCAGACCGTCGACCTGGTGATGCTCGACATCCGCCTGCCGGGCAAGGACGGCCTGACCCTGACCCGCGAGTTGCGGGTACGTTCGGAGGTCGGGATCATCCTGATCACCGGGCGCAACGATGAAATCGACCGCATCGTCGGCCTCGAATGCGGCGCCGATGACTACGTGATCAAACCCCTCAATCCAAGGGAGCTGGTGTCCCGGGCGAAAAACCTGATTCGCCGGGTACGTCATGCGCAAACGCCAGCGCCCGCCATCGCGGCGGCCAAACCGGTCAAGCAGTTTGCCGACTGGGCGCTGGACACCGACCGCCGTCGCCTGATCGATCCGTCCGGCAGTGAAACCCTGCTGACCCACGGCGAATACCAGTTGCTCAGCGTGTTCCTGCGCAACAGCGGCCACACCCTCAGCCGCGATCAATTGATGGACCAGATCCGCAACCGCGAATGGGTGCCCAACGACCGCTCCATCGACGTGCTGGTCGGGCGCCTGCGCCGCAAGTTGCATGACGATCCGGCCGAACCCCAGTTGATCATCACCATTCACGGCGCCGGTTACCTGTTCACCGCCAGCGTGGCGGCCTGAAGCTGATGACGCGATGGCTTTGCCTGCTGGCGATACTGGTGGCCGGCCATGCCGTCGCAGCGGACAAGGTGCGTTACTGCGATTACCCGGTGTACCCGCCGATCTCCTGGAGTGATGGCAAGCAGGTGCGCGGCCTGGCGCCCAGCGTGGTGAAGCACTTGTTCGGTCAACTGGGATATGAAGTCGAGATGGTCGTGCTGGGCAACTGGAAACGCTGCCTGCTGGACGCCGCCGAAGGCCGGGTCGATGTGGTACTGGCCTACAGCACCGCGCAACGGGAGCAGAGCATGCTGTTCTCGACGGTGCCGGTATTGCGTGAAGAAGTGGCGTTGTTCGTCAACCGCCAGCATCCGGTGAAATTCGAACAACTGGACGACCTGGCCCGTTACCGCGGTGGCCTGTTGTTCGGTGAGAGCTACGGCGTGGAGTTCGATCGCATGGTTGCGCGCAACAACAATATCGAATGGGTTTCCGACAGCCACCAGAACTTCGGCAAGCTGATTCGCGGGCGCATCGACTTCATCACTCAGGAGCGGCGCACCGGCCAGCTGTACGTGGAAAACCTGCCCGGCGGCCAGGACATCGTCGCCTTGCCCAAGGCGTTGAACGTGGACTACCTGCGGGTTGCCGTGTCGCGGCGCTCGCCTTTGGCCACTCGCATGCCCGAGATCAATGCGCAGTTGCAGCGCATGATCGATGCCGGTGACATCGAGCGCTGGCTCAACGAAAGCGAAGTGACCTACCGCGACATGATCAACCTGCCGGCGGATGCGCAATGATTCGCGCCCGTCCCGGTGGACTGTTGCGACGCCTGTTGCTGTTCATTCTGTTGTTTAGCCTGTGCTTCACCGTGCTCGCCAGCAGCGTGCAACTGTACATCGAGTATCGACGGGAAATGCGCGACATCGATTCGCGCATGGAACTGATCCGCGCCGGGTACCTGGCCAGCCTGGAACGCAGCCTCTGGGACTTGAACCAAGAGCAGTTGAATGTGCAGTTGCGCGGGCTGGTGGACTTCTCCGACGTCGCGCGGGTGCACTTGACCAGCGCCGACTTCGACCTGGTACAGGGCAATCCGGCCCCTGCGGGACCGCTGCGCATCGAACGCTTTGCCCTGGACTATCAGCCGCCGTCCGGCCCTTTGCGCAACTTGGGTGAACTGGAAGTCAGCACCGATCTGGGGGCGGTGTACCAGCGACTCTACGCCACCGGTTTGACCAGCCTGTTGTGGATGGCGGTGTTTCTCTGCGGTCTGGCCGTTGCCCTGTCGGGCTTGTTTTATCGACTGGTGACCCGACACCTGAAAGTCATGGCCGAGTTTGCCCGGCGTATCGCCGCCGGTGAATGGCAGGAACCCTTGCACCTGGACAAGCGCCGCGGCAGTGACGAAATCGACACCGTGGCCCATGCGCTGGACGACATGCGCCGGGCGATCCTGCGGGACATCGAGCGCCGGGAAACCGATCGGCTGGCCTTGCAGGACAACCGTGACGAGTTGCTGAAAATGGTCGAGCGCCGCACCGCCAGCCTGATGCGCGCCAAGGACGAAGCGGAAGCGGCCAACCTTGCCAAGTCGCGGTTCCTGGCGACCATGAGCCACGAACTGCGCACACCCCTCAATGGCATTCTCGGCATGGCCGAATTGCTGCGCGGCGCTCGGCTGGATGCCCAGGACGGCAAACGCCTGGATGCCCTGCACAAGGCCGGCGAAGGCTTGCTGACAATCCTCAACGAAGTGCTGTATTTCGCCAAGCTGGAGGAGGGCGTGAGCCATCCCGAACCGGTGGATTTCTCGCTGCGCCAGTTGCTCGACGAGGTACTGACTCTGTTGGAACCGCGAGCGCTGAACAACGACACGATCCTCAGTTGCCGCGTCGACCGGCGGATTGCCGAGCATCACCACGGCGCCGAGCAGTTCCTGCGCCAAGTGCTGAGCAACCTGCTGGCCAACGCGATCAAGTTCACCGAAGGCGGCGAAGTCAGCGTCGAGGTGGGGCTTCTTGGCGAAACTGGCGAGCAGTTGGGACAGCGGCTGCGGGTCTGTGTCACGGATGACGGCATCGGCATTGCCCCGCAGATGCAGGAAAAGATTTTCGAGCGTTTCACCCAGGCCAGCGAAGAAGTCGCGCAACGTTTTGGGGGCACGGGGTTGGGGTTGGCGATCTGCAAACACCTGGTGGAGCAGATGGGGGGTTGCATCGGCGTGGACAGTGAAGAGGGGCGCGGCAGTTGCTTCTGGTTCGAGTTGTCCTTGCAGCCGGCCAGCGGCGTGGCTGAGGCCCCGCCGGTTCGGGCGGCGGGGCCGGCACTGAACATCCTGGTGGTCGAAGACGTGGCGCTCAACCGCGAAGTGGTCCAGGGCTTGCTGCTACGGGACGGCCACCGGGTGTGGCTCGCCGAAGAAGCGGATCAGGCGCTGCAACACTGCGCGGCGCAGGTGTTCGACCTGATCCTGCTGGACGTGCATCTGCCGGGCATTAGTGGTGTCGAGTTATGCCGCCAGATCCGCCACAGCGACGGGGCGAACCGCCATACCCGTATTTTCGCCCTGACCGCCAGCGTGCAACCGGCACTGGTACGCGGTTATCTGGAGGCCGGCATGGACGGTGTCCTGGCCAAGCCCTTGAAACTGGAAAACCTGCGCCAGGTGCTGGAAGGGCATGTGCCTGTGGTCGAATCGCTGCTCAGCGATGAGGCAATGGACTGGCCGCTGTTACAGACCCATCGCAGCCTGCTCGGTGCGCAAAAGGTCCAGGGTCTGCTGGCGGTTCTGCGTGACTCGATCCTGCAGCACCGCGAGGCGCTGAATGAAGCCATGGCCGCCGATGACTGCACAGAGGTCGCGCAACTGGCTCACCGCCTGGCCGGTAGCTGCGATTCCCTGGGTTTTCGGGGTTTGGCCAGCACGTTAAGGGCGCTGGAGACCTTGGCGCTGGCGAACGATGAATCGGCGATCCGCCGCATGAGCCTCACGCTCGATGAGCAAATGCAGCATTCGCTCGATACCCTCAAAGGCCTGTTGCAGAGCTGACGTACAAGTTTGTTACGACTTTGTACAACTTCGATCTTTACGGTCAACGCGAACTTACATGGCTTTCCAATAATCGACGCAACCGCCGCAGCGCGGTCTTCGAAGCTTATTGGAGATAATAATAATGAATTGCCGTAAAGCTGATCCCTCCCTGCGCCGTGACGTCCTGTCGCGCGCTGCGCACCTCATCGACTGCTGAGGTGTGGACATGAACGAAAATACTGATCGCAAAGGCATTCAACTGACCCGTGCCCTGAAAAGCCGGCACATCTTCATGCTGTCCCTGGGCGGCGTCATCGGCACCGGGTTGTTCATGGGCTCTGGCGTGACCATCAACCAGGGCGGCCCGGTGGGGGCGATCCTGGCTTACCTGGTCGCGGGCTTCCTGATGTACCTGGTGATGGTCTGCCTGGGTGAACTGTCGGTGCAGATGCCGGTGTCCGGTTCGTTCCAGACCCACGCCACAAAATACATCGGCCCGGCCACCGGGTTCATGATCGGCTGGGTGTACTGGATGAGCTGGGCCACCACCGTGGGTCTGGAGTTCACCGCCGCCGGCATGCTGATGACCCGTTGGTTCCCGGAGGTGCCAATCTGGTACTGGTCGGCGCTGTTCGTGGTGGTGCTGTTCGGTATCAATGCCATGGCGACCCGCGCCTTTGGTGAAGCCGAATACTGGTTTTCGGGGATCAAGGTTGCGGCGATTCTCGGTTTCATCGTGGTCGGTGTGCTGGTGATCTTCGGCGTGATGCCCCTGAGCAGCGGCGCACCGGCGCCGATGGCGACCAACCTGATCGGCGATTCGTTGTTCCCCAACGGCCTGTCAGCCGTGTTCGCGGTGATGATGACCGTGGTCTACGCGTTCCAGGGTTGCGAGATCATGGGCGTGGCTGCCGGTGAAACCGATCAGCCGGAAAAAAGCATTCCCCGCGCCGTGCGCAACGTGGTGTTCCGCGTGCTGATCTTCTACGTGCTGGCGATCATCGTGCTGTCGGCCATCGTGCCCTGGCAGCAGGCGGGCCTGATGGAAAGCCCGTTCGTGCAGGTGTTCGACATGGTCGGCATTCCCTATGCGGCCGACCTGATGAACTTCGTGATCCTTACCGCGATCCTGTCGGTGGGCAACTCCGGCCTGTATGCCTCGACGCGCATCCTGTGGGCAATGTCGAAAACCGGCATGGCGCCCAAGAGCCTGTCGCCGCTGAGCAAACGTGGCGTGCCGCTGCGTGCCTTGAGCATCACTTTGTGCTTCGCGTTGGTGTCGCTGATGACCAGCTTCGTCGCCGCCGACACCTTGTTCATGGTGTTGATGGCGGTGAGCGGCATGTCCGGCACCGTGACCTGGATTGTCATCGCGCTGGCGCAGTACAAGTTCCGCAAGGCGTATTTGCGTGACGGCGGCAAACTCAGCGACCTGAAATACCGCGCGCCGTGGTTCCCGGTGCTGCCGCTGATGTGCATCACATTGTGCTGCTCGCTGTTCGTGTTCCTGGCCCTGGATGAAACCCAGCGTCCGTCGCTGTATTGGGGCTTTGGATTCATTGCGCTGTGCTATGGCGCGTACTTCCTGATCCATCGCAAGCGTCAGGGGGTATTGGCGCCGAGCTTGCCGACTGCCTGATTCCTTGAAGCAAGCACATCCCTCTGTGGGAGCGGGCTTGCTCGCGAAAGCGGTAGATCAGTCGACAGAGATGTTGAATGTGATGCCGCCTTCGCGAGCAAGCCCGCTCCCACATTGGTTTTGTGGTGGGCAGTCGATCTGCGACTTAGTCCTCTGTGATCAGTTGTTCGAAGTTGTAACAGCACCATCGGCACATCCCTCGCAATCCGAATAATACCTAATAAAACCAATGACTTGGCGACAGTGGCGGCTTGTTACAGCCCATTTCCTTCCCAATTGCCGCCTTACTGAACACTCGTTTAGTATGGCCTCAAGTCGCATCACCTCAGACCAAACACAATAATTCGAGGATTCCCATGACCACTCAATCGTCGCTGCTCAGTCAGGTCGAAGCAGGCGTTGCCTGGATCACCCTCAATCGCACGGCCCAGCGCAATGCGCTGGACATTCCGACGCTGAAAAACCTGCACGGCTTGCTCGACGGTTTCAACGCCGATCCAGCGGTGCGCGTGGTGGTGCTCACCGGTAGCGGCCGCAGTTTCTGCGCCGGCGCGGACCTTGATGAATGGGCCGATGCCGAAGCCCGGGGGGCGTTGGAAACCTACGGCTGGACCGAAACCGCCCACGCCTTGATGACCCGCCTGCACAGCCTGGAAAAACCGACCATCGCCGCCATCAACGGCACCGCCGTCGGCGCCGGGATGGACCTGACCCTGTGCTGCGACCTGCGCATCGCCGGGCAATCGGCACGCTTCAAGGCCGGCTACACCAGCATGGCGTACTCGCCGGACGCCGGCGCCAGTTGGCACTTGCCGCGCCTGATCGGCAGCGAACAGGCCAAGCGTCTGCTGTTCCTGGACGAATTGTGGGGCGCCGACCGTGCCCTCGACGCCGGTCTGGTCGGCGATGTCTGTGCCGACGATCAATTGCTGACGGTTACCAGCGAACTGGCCGCACGCCTGGCCGCTGGCCCGACCTTTGCCTTCGCCCAGACGAAGAAACTCATGCGTGAAGGCGCCGAACGCAGCCTGGCCGAACAACTGCAAGCCGAACTCGCCGCCGGCCTGCTCTGCGGTCGCAGCGAAGACGGCAACGAAGCCCTGCGTGCCGCCATGGAAAAACGCCCGGCACGCTTCATCGGTCGTTGATTCCTCTCCATCTCCCAGAACACGAACAACAGGTAGCACCATGAATTTCCAACTGACCCAAGAACAAGAAATGTTGGTGGACTCGGTACGCAGCTTCGTCGAGAAGGAACTGCTGCCCTATGAAGAGCAAGTCGACCGCGCCGACGAGGTTTCCCCGGAACTGGCAGCGCAGATACGCGGCAAGGCGATTGCCGCCGGTTTCTATGCGTTCAACATGCCCGAAGAAGTGGGTGGCGGTGGCCTGGATTACCTGTCCCAGGCGCTGATCGAGCGCGAGCTGTCCAAGGTGTCCTGGGCGCTGCACGTGTTTGTCGCACGGCCGTCGAAAATCCTCATGGCTTGCAAGGGCGAACAGATCAACGACTACCTGTTGCCGTGTATCCAGGGCGAAAAAATCGACTGCTTCGCCTTGACCGAACCGGGTGCCGGCTCCGATGCCAATGCGATCAAGACCCGCGCGGTGCGTGAAGGCGACGACTTCATTCTCAACGGCAGCAAGCACTTCATTAGCCACGCCGGCCACGCCGATTTCGCCATCGTCTTCGCCGTCACCGACACCTACGAACACAACGGCAAGAAGCGCAACGCCGTGACCTCGTTCCTGGTCGACCGCAACACCCCGGGCATGACCATCCGCCGTGGGCCGAAGTGCGTGAGCAACCGTGGTTATCACACCTTCGAAATGTTCTTCGACGACTGCCGCGTGCCGGCCAGCAAAGTGCTGGGCGAAGTCGGCAAGGGTTGGGACGTGGCCAACGCCTGGCTGACCGCCGGGCGCGTGATGGTCGCGGCCAACTGTGTCGGTCAGGCCCAGCGCGCACTGGACGTGTCCTTGCAATGGGCGGCGGACCGCAAGCAATTCGGCCAGCCGATCGGCACCTATCAAGGCGTGTCTTTCAAGCTGGCGGACATGGCCACGCAAATCCGCGCCGCCGAACTGCTGACCCTGCACACCGCCTGGAAAATGGACCAGGGCACCATGACCGATGGCGAGGCCGGCATGGCCAAGCTGTTTGCCAGTGAAGTGCTCGGCCGTACCGCCGACGAAGCGGTGCAGATCTTCGGCGGCATGGGCCTGATGGACGAAGGTCCGGTGGAGCGCATCTGGCGTAACGCGCGGATCGAACGGATCTGGGAAGGCACTTCGGAAATCCAGCGCCACATCATTTCCCGCGAGCTGCTGCGGCCGCTGCTGCGCTGATCGGCCCGGAGAACTCCCATGTCCCAAACTATTCGTGACAACCTCAAACGCATGCTCGCGCCGCAACACGTGGCGTTCGTCGGCGGCCGCAGCATGGCCCGCGCCCTCAAGCGCTGTGCCGAGGGTGGCTACCAAGGGCAAATGTGGCTGGTCAATCCGCAGCACGACAGCCTCGAAGGCGTTCCTTGCGTGCGCAGCGTTGCCGAGCTGCCTTGCGGCCCGGACGCGGTATTTATTGCGACCAACCGTGAGTTGACCCTGACTTGCGTGGCCGAACTGGCCGCCATCGGCGCAGGCGGCGCGATCTGCTACGCCTCCGGCTTCGCCGAGACCGGTGCCGAAGGCCAGGACTTGCAACAGCAACTGCTCAAGGCCGCTGGCGACATGGCCTTGCTCGGCCCCAACTGCTACGGCCTGCTCGACTACCTGCACAGCTCCGCTCTGTGGCCGGTGGCCCACGGCGGCAAGGCAGTCGAGAAGGGCGTGGCGGTGCTGACCCAGAGCGGCAACTTCGCCTACAACCTGTCCATGAGCGACCGCTCGCTGCCGGTGGCCTACATGGCCTCGGTGGGCAATCAGGCGCAACTGGGCGTGGCTGAACTGATGGACGTGTTGCTCGACGAACCTCGGGTCACCGCCATCGGCCTGCACCTGGAAGGCCTGAAGAATGTGCCAGGTTTTGCCCGGGCTGCGCACAAGGCACTGGAGAAGGGCATTCCGATCATCGCCCTGAAAACCGGCGTGTCGCAGATCGGTGCCGAACTGGCCTTGAGTCACACCAGCTCGCTGTCCGGCTCCGATGCGCTGTATGACGCGCTGTTCGACCGTCTCGGGGTGATTCGCGTCAGCGGCCCGGTGAGTTTTGTCGAAACCCTCAAAGCCGCGGCCTGCGGCAATCTGCCGGCGGGCAACAGCCTGATTGCGCTGGCCTGTTCCGGTGGCGACGCCGGGCTGATTGCCGACTATGCCGAACGCAACGACCTGAGCCTGCCGAAACTCGATCAAGGGCAGGTCGGCGAACTCGCGCAAGTGCTGCCGACCTACGCCAACCTGGTCAACCCGCTGGATTTCACCACGGCGATCTGGGGCGACGGCGAAGCCTTGAACCGTATGCTCGACAGCGCGCTGCGCACCGAAGCCGACGCGGCGATGCTGGTGCTCGACTATCCGTCGGAGTTCACCGGCGAGCGCAAGGAATGCGACCTGCTGCTGGAGTTGTACTGCGCGGCACTGCAACGTCACGGCAAGACCGGCTTTGTCACCTCGGCCTTCCCTGAATTGCTGCCGGCCCATGCCCGTGAACGTCTGCACGCCCAAGGCGTCGCAGCCTTGCAGGGCGTTGAAGACGGGTTGGCCGCGTGGGGCCGCATCGCCGGTTATCAGCGCAATCGCCATGCCTTGCTGGCGCTGGGGGAATCGGCGCTGGTGCCGTTGTGCCCGCAGGCGCTGGAAGGCGAGGGACGCTTGCTCAATGAATGGGATTCCAAACAGGCGTTAAAAGCCTTTGGCCTGCCGACGCCCAACGGCGTATTGAGCACGCCGGACAAGGCCCTGAAGGCAGCAGAAACCCTGGGCTATCCGCTGGTACTCAAAGCGGTCAGCGCTCAACTGCCACACAAGACCGAGGCCGGTGCCGTGGCGCTGAACCTCAAGGACGGCGCGGCATTGAGCGCTGCACTGGAGAAGATGCGCACCAGCATTGCCGCTTACGCCCCGGGCGTCGTGTTCGATCAGCTGTTGCTCGAACCCATGGCCAAGCCGCCACTGGCTGAGCTGATTGTCGGCATCAAGCGCGAAAACGATTTCGGCCTCGCCCTGGTGATCGGTGCCGGCGGCATTCTGGTGGAGTTGCTCAAGGACAGTCGCAGTCTGTTGCTGCCGACCACCGACGGCGCGATCCGCAATGCCTTGCTCAGTCTGCGCAGCGCACCGCTACTGCAAGGTTTCCGTGGTCGCGAGTCTGCTGACCTGGACGCCCTGGTGGCCGCGATCCGCGCCGTGGCCGATTACGCCTGCGAAAACGCCGCGCAGTTGCTGGAACTCGATGTGAACCCATTGTTGGTCAGTGCCCAAGGCACGACTGCGGTCGATGCGTTGATTCGCTTCGGCCACGAGTGAGGACATGAACATGCAAAGCAAAACATTGACCGGTGGCCAGGCCCTGGTGCGCCTGTTGGCCAACTACGGCGTCGATACCGTGTTCGGCATTCCCGGCGTACACACCTTGGAGCTGTATCGCGGCTTGCCCGGCAGCGGCATCCGTCATGTGCTGACTCGTCATGAGCAGGGCGCCAGTTTCATGGCCGACGGCTACGCCCGGGTCAGCGGCAAACCCGGCGTGTGCTTCGTCATCACCGGCCCCGGCGTGACCAACGCCGCCACCGGCATCGGCCAGGCCTACGCCGACTCGATTCCGATGCTGGTGATTTCCAGCGTCAACCACAGCGCCAGCCTGGGCAAGGGCTGGGGCAGCCTGCACGAGTGCCAGGACCAGCGCGCAATGACCGCGCCGATCACTGCGTTCTCGGCCGTGGCACTGACTGCCGAAGACCTGCCGGAACTGATCGCCCGTGCCTACGCGGTGTTCGACAGCGAGCGCCCGCGCCCGGTGCACATCTCGGTGCCGCTGGACGTGTTGTCGGCGCCGATTGCCCGTGACTGGAGTAATGAGGTGGTGCGTCGTCCGGGTCGTGGCCCGGCATCGACCACCGCAATTGATCAAGCCGTGGCGAAACTCAACGCTGCCAAGCGACCAATGATCATTGCCGGTGGTGGCGCCTTGAATGCCACCTCTGAGCTGCAAGAAATCAGCACCCGGCTGGCCGCGCCACTGTTCACCAGCGTCGCCGGTAAAGGCCTGCTGCCGCCGGACGCGCCGCTCAACGCCGGCTCATCCCTGTGTGTGGAGCCGGGCTGGAACCTGATCGCCGAGGCCGACGTGGTGCTGGCGGTCGGCACCGAAATGGCCGACACCGACTTCTGGCGCGAACGCCTGCCACTCAATGGCGAACTGCTGCGCGTCGATATCGACCCACGCAAATTCAACGACTTCTACCCCTGCGCGGTGGCGTTGCATGGCGATGCGCAACAAACCCTCAGTGGCTTGCTTGAGCGCCTGCCAACCGACGTGCGCGAGGCCAGCGCTGCGATTGCCTCGGTCGCCGCACTGCGTAAAGCGGTCAAGGCCAGCCATGGCCCGTTGCAATCGATTCATCAGTCGATCCTGGATCGCATTGCGGCGGAGCTGCCGGACAACGCTTTCATCAGCACCGACATGACCCAACTGGCCTATACCGGCAACTATGCCTTCGACAGCCTCGCCATTCGCAGTTGGTTGCACCCGACCGGCTACGGCACCTTGGGATATGGCCTGCCGGCCGGGATCGGCGCCAAATTCGGTGCGCCGCAGCGGCCTGGGCTGGTGCTGGTGGGCGACGGTGGTTTCCTCTACACCGCCCAGGAACTGGCCACCGCCGTGGAAGAACTGGACAGCCCGCTGGTGGTGCTGCTGTGGAACAACGATGCGCTGGGGCAGATCCGCGACGACATGCTCGGCCTGGACATCGAGCCCATCGGCGTCTTGCCGCGCAACCCGGATTTCGCCGCCCTTGCGCGTGCCTTCGGCTGCACCGTGACCCAGCCGCAAAGCCTCGCCGAGTTGCAGACCGACTTGCGCCATGGCTTCAAGCGCAACGGCGTGACCCTGATCGAACTCAAGCATGCCTGTGCGCATTGATCTGCATTTTAAGGGGATGAAGCCATGCGCTTTTCCGATCTGACTCAACGTATCGCCGGTGACGGCGCCGCCGCGTGGGACATTCACTACCGGGCCCTGGCACTGCGCGAGCAAGGCGAAGACATTCTGCTGTTGTCCGTGGGCGATCCGGATTTCGACACGCCACAGCCCATCGTGCAGGGTGCGATCGACAGCCTGCTGAACGGCAACACGCACTATGCCGAGGTGCGCGGCAAGCGTGCCCTGCGTGAAGCCATCGCCAGGCGTCATCAACAACGCAGCGGCCAAAACGTTTCGGCCGATCAGGTCACCGTACTGGCCGGGGCGCAATGTGCGCTGTTCAGCGTGGCCCAATGCGTACTCAATCCGGGTGACGAAGTGATCGTCGCCGAGCCCATGTACGTCACCTACGAAGCGGTATTCGGTGCTTGCGGTGCCGTGGTGGTGCCGGTGCCCGTACGCTCGGAAAACGGCTTTCGCGTGTTGCCCGAAGATGTCGCCGCGCGCATCACGCCACGCACCCGGGCACTGGCACTGAACAGCCCGCACAACCCGTCGGGCGCGAGCCTGCCGCGCAGCACCTGGGCCGCCTTGGCTGAGTTGTGCATCGGCCATGACCTGTGGCTGATTTCCGATGAGGTCTACAGCGAACTGCTGTTCGAAGGCGAACACGTCAGCCCGGCGAGTCTGCCGGGCATGGCCGAGCGCACCGCGACCCTCAACAGTCTGTCGAAATCCCACGCCATGACCGGTTGGCGCGTCGGCTGGGTGGTGGCGCCGCCATCTTTGGCCGCGCACCTGGAAAACCTCGCGTTGTGCATGCTCTACGGCTCGCCGGATTTCATTCAGGACGCCGCCGTGGTGGCCCTGGAAAGCGACCTGCCGGAACTCGAAGCCATGCGCGAAGCCTATCGCCAGCGTCGCGATCTGGTGTGCGACAGCCTGGCCGATTGCCCCGGCGTGCGGGCGTTGAAACCCGATGGCGGGATGTTCGTGATGCTCGATATCCGCCAGACCGGGCTCAGCGCCCAGGCGTTTGCCGACCGTCTGCTGGATCGCCACGGCGTGTCGGTCCTGGCGGGCGAGGCCTTTGGTCCGAGCGCGGCGGGGCACATTCGCCTCGGTCTGGTGGTCGGTGCCGAACCGCTGCGCGATGCCTGCCAGCGCATTGCCCGTTGTGCCCAGGAATTGATGGAGGCCCAGGTTCATGCTTAATCACAAGACACTGTTCATTGATGGCCGCTGGCAAACCCCGTCGGGGCGGGGCATCGCCGAGGTGATCAACCCGGCCACCGAGGAAGTCTGCGGCAGCGTTCCGCTGGGTGATGAATTCGATGTTGAAAACGCCGTGGCGTCGGCTCGCCGGGCCTTCGCTTCATGGTCGCGCACGCCGTCCAGCGTGCGTGCCGGTTATATCCGTGCACTGGCCGATCAACTGCGCAATCGTGCCGATGAGATGGCCGCGGTCATCACAACGGAACTGGGCATGCCGGTGCAATGGTGCCGCTCGGTGCAGGTCGACGGGCCGATCACTGGCCTTGAGCAGTACGTCGAACTGGCGCATCTCATGGACGAGGTGCGCGAAGTCGGCAACTCGCTGGTGATCCGCGAGGCCGTGGGTGTCTGCGCGTTCATCAATCCGTGGAATTACCCGCTGCACCAGTTGATCGGCAAACTCGCCCCGGCACTGGCCGCCGGTTGCACGGTGGTGGTCAAGCCGAGTCAGGAAACCCCGCTGCATGCCTTCCTGCTGGCGCAGATGATCGAGGACATCGGCCTGCCTGCCGGGGTGTTCAACCTGGTCAGCGGTCCGGGTTCGAAAGTCGGCGAAGCGCTGGCCAAACACCCGGACGTGGACATGGTGTCGTTTACCGGCTCCACCGGTGCCGGGGTGCGGGTCGCGCAAGCGGCGGCACCTTCAGTCAAGCGCGTGTGCCTGGAACTGGGCGGCAAGTCGCCGTTGCTGATCGCCGAGGATGCCGACCTGGCAGCGGCGGTGCGCTACGGCGTGCAGGACGTGATGATCAACTCCGGCCAGACCTGCACCGCGCTGACCCGCATGCTGCTGCCGGCCAGCCGCTACGCGGAGGCCGTCGAACTGGCGCTGGCGGAAACGTTGAGCCTGCGCATGGGCGATCCCCTCGACCCGCAAAGCTTCCTCGGCCCGATGTGTTCGGCCGGGCAAAAACGCACCGTGCTCGATTACATCAAGGTCGGCCAACAGGAAGGCGCACGGTTGCTGTGCGGCGGTGACACGCCATCGACGTTCGAGCGCGGGTTCTATGTCAGCCCGACACTGTTCGCCGATGTCGACAACCGCATGCGCATTGCCCAGGAAGAAATCTTCGGCCCGGTGCTGTGCCTGATTCCCTACGCCGATGAGGCGCAAGCGATCCAGATCGCCAACGACTCGCCGTTCGGCCTGTCCAGCGGCGTCTGGGCCGGCAGTGCCGAGCGTGCCTTGCAACTGGGGCGTCAGCTGCGCGCCGGTCAGTGCTTCCTCAACGGTGCGGCGTTCAATTATCAGGCGCCGTTCGGTGGCTACAAACAGTCGGGTAACGGTCGCGAATGGGGTGAGGAGGGGCTGAACGAGTTCGTCGAAGTGAAGGCGATCCAGGTGTGACGGTTGGCGATTCAAACGTTGTATGCACCGGGCCCTGGCCCGGTGTCTTGCGTGGTTTTGAACCGGTAATTCATTAGCTTTTTGATCAGGGGCAATGCAATGAGCGATAACAAAAACAAGATTACTCAAGCGAACCATGAATTCAGTTTTCCGCGTAGAGACTTCCTCAAGTACAGCGCCGCTGCCGCAGCGGTGGCCGGGGCGTTCTCCATGGGCCTGCCGTTCGGTGCCTTCGCCGAAGACGCCACGCCAAAACCCGGCGGCGTACTGCGTCTGGGCCTGGCCGGAGGCAGCACCACGGACTCTAAGGATCCGGGCTCCTGGGCGGACACCTTCACCTTCGTCGGCTTCTCGGCGGTCTATAACACCCTGACCGAAATTGCCGTCGACGGCACCGCGATCCCCGAACTGGCGGAAAGCTGGATCTCGACCCCGGACGCGCGCATCTGGACCTTCAAAATCCGTCAGGGCGTGACCTTCCACAACGGCAAGACCCTGACCGCCGACGACGTTGTCGCTTCGATCCAGCACCACCTCGGCGAGAAATCCACCTCGGCGGCCAAGACCGTGCTGGGTGACGTGGCCAAGGTCAGCGCCAACGGCAGCGACAGCGTGGTGTTCGAACTGCACTCGGGCAACGCCGACTTCTCGTATGTGGTCGCCGATTACCACCTGGCGATCATGCCGAGCAAGGATGGCGCGGCGGACTGGCAGGCCGGCGCCGGCACCGGTGGCTATCGCCTCAAGGACTTCGAGCCGGGCGTGCGCATGACCCTGGAACGCAGCCCCGATTACTGGAAACCGGGCCGGGCACACTTCGCCAGTGCCGAGCTGATTGCCATTGCCGACGGCGCGGCGCGGGTCAATGCGCTGGTCACCGGGCAAGTGGATGTGATCAACAAGGTCGACCTGAAAACCGTCGCGCTGCTCAAGCGCAACCCGAATCTGGTCATCGAAGAAACCAAAGGCGCCCAGCACTACACCTTCCCGATGCTCACCGACAGTCAGGTGTTCCAGAACAACGACGTGCGCCTGGCGATGAAGCATGCGATCAACCGCGAAACCCTGCTGGCTTCGGTGCTGCATGGCTATGGCCTGGTGGGCAACGACCATCCGATCCAGCCTGGCAGCCGCTTCATCAACACTGCGCTGGAGCAGCGCACCTACGACCCGGACAAGTCGCGCTTCTACCTGAAAAAGGCCGGTCTGGATTCGCTCAAGGTTCGCCTGCAAGCCTCTGACGCTGCCTATACCGGCGCCGTGGATGCGTCGGTGCTGTTCAAGGAACAGGCTCGCGCCGCCGGGATCGACATCGACGTGGTGCGCGAACCGGCGGACGGCTTCTTCTCCAACGTGTGGATGAAGCAACCGTTCACCACTTCGTTCTGGTACAGCAGCCTGACCGCCGACCGCATGTTCAGCATCGGTTACGCCAAGGGCGCGGCGTGGAACGAAACCCACTGGGACAACCCGCGCTTCAATCAACTGCTCAACGCCGCTCGCGGCGAAATGAACGACCCGCTGCGCCGCGAGATGTACAACGAAATGCAGGCGCTGTGCCGGGACGAGGGCGGGGCGATCGTGCCGTTGTTCGCCAGTTCCGTGGCGGCGCGCTCGAACAAGGTTGCTCACGGCGCACAGACTGCGCCCTATGGCGAGCTGGATGGCCTGCGGGTGATCGAGCGGTGGTGGCAGGCGTGATGCCGGGATCGATCAAACAATGACGATCAACTGTGGGAGCGGGCTTGCTCGCGAAAGCGGTGTGTCAGTCGCCACATATGTCAGCTGACAGAACCTCTTCGCGAGCAAGCCCGCTCCCACAGGGGAAATCGCAGTCTTCAAAGGCGTGCCAATTTCAAGGAACTGCACGATGAGAAGTATTTTCAAGCTGTTGGGACAGCGTCTGGCGCTAGGCCTGCTCTCGCTGTTCGCCGTCTCAGTGATCATTTTCCTCGCCGTCGGCATGCTCCCGGGCGATATCGCCCAGGCCATGCTGGGCCAGTCGGCCACTCCGGAAACCGTGGCCGCCTACCGCGCGCAACTGGGGCTGGACCTGCCGCCATTGTCCCGCTTTGGCCACTGGATCTGGCAGTTGCTGCACGGTGATCTCGGTGTGTCGCTGGCCAACCAGCGGCCGATCGCCGAACTGGTGGGTACGCGTTTGGGCAACACCTTCAGCCTCGCATTGCTGGCAGCGCTGGTGTCGGTGCCGCTGGCTTTGCTGCTGGGGATGCTCGCGGCGCTGTACCGCAACAGCTGGTTCGACCGTTTGCTCAACACCTCGGCGCTGAGCGCGGTGTCGTTCCCCGAGTTTTTCGTCGCCTACATCCTGATCCTGGTGTTCGCGGTGAAGCTCAACTGGTTTCCTAGCATTTCCAACCTGGCGCCGGACGCCTCGTTGGGCACGGTACTGGAGCGTTCGGTGTTGCCGGTGGCGACCCTGAGCCTGGTGGTCATCGCGCAGATGATGCGCATGACCCGCGCATCCTTGATCAACCTGCTGGCCAGCCCCTACATCGAAATGGCCCGGCTCAAGGGCATCAGCCAGTCGCGGATCATCTTCCGTCACGCCTTGCCCAATGCCCTGGCCCCCATCGTCAACGTGGTGGCGCTGAACCTCGCGTACCTGGTGGTTGGCGTGGTGGTGGTCGAAGTGGTGTTTGTCTATCCGGGGCTCGGCCAGTTGCTGGTGGACTCGGTGGCCAAGCGTGACATCCCGGTGGTGCAGGCCTGCAGCCTGATCTTCGCCGCGACCTACATCCTGCTCAACACCAGTGCCGATGTGCTGTCGATTGCCAGCAACCCACGCCTGATGCATCCGAAGGGGTAGACCATGAGCCTGTTAAAACAAGTGTGGCAGGCGCCCCTGAGCGCCAAGTTCGGTTTGTTGATGATCCTGCTGTACGTGCTGGTGGCGGTGTTCGCGCCGGTATTGGCACCGTTCGGCGAAACCCAGGTGGTGGGCGAGGGCTTCGCCCCCTGGGGCGGGCAGTTCCTGTTGGGCACCGATAACCTGGGGCGTGACATGTTCAGCCGCCTGGTCTATGGCGCGCGCAACACCCTGGGCATTGCCTTCCTCACCACCGTCCTGGCGTTCCTGCTCGGTGGCTTGAGCGGCCTGATCGCAGCGATCAAGGGCGGTTGGGTCGACCAGGGATTGTCCCGGGTGGTGGACATCCTGATGGCCATTCCGCAACTGATCTTCGCCTTGCTGATCCTCAGCGTGGTCGGCACCACGGCGACGTCGCTGGTGCTGGTGATTGCGCTACTGGATGCGACCCGGGTGTTTCGGCTGTCTCGTGCTGTGGCGATGAACGTGGTGGTGCAGGATTTCGTCGAAGCCGCACGCCTGCGCGGTGAAGGCCTGTGGTGGCTGGTGACCCGCGAGGTGTTGCCGAACGCGGCGGCACCGCTGATTGCCGAGTTCGGCCTGCGTTTCTGCTTCGTGTTCCTGTTCATCAGTGCGCTGTCGTTCCTCGGCCTGGGCATCCAGCCGCCCACCGCCGACTGGGGCAGCATGGTGCGCGACAACGCGGTGCTGATCACCTTTGGCGACATCAGCCCGTTGCTGCCCGCCCTGGCCGTGGCCTTGATCACAGTCAGCGTCAATTTCGTCGTCGACTGGATGCTGCACAAATCCAGCGGCCTCAAGGAATGCTGAACATGACGACCTCAAAACCTTTGCTGGAAATCCGCAACCTGCACATCGAAGGCCATTACGAAGATGCCTGGCATCCGCTGATCAAGGGCATCGACCTGACCCTGCAACGGGGCGAGGTGCTGGGCCTGATCGGCGAGTCCGGCGCGGGCAAGTCGACCCTCGGCCTGTCGGCCATGGGCTACACCCGCGACGGCTGCCGGATCACCGGCGGCTCGGTGCACTTCGACGGTATCGACTTGCTCAACGCCAAGCCTGAAGCCCTGCGTAAACTGCGGGGGCTGCGTATTGCCTATGTGGCACAGAGCGCGGCAGCCTCGTTCAACCCGGCCCATCGCCTGATCGACCAGCACGTCGAAACCGCTGTGAAAAACGGCGGCATGAGCCGCGAGCAGGCCATGCGCGAGGCGGTGGAGTTGTACCGGGTGCTGCGCTTGCCCAATCCCGAAACCATCGGCCAGCGCTATCCGCATCAGGTCTCCGGCGGCCAGTTGCAGCGGGTCATGACCGCCATGGCGATGGCCTGCCATCCGGACCTGATCATCTTCGACGAACCGACCACCGCGCTGGACGTCACCACCCAGATCGAGGTGCTGGCAGCCATTCGTGACGCGGTCGCGACCTATGGCAGCGCGGCGATCTACATCAGCCACGACCTGGCGGTGGTGGCGCAGATGGCCGACCGCATCATGGTGCTGCGCCACGGCAAGCTGGTGGAAGAAGCCGAAACCCGGCAGATGCTCGGTGACCCGCAGGAGGACTACACCAAGTCGCTGTGGGCGGTGCGCAGTTTCCGCACCGAACCCAAGGCCTGTCCGCAGCAGGAACAACCGCTGCTGGAACTGCGCAACAGTTGCGCCAATTATGGCCAGCAACCGGTGCTGCACGACGTTTCCCTCAAGCTCTACCGTGGTCAGACCCTGGCGGTGATCGGTGAGTCTGGCAGTGGCAAAAGCTCCACCGCGCGGTTGATCACCGGTTTGCTGCCACCGACCTACGGCCAGGTGCTGTACGACGGCGAACCCTTGCCGGCAGACTTTCGCCAACGCAGCAAGGAGCAACTGCGGCGCATCCAGATGATCTACCAGATCCCCGACACCGCGCTGAATCCGCGCCAGCGCATCGTCGACATTATCGGCCGGCCGCTGACGTTTTATCTGGGCCTCAAGGGTAAAGCCATGCGCGCCCGGGTTGCCGAACTGCTGGAGATGATCGAACTCGACCCTGCGACCTTCATGGATCGTCAGCCCCGGGAGCTGTCCGGCGGGCAGAAGCAACGCATCTGCATCGCCAGGGCCCTGGCGGCCGAGCCGCAACTGATCATCTGCGATGAAGTGACCTCGGCCCTCGACCAACTGGTGGCTGAAGGCGTACTGAAATTGCTCAACCGCATCCAGCAGCAACTGGGTGTCGGCTATCTGTTCATCACCCATGATGTTGCTACTGTGCGGGCGATCGCCGATGAGGTATTGGTGATGCAACGGGGCAGGGTGGTGGACCACGGCTCGCGCAGCCAGATCTTCACCCCGCCGCACCAGGACTACACCGGGCTGCTGTTTTCTTCCGAACCGCAAATGGACCCCGACTGGCTCGACCGGTTGCTGGCCACGCGCGCTTCCACACCTTCAACCGATACGCTGGAACAAGTCTAAGGAACCACCATGAAAGTACTGATCGTCCACGCTCACCCGGAGCCACAATCCTTCACCGCCGCCCTGCGGGACCAGGCTGTCGCCACGCTTGAAGCCCAGGGCCACGAAGTGCAGGTCAGCGACCTGTACAAAATGAACTGGAACCCGGTGGCCAGCGACGCGGACTTCTCGAATCGGGAAAACCCCGAATACCTGGTCTATGCCCTGGAACAACGCCTGGGCGTGAAGAGCCAGTCGCTGGCGGCGGACATCCAGGCTGAGCTGGACAAACTGCTGTGGGCCGACCTGCTGATCCTCAACTTCCCGATCTTCTGGTTCTCCACCCCGGCCATGCTCAAGGGCTGGATCGACCGGGTGCTGGTGTCGGGCATCTGCTATGGCGGCAAGCGTTTTTACGATCAGGGCGGCCTGGCCGGCAAGAAAGCGCTGGTGACCGTGACCCTGGGCGGGCGTGAGCACATGTTCGGCGAAGGTGCGATCCATGGTCCGCTGGAGGACATGCTGCGGCCGATCCTGCGTGGCACCCTGGCTTATGTTGGTTTTGATGTGCTGGAGCCGTTCGTGGCCTGGCATGTGCCGTACATCAGTGACGAGGCGCGCCAGCAGTTTCTGGTGGATTACGGGCAGCGACTGCAGCATCTGAGCGATGATCAGCCGCTGGTGTTTCCGAAGTTGGCGGAGTTTGATGACAAGCTCTATCCGCTGACAACCAATGCCTGATTAACACCCTAAACCCTGTGGGAGCGAGCTTGCTCGCGATGAGGACATCAGCTTCAACATCCATGTTGACTGAGCCACCGCCATCGCGAGCAAGCTCGCTCCCACAGGTTTTTGGTGTGTGCCAGGTATTCTGCAGCCTGCTGTTCCGGATCTGTTTAACGGCTGTCAGCGTTACTTCCAGCAAGCTACGACGGCTTGCGTCATTGCCTACAGCTACGCCAGAACCCGCCGGTTTGTGCGTCTTGGAGCCGGGTTCTATCGTTTGCCGGTCGCTGGAAAACAACAGCGATGGGGTTTGCTAGCCCGGTTATCCAGGCGCAGAGCACCACGCTTTGCAGAGTATTTTGTCTCTGCTTAATGGTGGTCATGCGTAGGGCGTCTTCGGATGCGCCGGGTTCCTGGGCCGGTCTACCAACCTGCGTATGGCCACCACCCCTCGTTTGGTATTGGCAGTGAATCGGGCGCTGGATCGGCTCGATCCGGCTGAGTAACCGCACATCCGCAGTTCACCAATAGACCTGCAGGAGCGAGCCTGCTCGCGATATCGGCCGTACATTCGACATTTATGTGCCTGATACACCGCAATCGCGAGCAGGCTCGCTCCTGCACAACGTCCACCGCTTGTTCGGAAGTCCTTCTGTGCGGGGCCGTTGAACTACACTTTTCAGTTGCTCCACCCGATCGGCAGGCGACGCATGGCGCCGCTTGCCGCCCGCCAGTCGACCCAAAGGCTTGCCCGATGTGGCAAGCCTGTCGGAGGTCATCATGAAACGATTTTCACCGGTCAGCCTGTGTATCGCATTGTCGATTTTGAGTGCCCCGGGTTGGGCGCAATCGGTGGTGCCGATGAAAGGGCAAAGTTCGCAACAAACCCAGGCCGACATCAACGAATGCAACAGCATCGCCACCAGCCAGAGCGCCTCGACGGCTTCCACGCCTTCCGGCGGGAGGATCAAGGGTGCTGCTGCCGGGGCCGCCGCCGGCGCGGTCGGGGCCCAGGTGCGGGGCAATCAGCATGACGAAGCTTATGATCGTGTCGACGATGACAGGAAACAGGACTATCGCCAGAACCGCGCCAAGGAGACGGCGGCGGCCGGCGCCGTGGTCGGTGCTTCACGTCAGCGCCAGGAACGCCGGGAGCAATCGAAAACCACCCAGGCGAACACCACGACGGCTTACACCAGCTGTTTGCAGGGCAAGGGTTATCAGGTCAATCCTTGAATCAGGTATGGAACACATTGTGGGAGCGAGCTTGCTCGCGATGGCGGCGGCACATTCGACATCCAGGTGTCTGACCCACCGCTATCGCGAACAGGCTCGCTTCCAGAGGGATCTTCAGTGTTTCGAGAATTCGGTCAAGAGCACAATGTCCGGGGCTTGAGCTCGCTGTTTCAAGAAAACAGACGGATAAGGAAACGGTCTGTAGCTCCAATCTGACAACCGTTCATCGGTGAACTACGCTGCGATACGTACTCTGGATTTGAATTTCGTGACGTAAGGATCTGACACATGCGGAGCAGGCTGCTCGCTGTAATGTTTACTGTTTTCGGGATGTTTTGGTCGGTGCAACTGTGGGCCGAAGACGCACCGAAAGTGGTCGATGCTCCCGTTGAATTGAAAGTGGCCAACCGCAGCATCATGGTGTTTCGCGCGACCATCCTCGGTGAAGCCCCGGCCTCGCGGGTCAAACGGGCGAAAGCGGTGATCGGTGAGGCGCTGGATGACGCCGACGACCTCAATGTCACCCTCGACCCGATCATGAAAAGCTACATGGTGCTGCTGGGGTCTCGCCGTGCTTTTATCGTTTCGCCCACAGATGTCGACGAGACCGAATTCGACTCGGTGCAACTGGCCGCCGAATCCGCGGCCGACAGGCTGCGCCAGGTCGTGGCCGAAACCCGGGAAGCCCGTAGCCTGCAGTTGATCCTGCGTTCCGTCGTCGCCGCGTTGCTGGCCACCGGCATTTACATCGCGCTGCTGTTCGGCATGTCGTACCTGCGGCGCAGAGTGCTGCAGAAACTGCCTGAACTGATGCATCGGCACACCCAGGCGCTGAAAGTCGGAAAGGTTCCGCTGATCGACGCCAACTTCCTTTATCCATTGGTCAGCCGCGTACTGGAATTGCTGCGCTGGGTCATCGTGCTACTGCTCTCTTACGAGTGGTTGGGGTTTGTCCTGTCGCGG
This sequence comes from Pseudomonas sp. S34, assembly GCF_009866745.1. Taxonomy (NCBI): domain Bacteria; kingdom Pseudomonadati; phylum Pseudomonadota; class Gammaproteobacteria; order Pseudomonadales; family Pseudomonadaceae; genus Pseudomonas; species Pseudomonas sp. S34. Next base: position 2,972,797 of record NZ_CP019398.1, read on the forward strand.
TTTCCCTATACCCGGCCTTGGGGTGAAAGCCTTAACAACTATCTGCTGGAAGTCGCCGACTATTTGCTGCAAGGGATTCTAGGGGCCATCCCCGGGCTCGGCGTGGCGCTGGCGATCTTTTTCATTGCCCGTGGCGCGACAGCGTTCTCTCGCCGGATACTGCGGCGCATGGCCACGCCCGGCACCTTCAACTGGTTGAACCACGAAACCCTGAAACCGACTCAGCGCCTGACTTCGCTGGCGATCTGGTTGTTTGCCCTGGCCATGGCTTATCCCTACTTGCCGGGTGCGGGTACCGATGCGTTCAAAGGCTTGTCGGTGCTGGTCGGCCTGATGATCTCCCTGGGTGCTTCCAGCGTCGTCGGGCAGGCGGCGGCCGGATTGATCCTGACGTACACCCGAACCTTGCGTCCCGGTGAGTTCGTGCGCATTGGCGAGCACGAAGGGACGGTCACTGAGCTGGGCATGTTCACCACGAGCATTCGTACCGGCCTGGGCGAAGTGCTGACCCTGCCCAACTCGATGATCACCGGCACGGTCACCAAGAACTACTCACGGGTCGTACAAGGCCCCGGTTATGTGGTCGATACCGTAGTCACCATCGGTTATGACACCCCCTGGCGGCAGGTCGAAGGGATGTTGCTGGAAGCCGCCAGACGCACGCCCGGCGTCCTCGAAACCCCACCGCCGCAGGTGTTCCAGACGGCATTGTCGGACTTCTACCCGGAATACCGGCTGGTGGCCCAGGCCATACCCAGCCAGCCTCGACCGCGCGCCGTGCTGCTGAGCATGCTGCACGCCAACATCCAGGACGTGTTCAACGAGTACGGTGTGCAGATCATGTCGCCGCACTATCTGGGCGATCCGCAACAAGAGAAATGGGTGCCCAGGGACAAGTGGTACATGGCACCTGCGCAGGAATCGAAGGAGACGTTGAAGTAATGGCAGGGTGGGGTAGGTAGGGCGAGGACGAGCATTGTACAGAGTGCGATGAGCGGCCCGGGGGAGGCCGCTCAGTTGTAGCGGTGTCAGAAAAGCATATAGGCGGATGCAGTCGTCTGATTCAGGTCGATCTCTCCGACCTCCAGAACTTCGTATTCAGCGCGCACGCCGATGTTGCGAAAGACATCGAACTCGACGCCGACACCGTAGGTCAGGTCAACCCCGGTATCGTCGTCGGTGGCATTACCGTCGGCGTCCCAGGCGTGAGCACCGACACTGCCGAATACCCGCAACCGATCGCCCAGTGGAAAGCCGACATGGGCGGCAGCCTGAGCCGATTTACCATCGAAATCGACATTCTTGTCCTTGAATTGACCCAGGTCGACGTAGGCCCCCTCGAAGGCCAGGTAGCTATTGACGCGATACCCGGCATAAACCTTGTAGCTGGTGTCGTCGTCGTCCAATCTGGATTCGTCGGTCTGTATGCTGCTTACGCCAGCTCCAAGATATAAACCTTTGTCATCAGCGAGCGCCTGAAAAGACAGCAGCGATAGCAGTGAAGCGAAGCCAAGGTTTCGAAGTAGCATGGGTGGTGGAGTCCTTGTTCAGGTTTGTCTGGTGTTAGGGTTCGGCGAGCATTTGAGGGGCCATGAAGGGTTAATAAAAATCATTGATTGATATTTTTGAGTCGTAAGGCGGGATGTTTTCCGGACATTGAAAGTAGCGTCTTGCCAATGCTTGAATTGGCAGCGCTTTGGAGAACAACCAGCCTTGCGCCAATAAAACCCCCTCCGAGACCAGATGCGGCAGTTGCTCCTGAGTCTCGACACCTTCGGCCACGACCTTGAGTCTCAGCGACCTGGCCAACTGGGCAATGTGGCGCCACAAGGCATCCTTGGCCGCGATCTTGTCGTCGGCGATGAATGAGCGATCTAATTTCAGAATGTCGAAAGGCACTGAATCGAGGAGCGAAAGGTTGGAATAGCCGATACCGAAGTCGTCCACGGCAATACGATGTCCGCACGCACGAAGCCGTCGCAATTGCAGGGCGGCAGGCTTCTGATCGATCAGGGTCCTTTCGGTGATTTCAAAAGCCATGGCGGACACTGGCATGTTGTAGGTTGCCAGCACGCTGGCCACATAGTCTGGAAAACTTGGGTCCTGGATATCCTGGGCGCAAAGATTGACCGTAATGTAGAAGTCCTTGCACGCCCAAAGGTAGGTGCTGTAATCCTCCGCCACCTGTCGAATCACCGAACGTGTAAGTACGCGGATCAAGTCGGATTTTTCCGCCACCGCAATGAAAACATCCGCAGGCACTTGGGTGCCGTTGTCGTTCCAGCGGGAAAGTGATTCAGCGCCCACCAGATAGCCCGTCGTCAGGTTGACGATAGGCTGGTAGTGAACATCCAGCCTGTTGGCTTTCAGGGCATTGCGAAGCCGTACGGCGGTAGAGGTGTAATGCCGTTTGACACACCATGCGAGCAAAAACAGCGCTGCGAAAACGCACACAAGGCCAATGAATAATTTGAATTTGAGACTCGTCAGGTAGCTCAACGGAAGAGAAATGACCGAGATCAGTTCATTTCGGTTGCCCGCAAAGGCGATGAGGACCTTGTCTGCCGAGGTAACCAGTTCTTCCAGGTGGAACGGTTTCTGCACCGTCAGCGGTTTGTGGCCCGTAGAGGCAATGGGCACTGCGCCGCCGGGGCCGATGAGGTCCAGTTGCAGGTCCTTGGGAAACTTCAAGTTGTCGAGCAGGAGCTTCTTGTTTGCCCAGACGTAGGTTGACTGTTCCGACACAATGATAAAATCGGAGTCCGCAGAAACCGTGTGGCCAGCATCCACCCAGTAGGTTCGCTTTCCAACGGAAAACTTGCGCTTGTCGCTATCGGCCAGTATCGAGGGAGGTGCTTGTCCGTAGGAGGAACAGATCTTGCCATTGGGCAACTGGATTGCCGCTTGATCAACAAATCGCAGGTTCTTGACCAGGTCAGCCAGTTGTGAGTATTGCTCTACGGAGCATTCCTGACCCGAGCGATCGAGATCGCCGAGGGTTTCCAGTACTTTGTCGATCTGCGCATTGGGCTCCACTTGAGCAGCACGCAGATCGGCATAAACATTATTCAACTTCCGTGCAACGAATTGATCCGCCAACCCTCCAGCACAGAACCATGCGGCCCAACCTGTTGCAGCAATCAGACATACAGTGACTGCGTGCCTTCCAAGTAACGCTTTATATGCGGCAACCATCGAAAAACTCCGAGGTATCATTAATTCGCTGTGCTTTCTGTAGTCACGGATTAAGCGACTTCAGTACCAGTCAATTACCCAAGCCAACAAGATGCCGCTGGCATAGACGGTAATACACAGTGCGATTTTCTGCTTGAGTGGAAGTGTGTTTATTCGATGTTGCATGCTTATCTCCTTGAGTAGGCAAATAAGCAATTGTGGAAACTTGTGGTTAATCAAGGGAAATCATTAATCATCATTTTCGCGGCTTTGATAAACGCCTGTTAACGATAATTTCTATCCCCGACGACCTGGTTGTAAACAGATGTTGTCGTGTTCCTTGGCCTGGCCGAGTTGCGCTTGGCCGTTTCCGACGGCGTCTCTCCGTAAGCCAGTTGATAGGCCTTGGAAAACCGGCCCAGATGGTGAAAATTCCAAAACATCGCGGTTTCTGTGACGGTAGGCCACGTTTTATTGATCAGGTCGCGACGGGCGCTTGCGAGTCTCAAGTTCCTGATATAAGCAATTGGCGATATCCCGAACGTTTCAATAAAGCCAAAATGCAAAGTGCGTGTGGTGGTTTCCAGTTGCCTTACCAGCGATTTTATAGTGAGCGTTTTTTTTGTGTTTTCATGGATGTACTGTATGGCTTGTATCGCCACCTTTCTTCTTGTCGGGACTTTGCGGATGAAGCGGCCAGCGGGCGTCAACGATTGCAACAGAGAAGCGAGTACCGCACTTTCAATCGTCGAACCCTCTGTTTCGCTGCGCTGTGCTGAAGCTGCGTCGTTGATGTCGACACAGCAAGCGCTGATGGCTTGAATGGCCGATTGTATGAATTGAAAGTTTTCAACCTGGAAGCTGTGTTGTGTTCTGTTTGCAAGGATATCTATGACAGAGTGATTTTGACGGCACCGATCATAGTTTTCCAGTGTCGTGGTGATGGTGAAAAGTGTTTCATTCGGTTCGCAGGTGTAATGCACCGATTCATCACTGTGCAGTACGATGACTTCGTCAGGCCGTAGTTTTTGATTGTTCACGACGGGGCGGCCAATCGGTGCCTGGGAGATGGCGAATGTGACGAATCCGGCAGGGACAGAACTGACCAGCGTCACGGATGAGTCGAACTCAAGGCGACTGCACTGCAGTTGCGGACTGTGAAAGAGTTTGTGTTGCCGAATGCGCGCTTCATGCTCGGTCGGAATAAGGCTCATTTCCCATTTGCCTATTGTTCTGTTCAGTTGGCTCGGCAGGGCAGAAGACAAATGAAAGATCTCGTCGGGCGGTGCGATACTCATGAAATTGAAGGCTCATCTGTTAAATGATAAGGGGCAAGCCTGACGGGCAGTCATGGAGAAGATACGCGATTGGGCGTTCTTGCTGTCCGTGAGATCGACCCCATTGTCACTGGCTTTGAACGGGTTTTCAGAGTCCCCGGATCAGTTCCAGTTCCGCCGAAAATGCGTACTTGCTGTCCAACGGTGAGTCGTCCATGTGTTGAACCTTGCGCGGATCGATTTTCGAACTGAAGATCTGCGATTGGGGTTTCATCGGGTCAATGGCTGCTGCTGTAAAGGCGTAAAAGTCGTCGATACGATAACCGTTTTTTACCTGATAGCCAGTTTTCACAGTAGTTGGGGCCTTTTTGTTGGTTTCGACACTCGTTAATTTGGCACTGTAGACACCCTTGTCGTCGGCCATGGCCTTGAGAGAAAGCAATAAACCAAACGACACGGTGACGAAGTTTTTCAGTAGCATCGAGGCGATTCCTTATTAACAGTGTATTCAGGCAGCGCAGAATGTCAGCTGCATCTCTGCCACGACTTGGGCTGCAAATAATCTCACTTCGATGGTGCCTGCCAAAGTCAATAACTCATATTTGCCAGGCCGTCAGAAGAGGCCAGTCAGCACTTGCCTCGGTGAATACCACGCTCCTCAAAGAAGTATGAGCGAACTGGCGTAGCTCATGCCTGTGTCACTTTGTGGTGGGGCGGGGAGAGTAGAATCACTGCTCTGCTCGTCTGCATGATACTCATTCTCACTGTGAATCTTCAGGTGCGATAGTTTCTGGCTGTCATCCGGGCTTGTTTCAACTTCATAATATTCAATGGTCGTGCTTTCGACGGAGTGCTCGTCGTGCGCCAACGAATAAAGTGGAAAGGCAGACAGAAACAAGACCCCCAGGAATCTGAAAGTCGTCGATTTATGGGCTCGCAGGAAATGCATGGCGTTCACTTGATTCCCCCTGTAGGGCATTGTCCCGGACGAGAATCAAGCGGGCTCGATTCCAAGGATTATCGAGGAGGGATTTTTGGCGGGGGAGACGTTTGATTCAAATCAATAAGTATTATTTTTGTTTGAAAATCTTTGATGTGAACCTTTGCCAGGCGGGTGCCGAGCCCGTTCGGGAGCCCGATTAATGGTTCATGCAGCGCAAACGGCCAAGTTCATGGATGTAAAAACACACCGCGTTTTTATCCTGGGTCGGGATCAACTCGTAGTTCAGAATGGCGCCTTCTTGCAAGACGTATTGACGTCTAAAGAACAAGTCAGGGGTCTTTTCAATGGCAAAAAGTTCATTGTCCTGGCTGAGCTTGATGTTGCTGACTTTGATCTCGACGTGTTTATTGGTTTCTCCGATTATGTTCGCTGAGATGGTCGCGTTGCGGATTTTCCCATTCAGGCTTTCCAGTGTGGTCCCCGTGAGCCTGCCATGCCCGATAGTGAGGTACTCTTCGGTGTTGAGTTGGTTGAGATCTTCCAGCCATTGTCGGGATTTTGTCTGGTAACTGATATTTTCCATGTAGTGCGAAGGTGAGTAAACGAAAGAGAAAATGCACAGTGCATTGACCAAGCCTATAAGAGGCCAGTGAACCGCTTGCGAAATTTCAAATTTCATAAAGTGACTTCCAGACATTGACGAATCATCAAGGCGAGGTCCCTTTCGCTGCTGTTCAATTGTAGATTTGCAGTGCTTAGATCCTGGCGGATGCACGAAACGGAATAATTGGCTTTATACAGGTTGATCCAGACCTGGCCCTTCAGGTTTGGTGGCAGCTGTTCGGTTTGTTTGGCCGACAACTCCATCAGCGCTTGCGCCTCGGCAAGATCGCTGCCCACGGCGTGTATGACCAGTCCATTCTTGTCGGCACTGGAAATTTCAATTTTTGGCGCGTCGAAGTCGAATTGAAAAACAGTAAAGGCAACGACTGCCAGCGTAACGATATAAGCGATCAGCTGGGCTTTTGTAATGCGCGCGGATTCATTGGTTTTACCTGAGGGTGCAAGCAGCCCGTCACTACCAGCCGGCGGTAGTTGCTCAGCGATGGGGGCGGGGGGCTGCGTTGTTTCCTCCCGGGGTGCCGGTACATCTGCTTGTGCATCGACGACACATTGCCGGTTGAAGCAATACCCTCGTCGAGGAACAGTCATCAAGATCTCGTGATCCCGGCTGTCATTGAGAATATTGCGTAGTGAGAAAACCGTTTGATTCAAACTGCCGGAGGCAACCACGCGGTCATTCCAGGTGTATTCGATGATTTCATCGCGGCTTTTAGTGACACCTGGCTCCATGAGCAGCAGGTCCAACAGGCGCGACTCAGCTCTACCTAGCGTGGAATTCTGTACATCTCCATGGGGTGTTGTAATGGAAAGCATGGCGCTGTCCGGGTCGAACACCGCGACGGCGCCATTTTTCAACTTGAAGGTGTAACTCATAGAAATCTTCCGTTCAGGCGGTGCTGGCCTGAGTATAGGGGCCGGATTTGGCTCGGTACATTCTGGTCTGGGAAGTGAACGAAGATGAGGGCCCAGCGGAAGGTGCACTGTGTGTTGCATTTACGATGCTGGATTGGCTCGTTTCAGAGGCGTGCAGTTCGGCAAACAGCCCTGTCTGTCAGAGGTATCCGTTCAATCATACAAAGGAAAAGCATCGCTGGATGACCCATGGTTTTCGATTTGGACACCATGAATAATGCTTGGAATGGAATAACTGCGCTATCCGAAAACTGCAAGCTCGGGCAGGAGGGGGGGCGCGCGGCCACACCTCAATGAACTAACCTCGCTGTTGCGCCAGGTTTCTGTATCAGCCTGAACTATCAGGATACAAATCAATGATGGTGTTCTTGTGCACTTGGCTTGTGAAAGATTATTTTTGATTCTTATTAGCTTTTAACCAGGGACGTTACCGATTTAAATGGATCTCGAGGAACGTTGCGTGTTCACGGTTTGTTTGTCGCGGCGTCAACGATCCTCACCTCTCGTTCTACGGCTTTGCCCCGAGTCCTTTCATGAAGGGCCCGGGGCTTTTTTTTGGTTCTTCACGCCGTTGTCGTCATCGATCAAGGCAAAACATCGTAGCCACGTTGTTGCAGGCAGCTGCTGTAGACGGAGTTGTTGGCGGTGATGCTTTGTTCGCTCTCACTCAGATTCTCCCGGCGCGCCTGGCGTTGCCTGGCGCCCCCCACGACGACGCCGGCAGCCGCGGCACTGCGTGCGTGGTTCTGGCGATAGTCTTGGCGGGTATCGTCGTCGATCTGGTCATAGACGTTTTCATGTTGGCGGCCCCGAACTTCCGCTGCCGTCGCACCTGCTACCGCAGCGGTTGCGGCGCCCTTGGCCCGACCACCGGAGGGCACGGTGCTTTGTACCGGATGCTGCGCGTTGGCCTGGGATTGGCAGGCACTGGTGTCCTGCTGGATGGTCTGGGAGGTCTGACCTTTGAGGGGAATCACGGTCGCCGCCAGGGCGCTGGTGCTCGGCAACAGCATCAGGATCGCCAGGGTATGGGCCAGAATTTTCATCATAGAGTCTCGCGTCAGGCGTCGGCACGGCTAACGGTTTGTCAGAGGGAAAACGCGGCGTGGCGCCACGTTGAAACCCCATGCCGGTCTGCTTGCGATGCCATCCAATGCCGGTGGACGGCAGGCACTTTCACGCTTGCGATGGGGTTTGCTTGAACGTCAGTGCTTGAGGAGCAGGGCCTGCATATCGTCTGACATGCCTTTGAGTGCAACCTTGAAGTCATTGGCAACGATCGGCTGCTTGGCATTCTTGATGGTCTCGCCGAACACCTTGCGCACGATCTTCGCTACCGGCAAACCGGTTTTGGCGTCGATCAGGTTGGCTTCGATGTACATCTCGGCGGTCTGGTCCCGGTGCCCGGTGGCTGCTTGTGTCGCCCCGACAATCGCCCCGATTGGTACGACTTCATACCAGTGCATGCCTTCGTTGTTGGCGCTGACGTGAGTGATCGCCGCCTGCAGGATCAGCGACCGTGAATTGGTTGGCGCCAACTGTGGATAAGGGACGATCGCATAGCGGCGGGCAAAGGCGGTCTTGACGCTGTTGCTGGCCATCAATTGCAGGTCTTGCAGGGTTTTCAGGCTGACGCGAGCAGTCGGCTGCGGCGATGGATACAGTTCCATCTGCCTGAACACCACAGTGGAATACGCGCGTGGATCGAACCCTGGCGATACCCAGCGCAATACTTTCTGCTCACTGGGCGTAGTTTGCTCCTCCAGGCCCTGGTAATTGCCCAGGAAGCCCGAGTATTGCTCTTGCTGCGCGACTTGCGAGACGCAGCCGACCTGAAATACACAGCTCAAAGCAATACCCGCAATCCATTTGTTCGACATGCCCATATGTTTGGTTCTCAAGTGATGAAAGTTGTCATTCGGGTTCCGACCTGGCCCCGGGCATTAGTCCGGGCGCCTTGTTTTCAGGCACTGGTATTTGCCAGTCGGTTACGCAAAGCAGGTGCTTGCACGCCGGTCAATGCGGGCCGAATGCTGCCCGTAGCGGCGGGATAATCCGAATCAATAACTCTCAAAAACTGTTAAACACGCGGTCGGGACAAATTGCACATCGATCACAGTTGCCTACGCTAACCCTTTGCAACGCCGGTTTTGGCATCGCCGTGATGTTCCTGTTTCCACGCTGATACGCCGTTTCGGACGGCCTGAAGGAGGCACCGCATGGACCGATTCACCGGCGGTTGTTTGTGCGGCAAAGTACGTCTTGTCGCGTCGGGGCGCCCGTTCCGGGTTGGCGTTTGTCACTGTCTCGACTGCCGCAAGCACCATGGGGCGCTGTTCCACGCGTCCGCGATATTTCATCAGGATGCCGTGACAATCGAGGGCGAAACGCGTGACTACGCCGGGCGGCACTTCTGTCCGCAGTGCGGTTCGTCGGTGTTCTCACGCAGCGCAGACGAAGTCGAGGTGAACCTTGGATCTCTGGATGCCCCTGACCAGTTGACGCCAACCTACGAGAGCTGGACTGTGCGGCGCGAGGCCTGGTTGCCGGCGTTTGCACTCACCCGACACTACGAGCGCGATCGAGACGGCACGGGGCGATTTGAGGATTAGCGGGCGCCTATTCATATGCCATAACAAGCGGCTATGACAATGAGCGCGAGAAAACACACCAACTGAACACTAAAGAAGGCAAACCGAACTGCCACGAACGCATTGGTTTGCTCATGGGAGACGTGAACCAATGACTGGCACACGCGAGCGATCAGGACGAGTGTGGACAAGTAGTTCACTGCGGCGCCGTTGACATCAAGGGCTGTAATCACGAACACGATGACGCCAAACACAGGCAGGTTTTCCACACAGTTGGCGTGGGCCCTTGTCCCGCGGCGATACCAATCTTCGCCTTCGAGCCGATCGCTTCGGAAAGAGGCGATCGGAACACTCGAGAACAGGATTGCGACCCAGCGATAAACCCCGACGGTTGCCATCAATAGCAGCAAGGTCCAGGTCGCAAACCCAAGCAGCATCCACATCGGTATCGTCATGGCCGCCATCCTCGATGGTTCATTATCAGCACGTCGTCCCGCAGCGCGACCGACGAGCAGTCAGTCGCGCACTGTCAGTCAATTGCTCATGATGGGGGCCAGAGCGGTCTGGATCCTGGACATCTGTGCTGGCGTTGTCATCTGCGTCAGCAGTCGACCGAAGTGTGGATGCCGTACGCCCGAGATAATGTATTGCCAGCGGTAGGCGCTCAGCACGCAGGTCTTGATTTGCACGGTCTCATCGACACTGAACGATCGTGAAGCATGACTGATGAAGTAGTCGGCATCGGCTGCCGATTGTGCCTGCAGGATTGCATCGACGGCCGCTACCAGCGCAATCAGGTCATTCACTGCCTGGTCGTGCTCGGCCGACGAGAGTTTCGCGTGCTCGTCCTGCCATTCCAGCTCATCGAGTACGACGTGCCGGCTTTCATCCTTCCAGTGGAATTTGAAGACATCCTTGAACAACGGGCACAGTTCCTCGCGCGGGGCGATGCTTTGCACGTAGTGCGCCTGAACAAACAGCTCGATGTGACAGGTCAGCGCCAGCACCGACCAGGTACTGGCCGCCAGTACCGAGCGCGCCACCTTGTTTGGATCGGCAACCTGACGATATCCCGCAGGCAACTTCGAACTCATCATCGTCTCCATGCGCCGAAACAACTCCTGGTGCTTGATCTCGTCGTTGGAAAAACGCACCAGCGCTTCAAGGGCCAGTTGATTGTCAAATACATGGGCCCGACCCTGATCGAGCATCTTGGCACTGATAAAACGCTCGACCAGGCCAAAGATGTACGCATAGGTCCGGCCCTGGATCTGACTGAGCAGGCGCGCCTGGGCCGCATCGAGAAAGGTCAGGCGGTCGACCTGCGACAGTCCGTCGGGGAGGAATTTGCGCGAGAAGTCGAAACTGCGGTCCTGGAGCAGATCGCGATCGATCTGCCATTCGGACTTTTTCGATGACCTGACCATTTGCGCATAACGGGCGGTGTTGCCTGACGCTGAACCGGGTAGGGTAACGACGCTGTTCATATGGATCTCCTGCTGCCCTGGTGGCGTTGGAATGGGGCAATTTCGGTTGACGTCGGAGCCAATGACCCTGGGTGAAGCCTCTGGGGACAGTTTCGATCGCTGATTCCGCGTTGGTGCTAATCTAGGCGTCGCAGTTCAGGCGGTGAATGACCGGTGCGCCTGAAAACCTGCTCCGGACTCCGGAAAGGAGGGCGGTCAAGTGCTGGATGCGCTTTCTGATGTGTTGCGTGTGATTCGGCTGTCTGGAGGGGTATTCCTCGAGGCGGAGCTCACTGCGCCCTGGTGCATCAACGGCAGAATCTCGGCAGATGATTGCAAGCCGTTCCTGGTGGCACCTCGACACATCATTGCGTCGCACTTTGTCGCCGCCGGGCGCATGCAAATTCAAATCGACGGTGGTGCCGCCATCGAGGTAGGGGCAGGCGAACTCGTTTTGCTTCCTCGCAACGACGCACATTCTTTTGGCAGCGACCTGAGCATTGCGCCCATGCCAGCCAGAGAAGTCATCCAGCCGCCAGAAGTCGGCGGCATATCACGGATCAAGTACGGCGGGGGCGGCGAGGCTACGCAGTTGCTGTGCGGGTTCCTCGGTTCAGAAACACCCTTCAGTCCGTTGCTTTCGTCGTTGCCTTCCTTATTGAAGCTGGATTTGCGCGCGACGGCTTCGGGCACCTGGATCGAAAGCTCCTTTCGTTTTGCTGTCAGTGAAATCGCGGCGGGCCGCGTCGGTTCGACAACGGTCATCGCCAAGCTATCGGAGCTGCTATTCGTCGAAGCCGTCGGCCAGTATGTCGCCAGCCTTCCCGCTGAGCGGCGTGGGTGGCTGTCGGGGTTGCGGGATCCGCATATCGGCCGCGCACTGGCGCTATTGCATGCCCGTCCAACCGAAGGCTGGACGGCAGAAGCCCTGGCGCTTGAGGTGGGCATGTCGCGCTCGGTGTTCGCCGAGCGCTTCACGGCATTGGTCGGACAGCCACCGATGCAATACCTGACGCTGTGGCGCATGCACGTGGCGGCTCAACAGTTGCGCGAAGGTCGCGGCAATGTGGCGCAAATCGGCTTTGCCGTTGGCTACGACTCCGAAGCCGCGTTCAGTCGCGCATTCAAACGCCAATTCGGCACATCCCCCGGCACCTGGCGCAGACAATCCGCATGAGAAGGGGCGGTGCCACCTTTCCATGTTGACCTGACCAGGCTTGACCTTTTGAACTCAAGGAAGCCGAGGCGATTCTGCCCGAGCCTGGCTGGCTCGTAGCGTTCTGGCGACCTGGGCTTGAATCTCGTAGGCAGGCGCCTCGACGGCTTCGTAATCACGGGTATAACGAGTGGCGAACTCGCGATCGCCCCATTGCTGGTACTGCTGCACGTGCTTCAACTCATGCGCCCACAGCGCGACATCGTTAAGTGCATCTTCGGGATTTCGAAAGACGATGATGTCGATAAGGGTGACCGCACGTACATCGGGATTCTGCAGCATGGTGTGTGCGGCGTTCAGCTCCACATCATCGCCTACCTTGTAGCGAACCGAATCGAGCACTTGAATGTCATAGTAGGGTTCGAGCTGGGCCCGGATATTCAGCGGGATTGGCCGGATATCGCCGGTTGCCGCGGTGTTGCGCGATTGCACAATCCAGTTCTGCAATCCAGAGGCCGCCATCTGGTTCATGTCGTCGAAGATCGTTCCAGCTTCCTCTTCGGAACCTGGAGCACAAAAACAAGCGACCATGCAGACCTGATACTGCCCGGCCGGGCAGGCGAAAACCGAGGGCGAGGTGCCAGCGCAAAAGAGCACGATCGCTAACCGGAAAACTTGACGCAAAAAATAGCTGGCAATGGGTTCTCCCATGGGCAATGGCGGTCGGCAGGCAATACGTTGGGCGTCTCGCGCCCATTGTGCTGCCGCGTGTTGGACCGCTGCGACACCGTACGATTCCCTGGGTTCCTCAGTTTCTTTTGGCCACGCCGAGCAGGTCAGCTTTGGCGTGGGCTTCGCTGTCAATCTGCTCTAACCCCAAAGACTGACGCAGCTGCGCCGGACTCACTCCAAGGCGTTGCTTGAAGGTGGTCGCCATGTGCGCCTGGGAATTGAAACCGCAGGCGTAGGCGATTTCCGTCAGGGTGGCGGTCGAATCGCGCATCAGGGCACGGGCCTTGGCGAGGCGTCGGTCGATCAGGTAGCTGTGCGGGCTTTTGCCGGTGGCGTTTTTGAAGGCCCGCATGAAATACCCTTCGGACAATCCAAGCAGGCCCGCCATTGCCGGTACGCTCAACGGGTCTTCGAGGCCTGCATCAATGAACTCATCGAGCAAGCGCATCCGGCTGCCGGTTATCGAGCCATGGGGTGTTGTCGACACCGCTTCGCTACCGGTCGCCCGTTCGGACAATGCCAGTGCCCAGGCCTCCCAATCGTCCTCCACAGAGGACAGCAACAGCGCCGCACGCATACGCCACGCGAGAGCGGTGGCCTGCCGGTCGATGCGATTGTTGAAGGCACGATCCCCCATCAACGCCATGCCATCGGTGCGAATCACCCGCAAGTATTCGCCGCCTTGGGGGGATTCGGACAACACGTCACACCCGGCGGGGACGAACGCCAGGCCGTTGGGCACGGCATCGAAGGGGCGTATTCGGTCGCTGCCGATGGCGTGCAGGCCTCGCTGGCTGTCGAAGGCGAAGCCGATTCCCGCCTGGGTCGCGACATAGCGGGTCGCGTAGGCGCAGCCGGGGAGCAATTCGATTGCCCAAGGGCCGGCCTCGATACGACGGACCGGTTCGGACAAGCGTGGTGGCGGCGGGCGATTTCGATGACTCATGGACACCATAGTAGTGAAGAGGGGGGACAAAAGTCAGGTCAGTTTTTTGAAAGCCGGAGTACTGCGCCGTTGTTCAGACTGGGCAAAACCTCAGGGGGACCTCTCATGCACACACTGACTCGCGACGATATCGAACAGGCCGCTCGCCACGTTTACCAGGTCATGCCCGCCACAGCCCAGTACCCTTGGCCCTTGCTGGCTCAGCGGTTGGGTTGCACGGTGTGGGTCAAGCACGAAAATCACACGCCTACCGGTGCCTTCAAAGTGCGCGGCGGTATCACGTTCATGCACTGGCTCAAGCGCGAGCACCCGGGCGCGAAGGGCATTGTCAGCGCTACCCGCGGCAACCATGGCCAGAGCCTGGCACTGGCGGCTCGCACACTGGGTTTGCAGGCGTTGATCGTCGTGCCGGAAGGTAACTCGGTAGAAAAGAACAACGCCATGCGCGGCTTTGGCGCTGAAGTGGTCGAGTATGGCCGCGATTTCGATGATGCCCGTGAAGAGGCGGCCCGCCTGGCCCACGCGCATGACCTGTTCCTGGTTCCGCCGTTTCACACCGAGCTGGTCAAAGGCGTCGCCATTTATGCGCTGGAGCTGTTCAACGCAGCACCGGACCTGGATACCGTTTATGTACCGATTGGCTGTGGATCGGGGATTTGCGGGGTGATCGCCGCCCGCGATGCGCTGGGTCTGGAAACAGAAGTGGTTGGCGTGGTTTCCACGCAGGCGGCGGCTGCACAGTTATCGTTTGACGCTGGCGCAATCTGCGAAACCGCCTCGGCCAACACCTTTGCCGACGGCCTTGCCGTGCGCAAGCCGATTCCTGAAGCCTTTGCCGTCTACGCGGCAGGTGCTGCGCGGATCGTATCGGTCAGCGATGACCAGATCGCCGAAGCCATGCGCGTGTATTACACCGATACCCATAACCTTGCCGAAGGGGCCGGTGCGTCGGCGTTGGCAGCGCTCATCTCGGAGCGTGAAGCCATGTCGGGAAGAAGGGTGGGGGTGATTCTCTCCGGTGGCAACGTCGACAGATCGGTGTATGCGCAAGTGATTGCGTGAAAAGGGCCATGACCCTGGTCACATAAATTTGAAATGCACGGCATTGCTCGACAGAATCACGCCCCGATCCGGCCCAAGTCGCCGGACGTTAGTGGTGAAAAGGGGCCGCAGTTGAACGAACAGACATTGTCCATGCGCCTGGAGCGCGTTGCCGCCTATGTGCCAGCCGGTGCGCGCCTGGCCGATATCGGCTCGGATCACGGCTACCTGCCGGTGGCCTTGATGCGCCGTGGCGCCATCGCGGCGGCAGTGGCCGGCGAGGTGGCCTTGACGCCGTTCCACGCGGCCAACCGCACCGTGCGCGAGAACGGCCTGGACTCGCAAGTCACCGTGCGCCTGGCCAACGGCCTGGCGGCGATCGAGCCGGGAGACGGAATTACAGCGGTCAGCATCTGCGGCATGGGCGGCGAAACCATCCGTGACATCCTCGACAGTGGCAAGGCGTACCTGAGCGGTCAGGAGCGCCTGATCCTGCAGCCCAATGGCGGCGAGCAGCCACTGCGCCAATGGCTGATGGACAATGGCTATCGCATCCTCTGCGAAGAAGTGCTGCGGGAAAATCGTTTCGACTACGAAATCATCGTCGCCGAACGCGCAGGGCCGGTGATCTACACCGCCCAGGAGCTGTACTTTGGCCCGTTGCAGATGCAGACCCGCAGCCCGGCGTTCCTGGTCAAGTGGCAGCGCAAGTTGCGCCAGAAACAGAAGACCCTGAGCCACTTTGCCCTGGCGCAGCAGGCCGTGCCCGAGGAGACGGTGCAGGACATCGCTCGGCAGGCCCGGTGGATCACCCAATTGCTGGCTTGAGCAAGCCTGGGGCACCGCCCAAAAAGAACCTCGATTCAGCGTGGGTGTGGCTGAGTCGAGCGAGACGCGTCGACGGCCCCTTCAGGCGACTCGAATTTGCCGGTGACCAGTAGGCAATTTTCGCCATTGGTCGGGGCTGGCGACGAAAGTTCAGCGCAATAGCGGGTTTTTTTTCGGTATGCTAAGAGAATCGATTCAGCACCGTAGCTATGCAGGTTTCAGCCAGGAAAACAGGTACCTCCAGGTGTTGAATTTAGTACCGTTTGTCGAGCGTACTGCTCAAAAAGTGAACGATTTTGATATGCTTCGCTCTGATTTACCGGCAGGCGGATCCTTTGATAGTTCGCGCTGCACTCACTAATAAAATGGACGTATACCTCATCTGCATTGAATGGAATGCGCATGGGGATTTTTTTTACCTGAGACCTGGAGTGATAGTATGTCGTCATCACTGACTTGCTGGGCGAGTCGCTCTCTCTTGTAATACCAAATTATTTAGTTGATTCAATCAATGCGAACTTGATCGTGCAGGCGCAATTAATTAATTAATTCGCATGCCTGGGGCATGGTCAATTTGCACTGCCGCAATAAGTGGAGATGTAATCTTGGATATTAGTACAATTATCGGCCTGATCGGCCAGAAAGAATCCATGGAGTTTTTGCGTTTAGGCGTTGTGTACGTTCACCTGTTGGCTTGCTGCGTAGCTATTGGCCTGGTGTTTGCCAGCGACGCGGCAATGGTAAAGGACTTATTGAAAGGTCGCGTGTCGTCGGGGCACGATAATGAACATATGGCCAGTCTTCAGAAGTCTGTTTCCAATGCGTTGATCTTCTTGTGGGTCACCGGAGCTGCGATTATAGGTATTGATTACCTTGAAAAAGGCATGACCTATTTTGCCAATCCGAAACTTCAAGCAAAAGTTATTATTGTATTGTTGCTGACGTTCAACGGCATGCTGTTGCACCGCTATGTATTGCCGGCAATGCTGAAGGCCGGTTCGCTGCTTGATCTACAGATCAATGTGCGAATGTTTGCCCTGTTCTCTGGCGCACTGTCGGGCGTGTCCTGGTTGTATGCCGCCATGCTCGGTGTCGGTCGACCGTTGGCCTGGAAGTATTCGCTCACCGAGTTGCTGATGGCCTATCCGGTGTTGATCGTGCTCGGCTTTGCGATGATGGTGGCGCTGACCCAGTGGGCGCGTAAGCGCAACGAAGCAACTCCGGTTCAAGAAACTTCGTGGTTGTTTGCGGGTATTCCTGCGCTGCGCTGAACTGACGAGACTCCAGGAAAAGACGGGTGAACCTGTCTGAACCTTTCAAACATCAGACCCCCTCCTTGTGAGGGGGTTTTTTGTGTGTGGGGCTCAGGAAATCAAAGAACCGGCTCGAATGGCCGGTTTTTTTTCGAGTGAAAAACGTCCATTTCATTTCCGCGCCAAAGCGCTGATCGTCATGGGTGAAAGCGATCCGATGCGCGTAACCGGGGGCTCCGGAGGACCGGACGGTGAGAAGCCAATCATCCTTTCCGCAAGGGAGAGGGTAGCGAGGTTGATCTCGCGTCTACCGCTCATCGGCAAGGCACAAAATAAACTTTGACATCATTGGGGCTTTGGTTGAATATTCATCCATCGCATACGATTTAATCGGTAGCGATTAAAAGTAATGACAACCCCTGCCGTTTGGAGACTCAGCCATGAACACCGGAAGCCGCCGCACAATGTTTATCTCAACCGCTCACGCTTCCCATGGCCAAAACGGCAACAACTGGATCATTGCACACGCCAATTGATGAACGTTGTCTTTTTAAATATCACTAATATCGCATGCGATATAATCGCACGAAATATCAAGTCCTGAGGAAGTCCCCATGAGCAAGATCGAAAAAGTACTGGCAACCGGCAAAACCCACACCACCCACAGCGGTGTCGGCGGTCACAACGGCAACCTCGATATCGAACTGTCGTCACCGGGTTCCGCCCAGCCGGCCCACGTCTTTACCGCTACACAGCCGCACCCGAAAGCCGAGCAACTGTTTGCCGGTGCCTGGTCTGCCTGCTACACCGCGGCAGTGGGGCTGGTGGCCCAGGAGCGCAATATCGTGTTGCCGACGGATATGGCCGTCGACATCGAAGTGGACCTGGGCCAGACTGGTCTGGCCTATTTCCTTCAGGCCCGACTGACCCTGCGAGTGCCAGGGCTGGCACACGATGTCGCGACCGAACTGGCGCACATTGCCGATTCCATCTGCCCTTACTCCAAAGCCACACGCGGCAATATCGACGTTGCCCTGAACGTTATTACGGCGTGATGCCTGGATGCGTCACTAACATCGCATGCGATAAAAGCGTGCACGAACATAACTCACTGTAATCCTGAGGGAATCATCATGAGCAAGATCGAAAAAGTACTGGCCAGCGGCAAAACCCACACCACTCATAACAGCGCGGGCAACACCTCGCGCGGTCATAACGGCAACCTCGATATCGTGCTGTCGTCCCCCGGCAGCGATACACCGGCACACGTGCTCACCGCCGTCCAGCCGCACCCGAAAGCCGAGCAACTGTTCGCCGGAGCGTGGTCGGCCTGCTACATCGCGGCGGTGGGGCTGGCCGCCCAACAGATGAAGGTGACACTGCCGACCGACACCGCCGTCGACATTGAAGTGGACCTGGGCCAGACCGGCGCGGCTTACTTCCTCCAGGCCCGACTGACCTTGCGGGTGCCGGGGCTGGACCAGGGAGTGGCGACCGAGTTGGCCCACAACGCCGATGCAATCTGCCCTTACTCCAAGGCCACACGCGGCAATATTGATGTCGACATCAACGTCCTGACGGCATAACCCACTACACGGCCAGCTCACCGGGGATTTCCCCGGTGAGCTGGCCGTCGGCGTTTATACGCACTTCCGATACCATCGCGTACGACGTATAGTTTCGGTCTCGCAAGATTGAGCCAGGAGAACGCCCATGAAAAACACCGACAAGACATCCGCCCTGGATCTCAAACTCACCGACTTCCTGTGTTTTGCGGTCTATTCCACCAACCTGGCCTTCGGCAAGGCCTACAAGCCGATGCTCGAACGGCTCGGCCTGACCTATACGCAATACATCACCCTCGTTGCGCTGTGGGAGGAAGACAACCAGACCGTTGGCAGCCTCGGCGAAAAGCTGTTTCTCGAATCCAATACCCTCACGCCGATCCTGAAGAAGTTGGAAGCGATGGGTTATTTAATGCGCCAGCGCGACCCGGAAGACGAACGCCAGGTGCGGATCAGTCTGACCAAAGAGGGACGAAAACTGCGCGAAGGTCTCACCGAAGACGGCTTCCCGCAAACCGGTCTTGATCCCGACGACTTCGTGCAGATGCAGAAGGCCATTGTGAAGTTACGGGGCAATCTCATTCGATCGACCAAGGACAGAGAGTAAGTCGTATCGAGTAAAGTGAGTGGCCCCGGATTTGCGAGGCGCACCCCGCAGAGAAACCCTGGCCCTCCCGTCTGACACCCCCCGATTCGGAGTGAGCCCCCCACTAATGGGGGCTATTGCTCAGCGGTATTCGCATGTTCATTAACCGGTTACTTCAATCGCTGGTCAATGTTTGCGGATCTTTCAGGTCACCGCGCCTATTTTATACAACGCTGGCAGAGTAATTGCTGAGTGAGCTTGTCCCGTTCATGCAAGGTGCAGGGCCGGGATGCTGTGGAGCTGTCAGTACTCCATTGAGTGATTGCCTGTAGCCATCGGTTTGCATCACGAAGTAGCCCTGGCTTCTCAATAACGGGCTTACTCAATAGAAGTACTGCAGTCATCCTCTGCAACCGTCCAGGGGAAATGCTTATGAGCCACTCCAGACATACGTGTGCGCAGGTAGCACTGCACCGGTTGTGCTTTCTAACCTGCCTGCTGACGGTAACGCTGGTGGCGGCTGACGAACTTCAGGGCGATGACAATCAAAACAATGAGAAGTGGCTGGAGCCGGCACGCTCCAGGCTCATGCATGTGATTGGCGCGATGCCGTTCTTTCCGCATCGGGCCAATACCACCGGCAACCTGGTCTTGAATGTGAAGGACTTCGACAATGCCCAGGTCTGTGGCGCTTGCCATACGGAGATCTACAGGCAGTGGCGCTCGTCGATGATGTCCCAGGCCTGGGATGAGCCCATCTATCGGGCCTTGCTCAAGCGTGCGAGTGCGGCCACCGAGGGCAAGGTCGATAACTTCTGCACCGGCTGCCATACCCCGATCGGTCTCACCACCGGGCAGATCACTTCGCAAGTCAACCGCTCCTCGATTGAAGACAGTGCGAAGAATCATCCGATGCCCGGGGTCGATTGCGACACCTGCCACAACATCAGTGCCCGCACGGGCCTCGATAACGGCGCCTATGTTCTGAGCCCGCGAGCGCACGGCAAACCGACCAAGTTCGGCCCGCGCAAGGATGCCGTTTCGCCTTATCACGACACCGTGTATTCCGCTCTGCACACGCGCTCGGACTTTTGCGGCACCTGCCACAACGTCACGCACCCGTTCAGCAGCGTGGCGGTGGAGCGCACTTATGACGAATGGCAGGAGAGCACCTACAGCCTTAACAATGTGACCTGCCAGAGTTGCCACATGCCGGGCTTTGCGGGCAAGGCCGCGATCATGGGGCCGGACCGCAAGGAGGTCGCCTCGCATTGGTTCAGCGGAGCCAACGCGACGATGCTCAAGCACCTTGGTCAGGAGGAGGGCGCGCAACGCGCACGCGACATGCTCGCGCGCGCGGCGCAAATAACGTTCCAGCAACTGCCGGCCGCCATCATTCCCGGACAATACGCCTCGGTAGCCGTCAAAGTGACCAACGTCGGCGCAGGGCACAAGCTGCCAACCGGCTTTCCCGAGGGGCGGGAGATGTGGATCGATTTTCGGGTGCAGGATGCCAGTGGTCGCGAGCTCTATCGCCTGGGTTCGATCAAGGACGGCAAGACCGAAGTCAACACGCGAAATTTCAAAGTGCACATAGGCGACAAGAACGGCAATCCGTTGGACGTCGAGGTCTGGAATGCCACGCAGATACTCTCGGACAATCGCATTCTGCCCAAGGGCTACAATATCGGGGAGTTCTCCTTCCTGGTGCCGGCCGACGCCGTCGGACCGCTGACCCTGACAGCCGATCTGAACTACTGGCCGTTTTCCCAGAAGCTGGCCGACTACCTGCTCGGCAAGGATAAGCTGCAGGTGGAAATCACCCGGATGGCCAATGTCACGCAGAGCGTACCCCTGTCGACCGGATCCGATACGGCGAAGCGAGTGGTACCCGCGAAGTTGAAACTCGACGACGCTAGCGCTTACTACAAAGAATGAACATGTCATTACCATCGTCGAACAGGTATCGCGTCACGGACAGCTACTGCATCCAGTAACTCGCGTTGTAGCAAGTGGCTCTTGTGGGGCTGGTAACTGTGCAGCAAATCAACATGCAGACTGTGCCGGCCCAGTACCCGTCGGAGTCTGCCAACCATGTCCACACCGTCGACTTTCAAGCGGGCCTGACGCAGGCACACCTTAACCAGGATGTGCCCACGCTCGGTCAACTTCACCGCATTGCTCAGGTAGTTGAGCAGAGACGACGCTAGCCTTTGCCTCCGCTAACACCGCTGCCGCTACTACCGCTACCGCTACTGCTACTGCTGCCGCTGCCACTGCCACTGCCACTGCCATCTTCCTGGTTATTGTCGACCTCGACCTGTGGCCCCACACCATCTCCCGTACGGAATGTCGGTAACGCAACCGAGGCCACGAATCTCACGCCGTCCCAGCTTGGCAATGGAGTGGGCATCAATTGGAACTGGCCCGGGTGCTCAGAGTCCCAGCGCAGCAGCATCGACGTGTCCTCATGCTGTGTGTTGTGGCAGTGCTCCATGTAGGTACCGGCAAACTCACGGATGCGGATGGCCATTTCGACATTGTCGAGGCTCTCAGGATGACGACCTATATTGTAGATATCTTTGCGCGCTCCTTTTTCCCATTCGGGTGGTGTCTTGCCACCTCGAGTGAGAATGATCCCTTCCTCGAAGTGCACATGCACCGGGTGACTCCAGCCGTTGCCGCCGTTTTCGATCTTCCAGATTTCCAGCGTGCCTTCACCCTTGAACCCTGCCGGTGTCGGGCCAGTGGCCAGTTGTGGCGCGGCTGAAATCCGGCGCGGGTCCATGTTGAAACCTTCGCCGCCATCGGTCTTGATCGTCCAGGGCTTGAAATCCGTGCCGTTGGAGCGGCCAAAGATAAAGGTGCGGTGCCGCGCTTGGGCAAGCCGGGCGATATCGGCAGGGTCATCACGGTGCAAGGGCAGGGGGATCATGAACTTGCCCTCGGGCTTGCCAGGCTTGGCGGGCTCGAAGTCGACCGGATTCATGCTGACATCCTGGCCGGTGTAAGGCTGGACGTTCAGTTGCATGAACACGCCCACGCCCGGGTCACCGTTGACCCACTGTGGCCCGTGGCTGGTTTGCCTGACAACGGGCAGGTACTTCCCGGAGAGTACATCCGCCAATGGAATGTCACGTTCGGGACGCTTGCCGTTTTCATGCTCCTCGATGTTGACGAAGAAAATCCTGTCGCCTGGCTTGATGCCGTTTTTCGCGAAGTCGACGACGATGTCATAGCGTTCGGCAATGCCCTGTATCGGCAAAATGGCATTGTGGTCCTGTGTGTCGCCGTCGCCATCGAGGTCCAGGCTGCCATCGAACGGCACCGCGTGCTCCATGATATTGCCGTCGTTGGCAATCATGTGGAACGGCACCCGGTTGTATGAAACCCCGGAGCTTTTCGGGCCAGGAAACTCGCCACCATTACCATTGACCTGACGCACCAACGCCAGCTTGAAGTAGCGAGAAACCGATCCGTTGAGAATGCGCAAACGGTAGCGGCGGGCACGCACGTCCAGGAAGGGCTTGTACTCCCAGTTGGTCAGGACCTGATCACCGAGAAAACCGTCGGTATTGAAGGGGTTGAACCACAACTGGCCGGCCTTGTCCCAGGCCTTGTCGGCGATCGTCAGGTTGACGTCATAGTCGCGGTTACCCCACCCCAGCCCCGAACCGCTGGGCAGGCGCAGGTTGACCCCGTCGTCGACCGACTCGTTACCACGATCCACGGCGCTGTAGTAGTTCATCATCGTGGCGTTGCCCTTGTAGACATTCTGCGCGGTAAAATCGAGCATGTGGTCGTGGAACCAGTGGGTGCTCATGGTTTCGCGCCAGTCGCCACGGATCTTGATGGTGCCGCGGTCGCAAGTCTTGAAGCCGGGGTTGGCGTCGTTGACGAAAAGCTTTTCACCGGGGTCGCACGGGAACGCCGCACGCGGATCCTGAGCGCTGGTGTTGATGCTGTCGTAACCGGCCAACTGGATCGGCCAGCGATAGTCGTAGTACTGGCCCGGGAAGAAGAACGCGTTGGCAAAGCCATCGCTTTCCGCGGGCGAGTGGCCGTTATGCTCGTGGGTGGTGATGGTGTGCAGGCCAAAGCCCCGGTTGGCCGATGGGTCAATGGGCAAGGCATCGTAATGACGCATCAGCATCGCCTGGCCATAGCGTACTTGCAGCAGTTTGGGCGGAAAGGTGCCGTCGAATGTCCACAGCGCATTATGGTCCTGGACAGGGAAGTTGTCGTGAAATTGCACTTGTATGCCCTTGGTTGTGCCCTCGTTGGCCGGGTTGCCGCTGGTGTTGTGATAGAGCCCGCCTGGCGCAAATTCCCCCACGGCGTAGTTATGCCGTTGCATACGATCACGCAAGCCGCTGTTGACGTGCGCGCCTGCTTGCACAGTCTTGAAGGCGTTGCGCGGGAAAAACTCATTGAAACGCTGGTGCGACCAACCTTTTCCCGGTGGCCGGCCTTCTGCGGGCGAATCGACTCGGCGATTGAGGAAATCCTCGATCTGCGCCTTCCACGGGTTGCGGTCCAGTACATTGGAGAACTCTGTCGGGAAGGGCGTCAAAGCTGGCTGCCTGAGAAAGGCATCCAGCGCAGCCGGCGACGGGCCGCTACGCGCCACCTTCAAGGGATCCTGCGCCGGTGCGGGCCCCAGCGTCGGAACCGGAAACGGAACAGGTGATGGAGGGTCGGCCGCATCCAGTTTGTTCGAGCCGAACTCCTCGAAAAGCTCAAGCTTCTGTGTGAACGGTTGAACCCCGAACACCGGGCTGGCATTACCGTTAGTGGGGATATTGAAGCTGGGTTGCAGATCGGGTGGCAGCACATTGTCGACCAAGGGGGTCTGGCGGTTACCGGCCACACCATTGGGTAAGTCGAAGGCGCCGACGTTTGCGGGAGGCTGCTTGAGCAAGTCCCTCAATGCGGCATTGGGGTCGGCGGGCGGATTGGTGAACGCCGATGGGTCGGTAGGAGGCGGGGGATCGGTGTTGTCGAGGGGGACTGCCTGGGTCTGGGACAAGCCCAGCCCCAACATGATCGCGGCAGCAGAGATACTCAGCGCCAGCCTGGTTTTGGACAAAAGACTAGGATTCAACCTTCCGGTGTCCTGTTTCATCGCAAACACCTCTGACGGGTTCCTCGGAGCGTGGCAATAGATGAGCAACGAGCCACGGCTCCTGGCCCGGCTGGCGAAACGTTTGATTTCGAGCCGGGATGGGAACGATGCAAATTTCCCGCCGAAAGTGACAGGAGGTGACTAATGGCTCTACGCCACGCTCCCCTTGTCCGCGGGCTTCAAACTGGCGTATGAGCAGCCAGGATGAATACCCCGATGACGGGGAATATCCCCCAATAAAGGGTGCGATTGTGCGGGGCGTCTGGGCCAGGAGAAGTGGCTGTTTTCTGAATGTATCGATGACCGGCTGCTTTCATTCGTCCCGACTTCATCGGCGGCCGCTGTTGGCAGAAGTGACTAGTGCGTGAGGGCAGGGATACTGACCACTGGACCTGGGTATCGTTTTGCTGCCCGAGAGCATCGCTGAGCAAGACCTGATCAATGGAAAGCTGCTTAAGGTCTTGCCTCAATGGCACGCCACTTCGGTTTCAGTGTATGCGCTGACCGAGACGCGCCTGTTGCCGGCGAAAACCCAGCGCTTCATCGAGTTTTTGCGCGATCAACTGGAAGGCGCATAAGCGTCCGCGCCATGAGTAACTGTGGCCAGCCAGTCGGGGGCTCCGGTTAAACCCCTGTATTTGTTGGCCTAAGTCCGTTCCTGAAGCAGGCCATGGCATGTCATTACGGACTGTCACCCAAGGCGACAATCGTTTTTTCACCTTCAGACTTCGTTAAGAAATGCCTTTGATACTTCTCCCCAATTGATCCGGGGGAGATGTTTTCAATGTCCGATTTCAACTGGAACGTTCAGTTGCCGCTGCACTTTGGCCTGACCGAAGCGCAGCAGATGTATCTCGTCAGGGCCTTGCCGGACGCCCCGCAACGAAGCGCCTTCGAAGCCTTTATCCAGCAACGCTTTCGTAAGGCCCACGGTGCCGATATTCGCCACTTCATGCCGGAGCTGTTTGGCATGAGCGAGGCGTCCGGCGCGCTTTGCGCGGTGATTGGCGTGCGTCTGGCGCGCAGCGGACCGCTGTACCTGGAAGGTTACCTGGACGATGCGATCGATCCGCTGATCAGTGCCGCGGCCGACCAGACCGTAAGCCGCTCAGCCATCGTAGAGGTAGGCAATCTGGCTGCCAGCGACACCGGCAGCGCACGGATGAGCATCATCGCGATGACCTACCTGCTGGCCATGGGGGGGCTGGAATGGGTTGCCTTCACCGGGAACCTGGGGCTGGTCAATAGCTTTCACCGCCTTGGCTTGAAGCCCGTGACCCTGTGTGCTGCCGACCCGGCGCGTCTGGGCGAGGACCGCCACGCCTGGGGCAGTTACTACGAAAGCAAACCGTGGGTTCATTTCGGCAATGTTCGCTCCGGTTTCATTCATTTGCGCAACATTGGCCTGTTCAGTCGCCTGGGCTTGCCGACCTCTATTGAAGGGGCCTGCCATGTCGCCTGAAATGGAGCGCTTCAAACAGACCCTGCGTAATCATGCTGAGCAAAAAACCAACGCCATTGCGTTGTGGGGCGATCATCTGAAGCTGGACTACGCCACGCTGTATGCCGAGGTCATTTTTCGCCAGCAGCGCCTGCGCGATGAACGGGTCAGGGTGGTCGCCCTGACGCTGGACAATGGCGTCGAGGCTCTGCTCTGGGACCTGGCCGCGTTGTTCGAGGGTTTGACCTGTGTGGCCTTGCCGCCTTTTTTCAGTCCGGGGCAACGCAGGCATTGCCTGGAGCAAAGCCAGGCCGAGCTCGTCATTGCCGAGCCGCAACTGCAGGATGAACTGCAAGCGGCTGGATATCAGAAGTGCGGCGAGTTCTGGCGCCGCACGTTCAGTGGCTCGAACCGGATGCCTGAAGGCACCGCCAAGTTGACCTTTACCTCGGGCACCACAGGCACACCCAAGGGCGTGTGCTTGAGTGCAGACAGCATTTTGCGGGTCGCTCGTGAGCTGGACTTGGCCAGCAAACCCACCGATCCGCAACACCATCTGGCGCTGCTGCCGCTGGCCATTTTGCTGGAGAACATCGGTTGTTACGCCGCACTGTATGCCGGCGCTACCTTGAGCCTGCCCGGCCCGAAAACCCTGGGAATTGAAGGCGCCAGCGGTGTGGATGTGCCGACATTGTTGAGTTGCCTGTCCAGCCGATCACCCCAGAGTCTGGTTCTGGTACCGCAGTTGTTGCTGATGCTGGTCAACGCTGCCGAGCAAAAGGCTTTCGACCCACAGCACCTGCGTTTTGCCGCCGTGGGCGGCGCCCGGGTCAGCGAAGATCTACTGCATCGCGCCCAACGCGTGCGCATCCCCGTCCATGAAGGTTATGGGCTGTCGGAGTGCGCGTCGGTCGTGTGCCTCAATCGCCCGCAAGCACGGCGCCCCGGCAGTGTCGGACGGCCATTGCCCCATGTGGAGATTCGCCTGGCGGAGGACGGCGAAGTGCTGATCAAGGGTTCAACCTTGCTGGGCTATCTGGGAGAGGCGCCGCACACCGCCCAGTGGTGGCCCAGCGGTGATCTCGGCGAGTTCGACGCCGAGGGTTTTCTCTACCTCAAGGGACGCAAGAAACATCAGTTCGTCACCAGTTTCGGGCGCAACGTGAACCCCGAGTGGGTGGAAGCCGAATTGACCCAGCGCGGGCCTGTCGCCCAGGCCTTCGTCTATGGCGAGGCCATGCCTCACAACCATGCGCTGCTCTGGCCCCATCGCCCGGACTGCACCGACGAACAACTGGCCGCCGCCGTGGCCCAGGCCAACGAGGCTTTGCCCGAGTACGCCCAGGTCCACCACTGGAGCCGGCTCGACCAACCCTTCACTGCCACCAACGGCTTGCTCACCGCCAATGGCCGGCCCCGCCGTGACGCCATCGTCGAACGCTACCGGGGGCAATTGAGCGAATCTGCATTTTCCGAGGAATCCGCACCATGAGTTTTTTTGACACGTTGCAAAAAGCCACTGAGCAAGAACGCATTGAGTTGTTCAACCTGCCGATCATCCGTGATGCGCTGGAGGGCGACGTCAGCCTGGAAAGTTACCGGGCCTTTCTGGCTCAGGCCTATTACCACGTGCGCCATACCGTGCCGTTGATGATGGCCTGTGGTGCGCGGTTGGCATCACGTCTGGAATGGCTGCGCGAAGCGGTATGTGAATACATCGAGGACGAATACGGCCACGAACAATGGGTACTCAATGATATTGAAGCCTGCGGCGGTGACAGAGCCGCTGTACGGGATGGACGCCCGTCATTGCCGATCGAATTGATGGTCAGCTTCCTTTACGATCTGATTGCCAGGGACAATCCGGTGGGTCTGTTCGGCATGGTCAACGTACTTGAAGGCACGAGCATCGCCTTGGCCACACACGCCGCCGGCAGCATTCGCCGGCGCCTGGACTTGCCGGAAAGCGCCTTCAGCTACCTCAGTTCCCACGGCTCACTGGATATCGAACATATGCAGACCTACCGTCGACTGATGAACCGTCTGGATGACCCGGGCGACCAGGCCGCCGTCATTCACGCCTCCAAAGTGGTGTACCGGCTCTACACCGATATGTTTCGTGGCTTGCCGCGTAACGGGGAGAATCTGCATGCGCCTGTCTGAAGCTCGCGTCGTGTTGACCGGTGCCAGCGGCGGCATCGGCCTGGCCATTGCCACCGCACTGTGCGCCAGTGGTGCCCAGGTGCTGGCCGTGGCTCGGCATCGGGAACCGTTGGTGCCGCTGCTTGAGCGTTATCCCGGTAACCTGAGTTGGGTCCGTGCGGACCTGACGTTGCTCTCCGACCGCCGTCAGGTGTTGGCGCAGGCCCAGGGCACCGGTGGCATCAACCTGCTGATCAATGCCGCCGGGGTCAATCATTTCGCCATGCTCGAACAGCTGGACGACAGCGAGATCAATTCGATGCTCGCGGTGAACATCAGTGCGCCCATGTGCCTGACAAAACTTTTGTTGCCGCAGCTAAAGCAAGCCGCCAGTGCCATGGTGGTAAACGTCGGTTCGACCTATGGCTCCATCGGCTACCCCGGCTACGCCAGTTACTGCGCCACCAAGTTTGCCCTGCGCGGGTTCTCTGAGGCCCTGCGCCGGGAGCTGGCCGACACTCGGGTCAGTGTGCTTTACGTCGCCCCGCGAGCGACCCGTACCAGCATGAACAGCCCGGCGGCCCAGGCGCTGAATGATGCGCTCAAGACCAATGTCGACGATCCGCAAGCCGTGGCGGCCGCAGTGATTCACGCCATTGCCGGTGACCGTCGCGACTTGTACCTGGGCTGGCCCGAACGTTTTTTTGTACGCCTGAACAGCTTTTTGCCCCATCTGGTGGACCGTGGGTTGCGCAAACAATTGCCCCTGATCCGCCGCCTGAGCCAGAAACCCGACCAGGAGAATGTCAAACCATGAGAAAGATCATCGCTTGCCTACTGCTTGGCGCAATGAGCCAGAGCGTCTGGGCGCTGGACCCCGCCGACCAGCAGCGCCTCAACGGTATCCAGCAAAGCTGGGCGCACATTCAATACGAGTTGCCCGAGGGGCAACGGACCGCGGCTTTTGAAAAGCTGGCCGCTCAGGCTTCGAGTTTCAAGCAGGAGCGCCAAACGGTGGCTGAGGCCTGGATCTGGTCTGGCATCGTCACCAGTAGCTGGGCGGGCGCACAGGGTGGGCTGGGTGCGCTGAGCAAGGTCAAGGATGCGAAAGCCGATCTGGAAACAGCCTTGACTCTGGACCCCAAGGCCCTGCAAGGCTCAGCCTATACCAGTCTGGGGGCCCTCTATGACCGCGTACCGGGCTGGCCCATCGGTTTCGGCGATTCGGACAAGGCCGAACAGTTGCTCAAGCTGGCATTGCAAATGAACCCCAACGGCATCGACAGCCTGTACTTCTGGGGCGATCACCTCTACCGTCAGAAGCGTTATGTTGAAGCCAGGGCAGCGCTGCAAAAAGCCTTGCAGGCTGCGCCTCGTCCTGGCCGCGAGAGCGCTGACGCCGGGCGCCGCAAGGAGATCGAGACGCTGTTGGTGGATGTGAACAAGAAACTCGGCTGACAGGAGACCCTGTGCGCTTATTACTCATAGAGGATGACGTGGCGCTCGGCGAGGGTATTCATCAGGCCCTCAGCCGGGAAGGTTATACCGTCGACTGGTTGCAGGACGGCAACAGCGCCTTGCACTCGCTGCGCAGTGAAATCTTCGATCTGGCGGTGCTCGACCTTGGCCTGCCACGCATGGACGGTCTCGAAGTGCTCAGGCGCTTGCGTGACAGCGGTTCCAATCTGCCGGTGTTGATCCTGACCGCGCGCGATGCCACCGAAGACCGTATCGCGGGTCTGGATGCCGGCGCCGATGACTACCTGATCAAGCCTTTCGACCTGGCAGAATTGAAGGCGCGCATACGTGCGTTGCTTCGTCGCAGTGCCGGGCGTGGACAATCGCTGATCGAGCACGCAGGTATCAGCCTGAACCCCGGCACCCAGCAAGTCAGCTACAAAGGCGAGCCAGTGGCCCTGACACCTAAGGAGTACCAGTTGCTCCACGAACTGCTCTCGCCACCGGGTCGGGTAATGACTCGCGATCATTTGATGCAGTTGCTGTACGGCTGGAACGAGGAGGCCGAAAGCAACACCCTGGAAGTGCACATCCATCACCTGCGCAAGAAGTTCTCCACCGATCTGATCCGCACCGTCCGTGGTATCGGCTACTTGGTGGAGGAGCGTCGATGAGCTCTATCCGGCGTCGGACCCTGGTCCTGATCATCGGCCTGATGCTCGCTGGCCTGGCCGTGATCAGTGTGTTGAATCTGCACGACAGCAACCACGAAATCGCCGAAGTCTATGATGCCCATCTGGCCCAGAACGCTCGCCTGCTACAAGGCGTCATGCGTATGCCCATGGTGAGCAAGGAACACGCGGATCTGTACAAGGCTTTCAACCAGGCCCTGAACGAGGCGACGCCCGGGGGCGAGGGGCATCCGTATGAAACGAAAATTGCGTTTCAGGTCTGGAACGCCAGGAACGAAGTGCTGGTACATACGGCCAGTTCTCCGTCCTTCAGCACACCCGCGGTCACACCAGGTTTCAGCGATGTAGTCGACCTGAACAACCGGCATTGGCGTGCCTTCCTGCTTGTAGACAAGGAGAACAACCTGCGCATCTGGGTGGGCGAACGGGACGACGTGCGAATGGACTTGGTGGACCGCATCGTACGCCACACACTGTGGCCCAATATCCTGGGGAGCTTGTTGCTGGCCGCCATGATCTGGCTGGCCATCGGCTGGGGACTCAAGCCACTGGTCAATATGGCTGCAACGCTGCGGGCCCGGCATCCCGGTTCACTCGAACCCTTGCAATTGACGCCGCTACCCACTGAACTTGAGCCCATGCAGGCCGCCCTCAATCGTATGCTCGCGCAAATTCAGGACGTCATGGGGCGCGAGCGACGCTTTATCGCCGACGCCGCCCACGAAATGCGTACACCACTGGCCGTGCTCAGGATCCACGCTGAAAACCTGATGGCGGCGGGGAGTGAAGCGGATCGTCGCGCATCGCTCGAATTCTTGATTGCCGGCGTGGACCGTACCAGCCGACTGGTTAACCAATTGCTGACGATGGCTCGTATAGAACCTACAGCAGGGACTAAAGCGCCTGTGCCTATTGATCTGGCCAGCACCGTTCGCGAAAGCCTGGTTCAGTTGACGCCCTGGCTACTGAGCAAGGGGCTTGAGCTGGTTTTTGATGTCAGGGACGACATCAGTCTTGCCAGAGTCGACCCCGCTGCGATCGATATTGCCTTGAACAACCTGGTGACCAATGCGGCGAATTTCTCTCCCCGGCACGGAGTGATCACCGTCAGGCTCGTAGAAAAGGAAAATAGCTACGAACTGACTGTCGAAGATGAGGGGCCGGGCATCAATGAGCAGGATCGTGAACGGCTTTTCGAGCGTTTCTACAGCAGCGGAAATCATCAGGGTGCAGGGTTGGGGCTGACTATCGTCAAGGCCATTGCCGATCGCTTTGGCGGGCAGATCAAACTGGAGAACCGCAGCCCTGGAGGGTTACGCGCTACGTTGGAAATTCGTCGCTCTTGACGTTGTTCCTGGTGTTGTCTGGCGCAACCGAAAAATCACTTCGGCAAACCCCAGGCGTTGGCTCAGGCAAGGCGTTATGCCGGGCGTCCGTTCAAGCCGGCCGCACCGCCAGGATTTGCTCGATCAGCCATGCCAGCGCCGGCTCATGTTGGCGTTGCGCCAGATACACCAGTTCGAGGTGGAACGAGCCGACGTCGAATGGCAGTTCGAACACCTGTAGCGGTAGCAACTGCGCGAATTGATTGGCCAATTGGGTCGGCAGGACGACGCTCAAGTCTGAATGGGCGACCAGGTGCGCCGCCTGCAGGTAGTTGGGCGTGGTGTAGACGATTTTGCGCGACAGGCCTTGCTTGCCCAGCCATTGGTCGACCATGCCCCGCGACTGGCCGCCACTCACCCAGAGATGGCGCAGCCCCAGAAAGTCATCCAGTGTGAGTGTGTCGTGTGCCAGCGGATGCTGCTTGCGCACGGCCAGCCGCAGGGTTTCGCTGTGCCAGGTCCGGCGGGTGAAACGCGCTGGCACTTCTTCGAAGCGTCCCAGAACCATGTCCAGTTCACCCCGATCCAGCAGCTCGGCAGGAAGGCTGGGGGCCAGGTGAGCAACGTCGATACGCAGGTTTGGCGCCAGCTCTCCCAGGCGTGCCAGCAAGGGCGGCATGCACAGCTGTTCGACAAAGTCGGTCAGTGCGATGCGCACCTGTTGCTGGCTCAGGCGTGGGTCGAAGGTTTCCCCGGCATTGAGTGTCTGTTCGATCTGTTGCAGGGCCGCGCGAATCGGCCCTTCAAGCGCCAGCGCCCGGGAGGTGGGTTGCATGTGGCGGCCAACCCGCACCAGCAAGGGATCGTCGAACAGTGAACGCAGGCGGGCGAGGGCGTTGCTGACGGTGGGCTGACTGAGGGCCAGGCGCTCGGCCGCTCGCGACACGTTCTGTTCGCGCAGCAGCATATCGAGCACCCGGAGCAAATTCAGATCGAAGCTTTTTAAATTCAAATTACAAATACCAGGCATATAAAAATGAAATTTCAAAAATAGTAGGCGCCTGCTTAGGGTGACGGCAATCTTTTCCACTGCGCCAACCCATGAGGCCGACATGAATTATCAAGCTCCCCTGCGCGACATGCGTTTTGTGCTGCACGAACTGTTCGATGTCAGCGGCCATTGCGCGCGGTTGAACAATGGGCTGGACCGGGAAACCATCGACGGCGTCCTCGAAGAAGCCGCCCGCTTCGCCGCCGAAGTGGTCGCGCCGCTGAACCGCAACAGTGACGAGCAGGGCTGTCAGTTGATCGACGGCCACGTCACAACGCCCCAGGGATTTCGCGACGCCTACCGGCAGTACGTTGATAACGGCTGGGCGAGCATGACCGGACCGCTGGAGTTCGCCGGCCAGGGTTTCCCGCAGCTGATTTCGGCCAGCTTCCACGAAATGCTGATGGCCGCCTCGTTGTCGTTTCGCATTTATTCCGGCCTCACCGAAGGCGCGGTGCTGGCTCTGCATCACCATGGCAGCGAGGCGCTCAAACAGGCTTACCTGGAGAAAATGGTCAGCGGTGAATGGTCCGGTACCATGTGCCTCACCGAGCCCCAGGCCGGTACCGACCTTGCCCTGCTGCGAACCCGTGCCCAACCTCAAGCCGACGGCAGCTATCAGGTCAGCGGCAGCAAGATTTTCATCAGTGGTGGCGAGCAGGACCTGACCGCCAACATCGTTCATCTGGTCCTTGCCCGTTTGCCGGATGCACCGGCCGGGGTGAAGGGCATCAGCCTGTTCCTGGTTCCCAAGTTCATTGCCGCTGCCGATGGAACTCCGGGGCCGCGCAATTCGCTGAGCTGTGGCGCACTGGAACACAAGATGGGCATCAAGGGCGCGTCCACCTGCGTGATGAACTTCGACGGCGCACAAGGCTGGTTGATCGGTGAAGCGAATCAGGGGCTGGCCTGTATGTTCACCATGATGAACGATGCACGCTTCCAGGTTGCCTTGCAGGGACTGGGCATCGCCGAGGCCGCCTTCCAGGGTGGCCTCGCTTATGCCCGTGAGCGCCTGCAATCGCGGGCCATAAGCGGCCCGGTGGCGCCGGACAAGAGCGCCGACCCGATCATCGTGCACCCCGATGTTCGGCGTATGCTGCTGACGCAAAAAACCTTGAGCGAAGGTTGCCGCTTGCTCGCGGCCTACACCGCCCTGCAACTGGACCTCGAACACGGCGACCCGCAACCCGAGGCTCGCCAGAAGGCGAGTCGTCGGGCAGCGCTGCTGATTCCGATCGTCAAGGCCTTCTTTACCGACGTCGGCCAGGAAGTCGCCAGCCTGGGCGTTCAGTTGTACGGCGGCCACGGTTACATCCGCGAGTGGGGCATGGAGCAGTTGATGCGTGACAGCCGCATCACTCAGCTATACGAAGGTACCAACGGTATCCAGGCGCTGGATCTGCTGCGGCGCAAGGTGCTGGGCGACGGCGCAACGGAACTGGGCGCCTTGATCGATGAGCTGGTCGTGCATGTCGACGCGGCCGGCTCGCAAGCAGCGCTGAGGCAAATGGCCGAGGCAATGCAGCAGCGTCTCGCCGAGTGGCGTGAACTGGGTACCGAGGTGGTCGAGGCGTGTCGGCGTGATGTGCAGGAAATCGGCGCCATGTCGGTGGACTTCCTGGCGTACAGCGCTTACGTGCTGGTGGGCGGACTGTGGTTGCAGGCGGCTGTGCGTGCCCAAGCGGCACTGGATGCTGGTACCGACGAACCCGGGTTCTATCGGGCCAAGCTGCAAGCGGCGGATTTTTACTGGCGCCGGGTGCTGCCCCGTGCCAGTGGCCACCGCGAAAGCCTGCGGGGCGGAGCCCATTGCCTGATGGCCATGGACGAGGCCGATTTCGCCTTTTGATGGCAGCACAGCGCGGCGGTAACCGAAAGACTCCGGTTACCGCCGCACTGCATGCACCGTCTATGTTCAGGCTTGCGCGGCGCTGACTTTGCCAGTGATCGTGGCATTCTTGCGGACCGCTTGATACAGCAGGCTGGACACCATGAACCCGACAATGGCCAATACGCTCATCAACGAGAACACGTAGTTGTAGCCCTGCTGACCCGGGAAGTGATCAAGGATGGCGCCATAGATGACGTAGGCGAACATGCCCGGCGCATAGCCGATCAGGCAACCGATTCCGAAGGCTGAACCGGTGATGTGCTGGGGAATGCCGACTTCACCCATGGGTGCCCAGAACACGCCGCGCATGGAAAAGACAATCAGCGCGAAGGAGAGGGTGGCCGCCATGCCTGCGTAGATGAAATCCGGGCTTTTCGGGATGAGCATGATGACACCCATCAGCGGCAACAACGCCAGGAATGCCCACTTCAGATAGCGGCTGGAACTCTTGAACTGTTTGTCGGCAATGAAGCCACCGGCAGGGCCGCCCAGGATCTTGAGGAAGTACTGGTTGATGATGCCGTAGGCGCCCACCAGGGCCACGGGCAGCTCGTACATTTCCTTGAGGTAGGGAATGAAATAGGTCAGGCCGCAGTACACGATGTAGACCATGAACACGTTGAGGCTGACCAGCCAGATGCCCGGCACCTTGATGGCCTCGAACAGGTTCGACAACCCGTTCTTCGGCTTGGCGGTCGACTGGGTTTTGCCGCTCTTGAGCAGCAGCCAGGTCAGGGTACCGGCAAGAATGTCGATGACCGAGTAGAACAGGATCGCCGATTTCAGACCGTTTTCACCGGAGCCCATGGCGACGAAGACGCCCAGCGCAGAGAAGGCGACCAGGGTATCGATGACGCCACGCCCGCCTTCGAGCAGGCCGAACAGGCGACCCTGTTCCTTATCGTCGCCAAGGTTGCGGATGGCTTTGAGCAGCGAAGGCCAAAAGAGGCAGTCGGCACACACGGCCAGCAGGCAGAACACCACCAGCAGATTGCTGAAGGGCGGGAAGGTCGCCAGGTAAAGCCCGAGGCCGCCGGTACCGATCAAGCCAAGGGGGATCAGCTTGCGCGTGTCGTACCGGTCGGCAAGCATGCCGCCCACCACGAACAGCGCGGTGGCGATGATGGCGTTGGCGCTCAGCAGCACGCCGATTTCAGTGTGGGACAGCCCCATGAATTCTTGCATGGGGATGTAGAAGGCGTCTTTGAGATTCGCCAGCTTGTAGATGGTGCCGCCACCGAGGATGAGAATCAGGAATCTGAGCCACTTGGCCTTGTCATGGGATGTCATTATTGTTCTCCAGGCGTTATTGGGTAGGCAGTGCCGGTCGGCACGTCAGGTTCAGGCGTTAGCGCAATGGGCCAGGGTCAACTCGGCCAGGGTGCGGAACTCGGCCAGCAGACCTCGTACGTAGGCGACCTGGTTGTTTGCCCAACGGTGCTCATCGGCCAGCATTCGCTCCAGCGAGAAGCCTTCCGGCAGCGCTGTTTCACTCATTTCCCGGTACGCAATGAACGGGTCGGCGGCTTCGTCGAGCTGGCGGAACGCCGGGGCGACGTAGTGGTTTTCCTGCTCCAGAATGAAGGCGATCACTTGCGGGGATGATTCGCCGAGCATCAGCAATTCGAACAACATGCGTGCGTTGGGCAGGTCGTCTTCGTCACAGCCTTGCAGCACACCGTAATGCCCGAAGCCGTTTTGTTCAGGCACGATGCGCACACCCTTGAGGTGGGTCTGGCGTATGTGCGGCGCCAGGGTGCGCAGTGCCGCCAGGGGCTGCTCGCAGGCATTGATCATGTTGCCGAAGTCGAACAGCGCGTGCAGGCGAGGGTGGTTCAGCCGGTTCAGCAGTTGCGCGATTTCGGCGCTCTTGAGTTCTTCATGCTGTTCGAAGTCGAAGAACAGGTCGTGCTCGTCTGCCTGTTGCGCGAGGTAGTGCAGGTCTGACTCGATCACGTCCATGACCCGGGACAACGCCCCTTCGTAGCGTGAGTAGACACGGATGTTGCGGGTGCCCAGCGCCTTGGCAATGGCGATCACTTGATCGACATCTTTTTTCAGCGTGCTGCTGATTTCCAGATGCACATCCAGCCCCAGTGCATTGGCCTTGGCAGCGAACGCCAGAAGCTGCGCGGTTGTCATTTGACTGAGGCTGTTTTCCTCACCGTCGAGCAGGTGCAGGCTCAGGCCCTGCAGTTCGTGGCGATAGGCAAAATCCAGCAGGTCGCCAGGGGTGACACGGCCGTGGGTCAGGTTGGTCAGCAAGGGGTAGGCATGGGCAAACAGGCGCAACTGTGCCAGTCGGTCGAGCAACCGGCCGGCCAGTGCCTCGGTCAGTACGGGGGGAGTTCCGGCCTCGACAGCCTTATGGCTGAGCAAGGCGTTGAATCGTTCCTGGATCTTATTGTTCATTCGAGTCGTTCCTGGTTCAGACACCGGGTCTACCGGCGCAGCCTTTATCGCGCCAGTCAGGAACTCTCGATAGATCCATTATCAGTTAAATCATAAGACCACTTGCCTTGAGTCAGGTGGCCGGATGCAGGTAGCCGATTTTGTCCAGGGCCTGGGCCAGTGCTTCGACGCGCGCCTGGGCCTGGTCCTCGGGGGTGCTGGCAAAGCCGATCAACAGCGCCGGTGGCAAGACATGTTCGACGCAGTAGTCACTCAGGGGATAGGTATGAATGTCATGCTGGCCGAGTTCCCTGGCCAGGGCATCGTCATCGAGATGCGCGGGTAACCAGGCGATCAGGTGCATGCCGGCTTCCACTGGCGTGATCCTGAAGAAAGAGCCCAGCCGTTTCTGCAGTTGTTCGACCAGTGCCTGCTGGCGAGCCTGGTACAGGGCGCGCATTCGGCGAATATGGCCGAGAAAGTGGCCTTCGCGCATGAAGTCCGCCGTGGCGGCCTGTAGCAGCGTGGGCGGGCTGCGATCCATGACCGCCCGCAGGGTGCAGAAGGGTTCGATCAAGGCGTTCGGCAGTATCACGTAACCCAGTCGCAGCGAGGGGAAGAGCACTTTGCTGAAGGTTCCGGCGTAGATGACCCGGGCCCATTGGTCCATGGCATAGAGTGCCGGCAGGGGACGACCGTTGTAGCGAAATTCACTGTCGCAGTCGTCCTCGATGATCCAGCTTTGATTCTGGGCGGCCCAGTCGATGAGTTCCTGGCGTCGCCCATAACTCATGGTGACGCCCAAGGGATGCTGACGGGAAGGTGTGGTAAACACCAGGCGGGCGTCAGGACACAAAGCCAGGCCTTGCCGGACATCGATCCCCTGTTCGTCGATACGCAACGGCACGACCTGACCACCTTGGGCCTGGAGCGCAATCCGCGCCGCGATATGCCCCGGATCTTCCATCCAGAAACTGTCCTGCGGATTGAGCAACAGCATGCCCAGCAGGTTGAAGGCTTGCTGGGCGCCGGACACGATGACCACCTGATCGGCAGTGCAATCGATGCCACGGGCATCGAAGACGTACTCGGCAATCGCCTCGCGCAGGGCCAGCAATCCCTGCAGTTCGCCATAACCGAGCATGGCCTTGGTCGGCTTGTGCAGGTGGCGGTTCAACAGCCGCTTCCAGACCGATTGCGGGAATGCATCGTAGGCGCTGTGGCTGGGCAGGAACGAGGTCGGGCTCCCGGTCGCCCAGTCGGCATAGGAAACGCCGCGAAAATGATCGCTGCGCAATGACAGCATGGACTGGCTAAGGTCGGACAGGCGCGGAGGCTGGCGCTTGTGTTCATCGTCTTCAATACCGCGGCTTTCCCATTCATGGCCGACATAGGTCCCGGCCCCGGTCCTCGACGTCAGAAAACCTTCGGCAATCAGTTGATCGAACGCATTGAGAATGCTGATTCGCGACAACTGCAGTTCCTTGCTCAGGGTCCGGGTGGAGGGCAGGCGCACGCCTCCCTGAATCCTGCCACTGAGGATCTGTTTGCGAATCTGCAAGTAGAGTTGGCGGTACAAGGGGATGGAACTGGCACGGTCCAGCTCGATACCTGACAACAGCAAACCTGCGGAGGATTTCATTTTTGGTTCGTCTGGATGAAGTGTGGTTTGACCTGAATTGC
This sequence comes from Pseudomonas sp. S34, assembly GCF_009866745.1. Lineage (NCBI taxonomy): Bacteria > Pseudomonadati > Pseudomonadota > Gammaproteobacteria > Pseudomonadales > Pseudomonadaceae > Pseudomonas > Pseudomonas sp. S34. The sequence goes on from NZ_CP019398.1 coordinate 3,011,093, forward strand.
CGTCAGGCACCCGGAGGCGAAAGGGTATCGAGGGGGGCTGGATAAGTCATCCACCACAGCGTCAGCGTCACAATAATGTGGCTGCCGAGTACGGCATTGCACTTACGCTTCTGTCGACCGCCCATGAAATTGAGACGATCGTTCTGAGTTGCATATAGGAATGATATGTATTTACTTACAAAAGATAATCGTTATTATTCGCGCGATAATTCAAACAAAGGTGTCCATGGTGGCTCGATCGCGCATTTACCCAGCCTCTCTGTCGTTGCTGGGTGTTCTGGTTGTACCTGAATTACAGGCAGAAACGGAGTCTGCTCTAACCCTACCGGCAACCGCTGTGAACAGTGAGTACAGCGAGCAGAGCTACATGTCGACCGAGAGCAGGAGCGCGCTGAAGATCGACGCCCCTCTACGAGATATCCCGCAAACCGTCAATGTGATTCCCCAGAGCGTCATCAAGGATCAGGGGGCGCGGTCGATGGAGGACGTGCTGAAGAACGTCCCTGGTATCGGCCTGTCCAATGGTGACGGTCAGCGCGATCAGGTCACCATCCGTGGTTTCAGTGCCATTGGCGACATGTATGTCGACGGCATTCGCGACGATGCGCTGTACTTCCGGGATCTGTCCAACGTCGAGCGGGTGGAAGTGATCAAGGGGCCGGCTGCGGTGCTCTATGGCCGAGGCTCTTCGGGGGGGCTGATCAACAGCATCAGCAAGACCCCCAACTTCGCACCCAAGCAGGAGGTTGGCGTCAGTGTCGACAGCGAGGGCGAAAAACGCACTCAGTTCGATGCCGGTTGGGCCGATCAGCAGCAAGGCAATAAAGCCTTTCGTGTGACAGGCGCGCTGGAGAACAGTGACACCTTCCGGGATGACGGCTACACCGACCGCAAGGCCATCGCGCCTTCGGCCTACTTCAAGCTCTCGGATGATCTGGAACTGGACCTGGGTGCTACCTATCTGTATGACAAGCGCCTGATTGACTTCGGCATCCCGGCACGAGGCGACCGCCCGGTCGATGTGGACCGCGACAAGCGCTTCGGTGCCGCCGACCCGGATGATGACTACACCCGCAGCGAAGTGTTCTCGTTCACGGCGGGTGTCGACTACCGGATCAACGACGATTTCAGCCTGAGCAATACCAGTCGTTACTACCACTACGATCTGGATCGCAACAACACACTCGCTGACTCCAGCCCGACACGTTTCGTCACTGCTCCCAATGGTGAACTGCTGGTAAAACTCAACCGCGGCAACGTGCAGCGCAAGGAGGACGGGTGGTTCAACCAGACCGAACTCAAGCAGCGCGCCGTGCTTGCCGGGATGAACCATAACCTGCTCTATGGTGTGGAGCTGGGGCGCCAGGTGAAGGACCAGTCCGTATTCAGCCAATCCAATGTGGCCAGGGTGCCGGTGTACCGCGATGCCTTGGTCGACGTGCCGTTCCAGGCCAACCGGCAAACCGCCAAGGGTACCAACACCCAGGACACCGCCGGCTTCTACGTACAGGACCTGATCGAACTGGCGCCACAGTGGAAGGCACTGCTGGGTGTGCGTTACGACGTGTTCGACCAGGAGTACGCCGATGACCTGACGCACAGCGAGCTGTCCCGCACCGATACGACCTGGAGCCCGCGAGTCGGTCTGGTCTACCAGCCTGATCAAGTGCAGTCCTATTACGTCTCGGTGAGCCGCTCCTACCAACCCTCCGCCGAGATGTTCGCCCTGAGTACGACGAACCAGGATCTTGAACCAGAGGAAACCACCAACTTCGAGATCGGCGGCAAGTGGGACCTGCTCGACAATCGCCTGGCGTTGACCGCGGCGCTGTTCCGTCTGGAACGTACCAATATGAAAACCAGCGATCCGGCGAACCCGACCAAACTGGTGCTTGCCGGTGAGCAGCGCACCGACGGTCTTGAGCTGACCGCCAGCGGGCAGTTGAGTGACAAATGGCAGGTCTATGCCGGTTACGCCTTTCTGGATGCCGAAATCACCAAGTCCAACAGCTTTACCAACGGGGTCGCCAACGAAGGGCAGGTGCCCACTCTGACGCCGCGCCACAGCGCCAACCTGTGGTTGGTGCGTTCGCTGACGCAAACCTGGCGTGTGGGTATGGGGGCCAACTATGTCGATGATCGCTATACCGCGCTGGATAACAATGTGGTCATGCCGGCTTACACAACCGTGGACGCCGCACTGCTGTACAACGAGCCGAAATGGGACATGGCCCTGCGTCTGCGCAACGTTTTCGACAAGGACTATTACGCTTCGGCGCATGGCTCAGTGGATCTGATCACACCAGGTGCCCCACGGACGCTGGAACTGAGCACCAACTATCGCTTCTGAGTACAGACCTGAAGAACAGGCGCCCGGCATTGTCGGGCGTTTGTTTGAGGGGATTGTCTCCTGAAGCGATAGCCGGTTACTCAGGGGCGTTCCGGTTAATGGGCGTGAAGCCGTTCATAGGGGCGCTTTCAAAAAGCGCTGTTCATGATCAGGATCCGGCAACAGGCATGTGTCGTATTTCCCGAAGAGCCGATAACGATTAAGCGCAATGCGGTCGTATGCCCAATCCAGAAGCGTGCGAGGAAAGATGCGCAACAGAAGCACGGGGTGCCAGCGTGCGGGCAACTGGGCAATGACTTCGAAATACGCTTGCGAACGCTCCCAGTAGTGTCGGTCGCGGATCACCGCCATGGTGTGGAACTGATCCACGGGCAAACCTGCCCATGCGAGCAGCGCCTGCCCCTCGGGTGACTGAACCGCCGCCAACCGCACGCGCCGCTGGTGGTCATGGCGAATCAAGAATCTCACCCAGCCATTGCATAGCTTGCAGACACCGTCGAACAAGACCACCGTCTCTCCTGGTTTGAGCAACGGCGCAGGTGAGGGGCGGGTTTGCGAGGCTGGCATAAGCGTGGGTCCAAGGGATCTCGGTTAAACCGGCGCCAGCAGCACCTTGGGTGCTGCTGGCGCGGCTTGAGGCTGCACATTTCTGTCAGCCGGGGGGCAGGCTACATCGATCAGCTGTTGGTGTGATTGGTAGCCTTGGCTTTGCTTTCAGCGACAGCGGCTTCAGCCTTCTGTTTCTGTGCAACCTGGAAGGCCTCCATCGAGACTTTCCGGGCCGACTCCATGCGATTGAACGTCTTGTCACCACCACCTGTGGCCATCGCCAGAGAAGAAGCGGTCAGAGCGGCGATTACGAAAAGGGCTTTCATGGATTTCATTTGGGTATCCTCAAGTGACATTTTACGAACTGCTAAAAATGGGTTTTATTGGCGAAAGCTGAACTTCCTTGTCTCACCATCCAGCCAGGGCGGCGTTTCCTGGTGACCAGGTGCCTTGCTCCCTACGCGCCTCGGTGTCTCTGCTTTTTGCCCAGGTAGTGAGCAGTACCATCGCTCCGAAACCACCGACGATGAGTACCGGATAGGCTGCCAGCAACTCCACCAGCGAATACTTCCAGGCCAGCGGACGACCAACACCCAGCATGGCGGCATAGAACCACGACACGCCAGAGAGGGCGCCGGAGAACAGCGCCAGCATGCGCAAGCTGAAGGAGAGTTTGAGTAACGAACCGGCTTTTTTCAGCGCCGGCAATACAGCGCTATGCAACAGGAAACCGTTAAAGGTCAACAGCACAACTATGCCGATTTTGGCTTGCAATTTTGGATTGAGGAAATATTCCATCCCCTTGCCGGCATAATCGATCCCGACAATACCAATGCCCGTAATCCAGAGCGCTACAAGTGCAAGCACTACGGTTTTTTGAAGGCTTTCCATGTGCGCGTCATCGTGGTGGCCTGACGCATCTCCCTTCAGGAGTTGCTTGACCATTGCAATGTCACTGGTCAAGACCAGCCCGATTGCCACACAGCAGGCGATAAGATGAAAATATACAACGCCTAAACGCACGTATTCCACGGTGGACGAAGAGAACATACTAAGTTCCATGGTGACCTCTTGGTTTCAATAGTGAATCAACTTGGCTCTATGCACGGCTTGATTGGAATTTACCGTTGCTGACTGCCATTTAGATCCAGCAATTGTTATCAATTAATCTTGCGACATTAAGCCACCAAGATAAAAGTGAGTTTCTCGAATGAACTTTTTAGTCATTCGATCATGTCCATTTTCAAGTAACAAAAAACCTCAATCGCACTGAGTGCATGGGAGGTTTAACTTCCGCTTCTGGGGGGCGGTGAGGCCCGGAATCCGATCGACGAGCGGATCAGGCAATGCTGGTGGGGCTGGCAGGGCTTGCACCCCATTCGAGGAAACGGATCTTGTGAAGCTCACCCTGGCTGTCCAGGTAGACCACAGTCACTGGTACTACGCCGGTCTTGTCGGATGTATCGGTGCGCTGCAGTACCTGTTTCACATCGATGTCCATACCGTAGTGGTAATCGACGGCTGAAACATGTGCGCCGGGTTCTTGCAGGTTGTTCTGGTCAAAGACACTGGGTGCGAGACTGGAAATCACGGCACTGACAATTGTGGCCATGCTCATAAGGCTATACCTCCACTGAAGTTCGCTTGACGGGGACCTAATGTGACACGTTGAGTAAGTGAAGTTCACCTTACCGCGACGAACGTGCCTGCCTGAAAAGCCTGTAGTGGCTGCAAACTCCCGGCAATTCCCCACGCTTGACGCCTCTCGACCATTCGTCCTTTTAACCCCGTATTTGTTGACCAAAGTCCGTTTTTGAACGATGTCATAACATGTCATGATGGATTTTCATGCAGGGTGAATCAGTGATTTGCTGCCTGATGCCAAAGGCAAAAAAGCCCGCTCAATGGCGGGCTTCGTAATCGGTTTTTCCTATAGTGCGTCGCCAAAACCCTTACGGAATTCGTCTTCAAGCTTCTGACAAGTTTCTACGATGATGCTTTTCCCGACTGCAGGGCCGGAGTAGCTGTTTACTTCCTGGCGGCATAGTTCGACGGCATCTCGGGCCTGTATCATTTCCTTGTCTTGCGACCTGTTACTGACAGAAGAGCCGAAAGCCAGGTACAAGGTGATGGCGATAATGGCTCCGATGAGGACCTTGCCGACAGGGACCATTCTCTTTACTGACGGTAGTGGCCGCCCAGGCGGGATTTGTATTTTCTGCCTGAGGTCGGATTGGCAGTGCTTGCATAGAATGGCTTCAGCCATGATGACTTCCGCGCAATATGGGCAACTCATTTTTCCAGCCTCCACAGATGAAACTCCTTTTTCAAAACAGGATTCTATCATTGGGACTGGGGGCGTTGAGGGACGCGTCGCTGTTTTCCACTGAGGCTGCCTGTTGTCCGGATGCAAGATGGTCAACAGGCACTGATGGCTATCGGCTGAAACGTTCGGCCAGGCTGTGCAGATAATCGGCCATTACTTCCAGATCCTGGCTGATCGCCGCGCCTTGCTTGGCCTGCCCGGCACTGTGGTCGCACAGTTGGGCAATCCGGGTGATCTGCTGATTGATATCTTCAGCCACGTGACTTTGTTCTTCAGACGCCGAGGCCATCTGCTGGCTCATGCCGGTTATCCGGGTGACGGCCTGGCTGATGCCGACCAACGCCGACTGCACCGCCTCGACACTTTGCATGCTTTCGCGGGAAATCTGCTCGCCACGATTGGCCGTTGATACGGCGCGATCGGCACCGGCATACAGTGAAGCGATGATGCCGTGGATCTGTTCGGTGGAGGTGCGGGTGCGTTGTGCAAGGGAGCGCACCTCGTCGGCAACCACGGCAAAACCGCGACCTTGCTCACCTGCCCGGGCCGCCTCGATGGCCGCATTGAGCGCCAGCAGGTTGGTCTGTTCGGCAATGGAGGTGATGACATCCACGACACTGCCGATCGATTGCGTTTCGCTCGCCAATGCATCGACCGCCTGGCCAATCTCGTTGACCGCCTCATGCATGGTTTTCATGGCGCTCAGGCTTTGCCGGGCCAACTCACTACCGTCACGGGTCAACTGGTCAGCCTCCGACGCGGCATGTGCGGTGCTGATGACGTTCTGCGTGACTTCCTGAATGGTGGCGGCCATCTGTGAAATGGCCGCTGCAGACTGATCGGTTTCACTGCGCTGACGATCAAGCGACTGTGCCTGGAAACCTGAGAGCTCGGATGATTGCGCCGCCTTGGCCTTGACATTGACCCCGGCATCGACGAGCCGGCTCAGGGCTGTCTGCAGGCGCGCTTCCTCACTGACCATGGCCATGTCCAGTTGCCCCTGGGGGCCGTGGTTATCGCTGTAGGTGAGGGCGACCAACGGATCGGAAAAGGCTTTCGGATGCTCGGCCAGGGTACGCTCGATGGCCTTGCGATTTCGGGACTCGATCAGGTACCAGGCAACGCCAAGGCTCGCGATCAGGACCCCTTGTGCCGCGGTTGTCGATAGCCACTGACTACCCAGCAGTGAAACCCCGCCAGCCATCAATAATGGCCACCCCTGTCGCAGTGGCCGGAAAATCCGCGCGCTGCGCGCAACGATCGGCTTGCCGGCCCGCATCCTGGAATAGAGCGCTGATGCCCGGCGGACCTGGTCGCGGCTGGGCACCGAGCGGACCGACTCGTAGCCACTCATGCGTCCGTTTTCATAGATGGGCGTGACGTAGGCACTGACCCAATAGAAATCACCATTCTTCGAGCGGTTTTTCACAATACCCATCCAGGGTTTGCCTTGCTTGATGGTGTGCCACATATGCACGAATACCCCGGGTGGCATATCGGGGTGTCGAACCAGGTTATGGGTCTGACCCACCAGTTCGTCGTAGGTGAAACCGCTGATGGCAACAAAGGCGTCGTTGCAGTAAGTGATTCGGCTATCCAGATCGGTCGTGGAGATCAATCGCTGTTCGGTGGGGAAAACTCTTTCATGCTCGGTTACGGGTAAATTCACACGCATACAATGCGACCCCTCGGATTATTATTATGTTGAGCATATAAATCACAAATGCGCCCAGGCATTGCGCCAGCCGGGCCAGGCGTCAGATCGGGGATTCAACGCGCGAGCCCGAAGAGGAATTTATGGACGGGGGAGGCTATCGACCATTCATTCGACGACAATTTCTTTTCATTTCATGACAAATCGGCGATATCAATGTGAAATCATGCGCCCTCTATACAGGGCAGGTGCCTGGCATTGCGGGCAAGCCATGGAGAAAGGCGTCAATCTGCTGGCTATTGCACAAATGCACCACAGGAATCCGCGGGCCTGTGGTCAGGCGCACCGCCTCAATACCGGGGCGATAACCCTGATCGAAATTCCACACAAAGTTCAGAAAGGTCAGGAACGCCCGGTCGAGCTTCTCTGGGCAACCGGCAGCAAGGTCAAGGCGAGGGCGCTTGCTGACGCTGCGCATGATCACTCGGGCGAAGCAGATCAGTCGCGGCGTATCGAGCCAGATGATCAGGTCGGCCCGGGGCAGGCGAAGGTCAAAGGTGCGCCGGGCATAGTTGCCTTCACAAATCCAGGTATCCGCTGCGATCGCGGCGCTGACCCGCGCGCGGAATTGCTCCGCGTCGGGCTCTATCCAGCCGGGCTCCCAGAACAAGGTATCGAGGTGCACCACGGGCAGGCCCAGACGCTTGCCAAGGGCGCGGGCGAGGGTGGATTTGCCGCTACCGGCATTGCCTAGAATTACAATCCGTTGCATGAGTGACGTCCTGTCGCGAAAAAAGCCGGCAATTGTGCGGGGTTTTGACGGCCAGTCAACGGCCGCTGAGGGAAACCTCGCTCACGTGACGCCTGGCCGGCTCGTTTCGTGTTTTCAGGCGGATGCGCCCACGCCCTCGGCTTTCTCCTGCGCCGCAACGTCGTGCAGGGAAATCCTTGAAGTCTCCGGTAATGCCAGCCCGCCCGCCAATGCGAGCAACGCAATCGCAATCAGGTAGAACGCCGGCGACAGGTTGCTGCCGGTGGTGCTGATCAGCCACGTTGCCACCAGCGGCGCGGTGCCGCCGAAAAGGGTGTACGCCATGTTGTAGGTGATCGCCGAGGCGGTATACCGAGTGCGGGTAGGGAAGGTTTCCGAGAGCAAGGCTGCGGTTACCACGCCACACAACACCGCGCCAATCGCCAGGAGCATGACGCCGACGATGGACGCGGCGAACGAACCGGAACTGGCCATCAGGAACGATGGATACACGACCACGATCAACAGCGCGCATGCGGTCATCACCGTGACTCGACGCCCGACCCGGTCCGAATACAGCCCGGCCAACGGGCAGATCGCCGCAGCGAACAGCAATGCAATCAGTGACACCAGCAACGCTGTTGCACGACTCAGCCCACCGGCCACTTGCAGGTAGGTCGCGAAGTAGGTGGTGAACATATAAAACGAAAGTGCTGTGAGTGACACAAAAGCGCCCAGGCAACAGATCGCCGCACCATGGTTGCGCAAGGTTTCCTTGAGTGGAGAATGTGCGACAGCATGTTCCTGAGTCACCGCCTGGAATGCCGGTGTCTCATCGAGCTTCCAGCGCAGGTAAAGACCCACCAGGCCCAGGGGTGCGGCAATCAGGAACGGCAGGCGCCAACCCCAGCTTCCCATGGCTTCGGCCGACAATGACGCCTCGAGCGCGTAGGCCACCACGGCGGCCGCGGCGAAGGCGGAAAATGTCGACACCGGAATGAAGCTGCCGTACCAGGCGCGCTTGTCACTCGGCGCATGTTCCATCAGGTAGGCACAGGCACCTGCGTATTCTCCCCCGGCGGAAAAACCCTGGGCGCAACGGATCAGGGACAGAAGAATCGGCGCCATGACCCCGATTGCCGCATAAGTGGGCAGCAGACCGATCAAGGTCGTGGCACCGGCCATCAGCAGGATGGTCATCGCGAGGGTGCGCTTGCGGCCGATCCTGTCGCCCAGCATGCCGAAGAAAATCCCTCCAAGGGGCCTAAACGCAAAGGCCACGGCGAATACCGCAAAGGTCTTGAGCAGCGCGGCACTGGCATCGCCGCTGGGGAAGAATTGCTGGGCGATGGTCGTGGCCAGAAAGCCATACACGGCAAAGTCGAACCACTCGACGAAATTGCCGATGCCGGCAGCCACAATCACTCTTCTCAGTGTTTGTGGGCTGACTTGTTCCGTAGTTGCGTTCGTCATGCTTGACCTCGACAGTTCGTCAGTAAGCTATCGATTATCGGGGCAGGCACTGAGGTGGTTCACTTCAAAAGTGTCACCCACATAGTCAGTACCGACTTCAGGCTATTGAATCAGGCATGATTCGCGCCAGATTGGCCGAGGGAGAAAAAAGGGCGACTTTTTTTGCAAATTTGAACAGCGTTGAGGGTATTGTCGGCGGCCGGGATTAGATCAATCAGAAGGGATGAAGATGACATTGACTGTCGAAAGCCTGGTCAGGATCGCAATGACCAATCCGGTAAACGCAGAAATTTCCGCTCGTTTGCCGGAGCTCGGTTTGAACCAGTGCATGCTCACGGCCGGTTGTTTGTTCCAGGCCGTCTGGAATCAACAGGCACAGCGACCGCCAGAGTGGGGCGTGAAGGATTACGACGTCTTTTACTTCGATGATGACCTGTCATGGGAAGCTGAGAATGAGGTCATCGAATCAGGTCAGCGTCTGTTCCAGGACCTCGACGTGAACATTGAGATCAAGAATCAGGCCCGCGTCCACCTGTGGTACCGCCAGCGCTTTGGCGGGGATTATCCAAGGCTTCAGTCGGCTAAAGACGGGATAGACCGCTACCTGATTGCCGGCACCTGCATTGGTCTGGATATCGAAACGGGTGAGGTCTATGCGCCCAACGGCCTGGCCGACACCGAGCACGGGCTACTTCGAATCAATCCAAAGAATCTCAAGCCAGAGCTGTTCGATCAGAAGGCGAGAAGTTATCAGGCTCGCTGGCCCTGGCTCAGGATCGTGGAACAGCAATGTTGAATCGAGGGGAGCCGATTGCTGCCGGTCGCATCGGGCTGCAAACGCCCGCCTAACGGACATTCGATACCGAGTGCGTCATCTAGCACACGCCGCTGCTGCTTTTTCGCAGCGAGAAATGACTCGGTGCTACCCCATACCAGCGCTTGAATGCCTGGGAAAAACTCGACAGGTCACTGAACCCCAGTCGCTCGGCAATCTCGGTGAGACTCAGGCGTTCGTCGTAGAGCATTTCGATGGCACTGCGGCTTCGGGCCTCGGCCAGCAAGGCACGGAAGGTGGTGCCTTCGTCGTGCAGGCGGCGCTTGAGGGTGCGAGTGCTGACGTGGATCAGGCGGGCCATGGCGCAAAGGTCCGGTGGCGTCGCATCGGTATTGGTCAGGTAGTGCTGGACCAGCGCCGTCATGCCGGAACGGGCGATTCGCCGTTGCATCAACTGTGTGCACATCTGCTCGCACATGCTCACTGTGACGGCGTTGGCTTGCGGCAAGGGGCGCACAAGGAATGAACGATCAAAGGCCAGGCTGTTGCTGCTGGCTGCGTAGACAGGCGCCAGCCCCAATAAACGGTCGTTATCGCACTCGTGAGCAGGATCGGCACGCAACGTGAAGCGCGACAGCGAAAAGTCATCGCCCCCCAGTTCCTTGAGCAACAGCGCCCCCGCTGCCATGTCCCGGGCCAATAGAAAATCCCGCAGGTCGGGTGCCAGCCCGGGCGTGGCGAAAGTCAGCACACCTTCACTGCCTTGCTCTTCATAGGTCACCACGGTGAATGCGTAGGTGAGCGGCAAAAAGCTCAGTGCCAGGGTTAGTGCATCCCCGGTGGTCGCGCTGCTGATCAGGCCGTAACCAAACAGGCCATAGGTCGAGAAGTGATAGCGCGCGCCGATTTCGAAGCCAAGCCCCGGAGGATGACCGAGCAACTGCAACAGATTGCCGGTCACCCGCAGTTCCTGATCGGCAGTCAGCTCCAGATTCGGGTCGGCCAGTTGCGCTGCCGTCAGCCCCGAGCCGGCCAGTATCGCACTGGCCGCCAAGCCTTTTTCGACGCCGAACTCCACCAGCAGTAAGGCGCTGGCCGGGCCACGCAGAAAATCCCGAAAGGTCATGCCCATGTCCCTGTGGCGAAAAGGTTGGCCCGAATAATAAAGCAATTGTCCCATTCCAGCATTCGGTTCTTTATCAATGGCCGTCACCATCCTTTGCGCACGGTTCGTCGTTTAACCATCAATAAAAGGCCGTTGCGGCACCTGGCGAAAACCAGGAGGCGCAGTTGTGTGTTTTCGGGTAACCCCGCAAATCTCGCACTGCCTTGCACAAGGGAGAACAACAATGAAAAAGACCTTCGATTACATCGTAGTGGGCGGCGGTTCCGGTGGTTGTGTGGTTGCCGGTCGGCTGAGCGAAGATCCGGACGTCAGTGTTTGTTTGCTGGAAGCCGGTGGTGGCGGGCAGTCCAGCCTGGTCAATATCCCAGCGGCGATGGTGGCAATGGTCCCGACTTCGGTGAACAACTGGGCCTTCGACACCGTCCCGCAGATGGGGCTGGAAGGGCGCAAGGGCTACCAGCCACGGGGTAAGGCACTGGGTGGTTCCTCTGCGATCAACGCCATGATCTACGTGCGGGGTCATCAATGGGACTACGACCATTGGGCCGCCCTGGGCAATACCGGTTGGGGGTTCAAGGATGTCTTGCCGTACTTCCGACGCAGCGAGCACAACGAGCGCATCGGCAACGACTTGCACGGGCGGGGTGGGCCGTTGTGGGTCAGCGATTTGCGTTCGGACAATCCATTCCAGCAACGTTTTCTGGAGGCGGCCCGCGAGACCGGTTTACCGCTCAACGACGACTTCAACGGTGAGGAACAGGAAGGCGTTGGCATCTATCAAGTCACGCAAAAGCACGGTGAACGCTGCAGCGCGGCGCGGGCGTATCTGTTGCCGTATGTGGGCGTGCGCAACAACCTGACCGTCGAAACCCGGACCCAGGTGCAACGCATCTTATTTGAAGGCACTCGCGCCGTGGCTGTCGAGGTGCTGCAAAACGGTGAGGTTCTCACCCTGCGTGCCAAGCGGGAAGTCATTCTCGCCGCCGGGGCCTTCCAGACCCCGCAACTGTTGATGTTGTCGGGCGTGGGGCCCAAAGAGGAACTGCAACGCCATGGCATCCCGCTCTTGCAGGACCTGCCTGGTGTTGGGCAAAACCTGCAAGACCATCCGGATTTCGTTTTCGTCTACAAGACCTCAAGCCTGGATGCCATGGGCGTTTCATTTGCAGGCAGCACCAGAATGCTCAAGGAAGCCGGCCGTTTTCGCCGGGAACGTCGAGGCATGCTGACCTCGAATTTTGCCGAGGGCGGAGCGTTTCTCAAAACGCGCGAAGGGCTGGATAAACCGGATATTCAATTGCATTTTGTCGTGGCTCCGGTGGAGGACCATGCGCGCAAGTTGCGTCTGGGTCATGGGTTGTCGTGCCACGTTTGCCTGTTGCGTCCGCGCAGCCGCGGAACCGTATCTCTGGCCAGCAAAGACCCGCAAGCGGCACCGCTGATTGATCCGGCGTTCCTTCAGGACCCGCAGGACCTTGAAGATATGGTCGCGGCATTCAAACTGACACGCCGTTTGATGCAGGCACCGGCGCTGGCCAACTGGATCACCCGCGACCTGTACACCGACGGGGTCGAGACCGACGAGCAGATCCGCACCGTACTGCGTCGTCGTACCGACAGTGTTTATCACCCGGTGGGCACTTGCCGCATGGGCGATGACTCACTGGCCGTGGTCGACGCGCAACTTCGAGTACACGGTCTGCAAGGGCTGCGAATCGTTGACGCATCGGTGATGCCTACCCTGATCGGCGGCAACACCAACGCACCGACCATCATGATCGCCGAGAAAGCCGTTGACCTTATCCGCGGCATTGGGCGGGTGTGTTCGTCCGCCCGGACTGAAACGACAGCCACCACTGAAAACAACAATGAGGCATCTTATGTCGTTGCATGAAGTTGGAACCGGCAGTCAGTCGGCAACAGCCTTGAGCGCCATCATCATCGGCAGCGGTTTTGCCGGTATCGGCATGGCCGTTGCCTTGCAAAAGGCCGGTGTGAAGGACTTTGTGATCCTGGAGAAGAAACAGGACGTCGGCGGTGTCTGGCGGGACAACAGTTACCCCGGCGCCGCGTGCGACGTACCTTCGCACCTGTATTCTTTTTCGTTTGAGCCGAACCCGGACTGGAGCAGGGTGTTCGCGCCCCAGGCCGAGATTCATGCCTATCTGCGGCATTGCGCTGACAAGTACGGGCTGGACAAGCACATTCGTTTCGGCGCCGAAGTGGTGTCCGCCGAGTTTGATGAACGCACGTCGCTGTGGCACGTGACTCAGCAGGATGGCAGCGTCCTGAGTGCATCGCTGTTGATCAGTGGCACCGGTCAGTTGAGTCGCCCGGCGTTCCCGAAGCTGGCAGGTATGGAAACATTCAAGGGGCACGTGTTCCACTCGGCGACCTGGGACCACAGCTATTCGCTGGCAGGCAAACGCGTGGCGGTGGTCGGCACCGGTGCTTCGGCCATTCAGTTCGTACCGGCGATTGCCGGGACTGTCGGGCACATGAAAGTGTTCCAGCGCTCGCCGGCGTACCTGATGCCTCGACCGGATCGGGCTTACTCGGAGCGGGTAAAATCATTGCTGCGCAACGTGCCCTGGATGATGACCGCGTACCGTGCCTGGATATACATGCGCTACGAGTCCCGGGCGCTGGCGTTCACCCGATTCAAGGGCTTGATGAAGTGGGCAGTGGGAATTCCGTTCCGTCGACTGTTGTCCGAGCAAGTGCCGGACCCGGTACTGCGCAACAAACTGACCCCGGATTATCCATACGGCTGCAAGCGTATCCTGCTGTCGAGCGAATACCTCCAGACCATGAGCCGGTCCAACGTGGAGTTGATGACCGACGGCATTGCGCGAGTCACTGAAAGCGGCATTGAAACCGTTGACGGCCAGCGGCATGAAGTCGATGCGATCATCTACGGCACCGGGTTCGCGGCCACCGAGTTTCTGTCGCCGATGCGTATCGTCGGGCGAAATGGCGTGGACCTTAACCATGCCTGGCGCGATGGCACCCGCGCGTATCTGGGGCTGACGGTTGCGCAATTCCCAAATTTCTTCATGTTGTATGGACCGAACACCAACCTGGGTCACAACTCGATTGTCTACATGCTGGAGAGCCAGATAGCCCACGTCATGCGCTGTTGGCGCACGATGAAGGGCAACGGCGCCAACACTGTGGAGGTCGACCGCAGCGTGTATGACCGCTTTCATGGGCAGGTCCAGCAACGCCTGGTCAACACGGTGTGGAACGGCTGCAAGAGCTGGTATGTGGATGACGCTGGCAACAACAGCACCAACTGGCCGGGGTTCACCTTGAGCTATCGCTGGCTGACGCGGTTTTCCGGGTTGCATGCATACCGCTTCACACGCGAGTTTGAAGGCGGCGCGACCGTAGTCGAATCCCGCGACTGGCCGGAAACATTGAGCGCCGGATTCCTGAGGGTTTTTCTTCGCACCACGTTTCGCTCGCTGATCGGGCCGGGGTTGGCGGCGCCTGCGCAGAGAAAGGTCGTGAACCTATTGTCCAGGTTAATGCCAGGCACTGGCGGCGTGATTCGTTATCGTCAGCAGGCCAACGGCGTTCCCGTGCAAGTGGTCGCACCGCAGCAGGGTGAAAACGGCGGGGTCATTCTGTACCTGCATGGCGGAGCGTTCTGCCTAGGCTCGCCGGATACACATTGGAGCATCACCGGCCGCTTGGCCAAGGCTTCGGGGATGTCGGTGTGGGTAGCTGATTATCGCCTGGCGCCAGAACATCCTTGCCCGGCGGCATTGGACGATGCGCTGGCCTGCTATCAGGCGCTACGGGCTCAGGGGTATGCCGCTGACCGAATCTTCCTGGCCGGCGATTCGGCGGGTGCCGCGCTGGTGTTGGCTCTGGCGCTCAAGCTGCGTGATCTTCACCCGCATTTTGCCGCCGGCATGCTTCTGATGTCGCCAGTGACTGACGACAGCCTGAGCGGTGCTTCCATGACCTCGCGGGTAGAACAGGATCCGATGATCCGTCGCGGTTGGCTGGAGCAAGGGCTGGGCTGGTATGCCGGTACGCAGGTGATGGGCTATCCGCTTGAGGTGGACCTGCAAGGGCTGCCGCCGATGTTGATCCAGGTCGGTGACCATGAGCTGTTGTTGTCTGACGCCACCCGATTGGCCGAGCATGCGCTTGACTGCGGGGTGAATTGCCGCCTGGAGGTGTATGCCGCACGCTGGCACGTGTTCCAGTTGCAAGCCTTCTACCTGCGTTCGGCGGCCAAGGCGTTGAAGACCCTCGGCGCATTTGCCCGGGAGCAACTGGCACGCACGAAGCCTGAGGTGACGTAACGCCAAAAACACAAAAGCCCGCCATCCTCTTGAGGGTGGCGGGCTTTTCGGCGTTTTAATGGGCGTTCTTACTCGCTGGTCTGTAACGGCACAATTGGGCCAATGCCTTAAGCTGATATCATTCAAGACCTGACATACCGAGTAGAAAAAATGAACCGTCAAAAGAAACTAAAGCAACTGTTCAAGGCTAAGGCCAAAAAGGCCAGTGCCAAACTGGCACCGAAGAGCAAGCCTAAATACATTTGTAAAGCGGACCGATTGAAGCTGGCGGCAGAAACCGTTGGCGAGTCAACGATCGCTTCTGAGAGCTGATTCAGGTCGGACCGCGTAGACGTGGTCGACCCCTTCCTTCGCGGCTTTGAATGACCAGATCCCCCTCGCTACATTTGACCGGCCGATTTCTGCGCCCCTGGTTCCGTTGAAGCTGGGGGCTTTGTTATTCATCGGTCATACATGATCGGGAGTTGCTTCGCCGCGGACCTAACGGATACCGGCACCCGCCATGGACTCTGGCACCCACTGCGCCGTCGATAGCGGCTCGATGTAGCGGATGCCGCCATGGGGGCCCACCACGCCATTGATGTTGTAGGTGCCTTTGGACAGGTCGTAAGTCATGAAAGGGGTGGCGTCCGGGACCTGCTGGTCGTAGCTCTGGCTGAAGAACGCGAAGGAGCCGCGGTATAGCTGGCCACTGGTGTCGTACTGATCGGAGGCCACCGCGGCCCAGGTGTCTTCATCCAGGTAGAAGCGGCGCTTCTGGTAGATGTGCTTCGCCCCCGGCTTGAGGTTTCCCTCCACGACGTAGACCCGGTGCTTTTCCCAGCGTACGAAGTCCGGGGAAATGAAGTCAGGCGTGGTCAGCGACTTGGCAGCGCGAGCGTAGGTGAGTTTGTAAGTGTTGTAGGGCACGATCATTTCCTGCTTGCCCACCAGCGTCCAGTCGTACAGCTCGAGTGCACGGGCAGTACCGGGGTTGGGGGTGTCGTAGGCCAGGATCGAGATCTGTTTGACGCGGCGCTGGG
The DNA here is from genome assembly GCF_009866745.1 of Pseudomonas sp. S34. Classification (NCBI taxonomy): domain Bacteria; kingdom Pseudomonadati; phylum Pseudomonadota; class Gammaproteobacteria; order Pseudomonadales; family Pseudomonadaceae; genus Pseudomonas; species Pseudomonas sp. S34. The sequence goes on from NZ_CP019398.1 coordinate 3,027,438, forward strand.
CAGGCATGTACTGCCAGGCGCGGCCAGGGAACTCCGCCGGGTTGGTGGCGTTCTTGAGCATGATCGACTCGCCGGCTCGGCGCGCAGGTCCGGTATAGGACAGTTTCAACTGATAGTAGATGTCGGAGCTGTTGAACGGTTTCGACAGGTTCTCGTAGATCGGGAAGGAGACGAATGCCTCGCCGGTGACCGCCAGGCTCGGTACACCCGCCGTGTCGACGCTCCAGGAGTCGTACTTGGAGTGGATGTTGACGCCCTGGTAGCGCAGCAGGAAATTCCACATCGCTTCGGCGCCGGATTGCGGAATCGGGAAAGGCACCCCGGGCATCACATTGTCGATGGCGATCCCGCCGTTGAGGGACCTGGCGTTGGTGGCATTTCTGCGGCTGTTGTCCAGTACCGCCTGTGGGAGCGATGCCGTGCGGTGGGTCGGATAGACGTCGACGCGAAAGGCGGGGTAGCGCTTGGCCAACGCTACAGTGGTGGCGGTCAGCATGCCTTTGTAAGCGTCGACGTTCTTGCCGTTGATCACCAGCAACGGTCTTTCGCCCGCGAAGGGGTCCGGGCGCATGCTGTCGCCGGTCTTGAAACCGGGCGGCGCAGTGGTCAGGCCACCGTTGTAGGGCGGAATGGAGCCGTCGGCATTACCGGCCTTTTCGGCTCCCACCCACGTCAGGCTGGTGCCCAGCCGGGCGGCTTCCTGGCTCGATACATAGGCGCGGGCATCGATGGCCAGTGCCATGAGGGGTACGGCAGCCAGAAGACTTTTCACGAATTTCATATTGTTATTCTCCTGCCTGGCGTACCAGGCAACTCGTGACTCAGGCGCAGCAGTCGCTTACGTCGACTCATCACCAGAGACTTTTTCAGTACTGCCATTAGATAGCCGCCTTATCAGGGGCGCTTTTCATTCGACGACAGCCCCTTGGCTATTGATGACAGGCCCGGGCTGTCTCGTCGGGCATTCGATGGGAGAGCGACTGTCACTTGTTTGTATTTTTCAGCGGAATCATTGGGTTACCGAATGGTCATAGCTATGTCTGAACACTGCCCGGACGAAGGTTTCGAGCAGCCATGACCCTTCCATACTTCCGACGTTTAGGACGTTCATATGAATCGCGCAGTAATCTTGATCGTGGCCATTTCCAGCGCCGTCTTGTTGGGAGGGTGCGGCCCGCACTGGGATGACGGAGAGCGGTACGGGCGATATCACGATCATGACCATCGACGTGGTTACGACCAGAGAGGGGACGATGATCAAGGTTATGACCGTGACTATGATCGTCGTGGTTATGATCGCAGGGACTATGATCGCGATCACCGTCGCTACCGTGATCGCGATGACAACGACGACTGATAGGTTCAATGTCATTGAAATGCAGGGGGGGCTAGTGGGGAGCTGCGTGAAATAGGGGCAGGAAAAGCCCAAAGTTATCATTTTGCCAAGCCGACATGGCAATAAGGGGCCAGTAACAGGACGGCCCCCCTTTTCCAATACCAACCCGTTGACCGGCAAATACGGATGAAGCATTTTTCAAGGGAGATACTCATGGCATCAGGGCAATGTCTTTGCGGGGCGGTACGTTTTTCGCTGGCGGTTGAACCCCGATTCTTCTATCGCTGCCATTGCACCCTGTGCCGCAAGCAAACCGGGGTCGGCCATAATCTTGCCACGCTGGTCAACGCTCGCGACTTTCGGTGGGAGCAAGGGCAAGGGACGATCACGGGGTGGCGCAAACCCAGCGGGTACAGAAATGACTTTTGCTCACGATGTGGCTCGACCGTGCCTAATGTTCTTCGCGAAACGCCTTACTACTGGATTCCGCTTGGGCTTCTCGATGGCGAGTTGAGCATGGAGTGTGTTGGAGATTTCTGCACCGATGATGCGATGTCGTGGGATGAACAACGCTCGGCAAAAAGTCATTGCGCAGCCCCGGATTCACTGGGGTTTCTTCTGCATGAGTTGCAGGTCGATGCTTGACTCAGGCGCGAGGTCGGCTTTGGGACCCATTGACAGTTGAAAAGTGAAAAACCACAGCACCAGGGCCGTCACACTGATCTCGAGCGGCCAAAAACTTGGACCGTCCGACTGCCACAGAGTGAGGGTGGTTGCCGGCGAGTCGTGAATCGAACGGTGAAGGCGACTCAGTCGAGCAGCGACACCAGCCGCGGTTCGATTGACTGGTCAACCACTTCAAGCAACGCCAGGGTGACAGGCAACTTGAAGCGTCGGCGGCCGGCACTGCCGGGATTCAGGAATAGCCGTTCACCGCGCCAGTCGATGCACGGTTTGTGCGAATGACCGGTGATCACCAGCTTGATGCGGCTATCAAGATCGGCCGCCACGTCGGCGATGTCATGCACCAGCAGAACGGTCCAGCCGTTGAACTCCAGGTGCAGACAATCGGGCAACTCCCGCGCCCAGGATGCGTCCAGGTCATTGTTGCCCCGCACCGCATCCACCGGCGCGATTGCGGCCAGTTGGTCGAGGATCGCCTCGCTACCGATGTCACCCGCGTGAAGGATGCGATCACAGCCTTGCAGGGCGGCAATGGCTTCGGGGCGGAGCAAACCGTGGGTGTCGGAAATGACGCCGACTTTCATCGCGGGCGGCTCGAGATGCATTCTGGTTCCAGGTTCAAGCGGATGTCTCCTGCGCGGAGCTTTGTTGAACGAAGCGTTCAATTCAACCACATCGCAGCCGACCCCGGGCGGTAAATGACGTCGAAGGCGTAACTCCGCTTTGGCGGCTGCTCATTGAAACCAGAGCGAGCACAGCCGCCACCCGCCATCGACTATCGTTCTTGTGTGCGGTCAGCAGCTCGCCTCACCTGGTTCAACAGGTGATCGACATCCTCGGCGGTGGTGGCGAACGAGGTGACAAAGCGAACGACATTCGGTCCCCAGCGATCATGGTAGAACCCGAAGCCGGCCTTCAGCAGCGCATCGATCATTGCCGAGTCCAGCCGGCAGAACAGGATGTTCGCCTCGGTGCCGCCGAGCACCTCGACGCCACCCAGGCCCTCAAGCCCTTGCGCCAGGCGCTGGGCGGCAGCGTTGGCCTTGCGTGCATTGCGCAGCCAGAGATCGTCGGTCAGGTACGCATCGATCTGCGCCGACAGAAAACGCATCTTCGAAGAGAGATGGCCTGCACGCTTGCGGCGGTAACTCATCTCGGTGGCGAGGGAGGTGTTGAACAGGACGATCGCTTCCGCCGCCAGCACGCCGTTCTTGGTGGCACCGAACGACAGGGCATCCACGCCGGCCTTCCACGTCATTTCGGCCGGGGAGCAGCCAAGCGACACCAGGGCGTTGGCAAAGCGCGATCCATCCATATGCAATCCCAGGGAAGAGGACTTGCAGACGTCACCAATGGCTGCGATTTCATCCAAGGTGTAGATGCTGCCGACTTCGGTGGCCTGAGTGATGCTGACGCAGGCGGGCTGGGTCGTGTGTACGTCGCCGACTTTTTCGCGAGTCCGCTCGCGCAATCGGACGATATCCAGCTTGGCCGCCGGGCCGTCGACGGTCATCAGCTTCGCGCCGTTGGAAAAGAACTCGGGCGCGCCGCATTCATCGTTGTTGATATGGCTGGCCGGGTGGCAGTAGATGTTGCCCCAGGGTGGTGTCATCGCACTCAGGCACAGGGCGTTGGCGGCGGTGCCGGTGGGCACGAGAAAGACCTCCACGTCGCGCTCGAAGATCTCGCAGAACTTGCGCTTGACCTGTGCCGTCAACTCGTCGGTGCCATAGGGACCCGCCTGGCCCGAACTGTGTTTGACGAGGGCCTGTGCCACCTCCGGCGATGCACCGGCGATGTTGTCACTTGAAAAACCCAGCGCGGGCGGTCTGCTTGTTTCACCGTTCATCATCCAGTTCTCGGCTGCGCAGGCGAAGGTGTTTCGCCCGGATTGGCGCATCCTATGGAGGGGGACGGTTGTTGCGCTTGTAAAAAATTGACGCTCGCCGATGGTCGACGGCCTAAGTCCTGTAGCGCGATGGCGCGACGCCGAATGCCTGTCGAAAGGCGCGGTTGAAATGGCTTTGATCGTAGAAGCCGACAGCGTGGGCGACATCGATGATCGGTTGCGCGCTGCCAGACAGCAGGCCACACGCCCGTTCGAGACGCAGGCGAAGCAGCCATGCGTGGGGCGTCATGCCGATGGTCCGCTTGAACTGCTTGAGAAACGGGAAACGCCCCAGCCCACATAGTCCGGCGAGATCATCGAGGGTGATTCGCTCATCGATGTGGCTGAAACAATAGTCCCTGACGCGAGACCATTGCAGGGGTGATAGCGAGCCGGTAATCGTTTCGGGCTTGATCGCCCGTGACTGGCTCAACAGCTGTTCAAGGAGGGTGAACCATTGCGTCTGCACCGCGAGGCTGCCGGGGCCAACGGCCTGCTGCATCGCTTCGTGCAAACCGCGCAGGTTGCCGGCAAGCCCCGTGTCTTCGAGCAACACACCGGCCAATTCAAGCTCTTTCGGTTGACCGCTGATCTCCTCGGCCAGGCTCGCGACCAACGCTTGGGATAGACGGAATGTCTTGAGCGTATAAGCGCCGCCGTCCTCGGATACACCGTCGTGGATTTCACCCGGCGGCATCAGGGCAACACTTCCCGGCCCCAAAAGAAACGACTCGCCTTTCGCTCGATGACGCTGGATGCCTTCGGTGACAAAACCAATGTGGAAATCGAGGTGGTAATGGCGATCGAAGCCGATATCCGCAAAACGTGCGGACCCCAGCACCAGGCCTGGTACTTCGGACACGTGATGGTACTTGGCTTGCTCAGTCATGAAACCCGTTCAACAATCGGCGAGGAGGGCGAGAGACTCAAAGTTTAAGTGCGCAAGAGGTGTAGATCCATGGGTTGCCAGCAATTGGCCTGAGGTTGTGCATGAGTCATTGAGTGTCAACCGAACTCGCTCGCCATGAGGATGTTGCGCAGCAAGTGACGACGGCTCATTTGTCCGCTGCGCAACGCCCGGTAGCCGTCCTAGCTTTGTGGTACCACCCGTGCTTCGTTTCCGGCACCCTCGACGTACACGTTCATGCCTTTTCTCAGCGTCGGGTTGATCGGCTGCGTTACCGAAACCAGTACGCCGCTCTGGGTGCGAACGATGATCTGCTGTGCGTCCACGGGCTGATCATATTTTTTCTTTTCGACGTAGTTGCCGCCCGCCGCCCCCGCGAGGGCTCCGGCGACCATCGCCACATCCCGGCCGGTACCCTGGCCGATCAGGCTACCCAGGCCCAGACCGCCAATACCGCCCAAGATGGCACCGACGCCGCTATCGTGATTGGTCTGCATCTGGGTCTGTGTGATCTGCTCGATTTTCCCCGAGCGAATCTCCATCTCGCCAGCGCCTCCGCTCCCGGCTCCCACCGCGGCACAGCCGCCAAGCAACAGACCAAAAAGCGAAATCGTCAGCCAGGAAGTGATGGTTTTCATCGTCGAACTCCATTTTCAGAGGAAGTGGATCATGCAAACGCATCCAATGACGTTAGACGAAAAAGTCCGGTTCATGCGCTTGTCTGACTGTGCAAGGTGTTTGAGGTCGAGAAAGCGCGCCAGCGCCAGCGCACGACCAGGATGGCCACTGATTCGCCCATGCTCACGCAAAAGGCGGCAGGTGGTCTGGTTGACTCCAGTCGCTCAGGACTCTTGCGCCAAACCTGCTACGGCCTGCAGGAGCCTGGGCATGTTTTCCAGGGCTTTTTTCCTGGCTTCAGTAAATCGGTTCAACACGGCAAGCTTTTCAGGATCCCCCTCCTGCAGGCTTCTCAGCACTGTCGGCAAAAGGTGCAGATGGCACTGCGCAAGCCAGTTGGACAACCCCGCGTGGTTCTTCCATTGCCGCTGATTGCCCAGATAAGCGGCCCACATCCTGACCCAGTCCACTGGTGAGCGTGGCAGCGGGACAAACCCACATAGTTGATTCATCTGCATTTGATCGTCGAGGTGGCTTTCCACGTATGCGATGACTGCGGCGCTGAACAGAATCTGATAACTGCTGACTGTCACCAGGTTGATGCGATTGCCATCAAACGCTTTCACGCTTCCCTCAGGAATAATCGGGACAGCGCTTGCGCTGCAGTCGATGTAAAGGGCGTCGGGATCTCCAGCGATGCTGCCCCTTTCGAGGGAGATACGGCTGGCTTCAATCGCGCATACCCGCCCCAGGCGCACTACATTGGTTATGCGCCGTAGCGCACGCAACTCAGCCTGTGAAATGGTCGCAGCACGGAAGGCGGTGGGTTCGACGGCTTGATCGATGCGCAGCAGTTCGCCGGCACTTTCGAGTCTGAGAAACAGGTCCGGGATCGAATCTGCCGCACCTATTGCTTCGAACTGGTTCGCGAGGCTACCGATCGTTCGTACAACATTCTCCTGGCCGGGTTGAAAGTTGGCGCGATCCAACAGCCAGGGGGCGTTTGGAACGATCCATTGAATCCTGCCTGGTGCCACGCCATTCTGTAGCAGCCACAGACAGGCATCGATGCCGGTCTTTCCTCCCCCCACCACCACGTAACGCAAGTAAGGCTGTCCGATCTTTGGCAAGTCGTTGAGCGGTACGCACCGTATACCAGGCTCTATCCGGTAATGCGGAGGATGGGTCGAAGGAACGGCTGCCTGTGAAATAGTTGCATCCACCAGCTTCCTTCGGACCTGGACAGCATTACGTTCGCCGGTGAGCAGGGAAGTGATGCAATGACTATCGGTGCGATCACCTTCGTAGTTGTGCATCGGAAAATATCGCACCCGACCTGACGGCAAGAATCGATGATGCATAAGCTGATCGAAGTAACTGACAATCTCGGCGCCTGAGGCCAATTCATACAAGCCACCGCCCCATTCGGATTCGTCCTTTTGGCCGGAGCCCAACTCGCAGGAGTTAACGCCATAGAAGGCAGACGGCTGGTGCAAGCGGACGAACGAGTAGGCATCGTTCCAGTGTCCACCAGGTTGAGCGTGTCGATCCACCATCAGCACACTCGCATCCGACTGATCGAGCAATGTATCGACGAAGGCCATGGCTGTTGCCCCCGCGCCGATGACCAGATAATCCGTTGCTATGGTGGATGTGTTCATAGGTACGCCCTGATGAAAGTTGAAAATACTCCTCCATCGAATCAGGCTAGTTGTTTTCGCTTGTCGCAAAAGAACAGTTGTTCCTTGCCGACATAGCCAACAGATTTAAAGACTCTCTAAATACCATGTCGACTCTGGAAAGCGGCCAGTTGGTCACCGTGCCGGACGATTACATTGACCGCCAGGTCGTCTTCTGGATGCTGTGGACAGCCAGCCGTTATGCCTCGCCCAAGTTGCGTGTGTTCATTGACTACATGAGTGCGCACTTGCGCACCTGATCGTTTACGCCTGCAGGTTCAGTATCACCCTCGTCTGACCGGCATCAGGGCGACCCCGCTCCCGCAGGGTGTGGGCTTAACCCAAGGCTGTGAAATCGCTGGCGTGCAGCTCCTGGACGCCCACCAATTGGATTTCGAACTCGGGGGTGGCGTCGGCGTTGACACTGCCCTGGAGAATGCCATTGGCAAAGCGCAGTTGACCGGTGGCGTTGGCAGGGTCGAAGGCATTGCTGCCGATGAAGGTGAAGGCGTCGACGGTTGCGGTCAGCGGGTTGGCGTCCAGGCCGGTGAAATCCAGATGATCGCCCTCGGTGCTCTTGAAACCGTTGATCACATCGCGCAAAGCCCCGACGCCCATGTCTGACAGCGCACTGAACGCGAAGGTATCCGCGCCAGTGCCACCGATGAGGTTGTCGGTGCCTGTACCGCCGATCAGCCGGTCATCGCCCGAACCGCCCACCAGCGAATCGTTGCCCGCACCACCGTTCAGAACGTTCGCGGCGCTGTTGCCCGAGAGACTGTCGGCGTAGGCGCTTCCCGTCAGGTTTTCACAGAATTTCAAGGTGTCGAGCCCGGAACCCGTGGTGTTTTGTTGCGCTGACGTCGAGAGGTTTACGGTAACGCCGGACAGGGCGCGCTCAAAGGACACCGTGTCAATGCCATCGCGCCCGTCCAAAACATTGTTGCCGGGTCCGGCGAACAGCGTGTTGTCCAACGCGTTGCCCGTGCCATTGGCGGCGCCAGTGCTATCGACATACAGATGTTCAACGTTATTGCTGAGGGTCAAGGCCGCCAGGCTGCTGTGCACACTGTCGACTCCTCCAGGCGCCGCATTGCTGTCGGTCTCGATCACGGTGTCATCGGCGTTGTCGACATAATAGGTGTCGTTGCCATCGCCGCCGCTCATGCTGTCGGCCCCTGCGGCACCGTCGAGCACGTTATTGGCGGCATTGCCGGTGATGAAATTGTGCCGCTCATTGCCGGTGCCGTTGATGTCCGACACGCCGGTGAGCACCAGGTTCTCGAGATTGGCGCCCAGGGTCCAGCTGACGGAAGCCTGCACTGTATCGATCTGCGAGGTCGAGGTGCTGGTTTCCACCACGCGGTCGAACGCGTTGTCGACCACATAGATATCGTTGCCATTGCCACCGGTCATGGTGTCGGCGCCCAGGCCGCCATCCAGCGTGTCGTTGCCCGAACTGCCCACCAAGGTGTCTGCCTGGTCGGTACCGGAAATCATGTTCCGGGCGTTGTCGAAAATGTCCTGCACGCTGTTGTTGTCGTTGGGGTTGCCCTGGAAGCCAAGGTCATTGGCAATGTAGTCGGCCAGGCGCTGGCCGACGATCTCAGCCGACTCTTCGTGCAGGTGCCAGACGTCGTCGGGATACGCCAGCGGATCGACTTCGTAGCGCAAGGGGAGGTCGGTGTAGTCCACCGCCAGCTTGACGTCGGCGCGCTCGGCGGCGATGGCTTCCTGGGCGGCGCGGACATAGCCACCCCCCTCGACGATGGAGGCAATTTTCTCCTCCGAATAACCACGGGCACGCGCTGCGTCCTGTTCGTAGTGACCGGTTTCCATCATGTACACGCTGAAGTTGCCGAACTGGGCATGCAGGTAATCAAACACCTTCAGGGTCGCGGCCTTGTACGCCGCTGCTGCCGCTGCTTTGTCCGTGGCTCGGGCGATCTCCTGGGCTGCTTCCTCGCCCTGGCCCCAAATGATGCCCATGGTGACGTTACTGATCGATTGGAGTTCGCTGAGCTGACCCCGCAGCAGCGTCGCGGCGCGCAACAACGCAGCTCCGGGTTGGTTGGTGTCGGTCAGCCACCAGCACAACTCGAGTTCCCCGGCGCTGAGCGTCGACAGGCCGGTGACGGTGCTGCCGCCCACCGCGATGTCGACGCCGTTGCCATCGGCATCGGTGAACTGGCTGCGCACGTCATAGGGAGTGTAGCGGTTCAGGTCGTTGACCAGCATCGAGGTGCCGGACTGATTGTCGTCCTCCGTCATGCGCAGCAGGCGCGCATTGGATTGGCCGAGGGTGGGCAGATAGAGGATGTCCTGCTGGATGCTCTCGCCGAACACGAAGTCGCTGGCGGTCAGGGTGTTGAGGTGGTTGCCGATGAGCGCGATTTCAAAACGATTGCCATCGGCATCCGTTTCGGCGGACTTGATGTAGGTCTTGTCGCCGGCCGCGTTGAGGGTGATGTACAACGTGCCATTGCTGCCATCGCCGAGGCCGAAAAAGCCCAGGCCCGAAACATCGATCTTGTCGACGCCCGCGGTGAAGTCATAAATCGTGTCGGTGGCCGTGACACCGCCGGTGTCGTAGTCGCGGTAGCTGTCGAGCACGTTGGTGTAGCGGAAGGTATCGACACCGTCGCCGCCGTACAACGAATCGCGTCCGGCGCCGCCGTCGACGATATCCGCGCCGGTGCCGGCCTTGATCGTGTCGTTGCCACCGAGGCCAAGGATCAGGTCGGCACCCGCCGTGCCGTTGAGGGTTTCGGCATTGTTGGTGCCGGTGACGGTGTTGGCGGGCGCATCGGCCACCGCCAGGGCGAAGCTATCGCTGACCGATGCACCGGCCGGGTCCGTGGCTCTGACCAGCACGTTGTAATTGCCGGACGCAGTGCTAGTCGGCGTGCCGGTGAAGGTCAGGTTGGTGGCATTGAAGCTCAGCCACGCGGGCAGGGCGCTGCCGTCGGCCAGGGTCGCGGTGTAGCTGAGGTTGTCATTGTCCGGATCGGTGAAGCTGGTGGCCGGCACCACGTAGCTGAACACGGTGTTTTCGGTGGCGTTCTGATCCAGCAGCGGCGTGGTCAGCACCGGCGCCTGGTTGGTTGGTGACGACGTGGCGAAGACGAAGTTGGCGCTGGTCAGCTTGTTGAGGTAGTTGCCGTCCAGTGCCACTTCGAAGCGGTTGCCATTGGCGTCGGCGGTCAGGGACTTGATATAAGTCTTGGTGCCGGCACTGTTGAGCACCAGGTACACGGTGTTGTTCTTGCCATCCCCCAGGCCGGTGAAACCCATGGCCGAGAGGTCGATCTTGTCGGCGGTGAAATCGAAATCGGTGATCAGGTCACCAAGGTTGGCACCGCCGGTGTTGTAGTTACGGTAACTGTCCAGGCGACTGGAAAACACGAACGTGTCCGCCCCGGCACCGCCGGTGAGGGTGTCCATGCCGGCACCGCCGTCGAGCTTGTCGTCGCCCGCGCCGCCACTGAGGCTGTCGTTGCCCGCCAGGCCGAGCAGGGTGTCGGCCGAATCGCTACCCAACAGCGAGTCGCTGCCGCTGGTGCCGGTAATCACCCGATTAAAGATGAAGTTATTGGCCGTCAGGGTGCTGGCAAGGTTGCCCGAGAGGATCAACTCGAAACGATTGCCGCTGGCGTCGGCGTCGTAGTCCTTGATGTAGGTGCGGTCGCTGCTGGCGCCGTAGCTGACCTGCAGGGTGCCGCCACGGCCATTGCCCAGGCCTGTGAAACCGAGGCCGGCGAGGTCGATCTTGTCCTGGGTGACGTCGAAGTCGGTAATGGTGTCATCAAAGCTTGTGGTCGCGTTGCGGTAACTGTCGGACTGAGCGGCGAAACGGAACGTATCGGCGCCGGTACCGCCGGTGAGTTTGTCGATGCCTGCACCACCCACCAGAATGTCGTCGCCGGCCCCGCCATTGAGGGTGTCGTTGCCGGCAACGCCGTAGAAAATCTCGCTGGCGGCGCTGCCCAGCAGGGTGTCATTGCCAGCCGTACCTTGCACGGTGGTCATCGGCACCGTGGCGCTGACGTAGCTGCCGTCGCCATAGACCAGCGTGGCACCGTTACTGGTGTGGCTGATGGTGTTGCCGATGATGGCGTTGCGATCAGTGCCGTCTTCATTGCGCTCTGCAACGCCGTAGGTCGACAGGTCGCTGCCGGTGATGAGGTTGCCCTGGATGGTGTTATCGCTGCCGTTGAAGTACTTGCCGGACACGCCCAGGGTGTCGTCGTAGGACTGGATGATGATCTCCGGTACGGGGCTGCCCAGGGAATTGTTGTTGAGCGTGTTGTCGATGATCTCGACGTGGTTGCTGCCGTAGATGCGGACCCCGGTGCTGGCATTGTCGTGAATATCGACGCCGCTGACCGTCACCTCGCTGGACAGTTTGATCAGCACCCCTTCGGCGCCGTTGCCGTACACCTCACCACCGGTGATGGTGATGTTGCTGGGGGAGGGGATGTCCTCGCTGCCGCGCTGCACGACGATGCCAGTGCCGCCGTTGTTGTAGGCAACGTTATTGGTGAGCGTGAAGTCGTGGGTGCTGGTAACGATGTTGAAACCGTGCCGGTCGTTGTCGTAGGCAACGTTGTTTTCGAAGGTGCTGTCGCTGAGAAAGTCGGCAACGAAACCGTCCAGGCCGTTGCCGTGGGACACGCTGTTGCTGATGACCATGTTCACGGTCTGCTCGTGGGGGTCGAAACCGTACCCGGAGCAATCCTTGATCTCGACGCTGTCGAGGGTGACGTTGGAGTCGTAGCCCGCTTCGCCGGGAATGTAGCCGTTGAACCAACCGTCGATCTTGCCCGTGGTGTTGTCACGGTTGCCGTCGATGGTGAGGTTGCTGACACCGAAGTCGTGGGTTTGCTCGCCATAGGCGGAGCGGATGACTCCGGTGATCTTGGTGTCGGAGCCGTCAGCCACCTTGACGGTGGTTGCGCCCATGCCGTCGCCGTACAAGTAGACATTGCTCTTGAGCATCAGGCAGCCGTCGGAGGGTTCCTCACCTCCCGAAACGATATAAGTTCCGGTCGGCATGTACACCTGCCCCCCGCCTGCAGCGGCCGCCGCATCAATTGCATTTTGTATCGCCGCCGTATCGTCAGTGATGCCATCTCCTTTGGCGCCAAAATTTTGTACATTGAAAATCATGAGTTTATCTCCGTATCAGGCGAAACCTCGGCAGATGCCAATATTCCATCGGCAGCTACCGTGTTATGACCCAACGGAGCGCAAAAGTTGTGACCGCATATCGGGGGAGTGTCAAAAAACCGAACTAACTGATTAGCGGCTGTGAAGAATTTCAAAAAAATAACGCTTTGTTGACGCTCGCCGCCGCGCGGCGGTCCGCATTACAAGCGATCAATCATTGAACACGCAGTACGGATGCTATTGGCTCTCCGGCTTCAAGACGTTCCAGCAGACCGGGTTCTGCACGATCACTGGCCAGTGCCTGGTCGATGACTGCGGCGAGTGCCTGACTGTCAAGAATCAGTAACCCGTTATCGTCTCCCAGCACCAGATCGCCCGGGTGCACCTGAACCCCGCCACATTGCACTGGTACGTTCAACTGGCTCTCGGCGTTGCCGTGCAGTTTGGTGGTCAGCAGGTTGGTGCCACGGGCGAAAACCGGCAGTCCGGCTTCGCGCAGTTCGAGGATATCGGTCACCACGCCATCGACCACGATGGCCCTGGCGCCTCTCGCTTTAGCTGCACAGGCTGTCACCGTACCGACACAGGCGTGATGTCGATCACCGTTCATGTCAATCACCAGCACGTCGCCGTCTTGAAGGCTTGCCAAGGCGCGGTTGACGGCAATGGCATCAGCGTCGATCACGCTCAGCGTCACGGCGCGACCTACCACTTTGACGGCGCTCAGCATGGAGCGAATTTCGGCACTGACAAAGCCGTCTTCGAGCAAATGCCCGAGGGTGGCGAAGCTGACCTGATGGAGTTTTTCAAGCAATTGAGTAGGGGCGTTCATGGCTTACCTCTGCTTTGCTGAATCAATGAGTTCGGCCACACAATCGATTTCCAGTGCCACCCCCCAGAGTGCCACGCAGACCGTGGTGCGTGCCGGCGGCGCATGACCGAGCACCTCGGTATAGACCCGGTTGAAGGGTTCCAGTTGAGCTGGATCGGTGAGATAGCCGTTAACCTTGATCACGTGATCGAAGTCCGAACCTGCCGCGATCAGGATGGCTTCCAGGTTACGCAAGGTCTGGCGCACTTGCTCTTCGAAGCCTTCGGGTTGCTGATCCAGTCCGCCGACTGCGGGTATTTGACCGGCAGTGAACACCAGATGGCCGCTGACCACTGCCTGGGAGTAAGGACCGACCGGGCCGATTGTGCCGGGTGCTGCCTGGATACGTTTCATTAATGAACCTCGCTGAGAATAGAGGCCCGCCGACCCGGTATGGGCGGCGGGCCGGTGAATCAGAACAATGTCAGGGTGTAGCTGACGAACAAGCGGTTCTGGTCCTGATTAGCGTCGGCTTCGGAGTGCAGAACGCCATAGCGCCAACCGAAACCCAGGCCTGTGAACGTGCCGTCCTGGATAACGTAATCCAGGGCCAGGTCACGCTCCCATTCCTGCTGATCGCTACCAGAAGTGGTCTTGATCTGGCTGCCTTTGAGATAAACCATCGACGCGCGAAGGCCCGGTACGCCCGAGGCGGCGAAGTCATAGGCGTACTGGCCGAACCAGGTGCGTTCGCCGGCCCGGTTGAAGCTGGTGAGCATGCGGTCGGTGAACAGATACAGGCTTGCGCCACCGGCCCCTTTGTCCACCAGGGAGCCCTGGTTGAGCTGGACGAAGTTGCTGCCATCGGAAACGCTCTGGTAACCGCCGGTCAACCCGTGGCCACCAAGGCTGTACGTGAAGAGGGCGCTCCAGGTGCGGTTGTCGATTTCACCGGCACCGTTTCGGCTATAGCCACCGACCCGGTAACCGTCGGCCCGTCCGCTGACCGTGCTGTTGGCGCCGTCAGAAGATGTATCGAAGTAGCGCAGGTCGGTCTTCAACGACTGGCCTTCGCCGAGTGCGAGCACATGCTGCAGCCCGAAAAAGTGCTGGGTGTAGTAGTCCTCGAGATTGGCCAGGTAATACTGCGCGGTCAGATCTTTAGTGACTTTGTAGTCGGCACCGGCGAAGAGAAACTGGTTGCTCTCCTGACGCCCACCGCTGACCGCCAACCCGGTGCTATCACTGGAGCCACGCCCGGTAGCGTGCTCCAGACGGCCGGCGGTCAAGGTCAGCTTGTCGAGATCGTTGCTGGTGATCTGGCCGCCTTCAAAGGTCTGGGGCAACAGGCGACCGTCGTTCGCTATCAGGATCGGCAGTTTGGGCGTCAGCGTGCCGTAACGCATTTCGGTCTTGTTCAAACGGGCTTTTGCGGTCACGCCCAGGCGGCTCCATTCATCGGCAGCGCCATCACCTTCAGTCGGGATCATCGAGCTGCCGCGATGGCGGCCCTGGCCGCTGTCCAGGGTGAGGCCCACCAGCCCCAGCGCATCGACGCCAAACCCCAGGGTGCCGTCGGTGAAACCGGAGGAGTAATTGAGCATGAGTCCCTGCGCCCATTCCTCGGTCTTGCTCTGGCCGGCACTGCCGGGCCGGTCGCGGTAGTCGTTGTTGAAGTAGAAGTTACGCAAGCCCAGTGTGGCCTTGCTATCGCTGATGAAATCGGCTGAAGCGACCTGGCTCAGAGTCAAAAGGCAAGCGCCGGCGCTCATGCCAAACAGGTGCAGAGTTTTTTCCATGGTGTACGAATCCAGAGGGAGCGTGAATGGCAGCAGGATCAAGTGCGGGTGGGTTTATTCTTGTTGTGGGTCACTTGGTGCTATTCAGCCCGTCCAGCGCTCAAGTCGCGCTTGAAGGTTTCGGTCAGCAGTAACAGGGCAATCAGGGAAATGACCGCAGAGCCAATCAGGTACCAGGCCACTGACGAGCCTTTGCCGGTCATTGCCAGCAGGGCCGTGGTCACGATAGGCGTGGCCGCGCTGCCCAGCAGCCCGGAGAGCATGTAAGCCACCGATAGGCCGGAGTAACGCACACGGGTGCCGAACAGCTCGGCGAGGAAGGTTGCGATGGGCCCGTAGTTGGCGGCGAACGCGGTCATCAACAGGCCATAGCCGAGAAACACCAGCGGCAGCTCGCGAGTATCCATCAGCCAGAACATAGGGAAGGCGACCAGCGCTTCACCGACGATACCGGCGATGATCACCGGCTTGCGGCCGAAGCGGTCAGACAGTGCACCGAAGGCTGGCAAGAGCACAATGCACAGCGCACAGGAGGCCAGTACCACGCTGAGCATGATGGTGCGGCTGAAGCCCAGGGTCTGGGTCCCATAGGTCAGGCCGAAGGCGACGATGATGTTGAAAGATGCGCCGGTCGACATGGTTGCCACGCCGCCGAGCAGGACTTGCTTCCAGTATTTGCTGAAGACTTCGGCCAGCGGCAGCTTGATTTGCGGCTCGCTGGTTTGAGCCTTGTGGAACGCAGGTGTCTCGGTAATGTTGAGGCGGATGTACAGGCCCACGGCAATCAGCAGCGCGCTGGCCAGGAACGGGATGCGCCAGCCCCAGGCAAGCATGTCTTCAGCCGGCAGCAGCCAGGCGATCGCCAGGAAGGCCAGGTTGGCAATCATGGTACCGGCCGGCACGCCGATCTGTACCCATGAGCCATATAAACCACGCTGGTTGGCGGGGGCATGCTCGACGGCCATCAACACCGCACCGCCCCATTCACCGCCCAGTGCCAGGCCTTGAATGATCCGCAGGGTTAAAAGCAGGATCGGTGCCCAGATGCCAATGCTGGCGTAATCCGGTAACAGACCGATGGCAAAGGTTGCCGCACCCATGGTCAATAGCGAAATCAGCAGCATCGATTTGCGCCCAAGCTTGTCGCCGTAGTGGCCGAACAAGGCAGCCCCGACGATGCGCGCACCATAAGCCGAAGCGAAGGTGCCGAAGGCCAGGAGGGTGCCAATCAAGGCATCGAACGCCGGGAAGAAAATCTTGTTGAACACCAGGGCGGAAGCCGTGGCGAAAACAAACAGGTCGTACCATTCCACCGTGGTGCCGATGACGCTGGCGACGGCGACTTTTTTCATGTTGACGCTGGGTTCGACCGTCGGGGTAGCGGTCTGGATGCACGCGGAGCTGTTCATGCCTTTTTCTCCAAATTGAGCGTTGGGCTCAGTGGATTGATTTATTGGTTGGCAGTGTGGGTAACGGTGATGCTGTAGCTGGAGATCGGTTTTATTGTTTTTCAGGCGCAAACGGGCCCTGCCTCGGAGGTCGTGTGAATGACGCAACCTCAGAGGTTCGTTGTTGCTTGCATAATCAGTCGCTCAGGTGCTGAGCTCGTTGCAGTACCGCATTGAGCAGCACGTCGCAGCCCATTCGTACATCGTCCGGCAGGGCGTCTTCGGCTTCGTTGTGGCTCAGGCCACCGACACAGGGAATGAAGACCATAGTGGTGGGGCAATGCCCGGCGAGGTGAATGGCGTCATGCCCGGCACCGCTGACGATGTCCTGATGGGGGTAACCCAGCGCCTGGACCGCCGAACGCACAGCGGCCACGCAATCGGCATCGAAGGGTGTTGCGGGGCTGAGCCAGTGACGACTGATCGCCAGGCTCAAACCGCGCTTATCAGCCACGATTTGCAAGCGCTCGCATACGGCTTGCTCCATTGCGGAAATCTGTTCGTCTTCGTGGTGGCGCAGATCGACAGTAAAGTTGATCCGGCCGGGGATGGTGTTGCGCGATGACTTGGCGATCTCCAGCTGGCCCACCGTGACCAGCCCCTTAGGTGCGAAGTCTCTGGCGATGGATTCCAGCACGCTGGCCATTTCCGCGACACCGAACAGGGCATCCTTACGCAACGGCATCGGTGTGGTGCCGGCGTGGGCACTGACACCGCCAACCTGCACATCCAGCCAGCAGATCGCCTGGCCGCCAGTGACAACGCCTACTGGCAGGCCGTTGTCCTCCAGGATTGGGCCTTGTTCGATATGAGCCTCGAAGTAAGAATCGAAGGCCCGCTGCAGGGGAAGGTCTCCACCATGGCCAATATCGGCCAAGGCTTCAGCGACGCTGATGCCCTGGGCATCACGGGCATCCAATGCGGTTTGCAACGGCAGAATGCCAGTGAACACCGCCGAACCGAACATGGCCGGAGTAAAGCGCGCACCTTCCTCATTGGTCCACACGGCGATTTCGATGGGCTGGCGGGTTTCGATGCCTTGATCATTCAGGCAACGCACCACCTCCAGTCCGCTCAGCACGCCGTAGATACCATCGAAGCGACCACCTTTTGGCTGGGTGTCCAGGTGACTGCCCATGACGATCGGCGGCAGGGCATTGTCCTGGCCTTCGCGGCGGGCGAAAAGATTGCCAATGGCATCGAACGCGATACTCAAGCCAGCCTCACGGCACCAGCCCATGAACAACTCGCGGCCAGCCAGGTCTTCCCTGGAAAGGGCCAGGCGACAGTTGCCGCCACGCTCGGTGGCGCCAATTTTGGCCATGTCCATCAGGCTGCCCCACAGGCGCTCACCGTTGACCTTGGATACTTTCATCATTCACCTCTTGTCGCGTGTCTTAATAGCCCAGGGACGTATCGACCGGGTTGTTCAGGGGTTCACCACGGGCCAGCCGCCGCGTGTTTTCGGCAATCTGGCTGGCGATGCAGTCGTGGGACGCCGCCGATGCCATGTGCGGGGTAACGATCACCCCGGGCATGCGCCACAGGCGATCATCGACCGGCAGGGGTTCATGCTCGAAGACGTCGAGCACCGCACCGCGCAGCTGACCGCTGCTCAATGCCTGTTGTAGATCGTCGATGCGTACGTGCTGGCCGCGACCGCAGTTGACGACTACAGCACCAGGCGCCAAGGCCTTGAAGGTTTCAGTGCAGAGAATGCCTCGGGTCGCCGGGGTCAACGGCAGCAGGTTGATCAATAGATCGAGGCCTTCGAGAAAGCCACTGAACGCCTGGTCGCCGCTGTGGCAGACCACGTCGGGTATGTTTTTGACACTGCGCGCCCAGCCGTGAACGCTGTAGCCGGCACTGGCCAGGTCTTCGGCAATGGCTGCGCCCAGCGAACCCAAGCCCATCACACCGACCTTGAAATCCTTTGCCTGAATCTGTATCGGGCGCTGCCAGAGCTGGTCAGGCTGCTGCTGCAAGACCTGATCGAAACGTCGGTGATAGTGAATCACCGCCCAGCGTACGTACTCGGTCATGCCTTGGCGGTGCGCGGGATCGACCACTCGGCACACGTGCAAGTTCGGGCAGCTGGGATCGGTGTGCAAGTGATCAACACCCGCGGCAACCGAATGCACCAGTTGCAGATTGGGCAGCGCGCCCAAACTGTTGGCCGGCGGGAACCAGCATGCCGCGACCAGTGCTTCACTGGCGACCGGGTCATCGGCCAGCACTACCCGTATGTCTGGCGCCTGACGGGCAAAGGCCGCTTGGAGCTGGCCGAGCAGGATGCTGTCGCGCGACAGCAGTACGACGGTGTTCATGAGCAATAGGACTCGCGCTGGTCTTCAATCAAGGTCAAGGCGGCATTCCAGCTCAGCCCCATGATTTCCTCGGCTTCGTCGCGGCCGAACTGTTCTGCTGTGTGTTGGCAGACTTCTTTGCTGGGGTAGACCAGCTGGCTGCCGCCGGCCAGCGCCGCGACCTGCGCCTGGCAGGCGCGCTCCAGGAAGTGAATTTCGTGGAAGGCTTCAGCCACGTTTCCACCGGCCGCCAGCAGGCCATGGTTACGCAGGATCATGGCCTTGTGTGGCCCCAGGTCGGCGACCAATCGTTCACGCTCGGCCAGCGACAGCGCAATGCCTTCATAGGTGTGATAAGCCAATTTGCCGTAGAACTTCAGCGCATGCTGGCTGATCGGTAACAGACCTTGCTCCTGGGCGGCCACAGCCATCCCGGCTGCGGTATGGGTATGCACCACGCAATTGAGATCCGGGCGGGCCATGTGGATCGCCGAATGAATCACGAAGCCTGCGGCGTTGACACGGGTGCGCTCGTTCGCACCGCCCACCACCTGACCATACTGGTCTATGCGCACCAGGTCGCTGGCTTTCATGCGATCGAAGATCACGCCGTAGCGGTTGATCAGGAAGTGGTGTTCAGGGCCTGGAATGCGCAGGGTGATGTGAGTGTCGATCAGGTCGGTCATGCGAAAGTACGCGAC
Organism: Pseudomonas sp. S34; assembly: GCF_009866745.1. NCBI lineage: Bacteria > Pseudomonadati > Pseudomonadota > Gammaproteobacteria > Pseudomonadales > Pseudomonadaceae > Pseudomonas > Pseudomonas sp. S34. The sequence goes on from NZ_CP019398.1 coordinate 3,046,784, forward strand.
CAGTCGATACAGTGCGGCCAGCTCGCAGCGGGCTTTCCACTCGGCGGGGGCAATGTTGTCGGGTGTGTACATGTAAGTTCCTTTCTCTGATTATTTTACCGACAGGGATCAATCGGATCACGGTAACGCTCTGTCCCTCTGGCGCCTTCGTGCTTTATCTCGTAGCCTCTATAATTAAGCAATTTGCTAATCCTTAAGCGCTGATTAAGTCACGCTAATAATGGACATTAAGATGAGCAGCAAAAACTCGAATGAAGAGCTAATGCAGGCTAGATGGGGAGGGCGGCGTTTCCTCAACGATCGTCTGGACTGGAATTTGTTGCGCACGTACCTGGCGATTGGTCAGGAAGGGAGCATCAGCCGTGCTGCGGCGCGGCTGTTCATTACCCAATCAGCCGTCAGTCAATCGCTCAAGCGGCTGGAAGAGCAGTTGGAGTGCGCCTTGATTTCGCGCAAGGGGCCACGCTTCGATCTCACTGAGGCAGGGGAAGAAATACTGCGGATTGCCGAAGAGATGTACGGCAACGTGTCGCGCATCGGCTCGGCCATCGAAGGCCCCCAGGATGATGTGGTGGGGAAGGTTCGCCTGCTCTCGATCAGCCGGGTGCAATCGACGGTCTATGATGATTTTCTCGCGAATTTTCATCTCAATCATCCGCGTGTGGAGTTGGAAATAGAGGTAATGCGCAGCTCCGACATTCTCAGTTCGCTGATACAGAAGACCGCCACCGTCGGTGTCGGTTTATGCCGCATCGCTCAACCCAAGCTTGAGCAGCGTTGTCTGATACGTCAGCGATATGCGTTCTTTTGCGGAAAACGCCATCGCTTTTTTGGCGTGCGGGGCCTGGATCTGGCTGAGCTGCAAGGGGAAAATTTTGTCAGCTTCACGAGCGACCAGATTGGCGGCAATCTTTCGCCGCTTACCGTGTTTCGTGACCAACAGGGCTTCACCGGCAAGATCGTCGCGTCGTCATCAAACTTTGAAGAAATACGCAGGTTGGTGATCGCAGGATTTGGTATCGGCTGTTTGCCAGAGCACTTACTCGATATTGACCTCTACAACGGCATGCTCTGGCGCCTGCCGCCCCGGGATGGAGTCTCCGACGTGGACATTCACTTGTTGTGGAACCGCGAGCAAAAAATGACCCATGCAGAAACTGTATTTCTTGAAAGCTTCCAGCATGCCATCGCAGTTGCAGAACAATCCGTTGATCAGAAGGTCGACCAGGAAGTCTGACTTTTGATGGGCATCATCCGTGATTTGGGTCTGCGCAATCCCGATGGGCTGCTTGAGCCATTGCGACACACGCCGGTGATCAGCCACCTCGCAGCGCACCCGATCTAAACTCAAAACAAATTGCCAATGCGACCATTCTTGTGGCTTGACAGCCGCTCGCAAAGTCATATAGCTTGAAATCGTATACTTTCTACCGAGTGGAGAATCTGATGACACGTCTAAGAGTTCTTTTCGCATCTACCGCAGCAGCCCTGGGGCTTTCATTGGCAATTTCTGCACCGGTACAGGCCGATACCTTGTCGAAAATTCGAGAGCGTGGAGTGCTTGTCTGTGGTGTGCACCCGGGCCTGGTCGGCTTTGGTGCGCCCAACAGTGCAGGTGATTGGCAGGGGTTTGATGCGGATTTCTGCAAAGCCTTTGCGGCGGCGATTTTCGAGAAGCCGAAAGTCAAGTTTGTCCCGCTGTCCGATCAGGCACGTTTCACGGCGCTGCAGAATGGCGAAGTGGATGTCCTCTCTCGGAACAGCACCTGGACCCTGACGCGCGATACCACGATGGGGCTGCAATTTCCGGTGGTGGACTTCTTCGACGGCCAAGGCTTTCTGATCAACAAGAAACTGGGCGTCACCAAGGCGGCAGAACTCGATGGCGCTACGGTCTGCATTCAGCAGGGCACCACCAGCGAGTATGTGGTTCGCAATTTCTTCGACAAGTTGAAGATCACATTCAAACCTGTGGTGATCGAAAGCGGGACTGAATTCTTCTCGGCCTTTTTCGCAAGCCGCTGCGATGTAATCACCAGCGATGTGTCGCAGTTGGCGGTTATCCGGCTCAACTCAGGCAACCCTGAAAACTACGCCATCCTTCCGGATGTGATCTCGAAGTCGCCAATGGGTCCAGTCGTGCGGGGCGATGACAAGCACTTTGCAGACATCGTCAAGTGGACCGTCTTCGCAACCTTTACTGCAGAAGAACTCGGTATCACCAAAGAAAACGTTAAACAAATGCTCACCAGTAACAACGAAGACGTCCGGCGTCTTCTGGGTGTAACACCTGGCGTTGGGGCAGGGCTGGGTCTCAAGGATGACTGGGTGATCAATGTCATCTCCGCGGTAGGCAACTACAAAGAAATCTTCGAGCGCAACGTGGGTGCCAATACTCCCTTGCAGATGAAGCGTGGCCAGAATGCCCTGTGGTCGGACGGTGGCCTGCTGTACGCCCCGCTTTTCTGATCCGCGATGTGAATGGCTCAAACGCCGCGTAGATGGCGAATCAGAAACGAGAGGTGAAGGTCATGTCGGCAAGAGATGGCGCAGTTAAACACCAACACCGGGCAGTCACGGTGTTGGTCCAGCTTGTAGTACTCACGGCTGTCGTGATTGCGGTTTGGTATTTCGGGCACCTGATTAACGAGCGCCTTACACAGAAAGGGATCAATACCGGGTTCGGCTTTCTGTGGACTCGCGCCGGCTTCGACCTCAGCGAAAGCATGATTGCTTTCAGCGGTGACAAGTCATATGCGTACGCCTTGCTAGCGGGGTTTTCAAACACGTTGAAAGTGGCGTTTTGCGCCATCGTGTTCTCCGTGCTGCTCGGGGTATTGGCGGCGCTGGCTCAGTTATCTAAATTCGGCCTGGCCAGACGAATTGCCAAAGTGTATGTCTCGACGATCCGCAATACACCGCTACTGCTGCAGTTGTTCTTCTGGTTCGCTGTTTTTACTTACGGTCTACCAGTCGTCCGGGAGGCTCTGGAGCCGGTACCGGGTGTGTTCATCAGTAATCGCGGGATCAATTTCCCGTGGCCGTCCCCCTTCGCATTGACAGCAATCGTCGCGATCTTTTGCACCGTCGTGGCGTTTGTCCTCAGAAGTGTGCGCACCGGTGGCAGCACACTGAAAAACCCGGGAGCGTTGCTGATACTCCTGAGCCTGGTTGCCTTCGTGTCCACCGCTTATGCCCTGTGGTCCGGGCAAATGACATTTGAATGGCCCACAGCGAGCAAGTTTTCAATCGGCGGCGGCGGGCACTTTTCACCCGAGTTCATGAGTATGTTCATCGGGCTCTCGGTGTACACGGGCACTTACATAGCCGAAGCGATCCGTGGGGCCGTGCAGTCCATTGCCCAGGGACAGATTGCCGCAGGTTATGCGTTGGGCCTGACACACTTTGGCGTGCTGCGTTACATCGTGATGCCACAAGCTTTCCGGATCGCGATGCCGGCGGTGGTCAGTGAACTCCTGAACCTGATGAAAAACAGTTCGCTGGGTGTTGCCGTGGGATACCCGGAACTGGTCTCGGCGGGAAATACCGCCATGAATCAAACGGGGCAGGCCATCGAGTTGATCAGCATTTTCATGCTGGTTTACGTCACGGTAAACATTATTACGACGCGGGTAATCGGTCTTTGGGAGAAACATTATGTCTGGTGATCTGAATAATGGTGCCCAAGTGTCGATTGTCGCACCCTTGACGCTGATCCAGCGTCTGAAAGGCTTGGGCTCGGGTATGCCAAGCCGGATTGTGCTCGGCGCGCTTTTTCTCTGGGGCGTCGTTTTGGTTGGCCCAGATATCTTCAAATGGTTGTTGCTTGATGCAACCTTTAGTGGCGATGCCGCGCAATGCCACCAGAACGGAGGCGCTTGCTGGGCGTTCATCGGCACCAAGCTCAATCTCATCCTGTTCGGGGCCTATCCTCCGGAATCGCTTTGGCGTCCGATCACTTTCGTTGCATTGATCGCGGCCGTTGCGCTCTGGTGTTTGATTCGAGTCCGCCATCACACAGTGGCCATTGTGTTGTGGGTACTGGCCGCGTTGATTGGTTATCTATTGATGAGTGGCGGACTGTTCGGTCTTGAGTCAGTGGATCGTGCGCGTTGGGGTGGACTGCCGATCACCCTGCTGATCAGCATTGCCGGCCTCGTGTGTGCGTTCCCTCTGGGTGTGCTGCTGGCGTTGGGGTGTCGGTCGCAGATGCCGCTTGTCTCTGTTCCGTGCCGGCTTTATGTGGATCTCATTCGCAGTGTTCCGGCGATCACTATTGTCTTCATGACCTTTGCGATCATTCCGTTGATACTTCCGGACGAGCTTATTTTCGACAAGCTTTTTCGGGCAGGTATCGGTCTCTCGTTGTTTACCGCCGCTTACTTTTCCGAAGCCTTGCGCGGTGCCCTGCAAGCACTTTCAGTCGGTCAGCGCCAAGCGTCGGCAAGCCTGGGGTTCGGTTATTGGGGCAGTCATGCCTACGTCATCTTGCCGCAAGTCATCGCCCATTCGCTGCAACCGATTGCCAACATCGCCATCGCGTTCGTCAAGAACAGTTCGCTGTTGATGATCATCGGACTTTTCGATTTGCTTGGATCGGCAAGATCAAGCCTTTATGACGAAAACTGGCAAGGGTTCTACAAAGAGCTCTATCTGTTTGTCGGCGTCATCTACTTCGTTATCTGCATGTATATCCAACACTACGTTGCGTCGATTGAGCGTGAACGTAGGGCCCGCCTGTATCAATAATGGATGCCTCCATGAAAGAAATAATAGAAGTACCGTTTTTATCTGACGCGCTAAGACGTTTGAATACACCGACTTCTTTGCTGATTCGTTCGGGCTCGATGCTCTATACCTGTGGCCTGCCGCCGCTCGATCCACTGACCGGGAATATAGTTCGAGGCACGATTATTGAACAGACGCATGCTGTATTGCAGGTGATGAAAGTTGTTCTTGAATCGGCAGGATCGTGCCTCGATAACGTCGTGAAAACCACGATCTTCGTGACGGATCCATCGATGATGGATGAGGTAAACACAGTGTATCGCAAGTATTTCCCTGAGAATCCACCCGTCCGCTCATTCGTTGCAGTCAAGCCTTGGCCGTTTCCGTTTGATATTGAAATCGATGTAGTTGCCCATCTTTAGAAAACCGATGTGCTGGGTTGTATTGAGTAAGAAGTATCAGTTCTCTTGGTAGCTTCAAGCTATTCAACTAGTTGTTTGAATATTCTTCCCCATGAACTCGAACCGAGTGGTTTCGACGTTTTAGGTTTTCTGTCAGATGCTCGATGAAGGAATGAATTCGATGAAAAATGACATTGCCGTACTTGATTCAGTTCAAGTGGCCAAACTGATCGATCAGATTGATGTGCTGTCCGCATTGCGTCGTATGTTCCTGGCGTTGGGACAGGAAAAGGCTGTGCAACCGCCACAACTGCGCAATCCGTTTCCCAATGGGCAGGGCAACTTTATCAGCTACCTCGGAACGCTTGCCGAGGAGCGGGTCTTTGGTGCAAAGCTCTCGCCCTATATCCCGCTTCCGGAAGGGGCTCTGGTGACGGCCTGGACGTTGATGATGTCGATGGATGACGGTCAACCCCGTTTGCTCTGTGATTCGGGACAACTGACGGTTGAGCGAACGGCGGGAACCACCGCACTCGCCGTCGATTTGCTCGCGCCCGCGCATGTCAGCAAGCTGGCGGTAGTGGGAGTAGGGCGGCTGGGCCAGGCTCATGCCCGGCATGTCCTGGCACTGCGCGAATGGGGGGATATCAGGTTGTATGCACCTAATATTGACGCTCTGCCAGCGTCCGAACAGCAGGCGCTCCGGGACATAGATCCCCGCGTGAGCATTCATACCGAACTGGCCAGTGCGGTCGAAGATGCGGATGTCATCATGCTGTGCACCTCGGCCGGTCGAACGGTGCTTGACCCTGTCACGCTGAAAAAACCGGCGCTGATCACTTCCATTTGTACCAATGCACCCTTGGCACATGAAGTACCGCCAGAGTCCTTGCTGAACATGAGCGTCTATTGCGATTACCGGGCTACAACGCCCGACAGCGCAGGGGAAATGCGCTTGGCAAAAGACCAGCATGGCTGGTTACCCGAGAGTATTTGCGGAGATTTGCCCGAGCTGATGACGGGAGCCGCCCGACTTCCCGATCCCGAGCGCCATACCTTCTTCCGCTCAATCGGGCTGGGGCTGGAGGATATCGCCATTGCCAATGAGCTTTATCAGTTGCATATGAAGAACAACTGAGTAGAGGTTCAGAAGTCGTTCTGCCTATTTCAGCGTAATAATAAGCCGGGGGATGGAAACATCCCCCGGCTTATATTCGGGAGGGTGCCATGGCAGCTGTTACCGATACGCTTAAGCTGTTTCTCTGCGGCGACGTCATGACTGCCCGCGGCATCGATGCAGTACTGCCGCATCCTGGCGATCCGCGGCTTTACGAAGCTTACGTCAAGAATGCCGGCGACTACGTCCGGCTGGCAGAACGAGTCAATGGCCCGATTCCTCGCCCAGTCGATTTCACCTATGTCTGGGGCGCTGCGCTGGATGAGTTCGAACTTCGCCAGCCACACGCACGCATCATCAATCTGGAAACTGCGGTATCTCGCCGCGGACGACCGGAGCCAAAGGGCATCAACTACCGCATGAGCCCGGAGAACTTCCCGGCCATCAGCGCAGCCGGCATCGACTGCTGCGTGCTGGCCAACAACCATGTGCTGGACTGGGGGGCAGCCGGCCTGGCCGATACGCTGGATACCCTGGCGAGCAATGGTATGTGCAGCGCCGGTGCCGGGCACAACCGGCGATCTGCCGAAGCGCCTGCCGTGTTGCTGCAGCCTGGCGGGCGGCGCCTGCTGGTGTTTGGCCTCGGCGCACCCGACAGCGGCATTGCGTCGGACTGGGCCGCCACGGATAAGGGCGCGGGCGTCGCGCGGCTGGAGGATCTGTCGATGCAAAGCCTGCGCCCTGTGGCCAAACGGATTCTCGAGGGCAAAAAACCGCGGGATCTGGTGGTCGCCTCCATTCACTGGGGCGACAACTGGGGGTTCGATATCCCGCGCGAGCAGCGCTGGTTCGCCCATGCCTTGATCGACGAGGCCGGAGTTGACGTGGTGCACGGGCATTCCTCGCACCACGTCAAAGGCATCGAGGTCTACCGCGAACGCCTGATTCTCTATGGCTGCGGTGATCTTCTGAACGATTACGAAGGCATCGAAGGCTACACAGCCTTTCGCGGCGACCTGGGGTTTCTATACTTTGCCTCGCTGGACCCGGGCGGGCACCTGCAGTCGCTGGACTTGGTACCCACCCGCCTGCGTCGCTTTCGCATCTGTCGCGCCGAAGGGGATGACCGTCAATGGCTGCACGACACCCTTTCTCGCGAGTGCGCACGCTTGGGCAGCAGCATCCAGCCGGGCGCGAAAAATGCCTTTGAGTTGCGTTGGTGAGTCCCCTTGGCGACTCCGCGTGATCAATGTTGCAGGATCTTTGACAGGAAGTCCTTGGCACGAGGGGAGCGTGCTTCGGGAGAGCCGAAGAACTCTTCTTTTTTACAGTCTTCAATGATTTTTCCCGCGTCCATGAAAATCACACGATCACTGACTTTCCTGGCAAAGCCCATTTCGTGGGTGACGCACATCATGGTCATGCCCTCGTTTGCGAGCTTGATCATGACGTCTAGAACCTCTCCGACCATTTCCGGGTCCAGGGCGGAGGTAGGTTCGTCAAACAGCATGACGATCGGGTCCATGGATAATGCACGAGCAATTGCCACACGCTGCTGCTGACCACCTGAGAGCTGCCCTGGGAACTTGTCCTTGTGGGCGCTCAGGCCAACACGATCGAGCATTTTCAGTCCACGTTTGAGCGCCTCGTCCTGGCCACGGCCCAGCACCTTCATCTGGGCGAGCGTCAGGTTTTGCGTCACGGACAGGTGCGGAAACAACTCGAAGTGTTGAAACACCATGCCGACCCGGCTGCGTAGCTTGGGCAGGTTGGTTTTCGGGTCCGAGAGGCTGATACCGTCGACGACAATTTCGCCTTTCTGGAAGGGCTCCAGCGCATTGACCGTTTTGATCAGCGTTGATTTGCCAGAGCCGGAAGGGCCGCACACTACGACGACTTCGCTCTTTTTTATTGCGGTAGAGCAGTCGATCAGTACCTGAAAGTTACCGTACCACTTGGAAACATTTTTTATGTTGATCACGGTGGTTGTCCTGATGTGGTTGCAGATGGCGCAAGAGGGACGAGGACCTGATCGCAAACGGCAAACCAGGGTGTTTTCATTCCGTCCTACTGTAGAACGTATACGATTATAGATCCGCCAGCGACAACAACAAAACGATGAATGAGACTTGTATTTCAGATGGATGGGGCGAGGGATTGGACTGAAGTTCGAGAGGGCAGGCCGAGGATGCCGTCCTTGTCCGTTTTCGTATAATCGTATACGGTTGTCCACAGTGATGTAGTTGTTCCTCGTATCTGCCAAACCCAGACACGCCTTTAAATCGCCCCTGGCCACTTAGTGTCATATGTCTAACCAATCACCACTGAAATACATTGCAGGACTGATCCCGCTGGCACGCGTGTCCGCACCGCAATTTGTTGCGGCCGTTATCAGAGAAGCCATCGTCACCGGCGCGCTCTCCGGTAGCGAACCTCTGCGTCAGGACCTGATCGCTACCGAACTCAACACTAGCAAGGTGCCGGTTCGCGAAGCGCTGCGCGAGCTTGAAGGGCAGGGACTGGTCCAATTCCTGCCAAACCGTGGCTTTATGGTGACGCAGCCCTCCCGGCATGAAATGAATGAGTGCTTTGAGTTGCGGGCGGTTCTGGAGCCACTGGCTGTGCGCCATTCGGTACCGCTTTCGACACCCGAGCAACTTGATGCTGTCGAACGCATCATCGATGAGTTCGAGAAAGTTCACGATCCGATCTTGAGCAGCCAATGGAACCTCTCGCTTCATACGGCGCTATATGCTCCTGCGCGAATGAAGCACCTGGAAAACATGATCATCCGTGCGCACACCGTCGCGCAGCGTTATACACATATCTACATGCAGCTGCGCTCAGCAGGGATTGATAGCCAGGACGAGCACCGCGCGATCCTTGCGGCGTATCGGGCTAAAGATGTGGAGGCGGCGGTTGCGTTGATGACAAAGCATGTCAAGCAAGCGTCGGATGAGGCGGCTGAGTACCTGAAAGATCACTTTGAGCAAAACTGATCGGGACTGTATCGATGAGGTCTGTGTAGGAGCCGAGCTTGCTCGCGATGGACTCAAGGCGGCGCGTGTATTCAGAAAACACGCGTTATCGTTAACGTCCATCGCGAGCAAGCTCGGCTCCTACAGATGTCCTGCGTTCGTTAAGTGACTGGTATCAGGCTTCCCTTATTTGGACTTCAAGACTTTCGGATTGGAGTTGCCCCAGATCGTGTACAGGTCCGCCAGCAATGCGCCGTTGATGGTCTCAAGCTCCGTCTGGGTAATCTCTTCATCACCTTGCTTGCCGTAGAGAACGACCTCATCTCCCGCCTGCACGCCCTTGATACCACTGACGTCGACCATCAGCGTGTTCATGGTGACCTTGCCGATCACCGGCGCGCGTTGGCCGCGGATCAGAACTGAAGCTTTGTTGGAAAACGCTCTTCGATAACCATCGGAGTAGCCGGCCGGGATGTTGGCGATCAACGAGTCTTTGCTCAGGGTAAAGGTGCGGTCGTAGCTGATCGTACTGCCCGCCGGGTAGGCATTGACCGCCGCGACCCGTGATTTGAACTGCATCACCCGTTGGAATTCGTTATGCCCACCCACCGGGTAGCCATAAAGTGCTGCCCCTGGGCGAACCATGTCCAGCCAACCTTCCGGCACCTCAAGGGTGGTGAAGGTATTGGCGCAGTGCAGGGTGATCCGGCTGCGGTCCAGTTTGGCGTGCTCGATCAACCAGCCGGACTGCTCCTTGAATTTCGCCAGGCCCTGCAGCACATCTTCACGTTCCTCGACTGGGAAGTGGGTCATGATTCCGACGATATTCAGATGATCCAGCCGGGTCAGATCCACCGCCTGTTGTTGTCCTTCAGCCGTGCTCATTTCCAGACCGTTGCGGCTCATGCCCGCCGAATTCAGCGCCAGGTGGACCGGCAGCTTCACGCCCTTGCGGGTGGCCAGTGCATTGAGCTGGCGTGCAACCTCCAGATTGCCTACCAGTTCTTCGATGTTGTAGCGCAGTGCATTCTCGACTTCATCAACGGTAGCGCTGCGCAAACGCATCAGGCGTCCCTTGAAGCCTTTTTCCCGTGCAACACGCGCCTCCTCATTGCTCGCCACGCCGATACAGGTGATGCCCATCCGGATGGCGGAAGGGATCAGTAAACCTATGCCATTTCCATAAGCGTCGGCTTTCATCACGGCACACATCTGGCTTTTACCCGCCAGCCGTTGCTGAAGCCTGGTGATGTTTCCTTCGAAGGCAGCCTGATCAATCTCCAGCCAGGTATTGGCCTGGCCTGATTGATTGTCGACGCGAGCGTGTGCAGGTGTGGGATCGAGTAAAGGGGCGGCATTGACTACCGGCATCATTGCCGTCAAGGCCAGGGCGAGCGTCAGCGTGCTGAGCATGAAACGTGGCATATCGAGTCTTCCATAGTGGATGAGGAAAGCCCGCATGCTGGCGTGGATTTGGCATCAGCCAGGTCCATCAGGCATGGGGCGAGCAGCCATGGAATTTTTATGCAAAGGCGTCGTTTGTTTATGTGGATCCAGGCCGCTGGCGCAGCGGATGGCGCTGTAAAAATGGCTCAAACGACCGAGGGGTTGTTCAAGGTTCCGCCTGGCAGCCGAAGGGGCCGCCAGGTAAACGCTTTGAAGTGTCGAGTGCAGTTAAGCCCGAAGCCTTACATCGTCAGTTGCTGAAGGTTGCAGCAACGAGAACAGGTTCTTGGGATCCTGCAGCTCCGGCACCAGCTGGATGTCGCTGCCAATGTTGAGCGCTCTTGCAACATCCAGCACATAGCGCAAGGCGGAGTAGTCCTCGATGGCAAAGCCGACCGAATCGAACAAGGTGACTTCCTCGGCATGCTGGCGACCTTGGGTCTGACCATTGATGACTTTCCAGAATTCGATCACCGGTGAGTCGGCGGGCATCTGCTGAATTTCGCCTTCAATGCGGCTTTGTGGTTCGTACTCAACCATGACTCGCGCACGCTCCACGATGTCTCGGTGCAGTTCGGTCTTGCCGGGGCAGTCGCCGCCCACTGCGTTGAGGTGCATCCCGGGCTCGATCATCTCAGGCGTCAAAATCGTTGCGTAGGCCTTGTCGGCCGTGACCGTGGTCACGATATCGGCCCCACGTACGGCTTCCGCGACGGTTTTTGCAACGCTCACCTGTATGGCGGGGTAGGCACGCAGGTTGGCTACCAGCTTCGCCGTCGCGGCAGGATCGATGTCGTAGAGGCTGATTTCAGTAATGCCTAGCAGTGTATGAAATGCCAGGGCCTGGAATTCGCTCTGTGAACCGTTGCCGATAAGTGCCATTCGGCGACTGTCCGGTCGGGCGAGGTAACGGGCGGCGAGTGCAGAAGTGGCAGCGGTGCGAATGGCGGTAGTCAGGGTCATTTCACTCAGCAAGACAGGCTTGCCGGTATCGACGTCTCCCAGTGCACCAAACGCCATGACCGTCAGCATGCCATTGTGCGTGTTCTTCGGATGCCCGTTGACATACTTGAAGGCGTAGAGCGAGGTATCAGACACAGGCATAAGCTCGATGACGCCCTCGGGGGAGTGGTTCGCCAGTCGCGCGCACTTTTCGAAATCCGGCCAGCGTACGTAGTCTTGACGGATGTACTCGGCCATTTCGATCAGGCAACGAGGCAAACCTTTTTCCTGGACGAGACGGCTCAGATCATTGACGTCAATGTAACGGGTCATATTGGGTTCCTTTGGGCTTTTATGGTGTGCCGGTCCGGACTGCCTTTCGCTTTGGCGGCTGAGACTCAGGAGGCGGTCCATGTGTTTGCAACGGACCTATTGTCGAGGCAATGGAGAGAAGATTTCGGCCAATACTGACCCTGGACACAGCGAGACAAGTCGAAAAACACAGAGCGCACAGCGGAATCGGCCGGGTGACAGTGACCGCTCGCATCTCGCTCGCACGGCTCAGGCGCGATGTACTTCACGAAGCATCGTCATGCAGGTAAAGAAGGCCTCAAAGACAAGCACATGTCTTGTGCCGCTCCCTTTTATGTGGGGACACAGTGGACGACAGAATCGGCTGTGAATGCCCTTCGTTCAGCACAGGCAAGCTGTTTGAACATGGGGTTACGACACCAGCACCCTCCCGGCAATTGGCATTCTGACGGTCCATTTCAAGCGCTTGTTGATCGCTGTCCGAGATGGAGTGCAACTCCGACGACTGGCACCTTCCAGTCGAAAACAACAACAAAAACGGCTGCGGTGAAGACCGCATCGACTCTCTGCCCCTGTCAAAAAAGTGTGGTCCGACGCAAGCGCCGGATCGCTATAAATCCAAATAATCCGGGACTCTAGAAAATGAACATCAAATGGCTGACTTTGCCGGCACTCGCGTTGCTTTGCTGCACCACGGGCGCCAGTGCCAAGGAATGGAAGGAGCTGCGATTTGGCGTCAACCCAAGCTACCCACCCTTTGAATCCACCACGGCCGATGGCGGGGTTCAGGGCTTCGGCGTGGACCTGGGCAATGCAATATGTGCCGAGCTGAAGCTGACCTGCGTGTGGGTCAGCAATGATTTCGACGGGCTGATTCCGGGGCTCAAGGCCGGTAAGTTCGATGCCATCGAATCTTCGATGACCGTTACCGACGCGCGCAAAAAACAGATCGACTTTACCGATCGCCTGTACGCAGGACCGACCGCCATCGTCACCCGCAAAGACTCCGGACTGCTGCCTACCGCCGAATCGCTGCGCGGAAAAACCATCGGTTACATGCAGGGCACGATTCAGGAAACCTACGCCAAGGCCAAACTGGGGCCAGGCGGGGTAAAGCTGCGGGCCTATCAGAATCAGGATCAGGTCTATGCCGACCTGGTATTTGGCCGTCTCGATGCGTCGATCCAGGACAAGCTGCAAGCGCAGATGAGTTTCCTGACCTCGCCACAAGGGGCGGACTTCCAAAACAGCGAAGGCATCAGCGACCCGTTGGTGCCGTCGGAAATCGCCATTGGTGTGCGCAAGGACAACGAAGAACTCAAAGGCATGCTCAACGCCGCCATCAAGGCCCTGCACGACAAGGGCATCTACGCGCAGATCCAGCAGAAACACTTCGGTGATCTGGACCTCTACAACAACTGATCCTCGTGCCCCGGTCGTTGTATCGCTGCGACCGGGGCGCATCAAGACAGGTGACTGGCGTGAACTCCTTCCTGAATATTCTGGGGCTCGATCTTTCGGCCCTGCAAGGCTATGGCCCTTTGTTGCTGCACGGCACCTGGGTCACCCTCAAACTGTCGGCGCTCGCACTTTTGGTGAGCATGGCGCTGGGGCTGCTCGGCGCGGCGGCCAAACTGTCGCCGCTGAAACTGTTGAATCTCCCGGCGACCTTTTACACGACACTGATCCGTGGCGTGCCCGATCTGGTGTTGATGCTGCTGATTTTCTACAGCCTGCAAGGCTGGCTCAGCGCCCTGACCGAGGCCATGGGCTGGCCCTACATGGAAATCGACCCATTCGTGGCCGGCATCATCACCCTTGGTTTTATCTACGGGGCGTATTTCACCGAGACCTTTCGCGGGGCGATTCTGAGTGTGCCGCGCGGTCAACAGGAAGCCGCGGCGTGCTTTGGCCTGAGCCGTTGCCAGCGCTTTCGTTTCGTGGTGTTCCCGCAAATGATGCGCTTCGCCTTGCCGAGCCTTGGCAACAATTGGCTGGTGCTGCTCAAGGCCACAGCGCTGGTTTCGATCATCGGTTTGTCGGACCTGGTCAAAGTCGCGCAAGAGGCCGGTAAAAGTACGTTCAATATGCTTGATTTCCTGCTGTTGGCCGCAGCGCTTTACCTGCTGATCACCAGCGCTTCGAACTACGTTTTGCGTGTGCTGGAACGGCGCTACAACCAGGGTGTACGGGGGATGGCGCGATGATCGAGTTGATTGCCGAATACTGGAAACCCTTTCTGTACAGCGATGGTGAGACCCTCACCGGGTTGGCGATGACCCTGTGGCTGCTGGTGGCGAGTATTGCCATGGGGTTTTTCCTGTCATTGCCCCTGGCGATCTTGCGCGTCTCGCGCTGGGGTGTCTTGCGTTGGCCGGTTCAGCTGTTTACCTACATCTTTCGCGGCACGCCGTTGTATATCCAGTTGCTGATTTGCTACAGCGGGATCTACGGCATTGCGGTGGTCCGTTCGCAGCCATTGCTCGAAGCGTTTTTCCGCGACGCCATGAATTGCACCTTGCTGGCGTTCACCCTCAACACCTGCGCCTACACTGTGGAAATTTTCGCCGGAGCGATCCGCAGCATTCCCTACGGTGAAATCGAAGCGGCCCATGCCTATGGCCTCAGTGGCTGGCGCCTGTATCTGCAATTGATCCTGCCTTCGGCGCTGCGCCGCGCGCTGCCGTACTACAGCAACGAAGTGATCCTGATGTTGCACGCGACTTCGGTGGCGTTCACCGCAACCATCCCGGACATCCTGAAAATCGCCCGGGATGCCAACGCCGCGACTTTCATGACGTTTCAGGCTTTCGGTATCGCCGGCCTGCTGTACCTCGTGCTGTCGTTCGGGCTGGTCGGTGCGTTCCGCCTGGCTGAGAAACGCTGGCTGAGCTTTCTGGGCCCGACCCACTGACTTCCATTCTTTATCCAGAGCGGCGCCGATAAGTGTGCCGCTTCAGGAGTATTCGCATGTACAAACTCACGGTTGAAAATCTGTATAAACGTTTTGGTGACAACGAAGTCCTCAAGGGCGTCTCGTTAAACGCGAGGGCAGGGGACGTGGTGAGCATGATCGGCGCCAGCGGATCGGGCAAAAGCACCATGCTGCGCTGCATCAACTTTCTGGAACGGGCGGACGAAGGCGCCATTGCTCTGGATGGCGAGCGAGTCCTCACCCGTCAGGGCGTTGGCGGCATGCGCGTTGCCAATCCGAAGCAGTTGCAGCGTTTGCGCACGCGACTGGCGATGGTGTTCCAGCATTTCAATCTGTGGAGCCACCTGACCGTGCTGGAGAACATCGTGCTGGCGCCGTGTCGAGTCCTGGGCATGAGTCGCAAGGCCGCCGAAGAGAGCGCTCGGGCGTATCTGGACAAAGTCGGCCTGCCGCAACGGGTGGCCGATCAGTACCCGGCGTTTCTGTCCGGCGGGCAGCAACAGCGGGTGGCGATTGCCCGGGCCCTGGCGGTGGAACCGGAAATCCTGTTGTTCGACGAGCCAACCTCGGCGCTCGACCCGGAGCTGGTGGGTGAAGTCCTGAAGGTCATTCAGGCACTGGCCGAAGAGGGCCGGACCATGTTGATGGTGACCCACGAAATGGGCTTTGCCCGGCAGGTCTCCAGCCAGGTGTTGTTTTTGCATCAGGGCCGGGTCGAAGAGCAGGGTGATGCTACGATACTCGACCGGCCAAACAGTGAACGTTTGCAGCAATTTCTATCGGGTCGTTTGAAGTGAGGCAAGGCGTACATGGCGGATATCCGCGATCTGTCGATCGTGCTTGATCGTATCGATCAGGCAATCATTGAAGTGTTGCGCCACGAAGGGCGCATCACCTATCAAAAGCTGTCCGAGCGCGTGCACCTGACCCCCAGGCCGTGTCTGGAACGGGTGCGCAAGCTGGAACAGCTTGGGGTCATTCGCGGTTATGGTGCGATTCTCGATGAGAAGAAGCTGACGCCGGGCTTGTCGTTGCTGGTGCTGGTGGCGTTGTCGAACCAGAGCGGACGCGCGGCGCAAAAGGCCTTCGAGGCCAAGGTCCGCGCCTGTCCGCAGGTGCTGGAATGTCGTCTGATCAGCGGTGCGTTCGACTACAGCCTGCGCATGCGCTGCCGTGATATGGAACATTACCGGGTGTTGACCGAAGTCTGGTTTGACGACCCGGATTTGCACATCGACAAACTGGTCAGCCACCCGGAACTGGCGATGGTCAAGACCACGATGGAGTAAGCGTCAAACGGATAAAAACTGTGGGAGCGGGCTTGCTCGCGAAGGCGGTGTGTCAGTCGACATTGATGTTGGATGACCCTGCGCCTTCGCGAGCAAGCCCGCTCCCACATTTGCTTTGGGTTGTTCACCGAATCGGCTGAAGGGGTCAGAATCTTCAGCCGTTTTCATCAGCGCAACAGCTGTTATCAACCGGGTTTTTCCCACCTCGAAACAGACAATGAGCCTCTCTCGACCCTCATTGAGTCTGTGCCCATGCAAACCACCAATACGGTTTTAATGATTCGCCCGACACGTTTCTCCTTCAATCAGGACACGGCGGCGAACAACCGCTTCCAGCGTCCGGCAACCGTTGCTGAAGACGTTCAACTCAAGGCCCTTGCCGAGTTCGATGGCTATGTCGCCGCGTTGCGTCGGCACGGCGTTGAAGTCCTGGTGCATAACGATCGAGAAGCGCCCCATACCCCGGACTCGATCTTCCCCAACAACTGGTGGAGCAGCCACCCGGATGGCACCCTGGTGCTGTATCCGATGCAGGGCCACAACCGGCGACTGGAGCGGGACAAAGGTGTACTCGACGGGCTGCTGGGCGAATACCGGGTCGAGCAGTTGCTAGACCTGTCCAGCTTCGAAGAGCAGGAGGTTTTCCTGGAGGGCACCGGTAGCATGGTCCTGGATCGGCAACAGCGGATTTGCTACGCCGGGTATTCCACACGCACCCACGCCCAGGCCCTGGATCAGTTGGTCACCCATTTGGGCTATGAACTCTGTGCGTTCAACGCGGTGGATCGCCAGGGCGTGGCGATTTATCACACCAATGTGATGATGAGTGTCGGCACCCGCCTGGCGGTGGCTTGCCTGGCGTCCTTGCCCCATTCGGGTGAACGTACGGCGCTGCGTGAACGGCTCGAAACCAGCGGCAAACAGGTCATCGCCTTGAACTGGGAGCAGTTGGAGTCCTTTGCCGGCAACATGCTGGAAGTGCACAGCGCAGCGGGCGAGCCGCTGCTGGTGATGTCGCGCACAGCCTGGCAATCACTGGACGCCAATCAGCGTCGTTTGATCGAAGCTCACACCACGCCGTTGCCGGTGAACATCGACACCATCGAGCGCATCGGTGGCGGCAGCGCGCGCTGCATGTTGGCCGAGGTATTCCTGCCCAGGCAGGGGGGCAGTGCCTGCCTTGCAACTATCAGCGACCTGGATCGCTAACCGAAAAAGATCGCAGCTGGCGGCAGCCCCTGTATGTCCGCATTCATCTCATTTGTAGAGATGAGCACGGCGAATGCAGCAGCCGTCGGCTGCGATTTCACAGCCGAGGCGCTAATCAAACCAACAACCGCAGCGTTTCAAACAATTGCCGATCTTCGGGTTGCTCAGCGCTCCATTGCGGCGTGTCACGATGCCCAGATGTCTGGGCTCGAACTGCTCGGCCAGGTCCAGGGACACCACTCGGCCGAGGAAGGGTGGGGCAATACTGACGATGGACGGCCCCCAGGTGCACATGTCGGCCTGCTCGACCATCATCTGCAGGATCGCCAGTGAGTGGGCGCGAACGATACGGTTTTCATTGATTTGTGCGCCATGTTGCCAGAACAGCTCCTGCATCAAACCGTCGTGTCCGTCGGGTGCGTAGTTCAGCGTCCAGTTTTCCTCCAGCAGTTCATGGATCGATCGAGCGCTCTGCCGGGCATGGCCCTGACGCACCAACACCGAGGTCTGGTAATCGAGCAGCGTTTCGCAGGCGAACTCCTGCGTTGATTGCGCAGGGTGAAGCTGGCCGATCGCAAAATCCATGCTGCCGTCGCGCAATAGCGGCTGGGCCACGGCCATCAGGCTTTCGAACAACTCCAGGCGGATTTGCGGCATGCGCTCACGAAAGGCCAGGACCACTTCGGGCAGGAAGGTCAGGGCTATCCAGGGCGTGATCCCTACACAGAGCCGCCCCTGAGCCTTGCCACGCATGTGATCGAGTTCGGTTTGCGCATGTTCGAGTTGCTTGATCACGAGGCGGGCGTGAGTCAGCAATACTTTTCCGTATTCGGTGAAATTCAGGCCGCTGGGCGTTCGGGTGAACAGCGGTAACTGCTGAGCGGTTTCCAATTCGCGCAGCGCTTTGGTCACGGCCGCCTGGGAAATCTCCAGTGAACGCGCCGCCGCCCGGATACTGCCGGTTTCAGCGCTGGCAATCAGTGCTTGTAATTGATGCAGTTTCATCTGCTCACCCTGGTGACAACGTATGGTTGTCATCATAACCAAACTGGGCCTCCCCAGCCCAGACTCCGTTCCCTAAGATCCAGCTCAGCGACCGCTCAGGTCTTTTCGAGGGAATACAATAATGAACGCCGGCCATGTCTTGCCTGGTATTGCAGCGATGCAGGATGAAATGATCGCGTTGCGTCACAGCCTTCACGCACATCCCGAACTGGGTTTTGAAGAGTTCGCTACCAGCGAGCGGGTGGCCGCATGTTTGAGCCAGTGGGGTTTCCAGGTCAGCACCGGTGTCGGCAAGACCGGCGTCGTCGGCACCTTGAAAAATGGTGAGGGCCGGTCCATCGGTCTGCGCGCCGACATGGACGCACTGCCGATTCAGGAGACCACCGGTTTACCCTACGCCAGCCGGATCGACGGCGTCATGCATGCTTGCGGCCATGACGGTCATACGGCCACCCTGTTGACGGCCGCCAGGCACCTGGCGCAGACCCGGGCGTTCAAGGGTACTTTGCAACTGATTTTCCAGCCGGCCGAAGAAGGGCTGGGCGGCGCCAGGAAAATGCTGGAAGAAGGCCTGCTCGAACGGTTCCCCTGTGACGCGATCTTCGCCATGCATAACGTGCCGGGCTACCCCGCCGGGCACCTGGGTTTTTACAGCGGACCGTTCATGGCGTCTGCCGACACCGTGACGATCAACATCATCGGTAACGGCGGCCATGGCGCGGTGCCGCACAAAGCCGTCGATCCGGTGGTGGTTTGCTCGTCGATCGTGATCGCATTGCAAAGCATCGTCTCGCGCAACGTCAACCCGCAGGACGTGGCGATCATCACGGTGGGTTCCATTCATGCCGGAACTGCCTCGAATGTCATCCCGTCCAGCGCACAGATGAGCCTGAGCGTGCGCGCATTGACCCCCGAGATTCGCCAGTTGCTCGAAGTCAGAATCACCGAGTTGGTCAACGGTCAGGCCGCCAGTTTCGGTGCCCGGGCCGAAATCGATTATCAGCATTGTCATCCAGTGTTGATCAACCATCCCGAGTCCACCGCATTCGCCCGGGACGTCGCACGGGAGTGGCTGGGGGAAGGGCAACTGATCGATAACCTGCGGCCCTTTACTGCCAGTGAAGACTTCGCCTTCATCCTGGAGAAATGCCCCGGCAGCTATCTGGTGATCGGCAACGGCGACGGGGAGAGCGGGTGTCTGCTGCACAACCCTGGCTATGACTTCAATGATGCCTGCCTGCCGATCGGGGCGAGTTACTGGGTCAAGCTGGTCGAACGTTTTCTGAGTTGAGACGCCGTATTGCCGAGCGTCAGTCTGTACAAAGAACGTCTGCGGTCTGAAGAGGAAAATAACAATGAACAAGATGATTGCTGCTGTTTCACTGGTTTGCTTGACGGCATCCAGCCTGGTCGGCGCGGCCGACTGGTCTGGCAAAGTCTTGAGACTGGGGGTCGACCCTACGTACCCGCCGCTGGAATACAAAAATCAGGACGGCACCCTGACCGGCTTCGGGGTCGACATCGCCGAAGCACTGTGCGCAGAACTGAAAGCCCGTTGTGTCTGGGTTGAAAGCAGCTGGGACGGGATGATCCCGGCGCTGCTGGCGCGCAAGTTCGACGCAGTGGCGTCGTCGATGACCGTGACGCCCAAGCGTCTTGAGCAGATTGCGTTTACCGATAAGGTCTCCAATGCGCCGGCACGGCTGGTGGTCAAGCGTGGGTCGGGTCTGTTGCCGACCTTTGAATCGCTCAAGGGCAAACGCATTGGTGTGGAGCAGGGCTCGACCCAGGAAGCGTATGCCAAAGCCGTCTGGGGGAAGAAAGGAGTGGAGGTGTTGTCCTATCAGAATCAGGACCAGGTGTACGCCGACCTGGTGGTGGGCCGACTTGATGCCTCCCTGCAGGGCGCTATTCAAGCCAGTTACGGCTTCCTGGGCACGGCGCCGGGCAAGGATTTTGAGTTTGCCGGCGCGACCCTGGATGACCCGCACTTTTTCGGCGTCGGTGATGGCATCGGCTTGCGCAAGAGCGATGTCGAGTTGCGTGAAGACTTGAACAAGGCACTGGCGACCATTCTGGCCAACGGCACTTACGCGCGAATCAACAAAAAGTACTTCGATTTCGACGTCTACGGCGCGAAATAACGCCCCCTCACAACGTTGCGCAGGGTGGTCGACCAGACCGCTCTGCTTGAGCCACCCCTTCACCTCAACCTAATAAAAACAAGGAGAGTGAAATGCTTCTGGAAGGCTTTGGCCCGCAAATCCTGCTGGGCACCCTGGCCACAATCAAACTGGCGCTGTGGTCATTGTTGATCGCGGTCCTGGCGGGCCTGCTTGGCGCCAGTTCCAAATTGTCCTCCAACCGTTTACTGCGGGCTCTGGCCACGGGTTACACCACGGTGATCCGCAGCATGCCGGACCTTGTGATCATGTTGCTGCTGTTCTTCAGTCTGCAGATGCTGCTCAACCGAATGACCGATTGGCTGGGGTTCAGTCAGATCGACATCGACCCGTTTCTGGCCGGTGTCGTGACCTTGTCCTTCATTTACGGGGCGTACTTTACCGAGACGTTTCGCGGTGCCTTCCAGGCCGTTCCGGCCGGCCAGCTCGAAGCGGCACGGGCCTACGGCATGAGCCGGGGGAAAACCTTTCGCAAGGTGTTGTTCCCGCAAATGCTGCGACATGCGTTGCCGGGTATAGGCAATAACTGGCAGGTGTTGATCAAATCCACGGCGCTAGTCTCGATTATCGGCCTGACCGACGTGGTCAAGGCCACCCAGGATGCGGGCAAGGGTTCGATGCAGTTCTTTTATTTCACGCTGGTGGGCGGCCTGATCTACCTGGCTATCACCACGGTGTCCAACGGGGTGTTGCTGTGGCTTGAACACCGTTATTCGGTGGGTGTCAGGAAGGTTGCGCCATGACCAGCATTTTCGAAGACTACTGGCAGGCCTACCTGTGGAGTGATGGACCGCATTTTTCCGGGTTGGCAGTGACCTTGTGGCTGTTGATTCTGTCGGTGGTGATCGGCTTCCTGCTCGCGGTGCCGTTGTCGATTGCCCGCGTCAGCCGCAATCCGCTGCTCCGTTTACCGGTCTGGTGTTACACCTATGTGTTTCGCGGAACCCCGTTGTACATCCAGCTGCTGTTCTTCTACACCGGGGTGTACAGCCTGCACGTGGTTCGGTCCCAGGACTTTCTCAATGCATTTTTCCGCGACGGCTTCAACTGCACGGTGCTTGCGTTCGGTCTCAATACCTGTGCCTACATGACCGAGATTTTTGCCGGCTCGATCAGGGCGACGCCCTACGGCGAAATCGAGGCTGCCCGCGCCTATGGGATGAGTCGGTTTACGCTCTATCGCCGAATTGTCTTGCCGTCGGCGTTGCGCCGGGCACTGCCGTTTTTCAGCAATGAAGTGATTCTGATGCTGCACTCAACCTCGGTGGCGTTTACCGCCACGGTGCCCGATTTACTGAAAATTGCCCGCGACGTCAACTCGGCGACCTACGCCTCGTTCAGCGCATTCGGCATTGCCGGGGTGCTGTATGCCGCCAGCGCATTTTTCCTGATCTGGCTGTTTCGGCGCGGCGAACTGCGTTGGCTGGCCTACCTTAACCCTCGCACGCACTGAACCACACCCTGAATCATCGGACTTGCACGCATGTATAAATTGATCGTTGAAGATGTCCATAAAAACTACGGCAGCCACGAAGTGCTCAAGGGTGTTTCGCTCAAGGCCAGAGCGGGTGATGTGATCAGCATCATCGGCTCCTCCGGGTCCGGGAAAAGTACCTTCCTGCGCTGTATCAACCATCTGGAACAACCGTCGGCGGGGCGGATCATCATCAATTCGCAGGAGCTACTGACCCGCAAGAACAAAAGTGGCAACTTGTGTGCGGTCGATCCCCGGCAGTTGCAGGTTGTGCGCAGCCAGCTATCGATGGTGTTTCAGCACTTCAATCTGTGGAGCCACATGACGGTGCTGGAAAACCTCATTGAGTGCCCGATGAGCGTGCTGGGCATCGGTCGACGGGAAGCCCTGGAGCGTGCGCGTCATTACCTCGCCAAGGTAGGTCTGCCAGCCAAGGTTGAAAGCCAGTATCCGGTCCATCTTTCCGGCGGCCAGCAGCAGCGCGTTGCTATCGCCCGCGCACTGGCCATGGAGCCCCAGGTGATGCTGTTCGATGAGCCGACCTCCGCGCTGGATCCCGAACTGGTGGGTGAGGTGCTCAAAGTCATGCAGCAGCTTGCCGAAGAGGGCCGGACAATGGTGGTGGTCACCCATGAAATGGCGTTTGCCAGGCAGGTGTCGAACCACGTCATGTTCCTGCATCAGGGCCGGATGGAGGAGCAGGGGGCGCCGAGCGCTGTGCTGGAACAGCCCCGTAGCGAGCGGTTGAAACAGTTTTTGTCGGGTAGTCTGAAGTAACCTGTCGCGCCCAGTGTGCGGGAAGTGGTTTTTGGGGATGTCGGGGCCGCGGTCCGATGAAGAAACCACGGCGGCCGATCAATCAGGCGGCGGGGAGCAGGCCTTTCTGTTTGGCGACATGAGTCGCCAGTGCGTCCATCAAGTCCGGGGACAGGCAGTCATAGGGCTCCAGGCCGATCGAGCGCAGGCGCTCACGGATGGCCTTCATTTGCGCTGGCGGTGTGCCGGTTTCGATGATGGAGGACACGAACGCCGCGAAGCTCGGCGCAGCCCATCCACGTTGGGGAGAGAGCTCGGTGTGGACGAAGTCCAGACCATAAAATGCATGGTCTTTGTTCTCGATGCGCCCGAAGAGATGGGCGTGGCACTGCTTGCAGGCGTGCCGCTGAATGGTGGCGGTTTCGTCGACAATTGCCAGTTTTTCACCGTGGGCAGTGACGCTGACCTTATCCCGAGGTACTACGGCAATGACAGCGAATATCGCGTTTTGCGGTTTCCAGCATTTGCTGCAGCCGCACGCGTGGTTATGCAGGGTTTGTGCGTCGATCTTGACCTCGACCTTGTCAGTCGCACACAGGCATTGCAGGGTGCCTCCTGTGAAATTCGCAGCGGCAGGCTGGATACCATTGTCCAGTGCAGGGTGAAGTTTCAAGGTGTTCACGTTGGCTTCTCCGTTTCAGGGTGTCAGACGAAAGTGCCTTGGGCCGTGCACCTCATCGCATCCTGGAACATCTTCGGCAACAGGGTGCGACCCTCGACGCCTTTGGATTTATCGACCCGAAGATCGCCTGGGCCAAGCGACCACGGGGAGAAAGAGTGGCTGTCGCCTCCGGTATCCCAGAGAAAATCATAGTTCAAAGACGCCCTGAAAACCGGGTAGCAAGCGGTTTCTTATTGTTCGTGGATTCCCACTCGTCCAGCGTCGATTCTGGTGTCGTAGCAGGTAGGCCTGGAAGCGGCGCAGTTTGGTCGAGCGGGAGAGAATTTCCGCTATCCAGATTGGCCCCTTGCTTGGCTGAAGCACAGATAGCTTCAGACACAGTTCGATATTGCCGCCCCTGTGCTGTCGGAGATCTTCGCTACCATACTTTTCGGGCTGGTGGATGCTGAGCGTCGTGGCCGTGTGGCCCGGTATAGAATGGCGGTACTGATCGAAATGTCATTTCTTCGAGGCGTGAACAAGAGCTAGGTGGACTCGTTTTCGACCTGCAGCGCCGCTTGTTCAACACCCAGTCTCCTCGCCAATAGTTGAGCCGTAAAAAGGTCAAGGTGGGCTCCACCGGCGTTCTTGAACACAGTGATTTGATCCCTGGTGAAGCGAGGGGGAGCACTAACGCACAGATCAAACAGATCGCCAGATATATCGTCGAAGGAGATAACACCTGACGTTAACGGAAGCTGAAGTTCGCCACTTGCCAGGGCAGTTGGTCGAAAGTCCACATAGAGTTGGCCGCGAATCAAAACATCGTTATCGGCTTCACGCATATGCGGTAGCCAACTACCCACCAGATTGACATGTGTGCCCGGTGCAACCTGGGCGCCACGGATCAACGGCTGGTCGCTCATGGTTGCGGCGCAGATAACTTCAGCCGCAGGTAACGCCGCGTCGAGATCATCGACCACAGTGAGTTCAACACCGGGTATTTGAAGCTCGACAGCCAGTTTCTCTGCGCGAGGTCTAGTGCGGTTCCAGATACAAACCTGGCGCAATGACGTCCTCATCGCCGTGAATGCCTCGATCAGCGGGCCAGCCATGTCACCGGCACCGACCATCAGCATCGTTCGGACATCCTGGCGCGCAAGCAGATCAAGTCCAAGGGCCGAGTCGGCGGCAGTCTTGCGGGCGGTGAGGGCGGCGCCATCAGCAATGAACAAAGGGGCGCCGGTGATGCCATCAAACGCGACATAGACGCCTTGTATCGAAGGTGAGGCCGGGTGTCGGTGCTGGTTGCCAGGAAACTCGGTGGCAAGCTTCACTCCGACCATTTGCCGTTCGCTCCAAGCGGGGCGCAACATAAAACGATCAGCGCCACCAGGGGGCTCCAGGCATAGATCGGCAATGACAGGTAGCGGTTCTCTATGTGCCTGGGCGAAAGTGGTACATAAGCTTGGATAGTCGAGCAATCTGCTGATTGTCGGTGCATCAATCCACTGCATAGGAAAGTCCCCAAAGCGCCAGCAACGGCTTGTCGGTTGACCTCATGGAATGGACAGCCGATGGCGGGTTGAACACCACACCGCCCGGCTCTGGACTCCACCAACCGACATCTTCCCGGTACCAATAACCTTCCGATAAAACGATATAAAACTCTGCCGGAGGATGCTTGTGGTACGGATAGCAAAGTTCGGGCTCCATTACCGCCAACCCCACTGTCATAGTCGAACATTCAAGCAGTGCGCCCTTGCCGAGAATCAGCGCATGTCGGTGCTTTTCTTCGAAAGCACCATCGTCCCCTTCTGAAGCGGATCGCTTTATCCAGCGACTACTGGATAGCAGGGCTTCAAGAGCCGAAAGCAGAATCTTGAAGTCCCGTTCCGTTCGGGGAGCATCAGCCAATGCCCGCATTACCGTGGGTTCCAGGCAAGCGGGCAGGGAGGCGCCCGAGAAGGGAGGCAAGCCGATGTCGAGGCGCGCATTGCTCAAAGAGCGAACACAGATTTCTGTATCCACGCCATCAACTCCACTCACTTGAGAATGCCGGGCCAGGATCCGCACAAGTGCCTCCCGCATCACCACTCCCTGTATCAGGAGTTGTTGTTCCGACATCTGTGGGTACGACTGCATGACCTTTTACCTCTTGAACATACCTGGCAGGTCCCTTTGAGAATTCAGTGATACATCCATCGTGATGTCTCTTGGATTTCTGAACGATCAAGCTCAATTCGCAATGGTCAATGCTGAAATCCCATCTGAAAAGAATCGGTTAATTTCGAAGTGATCGAGCTGCCGCACTGACAAAAAACAGCAGGACAATCAGACAGCCCAGAGCGAACGACAAGGTGCTCAGATGGGCGACCGCCCCGATAAATACGGGACCTATCAGAATCCCCGCATAACCCATCGAGATGACAGCAGGAATGGCTACCGCCTGTGGCATACGTTGCTGGCGGCCTACAGCGGTAAAGATCACTGGGACAATGTTCGAGCAGCCAGCCCCGACCAGGGCGTAGCCGATCAAGGACGCGGGCCAGCCATCGATTCCAAGTGACACGATCATGCCTGCGGCCGCGCAAAGTCCGCCTAGCACAACGACGCGCACGCCGCCCAGTTTGCTGACGATGGCGTCCCCCGTCAGGCGGCCCACCGTCATCGCAGCGGCGAAGGATGCATAGCCCAAACCGGCGATGCTCGGCTCTAACCCTCGGTTCGAGACAAGGAATACCGCACTCCAGTCGAGCATTGCACCTTCAGTCAGGAAGACGATGAAACAGAGCGTCCCCAACAGCAGCACGATACCTCTGGGCACCGCGAACAATGGCCCACCCCGTTCAGTGCCATAGGTCAGCAAAGTAGGCGCAGCCTTGTAAAGCGATCCCAAAACTGTGGTAACGATACAGAGCGCCGCAATCAGTGGATCCAGCCCGAAGGTCAATAAAGCGGTCATAGCCCCGGCGCCCACTATGCCTCCGACGCTGTAAAGGCCATGGAAGCCGGACTGAAGTGCCTGCCCGCTGTTTTTCTCGACGATGACGGACTGTATATTCATGGCGCAATCGAGCATGCCCATGCTGGCACCGAAGATGATTACAGCTATGACCAGGCCAGGCAGCCACTCCATGGTGCTCAACAGCGGAAGAACGGCACACAAGACAATCGTCGCCCAGATTACGACCGGGCGGCATCCATAGTGTGCCGTGAGATATCCAGCGAAGGGCATGGCCGCAATTGATCCACCACCCAGGCCGAGAAGCAGCAATCCCAGACCACCATCGTCCGGGCCAGCGCGGGCTTTAACTAATGGAACCAGCGGCGCCCACGCGGACATGAGTAAGCCCGCGATAAGAAAGGCGATGCGTGTAGACATCCGCTCGCTGTGGTTCGCGGCGGAGATCAGCACCGGCGATGGAGCATTCATAATTCTCGGTAATCCTTATCGATGATGCTAGCCATCATTTGCGCGGCTTAGACAGTGCGGGTTTTGTATGTTTTGCGCGTGCACGGGTGTCGAAAACTCAGCGCCTGCGCTCATACGTCGCTCTATAACTACTCGGCGCTACGCCAAAGAAGTCACGAAAGCGCATATGGAAGTTGGCGAAACTACAGAAGCCGGTCGCAATCGCGATATCGGTGATCGGCCGATTGCTCTGCAGAATAAGCTGTCGCGCTCGAGTCAAGCGCAGCTCAAGGTAGTAACGTGTGGGCGTGGCGCCCACGAAACGGCAGAAGCGCCGCTCCAATTGTCGTCGGGAAATTTTCACACATTCAGCCAGTTCGTCGATCGATAGCGGCTCTTCGATATTCTTTTGCATCAGTTCTAAAGCGAGCTTCAGGGTTTGTGGCAAGGTGGGGTCAGAGTCAACAATGACAGTCGATATCCCGGAGACTTCAGCAGTTTGATCGCAACTGAGTATTTCCTCGACAGCATGGGTCAGCGACACGCCTTGTTTAGCGGTGATGAGCTCCAGCATCATTCGTAACGAACTGCTGGCGCCGGCGCACGTGATACGGTTTTTATCTAATACGTGAGTTCGACAGGTGACCAGGACTTTGGGGAAAACATCCTCCATCATCGCTCGCCCATCTGGATGGAAGGCACACTCGACACCGTCCATTAACTGAGCTTCCGCGAGAAAAAACGCACCATTCCACAAACCGCCCATGGTCGCCCCAAGAGAGGCAACGTTACGTAGCTTGCGCCGTAATAGCGGGTCGCTGATCAGCTTCACCCGCAAACCACCAGCGACGATCAGAACGTCAATACGATCCGGTAGTTGGGATAACTCCAGGTCCGCTGAAATCGCAATTCCCAGATCGCTCATCACCAGACGGTTCTTGATGCCGACCGTCAACACCTCAAACGCCGGTGTCTCGCTAATCAGGTTGGCGGTCACCAGCGCATCGATAGCGCCAGTGAACGACATCATCGAGAAATTGTTCAAAAGCACGAAAGCTACACGAGTCACCGCCTGCGGCTTCAATGGTTTCTCCGCCGTGTAGGAGTACCCCATGTTCTTGTCTTTAAGCACGCTCTCGAATACGAATGGCATATATCCTCTTTGACACCTGACCAATAGCTACGAAACCGTTGCGCAATCTAGACAGCGGTTTTTGGAGCAGACAGCAACAAATCAAAGAATGACTGGCAGTTATCACTCTCAAGCAGTGCTTCAATATTGTTCTTGATCGCATTGCTGAGCGTGGATCCCAAGCTGTCATCAGCCAGTAAATGATACTTAGCCGTGAGTTCAGCACTCGACATCGGGTTGCCGGGGTCGCCCTTGGCCGTCGCGGTCGGGCTCGTCAGACGTGTGCCGTCTTTCAGGGTAACGGTGACGCGGGAGACAATTTCCTCCGGGAACCTGGCGGACAGGTCGGGCGACTCATGAAGGGTTATCTTCCCGCTGATGTTCAAAATGTCCGGCGCATGAATGGAATCCCCGGTGACTTCGTCAGGGCCCAGTTTTCCACGAACGATCAAGGCGGCCAGTGGAAACGCGAGCGCATACTGGGCCTCATCCGCATTCTTCGGAAAATGCCCCTGCAAGCACACAGACTCGTGGAATGTCTCGACATCGATGGTCTCGATCAACTCAGCAGAGATGACTGGATGTGCTCGCATCAAATCGGTCATGGCCGTGAGTGCCGGTTGCGCCCAGCGACATACCGGCCACGGTTTGAAATATTGCTCATCGATCTCCCAGCGGGTCCCGATGTCCTGCCAGAAAGTGGAGATCTCCAAAGGTTCAACGGTGGCGGCTGGCGCGCCAGTGACACCTATCTGCGCCATCAGTAGCGCGTTCAGTCCGGCATACGCCCCGGCGCCGTGGGCATCTCGCAACATCGTCGGAAAGCTCACCAGGCGCATCATCGGGCACCTGGGTCCAAAGTATTCCGCGATACCCAGCGCATGACGGAACGTTGTTTCATCAAGCTTCAGCAAGCGGGCACCGGCGCAAACGACCCCGATCCCGGAAAAGGCGCCTGAGGCATGATATTCCGGGGCAGTGGCCATCAATGCCTGGCCTGCACGCAACGCGGTCTCGTAACCAATGCACAGTGCGCTAAGGAATTCTTCGCCACTGATATCTTTGCCCTGACTGCGATACGCGTCTACCAATGCAACAATGGCCGGGACAACCGTTGCACCCGCATGCCCCTTGGAGGTGAAGTGACCTTCATGTGCATCCAGGCTATCAACGCAGAAACCGCCTGCATACGCGGCGCCCAATGGATGTACGGCTCTGCCGTCGAACCAAAGTCGGCTGGACAGCTTGTTGGCAGAGTAGTGGGTGTCAGCGTAGGTTTTGAGCATCACGCTGGTTTGATTATCGCGAGCACCGGCGGCCACACCAATGATGTCGAGCAGGCAAGTTTTAACCAGCTCGCGTGTATGCAGGGGCGCGTCCTTGTAACTGAAATTCTGGACGAATGAATACAACTGCATTTCATGATTCCTGAATGATGAACGCCGAAACGGATAAAAAAGTTGCCCGGGGAAGGGCAACCTTTTATGCAGATTTAAATGGAGGGACTAATTTTTTGCGGTGGCGGTATTAGCCGCGGCTCGTGCGTCTGCCAGCCAGCTGTCATATTTCGCGCGATGGGCCGCGATCCATTCTTTGGCGTGACGAGTAATGTCGGCTGCACTTTTTTCACCGTCGTGCATTTTCAGATTTTGCGCGCTTTCATCGTCGGTAGTGATCTGCATTTCAGACAGGAACTTCACGGCAGCCGGATTTTTCTCGGCAAACTCTTTGTTGATTACCGCTTTGACACTGTCTACCGCGAAACCAAGGTTTTTACCATTGAAGGTAGTGTTGACATCGTTTTTGCCACCTGGAAGATCCGTACGCGGCACGGTTAACCACACAACATCTTTGCCTTCGACCAGAACACCGGAGATCCACTGAGGTACCCAGGTGTAATAGAGAATCGGCTTACCTTGTTTATAACGAGCGATAGTGTCCGCCATCAGGGCAAAATAGGAGCCCTGGTTATTGGAAACGGTTTTCATCAGGTCATAGGCTTTCATGTGGTGCGCAATGATGAGCTCACAGCCCCAACCCGGGTTGCAACCCGTGAGGTCAGCTTTACCGTCACCATTGGCATCGAACAGTTTGGCAATTTCCGGCTTCTGCAAATCTGCGAGCGAAGTGATGTGGTGTTCATCGGCCGTTTTTTTGTCAATCATGTAGCCCTGCAACACGCCCGGCATGATAGCGCCGGTTTTCACCATCGTCTCATCGCCGCCGGCCTTCTCGTAGAAAGACTTGTGCAGTTCCTCCCACAAATGCACTGAGAAGTCCGCGTCACCATTGGCAATCGCCACCATCATGGTGGAGTACTCGGTTTCCTTTGGTGTTTCAACGTCGTAGCCCAATTCCTTGAGCCCCGCCATTGCAATCTCCCCGCGAAACCGCTCCTCGGCGATTGACGGAAAGATCGGGGTGATTGATACACCTTTTCCGGGCTCCTGCGCCGTTGCGGCCGATGCGAACACAGGTGATACCGCTAAAACTAAAAGCGCCACAGAATGAATGAATTTCTGTTTTATTCCGAAGGTTGTGAAGTTCATTATCGTTTACCTTGGCTGGGTTAAGAAGTTGGCATTTCTTTTGGTTCACAACGCGCCGCTAAGCGGATTAACTTTCCTTGGGACTAACTTCTATTTTTGTAACAGTGTTCTTTCTTTTCAGACGGTAAACGACACCCGCCGGGCCTGTCTGGTACCAGTGCTCACCTTTGGTTGCCCTGTTACTGCGTTCGCCCATCGCCTGGGTCAGTCGGTCGAGGAAAATCGCCAGCAATACCAGCCCCAATCCACCGACGGTTGCCAAGCCCATATCAAGGCGGCCAATCCCGCGAAGTACCATCATCCCCAACCCACCAACCGAAATCATTGATGCGATCACCACCATGGAAAGTGACAACATTAATGCCTGATTCAGACCCGCCATGATCGTCGGTGCAGCTAAAGGAAGTTGAACCCGCTTCAGCATCTGGCGTGGGGTGCATCCGAAAGCCCGGGCCGCCTCAATCTTGTCTTCCGGTACCTGGCGAATTCCCAGATTGGTGAGCCTGACCAGTGGCGCCACCGAAAAGATGATCGTGACCAGTACCCCCGGTACGTTGCCGATACCAAACAGCATCACCACGGGTACCAGATAAACAAAAGCAGGCAGTGTTTGCATTGCATCGAGCACCGGCCGCAGCAGCATCTCCAGTCGGTCACTCCGGGCACACAGGACACCCAGCGGTATGCCAATGACTGCACAGAAAAACAGTGAAGTGAGCACCAGCGCGAGGGTGATCATGGCGTCATTCCATACGCCGATCACTCCTAAAAGGGTGAGGGTGACGAAACAAAGAATGCCTATCTTTTTCCCTCCTACCTGCCAGCCCAAGAGCGTCGCAAAAATAATGAATATTGACGGAGGAATAGCCAACAATCCGAACTGAATACCATTAAGTACCTGGTCGATCGGCCATCTAATCGAGCGGAATACCTCGCGGAAATTCTGAACCAGATAATTCAGGGCAACTTCTACCCATTGGCCCAATGGGACGTTGATGGATTGAAACGGGTCTAGAAAATTGAATTCGTTCATGTCATCACCTGAATGTCCGAGCCTGGCAAGCCAGCAAATAGAGACTATTAATGTCGGCTCATTGTCTGAAGCAGTAGGCTCTTGGAGATCGTGCCCTTGAACACACCCTGGCGATCCAGCACGGCAACTGGATTAACGGCATCAGCAACGATGTGAAAGACGTCCTGCAGGAGTACATCGTCGCGCAGCGTAGGCGTGGATTGATCCACGGCGTACGGATGCTCTGCACAAATTTTGGCAACATCACCAGCCTTGAGGATCTTCGAGGCATCAAAGCCTTTGAAGAAAGCTCTGACGTAGTCGTTCGCGGGGTTGCAAAGCAGCTCTTGCGGGGTACCGATCTGTACTACCCGCCCACCCTCCATGATCGCAATGCGATGGCCGATGCGAATCGCCTCGTCAATGTCATGGGAGATGAAGATGATGGTGCGATGCTGTTCTGCCTGCAGGCGAATCAGTTCGCCCTGCATTTCGTGGCGAATCAACGGGTCGAGTGCCGAGAAGGCTTCGTCCATCAGCAGGATGGCGGGGTCATTCGCCAGCGCTCGGGCCAGGCCTACCCGCTGTTGCATACCGCCGGACAGTTGGTGCGGATAGCTGTAGGCGTGGCCATCGAGCCCTACCTGTTTGAGTGCCTCGAGTGCACGTTTATGCCGTTCACTTTCCTCTACACCCGAGATTTCCAGGCCGAAAGCAACGTTGTCGATCACACTCATGTGGGGCATCAGGGCAAACGACTGAAACACCATGCTCATGTCTTTGCGACGAACGCTGAGAAGATCGGCGTCCGACAGACCAGTGATTTCTTGTCCGTTAAGATGGATCGTTCCGGAGGTTGGCTCGATCAGTCGATTGAACAACCGGACCATCGTCGACTTCCCGGAACCGGAAAGCCCCATGATGACGAAAATCTCTCCACGTTTTACGGAGAAACTGGCATCAAAAACGCCAACGACTTGACCGGTTTTGCTGAAAATTTCACTTTTATCAGCACCGCGAGCCAGCATCTCCATCGCGAGCTTTGGCTGAGTACCAAAGACTTTGTAAATGTTTTTTACCGAGAGTATCTCGTCACCAAGACTCATAACCCCTCCTGCTGCAAATACGACGTAAGATCAAGAATTTAGATATACCTATCTTAATCAGTTAAGGCGGTGCTTATGGGGGCAGTCAAGCTGAGAGAAAGGTTGGGAGTTAGTCATTGTGACCATCCTCTTTATTATGTGATGTTTATTATTCTTGTTTTATCGGCGCTGAATTAATCAGTGCCTTGAGACCCAAGTTATTACCTTATAGAGTCAGCGTCTAACAACATTTCTTCCAACCAATCAATAACGTCATGTTATCAATCAACTAATCGTATCAATTTGCGACTGCGACAGTGCTGGTTGCGAAGGCGACTACCGCTGGCCCTGTCTTAGACCCTCTGTTTCAGCTACGCTCCAGCATAGGCTCTAGGTGGAATCCTCTCGCCGATCTCGTCCCAAACGGCCCTTCAAAGGGCCCCGAACCGGATATTCAATACTCTAGGTTATGGTTAAGCACATCGATCCAGACATGACGCTGCTGAAAATGCCGTCTCTGAAAGCAGTAAAGTCATTCGTCGCCGCCGCCAAATATCAGAGCTTTACGCGTGCGGCTGAAGCGCTGTGCGTTACTCAAGCGGCAATCAGCCGTCAGATTCGAGAGCTTGAGGCGTACCTTGGGGTGGATCTCTTCAAGAGGGTGGGTCGAGCGGTCGAGTTGACGGAAGCCGGATCCATCTTTTTTGATGCTGCACAGATTTCTTTCGTCAACATTTCCCAAGCGGCGGAGCGTATTCGCACCAACAATGCAGGCAAGCGCACGTTGACGCTTTGCTGTTCTCCCGCGTTTTCAGCCCTCTGGCTCGCAGCCAAGCTACCGGGGTTTTTTACCAAGAACGCAGACATCGACCTCAATCTGGTGACCACTCAAAACTTTTTGTCGATGGAGCCGGGTGTAACTCCGGACATCTTCATCACCAAAATGGCCAGGATTCAGGATGGCTACCGCAGTTATCCGTTGTTTCATGACGTCATCTACCCGGTGTGCACACCTCGTTACAAAGAGGAGCACCCTGAGCTGTCCAGCCTGGAAGGATTACGCGACGGGGTTTTGCTAAACCTCAGCCCCTATGGC
Organism: Pseudomonas sp. S34; assembly: GCF_009866745.1. Classification (NCBI taxonomy): domain Bacteria; kingdom Pseudomonadati; phylum Pseudomonadota; class Gammaproteobacteria; order Pseudomonadales; family Pseudomonadaceae; genus Pseudomonas; species Pseudomonas sp. S34. The sequence continues at coordinate 3,080,509 of NZ_CP019398.1, forward strand.
AGGTCCCAGGTTGCGGAGCACGTTGACTGGGGTGTTTGGCTGGCTTATCACGATGTTGATATCGAGAAACGCCCCCACGATAGTCCTCACGTTTTCAACGCGAACGACTACAACCTGGTAATTAGTATGGTGTTGACCCATCAGGGCGTAGCCCTCGGATGGAATCACCTGGTTGCAAACCTGATCGCAAACGGCACGTTGATTCGGCCGATCAAAGAGGAAGTGGTTCTCCACGAAAGTCAGCACTATCTGACATTTCGTGAAGACCGGATCAATGACGACGCCTGTTGCCGGCTACGAGACTGGATTCTCGCCCAGTTTTCCTGACCTGTTTAGAAGATAGGGGGTACTGGCCGAGCAGTGACTCGGGGTGCAAGGAGGGGAGAGGTTTGGGTATGCCGGTGGTGATCATTCGTGGTTCTCACCACCGGCAGTTTTGCATTTAGCCGACAGATCTTAACGGGATCGTGTCACTGAGGTGATCAAGCATCGTTTTGCAGTACCAATCATCAAACTGACACACACCAATTTCGCTGGCCACCGACAATGGGCCTGGCTCGTAAGCAGGAGAGCTGACGCCGACCTGTGCACCTTCAACCAAGGTTCGATCCTGGTCATTGGTTGCAAGCCAAACCTTGGTGAGTCGATCGATGTCGTAGTCGACACCTTCCTGCGCGTCCTTCTTGACGATCCATTTTGTAGTGACCAATGTCTCGCCCGGACCGATGGGCAGAACGCGGAAGCTCAGCGCGTGATCGCCCAGAAAGTGGTTCCAGGTTGATGGGTAGTTGAAATAAAGCAGCGCTCCGATGTTGGCTTCACCGGAGGTGTCCAACCGGCCAGCGACTGCAGGCTTGCCATCCATTGTGTAGCTGACGGCCCCGGAAAACAGTGGAATGCGGGTCATTCGGAAGCGACCCTCATCATCCATGACCAATCGGCTGGGCAGTCCTGCCGCTTCGCAGCGATCCCAGTGCTCTTTGAGTTCGAGATCCTCGTCGCCGCCAGCGCCACCCACTGATGGGTTGTCCACGAATGAGTGCATCAATTCCGGGTGAGTAAAATCGCAGTGGTAACACTCGCGGTTGTTCTCGAAAACCAGTTTCCAGTTGCCTTTCTCGATGATGTTCGACTCAAACGCGACTTTGCAGTCGTCCAGGTTATGAGGCGCAACGAAAGGGGTGACGGATTTTCTGAACGACGAAAAGTCTGGGGCGACATCTGCTACGCACACATAGATGTACGTTTCGACGACCTCACAATGCACGGACTTCAACCCATGCTGAGACTTGTCGAAATCGTCCCCCATGTTCCCGGCGAAAAGCAGTCTGCCGTCCAGCTCGAATGTCCATTTGTGGTAAGGACACACCAGTTTGGCGACTTTGCCGCTTGCTTCCGGGCACACCTTTGAGCCGCGATGGCGGCAAGCGTTGTGGAACGCTCGAATCTGCTTGTCTGCACCGCGCACGATAGCGACAGGGTAATCGCCGATTTGCAGCGACAGGTACTGACCCGACTTCTCCAGCTCAAATGTGTGCCCTGCGAAGATCCAACTTTTGTGCCAGATCTGTTCCAGATCCTGCCTATAAACGTCTGGATCGCTATAAAGGGCACCTGGCAGCGCGTGGTCAGGCTTGCGCTGCGCGATTAGATTTGAAACTGCCGATTTAGTGCTCACGGTCAACACACTCCAAAATACCAAGGGGGCGACACATTCAGCCTGCTCTGCGAGGTGAGGCCAAACGGTCTTGAGTTCGCAGTACCGTCTGTGGATGCAAGCCCATCAAACCGTGCTGCTTCTATCCGCGAACCGGAACGTTTTGCCACGTCCAGGAAGCGTCTTACGAAAAATGTGCCTTCTTGGATGGTGGTGCCATCCGTGCACTCATTTCGCTCGAGTCCTTACTGATGCAGACATTCCTGTAATGCTGATGTTTGCATCAATAGCAATTTTTCTACAGTTCCTTATTCGAGCCTGGGCAAACAGATTCTAACTAATGGAACGAATGTACGAGGAATTCTCTTATCCAATTCGTCGGTAGAATATCGCTGTTGTAAGGCTACGACGGCAATCATGCATCAACAAGAAACATTTACTCTTATCAATGCATAAACAAATGTTATCGATTGATGTCTCGGCCCAGACGAGAAAGCTTTAAGTCATTGAAAACAAAAGGTAATTTATTTTTCAGGCCGAGCGAAGCACCCATCTAGAAATGTATACGCCAGAAATACACTCTATTGACCGCCTTCTTGGCCCATGCCAGTCTGGATTCAACAGTTAACCGTACTAGTCGGCAAAACAACCTCTGGAGGTCATTTGTGAAAGGCAGCAAAAGTGCTCTTTACAAGACTTTAAAGGCCAGTTCCTCTGTCCTGTGAAAACATAGAAATTTTTATCGCGCGTCAAGGCATCAAAGCTGACGCGCTCGTTGATCGTCCACCTAACTCGCATTCGGAGCATTTATCTTGAAATTTGAAGGTATTTATACACCAGCAGTAACTCCTTATAACTCTGATGGGGACATTGACTGGAATGTGTACTCTGAAGTTTTGGAGTCGCTGATTGAGGCGAAGGTGCACGGCATTATTATCGGCGGGTCGACCGGCGAGTATTATGCGCAGACTTCAGAAGAACGCACCGAGTTGGCTGCCTACGCCAAAGATGTGATCGGAACTCGGGTGCAACTGATCGTCAGTACCGGGGCGATTCGTACCGAAGATGCGGTTCAGTACGCCAAGGATGCCAAATCGATCAAAGCGGACGCCATTCTTGTCACATCCCCGCCTTACGCGCTGCCAACCTCACAGGAAAACGCGATTCACGCGCTCACTATCGATCGCGCAGCGGACTTGCCGATCATGCTTTACAACTATCCGGGGCGCATGTGCGTTTCGATGGATGAAGAATATTTCACACGTGTCAGCCAATCGAAAAACGTCGTCGCCATCAAGGAAAGTTCCGGCGACATGAGCCAGGTGCATATGCTGGCCCGGCAGTTCCCCAACATCGCCTTGTCCTGCGGATGGGACGACCAAGCCCTCGAGTTTTTTGCCTGGGGTGCCCGCAGTTGGGTGTGCGCAGGTTCCAACTTCCTGCCCAAGGAACACGTAGCGCTTTATGAAGCCTGTGTGATCGAAAAGAACTTCGACAAAGGCCGTCAAATCATGTCGGCAATGATGCCGCTGATGAATGCCCTGGACGGTGGCAAGTTCGTGCAGTCGATCAAGTACGGCTGCGAAGTTGCCGGATTGAAAGTCGGTAACGTGCGCCTGCCATTGCAGCCACTTGAAGCGGACGAAAAGCAGAGTTTCGCGTCGGTCATTACTGAACTCAAACGTAACGTAGCCAACATTTCGGGAGCCAGCCATGGGTGATCTTCTGAGCAAGGCCGAATATGCCGCTCTGGCCAAAGACATTTCGTTGCCATCCAAGGCGTTCATCAATGGCGCGTTTAAACCCGCGATCTCCGGCAAAACCTTCGCCACGAACAATCCGGCGACCGGCGACTTTTTAACCGACATCGCAGCTTGTTCGTCCGATGATGTCGACTTCGCGGTGAGCAATGCCAAGGAGGCCTTTGAGGATGGACGCTGGAGGTCTATTTCTCCTCGGGAGCGCAAAGCGGTTCTGTTGAAGTTTGCAAACCTGCTTGAAAGCCATCAACACGAACTGGCCGTCCTCGAAAGCCTCGATAGCGGCAAACCGGTCAGTGAGTGTGAGTTGGTCGACATCCCGGACACCATCCACACGATCCGCTGGCACGCAGAACTGATTGACAAGATTTATGACAATACCGCCCCGGTTGGCAGCGACGCGCTGACTATGGTGGTCCGGGAGCCGATCGGCGTGGTGGGCTGCGTATTGCCCTGGAACTTCCCACTGCTGATGCTGGCCTGGAAAATCGGGCCGGCGCTCGCTGCGGGCTGTTCGGTCATCGTCAAACCTGCTGAACAAACCTCGCTGACTACGTTGCGTGTCGCTCAGCTGGCGTTTGAAGCCGGTATACCCGCTGGTGTACTCAACATTGTGACCGGCACGGGTAAAGACGTCGGTGAGCCCATTGGTTTGCATAACGATGTCGACATGGTGAGCTTCACCGGCTCCACCGCTACCGGCCGCCGCTTCCTGCATTACGCCGCCGATTCGAACCTGAAACGCATCGTCCTTGAGTGCGGCGGAAAAAATCCGGCCGTGGTGATGGACGATGCCCAAGACCTGGATCTCGTCGCTCAGCATGTCGTTAATGGCGCGTTCTGGAACATGGGCGAAAATTGCTCCGCGACTTCACGTCTGATCGTCCATGCGTCGGTTAAAGACGAGCTGCTGGAGCGCATGGGCGCCTACATCCGCGAATGGAAGATGGGGGACCCACTCGATCCGCAGAACCGCGTAGGCTCGCTGGTCAGCCCAGAGCATTTCGCAAAAGTGAAGTCGTACCTTGAGCACGCCACCGCCGGAAAGCTTGAAGTTGTTTACGGTGGCGCGACCAAAGACGGTGCCTTTGTAGAGCCAACGGTGATTGACGGTGTTGGTCGAGACAACCGGCTGTTCCAGGAAGAGATCTTCGGCCCGATTCTCTCGGTCACCACCTTCAATACGATCTCCGAAGCCATTGCCCTGGCCAATGACACGGTTTATGGCCTGGCGGCCTCGGTTTACACCGGCAGCTTGCGGCGGGCAATCAAGTTGTCGCGGGAAATTCGCGCGGGCATCGTCACCGTGAACTGCTTTGGTGAGGGCGACGCGTCGACACCATTCGGTGGCTACAAGGAGTCGGGCTTCGGCGGTCGGGACAAATCCATTTTCGCCCATGACCAGTACACCGAAATTAAAACAATCTGGATCGATGTGTCTGATCGGTCGGATGAAGAGACCGAAAAATGAGCACCCATACCATCAAGCGCCTGCCGGTAGACACCGGGGTTTCAGGTTGGGAGGCGATTTCCGCACGCACTGCGCCTGTCCGCATGCTTGATGGAAACGTGACGGCGGATTGGCTGATTATCGGTGCCGGTTTTGCCGGCCTGTCCGCCGCTCGCCGGCTGTCCCAATTGCACCCAGGTGACAGCATTGTTGTGGTCGATGCTCATGAAGTCGCCAAGGGGCCGGCGGGCCGAAACTCTGGATTCATGATCGATGTGCCGCACAGTCTGTCGTCCGGGGAGTACTCCGTGGCGAGTGAGTCTGCAACGGCGCTGGAAATCACGCAAAATCGGTTTGCGATTGCTTTTGCCGCTGAAGCCGCGCGGGAATACGGCATGTCTGCCGACACGTTCGACCCTTCCGGGAAGATCAACGCGGCCGCCACTGAGCGAGGATTGAAGCTGAATGTCAATTACGCTCAATCCCTTGAGCGCATTGGCGAGAAGTTCGAGATGTTTGATGCCGCGCAAATGCGCGCAATCACCGGGTCCACCTATTACCACGGTGGGATCTACACTCCCGGCGCAGTGTTGATTCAACCCGCGCAATACATTAGAGACCTGGCTGCAGGGCTTGAAGGGAAAATCACGCTGTTCGAACGCTCTCCCATTATTGAATTGACCAAGCAGGGAAGCGGTTGGAGCGCTCGATCCCATAATGGGACGGTGCACGCACCCAAGGTGATTCTGGGGGTTAACGGGCACATTGAGGACTTTGGCCATTATCAAGGCCGCCTGCTGCATGTCTTCACTTACGCTTCCATGACGGCGGCGTACAGTGATAATACATTCAGGAAGGATGTACCGGGCAAAGCCAGGTGGGCCTTGTTGCCGGCTGATCCAATGGGTGCGACCGTTCGCAAGATTTCTTCAGACGGTCTCTCGCGTATCGTCATCCGGACAAAGTTCACCTACGACCCGAGTATCCAGGTCACACCAGAGCGTGTAGCTGCAGTTGCCAAAGAGCAGCGACATTCCTTGGATGCACGCTTTCCAGAACTGAAATCCACTCCGTTGGAGTTCAGCTGGGCCGGCCGTCTGTGTTTGAGCCGTAACAGCGCCGCTGCATTTGGCGAGATCGAAGAAAACCTGTATTCGGCTTGCTGCGAAAATGGGTTGGGAACGGTCAAGAGCACCCTGGCAGGTGTAATGGCGGCGGAGTTGGCTTCGGGGACACGTTCTGATTTTCTGGATAGTTTCAGTCACGCGCCAGGACCCAGCAGGCTACCACCCAAAATAATAACGAAGCTGGGCGTCAGTTCGGTCATTCGTTGGCATGAATTTTGGGCCGGGCGAGAAGGTTAGTAAGTTTAAGTTATCGGCTTTTACTAGAAAGACCCTTTAATAAGTCACTAATAAGAACGGATTAATCCATGAAGAATATTTGGAAGGCATTCTGCGCGCTCGCGCTTGTGGGCATGATGAGTTTGCAGGCACAGGCAGAAGAAAAAAACATTGTAATGGGTACTATGTCCTGGGAGGACTTGGTGCCCATCACTGGCATAACCAAGAAAGTACTTGAGAATGCAGGATACACCGTAAAAGTTGTGGAGTTTTCCGAGTGGGGTATCGCCTATGCTGCACTAAGCAAAGGGGATATTCAAGTGCTGGCATCCCAGACCGACTACGCTGCAGCAGATTATTGGAAAAAGAATAAAAACAAAATCGAGAAGCTGTCGCCGGTCTCCTATGGTCTTTATCAGGGTATGGCAGTACCCAGTTACGTAGACATCGACTCCATTGAACAGCTGAATGCAAACTCGGAAAAGCTGGGGAACAGAATCATTGGCATCGAGCCGGGTTCGGGTTTAATGAGTGACGCGAACAATGTCGTCAAAGCGTACGACATCAAGCTCAAGCTGGTCGAAGGCAGTACTTCCGCAATGACCGCGGCTTTAAAGTCGGCAGTCGACCGCAAAGAATGGGTGGCGGTAACCGTCTGGGATCCATCTTGGATGACCAAGAAATTTGATCTCAAATTCCTGAAAGATCCAAAAGGGGTCTTCCCGCCATTGCAGGGTTATTACTGGATCGGACACAAAGGCTTCGCTGAAGCCAATCCGCGTGCGCGTGAACTGATGGCCAGCGTTTATGTGCCTATCACGGACATCACCGCGATGAATGCTGAAGTCAAGGATGGCAAGACCATGGACGAGGCTATCAAGGGCTGGATTGATAGTCATACAGACCTTGTAAATCGTTGGGGAAATATCAAGAACTATTAAGTTTTGTTTGTTTGCCACTGCCGCCCTTTGATTAATTAAAAAAACCAGCAAACAACTGGTTCGATGGATTGCGAAATGACAATGGCCTCAATTAATACTGACGAAGTGCTGGTAGATTGCCAGTCGGTATGGAAAATCTTCGGTAAAAGTGCACCAGCAGCCATGGACGCGGTTGTCCAGCAGGGTCTCTCAAAGACCCAGATCCTGCAAAACTATGGATGTGTGGTCGGGGTTTCCGATGTCAGTCTCCAGGTTCGCCGGGGGGAAATCTTTTGCATCATGGGTTTGTCCGGCAGTGGCAAATCCACCCTTATAAGATTGCTGAACAAGCTAATCACCCCTAGCTCGGGGAAGGTGCTGGTCAAAGGCAAAGACGTTTCATCCTTGTCGCCAGCACAGCTTCGAGAGGTGAGGGCGCGTCACATCGGCATGGTCTTTCAAAGCGTTGCCTTGCTACCTAACCGTACGGTTCTTGAGAACACTGCGTTTGGCTTGGAAGTGCAGGGTGTGGGCAAGGCTGAACGTTACAAAGTGGCCGAGCAGGCGCTGGCGAAGGTTGGATTGAGCGAGTGGACGTCGCGCTATCCCAGCGAGCTGTCCGGGGGCATGCAGCAACGAGTCGGGCTGGCACGTGCACTGACTGCCGATCCAGAAGTGATTTTGATGGATGAGCCATTTAGCGCGCTTGATCCGCTGATTCGCCGACAGTTGCAGGATGAGTTCCGCCAGCTGACCAAGGAACTGGGCAAGTCCGCGGTGTTTATTACACACGACCTGGACGAGGCCATCCGCATTGGTGATCGCATTGCGATCATGAAGGATGGCGCCATCATTCAGGTCGGCACCGCCGAGGAGATCGTGCTCAACCCGGCTGACGACTACGTGGCTGAGTTTGTCGCCGGCATTTCCCGACTGCATCTGGTGAAGGCTCACTCGGTCATGACGTCTGTCCGGGCCTACCAGGCAGCACACCCGACCTGCGACATCACCAGGCTCAGCGAAACCTATCTTGACGCCGATATCAATGAGCTTATCGGATTGACGATGAAGTCCAAGCGCGATGCGCTTGCCGTCGTCGATAACGGAACAGTGGTAGGGATCATTACGCCCCGTGATTTGCTGCGTGGCGTTCAAGGTATTCCCAACGAGTTGGCGCCAGTACCAACCGCCAGTGCGATGGGGGCGTCCGCATGAGCACGCCGGATTTTTCTAGTCAGTTTGATAGCTCCATTGATACAGGACTGGAATGGCTTTCGGATAACGGCGAGTTCGTGTTCGATGCCGTCAATGCGGTGCTGAAGGGCATTTACGAAGGCGTGCTGTGGTGTATCGCCTATCCACCGCATTACGTTGTAGCGATTGTCATGGCGTTGATTGGCTGGCGTGTTGCGGGCGTTCGCTTTGCGATTCTCACAAGCCTGGCCTTGTTGTTTTGCGACATTATTGGTTTGTGGCCAGAGACAGTCAGCACGCTTGCCCTGGTGCTCACAGCCACCGTGCTGGCACTGGCTGTCGCCATTCCGCTGGGAGTCATCGCTGGTCTGGCGCCTGCCTTTGATCGTGTGGTTGATCCTTGTCTGGATTTGATTCAGACGATGCCGCCTTACATCTACCTGCTACCGGCCATTGCGCTACTCGGCTATGGGCCTGCCACGGCGCTGTTGGCGACTTTTATCGTTGCGCTTCCCCCGGCTCTACGACTGACCTCCCTGGGGATTCGCATGACGCCCAAGGAGTTCATCGAATTGGGAGATGCCACTGGCGTGACTGGAATGCAGATGTTTTTCAAGATCCGCTTACCGTTCGCCATGCCTAGCATTATGGCTGGCGTTAACCAAAGCCTGATGATGGCGTTCGGCATGGTGGTCATCGCCGGCATCGTGGGTTCGGGTGGTTTGGGCGAGGCGATCTACGGTTCCATCCGTACATTGGATATCGCCAAGTCGATCAACGCGGCCATCGCTATCGTTATCCTGACCATGATTCTGGATCGTCTGGCGCAGAGCGCTGCACGGACGCGGGTGGGGGCTTCCCAATGACAACGCACATTCAGTTTTCTCCAGGCGATTACCTGGCTCCAGCCGTTGACTGGCTGAACGCCAATTTGCATGGGGTGTTCAAGGGCATCAGTCAACTCATCGAGGCGGTACTGGGTGCGGTGGAGGGCGCGCTGCTTGCTCCCCATCCCTATTTGTTTATTGGTATTGTCGTCGTAGCGGCGTTCTTTTTCGCCAATAAGCGAGTCGCTGTTTTTGCTGCGGTGATGTTGGCTTTCTGTTTGTTCGCTGGCCTTTGGGGCGCGTCCATCCAGACAATTGCGCTCGTCAGCGTGTCGGTCCTGATCTCTGTTGCCATCGCTTTTCCGCTGGGGGTTTTGGCGGCCCGGGTGAAGCGTGTCGATGAAGTATTGCTGCCGATTCTAAACATCATGCAAACGGTGCCGCCTTGGGTTTACCTGATCCCTGCAGTGATGCTGTTCAGCTTGGGGCGGGTGCCGGCGATCATCGCGACCATCGTATATGGCATTCCACCGATGCTCAGGCTAACGACCCTTGCCTTTAAGCAGCTGCCCAAGGATCTACTCGAGTTGGGCCAGGCGTCCGGTGCTTCGCCGAAAGACATTTTGTTCAAGATAGAACTGCCGACTGCCGCACCCACACTGTTGGTAGGCCTGAACCAATGCATCCTTATGTCCCTGGCGATGGTGGTGCTGGCAGGTTTGGTGGGGGCGGGCGGTCTGGGGGCTGAAGTGACCCGAGGCCTCTCCAGGATGGAGATGGGATTAGGGCTTCGAGCTGGCCTGGCCATTGTCGCTATTGCTCTGCTGTTGGATCGACTGTCACGCGGTGCGTTGCAGCGTCATTCCCCAAGCAAACTTCTTTGAAAGGGCTTCAGTATGAGACGCAGTTTTTTTTGCATTGATTCGCACGCGTGCGGCAACCCGGTTCGGGTTGTAGCGGGCGGAGCACCGCTGATGCCTTCCGTATCAATGGCGGAGCGGCGCGATATTTTTGTGCGTGACCACGACTGGGTACGCACCGCATTGATGTTCGAGCCCCGGGGGCACGACATCATGTCCGGCGTCATCATCTATCCGTCGGTACGTGATGACTGCGATTTCGGTGCATTGTTCATCGAAGTCAGCGGCTGCCTGCCGATGTGTGGTGCGGGCACCATCGGATTATCGACCGTGGTCATTGAAGAGGGCTTGGTGTCACCTCGTGAGCCAGGAAAACTGGCCATTGAAACACCGGCGGGACGGGTCGATGTCGAATACACAATGGGCGGCGAATTTGTTGAGTCGATTCGCTTGTTCAACGTAGCCAGCTACCTGCACAGCGCCGATGTGGTGGTGGAAGTACCTGGCGTTGGAACATTTACGGTGGACATCGCCTACGGCGGGAATTTCTACGCGGTAGTCGAACCACAGGAGTGCTGGACTGGATTCGAAGGGCAGACGACGGCCGACATCGTGGGGTTGAGTCAGAAGCTGCGCGCAGCGCTTTCGGCCATTTGTGACCCTGTGCATCCGGAGAACGGTAGAATCAGCGGTGTTCACCACATTATTTGGTGTGACAAACCACAAAGCAGAACCGTGAATGGACGCTGTGCCGTGTTCTACGGTGATAAAGCCATTGATCGCTCTCCCGGTGGTACCGGTACTTCTGCCCGGATGGCTCAGCTCTTTGGAAAGGGTCGGTTGAACGTCGGCGACGTTTACCGACTTGAAAGTCTGATCGGTACGATTTACGAAGGAAAAGTTGAGGCGCCGGTAAAAGTCGGATCCTTCGACGGCATGAGACCAAGTGTCAGCGGCTGGGCGGAGGTGATAGGTCACAACACTATTTTCGTTGATGACAAAGACCCTCTAGCCCACGGATTCCAGCTCGCATGAACCGTTTGGTCACGGCGCCAGTGGTTGATTCTTCGGATGCGCAGATTCAACTGTGGTTTGCACAAAGGCTGCGTTTGTTAGTGTAAAGAAGCGAGGCGTAAAGTGATCGAACGACGAGATTTCAGCGGGTGTATGAAAGGTAAAAACCTGCGCTATCTGGAAGAGACTCGGAGTGAGCCGAGGGCTCATTCCCGGGCAGGATTTTTACTGCTCGAGCACTTCTCGTTGCCTGCATTTACGCAAGCGCTCGATACGATTGTCACTGCCAACCTGTTGCGTCCTACGTTGTTCTCTTCACGAACCTTCGGGTTGCAGGAGGGAGAGGTCACCAGCGACCTTGGCCTGGTTATTCGACCGGATGCGCGTTTGGACGTCGCAGCACTCAAAGACCTTAATTTGCTGGTCATATGCGGCGGCTACCGCACGGAACTCAAAGTCAATCACGAGCTGATCAGCATCCTTAAAACAGCATCGGAACTTGGTATCACACTGGCCGGGCTGTGGAATGGGGCGTGGTTTTTGGGCGTGTCAGGTTTGCTTGAAGGGTATCGTTGTGCGATTCATCCCGAGCATCGACCCGCGCTCGCAGAAATTTCAAAAGTCACGCATGTCACCAGTGAAGCATTTGTCATGGATCGAGACAGGCTCACGGCTTCGAGTCCGGCGGGTGCTTTTCACATGGCCCTGGAGTGGATCAAGGGATTGCACGGTAAGGCGCTCGTCGAAGGCATCGAAGACATTCTTTCTTTCGAAGAGTCGCGCTATCGGCGTATCAAACCGACGCAGAACATCTCGTTGAGCGCCCCCCTTAAAGAGGTGGTCAAGCTGATGGACGCCAACCTTGAAGAACCGCTGCAAATGGACCAACTGGCGGTCTATGCCGGACGTTCCCGTCGACAAATAGAGCGCTTGTTCAAAGAACAGCTGGGTACAACACCGCAACGGTATTACCTGGAATTACGCATTACCGAAGCACGGCGATTGCTTCAGCACACAGAGCTGTCTCAGGTTGATGTGCTGGTCGCATGCGGCTTTGTTTCACCAAGCCATTTCAGCAAATGCTACAGCTCGTATTTTGGTTACCGGCCTTCGAGAGAAACGCGGCTGGTGAAATAAAAAAGCGGATATTGCTGAAATTTTAAGGAGGAGGGCATGACCGAGTTGCGATTGAAGAGCGACCGAACGAAAAATACTCCGCACTTAACTACGCCCACCGTTGCCGCTGGTCCTGGGGTCGCAAGGCCCCAACTTGGGATCTTCCTATGCCTGCTTTCAATGCTTATCTTTGCGAGCCAGGACGGACTAACCAAGGTGCTTGTCAAAGACTTCCCGGTTGCCCAACTGGTCATGATGCGCTATTGGGTGTTTGTCGTTTTTGCCCTCGGATATGCCGCCTACCAAGGTAGGGGCAAGGAGTCCTTTCGCAGTAAGCACCCTTGGCTCCAAATCATTCGAGCGCTGTTAGCCGTGGGTGAAACCATACTGTTTGCAGTGGGGCTACGATATTTGGGCCTGGCCGAAATGCATGCGCTCTATGCCGTATTTCCGCTGATGGCACTGGCATTGGCGGGGGCCGTGCTTGGGGAGTTCATAGGTTTGCGGCGCTGGATTGCCGCCGCCATAGGGTTCACCGGGACACTGATCATCCTTCGACCAGGCGCGGGGGTTTTTGAACTCGCGGCGCTGATTCCCCTGCTGGCGGCTTTGGCGTTCGCAGTGTTCAACGTACTGACGCGCCGGATTAGCCAGCACGATTCCTTTGCAACGAACATGCTCTTTATGGCGAGTGTGGGTGCCCTGACGGTCACATTTGCGGGGCTGCCCGCATGGGTTTCTCCGACTCCGGTCCAGGGCCTCTTGATGGGGATCCTGTCATTGACGGGGGTAGTTGCTCAGATTCTCTTCATTCAAGCACTGAAATACGCGACCGCTTCTTCCCTGCAGCCTTTCAATTATGCGCTTCTGGTGTTCGCCACTTTGATTGGTGTGATCGTTTTTGCCGAGCGCCCTGATACCTGGGTGGTTATCGGAGCCACGTTGGTGATTATCGGTGGGCTGTATGCGATTAAGGCAAAGGCGTGAACATACCTGAGTGTATGAAGTACTCAATTTGTAGTTAGTTTCCAGGACGAGACACGGCCATAAAAAAGGGCAGCTCAAAGCTGCCCTTTTCCAACCTGCTCCTTAGGCGGCGCTAAACAGCTTGTGCGGATCCATGACGAATTTTTTCGGCACCCCGGCATCGAACTCGTGGTAACCGCGCGGCGCGTCGTCCAGGCTGATCACCTGCACGCCGACGACCTCGGCAATGTTGATCCGGTCCCACATGATCGCCTGCATCAGCTGACGGTTGTACTTCATCGTCGGGGTCTGGCCGGTGTGGAAGCTGTGGGACTTGGCCCAGCCGAGGCCGAAACGGATGTTCAGGCTGCCATGCTTGGCGGCTTTGTTGACCGCGCCCGGGTCTTCGGTGACATACAGACCGGGGATACCGATATTGCCGGCGACCCGCACCACGCCCATCAGCGCGTTGAGCACATCGGCCGGGGCCTCGTGCTGCGCGCCGTCATGGCCGTGGCCACGGGCTTCGAAGCCGACCGCATCGACAGCACAATCGACTTCCGGCTCACCGAGCAGGTTGGCGATTTGCTCGTGCAGCGGAGTGTCCTGGGTCAGGTCGGCGATCTCGAAGCCCTGGGCCTTGGCATGCGCCAGACGCAGCGGATTGACGTCGCCGACTATCACCACCGCCGCACCCAGCAGACGGGCGGAGGCGGCGGCAGCCAGTCCGACCGGACCGGCACCGGCGATATACACTGTGCTGCCAGGGCCGACACCGGCGGTCACCGCGCCGTGGTAGCCGGTCGGCAGGATATCGGAGAGGCAGGTCAGATCGCGGATTTTCTCCATTGCCTTGTCGCGGTCGGGCAGCTTCAGCAGGTTGAAGTCGGCATACGGCACCAGCACGTATTCGGCCTGGCCGCCGACCCAGTCGCCCATGTCCACATAGCCATAGGCACCGCCGGGGCGCGCCGGGTTGACCGTCAGGCAGACGCCGGTGTGCTGTTCCTTGCAACTGCGACAACGGCCGCAGGCGACGTTGAACGGCACCGAGACCAGGTCACCGATCTGCACGTTTTCCACGTCACGGCCCTTCTCGATTACCTCACCAGTAATTTCATGGCCAAGCACCAGCCCGACCTGGGCCGTGGTCCGACCACGCACCATATGCTGGTCGGAGCCGCAGATATTGGTCGAAACCACGCGCAGGATCACGCCATGGTCAATGCGCTTGCCGCGCGGGTCTTCCATTTTTGGATAGGGGATGGTCTGCACCTCGACCTTGCCTGCGCCGAGATACACGACACCACGATTACCAGACATGCTTTCACCTCGCTTTTGTTGTTGTGAGAACACGGCCCGTGTACTGCGAAGGGGCGCGCGGCCTTACAGTGCGGCGGTATATGTCTTGCGTTTGCGCGTGAATGCAGATTGGTTGGAAGTCACCTTCCAACGACGCGTGATTAGCAGTCATCGTATCGATCCTACGCCTGGTATCAGCACTCTGCGAGGGCATTTAGCACCCAATCACCACCAGTTTCAGGACTCTCAACCGCCAGCCTTGCCGGAGGTATGCATCGCTCCGTACCTGATGCGTCTATGATTCAGCCTTGATCTTCTATGAGGACGCAGTACTTACCAACAGGACCAGCGCCTGTATCCCCAGATGTCCACCTGCAGCGCCAGGTGTGAGTTGTATGTTGAGTATCTCATTCCCCTCAATTTCCATGGATTCAGGGGCTAACCCCGGACGATAGGAGCAAACGCGATGGTTGCGGACTGGACTGGTCAGGTAGCGCTTGTCAGCGGAGCCGGTAGTGAACGAGGAATTGGCATTGCGATTGCGAGGCGTCTGGGCAGCCTGGGCGTGCGGTTGATCGTCACAGGCAGCAGCGCTCGCATCCATGATCGGGTGGAGGAGTTACGTGCCGAAGGATTTGAAGCGCAAGGGCGTGCGGCGGACTTGAGTGAAGAGGATCAAGTCCTTGAACTTACCACTTGGGCGGAATCGGTATGGGGGCGAATCGATATTCTTGTGAACAATGCCGGCATGGCCGCACAGGGTCATCCGGAGCCTTTTACCGATCTAGCGGACATGAGTGTCGATAGCTGGAATCTTTCAATTGCTCGAAATCTGACAACCGCCTTTCTATTGACCCGTGGAATTTTGCCGGGGATGCGTAACAGACACTATGGCCGAATCATCAATGTCAGTTCCACGACTGGCACTCGAGCCGGTAATCCGGGAGAGGCAGCTTATGCCGCGGCAAAAGCCGGAATGGTGGGCATGAACATGAGCCTGGCCCTTGAGGTCGCTCGCTATGGGATCACTGTGAACTCGGTCGCACCTGGCTGGATCGCCACAGGGTCAAGCACTTCAGAGGAAGAGAATGCAGCGAAGTATGTTCCGGTTGGCAGGGCTGGTCGCCCGGAAGAAGTAGCTGCTGCCGTTACGTTTCTGGCCTCACCTGAGTCCAGCTACATTACCGGTGAGTTGCTGGTGATCGATGGTGGCAATTGTCTGATAGAGAACAAAGCACCCAAGTAATGAATGCGTTGCCCGCCGCAAAAATTTGCGGCGGAGGAGAGTAACTGACTCCCTCCGTCGCAATTCAGGCTGATTCGATCAAAACGGCAGTGGCAGTTTCGCCGTGCGCCCCCCATCCACCACGAGCACCTGCCCGGTGATGAAGGCCGATGACTCCGAGGCCAGGAAAACGACTGTCCCGCCAACATCCGCCGGCAATCCGGTACGTCCGACCGGATGAAGGCGCAGGAGTGCATGGCGCGCCGCACGCGGATCAGCTTGAGCGGCGAGGTACGCATCACTCAACTCGGAATTGATCCACCCTGGAGCAATGGCATTGCAGCGGATGCCGTCTCGGCCGAGATCGATTGCCAAGGCTCGGGTCAGCCCATGGATGCCGGCCTTGGAGGCACAGTACGCGGCATGTTCAGGGTTGGCGCCTATCCCTTCGATCGAGCCGATGTTGATGATGCTGCCACCGCCTCGCTGACGCATCTGGGGCACCAACGCTTTGCACAAGAACGCTGGCGCCCGCAGATTGACAGCCATCATGCGATCCCAGTCCTGTTCGGTCATATCATCAATGGATTTCTCGAACATGAACCCGGCGTTGTTAACCAATACATCGATTCCGCCAAGCTGCTCCTGGGCAAACTGTGCAATCAAATTGGGTGACTCCATCGAGGCGAGATCAGCCTCGACGAAATAGACTTGAGGGTGATTTTGCAAGTCGGCGTCCAGTGCCTGGCGCTGAGCGATCAATACAGAAGCTCCCGCCTCAAGCAATTGTTCGGTGATGCCTCGGCCAATCCCTCTGCCGCCCCCGGTCACCACTACATTCTTACCATTGAGCATCGCTACCTCTCCTTAGCCGGACACCGGCTTGGCGCCTGTGACTTCTACCGTTTCGCCGGCGATGTACCTGGCCTCGTCAGACGCCAGAAATGCGATGACATCCGCAATGTCCTCAGGCTCGGCGATACGGCCTAATGGCACGCTCTTGTTCAGTTCTTGCACGGCTTTGTCCGGATCCAGGCCACGACGCTCAAAGCCGCTGCGTATCATCGGGGTGTTGATTTCGTGCGGGCAGACGGCGTTGACGCGGATGCCCAAGGGCGCGCAATCGCGGCCCAGATTCTTGGTTAAAGCCGCGACGGCCCCTTTGCTTGTGCAGTACGCCACGTGGGCGGGACCTGGATAAATGCCCCAGACAGATGATGTGTTGACGATTGCGGCGCCTGGGCGATTTTTCATGTGCGGTATCGCGGCACGGCAGATGAAGAACACCGCATTCAGGTTTACACCCATGGCGTCAAACCACATGTCGTCAGTGGTTTCCTCAATCGTGCCGCGGGGAATGATGCCCGCATTGTTCAATACGATGTCGATCCCCGAAAAAATATCGACGGCAGTTTGGACAATCGCTTCGCAATATTCTTTTCGGCGTAAATCGCCTGCCACATAGTGCACTTCGGCGCCCAAGTCACGGACTTTGGCGGAAATTGATTTGCAACCGGCTTCATCAAGATCGGACAAAACAAGCTTTGCGCCTTCTCGGGCGAACAATAACGCTAATGCCTGTCCGACACCGCCGGCAGCGCCGGTAATGACCACCACTTTATTATTAAATTTCATATGGCAACCTACCTGGTAGTTTTTTGGCGGAGCCATTATTTAATTTCCATGGATAGAAGCGTCCAGCAACTTTTTTACCGGGCCAAGGATAACCTGACGTTATCCAAAATTTCTGAATCGAAAATTTTGAATCGTGCTCAGATCGGTTGGAATGGGGCGAAATGTAGTTTCACTGTCAGCCCATTCTCTGCGGGAGCATTGATCATGGCCATAGCGCACAATCCCGCGGAACGTCAGCTGTTCATAGCGTGAAGTAATCATTTATCTATCTAAAATATCATTATGGCCAGGGAGTCTCTACTGCTAAGGTTTTCTATAAGTAGAAAGCTACAAGTTTGCAGTTTACAAACCTCATTGTTTTTGCTGGCAACACCTGAGCCATTGAATGCACAGAGTTTGAGCGCCTAATGAATAAGAATAAATAACCGCCAGTAAAGTCTTTTGTTTGCACACGCAGCAAACAACCTCTTGGCAAATCCGCCGACTAATAAAAAACCGAAGACAGGTTGTATACCCCCAAATGACTAGGAGAGCCGAATGACGCTTACATTACCCAAGACCATGCACGCTGTGCTTCTGAAGGGGCATGGGGGTACTGAGCAGCTTGAATACCATACAGATGTGCCAGTGCCTTGCCCTGGTGCCGGCGAAGTCTTGATAAAAGTCGGCGCTGCTGGAGTCAATAACACCGACATCAACACGCGTATTGGTTGGTACTCCAAACAAATAACCGGCGACACCAATTCGGGCGGCGCTTCCGGGTTCGCTAAGATCGTCACTGAGGACGCATCCTGGTCCGGTGTTCCGCTCAAGTTTCCGCTGATCCAGGGTGCCGATTGCTGCGGACGCATTGTTGCGGTTGGCCAAGGGGTGGACGATTCTCGAGTCGGACAGCGCGTGCTGGTACGTAACATGCTGCGAGCACCGGTTGAGAAACGGCCGTTCGAGTGCTGGACCTACGGTTCGGACTGCAATGGGGCTTTTGCGCAATTTACAGTAGCGCCGGCAGCGGACACCTGGCCGGTGAACAGTGATTGGAGCGATATAGAATTAGCTTCGATTCCATGTGCCTATTCAACCGCCGAACTTTTACTCCAGCGTGCAGCCGTCAGTGGCGCCGACAAAGTACTGATCACCGGTGCAAGCGGCGGTGTGGGATCGGCTGCGGTCCAATTGGCGAAATGCCGCGGTGCCGAGGTGATCGCAATTACCAGCGCAAGCAAGTCGGATCAAATTCTGTCTCTGGGCGCCGATCGCGTAATTCATCGAGACGAAAACCTGGTTGAGACGCTTGGAGAAAACAGCGTTTCCGTGGTGCTGGACCTGGTGGGTGGGAAAGATTGGCCCGCGCTGTTGCAAGTGCTCAAGCGGGGTGGTCGTTACGCTGTTTCGGGTGCTATCGCTGGCCCAATCGTCGAGCTGGATCTACGAACGCTTTACTTGAAAGACCTCACGTTTCATGGCTGCACTTTCCAGGAGGATGCAGTTTTCAATGAGTTGGTCAGTCATATTGAACACGGTCGTATCCGTCCCTTTGTCAGCAACAGTTATCCGCTGTCCGAAATTGCCACGGCACAGAATGATTTCATAGAAAAACGTTATGCGGGAAAACTGGTATTGGTGCCACCACAGGAGAGTGTTTGTGAAGATCATTGAAATTGAAGTTTATCAACTCGATCTGCCATACGCTGGCGGCGTTTACAAGCTGTCAGGGGGCCGTACTTACACAAGTTTTGACTCCACGATAGTGTGTATTCGCACAGATACTGGCCTTGAAGGCTGGGGCGAGTCGACACCCTTCGGCCCGAACTACATTGCAGCGCACGCCCTGGGGGTGAGAGCGGGTATCGCCGAAATGGCAGACATGCTCATCGGCCGGGATCCCCGACAGGTTGATCGAATCAACGATGTCATGGACAGCACCTTGATGGGCCACCTCCATGCAAAAGCTGCAATCGATGTGGCTTGCTGGGACATCCTGGGTAAAGCGGTGGGTATGCCGGTTTGTGAACTGCTGGGCGGTAGTACAGGACAGTCCATGCCGATCATCGACTCAACTTATGCCGGCGATCCTGAAGACATGCGTCGTCGAGTTGCTCAGACTCGAAAGCAAGGATACCTGGGGCATTCGGTGAAGGTCGGCGCGACACCGGAGGAGGGTGGGCCCGCGCTGGATGCCGCGCGCATTGAGGCATCACTTGCAGATGCCCGCCCCGAGGAATACTTCATCGTTGATTGCAACGGTGGCCTGACGGTAGAGCATGCATTGCGCATGTTGAAACTGCTGCCATCCGGGCTGGACTTCGTCCTTGAGGCGCCGTGCGCCACCTGGGCTGAGCACATGTCCCTGCGCCAGCGAACCAATGTTCCATTGATCATGGACGAGCTGGCGACGGATGAAGCTTCGGTGATGCAACTGATCAGCGAGAAAGCTGCAGACGGTATTGGTCTGAAAGTTTCCAAACACGGCGGCCTGACCAGAGCCCGACGTCTGCGCGACATGTGCATGACCTCCGGCTTGACGATGAGCGTCCAGGAGACCGCTGGCTCACAGGTAGCGTTCGCTGCGCTGACTCACCTCGGGCAATCAATCCCGCACCGAAATCTGCGCTGCGTGCTTGATACGCGCGATATGTACCCTCCGATCACGGCGCACGTCGACATTCCCGTGGTGGATGGATGTATCCGTGCCCCGCAGACTCCAGGGTTGGGCATCACGATCAATCGGGACGTCATCGGTGAACCCGTAGCGGTATATCGCTGAGTTAATCTCCAGCAGCGCGGCGCATGAAGTACTTCGTGCGCCGCGTTTTTTTGTGTGGAATCCGCGTTTTTTTGACCAGTGAATTGATTCGGGTCCATTGATGGCATGCTCACTTGATTTGGTGAACGAGCGTCTCGAAAATGTACGCCTATGTACATACCGTGTACGCCACGGATCCTGCGGTGTACAGTGGAGAAGAATTTTCAAATTAAAGGTGCACCCGAATGTCACAGACAGGAAGGGCGAAAACCAAAGCGCAGGACGCAGGCTGGCGAGGCTCTGTCGATGTTTGGCTGGACGCGGCCTACGATGCTCTTAAAGAGTCGGGTGTGGATGCTGTGCGGGTGATGCCGCTGGCCAAACGCTTGAATTTGTCTCGTACCAGCTTCTACTGGTTCTATGAAGATCGGGAACAGCTGCTCGCGGCGCTCCTGGCTCGATGGCGGGATAAGAACACCGGCGGTATGGTCAGCCAATGCGAGAGTTACGCAGAAAGTATTTCCGAAGCGATTCTCAACGTCTTCGAGTGCTGGGTGAACCCTGAGCTGTTCGACTCGCAATTCGAATTTGCCGTGCGCAGTTGGGCGCTGCAATCGGACGAGGTCACAGCTGAAATCGCTTTAGCCGATGAAGCACGGATGAATGCCCTGGCCGCGATGTTCCGACGGTTTGGCTACGACGCAGAGGGGGCCGACGTTCGGGCCAGGACGATCTACCTCACGCAGATCGGCTACATCTCCATGAAAACCAATGAAGATATCGTCGTTCGATTTCGACGGATTCCTCAGTACGTGAGCGTGTTTACCGGCAAAGTACCGAAGCGGCGCGAGCTGGACCGCTTTTATGGAAAGTTCGGCTACGCAGAAAAAGAGCCCGGTGTTTTCGTTCCCTTGGTCGATACATTCGAGGAGTCCCCTGCCGATGGAGAATAGAACCCTGGGCATCATTGGGGGCACTGGCTGGCTCGGGCGTGCAATCGCCGAGGCGCTCCTTGATAGCGGTTTCATCAAGCCTGACCATTTGTTGATCTCGAACCGCTCCGGCGTCAGTACCTTCGAGCCAGGCGTGAGACTGCTGGCCGACAACCAGCAGTTGGTGGACCTCAGCGATATTGTCGTGCTGTCCATCCGGCCGGAGCAGTTTCGTGAACTGCAGATCAACGCCCGCGGCAAGTTGGTGATTTCCCTGATGGCTGGAGTACCGGCGGCAGCCATCAGCGCGGCCACTGGTGCGGATGCAGTGGTGCGGGCCATGCCGAATGCAGCCGTGGAAATCAGGCAGTCGTTCACGCCTTGGTACAGTGCCGGAAACCTTCTAGAGCGCGACCGCAAGTGGGTGCAGCGACTGTTCGAGTGCGTAGGTTCAGCGGACGAAGTGCCTAATGAAGACTGTATCGATTACCTCAGCGCATTGTCCGGGACTGGGCCGGCTTTCCCGGCAATGTTGCAAATGGCACTGACTAATCAGGCGGTGGCTGCGGGAATTCCCCTTGTCATCGCGCAGCGCGCTGCACAAGGCGTAGTAGTGGGGGGCGGTCAGATGCTTGCCAGCCGCGATCCGCAGCAAATGATTGAGTCGTTGATGGCTTACCGTGGCGTGACGGCGGCAGCGCTGCAGTCGATGGCCGATCAGAACATCGAGTCCATTGTGGGGCAGGCAGTGAAGGCAGGCGCTGAGGTTGCACGGCGGGGAATGTAGCCAGGGCAGGGGACTACAGTGAAGGCCCGCTGAAGGGCCTTCACTGCAAAAGGCGTCAGACGGTTGCGATTATTCGGCCTTGAAGCAATAGACAGCCAGTTTGTTGCCATCAAGGTCCCGAGCGTAAGCGGCATAGGCATTTTCTGCCCAGTTACGCGAACCCGGTTGGCCTTCACAGGTACCACCGGCGGCGAGTGCGGTTTCGTGGAATGCATGGACCGCTGCGCGATTTGGAGCTTCGAAGCTGATAGTCACGCCATTGCCAACGTTGGCAGGATTGCCATTGGCGGGTTTCAGCACGAAGAACGACGGTTTATCCACGCCCCAGATGGAGCCGGATTCATCGAGGTCGGCAACACGGTTGAGACCAATTTCTTTGAGAACGCCATCATAGAAATTCCGTGCTTTGGCAAGGTCATTGGTACCGACAGTGACATGGGTAAAAACAGACATTCTGATTTCCTTGGGGTTGTGATGCGGGTGTGAGCGCTGGCCGTTATCACGGCAGTGCCTTGGTCAGAAATGAATGACGGTGCGAATGCTTTGCCCGGCATGCATCAATTCAAAAGCCTTGTTGATGTCTTCAAGGCCGAGGTTATGGGTAATGAAGGTTTCCAGCGGAATTTCCCCGGTGCTCGCTTTCTCGACGTAGCTGGGAAGTTCAGTGCGGCCCTTGACCCCACCAAACGCGCTGCCGCGCCAGGCGCGCCCGGTCACCAGTTGGAAAGGGCGGGTGCTGATTTCCTGGCCCGCACCGGCGACACCGATGACGATCGATTCGCCCCAGCCCTTGTGGCAGCACTCCAGAGCAGCTCGCATCAACTTGACGTTGCCGACACATTCAAACGAATAGTCCACGCCACCATCGGTGAGCTCGACAATCACGTCCTGGATGGGCTTGTCATAGTCCTTGGGATTTATGAAGTCGGTCGCGCCGAGCGATAGGGCAACATCCCGCTTGGCCGGGTTGATATCAATGGCGATGACTCGCCCGGCGTTGGCCATTTTCGCGCCGATGATGGCCGCCAGCCCGATCCCGCCGAGCCCGAATATCGCAACGCTTGCCCCAGCCTCGACCTTGGCAGTATTGAGTACGGCACCAATGCCTGTGGTCACGCCACAGCCCAACAAGCACACCTGTTCTAGCGGCGCATCCTTGGGGATTTTGGCCAGGGAGATCTCCGGCAGTACCGTGTACTCGGAAAAGGTCGAGCAACCCATGTAGTGGAACACAGGCTGGCCCTGAAAGGAGAAGCGCGATGTTCCGTCAGGCATCAGGCCCTTGCCCTGTGTCGCTCTGACTGCCTGGCACAGGTTGGTCTTGCCCGACAGACAGAATTTGCATTGCCGGCACTCGGCCGTGTACAGCGGAATCACATGGTCGCCGACCGACAATGACGTAACGCCTTCGCCTATTGACTCGACGATCCCTCCGCCCTCATGACCCAGCACGGCAGGAAAGATCCCCTCGGGATCGTCGCCCGACAGGGTAAAAGCATCCGTGTGGCAGACACCGGTTGCCACGATTCGTACCCGTACTTCACCAGCCTTGGGCGGTGCGACATCGATGTCCACCAACTGTAACGGCTGTCCTGGGCCGAAAGCGACTGCCGCCTTCGATTTAATGGTCATTGCTGACATGGTTTCCCTCTTGTTCATGGCGAGCCTCCGCTCCATCAAGAATGGAGGCTCGGATTCAGATTTCTTTCACCAGGCGCAAAGCATCGTAGATGGCAGCGTGGGTGTTGCGAGCAGACACGGCGTCACCGATCCGGAACAGCTGGAAGCGTCCTTCGGGGTTGGTGACGATGTTCTGTGCCGTGCCGGCGATCAGGTCATGCTGTTCTACCGCGCCGCCATTGGTGGAGAGAGGACGCAATTCGAAGTACAAGTCGTCCAGGGGAAGGGTGCCATGGTTGACGACCACCTGATCGACCACGCGCTGCTTGTGAACCTGTCCGTAATCGCTGCCAAAGGTTGCAACGAGCCCGCCATCACGTTTTTCCACGGTATCGACCCGGTAGGTGACGGTGAAGGTGACCTCCAGGTCCTGCAGGCTGCGCATGTAGGGCACCAGGTTCATGGCCATGACTTCAGGTGCAAACGAGCGGTCAGGGGTGACGATTTCGACTCTCGCACCGCTTTGCGCGATGACCTCGGCAGCCTGCAGGGCGGCATGATCCCCAGCATCGTCGAAGATCAGTACGTTGCGACCGGGCTTGATGTCACCGGAAATGATGTCCCAGGTTGAAACCACGAGTTCGTTACCTTTGCGGAGCACCTCGGTATCCGGCAGGCCGCCGGTCGCAACGATGACCACGTCTGGCTCGAAGGCTTGCACGGTGTCGGCTTCGGCCCAGGTATTGAAGTGAAACTTCACCCCCAGCCGTTCGCATTGCGCCATGCGCCAATCAATGATGCTGATCATCTCACGACGCCGCTCACTCAGCGCAGTCAGACGAATCTGCCCGCCGGGTTGGTCAGCGGCTTCAAGCACCGTCACGTCATGGCCACGCTCACCGGCGACCCGCGCCGCTTCCAGCCCAGCAGGGCCGGTACCGACCACCAGCACCTTGCGCTTGACTGCGGCTTTGGGAATGTCATGAGGCATGGTGGTTTCCCGACCCGTCGCTGCGTTGTGGATGCAGTAGGCCGCGCCGCCCTGGTAGATGCGATCCAGACAGTAGTTGGCGCCCACGCACGGGCGAATGTCTTCTTCGCGCCTCTCGATGATTTTGCGCACGATGTGCGGATCGGTCATGTGCGCGCGAGTCATGCCCACCATGTCCACTTTGCCCGAGGCGATCGCGTAGCGCGCGGTGGCGACATCGGGAATCTTCGCTGCGTGGAAGGTCGGGAAGCCAGTTGAGGAGCGGATCTCGCCAGCGAAGTCGAGATGGGGCGAGTTGCGCATACCCTGAATCGGGATGACATCAGTCAGGCCGGCATCCGTATCAATGTGACCGCGCACTACGTTCAGGAAGTCGACCAGTCCGCTGTCCTTGAGCATGTGAGAAACCTGCATGCCCTCACTGGCAGTAAAGCCACCGGGCAATTCTTCATCACCGGTGTAGCGAACCCCAAGCAGGAAATCTTCGCCGACCCGCTGGCGGATGCCACGCAGGATGTCGAAGGTAAAGCGCATGCGGTTTTCCAGCGACCCGCCGTAAGGGCCGTCGAGGTCATTGGTCAACGGCGACCAGAACTGGTCCATCAAATGCCCGTAAGCTTGAAGCTCCAGGCCATCGAGACCTGCTGCCTTCATGCGCTCCGCAGCCTCTACATAGTCCTTGATGATCCGCTCGATGTCCCATTCCTCCATTTTCTTCGGGAAGGAGCGGTGTGAAGCCTCCCGCCGATGTGATGGCGACACCACCGGTAACCAGTCGGCCTTGTCCCAGCGGGTGCGACGGCCCAGGTGAGTCAACTGGATCATCACAGCCGCGCCATGTTCGTGGCATTCATCGGTCAGGTCCTTCAACCATCCGACTACTTCGTCCTTGTAGGCGAGCACATTGTTGAACACCGGCGGGCTGTCTCGGGATACGGCAGCGGAACCGGCAGTCATGGTCAGGGCGACACCGGCTTTGGCGCGCTCCACGTGGTAGGCGCGGTAGAGATCCTTGGGCATGCCGTCCACAGGGTAGGCCGGTTCATGGGAGGTGGTCATGATCCGGTTTCTGAGGGTCAGATTCTTGATTTTATAGGGTTGCAGCAAGGGATCGCTGGACATCGTGGTGCGCTCCAAAGTGGGCTTCATCAGACTCGGTGACTTAAAATTAGGATAAATGTACACCTGTGTCAACGATCGATGACACAGGTGTACATTTTGCTTGCGTGCCAAAAAAACCAGGATTAACATCCGTCAAAACAAGGACGAGTGTGGCTCGTCCGCGTCTGTCATCCATTTAGAAAGGAGAGAAGCGTGACTGAGTTATTTGATGTTCGTTTGGCCAGCAAACAAACTGCGTTCACTGAAATCCCGGTCATAGATATTTCGCCACTCATAAACGGCGAAAATCCGCTGCGGGTGGCAAGCCAGATAGGTGAAGCGTGCGAAAAAGTGGGTTTTTTTTATATAAAAAACCATGGCGTTTCGCAGCAACTGATAGATGAGATGTACAGGCTCACCAAACTTTTTTTCAAGCTTCCATCCGAGGAGAAGAACACACTTAACATCGTGAACTCCGGGCTTACGCTACGTGGTTACATCCCGATGTATGCGGAAAACGTAGACCCTGCTAATACGCGCGACTTCAAAGAGTGCTTTGATTACGGAGCCCATTACGATGAGGTTTCTCCGTTTTTTGGCCCTAATCAAATGCCATCCGGACTGCCGCAATTCGAAACGGTTGCCGAGGCTTATCATTCAGCTGTATTGGCGCTTGCGAGAATGCTCATCGGCGGCATCGCGCTGAGTCTGGACTTGCCGCAAAATTATTTTGAACAACGCCAACGCAAACCCATCACTATTCAGCGAGTTTTGCGTTATCCGCCTCAGGCAGGAAAGGTCTCCCTGGAAGAGATCGGTATTGGTGCTCACACGGATTACGGCTTCCTGACAGTCCTGTCTCAAGACACAGTTGGCGGTTTACAAGTCAAGAACCGGGCAGGGGAGTGGGTTACCGCCCCACCCGTTGAAGGCACTTTTATCGTCAACATTGGTGATCTAGTTCAAACCCTCACCAACGATCGCTACACATCGACAATGCATCGCGTCATAAATACTAGCGGTCTAGAGCGCTATTCAATACCTTTCTTTATTGATTTGGATTTTGATGCGGTTGTTGAGCCTGTGCCAACCTGCGTGAGTGAGGCTCTACCCGCAAAGTATGAAGCGTACACTTGTGGCAAACACAAATTTAAGCGTTTCGTTGATAGCTATGCGCATCTGAAAGGCGAATAGGGAGTTTTCTATGTGCATCCTATACATGGCCGACCCCGCCGATGCGCAGAAATGGCGAGATTGCCTGTCAACGCTCGCCCCTGAACTAGAGTTCCGCCAATGGCCTGATATCGGTGACCCGGCAGAGGTGCATTACATCCTGGCTTGGGAGCCTCTTGCCAAACTTTCGGAGCAGTTTGGTAATCTTCGGCTCATCTACGCTGCCGGGGCTGGAGTTGATCAGTTCGATTTGGCTAGTTTGCCTGCTCACGTGTCGCTAATACGGCTGGTAGACAGCTCGATGGCTGACATCATGGCTGAGTATGTTCTGTTTGGTGTTCTTGCCTTGCATCGAAACATCCTTGCTTACCAAGAGGATCAGCGAAGTGCTCGCTGGCAACCTCGACCAATCGTGCATGCTTCACAGCGGCGTGTTGGTGTCATGGGGGTTGGCAATCTCGGACGTGCCGCGCTTGATCGCCTTCAGCCATTGGGATTTCAGCTCAGTGGCTGGAATCGTTCTTCGAAGGAGGTGCCAGGTGGTAGCTGTTACGTCGGCCCGGACGAATTAGAGGAGTTTTTAGGGCAGTGCGACATCCTTGTGAACATGTTGCCGCTGACACCCGAAACAGACCGGATACTCAATGCAGCAAGGCTCGATTGTCTCCCTCATGGCGCTGGACTGATTAACGTGGGACGTGGCGCCCACGTTGTAGAAGCGGATCTGCTTTCTGCGTTGGATGAAGGCCGTCTTGGAGGTGCCGTACTGGATGTTTTGGTACAAGAGCCTCCCACTCAAGACAACCCACTCTGGAAACACCCTCAAGTGCTCCTGACCCCACATATTGCAAGCGATGTGCAGATTGAAGGTAGTGTGGCTGTGATTGTTGAGAATCTCCGAAGAGAGTGTGAGGGAGTGCCTCTCTTGAATGTGGTTGATCGGTCTAAAGGCTATTAGATGTTCCGCCTGCGACAGCACCATGCTGATCGCGGCCTGACTGGCGCAGGCCAAATCTGCCAACTTTTCCTCTAAAGGAAATTTATATAACGCATGAGGAATTCCTGAGTAAGGGGTTAATTGGGAAGCTCATCCTCACCATTCCGGAGATCGATCAATGAGAATTACTGAAGTCCATTTGTATCAGTACAATTTGCCGGTCATTAACGGGCCCTATAAAATGGCCCTCTCAGAAGTCTGGTTTCTGTCTACTACGCTAGTCAAATTGGTGGCCGACAATGGTCTGTACGGCTGGGGCGAAACCTGTCCGGTAGGTCCTACCTATGCCGAATGTCACTCCGCAGGAGCGTTGGCAGCACTAAAAGAAATGGCCCCAGGCTTGATCGGTGCTGAGGTGTTGCCGGTGCCATTGCATCGGCGCATGAACACTTTGCTTACTGGCCACAATTACGCCAAAGCCGCTATAGATATCGCTGCGCATGATCTACTGGGCAAGCATCTTGGTGTCAGTGTTTCCGATTTGCTGGGGGGCGCTGTGACGGATCGCGTGCCATCTTACTACTCTACCGTTATTGGCGCAGCGGATGAAACAGCCCGTCTCGCAGCGGAAAAACTTGACGAGGGCTACCTGCGTCTTCAAGTCAAAGTCGGCGGCAGAGCGGTCGAAGAAGACGTTGAAACCATCCGCAAAGTTTGGGAAGTGATCCGCGGTTCGGGTATGCGACTTGCCATCGATGGCAATCGGAGTTTGACCACCCGCGATGCCCTGCGGATAAGCCGCGAATGTCCGGATATTCCCTTCATCATGGAGCAGCCTTGCAACACTATCGAGGACCTGCAAAAAATCCGGCAGCAAGTCAGCCACGGCATTTATATGGATGAAAGCGGTATCAATCTGAATACCGCCATTACAGCCGCTGGCACCGGATTGGTTGATGGTTTCGGGATGAAGGTCACTCGGATCGGTGGGTTGCATCCGATGCGGGCATTCCGCGACCTTTGTGCGGCGCGGAATCTGCCTCATACCTGCGACGACTCTTGGGGCGGAGACATTATTGCGGCTGCCTGCACCCATATTGGTGCGACGGTTGCGCCTGAACTGCTTGAGGGTGTCTGGTTAGCGGCTCCGTTTATCAAAGGCCACTACGATCCAGAAAACGGTATTCGTATTGAGGGCGGCCATATTAAGCGACCTAAGGGCGTTGGGCTTGGCGTAGTGCCCGATGAAAGTCTCTTTGGCGCTGCATTGGCGATTTTTTAGTGGCGGGGTAAAGAGCTTACTCGATGAGCGCGTTCTCACGAGAAGGGCAGCACTATTCGGTTCCTTCCGGATACTTAGGCCGGTGATCAAGGGCGGCTAGATGGTCGCCTCGTCCGCGCCGGATTTGGGGGGGACGCCCGACAGGGCGTTCCTTGGTAAACCTGTGCTGGTAATCGGCGGATGATGCCCGATCGTCCAGCGGCAACCTGAACAAACAGGCAGGCCCTGCGAACGGCGGGCTCTGCCTTATTCATGCTTGGGAAACACACAATGCAAATGATCAGCGCGCAACAGATTCAATCGGTACTGGATTGGGAAGGCGTACTACAGGCGCTGCACGAGGCCCACCTCGGGTCACGCCCGTTGGGCGATAGCTACTTCATCGGCGACGCCGATTACGGGTTGTTCAGCCGGGGCGTGATTCTGCCGGGGGCAGGCGCCGGCCTGAAACTCGCATCCAATCAAAAGATCCTGATCGAGTCTTTCAAGTCGCTTGCAAACGAGCCGGGCTGCCAAGTCATCCTGACTACACACAGTCCTGGTTTCGCGTCGGAGTTGCCCGTGGACAGTATTCGTTATGTATTGCGTGAAGTGACTACCGGTGAACCTCGTATTCAGATGGGGGCCGATGCATTCAGTGACGTTGCGAGTCAAAGTGTTGTTATGCGTAGAGGGACCGAACGACGTTACGGCGTTCAAGAACCTGAGTCGAATACTCCATAATGCGGAGTCCAAGAGGTGAATACGCGTACTGATGGATCTTGGGGGGCTTTGACCATCAAGCATGAAATGGAAAGTTATCTACATGCAGATGCCACTCGAGAGCTTTTAGGAATTGAAATTGAGGTGCTTGACCATCCCGGAGCAGATGGAAAAGCAGTTCCTAAAGTTTTTGGAGAAGCGTTCGTTGTTCATCGGGGTCATGGCATGCCTTTAAAGGACAGCACAGCCAAGCAAAAGCTAGCCGAGGCATTTGCACGAATGACCATCGAGCAAATTCGAGAGCGCGATCTTTACCGCTTCACATTGGAGAGCCAGGTGCCCACTGCGCAGCACTACGCGATGTGGAATGAGGATTGGAACCAGCGCGCGACTGAGGCGGGGATCTGCTTCAATACAACATTTAACATAATATACATTACACGTAATACGATATGGCCAGATTGGCCCAGACTCTCACAGATCTTGAAGCAAGCTACCACCTCATCCTCGCGTCAGCCTTTCGATCAATGCCCAATGCTCAGGAAACTGCTGAGCGAGCTTTTGCCGGTCACCCATTTCCATATCCGCGAAATCAAAGCCTGGCGTAACCGCTTCACTGATCAAGCCGAATCCTGCTGCACCGTGCATCACCTGCGAAGCTTTCCAGATGCCACCGGGCACATGCAGTTGCAAGCATTGTCCGGCGAGAACGTCGTGACCCATCACAATGGTTTTCAATGCGCCGTCCGGAAAAATCAGCGTGTACTGAATCGGATCGCCCAGATGATAGTAATGAACGATGTCTGACCGGTTCAGATGGAAATGACCTATTGGAGCGTCCTGGGTCAGCAGATAGAAAATCGACGTCATGCAATGCCGTTGGCCAGCGGACGTCAGAATCATGTTCTGGTCGTCCGACTGGTAGGTTCTGCGAAAGAAACCACCTTCGATATGGGGATCAAGGGCCAGGGTTTTGATCAGCTCTGCAATTTTCGTGGTGCTTGGATTCATTTTGTCTCCCTGCCTTTAAATCGCAACGTTATTGGCATAATCGAAGCATTTGCCAACATAACTCGACTAAATAGTGCTTTAGTCGAGTTAGCCTTCATACTGATCCTGCCCCCCCTCCAGTGTCTGACCTGTTGTGTATTACAGTGTATCGGCGTGACACCTCGATACACAGACTTTCATCCGGCCTGCAATTGGACACAGGCCAGATACGTTGCCGCGCTTGAATACACGTAAGGTTTGAAGGGGTTCGGACGGAACCCCTGACCCACGGCTGGTAATGGAGACATCCCATGAAGATGGCACTGCGCAACAGCAAATCCGGCAAGACTCGCCGCCACCTGGTCGGCCCTTCGATCCTCGCGCTGACGCTGTTCGGCGTGCTCGGTGCGGCCCACGCGCAAACGGCCGCCACCGCGCAGCCAGCCGTGGTCCCTGCCGGTACCACCCAGGCGGCGCCCTCGCCCTTCGGCCCGCTCAAGCATGTCAACGCCGGGCTGCTGGACGTGGCGTACGCAGAAACAGGCCCGGCCAACGGGCCGGTGGTGATCCTGCTGCACGGCTGGCCGTACGACATTCATAGCTATGATGAGGTTGCGCCGTTGCTGGCCGCCAAGGGTTATCGGGTGCTGATGCCCTATGCCCGGGGTTATGGCGATACGCATTTCCTGTCCGACAAAACCCTGCGCAATGGCCAACCGGCTGCACTGGCCAGTGATGTCATCGACTTCATGGATGCCCTGAAGATCAAGCAAGCGGTGCTCGGTGGCTACGACTGGGGTGCGCGTTCGGCCGGCATTGTCTCGGCACTGTGGCCGGAACGGGTCAAGGCGCTGGTCTCGGTCAGCGGTTATCTGATCGGCAACCAGGCGGCCGGCAAGAACCCGCTGCCACCCAAGGCGGAATTGCAGTGGTGGTATCAGTTCTACTTCGCCACTGACCGTGGTCGCGCCGGTTACGAGAAGAACACCCATGACTTCGCCAAGCTGATCTGGCAACTGGCTTCGCCGAAATGGGCGTTCGATGACGCCACCTTCGACCGCAGTGCCAAGGCGTTGGAAAACCCCGACCATGTCGACATCACCGTGTTCAACTACCGCTGGCGCCTGGGCCTGGTCCAGGGCGAAAGTCGGTACGAAGCGTTGGAGCAGAAACTGGCCACGGCGCCGTCCATCAGCGTGCCGACCATCACCCTTGAAGGCGATGCCAACGGCGCACCGCACCCGGCGCCTGAAGACTATGCCAAGCGCTTCACCGGCAAATACGAGTTCCGGTTGATCAATGGTGGCATCGGCCACAATCTGCCGCAGGAAGATCCGCAGGCGTTCGCCAAGGCGGTGATTGATGCCGATCATCTTTGAGGTCGATCTGAGGCCCTCGCGCCTGCGCTGAACAGCACTGGGGTAAAGGATGAGCTATCTTGAGAGCGAATCACCTGCATTCGGTGACTGCCGACAAGTAAGGACGCTTCATGAATCGTTTACCCCGGTGTCATGCCCTCCTCGCCTTGACTTTCGCCAGTACGGTCACAACCGCAGCCCTGTTGAGTACGCCGGGTTACGCAGCGCAAGTCACTGTTGCCGCTCCGGTCGCCAGCCCTGTCTCAGGCCCTGTCGCCGGCACCAAAGTAACCGAACCGTATGTGCGCATGATGGCGCGCGAGGCGTATTTCTGGGCCTGGCCGATGGCCAATATCTTCAATCGTCGCCAGGCCTTCAAGAACTTGCCGGAACCCGGCTTGATGGGTGGCATCGTACCCGTGGCCCCGATCAATCGGCTGTCGATGCTCAGCGACTACATCGACCCGGCCGAGCGGCTGGTGGCCTGTCCGAACCAGGACGTGGTGTACGGCGCCGGCAGCATCGCCCTGGACATTGAGCCGGTGGTGCTGCAAGTGCCGGACTTCGACGGCCGATTCTGGGTGTATCAGGTGGTGGACCTGCGTTCGGACAGCTTCGTCGAGATGGGCAAAATGTATAACACCCAACCGGGTTTCTACCTGTTGGTCGGCCCGGACTGGAACGGCAAGGTGCCGCCCGGCATCAAGCGGGTGTACCGGGCGCGTACGAACACCGGGTTCGTGATCCCTCGGGTATTCCAGGACGATACCGCCGCCGACCGCCAGGCCGTGCAGCCGGCTTTGTCGGGCATCGACATGTACCCGCTGTCGCAATACGACGGCAAAATGAAGAAGCGCAACTGGGCCAGGCTGCCGAAATTCCCGGCCCAGGCTTCTGAAGGCAATGCCGAAACCAGGTGGGTGGTGCCGGAGAAGTTCTTCGATGAGCTGCCGGCCCTGCTCAAGGACGCCAAGCCATTGCCGGGGGAAGAAGCCCGCTACGCGCAAATGGCCGCCCTCGCGGCCATCGCCAAGGCCGACCCGCAACTTCGCGCTGCGATGATCGACGAGGCGAAAAAGACCGACAGCGAAGTGATCGACCCGCTGTTGCAGTTCCGCAACTACGGTCTGCAATTGCCCAATCACTGGAGCACCGTGAGCAACGGTGCAGCGTTCGGCACCGACTATTTCACCCGTACCGCCGTCGCGCGTTCGAACATCTTCGTGAACCAGCAGAAAGAGACCAAATACTTCTACCAGGACCTGGATGAGAACGGCCTGCGCCTCAACGGCCGGTACGGCTACAGCGTCACGTTCGCCAAAGGCAAGCTGCCGCCAGTCAGGGGGTTCTGGTCGCTGACGCTGTACAACGAACAGCACTTCTTCTCGCCGAACGAGCTCAAGCGTTACTCCATCGGCACCAAGAACAAATCCCTGCAAACCAATCCTGACGGCTCGCTGACCATTTACGTGCAAAGTGAATCACCGGGCAAGGACAAGGAAAGCAACTGGCTGCCCTCGCCCAAAGGTGCCGAATTCTCGCTGTACATCCGCGCCTACTGGCCGCAAGCCGATGTCCTCGACGGTGACTGGACCCCACCGGCGGTGGTGAAAACCAAATGAACAGGATCTGAAAAAATGAGCGTCCGGGTGGCGCTCACTTCATTTTGGCGGCATGGAATCCCCCCTAAACCCTGTGGGAGCGAGACTGCTCACGATGGCGGAGTGTCAGCCGATATCAATGTTGGACGTGCCGGTCTCATCGCGAGCAAGCTCGCTCCCACAGGTTTCAGTGGCGCCCACAAATGCTTGTCACACCACAAAACAAAGGTGGGAACGAGCTTGCTCGCGATGGCGGAGTGTCAGCCGATATCAATGTTGGACGTGCCGGCCTCATCGCGAGCAAGCTCGCTCCCACAGGTTTCAGTGACGTCCACAAATGCTTGTCACACCACAAAACAAAGGTGGGAGCGAGCTTGCTCGCGATGGCGGAGTGTCAGCCAGTATCAATGCTGGATGTGCCGGCCTTATCGCGAGCAGGTTCGCTCCCACAGGACACGATGGCTGGCTTCGCGCTCCGCCGGTTTACGCCAAGACACGACTTTTTGCTACGAGTAATGGATATCACTCAAGTCGATCGACACCAGCAACGCCTCCTTGTTGACCTGCCCATCGATCTTGCGTCGATAGGCTAGCCGCTTGCCCGGCATGCGCAATCCGTCGGCTTCAACGTAGTCACCAACCAGTTGGGCAGCGGGCATGCCGCCGCTCACATCGACGCTGTAGTCGTGGCGGCGCAGCAGAAAGTCATCGCCGAAATAGAAGTCCTGGATGGTGCTGTGGGTTGCGATGCTGTCGGGAAAATGCACCCGCAAATGCCGCCAGAGTTCGGCCCCCTCTTGCAGGGGCTTGATTTCTTCGCAGGTTACTCCCGGCAAGGTGAACAGGAAGGGCATGGTCAGGTAGGACCACATCGCATAGCCGTTGAAGTAGGCCCGGTGCAACGGGTCCCACGCCGTGTGTTCCCCATGGCCCTTGAAGGATGCCCGGGGCGCATGGCGCTCGGCAATCACCTTGCCCGCGGTATTCTCGATGGCGATTCGGTTCGGCGTATAGGCCGTGAATTGCTCCGGTGCGCCGAAGGGTTTCACCGAGGCTCTTTGTTCATGCAGCCACGCGGTCATCTGGCGTGGCGCGCTGTCCTGGGTCAACCCTTTCATGCCCCAGAGCGAGCCGCCGGTGACGATCGTGGCGCAGACCTTATTGAAACTGTTCCAGCGCACCAGGCCGCCATGGGCGGCAAGCACCTGGTCCAGCAGTTCTCGATCCTGTGCAGACATGATTGCGTCCCCTCCTCGGCCGGCAGCGCTTGCCTCATTACCAGAATAATCGATAGCCGACCGCTTGCAGGGCCGTGCCGATGGACAGCCCAATTGGGGGTTCTAACCACTTTGCGCACCAGGCATCAAAGACAGCACACCGATTCAATACTCCCGACCCGATCTACGTAACCATGACCACCTCACTCCCCCCAAGTAAGGACAGTGTCATGGCCATTGCAAAGGCAGAACCTGGCATAACCCTGCCCCTTTGGTGACCCATTGATGATCCTTTCCCTGCAAGACTTCAGGGCGCCTGTTGCCCTGTTTTTCTGCCTGCTGGCCAACCACGCACCGGCCGAGGAATCGGTGCAAGGCGCAGAAGGATTTTTCGAGGGCTCAACCCTTGGCGTGCTCAGTCGAAACTTTTATCTGAACAGCGACTATCGATCCCCCTCACCGACCGGAAAAAACTACAAAGCCGAATGGGCTCAAGGTTTTATCAGCGCTTTTGAATCCGGTTTCACGCCGGGCACAGTTGGTTTCGGTCTCGATGCCCATGCCTTTGCTGGATTGAAACTCGACGGTGGCAAAGGCCATTCCGGAACCGGTCTGCTGCCCGTGGGCAGTGACGGTCGTAGCGAAAGCAATTACTCCAGCGGTGGCGGCGCGATCAAGCTCAAGGCATCGAACACCACCCTGGCGTTTGGCGAAATGGAGGTCGAATCCCCGGTGTTCGATACCGCGGACAAACGCCTGCAACCGGAGTACGCCACAGGTTTTCTGCTCAACAGCCGCGAAATCGACGGCATGAACCTGCAAGCCGGTCACTTCACGGCATTCAAGAATCAAGACAGTGCTTCAGGCAAGGGCAACTTTTTCGGTTATGGCGCCAATACCGAGGCCGGCGGCATTTCGTTTGTCGGTGCCGATCTGTTTACCCAAAGCCCGGTTGGCGGCGCCCTGTATGCCTCGGATCTGACCGACACCTGGCATCAGTACTACGGCAACCTGCACTTCAAGCAGTCCGGGGTGTTCCTCGACGCCAACCTCTATCACACCAGGGACACTGGTCAGGCGCTGGCCGGCGCCATCGACAACACGGCGTACAGCCTGTCCGGTAAATACGCGCTGGGCGCCCATGGTTTCACCCTGGCGTATCAGAAAGTCGACGGTGATACGCCATTCGATTTCGTCGGTGGCGATTCCATCTACCTGGCCAACTCGATCAAGTACGCCGACTTCAACGGCGCCCACGAACGCTCCTGGCAGGTTCGTTACGACCTGGACCTGACTGCCTTCGGGATACCCGGCCTGAAGTTCATGACCCGCTACGTCACCGGCGACCAGATCGACGGCACCCATGCACCACAAGGCGGGGCCTACAACCCGTTCGACCCGGCGACCGGCACCTTCGTGCCGCAACAAGGGGATGGCGGCAAGCATTGGGAGCGGGACATTGATTTGAAGTACATCGTCCAAACGGGGGCGGCGAAGGACCTGTCGGTACAGGTGTCACACGTTTCGCATCGGGCCAATGAGGCGCAGGCGGGTGATGACATAGACCGGATATATGTAGTGATTGAGTACCCGCTGGAGTTCTGAGCAAACCACGCGGCAATGTTTGGAATGTATTCAATTGTTGGAGCGGGCTTGCCGCAAAGCTGTAAATTCTGTTCGGATTGGAAGGTTTGCAATAGTGGCCCGGCTGCTCGAAACCGCACCAATAGTATGATAACTTGCACGCAGTCGACCATCTCCGTGGAGGCCCATTCATGGGAACCGTACGAAAAACCATCACCGTGACTGACCAGCAAGACAACTGGATCAAAGCGCAGATAGAAGCGGGCCATTACACCAACGACAGCGAATACATTCGCGATCTGATCCGTCGTGAACAGGAGCGCAGCGCTGAACTCGAAACGATCCGTTCCGCCCTTCGGGAAGGTGAATCCAGCGGAAAGCCTCGGCCATTCGATCCAGTTGCATTCAAACAGAGAATGTTAACCGCGCATGGCTGAATATCGTCTGACGCCTGCCGCAGAGGGTGACCTTGAGGCAATCTGGAGTTATACCGCTCGCCAGTGGGGCCTGGATCAGGCCAATCGCATGGAAGCGCAGCGCAATCTCTGACGATCCATTTCACAACCCCCGTGTAAAAACTGGACGAATGTGTTGCTTCGACCAACTGCCATCGCGAGCAGGCTCGCTCCCACAGGGGATTCAGTTGAGTCAGAACGTGTGGGGTTGATTGGCGGAAGGCAGCCGGAGTCGAACCTGCCCGGGAACGGATGCCGTCCCCAACCGGGTTTGAAGCCCGGCCGCGCCACCGGGCGCGATTGCCTTCCTTGAATGATTGCCTCTGAATCAAAGCTCATTTCGCTGGGCCAGCGCACTGTCCAGGCGAATCTGCCGACGATCGCCAAAGCGCCGGGTCAGGCCGACACGGTCAAAATACTCCAGTATCTGAATGCTGCGCTTGCGCCCCAGGCCCACCGCATCACGAAACGCCGTCACCTGAATCACCGGGTTGGCGTCCGCCAGTTGCAACAGCATAGCCGCCAATCGGCGAATCATGCTGTCGGTGTAAAACAGGTCGCGTACCACCTGGTGCAACAAGCCCAGGCGCGCCATCTTGCGTAGCAGTGCGCGGACGCTGGCTTCGTCATGTCCCAGGTTGCGCACCCAGGGCGGGTCGAATCCGGCCTGTTCGAATAGCGGCTGCAATTGTAGCCACAGGGTTTCGTCCTCTTCGCTCAAGCGCACCTGATGTTCGGGCAGGTGCAACCACGGGCCGCTGCTGGCGATGTCTCCGCTGGCCAACAACTCGTCGAGCAGGCTGATAAACGTTGGGCGTTCCAGCGAGCTGCCGATGAATCGACGCAAGCGATCCCGGTCCGGCCCCATCTGATCCGGTTCGAGTTGATGGAAATGCGCGAGCTGATCCACTAAGGGCGCTTTCAAGGATCCCCAGCGACTTGCACTGAACAGCAATGGGCCTTGACGGGTATCGATCAGGCGCACGTCAGCGGGCAACACCCAACTGCTGCGCGGTCGGTTGAACTGCCGCTCCAGGCGCTGCGGATCGAGTCCTGTGTCGCTGTGGGCCAGCAACGCCGGCAAAACATCTTCCAGCCCGGCACTGTTCGCCAGCGCACCCAGTTGAGCCAGACGTTCGGGGCTGCGGCGTTGCCGATCCGGGGCAAACGGATCGAGCACCCGGCCGCCGCCCAGGGTTCGTTGAGCACTCTGGTCACGCAGGATCAGCGGATCACCCTTCACTGCATGCACCGCTGTGTTGAGCAGCAGTTGCGCAAACATCCGGCCACCGGGCGCCAGGCTGGTGCCTTCCAGCAAGGCGACGCGCCCGGTCACGTCCTGGGTGCCGAGGTGCACGTGCACCGGTTGAAAGTGTTCGAAAGCCCGGGGTTCGCCGGCCAGCAGTTGCATGTCGATGTCCAGGCGCCGGGTGGGCGCATACAGGCCTTCGGCGAGTAACCAGTGGCCGCGATGGATGTGTTCCAGGGCCAGCCGTTCGGCACTCAGGTTCAAGGCCACGCGCTGGCCGGCGAAAGCGTGGTCGGCGGCCTGGTTTTGCGCGTGCAGGCCGCGAATGCGCACCGGTTTACCCTGTGGCCCCAACAGCAGGGTATCGCCCACCGCGACCTGGCCGGACAGTGCCGTGCCGGTCACCACGATACCGGCCCCGGCCACGCTGAAAGCCCGATCGATCGCCAGGCGAAAACCGCCTTCAGTGCTGCGCTGCTGTACTTCACGCTGGGCTTGCAGCAATTGTTGGCGCAAGGTTTCGATGCCCTCGCCGGTCACGCTCGACAGCGCAATCAGCGGCGCATCGGCATACGCTCCGGGCGCCAGCAAGGTACGGACCTGCTCACGCACGATCTGTACCCGGGCGCTGTCGACCCGGTCGCACTTACTGATCGCCACCAGTGCCCGGGGGATGCCCAGCAACTGGACAATCGCCAGGTGCTCGCGGGTCTGCGGCATCACCCCGTCATCGGCGGCCACCACCAGCAACACCAGATCGATGCCCTGCGCTCCGGCCAGCATGTTGTGGGTGAAGCGCTCATGGCCGGGAACGTCGATGAATCCGGTCAGCTGCGCATCCGCCTCCAGCTCGGCATACAGGTAGCCAAGGTCGATGGTCATGCCGCGCTCACGCTCTTCGCGGCGCCGGTCACCCGCCTGACCGGTCAGCGCCTGGAGCAGCGCTGTCTTGCCATGGTCGATATGCCCTGCGGTGCCGACAATCACCCTGCCCGGCCCTCCACCTGTAATTGTTCGAGTTGTGCCAGCCATGCCGGCTCGTCGTCCAGTTGCCTCAGGTCCAGCCACAGGGCGTCATCGTCGATGCGCCCCAGGACCGCAATCGGCAAGTCGCGAAAGGCTTCTTCCAGCGTCAACAACGAGCGTCCGCGCAAGCGCTTGGACGTCAGCGGGCGCAGACACAGCGCTGCGCTGGCCAGCCTCGCCACCGGCTGGCTGCCGCTGCCGATCATGCCCAGTGCCGGCATGGCACTGACGCTCCAGCCGTCACCCAGCACTTGGGCAAGCGCCGGCCGCAAGCGCTCGGCCTGGGCGAGAATCTCGGCCTGTGGCCGAGTCAACAGGCGCAGGCTCGGTAAACGCTCGGCCAGTCGGTCCGGGTTTCGGTACAAATCCAACACGGCTTCCAGGGCCGCCAGGGTCATTTTGTCGACACGCAGTGCACGTTTGAGCGGGTTTTTCTTGATCCTGGCGATCAATTCCTTGCGGCCGACAATCAATCCGGCCTGTGGTCCGCCGAGCAGTTTGTCGCCACTGAAGGTGACGATGTCCGCGCCATCGAGCAGGGCCTGGCGCACCGTCGGCTCTGCCGGCAAGCCCCAGCGGGTCAAGTCCAGCAGACTGCCGCTGCCGAGGTCTTCGAGCAACGGCAGTCCATGTTGGTGGGCAATTTGCGCCAGTTCAGCCGTCGCCACACTCGTGGTGAAGCCTTGAATGCTGTAGTTGCTTGCATGCACGCGCATGATCAAGCCGCTGCGCGGGCCGATGGCAATCTCGTAGTCGCGGGCATGGGTGCGGTTGGTAGTGCCGACCTCAACCAGCTTCACCCCGGCGCGGGCCATGATGTCGGGAATGCGGAAGGCACCGCCGATTTCAATGAGTTCGCCCCGGGAAATAATCCCTTCCTTGCGTGCGCCCAGGCTGTTGAGGGTCAAGAGCACCGCTGCGGCATTGTTGTTGACCACGGTCACCGCTTCGGCGCCGGTCAATTCGCGGATCAAGCCTTCGATCAGGTCGTCGCGATCTCCGCGCTTGCCGCTGCGCAGGTCGAACTCGAGGTTGAGCGGATAGCGCGCGGCCATTTGCACCGCTTCAATCGCTTCCTCGGGCAATAGCGCCCGGCCGAGATTGGTGTGCAAGACCGTGCCGGTGAGGTTGAACACCCGACGCACATGGCTGCGATGCTCGGTTGCCAATCGCTCGCCGACCCTGCCCGCCAGCACGTCGGCGCTGCCTTCCACAGGTTCGAGCAAACCCTGCCGTACGCCTTCGCGCAGTTCATCCAGCAATAGCCGCAAGGCGCCCAGCAAGGCGTCGCGTCCATAGCGCTCGGCCAACGGCCGGCACGCCGGGTGACGCAACAAACTGTCGATGGAAGGTAGACGCAAGGGTTGGCTGGCACTGCGTGCAGACATCTGGTGCTCCTGAAAACGAATGACCCTCGCGCCAGAGTGTAGACGCTGCGGTTACTCGTCTCCCGGCGCCAGCAACAGATTGGGTGCCAGACGCTGATAACCGTCCTGGGTCAGGCGCATGTCGAGCATCAGGCTGGACAGGTCTGCCGACAACGCTTCGGCGTCCGCATCGTTCTCCAGATAGAGCAACTTCAGATAACTGTTGCAACCGGGGCAGACTTCGGCGCGCAACGGTGCCTGGTTGGCGGCATAGCGATCATCTTCAAGGCTGAGGTATTCCAGGCCCTTGCTCTGTTCGCAATACACGCATTTGACCCGCACCACATGCCACTCGCAGGCACACAGCGAGCAGACCAGGTAACGCAAGCCGTTGTGCTTGCCGCGATGACGGATGACCCCGGCCATGGCCGGCGAGCCGCAGGCCGGGCACTGGCTGAGGCTGTCGCCGGGAGTTAGCGCGAGGTTCGGCGTACTCAACAGCCAGTGGCTCCAGGCTGTTTGAAGCGCCGCACCGAGAAACGGCACCAGCGCCGCCGGCACCAGCGAATACTGGCCACTGACCAGCGCCACCGCCCAGGCACGACGTTGCCCGGCACCGGCCAGGCGCAAGGTGTCCACGGCATCGGCCACGGCGGATTGTGACGGCGCGCTATAGCACTGCAGCAAGGCATCGAGGTAAGGCTGCCAATCGTTTTCGCGCGCCAGGCTGTCGGCCGCGAACGGTGGCAAGCCGTGTTGCTGGCACAACTCGATGCGTTGTCGGTCAAGGGGATCGCTTGGCGGCGGGTCGTCCAGCACCTGTTGCTGCACCCGGCACAACCCGGCGATCAGGCGCAGGTAATCGGCCATCGGGTGCCCTTCGGCCAGCGTTTCCAGGCGCTGGCCACGCAGGCTGAACAGGTTATGCGGTGGCATGTACAGAAACGGCGGCGAACTGGCCGCCGCTTCGATTTCTCCGGGTTCAAGGATGGTTGGCAAATGTCAGCCCTTTTTGGTGATCGGTCGTTTGGGCGCTTCGCCGCGGGTCTCATCTTGAGTCACTTGGCGATACCAGAGTTCGTGGTGTTTCCTGGCCCAGCCGCGGCTGACCCTGCCGTGCAACATGGCGCTGACCGAACCCTTGATCCAGATGCCGGCATAGATGTGCACGATGATGCTCAGGATCAGCACGAAACCGGCCAGCGCATGCAGCAACATCGCCCAGCGTATGGTGGTGATGCCGAAATACTCGCTGAAGTACGCACGCCAGATCACCAGCCCGCTGAACAACAGCACCAGCATGCACAGCAGTAAAGTCCAGAACAGCAGCTTCTGCCCGGGGTTGTATTTGCCGATGGGCGGGACGCCCTCCTCTTCATTTTTCATCACCCGGTCGATGCGCCTTAGCCACAGGCGATCATTGGCGATGAAGTAGTTGGCGCGCCAGAAGCGAAACACCAGGCCGAGGAACAGCACGAACATCAGCACGCCCATGAACGGGTGCAGGATGCGCGTCCATGGCCCGCCGCCGAACAGGTTGCTCAGCCAGAACAGCGCCGGGTGGAACAGCGCCAGCCCGGACAATCCGGCCATGAGGAACAGAATCGCCACAAGCCAATGATTGGTGCGCTGGTTGCTGGTGTAGCGCAGGATCGTCTTGTCGCTCATGGCCTGCCCTCCCCTCGGGGATCGAAGGTGTGCACCGATGGATCGACTTCGTGCACGGCGTTGTCCGGCGGCTCCGGATGTTCATCCTCTTCGACGATTTGCGGACCGACGCGCACGTAGTGGAAGAACCCGGCCAGCACCGCCGCGCCCATGGCCAACAGTGCCAGGGGTTTGCTGATGCCCTTCCACAGCCCTACCAACGGACTGATCGCCGGGTGATCGGGCAAGCCGGCGTACAGTCTTGGCGTATCGGCGTGGTGCAACACGT
The DNA here is from genome assembly GCF_009866745.1 of Pseudomonas sp. S34. NCBI lineage: Bacteria > Pseudomonadati > Pseudomonadota > Gammaproteobacteria > Pseudomonadales > Pseudomonadaceae > Pseudomonas > Pseudomonas sp. S34. The sequence goes on from NZ_CP019398.1 coordinate 3,122,829, forward strand.
ACATCACGTGGGTACCGCCAACGCCTTCGGGGTCGTACAGGCCAGCGTTTTCAAAACCCCGGCTCTTGAGGTCGACGATACGCTCTGCCGCATGTTCCTTCATGTCGTCCTTGGAGCCGAACACGATGGCACCGGTCGGGCAGGTTTTCACGCAGGCCGGCTCCAGCCCTACCGCCACCCGGTCAGAGCACAAGGTGCATTTGTAGGCCTTGTGATCCTTTTGCGAGATCCGTGGAATGTTGAACGGACACCCGGTGATGCAATAGCCGCAACCGATGCAATGATCCTGATCGAAATCGACGATGCCATTGGCGTGCTTGATGATCGCCCCCGGGCTGGGGCATGCCGCCAGGCAACCGGGCTCTGCGCAGTGCATGCAGCCATCCTTGCGGATCAGCCATTCCAGGTTACCGGCGTCGGTCTCGTGCTCGGTGAAGCGCATCAATGTCCAGGTTTCTGCGGTGAGATCCTGAGGATTGTCGTAGGTGCCATGGTTATGGCCGACCTCGTCACGCAACTCGTTCCATTCCGAGCAGGCGACCTGACAGGCCTTGCAACCGATGCATTTGGTGGTGTCGATCAGCTTGGCGACTTCCTCCATGCCGCGCACCGAGGGCGCAGGTGTGGTGGTGGCCGAGCGAGCAATGATGTCTTGGCTGGCCATTTAGACTTTCTCCACGTTGACCAGGAATGACTTGGATTCCGGGGTCTGGGTGTTGCCATCGCCGAGGAACGGCACCAGGGTGTTTGTCAGGTAACCGTGGCGCGTGAGGCCGGTGAACCCCCAGTGCAACGGAATGCCGATCTGGTGCACCACCTGATTGTTGACCTGCAGCGGACGAATCCGCTTGGTCACCACCGCCACCGCTTCGATGAAGCCACGCTTGCTGCTGACCCGTACCCGGTCGCCGGCGACGATGCCTTTTTCCTTGGCCAGCACTTCGCCGATCTCGACGAACTGCTCCGGTTGGGTAATCGAGTTGAGCTTGCAATGCTTGCTCCAGAAGTGGAAATGCTCGGTCAGCCGGTAACTGGTCGCGGCGTACGGGTAATCCTTGGCCACGCCGAGGGAATCCCACACCGAATCGAAGATCCGCGCCGCCGGGTTGCTGGTGGCTTTCTTGTTTTGCGGGTGCAGCGGGTTGATGCCGATCGGCGTCTCGAACGGCTCGTAGTGCTCGGGGAACGGGCCTTCGTTCATCTTGTCGACGGCGAAGAATCGCGCCACGCCCTCGGGGTTCATGATGAACGGATTCATCCCCGCTTCCGGCGGCACGTCGGCCTTGTAGTCCGGCACGTCGGTGCCGGCCCAGGCTTTGCCGTTCCACCACACCAGGCGTTTTTTCGGATCCCACGGCTTGCCTTGCAGGTCCGCCGAGGCGCGGTTGTAGAGAATCCGCCGGTTGGCCGGCCAGGCCCAGGCCCAGCCTTGATGCTGGTGCATGCCGTACGGGTCGTTGTTGTCGCGCCGCGCCATCTGGTTGCCGAGTTCAGTCCAGCTGCCACAGAAAATCCAGCAACCGGACGCGGTACTGCCGTCATCCTTGAGCTGGCCGAACCCGGCCAGTTGCGCATTGGCCTTGATCGCCGCGCCCGTCGCGTCGGTGAAGTCCGTGGTGGCGGAGCCGTTGATTTCCTTGGCCAACTCTTCCGGCGAAGGTTCCTCGGGGATCTTGTACGGCCACGACAGTTTGAGCATCGGGTCGGGGTATTTGCCGCCATTGGCCTGATAACGCTGACGCAGACGTATGAACAGCTCGCTCATGATGCGGATATCGGTCTGCGCTTCACCCGGTCCGTCGGCGCCCTTCCAGTGCCATTGCAGCCAGCGGCTGCTGTTGACCAGCGAACCGTCCTCTTCGGCAAAGCAGGTGGTGGGCAGGCGAATGACTTCGGTCTGGATGTCGGCGCTGTTCACGTCGTTATACGGCCCGACCTTTTGCCAGAACTCCGAGGTCTCGGTGGCCAGCGGATCCATAACCACCAGCCATTTCAGCTTGGCCAGTGCCGCCATCACCCGGTTCTTGTCGGGCAATGCGGCAATGGGGTTGAAGCCCTGGCACATGTAGCCGTTGACCTTGCCCTGCCCCATCAGGTCGAACACCTTGAGGATGTCATATTGGGGAATGTCCAGTTTCGGCAGGTAGTCGTAGGCCCAGTTGTTCTCGGCCGTGGCGTTGGTGCCGTACCAGGCTTTCATCAGGCTGACGTGGAATTTGCCGTAGTTCTGCCAGTAGGACAGTTGCCCCGGACGCAACGGTTTCTGCGTGCGCTTGACGATGTAGGCGTTGTAGTCCTGTTCGGCATCGCCGGGTAGCGTGAGGTAGCCCGGCAGTGAGTTGGATAGCAACCCCAGGTCAGTCAGCCCCTGGATGTTGGAGTGCCCGCGCAAGGCGTTCACGCCGCCGCCCGGCATGCCGACGTTGCCCAGCAGCAGTTGCACCATCGCCGCGCTGCGGATCATCTGCGCGCCAATCGAGTGCTGGGTCCAGCCCAGCGCATAGAGGATGGTCATGGTCTTGCCCGGTGTCGAGCAAGTGGCGATTTCCTCCCAGATTTTTTGCATGGCATCGACGGGCATGCCACAGATCTGACTCGCCAGTTCTTTGCTGTAGCGGCTGTAATGCTGCTTCATCAACTGATAGACGCAGCGTGGGTCCTGTAGGGTCGGGTCGACCTTGGCAAAACCGTCTTCACCGAGCTCATAGCCCCAGCCGGACTTGTCGGTGTAAAGGCGCTTGGCGGCGTCGTAGCCGCTGAAGATCCCGTCCTCGAAGCCATAGCCGGCTTTGACGATGAACGACACGTCGGTGTAGTTGCGCACGTATTCGTGCTGGATCTTGTCTTCGGTCAGCAGGTAATTGATCAGCCCGCCCATGAAGGCAATGTCGGTGCCGGTGCGAATCGGCGCGTAATAGTCGGCCACCGAGGCGGTCCGGGTAAAACGCGGGTCGACCACGATCAGCCGCGCCTTGTTGTGCGCCTTGGCTTCGGTCACCCATTTGAAGCCGCACGGATGCGCTTCTGCTGCGTTGCCGCCCATCACCAGGACCAGATTCGCGTTGGCGATATCGGTCCAGGTATTGGTCATGGCACCACGGCCGTACGTCGGGGCAAGACTTGCCACCGTCGGGCCGTGTCAGACACGCGCCTGGTTATCGAACCCCAGCATGCCGAGACTGCGCACCACCTTGTGGGTGATATAGCCGGCTTCGTTGGACGCCGCCGATGCCGCGAGGAAACCGGTGGTCAGCCAGCGGTTCACCGTTTGGCCCTGGGCGTTCTTCTCGATGAAGTTGGCGTCGCGGTCGGCCTTCATCAGGTCGGCGACGCGATCGAGGGCTTCATCCCAGGAGATGCGGGTCCATTCGGTGCTGCCGGGTTTGCGCACCTGCGGGTATTGCAGGCGGCCGGGGCTGTGAATGAAGTCCAGCAGGCCTGCGCCTTTAGGGCAAAGGGTGCCGCGGTTGACCGGGTGGTCGGCGTCACCTTCGATGTGGATGATGTTTTGCGCGACATTCTTCGCCGTATCGCCCTGGCTGTACATGATCAAGCCGCAACCGACCGAGCAATACGGGCAGGTGTTGCGGGTTTCATGGGTGTGGGCGAGCTTGAAGTGACGCACCTGTTCGGCAAAGGCAAGCGTCGGGGCCATGCCCAACGCACCCAGGCTAGAGCCTGCAAGGCCGATGCCGGCGACCTTGAAGAACTGACGACGGCTGAGATCCATCGTGCACTCCTGATCAGGTGGAACCCGGTACATGGCCGGGTTTTTTCGAACAACCACGGTCGCGGCAGTCTGGCTGCCGACACTTGAAACTGTAGTCAACCGGTTGACGTTCTGTGTGAAAACCGACCGTCGGGCAAATCCATCGGGCGGTGAAGATCCTTGTAGGAGCGAGCCTGCTCGCGATGGTGTGTCAGTAGACATCACCGTATCTGACACACCTTCGCGAGCAGGCTCGCTCCTACAAGGATTGGCGCTTATCATGGCGGGCATGATTAACCCTGCCGTTACGAGACCCCGCATGACTTTCGATTTTGATCAGGTGTTCGACCGCCACAACACCGGCAGCACCAAGTGGAGCCGCTACCCCGCCGATGTGTTGCCGATGTGGGTCGCCGACATGGATTTCGCCGCGCCGCCGATGATCATCCAGGCCCTGCAAAAACGACTGGAACACCCGATGGTCGGCTACAGCGTGGCCCAGGATGACCTGCGCGAGGCAATCGTTGCGGACCTCTGGAACAAGTACGCCTGGCGCGTCGAGCCCCAGGAGCTGATTTTCCTGCCGGGCGTCGAGTCCGGCTTCAACATGGCACTGAAGGCACTGGTTCAGGCGCCACAGAATGTCGTTGTGCAGGTGCCGAACTACCCACCGCTGCGTCATGCGCCCGGGCATTGGGGGCTGAACAAGGTCGAACTGAATTTCGATGCGCAAGCCGACGGCACCTACACCACGCCGCTGGATACCCTGAGCCAGTCGCTGCAAGGTGGTGGCGCACTGCTGCTGAGCAACCCGCATAACCCGCTGGGCAAGGCCTTCCCCCGCACAGAGCTGCAAGCCATTGCCGACATTTGCCTTGAGCATGATGCCTGGATCATTTCCGACGAGATCCACGCCGAGTTGTGCTTCGACGGTCGCCAGCACATTCCGATGGCAACCCTGAGCCCGCAGGTCGCCCAGCGCACCATCACCTTGATGTCGGCGAGCAAGGCCTACAACATCGCCGGCCTGAAGACCTCCTTCATGATCATCCAGGACCGCCACCTGCGCGAGAAGGTCAACCACGCCCGTTGCGGCATGGTCGACAGCGTCAATCCGCTGGGCATGGAAGCCACCCGCGTCGCCTACAGCGAAGCCGCACCATGGCTTGCCGAGCTGAAGGTCTACCTGCAAGGCAACCGGGATTACCTGGCCGAGGCCGTACACACCCGCCTGCCGGGCATCACCATGAACCTGCCGCAAAGCACCTACCTGGCGTGGCTCGACTGCACGGCACTGGGGCTGGACGACCCGCAGCAGTTTTTCCTTGAACAGGCCAAGGTGGGTTTGAGCGCCGGCCTGGACTTCGGCAATGGCTGCAAACAGTTCGTGCGCCTGAACTTCGGCTGCCCACGGTCGCTGCTGGAAGAAGGCATTGCGCGGATGGAACGCAGTTTGCGTCATCTCAAGGCCTGACCCGCTCTCTAGCCATAGCCTTTCCCCTTGTGGGCGTGACCCTGCTCGCGATGGCGTCCTGTCAGTCGGCAATGTGTTGCCTGACACGGCACTATCGCGAGGAGGCTCACTCCTGCAGGTAATAATTGAACCGATGCAGCCCTTCAATGCTCAACAGCCTATAGCCCTGCACTGACGGTTGTTTCGGGATCTGAGCCATGAGTTTCGTTGCCTGGGTGGCGGTGTTGGGCGCGGTGTTGCTGACCCTGGCACTGACTTCGTCGTACCTGCGCTGGATGCCGGTCACCACTTCGGCGGTGTGCCTGGTCCTGGGCATCGCCATCGGGCCGGCGGGCCTGGGTATGCTCAGGCTGGATATCAAGGAGGCAGCGTTCTGGATCGAGCACCTGACGGAAGTCGCGGTGCTGTTTTCATTGTTTGTCTGCGGGCTCAAGCTGCGACCTCCTCTTCGTGATCGCCGATGGCGAGTGGCGTTCGTCCTGGCGGGACCGGTGATGGTGCTGACCATTGTCGGCGTCTGCCTGCTGCTGCATTTCGCTTTCGGACTGGCGTGGGGGCCGTCGCTGCTGATCGGGGCGATACTGGCGCCGACCGATCCGGTCCTGGCCTCGCTGGTTCAGGTCAATGACGCCAAGGATGATGATCCGGTGCGGTTCGGGCTCTCGGGCGAAGCAGGACTGAACGACGGAATCGCTTTCCCGTTCGTGATTCTGGGACTGTTGTTTTTGCAGCAAAACGGCAGCTTTGGCAGCGGTCTGGATGACTGGTTTTTCAAGCGCCTGTTGTGGGGCGTGCCCGCCGGACTGCTGACCGGTTACTGGATGGGGCGCGGTATTGGTCACCTGACGTTGTTCATGCGCATCAAGAATGCCGACAGCACGTTTTCCCCCAATGACTACCTTGCCCTGGCCTTGATCGCACTGGCTTACGTCGTGGCCGAAACCATCGGCGGCTACGGGTTCCTCTCGGTGTTTGCCGCCGGCCTGGGCTTGCGTCGGGCCGAGGTCAGGACAAGCAGTGACGCCCACACACCGGCCGAACACCTGGTTCAAGCGGTGGTCGGTCATCAGCATGTCGAACCCGAGGCGGCCGTGCTCGGCAATGTGGAGCACCTGGAAGACACGCAAGTCGCCGCCGGGATCATGATGGGCGACATGCTGTCGTTCGGCAGCCTGGTGGAACGGGCCATGGAGGTTTTTCTGGTCACCTTGCTCGGTATTGTGCTGATCGCGCACTGGGACTGGCGGGCGTTGCTGGTCGCGTTGGTGCTGTTCGGGATGATTCGCCCGCTGACGGTCTGGCTGATGCCATGGGGTTCGCTGCTCAATGGCCCGCAACGCTGGTTGATTGGCTGGTTCGGAATTCGCGGCATCGGGAGTTTCTACTACCTTTTCTATGCCTTGAACCACGATCTGCTGCCTTCAGTGGCAACGGTGTGTGCCGACCTGACGCTCTCGGTGGTGGCCCTGAGCATTCTGGTCCACGGCATCAGCACCCAGCCGATGCTTGCCCGCTATGAACGGCGTAACCGCCGCGTCACTTCATCGCCAAGGCAATGACTTCCACCAGGTTGAGCTGGGTAAAGGGTTTCGACAAACGAGGTAGACGCGCGGCAATGCCTTCCAGGCGTTCGGCAAAACCGGTGGCGAGGATGATCGGCACGCTCGGCCGCATGAGCCTGATGGCGTTGGCCAGTTGCGCGCCACTCATCTGTGGCATGGCCATGTCGGTGATCACCAGATCGATATCCGGTTCACTGCCGAACAGCTCCAGCGCCCTGGCTCCGGAAGCCGCACTGATGACCCGATGCCCGAGGTCCTCGAGCAGCAGACTGGTGCTGGTCAACACCAGACTGTCATCGTCCACCACCAGTACGCACAGGCGGGGCACTTCCACGGTCTGCGTTTGCGCTACAGGCTCAACCACCGAACCCCGGGTGGCAACCGGCAACCACAACTCGGCCGTCGTACCCTGATCCTTGTTGCTTTTGAGGATGAAGCGCCCACCCAATTGCTCGATAAAACCGTGGACCATCGATAACCCCAGGCCCGTACCTTTACCAACGCCCTTGGTGGTAAAAAAGGGGTCCATCGCCGAGGCCAGCGTGGTTTCATCCATGCCCTCGCCGGTATCGGAAATGTTCAGGCACACATAACGCCCCGCGGCCAGGGATGAGGCGCCGCCGGTGACCTCCTCGGTCCTGGCACTGAAGATGATGGTCCCGCCGTGGGGCATGGCGTCGCGGGCGTTGGTCGCCAGGTTCAGTACGGCCAGTTCCAGTTGATTGATGTCCGCCATCACCGGTTCAAGATCCCCGGGAAAGCGTGTTTCGACTTTCACCGAAGGCTCCAGGGAGCTGCGCAATAGCCCGGAAATGCCTTCCACCAGCGCCGGTATCCGCACAGGTACCGACTTGAGCTCCTGGCGTCGGGCAAACGCCAGCATGCGCTGGGTCAGGGATACACCGCGCAAGGCACCTTGGGTGGCGTTGTCGATCAGGCGGGTTATTTTGGGGTCATCCGTCACCCGTTTGCGCACGATTTCCAGATTGCCGAGGATCACCGTCAGCAGGTTGTTGAAGTCGTGGGCGATCCCGCCGCTGAGCTGGCCGATGGCCTGCATTTTCTGCGCCTGGAACAAGGCCTCACGGGTTTGCTCCAGCGCCTGCTGCGCCTGGGTGACTTCAGTGATGTCCCGGGTGATCTTGGCAAAACCGAGCAATGTGCCGGTGTCGCCCCAGATCGGGTCGACGATGACATGGGCGAGGAACCGCGTACCATCCTTGCGCACCCGCCAGCCCTTGTTTTCAAAGCGCCCTTCACGAACGGCGATATCCAGCGTCCGTTGTGGCTCGCGGGCATCGCGATCCTCCGGGGTGTAGAACATCGAAAAATGCCGGCCAATGACCTCTTCCGGCAAGTAACCCTTGATGCGCTGGGCGCCGGGGTTCCAGTTGCTCACCCGGCCGTCCGGGGAAAGCATGTAGATCGCATAGTCGGTAACGCTCTGCACCAGTAGGCGAAACTGCTGCTCGCTTTGCTTGAGGATTTCCTCGGCCATTTTGCGATCGGTCAGGTCCCGGGTGATCTTGGCGAAACCGAGCAACGTGCCCGACGGGTCGAAGATCGGATCAATGACCACATGGCACCAGAAATGTGTGCCGTCCTTGCGCACCCGCCAGCCTTCGCCCTCGAAACGCCCTTCACGAATCGCCGTGTCCAGTGCCCTCTGGGGCAAGCCGGCACGGCGATCGTCATCGGTGTAGAAGCGCGAGAAATGCTGACCGAGGATCTCGGCCTCCTCGTAGCCCTTGAAACGCCTGGCGCCGGCGTTCCAGCTGGTAATGATGCCGTCGGGATCAATCATGTAGATCGCATAGTCGATCACTGCATCGATCAACAGGCGAAAGCGCTTGTCCTCAACGGTATTCGGCCTGTTTCGATCCTCGCTCATTGAGTTCTCGCGTCATGATTGTTTTTCTGGAGTATGAGACAAACTGCCAATTTGGAAAGCCATGCCTGCGGCAGTTTGCTTCATCGCCTGCAATCCCGGCTTAGCGATACACGTATTTGGTGATGTAGGAATAAAGCTCGTTGTAGACGAAATCGGGAACCTGTTTGTCATATTGACTGGTTTTAAGCAGCTGTAGATGACATTCCCTGACCATTTCGTCACGCTCCTCCCTCGAATAGACGGACCTCCTGAGGATTGTGTCATAGGCGCGGTACGCATATGGCTGCAGCGTTGAAGCTTCGTTCAGATTCCCATTTGCGTCCAGGGCATAGGCGCTATGAGCGCGCAGTACCCGTTCGCTCAGCGTGCCCAGACCACGCTCGTACAAGAAAATTTGCGAGCCGCTCACCGTCTTTGCGATGAACTCGAACGCAACGAGAACCGCCGGGGCGTTACTGATGCTCTTCTCGAGTCTCGAATAGCTGACAAACCGTTCCAACTCCTGATTTTTCAGGCTGGAGAATGTTCTTTTGATGCTGGACAGATGGGCGAACGCGTGATTGCAGCCCACGACATGGACTTCGAGTTGATACCCGGGAACAAATGTTGCCAATCCGGCAAAACCGATGTCATCGAACGCGCACTCCATGATGATGTTGCATCTTTGGGAAAGCGCGTTGGCGAAGATTTTCTCACCGAGCTCCCTGGCAAACGCTTCTGTATGTTCGTAGGCGTGCAAAACGCCGAGTTTGATCATGTCGGCGTAATTCGGGTGTTTTTTTCGATATTCGGGCAGGTACAGTCGAATGTAGTTCCCGTAATTCCCGGATGGCAGCAAGCTCTTTTCCAACAAGTAAGTCTTTCCCGAGCCCTCCACTCCGGCGGTGATCAGCAACTTTGGGGTGGCTTCAGCAGTTTTGCCGACGAAGAGCGTAGGGTAGATCTCGTCGAACGCCTTGATCACGTCGTCTGAGGAATAGTTGTATTTCGGTGCTTCTGACATACCTTGATTTCCTTATCAAAGAATTGGGTTGTGATATCTAGCCTTTCCAATAAAGCGTGCTGGCGTTGATTGTTCAATTCGTTGTTTTAATCAAGGTATGTATTTGTTTTTAAAGGTAAAAGCTCCTACAGCGCAGAGCGAGGATTCGTTGGCGCAATCGACCACCAGCGCGGCAGTAATTGCCTGACCTTGTGCTCGCCAAAACGGTCGTCGATCAACATCACCACCCCTTGATCCTGTTGCGTACGGATGACCCGTCCAGCGGCCTGAACCACTTTCTGTACGCCGGGAAACAGGTAGGTGTAATCGTAGCCAGCGCCGAAAATCGCAGCCATGCGCTGTTTCAACTGCTCGTTGACCGGGTTCAGTTGGGCCAGCCCCAGGGTGGCGATGAACGCACCGATCAACCGTGCGCCGGGCAAATCGATGCCTTCGCCGAACGCACCGCCGAGCACTGCAAAGCCGACGCCCTCGCCGTCTTCGGTGAACCTGTCGAGAAAGTCCTGGCGTTGTGCCTCGCCCATGCCACGGGATTGCGACCACAGTTTGATCCGCGGGTGCCGCTCGGCCAGCAACTGCGCCACCTGCTGCAAGTAATCGAAACTGCTGAAAAACGCCAGGTAATTACCGGGGCGCTTGCAGAACTGTCTGGCGATCAAGTCCACGATCGGTTCGAGAGAGGACTGGCGATGAACGAACCGCGTGGAGATCTGGTCGACGATGTGCACTTGCAGTTGATCGGCGTGAAACGGCGACTCGACGTCGATGCACACCGTGTCCTGCGGCGCTCCCAGTAAATCGGCGTAATAGTGCCGGGGGCTGAGGGTCGCGGAAAACAGCACTGTGCTACGCGCGGCGGTCAGGCGCGGGCGGATGAAGCCGGCGGGGACTACATTGCGCAGGCACAGTTGCGAGAGGTTGCGCTGGCGCTCGAGGTCGCGCTTGCTGATGTCGAACAGGAACTGCTCATCGAACAGTTCCGCGACCCGGCAAAAGTGCAGCATGTCGAAGTAAAATCCCTGCAGTGCGCTGTCCAGGCCTTGAGGGTGATCGTTGAGGTAGTCACCGATGTTGGCGCTGCACGATGACAGCGCCTGCAGGAGCTTTTCCGGCGCCTTGTCATAGGCCTGATAGGCGCCGGTTTGCGCGTTATGCAGGGCATTCCACTCGCGGCTGACCCGTTGCATCGGCTTTTTCAGCGCTTCGGGCGCGGTTTTGCGCACGCCGTTGAAGGTCGCCTGGTCGAGGCTGGCGCTGTACATCTGGCGGCCGCGCTCCACCAGGTTGTGGGCTTCGTCGACCAGCACCGCGACCTTCCAGTTGTTGGCCTGGGCCAGGCCGAACAGCAACGCGCTGAAATCGAAATAATAGTTGTAGTCGGCAACCACCACGTCGGCCCAACGCGCCATTTCCTGGCTCAGGTAATACGGGCAGACATCGTGCGCCAGGGCGACCTCGCGCAAGGCGCTCTGGTTCAACAGGCTCAGTTGACTGGCCGCCTGCCGTGCGGCGGGCAGGCGATCGTAGAACCCCCGGGCCAGTGGGCAGGACTCGCCGTGGCAGGCTTTGTCCGGATGTTCGCAGGCCTTGTCCCGGGCGATCATCTCCAGCACCCGCAACGGCGGCGCATCGGCGCTGGCAAGCATCACGTGCGCGGCGTCCAGGGCCAGTTGCCGTCCCGGGGTTTTCGCCGTAAGGAAGAACACCTTGTCCAGTTGCTGCGGCGCCAGCGCCTTGAGCATGGGGAACAAGGTGCCCAGGGTCTTGCCGATGCCCGTGGGCGCCTGGGCCATCAGGCAGCGCCCCGTGCTGACGGCCTTGAATACCGATTCGGCCAGATGACGCTGCCCCGGTCGAAAACCGGCATGGGGAAAGGCCAGGCCCTGCGCAGCCAGATTTCGCCCTTCTCGATGGGCGACTTCCTGTTCGGCCCATTGCAGGAACCGCGCGCAATGCCGTTCGAAGAACTGTTGCAGCTCGATGGCGTCGAAAGACTCGACCAGGCAGGTCTCCTTTTCACTGACGATGTCGAAATACACCAGTGCCAGACTGATCCGCGACAGGTCCAGTTTCCGACACATCAACCAGCCGTAGATCCTGGCCTGGGCCCAATGCAATTGACGGTGGTTGGCCGGTTGTTTGCTCAAGTCGCCGCGATAGGTCTTGACCTCCTCCAGGCAGTTTTGCCCGGGGTCATAGCCATCCGCCCTGCCCTTGACCGTCAAGGTTTGATACTGGCCCTCAAGGGCAATTTCGCTTTGGTAACCCTCGCTGCGCCGCGAGGCCACCGTACGGTGCCCGACGATACCTTCCAGCGCGGTCGGTGACGGCGTGAAGCGCAGATCAAGGTCGCCGGCCTTGGCGGTGAACTCGCACAGCGCCCGCACCGCAATGCTGTAGCTCAATCGCCCTGCTCCGCCCATTGCACGTAGCACACGGCGATGGGCATCTGGTGCTCATGGCAGAACTCCAGCCAGCGCAACTGGTTGTCCTGCAGGCGATCGCCCGGGCCCTTGACCTCGATCATGCGGTAGGTCTTTTGCTGCGGCCAGAACTGGATCAGGTCCGGCATGCCGGCGCGATTGGCCTTGATGTCCAGCAAGAGGCGGTTGAACCAGTGCTTGAGGTGCTCGGCCGGGAGGCAATCGAGGGCTTGCTCCAGCAACTCTTCGCTGAGCACGCTCCAGTACACGAACGGCGACTGCACGCCCCACTTGGCGGCATAACGTTCGCGGATGGTCTGCCGGTAGCGCCCGTCGTCGAGTTCGGCCAGGCAAGCCTGAAACAGTTCGGCTCGGCGGACATGGAAGTCTTCGCTGAGCAAATCCACCGGCCCGCGCTGGAACGGGTGAAAAAACGCCCCCGGCAAAGGCGCGAAGATCGCGGGCCAACACAGCAGGCCAAACAGTGAATTGACCAGGCTGTTTTCCACGTAGTGCACCGGCGCCGAATCTTGCGCCAGATGCGCCTGAACATAGAACTCCACCGATAATGCCGGGTCTGTCCTGGGCAATTGCAGGTCCAGGCGCTGCATTTCCCGAGGCGCCGCCCGCTTGATGGGCGGCCCGCCGAGCTTGCGCCGCAGACGTGGCAGGACTCGGAGCAACTGTTGGCGTTCCGCGGCGCTTTGCGGTGCCTGTTCGGCCTGCACGGCCAGGTCCATCGCCTGTTCAAACTGGCCGCTGCGTTCCAGCACGCGAATGAGCCGCGCACGCGCGCCGGGAAAAGCGCATTCGCGGTACAGGTTCAGGGCCATGGAGAAATCGGCAATGCGTTCGCAGTACTGGGCCATCTGGAACAGCAGCTTGCCGCGCCGGCGTTGCAACCACGGATTGTCCAGCGCCAGGCCCTTGATCCGCTCGGCCACCTCTTCCAGCGCTTCACCGGCCTCGAATTGTTGCTGATATGCATGCAGGAGGACACAGGCATCCACGTCTTCCCGGCTGCGCAAGCCACGGGACTCGGCACAGAATTCGACTTTTTCGTAGGTGTAGATACCGAGGTCGGCCAATACGAACTCCGACCAGTCCTGATACAGGTTGCCGAAAAACATCAGGCGCAGGCGATCGCACAATTGCATGATGGTCAGGCTGAACAGGCGCTCGTCCAGGCTCGGACACCAGTCGTTGAAGCTTTGCACCTGGGGAAACTGCTCGCACAGCGCCGGCAACCAATCGGCTTTCCTGCCTTTGGGTTGATCGATGACCGGGCCAAAGGCCTGGAGGATTTCACCCTTGAGAAGCACCTCGAACAGCGCTTCGACCGCCAACGGCATTCGCTCATCGACCCAGCCGAGCGCCAAGAGCGGCCCGACGGCGCAGCCGGTATCGCCGATTTCGTCATAGTGCAGTTTGCTCGCCCTGAAATGAACACCCTTGCGCATGACCATTCTGACCAGCAGTGCCTGCGACTCACGGGGTAAGCGCTTAAACTCATGAATGAAACGCTGCTCGTCGACGCTCAACACATCGGCAAAGCGCTGCTCAAGCCAATCAAGCACTTGCATGAAGTTGTTCAAGTAGTAGAACGGGTCGTCGAGGGGATTTGCGGTCACTGGAAAATGGGCCATGGCGAGAGATACTGGTTATGCATACAGATACCAGTTCCAGCCCGCGTGGCGCAATCGGAAAAGGATAAATGGCGGCGCGGTACGGAATTTTTCCCGGGCAGTAGAACTTTCTGCCCCCTGGCGGCACCAACCGCCATACGGGTGCAGTGACAGCCTCGGGCTGATGGCGCTGCTTTAAACGAACGGGAGGTGATTATGGACATCAAGACATTGGGCTTGCCCCTGGCTGCAGCGGCCCTGCTGGCGCTGGCCGGTTGCTCGACGCCAACGGTGGTGACGCTGCAGAACGGCACTCAATACCTGACCAAGGACATGCCGAAGACCAAAACCAAGGACGGGTTCTTTGAGTTTGAGGACATTTCCGGAGCGATGGTGAAAGTCAGGGCCGATGAAGTGGCGACGATTCGTGAGGAAGACTGACGTTTCTCCTGGCACGATGTGGCAGGTTTCGAGCACTGCTTTACACTCGATAGACCCCGTGCGACCGAATGACTGTGCAACGCTTCGACACATGCGTTGCAATACGGGCATCACGCAAAGACTCAGGTGACGCCGAAATGAAAATGGTCATGCCACTTCTTGCCTCTGTGCTCGCCGTCAGCGCGTGCATGACGGCGAGCCTGTGTGACGCTGCCACAAAGGCCAAGCCAAAGCCCTTGCCAACGTACAAAACCAGTTTCGATTGCGCCAACCCCCAGGCATCCGCCGAAAAGCTGATCTGTCACGACGCTCAACTGGCGCGTATGGATCTGGAACTCAATCGCCTTTATCTCCTGGCTCTCAGCGACGACCATTCGGTGCCGCGCCCGAATAAAGTCGAGATTGATCAGCGGTTCTGGATTGAGTCCCGCAACCAGTGTGGTGGCGGGACTCAAGACAAGGCGTGCATCGTGCGAAGTTATGCCGAGCGTGCGTTCCAACTGCGCCAGGGGTCGGCCATTGCCAGAACCAAGGACCCCAGCAGGCTCACGGAAGGCCCGTTGGCTTATCGTTGCGCAGGGTTTAACGCATTGGTTGCCGCTACCTTCTTTACGGTCGAACCGGGCGTGGTGTTCCTGAAATGGGCCAACACCTCGGTGACGCTGAACCAGGTGCCGAACAATGCCGGAACCCAGTACACGGGCAAGGATTACAAAGGCAGCTACAGCTTCTGGCAAATCGACGATGACGTTTTTTTCCAGATACCCGGCTCAGGCCAGATGAGTTGCGCAGCCGAGCCGGTCGGCTGATGACGATGGCATCGGGACGTCCTGTCCCGATCGCCTGACCAGGTCTTCAGCTGCCGGTGCGAATCTTGTTCCACACTCGCGTGCGAATCCGGTCGATGTTCAAGGGCATGGCTTCCAGGGCAAACAGCTTGCCCATCATTTCCGGGCTTGGGTAAACCTTGGTGTCGTTCTTGATCGCCGGGTCGATCAGGCTGTCGGCCTGTTCATTGCCATTGGCGTAATGCACATGGTTGCTGATGCCGGCCATGACGTCCGGGCGCAGCAGGTAGTTCATGAAGGCGTAACCGGCCTTTTCATCAGGGGCATCGACCGGCATGGCAACCATGTCAAACCAGATCGCGGCACCTTCCTTGGGAATCGAGTAGCCGATGTCGATGCCGTTGTTGGCTTCCCTGGCGCGGTTTTCCGCCTGCAGGATGTCACCGGAGAAGCCGACCGCGACGCAGATATCGCCGTTGGCCAGGTCGCTGGTGTACTTGGACGAGTGGAAATAGCTGACATACGGCCGCACTTTCATCAGCAGGGCTTCGGCCTTCTTGTAGTCTTCCGGGTTTTTGCTGTGATGGGGCAACCCGAGGTAGTTTAACGCGGCCGGCAGCAGTTCGGGGCCGTTGTCGAGGATGGCCACGCCGCACTTGTGCAACTTCTGCATGTTCTCGGGCTTGAAGATCAAGTCCCAGGAATCCACCGGGACGTTGTCCCCCAGCACGGCCTTGACCTTGGCAATGTTGTAGCCGATGCCGGTGCTGCCCCACAGGTACGGGAAGCCGTGTTCGTTGCCCGGATCGTTGGTCTGCAACGCCTTGAGCAACACAGGGTTGAGGTTCTTCCAGTTCGCAAGTTGACTCTTGTCGAGTTTCTTCAGGGCGCCGCCTTCAATCTGCCGGGCCATGAAGTGGTTGGACGGGAACACCACGTCGTAGCCGGATTTGCCGGTCATCAACTTGCCATCGAGGGTTTCGTTGCTGTCATAGACGTCATAGGTGACGTCGATGCCGGTTTCTTTTAGGAAGTTTTTCGTGGTGTCTGGCGCGATGTAATCCGACCAGTTGTAGATCTTGACGGTTTCGGCGGCCTGGCTGATCGATGCAACCAGCATCAGCGGGGCCAGAGTCAGTGTCTTTCGGAGCATGAGTCGATTCCTGTAGGTTTTTTTTTGTTGGCAGGCAATCAAAGGATCAGCTTTCAAATTTCAAAGAATTGAAAACTCAAAAAATCAGCACGTAGGTCTTGCGCACGGTTTCCTGGATGTCCCAGATACCGAGGCTGTTGGCCGGCAACATCAGTGCGTCGCCGGCTTCTATGTGCAGGGGCTCGCCGCCGTCCGGGGTGAAGGTGCAGCGGCCCTGAATGAAGTGACAGAATTCCTGGGCGACGATCTGCCGCCGCCAGCGCCCGGGGGTACATTCCCAGACACCGGTCTCGACGCCGTCGTCGCGTTCGACGCTGGTGGTCGAAGCCACGGCCACGGGAGTTCCCAGGGGCACGGCGACCGGATTGGATTCGTCCAGTTTCAGTGTTGCGGTGTTCTTGAATTGCGTGATGCTCATGGGGATACCTGTCGATGTAGAGACGCTGTTTAGTGCATGAAACCTTCCATGAAACCGGCCACCCCGCTGGCCAGCCTGCGCCGCCAGGGCGCTGTAGCCGGGTTGGCCAGGGTCTGGTCCTCGTGGACAAAGCTGCGGATGATCGCGTTGTAGCCGAGCCAGCGGATCGGCTCCGGCTCCCAGGCCCGCAGTGCGTCGAGGCCGCGCTGGGGGATGACCCACGGTTGGCGTACCAGATCGGTGTCGCGCCCCAGGATCAGGTCGGCCAGCGTGCGGCCTCCCAGGTTGCTGGCGCCAACGCCCTCCCCGCCATAACCGCCCGACAGGGCAATGCCGTTGGCCCGGTCGCAAAGCATGTGTGGCTGGAAATGCCGGGACATGCCCAGGTTGCCGCCCCAGGAATGGGTGATCTGCACGTTCTTCAACTGCGGGAACAGTTCGCCGAACAGATAACGCCGCAGGTGTATTTCGTCAGCGCTCAGGTCGAAGTCGTGGCGCAGCTTGCCAGCGAACTGGTACCCGCCACGGGCGCCAAAGATCAATCGGTTGTCAGCGGTGCGTTGACCGTAGGTGACCTGGCGACTGGCCTCGCTGAATGCCTGGCCGTGACTCAGGCCGATTTCGTCCCAGGTGGCCGCCGACAAGGGCTCGGTCGCGACGATCAGGCTCTGCACCGGCATTTGATAACGCCCCAATGGCGGCAGCGTCACGGAGTAGCCTTCTACCGCCGGCACCACCCAGCGACTGCGCACCGAAGCTTTGGCCGTGCGCAGACTGCCGGATTGCCAATGGGTGACCGGGCTGTTTTCGTAGATTCTGACGCCCAGGCGCTCCACCGCCCGGGCCAGCCCCCGTACCAGCCTGGCCGGGTGAATGGTCGCCACGTGCGGCGCGTAGATACCGCCGTAGGGTTTGGCGACTCGGATCTGTTGCGCCAGTTGTTCCGGGGTCAGCCAGCGATAGTGGCTGTCGTTGAGGCCCTGGCGGTGGAGATCGTCCAGGTAGTGACGCAGGCTGGCCTCCTGCTCCGGATAGCGTGCGGCGCAATACAGCACCCCGCCTTTACGGTAGTCGCAGTCGATTCCCTCACGTTCGAGGACAATTTCCACTTCATCCGGAATGCTGTGCAACAAATCGTAGGAGGCGCGGCGCGCTTCGGCCGACAGTTTGGCCAGCAGGCGGTCTTCTCCCAGCAAATTGCCCATCAGCCAGCCACCATTGCGCCCCGACGCGCCGAAACCGGCGGTTTGCGCTTCGACGATGGCGATGTTCAGGTCAGGTTTGTGCCGCTTGAGGTAGTACGCGGTCCAGAGTCCGGTATAACCCGCGCCGATGATCGCCACGTCGACATCCAGGTCCCGCTCCAGCGCCGGACGCGCCAATAGGGGCTCGTCGAGCTGGTCCATCCACAAACTGATAGTGCGCCACGCCGGCATGCAAGACTCCGCCACTCAAACTTCGATGACGTCGATCCTAGTGCGTGGGCTCAGGCGCTGTCTTGCGCGCGTGCACGCAAAGAAATTTGTTTGACGTAAGCCTTGGGGGACTGGCCGGTGTGCTGGCGGAAACAGCTGTAGAACGCCGACAGCGAATTGAATCCGGCAGCGAAGGCCAGTTCGTCGATGCGCACTGGCGGCATGGCGGCATCCAGCGCCGCAAGCAAATGTTGCAGGCGCGCCTGGTTGACGTAGCGGTAGAAGCTCTGGCCCAGCACCTGATTCAACAGGTAGGAAATCTGGTTGCGGCTGTAGCCACACTCCTTCGCCACTCGTTGCAGATCGAGCTCCGGGTCCAGATAAGGCTGTTGGCGCTGGAAATACTGCTGCAGGTCATCGGCCATGAAGCTCAACTGGCGAGGCGACAGGCCGAGCCGGCTGACCGCCGGGCGCTGGTTGCCGGACGTTTTGCTGCCGGGTTGTTCATGCACCAATGAAGCATATTCATTGACCCGCCAGATCAGCCCGTCCTTGACGGTGATCGCTTCGCTGGCGCGGAACGACACCAACCCCTCACCACCGCGCAAGGTGATGCGGTACTGAATGAACGCAGTGTTGCCGTCCAGTCGAATGCGGTCGGAGTGCTCCAGCGCTTCGTCCGGATCCCGGGGCATGCTGCTGCGCACATACTCGCGCAATTCGGCCAGGCCCATGACCCGGTTCTGGAAAAAGTCGTTGTACTGGACTTCAGGGTGATAAAGCGCCATGACGCCATCCAGATCCCGGTGCTTCCAGCGCAAGTGATAGCGCATGACCGTCTCGCCCGTGGCCTGGGTTTGCAGCGGGCCATCATCATCGGCGTGCATTGAACATCTCGACGGGAAAAGACCGAGCTTGCCCAACTTCCGTTTTGTCTTCAACGACTAAACCAATGATGACTTGTGCCCGCAAATGGCCGATAAGCGTGACCTGAATCAAAAAAGTGCCGGCAATCGCCAAACGACCTGAAAACTCCACATTGTTTTCACATCCGGATGCTACTTTTAAAAACTGTCACTGGTTGAACCAATGAAGGTTCTTCCCTCCTACCATGAGCTAACGGACGCGCTCGATAATGAAGGCGGGCAACACATGAATAAAGGGTTCAGTAAGGTTACGTTTCCAAACGCCTGCCAGCTGATGCGCTGGCATTTTCATCCCATGGGTTTCGAGGCGAGCATGGACGCCCCGGGCAGCATGATTGCCCGTCTTTTTGATCGTGCCACTGGCGAGACCATGATCGCCATTGCCGGTATTCCGTGCGCCACCGTCATGAATGCCGCGGATGTAGAACGAATAATCGAAGCGGTGGAGGACGAGCTTGAAGCCTTCATCCCACCGGAGGCCTTCAAGAGTTATGCCTGAAGGCTCACTGACTGAAAAGCCCACTTGTAGGAGCGAGCCTGCTCGCGATGGACTCAAGAGCGCCGCGTTTAGCCAGTAAATACGCGTTATTGTTAACGACCATCGCGAGCAAGCTCGCTCCTACAAAGTCAGGCGGTGATTTGGCTTTTACGATGGTCGACAAAAAACGCTTTGCCCTTGCCGATCCGGTCGGAGGCCTTGGGCATGTTCGCGGCCTGGGTGTCTTGTGCGTCGACGTACCAGTAGCAATGGCTGACAGCGCGGGTAATACCCACGTAGGCCAACCGCAGGATCTCGTCCTTCTGGGCATTGTCATAGGGCTCACTGTCGCCGGCCTTGCCCAGGCCCGCCATCCGGTAAACCTGATTCTTGTAAGGTGAACTGGTCAGGTGCTGGCAGTCGCCCAGCAAAAACACCGCATCGGCCTGGAGGCCCTTGGCGCTGTGATACGTCAACTGCTTGAGCCTGCGAGCCTCATACGGCAAGCTGGAATCAACATTAAGTACTGATTGAATATGCTCTTCTATCAATGACTTATCGCTGCTTTTTCGATAAAGCATCAAGATCGAATCGCCCTTTCGATAATGCTCCATCAGGCGTTGGGCCATGCCCTGGTCATCACGATCAAGGACGTTCACCGGCAGCAATGCCTTGGGTTCACCGCTGGCCTTGGCTTTCTTCCCGGCAATCGCCGGTGCTGCGCGCACGATGTGCTCGGCGGCATCGATGATGTGCTGGTGGCTGCGGTAGTTGTCGCTGAGCATGACCTTGGTGGTGCTCGGCGACGGGAACTCCTTGTTGAACTCCATGAAGTAGGTCGGCGAACTGCCGCGCCAACCATAGATGGACTGCCAGTCATCGCCCACACAGAGCAACGAGGAACGTTGGGCTGCGCGCCCGACGTGCATGGCCGGCCCGCGACTGCGGATCTCTGCCAGGCTGGCCCTGATCCAGGAGACGATCTGCGGCGAGACATCCTGGAATTCGTCGATCATCAGGTGTGACAGCGGCCGCAGCAGCTCATCGCCGAGCAATTTGAGGTTCTCCGGCGAATGTTCGCTGAACAGGGCGAACATTCGGTTGTAGGTCATGATCGGCGGTTTCTGATCCAGCAAATGATCTTCCAGCGCCCGCCAGTACAGACTCAAGGCTTCGAAGAAGAACCGGTCGGGATCGTCCTTGGCGAAACTCATCCGGGCCACGGCGCCCGGCACGTCCAGCCCGAGGTTTTCGATGAACCCGGCGGCGGCGACAAAACAATCGAGCAGTGGCGCTGAAGCGAGCTCGCCCTTGACCTTGTAATCGAAACCCGGCCCGGCGCTGGCATCACCGGCGAGTGAGGCCAGAACACGTCTTGATGATTCATAACTATCCAGCCATATCAATGGCTTACGACAGAAAGCTTGAAACAGTGTGCGCTTTACTGCCCACTCTGCGCGCACCGTCAGCTTGGCGTTTGGTCGCGTCACCTGCGGGTTCTCCCGAGGATCGAACCCCAACACCACCCAGGCATCCAGCGACGGGATGTAGCCGTGACAATGGAATGTCGAACCGTTGATATCGAATGACTGACGTTTCGGTTCGATGCCCTTGATGGGCCAGGCACCGGCGCGAAACCACAGGTCCTCGATGGCGTCGCACAGCTCCTCATCGCGTTTGGCCGCAAGCTCGGTAACGCCCATGCGTTTTTGCACATCCGGGTGATCGCGCTCCAGCTCCTTGAGTTGCAGGGCATGCCGGGACAATGGCTTGATCAACTCGCGAAAATGCTCATCGTCACGGTGCAGACGGTGATAGCAGGCATTGAGCTGTTGGCGTTGGGCGTCGTTGATGCGCAGATCGAACGGATTGCTGTCGACCTCCTCGTCCCCCTGTGTAGCCCGCAGGCTGAGGTTCTCGAAAGCCTGTAAACGTTCGAAACCCGGAAGGCTGCGCACCATCGGCAGGATCCGCGAGTGAAAGGTGCGCACCAGGTCCCGCGCCTCCTTGAAACTGATCCCGCGGCCCCAGAGCGCAAACAGTTCGATCAGCTTGTTGATGAAGTCCTTGCGCGACTCGCGGGTGAAGGTCACCACCGTCATCGAACACAGCTCGTAGCCCAGGTAATGGGTCAGCAGCAGGATACGCAGCACCAGCGTGGTCGACTTGCCTGCGCCGGCACCCGCGATCACCGAAGTGGACGGGGTGTCGCTGAAGATCATTTTCCACTGTGCGGCACTGGGTTGGGCATGGGCCGGCAACAATCGGGCGACATCGGCCTTCATGCGCTTCTTCAGCTCGGCGCTCAACGGCAGGCGCCAGTCGTCGAACAACAGGTCGTCGACATTCGGCGGTCGGTGTTCAGTGCAGCGCGAGTCGCGGATCAGCAGGACCTGTCGACCCTCCTCCAGACCTTCGAGCTTGCCTTCCCTGTAGCCGTAATCGACCCCGGCACTGTGACCGCTGCGAAAACCGTCGGCCTGACCATGCAACCACGACGCCCGATGCTGTGCGTGCAGGCGGGTCAGGCTGTAACCGAAGAATCGGGCGAGCAATCGCTTGATCAGCGGCATCTCGGCCAGTGGGCGAAGTTCAGGCGGGAGATCGGGGGTGTGTTGCGGCACGCGGACTGACTCCAGGGTGTGAGGCTGTTGAGCGCTATGGTGTCTGCATTTGCCGTTGAGTTCTAGTCAATTGCTTATGACTCATTGGCTTATGCGATGAAGTGAAGGTTGGATGAGAAACTTTCGAGGTTATTTCATATCAATCCATTCGATAGGAATGCGGCATTTTTTACGCTTTTTATCGATGGTTGCCTGTTGGATGATGGCCGTCATCACTCACCGGTCTCGCTTCGTGGCTCAGGCACCTGGCCCCATGACGAACCTTTTCTGGAGACGATCATGCTTGAACTCAGACCTTTCAACTCGCTCGGCGGTGCTCACCACGGCTGGTTGGATGCCCACCATCATTTTTCGTTCGCCGAATACTACGATCCCAAGCGTATGAACTGGGGCAACCTGCGGGTCTGGAATGACGACGTGATCGCGCCCGGCACCGGTTTCCCGCAACACCCGCACCGCGACATGGAAATCATCACCTATGTCCGCGAAGGCGCCATTACCCACCAAGACAACCTTGGCAACAAGGGTCGCACCGAAGCGGGTGACGTCCAGGTCATGAGCGCCGGCACCGGGATTGCCCACAGCGAGTACAACCTGGAAGCGACGCCGACCAGGATTTTCCAGATCTGGATCATCCCGAACGAGTCCGGCCTGGCGCCGTCCTGGGGCGCCAAGCCGTTCCCGAAAGGTAACCGCGAAGGTTTTGTCACCCTGGCCAGCGGCAAGGAAGGTGACGATCAGAGCCTGCGTATCCGCGCCGATGCCCGGCTGGTAGCGGCCAACCTGAAGGCCGGCGAATCCGCCGAGTATCACCTGGACAACGGTCGTCGCGCCTACCTGGTACCGGCCACAGGGGTCATTGAGGTCAATGGCTTGCGTGCACAAGCTCGAGACGGTGTAGCCGTTGCCGATGAGCAGGTGCTGCGGGTGACGGCCATCGAGGACAGCGAGATTGTTCTGGTGGACCTGGCTTGATTCGCTGAGCGCAATCCAAAAAAAGGGGCGACCATGTTGGTCGCCCCTTTTTTGGGTGCCTGTTCAAATGTCTTCGCTGGCAAGCCAGCTCCTACATGGGGAATGCGGTCCAATGTAGGAGCGAGCCTGCTCGCGAAAAACCCGAGGATACCGCGGGGTGTCAGGCTGCCAGCGTTATCGTTGACGACCATCGCGAGCAGGCTCGCTCCTACAAGGAAATGGCACCATCCACCAGCGTTTGCGCCTCGGCCACCAGTTGCTTGAGGTGGTCGTCGCTGACAAAGCTTTCGGCGTAGATCTTGTAGATGTCTTCCGTGCCCGACGGACGCGCCGCAAACCAGCCGTTCTCGGTCATGACCTTGAGACCGCCAATGGCCTGGTCATTGCCCGGTGCGTGGCTGAGGATGCTCTGGATCGGTTCGCCGGCCAGTTGAGTCGAGGTGACCTGTTGCGGCGACAGCTTGCTCAGCAGCGCTTTCTGCTCCGGATTGGCCTTGGCGTCGACCCGTACCGAGAACGGCTCACCCAGTTCATCGGTCAAGGCGCGATACGCCTGACTCGGGTCGCGACCAGTCCGGGCCGTCATCTCGGCGGCCAGCAGGGCCGGAATCAAACCGTCCTTGTCGGTGCTCCAGACCCCGCCGTCCTTGCGCAGGAACGAGGCACCGGCGCTTTCTTCGCCGCCGAAACCGAGGGAGCCATCGAACAGGCCGTCGGCAAACCATTTGAAACCCACCGGCACTTCGTACAGGCGACGATCCAGGCGCTTGGCCACGCGATCGATCAAGCCGCTGCTGACCACGGTTTTACCCACGGCGGCATCGGCGCGCCATTGCGGACGATTCCGGAACAGGTAGTCGATGGCAACGGCGAGGTAGTTGTTCGGTGCCAGCAAGCCACCGGACGGCGTGACGATGCCATGGCGGTCGTGGTCCGGATCGCAGGCAAACGCCACGTCGAAGCGCTCTTTCAGGCCGATCAGGCCTTGCATGGCGTGGCTGGACGACGGGTCCATGCGGATCTGGCCGTCCCAGTCGACGGTCATGAAGCGGAAGGTCGGGTCGACCTCTTTGTTCACCACATCCAGGTCCAGGCGGTAATGCTCGGCAATCGCCGACCAGTAACGCACCCCTGCTCCACCCAACGGATCGACACCCAGGCGCAGCTTGGCATCGCGGATGGCGTCGAAGTCGATCACGTTGATCAGGTCGGCGACATAGGTGTTGAGGTAATCGTGACGATGGGTAGTGCTGGCCTTCAGTGCCTGCTCGTAGCTGATGCGCTTGACGCCGGCGAGCTTGTTGGCCAGCAGTTCGTTGGCCTTGGCTTCGATCCACTTGGTGATGTGGGTATCGGCCGGGCCACCGTTGGTTGGGTTGTACTTGTAGCCACCGCTTTGCGGCGGGTTGTGGGACGGCGTGATAACAATGCCGTCCGCCAGGCCGGTGGTGCGTCCACGGTTG
Organism: Pseudomonas sp. S34; assembly: GCF_009866745.1. Classification (NCBI taxonomy): domain Bacteria; kingdom Pseudomonadati; phylum Pseudomonadota; class Gammaproteobacteria; order Pseudomonadales; family Pseudomonadaceae; genus Pseudomonas; species Pseudomonas sp. S34. The sequence continues at coordinate 3,147,197 of NZ_CP019398.1, forward strand.
TAGCAGAGAATCGCATGGGAAATGGCCGGTGTCGGCGTGTACTCGTCACCTTCTGCGATCATCACGGTCACGCCGTTGGCTGCCAGTACCTCGAGGGCACTGGCGCCGGCCGGCGTGGACAGCGCGTGGGTGTCGATACCGACAAACAGCGGGCCATCGATGCCTTGAGCTTCGCGGTACAGGCAGATCGCCTGGCTGATCGCCAGAACGTGCCATTCATTGAAACTCAAGTCGAACGAGCTGCCGCGGTGCCCCGACGTGCCGAAGGCAACGCGCTGGGTCGAAATCGCGGCATCAGGCTGACCGGTGTAATAGGCCGTTACCAGTCGCGGGATGTCGACCAACAATTGTGCCGGTGCCGGTTTACCCGCAAAAGGACTGAGTGTCATGCAAAACCTCTGGAATAGAGTGGTTCAGGAATTGGGTCGCAGTTTACTGGCAGTTTGACCGCAAGGCGATGGGATCGATCCAGCACAGTGGAAGTTGTTATTTTTTGTCTCACTCACTCGATTGATTCCAGGCGCAGCGCATCCCCCAGCAATCCCAGCGCGGCCGCCAGGTTGTGATCGCCGCCGAAGGTATGACTCAGGCGCAGATGCTGCCCGTGCAGGCCGTGGAGGCTGAACAGCTCGCCCGGCGCGATGACCACCTGATGCGCCAGCAGGCGCTGGAACACACGACGGACATTGACCCGACGCAACGAGCGCATCCAGATCGTTGCACCACCTTGCGGCTCGACGAAATGCAAGGCATCACCCAATCGCTCCTGCAACAACAGGGTCATTTGATTCTTGCGGTCATTGAGCAGCCGCCGCAGCACCAGCAGGTGTTGATCAATGCGACCGCTGCTGTACAAACGGGCAATGGCTTTCTGGCGTATCGGCGAGAGTCGGAAGGACCGCAGCAGAAAGTGCCGTTGCAACTCCGCGCTCAAATGCCTTGAAAGCAGAAAACCGTAAGGCGCTTCAGGTCCGATGATTTTCTCGAACGTGGAAAACACCATCAGCCGTTCAGGGTCCAGCAAGTCTCGAAAGCGCAGGGTGCCCAGGTCGAATCCGAGTTCGCCATAACAGTCGTTTTCCAGCACCCAACTGTCATGCGCGGCCAACAGCCGGGCAATGGCCTGCCTGTTGTGGTCAGGCGCCAGGCTGCCACGGGGCATGTTCAGGGCCGATGACAGCATCACCAGCCTTACCGGTTCGGTATCGAGCAGCATTTCAAGACGCTCCGGATCCAGACAGGCATCGGCTTGCACGGGCAACTCGATCACCCGCACGCAGGCGGCTTGAAACAAGCGCAGGATCGTCCAGTCGCACGGCGATTCGACCACCACCGTGGCGTCTTTCAAGCCCAGCACGGCGATCAGGATTTCCAGTACACCGCGCAGGTCGGCGCCGATGTAGACATCATCGGCGTGCCAGTAACGCATGGGAGATGTGGTGTAGCGTGCCGCCAGGGCGGCGCGCAGTTCGAGTTCGCCGCAGGGTTGCGAAGGCGACTGCGGCTGGCGGGGATACTGGCGCAGCAACTCCCGCTCCAGCAGCAACAACGGGCTGTCCAGTGGCTGCAATAACGCCGGTTCATCGGCGCTCATGACCAGCATCCCCGGGCGCCTGGCATTGACGTAGACCGCTTCCAGCAAGTCGCTGCCGCTGTCCTGCAGGTTGATTGCGGACACTGGCAATGCGTAGTAACCGGACTTGGCCACCGAATAGACCCGCCCTTCTTTCTCTAGCAGCGAATAGGCGTATTGAATGGTCGAGATCGACACATTCAGACGCTCAGCCAGGTGCCGCAGCGACGGCAGGCGGATGCGCGAATCCCCTTCAGACTCGTTGATCAGGCTGACCAGGTATCGATAAACCGCTTGATAGGCGAAATCCGTTTCTCGTGGACCTTTCATCGGCGAAGGCCATTTGCATTGACTGAAAATCCACCCACGTTCAGTGACCCGCTGACCATTCATCCACCAACGTGCTGTCAGCATCAGGATCGCCCAGCGCATCTTGCGACACGGCCCTTGGGATGACTGCTTCAGCCACCCCGCCAGCGTCTGCGGGCGTCCGCTCCATGCGGTAAAGCTGGCCAATCAGGCTGACGGGCAATCCGCTGACATCAATCATCCATTGCATGATCTGTTCGGCGACCGGATGCCCCTGCATGGCCTTGTGCAACTCGGGCATGGCCACCAGCATGCCCGGGTGGCACTGACGCAGAAAACGCTCGAGCCCCGCACCTTTTTCGGTAAAGGGCGCAAACAGCAGGCACACCAGTTGTGCTTCGCTCAGGCCCAGGTTCTTTTGTGCCTCGGCCGCCGCTCGGGCGCGCAGTTCGACCAGTGTCGCCGGATTGCCGAAGACCTCGATGGCCTGCTCGCACAATCGCTCGGGCAAGTGCTTGCGGCGCATCATCACCAAGGCCCGTTGCAGGTATTGCGCAACACCGGATTCGTAATTGCGATTCTGCACGAAGCACGCGTGCAACCCTCGGACGTGCGCCGTGATCGACGGGCTGACGAATTCGTTGTCGCTGATCTGCGCGGACAGTTCGTCAGGCTGGAACCCGAGAAATTCCGTCAACAATGGCCAACGCTCTTCCAGGTTGCTGACCTGCAGGTCGTGAATGTCGATGCAGGCCGTACGACGGCAGGTTTCGAAGCGCTCTTGCGGACGCCACCGGGCCTGGCCGTAATCGGCGTAGAACCCGTGATAACAGTCGCTGCCCAGTTCATCGAGCAATGCAAACAACCCCGCATAACCCGGCTCGCCCGCAGGCGAAGGCTTGAGCCCTGCCTTGGTGGCGGCGCGCCTCAAGCCGTCGATGAACTGCTTTTGCTGACGCGGCGTGTCACTGATGAGCAAGGCGTCGACACCGCCGTCCCAGCGAGCGATTTGTCCGTAGAACTCTCCCGTGGCCAGATAACCGTCATCCCAAAGGTCGAACCCGCCTCGCCACTCCCGGCGATGGCCGATCAGCAGCAGGTTCAGGCGGCTGGACTCGCGGCCGGCGTCGGAGATCGGCGTCAGGTGGTTGAACGGCAAGACTTCCCGATCATCGACCATCAGTACCTCGACCCGAGGATCGTCATAGACAAACAATGCGCTGTTGGTCCGGTGCATGTTTTCCACGGCCGCGCCGCTTGTGCCGTTCAACCGTAACGAGGCGATGCGCAACTGGAATGTCGCCGGCGTCCGCGTGGCGATGGTCAACTGTGCAGCACGCAACAAAGCCAGGGTGTAGCAGTTGTCACGGGCCCCGGACTGGATCGCCAACACCTTGTAATCGCCAATGTGCTCCATGCCCCCGGCCGCTACTGCCAGGCGCTGAATCAACAATTGCAATGCAGTGCGTTCGGCACGGGAGAAAAAACCCAGCAATCGCTGCAGCACTTGTTGATAGACATAGTTCATCGCTTGGTCATGGATGCTGGTCATCTTTATTTACCTGATACTCGTAAGTTCAATATCGTGCAGACAGCAAATCCCGTTGGACTGTCGGCGCGAATGGAGTCATGGACTTTATTGCCAAATGCTAACACTTGAATTTTCTTGAAATCATTTGAAACGATCGCAACACCCCCTCGACTTAACGACAGAGGTGAGGCTGGAGCGCCCTGCTGGCAAGGGTTTGCTGATTTGAAACCGGAGTCCTAGGAAATATCCGACAAAGTCCCACAGACACTTAATACAAGAAACAAGGAAGGAAGTTGCAGCTGTCTTTTTGGCAACTAGCCAACGGCCAACTAATTTGGAGATTTGCACCGATGGCGCACATTGAAAAGTTTCAGCCTGACACCCGGCCATGACTCATTCCTTGAGATGAAAGTAATCATTCAATTATCAGGGCTTAGTGGCTGATTAGAAGCTACAGATTACGGGCAAAAACCAGTTCAGTTGCTGGACCGGCCTGCGGATCGATGGCTTTCGGGGGGGGCTCAAACGAAAGAGTCCGTGTGGGCACGGACTCTTGGGAGGACTGTAAGTGCTACGCCGGCTCGACCTGCAGCGCGACCCGTTCGCGACACGGGCATTCGTCCATGTAGCGGTGTGCTTCGACAAACTCGGCAAACGGGAAGACCCGAGTCTTGAGCGGCAGCAGAACGCGGTCGGCGGTCAACTGGTTGATGTCGCGCAAGGCACGTTGCAGTGCGGCCTGGTCCTGGGTGATGCCCAGTTCCGGCTTGCCCGTGAAGTTGCCGATGCAGTGCACGAAGAACTGAATGTTCTTCTGGAACGCTGCGCAGGCCGGGAAAGGTGTCTGGTTGCCACCTTGCAGGCCGTACAGCACCAGGCTGCCGCGAGGCGCCAGCACATCGCCCAGCAACGACATCTGCGGACCGCCCAAACCATCGAACACCACATCTACGCCACGGTTATCGGTGATTTTGTTGATCCGCATCAGCAGATCTTCTTCCTCGGTGACGATCACTTTCTCGGCACCCAGCGACAGCAGGTATTCACGTTCCTCCTCGGTCTTGGTCGCGGCGATCACTCGAACTCCCAAGGCCTTGCCCAGTTGTACGAACGAAGGTCCGGCGCAATGACTCGCGTCGGTCACCAGAGCAAATTGCCCGGGCTTGACCCGTGCCAGATCGGCATAGGCGAAATAGGCGATCAACAACGGCGTGTAGTGCACGCTCGCTTCAATCGGGCTAAGCACATCCGGATAACGGGTGACTGCCGAGCGCGGCAGAACGATCTGCTCGCCGTAGACCGGGTAGTCGTTCGGGCTTTGGGCCGGAAAGCTGGCGACCTTGTCACCGACCTCCAGGTCATCGACGCCATCACCGACAGCGGTGACGATACCGGCCATCTCCTGGCCAAGGCCTGAAGGCAGTCGGGCATGGGACGGGGCCAGGTTCTGACGCCAGAGAGTGTCATACCAACTGATGCCAATCGCCTCGACGCGCACCTGCACTTCGCCCGGTGCAGGCAGAGCCGTCGCATGCTCTTCGCATTTGAGCACCTCGGCTGGACCAAACTTGTGAAAACGTATCGTGCGGGACATCGCAAACCTCGCCAAATAAACCTCTAATGCCATGAACTCTAGCCGGGCTTTCAACCCAACACTATCTGTGGCTATTAATAGTCGACATGCCTGTCATTGATTCCGCAGCGGCGGCAACATCGTCAAATGTCGTAAGAAACCGAAGCAGCCTATGTAGGAAAAACTGAATTACCCGGTGCAGAGTACCAGTCTTTCCCCGTAATATTCCTGCTGGCCATTGTTCTCATATGGCCGCCCACGTCAAGCTTGCTGACTCTGCCAGGACTCCAGATGAATCGTAATGACCTGCGTCGTGTCGACCTGAACCTGTTGATCGTTTTCGAAACATTGATGCACGAACGCAGCGTGACCCGTGCTGCGGAAAAACTGTTCCTCGGCCAGCCAGCCATCAGTGCGGCGCTCTCGCGCCTGCGCGGCCTGTTCGATGACCCCTTGTTTGTGCGTACCGGCCGCAGCATGGAGCCGTCCGCCAGGGCCGTCGAGATCTTCGCCCTGCTCTCCCCGGCACTGGATTCGATTTCCACCGCGGTCAGCCGTGCGGCCGAGTTCGATCCTGCCACAAGTACTGCCGTGTTCCGCATCGGCCTTTCGGACGACGTCGAGTTCGCCTTGCTGCCAATGCTGCTCAAGCGCCTGCGTGCCGAATCGCCGGGGATTGTGCTGGTGATACGTCGGGTCAACTACATCCTGATGCCGGGGTTGCTGGCATCCGGTGAGATATCCATCGGTGTCAGTTACACCACCGACCTGCCGGCCAACGCCAAACGCAAGGTACTGCGTCGCAGCCAACCGAAGCTGTTGCGCGCCGACACCGTGCCGGGGCCGTTGAGCCTGGATGATTACTGCGCTCGCCCCCATGCACTGGTGTCGTTCGCAGGCGACCTCAGCGGCTTCATCGATGAAGAGCTGGAAAAGCTCGGGCGCAAACGGCATGTGGTGCTCGCCGTTCCGCAGTTCAACGGGTTGAGCACCCTGCTCGCGGGCACCGACATCGTCGCGACGGTGCCGGACTACACGGCCGATGCACTGACTGCCGCTGGCGGAGTGCGGGCCGAAGATCCGCCGTTGCCGGTGCGCAGTTTCGAGTTGCACATGGCGTGGCGCGGGTCTCAGGATAATGATCCGGGGGAGCGCTGGTTGCGGTCGCGGATTCAGATGTTCTTTGGGGACCCCGATAGCTTGTAATGGAATTCCACTAAATTCCACAAAACTGTTTTATAACAACAGCTTAATTTAATTATCAGTCTACTGCCGCCTGTCTAAATCCAATGGATTCCAGAGCTTATGGGGGCATAATTGGGGGCAAATTTCGGTTCTTAAAACGGATGCCCCCACCGATGCCCCCAGATAATGCGGATGTTTTCAAACGAAAACTCAGCGACGCCTTGATCCGCTCGCTGACCGAACCCGGCAAACACGCTGACGGCGAAGTCCCTGGTCTCTACTTGGAGGTGAGGGCCTCGAGCAAGGTCGGCAAATCCCCTTCCAAGGTTTGGCGATTGAAGTATCGGCTGCATGGCAAGGAAAACCGCTTCTCCATCGGCGCTTACCCCGACATTGGTCTCAAAGAAGCGCGCGACATTGCCCGCGGCGCACGCCACGACGTGGCTAACCACACCGCACCGCTCAAGGCCAAGACCGCCAAGATCGAAGCACACCTGCTCAACGAGGTGCGTACCTTCGAGTACGTAGCCAAGCAATGGTTGGTATTCAAGTCTGCCGACCTGGTGACCAAATCCATCTCGGGGTTTAACGGAGCGCTGAACAACCACATCTTGCCCGCGATTGGTAAAAAACCGGTCAGCGAGATCAAGCTGGAGCACATCACCACAATCATTACGGAGTTGCGTCGCCAGCGCACCATGGCCATGGCCCGGCGCGTGCGTACCATCATCCGTGCCGTCCTGGGCTTTGCCGAGGGACGAGGCTGGGTGGAGCGCAATGTGGCGCTTAGCAACATTGAGGAGTTGAAGATCCGCCATGTCGTAACCAGCAACCCAGCGATCGAAAGGCCAGCCGACCTAGGCAGGTTTCTCCTGCGTCTGGATGACTGCAACGACGGCAGCGTTGCCGTCGCGATGCGTCTGCTGGTTATGTTGCCGGTCCGTCCAGGCGAACTGGTGCAGATGCGCTGGGAGGACGTCGACTTGGTGGGCGCCGATTGGCGCTACGTGGTCAGCAAGACCAAGCACCTGGACAAGAGCAAGCACATCGTGCCGCTGCCCGAGCAAGCCCTGGTCCTGCTGCGCAAGCTACGCAAAACCTGTGTGGTGGATGCAGACGGCAAGGGTTGGGTGTTCGTCTCGCCGGTCTATCCGGGACGCCCCATAAACCCGACCTCCATGCTCAAGTCCTTTCAGCGTATTTGGCCAGAGTACGACATCACTGCCCACGGCTTTCGCGCGACCTACAGGACCATTGCCCATGAGCATCTGGGCATTGACCCCATTGTGCTCGAGCTGTCGCTGTCGCACCGCATGCCAGGCGCGCTGGGCGCCGTGTATGCCCGTGCGCAGCTGCTGGTACAGCGGCGGGAGGCGGCCCAGCAATGGGCCGACTACCTGGACCAATTGCGGAAAAACGCGGCGTTTGACGTAGCAAATTGACCATTTTGGTAATACTCGCTCGCCATCAGTGCAGCCACCGATCAAGCACCCGGCAATGAAGTTGGATCTATCGCTTCAAGCTCAATGGGAAGACGCGAGACATGGGACTAGACACAGTCGACGATACTGGACTTGCCCGATGCTCGAGACTCGGCAGCGCAAGCTCGCATACTTGTGAAAAGTGGCTCTGACCCATTCAACTCCGTCAGCTTCTGAGTGATCCACCGTAGGAAGACAGCGAAACAGTTGTCAAAACGTTCAGAGAAGTCGCCGAAGACTACATAGAAGCTCACTGACCTGGCTGGAAAAATGCAAAACACGCCCAGCAATTGACCAATACACTGACCACTTATGCGTATCCCATCATCGGTGATAAGCAGGTGAACGAGGTTGAGAAGCGAAGCCGGAATCGAACCTTTCTCTTTGTTATTGAAAATAAAGGGAAATTTTTAGTTCGAAATTTTTTCTACCTATGTGTACCCTCAGTCTGCAAGCAGCCTCAGTTTCGAGCGTTGCTACCGGTTTCCACCGAGTAATCGCCATGGAAAATTCGGGTGTGGTCATCCACACGGAAGGGTCCTTCGGTGAGTGGACTTTTCCAATGGTACGACTGGAACGCAGTAGAGCACCGCATGAACGACAGCGAACCTAACTCCGGTTGGACCAGAAACGGGTCGCAGACCACCGATTTCATCGGATTTGATCAGCAGGGAACGACCCAATACTGTCGATGGCGACAGGCAGCATCACGATAAATGCAGTCGATCGGTTTGGCGAAAACCTTCAAACCACCTGATTTAGAAACCCAAGACCACCCAGCTTTCGTGGACTGAATGGTCTTGGGGGCTGTCTTGCGAGAACTCTTTCAGGGCTGTACCTATAACTCACAAGGACAACCCTTGTGCAATTCGGCCACCACCACGTGTTCCTATCTGCGTTTGGAGCCCACTATTTCAGCAAGCTTCGTCAGCTCACAGGACACTCTCAATGGTGCTTCCCCGCAAAGCATCATAATGGGCATGTCGATCTCAAGGTCGTCAGCAAACAGGTTGGGGACCGCCAATCACGTTTCAATAATCGCAAGCCGCTAGCACGTCGCCGACATGATGACACCCTGGTGCTGTCTGGTGGTTTGAATGGGGAATGAACACCTCATGACTTGAGATCGCCCATGCGATCCGTCGCAAACTCGGCGGGCTGGTCATATCAGGCGCCATCCGTAACAGCGAAGAATTGCTGGCTGGCAGTTTTCCAGTTTTCGCCTTGGGTGTTACCCATAGAGGGCCTTTCCGGGATGGACCTGGAGAAGTCAATCTACCGATCGCCTTGAGCGGAATGGTGATTCTCCCAGGTGATTTGGTTTGCGGCGATGCCGACGGCGTGGTCAGCGTGCCGCGTCATGAGGTTGAGGAAGTCCATGCGCTGGCGCTGAAAAAACATGATGATGAATTGAGGTTGATGGCGCAAATTAAAGCCGGCACGTCAGACCGCCGCTGGGTGGACGAACTGCTGATTCGCAACGGCTGTTCAATTGAAAGCTAGAACTTGAAACGTCCCACTAACCCCTTCAGTTGCCCTGAAATATTCGTCAAGTGGCCCGATCCCGCATGCGCCGAGCGTGCGAATTCTTCGACCAGTTGGGCATCGGCATGAATCTGCGCGATATGCCGGTTGATGTCTTCGGCGACCTGATGCTGTTCTTCTGCTGCCGTGGCGATCTGAGCATTCTGGTCACGGATCAAGTCCACCGAACCAAGAATCTTGTCGAAGCTGTCGCGCGCTTGCTGGATAGATTCAACACTGCCTTGAGACGCCTGTAGACTCTTCTGCATCTGTTGTGTCACTTCCTGCGTTCGTCGCGCCAGATTGCCGAGCAAGCTGTCGATCTCGCCAGTTGAGTCGGCAGTACGTCGCGCAAGGGCACGTACTTCGTCGGCCACCACCGCAAATCCGCGACCCTGATCGCCGGCGCGGGCAGCCTCAATGGCGGCATTGAGCGCCAACAGGTTGGTTTGTTCGGCGATAGAGCGAATGGTATCGAGGATGGCGTTGATGTTCTTGCTGTCCTGCTCGAGCATCTGCATGGTCCGCGCCGACTGTTGCAGATCATCGCTCAGTTTAAGGACGCTACCCGTGGCTTCGCCGATGTGCTTTTGTCCGTCGTGCACTTCTCGATAACCAACGTCCGCACTTGAAGCCGCTTGACTGCAAGAGCGCGCCACTTCATTGGAGGTCGCGACCATCTCGTTGAACGCAGTACTTACCAACTCAACCGCTTCGCGTTGTCGAACGGCAGCGTTGTTCATGTTGCTGGCCACTTGACTGGTGTCCGCCGCAACCTCTTGCAGATCTGAAGAAGCGCTGCCGATTCGCCGCATCAGTTGCGCAATCATTCCGAGGAACTGGTTGAACAAACCCGCCAATGTCGCCGTTTCATCCTTCCCCCGCACTTCCAGTTCGCGAGTCAGGTCGCCTTCCCCCTCGGCTATTTCTTGCAGGCCATCCGCAACGCCACGTATCGGTCGAACAATCATGCTCGCGAAACTCGCGCCGACGATGGCAAAGATGACGGCTAACACGGCGGCAATCAGCGCGATCAATCCTGTCAGGCTGGTGGCCTGAGCCATGACTTCATCGCGCTTGATCAGACCAATAAAGCGCCAGCCCAGGCTTTCGGAACTGACCACATTAACCATGTACGGCACCCCATCGATCTCCACCTGGGTCATGCCATCGCCACTCTTTGCCAGCTCGGTATAGCCAGGGCCCAGGTCGGCTAGGGGCTTGAAACTATTTTTGGCATTGGCGGGATCGACCAGAACGTTACCATTGGCTTCGACCATCATCAGGTATCCGCTGTCGCCCAGTTTGATGGTTTTAACCAGTTCAGTCAGTTGTTTGAGCGAGACATCCACGCCGACAACACCCACCGGGTTGCCGCTGGCATCGGCGAAAGCGCGAACCGTGCTGACCAGCACCATGTCATCAGGCGCCCAGTAGTAAGCGCCCGTGCGCACAGTTGAGCCTGGCGCGGCCGCCATGGCGGTCTTGTACCAAGGACGCACTCGGGGATCGTAGCTGGCCATTTTCTGGTCGTCGGGCCAACCGGTAAAACCGCCGTCGTTGAGCCCCAAGGAAATGGAAGCGGTGGTCGGATGGGTCTCGGCAAATTGATCAAAAACAGCCTGGAGTCGCTGATCGGCTTCGGTCACAGGGGTTTGCTCAGCATTGGCAGCGGTATAGTTTTTCAATCCCTTGACGGTGGCAATTCGAGGATCCTTGGCAAGGTATTCGACGTTTTGGCGGATGCTTTCAAAGAACTGCTTCATGCCGTTGTCGATCTGACGAATTTCACGGCCGCTGCTATCCAGGAAATTCGCTTGTGCTGCGCTGCGCAAGTTCAATACGACGAGCACAGCGACCAGAATCACCGGAAGGCAGGCGACGGCAGCAAATACCCATGTCAGCTTTTGTTTGATGTTCATGACTTCTCCAGCGGGTATTTATAGGTAGTCAGGGCGAGCCGATAGAACGGATATACCGAATGAAATCAAAACAACGCCCACGACGAATGCCACGAAATCTGCGAGTGCAGCGTCCGTAGATAAAAATCAGTGTTTTATTTTCATGAAAGTTAGGTTCTCGCCCACTACTCCGAGGGAGATGGGCGAGAACATTCATGCACAGCTACTGAGCTCAGAAACGCCCTGGAGCAAAGGGTGCCGGATCGACCACTGGTGTCTCGCCCATAATTAACTCTGCTAGAAGTCGACCGCTGACCGGGCCGAGCGTGAACCCCTGATGGGCATGGCCGAAATTGAACCAGAGTCCTTTATGCAAGGGCGCTGCGCCGATCACCGGCTTCATGTCTACCGTGCAGGGTCGGGCGCCGCTCCAAGGCGTGCGCTCCACTTGGGGGCCTAACGCTAATACCTGCCGTGCGGCCCGCTCGGCCTTGGCTAGTTGCACCGGTGTTGGAGGCGCACTCAAGCTGGCGAATTCCGCCCCCGTTGACAGGCGGATACCGCGCTTCATCGGCGCCAGCATGTAGCCTTGTTCAGTATCCAGCACCGGGCGGCTCAATGTCGCGCCATCGGCAAAGTGAGCGTGGTAACCGCGCTTGACGAACAACGGAATGCGGTAGCCCAACTCGCCAAGCAGTTCGTGAGCCCAAGGGCCCAACGCCACGACCACCTGCGACGCGCCGACCGATCCAGAATCGGTGTCGACGCTCCAACCGGCTCCCGACTGACGCAACGATCGCGCATCGCCGCGCAAAATCTCCCCACCTTCACGCACGAACAGATCGGCATAACGCTGCACCAACTCACCCGGCTCAATGCACGTCCAGGGTTGCAGCCAATGAATGCCCCCCACCAATGCATCGCTCAACGCTGGTTCCGCCAGTCTGAGCGCGACACCGTCCAGATGCTCGGACAACACGCCGTATGCACTCACGCGTACCGCACGCTCCACCGCCTCATCGAATTGCTGTGGGCTACGAAAAGCCTGGATCCACCCTTTGCGCACGATCAGGTTTTGCGAACCGCTTTGCTCAATCAACTCCGAGTGCTCGCTGATCGAGTGCTCAATCAGCGTGCGAAAGGCATCTGCAATGGCCTGGTAATGCCTAGGTGCGGAGTTGGCCCAATACCTGACCAAGGCAGGCACGTATTCAGGCATCGCGCGCAGATGGTAGTTGACGCCAATGTCGCGCTTGGCTGCAACGTTTATCAGGCTGACAAAATCCCTTGGGAACGCATAGGGCTCAATGGCCTCACGCTGAATGATGCCTGCGTTGCCGAACGACGTTTCACGCCCCGGCAAACCTTTGTCCACCAGCGTCACCGCGCAGCCACGGCGTTGCAAATGCAACGCCGTGCATACGCCGACAATACCGGCCCCCAGTACCACCACTTGTTTTTCGTTCACGCTGCCTCCGAATCAAGCACGCTGTTGCGCGATGACACTGATCTCGACCAATGCATCGACCACAAGGCCGGCGCAGACAGTCGCGCGCACTGGCAGGTTGGTCGTGAAGAATGATGCATAAGCCCGATTGAATTCGGCAAATTTACTCCGGTCGGTCAGGTACACGGTAACGCTGACAACATCGTCCAGCGACAGCGATTCGGCTTCCAGCGTTTGGGCAATACGCGTCAAGGTCAAACGCGTTTGCGCTTCGATACCTTCAGGAAAGCTACCGTCCTCACCAAACGGCAATTCGCCAGACAAAAAAACCAGGCCCTGGCTGTGGCGGACTTTGGAAAAGGGCAGATTGCTAACGGTCATGGCAGTTCTCTCTTGGGTATTTCAAGGAGGCGCCCATCAACGAGCACCGGTTGTGAATCATCGATTCGACTTCAGCGGTTTTTACGGTAGGCCATTGAGTCATGCATACGCTTGAGCATGTAATCCCCCTCGCGGACACCGGACACATAGATCAGGAGCGAACAGCTTCTTGAGATCATGTCGACTCGTTGCTTCATACGTTCAGGAGGGGTGAATGTATGTTTTAGCCTGAAATACTAAACCTGTATATACACGATTATGCATTTACCATGCCGCTCGATCAAAAATACGCCATGGGCCTGAGGTAGAGCGACTTACCCTCCTCTAGCGATTAGGACACCTTAGGTGCCCCGATACTCAAGGTTTCGTTTTCCCCCACCAGGCATCACGGGTAACACTCTAGCGCAACCATTGGTTACACAAAGCTAAAAGGCAGCGATCATCAGCCTGATCTACTCCGCTAGAAACAGGCCTGTACTTTGGAATCAAGAGCAGCTCAGACATTTTGGCCTGCATTTTGCCTTACTGGTATATACAGGCACATACAGATGTCTGCTGCGTAATCATCCTGATTCCCAAGGATGTTACTCATGAATGTACTGATACCGCTCAGACCCATTCAACTAACAGCCGTACGAGATCAGCCATAACGCCGAATAGCCGCGTCTGCAGCAACTCCTGCAGAACCACCTAGATCGTAATGCCTTCCAGCAAGACACTAATGAGGTTAGCCCTGTATGAATGCCAATGACTTGAACCTGCTCGCCCGCGCAGAAGTGCGCGAACTGGCCAGCTACAACGCCGGCCTTGCCTCGGATACTGTGCGCAAGCGTTTCGGCCTGACTCGCGTTGCCAAACTAGGCAGCAACGAAAACCCGATGGGCACAGCACCCGCCGTTAGCGCCGCAACGGCTCGAGCTTGCAGCGAAATTGCGCTATACCCCGATGCTGGCTGCCAGGCATTACGCTCTGCACTCTCGGAAAAACTCGACGTACCCGAGAATCAATTGGTGTTCGGCAACGGCTCGGAAGATTTGTTGAGCGTCATCAGCCGGGTGTTTTTAGACCACGATGACGAAGTAGTTACCGTGGTGCCATCTTTCGGGTTGCACTTCATATACCCAATGGCAGCCGGTGCCAGGGTGGTAGGTGTTCCCATGACCGACAGAGGCACCTTCGACGTAGCGGCAATGATCGCTGCACTCACCCCCCACACCCATGTGCTGATGTTTTCATGCCCGTCAAATCCGGTCGGCTGCACCTTAAGCGCCGACGAGTTGCAGCAGCTGCTCGACGCATTGCCCTCGAAGTGTCTACTGGTGTTTGATGAGGCCTATTACGAATACGCGCAGTGGGAGGCCGAGTACCCGGATTGCCTCGGTTTGATTCAGGCCAGCGGCAAACCGTTTATCCTGCTGCGGACTTTCTCCAAGGCTTATTCCTTGGCAGGTTTGCGCATCGGCTACGGTATCGTCAGCGATCCACTGCTGGCAGATCTTATTAACCGCCTGCGCACCCCGTTCAACGTCAACAGCGTGGCACAAGCTGCAGCGATTGCGGCGCTGGCAGATGATGGTCATCTAAACGCCTGCCTATCCCATGTCGCCAGCGAACGCCGGCGGCTGGAAGTGGCACTGCACGAGCAAGGCATTACGACCGCACCGTCCTTGGCCAACTTTCTGTTTTTTAGCACGCCTTATCCGGCCGAAGTAATCAACCAAGCACTGCTGCGTGAAGGGGTTATCATCAAACCGTGGCGCGAAGTTGGATACACTGAGTACTTGCGCGTCTCTGTCGGAAGCTGTGAGGATAACGACCTTTTCCTCCAAGCACTGGCAAGCGTCCTTGCCGCACTAGAGACACGGGCTGACTAATGATCAAAAATGCACCACAAGCGCTCTACCGGCGTGCAAAGGATTATGTGCAAGACCAACTTCGCGCGGGCGTTTGGAAACCTGGTGACCTGATTTCTTCAGAAAATCAGCTGGTGCAAGAACTGGGCATTTCGCGCATGACCGTCAACCGGGCCTTACGCGAACTGACCGAAGAGGGTCATCTTGTCAGGATTTCAGGCGTTGGCACGTTCGTAGCCGAAAGCAAACCGCAATCAAACTTGCTGCGTATCACCAACATTGCCGACGAAATCCTTGCTCGAGGTCACAGTTACACCTGCCGTGTCCTGCACCTGGGGCGCGAATCGGCCTCAATGCCGGTGGCGTCCGCATTGGGCCTGACCACCGGTTCTTCAGTTTTCCACCTGATCTGTGTTCACAGCGAAGAAGGCGTGCCCGTGCAACTCGAGGATCGTTACGTCAATCCCGAGCTGGTGCCTGAATTTCTGAAGCAAGACTTTGGCGAGCACCTGCAACCGGCCAAGTACCTGTTGCGGGTCATCAAGCCCGACGAGATGGAACACATCGTCGAAGCCTGTCACCCCAGCAACGAGGAAAGCAAACACATGCAAATCGATGCTAATGAACCTTGCCTCGTGCTCATACGCCGAACCTGGAGTCAGAGCAAAATCGTCACCTATGTGCGTTTAGTACACCCGTCCTCACGCTATCGCCTAGGCAGCCGCCTGCCAGTAAATGGGGCGCACAGAGACAGTTGAGGCCTGAAGGCACTTGATGAATTGAACCATCATGATTTGGGATGAACACCTCATTCCTGCAGCTTCGTTTGAGCCAAGGTATCAACGCCGAATCTCAGGAGTTGCTCCCCGCGACTTCAGGCTTCCTGCTATTTTTTTGCTTGTTCACCGGCTGCTTCAAGCTGCGTCCGATCCGCGAATCCATGGGCATAATGGTGGGGGTGGAGAATTTGCAATGGCTGTTCACCGCAACTTTCTTCGTTATGCTCGCCGTAGCTCCCATGTTTGCCTGGCTCAGTTCCCGGGGGGCACACCTGCACTTTGTCGATTGGGTCTATGGGTTCATCAGCGTTAACTTGATGATTCTCGCCGCACTCTTCCAAGTGCAAAGCGAAAACCCGTGGATGGCACGTGTTTTCTACGTCTGGATCTCTGCCTACAACTTATTTGTCGTCTCGGTCGCCTGACGCCTGTTGGCGGACGTATTCGACGGCGTGCAACCCGGACGCTTGTTTGCCTTTATTGCGGCCTGCGCCAGTGTCGGTGGGCTGGTGGGGCCTGCACTCAGCGCGTTGTTTGTCGGTCAACCGGGAGAGACAGGTCTGATGCTGCTGGCGGGTCTATTACTTGGCGCAGCACTGGCACTAAAATACCCGTTAATGCGCTGGCATGAGATCGGCGGTGCAGGACGCCCCGGAGCCACATCGATAGACAGTCCGAGCATCCTCCTTTCAGCGGCTTGACGCGAGCCCTGAAGTCGACCTACCTACTGGGTATATCCAGCTTTATGATGCTGCTCGCAACTATCACGACATTTTTACTGCGAACAAGCACGTTTGATGGCCGAGCTTTTTCCTGACCGTCTGACTCAGATTCGCGTATTCGGAATCATCGACTTCATTGTCCAGGCTGGCGCCCTATTCTCGCAGCTATTCCTGACTGGCCGCTTGGCGGAGAGGTTGGGGGGGGGCGCATGCTTCTGGCGATCGTGCCGCTGCTGATATGCATCGGCTTGATTGAGCTCGCGCTGGCGCCAAGTTTTATCATCCTCACTGTCCTAATGACCGTGCGTCGCATCGGCGAATATGCCTTCGCCCGTCCGGGCTGGGAGATGCTCTTCGCGCCACTCGACGCCGAGAGTAAATACAAGGCCAACAGCGTCATCGATACCGTCGTTTATCGCGCAGTCGATGCCATTAGCGGTTGGGTCAATAGTGCGCTTGATATGCTGGGACAAGTTGGCGGCCTGCTTGCAGTTGTCAGTAGAGTGCGCGCATTGCTCTGAGGCTGCCTGGGATGGAGGCTTGGCAAGCAGGCAGATGAAACTAATGCCAAGAGCTCCGATCTTGCTGCCGACAATCCGACGCAAGGTTTGCCGGTGGAACGGGCAGGCGTTTAGAGATTCTGTAACAGCGCTTCAGCGAAAATGCGGCCGTCATAGGCATCTCCCTGAGACTCAAAATCTCAGGCCATGACTGTCGTGAATTTTCATGTACTACAAACGCAAAAAAAGCTCCACAGCTACAACGACTGCCTGTCGCCAATAGCTGTAGAGCAAAAAACTGCATAAACATTCTAGCTAATGTGTGGAATGACTCGACAAATTCAGCTCACCCGAGACAGGGGCCAAAGGCCCCTCCCCACGATTACAAGCTTGGCAGCAACTTCGGCAACACCAGTTCGTTCAAGCAACGGGAAGCCAACAGCTCGCTCGCCGCGTTGATATCCGGCGCGAAGAAGCGATCTTTCTCGTAGTAGGCCACTTTGCTGCGCAGACTGGTGCGGGCAAGCTCCAGCTTCGCCGAGGTCTTCAGACCTTCGCGCAAGTCTAGGCCCTGGCAGGCAGCTAGCCACTCTACAGCGAGCACGGCACGGGTGTTTTCAGCCATTTCCCACAACCGCTTGCCGGCTGCTGGAGCCATGGACACGTGGTCTTCCTGATTCGCGGAAGTCGGCAGGCTATCTACCGAATGCGGATGCGCCAGTGCCTTGTTCTCACTGGCCAGCGCCGCTGCGGTGACTTGGGAGATCATGAAACCGGAGTTCACGCCGCCATTAGCCACCAGGAACGGCGGCAGTTGCGACATATGCTTGTCCATCATCAGCGAAATGCGACGCTCGCTCAGGGAACCGATTTCAGCGATGGCCAATGCCATGTTGTCAGCAGCCATGGCCACAGGCTCGGCGTGGAAGTTACCACCGGAGATCACATCGCCTTCGGCAGCGAAGACCAACGGGTTGTCGGAGACGGCGTTAGCTTCGACGACCAACACTTCGGCGGCTTGACGGAACTGGGTCAGACACGCGCCCATGACTTGTGGCTGGCAACGCAGGGAGTACGGATCCTGAACCTTGCCGCAGTTCTGGTGCGAGTCAGAGACTTCACTGCGCTCGCCCAGCAAGTCACGGTAAGCGCTAGCGGTGTCGATCTGGCTTTTTTGTCCACGAGCGGCGTGGATGCGAGCGTCGAACGGCGAGCGCGAGCCCAAGACTGCTTCAACTGTCAAACCACCAATGGCCAGTGCGCCAGCGAACAGATCTTCGCCCTCGAACAAACCACGCAATGCGTATGCGGTAGACACCTGCGTGCCGTTGAGCAACGCCAGACCTTCTTTGGCGGCCAGTGTCAGTGGAGTCAGACCGGCGATTTTTAGCGCCTCGGTCGCCTCCAGCCATTCGCCTTTGTAGCGGGCCTTGCCTTCGCCCAGCAGCACCAGCGACATGTGCGCCAAAGGCGCCAGGTCGCCGGATGCGCCGACCGAACCTTTCAATGGAATGTGCGGATAAACCTCGGCGTTGATCAACGCGATCAGCGCTTCGATAACGACGCGGCGAATGCCGGAGAAGCCACGGCTCAGGCTGTTGACCTTGAGCACCATAACCAGTCGGACTAGCGCATCGCTGATCGGCTCGCCAACACCGGCAGCGTGGGACAGAACCAACGAGCGCTGGAGGTTTTCCAGGTCTTCGGTGGCGATGCGGGTCGAGGCCAGCAGGCCGAAACCGGTATTGATACCGTAGGCGGTGCGGTTCTCGGCGAGTATCTGTTCCACGCAGGCAACGCTGGCTTCAATCTGGGCCGAAGCGCTGTTGTCGAGTGTGATTTTCACCGGGTTCTGGTAGACATCACGCAGTTGGGCAAGGCTCAGTTGGCCTGGGATAATGTTGAGTGTGTTCATGCTTTGGCTCCTTTAACAGGGGTGATCATTGGCAGGTTCAAGCCTTGCTCTTTAGCGCAATCTATTGCGATCTGGTAACCCGCATCGGCGTGACGCATTACGCCGGTCGCCGGGTCGTTGTGCAGCACGCGAGCGATACGCTCGGCCGCTTCGTCCGTACCGTCGCAGACAATCACCATGCCCGAGTGCTGCGAAAAACCCATGCCGACGCCGCCGCCGTGGTGCAGGGAAACCCAGGTCGCGCCGCTCGCGGTGTTGAGCAGAGCGTTGAGCAGTGGCCAGTCGGACACAGCGTCGGAACCGTCCTGCATCGATTCGGTTTCCCGGTTAGGGCTGGCGACCGAACCGGAATCGAGGTGGTCGCGACCGATCACGATTGGCGCAGACAATTCACCGCTGCGAACCATTTCGTTGAAGGCCAGACCGAGCTTGGCGCGCAGGCCCAGTCCAACCCAGCAGATACGTGCCGGCAGACCCTGGAAACTAATGCGCTCGCGGGCCATGTCCAGCCAGTTGTGCAGGTGGGCGTCGTCCGGGATCAGCTCTTTGACCTTGGCGTCGGTTTTGTAGATGTCTTGCGGATCACCCGACAGCGCCGCCCAGCGGAACGGGCCGATGCCGCGGCAGAACAGAGGACGGATGTACGCCGGTACGAAGCCTGGGAAGTCGAATGCGTTCTCGACGCCTTCTTCCTGGGCCATCTGACGGATGTTGTTGCCGTAGTCGAAGGTTGGAATACCCATTTTCTGGAATTCGAGCATCGCTTTAACGTGCACGGCCATGGATTGCTTGGCGGCTTTCACCACTGCAGCAGGCTCGGTCTTGGCGCGAGCGCGGTACTCTTCCCAAGTCCAGCCGGCTGGCAGGTAACCGTTGAGCGGGTCGTGGGCGCTGGTCTGGTCGGTGACCATGTCCGGGCGCACGCCGCGCTTGACCAGTTCTGGAAGGATTTCAGCGGCGTTGCCCAGCAGCGCGATGGAAATCGCCTTGCCTTCGGCGGTGTACTTGGCGATGCGGGCCAGAGCGTCGTCGAGGTCAGTAGCCTGCTCGTCGACATAACGGCTGTTCAAACGGAAGTCGATGCTGACCTGCTGGCATTCGATGCTCAGCGAGCAGGCACCGGCCAGTGTTGCGGCCAGGGGCTGAGCGCCGCCCATGCCGCCGAGGCCGGCGGTCAGGACCCAGCGACCTTTCAAGTCATCGTTGTAATGCTGGCGACCGGCTTCGACGAAGGTTTCGTAGGTGCCCTGGACGATGCCCTGGCTGCCGATGTAGATCCAGCTACCGGCGGTCATCTGGCCGTACATGGCCAAGCCTTTGGCGTCGAGTTCGTTGAAGTGTTCCCAGCTCGCCCAGTGCGGCACCAGGTTGGAGTTGGCGATCAGTACGCGCGGGGCATTGGTGTGGGTCTTGAACACGCCGACCGGCTTGCCGGATTGCACCAGCAGGGTCTCGTCGTCGTTCAGGTTGGTCAGGCTTTCGACGATCTTGTCGTAGCACTCCCAGTTACGCGCCGCACGCCCGATACCACCGTAAACCACCAGTTCTTTAGGGTTCTCGGCGACTTCCGGGTCGAGGTTGTTCATCAACATGCGCAGCGGCGCTTCAGTCAGCCAGCTTTTGGCGGTCAGCTTATTACCACGCGCGGCGCGGATTTCGACATTACGGAAATGGGATGGCTTGCTCACCGGTAATCCTCTCGAAATGACTTTCTCAGCCTATTTATTGGTTTAGCGCTACAGATCGCACATAAATATAATCATGTATATACAACCATAATCAAGCAAAATTTTACTCACCTGTAATTTGTCTTTTGTGACCCGTTCATCCAGCGGGGTTGTGCCTATTGCGGATGAAGGGCAAGGCTATTTGAAAAGGTGGTTAAGACAGCGAAGCAATGGAATTCAGCAATTCGACAGTCCTGCGCTGTCGCAGGTTATGGCAGGGAATTGACGCGCGCGACCGCTGAGCGCGACAAGGTCAGCCCCACGTTATGCACCGAATCGCCCCTCCAGACGGTGCCGTGAACCCGGCAGAATCAGGCGCGCAGACGTGACAGACTGATAGCCAGACCAAGTTCGCCGACGAATCAACAAGCACGCCTCATGACGCGTGATCTGCAACAGCCTGCACTCCTCCTCGTCGGCTAGGATCGCCTCGACCACATGCTCACCTTCAGTCAGAAGAGCAACCTTCGAAAGATAGGCATAGGGCGTCTGCATCACGAAACTCTGCCGCAGATAATCCGGAGCCACTGCCGCGTTCACGTAGCGATCCTCCAATTGCACCGCCACATTATTCTCGTAGTGCACGATCAGAGAATGAAACACCCGCTGCCCTTCGCGCATCTCCAGCGACAAGGCGTGGTCAGCGCTAGCCCCCTCCTCGCATAGGAGAATCACCTTGCAGTGGTGGTAATGGTCACGCTCGCTGATTTCATCAGCAATGTTGTTGAGGGCAAATAAAGCCGATTGACCTTTGCGTTCGGCTACGAACGTCCCCACTCCTTGCATGCGCACTAACACACCATCGGCGGTGAGCTCACTAAGAGCGCGACTTATAGTCATGCGACTCAATCCAAGTTCCTGAGCCAGTTCACTTTCCGAAGGGATACGCTCGTGAGCCGACCAGGTGCCACTCAAGATCAATTGGGTGATCATCTGCTTGACTTGTGCATAGAGCGGCGCGGGGGAATCACTGAGCTGATCGACCCGCAAAGGAAAATTCCTGGATTTCTTCGGCACGTGGCTCTCCTCCTCAAACTGGACAGCGGCCTCCTCCCACCGCAAACGCACGACCGAGTGGGCAGAGCGCGTGCGAAGGAGCATCTGAGCGACCGAACAGTCGCTCGAAGGCATTCCGGTTACTTCAGGTTGCCACTGAGGAACTGCTGAAGGCGCTCGCTTTTGGGATTGCCCAGGACATCTTCAGGGCAACCCTGCTCTTCCACGAGACCTTGATGGAGGAACAAAACCTGGTTCGACACCTTGCGCGCGAAGCTCATCTCATGGGTCACCATGATCATGGTTCGGCCTTCTTCGGCCAGCCCCTGGATAACCTTAAGCACCTCGCCCACCAACTCCGGATCCAGTGCCGAAGTCGGCTCGTCGAACAACATGATCTCCGGCTCCATGGCCAGCGCCCGGGCAATAGCAACCCGCTGTTGCTGCCCGCCGGAGAGAAAGGCCGGGTATTGATCGGCGACGCGGGACGGCAAACCTACCTTGTCCAGGTAACGCCGAGCCCGCTCCTCTGCATCCTTCTTACTAACACCCAGTACCCGGCGCGGGGCCATGGTGATGTTGTCGAGCACTGTCATGTGGCTCCACAGGTTAAAATGCTGAAACACCATCGCAAGGCGCGTGCGCAGACGCTGCAGTTCATCTGCGTCGGCCACATGCATGCCGTGGCGGTCATGGATCATGCGAATTGGCTGGTTATCCAGGCCCATGGCACCGTCGTTGGGCGTTTCCAAAAAGTTGATACAACGTAAGAAGGTGCTCTTGCCCGATCCACTGGCGCCGATCAGGCTAATCACATCGCCTGTCTTGGCATTGAGCGAAACGCCCTTGAGCACTTCGTGGTTGCCATAGCTTTTATGCAGGTTTTCAACGGTCAATTTGTACATGTTCAAACATCCTGAATTAATGAGCCGGGCCGAGGAAAGACAGCCAACGGCGTTCAGCCAAACGGAACAGGCCAACCAGAGAGAAAGTGACTGCGAGGTAAATCGCGGCGGCGATACCGAACGACTGGAAAGTCAGGAACGTTGCCGAGTTGGCATCCCGGGCGACCTTGAGAATGTCCGGCACAGTGGCGGTGAACGCTACGGTGGTCGAGTGCAGCATCAGTATCACTTCGTTGCTGTAGTTCGGCAGCGAACGGCGTAGTGCAGACGGCATGATGATGTAGGCATATAGCTTCCAGCCGCGCAGCCCAAAGGCCTTGGCTGCTTCGACTTCACCGTGGTTCATGTTGCGGATCGCCCCGGCGAAAATCTCCGTGGTGTAGGCGCAAGTGTTCAGGGCGAAGGCCAGGATGGTGCAGTTCAATGCATCGCGGAAGAATGCGTCGAGCATGGGCTGGGAACGCACCGCTGCGATGCTGTAAATGCCGGTGTAGCAGATCAGCAGCTGTATATACAGTGGCGTGCCACGGAACAAATAGGTATAGAACTGCACCGGCCAGCGCACCCAAACGCAGGTCGAAACCCTGGCAATCGACAACGGAACCGACATCACGAAACCGAAGAAGAGCGAGGCACTGAGCAGCCACAGCGTCATCGCCAACCCGGTGATGTGGTAGCCATCGTTATAGAGGAAGGGTTTCCAGTATTCCTGCAGTAGCTCGATCATCGCACGGCCTCCCGAGTGCCTGCGGCGTAGAAGATTTCCAGCCGGCGCAAGACGTAGTTCGATGCGGTGGTGATGACCAGATAAATCAAGGCAGCCAGCACCAGGAAAAAGAACAGTTGATAGGAGCTCTTGCCCGCGTCCTGAGCCACCTTGACCAGGTCGGCCAGACCAATGATCGAGACCAGCGCGGTAGCCTTGAGAATGACCATCCAGTTGTTGCC
Source organism: Pseudomonas sp. S34 (assembly GCF_009866745.1). Taxonomy (NCBI): domain Bacteria; kingdom Pseudomonadati; phylum Pseudomonadota; class Gammaproteobacteria; order Pseudomonadales; family Pseudomonadaceae; genus Pseudomonas; species Pseudomonas sp. S34. Next base: position 3,170,447 of record NZ_CP019398.1, read on the forward strand.
AATACCCGGCAAAGCAAAACGCATCATCTGCGGGAACAGCACGAAGCGGAAACGCTGGGCACGGGTCAGGCCGTAAGCAGTGGCCGCCTCCATCTGGCCACGGGGCACAGCGAGGATCGCGCCACGGAAAGTCTCGGTGAAGTACGCCCCGTAGATAAAGCCTAGAGTTATCACACCGGCACTGAACGGATTGATCTCAATGTAATCCCAGCCCATGGCTGTGGTCAGATTGGTCAACCAGGTTTGCAGGCTGTAGAAGATCAACAGCATCAGAACCAGATCCGGCACTCCACGGATCAGCGTGGTGTAAGCCTGCGCGGGGACGCGAAAGAGTGCCGACCTTGAAAGCTTGGCACTGGCACCGATCAGGCCCAAGACCACGCTTAGCAGCAAGCAAAGGAAGGATAACTTGACAGTCATCCAGGAGCCTTGCAGCAACAGTGGGCCGAAGCCCTTGAGACTGAAGCCTGACAGCCCCAGCATCTGCAATATGTTTTCTAACATTGGGGAGCCCTTCGTAAATCAGGAAAACGCCCATCCGCGAATGGGCGCAGCGTCGTTATTTGCCGCTGTAAATATTCTGATCACCGAAGTGTTTCTTTTGGATGGCCGCGTACGTGCCATTGTCATGCAGCGCCTGTATGCCTTTGTCCACCAGGGTTTTTAGCTCGGCATTGCCTTTGAGCAGACCGATCGCCGTTTTTGCTGGCAGCAGTTCGTGATGGACTGGATTGCTCACTTCAAAGTCGGCGCCTTGCGGGGACTTCAGGAAACCCATTTCAGCTTGCAGCATGTTCTGAATCGAAGCATCGAGGCGACCCGTGACCAGGTCAGCATAAACCTGATCCTGGTTGGCGTAGGCCTGGGTTTTTACCCCGGACTTGTTCAGCACGGCCTTGGCGTAGGCCTCCTCGGTGGTGCCTTGTTCATAGCCCACAGTTTTGCCAGCCAGCGTCGTAATGTCTTCGCTTAGGCCAGAGCCCTTCTTGAACACGAAGGACGTGGGCACCGAAAACAATTCACTGGAGAAATCGATGACTTTTTCCCGCGAAGAAGTCACGGTCATGGCAGAAATTACGCCGTCGAATTTGTTCGCCCTTAGGCCGGGGATCATGCCGTCAAAATCGCTCTCTACCCACTTGCACTTGACCTTGAGTTCAGCGCAAATCGCGTTACCCAGGTCTATATCAAAGCCCATGAGGCTACCGTCGGCGGCTTTGGATTCGAAGGGCGCGTAAGAGGGATCGACACCAAAGCGCAACTCCTTGTACTCCTTGGCGATGGCAGCGCCAGCAGCCACGCAAAGAGCCAATACTGAGAGGGTCAAAATAGATTTTTTCATTGTTTTTATTCCTAATAACCAACAGAAGCGCTTGTGGCGCACGAGTACAGTTATGGAGCACGCGTGTCGTTACACAGAACACACAAAACCTAATTCGCGGATAAACGTGTCGAGACGCCTGGTCGACTCTAACGCGCAAATACATACTTGTACATACAGGAATAGGTAATCAGTCAGAAATTTAACTGACCGACTGCTTTAGGAAGCACGATAGAGGTTTAATGGAGCTTAAATACGGACAATTGAAGCATCTACAACAGGAGCCAGAACCTGACAGTCAACTATCTCTCAGCGCCCCGATCGCCAGTGGGCGGCTTCTGCAGCCGATGAGTGATGTGTACAACACTTTAATCGCAGATCTGATGCAGCTGAGCAGCAACAGTGATGCGCTGATTCTCGCGGCCGCTGCCGACAAGGTTGGAGCCATCATCAATGCCGATGTGCTGCAGGCGCCGGGCGAGGACAGGTCTCTGATCAACGTGGCACGCGGCAAGCTGGTCAATGACGCCGATCTGGTGACGGCCCATGCTGCTGGCGAGATCGTGGGAACGGCGCTAGATGTGTTTGTCGATGAACCGAACGTCACCGAGACTCTGTTTGGTAACGAGAACGTGGTCCTGCAGCCCCATCGCGCGAGTGCGACGCTACAAACCCGCACGCGGATGGGAGAGAAAGTGGTGGCGAGCCTGGTGGACAGTTTCGCTGGGAGACTACCGAAGGGCTCTCTGACTGACTGAACATTGGCCGCCGAGGAGACGTTGAGTACCCTCGGCGGCAGGATGTCAGGTAAACAGATCGACGACCAACAGGAAGGCAACCCACAACGCGAGGCCTGTAGCAAAGAGCAGTGCGAGGTTTTCAAACAGGTTGTTGCGATACTTCTTGTCCAGCAGCTTCGTCTGGTTGGATATGATCAGCAGGCCCAGGGAAATGACTGGCAAGCCAATGATGTTCAACGGGCTGACACCAATGGTCAGGGTCACGAAATCCGGCGTGCCTGGCAGCGACCAAACCAACGGTGTCAAGAGGATGAATAGCATGAACCATTTATGCATCGGATCATGATGAAACTCCTTACCGTATTTTTCGCGACGTTCAGGGCGAACGTGTTGGAAGGCATCGGTAATCAGCATCGGGAACGCGGTGGTCTTGCCTGAAATACTGGCAAACAGTGTCGCGAATACGCCGATGAAGTACTCTTACCAACCGATTGGACCAAAGAAGATTTCCAGCGCCTTGCCCATGTCGCCCAGGGTTTTTACCTCGATGCCATTGGGCCGCAGAATTTCCGCACCGATGATCCAGATAGCCAGGTTGATGACGATCCCGACGAACACCGCAAACAGCAAATCGTTACGTTGAACACGCTTGTGTTGCGGCCCTACCCAGCCCTTTTGGCGCATAACATACGGATGCACGAAGTTCGCGATGGAGCCTGCGACCGCGCCGATAACCGATGCGCCTGTTCTCACATGACCTTGTGTGCATGGTCAGGGCCGGACATCCACTCAAAAGCAAACGCCTGTCACTGCAGGCATTTTGCGAAGCAGAGCACTTGCAGGTAAGGGACGGCAGTCGAAGTCAGGAAATGTTCGAGGCGTATCTGACAGAGCAGCAAGTGCAGCGCAAGATTGCGCTACAGATCTCGCATTACATGAGTGTTCCAGCGATTATCGAACACTCAGATCTGGTGGTGGTATTACCGCGCACCGTCGCCAGCTTGTACGCCAATGAGGCCAAGGTGCGCTCCACGGAGGCGCCGCTAGAGCTTCCCACTTATGACCTCAAGCAATACTGGCATGGGCGTTTACATCACTCTGCGGTGAATGTATGGCTGCGCCATGTGGTTGCAGACATATTCGTCTCGTCCTCCAGCTGATCATGAGTGAAAAGCGGGCCTCGACCTAAGTGTCTTGCCCTCAATCGATGACTGACGACCGCACGGCGAGACCATAGGGATTCAGAACTGCAACGTACTGTCTCGTCAAAATCAGTAACGTGTGCGACAACTTGTCCGCGGCAATATGGCGCATTTGCGACGCTTTTACATCGTTACCGATTCCGGCTAAATGCCATCCCCACTTTGCGGCGATTTCATTAATGAGTTCGTTGACACGCATCAGCCCCTGGATTGCGTGCCTGGCCGTCTTGCTTAACCTGTTCGCCATGCCGCTGAGTAGTGCGATGCAGACGTCAGACGTACGCCTGATACTTTGGGGTGGGTTCTGTTCAGGTGGGAACTCGAGTGCCCTGCCTAAAGACCTGGGCAAGGTGATTGACGCCTTGCAGAAGCCCCAGTCGAAATCTGTCATGCAACACGGCGCCTGCTGCTGTGGTCATGCAGGATCAGCAGCATTGCCCTCCAATTACTACCGGCATTTCCTGCCGCAGTACACACCCGACACCGCTCTCGAAAGTCCTGAACTACCCACGCTGCACCCAAGGATTCGTTGGCCCAGTCTAAGTCCACGCGCTTCTCCCTTCGCTTGATCACAACACCGCTGACATCTTGCGGTGCTGCCATCTTTAAATCCATTTAGCGGCCTGCGATGGACGCTAAACGCCCTTAAAGTTTCTTGATCATCAGGAAGTGCGTGCTATGCCTGCTCCATTTACTTTGCGTCATGCAAAGCGTTTGTCTGTGTCCCGTTCCATGTGGCCGATGATGTCGGCTGGTCTATTCGCAATGAGCCCCTTGTGCTCTGCGCTGGCCGACGTTGCCAAAGTTGAAGACTCGACTTTGATCCTCGGTACGGTAAATGTTCAGGGTGCGGCCAGTGGCCCATTAAGCGCCAGCAGCGTACTCAGCTCGGTGGATATTCTAGGGGGAGGTATCCTGGAAAAGATGCCGGTCAATTACAGCTGGGAGCTGTTCAGCCGTGCACCGGGGGTGATGCTGACTGAGTTCAATCAGGGCACCACCTCCGGCAAAATTTCCTTTCGAGGCTTCAACGGCGAAGGAGAAGTGAATGCTGTCAAATTGCTGATCGATGGAATCCCAAGCAACAGCAACGACGGCAACATGCCGTACATGGACATGATTTTTCCCATGGAGCTGGACAGCATCGAGATTGTGCGCGGCACCAGTGATGCTCGCTACGGACTCAATAATATTGCCGGCAACGTGAATATGCTGACTCGTACAGGAGGTGAGTACACCAAAGCGCGAGTTCGTTACGGCAGCTTCAACACGCAAGAGACACAACTGACCAAGGGCATCGAAAGTAGCAACTGGACTCAGAACTACTTCTTCGTCTACCAAAAATCCGATGGCTATCGCGACCACTCCGAAGCCAATAGATTTTCGATGTCTGGCAAGTTGTTCTATACCCCGGACGACGACAGTTACCGCATTGGCCTTATCGCGCGGCACTACGAAACCGAGGCTCAAGAGCCCGGCTATTTGACTGAAGACGATGCCCGTCATCATCCGCGCATGACCAACAGCTACAACGCTACGGGCAAAGGCACTCGGCGTATGAATCAAGTTAGTCTGCATTTCGATACGGACTTGAATGAGGACCTCGTCTGGTCGGCGAAGACCTACGTCAACACCTTCGACGATCGACGCTGGACACAGTATTGGCGCATCAGCGCCCAGCAGGAACGCGATGCCTATGAAACCCAATACGGCGCCCTCTCCTCCCTGACATGGCGACCGGAGGTCAGCTGGTTGTATGACTTCGCACTGGAAGGCGGAGCAGACGTCCAACAGCAGCAGAACACGAGCGAGCGCTATCGCACCAAAGACCGTGCGCGCCTGGCAGCGACCCGCGACCAGCAGTTCGATTTCGATACCTACGGCGCTTACGTTCAGGCAGAAATCAAACCTTTCGAGTCGCTGAAGATCGTACCGGCCTACCGGGTCGACAAGATTCAGGGCGACTTCACCAATGAACTCACCGACACGGACTACGACATCAACGACTACGGTCCGATCAAGCAGCCGAAGATTAGCGTTGTCTATTCCCCATGGGACGTCGCCAGCTTCTACGCGAACTGGGGACGTACCTTTCAAGTGGGCGCTGGTGCCGCGGCTTATAAAATTCCGCCCAGGGATACCGATTTGGCAGCTTCGATAAACGAAGGCTGGGAAACCGGGATCAAGTTCACGCCGGCTGACTGGATAGATGGACGTGTTGCCTATTGGCAGCAAGAGGCCTCAGGGGAAGTCAGTCGCAGGCTGAACGACCCGAGCGGCGAGTCCGATAACGTGGGGGAAACCCGGCGGTGGGGTTATGACTTGCAGATGAACCTGCACCCTAACGACCGCACTGACCTATGGATGGCCTACTCGTGGCAGTATTCGAAAATACTCCAGCCGAGTGCCACGCTGCCCAACAGCAAAGGTCAGGAAATCGATCACATTCCGCATCACCTTTACAACGCCGGCATCAGCTATGACGCTACACCTGCGTTAAAGCTGACTGCCTGGATGAACGGCCAGACAAACTATTACCTGGAGCGGGAGAACACGAAGGGAACTTATGGCGGTTACGTCCTGATGAACCTTGGTACTACGTACAAGGTGACGCAGGCAGTGAGCGTCGACCTGCAGCTGAAAAACCTCATCAACCGATATTATGAATACGTCTGGTACGACCCGGACGGTGCCCAGGTATCCCTGCATTCCCCAGGTGATGGCCGCGCGCTTTACGCCGGAGTGACTGTGGACTTCTGATTCAGATATTGCTGAGGCCATTTTGGTCTCAGCAGTTTTTTTTGGGGGGGTGAGGTGGCGTACCAATCGTCACCCATCATCTCAGATGACAAAGGAGGTAGGTATTTTGCGGCTTTTGAGATAGTTGGGAAGTAATACATATTGCCTGTCACTGTTCTAACTACTGAACCAGGACATCAACGGGCCTCATTCACTGTCGCACTTAAACACAATTTTACGCGATTTCGAAACTACTAAGCCTATTAGATCTTGAAGTTGACAGGACAAGAAATGAGCGTGCATTGCTTGGTGGTCGTGCCACAAACATTCGATGACCCAGCTATTTGTCTCAGCCACCCTTTTCAACTCACACTTGGCGACACCCAAAGCGTTGCGTTCGACCAATCCAAGGATGTTGGAGATCTTGCGCTCAAAATCATCATCCATACTAACTTCAAATCCCATAGCGCTTTTCATAAGACCAGACATCGAATTGACTCCAAGCTAAAGCCGTTGATTAAGCTGCGCTATCTACCAAGGCAGGACAAAAGGATGCTTAAGTATTGCTTTAGTCGATGCCAAGAAGCTCCTGTGTGCCATTGTGCTCTCGTACAGCTATTCAGATTAAAATCACAATAGACCATAATTGACAAAAAAAAATGCCAAAACGTTGACGATTTCTGCCAAAATCAGCGAAATCCAAGCGGCGCTCTCTTAGGATGGAGTAGCTCTAAATGCCAGTTAAATCTATACAGTTCATTACCTACCCTGAAGTTAGCCTGCTCGATCTGGCCGGCCCCCTGGATGTATTTATTGCTGCTAACTATTTTGCACCCCCTAATCATCCGCCATACTCCCTATCAATCCTCGCGTTAAATCCAACAACGGAAGTACTCTCTAACGTCTCGTTAAGCGCTGAGGTTTTGGTAGATAAAACACCGGCTGCGCATACACTTATCGTTCCAGGTGGGCCTGGGATACATAAGTTTTGTGATGATCCAAAATTTTTTACAAACTTCGTGAATCACGCCGAAAAAGCCAAGCGTCTGGTTTCCGTCTGCACAGGGATATTTGCGCTAGCGACGGCGGGGAAGTTAAACGGGCGCAACGTGACGACCCATTGGTCGGCCTATGACAAGTTGGAACTTGACTTCCCTTCCATAAATGTAAGGCGCGGGCCTATATTCATTAACGATGGCGACTTATGGACTTCGGCAGGAGTCACTTCGGGTATCGACTTGGCTCTCGCAATGGTTGAAGCTGACTTGGGGCACTCTGCTGCGCTCGAAGTTGCACGGCACTTGGTTGTTTTTCTCAAGCGTCCCGGGGATCAAAATCAGTTCAGCTCGTCATTAACACTACAATCAAAAAGCAGTCAATTCTCGGACCTTCACGCTTGGCTAAACAACAACCTTGGTGGCGATCTATCGGTTTCTTCGTTAGCAAATTTCATGAACATGAGTGAAAGAACATTTGCGCGTAAATACAGTGAAATCACAGGTTTTACGCCGAGAAAGATGGTCGAACAGCTCCGCTTGGAAGCTGCCCGCCATTTGCTAGCCACTTCAAACTCCCCGCTTAAAACAGTGGCCCAAAAATGCGGCCTGGGTAACGAATCAACCTTTATCCGTAGCTTTATAAAAAACTATGCCGTCAAACCCAGCGAGTATCGAGCACGCTTCAAGCCAAGTCAGGAAACAGAACTCTAAAGAGCTTAAGAGCACGGACTGATCTGACATTAGACAGGCAGGGTTTTAACTTCATATTATCATTGAACTTTCACGCCTCACGACATTAAGCCGTTTGTGAGGTCCGGGATATGAACGCGCAACTAAAATGCGCAGTATGTGATCGTGGACCAAGTCGGAATGGGTCACACGGGCAAGCGTAGATCAGACCTCCACGACAATGCGCCCTCGCACTTCACCTGCAAGCAGCTCTTGCGCTAGTTGGCCGATTTGCGTGAGGCTAACCTTGCGCGTAATTTGCTTGAGTTGCTCAGGGTCAACAAGCTGTGCAAGTCGGTCCCAAGCCTTGATTCGTTTTTCACGCGAGAGCATGACACTGTCGATGCCAACGAGGGTAACACCCCGTAAAATGAATGGCGCCACAGTCGCTGGGAAGTCCATACCCTGAGCTAGGCCGCATGCAGCGACGACCCCGCCGTACTGAGTGGAGGCGCAGGCATTGACAAGGGTATGGCTTCCAACGGAATCGACCACTCCTATCCAACGCTCCTTCGCCAACGGTTTCCCTGGGCTACTCAGTTCATTGCGATCAATGATTTCAGAGGCCCCGAGAGCCTTAAGGTATCTGAATTCTTGCGGTCGACCTGTACTGGCCACGACTTCGTATCCGAGCTTGTTCAGCAGTGCGATGGCAAAACTACCTACGCCGCCATTTGCCCCAGTCACAAGAACAGGACCGCTGCTGGGTGTAACGCCGTTACGTTCCAGAGCGATTACACAGAGCATCGCGGTGTAGCCTGCAGTACCAATAGCCATTGCCTGTTCGGCAGTAATCCCAGACGGAATCGGGATCAACCAATCGCCATTGACCCGTGCACGAGAAGCCAAGCCACCCCAATGTGTTTCGCCCACCCCCCACCCATTGAGTAAGACCAAATCGCCTGGTGCGTAATTGGGGTTGTCGCTTTGCTCCACAATGCCGGCAAAATCAATCCCCGGCACCATCGGAAACTTGCGCACAACCGGTCCTCTGCCAGTGATGGCCATAGCATCCTTATAATTTAGGGTGCTGTATTGAACCTTAACGGTGACGTCGCCAGCCGGCAACGAATTATCATCAAGGTCCTGCAGCGTCGCCGTATAGCCCGCATCATCTTTGTTTACGAGCAATGCTTTAAACATTACAACCTCCTTAGGACCGAACTTGAACCAGGGAAAAAAATGCGTCGCGAGCCAAGTCCAGAGCAGCTCGAGACTTATCGAGCTTGGTGTACAGCACCGCACCTTCCCAAGCATTCCAGAAGAACTTGCTGAGTGCCGCCGTATCAGCGTTTGGACTGATTTCGCCAACCTGTTTAGCTTCGTCCAGACAGTCCTGGATCTTCTTGCACCAGCTATTGATAACGTCTCGAAGGACAACTCGATAGTTCTCATCGAGTGCCGCCAGCTCCTGACCTAGGTTGCCCACAAGACAACCTCGCTTGAAGTCGTACTTCGCCAGCCCCTCACCTGCGTCCTCCGTCCAGCTACGAATACGATTCAAAGGTGACTGCTCGTGGTTGTACAGGTGCTTGTCGAGCTTTCTAATGAAATAGTTCGAGTACGCTTCGATCACCGCTATTGTGTAAATGTCTTTGCTTTTGAAGTAGTAGTAGAACGAACCCTTCGGTACACCTGCGATCTTGACGATCTCGTCCAAAGGAGTGTTGTAAAAGCCTTTCTCAGTAAGAATCGCTACACCAATTCGAATGAGTTCCGCACGTTTTCCCGTATTTCGTTGTTTTTGCTCATCTGGAGAAGCGGCGGTGCTTGAAGCGGAGTCTGGTAGATTAGTCATAGAGGGATTTTCCATCCTGGCTTGCGGGATAATAGTGGGCGCATTGCTATCTGGCCGAGTAGAAAACCTTCTAGCAATCGCCAACGAAGGTTGGCTGCCATAAATTCATAAAGGCCAGTTGTAACGAATATTGCACAGGCAGAAATCCCCACGTAACGAGAAGTCCGCCCCCCAACCAAACACCCAACCGCGCCAGCGTCGATATCCAAAGCGCTGGGACTCCGCGCACGCTGCACCTCAGGCATCACGCTGTCGGCACTGAACCATAGAGGCGCACCAAACCGCGGTGCCAGAGCAATCGTCCGGACTGCTTTGCTCGCCCTTGACGATGAGGCGCTAGTGGGTACAAAAGTTTGCGTTTCCAAATTCAGGGCCGCTTATTTTTGACGTGATCGAGAGCGTTCCCACCGAAACCAGTGCCCTCTGTTGCCTCTACTTTAGTCAAAACGCGCTGATAGTCAACCAGTCAACTATCCTCCAAAAGGTACTAGACAACCAGTCAACTACTGACTATATCTTAATCGCCGGACTGATCAGCACCGCAAAAACAACAATAAAAATTGGCCTCATGGCCAGTGGAGGCTCTTATGCCCAAGTCAAATCTGAGCGCGACCAATGCAAGGTCCACCGTGTTGTTTTCTGTTGGAGTGAAGCGTTTCACTCGGTTATGCGTCTTGATTGTCGAAAAAGCGGTTCCTGACCCATTCGTAATCGCCATTCTTCTCACCCTTCTAACCGCCCTACTCGCGTTCCTTTTTGCTCCAGCCGCTTCAGCACCGCAGGTAGTGACAAGCTGGTACGACGGTGTATTCAAGATCTCAAGCTTCGCCTTTCTGGTTGCACTTACGCTGGTGACAGGCCATGCGCTCTCAACCTCACGGCCCATCGCCAGATTGTTGAAGTACTTCGCGTCTTTACCGAAGACTGCGGCGGGCGCGATGACCTTGACCTTCTTTGTGTCGATGGCAGCGGGACTTCTCAACTGGGCAGTCGGATTGGTCGTGGCAGGGCTGTTCGCACGGGAGGTGGCGAAACGCGTTCACGTCGATTTTGCCTGGCTGGTGGCGGCGTCCTACGCCGGCTGGTCATTCTACGTATGCGGTATATCCAGCTCGATTGCTCTGGTCAGCGCTACTTCGGGATCACCAATGAACATCATTGAGTCGGTCACCGGCAAGGTGCTTCCCATGAGCGAGTTCCTGACCTCACCTTTGAATTTTGTCCCTCTGCTGCTGCTGGCAATTCTACTTCCGATGATCCTTCGGATGATGATGCCGACTCCAGACCAAACCGTTGCAGCTGATCCTCAGCGATTGATCGAAGAGGATACTGTTGTGCCAGAAACGCGCCCTGACACCTTAGCCGGACGCCTGGATCATGGGTTCTGGATAAGCATGATTCTTATCGCGGCAGGTGTCGGTTATATCGGCGTGAAGCTAGCTGAAGGTGCTTTCAAAATGGATCTGAACATGCTGGTTCTGGTGTTCTTACTTTCCGGCATGGCCTTGCATAGAACCCCGAAAGCCTACCTGCGAGCCATCGAAAATGCGGCACGCATCGCTGGGCCGATTCTCCTGCAGTTCCCGCTGTATGGCGGGATCATGGGAATCATGTCCGCAACAGGGCTCGCTGACGTGATTTCAAAATGGTTCATCACTTTCTCGACTACCGAGACCCTGCCCTTCTGGTCATATGCTTCTTCGGTACTGATTAGCCTCTTCGTACCGAGTGCTGGCGGCCACTGGATAGTCCAGGCGCCTTTTGTCGTTCCGGCTGCAGAGCACCTGGGTGTCCACCAATCAGCCGTCGCCATAGCCGTAGCTCTGGGTGAAGGTGCAGCCAATATGATCCAGCCGATGTGGGTCATCCCATTGCTAGCCATTGCAAGGGTAGGAATGGGGCGGGTCATGGGCTTCACCGTCGTCATCTTCTTAGCAATGTTCGCCGTGTCGGGGACGTGCATGCTGTTGCTAAGCCTCTGAACTGTAAACGGAGACAATAATAAAATGAATTCATCTCTGAACCTGGGCGACCTAATAACTACAGCCTGTAATCGAGAGCCTCGGTCTATCGCTATCGACGCAGACGATTGCGTCGTCAGTCGAGCAGAACTGTTCGAACAGGCAGGAATCGTAAAATCAGCATTGTTAGCCGCAGGCGCAACGGCGAACGAACCTGTTCACGTTCGTGTCTCAAACTTGCCAAGTGATTTTTCGGCAGTACTGGGCATCTGGCTTGCCGGCTGCGTCGCAGTGCCCATCCACCGTACTACTCCGTTACCCGCATGCGATGCAATGCAAGAAAAGACAAAGGCACGGTTTCAGATAAACATCACAGACTCTTCCGTTTCGGGTGAGGACTTACTGACAAGCTTGTGTATCGATGCTCCCGAGTTTCGTCCGCAGCTGGATGGCGCCGCATTCGTATTGTTCACGTCCGGATCTACCGGCAGCCCCAAAGGCGTAATCATCGGTCACCACGCTTTTGCTATGAAGCTGATGGCGATAGATGCCATGACGCATTTCAAATCCGCAGAACGAACGCTTCTTGTGTTGAACATCACGTTTGTATTCGGGATCTGGATGTCGCTACTCACCCTCATCAGCGGCGGCACGCTAGTAATCACCAAAAAGCTCGGATCGGCAGAGCTTTTAGATCGGCTTCAAGAACACCCTATCGATCGTGTAGGAGTGGTTCCCACCATGCTGCGAGGCATATTGGCACTTGTTACCCAGGGACATGGCATGAAGCCCTGCGCCCGTCTGCGCCAGATCTTCACTGGCGGAGAGCAATTGAGTGAGCTCCTCGCCGACCAGGTCGAGGCCGTTTTTCCAAATGCCGACCTGATCAACATTTACGGCCTGACCGAAACGCTCAGTTGCGACTTCTTCCAGTTGCCAAATTTTAGGCGTATCAAGCCGTTTGCCCTGGGACTTCCGGCAAGCGGAGTGAGCTACCGTATCGTCGACGAACTCGGCCTACCTGTGAAACCAGGCCAACAGGGCGAACTACAGATCCGTAGCCCCTACCTCATGACCGGATATCTTGACGACCCTGATTTGACAGTCGCGGCCCACAGCGACGGGTTTTTCAGAACAGGGGATTTAGCGTTCATTAATTCCGAAGGCGATGTTCAATTCCGAGGCCGTCAGAAAGAGATCATCGTTCGTGGAGGAAACAAAGTCACACCGATGGAAATTGAACAAGCAGTGCTCATGTTCCCAGGTATCACTACTGCAATGGCAACTGGCGTCGAGGACGCGATGCTCGGCGAAAAGATCCACGTTCTGATCGTTCCCTCTCTCCCCTCGTCAGTGGACTTTGAACGTCTACAGGATTTCCTCATGGAGAAGCTGGAGAAGTACAAAGTTCCGGACGTTTTCTACACGGCAGAGTGCTTACCACTGGGGCGCACAGGCAAAGCCGATAGACGCGAATTGAAAATGATGATCGTCGGCGGAACGTTGACTCCAGCCTCGATCAAACAAAGTGGGAGAACAGTGGCATGAATAATTTTACAACCCTGAGCTACGAAGTGGATGGTGGTATCGGGCAACTGATGCTTGATCGTCCTGAAAGACTCAATGCGCTGGGCAAGATGGCGCTGGAGGAGATCAATCTTGCCATGGACTTAGCTGAGGAAGATCCTTCAGTAAAGGCCATTGTCATCAGCGGAAAAGGCAAAGCGTTCTCCTCCGGATTCGACCTCAAAGAACAAATGAACAATCGCCCGGAAGGAGCAGCTGCGTGGCGCGAAATTCTGGCGAGGGATTTCTCCACCACCATGCGATTCTGGGATTGCCCTAAGCCCACAATCGCTGCGGTACATGGATCTTGCCTGGCGGGGGCATTTGAAATAGCGCTCGCATGTGACATCACCATCGCTTCCGAGGACGCCACCTTCGGCGAACCTGAACTGAAGTTCGGAGCAGGTATTGTGACAATGCTGCTGCCTTGGATGATTGGAACCAAGCACGCTAAAGAAATCATCCTTTGCGGCATTGATAATATCCCTGCGGAAGAAGCCAGGCGTCTAGGGATGGTCAATAGAGTTGTACCGATCGGAAAGCACTTGGAGGAGGCCATAAAAGTCGCACAGACCATTGCTGTGATGGATCCTGAATTGATGAAGTTAACCAAGATAGCGATCAATCAGAGTGTCGAGGCAATGGGACTCAAAGGAGCCCTTCAACGGGCGCTTGATATAGACCACGCTATCGAATCGAAGGGTTCGCCAGACAAACGAGCTTTTATGGATATTGCACGTGAGGATGGACTGAAAGCGGCCTTGGTCTGGCGGGATCAACGATTTCAATCCCCTCACAAGTCTTTGCTCAAAAACAGCTCGGTGGCTGACTCTTTGGGCACTGCTAATGAGACGTTTCAGGCACTGGTTTTAAGAAAAGAAGCTGACGGATTCAACGCAAATCTCGAGCAGATAACGTTCGCAGATCTGCCGGACGAAGACACGCTGGTGCAACTTGAATATTCGACTCTGAACTACAAGGATGCGCTGGCCATTACGGGCAGTGGACCGATCGTGAAGAGTTGGCCTATGGTGCCCGGCATCGACTTCGCTGGTACGGTCGTGGAGACGTCCCATCCTCGTCTTAAGCCTGGGCAGAGAGTAGTTCTAACGGGCTGGGGCGTGGGTGAGAAATACTGGGGTGGTCATAGTCAATACCAAAGGGTCAAGGGTGATTGGCTGGTCCCCCTTCCTGAAAATCTCAGCAGCAAGCAGGCGATGATGTTCGGAACTGCCGGCCTGACCGCAATGTTATGTGTTAACGCTTTACGCGATGCCGGCGTGAAACCAGAGTCTGGACCTGTCTTGGTGACCGGAGCGGCGGGTGGTGTTGGCAGCGTTGCCATAGCGATTCTTACCCATCTTGGCTATTCGGTCACAGCGCTGATCAATACCCCCGAAAAAATGGATTATGTTCGCAGGCTTGGTGCCATAGCAGTCATTGACAATGCTAACTGGGCGGATGAGCGCAAGGCATTGGAATCACAGTGCTGGGCGGGAGCTATTGATGCAGTCGGATCCGGAGTGCTAGCCCGCGTACTGTCACAGATGAACTATGGGGGCGTTGTTGCTGCTTGTGGATTGGCTGGGGGGGCGGACTTACCGACTTCAGTAATGCCATTTATCTTGCGAGGCGTGCGCTTGATCGGAATAGACTCTGTCTCGATCAACTACGAGACCCGACTGAAAGCCTGGGCAGATGCAGTCGAATCGATGCCAACGCCATTGCTCAATTTGATCAGCGCAAAGGTGGTTCCCCTGCTGAATCTCAAAACGTCGGCAGAAGAAATGCTGGCTGGAAAGCTGGTCGGGCGTATCGTCATTGATGTGAATGCCCGATCGAATGAGGGCCAGGAAGCAACAAAAACGCCACGCTCAATCTTGGCTGCTGTAAAAGGCTGAACCCTGCGTTAACGAAGCCCAGGCACCCAACCTGGGCTTTCGTTTTTTTGCCAAGACCTGCGTGAAATCCCACACCGCTAATTGCCGCTCACTTTTCGACTCAGGGTAATTTGGCGAGAAAACGTACGCCGATATTCAGAAGGCGACGTGCCGAGGTGAACCCCGAATTGTAGCCTCAACGACAAGGGCGTCCCAAAACCTGCCTCGCCCGCAATACATTCGATAGGAAGGTCTGTGGTTTCCAACAGCTGTTGCGCTCTGACGACGCGCTGAGCATTCAACCATTTTGAAACGGTACTGCCCGTCGCTTCCTTGAATCGCCGGGTAAATGTACGCCTGCTCATTTTGGCCATGTCCGCCAGCACGTCGAGCGAAAGATCACTGGCAAGGTTTACTCGGGCCCACGCCAGTACATCAGACAAATGCGTCTCGCTGGACAGTTGCGGCACAGGATGCTCAACGTATTGAGCTTGCCTACCTTGCCGATGAGGCGGCGTCACCAGCATCTTCGCGGTGCGATTCGCAACGTCAGCACCAAGTCGCTCGCGTACCAAATGAAGGCAGCAATCGATTGCCGCCACAGTTCCCGCAGAGGTCATGATATTTCCAGCACTGACGTAGAGCACCTCGGGCTTGAAACGAACCTCAGGGAAACGTTGCGCGAACTCTTCTCGTGCTGCCCAATGAGTGGTTGCTTCTTTCCCATTAAGCAGCCCGGCATCTCCAAGCACAAACGCGCCTAAGCATAGCCCTACTATGAGCTTACCTTCGCAGTTCGCGGCCTGTAGCGCTTTCACGAGTTGTGCAGATGCGGTGATCAGTTGATCCCCCCAGGCGGGAATAACGATTACATCAGATGCTTCCATCAGCTCCAGGCCATTAACAACCGCTAAGTCGATGCCTTGGTCGCAAGTCACCATTCCCGGCATCTCCGCGCAGTAGCTGACCTCGTATTGAGGTTCACCAGGTGCAGAATGAGCCGTACCCAACACCATTCCAGGCACGGAAAGATGGAACAGACTTACGCCATTAAAAGCCAGAACAGCAACACGTATGGATTGCATCAGATAGCCTCGGGTTGCCGGTTGACCGTTTCATAGGATCGCTTTTGCAGAGTGGACGCTTGCTCTAGGCCTCTCTCATACCTACGCTGATCGACTGGCCTGATTATATCGAAATATGTCATTCAGGCCACTGTTGCGATGTAGAGCACTCGGGAAGAATGCTCTTCTCGATGTATTAACAGGATCAATCCCATGAATTTCAGAACGCTTCCTCTTGCCCTCAGCCTCGCTTGCGCTGCTACCAGCACATGGGTATTCGCGGATACAAATGTCTCGTCCGCACCGACCGCAGCCCACAAAGTGGACTTGCAGCAAATTCGTAATGCAACGGTGAAAATCACCTATGGCGACACGACGTTCCTCGTCGATCCGATGCTCGCGAAAAAAGGAACCTACCCTGGATTTGAAAATACTTACCGAAGCAACCTCCGTAACCCAATGGTCGATCTCACTGAATCACCTGCCGAGGTAATCGCTGGCGTAGACGCCGTCATCCTCACACACACGCATCTTGACCACTGGGACGATGCCGCGCAGAAAGCGCTACCTAAAGACATTCCGCTGTTCACTCAAGATGAGGAAGACGCGAAACTGGTTCGCTCCCAAGGCTTCAAGAATGTGCGCGTACTGACTGACGAAGTTGAGTTTGGCGGAGTCAAAATCACTAAGGCCGGTGGCCAGCACGGCACAGACGAGATGTATGCCGTGCCCCCCCTCGCGAAACTTTTGGGCGAGGCCATGGGCGTTGTGTTCCAAGCCCCAGGCTACAAAACTCTCTACCTTGCCGGTGACACTATCTGGCGTAAAGAGGTAGACCAGACCATTGAAAAATATCATCCCGAAGTCATCGTACTCAACACTGGGAAAGCGAAGGTGAATGGGTTCGATAGCGCAATCATCATGGGTGAGGACGACGTCCTACACGCATCCCAAGCCGCAAAAAACGCGAAAATAGTCGCCGTGCATATGAATGCAATCAACCATACGTCCCTAACACGTGAAGCGCTCCGCACCTACGTTAAGAAGCAAGGTATCGAGAGTCGCGTGGATATTCCGGAAGACGGCGCTTCCCTGGAGTTCTGACTTAAACCTTTCTGAGTCGGCGTAAAGACAGGTTCTTTACTCCCCGATCTCAGATTTAACCTCCATATCATTGGATAAATCGACCGGAGATCGTTCATGAAACGAGGTCTTGTAGTAGTTGATCTGCAAAACGAATACCTGCCCACTGGCAAATTGCCGTTGACCGGAATAGAAGCGGCTGTCGCGAATGCCATCCGAGTAATCAGCCACTCGCGCGAAACAGGTATCCCAGTTTTTCACATACGGCATGAGTCGGATAATGAAGGCGCTCCAATTTTCATTAAGGGATCTACCGGCGCGGAAATCCAACCAGCTGTAGCACCTAAAGGTGACGAGTGCGTGATTGTGAAAAAGCACATCAACGCCTTCAAGGAAACTGATCTCAAAGAACAGTTGAATGCTGCTGATATCCAGGAGGTCGTGGTCATAGGTGCAATGAGCCACATGTGCATCGACGCCGTAGTACGCGCTGCAGCAGACATGGGCTATCCCGTTACCGTGCTGCATGATGCCTGCGCCACCTTGGATCTGACGTTTCACGGCGCGACTGTTCCTGCTGCTCAAGCGCATGCAACGGTGATGGCCGCATTTGAGTTCGGCTATGCGACCGTTAAATCAGTAGACGAATACCTGTCGGCGTAAGCGGCTTATTTTTAGTCGGGGAGCCCTAATCGCCCGCCGTAGGCCAGCTCCAGTTCGGCAAAGGAATAGGTGCTTTTAGGGCAAGGCCAATGCCAAAAATTAGGTCATTGTCAGCTACACCATGAGAGCCCGGCGTGACAAAGCCGGGTCATCTGGAGGGAGGACTCAATGCGACCTACTTTTTCGGCAGGACATAACCAGGAAATACTGCTGACCCTAGGTCAAAAATTGGTTGGCAAGCGCTTGCTGCTTGATGGCCAATGAATTAATAGATCTGCTTACTTTCTGAGACTCCTGCGCCTGCGCTGAAAGCGACTCAGTGACATCCCGAATCGTCACCACGTTCTGGCTAACCTCCTCCGCTACCCTACTCTGCTCCTCAACCGCTGCAGCAATCTGGAAATTCATTTCGCTAATGATTCCCACAGACTCTTTGATTCGATCGAATGCGTCTGAAGCTTGGTTAACATGCTTTACAGCGACGCCGGCCTGAGCAGAACCTTTTTTCATTGCGCTAACAGTCTCAAGGGTATTTCTCTGCAACTGCTGAATAACGTCACGAATTTCTTCAATGGAATCACTGGTGTTGCTGGCAAGATTGCGAACTTCGTCAGCCACTACTGCGAAACCACGCCCTGCCTCTCCCGCCCTAGCAGCCTCGATTGCAGCATTGAGCGCGAGAAGGTTGGTTTGCTCAGCAACTGCCTGAATCACCCCGAGGACGTTACCGATGCGCTCGCTACTGCCGGTTAAACCCTCAATCTTCGACATTGCAATCGAGAGATCCTCAGCCAAACCTTCAATCGTTTCAGAAGTCAACCTAATAACCCGCAGGCCATCCTGAGTTGCAATACTAGCCACTCCCGTAGCGTCAGCCGCTCTAGCAGCGCCACATGCCACTTCCTGAGCTGATGAGCTCATTTCATTTGAGGCTGTCGCCGCCTGGTCGATTTCTCGGTATTGTTGCTGCATTTCCGTGCTGATTTTACTGGAGATGATTGCAGATCGATCAGCATTAGTGTGCGCGTCTAAAACCAGCCGCTTAAGCTCAGACATCATTGGCTGTAACTTATCGAGAAAAGCGTTAAACCACATCACCAACATTCCCAGCTCATCGTTGCGGGAATACTGCAATCGTTTTGTAAGATCACCTCCACTACCCGCAACCTCTCTTAACATTTCAGAAATGCGGTGAATCGGAACTGTTATTTTTCGGGCAATTACAAGAATTATAATCAACCCAAAGAATAAAGCTACCAAGCCATATACTGCCGACCATGCAGTATCAACAAAATTACGCTCATCCAATTTTATTTTAAGAGCGTTGGCTGGCTGCATCACCACATTACTAGGAATATCTAGTACAACCCCCCAATAAGATGATCCTGGAATTGGTTGCACGGGAACAGCCACCCTTTGAGTGTTGTTTATAACCCCGAGAAACGTCAATCCACTTTTAACTGAACTCTCCAGGTTAAGCGCATCACCAACACCCGCTTGAACTAATTGCAAACCTAATTTTTTTGCATCTCCGCTATGGCCAGCTAGGAGACCGGTAGGGCTGAAAATACTTACCTGTCCTTCACCACCAAAAAGTTTTTTGCTACTTTCCTGTACTAGCTGTTGCACTGACTCCAAACTGACATCCATTCCCACCACTCCCAGTACCTTTCCATCCTCTATGAGGGGAAAGGATAGGGTCGTAATTAGCGTCTTCCGGCCAGATGACTCGTCAAAATAAGGAGATAGTAAACAAGGTTTACCAGTTAACTTCGGACAGGTGTACCATTTATTAAAAGGGGTACCATCAAGCATAATCGTTGTGTCAGCTATCAGAGCCTCAGGCGTTGGTTGCAATACAAGACGCCCATCCTGCTGCGCAGCGTAGATAGAAAAGCGACCAGTCTCATTACTCCCCAACTCTTTACGACCGATAAAATCATTATCATGTCCATCGAGCGAATTAGGCTCAAACACGACATAAAGGCTCAGCAACTCAGAATGTCGAACAAGTCTATCTGCCACCAGCTTTGTAAGCTCTCGCCTGGCAGTAAGTGCCTCTAAATCACCGCCAAGTATCATCCTACGAAATTGAACTGCATTGTCTGCCAGATCAAGTCCACCGTGATAACCAGCTTGAAAATGTTTTTGCACTGAGCTGCGTTGCAGCGCGCTTTCAGCCAGTAGCATTTTATTAGCAGAATCTTTGAGAAGCGTCTGAGCCTCAGCACTTACCAAGTTTGTATTTTTATTCGTTCTGTATATAGATATCACGACTAATAAAAGCACTATCAAGCCGAGACATGCCCCCACCATTACAAGCATGCGGAATTTAATTGTATCCCTGAGCAAGATCATCGCACATCCTCGAAATTAGTACGGAGACCACATCAAGAGATGCAAAGTCGATCCGTGCTGACCGCATCCATTATTTTTCACTTGGTAAAAACGAAAAGGCTCATGGCCAGGAGAAACGGGAGTTTGTCCCGACGAATCATGAAGTCCCCAACGCTTCAAGTTTGCCAAAGTATTATTCATTCACGCAGATCTACGACCGACCCACAATAATGGGCCCTGAGTGACTTGAAAAACCTTAAAGCTTGACTTACCTACTCAATAGCCTCGTACGGAAGCCCCACGTAATTTTCTGCAATCGTCTGACGTCCTGCCTCAGAGCGGACAAAGTAGTCGAGCTCTGCCTGCCGTATGCGCTGTCCAAAATCATCAGTACCAGGAAAGCGATGCAATATTGAGGTCATCCACCAGGAGAAGCGCACGGCCTTCCAGATTCGACGCAGGCAAATTTCAGAATAGCGTTCAAGTAGATCCGTACGTCCCTCCTGGTAAACCTTAACGAGAATGCGGCTAAGTGTGCTGACATCGCTGGCCGCGAGGTTGAGGCCTTTCGCACCAGTTGGAGGCACAATATGTGCCGCATCACCCAGTAGAAACAGGCTCCCGTACTGCATTGGCTCGACAACGAAACTGCGAAGTGGGGCAATACTTTTTTCAATGGACGGCCCCGTTATAAGTTTGTCGGCTGTTTCTTTGGGGAGCCTTTTTTTCAGTTCCTTCCAGAAACGATCGTCAGACCAATCTTCGACTTTTTCCTCGGTAGATACCTGAATGTAATACCGGGTACGCGTAGGTGACCGCATGCTGCATAAAGCGAAACCGCGCTCATGATTGGCATAAATGAGTTCTTCACTCACAGGAGGTGTATCCGCCAACACCCCCAACCAACCGAATGGGTAGACACGCTCGAACTCCTGGAGAACCCCGTCCGGAATTGTCTTGCGCGACACACCATGGAACCCATCACAACCTGCGATGTAGTCACAGTCCAAGCGAACTGCCACTCCATCATGATCAAAGGTAATGTAAGGAGCGGGGGATTTCATATCGTGCGGCTGTACATTCGCAGCGCTATAATAGCTAATGCCTCCGCAGGAGCTTCTGGCCTCCATTAGATCACGAGTGACTTCGGTCTGACCGTAAACCATTACCGTTTTACCGTCGGTCAAACCTTTCAAGTCGATATGTTCACAACGCCCATCGAACGCCAAGTCGAATCCGTCATGAACTAGGCCTTCGCGATCCATTCGCTCAGCAACACCCGCCTGTCGCAGCAAATCTACAGTCCCTTGCTCAAGCACGCCGGCACGGATTCGCCCCAATACATAATCAGGACTCTGTCGCTCAATGATTATGTTGTCAATGCCAGCTTTTAGAAGCAGTTGACCAAGCAGCAGGCCAGAAGGGCCAGCGCCGATAATTGCAACTTTAGTTCTCATTGTTCTTATCCTAAACAAGGTAATGAACAGCAAATTCGCAATTCATCTTTATTTCTTACCTGGATTAATGCTTTATGTCGCCCGCACCTGAAGCACATCATCCGATCAAGTAACTGGACTTTCGCCCATAAAAAATCCTTTTTTAGAAGGAGGTTCCCACGATGAGCTGGAGGTAGGTATTTGTATCATCGCCGTACAACTGAAGTCCGCCCTGATCGGCACTTTTTTCCGGCTTATAGAATCCGACTACTGGACTGATGAAAACATGCTCATTAACCGCCAACTCGGCATATAGATCGAACTCTCGTCCACCGAGGTTCCCAAGGCTTCGATCAATCGGATCAAAGTCGAAGTACAATGCACCCAGTGTTAGATTTTCACGCGGAGAGACCTTTAATCCAACATGATGGACGCGGGTGTTGCTATTAAAAGGGCCTGCATAGTTGGATGCCACTTCACCTTGAAACCATGTTCCATAGCCACGACTCAGGCCGTAGAATAGTGGGTCAAACGACTCAGAGAAGCGGCTATAGCGATAGGTAGCAGTTGGAGACCATTGTACATCGGCAAACGTCCAGCTCCCCTCAAGATACCAGGCATTCTCTCGACCACTGTCTCGATCTTGAGTAGCATACTCGAATGCAAGGTTAAGATTCTTGACTCCTAAAGAGCCTGTTCCCCGGAGGCTGACAGTTTTCATGCCGTCTCGCTCTAATTGAAAAGGAGTGGCAAAACGCTCATCAACATCAAGTCCTTTAATGTAGGTCAGTCCCAATGTTCCTTCGTCTGCCACGTGCTCTAAAGTGGCCACAGCTAATTTAGTGTCCGCTTGTGCTCGATTATCCGAGCCTAGCCACATGAGATCCCCTCGCCACCCTTTTTCCCCACCGACGCGAAGCACCGCTGTTTTATCAAATGCTTTGCGGGCAGCTAAATAATAAGCTCCACCCCGGTCATAGTTTTCACCTAGGTCGACATCACCGAAGTTTAGTGCATCACCTTTGATAAGAAATCCGTCTCCAACTACAACCTCTTGGCGTCCGGCGGAAAATTCGATTCCATTTTCTCCTAAAGTCGGAAAAAGGCTTCCCGAGCGCCAACCTAGGTAAGCATCTTCGACCGCTGTGCGTCGCTCGGTGCCCTCCGTGAAGCCCGCAGCATCCCCATCACCCCACGTGCCTGAACTCAAGAGACTAAAGGCACCATATACACTTGATTGACTTTCAAGTTCGCTGCTTCCATTCAGCCCATACTTGATAAACCCCTCTCTCCAATTTGAAGAGCCTGAATCCCGCGTTCCAGTTGTCGAATAACTTTCGTCGCTGTGCATCGCGGCAAATACTGCGTCGACTTTGGAGTTAAGTACATTACCGCCCTGACTGTATAGCTCATAAGCACGGGACTCTAGGGGCAAGGCTAAAGCACCTACCGCCAATGCCATCGAAGTATATCCAAATTTTTTACTTTCAGACTTAAACGGCATAATGCGCCCTTATATTTATTATAGTATCAAAATTAATTTGGCAGAATTTTCGTTACAACTGAAACCTAAAGCTCTATAGCAAGCTCCGATGATTTCCTGTGCGGACGAATCACACTCAGCCAGCCCAAAAAATGTGGCGTCAGGCGGACTGATTTTTTGAGCCTTTAGGTGTATTTGGCAATGGCGTTTTGCTGATTGAATGATCGCGACTTCAGATCAAAGCTTGTGGACGCAAATTGGCAAACGGGCAACCAAGGGCTATGCATACCTACCCATGATTACGGACAAGCGTCAGTTCAATCACCGACTAAGATCGAACGATCAGCGTTTGCGGATTGCCAGTCTGAGTCACTGAGCGAAAAATCAGGATACCAATAACAATTCAAATCCCGTCTTGCCGTAGGGGAGGCCTGTATGCAAATTGAGCCGACACAACCAGGGCTTAAGCCCAAATCCTTAGGTGTCTCCGACATCGTCTTTTTCGTAATTGCAGCTGCGGCACCGCTCGGCGCCACCCTTGGTGCCGGCCCTGTAGTTTTCGCTATGGGAGGTGCAGGTGCCCCAGGCATCTATCTGATCGCCTCGCTCGTCCTGCTGCTTTTTGCAATTGGATTTGCAGCGATGAGTCGTCATGTGATCAGTGCTGGCGGCTTCGCAGAGCTGGTGACCCACGGATTAGGGCGAGCAGCAGGCAACGCAGCTGGTGGAATCGCGCTGCTTGCCTATATCGCGATGTTGACTGGCATCTATGGTCAATTCGCTGCGTTCGGCGCAGACCTCGCTTTGTCTGTCGCAGGATTACATGTGGATTGGCGCATCATCGCTCTTCTCATCATCGGACTGGTCGGCATTTTCGGATACATGGACGTTAAAGTGTCAGCCAAGGTGTTAGGCGTGCTCATGATTTTCGAGATCCTAATCTTGATTATCTTTGACGTCGCAGTTATCGCCCAAACCGATGCTAAGAATTTTTCTTGGAATGGCTTCATGCCCTCCCAGATATTCACATCTGGCCTTGGTGTGGCGTTGATGTTCGCGTTTTGTTGCTTTGTAGGATTCGAGTCCACGACCATATATGGAGAAGAGGCGAAGAACCCTAGCCGCACCGTGCCCCTTGCTACATATGTTGCCATTGCCATTATCGGGATCTTTTACACGCTCACCACATGGTGCCTCGGCCTGGCCTACGCGAATAGCGATGTTCAAAGCCTCGCCGCCAATGACATGATCAATTTCGTATTCAATGCCAACACACAATACGTCGGCCCCCTTTCTACCGAAATCATGAAAATCCTGGTAGTGACGAGCGTCTTCGCCGTGTTGCTCTCCTTCCACAATGCCCTGAGCCGCTACCTTTTCGCACTGGCTCGCAGCCACTTCGTACCTCAGCAGCTCAGCCGAGTACATCCAAAACACGCTAGCCCTCACGTTGCAAGCATTGCGCTATCGATCACAACCGTCGTCGCCGTTGGTGTCTTCATGGTCACCAATGCCGACCCGATAATGCACCTCTACATGTGGATGGTTGGACTTGGCACCCTTGCTGTACTCGCCTTGCAGACGTTGGGGGCAGCCGCTGTCGTGGGATTCACTCTCAAAACTCAGAAATGCAGTAAATGGCAAGGCGTGATCGCTCCCACCCTTGGTGGATGTGGATTGGCAACCGCCGTTGTTCTCGCGGTGGCAAATTTTGGCGAACTCACCGGGGCTAAGGAAGGTATCGCAACGCTGCTTCCATGGTTGGTGGTAATAGCGGCCTTGCTGGGAGTTATTAATGGACTCCGAACCAGGGGGAGATTTCCTGTGACACCGGCGATTTCCTGAGGCGACCACCTCCCCACTAGCAAAATTGAATATATATCGATGGGTGGTTCTTAAATTGTGGGGCCACCCCAGAAAGGCCAGCGACCCAGAATCCAATGCTACGGTCGTCATAAATTTCGGAGAATAAAGTGATCAAAAATCATCCTTACAGCGACCTGAATCTGCAGTTGATCGGGGGAGTTTGGCGCGAAGGTCGGACGGGGCGTTCCATGACTGTTAGCGACCCGTTCACCCAGCAAACGCTGCTTGAGATTGCCTTGGCTAACAAGGACGACCTGAATGAAGCCTACGCTAAAGCCAAAGCAGCACAACCCGGTTGGGCGGCAATGGGCCCGTCTGCGCGAGCGGGAGTGCTCCTACGAGCTGCTCAGATTTTTGATGAGCGCCATGACGAGTTGGTTGAATGGATCATTTCTGAATCAGGTAGCACGCGAATAAAAGCTGAGATCGAATGGGCGTCAGCTAAAGCTATCACTTTGGAGGCTGCATCATTCCCAAGCCGGGTTCATGGCCGCATCGTGGAATCAGATGTGCCCAATAAAGAAAGCCGCGTTTATCGGCGCCCACTCGGCGTTGTGGGTGTAATCAGCCCTTGGAACTTCCCATTCCATCTTACCCAGCGATCTCTGGCACCAGCGTTGGCTCTCGGCAACGCTGTAGTTGTGAAACCTGCCAGTGACACTCCAGTCACCGGAGGCCTACTGCTTGCGCGTATCTTTGAAGAAGCAGGATTGCCTGAAGGAGTTCTCAGCGTGATAGTGGGAGCGGGATCAGAGATTGGCGATGACTTCGTTCTCCATCCTGCACCAAGCTTTATTTCCTTCACTGGATCAACCCCGATTGGCCAAAACATCGCCCGCCAGGCTGGCAGTGGCGATTATTTGAAACATGTGGCGTTGGAACTAGGCGGTAACAACCCTTTTGTAGTGCTAGCTGATGCGGATCTCAAGCAAGCAGTTCATGCGGCTGTTGTAGGCAAATTTCTGCATCAAGGCCAAATCTGTATGGCTATTAATAGAATCATTGTGGAGGAGCCGATTTACGACTCATTTGTTTCCCTGTTCATTCAGCGCGTCAGTAACCTGGTAATCGGTGATCCTAAAAACCCGGCGACCTCGGTTGGGCCGGTAATCAACCGCAAACAGTTTGCCGGATTAGCTCACAAGGTCGAACAGGCCAAAGCGGAAGGCGCAACATTGGCTTACGCTGGCGAATCTGCAGGACTCGTATTTGCGCCGCACGTTTTCACTGAAGTGACATCCGACATGGAATTAGCCTACGAAGAGATTTTCGGGCCTATCGCCGGGATAATGCGTGCACGGGATGCCGATCACGCATTGGAACTGGCTAACGCTACCCGTTTTGGACTTTCCGCTGCAGTCTTTTCGGGTGATATCGAACGCGGGGTGCAATTTGCTCGACGCATCCATTCTGGTATGGCCCATGTGAACGACATGCCGGTTGCAGATGCCCCTAACGTCCCCTTTGGCGGGGAGAAGAACTCAGGCCTGGGCAGATTCAATGGCGACTGGGCAATTGATGAGTTCACAACCACTCAATGGGTGTCTGTTCAGCGGCAACCCCGCCACTATCCCTTTTGAGTAAGCCCTCCAGTTGGTTATTGACTGGAGGGGTAGCCACATACACTCCTGGGGTTCGCAAGCGGTTAAGCCACTTCGTAGCGACGAGCCTCAGGAATGCAGGAAAGAGAGCTTTCAAGAGTTTCTGCCACGCAGCGTCGAAGCGATCTAACTGATGGCGACCTGTTACCTGCAAGTGTGGCCAAAGCCAATGAGCTACGTGGAGCGTCAGCTAGTGGTACGTAGCGCACGCCTGGGTGACTAAATAGGCGAGTGGCTGTCAGTGGGAACGTATCAAACGCGCCACCATAGGCCACAGCAGCCAAGCTTTCTGGAATCGATTGGACATAAGCTCCAATCCGGCAGGCCTCATGCCGCTCAGACCCCAAACTCCAGTAAGCAGCCCATTCGGTGGGCGCTCCCTCACCCGCTACTGCGAATGGTTGCTCGATCAAGTCTGAAATAGTAAGGATCGAGGCATGTGCCATTTCATGATTGGCCGGTACGGCAGCGACTCGCGGCTCATCAAACATCACATCGAGCTCAAGACGCGGATCGCAAATCGGTAGCCTAACGAGGGCAGCATCTACTTTGCCAGAGATGAGCGCTTGCACCTGATTTGTCATAGACA
Source organism: Pseudomonas sp. S34 (assembly GCF_009866745.1). Taxonomy (NCBI): domain Bacteria; kingdom Pseudomonadati; phylum Pseudomonadota; class Gammaproteobacteria; order Pseudomonadales; family Pseudomonadaceae; genus Pseudomonas; species Pseudomonas sp. S34. The sequence continues at coordinate 3,197,503 of NZ_CP019398.1, forward strand.
GCTCAGTAAACACCAACCGGATACCAGGATTGCTCTGCTGAAAGAGTGTGAAAATAAGGTGGGTGAGTTCACCCGCAGCATCTCCAAAAAAGCCTAATTTCAGGACACCACGACTGTTTTCAGCTAGGGCTCGGCATTCCAGGATCGTATTGTTCATGCCCCCTAAGAGCGTGCGAGCCTGATCTATGAACGCCTGACCTGCCTCAGTCAATGAAACACGATGACTGGTACGTTCAAATAATCTGAAGCCTAGCTCGCTCTCAAGCTTAGCAATTTGAGCGCTCAAGCCAGATTGGGCAATGTTCTCGATCTCGGCTGCTTTACCAAAATGGAGGGTCTCGGCAAGCCTGGTTGCCAAGTGAAGCTGTCTAGTGTCCATTGAGGGGTACCTGCTACTCACGGAACGTTTGGAAGAGCTATTACGTAGCAAAATTCATGCAAATTACCGCATTCGCGGAGAGGCAGCGATGCCCTACCCGACCTGCGGATTCCGGGTCGCCTTACTAAATGAATAATGCGCCCAAACGGGGCAATTCGTTCATATTTCTCACACACAGGCATCTCGATGAGGCCTGAATCACTCTTCAACGCTCATCACAGCGCTCACAGCGCCGCCTAGCTCATGATCAAGGAACTGCGACTGCTGGGCGAACCAACAAAAAATGCCCTTAATAGTGTGCATATGGGCAGCTAAGAAGCACACAGTAACAAACCGTACTGAGCGGTAACACTTCAGCGAATTGTGCAATGCCTCGTCCCCACCTATTTCCCCTCTGGAACGCCATATTTTTTCAATTCACGGCCATATTCCATTTGAGTCTGAATAATGGAGCTAATGGACGGTTACCTGCAGCGGTGCAAGATGCCCGATTTCGTAAGCTTTTTTGCAAACAAGCAGCGATCACAAAACCTGATCAAGCAATCTATAAATCACCATTGCTCACGTACTAACTGTGAAAATACTATGACCTTAGCTTTCGTCAAGTGCACAGGAGCCGAAGCTGTATTAGTGAGGAGAGCGCAAAACCTCATGACGTTCAATTCTGGTGTCGAAATCCAAAATAGTAATGTGCATAAACTATTGGCAAAGTCTGAGAATCATTCAAAAACAACCATAATTTAAGTAAATTTGGAAATAGCCATGAAGCTTAATTACCAGCAATCGCTAAAAAATTTCTCTGAAGCCTTTTCTCTTTCCAAGGAAGAAACCTCGAAAGGAAAGGAATACATTCCAGGAGGTTTTAGCAGGCGCACATTTGGCTATGGCCCACATGCGATTTTCGTCGATAAAGGCGAAGCTCAATACCTGCATACCATCGAAGGTAAAAAACTTCTCGACCTCAATAATAATTTCGCTACAAATGTGCTAGGTCATAATCACCCAGCAATTATAAAAGCAATTCAGGAAACGCTACCCAATGGTTTCTCATTCGGGAATCCTACCAACCACGAACTTGATCTGGCCAAGCTGATTTGTGAGCGCATCGACTCTGTTGAACAGGTAAAGTTTTTTTGCTCTGCTAGCGAGGCATGTTTGAGTGCCGTACGTATCGCCAGAGGCTATACAGCCCGTAAAAAGATTGCAAAATTTGAGGGCGGGTACCACGGGTTTTCCGATGACTTGGCGATTTCCGCCCACCCTAACCCAAACAATTTCCCTGGCCCGGATTCTAATCCAAAAGCACTTCCAGATTCCGACGGAATTCCTGCCTATAAAAGCGATAACGTCATTGTTCTGACCCAAAATGATTTTGAGTCCTGCGAAAAAATCCTCCGTGGCAACGCGGACGAAATTGCATGTTTGATCATGGAATTGCAGACTTGTGCGGGCGGAATCGTAGAGCTGGATAAAACTTTCGTACAAAAGCTTCGAGCTCTTACTAAAGAGTTGGGCATCCTGCTAATCGCTGATGAGACCATTACACTCCGTGCGAACTTCAAAGGTTTGCAAAGTGAGTATCAAATCAAGCCGGATTTGACAGTCCTTGGCAAAATGATCGGTGGCGGCCTACCAATCGGCGCAGTGGGCGGCAGCAAAGAGGTTTTCCGGGTCATAGAAGAAAATCAAGTCATGATCTCGGGCACCCACCATGGCCACCCATTGGCTTGCGCAGCGGGCATTGCCTGCCTTAAAGCAATGGATGAGAAAGCTTATGCACGACTCAACGAAATGGCGGCGAAGATCAAATCCGAGCTGAATACTTGGGCCAAAGAATCTAAATATCCATTTACCGTTTTTGGATCCTTCTCGGTATTTGCCTATGCGTTTACCAAAGAGCTCGGCCAAACCATTAACACTCACCGTGATTACTGGCATAAGATTGACGAAAACAGTATGAGTATCTACGCGTTAGAAATGGCTACTCGTGGCTACTATCCAGTTCACCGTGGTCAAGTAGGACTTACGCTCCCTATGACTGACGACGATGTCGATGGCTACATCGAAACCACTAAGGACATCATCCGCCTTATTTACGCCAAAGACTGAATTTGCGTGCTTAAAGATATATTCTCATTCCCTGATACGTTTGCTCGTTACTGAGTGCTCGATGCCTATGACTATCGTTGATAGTCATAGGCATTATGGAAGGGAACAATCGCCGAAACTTCAGGGGTATTCGAGGCAACCTTCTGTCGCTCTTGGTAACTCGACCAGGCTGTTTTTTCTCTAACCTCGCTACCCAACAATCCTGAGTCAGTACACTGAGCTCAAATTATGCAGCGTGCTTGAGCAGCTTCACTAACTGGGCATGCAATGCAGGATCACCACAGGCAACGACAGTCCCACCATTCTGAGCTGTGCTCCCATCCCATGCGGTAATCACCCCACCGGCACCTTCGATGATCGGTATCAGGGCCTGAACGTCGTAGGGCTGAAGACTGGCCTCGATAATCACATCAACGAAACCCGAAGCCAGCATGCAGTAAGCGTAGCAATCACCGCCAAAGCGAACTAATTGCGCCTGACTCGCCACGGATTCAAAAGCGTCTCGCCGTACAGATGAGTCGAACATATCGGGTGTTGTGCACATCAGTGTTGCTGAGGACAGACCTTGGCATGAGCGCGTCTGCAGTTTTGTACCATTGCACCTGGCACCATCCGGAGTGCCAATGTAGAGTTCGCCAGTGAACGACTGATTCATCAAGCCAAGCACAGGCCGCTGACCATCGTTGAGAGCTATAAGCGTTCCCCATAGTGGCAAGCCGGTGATGAAAGCTCGAGTACCATCGATGGGATCGAGCACCCAGGTGAGCTCGCAGCTGCCTACGATTGAGCCCTCCTCCTCTCCAAGGATTCCGTGTGCAGGATACCGATCCTGAATCAGCTCACGCATCGTTCGTTCGGCAGCCTTATCCGCCAAGGTTACCGGGTCGAAAACATGACCGCCCTTATTCTCCACATCCAGCTTTGCTCGAAAGTACGGCTGAATAGCTACGGCGGCAGCCTCGGCTAGCTGCTCGGCGAAGACTTGATATTCAGCAAACTGATCTGCGCTGATGGACATCGATAACTACCCGATTTAGCGAAAAGATTTGGATCTTATCTGAGGCAAGTCATAAGTCCACCTCACCTGACACCCTCAACAAAAAAGGCCCTCGCGGGCCCTTTTTTACTCAAACCAAAATCACTTGGTCAGCCAGGACTCAACGGTCGCGGAGCCGTGCTCAGCTTTCCATTCCTTCAGCGTTTGTGATTGCCGCCTTTGGTTTCGACGACTTCGCCGGTGTTCGGGTTTCTTGCAGACCTTCACCTGGCGTGGCTTACGGCTGCCAGCTTTAGCTATTAATTAAGAAATACGTGGATAGGACCATTCCCAAATATTTACTTTATGGGCTCAAATGAATCATTAAGAAGCTATCGAGCACCACCGTGGCGCGCTGTTTAAGCCCATGTTCCGCGTAACGTTACCATCGTACTCAGGCACGCGCATTAAAGGGGAGGGTAACAAGCTGACTCAATATGCGCGAGCGGCGTAATCGGAAGTCCCACTCGCACTGAAGATGGCGGATCTTGATCACTGGGAAGCGTCATCATTGAAGATACACGTGTGATCCGAGCAGCGGTTCACGCGCCACCATTGCTTCCCGTAACGCCTGACTCGGGGCCGCCTTGGTGCCGGCCTGAGCATCGTAAAACACACAAGTTGCGACCCCTTCGCCACACAGCTCGCCGTTCCAAATGGCGTACTCTTGCACGATGCTGGTGTTCCCCATGCGCTTGAGACGAGTGGTTATCAAGGCCTGTTCACCCAATAACATCGGCTTGTGGTAAGTAAACTCGACCGCGCGCACCACCAGTCCAATCCCGCCCTGCCCTGGGAAATGGCCAGTCACTTGTGCGAAATGACGACTACGCGCCTCCTGGCACCAGTCCAGGTAAATCACGTTGTTGACATGGCCATAGGCGTCAATACAGCGCCAGTCACAGTCGCGCTGGATAGCAGATCGCCAGGCCCCCTTCACACCATAGCGCTTGATCTGACGCTCATCGAGTTCGAAGGACCCGACCACCACCTGAGTTGTCTTGTTATTCATTGCTTTCCTCGAGCTACACCTTACACGACGCACCGGTACGGCCTGCACGAGGCAGACTTTCAGTTCCGGCCACTGGGGAATATTTGGACCAGGGAAACATCTCCTGAGCAACGGCATGCGTGCTGGCAGATCAAATTCCCGCTTTGTTATAAAACCTCGAATAATCCCGCCGCCCCCATTCCGCCGCCCACGCACATCGTCACCACCACAAACTTCACTCCGCGCCGCTTTCCCTCTAACAAAGCATGCCCAACCATCCGAGCTCCGCTCATACCGTAGGGATGCCCGATCGAAATGGCACCGCCATTGACGTTCAGCTTCATCGAGTCGATTCCCAATCGCTCGGTGCAGTACAGCACTTGGCATGCGAACGCTTCGTTGAGCTCCCACAAACCGATGTCGTCCACCTTCAAACCATGCGCACGAAGCAGCTTGGGCACCGCCAATACAGGCCCGATCCCCATCTCTTCCGGCGCCAGACCTGCAACGGCAATCCCACGATAAAGTCCCAACGGGGTGCAACCTGACCTGGCAGCCAGCGCCCCCTCCAGCAGTACGCAAGCGCTGGCACCGTCGGACAACTGACTGGCGTTACCTGCGGTAATACAGCCACCCTCTATCACCGGCTTAAGTCCTTGCAGGTCGGCGAGCACGGTACCAGGCCGGTTGCCTTCATCCTCAGTGAGCCTGACATCTTGAAAGCTGACCGCACCGCTCGCCTTGTCGACGACACGTTTACGCACCGCGACCGGAACGATCTCGTCAGCAAACAATCCGGCCGCCTGAGCAGCTGCGGTCCTCTTTTGTGACTGCAACGCGTACGCGTCCTGCGCTTCTCGGCTGATGCCATAGCGACGCGCCACCAGCTCGGCCGTCTGCAGCATTGGCATGTAGGCATGCTCGCAGAGGCGCAGTACTTCAGGATCGTACGACTCGATCGCCCATTGGTTGTGTGTAGCTTGTACCAGGCTGATTTGCTCCTGTCCGGCGCCGATGGTGACCATCATTCCGTCGACCATAATCTGCTTGGCAGCGATGGCGATGGCCATTAATCCTGATGCGCACTGACGATCGACAGTCTGCCCGCTCACCGATAACGGCAGGCCGGCAGCCAAGGCTGCAAGACGCGCCGGATTGTTGGCCGCGGTGCCGCTTGGCATTGCCGTACCCAGCACTAAATCTTCGATTTGCGCCGGCTCGATGCCCGCACGCTCGACCGCAGCGCGGATAGCGATGGCAGTCATGCTCGGCGTCTTGAAGTCGTTAAATGCACCACGCATCGCCTTGGCGATTGGTGTGCGGGCAGTGGATACAATGATGGCGTCTTTCATGCTTGAAATCCCTTGTTCGAACAGAAGCAATTGCATAGTAAATCTCAGGCTTGCTTGAGAAATTTTTCACAGCGCCCAGAGACATCGAATCATTCAAGCAATACAACTCGCATGTCGCGCTGGGGAGCCTGAAAGGTAATGCCCGCCCTCCTGTACTTCGGCAAAGCGCTTTTTGCTGGCCATCAATTGGTGAATAAGGCCAGCAGGGCGCCAATGCTCGCCGAATAACCCGTGCAAGCGCTCCAGCCGAGCAAGAATCTTTGTTAAACCCTGCTCGTCCGCCCAATGCATCGGTCCACCGGTTTCTACAGGAAAACCATATCCGTTCAGCCAGACCTGATCGATATCATGGCTGCTAGCAGCAATACCTTCTTCGAGGATCTTCGTTCCTTCGTTGACCAGCGCCAGAAGACAACGCTCAAGTATTTCCTCGGCGGTAATATCGCGACGGCGATAGCCCAATCCCATGGAAACCCTGAGCACAAGCGCATCGACCAGTGAATCGTGCTCGGCCCGGCGGCTACCAGGGGCATAACTGTAGTAGCCCTGCCCGGTCTTCTGACCGAAGCGACCGAGATCGCACAAGGCATTGTCGATCTGCATCAGCGGTTCTTCCATGCTATGCCCAGCCAGTTGGCGAGCGCGCCACTCCAGATCGATGCCGACCACGTCAAACATGCGGAACGGGCCCATGGCGAAGCCAAATTGTTGCAGCACCTCGTCCACCTGCTGCGGCAACGCACCTTCGAGCAGTAATTTGCGCGCTTCGGCAATGTAGGTGCGCAGCATGCGGTTACCAATAAAGCCAGGGCAGTTACCCGACACCACCGCCACCTTGCCTATACGCTGACCCAGTTCAAGTGCCGCTTGCAGCACCGTGTTATGCGTGTGCTCGCCACGAACGATTTCCAGCAGTTTCATAATGTTCGCGGGACTGAAGAAATGCAGTCCCAGCACCTGCTGTGGACGGTTTGTGACAGCGGCGATAGAGTCGATATTCAAGGCCGAAGTGTTGCTGGCCAAGATAGCTTGAGACTTTAAATGCACATCGAGCGCGCGAAAGATCTGCTGTTTTAACTCCAGACTTTCGTACACGGCTTCGATCACCAGGTCGACCTCAGCTAGCGCTGCGTAATCTTTCGCTGCCCGCACCCGTTGCAGGTTGGCGTCTGCCTCGAACTGAGTGATGCGCCCTTTGCCGACAAGCTGCGACCACGTTTGCTCGATCATCGTCAGTCCTGCGTCTAGCGTCGCAGTATTGCTATCCAGCCATAACACCGGCAATCCGGCACTGGCTAGGCTTATGACAATACCGCGGCCCATGGTGCCTGCGCCGATTACGGCAATTTGCTGGATATCGAAGGGTGAATTCACGTGCAGCGCTCCTGTAGCTGTGTGAGATGAACAGCCGACACCCTAACGAGGCCCAATGTATTTTAAAAATCATTGTTTTCCATGCTATATATTCTCCGCATGAATACACTGAACTTTGATCTCAATCTGCTCCGGGTCTTCGACATGCTCCTACGCGAGCAGAATGTCTCGCGCGCAGCCGAGCGGCTGGCGGTGACCCAGCCCACAGTCAGCAACGCCTTGGCGCGCTTGCGCGATCAGTTTGACGACCCTCTTCTTGTGCGTGTCGGACGACGCATGTGTCCGACACCACGAGCGCTAGCACTTGAAGGACCGATCCGGGCGGCGTTACAACAAATCGCGCAGGCCATGGACACGAGTGATCCTTTCGATCCGTTCCGGAGTCAACGCCAATTGCGTTTAGCTCTTACCGATTACCTGGAACAACTGTGCATGCCACGATTATTGGCATGTCTCCAGACGCAGGCGCCAAACCTGCGTATCGATGTCGAACACTTGACACCGAACCTGCCGGTTGACGCACTCGATCGTAGCCAGCTGGACTTGGTGTTGGGCCGCTTCGACGACTTGCCGGCACGCTTCACCCGCCTCCCCTGGCGTAGCGAAACATTGCGAGTAGCGACTCGCCAAGGCCATCCGCAACTCAATAACGGGCTGGATCTGAATACCTTCCTGAAACTGCGTCACCTTTGGGTACATGGCGGTCAGACTCGCGGTATGGTCGACCAGTGGCTGGCCGAGCAAAACCTGTCGCGGCGAATCGTTTACACCACCCCGAACTACCTGCAAGCAGCGCACCTTGTGTCATCCACTGATCTTTGTGTGGTGTTGCCGACGCAACTGGCCCTGCAGTTCGCCGATCTGTTGCCTCTGGACCTACATGAGCTGCCATTTGCGCTAAGGCCGTTCGAGCTCGAACTTGTTCACCTGACCCACCGCCAGCACGACCCAGCGCTGGCGTGGTTTGTAACCCGGATTATGGAGATTAAAAGCTGATCATTGTCATTTTCGACTTCAGGAGTCGCCCGGCAACTCTGGCATTGTTCGTGGCCCTCGGTGAAGCAATGCCAAAGACCATCTACCAATCCATACAAGGACTGCACAAATAAGGGGCTAAGTTAAAGCCAAATGCGATCTGTAGCTCAGCACGGCATTCAATTGCGCAATCAGCCGGTCGATTTGTTCAAGGCCATCTACGCTCGAATAGGCTGCGGTGGCTCGCTGCAGGACATAGAGCGGTAACATAGAGCTATGGCGGGCTCCAACCCCCAGCGCAGCGCCAGACGCGGTGCCAGTGGCGCAAGTAAACCCATGCACAACACCGGCAGTGCGGTGGCCAGGCTTATAAAACTTCTGCCTGGCGTCGGCCACAACCCAACAAGATTGGGACACTGATATGACCTGCATTCAAAGATTCGAGCAAGGTTGTATTGGGTTTTGATAGCGGTGTGAAATGAACAGCCGTCCCCCTAATCAAACTTAAAGTAGCGAGTCGCCAAGGCCATCCACGACTTAAACGGGCTAGATCTGGATAACTTCCTCAAGCGGTGCACATTGTGTCATCAACAGATCTTTGTGTGGTGTTGCCGACGCAACTGGCCCTGCAGTTCGCCGATCTGTTGCCTGCGGACCTCCATGAGCTGCATTTGCGCTGAAGCCGTTCGAGCTCGAACTGATTAACTGACCCATAGTTCAACACGACCGAACGCTAGCGTGGCTGGCAACCCGGACTATGGAGATCCAAAGCTGACTGCGGCCTGCTGCCTCTCGATGGGTTAAATGACAAAGAACACTAATCAATCAGCTCTCATGGACCAAAGCACGCGAGATTCGTCTTGATCCCAACACACACGAATGATCAGGTCGCTCTAATCGCCCACAACTCAAGACGCGCCACACTGTCACGATATGGTTTCAAGCCCATGCTCAACAGCACAACTGAGCTCATCACCGCAATGCTGGTAACAATCATGAGTGAGTAGCGAAGTGACATATCATCGCCAAAGACATAGTCGGTAATTATAGCTACCGCCGTTGGCCCAATTCCCAGGCCAATCAGCGTGATGACAAAGAGGTAAACAGCTGAGGCCTGACCACGCATCGAGTTGGGCATGATTTCCTGAATCGCCGCAGGTGCGACACCAAATGGCATACTCAGGAAGAACACTGCTGGCGTCAGCAGAATTGCTGCCCAATGCGCGCTCTCCATCAGAGGAAAGGCCAGCACGAAAAGTACTGCGCCAATTGCTGCATATAGACCGACACGCATGTGGGCGTCGCTTCTGCCCCTTCTCAACATCCAGTCAGCCAACTTCCCGCCAAAGACGATGCCCAGGCAACCAAATGTCGCCACTATGCCGCCGTAGACGACGCCGACCTGCCCCGCGTCCCAACCATACGTACGGATAAAGAAAGTCGGAATCCAGGCTGCGCTGCCGTAGCTGGCAAAAGCCAGGCCAGCAAAGCCGAAGTTATGGCAGAGTACTGTGCGTTTGTTAGCAAGGATGTATCGACCAACCTCAGACAACGGTACTGTAATCCCGGCTCCGACGCCCTGTCTGGCAGGCTCCTTAATCGCTAACAGGAGCAGGCTAAAAAGTAACCCTGCGGCGCCAAGTGCGAGAAAGATCAACTGCCAGGGACGGACTTCTCCGAGCAGCGGCAGTAATATGTCGCCCTGGGCAGACGCCAGCTTGATAACCAGTCCGCCAAACAGAAACGCAAAACCCGAGCCTAGATAAACCCCCATCGAATATAAACTAATGGCCGTGGCGCGGCGCTCGGTAGGAAAGCTGTCAGCAATGAGTGAATAGGCAGCGGGTGACAAGGCTGCCTCTCCCACACCGACACCGATGCGGCAGATCAAGAAGTGCCAATAAAGCCTTGCCAAGCCGCAGGCTGCCGTGGCCGCACTCCAGAACAATATCCCGAAAGCGATCAACCCGCGTCGGCTTCTGGTATCGGCCAAGCGCCCGAGGGGAATGCCGCATACGGTGTAGAACAAGGCAAAAGACAACCCCATCAGCAGGCTCATTTGGGTGTCGCTAATCATCAGATCGCGGCGAATCGGACCGACAAGGAGATTGAGGATTTGCCGATCAATGAAGGACAACACGTAGGCCGCCATCAATACAGCGACAGTACCCCAGGCACGGATGTTGGTGGGATAGATATTATTGTTATTGGGCACTGGCGGTTCCCCTGTGTGCGGCAAGCTTTATTGCAAAACTCGCATGCCTTTAGTAGAGCGCAACATTGGCTAAGCATCTGCACACCAATTTTGCATTTTGCTTGTGGAGTTAATTAATAACCCTATCTATTTAACGCACCATCGATGGATATTTATCATCATAACTCAGCAAAGACCTAAAAACGGAAGCTATACCTCCCCTTACATAAACATTACAGCTACACAGATATTCACCATCACCACAATAAAATTTAGCTTTTTTCTAACTCACTGAATATAGAGCTGGACCTCGACGCAGTTTAGCTGCTGGTGCGCGAGCTCGTTTTCTCGAATGAGTTTTTTATTTACTTTGCCAACGCTTGTTTTAGGGATGTCATCAACAAACAGAAATTTTTTTGGGATCGCCCATTTATTAATGATGCCGCTATCAACAAACTGCATTAGGTGAACAACTAGACTTGCCTGATTGATCTGTGATGGAGGTGTGCAAATGACCATCGCCATTGGTCGTTCCCCCCACTGAAGGTCAGGAATTCCAACCACCGCAACGGACTCAACGCCGGGATGCTTACTAATCAGACTCTCCAACTCTAAAGAACTGATCCACTCGCCGCCAGTCTTGATAACATCTTTAATTCGGTCTTTGATTTCCAAGTCACCACGCATATCTATAGAGCCGATATCACCAGTGTGCAGCCAGCCGCCCTCCCAGAGCTCGGCGCCCTTTTCCGGATCATGGAGGTAGCCTTGGGTCAGCCAAGGCGCGCGCACCAAAACCTCCCCCATTGACTCTCCGTCATGTGGTAAGTCCTTGCCGCAGGCATCGACGATTTTTATGTCGACCATGGCCGATGGCACTCCGGACTTGATCCTGATAGGCAATTGCTCTTCAATTGACAGCTCTAGCTCAGAAGCCCGCAGATAGGTGCTACATAGTGTCGGGCAAGTTTCAGACATACCGTAGCCGCTAAACACCTTCATCCCACTCGCCGCCGCCTGACCGGCAGTACCTAGTGCAAGGGCGCTTCCACCCAAAAGCACCTTCCAGCCACTGAAATCAGTCCCGGTTGCCTCGGGACAAGCCAGGATCATCTGCAAGATGGTTGGTACGCAGTGACTGAAAGTTACCTTTTCCTGCTTAAAGAGGCGGATAAGAGCATTGGGCTCATAACGTCCCGGGTAAACTTGTTTAATGCCCATGAGTGTCGCCATATAAGGCACTCCCCAAGCATGTACGTGGAACATTGGAGTGACTGGCATGTATACATCGTCAGAGCGTAGCATCGGCAATCCTTGATACGCCCCCAAGGTACCGACCCCAGCCAGGGTATGCAGGACCAGCTGGCGATGGCTAAAGTAAACGCCCTTCGGATTACCGGTTGTGCCTGTTGTGTAGAACAAGGTGGCAACCGAGTTCTCGTCAAAATCGGGGAAGTCGTAAGTAGCGAGAGACTGGGACAGCAACTGCTCGTACTCGCCAACTACGGGCAAAGTTGTTGGCTTTGCATGGTCGTCGCTCAACTGGATATAGCCTTTGACGGTGACCAGTTCACCATGTATTTGCTCGAGAAGCGGTAGAAAATCGTCATGTGCAAGGACTAAATCATCTTCAGCATGATTGATCGTATAAAGCACTTGCTCAGGAGACAGGCGAACATTAACGGTGTGCAAAACGGCGCCGATCATCGGCACTGCGAAAAAACACTCCAAATACCGATGGCTGTCCCAATCCAGTACCGCCACTGTATCCCCTGCCTTTACGCCCGCAGCAGTCAACACGTTAGCCATTTGCCGAATACGCTTATTGAGAGTGCGATAGCTATAGCGTAGCTTGTCAGCGTAGACTATTTCATTTTCGGCTTCATAGCGCTGCCCTGAGAGCAGCAGACTTTTGATCAACAGCGGATAGCTATACGCCCCTGGTGCGGGAGTAATTATTTTTGTTTGGACCATGATCATATATCCCGGATCGCTTGTATTGACTTCAAAAAATTCTTTGCTGCTGTAATGCCTTGCACAAGAGACGACCAAATGCCTGCATGGTAATAACTGTGAGCATCAAGCAGGAAAAACCGCTCATTTCCGGCCGCCACTGAAACACTTAGCGATTGGATCGCGAACTAACAGGCGAGCACAGCTTGGTCAAAAGCTCATTAGTTTACTATGAACAATTCAGTCAAATCTGTACTTCCAACTTTAATTGCATTTTTTGACTTGCACTCAAACTCGTTTCAAAACTTTGTAAAGCATTGCAAGGTAACAACAAACAACTTTGGCGTAATTATTTGCTGCCACTACCACTCGCAGATAGGCTTACGATGTAATCGATAATGGCCTTGCGATCAGTATTTCCGCTAATTTGCAAAGAAATGCCTCGCATCCAAAGCCCCAACTGATCGGCTTGATCGCCGCTGCCGCGCAAAGCCTCAACATAATGTGTGAGCTGGCGATCGAGATAACTGGCGTCGAGAATACGGAGATTGGGAGCTTTGAGATAAGCAAAGCCCTCGCCTTGCGGCCCATGGCAGCTGGAACACGTTCCCTGATAAAGATCTCGGCCCCGAGTTGCTTGATCCCCGGCAACCACCTGCGATCGTGCCGGCTCCAGCCGCGAATAATGAAGCGCCAAACGTTCGATTTCAGCTTCGTCGAGATTGGTCACTATGGCGCGCATTTGCGCTCCGTAGGTGTCTTTGGGGTCATAACCCCGAGACCCGACTTTGAAATCGCGCATTTGCTGCGCAAGGTAATCGCGATGCTGACCAGCCAAGTTTGGAACACCTAGCGCGGCGTTGCCCTGCCCCTGCTCGCCATGGCATGCGACACAGGTCCTGAGTGCCGCAGCGCTAGGTGCCTCGACAGCCCAGACGTTAAACGTGGCGAAAAGCGCGAATAGGCCAACACTGATGTTCATTTTCATGGGTTCAAGATCCCTTACGTTGTTATTCATCTTGACGGGCGATACGTCGGACTAATTCATTACGAACCCCCTCGATATCAGGCATAGCAACCTGACGCCACTCATGCAGCTCCGCCCCGGTGTAAGGTTTAAATCCGAAGGGAAGTTCAGCCGTACTAAAGGTCTCCAGCATCCAGTTGAGTACGCCGGCCAGCGCTTCGTCCGAAAGCCCCGAGAGTGCTGAGCCAGGCACTTGAACCAAATAGGCGCGGCCGCCCGGCACACCAAGGAATTTACCTAACTGGCCGGAAAATGCCGGTACTTGCCGCTGTGGGTTGCCGCTACCATCCGGTAAATGACAACCCTGGCAATTGAGCATGTAATCGAACTGCCTCTGTTCGGTGGCCCACAGAGAACTAGAACCGATCATCACGAAGCACGTAAAAGCAGCGGCGCAAAGCGTGCGAACCGACATCACCTTACCCCTTCACGCCGATTACCACTGACAGCGAGCAGTGATAAGGCATATCCGCATGACTTCCGGCACACCAATTGATGTCATTGGAACTCTGCGGACGGTACATAGGGGAATCGCCCTGGTCGCGCTGGCAAACACAACGACCACAGTTTTCTTTGCCACAGCAGTCGTTGTAGGAAATCACATAGTCCTTCCCGTCAGCCGGGTTGTGGCATGTACCGATCCACGTAATATCCGACCGTATTGTTCCTGGCGGGCAACTGGTCGCCGATCCGCCGCAGCAACCGCAGAGAAACCCATCGATGGCACAATACCGCCAGTAGTCACAACTGTTAGGGTCGCCCTCCTCCATCAAGGCGGAAGCCGGCTGAGCAAAGGCACTGCCGCGATAGACCGGCAGCAGCGTTGCTGCGCCCGCGCCGATCAATACGGTGCCCAACCCACCCAGGAAACCGCGTCGCGAGGTGTTGCGAGCAGTAGCACGAGCTAGAATTTCGGTTGCCTCGTCAAACCATTTGATCGCCATTGTTAATGTACCTGCTTGTAAAGGGAATGCTTAGTCCCAGCCTGGGCAGCTTGAAATTCCTGCATCGTTGGATAGCCCATTGCCTTAGCCTCGAAGAGACTTTCAAGATGCTCGCGGGTGTTGATCAGCCCGTGGGTGACCACAACACCCGCAGCATCGATCAGCACACCGTACGGCAACTTGCTGATTTGGTAGGCCACCCCTACTTCCCTTGAAAGCAGGTAAGGGAAATCCTTTAAACGGTGGGTCTGAATGAACGCCTGATGAGCGGTGACATCACCGTCACTGGCGAGCACGACTCGAAGACGTAAACGCTCATGTTCCTGAATCGATTTGATTACAGGCAACAAGGTTTTGCACACAGGGCAGGTATCCGACAGGAAAAACAGCAGGGTCAACTGTCTCTGGGCATTGCCCCCCCCAATGCTGACTGAACCGCCGTTCAAGCTAGGCAAGGTAAAGATCGGCGCTATTTCACCGGTCTTGATCGTCTTGCCAAGCGATAAAGCACCCACAGGTTTGATCCGCTCGTGAAGAAGTCCAATCTGGCGTGCCAAAGCCCATACGGACAAGGCCAGACCGAAGATCATGAGCCAGGAAAAAATACTCGAAATAATCAGTGCATTCGTCATGATTTTCACAGCGCTCGTAGGGAAACACGGTTGGAGATCAACAGATTTGTCAGGATGTAGAGCGCTGCAGCGCTTGGCAGCAAGAAGCCCAGCGTGACAGCGTCTAACCACACCAGTGGTCGATCCCGCATCGGCGCCATCAAGTTCAACACGGGCAAAAGCAAGAACAGATTGCGCCAGACCAGCGTTCTACTCAGTGTCTGGTGATCACCGCCAAAATTGCAGCCACAGTCTTCAATCACTGCCCCTCGCGCGACACTTATCGCCAGTACGAGGGCGTAGAACCCGATAAGGATCGCTGCACCCATCGCAGCCCAAGGTATCCAGAAGCTCAGCAAGAGCCCCATGACGGCCGTGATTTCCAGCCATGGAAGCAAACGTCTCAGCAGCGGACGCAACCAAAGAGGCAGCGCCTTGCCCAAAGCGATGCCATAGTCATCCAGCACACGAGAAAAATTTTGCCCATCCTGCAACTTGTGCAGCGCTGCCGCTCCGAGCAACAAGCCCAAACCAAGTGCACTGGCGAGATGTACAAGTGGGTCCTGAAGAACAGTTGGAATCACCACGACATCACCTCGTTCATGGCGCCTGCGGGTATATCATCGACACTACGCAAGTGCTTGCCACTGTCGGCATCGTACAGATTGATACTCTGTCGCATGAGCGGTAGCAGCCCGGCTTCCCCTTTGGACGCATAGATTGAGCTTATGAACTCCGCTGGCATTGGTATCATGTAGTCGAGACTATAGAGGCGCGGTTGTTCGCCCTTACTAACGGCAATGGCGACGCTTAATTCGTTGAGCTTTATGCGAGAGACCCGCTGCTGGGTTTTAGTGTCATAGACCCAGACTTCCGTACCAGGCTTCTGGTAATTTTCCGGCTTGTCCTGGTGCATAAGTACGTACAGCCGACCGCTCTTCTCGTGCATCGCAGTGCCATGGTTACCGGCCACACCCCACCCGTCCGCGCGCTCCTGCTCGTTGACTAATGACCAGCGCTGCGACTGCTCTATTCCACTGGCGCTCATCTGGAGCCCGTACACAAAACTTTTTTGTGAGACGAAGTACCAGGTGTTGCCCTTGCGAGAACCTGTGGTCAGCAAAAGATCCTGCAGTGGATCGAATATTGGGGCACTGCGCTCCTGTCGCATCACCCGACCTCGATCGTCAAGTTCGAGATGCAAGAAGGCACCGTTTCCGCAAATGGAGTAGAAGTCCCTAGGCCCTGCGGAATACATAGCGGCGCAGCCAGGCGTCGCTACCTCTTGCACAAACCGATTGTTTTCAAGATCAATGACGCTGACCGATTGTGCTGGAGTGAAGTTGAACACCATAAGAAAACGATCGTCGTCCGACAACACACTCAGCCCTGTTGAAATCAGGGCACTCATGCGCTTGGCCGGAATTTTGATCTCGCCTTTTGGGCTCAAAGTCTTGGAGTCATATACCGTGACAACATCCGTGCGCTCACCGCGAACCCCTCGGCTGAAGTAGGTCTCAACAGCGTAAAGCTCGTCGCGCTTGCGAGATGGCACCAGGCTGTTGAACCACATTCCGGTGCTCAACTGCCCAAGATTGCGACCCGCATCATCAAATAGCAAGACGCGGCCACTCCCCATGCTTGGAGCGTTACTACCCCATGCCCAGAACCAATTCTGGCCGTGATGATCGCCGAGCACTTCGACTCGAACCTGCTCTGGCACGAACTCCGTCGCTGATGCCATTGGCGCGGGTAACGCTAGTGCTGGCAGAGCCACGTTGACCAATGACAGCCCGCACATCAAATATCGGAGTGAACGATTGAGCATAGAGTGTGATCCAGTGACTTGCGATTATTATTCATGTACCTGCAGCTTAATTTTATTAACGCCGACCGGCTTGACCCAACGTGACAAAACACTTGGCATCAGGTGTCACAAATAAATATCAAAGCTTGAATCGTGTTGCCCAAGCTCCTTCATCTGTTCAGCCACTTTCGCCTGCTCCTGCGGTGCTGAAATATCCAGTCAACTAATCTCTTCTGCCATTTGATCTACAGAGACAATGTTGGAGCTCAATTCATCAGTGACGGCACCCTGCAGTTCAACCGAAAGGGCAACCTGTGAAGCCAGATCGGAAATTTCTCCCGAAGCACCGATAATTCCTTGCTGGGCCTACTCGGCTGAATGGCATGCGCGACACTGCCATGCAAATGTATCAAGCTACGCTCGATAGCTACCACCGCGCGCTGGGTACCAGTACGAACGGCTCTACGCGACGGGTCATTTGATCGTGCGCGCGTAACCCAGAGCGCCCCCCTAAAGGCACAAGGACAATGGTAAAAGAGTTAGCAAAAAGACATTAAGTAATAATAGTTTGGATCGTAGCGACAATTCACCGGACCAGTTGTGTATGCACATAATACTTTGTAATGAAACCCGATGCGATGTATCAGGATCCTGCGCAACTCACATTCGAAAATATGCGCCAAGAACGAACACGGCTCCGAGGCGACTCGGTTGCCCGCGGAAAAATGAAAAAAGCGAAAGTCGCTTATAGGCACCGCACCCAGACGTATCAGGTGCAAGCATCAAACGACTTTCACCAAAGTTATTACTGCACCACACCTACAGAACCGAACAACAGCAGACGTCCGTCATCCATGGGTGCCAAGGCAGCCAGGTTGATACGATCTTCCCTGAGCGAGGTGGTGAAACGCTCCAGATTGGCATCTGATTCGGCGACCAGACCACCGTTACCAACCAGTGCCACACGACCATCAGCACGCTGGGCGACAGCCGTGATCGCCTCATGACTGCCGCTGTTCAATTCGCGCCAGGTGTCACCTATGTTGTCGCTGATCAACACTCGGCCACTCATTCCAACAAGAAGCACTCTGCCAGATCTTAGGCCGATCCCTCCCCACAACGACCCTCTTACACCGGTATCGAGCTTTTCCCACGTAGTGCCGTGATCCAAAGAGCGGAAGGCATGCCCCATCTCTGCAGCAATGAAAAGGCTCTTATCGGGTCCCGAAAAAATATGATTGAGATGATAGTCATCCCCTTCCTCGCCGACAATCAGGCGTGTCCAACTTTGGCCTCCGTCCTCGGTCTGTGCGGCATAACCGTAAGCGCCAACAACGATGCCGTGACGGCTATTTTCGAACCATACAGAAAGCAGCACTGGCTGCCCTTCCATGCGTTGCTGCAGGGTCCAAGTTTCGCCGCCATCCTCGGTTTTCAGTAACACGCCACCGTGGCCAACTGCCCAGCCCTGCTGAGCATCAGCGAAGCTCAGAGCGGTGAGCAGTCCATCCACCGGGACGCGCCTGGACTGTCGCCAGGTTTGACCGTCGTCGGACAGTATCACCACCCCGTGATCGCCAATAGCAACCAAGCGTTGGCCGGTATGGGTGACAGCGAGCAGCGGAGCGTTTTGTGCATGGGCTAGCGGCAGGGCTACTCCCCCGCCTTCAGCGCCGGCTCCCAGCAGAATCAGCGACAACAACATCGGACGCAGAGAACGAGTCGCGGACATCAGATGTACTCCTATCAATGTGCAACCAAGGGAGCACGAACGGGTCCCCGGCGGGGAATGAGAACATCCAGCATTACGGCGATTGCTGGCAAAAGGGTAATGGCCATGATCATGTTGACCATGAACATAAAGGTAAGCAGCAGCCCCATATCGGCTTGAAACTTCAGTGCAGAGAACGACCACGTGGCAACGCCCACGGATAAGGTGATTGCAGTAAACACAGTGGCCACTCCAACCTCACGCAGAGCCAATTGAAAGGCTTCAACGATGTTCAGGCCCTCGACAAGATGCATCTGGAGGCGGTTATAGATATAGAACGCATAGTCCACACCGATACCAACGGCGAGTACCATCACCGGCAAAGTCGCAACAGTGAGCCCTATATCCAGTTCCTTCATGAACCAGTAGCCAAGAAAGGTTGCAAGAGTGAGAGGAAGGCAACAGGCGATCATTGCTCGCCAGTCCCGATAGACCAGTAACACCAGCACCATAATTGTCAAATAGACATAGAGCATCATTGGCAACTCAGAGGTTTCCACCACCTCATTGGTGGCTGCCTGCACACCAGCATTACCGCTGGCCAAACGTACCGTCACGCCCTTGAGGGCATGCTCCAGTCGATAGCGCTCGACGGCCTGTACAACGCGCTTCAAGGTAGTGGCCTTGTGATCAGTTAGGTAAAGATTGATCGGCAACAAGGTACAGTCAGCGTTGTACAAACGCAGAGACTCAGGTACCTGACGCACGGCTTCAGCCAGCGACAGCTCGTCCAGCGGAAGAGCCGTCCACTTCGGATTGCCTTCGTTCACACCAGAAGCTGACAGTTTAGTCAACGCCGGTAAGGATTGAGCTGACAGTACACCTGGCACATTTCCCAAATGCCAAGTCAAACGATCAACATAACTCATTACATCGTGCCGGTAGCATCCACCTTCAGGGGCTTCCACTGCGACGGTGAACAAGTCCAGACCCAGTGAGAAGTGACGCACGACGCTCTCTACATCAAGGTTATAGTGTGAATCCGAATGGAGCTCGGGCGCCCCTGGCAGAACATGACCCACATGACGTCCTTGACTCTGCCACACCGCGAGCACCATTAATGCAAGACAAATGACACCCCCAATCGCAGCATTACGTGGTTCGGCGATTAGCCCAAGCCCAACCATGGCATTGTCACGCCATTGGCGAAGACGCTCTACCTTAGCTACGAAGGCAGTGTCGAAGCGAAAATAACTAGCCAGCACTGGCAGCATGATCAAATTGGTAATGATCTTATAGGCCACTCCTACCGATGCAGTGATGGCCAATTCTCGGATCATTGGAATCGGGACCAATACCAAGGTGGCGAAACCAACAAAAGCGGTAATCAATGCCAAGGTCCCGGGAATTAGAAGCCCCCCAAAACTCCGGCGCGCAGCAGTCATACCATCAGCACCGTTACATACCTCCCTTGAGATAAAGTTAATCTGCTGCACTCCGTGAGATACGCCAATAGCGAAAACCAGGAACGGCACTAGAATCGCAAGCGGATCAAGGCCGAAGCCAAGTAAGGTAATCGTGCCAAATTGCCAGACCACCGAAACCAAAGAGCAAAATAGCGGCAAGAACGTCAGTGCCCAGGAACGCGTATACCAATACACAGCCAGCGCGGTGAGTACGAAAGCCAATGCAAAAAAAACTATGACGCTTTTGGCGCCTGCCCCGATATCGCCCATTTGCTTGGCGAAACCAATGATTTGAACATCGTAGTCGGCGTCGGCATATTTACTGCGCAGATCATTTTCAAGACGCTGACTGAATTCCAAGTAGTTCAAACGCTTACCTGTCTGTGGGTCTGGATCTGCAAGCTCGGCCACGATCATCGCTCCGGAATGGTCGTTCGCTACCAGGCTGCCAACAAATCCACCGATAAGAGTACGTTCGCGAATACCAGCAATAGCCTTATCGTCGAGAGTACCAACGGTGACTTCACCGCCCACAACGTCTTCGGCTTTCATACCTTCCTCGGTAATCTGCACCGCACGCGTATTAGGTGTCCAAAGTGAGGTAACACTCCGCCTATCAACACCGGGCATGAAGAACACTGCCTGAGTCAGGTCATACAATCGGGTCAGCGCTTGCTGGTTCCAGATATCGCCGTGCTTGGCATGCAGCACCACGATTATGCGGTTGGCGCCGAAGAGTACGTCCCGATATTGGTTGAACGTCTTGATGAACGCATGCTGCTGAGGAAGCTGCTTGTCGAAACCTGCCGACATTTCCAAACGCGACGCGAACAGCCCCATCACCAGCGTAATAACCGCCAGTACTGCTAGCGTCGCCAATCGATGGCGAAAGAAGAAACGCTCGAGACCGAGCACCATAGAAGCCAACATGGTGAAAATACCTGAAGGAGTGAACAGCCTCCTCCAACGGAGGAGGCATAGGTTCAGAACGAATAGGAGATGTTACCGCTGAGAAAATCGCGATCAGCCATCAGATTGTTACCGCCACCGCCCCAGAACTGCACCCACTGCAGGCCACCTTTCCAACGATCTCGGTAGTTGAACAGCAAAGAACTGGTCAGCGACTTACGACCTTCTACAAAGGGCAATGAGTTCGGCGTCGTCCCATTAACGTCATGACTGAAATCAAGCTGCGGCGTCACAGTTATGCCGGTCCCAAAGAGATTCGGATAATTGATACCGATCTCCGTGATATAGCCCCAAGACGTTTTATCTGGCAGTGAGTAGTCCGGCAGAAAGTATGGAGTTTTGCCAGAGGTATCGAGATCCGGGTAGTGGGTAACCGCTGCCTCGACCAAGATAAAACCGTCAGATGCACCTAGGCTACGGGGAATGAAGCCGAGAGGATCATTGGCAGCGAAGGTGTAGATGGCGTTAACATCCATCTGCCATTTCTTTTCTTCGACGTAACCATTGTGTACGCCCGTGTCATATACGCTGTACTTGTTAAAGGATCCGGTGAACGCCCGGCCAAATGGTACCGTCGGATCAATTGCGACGCTATCGTTAGGTCGAAATGACACTTCTCCAGCTACGGCTACCGGACCCAACATGGTGGACATTGACAGTCCAAACAAGTCTTTATCTTCTCCATAATTTACGAAGAAGTTGTCTGTATGTAACGCATCCGGATCAGATAGAGCGGTGTAGCCAATGAACGGGAGTTTGTCATGATACCGCTCGTAAAAAACACCAAACTCAGCGCCGATATCCTCCGCTGTCCAGCGCAGCGCCACACCATATTGCCCCCCATTATCCGGCTTACGTTCACCGCCGTAAGGAACAGCAAGGCCGCTCGCGACCAACTGAGCATTATTCAGACCGCTGATCAGGGGTTCGCCACATCGACCGGTTGGCGTAATCGCATTACACGTCCCCGCGCCTGCGAAGTTATCAAGATAACTAGTTGAATAGTAAATAGGCTGACGACCTTCGCCTACTACGTCAGCACTCGAATAATAGGTTCCTACCGGATCAAGGTCATAAGCGTTCCACTTGAACTGGTAGTAGCCCTCAAGATTCAGGGTTTCTGTAAGGCCCACATTAAACGACGCCATCGGTGCCGGAATGAATACCTCTTTCAATTGGGTTCCGGGCGTGTGGTATTTGGGTAAACTGAGGGCATTAATTTGATTGATGCCACCGGTTATAAAGATTTCCTCTCCCCAACTGATCACCTGGTTACCAACTTTAACTTTTGTCGGCATATCACCCAGGTCAAAACTTTTGGCAACCCATAGATCGAGGAGATCGAGACGCTCAGTGGCATCGCGGTCGGCTTCGTCGTCCAGAGGGGTGCGTCGAGTGTTGTCCATCTTGAGGTCTTTGGCCCACGCAACTCGGCCCAGAGCACTCCAGCCATCGCCGAATTGTAGACTCAACTCATGAGTCCCCTTAAGCACTTCAGAAAAAACATCATGCTTATTGTAGTTGAGATTGCCGTCATCCGAATTGGTGTAGTTGATGTCGGCATTGGCGTAACCGTTGCCTTTAGTCAAGTTATAGTAATTACCAAGTCCAGTGCTGGTACCGTTATTACAACCACCACTATCTCCACCCAGGAGTTTACAGTCCGGGGAATCCATGCGAGTAGCAAATCCGTAGCTCAAGGAAGAGTCGAAGCTACCTGATATACCATCTTCAGAACCGAAACGGAACGCGTGGCTCGGTTGCGCCCACATTAGCGTCGAGACCGCCATCATCCCAATAGTCAGCGAACTGCAGGCATGCGGGAAACGCTGCGGCGCGATAGCACCGCTTTTTTTAATTTTGAACATTTGGGTGAACTCCGAGGAAATTAACGCTCACCGCGACGACGCAGTTCATTCGAGTTGAACATTTTGTCGCTTACGCGCCCTTCCATTCCGGCAGTCAAATCCATTACCTCGCCTTCCTGAGTGAAACCGTCCGCTATATAGCGCCGAGCAACAAGGTCGTAACTTAAATATTCGAAACTAGTGCAGGCCTGAATTCCTGGGTCTGCCCAAATACTGCCTTCCTGCACACGCCAGAGGTTGCCTTTTGTGTCATACATATCAACGTGCAGCAGTGTCCAGCTGTCCTCGTCGATAAAAAATACCCGCTTGGCGAAAGAGTGTCGCTTGTCCGCTTTAACCGTTGCTTCGACGACCCATACACGATGCGTCTCGTAGCGCTGCGCATCGCGCTTAAGGTAGTTCTGCCCAATCAGATCCTGATACTTGTTGGACTTATCCACCAACTTGTAGGAGTTATAAGGTACGATGATTTCTTTTTTTCCGAGCAACTTGAAGTCGTAACGGTCTAGCGCTCCGGTGAACATGTTAATCTGATCGACAAAGTACAGACCGTCACTACCTGCGATAGGGTTGTCATAAGCAAAGGATGGAGCACGCCGCACGCGACGCTGACCGGGAAAATAAATCCAAGCGTCCTGTGGCTTATCAAAATAGCTGTGGACGAGATACATCTCGCCCGCTCGGGATGACGGCGTCAGAATGTCGTAAAGCAGCTTAGCTTCGATGCCACCGGTATCAACTGGACCTTTGACCAAAGGGTCATTGTAGGGGTAATACTCATAGGCCCATTGTTTGGCTTCAGTTAATGTACCTGAATTGTCCCGCGCCAAAAAAGATATTTGAGCGCGACGCCCTTTTGCCATATAGCGAAGCTTGTAATTCCACATTACCTCAATACCATTCTGCGGTACGGGAAACGGCACAGCAGCGCCAACTGCCTGCTCCAACCGCCAACCGTCAGCACCGATCTTGCCTTGCCCGGCAAACTCCTTGGTACGCTGAGCCAATTCAGTTGGGATAGCACAAGTGCGTCGTGTCGGATACACATCCACACGATAACCCGGGTACATTTTGATCAGTTGCACCTGACCCGCTGGCAGTTTCGATTGATACTGGGCCACATTAGCCGCATCAATTGAATAGAGTGGTTTATCGCCAGCATATGGATCGCCATGACCTGGTGACCAGCCAGCGGGCGCCTTGGTAAGTCCCCCGTCCCACGCGGGAATCGTCCCATCAGCATTGCCTTCCCTCTGCGCACCAATAGGGGTAAGGTCGCTTCCAAGCTTGCTTGCGTCAATTGTGGAAGAGGCCTGCACGCAGCCTACGCCAAGCGCAGCGCACAGCGCGCCACCTAACAATGAGAATGTTAGCATTTTCATGAAGCTCTCCTGGTTCTTTTCTTTTAATTGGACAGAAGCAAGGCTCAGAAATACAGAAAACCACTCAAGCGCTTGCGACACGAAAATAAAGAGACCTTAGCTCTGCCGGGAAAAAGACAGAAAACGGAGGATCAATATAATCGGTACACGCACTTTTGATTTTTGTTATTGGTTAGCTAGTACGCCCTTAAAACCATCCGAGCTAAAAACTGCGGTTAAGGTTACTGCTCACCTAGCAAGCAAAGTATTCATTATTCGAGGCAGTCGCTTGCCATCCGACGACAGAATGCTTGACATCGAATGACAATCGACTCCTTGCGCAATGATGGTTCTGCGGCAATGACGCAGAAAGCAGTAATCGCGGGTAAAATGCGAACGCTTCCGGAGCGCCTACCCGACTTTCTGTGAAACTTATAAAAACAAGTGCAAATTTCGAAAGATGAACTCGCAGCCTGCCAGGTCGTGAGTAAACAATCGCAAGCAGGGGATTGGAAGCAAGTGAGCGCCCTCGCGTATGGCAATCGAAACGTCCGATCTCACCTCCGAAAGAGAAGGGAGGACTCCTCAACAAACTGAGCAATCCCCCCCTATTCTTACAACATACCCATTATTGACTTGGTCTCCAAAAATTCATCAAAACCAGCAATTCCCCACTCCCGCCCATTTCCAGATTTCTTATAGCCGCCGAAAGGCGCATTGATGTCGGTTGGGGCGCCGCAAAGATGAACCATACCCGTGCGCATAAGCTTCGCAACTTCTTTGGCGCGCAACAGATTAGATGAATAAACGTACCCGGAAAGACCGTATATCGAATCATTAGCTATAGCGACAGCCTCTTCTTCGCTGTCGTATCCGATGACGACTAGCACAGGGCCGAAAATTTCTTCTTGCGCAATCAACATTTTATTATCAACACGAGTGAATACAGTTGGAGCAATGTAGAATCCTTCGTTATTTTTCATTGGATTCCCAGTACCTCCTACTAATATCTTCGCCCCTTCGTTGATACCGACCTGTATTAAGTCCCTGACAAGATTGTATTGTCGCTCATTCGCCATTGGACCCATCATGGTCTCAGGGTCCATAGGATCACCGACTTTTATATCAGAACACACCTTTATGATAATCCGTTCAACTTCTTCAAATTTTTTTCGCGGAACAAGCATTCTAGAGGGCGCGGTGCAGGACTGACCTGAGTTTGACATCATATGTAGAACGCCATGCCGGACCGCCTGTTCTAAATCTGCATCAGACAGGATAATATTCGCAGATTTCCCACCCAACTCTAATGACATTCTCTTTATTGTTTCAGCACCCGCAACAGTCAAGCTACTCCCCGCCTGTGTGGAACCCGTCAATGACACCATGTCCACAAGCGGATGGGAGGCCAATTGCTGCCCCAGTTTACGGCCCTCTCCATTCACCATATTGAACACGCCAGCAGGAACACCTGCCTCCTCTAATATCTCAGCTAAGATCAATGCTGAGTAAGGTGCATTCTGACTTGGCTTAAGTATCATGGTGCACCCCACGGCCAACGCTGGGGCGACTTTGCATACAACCTGATTCATGGGCCAGTTCCAAGGCGTAATCAAAGAGCATACTCCAATAGGCTCTTTAGTAATGAGTGTTGTTCCTTGCTGGGTTTCAAACCTGAAATTTTTAAGCGTTTCCAGTGCAGCTTGAAAATGCCAAAGTCCAATCGAAGCTTGTAAAGGTCGAGATAAGTGATGTAAAGGCGCGCCCATTTCAAGCGTAATTGCTTTAGCTAAATCATCTAGACGTCTTTCGTAAATTGCACATATTCGTTCCAATAGCGCAACACGAAAGTCGACAGGGGTGATGGAGTATCGAGGAAAGGCATCGAAAGCGGCTTGTATAGCCAACTCAACGTCAGCCGATGAGCCAAACAAAACCGACCCTGATACGCTACCATTCGCTGGATTTATGACCTCATGACATGAGTAATCGCCTTGGGGACCCATCCAAGTGCCGCCGATAAAAAACTTATCAGAATTTTCAATCTGCATTAACATCTTCGCTCTCCGGCATGTGCCTACAAAACTGCGAAGCTACTGCAAGTACGACAGATGGGCTTGTCCGAGCGCGACTAAAACACAGGCATCAGGTGCCAACTGGATTCGACTTTGCCCTTGCCTGCTGCCTGTACTGCTGCGGAGTCAACTGCATCCAGCGCCGGAACGCACGGCTGAAGGAGCTTGCCTCGGTATACCCAAGCAATAGCGCAATGTCGGTTATGCTGTGGTTGGAACACGATACATAATTTTCTGCCAAAGACCGACGAACCGATTCAACAAGATGACTGAAATCCAAATCCTGATCGGCCAAACGACGTTGTAGCGTCCGAACCCCCAATTTCATTGAGGCGGCTATTTGATCTATGTTTGGGCATCCACTGCTCAAGTTATCAGCGACGTGGCGCAAAAGTCCATTCAGCAAATCATTAGGGCCCACTCTAACTGCATGCCTCTGTTCCAGCACCCCCTCCAACGCCTGAAACAAACGAATATCGGCAGTGCGCACAGGCATATCTAAAAGGGCGGCAGAATAGCATAAGCGATTTGTAGGTCGATTGAAAAAAACAGGACAATTAAATATTTCTTTATATACATCCAAGTCACCTGAGGCGCCATGCTCGAACTCTACGAATACTGGTGAAAGTTCATCACAACCTGTAACCTCCCGCATCAAGCTAAGTCCAGAGGCAATTGAGAATTCAGCATCCTGCTTGCGCTGAATGATGAGTGGATCAATAATCTGGTAACTAACACTAATCAACCGATCCGTTTTATCAACTTCAATTCTAACGCCTTGAATAAGGACATCAATGTAATGCCCCAAGCAATGAAGTACCAAATCCACAGTCGGCGCGCTCCGGACTGCATGCCCCCAGATACCCCAGCCATGACAGCTTGTTCGTATTCCGACCTTTAGCCCGATGGTTTGTGATACTTCCCTGCCCAGCACCTCCCATAAAGCAACGTATTCAGATAAGGGGATTTCATAACTGGGAGAACGCAAAATAATTTCACTGAGCCCAACCTCTGCCAAATAGGGGGAAAACAACTCAGCATGTTGCGCGAAGAACCTTTCCGCATATATGGTATGGAAATTGTCTAAAATCATACATACCTCACTTAAGTGTTCAAAAAATCGATTTACCCTGACATACTTAAGAAAACTAGATTTCGTTAAAGCCTCAAACTTCAGCCGACCCTGTTTGATAGCGGGGCGCGCTCACTGTACCGTCGCACAATGCTACGTTGAATATTTCGTACTGCAGGCAAGACGCGACATACCTGACATCAAAGTCAAAACGCGGGATCCTTAGGCATACTGCATGCCAATATGGTCGCAACGGATATCACTCATCCCAAATTTTTCAGAAATACTCCTAGAGCTGCACGCCTTAACGGATCTGTCCATTTGGGAGGCAATTTATAATCCTGCTGTACCGATCGGTCAATAGGGCTATTCTCCAATGCTCGCATCGATATCCTTCAACACGACTGCATGCGTATGATTGGTGCCTAACAAGCTGGAAATGGACTCATGGGAAAGAAAAACATTGCCGTCACTGTAGAACCGACTGAAATCGGCACCAAGGAACGGATACTGAGAATCGCTGCGGAGTTGTTTTCCACTCGGGGCTTTCACGCGACCGGTATGGCCGAGCTTGAAAAGGCCACGGGGCTTGGTCGAGGTGCGCTGTATTACCATATCGGCAGCAAGGAAGAGTTGCTGTTTGAGATCACCAGCCGCTACCTGCGGGTCTTGATCGCTGAAGGCATCCCACTGTGCGAAAGCGATCTGCCTGCCGAAGACAAATTTCGCCAGTTCTCCACCATCGTCATGCGTACGATCGTCATTCATCTAGCCGAGATGACGGTCTGTTTTCGTGAAGTGTATTCCGTCATTGGTGCACGCCAGACCGAACTACTCGACCTGCACCGTCAGTATGAAAAGCTCTGGTCGCAGATCCTCAAGGCAGGCGTCAGCGAGGGTACGTTCCATACTTCCGACTCATTGGCCGTCAAGGCGATCCTTGGCATTCACCACTACAGTTACCTGTGGATCAAACCAGGAGGCCCGCGCTCTCCCGAATCCATCGCAATGTTCTTTTGCGACACCATTCTGCCCGGACTCAAAACTGCGCAACGCCAAGCTTGACGGCTATCAGCGGTGCATCACATGCGCCGCTTCCCCGCTGCCCCCCCCTCACCCAAATCTGCTTTAACACTTTGTCGTCGCTAGCAAAGACTAGACCAGCCGTATTTTCCGATCTAAGCTCCCACCAGACTGACCGATCGGTCCATTGATCGGTATATCTGTGTCGGCAAAGCTCCAGAGGAAAAAAATGACAAAAAAATCCACTGCCTCCGCTGAGCAAGAAGCGTCTAAAACGCCACTGGCTCGTCGAGATTTTCTGATTAAAAGCGGCGCACTTGTTGGCACCGCCGCCTTTGGCCTGGTTGACAGCAAACTCGTCATGGCAGACACCACCAGCGCGACCGGCCTTGACCCGAACCTACCCCTTGAAGTCCCACAATGGACTCGCAGCCTGGGCACACCCACAGCAAGCCCTTATGGCAAACCTTCAACGTTCGAAACGAAGGCTATCAGGAGTCTGTACCCCGGCCTGAAAGACACGATGTCGGCCTACAGCACCTCGCCGCTTCAAGAGCTGGACGGCATCATTACGCCCAATGGTCTGTTTTATGAGCGCCACCACGCAGGCGTCCCGCAGATCAATCCTGCGGAACATCGCTTGATGATCCATGGCCTCACCGAAACAGCGCTTATATTCACCGTGGATGAGATTCGCCAGCTTCCCGCGGTATCGCGGGTGTATTTCATGGAGTGCTCGGGCAATCCGTCATTCCTCCCTCCGTGGGGTAAAACTGCGGCCGAAGTGAGCGGCCTTGTGAGTTGCGCTGAATGGACTGGAGTGACTCTGAGGACACTGCTGGATGAGGCCGGCCTGAAGCCCGAAGCCAAGTGGATAATCGCCGAAGGTGCCGACGGCGCAGCGATGACGCGAAGTATTCCGATCGAGAAGTGTCTGGACGATGTGATGGTCGTGTACAGCCAGAACGGCGAGCGACTGAGGCCAGAACAGGGATACCCCTTACGTCTTTTTGTTCCAGGCTACGAAGGCAATACTCACATCAAATGGTTGCGTCGATTACACGTCACCGACGCACCTGCCTACAGTCGAGAGGAAACCGCCAAGTACACCGATTTAATGGCCAACGGCAAAGCCCGGAAGTTTTCCTTTGTCATGGAATGCAAATCACTGATTACCTACCCCTCCGGCACCCAGAAGCTGACACGCAAGGGCGTCCATGAAATGCGTGGGATTGCGTGGAGCGGCCACGGCAAAATCACACGTGTCGACGTCTCCGTAGACGGCGGTAACAACTGGACTCAAGCAAGGTTACAGGAGCCCATTCTGACTAAGGCGCTAACCGCCTTTAGAGCAGCCTTCGAATGGAACGGCCAGGAACTGATGATTATGAGCCGTGCCATTGACGAGACCGGATACGTACAGCCGATGATGGAGCAGTTGATCGACGAGCGTGGCAAGGTCTCGTTCTATCACAACAACTCAGTGCAACCGTGGCGCGTATCCAGCAATGGGGAGGTGACCAATGGGCGGGCTTAAATGTGGATCGCTAGTCTTTGGCGTGCTGGGTGCATGCGTGTTCACTTATGCCGCGGCGGAACCCAAATACGGCTTGGGCACAAAAGCTACGGAGGCGCAGATCGCCGGTTGGAACATCGATGTAGCACCCGATGGCAAGGTATTGCCACCGGGGAGCGCCACAGTCGCGGACGGCGAAAAGGTTTACATGAGCAGCTGCGTCGGCTGCCATGGTATGAAACTCGAAGGCGGCGTAGGTCCAGCGTTAACTGGAGGTGAAGGGTCGCTGACTACTGAAAAGCCGCTGAAGACAGTCGGCAGCTACTGGCCCTATGCGACGACGCTCTTCGACTACATACGCAGGGCAATGCCGTTCCAGGCTCCTCAGTCGCTAACCAACGAGCAGGTCTATGCGGTGACCGGCTACGTCTTGCACATTAACAAACTGCTCGACGCCAATGCGACGGTCGACGCGTCGACATTAGCAAACCTGAAAATGCCGAATCGAGAGGGGTTTTTTGTCGATGATCGACCCGATAGCAAAGCAGTTGCCTGCATGTCCAACTGTTTGAAAGCCCCCTAAGAAAGGGTTCAGACAACGCCAAAGAATCATGTTGGTTCATTCAGAATTTTCACATTGGCACCCGATCGATTGTGCTGAGCGGCCACTGTGACGCAGCCATGAACGGAGCTAGCTTTGAAAATTTCGAGCTGAACCAGATCCAAGTCATTCTCCAATCGTGAACGATATAATCAGAATTAATCAATTTCCAGTGATCTGTAGCCACCGTAGCTTGAACGCATCCCCACCACGCAGGGCGGTACAATGACCAACGTTTCCAGCCTCACCCACGCCATTTCGATCAACCCCGCCAACGGCGAGCAGATCGGCCACTACCCTTTTGAATCGGACGCGGCGCTGCACACCGCACTGTCACGTGCCGCGGCCGGGTTTAGTGCCTGGCGCGGCACACCCGTAGCGCAGCGTGCGCAACGGCTGATCACCCTGGCCAACGTCTTGCGCAACAACGCAGAAGCGATGGCAACCATGATCACCCTGGAGATGGGGAAGCCGATCACCCAGGCTCGTGGTGAAATCGAAAAGTGTGCGCAGCTCTGCGAGTGGTACGCCGAACACGGACCTGCGATGCTGACAGCAGAGCCAACCATGATAGAAGGCGGTAAGGCGCGCATTGAATACCGTCCGCTCGGCCCGATTCTCGCGGTGATGCCGTGGAACTTTCCGATCTGGCAAGTCTTGCGCGGCGCCGTCCCGGTCTTGCTTGCCGGCAACACCTACGTGCTCAAACACGCACCGAACGTGATGGGCAGCGCTTATCTTTTGCAGGACGCATTGAAGCAGGCGGAATTCCCCGAGGGGGTTTTCGAAGTCATCAACGTCACGCCGGACGGTGTTTCCACGGCGATCAAGGACTCACGCATTGCAGCGGTCACCATCACCGGCAGTGTAAGGGCCGGCACGGCCATCGGCGCGCAGGCCGGTGCAGCATTGAAAAAGTGCGTATTGGAACTGGGCGGCTCTGACCCGTTTATCGTACTCAATGATGCCAACCTCGACGATGCGGTGAAAGCCGCCGTGATCGGTCGTTATCAAAACACCGGGCAAGTCTGCGCAGCGGCCAAGCGCCTGATTGTCGAGCAAGGCGTTGTCGAGGAATTCACCCGCAAGTTTGTCGAAGCCACACGCAAGCTGGTGGTCGGTGATCCACTCGCCGCCACAACTTACGTCGGCCCGATGGCTCGTTTTGATTTGCGTGATGAACTGGATCAACAAGTGCGCGAAACCCTGAGAGAAGGCGCGACGTTATTGCTGGGTGGCCAGAAGACTGAAGGCCCGGGAAACTTCTACGAGCCAACGGTTTTGACCCATGTCACCGACCAGATGACCTCGTTCAAGCAGGAACTGTTCGGCCCGGTCGCGTCGATCATCACCGCACGCGACGCCACCCATGCGTTGGAATTGGCAAATGACAGTGAGTTCGGCCTCACTGCAACGATCTATACAGGCGATGTTGACCGCGCCCAAAAAATGGCAGGCGAGCTTGAAACCGGTGGTGTATTCATCAATGGTTACAGCGCTTCCGACCCCCGAGTCACCTTTGGTGGCGTGAAGAAGAGCGGTTTTGGTCGCGAGCTTTCGCACTTTGGGGTACGTGAATTCTGTAACGCACAGACGGTATGGCTCGATCGTCATTAATAACTCGGACAAACTTCCGGAGCCTCGCGGCCCAGGCGAGGCGCCCTCCCCTGTCGCTACCTCACTCAATTCAAACAAAATCCGGGACACCTTAGAGAAGGTCAATAACCATCATGAAAGACGCCACAATCGCACTGCACCATGGTTTCAAGTCGGATCCGACCACCAAGGCCGTCGCCGTACCGATCTATCAAAACGTCGCTTTCGAATTCGATAACGCCCAGCACGGCGCCGACCTTTTCAATCTGGAAGTGCCCGGCAATATCTACACACGAATCATGAACCCCACCAACGACGTGCTGGAACAGCGCATTGCCGCCCTCGAAGGGGGTATCGCTGCTCTGGCCGTCTCGGCCGGCAGTGCCGCGATCCACTATGCGATACAGACCCTGACCCGCGCAGGCGACAACATCGTCACCACCCCGCAACTTTACGGCGGCACCTACACCCTGTTTGCCCACCTGTTGCCGAGTTTTGGCGTCGATGTGCGCTTCGCCCGCAACGACTCCGCCGAGGCCATCGCCGAACTGATCGATGACAATACCAAGCTGGTGTACTGCGAAAGCATCGGCAATCCAGCGGGAAATATCATCGACCTCGAAGCCCTGGCCGCAGTCGCTCACGCCCGTGGGGTGCCGTTGATGGTCGACAACACCGTGGCCACGCCGATTTTGTGCAAGCCGATCCAGTTCGGTGCCGACATTGTCGTGCACTCGGTGACCAAGTATGTCGGCGGACACGGCAATTCCCTGGGCGGTGTGATCGTCGACAGTGGCACATTCCCCTGGACCCAATACCCGGAAAAATTTCCCGGCCTCAACCAGCCCGAGCCGGCCTATCACGGCGTGGTCTACACAGAGAAATTCGGCCCGGCTGCCTTTATCGCCCGCGCTCGCACTGTGCCACTGCGCAACACCGGCGCGGCGCTGGCACCTATGAACGCGTTCCTGTTGCTTCAAGGGCTGGAAACCCTGGCTTTGCGCATGGAGCGCCACACTGAAAATGCCCTGAAGGTAGCGCAGTTCCTGCAAGGGCATGCTGAGGTGGAATGGGTCAGCTACGCGGGCCTGCCCGATCATCCACATCACGCACTGGCGCAGAAATACATGCAGGGCAAGCCATCGGCGATCCTGTCGTTTGGTTTGAAGGGCGGCTACGAAGCAGGCGTGCGTTTCTACGATGCGCTGCAAATCTTCAAGCGTCTCGTGAACATCGGTGACGCCAAGTCTCTGGCCTGCCACCCAGCCTCTACCACCCATCGCCAGATGAACGAGCAGGAACAAGCCAAGGCCGGCGTGAAGCCAGAGATGATTCGTTTGTCGGTCGGCATAGAGGCGATTGAAGACCTGATAGACGACTTGCAGCAAGCGCTCGGTTCAACTCAACGCTGAAGCCAGGTCGTTAGCGCGATGTTGCTCAAGTAACGGGGCAGGCATTCGCTAACCTGGGCTGTCATTAGCCACGTTAGGAATGCCTGTCACAACTGTCACGACGTTGCAGCACTTAGCGTTGTTGCTTGCTGCCCAGGACCAACGCGACGCCGCCGAGGACAGCCAAGGAGGCTACGACCAGCCGTAGGGTGAGGCTTTCACTGAGGAAAATGATGCCCGCAAGCGAGGCCAGGATGGGCACACTCAATTGCACGGTAGCCGCTTGAAACGATGCCAGATCGCGCACTGCGCTGTACCAAATCGCGTACCCGACGCCCGAAGCCAGCGCTCCGGAAAACACCGCATAGAGCAGGCCCAGCGGATCCCAACGCAGCCCTGGTAAAAACGCCAGGCTGGCAAGAAGAACCAGAGGAATCGACCGAATGAAGTTGCCTGCCGTGGTCGCCAAAGGGTCAGATACGCCTTTGCCAAGCAACGAGTAGCTCCCCCATGCAAGCCCCGATACCAGCATTATGATCGCGCTCAAAGGGTCGGGAGCCGTCGCCCCAGGGAGCAGTAAACTGATCAAGCCACCCAGCGCCGACAATAGACCGACAATCGCCGGTAGCCGCATCCGCTCGCCCTTGAAAACGCCATAGAGAACCATGGTCAGTTGCACAGCACCGAACAGCAGCAATGCGCCCGTTCCCGTTTCGAGGTGAAGGTAAGCAAAGGAAAAAGCGAACACATAAATAAACAGCGCTGCGGCGCCCAACCAACTTCCCTTGACCGGCGTTGAAGGCCGTTTGAGGGCGCAAATCAGCCACAACACCAAAGCACCACTCACCAGTCGAACGACGCTGAAGCTCGCTGCATCAATGCCAGTGTGTTTCAGCGCTAGGCGACACAGCAACGAGTTGGCGGCGAACGCGACCATGGCAAAACAGGTCAGCCCTATCAGCCTCGCGGACACGGATGAGGTAGCGGTCTGCGTGAGGTGATTGCTCATTATTCTTGTTGGCTCCAATGCCCGTGTGGGCTTTTAGATGTTCCCTACGACGATGCATGACCGCGCGCGGTTTGAATTCCTCGCAAATTTATAACGGCTCTGTACCGACCAGTCAATAGGAAATGATTCTAGGCAGAGTGGTGTACCGATAAATGCTTTGAATGACGTGCGCCAGGACATTCTTTCACTAGCGATGAAAACTGCTGGCTTCGTAGCTGATGTCTGCGATAGCGGCCAACAAATTAGCGTTGGGGTGTCGGTCATACACCGCAGTAAAGGGCATCTCATAACATTCGGGGTCTGTTTTCAAAATCTTCAGTTCGCCGCTCTTGATGTAACTGGCACAGGATGAGATTGGCAGCAAGCTGATGCCCAGTCCGCCACGGGCGAGTGAAATGATTGCGCCTAGAGAATTACAAGTCGCCGCTCGCTGCTTACGGCCGATGGACACGCTCAAAAGATCATCGATCAAGTTGTTAGTGTAGGACTCCGTGCCCTGATACAAAATTGGCCACCTGCGCAGTTCCTCCACAGGCATCATTTCGTTGCAGGGAATAAGAGAGTCACTGGCCATCCAGGCAAATGAAACCGTTCCAAGTTCACGTGCAATCAGGCCAGGTTCCGGAGAGAGACCTGCCACAACGGCCAAGTCCAGGTTACCACTCCGGATGCCCTCTGAAAGAAAGGGGTTCAGTCCAACCTCATATTCCACTTGAAGGCCAGAATAACGGGCTCTGATAAGGGCCGCAAACTTCGGCAACCAGGTCATGGCGACCAGCTCTGCAACGCCAATTCGAATGATTCCGGTGAGTGAACTCTTCGAACCCACTGTGTGTTTTATTTGCTCGGACAACGTCTCCATCTGTTGAGCATAGACAACAAGCTCTCTCCCTTTGAACGTCAGTTGCACGTGACGTTGCGATCGATCAAATAGTTCGACGCCAAGGTCCTGTTCAAGCTCAATGATGCGAGCCGAAATCGTAGACTGTGTGACACACAGGCGATCTGCCGCCGCAGAAAAACTTCCAAGTTCGGCGATTACCAAAAATGTCTCGAGTTGTCGGAAATTCATATTTTTTTATTCTCTTCAATGATTAAGCTGCACTTGGAAGTGATTAACCCTAAGCGCCGGCGACCACTTCTTGGCCACCTTGTAATCGATCTCGAATGTGGCAATTCGTCGGGTCATCACACGCCATCAGGCCGGTCCAGTCAAGCAGGACACACCTCGCGTGCAACCCTCACCAGAGCGCTGCCAAGGAAACGCGTATCGGGCAGGACAGTATCATCCAGTCGGGAACGTGGCGCCCCGAACTCTGACTGCCAGCGAGCGTGAGATGTGCTCCACAGCCCAGCGCTGTCTCACGGTCACACCTCCCCATCGAAATTATCGATTAACCCCGACAAAGTTTTTTCGTTTGAATTTCAATCGCACTTGGCAAATTATCGGCCTCGAAATGTCTAGGAGGTGACAGACGTCACAAACGACTGAAAGAGGTTTTGCACATCTCATTCATGGACATCAACCAGCCCGAAATGATGGCCTGATATACCTGAAGTCTGCCCCCGCAGTCTCAAGTCATGACGAAGCGCAGCAGCGCATGTTGTATCGAAGCACATGAATAACCCGACACGTCAGAGCTGCATAACAACTGGATCTCCAACTTTCAGGACAGGACGTGTCGCTTCACTGCCGAGCAATGCTCCAATAATACATAGGTGATAGATGTGTTGAGCACTACGAGCGAACTATCGACAGACAAACTGGATACCCGTACTTGGGGCTGCCCGCCTTCACCTCGGTACGCTTCACTTGTTGAGAAGATCAGACCTGTTTTGGCCGACATCAAGAAGGGGGCGGCCGAGCGAGATGCCAATCGAATTTTACCTGGCCCACAAATTAATGAACTTAAAGCGCTAGGTTTTGGCGCGACCCGAGTACCTGTCGACTACGGCGGCTCGGCGGTCACCCTCCCTGAATTCTTCGCGATGATTATCGAGCTGGGTGAAGCTGACTCGAATATCGCACAAGCATTGCGAGGCCACTTTGCCTTCGTGGAGGACTTGATGAGTTTCGGCGCAACGCCCTTCGCGGATCGCTGGTTGACCATTGCTGGACGTAATGAAACAGCGTCTAACGCCATGGCGGAAATCGGCCCGGGGGCGATGCAGAAATCGTTGCTGACGAAGTTGATTGAACAAGACGGGAATTTTTTCGTCACGGGATCAAAATATTATTCAACGGGGGCGATGTACGCCGACTGGATTGAAGTCAACGCGGCCGACGCTACCGACGATGCAGTGTTGGCAATGATCAACAGGCACGCAGAGGGCGTGGAGATCATCGACGACTGGGATGGCTTTGGACAAAAGCTCACTGCCAGTGGCACCGCACATTTCCGCAATGTGATAGTGGCGGAGAATGATCTGCGCAAGCACTCAACACGGTTTGGGCATTCGCTACCGTACTTTCAACTGTACCACCTCGCTACATTGGCGGGCATTGCGCGTGGCATTGCCAATGATACTGCCGAATTTGTGGCGAAAAGAACGCGCGTTTACTCACACGGCGCCGCCAGCAAATCCTCACACGACCCACAACTTTTGCAAGTAGTCGGTGCCGTACGAGGCATGGCTTACTCAGCAGGTGCGCTGGTGATGCGACTTGCTGAAAGCATGGAGAACGTCGTCAATTTATTGAGAGACGGCGACAAGGACGCTTATGACCGAGCATGTCCGCTCCTCGAAATCGAGACGTCTCAGATCCAGTCCGTTGTTATCGATCTGGTCTTAAACGCAGCCACTCAGGCATTTGATGCAATGAGTGCTTCCAGCACCAAACAGGGGCTGGGACTTGACCGCTATTGGAGAAATGCGCGCACCATCGCCTCGCACAATCCGCATGTCTATAAACAGCGAATAGTTGGGGAGTTTGCCGTCAATGGTACGCTGCCGCCCGCTCGCTGGACGGTTGGAGCT
Source organism: Pseudomonas sp. S34 (assembly GCF_009866745.1). Lineage (NCBI taxonomy): Bacteria > Pseudomonadati > Pseudomonadota > Gammaproteobacteria > Pseudomonadales > Pseudomonadaceae > Pseudomonas > Pseudomonas sp. S34. The sequence goes on from NZ_CP019398.1 coordinate 3,234,892, forward strand.
GTATAGGAGCTGTATAAGAGACTGACCTCATCCTACAGCGCTCGTAAAGAGCGCTGTCTATCATGTTGCGCGCTTATAACAATAAGAACGCTCCTTCAATATAACAACTATAAAAATTCGATATCTTTACGAAAGTAAAGGGAGGATGACAATGAGCGATACAGTAGCGAATGCCCGGCTGATTGATGCTGAGGAATCTCCCCTGTCTGACGGCTGTTCCCTGACGATGGCCCAGCGCCGACAATCACTGAAAGCAGCGGCGGCAGGGAACGTCCTAGAGTGGTATGACTGGACAATCTACAGCACGCTATCTATTTACCTGGCGGCAAACTTTTTCGAAAAAGCTGACCCTACTTCCGCCTTGCTGTCCACCTTGGCCATCTTTGCCGGCGGCTTCGTCGCAAGACCTTTGGGCGGTTGGTTTTTCGGACGTATTGCTGATCGTCGAGGAAGAAAATTTACCCTGGTCGTTACGATGACGTTGCTTGCATTAGCAAGCTTAGGCATCGCCCTCCTCCCCACCTATGAGACCGCTGGAGCATTTGCTTCCTTTGCCCTGCTCGTGATGCGGATCCTTCAGGGATTTGCTCATGGCGGTGAGTCAGGGGTTTCCTACGTGTATGTGGCGGAAATTGCGCCCAGGGATAGACGAGGTCTCTGGACTAGCTCGGTCTACGTGAGTGTCATTCTGGGCATTATGATTGCCACGGCCGTTGCTGCGGGCTTGACGTCGATTTTTACAGCCGACGTGATGAATGAATGGGGCTGGAGAATCGGCTTCGGTGCAGGTTCGGTGCTCGGTCTATATGTAATGTATCTGCGTAAAAGTGCCCATGAAACGGAGGTCTTCAATGCGGCTGATGCGGGGAAGCTTCCGCCAGCGAGCGACGCCCCCGGCAAACCCGTAAGCATCGGTCGCATCATCATGACAGTGATGGTGATCAACGCGGCGATGAACGTCTGGTATTACACGTGGGTCGCCTTTGCTCCAGCAATGGCCATTACACAGCATGGCATGAATCCAAACAGCGCCTTTCTGTCGAGCCTTGGTGCGCAAGCTTGCATGATTGCATTTTTGCCAGTTTTCGGATGGGTTTCGGACAAGCTGGGGCGGCGGATCAATTCAATGACATTCGCTGCGCTGGTCGTTCTGTGCGGCCTTCCAATCCAGGCGCTTCTGTCAAGCGAGCCGTCATCGCTATTCATTGCACAAAGCCTGGGTCTTTTTATCTATGCCATCGGCGTAGGGCATTACCCGGCTTTGATGGCCGAACTGGTGCCTGCTCGAATGAGGGGCATGGGCGTCAGCGTAATGACATCGTTGGCCGCTGGTCTTTTCGGCGGAACAGCACCCTACCTTAATTCCTGGTTTCATTCGATTGGCGAAGCCTGGGTGTTTTCCGCTTACGTAATGGCCCTCAACGTCATCATGTTCGTGGTCGTATTTTTCATGCGAGAGACCAAGGGCATTGACCTCAGGCGCTAATGGTCAATGGGCGTACCTCCACAGTGCGCCCTCTGCCCTATCCACATTCTGTAATGGCAGTGACCCGTTCACTGGAGTCAAACAAAACCAAACTTGATTAAAAAGAGGCTTGATAGCTATGAAATTGGATAGCGTCGCCAGTGCGATTCACGCAATCAGCCAAGGTGAGATGGTCATTGTGGTCGATGACGAAGACCGAGAGAACGAAGGCGACCTTGTCGTCGCCGCCGATCTGGTCACTCCCGAGACTATCGCTTTCATGATGCGTCTCGGGCGAGGGCTGATATGTGTGTCCATTCAGCCTGAACTGGCTATTCAATTGAATCTGCCGCTGATGGTGTCCGAGAACTCGGAAAGCTTTGCCACAGCATTCACCATTTCAATTGACGGCGTAAATGATGTGACGACGGGGATCTCGGCAAGCGACCGCTCAAACACGATCAGACAAATGCTGGTCCCCTCTGCGAGGCCGCAAGACTTTCGCAGACCCGGCCACGTCTTCCCGTTGATTGCTCATCCGCAAGGTGTCCTTGGTCGTAATGGACATACTGAAGCCTCAGTTGAACTGGCAAGACTTGCAGGTTTGACGCCCAGCGGCGTTATTTGTGAAATCGCCAACGATGATGGAAGTATGTCCAGATTACCGGAACTTATGAACTTCGCGAAAAAGCATGCTCTACGAATAGTGAGCATACGCGATCTTATCGAATACGTGAGTTACGAAGAAATGCCTTATGCGGGCATTTCTAAAATGCGCATAGCAGTTTAGAGCACTCTAACAAGCGCTCATTCGTTACTCGCAAGTAGCAAACATACAGACTGCAACTGATCCCCCCGTAGCAAACGATAGAAATACCGCGATGCGCTTTAGACAAACGTGCTTGATAACAATAAAAATTTCAGGCTGACAGCTCAGTGTTGGCAACGAGGAAGCGCACTATGTGGTTTAAACTTATAACCTTGGGCATGGCCGGCGCCAGTGCCTGCCTGAGCAGTGCCGGTGTGGCCGCGGCAGACTCGGCCAAGGGATTCATCGAAGAGAGCACGACCTCAGTAGGCCTGCGCAACTTTTACTGGAATGCTGATAACCGCAACGGCAGTTACCGCAATCCCGAAGGCGAACGGCAAAGTTATAGGCAAGAGTGGGCGCAAGGCGTCTTGGCAAAGTTTAACTCCGGCTATACGCAAGGGCTGGTTGGGTTCGGACTGGACCTGCATTACATGGGCGCACTAAAGCTCGATGGTGGTAATGGACGGGTCGGCGATGGCATCGGCAATGGCGGCATCGTTTCGCGAGACAATCAGGGCGATCCGAAGAGCGGCTACTCTAAGGCCGGTGGTGCACTGAAGATGCGGGTGGGCCAAACGGAACTGGCCTACGGCGACCTGTTCCCCGATTCTCCGGTGCTCAAGTACGGTGACATTCGTCTCTTGCCACAAACCCTCAGGGGCTGGAATGCCACGGACCGCTCGTTCGATGGCCTGACCCTCAACGCCGGTCGTTTCGTCTCCAGCAGTGACCGGGCGCAACCCAATCATGGCGGGCATCTCGGTACGGCCTACAGCGGGCGCCAAGCTAACACCGAGTTTGTCAGTTACTACGGCGGTATCTATACGGGCATCAACAACGTCAAGATCAAACTATTCGGTTCCGAACTGGATGATATATGGAACCAGCAGTTCGCCTCTATTGACTACCGCCTGCCCTTGGCCGTCGGTGGCGTGATCAACACCGGGGTCAACTACTACCGCACGCGTAATACCGGCGCCGCCTTATTGGGTGATATTCGCAACGATGCCTGGAGCACCCGTGTCGGTTATGCCCTGGCAGGACACAAGGTCGAACTTGCCTACACGCAGATCGATGGCGACCAGCCGTTCGACTATGTCTGGAACAGTTTCGATATCGAGCTGGACTCAGCCGCCCAAGGGAGTGACTTCAACAGTCCCAACGAGAAAATCTGGAGTGCACGCTACGACCTGGATGCTGCAGTGCTTGGTGTACCGGGTCTGAGCTTTACCGCGCGCTATCTACGCGGTACCGATATCGACGGCAGGGATGCAGGCGGCGCGTACTCCCGTTATCAGGCCGTGCGCAATGGCTCCCAATGGGAGCGTGATCTGTGGGTCAAGTACGTCGTGCAGTCGGGCCCCGCCAAGAATCTATCGTTACGCTTGATGTTCGCCTCAATGCGAACAGGCGGTGATTACGGAGCCATTGCCAACGACCTCGACCAGACCCGAATCATCCTCGATTACCCTCTGGATCTGGGCTTTCTGAAATAGGTCAACTAGGTCGCGAGCATCAATCCAGCGCTGCGAAGTGGTGCAAAAAAATCAGCAAAGCCTCTCGCATCGAAAAAATCGAAGTCAAACCTCCAGAATTATTCGTTTGAATTGATGAGAGGCGCTAAGCACTATCTATTCAGGCAAACAGGAGAAATCTCATGCAACTTGATAATAAAAAAACACCAGAAGTCGATCTGCGCAAATTCGCTGGCCAATTTGCAGCAGGCGTATCCGTCATCTCAACCGCTGACGACGAGGGTCTGTGTGCGGGCATTACAATGACCGCTGTCATGTCACTCTCCCTGACACCGCCATTGTTTTTGGTGAGCCTTGACAACAATTCCAAGACCTTGACTGCGATTCTGGACAACGGTCATTTTTGCATCAACTTCCTTAGCAAAGAGCAGAGCACTGTTTCACAACTATTCTCATCAAAATCCGATGACAAGTTTGATAACGTAAGTTTCTATAAAGGCATCACCGGCAGCCCATGCCTTGAAGGTGCTTTGGCGCACGGTGAATGCGAAGTTCACGAATCTTACAGCGGTGGCGATCACACTATCATCATTGGAAGAGTGATCAACACTGCAATCAATGGTGGTGAGCCGCTTGTTTACCACAGCGGCAAGTACGCCACTCTCGAGCATCAATAATCTCCATCCCTTCGCTCGACCATCGGAATATACATAATGTCTAAAAAAATTCTGTTCAATGCATTCGATATGAACACCCCTGTACACCAGTCTCAGGGATTGTGGCGTCACCCAAGTGATCGTTCGTCCGAGTACAAAACGATCGCTTACTGGCAGGATCTGGCAAAAACTTTGGAAAACGGTTTTTTTGACGGGCTTTTCCTGGCAGATGTGACCGGAGTCTATGACGTGTACGGGGGTAACTCCGACGCGGCGCTACGCAATGCCGTCCAAATACCGAGCCACGATCCGTTCGTTATTGTTCCAGCAATGGCCGCAGTCACCCAACACCTCGGCTTTGGGGTCACCGGTTCGTTGACGTATGAACCGCCGTATACCTTCGCTCGGAAAATGAGCACGTTGGACCATTTAACCAATGGCCGAATCGGTTGGAATATCGTCACTGGCTATCTGAACAGTGCAGCAAAAGCCAGCGGCGCGAAGGCACAAACCGGTCACGATACGCGTTATGAAATTGCTGAAGAGTACATGGAGCTCATGTACAAACTGTGGGAAGGCTGCTGGGAAGAAGATGCCGTAGAACGGAACGTAGAAACCGGCGTTTATATTAATCCCGCTAAAGTTCACGCTGTTGATCACGATGGCCAATACTTCCAACTCAAGGGTATCCACCTCAGCGAGCCCTCCCTGCAACGCACGCCCGTTCTTTATCAAGCCGGAGCATCGCCGAAAGGGCAAGCATTCGCAGGTCGCCATGCGGAATGTGTATTCGCCAGCAGTCCTACGAAAACCGTACTTGCGGCGACTGTCAAAAAGCTCAGGGCTGCCACTGTCGCTGAAGGACGGTCTCGCGACAGTGTTGCTGTGTTTGGCATGATGACATTGATTGTCGGCAGAACCGATGCGGAAGCAGAGGAAAAACTCGCTGAATACAAGCGCTACGCCAGTTATGAAGGTGCACTGACGCTGATGTCGGGCTGGACAGGCATTGACTTCGCCTCGTGCGATCCAGGCGATACAATCAAGCATATCCGTAACGACAGCATGCATACCGCGATTGATCGCTTCACCATTTCCGATCCGAACAGGGTCTGGACGGTAGGTGAAGTCGCCGAACACATCGCCGTAGGTGGCTCTGGTCCCTTGATTGTAGGCTCAGCTCAACGGGTCGCTGATGAACTGCAACAGTGGATAGAGGAAACCGATATTGATGGTTTCAACTTGGCGTATGCAGTGGCGCCTGACACGATCAAGGACATCGTCGAGTTACTGGTTCCCGTCCTTCAGGAGCGGGGAATCTACAAGACTGAATACACACCTGGGACGTTGAGAGAAAAGCTCTTCAACCAAAACCGCCTGTTGCAGCATCCACACCCCGGGGCGGCCTATCGAATCTGAACAAGCCCATCACGATAAAGTACCAGGCGTGCATTGAGAGCTCTTCTACATGTTGGTGCACGCTGAAACAAGCAATAGTTTTGCGATTTCGCCGACCGCCCAAGGCGTTACACCCACAATCTCGCGTCGCTGTGAGTGCACGTAGCGCCCTGAGCACCTTGCGAGTGCCGCAAATCGCAACGCCGCCACAGTAGTCATCTTTGCAACTCAACAGGATTTGATAGGAGTTGAGCATTGATTTGCAATCTTACGAAAGCGTTATTCGCGGTGCTGCTTGTGAAGGTCTGAGGGGGTGGACGCGCAACTAAAATGCGCGGTGTGTGAGCGTAGTCCAGGTCCGAATTGGTCACCTGGATAGGCTTGGATCAGAGCTCCACGACAATGCATCGTCGCACTTCGCCTGCAAGCAGCTCTTCCGCCAGTCTGCCAATTTGCGTGAGGTTGACCTTGCGCGTAACTTGCTTGAGTGGCTCAGGGTCAACAAGCTGTGCAAGTCGGTTCCAGGCCTTGATTCGTTTTTCACGCGAGAGCATGACACTGTCGATGCCAACGAGGGTAATACCCCGCAAAATGAAGGGGGCCACAGTCGCGGGGAATTCCATACCCTGAGCTAGGCCGCATGCAGCTACGATCCCGCCGTACTGTGCAAAAGTTATTGATCACGGAGCCATGGCGGTTCGGGAAGGAAGCTTTCCTGCAGAAAGCTGATAAATGACGTGATACGGCGAACCAGTAAGCGCGCCGAGGGAACCTGAGCCTTGATTGCATAATTCAGAGGAGTGTATTCCTCCAGAACATTCACTAGAGTGCCGTCTCGGAATGCAGGCACGGCCAAATACTCTGGAAGGATTGCTATTCCATTCCCCGCCATTGCACAGCTGAAGAGCAGATGCGCTTCGTTGGCGTTAATGGAGAGGCTTACTGTCAATTGAATCGGGCCGTCCTTGCTCTCGAATGCCCAACTGTTTCCTATGGGTTGAAAGCTCAACGTGCTGTGGTTTTGCAGGTCTCTGGGATGCACAATCGGCGGGGCTAATACGAGATAAGCAGGCGATGCGCAGAGGTATCTGCGCAGTGGGTGTTGCCGCTGACCGAAAACTGACCCAGTAAAGGCTGTTCTGCCGACTGAAAACTGACCCAGGTGTTCAACTGCTTCTGCTCACTTTTCGAGCAGGAGAACACAGGGTGATCAGCATGGAAATGTTGGGAAAAATCCGGCGGATGTACTTCCGCGACAAGCTCTCGCTGCATCAGATAGCCAAGCGTACCGGACTGTCGAGAAACACCATTCGAAAATGGGTCAGAGCACCCGAAGCCACCCAGCCGGCGTACCAACGGTGCGCAACCTTCAACAAACTCAGTCCATTTCACGAGACGCTGGAGCAGGCGCTCAAGGCCGATTCGTTTCGGGCAAAGCACAACCGCAGGAGTGCCAAAGCACTCTTCGAACAGATCAAGGCCGTGGGCTACGACGGCGGCTACAGCCAGCTCACCGCCTTCATACGCGCGTGGCGCGGCGAGCAAGGCAAGTCTTTACGGGCCTTTGTGCCGCTGACCTTTGCACTCGGGGAGGCCTTTCAATTCGACTGGAGCGAAGAAGGTCTGCTGATCGGCGGCCTGTTCCGACGCATCCAGGTCTCCCATATGAAGCTGTGCGCCAGTCGCGCATTTTGGTTGGTTGCGTATCCCAGCCAAGGCCACGAGATGTTGTTCGATGCCCATACCCGCTCGTTTGGCGCGTTAGGTGGGGTGCCGCGTCGCGGCATCTACGACAATATGAAAACGGCTGTCGACAAGGTCAACAAAGGTAAAGGCCGCACAGTCAATGCCCGGTTTGCCGTCATGTGTGCCCACTACCTATTCGATCCGGACTTCTGCAACGTGGCCTCCGGCTGGGAAAAAGGCATCGTTGAAAAGAACGTTCAAGACAGCCGACGGCGCATCTGGCTCGATGCTCAAAACTGCATGTTCCATACCTTCGAGGAATTGAATGCCTGGCTCGGCCAACGCTGCCGTGCGCTTTGGGACGGACTGGTGCACCCGCAGTACAACGGGCTGTCAGTGGCGGACGTCCTGGAGCTGGAACGCGCCGAATTGATGCCGATGCCGACTGCCTTTGATGGCTACGTCGAGCGCACCGTACGGGTCTCCAGCACCTGCCTGATCAGCGTGGCGCGAAATCGCTACTCGGTGCCGTGTGAGCGGGTCGGTCAGTGGGTCAGCAGCCGTTTGTATCCCACACGGGTGGTGGTCATCGCCGATGAAACGATGATTGCCAGTCACGAGCGCCTGTTTGATCGAGATCAGGTCAGTTTTGACTGGCAGCATTACATCCCGCTCATCGAACGCAAGCCCGGTGCGCTGCGTAATGGCGCTCCGTTTGCCGATCTGCCGAAGCCGTTGCAACTGCTAAAACGCGGTCTGAGGCGGCACACCAATGGTGATCGAGTCATGACTCAAGTACTGGCGGCTGTTCCCATCGCCGGGCTCGACGCCGTATTGGTGGCTGTGGAGTTGGTACTTGAATCCGGCAGCTTGAGTGCTGAGCACATCCTGAATGTCCTGGCTCGACTGACATCGACAGCAGCCCCTCCGTCCGCCGAAACCAGCCTTCAACTCAAGATAGCGCCTGTCGCCAATACGGCACGCTACGACCGGCTCCGTACCACCGATGAGGAGACTCGCAATGCGTGATCTTATGGCGGAACTCAAAGAACTGCGTCTGCATGGCATGGCCAGCGCCTGGGAAGAACTAGCCTCGCAAGGAGAAGCTTCGACGGCATCCTCGAAATGGCTACTTGAGCATCTTCTCCAACAAGAACATGCGGATCGAGCGGTGCGCTCAGTGAACCACCAGATGAACATGGCCAAACTCCCCATGCATCGTGATTTGGCCGGCTTCGACTTCAGCGCTTCCAGCGCAGATGCCCGCCTGATCAGGGATCTGTCCAACCTGGAGTTCACCGATACCGCGCAGAATGTCGTGTTCATCGGCGGGCCTGGAACAGGCAAAACACACCTCGCCACCGCCTTGGCTGTGTCCGGGATCACGATGCATCACAAACGCGTGCGCTTCTACTCCACGGTGGATCTGGTCAATCTGCTGGAACGCGAAAAGTACGACGGCAAGACGGGCCGCATCGCTCAAGGGCTGCTACGAACAGACCTGGTGATACTCGATGAACTGGGGTATTTGCCCTTCAGCCAGAGCGGTGGTGCCCTGTTATTTCATTTGCTGTCCAAGCTGTACGAGCACACCAGCGTGGTGATCACCACCAACCTCAGCTTCTCGGAATGGTCGAGCGTGTTTGGTGACGCCAAGATGACAACGGCGTTGCTGGATCGGCTGACACACCACTGCCACATCGTCGAAACGGGCAACGAGTCCTACCGCCTGCAACACAGCAGCTTGGTCGCCCAGACCAAGATCAAATCACGTGAACGAAAGCGCAAAGACAATGATGGTGCCGAGGACGATGAGCTGTTTTGATCCGCACCGAAAATACCCTGCCGCATGCCCAAATGCGGTGGGGCTTTAATGCCTCTTCCACCGGGACACGACTGCTAAGCTTATCCACAATTGCTGATGCCAAAATCAGCAATCCGCCCTGGGTCAATTTTCAATCGGCAGGGTGGGTCAGTTTTCAATCAGCGCCGACAACCGAGGTCCGCGTCAGAAATCGCCATTCGCGATCGCTCGCACATCCGGTACGAACGGGGGCAAAACTGGGGGCACAATTCGATTTTTTCAGGCTGCAACTACCGTGCTAGAGCCGAGTCAAAATGTTTTTCGGGGATCCGGACAGTCTGGCCTGATCCTGATTTTGCAGGGCTTCTGGCCCTATCGCGAGCAGGCTCGCTCCCACAGGGATTTGGGAACAGCGAAGATCCAATGTGGGAGCGAGCTTGCTCGCGATGGCCGCAACACGGTTCCAGATCTGACCATTGCATCCAATGCAACACACAATTGTCATCAATCCAGTTGATGACGACCGAACACAAGGCGCAGGCTAGAGGGCTGGCTTGGGTCTTATATCATTCCGGATGATAGTTACCTTCGCCCCATTCGATTCGTGAGATACAAACCCGCCGCGCATCATTCGCCAATCTCAACACATTGGCGGATGCATCCATGGAACAGTCACTCAAACATTTGCGCTTCCCGTTGGCTTTGTTGGCCGTAGTGGTGATCAGCGCTTGCGGCAAGGCCCCGGAAACCGCCGCCAGCATGCCAGCGGCCAAGGTCAGCGTGGCCAAGGTGCTGGAACAGCCGGTCAACGAATGGGACGAGTTCACCGGCCGTCTCGAAGCGCCGGAAACCGTCGAGATTCGTCCACGGGTCTCCGGCCAGATCGATGAAGTGGCGTTCACGGAAGGCGCCCTGGTCAAGAAAGGCGACCTGCTGTTCCAGATCGACCCGCGTCCGTTCCAGGCTGAGGTCCGCCGCCTCGAAGCACTGGTTGCACAATCGCGCGCCAATGCCACCCGCAGCGAAAACGAAGCCCAGCGTGGTGAGCGTCTGCGCACCAGCAACGCGATTTCCGCCGAACTGGCCGACTCGCGGACCAGCGCCGCCCAGGAAGCCCGCGCCGCGGTCGGCGCCTTGCAAGCGCAGCTGGATCTGGCCAGGCTGAACCTGAGCTTTACTCGTGTGACTGCTCCAATCAGCGGCCGCGTCAGCCGTGCGGAAATCACCGCCGGCAACTTGGTGACTGCCGACACCACCCCGCTGACCAGCGTGGTCTCTACTGACAAGGTGTACGCCTACTTCGACGCGGACGAGCGTGTGTTCCTCAAGTACACCGAGCTCGCTCGCCAGGGCAAGCGCGGCGCCACCACCCCGGTCTACATGGGCCTGTCCAACGAGGACGGCAACCCGCACCAGGGCGTGATGAACTTCGTCGACAACCAGGTCAACCCGAAGACCGGCACCATTCGTGGGCGCGCCGTGTTCGACAACAGCGATGGCAGCTACACCCCGGGCCTGTATGCACGCCTGAAGCTGGTGGGCAGCGGCACTTACAGCGCCATGCTGATCAATGACGAAGCGGTCGGCACCGACCTGGGCAAGAAGTTCGTGCTGGTGATGGATGCCGACAACAAGACCGCCTACCGCGCGGTGGAGCTGGGTCCGAAAATCGAAGGTCTGCGCATTGTGCGCAATGGCCTGAACAAGGACGACACCATCATCGTCAAGGGTCTGCAACGGGTGCGCCCTGGCTCACCGGTCACCCCTGAAGTGATTCCGATGGCCAGCGAACAAACCCTCGCGGCACTCGCACAACAACGCCAAGCGCTGGAAGCCAGCAACCTGCCCCAAGTCGCGCCTGCCAGGGTTGCGCCGGGCACCGCTGTGAAACTGGCTGCCACGACCCCACGCGGTTAAGGGATTTTTACGATGAATTTTTCCCAATTCTTCATTTCACGGCCGATCTTTGCAGCGGTACTTTCGCTGCTGATCCTGATCGCCGGCGCCATCTCGCTGTTCCAGCTGCCGATCAGCGAATACCCGGAAGTGGTACCGCCGACCGTTGTGGTTCGTGCCAACTTCCCGGGTGCCAACCCAAAAGTCATCGGTGAAACCGTGGCCGCTCCACTGGAGCAAGCCATCACCGGTGTCGAGAACATGCTGTACATGTCCTCGCAGTCCACTGCTGACGGCAAGATCACCCTGACCATCACCTTTGCGCTGGGTACTGACCTGGACAACGCACAGGTGCAGGTGCAGAACCGTGTGACCCGGACCGAGCCAAAACTTCCCGAGGAAGTGACGCGCATCGGTATCACCGTGGACAAGGCTTCGCCCGACCTGACCATGGTTGTGCACTTGACCTCGCCGGACAAACGCTACGACATGCTCTACCTGTCCAACTACGCCTTGCTCAACATCAAGGATGAGCTGGCGCGTCTGGGTGGCGTTGGCGATGTGCAGTTGTTTGGCATGGGCGATTACTCCCTGCGTGTCTGGCTCGACCCGAACAAGACCGCTTCGCGCAACCTGACCGCCACCGATGTGGTCACGGCGATTCGTGAGCAGAACCGTCAAGTGGCGGCCGGTGCCTTGGGTGCGCCGCCTGCACCGAATGCCACGGCCTTCCAGTTGTCGGTCAACACCCAGGGCCGTCTGGTTTCCGAGGAAGAGTTCGAGAACATCATCATTCGCTCTGGCGACAACGGTGAAATCACTCGCCTCAAAGACATCGCTCGCGTCGAGCTGGGCTCCAGCCAGTACGCCCTGCGTTCGTTGCTGAACAACCAGCCGGCGGTGGCGATCCCGATCTTCCAGCGTCCGGGTTCCAACGCCATCGAAATCTCCAACGAAGTGCGGTCGAAAATGGCCGAACTGAAGAAGAACTTCCCCGAAGGCATGGACTTCAGCATCGTCTATGACCCGACGATCTTCGTGCGCGGCTCCATCGAGGCGGTGGTTCACACCCTCTTCGAAGCACTGATCCTCGTAGTACTCGTGGTGATCCTATTCCTGCAAACCTGGCGCGCCTCGATCATTCCGCTGGTCGCTGTGCCGGTATCGCTGATCGGTACCTTTGCCGTGATGCATCTGTTTGGCTTCTCGCTCAACGCCTTGTCGCTGTTCGGCCTGGTATTGGCGATCGGTATCGTGGTGGACGACGCCATCGTGGTGGTGGAGAACGTCGAGCGGAATATCGAACTCGGATTGACCCCGGTTGAAGCGACCAAAAAAGCCATGGGCGAGGTAACCGGCCCGATCATCGCCACGGCGCTGGTGCTGTGTGCGGTATTCGTTCCGGCGGCGTTCATTTCCGGCCTGACCGGCCAGTTCTACAAGCAGTTCGCCCTGACCATCGCGATCTCCACGGTGATCTCGGCCTTCAACTCCCTGACCCTGTCGCCGGCGCTGGCCGCGGTATTGCTCAAGGGCCACGACGCGCCGAAGGACCGTTTCTCCAAGGTGCTGGACAAGATTTTCGGTGGCTGGTTGTTCCGTCCGTTCAACCGCTTCTTTGAAAAGGCCAGCCATGGTTATGTCGGCACCGTTGCCCGCGTGATCCGCTCAAGCGGTATCGCCCTGCTGCTGTACGCCGGCCTGATGGTCCTGACCTTCTTCGGTTTCTCCAGCACCCCGACCGGTTTCGTCCCCGGCCAGGACAAGCAATACCTGGTGGCCTTCGCGCAACTGCCGGATGCCTCGAGCCTGGACCGTACCGAAGACGTGATCAAGCGCATGTCCGAGCTGGCGCTGAAACAGCCCGGCGTGGAAAGCGCCGTGGCCTTCCCGGGCCTGTCGATCAACGGTTTCACCAACAGTCCGAACGCCGGCATCGTTTTCGTGACCCTCAAACCGTTCGACGAACGTAAAGACCCGAGCATGTCCGCCGGTGCGATTGCCGGTGCCTTGAACGGCCAATACGCGAATATCCAGGAAGCCTACATGGCGATCTTCCCGCCGCCGCCGGTACAAGGCCTGGGCACCATCGGTGGTTTCCGCCTGCAGATCGAAGACCGGGGCAACCTGGGCTACGAAGAGCTGTACAAGGAAACCATGAACATCATCAACAAGAGCCACAACGTGCCGGAACTGGCCGGCCTGTTCACCAGCTACACCGTGAACGTGCCCCAGGTCGATGCCGCCATCGATCGGGAAAAAGCCAAGACCCACGGCGTGGCCGTCAGCGACATCTTCGACACCCTGCAGATCTATCTGGGTTCGCTGTATGCCAACGACTTCAACCGCTTTGGTCGTACCTATCAGGTCAACGTTCAGGCCGAACAACAGTTCCGCCTCGAATCCGACCAGATCGGCCAGCTGAAAGTGCGTAACAACAAGGGCGAGATGATCCCGCTGGCGACCTTCATCAAGGTCAGCGACACCTCGGGCCCGGACCGCGTGATGCACTACAACGGCTTCATCACCGCTGAAATCAACGGTGCGGCAGCCCCCGGCTACAGCTCCGGCCAGGCCGAGAAAGCCATCGAGAAACTGCTCAAGGAAGAACTGCCCAACGGCATGACCTACGAATGGACCGACCTGACCTACCAGCAGATCCTGTCCGGTAACACCGCACTGTTCGTGTTCCCGCTCTGTGTGCTGCTGGCGTTCCTGGTACTGGCGGCTCAATACGAAAGCTGGAGCCTGCCACTGGCGGTGATCCTGATCGTACCGATGACCCTGCTGTCGGCCATCACCGGTGTGATCGCCTCCGGCGGTGACAACAACATCTTTACCCAGATCGGTTTGATCGTATTGGTGGGGCTTGCCTGCAAGAACGCGATCCTGATCGTCGAGTTCGCCAAGGATAAACAGGAGGAAGGCTTGAGCCCGCTGGCTGCGGTCCTGGAAGCCTGCCGCCTGCGTCTGCGGCCGATCCTGATGACCTCCTTCGCGTTCATCATGGGTGTGGTGCCCCTGGTGTTCTCCAGCGGCGCCGGTGCCGAAATGCGCCACGCCATGGGTGTCGCGGTGTTCTCCGGGATGCTTGGGGTGACCTTCTTCGGTCTGTTGCTGACGCCGGTGTTCTACGTACTGATCCGTAACTTTGTCGAGCGCGGCCAGGCACGCAAAGCTGCCAAGGCCACCCTGAAGCTGGAGTCGCACTGATGAGTTTGAAAGCCTTCCTGCCGAGCCTGCTGGTACTGGCCCTGAGTGCCTGTGCCGTGGGTCCGGACTACAAGACGCCAACCACCGAGGCGGCCAACATCACGGCCGCCACCGATGGCGCCGCCGGCCAGAAGAACTTTGACCGTTCGCGTTTCGAAGGCATCTGGTGGCAGCAGTTCGAAGACCCGACCCTCAACCAGCTGGTGACGCAATCCCTGCAAGGCAACCGTGATCTGCGCGTCGCCTTCGCCCGCTGGAAAGCGGCGCGGGCGATCCGCGATGACGTCAGCAACGACGCCATGCCGACCATCACCAGCCGCGTCAGCAGTGACCTGGGCAAAGGCCAGATTCCGGGCCAGACCACCGACCGGGTCAACAGCGAACGCTATGATCTGGGCTTGGACATGGCCTGGGAAATCGACTTGTTCGGTCGCATCCAGCGCAACCTGGAGTCGGCCAACGCCGAGCAACAGGCATTCGAGGCCGATCTGTACCAACTGCAAGTCACCATGATTGCCGAACTGGTGGACTCCTACGGGCAACTGCGCGGCGCGCAGTTGCGGGAGAAAATCGCCCTGGCCAACCTGGAGAACCAGCAGGAGTCGCGCAAGATCACCATCAGCCTGCGTGATGCCGGCGTCGGCGACCAGCTCGATGTGGAGCGCGCCGATGCGCGACTGGCGTCGGTTGAGGCCAGCGTGCCGCAGCTGCAGGCCGAACAGGTTCGGCAGAAAAACCGTATCGCCACCCTGCTGGGTGAGCGTCCGGACAAGCTGACCGTGGACTTGAGCCCCAAAGACCTGCCGGCGATTGCCAAGGCCCTGCCGATCGGCGATCCGGGTGAACTGCTGCAACGCCGTCCGGACATTCGCAGTGCCGAACGCCAACTGGCCTCGGCCACCGCGCGTATCGGCGTGGCCAAGGCGGATCTGTTCCCGCGGGTCAGCCTCAGCGGCTTCCTCGGCTGGACTGCCGGACGTGGTTCGCAGATCGGTTCTTCGGCGGCCAACGCCTGGGCGCTGGGCCCGAGCATCACCTGGGCCGCGTTTGACCTGGGTAGCGTAAAAGCCCGCATACGTGGCGCCGACGCCGATGCCGAAGGCGCCCTGGCGACTTACGAGCAGCAAGTGTTGCTGGCCCTGGAAGAATCGGAAAACGCTTTCAGCGACTACGGCAAACGCCAACAGCGCCTGATCTCGCTGATTCGCCAGAGCGAGTCCAGCCGCTCGGCTGCCGACCTGGCGCAAATCCGCTACCGCGAAGGCACGTCCGATTTCCTCGTACTGCTCGACGCCCAGCGTGAACGCCTGGCGGCCGAAGACACCCAGGCCCAGGCCGAGGTTGATCTGTATCGCGGCATCGTCGCGATCTACAAGGCCCTCGGTGGCGGCTGGCAGCCGGAGACGGTCGCGAGCAAGTAGTACGGTTTTTAAAGCGCTCCTTTGGTTGGCCGCAACCAACCAATTTCCTTGCCCTGCGTCTCATTCGGTCGCGGGGCTTTTTTTTGCCTATCAAAAACAACACATCCCCCTTGTGGGAGCGGGCTTGCTCGCGAAGGCGGTGTGTCAGGCAATACATATGTCTACTGATATACCGCCTTCGCGAGCAAGCCCGCTCCCACAGGGTGGGGTCAGTGCTGGTCTTTGGATTTGTGGTGTTCCAGGACGGTCACCGTCGCGGTGGTCCCGGCGCGCAATTTGTCTTTACCGGCATAGTCGGCATCGATCTCGATCCGCACCGGCACCCGTTGCGCCAGTTTGATCCAGGTGTAGCTGGGGTTGATGCTGGCCAGCAGACGGCCGCCCGGCAGGTTTTCCCGGTCGGCAATGGCGAAGGCAATACTCTGCACTTTGCCGCCGAACGTTTCGCCACTCATCAACTCGATCTTGACCCGGTCGCCCTCTCCGATCCGCGGCAACTTGGTTTCTTCGAAGTAACCGCTGACATAGAACGACTCGCTGTCCACCAGCGCCAACAATGGGCCGCCAGCCGAGGCGTAATCACCCTCCCGGGTCAGCAGATTGGTGACATAACCGGTCACCGGGGAGACGACATGGGTACGCTGCAAGTCGAGCTCGGACTGGGTCAATGCCGCGATGGCCAGTTGCACGTTGGCCTGGGCCAACACCAGACTGGCCTGATTACGCATCAAGTCGGCCTGGGCCACCGACACGTCGGTGCTGGCTTTCTCCCACTCTTCACCGGAAATCGCTGAGCGATCCTTGAGCGTGCGCCGGCGCTGCTCCTCGCTCTGACGTTGTTTGAGCAACGCTTCGCTGGAGATAATCGCCGCCTGGGCCTGCCCTAGCGAGGCTTTCGCCACCTCCACCGCGCGCTTGGCATGCTCCACCGCCAGGGTGTAACGCGCCGGATCGATCTCCAGCAGCGCCTGGCCTTTGCTCACACGTTGGTTGTCCTGCACGGCCAGGCTGACGATTCGCCCCGAAACGTCGGCGGACAAGCTCACCACATCGGCACGCACCCGGGCATCCCGGGTCCAGGGTGCGCGGGTGTAATGCTCCCAGGCGAACCAGCCCAGGATGAAGGCCAGCAATACCACCGCCACCGTCGTGAGTCGGGAAAGGATGTTCTTCAAGGCTTCAGGCTCCCATGACCAGAATCAACGTGGCGCAGACGCAGGCATACAACGCGCCTTCGAACAACGCCTCGTGCCAGACAAACTGCAGCACGCCAAGGCGCCGCAATGTCCAGTCCAGCAACAGGAAAATCGGCAAGCCCAGCAGCAGCGCCTGGGCAATCGGGGGCAGATAGGCGCCACCCACTTCCAGATCAATGGGCAAGGACAGGGTCTCCTTCAAGGCCTGAGGGTTGAAAGTGGCCGCGATAGCGTTCCACGAACGACACCACGATCAGCAGTGCCACACGCATGCGGAACACCGACCACAGGTGCTCGTGAACATCGGTGTGCAGGGCATCCAGGTCGTCTCCCAAGGTGTGGAGGCTATCAAGCACCTGCACCACTTCGACCCCGGGCCGACCGGCAACCAGCCTGCCCGTTTCCCGGACTGTCGAAAACAGGCGACGTTGCAGATCCTGACTCAGCAGTGCGTTGTTCTGCCCTTGCTGCCGCAGCTGATTCAAGGCGATACCCAATGCCATGCAGGCCAGGCTGACTTGAAACAGCTCGCGCGATTGTGGCTCCCGGGTCGCCGGCAGTAGCCCCAACATCATGGTCAGGCGGTCAACCATACGGCTCTCGAACGCAAACTGCTGTTCATCGCTCGCCGACGTTTTCAGCAAGGCGTACACCTGCTCGCAGTTCTCTTTGTAGAGCCGGCGCATGCGAAAATCCGGCCTGAACGGAAAGATCAGCGCATAGACACTCAAAGCCAGCACGGTCGCACAGGTATAGGCACCGGCAAACTCGAACCACTGGCTCGCGGTGTTTTCACCAATCCCCACATTCAACGGGCCAAGCAACAAAAACGTCGTGAGCCCCAGGCCAATCCCGGTACCTGTGGTGGGTGGACTGGCCAGCCCCACCGCTACGGCGTAGAGCAAGGGCGCCAGCAGCAAGGCAAGCATCTCGAAATTGCTGATCATCGGCACAAACATGAACTGAAGGAGCGCCGAGGCCACCAGTGCCAGCCCGAATCCCCTGGCATAGCTTTGAACAGCCAGTAGCGGTCGGGGAAACGTCGACATCAGCGAGCAAAGGATGCCCACCAGCACCATCCCGGCTCGCGCACCGTCCCAGCCGGTTTCGATCCAGATCAGGCCGGCGATCAACAGCGCGCAAAAGGCACGGACGGCATTCATCGTCGCCAGGGTGAAGTCCAGATGCAGCGGATTTTCCCGCCCGCGAAACACGCTGCTGGCGGGTCGCCCGCTCTGGATGGCATCGCTCAGCTCCAGAATCTGCTCAAGCTGCTGCAACAGGCGCGCCTGCTCCCAGCGCAGCGACCAGGCCAGCGAACGCAAGGTGGCCGGCAGCGGCTCGGTCAATTGTTCGGCCCTGTAGGCCAGCTCATCAAAGCGTTGTTGCAGCGATGTGAAATGATGGCGCTTTTCACTGGACAGCGAACGCCCCTCCCGCGCCAGTTCATCGAGAAAGGCCAGCTCTTCGGCACGCAGCCGTTGAATCTCTTCAGGCAACTCGCCCTCCCAGCGTTCGGTCAACAACAGCCGCTGGTGGCGCAAGGCGGTCAGCCGCGCGGTCAACAGCACCAATTGGTTGCCCAGCAGTTGCACCAGACCGTTGGCACTGCGTAACCGTGGCGCATCGAAATACATGTGCCGGCGTACGCCCTCCAGGCCACTGATCTGGCCCAGTAGCTGCATTTGCCGCTGCTGGAATTCGGCTTCGCTCTCTTCGGTGCGAATGACGGCGCTGGCATGGGTGGCCAGCAACCGGGTGATTTGGTCGATTTTGGCGAAGTAATCCCGGGCCACGGCTTCAGGCCTGGCGGTGAGCAGGCTGACCACGCACACACAGGCAACCGCCAACAGCGTCTCGGTGACGCGGGTCACCGCCAGCAAAAACATGCCGTCCTGATCCGGCACCGCCAGCAAGGCCACCACCACGGCGGTGTAGCCGCTAAGGACAAACGCCTGGGAGCTGGTGTAGCGCAACAAGGTGCCACCGGCTGTGCACAGCGCCAGCCACAACGCCAGGGTAGCGATGAACGGCAGCGGTGCCTGGGGAAAGATCGCCATGATCAGCACCGCCACGGCCGCCCCCAGCGTGGTGCCGATCACTTGGCCAAAACTGCGGGCCAGCACCATGCCAGCCAGTGGCTGGCTAATGATGACCACCGCCATGATCGACCACTTGGGCTGGTCCAGATCGAACAAAAACGCCAGGTACAGGGTCAACAACCCGGCCGCGATGGTTCGCAAGGCAAACAGCAACACCCCGGGGCCGGGGTTGAAAATCGCCTTGAAGTATTGCAACAACGCTTGCATGGGAACACCCGTCGAGACACCTCCAGCAAGCGTAGTCACTGCTGCGGTGCCTCGAGAGGTTTTGCCATCGACGCAGCTTGCCGGCCCGTGGATTGTCGGCTGAAGGGCTGTTCAACGGTTTGAATCGTCAGTGAGCGTCGTCAAGGTTTGACTCAAAGCCTGGCCTGACCGAAGCTTGCGCCTTTGCAAAAGCTTGCCAGCTTCCGGATTCCTGCATGCCTAAGTCCCGCCGCCTTCTGTTTATCAGCCTCTTCGCCCTGCTCGTCATCGGCGGTGTCTGGTTTTCCCTGCGCGATACTACCCCGGTGGTTCCCGAAGCCATCCAGCACGGCTACAGCGAAGCGCTGGCGGCTGCCCGGGCCGGCCAACCGGGTGCCGCGCGGGTGCTCTATCAGCAATTGGCCCGTCCGGACCTGTCCCCCAAACGTCGTATCGGGTTGCATGCCGAGCTGCCCAACTATCCAAGCTCGGTGGCCCTGAAGCTGGCGGATGCCGACTTGCAGAACGAGTCGCCCGAGGTGCGTATCGCGGCGATCAAAAGCATCAGCGGCCTGGTACCGAACGGTCAGCGCAGTCTGCTGCTGGGGCCATTGCTCGATGACAGCGAACAAAGCGTGCGGCTGGCGGCGATCAACGCGCTGCTGGGGTTGTCCCCGGATGAACTGGGTTTGTATTTCGGGCCGTTGGAACAAGCCATCGATGCCTGGGAGCAAGTGCTCAAGAGCGCGCCGCAAAGTGCCGAAAACCAATACCAACTCGCCCGACTGCACTTGCACAACGCCGAGCTCAAGCAAGCGCAACAGGCGCTGGACAACACCCTGCGCCTGGCGCCGGACAACCTGCCGGCGCTGGTACTGCAAATCGAAGTGCTGGATAAACAGGGCCAGAACGACGCTGCCCGGCAACTGTTGGCCAGGCAACTGCAGGCACAACCCAACTCGGCCTACCTGCAACACGCGTTGGGGCTCTGGCTGCTGCATCACGAGCAAAGCGAATTCGCCCTGCTCGGCCTGTCCAAGGCCGTTGAACTTGAGCCCAATAACCGGGACTACCGCTACGACCTGGCCACCACGTTGCACAGTGAGCAGGAGCTCGAAGCGGCGCAGAAACAGTTGCAGGAAATAGTTCAGCGCCATCCGAACGATCGCAAGGCCCGGGTGCTGCTGATCAACTACTGGAAGGAAAGCGGGCAGCTGCAAAACGTGCAGATTCTGTTGGCCCAACTCGAACAGATGAACCCCGATGATCCGGCGTTGCAACAAGGGCTTTGACCCCGACTGAAATTTCGTTGAACCGTCGTCCTGGCCAAGGGTCAAGTGAACAGGCAGCCCGTTGTGGCACTTCGCAGCAACTGCCTCGTTGAACCTGGCCATATGAGGACGCTTGTTTGTCTCTATCCAACGATTTGAACCGAGACAAGGCCGCCACCGGTATCGAAGGTCTGGACGATATCCTCGATGGCGGACTGTCCCGCGGACATGTGTTTTTGCTCGAAGGCGAGCCGGGCACCGGCAAGACCACCGTGGCGCTGCACTTCCTGTTGGCAGGCGCGCAAGCCGGCGAACGCTCCTTGTACATCACGCTCTCTGAAACCGAACGCGAGCTGCGCCAGGGCGCCTTGTCCCATGGCTGGGAGATGGACGAAAACGTCCATATCTTCGAACTGACGCCCCCGGAAAACCTGCTCAATGCCGAACAGCAGCAGACACTGCTCTATTCCTCCGACCTGGAACTGGGCGAAGCCACCCGCCAGATCTTCGAGGTGGTCGAGCGGGTCAAGCCGACCCGCGTTGTCCTGGACAGCCTTTCCGAGATTCGCCTGCTGGCGCAAAGTTCGCTGCGCTACCGTCGGCAGATACTGGCCATAAAGCATTATTTCGTGCGTTACGACGCCACGGTGTTGCTGCTCGATGACCTGACCGCCGAGTCCCTGGACAAAACCGTGCACAGCGTGGCCCACGGCGTGATTCGCCTGGAAGAATTGACCCCGAACTACGGCGCCGAGCGACGTCGCATCCGCGTGGTCAAGTACCGCGGCCAGAAGTACCGCGGCGGCTTCCATGACTTCACCATCACGGGCGATGGCGTGCGTGTATTCCCGCGCCTGGTGGCCGCCGAACATCGCGGTCAATACCTGCGTCAGCAATTGACCAGCGGCATCCGGGAAATGGATGCGCTGCTGGGCGGCGGTATCGAGACGGGTTCCAGCACCTTGATTCTCGGCCCGGCGGGGACCGGCAAATCGCTGATCGCCATGGTGTTCGCCGCCGCGGCCGTGGCCCGGGGCGAAAAGGCCGCGCTATTCATTTTCGATGAAGAGTTGGGGTTGTTGTTCGAACGCATGAAGAACATCGGCATCGATTTGCAGGCCCTGCTAGACAGCGGCAATTTGCTGATCGAGCAAGTGGACGCGGCCGAGCTGTCCCCCGGCGAGTTCTCCCACCGGGTCCGGCGCTGCGTGGACGAAGGCAATATCAAGACCGTGGTGATCGACAGCATCAACGGCTATCAGACGGCGATGCCGGAAGAGAACGCCTTGGTGCTACACATTCACGAGCTACTGCTGTACCTCAATCGCCAGGGCGCCGCGACCTTCATGACAGTCGCCCAGCACGGCCTGGTCGGCGACATGCAGGCGCCGGTCGACATCACCTACCTGGCCGACACAGTCATTCTGCTGCGTTACTTCGAAGCCCTGGGCAAGGTGCGCCGGGCCATTTCGATCATCAAGAAACGTACCGGCAGCCATGAGTCGACCATCCGTGAATACCGCATCAGCGCCCGGGGCATGACCATCGGCGAGCCCCTGGAAGCCTTTCAGGGCGTATTGCGCGGCGTACCCACGTATCTCGGCGCCAGCAACCCGTTGCTCGCGGACGAAATCCCGTGACGGACATGCAAGCGACGTCCGAGCGCGCAATCATCCTTGCACCGCGAGGGCGCGACGGCCAGATCGCCCTGATGATGCTCAACGAGGCCGGGGTTCACGGGGTGATCAGCCCCGACCTGCCCGGATTGTGCGCCGAACTGGAACAGGGTGCCGGCCTGCTGCTGATCTCTTGCGAGGCGTTGTTGGGCGCTGATCTGGAACCGCTGATCCACCTGATCGAACAGCAGCCCGCGTGGTCGGATCTTCCTATCGTGTTGATGACACACCATGGCGGCCCGCAACAGAACCCGGCATCGCGCTTCGGCCCGCAATTGGGCAACGTGACCTTCCTCGAACGGCCATTTCACCCGGTCACACTGATCAGCCTGGTCACCACGGCCCTGCGCGGGCGGCGACGACAGTACGAAGCCAGGGATCGGTTGATCGACCTGAGCCAGAGCGAATTGCGCCTGCAGAACACCCTCGAAACCCTTGAACAGCAGGTGCAAGAGCGCACCGCGCAACTGCGTCACAACGAGGAAGCGTTGCGCCAGTCGCAGAAAATGGAGGCCGTCGGCCAGCTCACCGGCGGCATCGCCCATGACTTCAACAACATGCTGACCGGTATCATCGGCAGCCTGGAGTTGTTGCGTCGACGCCTGGCCCGGGGGCGAACCGAAGACCTGGACAGCCTGATCGATCTGGGGGTGACTTCGGCCAATCGCGCGGCGGGCCTGACCCACCGCCTGCTGGCGTTTTCCCGGCGCCAGTCGCTGGATTCGAAACCCGTGGAGATGAACACCCTGGTGATCTCCATGGATGAACTGCTGCAACGCAGCATCAACGAAACCATTCGTCTGGACATGCAACTGGATGAACACCTGTGGGTGGCCCAAGCCGACCCCAATCAACTGGAAAGCGCCCTGCTCAACCTGGTGATCAATGCCCGCGATGCCATGCCCAATGGCGGCAGTCTGGTGGTCTCGACATCGAACCAGCACTTTGACGAGGATTTCACCCAAGGCCATGGCAATCTCGATGCGGGTGACTATGTAGTGCTCTGCGTGACGGACACCGGCTGTGGCATGCCGCAAAGCACCATCAACCGCGCCTTCGACCCCTTCTTCACCACCAAGCCCATCGGCCAGGGCACCGGGCTGGGGTTATCAATGATCTATGGTTTCAGCAAACAATCGGGAGGTCACGTCGCCATCCAAAGCGTCGTGGGCGAAGGCACCACGGTGAGCCTGTTCCTGCCACGCTTCGGTGGAGACCTGCCCCGGGACCATCCATTGGACGTCGAACAGTCACCTTTGGCCAGGAGTGGCGAGACGGTGTTGATTGTCGAGGACGATCCGGCGGTGCGGGTGCTGGTCAGCACGGTGTTGAGCGATCTGGGTTATGCCTACGTCGAGGCTTGTGATGGCGATAGCGCGGTGCCGATACTCGATTCGGCCCAGCGCATCGACCTGCTGATCAGCGATGTCGGCTTGCCCGGTATGAATGGCCGGCAACTGGCGGAAATCGGCCGGCAGTTGCGTCCCGAGCTGAGGGTGCTGTTCATCACCGGCTACGCCGAGCACGCCGCGGTGCGTGGCGGGTTCCTCGATCCGGGCATGCAGATGATCACCAAGCCGTTTACCTTCGACCTGTTGACGGCGAAGGTCAGGGAGATGATCAGGGCCTGAAGGCTTACGAAAGCATGTCCTGCATCAATTCCTGCAATTTATCCAGATCGAAAGGTTTTTCCAGGATCGGTGCCTTGTGCGTAATCGGGCTGTCGGTCTCACGGATTTCCTGAGCATAGCCGCTGATGAAGATCACCTTGAGTTCCGGTCGCAGTTTCACGGCGGGCTCGGCGATCTGCACGCCGGAGATTCCTCCGGGCAGGCGGAAGTCGGTGATCATCATGTCCAGGTGCGGTTTGCTCGCCAGGATTTCGAAAGCCTGCTCGCCGTTTTCGGCCTGCAATACGCGGTAACCCTCGCCCGACAGATAAGCGGACAGCACCATCAGAATCGAGGGATCGTCCTCGACGACGAGTACTACATCTTGTGCATCTTCGCTCATGGGAAGCCTTTGCTCGGTCAATTGCTGCTGATAGACCGTGGGGTCGACCAGAGGTTGCGTTTATCCGGTTGTTTTCCTACAGCGGCAGACAAACGCGAAACAAGGCGCCTTCGCCGATCCTGCTCTGGACGGTAATAGTACCGCCATGGGCGGCCACAATCTGCTCTGAAATAAACAATCCCAGGCCCAGCCCGGCGACGGCGTGCCTGGCCGATACCCGCTCGAACTGCTGGAAGATCCGCTTCTGGTTTTCCTCGCTGATGCCAATCCCTCGATCCTGCACGTCCACCAACGCCTGGCCACCTTCACTGTAGACCTTCACCGAGATCGGGCTCTTGGCCCCGTAGCGCAAGGCGTTGGTCAGCAGGTTGGAAATGACCTGTTCAATTCGAAACTCGTCCCAGTTTCCGATCACCGGTTGCGTGGCATCGAGCGAGACCGACGCTTCGGCGGCGTCGATCTGCTGGGAAAAGTTGTGCAACAGCTCGCCAACCAGCGTTGAAAGGTCAAAGCGCTTGGGCCGGATCGACAACTTTCCGGTGCGAATGCGCGAGACGTCGAGCATGTCTTCAATCAATCGAATCAGGCTTTTGATCTGCCGCTCGTCGCGGTCGACCATCGCGTGCATCTTGTCCAGGGTGAAGGCGGCGGAGTTGTCCCGGGCCAGGTGCATCTTGCGCAACTGGGTTTCAAGGATCAGGCCGTTGAGCGGCGTGCGCACTTCGTGGGCGACGATGGACATGAAGTCATCGCGCATGCGTACCGCCTGCTCCAGTTCCAGTTGAGTGCTTTGCAATCGCTTGAGCAGGGTCTCCTGTTCGCGGCGACTTTGCTCAAGGGCCAGCACTTGTTCCTTCATCGCCTTGCTCTGGCGATAGAGGTCGACGAACACATTGACCTTGCTCTTGACCGCCTGGAGGTCCAGCGGTTTGTACAGGAAGTCCACGGCACCGCTTTCATAGCCCTTGAAGGCGTAATTGAGTTCACGGCCGGCGGCGCTGACGAAAACGATCGGGATGTTCCTGGTTTTTTCCGTGCCGCGCATCAACTCGGCCAGCTCGAAGCCATTCATGCCGGGCATCTGCACATCGAGGATGGCCAAGGCGAATTCGTGTTGCAACAGCAGGGACAAGGCCTCGTCGGCGGACAGCGCCTTGTACACAATGCGGTCCTCACGCTTGATCAGCGCTTCGAGCGCCAGCAGATTCTCCGGCAGATCGTCCACGATCAGCAGTTTGGCCTGGATATTACTCAGCATGCGATTCGTTCCAGCTCGACAAGCAGACGGCCGATGCCGCGTACAGGAATGACCGGAAGTGCGAAGCCTTCGCGCAGCGGGCCGGGGATGTTCAACAGCGCCTCGACGCGACCGGTGCAATCACCGATCACGATCGCTTCGATAGCCGGCAATTTCGTTGCACTTTTCATGATTTTCGATAGATCCGTTCTTGTTTGACCAGCGGCTCGAACTGATCGCCGAAGGCTGAGAAATCCGGGGTTTCCTTACTGCCCAGCACCAGGAAACCGCGATGGCAGAGGGACTCATGAAACAGCCCGAACGCCCGACCCTGTAGATTTTTATTAAAATAAATCAGTACGTTACGGCATGAAATTAATTGAGTTTCGGAGAATACGCTGTCCGTCGCCAGGCTGTGATCGGCGAAGGTCACGTTCTCGCGCAGGGTCTTGTCGAAAATCGCGTACCCATAGGCCGCCGTATAGTAGTCGGCAAACGAACTCTGGCCACCGGCCTGCTGGTAATTAGCAGTGTAGGCGCGGACGTTCTCCATCGAGAAAATCCCTTGCCTGGCCTTTTCCAGCGAGCGCGGATTGATGTCGGTGGCGTAGATGATGGTACGGTCCAGCAGGCCTTCTTCGCGCAGCAAAATGGCCATCGAATACACCTCTTCACCGGTGCTGCATCCGGCGATCCAGATCTTGATCGAAGGGTAGGTTCGCAGCAGCGGCACCACTTCCTTGCGGATGGCCAGGAAGTGCGAGGGGTCGCGAAACATTTCGCTGACCGGAATGGTCAGCAACTGCAGCAGTTGCATGAACGCGGCGGGATCGTGCAGGACCTTTTCCTGCAACGCCGAGATGGTGCTGCACTCGAACTGACTCAACGCATGGTTAACCCGGCGCTTGATCGAAGCGCCGGAGTAATCGCGAAAATCGTAGCTGTACTTGAGATAGATCGCCTCGATCAACAACCGCAGTTCGATTTCGCTGTTTCGATCCACTGAAAAATTGCGCTCCACTAGATACGTTCCATCTTCGGTAACCACACACGAATCAGCGAAAACAGGCGATCGAGGTCGATGGGCTTGGCCAGGTAATCGTTGGCGCCGGCCTGCAGGCAGCGCTCCTGATCGTCCTTCATGGCCTTGGCCGTCACGGCGATGATCGGCAGCTTGCGCCAGCGCAGATTCTTGCGGATTTCAACGGTGGCTTCAAAACCATCCATTTGCGGCATCATCACGTCCATCAACACCAGATCGATGTCTTGCACCTCATTCAATCGTTCAATCGCTTCGCGGCCGTTGCGGCCAATGACCACGACTGCGCCCTTTTGCTCCAGCGCGCTGGTGAGGGCGAAGATATTGCGCACGTCGTCATCCACCAGCAGCACCTTGCGGCCTTCGAAGACCTTGTCGCGGCTGCGGGCGACCTTGAGCATCTTCTGCCGTTCATGGGACAACCGTGATTCGACTTTGTGCAGAAAAAGCGTCACCTCATCCAGCAACCGCTCCGGCGAGCGTGCGCCCTTGATGATGATCGAACGCGAATACTTGCGCAGTTCGGCCTCTTCATCCCGGGTCAGGTTGCGCCCGGTATAGACGATGACGGGCGGAAAGGAACAGATGTCTTCGGTGGACATGCGCTTGAGCAGGTCATTGCCGAGCATGTCGGGCAGCTTGAGGTCGATGATCATGCAATCGAAGACGGATGAGCGCAGCAGGTCCAGCGCCTCCTGCGCCAGGCCAACGGCGGTGATCTCGATGTCATCGTCGCCGATCAGGCGGGCAATGCTGTCGCGCTGCACGTCGTCGTCCTCGACCAGCAGCACGCGCTTGACCTTCTGGGTCAACTTGGCCTCAAGGCGTGCAAACACATCCTTGAGTTCCTCGCGGGTGGTCGGTTTGACCACGTAGCCGATGGCGCCCATGTGCATCGCCGCCTCGACCCGGTCTTCGACCGAAATCACATGCACCGGGATGTGCCGGGTTTCGGCGTGTTCCTTCAAACGTTGCAGCACGCTCAGGCCGGAATGATCCGGCAGGCGCATGTCCAGCAGGATCGCATCGGGGATGAACGCCTTGGCCAGGTCGTAGCCTTCGTCGGCGCCGTGAGCCACCAGGCACTGATAACCCAGCTCATGGGCCAGGTCGTAGAGGATGTGCGCAAAGTTCGGCTCATCCTCTACCACCAGAATGCAGCGTTTGGTGAACGGCCCTTTGTTGCGGTCGTCGTCGAAGCGCGGAATGTCGACTTCGGCCACCAATGGCGACAACGTGGGCGGCGATACACTCGACACTGCCGCCACAGGAACGGCTCGCATCGGTTCGACAGGCACTTCGCCCGGTTCCACGTACTGCTGTGGCAAGACCAGGGTAAACACACTGCCCTGCCCCGGCGTGCTGGTCACGCTGATGGAGCCGCCGAGCAAGGCCGCCAGGTCACGGGAAATCGACAACCCCAGCCCGGTGCCGCCGTAACGCCGATTGGTGGTGCCGTCGGCCTGACGGAACGCTTCGAAGATGCTTTCGTGCTGATCCACCTCGATGCCGATCCCGGAATCGCGGATGCTGAACGCGATGCCGTCATTCGGCGCCGTGGCGACGGACAGGCTGACGCTGCCGCTTTGCGTGAATTTCACCGCGTTGGACAGCAGGTTCTTGAGCACTTGCTCCAGACGCTGGCGATCGGTGAA
The DNA here is from genome assembly GCF_009866745.1 of Pseudomonas sp. S34. Taxonomy (NCBI): domain Bacteria; kingdom Pseudomonadati; phylum Pseudomonadota; class Gammaproteobacteria; order Pseudomonadales; family Pseudomonadaceae; genus Pseudomonas; species Pseudomonas sp. S34. Next base: position 3,263,092 of record NZ_CP019398.1, read on the forward strand.
CAGCATCAACGGCGCACCGTCCTGCATATCCACCCGGAAATCCAGTTGCTTGTCCGTTGCCAATGGCTGGAACAGGCCGCGCAGGCCATCCACCAGGCGCGCCACGCTGGTGTTCTCCGGACGGATTTCCAGCTTGCCGGCCTCGACTTTGGAAATATCCAGAATGTCGTTGATCAGGTTGAGCAAGTCGTTGCCGGCGGAGTAGATCGACTCGGCGAATTGGACTTGCTCGGCAGTGAGGTTCTCTTCCGGGTTTTCCGCCAGCAGCTTGGCCAGGATCAACGAGCTGTTCAGTGGCGTGCGCAGCTCATGGGACATGTTGGCGAGGAATTCGGACTTGTACTTGCTCGAGCGCTGCAATTCTACCGCGCGTTCTTCGAGCTGGATCTGGGCCTGATTGAGTTCGGTATTCTTCAGGTCCATGGCGTCGCGCTGCTCGGCCAGTACTTCTGCCTGCTCGGCGAGTTGTTCGTTGGTCTGCTCCAGCTCCACCTGCTGGGTTTCCAGGTGCGCCTGGGACTCCTTGAGAATCCGCGACTGCTCTTCGAGCTCTTCGTTGGCGGTCTTGAGTTCTTCCTGCTGAACCTGCAGTTCTTCGTTGAGTTGCTGGGTTTCGGCCAACACCTCCTGCAAACGCTGGCGATAACGTGCCGCCTCGATCGAGGTGCCGATGTTGCCGGCAATCAGCTCAAGCAATTCAACGTCACGGTCGGTCAGTGGACGCAGAAAGCCCAACTCGATCACGCCATTGACCCGCTCGTCGTCGCTGGTTGGCACCACCAGCACACTGCACGGCAAACCGTCACCGAGGCCGGAGCTGACCTTGAAGTAATCTCCCGGCACCTCGTCCAGGCGAATCAGCCGTGCCTGTTGCGCCACCTGGCCGACAATGCCTTCTTCGCTGTAGATCTGCTGTTCACGCCCTTCCTGTTCACGGGAAAAACCATAAGTGGCGATGCGCTTGAGGCCGCCATGGTCTTCGCGCACATAAATAGCCGCCACGGCGGTGCCCAGGTACTGCGCGCAGAATTGCAGGATATTGCGACCCAGCATGCTCAGGCTCAATTGTCCCAGCACCTGCTCGGCCAGCTCGGTCTGGCCGTTACGCAGCCAGGCCTGTTGCTCCAGACGATGGGCGCTGGCCTGTTGGGCGGCAAGGTTGACGCTGTAGTTCTGCGACAGGGTCAACAAATCGCGGCGCCCGACGTACGCCAGCAACCCGCTGACCCCGGCTATGAACAACAGGTAGAGACTGATGCTCATGATGGTGGTGCCACGCACTTCGTCATTGCGCGATGCGCGCAACTGTTGCTCGGTGTCGATCACCGCCTCGAACTGCTTGCGAATTTCATCGGTCAGGCGCTTACCGCGTCCGGCCTTGACGATGGCGCGATAATCACCGCTGCTGCGCTGCAAATCGATCATCGATTGCGCGTAGTTGGTCCACTCCAGCTGCAAGGCCCGCAACCGTAGCAAGCGATCAGTCTGCACCGGGTTGTCGGCGGTCAGTTCAAGCAAGGTGTCGAGCGCGACGGCGATGCGCGGCTTGGCGGTTTCGTAGGGATCGAGGAAATGCTCGTCGCCACTGAGCAGGAAACCGCGCATCCCGGTTTCCAGATCCACGGTCAGCTTGACCGCTTCATTGACGTTATTGATCACCCGGTCGGTGTGCTCCACCCACTGGATGGTCGACAGCAAATAGCTGATCAGCGACACGAAAAACACAGCGCTGATAAGACCCAGACCCAACGGCAGGCTGATGTTACGGCTCAGGAGTTTACGAAATCGTTGCTCATCAACCGAGGACGCTGAGGTCATGGGGCAGGCCTTGTCGAACTGTCAGAATGCAAGGAGTTTGCCCCAAAACTGGCAAATTGATCCAATTATCTGACATGTTTGCGCGCAAGGTCCTACATTGCACTGCTCCCGCGTTATCCTTGCCTGGCCTGTACCGCCAATCCTTTTTCCATCGCGCAGGGAACTTGTCGGGATCCGCCACTTACTCATGCAAGAGGCCGGTGATTTCCAGCGACCGGCAATGCCAATCTTTTTCGGGAATTCGACCATGTCATCCGCCAACGCCTCCACCATCCTTGTCGTCGAAGACGATGCCATCGTGCGCATGCTGATCGTCGACGTCCTGGAAGAACTGGAATTCAAGGTGCTGGAAGCCGATGGCAGCGAACAGGCACTGGTGATGCTCAAGGACGCGAACCAACACATTGACCTGATGATGACCGATGTTGGCCTGCCGGTCATGGACGGACGCGAACTGGCCAATGAAGCAAGAGTTTTACGTCCAGCCCTTCCGATATTGTTCGCCAGCGGTTATGCCGAAAACATCGACGTGGCCGACGACATGCACCTGATCGGCAAGCCCTTCTCCATTGATCAGTTGCGCGACAAGGTCAAAAGCATTCTCGAGTGATGCTGCGCTGCGCTGTGGTTTAATGCGCGCCTTTTTCATCCCTGCCCTGTCTTCGCTTCAAGGAAATCCCGTACATGATTGAGCCCCGCGCAACCAAAGTCCTGGTCATTGGTTACGTCTGGCCCGAGCCCCGCTCTTCCGCGGCCAGCGGGCATGTCATGCAGATTCTCGACGTTTTCCTGGACCAGGGCTGGGATATCACGTTCAGCAGCCCGGCAGGCTTTGGCGAGCAACGTGCAGACCTGACAGCGTTGGGTATTGACGAAGTACCCATCGAGCTGAACAACAGCAGTTTCGACGCATTCATCAGCGAACTGGCGCCGGACATCGTGTTGTTCGATCAATTCATGATGGAGGAACAGTTCGGCTGGCGGGTCGAGAAACATTGCCCCGATGCCTTGCGCGTACTCGAAAGTTGCGACCTGCAAAGCCTGAGGCTGGGTCGGCATCAACGCCTCAAGGAGCGTTTGAAGGCCAGCGACGACAACAATGACTTCAACGAACTGTTCGCCCCGGCGGCGCGCGAAGAGTTCGAACACATGGCTGATACCGATCTGGCGAAGCGCGAGATCGCCTCATTTTATCGTTGTGATTTGACGCTGATGGTTTCCGAAGTGGAAGTCGAATTGCTGGTCGAGCAGTTCAGGTTTCCCCGCAACCTGCTGCACTGGTGCCCGTTGATGGTCGATCTGCCGACCAGCGCGCCAGTAGAGTACGAAGATCGCGCGCATTTTCTGCACATCGGCAACTTTCGCCACGCGCCCAACTGGGATGCCGTGCTCTGGCTGAAAACCGCGATCTGGCCGCTGATTCGCGCGCAACTGCCTGATGCGCAGTTGCACATCTACGGCGCGTATACCCCGCCCAAGGCTACCGCCCTGCACAACGCGGCACAGGGTTTTCATGTGATGAACTGGGCGGAAGATGCCTTGCACGTGATGTCGAAAACGCGGGTGTGCCTGGCACCGCTGCGTTTCGGTGCAGGTATCAAAGGCAAGATCGTCGATGCGATGCTGTGCGGCACGCCCAATGTGACCACGCCGCTCGGCGCAGAAGCCATGCACGGTGAAGAGCCCTGGCCCGGTGCCGTAACCCGTACGGCGCGCGAGTTCGCCGACAGCGCCGTGCAACTTTATCAAGACAAGACTCAGTGGCTGGCTGCCCAGGCGCAGGCCCGGCACTTGTTGGCCAGCCGCTACCCGCAGTCCAGCCATGGCCCTGCGTTGATTGAAAGGCTGATCGAATGCCAAAGGAATCTGCCACACATCAGGCGCGATAACTTCACCGGCAGCATGTTGCGCCATCATCAGCACAAAAGTACCCAGTATATGGCGCAATGGATCGAGGCGAAGAACCGCAACCAGGCAGACGCCTTGTAAGGCTCGTCCTTATCCCCAACAAAAACGCCGACAAGATACTGGCTGTATCAGGTCGGCGTTTTGCATTTCAGGGTGGCTAACATGATCAAGACACAAGGACGCTGTACATAAATAGCACCTCTGCTTTTGTCAGCCCGGCTAGTTTTGGACTTCCTGGAACTTGCCAGTGCACTCAGACAAAGGATCCACCATGACGGTTAGAAACGCGGAATTTCTCTACAAACAGAACTGGATGAGCAATATCCTCGACGTAGACATATTAAAACTCACCGATATTGTCTGGCCCTGCGCCCATAACGCGGGCATGGACAAAAAAGCCCCCAATGTCGACGATGTGACCGGCAACTGGACGACGTGCCAGAACGATTCGTTTGCCTTTCAACTAGCCAATGGAGCACGGGTCTTCGATATTCGTCTTCAATACGCGACAGATCCGGACCCGGTCTTTTACTTTCACCACAGTGGCCATCGATCAGGTCGGGTACTGGACGAACTGATCGATGCAGTGTTGGCGTTTCTTGATCGAAACCCGGATGAATTCGTCGTACTGGATTTTCACGAACTCAGCGATGCTGGCAAATCTTTCGATTATAAAAAGCTAAACGATCTGCTTGTGCTTCGACTCGGACAGCGGGTCATCCTGCCCTCCGACAGGTATGCCGCCGTGGGCGAGCTCAAGCGCTCCAGTACTCTTCGGCGCATCGTCATGGCGGCGCAGTTCAAACCCGGCCTGGACGATGATTACTTCTGGCCGCGCATCCCGCACAAATGGCGCAACAGTCCATTCACCAGTTCGGGCGATCTGCGCAACTACATCGCAAAAACGCTGGAAGATGCGCCTTACGAGACATTTTTTTGGTCATTGTCGGCAACTACGTACACAGTATTTGGCGGGCCAAGGGATATCAAAGAAGAGATCAATGACTGGTTCCACACCACCCGTGACTGGGTGACGCGTTGCAGCATCATCAATACCGACTTTTTCGATGAATCCAGAATTGTCCGCTATTGCTGGAGTGCCAGCAGCATGAAGGCCGTTTACGGCCCCTCTCTGCACGAGGCATGATCGAGGCGCGAAAACAAATTGATTGCCGCCAACCAACACTGCTTTGGCGCAACTTGTTATTCATCAATCAATGCAAGGATGCATTAATGAACAATACAACCGAAGACAATTACGCACTCAATAACTGGATGAGCTCTACGCCGGCAATCGATAACCTGTCGCTTAGTGAACTTACACTACCCGGCACGCACAATGCCGGGTGCGACTGGCAAGCGAGCTATCCATTGATCCCCGGCGCGCACTGGCTGGCCTGCCAGCACGATTCGTTCGCCGCTCAACTCAACAACGGTTCGCGCGTACTTGATTTACGGCTGGACTTTGACGAGCCGGCCATAGAGTTTGAAAAATTCCGATTCCAGCACAATGGCTTTCGCTCATCTCGTAACGTGCTGGGTTTGTTTGCGGCTGTGAATCTGTTTTTACGCGACAACCCTGACGAATTTGTGGTTCTGGATTTTCATGAACTCAAGGACGGACAACAACCGTTCGACTACGCACTCTTCAACGAGATGATGCTCCGTTATCTTGGCAAGAGAATAATCCCTGCCGACAATAGCGGTCTGCCACTTGGCGAGCTCAAGAAAATCAGCGGAGAGCAGCGAGTTCTGGTAGCGGCCCAACAACATCCGGAGTTAAATCCCGCCTGGTTCTGCGAGACAGTCGAACACAAATGGAGCGGGATTGGCGACACAAATGTCCAGGAACTGGAGCAGCACATATCGAACGTGTTGTGGACTCCACCTCCCCGCACCACCTTGTGGTCACTGTCCGCCACAAGCTACTCGAAGCTGGGAGGCCCCGTCGATATCCATGATGAACTGGACACCTGGTTTGATCCCTTCACCCACTCCCAAAGCGAAAGGTGCAACATTATCAATGTCGATTTCATGGAAGAATCGAAACTGGTTTCCTACTGCCGAAGCGCGAGCTTGATAAATGCCAGAAGAGCCAGATAGTCCCGAAAGCCGAGAAGGCTCCTGTCAGGTTTCGCGACATCGACAACTGGCATCAGCCACCCCACAAGAGGCATGATCAGGGCGCGAAAACAAGAAAAGTGTATCAACATGCCCCGTATTGCCAGAATCACCGACCCTTCCTATGAATTGATGGACGACCACAACGGGTTGTCCATCATCTATCGCCAGCATGGCTTCCCCTGCCCGCTGGTGCGCTGGCATTTCCACAAGGAATACGAACTGCACCTGATCGTCGCCAGTTCCGGCAAGGTGTTCATCGGTGACTACATCGGCAACTTCTACCCACATACCCTGTTCCTGACCGGCCCCAACCTGCCCCACAACTGGATCAGCCAGGTGGCCGAGGACGAAGTGGTGCCCAAGCGCGACATGCTGGTCAATTTCACCGACGAGTTGTTCGACAGCGGCTATCAGGTATTCGCCGAACTCAAGGCCCTGGCGCCGCTGCTGGAACGCGCGCAGTACGGCATCGAGTTTCGCTGCAAGCACACCATCGGCAAAGCGATGGACCTGATGCAGCGCATCGCCGATACCAGCGGCATCACCCGGCTCGGGCACTTTTTCATTTTGCTGGAGTTGCTCGCGGCCTCCGACGACTACCAATTGCTTTCTGGCGCCACGACCCCGCAACTGGCCGACGAGCACAACATCGATCGCACCAACCGCGCGGTGGATTACATCTTCGCCCATTACGCAAGGGAGCTGCCGCTGGAGGAAGTCGCAGCACACCTGGGCATGAAGCCGACGTACTTCAGCCGCGTGTTCAAACAGGCCACCGGGCGCTGTTTCATCGAGTTCGTCAATCGACTGCGGATCAGCAAGTCCTGCGAACTGCTGGCCGATGGCGACAAACCGGTGACCGACGTGTGTTTCGAATCGGGCTTCAACAATATTTCCAACTTCAACCGGCGCTTCCAGCAACTCAAGGGCATGACGCCTTCGCACTACCGGCGGCTGATGGTGCAGCGGTTGACCGAGCAAAACCTGGGTTGAAGACACTCCTCAAATTCCTGTGGGAGCGAGCTTGCTCGCGATGAGGCCGTGTCAGTCGACATTTATTAACCTGATACACCGCCATCGTCGGATCTCCGCCCGGACCAAGCTCGCTCCCACAGGTACAGCGTTACCCCCTGAAACCTGTACGGATTCAATACCCCTCCTTCGCTGAAAAGCCCTTCCCCGCGTCTACCCCTCAAAACTTCAGTGCAAAAAAGTATCGATTGAAGTGCGATGGATGATTTGTCTCGCCCTCGATTGAAGGATGTAATCAGCACACATTCTTCCTGCCTACGGAAGACACAAAAACAATAACTGTCCTTCTGTAGCCCGCCGGCTGCAGAAAAGGAGTGCACGATGCAACCTTCGGTAAAAGCTCTGCTTGCCCTCACCTGCATGACTCTCAGCAGCGTCAGCCTTGGCGCCCAGACCCTGACCATCGCCACCGTCAACAACAGCGACATGATCCGCATGCAAAAGCTCTCGAAAACCTTCGAGGCCGAGCATCCGGACATCAGGCTCAATTGGGTGGTCCTCGAAGAAAACGTCCTGCGCCAGCGCCTGACCACCGATATCGCCACCCAGGGCGGGCAATTCGATGTGCTGACCATTGGCATGTACGAAGCCGCACTCTGGGGCGCCAAGGGCTGGCTGGAGCCGATGAAGGATTTGCCGGCTGGTTATGCCCTCGAAGACGTATTCCCGTCGGTGCGCGAAGGCCTGTCGGTGAAGGGGTCGCTGTATGCCTTGCCGTTCTACGCCGAAAGCTCGATCACCTATTACCGTACCGACCTGTTCAAGGACGCCGGCCTGAGCATGCCCGAGCGCCCGACCTGGGAACAGATCAGCGAATTCGCCAGCAAACTCACCCACAAAGATAAAGAACAGTACGGCATCTGCCTGCGCGGCAAGGCTGGCTGGGGCGAAAACATGGCGTTGGTCACCACCGTTGCCAACGCCTATGGCGCGCGCTGGTTCGATGAGAAGTGGCAACCGGAATTCACCGGGCCTGAGTGGAAAAACGCGCTGAACTTCTACGTCGACACCATGAAGAAATCCGGTCCGCCGGGCGCATCGAGCAACGGTTTCAACGAAAACCTGGCGTTGTTCAACAGCGGCAAATGCGCGATCTGGGTCGATGCCAGCGTCGCCGGCTCGTTCGTCACCGACAAGACCCAGAGCAAGGTTGCCGATCACGTCGGATTCACCTTCGCGCCACATCAGGTCACTGACAAGGGTTCGGCCTGGTTGTATTCCTGGGCACTGGCCATTCCGACCAGTTCCAAGGCCAAGGACGCGGCGAAAACCTTCAGCGCCTGGGCCACTTCCAAAAAATACGGCGCACTGGTCGCGGAAAAAGACGGCATCGCCAACGTGCCGCCGGGCACCCGGGCCTCGACCTATAGCGATGCGTACATGAGTGCCGCGCCGTTCGCCAGGGTCACGCTGGAATCGCTCAAGGCCGCGGACCCGAGCAAGCCGGGGGCCAGACCGGTGCCTTACATCGGTATTCAGTTGGTGACCATTCCCGAGTTCCAGGGCGTTGGTACTCAGGTTGGCAAATCCTTCTCTGCGGCGCTGATCGGCCAGACCACGGTCGACCAGGCCTTGGTGGCGGCCCAGCAAACCACCGAGCGCGAGATGAAGCGCGCGGGTTATCCCAAGTAACCCCGTATCCAGTGTGGGAGCGGGCTTGCTCGCGAAAGCGGCATTCCAAACGCGAAAGTTGTGTCGGATGTACTGGCCTCTTCGCGAGCAAGCCCGCTCCCACAGTTGATCTTCATATGCCTGTAATCAATCGGTTCTGATCACCATGAATACATCAACTGCAAAAGCTCACATGGACATAGCCCAGCCGCAGCGCAAAAGCCGCGTGGCCAATCCCGGCTGGTTTCTGGTCAGCCCTTCGGTGGCATTGCTGCTGTTGTGGATGATTGTCCCCCTGGGTATGACCGTCTACTTCTCCACGATTCGCTACAACTTGCTCAACCCCGGTGAAAACGAATTCGTCGGGCTGGAGAACTTCACCTATTTCCTGACTGATTCCGGATTCCTGCCCGGCGCCACCAACACGCTGTTGCTGGTGGGCAGCGTGCTGCTGATCAGTGTGGTACTCGGCGTGCTGATCAGTGCATTGCTGGAGGCCAGTGAGTTTTTCGGTCGCGGCATCGTACGGGTGATGCTGATCTCGCCGTTTTTCATCATGCCCACGGTGGGCGCACTGATCTGGAAGAACCTGATTTTCCATCCGGTGTCGGGGATTCTCGCCTACGTCTGGAAGCTGTTCGGCGCGCAACCGGTGGACTGGCTGGCGCACTACCCGCTGCTGTCGATCATCATCATTGTCTCGTGGCAATGGCTGCCCTTCGCAATCCTGATCCTGATGACCGCCATGCAGTCCCTCGACCAGGAACAGAAAGAAGCCGCGCGCCTGGACGGTGCCGGGCCCATCGCGATTTTCTGGCACCTGACCCTGCCGCACCTGGCGCGGCCGATTGCGGTGGTGGTGATGATCGAAACCATCTTCCTGCTCTCGGTGTTCGCCGAAATCTTCACCACCACCAACGGCGGTCCCGGCTACGCCTCGACCAACCTCGCCTACCTGATCTACAACCAGGCGCTGGTGCAGTTCGATGTCGGCATGGCCTCGGCGGGCGGCCTGATCGCCGTGGTCATCGCCAACATCGCCGCGATCATCCTGGTGCGGATGATCGGCAAAAACCTGACCGACAAAGCCTGAGGCCTGCCATGACTCTTCAACAATCCCGTCGCCTGCAAAGCCTGCTGCTCGGTACGTTGGCCTGGGCCATCGCGATCCTGATCTTCTTTCCGATCTTCTGGATGGTACTGACCAGTTTCAAAACCGAAATCGATGCCTTCGCCACGCCGCCGCAGTTCATCTTCATGCCGACGCTGGAGAACTACCTGCACATCAACGAGCGCAGCGATTATTTCAGTTTCGCCTGGAACTCGGTGGTGATCTCCTTCAGCGCCACCGCGCTGTGCCTGCTGATCGCGGTGCCGGCGGCCTACTCCATGGCTTTCTACGAAACCCAACGCACCAGAGGCACGCTCCTGTGGATGCTCTCCACCAAAATGCTGCCGCCAGTGGGCGTGCTGATGCCGATCTATCTGCTGGCCAAGAGTTTCGGCCTGCTCGATACGCGGATCGCGCTGATCGTCATCTACACGCTGATCAACCTGCCGATCGTGGTCTGGATGATTTACACCTACTTCAAGGACATCCCCAGGGACATCCTCGAAGCCGCGCGGCTGGACGGCGCAACGCTGGCTCAGGAGATGCTCCGGGTGTTGCTGCCCATCGCCAAGGGCGGCCTGGCATCCACGGTGCTGCTGTCGTTGATCCTGTGCTGGAACGAGGCGTTCTGGTCGCTGAACCTGACCTCGTCGAAAGCCGCGCCACTGACCGCATTGATCGCCTCGTACTCAAGCCCCGAAGGGCTGTTCTGGGCCAAATTGTCGGCCGTCTCGACCCTGGCCTGTGCGCCGATCCTGATCTTCGGCTGGATCAGCCAGAAACAATTGGTGCGTGGTCTGTCGTTCGGCGCCGTGAAATGAACCCTTGTAGGAGCGAGCCTGCTCGCGATGGACGTGAACGATAACGTGTGCGGCCTGAATAAACGCGTCGCCTGTGAGCCCATCGCGAGCAGGCTCGCTCCTACAGAAAGGCATGCCCTATTCAACTGAATAAAAACAAACGGAGGCCCATCACCATGGCCAACCTGAAAATCAAGAATCTGCAAAAAGGCTTCGAAGGCTTTTCCATCATCAAGGGCATCGACCTGGAGGTGAACGACAAGGAGTTCGTGGTATTCGTCGGCCCGTCGGGCTGCGGCAAATCCACGCTGCTGCGGCTGATCGCCGGGCTGGAGGAAGTCAGCGGCGGCACCATCGAACTCGACGGCCGCGACATCACCGAAGTGAGCCCGGCCAAGCGCGATCTGGCGATGGTGTTCCAGACCTACGCCCTGTACCCGCACATGAGCGTGCGCAAGAACATGTCGTTCGCCCTCGACCTGGCCGGCGTGGCGAAAGCCGAAGTAGAGAAGAAGGTCAGCGAAGCGGCGCGCATCCTCGAACTGGGGCCGATGCTGGAGCGCAAACCCAAGCAACTGTCCGGCGGCCAGCGCCAGCGCGTGGCGATTGGCCGGGCCATCGTGCGCAACCCGAAAATTTTCCTGTTCGACGAACCGTTATCCAACCTCGATGCCGCCCTGCGGGTACAGATGCGCCTGGAACTGTTGCGCCTGCACAAAGAACTGCAAGCCACGATGATCTACGTGACTCACGATCAGGTCGAAGCGATGACCATGGCCGACAAAGTGGTCGTACTCAATGGCGGCAAGATCGAGCAAGTCGGCTCGCCGCTGGATCTCTATCACCAGCCGGCCAACCTGTTCGTCGCCGGTTTCCTGGGCACGCCAAAAATGGGCTTGCTCAAGGGCAAGGTCACCGGCGTCGACAGCCAGGGCTGTGAAGTGCAGCTCGACGCCGGAACCCGCGTCAGCCTGCCCTTGGGCGGCAGGCGTCTGAGCGTCGGGAGTGCGGTGACGCTGGGCATTCGCCCAGAGCACCTGGAACTGGCCAAACCCGGCGACTGCGCCTTGCAGGTCGCCGCCGATGTCAGCGAGCGCCTGGGCAGCGACACCTTCTGCCACGTCCGGACGGCATCCGGCGAAGCCCTGACCATGCGCGTTCGCGGCGATCTGGCCAGCCGCTACGGTGAAACCCTGAGCCTGCATCTGGATGCGCAGCACTGCCATTTATTCGATGCCGACGGCGTGGCGTTGACCCGCCCGTTGCGCGTTGCTGCCTGATTTCAGAGAGCCTGCGATGAAATTGAACCAACTCAACCTCAACCGCCTCGCCCCTGAAGTGGTCCTGCCCGCCTACGCCCTGGGCGAGACCCGCCAAGGTATCGCGCACATCGGGGTCGGCGGTTTCCACCGAGCCCATCAGGCGTACTACACCGACGCCTTGATGAATACCGGCGAAGGCCTGGACTGGGCCATCTGCGGTGTCGGCCTGCGCGCTGAAGACCGTCGCGCCCGCGACGATCTCAAGGATCAGGATTATCTGTTCACCCTGTTCGAACTCGGCGATAGCGACGACACCGAAGTGCGGGTGATCGGCGCCCTTCGTGACATGCTGCTGGCCGAGGACAGTGCCCAAGCATTGATCGACAAGCTGGCCAGCCCCGAGATCCGCATCGTCTCGCTGACCATCACCGAAGGCGGGTACTGCATCGACGACAGCACCGGCGAGTTCATGGCGCACTTGCCGCAGATCCAGCATGACCTGGCGCACCCTGGCGCACCGAAAACCGTGTTCGGCTTCCTGTGTGCCGCACTGGCCAAGCGCCGCGCCGCTGGCACAGCGGCCTTCACCCTGATGTCCTGCGATAACCTGCCGCACAACGGCGCCGTCACCCGCAAGGCCCTGCTGGCCTTTGCCGCCTTGCACGACAGCCAGTTGCGTGACTGGATCGACGCCAACGTCAGTTTCCCCAACGCCATGGTCGACCGCATTACACCGATGACCAGCACCCTCCATCGCCTGCAACTGGCGGACCGGCATGGCGTGGACGATGCCTGGCCGGTGGTCTGCGAACCCTTCGCGCAATGGGTGCTGGAAGACAGGTTCGTCAACGGTCGCCCGGCCTGGGAAAAAGTCGGCGTGCAATTCACCGACGACGTCACGCCCTACGAAGAAATGAAGATCAAGCTGCTCAACGGCAGTCATCTGGCGCTGACGTACCTGGGATTCCTGAAGGGTTACCGCTTCGTCCACGAAACCATGAACGACCCGCTGTTCGTGCGCTACATGCGCGCCTACATGGACCTGGACGTGACGCCACAGCTGCCGGCGGTGCCGGGAATCGACCTGACCGAGTACAAGAACACCCTGGTGGCGCGGTTCTCCAATCAGGCGATTGCCGATCAGCTTGAACGGGTGTGTTCGGACGGTTCGTCGAAGTTTCCGAAATTCACCGTACCGACCATCAACCGCTTGATCGCCGATGGCCGCGAAACCCGGCGCGCGGCGTTGGTGGTGGCGGCGTGGGCGCTGTATCTCAAAGGCGTGGATGAACAGGGCGAGACCTACACGATTGCGGATCCACGGGCGGCGTTCTGTCAGGCGCTGGTAGCCGATGATGTGCTGCTTACCCAGCGCTTGCTGGCGGTCGAGGAGATTTTTGGTACGGCCATTGCGCGCTCGCCGGAGTTTGTCGCGGCGTTTGAGTGGTGCTGCAACAGTTTGCGCGAGGTTGGGGTGTCGCGGACGTTGGAACGGGTGCTGGCTTAAGGTCGGTGGTGTAGCAATTGCCGTCTTCGCGAGCAAGCCCGCTCCCACAGGGTTTGGTGTCGCTCACAAAACTCCTTGTGGGAGCGGGCTTGCTCGCGAAGGTGGCCTGACAGGCATCGGGGATAGTGAATCCAGACTTGTATCTAGCTGACGACCAGGAATACTGCATGACAACCCGACAACTCTTCCTCGGCATCGACTGCGGAACCCAAGGCACCAAAGCCGTCATCCTCGACTCGGCCAATGGTGAGGTGCTCGGTCAGGGAGCCGCCAGCCACAGCCTGATCAGCGGCCCCGATGGCCGCCGCGAACAGGACACCCAGCAGTGGCTGGAAGCCTTCGCCACCGCCACTCGCCGCGCATTGCTCGCGGCCAAAACCAATGGTCAGTCGATCCTCGGTATTGGCGTGTCCGGCCAACAACACGGCCTGGTGCTGCTCGACGATCAGGGCAAGGTGTTGCGTGCGGCTAAACTCTGGTGCGACACCGAAACCACCCCGGAGAATGACCGACTGCTGGCCCACCTGGGTGGCGAAAAGGGTTCGCTGAAACGCCTTGGCGTTGTCATCGCGCCGGGCTACACCCTGTCCAAGCTGTTATGGACCAAAGAGCAGCATCCCGAAGTGTTCTCCCGGATCGCCCGCATCTTGCTGCCCCACGACTACCTCAATCATTGGCTCACTGGCCGCAGTTGCAGCGAATACGGCGATGCCTCGGGCACCGGGTATTTCAATGTGCGTACGCGCCAGTGGGATTCGCAATTGTTGCGTGACATCGACCCCAGCGGACGCCTGCAAGCGGCGCTGCCGGAACTGATCGCCCCCCATCAGGCGGTCGGCACGATTCTGCCAGGCATCGCCGAACACCTGGGTATCAACCCTCGGGCACTGGTGTCCAGTGGCGGTGGCGACAACATGATGGGCGCCATCGGCACCGGCAACATCCAGCCTGGTGCAATCACCATGAGCCTCGGCTCGTCAGGCACGGTGTACGCCTACGCCGATCAGCCGAACGTCGTCACGGATGCCGCGGTTGCCACGTTCTGTTCTTCCAGTGGCGGCTGGCTGCCTTTGATCTGCACCATGAACCTGACCAATGCCACCAGCCTGATTCGCGAGCTGCTGGACCTCGACATCGATCAATTCAACGACCTCGTTGCCCAGGCGCCAATCGGTGCCGACGGTGTGTGCATGCTGCCGTTCTTCAATGGCGAACGTGTGCCCGCCCTGCCCCATGCCAGCGCCAGCCTGTCGGGCCTGACCATGACCAACCTGACCCGGGCCAACCTGTGCCGCGCGGTGGTCGAAGGCACGACGTTCGGTTTGCGTTACGGACTGGACCTGCTACGCCGCAATGGCTTACAAAGCCGCAGCATTCGGCTGATTGGAGGTGGGTCAAAAAGTGCGGTCTGGCGGCAAATCGTCGCCGACACCATGAATACGCCGGTGATCTGCACCGAACAAAGCGAGGCCGCAGCCTTGGGTGCGGCGATTCAGGCAGCCTGGTGCGTATCCCGGGCGAGCGGGCACGAAGACAGCCTGGCGCAATTGTGCGAGCGCTGCGTAAAACTCGACCCGGCCAGTGAAACCCTGCCGGTCGCCGACAATGTGCAAGCCTGTCAGCAGGCGTATGAACGCTATCAACAGCATGTCGCAACCCTTTGAAGAGTGAACAACTATGTACCTGGTGTGTGGCGAAGCGCTGTTCGATTTTTTCAGTGAAAACGACGCCAGTGGGCTGGCGTCCAAAGTGAACTTCAAGGCCATTGCCGGTGGCTCGCCGTTCAACGTGGCGGTGGGCCTGCGCCGCTTGGGCGTGGACGCGGCACTGTTGGCCGGGTTGTCCACCGACTACCTGGGCCGGCGCTTGTTGCAAGTGTTGCAAGATGAAGGCGTGCGCCAGGAATTCCTGGTGGATTTTGCCGCGCCGACCACCCTGGCGATGGTCGCCGTGGGGGCCAATGGCTCGCCGCAGTACAGCTTCCGTGGCGAAGGCTGCGCGGATCGACAATTGCAACCGGAGCACCTGCCGACACTCGGGCCTGAGGTACGCGGCCTGCATATCGGCTCGTTTTCCCTGGTGGTGCAGCCGATTGCCGACACGCTATTGGCATTGGTGCGCCGGGAAAGCGGCAAGCGCCTGATCAGCCTCGATCCGAACGTGCGCCTGAACCCGGAGCCGGACATCGACCTGTGGCGTAAACGAGTCGCGACACTGGTGGAACTGGCCGACCTGATCAAGGTCAGCGACGAGGACCTGCATCTGCTGTACCCCGGCCAGGACCCGGCCCAGGTGGTCCAGGGCTGGTTGCAGCACCGCTGTCAGCTGGTACTCCTGACCCGGGGCGGCGAAGGCGCGACCGTATTCAGTCGGGCACATGGTTCGTGGTCCACCCCCGCCTCTACGGTAAAAATCGCCGACACCGTGGGCGCGGGCGATACCTTTCAGGCGGCGCTGATAACCTGGTTGACCGAACACCAGCTGGATTCGGTAGAGGGCGTGAAGCAACTTGGCCGCGAGCAGATCGACTGCATGCTGAAGTTCGCGGTGCGGGCGGCGGCGCTGACGTGCAGCAAGACCGGGCCGGATTTGCCTTATCGCAAGCAACTGGATGTGCGCTGAATTCGAGGGCCTCTTCGCGAGCAGGCTCGCTCCTACAGGGTTGCGGGTCGTTCACAACATTTGTGTCGACGCTCGGGCATTGTGGGAGCTTGCTCGCGATGACTTTCTATCAGGCGCCCGATGGTCTTAACTGATATACAGGATCGCGCATCCGCGACAGGCGGTGTTCAGCCGGGTTAACCCTCGCTTAACCGTGCGATCCAACACTTCACTGGACCGCACGCCCTCAGACTGTTCTGACGCCCAGTGCGGCAAGTTCGACAAGCGACACATCGAACTGACATTCCGTCCGCACCGGAGATCGCTGATGAACACTCGCACCCTGCTGGTTACCGCCGCTCTCACCTGCACCGCGTTTGCCGGCCTGGCTCAGGCCAATGAAACCACGACCTCTCAAGCCGTGCCCTATCACTACGGCATGCCATTGCATGTCAGCAAAGTGATTTCACTGACCGAGCCGGACACCCTGGAGTGCAAGGTGGTGAAGGCCGAGATGAAGTACATCGATGAAACGGGAAAACCCGCAGAAATTTCCTACCGTAAACTTTCCGACGCTTGCGAGAACCAGGGCTGACCGAAAAGTCTGATTTGGTACTTGGCAGTATTCCTTTGAGGGTTGCGGCGCTATGCTCTAGCGCCTCCCTCTCTGCCCGCAAGGATTCGCCATGCAGTTGTCGTTTCGCACGCTGTCGTTGTTTTGCGCCGCCCTATGTCTTTTGCTCAGTCTGGTCTGGGGTCTGACACCGCAATGGTTATTGTCGTTCTGGGATATCGAGTTTTCATTCGCGGTGGGGTTGGTCGCGCGACGCACCGCCGTGCTGTTTGGGGCGTTAAGCGTGTTCTCTTTTCTGGTTCGCAACGCCCCTCCTTGCGCAACCCGCAATGCGCTGAGCCTCGGCTTCGTCGTCGGCTGCTGGGGATTGGCCGTGCTGGGTTTTGCCGAATGGCTCAACGGCCATGTCGGACCGGGCATTTTACTGGCGGTCGGGTTTGAACTGGCGCTGGGCCTGGCGTTCTTCCAGACCCGGCGCGTGTCCCTGGAACCCGAAACAGCAGACTAGAGTGCTTTGCCCAGCATAGAGTGCGGTTCGACCTCTACGTGATGCTGCCTGGAACGCAGTTGGGCAATCAGCTCGTTGATTTCCCGACAACCATTGAGCCCGGAGGCATCGATGCCAGTGACCAATAGATCGAGCTGATCGGTTTGCCCGTCCGCATAGACCTTGACGGTCATCGACAGGTCCGGTGACAGCGTGCACTGGCAGCGCTGGGGCAGAAAACTGCTTTCGATGATATTGCGAACTTCCAAGGCAGAAAGAAACATGGCGACTCCCTCCTTTGTGAGACTGCCGGACGATCAATGCTCGCTCATTTGCAATCCCGGCAAGCTTCAAGGGCACCTACAGCATAAAACATACCTTGATTTTCGTGGTGCAGTTCATCGGCACTTCAAGGATTTAGACGAATCA
Source organism: Pseudomonas sp. S34 (assembly GCF_009866745.1). NCBI lineage: Bacteria > Pseudomonadati > Pseudomonadota > Gammaproteobacteria > Pseudomonadales > Pseudomonadaceae > Pseudomonas > Pseudomonas sp. S34. Next base: position 3,280,356 of record NZ_CP019398.1, read on the forward strand.
CCTTAAACCTGCCATGCGGTTTGCAATGAACGCCCCTGGCGACCCTGCAATTTGCATGCGGAGGATCCCGGGTTTGCATTCACTGCACACGACAGTGAAAATGCCGCCCTTCACTTCAAGCAAGGAGGCATCATGAATTCTTTGACCGTTAACGCTTGCACGGCGCTGTTCGCACTGGGGCTTGCCGGCGTGGCGCATGCCGCCAAACTCGAAGACACCGCACCCTATCCGAAGGCCGAAAGCGGGTTCACCCGCCAGGTGATCCACCTAGCGCCTCAAACCCGGGAAAACGACTTCCAGGTCGAGATCCTGGCCGGCAAGACGATGACCGTTGACTGCAACAACCCGCGTCTGGGCGGTATTCTCGAGGAGAAGAACCTCGAGGGTTGGGGCTATCCGTTCTATCGCCTGGAAAAAGTCATTGGTCCGATGAGCACGCTGATGGCCTGCCCGGGCGGCACGAGCAAACAGGGTTTTGTACCGGTGGTCGGTGACGGCTTCCTGCTGCGTTACAACAGCAAGCTGCCGCTCGTGCTGTACGTACCCAAGGACATCGAAGTGCGCTATCGGATCTGGTCGGCGTCGACCAAGGTCGAGAAAGCCATTCAGGAATAACCTTGCCATCGCGCGGACCCTCGCGGCGTCCGCTGTCGACCTGCCCAGGCATCATGCCGGGGCGCCACTCAACGCGGCGCGCTCGGCCACGTGCCCCAGACTGTCGAAATTGATGTTGGCACCCGAGTCGATCGCCACCAGGGTCTGCCCCAAGGCACCGGTCTGCGCGACGTATCTCTTGATCCCGGCCACGGCCAGCGCACCGGAAGGTTCGGTGATCGAGCGGGTATCGTCGTAGATATTCTTGATTGCGGCGCAAAGTTCATCGTTACTGACCGTCACCACGTCATCGACGCAAAACCGGCAGACCTCAAAACCGTAAGCGCCGATCTGCGCCACCGCCACCCCGTCGGCGAAGGTGCCGACGCTCGGCAACACGACCCGTTCGCCGGCATGCATCGCCGCTTGCAGACACGCGGAATGTTCCGACTCGACGCCAATGACGCGAACTTCCGGCCGCAAGTATTTGACGTAGGCGGCGATACCCGCGATCAGCCCCCCACCACCCACCGGCACGAAGATCGCGTCCAGAGGCCCCTGATGCTGGCGCAGGATTTCCATCGCCACCGTGCCTTGCCCAGCGATCACCTCCGGGTCGTCGAAGGGTGAAACAAAGGTGCGACCGGTTTCCCGGGCCAAATCCAGCGCACAGGCCAGTGCGAACGGAAAGCTTTCGCCGTGCAACACCGCATCGGCGCCGCGACTGCGCACGCCGATGACCTTCAACTGCGGCGTCGTGCAGGGCATGACGATGGTAGCGTTGATCCCCAACTCCCGCGCCGCCAGTGCCACGCCCTGCGCATGATTGCCCGCAGAGGCCGTGACCACGCCGCGAGCCTTTTGCGCCTCGCTCAGTTGCACCAGCTTGTTGTAGGCACCGCGGATCTTGAAGGAAAAGGTCGGCTGCAAGTCTTCGCGCTTGAGCAGGATCTGGTTGCCCAAGGCTTCGGACAAGGCCGGTGCCGGTTGCAAAGGCGTGCGCACGGCCAGCTCATAGACCGGCGCGGCAAGGATTTTTTTCACGTAGCCTTCAAGCAAGGCCTGTTGATCGGTTGTGAAACTCATCGTCGTCTCCTGACATTGATCGGGGCCCGGGAGACAGAAAGTAAAAACCCGCCTCGAGGGCGGGTTGGGTGCTGCAGTCGTGAGCTAGCCCGCCAAATGAGGAATGGCGGTAATAATGCTTGGCTGGCAGCGCAATACGGTGGAAGTCATGGCTCGAAATTAGCCGGACGTTGATGGCAAGTCAATGGCAAGTTTTTAGGTGCCTTAGTCAGCCGGCAACTTCAAACCCACTTTGTAAACGCCACCGTTCTCCTCATCGGTCAAAACATACAAGTATCCGTCCGGTCCCTGCCGTACGTCGCGGATGCGCTTTTTCAAATCCCCGAGCAAGCGCTCCTCGTGGATCACCTTGTCGCCATCGAACTCCAGGCGGATCAGTTCCTGGCTGATCAGCGCGCCGACAAACACGTTGCGCTGCCAGACCTTGAAACGATCGGCATCGTAGAACGCCATGCCACTCAGGCCCGGGGACTTTTCCCAGACATGATTCGGGACAAGGGTGCCTTCGGCGATTTCACCCTTGGCTTCGGGAATCGGTTGACCGGAGTAGTTGATGCCATGGGTCGCCAGCGGCCAGCCGTAATTCTTGCCGCGCTCGATGATGTTGATTTCATCGCCGCCCTGAGGGCCGTGTTCGTTTTCCCACAGCGTGCCGTTCCACGGGTTGAGCGCAGCGCCTTGCGGGTTACGCTGCCCGTAGGACCAGATCTCCGGGCGCACGTTGGCCTGGCCGACAAAGGGGTTGTCCTTGGGCACTGTGCCATCCGGGTAGATTCGCACCACTTTGCCTTGCAGCTTGTCGAGATCCTGGGCGGTCGGGCGGTCGTTGTTTTCCCCCAGGGTCACAAACAGATAGCCGTCGCGATCAAACACCAGCCGCGAGCCAAAATGGTTGCCCACCGAGAGCTTGGGTTCCTGACGCAGGATCACCTGGAAATCCTTGAGCGCCGTCATATCGTCGGAGAGCCGGCCGCGGCCCACCGCCGTGCCGGCCTTGCCGCCCTGACCGCCACCTTCGGCATAGGACAGATAGACCATCCGGTCCTGCTTGAAGTCGGGTGACAGCGCCACGTCGAGCAATCCACCCTGCCCCTTGGCCCAGACCGTGGGTACGCCATTGAGCGGTGCGGACAACTTGCCTTCGGCGGTCACCAGTCGCAGGTTGCCGGGCCGTTCGGTCACCAGCATGCCTTTGCTATCCGGCAGGAATGCCAGGGCCCAGGGGTGTTCCAGCCCCGTCACGATGGGGGTGACCTCAAGGGTGCCATCTTCGCTTTTCATCGTCTGGGCCGGCGCGGCAAGCACAGGGACAGTGGCGCTGATCAATACGCCGGCACAGAGGGTTGCCAACAGGTTTTTACGCAACATGCAGGATTCCTTTTCTGATGGAAATGAGACTTGGTGAAAAGTAGCGGGCAGACGTCATGCCTGCCACTCAACGGTTGCTGCTACCAGTGTCTCGAGGAGGTGGATTGGGAATGAATTTCGGTGGGCTGGCGGGCGCTGTCCGGTCGGGGTAGCGATTACCAATGCCACCGTTGTCCAGCGTCGGCGGGCGTGGGACCGGCACGGTATTGGGTCCTCGTATGGCCGGGGTGCCGGGTTGGGTGCCTTGCATGCTGTTGGGGTTGGCCCGGCGAATCGGACTGTTATAAGGGTTGTTGTTGGTGCTGCCCGGCAGGTTCTGGGCCAACTGCAACGAAGCAGAGACGTCGGCCTGGACCAAGGAGCCAAGTACGCCACTCAAGGCCAGTGCAATGGCGCCAAACACGTATCGGTTCATGGGGGGTGCCTCTCTGCGTCCGCGTGGGTAAGGACTTCGATACCACGCTACGCCCGAGGTTCGGATTTGTTAACCAAAAACTCCCCGGCACGATCTGGCATCCGGTTGATCCGGCGGGGGAACCGGCGCGCGGACCACAGAAACTTTTGCAAAGGACCGCAGGTCACCTGAACATCACTCGCGAGTAGACGACCATGGCACGGGCAATCTGGAAAGGCGCAATCAGCTTCGGACTGGTGCACATCCCCGTGGCGCTGGTCTCCGCAACGTCCTCCCGAGGCGTCGATTTCGACTGGCTCGACAGCCGCAGCATGGACCCGGTGGGCTACAAGCGTGTCAACAAGGTGACGGGCAAGGAAGTCACCAAGGAGCACATCGTCAAGGGCGTGCAGTACGAAAAGGGCCGGTACGTGGTGCTCAGTGAAGAGGAAATCCGTTCCGCTCATCCGCTCTCGACCCAGACCATCGACATTTTCTCCTTTGTCGACGGCAAGCAGATTCCCTTGCAGAACATCGACACGCCTTACTACCTGGCCCCCGACAAACGCGGCGGAAAGGTTTATGCGCTGCTGCGCGAAACCCTGAGCAAAACCGGCAAGGTCGCCCTCGCCCGCGTGGTCTTGCATACCCGCCAGCACCTGGCCGCATTGATGCCGCTGGAATCGGCACTGGTCCTGGTGATGCTGCGCTGGCCGGCCGAGGTGCGAAGTCTCGATGAACTGGCGCTGGGCAGCGAAGTGACCAGCCCCGAACTGGCCAAGGGCGAACGGGACATGGCCAAACGCCTGGTGGAGGACATGAGTGCCGAGTGGACGCCGGACGACTATCGGGACGGCTTCGAAGACAAGATCATGGCCCTGGTGGACAAGAAGGCCCGTGAAGGCAAGATCGAAGACGTCGAAACCGCTTCCAGTGAAGAGGAGCGCAAAACGGCGGATGTCATTGACCTGACCGAACTGCTCAAGCGCAGCCTCGGCAGCGGTAAAGCAGCGTCCAGGCCGAAGGCGGGCAGCAAACCGGTTGCCCGGAAGAAAGCCAGTAAGTGATCCGTTGGATGTCCCGACCTCTTCGCGGGCAAGCCCGCTCCCACAGGGATTTTCGCAGCAAGGCAAATCCTGCCTTACACACACCGGTCCACTGTGGGAGCGAGCCTGCTCGCGAAGCCTTGGTACGCTACACCGAAAAAATCAGATCAGAATGAAGACCGCCAGCAACCCGGCAAAGATCGACCATTTTTGGAGGTAGTAAAGCTTGCGGTTGCGTTTTTTCAGTTCCTTGGCGCGCAGGCGAACCTTGTAGACCTTGCTGAACAGCCGGTTGATTCCGCCGGTGCGGTCTCCGTCCTCGTTCGGTGCACCCGCCGCCGACATGACAGTGCGGCTGAACCAGCGATTGAATGCCGCTGCCCACCGATACTTCATCGGCCGCTCGACGTCGCAGAACAGGATGATGCGATTGCGTGGCGTGGTGTTCTCTGCGTAATGAATGTAGGTCTCATCGAACATCACCGCTTCGCCATCGCGCCAATGGTAGTTCTGGCCATCGACATTGATGTAGCAACCTTCAGCGTTGGGTGTGTCCAGTCCGAGGTGATAACGGTACGAACCGGCATACGGGTCGCGGTGGCGCACCAGTCTGGAGCCCGGTGGCAACTCGGCGAACATCGCCGCCTTGATCGAGCCAATGCCCTGTACCAGTTCGGTGGTGCGCGGGCAGAGCTTCATGGCCGACGGGTGGCTATCGCCATACCACTTGAGATAGAAGCGCTTCCAGCCGGTCTTGAAAAACGAGTTGAAACCGACGTCATCGTATTGGTTCGAACGTTTGATCTCGCCGGCGTGAAGCAAATTCTGGCCTTCGGCACGAATTTCTTCCCAATGCGCCTGCAGCGGGCTCAGGTCGGGAAAATCAGCCGGATCGAGATACGGTTTGTTGGGGATTTTCGAAAACAGATAAAGAAAGCAATTGATCGGTGCCAGGAACGTCGAGTGATCACTCAACTGGCGCCCCAGCTTGTGGCGCACTCGACCACGCAGGTGGACGTACGCAATAGAGACAACGTAGATAACGGCAATGATCAGTTTCACGGAAATCGTCACAGGTTGGAAATAAACAAACTGCGCCCTTTACCGGCATGCCGGTCCCCGGGTCTTGTGCAGCGACTGAATGCGAAACAGAGGCCCCCTTGGTGCCATCGAACCACGCCGATGGTCGGCCTTCAGCTGATGGATGGCATTTTAGCCACAGTTTGTAACCAATAGTTAACCCGCAACTGTGAAAATGTGTCCGCAAAAACCGCCAAAGCGTTGCAGAGGCCTCCATCGCCCTATCGTTTAAAGAGCCAGACCAGTACAATCGCCGCCAAACTTTACGCGCCCCCAGGTTGAGAGCGGGAAAATCCCCTTTCAGCGCACGTTGTCTCGGGCCAGGCGCGCCACATGCTGCTGTCCACTTGATGCCAGATGGATCTTCCACTGCCGATCGGGATGAATGTCCCGGGGGCCCAACAGTGGAAACAGGTACTGAACCGGTACTGCCGCAACCCTAGCTACTCTGAATGCTTCGCAGGAAAAACCTTTGATTTCTACAGCTAACATCACGATGCAGTTCGGCGCCAAGCCGCTCTTCGAAAACGTTTCGGTCAAGTTCAACGGTGGCAACCGTTACGGCCTGATCGGCGCCAACGGTTGCGGCAAGTCGACCTTCATGAAGATTCTCGGCGGTGACCTCGAGCCGTCCGGCGGCCAGGTTATGCTGGAGCCGAACGTGCGCCTGGGTAAATTGCGCCAGGACCAGTTCGCCTACGAAGAATTCACCGTGATCGACACCGTGATCATGGGTCACGAAGAGCTGTGGAAGGTCAAGGCCGAGCGCGATCGCATCTATTCGCTGCCGGAAATGAGCGAAGCAGACGGCATGGCCGTGGCCGAGCTGGAAACCGAATTCGCCGAAATGGACGGCTACACCGCCGAGTCCCGTGCCGGCGAACTGCTGCTGGGCCTGGGTATTCCCCTGGAACAGCATTTCGGCCCGATGTCCGAAGTGGCTCCAGGCTGGAAACTGCGGGTATTGCTGGCCCAGGCATTGTTCTCCGATCCGGAAGTGCTGTTGCTCGACGAACCGACCAACCACCTGGACATCAACACCATTCGCTGGCTGGAATCGATTCTCACCGTGCGTAACAGCACCATGATCATCATTTCCCACGACCGTCACTTCCTCAACAGCGTCTGCACCCACATGGCCGACCTGGACTACGGTGAGCTGCGCCTGTTCCCGGGCAACTACGACGAGTACATGACTGCGGCGACCCAGTCCCGCGAGCAACTGCTGTCGGACAACGCCAAGAAGAAAGCCCAGATCGCCGAACTGCAAACGTTCGTCAGCCGCTTCTCGGCCAACGCCTCGAAAGCCAAGCAGGCCACTTCCCGCGCCAAGCAGATCGACAAGATCCAGCTGGCCGAAGTCAAGCCATCGAGTCGTGTGAGCCCGTTCATCCGCTTCGAACAGACCAAGAAGCTGCACCGCCAGGCCGTGACCATCGAGCAGATGTCCAAGGGCTTCGACGGCAAGACCCTGTTCAAGAACTTCAGCTTCACCGTAGAAGCCGGCGAGCGCGTGGCGATCATCGGCCCGAACGGTATCGGCAAAACCACCCTGCTGCGCACCCTGATGGGCGAACTGACCCCGGACGCCGGTTCCGTGAAGTGGACCGAAAGCGCGGAGCTGGGCTACTACGCCCAGGACCACGCCCACGACTTCGAAGACGACGTCAGCCTGTTCGACTGGATGGGCCAGTGGACTCAGGGCGAGCAGATCATCCGTGGCACCCTGGGCCGCATGCTGTTCTCCAACGACGAGATCCTCAAGTCGGTCAAGGTCATCTCCGGTGGTGAGCAAGGCCGCATGCTGTTCGGCAAGCTGATCCTGCAAAAGCCGAACGTACTGGTGATGGACGAACCGACCAACCACCTGGACATGGAATCGATCGAAGCGCTGAACCTGGCGCTGGAGAACTACCCGGGCACGCTGATCTTCGTCAGCCACGACCGTGAGTTCGTATCGTCCCTGGCCACCCGCATCATCGAGCTGAGCCCTAACGGCGTGACCGACTTCAGCGGCACCTACGACGACTACCTGCGTAGCCAGGGTGTAGTGTTCTAAAGGCAGCTTCAAGTCTTTAGCTGCCAGCCTCAAGTGAAAAGCCCTGTCCTGGTGACGGGGCTTTTTGCATTCCGGGCCAAGGTTTCTTGTTGGTGCATAATTCATCGCGAGCAAGCTCGCTCCCACAGGGGAATGCATTTCAAAATGTGGGAGCGAGCTTGCTCGCGATGAGGCCATGAGGAACAACGATAATGTCACGGCAAAAGTAGTTAGCCTGCTTTCTTTTATCCCAACGCCGCGCCATGATGCAGGTCTCCCACCGCCGCCCGCGAACGAGCCTTCATGTCTGTGCAGCAAACTGCCCCTCAAAGCTCCACGGCGATCACCCTGCAGATCGTCTCCATCGTTTTCTATACATTCATTGCCTTCCTCTGCATCGGTTTGCCGATTGCGGTATTGCCGGGTTATGTCCACGAGCAACTCGGGTTCAGCGCCATCGTGGCCGGGCTGACCATCGGCTCGCAATACCTCGCCACCCTGCTCAGCCGGCCCATGGCCGGGCGGATGTCGGACAGCGTTGGCACCAAGCGCGCAATCATCTATGGCTTGGCGGGGATTGTGCTCAGCGGCGTGCTGACCTTGCTGTCGACCCTGTTGCAAGGCTTTCCCTTGCTCAGCCTGCTGATCCTGATCGCCGGGCGCCTGCTACTGGGAATCGCCCAAGGGTTGATCGGTGTCGGCACCATCAGTTGGTGCATGGGCCAGGTGGGCGCCGAGCATACCGCGCGATCGATTTCCTGGAACGGCATCGCGTCCTATGGGGCGATTGCCATTGGCGCACCGCTGGGTGTGGTCATGGTGCAACAACTGGGTTTCGCCAGCCTGGGTATCGCTCTGTCGCTGTTGGCCCTGGTCGCACTGTTGCTGATTCGCAACAAGCCCTCGGTGCCCGTGGTGCGCGGCGAGCGCCTGCCGTTTTGGGCGGTGTTCGGGCGCATTGCGCCGTTTGGCGCGAGTTTGAGCCTGGCGTCCATTGGCTACGGCACCCTGACGACCTTTATCACTCTGTACTACGTCAATCGTGGCTGGACCGGCGCGGCCTACTGCCTGACCGTGTTCGGTGTGTGTTTCATTCTGTCGCGGCTGCTGTTCATATCCGCCATCAGTCGGTTTGGCGGGTTCACGTCGGCCATTGCCTGCATGTGCGTTGAGACGGTTGGCCTGGTGCTGTTGTGGCTGGCCCCTTCGACCGGGTATGCGCTCATTGGTGCCGGCCTGACTGGATTTGGCCTGTCCCTGGTGTATCCGGCGCTGGGTGTCGAGGCCATCAAACAGGTGCCCAACTCCAGCCGGGGGGCGGGCTTGAGTGCTTATGCGGTGTTTTTCGATCTGGCGCTGGCGATTGCCGGCCCCTTGATGGGCGCAGTGGCGCTGAACCTGGGATATGCGTGGATTTTCTTCAGTGCTGCATTGTTGTCGGTGACGGGGCTGGGGCTGACCCTGCTACTCAAGCGCCGCGCGATGGCTTGATGTGGGAGCGGGCTTGCTCGCGAAGGCGGTGTGTCAGTAGACATAAGTACTGCCTGACACACCGCCTTCGCAAGCAAGCCCGCTCCCACAGAATATGTGGCGCATTACTGATCGGCGGTCTGCATTCCGGCCCGGGTCGGCCTGCCCAGGGTACGCGTGAAGAAGCGTCCGGCTTCGGAGATCAGATTGCGATGAATGTCCTGCCGGTCGACGCCATCGGCATCGGTGCACAGCGCAGGCATGATTACGATCTGCTCGTCATTGCACGGCGCCATGAAGACAAAGTGCCCTGCTCCCGCCAACAACTTGAAGTCGGGCGCGGTCGGCAGTTTGCGCGCCAGCGCCGCGGCGTTCTTGTCGACAGCCACCAGCTTGTCGCCATCGCCGCTGTAAAGCAACACCGGCACATGCACATCGGCCAGGGTGTGGCGGCCGAACTTCAGGCTCAACGGTGCCATCAGCATCAAGGCGTGGACGCGAGGATCGGCCACTGGTTGCAGGTCGTCGCGGTCGACAATCAATTCGCCCTGGGTGTTACAGGCATCGCGGTCATCAGGGCGCTCCTGGCAGTAACGGCGCAGGCGATCCAGGTCCGGGGTCGCGCCGGACAGGATCAATGCGGTCTCGCCACCGGCCGAATAGCCAATGACCCCCACCTGATCGGCATTGACGAACGGCGACAGCATACGATCGCCCAAGGTCTCGGTAATGGCTTCGGAAATCTGGATCGGCCGGCCGTACAGGTTACTCAAAGTACCGAGTCGGCTGTGGTCCCTGGAGTTGTCACCGGGGTGAATCACCGCCACCACGACAAAGCCTTTGCGCGCCAGTGACGTGGCAAGGTCGTGCAGGGCCAGCGGGGTACCGGTATTTCCGTGGGACAGCATCAGCATCGGAAACCGGCCGATGGCGACCTTGGTGTCCTCCCCGGCTTCGACGGTGTAACCCTCGAGCTTGCTGGTGTGCTCCCGATCACTGGAAGGATAGAAGGCAATGGCGCGCATCGGCTGCAAGTCCAGCGGGTCGAGAAAAGTCATCTCGTGGAAGCCGACGCTCCAGTGAGGATGCGGTGCAGGCGCGGCGTGCACTGTATTCAAGCTGCTGAGCAGGCAAATCAGTAAAGTTGCACAAAGACGCATCATGGATGCCCCGCCTTGTTACCGGACTTGAGACGTACGCCCTGGACTGCATGAGTCGGGCCACAATCTGAAACGGCCAGAAACAAAAAACTCCGTAACTGGTACTTGCGTAGCCAGAATACAGAGTTTTTTGGGCTTTACCTGAACGGTTGCTTACTTTTACCCAAGCCTTACGCAGCGGCGAACAACTGCTCGCTGATTTGTGCGTGGGCGGCGCTCATGGCCTTGTTGCGCACGTCGTCACCGTAAGCCAGGCCTTCGGCACGGACGATTTCGATGTCGGTGATACCGATGAAACCGAACAGCAACTTCAAATACTCTTCGTGGGCAACACCGGTTGCCTGACCGGCGTGCATGCCGCCGGAGGTCGAAACGATCACGACTTTCTTGCCGCCGCACAGGCCTTCAGGGCCGGCTTCGGTGTAACGGAAGGTCTGGCCGGCCACCGCGATGCGGTCGATCCAGGCTTTGAGTTGAGTCGGGATGGTGAAGTTGTACATCGGTGCGGCAATCACCACGGCATCGGCAGCCAGGAATTCGGTCAGGGTCGAGGCGCTCAGTTCGGCTTCGTGCTGTTGTGCGGCGTTGCGCAGTTCAGCGGTGGTGCCGGCGGCGACCAGGGTGGTGGCGGAGAAATGGCTGATGGCGTCGGCGGCCAGGTCGCGGTAAGTCACCACGGCGGTTGGCTCGGCGGCTTGCCAGGCTTTGACGACTTCACCGCTCAACTGACGGGAAGCCGAGTTGTCGCCCAGGATGCTCGAATCGATATGCAGCAGTTTCATGTGGGATCTCCAAGTGAGGATCGCCCACAAGGGCGATCTGATGGGACTAATCCTACACACGAAACCAATAGCTGATTAGACGGTAACAATGCGATAGTTCGTCCCACAGATAGGACAATTGGATTCACATCATGCAAGACCTCAACGACCTGTATTACTTCGCCAAAGTCGTGGAAGCCGGGGGGTTCGCCGCGGCCGGGCGTTTGCTGGGCATCCCCAAGTCCCGATTGTCACGGCGCATCGCCGAACTGGAAGAGCGCCTCGGCGCAAGACTGCTGCAACGCACCACCCGACAACTGAAACTGACTGCCGTCGGTGAGCGTTACCTCAGGCACTGTCAGGCGATGCTGCTGGAGGCGGAAATGGCCGACGAGGCCGTGGCCAGCATGTCCAGCGAGCCCCGCGGGCGTTTGCGGGTGTCCTGCCCGGTTGGGCTGGCCCATGAAATATTGCCGGGGGTGATCAGCGACTTTCTGGAAAGGTTTCCACAAGTCCAGCTGGAGGTCATGCTGCTCAACCGCCGGGTCGACCTGGTGAACGAAGGCATTGACGTGGCCCTGCGAGTGCGCGAGCTGGGCGACGAAGACCCGCTGCTGGTGACCCGCCGCCTGCGTCAGGCGCAGATGTTGATGGTCGCCAGTCCCGGCTTCCTCGTTGGCCGTGAGATCAACCATCCCGACGATCTGAAAAACCTGCCGGTGCTCGGCGCCCTCGAGGCCGACCGCATGGTGCACATCCGCATGCTGGATCAAAAAGGCAAAAGTTGCGAACTGGCGCTCGAGGCCCGGCTGGGCATCGATGACTTTATCGTGCGCAAGGCCAGCACCCTCTCTGGCCTGGGCTTTACGATGCTGCCCATGATGTATTGCGAGCAGGAACTGGAAAACGGCGCACTGGTGCAGTTGTTGCCCGACTGGTCGTTGCCCGGTGGCTGGCTGCAAGCGGTCTATCCTCATCGGCGCGGGGTCATGCCGGCGGTACGCGCCTGGATTGACCATCTGGTCGAGTCATTCAATGCCTGTGGGGAACGATTGTTATGAAAGCCGGACGGATGAGCGAAGAGGATGTCGCGAAATTCTGCCTTACCCTGCCCGGAGCGCGGGAAGACTATAAATGGGGCGGCGTGCGGGTGTTTTCGATTGCCGGGAACAAGATGTTCGCCTTGCAGGGCCTGCGGGGTGATTCCCTGGCCTTCAAGGTCGACAAGGATCTGTTTCTCGGTCATTGCGACCGCCCGGGGATTCATCCGGCGCCTTATCTGGCGCGCGCCCAGTGGATCATCATGGAAACGCCCTACCCGCTCGGCAACGAAGAACTACAAGGCTTGTTGCAGCGTTCCCACCAGTTGGTGGTGAGCAAACTGCCCAAGCGCACTCAAGTCGGCTTGTTGCTTTAGGACCTTGTTGATCAGAACAAGGCGAACATATGTGCGCCGAGGAACAGGTGGTCGATCCAGAACACCTGGTGCATCAGCACGATGATCCAGAACACCAACTGGTAGGAGATTTTGCGGGTTTTGTGCCGGAACGCTTGCTGCGCCAGCAAGGCACCGGGCCAGCCGCCGGCGAGCTCCAGCGCATGCAGGACATTCTCCGGCGTACGCCATTGCTCGGCGCGGGCCTTGCGCTTGTCGCTCCAGTACAGGAAAAACGTCACGACGCTGACGATGCCGTAGGCTGCCAAGGGAATCAGCGACACCCCGTGCAGCCATGAAGACACCGCCCCCGACAGCGGCAACGCACACAGGATTGCAAACACCAGCCACTTCAGCCGTGGATTACGGATCTGTCCCCCGGGCTGGTGCCCGGGGTTATTGCGCGAGCTTGAGTCACTCACGACTTGACCGCGCTCCAGTCGACCCAACCGAACTGCCAGGTCGCCAGGATGATCAGGCCGAACACAATGCGATACCAGGCAAACGCCGCATAGCTGTGGTTGGCGATGAACTTGAGCAGCCCGCGGACCGCGATCATCGCGAAGACGAACGCCGTGACGAAGCCGATCGCGAACACCGGAAAATCGGACGGGACAAACAGGTCACGGTATTTATAGCCCGAGTACACCGCTGCGCCGACCATGGTTGGCATCGCCAGGAAGAACGAAAACTCGGTAGCGGTCTTGCGCGACAGGCCGAACAGTAACCCGCCGATGATCGTCGAGCCCGAACGCGAAGTGCCCGGAATCATCGCCAGGCATTGGGCGAAGCCGACTTTCAGGGCATCTTTCCAGGTCATGTCATCCACCGTTTCGGCGTGGACTTCATGCTGCCGGCGCTCGGCCCACAACATGACGAACCCGCCCACGACCAGCGCCGCTGCCACGGTGATCGGATTGAACAGGTACTCGTGGATCATGTCGGCGAAGATCACGCCCAGCACCACGGCCGGGAAGAACGCAATCAACAGGTTCGCGGTAAACCGCCGAGCGCTCGGCTGGGTCGGCAGGCCGATGACCACATCGAAGATCTTGCGTCGAAATTCCCATACCACCGCCAGGATGGCACCCAGCTGGATAATGATGTTGAACGCCATCGCCCGCTCGCCCCCGAAGCCGAGCATCTCGGCCACGATGATCTGGTGGCCGGTGCTGGAAATGGGCAGGAACTCGGTCAGCCCTTCTACAACCCCAAGTATCAATGCCTGAAAGGCGGTCCAAAGATCCATCAATCCCCCAAAAGGCTATGCGCGCCGGCATGCCCCGTTAGTATTTTTCCAAAGCTTGAATTGCGATCAGCCTAGCTGAAGCCCCGCACATCAAGGATCACCACGGAACCGTCAAAATCCTGTGAAAAAACAATCCTGATCCGGGTTTACCCGCGCGGGGCCGGAATCCTATCAGACAAGTCCGATCGGCGCTGCCGCGTTATCGCGCGCCATTGAAGCAAACCCTGCTCCACGGGATTCCCGACGCCAATCCGGTTACAATCGGCCCCCTCTTCGATTTCACCAAGGAACCTCCATGTCCGGGCTTGAACTGTTTGCCGCCGCCCTCGGTGTCATTGCCGTCTGGCTGACGGTCAAACAGAACGCCTGGTGCTGGCCCATCGGTCTGGTCATGGTGCTGCTCTATAGCTGGATCTTTTTTGAGGTGAAGCTGTATTCGGACATGTTGCTGCAAGTCGTCTATGCCGCCTTGCAGCTTTACGGCTGGTGGCAGTGGACACGGGCTGGCGAAACGACCCATGGCCGCGAAGTCAGTTGGCTCGATTCCCGTTCCGCGGCGTTGAGCCTGGCCATCGGTGCACTCGGCAGCCTGTTGCTGGGGGCGGCCATGGCCCATTGGACCGATGCCGCGCAACCCTGGCTCGATGCGGCCCTGACCGGATTCAGCCTGGTGGCGCAGGTCTGGATGGCGCAAAAACGTGTCCAGTGCTGGCCGCTATGGATCGCCCTGGATGTGATTTTCGTGGGGCTGTTCATCTATAAGGACCTGTACCTGACCGCCACCCTGTACGGGCTGTTCGCCGTAATCGCCGTGCAGGGCTGGCGCCAATGGCGCGCCGATCCGGCGTTGCGCGCATGAAAGTCCTGGTACTCACAGGCCCTGAATCCAGCGGTAAAAGCTGGCTGGCGGCCGAGTTGCAGCAACGTTTCGGCGGGATTCTGGTCGAGGAGTATGTGCGCTGGTTCATCGAGCAGAATTCCCGGGACACCACTTTGGCCGACATTCCGGACATCGCCCGCGGACAATTGGCATGGGAAGACGAAGCCCGTGCGCAACAACCGTCTTTGCTCATCCTCGACACGCACCTGCTGAGCAATATCCTCTGGAGCCAAACCCTGTTCGGCGACTGCCCCGCCTGGCTCGAACAAGCGCTACTGGCCCGGCATTACGACTTGCACTTGCTGCTGTCGCCGGAACACGTCGAATGGACGGATGATGGCCAGCGTTGCCAACCCCGATTGAGTGAGCGCCAGGCATTTTTCGAGCAGACCCTGGCCTGGCTTGAGCGCCACGCCCAACCGGTTCAAGTACTGCGCGGAGATTGGGCAGAACGCCGATTCCAGGCACTGAACGCCGTGACCCGATTGCTCGGCGTCTGACCGGCCTTTTGGGGCAATTTCCCCACTACCCCCCCTGTCCCGGGGGAAAAGTGTCCGATCCTGAAACACCCTTCCCGCCTCAAACCACCTGTTTCAGCGCCCTTCGCCGCTGGATCATCGGATTTGTTAAGTCATTGATACAACACCGCCGAAACCCTTGTTCCAGAGCGATTTATCCGCAAATAAGGGCTGCCTGCGCAGGGTTTTGTCTCACCTTTGAAACATTCTCGGCAAAGGCTATCCGGGCAATATCCATAAGCCATTGAATCAACGAGATATTCAAAAACCGGCACAGCTTTCGCTCTTTCCTTCAAAAAGCCGACCAGAACCAGCCCACATGAGAAGGAAAGACCGTCGTGGGGATACTCGATAAACATGCCTTGACGTGCCTGCTGCTGATCGCGAGCGCTGCAGGCGCGTTTTTCAGTTTTGACGTTCAAGCCGAAGGCAACGGCGTCATCGTGCTTGATCGCACCATTCACCCGACGCCCATCGGTCGCAGCGGCGGCAGGGATCCAAACCCCAACACCCTCAATGCCAACCCATCGGCCCGCGTCACCGGCGAACTCAGTGACGCCGACATCGCCGGGGTCACCACCGGAACCGCCCTTCGCCACAACAACGGGCAAAGCCTGGGCGGCCTGCAAGGCCTCAACGTCGTCACCAACCCCAACGGTATGCCCGGCATGTCTGTGGGTCACGGTGGTGGCAGTGGCAGCGCGATTTCCGGAACCATCAACCGCGCCATGAGCAGCGGCCTCGGTTCACTGGGCAGAATGGCGGGAGGCCAATGAGATGAGTCGATCCCTGCTGTTACTTGCCCTGCTCGGCTGCACCAGTGTGATGGCCGATTCGGGCGTCGGTTCGGTGAACAATGCCACCCTCCAGGATTCCGGTACTCAATACCGCGGCAACTTCAACGTCAACCAGGCGGCTGGCGATCAACAACAGCAGGCCAACGTCCGCGCGATCGCCATTGGCACCCAGGCCGGTGCGATCACCAGCATCCGGCAGAAAATCACTACGCCTGCCAATCCGTCGATGGACGCGACGGCCACTATCGGCGGCTCCTCCTTCAGTAATGGCAACGGCGTACTGGGCGTCAACCAGAGCGCCGGGGCGAACAACCAGATGGCCAACGCCATGCGCATCAGCATCAGCGCCGCACCGCAAGCCATCGACGATAGTGCCCTTTCTCAACAGAACGTGGCGTTGTTACCGAACTCGGGAGCAACTGGCGCCCCAAATGGCAGTCGCCAGGTCGTGACAAGCGACCAGGCCTTCACCGGCAGCCGGGGAGTGATCCAGGTAAACCAGAGTGCCGGGGTGGGGAACCGAATGGCTAACACCTTGAGCATCCGGGTCGCTGACTGACCCGAAACAGTGCGATTAGGGAAGTACCAACACCTGACCAACTAATGAGCACGGAGAAACACCATGAACCCGACAACTGCTCTCAAACCTCTGGCTTTCGCTCTGGCAGCAGTGATGGCATTTGCAGCACAAGCAGGCAGCCTTGATGATGATCAAGGCAGCGGCCAGAGCGATGGCCAGAGTAACAACCATCAGCCTAAAGGCCCGACGCTGGAACAAATTCTGCAGATTACGGCAGGCGCCGGGGCCGCCGTGCTGGACTCGCAGGAAAGCAGTGACAGTAGCGCATTGAACCGGGACACCAGGAACGACGCTAGAGTCGATAACTCCCTGAACAACTCCAACGGCAACATGGGCGCCAACGTTGCAGCCGGTAACGGCAACCAGCAAGACAACGCCGCCGCCCTTGCCACGGCTGACGAAAGCTTCATCTTCGGCACCGCGGTCGCTGTCTCCAGCGCGACTCAGAAGAGCAACGGCAACACCGCCAGGAACCACTCCAGCACCAACAACACAACGCTCAACAACGCAGGCAACAGCGGTTCCGGCAACATCGGCATCAACGTGACCACCGGCGACTTCAACCAACAGAAAAACAACCTGGCGATTGCCGTTTCGGGCGGTCGTGTAGCGCAAGCGGCGGCGGCGGCCAACCAAAGCACGACCGGGCTGAACGTCACCAACAACGCCAACCATGACGACAGCACCCAGACTGATTTCGCTACCGTGGGTGTACTCGGTCTGGCGGGCGTAACCACTCAACAAGTGATCACGCCAGAGGGCTGGAAAGCCCCTGTAACCAACAATGCGTCGATAACGGGCTCGATGAACAACTTCTCCGGCAACGGCGGAGCCAACGTATCGTCTGGTGTGGGCAACCAGCAAAGCAACTCGCTGTCCATCGCCGCGGGCTGCAAGTCCTGTTTGTAATCGCGATTGCAATGAAAGCCCCGGCGACGGGGCTTTTCCACAGTCCCAAGGCGTATCGATCATGCGTAAGACTGTCCTTTTCGCCCTGCTCTGCCTGTCTGGCCTGACCCAGGCTGCACAGATGCCGGTTGCCGCCCTGCCGGGCGGCGTGCTGGTGTACAAGCACGTACAGAGTTTGCGCGAGCGCAAGTTCAGCGACATCGTCGAACAAAAAACCGATTTCAGCTGTGGCGCCGCCGCGCTGGCAACGATACTGCGCCAGGCTTATTGGCTCGACGTCGATGAGGAGCACATCATCAAGGGCATGCTGGTCACCGCAGACCAGGACCTTGTGCGTACCCAGGGTTTTTCCATGCTGGACATGAAGCGCTACATAGAGCGCATCGGCATGCGCGCCCGGGGCTACAGGATCCCGCCGGAAAGGCTCGAAGCCGTGACGATTCCGGTGGTGGTATTGATGGAAATTCGCGGCTACAAGCACTTCGTGGTGTTGCAGCGGGCGGACAAGAACTGGGTCTATATCGGCGATCCGGTACTCGGTCACAAACGCTACTCCCACGATGACTTTGTCAAAGGCTGGAATGGCATTATTTTCGCTATCGTCGGTCCCGGTTACGACAAGTCCAATGCGTTACGCAGTCCACCGGAACCGCTGACAGCCAAGAACAAGATGGATAACTTCAACCCGGTCAAAGATGCCGAATTGATGGACTTTGGTTTCATACAGAGCGACTTCTTTTAATCGCCAACAAGATGATAGGGGGCAGGACGCTCCGGGAGCAGCAAATGAAAACCTCGTATTGGGTGGTCGCTGTCTGTCTGGCAGCGAACACTTCAGGTTTTGCTGATGAGTTCAGACCCATCGAAATCAAGGACGAGGAACTGGCCGAGTTGCGTGGCCGATATGTGATGCCGGGGCGGGTCATCAGCTTCGGTGTCGTCATGAGCAGTACCTGGCGCAATGCCAGTGGTGACCTGATCGGAGCCTCCACCTCGATGCAGCTTCAAGCCGCAACGGTCAAGCCCGAGTTCTATGTTTCGACCATCAAGCAATCGGGTCATGGCGGCACGTCCAGGTCGGGCAGCGGTCACGTGTCGGGGGGCGCAGCCCTGAGCACTTCCCGGGGCATAACCCAGGTCACACGGGCCGCAGGTGATGGCAACAGCGCAAACAACAACATCGCAATCAACGTCAAAGAGGCCAGCACGGCCCCTGCACTGGTGCCGGGCCAGGGCCAGGCGCTGATAGCCGGTCAAACCATCACCGGCAGCAATGCCGCAGGCAGTGTCGCGGTATCCGCGACCAGCGGCGGCGTTCAGATGGCCATTACCGCCAACAACAACCAGGGCACCAGCCTGCAACAAGTCGCCCAAGGCGGGTTGCTGCAAAACACCCGGTTGCTGGGCAGCAGCAATGTGGTCGACAACATGACTCAACTCGACGTTGTGCTCAACAATAATGGCCCGAGTGCGGGTGCATTGGACTGCAACCTCAACCAACTCGCTGCATTACGGACCATGGGCTATTGAACTACGCTGAGTCTGGACCATTGGGCACAAATGGACGGCTTATTTCATGTACCGATCAGTATCACTGCGTGCAGTTGCATGCTTGAGTGCTCTACTCCCGGCGGCGATGTTGCAGGCAGCACCTGACCCGGAACTGGAGGCGCTCAAACAAGAGCTTCTGGAGTTGAAACAACGATACGAAGTACAGCAAAAAGCCTTGGCGGTTCTCGAACAACGGGTCCGCCAGGTCGAAGAGCAGCCCGCTTCGCCCCCTCCCAAACGCCTGGCCAAGTCGCCCGCGGATCTCAAGGGTAATCCAGGCGTCGGCACCGGCGCCGCAGCCGCAGCCGCCGGAGGCAGCGGCAGCTCTTATGGACAATCGCTGGCCAATGACTCGCAACCGGCGCAAAGCGTTTCGAACCTGTATGACGAGGCCAGCGGTTTTTTCGGCGGTGGCAAGTTCAGCGTCGAAACCGGGATAACCTACTCCCGCTACGATTCCCGCCAACTGGTCCTCAACGGTTTTCTCGCTCTGGACTCGATCTTCCTGGGCGCTATCAACCTGGACCGGATCAAGGCCGACACCTGGACGCTTGACCTCACCGGTCGCTACAACTTCAACAATCGCTGGCAGTTCGACCTGAACGTGCCGGTGGTCTACCGTGAGTCCACGTACCAGTCCGGTGGCGGCAATAGCGGCGCCGCAAACGTCACGACCGAAGACACCGTCAAGGAAGACCCGACCATAGGCGACGTCAACTTCGGTATCGCCTACAAGTTCCTCGACGAATCGGCCAACACGCCGGATGCCGTGGTGACCTTGCGCGTCAAGGCGCCTACCGGCAAAGACCCGTTCGGCATCAAGCTGGTTCGGGTGGCCGATAACTCTAACCTGGCCGTGCCTGAATCCTTGCCTACCGGTAACGGCGTCTGGTCGATTACGCCGGGGATCTCCCTGGTCAAGACGTTCGATCCGGCGGTGCTGTTCGGCAGCCTGTCCTACACGTACAACATGGAAGAGTCTTTCGACGACATCAGCTCCAACCCGGCGGTCGAGACACCGGGCAAAGTACGCATTGGCGACAGCTTCCAGATCGGCGCCGGCATTGCGTTCGCCCTGAACGAAAAGATGAGTATGTCGTTCTCGGTCTCTGACCTGGTGCAACGCAAAAGCAAGCTCAAGGAAGATGGCGGGGATTGGCAAGCGGTGGTCTCCAGCGATGCCAACGCCGGTTACTTCAACATCGGCATGACCATTGCGGCCACCGACAACCTGACCATCGTGCCCAACCTGTCCATCGGCATGACGGACGATGCCCCGGACTTCCAGTTCAGCCTGAAACTCCCCTACTACTTCTGACCCGAACAAAAACCCCGCTGCAATTGCAATCGCAGCGGGGTTTTGGTTTGCGGCCGGGGTTCAGCGAATCTGGTGCTTGTGCAACAACCGGTAGAAGGTCGGTCGCGACACACCCAATACTTTGGCGGCGACACTCAGGTTATCGCTGTGGCGACTCAATACATCGCACAACGCCTGGCGTTCGGCCCGGGACTTGTATTCTTCGAGGGTGCCCATCGGCGCTGCGAGCGTATGCTGACTGATCAACCCCAGGTCACGGGCCTCGATCTGCCGGCCTTCGGCCAACACCAGCCCGCGACGAACGCGGTTGGCCAGTTCTCGAACATTGCCTGGCCAGTCGTGTTTGCCCATGGCAATCAACGCGTCTTCGCTGAAACTACGTGGGCGGCGCCCGGTTTCATGGCTATAGAAATGGGAGAAGTGGTTGGCCAACACCGCCAGGTCGCCATGGCGCTCGCGCAGCGGAACGGTCGCCACTTGCAGTACGTTCAAGCGGTAATACAGGTCCTCGCGAAAGCGTTTCTTTTCGATGGCGGCTTCAAGGTCGGTATGCGTTGCTGCCAGAACCCGCACATCCACCGGAATCAGCTGACTGCCGCCGACCCGCTCGATGTGTTTTTCCTGGAGGAACCGCAACAGGTTGGCCTGCAACTCCAGTGGCAGGTCACCGATCTCGTCGAGAAACAGGGTGCCACCGTTGGCGGCTTCTATCCGTCCGACCTTGCGTTGGTGCGCGCCGGTAAATGCGCCTTTCTCATGGCCGAACAACTCGGACTGGATCAAATGCTCGGGAATCGCACCACAATTGATCGCAATGAAGGGTTTGCTGTGACGCTGGGACTGACGATGCAGGGTTCGTGCGACCAGTTCCTTGCCAGTGCCGCTTTCACCGCGAATCAACACCGGAGATTCGGTCGGAGCCAGTTTGCTCAACAGCTTTCGCAGCTCACGAATAGGTTTGCTGTCGCCCAGCAATTCGTGCTCGGGCTGGTCGACATAGACCGTGCCCTGCCCGCGCAAGCGCGCCATGCCAAACGCGCGCCCCAGTGTTACCTGGACCCGGGACACATCGAACGGCAAGGTATGAAAGTCAAAAAACCATTCACAGACGAAGTCGCCGACATTTTGCAGCCGCAGTACATCCTGGTTGAGTACGGCTATCCACTCGGTGCCGCTGCGGCTGATCAGCTCTTTGACGGCCTCCGGGTGCTCAAGGTGAAAGGGCTGCAAGCGCAGCAAGCCCACGTCACAGGTTCGGTCAACGGCGTTCTCCAGCGTGCAGCTGTCAACGTCCCAACCGATGGCGCGCAATCCAGGGAGCAGGCGATAGCAATCGTCACAGGGGTCCACCACTAACAAACGTCGTAAGGCAGGCGCATCACTCATGACTGATCCTTGGCGCCAAATTTATGAAAATTTAATAAAAACAGTCATTTGGCAGACCTGGCTGTAACATTAGCAAGAATTTGACAGGGCCTTGTACTGTTTGACTATAGGGATGTCACAAAACCAGTTATAAGTTGCGAATATGTTAGTTACCTAACGACTCTTTCCTTTCATTCAGCTTTCAATGTCAGGCTCTTCCTTGAATCTGTGAAATAAAGTGGAATTTTCTTTTGATTGTGTGTGACCCGAACCCCGGTTGCGGGCATCAGTACAAGTAACCAGCTGAACGGTAAGCCCAACCGTCGGCCTATCACTTGATTGGGCATACAGAGAGAAGACCCTATGAACGCCCCGCTCCGTATCAACGAAGCACTTCTGATTGCCGACCGCGCATTTAAACCATTCAAATGCGTGGCCTGGGCCCCACAAGACGGCAATGGCGAACTCAGCCTGACCGTTATCGACCGCACCAGCACCAGCATTGGCCGCAAGCAGATCCCAAGCAGCGCCTATTCCGATCCAGCGCAACTCGAACGGCTGCTGGAACAGGCTCGCGCCGAACTGAGCGAGGAAGGTTACACTCTGCAGTCGTGGTCGATGCCGCACTAATCGTTTTGCGGATTACTCCGGGGTAATCCGCGCCCTTTTCCTGTCTTTAGTTCGCAGTTTTTTCTGGCCGCGCACACTACGTGACACTGTTTAATTCGAACTTCACATACGCCTGATACTTTGCAGGCTCGCCATTGGTTCGAAAAGACACTGTTGTGGCACACAGCGACCCTCCGTCTGTTAGTTCTTACCGTTGTGCATCCCTTCATTCAGGGATTGAATAATCTCCCTATCAAGTCGCCACCCAAACTTCTGGATCAGGACGACTCGCAAGGAGATGCGGTGCATGTCAAGCCAGTCCGCTTTTGCCTACTCCGCTACCCGGACCAACGCCGGGGCCCTCGATATGACGTTTGCCGCCAACGGCAAAACCCAGGTCTATTTCGCCGACAGCCTTTTCAGCCTGGCCAATGACGTTGCGATCGATGCGCAAGGTCGCTTGCTGGTAGCTGCAAAAGTCGGCATGGCCGATGGCATCCGCTTTGGCCTGGCCCGCTTGCTGGCGGATGGTTGCGCAGACCTGACGTTCGGCAAACAAGGCAGTGTCATCGGGCAATTCGAACCGGGGTTCGAAGCCATGGGCACCAAGGTCCTGATCCTGCCCGACGGCAACATCCTGTTGGCTGGCCTGCAATACGTAAACGCGCACCGCACGCTCCCGGCCCTGGCATTGCTGGATCAGGATGGCCGCCTGGTGCAAGGTTTTGGCGATAATGGCCACCGTGTCGTGCGATTACCTGGCGATCTGTCCCTGGGCATGCGCGATATCCGGCTGCCTCTCGGTGTGCCGGGCGCAGAAGCCTGCGATGTGGCCATACAGCAAGACGGCCGGATCCTGATCCTGGCCAACCATCACTACGAACTGGCCGATCACGTCGGCATGCTGATACGCCTGGATGTCGAAGGCTCGCTGGACTGCTCGTTCAACGACCGCGGCTTCGTGATGGTCAGGCACCTGCTGATGAATACCTGGCTCAGCAGCCTGACGGTACAACGTGATGGCCGAATCCTGGTCGGTGGATCGATCAATTTTCCCGAGGAAGGCTTGCTGGCACGCTATCACCCGGACGGGCGCCTCGACGACCGATTTGCCGTGGATGGATTCATGACCTTCAAGGCCCAAGGGCATGGCGCCCGGGTCTGTCAGGTGGTCCAGCAAAACGAAGGCGAAATCCTGTGTTTTGGCAGCAGTCGCGAGCCGATGCACTGCCTGACATTTAAAATGCACAGCAACGGCCGCCCCGACAGTCATTGCAACGGAGGACATCCGCAGCGGCGGGAAATCGGTTACAGCGGATGCCAGTGGACCGCCGCGCAGTTACAGCCTGATGGCAGTGTGCTCACGGCGGGCGCCACCATCGGCGGCGTCGAAGCAGACTTCATTCTCGGGCGATACCTGCCCAACGGCCTTCCCGATCGCCGTTTTGGCAAAGGCAGCGGCTATACACGTACGCGCCTGGGCCCCAGCCTGGATACCGCCACCTGTGTCGCCGCGCACGCCGATGGAAACATTGTAGTGGGAGGCTATTCGCTGCACGGAAACTACAAGGCGGTCATCGCTCGTTTCCAGGGATAAACACCGGCATTTTTCCTGCGCTTGATCTTCTCGTGCGCTTGCGGCAACTTGCGCGCTTCTCAAGACAAGGAGCAGCCGATGTCCGGTTCAATGGCCCAGGCGTTCGCGCACAACTTTCTCGGGCACTCGCCCCGTTGGTACAAGGCCTGCATCGTCGGCTTTCTCATCCTCAATGCCCTGGTGCTTTGGACCGCAGGCCCGGTGGCTGCCGGCTGGCTACTGGTGCTGGAGTTCATCTTCACCCTGGCCATGGCACTCAAATGCTATCCGCTGATGCCCGGCGGGCTGCTGTTGATTGAAGCCCTGCTGCTGAAGATGACCACGCCCCAGGCGCTGTACGACGAGTTGTTGCACAACTTCCCGGTGATCCTGCTGCTGATGTTCATGGTGGCCGGTATCTATTTCATGAAGGACCTGTTGCTTTACCTGTTCTCGCGCCTGCTGCTCGGGGTCCGCTCCAAAGCCTTGCTGTCCCTGATGTTCTGCTTTCTTTCGGCCTTTCTGTCGGCGTTCCTCGATGCCTTGACTGTGACCGCCGTGATCATCAGTGCCGCCGTAGGTTTTTACTCGGTGTATCACCGCGTCGCCTCGGGCAACGATCCGCGCCAGGACAGCGAGTTCAGCGACGACCAACATCTGCCCACCCTGCATCACGGTGATCTGGAACAGTTCCGCGCGTTCCTGCGCAGCCTGCTGATGCACGGCGCCGTGGGCACCGCGCTGGGCGGTGTCTGTACGCTGGTCGGTGAACCGCAGAACCTGCTGATCGGCCATGAAATGGGCTGGCACTTCGCTGAGTTCTTTACCCGGGTTGCGCCGGTATCCCTGCCGGTACTGGTTGCCGGGCTGGTAACCTGCGTCCTGCTGGAAAAGCTGCGCTGGTTCGGATACGGCACGCTGCTGCCGGATAACGTTCGTGCGGTGCTGGCCAACTACGCCGCCGAAGACAATGCCGAGCGCACCACGCGCCAAGGTGCAGCGCTACTGGTGCAAGGCTTTGCCGCATTGATTCTGATTGCCGGGCTGGCGTTCCACATCGCCGAAGTGGGTTTGATCGGTTTGATGGTGATCGTGTTGATTACCGCCTTTACCGGCATCACCGACGAACACCGCCTGGGCACAGCGTTCAAGGACGCCATGCCGTTCACCTCATTGTTGGTGGTGTTTTTCGCCGTGGTCGCGGTGATTCACGACCAGCAACTGTTCGCCCCACTGATTCACTGGGTGCTGACGCTCCCGGCAGACCAACAACCGGGCATGCTGTTCATTGCCAACGGCCTGCTGTCCGCCATCAGCGACAACGTGTTCGTTGCAACCATTTACATCACCGAAGTGAAGCGCGCGTTCATGGCGGGTGAGATGACCCGTGAGCACTTCGAAACCCTGGCGATTGCGATCAATACCGGTACCAACCTGCCGAGCGTGGCGACGCCCAACGGTCAGGCGGCGTTTCTGTTCCTGCTGACCTCGGCGATTGCACCGCTGGTGCGTCTGTCGTACGGGCGGATGGTCTGGATGGCGCTGCCGTACACCGTGGTGATGGGGACATTGGGCTGGTATGCGGTGAGTTACTGGCTCTGACACCGCCGAGCCTTTGTGGCGAGGGGGCTTGCCCCCGTTGGCTGCGCAGCGGCCCCAAAACCTACTACTACGCTGTAGCAGGTACACCGAGTGATGAAATGGCGACTGCTTCGCAGCCGAACGGGGGCAAGCCCCCTCGCCACAAAAGCTCGCTCCCACAGAAGATAGGTGTTATCCGAGGCGGTGCCAGACGCGACCGTCACGGGTAAGCAGTTCTTCGCCGGCCTTGGGGCCGTTTTCCCCGGCAGCGTAGCTCTGCACGCTGGAATCCTGCTGCCAGGCATCCAGGAACGGCTGCACGGCGCGCCAGCCGTTTTCGATGTTATCGGCACGCTGGAACAGCGTCTGGTCACCCGTCAGGCAATCGTAGATCAGGGTTTCGTAGCCGGTGGACGGTTGCATCTCGAAGAAGTCCTTGTAGGCGAACCCCAGCTCGATGTTGTCCATTTTCAAGGCCTGACCGGGACGCTTGGCCAGCAGGTCGAACCACATGCCTTCGTTCGGCTGGATCTGAATGCGCAAATAGGTCGGCTGCAGCTCATCGACCTCGGTATCGCGGAACTGCGCATAGGGCGCCGGCTTGAAACAGATCACGATCTCGGTGTCACGCACACTCATGCGCTTGCCTGTTCGCAGATAGAACGGCACGCCGACCCATCGCCAGTTATCGATCATGACCTTGAGGGCCACATAGGTTTCGGTATTGCTATCGGGTGCGACGTTGTTTTCCTGGCGATAGCCCGGCAGTGCCTTGCCGTCGATCTCACCGGAGGTGTATTGGCCGCGCACCGAGTTGGCGCGGGCTTCCTCCACCGTCCAGGGCCTGATCGCGCCAACGACCTTGGCTTTCTCGCCGCGCACCGCATCGGCGCCGAACGCGGCGGGCGGTTCCATCGCTACCATCGCCAGCAACTGGAACAGGTGATTGGGCACCATGTCCCGCAGCGCGCCGGTGTGCTCATAGAAACTGCCACGGGTTTCCACGCCCACGGTTTCGGCGGCGGTGATCTGCACGTGGTCGATGTAGTGATTGTTCCAGAACGCTTCGAACAGGCTGTTGGAGAACCGGCTGACCAGGATGTTCTGTACGGTCTCCTTGCCCAGGTAATGGTCGATGCGGTAGATCTGCTTTTCCGTCATCACCTTGAGCAGGCAAGCGTTCAAGGCTTCGGCCGTATGCAGGTCGGAACCGAAGGGTTTTTCGATCACCACCCTTCTGAAAGCCTCGGGGGTTTCTTCCAGCAAGCCGGCCGAGCCAAGACGGCGCACCACTTCACTGAAGAAACGCGGCGCGGTGGCCAGATAGAACACCGCATTGCCAGTACCGCTGTCGGCGATTTTTGCCGCCAGCGCTTGATAAGTGCTGTCGTCCAGGAAATCGCCCTGGACGTAGCTGATGCCTTTGGCGAGTTTGGCCCACAGCGCCGGGTCAAGGGCTTGATCGCCCTTGCCGGTCCTGGTGGCCACCTCGTTGCGGATGAAGTCTTCGAGTTTTTTCGCGAAGCCTTCATCGCTGATGGCGTTGTGGTCAACGCCGATGATCCGCAGTCCATTCCCGAGTAAACCGTCACGGCTGAGATTGTACAGCGCCGGCATCAGCAGGCGCTTGACCAGATCGCCGTGGGCGCCGAACAGGAACAGCGTGGTCGGCGGCGCGGGTTCAGCCTTGGATTTCCTGCGGATCGCGTGGGTCATTTTTTCGAGGTCTCCACATGGCCGCCGAAGCCGAAGCGCTGGGCCGAGAGAATCTTGTCGCCAAAGGTGCCTTGCCCACGGGAACGGTAGCGGGAGAACAGCGAGTTCGACAGCACCGGCACCGGCACCGCTTGTTCCATGGCAGCTTCGATAGTCCATTGACCTTCACCGCTGTCGGCCACGGACCCGGAGAAACCGTCGAGTTTCGGATCGCTGGCCAGGGCGTCGGCAGTCAGGTCCAGCAACCACGAGGACACCACGCTGCCACGACGCCACACTTCGGCGATATCGGCGACGTTCAGGTCGAAACGCTGGTCTTGCGGCAGGCTCTCGCTGTTTTTGGTCTTGAGGATGT
This sequence comes from Pseudomonas sp. S34, assembly GCF_009866745.1. Taxonomy (NCBI): domain Bacteria; kingdom Pseudomonadati; phylum Pseudomonadota; class Gammaproteobacteria; order Pseudomonadales; family Pseudomonadaceae; genus Pseudomonas; species Pseudomonas sp. S34. The sequence goes on from NZ_CP019398.1 coordinate 3,307,792, forward strand.
CGAAGCCTTCTGCGAACGCCTGCATCATTCCGTATTCGATGCCGTTGTGGATCATCTTCACGAAGTGCCCGGAACCGGCCGGACCTGCATGAATGTAACCACGCTCGGCACGATCGTCGTCGGACTTGCGGTCCTTGGTGCGCGGGATGTCGCCCAGGCCAGGGGCCAGGGATGCGAACAGCGGGTCGAGGCGCTTAACAGTCTCGGCATCGCCGCCGATCATCATGCAGTAACCGCGCTCCAGGCCCCAGACACCGCCGGAGGTACCGACGTCGATGTAGTGCAGGCCTTTTTCCGACAGGGTCTTCGCCCGGCGGATATCGTCTTTATAGAAGGTGTTGCCGCCGTCGATGATGGTATCGCCGGCGTCGAGCAAGGTGCTCAGGGTGTCGATGGTTTCTTCGGTCGGCGCGCCAGCTGGCAGCATGACCCAGACCGCACGCGGCCTGGCCAGGCCGGCGACCAGCGCCGGCAGATCGGTGACGCCCGTGGAGCCCTCTGTAGCCAAGGCTTCGACAAAGGCGGTATTGCGATCGTAAACAACGGTGGTGTGCCCGTTGAGCATCAGGCGCCGCGCAATATTGCCGCCCATGCGGCCCAGTCCAATAATCCCGAGTTGCATGTGCTGATGCTCCCTACTACAAATTAAGTGTGTCAAAGGTTATAGCCCAACGCGACTCATGAGGTTAGTCCAGAGCGTTGGCACGAAGTTTCCGGGCATTGTGCCCGATCCTGATGGATAACGTCGGGAATCAAACCGAAGACACAACGACCATGAAAAATAAAAAAGTTCCATTCTGGGGCAAAAGAAATCAAAATTGGCGCCGATAGTAGGTCAGCCCCGGATTTCGAGGCGTACCTACAGTTGAGACACGCCATTTGCGAGGTGAGCAATGGGCACAGTACATACCGCACTGCCAGCACAAACCCTTTACGTCACAATCCGTCGCGATGAATTGCGCCAGTTGAAAGACGAACGCGATCAGTTGAAGCAGGAACTGGCACAATTGCGGCTGCTGCTGCAAACCAATCAAGTGCAGCCCCTGGCTGTGGTGCAACACGCCCCACTCGCCTGACCCCCCCTCTTTGAAGCGGGAGCGGTCTGCACTGCTTCCGCACCGGCTCACGCCCTGCCGCCCCTGGCAACTCACAAAATTTTCACAATTGTTACACGACAATTACTCGTTTAGGTCGCCCGATTCCGCGCGGCCCTCGTTCGTCGTCCGTGATATCCAAGTCCCGGCGGTGGTAGTGAACTCTCGGCTGGAGCGCTGAATGTCTTTGTTTAAACGCAGCAACACGACTGCGGCAGGTTTTGATTGGGCCGGATTTGTCTGGCTGTTTGTATTCTTCTGGTACTTTTCCGGCATCACCCAACTACTCATCCAGTTGACTGGCACCTCCGGCTTTAGCGGATTCCGCCAGGCCTTCGTCATGAGCGCCTTCTGGCTGGCGCCGATGTTGCTGTTCCCCCGGCAAACCCGCGTCATGGCTGCCGTGATCGGCGTCGTACTGTGGGCGTGCTCCATGGCGAGCCTGGGTTACTTCTTCATTTATCAGCAGGAGTTTTCCCAGAGCGTCATCTTCATCATGTTTGAGTCGAACGTGGCTGAAGCCGGCGAGTACATGACCCAGTACTTTGCCTGGTGGATGGTGCCGGCGTTCCTGGCACACACCGCTTTTTCCTGGTTCCTGTGGACACGCCTGCGCCCGGTGTACCTGCCCCGTGGCAAGGCAATCGTGGCCGCGGTGGCCATTGTCGTGGCGGTAGTCGGTTATCCGCTGATCAAGCAAACCTCACGCACCGGCAGTTTCGCCGAAGGCTTCGACAAGTTCGAAACCCGCATCGAGCCGGCGGTGCCATGGCAAATGGCCGTGGCCTATCACCGCTACCTGGAAACCCTGGCCGGCATGCAGGACATGCTCAATAACGCCAGCAAGATTCCACCGCTGCACAACCTGAAGGACGCAATGGCCAACACGCCTGCGACTCTGGTGCTGGTGATCGGTGAGTCCACCAACCGTCAGCGCATGAGCCTGTACGGCTACCCCCGGGCAACCACGCCGGAACTGGACAAGCTCAAGGATCAACTGGACGTTTTCGACAACGTCATTACGCCGCGCCCCTACACCATTGAGGCGCTGCAGCAGGTCCTGACCTTCGCGGACGAAGAAAACCCCGACCTGTACCTGTCGACGCCATCGCTGGTCAGCATGATGAAACAGGCAGGTTACAAGACCTTCTGGATCACCAACCAGCAGACCATGACCAAACGCAACACCATGCTCACGACCTTTTCCGAACAGGCCGATGAACAGGTGTATCTGAACAACAACCGCAACCAGAACGCCGCCCAGTACGATGGCGACGTGATCGAGCCTTTCAACAAGGCCCTGGCCGACGGGGCACCACGCAAACTCATCGTCGTGCATTTGCTCGGCACGCACATGAGCTACCAGTACCGTTACCCGTCGACCTTCGACAGGTTCCAGGACCGTGAGGGCGTGCCTGCCGGCATTCGCGATGACCAGTTGCCGACGTACAACAGCTACGACAATGCCGTGCTGTACAACGACTTCGTGGTGTCCAGCCTGATCAAGGACTACGCCAGGACCGATCCGAACGGCTTCCTGCTGTACCTGTCCGACCATGGCGAAGACGTGTTCGATTCCGTGGGCCACAGCACCTTGGGGCGCAACGAGAACAAGCCGACAGCACCGATGTACACCATTCCGTTCATGGCCTGGGCATCGCCAAAATGGCGCGCAACCCATGACTGGAACCTCGCGGGTGATCTCTCGCGCCCTTACAGCAGCTCGCACCTGATTCACACCTGGGCCGACCTGGCGGGCCTGAGCTTCGACGAACTCGATCGCAGCAAAAGCCTGGTTAGTGACAGCTTCAAGGCCCGGCCATTGATGATCGGCAACCCGTATGAGCGTCAGCAGCGTGCGCTGATCGACTTCAGCTTGATGAAGCCCAAAACGCCACCGACTGTCGTTCAGCAGTAATCCTTTCAGGGGCCGGTTCCGGCCCCTTTTTCATGCTCCCGTTGCAGCCATGCAGGTCGTTGGTGAAGTTGATTCCCAATTGACCGAATCGGCGGATAATGCCATTTCGACACTGCTTCATTGATTCATGGACGAAAGGCATCCGACATCTGTAGTGGGAGGCAAACCATGAAACACACCGCAATGATTCTCGCCGGCCTGATGGCCTTGGGCTCAACCAGTGCTTTTGCCGAAGGTGGGGCCGAACGCATGCGCTATTACTACGAAAGCCTGCGACTGGCCCAGCAAGAAGCCCTGGGCCACCCCATCCAAAGCATTGAACTGCGGGTTCCGGACGATCAAACCGCACAAATGACTGAAACCTACAGACCGAAATGATCCATGGACGTCTGATTGCAGTTCTAGGTAGAAGACTGTCGGGCGTCCTGATGGACGCCCTTTTTTTGCCTGCTGAATCAGAGGTTCTTGGTCCAGAACAGCATCCGTCCATGGGCCGGGTCGAACATACCGGCGGCGAAACCGGCTTTTTCATAGGAACCCTGGGCCACGGCATTGCCTTCCAGCACCTCCAGGGTGAGCTTGCAGCAGCCACGCTGACGGGCGATGTCTTCGACCTTTTGCAGCATCTTCTGGCTCAAGCCCAGGCCGCGAAACTTTTTCACCACCGACACATCATGCACATTGACCAGCGGCCGACAGGCAAACGTCGAGAACCCCTCGAAGCAATTGACCAGCCCGGCCGGCTCGCCACCGACAAAGGCCAGCACACTGAATGCGTGGGGGCGCCGGGCAAGTTCGCCCGGGAGCTGCTCCAGTACATTGGCCGGCAACGGCTGGCCGCCCCCCATCGGGTCCTCGGCGTAGTGGTTCAGCACCAGGCAAATAGCCTCGGCGTGCACCGGATTGGTGTAACTGGCCTGAAGCACAAGAATTTCTGCGGAGTCCATTTCCATCCTCGATCACACATGAAGTAGCCCCCAGCATGTACTCACGCTGAAGTGCCGGCAGACCATAGCGCGAGCAATGTGCCAACGACAATCGCAACCGAGAAAATCTTTGGCCTCAAGCGCCCCAGATCAAGGCTTCCGTCCACCCCAGTTCGGCAAAATCCTCGGCCCGCAAGTGCGACTCACCGGCGCAGAAAAACTCGTCGAGTTGCGGTGGCTGGACCGAGGTGCCGCTGAGCATGGCGTGAATCTGGCCGCGGTGATGGATCTGGTGTTCAAACAAATGGGACAGCAGGCGCAAGCGACTGTCGTGTTGTGGGGTGTCGCGGGCGATGGTCACGATTTTGCCCAGGTCGGCGTCGCGCATCTGCTCGCAGTAGGCGATCAGCCGGCGGTCGACGTGGGCCTGTTCGCCAACCAGGTCCGTTGCCACGAGGCAGGGTTCGTCCTCCTTGAAAAACACCCGGCAATCGGGATGCGGGTCGTCGCCGCGCAGTTCGCGCTCCAGGGCGTCCACATAAAACCAGTCACAGGTGAGGATGTGGTTGAGGGTGGCGCGGATCGAGGGGAAGAAGCTGACCCGGGATGCGCTCAGTTCCTGCGGGCTCAACTGACGCCAGGCCTTGGCCAGTCGGTGATTGGCCCAGGCGTTCTGGTAGGCCATGGTCAGCAAATGGTGTGACAGGGGCTGATTCATGTTCGCTGCTCCCGATCAAAACCCGATCAAACTTCGGCAAACCGCTGCAGTTGCATTTCCTGCAATCGACTGAGGGTGCGGCGGAACGGAAATTCCAGATAACCCTCGGTGTAAAGCGATGCCATTGGCACTTGCGCTTCAAGGTACAGCGGCACCTTGCGGTCGTAGCACTCGTCCACCAGGGCAATGAACCGTCGCACACCATCGTCATGCACCGACAACTGCGGCAACTCGCGATCTCCCGCCTCCACCCGCTCGACACCGTCCTCGGTGCCGCGGGCAATGCGCCCTGCGCGCTTCTGTGCGCTGAGGTTGGGCACGTCACTCAACAGGATAGCGCCGTAGGTATCGCACAGGGCGATGAAATCCATGGCCGCGAAGGGTTGCTCGCACAGCGCGGCGTAACGGGTCCAGAGCACCGTCGGGCTGGCCTTGACCACCTCAAGGGAACGGTGACCGACCTTGACCGGCTCGCTCGATACTGACTGGCCGACGCTCAACAACTGGAACACTTCACCCAGCGCGCAGGGGTTACCGGGCTCGGCCACCCAATAACGTTGCAAACCGGCCCCCGGATGCAGGCGATGGTCTTCCCCGCCATCCACCGCAATCACCTGCATGTGCTGCTTGATCGCCGCGATGGCGGGCATGAAACGGTCGCGATTGAAGCCATCGGCGTACAACTGGTCCGGCGGCAGATTGGACGTGCAGACCACCACCACGCCCTGTTCGAACATCACCTGGAACAGGCGCCCGAGAATGATCGCGTCGCCGATGTCATTGACGAACAGTTCGTCGAAACACAGCACGCGAACCTCTTCAGCCAATTCACGGGCCAACGCCTTGAGCGGATCGGCAGTGCCGGTCAGTTGAAACGAGCGTTGGTGCACCCAGCCCATGAAGTGGTGAAAGTGCTGGCGCCGCGCCGGTACTCGCAGGCTTTGGTAGAACTGGTCCATCAACCAGGTCTTGCCCCGCCCCACCGGCCCCCACAGGTACACACCGGAAATGGGCGCGCGGTCTGCGTGCAACGCTTCGTGGCATTTTTGCAGCGCCCACACCGCATGTTCCTGGGCCTCGTCCTGGACGAAGCCCTTTTGTTCGATGGCATGCTGCCAGGCGCTTAAGGGGGAATCGATAGTCATGGGCGGCAGTATGCCATTGCCCATGGATAACGCGACCGGTGATCGGCAGTTTTGTGCAGACAGGAAAAGCACCTTGACGCTTTAAATTACCAGCATCATATTAATTAGATGCTTTAGATAATCTATTAAACCTTGTCGCCATCCCTCTGGAGTCATCCCATGCATTACAAAGTTTTCGGTCGTAAAACCGGCTTGCGTGTTTCCGAACTGGCGCTGGGCGCGGGTAATTTCGGTACCGGTTGGGGCCATGGCGCCGAGCGTGACGAAGCCAAACGGATTTTTGATGGTTATCTGGAAGCCGGTGGCAATTTCATCGATACCGCCAATGGCTATCAGGGCGGGCAGTCCGAGGCCATGCTCAGCGAATTCATCGCCGCAGAACGGGATCGCCTGGTCATCGCCACCAAATACACCCTCGGGACTACACCGGCAGCCGGCATTTCCCACACTGGCAACAGCCGCAAGAACATGGTGCGCGCCGTCGAAGAAAGCCTGAAACGGCTGAAGACCGAGCATATCGACCTGTTCTGGGCGCACATGAGCGACGGCGTCACGCCCATGGAAGAGATCCTGCGCGGCTTCGACGATCTGGTCAGTGCCGGCAAGATTCATTACGCCGGGCTTTCGAACTTCCCCGCCTGGCGCATCGCCCGCGCCGACCTGCTGGCCGAGGTACGCGGTTTTGCCCCGATTGCCGCGATCCAGGTCGAGTACAGCCTCGCCGAACGCACCGCCGAGCGTGAACAATTGCCGATGGCCGAAGCCCTGGGCCTGGCCGCGACCTTGTGGTCGCCGCTGGGTGGCGGCTTCCTGACTGGCAAATATCGCAACAGTGAGGGCGACAATCGCGCGAACAAACTCGGCGTGCTGATCCACGCCGAAAAAAGCGCCCGCGAAACCGCCCTGCTCGACACCTTGATCGATGTCGCCGCAGAACTGGACGCCAGCCCGACCCACGTGGCCATCGCCTGGCTGCGGGAAAAAGCCAGGCGCTCGACCACGGCGCTGATTCCGATCCTCGGCTCCCGGACCCGTGAGCAGCTGGATGCCACCCTGGGCGCGCTGAATGTGCAGTTGAGCAGCGAACAACTGGCACGACTGGACGGCGTCAGTGACGTGGACAAAGGCGTGCCGCACGAATCCATTTCCGGTTCGTTCGCGCGGTTCAGCGGTGGTCAGATCCTCGACCTGCCAATCGTTCCAGTGGCCTGACACAAATCAAAACTGTGGGAGCGGGCTTGCTCGCGAAGGCGTCGTGTCAGTCGACATTGGTATTGAATGACACACCGCTTTCGCGAGCAAGCCCGCTCCCACAGAGGGATTGCGTTTTACTTATCGACCTTATGTTTTGCCGCATACAGGCACAACATCTCCATCGCCAGCGTCGCCGCCGCCAGTGAGGTGATCTCCGCGCTGTCATAGGCCGGTGCCACTTCCACCACGTCCATGCCCACCAGGTTGATCCCGCGCAAACCGCCGAGAATCTCCAGCGCCTGCACCGTGCTCAAGCCGCCGCATACAGGTGTTCCGGTGCCCGGGGCGAATATCACAACGATGAATCATTTTGCCATTACGACTTCAGTTGCCCTGGTGGGGCTGGACCTGGAGATCCCGGAAATACTGGAGAACATCAACCTGCAGGACGGTGAGATCATTGTCGATGTAGGGGGTGGTTCAGGGCATTTGCTGTTGCACATGCTGGACAAGTGGCCAGAAAGCTAAGGCATACTCTTCGATTTACCCGGCGCGGCAAAAATCGCGCAGGAACAAATGCACAAGATTGGAAAAGCTGGCTGCGTCGAAATCGTCGTCGGGGAATTCTTCAAGAGCATGCCGGACAGTGCGCTGCTGGTTGTAGTGGACCTGGTGATTGACCAGGGTGAAAGTGCCCAGCCCAATCCCACGGGCACAATGATGGATCTTTACATGCTGTCCTTGTTCGGTATCGCCGGTGGCAAGGAGCGCAACGAGGTTGAATTCAGAACCCTCATTGAAAACAGCGTGGGAACGGCATTACCTTCGCCTACCCGAAATAAATGATCACCATCGCCTCTCGCCACTTTCCAGAGGGGCTCTCTATTTACGGGTCATTTCCCAACTGCATGATTACAAGGAAAACACATGTCGACGCTGGTCTATTACGTAGCTGCCACCCTGGATGGTTATATTGCCACTCAACAACACAAACTCGATTGGCTGGAGAACTTTGCGCTGGGGGATGACGCAACGGCCTATGATGATTTTTATCAGACGGTCGGAGCGGTGGTCATGGGGTCGCAGACCTATGACTGGATCAAGTCGAACGCTCCCGATGAGTGGCCCTACCAGGATGTACCCGCCTTTGTCATGAGCAACCGGAATCGGTCAGCCCCCGCCAATCTGGATATCACCTTCGTACGCGGTGATGCCGGGGCCATCGCGGCCGCGGCCAAGCAAGCGGCCAAGGGCAAGAATGTCTGGCTGGTCGGTGGCGGCAAAACGGCAGCCTGTTTTGCCGACGCCGGGGAATTGCAGCAGCTGTTCATCACCACCATTCCGATCTTTCTGGGCTCCGGCGTTCCCGTACTGCCCGTTGACCGCGCGCTTGAAGTCGTTTCAAGAAAACAGCGTACGCTGCAGAGCGGTGCCATGGAATGCGTCCTGGACGTGAAAGCGGATTAACACCCCACTTTATCCAGGGTATCGACCTCTCCTCCCTGAGCGCTGACGAGGACGCAACCTATTTCGTTAAGGCACTTGTGCTTGGTGATGGGGAAGTCTAAATGTCGTCAAATTGTAGCTTCGCCCACACTGAGCTCACATTGGGTTTTGTATTACTTATCGACCTTATGCCTGGCCGCATACAGGCACAGCATCTCCATCGCCAGCGTCGCCGCCGCCAGTGAGGTGATCTCCGCGCTGTCATAGGCCGGAGCCACTTCCACCACGTCCATGCCCACCAGGTTGATCCCGCGCAAACCGCCGAGAATCTCCAGCGCCTGCACCGTGCTCAAGCCGCCGCATACAGGTGTTCCGGTGCCAGGCGCAAACGCCGGATCGAGGCAGTCGATGTCGAAGGTCAGGTACACAGGGTTGTCGCCGACCCGCGCGCGAATCGCCTCGACGATCGCCTCGCAGCCACGGCGGTGCACCTGCCGTGCGTCGAGCACCTGAAAGCCCTGATGATCATCGTTGGTGGTGCGCAAGCCGATTTGTACCGAGCGCGACGGGTCCACCAGCCCTTCCCTGGCCGCGTGCCAGAACATGGTGCCATGGTCGATGCGCTTGCCCTCTTCGTCCGGCCAGGTATCGCTGTGGGCGTCGAAGTGGATCAGCGACAATGCCCCGTGCTTGCGGGCATGGGCCTTGAGCAGCGGGTAAGTAATGAAGTGATCGCCGCCAAAAGTCAGCATTGCCGTGCCAGCATTGAGGATGTGCTCGGCGTGGGCCTCAATCATTTCGGGCGTCGACTGCGGCGAACCGTAGTCGAAATCGCAATCGCCGTAGTCGATGACCGCCAGGTGATCGAACGGATCAAACGTCCACGGCCAATGCCGTTCCCAGGCGATCCCGGCCGAGGCGGCGCGAATGCCCCGTGGCCCGAAGCGTGCGCCGGGGCGGTTGCTGGTGGCCGTGTCGAACGGCACGCCGCTGACTGCCACGTCGACACCGCGCAAGTCACGACTGTAACGGCGACGCATGAAACTGGTGATACCGGCGTAGGTACTTTCAGCGGCCGTGCCGTAAAGGCTGTCACGGGTAAGGGCTTGATCGTTCTGCATCGGGACGTCCATTGAAGGCTCCTTCTTTTATAGTTATTGGCGGCTACGGAAAGTGGTCCACAAGCGCGTGCGCTGGCGCATGTCCTTGAGGTTCATGCTGCGGTCGGCGTACAGCCGTTCGCGCACGTCGGCCAGCGGGTAGATGTCCGGATCGGAGCGCACCGCTTCATCCACCAGCGGCGTGGCGGCCTGGTTCGCTGTGGCGAAGAACAAGGTGTTGGTCAGTGCCGCAACGGACTCGGGGCGCAACATGAATTCGATAAAGGCGCGGGCGGCTTCTGGGTGCGGCGCGTCCTTGGGAATCGCCAGGTTGTCCTGCCACACGAGGGTGCCTTCCCTGGGAATCCGGTAGGCAATTTCATAGGGTTTGTTGGCCTTGCGCGCCTGGTCGGCGGCCATGCTGGCGTCACCGTTGTAGGTCAACGCCAGGCACACGCTGCCATTGGCCAGGTCGCTGATCTGCCGACCGGTGGCGACGTACAGCACATTCGGCTGTAGCTGATGCAGCAACGCCTCGGCGGCTGACAGATCATTCTTGTCCGTGCTGTAGGGATCTTTACCCAGGTAATGCATCGCCAGTCCGATCACCTCCTGGGGCGAGTCGAGAATGGCGATGCCGCAGTCCTTCAACTTGCTCGCGTACTCGGGTTTGAACAGCAGGTCCAGGCTATTGAGCGGCACGTTCGGCAAGCGCTGCTTGATCGCCTCGACGTTCATGCCCAATCCCAGCGTGCCCCAGGTATAAGGCACGCCATAGCGGTTGCCGGGATCGACAGCGGCGAGTTTTTCCAGCAAGTCCGGATCTAGGTTGGCGTAACCCTTGAGTCCTTCGTGGGGAATCGGATTCAACGCCCCGGCTGCAAGCCCCCGGGCCAGCACACTGGAGGACGGTACCACCACGTCATAACCGCTGCCGCCGGTGAGCAGCTTGGTCTCCAGTACTTCCGAAGAATCGAAGGTGTCGTAGCGCACATGGATGCCGGTTTCCTGCTCGAACCGCTGCAGGGTTTCGGGGGCCACGTAATCGGCCCAACTGTACAGATTGACCACCTTGTCTTCGGCCTGGGCCGAAACAGCCACGGCGAGCAACAGCGCGGGTAAACACAGCTTGAACATGGGAGCCATGACGAACACCTGACCAGAGGAAGTGGTTGCAGGATGCGTCGTCGGATACATTGGTGAAATATCAAGTTAATTAACCTGACTTTATGACGGAGTAATGTTTGATGCTCGGCCAACTCCATGATCTGGACCTGCAATTGTTGCGTCTGTTTGTCAGCGTGGTGGAGTGCGGCGGTTTCAGTGCCGCCCAGGGTGAGCTGGGCTTGAGCCAGTCGAGCATCAGCCAGCAAATGGCCAAGCTGGAAACCCGCCTTGGCTATCGCCTGTGCAGCCGCGGCAAGGGCGGATTCAAGGTCACCGCCAAGGGCGAACAACTCCTCAGCGCCACACGCACCCTGTTCGAGTCCATCGAAGCCTTCCGCCATCAATCCAACGGCGTGGCCGGGCGCTTGATCGGTGAAGTGCGCCTGGGTCTGTCCGAAGCCCTGGATCAATCGGTGCTGCAACGGGTGGCCGAGGCGATCCGGCGCTTCCGTGAGCGGGACGAGTCAGTGCGCATCGAACTGATCAGCGCCATGCCCGGCGAAATGGAGCGCTTGCTACTGCAACAGCGGCTGGACCTGGCCATCGGCTATTTCTCGCAAGTGCAAAGCGCGTTTGACTACCGCCAATTGTTCATTGAAACCCAGCATCTGTATTGCGCCCCCGGCCATCCGCTGTTCACCAACCCGGCCCCCTGCGATAAGGATCTGCAGGCCAGCGACCGGGTCGATCACCCCTACCGTTTCCTGCGCAGTGACGAACCCTTCCAGGGCAAGCTGTGTTCGGCGCGCTCGGAACAAGTCGAAGGCACCCTCGCCTTTATCCTTTCCGGCAAGCATGTCGGTTATTTGCCCAGCCACTTCGCCCATGCCTGGGAAAACAAGGGTTTGCTCAGGGCCGTGCGTCGAGGCGACATGAGTTTCGATGTCGCGTTTCATCTGGCCCGGCACCGGGCGCAAGTGGCCGGCGATGCACAAAAGGCATTCGAAGAGGATCTGCTCGCGGCGTTTGCCTGACTACGTCGTGGTCTACGCTGTAACAATGCCGGACACTGTCATGCAAAAATGCACAGATAACCTGCACTTATCCGGGTTGTACAAGGCAAATTTGCACTGATACGATCCGCCATCGCTCGCGCGCGAGCATCTTGATAAAGAACAATAAAAGCAGGGAGTTAGTGATGACTGCTCAGGTTTTTTCTCCCGGGACTCAGTCCATGGATGCCATGCAAAACGAAGTGCTGGCCGAGGTTCGCAACCACATTGGTCACCTGACCCTCAACCGCCCCGCCGGCCTCAATGCCCTCACCCTGGACATGGTGCGCAACCTGCACCGCCAGCTCGACGCCTGGGCCCAGGATTCGCAAGTCCATGCCGTGGTCTTGCGCGGTGCCGGGGAAAAAGCCTTCTGCGCCGGCGGCGACATTCGCTCGCTGCATGACAGTTTCAAAAGCGGCGACACCCTGCACGAAGATTTCTTTGTCGAGGAATACGCCCTCGACCTCGCGATCCACCACTACCGCAAACCGGTGCTGGCCCTGATGGACGGTTTTGTCCTCGGCGGCGGCATGGGCCTGGTGCAAGGCGCAGACCTGCGCGTGGTCACAGAGAAAAGCCGCCTGGCGATGCCGGAAGTCGGCATCGGCTATTTCCCGGACGTCGGCGGCAGTTACTTCCTGCCGCGCATCCCCGGTGAACTGGGTATTTACCTCGGCGTCAGCGGCGTGCAGATTCGCGCCGCCGATGCGCTGTATTGCGGCCTGGCCGACTGGTACCTGGAAAGCGACAAGCTTGGCGTCCTGGACGAAAAACTCGACCAGCTCGAATGGCACGACACGCCGCTCAAGGACCTGCAAGGCCTGCTGGCGAAATTCGCCGTGCAGCAACTGCCCGATGCGCCACTGGCGACTTTGCGCCCGGCCATCGACCACTTCTTCGCCCAACCCGATGTGCCGAGTATTGTGGAGCAACTACGCCAGGTAACGGTCGCCGACAGCCATGAGTGGGCCGTCACCACCGCCGACCTGCTGGAAACCCGCTCGCCGCTGGCCATGGCCGTGACCCTGGAAATGCTCCGTCGCGGACGCGAGCTGCCCCTTGAACAATGTTTCGCCCTTGAGCTGCACCTGGACCGTCAGTGGTTCGAGCGCGGCGACCTGATCGAAGGCGTGCGCGCCTTGCTGATCGACAAAGACAAGACACCGCGCTGGAACCCGCCCACCCTCCAGGCACTGGACGCCGAACACGTGGCGAGCTTCTTCAGCGAGTTTGACCGGAGCGAGAGCTGAGCCATGCACGATATCGAATTGAGTGAAGAGCAAGTCATGATCCGCGACATGGCCCGGGATTTTGCCCGCGGCGAAATCGCGCCCCATGCCCAGGCCTGGGAAAAGGCCGGCTGGATCGATGACGGTCTGGTGGCGAAAATGGGCGAACTGGGCTTGCTGGGCATGGTGGTCCCAGAGGAATGGGGCGGCACCTATGTCGACTATGTGGCCTATGCACTGGCGGTAGAAGAAATTTCCGCCGGCGACGGTGCTACCGGCGCCTTCATGAGCATCCACAACTCCGTGGGCTGCGGGCCGGTGCTCAACTACGGCAGCGAAGAACAGAAGCAGACCTGGCTGGCGGACCTTGCCAGCGGCCAGGTCATCGGCTGTTTCTGCCTGACCGAACCCCAGGCCGGTTCCGAGGCGCACAACCTGCGCACCCGCGCCGAACTGCGCGACGGCCAGTGGGTGATCAATGGCGCCAAACAATTCGTCAGCAACGGCAAGCGCGCCAAACTGGCGATTGTGTTTGCCGTGACCGATCCGGACCTGGGCAAACGTGGCATCTCGGCGTTCCTGGTACCGACCGACACCGCCGGTTTTATCGTCGACCGCACCGAACACAAGATGGGCATCCGTGCTTCCGACACCTGCGCGGTGACCCTGAACAACTGCACCATCCCCGAAGCCAATTTGCTGGGCGAGCGCGGCAAGGGCCTGGCCATCGCCTTGTCCAACCTCGAAGGCGGCCGCATCGGCATCGCCGCCCAGGCACTGGGCATCGCCCGCGCAGCGTTTGAGGCGGCACTGGCTTATTCCCGTGATCGTGTGCAGTTTGGCAAAACGATCAATGAACACCAGAGCATCGCCAACCTGCTGGCCGACATGCACATGCAGTTGAACGCCGCGCGATTGATGATCCTGCACGCCGCACGCCTGCGCACGGCCGGCAAACCCTGTCTGTCGGAGGCGTCACAAGCCAAGCTGTTTGCGTCGGAAATGGCGGAAAAGGTCTGCTCCTCCGCGATTCAGATTCATGGCGGATACGGGTATCTGGAAGACTATCCGGTGGAGAAGTACTACCGGGATGCGCGGATCACGCAGATCTACGAAGGGTCGAGCGAAATTCAGCGGATGGTGATTGCCCGCGAGCTGAAGAACTACCTGATTTGATGCCCTGTACCTGTAGGAGCGCGCTCGCTCGCGATGGTGGCCAACGATAACGCGGGGTACCTGAATCAACCCGGTGCCCTCAGGTTTTTCGCGAGCAGGCTCGCTCCTACAAGGGGATCTCATAAACGCTGAGGTCCAATGTGGGAGCGGGCTTGCTCGCGAAAGCGTCCGAAAGGAGACTACATCACTTGCCTTGGAACTCAGCCTCACGCTTGGCAATGAACGCCGCCATCCCTTCCTTCTGATCCTGCGTCGCAAACGCCGCATGGAACACCCGACGCTCAAAGCGCACGCCTTCGGCCAGGCTCACTTCGAAAGCACGGTTGACGCTTTCCTTGACCATCATCGCAATCGGCAACGACTTTTTAGCGATCAACGCGGCGACTTTCAGCGCTTCATCCAACAGCTCATCGCTCGGCACGATACGCGCCACGATGCCGCAACGTTCCGCTTCCACGGCATCGATCAAGCGACCGCTCAGGCACATTTCCATGGCCTTGGCCTTGCCCACGGCGCGGGTCAGGCGCTGGGTGCCACCCATGCCCGGCAACACGCCGAGGTTGATTTCCGGCTGGCCGAATCTGGCGTTGTCGCCGGCCAGAATGAAATCGCACATCAACGCCAGCTCACAGCCGCCGCCCAGGGCGAAACCGTTGACCGCCGCGATGATCGGCTTGCGGCGGTTGGCCACACGATCGCTGTCGCTGAACAGGTCGTCGATGTAGATCTGCGGGTAGGTCAGCTCCGCCATTTCCTTGATGTCGGCACCGGCGGCGAAGGCTTTTTTCGAACCGGTCAGGACGATGCAGCCGATGTTCGAGTCGGCTTCGAAGCCATCGAGGGCCTGGTTCAGTTCGCTGACGATCTGCGCATTCAACGCATTCAGCGCTTGTGGACGGTTGAGGGTGATCAGGCCAACGCGGCCGTGGGTTTCCAGCAAAATCGTTTCGTAGCTCACAGGGGACTCCTTCTTATAAATTGCGCGAAATGACCATGCGTTGAATATCGCTGGTGCCTTCGTAGATCTGGCAGACCCGCACGTCGCGGTAGATCCGTTCCAGCGGGAAATCGTTGAGGTAACCGTAACCGCCCAGGGTTTGCAGCGCCGAAGAGCATACCTTCTCGGCCATTTCCGAGGCGAACAACTTGGCCATCGACGCTTCGACCAGGGCCGGTTTGCCACTGTCACGCAGAGCGGCGGCGTAGTGCACCATTTGCCGCGCCACGGCGATCTGGGTCGCCATGTCCGCCAGGCGGAAGGCCACGGCCTGGTGCTCGATGATCGGCTTGCCGAAGCTCTCGCGCTCACGGGCGTAATCGCGCGCCGCTTCGAACGCGGCACGGGCCATGCCCACCGATTGCGAAGCGATGCCGACGCGGCCGCCTTCAAGGTTGGCCAGGGCAATCCTGTAGCCTTCGCCCTCCTCGCCCAAACGATTGGCCAGCGGCACCTTCACGTCTTCGAAGAGGATCTGGCAGGTGTCGGACGCATGCTGGCCGAGCTTGTCTTCGACCCGCGCGACTTTGTAGCCCGGCGAATCGGTCGGCACTATAAAGGCGCTGATGCCACGTTTGCCGGCACTCGGATCGGTCACCGCAAACACGATCACCACCCCGGCATTCTGCCCGGAGGTGATGAACTGCTTGCAGCCGTTGAGCACATAATGATCGCCTTCCAGGCGCGCACGGGTTTTCAGGCCGCTGGCGTCGGAACCAGCCTGGGGCTCGGTCAGCGCAAAGGCACCGAGCATCGCACCGCTGGCCAATGGTTTGAGGAAGCGCTCTTTCTGCTCATCGGTGCCGTAGTTGAGGATCGGTACGCAACCCACGGAGTTGTGCACGCTCATGATGGTCGAGCAGGCGCCATCGCCGGCGGCGATTTCTTCCAGCGCCATGGCATAGGCCAGGTAACCGGTGTCGCATCCGCCCCACTGCTCCGGCACCAGCATGCCGAAGAAGCCCAGCCCGGCCATTTCGCCGATGGCTTCCTTGGGAAAACGGTGCTCGCGGTCCCACTCGGCAGCGAAGGGTTTCAGCCGTTCCTGGGCAAAGTCCCGGGCCATGTCGCGGATCTGTTGTTGGTCGTCATTGGGGATCATGGTGAATCCTTGAATCTGGTTACGACGTAGAACCCTGTGGGAGCGGGCTTGCTCGCGAAGAGGCCGTGTCAGTCGACATCATCGTCGGATGACACACCGCTTTCGCGAGCAAGCCCGCTCCCACATGGGATAGCGTCAGTTTCAGTAGAGGCATTCCACGGCCATCGCCGTCGCTTCACCACCGCCGATACAAATCGCCGCGACACCACGCTTCAGGCCTTTCTGGCGCAGGACCGAAAGCAGGGTCACCAAAATCCGCGCGCCGGACGCACCGATCGGGTGCCCGAGGGCGCACGCGCCGCCGTGCACGTTGAGTTTCTCGTGAGGGATTTCCAGATGAGTCATCGCGGCCATGCCGACCACGGCGAAGGCTTCGTTGACTTCCACCAGATCCACGTCATTGAGCGACCAGCCGGTTTTCTTCATCAACTTCTTGATTGCACCAATCGGCGCCACCGGGAACAGGCCCGGGGTGTCGGCGAACGCAGCGTGGCCATGAATCACCGCCAAGGGTTTCAGGCCTTGTTTCTGTGCCTGGGACTGGCGCATCAGCACCAGCGCGGCGGCACCGTCGGAGATCGAACTGGAGTTGGCCGCCGTCACCGTACCGCCTTCGCGGAATGCCGGCTTCAGCGAAGCAATCTTGTCCAGCCTGGCTTTTGGCGGCTGCTCGTCGTTGCTGATCACCACCTGTTCTTTGCCAACAGTTACGGTCAGCGGCACGATTTCGGCCTTGAAGCTGCCGTCCTTGATCGCCTGTTGCGCGCGAGTGGTCGAGGCAATGGCAAACGCGTCCTGGGCTTCACGGCTGAAGCCGTTGGTTTCGGCGCAGTCTTCGGCGAAGGTGCCCATCAGGCGGCCCTTGTCGTAGGCATCTTCGAGGCCGTCCAGGAACATCGAGTCCTGCACCCGACCATGGCCCATGCGGTATCCGGCACGGGCGCGATCCAGCAGGTAAGGCGCGTTGGACATGCTTTCCATGCCACCGGCAACCACCACGTCGGCACTGCCCGCCACCAGCATGTCGTGGGCCAGAATCGCCGCTTCCATGCCGGAGCCGCACATCTTGTTCAGGGTGGTACAGCGGGTCGATTTATCCAGCCCCGCGCCCAGCGCCGCCTGACGCGCAGGGGCCTGGCCAAGGCCTGCCGGCAGCACGCAGCCGAACAGCACTTCGTCGACGCTATCACTGGCAACACCGGCACGTTCGACGGCGGCCTTGATGGCGGCCGCACCGAGTTGCGGTGCGGTCAGGCTTTTCAGTTCGCCCTGGAAACCGCCCATCGGGGTGCGGACGGCGCTGACGATAACAATTGGATCGTTGGACATTGTCATGACAAATCCTCCTTACTTGGCCGCCATACGCAAGGCACCGTCGAGACGGATCACCTCGCCATTGAGCATGCTGTTTTCAATAATATGCTTGACCAGCCCGGCATACTCGGCCGGTTTGCCCAAACGCGGCGGGAATGGCACGCCAGCGGCCAGGGAATCGCGGACTTCCTGGGTCATGCCGGCCATCATCGGCGTCTCGAAGATGCCGGGGGCGATCGTCATGACACGGATGCCGAAGCGCGCCAGCTCACGGGCCGCCGGTAAGGTCAGGCTGACAATCGCGCCCTTGGACGCCGAGTAAGCCGCCTGACCGATCTGGCCGTCGTAAGCCGCGGCAGACGCGGTGTTGATGATCACGCCGCGCTCGCCATCGGCATCCGCTTCGTTCTCGGCAATCGCCGCGGCCGCAAGGCGCAGCATGTTGAAGCTGCCGATCAGGTTGACGTTGATCACCTGGCTGAAACTGGCCAGTGCATGCGGACCTGTCTTGCCGAGAATCTTCTCGCCACGCACGATGCCGGCGCAATTGACCAGGCCATTGAGGCCACCAAAGGCCTTGACCGTCGCCTGCACGGCAGCTTCGGCCGCTGCTTCGTTGCTGATGTCCGCCACCACGCTTTGTGCACCAAGGCGCTGGGCCTGGGCTGCAACGGCTTCGGCGTTCATGTCCACCAGCATCACTTTGGCGCCGGCGGCGACCAGCACCTCGGCGGTGGCGGCACCGAGGCCGGAAGCGCCACCGGTGACGATAAAAATCTTGTTCTGGATCTGCATCATTATTTCCCTGGATTCAAGCTGGAAGGTTCTTCGCCGCAGCCTCTTGAGCCTTGGCGATTTCCTGGTTGCGCAAGATAAAGCGCTGCAATTTGCCGCTGGGGGTTTTCGGCAATTCGCTGACAAATTCGATTTCACGGGGATACGAGTGCGCCGCCAGACGCTTGCGCACGTGCTGGCGCAGCTCTTCGGCCAACTCGGAGGCGGCGCGGTATTGCGGGCTGAGCACGACGAACGCCTTGACCAGTTCGGTGCGCTCCGGATCGGGCTTGCCGACCACAGCGGCCTCGACCACGGCCGGGTGTTCGATCAGCGCACTTTCCACGTCGAAGGGACCTACCCGGTAGCCGGAGGTGGTGATCACGTCATCACTGCGACCGACGAAGCTGATGCTGCCGTCCGGGTTCCACTCCACGGTGTCGCCACTCAGGTAATAGTTGCCGACAAAGGCCTTGGTCGGCCCGCCTTCGTAGCCGGCGAACCAGCACATCGGCGACTGGCTGCGATCGATAGCCAGGATGCCCGGCTGCCCAACGCCGAGTTCCTTGTACTCGTCATCCAGCACCACAATACGGTGGCCCGGCGAGGCAAAACCGGCGGCGCCCATGTGAATCGGGTGTTCCAGACCGTGGTGGTTGCACAGCACCATGCCCAGTTCGGTCTGGCCGTAGTGGTCGTGGATGACCACGTCGAGGTTATCGGCGAACCAGCGGATCACTTCCGGGTTCAGCGGCTCACCGGCGCTGCTGACGATACGCAGCTTGCCCTTGATCGACTTGGCGAATTTATCGCCGCCGGCAATCAGCAAGCGGTAGGCCGTGGGCGAACCGGTGAGGTTGGTGATCCCGTATTTGTTGATCACCCGGCAGGTGCTTTCGAGGGTGAACGGGCCATCGTAAAAGGTGATCGGATGGCCCATGGACATTGGCCCCGTGACACCAAAATAAATGCCGTAGGCCCAGCCCGGGTCGGCGACGTTCCAGAAGGCGTCTTCCGGGCGCAGATCCACCGCATCGCGGGTGTAGCTCTGGAACGCTACGATGGCCTTGAGTGGCACCGACAGCGCTTTCGACGGGCCGGTGGTGCCCGAGGTGAACATCAGCAGGAACGGATCTTCGCCGGTCAGCAGCACCGGTTCACAGGCGGCGGAATAGTTGGCCAGTTCGGCCCAGAAACTGAAATCGCCATGCACCAGGCCCTGCCCTTTGGCACCGGTCACGGTCACGATGGTCGGGCAATCGGCGACTTCGGCGAGTTTCGGCCGGTTCACTGCATCGGTCACCACCACTTTGGCGCCAGAGCAGCCCAGGCGGTGCTCGATGGCCTTGGGGCCGAATGCGGTAAACAGCGGTTGATACACCGCGCCGATGCGCCAGGTGGCGAACACGGTGATCAACAGTTCGATATTGCGGGGCAACAGGCCGGCGACCTTGTCGCCTTTCTTCACGCCCTGGGCCAGCAGGTAGTTGGCGAAACGCGCGGCCTTGTCCTGCAAGTCGGTGAAGGTGTACGAAGCACCAGTGCCATCGCGTCCTTCCCAGAACAGCGCGATGCGACCCGGCAAGGCATGCCGGTCACAGCATTCGACACAGGCGTTGAGGGCCGTCAAGTCGCCCGCGAGCGCGGCATCGACGGTGTGCTGATAATTGAACTGAGAAGTAGCAGACAAGTAATCGCGCATTGCCAGAATCCCACTGTGTTTTTTATTAGGTTGGGGGGAACCGTAATCAACAGGGAAATACTCGCTCTGCGCGGGTTACCGGGCAATGGTCAAAGCTATCAAGTTGTCTGACTGCTTTGGCCAAAGCCCGCTGGGCATCAGGAGGTGAAGCGCACCCCGGGCCTGGCGCGTTCGTCCACGGTCAGTTCGAACACATCCGGCCGCGCGTAGTGGCCGACCACGTCATAGTCGTAGCGGGCGCGCACCAGGTCGTCGGTGTCGATTTGCGCTGTGAGCAACCCGGCACTTTCAAGCAACGGTCCGGCGAGGATGTCGCCCATGGGGCCTACGATCACACTGCCACCGGCAATCAACGGTCGATCCGCCGGCCAGTTGGCGATGTCCAGGCCCAGGGCCTGGGGCGATGCCTGGACCTGGCAGGCGCTGACCACGAAACAGCGCCCCTCATGGGCAATGTGGCGCATGCTGACTTGCCACATCTCCCGTTCGTCCACGGTCGGCGCGCACCATACCTCCACGCCTTTGGCGTACATCGCCGTGCGCAGCAGCGGCATCATGTTTTCCCAGCACACCAGCGCACCGACACGCCCGACCTGACTGTCGATCACCGGCAAGGTCGAGCCATCGCCCTTGCCCCAGATCAGCCGCTCGGTGCCGGTGGGCATCAGTTTGCGATGTTTGGCCACCAGCCCGGCCTGCGGATCGAAGTACAGCGCGGTGCAGTACAAGGTGCTGCCGGCGCGCTCGATCACTCCGATCACCAGATTGGCTGCGGTGCGAGCGCAGAGCGCCGCCAGCGCCTCGGTTTCCGCGCCGGGTACATCGATGGCATTGGCAAAATAGCGGGCAAAGGCTTCGCGCCCTTGTGGCAGGCGATAGCCCAATTGCGTACCAAAGCCTTCGCCTTTGGGATAACCGCCCAGCAGCGCTTCCGGCATCACCACCAACCCGGCGCCGGATTCGATGATTGCGTTTTCATAGGACAGGATCTGTTCCAGGGTTTCAGCCTTGCCGCCGGGCAAGGCGCCGATCTGCAGGGCCGCGACAATTGATTTGGGCATCTTGGAAACTCCATTCGCATCAGGTGTTGCTCATTCTCCGGCGTCAGGCAATCATCAATAAAGACCGATTCACTGCTGAATGATATGAACGAAATGAATATCACCGACGTCGACCTCAACCTGCTCAAAGTCTTCGAAGCGCTGCACGAAGAGTCCAGCGCCAGCCGTGCCGCGCTGCGCCTGGGCGTGACGCAATCGGCCGT
The DNA here is from genome assembly GCF_009866745.1 of Pseudomonas sp. S34. Classification (NCBI taxonomy): domain Bacteria; kingdom Pseudomonadati; phylum Pseudomonadota; class Gammaproteobacteria; order Pseudomonadales; family Pseudomonadaceae; genus Pseudomonas; species Pseudomonas sp. S34. Next base: position 3,329,053 of record NZ_CP019398.1, read on the forward strand.
CAGCGCGGCCTTGCGTCGCTTGCGCGAGCTGTATGGCGATCAGCTGTTCGTGCGCACCGGACGCGGCCTGGCCCCCTCGCTCAAGGCCAATCAGCTCAAACCGGTGGTCAGCGATGCCCTGAACAAATGCCGACAGAGCCTGGCGATGGTCGATCCGGCTGCGCAACAGTACGAAGGTCGCTCGGTCACGGTCGGCATGTCGGATGATTTCGAGATTGCCTACGGCCGGCGGCTGATCGAAGAGATCGCCCGTTGCGCGCCGAAACTGCGGCTGATTTTCCGCCAGACCCACAGCCAGATCGTCGCCCAGGCGTTGATGGAGCGCAGTATCGACCTGGCGATTGCCGCGGGCGGGTTTGCCGAGCGGCTGCTCAGCCGTCAAGTGCTGGGGGAAGGTGGCTATCTGTGCCTGGTGGACCCGTCGAGCCTGGTCGAGGGCCAGCAGAGCATCGGTCTCGAGGAGTTTGTGGCCCGCGAACACATTCTGGTGTCGTCCGGCGGTTTTATCGGGATTACCGATGAGGGATTGGCGGCGCTGGGGCTGAGCCGGAGGGTGTGCGCCTCGACCACGCATTTTGCCGCGTTGCCGCACTTGCTAAAAGGCAGTCGGGCGGTGGCGACCATTCCGGCCCATGCCGCCCAAAGCATCGCAACACTCAGCGGGCTGGCGCTGCTGCCCTGCCCCCTGGCGTTGCCGCGCTACCCGATCGAACTGGGCTGGCGGACCAGCACCCAGCTCGACCCGGTGCTCTTGAAAGTGCGCGAGGCAATCGTCGCGAGTTTCGCCTGACAGCGTTGTTACTTGTTGGCCGCCATCAGGCGATTGACTTCACTGCGCACCATGTTGGCGTATTCCGGCGGCGACATGCCGTCCAGTTCGGCGCGCACCCATTCGGCCCATTTGCCTTTGCGCTTGGCCCGTTCGCCGAACAACCGCGCAGCCTCACCCTTGGCCTTGCCCAGGTTGTTTTGCCAGAGTTCGAACAGACGGGATTTCTCGTCTTCAAGCGCTGCGCGCTCGGCGAGGGGTTTGTCGGCCAGATTGAAGCTCATGGGAATTTCCTGCTGCGTAAAATAGGCGACATCTTACACTGTAGGACGAAAAGTCCTGCGCCGGTTTTTCAGCAAGATGGCCTCCACGGGCAAAATAGCTGCAACTTTTCCGACGACGGCAGACTCCATTGTTCACTGTCCACTTACCTGCAAGGAGTACTTCAATGGCCCGCAAAACCGCCGCGCAAGCCGCCGAAGATCAAATCAAGGATCAAGCCTTCAGCGAACTTCAAACGCTGATCGAAGAATCGGAAAAACTGCTGAAAAGCAGTGCCTCGATGGTCGGGGAAGAAGCAGAGACCCTTCGTGGACAAATCGCCCTGAAACTCCGGCAGGCAGGGGATTCGGTGAGCAGCGTGCGCGACCGCACCCGGCCCGCGGTCGAGGCCACTGAAACCTATATCGGCGGGCATCCATGGCAAACCGTGGCGATTTCCGCCGGGTTTGGCCTGGTGGTGGGGTTGTTGCTGGGTCGTCGCTAAGCACTGGCTAACACTGAACCCTGTGGGAGCGGGCTTGCTCGCGAAAGCGGTGTGTCAGCAACCTGGATATTGGCTGACACACCGCTTTCGCGAGCAAGCCCGCTCCCACAGGGGGTTGCGGCGTATCTAACGGATCACTCCCCCGCCAGCTCCCGCAAGTTCGCCAGTGTCTTGGCATCCAGCTCAATGCCATTGACCTGCGACTTCGCGCGTTGATGATGACGCCGGTCACCCGGCAAACGCTTCAGGCCGACACCGTGCATTTGCCGCACCAGTTCCTGGCTGCGCTCGGCAAAGCTTTGCCCCGCCGCCTTGTCCGGATCGATCACGATAAGCAACTGACCAGTCCAGGGGGTCTTGGCGCCAGGGTGGTTCTTCCAGTCGAACTCGAAGGAAAAATTGCCACCGGTCAGTGCCGCCGCGAGCAACTCGACCATCATCGACAACGCCGAGCCCTTGTGCCCGCCGAAAGGCAGCAACGCGCCGCCCTCGAGAATCGCCTTCGGGTCCGTGGTCGGCTGGCCGAGGCTGTCTACGCCCATCCCTTCCGGCAAGCGTTCACCCTCGCGGGCGGCAATTTGCACATCGCCATGGGCAATGGCGCTGGTGGCTAGGTCGAAGACAATCGGCCCGCCCTCGGCCCGCGGTGCAGCGAAGGCAATCGGGTTGGTGCCGAACAGCGGCCGGTCGGCACCGTGGGGCACCACGCAGGTCATGCTGTTGACCACGCTCAATGCCACAAGGCCCTCTTCAGCGAAGGGTTCGACATCCGGCCACAAGGCCGCGAAATGGTGCGAATTACGGATCGCCAGCACCGCGATGCCGGCACTTCGGGCCTTCTGCACCAGTAACTCGCGTGCCGCCGCCAGGGCCGGCTGCGCAAAACCGTTATTGGCGTCGACCCGCACAAACCCTGAAGCCACATCTTCGACCAGCGGAACGGCCTGACCATTGACCCAGCCGCTTTGCAGCGTCGAAACATAACCAGGAATGCGGAATACCCCGTGACTGTGCGCGCCGTCGCGCTCGGCACCGGCGCAGTTTTGCGCCAGCACCCGGGCAACTTCGGCCGAGGTGCCGTGACGCAGAAAAATCTTCTCCAGCAAAGCGCTCAGCGCTTCGAGTGACAGGTGTGACGGGACCGCGGTAGAGGCGTGATCGTGTGGCGCAGACATCTGAAGCTCCAGACTGATTATTGGAGGGAACAACAGCGTACAAAGACCCGCCGATTAACAACGCGCGGCGTGCGAACTGTCAACCATTCGCTCAGGGTCGATGAGGTCTATCCCTGTCACAAACGCCCGCGACCCGTGCGTTATCTATTTACCACCCGCGTCAACGCACCGGCTTTTAGTCTCGATGCTCAATCCACAGGCGCCTTTGAGTGGCACCTAGAACGAGACTCGACGATGTCTACATCAGTAACTCCGCTGTTTTTCCCCGAGGCGCTGATGTCGCGCGGTCTCTGGAGAGAACTTGGCCAAACCCACGGGCTGACGCGAAGGGACTTCGAATGGTTCAGCCATATCGAACTGGCTACCCAGGCACTGCGCGATGAGCAGACGCCGCCCATGCTGGCGAAGAAAATCCTGTTGAAAATCCCTGGACTGGAACCCGTGCCGCTGGCCGGCAGTTTTTTGCTGACCGCGACGCCCGATGACAATGGCGTGATTCTCTACACCCCGTACGCGGGAATAAAAAAGTTCGCCGACCGCAGGGCCCTGACCGAACAGCTGGTGACGCAACTCAAAGCGGCCGGTGAAGACAACGACCTGCTGGCCTTCATGGCCCTGTCTCAACGCAAGGTCGTGGTGGGCGCCGCCGACATCGAGCTGGACTTTCAAACCATCGACGGCGACGTGTTCGAAGACCAGCGCAACACCCTCTCCAGCCAGCAGCAACTTAACGACCAGGCCCTGCTCGACCAATTGAAAGCGCTGCCGTCCCTGACCTCGCTGCTCGACACATTGCTGAGTCAACGGCTGGCGGCGTCTTTCCCCGACCTGGATCAGAGCCGGACCCAAGTGAACTTCTACCTGGCTACAACGCCAGAAAAAGCGGGCGAAAGCCATCCGGCGCGACGCTGGGTCAACTCCCTTTCCCTGAGTGACGCGGTACTCCTGCACTATCGCCATCAGCGTTGGCCATCCGGGCAGTCCCATGAATTTTCCCATCCGGGAAAGTCCCCGGCAAAAGCCGACCAGCCACTCTGGGAAGCAGCCGTCACCACAATCTCGCGCCAACTGACTAGCCTGCTGATCGGGCAGCTCGAAGGTTTCTGGGCTGCGGCGAGCACCGAAGGCGCATCGCGTCGCCAGTTCTTCGGCCAGGCCATCGCCGACCAGGCGCGGGTACAACTGCTGCTCAAGCGCGAAGCCGGGATCATCACCCCTGAGCAAAGCCAGGACTTGCACGCGTTGATCTCGACGGCCAGCCGGACGAACAAGGCTATGACGGTCGAAACCGTGCGTCTGTGGGAGTACCAGGCCAACTATGCAGAGTTGGCCGGCTCACTGATGGTCAGCGCCGGCAATGCGTTTCTCTACACGCCCACCGCAGGCCTGCAGGTGCTCGAGAACTATCTGGACTTGTGCGATACGGTGCTGAGCAAGCTCAGTGCGGCCGGTCATGAGGATGAACTCTATGGTCTGCTGAGCCTGGATGAACGCCAGCGTTTCATTGGTTTTGACCGGCCGAATGTGACCGGGGAAGTGATTGGCGGCGCGATCTTCCCCAAGCTCTTCGACCGGATCATCAGCAAGCAACGGCAGAACATGGAATATGCCCTGCAGGTGTTCCGTCACAGTGACGGCAGCGTGGACATCCACGCCCTGTTCGACAAGGCGCTGGATATCCGCTCGATGATCAGCGAGCGACTGCTGACGCTGGATGCCGGCGGACGCTGGAGCACACGTCCCGTGTTATCCGGCAATCAGCATCCCTCCACAGTGCTGGCCGATACGGCGGCAGCTTTCGTCAAAACCTTCCGCGACATCGAAACATTGATCAACGCGGATTTTGCAGCACAACCGGTTGCGTCTCTGGCCTTGCAACGGGTCTATCTGGAAAACATGAAACCCCGCCTGGCCCATGCACTTGCCGTTGGCCTGCGTGGCGAGGCCAGCCTGCGGGTGCTTGGCGCAACACTGCGGGATGCGGATCGGGCCATTGTCGAAACAGTCTTCAACCCGGACCAGCCCGACCGACAAAACCGCCTGTCACTCAAGGGTTTCCGCCCCGATGCCTACTCGTTGACGCTGGAGCGCTCCGGCCAGCAGGATGTCCTGCCCCTGGCCCATTGTCTGCTCGTGACCGAGCGTGGCGGACTCGATCCCTCGCATTCCGGCCGGACGATCCTGTGGACACCCGCCGAGGGCCTGGAAGTCTTTGACACCATCAGTCGTGCACGGCTGGAACTGAACCGCCGCCTGCTCGAGCCGCAGCAACGCCTGGCGCTGCTGGAAAACCTGACCCCGGCCCAGCGCGTCTTTCACCAACGCTACTCACTGGGACCGTTGCGGCTGATTGAAGGGTCTGTATTGGAACGGGTCGCGCAATCGTCCATCGAGCACTTTTTGGCTCGCTGCGAACACGTACGTACTTTCGACCTGAGCGACACGAAGCAGAAAAAAGCCCTTGAAGACCTGACCACAACGGTCCTCAACACCAACCTGGGAAGAGCCACGTCGATTGCCCGGGCGATCAGCCAGCAGCAGTCCCTGCCCGCCTGGCTGGGAATGGCTCCTCTGCAAGAGCAGCGACTGCACCTTGAACTGCTGGAGCAATACCGCCACAGCGTTGTTGAGGACAAAGACTATTTACACGGGATCAAACCCCTCAAGTCGTATGTGCATGAAACACTGAAATCGTTGCTCGCCAGCCGCTTCCCCGCAACAGCGCTGGACCCTGACAATATCGAAATTACCCCGGACCTGGCCCTGGTCGGCCCCGCCCGGAGCCTCACCGAGTTCGCCTTGCAGCACGTCGACATTGCGCAAGGCACAGGGTTCAAGGTCGGGTCGGCAACCACTCAAACGCTGCCCCGGAATCTGGATCAGGCGGCTGTCCGCCGACTATTGCGATCACTGGACATTGCGCAGAACTACGCCAAACAGGTCACGGACAGTTTGTCGAATCAAGCGACCGACGTGGAAAGCAGGATGTTGCGCTTCATCAAGCAACTGCCCTGGCAACTGCTGCAACACGCACACGAACTGAAACTGCAGCAACGGCTTTCCGACAGCGCTTTCGATTTGCTTCGGCAAGTATTCGACATGCCGGACGCCATCGCCCGGGCGACCGTAGAAGGTGCCCACGCCATTGCCCGACCATTGGAACTGATCAAGACAACCGGTGCCGCCGCCGTCAAGGCGCTGGGCCTGTACCTGATTGGCCCAGGCACGGGCAAGGCAGGCCCAAAAATCCTCTATGCCCCTTACCACCCGAGTGGTTCACCCTTCGTTGAGTTCGACAATGAGGCCAGCGTTGTTTCGGCACTCAACACACCGGGGCCATTGCAGGACATGTTGATACGTCGCCTGCCGGACAGTGAGCAAACGGTGTTTCGCAACCTGTTGGAGTCCACCGTCGGCCAGTCGAGCGAAATCACCCTTGCGTCCAACCCCATCGGCGGCAACCTGCTCACCCATTTGTTCCATGACAACACCCAACTGTTGGTGAAGATGCTCGCCAGCCAGTCACACGCTAGCGGTCAGTCGGACTGGGAGGCCGTTAAACACCTGTTCGGTGCCGGCATCGAGCGCATTTCAAGCCTGCTGCCGGGCAAACTCGCGTACGTGCAGTTTCTTTGGAAGGCCTACAAGGATGCCCTCAATTCGGCCGAAGCCTTGCAGGACCATCATTGGATGACCGCGTTGCGCGAGTTTATTGCCGGGGCGGCGCAAATCCTGTCATTGGGCCGGCTGTCACTTGAAGGATGGGGCGAAAGCGCCCAGGAAACCGGCGAAGCCGTTGCTCCACCGCTTGTCACCCCCGTGATCGCGCAACCCTGGTCGAAGATTCGGTCGACAGCAGCAATGCGCACCCGGCTGCAACCGTTCGAAACCACGGTTGAACTCAAGGACCTGGCGAAAAACAGCACTGACGGCACCTATCTGGACACGGGCAGCAAGAAAACCTTCGCCGCCATTGCCGGAAAGGTGTACGGCGTGAACAAGACCGGAGCGGTCTGGAGAACGATCAAAGGCGGGGAAGAAGGCCCCGTGTTAACGATTACTCCTGACAAACAATTGGTCATCGACCCGGATCTGCACACCGTTCACTTCGGCAAAGTCGTCTCGAAAATGCACAACCAGCTTGCCAACGCCTATGTTGCCCGGGCGGTCCTGAATATCGAGGCCCGGGGGATGGACGAAATCCGGGCAAAGCATCCCGCTAAAGCCCGCATGATCGTGCAGGCCATCGACATGGCTCGTTATTATGCGTTCAACAGCCTGCACAATCTGGTGCAACTCAGGAAACTCCTCCCGGGCACACGGCTCGATACCTTCCTCAAACAGTTCTTTGATGTTGGTCAGGTCGACAAAGCACTACTGGAAAAAATCAAACAGGCCATCGTCCCCGTCTGCAACGCGCTGGTCGATCCCGATGAAGACTGGATGAACTCGCAACGTTTTATCGTGGGTTCAAGCCGGGACCCGAAGGACAACCTCGTCGCGTTTGTCGTGGACAAGGATCTACAGCGCAATGTGCATTTCACGGAAAAATTCTTCAATCAACAACTCGACTGGTACAAATCCAGCCTGACACAGCCCTTCGATGTCGACGGCCACAGCCAGGCCGCGACCCTGATACACGAATTCGCTCATTTGTTTTCCGGGGCCGTGGACATTGCATACCTTGAGGCCAGGCTGCCGTTCAGCGATCTGGTAGCGTCGGTCACCGGCTTTGGCGCGGCAAGAAAACAATCTCAGTTGGACTTCCAGCGAAATGCCTTGTCGATGGATACCCCAGAGGAGGAATTGTTCGCGCGCTGGAACAGTGGGCTGCAATCGTGGATCGACCTGGATTCGATTCCGGGTTCTCGCCACATCGGCATGGCCATCCTGACACTGACGGGCAGCCAGACCATGGATAAGGCACGGGAAGCTTTTTTAAACAGGCAGGAATCGAAGTTCCGAACCGATGTCATTTTGCACAATGCCGACTCGATCGCCTTTTTGATCTGCGAAATGGGCCGGCAACTGGACCCGGTGCCGGTCACTCCGACCGCTGGAACCTGACCGCGGCGTAACAACGCGCAGATCCCCGGGTCTGCGCAGCACAACGGTGTTTGACTTGATGTTTTTTTCACGCACCCTATGGATACTGTTTATTCGACAACCGATGCTCCAAAGGCGATGCGTTGAAAAAAAACAACACATTGATGGTTAAATGCCATGACTGATGTTCTCGCAGACTTCCCCCAAGGTTAGAATGCAGGAAATCAGGAAGGGCCAATGACCGACCACACACTTTCGGAAGCCGAATTCGACGCCATCACCGATGCTGCCGCGCATTGGTGCATGCGTCTGCACGCCAGTGACTGCACCGAGCAAGAGCGCCAGGCGTTCGAGCAATGGCGTGATGCACATCCGCTCCATGCCTTCGAGTACAAAGCGATGCTGGAGATCTGGGATGTCGCCGGCGACTTGCCTCGTCCCGAACCCGTCGTGCCGCTGGTTCGCCGCCACCCCGAAACCCCGTGGCGCCGCCTGGCCATTGCCGCGGCTGTATGTGCCCTGGCACTGCCTTTGGCCGGTTATGGCGGCTGGCACCTGGGCTGGGTACCGAACGCGTACCAGCATTTCGAAGCGACCGACAATGTGCGTACCGTCACCTTGAAAGACGGCAGCCAGGTTGAGCTGAACCTGGGCAGCGAGCTGACGTACAGCAACTACAAGGATCAGCGGCAAGTCACGCTGGATAAAGGCGAAGCCTTCTTCAGGGTCAGCCATGACACCCGCCACCCCTTCGTGGTCAAGGCCGCCGAAGGCCGGATTCGCGTGACCGGCACCCAATTCAACGTCTGGATGTATGAAGACCAGGTCAAAGTAAACCTGATCGAAGGATCGGTACTGGTCAGCAGCAACGCCGACCTGCAAGGCGACGGTTTGCGCCTTGGCCCGGCGATGCAGGCCAGTTATCGCCGCGGCGACTTCATTCCCCGCATCAGCCAGACCTATGACAATGACAGCTCGCTGGCCTGGCGCCAGGGCAAGCTGGTGCTCGACGATCTGGCCTTGAGCGATGCGCTGCCCTTGATCAATCGCTACCTGGACAAACCGTTGATGGTGGCTGACCACAGCACCGGCTCGATCCATATCGGCGGCATCTACAACATCAAAGAGATCAACGGCCTGGTAAAGTCCTTGCCGCGGGTCCTGCCGGTCTACCTGACCCGTAACCAGAACGGCAATCTGGTGGTCAACGCGATTCCGCAAATCTCCCCGAAAAGCTGAAAAGGCCGCCACCCTTGCGGATGCGGCCTTCAGCGTTCATGCAAAAACCCACTACCTTACTGCGCGGCCACTTTTGCATCCTGCCGGCGGATCGTCTGCACCTGATAGTCCGGATCGGACAGGATCTGTTGCTCGGTGAAAGGCAGCACGCTCCATTGCTTCCTGGAAAAGGCCTGCGTCTGGTCCCGTGAATACTTCGAGGCCGGGTCGCTGGACAACGAGAATGCCAGCAGCCCTTTGGCCTGCGGTCCGTTTTGGTCAAAGGTCACCACTTGCAGGTAGCTCGTACCGCTGACCACTTCGCGCTTGCCATCGCTGCGCGGTACGCTCTGGATCGCGTTGTAGACCCCCAACGTTCCCGGCCCGCCGTGGATCGGTGTCTGTTGTCCGCCGCTGCTGACCACCTGGATATCGCCCCAGCGACTGTCCGGCTTGAGTCCTGCCGCCTTGACCTGCTCAGCCGAAGCCAGCATCGCTGCCCGCAGCGCCTTCGCCACCTGCGGGTGATCGACTGCCAGACCCCGTGGGGTATGTTGCGGATCCCGTGGATCGAATGCCACACGCCATACGTCCGGCACCGGCTCCAACGCCTCCATGACATTCTGGAAGTGCACAAAGCCCAGACCGCTGCCCAGGTTGGCGTTGCGGTCCCAGGCCTTGAGGCTGGCGCACAGTGGCGCGAGCGTTTTGGCATCGGTACCGAGATCCGCCGCGCAGAATTGCAGCAGGTCCGGCATCACTAGGCTGGCTTGATAAACCCGATCGTCCATGACCATGTGTTGCAAGTCCGCTGCCTCGACCTTGCCGGCCTGGGCCAGCGCGCTCAAACGGTCCAGGGCAAAGCGCGAGCGCAGCCCCAGTGGCTGACTGTCCTGGCTGATCAACGGCGAATAGCCGGTCAGCGGTTGCGCCGGGTTGGCCATCCATGCCGAGTCGTTGGAGTGCTGGACAAAGTCCTTGCGTAGCAATTGCGGCAACTTGTCCGCTGCATAGATACCCTGCTGTGCAGCCTGCGGGTCGATGTCCCAGGCACAGGCGCTGTTGGAGCCGTCGAGAATGATCATCTGCAAGCCAGCGCGCGGATCACTGCATTGCGCCAGCTTGTCGACACTGACGTTGGGCACCACCGAGAGGTTCATGTACAGCGTCTGCCCCTGATCGTCCGCTGCCAGCGTATTGACCCACGGAATGCCCTGGATCTCGTGCACCGAAGCCTGGAAATCCTCGAGGTTTTCAGCGCGGTTCATCGCGTACCACTGCTGCAGAACCCGGTCGTTATCCAGATTGGCGTCGCGCAGGCTGTAGGCGTATTGATGATCCCAATCCAGTTTTCCCGGCCATTGCACCACCGGACCGAATTTCGAGCTGTAGACCTCGTGGGAAATTGCCCGGACCTGCCCGTCCGCCTGCCTGACGTTGACGGTCACGGTCTGCTTGTCCATCGGCAAGGACTGGCCGTCGAGCAGGTAACGGGTTGAATCCTTGGGATCGAGTTGCAGGCGATACAGCGTGAAGTGCCTGGACGAATCCACGGTGTGGGTCCAGGCCAGATGTTGATTGAAACCGATGTTGATCACCGGCAGGCCGGGCAACGCCGCGCCCATCACGTCCAGTTTGCCGGGAATGGTCAGGTGCATCTGATAAAAACGCATGCCGCCCACCCACGGAAAGTGCGGATTGGCCAGCAACATGCCGCGTCCGTTGAAAGAGCGCTCGCTGCCGACTGCGACGGCGTTGCTGCCACGGTCCAGGGCAAAACGCTGCATCCGCGTAGCGGCCACCTGGAACGCTGCCTGTGCGCTCGACGCCCGGGCCACGGCCTGGGGTGGCGTGGCACCGGCCAGGGCTTCGGCAAACTGGCCGACGCCACCTTCGACCAACAGGCGCCGGGTCAGCTTGACCAGATCCGACGTGGTGATGTCGCGCACCCAGTCTCCCTGGCACTGCGGCGGCAATCCCTGGACGCGTCGCTCGCTCAAGAAGCGGTTGTACCCCGCCACATAGCCTTCGACCAACTCACGCACTGGCGGGGTCTGGGCCTGCCAGAAACCGGCGACGGCTTGCGGAGTGTTCAGCCAGGTGAAAAATACATCGCTGGCCAGGTTCTCGCGCTCTTCGACGGTGAACTGATCCGGCCCGAAATACCGCGAACGTTCACCGTTGACCGTAGTGATTTCGTTGGCCAACAGGCACAGGTTGTCCTGGGCGTAGGCATAGCCGATACCGTAGCCGAGCCCGCGCTCATTGTCGGCGCGGATGTGCGGCACGCCGAAACCGGTGCGGCGGATGTCGGCGCTCGTTTGCGCAGGCGTATCGCTCGCGCTCGCCGCAAGGCTCAGCCCCAGGCTCAATCCCAGAGTCACACCCGCCAGGCTCAACCTGGTTAACTGGCTGGAAATAATCACGCTCGCTCCTGATCGAAAAAACGATGGTCACGGCTGCGCATACCCACGCGCACCGGGCCTCCCTGTAGGGACGAAGCTCACCACAAAAATTTAGGAGATTACTGCGCAACGCCTCATGGTCTGACAGGTTGATCACGCGATGGCGACAAAATTTCTACATTCGAGCCTTCATGATTCGGGCTGCTCATACGTCTAATGCTGTAAGAGCGCCCATTTTTTCCTGATCAGGCTCTGAAAGGAGTTTTGCAATGTACAACTCGCAACTGCCAACGGACGGTAGCAACGCGCCAAAGGGTACTTCCATGGGAGTCGGCGTATTCGAGCCGCGTACCGATCGCCACGGCAACGAGCGGATCAGGGTCCTGCTCAAAAGCTTTGGCCTTCGAACCAGTCTGATCCGCCTGAAAGTCATCGATGCCCTGCTGACGGCCGCCGAAAACGACCGCAGCCTTGGCGTGCGTGGCGTGCACAGCCAATTGCTGGACCTGGATATTCCCCTGTCCTTTCTCAGCGTGCGTGAAGTGCTGAAGCGTTTGTGCAGCGAAGGGGTGATTGTCCTCAACCCCGACAAGAGCTACAGCCTGCATCCCCAGGCTGCCGCTATTTTACGCAACCGATGATCGAATGATCAGAGTTTGACCTTGCGGCGCATCACGCCATTGATGACCACCACGACCACCGCCACGCCAATGGCGATGTACTGGAACAGTTTTTCGCTGATGACGCCGGTGTTCTGCAACCAGGAAAGGCCAAACATGATCCCCAGCACCACCAGAGAGATCAGAATCGAGTATTTCAAACGTTGCGACTGAGTCATTGCGGGTTCCTGAATCTGAAAATGTATCCGGTTTGTATCGACGCGCATGCCAAGCGCTTACCCTGTTTCGGGATAAGTGGCTACAAGCGGGGTCTCATGTTACAGCCGATGAAGAGTTTTGGCTTCATTGCGGCGATGACCATGGCGGACCAGGTTACTGCCCACATCGTTAACAGCGGTTCAACGGCCTGAATCCTTTCGGTAAAAGTCATTGCCCGGCCGGGCGCTGCAAGCGGTCTTTGCGACGAATGCCACCGCTGGCCTGCGTTATCCGGAAGCAGTCATGAAACTGCTCGACCGGTAAGGGTCGCCGGCCCGTTCGATGAATTGAGCGGGCCGGGCAACTCCAGATCGCAAAAGCAAGATCAAAAGATCGTAGCCTTTGGCAGCTCCTGCAGGGGAACGCGTGCACCACCAAACAACGAGGCCGAGCGTCAGGGGCAAGAGCGTTTGGTTACTTTGCGCTTTTCAAAGTAACCCTGTAGGAGCGAGCTTGCTCGCGATGGTCGTCAACGATAACGCTGGTTGGCAGGCACCCCGCGGCGCTCTCCAGTCCATCGCGAGCAAGCTCGCTCCTACAGGTATCGGTGTTCCCCGGGATTGCGTGAAGAACCTTTTTTGAACCCGGGGATCACATGGACACGCACCTTCGGCGTTTCAACCTGACAATTTTGTAATGTGCCCCTCATCTGCCTGACAGCGTTGATCTACCATCATCGAACGGCGGATCTTTGTAGTACTTCGAAACACTCCTTGAGCGCCTGACCGTAAAAAATGGTCAGAATGCGTTTTTTTGCCTGTTAGCCGAGACGAATTCCATGCGAAACCCTCTGCGTCTGATCGCCCTGAGCGCCCTGTTCATGTCTTCCCTGGTCCAGGCCGCCGACCTCATTCCGATCGAGGTTCATCGCGACGCCAATTGTGGTTGCTGCAAAAAATGGATCACCCACCTGGAGGCCAATGGCTTCAAGGTCGAAGACCACGTAGAAGCCAGCATGAGCGAATTCAAGCAACAGCACGGCGTGCCGCCACGCCTGGCGTCGTGCCACACCGCATTGATCAATGGCAAATTCGTTGAAGGCCATGTCCCGGACGACCAGGTCCTGGCCTTGAGCAAACGCGACGATCTGCTGGGCGTCGCGGCCCCCGGCATGCCCATGGGTTCGCCCGGCATGGAAATGGACGGCATGAGCGATGCCTATCAGGTCATCGGCCTGAAAAAGGACGGCACTGACGTGGTGGTTGCGGACTACCCCGCCCATTGATGTCCGGCGCGTATCTCGGATTGTTTTTCGCGGCATTCGGTGCCGCCACGCTGCTGCCGTTGCAATCCGAAGCCGTGCTGGTCGGACTGCTGCTCAGCGATCGCTATTGGCTCTGGGCACTGCTGGCGGTGGCAACGTTCGGCAACGTTCTGGGCTCGCTAATCAACTGGTGGCTGGGGCGCGGGATCGAGCGGTTCCACGACCGACGCTGGTTTCCGGTGAGCCCCCGGCATCTGGAAAAGGCCCGGCTTCATTACCAACGCTACGGCCATTGGTCATTGCTGCTCAGTTGGCTGCCTGTGATCGGCGATCCGCTGACGCTGGTCGCCGGGGTCATGCGCGAGCCGCTGGGGCGCTTCCTGCTGATCGTCACCCTGGCCAAAGGCGCCCGCTACAGCGTGCTGGCGTTGGCGACTTTGGGCTGGATGGGTTGAACCATCAAGGGCGGCGATTGCCTGTGATTAATGCCGCCCTAATCGTGTCGATCCAACATAGGCGGATTTTTCATGGAGCTCTCCCATGTCGCGCCCCTTCTCCCGCTGGTTACCCAGCCTTTTACTGACCGCCGTCCTGCCCGTCATCGCCCACGCCGAAGGGCCGCAATACGGCCCCGAGTTGCAAGGTTTCGACTACCCCTACACGCTCAAGCACTTCGCCTTTGATTCCCAGGGCCAATCCCTGCAAATGGGTTACATGGACGTCGCCGCCAACGGCAAGGCCAATGGCCGCAGCGTGGTGCTGATGCACGGCAAGAATTTCTGCGGCGCCACCTGGGACAGTTCGATCAAAGCCCTCAGCGACGCCGGCTATCGGGTCATCGCCCCGGACCAGATCGGCTTCTGCACCTCCAGCAAGCCGGCGCACTATCAGTACAGCTTCCAGCAACTGGCAACGAACACCCAGCAATTGCTCAAGGCACTGGGCATCCAGAAAGCCACCCTGCTGGGGCATTCCACCGGCGGCATGCTCGCCACTCGCTATGCCTTGCAATACCCCGAACAGGTTGAGCAACTGGCGCTGGTCAACCCCATCGGCCTGGAAGACTGGAAAGCCCTCGGTGTGCCCTATCGCACCGTTGATCAATGGTACGAGCGCGAACTCAAGCTCAGTGCCGAGGGTATCCGCAACTACGAACGCACCACCTATTACGGCGGTCGCTGGAAGCCGGAGTTCGATCGTTGGGTCGATATGCTTGCCGGCCTGAACAAAGGCCCGGGGCATACGCAAGTCGCGTGGAACTCGGCACTGATCTACGACATGATCTTCACTCAACCTGTGTATTACGAATTCCAGAACCTGAAGATGCCAACCCTGCTGTTGATCGGAACATCCGACACCACCGCCATCGGCAGTGACATCGCCCCACCCGAGGTCAAGGCGAAGATCGGGCACTACGACGTCCTCGGCAAACAGGTAGCCGGGATGATTCCCCAGTCCACGCTGGTCGAATTCCCCGGTATGGGCCACGCGCCACAAATGGAAGAACCGGCCCGATTCCACCAGGCCCTGCTCGCCTGGCTGAACAAGACCAACCCCGTGCATTGAAGAGGAAAGGCTGATGCCTGTGCAGATTGCAGTGATCGATGATTGGCAGGATGTGGCGCGCAATGCAGTGGACTGGTCGGCACTGGACAGCGTCGGTGAGGTAAGTTTTCTCCATGACTACCCCACCGATACCTCATCCCTGGCCGAGCGCCTGGCCGGGTTCGAGGTGATCTGCGTGATGCGCGAGCGCACCCGCTTCGATGAAGACCTGCTGAGTCGCCTGCCCAAGCTCAAGCTGCTGGTGACCGGCGGTATGCGCAACGCGGCCCTGGACCTGAAAACCGCTGCCGCGCTGGGCATTCAGGTCAGCGGTACCGACAGCTACAAACACGCCGCGCCGGAACTGACCTGGGCGCTGATCATGGCCGCAACCCGCAACCTGGTGGTCGAGGCCAATGCCCTGCGCGCCGGGCAATGGCAACAAGGCCTGGGTGGCGACTTGCATGGCAAGACACTGGCCATCCTCGGTCTGGGCAGCATCGGCCAGCGAGTCGCGCAGTTCGGTCAGGTGTTCGGCATGCGCGTCATCGCCTGGAGTGAAAACCTCACCGCCGAACGCGCGGCGCAGGTCGGTGTGACCCGTGTCAGCAAACAGGAACTGTTCGAACAGGCCGACGTGCTGTCGGTGCACCTGGTGCTCAGCGAGCGCAGCCGCGGTCTGGTGGACGCACAAGCCCTTGGCTGGATGAAGCCCTCGGCGCTGCTGGTGAACACCGCTCGTGGCCCCATTGTCGATGAAGCGGCGCTGATCAAGGCGCTGCAGAAACAACGGCTGGCCGGTGTCGCCCTGGACGTCTTCGAACAGGAACCGCTGCCCGCCCACCATCCGTTCCGGACCCTGGACAATGTACTGGCGACGCCCCATGTCGGGTACGTGACCCAACAGAACTACCGGCTGTTTTTCTCGCAAATGATCGAGGATATTCAAGCCTGGGCGGCGGGCTCAGCCATTCGTTTGCTGGGTTGATACCTCGTCATCGTCGGAATGCTGCCAGGATGTTGTGCTCGACGAAAATCCCATGTGGGAGCGGGCTTGCTCGCGAAGGCGGTGGGTCAATCAACATTAATGCTGCCTGACACTCCGCCTTCGCGAGCAAGCCCGCTCCCACAGGGTTCTTCAGCGCACACAACACTACGCAAGGCAAAAAACATGCATCCGCCCCGATATGAGCTTTCCTTGAAAAACACCGCCAGGACATAACGAATAATTGTTCATGCTGCGGTGTTTTCGTCACATCAACCTTGCACTGCGTCTGGCCGGACGCGCCCCGATCTGAACCCCTGAAGCTCTGGAGCAAAGCCCATGAATATTCGTTTTGCTGTTCTGACGCCCCCTCTGTTGCTGGCCGTTGCGTTGTCCGGTTCCCTCGCCCTGGCCAACGGCGGTGGCGGGGACGACGACGCGCCCATCAGACCCAACTGCCCGAAAGGTCAGGTGTTCGACAGCAAATCGAAACGTTGCGTCCGGCAGACCAGTAGCCTGGTGCCGGACGAAGACCGTACCAACTATGCCTATCGACTGGCCAAGGACGGGCGTTATGAAGAAGCCCTGGCCCTGCTTGACACGCTGAAACAGCCAAATACCGCAAAAGCGTTGAACTATCGCGGCTACGCCACGCGTAAACTGGGACGTACCGACGAAGGCATCGGCTATTACCTGCAATCGGTGAAGCTCGACCCGCAATATGCGCAGGTCCGCGAATACCTCGGCGAAGCCTATGTGGTCAAAGGCCGGCTGGATCTTGCACAGGAGCAACTGCGGCAGATCGAATCCATCTGTGGCAGTACTCAATGCGAGGAGTACCAGGACCTGGCCGAAGCCATCAACGGCTCATCGAAAACCTGACAACCCGAGCGGACGGAGGTCGCCATCGCCAGCGATCAGGCAATACGAACGGAACTGAACCAGCATCTGGCGCGTTTATGGCGCTACGGCCTGCTGCTGTCCCGGCAACGGCATGTCGCCGATGACCTGGTGCAAGCCACTTGCCTGCGGGCGCTGGAACGGGCCGGGCAATACGTGCAGGGAACGCGCATGGACCACTGGCTGCTGAGCATTCTGCATTCGATCTGGCTCAACGAAGTCCGCGCCCGGCGGGTGCGCCAGGGGCAGGGCCAGGTAGACGCCGATCAGGCCTTGTCGTTCGATGGAGAATCCGTGGCGCAAACCCACGTGTTGGCAGCGCAGGTCATCCGCCGTGTCGATGCCTTGCCCGAGGCCCAGCGCGAAACGGTGTTTCTCGCCTATGTCGAAGGCTTGTCCTACCGCGAAGTCGCCGAGGTGCTGCAAGTGCCCATCGGCACCGTCATGAGTCGCCTGGCCGCCGCTCGGGCGAAACTGGCCGAATATCCACCGTTGCACACGGTGCCCACCCCTAACCGAGGAGAACATTGATGAACGCGATACCCTCGGACGAACAACTGGTGGCTTACCTCGACAACCAACTCGATGCCGAGCAGCGCTCGCGCATCGACGCGGCCATCGGCGCCGACCCGATGCTCGGCCTGCGTCTGCAATGGCTGGATCGCAGCAGCCTGCCGTTCAAGGACGCCTACGATGAACTGACCCGACAGGCGCCGGTCGATCGCCTGCAAACCATGCTCGCCACAATGCCCTCACCCGCCCGCCCCGGGCTCAATCGACGCTGGTTCCTGGCCGCCGCGGCCGGGCTGTTGGCCGGCGGCGTGCTGGCGGACCGTTTGTTCCTCGGCTGGCAAGCGAGCCAACAGTCACATAGCTGGCGCGGCCTGGTGGCCGATTACATGGCGCTCTATGTGCCGGAAACCCTGGATCACCTGCCCGGCGATGAAGCTGCCCAACGGGCACAACTGCGCACGATCGATGCGCGTCTGGGCCTCAACCTCGCGCCGGCAAAACTGAGCCTGCCCCGTGCCGAGTTCAGGCGCGCGCAAATCCTCGAGTACGACGGTGCACCCATCGCCCAGATCACCTACCTCGATCCGGCCCATGGCCCCATGGCGCTGTGTGTTACCCGCTCCAACAGCGGCAGTCGCCATTTCGCCCGGGAACAGCGGCGCGAGCTAAACATCGTGTATTGGGCCGACATGGAACACGCCTGGATGCTGATCGGGCATCAGCCGATGGCGGACCTGGAGGAGATGGCGAAACTGTTGCGTAGTCGCCTGAGCACCTGAGAATCCCTGGCACAACGCAGGCGCTGCGACAGCGCCTGCGAAGCGCGTCAGGCCGAAGCCGGCAACCACAAACGAAACCGAGCCCCGCCCAGCGGCGAGGCTTCCACCGTCAACGTGCCGCCCTGGGCTTCCAGTGCACGGCGGCTGATCGCCAGCCCCAGTCCGAAACCACCCGTGGCGCGGTCGCGGCTGCGGTCGAGGCGGTAGAAAGGTTCGAAGATCCGCTCGCGCTCGTCATCCGGAATGCCGATGCCATCATCGTCGACCCAGATTTCACAGCCACTGGCATAGACCTGCACACCGATCTGAATACGCTTCTCGCAATAGCGCATGGCGTTGCGCAGCAGGTTCTGCAGGGCTCTGGCGGTCAGGCGCGGGTCCAGGCTGAAGCGTTCGAGCTGGCCGTGGAGCAACACGTCGATGACGATTTGCGGAGACTCCATTTCTTCGTCGACGCTGCCGAGAATGCTGTCGATGAATTCATCCATCGACACTTCGACCTGCTCCGGCAGCCGCGCCGGGTTTTGCAGGCGGCTGTAGGACAGCAGCTCCAGCACCAATTCATCGAGTTCCCGAATGTGCGCCACCAGGCTTTGCAAGCGCTCGCGGCTGGCCGCCGGCAAGTCGTCGGACAGGGCCAGCGCCAGGCCGAAATCCAGGCGCGTCAGCGGCGTGCGCAACTCGTGGGACACCGCATTGAGCAGGTCTCGCTGCTGGTTGAGCAGGTTCTCGATGTCGCCGGCCATGGTGTCGAACACACTGGCCAGGCTACCGATGTTGGAACTCGGGGAAATTTGCGTGCGCTCGCCCAAGTGGCCCTTGCCAAAGCGTTCGGCGGCGCCCTTGAGGCGCTCCAGGTCACGCCAGTGCGGGCGCAGCCACAACAACAGGCATGCGAGCATGGTCGCGCCGATCAGGACGTTGATGCTCCAGTACAACAGATTGACGTCCAGCGGATCCGGTGGCACGACCATTTGCACCACGGTGCGCTCATTCAGTGGCGCGACCGCCAGCGTGCGCCAGCCCCAGTCGCCCACGCGCACGACGTTCTCGCCGCGGCGCAAGCGCTGCTGTTCATCGGGCGTCAGGCTGCTGTCGTCATTGCTGCTGAGCACGATGTGCAGAGGCGAGAAGTCCTTGTCCATTTCAGCGGCCAGGGTCGGCCACTGTTCGGCCGGGACCCCATGGAACTGTTTGACGATCAGCGTTTGCAGCCCTCGCGAGTAATCGAGGTTGTAGGTGACAAAGCGTTCCTGGAACACCTTGACCACCAGATCCGGCACCAGATAGATCGCCGCGCTGAACGAGACGATGGTCACCAGGTACAAACGAAAGAGGATTCTGAACATCGGCTCAGCATTCCCACTCGGAACGGCTGAACAGGTAACCCTTGCCCCACACGGTCTTGATCTTGCGCGCCTCGCCGGCGTGGTCGTCGAACTTGCGTCGCAGCTTGGAAATCGCCACGTCCACCGAACGGTCGGTGCCATTGAATTCGATGCCGCGCAAGCGTTGCAGGATCTGGTCGCGGCTCAACACCTCACCGGCATGCCGGGCCAGCACCACCAGCAGGTTGTACTCACCGCTGGATAACTCCACCAATTGCCCGCGCCAGGTGACGGTACGCTCGGACAAGTCGATGCACAGGTTGCCCATCAGAATGCGGTCGTTGGCAGTCTGCGGCTCGCTGAGGCTGCTGCGGCGCAACAAGGTCCGCACCCGGGCCAGCAGCACCCGCGGCTCGCAGGGTTTGGTGACGTAGTCGTCGGCCCCCATTTCCAGGCCCAGGACCTGGTCGTGGCTGTCGTCGCGGGCGGTGAGCATCAGGATCGGCAGGGTCGCCGAATCGGCGCGCAGCAGGCGACAGACTTGCAAGCCGTCGAGGCCGGGCAGCATCAGGTCGAGGATCACCAGGTCCGGCGGATTGAGCCGCGCACGTTCGCGCACGTGGTCACCACGACCGATCACGCTGACGGAATAACCGTTGCGTTCCAGGTAACTGGCAATCAGTTCGGCGAGGGCGGTGTCGTCTTCGACCAGGAGGATGTTGGGCATGGGGTGTTTCCAGAAAGTACTTTGGCGTCTGCACCGGCCTCTTCGCGAGCAAGCCCGCTCCCACAGGGATTTGAGGTGACCACAAATGATATGAACACCACTGGCCACTGTGGGAGCGAGCTTGCTCGCGATGGCAATCTATCCGGCGCAATAGAAATCAAGGACTGCAGGATATACGCCCTCACGCACACCTGAGTAAAACCCTTACACAATTTCACACAGCACCAACAAAGCTTCACCGCTACCCTCGCCTTCGCCCAGTAGGATGCTGGGGGTCTTTATTGGGGTATTACATGTCGAAGAATCTGCTTGCCAGGCTCAGCCTGATTGCACTGGCGTTGACACTGGGCGCGTGTGACAAGTCCTCGAATGCCGAGGAACAGGCGCCGCTGGCCACAGTTCGCATCGAGACCATCGAAGCGCGGCCACTGACCATCAGCAGTGAACTGAGCGGGCGGATTGCCGCACCGCGCATGGCCGAAGTGCGTGCCCGGGTGGCTGGCGTTGTCTTGCAGCGCACCTTCCGTGAAGGCAGTGACGTGAAACAGGGCGAAGTGTTGTTCCGCATCGACCCGGCGCCGTTCAAGGCTGACCTGGACAGCGCCGAAGCCGCGCTGCGCAAGGCTGAAGCCAACGCGTTCCAGGCCAGATTGCAGGAACAGCGCTACGCCCGGTTGATCGACGACAAGGCCATCAGCGGCCAGGACTACGACAACGCCCGGGCCAATGCCCGGCAGACCGCTGCCGACGTCGCCGGCAACAAGGCGGCGGTGGAACGCGCCCGGTTGAACCTCGGTTACGCCACGGTCACCGCGCCGATTTCCGGGCGTATCGGTCGCGCACTGGTCACCGAAGGCGCACTGGTCGGGCAAAACGAAACCACGCCCCTGGCGCTGATTCAGCAACTGAACCCGATTCATGCCGACCTGACCCAGTCCACCCGCGAACTCAACGAACTGCGCCGCGCCTTCCGTTCCGGCCAGTTGCAACAGGTCGGCCAGGACCAGGCAAAAGCCACGTTGATTCAGGATGACGGCAGCCTCTATCCGCTGCCGGGCAAAATGCTGTTCAGCGACATCACCGTCGACCCGGGCACCGGCCAGATCATCCTGCGCAGCGAGTTTCCCAACCCCGACCTCGACTTGCTGCCCGGCAGTTTCGTGCGCGTACGCCTGGAACAAGCGGTCAACCAGCAGGGCATCAGCGTGCCGCAACGGGCCATCCAGCGCGACAGCGCCGGCATCGCCCAGGTGCTGCTGCTCGACGCCGAACAGCGGGTCGGGCAGCAACCGGTCGAACTGGGTGCCGTGCAGAACGATCGCTGGATCGTCACCGGCGGCCTGAAGGCAGGCGACCGCATCGTCATCGAAGGGCTGCAGCACGCCCGCCCCGGCGAGAAAGTGCAGATCGACGACACCCCTCTTCCACTTGCCCAGGCGACTGGTCAGTAAGCAGGACGCTTTTTTATGCCGCAGTTCTTTATCGACCGCCCGGTGTTCGCCTGGGTGGTTGCCCTGTTCATCCTGCTGGCCGGTGCGCTGGCCATTCCGCAACTGCCGGTGGCGCAATACCCCGATGTTGCACCGCCACAAATCGAAATCTACGCCGTGTACCCCGGTGCTTCGGCACAAACCGTGGACGAGAGCGTGGTCAGCCTGATCGAGGAAGAGCTCAACGGCGCCGATCACCTGTTGTATTTCGAATCCCAGAGCAGCCTGGGCAGCGCCACCATCAAGGCCACCTTCCAGCCGGGCACCAACCCGGAACTGGCTCAGGTGGATGTGCAGAACCGCCTGAAAGCCGTGGAGTCTCGCCTGCCACAAGCGGTCATCCAGCAAGGTTTGCAGGTGGAGAAAGTCTCCTCCGGTTTCCTGCTGCTGATCACCCTGACCTCCAGCGACGGCAAGCTCGACGACGTGGCGCTCAGCGACTACCTGGCGCGCAACGTGATGAACGAGGTCAAGCGTCTGGACGGTGTCGGCAAGGCGCAGCTGTACGGCGCAGAACGGGCGATGCGGATCTGGATCGACCCGCAGAAACTGCTCGCCTTCAACCTGACGCCGGCGGACGTCAACACCGCCATCGTCGCGCAAAACGCCCAGGTGTCGGCCGGCAGCATCGGTGACCTGCCAACCCGCACCACCCAGGAAATCACCGCGACCATTCTGGTCAAGGGCCAGTTGTCGACCCCCGAAGAGTTTGCCGACATCGTCCTCAAGGCCAACCCGGACGGCTCGACCGTGCGCATCAGCGATGTGGCGCGGGTCGAGATCGGTAGCCAGGAATACCAGTTTTCCACGCGCCTGAACGGCAAACCGTCCACCGCCGTCGCCGTGCAACTGTCGCCCGGCGCCAACGCCCTGAACACCGCAACCCTGGTGCGGGCGAAGATGGACGAACTCAAGCGCTATTTCCCGGCGAACGTCGAGTACTCGATACCGTACGACACCTCCCCCTTCGTCAAGGTCTCGATCACCAAAGTGGTCTACACCCTCTTCGAGGCGATGCTGCTGGTGTTCGCGGTAATGTTCCTGTTCCTGCAGAACATCCGCTACACGCTGATTCCGACGCTGGTGGTGCCGGTGGCGCTGATGGGCACCTTTGCGACAATGCTGGCGCTGGGGTTTTCGATCAACGTGCTGACCATGTTCGGCATGGTGCTGGCCATCGGCATTCTGGTGGACGACGCCATCGTGGTGGTGGAAAACGTCGAGCGGATCATGGCCACCGAGGGCTTGTCGCCCAAGGAAGCCACGCGCAAGGCCATGCAGCAGATCACCGGGGCCATCGTCGGCATCACTCTGGTGCTGGTCGCGGTGTTCATTCCAATGGCCTTCATGCAAGGTTCGGTCGGGGTGATTTACCAACAGTTCTCGCTGTCGATGGCCACCTCGATCCTGTTCTCGGCCTTCCTCGCCCTGACCTTGACCCCGGCCCTGTGCGCGACACTGCTCAAGCCGATTGCCAAAGGCGAGCACCACGAAAAGACCGGGTTCTTCGGCTGGTTCAATCGTCGCTTCGAACAACTGACCGAGCGCTATCAGGGCTGGGTCGCCTATGCGTTGAAACGGACCGGGCGCTACCTGCTGATCTACGGCGTGCTGCTGATCGGCCTGGGCTTGGCCTTCAGTCGCTTGCCCTCCTCGTTCCTGCCGGTGGAAGACCAGGGTTACACCATCACCGACATCCAGTTGCCACCGGGTGCGAGCAAGAATCGCACGGTGCAGGTGGCCGAGCAGGTTGAAGCGCACAACGCCGGGGAACCGGGCATTCGGGACAGCGTGGTGATTCTCGGATTCAGCTTCTCTGGCAGCGGGCAGAATGCGGCGCTGGCGTTCAGCACGCTCAAAGACTGGTCCGAGCGAGGCAGCGACGACTCGGCGGCTTCGATTGCCGACCGGGCCAACGTCGCCCTCAGCCAGATCAAGGACGCGGTGACGTTTGCCGTACTGCCGCCGCCCGTGGATGGCTTGGGTACGTCCAGCGGATTCGAGTTCCGCCTGCAGGATCGCGGTGGTCTCGGCCATAAGAAGTTGATGCAAGCGCGCACCGAGTTACTCGCGGCAGCCGAAAAAAGCCCGACCCTGATGAACGTGCGCGAAAGTGCCCTGGCCGAGGCACCGCAGGTGCAACTGGTCGTCGATCGCAAGCAGGCCAATGCGCTGGGCGTGTCCTTTGCCGATGTTGGCGGCGTGCTGTCCACGGCCGTGGGTTCGGCCTACATCAATGACTTCCCCAATCAGGGGCGGATGCAGCGCGTCGTGGTGCAGGCCGAAGGCGACCAGCGCAGTCAGGTGGAAGACCTGCTGAAGATTCACGTGCGTAACACCCACGAAAAAATGGTGCCCTTGTCAGCCTTCGTACAGGCCAGATGGACTCAGGGCCCGGCGCAATTGACCCGCTACAACGGCTATCCGGCGATCAGCATTTCCGGTGAACCGACCCCGGGCCACAGCACCGGAGAAGCCATGGCCGAGATCGAGCGGCTGGTGGCGCAAGGCCCGGCGGGCCTGGGACAGGAATGGACCGGGTTGTCGTTGCAGGAACGGTTGTCGGGTAGCCAGGCGCCGATCCTGCTGGGGCTGTCGCTGTTGATCGTGTTCCTGTGCCTGGCGGCGTTGTACGAGAGCTGGTCGATCCCCACCTCAGTGCTGCTGGTGGTGCCGCTGGGCGTGCTCGGCGCGGTGCTGGCCGTGACCTTGCGCGGGATGCCCAACGACGTGTTCTTCAAGGTCGGGCTGATCACCATCATCGGCCTGTCGGCGAAGAACGCGATCCTGATCATCGAGTTCGCCAAGAGCCTGTACGACGAAGGCCACGACCTGATCGACGCGACCCTGCAAGCGGCACGCCTGCGGTTGCGGCCGATTGTCATGACCTCGTTGGCGTTCATCCTTGGCGTGGTGCCGTTGGCAATCGCCACCGGCGCCAGTTCGGCGAGCCAGCAGGCCATCGGCACCGGGGTGATCGGCGGGATGATCACGGCGACGCTGGCCGTGGTGTTCGTGCCGGTGTTTTTTGTGGTGGTGATGAAGCTGGTGCGCAAGCGACATAAAGAAATTTAACAAACAACACCTACCCAATGTGGGAGCGGGCTTGCTCGCGAAGGCGGATGCTCAGTCGACATGGATGTTGAATGTGATGACCCCTTCGCGAGCAAGCCCGCTCCCACATTCGATTTCATTGGCCTAAGGATTGTGGTCACGATCGACCACGCTGGGCTATGGTGATTGCAAAGTACCAACCATCGAGTCTTCATGCCCTACCTCACCCACACCCACCCTCGCCTGTCCGCCGCCACGACGCTAGGTATCGCAGCGGGTATCCTGGTTCCGGCCGATTCGGTCATCGGCAAAATACTCATCGGCTGGAATGCCGGGGTCTGGACTTACCTGATCCTGATGTCCTGGCTCGTCGTGCGTTCGAAAGCGACTGATGTGAAACGCATTGCCGAAATCGAGGACGAGAACGCCGGGCTGGTGCTGTTCGTGGTGTGCGTTGCGGCAATTGCCAGTCTGGCAGCCATCACCCTCGAACTGGCCGGCGGCAAAGACCTGGAAACCACGCGCAAGCTCCTCCACTACGGCTTCACCGCGTTGACGGTGATCGGTTCGTGGCTGCTGATCGGGGTGATTTTCAGCGTGCACTACGCGCGTCTGTTTTATACCTGGGAAGGCAAGGAGCCGGCGTTGCGTTTTGCCGAAGGCCTGACAACGCCCAATTATTGGGACTTCCTGTATTTCTCGTTCACCGTCGGCGTGGCGGTGCAGACCTCGGATGTCGGCGTGGCCACTCGTGACTTGCGCAAGATCGTGCTGGCGCAGTCGTTGATAGGTTTCCTGTTCAACACGGCCATTCTCGGGTTCTCGATCAACATCGCCGCCGGGCTGTTCAACTGAAAGCTGCACAAACGTTCTAGTCACCACCCTCGGCGCGGCGTTAAATGGGTCGGTAAATCTGCCGTGCAGGTGCAGCATGACTTCTCACAACTGGCTCGATCTGGCCCAGGACGCCGATACCGGCATCGAGACCCTGCGTGCGCATTTCGAGGGCCATGCCTACGATCCGCACTGGCATGACAGCTATCTGGTGGGTGTCACCGAGCAAGGGGTGCAGCAATTCAATTGTCGGCGAGCCAGACACCAAAGCACGCCGGGAAAGGTGTTTTTGCTGGAACCGGGCGACATCCACGACGGTGAGGCGCCGACCGCGGATGGTTTTACCTATCGCATGCTGTACCTCGACCCACAGTGGTTGCAGCGTGAGTTAGGCGCGGTGTTTGACAACGCGCCGGACAACAGCGAGTTGAGTTTCGCCAACACCCTGGCCAGCGATTCGCGCCTGACCCACGCCACCAGCCTTGCGTTTGAGACGCTGCACGGTGGTGAAATGAAGATCGTTCGCCAGACCGCGCTCGATGGCTTGCTCGAACGCCTCACCAGCCATCTGCACTGGCGCACTCGCTATGGCGAAGATCCGCGCCTGCCCCTGGTTGCGCAAAAGGCCCGGGACTATCTGCACGCCAACGCACAATACGACATTGGCCTCGACCAACTGGCCGCCGTCACCGGTGTCGACCGCTTTCGCCTGACCCGTGCGTTCAAGGCCGCCTACGGCATCGCACCTCACGCGTATCTGGTGCAGTTGCGCCTGGTCACCGCGCGTCGATTGCTGGCCCGTGGTGAGCAACCTGCAACCGTGGCCATGACCTTGGGCTTTGCCGATCAGAGTCACCTGGGTCGCTGGTTCGTGCGCGCCTACGGTCTGACACCAGCGCTGTACCGCAAGCGTTGCTCAAATCTTCCAGACAGATAAGCGCCCGGCTTGTGAAGATCGACTTCAATGATCTTCACCGGAGTTTGCCTGCGATGCTGTCCTCTTTTCCGACGTTTCTGCCCTTTCTGCTGTTCGCCTTTGTGGCCTCGATCACCCCCGGCCCGACCAACATTCTGGTGCTGAGCAACAGTGCCCGATTCGGCTTGATGGCTGCCGTTCCGATCATTCTTGGCGCCTGTGCCAGTGCTGCGATATTGGTGTTGTTGGTGGGCACCGGTGCCGGGACTTCGCTGACCGAATGGCCTGCGCTGCAAACGCTCATGCAGTGGGCCGGCGTGGCATGGCTGAGTTATCTGGCCTGGCAAATCTTCCGCGCCCCGGTTGCCGCCATTGCCGCCGACAATGCCGAGAAGCGCCTCGGCTTGCTGGGCGCGGCGAGCCTGCAATGGATCAACCCGAAAACCTGGATGATGGCGCTGGCGGTGGTCAGCGTGTTTGCCGGAGTGGGTGAAGACCGGTTTGTGCATGTGATGTATTTGTCGTTGGCGTTTTTCCTGGTCTCGCTGCCGTGTCTTGGAGCTTGGGCCGTGCTCGGCGCCGGCTCCAGTCGCTGGCTGCGTTCACCTCGGGCGATGCAGCGCTTCAACCGCTGCATGGGCCTGTTGTTGCTGGGTTCGGCGTGGTTGAGCGTGCTCGCCTGAGCTCCATTGGTCGTTTTTTGTCGGCCTGTGATTCATCGAACACTTGACGACGGATTCATTTCTGGTGTCTTCTGAAACCGGTTTCAGCGCAATGCGCTCTGCCTTATAAATCCAATAAGAAGGTTTCAGACCGTGAACGATTTCTCCGCCGCCCAGCGCAGCCGCGTGACCATGCTCGACGTGGCCGAACACGCCAAGGTCTCCAAGGCGAGCGTTTCGCGGTTCATCGGCGAAGACCGCGCCCTGCTCTCCGATGCCATTGCCCAGCGCATCGAACAGTCCATTGCCGAACTGGGTTATCGCCCGAACCAGATGGCCCGTGGCCTGAAACGCGGGCGTACCCGCCTGATCGGCATGCTGGTGGCCGATATCCGCAACCCATATTCGATTGCCGTGATGCACGGGGTGGAAACCGCCTGCCGTCAACACGGCTACAGCCTGGTGGTGTGCAACACCGATCGCGACGACGAGCAGGAACGCCAGCACCTGGCCCTGCTGCGCTCGTACAACATCGAAGGCCTGATCGTGAACACCCTCGGCCATCACCGTGACGAGTTGCATGAACTGCACCGGGAAATGCCTCTGGTGCTGGTGGACCGTAAAGTCGAACACCTTGAGAGCGACATGGTCGGCCTGGATAACCCGGCGGCTGTCGAGATGGCCCTTGCCCACCTTGAAGAACGCGGCTATCGCGACGTGCTGTTGGTGACAGAGCCGTTTGACGGCACCAGTTCGCGGATCGAGCGGGTCAGCAGTTTCAAGGCACAGATCGCACAGCGCCCGGCCCTGCGCGGCACGATGATTGAGACCGGCAGCGAACTGACTGCGCACCTGAAATCCTTCCTCGACACGCCAGGCCCCGGTCCGAAAGCGCTGTTTTGCGCGAACGGGATCGCGGCGCTGGCCAGCACCCATGCCTTGCGTGAGCTCAAGTGCAATCTGTTTGAAGACGTGGGGCTGATAGCCCTCGACGATCTGGATTGGTACCCGTTGGTGGGCAGTGGCATCACCGCTTTGGCCCAGCCGACCACCGAGATTGGCGCGAGTGCGTTCGAGTGTTTGCTCAAGCGGTTGCGGGGGGATGACGGGGCGGTGCGGACGCTGGATTTTTCGCCGCAGCTGGTTGTGCGGGGGTCGACCCTTGGCGTTTTCAGATGACTGGACTGGCCCCATCGCGAGCAAGCTCGCTCCCACAGGAGTCTCTGGGGTACACAACATTTATGTACGACACAAAACACTGTGGGAGCGGGCTTGCCCGCGATGAGGCCCGAAAGAACAACACATCACTCACTGATATTTTTTTGAACAAAAATGAAACCGGTTTCAGAGGTAGAAAAACAATGAATAAACCAGCCGTTTCCATCAGTCTCTCCAGCTACGGCGCCGATCTGGTGCGCCAACGCGGCCAGGGCAGTTTCATCGCAGTACTGGCCGCCGCCGGGGCCACGCGCATCGAATGGCGCGAAGAGCTGCTGACCTTTGAGAACCCCGAGCACCTGGCCGACGCGACTCAGGCCGAGGGCCTGGAAAGCGTCTACTCATCACCGATGGAACTGTGGCTGGCCGGTCAATCCAGACCCAATCCCGAATTGCTGACAGCACTGCAACGCGCCCAAATGTTCGGCGCCAAATGGCTGAAAGTATCGCTGGGTTACTTCACCGACAACAGCGACCTGCAACGCCTCGCCCCCATGCTCGGCGAAAGTGCGGTGCAATTGCTGGTGGAGAACGACCAGACCCTGCACGGTGGCCGCATCGAACCGTTCCAGCGTTTCTTCAATGAAGTCGAGCAACACAACCTGCCGATCAAAATGACCTTCGATATCGGCAACTGGCAGTGGCAGGATCAGTCCGCCGCCAGCGCCGCGCGGTTGCTCGGCCGGCACGTCGGTTATGTGCACTGTAAAGCGGTGACGCGCCGTGCCGACGGCAAACTGGTTGCCATCCCACCCGCCGCCAGCGACTTGCAACAGTGGGAACACCTGCTGCGGCACATGGACCAAGGCGTTATGCGAGCCGCGGAATACCCGCTGCAAGGCGAAGACCTGGTGCAGCTGACAACCGCGCATGTCGCCGCCCTCGCCCACCTCGGCCAATCGTCGCTGGAGAACGCTCATGTCTGAGATCGATATCCTCTCGTTCGGCGAAACCATGGCGATGTTCGTTGCCGAGCAGACCGGCGACCTGGCCAGCGTCAACGCGTTCCACAAACGCATTGCCGGCGCCGACAGCAATGTTGCCATCGGCCTGTCGCGCCTGGGTTTCAAAGTGGCATGGCTGAGCCGCGTCGGCGCCGATTCCCTGGGCCGATTCGTGATCGACAGCCTGGAAAAGGAAGGCCTGGATTGCCGCCACGTCGACATCGACCCCGCGCACCCCACCGGTTTCCAACTCAAATCGCGCACCGACGATGGCGGCGATCCTGTCGTCGAGTACTTTCGCCGTGGCTCGGCGGCCAGTCACTTGTCGTCGCATTCGATCGTGCCCGACTTGCTCAAGGCCCGGCATCTGCACGCCACCGGCATTCCTGCGGCGTTGTCGGAAACGGCACGGCAGATGTCCTTCGAATTGATGACCAGCATGCGCGATGCCGGGCGCAGCGTGTCGTTCGACCCCAACCTGCGCCCGAGCCTGTGGGCCAGCGAGCGACTGATGATCACCGAGACCAACCGCCTCGCCGCCCTCGCTCATTGGGTATTGCCAGGGCTGAGCGAAGGTCGCCTGCTCACCGGCTTCGAAGACCCGGCCGACATCGCCGCGTTCTACCTCGACCAGGGCGCCGAAGCCGTGGCAATCAAGCTCGGCCCCCACGGTGCTTATTACCGCACACATCTTGATCAAGGTTTCGTCGCCGGTGTACCGGTGCAAACGGTGGTCGACACCGTGGGTGCCGGCGATGGATTTGCCGTCGGCATGATCAGCGCACTCCTGGAAAACCACAGCTTTGCCGACGCCGTGCGGCGGGCCAACTGGATTGGCAGCCGTGCGGTGCAGAGTCGGGGGGATATGGAGGGGTTGCCCGGCAGATCCGAAATGTCCATTGAATTCGAGGGCGTCTTCGCCAGCAAGCCCGCTCCCACACTGGATCCAGGTCCGACACAAATCCCCTGTGGGAGCGGGCTTGCTCGCGAATAGGCCGGCACAGTCACTGAAGATCTAAACCGTTACCTGCTGCGACAAAAACAACAAGCTCAGGAGCATCACCCATGAAAACCGCAACGCTCGCCACCCGCCGCTGGTGGTACATCATGCCCATCGTGTTCATCACCTACAGCCTGGCGTACCTCGATCGCGCCAACTACGGTTTTGCCGCCGCCTCCGGGATGGCCGCCGACCTGATGATCACGCCGGGCCTGTCGTCGATGCTCGGCGCGCTGTTCTTCCTCGGTTACTTTTTCTTCCAGGTGCCGGGGGCGATCTACGCCCAGAAACACAGCGTGAAGAAACTGATTTTCGTCAGCCTGATCCTCTGGGGCAGCCTGGCGACGTTGACCGGGATCGTCTCCAACGCCTACTGGCTGATCGTCATCCGCTTCATGCTCGGCGTGGTCGAAGCTGCGGTGATGCCGGCGATGCTGATCTACCTGTGCCACTGGTTCACCCGTGCCGAACGCTCAAGGGCCAACACCTTCCTGATCCTCGGCAACCCGGTGACCATGCTGTGGATGTCGGTGGTCTCGGGGTATCTGGTGCAGCATTACAGCTGGCGCTGGATGTTCATTGTCGAAGGTTTGCCGGCAGTGCTCTGGGCCTTCATCTGGTGGCGTCTGGCCGATGATCGTCCGTCCCAGGCCAAGTGGCTCAACGATCAGGAAAAAAAGGATCTGGAAAGCGCACTGGCGGCCGAACAGGTCGGCATCAAAGCAGTGAAAAACTACGCCGAAGCGTTTCGCTCACCCAAAGTGATCATCCTCGCGCTGCAGTTTTTCTGCTGGAGCATCGGTGTCTACGGTTTCGTGTTGTGGCTGCCGTCGATCCTCAAGGCCGGCGCGCAGATGGACATGGTCGAGGCCGGCTGGCTATCGGCGCTGCCTTATCTGGCGGCGGTGATCGGCATGCTGCTGGTGTCCTGGGGTTCGGACAAACTGCAAAAGCGCAAACGCTTCGTCTGGCCGCCGCTGCTGATTGCCTCGATTGCTTTCTACGGCTCCTACGCGCTGGGCGCCGAACACTTCTGGTGGTCGTACACCCTGCTGGTGATTGCCGGTGCGTGCATGTATGCGCCGTACGGTCCGTTCTTCGCGATCATCCCGGAAATCCTACCGGCCAACGTCGCGGGCGGTGCCATGGCGCTGATCAACAGCATGGGCGCGCTCGGTTCGTTTGGCGGCTCTTATCTGGTCGGTTACCTGAACAGCTCCACCGGTTCGCCCGGCGCATCCTATCTGTTGATGAGCGGTGCGCTGATGCTTTCGGTGGTGCTCACGGTGTTCCTCAAGCCCGGCGCCAGCGACCGGGAGCGGCCCACGGTAGCGCGCCCCCTCACGGCTCATTCCTGAATTGAAGTTGAGATCACGAAGATGAAAAAGCAGGTCGTCCTGTACAAGAAACTCTCGCCGCTGCTCATGACTCGTCTGCATGAGCACACCGATGTGACGCTGATCGACAACCTCGATGCCGAAGGTCTCGGTAAACTGCGCGACGCCCTGCCCCATGCCCACGGTCTGCTCGGTGCCAGCCTGAAACTCGATGCCGAACTGCTGAATCTGGCGCCCAACCTTGAAGCCATCGCCAGCGTTTCGGTGGGCGTCGACAACTACGACATCGATTACCTTACCGAGCGGCGCATCCTGCTCAGCAACACGCCGGACGTGCTCACCGAAACCACCGCCGACACCGGTTTCGCACTGATCCTGGCCACTGCGCGGCGCGTGGTGGAATTGGCGAACATGGTTCGCGACGGCCAATGGACCCGCAACATCGGCCCCGCACATTTCGGCAGTGACGTACACGGCAAGACCCTGGGCATCATCGGCATGGGCCGCATCGGCGAAGCGTTGGCCCAGCGCGGGCATTTCGGCTTCGGCATGCCGGTGATCTATCACAGCCACTCGCCGAAACCGGCGGTCGAAAAACGCTTCAATGCCCAGTACCGCAGCCTCAACGACCTACTGCAGCAGGCGGATTTTGTCTGCCTGACACTGCCGTTGACCGCCGCAACCGAAGGGCTGATCGGGGCACGGCAGTTCGCGCTGATGCGCCCGGAAACCATCTTCATCAATATTTCCCGAGGCAAAGTCGTGGATGAAGCGGCGCTGATCCAGGCCCTGAGCGAACGACAGATTCGCGCCGCCGGGCTGGATGTGTTCGAGCGCGAGCCGCTAAGTCATGACTCGCCATTGCTGCAACTGGACAATGTGGTGGCGACTCCGCACATGGGCTCGGCCACCCACGAGACACGGGAAGCCATGGCCCGCTGTGCGGTCGACAACCTGCTGGCGGCGCTGAGCGGGCAGCGACCGGTAAATCTGGTGAATGCCGCTGCCTGGAAAGTCGGGCCTGATCGCGCGAAGTCAGGATGACGTAGCGACCGCCACGCCGTCAGTGAACGTCATCGTTACCGACAGGGAACGGTTTCCAGCGGCATCTTTGGCCCTTACCTCAAAAACGTCCGGGCTCCCCAAGCCTGAAACCGGGTAACTGGTACCGCTCACCGCAATCCAGCTACCCGAGTTGCGACGCACCTCATAGCCGGTAACCGCGACATTGTCCTGCGATGCACTCCAGCTCAATAGTGCGTTACCAGGTGTCGAAGGCGTCAGCTTGAGGGCCGTCACGCGAATCGGCGGGACCAGGTCATGGGTCACCACGTTGATCACAGCTGGCAGGGCCGGTACGGGACCTTCGGGCCGACGAGGCTGAACGGTGAACCGATACTCCCGTTCGGGTATCAACCCCGTGGCGATATGTTCACGGGTGCTGGTGCGAACGACCGGCCGCCCCGGGCAGGTAACTTCATAGTCGATCAGATAAGAGGCGTCCTGGGGCGCGTCCCAAGTCAACCTCGCTTCGTTGAACGTCCTGCCCGGATTACTCAGGTTTCTGGGTTGTGTCCGGTCCGGGCCGATGGTGACGGTTGCGTATGAGGGTGATGAATATCCTGTCTCGTTGAAGGCTCGCACTTCGATGAAATAGGTCACATCGGGAGACAGGTATCTCAACAGCCAGGTCAGGTGCTCGGTTTCATATCGGGCAATGACTTGCGGGTGTTGACTGAGCAAGCCATAGGCCACCTCGTACCCTGGCTGATTGATCGTGGCCCAACTGACGCGCACGGTATCAAAGGTGTCCAGCACGACCAACGGGCCTGGCTTGGGGGGCAACGGTGGGCCATCCAGCGTTCGTTGAGTGATGCGCGACGGGGAAGATTCGCCGTTGGCATTGCGAGCGCTGACTTCGACGAAATAAAGGGTATTTTTGTTGAGGTTAGCCAGCGTCTCGCGCAGAAGTCGCGTGGTCAGTGGATAGACTGTCCCGCCGGGTTCGACACCGTAACGGATGACATAATCGACGGCGCCGGTGACGGCGGACCATTGAACCTCCAGCGTCGAGATTGTCGCCGTCGCCCGCAAGCCAGCGGGCGCCCCGGGCACTTGCAAGGTCTGCCGGGTGATCCGCGTCGGTGGCGAATCGCCGACGTTATTGGACGACCGCACATCGAAGTAATAGTTGGTACCGGCGCTCAGGCCACTGACCGTGTGAGCCGCCGCCACCGATGTCGTGGAGCCGATCACCGCGCCACTGGGGGCAAGTCCGTAGCTGATCTTATAGCTCGACGCATCGGCGGGGCCGGACCAGGTCAGGGCCATGGTGTTTTTGGTGGGTGTGGCACTGAGGTTAGTCGGGCTTGCCGGCACAGAGGCTGCGGGATGGGTTTTGGCCTGAGCGTCCTTGCTGACTGGCGATACCTCGCTCCCCTTGAGCCCGAAGACCTGGATGAGGTATTGCGTGTTCGGATTGAGCCCACTGATGATGTAGGTCAAGGAATTGATGGGAACATCGAACTCGCCGACGGTGGAGCCGCCGACCACTCCCCACTTCACCCGCGAACCGGTATGCCCGCCACCGGTCGTGTACCCCCAGATCACGCGTATGGCCGACGTCGACTGAGCGGAGGCGGTGATGGTAATCGGCGGCGCCACGTTCGCCGCCTCAGGCAAGGTCTGTTTATTGATCCGCGTCGGTGGCGAATCGCCGACGTTATTGGACGACCGCACATCGAAGTAATAGTTGGTACCGGCGCTCAGGCCACTGACCGTGTGAGCCGCCGCCACCGATGTCGTGGAGCCGATCACCGCGCCACTGGGGGCAAGTCCGTAGCTGATCTTGTAGCTCGACGCATCGGCGGGGCCGGACCAGGTCAGGGCCATGGTGTTTTTGGTGGGTGTGGCACTGAGGTTGGTCGGGCTTGCCGGCACAGAGGCTGCGGGATGGGTTTTGGCCTGAGCGTCCTTGCTGACTGGCGATACCTCGCTCCCCTTGAGCCCGAAGACCTGGATGAGGTATTGCGTGTTCGGATTGAGCCCGCTGATGATGTAGGTCAAGGAATTGATGGGAACATCGAACTCGCCGACGGTGGAGCCGCCGACCACTCCCCACTTCACCCGCGAACCGGTATGCCCGCCACCGGCCATGTACCCCCAGATCACGCGTATGGTCGACGTCGACTGGGCGGACGCGGTAATGGAGATTGGCGGCACTACGTAAGCGGTATCGGTCAAAGGTGGTTCGTATTCATGCCAGCTCATCCAGAAGCCTCCAGCAACGGTTTGTCTGTTTCCATTAAAATACCGATTGCGAGTGCAGCACCACTGACAGAGCTGATAGTGGCGGTCAGTTGATTTCTATGCTTGTCACGGCCAGATCTAGCCCGGGGATAGGTTTGGGGGAATATCGAAATCCGGATCGATGGACAACAACAGGACATCGACGCCCTGCTCGCGCAATTGCAGCGACGGACGGGCATATCGGTGCCGATCGAAAACTGCCTCTTGCGTCGGCATCTATCCGGTGAAAATCTGCGTGGTGACTCGACTCCGTTCAATACACAAAACCGCGTCTAATCAAAAAATTAACGCGCATTCCTCGGGACGTCATCACTCGATGATCCCTCCTACAACCACTGGAGTATTCGGCTGACAGCCTTTTCCATAACGCCTGATTAAAGTCCCTCACCTGTAATTTCTGACAGGTTCCAAGTCGGAGGATTCGCGCTATAAAAAGACCTCACCTACAGCCCTGTACCGGGCTTTGTAGGACGGCCCAGCGAACCATGCCTTTATGAAGTAGGACGATTCTGCCGCGCCCACGCCGTCAATGATGATGAATGGGAGACCCGATGACGTTGCCGGTTCAATTCGATCTTTAACAGGTGCGGACGTTTGCCATGATTTTTTTCCGTACCGCAACATAACGCCTGCCCGTCGTCTGTTCCCCGTTTTCATTTTTGCCGGTGGCAGCCTTGCGATGCTGGAGATTCGCCCGGCCGTGGCCGAGGATGACGTGGAGTTTCAGTCCAGCTTCATGCGTCAAACCGACAACCGCGCCAGCGATGCCGGCGCATTGGCCTTGAAGTCACTCTCCACGGGCCAGGACCTGCTTCCGGCACGCTCGGTGTTGGATAGGGTGTTGGCGGAAGGGTGCCGAGAGCAACGGGGATCAAGTCATACAATGAAATCCTGCTGCGGTTACCCGCCTTGTCAAAAATGGTATAGCCACCACAAAAACCACCGTCACCCAGTGAGCGAATCAACGCAACCGGGAACTTCACCTTTCGATCCGCCCCCAACTCGACCACGTCAATCGGAATAATATCGTTCGGGTCTTCGGGCAACCGGTCCTTCATCCAGGCAAAGGCCACCTTGTCGCCTTGCGCAGCCCCGGTCCAGGCTGGAATGGTGCCCTCTACGTCCGTCAACCCGACAAGTTTGGTCTCGGTGAAAGGCGGCGTGATTGAAAATGTAATCTTGCCAGGCGCCGCGGTACCGTTAGGCGGGGTCTTGTCAATAAAGACTGGTACATCTTCCGACTCTGCAGGCGTCCCGACCCAGTTCACATGTAGATAGCGGATCTTGAATGCCCCCTCGTTTTCATCCTTCAACAAAAAGTCAGCCGGGAGGGTTATCGGCAAAGGGAGAGTGGACGTACCTTCGGTGTAGTCGACACTCGCAACATCTTCGTATTCATCACTGCCTGCCCGTGCAATCTGAAGCGTCACGGTTTCGGTTTCACCGACAGGGGGTAGCGTCGCCCAGGCTGTAACCTCCAGCGGGATCCCGGCATCCAGTGACGCCCGAGGGAACAGGCCTGGCGGGTTTCCAGGCAGTGTGACGGTACTGACATCCGGCTTGACGAACGCCAATGGGCCATTGCGTCCGGGTACTCGTTGACTCCATGCGGGTAATGATTGGTTGCTGATTTCACTCGCCATGACATCGTTCTCCCATGAACACCACTTCGACCCTTGCGCACGCAAGGGCCACCAAGCCTGTCTGGCAGATCGAGACATCGGGTAAGCACAACACTGCCCTTCGCTCTGCTCGGTAACTGGACCTTGAGCGAATTAAACGGCAGTTTTTAACAACGCGATACTGTCAAAGTTGACAGGTACCCACACTTTTTTCACGCGGTTTGAACAGGTTAAAATGAGGCTGGATTGGACGCTCAGCGCTCAACCCAAGTCAAAAAAACTCAGGCCCGCCGCCCTTCAAGCATATTCGTCACACACATCACGATACGTCGGCAGGCGTCCGCCAGCTTCGGCCGGTCCACCACCAGACCGATGCGAATGTGCCCCGCCGCACTCGGCCCGAAGGCTTCGCCGGCCAGCACCGACACGCCATAACCGTCCAGCAGCCGCTCGGCAAAATGCTGGGCGGACAACCCGGTCTGGCGCACGTCGACCATCACGAACATGCCGCCATCGGGGCGAATTGCCTGGATGCCAGGGCACAGATTCAAACTGGCGCACACCAGGTCGCGACGCTGGCGATATTCCTCGCGCATCTGCGCCACGTGCGGCAGGTTTTCATCCAGCGCCAATTGCGCGGCGTTCTGGATGAAATCCGGAATGCCGAACAGCATGCACAACGACAGATTCACCAAATGTTCACACAGGGAGTGCGGCCCGATCACCCAACCCACCCGCCAGCCACTCATGGCGTGGGATTTCGACAGGCTATTGATCGTCGCCGTGCGTTCGGCCATGCCCGGCAAACTCGCGGGGCTGATGTGCTCGCCCTCGAACAGCAACTCGCTGTACACCTCGTCGCTGATCAACCACAGATCATGGCGAATGCACAATGCGGCCAGCGCTTTCCAGGCCGTCAGCGGCAGGCTGGCGCCGGAGGGGTTGTTCGGGCTGTTGAGCAACATCGCGCGGGTGTTCGGCGTGATCAGTGCCGCGACATCGGCCGGATCGACCCGAAAGCCGTTCTGCGAGCGCACCGGCACCGGCACCACTTTCGCCCCGCAGGCACCGAACACGCCTTCGTAGGTCACGTACATCGGCTCGGCGACGAGCACTTCGTCCCCCGGGTCGAGCAGGCATTGCGCAACCGAATACACCGCGCACTGCGCCCCGGGGAATACGATCACGTGCTGCGCATCCACGGCCTGGCCGCTACGCCGGCGATGATGGCGGGCGATGCTGTCGCGCAGGCCTTGGCTGCCGCGCACCGCCGGGTAGTGCGTGTCGCCGGCCAGCAAACTGCCAATCGCGGCCTGGACGATGGGTTGTGGGGTGTCGAAATCCGGGTCGCCGATCGATAGCAGCAAGACATCGACACCCTGCTCGCGCAGCGCCAGCGCTCGATCGTGAATCTGCCAGGCCGCCGCTCCGTCACCGGCGATTCGTTGGGTCAAGGCTGAGTAGCGCATGGCGTTCTCCTGTCGCGCGTATTCCTGGCCACAACCCTATCTCAAATCGCGCAACACGGCACCTCGCGAGCGCGCGTTTGATGGTGTTTAAGGTTACTTCATGAAAGCCACAGGACCTTGCGCCGTTGCCTACGCTTGCGCCAGAATCCGCCGGCTTGTGCGCCTGGGGGGCCATCGGTAACTTGATTCGTGTCACCGCTCATCAGTGATCGGGTTTAGTCGCCCGGCTAAGGAAAAGCGGTCGCACGAGCATCGTCAGTCAGGTTTCTGCCTGCACTTGATGGTAGCTGTGCGCTTGGCGCCCTCGGGCGCGCCGGTTTTGCTTTCCCTTGCCGGTCGACTAACTTGCGCACAGCTGCCACCCCTTCGTTTAGTCGCGAGATGGTTGCAGCCCTACTGAAAAGGGAAGCATCTATGTTCAAAGTCACACCCAACCCGCCGGACACCGATCCGGTTTCCCCGTACGAACCCGATTCAAAAAAACTCAACGAAGCCGCCGAACGCGCCCTCGCCTTTCACTTCCCCTCGATCGCCGACATCAACGCCACGCCGCGCACTCCCGGCACACTGTTCACCGTGAACCCAGAAGCCACGACCGAAACCCTGGTGGTTTACCTGGTGGAAACGCTGGCCTCAGTCGACGTGATGGTTCACCAGTTGGTGGATCATCTGGACGGCGGAACGCGCAATGCGCTGCTGGGGATTTCCAACAGCGTGATGCTGGCGGAGATCACGGCGAACCGGGTGCTGGATCAGATTGATCCACCTGAATAGTCCGCCAACACTCAAAAAACTGTGGGAGCGAGCTTGCTCGCGATAGCGGTATGTCAGTCAGCATTGATGTCGCTGACACACCGTCATCGCGAGCAAGCTCGCTCCCACAGGGACTGGGGTGTTCGAAAGGTCAGCGACTGGCCAGCTGCCAAACCCGCGCCACATCGGTCGCCCGCTCACGCAACAAGCGCGGCGCTTCGGCACAAGCCTGCTCCAGGGTCATCGGCCCGCTCGCCAGGGCAAACGCAGCGTCGATACCGTGCTCGTACAGTGCCTGATAGCCCTCGCCCAACGTGCCAGCGATGACAATGACCGGCACGCCGTGTTCCCGGGCGACCCGCGCCACGCCAAACGGCGTCTTGCCGCGCAGGGTTTGCGCATCGAAACGCCCTTCACCGGTGATCAGCAGATCGGCGCCTGCAACGGCGTCGGCCAGCCCCACCAGTTCGGCAACCACCTCGACCCCGGCCGTAAATTGCGCACCGAGGAACGCCTTGGCGGCAAACCCCAGGCCGCCCGCCGCGCCACTGCCAGGCTCGTCGCGCACGTCGTTGTTCAAGGCTCGCGCGCAGTGGTCGGCAAAGTGCCCCAAGGCGCGGTCCAGTTGCTCGACCTGCACGGGCGAGGCGCCTTTTTGCGGGCCGAAAATTACCGAGGCACCGTGGGGACCGCACAGCGGGTTGTTGACGTCGGCGGCGATGTCGAAGCGCACCTGGGCCAGGCGCGGATCAATCTCGCTCAGATCGACGCGGGCCAACTGCCCAAGGGCGAGGCCGCCCGGTGACAGGGTCTGCCCCTGGGCATCGAGCAATTTCACGCCCAAGGCCTGCATGGCACCGGCGCCGCCGTCGTTGGTCGCACTGCCGCCAATCGCCAGGATCACCCGTTGCGCTCCGGCATCCAGCGCGGCGCGGATCAGTTGCCCGGTACCGAAGGTGCTGCTGATGCACGCATCCCGTTGCGCCACCGGGACCAACTGCAAACCGCTGGCTTCGGCCATTTCGATGATTGCGGTGTGGCTCTGGGGCAACCAGCCCCAGGCGGCTTCCACGGTGGCCCCCAGCGGCCCGCGAACCAGGGCGCGGCGCTGCTGGCCTTCGCACGCGGCCAGGATCGACTCGACAGTCCCTTCCCCGCCGTCGGCCATCGGGCATTTGATCAGTTGGGCATCAGGCCAGACCTGCGCCAATCCCAATGCAATGGCATCGGCCACGCCTTGGGCGCTGAGGCTGTCCTTGAACGAATCGGGGGCGATCACGATTTTCATGGGAATTCTCCAGTTCCAATGCCCACATGCTGCCAGCCGCCATGAACAATAACGCCAGGCCGCTGCACAAGCGGTGTTGAGGATTATTGTTCATTTCCACAAAACCCGAGCGTTCACACCATCCCTTGTAGGAGCGAGCCTGCTCGCGATGGAGGGTAACGATGACGCGGGAAATCAGACTTACCGTGGCGTCCTCTGGTTTTTCGCGAGCAAGCTCGCTCCTACAGGGGGATTTTGTCGCTCACGAAATTGAGTCTGACTCGGGCAGCAGTTGCACGCCCAGATACAACGCGAGCATGCCATCGAGACGCAGTGGATCAACTCCGCTGAGTTCGGCAATCCGCTCCATGCGATACCGCAGGCTGTTGCGATGAATGCCCAGTGCATCGGCGCAGGCCTGGCTCTGGCCGCCGTGTTCGCACCAGCTGCGCAGGGTGGCCAGCAACTGGCCGTTGCTGTCTTTGGCAATGACCTTGCGCAGCGGATTGAGCAATTCGTCGAGGGCGTCGTCGTTGCGGTGGCGCCAGAGCATCACCGGCAGCCGATAGCGGTTGAGCGTCAGCAATCGGGAGCGCGGCAGCACTTCGCGCCCGTAGGCCAGCAAGTCACCGACCCGGCGATAGCAGCGACGCAATCCGGAAAGTCCATCGGCCTGCCCACCCACGGCAATGCGCAGGATGTTCCAGCCCAGGCCGTCGAGTTTGTCCAGCAAGCGCTCGTTCTCGACCGTCTGGCTGGCCGGCCGGCACCAGAGCAACGAGGTTTTGGCCGAGCTCACGCACCAACTGTCCGGATGACGGCTCGTCAACCAGGCACTCAGTGCCTCGACGGTTTGTCCTGGTGCGTGCTCCAGGCCCAGTTCGAACAAGTACGGCACTCGAGTCATTTGTGGCTTGAGGCCCAACTGCTGCGCTTCATCGACCAGTCGTGGAGAATCCCCGGCTTCGCTCAGCAGCAGCGCCAGCAAGTCATCGCAGCGCTGGCGCCGCCACTGCTGTTCGGCCTGCTGGTTGCGCTGGCCCACCAGCATTTCGGCGGTCATGCGCACCAGTTCGGCGTAGGTGCGCAGTTGCTCGGGTTCGCCGGTGATGCCCAGCACGCCGATCAGGCGCTGATCGAGCATCAATGGCAGGTTGATGCCCGGTTGTACGCCCTTGAGGTGAATCGCCGTCTGCGCATCGATTTCCACCACCCGGCCATTGGCCAATACCAGTTGCGCGCCTTCATGTCGGGTGTTGACCCGCTCCGGTTCGCCGCTGCCCAGGATCAAGCCCTGGCTGTCCATGACGTTGACGTTGTACGGCAGGATAGCCATCGCCCGGTCGACGATGTCCTGGGCCAGGTCGTGATCGAGTTCGAACATGCAAGTGATCCTTGAAGACAGTGATGGAACGGGTTGTTCACCCGCACAGGCCTTGGTTGCAAACCCTGTGCTCAGGCACAAAGACAGCCACCCTGAGGGTGGTCGAGACTCTCTGGGCGATCAACGTTACCCTTTGCATCGCAAAAAATCATAATAAAGAGAGAGCCGCCATGACACAGAGCGCCGTAGCGTCCGACGCCATCGCTGACGATAAAAACGCCGTCTACAAGCGCATCACCCTGCGTTTGATCCCCTTCATTTTCATCTGCTACCTGTTCAACTACCTCGACCGGGTAAACGTTGGATTTGCCAAACTGCAAATGCTCGACGCGCTGAAGTTCAGCGAAACCGTGTACGGCCTCGGCGCCGGCATCTTCTTTATCGGTTACGTGCTGTGCGGCGTGCCAAGCAACCTGGCCCTGACCAAATTCGGCCCGCGGCGCTGGATTGCGCTGATGATGATTACCTGGGGCACCCTGTCGACCTGCCTGCTGTTCGTCACCACGCCGACCGAGTTCTATACCCTGCGCCTGTTCACCGGCGCGGCCGAAGCCGGGTTCTTCCCGGGCGTGGTGCTGTACCTCTCGCAGTGGTTCCCGACCTTCCGCCGTGGCCGCATCATGGCCTTGTTCATGTCGGCGATCCCGGTATCCGGCCTGCTCGGCAGCCCGTTCTCCGGGTGGATTCTCAACCACTTCGCCGCTGGCCAGGGCGGTCTCGCCGGCTGGCAGTGGATGTTCCTGCTGCAAGGCATTCCCACCGTCATCCTCGGTGCGCTGGCTTACTTCCTGCTCAGCGACAGCTACGCCAATGCCAAGTGGCTGACTCCGTTTGAGCGTTCGGTGCTGGAAGCCGACCACGCCGAAGATCTGGCGAACAAGCCGAAAACCACGACCGATTCGCTGCTGGCGGTGTTCAAGAACCCGGCGATCTGGGCTTTCGGTTTGATTTATTTCTGCATCCAGAGTGGCGTCTATGCGATCAACTTCTGGCTGCCGTCGATCATCAAGAACCTGGGCTTCAGCGATAACCTGGTGATCGGCTGGCTGAGTGCGATTCCGTATCTGCTCGCCGCCGTATTCATGCTAATGGTCGGCCGTTCAGCCGACCTGCGCAAAGAACGCCGCTGGCATTTGGTGGTGCCGATGCTGATGGGGGCGCTGGGGCTGCTGATTGCGGTGAACTTCGCCGCCAACCCGGCCATCGCGATTCTCGGTCTGACCATCGCCACCATGGGTGCCCTCACCGGCCTGCCGATGTTCTGGCCGGTGCCGACCTCACTGCTCAGTGCGGGCGCTGCCGCCGGAGGCCTGGCGCTGATCAACTCGATGGGGCAGATGGCCGGGTTCCTCAGCCCGTACCTGGTGGGTTGGGTCAAGGACAGCACCGGCTCGACCGATGCGGCGCTGTACCTGCTGGCGGGTGTGATTGTCTGCGGCAGTTTGCTGGCGTTGCGCATGACCCGAACCCTGCGCACCTGATCAACACAAATCCCCTGTGGGAGCGGGCTTGCTCGCGAATGCGGTGTGTCAGTCACTATTCAAGTAGCCTGATACGACGCCTTCGCGAGCAAGCCCGCTCCCACATTTGATCTGGTGCGTTCGATATTTCTGTTTGATCCATGCGACTGTTCTGGTATCTGATTGAGCCTTTCCCACTGGTAAAAGGATTTGCTCATGAGCTACCGCACGCTGGGTCATTCGGGTCTGCAGGTGTCCACCCTGACCCTGGGCACCATGATGTTCGGCGAACAGACCAGCACCGAAGATTCCCTGCGGATCATCGACAAGGCCTGGGACCAGGGTATCAATTTCATCGACACCGCCGACGTCTACACCAACGGCCGTTCCGAGGAAATCGTCGGCGAGGCCATCGCCAGCCGCCGCCATGAATGGGTGCTGGCCACCAAGGTCGGCTTCGGTCCCGTGGACGGCGTTCCCAACCGCAGCGGTCTGAGCCGCAAGCACCTGTTCAATGGCATCGATGCCAGCCTGACGCGCCTGGGCACCGACTATCTCGACATCTATTACC
Source organism: Pseudomonas sp. S34 (assembly GCF_009866745.1). Lineage (NCBI taxonomy): Bacteria > Pseudomonadati > Pseudomonadota > Gammaproteobacteria > Pseudomonadales > Pseudomonadaceae > Pseudomonas > Pseudomonas sp. S34. The sequence continues at coordinate 3,372,581 of NZ_CP019398.1, forward strand.
TGCACCGCGAAGACCACAATACGCCGCTGGAGGTCACGGTATCGGCCATCGGTGACTTGATCCGCCAAGGGAAAATCCGTTACTGGGGCCTGTCCAACTACCGTGGCTGGCGCATCGCCGAAGTCATTCGCGTGGCCGACAAACTGGGCGTTGACTGGCCGGTGATCAGCCAGCCGCTGTACAACATCGTCAACCGTCAGGCAGAAACCGAGCAGATCACGGCGGCGCAAAGCTACGGCCTTGGCGTGGTGCCCTACAGCCCGCTGGCGCGCGGGGTGCTCAGCGGCAAATACGCGCCGGATGTGAAACCTGATGCCAACAGCCGTGCCGGACGCCAGGACAAACGCATCCTGGAAACCGAATGGCGCGTCGAATCCCTGCGCATCGCCCAGCAAATCCAGCAATACACTCAGGAACGCGGCGTCGGCATCGTCGAGTTCGCGATTGCCTGGGTGCTGAACAACAGCGCCGTCACCTCAGCCATTGTCGGGCCGCGTACCGAAGCGCAGTGGGACGCCTACACTAAGGCGCAGGCAGTGAAGATCACGGCAGAGGATGAGGCGTTCATCGATTCGCTGGTGACACCGGGGCATGCGTCGACTCCTGGGTTCAATGATGTGAGCCACTTTGTATCCGGCCGCAGACCGCTTAACTGAAGAAACATAAGCCACTGTAGGAGCGAGCTTGCTCGCGATGGTGGTCAACGATAACGCGGGGAGCCTGCCTGCCCGCGGTGTCTGGTCGTTCATCGCGAGCAGGCTCGCTCCTACAAGGGGATGTTGGAAATATTGATCATCCGGACAATATTCAGCACAAAAACCACGTATCCTCCGCCCCCCGTTTCACCTTCAACCTCGCGAGGACAGCTTGTCTAAAGGTATCGCTCTATCGGTTTCAGCCTCGGTGCTGTTTGCCGTCATGTATTACTACACGTCGCTGCTCAGCCCCTTGAGCGGCGTGGAAATCTTCGGTTGGCGCATGCTGCTGACCGTGCCGTGCATGACCGTGTTCATGGTGGTGTCCGGGGAGTGGAAGCGCGTGCTGGAGATCGTTCGGCGCGCCATGGCCAATCCGAAACTGATGGGCGCGCTGATTGCCTCCTCTGCCCTGCTCGGCGTGCAACTGTGGCTGTTCATGTGGGCACCGTTGAACGGCTACAGCCTCGACGTATCACTCGGCTATTTCCTGCTGCCGCTGACCATGGTCTTGACCGGTCGCCTGGCCTACGGCGAACGTCTGTCCTATCTGCAAAAAGTCGCGGTGGTGTTCGCCTGCCTGGGGGTGGTCAACGAGGTGTATCAGGTCGGTGGTTTTTCCTGGGCGACCTTGCTGGTCTGCGTGGGTTATCCGGCCTACTTCGTCCTGCGCAAACGACTGGCGGCGGACAACCTCGGTGGCTTGTGGCTGGACATGGCATTGACGCTGCCGGTGGCGATCTGGTTCGTCCAGAGCGGCGCGCAAGGTTTTGGTGTGTTTGAACAACATCCATGGTTATCGCTGCTGATCCCGATGCTCGGCGTGATCAGCGCATCGGCATTGGTGGTCTACATCATTGCCAGCCGCCTGCTGCCGTTCAGCCTGTTCGGCTTGTTGAGCTATGTCGAACCGGTGTTGCTGCTGGGCGTGGCGTTGCTGCTGGGAGAAAGCATCAAGGCCGGGGAATGGTTGACTTACATCCCGATCTGGATGGCCGTGCTGGTGCTGGTGTTTGAAGGGTTCAAGCATCTGGTCCGGCAGCGCAGACCTTAAGCACACGCAAAACAAAATGTGGGAGCGGGCTTGCTCGCGAATGCGGTGTGTCAGTCACTATTCAAGTAGCCTGATACGACGCCTTCGCGAGCAAGCCCGCTCCCACAGTTTTATCGGTGTAACGGCTTAGTCGGTGGAGAGAACACCACGACGCACCTGGTCACGCTCGATGGATTCGAACAGCGCCTTGAAGTTGCCTTCGCCGAAGCCGTCGTCGCCCTTGCGCTGGATGAACTCGAAGAACACCGGCCCCATCAGGGTTTCCGAGAAGATCTGCAGCAGCAGACGCTTGTCGCCCGACTCGGACGAACCGTCCAGCAAAATGCCCCGCGCCTGCAGTTGGTCCACTGGCTCGCCATGGTTCGGCAGACGGCCTTCGAGCATTTCGTAGTAGGTCTCAGGCGGCGCGGTCATGAAGCGCATGCCGATGCTTTTCAGGTGGTCCCAGGTCTTGATCAGGTCATCGGACAGGAACGCAACGTGCTGGATGCCCTCGCCGTTGAACTGCATCAGGAACTCTTCGATCTGCCCGGCGCCCTTGGACGACTCTTCGTTCAACGGGATGCGGATCATGCCATCGGGTGCGGTCATGGCCTTGGAGGTCAGGCCGGTGTATTCGCCCTTGATGTCGAAGTAGCGGATTTCGCGGAAGTTGAACAGCTTCTCGTAGAAGTTGGCCCAGTAGGCCATGCGACCGCGATACACGTTGTGGGTCAGGTGATCGATGATCTTCAGGCCGGCACCGACCGGATGGCGGTCGACGCCTTCGATGAACACGAAGTCGATGTCATAGATCGAGCTGCCTTCGCCGAAACGATCGATCAGGTACAGCGGTGCGCCGCCGATGCCTTTGATCGCCGGCAGGTTCAGTTCCATCGGGCCGGTTTCGATGTGGATCGGCTGGGCGCCGAGTTCCAGGGCACGCTTGTAGGCTTTTTGCGAATCCTTGACGCGAAACGCCATGCCGCACACCGACGGACCATGCTCGGCCGCGAAATACGAAGCCACGCTGTGGGGTTCGTTGTTGAGGATCAGGTTGATCGCGCCCTGGCGATACAGGTGCACGTCCTTGGAACGGTGGGTCGCCACCTTGGTGAAGCCCATGATCTCGAAGATCGGCTCCAGGGTGTTCGGGGTCGGCGATGCGAGCTCGATGAATTCAAAGCCCATCAGGCCCATTGGGTTTTCGTATAAATCTGCCATGGTCGGCGCCTCATCATTTTTTTATCAATTAACAAAGGTTAGTTGTAAGCAATGCTGAGACCGGTGGGTGGCGCACAGGAGATGCCCCGCACACTGCGGGCGAGAAAGTCACCGTAGATCAGTTGAAACCCGAATATCTTCATTTTCGACCCAAGGCTCTTGCGGGCGAGGCTTCTGCTGCCAGAAGACGATTATTATTGTATGCGTAACCCGATTCTACACAGCGTAAATCAGTTTGTCCGCCTTCTGTATCAAATCCCCTTTTTCCATGCCCGCGCAAGGGGTTTGTTGCAGAGGAAAATCCCCGCCAGTATCAGCCCGCCACCCAGGCACATGGCCAGCGTCAGCGGCTCATCCAGCAGTAGCGCGCCAAGGATCACCGCCGTCAACGGGTTCAAGGCAATGAACACCCCGGAACGGGTCGCACCGATTTTGCGAATGCCGTCGTAGTAGCCGATGTACGCCAGCGCCGACCCCAGCACGCCCAGGTACAAAAGGCTCAACCATTGCTGCGCACCCAACTGGGCGATCGCGGCGACACTCACCTCGCCGCGCACGATGCAGGTCATCCAGAGCATGACGGTGCCCAGCAGGATCGAATAGGTCACCGTTTGCACCGGGCCCAGGGTGTGATTCAGCTCTTTGGAGAACAGCGAGTAGACACCCCAGCCGAGGACACAGCCGAAAATCAGCAAATCGCCGAGCCAGACATCGGCACCGCCAGCCAGTAGTTGCGGGTCGCGACTGACGATCACCATGCTCGCGCCCGCCACGCAGATCGCAATGCCGACGACTTTCGCCCGATTCAAACGCTCCTTGAACAGCAGCCAGGAAGCCAGGCCGATCACCGCCGGATTCAGCGCCACGATCAAGGATGCCCGCGAAGCGTTGATGTAATGCAGGCCATAAAAGAAGCACAGGTTGTAAAAAAATATCCCGAAAAAGCCAAGCAATGACAATTGCAGCCATTGCCGGGGGCTGGGCCGGACCAGCGGTGTCCGTGCCATGCGTATAAACAGCAGCAACGCCACGCTGGCCAGCAGAAACCGCAGGCTGGCAGCCAGTAGCGGGCTGAGGGCAGCGGCCAGATAGCGTCCGGCAACGAAGGTGCCACCCCACACCATGGTGACCGCCGCCAGTTTCAGATACACCGGAAGATCCGATGGTTTTGACAGGCTTTGCTCGCAGATCGTCATAGATTCCAGGACCGGATGTCGGAGAGATGCCGTATCATTCGGTTAATACCCAGTCATCGTAAAATGAGCAAACACTCATGACCCTCACTCAACTGGAGATTTTCTCCCTCGTGGCCGAACTCCACGGCTTCACGGCAGCGGCCAATCGCTTGGGTATTTCCCAATCGGCCGTGTCCCATGCCTTGAAGTCCCTGGAGTTGGAGTTGGGTGTCGAACTGCTGCGCCGGCATCAATCTCAGGTCGAACTGAGCGACATTGGCCAGCAGTTGTTGCTGCGCGCCCGGGCGATGCTCGGCCTGGCCAACACCCTGCGCCAGGAAGCGGCCGATGCCAGGGGCATGAAACGCGGCACGCTGCGAATCGGCTCCTTCGGCCCGACTTCATCGATCAAATTGCTGCCGTTGATTCTGCAGCAGTACCGCGCCGCCCATCCCGGCATCGAAGTGCATATCGACGAAGGCCCCGACCGTCAGGTACTCCAGTGGCTGGAGGAACGGCGGATCGACATAGGCTTTGTGGTGTTGCCCGAGGAGCGTTTCGACACGGTCGCGCTGATCGAAGACCAGATGGTCGCGCTGCTGCCCTCCGACCACCCGCTGGCGGTTCACGACAGCCTGAGCCTGAAGGATCTGTGCGACTTCCCGTTCGTGCTGACCGAGGCCGGCTCTTCGGAGCTGGTTTCACGTCTGTTCACAGTGGCCCGACTGACGCCCAATATCCGTTATCGCTGCTCGCAGTTGATCAGCACCCTGGATGTCGTCGCTCGTGGCGACGGGGTGACGGTGGTTGCCGAAGGTTCATTGCCTAATCAGATTGACCGCCGCTGCGTGAAAAAACCGCTGTCGCCGGCGGTGTTGCGCCAGGTCGGCCTGGCGGTGCTCGATCGACGCCAGGCATCACCCGCGACACTGGCCTTTATCAAGCTGGCCGAAAGCCTTGACTTGCGTTGAGCGGCATAACCGCCAACGGCCAACTATCATGGCCCATACCCGAACTCTTCATGGGAGGCGTTTTGCCCCGCCATCAATTGAGAGCCTTACATCTTCGTGACAGGACTCGCGAATGCCGCTTAAAGCCAAAACCCGCAGTCGCAGCACAAGAATTGCCGTCACTCTGATCAGTGGCTTGCTCCCGGTGCTGCTGGGGGCCGCCATTCTTTACATGCAAGCCGGGCGTGCGCTCAAACAAGACGCCGAACAAACCGCCGAAGAAGCGATTCGTCAGTTCGATCTGATGCTCGACAACAACGCCCAGGCCGCTCGTGAATTGCTGCCGCTGGCAGGCCAGAGTTGCGGTGAAGTCACACTGGCGCTGCGCGAGCAGGTCACTCGCCGCCCCTTCGTGCGTTCAACCAATCTGGTGTGGGACAACAACCTCTATTGCAGCTCTCTGTTCGGCGACTACCAGGAGAAGGTCAACCCCGGTGACTACACCCAGGGCGCCTTATGGCTCTTGAGCGGCAATCCGGTAACGCCCAACACCGCCGTGCTGATATACCGGCTGAGCGAAGGAAAAAAAGGCGCACTGTCGACCCTCGATGGTTATCACTTGATTAATACCCTGCGCCTGATCGGTCGCAATACCTTGCTGGTGCTGCAAGTTGGCCCGGACTGGATATCCGCCGATGGCAAGGTTCATACCGGCACTGCGCCTGACCTGCCCGTTGCGCAAAGTCGCTTGACCTCCGGGCGCTATGCTTTTGCCGTGGAAGCCGGTTTTCCCAAAGGCGAAATCTGGCGATACATACGCAGCGAATATCCGCCGCTGCTCAGTCTGCTGATTTTCTTCGGTGTGATTGCCGGGGCTATTGGTCACGTCCTGCAAAAGCGCTCCTCGGCACCTACCCAGGAAATGCAGCGGGCACTGGAAGCTTCAGAGTTCATTCCGTATTTCCAGCCCGTGGTGCATGGCGACAGCAAAAGCTGGTCCGGCGCTGAAGTGCTGATGCGCTGGCAACATCCGAAGGAAGGCCTGGTGCGTCCGGATCTGTTCATTCCGTTTGCAGAGCACTCCGGGCTGATCGTGCCGATGACCCGCTCGCTGATGCGACAAACCGCCGCCCTGCTCGCACCGCAATCGGCCAGCTTCAACAAGCCGTTTCACATTGGCATCAACATCACCGCCAGCCATTGCCAGGACCTGGAACTGGTCAAGGATTGCCGCGAGTTTCTCGATGCGTTCGAGCCAGGCTCGATCCATCTGGTACTGGAACTGACCGAACGTGAATTGATCGAGCCCACGGCCATCACCCTGCAACTGTTCGAACGACTTCGCGAACTGGGCGTGAAAATCGCCATCGACGACTTCGGCACCGGCCACTCAAGCCTTGGCTACCTGCGGCAGTTCAATGTCGATTTTCTGAAAATCGACCAGAGTTTTGTCGCCACGATCGGCGTCGACACACTGTCGAGCCACATCCTCGACAGCATCATCGAACTGGCGGTCAAACTCGACCTTGCCCTGGTGGCCGAAGGTGTCGAAACCCGCGAACAGAGTGATTACCTGAGCGGACACCAGGTCAACTTCCTGCAAGGTTATCTGTTCGGAAAACCCATGCCCGGCACGGAATTCATTAGTGCATTAAGCGACCATTAACTCGCGAATTCAATCGCCAAAACAAACGATTACACGCACCAATTTGAATCAAAACACTACTGACGTTACATGAAGAAAAAGACAGGATTTACTCTTGGCCAATTAACTACTACAATTTTTCATGCCTGCGCTAAATTGGCAGGTGAGCCACTATCACCGAGTCGCTTCAAGGCTCTTGGCTTATAGCTTTGTTTGCGGTTGGCATCAACCAAACACACTATTGGAGTAAAGATATTGTCCAGACTCGCTGAATTTCGTGCAGCCGAAAAGGCCCTTCAAGAACAGCTCAAGCAGTTGGAATCCCTGAAGAACGATGCCGGGCTCAAGAAAGAAATCGAATTCGAAGAGAAGCTCCAGGGCTTGATGAAAACCTATGGCAAGAGCCTGCGCGACATCATCGCCATTCTCGATCCCAACCCGGCAAAATCCGGTCTGCTGCAGGCAGCCGCCCCTAAAACCCGCCGCGCCCGTGTGGTCAAGGTTTATCAGAACCCGCACACCGGCGAGCTGATTGAAACCAAGGGCGGCAACCACCGCGGCCTGAAAGCCTGGAAAGAACAGTACGGTGCAGCCACCGTTGATTCCTGGTTGCGCGGCTAACTCTCGCGGCGACAAAAAAGCCCTGCTTATGCAGGGCTTTTTCATGGGCTATCTAAATTCCCGGGGCCGACACCCGACAATTACTAACTGCCATCAACTTTGTGCTTAATCCATTTGGATATCTAAAATATTTTTCATGCACCGAAAAAGCACTGGCGCTTACTAAAGTTTCAAGCTGTTACGGGCAGCGTCTATTTCATCCTGGCTCGCCTTATAAGCCTCAGCCTGCCCTGCGTAGGAAAGAACATAGGCCTTATCGGCATCCACCGCGGCCACCAATGTTTGAGAAAGCACATGCCTGCCGTTTTGCGTGATGGTGCAGGTTGTTTCCAGCGCGGCCAATCGACTCAACGTAGTCGAATGAATGCGCGTGCAGACACTTTGATATCCGCCCTGAAAGAAGTCTTTTTGAACCGACTTGCGCATCTCCAGCAGTACGCCTTCAAGGTTTACCTGGTGATCGCTTTGCACCGGGCTCATGGTCAGTTCCATCACCATGAGCGGCGATCCATCCTGATCATTTTTCACCGCCCGCTGGCGACTGACCCCCGACGCCGATTCAGGCACGTCTTCGACCTGCCAGCCTTGCGGCCAGGTCACCACTGGCGCATCGGCGCGAGCAGCGCCAGCCAGCGAAAGCACGCTTAGCAGGATGAACAGCACGTTACGGAGTCGAATCATTGCAATGGGCACTCAAGGTTCAAGCCGTAAAGTCTGGGCCCAGGCCGGCTGTCAGGCAATAGCCGACTGTTTGGGTTTGGTGATGTCCGAACCCTTGCGTATCATTGTCGCCATTCGTTAGCCCACATATTTTCCGGAGGGCCCATGAGCCTGCACGAATTGAACACCTTCCCCGGCGTCACCGCCCAACCGGACGCCGCTACACAGAAATTTGTCTTCAACCACACCATGCTGCGGGTCAAGGACATCACCAAGTCCCTGGATTTCTACACACGCATCCTGGGTTTTACCCTGGTGGAAAAACGCGATTTCCCGGAAGCCGAGTTCAGCCTGTATTTCCTGGCGCTGGTGGACAAGAACCAGATCCCGGCCGACGCCGCCGCGCGCACCGAGTGGATGAAATCGATCCCCGGCATCCTGGAGCTGACCCACAACCACGGCACCGAAAACGATGCGGATTTCGCCTACCACAATGGCAACACCGACCCGCGCGGCTTTGGCCACATCTGCATCTCGGTGCCGGACATCGTCGCCGCCTGCGAGCGCTTTGAAGCACTGGGCTGCGATTTCCAGAAACGCTTGAGCGATGGCCGCATGAAGAGCCTGGCGTTCATCAAGGATCCGGACGCCTATTGGGTCGAGATCATTCAGCCAGCACCGCTGTAACCCTCACAACAAATCCCACATTTGGAATATGTGAAACACAAAACCCCATGATCAATCATGGGGTTTTGTGTTTTCAGAGCCGGCGCCGATACCCCCTTGTAGGAGCGAGCCTGCTCGCGATAAACCCGAGAACGCCGCGGGGTACCTGCCAACCAGCGTTATCGTTGACGACCATCGCGAGCGAGCTCGCTCCTACAGGGTTGTGTATTTGCAGCGCCGGCGCCGATACCCCTTGTAGGAGCGAGCCTGCTCGCGATAAACCCGAGAACGCCGCGGGGTACCTGCCAACCAGCGTTATCGTTGACGACCATCGCGAGCGAGCTCGCTCCTACAAGGTTTTTTGTTTTCAGCGTCCGATTTATGCCGGAGCCGAGGTCCGGATCAAGTGATCGAAAGCGCTCAGGGAAGCCTTGGCACCCTCGCCCACTGCAATCACGATCTGCTTGTACGGCACCGTGGTCACGTCGCCGGCAGCGAACACACCCGGCACCGACGTTTCACCGCGAGCGTCGACGATGATCTCGCCACGGGGCGACAATTCGATGGTGCCTTTGAGCCAATCGGTGTTGGGCAACAGACCGATCTGCACAAAGATCCCTTCCAGTTCCACGCTGCGCAATTCGTCGCTCTGACGATCCTTGTAGCGCAGGCCGTTGACCTTCTGGCCGTCACCGGTGACCTCAGTGGTTTGCGCACTGGTGATCACGGTGACGTTCGGCAGGCTGTGCAACTTGCGCTGCAATACCGCATCGGCACGCAACTGCACATCGAACTCCAGCAGCGTGACATGGGACACGATACCGGCCAGGTCGATGGCCGCTTCGACGCCGGAGTTGCCGCCGCCAATCACCGCCACGCGCTTGCCCTTGAACAGCGGGCCGTCGCAATGCGGGCAGTACGCCACGCCCTTGTTGCGGTATTGCTGCTCACCGGGAACGTTCATTTCTCGCCACCGCGCACCGGTCGCCAGAATCACGGTCCTGGCCTTCAACGATGCGCCGCTGGCGAAGTGAATCTGGTGCAACTCGCCATTCTTGCCGGGTACCAGTTTGTCGGCACGCTGCAGGTTCATGATGTCCACGTCGTACTGCTTGACGTGTTCTTCAAGGGCCACGGCCAGTTTCGGGCCTTCGGTTTCCTGCACCGAGATAAAGTTCTCAATGGCCATGGTGTCCAGCACCTGGCCACCAAAACGTTCGGCCGCGACACCGGTGCGAATGCCTTTACGGGCCGCGTAGATTGCCGCCGAAGCACCGGCCGGGCCACCGCCGACCACCAGCACGTCAAAGGCTTCTTTGGCGCTGATCTTCTCGGCCTGGCGTTCGATGCCGCTGGTGTCGATCTTGGCGAGGATTTCTTCCAGGCCCATGCGGCCCTGGCCGAAGTTCACACCGTTAAGGTAGATGCTGGGGACCGCCATGATCTGGCGCTCATCGACTTCAGCCTGGAACAGCGCGCCGTCGATGGCGACGTGGCGAATGTCCGGGTTCAGTACCGCCATCAGGTTCAGCGCCTGGACCACGTCCGGGCAGTTCTGGCAAGACAGCGAGAAGTAAGTCTCGAAGTTGAACTCGCCTTTGAGCGAGCGGATCTGTTCGATCACTTCGACACTGGCCTTCGAAGGGTGGCCGCCGACTTGCAGCAAGGCCAGCACCAGCGAAGTGAATTCGTGGCCCATCGGAATGCCGGCGAAACGCAGGCTGATATCGGCACCCGGGCGATTGATCGAGAACGATGGCTTGCGTGCATCGTCACCGTTGTCGAGCAAAGTGATCTGGCTGGAAAGACTGGCAACGTCTTTCAGCAATTCAAGCATTTCCTGGGATTTCGCACCGTCGTCGAGGGAGGCAACGATCTCGATCGGCTGGGTGACCCGTTCCAGGTACGATTTCAACTGGGCTTTAAGATTGGCGTCCAACATACGGGCGATTTCCTTTTGACTGATTCATTTAGAGCAGGCATAAAAAAACGCCCGAGAGAATCTCGCCCGGGCGTTTTTATTGGGCGGTGCAGCTTACCGAGTAGGTGCGGAGTTCCGCCCTGATGGTGCGATCACAGACTTAGATCTTGCCGACCAGGTCCAGGGACGGCGCCAGAGTGGCCTCGCCTTCTTTCCACTTGGCCGGGCAAACCTGACCTGGGTGAGCAGCGACGTACTGGGCAGCCTTGATCTTGCGCAGCAGCTCGGAAGCGTCACGGCCTACACCGCCGTCGTTGAGTTCAACGATCTTGATCTGGCCTTCAGGGTTGATCACGAAGGTGCCGCGGTCAGCCAGGCCTGCTTCTTCGATCAGCACGTCGAAGTTGCGGGAGATGGCGTGGGTCGGGTCGCCGATCATGGTGTACTGGATCTTGCCGATGGCTGGCGAAGTGTTGTGCCAGGCAGCGTGGGCGAAATGAGTGTCGGTGGAAACGCTGTAGATCTCGACGCCCAGTTTCTGGAACGCGTCGTAGTTGTCAGCCAGGTCTTCCAGCTCGGTCGGACAGACGAAGGTGAAGTCGGCCGGGTAGAAGAACACCACAGACCACTTGCCTTTCAGGTCTGCGTCCGAGACTTTTACGAAGTCGCCATTTTTGAATGCGTCAGCTTTGAACGGTTTAACTTGGCTGTTGATGATAGGCATCGTTGACTCTCCGTCAGGGGGTTAAGAAGTTGATGGAAAGAACTTTACCCACTCGACGAACGGAAGGCTCATTGGCAAACCTGATGCTGCTGATTGGCTTTCGCTATTAGCCAGCTGTATTAATAGAAGAAAACGGTATCTAGGGTGAGACGGGCTTTTCCGTGATACGCGCCATGCCGAGAAACGGACTGGCTTCGATGTAGCGCATGGCCGACTTCATGTCCTTCCAGCCCACATAGCTCATCAGCGACTTCAGATCCCAGCCACTTTGATGCGCCCAGGTGGCAAAGCCGCGACGCAAGGAATGACTGGTGTAAAGCTCACCGGCGATACCTGCTCGCGCCAACGCCTGACGCAATAGCGGAATCACGCTGTTGGCGTGCAAGCCCTCCTCGCCCAGATGCCCCCAGCGGTCGATGCCACGGAACACCGGCCCACGCACCAGTGCCGCCTCGGTAATCCAGTCGATATAAGCCTGCACCGGACACAAGCGTTGCAAGGCCGGTGTCTGATAGGTCTTGCCAAGGTTATCGCGATCACTCTTGCTACGCGGCAGATAGAGACTGATGCCGGAACCGGCGCTGGCCTGCACGTGTTCCACCTGAAGCCGGCACAACTCATCACTGCGAAAGCCACGCCAGAAGCCCAACAGGATCAGGGCCATGTCGCGCCTGGCCCGCAGCAAACCCGGTCGGTCGCCTGTGGCCCTGGCGGTCTGCACTTCTTGCTCCAGACAACTGACCACCTGTTCCAGGTGCTGAAGCTGCAAGGGTTCTGCCTGTTTCTCCTGGGCCGGGTGCAGCGCGCGAATGCCCTTGAAAACTTTGCGCACCACCGGCGCCTTGGTGGGATCGGCAAAGCCCTGGCTGTTGTGCCACTGCGCCAATGCCGACAAACGCAGTTTCAGCGTGTTGATCGACAACACGCCGGCATGGGCCACCAGGTAGCGCGCCACGCTGTCGCCGGTTGCCGGCAGAAAACCGCCCCACGTGACTTCGAAGTGCTCGATGGCCGCCCGATAGCTGCGACGGGTGTTGTCGCGAGTCGCTGCTTGCAGATAGCGATCCAGATCGCTCATAGGAAATGAACCTGTTTTAACCGACTGTAGGAGCGAGCTTGCTCGCGATGATCGTCAACGATAACGCTGGCTGCCAGGTGCCCCGCGGCGTTCTCGGGTTTTTCGCGAGCAGGCTCGCTCCTACAAAGGGCATCGGTCGCTGGCGTTAAAAACACAAAACACTGTAGGAGCGAGCTCGCTCGCGATGGTCGTCAACGATAACGCTGGCTGCCAGGTGCCCCGCGGCGTTCTCGGGTTTTTCGCGAGCAGGCTCGCTCCTACAAGGGGCATCGGTCGCTGGCGTTAAAAACACAAAACACTGTAGGAGCGAGCTTGCTCGCGATGATCGTCAACGATAACGCTGGCTGGCAGGTGCCCCGCGGCGTTCTCGGGCTTTTCGCGAGCAGGCTCGCTCCTACAAGGGGTATCGGCGCTGGCGCGAAAAACACAAAACGCTGTAGGAGCGAGCTCGTTCGCGATGGACGTCAACGATAACGCTGGCTGGCAGGTGCCCCGCGGCGTTCTCGGGTTTTTCGCGAGCAGGCTCGCTCCTACAAGGGGTATCGGCCGCTGGCGCGAAAAACACAAAACACTGTAGGAGCGAGCTTGCTCGCGATGGTCGTCAACGATAACGCTGGCTGCCAGGTGCCCCGCGGCGTTCTCGGGTTTTTCGCGAGCAAGCTCGCTCCTACAAGGGTTGGTGTACGGAAACAGTGCGAGGAATACCTAAAAATTTCGCTCACACGGGGTAATACCAGTATATCCCGTGTTAGTTACATTCGGCATTTAACTTTTTAAATTGAATGGTACAATGTGTATTTACGTGGTACGTACCACATCATCAAAACCCGGGAGATCTCATGGCACGCGGCGGTGTAAATAAAGCGGTGGTTCAAGCCGCTCGGTTGGCGATCCTCGCCCGCGGCGAAAACCCCAGCATCGATGCCGTACGCATCGAAATGGGCAATACCGGCTCGAAAACCACGATTCATCGCTACCTCAAGGAGCTCGATGACCGGGTCGAACCTGTCGAGGCACCCACAGAACCGATCGACGACGAACTGATGGCGCTGGTGGCACGGCTCGCGCAAAGACTCAAGGAGCAGGCGCAAGAGCCCATCGACCAGGCGCGCGCGCAGTACGAAGAACAACGCAAGGCGCTGGAAAACCAGCTCGGCGAAGCGCAAGAGGACAACAGCGAACTGCACCAGCAATACGAGTTTCAAAGCCTGGCGCTGACTCAGGAATCCGAGGCCCTGCAAGAAACCCGAGCCATGCTGCAAACGGAGCAAACCCGCAACGCCGGGTTGAATCAGGCGCTGGCTGATTTCGAATTGCGTTTGAAGGACAAGGACGAGCAGATCCGCTCCCTTGAAGAAAAACACCTGCACACTCGCGACGCACTGGAGCACTACCGCAATGCGGTCAAGGAACAGCGCGAACAGGAAATGAGTCGCCACGAAGGCCAGGTGCAACAGATACAGATGGAACTGCGTCAGGCGCAACAAAGCGCACTGGTACGTCAGGATGAAATCACCCAGTTGCACCGCGACAACGAACGTTTGCTGACTGAAAACCGCGGCACGCTGCGCGAACTGAGCCTGCTGCAAGAACAGCTCAAGCAAAGCAATACCCGTCAGGATCAGTTGCTGGAACAGGCCACCCGCGTCGACGGTGAGCGCACCCTCCTCCAGGAACGCCTGCGCGTCGCCCTGCTGGAAAGCCAGGCACTCAAGCAGAACGTCGACGAGCAGTCGCAGCTCAACAGGTCACTGGAAATGGATCTGGCCAAGACCCGGGCGGATCTGGAAGAACGCGTACGTCTGGCCGCGACCCTTGCGGCAGCGGCAGACGCAGCGAAGGACGCTTAACCGGCGACCGGCGTACGCATGGTGACGAACTCTTCGGCGGCCGTCGGGTGCACCCCGATGGTTTCGTCGAAGTCGCGCTTGGTGGCGCCGGCCTTCAAGGCAATCGCCAGGCCCTGGACGATTTCACCAGCTTCCGGGCCGACCATGTGGCAACCCAGGACCTTGTCGGTGTTGGCGTCCACCACCAGTTTCATCAGCGTGCGCTCCTGGCATTCGGTCAGGGTCAGCTTCATCGGCCGGAAGCGGCTTTCGAAGATCTGCACCTCGTGACCGGCTTCGCGAGCTTCTTCCTCAGTCAAACCGACGGTGCCGATGTTCGGCAGGCTGAACACCGCCGTCGGGATCATCTTGTAATCCACCGGACGATACTGCTCTGGCTTGAACAGGCGTCGCGCCACCGCCATGCCTTCAGCCAGGGCCACCGGCGTCAGCTGAACACGGCCGATCACATCGCCCAGCGCCAGGATCGACGGCTCGGCGGTTTGATACAGCTCATCGACCTCGACAAAGCCTTTCCTGTCGAGTTTCACCCCGGTGTTTTCCAGCCCCAGATTGTCCAGCATCGGACGACGACCCGTGGCGTAGAACACGCAATCGGCTTCCAGCTGGCGACCATCCTTGAGCGTGACTTTCAGGCTGCCATCGGCCAGCTTGTCGATTCGCTCGATGTCCGCGTTGAACTGCAGGTCCATGCCGCGCTTGGTCAACTCTTCCTGCAAATGCTTGCGCACGGAACCATCGAAGCCGCGCAGGAACAGTTCGCCGCGATACAGCAGCGTGGTCTTGGCACCCAAGCCATGGAAGATCCCGGCGAACTCGACCGCAATGTAGCCACCGCCCACCACCAGCACCCGCTTGGGCAGCTCCTTGAGGAAGAACGCCTGGTTGGAACTGATGGCATGCTCATGCCCCGGAATCTCCGGAATCTGCGGCCAGCCGCCGGTGGCGATCAGGATGTTCCTGGCGGTAAAACGCTCACCATTGATCTCGACCTGATGCGGATCGACGATCTTCGCGTGACCTTCATGCAAGGTCACGCCGCTGTTGACCAGCAGGTTGCGATAAATGCCATTGAGGCGATTGATCTCGCGGTCCTTGTTGGCGATCAACGTCGGCCAGTCGAACTGCGCCTCATCCAGGCCCCAGCCAAAACCGGAAGCCTGCTCGAAGTCTTCGGCAAAGTGCGCACCGTAGACCAGCAATTTTTTCGGCACGCAGCCGACGTTCACACAGGTCCCGCCCAGGTAGCGGCTTTCGGCCACAGCCACTTTCGCACCGAACCCGGCGGCAAACCGCGCAGCCCGCACACCGCCGGAACCGGCGCCAATCACATAAAGGTCAAAATCGTAGGCCATTTTCAATCTCCTCGGCAGGTGACCAGCATACCCGCAGACATTTGTTGGGCAAGCGCTGCAGTCGATATGGGGCCTGAAAATGAAAAAGCCACCCGAAGGTGGCTTTTCAATACAGTCAGGTCGAAAGCGATCAGTACGCCTTGCCCGTCTTGTAGAAGTTCTCGAAGCAGAAGTTGGTCGCGTCGATGTAGCCTTCGGCGCCACCGCAGTCGAAGCGCTTGCCCTTGAACTTGTAGGCAATCACGCAACCATCCTGCGCCTGTTTCATCAGGGCGTCAGTGATCTGGATCTCGCCGCCTTTGCCTGGCTCGGTTTGTTCGATCAGGCTGAAGATGTCCGGCGTCATGATGTAACGACCGATGATCGCCAGGTTCGACGGGGCATCTTCCGGCTTTGGCTTCTCGACCATGTTGCGCACCCGGTACAGGTCGTCACCGATCAGGTCGCCTGCAATCACACCGTATTTGCTGGTTTCTTGCGGGTCTACTTCCATGATCGCGACGATGGTGCAGCGATACTGCTTGTACAGCTTGACCATCTGCTTCAGTACGCCGTCACCTTCCAGGTTGACGCACAGGTCATCCGCCAACACCACGGCGAACGGCTCGTCACCGATCAGTGGGCGACCGGTCAGGATCGCGTGACCCAGACCTTTCATTTCGGTCTGACGGGTGTAGGAGAACGAGCACTCATCCAACAGGCGGCGGATGCCGACCAGGTATTTCTCCTTGTCGGTGCCTTTGATCTGGTTTTCCAGCTCGTAGCTGATGTCGAAATGGTCTTCCAGGGCGCGCTTGCCGCGACCGGTGACGATGGAGATCTCGTTCAAGCCGGCATCCAGTGCCTCTTCGACGCCGTACTGGATCAGTGGCTTGTTTACCACCGGCAGCATTTCCTTGGGCATGGCTTTAGTCGCTGGCAGGAAGCGAGTACCGTAACCGGCTGCTGGGAACAAGCATTTCTTGATCATATAAGTCCTTGTAACGGCTGTGTGTACGAGTTTCGGCGCAGTCTAATCAGGCGGCGTGTACCTTACAATGCCCCGCGCTGGCTAACCGATGCCAACATAGAGAAATATTCTTGCCGATAGTTCCCTGCGCGGGTGTGCAGGTTACCGGGCAAACTCTTATGCATAGCAGAGATTCGCACAAATGCACGCTTTCTACCGCAACTGACATCCCGCCATCCCCCCAATGGCACCTGCTGCGTGCGTTTGGCGGTATCATGGCGCGATTGAACCAGACAACGAGGCAAGTAGATGTCGGCAGTAAAAAGCGTCAACGGATTCCTGATCAATCAGGAGAAAGACGGCCAATGGTGGGTGGCCAGTGTCGCCGGTGAAAATATCGCCGGGCCTTTCCCTTCCGAAGCCCTGGCAATCGAAGTGGCCTCGGTGCTGGAGCTTGAGCACCCGGAACCCAAGCGACGCGGCAAGGACAAGAGCTGATCGACGCCCGATGCGAAAAGCCCTGGCATAGCGCAGGGCTTTTTTATGAATACTGAAAAAGAAGTGGCCTTTGGCTATAACCTTTTGAATCCGGCGCTGTCTCAGCCTTAGCCCACCCCCCTGACGATGATCAAGCCATGAATAAAGTTTTGCCTTTGCTGACGGTATTGGCCCTGAGCGGCTGCGCAACGTCGGAACAAACCTACCTGGCTAACGGAGAGCAGGGTCTATCGATTGACTGCTCCGGTGAAGCCAACTCCTGGGCTGCGTGCTACGAAAAGGCCGATGCGTCCTGCGCGGGCACCGGCTACAAGATTGTCGGAACCGATGGTACCCCCTCGCTCAAAGAGAGCGAAAAGACTCTCGGCGCCGACGTCGGTAACTACAAGAGCCGCAACGTCGTGGTGATCTGCAGGTAACCCGCCGCGCCCTACATATGGATTTCGGCGAATTTGATTCCAAGCCCGCGCACGGTATCGATCAGATCATCAAGGCGGCTGAAGGACTCGACTTCATCATTGTCATCCACCAGGAAATAGCTGCGCCCGGCGCTTTTCTTGAAAAACACGATCCATTCCCCCAGCTCCGCCGGATTCTGAATCACATGGGTGGCAGAGATTAAACCCTCTGCATGCCGCTCCCGTACCTGCTCTCGCTTCATGTTCGACTCCAGAAATAACGATGCCGCCAAAGCAGGGCTTTGGCGGCATCGGTGCTGATGGTCGATAGTCTATCAGCCTGAAATGCACTCGTTGGCAGCCTTCTGTACATCCTTTGGCCGCACCGGGACATTGGACATGCTCTCGTGCAACTTGATGCTGCTGCCGCCGGAGCGTTCTTCGATGTCAAACACGGCAGACGGCCCCACGGAGAACTTGAGCGGCACGATCACGCGCAAGCCATCCTTGTGCGACTGGATCTGCAAGGCGCCTCGGCTATCGGCCAGTTTTTCGCTCAGGCATTGCGCGTATTCATGGGGCTTCTTGCCAGAAATCACGTTCATCGTCGGCAAGGACTCGTTGATGTCCGAGACGTTCGCGCAACCACTGATCGTCAATGCCATCGGCAACAACCACAAACCCCACTTCATACCAAACCTCCATTAAAGACCCTCGGACAGCGCAACTGCGATTTTTCTCCGAGACAAACTGCTTTATCGCTCATCAAATGTGAAATAAGCGTTTTTAATTGTCGAAGCGACCGGATAATAAGGCCTTCGGGCTGATAAACTGCGCCAATCGCCCATGCTATCGTTTTGATTTTGTAGAAAAAGCCCTTCTGGAGGCGCCTCATGAAATTTATCCATCAGCGCGAGCACCTCAATGAAGACGACATCGTCGTCATTCAATGCTCCCAAATGTGCAACATCCGCTTGATGAACGACGCCAACTTCCGCAGCTTCAAGAATGGTGGTCGTCACACCTATCACGGCGGTGCATTCGACACGTTTCCAGCCCGCATCACAGCCCCGAGCACCGGTTTCTGGAACATCACGATCGACACCGTCAACCGCCGCGCTATCAGCGTGACGCGCAAACCCACCCTGACGCACTCGATCAAAATCATTCGCCGCTCCAGCACGAAACTGAGCTGATCAGCGAACCCGAAACACAAGACAGGCAGATACAACCGTGGCCCAAACGACCAAGTACGTCATCAAATACAAACTCAACGGTGAGCGCCGCTTCGAGTTTGCCCAGCTTGAAAACGGCACCCAGGAAGAAGCCAAGGCGGCGCTGGACGCCATTCATGGACAGGACGACGTCATCAGCGACATCAGCGTCAGCAAAGCGTTGTAACACGATCCGGAGCGACAATGGACGTCGGCTCCCGCTCGCAGTTCGACCGCAAGCAGCGGAGTGCCAGTTTTATTTTTGCCTTGCAGACTGACCACCTCCATAACAAGAGGCCCGGCAATGAGCGAGCAATATCTGGACAGGCTGGACTGGCCCCGGCTGGAGCAGCAACTTGATCAGGACGGCTGCGCCGTCATCCCGTCACTGCTGAGTCACAAGGCTTGCGGGCAGGTCAGCGCCTGGTACCCTCACACTGAACTGTTTCGCTCCCACGTGGTGATGGCTCGCCACGGGTTCGGCCGAGGCGAGTACAAGTATTTCAACTACCCCTTGCCGGAACTTGTGGCCCGCTTGCGCAGCGCGCTCTACCCACGACTGGTGCCCATCGCCAATCGCTGGCATGAACAGATGGGCTTGCCGGAGCGTTTTCCTGAAACCCTTCCAGCCTTCCTCGAACGTTGCCATGCCGCTGGTCAGAACCGTCCGACACCCTTGTTGCTGCAATATGGTCCGCAGGACTACAACTGCTTGCATCAGGATCTGTACGGTGAGCACGTTTTCCCGCTGCAAGTGGCGATCCTGCTGTCAGACCCGGATCAAGACTTCACCGGCGGCGAATTTGTCCTGACTGAACAGCGCCCGCGAATGCAGTCACGCCCGATGGTCATCGGCCTGAAGAAAGGTGACGGGCTGATCTTTGCGGTCAACCAGCGTCCAGTCAAAGGCACTCGCGGTTACTACCGCGTTACCCTGCGCCACGGCGTGAGTCGCCTGCACAGCGGTAAACGGCATACCCTTGGAATCATCTTTCACGATGCGTCATGACCCCATGAATCCACAGACTTTCGATCTGTTTGCCGATGCAGAACCCGAGCAACAGCCCAGGCGCGAGCAGATCGGCGAACAGTCCTACGTGCTCAGAGGCTTCGCCCTGCCCTGGCTGGAGCGTTTGCTGCCTGCCCTGGAAGAAGTGCTGGCGGCGGCGCCGTTTCGGCAGATGGTCACACCCGGCGGTTTCACCATGTCGGTTGCCCTGAGCAGTTGTGGCCAATTCGGCTGGACCACTGACCTCAGCGGTTATCGGTACACCCGCCTCGATCCACAAACCGCAAAGCCCTGGCCAATGATGCCCGAGGTGTTTTTCCAACTGGCGCAAGCGGCGGCACAGGCAGCAGGGTTCACCGGTTTTGCGCCGGATTCCTGCCTGATCAACCGTTATATCCCCGGGGCAAAAATGTCATTGCATCAGGATAAGGACGAACATTCCTACGCCGCCCCCATCGTTTCGGTATCCCTGGGTTTGCCGGCGATGTTCCTGTTCGGCGGTTTTGCACGCAGCGACAAAAGTCAGCGCGTTCCCCTGTTCCATGGCGACATCGTGGTCTGGGGTGGCGTGGATCGCCTGCGTTATCACGGCGTGTTGCCGATCAAGGACGGCCATCATCCGAAACTGGGCGAGCAACGCATCAACTTCACCTTCCGTACCGCCGGATAAAGCCTTCGAATTTGACCGCAAGCGCCGGAGTGTGTGGCAACTGCCCCACGGTTAATGTGCAGGCAACCCCTCAATGGACGTGACGCCATGACAACCCGATCGACCAAAATCGCCACTGAGAACGATCCGCGCTGGGCCGCCGTGGTTGCGCGCGATCCCAAGGCTGACGGGCAGTTTGTCTATGCCGTGAAGACCACAGGCATCTACTGCAACCCCAGCAGCCTCGCGCGCTTGCCCAAGCCACACAATGTCGAATTCTTCGATAGCGCCGAGCAGGCCCGGGCCGCGGGTTATCGTCCGAGCAAACGCGCGACGAAGGATCAGAGCGAACTCGCCGCGCAACATGCCGCCACCGTGGCCGCCGCGTGCCGCCAGATCGAAAGCGCGCAAACGCTGCCCGCCCTGGGCGAATTGGCCGAGGCGGCGGGCCTGAGCAGCTTCCACTTCCATCGCGTGTTCAAAGCCGTCACCGGCCTGACGCCCAAGGGCTACGCCGATGCCCATCGTTCACGCAAGGTACGCGAGCGACTGGCGCACGGCGGCTCGGTGACCGATGCCCTGTATGACGCCGGCTTCAACTCCAACAGCCGGTTTTATGAAGCGGCAGACCAACTGCTGGGAATGAAACCCGGGGACTACCGCGCGGCCGGTCAAAACAACGACATTCGTTTTGCCGTCGGCCAGTGTTCGCTGGGAGCGATTCTGGTGGCGCAGAGTGAGCGCGGGGTCTGTGCGATCCTGCTGGGCGATGATCCGCACCAATTGGTCTGTGATCTGCAAGACAAATTCCGCCGCGCCAACCTGATCGGTGCCGATCATGAGTTCGAGCAATTGATTGCCCGGGTCGTCGGCTTTATCGAGGCGCCGGCCATTGGCCTTGATTTGCCGCTGGACGTACGCGGCACGGCGTTTCAGGAGCGTGTCTGGCAAGCGCTGCGGGAGATTCCCGTGGGCAGCACTGCCAGCTACGCTGATGTCGCCCAACGCATCGATCAACCAAAAGCCGTTCGCGCCGTGGCCCAGGCCTGCGGCGCGAACAGCCTGGCCGTGGCGATCCCTTGCCATCGCGTGGTGCGCAGCGATGGCAATCTGTCGGGCTATCGCTGGGGTGTCGAGCGCAAACGTCAATTGCTGCAGCGCGAATCGCAGTGATCAGCGATTCACATCCACCACTACGCGCCCGCGCAACTGCCCGGCCAGCAAGCGTGGCGCGGCTTCAATGGCTTCGCTCAAGCCGATTTCGTGACTGATCAGCGGCAACAGGTGGAAGTCCAGATCCCGGGCCAGGCGATTCCAGGCTTCCACGCGCTTGGCTTTGGGCTGGGTCACGCTGTTGATGCCGGCCAGGGTCACGCCGCGCAAGATGAACGGCGCAACGGATGCGGGAAAGTCCATGCCCTGGGCCAGACCGCAGGCCGCGACGGTGCCATTGGCCTGGGTGCTGGCGCACGCGTTGGCCAGGGTGTGGCTGCCGACCGAATCGATGACGGCTGCCCAGCGCTCCTTGGCCAACGGCTTGCCCGGCGCGGACAAGGTGGCGCGATCGATGATTTCTCTGGCGCCCAGTTGCTTCAGGTAGTCGTGCTCCGAGGTCCGTCCGGTGGACGCGACCACCCGGTAGCCGAGCCTGCTCAGCAAGGCGATGGCAAAACTGCCGACGCCACCGTTGGCGCCAGTCACCAGAATGTCGCCCTGCCCGGGCGTCACGCCGTTGTGCTCCAGTGCCAGGATGCACAGCATGGCCGTGTAGCCCGCCGTACCGATGGCCATCGCCTGAGCCGCGGTAAACGCCTTGGGTAGCGCTATAAGCCAGTCACCGTTCAGGCGAGCCTTCTGCGCCAATCCACCCCAATGCCCCTCACCCACGCCCCAGCCATTGAGCAGGACCTGGTCACCGACCTTGTAGTCCGGATGCCCGCTGACTTCGACGACACCGGCCAGATCGATGCCCGGAACCATCGGGAATTTGCGCACCACCGGACTGCTGCCGGTAATTGCCAGGCCATCCTTGAAGTTCAGCGTGCTGTAGGCCACACGCACCGTGACATCGCCCTCGGGTAATTGATCGTCCTGGATCTCTTGCAGTGTGGCCCGGTAACCGCTGTCGTCTTTGTCGATCAAAATGCCTTTGAACATTACGACCTCTCAATGGAATCAGTCTGTGGGTGGTGCAATTGAAATAACACATAAGCCTCACCCGCTGAAATGACGACTGGCCTTGCGCCAGTCGTTGCGTTACAAATCCTGTTCTACCGCCCCTACCCGGATTCAACGTCGGAGAACACAGCACATGAACCAATGGCCAGATACCCGCATTCTTGACCTGCTCGGGATCGAACTGCCAATCATTCAGGGGCCGATGGCCGGTGCCACAAACTCTTCCATGGTGATTGCAACCTGCAATGCCGGCGGCCTGGGCTCGATGCCAGCGGCGATGCTCAGCACGGATCAACTGCGCGAAGAGCTCAAAACCATCCGCCAACACACCCAGCGCCCGATCAACGTCAACTTCTTCTGTCATCAGCCACCGGCTCCGGATGAGCAACGCGTGCAGGACTGGAAAAACCTGCTGCAACCTTACTACCAGGAACTCGGCGCCGACTTCGATGCGCCGACGCCGGTGTCCAACCGGGCGCCGTTCGATAACGCGGCCTGCGAAGTGGTCGAAGCGTTTCGCCCTGAAGTGGTGAGTTTTCACTTTGGCCTGCCGGAAAAATCCCTGCTCGACCGGGTCAAGGCCACCGGCGCGAAGGTGCTGTCCTCGGCCACCACCGTCGCAGAAGCCGTGTGGCTGGAACAGCATGGTTGTGATGCAATCATTGCCATGGGCTACGAAGCCGGGGGCCATCGCGGAATGTTTCTCAGCGATGACCTGAGCAGTCAGGTGGGGACTTTCGCCCTGGTGCCCCAAGTCGTCGATGCGGTGAAGGTGCCGGTGATTGCCGCCGGCGGCATCGCTGACGCACGAGGCGTCGCCGCGGCCTTCATGCTCGGTGCTTCGGCGGTGCAGGTGGGTACGGCGTACCTGTTCACGCCAGAGGCCAAGGTCAGCCCTTCCCATCACAAAGCCTTGCGAACCGCCCGGGAAAGCGAGACGGCCGTCACCAACGTGTTCACCGGCCGCCCGGCCCGGGGCATCCTCAATCGGGTGATGCGTGAACTGGGGCCCATGAGCGCCAAGGCCCCGGCCTTCCCCCTTGCCGGTGGCGCGCTGATGCCGTTGCGGGCCAAAGGTGAAGCGGACTTCAGCAACCTGTGGGCCGGCCAGGCCTTTACCCTCGGGGTCGAATTGACCACCGAGGCACTGACTAGAAAGCTGGCTGAAGAAGGATTAGCGAGACTGCTGGGTCGTCCCTGAGCATCACTCCCATCAAAATTGTATACAATTTTGCGGCAACACATTCCGTTTAAAGGCAATTCGCTATATATTTTTGTACATAACGATTAACCTGCCGCCATTGCCTTTAACGGAGCCGTTTCATGACCATTCGTGCCTCACGTTTTGCCCCGACCTGCCTGGCGAGCCTTCTCGCCGTATTCGCCTTCGGCTCAGCCCAGGCGAACGAAGTCCAGGTGGCCGTCGCCGCCAACTTCACCGCCCCCATCCAGGCCATCGCCGCTGATTTCGAAAAAGACACCGGGCATAAACTGGTCGCCTCCTTTGGCGCCACCGGCCAGTTCTACACCCAGATCAAAAACGGCGCGCCGTTCGAAGTGTTCCTCTCGGCAGACGACAGCACCCCGAAAAAGCTTGAAGCCGAAGGCGACTCCGTCAAGGGTTCGCGCTTCACCTACGCCGTCGGTACGCTGGCGCTGTGGTCGGCCAAGGAAGGCTACGTCGATGCCAAGGGCGATGTGCTGAAAAAGAACGAATACCAGCACCTGTCCATCGCCAACCCCAAAGCCGCGCCTTATGGCCTGGCGGCGACCCAGGTACTGGCCAGGGAAGGTTTGACCGACAAGGTCAAGGACAAGATCGTTGAAGGCCAGAACATCAGCCAGGCCTACCAGTTCGTCTCCACCGGCAACGCCGAGTTGGGTTTTGTCGCCCTGTCGCAGATCTACAAGGACGGCAAGATCACCAGCGGTTCGGCCTGGATCGTTCCCGCCAACCTGCACGACCCGATCAAGCAAGACGCAGTGATTCTCAACAAGGGCAAGGACAACCCGGCCGCCAAGGCACTGGTTGACTACCTCAAGGGGCCGAAAGCGGCAGCTGTCATCAAGTCCTACGGTTACGAAATCTAAATGTCGCTATCGAGTGCCGATTTTTCCGCCATCTGGCTGACCCTGAAACTGGCGTCCCTGACGACCGTCATCCTGCTGATCGTCGGCACTCCGATTGCGTTATGGCTGTCGCGCACCCGCTCCTGGTTGCGCGGCCCGGTCGGGGCGATTGTCGCCCTGCCCCTGGTGCTGCCACCGACGGTGATTGGTTTCTATCTGTTGCTGGCCCTCGGCCCTCACGGGTACCTTGGCCAGCTCACCCAATCACTGGGCCTTGGCACCCTCACGTTCAGTTTTGCGGGGCTGGTCATCGGTTCGGTGCTGTATTCGATGCCGTTTGTGGTCCAGCCGCTGCAAAACGCTTTTTCCTCGATTGGCACGCGCCCGCTCGAAGTGGCCGCGACCTTGCGGGCCAATCCCTGGGATACCTTTTTCAGCGTGATATTGCCCCTGGCCCGCCCCGGTTTCATTACCGCGGCCATTCTCGGCTTTGCCCACACCGTCGGCGAGTTCGGCGTGGTGCTGATGATCGGCGGCAATATTCCCGAGAAGACCCGCGTGGTCTCGGTGCAGATCTACGATCACGTCGAAGCCATGGAGTATGCCCAGGCCCATTGGCTGGCCGGGGCAATGCTGGTGTTCTCGTTTGTCGTCCTGCTGGCGCTGTATTCCAGTCGTAAAACCAAAGCGGGCTGGAGCTGACCGATGATTCAAATGCGTCTGAAACTACGTTATTCGGGCTTCGCCCTGGACGTCGATCTGCAGGTGCCTGGCCGTGGCGTCACTGCGCTTTACGGCCACTCCGGCTCTGGCAAGACCACTTGCCTGCGCTGCATCGCCGGCCTGGAGCGGGCTGAGCAAGGCTTTGTCCAGGTCAACGATGAAGTCTGGCAAGACAGCGACAACCGGATCTTCGTCGCGCCGCACAAGCGCGCGCTGGGCTACGTGTTCCAGGAAGCCAGCCTGTTTCCTCATCTGTCGGTGCTGGCCAACCTGGCATTCGGCCTCAAGCGCATCCCCAAGCCGCAACGCCGCGTCGACATGGCCCACGCCACCGAGTTGCTGGGCATCGGCCATTTGCTGGACCGGCACCCGCAACACCTTTCAGGCGGTGAGCGACAGCGCGTCGGCATCGCCCGCGCCTTGCTCACCAGCCCGAAACTGTTGTTGATGGACGAACCTCTGGCGGCGCTGGATGCCCAACGCAAAGGTGAAATCCTGCCCTACTTGCAACGCCTGCACGACGAACTCGACATCCCGGTGCTGTACGTCAGCCACTCCCAGGATGAAGTCGCGCGGCTGGCCGACCATATCGTGTTGCTCAGCAACGGCAAGGCACTGGCCAGCGGCCCGATCGGCCAGACTCTGGCACGCCTTGACTTGCCGCTGGCAATGGGGGATGACGCTGGTGTGGTGATCGAAGGTCGCGTCAGCGCTTATGACGCCGACTATCAATTGCTGAGCCTGCAATTGCCCGACACCACCCTCAACATCCGTGTGCCTCATACGCCACTGGATGCGGGCCAGGCACTGCGCTGCAAGGTCCAGGCACGGGATGTGAGCCTGAGCCTGGACAATACCGGGCAAAGCAGCATTCTCAATCGCCTGCCGGTCACTGTGGTCAGCGAAATGAGCGCCGACAACGCCGCCCACGTGCTGATTCGCCTGGACGCCGCCGGCACGCCATTGCTTGCGCGGATCACCCGTTATTCCCGTGATCAACTGAACATCCATCCCGGCCAGCCACTGTGGGCACAAATCAAAGCGGTCGCGGTGCTGGCGTAAATCCGAAGGCACGACTGCACCGGGCAGAGGTCAGCGCCTGAACCGACGAATTGACCTGCCTGTTTTTTGCACGATCACCAATGGCTTCTATAGTTGAACTGAACACGTATCCGCTGCGGAGACGCCATGGAAGACATTTTCGTCGTGAAGCGTTGCAAAAAGATCATCATCCATGGTCGACGTGCGGGTGAATATGACCACCTGCCACCGGATGCCGCAGTCTGGTACCGCATCGCCGATACCCGCACCCAAGGCTTCATCGGAGATGGCTACGATAACGAAGAAGACGCTGTGCGTGTTTGCCATCAGTTGAACGCTCAATCACAAGTGACAGCCCGACAAAGTTGACGGCTCGTCACCTTTTTTTAACGGGTCTATACTGAGTTAGTTGAAGGATCAGTAACCCTTTCGGCAGAAAGCTCGCCCCAGGCGGGCTTTTTGCTGCCACACCCAGGTTTCTTGAACGGAGGTGCTTCCCATGTCCGAAAAAGAGTCCATCACCACCCTGCTCACCTTGCTGGACTCCCGTCAGGCTCGCCTGGCCGCCGCCTGCAAGGAAATCGCCGACTGGGTCGATCATCAAGGCGGACACCCCACCGCCCTCAGAATTCGTGATCGCCTGAACGACATTGAGAAGGACACGCCGCTGATCCGGCACACGCTGTCGTCTCTCAAGCCTGTCGACCGGCCTCTGCCCCGGTTCAGATGATCCGTCACGAATTCGCGGTGCGGGAAAAGGCCCTATTCGGGCAGCATGATCGGTGACCGTACGTCTCCACACCCTTGGCTGCCTGCTGGATTTCCATCCCTTCTCACAACCCGGCCTGGAACCGGGATTTTTTGTTGCGCAAAACCAATCGAACGTCCCCGCTCACGTGGAGTCAACCGCTCACACGTCACGAAGGAGACGTTCCAATGGTCACTCATTTCAAAGTCAGCGGGCACCTGGCCTGCGGTCACCACGGCAACAACCTCGTATCGACCCGCGAACTCAACCGGGTGAAATGCCGAAGCTGCCGAAACACCGACGCCTACAAAGAAGCCCGCAAGGCTGAGCGCAACGCTGCCCGCCGCGCAGCACGCAAAGCCAAAGCCGTGCATACCGCCAATGACTGGCGTTCAGCCTGGACCGAGCGGCTGACCGCGATGGCCGGCCTGCAACGATTGCCCCGTGGCTTTGGCGGCCAACCCTTCGTTTAGGGAGCATGAAGTAGCTGCCAGGTTTTTACGGCAAGTCGATGTCCCTGCGCGCGGGCTGCATGATCTCGCGCAGGGACATGCGCTTGAACGCCTCGACCAGTGCTCGCCCCTCAACGGGTGCACAAGTGACAGCCAACCGCATGGTCGCCTCACCCAGGTGCCAGATCAAAAACGCGGACTCCTCGACCTGTTGCTCGTCGCAGTCGGGATACACGCGTAGCATCGCCTGGGCCAGCAGGGCTCCGGCAACCCGGCTCTCCTCCAGTTCCAGCTGCAACAACTGCTTGTCGGCCTGCATGCCGGACCAGATGTCACGCATCACCGGTGTCGCCATCACGATCTCGTAATACTGATCGAGCAACTGCGAATAGGCGGCGCGCAAACCCCGGGCATCCTCGACAGCCTCCATTGCCTCGGCAATGCAACGACGGCTTTCAGCGTTATAGCGCTCGGCCAGCGTACGGATCACGGAACTCTTGTCGGGGAAGTACTGATAAAGGGAACCGATCGAGATCTCGGAGCGCTCGGCGATTTCACTCATCTTGAGTTGATCGCTGCCCTTGTCCGCGATCAATTGAGTGGCCATGGCCAGAATCCGCTCCTGACGATCGCGGCTGCGCTGTTGCGTGGGTTTGCGTCGAACCGCTTCTGCAGCAGGCTGTTCGAGGGTTTCAGAGGTTTTTTTGCGCACGAGTGAGTTCCCGATCAAAAACGTGACATGTACTCACCTTAGCATCGCCATTCCCTACGCCCAACAACAGATGCCACACGTCGGGGAATTCGATCTGATGGGTTGACGGCGAAACATGAGCATCTATCATCTTTTAAACATGAGCATCACTCACATTAATCGATGGAGATGAACGCGATGAAAACGACCCAACCCATCACGCTGGTCCTCGGCGCCACCGGCAAAACCGGACGGCGCATCACACAACGGCTCGAGGCTGCCGGCCTGCCCGTTCGCCGGGGTTCGCGCGATGCCAATCCGCCCTTCGACTGGGAAGATCGATCGACCTGGGACGCCGTGATCGATGGCGTTCATTGCGTCTACATTTCCTTTCAACCGGACCTCGCCGTTCCAGGCGCCGTTGAAACCATCCAGGCGTTCACCGAACTTGCGGTGAAAAGCGGCGTCCGCAAGCTGGTCTTGTTATCCGGGCGCGGCGAAGTTGAAGCACAACAGGCCGAACGCGTCGTACAGGACAGCGGGATTGACTGGACGATTCTGCGAGCCAGTTGGTTCTGCCAGAATTTCAGCGAGGCACACTTTCTTGAACCCATTGTGCAAGGTGAGCTTGCACTCCCCGTCGGCCAGGTCGCCGAGCCCTTTGTCGATGCAGAAGACATCGCCGAGTGTGCCGTCGCGGCACTGACCCAACCCGGACACACCAACCAGCTCTATGAACTGACCGGCCCTCGGGCGTTGACCTTTGCCCAAGCCGTGACCGAGATTGCTCGCGCCACCGGTCGCAACATCGAATTCGTGGCCGTACCGGCAGACGCGTATCGACAGGCAATGGAACAGGAACAACTTCCCCCGGCGTTGATCGACCTAGTGTTGTATCTCCTCACGACTGTATTGGACGGGCGCAACACACCCGTAGCCGATGGTGTACAGCGGGCGCTGGGCCGGCCGGCGCGCGACTTTGGCGACTACGTACGGCGCACCGCCGCTACGGGCATCTGGGGCAATGGCCGTCCGACGTAAAGCAGTGGCGGGAACAGGCTTCGTCGACTAGGGTTTTTGGCGTATCGAAGTGCGGCGCCTTTATTGGCAGGAGCCTGATCAAGGAGGAACCCATGTCACTCAATCGTAGTGCTGAACAAACCTACCGCCAGTGGTCGACCCCGATCCTGTTGGAACTCAAGGAGCGAGAACATCAAATGAACCCGTCAGACCGCCAGGCACTGGAAAACGTACTGCTGGAAAGAAGGCTGATCGATACCGGCAACCCGGCCGGCAGCGATCGCCGCAAGGCAGATCCGACGTCCTGAAAAACATCAGGCAATCACGATCAGGATAGAAATAACGGAACAGAAAAAACCAAGGGCTTGCATCCGCTTTCGCTTGCAAGCCCTTGCTTTAGAGAATGCCCAATCGAACGCAAATACGGTTCCAACGTCTGAATCCCCCCGCCGCCGTAAATCCATTTTTGATAATTATTAATTTCCAAACACTCCCCTCTATCGGCTTTAAATGTGCCAAGAGGAGGGTTAGCCATGGCAGGGCCTGCAGGTGACGTTTTTGACGAAAGCTTCGACCGCCATCAAAACCGCATTTGCAGAGGCTGACTTTCCTGAGCAGATTCACTGTTTTGTCCCGCGTCGTCACCCAGGCCACGCAGACAAACATTCACATACCGCACTTCGGTTTTCCCCGGTTCGAGACCAGGCTAAACCACCACATGGAGGGATTCCAGGATGCTGATAAAAATCGAGAAAGCGAGCAAACCGGAAGGCTGGAATGTATGGATGAACGCGTGGTGCGTTGAGTTTCGCAGCTACGCAGAGGCCTTGGCGTTCGTGATCAGATTGGAAGGCCGGATCAATGCACCTCACCCCTTGCCTATCAGCACCGCCAGACTTCTTTTGGAACAGGCTTGACCTCGCGACGCCATCACCGAGAAGCTATCCACGACGTCATATCCGTATTTATTAATCTGTCTTTGATAATTATTGATTTCGCTCGCCCCTCTCCCTCGACTTTAAATATGCGTCGAGGGGGCGTTGGCCAAGGTGAGGTTTACAGGTGACACCTTTAACGGACGCTTCGAATACAGCCAGTCTGCTTTCGAGGAGGCCGACCTTCCTCACCATGTGCAATACTTTTCCCCGCATCTTCCCCCAGGAGATGCGGGTTTTTTTTTCGTAAATGCGTTAAAACCACCCGCTACGATCATCTTCCAACTCTTGGCGACACACTTTAAGTTGAGCGTTGTAAATCTCTGACTGCTTTTGCACTTTCTGGGCAACCTGCATCAGCCAGGGTTTACTGCGATAGGTATTGCGGCTAAAG
This sequence comes from Pseudomonas sp. S34, assembly GCF_009866745.1. Classification (NCBI taxonomy): domain Bacteria; kingdom Pseudomonadati; phylum Pseudomonadota; class Gammaproteobacteria; order Pseudomonadales; family Pseudomonadaceae; genus Pseudomonas; species Pseudomonas sp. S34. The sequence continues at coordinate 3,403,147 of NZ_CP019398.1, forward strand.
CCCCCACGCCCCTCGTGATAGGCCAGGTACTGATTGTAGGTGTCCCATTTGGAGATTCCGAGTTGGCGTTGGGTGCCGGTGGTGTACCAACCGATAAACATGATCGCGTCGTCAAAACTGTCACGCGAACCACCGTTGCCTGTACTGTCCTTGTACTCACCCCACACAGGGTCTTGAGCCTGCGCATAACCGTAGGCCGAACTGACTCGCCCCCAGGGGATCACCCAGAGCAGGTAGTCACGAGGCGGCAATGCGTCCGCCACGTAACTGCTTTCCTGCTTCATGATCGCCATGGCCACATGCAGAGGCGTCCCATATTCACTCTGCATTTGCAGCGAGTCCTCATACCAGTCGGGATACTCACGGTAAATACTGCAGAGATTGCCTTGGTCTTTTGGCGGCGTGGTCGTGCACCCCGTTAAAAACAGCATCAACAAAGCCAACAGCAGAACCTGTCCTTGTTTCATTCATTACCCTCAAAAATAAGGGCATAAGGTACCCTCCGTTTACTGCAAGGCGCCTGAGTCATGCAGGTGAAGACAAAAACGTCAGAAGACATCCAGCTTGATCGCGTCACCCTTATCGAGAGGCTTCTTTGTAAGTCCCTATTGCACGGCGGCCTGACGCAAGCCCTGCGCACTGATTGAATGCTCACACGTGGGCGTGAGGTCAGTGGGTGTACTCCGGGTTTCGATCTAGAGCATTTTCTCCAGGCCGATCTTGTCGCTGAGCCAGGCCTTGAAGCTGCGCCACTTGCCGCCGGGCTCCTTGCGCAAGGTATGCAGGCGGTCGTCGTCCTCGGTGAGCCAGACAATTTCGCCGTTTTCCAGTCGGGCCTGGTAACTCCGGGCCGGCGCCATGCCCTCAAGCGCCAGCTGGCGTACGTAGCCGGCCAGTTCGGGACTATCGACCAGCACCCCGACTTCAGTGTTCCAGAACACTGAACGCGGGTCGAAATTGTACGAGCCAACGAACACTTTCTGTCTGTCCAGGATCATGGCCTTGGTGTGCAGGCTGGAGTCAGAGCCACCACTGAAACCAAACGAGGAGCTACGACCAGGATCGTCCGGCTGGCGCCGCAGCTCATAGAGTTTCACGCCATGTTCGAGCAGAGTCTTGCGATACGGTGCATAGCCGCCATGCACCGCCGGCACATCGGTGGCCTCCAGTGAGTTGGTCAGCAGGCGCACATCAACGCCGGCATCGGCACGACCCAGGAGATAGTCCATGCCCGGCTTTTGCGGGACGAAATAGGCCGAGATCATGATCAGCTCGCTATTGACGCTATCGAGTTCAGGCCGCAGCTGTGTGGCCATCAATAGCGCGCGGGCCGGTTCGCCGCTGGCCAGGACCTTGCTTGGAGCGTCCCACATCGCCTTGCTATGGGCCCAGATCAGCTGCTTGCGCCAGGTCTCGAGTTGCGGTTGAGTCTGGTAGGTCATGAGATGGTTGTACAACGCCTTGCTCTCGATTCGTGATGTCTGGAGCGATTGCTCCAGGCGTTGGCGGCTTTCGAGCAAGTCTTGCGCTGTTGGCTTGTTGAGCTGGAAGTCACTGATCGACTGGCTCAAGGCGCTGTTCCAGTACTGATCGAAGCTGTGCCCCAATTGCTCGGCGACCGGGCCGATGCCCAGCAGGTCCATGTCGGTGAAGTTGAGGTCGGGCCTGGCGTCGAAATATTCATCCCCCAGGTTGCGTCCGCCGACGATGGCTGCGCTGTTGTCGGCCAGCCACAGTTTGTTGTGCATGCGTCGGTGTTGTTGGGAAAGATCAAGCAGGCGGCCCATGGTTCGAGTGACCACGGTGCTGCGCCCCAGATGCAAAGGGTTGAAGACGCGGATATGGATGTTCGGGTGCACCGCCAGGGTAGCGATGACTTCTTCCTGGCCGTCGCTGGCAGTGTCATCGAGCAAGATGCGTACCCGTACGCCGCGATCTGCTGCCAGCAGCATTTCATGCACCAGCGCCCGAGTGCTGAAACCGTTATGCACGATGTAGTACTGCAGATCGACGGCTTTCTGCGCATTGCGGATCAACTCGGCGCGCGCCCGGAATGCTTCACTGCTGTTGGGCAGCAAGCGAAAACCCGAGCGCCCCTCATGTTCGGCGGCCTGAGCCTGGATCGAGCGCCCGAACGCCGAATCGCTGGCGGGTATCGCCTCGCTGAATTCGTGAGGCAAGCGCGTGGTGGCGCAGCCGACGAGCAGCAGCGCGAACAGCATGGCGCAGAGAAACCGGGACATGGGCAAGGACTGCTCCTCAACCACAACGGGTGTAGTTTTTGAACTCAACATCCAGCCAGTACTGGCTGCCGAGCACATGCAGCCCTCGATAATCCGCACGACTTGTTCCAGTAAAGCCCGTTTCAAGCAGTGTGTCGAAATATTCCAGCAGCTGCGCCCAGAGCATGAAACCGCCCTGGGCCGGGTGCAGGCCCGCCCTCCGCTGTAGCGCCGGGCTGGGTCGAGCAGTTTGGGTCAGCCGGTGTCTCTAACAACGTACGCGGTGCCCTGGAAGCCATCGATAAGATTGAAGAACTCATCAAGATGACGCTTGTGGTGATGATGGCACCGGAGTGACTGAGTCGCTTTCGGCCCTTCGCGACAGGCAGCAGTCAGCCAAAAGCGGGCGCTCACAGCGGATTTAGATTTTGACGTGTGCCCACTCTATAAACGGCTCCGGAAAAACGACGGTAGCAAAGTAGTCGCCTAACCTGCGCGCTGGGCTCGTTCCGATTCATCCAGGTGCTCTAGCAGCACCGCTATCGTCGCATCCCGCAGCTTGATTGCCTCCATCCAGTCCGGCCCGTCTGCCAACAGCGCAGGACAGACGTTGACGTGGATTGCACCATGGCGCGGGTACCACTGACCGTCGCGCAGCACCTTGCGCGTGCCGCAAATTGCGACCGGCAGCAGCGGCACGCCGGCACGCGCAGCTAGCACGAAGGCGCCCATGTGGAACGTTCGCAATCCTGGCTCGCGGGTGAAGGTTCCCTCGGGAAAGAACACCAGGGGCTGGCCAGCCTGCAGCGCCTCGGCCAGGGGCTCGGTGTCTGCGGCGCTGCGCTGCAGGTCGAAGCGTTCGACAAAGCGGGCGCCGAGCTTGCGCAGGAACCGGCCGGCGATCCACTGGCCAGCCAATTCGCGCTTGGCAACGAAGCTGAACTGCGGCGGTAGGGCCGCGCTGAGAATGACACCATCGAGGTAGCTGGCATGGTTTGCAGCCAGCACGCTCACCGAGGAGGAAGGCAGGCGCTCGAGTCCCGTGACACTGAACGGAACACCCGCCAGGCGCAGAAACAGCCGGGAGGCCCCACGGGTAAAGCTGCGACACCAACGCTGGCGCGGCAGGATCGCAACGACCAGCCAGGTCAGCGGTGTGACCAGCCAGAACAGCAGCCAGATGTAAGTGGCATACAACGCGGCGCGGCAGGTCTGCCAGCTGCGACCGAAATGCCCGCGCAAGGCCTGCAATACCAGGCGCAGCAGCTGGCGCCAAACGGCCAGGTGCGGCCGCCCCACTTCGCCGCGCTCATACAGTTCACGACTGGCAGCACGGCGAAGCTTTCCGCTGGAGGTTTTCAGTACGCTATGCGGTGGCGCCAGAACGATATCGTCGGGCGCCACACCGGTGAGGTCGAACACGATACGGTTGACCTCCTGCTGCAGCTGTTGCCGCGCAGCAGCGTCCTTCTCGTAGCTTTCCGCCAACACCACCAGGCGCTCGGTGCCGGTGGCCGGCTCCGGACTGCCAAACACCGCGATGCAGCCTTTGCGCAGCCCGGGCAGATTGCCGACCGCTGCTTCGACATCGTAGGGGTAGATGTTGCGCCCGGCACGGATGATCAAGTCCTTGGCGCGGCCGGTCAGGTAGACCTCGCCGCCGGCCATGTAGGCGAAGTCGAGCGAGTCGAACCAGCCATCGCGCAGCACCCGGCGGGTCTCTTCGGGGTTGCGGTAGTAGCCTGCCGAGGTAGACGGCCCGCGAAATTGCAGGTGCCCTTCGCTGCGTTCGGGCAGTTCGATTCCGCTGCCATTGACGATACGAATCTGATGGCCCGGCAGTGGTCGACCGCTGGAGACGAAGCGCAGCGTTGCACCGGCATCCGCTTCGACGGGCAGTGCATTGCCACGGGCCTGGAACGCGTCGCGCTGTACCCGGTCGATCAGCGGTCCTCGGTCCAGGGGAGGAAAGGCCACGCCCAGCGTAGCCTCGGCCAACCCATAGACCGGCGCCAACGCGGTAGGGGCCAAGCCGTAGCGTACGAAACGTTCGGCGAAGCGCTGCAAGGTCTGCGGGCTGACCGGTTCGGCACCGTTGAAGGCCAGGCGCCAACTGCTCAGGTCCAGACCCTCGAGATCGTCGTCAGCGAGTTTGTTCAGACACAGCTCGTAGGCGAAGTTGGGCGCCGCCGACATCGTGCCTCGGAAGCGGTCGATGGCCCATAGCCAACGCGCCGGCCGTGCCAGGAAAGCCAGCGGCGACATCAGCATCAGGCTGTAGCCGTAGTACAGGCTGCCCAGCCAGGCACCGATCAATCCCATGTCGTGGTACATGGGCAGCCAGCTGACGAACACGTCTTGCGGTCCCACCTTCAGAGCCCTCCCCATGGCGCGCAGATTGGCCAGCAGATTGGCGTGGCTGACCATCACACCCTTGGGCTGGCCAGTACTGCCCGAGGTGTACTGCAGGAAGGCGATGTCATCCGGTTGCCGCGGTGGTGTGATGCACTCGCCCCCCTCGCCTGTCAGCTCGGCCACGCTGGCAATGCGCGTCAGGCTCGGGACCTGCGGCTGGAGCAACCGGGCGAGCAGCTTCGCTTGCGTCACGGTAATCAGCACTTTGGCCTCGGCGTTGCGCAGAATGCCGGCCTGGCGGCGCAGATGATCCTCTATCTGCGACAGGCGCAGCGGTGGGTAGATGGGCACCGGCACACCACCGGCCAACAGGATGCCGAAAAAGCCCTGGAGAAAGTCGCGGCCTGTGGGCAGCATCAGGGCCACGGTTTGACCGGCGTGCAAGCCACTGCGCTGCAGCCCTGCGGCAACGGCCAAGGCCCCATGGTGCAAGGCGCCATAGCTGATATCTTCCTGCTGGTCACTTTCACCTAGCAGGCGCACGTGGAGATGCTGCGGCTGCTGGCGCACATGCCAGTCCAGTACCTCGATCAAGGTCCGCGCGGCGTCTGGCGGCTGCCCCGTTGCTATCAGAGTCTCGCTGGAGTCGCTGGAGGGCAACGGACGTACGGCCTCGGCGCCATGCCTGCTGCGCAGCACGCGCAGTATGTCGGTGGGGGTGTCTGCCGAGGCGAACAGGTTTTCCGGTAAGCGCACACCGAATTCGTGCTCGATACGTGACCAGAGCTCGACTCGAGTCAGGCTGTCTACGCCCAGATCCCGATCCAGCACGCTGTGCAAGGTGACTTGCAAACCTTCTGCCGCTTGCGGGCGCAGCTCGACCACGGTGCGCCGGACAATTTCGAGCAATTTTTCCGCGTCCCCATCGCAACGGGGAACGGCACGGGTTTCTGGAGGCGGACGAGGCATCGGCAGCCCCTCATGACAGAACACTCTGTGTGTAGATCCTTGCCAACTGCCATTATGCGCCTACGGAGGCGACTGGGAATGCCATCATCAGCTGCAGCGCTCGCAGGATGGGTGAGCCGGGGCTAGGCTTCTGAAGAACGCAGCCCCTGCAGAGAGATCTGCCATGCCAGCCAGCCTTGCCCCCGGAGTGACACGCCGAGAAATCTGGGCCTGGGCGATGTTCGATTTCGCCAACTCCGGCTACACGACCGTGGTGATCACCGCCGTGTTCAACGCCTACTTCGTCGCCGTGGTCGCCAAGGGCGAAGCCTGGGGTACGCTGGCCTGGACCAGCGCCATATCCCTCTCTTACGCCCTGATCATCCTGACCGCTCCGCTGATCGGTGCCTACGCCGACGCCTTCGCCTGCAAGAAGCGTCTGCTGCTGTTCAGCACGGTCGGTTGCGTCGTCTTTACCGCTGGACTGGCGTTGGCCGGGCCGGGGGAGCTCGGCGTTGCGATTCTGTTCATCGTGCTATCCAACTACTGCTTCGGCAGCGGCGAGAACCTGATTGCTGCCTTCCTGCCCCAGCTCGCCCGTGCGGATGCCTTGGGCAAGGTGTCCGGCTGGGGCTGGGGGTTGGGTTACATTGGCGGTTTGGTCAGCCTGGGCGCCTGCCTGGCCTTCGTCAGCTGGGCCCAGGCGCAAGGCCAGACGGCGGCGCAGTTCGTGCCGGTGTGCATGCTGATCACTGCGGTCTTGTTCGCGTTGGCCAGCGTACCGACCTTCCTGTTCTTGCGTGAACGCAGCCTGCCGCAGACAGGGAGCAGCGACAGGCCTATCCCGCAGGCGGCGCTGGCGCGCTTCGCGCAGACGCTGCGCGAAGCCGACCGCTATCGTGACCTGCTGCGCTTCCTTGCCTGCACCGTCTGCTACCAGGCCGGTATCTCGGCGGTGATCACCCTGGCTGCCATCTATGCCAATCAGGTCATGGGCTTCAATACCCAGGACACGCTGCTGCTGATCTTCGTGGTGAATATTACGGCCTCCATCGGTGCCGTGCTGTTCGGTTGGCTGCAGGATCGCCTCGGCCATCGCACCACGCTGGCGCTGACCCTGCTGGGCTGGCTCGGCATGGTCGGTCTGGTCTGGGTCGCGCGCGGCCCCGGGCTGTTCTGGCTGGCGGCCAACCTCGCCGGTCTGTGCATGGGCGCCAGCCAATCGGCCGGACGTGCGATAGTCGGTCTGCTCGCGCCGCCGACACGGCTGGCGGAGTTCTTCGGCCTCTGGGGGCTGGCGGTCAAACTGTCGGCAATCCTCGGCCCCATGACTTACGGCCTGACCAGTTGGCTGTCCGGAGGCGATCACCGCCTGGCGATGCTGATTACCGGCAGCTATTTCGTTGTCGGCCTGCTGATCCTGGCCGGCGTCAACCTGGAGCGCGGGCGGCAGGTAGCTGTCAGCCATACCGAGAGTCTCGAAAAGTGAGAGGGACTCCCTGCATCGGGTCGGTCTTCGCCTGTCGAAACTGACCTAATTCGGCCAAAAGCAGCCGGTGACGAATCAAACACAACGATGTGTCCGGTCTGCCAAACACATTCGCCCCATGAGTTTTCACATAGCTTGAAAAAATCATGCGAATAGGGATAGATCACTTTGAAACGTCAACTCATCACATGTCTCGCTGCCAGGTCTATTTATGCCGCTCAGCTTTCATAAAATGCACGCCAATGGCGATGATTTCGTTATCGTCGACTCGCGAAAATCACCGAATCCAATCACCAGCAATATGGCTCGTCTGATGGGAGATCGGAACCGAGGAGTCGGCTTCAATCAACTCGCGGTGGTGTTTGATTGCGATGATGCAGATGCGCGTTTGATGTTCTGGAATGCAGATGGCTCAACGCTGGATGCTTGTGGCAGCGCAACGCGCGGGGCCGCTGATATGCTGATGCGTGAATCCAATATGACTTCGGCAGCACTGCGAACCAACCGTGGCCTGCTGACTTGCGAACGAACTTCAACCGGCGCCATTTCTGTAAACATGGGAAAGCCACTTTTGGGTTGGTCGGATGTTCCTCTGGCTTTGGAAATGGACACTTTAGTGATGCCACTTGCCGGTCACCCAACAGCTTGCAGCATGGGAAATCCGCACTGCACCTATTTTGTGGATGATCTGACAGCCGTTGAGATTGCAACGATTGGACCGGGAGTTGAAACCAACCCCTTGTTTCCCCTCAGGACGAACGTGCATTTCGTCCAGATCATTGACCGAAAGCACATCCGGTTGCGAATTTGGGAGCGCGGGGGCGGTATCCCGCTGGGTTCAGGCTCCTGCTCTTGCGGCGCCGCAGTTAACGGAATTCGTCGTGGCTTGCTAGACAATTGCGTTGAGGTCGAATGTGACGGCGGAGCTGTAACGGTTCAATGGGATGGCGAGGGATCAGTTTTTCTCACCGGGCCGGTAGAGACGACTTTTTCAGGAACAATCGCGGATGCTTTGTTGAAAGCTTGATTTTCAGGTAGGCCGCTATTGGCCGACTTTTGCCTGTCGCCACCGTCTGCTTTGGGTTGTGGATTCAACCGGTCGATGACTATGCCGATCAGTCGACCATCACTGTCGCGCTCAGCTAGCGTCGGTGCCGCCATCGCCCGTTCTTGCCTCAAATTCATCATTGTTCTCCCGTAACCCGTGTTTTGCTCTTCGTCAAAGTCAGGCTCAACAGTACCGAAATCAAGATGATGCCGCCGACTGTGGTCAGCGACCATTGGATCGGCATGTGCCACCACGGCGCGACCAGCATCTTGCCGCCGATGAACACCAGTACGATGGCCAGACCATATTTGAGCAAGTGGAAACGGTAGGCCATGTCGGCAAGCAGAAAATACAGTGCGCGCATGCCCATGATGGCGAAGATGTTGGAGGTGAACACGATGAAGGGGTCGGTGGTGACGGCGAAGATAGCCGGGATGCTGTCGACCGCGAACACCAGGTCGCTGGCCTCGATCAGTACCAGCACCGGGAACATCGGCGTCGCCCAGCGCAGGCCGTTCTGGCGCACGAAGAAGCGCTCGCCGTGAAAACCGTCGGTGATGCGAAGATGGCTACGCAGCCAGCGCAGCAAAGGGTTCATTTCGAGGTCTGGTTGCTGGTTGGCGAAGATCAGCATCTTGAAGCCGGTGATGAGGAGGAAAGCGCCAAAGACATAGAGCAGCCAGGCAAACTCCTGCACCAGCCAGACACCGGCGAAAATCATACCGGCGCGCATGATGATGGCGCCGAGCACGCCATAGAGCAGGACGCGGCGCTGCAACTCTGGCGGCACGGCGAAATAGCCGAAGATCATCACGAAAACGAACATGTTGTCGATCGACAGCGACTGCTCGATCAGGTAGCCCGTCAGGAATTCGAGCGTTGTACGCTGGGCCACTTCGGCGCCGAACATGCCGCGCAGATACCACCAGAGCAGGACGGAGAAGACCAACGCCAAACTGGTCCAGGCGATGACCCAGGCCAGCGCTTCGCGTACTGAAACACGATGCGCCTTGCGCCCGCCGAAGACGAAAAGATCCAGCGCCAGCATGGCGAGGACGAACCCGATAAAGGCGACCCACATCCAAGATTGGCCGACGCTAATGGTGGTCATTTAACTATCCAAGGTTGGCCGATACTCATATAGCGCCGCACGATCACCCGCCCCAATGCGGGCGGCGCAGTGACTTAAGCTGTAGGCCAGGCGCTTGCTGAAGTAATCTCGAAACCGCGGCATTGGATGGCCATTTGCATGACTGTCTCCGCATGAAGTAAATGGGCTGGAAGAGGTCATGCTAACGGGCATGTAGCATCAGTAAAAATCGTTTATTCGTTGCGAATTGTTCGTTTTTTACGAAGTGTTGATTCAGATGCTCGGCTACCGGCAATTGCATAACCTACAAATTGATGTTGAGGCTGTCGCACCCGTCACCCAAAAACTTGATCCGGTTGGATTTCCTCTCTATCGAGAATGCAAAGACACCTGGTATCGGGCTGACAATGTAGAAGTAGGCCAGCGCGAATTCATCGTCCTGGACCCCGCCAGCTACACTCATTCGATACATTTCCGCACAGAGACTTCCGCCATGACGACCAAAACCGCAATCGTATTCGCTGGCGGTGGCAGTTTGGGGGCGGTGCAGGTGGGAATGTTGCGGGCCCTGGTCGAAACCAATGTTCGATTTGACATGGTGATTGGTGCTTCGGTAGGCGCTATCAACGGTGCCTACTTTGCCGCAAGACCCGATTCCGATGGCGTCCAGGCACTCGCCGGATTCTGGCGCGGGCTGAGTAAAACTGACATCTTCCCCCTCTCTTGGTTCGATACCTGTAGAGGATTGATCAAACGGCGTGGCTATCTGTTGCAGCCGTCGGCCTTGAATCGGCTGCTGGGTCAGGCACTGCCCATTCACCGCATTGAGGATGCGGTGCTGCCCCTGTACATCGTCACCACCAACCTGCTCAGTGGTGCCGAGACGGTCCTGTCCAGTGGCGAACTCGAGCAGGCGTTACTGGCAAGCGCTGCCATTCCGCTGGTGTTCCCCTGCGTACAAATCGCCGATCAGTTTCTGGTTGATGGCGGCGTGGCAAGCAATACACCTATTTCGACTGCCGTAGCCTTGGGAGCCACCAACGTCGTGGTAATCCCCACCGGAGTGAGTTGCGACCTGACGCAACCTCCCCGAGGACTGGTCGCCTTGGCCCTGCACACCGTCAATCTGATGAGCATGCGCCAACTGGTGAGCGACATCGAACACTTCCGCACTGTCACCAGTCTGCACATCGTCCCGCCCTTGTGCCCGGTGGATGTCTCGGTTTTCAACTTTGACCAGACCGAGTCTTTGCTGCAGCGTGCCTATGAGCAGACCCTTCGGTGGCTGGAACGTGGGGGGCTCGAACGCACCAAGGTCCCTGGTGCCCTTTCCATCCATTCGCATGCCCATGAGCATTGAGTGATGTGAATTACCAAAACAGCGAACCTTCAGGCCGCAGCACCCAGCGATGCCTGCGTTTCAAAATCAACCCAAATCAGCTCGCCCTACCCGCCCTAAATGCCGCCATCCTGGAGCTCACGCTTCGGGTTGCCCATGATGTGGCGGCAACGTTTAGCGATGAGGCCCCTCTACATTACACCGATGAAAACCGCTTTCGATAATCACTGGGACCAACCCCGAGACGCCGCATGAATGCCCTCCTGAACCCGTCCGTATTGGCATAACCTACTGTATCGGCCAAGCGCTTGAGTGATACGTCCGAGTCTTCGATTAACCGTCTGGCCGCATCGATGCGCGCCAGTTCGACAAATTCGGCCGGGGTTGAACCGGCTTCGGCCTTGAAGGTACGGGCGAAGTTGCGCTCGCTCATACCGGCGCGGGCGGCCAGGATGGGTACGCTCAAGTCGGCCTTCAGGTGTTCCACAACATAATCCTGCACGTCTCGGATCACGCTGCGTTCGGCGGTTTGTGCTGCCAATTGCGCACTGAACTGCGATTGTCCGCCGGGCCGCTTGAAGAACATCACCATTTCACGGGCAACGCTGAGCGCCAGTTCTCTGCCGTGGTCTTCTTCGACCAGCGCCAAAGCCAGGTCCATGCCCGCCGTGACCCCTGCCGAGGTGTAGATGTTGCCATCCTTGATAAAGATGCTGTCCGGGTCGACATGGGTTTGCGGGTGTTCCCTGGCCAGCTTTGCGCTGGAGTTCCAGTGAGTGGTGACACGGCGTCCGTCAAGCAGCCCGGCGGCGGCCAGCAAAAAAGCACCGCTACAGACGGAGCCGATACGACGTACGGATTTCGCCTGCCGGCGTAGCCATTCCTGCAATGCAGGGTCCAGGGCAATTTCATCGATGTGTGGACTGCCAGCGACAAGCAAGGTGTCAATCTTGCCTTTATACGTTTCAAAGGTGTCGTCGATGGCAAGCTTCAAACCACTTGAGCTTTTGATCATCCCTTTGCCGGTGCCGATCACTTCAACCCGATAGGCGCGTGGGTTGCCCAGTTGCCTGGCTGCTTCGGCGAAGACATCGGCAGGTCCGACAACGTCCAGCAGTTGCACGCGGGGGAAGGCCAGGAGGGTTATGCGCATGATGTCTGTCCTCGTCGAATCATTGGCTGAATACGTCGCTTAATGACTATTTCAGCCAAAGTCTGTTTGGCTGAAAATAGCCCCAACAGCAAATTCAGTCAAACGGGAGACTGCCATGAACACTGCATATACCCCCACGGTCGCTGCCGCTCAATCGGTGCAAACCAGCAATACGTCGATCAAAAACCTGCCTGTCAATCTGTTCGGCTCGGTCATGGGTCTGGCCGGTCTGGGACTGGCTTGGCGCTTGAGTGGTCAGTATTACGGCGTCGGCGGAGTGTTGGGTGAAGCGATTGGCGCCCTGGCCGGCCTGGCATTCGTGCTGTTGACCTTGGGTTACCTGGGCAAATGGGTGAAACATCCAGAAGCGGTAAGGGCCGAGTTCAACCATCCGATCGCCAGCAACTTTTTCGGCACCGTCACCATTGCACTGTTGCTGCTTTCGGCAGTCGCCGCGCCCCACAACGAATTGCTCGGACGGGCTCTCTGGATACTGGGCAGCGCACTGACGGTGTTGCTCGCAGGCCTCGTGGTTTTTCGTCTGTTGTCGGGCAATCAGGATTCGTTGAATGCCGTACCTGCCTGGTTGATTCCGGGTGTTGCCACCCTCGATATCGCGGTTACCGGTGCGCATATGCCCATGGCCTGGGTTGCTGAGTTCAACCTGTTTGCCCTCGCCGTGGGTGCGGTGCTGGCGCTGGTTTTCTTCACCCGGATCTTTTCGCGGCTGGTGCATGAGACAACGCTGGCCAAAGGCATGGTGCCTTCGCTGATGGTCCTTATTGCCCCCTTTGAAGTCGGTTTCCTGGCGTACACCAACGTGTTCGGCGAGATCGACAGGTTTGCCAGCGTATTGTTCTACTTCGGCCTGTTTCTGTTCGTGGTGCTCGGCTTCAAAGTGTTCCGTCGCGATGTGCCCTTTACCCCTTCGTGGTGGGCAATCAGCTTTCCCATCGCGGCCCTGAGCAATGCCGCGCTGAAATATGCACATGCCCAGGACAACACCGCGCTGATGGTAATCGCTGCTGTAATTCTGTTGTTTCTCACCGTGGCACTGACCGTGTTGTTGGTGAAAACCCTGATCAGCCTGTTCAGCGGCAAACTGTTGGCCAACTGACCTTTTACCTCCCTTTGGCGAGCCTTGACCGGCTCGCTTTTTTTTTGCCCACACAGGTTTCATCGAATGACTTACAACGCATCGTGGTTACTGCTGATCGTTGCCGGACTCCTGGAGATTTTCTTTGCGGTCGGCTTGAAATCTGCCAATGGCCTTGAAAGGCCCTGGCTGCTGGTCGGCACGGTCGTAGTATTGGCCGGCAGTTTGAGCCTGTTGACGATGGCTTTGCGGGTGCTGCCTGTAGGAACCGCCTATGCGGTCTGGACCGGCATCGGCGCTGCCGGCACAGCCGTCGTTGGAATGTATTGGATGGGTGATGCGGTATCGTTCTGGAAACTTGTCTGGATCGGCATGATCCTGCTGAGCGTCGCCGGACTACGCTGGGCAGCCTGAACAGGGCAAATAATTAATTGATTAACAGCCCCATTTTTTTAGTCCAGTGAGGAACAGAAAACATAGACGAAGTGAATCGCAAGCGGACACTCGGTCAGCTCAGTTTTTTAGCCACTTAGTCGAATCTTCAACGCATCGATTTTTTGGCTTTGAAGAAACTGGGGGGCAGTTTTTTACCCACCCCCCAGTTGTCTAACCTCGTAGGAAAGCGAGCAAATCGGCGTTGATTGTATCGGCGTTCGTCGTAGGCATTCCGTGCGGGAAGCCCGAATAGGTTTTCAGCGTGCTGTTTTGCAACAGTTTGGCTGACAAGAGCCCCGAGTTTTCATAAGGCACGATCTGGTCATCATCACCATGCATCACCAGCACGGGGATCGTGATGCTCTTTAGATCCTCGGTAAAGTCGGTCTGGGAAAAGGCCACGATCCCGTCATAATGCGCCTTTGCACAGCCCATCATGCCTTGTCGCCACCAGTTCCGGATGATGCCCTCAGACGGTTTTGCACCAGGGCGGTTATAACCGTAGAAAGGTCCAGCTGGAACGTCATGGTAGAACTGTGCGCGGTTGGCCTTCAGCTGTGCCTGCAAGTCATCGAAAACCGACTTTGGCAAGCCGCCTGGATTGCTCGGTGTCTGAACCATCAAGGGTGGCACGGCGCTGATTATGGCGGCCTTCGACACTCGGTCTTCGCCGTGGCGCGCAATGTAATGGATGACTTCACCACCGCCGGTGGAGTGCCCCACATGAACTGCGCCTTGTACCCCAAGATGGTTGACCACGGCCGCGACGTCATCAGCATAGTGATCCATGTCGTGCCCGTCCCAGACCTGACTGGATCGCCCGTGACCACGCCGGTCGTGTGCAATGACCCGGTAGCCGTTCGCCAGGAAAAAGAGCATCTGCGCATCCCAGTCGTCCGCACTGAGTGGCCATCCGTGATGAAAAAAGATCACCTGGGCATCGCGTGGTCCCCAGTCTTTGTAAAAGATCTCAACACCGTCCTGCGTAGTGACATAACCCATGTTCGCATCTCCCGAATGAAATGGAGGGTATGACCAATCGTGTTCTGATCGTGCCCCTTGTTGAACCTTGCCCTTGTTCAATAACGTGCAGCCCATCCAATAGGCAGTTCAGAGGGAATGGTCCTGGTCTGGTTTTCGCCTACCCCAGAATTCCATGGCGATTTAGCAACGCATTACATCTGCGCCGCTTGGTCGCCAAATAACTTTAGGTTTAAAGTCAACTTTAAGGTCAATGGTTTTCCGGAGTGGAATATGAGAATAGGCGAACTGGCGAAAATCAGCGGACTGGCGCCTTCACGGATCCGCTTTTACGAAGCGAGCGGCCTGATCACATCTGTCGGGCGCAAAGCCAATGGGTATCGGGACTATGCACCTGATACGGAGTGGGTTTTGGAGATCATCACAGGCGCCCAGGCGGCGGGGTTTTCACTGGAAGAAATCCGACAATTACTGCCGATGAATGCGAACGGTTGGCGGCATGAAGAGTTGCTCAGTGGACTCAAGCGCAAGGTTGAGGAAATCGAAGTCCTGCAACAACGGCTGGCCCACAATAAAGCGCAACTTCTTCTAGTTATCGAGGGCGTTGAAAGCAAGCCTGAAGGCATGGGTTGCGTGGACAACACGCAGTTGTTATTGCATCGTCTACGCGAGGAAGGCGTGGCGGCAGCACCACGCGGCCGTGGTACTGCGTCGTCCAAGTAAAATGTCACCTGTCAGGCTTGTGAGGTCTGACAGGTTTTTGCCGGATCGTTGAATCAGTGCGCGTTAGCCAGTGCTGCTAACGGCTTCGGCGCGTAGAGCGCACTTTGGAACGCGGGCACGTATTCGTACTTCATCATTTTCCCCAGCTTCAAGGAGCGGATGTAGTTCGACAGGCTGCCGTCGCCCAGCGTGAGGGTTGCCGAATCCTCGTTCCTGCTGGAGCCGTGGCTGAGCTGGCGGGAAACAGCATATCCATAGGCTAACTGGCCTTGGTGATCGAGATTGGTGAAACTGCTGGTGACAATATCGACGTCACTGGACAGGTCGTCGAGCTTCTTCGCTTTGAAGGACGCGTCCACTTTGCCGGTCTGGCTGTCGGTGATGTCATAGACCACCGATTGGGCATCCTCTTTTCGGTCAATGCCCGTCAGCCATTTCGGCAGGTTGTAACCGACGACACCGCGAACCCTCGCAAGCTCGGTATTGACCGGCAGCTTGAGCACATAACCCCAGAAATCTCCAGACATCGACTGGCCAATCAGCGTGAGCGGACCAAGATTGGCTTTGCCAGGTTTGTTGGTGATGATCGACACAGCGACTTCGTTATAAGCGTCGTTATCGCAGTGCTGATAGGTGTACGCGGTAAATGCGATCAAGCCTCGGCCCGGCCAGATCTGCAGGGGTTGGACGGTTGCCAGTACCTCGGGTGGCATGAGTTCCCGGAGCTTGTTCAGATCCGCCGTATAGACAGCCGTCACGCGGTTGTTCTCGTAGTAAAAGTTTGGCGAGTACGACTCAAAGCCAATGTCGACCTTGGTCTTCTCCAATCCTTTGAACCAGCCTAAATCAACGCCCGGTACTTCTGCTGCAATCACCGACAAAGGAGGATTGGAGCGAAAGCGATCGTACAAGCCGCCCTTGACGACAGGCACCTGGTGACCTGCGATATCGATCATGGTTGTGTCGTTCTGGCTGGGCATTTCAGGCATCCCCGCCAACGCATGGTTGGCAAAAGTGTTGAAAAGCAATCCTGTTAAAACGGCGCTTGCGAGTTTCAATCTTTCTCTCACCAGGTGATTGCATCTGCTTGATGGCGTCGACCAGAGAACTTCGCTGAGCACTCACTGCGCTTGATAACCCGCGCTGGTCACGCCAGTCGAAATTCGCCAGAGCAGGCTTTAATGCCTGCCGAAAGAAACCTTAACGTTAAACTGAACTTTAAGGTCAAGCACCATGGAGACAGATTTTCAAGTTTGCTCGCAGCAGTGTTTTCAGCGTTTCGTCGACAAAGGCTTAGCGAGTTACAGTGCCAGCGGAGAGCACGGCCATTACGGCTTCAGCCACGGCCTTGGGCGACTGAGGGTTTTGGCCCGTCACGAGCCTTCCATCGGTGATGGCAAATGGCGTGAATGGCAGCCAGGCCTTGCGGTAACGCGCACCTTGTTTCATCAGCCTGTCCTCCAGGAAGAAGGGAACCTGACTCTTCATGCCTGAAAACAGCTCTTCGCGATCAGAGAATCCGGTTATGTTTCTGCCGCTGATGATCAACTGGCCTTGCTCGTCCTTAAGATCCAGTAGTCCCGCTACGCCATGGCAGACAGCAGAGACGATGCCGCCCTGGTTGTAGATTTTTTCGGCGACACGACGCAGGTCCGGGTTTCCGGGGAAGTCCCACATGACACCGTGCCCCCCTGTGAAATAGATGACGCTGAATCGAGACGGATCGATATCGGCAACCGGTATCGTGTTTTTCAGTCGAGCGCGAAAGGCCGGTGACTGCAAATGCTCACGGGCGGCCTTGTCCATATAGAGCCAACCGAGGCTGCGTTCGTCCAAAGGAACAGCTCCACCCTTAGGGCTGGCAAAAACCGTCGTGTAGCCGGCCGCTTCCACAACATCGGTGAAATGCGTCAGCTCGGTCAGCCACAGCCCCGTGGTGTCGGTTCGTGAGGGATAGCTTGCGTGATTGGTCATGATCACCAGTATCTGGCGATCCTTCGCAATAGCAGTGGAAGGGTTCGGCTCAGCATTTGAAAAGGTCATGAAAGCACCGCCAATCAATACCAACGCACAAGAAAGAAAGGTCTTTAACATCATCCGGGTTCCAACAGTCATGCATGTCCGTGCATGCTCACCTTAAACCTTTCTTTAAGGTCAACCCCTGCACCTCTGAAGGTTTGCCGTCGGCGTTGGCAAACTTCTGCTTGACTCTAAACCTGACTTTAACGTTAGCGTCTGACGCTGATTGGGCAAGGCAATAACGCACTTCATCAATTCTGTCAGGAGCAATGCATGAGTCAGCAAGACAACCCTGTGACGCAGATGAAATGGATGATCTATGGCGCCTACGGTTATACCGGCGAGTTGATCGCTCGCGAAGCCGTCAAGCGTGGACTCAGGCCGGTTTTGGCGGGACGAAGCCGCGACAGGATCGAAGTCCTGGCCCGGGAGCTGGGTCTTGAAGCCCGTGTTTTCGGACTGGATGACGAGGCGCGATTGCTCGCCCAGATCAAGGGTCATGGTTTGGTTCTGCACTGCGCAGGGCCGTTTTCGGCGACCGCCGCCCCGATGATGGACGCTTGCTTGCGTGCCAATGCGCACTACCTGGATATCACCGGCGAAATTGCCGTATTCGAACATGCCCAGTCCCTGCAAGAACGTGCGCAAACGGCGGGCGTAGTCATTTGCCCTGGAGTCGGCTTCGACGTGATCCCCACTGACTGTGTCGCCGCTGCACTCAAGAGTGCGCTGCCGGATGCAACGCATCTGGCGCTGGGTTTTGATTCTCGCTCCAGCTTTTCGCCTGGCACTGCCAAGACGTCAATCGAAGGCATGGCGCAGGGCGGCAAGATACGTCGCAACGGGAAAATCGTGTCTGTTCCGTTGGCCTATCAGGTGCGTCGTATCGACTTCGGCGACGGCGAGAAGCTGGCGATGACCATTCCCTGGGGTGACGTTTCCACGGCGTGGCACACCACCGGCATTCCCAACATTGAGGTGTTCATACCAGGCTCTGCCGGTATGATTCGCGGCGCCAGGTTCACCAACTTCATTCGTCCGCTGCTGGGTTTGCCGTTCGTGCAGAGGCTGCTCAAGGCACGCATCGGCAAGACGGTGATCGGCCCTGATGACGAAAAGCGTGCAGATCAAGGCACTTATGTGTGGGGCGAAGCCCGTAACGCTCACGGAGAATGCAAAGTGGCGCGCGTGCACACCGCGAACGTCTACAGCTTGACGATCTACGGTGCGTTGACCGTGGTCGATTACCTGTTGCAGATGCGTCCGGCTGGCGGCACTTACACACCAGCGAGGCTGCTGGGGGCCGATCTGGTGACGGACTTGCCAGGGTCGGGAGCCTTGAAGGTCGAATAGTAATCGGGAGCCAGTTTGGAACCTGAAAGCGTTGGATCGAATTCTTCATAAGCCTTTCAAGTTCAAACGACCGCTAAAGGCCGTTCTTTGACTATCGCCACCGGCAGCAATGGGTCCAGGCTGTGTAAACGCAGAGACTGTTTTGAAATCTGCATCGCTACGTAAAGACTGCCAATGATTGGTATATCGGCCCGACCTGAAATTTACGTGGGAACGCGACTTTCGTTCTGGTTCTGACTGTCAAACCTGCTCTAAACCGTTTTTACACAGCCTCGGCAAAAAGCGGCCCTTCTCGACCAGTTAAATCCATGTCGCCTTACTACCCGGCCGCCTGAGCAGGTTCAACCTCAGTTCGACACGCTGGAGGTTAAAGCCCCGGCAACCTTGAACACCCGCGCCATGCCCTCATTCACAGGCGGAATATTCGACTCCGCTCCTTCGCGTCATCCCGTCTCCCCTTCCCAGTAGTCTGAATCTCCTGCCCCGCCTGGGAGTATCGGCCGATGTATATCGCCCGGCGTTTATCCATAGTTGTGGCATGTACCAAAAAAAGGTCCGCGGTCCGGCCTTGGTGACTGCAATTGCTTTGGAGAAAGTCATGGCTACTCAGAAAAAAAACTCATCGTCAACGAACGATCAGATCGCTCTATTCACCCAGCCCCTCACCACTGACCTCAACGAGTCATTGGTGACAACGTCGGTTACAGCCAGCGCTTTGGGCGTCGTGGCCACCGGCGAAGACGTGACCCTGGATGAAACGGCCGGATTGCAGAACGCCACTGCCACGCCAACCCCAGCGGGGGACGTTGACGACAACGACATCCTGGTGGCGTCCCTGCCCACGACCTTCGCTAACCGTTTGGCCGGACTGGGAGCAGGCACCGCCACGGGTGCGGCCTTGAGCGGCTATACCGGTGCCGCGGGCAACACGGGCAGCGATGCATTCACCGTCACCGCCGCGCCCGGAGGAAGCATTACCGATATCAGCTTCACCGACAGTTCAGGCGCACCGCTCAATGGCCTGGACAGCGGACTCGATACCCTCGATGGCACCAGCATCCTTCTCTATACCGATACGAACGACAATAACATCGTTTTGGGTCGAGCCGGTGGCCCGGCCGGTGCGATCGTGTTCGCTGCCTACATTGAAGAAACCGGTTCGCCGGTCACGGGCGGCAAGATCTGGACCGTGGAGTACCAACCGCTCAAGCATCCCGATATGACGGATGCCGATGACTCGCTCAATCTGCTGAATAAGGTTTTCATCGGAGCCAGTGAGGATCTGGTGTTCAGCCTGGCCAATGCGCCCTCCGGTCAGAACCTGTTCTTGATGTTCACGAAGGCGAACCCGAACGTTGTCGATGTCGGTGGTGTGTTGCGGATCACGGATCCCACCATCATTGCCACCGGCAAGGACCCCGCAGACCAGTCAAGCGGCGTCAACATAAACACTGGCGACACGATCAATACCAGCCAGGCGGGTGGCCCGACCACCTTCGGCACCAACAATCAGATGATTGTGGAGCAAGAGGGCATCCGCTTTTCGTTCGTCACGGGTGCCAGGCAGAATGTGACCATTCCCAACCTGGATCAGAACGAAGCCGACCTTGAATCCAACGTCGACTTTACCGACGTCTACAACACGAAGTCGGCCAATTTCGACGTCGTGCAATTGCAAAGCGGCAAGAGCGCTATCGTAAAAATCAGCGCATTCAGCACCGCGGCTGAACCTGGCGTGAACTTCATCAATGGATACGCAGGCGATACGTCGGTGGCCATCACCAATGTTCGCGTGATCAACAATAGCACCGGGCTGGTGATCGAGAATTCAGACGGATCGGTGAATGATCCGGCCATTACCATCAGCTTTGCTGCAGGGGTCGCAACCCTCACCGGCATTAAAGCCGGCTACCAGATTGAATACACCACTACGGCGGATCACAACCGCGTGCTTATCGAGAACGGTGCGGCCGTCACTGCCAAGGGCAATGACCACGCCGACTTTGATATCGGTGGTTTCACGCTGGTCAGAGCCTCTGTCACGACCACCGAAATCGGCTCCAAGATGATCTTCGACGACGACGGACCGAGCATCAGCACCACCGGCACGGAGCCGACGCTGACGGTGGACGAGACGGTACTGGCGACCAACGACACCCAGAGCTTTGCCGCCAACTTCACCTCGGCGTTTGGCGCCGATGGTGCCGGCACCCTGACCTATGCGCTGGGCGTGGTGGCCGGAGCTTCCGGGTTGACCGACACGGAGACAGGCGAGGCGGTGAACCTGTCGCTCAACGGTGCAGTGGTCGAAGGCCGCACGGCCCTCGGCAACCTGCTGGTGTTCACGGTCAGCGTGGCCGCCAATGGCAGCGTCACGCTGGACCAGATCCGGGCCGTGGTGCATCCCGACCCAACCAATCCGGATGACTCGACGAGTTTGACCTCGGACAACCTGGTGACGCTGACGGCGACCACGACCGACGGGGACGGCGACAGCGCCCAGGCGACGCTGAACATCGGGCAGAACCTGGTGTTCAAGGACGACGGGCCGAGCATCAATACCACCGGCACGGAGCCGACGCTGACAGTGGACGAAACGGTGCTGGCGACCAACGATACCCAGAACTTTGCCGCCAACTTCAATTCGGCGTTTGGCGCCGATGGCGCCGGCACCCTGACCTATGCGCTGGACGTGGTGGCCGGAGCTTCCGGGTTGACCGACACGGAGACAGGCGAGGCGGTGAACCTGTCGCTCAACGGCACCGTGGTCGAAGGCCGCACGGCCACCACCAGCCTGCTGGTGTTCACGGTCAGCGTGGCTGCCAACGGTGATGTCACCCTCGACCAGCTCCGCGCCGTGGTGCATCCCGACGCCACCAATCCCGATGACTCGACGAGCCTGACCTCGGACAACCTGGTGACGCTGACCGCGACCATTACCGACAAGGAGGGCGACAGCGCCCAGGCGACCCTCAACATCGGGCAGAACCTGGTGTTCAAGGACGACGGGCCGAGCATCACCACCACCGGCACGGAGCCAACCCTGACAGTGGACGAGACGGTACTGGCGACCAATGATACCCAGAGCTTCGCCGCCAACTTCACCTCGGCGTTTGGCGCCGATGGGGCTGGCACCCTGAGCTATGCGCTGGGCGTGGTGGCCGGGGCTTCCGGATTGACGGACACGGCCTCGAACCAGGCGGTGAACCTGTCGCTCAATGGCACCGTGGTGGAAGGCCGCACGGCCACGAGTAATCTGCTGGTGTTCACGGTCAGCGTCGCCGCCAATGGCAGCGTCACGCTGGACCAGCTCCGCGCCGTGGTGCATTCCGACCCAAGCAATCCCGATGATTCGAAGTCGTTGACCTCGGACAATCTGGTGACGCTGACGGCGATCAAGACCGACGGGGACGGCGACAGCGCCCAGGCAACGCTGAACATCGGGCAGAACCTGGTGTTCAAGGACGACGGGCCGGCACTCAGTTTCGGCAACCTGATCGGGACCGGTAGCGTCCTTGCGCAATCCGGGTTCTGGAGTATGGCGACGGGAGCCGATGGCCTGGGGGCGGCGGGTCTGGATATCTCTTTGGTCAATAACCAGTTCACCCTCGTCAGGCCAGACAACACGACCACGACCGGGACCGGCACGCTCAACGAGCTGGCGCTGTCACCGGATGCCAATGGCGCGTACCAGTTCGCGGGAACCTTGACCGGTGATTTCGACAACAACGCCGCAACGGCGAATACCACCGTCGACTACACGTTGACCGCCTATGCCGATGGTCGCTATGCACTGGATCTGGTGCAAGGCTTCCGTTCGACGATCGTGCTCAGCAGTGCCGACGGCTCGCTCACTGCCGGTGGCCCGGACCCGGTGCGCACATTGTTGATTCCGCAGACGAGTAACCCGGCTATTCCTTCGACATCCGAGGAGATCGTGTTCTTTTCCGCGAAGGCGCTGGCGTCGACTGCGGACATCCTGACCGGTATCGGGCTCGGAGCACCCGACCCCACCGAAGCGGCGCTACAGACCAACCCCCTGCCGGGGTACATCGACCCGGCGGCCATGAACGTCAGCACGTCCGGCATCGGCGTCGCCAACAACGTGTTCCAGGGCGATAACCTGGCGGCAATCAGCGCCGCCGATGAAAGCTTCGTCATCAATCCAGAGAGCCTGCTGACGGGAATGAAGGTCTTCATCGACAACTCCGTGGCGGGTTACAACACCGCGACCGAAGACCTGTACTACAGGATCTACTACGAGAATGGCACGTTTTCAGACCGCATCGAGGTGAACACCCTGACGCCGGAGGCTGGAGGGCAAGTGTCCTTCCTCGTCGAGAAGGCGGGTACGACACTGATCGACGCGGTTCAGCTGACGATGGGCCGGGGCGATATCAAGATTCCGGTGATCCAGTTCATTCAGCAGAGCGAGAGTCTGGCCAGCGATGTCCAGCTGGCGTTCAGCGCGACGCTGACGGACAAGGACGGGGACTCGGCGACGAGTACCTTTGACGCCAACCTGTTCGCCAACGACCCGGCCAACGCTTCCTTCGACTTCACGCTGGTTGGCACGGGCGGTGAGCAAGATGCGTTCAACATCGATCTGTCAGTCAATGAGAACCTGTACCAGGTCACCGGCTTCGATGCGGGCCTGGGCGTGCGGGACAAGCTGGTACTCAACGGCGACCCGAACGCCGTTGTCCAATCGATCAACAACACCGGTGCCGACAGCATCGTGACGGTTGCCGAGACGGGCGGACAAACAACGACCATCACCTTGGTCGGGGTTGATGTTCTGAATACCGACGTCTTTTTTGGCAGTGCTTGAAGCTTTGCGCGTGAACGGATGCGAGGGTGGCCTAGGAAACCACCCTCGCATTTTTTTTGCAGTTCAGATACGAGATCCCCTTGATCCCATGCGCTGTGAACTGGCGAGCAGCACAAGCTTAAAGAACGCCGCTGCGTGCATATTGGGGTCCGTTTGTGTGTTTGCACGCACAAACAGCAGATGGACCTCTGCCTGCACCCTCCCCCTGGGTGCTTCAGGCTTTTCATGTTGACCCATCGATCTGCAGGCTTTTTCCGCCCCACATTCGCGTACACAGCCCCCAACCTGGGCCTGTTTTAGACGGGTGCAGGTATGCAGAAAAAACGACACATTCAGACCGCAGGCGTGGCTGGGGGACGACGGCGCGCGCCTGGTCAAAAATCCCTCCTCCGCCCCCAAGTACGCCAAGGCGCAGCATCTGGTGCAAGAAACGAATGCCTGGCCGGGGAGATCAGAACCGAGGAAGCGACGCAGTGGGTGGCCGACGTGAACAACGAACGGGCATGGATCATGCTTGAGTATGGGAGACAGTTCAGGGGTTGATCGGGATCCGCTGCAAGCCTTGCCGGTGATCGATGGGCTTTGACTACATTCAAGGAGCGGTGCAAAACGCTGAAGCGCGGGCCGCAGCAAAAAGGTAGCCCGCGCATTACGACTGACGGGGGCTATGTCCAATTGCCCGGTACAGACAAGGCGCTGCTGGTTGAAAGCTGCGCCGCTGATGGCAACGAAGCCCCCAAACCGCTGGTGCACCAGTGCATACATTTTGCGGCTTAAGAGTGAACACGCTAATCAGAAAGGAAGTTCGGCATGCTGTTTTTCAAACCCGAGCGACAACTAGCGCTTGAACTAGACCTCGAGGGACTCTCGCTCCGTCTCAAACCCCTCAGTACCACCATCAAGCTGATGACGTCTCACAGGTTGCGGAAGTATCAACGGGCCCTGGAAAACGACATAGGCGGACTACCTGGGTTTATGGCGTTGTCGGTTGAGGGAAAAGTCAACTACATGATTCCCATCATTTCGCAAATGAACGAAGCCAGAGATCAGCAGAATGAAGTCGATTTCATAGCGGCCTACCTGACCGTCATGCTGCTGGAAAGCATCAGCTGCGGCTATCATTCGACGATGAACTTGGTCTTTAGCGGGATGGAAAATCTCGCCGCGTTCCGGTGGGATGAGTCATAAAAAAACCATCCAACAAGAAACTCTGGAAGCCCTTATCAACAACCACGTGCAGGGCGAGCGCCACGACTTCGAGGAGTGGCAGGAGACGTTGTCCACGCTCCTCATCAATCTGGCCAAAGCACCTGCCGATCAGTCTGCCCGCTTCGCCAACATGTCGCGACCTGAAATCGTAGTTTCTGAAAAGTGGTCGCGAAAGCTAGTAGGGTTCGCCAAGACCGGTGTCGAAATCTGGCGGTCTAGCTACTGCGCTGGCGCAGTCTCCACTACTTGACTTGATCATATGCATCATTCATCACTTTAATGGCGTTTAACACATGCGGATGTTCAGCCCAGCGGTATGCAGCATTTCCAAGTAAGCCGGCTGTCGCGTTGTCCATCAGGCTTTTTACATCAAGCCCGCTGGCGACGGCCGCTCCAATAATTGCTACAAGCGCTTGTTCCAGTGCAATTTCGCGATCACTAACCACTGCATCTCCTTAAACCGACCCCATGCCGGCCTGAAAGATTAATCGCTCACCCACAACCAAATTGCCACTACCCCCTGTCGCATCCGGTCACGGAGTACGGCGCTTGAGCCACCCTAACCCTTTTCGCGTGCTCTCCACAATCAATCGATGCTTTGTAGTCTCGATACGCGTAATCGCAGGCACTTGGCCCGACCGAGAATGGATCAGCAAGAACTGTTGGGGGCGCTCGGTGTGAAAGATCTGTCCCAACCGTTGTAATGACCAAGCAGTACATCCGCAACAGGAAAGGGAACAAAGTCTCACCAACCAAGTGAATTGCGGACCAATCCAATAACTGCGGACCAGAAACGAACAAGGGCTTGCCCAGCTTTCGCTCGCAAACCCTTGATTTATATGGTGCCGAAGCCGGAATCGAACCGGCACGCCCTTACGAGCGGGGGATTTTAAGTCCCGAGGGAAAATCAATCAGACCGGGGCTTCCAATAGGTTTTCCGGACCGCAATCAAGCCTATTGGCTTGCCATACAGCCCAATGTTTCCGCATAACCTTAGAAGGTTGCGGTCCAAAAAAAACCCATGATTCAAGCATCGAAAATGTGCACTCAGGCAGCGTGATAACCATCAGTGCTATGCCGATCATGCATACTTCACGCGCTCTACTGATGTCGTCTCGCCCCCTAGCACCCCATGCACGCTGGCCCCATGCAACCCCCTTTGTAATGGCCGTTTTTACTGGCGCTCGCTGCAATCGAATGCCCATAAGAGCTTACGAGTGCGTGAGAAAGTCACGCAAAAGTCACGCACGCCTTTTTGGCACCCTCCCCTGGCGTCCTGCCGACCGAACACCAATCCCCTCATGCCCAATTTGCCGATGCTACGCTGAAATCTCCACGGAGGATTCGCGATGCCAAACTCAGATTTGCTCCCTTCCCTGCTGTTCAAGCTCAACGAAAACCAAATCGCCCTGGAAGCAGCCATCTTGGAACTGTCGAACTGGGTCGAACAGCGCGGATCGGCCGATGTCGCCGACAACGTGCGCTGCGCCTTGGAAGCCATCGATAAGAACGAAGAATTCATCAAGATGACGCTCGCGGTGATGATGGCGCCAGAGTGACTGCAAACGGCCAGAAGCTGCCTCTCACTAAGGGCAGCCATCAGCCATTCGCGGATATGCCATTGCTTTCCAGCCCCCTGAACTAGCAGCTAAAGTACTGGGTCATGGAGCTTAGAGACGAGCAATGAAACTGAACCACAGGCCAGTGAAGGCTAGCGACGTTAAAATGATCTGCGGCTTTCCTCAGAACGCTCAAGAGTTGTTTTTCATGTTTCCGAAGGCGCACTTCCCGCTAACGGAAGCGCAGTTGATGTCCGCGATCTCCCAACGCTTCGACTCTACCGTCGTGGAGATCAACGGGACTGTCGTTGGGTTTGCCAATTTCTATCGAGTTGAATGCAATGGCGTTTGCTGTATCGGCAATGTCATCGTCTCGCCGAGCGCTCGGGGCGAAGGAGTGGCGACGTTTATCGTAGAGACGATGACCAAGTTGGCATTCGAGCGTTACGGAGCCAAGGAGGTGCAGATTTCCTGTTTCAACAAAAACACGGCAGGGCTGCTGCTCTACCCTAAGCTTGGGTTTGTGCCTTATGCCATTGAGGAGCGACCTTCTTTGGGAAACGGCCGTTCGGCCCTTATACACATGAAGCGCAGCAGAAGCTCGACAGGTTGAATACACAGTCGATTGTTACCCTGGAAGACAGGCAGCAATCGGCCATAAGCGGTCACTATGGATCATACCCTTTCTGTATCGTGGACAAGATGATGGCGAAATAGTAGCTTCTGAGCGTCTGAAAAAAGTGAGCCCGCAAACCATGACTCGAACTGCCTACGATGAAAATCCTCTGCGTGTTTCCGTTCAGCGCATCCTGGATATGCGAAAAATGCCGGAGTTCTCGAGCGAAGCTATAGCCGCTGATGAAGGGGCCCTAATTTTATGGCGCAGGATCACCTATTTATTTGGATGGTCAAAAGCTCCGCTTTTACCTTTCAGTCAGATTAAGCGTTTGGTTTATCGAGGTAATAACAATGCCTAGTGAAAGTCTTTTTACAAAATGCAAGTCTTGTGGCAAGACGATCTCAAAGATTGCACAAAAATGCCCTGACTGCGGAAAAAAAGTGAAAAAAATTAGTGCAATTCAATGGGTTGGAATTATTTTTGGCGCGTTAATTGTCATTGGGGCAATAAATTCATCGAGCAAACCAAAGCCTCAAGAAGAAGCCGAAAGCCCGGCTACTATTAAAAAGAAAGTATCCAACGAAGTAAGCCTAGAGTACACGTGGAAAAAGAAAAGTCTTGGTGCGATCATGGAGGCGGATTTACTAATAAAAAACAATAGTGTCGCAGATATAAAAGATATTGAGATACAGTGTAATCACTTTGCAAAAAGCGAAACGAAGATTGATTCAAACAACAGAACTATATATGAAATAATAAAGGCAAAATCGGAAAGTCGCTATTTGAAATTCAACATGGGGTTCATTCACGACCAGGCGAATTCATCTTCATGCTTTATTAAAGATTTTTCCATAGTAAGCCAATAAAATATTTATCTACGCAAGGAGAGTAAGAATGGCGCTTATAATATGCCCAGAATGTTCTACCGAAGTTAGCGATTCTGCACTGAGCTGTGCAAAGTGCGGGGTTCAATTAAGAAAGCCCAAAAGAGGCTTTTTTGGAAAGCTCATAAAGTACACTTTTGTGCTATTCAATATCCTCATGGGGTGGTGGCTTATTGCCGGCATGCGAGTCGCAACGACAGCTATAGATACAGCAGCTTCCAGTGCAGAACAAGCTGGAGCCGCTATAGGTACAGGTATTGGAGCTGTCATGATTATTGGCCTTTGGGTTTTTGGTGACATTATTCTTGGCTTATTTGTATTGCTTACTCGGCCCAAATAAATGGTTACCAAAAAAGTCGATCAGTATCGCTCACTTGGACGTTAGCGAATAACTGCTATGGGTCGTTTTCTGCCTCTCGCGACGGGCAGAAAACGGCCACAAGCGGTCATTCAAGCTTGATCGAATCAACGAATGGCTTGACGAGGATGTAGTGAAGTTCAAGCCCATTGAAACCGATGCATAGCCTCAAACGGGCCGGCCTTCAAGATGAAATCTGTGAGTTTGCGATTTTGGATACTCATTGCAGATTCCTCCCGGTTCAATCAATCCGCATCCCTAGTTACGTGCGCTGCCCAGCGCGGGGTTAATTTTGAAGCACAAGTCCTCAGCAGGCTCCCCCTGAAGCAGCACCATCTGTTCGGCCCTAGGCTCGGGATTCTGGGCTACCTTTT
Organism: Pseudomonas sp. S34; assembly: GCF_009866745.1. Classification (NCBI taxonomy): domain Bacteria; kingdom Pseudomonadati; phylum Pseudomonadota; class Gammaproteobacteria; order Pseudomonadales; family Pseudomonadaceae; genus Pseudomonas; species Pseudomonas sp. S34. The sequence goes on from NZ_CP019398.1 coordinate 3,431,232, forward strand.
TGTACGGCCTCCGCCTCGGCGTTTTGCATCGCGCCTTGAATAAAGCTATACAGCCCCACGCAGGCATCGGTATACGCTTTGAGTGCCTTATCGGCCGCTTCACGGGCGGCGGGCAAGTCTTCGGGAGCGGCCACTTCGCGGGCCACCAATGCCTCATACCAAGCTGCTTCTGCTATCTGTACCGGTCGCAGGCCGGGCTTGAGGTGTTCGCTGTCGATCATCGGCATGACGGGGTTCCTTTCACAGATTGGTGAAGTGTCCGCCGATGCAGCGCACCAGGCGGGCTGCTGCTAGGGCCTCCTAGGCCCCTCCTTTGTAGAATGCACTTAGCGACCCGCTGGTCGATCCCTCCTCTATTTGCCCCATCCGCCTGCGTATCAGTTCCTTTGGCCGCATGGGTTCAGGAACGCAGTTGCCCAATGAAAACGGCCTGGCCCCGTTTGGGGGAGCCAGACCGTCTACCTGCAGCAGCATTCAGACAATGTCAGTGCTTGCCATGTTGGTCACACCGACCAACTGGATGATGTTGGTGATACCCACACCGTCACCGTCCTGTGCCAGGTAGCCGTCGCCTCCAACGACGCCGAAGTAGTAGTTGGTGGTGCCGTTCAGCGCGCCATCGGCGGCCGAGATGAATCCGGCCAGGTTGGCAACGGGTGCCAGCACTTCGCTGTAGTTGGCTCCAGAACCTGCCGTCGTGAAGTCCAGCTTGTCGACGCCGGAGACGAAGCCGGCGGAGATCACGCTAGTCGTTGCGGACAGCAGCGCGTCGATATCGGCATCCAGGGCCTTGAAGCTGAAGGTGTCCATACCCGCGCCGCCGGTGAAGGTCTTGCCACCAGCGATGGTCACGTCCAGGGTCTGGGCAGCGGTCGAATCTCCGTCAAAGTCCGTCACTGTCACGTCGAAGGTCAGGCGGGCGTCAGGCGTCGACGAGGTCACAAAGCCCATGTCGACGATCTTGACCACGTCGCCGTCCCATGTTCCTGCTTCGCCGGCCTCCACGGGATTGCTCTTGCTGCCTTCACCATCTTCGTTTCCGAATGCCAATGTGGCACCGGTGCTTGCCCCGCTGACGCCGACGTTGCCATTGAGGTTGTACCCGTTGCCGGTGACGCCCTCGGTGGAAACCAGCACCTGCAGGCCCTGGATCAGGTAGTTCTCGGCGCCGAAGTTGTAGTCATTGCGCTCGAGGATCACCGCGCCGTCGTTCTGATCCAGTGTGATCCCGTACGCCGCGGGATTCGCAATTGGATGGAAGTTGTTGGCGGTGGTGGAGGGGTTTTTCAGAATGATGTCCTGGCTGTCGACGATGATCGCCCGGGTGATCTGGCTTTGGTCGTCGGGATCTATCAGCTTCAGCACCAGCACCAGATCCTCGCTGCCGATGCCGTCGAACTTGATGAAAATCCCATTGCTCGTGGTACGGTCTGGTCCGTCGATTACCCCTTTTGGATCTTTCGCGTAGAAAGCCAGATCCATCACCTCGCCCTGCTGGATCGTATCACCGGCCACGCCGGCCGCGGTCCCGGAAACACTCACCCAGGACGTCGCCGTCGAGAACAGCTCACCAGGGCTGAAGGCGTTGTCGCCACCCGCCTTGATGTTGTTGGCCCCGGTTCCGCCCTGCTGCTCGGCGTACCCACGGAACTGCACGAAGAAGTCGTCGGCCAGATTGGCCACCGAGACCGGCGGCTGTTGGTTGATCGGCGTCATGCTGTTGATCGCGTAGCCGGTGAAACCCTTCGCAGTCGACGTCCTCAGGATGCTGAAGCTGTCGATCTCGTCGGTCAGGCTCAGCGTATAGGTGTCGGCCACCTTGTCGAACGTCAGCGTACCGGTCGCATTGGTGGTAGCGCCCTGGGTCGGGTTGTTGGACACATAGGTAAAGGCGATGTTGAACACCGCCGAGGCGTCGGTTTCCGAGAACCAGGTTACCGACCTGTTGGTAATGGCGTTCGCTCCTACCGAGACACCCGTCATGCTCAGGGACAAGTCGCTGTTCGAGGCGCTGTAGAGTGTTCCCAGTCGATCATCCGCGCCGATGTCGTAAGCGAAGGTGCCGGTGCCACCGGGGGTCGGATTGGCAGAGTTCGGGTAGACCAGGTTCGACTTGGCCGTTACCACCGGCGAGTCATCATCGACCGTGATCACCAGCTTTTCGGCTGCGGCCGTCACCGTATCGCCATCTGCGTCGGTAGCCTGCAGGATGGTGCCGAGCTGGAGGACAAGGTCGTTCTCGGTGTTGTCGCCCGCCACCCCATTGAGGCTCGGGTGGTCGAGTTGGTCGAGCTGCGTGAAAACGTAGGCGCCGGTCGCCGCGATCAGCGCAAAGGTGAACACTTCGCGGTCAGCGGCTTGGTAAATGCCGTCGCTGGCTCCGACGTCCACGTAGGCCGTCAACGTGTTGCCGGTCACGTTATATTTCACCGCCTCGCCCTTGGAGGTCAGCGTCTGCAGCAGATTGCTGGTGTCCGTGGACAGGCCATAGGTCAGCGGATTGTCGACGCCGGACTGGAAGATCGAGGCGATGCTGCCTGAGGCGAACGCGACCTCCCCGCTTACATCGTTGGTCCCGCCTGTGATCCCGCCGGGCAAGCCGTCCTCGTCCACCGTCGCTGTCACGGGCGTGCCGTTTGCCGTCGGCCCATCGTCCTGGAAGGCGACACGGGCGCCGATTCCGACCGAGGCGGCTTGGGTGTCGCCATCGCCGTCGGTGACGGTGGCGACCGCGAGCAGCGCGGCGTTGTCGATGGCGAGCGACTCATCGTGGCTGGCGCCGCCGGTGGGGTGCTTGATCGAGTGGTACTGCACGACGCTGAGTACGCCGGTGCTGGCGTTGATCGCCACGGCGAAGGCGGCTTCGCCGTTATCGGCGCCGCCGGAGATGCGGCCGACCACCAGCGCGCCTTCCTTGGTCAACAGGATGCTATTGCCTTCCGTCGTGTCCAGGCCGGAGTCGACGCCGGCACTCGCGACATTGAGCGAGTAGACGGTGCTGGCCAGACCATCCTGGCCGCCGCTGCTGGCGCTGGAGTCGATTACCGAGGCGCTGCCCAGGGCGTAGGCCGCGGTCATGTCGCTGCTGACGGTGGCAACGGCGGCGAACACGGCAAGCGGGCCGGCTACGTCGTCCGCATCACCATCAAGTCCCGCTGTTTCATCGTGCCGGACCAAGCCGGCGCCGAGCGCCGCCGAGGCCGTCGGCCCATCGTCCTGGAAGGCGACACGGGCGCCGATGCCGACCGAGGCGGCTTGGGTGTCGCCATCGCCGTCGGTGACAGTGGCGACCGCGAGCAGCGCGGCGTTGTCGATAGCGAGCGACTCATCGTGGCTGGCGCCGCCGGTGGGGTGCTTGATCGAGTGGTACTGCACGACGCTGAGTACGCCGGTGCTGGCGTTGATCGCCACGGCGAAGGCGGCTTCGCCGTTATCGGCGCCGCCGGAGATGCGGCCGACCACCAGCGCGCCTTCCTTGGTCAACAGGATGCTATTGCCTTCCGTCGTGTCCAGGCCGGAGTCGACGCCGGCACTCGCGACATTGAGCGAGTAGACGGTGCTGGCCAGACCATCCTGGCCGCCGCTGCTGGCGCTGGAGTCGATTACCGAGGCGCTGCCCAGGGCGTAGGCCGCGGTCATGTCGCTGCTGACGGTGGCAACGGCGGCGAACACGGCAAGCGGGCCGGCTACGTCGTCCGCATCACCATCAAGTCCCGCTGTTTCATCGTGCCGGACCAAGCCGGCGCCGAGCGCCGCCGAGGCCGTCGGCCCATCGTCCTGGAAGGCGACACGGGCGCCGATGCCGACCGAGGCGGCTTGGGTGTCGCCATCGCCGTCGGTGACAGTGGCGACCGCGAGCAGCGCGGCGTTGTCGATAGCGAGCGACTCATCGTGGCTGGCGCCGCCGGTGGGGTGCTTGATCGAGTGGTACTGCACGACGCTGAGTACGCCGGTGCTGGCGTTGATCGCCACGGCGAAGGCGGCTTCGCCGTTATCGGCGCCGCCGGAGATGCGGCCGACCACCAGCGCGCCTTCCTTGGTCAACAGGATGCTATTGCCTTCCGTCGTGTCCAGGCCGGAGTCGACGCCGGCACTCGCGACATTGAGCGAGTAGACGGTGCTGGCCAGACCATCCTGGCCGCCGCTGCTGGCGCTGGAGTCGATCACCGAGGCGCTGCCCAGGGCGTAGGCCGCGGTCATGTCGGTGCTGACGGTGGCAACGGCGGTGAACACGGCAAGCGGGCCGGTCACGTCGTCGGCATCAGCGTCATTGCCCGTCGTTTCATCGTGCCGGACCAGGCCGGCGCCGAGCACCGCCGAGGCCGTCGGGCCATCGTCCTGGAAGGCGACACGGGCGCCGATGCCGACCGAGGCGGCTTGGGTGTCGCCATCGCCATCGGTGACAGTGGCGACCGCGAGCAGCGCGGCGTTGTCGATAGCGAGCGACTCATCGTGGCTGGCGCCGCCGGTGGGGTGCTTGATCGAGTGGTACTGCACGACGCTGAGCACGCCGGTGCTGGCGTTGATCGCCACGGCGAAGGCGGCTTCGCCGTTATCGGCGCCGCCGGAGATGCGGCCGACCACCAGCGCGCCTTCCTTGGTCAACAGGATGTTATTGCCTTCCGTCGTGTCCAGGCCGGAGTCGACGCCGGCACTCGCGACATTGAGCGAGTAGACGGTGCTGGCCAGACCATCCTGGCCGCCGCTGCTGGCGCTGGAGTCGATCACCGAGGCGCTGCCCAGGGCGTAGGCCGCGGTCATGTCGGTGCTGACGGTGGCAACGGCGGCGAACACGGCAAGCGGGCCGGTCACGTCGTCGGCATCAGCGTCATTGCCCGTCGTTTCATCGTGCCGGACCAGGCCCGCGCCAAGCGCCGCCGAGGCTGTCGGGCCATCGTCCTGGAAGGCGACACGGGCGCCGATGCCGACCGAGGCGGCTTGGGTGTCGCCATCGCCGTCGGTGACAGTGGCGACCGCGAGCAGCGCGGCGTTGTCGATAGCGAGCGACTCATCGTGGCTGGCGCCGCCGGTGGGGTGCTTGATCGAGTGGTACTGCACGACGCTGAGTACGCCGGTGCTGGCGTTGATCGCCACGGCGAAGGCGGCTTCGCCGTTATCGGCGCCGCCGGAGATGCGGCCGACCACCAGCGCGCCTTCCTTGGTCAACAGGATGCTATTGCCTTCCGTCGTGTCCAGGCCGGAGTCGACGCCGGCACTCGCGACATTGAGCGAGTAGACGGTGCTGGCCAGACCATCCTGGCCGCCGCTGCTGGCGCTGGAGTCGATCACCGAGGCGCTGCCCAGGGCGTAGGCCGCGGTCATGTCGGTGCTGACGGTGGCAACGGCGGCGAACACGGCAAGCGGGCCGGTCACGTCGTCGGCATCAGCGTCATTGCCCGTCGTTTCATCGTGCCGGACCAGGCCCGCGCCGAGCACCGCCGAGGCCGTCGGGCCATCGTCCTGGAAGGCGACACGGGCGCCGATGCCGACCGAGGCGGCTTGGGTGTCGCCATCGCCATCGGTGACAGTGGCGACCGCGAGCAGCGCGGCGTTGTCGATAGCGAGCGACTCATCGTGGCTGGCGCCGCCGGTGGGGTGCTTGATCGAGTGGTACTGCACGATGCTGAGTACGCCGGTGCTGGCGTTGATCGCCACGGCGAAGGCGGCTTCGCCGTTATCGGCGCCGCCGGAGATGCGACCGACCACCAGCGCGCCTTCCTTGGTCAACAGGATGTTATTGCCTTCCGTCGTGTCCAGGCCGGAGTCGACGCCGGCACTCGCGACATTGAGCGAGTAGACGGTGCTGGCCAGACCATCCTGGCCGCCGCTGCTGGCGCTGGAGTCGATCACCGAGGCGCTGCCCAGGGCGTAGGCCGCGGTCATGTCGCTGCTGACGGTGGCAACGGCGGCGAACACGGCAAGCGGGCCGGTCACGTCGTCGGCATCAGCGTCATTGCCCGTCGTTTCATCGTGCCGGACCAGGCCAGCACCGAGCGCCGCCGAGGCTGTCGGGCCATCGTCCTCGAAGTTCACCGCGCTGCCGATTTCCTGGGGCACGGCGACGATATTGGGCAAACGGAAGCCGCCGATATCGAAGGGGGAGTTAAGCTGGGCATTCGCATTTCCGATGTTCTCGATCAACACGCGGTTGTGCAGTTCGCTGGTGGTGTATTCGATCGAGTATTTGGACTGGAAGCCAGCAATCGTCACGGTGCGATCGGCGCCGCCATTGCTGAGGTTGAACGTCACGGTGATATTGCCAACCGTCGTGTTGGCGGTGACTCCGTCGAGACCGGTGATGATATTGCCACTGCCATCGCGGATCGTGACGCTGGTGATGTAGGCCAGGTTGTCGTCCGCGTCCAGGAGCCCCTCGTAGTAGACACTCTTCTCCTCGAAATCAGTGGTGTAGGCGCTGATCGTGGCCGTGGACGCCTTGGGCGGTGTCTGCTGCGCAATGACAAAGGTCGCACCCGTCGCGCCGAAGAGTCCGCCAAAGTCGATGTTGTCTTCGACGATCGCCTCGCCGTGCGTCAGGCCGGGCACGGTGTAGGCCGGGTTGGGGTTGGTCACGAAGGTGAAGATCATCCCTTCGCCAGGATCGACCCCCTGGTTGTTGGTGCCGATGGTCGTGGCGCCGCCGCCCTGGCTGGTATTGACGGTGTCACCCGCATCCTTGCCATTGACGATCTTGTCCGGATCCAGGCCGGTGACGACGAGCCCCACGTCAGAGCTGCCGGCTTTGAACATCAGGAACTTGTTCTGCCCCGACGGTACTCCGGCGAAGTCGAAGGCGGCATCCTGGCTGGCGGTGGCCCAGAGGTGGTCCGTCATGTCGACCACGTCGTCGGGGTTCGAGGTGTCCGGGTTCTGGAGCGGCGCGAGCTGCGCCATCCAGACCTTGGCGCCGGTTGCCGTCTGTTCCAGATAGGCGGAGAAAACGATGGTGCCGCTCGGATCTGCCACGTCGTCCTCGGGCGCGTCGGTGGCCCCCTCAGCGCCTATGCGGCCCAGGACGATGTTGTTGTTGGTGGAGTCCGTGTACAGGAAGATTCTCCTGCCATCGAGGGTATAGAGACCGCTCCAGTCCGTACCGGCATTGGCATTGGTCGGGTCGCCGAGCGCTTTGCCCTCGGCATCGGTGAAGGCGAGATCGAGGTAGTTGCCGGTGATGGTGATCAGCTCGGTACCGGTGTTGCCAGCGGCGCCGGTATAGCCACTCAGTGCAGTCTGCATTGGAGTAACGGCGCCCAACAGCGTGAACAATCGGGACTCGAACGCCAACGGGAGGTCGTTGGTTTCGTCGGTGCCGTTGATTGCGGCAACGGCAATGTCGTTATCGGTGTTGTCGCCAGGGATGCCGGGTGTGGCCGTGGCGTTCTGCATGTTGCCTGATTCATCAATGGTGATGCTGCCGCTCAACGTGATAGCCATGACGTTCTCCAATGGAGTTCCGGTCATCGAGGCCTGACCGTTGACCTTGCATTGCTATACGCCATCACTATGAAGAACGGCCGGGGGACTGGGCATGGTCCGATACTCCCAATCGGGGTAGGAGATTCGGACTACCTGGATGCGGAAACGGGATGTGGACGCGAGGACGCGACGCCGCAAATCCCACGTGTGGATGAGGGTATGGCGCCTGTGCTCAAGGCCGCCCGGTGCGGGGAGGCAGCCTTCTTGACGGAGGTACACGAAGCCCGGCGTGCCGAAGCTCCTGTCTGTCTTGCTACTTGATATATCAGCCTTTACTCTAGCGGCTGTCGCCGGGGAGTAGCATAAATGGGCTTGATTGAAGTAAAGCAGCGTAACGTCATTCAAATTCAAAGCCTGAAGAGCAAATGGAGTGATGGAGTAACGATTCCAGAAAACCCTCCGGAGTTGCTTTGGGTGGTTTATGAAGGGGAGAAGATTGTAGGAATCTTTTCCAATTGGGAGGCGGCGAGCATCTCTGTTGGTGCGCTTTATTGGGCGCAGCAAACGAAGCAGTTTTTGCGTGAAAAGGCGCTGGAAGAGGAAAAGAAAAACCCTGGCACAAGCCCCAAGCCAGATGATTAAAAGCCTCGAAGCCACAAAGAAGTATCGCATCAAGCCTCGGCATCACGCCGGGGCTTTTTTTTGCTCCCGCATCGGGAGGACCTGAGATGCCAATCATGCCCGACAAACTAGACACATGCCTTTGAGAGAAATTGAAAGGATGGTAATTTCGCACGCTCGGGGGGTAGATGAGCAGCGAAATTGAATGACCGTTTTTGGCCGATTTCTGCCTTTGGCCAATGTCACAATTGAAAGCAGTTACTTCAAAACAGGCCTCCCAATGCTTCAGGCTCCCAGTTCATGATTACCAGTTCACCACTGACCTCGGCCTTACCCTGCCGCTGGTTGGTCGTGGTGTAACGAATATCCAGCCTCTCAAAGTGAAAGCCTTCGAACACCCGGCGAATGTCTGGGTGGTCGTTGATGCTGACCATCACCCTGCCCTTGCAGCGGCGCATGAAATCGGCCATGCGTTCGTAGTTCTCAAACGGAAAATCCACCCCATACCCTGCGGTCTGCCAATACGGCGGGTCCATGTAGTGGAAGGTGTGCTCCCGATCGTAGCGTTCGGCGCATTCCAGCCAAGGCAAGTTCTCCACGTAGGTGCCTGACAGGCGTTGCCACGCGGCTGAGAGGTTTTCCTCGATACGGAGCAGATTGATGGCCGGGCCGGTGGTCGCCGTACCGAACGTCTGCCCGGATACCTTACCGGCGAAAGCATGATGCTGCAGGTAGAAGAATCGGGCGGCGCGTTGGATGTCGGTGAGGGTTTCGACGCGGGTCATCTTCTGCCACTCAAACACCTGTCGTGAGCTGAGCGCCCATTTGAATTGGCGCACGAACTCTTCGAGGTGATTCTGCACGACGCGATAGAGCGTCACCAAATCGCCATTAATGTCGTTAAGCACTTCGACGGGTGCCGCCTGGGGCCGCATGAAGTACAGCGCGGCGCCGCCGGCAAAGACTTCGACGTAGCATTCGTGGGGTGGAAACAGCGGGATAAGACGATCGGCCAGGCGGCGTTTGCCGCCCATCCAAGGGATGATGGGTGAAGACATAGATAGCAAGACCTTTACTGTATAAATAAACAGGTGCTAGGCTCGCTCTGCTTTGTGCACAGAGCAGGAGCCTTGGCGGGACTTGCAGGGACAATCTGCGGGGACGGTGGCCAGGCTGAATGTTGACGCATCCAGACTGGCCGCTCCTTTTAATTCGGGGTTAAACCCTCTTTGACCCGGGGCGACTCACACGCCCGGGCAATCAATCGGCCACGTCGAGCACGACTTTCTGCGGCTTACCGGAGGCCTTGGCCTTGCCCTCCTTGCCACCATTGCACTCAACCGAAACCGTCCACCCCGATGGAGTGAAGGTGTGATCCACCGACTCCACCAGGTATTCACCATCGAGTCCGCGCTTGAAGCCTTGCGCCTGGATCATGATTTCGGCAAACAGGTCGGTCCGGCCCGGCAGGTCGAGGCGCACCGAGGCGGTGGAGCGGTTGAACGCCGCCAGGCGCGCCTTGGCGGCCTCATCAGCTGCCGAGCGGTCCGGGTAGATATGGCGATCGGTGTGCACCGGCGGCAGGCCCTCGGGCACGTTGGGATTGTCCAGGTGCGAGACCAACAATTCCCCGCTGGCCGGGTCCTGGTACTGGGTGCTGACACCCTGATGAGTACTGCGGTCGCTCAAGCGAAATTGCCAGCGGGTCACGTTACTGCGCTGCAGGGTGATGATCGCCAAGGTCTTGCCACTGGCGCTCTGCCCGCCCTGTCGCGGCAGGACCAGCAGCTTGCCGTCGGCCACCTTGGCCGTGCAGTCGTGTTTTTTGGCCACCCGGGTGATGAAGTTGTAGTCGGACTCGTTGAGCTGGTCCATGCGCGGTACCCGGGTGTCGACCGGGCACGACGGCTGCCAGCCATTGCGCGCGGCGACATCGCCTACAATCTGCGCCAGGCTGACGTTCTCCCAACTGCCGCTGCGCGTGGTCTTGCCGCTGCCACGCATGTCGCTGGCTTTGCCGCTGATCACCAGCGTGTCCGGCGGGCCGGAGACGGCCACCTCGTCCACGGTGTAGCGGCCCATGCGCGTCAGGTCGGCGCCGGCATAACCAAGGTAGACCTCGATGCTCGCGCCACGTACGGGCAGCGACACCGCGCCGTCACGGTCATCAATGCGCAGCTCAAACGAATCGGAGGCCATCCCGGGCCGATCGGAGAGCTGCAGCGACACCAGCCGATCATTGATCAAGGTGGTGATGTCGGCGCCATCGGCGACGATGCGGAAAAGTGGTTGCATGACGGTACCTCAGACAAGAAAAAGCCCGCACGCGGCGGGCTGGGTAACGGGATTAATCCCACAGTGAAATCACGCTATCAGTCTCCACCACCAGGTCCGGCAGCGTGATCAGCAGGCCGGCCCGGAACGGCTGCGGCTCATCGGCCAGGCCCTGATTGGCGGCCAGCACCGCCTCGACGCTGCGGTTCAGATGGCCGTAATAGTGGTGGCACAGGGTGTCGAGCAGATCCCCGTCAGCCGTTCTGCAGGTCATCGCCATAACGGACAAACTCCAATGAAAAGCCCTGCTTGCGCGGGATCGCCCCAGGCAGCAACGCGCTTTGTTCCTCGTCGATATTGGTCAGGCACCAGTTGCCCAGCACCTCGCCATAACCGGTAGTCAGGTTCAGTGGCAGCAACTTGGCACCGATGCTGCGTAGCCTATCCAGCTGCTTCAGCCCGCCTTTGAAGCTCGGGTAGATCGCGCCCTTGATGGTGATTTTTTCCTCCCCCAAGCCCACCGCCTGCTGCGCTGGCCGCCGCGTCAGGCGTTCCTGCGCGGCCCAGCGAAACGCCGTCTGTCGGCGCAGTTCATCGAAGGCTGCCGTGTCCAGGTTGAAGTAGTACGGCCGCTCATTGGCTTTCAGCGGGTAGAGGATCAGCAGGTGCGGAAACGGCTTCACCGCGTCGGGAATCGGTGACATGTCGCCGGCAAACCATTCCGTGGGAAAGATGTTGCCCAACGCGGCATTGGCCTTGCCGGCCACCTTGTTGAACGCCGCGCCAAACCGGCCGATCTGTTCGGTCAGCGCGGAAAAGTGCTCATCGAACTGGGCCAGCGCGCGTTGGGTCTGGTTGTAGAAGCTGGCCACCTTGCCAATCTTGGCCTGCGCCGAGTTGATCGCATCCTGCAGACGCCGGGTCTTGTCGCTCAGGTCCTCGCTGATAAAGGGCAGACCTTCCAGCGCATCGGCCGCCCCACTGATCTCATTGAGCGCGCCATTCATGGGCCCGGTCATCGACTCCAGGTCAGTGCGCCCGGCCTCCCCCGCGTCGACCATATACTTCAGCCCACCCTGCAGTTGCTGCAGGTAGGTTTTTTCATCCGCCATATCACTTCCTCAGCCCACGTGGGGCGCATCAAACAACTGCCGGGCGCGCGCCTCGCGGGCGAAGTCGTCAAACTGACGGCGAAGGTGTGGCATCAGCTCCTGGGCTAGCTGCGCCGGGTCTTTCACATCGCCTTGCACGGTAATGATCGGCGCCGGGGCGAAGGTGAATTGCTGATCGACCTTTGGCCATTCGGGCGTCTTTGCTGTTGCGGTCGACATCAATGCCGCTGCCGTGACCGGCGCGGTGGGGGCGCTGTCCATCGAACGCACGACATCACCCAAACCTTGGCGTGCAGCCACGGGCAAGATGCCGAGCGGTGCTTTGGGTACGATTGGTGTGTCCGGCCCGCCAAACAACGCCTTGCCCATGGTCGCGCCCACGTCGCCGCCGCCCCACGCCCCGAGCCAGGCACCGATCATTCCGCCCACTGCGGTACCGAGCAACGGGATGACCGAACCGATGGCGGCACCAGCTGCTGCACCGGCCAATCCACCGGCAAGCCCACCCGCTGCCTCGCCGTAGCCTTCGGCCTTTTCATCGCGAGTGGTCGCATTCTGGTAAGTGTTCAACATCTGAACGCCGGCACCGACCACCGCCAGCGCCCCGCCCACTTTCATGCCACGGGACGGCCGACTTGCAGGGCCTTTTCTCTTTCGACCTGAATCGTAATCCAGCCCGTTGTCATCGCCGTCCTCCGCGTTAGTCACGAACACCCGCTGCACGATATTGGACCGGTCGCCGGCCGAACCGCGCGCGATGTTCAGCAGCCCCCGACCGATCTTCAGCGCGGCCCAGGCCTTGCCCGTCAGCAATGCTCCGGCACTCAACGCCGCCAGGCCCAGCACCACCTTGGGCGTCTCCTCGGACAAGGCGGTCAAGCCACGCGCTGCCGCACCGATACCGGTGGCCAGCGCATCCGTCGCCGGCCGCAGGGCATCACCGATCGCACGCAGCGAATCGTTAAACGCCTGACCGGTTTCGGCCCAACGTTGCGACGAGCTCTCGCGACGTTCGCTCAGGTTTTTGTCGAGAATGTCCTTGCGCGGGCCGTCGGGGTCCGAGGCGCCTTTTTTCAGCTCCGCGTAGAATTTTTTGTTCTGGGTGTACGCCATCAGCGCCGTCTTGACCTGCATGTCGGCAAACAGATCGCCGGTACGCAGTGTCGCGGCCAGGGCATCGGCCATCGCTTGCGCCTTGGCCGGGTCCGTCTCTTGGCTGATCTTGATCAGGCCCCGATCCAGCTGTTTGGCCTTTTTCGGGTCGGTCTTTTCCACGTACCGGCGGGCCAGTTCAAAACTGGCTTCAAAGGTCGACAGCCCCTTGGCGATGGCGGCGTTCATCGAGCCCTGATAGTCGATCCCGGCATCGGCATAACCTTTGACGGTTTCCCCTGAACCGATTTTCGCGATCCAGTTTTTCAGGTTGTTCGCCGCCTCATCGGCACTGCCGGCGCTCTTGATCTGCACCTGCAGCATGGCGCCCAGCTGGGTCACCGCGTCCTGACCGGTGATGCCGCTGCTGGCCATCTGCGCCAACAGTTCCGGAAACCACTTGGCCATGTCGGCCGCCTCGAAGCTGCCTTGCTGGCCCAGCAGGGCCACCGACGCCAAGGCCTGTTCCATTTTTTTGGGGGCGGTGATCTTGGCGTTGTTCTGCATCGCCAGAATCATCTTCGCCGTGTCGGTGCCCGACGCGCCCTGCCCGACCGCAAACTTGGCGGCCACCGGAGCGTACTTCAGCGCGTCAGTCAGATCCATGCCGCCACCAACCAACTGGTTCACCAGGTCAGCCACCTGGGTGTTGGCCATGCCAGTGTCTTTTGAGGTCTGGATGATGTCGCGGGCGGTGTCCACTTCCTGTTGGGTGTTGGCGGTACCGGACTTGATCGCGATGTCGCGAATGATCGCCTGAAAATCCGCGCTGACCTTGGTCGGCACTGCTGCCAGTGTGGTACCGGCCACCGCCGTACCGAAACCGCTGCGCAAGCTCTCCCGTCCCTCTTCGACCTGCCCCATGCCTTTGGCTTTGAACTCGGCACTGCGCACCACCTTGCCCAGCGCCAGGTACTCCTGACGCAGGCGCCCGACTTCGACACCCTGTTTGCGCAGGCTGCTGGTGTTGGTTTCCAGTTTGCGCAACAAGGAGTCGGCATTGGCCGCCCCGCTGTCGTGGGCTTTTTTCCATTCATCGCGTAGACGCATGGTCTCGCCGATGGCTTTCTGCAAACCTTTGGCACGGGTGGTTTGCGCCTCAAGCTTTTTCATTTCGCCGCTGACATTCTTGAAGGCGGCGCCCAGGGAGGAATCGACGGCGCCGCCAATCACCAACCCGAGCGAGAGTTTGTTCGCCATGCAGGGTACCTGTGTGCAGAGGGGGATGGGCTCAGTCCGTGAGCCACCAGACCATCTCGGAAAACGACAGCCCCTGAATCTCAGCCGCCGAAAAATTCAGCTCGACGGCCAAGCGTTTGGCCAGGGCCTTTTGCAGCTGGGGGTTAAACCCCGTCGTCTGCTCCCAGACGAAAATAGGCGGTCTGCAGACGACGGTAATCACGCATCAGCAGCCCCTCCAGATCGCTGCGGCCGATGCTCGCCAGGCTGCAGAACAAGACCATCTCCTGCTCTTCTTCGTTGCTCCCGCCCTGCAGGGTGGCGGCGCGCATCTCGCGCACCGTCGGTTCGCGCAGGGTCAGTTTGTCGACCTGAATGCCGTTGGCCTGACTCGGCCGAGACAGGGCCACGGTGGCAATGCCATCACCCAGTTGCAGCCACTTGGGCAGGATGTCTTTTGCGTTGCTCATGGTGTGGCTCCTTACATGCCCAGGGCAGACCGCACAGCGGCCAATTGGTCGACGCCGTCAATGACGCGGATCGAGTTGAGGGGATCGATTTCAAACATCACACTGCCGTCGATTTCCAGCTTGTAATAGGTCACCGCGACGGCGTACTTGAACTCGCCTTTTTCACCCGGTTTCCAGTCCCCCGGATCGACTTCCTTGAGGCTGCCACGCAGGGTGGCGACCACCGACTTGACCGAACCTTTCTGGCCTTTGAAGGCGCCCCGGAACGAGGCGTTGAACCCGGTCAAGTCGGACTGACCGAAGAACTTCAGCACCTCGCGGCGCACACCATTGGTGAGGAAGCTGGCTTCCAGTTTCTCCATACCCATGTCGAGTTCGACCGCTGCGTCCATGCCGCCCGCGCGGTATTCGTCAGTCTTGAGGGTCAACTTGGGCAGGGTCAGGCTCGGCACGTCGCCTTGCAGGCTGATGCCGTCCACGAACAGGTTGGTGTTGTAGAGCACTTCCGGAATCATAAAACGGTCTCCTTAGGCAGCGGTGTCCAGCACTTCAGTGATCCACTGATCGGTCACCTCCACGCGGAAGTTCGGGTTTTCAGCCGGCGGCACGTCGGTGAACCGAATGTTCCAGTACACCTTGCCGTCGCTGAGTTCGCTGGAAGTGTTCAGCTCTTCGTCGGCATACACCTCGAAGTTGATAATCGCGCCCTGATTTTTCAGGTCGCGCATGAACGCCTGTAGGCCTTCGGTCACGTCCTTGACGTAGGTCGCGGTGATCGAGCGGTCGACTGCCCACTTGTGCGCGTAGAGGATGGCGTCCATGACGATGTCCAGCGTGCGCACGCGGGTGACGAACTTCCATTTCGGGTCGCTGGACAGCGTGCGGTTGCCCCACAGGCGATAACCGTCGTCACGAATGATGGTGGTGATATTGGCGTTGTTCAGCAGATTGGCCCGGCACGAGGCATCGCCGTCGAGAAACTCGATTGGCCGCGTGGTGCCGGTGATGCCGACAAACTCCTTGTTCGACGGCGAGGCCCAGAAACCGTAGGTGGCATCGGTCCAGGCAAACAGGCCAGCAGTCCAAGCCGAAGCCGGTGCATTGACGGTGGCACTGGTTCCGGTATCCCAGAACTGCACGCCCGGGTCGACCATGTAGGCGTGTTTGCTGCCGAAGTTTTCGGCATAGGCCATCGCGGCTTCGTCGGTGGTGTTCGGCCCGTCGATGATGGCCATAGCCCGCATCTTGTCACCCAGCGCGACCAGCTCGGTGGCGACCGCCAGCGTCGCCGAGTACCCCGGAGTCACCAACAACCGTGGCTGGGCGTTGAACTTGCTTTTACCGTTGAGCAACGCCTGCATGCCGGTACGGCTGCCGTCGGCCCAAACCCCGCCGATGATCGCGGACAGCTGCTCGGCCGGGTCTTCCAGCAGCGGCACGCCGACGGCGACAATCACCGCCTTGGACCGTTTGAAAATGGCTTTGCAGTCCTGGGTGATCGCCGCGTCCGGGCCCCAGGCCGCCACCGCTTCGCTTTCGCGGGTGATCAGCAGCAATTCGTTGGCCGCTGCGGTTGCCGGCGGCCCGACGGTGAAGGTGTTGCACAGGCCGATGATCGACGCGGACGGGGTGGCGATATGCCGGGCGCCGGTGTCCACCAGGGTCACGGTGACGCCGTGAAAAAAACTCATAGAGTGATGCTCCAGTAACGAAAAAGCCCCGCATAAGCGAGGCTGTGAATGACGTGACGCGTAACGGAAAAGAAAACGCCCCGGCAATGCGGGGCGTTTTAGGAGGTACTTGGCGCTACAGGGCGCTCCTCCTTGGTAGGAAATAAGGCGTTGGCTGGCCAGGCCCGCAGCTCGTTGCGGTAGGTGCGCCAGGCGGATTCCGTGCTGATCGCGCCCAGGTAAGCATCCTGATGCTTGTCGATCTCTCGGCCCGCCAACCGCAGTTCGCTTTCGATCCACGTCTGCTCTTGCTGGCTGTGAAGCTGCAGGTCCAGGGCAGCATCCAGCACCCAATCGAGACCAGCCCAGAGATGGGCCGCACTCGGTCGCGGCAAGGTCGTCAGCTCGGGGGGCAACTCGCCCGGCATCGTGTGTTTTACCTCGGCGCCATCGGCTGTCTGAAACACCGGGCCACGGTAATCGGGCACCACCACCCAGACCTCATCCCTCCAGACGACCACCTCGCCGTCACCGGCTTCGGGCGGTTCCTCTAACGTGGCGCCCGCCGGCAGACCGCAACCGGTGCTGACATAGGCTGCATGGTGGCCGAGGTACTCCGCCGTGGTTTCACTGTACGTGTAGACGTCGATCCACCCGCTCTCATCAAAAAAACCATCCACTAATATAGGCATCAATACATCCTGCAAATGTAGTTAAAGGACAAGTTACGCGGCCGTGTTTCGATCCCGCCCGTTGAGGATGTGTCTGTGCTCCCCACCGTTGGCGCGGGAACGCCTCCACCATCCAGAACGTTGTTGCCGCTGCCCACCGATGCCACGTGAGCGTGCGCTGCAAACATATGGTCTTGCCAGGTAAGCAGGGCTCGTCCCGGATCAGCCCCCCGATTGTTATCGCTGCCTCGAACGAACTCTCCGCGCAGATCTGGCAGGATGCCGCCGGGATACAGATTGGCCAATACTGGGTACCACTCGACGTTGAACGGCTGCCCCGCCATCAGGACGCATTTTTCGGGCGGCGTAGCGGTTGGCCATGGAAACGGCACGCCGACAGGGACGGCAAATATGGAAGCAGGATCAAAGTTGGTCTGGGTCCAGAGCGCCCCGAAATCCTGCGCATCAACCTGTATTTTTATTTGGCCCGAGGCGTTGTGATAACCAATGTAGATTTTATTGGCGTCCTGACCCGCCCCCCCGCTTTGCTGCACGGGAGTGAAGCCCAACGCAGGTTGGTACGCAGCAGGGTCAAAGTTACTAGTGTCCCAGCCCGTTACCCACGCACTGAATACGTATCCCTCTGGGGTCTGAACACCGCCACGAGTAATAGTTGTACCGGTGTTATAGCCGATGATTTGTTGCCAGAGGGTGTCTTGACTGACCGCAACCAGCATGGGGGAGAATTGACACCCTTCTGGAACGTTCGGGCCGGGGTTCACCCGGTAAATACCCACGGTGGTGACTGTGTTTAGATCGGTGCCGTCGGGAAGGACAATCCCCCCGTGACCGATGCCATAAGCACCCGTGAGCAGTACACGGCCTGGCGTGTCATCTTGGGGGTAGATTTGTTTAACTAGATCGCTTGAGTCCCAGGTGCTTTCCCATTCGCTCCAAACACCGGCAGTCAAGGCCCGGCGGTTTAGGGTGTGGTCGGCATTCCCATAAATCTCCTGGAAGGCGTATTGACCTGGTGTAATCGCCGAGACGCGAACCCAACCCTCATAGATCCCGCCACCTGGCCCTCCTATGCCATTGCTGATGAAATAGAGGGCCGTCTCCGCGTTCAAGCCACCGATGTCAACATCACTGACCGCATAGGCGGGCCCGCCCCAGCCGAACGCTCCGACCTTCATCAGCACATCAGGCGTTTCATCGTGCAGATGGACCTGCACAGCAGCGGTTGCGGCGGTGCCCAGCCCGAGGTTATTCCGAGCCTCGACCACATCCGCAACATCGCCCAGGTTTTCGCTGACCGCCATCGCATCGGTGATGCCGTAGCCGTCCAAGGTGGTCGGGTTGGTGCCAGCGATCACACGCCCAAGGGCATCGACGGTGACACTGCGAAAGGTGCCGACACCGCCCCCACTGCCGCCCGCGATCATTTCAAACTGCAAACCGGTGGTGCCGAGGGTGATCGGCGCGTCGGTGACCAACTGCCAGAGGCTGTCGCCGTTGGTCGTGCCCTGCTCGACGTGGATAAACAACCCCGGTGTCACTTCCAGGCTGTTGTCGGCATCAGCGGCCCGCGTCCAGCCTTCGGCGCTGACGACATAGACACCGTTGTTCTGGGTCTCTGCCTGGGCGGTCACCAGCACGCGATCACCGGCGGCCACGGCCACGTCATCGATGGTCTGCACATTGCTCAGGGTGATGGGAACCGTGGCCGCCACCCGCGCTGACTGTTTGTGATCCAGCTTGGCCAGCGCCTCACTGATAGCCAGGTCGACATATTCACGCGTGGCCAGCACCACCGCCGGGTCAATCTTCAGCACGATGTTCGCCGAGCTGCTGACGATGAAGTTCATCCGCACCACTTGGGTTTTGCCACTGCCCTGGTCCAGCAATGGTTTATAGCTCGGTGCGCAGTTGGCCACCGCCACCAGATCACCGTCGACATCGTACAGACCGATCTCGCGAATCCACTCACCGCCGACTTCGGGCGGAATAATTTGTTCGGTGATGACGGTGTTGGGGTTGGCCGGATCAACGCGGATCTGGTTAATCGGCGCCCGGCGCCATTCGTTGATCAACTGGGTTTGCAGACGGTCGGGAATCGGGTCGGTGCCGTTGGCATCCCCCAAGCCCATCTCGGTAAACATCCAGTCCAGGCCCATGGCGATGGCATTGGCGTGTTTGGCTTCGCCGACCGCCGTGAGAATGGCAAAAAACTGACTGGTTTTATCAATCATAGGGATAAACGTCCAAAGTATCGGTTTCATCGACGCAGAGCGCCGGGCCAAAAGTGCCGGTCACGTCGATGTCTTTCGGGGCCGGCGGGTACACGTCGATCTCTTCACCTTCTTGCACGCACACGGCAATGCCCAGCACCCCCTCGGTCTGCAGGCTGAGCGCCAGGTTGGTCATGTGCCGGCTGACCGGACGGGCGTCGTCGATCAACCACGCCAGTTCCTCGTACAGTTCCTCGGTGATGCCGGCGTCATTCAACCCCACCTCCAGGGCGAACGTACCGGGCACGCCTTCCGGCACGGTGTCAAACCACTCGACCACGTCAATCAGGTAGCCCAAAGGCTCGACCACCCGCCGCAGCGCACCGATGGTGCCTTTGCGTGCATGCACGTCGTACGCCGAACGGATCGCCGTGCGCTTGGCCTCCTGGGTCCAGTTATTGTTCCAGCGGTCCACCGACCAGGCCGAGGCCAGGTACGGCAACAAGTGTTCGGGGCAGGTGTCGGCGTTGTACAAACTGCGCAGCGGAATCAGCGTGTTTTCATAGTTGGCCGCTTCCACGGCCAGCTCCAGCGGCGTGCTGTTGAGCGGTAATTGGCTGCTCATGTCAGGCCCCCAGCGTCACGCTGTAGCCCGTGCAGTACGCCGCCTCGGCCTTGCTCGGTCTGACGTCCGTCCAGTCGAGCAGCTCAACCCGGGCGATGCCGGGAACGTGCAATTGCGCATCGATCCCCGAGCGCGCCACTTCGAGACCCAGGCGGCGGCGCGGGTTGATCCACTCGCTCAGGCGTTTCTGGCTTTCGGCCAGGTAGGCTTCGTTTTCCGGCCCCGGTGCCTGCGGGTACAGCACCGCTTCAATGTGGTAATCGATGACCACGGCGCTCTGCACCGTGAGCCGATCGGCCACCGGCCGCACGTCCTCGTCATTGAGGTGCAGGCGGACCTGTTCCAGCAACTCCGGCGAGGCGGCGCCGCTACCTTCCAGGCTGAGTACGGTGACCACCACCACGGCCGGTGACGGGCTTTCCGCCGTGGCATCAGCCACCAAGCCCGAGGCGTTACGCGCATGCAGAATGTAGCTGTTGCGCGGCCCCGCCGTGGTCAGGCCCTCATAAGACATCTGCACCCGCTCGCGCAGGGCATCGTCCTCTTCGAGCACCTGCGGCGTCGGCGGCACCGTGCTCGGGTCTCCCGCCTGAATCACCAGGCGCTGCAGGTTGACGTTGGCGGCCAAGTGATCGAGGTCGGCCCGCTCGGCATGGGCCAACAGCAAGGCCTTGCCCGCGTCGTTGACCCGCGCCCGGTTCTGCAAGGCGCCGTACGCGGCCTGCTCGATCAGCTTGAGCACCGGGTCACTTTCCAGCTCCGCGCTCCAGTTGTCGCCCATGCTCAGGCGGAAGGCTTCCAGTTTCTCCTGGTAAACCTCCTCAAAGTCGAGGTCCTCCAGCACTTGCGGCGGCGGCAGGGCCGCCAGTTCCATGGTCATGCGGACACCTCCAAAGTCACGTCGCTGCCCAGGTACTGCCCGGTCAGCTCGAACGTGATACGCCCGTCGAGGATGGCCACGGCGCGCACCCGGCCCAGTTTCAGCCGTGGCTCCCAACGGCCCAACGTGCTGGCCACCTCGGCCTGCACGGCACTCTTCCAGCCGTCATTGACCGGCAGGTCGACAAAGCGCCGCAGCTTGCTGCCGTATTCTGGGCGCATGCGCCGGCTGCCCAAGGGCGTCGACAAGATGTCTTCGATGGACTGGCGCAGGTGATCGAGGCCGGAAATGAGCTGGCCGGTGTGGCGATCCAGTCCGATCATCCCGATCATGGGATCAGCCCTCGACCGCGACAAAATCCTTGCGGGCATGCAAATACTCGAGCGCGACCGTGTCATCCGAGGCCACCGCGACCTGGCCTTTTGCGACTTTCAAGGTGCGCTCGGCGTCCAGCAGGACCAGCACCCGCGAGGTGTACAACGTGTCGCGAAAGACGCTCTGCGTGGCCGACGCGGGCGCCTCGCTGGCGGCTGCTACTTCCTTGGTTTTGCTTGTCATGGATTACTCCAGGTATAAAAAAACCCGCACGCGGCGGGCTGAAGGTGAATGTTCACTCAATGCGAGTGGTTGCTGCTGTTGCCTCCGGCATCCATGATCGTGCCGGCGCCGCTGATGTCGCCGGACACGCTCAACGCACCGTCGATGCTCACCTCACCCGCCAGGGTGATCTGGCTGGCCGTCACCCGGATTTGCTCCGGCGTCACGTCAAGCTGCGAGCCACCGACCGTGATGGTCGCGCGGCTGCCGGCGGGCAACGCGATGCTGTAGCTGCCGGCTTGCCAGTCGTAGACCAGCGAGCCGCCATCGTCGAAGTACCAGGCCTCGACGTGATCGCGGTTGTCCGGCGGAGCCCCGGCGTTGCCATACAGCCCCGGGAGAAACGTACCCATGGCCGGATCACCGCTGGGGCTGAACAGCGCGCCCTGTTCATTCAGGCTCGGCGCCCGCCAGTGACGGGCTTTGCCGGCCGCCTGGCTGTGCCAGCGCACCCAGGCGCTGACCCAGTTGCCGGCCTTGACCCGCACCCGCCCGGCGCTCAGATCGAGACCGACCACCACACAGGGCATCAGCATCGCTGCAATCATCCGGTCGTGTTCGGCGCTTGCGTATCCCATGCCAGATCCTCCGGCTGAAAGTAGTGATCTTCATTGCCGGTACCGGTGCAGCCATCGACGTTCAGGTACAGCGTGCCCGGAGGCTCGACAGGCCACAGCCACTCAACCTCGCCGAGGTAGATTTGCTGGGTCCACTCCACCGTCCACACGGTGTAGCCATCCAGTTCCGGTTTGGTCCAGTCCTGACGCGACGCAACAAACTGCGCCTGTTCGACGTTATCCAGCCCCCAGGTTTGTGCCCGCAACAGAACGGCAAGTTGTGCGGCCAACTGGGCGCCAAGTTGCTGATGACGGGCCAACTCGGGCGCGACAATGACCCGCGCTTCAAAGCGCTGGATCAACACGGTTTCACCGGTGCCGATGTCGGACCCGGGCTCAAACTCAACCGGCTCGAGAAATACCGCCGGCAACGCTATCCGGTCCTGAATGTCCGGACAGGTCGCCACAAACCGCACCGTGGGCAGTGCCTGGCGGATGTGGTCCTCGATGGCGGCGTACAACGCATCCAGCGAAAAGGCAGGATCAGACACGAGCGCTCCCCTTCAGGTATTTGTGCAGTTCAAAGTTCATCTCTTGTTTGAACACGACCAGTAGACGCTCGTCGGCCTTGTTGGCCCAGGTGTAAAACGGACCTTCAACGTCTTCGAGCGAGACCTTGGCCTTGGCCAGTGGAAAGCGATTGTCGTTTTCCGCGATCCAGCCCGAACTTGTGCCTCCACCGGCGGACGCGCTGCTGCCGGGATAGTCATCCGGGTTGAAATGTTTGCTGGAGGTGCGGATCCAGATGTCCGCCTTGTTGCCATACACGCGCTTGTAAAAGGCGCCCTGGTAGCGCCGCCCCGCCACCGAGACACCGGCCTTGCCCTGCCGGGGATTACCAATCCGGCTGGCCTCCATCGGGTTGGTGCCGAACCAGAGTTTGCCCAACTGCCCCTGGCCTTTGATGGGATAGCTGCGCAAGCGCTGGCGCACCGCGCGGACGGCAATCCGCTCCTGCTTGCTGACATCGCGCGCCATGTGTGTGGCCAGCCAGCCCAACGTCTTGTTGATTGCCCGCCGTTGCGCCGCGGCAGCGGCCTTGGGCACCACCTTGGCCAGCTGTTTAAAAGCCTGCATATCGTCTGCGGAAAACTGCAGAGAAACCGGTACGGCACTCATGCTTTTAACCTCAATGACAAGGCCACCAGACCATCACCCGCCGGTTCCAGGTGAATCAGGGTGTACTCGCCACCACCGTCCAGGACGGGCAACTCGATCTGTACTGTCTGCGTTTTTTCAACGCCCGCGGCGTCGGCCACCCGAATGTGAAAGCACGGCTCGCGCAAGCCGGTGTTCAAGCGTCCGATTTTGGGCTGCAACCAAGGCGCCGAGAACATGCCCAGCACGCGCCGACCTTCAATGAAGCCAACATCGGCCAGGGTGTCGAACACCACGCTGTCGATCTCCACGACCAGGTCTCGAAAGGCCATGGTCAGAGCGTCAGCAGGATCTGCGCCCGAGGACGCGTGCACAGGTGCAACGGGTTGGACTGGGCTTCACCGGCCATGCCCTTGTTGAACGGCAGGGGTTCCAGCTTGCTGTAATACGGCAGGCCTTGGGTGTTGGCGGTTTCCATGTAGTCCGCTGGGGCAAAGCAGGAGATGTACAGTTCCGGCACGCCTTCGGGAATCAACAACGCCTGATCGTCGTGGATAAACGACACCCCGGCGATCCGCCCGCGGTAGCGCTCCCAGACGATGCCGCCCAGCTCGAAGCTGTCCCGCGCATCACCACGCAACTCAGCTGCCTGGATCGTATTGAGGTAGGTTTCCTCAACCGATTTGTGCGTGACCAGCTTGTTCCAGAAATTCTTGCCACAGAAGGCCCGCGCGCCCGAGCTGGTGACGCTGCCCAGTTCATCGTCCTGCATGTCCAGCGCTTCGGCGCACTTGACCCGAACCTTGGTAGCCGGGTCGTTCAGGCCCATGGACAAGCTTTGTTGCTCCACACCAAACGCCTGATAGATGTTCAGCAGGACCGTCGAACCATCTGCGTCCAGCACCAGGCCGTTCAGCGCGCCCATGCGCTGAAATTCATGGGTGGCGTCGAGCTGACGCTTGGCCTTGCTCAGGCGCGTGTTGACCACGCCCTGCACGGCCTGCAACTCAGTGGTCGTACCAAAGGCGCGAATGCCCTGAATTTCGTCCGCCTTGATGGTGAAACGCTGCGGCAGGTGCACGGTGTTAAACGGAATCATCTGACGCTTGCTGGCACCCACGACCAGACCCGAGGTGCCGCGCTCACCCGCCGGCACCAGGGCCAGGGTGTTGCCGTCCTTTTCGATCTGCACGGTCAGGGTGCTGATGCCTTCCTCGCGAAACAGGCCCAGGCTGCTGATGCGACCCGGCAGGTATTCCTGCTCATTGATCGCCGCGGTCAGCGAAGACACGGAAAAAACATCGTCGGTAAAAATGCCAATGTCGGCCATGAAGGGACTCTCCAGAAAAGCAAAACCCCGCACAAGGCGGGGTTGGGATAAAAGGGGGCAGACTTAGCGGGCAATCACAAATTGAGCCGCCAAGGCGGCTTCAGCGTCAGCGTCGAAACCGGTCAAATGCACCTCGCTGACCTCGGCCAGCCGCACCACGGCACTGGCGCGACGCTCCTCGGTCGACTCGCCCAGCGGCCCGTAGAGGATGCAGGCCGCCACTTCGGAGCCGTCGGTGGCGGCGGGATCGTAGGGGGCAAACTCATTGGTCACCGTGACCAGCCCCAGCACCTGGCCGGCATTCAGTGCGGCACCGGCGGCCACCAGAATGGATTCACGAGAGATCTTCCCGGCCCCTTCAGAGAGCAGAAACTCGCCAGCGTGCAGCGTTTCGTACTTTACGGTCATGCTCGTGCTCCTTTTGCACTGTTGGATTGCCCCGCCTGCGCGGCCTGACGGGCTGCCCAGATCGAAGACGGATTCGGTTGTTTCGCCTGCACCTTCGGTGCTGGGTCCTCGTGGAGGGGCACGCTGTTGTCGATTTCGAAACCGTTGCCGCTACTGACGATCTTGTCGAACAGCCGCGCGCGTACCGCCGGCTCATCCAGCCCCGCGGCCACATACTCGAGGCTGAGTTCTGGCAGTCGTGCCGCGACACACAGGTCATACACCGCCTTGGCCCGGGTCAACCCCACCTGGACGACTTCTTCGCTTTCAAGCTGGGTCGAACTGAGCAATGGCGCGACCAGATTGCTGATCCCCGCCACCGCGCAACGTTGAGTGATCAACAACGCCAACTTGGCCGAGTCCGTCACCGGCTTGGGTGGGTCGTTTGGCGCCGGCTCCGAATCTGGCTCAGGCAACTCATCGAGCTGGGCCAGCAATTCAGCTGGGGTGTGCTGATAACGCTGCATCACCCCGCCCTGCCCCAGACACGCTTTGACCTGCACCCCGTCACCCACCTCATCGGCCAGCCCCAAGGCAACCGCCTCGCTGGCGGTCAACCAGGTTTCGGCAGCCACCAAACCTCGCAGCTCCGCCTCATCGATGTCCGGTGCCTTGGCCTTGTAGGCCGCGATGATCGCCTCCATGGTTTGATCGAGGACATCCGCCACTTTGCGAAAGCTATCGGCATCCCCAGCCGCATAGGTCCAAGGGTTGTGGATCATCAGCATCGCATTGGACGCAATCACCACTTTGTGTGCGCCGCACACCGCGACACTGGCCGCACTTGCAGCCAATGCATCGACACGCGCCGTGCAACGTTCGCCCAGCCGCGACAAGGTGTTGTGCATAGCCAACCCGTCGAACAGGTCGCCGCCGATGCTGTTGAACGCCGCGATCACCGGCGACACGCCGTCGTCGACCGCGCGTAGATCCTGCATGAACTGACTCGCGGTAATGCCCCAGGTGCCGATTTCGCCATACACAAAGACTTCGATTACACGCTCGGTCGCTTCGCCGCTGGCGTGTACGGCGTACCAGCTTTTATCCTGCACCGGCACTTGCTGGCCGGCCTTGTTGTAAATACGCGGCGGCGTTTTCTTGCTCATGTCTGCTCCTTGTCGTCGAACGCCTGGAGCAGTTCGACGAGCGTGCTGTAATTGAGACCTTTGCCGCGAGCGCGCTCGGCATCGGCGGCGTTTTCTTCGTCCACCGTTTCGGCGTCATAACCGGTGCGCAGGACCATTTCGCTACGCGAGGCAAAGCCGGCGTTCACTTCCATCGTGCGTGACTGAACATCCTGAACCGGATGGATATACGCCCAGCCTTGTGGCACCCAGCGTGTACGCAGGTACTCACGGCGTCGTTGGGCGTAGTCCGGCAACAACACGGCGCCGCTGAGCACCGCCATGTCCATCCACGCAGCCCGCACCGGGCGACACAACTGGTGCACATACACACCAAATTGCAGCTGCTCCAGTCGACGCCGGAACTCAGTGAGCACCACTCGCAGCGCTCGGTCGTTCACTTCGCGCATGTCGCCGGTGAGGATCTCGTATGGCATCCCGGCGCCGGCCGCTGCCGCCATCAATTGCTGACGCATGAAATCCGGATAGTTGTTGCCGGCATCTGGCGGCGAGGAAAACTCGACCTCCTCGCCTGGCAGCAACTCCTGCATGGTCCCGGGCTCCAACGCCACCATGGGCGTGAAGCCATCCGAGGCGAGATTCAGCGGCGCACCGGTCACTGGGTCAACCGGCGTCTGAATGTCATCCGGTGATGGCTTCTTGATGAAGCCGGCGAACAGGTTGGCCACCTCTTGGCGGAACAACACCGCATCGTCGTAGTTGTCCAGACTGCGCAGGCGCTTGAGCACCGGCGATAAACGCGGCAGACCACGCAGCTGACCCGGTTCGACCGGCTCAAAAATGTGCAGCACCTGGCTGGCCGGTACGCGCACCAGCTGGTTGTAGCCACTGTTCAACGACGAGGCATCGCCAGGATGCGAGCGATACATCCAGTACGCCACCCGGCGGCTGTCCGGGCTGAACTCAATGCCGGCGCGAATGACGTTGCCGTTACGGGCCATTTCGGATTTGTCGTGTGGCACAAACTCCGGCGCCAGCACCTGGAGTTGCAGCGGCACCACCAGCCCCTCATCGCGGCTGCGCGGGCGCAGGCGGACAAAACATTCACCGGCTGTTTCCACTGTCCGGGCAATCAACGCCTGCTGTCCGTAAAAGTCGGTGAGACCATCGGCGTCGGATTCTTCGGTCCAGTCGGCCCAAAGCTCCTGCAGCAAATGCCGAAGCTCGTCATCCTGGGTTTTTGGCCGCGGCGTGATGCCGGTGCCGATCAGGTTGCTGACCCGCTTGTCGATGATGTTGAAGGCGTACGGGTCGTTGCGCACCGCCGCGCGGGAACGCGAGCGCAGGTTGCGCAGCGCCGGAATGGCAATGCTGTTGAAACCGGCGTCGGGCGCATCCCAGCTGGCAGAGCGGCGCCCTTCGGCAGCCCCTTCATAGCTGGCCTTGATGTTCGAGGGAATCAAGAATCCGCTGCGGCCCAAGGTGGGAAAGTGACGAGCCATTACAGTCCCTTGCCTCCATGGTAAAGCCGCACGATGCGCGAACGAGGTCCGGCCGCCGCGATCAACGAGCTACGAATTTCGTCGCGTGCCCTGAGCAATTCGTCGATGTCGCGGTACTCGACGTTGCGATCGGCGTAACGCACGATTTTTTCGCCACGCGCAATTGCCTTCTCGACCGCATCGAGTTGCTGTTGGGTAAAAGCCATGGGGATCGCTCTAAAGTAATAAGACAACGTGGGTTGCAACGGTGCGCCTTCACTCAGCGTCGTTTTTTGAGGTAGCCGCTGCTGGAGCTTCGACGCTGTGGCGGCCGTGCAATAGGCAGCGGTGCTATTACCGGCTTGGCCGGTGGCGATACGGGATCAGGTGGTTGCTGCGGAGATGGTGCCGGAGCGCGGACACGTTCGACTGCAATGGTTTTTTCACCCGCAGGCGCCGCCTGCAACAGGGCGCTTCTCACTCGTTCCCAGTCGTGTTCCTTGTAGCGATTCAGGCCCAGGTAATGCGCCATCGCCAGGCTGTACACCATCAAGTCGAGGGCTTCGTTGCGCTCCGCTTTGCCCTTGACCCATTCGATTTTTTTGTAGCCTTTGATGTAGCGAGTCACCTTGCGCTCGGCGACGCACTGGGCGAAGAAATCATCCGGCAGGTCGTTGGCAAAGTGCAACGCGCCGGGACCGTCCTCCACCGGATAGCGGTTGTAAATCCAGTCCTTGGCCGTGTCGGTACCGATGAACCAGAGCTCGACACCTTTGCGCTCGGTCAGGCCTTTCCAGGTGACATCCATCATCGATGGCCGCTGCGCAATCACCGGCCGACCCGACTTACTCGCGCCCTTGACCGCGAAGATGTTGCGCCAGCGCCGCAGCCGGCAGAACTGGTACACCTCGTCGGTGTGGTTGCCGCCGGAGTCGATGCCGGCTGCCCGGATTGTCAGGTCCGTGCCACACGGATGCGGATAACGCGCCTTGAGTTTGTCGTCGAGCACGGACCAGGTGCGTTCGTCGGAGGGATCGCCCCAGATCACCTGATAGTCGATGATCCAGCGCTCCATGCCGGCCCCCCAACCCACCACCATGAACTCCAGCCGGTTGGCCTGGACATCGACCGCGGCTGTGAGCATCAGCACGGCGAATGGCATCGCCCCCAAACCATAGGTTTCCAGGCGGGCCCGAGCCATCAGCACATCGGCTTTGGTCTGCTCTTGGGCGCTGTCCCAGACCTTGGCCAGACGAGTGTTGTAGAACACCTGCATCGGCTCAAGATCACCACGGGACATAGCTGTTTTGGCCTTCTCGAACTGCTTGGCCAGAGCTGCCCAACCGGTCCAGCCGGGCGGCGAGTACAACGCATTGAGGTTGAAGCCGACGGTTTCGCCATCACCTTGGGCATGGGCGCGCCACTCGCCCTTGGCCAACATCTCTCCCTTATGGTGCTCCTCGATCAACACATCACAGTCAGACCCGGCGCACTGGTAGTGTGCCCGTTGGCAATCCGCCGAGTAATGCAGGCGTTCCCATTCCAGGACTTGCATGTGCCCGCAATTCGGACACGGCACGTAGTAAAAACGCTGGTCGCTGGTCTCGAACAGATCGGCAATGCGCGAGGCGCCCCGGATCGTCGGCGAACTGGAAAAGTAGAACTTGGCGTTGCGGCCAAACGTACTGCCCCGGGTTTCAGCCAGCTCAATCGGGTCACCCTCCTCGCCCACGTCCACCACCCAGCGATCCACTTCATCGCCATAGATGTACCGGGCCGACAACTCCGACAGGTTCGCCGCCGAGCCCGCGGTGGTGACATACAGCGAACCACCTTCAAACTCTTTGGTGTCCATGGTGTTGCGCGAATCGCGCGCCCGGTTCGCCGCCACTCGTTCGCGCAGCACTGGGGTCGCCTTGATGGTCTTGCCGATGCGCGACGAGACTCGTTTGGCCAACCCCAGGCTGGGCAGCAGCGTGAGAATGTTGGACGGCGCCATATGGATCAGGCCGCCAATCCAGTTCAAAGCGATCTGGGTTTTCATCAACTGCGAGGCCACCATGGTGACCACGCGCTTGCACGGATGGGCTGGTGACAAACAACGCATGGGCTCGCGGGCATACGGCGTACGCGCCGTGCGGTACTGCCCGGGTTCGGCGGCCCCTGCATCCCGCGGGATGCGCATGAACTCGTCAGCCCACTGATCGATCCAGACATCCGGCTCTGGCCGCAGCCCGCGGAAATACGCCTCCCGGTACACCGCTGCACCGTCGGGCATTTCCGCTGACATGGATTAGCTCGCTGCAGTCAAAGAATGGATGAGGTCTGTCGAGGACATCCGTTCGGCATCGTCCAACACCCGGCGCAATGCGGCAGTGAGATGCTTCTCGATTTGCCAGTGATCACTCATGGCGGCCAATTCGGGGGCCAACTGTGGCGGCATACCCAACAACAGATCCCGTAACATCCGCCCGGTCGTGTACGCCGCCGTTTTAACGGCCTCCAACTCGACGTGGGCGCCGCGATTCCTGTGAAACTCGCTCTCGGTCAGGCGTGACTCATAAAACTCGCGATAGGCGCGAGACTCCTGAAAGTCCGGAATGCCCTCGATGGACAATGGCGCCTGGCTTGAAACTGAATGTGGAAGCTCGTACTCAATGGACGGGACTGAGGCTTGCCCTTCCGGCTTGCGCAGAGTTCGTTCGCGCTCATGCCGCGCCGCCACATTAGCTTTGCTCGGATCCGCTGTGCTGAACAGGAGTCGGTCCGTGGCCTCGACATCCACCATGCCGTCCGCCATCAGAACCAGGCGACCGCTCTTGGCCAGTTTCGACACATAAGGTTTCGACCAGCCTTGGCGAGCGGCGAACTCCGCTTTGGTGAGTGCTGTCATGTCCATGCCTTTCGGTTAACCCGGCGGAGTCGCGAGTTAACAGAGTTAACCAACTAATTTACTCGGTTAACTCTGGTTAACCGCTGGAAAGCCGCAGCCCGTTTGGCTTTCAGGCGTGTTTATAGCGACTGTGGGAGTTAACCAACTGTTTTACTCGGTTAACTCCTTAGTTAACCGCTCTACAGACCACGGCCCGCGTGGCTTACAGACGAATCATGGGTGAACCGCGTTAACCTGGTTAACTCCTAAGTTAACCGCCCTGTAAGCCACAGCCCATAAGGCTTTCAGCCTGGTTAACCAATCGAGTTAACCAGTTAACTAACTTTGACGGGGTGCCGCTAACGCGTTTGCGCGAGTCTTATGCCCCGTGTTCCTTGGAAGTTGCCAGGGTCCCCGGGCCTCTGCCGTCTGTCGAAGTCACTCACTGCGTTTGAAACGGAGGCAGTCGACTAAGAGCATTACTTTGCATGATGAGATCGCTTGTTTACGGCTCATACGGATATCGCAGCAATCTGGCGGGCAACCTCGTCATGGATCAGTTTGGCTGACCAGGTATGCGCAACGACGTCAGTGCCGGCTTCCAGCATCGCGGCATCACCTTCGACGGGAATGGCAGGCAGATCGGTCAGATCGTTGTAGCTACCGGAGAAGTCCGAAGTCCCACTGCCAATTGCGGCACGCGCAGCCGCGGCGTCAACACTGACCAGCACCGCCTTACCGACATCCGACGCGTCCGTGATGTTGTCAGAGGTGATGTCACCCGGTGCACTGCCAACATTGCTTGATCCCTTCACTACAGCCTGAAGCACTTGAAAGCCTTCAGTGATGGAGACAGGACTACCATAAGGCTGCCAACCATCGGCAATGGCCTGTGCCACTTTGGCCGTCAACTCCTCGGGCGTGTTGGCGACGACGGTTTCGTATTGGGTGTAGGCCATTCTCTAAATCTCACGATTGAATGATTGAGCGGCAAGCGGCTGACATGCGGACGAATCACCACAGTGGATGTGACCCGTCACGGCGTAGGCCAGCAGGAGTACAAGAGGCAGTACCCAAGGGCAGCGCTTCATGGCGTCGAATCCGATTTGGGAAACTTGAAGTCGGCGAACCGATCAGCCAGATCGGCGATCTTCTTCACGCCAAGAAATCCGATGAACACACCCGCAGCCGTGGCGAAGTTCTGCGGTAGACCGAAGTACTCGAGCAACGGGATCAAACCGATGGTGATCAGCGTGCAAAGCGAAGCTTCAAGCAGTGCCTGTCGTCGCGTGCCGCCGCCATAAATGATCCGCAAGGCACCGACCACGAATGACAATGCTCCGGCGTAAATCGTCGGCGCATGCTGCCCCAACCACGCGAAAACGAGCAGCCATGTGTCTGGTTTGTCGGGCATGCTGGTCATCCGGTTTCCTCCCTTTCGGGGGAGCGCAATAGGTCCGGCTCCAGCAGCACTCCAAGCTTGGAGCGATGGGTGTGGCGGAGCCGAAAACGAAAAACCCTGCTCGATGGCAGGGCTTGTAAAGGACACAAAAAAACCCGACTCAATGGTCGGGCTCTTAGAAGGCGTCTCGCTGCGTTCACAGCAACACACGCTGCTATGAAAGCAGGTCTATTCCGCGCGGAAAAGGCTTTTCTGCGTAAATGTGAAATTGCACCCCGACTATCCCTTCAAAGCAAATGCTCTGGCACGCAAGTAAAAAGCCCCCGTCAGGGGGCTTAAATTTAGCCTTTCGGCGGATTTGGGTCGTTACCAGGAGCTACCGTATCTTTGTCGCGAATTCGTCCATCCACTCCTTTCGTCGTCAGTTCGCCTCCCCCTTGATTCTTGAGCATCTCGCGAGCGGCTTTTTGGGCCTCCACCTGGGTGTCATGGACGCTTGATGCGCGGCTTGCGTCATTACGCTTGTTTTCCCAGGTTCCGTCGGATCGCCTGGATATTGTCCTATCTCGGTCTTTACTCATGGTTGCCTCCTTTGCAATGTGGCCATTGAGGTATAGCTCAAGTCATAAAAAACGCATGCGCGCCGATAGCATAAAGCCTTCCACGACAGGGACTTCGACCATTAATTGCCTGTCATACATTACGGATCTGGCTGTTTTATCTGCGACTTTCTTGCGAATTAGGCAATATCGACAGGCTAGTAGGCTCGCGATGGTTGCTATCGATTTCGATTTTATTTCGGGAATGAGCGTGGGAAGAGGGGAAAGGCTCGCTGAAATACATAACTTTTCTTGAATTTCTTTGACGCCGAGTTGACACTAGCCTCAACACGTTCTTATGAAATATCTCAGGGAGGTTTGAGCATGAAGTCACGCTCGCGAAGCATGTTGGAGAAATCCATATCTGCAATGCTATCAGCAATGGAGATTTATAATAAGCCTGACTTTAAATACCGAGAAGAAAGTTTCTCGGTATTATGCATCAACGCTTGGGAGTTACTATTCAAGGCAAAAATACTAAGCCTATCAAGCAATAAAATAGCTTCACTTTATGCCATGGAATATCGAACACTTAAGAGTGGTGAAAAATCCAAGCTCTCTAGACCGAAAACCAATCGATCTGGAAATCCAATGTCTATTAGTATGTTTGAAGCATTTCGGATAATTACAGAGGAGTTTGGAAGCAAGATAGAAAAGGCAGTCATTGATAATATAACGGCGCTAAGCGAAATCAGGGATAACTCGATTCACTTCATCAATGATGACCTTTTGCTGAGCTTGAAAATACAAGAACTGGGCAGTGCCTCACTTCAAAACTACGCAAATATTGTCAAGAGTTGGCATGGCGACATTCTTTCAAGATACAACTTTTACTTAATGCCCATTTCTTTTTTTAGAGGGTTTGACGAAGCGCCAGGAATCATGCTGAATCCGAAAGAAAAGAAAGTATTGGATTACATAGGTAAAATTGAAAAAACTTATGACGATGACGATATAAGCTCTTATAACTTAACATTAAGGGTTGATATAAAATTTCAAAAGGTAAAAAGCGACTCTGGATTGCCAATCCAATACTCTACAGATAGCACTGCAACAAAAATAATCATCACTGAGCTAGATATATCTGAGAAGTACCCATGGGATTATCAGAATCTTACCACGCGCCTAGCTCGCCGCTTTAAAAACTTTAAACAAAATAACAACTATCACTCCATACGTAAAGTATTGGAGACTGATGAGAAGCTTGCGCATAAGCGTTACCTCACTCCAGGCAGCACTACCGGGATTCCAAAGATTTTTTATAATCCGAATATTCTTAAAGAATTCGATTCCCATTATGAAAAATCCTAAAACGGTAGACGAACTCAATGCCTCATTCGGGGCAAGCGCTGCTTGCCCCGGTTTTTCTCTAGAAGTCTCCGGCCAGTTAAGCTGACTTATAATCCTATTTCGCTCATCAGCACTCAATCTGGGTATTCAGCCTCTTCTTTAGATTGAGTGTTATGCCAATCCGACCACATTTTAATTTCATGTCGGCACCGTTCTTGGGAGACTGTGCGAGGTCTAATAATATGAATCTCGGTGGGATCAACAGCGAAAACATATCGAAGCGCACTCTCAAGAATAACCTGGCGGAAAAAAACTGCTTCTTGCCAACTGATAGTGGTGCCTTTTGGAGGGGGGCGAGTCCCCAGCTTCGTGTAAAGAAGATGCTTAGGGCTGAGTGGGAGTATTACTTGCACTCCGGGTGTGGCCCATCCGCCATTGAGGTAATATTCACCTCTTGCATTGAAACAGATTTTAATTAGAGGGTTATCACTTGTAGGCCAAGTTATTCCTGGAGGGGCGTGCAAGATAGTCCAACGATATTTTGGCAGCCGATGAATTGTGTGGGTTAGTAAATGACGCAATTGCCAAATCCACATCTTCCTCCCATTCAGCGCTGTTATTTGTACCCCTTCCGCACCATCAGAAATCTTAACGCGTGAAACCTTGATTGGCAGCTTGTTACCGACATCTTCAGCAGGATTGGATTGTAACTTCACACCGGTCTTTACCGCTGCTTCCAGTTTGGCTATGGATTTTTTCAAGGTGTCGTCGATCAAGCCTGGCAGGGTCTTTTGTTGCCTTTCGGTAAATTGATGGAGTCCGGCTGGCGTTCTAATAGACTGGGCTACAGCAAAGCGAAATAAGTTATTCCAATCCTCAGGATCAATAGGATTACCCATCACTACCTTATTAATCGATACAATCGCCGGACTTTCAAAATCCCTGTCAAGCCAGCGTTCGACTTCGTCAGTATCTGCGCTACCTGAATAGTAAGTATACAAATGTTGATGTTTGGCAATGCTGCCGGGAGAGTGTTTTTTCCACATCTCGCAGTTTTCATGCGGAACTAACAATCGGTATGTAGGTATTTCGTCTTTGATCGTCCACTGCCTAAGATAGGCCTGCGGGACATAATGATTGTCCTTCTTAATGTTACTCAACGTGTGACCGCTCCTAAACTGCAAAAAATACACTTGTTTGAGGACACCATCATGGCGTGGCTCGATAGAACCACTACACCCTTGGAGGCCAAAAACCTACAGAACCTATAGCAAGTTCAATCATCCTTATATACTTAGGCACACTGAATTACCTGCTTTTGTCCGGAGGCGAACCAGATCCAAGTAACCAGCTTGCTTGGACGTCCATACTCGAGCGTCCGCTTCTGGTCTATCAGCCCTTAACGAAGGGCTGATTTTGGTCATTTTGCGCCGGCTAATGCATCGAAGCTTCTAGGTCAAATTCGTTCCAAGCAGGTGGTCAGGTTGATTAAGCGGCTTGGCGTATTGCATCGACAGCGCAATCGATCCATGCCGCTCCTGCTCTAGCCAATTCCCTAGATTTCCCTTCGCTTATGCCGTAGTGCTTGCCAACGCGGACCATGGGCCATTTAGCGCCGTAGTACAGCCAGATAATATCGCCCATTTGCTGATCGCGGTGCGCAAGCCTGGCCACAGCATTGTCGATAGCAATTGCCCAGTCGTCGGTAATGCAATAATTTTTACTCGGAGACATCTGCGGCATTGCCTGGCGCATCAGCGCAAAGGTTGGTGAGGTGTAATGGGGTATCCCCGCCCCGTCCATCCGCCACCATCCCCATTGTTCCAGCAAGTACTCGGTATCGCCCAAAGGTCGGCCTGCCGGCTTGCGAATCATCATATTCTCAATCCCCTGTGTAATTTGATCCGCCGGCGCCGCGACGGTTGTTCTGCTGGTAGTACTCGGCCGGGCCAGGTATCGACGAGCCACGCTGGAGGGCTTCAATCTCTCGCTGAGCCCGCTGCAATTTGAAGCTCAATTGAGTCACCAACTCGTCCGAAGAAAGTACCAACCTGCTATCCCGAATAACCCAGCCTGAGCCATTGCAAGCAGTACAAATCAACTCGTAAAACAGCCCTTTCACTACGGCTTTGCCCTTGCAGGTCGGGCAAGGCTCTAGCTCGATCCGCAGCCTCTTAAAGCCAAGCTCCTGCCCGTTCTGCATGTTTTAAATCCTCGCCTATGGTTGATTCTTGAATGGCCTTGCAGCCCTTGTCTTGTGTGGCTTCCAGCGCATTACCGGAATCTCCGAATCTAACGCCGGTCAACATATGAATCTGGTCAAAACCCTTCGTATCTAGAAGCGCATGCCACTGCTCTAGGGCATCGCGCTTGCGACCCATCACATCCGACTGGATGTACACCTTCACGTTGTGCCCCATCGCATGGTTGATCAGCAGCTCGCCAATCAAGTGGTCGATGCCGAGGTCTGCCCAGCCGGTACGAGCTACCTTGCGCAGATCGTGACTGGTCCACTCACCCTGCCCCAGCCGCACGAACACGGTACTCGCCTGCCCTTCGCTGAGTGCCTTCCCGTTACGGGACGGGAACAGGAACTGACCGTCATACCCTTTGGCCCGCTGAATCTCGCGATAGCTGATGAGCACCTTGCGCACCTGGTCGGTCAACGGCAGGTGATGCTCGACGCCGGTCTTGGTGTGTTCGGCCGGAATGAACCACTCACGCTCAGCCAGACAGATGTGCGACCAGCGTGCCTGCCGGGTTTCGCCGATGCGGGTGCCATGGCAGAGCATCATCAGAGCCAACAGGCAGTCCGCAGGGTTGTTCGCCATGGCGCCGAGCAAGCGACTCATCAGGTCTTGGAGTTGGGTACCACGCAACCGAGAAGGCTTGATCCCGACCTTGGCTTTGGAGAAGTCGTTGAACTTGATGCTCGCCATTGGGTTGGACGAAATCAGGCCCAACTTGAACGCCTGACGGAAAGCCAGGGCCAGCAGCTGGAACACCGAACGCACGTAGTCGATGGAAATGCTTTCCTGCAGAGGCCACATGAGCTGGCTGTCGAGGGTCGCCTTGTCGAGGGCGGCCAATGGCAGTTCGCCGAGGCGCGGCATCAGGTGGCATTTGATCATGGAGGCACCGGTTTTCTTGCGCTTCCCGGACAAGTTGCGATCACGCGCCATGCGCTCGGCGTACCACTCAATCAGCTCACCGGTCATGACCCACTTAGAAACGGTTGAACCTTCTTCGGCAGCAACCCGCAGACGGACAGTCGGCAGCGCCGCAACCACCTGCTTGGTGCTCAGATCCGGGAATCCACCAATACGATGCCAGGCGCGCTTGCTGAGCAAGTACCAAGAGCCACGAGAACGATTCTTTGCGAAGCGAAAATGCAACGCCGGATGACTCGCATCACGCAGATCACGGACATGCAATTTTTTGGCGTTTCGCTCGATCTCGGCGTCCGACAGCTTCACCGTCAGGGTCTTCACCACAGCTATCCAATTACCCATTAGCCCTCCTTCAGCAGAGATTGCAGGAGCTTGAATTTGTCGAGTGCTTCAGCATTGACCTCGCGCTCTGCCTCAACGGACAACGCCACTTCCTCGATACGCGCGGCGAGCTTTTTCATGCGATGACCGACCTCCTCGGCAAAGCTGATGACCTCGCCAGACAGCACCGCCAACGTATCCAGGGCGCTGGCATCGGCTTTTTTAATGGTCCAAACGGCTGACTGGGTTTCTTTTGGCATGCCCTGCTCTCTCGGGGATTTGATGGTAACGGCGGTACGCTGAAAGTGACCGTTAACGGGTTCGCGAATGAGACCTGCCTCCTTCAACTCACCCAAGCCGCGCCGGACAGCCGGAAACTGAGCCCCCGTGGCTTCGGAAACCATCAACGAATTGAAAATGTCGTGGGCACTCCAACGCTCCTGGATTGGCACGACCTGGAACACCTTGCGGGCAAGTGAAGATTGCCCGGCCAGCATGTTTTGTTGCTTGGCTGCATTCATCAGAAGCCACCTGTGGGATTGATTGGATCAGGGAGGGAGTTCAAGCCGGTACCTGGAAGCGAGGCTTGTTGCTGCTCGCGTTTTCCCGGGCCACTGGCAAAACGAGCCAGCAACTGGGCACGGGCGACCTTGCCGTCAAGCGGGATCGACTGTTGCGACATGGTCATCAACAACCGCGCCTCGCCGTACTCTTCCGCGAGTTGCGTTTCGAGCTTTTGCGAGTCGTGGCCGATGCCAATGGCGATGTCTTCGAGCGGCTGTCCGCTGACCAACATCCGGATGGTGATGTCATAGGCGCGATCAAAGACCTTGCTGGCCTTCTCGGACACCAGGCTGTTCAGGTTATGCATCTCGCATTGAAGGGCGGCATGACGTACCGCCGGGTGCGACCACTCGCGGGAAAGTGCTCGGCTCGGGTCCAAATTGACCAGCGCTTCACGAAGGGCCTTATCGTGCGAAGGAATGCCCAGCATTTCAGGAGTTGGCTGACACCACTTCACAAACTTACCGACGCTCGGCGCGAAATCGCCGCCGTGCTGTCGGCAGTTCTGCAAGCCGTACCGAATCTGCTCGAGAGTATTGATCTCGGCGGCGACGAAAGCCTTGACCCAGCTGCGTTTTGCAGCGCGTAGGGCTTGATCATCGGGCCAAGCTTGCTTCCACGCGGGGAAGATCGCCTGCAATTCCTTGAACAGCGCGTTAACGACATCAGCGGTACCAGGCGGCAATTGTTTCCGCTGCTCCAGCGTCACGAGCGGCAGGTTGCTCATCTTGCTCAGCAGTCGGTTGGCGCTCTGAGGCACGCCTTTGGCTTGGGTCATCACAAGTCACCCAGGTCATCAGACCAGGTCGTGTCGTCGAAATCTGGGCCGTTGACCTGCTTCACGGGAAATTGCCGAATGTTGGAACTGGCCGTTTTGGCAACATCGCGCTTGATCCACTTCACGAGCAGGCTGACCCAGGCTGCTTGCGTCTCGAAACGACCACTCGCGGTGTAATGGCAAACGAAAGCAGCCGTGGCCTCCGCGCTGAACGTAGTTAGCGGTAGGGCCATACGTAGCGCGTAAGCCTGCAAGAGCTGTTGATCAGGCACCCACTCAAGCGACATCTCGACTGCCGCCGAACGATCGCTCGCGCCCAGAGTGTTGTGTTGATCTTTATTCTTCTCTCCATCTTCTTTAGGTAACGCATTGCTAACGCTTGGAACGTTACCTTTGGCGTTAGCTGCTTTGTGGTTGGCTACCCTTTTGGCAGTGAGAAGCCTGTTTTTGGCGGTTTTCCCGTTATGACGCTCGAAATGCGGGAGGCTGATTACGCCATCCACTTCTTGCATCCATGCCACGGATTTCATGTGCTCGCAAAAACCGATAACGCCCACCAGCCGATCAAGTAACTTTTTGCTAACGCTAGGAGCGTTACCGCTCTCCGTCTGCTGGTCGAACCAACCCCATACACGCATCAACTTGCCCACTACCGCGTCCGGATCGATGTCGGCTAGGTCAGCGATCTGGCAGACCTCTGGCTTATCTAGGGTAGTGAGTTCGAATTTGATCCAATCGCCGGCCATTACATGCTCTCCTGCAGAAGCTCAGCAAGGCGAACAAGGCCTTTCGGGGTGACCATAGGGTCGAATGCAGCTCGCTGGATGCTGGCTTCCGGATCAGGCTTCAGGGCTGTTACTTTGTAGGGGGTGTCATTTGAGGACGCGACACCCTTGGTAGCCAGCGCTCGGACTGTCTTCCGGACATTGTCATGCGAACTGCCTATCAGCTCGGCAATATCGTGTGACGACATGGTGAGGCATGAGATGTTTTGCGATTGACCGAAACGTGTCACGACATCGAGGGTATTGCTTGGGGCAATGTGGCTGTGCATAATCATTGTTCTCTAGTTTTGCGAATCAGCCGACCTTCTCCGTCGGTTTTTTTGTGTCTATAACTCAGGCGATCGACTTCAATGCTGAGCGAGACTTTTCGATCATCTCCTCGGCTTTCCGACCAAGCTCCCCTGCCCTTGCTTCAACTTGTCGACATTCCTTGGCGAACGCTGGTAGGTGCGGCATGTCCTTTTCGCTCATCACCTGATCGTCGAAAACTTCGCTTCCCGTGTCGATCACATCCCCCAAGGCGCGGATCAACGCACTGAAGCTTTTGTTCCCGCATTGTTCGGTCGCCATCTGGCGGGCACCAATCAAACCGTGACGGCTGGCCAGTTCATTCACGCAGTGATCACGGAACTCAGGCTCGAGTGCATTGACCCAGGACTCTTCCAGCCAAGAAGGAATTTCTTGCTCGCTCGATAGCCAGCGTTGAACACGCTTGAGCCAGCGTCCTGTTGCCCTCACGAACCCAAGAACATCGTTCAACCGCGCCAGTTCATCGAAATCAGGAACCTTCGCTAATTCGATCTTCGCGGCAGGGACGATTACGTAAATTTCCCGGCTCAGCGCCTGGGCGAAATCGTCCTGACTCAGGTTGGTGCGCGCGATCTGATTTGCCGCATGCGCGACTAGCACCTGATCCCGGGTTTGAATGCTGTGTCTTGGACTGGACGTTTCCATATGAACTGCTCTCTCCTAATCTGGCTTCAATGGAGCGCTAGATAATGTGTTGGTTAACCTGTGAAGCGCTGGGGTTGGCCGGGAAAGGGCTTCACCTCTTCCGCCTCGAAGCGGCCGTCATCAAACACGGTCACATAAACCTCCCGCCCTGCCTTCAAGGCTTTACTGATGCCGCCCTGGCTCATACGAAGCGCTGACGCCGCTTTTAGCTGACCAACTTTGGTCACAAAATCTTTGAGTGGTATGCGCTGCATACAGGACCTCTTTCACTGTGCATGCACAAAAGTATTACCTGCGGTCTTTATTAAGTCAATATCGGCGGTCTTAGATTGATATTACCTGACGTAATACAGTGCGTTTATGAATAAACCTTTGAAAAAACGCCCCTTGAGCGACGTAGAGCAGCAGGAATGCGCCGCGCTGAACGCGCTCTATAAAGCGAAGAAAAAAGAACTCGGGCTTAGCCAAGAAAAAATTGCTATAGAAGGCCTCAAGGCCAATAGCCAGAGCGCTGCGAGCCATTATTTGACAGGGCGAAACGCCTTGAATATCGAGGCCGCTTCTGTTTTTGCGCGCTATTTGAAAGTCCCCGTTTCAGCCTTTAGCGAGCGCCTTGCTAAAGAAATCGACAAGCTTTCAAGCTCTGAACCTTCATATGTCGCTTCAACTCGACAACCTAATGAGTCATTCCGCTACCCGGTCATCAGCTGGGTTGCTGCTGGCGCCTGGGCGGAAGCAGTCGAACCCTTCCCTCCTGGGTTTTCAGATCGATACGAGTTATCGGACTACAACTCTAAGGGGCCGGCCTTCTGGCTTGAGGTGAAGGGCGACTCGATGACATCTCCGGTCGGGACAAGCATTACTGAAGGAACGCTGATCCTTGTTGATACCGAGGCTGATGTTCAGTCTGGAAAACTTGTTGTGGCCAAATTGGCTGACAGCGACCAAGCCACCTTCAAGAAGCTCGTAGATGACGGTGGTCGACGTTACTTAAGGCCCTTGAACCCTGCCTACCCTACCGAGATGTGTGCAGAGAACTGCCGAATCGTTGGAGTCGTGGTAAGGGCGCTGCAAAAGCTATAGGACATTGGTCCCCCATCTAGCCTGCCTTTAGAAAGCCCGCCATGCGCGGGCTTTTTCGTCTTTGGTCCTCACAAACTCTTTCACTTTCGTAAGTTTGCGGCGTGTATTCCTCTTTTTTGTATAAAGATTTTTGCAGCTTGCCGAAATGGACTATCCCAACCCGTCAAATGTTTGACATTTTGTGGTGGCGCTTCCAAATGAAAAAACTAAGGATCACCGTATGCATCGCCCACCTCCTGCAAACTCATCTGAGACTTCATGTGCGATTCTGCGCCGACGAATCCAACGCCTGATCGCTGCGCCGCATGCGCAGAAGATCCAATCCGTCGTAATCACCAGGTCAGAGAACGAATCTGCCGAAGCATGGCTCCAAGTTCTGCAGGAAATTGAAGAAACCGATGGGATCCGCATGGATCGGCTTGAGAGTGGTGCCATCAGGATCGGGTGGCGAGAGTACTGCGAAGCGTGAAGAGGGCCCGCAATTGAGCGGGTTTTTTATTATCTGTCGTATTTTTTATTACCTGCGGTCTTGACTGGTTTTAT
Organism: Pseudomonas sp. S34; assembly: GCF_009866745.1. NCBI lineage: Bacteria > Pseudomonadati > Pseudomonadota > Gammaproteobacteria > Pseudomonadales > Pseudomonadaceae > Pseudomonas > Pseudomonas sp. S34. The sequence goes on from NZ_CP019398.1 coordinate 3,472,549, forward strand.
TATCGCTAGTAATTTGCTTCTCAAGCCATCGGCTCAGCAGCGAAAGCCGCGCCACTCTTTAACAATCAGCGCAACAAACAACAGACCGCATTGCCTCTACCGGCGACCGGCAAGCAGACAGGCCCGAAAGCCTGCCAACGACAGGAACAACCTGGGCGGCTGCTCGATGGTGAACCCCAGAACCGTGTGAATGACCCGGCAAGCAATGCGCCCCGCCCCTCCGGCGGCAATTGGATGGACAGCATCACTGCTGCACCTTGGCGACAGGGTGCAGCGGGATGTAAACCAACTCATGCAAGGAAATGGACAATGCTGATTTTGACTCGTAAAGCAGGCGAAAGCATCAACATAGGCAACGACATAACGATCACCGTGCTGGGTGTGAGCGGCCAACAAGTACGCATCGGGACAAGCGCTCCCAAGGAAGTCGCAGTGCATCGAGAAGAGATCACCCAGCGCATTGAAGCGGGCCTGTCCAAACCCCGGTAATTAATCAACCAGCAGGTAGGCGGAGTGCTGACGAATACACATCACCTACTCCGAGGGATCAGTATGCATCCATCATTTCAAGAGCGCTTCGATGAACTCGGTGTGCTACTGCAGAAAACTAATGCCGCCCGGGCCGGCCGTATAAATCGACCAGCGCTAGCCAAACCGGTGCGCTACCAAGTCGCCGGGAGAAGCGTCGGCATGTACCAGATTAAAGACCGCACCACCGGCAAGACTCGCGCCTTCCGTGACGACTACAAGGCCGCTCACGAACTCGCCATACAGTTTGAAGCCAAGGCCAATCGCCAGACGTCGCGGTGGTCCACATCGACCCCAGCGGGCGCCAAGGGATGATCAACAGGAAGAGCTACAAGAGCATCCCGCCAGGACAACGCATGGCCGAAGCAGTCTGCGACTTCCCCCACCGTTGGACGATCTATCTCAGCGTCCAGTGTCGCGATCAACGAGGGCACCGCTACACTAAATCAATAGAGGTTGCTCCCCAAGGCAACTATCTGGCCGCGCACCTCGAAGACGTGATCGAGGAAACCTACAAGGACTTGGTCGCCGAGAGCAATCCGAATCACCGGGTCGCTTCGGGCTGGATCGCCATCCCCGCCGAAATATCGCTGACTGAAGAGCAGGCCGCCCAGGTGTTCGACGCCGTGGATGTCTGGAATCAGCAGAGGGCAGCATGAGACGCATCAGCAACCAGGTGCAGCAACGCCGACGACAGACATGGCTGGATTTACCGGCCCACGGAATTGAAGAGGCAGGCCATGTCCAAGAGCGGACAAGAGCGATCGGCGAAGACCGCCGAGAAACGGATCCAGTTCGACGAGAAGGAACTGCGGCACCGGGTCAGACTAGGTACAAGACAGAAGCTTGATGAATTGATGGCCTGGAACGGAATCGAGGAAATGAGCGAGGCGGTGCAGAACCTAATTCTGAACGCTCATGCGCTCGGGCCAACCCTGTCATTCCAAGCGATTGAAAGTCCGCGCCACAAAGTTCAGATAAGCGAAAACGTGGCGCGAATGTTTCGAGATGAGAGTTTGCGGGAGCTGCGAAAAGACCCGGGCGACGAACACTTCGCGCCGAATTGATGAGCTCGGCAATTCCTCGATCCCACTCGACCCAATCTCAGGGAACGAGCAGTGCCTCATGGATTTCAATGGCGGGAATATCGACAAGCTCGCGCTTTTCGGCCAACCAGCCCCTCATTCTCTTCACATCGAAAATCTGACCCTGCTCCATGAGCGTTAAAACCAGCGCTCTGGAAATTCGATAGTGGCCGCATGAAGGGCAGTCGCGCTCTTCAAAGTCACCACCAACCTGGATGTTTTCAGCGCTTCCGGCGCAAATCAGGCAGCTCATGGCGCCCTCCTTATTATTTTTATGAGGATAAAGCCTGTCAGGTTCTGAGTACCAATCCCCGATTCGATGGACCTGCATTCTGCCAACTGGTTCACCCTTCTCTTCTGAATACCCCCTACACACTGCCGCATCCGGTCACGGATGGCGGTGTCTGATTGCTGAATTGTGGCTGACAGGTGCTAGGCGAGCGCCACAGGCTCAAGGAATGGCAGGAGACTGTATCAACGCTCCTGATCACCCTTGCAACCGTGCCTGCCGAAGAGTCCGCCCGCTTTGCGAGCATGTCGCGACCTGAAATCGTCGTTAAGGAAAAGTGGTCGCGACAGTTTGAAGAGTCTGCCAAGACCGGTGTCGAAATCTGACGGTCTAGTTATTGCACTGGCGCAGTGCCCACTACTTGACTTGATCATATGCATCAATCATCACTTTAATGGCGTTTGATACATGCGGATGTTCAGCCCAGCGGTATGAAGCATTTCCAAGTAAGCCGGCTGTCGCGTTGTCAATCAGGCTTTTTACATCAAGCCCGCTGGCGATGGCCGCTCCAATAATTGCTACAAGCGCCTGCTCAAGTGCAATTTCGCGATCACTGACCATTCAAACTCCTTGAACCGACCCCATGCCGACCTGAAAGATTAATAGCTCACCCACAACAAAAGTACCACTACACCCTGTCGCATCCGGTCACGGAGGGCGGCGCTGTTACCACGGCGGTAGTCGCCATACAGGAGGGGCGCAGGTCGGTGCTGTGCGAACTCAACCCGGGCTGCGGAACCTGGAACGATTGCATGTGCCGCGACATCGCAGCCCTGATGAACTGCGACACCGAGGCAACGCTCCCTGGCTGGGAGCATTCGAAAGGTGCAGGACTGGAAGTGCTGATCGCTGGCCGCCTCAGCATGACGGTTGTGAAGGCCCATGATCTGGTATCGATGGAGACCATCAACCCCACCTTTTGTCGCAAGCCGATTGACTGACAGGGACCTTTGGAGCCCAGTAATCAGCTGGCTAAACCTGATCGGAAGAGAAACACCATGTCGAAGATAACGGTGATATCCGGTGACTTTCTGGCAGGTGATGCTGAATTTCAATCTGGACTGTTCATTTTACAATCCGCAGTAAAACCCTCTCTTAAAATAAAGATACCCATTTCAAAACTAGAAACTTTAGAAACAGCAACCGAGGAAATAGTTAATAAAAAAGGGAGCGTTATTCGATGGAGTCTGGCTGGAGCATTGCTTTTAGGTCCGGTTGGACTAGTTGCAGGCTGGTGGCTATGTGATAAAGAAAAGGAAATAACTTTCTACGCAAAATTCAAAGATGGCCGCAGCCTTCTTGCCACAACTGATATCAACACTTACTCCAAATTCTCTGCCTCTCCCCACAAGTAACACCACTTTCCCCTTCAAAGTCAGCCGCTATAGCGGCAAGGACGAAGTCATGCCTGAAGAAATCGTTTTGATCCAGCCAGCCCCTGTCGTCCGCGATAAGAATGGCAAGCCCCGGCATAGGACGCCCCATGCCCACAGAAAACCAAATCTGTCGTGCCGCCATAGGATGAGCGCACGACGGTGATGAAGCTGGTCATCACCGCCGTGCGGCATGCACTTCGCCAGATCGAAGCAAGAACTTCTATCTAATCTGAAGTTACCGACTTTCTAGAACGATTCCGCAGGTTTGTAGATCTCTCTTCTGCACCCCGATGTAGTAAGGAAACGTTGTAATCGTAGGTCGATATCAATGGCACAGGCTCCTCATTCCGGGACATATCAAGCCATCGCCTTGTGCGTTCGATGTCGAAGGATTCCTTCTTAAACTTCATCCTCGCAACAAGGTTCGCTGAAACCCTGAAGTGTCCACAACCAGCTGAGCATTTGACCTCTGACCAGTCTCCAGGCGCTTGAACAATCCTAGCGGCAGCCTGACAGATTAAGCACTTCATATTCGATCTCCATATCAGTGACCTATCAACTGTAGCCGATCATCGGCGAAGGACATCCCCATGCCCACAGAAAACCGACTCACCCGGTTTCACCCGGACCCGCAAGACGCTGATTAACATCAGCGCAACAGCCGCCGACTTGGCGCCTTCAGCAAACGAACTGCCACCTCCACTCACCCACCTTCTGCCGCCACCCACGGCATGGAGACGCTTATGAACATTCAGTTTCTTTCCCACACGGAGGTCTGCGAGCTTACCGGCGCACGGACCAAGGCAGGCCAAATCCTCAACCTGAAGAAGAACGGTGTCAGGCACACCATTAAGGTGAATGGCTGGCCAAGTGTTACGGCGGTGGCTGTGACGGCGGTCGGTATGTTTGAGCCAGAGAACCCCGTATGGACACCACGCAAGGCTAGCTGACATGGGACGACGACCAAGCAAACCCGGATCAATCGCCCGGCTGAGAGAGCGCAAGAAAGCCAGCGGCCGGGTTTTCTACTACTACGACACCGGCGGCAAGGACCGCAAAGAAATTCCGCTGGGCAGCGATTACGGTCTGGCGATCATGGAGTACGCGAAACTCGAGCGTGATCGCACCGCCACCGACCTGGTGGCCAAGGTGATCACCCTCCGTTACGTGGCCGAGAAGTATTTGGTCGACGTGGTGCCATCAAAGAAACCAGCAACGCAAAAGGACAACGTCAGGGAGTTGAAAAACCTGATGTCATTCTTCGACGACCCGCCGGCTCCGCTCGAAACAATCCAGCCCCTGCACGTCCGCCAATACCTGACCTGGCGCAAGGCGGCGCCGGTGCGCGCCAACAGGGAGAAGGCCCTGCTCAGTGCAATATGGAACTTCGCCCGGGATATCGGCTATACCGCGCTCGCCAACCCTTGCGCAGGAATCAAGGGAAACAAGGAAACGGGGCGGGACATCTACATCGAGGACGCACTGTTCAAGCGCGTGTACGAGAAAGCGGACGCCGGCCTACGGGATGCGATGGACCTTGCCTATTTGACTGGCCAACGGGTGACCGACACTCGATTGATGGATGAACGCGACGTCCGAGAGGGTCAGATATGGGTGCTGCAGGGCAAGACAAACGCCAAGCGCCGAATCGAAATCACTGGGGAGCTGAAGGTTTTGATTGATCGAATCATGTCCCGAAAGTCAGAACACAATGTTCGCTCAACGCGGCTGATCGTTACCGAGGATGGCACACCAATGTCGGTGGCGATGTTGCGGGGAAGGTTTGACTTGGCCAGAGAAGCAGCCGGGGTTGCAAAATCCGAGTTCCAGATGCGCGATTTGCGCGCTAAAGCCGGCACGGACAAGGCGGAGTCAAGCGGCGATATTTTGCAGGCCAGAGATCAACTTGGGCATACGACCGTCGTAATGACCGAGCAGTACATCCGCAATCGAAAGGGGAAAAAGGTCTCTCCAACGAAGTGAATTGCGGACCAGATCAATAATTGCGGACCAGAAACGAACAAGGGTTTGCTCAGCTTTCGCTCGCAAACCCTTGATATATATGGTGCCCGAAGCCGGAATCGAACCGGCACGCCCTTACGAGCGGGGGATTTTAAGTCCCATGCGTCTACCAGTTTCGCCATTCGGGCGGTAGCGCGGTGAAGCGTCAAGCTTTTGCCAAATAACGCTCTGGCAGTTCTGACGCTTGTGCAGCAGAGGTGGAAATATATACATCCCGCCCCAGTGAAGCAAGTTCGCAAATACCCTTTTCAAGACTAAATCTTGCAGGCTACTGCAAATAAAAAAGCTCCGTAAATCATAGATCTACGGAGCTTGTTTATTAGTGGAGGCCGAGGTCGGAATCGAACCGGCGTAGGCGGATTTGCAATCCGCTGCATAACCATTTTGCTACTCGGCCTCAAAACATTTGCTGTCAGTAGCGCGACATCAAATGCGTACAAACTTGGAGCGGGAAACGAGACTCGAACTCGCGACCCCGACCTTGGCAAGGTCGTGCTCTACCAACTGAGCTATTCCCGCGTCTTGGTGTGGCGCATTCTATAGAATCCAGAAGCCCCGTCAACCCTTTGATTCAAAAAAGTTTTATTTCTTTTCAACGTCGGTCTTCAGATGTGGCCAGGCAGCCCGCAGGTACTGGACCATCGACCACAAAGTCAGGCCAGCCGACACCATCAGCAAGGTGTAGCCCAGCAAGACCCAGAAACTGAAATCCTTGGAGTTGGCCAGCAGGATCACCAGCGCCAGCATTTGCGCGGCGGTTTTCCATTTGCCCAGGTTCGATACGGCGACGTGGGCACGAGCGCCCAGTTCGGCCATCCACTCGCGCAGTGCCGAGACGACAATCTCGCGACCGATGATCACGGCAGCCGGCAGCGTGAGCCACAGGTTTCCGTGTTCCTGCACCAACAGGACCAATGCAACCGCAACCATCAGCTTGTCGGCAACCGGATCGAGGAAAGCCCCGAACGGTGTGCTTTGTTCCAGCCGGCGGGCCAGGTACCCGTCCAGCCAGTCGGTCGCGGCAGCGAATGCGAAGACCGAAGCGGAGGCCATGTAACTCCACTGGTAAGGCAGGTAGAACAGCAAAATGAAGATCGGTATGAGCAGAACGCGTAGAACGGTAATCAGATTAGGGATATTCATCGGCACAACTGGCTACGAGGTGAGGGGGCATTCTACTCGCTGTGCAGATTTGCATAAATCAACTCTGCGAGCTTTTTACTGATCCCGGGGGCTTTGGCAATTTCTTCGATGCTTGCACGAGACAGCTCCTGCAATCCACCAAAATGTTTCAACAAATCACGCCGACGTGTGGGTCCGACGCCAGCGACGCCTTCCAGTGTAGACGTCCGACGGGTTTTTCCACGTCGGGCGCGGTGCCCGGTAATGGCAAACCGGTGGGCTTCGTCGCGAATCTGCTGGATCAGGTGCAGCGCGGGTGAATCCCCGCGCAAGGTGAACTCATGTGCGGCGTCGTTCAGGTACAGGGTTTCGAAACCGGCCTTGCGCGTCGCACCTTTTGCCACGCCGAGCAGAATCAGGTCAGGCACGGCCAGCTCATCGAGCACGTCACGGGCCATGGACAACTGACCTTTACCGCCGTCCACCAGCAGGATATCCGGCAGCTTGCCCTCCCCGTCCTTCAGTTTGCTGAAGCGTCGGGTCAGCGCCTGATGCATCGCCGCGTAATCATCGCCGGCCGTAACGCCCTCAATGTTGTACCGGCGGTAATCGGCCTTGATCGGACCTTCGGGACCGAAGACCACGCAGGACGCCACCGTCGCCTCGCCGCTGGAGTGACTGATGTCGTAGCACTCAAGGCGCTGTGGAGGTTCATCCAGCTTCAGCACCTCGGCCAGTGCATCGAAGCGCGCCGTAATGTGCTGACGATTCGCCAGGCGCGCACTCAGTGCCTGCTCGGCATTGGTCACCGCCAATTGCTGCCAGCGCGCCCGCGTTCCTCGCACGCGATGGCTGATGGTCAGTTCACGACCGCGCAACTCGTCGATGGCGGCGATCAGCGTGGGAAAGTCATCGTGGACCACGTTGACGATCAGTTCGCTTGGCAAGTCGCGTTCAGGACTGCTGATGAAGTACTGGCCTAGAAATGCGGCCATGACTTCAGAAACGTCTTCTTCTATACCGACTTGAGGGAAGAAGTTCTTGCTTCCCAGTACCCGCCCGCCCCGCACGCTGATCAAGTGGACACAGGCGCCGCCCGGGTTGACGAAGGCGGCAATCACATCGACGTCCCCGGTCCCGCCCTCCATGCTCTGTTGATCCTGGACCCGGCGCAGTAACGCAATCTGGTCCCGTAACTCGGCTGCACGTTCGAATTCGAGATTGATCGCCGCCTCTTCCATCCCGGCGGACAACTCGTCAGTCAGTGCATTGCTGCGCCCTTCAAGAAACATCACCGAATGGCGGACATCCTCGGCGTACACCTGCGGCTCCACCAGCCCGACACAGGGCGCCTTGCAGCGTTTGATCTGGTATTGCAGGCATGGGCGCGTGCGGTTCTTGTAATAACTGTCTTCGCATTGCCGAACGAAAAACGTCTTTTGCAGCAGGCTCAGGCTTTCGCGGATCGCGCCAGCACTCGGATAAGGCCCGAAATACTTGCCCTTGGCCTTTTTCGCGCCGCGATGAATGCTCAGGCGCGGAAACTCTCCGTCGGAGAGAAAGACGTAGGGGTAGGATTTATCGTCGCGCAGCAGGATGTTATAGGGCGGGCGCCATTCCTTGATCAGCGTCTGCTCAAGCAGCAAGGCTTCGGTTTCGTTGGCGGTGATCGTCGTCTCGACCTGGGCGATACGCGCCACCAGCGCGGCGGTCTTGGGGGCAAGCCCGGTCTTGCGAAAGTAGCTCGACAGGCGATTCTTGAGGTTCTTCGCCTTGCCGACGTAGAGCAACCGCGCCTCGCTGTCGAACATGCGGTACACACCGGGGCGCCCGCTAACGGTCGACAGAAAGGCGCTCGGATCAAAGGTGTCGTTCATTTTCAGAGGCTGGCGTCGACCATGCCATGACGAACCGCCAACAGCGTCAACTCGACATCACTGCTGATCGAAAGCTTTTCGAAGATGCGGTAACGGTAGGTGTTCACGGTTTTCGGGGACAGGCACAGTTTATCGGAAATGATCTGTACTTTCTGGCAGCCGACAATCATCAGCGCGATCTGGATTTCCCGCTCCGACAAGGCATCGAAAGGCGAATCGTTGGTCGGCTGGAAGGACTTGATCGCCAATTGCTGGGCAATTTGCGGACTGATGTAGCGTTGCCCGGCAAACACCAGGCGAATGGCCTGGACCATTTCCGGCAAACCTGCCCCCTTGGTCAGGTAACCTGCCGCACCGGCCTGCAACAGCCGCGTAGGAAACGGGTCCTCTTCACACACGGTCACCGCGACGACCTTGATATCCGGATGACTGCGCAATAATTTTCGAGTGGCTTCAAGACCGCCGATACCCGGCATCTTGACGTCCATCAACACCACATCGGGTTTCAGCTCGCGCGCCTTGATCAGGGATTCCTCACCCGACTCGGCCTGGCCGACTACTTGCAGGCCATCGATGTCAGCCAGCATTCGTGTAATGCCTGTACGAACGAGATCATGGTCATCGACTACTAGCACCCTAATCAAGCAGACACCTCGCGATTTGGTCTTATTGGGTTGTCAGACACCTTAGCAAAAAGCATCTGGCAGACCTAGCGGAAAGCGTCAGATTAAAAGTTTCAATTCATCTTGAAAGGCTTGCCGCAAGCGTGTTGCAGCGATCCAGGCCGGGGATATCCAGCTGCATCCTCAGGAAACATTCGTCCTTGCCCACTACCCTCAATCCCTTGTGCTCGTACAACGCTTGCGCCGGGTTGTTTTCGAAAACCGTCAGGCGCAACGCCGGGCGCCGCTCCTGGCGCGCCAGAACCAGTACCTGATCGATCGCCCAGGATCCAGCGCCCTGCCCACGAAACGCTTCGACGATATGCAATTCACGGATATACAAGGCCCTGGCATCACGGCTCAGGCTGACATAACCCAGCACTTTGTCGCCCCATGCAATCAAGCGGTTGTCCCGCCCGGCCCAGGCCACGTCAAACGCTTCGTCCAGCCACAACAGGTCATGCTCAATGTAGTAACGCAGCATGCCCCTACGGGTCAGTTCGCGGGCAAATTCCAGGTCATCCGGTATTGCCGGACGCCATTGGCATTCCATCATTCCAGCTCCACGGCGAGGGTCAGGTGCGTCCTTGTGACGATATGTTTTTTATTGAAGCGCAGAGTGTGTCACAACCTTCGGGGTACTCAAGCGATAGAAAGGGACGACGTTGGCCGATAGCATTTTCTGATTGAATCTGCGTACCGGCCTCTAGTAAGCTCGACCCATCCATCGGAGACAGACCATGTTCAACGCCCTCTTACAGCTTGGTACCGCCAGCGCCCCGCGCTCGGTTGCGGCTGCCCGGGTGAACGACGGTTGTGCTCCGGTCAGCTTTTATTTTGGGTATTGGTTTAGCCACTGGCGCGCCTGATACCCACACGGCGCCCACTTTAAACGGGTCGCCACCAGAGAATTCTCAACCCCCGGTCGGCCTCCCGACCGGGGGTTTTGTTTTTTCAGCCCCAACACTTTTAGCGACACACCAGACATTCAGAGGATTAAGAACATGAACTACGCCACTTATTACCGTTACGACAGTTTTACCGCCTGGCGATTTACCACCCTCCGCTCGGGACAGCCTGCCGCCTCCGATCGGTCACCCACAGGTGGCAAGCACACACACGCAGCCAATCCGGCCAATTGTCGAACACCCCAGTAGGGCCGAGCGCGCGGGCACGAACCCGCCACCAGCCCAGGAAGCCTTGAATATGAACTCGTCCGTCTCTGCACTGCCGCTGTCCACCTTGAGCCCTGCCAATGAAGCGCTGACCCTGCGCCTGCCCAGCTCATTGCAACTCAAACAGCAATTGCCCCTCGGCAACGCCCTGACCCGGCAAGTCACCGCCCACCGCCAGGCGGTTCGCGCGATCCTCAACGGTGAAGATTCCCGCCTGCTGGTCATCGTCGGCCCCTGCTCGATACACGATCCCGAATCAGCCCTCGAATACGCTGGCAACCTTGCCCGCCTCGCCGCCGAAGTCAGCGACGAAATGCTGCTGGTGATGCGTGCCTACGTCGAAAAACCCCGTACCACGGTTGGCTGGAAAGGCCTGGCCTACGACCCGCACCTCGATGGCAGCGATGACATGGCCGCCGGCCTGACGCTGTCCCGCGAGTTGATGCGCGAAATGCTCCGCCTGGGCCTGCCCGTTGCCACTGAACTGCTGCAACCGATGGCGGCCGGCTACTTCGATGATCTGTTGAGCTGGGTCGCAATTGGCGCCCGGACCACGGAGTCGCAGATCCATCGGGAAATGGCCAGCGGCCTGGGCATGCCTGTAGGGTTCAAGAACGGGACAGACGGCGGTGTCGGCGTCGCCAGCGACGCCATGCGCTCCGCCGCCCATCCCCATCGCCATTTCGGTGTCGATAGCCAGGGACATCCGGCGATCATTCAAACCCCGGGTAATGCGGACACGCACCTGGTACTGCGCGGCGGCCATCGCGGCCCGAACTACGACAGCGCCAGCATCGCCCAGGTGAACAGCGACCTGACCAGGCTCAGGATTCCGGCTCGAATCATGGTCGATTGCAGTCATGCCAACAGCGGCAAAGACCCGTTGCGCCAGCCAGCCGTTTTCAACGATGTACTTGAACAACGCCTGCAAGGCGATCGTTCGCTGATCGGCATGATGATCGAGAGCCATTTGTTCGAAGGCTGCCAGCCGCTAGGTTCGACGCTGAAGTATGGCGTGTCGGTTACGGATGGTTGCCTGGGCTGGTCTGGGACGGAAACGTTGTTGCGCGATGCAGCGGATAGATTGCGGAAACAAATTCGCACTTAACAATCGCTCTGGTGTTGAGCTCCCTTGCGTTCCATATGACGCAAGCTGAGCTCCTCACCCCCCGAACAATTTGTAACGTTTAGACGCTGCACTCGTGAAACTTTTGGAGGACGATTGAAGCACAAGAGTTCTGTCGAAAAACCTGGATGATTATGTATGGAGGCAAATCTACAGAGTAAGAAGAAAGTGACGCCAGCTCGATTCAAGCTGGCACGGCACATTGTCATCAACAGTAACGAGGTCAAGGATGGATAAAAAATATTTTACTAAACATTTACTATTGAGCGCGCTGTACCTAATTACAGCTAGTGCTGCTTTTTATATTGGTGACAAACTTTTCTACCATGACATTAAGCTTGTCACACTCATGCTACTCAGCACGTTGCTATACCCGTTTTCCAGGTACTGGATAACCGCCAGCGCCTATAAACTGACAGGACCTGAGTTCTGGAGAAAGGATTTTTTTATCAAGGGTGACTCTACAGGAATAAATGCACTATTTATATTTTTTTGCCTCGCCTTCGCCATCCCACTGGGCAGCGCTTACTTAATATGCATGATCTTAAAAAGGGGGTGAAAGCTGCCACCCCTTTTACATATCAGAGATTTATCACGTAGTCGTTGATCTTGCCCACGAGCGCGTCATCAATCAATGAACTAATCACAGCCGTTAGCAATGCAAATCCTAGAATAGTCATGGGTGTCGCAGCCGTCAGACCAAACATGAACGCCACCAGAGCGGTTGCCCCCTTGCCCACAACTAAAGACTCAACTTTGACAAAAAACGGTATCCAATCACCACTCTTTGATGATGTTTGCGCTTCTGCGAGCAAGCTGAAAAGATCAGTGAGATTACCAATAGTCTTCAGCCCTTTACCGAATGCTGTCAGATTTTTAGACATCACCTCTTTATCAAGAGCGTCAAGAGCCCGAGCAATCGCCTCCCTGTCCTGAACTCCAAACTTTTTGCTCAAAACATCCTTATACTGATCAAAGGCCTTTATTGCCTCACCAGCATTACGAATCGTCTTCCCTTTTGCATTTTCCGAAAGCTCTTTCGCCAGCGCCTCGGCTCTTACACCAAATCTCTCACTCACCTCCTTATAAAAATCCGTAGTAAATTTGATTGCACTCTGGATCTGTTCAGCTTCATTTGACCGTTCTGCCAAGCCACCCAACGCATTTGAAGTTGAAGTCAGGTGCCTCGCAGATTCGGCCTTCAACAATGCGTCGTGGTAGCTGAGCCACTTTGTCCCTATCGGGGTGTGGGTTTGCAGATAAACCAACTCGTTGAGGGCCTCTAATTCTGGCTTGCTCAGAGGTGCGCTGATTTTCGGGTTATTCGCTCGAAAATTGATGGTTATCCCACCACTTTTGTATGGAGGCGGTGCAACGACAGGTTTGATCTCTGCCATTTTGGTCGAAGCCATACGCTCTAGCGTCGCCTTGTAATGTAATAACACTTGAGTTTGGGTCATGCCTGTCAGGGAACCTGCTGCAGCAACGAGTTCTGTTTGAAGAAACTCGGGAAGTTGCTGAGCGTGAATATTCAGTTCCAAACCAATAATGCTGAGTCTCTGGCTCTGCACAGCGAACCATGCGGTACCATCTAGAGGAACTACCGACTCCGCTTGGTTTCTGCTGTTAGCTAGATCTGCGAGTTTGCCAGCCAGAATGTCCACCGAGAGTGAAAGCGCTTTTAGCTCCAATGCCGATTTATAGACATTGTCAAACATGGCATATAGGCTCATGAGTGCTTGGGAGTCGGCACTACCGGAGTTCAGAAACTCACGCATCTTCTGACGCGGCAGCACCTCCATCATGAAGAAGGGGCTCTGACCAAAAAGGCCATAGATATTTGGTGCGATGGATATGTACTGCTTCTTTTTTAAGTCAATAAGCTCTAGGGTGACCTGTTGGTCTACGGCAGCAGATTCTGGGGGAGCTAAAACCTGAGCACTTTTTGCGGCGTTTTTTCTTTCCTCCAGTTCACGCGTGGTATCGGTGAGGAGTGTATTGAATCGTGCATTGTATTCATTATCAATCTGCTGCTGATTGTAGACTTGTTCATTCATAAACTCAGCCATAACGTTTGGCAACGCGATATCCCGAATTCCACTTGAGCCTCCCTCCCCTCTACGAGGCCCTTCCTGCAACCCCCATCCACCATTACTTCCGCTGTAACCACCGCCACCACCCGGACCGAAGGTTTGCTGACGCCCAGCAACAATGTGCGTAGGTTTAATATAGTAAGTTTCGCCTCGAACAAATCCGTTATCTGCCACGTGTAACTTCTCCCTATCAATCCATTGAAAGTTCGTTTCCCAACAATCGGCATCGAACGAAGCCTATTAAACGTCATAAAAAAATCTCATGATGTCGGGAGAGCACTTCGCGCCACGGAGAATATTGATATTGATGCGGTAGGAATTGGCGCTTTACAATTTTCTTTCTGACGAATTACGTTCAGACATTCCGGCGAAGACCGAATGAGTCGGCAAGTTCGAGGTCTTTCACGACATCAGGTAGACGCGAAGGAACGCCGGAGCAAGAGTGTTCGTTCCCCACCTATCAGCCACCTATGACAACGAAGTACTCGATGATCAATTGCTCACGTAGATCGAGCGGGTAGTGGAAGAAACCGGTGCACACAAAGTCAACCTCATAGGACCTCACCACGGAGCACTGACCGCGCGGTCGCCCAGGTAAACAGCCACCTGACCAGACTCAGGATTCCGGCTCGAATCATGGTCGATTGCAAGCCGTGTTCAACGATTTACTTGAGGAACAGAACAACTGCTGCTTGAAGCGGCGGATCGGTTGCAAGCGCAAGACAGCGCCCGTTAATCGACATCATCCGTCCGCCCTCCGGTCTTCATGGAAAGACTGGAGGGCAAATGGCAATCAATGTCCCATCAGGGACTGCACCTGAACCAGCGTCACCTCCGATTGCTGTCGGGCGCCGTCAAGGCGCTCGACTGAATAGGAAATACGGATCGCCGAATCTCGATGTTCCCTCCAGAACGGGTAGGGAATGATGAACACCAACGGCTCGCCAGCGGTGTCCCTGGTTATTTCGCGGTCGTCATGGTGATTGAGTTTCTCCCCGTCGCACTCCAGGTAAATCCGTTCTCCTTTTTCAGCGCTGGCGTTCTCGATGACGACGGTCACGCCATCCTGCGCATCCTGCAGGTCCACCCAACCTTCGTCGGCTTCCAGCACAGTGGGTGCTTGCAGTGGTCGGCGCTCCAGTATGCCAATCATCAGTGCCGTTACTTCAGAATAACGAGGCCCCTGCCCTGCTTGCTTGACGCAATAATCGACGGACACTGAGGAGCCCAGATTCAGCGTAATGCACTCCGGACTGACCCAGAACGACAGTTCGTCCCCCACCGCGAAGGACTCGACCTTGAGTGCATCACTGAAACTTGAGTCGACCGAAACGCCCGCCCAGGTCAGCAACACCCAGTCGCCCGCCGCCATGCGCGCATAGGGTTTGATCGTAACGATCGCCCCTTCTTTTACCCTATCGGGATCAAGCGTTCTACCCACCGCATCGTTCACCGTCGCGGGCAACAGGTCGCATTGCACGTCACCGACACTCAGCTGCAGACGATGGGAATGCACGGGCTCGGCAAATCGGGTGCTCGTGAGTGAGTAACCGATTTCCAGTGAGCCCCCCTCAAGCGCCGCGATATGTGCACTACCTACGGCAAAGATGATGTCCTCGCCGACCCGTTCCTCACTGACGAAACGCGCCACCTGATGCTTGCAGGCGAGGCCATCGGCATCCAGCCCCGCCCAACTCAACAGTAATTTGTCGCCGCAGGTCATGCCTGGATACGGCTGGACCCTGATGACGGCTTTTTTGTCGGAAGGGTTCAGAACACCGTTTTGCGCCTGCTCCAGCATGGGTGGTGGTAATGGTTGCTGCGCGAGATTCAAGGTATCGGGTTCATAAGCAGTCATTCATTCGCTCCATTCCCTGGAATAGACACCGGACAGGTGGCCGGCTCTGGACGGCTATTTAACCCCATGGCAAACAATCGCGATGTCGGCCTCAAACGCTGACCCGCTCGGAAAGTCGATACATGCAAAGTAGGTCTTTGATCAGCAACAAGCTGATTGCCGCGAAAAGTCCTCAATCGATTCCGACCAAGGCTTCAGCCACTCGTGGGTATTCGCACTTGTTCTATTCCGTTTTCCGCAAGTTTCGCCGGACTTTTCATACATCGCGCCAACCTCGAGTGTTTTAGAGTGAAGCGCCATGCAGTCTCAATGAACTTCTGCGTAAAGGTATGAACATGCAAAGGAATGCAAGCACTTGTTACCCAATACTGCTGGTCCACGGCCTTTTCGGCTTCGAAAGAATCGGCAAGTTCGAGCTCTTTCACGACATCAGGCAGGCGCTGAGGAACGCCGGAGCCAGGGTGTTCGTTCCCCACTTGTCGGCCATCCATGACAACGAGGTACGCGGAGACCAATTGCTCGCTCAGATCGAGCGGGTACTGGAAGGAACCGGTGCACACAAAGTCAACCTCATAGGTCATAGCCAGGGCGCACTGACAGCACGTTATGCCGCGGCGATTGCGCCACACAACGTGGCATCGGTCACCTCCGTCAGCGGGCCGAACCATGGTTCGGAACTGGCCGATTTCCTGCGCAAGGCATTGACACCGGGCTGCCTGCCGGAACATGTGGCCGAGACAGTGGTGACCCTGTTCGCCGACTTCCTCGCGGCATTAAGCGACAATCAGTATCTACCGCGGAACGCCATTGCCGCCCTCAACGCGCTGACCACCGAAGGCGTAGGCGCATTCAACGACAAATACCCACAAGGACTGCCAGCCACCTGGGGTGGCAAGGGGTGCGAACGGGTCAACGGTGTTCATTACTACTCGTGGAGCGGCGTGCTGCCGTCGAATGCGCTCGAAGAAGGGCTTTATGCGCTCGATCCGTTCAACGTCTTATGCCGAGCCCTTTCCGGTTATTTCGTCACGGAAAGCGAGCAGAACGACGGTTTGGTCGGTCGTTTCAGCTCCCATCTGGGAACGGTTATCCGGTCCGACTATCCACTGGATCATCTGGACACCATTGGCCAGCCGGCCGGTCAACTGCGTAAAGGTGTCAACCCGATTGAACTGTATGTCCAGCACGCCAGGCGCTTGAGGGACGCCGGCCTTTGAGGTCCGACTGCCGCGGATCCCGCGTGGAACGGAACTTTGAGGAGAAATAGCTCACTGAATCCGGTAGGCTCAGCACTTTATCGAGTATTGAAAGGAGTATTTTCCCATGGCTAAAGCCACTGCCCGTCACATCCTTGTTGCCTCCGAAGCCAAGTGCAACGAACTCAAGGCCCAAATCGAGGCTGGCGCCGATTTCGCCGAAGTTGCCAAGGCAAACTCCACCTGCCCTTCCAGCCGCCAGGGCGGTGACCTGGGTTCGTTCGGTCCGGGCCAGATGGTCAAGGAATTCGACACTGTGGTCTTCAGCGCACCGCTCAACGTGGTCCAGGGCCCGGTCAAGACCCAGTTCGGTTTCCACCTTCTGGAAGTGACCAGCCGTCAGGACTGATCGACGCTTGAGCTATTCACTCAACGGCCCGCCTATTGGTGGGCCGTTGTGTTTTCAACGCGCAATACGGCTGGCGAGGGACGCGCCGCTAGCGTACAAATTGTCGTTAACGACCTCCCGGTTCTAAGGCTGACAATGCGACTGGCTTTCCCTACTTTGCTGTTCACGGCCGTGGCCCTGCTGATGGGTGCCTCGGGCGTGCATGCGGCACCGCAACCGGCAATGACCGTGTACGGCGAACCGGCGAAATACCCTCCCGGCTTCAGTCATTTCGCCTACACCAACCCGCAGGCCCCCAAGGGTGGCACGATGCGGCGATCGGCGATCGAAATCGGTCAGTTCGATCATGTTTTGCCTTACATCGACAAAGGCATCGGCGTTACACAGATTGACGGCTTGATCTACTCGCCACTGGCCCAACGCTCGCTGGACGAGCCTTATACCGTTTACGGTCTGGTGGCTGAGAAGATGGAGCGCTCAGAGGACGGCCTGTCCCTGCGCTTTTACCTCAACCCCAAGGCGCGTTTTGCCGATGGCAAACCGATTACAGCCCAAGACGTGCGCTACACCTTCGACCTGCTGATGACCCAGGGCAGCCTGCGCTACCGAACCCAATTCGCCGACGTCAAAAGCGTCGAAGTGGAATCGCCACTGACCATCCGCTTTGATTTCAAGAACAACGAAAATCGCACCCTGCCCCTGGATATCGCAACCTTGCCGGTGTTTCCCGAACACTGGTGGAAGAGCCGCGATTTCGCCGGTGGCGGCGGCTATGAAGCGCCGCTGGGCAGCGGTCCCTATACAGTCGGCAAGATCGATTCGGGGCGCAGCATCACCTTCGAGCGCAACCCCGATTGGTGGGGCAAGGATCTGCCGGTCAGCCGTGGCCTGTACAACTTCGATCATTTCAGCATCGAGTACTTCGGCGATACCGACGTGGCGCGCCAGGTGTTGCGCGGCGGCGCCTTTGACTACAACCGGGAATTTTCCGCCACCGCTTACTCCATCGGCTACGAAAGCCCGGCCCTGAGCGATGGTCGCCTGCAAAAAGCCCACCTCGCCACAGAGGCGCCGCAACCGGCCCAGGGTTTTGTGTTCAATCTGCAAAAGCCCATGTTCCAGGACCGTCGAGTGCGCCAGGCACTGGTGATGCTGTGGGACTTCGAGTGGAGCAATCGGCAGATGATGCGCGACATGTACATCCGCCAGCAGAGCTTTTTTTCCAATACCGATCTCGCGGCCCGGCAACTGCCGGATGCCGGTGAGCTGGCGATTCTCGAACCGTTGCGCGGGCAGATTCCCGACGAAGTCTTCACCAAAGTGTTCGAGGCGCCGAAGACCGATGGCAGCGGCGTGATTCGCGACAAGCAGTTGCAGGCCCTGGACTTGCTCGAACAGGCTGGCTGGAAACCCGATGGCGACCAACTGGTCAATGCCCACGGCGAACCGCTGAGCTTCACGTTCCTGGTCAGTCAAAACGGCATGGACCGCCTGCTGTTGCCCTATAAACGCACGCTGAAACAGATCGGCATCGACCTGAACATCCGCCGCATCGACTCGTCCCAGTACGTCAATCGCCTGATGAGCCGCGACTACGACATGATCGTCACCGGCTACCCGGTCACCACCTCTCCGGGGGGCGAACTGGTCAATTACTTCGGTTCGGAGGCGGCCACCGACCCTGGCTCCAACAACTACATGGTGTTGCAGAACCCGGCGGTGGACACCCTGATCACCGGGCTGATCCGCGCCAATACCCAGGCTGACATGTTGCATTACGCCCATGCCCTGGACCGGGTGCTGCAATGGAATTACTACTGGATTCCCAACTATTACCCGCCGGGCACCTCAACGGTGTGGTGGAACCGCTTCGGCATCCCGAACGTGCAAGCGAGTAATGACGAAGCCATCGAGAGTTGGTGGGAGATGAGCACCACGCCATTGACCAACCAACAGATGACGGCCGAGCGTATCAGCCGAGGCAAACCCGGAGGGCCGCACTGATGTGGGCTTACATATTGCGGCGCCTGCTGCTGATCATTCCGACGCTGGTGATTATTCTCCTGGTCAACTTTGTCATCGTCCAGGCCGCGCCGGGCGGGCCGGTCGAACAGGCCATCGCGCACCTGCAAGGCATTGGCGGCGCTGCGGTCGGCGGCGGTTCCGGCGAGTCCGTGAGCGGCAAGTCCCGGGCCAGTCGCGGTCTCGACCCGCAGCTGATCAAGGACATTGAAAAGCAGTACGGCTTCGATAAACCGGCACACGAACGCCTCTGGTTGATGCTCACCAGCTACGCGCGCCTGGACTTCGGCAAGAGTTTCTTCCGCGGCGCCACCGTCACCGATCTGATCCTCGAAAAAATGCCCGTGACCATTTCCCTCGGACTCTGGGCGACGCTGATCACCTACCTGGTGTCGATTCCCCTGGGCATCCGCAAGGCCGTGCACCATGGCAGCCAATTCGACATCTGGAGCAGTACCGCGATCATCATCGGCTATGCCATGCCGGCGTTCCTGTTTGCGATGTTCCTGATCGTAGTCTTTGCCGGTGGCACTTCGCTGAACTGGTTTCCGGTCCGCGGGTTGGTCTCGGACAACTTCGAATCGCTGTCGACCCTTGGCAAAGTGGCCGACTACTTCTGGCATCTGGTGCTGCCGGTGACCGCCCTGGTGATCGGCGGATTCGCCACGCTGACCATCCTGACCAAGAACTCGTTCCTCAATGAAATCACCCGCCAGTACGTGGTCACCGCCCGGGCCAAGGGCTTGAGTGAACGACGGGTGCTCTACGGGCACGTGTTCCGCAACGCCATGCTGCTGGTGGTGTCGGGCATTCCCCAGGCGTTCATCAGTGTGTTTTTTGCCGGTTCCCTGCTGATCGAGGTGATCTTCTCCCTCGACGGCCTCGGCCGCATGAGCTACGAAGCGGCAGTATCCCGGGACTATCCGGTGGTGTTCGGCTCGCTGTTCATCTTCACCCTGTTTGGCCTTCTGATAAAACTGGTCGGCGACCTCTGCTACACCCTGGTCGACCCACGTATCGACTTCGCCGCGAGGAACGCCTGATGCTCAAGCTTTCACCGCTGGCGCGTCGCCGCTTTGAGCGGTTCAAGAAAAACCGGCGGGGCTGGTGGTCGCTCTGGCTGTTTGTCGGCCTGTTCCTGATGACCCTGGGCGGCGAACTGATCGCCAACGACAAACCGCTGATGGTCAGCTATCAGGGCCAGTGGTATTTCCCGGTCTTCAAGCGCCACACCGAACAGGAGTTCGGCGGACAACTGCCGTTTCAGGCCGACTACCGCAGCGACTACGTGCAGAAGCTGATCAGGAAGGACGGTGGCTGGTTGCTGTTTCCGCCGATTCCGTTCAGTGATGACACCCCTAACTACGACCTGAACAAACCCGCCCCCAGTCCGCCCTCCAGCATCAATTGGCTGGGCACCGACGACCAGGCACGGGACGTTCTGGCCCGGGTGATCTTCGGTGCCCGGGTGTCGATCCTGTTTGCCTTGATGCTGACCTTTGTCAGTGCCCTGATCGGCATCGCGGCCGGAGCCCTGCAAGGCTATTACGGCGGCTGGGTGGACTTGCTCGGCCAGCGTCTGCTGGAGGTGTGGTCCGGGTTGCCGGTGTTGTACCTGCTGATCATCCTGTCGGGCTTCGTCGAACCGAATTTCTGGTGGCTGCTGGGAATCATGGCGCTGTTTTCATGGCTGGCCCTGGTGGACGTGGTGCGCGCCGAGTTCCTGCGCGGGCGCAACCTGGAATACGTCAAGGCCGCGCGCGCGCTGGGCCTGACCGACCGCAAAGTCATCGTGCGGCACATTCTGCCCAACGCCATGAACGCGACCTTGAGCTACTTGCCGTTCATTCTGACCGGGGCGATTTCCACCCTGACGGCGCTGGACTTCCTCGGCTTCGGCATGCCTGCGGGCAGCGCTTCCCTGGGTGAACTGATCGGTCAGGGCAAGCAAAACCTGCAAGCGCCATGGCTGGGACTGACGGCGTTCTTCACCCTGGCGCTGATTCTTTCTTTACTGGTGTTCATTGGCGAAGCACTGCGCGACGCTTTTGATCCTCGGTCTTGACCCTCGATCTTGATGCGGATGTTGATATGACCAACCTGATCGAAATCCGTGACCTCAGCGTGGCCTTCAGTGGCCAGACCGTGGTGCGCAATCTGTGCCTGGACATCCGCCCCGGCGAATGCCTGGCGCTGGTGGGCGAATCGGGCTCGGGCAAGTCGGTGACGGCCCACTCAATCCTGCAACTGCTGCCGCAAACCGATACCGAGACGACAGGCAGCATCCGCTATCGCGGCCAGGAACTGGTGGGCGCCGATGCCGGCAAGTTGCGCAAACTGCGCGGTAATCGCATCGCGATGATCTTCCAGGAGCCGATGACCTCCCTCAACCCGCTGCACAGCATCGAAAAACAGATTGGTGAAACCTTGCTGGTGCACAAAGGCCTGGCGGGCAAGGCGGCGCAAGCGCGGATCCTCGAATTGTTGCATCTGGTAGGCATCCAGAAACCCGAAGAGCGCCTCAAGGCCTATCCCCACCAATTATCTGGCGGGCAGCGCCAACGGGTGATGATCGCCATGGCCCTGGCGTGTGAACCGGAACTGCTGATTGCCGACGAACCGACCACCGCGCTGGATGTGACGGTGCAGCGCAAAATCCTGCTGCTGCTCAAATCCCTGCAACAGCGGCTGGGCATGTCGCTGCTGCTGATCAGCCATGACCTCAATCTGGTGCGCAGCATCGCCCAGCGCGTGTGCGTGATGAAGGCCGGGGAAATTGTCGAGCAGGCGCCGTGCGAAACCCTGTTCACCGAACCCAGGCACCCTTATAGCTGCATACTGCTGCACGCTGAACCCGAGGGCGAAGCCTTGCCCCGGGACGAGCGCGAAAACGTACTGGAGGTGGACAACCTGCAGGTGCGGTTTCCCGTCGGTGGTGGCCTGTTTCAGCGCAAGACCTGGCTGCGTGCAGTGGATGGCATCAGCCTGAATATCCAACGCGGCAAGACCCTGGGCATCGTCGGCGAGTCCGGTTCGGGAAAGTCCACCCTTGGCCAGGCGATCCTGCGTTTGCTCGACTCCGAAGGCGGTATTCGCTTTCAAGGCCAGGCGCTGGACGGTCTGACGCAAAAACAGCTACGGCCGTGGCGCAAGAAGATGCAGGTGGTGTTCCAGGACCCTTTCGGCAGCCTCAGCCCGCGGATGTCGGTCGCGCAGATCATCAGCGAAGGCCTGGAAGTGCACAGCCAGTTGAGCACTGAAGAGTGCAATGCCGAAGTGATCCGGGCACTGAACGAAGTCGGCCTTGACCCCCAAAGTCGCCATCGCTATCCCCACGAGTTTTCCGGTGGACAGCGACAGCGCATCGCCATCGCCCGGGCGCTGGTGCTGAAGCCGGCGCTGATCCTGCTCGACGAACCGACCTCGGCGCTGGACCGCACGGTGCAAAAACAAGTGGTCGCCCTGCTCCGTCAGCTTCAGGAAAAATACGGATTGACCTATCTGTTCATCAGTCATGACCTGGCAGTGGTGCGCGCCCTGGCCCACGACATGATCGTGATCAAGGACGGAAAAGTGGTGGAGCGCGGCGCCAGCCATGAGGTGTTTGACTCACCGCAGCATCCGTACACCAAGGAGCTATTGGCGGCGGCGATGTTGGGGCAGGCATAATCTGGCCGTTAAACCGCGTTGCGGCCTTCGCGAGCAAGCCCGCTCCCACAGTTGATCGGTGTCGTTCACAGATCCCATGTGGGAGCGGGCTTGCTCGCGAAGGGGCCGCCACAGGCAATAAATCATCAGGATCAAACCCATGAACACCACCGAAAGCCTCAAGGACTACCAGCGCGTTCGCTTGCTGGCGATCCGTTCGCTGTTCGAAATCATCGAACAATCAAGCGAGGGCACGGTGATTGTCGACCGCGATGCCAACATCGTCTGGATGAACGAGCGCTATGCCCGACGCTTCGGCCTGCCATCGGCCGAAGTCGCGATCGGCAAGCCCTGCGAAAGCGTGATCCCCGGCAGCCTGCTGCGTGAGGTGGTGCGCACCGGCCGGCCGATTCTGCTGGATATGCAAGACACCTCCAAAGAACCGCTGGTGGTCATGCGCCTGCCGATTCACGACGATGCCGGCGTAGTCATCGGCGCCATCGGTTTCGCCCTGTTCGACGAGTTGCGCAGCCTGTCGCCGATGCTCAAGCGCTACATGAGCATGCAGGAAGAACTGGCCTCCACCCGCTCGCTGCTGCGGGCGCGGCAGACCAGATACAACTTCGCCCACTTCATCGGCACCAGCGCCGCCAGCCTGGAAGTCAAACGCCGCGCCCGGCGCAGTGCGAGCACCGAATCGCCGGTATTGCTGCTCGGCGAGACCGGTACCGGCAAAGAGTTGCTGGCCCAGGCGATCCACAACGCCTCGCCCCGCGCGCACAAGGCTTTCGTGAGCATCAACAGCGCGGCGATTCCTGAATCGCTGCTGGAAGCCGAATTCTTCGGCACCGCCCCCGGCGCGTTTACCGGTGCCGACCGCAAGGGCCGCGCCGGCAAATTGCAGATCGCCCAGGGCGGCACGCTGTTCCTCGACGAAATCGGCGACATGCCGCTGCCCCTGCAAAGCAAACTGCTGCGTGTGCTGCAGGAAAAGGAATTCGAGCCGGTGGGCTCCAACGAAGTGATCCAGAGCGATGTGCGGGTAATCGCCGCGACCTCTACGGACCTGGAAGCCGCGATCAAGCGCGGCGAATTCCGCGCCGACTTGTACTACCGGCTCAACGTGCTGCCGATCCAGGTTCCGCCCCTGCGTGACCGCCTCGATGACGTGCCGGCGCTCAGTGAGGCCATTCTCGAAGAACTGCGCAGCCAGCATGAATTGCACCACGAGGCCCTGGAACTGCTGGGGCAACACGCCTGGCCGGGGAACATCCGGGAGCTGCGCAATGTGCTGGAGCGGGCCGCGCTGCTCAGTGATGATTTGCGCCTGACGGTGGCGGACATCCGCGGGGCGATCGGTACATTCATACCGGTGGAACGCGTGGCGCCCTTGACCATCGAACCGCTTGCCCACGAGACGTTCAGTGTGGCGCGGGAGCGATTTGACCGGCAATTGATCGAAACCACCCTCGCGCAATGCGGGGGCAAGGTGGTTGATGCGGCGGCGCGACTGGGGCTGGGGCGGTCGACGTTGTACAAGAAAATGGCGGCGCTGGGGATTGCCGAGTCTCAATAGAGAGACAGCAATCTCCATTGATAGACAGATCATCGCGAGCAAGCTCGCTCCCACATTAGACCTTGCTCTACTGAACTACTCCGTCCCCCTGTGGGAGCGAGCTTGCTCGCGATGAGGGCAGCACCATCGCCAAAAGTCTCAAATTAGAGACAAAGCCTTCGAACTCAACCCTCATAAATCAAATATATTCTTATATTTCAACAACTTAACAAGATGGCACAAAACTCGCTATACGCCTCTCCCACCAGGCTTCACCCAACAAAAATAACAACCCAGGAGACACACCATGAGTGTGATCATTGCCTTGGCAGCCCTCGCGCTGCTGATGCTGGCTGCCTACCGTGGCTACAGCGTTATCCTTTTTGCCCCGATTGCCGCCCTCGGCGCTGTCCTGCTGACTGACCCGTCTGCCGTCGCCCCCGCTTTCACCGGGGTGTTCATGGAAAAAATGGTCGGCTTCATCAAGCTGTATTTCCCGGTGTTCCTGCTCGGCGCGGTGTTCGGCAAGCTGATCGAACTGTCCGGTTTCTCGCGCTCCATCGTCGCGGCAGCCATTCGCCTGCTCGGCACCCGCCAGGCGATGCTGGTGATCGTGCTGGTCTGCGCCTTGCTGACCTACGGCGGCGTATCGTTGTTTGTGGTGGTGTTCGCGGTCTATCCGTTTGCCGCTGAAATGTTCCGCCAGAGCAACATCCCCAAGCGACTGATCCCGGCGACCATTGCGCTGGGCGCCTTCTCGTTCACCATGGACGCCCTGCCCGGCACGCCACAAATCCAGAACATCATCCCCAGCACCTTCTTCAACACCACCGCCTGGGCGGCGCCGTGGCTGGGCGTGATCGGCACGATCTTCGTGTTCTGCGCCGGCATGCTGTTTCTCCAGCGCCAGCGCAACAAGGCCCAGCGTACCGGTGAAGGCTATGGTTCGGACCTGCGCAACGAGCCGGAAACCGCCCCCGACCTGAAGCTGCCCAACCCGTGGCTGGCGCTGTCGCCACTGCTGGCGGTGGGCATTATGAACCTGCTGTTCACCCACTGGATTCCGCAGGTGTACGGCAAGACCCACAGCCTCGCGCTGCCGGGCATGGCCACGCCGGTGACCACGGAAATCGCCAAGCTCACGGCGATCTGGGCGGTACAGGCAGCCTTGCTGGTCGGCATCCTCATGGTGCTGGTGTTCGGCTACAAGGCGATCAGCCGAAAGCTGGCCGAAGGCAGTAAAAGTGCGGTCAGCGGTGCCTTGCTGGCGGCGATGAATACGGCCTCGGAATACGGTTTCGGGGCGGTGATCGCGTCCCTGCCGGGTTTCCTGGTTCTGGCCGACTGGCTCAAGAGCATTCCCAACCCGCTGGTCAACGAAGCGATTACCGTGACCCTGCTGGCCGGCATCACCGGTTCCGCCTCCGGCGGCATGAGCATCGCGCTGGCGGCGATGTCCGAGCAGTTCATTAGCGCAGCCCACGCGGCGAACATTCCGCTGGAAGTGCTGCACCGGGTCGCCGCGATGGCCAGCGGCGGCATGGACACCCTGCCGCACAACGGCGCGGTGATTACCCTGCTGGCGGTCACCGGGCTGACCCACCGCGAGGCTTACAAAGATATTTTCTGTATTACGCTGATCAAGACCCTGGCGGTTTTCGTGGTGATCGGCACTTTCTACGCCACTGGCATTGTGTGAGGTATTCATGACGACTCTTTCGGGCAAGACCGCACTGGTCACCGGCTCAACCAGCGGCATCGGCCTGGGGATCGCCCTCAGCCTGGCCAAGGCCGGGGCCAACCTGATCCTCAATGGCTTTGGCGATGCCTCCCAAGTGATCGCCCAGGTGCAACAGTTTGGCGGCAAGGTCGGCCATCACCCGGCCGATGTCAGCGATCCGGCACAAATTGCCGACATGATCGCCTACGCCGAGCGCGAGTTCGGCGGCGTCGACATTCTGGTCAACAACGCTGGCATTCAACACGTGGCAGCGGTGGATGAGTTTCCGGTGGAGCGTTGGGATTCGATCATCGCCATCAACCTGTCGTCGGTGTTCCACAGCACCCGCTTGAGCCTGCCGGGCATGCGCGCCAAGGGCTGGGGCCGGGTGATCAACATTGCCTCGGTGCATGGCCTGGTCGGTTCGGTGGGCAAGGCTGCCTATGTCGCCGCCAAGCATGGGGTGATCGGCTTGACCAAAGTGGTCGCGCTGGAAACCGCAACCACCCAGGTCACCTGCAACGCGATCTGCCCAGGCTGGGTATTGACGCCGCTGGTGCAAAAGCAGATTGATGATCGTGCCGCCAGTGGAGTTGACCCGCAGCAGGCGCAGCACGATTTGCTCGCTGAAAAGCAGCCATCGCTGGAATTCGTGACACCGCCGCAACTGGGTGAACTGGTGCTGTTCCTGTGCAGCGAAGCCGGCAGCCAGGTGCGGGGCGCGGCGTGGAATGTTGATGGTGGGTGGTTGGCACAGTGACTGGCTGATAGACCCTTGTGGCGAGGGGGCTTGCCCCCGTTCGGCTGCGAAGCAGTCGTGAATCAGACAACCTGAATCGTCTGTGAGTTTTTGGGGCGGCTTCGCCACCCAACGGGGCCAAGCCCCCTCGCCACACAAGCCCCCTCGCCACAAAAGCCGGCGCCACATCAGCCTGTGTGAAGGCATAAAAAAGAAGAGGCAAACCATGTCCGACATCCTCTGGCAACCCGACGCCAAACGCATTGGCAAGACCCGCATGGAAGCCTTTCGCCGCTTCATCAATCAGCGACACCACCTCAAGATCGACGACTACCCTGCCCTGCACCAGTGGTCCATCGATCAACGCCCGGACTTCTGGCAGGCCATCGTCGATTTCTTCGACATCCGCTTCCACGATCAGCCCGACGCCGTGCTGCTCGAAGGCCCCCGGATGCCCAGCGCCCAATGGTTCCCCGGTGCAACGCTGAACTTTGCCGAACACCTGCTACAGCGTCGCGACGATGCGATCGCCGTGATAGCCGTCGGCGAAAACGGTCAGCGTGAACATTTGACCTGGGCTGAACTCGCCGAGCAGGTCGCCGGTTTTCAGAATGGCTTGATCGCCGCCGGTGTCGGTGTGGGTGACCGGGTCGCCGCGTGCATGCCCAACACCTGGCAGACACTGGTGGCCATGCTCGCCACCACCAGCCTTGGCGCTATCTGGTCCTGCTCCTCACCTGACTTCGGCACCCAGGGGGTGGTTGACCGTTTCGGTCAGATCGAACCGAAAGTACTGGTGACCTGCGCCGGCTACCGCTATGCCGGCAAGGAGATAGACCAGACCGCCAAGGTCAACGAGATCCTCCAGCGTCTGCCTTCGCTGCAACAGCTGATCGTCGTACCTTACGCCCGGCCACAGGCGCACATCGAAGAATTCCACACCCAGGCCAACGTGACGCTGTGGGACGATTTCTACGAACCCGGCGGCGAGCCGGATTTCGTCCCCGTGCCCTTCGCCCATCCGCTGTACATCCTCTACTCCAGCGGCACCACCGGCGTGCCCAAATGCATCATCCACAGCACCGGCGGCGTGTTGCTGCAACACGTCAAGGAACACGGCCTGCATGGCGATCTAGGCCCCGGTGAACGGCTGTTCTACTACACCACCTGCGGCTGGATGATGTGGAACTGGTTGGTGTCGGCACTGGCCACAGGCAGCTCCGTGGTGCTGTACGATGGCTCACCGTTCCAGCCCGATCCACAACGCTTGATCGACCTGATCGACGACGAACGCATCAGCGTCTTCGGCACCAGTCCCAAATACCTCGCAACCCTGGAAAGCAGCGGTATCAAGCCCCGTGAAAGTCATGACCTGAGCAGCCTCAAGACGTTGCTTTGCACCGGCTCGGCACTGTCGCCGCACAGTTACGACTTCGTCTATCGCGACTTCAAGGCTGACGCGTGCCTGGCTTCGATGTCCGGCGGCACCGACATCGTCTCGTGCTTCGTCAACGGCAACCCGATGTCGCCCGTGCGGCGCGGCGAAATCATGGGCAAGAGCCTGGGCATGGCCGTTGAAGTGTGGAACGACGAAGGCCACCCGGTGATCGGTGAAAAAGGCGAACTGGTCTGCACCCGGCATTTCCCGGCGATGCCCATTGGCCTGTGGAACGATCCTGATGGCGAAAAACTGCGCAAATCCTATTTCAGCCTGTTCCCCGGCGTCTGGGCCCAAGGTGATTACGCCGAGCAACTGCCCCATGGCGGGATGATGATCCACGGTCGCTCCGATGCCGTGCTCAACCCCGGCGGCGTGCGCATCGGCACGGCGGAAATCTATCGCCAGGTGGAGAAAGTCCCCCAGGTGCTCGACTGCGTGGCGATCGGTCAGCAGTGGCAGGATGACGTGCGGGTGGTGCTGTTCGTACGCTTGCGCGACGGGCTCGAACTGGACGAGGCCCTGCAACGGCAGATCCGCCAGGTGATTCGCGCCAATACCACGCCGCGTCATGTGCCGGCGAAGATTGTTGCAGTGACGGACATTCCCCGGACCATCAGCGGCAAGGTCGTTGAGCTGGCGGTGCGCAATGTGGTGCATGGGCAGAAAGTGAAGAACACTGATGCCTTGGCCAATCCCGAGGCGCTGGAGCAGTACCGAAACAGGCCCGAACTCCAGTCTTGAAGCGCCACAAAAACCTGTGGGAGCGGGCTTGCTCGCGAAGGCGGCAGGTCAGCCAACAAAGATGTCGACTGACACGCCCTCTTCGCGAGCAAGCCCGCTCCCACAGTAGCCGCTCAAGCCTTCGAATCAACCTGCGCCTGTCACCTGTGCAAGAATAGACGCCAGCTATAGCGAATTGGCGCAGGACTCCCAGATGAACGCAATACCAACCGCCAGCGATGCCCAGGCCTTGATCGCCCGAATCGACTGGGCGAGCAGCCCGCTGGGCGCTGCCAGCACTTGGCCACAAAGCCTGCGAACCGCCGTGGACATCGTCATTCACTCACCGATGCCGATGCTGCTGTTATGGGGCCCGCAACTGACGCAAATCTACAACGACGGCTTCGCCCTGCTCGCCGGGAACAAGCATCCGCACGCTTTCGGACAACCGACACACCTGATCTGGCCAGAGTTGCAAGACTTCACCGACCCGATCTACAGCGCCGTCCTGCAAGGTCAGGTGCGCACCTACAGCGAGCAGCGCTTTACCCTGCAACGCGGGGACCGGGAGTCTGACTTCTGGCTCGACCTGACCTACAGCCCGATCCGCGACGAAGGTGCCCAGGTGTCCGGGATCCTGGTCACCGCCATCGAAACCAACGAACGCCGGCGCATCGCCCTCGAACTCGAACAGCGCTCGGCGGCCAGCCTCAAGGCCCAGCGTGAAACCGAGGAACGCCTGCAACTGGCCCTCGCCGCCACCGATGCGGTCGGTACCTGGGACTGGGACATCAGCGAGGACCGTTTCATCGCCGATGCGCATTTTGCCCAACTGCATGGCATCGACCCGGCCATGGCCAGTCAATTGCCGATCAGTGAATACCTGCACGGCGTACACCCCGAAGACCGCGCCCTGATCGCCCGCAGCATCAAGCATTGCATCACCCATGGCACCGAATACGCCGAGGAGTATCGCCTGCTGCAAACCGACGGTCAGATGCGCTGGGTATTTGCCCGGGGTCGCTGCTACAAGGATCACCATGGCCGGCCGGTGCGCTTCCTCGGCGCCGCCCTGGACCTGACCGAGCGCAAACACACCGAACAGGCCCTGCGCCAGAGCCAGACCGAGCTGCAACTGATCATCAACGCCATGCCGGTCCTGATCAGCTACGTCGACCGCGAAGAGCGCTTTCGCCTGAACAATGCGGCGTACCTCGACTGGTACGGGCTGACGCCGCAAGAGCTTTACGGGCGAACCATTCTTGAAGTGCTCGGCGAAGAAGCCTATGCGCTGCGCGCTCCGCACATCAAGGAGGCGCTGTCCGGCCGGCCCTGCTGTTTCAGCATCAGCACGCCACACCGCGACGGCAGCATCCGCCAGGCCTTGATGAATTACCTGCCACGCCACGGCGCGGATGGCGCCGTGAACGGTTTCTACATCTTCGTGATCGATGAAACCGAGCGTAAAAAGACCGAAGAAGCCCTGCGTAACCTCAACGAAACCCTTGAAGAACGGGTTGCCGCCCGCACCCGCCAACTGGCCGAAGCCAACGAGCGTCTGCAGAACGAGATGTTCGAGCGCGAACGTGCCGAAGACGCCTTGCGCCATGCGCAGAAAATGGAAGCGGTCGGCCAGCTTACCGGCGGCATCGCCCATGACTTCAACAATATGCTCACCGGCATCATCGGCAGCCTCGACCTGATGCAACGCTACATTGCCGACGGCCGCGCCAGCGAGATCGGTCGATTCACCGAAGCGGCCGTGTCCTCGGCCAACCGCGCCGCCGCCCTCACCCATCGCTTGCTGGCGTTCTCCCGGCGCCAATCACTCAATCGCAAGCCGCTCAACCCCAACGAGCTGATCCACTCTCTGGAAGACTTGTTCAGGCGTACCAAGGGCGACCATATCGAGCTCGACCTGCAACTGGCCGAGGACATCTGGCGGGTCAACACCGATGTCAGCCAGCTGGAAAACGCCCTGCTCAACCTGGTGATCAACGCCCGGGACGCCATGCCCGATGGCGGCGAGCTGCAGATCGAAACGGCCAACGTGTACCTCGACGGGAGTGACATGACGACCCTGGAACCGGTCAAGGCCGGTGACTACGTGATGATTGCCGTCAGCGACAACGGCACCGGCATGACGCCCTCGGTGCTGGCCAAGGCATTCGACCCCTTCTTCACCACCAAGCCCATCGGCCAGGGCACCGGTTTGGGCTTGTCGATGATTTACGGTTTCGCCCAGCAATCGGGGGGCCACGTCAGTCTGTTCAGCCTGCCGGGACGGGGCACCAGCGTGCGTTTGTACCTGCCGCGCCTGCATTCGACCGAGTCGGAAAAAGTTTTGTCGCCCGTCATCGGCGAGGCACCGGCGGCGATTGCCGGCGAAACCGTGATGCTGGTCGAGGACGATGCGGCGGTGCGCATGCTGGTATTGGACCTGCTCAATGAGCTCGGTTACCGCGCCCATGAAGCCGAAGATGCCAAGGGCGCCCTGCCACTGCTGGAGTCGGACCTGCGGGTGGACCTGCTGGTGACCGACGTCGGGTTGCCGGGCATGAACGGCCGCCAACTGGCGGAAATCGCCCGCCAGCATCGTCCCGAACTGAAAGTGCTGTTCATGACCGGTTACGCCGAGATCGCCGCCGAGCGCCAGGGTTTTCTCGAAGAGGGCATGGACATGGTAGCCAAGCCGTTTTCCATCGATCTGCTGGCCAACAAGATTCGCACGATGATCAGTCAACCGGACTGAGTTGAGGCATAATCGCGCGCCCCCCACTGCCGCCCACATAGCCACCACCGTTGCAAGGTAACCGCCACATGAAAGCTCAAGCCCGCCATATTCTGGTGAAAACCTCGGAAGAAGCCGAGCAGCTCAAACAACGCATCGCCAAGGGCGAAGCGTTCGACGTACTGGCCAAGAAGTATTCGACCTGCCCATCGGGCAAGCGCGGCGGCGATCTCGGTGAAGTGCGGCCGGGACAGATGGTCGGCGTAATTGATGCGGTGATCTTCAAGAAACCGCTGCGGGTGGTGCATGGGCCGATCAAGAGCAAGTTCGGGTATCACCTGGTGCAGGTGTTTTACCGGGATTGAGTGGCTGGTCAGGCCCCTGTGGCGAGGGGGCTTGCCCCCGTTCGA
This sequence comes from Pseudomonas sp. S34, assembly GCF_009866745.1. Classification (NCBI taxonomy): domain Bacteria; kingdom Pseudomonadati; phylum Pseudomonadota; class Gammaproteobacteria; order Pseudomonadales; family Pseudomonadaceae; genus Pseudomonas; species Pseudomonas sp. S34. Next base: position 3,504,353 of record NZ_CP019398.1, read on the forward strand.
GTGCGCAGCACTCGTGAGTTCGCTGCACTCGGCATGTCAGATAAATCCGGTAGACAGGGTTTGGGGCTGCTTCGCAGCCCAACGGGGGCAAGCCCCCTCGCCACAAAGCCCCCCTCGCCCCAGTTAATGCATTTCAATCTCTGGGAATCAGCGCCCCCGGCACCTGAATCACCCGGCTCGCCAACCGATGCCCGGCCTCGGCGGCTTGCGAAGGGCTGCCGCCCTTGAGCCGCGAAGCCAGATACGCCGCGCTGAACGAATCCCCCGCCGCCGTGGTGTCCACCACCCGCTCGACCTTCTGCGCCGGCACTTCGAACGACTCTCCATCACAACGAATCAGGCACGCTTGTGCGCCGCGCTTGAGCACCACTTCCGGCGTACCGATTTGCTCATACGCGGCAAACACCGCGTCAGCATCGGCATAACCAAACAACGCCTGTTCGTCATCCACCGTCAGCAACGCCAGGTCGACATACGCCAGCACACTGCGATATGCCGCCCGGGCGTCCTCGACCGATGCCCAAAGCCGTGGCCGGTAGTTGTTGTCGAACACGATCCGCGCATCGCGCTGGCGGGCTTCGATCAGGGTTTCCAGCAGTTTTTCCCGACCTTGCGCACCGAGTACCGCCAGGGTGATGCCGCTGAAGTACAGCACATCATAATCCGGCAGCGCGGCGAGAATCGGCGCGGCGGCCGGGGTGGTGAAGCAATCGCGGACGGCCGCTTCGTTGCGCCAGTACAGGAAGCGTCGCTCACCGGCAGCGTCAGTCTGGATGCAATACAAACCCGGCAGGCGTCCGGGCAGACGCTGGACCATGGCGAGCCCGATATTTTCCGCCGCCCAACTCTGGCACATCGCGTCGCTGAAACTGTCATCGCCCAGGGCGGTGACGTAGTCCACGGAACCGTCCTCTCCCAGTTCCCGGGACAGGTACACGGCCGTGTTCAATGTGTCGCCGCCGAAGCTCTGTTGCAGGCTGCCATCGGCGCGATGCTGCAACTCGATCATGCACTCGCCGATCAGGGCGATGCGTGGAGTGTCGGGGCCCAAGGTGTTGATGGTGTTCATACGCGGGTTTCTCTTTTTGTCTGGTAGGGCCTCTTCGCGAGCAAGCCCGCTCCCACATTGGATCTTCGGTGTACACACAACCCTGTGGGAGCGGGCTTGCTCGCGAAAGCCGCGCCGCGATTTCAGTCTTAGAAGCAGGTTTCCATGGTCTCGATAACGTTCAGTTGCTCATCCACCAGGCAACCGACACGCCACTTGTCGAACGTCAGGCACGGGTGCGAAGTGCCGAACGAAATGATGTCGCCCACCCGCAGATCAACCCCCGGTGCCACGGTCATGAACGCATGCTGGTCCATCACCGCAGTCACCTTGCAGACGCTCACATCATCGCCTTTGGCCGGCACGACGCCCGCCTTGTAGCGCAGCAATGGCACCGGCAAACCGGCGTCGTAGGCCACGTCGCGCTTGCCCAGGGCAATCACCGCAAACCCCGGCTCCGGCAGCGACTGCACGTGCGCCCACACCTCCAGCGCCGGACGCAGGCCTTCGTGCAGGTCGCTGCGACGGTCGAGTACGCAGCACTGCGCTTCCTTGTAGATGCCATGGTCATGGGCCACGTAACTGCCGGGACGCAGCACGCTGAGGAAACGCCCGGCGGCGTTCTGTGCTTCAAACGACTCGGCAATCAGGTCATACCAGGCCGAACCCGACGCGGTGATGATCGGCTTGGGGATGGCGAAGGCACCGCTGTCCTGCAACTGCACCGCCAGGCGCACCAGTGATGCGGCGAAATCGCGGATACCGGTCACTGCGTGATCGCCATGGATCACCCCTTCGTAGCCTTCGATCCCGGTCAGGGCGAGCGCCGGTTGCGCGGCGATGGCCTTGGCCAGGTCGAGCACTTGCTGCTCGCTGCGGCAACCGCAGCGACCACCGACCACGCCGTATTCGATCATGACGTTCAAACGCACGCCACGGGAAGCGAAATAGGCGCCGAGGTCGGCGACGTTGTCCGGGTGATCGACCATGCAATAGAAGTCGAACGTCGGGTCGGCCAGCAGGTCGGCAATCAGCGCCATGTTCGGCGTACCGACCAACTGGTTGGCCATCAGCACCCGGCGCACACCATGAGCGTAGGCCGCACGGGTTTGGGTGGCGCTGGCCAGGGTGATGCCCCAGGCACCGGCGTCCAGTTGGCGCCGGAACAGCGCCGGGGTCATGCTGGTTTTGCCATGGGGCGCGAGTTCCGCTCCGCTGTCGCTGACGAACGCCTGCATCCAGCGAATGTTGTGTTCCAGTGCCTCGCGGTGCAGTACCAGCGCAGGCAGGCTGACGTCACGCACCAGGTTCGCGCCCTTGGGTGCGGTGCCTTTTTCCACGGCGGCGGTATTGGGGGCAGAAGACATGGTCGAACTCCTCGTTCACGCGGCCGCAGGCAGCCGCTGTTATTCGTTGATGCGACGGGCCAGGCTATTGGCGCTTTCGATCAGCACCCGGCGGTAGTCGTTGTAGTTGTTCTTGGCATCGGCCCGGGGGGCGACGATGCACAGGGTCGCGATGGCCACGCCGTTGGGGTCTTTGACCGGTGCGGCGAAGCAATGGGTAAAGGTGTCGGCGACGCTATCGAAGGAAAAGAAACCATCGATACCGGCCTGACGGATTTCCTTGAGAAATTGCGCAAGTTCCAAGCGTTCGCCGTTGGGCAGGATGAAGTCGTCGTGGTCGATCAGGTCGACGATTGCCTGGTCGCTCAGGTGCGCCAGCAGCAAGCGCCCGGATGCGGTCCAGGGGATGGGCGCGTTTTCACCGATGTCCGAGGAAATGCGGAAATGCCGCTCCCCCTCCTTCATCAGCGCAACGGTGTACTTGCGCCCGTTGAGCAGGCACATCTGCGCCGTTTCACGGGTCTGGCTGACGATTTCCTGCAAGGCGTGATCGGCCTCGCGAGTCAGGTCGAAATGTCGCAGGTGTGCCTGCCCGAGAAAGTACAACTGGCGACCGAGGTAGACATGACCGTCCTTGCCCACCGGCTCCAGGATGCGTCGTTCCAGCAGCGAGGCCACCAGTTCGTAGACCGTGGATTTGGGGCTGCCGATACCGTTGGCGATGTCGTTCGGGCGCAAGGGCTGGCCGATCTCCTTGAGGAAATCGAGGATATCGAACGCCCGGTCCAGCCCGCGTGCCCGGCGCTTGATGGTGTCTTCGGTCATTTCAGTGGTTCCCATTCATGGTCGCCTGGAGTTTACCCAGTGTGCCGCGCTGATCGTCAGGCCGCCTTCGCGGGCAAGCCCGCTCCCACAGGGAATGGTGGTGTGTCTGCAATCTGTGGCAGCACACAAACCTGTGGGAGCGTGGCTTGCCCGCGATGGGCGCGACTCGGTTCAAGCCTTTTTCTTGTACGCAATGCAGTCGATCTCGACCTTGCAGTCGACCATCATGTTCGCCTGCACACAGGCCCGCGCCGGGGCATGTTCTGGCTTGAAGTACTCGGAGAACACCTTGTTGAAGCTCCAGAAATCCCGCGGGTCTTCCAGCCACACGCCGGTACGCACCACGTCTTCGAGGCCATAACCGGCCTCTTCAAGGATAGCGATCAGGTTCTTCATGGTCTGGTGAGTCTGCTCGACGATACCACCGACAATGATCTCGCCATCCAGCGCCGGCACCTGGCCGGACACGTGCAGCCAGCCATCGGCTTCGACAGCGCGGGCGAATGGACGAGGCTGACCGCCGCCGGCGGTGCTGCCGGTGCCGTAACGAGTAATGCTCATGCGTGTTTCTCCTGATTGAAAGTGAAGGTTGAAAGCGCGTGCTTTTGAAAAGTCCTGGAGGTGCCAAGGCGCATTCGTGCTGCCGGCAACCACAATCAGTTTGTCGCGGACCATAGCGCTATCGAGCTTACTGTCCGCCGCCTCATTAATTCCGCTATAGCGGAACTTGGTATATAACAACGGAATAGACGGCAGAAAGTGTGCCACAGGATGCGGAGGGAATGTGAGGCAGATTGAAATTTGTTTTGAATCAAAGGATGCGTAAAACAGAAAAAAAAACGTTACCAAACGCACGGCCTGGCCCGGGTGCTCGACGGTGACACACTGAACCAGACGCTGATCAAGGCCGATGCGGCCTTGTATGAGTCAAAACATACCAGGAAGGATCGCTACACATTTCATCAATAAAGCTATCTATCCCACCTACCGCACCGCGCGTCCTCATCGCTAACCGAGCGATGTGTGCCACCGAAAAAAGATCTGTTTAAACCCGACCAATCTGCTTGCTACTGTCAACTATGACAGTAGACGCTTCTGAGTAGGCAAGGAAATACTGGCGCCGCATCGACTATCGAAACCAAAGGGGATCGAACATGAATACGGCGAGAACTTTATTTTTTTGCGCGACGCTGGGGATGGGTTTAACGGGTTGCAATATTGATCCGGACGCGACTGTTTCCACGGTCAGCGAAGAGTGCAGCAGCCTGGTCAATGGAGAGTACATCGGCCAGAATGGCCCTGAAGTTTGCATTACGACACCGCTTTCAAAAAGTGCCACATCCATCTCGGGCACGATCGTTGGGACCACGGCTACAGGCCCGTTCATGGTAACGGCGAAAACCAGCGATGACGTCATTTTGAAGCAGGTATCCACGCTGTCTAACGGTAACTTCACGATGTCACAATTGAATCTGCAAAGCCTGCCAGGCAAGGGCATTTCATTTTCGGTTGTGGTCACGGGTGTAAGTTCACCACCCACCAAACTGGTAGTCGGCCAGGAGCCACCGTCAAAATGTTCACAAGGAGCTCCGAACTATCCGTTATGTGGCACTTACCCTGGCGCGATCTTTTTTCCAATTAAAACCTCCATTACCACCATTTTCTCTGTTCCACCTGGCGAGTTTTATACGGGGGCTACTTTAATCCCGTATCTCATAGGCTTGAGTACAACCCGCTGGAAACCAGACCGATACATCAGCTTTTCACGAAACGTATCTGCTCCCATAAAGCCGGGAGAGGAGCAAATCGTTTTTGCGACTATCGATAACACTGAGTCTTTTGCCTACCCTGTCACTCAAACTGTTTTGCCCGCTCAACAGTAAAAATCCCGCGAGAAACGTGCTCACAGTCGGGCGCGCGCAGGGCCGGTACACTGATGCGCGATCCCGTTCCCGTGTCCCTGGCTGACCTAGTGCTTGAATGACGTCATCACCCGCTCGGCATTTTCATCGCAGCTCATGCCTTCGGGCCGGGCCTGGAGGGTGTCGATCCAGCCCAGCAACTGCGCCTTGCTATGGGCCAGGTGCCGTTGCATCTCTTCGATCTGCTCGATCTTGCGATACAGGCCGGCCATCAACTCATCGTGCTAGAACGCGCCCGTCACATTATCCGGCAGTAATTGCCTGAGTTCTTCCAGGCTGAAACCGGCCTGTTGTGCGCACTGGATGATTTGCAGGGTCTGCAGCGCCTGTTGCGAGTAACGCCGATAACCGTTGGCAGAACGCTCGACCTGGCGGATCAACCCCTGAGACTCGTAAAAGCGGATCCGCGATGCGGTCAACCCGCTCAACTGCGCCAATTCACCGATCTTCATTGCGGCCTCATTTACCTGCTTGACATTAAAGTTAACTTTAAGCTTAGCCTCTGCTCATCACTACGAGGAGTCAAGCATGTCGCCCTTTCAAGCGTTGAATTTGCCCAACGGCCAGACCATCGGCAATCGCATTGCCAAAGCCGCGATGGAAGAGAACCTCGCCAATACCGATCAAGTACCCGACAAGGCACTGCTTCGCCTGTATCAGGCCTGGGCCGAGGGCGGGGCCGGCTTGTTGCTGACCGGCAATGTAATGATCGACCGTCGCGCCATGACCGGTCCCGGCGGAGTAGCGCTGGAAGACGAGCGCCACCTGGAGCGCTTCCGCCAGTGGGCCAGCGTCGGTCGGGCCGGCGGTGCGCATTTCTGGGTGCAGCTCAACCATCCTGGCCGCCAGACCATGGCCAACCTTGGTCAGCAAGCTCTGGCGCCGTCGGCGGTTGCGCTGGATCTGGGCCCGTTCTCGAAGATGTTCGCCGAACCCAAACCCATGAGCGCGGACGACATCCAGGAGGTGATCCGACGTTTCGCCACCAGCGCCGCACTGGCCGAGAAAGCCGGTTTTACCGGCGTGCAGATCCACGCCGCCCACGGCTACCTGATCAGCCAGTTCCTTTCGCCGCTGACCAATCGGCGCACCGATCAATGGGGCGGATCCCTGGAAAATCGTGCGCGTCTGCTGTTGTCCGTCGTCGAGGCGGTTCGCCAAGCGGTGTCGCCGCAATTTTGTGTGTCGGTAAAACTCAACTCAGCAGATTTCCAGCGCGGTGGTTTCGATGCCGATGATGCGCGGCAAGTGATCCAGTGGCTCAACGAACAACCGATCGACCTGCTGGAACTCTCCGGTGGCAGTTACGAAGCACCTGCCATGCAAGGCGAGGCGCGCGACGGCCGAACCCTGGCGCGGGAGGCGTACTTTCTGGAAATGGCCGGCGAACTGGCCAGCGTGGCACGGATGCCGGTGATGGTGACCGGTGGGATCCGGCGTCTGGCAATCGTCGAACAGGTCCTCGACAGCGGCCTTGCCATGGCCGGCATCGGCACCGCGCTCGCTGTGGAACCACAGCTGGTCAAGCACTGGCGCGAAGGCCAGGACAGTCATCCGCAACTGCCGCCGATCCGCTGGAAGCGCAAACCACTGGCGGCGCTGGCGAGCATGGCGGTGGTCAAGTTCCAGCTGCATCGCTTGAGCCGTGGGCGCACAACCCGACCTGAAGTCTCGGCGTTGTGGGCGTTGATTCTCGACCGGTTATACATTGGCAAGCGCACCCGGCAATACCGGCAGGCGATGGGCAAGTAATCCGAAGTTGGTGGTGGCTGACCCACCGCTTTCGCGAGCAAGCCCGCTCCCACAGGGATCATTCGGTGTTCACAGACTTTGTGCTCACCCGGACCAATGTGGGAGTAATCCGAAATTGATGTTGACTGACCCTCCGCCTTCGCGAGCAAGCTCGCTCCCACAGGGATCATTCGGTGTTCACAGACTTTGTGTTCACCCGGACCAATTTGGGAGTAATCCGAAATTGATGTTGACTGACCCTCCGCCTTCGCGAGCAAGCTCGCTCCCACAGGGATCATTCGGTGTTCACAGACTTTGTGTTCACCCGGACCAATGTGGGAGTAATCCGAAATTGATGTTGACTGACCCTCCGCCTTCGCGAGCAAGCTCGCTCCCACAGGGATCATTCGGTGTTCACAGACTTTGTGTTCACCCGGACCAATGTGGGAGCGAGCTTGCTCGCGATGAGGCCCGTGCAGACAAAGTAAACTTCAGCCAGGAAGCAGCTCGTCAATGTGCCGATACTCGGCCTGCAACTGCGTCGCCAACACCCTGCTGCGCCCAAGCCGGATCGGCCCGCGCTCGATATCGATCAATAACCCCGGGCACTCCAGGACGGGCAACAACGGCCAGTCCTTCAGCCGTCCATCGGTCACCAGCAACAACCGCTGCTGCTCTGCCGGAAAACGCTTTTGCCGTGCACCAAGCCATCGCCCCGCTTCGCCCAACGCGGCCAGTAACGGCGTACCGCCCCCGGCGCCAAGGCCATCGAGCCAATGGCGCAACCCGGTCGAGGCCTTCAACCCCTGCACCTGCCACTTCGGTGCAGCACCGCTGGCCGTGAGCAGGGCCAGGCGCGCACGCTGGCGATAGGCATCGTCGAACAACTGCGCCAGCAAGCCCTTGGCATCGCTCAATGCCTGATGACGACGGGTCGATGCGGAGGCATCAACGATCACCAGCCACAGTTCGTGGGGCGAGCGAGTGCGCAGCTGAAACAACAGGTCGTCGCGCTGACGCGGTCGGCCATTGAGCAATGTGCCAGGCCAGTTGACCGAGCCGCTACGGGCCGTATGACGCTTACCCTGTTTGCCGTGGTCCAGCCGCCCGGCTCGGGGTCTGGCATTCGCCCCCGCATGGGAGCGTGGGCGAATGCCTAGGGCTTTTTTGGCCAGCTCGGCACTTCACGTCGTGCACCGACCGCCAGCGCCTGGGCAGGCAACTCGCCCCACTGGCCCTGCCCTTCGCTCGGGTTGGCGTGCTGAGGCGCCGATTGTTGCGTCGCCTGGGATGACTGAGGCGTCGGTGCGCAATGTTCGCGACGGCGATGGCGCAAGGCGAACTCGGCGACTGCGTCGATATCTTCCTCGGCGATGGCGTTCGCCCCGCGCCAGGCAGCGTGAGCCCGGGCAGCGCGCAGCCAGACCAGATCGGCGCGCAAACCATCGACGCCAGCGGCGAAGCAGCGTTCGGTGATGTGTGCCAGCGCCTGGTCGTCGAGGGGAATGCTTGCCAGTGCATTGCGTGCGTTCTGGCAACGGTCACGCAGAGTCGCCTGTGCGGATTCCCATTCGGCGCAGAAACCTTGCGGGTCGGCGTCGAAATCCAGGCGACGACGGATGATCTGACCACGCTCGACCGGCGCGGTGTGACCACCGAGGGCGACGTTCAAACCGAAACGGTCAAGCAATTGCGGACGCAGTTCTCCCTCTTCCGGGTTCATGGTGCCAATCAGCACGAATTTTGCCGAATGCCTATGGGAAATGCCGTCACGCTCCACCAGATTGGTGCCGCTGGCGGCCACATCGAGCAGCAGGTCAACGAGATGATCGGACAACAGATTGACCTCGTCGACATAGAGCACGCCACCGTCAGCCTTGGCCAGTACGCCGGGGGAAAACTGTGCGCGACCTTCGCCCAGTGCCGCATCGAGATCGAGGGTGCCGACCAGCCGCTCCTCAGTGGCGCCCAGCGGCAAGGTGACGAACTGACCGCTGGCCAGCAGATCCGCCAGACCGCGGGCCAGGGTCGACTTGGCCATGCCCCGCGGGCCTTCGATCAGGACGCCGCCGATTTTCGGGTCGATGGCGGTCAGGCACAGGGCCAGCTTCAAATCGTCGGCGCCGACCACGGCGCAGAGCGGGAAATGCGGGGTGTCGGTCATTGTTCTATCTCGGTCATGGTCGGTAATCGTCACAGCCACCCCAATCCCTGTGGGAGCGAGCCTGCTCGCGATGGCGGCCTGACAGTCGAAATCGATGTCGACTGTGTTGACGGCTTCGCGGGCAAGCCCGCTCCCACAGGATTTGCGGTGATTAGCTGTCTTCCTCTATATCGAGCAACAGATTCTCCAGCGCCTCGCGGTACTCGCCGGGCTCCTTCCACATTCCCCGTTGTTGCGCCTCGAGCATGCGCTCGGTCATATCGCGCAAGGCATGAGGATTGTGTTCGCGGACAAAATCCCGGGTGCCCGGATCGAGCAAATAGGCATCGGCCAGCAACGCGTACTGGTGATCGTCGATCAACTGCGTGGTGGCGTCGAAGGCGAAAAGGTTGTCGACCGTCGCAGCCAATTCGAACGCACCTTTGTAGCCGTGACGTTTAACGCCTTCGAGCCACTTCGGGTTGGCCGCCCGGGAGCGGATCACCCGGTTCAGCTCTTCCTTCAAGGTGCGAATCCTCGGCAGGTCCGGTTGGCTGTGGTCGCCATGATAGCTGGCCGCCGCCTCGCCTTTCAGGCTCTCCACCGCCGCGAGCATGCCGCCCTGGAACTGGTAGTAATCGTTGGAGTCGAGCAGATCGTGCTCGCGGTTATCCTGGTTTTGCAGCACCGCCTGTACCTGGCTCAGGCGCTGGCTGAACTGTTCGCGGGCGGCGGTGCCTTCGTCGGAACCGCCGTAAGCGTAGCCACCCCAGTTGAGGTAGACCTCGGCCAGGTCCTCGCGGCTCTGCCACAGGCGACCGTCGATGGCGCCCTGTACACCCGCGCCGTAGGCACCGGGTTTGGCCCCGAATATCCGCCAGCCGGCCTGACGTCGCGCTGCGTCTTCATCGAGCCCCGCCTGCAGCAAGGCTGCACGCTCGGCGCGTACCTTGGCCGCCAACGGGTTCAGGTCGTCCGGCTCATCGAGATCGGCCACCGCTTGCACCGCCGCGTCGAACAAACGAATCAGATTGGCAAAGGCATCACGGAAGAAACCGGACACACGCAAGGTCACGTCCACCCGCGGGCGGTCGAGCAAACTCAACGGCAGAATCTCGAAATCATCGACCCGCTGGCTACCGGTGGCCCAGACCGGGCGCACGCCCATCAGCGCCATCGCCTGGGCGATGTCATCGCCACCGGTGCGCATGGTTGCGGTACCCCACACCGACAAGCCGAGCTGGCGCAAATGATCGCCGTGGTCTTGCAGGTGCCGTTCGAGAATCAGGTTGGCCGACTGGAACCCGATGCGCCACGCCGTGGTGGTCGGCAGGTTGCGTACGTCCACCGAATAGAAGTTGCGCCCGGTGGGCAGCACGTCAAGACGACCACGACTGGGCGCGCCGCTGGGACCGGCCGGGACGAAGCGACCGCCAAGCGCGTCGAGCAATCCGCGCATTTCCGCCGGACCGCAGGCGTCCAGCCTTGGCGCGACCACTTCGCGCAGGCTGTCGAGGATGGCTTGCACCTCAGACCAGCCCGCCTCCTGTAGGAGCGAGCCTGCTCGCGATGGTGTGTCAGCCACATTGGTGTCGACTGACACACCATCGCGAGCAAGCTCGCTCCCACAGGGGTCAGCTAATGCCTGCGAAATCAGTTGTGTGGCGAACAGTTCGAGGCGTTCGCGGGTATCGCCGGTGGTGCGCCACAGTTCAGTGCTGATCAACGACAAGGCATTCGGTCGGAGCCCGGTCCACGGCTCGGCCAAGGCGCAATCAAGCGGATCGAATCCTAGTCCCAAGGCCTTGGCCAGCGCCCGCAGCAGACTCGACTGCGCACCCCGGCCATCGCCCCGTGGAATGCGCAACAGCGCCAGCAAGGTATCGATGCGCAAACGTCCGGTGGGCGATTCGCCGAACACATGCAGGCCGTCGCGGATCTGCGACTCCTTCAAGTCGCACAGGTAAGTGTCGAGTCGCGGCAACCAGATCGCCGCGTCGGCATCGCTGTCGAGTTGTTCGTCCAGTTGCAGTTCACGGTCGATGTGGGTGTCACGCACCAGTTGCAGGATGTCGCGCTGCAACTCTCGGGCTCGGCGCGGATCGAGCAGCTGCGCTTCGTAATATTCGTCGGCCAACAGCTCGAGGTTACGCAGCGGGCCGTAGGTTTCGGCGCGAGTCAGCGGTGGCATCAGGTGATCGATGATCACCGCCTGGGTACGCCGCTTGGCCTGGGCGCCCTCGCCCGGGTCGTTGACGATGAACGGATAGATGTTCGGCAGCGGCCCGAGCAAAGCGTCTGGCCAGCAATGTTCCGACAGCCCCACGCCCTTGCCCGGCAGCCATTCGAGGTTGCCGTGTTTGCCGACGTGGATCACGCCGTGGGCGCCATAGGTGTTGCGCAGCCAGAAGTAGAAGGCCAGGTAGCCGTGGGGCGGCACCAGGTCCGGGTCGTGATACACCGCGCTCGGGTCGACCTGATAACCCCGGGCCGGCTGAATGCCGACGAAGGTCAGGCCGAAACGCAGGCCGGCGATCATCATCCGCCCGCTGCGACACATCGGGTCGTTTTCCGGCGCCCCCCAACGTTCGAGCACCGCCGCGCGATTGGCTTCAGGCAGGGCGTTGAACATCACTAGATAATCATCCATGCCCAGGCTTTGCTGGCACGGACGCAGGTCGAGGGTCTCGAGATCGTTGCTGACGCCGCCGAGCAACTGCTGGATCAGCGCGGTGCCGCTGTCTGGTAACTCAGCCGGTAATGGATAACCTTCGGCATGCAACGCCCGCAGGATATTCAGCGCCGCTGCCGGGGTATCGAGGCCGACGCCATTGCCGATGCGACCGTCGCGGGTCGGGTAGTTGGCGAGAATCAAGGCAATGCGTTTTTCAGCATTGGGCACCCGCGCCAGATCGATCCAGCGCCGCGCCAGTTCGGCAACGAAGTCCATGCGCTCCGGTTGTGGCCGGTAGCAGACTACATCCGACTGACTGCGCTCACTGCGCCACGCCAGGTCCTTGAAGCTGATCGGGCGGCTGATGATGCGCCCGTCCAGTTCCGGCAAGGCAATGTGCATCGCCAGGTCGCGAGGGCCAAGCCCCTGTTCACTGGCGCGCCAACCCGGTTCGTTGTCCTGGGCGCAAATCGCTTGGATCACCGGAATATTGCGGCGGAATGGCCGCACATGCGGTGCTTCCGGGCTGGACTGGGCAAAGCCGGTGGTGTTCAGAATCACTGAGACGCAGGCCTCGTCGAGCCAGTCCTCGACCACGCAAAGGCAGCCGGGTTCTTTCAGGCTCGCCAGCGCGATTGGCAACGGATTCAACCCCGCCGCCTGCAACCGTTGGCAAAAAACGTCAATGAAAGCGGTGTTCGCCGCCTGCAGATGCGAGCGGTAAAACAGCACCGCCGCCACCGGTTGATCGGCATGCCAATCGGCCTGCCAGTCGCTCAGTGCGGCAGAATGTTTGTGCGGATGGTAAATCGCCGTGCGTGGCAGGGTTTGCGGTTCGCCCCAGGTGTAATCACTCGCCAGCCAGCGGTTGGCCAGGCAGCGGAAGAAGTCGAGGGCGTTGCCCATGCCGCCCTGGCGCAGAAACTGCCAGAGCCGGTCGCGATCCTCGGCACCGACGGTGCTCAAGTCGCTGAGTTCCGGGTCCGGGCGATCATCACCCGGCACCAGAATCAGCTGCACGCCGCGCTGCGACAGCTCGACCAGACGCTCGATGCCATAACGCCAATAGGCGATGCCGCCGTGCAGCGAGATCAGGATGACCTTGGCGTGGCGCAAGACTTCATCGACGTACAGGTCAACCGAGGCATGGTTCTGCACCTGCATCGGGTTGGCCAGGCGCACGCTCGGGTAATCGTCGGGCAACTGCTGCGCAGCTTCGGCGAGCAGCGCCAGGCTGGAATCGCCGCTGCACAGGACCACCAGCTCGGCGGGGGTTTGTCCAAGGTCGGCAATGTTGTCATCCGACACGAAACCGCCGGGCTGGGTCCTGAGCAGGTGCATGGCTTACACGCTGAGCGCGGCGCGCAGTTGCGCTTCGAGAACAGTGGCGTCCAGTTTCTGGCCGATCAGCACCAGGCGAGAGACTCGCGCCTCTTCGGCGCCCCACTGGCGGTCGAAATGCTTGTCAAAACGCGTACCCACACCCTGGATCAGCAGGCGCATCGGCTTGTTCGGAATCGCCGCAAAGCCCTTGACGCGCAGGATGCCGTGCTGGACCACCAACTGGGTCAGCGCGTCCAGCAGCAGGCTTTCGTCGGCTTGCGGCAGTTCGATGGAGATCGAATCGAAGGCGTCGTGATCGTGGTCATCATGATCGTCGTCGCCATCGTGATGATGGTCGTGGTGGCTGTGGCGGCTGTCGATGTGTTCTTCGGAGCCGACACCCAGGCCGATCAGCACGTCCAGCGGCAGGCGACCACTGCTGGCTTCGATGATTTTCACCGCTGGCGGCAATTCCTCGGCGACTTCCAGGCGCACACGGGCCAGGTCCGTCGGGTTGATCAGGTCGGTTTTGTTGAGGATCACCAGGTCAGCGCTGGCCAGTTGGTCAGCGAACAGTTCGTGCAGCGGCGATTCGTGGTCCAGGTTCGGGTCGAGTTTGCGCTGGGCGTCGACCTGATCCGGGAACGCGGCGAAGGTGCCGGCGGCCACGGCCGGGCTGTCGACCACGGTGATTACCGCATCTACCGTGCAGGCGCTGCGGATTTCCGGCCACTGGAAGGCTTGCACCAGCGGCTTTGGCAGTGCCAGACCGGACGTTTCGATGAGGATGTGGTCGATATCGCCGCGACGGGCCACCAGTTCGCGCATCACCGGGAAGAATTCTTCCTGGACGGTGCAGCACAGGCAGCCGTTGGCCAGTTCATAGACACGGCCGTTGGCTTCTTCTTCGGTGCAACCGATGGAGCATTGCTTGAGGATTTCGCCATCAATGCCCAATTCACCGAATTCGTTGACGATCACCGCAATGCGGCGACCCTGGGCGTTGTCGAGCATGTGGCGCAGCAGCGTGGTTTTACCCGAGCCGAGAAAGCCGGTGACGATGGTGACGGGGAGTTTGGCCAGTGTTTTCATCGGATGCCCTATGGCTAAGCTGGCGGGCATACGGGACGACGACCGGCAACGCGCACGCGATTACCTGAAGAGTTCGCCACCGGATCACCCCGCCCGGTTGAAAGTGAGAATCTGTGACGAGGCAGGTCTCCTGGCTGACGGTGTGCCGGGCTTGAGCCTGGCATTCGCTGCGCCTTCCCGCCGGCCTCATGAATTGAGTCAGCAGTGGCGTGGCAACGAACATCACCGTTCACAGTTGCGGGGGCAGCCGCGGCATTGACCGCGTTCCCTTCTTAGCTTCGACAAACGCCGAAGAACCTCGAAAGCGCAAGGCTACGCATGGTCTTGGGGCGGGTCAATGCTTGCGATCCCTGTGGCGAGGGGGCTTGCCCCCGTTCGGCGGCGAAGCCGTCGCAAATCCAGAGTGCACGCTTTGTCTGGATAAAAGTAAGGGGGCCGCTTCGCAGCCCAACGGGGGCAAGCCCCCTCGCCACAGAAACTCAAACGAGAACCCCTGCCAATTGACGCCCAACCCCCGCCCATGCTCTCCTACACACCTTGTTACGGGTGCCCTTCACAGGGTGAAACGGGAAACCGGTGAATCATGTGCTTTACTCTTAAGCCATGTCAGTCCGGTGCTGCCCCCGCAACGGTAAGCGAGCGAAGCGTCAGATCCACTGTGCCACTGCGGCATGGGAAGGTGATGCTTTCAGGTCCAGGCGCAAGCCTTTGCCCCTCGTGAGCCCGGAGACCGGCCCGCAACACAAAGTGACCAGTACGATCACTGAACCAACAAACCCGCGGTGGGCGGGCGCTGTTTGAAACCTTGCGCGCCTGGTCGTGCGGGTTTTTACATGCGCTCTTAATTCCCCGCTGACAGACCAGAGGGAAACGCCATGTCGATCATCAGCAGCGCCGAACACACAGCCGCGAGCACCACCTCAACCCTGACTCAACGTCTGGCCGCCGCCGTCTGCGCGTCGATCCTGGGCGCGTGCCTTGTGTATTTCGCCGGTTTCTCGCACATCGAAGCGGTGCACAACGCCGCCCACGATACCCGTCACAGCTCCGCGTTCCCGTGCCATTGAGAGCTGTCGACATGATCAAGCGTATTGCGCAAACCGCAGGTTTCACCGGGCTGCTGGCCGCCCTGTTGCTGACCCTGCTGCAAAGTTTCTGGGTCGCCCCGCTGATTTTGCAGGCCGAGACCTACGAAAAAGCCGAACCGGCCGCTGTTGAAATGCATGAACACGCCGACGGTGCGGTGGCTGCCCACACTCATGATGCTCAAGCCTGGGAGCCGCAAGACGGCTGGCAGCGCGTGCTGTCGACCACCGGTGGCAACCTGGTGGTGGCGGTCGGTTTCGCCCTGATGCTGGCCGGCCTGTACACCTTGCGTGCGCCGACCAAAACCTCTCAAGGCCTGCTCTGGGGCCTGGCCGGTTACGCGACCTTCGTGCTCGCCCCGACCCTCGGCCTGCCGCCTGAATTGCCAGGCACTGCCGCCGCCGACCTGGCACAACGGCAACTGTGGTGGGTCGGTACCGCCGCCTCCACCGCCGTCGGTATTGCGCTGATCGTGTTCAGCCGTCACTGGCTGATGAAAGTCCTCGGCGCGGCGATCCTCGCCGTTCCCCATGTGATTGGCGCGCCGCAACCGGAGGTGCATTCGATGCTTGCTCCAGAGGCACTGGAAACCCGGTTCAAAATCGCTTCGCAACTGACCAACGTGGCATTCTGGCTGGCCCTGGGCCTGATCAGCGCCTGGTTGTTCCGTCGCAAAAGCGATGGTCAATACAACGCATGACTGACGTCAGCACAGCGCCGACCCTGGTGGTCGGTCTGGGCTGCCAACGGGGCTGCCCCGTCAGCACGTTGTTGGCGCTGCTCGATCAGGCGCTGGAGGCGCACCAGATTGCCCGTCATGAAATCAAGGCGCTGGCCAGCATCGATTCGAAGCGCGACGAACCTGCACTGATCGAACTGGCTCAGCAACTCGGCCTGGAACTGATGTATTTCAGCAGTGAGCAACTGGCCGCTTATGAACCGCAACTCAGCCATCAATCGCAAATAGCGTTTGAACGCACCGGTTGCTACGGCGTTGCGGAAAGCGCCGCACTGGCCCTGGCCGAACAACTGGCCCAGGCCCCGGCAAAACTGCTGATTCCACGACAAAAATATGCCCAGGCAACCCTGGCATTGGCTGGTGCTGCGTAAAAACCGATAATCCCCGCCTTTGATCATGAACATTCTTCATCTGAAGACCTGTTCAGCCCCTTTTTCCCACAGGAACCGACGATGACCGTCTACTTCATTGGCGCAGGTCCCGGCGACCCCGAACTGATCACCGTCAAGGGCCAGCGGCTGATTCGCAGTTGCCCGGTGATCATATATGCCGGCTCACTGGTGCCGGCCGCCGTACTGGAAGGTCACTGTGCCGAACAGGTGGTCAACAGCGCCGAACTGCACCTGGAACAGATCATCGACCTGATCAAGGCCGCCCACGCCAAAGGCCAGGATGTGGCCCGGGTGCACTCTGGCGATCCGAGCCTGTATGGCGCCATTGGCGAGCAGATTCGCTATCTGCGTGAACTGGGCATTGCGTTCGAAATCGTACCCGGCGTGACTGCCACAGCCGCTTGTGCAGCGCTCTTGGGCGCGGAACTGACCCTGCCGGACATTTCGCAGAGCGTGATCCTGACTCGCTACGCCGACAAAACCGCCATGCCACCCGGAGAGGAATTCTCCAGCCTGGCGCAGCACGGCGCGACCATGGCGATTCATTTGGGGGTCAGTCACCTGGCGAAGATCGTCGAGGAACTGCTGCCCCATTACGGCGCCGATTGCCCGATTGCAGTGGTGCACCGCGCGAGCTGGCCGGATCAGGATTGGGTGGTGGGCACGCTGGCAGATATAGCCGGGAAGGTTGAATCGAAGGGATTTCGTCGTACGGCGTTGATTCTGGTGGGTCGGGTGCTGGGCAGTGACCACTTCAGCGAGTCATCGCTGTATCGTGCGGGGCATGCGCATCTCTATCGCCCATAGCGCCCTCTTCGCGAGCAAGTCGGATCGCCGCACCGCCGCTCCCACATTTGGAATGCATTCCCCTGTGGGAGCGGGCTTGCTCGCGAAGGCTTCAGTGAATTCGACCCATAAAAAAACGGCGCTCACGGGGCGCCGTTTTTTCAATTCGCAGCGAACACCTTAGTAGTAGGCGTTTTCTTTCTGCGTGTGGTCGGTCACGTCGCGAACACCTTTGAGCTCCGGGATGCGCTCGAGCAAGGTGCGCTCGATGCCTTCCTTCAGCGTCACGTCGGCCTGGCCGCAGCCCTGGCAACCACCACCGAACTGCAGGACGGCGATGCCGTCTTCGACCACGTCTATCAGGCTGACCTGACCGCCGTGGCTGGCCAGCCCCGGGTTGATCTCGGTTTGCAGGTAGTAGTTGATGCGCTCGTTGATCGGGCTGTCGGCGTTGACCATCGGTACCTTGGCGTTTGGCGCCTTGATGGTCAGCTGGCCGCCCATGCGGTCGGTGGCGTAGTCGACAACGGCATCGTCCAGGAAGGCTTCGCTGAAGTGGTCGATGTACGCGGTGAAGCTTTTGAGCCCCAGCGCGGTGTCTTCGGGTTTTTCTTCGCCCGGCTTGCAGTAGGCAATGCAGGTTTCGGCGTACTGGGTGCCAGGCTGGGTGATGAAGACGCGGATGCCGATGCCCGGGGTGTTCTGCTTGGAGAGCAGATCAGCCAGGTAATCGTGGGCGGCGTCAGTGATGGTAATAGCGGTCATGGAAACTCCTCGCAGGCTTGGGCGCAGTTTACGCCAATCAACGCGCCGGACAAAGTCCTAGTATTTTTGTCGGGAAAGAATTGTGGGAGCGGGCTTGCTCGCGAAGGCGTCGTGTCAGGCAAATCAATTGCGACTGACACACCGTTTTCGCGAGCAAGCCCGCTCCCACAGGGGATCTGCGTCCGATCAGAGGTTCTCGTAGCGATTCATGTCCAGCACGCCCTCTTCCACCGGATCGTTTTCGTGGATGTAGCGGCTCAGGTCATGGAAATAAGCCCAGAATTGCGGATGACTGCGGCGTATTCCCCAGCGTTCGACGATTTTCTCGAAGCTGTCGGTGTCCTTGGCGCTTTCCATCGCATCCACAAACGCCGGCACTTGCCCGGCCGGGATGTTGAACATGAAGTTCGGGTAGCTGCTGAGCACACCCGGGTAAATCGTCAGGGTGTCGAGCCCCGGTTGATAGCGCAGTGATTCACCGAGCAAAAACGCCACGTTGCTGTGGGCACGGTTACGCAACAGGCTGTAGACCTCACGCTTGCCGCTGCCGGTTTCAATACGCAGCAGCGTGGCCTCCGGCAACTGATCGATGACCCTCAGTCCGGCGGCCGGACGCGAAGTCAGGCGGCTCAATGCCTGCTCGGCACTTTGCAGGTCCGGATCGATGTTTGGCCGCGAACAGTAAGCGCCGTCGCAGCGATTGATCGGGTCGGGCCTTGCATTGAGATCGCCATAACGGGCCAGCAACTGCATGGCAAAGTCGCGCTTGGGGTCCAGCGCGTCAAGCTTCAGCGCGGTCGGCTTGTCGTCGTCGATGGTCTCGTAGTCGAGCCACATCTTGAATTTGCCACTGTTCTGATACCAGTCATCAAGGTAGTCATCCCGGGAGTCGGCGGGCATCAGGCGCAGGAAATTCTGTTCGGCACCGTTGCGGATCAAGTCGAAATACAAGCGCGTCTGAGCCTGATGGGACAGGTTCCCGAACACATCGAAGTTTACTGCCAGTTGATAGTAGGTGCGCTCCAGCAGCGGATAGTCGAACAGCCATATCGTTTGCGGCACCTCGCCGATCAGGCCTTTGGTCACCGAAGCACTGTCGAAATGGCGGAAGATACTCAGCAACGCATTGTCGTTGCCGGCCCACAGGGTCGACCAGCTCGGTGCTGGTTCATCGGCGTAGCTGTCCCGGCGCAAGGCTTCGTATTCGTTACGCTTGTCACGGTAGTCGTGCCACAGGCTGAGGACGCTGCCGACATCATCGTTCTGCCCCGGCATCGCCAGCAATGGCGTGGCCTGCCCGCGATAGTTCGGATCCGTGACATACAGGTCGTGCTCGGGCGCCTGGAACAGCGCCCAGAAATTATCGCGGATCACGTCCGTGGCGATCTGGCCGCGACACACTGGCCCACGAATGAACGTGCGCACAAAGTATTCGGCGTTATCGAGCATGAACTGATAGCGCGCCTGGGCCGGAATCGCTTCGAAAGTGGCAAAGGGGTTGGCCCGGCTCTGCGGTCCATAGCCCGGCAATGCGTCGACCTGCCAGTTGCCGCTGTAGAACAGGCTCTTGACCCGCGCCAGCTTCGCCGGACCCAGCGGATAGGTGATGTGGGTCTTGTGCACGATCACGCCCTGTACCGGCCACAGGCGATAGTAAAACTGCGTGCCCGGATCATCATTCGGGCGACGGGTGTTGATCAGGTCGATCGGCTGGCCGGTCGGGGTGCGCGAACGCACCCACTGGAAGAAATGCCCAGGCTCACCGTCCTTGAAGTAGAGATGGGCCAGGAACCAGTGCTCGTACAGCCAGCGCCCCACCAGGCTTTCCCGGGCTCCCGGCGAATTGAGCAGGTTTTCCCATTGCACCACCTGCAAGGCTTCCCTGGCGCTGGGCGCCAGCGCTTGCTGATCGATCGGCGCGCCTGCCGCCAGCCAGCGTTGCAGCGTCTGGTACTGCTGGTCGGTCAGGCCGGTCACTGCCAGCGGCATGCCCTCCTTCGGATGCTTGGCGGCATAGCCGTCGAACTCCGCGGGCATGGCACACATGTTTTCCCGGTTCAGGCCCAGGACGATGTCTTCCGGCAGCTTCGCGTTGGGTTGCAACGGAGTCTTGTGGCCAAGCTCCAGCATCCGCGCCATCAGTGCGGCCTGACTGCCCTGGGCATCGAGCACCGAATAGAAGCCCTTTTGCTGCCAGGCTTGTTTGCCGGAGGCGTCATAGAACAGTCGGGTCGGTGCAACCGCCTGGCGGCGGTCACCGTCATAGACAGGGACTTTCGTCGCGCCCCGCACCGCGCCCTCACCGCTGCCCAGGTTGAGCTGACAGGCGGCGTCATTGCAGGCGTGGCAGGCCACGCACTTTTCAGTGAAGATCGGTTGAATGTCGCGGCTGTAGGAGATAACAGGTGACATGGCAGAGGAAATCGCCGGGCCTTGCGCCACGGCGCCCCAGCTTAAAAACAGCAGCAATGTGCCGATGACGAAGCGATACGACATGTCCCTGGTCCCGAATCCTGAAAAAACGTCGCGATTCTACCGGTCTGTCACCCTTACCAACATGAACGATATTCATGCAAATTCGAGTCACGCTCCAAAAGCGCACAGGTTTGCTATCATCCCGGCCCTTCGTCATGGCCTTACCGAGTAGTCCAAATGTCCGATCGCAGCGTTCGCCTTCAAGCTCTCAAGCACGCCCTCAAAGAGCGCATCCTGATTCTCGATGGCGGTATGGGCACGATGATCCAGAGCTACAAGCTCGAAGAGCAGGATTACCGTGGCAAACGCTTCGCTGACTGGCCAAGCGATGTCAAAGGCAACAACGACCTGTTGGTACTGACTCGCCCGGACGTGATTGGCGGCATTGAAAAAGCCTACCTGGATGCCGGCGCCGACATTCTGGAAACCAACACCTTCAACGCCACCCAGATATCCCTCGCCGATTACGGCATGCAAGGCCTGGCGTATGAGTTAAACGTAGAAGGCGCACGCCTGGCGCGCAAGGTCGCCGACGCCAAGACCCTGGAAACCCCGGACAAGCCGCGCTTCGTTGCCGGCGTGCTCGGCCCGACCAGCCGCACCTGCTCGCTGTCGCCGGACGTGAACAACCCTGGCTACCGCAACGTGACCTTCGATGAACTGGTGGAAAACTACACCGAATCCACCAAAGGCCTGATCGAAGGCGGCGCCGACCTGATCCTGATCGAAACCATTTTCGATACACTGAACGCCAAGGCCGCGATCTTCGCCGTACAAGGCGTGTTTGAGGAACTGGGCGTCGAACTACCGATCATGATTTCCGGCACCATCACCGACGCCTCCGGCCGCACCCTGTCGGGCCAGACCACCGAAGCATTCTGGAACTCCGTGGCCCACGCCAAGCCGATTTCCGTCGGCCTGAACTGCGCCCTTGGCGCCCGTGAATTGCGCCCGTACCTCGAGGAGCTGTCGAACAAGGCCAGCACCCACGTTTCCGCGCACCCGAACGCCGGCCTGCCGAACGAATTCGGCGAGTACGACGAATTGCCGTCGGAAACCGCCAAGGTCATCGAAGAGTTCGCCCAGAGCGGCTTCCTCAACATCGTCGGCGGCTGCTGCGGCACCACGCCGGGCCACATCGAGGCCATCGCCAAGGCCGTGGCCGGTTATGCGCCGCGCGAGATTCCGGACATCCCGAAGGCTTGCCGCCTCTCGGGTCTGGAGCCGTTCACCATCGATCGCAACTCGCTGTTCGTCAACGTCGGCGAGCGGACCAACATCACCGGTTCCGCCAAGTTCGCCCGCCTGATCCGTGAAGACAACTACACCGAAGCCCTGGAAGTCGCCCTGCAGCAGGTCGAAGCCGGCGCCCAGGTGATCGACATCAACATGGACGAAGGGATGCTCGATTCGAAGAAGGCCATGGTGACCTTCCTCAATCTGATTGCCGGTGAACCGGACATCTCCCGCGTACCGATCATGATCGACTCCTCCAAGTGGGAAGTGATCGAAGCCGGCCTCAAGTGCATCCAGGGCAAGGGCATCGTCAACTCGATCAGCATGAAAGAAGGCGTCGAGCAGTTCATTCACCACGCCAAACTGTGCAAGCGCTACGGCGCCGCCGTGGTGGTGATGGCCTTCGACGAAGCCGGCCAGGCCGACACCGAAGCGCGCAAGAAGGAAATCTGCAAACGTTCCTACGACATTCTGGTCAACGAAGTGGACTTCCCGCCGGAAGACATCATCTTCGACCCGAACATCTTCGCCGTGGCCACCGGTATCGAAGAACACAACAACTACGCCGTCGATTTCATCAATGCCTGTGCCTACATCCGTGACGAACTGCCGTATGCCCTGACCTCCGGTGGCGTGTCCAACGTGTCGTTCTCGTTCCGTGGCAACAACCCGGTGCGCGAGGCGATCCACTCGGTGTTCCTGCTGTACGCGATCCGCTCCGGGCTGACCATGGGTATCGTCAACGCCGGGCAACTGGAGATCTACGACCAGATCCCGCTGGAACTGCGCGATGCCGTGGAAGACGTGATCCTCAACCGCACCCCGGAAGGCACCGACGCCCTCCTCGCCATCGCCGACAAGTACAAGGGCGACGGCAGCGTCAAGGAAGCCGAGACCGAAGAGTGGCGCAACTGGGACGTCAACAAGCGTCTGGAGCACGCACTGGTCAAAGGCATCACCACCCACATCGTCGAAGACACCGAAGAATCGCGCCAGTCCTTCGCTCGCCCGATCGAAGTGATCGAAGGCCCGTTGATGGCCGGCATGAACATCGTCGGCGACCTGTTCGGCGCCGGCAAAATGTTCCTGCCTCAGGTAGTGAAATCCGCCCGCGTGATGAAACAGGCCGTGGCCCACCTGATCCCGTTCATCGAACTGGAAAAAGGCGACAAGCCGGAGGCCAAGGGCAAGATCCTGATGGCGACCGTAAAAGGCGACGTGCATGACATCGGCAAGAACATCGTCGGCGTGGTGCTGGGCTGCAACGGCTACGACATCGTCGACCTGGGCGTGATGGTGCCGGCGGAAAAAATCCTGCAGGTGGCCAAGGAACAGAAGTGCGACATCATCGGCCTGTCCGGCCTGATCACCCCGTCGCTGGACGAGATGGTCCACGTCGCCCGCGAAATGCAGCGTCAGGACTTCCACCTGCCGTTGATGATCGGTGGCGCCACCACCTCCAAGGCGCACACGGCGGTGAAGATCGAGCCGAAGTACAGCAACGACGCGGTGATCTACGTCACCGACGCCTCCCGCGCCGTGGGCGTGGCGACCCAGTTGCTGTCCAAGGAACTCAAGGCCGGTTTTGTCGAGAAAACCCGCCAGGATTACATCGAAGTTCGCGAGCGCACGTCCAACCGCAGTGCCCGTACCGAGCGTCTGAGCTACGGCGCAGCCATTGCCAAGAAGCCGCAATTCGACTGGGCGTCCTACACGCCGGTCAAACCGACTTTCACCGGCGCGCGGGTGCTGGACAACATCGACCTCGACGTGCTGGCCGAATACATCGACTGGACGCCGTTTTTCATATCCTGGGACCTGGCCGGCAAGTTCCCGCGCATTCTCCAGGACGAAGTGGTCGGTGAAGCCGCCACCTCGCTGTACAACGACGCGAGGGAAATGCTGCGCAAATTGATCGACGAAAAACTGATCAGCGCTCGCGCGGTGTTCGGCTTCTGGCCGGCCAACCAGGTGCATGACGACGACATCGAGCTCTATGGCGATGACGGCAAGCCAATGGCCAAGCTGCATCACTTGCGCCAGCAGATCATCAAGACCGACGGCAAGCCGAACTTCTCCCTGGCCGACTTCGTCGCGCCCAAGGACAGTGAAGTGACCGACTACGTGGGTGGTTTCATCACCACCGCCGGCATCGGCGCCGAAGAAGTGGCCAAGGCCTACCAGGACGCTGGCGACGACTACAACTCGATCATGGTCAAGGCACTTGCCGACCGACTGGCCGAGGCGTGCGCCGAGTGGCTGCACCAGCAGGTGCGTAAAGACTATTGGGGTTATGCCAAGGATGAAGCGCTGGATAACGAGGCTCTGATCAAGGAGCAGTACAGCGGAATTCGTCCGGCTCCGGGCTACCCGGCCTGCCCGGATCACACCGAGAAAGCCCAGCTGTTCGCCCTGCTAGACCCAGAGGCCCAGGAAATGCGCGCAGGCCGCAGCGGTGTATTCCTCACCGAGCACTACGCGATGTTCCCGGCGGCAGCGGTCAGCGGCTGGTACTTTGCTCACCCGCAGGCGCAGTACTTCGCCGTGGGCAAGATCGACAAGGACCAGGTGCAGAGCTACACGTCGCGCAAAGGCCAGGAACTGAGCGTTACCGAGCGCTGGCTGGCGCCGAATCTCGGTTACGACAACTGAGTGATCAACTGAAAAAAACCTTGTGGGAGCGAGCTTGCTCGCGATAGCGGCGTATCAGTCAACATTGATGTTGAACATCAAGCCCCCATCGCGAGCAAGCTCGCTCCCACAGGTGATTTACCTGTTTGAGGCAGTCGTCAGCTCCGCGACCTCCTGTCGGGACAATTCGATCATCTTCGCGTTACGCGCCGCCCTCTGCTCGAAAAGCTGAGTCAGTAATGCCGCATCGTCAGCGTTTTCAACTTCCTCCTGCACATCCATCTCATCCAGAGCCTTGAACACGTCAGGATGTTTTTCCTTGAGATAACTTTCCCAATAGTCGCGCTGGATCAAGTCTTCAAAGAAACCATCGGACTGCTCTGCGTTGACGATCTCGATTCGCGCGTCCGCCAGTTGTTGAGCGGTCACTCCCGAGGCATAGGTCATGTGTTTCGGTTGCCCTGGCAGCTCCAGGCCGTCCGCCCACCCTTGTGTCAGCCCGATTCGATAGCCTAAGCGTATTTCGGCTTCATCCTGCCCGCTTTGCGCGGCGATTTTCCTCGCAAGATCGTCGACCTTGTCCAGTCGAAACAGCTGCCGGGATAGATTCAGCAGTGCATGCCCCTTCACACTCGGGCGCCCGACGGGAATATCAAGCAAGGCGTTGTGGGTGAAGACTCTGCTTTCCAGTCCGCTGAACGTCAGGATTCGACCGTCGACACACGTGCCGTGGGTGCTGGAACTGGCAAACAGGATCTCCCGCAGTTCGGAATCGCTGGCGGCGCCTTCAATGACCGTCCATACCCGCCGCGTCAGATCGGCGTTTGCCACCCTGAACTCCTGAGTATCCCGCAGTCGTGAAAGCAGATGAAAAAACGCCTCATTGCCCGGTTCCGCCGCGAGTTGATTCCATAACGCGGTTTTGCTCGCCACCTCCTCAGGAGGAAGATTGGCCAACCACGGTGTTTTCTGCTCGGGATCCGGCTCGGTCTCTGACAGGTCCTCATCCGTATCGATGCCTTCACTGCTATCGCCGCCATCGCCGTTGGCGTCATCGATCAACTCGTCAAGATCGGCCCGCGAGATCCCCAGCACCGTGTCGTGGAAACCCGCTTCACGGTAATCCCTGAGTCGTTCAAGGCTCTCAAGCGACAGGTTGTCGTTGTCGCTCAGATCCGTACCGGCCGTCAAAACGTCATGGTCGCCACTCAGGGCCTGCTCGGGGATCGACGTGATGTCGTTGCCACTGAGATTGAGCGTGCCCAGGTGTTGGCTGTCGAACACCCCGTCCGGCCATTCGGTCAAATTATTGTTGCGCAGATCCAGCGTCTCCAATTGCTCGAAAATACTGATATCAAAGGCATCCAATGCGTTGTAGCTCAAGTCCAGCCAGCGCAAACGCTCCAGACTGTTCAATGAGGCATACAGCTGCTCGGTATCGGCCATCTGGTTCGAGGACATTTCCAGACGCTCGAGCCTGTCCATGTAACGGACCGGCTCTGGAACGGCATCCAGCCCATTGCCATTGAGGTCCAGGGTTTTCAGGCGAGTAAAGGCCTTGAGGAACCCATCGGAACCTTGCCGGGTAAGTTTTACGCTCGTCAGTTTCAACGTGCCAACATGCTCGAACGATACCGGCACCTCAGGCAGGTCACCCAGTTGCAGACCGTTCAGATCCAGCACCGCATCAGCCACCGCGCCCGTGCCGCTCAGACCTGTTTGCCAGCATTCGAGGATCCGCAAGGCAGCCTGCCTGCGAATGCTGGAAGACGTCATCCAGCCATTACCGCGGGATCCCCGGGTAAACAGCCAGCCATTCAATTGGCGCGTGAGCGTTTCATAGGTTTTCTCCCATTCGGCAATTTTCACGCTCGCAGCTTCGCTCCCCTGCATCTGTTCGATCATTTGCAAAGCGTCATCATCGGCGAGTGTCGGTTTCAGTCGTTGCAGGCGCTTTGTCAAAACCGCAACCCCTTCTCCCGCCGGGACTTCCGGCAGCGGCAACAATTGAAGCGCGATCGAACTGCCGCTTTCGAACGGCGGGAAATCCTGTGGCACCTGTTCCAGGTCGAACCGTTCCAGCGCGCCGGCCGGAAGACATTTGGCCATTTCCATTCGATGCCTGGCTGCGTTGCGCATGGCGACGGCTTGAGGGGTTAAAGGTGTGCCCGCGAGGTTGGTCTTGAGCAGCGTCTCATCCGCAAGCGGCTCCGGCAGCGCGTTGACCCTGCTGTCTCGCAAGTCCAGCCAATACAGCTCTGGCAGCTCCTGTACCCCGGTCGGCCATTCTTGCAGCGCTGTGCCACTTAGGTTCAAGGACTTGAGGCGGGTCATTGCACTGACATCCAAGGCATTCAACGGGTTGTTGCTCAAGTCCAGGTATTGCAGTGCCTGCAATCCATCAAAAGCTTGCTGAACCCCGGCGTCGCCAACAATTGCGTTATTGGAAAGATCCAGATCAGTCAGCTTTTCAAGATCACCGGGCGCAAAGGGCACTTCGGCCAGACCGCCGCCACTCACGTCAAGTTTTTCAAGCCCGGGAAACTTGCGTACGAAATTGCGGATCTGCTCGACGGGGGCTCTATTACCCTTCAGATACAAGGTTCGTACTTCAGGGAAGGCGCCGTCCGGCAATTCGGGAAACTCACTCAACGCCAGGCTCGGCCAGTCGAGTACCGAAGCTTCAGCCGTCGAGCCGTAGCGTTTGAATGCGCCGTTGCGCCAGCAGGCTCTCAGGGCATTTGCCGTCAATGTACGCCCCATGATCTCGTTCGCCGCTCCGGGCAATTGCAGCGCGCGTTGGGACCAGTCATCAAGCTGCCGGTTGAGCTGATGATGCTGCTCGCTCAATGCTTCGACGGCGTCGAATCTCGCCCCTGCGTCTTGCCACTGCTCGACAAATTGATTGAACAATCCCGCGGACGGGGAATTGATGCCTTCAGCAAGACGCTTCAACTCGCCCTTGCAGTAATCCCTGACCATTTCTTCCAGAACAACAAGGTGCCGGGGCTGACGCCGGAGATACTCATAGGCCTGTTTGAAGTTTGGACGCGGCATGTTCGACCAATCCAGCGACAACCCGGACCAGAGTTTTTCATGCCCTTCGAAAATGCCATCGGGGAAGGTGCTAATGGCAGTCCCGGTGAGGTTCAGACGTTCAAGACGGGGCAGTTCCAGAACCCCGGTTGGCCATTGATCCATGGACGGTGCAATCACTTCAAGCTGACGCAGATTGCGTAGCCGACTGACGTCCAGCGCCACGGGAACGCCCCAGGTTGAATACACGCTGAGTTCCTCGAGCGTCGTCAACGCCCCCAGCCTCGACGGCATGTCTGCGGCGAAGGGCGCAGCAGAATACAGGCTAAGCGCTCTGAGATCCGGCATGCTGCTCAGTACCTGGGGCACGGTGCTGAAATTGTTGCCTGTGCCATTGATCCGCAGTCGATTGAGCTTTGGAAAATTCGCCAGCATCGCATCGACATTGGCGTCGGTGATGCTTCGACCCCGGACATACAGATCTCGCACATGGGAGAAGTCCGCCGACAGCGCGGGGATTGGGTCATCACAAACCAGGTCAAGCAGTCTGTAGCGCGAACGCTCTGCGGCCAGTGGCGAATTGCGCCAGGATTCCTTGAGACTCTCGGCGACCGAGGCCTTGCCTCCGAGCATCGACTCCAGGACAGTACCCGCTGTCGGCTCGCCAACCCATTGATCGAGCGTTGCCTCGAGGGTCTCCCACTCGCGCATACGCTCCTGCAGAAGGCTATAAATCTGTGCGTCGGTTTTTCCCGCGCGCAGTTGCGCCAGGATAAATCCATTGGCCTGTTGATCCGTCAGCGCCGGGTAGACATCCTGAACCCGCGACACCAGCGAAGGATTCAAACCTTGCCCGCGCCCGCTGGCGTAGTAGCCGACCCGGCGCTCGGTTACGCGTACGGGTGGTTTGAACGCCTTGCGGTGACCGCTGCGCTGCTCCAGCATGCGCGACAATTGCGCGCGATGCTCGAACGCCGATTTGATCACTCCCTGCTTCAGACCTGCGCTTTGACCTACGTGTGGAACGCCCAATGCGCGACGGGATTCATCGGGCAATGCGTGCATGATCGAGGCGTAAAAGTTATCGCCGGTGGCGGGCACGCCGTTAAGTGTTTCGCCAAGCTCGTCGAATGCCTGATAGGACGGGCCATTTTTAACCAGGTACTTGCGGATCGTCGCGGCCTCGCTGCCAATCCCATCGATAAGCGAACCCCCGATGTGGCCATCGCGGATCTCCAGCCGCACTTCGTCGGACCAGCCCGGCATTTTTTCCAGGGCATGCAGTGCGAGCCAGCGGCTGTCAGCGGACAGCGCAGATTCCGCGCGCAGGCCCGTAAAAGCCTGGGCCTGGCGCCCCCGTTGCGTATACCAACGGGCCTCCTCCAGCATTTTCAGGGGAATTCGACTCGTTGATTTCAGGCGGGTGAGCTCTTCGGCATTGGCATCGAGCAGAATCCTGCGGGCAGCGGCATTGCTCAGCCCCGGGCTGGCGCGTTGCAATTTTTCGAGCAGTGGTCCGCCGGTGCCGGGGTCGGCTTCGAACAGCCCTAAGGCGTGGGCCAGCTCCGGCGGCGGCGCCAGGTGATCCATGTGCATCTTGCGCAAGGCATTGTCCTCGACACCACAGGCCTCGGCGATGTCGAGCAGTTGCTCATCGGAAAATGCCTCGGTGGTATGGCCGATGCGCCGCAGCAGTGTCAGCCGATCCCAGGTCCGGGGACGCTCCAGCGCATGGCGCCAGGCGCCATGCCCGTTGTGTTCGAGTATGGGTTGCCAGGCGTCGGTATCCGTCGGATGCCGAATGCGCCATTTTTTCAGCGATGGGTCAAAGGTTGTTTCGTAGACCTTGCCTCCCTGCCGAATGAAGGTTTTGCCATTTATCCGGTGCAGCCCCGACGCATCAGGGACTGAATGGCGAGGCAGGATGAGGTTACGTTCGTAACCGCTCAGGTCAGGTTTCCATAAGCGGGTTTTGCCGTCGGCGTGCTGGATGGGCTGCAGGCTTTCAACCAGCGGCTCGGGTTTCACCGCCGTCAGCTTGGCCAAGCCTTTGCCCGCACCGGCCATCACCGCGGCCAGCGCCAGATTCTCGGCCACATCGACCAGGTGCGCCTTGGCCGCCGTTCGATCCCCTTCACTCCACTCGATCGCCCCCTCAAACGACTCGTACAGCAACTGCCCCGCCATGACCGTCAGCATGATCTCCCCCAGCACCGGCACGAACATCGACACCATGTTCAATCCGAGCATGCCGATTTCCAGCAGGTGGTTGAGCTTTTGCGCCCGTACTCGCGCATCGACGTCCGCCGTGGGCACCGCATGGCTGCGTGCGTCGGCGATGACTTTCTTGCGGTTTTGCTCGTAGAGATAAGTCCACAGATCGCTGTTGGCGGACCAGATGCCCGCCACGCCCTCGCGAATCATCCCGAATGGATTGAGATAAGGATCTTCGACCGGCTCACGCTTACCCGCAGGCTCTGGCGGCAGCTCTTTGATGCGGGCGACGGACGACAACGGGGGCACGTACTGGAGGACCTTCAACCAGAATGAATGCAAAGGATCAGTCGGAGAGTCGGCAGCCTTGCGGGTGAACTGGCTGAAGTAATAAGGGCGGTCGGCGTAGGCGACGAACTGGCTGAAAAAACGCTGGTGGACGGTCGGCTCGCTGCCACTGGCGGGCAATGCGTCCTGGGCGGTGAACTGGCGCTTGAATTCTTCACGCAGCTGCTCAGAGGTATAGCGTTTGAGCGGGTGCTCGGGATCGTGGGGAATGTAGACGATGTAGTCGTTGGTATAGCGATATTGTTCACTGATGCTGAACACGACACAGCCCGTCATCCTGCGCTTCATCAGGTTCAGGTCACGAAACCAGACTGGCCTGTTGCCTACACGGGGATGGACCTCGCCATTAACCACCGAAAGGATCATTGCGTAATCGTCGGGTTCGATATCTTTTTTCAGCAGCGCCAATTCAGCGGCTGCTCTCATTGCCGCTTTCTGACTGGCAATGAATTGCTCGGACACTGTCGATTTCTTCTGCGCAGCCGTTGCCTGGAAAAACGCCTCGACACGGGTTTGATACTGCGCGCCGATATCCAGCTTGCGGCAGAGTGAAAGGAATTGCGTGACCGACATGTTGAGGGTAGCGACCTCGAACGTACCAGGCGTGGAAGTCTCGACGACAAAGCCCGACCCGCGATGAAAGGCGCCCGCCTCGCATTCGGACGCTTCGAAGTTATGCAGTGCCGCCTGCAACAACGAAAGCTTCATGACCTCGAATGTGCCGATTTCGATTTCAAGATCGCTGACTTCCAGCGCTCGCCTCAGGCACACCAGGGTTTTGTTGACATCGGCCTCGACCCCGAACTGATCCTTCAGCGCCTTTTGCAGTATCGGCTCGGCAAAGCTTTCGGCATCTGGCAGCGACGACATGGTTTTGTCGAGCAGGGTCTGGCAAACCAGGCTGTCGTTGAAACGGTCTTTCAGTGCCTGCTGTTGCTCGCTGGAGGCTCGCGAGTACCAGCGCGGCGCGAGTGAGCCGCTGGCTTTTATGGCTGCCCGCCGCTGCGGCGTGGCATCGATCAACCAATCAGGCGTCAGCTGTTCAAGAAGCTCGCGGTGAATGCTGGTTTGGCCCGCAACCAGAGGTTGACGGGGCACAGAGGGGGGATGGGTAGACATTGTGTCGCTCCTGAAAAATGGAACGACAGAACATCATTTCAGTGAACCGTATCTGCGGTAGATAGTTATCGCATCGGCCCAGACTGATTTCAAAATGCGTCGATTCGCAGGCCGGCCGCACCACTGGCCGGCAGATTGTCTATGCTCTGAGGACTTACTGACAGGCGAGGGATTTATGGACGATCCGGTCGACAACAAGCCGCCAACCTTCTGGCAGATGTTGCACAGTGTCATGGCGGCAGCGTTCGGAGTGCAGAGCAACAAGAACCGGGCGCGGGATTTTACCCACGGCAAGCCCAGTCATTTCGTGATCCTGGGGATTTTGTTCACCACGGTGTTTGCCCTGACGCTGTTTGGCATCGTCAAACTGGTGTTGCTGCTGGCAGGGATCTGAAACGGCTCAGTGCATCAGGATTTGCAGGCTGAACGGATAGCGGTAGGACGCTGGTCGCCCCTTCGCCGACAGCTTGTGGAAATCCACCCCGAAATTCTGTGCGCTGCCCAACGCCAGCAGTTGTTTGGCTTGCGCCCGGTTAATCAGTTGCAACAGCGGAAGTTGTCGGTCCCGACCGCCGTACTGGCTGATGTCGACCCCTTGGTCATAGTCATGCAGTTCAACCAGTGCCCAGCCGCCCAGGCTGAAATGCCCGCCCAGCAACACGCTCAGGCGGTTGTCGAGCAGCGCTTGCAATGCTGCGGGTGAATTGTTGATGGCGCCGAACAATGCATCCTTGCCGGGAACACCGCCCGATTCGACATACGCCTGCATGACGCCAAACGCCATTTCGTCGTTGGCCGCCCACACCAGTGAAGTCTGCGGATAACGCGTGAACAACAGTTTGGCTTGCTCGTACGCGCGCTGACGTGTCCAGCCGCCGTACACCAACTGACGCAAACGCACTTGCGGGTGTTCGGCCAGCGCCCGACGCATGCCCTTCTCACGCAACTGCGCCGACGGCGTGACCTTCAAACCGGAAAAAGCCAGCAGGTCAATCATCTGGCCCGGGGCCACCGGGGGATGCAACCGAATCAACTCCTTGAGCATCAGGTAGCCGCCCTCCTCATCGTTGGGCACCAGGCTGCCGATCCAGTCGGGATACTTGTCGGGTCGGGCGCCGAGCAGTTTTACCTGATCCACAGTCAAGGCATTGTTGACCAGAAACAACTTCACCCCGCTGCCTTGTGCCAGGCGCAGCACTTCGGGGGCAACGGATTGTTCGTTGACGAACACAAGGTAGTCGGGACGATTGTGTCCCTGGAGGGCTTCGCGCGCCTGCTTGATGATGTTTTCAGGCACCCGGTCGGAGTACTGGATCCGCAGGTCCATGCCCAGATCCCTGGCGGCGGCCTGCATGAACTGCGAGTAACTGACCCAAAAAGCTTCCTTGGTGGTTCCCGGGTTGAGGAACAGCACTGACGCCGCTTGAGCGCACGGTCCCGCGACCATGCCCAGCGCCAGTAATACACCCCTTAGAAACTTCAACATGTGTCGTCCGAGCCCCCGGAAATTCGCCGCGCATTATAGCCAGCGAACGTCCGTAAAACGGCGACTTTTCCGGTTTTTGTCAGACAATCGTCGGAACCGGGCCCGGACGGGGTCGCTTACTGATGACTGACCCAGAATACCGCGGTCCCCACGACCAGAATGATCAGGAACAAAATGGCCCATGCATCAACGGTGCTATCGCTTTTCCGTGCTTTGGTTGGGTTGCTCATTGCATCGCCTCTTGTCGGTTTTATCGGTGATTGCATAAAGACTCGAGCAGAGTAAAGACGACGATTGCCCGCATCACAAACAGGGTCTTCGTAACAACGACTCTCATTAGTCGATTTGGTTCTTTACATATGCTCAAACATCACTTTTACGCATAACTGCAAACTGGTATCGTGCCCCGGCTCCGTAGGGAGTGCGCGGCCGTGCGCGCAGAATTGCCGAGGTATTATCGGACGCCAGCAAGCCAAAAAACGCCGCTGTTTCCGACCGGCCCAAGCCTGAGAACAGGACTTATATGTACGTATACGACGAATACGATCAGCGGATCATCGAGGACCGCGTCAAGCAGTTCCGTGATCAGACCCGACGCTATCTGGCAGGCGAGCTGAGCGAAGAAGAATTCCGCCCCCTGCGCCTGCAAAATGGCCTTTATATCCAGCGTTTCGCGCCTATGCTGCGAGTCGCCGTGCCTTACGGCCAACTGACTTCGCGCCAGATGCGAATGATGGCCAGGATTGCCCGCGACTACGACAAGGGCTATGCCCACATCAGTACCCGGCAGAACGTGCAGTTCAACTGGCCGGCCGTGGAAGACATTCCGGACATTCTCGCTGAACTGGCCACCGTGCAGATGCACGCGATCCAGACCAGCGGCAACTGCCTGCGCAACGTCACCACCGACCAGTTTGCCGGTGTCGCCGCCGACGAACTGATCGACCCGCGCCCATGGTGCGAGATCGTCCGCCAGTGGACCACGTTCCACCCGGAATTCGCCTACCTGCCGCGCAAATTCAAGATTGCAGTCAACGGTTCGACTTCCGACCGTGCCGCCATCGAAGTCCACGACATCGGCCTTGAGCCGGTGCACAACGCAGCCGGCGAACTGGGCTTCCGCGTGCTTGTCGGCGGTGGCCTGGGTCGTACGCCGGTGGTGGGCGCGTTCATCAATGAATTCCTGCCGTGGCAAGACCTGTTGAGCTACCTCGACGCCATCCTGCGGGTCTACAACCGCTATGGCCGTCGCGACAACAAGTACAAGGCGCGGATCAAGATCCTGGTCAAAGCGCTGACGCCTGAAGTCTTTGCACAGAAAGTCGATGCGGAAATGGAGCACCTGCGCGGTGGCCAGACCACGCTGACCGAAGCCGAAGTGCAGCGCGTCGCCACACACTTCGTCGATCCGGACTACAAGGCGCTGGACAACCAGTCCGCCGCCCTGGCCGAGCTCGACCAGCAGCACCCGGGCTTCGCCCGCTGGCGCGTGCGCAACACCCTGGCCCACAAGAAGCCGGGCTACGTGGCCGTGACCTTGTCCCTGAAACCAACCGGCGTTGCACCGGGCGACATCACCGACAAACAGCTCGACGCCGTGGCCGACCTGGCCGACCGCTACAGCTTCGGTCAACTGCGCACCTCCCACGAGCAGAACATCATCCTGGCCGACGTCGAGCAGGACAAGCTGTTCGCCCTGTGGGGCGAGTTGCGCGAGCAAGGTTTCGCCACGCCGAACATCGGCCTGCTGACCGACATCATCTGCTGCCCGGGCGGTGATTTCTGCTCCCTGGCCAACGCCAAGTCGATCCCGATCGCCGAATCGATCCAGCGCCGCTTCGACGACCTGGACTACCTGTTCGACATCGGCGAACTGGACCTGAACATCTCCGGTTGCATGAACGCCTGTGGTCACCACCACGTCGGCCACATCGGCATCCTGGGGGTAGACAAGAAAGGCGAAGAGTTCTATCAGGTTTCCCTCGGCGGCAGCGCCAGCCGTGACGCCAGCCTGGGCAAGATCCTCGGCCCGTCCTTTGCCCAGGAAGCCATGCCTGACGTGATCGAAAAGCTGATCGACGTGTACATCGAACAACGTACCGAAGACGAACGCTTCATCGACACCTATCAGCGTATTGGTATCGACCTCTTCAAGGAGCGTGTCTATGCAGCGAATCATTAAGAACAACGAGGTCGTCGACGAAACCTGGCACCTGCTGCCCAAGGACTTCAACATCGACGAGATCAGCAACTGCGACGACCTCATCGTGCCGTTACAGCTGTGGCGCGAACACAGCCGCATGCTCCTGGCCCGCGACGGTGGCCTGGGCATCTGGCTGGATGCCGATGAAGAAGCCGAGGAAATCGGAGAAGACGTGGCGCAATTCCAGGTCATCGCCCTGAACTTCCCGGCATTCACCGATGGCCGCAACTACTCCAACGCCCGCCTGCTGCGTGACCGTTACGGTTTCAAGGGCGAATTGCGGGCCATTGGCGACGTGCTGCGTGACCAGTTGTTCTACATGCATCGCTGTGGTTTCGACGCGTTCGCCATTCGCGCCGACAAAGACCCGCACGAAGCCCTTGAAGGCCTCAAGGACTTCTCGGTGACCTACCAGGCCGCTGCCGACGAACCGCTGCCGCTGTTCCGTCGTCGCTGACCGTCACCCCTTGAACCCCGAACCGGGGTTCAAGGGGTTTTACCCTTCGCGCTAAAACACCGGATTATCCACCAGCGGAATCGGACGCCCCATGGCGACCCAGTCGCAGTACAGCCGGACTCGATCCTCCAGCACCACGAACAGCCTGAACGGATTGTCCGCATCGACCATCCGCGTTTCGACACAGTGCAGCAACCAGCCCCACAACTCTTCTGACGCATCCGCTTCGTGGAGCAAGCGCCACACACGCGCCTGCAGCGACCAATAACCGACCCGGAAATCCGCCGTCAGGCTCAATCCATCCACGACCCGGAGCAACGCACTGCCCGATGGTTTGAGGGCCAATCGTTGCCAGATCTGTTGCCGCGTCTCGCGCACGCTTTCATCACCCTCCTCCAGCCAGGGCGTCGCACTGCCGTAATCGGCACCCGGCTCACTCAACCACAAATTGATACCGGTGCGCTCACGATGACTCACCAGGCGCAACAACGTGTCTTCATCCGTCAGCGGATTGCCCCACAGTTTCACCCGGTCCCGGGACACCGCCTGAATCAGTATCGAGTAGGGAACCCGACCGATCCGGTTGCCTCGCAAGTCGAGCGAGGTGAAGTACGGCTGATCGGCGATGCCTATCGGACAATGGCTGATTCCGGTGTTTCTCAGGTTCAACACACGCAGCTCATTCATCCCCAATACCACGGGCGGCACAGTCAACGGGTTGTCACTCAGATCGAGCATTTGCAAGCTCGCCAGCTCACGAAACTGCGAAGCCGTGCTCTCTTGAAGCTGCAAAAAGGTGGAACTCAGGTTGAGCGTAGTGAGGCGGGTCATTTGCCGAATCGGTGGAGGCAACACACCTTCCAGCACGCCGTCTGCGTTGAGTTGCCGCAGGTCGACACGTTCCAGGTTCAGGGAACGCAGGTTCGGAAAACTTTCGAGAAAGTCGCTCAGGCTCTCGCGCTCGACCAGGTGCAAGCCCCGCATCGATAACTCGACGACCTCATTGAAGCGTACGTTCATCGTTGGCAACCTATGGTAGTCCTCGAACCCCATATCCAGCCTGTAACGTAGTCCTCGAACCCCATATCCAGCCTGTAACCAGAGAACGTCTCGCCGGACATGACTCTATTGATCTGGGGCGGGCATTTTTGCCAGATACCCATCAGTTCGTCGCCCAATTCAATTCGCGTTTCACGCTCATAGCCAATCACGGTTTGCAGCAGTTCGACATTGTGTGCCGCCACCTGCTCAGGGCTCATGCCTGCGGCGTCATCATCGTCCACCGCAAGAAAATCCACATCCATGTCATCGACATCCAGCACGGCCTGGTCGATCCACTGGCGCAGATCGGCATGCAACTGCTGCATCTCGAGAATCAGGCGATCCACCAGCGCTTGAGCGCCGTTACCCGCCATCAGGAGCAGCTCATCCGCCTGGGCATCGGTGAAATCCGGATACAGATTCTTGACCTGCAGTCGCATGATTTCATGGGTCAGCGCAGCGGCCTGTGGCGTATTCGGAAAGCCGCCGCCGCGCAACCCCCTGGCTTCGAAGGGCAACCGCGAATCCATTCGATTCAAGCCGAGTATCAGCTCGGAGCGGGGCAAGGCATGTGTGCCAATACGCAGGCGCAACTGGCTGGCCGCGTCTGGGGAGCGCAGCGACATCGCCGCGCGTTCCTCCCCTGACAATAGATCGACCAGTGCGGTAAACAGATCCGAACCCTCGCCGTCGGTGGCCGCCATCGTGGAATACCGATAGCGATCACCGACCTTGATCAAGCGCCGGCAATCCGCCGAATCGGGCGGGCCGCAACGGTCCAGGACCCGGCCACTGATTGACCCGTCGTGCACTTCGATGCGTAAGTCTTTCGGCCAACCGGGCAGGCGTGGCAGGGAATGCAACGCCAGGACATCGGTTTCCGGATGGACGATCGAACGCAAGTACAGACCTTCATAAGCCCGGTTGAGTCGTACATGTTGTTGATACTCCCGCGACTTGCTGTCCAGGCGCTTGAACAGTAGCAGCGCCTCGTCAGCATCGACGGGCCGATTGATGTCAACTCCCGAACGGTCGAGGATCTGCTCCACGGCGCTTTTCGGCAAACCTTGGTACTCACGCTGAAACAGGCGAACCCACTCCTGGTCCGAGTGCTGGAGCGCCTGATATCGGGCATTGAACAATCCGGCCCGTGCTTGCGGGTCGGCGACGATTTCGAGTTCCTGATCGAGCTTGAAGCGTGTGATGGTGTCGGCGAGCAACGGCGTCGGCGGACGGCCAGCATGCATCAGGCGCAGCATATCGTCATCGACCGTACTGACCCGGGCGATCTGCGCCAATACCTCATCACTGAAGGCAGCAAGGGGGGTGCAGACGCCACGCATCAGCTCCACACGTGTCGACACGGGCACCGGAGCCGATCCGGGGGCCAGCTCGGCCGGCGTTTCGGGATGCGGCTCGCTCCCGGATTCCCGCGGTT
This sequence comes from Pseudomonas sp. S34, assembly GCF_009866745.1. Lineage (NCBI taxonomy): Bacteria > Pseudomonadati > Pseudomonadota > Gammaproteobacteria > Pseudomonadales > Pseudomonadaceae > Pseudomonas > Pseudomonas sp. S34. The sequence continues at coordinate 3,541,909 of NZ_CP019398.1, forward strand.
CGTGCAACGTTCCGGCGATTTCTTCTTCGCCCTTGAGTGCCGCCACCGCCCCGGCCAGCGGGAGTGCATTGAGCAAGCCAAACACCGTGCGCGTCACGCCCTCGGAGCGCTGCTCCGGTGTTTTACCGTTGACGGCCTGATCGAGGCCATAACCGGCGTCGATCAGCCCGGCCAGTACCAGGACGCCCTCACCTCCCGGAATGAACAATGCCAATGGCCCCAGCCGGTTGATCCACTGCACGAGCGGTTCCACCACCGCGCTCAGGTTGTCGCGATTGACCTGGGCATCGTCGCGGATGGTTTTGACGCTGGCCATGGAGGCCTGCTTCATGGTCAGCACCAATTGCGCGAACGGGTCGGTGTCAGTCGGTGCACGTTCAAGGTCGATGTAGTCCTGCGGGTCCCAGAAACCGTCGTTGTTGAACAACCCTGCGTTCTTTTTCAGCCAGTGTTCCTTCGGGTAAACCGCCATGCCCTCCAACGCCGTCGACACCCCCGCATGGAAGGTACCGTCTTCACGATCGTCCTCGGCAAAATGCGCGACCAGCGCTTGCCGTTTGGCGGCAACCCTGCCTTGGTCCACGATCCATTGGCGCAGGTGCCGGAAGTCGGCGAATTCATGCAAGGGTGAGGAGTTGCCGGGAATGTTCAGCAAGACCCGGCCGCTGTGACGGTAGCGATAACACCAGATATCGTCCGATGTATAGCGATAGATCGTCAGCCGCCCGACCTCGATCGGCGCACTGATGCGGGTGGGCGCCTGCACCTGGCCGATGGTCAACGCATTCCAGGTCTGCTGCGCTGGCAACCCGGCGGCCTGCATGGCCAAGACCAGGCCTTCCTGACTCAAACTGCCCTCCTGATGTTGCAGGCAGGCGCTCATGATAAAGGCGGCCTTGGCCGAGGTTCTCAGGTCGTAAGGCGCCGCCTGGACGATACGCTTATCGGAGGGCCACGCGCGATCAAGGTAAGCCTGATAGCGGGTTTGCAGATCCAGCTCCCACACCCACTGTTTGAACGCCGCAGGCCTCAGGGCAATTTGCGTTGCCGGCCCATACACCTGTGGCGTGGTCTGGCGATAAATCCCTTCGTAGGTGTGGTGATTGCCATTGCCGTGATCGGCGAATTCATCGACATGCTCCACGATGCGAACGGACGGACCGACATCGGGCGGTGTGTACAAGCCAAATGCGCTTTCGGCAAAACGCCCGTCACCGACGGTCTGGTAGTTCGCCAGCAACGCCTGCACCAGGGTTTGCGTGTTTGCCACCTGGCCTTGCTCGATACCGTCCTGCGGTGGGTGCCCGCGATAGCGGTAATCCAGGGTGACCAACAGGGCCTTTTGCGGGTCGATGTCTGGCCCCCATTTTGCCTTGATCAACTGGGCACCGAACTGCTCGGGAGACTGCGGCAAAGCCGCACCCACCACAGACGTCAGTGTTTCGCGCAGCGGCACAAGATCGGGATGAAGCGGTGTCTGATGGTCATTCATATGCGTTCCATGGCAATTATTCCGGAACACCAACATAACCAACCGCCGCATTACCGAAAGCAGGAACGGTCGCCTGCTGCCTACAGAGATTTCGCCGGGCCGTGGAGGACATCAGGCAAGTATTCGCAGGCAAAAAAACCGGGGCTAATGCCCCGGCTGGATGTTTTGCAATATCTCCTGCCCCGTTACCAGAAGCGTTGCTGGGTCAAACGGCTCCACCAGCTCAGCAGCACACGATCGACCGAGCCGCTGGCGGCCATGCCAATGCGCTCTTGCAGGCTTTTGCGCTCGGCATAGTGCAGGTGATAAAGCTCGGACTGCCTGGCGCGTTCGGCGAGGTACTCGTCGCTGGTCTTGAGTTCGTCGACCAGGTGTTTTTCCAGCGCCGCCACGCCGAGCCAGATTTCGCCGGTGGCCACTTCATCGATCGCCAGTTGCGGGCGATAGCGCGACACGAAGTTCTTGAACAGTTGATGGGTGATGTCCAGGTCTTGCTGGAACTTCTCCCGGCCCTTCTCGGTGTTTTCGCCAAACACGGTCAGTGTGCGTTTGTACTCACCGGCGGTCAGCACTTCGAAGTCGATGTCGTGCTTTTTCAACAAGCGGTTGATGTTGGGTAACTGCGCCACCACGCCAATCGAGCCGAGGATCGCGAAGGGTGCGCTGATGATCTTCTGGCCGATGCACGCCATCATGTAGCCACCGCTGGCCGCGACCTTGTCGATGCACACGGTCAAGGGCACGCCGGCCTCACGGATACGCGCCAGTTGCGAGGAGGCCAGGCCGTAGCTGTGAACCATGCCACCGCCGCTTTCCAGGCGCAGCACCACTTCGTCCTTCGGTGTGGCCAGGGTCAGCAAGGCAGTGATTTCGTGGCGCAGGCTTTCGGTGGCCGAAGCCTTGATATCGCCATTGAAATCGAGCACGAACACCCGGGGCTTGGCCTCCGGTTTTTTCTTCTGTTTCTTGTCGGTTTTAGCCTGGGTCTTGCGCAAGGCCTTGAGCTGATCCTTGTCGAGCAACGTCTGCTCCAGGCGTTCGCGCAGCCCTTTGTAGAAATCATTGAGTTTGCTGACCTGCAACTGGCCCGACGACTTGCGCCGCCCCTTGCTGCGCAAGGCCGCAAAACTGGCCAGGACCACCAGAATGGCGATCACCAGGGTCACGGTCTTGGCCAGAAAAATGGCGTACTCGGAAAAAAACTCCACAGGGACTCCTCAAACGATGCGCGGCTTGAACGCGCGCGGGATACCTCCAGCATACCCATGCGTCGACCTTGCTACCAGCCGTGAAAGCTCTGGTAACAGGCCTGTAACGGGCATTTCAAACAAGCGTATGTTTTTTCATTGACAGCACACCGCCATCCTCATAACCTCGCCAAACCTTCAACGTACCGGGAAGACGCGGACGTGGGCAGCATCTATTTGATTCGACATGGCCAGGCCTCCTTCGGTGCAGACGACTACGACGTGCTGTCGCCGACCGGTATTCGTCAGGCGGAAATCCTGGGTCGGCACCTGGCCGAACTCGGGATCAGCTTCGACCGCTGCCTGGCGGGGGATCTGCGCCGCCAGCAGCACACGGCCAACAGCGCGCTGGAACAATTCGCCGCGGCGGGCCTGCCGGTGCCGCTGCTGGAAACCGACTCCGCCTTCAACGAGTTCGACGCCGATGCAGTGATCCGCGCGCTGCTGCCGGCCATGCTGCCGGACGAACCCGAGGCCCTGGACATCCTGCGCAACGCCGCGCAAAACCGTGGTGAGTTCCAGCGTATCTTCGCCCTGATCATCGAGCGCTGGTTGGCCGGCACCTACGACACACCGGGCCTGGAGAGCTGGCTGGGGTTTGTCGAGCGGGTGCGGGCCGGTCTGCACCGCATTCTCGACCAGGCCGACAACACCCAGAAAATCGCCGTGTTCACGTCCGGCGGCACCATCACCGCCCTGCTCCACCTGATTACGCAAATGCCTGCCCGGCAGGCCTTTGAATTGAACTGGCAAATCGTCAACACCTCGCTCAACCAGCTTAAGTTTCGTGGTCGCGAGGTGTCCCTGGCTTCCTTCAACAGTCATGCGCACCTGCAACTGTTGAAGGCCCCGGAACTCATCACGTTTCGCTGAGTCCGGACTATTGTGACCCTGGCTGTAATCACCCAGCTCTTATTACCCAAGAAAGGATCGAACCATGACCTCCGTAGCTGATGCCGTACAAGCAATGAAAGCCAAGTTCAACCCAGCCGCTGCCGCCGGTCTGGACCTGGTCTTCGGTTTCCGCATCGACGACACCAAAAACTTCTCGCTGATCGTCAAGGACAGCACCTGCGAGCTGCAGGAAGGCGAGAACCCGGACGCCCAGGTGACCCTGGTGATGGACGGCGAAACCCTGCAAGGCATCGTCGACGGTTCGACTGACGGCATGCAAGCGTTCATGGGCGGCAAACTGCGCGCTGAAGGCGACATGATGCTGGCGATGAAACTGTCTGAGCTGTTCCCGTCGTAAGCACCTGGTTCCCGAACTTCGGGAGCGTGCCTGCTGCAAACGAATCCCGCCCTTAGTGGCGGGATTCGTCGTTTTTGCTGGTCCTTTGGCGAGGGGGCTCGCCCCCGCTCGACCGCGAAGCAGTCGCACAACCAGAGATTTCGACTTATCGGAAGGACGTCAAGGGCCGCTTCGCGCCCAACGGGGGCAAGCCCCCTCGCCACAGGTCAGGTGGTGCTCTTACAATGCGGGCACTTACACCACCGGCCACCCCATGGACATCGACCTCGCCCGCACCTTCCTCGAAATCGTTCGCCATGGCAGCCTGGCCGCGGCTGCCGAGAAGCTCCATGTCACCCAGACCGCGATCACCGCACGGGTACAAAAACTCGAGAGCCAACTGGGCAGCACCCTGTTCGTGCGCAATCGTGCCGGCGCCCGCCTGACGCCCAATGGCGAAGCGTTCGTGGTGTATGCCAATCAGCTGGTGCAAACCTGGGAAGCCGCGCGGCGTGATTTGCCGTTGCCCGAAGGTTATCGCGATGTGCTGCACATCGGTGGCGAGGTGAGTCTGTGCAACCCGTTGATGCTCGGCTGGGCCGGTGAAATTCGCAAGAACATCCCCAGCCATGCCCTGCGCATGGAAATCCGCGACGGGGAAAACCTGCTGCGCCAACTGGAGTTGGGCGTTCTGGATGCCGCGCTGGTGTATCAGCCCGAATATTGGCCGCGTCTGCAGGTCGAGCAGATTCTCGAAGAAAAACTGATTCTCGTGCGCCTGGCCGACAAGCCCGATCCTTATGTGTACATCGATTGGGGCGCTGATTTCCGACGCCAGCACGACGCCGCGCTGCCGGAGAAGGCCAAGGCTGCGCTGAGTTTCAATCTGGGCCCGCTGGGCTTGCAGTATCTTCTCGAAAACGGCGGCAGTGGCTACTTCCGCACCCGCGTGGTGCAGAGTTATCTGCAAAGCGGCGCCCTGGAACGGGTGCCCAAGGCGCCGGAATTCAACTACCCGACCTATCTGGTCTACTCGCGCGATCGTGACTCGCCGACGCTGCAACGCGCCTTCGACCTGCTGCGCAAAGTCATCGACTCCGACGAAGACTGGTCGCAGCGATGGGATCCACTGACCTGAGACCGGTTTGCACCGGATCATGGCCGTTGTGTCCTTAAGGTTCGGTCCGTCAAATCACCGGGATCGGCTAATCTGAAAGAGATAACAAAAACGACAGGTGATTGCAGTGAGGCAGACCACCGAAGGATTCCGCGGTCGTTACCGCGCCGACATTCATCCGCTCTACAACCCCTGGCTGCATGGCGCGTTTGTCCTGGTGTTCGGGGCACTGGCAATCAGCGTGTTCTGGAGCAACGTACAACAGGTGCGGCCAGCGGAATGGCTGGCGGTGCCCGTCACGCTGCTGTTGTTCAGCCTCGGTGTGTACATGGTGCATCGCCACCTGGGGCATCATAAAAAGAGCTTCGCCCGGCTGTTTTACGCCCGTCACGCAGGCGACCACCACAGCTTTTTCACCCCCGGCCACATGACCTACGACAACGCCCGCGACTGGCGGGTGATTCTGTTTCCGGCGTGGCTGATCGTGCTGCACACCCTCGTCGTCGCCCTGCCCCTCTGGTGGCTGCTCAAGCACATCAATACCAACGTCGCCGGATTGGTCGGCGGCCTTCTTGTCCTCGGCTACCTGACCTATGAAGTGTTTCATGCCTGCGAGCATCTGCCGTCGCGCAACCCGCTCACACGGCTGCCGTGGATCCGCCAGATGCGCCGGCTGCACGAACTGCACCACCGCCGTGAACTGATGCAGGCGCGTAATTTCAACATCGTTTTCCCGCTGATGGACTACCTGTTCGGCACCCTCTATTGGGAGCCGGAACCTGAGCCGCTCAACCCGACGAGAACCCCCATGACCCGCATGCAGCATCAGGTTGTCATTGCCGGAAACCCGATCCAGGTACTTGCCTACGCCAGCACCGTGACCCTTTGGCCGCAATGGCATCCGTCGTCGCTGCGCATCGACGGGCCAAAAGGCCCGCTGCATGCCGGCGCACGTTTCGAGGAAGACATCCATGCCGGCGGGCGCGACGGGCACTTGCGCTGGGAGGTGGCGGAGTACCTGCCCGGGCGGCGCTGGAGCGCCGAGGCCCGGGGTGACCACGGCCTGTCGCTGGTGGTGACCTATGAATGCGATGCCACAGGCGAAGACACACGTTTCGTCCGCACCCTGGAATATCAATTCAGCGGCGTGGCAATGCGCATTGCCAACCGCTTGTTGCTCAAGCGGCGCATCGACCGGGAATCGGCGGCGTCGATGCTGGCATTGCGCGACATGGCACAGAAGTATCTGGCCGCGACAGGAGTCGGCGTGTGAGCAGAACCTTCAAATGTCTGTTGCTGGTCATCGTCGTCATCGGCGCCTTCCTGCTGCTGATGCCGACCAAGGTGCGGCCGGTGGCCTGGACACCACAAGCCGCGCCGTCCCTCACCAGCGGAATCTACGCCGACAATCAGCGGCTCAAGGAGGTGGAACGCGTCGGCGCCGCCAATATCGACGGGCCGGAAGCCTTGTTACTGGAAAACGACACGCTCATCACCGGCCTGCACGACGGGCGCCTGATCCGTACGAGCCTGGACGGCAAGACCACCAGAATCCTGACCGATACCGGTGGCCGGCCACTGGGCCTGGCCCGGCATCCCAATGGCCTGCTGGTGATCGCCGATGCCGTCAAAGGCTTGTTGTCCCTCGACGCCCAGGGACGCCTGGTGGCCTTGACCACAGAGGCCGACGGCGTTCCCTTCGGTTTTACCGACGACGTGGTCATCGACAAACCCGGCCACTACGCTTATTTCAGCGATGCTTCGAGCCGCTTCGGCTATGGTCACGACGGTGAGGCCGTGATCGAACACGGCGGCGACGGTCGACTGCTGCGCTACGATTTCCAGACCGGCAAAACCTCGGTTGTGCTGGATAAGCTGGAGTTTGCCAACGGCGTGACCCTGGGACCGGACGATGCCTATGTACTGGTCAATGAAACCGGCGCCTACCGCATCACTCGTTATTGGCTCAGCGGTCCGAAGGCCGGCACCCACGACCTGTTTATCGACAACCTGCCAGGGCTGCCGGACAACCTGTCGTTCAATGGCCACGACCGGTTCTGGGTGGCGCTGTATGCCCCCCGAAACCCCTTGCTCGACGCCACGGCGGCGCATCCGTTCGTGCGCAAGATGATCGTGCGGGCCATGACCGTGTTGCCCAAGCCCGTGGAAAAACACGGATTTGCCCTGGGCCTGGACCTTGATGGCAAAGTGATCGCCAACCTGCAGGACGGCAGCAGCGACAATTACTCCCCCATCACCACCGTGCGCGAGTATGGGGACTGGTTGTATTTCGGTTCGCTGAAAGCCCGGAACATGGTGCGATTGCCGCTAAGCAAGGCATTGCAATGAACAGTCCCCCTTCCTGAATTCACCGAAGCCCCCCTGTAGGAGCGAGCCTGCTCGCGATGGACTCAAAAGCACTGCGTTTAGTCAGTAAACACGCGGCATCGTTAACGACCATCGCGAGCAAGCTCGCTCCTACAGAGGGCGGTGTTCACTCTGGATCGATGTCGACACCCTCATCATCCGGCCACTCATCGATGCCCGGCTCTTCCTCGGGATTGACCGTGGTGTGTTCGGGGCTCAGGGGTTCGGGATGAGTGGGGATCGGGTCGTAGCCACCCTGTTGTTCACTGGGGTATTTGGGCTGGGTCATGAGGCACCTCGTTGAGAGCCATAACAGCGGTCTCTGAACATTCGAGGTGCCGGTTGTGATGCCGTTCCAACTTTCCCGCCACCGGTCGTCGGTGGCAGCTCGCTGGGTCAGGACGACGAGCCAAGTTGCTTGACGATCTTGTCCTTGACCAGCAGACGTGCCTCCTTGAGCTTCCTTACGGTGTCATCGTTGGACTTGGCCTCCTCTGCTTTCACCACTTCGGCATCCGCCTGGGAATACTTGTTAAGCAGTGAATCCAGTAACGGATCCTTGGTGCGTTTCTGCTGGACTTCTTCCTTTGAGCGTTTCAGATCCTGATAAAGGTCATGGGGCACCGGCATGGAACACCTCCGTTTGTTGATCGGCAGCGAAACGCGATCAATTGCGTTCACCAACTATCAGAATGGCCTCGGTTAGCCTGTTCTGTCGACCACCTGTCAGACCAGCGGTGTCCGTTCGTCGTCCGGTCGCCAATGGGATAAAACCTTGCCTGCGCTGGCGCCTCCACCGGTTGACGATCACTCGGTCACCTTTGAAAACCTGCGTGGAGAATCACCTGTTTTTGTCAGCCGTTAAGCACCGTGCGCACCATCTGCGTCAGTGCCTCGGGGTTGTAGGGTTTGCTCAGCAGGTGGGTGTCGGGGCTGAGCTGGTGATTGCGCGAGATAATGTCGCGGGTATGCCCCGAGGTGAACAACACAGCCACCGGTGGCTCCTGCACTTTCGCCCAGGCCGCCAGGTCCGAACTCTTGATCAGGCCGGGCATGACCACGTCGGTAAAAATCAGGTCCACCGCCAGCCCTTCCAGCAACATTTGCATGGCGACGTCACCGTTGGTGGCCGTGAGGACCTGATAGCCCTCCTCGCGCAACAACTCCACCGCCGATACCCTCACGGCCTCATTGTCCTCGACCACCAGGATGCGTTCGTGCCCGCCCCGTTGCGGCACATCAGGGCCCGGCGTTTCGCTGGGTGCCGCGCGCAAGGTGCGGGGGAAGTACAGCTGCACCCGGGTCCCCCGCCCCACGTCGCTGGCGATTTCGATATGACCGCCACTCTGCTTGACGAAGCCAAACACCATACTCAAGCCCAAGCCGGTGCCCTGCCCGTCGGCCTTGGTGGTGAAGAACGGCTCGAACGCCTGGGCCAGCACCTGCGGCGGCATGCCGACGCCGGTATCCGTCACGGACACCCGTACATAGTCCCCGGGGGCAATGCCCTTTGCGGCGCAAAATTTGCGATCGAGGACGATATTTTCCGCGCACAGGTCAATCCTGCCCTCGCCTTGAAGGGCGTCACGGGCATTGATCGCCAGATTGAGAATGGCGTTTTCCAGTTGGTTGCGATCGACAAACACATTCCAGGAATCTTCGGGTGCCGTCATGTGAACCTGAAGGGTTTCACCCAGGGCACGCAGCAACAGCTCCGCCAGGCCATCGAAAATCTGCCGCAAGGTGAAGACCGCGGGTGACAACGGTTGGCGGCGGGCGAATGCCAGCAATTGCGAAGACAGCTTGGCACCGCGCTCGACAGCGGCAATCGACGCCGAGACCCGGCGCTGCACATTGGCGTTACCCGGCTCATGACGCGCGAGCAAGTGCAGGTTGCCGGCGATCACTTGCAACAGGTTGTTGAAGTCATGGGCCACACCACCGGTGAGACCGCCGATGGCTTCGAGCTTCTGTGACTGGCGCAGTTGTTCTTCCGCCGCCAGCCGCGCCTCGACTTCATCGGCCACCCGCTGCTCCAGGTTGCGGGTGAACTTGAGCAGGGACTCTTCGGCGGTCTTGCGTTCGTGGATGTCGATCAGCACGCCGGGGAAACGAAACGCCTCGCCCTGCTCATTGAACTCGCAACAACCACTGGCGAGTACCCAGAGGTAGCTGCCATCCGGGCGCCGGATCCGGTATTCGACGTTGTAGGGCTCGCCCGTCTCCACCGACAGTCTGACTCGTTCCTGAACCCAACTGCGGTCATCCGGATGGATCCGGCTTTCAGCGATTTCCTGAGACAGGTTTTGCAGGTCTTGCCCGGGTGGATAAGAGAACGCGCGAGCGAAGCGCTCGTCACCCGACATCACGTTGGCCTTGATGTCCCAGACAAAGGAACCGAGCAAGGCGCCGGCGTTCAGCGCCAGGCGTACCCGTTCGTTGTCGGCGCGGTAGGCGTCTTCAGCCGCCTGTCGCCGGTGTTCGGAGATCACCCGATCGGTGGTTTCCACCACCATGGCCATGACCCCGGCCGGGCACCCGTCATCGTCGGCCACCGGGCTGTAGTAGAGGTCCATCCAGACATCTTCCGGAACCCCGTCACGCAGCAGCACCAGTTCTTTGTTGCGATAGGACAAGGTGCCGCCCGCCAGGCAGGTGTCGACCACGTGGCGATTGAATTCGGCAACTTCCGGCCAACCCAGTTCTACGGCAGAGCCGAGCAGATACGGATGACGCCCACCGGCAAACTTGGAATAAGCGTCGTTATAGATCATGTACCCGGACTGGCCCCAGAGCATCACCATCGGCAGTGGGGACGCGAGCATCAACTGCACCGCGCTGCTCAGGCTCCTGGACCATGAATCGAGCGGGCCAAGTTCGGTCCGGCTCCAGTCGAACGCACGAATGCGCCCGGCCATTTCGCCGTTCCACCCGGAGCACCCGTGGCTTTCCTCTAGAAACTGCATCGGCTGGCTCTATCCCGGTAAGTTGCACCCGTTTGTTTCGAGCATCCTGCACGCTATTCGTTTCATAGAGGTATAGCTGATTCTCGCGGGCCACTGGAGATCCCTTGTGGGAGCGGGCTTGCTCGCGAAGGCGGTGTGTCATTCAACATATTCGTCTGCTGATACACCGCTTTCGCGAGCAAGCCCGCTCCCACAATTTGGTCCTCGGTAACCGAGAGTCCGTGCACTACACCTCGATCAAGTGCTTCAGCGGGTTGTAACTGCTTTTCAGGGTGGCCGCGACATCCAGAATGGCCTTCTCGATGCCATTCAAATGCATGCAGGTCAGTTCGATGGCCGCACTCTGGTTGCCTGCTTCGATGTATTCGATCAGCCGCAGGTGTTCGTCGTCGCGGCAGGCTTCGTGGCTGTCGTCATCCAGAGCGGCGGCATACAGCGACGCCCGGGAAATCAGCTTCTGGAACCAGTCGAGCAGCACCGGGTTGTTCAGGCTGCGGGCCAGTTTGATGTGGAACTCGCCGAGCAGGTGAATCAACCGCTCGTGATCACCGCTTTGATGCGCTTCATCCTCCAACAGCAAGTGATCGCGCAGGTCCTGAGTCACCGCCGTATCACGCCGACGGCACAGTTCGCTGACGATGCCGATCTCGACCAGGCGACGGGTTTCGAACAGCGAACGGATCTCTTCGTCACTGGGCAGCGACACCGACGCACCTTTATTGGGCTCGGTGGTGACCAGTCCGTCGGCCTCCAATTGCTTGAGCGCGGCCCGGACAGACGTGCGGCTGACATTGAACAGCTCGGCCAAAGAGGCTTCGCCGAGCTTCATGCCCGGACGCAACGAGCGCTTGCTGATCGCCTCGTAAACCCCTTGGTAGACGCGGTCGACCGTAGTTTCCAGTTTCTTTTCCGTCATTCATCAACTCCTTGCGCCCTGTGCAAACGACCCTGGCGAATGAACAGCCATTGAAAAAGGGGCTTGCACGGACAGATTAATCCGGGTATTTCTAAATTGCATCCAGATTTTGCATACAATAATTAGAGGAATGCACCATAATGGGTCATCCAACAGCAATCGAAGTGCGAAACGTCTCAAAGCGATATTCCGACGATCCGGGACTGGCACCAGCCCTCGATAACGTCTCGGTGGACATTGCCGACAACGAATTCTTCACCCTGCTCGGCCCCTCCGGCTGCGGCAAAACCACCCTGCTGCGCACCATCGCCGGCTTCGAGCATGTCAGCGACGGTGAGATCCGCCTCGCGGGCGAGCCGGTCAACGATTTGCCGCCGTTCAAGCGTCGGGTCAACACGGTGTTCCAGAGTTACGCGCTGTTTCCGCACATGAGTGTTGCGCAGAATATCGCCTTCGGCCTCGAGATGCAGGGCCTTGATCGCAAACTGATTCCGCAGCGGGTCGATGAGATGCTCGCGCTGGTGCAAATGCAGCACCTGGCCAAGCGTAAACCGGCCGAGCTGTCCGGCGGCCAACAGCAACGGGTGGCTCTGGCCCGGGCCCTGGCGCCAAAACCCAAAGTGCTGTTGCTGGACGAACCGCTGTCGGCCCTGGACCTCAAGCTGCGCAAGGAAATGCAGGTCGAACTCAAGCGCGTACAGAAAGAAGCCGGGATCACCTTCATTTTCGTCACCCACGATCAGGAAGAAGCGCTGACCCTGTCCGATCGCATCGCCGTGATGTCCGCCGGCAAGATCCTGCAAATCGGCTCGCCCAATGAAATCTACGAACGGCCGCAACACCAGTTCGTCGCGCAATTCATCGGCGACATCAACTTTCTCCCCGGCCACCTCAAGCGCGGCCAGCAGAACGAAAAGCTCTTCGTGCCCAACGGCATGCCCGTGGAAATCCCCTGCCCGGCCCAGGGCTTTGACGGCAGCAAGGTGCAACTGGCTTTCCGCCCGGAGCGTTCGCAACTGGTCGAGCCGACGCAGCCGCATCACCTGCGCGGTGTGATCGAGGCCGTGCTGTATGTCGGCACGGCCACGCTCTATCAATGCCGCCTGAACAACGACATCAAGGTCATGCTGCGCGAGAACAACGAAGGCCTGAACCATGGTCGGGTGGTGGGTGATCGCGTCGCGGTCAACCTGCCGCCCCACGCCTGCCTGTTGATGGAGGCCTGAGATGAGCGTCAGCAGCACTTCCCCAGCCCTCAACCGCGCGCTGTTGCTCAGCCCGGTGGTCCTGACCCTGCTGGCCCTGATCGCCATTCCGCTGGGCATCATGGGCTACATCAGCCTGCTGCCGCGCAACGTCTATGGCGGCGTCGACTGGCAGGCCGACTGGCAATTGCAAAGCTACGTGCAACTGTTTTTCCAGGAAGGTTTCGACGGCGAACTGGAGCTGAACTGGGTCTACGCCCAGGCATTGCTGCGTTCGGTGTTCCAGGCCGGTGGCACCACAGTCCTGTGTTTCCTGTTCGGCTTCCCCGTGGCGTTGTGGATGTCGAGCCTGACACCCCGTCGACGCAACCTGATGGTGTTGCTGATCACCATCCCGTTCTGGACCAACCTGCTGATCCGCAACTACGCCTGGCTGATCATCCTGCGCGAGCACGGCTGGGTCGCCCAGAGCCTCAACGCGCTGTTCCCCCAGGCCGGTGGCATCACCCTGCTCTACAACGACTTCGCGGTCAGCGTCGGCTTGGTCTACAGCTTCCTGCCGTTCATGATCCTGCCAATCTACTCGACCCTGGAAAAACTCGACTGGCGTCTGGTGGAAGCCGCCTATGACCTGGGTGCCAATCGCTGGCACGCGTTGCGGCGGATCATCCTGCCACTGTCGATGCCGGGGGTGATCGCAGGTGCCTTGCTGGTGTTCGTGCCAAGCCTGGGCGCCTTCATTACCCCGGCGATCCTTGGCGGCGGCAAAACGCTGATGATCGGCAACCTGATCCAGCAGCAGTTCGGTACCGCGCGCAACTGGCCGCTGGGCAGTTCGCTGTCGTTCCTGTTGCTGGGGATCATGTTGCTGTCCCTGGTGCTCTACGCCCTCTATAGCCGCAAAGCCGCCAAGACCCAACGCCCGGGAGCACAAGCATGATCGCCCTGCACCTGAAGAAACTGCCCCTGACCCGTGAAGTCAGCCTGTTGATGCTGGCCTACCTGTACCTGCCGATATTCGTGCTGATCGCCTACAGCTTCAACGCCAACCGCTCGGCGACGGTGTGGACCGAGTTCTCGTTCGACTGGTACGGGCGAATCCTGGCCAACCCGTCGATCCAGACCGCAGCGCTCAACTCGATCATCGTCGCCAGCATCGCTACGGTCTGCGCCACCGCGATTGCCCTGCTCGCGGCACTGGCGACCTACCGGCCGTTCTACGGACAGAAAATGGTCGAGGGCGGGATCAACCTGCCGTTGATCCTGCCAGAGATCGTCACCGCTGTGGCCACCCTGCTGCTGTTCATGGCACTGGGGATCAAGCTCGGTCTGCTGACGGTGATCGTCGCGCACATCGGCTTCTGCATTCCCTTCGCCTACCTGCCGATCCGCGCGCGGCTCAACGACCTGGACAAGAGCCTGCTGGAAGCGGCGAACGACCTGTACGCCAACCCCTGGCAGGTGTTTCGCCGGGTGACCTTGCCGCTGCTGTGGCCGGCGGTGCTGTCCGGTTCGGTGCTGGCGTTCGTGGTCAGCCTCGACGATTTCATCATGACCTTCTTCGTCGCAGGTCCCGGTTCGACCACCCTGCCGGTGTACATCTTCTCGGCCATCAAGGCCGGCGTGACGCCAGAGATCAACGCGATTTCGACCCTGATGCTGGTGATTTCCATCGTGCTGGTGGTGCTGGCCTTCTGGCTGGGACAGCGCGGCAAACAACAATAAGCCTGGAGACTTCTATATGAGCAAGAAAGTGAAAAGCATGCGTTTCGCCGTTGCCGGTCTGGCCTTGAGTTGCTTCACGGCGTTCACGGCGTTCAGCGCCCAGGCCGCCGAGCCCAAGGAACTGTTCTTCTACAACTGGACCGACTACTACCCGGTGGAGCTGCTGGCCAAGTTCGAAAAGGAGACCGGGATCAAGGTCACCATGGACGGCTACGACAGCAACGAAACCCTGCTGGCCAAGTTGCAGGCCGGCGGCGCGGCGTACGACGTGATCGTGCCGTCGCAATCGATCATGCGCACCCTGATCAACCAGGACCTGCTGCTGGAAATCGACGCCTCGGCCCTGCCCAACTTCCAGTACGTCAAACCGGCGTTCCGCGACCCGAGCTTCGACCCCGGCCGCAAGTTCTCGGCACCGTACCTGTGGGGCACCACCGGGTTCTCCTATGACAGCGCCCGGGTGCCCGGCGGCAAGCTTGACGACTCGTGGAAAGAGTTCTTCGAGCCGCGCAAGGAACTGCAAGGTCAGCTCGCCGCCCTCGACACCTCCAGCAGCGTGATCAACGCCGCCAGTCACTACCTGAATGTCGACGAGTGCAGCGAAAACCCGCAGGACGCCAAGCGCATCCTCGAACTGCTGCAAAAACAGAAACCCTTCCTGAAGATGTACAGCTCGGACAACACGGTCGACCGCATGGCCAGCGGTGAAGTGATCATGATGCAGAACTGGAACGGTTCTACAGCGCGGGCCACCCTGCAGAAGAGCACCATCAAGTACGTCTACCCCCGTGAAGGCCTGGCAATGTTCCAGGACAACTTCGCCGTACCGAAAAGCGCGCCACACCCCGGCAACGCGAAGATCTTCATCGACTGGATGATGAAACCGGAAAACGCCGCCGCCGTGTCCAACGCCATCGCCTACGCCAACGGCATCCAGAGCGACAAGCTGATCGACGCCAAATGGCGGGTGATGGACGCCATCAACATGCCCGACGAATTCGCCGCGCGCCTGCGCCCGGAAAAGGAATGCAGCAACAAGGCGCGGGAGCTGCAGGACCGCATTTGGGCCAAGCTCAAGGGCTGATCGTTTGACTTGAAACCGCGTCGCGGCCTTCGCGAGCAAGCCCGCTCCCACAAGGGATCTCCAGTGTTCACACGGACAATGTGGGAGCGGGCTTGCTCGCGAAGAGGCCAACACAGACACCTGAGAATTCATTGAGGTTACTCATGACCCAACCCCGCTGGCTGCGCAACGTGCGCCCCTACGGCACCACCGCCGAAGACCTGCTGATCGAAAACGGCCGCTTCAGCCAACGCCGCCCCGCTTCTAACGAAGCCCTGTCGGCCACCGACATCGACGGCCAGGACCAGTTGCTCACCCCCGCCCTGGTGGAAAGCCACGTGCACCTGGACAAAACCCTCTGGGGCCAGCCGTGGCGCCCCAACAGTGCCGGCCCGACCCTCAAGGACTACATCGCCAACGAACGGCGCATCCTGCGTGAAGTCACCACACCGATTGCGCAACGCGCCGGCGCCCTGCTGGAAAACTGCATCGTCCGCGGCTCGCTGACCATGCGTTGCCACGTCGACATCGACCCGGAATTCGGCCTGCGGCATGTCGAGGCCATGCAGCAACTGCGTGAAAACTACCGCGACCTGATCGACCTGCAACTGGTGGTGTTCCCGCAGACTGGCTTGATCAGCCGCCCCGGCACCGCCGAACTGATGCGCGAAGCCATGGCCTTGGGCGTGGAGAACGTCGGCGGGCTGGACCCGTGTGGTATCGATAACGACCCTGTCGCACAACTGGATTTCGTCTTCAAACTGGCCAGCGAATTCGACCGGGGCGTCGACATTCACCTGCATGACAAAGGTGAGCTGGGCCTGTGGCAGATCGCCCTGATCGCCGACTACACCGAGCGCTTCGGCCGCCAAGGCCGGGTGATGATCAGCCACGCGTACTGCCTGGGGATGTTGCCGTGGAGCCAGGTCAAACCGGTGGCCGAACGTCTGGCCACATTGGGCATTTCGCTGATGAGCTCGGCCCCGGCCGATTGCGCGGTGCCGCCGTTCCTGGCCCTGCGCGAAACCGGCGTGAATGTGTGCCTGGGCTCGGACGGTATTCGTGATGCCTGGTCGCCCATGGGCAACGGCGACATGCTGGAGCGGGCGATGTTGCTGGCGTTCCGCTTCGACTTGAACAAGGACGAAGAACTGGCGGCAGCGTTCGAGGCGGCGACCGTCAACGGCGCCCAGGCGCTGGGTTGCCAAGCCAATCGCCTGGAGATTGGCCAGCCGGCGGACTTCCTGTTGATGCCGGTACAAACACTGGGTGAGGCGGTGGTTTCACGGCCGCTGCGTCAGGTCTATCGCGCGGGTCAGTTGATTGCTGCGGGTGGCCGTTTGCTGGAAAGCCGTCTGTGAAGCGCATCGGCTTGCGGGCCAGTTGCGTGGTCGGCTTCGACGGCACGCGGCATGTGCTGTGGCGCGATGGCGAAGTGGTGTTCGAAGGCGCGCGCATCGAGTTTGTCGGGCGTGGTTATGCGGGGCCGGTGGATCAGTGGGTTGATTACGGTAATGCGCTGATCGGTCCCGGCTTCATCGATCTGGATGCCTTGGGCGATCTCGATTCCACGGTGCTGACCCTGGACAACGGCGACGAGCGCGACATGGGCCGGATGTGGTCGGCGCAGTATCTGGCGCGTGGATCGCGGGAAAGCTACAGCCCCGAAGAAGAAGTCTTCAAATACCGCTACGCCTTCACCCAACTGATCCGCAACGGCATCACCACGGCCATGCCGATCACCTCGATGTATTACCGCGAGTGGGCCGAGACCTACGACGAATTTGCGGCGGTGGCAGGTGTAGCCGTCGAACTGGGGCTACGCACTTACCTCGGTCCCTGCTACATGAGCGGCATGAGTTACTGGCAGGCCGATGGAACCCTGGCGCACCACTGGGACGAAGCCCGGGGAATGGCCGGGCTCGACGCCGCCGAGCGGTTTTTCCGGGATTTCGACGGCGCGCACAACGGCCTGATTCGCGGTGCGCTGCTGCCCGATCGCATCCAGACCTGTACCCCGGCGTTGCTGCAACGCACCGCCGCGCTGAGCCGCGAACTCAACGCACCGATGCGTTTGCACTGCTGCCAAGGCCTCGGTGAAGTGGCGATGGTCGAGCAACTGCGCGACACCTCGCCACTGGGCTGGCTGCAGCAGCTTGGGCTTTTGACCCCGCGCAGCCTGCTGCCCCACGGCATCTACACCCGCGGCGATGACGACCTGCAACGGGTGGTGGACGGTGGCGCAAGCCTGGTGCATTGCCCGGTGGTGTTCGCCCGGGATGGCGAGGCGCTGAATTCGTTCGGACGCTATCGGGCCAAAGGCATCAACTTCGCCCTGGGCACCGACACCTGGCCGGCGGACTTGCTGGACAACATGCGTCAGGGCTTGAACATCGCTCGCCTTATGGAAGGCAGTAACGATCTGACCAGCACGCTGGACCTGTACAACGCCGCGACCCTCGGCGGTGCCAAGGCACTGGGCCGCGACGATCTCGGACGCCTGGCGCCCGGGGCCAAGGCCGACATCACCGTGTTCAACCTGCGCGGGATGCACCTGGGGCCGCTATTCGATCCACTGAAAAATCTTGTTCTGGCCGGTCGCGGTGACGACTGTATCGCCAGCTACATCGACGGCCGCTGCGTGATGCGGGACGGCCAGGTCGAGGGCCTCGACTACCCCGCCCTGCAACGCCAGGCCCAACGCCAATTCGAAAAATTGATGCGCAGCCACAGCGACCGGGCCTTTGATCAACCGGACTGGAAAAGCCTGTTCCAGCCCGCCATCCCGTTCGCCGACGACTACAGCGCACAGGCACCACTGAGCGCGATTGATCCACTTCTCTAGAGATTTCTGCCCATGCAAAGCTTCGACTTCAGCACATTGAGCCCACGGGACAAATACAAGATCCTGATCGGCAGCGTCGTGCCACGGCCGATAGCCCTGGTCACCACCGTCGACGGCGAAGGCCGGATCAACGCAGCGCCGTTCAGCTTCTTCAATGCGCTTTCCGCCGATCCACCGATCCTCGCCCTGGGCGTGGAAAACTACGGCGACCAAAGCCCCAAGGACACCACTCGCAACATCCAGCTCAATCAGGAATTCACCGTAAACATCGTCAGCGATGCCCTGGTGGAAGCCATGAACGTCTGCGCCGTGCCCTTCGCCCCCGGCTTCGATGAACTGACCGCCGCCGGCCTCACTGCCATCCCCGGCACCACGGTCAAATGCCCGCGCATCGGCGAAGCTCCGGTGGCGCTGGAGTGTCGGCGGATGATGGCCCTGTCCATCGGCCAATCCCGGGAGATTATCTTTGGTGAAGTGCTGATGGCCCATGTGCGTGACGAACTGATCGATCCGAAAACCCTGTACATCGACCAGTTGGGGCTGGATGCGATCGGACGCATGGGCGGGCATGGTTATGCGCGTACGCGGGATTACTTCGACTTGCCGACACGCTCGTTGCAGGCCTGGACGGATGCGCCGGGGGGTGGGGAACGGTTTTGGCCGCTGGCCAAATAACAGGCATTAACACAAACCCTGGGGGGAGCGGCTTTTGTGGCGAGGGGGCTTGCCCCCGTTGGGCTGCGAAGCAGCCCCCAAACCACTCACCGCAATAATTTCAGGCACGCCGCATTCAACGGTTTTACGACGGCTTCGCTGCCGAACGGGGGCAAGCCCCCTCGCCACAAAAGCTCCCGCAGCAGATCAATGAAAATCCCGGCTGCGCACAGTAATGCCATCCAGCAACGGGCTCAGGTCACTCAAGCGTCCGGCTATCAGATGCCGGACCTCGCCCTCTTTCTCCCAGCGCCCATCGACCTTGAGCAACTGCGAGCCAACCAGCACCTGACGCTGACGCTCGGCCAGGTCGCGCCACACCACCACGTTGACGTTGCCGAACTCGTCCTCAAGGGTGACGAACGTCACGCCGCTGGCGGTGGCCGGGCGTTGTCGGCCGGTGACCAGCCCGGCAACGCTGACTGGCCGACCGTGCTCGACGTCCAGCAACTCCTTCGAACTACGGCAGCGCCGCGCCTTCAACTCACCGCGTAACAGGGCCAACGGATGCGGCCCGAGGGTGGTGCCGACACTGGCGTAATCGGCTTGCAGGTCTTCGCCCACGGTGGGTTTTGGCAACGACACCGCGTCCTCCTCCCGGCTCGGCAGGCCGACAAACAGGCCCAGCTGCTTTTGTACCCCGGCCACTTCCCAACGTGCCCGATGCCGGTCGCCGGCCAGACCACGCAACGCGCCCGCATCGGCCAGTTGCTCCTGGGCGCGGGCATCGAGTCGCGCCCGTTCGCCGAGGTCGGCAATGTCGGCAAACGCCCCTTTGGAGCGTGCCACCTCGATGCGTCGGGCATCGTCCTCGCGAAAGCCCTTGATCATGCGTAGCCCCAAGCGAATCGCCGGTTGCGCACCGCTGATCGGTTCCAGGCTGCAATCCCAGTCGCTGGCGCGCACGTCCACCGGGCGAACCTGCAAATGATGGCGCCGGACGTCCTGCAGAATCTGGTCCGGGCTGTAGAACCCCATCGGCCAACTGTTGATCAGCGCACAAGCGAAGGCCGCCGGCTCGTGGCATTTCAACCAGCAACTGGCGTAAGTCAGCAAGGCAAAACTGGCCGCGTGGGACTCGGGAAAACCGTAGCTGCCAAAGCCCTTGATCTGTTCGAAGATCTGCGCGGCAAACTCCGGCGTGTAGCCTTTTTTCTTCATGCCGGCGGCCAGTCGATCCTTGTGCGGTTCGAGCCCGCCGTGGCGTTTCCAGGCAGCCATGGAGCGGCGTAGCTGGTCGGCCTCGCCGGGGCTGTAGTCGGCGGCGACGATGGCGATCTGCATCACCTGTTCCTGAAACAGAGGAACGCCAAGGGTGCGTTTCAACACCTCCCGCAACTCTTCGGAGGGGTAGCTTTCGAGCTCTTCCTTGTTTCGTCGCCGCAGATAGGGATGCACCATGCCGCCCTGGATAGGTCCGGGGCGAACGATGGCCACCTCGATCACCAGGTCATAGAACTTGCGGGGCTTGAGCCTGGGCAGCATCGACATTTGCGCCCGGGACTCGATCTGGAACACGCCGATGGTGTCTGCACGACCGATCATGTCGTAGGTCTGTGAATCCTCGGAGGGCACCGTTGCCAGGCTCAAGTCCCGGTTGCGATGACGGCGCAGCAAGTCGAAACAGCGACGAATCGCGCTGAGCATGCCCAGGGCCAGGATATCCACCTTGAGCAACCCGACCGCATCGAGATCGTCCTTGTCCCACTGGATGATGGTGCGCTCGGCCATCGCGGCGTTTTCCACCGGCACGAGGTGATCCAGCGGCTGCTCGGAAATGACGAAGCCGCCGGGGTGCTGGGACAGGTGCCGGGGGAAGCCGATCAGTTGCTGTGTCAAGCTCAACACCCGGCGCAACACCGGGCTTTCAGGGTCGAAACCGCCTTCACGCAGGCGCTCCACGGGCGGCGTTTCATCACTCCAGTGACCACAGCAATCGGCCAGGGCATTGATCTGGTCTGGCGGCAAACCCAGCGCCTTGGCCACATCGCGTACCGCACCGGCCGCATGGTAAGTGCTGACCACGGCTGTCAGTGCCGCGCGGGTCCGACCATAGCGCTGGAACACGTACTGCAAGACTTCTTCGCGGCGTTCGTGCTCGAAGTCCACATCGATATCCGGTGGCTCGTTGCGCTCCCTGGAGAGAAAGCGCTCAAACAGCATGTTCATTCGCTCGGGGTCGATCTCGGTGATGCCCAAGGCGAAACACACCGCCGAGTTGGCCGCAGAGCCTCGGCCCTGGCAGAGAATCTTCTCGCGCCGGGCGAAGGCGACGATGTCCTGAACGGTCAGGAAATAGCTTTCATAACCCAGCTCGGCGATCAGCCCGAGCTCCTTGTCGATCAGCCCGCGAACCTTTTCGCTTGCACCGTCGGGCCATCGCTCGCGCATGCCGCGCTCGGTCAACGCCCGCAGCCAGGACTCTGCGCTGTGCCCTTCTGGCACCAGTTCGCGAGGATATTGATAACGCAACTGGCCAAGATCAAAGGTACAGCGCCGGGCGATGTTCAGCGTTTCTGCCAGCAAGCCGGGCGGATAAAGTTCCCCCAGCACGTCCAGGCTGCGCAGATGGCGTTCGCCGTTGGGATGCAGGCGCAGCCCGGCATCGGCCACCGGCAGGTGATGACGGATCGCGGTCATGGTGTCCTGCAAGGCGCGCCGGCCGCGAGCATGCATGTGCACATCGCCACTGGCCACGGCC
Organism: Pseudomonas sp. S34; assembly: GCF_009866745.1. NCBI lineage: Bacteria > Pseudomonadati > Pseudomonadota > Gammaproteobacteria > Pseudomonadales > Pseudomonadaceae > Pseudomonas > Pseudomonas sp. S34. The sequence continues at coordinate 3,563,498 of NZ_CP019398.1, forward strand.
GCAATACGCAACTCCCTGGCCAGGCTCAGCAGATCGTTCAGGCACCGGGCATCGTCCTGACCGCGGTGCAACTGCACCGCCAGCCACACGCGCTCGGCGAAGACCTGTTTGAGCCAGCGCCCCTGTTCAAAGGCATCGACAGCGTCCGGCACCCACAACGCCAACAGGCCCGGCAACGGTTCGCTGAAGTCTTCGCGCAGCACCTGATACTGGCCTTTCTGCGTGCGCCGCCGGGCGCGGGTGATCAATCGGCACAGCGCCTGATAGCCCTCGAGGCTCTCCACCAGCAGCACCAGTTTCGGACCGTTCTCGATGCGTATTTCACTGCCGATGATCAGCGGCAACTCCACGGACTTCGCCGCTTGCCAGGCGCGCACGATGCCCGCCAGGGTACATTCGTCGGTGATCGCCAGGGCTTGATAACCCTGTTTTTTCGCGCGCTGGAACAGCTCGAGGGCACTGGAGGCACCGCGCTGGAAGCTGAAGTTCGACAGGCAGTGCAGTTCGGCATAGTCGATGCTCATGCGAACCAGCCCTGCAACCACAGCGGGCCGTCCTCACCGACCGCCCGGTAGGCCCAGCCCTGTTGGCCTGCACGGGTTTCGATCAGGTAATAGTCACGGCGTACGTCGTCACCGTCCCACCAACCGGACTCGATGCGTTCCGGCCCCATGAGGATCCGCGCCGAGCCCTGATGCACGGCCAGCGGTTCAGTCAGCAGCCAGCCCGGCCGTTTCACCGCGGCCGGCACCACGCAAGGCTGGCTGTCGGCACTGGCCTGCCATGCACACTCGGGGCGGTGATCGGCCTGGAAGCGCAGGCCATGCACCGCGTCATCCCCCAGCCGTGCACGCAGGCGTTCGCGCAGTTGCTCCCAGGGCAAGGACTGCTGCGGGCGATCGTCGAACAGTTCCTGATGTTGGGGCACGAAGGTCGGCAAATCCTCGGCGCGCAAGCGAAAGCCGCGCACCGGCGCCTCGACCTGGACTTGCTCCAGCCGCCCCCGGGCCAGTTCGAAGAGCATCGCCGGATCGCGCTCGGCGCTGAGCAGGCCGACCTTGATGAGCGTATCCGGCAACCCGGCATGTTCCAGATGCAGGTCGAAACGCTGTACGCCGCTGTCGCGACCACAGAGGAACGCCGACAGGTCGCCAGTCAGCCGGCGCAACGGAAACAGCAAGGCTTGATGGGACTGCACATCGAAATTGAGCTCGATACGCACATCGAAGCGGTCCGGCGGCAGGTAAAACGCCAGCGCCAGCCGCCGTAAACCCGACAGGGCATCCAGATGCTTGAGCACCTGAGCCTCGAAACGCCGGGCCAGGCTATGCCGGGGCAGCGCCTGCACCTGGCTCAAGGTGCGCAAGCCCATGCGCGACAAGGCCGTGGCGACCGAGGCTTCGAGGCCGATCCGGTCGACAGGCATTTGCCCCAGGTGATGCTGCAAGGCTTGATCGTCCGGCACCACCAGACCGTCATAGGCGTTGGCCAGCACCCGCGCCGCCACCGGGTTGGGCGCGGCCACGATGCGGTGCCGAAACCCCAGCTCACCGAGCTCACGGCGCAAAAGCGCTTCGAATTGCGGCCAGGCGCCGAACAAACCGAGGCTGGATTCGATCTCGAATACCACGGCCCGGGGGTAATGCACGCTGACCTGGGAGCTGAAGCGATAGGCCCAGGCGGCGAGAAACTGCTGCCAGTGTTCGATGTCGGCGGCGTCGTATTCAGCCGTGGCAAAGCCTTTGCTCAAGGCCTGTGCCGCACTCATGGACTGACCGGGACGCAAGCCCAGCGCCCGCGCCGCGTCGTTAACCGCCTGCAGCACCCGGCGCTGGGCCGGGCCGGTCAGCAACGCCAGGGGTTCCTCGGGATCGGCGCGCTGACGCAGTACTGCGTCCAGCGCCAATTGCGGGAAAACAATGCAGACCCAGCGCATGGCAACCTCAATGCCCCACGGCGAAGGCAATCGGCGCCGAACGGGCCAGGCCGCCGCGGCACTTGAGCACACGCAGTTGTGCCGGTCGGGTATCGATGGCGATGCGCAAGGCTGCCGGCGAAGGGTTGATCGCTTCATTGAGGGGACGATAGGCGAAGGCCAGGGTCTGGCCGGTTTCCGCCGCCACCTGCAAGCGGCGCAAGGCACGGTCATCGGCCTTGTGCGGCCAGCACAGCACAGCACCGCAACTGCCCGAACGCAGGCATTGTTCCGCGGCCCACAGCGCATCGCGCTCGCTGGCCTGGATGATCGACAACTGACGCAGATCGACCCCGGCACCCTGCCACGCCTGGGGATACGGCACATAAGGCGGCGCCACCAGCACGATGTGCTCGCCCGCCGCCGACAGCCGTGCCAGCGTCGGCCACACCAGTTGCAACTCGCCCACGCCCTGCCCGGCCAAGAGGATTTCCGTCAGCGCCGCCTCCGGCCAGCCTCCGCTGGGCAATGCGGCGTCCAGCGCGGCATGCCCGGTGGGTTGCGGGCTGGCGGCCGGTGGCGCAGGCCGGCCCTTCCAGACCTGGCCGCCATTGAACAGCGTATCCAGCGCAACGACGGCACCCATCAGCCTTGCCTCACCAGGCCACAGAACACGCCTTCGATGGCCAGGTCCCGGTCGGCTTCGACAATGATCGGCCTGTAGGCCGGGTTGCGTGGCAGCAGGCGAACCACATCGCCGACCCGCTCGAAGCGCTTGATGGTGACTTCGCCGTCGAGTCGCGCCACGACGATCTGGCCATTGAGCGCCTCGGGGTTGCGGTGCACGCCCACCAGATCGCCATCGAGAATGCCGTCCTCGATCATCGAGTCACCCCGGACCCGCAGCATGTAGTCCGGCACCCGCGAGAAGATCGACGGATCGAGCAGCAAGCGGCTATGGACCTCAGCATCGGCCCCGATCGGCGCACCGGCCGCCACCCGGCCGAGTACCGGGATGTCCAGCAACTCGGGACGCGGCGGCTGCCCGAGCAGGCGAATGCCCCGGGCCTGATGCGGGTTGACCTCGATAAACCCGGCTTCGGTCAGCGCCAGCACATGCTTGCGCGCCACGCTGCGGGAGGCAAAACCGAACGCCTCGCTGATTTCAGCGAGGCTCGGAGGCTGACCGTGCTCGGCGATGCGATCGCGGATAAAGGTCAGGATGGCGGTACGGCGGGGAGTCAGAGTCGTCATGGAGTACATTTGTACTCTTTTGGCTTTTGCCTGGCAAGGACCGTCAATCATCTGGTGACAGGACCAGTGACCTGTGGGAGCGAGCTTGCTCGCGATGGTCTTTCATTCAACATGTGTGTCGACTGACCGGGCCGCATCGCGAGCAAGCTCGCTCCCACATTGGATTTCAGTGACTCAAGAGGTGAGTTGCGCCAGATACGCCCACGGATAAATCCCCCGCTCATGCCCATCGCTGAACACCAGTTGCAGTCCATACCCCTGCGAGTGCAATTCAATAACCCGAACCCGCCCATCAACCATCGGCGTCAGCCCCCGCAACCGAAACGCCCGACACTGCGAACACGGGCACTGGCGACGCAATTCGGCATGGTCCAACACCTGTTCGCGACCATCCGGCCAGTTCAGTCGCAACTGCTGTTTGCTTCGAGAATTACCCACCGCCAGCGGATTCATTGCAGTTGACTCAAGGCAATGCGCACGGCCTTGCGCACTTCCGGGTCGCCGTCGTCCTGCGCGGCCTGCAATGCCGCGATGGCCCGTGGGTCGTTCAATTCGCCCAGGGCCAACGCGGCTTCCTTGCGCAGGTTGCTGATGCGGTGGCCGAGGGTGTCGATCAACGCATCGATCGCCGGTCCATAACGTAAGCGACCGAGGCTGCGGGTGGCGCGCAGACGCACTTGCCAGTAATCGTCGCCCAAGGCGTCGATCAGGGCCGGGCCGGCGTCGAGGTGGCCGACCTTGCCCAGGGTGGTGGCGGCTTCTTCGCGGACTTGCCAGGCAGCGTCGCGCAAGGCCTGGCGCAGGGCCGGCAGCACCTGCGCGTCAGACGCCAGGCCCAACGCCCCGGTGGCGGCACGCCGAACTTCAGTGTCCGGGTCAGCGCTGGCCAACCGCGCCAGGGTCGGCAAGGCATCGAGTTGCTTGAGCCAGCCGAGCACGCCCACCGCCTCGCGGCGCACACTGGCGCTTTCATCGTCCAGTGCCCGGGCAGCCGCATCGGCGGCATCGGGGCAACGCAACTCGCGCAACGCCCTGAATGTGGCAATGCGTACACCGCTGTCGGCGTGCCCGGTCCACGGCAGAATGACCCGGCCCGCCGCTTCACTCTTGAGCAGGCTAAGGCTCTGCGCTGCGGCCGCCTGCACCGCCGGGGATGGATCCGTCAGCGCCTGGCACAACGCCTCGACTACGGGCTCGTCCTCCCAGGCTTCCAGCAACCGCGCGGCTTCGGCGCGAACGTCTGCAATCGGGTCTTCGGCCAGCCGATTGATCAACCACTGCAGGCCATCCGGCTCCTCGAGATCGGCCAGTTCGATCAGCGCGATCCGGCGTACGCCGGGGTCGTCATCGGTCAGGCGCGGTTGCAGGGCAAGAATGTCGTCGTTATCGGTTACATCGAATAGTGAGGTCATAGGGCAAATCGCGGCAGTTTGTTTTCAGGGGGAAGTCCGAGCGGGTTCAGGCGCGGCAGTTGCCGACCGTCTTCGTGGCGCAGGAGTTCGAGGCAATGGCGCTTGAGGTGCGAGAATTCAGGGCGGGTCATCAGTTCCGTGCTGCGCGGCCTGGGGAAGTCCAGGCGCAGGTCTTCGATGATTCGCCCGGGGCGCGAGCTCATGACCAACAGGCGATCAGCGAGGAACAGCGCTTCGTCGATGTCATGGGTGACAAACACCACGGTGGTGCGGATGCGCGTCCAGATATCCAGCAGCAGTTCCTGCATGTTCAACCGGGTCAGGGCATCGAGGGCGCCAAAGGGTTCGTCCATCAACAACAGGCGCGGACGGTTGACCAGCACCCGGGCGATTTCCACCCGTTGCTGCATGCCACCGGAGAGCTGGTCGGGCCAGCGCCCGGCAAAACCTTCGAGGCCCACCAGGGCGAGGATTTCATCCGCCGCCTTGTGCCGTTCGGCCTTGCCGACGCCACGCATTTTCAGGCCGAAGGCGACGTTGTCACGCACCGTGCGCCAAGGAAACAGTGTGTGCTGCTGGAACACCATGCCGCGCTGGGGCGATGGGCCCGACACCGCTGCGCCATCGACATTCAGCATGCCCGTGCGCGGTTGCAGGTGGCCGGCCAGGGCGCCGAGCAAGGTGGACTTGCCGCAACCGGACGGCCCGAGAATGCACACGAACTGCCCTGGCTCGATCCGGCAGTCGAGGCCCTGTACCGCTTCGAAAGCCGCGCCCCCCTCGCCCAGGCTGATCGACAGCCCCCGGATGTCGATACGCCCTTCCAGGTGTTGAAAAACGCTCATCAGGCTTTTCCTCGTGGTCGATGCCAAGGCGTGAACAGCCCGCCCAGACGCTTGATCAACAGGCTGCTGCCCATCCCGAGCACGCCGATCAGCAGCATGCCGACGACGATGTCGGCGTAGTTCTGGATGGTGTAGGACTCCCAGGTGTAATAACCGATGCCGAATTGGCCGGAGATCATTTCCGCCGTCACCAGGCAGAACCACGAGGTGCCCATGCCGATGGCCAGACCGGTGATGATGCTGGGCGCAGCACCCGGAAGAACGACCTCCAGCAGGATTGCCCGGCGCCCTGCCCCGAGGCTTTTCGCCGAGGCGATCAGCCGTGGATCGACGCCTTCGACGCCGTGCACGGTGTTGAGCAGGATCGGGAACAATGCGCCGGTGAAGGTGATGAACACCATCGACAGTTCCGACGAGGGAAACATCAGGATCGCCAGGGGAATCCACGCCACTGCCGGGATCGGGCGCAGCACCTCCAGGGGCGGCAGCAAGAGATCTTCGGCCCATTTCGAGCGACCGATGGCCAGGCCCAGGGCCACACCAATGATCAGCGCCGCGAGGTAACCGGCGAACACCCGGCCGAGGCTGCTGCCCAGGTGCTGGGCGAGCTTGCCCGAGTCGCCGAGGCCGAGGGCGGCTTCAATGACCGCCACGGGTGTCGGGACGTTGGCGAAGGTCACCAGGCCGAGGTTCCAGTGGTAGCTGGCGGCGAGTTGCCAGAACAGCAGGCAGAGCAGCAAGGATGCGGCTCTGGGGATCCAGCGTATAGATGATAGGTACACAATTCCTCCTCACAACCAAGATCTCTGTGGGAGCGGGCTTGCTCGCGAAAGCGGTGTTTCAGTCAACTCAGATGTTGAATGTTGATCCGCATTCGCGAGCAAGCCCGCTCCCACATTTGCCCGAGGGGTACTTGGGATTAGCGAACAGCCACGGCCTGGGCAGTGGCATCAGTGAAGTCGAGGACCTTGCCGCCCTGCGCCGTGGCGAACTGTTGGGCCTGACCTTTGAGCAGGAACGCGCTCAGCTGCCCTTTCCCGTCGGTGGCAAACCACGCCTGATCCGCCAGCAACTTGATCCCGCTGTCGCGGGCCTGGGCGTACACCGCGCGGATGCTCCTGCCTTCCTGCTTGAGGCTGGCCAGCGCGGCAAACGCCGCTTGCGCCGAGGCGTACTGGCGGACTTTCGGCTCGCCGCGCACCCAGATTTCCGCCACGTGGCTGAAGTCGGTGATGGCTTGGCCGCTGGTGGCATCGACGGCCTTGAGCGGCGCCTGCCCGTAACTGGCCAGTTGCGCGCTGTAGTCCAGGTTCGAGGCCTTGAAGGCGGCGCGGATGTATTGGTCGTCAATGAAGGTGTTGAGATCCAGACCGCGATCGGCCTTCTTCAACAACTTGAGGGTATCGATGGCGGTGCCAACGGCCTGACGGTATTCCGGCTTCCAGCTCAGGTCGCGGGTCTGCACACCGAGTGGGCCATGGAACAGATAATTGACCTCGGCATCGACCCCGGTGACCTTGGCGATCAACTCGCTGTATTTCTCCGGCTCAGCCGCTAGCAGCTGGTTGGCTTCGATACTCGCCCGCAGGTAAGCGACGACGATTTCCGGGTACTTTTTCGCATAGGCCTGATCGACCAGCGCACCGTGGAAGGTCGGCGCGTTGGCCTGGGCGCCGTCATAAATCTTGCGGGCGAAACCACGGCTGGGGAACAGTTCGGCGAAGGGCACGAAGTCAGCGTGAGCATCGATCTTGCCGGCCTGCAACGCGGAGCCGGCGACTTCCGGCGGCTGGGCAATGATGTTCACGTCCTTGAGCGGGTCCCAGCCCTGGGCCGCGACGGCGCGCAACAGCATGCCATGGGCAGTGGAAGCGAACGGCACGGAAATGGTCTTGCCCTTCAGCTCTGCCAGCGACTGCACACCCGATGCGCTCGGTACCACGATGCCGTTGCCACTGCCCTTGATGCTGCCCGACAGCACGCTGATAAACAGGCTGTGCTTGCCCGCCGTTTCGAACGCTACGCCGTTGAACGCGCCGGGGAAGTCGGCCATGGCGCCGAAGTCGAGTTTGCCGGCCACCATTTCGTTGGTCAGGGGTGCGCCGCTGGTGAAGTTTTTCCACTGCACCTCGTATTGGGCGTCCTTGTAGGGGCCATCGTGGGGCAGGTATTTGTCCAGTAGCCCGAGTTCGCGAATCAACAATCCGCCGGCGGCGCAGTTGATGGTGGTGTCCTGGGTACCGATGGCAATGCGGATGGTTTCGGCCGAGGCCGACAGGGTGAATGAAGCCAGTACCAGACCGGCCAAAGCTGCACGCAACATCATGAGTGTTTCCCCTCGAATCATTTATAGGATGTTCGTCTCCGCCACGATCAGGGCGCGGTGGGAAACGAGGGGTGTCTTGAATCAGGCGTCCGGTGGTGCCGGATGGCGTTTTGGGTTGTTCGAGCGGGCCTCATCGCGAGCAAGCTCGTTCCCACAGGTTTTTATGGTGTATGCAGGACTTGCGACTGGCCTCGATCCACTGTGGGAGCGGGCTTGCTCGCGAATGCGTCCTTTCAGTCAATGAAGATGCCAGCTGCGCCGGCCTCTTCGCGAGCAAGCTCGCTCCCACAGGGACAGTGTTTCAGCGCAGCAGGTACGGGATTTCGACTTTCACCGCACCCGTCGGGCAGTCCTTTTCACAGGGCATGCAGTACCAGCATTCGTCGAACGCCATGTAGGCCTTTTGCGTGGCCGGGTTGATCGCCAGCAGGTCCATCGGGCAGACGTCTACGCACACGGTGCAGCCTTTGTGGGCGATGCATTTGTCCTCGTCGACGGTGACGGGGGCGTTGGAACGGAAGAAAATTTCCTGGGCTTGATAGGCCATTTCACGGTCTCTCTTGGGGTGATGCTCAGGCGGCATCCGCGCCGACCCGCAGCCGGTCGTAGGCCTGCATCTCGTCGGCATCGAGCGGGATGATGTAAGGCTCGACGGCTTTCTTGAAACTGCTCATCAAACCGTTTTCGTCTTTCTTCAGGTGGCAATGGCAGAACCAGTCGCGGTCGTTGCGTTGCGGGTGATCGACGCGATGGTGGTAAAGCCCCCAGCGGCTTTCGGCGCGGAACAATGAAGCGCGGGCGGCCATTTCGGCGCAGTCGCGGATCATGCTGACTTCCATGGCGCGCATCAGCTCGTGGGCGTTGTGCGCCTTGATCTGGTCGAGATCGCGCTGGATGTCGCTGAAGCGCTGCAGGCCGATCTGCATCTTCCTGGTCACTTTCGGCGGTTGTAGGTAGTCGTTGACCAAGCGCCGCAGCTTGTATTCGACCTGGGCTGGCGGCAGGCCGTGCTCACGCTCCAGCGGTGCGTAGACCCGTTGTTTTTCGGTTTCGATCTGCCGGGCATCCAGCGCTGAAAACTCGCGCCCGGCGACAAAATCCGCCGCGTTCTGGCCAGCGAACCACCCATAGGTAAACGCACCGAGCATGTAGTTGTGCGGCACCGCAGCCATGTCTCCAGCCGAGTACAAACCCTTGACCGAGGTCTCGGCCTTCTCGTTGACCCACACCCCCGACGCCGAATGCCCGCTGCAAAAACCGATTTCCGAGATGTGCATCTCGACCATCTGCGTGCGGTAGTCGGTGCCGCGATTGGCGTGGAACTGGCCACGACTCGGACGCTCGTTGCTGTGCAGGATCTCTTCGATGTTCTGGATGGTTTCCTCGGCCAGATGATCGAGCTTGAGGAACACCGGGCCATTGCCGCTTTCCAGTTCCTGATGGAACTCCCACATCATCTGCCCGCTCCAGTAGTCGCACTCGATGAAGCGTTCGCCCTTGTTGTTGGCGGTGTAGCCGCCCAAGGGGCCGGTGACGTAGGCGCAGGCCGGGCCGTTGTAATCCTTGATCAGCGGGTTGATCTGGAAGCATTCCAGGTTCGCCAGTTCGGCCCCGGCATGGTAGGCCATCGAGTAGCCGTCGCCGGCATTGGTCGGGTTTTCGTAGGTGCCCATCAGGTAGCCCGAAGACGGCAACCCCAGGCGTCCGGCGGCACCGCAAGCGAGGATCACGGCCTTGGCCTTGATCACGTGGAAGTCCGCCGTACGGCAGTCGAAGCCCATCACGCCGTTGACCGTGCCCTCTTCATCCGTCAGCAATCGGGTGCAGACCAGGCGATTGGTGATACTCACCCGCGCGCGCTTCAACTGCCGATAGAGGACTTTCTTGATGTCGTGCCCTTCCGGCATCGGCAACACATAAGCGCCCATGTGGTGGACCTTTTTCACCGCGTAGTCGCCGGTTTCGTCCTTTTCGAATTTCACGCCCCAGCGGTCCAGTTGTTCGATCGTTTCGAAACTGTGGGTGGCATAGGCGTACACCGCGGTCTGGTTGACGATGCCGTCGTTGGCGATGGTGATTTCCTTGGTGTACTGCTCCGGTGTCGAGTGGCCGGGAATGATCGCGTTGTTCAGGCCGTCCATGCCCATGCTGATCGCGCCGCTGCGCTTGACGTTGGCCTTGTCGATCAACAACACCCGCAGGTCGCGGTTGCGTTCCTTGGCCTTGATCGCCGCCATGGGGCCGGCGGTGCCGCCGCCGATCACGACGATGTCGTATTCCTGCTCCAATGTGCTTCGGGTCATGCCTGCTCCCCTTTTTCCCGGTCGATCCGCAGGCGGTACTGGAAGGCATCGCCACGGTAGTAAAGGTGTTCGAAGTCCAGCGGCCGACCGTCGACATCGTGGGTCAGGCGTTCGATGTGCATGATCGGCGAGCCGGGTTCAACGTTCAGCGCGTGGGTCAGGTCGCTATCGGCCAGTACCGCATCGATGGCCAGGTCGGCGTGCCCCAGGGTCAAGCCGCAGTCGTTTTCCAGGATCAGGAAAATGTCGCGGGTGACCAGGTCGGCTTTTTCCAGGCGCTCGCCAATGGCCTTGGGCAGGTAAGTGATTTCCAGGGAAACCGGCTCGCGATTGATCAGGCGCACACGTTTGATCTGCGCCACGACCTCCCCTTCGGCGACCTGCAAACGCTCGGCCACCAGCTTGTCGGCGGCAATGAACTTGAAGCTGCGCAGGCGGTTGATCACCTCATAGCCGCGATCGGTCATGGACTCGGCCAAGCCTTGCAGGGTGCTGACGTTCTGGAAGGTTTTCGGCTTGGCGACGAAAGTGCCCTTGCCGTGGATCTTGAAGATCAGCCCTTCCTTTTGCAGATCGCCCAAGGCCTGGCGCACGGTGATGCGGCTGACCTTGAACAACGCGCCAAGCTCGCTTTCTGAAGGCATCTGGCTGTCTTGCGGGTATTCGCCGTCGAGGATGCGGGCGCGCAGCACATCTCGCAGCTGGGTGTGCAACGGGACGCTGCTCAGGGATAGAACGTTATCGGTCATGGCAGATCACTTGTTATAACGAGTTATGACGTGATCTTAGATAAGTTATGACAGGGTTGAGAAATACCGAATGCGCATAAGGTTAGAAGTGCGAAGCAAGAACAAATGTGGGAGCGGGCTTGCTCGCGAAGGCGGAGTGTCAGTCAACTCAGATGTTGAATGTTGAACCGCATTCGCGAGCAAGCCCGCTCCCACAGGGGGTTATGTGTGATCACGCTTGAGAATCTGGTCCATCACCCAATCGGTCTTCAGCGCCTGCTCGGCCACGGCGGGGTGCTGCGTCTCGCCACGAATATGCGCATTCATGCCCAATACGTGGTGCCACTGAATGTGTGCGTGATGCTCGATGTTCAGGCTGAGGTGCTCGCCAGCGTGCAGCTCGTCGGCGTGCAGCTCGACCGGGTGTTCATCGAACACTGAAAAAGTGATCCGGCCTTCGCTGCCAATCACTTCGACCCGGTCTTCGCGACGGTCTGCAACGAAGTTCCAGCAGCCCATGCCCAGTGCCCCGCTGGCAAACCGCCAAGTGGCGCTGACGGCATCTTCGGCCGCGTACAAACCAGCCTGCCGCGCAGTGAATCCGGCGACTTCGACGATATCGCCGAGAAGGTACTGAAACAGGTCCAGGCCATGGCTGGCAAGATCGGCGAAGTAACCTCCACCGGCAATTGCCGGGTCGGTGCGCCAGTTATCGGTGCCGCTCCGGTCCGCTGCCGACGGGGCTTTGGTGAGGGTCCAGCTCAGGTGCCGGACCTCGCCGATCCGCCCCTCTTCCAGCCATTGCCGCACTTGCCGGAAGCGTGGCAGCGAACGTCGGTAATAGGACACGAACAGGTGCAACCCGGCATCGGCAAACACCTGCTGCATTTCACGGCTTTGCCCGGCATTCAGCGCCATCGGTTTTTCCACGCAGCAATGCTTGCCGGCCGCGGCCACCTGCAAAGCATAGGCGTGATGGCTGTCGGGCGGCGTGGCGATGTACACCGCGTCGACCTCGGGATCGTTGATCAGCGCCTGCGCATCGGTGTAGACCCGAGCGATGCCGTGGCGCGTGGCGTAGTCGGTGACGGCTTCCAGGCGCCGGCCCATCACCGCGACCAACGCCGATCCGGGTGCCTTGTAAAAGGCCGGCCCGCTTTTGCGTTCAGCGACACTGCCACAGCCGATCATGCCCCAGCGCACCAGGTTCATAGGCACTCCTTGCGGCTCAGCCGACGCGCAATGCGCGCAGGTCCAGTCGACCGTCCTTGAGCGGCGGGCACCAGTAGTAGCCACCGGTGAGCGGACGGCTGATGCGGTACAGACCGTCGGTGATGCCGTCTTCCAGGCCACTCATGCGGCGCAGTTGGGCTTCGAAGGCGTCAAGGGAAAAACCGAAGGCCAGGAACATCAGGCCGGCACGGTCACCTTCGATCCACGGCATCGAGCGGCGCACCACGAAGGCTTCAGGCGCAAAGCTTTCCTGGGCGGTGCGTTTGACGTGGGCGGAAACCGGCGCGTCGTCGATCTCTTCGTTATCGCTCAAGCGGCGACCCATGATGTTGTCTTTTTCATCCGCCGACAGCCCATGGAAACCTTTCAAGTCATGCTGCCACTGCTGGATCGCGGCGAAGCTGCCACCCACCGTGCCGTCCGCGCCCTCACCCACCAGGGCGGCGGTCACGGCGGCTGCGTCGTGGGGGTTCTCGGTGCCATCTTCGTAGCCGGTCAGGTCATGGCCGGTCATGTGGCGGAAGGTTTCGTTCATCTGCACCAGGCGCAACGCCGGGGCCAGTGCCGCCGAGATGGCGTTGCTGCGGTTGAGCAATTCGCCACGGTCTTCACCGTGCAGCCAGCACCAGAGCGCGTGTTGGGTCGACGGATTGTCGACGCCGACGCCAGTCAGTGCCGGGAAAGTGCGCAGGCCTTCGATCTGCCCGTCCAGCGCCTTGACCAGGGATTCACCGAAGCCGACCACCACCGATTTGCCGTCCACCAGGCCTTGCAGGTTATCGAGCGCGGTCGGTAGAGCAGCAACGGATTCGAGGGCGAAGAACATATGGCGAGCTTGAGGCGGAACGGGGGTGGCGAGAATGCCCGGCTGGTAATGACTCATATGAACTCCTCGAAAAAGAGCATGGAGTTTAACCGGAGTACGAGGGTTTGTGTGCCGTCAGAGGCCAGGAACCTGTGGCAAAGGGGGCTTGTGTGGCGAGGGGGCTTGCCCCCGTTGGAGCGCGTAGCGCTCCCCTATATTTTCAGTCATACCGAGTCGCCAGGTTTTGGGGCTGCTTCGCAACCCAACGGGGGCAAGCCCCCTCGCCACAGAAGATCAAACCACGCCGGGGCTTTCGTTGCGGAACGCACTCGGGCTCTTGCCGGTCCAGCGCCTGAAAGCCCGGCGAAAGCTGCGCACGTCGCTGTAGCCGACTTCCTCGGTGATGCGTTCGATGGACATGTCCGGGTTGGCCAGCAGGCTCATGGTGCGGGCCTGGCGCACTTGTTCCAGCAGCGTTTCGAACGTCAGCGCATGTTCGGTGAGACGGCGGCGCAAGGTGCGGCTGCTCATGTTCAGGTCGCCGGCGATTTTCTCGATGTGGCTGCCCTCGGTCAGGTCCCGGGCAATCGCCCGTTCCACCGCCTGGATCAGATCCATTTTCTGGTGCACCTGCGCGGCTTCCAGTTCGAGCAATTTCACGGCCTGGCGCAGGGCCAGGGAATGGTGATTGGGCAACTGAACGTCCAGCCAATGCGCATCGATCACCATGCGGTTTTGCAGGCAACCGAAACGCACGTCCGGCCCCAGCAGGCGCGAATATTCGCCGAGATAGTCCGGCGCGGCATGCACGAACTCCACGGCCGTCGGCTTGAAATCCGCCCCGACCAGCGCCCGGCCGTACACCAGCAGGCTGGCGAAAAACTCCTCGACCGCGAACAACTGCACGTCGGCGAACGGCAAGCGGCATTCAACGTCGACAAACACCCGATCCCCCGCCTCCTCCACACTCGACACGACAATGCCGCCTGAGGTGTGTTGATGGCGAATGCCCAGTTCGAAGGCATCGCGCAGGGTCTTGCACAGCGACAACACATGCCCCAACAACCCCAGCGTGCCGAGCACATTCTGCGCGCCGACCCACAGGCCCAGCCCCTGATTGGGCAAGGCCTTGAGCGCGCGTTGAATCATGGCCACGGCCTGGCGATGGGAAATACGCTGCGCCGGGTCCTGCAGGTCTTCAAAGGTAAAGCCCAACCCTCGGCACAGGCTCTCGGGGTGGATGCCTTTTTGCTCGGCGACTTCGGCCAGGGTCTGCAGGAGAAACGGCGACACCAGCGCCAGTTCAAAGGTGGGATCGATCACTTTCATTTGCATGGGGCTATACATTCCGGGTCGAGCTGCATTCTTATTTTTGTAACCGGTTATGTCGAAGGAAGTTAGCACAGGGCTCAAAGACTGTCCGCAGAAGTCCCCCTAAATGGCCGCCAATACCCTGCCTTGCAGGGCACAGACAGCTTATTTCTATGTTGCGGCCCTCGTATGGATGCCGGACAGCCCGACAACAATAATAATGAGTACACCCATGATCCCGACCCGCACGACACTCCCCCTGATGGTCATTGGCCTGGCCGGCGTCTGCGCCCTGCAACCGGCACTGGCCACCGAGACTGGCGTGGACAACATCGGCACCGGCACCGACGGCTTTTTCGTGTTGCCGCTTTCGCCCGACAGCCTTCCGGACAACATGGTTGCGTTCAACCTCTACTACAACCACTACAAAGCCACGAAGCTCAATATCAGCTCGCTCGGCGGCAAGGTGCCGAACGTCGAGATCGAGTCCACGGCGGTCATTCCGCGCCTGGATTACCTCAGCCCGGTGCGCGTGTTTGGCGGCCGGCTGGCCGGCTACATCGCGCAGCCCTGGCTCAAGCAGGAAGTCTCGGTGTTCGGACTGCCGCAGGACACCCGTGAAGGCATGGGTGACACAACGTTTGCGCCGATCATTCTCTGGGACATGGGCCCGAACCTGACCCTCGGCGCCGCCATCGAAATCACCGTGCCGACCGGCGAGTACAGCGTTGACCGCCTGGCCAACACCAGCAACAACTTCTACACCTACAAACCGTTGTTCTCCTTCACCTGGCTGCCGACGGACAGAACCGAGGTGTCGATGAAGACCACCTACAGTTTCAACGAGAAAAACAAGGACACCGACTACAAGTCGGGGCAGATTTTCCACTTCGATTATTCCGCCAGTTTCAAGATCACCGACGACCTGATGCTCGGATTGAACGGCTACTATCTCAAGCAAACTACCGACGACAAACAGTTCGGCCACACCGTGCAGTTCAATGGCCAGGACGTGAACGACGGGGTGCGCGGCCAGGTGTTTGCCATTGGTCCGGCGCTGCACTGGACCTTTCTCGAATACGCCAGCGCGGAGATTCGCTGGGCCAAGGAGTTCGACGTGGAAAACCGGCCTGAAGGGGAAATGCTTTGGACCAAGGTCAGTATTCCCTATGCGTTCTGACTGAACTGACGCCTTCGTCGGAACGCCGCCCGGAGCAAGCCCGCTCCCACAGGGGAATGCATTCCAAATGTGGGAGCGGGCTTGCTCGCGAAGGCGTCGGGACAATCACCCAAAAAACATCAGGAATACACCGGCCAGCTATCCACAATCCGCCCACCCCGAACCGCCAGCAAATCCCCGAACTGCAACAACACCGACTCCGTCTGGGCAGGCCGCAAGAACACCTGGTCCTCAACCGTCAGCCCCACCGCGGCCGAACCATTGACCATTTCCTGGTTCGAGCTGCGGCCATACACGCCATTGCTCTGCAACCCCGCTGGCGATTCGAACTCCGCCATCCAGTTACCGCCATAGATGAAATACGTCTCGCGCTGATTGGTGTCCCACCAGGAAAACAGCCTGGACTTGCCATCCAGCGCCGGGATGTTTACAGCCCCGGTGCTTTTCAGCACCGGCGTGGCGATAAAAGCGGCCGGCACATGCTCCGCCAGTGACGGCAAATCATAATGAGTGGGCTTGAGCAGCCCCGTCCCCACCGACACTTCGCTGCTGAGCTGTTCGTGTTCATGCATGCGATAGCTCGGGCTGCCGGCCGTATTGAGGGTCAGCCCTTCGCGCCACAAACCGGGGTATTGCTGACGGGTGAAATCGACGCAGCGGTTGTAAACCACCATCACCTTGGCGAACAGCTCCTCGGGCGAGCCCAGGATCCCCGGCACGCCCATGCCCACGAACGGGTCGTAGCCCATGTACCCGGCGAATTCCAGGTGCTGCGGGTGCTGGCTGATCAGCGCCAGCATCTGCCCGAGTACGCCAAGGTCACTGACGCCACCGCGATGCAGCCCGACATCCAGTTCGATGTTCACCCGTATTCGCGTGCCCAGCCCTTGAGTCAGGGCGAGGTATTGCTGCAAGCGTTGCGGCGTATCGAGCAACCATTGCAATTGCTTCGAAGGGTCGAAAGAACCCTTGTGCGACTGATAGAACAACTCGGCCGAACGCACCGGCAGCGGCTTGCCCAGCAGAATATCGGCCTCGGCAAACTGCACCGCGTCATGATTGAGAAACGGTTGGTGAAACGACATCAGCCGTTGCGTACCGGCGCGCTGGGCGATGTAGGCCAGAAGCCCCGGTGCCGGCAGTGATTTTTCCACCAGGCGCAGGTGCTTGCCGGCGCGCTTGACCGATTGCATCACCACATCGATGTTGTGATCCAGCCGATCAAGGTCGATCAGCATCACCGGTCGCATCGGGCCGTGGTCCTTGAGTTCGCGGTTCAGCGCAAGGAAGTAATCGCTGTACGGCGCGCCTCGGTCACCCGGCCGCAGCCACGCCCCGACACCCACCAACAAGGCGCCGACACCGGCGGTGCCGAGCAAGAAATTGCGGCGATTGACGGCCATCAGCTCACCCCCAGAATGGATGACAAGTGCGCGTTGAGAAATTTGCCGCTGGGGTCGAGCGCCTGCCGCACCTGGATGAATTCCTGCCAGCGCGGGTACAGCGGCTGCAGGTTTTTCGCATTCAGCGTGTGCAACTTGCCCCAGTGCGGCCGGCCGTTGTACTTCCAGAAAATCGGCTCGATGGCGGCGAAGAAGTTGTGATGATCCATCTGGTAATGCTGGTGGACCGAGATCGAACAGCTGTCGCGACCTTCGAACATGCTCAGGGGAATGTCGTCGGCCTTGACGTAACGGTACTCGATCGGAAACCAGGTGCGCAGGTCCTTGTCCTGGATCAGTTTGAGGATCTCGCGCAAACAGGCTGGGCCGTACTCGGCCGGCACGGAGTATTCCATTTCATTGAAACGTACCGTGCGCACGTTGGCATAGATGTCGAACGAGTCACCCACCCGGTCATCGAAACTGGCCAGGTGGCGCAAGTTATTGAGCGTCGTGCGACGCAGGTCCGGGAAGTCGCTGGCGTATTTGTCGATCTTCTCGATCAGCGTGACAAACTC
This sequence comes from Pseudomonas sp. S34, assembly GCF_009866745.1. Taxonomy (NCBI): domain Bacteria; kingdom Pseudomonadati; phylum Pseudomonadota; class Gammaproteobacteria; order Pseudomonadales; family Pseudomonadaceae; genus Pseudomonas; species Pseudomonas sp. S34. The sequence continues at coordinate 3,580,770 of NZ_CP019398.1, forward strand.
GTTGCCGCCCTCCTCATCCGCCGGGACCAGTGGTGTAACCGGGTCGCCGGTTTCGTTCAGGGCGATCGACAGGGCGTAGTCGGAATGGGTCACCACGAGCATTTCCCAGTGCTGGTTTTCCCGGGTGTTCTTGTCCAGGTCTTCCAGTAACTCTTCGGTTTTAGCGATCCATTGGCGCTCCCGCAATCGATACGCCGGGCGGTTTTGCAGGCGTACCCTGGTGGCCACGCCCAGCGCGCCCAGGGACACCCTCGCGGCACTGAACACTTCAGGATGGCGGCTGGCATCGCAGTCCAGCACGTCGCCGTTGGCGGCCACCAACTGCAAGCCGCAGACATGCGCCGAATACGATTGAAAGTCTTTGCCGGTGCCGTGGGTCGAGGTCGAGATCGCGCCGGCAAGGGTCTGGTAATCGATGTCAGCCATGTTTTGCAGGGCCTGGCCGATGTCCTTGAGCGGCGTGCCCATGCGTGACATCGGCGTGCCGGCGGCGAACTCGGCCTGCAGCGTTTGCCGATCGTGATCGAGCAAACCCGTGAAATAGCTCAGCGACAGCAAGGTGCCGTCGGTGGGCACCAGCGCACTGAAGGAATGCGCCGAGCCCACCGGACGAATCTTGCCGGGGGCCTGGCGCACCACTTGCGTCAACTCATCCAGGTTCTTGGGCGCCAACCGCGCAGCCGGCAGGCAACTCTGGCCTCCCGACCAATTGCGCCAGGGAATCAGGCGTGGCGCGCGCAGCAGCTCGGCCACTGCCGGCGTTGAGCCGAGCGCGGTAAAGGCGCCAATGACGCTCGCCCGTTGCAACAACTGACGCCGTGTCAGGTCCATCGTCATGAATCGCACCCTGCCGTTCTTGTTATTGGATTTGCTGGCCGGACATAAAGGCAATCAGCGCCAGGAACTGTTCTTGCGAACACTGCATGCACATCCCCATCGGCGGCATGCCGTTGTAACCGTTGATCGCGTGATCGAGCAGCGTGTCGGCGCCCTGTAACACCCGTGGTTGCCAGGCCTTGATATCGCCGGTCAGCGGCGCCCCGGCCGCCGGATTGGCATGGCAAAGCTTGCAGCTGTTGTCGTAGACCTGCGCGAGTTCCGCGTCGGCGGGCCTCGCGGCACCTGCTTCGCTGCGGGTCGGCGGGTTGTTCGGCTCTTTGCCGCACCCTGCAAGCAACGCCGCAAAGACACAGCCCACCAAGGCCAAACAAAGGCTAGGCTTTTCAGTTAATCGGCTTGCCCGCATGGCTGTCCTCTCAATGGCTGCCCGGCCGGCCGGGTGCACTTTTTTGTTGTGATCAAGGAGAGTCAACATTAAGGCACCCCGCGCGGGCAGGTTGAGGGCATTGGGGGCCAACAAGGGGCGCTTCTGAGGCCATGACGCAAGGCACCGATAAGTCCCCGGACATCATGCTGTTCGGCAAAACCCTGAGATGAGTCATGACAAGCGTTGCTGAGGTCTGCTAAAACGATTCATCAGTGCATCAGCCAATCCAGAGGGGTAGCGACATGACCACAGCCAATAATCTGCAGAACCTGTTCCCTAGCCCCGCCGAGATCCCGGAAAAGTACCGCCTTGACGGCCAGACCGAGCAGCGCGAGTACTTGGTCGATGGCCAACTCAGAACCTGGAACGGGCCGCTGGCCCTGGTCCGCAGCCCGGTGTACCTGGCAGGCCCGAATGGCGATGAACAGGTGATCCTCGGCAGCACACCGCTGCTGGATGCCGACACCGCCTTGACCGCCCTCGACGCTGCAGTCCGCGCCTATGACCGTGGCCAGGGCCTGTGGCCGACCATGCGCGTGGCCGAACGCATCCAGCACGTCGAAACCTTCCTCGGGCGCATGCGCGAGCAGCGCGACGCCGTGGTCAAGTTGCTGATGTGGGAAATCGGCAAGAACCTCAAGGACTCGGAAAAGGAGTTCGACCGCACCTGCGACTACATCGTCGACACCATCAACGCCCTGAAGGAACTCGACCGCCGCTCCAGCCGTTTCGAACTGGAACAGGACACCCTCGGCCAGATCCGTCGCGTACCGATGGGCGTGGCCCTGTGCATGGGGCCTTACAACTATCCGTTGAACGAAACCTTCACCACGCTGATCCCGGCGCTGATCATGGGCAACACCGTGGTGTTCAAGCCGGCCAAGCTCGGCGTGCTGCTGATTCGCCCGCTGCTGGAGGCCTTCCGCGACAGCTTTCCGACCGGGGTGATCAACGTCATCTACGGCAGCGGCCGCGAGACGGTCAGTGCGTTGATGGCCAGCGGCAAGATCGACATCTTTGCCTTCATCGGCACCAACAAGGCCGCCAGTGACCTGAAAAAACTCCATCCGAGACCCCACCGCTTGCGCGCGGCGCTGGGCCTGGATGCGAAAAACCCGGGCATCGTCCTGCCCGAAGTGGATCTGGACAACGCGGTCAGTGAAGCGGTGACCGGTTCGCTGTCATTCAATGGCCAGCGCTGCACCGCTCTGAAGATCCTGTTTGTCCACGAAGACGTGGTCGAGTCCTTCATCGACAAATTCAATGCCAGGCTCGCCAACCTCAAACCCGGCATGCCCTGGGAAAGTGGCGTAGCCCTGACGCCACTGCCGGAATCGGGCAAGGTCGACTATCTGCATGCACTGGTGGCGGATGCCGAAAGCAAAGGCGCCAAGGTAGTCAACCCCAACGGTGGCGAGGCTCGTGCGTCATTCTTCTACCCGGCGGTGCTGTACCCGGTCACGCCGCAGATGCGGGTTTATCAGGAAGAACAGTTCGGCCCCGTCATCCCCATCGTGCCCTACCGTCATCTGGATACCGTGATCGACTACGTGCTGGAGTCGGACTTTGGCCAGCAATTGAGCATCTTCGGCACCAACCCGGTGGCGGTTGGCCGGCTGGTGGACACCTTCGCCAATCAGGTCGGGCGCATCAACCTCAATGCCCAGTGCCAGCGCGGCCCGGACACCTATCCCTTCAATGGTCGCAAGAACTCGGCCGAAGGCACCTTGTCGGTCCATGACGCACTGCGGGTGTTTTCGATCCGCACCCTGGTGGCGACCAAGTTCCAGGAGACCAACAAAGACCTGATCAGCGAGATCATCAGCGGCCGCAGTTCGAGCTTCCTGACCACCGACTACATCTTCTGAGGAGAGCCAGCCTGAGTACATCCAGAGCCCAACGATTGCCACCGCTGTTGCGCCGATTGCTGCGTCCGTTACTGGACCCGTACCGGCGCTACCGCCATGCCCGGGTGATCCATGCGGTGCGGGTGTCGCTCGGGTTGCTGGCAACGATCCTGCTGACCACCGGCATCAATCTACCCCACGGTGAGTGGGCGTCGGTGACCATGCTGGTGGTGATAGGCGGCTTGCAGCACCACGGCAACATCGGCAAGAAAGCCGCCGAGCGCGCCATTGGCACCTTGATCGGCGCCGGTGTCGGCCTGGTGTTGGTGGCACAACAGGCCTGGCTGGGGATGCCCTGGCTGACCTATTTCGCGATGTCGGTGGTCTGCGGGTTTTTCTCGTATCACGCCATCGGCAAGGGTGGTTACACGGCGCTGCTGTCGGCGATTACCGTGTTCATCGTCGCGGGGCACGGCGACAACCCGGTCACCGATGGCTTGTGGCGCGGGGTGGATATCCTGATCGGCATTGCCCTGGCCCTGGCGTTTTCCTTTGCCCTGCCGCTGTACGCGGTTTATTCCTGGCGCTACAACCTGGCCGATGCGCTACGTGATTGCGCGAAAGTCTACGGGCGCATCATTGACGGCCAGGCCATCACCGCCGACGAACACCTCAAGCTCATGACTCGCCTGAACGCGGCGATGGTGCAACTTCGCTCACTGATGCCCTCGGTGTCCAAGGAAGTGAAGATTTCCATGACCGAACTCGATGCCCTCCAGCGCAATTTGCGCATGTGCGTCAGCACCCTGGAAATCCTCGGCAATACCCGACCGGATGCCAATGACCTCGAGGCGATGTCGCTGATGCAAACGGCATTGAAAGCCGAGCATCGACAAATTCGCGTGCAATTGATCGGCATGGCCCGGGCGTTGAAATCAGGCGCCGCCCAGCGGCTCAATCGCCCCGTGGATGTACCGCTTGTCAGCCTTGATGCGCCGGTCTACAACACGCTGGACGGGTATCGTTTGCTGACCCAACAACTGGCCGCCAACGTCGGGGAGATGCGCCAGCGCTTGGCCAAGAGCGCGCCGCGCTGGAACATCTGACGCCCCTGGTTGGCACTCAAGGCGTCACCGTGCGCCGAAACTTCAGCGACCAGCCTTGTTGCATGCCGGCAGCGGCCAACAGAATCGCCGCGACTCCAATCCATTGCAGTGGCTCCAGGCGATGACCGAAGGCAAACCAGTCGACGAAAATCGCCGCGATCGGGTAGATGAAGGACAGCGCGCCCGTCAACGCCGTCGGCAGTTTTTGAATCGCGCCGTACAACAACACATACATCACGCCGGTGTGCACCATACCCAGCGTCACCAGGCTGGCCCACGCGCTTGGCGCCTGGGGCAATACGGAAAGATTCGCGAAGGGCGCGAGCAACAGCACGCCTGTGCTGACCTGGATCAGCGCGATCAAATGCGGTGGGGTTCCAGTCAGGCGCTTGATGATCAACGCGGCAATTGCGTAGAGAAACGCCGCGCCCAACGCCAAGGCAATGCCCGTCAGGTAATCGCTGCCGCTTTCGCCCTGGCTGCCATGGGCACTGACAATCGCCAGCATCCCGAGAAACGAAACACCCAGCCAGGTCAGTTTCTGCGCGGTGATCTTTTCGTTGAGGAACAACGCCGCCAGCCCGACCAGCATGAAAGGCTGGACGTTATAGACGGCGGTGCCGATGGCAATTGACGCCCGGGAATAGGACGCGAACAACAGCACCCAGTTGCCGACGATCGCCACACCGCTGAGCACTGCGAGCAGGAACGTGGTGCGGGTCAGAATGCCGGGGCGCAGAAAGCCGAAAGCCGCGCAAATGAGCAGCAAGGTGCCAGCACCGAACAGGCAGCGCCAGAACACCACATCCAGCACCGGTTGCCCGGACACCAGCACGAACCAGCCGATGGTGCCGGAGATCAGCATGGCGGCCGTCATTTCGAACGAACCGCGGCGTAGGGTTTTGTCCATCATCAGACTCCTGTGTTTGTGGCCAAAGTATGCCAATGCACCCAGGGGCTACTCCAGAGCAAAAAGCAGGCTAAACTCGTGATCTGCCTTTTTTATCAAGGCCTTTTTTAAAAAATGCCTAACAGAGGGTTTCGCCATGACCGATGACATCGACCAGCTGCTGATCACGGCGCTGATGGAGGACTCGCGACGCTCGCTCAAGGCCCTGGCGCAAATCAGCGGCCTGTCTTCCCCCAGTGTTGCCGAGCGTCTGCGCCGCCTGGAAGAGCGAGGCGTGCTCAAGGGCTACACCGTTGAAATCGACCCGAAATGCTTCGGCTATCAACTCCAAGCCATCGTGCGTATTCGCCCGTTGCCGGGGCAATTGCAGGAAGTGGAGCGACAAATCATGGCCATTCCCGAATTCACCGAGTGCGACAAGGTCACCGGCGACGACTGTTTCATCGCGCGCCTGCATGTGCGCTCGATGGAACAACTGGACACCCTGCTCGACCGACTCAACACCCACGCTGAAACCAATACGGCGATCGTCAAGAAAACCCCGGTCAAGCGCCGGTTGCCGCCCATGGCGTGAGTGATATTTATTTCAGACTGAAGTAGATTGATGGTTTCCGGCGAAGGATTGACGGCATGAAAACTCAGGCAATGTTACTGGTGGCTACGATGTTGGCGGGTTGCGGCACGATTCAGACGGTTGTGCGCAGTGACGAAGTGGCCTCGAAAAGTCTCAAGGAACAAAAGAGTTACTGCGGCGCGGTACCGCGAATCTACAGCGGCGTGACCTACGACTTCTGCTACCTGAACGCGCCCCTCGAAGACGGCCGGGATGCGCAGGTACATGGTCCCGCCCCCGCTATCGTGCTGCTCGACGTGGTCGTGTCCGGGGCGATGGACACACTGCTGCTGCCCTACACAATCTACCGCCAGCAAGCCGACGGCAGCATCGTCATTACAGAGTAGGCCTGGATTTGTGGCAATAAAAAACCCGCCTGAGCGGGTTTTTTAGTTCAAGGCCGAGGATCAGTCATCGCGGCTCATGATGCCGAACAGCTGCAACAGGCTGACGAACAGGTTGTAGATCGATACATACAGGCTGATGGTAGCCATGATGTAGTTACGCTCGCCGCCATGAATGATGGCGCTGGTCTGGAACAGAATGCAGACCGAGGAGAACAGCACGAAACCTGCGCTGATCGCCAGTTGCAGGCCGCTGATCTGGAAGAACAGGCTCGCCAGCGTCGCACCCAGCAGCACAAAGAAGCCTGCCGTGATGAAACCACCGAGGAAGCTCATGTCCTTGCGGGTAATCAGCACATACGCCGACAGTCCGCCGAACACCAGCGCCGTCATCGCGAAAGCCGAGCTGACCACTTCAGCGCCGCCCTGCATACCCAGGTAACGGTTGAGGATCGGGCCAAGCAGGAAACCCATGAAACCGGTCAGGGCAAATGCCGACACCAGGCCCCAGGCCGAATCACGGAGTTTGTTGGTGAGGAAGAAAAGACCATAGAAGCCGATCAGCACCACGAAAATGTTCGGGTAGCCAACATGCATCTGCTGGGCAACGTAGGCTGTCACACCGCTGAAAGCCAGGGTCAGGGCGAGCAAGCCGTATGTGTTGCGCAGGACGCGGCTAACCTCTAGCTGCTCAGCCTGCACGCTGTTATTAACTGCGTAATCCTGTTCGCGCATGGCGACACTCCTGTTGGTTTGAAACGTTCAGTCGCAAAGATCATAACAGACGCTCTGTAACAAGCTATGCAGAGAGTTTGACAGTGTGTTTCATTCAGGTATTATGGCGCCCGCAACGCAAACGGAGGTGTGGCCGAGTGGTTTAAGGCAACGGTCTTGAAAACCGTCGACTGTAACAGGTCCATGAGTTCGAATCCCATCGCCTCCGCCATCTTTATACGACAAAGCCCTGATTATTCAGGGCTTTGTCGTTTCTGGGGTTTGGGAATCGGTGCTGCTTTTCAGAGCCGTTACAAAACCATTTGGTAACCCCTCGACCAAGCTGAAAGCGCCGCTACAGGAAAAAGGTCGCCAACTGACCTTCTTGACCGACAGTAAACGGCTATGGATTCAGCCGGTCGCGACAGGCAGTAATCATCCAATCCGCTCTTCCCGCAGAGATCTCGCGGCCCTCGGCCCGAAACCTTCTCGGCCGCTTAAACCTTCCAGACAATCCCCATTCGTTGCTGCTTTAGCAGAATCCTCAAAAAAACAAAACGATTCCACCTGGCCAATTCGTGACCGATTGGTTTTCGCTGTGAACGTTAAATAGGCACGTGTCGATATCAGGCAAGGAGGTGGCGTGAACAGGTAACTGAATTATCGGACAAGCCGGGTAAGGTGGCGCCTCTTTTCATGGAAATAACCACATCGCGACGATGGGTTTGATAAGTACGGCAGCGTTTGAAGGGTGCCACTTTCAGGAAGCGGCAGCAGGAAACGATGATGATCCGTTGCCCCCATCACTTCGCTTAAATGTCGATCAGCAGAGAAAAAAAACCCGATGATTAGCCCGAGCTCCAAGGATTCGAATGGCCAATTGGCACAGGGCTTCAAGCCTCGTCACGTAACAATGCTGTCAATCGCCGGAATTATCGGCGCCGGTTTATTCGTTGGCTCAGGACATGCCATTGCAGCTGCTGGCCCGGCCGTCCTGCTGGCCTACCTATTCTCAGGCCTGCTTGTCGTTCTGGTCATGCGTATGCTCGGTGAAATGGCGGTGGCCAACCCGGACACAGGCTCGTTCTCCACCTATGCCGACCAGGCAATAGGTCGTTGGGCAGGCTTCACCATCGGTTGGCTGTACTGGTGGTTCTGGGTACTAGTGATCCCTATCGAAGCACTGGCCGCCGGCCATGTGTTGAACCAGTGGTTTCCCCAGATCGATGCCTGGCTGTTCGCCCTGGTGTCGATCATTGCGTTGGTGATCACCAATCTGTTCAGTGTCTCCAAGTACGGCGAATTCGAATTCTGGTTCGCCATGGCCAAGGTGGTGGCGATCATCGGTTTCATCGGCGTGGGTTTTGCCGTGCTGATGGGCTGGGTTCCCGATCGGGAAGTCAGCGGCTTGAGCGGACTGATGGCCGAGCATGGCGGATTTGCCCCCAACGGCCTGTCGGCGGTAGTCGGCGCTTTCATCACCATCATGTTCAGCTTCATTGGTACTGAAGCGGTCACCATCGCCGCCGCCGAATCCGACAATCCCTCGCAGAACATTGCCAAGGCCACGCGTTCGGTGATTTGGCGCATCGGCGTGTTCTACCTGTTGTCGATTTTCGTGGTCATCTCCGTGGTGCCCTGGAACGATCCGCTGCTCGCCCAGGTAGGCTCCTACCAGCGGGCACTGGAGATCATGAACATTCCCCACGCCAAGTTCATGGTGGACGTGGTGGTGCTGATCGCCGTGGCCAGTTGCATGAACTCCTCGATCTACATTGCTTCGCGCATGCTGTACTCGCTGGGCCGTCGTGGCGATGCGCCGAAGTCGCTGAAGGCGACTTCCTCCGAGGGCGTGCCGCGTGCAGCAGTCATCGCCAGCACCGTGCTGGGCGCGGCGATCACCGTGTGGAGCTACTTCATGCCCGCCGGGCTGTTTAACTTCCTGCTGGCCAGCTCCGGCGCGATTGCCTTGCTGGTGTACCTGGCCATTGCGGTGTCGCAACTGCGCATGCGCCGGATGTTGCGTCGGCAGAACGTTGAGCTGACCTTTCGCATGTGGCTGTTTCCATGGCTGACGTGGCTGGTGATTGCGTTCATATGCGCAGCGCTGGCAGTCATGATGATCACCCCTGAGCACCGTACCGAAGTCAGCACAACCATTGGCCTGGCGCTGGCGATTTCCTTTATCGGCCTTGTGACGTCGCGTCACCCTGCGCACGCTGCGAGGGTGACGTCAGTGGGATAAACCAAGGAGGTATTTGCGCCAAACCTGCTCCCTGCGCCAAGGCTGGGGAGTATTACCAGCTCCTGCGTCTCAGGCCGTAATCGCTCTCTGTGAGGACATGACCACGATGTCATCGAACTCCACCGTGTCCGACGGTACGACTCAATCCGTTGGTTTTCTGCTGCTGGATAAATTCACACTTATTTCCCTGGCGTCCGCAGTAGAGCCACTGCGCATGGCCAATCAGTTGTCGGGACGAGAGCTATATCGCTGGCATACGTTCAGCCCCGATGGAGAGCCTGTCTGGGCCAGTGACGGCGTGCCGATCACTCCGGATGCTTCGTGGAACAATCCATCAGTGGCGGACACTGTAATCGTGTGCGGTGGTGTTGGAATCCAGAACGTGATTACCCGCGAGCACATTACCTGGCTGCAAGCCTTGGCGCGTCAATCCAGACGGTTGGGAGGTGTGTGCACCGGCAGCTGGGCGCTCGCCAAAGCCGGGCTGCTCGACGGCTACGAGTGCAGCGTGCATTGGGAATTCTTGGCCGCCATGCAGGAAGCTTTCCCGCGAGTCAGCATCAGCGCGAGTCTCTTCACCCTGGACCGAAACCGATTCACAAGCTCCGGGGGAACAGCGCCGCTGGACATGATGCTGCACCTGATTGGTCGCGATCATGGTCGTGAACTATCCGCAGCCATCTCTGAGATGTTTGTTTACGAGCGCATACGCAACGAACAGGACCATCAGCGGGTTCCGCTCAGGCATGTGCTGGGAACTCATCAGCCTAAGCTGCAGGAGATCGTCGCGTTGATGGAGGCCAATCTCGAGGAACCGATCGACCTGGATAACCTTGCAGAATACGTTGATCTGTCACGTCGACAGCTGGAACGGCTATTTCAGAAATACCTTCACTGTACGCCGTCACGCTACTACTTAAGGTTACGTCTTATTCGAGCGCGACAACTGCTTAAGCAAACATCATTGTCGATCATTGAGCTGGCGTACGTATGCGGTTTCGTGTCCACACCACACTTTTCCAAGTGCTATCGCGAGTACTTTGGTGTTCCACCTAGCGACGAGCGTTCCGGCTCTGACATGAGTCGCAAACCGGCAACGCTTGCGACTACGCAGCAGTCATCAACTAAACCACTGACAGCGCTCGACCAGGCACGAAACGAATCGACTTTTGCCAGTGTTCGAATGATTGATCGTTTCGACTTGGCGGAGTCGTGCTGACAGGACGTCCCTGCCGCCCCCATTCATCCGTAGTGCATGGGTTTACTCAATAAGATCACGCAGGAGATTTGACGTGCACATTGGTGTTCCTCTCGAAACCCAGACCGGTGAAACACGGGTTGCTGCAACCCCGGAAACCATCAAGAAGCTGATCGGCCAGGGCCATAAGGTCACTGTACAAAGCGGCGCCGGCATCAATGCCAGCGTTGTCGACAGTGCCTATGAAGCGGCAGGCGCAAGCATTGGCAGCGCCAACGATGCGTTTGCTGCCGAGCTGATTCTCAAAGTCGTCGCCCCCAGCGACAGCGAGCTCGCCCTGATCAAGAGCGGCACCGTAGTGGTGGGCATGCTCAATCCGTTCAGCAATGAAACCATCGCCAAAATGGCCGAATGCGGCATTACCGCCTTTGCCCTGGAAGCCGCGCCGCGCACCTCCCGCGCCCAGAGCCTGGACGTACTGTCGTCGCAAGCCAACATCGCCGGCTACAAGGCTGTGTTGCTGGCCGCTCACTACTACCCGCGTTTCATGCCAATGCTGATGACCGCTGCGGGCACCGTGAAAGCGGCCCGCGTGCTGATTCTGGGTGCCGGTGTGGCCGGTTTGCAGGCCATCGCTACCGCCAAGCGCCTGGGGGCGGTGATCGAAGCGTCTGACGTGCGTCCTGCGGTAAAAGAACAGATCGAATCCCTCGGCGCCAAGTTCGTCGACGTGCCTTACGAGACCGATGAAGAGCGCGAATGCGCCGTCGGTGTCGGCGGTTACGCTCGCCCGATGCCGGCCAGCTGGATGCAGCGCCAGGCCGCGGCCGTGCACGAACGCGCCAAGCAGGCGGACATCGTTATCACCACCGCGCTGATTCCGGGCCGCAAGGCACCGACGCTGCTCAGCGCGCAAACCGTGGCCCAGATGAAACCGGGTTCGGTGGTCATCGATCTCGCGGCCGCCCAGGGCGGCAACTGCCCGCTGACCGTGGCCGACCAGGTGGTCGTCGAAAACGGCGTGACCATCGTGGGCCCGACCAACCTGGCCAGCGCCGTGGCGGCTGACGCTTCGGCGCTGTACGCCCGCAACCTGCTGGACTTCATGAAACTGTTGTTCGATAAAGAAGGACAACTGGTGATCAACCTTGAAGACGATATCGTCGCCGCGTGCCTGATGTGCCGCGACGGCCAGATCGTGCGCAAGAACGGCTGAGGATAAAAACAATGGAAGACATGCTGATCTCTGACGGTATCTACAACCTGATCATCTTCGTGCTGGCGATCTATGTCGGTTACCACGTGGTCTGGAACGTCACGCCTGCGCTGCACACCCCGTTGATGGCGGTGACCAACGCGATCTCGGCGATCGTGATCGTCGGTGCCATGCTGGCCGCCGCCCTCACCGTGACGCCACTGGGCAAGACCATGGGCACCCTGGCCGTGGCCCTGGCCGCGGTCAACGTATTCGGTGGCTTTTTGGTCACCCGCCGCATGCTGGAAATGTTCAAGAAGAAAGCGCCGGCAAAAGCTCCGGCCGCCAAAGCTGAAGCAGTCAAGGCCGAGGTGCAGCAAGCATGAGCATGAACCTGGTTACGTCCCTGTATTTGATCGCCTCGGTCTGCTTCATCCAGGCGCTCAAGGGCCTCTCGCACCCCACCACGTCGCGCCGTGGCAACCTGTTCGGCATGCTCGGCATGGGCCTGGCGATCCTCACCACGGTCGGCCTGATCTACAAGCTCGGTGCCGAACTGGCCCAGGACGGTATCGTCTACGTGATCGTCGGCCTGCTGATCGGCGGCACCGCCGGTTCGATCATGGCCAAACGCGTTGAAATGACCAAGATGCCGGAGCTGGTCGCCTTCATGCACAGCATGATCGGCCTGGCCGCGGTGTTCATCGCCGTGGCTGCCGTGGTCGAACCGCAGTCGCTGGGCATCGTCAAGCAACTCGGTGACGCGATCCCGGCCGGTAACCGCCTGGAACTGTTCCTCGGTGCCGCCATCGGTGCAATCACCTTCTCCGGTTCGGTGATCGCCTTCGGCAAGCTGTCTGGCAAGTACAAGTTCCGCCTGTTCCAGGGTGCACCGGTACAGTTCAGTGGCCAGCACAAGCTGAACCTGCTGCTGGGCCTGGCCACACTGGGCCTGGGCGTGACGTTCATGCTCACCGGCGACTACACCGCTTTCGGCGTGATGCTGGCGTTGGCCTTCGTGCTCGGCGTGCTGATCATCATCCCGATCGGCGGCGCGGACATGCCCGTGGTCGTGTCGATGCTCAACAGCTACTCCGGCTGGGCAGCGGCGGGCATCGGCTTCTCGCTGAACAACTCGATGCTGATCATCGCCGGCTCGCTGGTAGGTTCGTCCGGTGCAATCCTCTCGTACATCATGTGCAAGGCGATGAACCGCTCCTTCTTTAATGTACTGCTCGGGGGCTTCGGCAATACGGCGGACGCGGCCGGCCCGGCGGGTTCGAAAGAAGCCCGTCCGGTGAAGTCCGGTTCGGCCGACGACGCGACCTTCCTGCTGACCAACGCCGACACCGTGATCATCGTGCCGGGCTACGGTCTGGCGGTGGCACGTGCGCAGCACGCACTGAAAGAGCTGACCGAGAAGCTGACCCATCGCGGCGTGACCGTGAAGTATGCGATCCACCCGGTTGCCGGTCGTATGCCCGGCCACATGAACGTGTTGCTGGCCGAGGCCGAAGTGCCTTACGACCAGGTGTTCGAGATGGACGACATCAACTCCGAGTTCGGCCAGGCCGACGTGGTACTGGTGTTGGGCGCCAACGACGTGGTCAACCCGGCCGCGAAGAACGATCCGAAATCGCCGATTGCCGGCATGCCGATCCTCGAAGCGTTCAAGGCCAAGACCATCATCGTCAACAAGCGCTCGATGGCCAGCGGCTACGCCGGCCTGGACAACGAACTGTTCTACCTGGACAAGACCATGATGGTGTTCGGCGACGCTAAAAAGGTCATCGAAGACATGGTCAAAGCCGTCGAGTAACCCTCTGCGCAACACTTAAATGACGCGCCCTCCCCTATCCTGCGAACGTTATGCTTTCGCAGGATAGGGGTGAAGATTTATAGACGAACGCTGGCAAAGGTTGACTCGTTACGTGCCTGGCTCAACGCTGACAACGGCCCGGACAACGGCGACAGCACCAATGCTTGCGGCAGCGGCATCATCGCCACCTGCTGCGTGGTATTGGAGCCGACGCGCTCGTCACGCGGCGGAATGCCGAAGTACTCGCGGTAGCACTTGGAGAAGTGCGGCGTGGACACAAAGCCACAGATCGACGCCACTTCGATGATCGACATCGGCGTTTGCTTGAGCAACTGGCGCGCACGGACCAGGCGCAGTTTCAGGTAGTAACGCGACGGCGAGCAGTGCAGGTACTTCTGGAACAGCCGCTCCAGCTGGCGACGGGACACGTCGACATACACCGCCAGTTCGTCCAGGTCGATCGGTTCTTCGAGGTTGGCTTCCATCAACGCGACGATTTCCTGCAACTTCGGTTGATTGGTACCGAGCATGTGCTTGAGCGGCACGCGCTGGTGATCCTGTTCGTTGCGGATGCGCTCATAGACAAACATTTCCGAAATGGCCGCCGACAGTTCACGCCCGTGATCACGGCTGATCAGGTGCAGCATCATGTCCAGCGGCGCAGTACCGCCGGAGCTGGTGAAGCGGTTACGGTCGAGGGTGAACAAACGGGTACTCATTACTATCCGCGGGAAAGCTTCCTGCATCGCCGCCAGGCACTCCCAGTGCACACTGCAATCAAAACCATCGAGCAGTCCGGCGCAAGCCAGGGCCCAGCTGCCGGTGCACACCGCACCGAGTCGGCAGGCCTTGCGGGCCTGGCTTTGCAGCCAGGATACGTGTTCACGGGTAACGGTGCGCTGAATGCCGATGCCACCGCAAACGATGATCATGTCCATCGGCGGGGCTTTGTGCATGGAAGCGTCAGGGGTGATTTGCAGGCCGTCACTGGCCCAGACCTGGCCGCCATCGACGGTGAGGGTGGTCCAGCGATACAGCTCGCGACCGGACAACTGGTTGGCCATGCGCAGCGGTTCTACAGCGGACGCCAGAGAAATCAGCGTGAAATTGTCCAGCAACAGAAAGCCGATGGATTGAGGCGCACGGTTCTGGGGTTGAGCCCCGGAGTTGAACGTCGTCATCGCGGTATCTCCTCACACAAAGCGGGTGATTGGCCTCAGGCAAAGGCTCTTTTTATACTCCCATCCAAAAGTTGGTGGGGTTGGTCCTATTCAACCTGCAAAGGTCATACCCAATTACCTATGTTTGAACGGATCCAAAAACGACATCACCCAATGTCTCTACGCTGAGGGTTTTCAGGGCGGGAGCCATAAGGAAAACGCTTGATTTTGAGCGCGTGCTTATCAAGCGTGTGCACATTCGTAGCACATGCGCGAGAGATGCCTATAAACGACGACTTATTTGTAACCGACACTCACATGTCGGTTTTTGAAAACAATAATGACCAATGCCCGATTTTGGGCTGGCACAAGCGTCATGCGCTATAAAAGTGATCTGCGACCGGGAGCAGAAAGGCTTGCGCAGTATTACGATCAGTTTGGACGACTGCTATTGGCCGATTTCTGCCTGCGACAACCGGCTGAAATCGACCCAAATCTGACGGTTGCGACAGACAGAAATCGACCAAACAAGCTGCTGTAGCCAGAGCAAAAGTTGAAATACGCGGAGCAAGAGCAAAAAGGCAGATGCCAGAATAGTTTAACGGCTAGATGCTTTAGATTTTTATTGCCATTTTCTGGTAGTGGCTGGCAGAAAAGCCTAGGTTATTGGCTTAATTCGCAATTATGCAAAAAATCATAATTTATCTGCAGACATGTCTCGGCGACGAAAAGCCAAGTGTGCAGGAGGCTGGGGAAATAAGGTGAATAAAACCGTCTCTCAGTATCCTAGGTTCTGTACGAAAAGTCGGTGCGGGTAGAATCGCCGTCATGATTGGCTGGAGGCCCGCATGGCAAAAGGGGTACGACGCGGAGCACCTGCGTCAGTACTGCGACCGCTACCGCATGCAGCCGGTGATCCCACAGCGCACCATGAAGCGCAAACCCAACCCTGGGCTGCCCCGGCTGTTTGACCGTCCGAAGTACCGACAGCGGAACATCATCGAGCGGATGTTTGCCTGGCTGAAAGAGAGCCGGTGAATCGGCACCCGCTACGACAAGTTGGCCAAAAGCTTTGCCGCGATGGTCACGCTGGCCTGCACGCTTCGATGCCTACGGCATTACTTTTCGTACAAAACCTAGGGCTACGGGCGCCAAATGACTCTTATCGCAATCAATATGCCCCCTCCCAGGCCGGCGAAACTCAGAGCAATCAGGGTTACTGAGGGAGGGGCTTTTCATCGAATCTCGCGTACGGGTCGGCATTGACCCAGTTACCGTAGCTAAAGCGCGACACCTCGAGCATCCTGGCGCACCGCCTGGGGGGGCACACCATAACCTCGCATAAAAGCTTCGCGCATGTGTCGACGATCGCGAAACCCGGTTTCCCTCGCGATCATTTCTAGAGAGTGGCGGCTTTGTTCGATCATTAACCGCGCAGCCTCCAGCCGCAGACCTTCGATGGCCTTCGCTGGCGATTGCCCTGTTTCCGCGGTGAACACTCGGGTGAATTGGCGCGGGCTCAAGTGTGCGGTCTCTGCCAACTCCTCTACGCTGAGCGGCCGCGTCAGGTTTTGACGCACATAGTTCAGCACGTTCTGGATGCGATCCGACTTAGGGGCCAAGTCAAGCATCTCTGAATGTTGCGATTGCCCACCCGAACGGCGCTGGTGCATCACTAAATTGTGCGCAACCGAACGCGCTACGTCTGCCCCAAGGTCCTTTTCTACCATACCTAGGGCGAGGTCGAGTCCTGCGGTCATGCCGGCAGAGGTCCAGATTGGTCCGTCGATAATGTAGATGCGGTCATCGTCGACATCGATGTTCGGATAGCGCTTTTGCATTTCTTGGGCGAAAAACCAGTGGGTCGTGGCGCGGCGCCCATCGAGCAGACCGGCCTCGGCCAATATGAAGCCACCGGTGCAGACGCCAGCGGTGCGCCGTGCCTGACTACCGGCCTGTCGCACGAAGTCCAACACGGTCTCCACAGGCTCCGCGGTCAGTGGATCGGGGACCCCGACGATGATCCACGTGTCAGCCAGTCTGGGCGCCTCCATTGGGCGCGTATCAACTGCGAGCCCCAGCGACGAGCGCACCAGGCCACCAGCCGGCGAGAAAATCCCTATCGTGTAGAAAGGGCTCTTCACAACGAAATTAGCGTATTCGAACACCGTCTGCGTCCCCAATGTAAGCATCTGGAACCCATCCGTCAGCAGATAGCCGATGCGGTGCATACGCTTTTCCTCCGATGTCCTAAAAGACGACCATAAACGTCATTTAGGCCGCCGTCAAATCGGTGCAATATCAGCTTCAGGTTCACTCTCCCTCGGAGATCCAACATGGCTCACGCACATCCCAGCAGCGCACTCATCACCGGAGCCTCATTCGGTATCGGTGCGACCTACGCAGACTGTCTGGCGCGTCGCGGCTACGACTTGATCCTCGTGGCCCGTAATCGCGAACGTCTTAATGCCCTGGCTAACCGCATCACCCGAGAGACTCAGCGGACGGTTGAAGTACTTGAAGCCGATCTCAGCGACGGCAACGACCTGGCGTTGAAACCAAGCTGATAGAAGACGTGAACATATCTCTACTTGTCAAAACTAGTTTAGGTGTATTCGCAAACAAATCCTAAGTGCTTTAGAGCTTTGAATTCGTGTGGAAGATTTGACTCAGAGTTTCCACTGATTCAAATGTAGGGGCACGCCTGCATCTGCAAGTTAACTATTTAGCTATATCGGGTTTACGCCATTGCCCGATTACACTCGCAAATAAATGGCACACATCCAATTGATAAGGTATCCCCATGATCAACCAAATCGAAAACGTACTTTACACCGGAAAAACTCACACCACCGGAGGGCGTGCTGGCGAGTCGCACAGCGACGATGGTCGTCTGAACATAAAGTTGTCGACTCCAGGATCCTCCGGCGCTGGCACCAACCCCGAGCAGTTGCTAGCTGCTGGTTGGTCATCGTGCTTCATCGAGGCCATTGGAAAAGCCGCTGTCACGCTGAAAGTAACGCGCCCCACGGATGTGACCGTTGATGCCGAAGTGGATCTCGGCATCAACGGCAACGCATATTTCCTACAAGCACGCCTCAATGTCAGCATCCCCGGTGTAGATCCCGAAGTTGCTCGCTCGCTGGTCGATACTGCGCACTCTACCTGTCCCTATTCGAAGGCGACTCGCGGCAATATCGATGTTGAAATCAACTTGGTCTAACTCCGGCTTTTAACTCAGTTAACCGTCTGATTTGTTGCGCCGGAACCGTGGCATCACTGAATATTCTGTCGATAGAAGTGGTGCCCTCAACCCAGCATGTGACGATCCCAATGTGCGGGGAACTTCGAGTCTCTAATGAAGTTCCCTTGCCTACAACTAGAGGTGCTTACTGATGAAAACTTTTCTGGTTACAGGCGCTACCGGCGCAACAGGTTCTCCGACTGTCAAATTCCTGTTGGAGAAAGGTCATCGAGTAAATGCGTTTGTTCGCAGCGAAGATGCGCGCGCCCAAAAACTTCAAGATCAGGGTGCTAATGTCTTTGTAGGAGATCTGCTAAACCTCAAGCACGTTCGCACGGCAATGGAAGGCGTTGATGGGGCATACTTCTGCTATCCACTAACCGCGGGATTAGTTGAAGCGGCAGTGATATTTTCCCAAGCGGCAAGAGAACAAGGGGTAAAGCACATTGTAAATTTGTCCCAAAAGCAATCACGTCCCGATGCGCGCAGTCCGGCCACCCTAAATCACTGGATGTCCGAGCAAGTGTTTAGTTGGACTGGGATCCCCACCACTCATCTGCGTATTACCTTCTTTGCCGAGTGGATGCTCTACATTGCGCCCCTGATTCGGTTTGGCCGGTATGTCACGCCATTCGACCCTGACAGCCGATTTGCTCCCTTGGCTGCAAGTGATATCGGACGCATCGTTACAGGTATCCTGACCAATCCTGAAGGGCATGGCCATCAGACTTATGAACTGCATGGGCCAGAAGAATACAGCCACCAGGAACTAGCCGGCCTCCTGAGCACTGTTCTAGGCAAGGAGGTGCGCTTTGAACAGATCCCGGTTGAGGACTTCGTCTCCCTGCTGGGTCTGGACCACGATCGCTCCTATTTTTCGCATTTCAGTGCAGTAAAGATTGACCAACGTGAAAGGCGCTTGGAAGGTTTAGACAGCATCGGTACCGCTATCATCGGCCAGCCCCTGCTGACCCCTGCGCAGTTTATCGAACTGCACCGTAATCTGCTGACATAAACCCATCTCGGCATGGAGCATGATAACTGACTGCTCCATGCCGACTATTTTCAACTATGACAAGGTATTGGTGAGTTGGCATCCAGATACCTAGAATGTTCTGATTTTGCGCAGTTTTTACTAGGTTTTGTACGAAAAGTAATGCCGTAGGCATCGAAGCGTGCAGGCCAGCGTGACCATCGCGGCAAAGCTTTTGGCCAACTTGTCGTAGCGGGTGCCGATTCGCCGGCTCTCTTTCAGCCAGGCAAACATCCGCTCGATGATGTTCCGCTGTCGGTACTTCGGACGGTCAAACAGCCGGGGCAGCCCAGGGTTGGGTTTGCGCTTCATGGTGCGCTGTGGGATCACCGGCTGCATGCGGTAGCGGTCGCAGTACTGACGCAGGTGCTCCGCGTCGTACCCCTTTTGCCATGCGGGCCTCCAACCAATCATGGCGGCGATTCTACCCGCACCGACTTTTCGTACAGAACCTAGGCCTTTGGGGCGTTTTCTGCCGGTCAGAATACGAGGCGCGTTGGTCAAATCTGAACGGTGACGGTTTATGGCCGCACGCGCGATTGTTGTCCCGTACTTAATCCTTGTCCAAAAATGCCAGCAGTAAGGAAAAGAATATTTCCTATAAGTGCTGAAAATAGCCATGAAGACAATATTTTTTTACTTACGGCTATTGGCCGACAGCCGCCTATTGCGAGCGTCCGCTTTTTGGCCGATTTCTGCCTGTCACCAAGAGTAGCAACCGACCCATTGCAGGCACTCCCCAACGACTGTAATCGGGACAAAGCTAGCTGCCGAAAACGGCACCAAATGCGGACCGACCGATCGTCACCAATTGGGTCAAAGCCAATACAGGAGAGCCATGGTATACAACCAGCCGATGGTGAGGGTGATAGTGAGGTAGACCATCACGAGCACCAGAGCGTGATTCCACATGTCACTAACCTCCCATAACCACCGTTGGAGGCGCGTCAGGGGCGTCTGATCAACGGAATAAACATAGGTTAGGCCGTACCACAGCATCCGCGCTGCTCCTGAAACGGCGGGCACTTCACCGTGCCAAACGAACAGAACACACAGCAGTCACCGGGGTTAGGGCGTAGCAGGGTTTTGCAACTGCCACACTCGTAGAAGAACTGGCAGGCATCCGTGGGCATGGCCTCCTGCCTGGCGAAACCGCAATGCGGGCAGGTCAACACGGATTCGAGGATGACGGCGCTCATGGTTGCCTCATTTGTGCATGGTGGAGGGATAACCCGCATTCGTCGTCGCCTTGGTCAACGCCTCAGGGTCCGCCGATCTGTTGAGCCATCGTTTTCTTCATTGAATCGATCTAACCTAGAGTCACTCTACACTCCGTACCCGGGTACAGAATCAAGGGGCGTGTGATGGCGACAGGGCTGAGTATCGGCAAGTTGGCGGAAGCTGCCGAGGTGAACATCGAGACTATTCGCTATTACCAGCGACGCGGCTTGCTGGATGTGCCGCCAAAGCCGCTCAGTGGTTATCGGTACTATCTACCGGAGCAGGTCAAACGGTTGCGCTTCATCAAGAGGGCGCAGGCGCTGGGATTCACGCTGGATGAGGTGGGCGCACTGCTGACACTTGATGCGGCCTGCACTTGTCGCGAGACTCGAGCACTGGCCGTGCGCAAACTGGCCCTGATCGAGCAAAAGATGGCCGACCTTGCCGCAATTCGGCAGGTGCTGGGCGGACTGGTGCAGGAGTGCGATGCAGGCGACGGCGGGGCCGCTTGCCCTATCATCGATGTGCTGAACAGGGAGTGATGCCTGGTTGCAGGGCATCGTGCACAGGCGTCAGGCCAGCAACCCATGCAGCGCAATCGTAGGGCCGCTTGCTAGCGGTCAGGAATGACCGCTTGTGGCCGGATTCTGCCTGTCGCCACCCGCAGCAACAGGTATCTGTCCAGGCACCTTTTAAGCACCGCCATATTGATACACCGTCGCACTCCAATACTGGCTGCCGTTACGTTTTTGGCGAATCCATCCATCTGCCACCAGTTGTTTGGCGATCATTCGATTCATAAAGCCATGACCGAGCAGCAGAACCGGTCCTTCGCTGGCAAGGGACTGAAGTCGTCGAGCTGCCGTGCTGGCGCGCATCCTCGCAGTGCCGGCGGATTCGACTCTGCGTGAGTAACCGCACAACCATAAGACTCGAAGGATAAATGCCCATGTAAACGGCGATAGCCGTGGCAGTTTCCAGTGACCGTAAGGCAGTTGCGCTTCACAGAAAAGCGCGTCGACAAGGGCGGGTTTCAGGCCAAGAGCCTGGACGGAGGTCAGCGCACGAGGCGCGCTGCTTGAGACAATCACCGTGGCGGTTGCGGCGAGCTGCATGCTGGCATCCGGGACGGGTTGATCGGTTATTTCGGACTGGTTGTATTGCTCGATCCAGTCTTTCATATCGAGCGCTGACATTTTGTCGGTTGCGACCAGCTTTGGCTGGCCGTGACGCATCAGGATTATTTCCCTACTCACAGTATGTTTACGTCCTTGTTCAGGTGTGCGGTCAATGTGGAAGAAGTGCGGTTCCGGGAACTTAAGGTTTGACTCTCGAACCAATCGTGATCGCGGTACCACGCCACCGTGTCGGTGATTGTCAGCTCTAGCGCCCGGAAACTCAGGCCAAGCTCTTGTTCAGTTTTGCTGTGGTTGAAGCAGGTGCGGTCCTTCTCCGCGACTATCGCCATAAATGGGGCACTACACCCACCCAAACAGGGGTTTACCACCAAACTTGAGGAATATTCCCCACTCCCCCTTCTCTGGCTTAAAACACTTTAGAAACAGATTGTTAATTAGATTGAATTTTTTCTTCGCCCTACAGTAATGGCTCATTAGTTGCACACCCCCTGGTACCCGTAACAGCTGTCGCCCCGGATTTGGAGACGACGGGGCATCACGCGTGGGGTGAAAAATGAAACGCACTACTCCATCTTGCGACTCCTTCGGCTTGCTGCGCAAATCAAGCCTGCATTGTGCGATGTTCCTTACCTTGGCCACGGCAGAAGCCGCGCCGCTGGATGATTTCGGCCCACCACCACCGACGGACCCCTCGGCGTTTACCAATCCGCCGGCCGACCCCAAGGCTGCGCTGGATGCCATAGAGGCCATGCCACCCGCCAACACGGGCGCCTACGCCCTGCCCAACGGCGTGTTCGGCACCCGCACCACGCCAACGGTCGACAACGTGCTGCCGCCAAACTTGCAAACTTCCTTCAAAATCCCCACCAACGGCAAGCCCAGCCCGTTGTTCGGGGCCCAGCCGTACACTCAGCAACTGCTGCTGTTCGAAGAATTCGGCACGGAAAAACTCGACCCGACACTGCCGGCACCGCCCCTGACCTTCCCGGTTCCGATCGTCGGCCCGGCGCCCACGCAGGACCCGAACAATATCGCCCGCAGCGGCCCTTCGGCCGCGGCGCTGGAAGCCTTCATGCGCCAGCCGGGGCTGTACCCGTTTCCGTCGCAGTTTTCCAACGTGCTGGACCGCAACCCGTGGAAAGCGCAGATCGAAGCCTTCCTCAACCGCCATCCGGTGGGCTCGCCGGCCGAAGGTCGTCCGCCAGGAAAAGGCTGGTCGCACCAGCGCTGGAACGAGTTTTACCCTCAGGTCGCCTTCAAGACCGCTCAAGCCGGCGCCAAGCTCAACGGCGGCATGCGCGACCGCCGCCAGTTGCACAACTACGCCGTCGGTGAGTTCGGGCCGGGCGGGCTCTACAACCAGACCTCGGACAACCCGATCATAACGGGCACCACCAAAGGCATCGACACCCGCTTTCACCCCAACATGCCGATTCAGAACCACAAGGCGCTCTGGACCTTCGACGGCACCTTTCCGCCAAAACTGCTGATGGTGCGGTACGGCCAACCGGTGCTGATGCGCCACTACAACGCACTGCCGATCGACCCGTCGGCCAACATGGGTTTCGGCCTGCACACCCTCAGCACCCACGAACACAACGGCCACTCCCCGGCCGAAAGCGACGGCTTTGCCAATGCGTTTTTCTTTCCGGGGCAGTACTACGACTATCGCTGGCCGATCCAGTTGGCCGGTTACGACAGCATCAACACCAGCGCTCAGGATCCGCGCGCGGCGTTCCCTTGCGCGCCGGGTGAAACCCTGTTCGTCAACGATGCCACGCCGGGCTTCAAGACCTGCGACAACGGCAGCATCAAGATCCGTGGCGACTGGCGCGAAACCATGAGCACCCACTGGTTCCATGACCACATGCTCGATTTCACCGCGCAGAATGTCTACAAGGGCAACGCGACGATGATGAACTACTACAGCGCCCTGGATCGCGGTAACGAAGCGTTTGTAGACGGCGTCAACCTGCGCCTGCCCAGCGGTTCGGCATTGCCCTGGGGCAACCGCGACTACGATGTGAACCTGACCGTGGCCGACAAGGCCTGGGATACCAATGGCCAGCTGTGGTTCAACCCGTTCAACACCGATGGTTTTCTTGGCGATCAGATCCTGGTCAACTGGCAGTACCAGCCGCGCCTGAACGTGCGGGCGCGCAGCTATCGTTTCCGCATCCTCAACGGCTCGGTGTCGCGCTTCTTCAGGATCGCGCTGGTGCGTGAAATCGTCGGCACCGGTGGCGAATTCCCCGGCCCGACAGGCTCCGGCCTGTCTTACACCCGCGTGCCGTTCCACTTGATCGCCAACGACGGCAACCTCATGGAACACGCGGTGCCGTTCGATGGCAGCATGGACCTGGACGCTGACGGCGACCTGCAGGACCACAACGCCATCCTGCCCAGCATGGGCATCGCCGAGCGTTTCGACATCATTGTCAACTTCTCGAAACACGGGATCAGCACCGGTGACAAGCTGTACTTCGTCAACCTGATGGAGCACCACGATGGCAAGGGGCCGGAGGCTTTACCGCTGAGCCTGGCCGATGTCTTGTCCGGCAGGTACAAGGCGGTACTCAAGCTGGGCAGCAAAGGGCTGGAGTGGGACGCCGGCGATCCGGTGGTGGGCAAGTTCATGCAGATGGTGGTCCAGCCTTACGCCGGTCAGGACGTGAGCATGAACCCCGCCGACTTCGAACCCGCCAAGCCGGGCAAACCGGTGGGTAAAAGCATGATCCCGCTGACCCTCAACCGTGACGACCCGACGGTGCAAGCCACGCTCAAGGCGGCGCGGCATCGCGAGTTCACCTTCGGCCGCTCCGACGGTACCGACGAAGAACCCTGGACCATCAAGACCGACGGCGGTTTCGGCTTCCAGATGGATCCTCGAATCATCAGCGCCGCTCCGCAACTGGCCACCGGCCCGACCCCTGCCGGCTTCTCCGGCGACGGCACCCTGGAAGTGTGGAAAATCAGGAACGGCGGCAACGGCTGGAGCCACCCGGTGCACGTGCACTTCGAAGAAGGTATCGTCCTCAACCGTGACGGCAAGGCGCCGCCGGAATGGGAAAAATGGGCACGCAAAGACGTCTATCTCATCGGCGAAGGCATCGACAGCTCGCAGGACGTGGACATTGCGATCCGCTTCCGCGAATTCGCCGGGACCTACCTGGAGCATTGCCACAACACTCAGCACGAGGACACCTCCATGCTGCTGCGCTGGGATGTCGAGCACCCCGGCCAGTTCCAGTTGATGCCAACCCCCCTGCCCGGCTGGGACGGCGTCACCTACGTCAATTCCGCGGCGCTGCCGACTTTCCGCACTGGCGATAGACGTGAAGAGGACGGCGATAACCAAAAACCGATTGCCAACCCCGACAGCGCCATCAGTAACACCGGCCAACCGGTGATCATCAACGTGCTGGCCAACGACAGCGACCCTGACGGTAACGTGCCACTTAAAGTGGTAGGTCTGGAGCAACCGGACTCCGGCAAGGGCGTGGTCAGCACCGATGGCCTGCGTGTGACCTACACACCACCGGCCACGGTCCCTGCGCCGTTCACCGCGACCTTTGCCTATAGGGCCAGCGATGCCAGGAACGCGGAGTCGGCACCGGCAACGGTGTCCGTGGCGGTCTCGGCAGCGATCAACGAGAACCTGATCGTCACCAGCGCCACCGTCACCGCCCGCAGCAACAGCCGCTGGTATTGGGTCCTGTCCGGCACCACCTCCCGTGGCACGGGCAATACCATCACGGCGACGGCCACGACCACAACCGGTACGGTGAACCTTGGCGCCGCCGTGCTGACGCAGACACCGACAGGCGCGCGCTGGAACATAGCGGTGACCACCGCCGGCAGTGGCCCGTCGCCTGGCCCGACGGCGACCATCAAATCGGCCTTCGGCAAAACCGTGACGGTGCCGATAAAGGCGAACTGAGTACAACCAGGCGTTGGCGATGAGGGCCTCCTTGAGGCCCTCTTGCTACAAGCAAAACGAATCTGCCTAGGTTTTAAAGCGCGCCACCGTCTGGTGCAGCGCTCCAGCCATCTGCGCCAGCTCCTGACCGGCTGCGTGGGTATGTCGGGCACCCAGTACGATCTGCTCGGACAAGTCACGAATGCCCACCAGGTTGCGGTCCACCTCACGCGCCACCAGGGCCTGCTCCTCCGTGGCACTGGCGATCAGCAGGTTGCGTTCATTGATCTGCGAGATCGACCGGGTGATCTCCTCCAGTGCCTCGCCGGAGCGTTGCGCGACTTCCAGGGTCGTCTGCACCAGGTGACCGCTGCTTTGCATTGCGGTCACCGCGTGCCCGGTATCGAGCCGAATATTGCCAATCATCTGCTCGATTTCCTGGGTCGACACATGAGTGCGATGGGCCAGCGCCCGCACCTCATCGGCGACTACCGCAAAACCACACCCGGCATCACCGGCACGAGCCGCTTCAATCGCTGCGTTGAGGGCCAGCAAATTGGTTTGCTCGGCAATGCTGCGAATTACATCCAGTACCGCGCTAATGTCTTGTACACGTCCGGCCAATTGCTGAACACGTTCGGAGGTATCCATCATGCCGTCCGCCAGCGCACCTATCGAGGCCACCGTTTCCTGAACTTGCTCACGGCCGCGTTGTGCCGTTTGCTCGGAAACCCGGGACGCCTCGCTGGTGCTGACGGCATTGCGTGCGACCTCGTCGACGGCCGCCGTCATCTGATTGACCGCCGCCGCAGCCTGTTCGATCTCCAGGCCCTGAAGTTGCAAACTGCTGCTGGTCTGACTGCTGACCGTGCTCAGCTCTTCGGACGAACTGGCCACCTGATCGACCGACACGGCGATGTGCCTGACCATCGCGTTCAAGCTTTGCTGCATCCGGTGCATGTTCATCATCACGCTACCGTCGGCATTTGCATTCACTGGCACTTGAATCGTCAGGTCGCCCTGCGCGATTTGACTCAAGACCCGCGCGGCATCATCGGGCTCGCCACCCAAGGGCCGGGTGACACTGCGCGTCACGATGACCGCCGCGGCGATGACCGAGGCCAGGCAGAATGCAAGCAGCCCCAACATGTTCAGATACGCTTCTTCGTACAGCGCCTGCGCCGATCTTTCACGGTCGGC
Source organism: Pseudomonas sp. S34 (assembly GCF_009866745.1). Lineage (NCBI taxonomy): Bacteria > Pseudomonadati > Pseudomonadota > Gammaproteobacteria > Pseudomonadales > Pseudomonadaceae > Pseudomonas > Pseudomonas sp. S34. Next base: position 3,606,944 of record NZ_CP019398.1, read on the forward strand.
GAAGATCTGCCCTTGCAGCGCCATCAAGGCGTCCAGACTTTTATAAACCTGCTGTTCGGCGGGGACGACGTGCTGTTTCAACTGCGCCATCGCGGCATCAAAAGCGCCTTGCCGGATCAACACCTGCACCTGGGTGAATGCGTCGACGTAAGCCTCGCGGTTCTTTTTCAGGGCAGCATAGGCGGTCTTGCCTTCCGGCAGATCGAACAGCGGCTCGAGGGTTTTCAGGGCCAGGCTGATACGCTTTTTGGTGGCATCGATGGCCTCTTGCACTTGCTGATTGTCTTTGTCGATCAGCAAGTCCCGGGTGTTCCTGGCGTTGTCCCGTACACCTGTGGCAATGACCATGATCGGATCGATTTTCGGCCAGTCCCGTTTGACGATCAGCATGGCCTGTTCCTTTAGCGTTGCCAGATCGTGCAACGCATACAACACCAAACCTGTCAGTACCAACGGCGCAATTGCAAAGCCGATGACGATACGTTGTGCCGTGCTCAACCTGGCCATGTCATATGCTCCCTGATCAATTCCCGCCCGACGCCCGGCACATCTGAAAACTGCATGTACTCACAAGCCTTCGATCCACCCTGCCCCGGTCGCTTTAATGTCCGCGAATATAGTGTTCCAGTTGCCGGATCAGTTCGGCCTGCTCGACGATGGCTTCTTTAACCAGATCACCAATCGACAACAGGCCAATCAGTTGGTCGCCCTCCACCACCGGTAGATGGCGCAGGTGACTGTCGGTCATGACCGCCATGCAACGCTCAATACTCTGCTGACTGTCTGCTGTCACCACGGGCGCACTCATGATGGCCCGGACTGGCGTACCGACCGAAGAGCGCCCCTGTAGAACGACCTTGCGCGCATAGTCGCGTTCGCTGATAACGCCGACCACCTGCCCCTCCTCCATGACAGGTAACGCACCGACATTTTTTTCGGCCATCATCTTCAACGCTTCAAGCACCGTCTGGTCTGGCGCGATGCTATGCACCCGTCGGTTCTGCACGGCCTTGAGCTTGAGCAGTTGTGCGGCTGTTTTCATACGAGCCTCCGATACTGTTTGTCATTGATCATCGACTCCGCCGGAGCCTGGCATGAATCATTAATTGAGTGAGCGTTCAGACCGCGTGGAAATCCATGTGGTCAGGCCACCGCGACCTCCACCTGGCCTCCGTTGAGGCGCACAGGCCAGACCCGCAGACGCTGCTGCGGATACTCCAGACAACTGCCGTCCTCAAGGCGGAAATGCTGTTTGTAGAGTGGCGAGGCAATCACCAGATCGCCCTTGATGCTGCCGATCAGCCCGCGACCGATGACATTCGCCCCGGATTGCGGGTCATGATTATCGATGGCGTAGAGGGTCTTGCCTTCGGCAGCCGGCAGGTAGAACAGCGCCACTTGTGCACCGTCCAGCCAGACGACGACGCCGGAGTTACTCACCAGATCATCCTGGCTGCACACCGCTTGCCAGGCATCGGGATGGACCAGGGAGGAACTGGAATAGGCGCGCTGGGTATCGGACTGGCTCATCAGACAATCTCCTCAATGACAGGGATAAGGTGGAGTTCAGCGGCCATGATCGGCCGGCGCTGACCGCGTTCCTGGACAAAATGGATGTCCGGGTCCGGGCGTTGATCGTTGACGAAGGTGCGGAAGCGCTTGAGCTTTTCCGGGTCTTTAAGGGCATTGGCCCATTCGCACTCGTAGCGGTTGACCACCAGCTGCATCTGCGACTCGAGCTCCTCACCCAGCCCGAGGCTGTCGTTGATGATCACGTCCTTGAGGTAGTCGAGGCCGCCTTCCAGGCTCTCGCGCCAGACCGAGGTACGCTGCAACTTGTCGGCGGTGCGGATGTAGAACATCAGGAAGCGGTCGATGTAACGAATCAGGGTCGCGTCATCGAGGTCGGTGGCAAACAGCTCGGCGTGGCGCGGACGCATGCCGCCGTTACCGGCCACGTAGAGGTTCCAGCCTTTCTCGGTGGCGATTACGCCCACGTCCTTGCTCTGCGCCTCGGCGCATTCACGGGTGCATCCGGAGACGGCGAACTTGAGCTTGTGCGGCGAGCGCAGGCCCTTGTAGCGGTCTTCGATGGTCAGGGCCATTTGTACGCTGTCCTGTACGCCATAACGGCACCAGGTACTGCCGACACAGGACTTCACCGTCCGGGTCGATTTGCCATAGGCGTGCCCGGTCTCAAAACCCGCTTCAATCAGCTCGGCCCAGATGTCCGGCAACTGATGCAACTGAGCGCCGAACAGATCGATGCGCTGCCCGCCGGTGATTTTGGTGTAGAGGTCGTATTTCTTCGCCACCACGCCAATCGCGATCAGCTTGTCGGCGGTGATTTCGCCGCCGGGAATACGCGGCACCACCGAGTACGTACCGTTTTTCTGCATGTTGGCCATGAAGGTGTCGTTGGTGTCCTGCAAGGGCACCAGCGACGTGTCCATGATCGGCTGGTTCCAGCACGAGGCGAGGATCGAGCCCACCGCCGGTTTGCAGACGTCGCAACCGGTGTGGCCACGGCCATGTTTGGCCAACAGTTCTTCGAAGGTGATCACTCCCTCTACCCGTACCAGCGCATAAAGCTCCTGACGGGTATAGGCGAAGTGTTCGCACAGGCTCTTGTCGACACTGACGCCGCGGGCAATCAGCTCATGCTCGAACACTTGCTTGAGCAGGCCGGCGCAACCGCCGCAGCCGGTGCAAGCCTTGGTCTGCGACTTGAGCTGGCCCAGGTCCGTACAGCCGCCGTCGATGGCCGAACAAATGGAGCCCTTGGTGACGTTATGACATGAACACACCGTGGCCGACTCGGGCAGCGCACCCGGGCCCAGGGCCGGCGCGCCTTCGGAGGACGGCAGAATCAGGCTGGCCGGTTCCGACGGCAAGGCAATGGCGTTCTGCATGTATTGCAGCAGGGTGTCGTAATAGCTGTTGTCACCGACCAGCACTGCACCGAGGACGTGTTTGCCACTTGCATCCACCACCAGGCGGCGATAACTGGCGCTGGTTTCGTCGATGAATTGATAGCTGCGCGCGCCCGGGGTGTTGCCGTGGGCGTCGCCGATGGAGCCGACATCCACCCCCAGCAGCTTGAGCTTGGTCGACATGTCGGCACCGGTGAACGGCTCGGCGACTTCGTTGCACAGACGGGCCGCAACGCTGCGCGCCATCTGGTAGCCCGGTGCGACCAGGCCGAACAGGCTGCCGTTCCATGAAGCGCATTCACCGATGGCGTAGATGTTCGGGTCGCAACTTAGGCACGTGTCGTCGATCACCACGCCACCGCGCGGACCGATCTCCAGCGCGCATCGACGAGCCAGCGCGTCTTGAGCGCGGATACCGGCGGAAAACACGATCAGGTCGGTTTCGAGGAATTCGTCATTGGCGAAATTCATGCGATAGCGGTACTGCTCGCCCGCACTGATCGATTGCGTGGCGCGGGACAGGTGTACACCGACGCCCAATCGTTCGATCTGCGCCTTGAGCGCCTGGCCACCGAGGTCATCCAGCTGTACCGGCATCAGGCGCGGCGCGAACTCCACCACGTGGGCTTCAAGGCCCAGGCTCTTCAACGCGTTCGCGGCTTCCAGCCCCAGCAAGCCACCGCCGACCACCACGCCGCGCCGGGCATTGGCCGCAGCAGCCCGAATGGCATCGAGGTCTTCCAGGGTGCGATAGACCAGGCGCGATTCCCCTTCGGCGCCTTCGATTGGCGGAACGAACGGATAAGAACCGGTGGCCAGCACCAATTTGTCATACGAGACGCAACCTTGCGAGGTGACCACCTGGCGACGGGCGCGGTCGATTTCCAATACCGGCACACCCAAATGCAGCGTAACGCCGGGCGTCTGGTAAAGCGACGCATCGGACAGCGCCAGCGACTCGGCATCACGACCGCAGAAGTACTCGGAAAGATGCACACGGTCATAGGCGCGCATCGGCTCCTCACTGAAGACGTGCAGCCGGTAATGGTCAAGCGCTCCCCGCTCGATCAGCTGTTCGACACAATGATGTCCGACCATGCCATTACCGATCACGATCAGCGTTTGCATCTTGTTCAACGTGGCAACATTGGAATTCATAGAAAGCACCCAGCCCGAGCCAATCACGGTTTTAAAAGCAAAAAAAAACGCCTGAAACCTTTCGGTTCCAGGCGTCTTTGCCTGTTCTTTTGCGGTGTACAAACCAGGCATCTATGCCTGATCCACCGATGCTGCCCACGACCTGTCCGGCCAATCGATCGTCGTTGACCGAGGGGGCTGTCCACACGAATGCGTTCCAGGTGGACCTGAAGTCAGCCTTGCAGCCTTTGTGCCAGCCAGCGACACAGAGACTTCAACTATCTGGAAACACTGACTCTTGAGCCAGGGGGGATTGTCACGACGTTGGAGTTACCGCAGGCGATAGCGCTTTGCGGCGCTTCCGACTGGTGCACGTTGTTAGGCATGGCGCTTTATAAAAGTGCATGGACCGCTCGATTCCTCAGCTCGTCAGCACTCAAGCCTGTTTCCGGTAATCCATGGATCGTTAAAGTCATTTGACCCAATAAATACCGGGGCAGCGGAAGGCCGGTGGTGGCCCAGGCAAATCGGGCGTCACCTGGCCTGATGCGACGGATAAATGCCGGCAAGCCGCGCTATCACGACCCCCACGTAAAAGACGCCTGAAAACTCTTCGACCATCACCAGTGAGCGGGCGTGGTTGGTCAACGGGATAACATCCCCGTAACCGGTGGTCGTGAGCGTCGTGAAGCTGAAATAGATCAGTTTGAAGAAAGTGCCGGCTTGTCTGAAATCGAAGTTGCCAGGGCCGAATGAGCCCGCGGCGGAAATCTCGACCAGGGCATAGATGAAGGACCAAGCGAAGGCCAGCATGATGTAGCCCGCAAGCGCGCCATGAAGCTTGTCGGCTGTAATTGGCCCGCGTTTGAGAAGGTAGCGAAGCACTCCGCTGAACGAAACCGCAAGTGACGCCGCATAGGTGATCCCGGCAAGTTCAAGCGTCGCGACACTCTCGGTCCACAAGGCCGCCCATTGAAGACAAATCCCAAGCAACGCCAGGCACAGTTTGAGGATGAAGCCCCGCCGGGTCTGCCGGGTGGCGAAAGCACCCACGAGCAGCACGGCCGAAAACAGAATGCCGAGCAACATGCGAGCAATCAGCCCCTCCTCAAGAAAGGGAAACAGGAGGATCAACCCTAGCAAGAGCAACAACAGATAAGTGCAGGGCCCTAGCCCTATAACCATTTGAGCTAAATCCGCGTCGGATTCGGCTTTATCTTGAGAATTTGTCATATCTGGTTCCCGGAGGGCGAAAAAACTGATCTTGCTCAAGAATGATTGGCAGTGAAATTCTAGTCGCGAATGCATGCGAGGCGGAAAACCATCGGCCAGAAGCAAAACTGACAGCGAACCCGGCCGATACGCAGTGGTCATAACAGCTGATGGCAGCGCAAACGATCAGTGGCCCAGAGCCCAGTTCTTTCACGAGCGCAGCCTGCAATTCACACATTTCAGGGTGCGCCGGATAACCTCAGCGGGTTCGGTTCCTGTGTGACGCAGGCACTTGCCGCTGCTCTCATCCCCTGCTCCCTCAGCGGAGTACGCAAATGACTCGATCAATGCAGTTCTTCCGGTCGTTCTTCCTCGCGATTGCAACATTGGCATCGGCCGGTTTCCTGAACAATGCCGCAGCGGCCACCGCCGAGGATCTGAATGCCGACGCTCGACAAGCGTTGCAGACGCTCTACAAGACCAATCCATTCTCCGAAACCATCTCGCACCAAGCCAAGGCTGTGCTGGTCTTCCCGAACATCATCAAGGCGGGACTTGTATTCGGCGGCAGTTATGGCGAAGGCGTTTTAATGAAGGGCACGAAAGTCGAGAACTACTACAACTCTGTCAGCGGTTCATGGGGGCTGCAGGCCGGCGCCCAATCGTACGGCTATGTGGTTTTCCTGATGACCGATAAAGCCGTGGACTATGTCGCCAAAACCAAGGGCTGGGAAATCGGTGTCGGGCCAACTGTTGTGTTTGTGGATGAAGGGGTTGCGAAGAACCTGTCCAGCTCGACGCTCAAAGACGACGCCTACGCGTTTATCTTCGACCAGCAAGGGTTAATGGCGGGGGTCAGTATCGAGGGAACGAAGATTTCTCTGATCAAGCGCTGACGTCACCGTCTGACTGGCCATCGGGAGCGTGATGGCGGCCATGCCAACCCGGATGGGGGTTCCCCTTCAGGCTAGGCTGTCCTCACTCCTGGCGTACAGACGCACCTGATGACTGGGAAGCCATCTGGACGAGCAAGGGTGTTTCGACCGTTCATTGATCCAGGTCTAAACATTGAATGACCGAATCCTGATAATGACTTTTCAGTTTTAGGTAGGCCTTAAATGACTTCACAGCTCTTCCAGGTTCACGGCCTCGTGAGTTTTACCCTTGCCATCCTCCTGCTTTTCCTTGGCAAAACCCTCGTCCAGCACAACGCCTTTCTCCGTCAATACTGTATCCCCGAATCGGTCGTCGGCGGCTTCGTCTGTGCGGCGGTTACGTCCTTGCTTTACTTTGGCCTGAATATCCAGATCGAATTCGATCTGCAAGTTCGCGACACCCTGCTGCTCTATTTCTTTGCCGGCATCGGCTTGAAGTCGGACATGCGCCAACTGCTCAAGGGCGGGCGCCCGCTGCTGATCCTGCTGTTACTCGCCGCTGTGTTCATTCTGCTGCAGAACTCGCTGGGCATGGGCGTGGCCGAGGCTTTTGGGCTTGATCCCAAGGCGGGGTTGATGGTGGGCTCCATTTCCCTCACGGGTGGGGTGGGCACGACCCTGGCCTGGGCACCGCTCTTCGTCGAAAAGCTGGGCATCAGCAACGCCCACGAACTGGGCATCGCCAGCAACACTGTCGGCCTGATTGCCGCTTGCGTCATCGGCGGCCCTATCGCCAACCAGCTGATACGCCGTTATCAACTGACGCCGTCCAGGGATGCGGAGCTGGAAGTCGGCATTCTCGAGCAACAACCGAGCAAGGCGCTGGACTACTACGACGTGCTCTGGGCCTGGATGTGGCTCAACCTGACCCTGATGCTCGGCTATGGACTCAACCTGTTGCTGGTCGATGCCGGCATCACCCTGCCCAAGTTTGTCAGCTGCCTGTTCGCCGGCATCGTCATTCACCACCTCGTTCTGGCCTTTGTCGGTGACCAGCGACTGAAAACCTGGAGCGGTGCCAGCCTGGGCCTGTCGCTGATCTCCGATATCTGTCTGGGCATGTTTTTGACCATGGCCCTGATGGGTCTTCAGCTCTGGCAACTCAGCGGCGCGTTGATGTTCATTCTTTGCGCATTGACCCTGCAAATCCTGCTGACGGTCGCCTATACGTATTTTGTGGTCTTCCGTTTTATGGGGCGCAATTACGAAGCCAGCGTGATCGCTTCCGGATTCGGCGGGATTGCCCTCGGTTCCACGGCAACGGCCATCGTCAACATGTCGACCGTGACGCAAAAGTACGGCGCGGCGCACCAGGCCTTCCTGATCGTGCCGCTGGTGTGTGGCTTTTTCATTGACCTGGTCAATGCCGTGATCATCAGCATGTTCAGTGGTCTGTAGCGACCTCGGCCCGGCTCTCGGACGGCCGGACACACCGAACCTGGGAAAGCGGACGAAAGGAGCAGCAGGATCGATGCCGCAAGGATAGGCTCAAGTAAGAGAGTGCCCCAGCCCTGATCCGGCCAGGTACGATCTCAAATGCGCCTCTTGCTACAGGGGAACCGGGATGACGGGACACACTGTGCGCCAATGCTCGTCGTGGATCCTGCTATCCCTGCTCGCCGTCGATCTGGCGCTGATAGCCGGCTGTTCAGGCAAAGCCAGCACGGCTCAGCATTCTGCCCCCAGCGTCGGCTCGACCTGCTATGCAAAAGCCCTCCCCACTGTCGGCGAAGGAGGCCTCGCCTGGGGCGACACCCTGGACATGGCTCGCCAGAAATCCCTGAGTAATTGCATACGCTATTCCGGCCGATCCGGCGGCACGCCAAGTACCTGCAAAGTGGTGATGGCGGAATGTAAGCATTGATAGAGCGGTTTTTCATTTCTGCGCCGCTTTTGCATTTCTGTGCGACAGATCCCACTTCAGGGTCTCCCGTTTCACACGCTCGCGGTGTTAGCTTTGAGATGTTTCTGATCAGTCGATCAGATATTTCCTACGAACCGCCTGCAAAGGAATGCCCCCAGCAATGGATTTCTCCCTCAAGCACCTGGCTGCGACCACCCTCATGCTCGCCAGCCTTTCGTCGTTCACCACCGCTGCCCACGCCAACATCACCCCGCAACAGAACGCGATCATCCTCAAGACCTTCAGTGATGCATCGGTCAAGGATTTCAGGCAGTTCCTGGGAAGCCTGGCCAAGAGCGATATCGCCAAGACCGACGACCTCGGCCCGGCCATCCGTGCCTTCCTCGACAACAAGCCCCTTACCGCCGGGCAACAAAACGAAATCCATCGTTTGCTCGGCCTCTATGCCCGGGTGAAATACGGCAGCGCGGCCACCGAAACCCTGAAGGAGCTGGTGGCCATTCCGACCGTGCGCGTGGACGGTGTCGACCAGCACGACAATCCCGAATTCCTCAAGATTGCCGAGAAGATCAAGGGCCTGGCCCAGGCGTTCAACCTGAACTTTCGCAACATCGACAACCGCGTCTACGAGATCTCCCTGGAAGGCAGCGGCGATGAAGTCGTGGGCATTCACGCCCATGCCGATGTGGTGCCGGTGACGCCAGAAAACTGGGTGCTGCAGGACGGCACCCGCCTCGACCCGTTCAAGGTCACCCTGATCGGCGATCGCATGTATGGCCGCGGCACCGAGGATGACAAGAACGGCATCGTGGTGGCGCTCTACGCCATGAAGATCATCAAGGAGGAGAAGCTGCCGCTGGCCCGCAACTTCAAGCTGCTGGTCGACACCACCGAAGAGACCACGGGCGACGCCATCCCCTACTACTTCGAACGCAACCCCACACCCAACTACAACCTGGCGCTGGATGGCGGCTACCCGGTGGTGATCGCCGAGAAAGGCTACGGCACGGTCATGGCCAGCTTCGCCAAGCGCACCGCGCAAGGCAAGGGCGCAGAGATCACCTCGATGACCGGCGGCCTGGCCACCAACCAGATTCCATCGACATCGGTTGCGACCCTGGTGACCGACAAGCCCGCCGAACTGGCCGCCAGCCTGCAAAAGGCCGGCACCGAATATGCCAAGCGTAACGGCGGCAACTTCGAGGTCGCTGCCAAGGTCGACGGCAAGGACGTCAAACTGACGGTCACCGGTGTGTCCGCCCACTCCTCCGAGCCCGAGTCCGGCGTCAACCCGGTGGCCAGGATGCTCGACTTCATCAATGGCCTCGACGGCAAGGTCGCGCTCAAGCACAACCAGATCACCGACGCCGCCCGCTACGCCGCCGACAACTGGGGGCTGGATTACCTGGGTGGCAAGTTGGGAGTCGGTTTTTCCGATGAATTCATGGGCCCGCTGACCACCTCCCTGACCTATGTCGGGATGGATGACAAAGCCTTCAAACTCGCGGTCAACCTACGCGTGCCGAAGGGCAAGACGCCGGATGTGCTCAAATCCGAAATCGCCGCAAAGCTGGACGCCTGGAGCAAGAAGACCAGCATCGCACCAACCTTCGACCTGTCGATCGCCGAACCGATGTACCGCAACCCCGAGGGTGAATGGGTCAAGGCCTTGCTCGCTGTGACCAGCGAAAACCTCGGCATGGAACACAAGTTCGGCACCTCCGCCGGCGCCACCTCCGTGCATGAACTGCCCAACGGCGTGCAATTCGGCCTGGCCATGCCGGACGTCAAATACACCGGTCACAACGACAACGAGTTCAAGACCACCGAGCAGTTCCTGCTGGACTTGCAGATCGTGACCGAAATGATGGGCCGCATCGGGCAATTGCCGAAACTTTGACCCCCCTTCGGACCCGCCACCCTGGCGGGTCCATTGCTTTCACTTCCAAACCACATCCCGCCCCCTGTAGGAGCGAGCCTGCTCGCGCAAAACCCAAGGGCGCCACGGTCCGTCTGGTTTCCCGCGTCATCGTTACCCTCCATCGCGAGCAGGCTCGCTCCTACGGGTCGATTTGATCCAGCACCCGATTCGCCGTGATCTCCGCCAGCATCACGCTGTTGGAAATCCCCAGCAGCGCATTGCGCGACCCTCCGTCCAGGTGATCCACCAACTGATGGACCATCACATCGACCGACGCGAGGGTTTCGACCTGATAAACCATCAAGGTTTCGGGACTCGCCTGCGGGTCCACGGTGAACAGGGTACAGGGGGCACGCGGTGTGGCTTTGATATCGGCTATCGAGGGGATGTGAAAATCGGGGGCGGCTTCGTTGAGCCTGCTTGAGTCGGGTTCATGTGGGGAGACCGGATCAACCTCCGGTGGGTTTGGCGTTACCTTGAACATATTTCTGTCTCCAAAAAATGGAGCCATCACCGACTTGCGACTAAACAAGGGGGTGGCAGCTGTACGCAGGTTAGTCGACCGGGGAGACACGAAACCGGCGCGCCCGAAGGCGCCCTGCGCACAGCTACCATGAAGTGCAGGCATGCAATGACCTGACTGCCTTAATGGAAATACGCTTCGTGAAACCAACGGGCGACTAAACCCGATCACTGATGGGCAGTGACGCGAATCAAGTTACCGATGGCCCCCAAGGCGCACAAGCCGGCGGATTCTGGCGTAACCGTAGGCAACGGCGCAAGGTCTTGTAGCTTGCATGAAGTAACCTTAAACACCGTTAAACAAACGCTCTCCGGCGATGTTGAGTGACATGGCGCACTTGCCCGGATTGATGAACAAGCCTCATGAACCCTTGCCGATTTACCCGTCTAGTACTCATCCATTAGCTCGCTTACTGTTTCCCCGGCGGTCCTGCACCCAGCCGATACCACTGACGTGCAACCTGACCATCAAAAGCGGGAATTTGGGGTGAAACCATCCCGCCCGTTGTGTGCTCGTTCCTGACGGCCCACGACCTGAGAGGGAAAACCATCTCCCCTTCAACACCCACGGCGGCTGCCTCGCAGTTGGCTGACCCGCCTTTAGGAGCAACATTGATGAATCCCTTGATCGCCCCATTGGTGGCCTTATCGCTCATGGCCGGGGAAGCCTGCGCCCAGTCCTCCAACGAGATCCGCATCACCCACGCCGGCTCCCAGCCCTCCATCAAGGGGGCTGCGGAAAACTTCACCGGCACGGTTCGGGTTGATGGCCTGTTCAAGGGGGATTCCCCTGCCCGCATCGGCGGTGGCACGGTGACCTTCGAACCCGCCGCCCGCACGGCCTGGCATACCCATCCGCTGGGGCAAACGCTGATCGTCACCGCCGGGGTTGGTTATGTGCAGCAAGAGGGTGGCCCACGTCAGGAAATCCGTCCGGGCGACATTGTCTGGATCCCGCCGCACACACGTCACTGGCACGGCGCGACGGCCACCCACGGAATGACTCACATCGCCATCGCCGAAGCCGAGGACGGCAAGGCTGTCACCTGGGCGGAAAAAGTCTCGGATGCGCAGTACGAAGGTCAATCGCCCGCGCAGGGCTTGTAGCTGTTTGTTGTAGATCAACCTCAATCGAGCACCGCCTGCCAGGCAGTGATGAGCAATGGATGGAGCTTTCACGATGACCACTGATACACCGATTGCACATCGCAAGACCGGTGCCCTCCCCGCGCTGATAGCCCTGTGTCTGGGCCTTGGCTTGATGTCGGGTGTGGCCACTCAGAACGCCGAGGCATCGCAACCCATGACCAGCACACAACCTGCGGCACAAACGCTGTCGGCCAGGCAACAGGCCATTCCACTGATCGCAGCGTTCATGGCGACCAGTGACATGCCAAGGCTCAACGCTGTCTTGAACCAAGGCCTGGACGCCGGCCTGACGGTCAGCGAAACCAAGGAAATCCTGGTGCAGCTCTACGCCTATGTCGGCTTCCCGCGCAGCCTCAATGCGTTGAATGAACTGATGACGGTGGTGCAAGCGCGCAAACAACGTGGCATTCACGATGAGCCTGGACGTGAACCCAGCCGTGCCATTGCAACCGGTGAGGCATTGCTCGCGGCAGGAACGGCCAATCAAACCCGAATTTCGGGTGGGCCGGTCAAGGGGCCGGTGTTCGATTTCGCCCCGGTCATCAACCGGTTTCTGCAAACCCATCTGTTCGGCGACATCTTCGAGCGCGACAACCTCGACTGGCAAAGCCGCGAGCTGGCGACCGTCGGCGCTCTGGCCGCAACGCCGGGTGTGGAGTCGCAGTTGCGCTCGCACATGGGGGCGAGCCTGCGGGTTGGGTTGAGCGTGGAGCAATTGCGCCAAGTCATCGAGGTACTGGCCGAGCACGGCGATGAACAATCCGCCAAACGTGCAAGCACTGCCCTGACACAGGCACTTGCTGCCTCGGGAGGTTGAACATGAAGACTGGAAAAAACCTGCTGAACTTCACCCTGCTGAGCGTGCTTGCCGCCTGTGCAAGCCATGCCACTGCCGCTGCTCCCTTGATGATTCAGGAGCAAGGCAGCTTCGCCGCCGGCGGGACGATGATCACCGCACCGGGCACGTTCAATCCGCGCAAACCGATGACGCCAGACGGCCAGACTTACCACGGCGACCATGCCTACACCTTCTACCAAATCTCGGTCGATGCGCGAAAACTGCCCATCGTCATGTGGCACGGCGCAGGCCAGTTTTCCAAGACCTGGGAAACCACCGCGGATGGCCGCGAAGGCTTCCAGAATATTTTTCTGCGGCGCCAGTTCGGCGTGTATCTGATCGACCAGCCGCGCCGTGGCGATGCCGGCCGCAGCATGGTCGAAGCAACGGTCAAGCCTGTCCCGGACGAGCAGCTCTGGTTCAACCAATTCCGCATCGGCCTGTGGCCCAACTATTTCGAGGGTGTGCAGGTTGCCCGGGATGCGCAAACCCGCGACCAGTTCTTCCGCGCGATGACGCCAAACACCGGTCCATTCGACATGGGCGTGGTCTCCGATGGCGTGTCGGCGGTCTTCGACAAAATCGGCCACGGCATCCTGTTCACGCACTCTCAGGGTGGCGGGCCTGGTTGGTTGACGGCGATCAAGAACAACAAGGTCAAGGCCATCGTGGCTTTCGAGCCGGGCAGCAGCTTCGTCTTCCCGCAGGGTGAAGTACCCGCGCCGATTCCCAGCGCGTTCGACACGGTACAAGGCGCAGCGGTGCCGATGGATCAGTTCATGGCGCTCACGCGCATTCCGATCCTGATCCTCTACGGCGACAACATCCCGGAGCAAGCCGTCGACCTGCCCGCTCAGGACAGCTGGCGCGCCCGACTCACCATGGCCCGACTTTGGCGCGATGCCGTCAACAAACACGGCGGTGACGTGAGGCTGATCCACTTGCCGGAGATTGGCATCAAGGGCAATACCCACTTCCCCATGTCGGATCTGAACAACGTGCAGATCGCGGACCTGGTGTCCGGGTTTCTGACAGAAAAGCATCTGGATTGACGGCTTCAGCACATTTTTTAACGCGCCTTTTAATGCTTCGGAGACACTTATGAGAAATACAATTTTGAAAGCCTCGCTGATGGCCGCCATGGTCGGTATTTCTGCTGGCGAAGCCGGCGCCGCCGACTACAAAAAGAACCCGTTCACCTTGGCTTACGACGGTGCAATTACCAAGAATGAACCCGGCAAGGTCAACATCCATCCGGTCAGCTACAAACTCAATGGCCTGGACATCGCTGCCAACGTCTACACCCCTGCCAACTACGATGTGAAGAAGGCCTACCCGACGGTGGTGGTGGCGCACCCCAATGGCGGTGTGAAAGAGCAAGTCGCCGGTTTGTATGCCCAGCGACTGGCCGAACAAGGCTACATCACGATTACCGCCGATGCCGCGTATCAGGGCGCAAGTGGCGGACAACCGCGCAGCATCGACAAGCCGGCGTACCGCATCGAGGATATCCACGGCATGGCGGACTTCATCACCCAGTATGCTGGCGTCGACGGCAAGCGTCTGGGCCTGCTCGGCATCTGCGGTGGCGGTGGCTACTCGTTGGCCGCCGCGCAAACCGACAAGCGATTCAAGTCGGTGGCGACCGTGAGCATGTTCAACTCTGGCCGGGTGCGTCGCAATGGCTACAACGACTCGCAACTGGACACCATCGAGCAACGCCTGCAACAGGCTTCCGCTGCCCGCGCCCAGGAAGCGGCCGGAGGTGAAGTGCTCTATTCGGGCGATGCCAACCTCACCGACGAGCAGATCGCCAAACTGCCGTTCGAGCTGTATCGCCAGGGTTATGAGTACTACTGGAAGACCCATGCCCACCCTGATTCAACCTTCAAGTACACCACGAGCAGCCTGCTGGACCTGATGCGCTTCGACGCCACCAACCAGATCGAACTGATCAATCAGCCATTGCTGATGATCGCCGGCAGCAAGGCCGACAGCCTGTACATGACCCAGGATGCGTTCCCCAAGGCCACCGGTACCAAGGACAAGGAGTTGTTCATCATCGACGGCGCTACGCACATCGAAACCTACTGGGTTCCCAAGTATGTGGACGCTGCACTCGGCAAGTTGACGCCGTTCTACGCAAGAACCTTGTGATTGGTTCGTTGGGGTCGCGCATCCATGCGGAACCTGATTACATGGAATAATCCCGCTCTCCGCATGAGAGGCTCTCATCAATGTCTCGCGCCAATCTCAACGATCTGCAAGCCTTCGTGGTCATTACCCGCGAAGGCAGCTTCACTCGCGCCGCCGCACAGCTGGGCGTCTCGCAGTCCGCGCTGAGCCACACCATGCGCGCTCTCGAAACCAGGCTCGGCGTTCGCCTGTTGACCCGAACCACGCGCAGCGTATCCCCCACAGAGGCTGGCCAGCGGTTGTATCAGTCCATGGCACCGCGCTTCGACGAAATCGAACTTGAACTGGCTGCGGTCAGCGAGTTTCGCGATACCCCGGCAGGCAACGTGCGGATTTCAGCCTCCGAACATGCGGCGAACAACATCCTTTGGCCCAAGCTGTCGAAGGTGCTTCCCGACTACCCGGACATCAAGGTCGAAATCACCGTCGACTACGCCC
Organism: Pseudomonas sp. S34; assembly: GCF_009866745.1. Classification (NCBI taxonomy): domain Bacteria; kingdom Pseudomonadati; phylum Pseudomonadota; class Gammaproteobacteria; order Pseudomonadales; family Pseudomonadaceae; genus Pseudomonas; species Pseudomonas sp. S34. Next base: position 3,622,089 of record NZ_CP019398.1, read on the forward strand.
TCTGCGACATCGTCGCGCAGCGCTACGACGCGGGCGTGCGCCTGGGCGATCAGGTGGCCAAGGACATGATCGCCGTCCCGATCGGCCCCCCGTTGCGCATCGCCGTAGTGGGGTCTGCCGAATACTTCAAACAGCGGCCGTATCCGAAAGAGCCAAGGGATTTGGCCGCACATAATTGCATCAATTTGCGCCTGCCCACCCACGGGAACCTGATGCAATGGGATTTTGAGAAGGACGGTCACGAACTCAAGGCGCGTGTCGAAGGACAGTGGACGTTCAACAGCAGCGTGCCGATCCTGCGCGCTGCTGTCGCCGGATGCGGGCTGGGGTTCCTGCCAGAAGATATGGTGGCCAGGGAGCTTGCCGACGGAAGCCTTGTGCGGGTACTCGAAGACTGGTGCCAGCCTTTTGCCGGTTACCACCTTTACTACCCCAATCGCCGTGAGCATTCTTCAGCGTTCGGCGTAGTGGTGGACGCGCTGCGTTACAAGCGCTGAGTCGTCCATGGTCAACCTGCCTGGATGGCACGGATGAAATACGTGAGTGGTTCCAGTTTCAAATAAACACTGGGAGATACCCGGTTTGATCTAGGCTTGAATGAAATCACGCGGGAAAAAAACCATGTCCCTCGCTCCCGGAAATCTATTGGCCCTGGCTTTGGGTGTCTTCTTTTGCACAGCCGTGTACGGACAAGGGGTAGCAGACACCGATTCCCCACCGGCAATACTTCCATTGGCATCCGAGACTGCGCCAAAACTCATTGCCTACCCGCCGCTTGCCGAGCCACTCGCCCGCGGTGTTGTCATTATCCAGTATCGAACAGAACACGCCAGGATCATGCCGGTATTTGGCAAAGCAGCTGTTGAAGTATCACCACGTCTCGGTCACCTCCACGTGACGGTCGACGACTGGAAAGGCACATGGGCGCACACCAGCGAAGACCCGATCATCCTGGTTGGACTGACGCCCGGCACTCACAAGGTTCTGCTTGAAGTGGCCGACCCGACTCACAAAATCCTCACCAGTACGACAGTGAGTTTTATCGTTCCGCAAAAGTAACCGGCGGACGCTCCCCACATTGACAGTGATCACGCAGTCAAACCATAACGATTGAGTGTTCATAGCTGACTGCGGTGGTGTGAGTAGCCTCTGATTTCGAAAACACCTCTGACTGACTACTTCGCTTTACTTCTGGCTGCACAACTCCCCCCTCAGGGTGACGGTAGATAGCTCATCACACGTGACTCGCCCATCAGCAGCGGGCGATTCAGTTCCGCACAAGCACGCAAGTACTCGGCCACCAGAGTGACCCGCTTCAGCTTGCGCAGGTCCTCGCTGTAATACATCCAGAACTGCCGCGTGATCTCCACTTCACCGGGCAGCACTTCGCACAGGCGGGGATCGGGGCCGGCGAGGAAGCAAGGCAGGATCGCCAGCGCCCGCCCCTCCAGGGCTGCGTGGTAATGGGCCACCACGCTGGTGCTGCGCAGGCGACTGTTGGCGCCGGGCATCAGGTCGTTCAGGTAGAGCAGCTTGAAGCTGAAGGCCAGATCCTCGACGTAGGTCACGAACGGGTGAACGGCCAGGTCCTCGCGACAGCCAATCGTCGGATGACTGGCCAGGTACTCCGGCGTCGCATACAGACGCAGGCGGTAATCGCACAGCCGCGAGCACACGTACGGACCGCGCTCGGGCCGTTCCAGGGTGATGGCGATGTCCGCCTCGCGCCGTGACAGGTTGATGAAATGCGGGACCGGCAAAATGTCCGCCGAGATATGCGGGTAGTGCTCGAGGAAGTGGCTCATCTGCGCAGTGATGAAACAGGTCCCGAAGGCTTCGGTACAGCCGATGCGCAGGTGCCCGGCGAGCCCCCCGGTGGTGCCGAAAACCTGCTCGCAGGCTACCAGCAGCGTACTTTCCAGGGATTCGGCGTGGCTGACCAGACGCTGCCCCTCCACGGTCAGGACAAAACCTGCGGTTCGCGACTTCTCGAACAACAGAGCACCCAGACACTGCTCCAGGGCGCGGATGCGCCGCGACACCGTGGTGTAGTCCACCCCCAGGCGGCGAGCTGCACCGCTGGCGGTGCGGGCACGGGCGACCTCGAGGAAGAAACGCATGTCGTCCCAGTTCAGTGGGTTCTGCGTTGTGCTTTTTTGCATATCCATCGGGCTTTTCTGCCAATACATATGGGAAATATGCACTTATATACTCGCATCTCACCCAACTTGGCCAGCGTCGTTTTCAGGCCAGGAAAGCCCCCCACCCCAATAATAAATACCGAGGGCTGACAGCATGAGCGCATGGATAAACACCGGCTTGCACGCCGGACACAAACAGCTGCGCAACAGCGCAATCGCGGCCACGGTTCTCGTCTGCCGTTGGCCCGATCCACTGCTCGCCGCGCAGCGGATCGGGCTCGCCCTCCTGCACCGCCCTCTCTCCACCGCAAGGTCATCCGGGCGGCAATAACTCCAGCACATCAGCATTCAGGTGGCGTCCCGCATCGGGTCGCTGCCCGGGTACCCGTACGCCCCTCAAAAGGCCGAACAACAAAAACAACTAGAAATGCGGAGCTGCACCATGACGACCGACCATCCGAACCACGTCCAGACCTGTGCACTGGTCAGGGCCAACCCCAAGTTCCACCGCCTCGCGCGCCAGCGTGCACTGCTGGCCTGGACGCTGAGCGGCGCGGTCCTGGCTATCTATTACAGCTTCATCATGGTGGTGGCTTTCGCCCCTGCCTGGCTGCACCTGCCGCTCTACGACGGCAGCCACCTCAGCCTCGGCATGCCAATCGGCGTGACGATCATCCTGTTGTCCTGGCTACTCACCGCCTGGTACGTGCACAGCGCCAACACCCGCTTCGACGTACTCAGCTCGCAGATCCTGCAGGAGTCCCGCGCATGAAACGCCTGTCCGCCCTTCTCGCCCTCAGCCCTGTGCTGGCCCATGCCGAGCCCATCATTGCGCAGAAGCAACCGCTCAACCTGCACGCCATCGGCATGTTTTTCGTCTTCGTCCTCGCCACCCTGCTGATCACCTGGTGGGCGGCACGACGCACCCGCTCCGCCGCCGACTTCTACAGCGCCGGTGGCGGCATCACCGGCTTCCAGAATGGCCTGGCAATCGCCGGTGACTACATGTCGGCGGCAACTCTGCTGGGCCTGTCGAGCCTGGTCTTCGCCAAGGGCTACGACGGCTTCGTCTACATCATCGGCTTCTTCGTCGGCTGGCCCATCGTCACCTTCCTGATGGCCGAGCGCTTGCGCAACCTGGGGCGCTACACTTTCGCCGACATCGTCTCCTACCGCCTCGATCAAACCCGCGTGCGCAGCTTCGCCGCCCTCGGATCGCTGACCGTGGTGTGCTGCTATCTGGTGGTGCAGATGGTCGGTGCCGGTCAACTGATCAAACTGCTGTTCGGTCTCGACTACCGCACGGCGGTGGTGGTAGTCGGACTGCTGATGCTGGTCTATGTCATCTTCGGCGGCATGCTCGCCACCACATGGGTACAGATCACCAAGGCGGTCCTGCTCCTGGCGGGCGGCACGACCCTGGTGCTGATGGCCCTGAGTCGCTTCGATTTCAGCTTCGAGACGCTGGCCGCCCAGGCTGTGGCCGTGCATGCCAGCGGCGTGCAGATCATGGGCCCGGGCACCTTGCTGGCCGACCCGATCAACGCGGTGTCCTTATCCCTTGGGCTGGTCTTCGGCATTGCCGGCCTGCCGCACATCCTGATGCGCTTCTTCACGGTGCCCAATGCCAAGGAAGCGCGTAAATCCGTACTGTTCGCCACGGTGTTTATCGGTTTCTTCTTCCTGGTGGTCTGCGTCCTGGGCTATACCGCCATCGTCATCGTCGGCACCGATCCTCAGTACTACGTCGATGGCAAGCTAGGCGGGGCCATGATTGGCGGAAGCAATATGGTGGCCATGCACCTGGCGAAGGCGGTGGGTGGCAACCTCTTTCTCGGTTTCCTCTCTGCCGTGGCTTTCGCCACCATTCTCGCAGTGGTGGCTGGCCTGGCCCTGGCCGGTGCCTCGGCCATCTCCCATGACCTTTACGCGTCGGTATTGAAGAAGGGCTGCGCCGACGAGAAACAGGAAATGCGCGTGTCGCGCATCGCCACCATCTGCCTGGGCATCGTTGCGATTGCCCTCGGCATTCTGTTCGAGGGGCAGAACATCGCCTTCCTGGTCGGCCTGACGTTCGGCATCGCCGCTTCGGCGAATTTCCCGGTACTGATCATGGCCATGTACTGGGGCGGCCTGACCACCCGCGGCGCCCTCTATGGCGGCCTGACCGGCCTGGTCAGCGCACTGGCCCTGGTGATCGGCTCGCCGTCGGTGTGGGTCGGCGTACTGGGGCATGCCCAAGCGCTTTTCCCTTACGACCAGCCGGCGCTGTTCTCCATGCCACTGGCCTTCCTGGTCATAGTGGTCGCTTCCAGGCTTGACCGCAGCGAACGCGCCGACCGCGAGCGCGCCGCCTATGCCGACCAGTTCGTCCGTGCCCAGACCGGCCTTGGAGCTGCCATGGCCAGCAGTCACTGACGCTGCTTTTTCCGGGGTTGACGCCCCGAGCGCGAGTCCGCTCCTTTGCTTCGCGCTTTTTTACGCCCGACCTGCGCCGCTCGGCGCAGGACACCCCAGAAGCGCCCCTCCCTCGCCAACGCCAAGCGGCGCGGGAGCGGCTCGTCGACAACAAAAACAACAAAAGGCAACCAATGAAACCCACCACCCTCACCCTGTTCCTGGCCGGCACCGGCCTCGCCGCACAGGCTCACGCCGATTTCTTCGCAGACAGCACGGCCAGGCTGGAAACGCGCAACTTCTATTTCAACCGCGACTTCCGCCAGGCCAATGCCGCCCAGTCCAAGCAAGAAGAATGGGCCCAGGGTTTCCTTCTGCGCTACGAATCCGGCTATACCGACGGCATGATCGGCGTCGGTATCGACGCTCTTGGCCAGCTCGGCGTCAAGCTCGATTCCAGTCCCGATCGCTCCGGCTCCGGCCTGCTCAAGCGCGATAACGAGCCGCCCAAACGCGCCAAGGACGAGTATGGCGAACTGGGCCTGACGGCCAAGTTCAAAGCGTCCAACAGCGTGCTCAAGCTCGGCACCCTGACCCCGAAGTTGCCGGTGCTGTTGGCCAATGACTCGCGCCTGTTGCCGCAAACATTCCGCGGTGGGCAGTTGAACGTCCAGGAGATCAAAGGCCTGAGCGTTGATGCCGGGCGCGTGGATCGGGTCAACCAGCGCGACTCCTCGGACTACGAGAAAATGGCGATCACCACCACCGGCGCCAAGGGCATTGTCAGTGGCCAGGCCCGCAGTGACGCCTTCAATTTCGCCGGCCTTGCCTACCAGTGGAACGACCGGCTGAACACGGGCTACAACTACGGCGGCCTGGACGACTTCTACCACCAACACCAGTTCAGTCTGGTCCACGTGCTGCCGCTGGGCCCAGGCCAGATGCTCAAGAGCGACCTGCGCTACGCCCGCTCCACCGACGACGGTAACAGCAACATCGACAACAACGCCTTCGGCGCCATGTTCACCTATGCCCTCGGCGGCCATGCCTTCGGTCTGGGCTACCAACGCATGAGTGGCGACACCGGCTTTGCCTACGTCAATGGCAGCGACGCCTACCTGGTCAACTTCGTGCAGATCAACGACTTCGCCAACAAGGACGAGCGTTCCTGGCAGGCGCGCTACGACTACAACTTCGCGGCGCTCGGCATTCCCGGCCTGACCTTCATGACCCGCTACCTGGCCGGCGACAGCATCGATCTGGGCGCCCGCAGGCCTGAGGGTCGCGAATGGGAGCGCGACACCGACATCGGCTACGTGGTGCAGAGCGGCCCGCTGAAAAACCTCGGTCTGAAGTGGCGCAACGCTACGGTGCGCACCGCCCACTTCGGCAACGATCTCGACGAGAACCGCCTGATCCTCAGCTATACCCTGGCGCTCTGGTAAGGCCCCGCACAAGGCGGGTGCCGCTCACATCGCTTGACGGTGCGGGCAGCACCCGCCTTGTGCATTTCTGGCGCATCGGGGATGCCGCCAGCCTGTGTTTTTTTGCACAACGCACGAGACTTTTTGAGCATTCTTATTTGATTTATGCCTGCCTATACTCGATTCAACCGCTTGGTCATGAACCAGGTCAGTCCCAATAAAAATAAACAGGGCACCCACCGTGAAGCCATTCTTGCTTGCCGTCGTCTCCCCACGTTCAGGTACCCGCGCGCGTCTCGGGAGACTCCAATGAACAACAACTGCCAACCTTTCCTCGCCGCCCGAGACTTCCTGCTGGAACACCGCACCGATTACGCCACAGCTGTGCGTGATTTCCGCTGGCCACAGTTGACCGAGTTCAACTGGGCTCTGGATTACTTTGACGCCATGGCCGAGGGCAACCAGGCCAATGCCCTGTGGATCGTCGAAGAGGACGGCAGCGAACAACGCTACAGCTTCCAGCAGCTGGCCGCGCGCTCCAACCAGGTGGCCAATCACCTGCGTGCCCTGGGCGTGCGCCGCGGAGAGCGCATCCTGCTGATGCTCGGTAACGACATCGCCCTGTGGGAAACCATGCTGGCTGCCTTCAAGCTCGGCGCCGTGGTCATCCCCGCCACCGCCCTGCTGACCCCTGAAGACTTGCGTGATCGCATCGAGCGTGGCCATGTGCGTCATCTGGTGGTCGGCGCCGCTCATGTCGAAAAGTTCGACGGCCTGGGTGAAGGCTGCAGCCGCATCTGTGTTGGCCCGGCCCCCGCAGGCTGGACCCCGCACAGCGCTGCCAGCGAATATTCCGAACAGTTCGAAGTCGAGGGCCAAACGCTCGCCACCGACCCGATGCTGCTGTACTTCACCTCCGGCACCACCTCCAAGCCGAAGATGGTGCTGCACAGTCACCAGAGTTACCCGGTCGGCCACCTATCGACCATGTACTGGATCGGCCTGCAGCCGGGCGACCTGCACCTGAACATTTCGTCCCCGGGCTGGGCCAAGCACGCCTGGAGTTGCCTCTTCGCACCATGGAATGCCGGTGCCTGCATCTTTATCCACAACACCGCACGCTTCAGCGCGCAAGCCCTGCTCGGCGTGCTGGAACGCTACGGCGTCACCAGCCTGTGCGCGCCGCCTACCGTGTGGCGCATGCTGATCCAGGAAGACCTGGCCAGCTACAAGACACGCCTGCGCCTGCGTGAACTGGTGGGCGCCGGTGAGCCGCTCAACCCGGAGATCATCGAGCAGATCCAGCACGCCTGGGGCCTGTTGCTGCGCGACGGTTTCGGCCAGTCGGAAACCACCGCCCTGGTCGGCAACACGCCTGGCCAGCGGCTCAAGCCGGGGTCCATGGGCCGTCCGCTGCCGGGCTACCGGGTGACCATGCTCGACCCTGATGGCGTGCCGGGTAACGAAGGCGAAGTGGCCCTGCCGCTGGATGTGCGCCCGCTCGGCCTGATGCTGTGCTACGAGGACAGCCCGGAAAAGACCGCCGAAGTGATGCGCGACGGCTACTACCGCACCGGCGACACCGCGCAGATCGACGAAGAGGGCTACATCACCTTCGTCGGCCGCGCCGACGACGTGTTCAAGGCTTCCGACTACCGCATCAGCCCCTTCGAGCTGGAAAGCGCGCTGATCGAGCACCCGGCGGTGATGGAAGTGGCCGTGGTGCCAAGCCCCGACCCGGTGCGCCTGGCAGTGCCCAAGGCCTATCTGATCCTGGCCCATGAAGCCCAGGGCAGCCACGAACTGGCCGGCAGCATCTTCGCGTTCGCCCGCGAGCACCTGGCGCCCTACAAGCGGGTACGGCGCATCGAATTTGTCAGCGAGCTGCCCAAGACCATCTCCGGGAAGATCCGCCGGGTGGAACTGCGGCAAATGGAAACGCAGCGCCGTCAGGGCGACGCACGTGGCCCGCAGGAATACTTCGAAGAAGACTTCCCGCAACTCAAGGGCTGAACCCAGGCCGGTACGCCGGCCCTTCTGAATCCAAATCCGACCGCTCGGCCATCCAGGCCGAGTGGCTTAACTCGACCCAAAGAAAGTAGGCAGAACTGAAAATGACCTCTTCCAGCATTCCAAGCGTCAAGCTTCTCATCAACGGCGAATTCGTCGAATCGCGCAGCACTCAGTGGCGCGACGTAGTCAACCCGGCCACCCAGGAAGTCCTGGCCCGCGTCCCCTTCGCCACCGCCGAGGAAATGAACGCCGCCGTCGCCAGCGCCAAGCAAGCCTTCAAGACTTGGCGCAAGACCCCGATCGGTACCCGTTCCCGTGTCTTCCTCAAGTACCAGCAACTGATCCGCGAGAACATCAAGGAACTGGCCGCCCTGCTGACCGCCGAGCAAGGCAAGACCCTGCCGGATGCCGAAGGTGACGTGTTCCGCGGCCTGGAAGTGGTCGAGCACGCCGCCAGCATCGGCAACCTGCAGATGGGCGAGTTGGCCAACAACGTGGCCAACGGCGTCGACACCTACACCCTGCTGCAACCGCTGGGCGTGTGCGCCGGCATCACCCCGTTCAACTTCCCGGCGATGATCCCGCTATGGATGTTCCCGATGGCCATTGCCACCGGCAACACCTTCGTCCTCAAGCCGTCCGAGCAAGACCCGCTGGTGACCATGCGCCTGGTGGAACTGGCGCTGGAAGCCGGTGTACCCAAGGGTGTACTCAACGTCATCCACGGCGGCGTCGACGCGGTGAACCTGATCTGCGACCACCCGGATATCAAGGCCGTGTCCTTCGTCGGCTCGACCAAGGTCGGCACCCACGTCTACAACCGCGCCACCCAGAACGGCAAGCGCGCGCAATGCATGATGGGCGCGAAAAACCATGCCATCGTCCTGCCCGATGCCAACCGGCAGCAGACCCTGAACAACCTGCTGGGCGCCTCCTTCGGCGCCGCCGGCCAGCGCTGCATGGCTCTGCCCGTGGTGATCCTGGTCGGTGAAGCGCAGGCTTGGCTACCGGACCTGATTGAGCGAACCAAGACCCTCAAGATCAATGGCGGCACCGAGCCAGGCACCGACATCGGCCCGGTGATTTCCTGCGCCGCCCTGGACCGCGTCAACGGCCTGATCGCCAGCGGCATCGAAGAAGGTGCAAAGCTTGAACTGGATGGGCGCAACCCGAGCGTGCCGGGCTACCAGGACGGTAACTTCGTCGGCCCGACCATTTTCTCCGGCGTCACGGCGCAAATGTCCGTGTACCGCGAAGAGATCTTCGGCCCGGTACTGTGCGTCATGCACGCCGCCAACCTGGATGAGGCAATCGAGATCATCAACGCCAACCCGAACGGCAACGGCACTGCCCTGTTCACCCGTTCCGGCGCTGCCGCGCGTCACTTCCAGGAAGAGATCGACGTCGGCCAGGTCGGCATCAACGTGCCAATCCCGGTACCGGTCCCGCTGTTCTCCTTCTCCGGTTCGCGCGCCTCCAAGCTGGGCGACCTGGGCCCCTACGGCAAGCAAGTGGTGACCTTCTACACCCAGACCAAGACGATCACCCAGCGCTGGTTCGACGAGGACGACACCAGCGGCGCGGTGAACACCACCATCACCCTGAAATGACCTTTGCCGGCCGGCGCCTTGCGTCGGCCGACGACAAGCGCGCGCAGGATTTCCTGCGCCACTGCCCCCTATCGTAAAAGGTAGCCAACATGCATATCGGATTTCTCGGCCTCGGCAACATGGGCGGCCCAATGGCCCGTAACCTGCTCAAGGCTGGCCACAGCCTGACCGTCTTTGATCCCTTCCCCCAGGCGGTCGCCGCCTTGGTAGAGGCCGGTGCCAGCGCCGCCGACTCGCCCGCCGCCGTGGCCAAGGCCAGGGTCGAGGTGATCATCACCATGCTGCCGACCGCCGAACACGTGAAGCAGGTCTATCGCGGCAAGGACGGCCTGCTGGCCAATATCGGCCCAGGCGTGTTGCTTATCGACAGTTCGACCATCGACCCGCTGAGCACCCGCGAAGTGGCCAAATATGCCCTTGCCCAAGGCAACCCGATGCTCGACGCGCCGGTATCCGGCGGCACCGGCGGCGCGGCGGCAGGCACCCTGACCTTTATGGTCGGTGGCCCGGACAGTGTGTTCGACCAGGCCCTGCCGATCCTATCGGCCATGGGCAAGAACATCGTGCACTGCGGCGCAGCCGGCAACGGCCAAGTGGCCAAGATCGCCAACAACATGCTGCTCGGCATCTCCATGGTCGGCGTCGCCGAAGCCATGGCCCTGGGTGTGGCCCTGGGTATGGAAGCCAAGGTGCTGGCCGGGATCATCAATACCTCCAGCGGTCGCTGCTGGAGCTCGGAGGTCAACAATCCGTTCCCGGGTGTACTGGAAAACGCGCCGGCCTCACGCGGCTACAGCGGCGGCTTTGGCAGCGACCTGATGCTCAAGGATCTGGGCCTGGCCACCGAAGCGGCCAGGCACGCGCGTCAACCGGTTGCGCTCGGTGCTGTAGCCCAGCAGCTGTACCAGACCTTCAGCCTGCAAGGTAATGGCGGCCTGGACTTCTCCGCCATCATCCAACTGTTCCGCGGAGAAGCCTGAGCATGAGCGAGCAGCAAGCCCCGGTGCTGGCCAGCGTACGCAACCGCGTCGGCCACCTGACACTGAATCGGCCAAGCGCGTTGAACACCCTGGACCTGCCCATGGTGCGCCTGCTATGCCGGCACCTGTGGGCTTGGGAACAAGACCCGCAGATCGTCGCCGTGACCATTCGCGGCGCCGGTGAAAAGGCCTTCTGCGCCGGCGGCGACATTCGCATGCTGTACGACAGCTACAAGGCCGGCGACAACCAGCACGAGCTGTTCCTCGAGGAAGAGTATGCCCTCGACGAATACCTGCATGGTTACACCAAGCCCGTGCTGGCGCTGCTCGATGGTTTCGTCCTCGGCGGCGGCATGGGCCTGGCCCAGGCCGCCTCGCTGCGGGTGATCACCGAGCGTACGCGGATGGGCATGCCGGAAGTCGGCATCGGCTTTTTCCCCGATGTCGGTGGCAGCTATTTCCTGCCGCGCCTGCCGGGGGAACTGGGAACCTATCTGGGCATCACCGGCTGCCAGGTGCGTGCCGCCGATGCCCTCTATGCGAACCTTGCCGACTACTACCTGCCCAGCGAACGGCTGGCCGAGCTGGATGCCTGTCTGGACCACCTGAACTGGACCGCTGCGCCCGACGAAGACTTGCAGGATCTGCTTGCCGACATGGCCACAGAGCGTCTTGCCGGGTCCGAGCTCAAGGCCTGTCGCCAGGCGATCGACGAGTACTTCGCCTTGCCCGATGTCCCGGCCATTCGTACCGCGCTGCAGCGTGAACAACGCCCCGAGCTGCAAGACTGGGCCGAACAGACGGTGAAACTGCTCGACAGCCGCTCGCCACTGGCGATGGCCACGACGCTTGAGTTGTTGCGCCGTGGTCGTTACCTGAGCCTGGCCGAGTGCTTCGCTCTGGAGTTGCACCTGGACTACCAGTGGTTCGACAAGGGCGACCTGATGGAGGGTGTGCGCGCCCTGATCATCGACAAGGACAAGCGCCCACGCTGGAACCCGCCAACCCTGGCAGAGCTGGAACCTGCCCGGGTGCAGGCCTTCTTCAACGAGTTTCAACGCGCCTGCGGCAAGCCCGTACGCACCGCCTGATCGGCAGGAGACTTTGCAATGCACGATATCGAATTGACCGAAGAACAACGCATGATCCGCGACATGGCGCGCGACTTCGCCCGCAGCGAAGTCGCGCCGCATGCCCAGGCCTGGGAGAAGGCCGGCTGGATCGATGACGCCGTGGTGGCGCAGATGGGCGAGTTGGGCCTGCTGGGTATGGTCGTGCCGGACACTTGGGGCGGCAGCTACACCGACTATGTGGCCTATGCCCTGGCCGTGGAGGAAATCTCGGCCGGCGACGGTGCCCTCGGCGCATTGATGAGCATCCACAATTCAGTGGGCTGCGGCCCTCTGCTGAAATATGGCAGCCCGCTCCAGCAAGACAGCTGGTTGCCGCTTCTGGCCAGTGGCCAGGCGATCGGTTGCTTCTGCTTGACCGAGCCACAGGCCGGCACCGAAGCACACAACCTGCGCACCCGCGCCGAGCTGCGCGACGGTCAGTGGGTACTCAACGGTGCCAAGCAGTTCGTCAGTAATGGCAGGCGCGCCAAGCTGGCCATTGTCTTCGCCGTCACCGATCCGGAGCTGGGCAAGAAGGGGCTGTCGGCCTTCCTGGTACCGACCGACAACCCCGGCTTCGTGGTCGACCGCAGCGAACACAAGATGGGCATCAAGGCCTCCGATACCTGCGCGGTGACTCTGAACAACTGCACCATCCCCGAGGCCAACCTGCTGGGTGAACGCGGCAAGGGGCTGGCCATTGCCCTGTCCAACCTGGAAGGCGGCCGCATCGGCATCGCCGCCCAGGCTTTGGGTATCGCCCGCGCCGCCTTCGAGGCTGCCCTGGGCTATGCCCGCGAACGCATCCAGTTCGGCAAGCCGATCATCGAGCACCAGAGCGTGTCCAACCTGCTCGCCGACATGCACACCCGACTCAACGCCACCCGCCTGCTGATCCTGCATGCGGCGCGCCTGAAAAGCGCCGGGCAACCGTGCCTGTCCGAAGCCTCCCAGGCCAAGCTGTTCGCCTCGGAAATGGCCGAGCGCGTGTGCTCCAGCGCCATGCAGATCCATGGCGGCTACGGTTACCTGGAAGACTACCCGGTAGAGCGCTACTACCGCGACGCGCGCATCACCCAGATCTACGAAGGCACCAGTGAAGTCCAGCGCCTGCTGATCGCCCGCGAACTGAGCCACTACGCGCTCTGACCTCCTCCAGCCGGACGCGACTGCCGCGTCCGGCTTTTCCCTGTCTTGCCCCTTGTGGAGCTGCCCATGCCCGGCTTGCGCAATATTTCCATTAGCCGCCGTCTGTGGCTGATTTTGCTGACATCCATCCTGATGCTGCTGATACTCGCCGGCCTGATGCTCAAGCAGAGCTATAACGACCTTTATACCGCCAAGGCGCTGAAAACCCGCCACGTGGTCGAGACCGCCAGCGGCATCCTGCGTCACTTCCAAAGCCTGGAAGGCCAGGGCCTCAGTCGTGAGCAGGCGCAGCAGCAGGCCATCGCGGTCATGCGCGACTTGCGCTACGACCGCGAGGATTACTTCTGGCTCGAAGACCTCGACACGCGAATGATCATGCACCCCAACGCCGGGCTCGAGGGCAAGCGCATGGCCGGTACACTCGATCCGGACGGCAAGGCGCTGTTCGACGAAATGGTCGCCACGGCCAAACGTGATGGCGCCGGCCTGGTGCACTACCGCTGGCCAAAACCGGGTTCCGACGCGCCGGTGGAAAAGGTTTCCTACGTCGAATTGTTCAAGCCCTGGGGCTGGATTGTCGGCTCGGGGATCTACATAGACGACGTGCAAGTCGAGTTCCGCCGCCAGCTGATTCAGGCCTGCGTCATATTGCTGACGATCACCCTGCTGCTCAGTGCGCTGATCCTGCTGATTGCCCGCAGTATCGCCTCGCCACTGGCGCGGGTGGTCGATGCGATGGAGAACATCGCCAGCGGCGAAGCCGACCTGACCCGCAATCTGGATAACCGCTGGCGCGATGAACTGACAGACTTGAGCGGCCATTTCAACGTGTTCACCAACAAGCTGCGCGGCGTGATCGGTCAGTCCATACAGTCCGCTGACAGCCTGGACCAGGCTTCGAAGTCGCTCGGCGAAATCGCCGCCGATAGCCACAACCACAGCCAGCAGCAATCGCAGCAGATGGAACTGGTGGCCGCCGCCATCCACGAGGTCTCCTACGCCGTGCAGGAAGTGGCGAAGAACGCCGAGCACGCTGCCAACGAAGTTCGCCAGGCCGAAGAACAGGCACGTCGAGGCCAGCACAACATCGACATCAGCCTGCTCCAGATCGACCAGTTGTCCGATACCATCGGCCAGGCCGTCGAGGTGATCCAGAGCCTGGCCCGGGAAAGCACCCAGATCGGCAGCGTGCTGGAAGTGATCCGCGCCATCGCCGAGCAGACCAATCTGCTCGCGCTGAACGCTGCCATCGAGGCGGCGCGCGCTGGCGAACAGGGTCGCGGCTTCGCCGTGGTAGCAGACGAAGTGCGCCTGCTGGCCCAGCGCACCCAGCAGTCCACCGCGCAAATCCAGGACATGATCGAGCGCCTGCACGGCAACTCGCAAGCTGCAGTAGATGTCATCAATGCCAGCAGCCAAGCCGCTCGACAAACCGTGGAACAGGCCCACCAAACGGCTGAAAGCCTGCACCAGGTACTCGGCGCACTACGCAATGTCACTGAACTGAACGCCTCGATCGCCAGCGCCACCCTGGAGCAGTCACACGTGGTCGAAGACATCAACCAGAACGTGACCCGCGCAGCCTCCCTGGCCCACGAAAGTGCCCAGGCAGCAGACCGGTCCAACGAGGCGAGCCAGGAACTGGGCCAACTTGCGGGTCAGCTCAATCGGCTATTGGGACAGTTTCGCGTATGAGGTCGATGAGTCACATGCAGCCCTCCAAAACCCTTTTTGCCGTGCCTGTCGACGAAGAACGCAACACGCGTTACCTGGAAACCCGGCACAAGGCTGTCGAGTTGTTCGCCAGACATGGTTTCAGCCGAGTCAGCATGCGCGACCTGGCCACTTGCCTGGGGATCACCGCCGGCTCCCTCTACAACCACATCGATAGCAAAGAGGAACTGCTGTTTGAACTGATCGAGGAGCTCTACGAAGCGTTGCTTGACGGCGCCAGCCTGGTGACCCGTCGCAAATCCGCCCCCACTGTACGACTGCACGGCCTGCTTGAGGCGCACCTGCGGCTCCACGAGCGTATGGCCGCGCATTTCCGCCTGGCTGAGTACGACCTCCATTGTTTGAGCTGCGAACAGCAAGCCTCGATTCTGACCCTGCGCCGACACTACGAGCAGCATCTGGTGGAGACCATAGACCAACTCACCGGTAAACCGGCTAGCGTCACCCGGCGCGCGACCGTTAGCGGCATCGTGTCCTTGCTCAATCAACTACCGGCCTGGGTTGGGCAGCCCAAGGCCGGCATTGGAGCACGCCGCAAGCTGCTGCATGAGATGGTGATGAGTACCCTGCAGGGTGCATTGCGGGCAACTGAGACGGCAGTCGTTCACGCATCGCCCTCCTCCCAGGCACTTAAATAAGTACCTGATTCCGACACCCTCTGCCGACAGCCGACAAACCCTCGGATTTTATTTTCTTACTCTCCACTGGCCCCGATGTTCATCGCTTCACATCGGGTCAATCAGTCCTGCCACTGCACACCCCACCATAAGCTCCAGCCCAGCGGGCTATGGGTCGGGTGTAAGGAGAATAAAAATAATGAATCCAGGTTTTACATCATCACTCAACCACTTGCTCGATGCTGCCACGGCTGGATCGCAGCGCGTCCCAGGCGTAGTCGCGGCATTAGTCGGGCGTGACGGTCTGGTCTATGAGGGTGCGTCAGGTCAACGGACGCAGGGTCAAGCCCCTGCCATGACGACCGACAGCGTTTTCGCCATGTTTTCCACGACCAAAGCGATAACCGCCACGGCGGTGCTGCAGTTGTTCGAAGAGGGCCGACTGGATCTCGATGCGCCTGCCAGGAACTATGTGCCGATGATCGGCGAACTGCAGGTGCTCGAAGGGTTTGATAGCGACGGAACGCCTCGCCTTCGCGCCCCCAGAAAACACATCACCACTCGAATGCTTCTGCTTCATACGGCAGGTCTGGGTTATGAGTTCTTCAACGAAAACTACAACCGACTAGCCCAGGCACAAGGACAACCCAGCATCATCAGCGGGTCGTTGGCGGCGCTTCAAACACCCTTGCTGTTTGAGCCGGGTGAACAGTGGGAATACGGCTCCAACATGGATTGGGCCGGCCTGGTGGTCGAGGCCATCACCGGCAAGCGTCTGGGTGAAGTCATGCAGCAGCGTATTTTCGAGCCGCTGGGCATGACCGATACCGCCTTTACCATGACCCCGTCGATGCTCCAGCGGCGAGCCAGCATGCACCAACGCGCAGAGGATGGATCGCTTTGCGCACTCGAGGATTTCATCCTGCCACAGGCTCCCGAAGTGCACATGGGAGGCCATGGCCTGTATTCGACCGTGAAGGATTACTGTCAGTTTATCCGTGCCTGGCTTAACGATGGACAGGGGGATCACGGACGGATTCTCAAACCGGAAACGATTCGTTTCGCGGAAAAAAATGGTCTCGAAAACCTGAAAGTAAAAGCCCTTCCCGGCGTTATCCCCAGTCTCACCAATACCGCAGAGTTCTTCCCGGGCATGCCCAAGTCGTGGGCGATGAGTTTCATGATCAACGATCAAGACGCCCCCACCGGTCGCCCTGCGGGTTCTTTGGCGTGGGCCGGATTGGCCAATCTTTTCTATTGGATCGACCGCAAGAACGGCATCGGCGGTTTTTGGGCCACCCAGATACTGCCGTTCGCCGATTCCGTTTCGGTCAATGCCTATCTGGATTTCGAAACGGCGGCCTACCGCTATCTGACCCGCTGACCCGGCACTGATTCGATGCAGATCGCATGAGAGCCCCCCGGGGCTCCAGGCGATGCTGCACGAAAAAATTCCTCTCCAAAAACCAACAAAAACAAAACAGGTGATTCATGGAGATCTCCACACGTACCCCTGCGCGCGTTCGGCCCCTGGTGCGCGCACTTGACACTTCAACGATCGGTGCCGGCCTCGTGCTGGCGATTCTGGCGGGCAACGCCCAGGCCATCGATGTGGACGCCGGCGAATACACCGCTGCGCTTCCAGCCGGCAGCAATATCGGTTTGCTTTACCTGCAGCATGCGCAGCGGCGGTCGCTTTACAGTGATGGTCACAAGGTTGCGATCAAAGCGGGGCTCGACTCGGATATCGGCATACTGCGCGCCGCGCATTACCAGCAGTTGGGCGACTACACGATCAATACACAGTTCCTGCTGCCCTTCGGTCGCCTGGAAGGAACACGCGATAACGACTCGCTGGGACAAACCAGTGGCATGGGCGATCTGATTCTGGCGTCCACTCTATGGCTCGTGAATGACCCGGCGAAAAATCGTTACTGGGGTATTGCACCCTACCTGTACGTGCCGACCGGAAACTATGACCGCAACGATGCACTCAACCTTGGCGAAAACCGTTGGAAGATGACATTGCAGACAGGCTATGTGACCGGTCTCACTGAAAAACTTTCCCTGGACCTCACCGCGGATGTGACCTTCTTTGGCAAAAATGACGATCTCACGAGTCAAGACCTGACGTTGCGCCAGAAGCCGCAGTGGCAAACCCAGACCTACCTGAGGTACGCCGTGACACCAAAGCTTTCGGTGCATGTGGGTGCGTCTCGACTCTGGGGTGGTGAGACGCGCATTGACGGTCAGGATCAGAACGATGAACCCGACACCAGCAAATACCGTGTCGGCTCGTCATACTGGATAACCCCCTCCTTCCAGGCCCTGCTCAACTACGGCCAGGACGTCTCGGTCGACAACGGTTTCAAGGAAAACCAGCGGGTTAACCTAAGGCTGTTGTGGGTGTTCTGACCCACAGTGAATGGCACCGAGAGCGGGATGGACACCGCTCTCGATGCCCTCGTACCGCCTCGAATCGCTAGCGCAGCCGGCGCTGCAAGGTCTGGGAGGGTAATTCACTGAAACGCTTGCGATAGATCCCCGCAAATTCACCCAGGTTCAGATAACCCCAGCGAAAGGCGATGGCCGAAACGGTGGTTCCCGATTGCGGGTCCGCCGCCAGCAGATCGCGGTGCGCCCCCTGCAATCGCTGCTCACGCAGGAACGCACCGGGCGTCATGCCGCGAAAACGCGCGAAGGCACCACTCAATGTCCGCACACTGGTCCCTACCGCACTGGCAATCTCACCCATCGTCGGCAGGCTCGCAGCATTGGCACTCATGAACTCTTCGGCAGCCCTGACATAACGGGGTGCAATCCGGTTCAGTGGACTATTCAAATCAAGCCCTGCCCGCCCGGCGCGGCCAGCCCATTCTTGCAGCATATGAACGCAAAGACTTTGCTCCAGGTGAGTACCCATTCGCCCTTCAGCCATGTGTGCGGGAGCTTCGGCAATACAACGAACCGTGTACTCCAGCAAACTCAGCCAGCTCGACCCGACTCCGCCGATGACGCACTTGTGTCTCCAGAACTGATCATCGGGCACGAACCCAAACCACTGCAGCGCCATCCGCTCCAATACGGCATGAGGAATGGTCAGATTCAGTTGCAGGTGATCAGGGTCGAGGTCGATCCGGTAATCGACACGACTGCAATCGGCAACGAATGATTCACCCATTGCCGTATCCTCGGTGACGGAACGCCGGGTCCAGTGCCGGGCATTGCCGCGAATAGTGGTGAGCAGTAGCGCATTCCCCGCTTCGGGCGAAAATTCATCGACGCTCACCGGCACGCCATAGGCAAAACGAGTCAGCGTCAACTCGCCAATCCTGGACGAATGCATGGTGGCGTGCGGCTTGATGGCCTGCCCTTTGGGTGCCACACGGTAGGGCATATACATGCGATCCGACCAGTCGCTGATTTCATCCCACTCGGTTGAAAAACTTTTGTGATGCTGGTGAATCGGCTTGCCGCTGGCATCGGTTAACAACGCATGTTCGAGAAGCATAGAGACACCTGATTTTTATTTTTTTAGGGTCCAATCGATGCCCAGACCTGCAACTCAGAGCAACGGCGGGTAGACCATCTGGTGTGACTCGCCCATCAGCAGCGGACGATTGAGCTCCGCGCAGGTGCGCAGGTAGTCGGCCACCAGGGTAATCCTCTTGAGGTTGCGCAGGTCCTCACAGTAGTACATCCAGAACTGTCGCGTGACCTCCACCTGATCCGGCAGCACCTCGCACAGGCGCGGGTCGGGACCGGCGAGGAAGCAAGGCAGGATCGCCAGCGCCCGCCCTTCCAGAGCCGCATGGTACTGGGCGACCACGCTGGTGCTGCGCAGGCGGCTGCGCGCGCCGAGCATCAGGTCGTTCAGGTAGAGCAGCTTGAAGCTGAAGGCCAGATCATCGACGTAGGTCACGAACGGGTGACCGGCCAGATCCTCGCGACAGCCAATCGGCGGATGACTGGCCAGGTACTCCGGCGTCGCATACACACGCAGGCGGTAATCGCACAGCCGCGAGCACACGTACGGACCGCGCTCGGGCCGTTCCAGGGTGATGGCGATGTCCGCCTCGCGCCGTGACAGGTTGACGAAGTGCGGGACCGGCAAAATATCCGCCGATATATTCGGGTAGTGCTCGAGGAAGTGGCTCATCTGCGCTGCGATGAAACAGGACCCGAAGGCTTCGGTACAGCCGATGCGCAGGTGCCCGGCAAGCCCTCCGGTGGTGCCGAAAACCTGTTCGCAGGCTACCAGCAGTGTACTTTCCAGGGTTTCGGCGTGACAGACCAGGCGCTGCCCCTCCACGGTCAGCACGAAGCCCGCGGTTCGCGATTTCTCGAACAACATGGCGCCCAGGCTCTGCTCCAGGGCGCGGATGCGTCGCGCTACCGTGGTGTAGTCCACCCCAAGGCGGCGAGCTGCACCGCTTGCGGTGCGAGCACGAGCGACCTCGAGAAAGAAGCGCATGTCGTCCCAGTTCAAGTGACCTTGCGTTGTACTTGTTTGCATATTCATCAGGCTTTCCTGCCGTACTTTGAGAGGGCCAGTGAATAAAAAGCGCGGGCCCGGGGAGTGGCAAGGCGCCGCGCAACGCTCAATCGTCAGAACTGTTCGTCTGCAAGGCCGTACAGGGGCGCACTGCCGGCGCGGATGCTGGCTTCCAGGCTCAGCGTCCGTGGCAGCAGGCGGGCGAAGTAGAACTCGGCGGTGGCCAGTTTGGCAGCGTAGAACGGCGGGTCCCGGTCAAGTCTGGACCGGGCCACGGCGGCCATGCGCGACCACATGTAGGCGTAGGCGACATAGCCGAACAGGTGCAGGTACTCCACGGAGGCTGCGCCGACTTCGTTGGCGTTGGCTTTGGCCCGCTCCAGCAGCCAGTTGCTGAGGCCCTCCAGACGCTCCAGGGCCTTCAGCAGTTCGCTGCCATACGCGCTTTCGTGGTGCAGCGCGAAGTGGCGCACTTCCCGAGCGAACAGGCGTAGCGCGACGCCATCGTTGGCCAGCACTTTGCGTCCGAGCAGGTCCAATGCCTGGATACCATTGGTGCCTTCGTAGATCTGTGCAATACGCACATCACGGACCAATTGTTCCTGACCCCATTCGCGAATGTAGCCATGGCCGCCGAAAACCTGCTGGCCGTTGATGCAGCTTTCCAGGCCGGTGTCGGTAAAAAACGCCTTGGCCACTGGCGTCAGCAACGCAACCAGGATCTGCGCGCAATCGCGCTCGCTGGCATCGTCGGAAAATTTCGACAGATCCAGTTGTTGCCCGACATAGCAGGCGAATGCGCGACCGCCTTCGGTCATGGCTTTCATGCCCAGCAGCATGCGCCGCACATCCGGGTGAGCGATGATCGGGTCGGCCGGTTTGTCCGGGGCCAAGGCACCGGTGGGAGCCCGACCTTGAACGCGTTCGCGAGCATAGGTGACGGCGCTCTGGTAGGACGCCTCGGCGCAGCCGATGCCCTGAATGCCAATCGACAGGCGTTCGTAATTCATCATGGTGAACATCGCCGCCAAGCCTTTGTTCTCTTCACCGACCAGCCAGCCACTGGCGCCGTCGAAGTTCATCACGCAGGTGGCCGAGGCCTTGATGCCCATCTTGTGTTCGATCGAACCGCAACTCACGGCGTTGGCCGCGCCGAGGGAACCGTCGGCATTGACCAGGACTTTAGGTACGACAAACAGCGAAATGCCCTTCGGGCCAGCAGGCGCGTCCGGCAGTTTGGCCAGTACCAGATGAACGATGTTTTCAGTCAGGTCCTGATCGCCCCCGGTGATGAAAATCTTGCTGCCGGTGATCTTGTAGCTGCCGTCAGTCTGAGGTTCGGCGCGGGTGCGGATCAGCCCCAGGTCGGTACCGGCATGGGCCTCGGTGAGGCACATGGAGCCGGCCCAGCGGCCTTCATACATCGGCGGCAGATAGAGGTTTTTCAGGGCATCGCTGGCGTGGGCGTCCAGCGCCAGGCAGGCACCGGAACTCAATGCGGAATACAGCGCAAAACTTGAGTTGGCGCCGTAGAGCATCTCTTCGAACTGCACGGCCAGCATTTTCGGCATGCCCATGCCACCAAACCCGGGGTTGCCGGACAGTCCCACCCAACCGCCTTCGATGTAGGTTGCGTAAGCCTGTTTGAAACCGATGGGGGTGGTGACCCGGCCCTCGTGCCACTGCGCGCCTTCTTCGTCACCACTGCGATTGAGGGGCGCAATCAGGTGCGAGGTGACTTTGGCCGCCTCCTCGAGAATGGCGTCTGCCGTATCGGTGTCGATGCTGTCGGTCAAGGCCGGCAGGCGCGCCCACATGGCCGGAGCATCGAACACTTCGTGCAGCACAAAGCGCATGTCGCGCAGCGGGACTTTGAATTCGGGCATAACGTAAACCTCGTTGGCACGGTTGTGTCATGGGCACGGCACAGCCGAATTCGGCCTGCACGAACCCGCAGCAGCAGGTCAAACACCTGCTGCCAGATGGATGCAATGTCAGATCGGGTCAGAGCGCCTTGGCCCGCTCGCGCAACACATACTTCTGGATCTTGCCTGTGGAAGTCTTTGGCAAGAGCGTGAAGATCACTGTGCGCGGTACTTTGAATCCGGCCAGATGCTCACGACAGAAACTGATGATGTCAGCCTCGCGAACGTCCTGGTGGTCAGCCTTCAAGGTGACGAAGGCACAGGGCGTTTCGCCCCATTTCTCATCGGGACGGGCGACCACGGCTGCTTCCATCACACCCGGGTGGCGATAGAGCACCCCTTCAAGTTCGATGGTGGAAATGTTCTCGCCGCCCGAGATGATGATGTCCTTGAGCCGGTCCTTGATTTCGACGTAACCGTCAGGATGCCAGACGGCCAGGTCACCGGTGTGGAACCAGCCGCCTTCGAACGCTTCGGCAGTGGCGCTCGGGTTCTTCAGGTAGCCCTTCATGACGGTGTTACCGCGTATGAAAATCTCACCGATAGTCTGGCCGTCACGCGGGGTTGGCTCCAGCGTTGTGCTATCGCCGACCATCAAGCCTTCCAGCGTCGGGTAGCGCACGCCCTGTCGCGACTTGATCTGCGCCCTCTCCTCCAGGGAAAACTCATCCCATTCGGCGTGCCAGGCGCAGACCGTCACCGGGCCATAGGTTTCGGTCAGGCCAAACACATGGGTGACCTTGATGCCCATCTCTTCGACGGCACCGATGACTTTGGCCGGTGGCGCAGCGCCCGCGACCAAGGCATTGACCGGGTGATCGATGGCCGCTTTCGCTGATTCGGGCATGTTCACCAGTGCATTGAGCACGATCGGCGCACCGCACAGGTGAGTGACCTGATGCTCGCGGATCAGCGTGAGGATTTTCTGTGGATCGACCCGGCGCAGGAAAACGTGCACACCCGCCAGGGCGGTGATGGTCCATGGATAGCACCAGCCATTGCAATGGAACATCGGCAGGGTCCAGAGGTACACCGGATGGTTGCCTATGGCCCAGGTCATCTGGTTGCCCAATGCGCTCAGGTAAGCGCCGCGATGGTGGTAGACCACGCCCTTGGGGTTGCCGGTGGTGCCTGAAGTGTAATTCAGCGAAATGGCCTGCCACTCGTCGCCCGGCCATTGCCAGTCGAATGCCGGGTCGCCTTCGGCCAACAGCGCTTCGTAGTCAAGGTCGCTCGCGGCCTGACCTTCACCGTATTCCGGGTCATTGACGTCGATCACCAAAGGCGGGTGATCCAGCATGCCAAGCGCTGCCTGGATCACATCATGGAACTCGCGGTCGGTAATCAACACCCTGGCTTCGCCATGCTGCAGCATGAATGCGATCGCCTCGGCATCGAGGCGCACGTTGAGCGGGTTGAGCACGGCGCCGATCATCGGCACACCGAAATGCACTTCAAGCATCTCGGGAATGTTGGGCAGCATCACCGCCACCGTGTCGTCCTTGCCGATACCGCGACCGGCCAGCGCCGAGGCCAGGCGTCGGCAACGGGTGTAGGTCTGCGCCCAGGTGCGGCGAATCGAACCGTGGATGACGGCGAGGTGATCGGGATAAGTGCTGGCGGTGCGCTCGATGAAACTCAGCGGAGACAAGGCAATGTGATTGACAGCCGAAGGGCCAAGGCCTTGGTCATAGATAGACATGTGCGGGTACTCGATGGCTGATTGTTAGCTCTATGGTTGACCTTGCAGCGTAGTCGCCGCAGTCACCTTCAAAGTCCGGATGACTTTATATAACACTGCGTCATTGATATGGAAGTAGAACCTACGTCGTATAGTATTAATACTATATCTATTTCTATTAAGTCCGAATCAATGCCGCCAACGCTCCAAGGCTGGTATATGCTTGGTTTCCCTGAGAAAGTGGACCCGCAATGACCCTGACGCCCGTTCGATTGCACAGTTGGTTGCGCCTGCAGCGCGAGGGTGTGTCTCTGGCCACCCGGGCCGATGCGCTGTGTCGGGCGCTGCAGGATTGCCCTGAGGTGCAGCGGGCGGTTTACCTGAGCTGGCAGCCCAATGCGCGGATCTACAGCCATGAGGGCGCCGCTCAGCATTTGCCGCCGGGACTTGGCGACCCGGCGCTGGCCAGCGACCAGTTGCTCTTCGAGCATCTGGTCGAGGCAGGCCGCCTGGACCTGGCTCAAGTCCGTCAACTCGATTGCTGGTTGTCCGGCCGGTTGCGCCGGGCCGCGATCAGCCATGGCCAGGTATTTGATCTGGCCTTGCAGCCGGGGCAGCCGGGCTTGTTGCTGGTGGAAGTGCGCGAGGGCGTGAGTCTCGATTGGCTGGGCTGGGTGCAGGATTTGCTGACGACGCTGCTGAGCAGCGTCAACGGCCTGCTGCGTGGTTCGCCACTGTTGGGTCACGATCCGCAACCGAGCCTGTTGCTCGATGCGCAAGGTCGACCGCTGGAGTTCAACGCGGCACTGATGGCGCTGCTCGCCGAGAAGTCACTGACCGATGTGTTGGGCTTTTTACCGGTCAATCATCGGGTGCTGGTGCGTGCCTGCCTGGACCAGCAACGCGCCGTCGAAGGTGTCGAGGCTCAGTTTGAAACGCAGATCCTGATCTGGACGTTCATTCCCGATCCCCAGGACAACCGAGTGCTCGCCCGTTGCCGCGACGCCACGGCGCAAGTGCTGGCGGAGCGTGAAGCGGCCACCGCACGACGGCTGTACCGGCTGATCATCGAAAACACGACTGACCTGATATCCCGTCACACCCCCGAAGGTCGCGTTATCGATGCATCACCGGCGTCCTGGACCCTGCTCGGTTACTGGCCTGAAGAGTTGCGCGGGCAAATGGCCCAGGGCCTGTTTCATAGCCAGGACCTGGCCGCTCTGGTGCAGCGCGCGCGCGATGCGCTGGAGCAGGATGGCTATCACACCATGACCTATCGCATTCGCCATCGCGACGGCCACTACCTGTGGTTCGAAACCGCCAGCCGGGCGATCCGCGAAACCTACACCGGGGCGGTGGTCGAAATCGTCAGCATATCCCGGGACATCACGGCCCGGGTGCAGGCCGAGGAGAACAAGCGACGCCTGGCCGAAGTGGTCGAGGCCAACATTGACCCGGTGTTGTTCATCGCTCCCGAGGGCCAGGTCACTTACCTCAATCCAGCCGCGCGACGCATCCTCGGGATTGATGAGCAACAACCCATGCCGGCCCTGGCCACGTTGTTCGCAAGCGGCGACCTTGCGCGCCTGCAACGCGATGGCTGGAGGCGCGCCGAGCGCGACGGTGTCTGGAGCACCGATGCGCGTTTGCAACCACCGGGCGGGGGCACATCGGTGCCGGTGTCGCTGGTACTGCTGGCGCACCGTTCCGCCGGCGGTGAGCGTTATTACTCATTGGTCGCGCGCGACATGACCGAGCGCGAGCTGCGGGAAGTGCAACAGCGCCGTCATCAGGACGAACTGGCACACACCGCACGGCTGGTCACTCTCGGTGAACTGGCCTCGGGGATTGCCCACGAAATCAACCAGCCGCTGGCTGCCGTGGTCAACTATGCGAATGCAAGCCAGCGCTATCTACAAACGCTGGATTCCAATCCCCAGGCCGCTGCCAGAGTGACCCAGGGCCTGGAACGCATTACCCATCACGCCACCCACGCCTCCGAAGTGATCCGACGGTTACGCTCCTTTTTGCGCAAGGGACAGCGTCGCATGCAGGCGCTGAACTTGACCGACGTCGCCCGCGAAGCCGTGCGTTTGTGTGCCTGGGAGGCGAGTAATTGCCAAGTGACAATCGAGGATCGACTGCCCGATAATCTGCCCCCCGTTTATGCCGACCGCGTGTTGCTGGAACAGGTGTTGCTCAATTTGTTGCGCAATGCCATCGATGCCAACCGTGAGCAACATCCCGGGCAACCCTCTGTGATCGTGATGGCCGTGGAGCATGGCAGTGGCGCCTGCGTGGAAATCAGTGTGCGAGACCAGGGGCCGGGCGTCAGCGAGCCGGAACTGGAACAGATATTTACCCCGTTTTACACCAGCAAGGCCGATGGCCTGGGGCTCGGTCTGTCCATGAGCCGCAGCATCATCGAAGGTTTCGGTGGCGAATTGAATGCCCGGCGCCAGCCTGTCGGGCTGCTGATGTGTTGCCGCTTGCCGCTTGCCGGCCCAACAAAACAACAATAGGAATCAGGTAATGGCAGGTGTAACGGAGCACGTTGTGTACGTGGTCGATGATGACCAGGGCATGCTCGAATCGACGGTCTGGTTACTGGAGTCGGTCGGGCTCAAGGCCTTGCCGTTTACCAGTGGCGTCGCGTTCCTCGATGCCTGCGATGCAAGCCTCGATGCTTGTGTGCTGCTGGACGTTCGCATGCCCGGTATGGGCGGGTTGAACGTGCAGGAAGAAATGCGTGTGCGCCAACTGAACCTGCCCATCATCTTCGTCAGCGGGCATGCGGATGTGCCGATCGTGGTGCGCGCGTTCAAGGCCGGTGCCCATGA
The DNA here is from genome assembly GCF_009866745.1 of Pseudomonas sp. S34. Taxonomy (NCBI): domain Bacteria; kingdom Pseudomonadati; phylum Pseudomonadota; class Gammaproteobacteria; order Pseudomonadales; family Pseudomonadaceae; genus Pseudomonas; species Pseudomonas sp. S34. Next base: position 3,648,207 of record NZ_CP019398.1, read on the forward strand.
CTTTATCGAGAAGCCCTACAACGAACAGCTGTTGCTGGACAGCGTGCAACAGGCGCTCAGCAACTGTGCCGCCAACCGTTCGGGCAACCAGGGCCACGAAGCCTTGCAGGCGCGCTTGTTGACCTTGACCCCGCGCGAGCGCGATATCCTGTTGCCATTGGTGCAGGGTTACACCACCCGCGAAATCGCGGAACAACTGGGCGTAAGTGCAAAAACCGTTGATCTGTATCGCGCGCGCGTCATGAAACGCATGCAGGCCAACACGCTGCCGGACCTGGTGGGCATGGCCATCGCGGCGCAGATGGTCGATCCGCTGAAGTTGCGTTGATTCCTCAGGACAGGTTTTCAAGCAGCTCCAGCGCCTGATCAAAATCGAAGCACTCCGCTTGCCGCACAACCCGAAGCAATTGCTCGGTCATCCGCGGGTCTGAAGCCAGCCCCTGCAGTTTGAGCAAGGCCGTCAGCGCCTGGGTGTCGCTCTCGGCCAGCAGAGACCGGACGTGGGCCAATTGCGCGTGCCATTCGCTGCCCGGTGGCACGCTTGATGAGTCTGCGCACGATGTCGGCTCGCCGAGCACCGATAAGCCTTCCTGCACCGTTGTCAGGCAACGCTCGACCTCCACCAGCCGGTCAGCCAGGTCCTGCTCCACCCCATCGCTCGTCCCATCGTTCAGACACGCCTGCTCCAGTGCGGCGGCTGCATTCGCCACTTCAACGGCACCAATGTTGCCCGCCGTTCCGCGCAGGGTATGGGCCAGCCTGACCGTCGTCGAACGATCGCCCTGGCCTCGGGCAGCCAGGAACTCGGCGCAAAAAGCCTGGTGGCTGGAGCGAAACTTGCGCAGCAGCCGCAGATAGAGCTCGACCTTGCCCATGCAGGTGCCCAGGCCCGCTTTCAAATCAATGCCGGGAAGGCTGGCTGGCAGGCTCGCCGCTGACTCCGTGGTGACCGGCGAAACGTCGGCCGACATCGCGCCACGGTCAGCTCGCGGATGTATCCACTTGGCCAACGTGGCAAACATGTCGTCGACGTTCAAGGGTTTGGAGATGTGGTCGTTCATGCCGCAGGCCAACGCCCGCTCGCGGTCCCCCGCCATGGCGTCGGCAGTCATGGCGATCACCGGCAGATTCGCCCAGCGTGGCTGCTCACGTATCTTGCGGGTCGCGGTATAACCGTCCATCACCGGCATCTGGCAGTCCATCAACACACCATCGAAGTCTGCGTCACGCTCCAGTTGGTCGAGCGCTTCTGCGCCGTGAACGGCCAGGCACAGCTCGATCCCGGCGCTCTCCAGCAGTTCACAGGCCAGCTCGCGGTTCAGCTCATTGTCTTCGACCAACAGCAGTCGCGCGCCACGCAGGCTGGCCATGGCGCTGGCACTCTGGCCGAGTCGCGAGATGGCCCGGGTATCGGCCTGGGGGATCTTGCCGAGCACCGTGCCCAGCGCCTCAAGCAAAGTGGACGGCGTCACCGGTTTGGTCAGCACCACCGGCAAATGAATGCCGTACCGACTGGCCTCTTCGCGGGCTTCCTCGCGACCGAACGCCGTGACCATGATCACCGACGGCGTTTGCGCCAGTTTGGCGGCCTGCATCTGCCGCACCGTTTCCACGCCGTCCATGCCAGGCATGCGCCAATCCATCAGCACCAGATCATAGGGCAGCACCTTCGCTTCGGCGTCCACCAGCATGGCCAGTGCGGCCCGGCCGCTTTGCGCGACGTCCACCTCCACGCCAAAACTGCGCGCCATGCTGGACAGGATCTCCCGCGCGCTGGCGTTGTCATCGACCACCAACACACGGCTGCCCAGCAATTCGTCGGCGGTCACCATGCGCCGTAAATGGCTGTCGCGCTGCACCCCCAGGCTCACCTCGAAATGGAAAGTGGAACCAAGGCCCGGCTCGCTCTCTACCCAAATGCGCCCGCCCATCAATTCCACCAGATGCCGAGAGATGGCCAGGCCCAACCCGGTGCCACCGTATTTGCGGGTGGTGGTGCTATCGGCCTGGCTGAAGGGTTGAAACAGGCGCGAGCATTGCTCGGCGTTCATGCCGATCCCGGTGTCGCGTACCCAGAAATGCAGCTGCGCCTGCTCTCCTGCCGCGCCCCGGTGCTCTACGCCGAGTACGATCTCGCCCTGCTCGGTGAACTTCGTCGCATTGTTGCCCAGGTTGATCAGCACCTGGCCAAGGCGCAACGGGTCGCCGATCAAGGCGGTCGGCAGCTCGGCATCGGTGCTGAACAGCAATTCCAGGCCTTTGTCCTCGGCTTTGAGGCCGATCATGCTGGCAAAGCCGTCGAGCACGGTCTCGAGGTGGAAGGGAATGTGCTCCAGGTGCATTTTCCCGGCCTCGATCCTGGAGAAGTCGAGGATGTCGTTGATGATCACCAACAGGTATTCCGCCGAGCGATGGACCTTTTCGATGTAGTTGCGCTGGCGGTGGTCGAGCTCGGTTCGCAATGCCAGGTAGCTCATGCCGATGATGGCGTTCATCGGTGTGCGGATCTCGTGGCTCATGGTGGCCAGGAAGTTGCTCTTGGCCCGGGTCGCCTCTTCTGCGGCCTCCCGTGCGCGCTGCACCTCGGCCTCGGCGGTCTTGCGGTCGGTGATGTCAAAGTACCAGTTGGCCCCCATGCCCCGCTCCCCCAGCGTCATCGTGACGGCCGAAACCAGTACGTCGAAGCGCTCGCCTCCAGCGCGCTGCAGGGTGGTCTCGAAGTTCAGCACTGCACCTTGCGCTGCCGCTTCGAGAAAGCGCTGGTGTGCCTGCGGGTCGACCCAGAACTGCGCCGGATCCGCACCTTCGAGTTCAGCCAGACGAGTCCCGAACAGACTGTCGAACTGCGGATTGCAGTAGGTCGGACGGCCATCGACGTCCCTGATCACCATGGCCACCGGGCTGCTGTCGAGGACTGCGCGCAACTGTGCCTCGCTGGTCTTGAGTGCCGCCTGCAGATGACGCCGTTCACTCACGTCGCGCACCGACGCGCACACGCATACGCCGTCCCCTTCCAGGCTCGGCAGATGCGACAGGCTGATCTCTGCCGAGAACAGACTTCCGTCTTTGCGCACGCCTTGCAGGTCGTCCAGGTTGGCCCCCATCTGGCGAGTGGCGCCGTGGGCCATGAAGCCCTGGCGCAGCGCCTCGTGGCGCCCTCTGCTGGCCAACGGCACCAAACGATCGATGGACTCGCCGAGCAGCTCACCGGCGCTATAGCCGAACAGCTGATCCAGTTGGCGATTGGTGCGCAGGATCTGTCCTTGGGCATCGACCACCAGCATGCCGTCCGGCGCCGCTTCGATAATCCCGCGATACCAGGCTTCGGTGGCGCGCAACGCCGATTGCTGGGTTTCCAGTGCCTGCGCCTGCTGCTCCAGTTGCAGCGCCTGTTCCGCCATTTCATTGGCCTGGCGACGGGTTTCCGCCAACAGGGTCTTGACCGCCTGATTGCGCTCCAGAATCGCCATGGCTGCGGCCAAACGTGGGGTGGCCTCCTGCAACAGCAGCAGTTCACGCTCGCCCAAGGGCTCCAGCCCGGCCAGTTCGAGCACCCCCAGCAACCGCTCGCCACGGACAATGGGTTGCAGCAGCAGGCAACGGGCCGGGACCTCGCCAAGGGGCGAGCGCAAACGCCAGTATTGCTCCGGTATCGCCTGAAACTGACGCGGCACGCGATCCACCGCGCACTGCCCCAACAGGCCGTCGCCGAACATGACTTGCGCCTCGGGTGGCCGCTCGGAATCGGTGGCATAACGACCCATCAAGAGCAGCGTGCCGGAATCCTCCTGCGCGCTGTACAGCACCCCCTGGCAGATTCCGTGCAGGCTGGCCATGCATTGCAGGAACACCTGCGCCAGTTCCGCCGGGGTTTCTGCCTGCTGCAGATCGACCTGCAATTGGGCGGTATGGGCCTTGATCCAGCGCTGGCGCTCAAGCTGTTGGGATTCGGTCTGCAGTTTGGCGATGGCCCGCGCCAGATCGCCGGTTTCGTTGTTCAGGTCGGTGTGGGGAATCGGTTGATCGAGCTGCCCCGCGGCCAATTGGTCTACCGCCACCCGCACCCGGTTCAGTGGATTGCGGATCGACTGGCTGACGACCCAGGACAACAGCAACGCCAGCGACAAACCACCGAACAACAGTACGTAGGTCAACCTGGTGCTGTGTTCGGCAAACTCGGCAATGTCCTTGGCCGTGTCGCGAATCGAGGCTTCCTTGATCTGGACGATCGCGTACAAAAGGCCGTCGGCCTGCCGGGCAAGTTGCTGGAATTCACTGCTATTGAGCAGCACCAACGCCTTGTTCTGCTGGCCCTGGTCGATCGATAGAAAGGCCTGGTCGCTATGGCGCTGCAACTGTTGCAGCAGCAGGTCGAGCTCGGCGAGGCGCGCCAGATTGTCCGCTCGCCTTAAGGTCACCTTGGCGCGGGCCACGGCCTGCTGCAGGCCTTCGCGGATATCATGCAGTTGCTGCAGGGATTCGACGCGAATCTGCGCGCTGTCGGTGCCCACCGCACGCTGCAGTGCTTGCATCATATGGGGCAATTGCACACGGGCTTCCTGCAGGTGCTCCATGCCGACCAGTTCCTGCAGATAGAGGTTCTGCATGTCCTGCTTCAGCGATTGCTGGGTGCGCAGGCTTTGCACGCCGAGCACCAGCACCAACAGCAGCAGCGCCGAGAACCCCAGGATCAGTTTGTGAAGCAGCGCGAGGCGCTCAAGCAGGGTACGCAATCCGGCCATGACTATCCTCGTGGACCTGATGAAAACACTGACGAAGGGGCAATGGCGGGTTCACGGAGCCTGGCCGATACGCTCCAGGGCAGCCCGCTTGCCGGCCATATCCTGGTCGGTATCGGCGAAGCGCTCGGCAATGGTCTGGAACTGTTCGAGGCAATCGAGGAAGGCATCGCAGATATCGGGATCGAAGTGCGTACCTCGCCCCTGACGAATAATCTCGACGGCCTGCGCGTGGGGCATCCCCGCTTTATAGACCCGACGGCTGATCAATGCGTCATAGACGTCCGCCACTGCCATCAACCGGGCGCTGACGGGGATGTCGTCACCCGCCAGCCCTTGCGGATACCCACTTCCATCCCATTTTTCCTGGTGACTGTAGGCAATCTCCTTGGCCAGGCTGAGGAACTCGGCGCGAATGCCGAGCTGATCCTCGGCATGCTGGATGGCGTCACGTCCCAGCGTTGTATGAGTCTTCATGATCTCGAATTCTTCCTCGGTATAGCGTCCCGGCTTGAGGAGAATATGGTCGGGGATGCCGATCTTGCCGATGTCGTGCAGCGGCGCCGACTTGAACAATAATTCGATGGTGTCCTCGGTGAGAAAGTGACTGAAGCGCGGATGAGCACGCAGATGCTCGGCCAGCACCTTGATGTAATGCTGGGTCCGCCGGATATGGTTGCCCGTTTCGTTATCGCGAGTCTCGGCCAGTGAAGCCATGGCCTGGATGGCCACATCCTGGATCGCAATCACCTCGCGGGTCCGACGCGCCACTTCCTTCTCCAGATAGTCGTTGTGATCGCGCAGGAAGTCTGCCGCCGCCTTGAGCTTGAGCTGGGTATCCACCCGCGCCAGGACCAGCGCCGCTCTGATTGGTTTGGTGATGTAGTCGACAGCCCCCAGTTCCAGGCCATGGATCTCGTCTTCGGTGTCGGCCATGGCCGTCAGAAAGATGATGGGAATGTCACGGGTACGCGGGTCGCGCTTGAGCTGCTGCGCCACTTCATGGCCGGACAGCCCGGGCATCATCACGTCCAGCAGGATCAGGTCAGGGAGTGCGTCGCCCTGTAGTACGCGCAAAGCCTTTTCACCGCTATTGGCAGCCTTGACCCGGTAGCGATCCTTGAGCAGATCCGTCATCAGCATCAGGTTGTCGGGCGTGTCATCGACCACCAGCAGGGTCGGCGGACTGTAATGACTCTGTTCGGCACTCATGGCGGATGGCTCCCTTGCCGGAAATGGACATCCCGAGGCAACACTTCCAGCGCCGCCCCAGCGCAAGAGAGCTTAGCTGCTGTTCTGCGGACCTGCCCGGCGCCGAGCCCGAACCAGAAGCGTCAGCCGTTGCCCTCATAGTGTGGGTCAATAGTCTGTTTGAGGTATTACCCAACGCTGACCTTGATTGACTATGACGCCAGGGATTTTCGGTCATCCGGATGGACCAGGCAGCACGACCGCCGCTCCATCCATCAACCGCAACGAGGAGCTTGATAGCTATGGAAAAAGTCATCTATCTGCTGTGGCGTGATACCCAAGTCAGTCCTGAAACCTTCGCCCATCGCCTGCGCAGTGAGGTCGCCGGGCAATTGCAGGCACTCGGCGCCCGTGGTGTGCAATTGAACCTGGCCGATGCCGATGTGCAACCCGCCGCCGGCCTGCGCCAGGAAAACAACCGACCATTGCCCGATGGCAGCCTGTCGCTGTGGCTGGACAGTGCCAACGGGCCGGCTCGCCGCCCTTTCGATACCCTGATCAGCGCGGCAACGGCGCGCATGGCCGCCTACCTGGTCTGCGAGTCGGTCGCCATCGCCAATACCCGCGTCCCTGCAACACCCGGTGAGCGTACCCACGGGTTTGCCCAACTGGCCCTGCTGACCCGCCCTCCACGCCTGACTCCCGAGGCCTGGCTGGACATCTGGCGCAACCATCACACGACGGTGGCCGTGGACACCCAAGCCAACTTCCAGTACGTGCAAAACCTGGTGGTGTCGGCACTGACCCACGGCGCGCCACGGATCGATGCCATCGTCGAAGAATGTTTTCCGCCAGCGGCCATGACCGATCCCATGGCCTTTTTCGATGCGGCGGGCGACGAAGCGAAATTCCAGCGCAACCTGGCGGCGATGATGGACAGCTGCAGCCGCTTCATCGATTTCGACAAGATCGACGTGCTGCCCACCAGCCAGTACTGCCTGTAGGACCGGAAAATCGTCAAGCGTGTCAGGGCCCGGCCTCCGGGCCCTGATGCTCAAGCCTGCCTCAGGGCTCCATCGAATGCGGGCGTCAGCCCCGACAACTCCAGCTTGCGGACAAAGTCGCCCAGACGCTGCTGCTTGTAGGCGTCCACGTCCATGTCACGGTAGTCGTAGAAACCCTGGCCATCGCGCAAGCCATTGCGGCCGTTTTGCATGTTGTCGGCGATCACTTGTGGTGACTCGAAACGCGGTGACAGCGCTCCACTCAGGTAACGCGAGGCGTAGTACAAAATGTCGCCGCCACCCCAGTCGATGAACTCAAGCAGGCCCAGCACCGAGAAGCGCAAACCAAAGCCGACGCGTACCGCCGTGTCGATATCTTCTGCACTGGCCACGCCCTCTTCCACCATCCGTGCCGCTTCGTTCATCACCAATGCCTGAATGCGCGGCACGATGTAGCCAGCCACCGGGTTGCACACCACGGGCACCTTGCCGATGCGCTTGAGCAGTTGCAGCAGCCGTTCGACCACCTGCGGGCAGGTCGCTTCGCTGCGGCTGACTTCCACCAGCGGCATCAGGTACGCGGGATTGAGCCAGTGCGCGTTCACGAAGCGCGCAGGCGTACTGACCATTTCGCTCAGTTCCGTGACCAGGAAAGTCGAGGTGGTCGACGCGATGATGGTCGACGCCGGCACATGCTCGCTGACCCAGGCGAAGGTCTCCTGCTTGACCGCGATGACTTCCGGCACCGCTTCGAACACCAGGTCGCACCTGCGCAATGCATCTGCGGCCTGGGATCTGGATTGCAGCGTCAACCGGGCTATCGCGATGTCGGCCTGTTCCAGCCGGAGCATGCCGAGGCGTACCAGCATCTGCAATTCGCTGCGGATGTTGTTGCGCACACGTTCGAAGTAGCCGTGCCGCTCATCCTCGGCGCGATCCTTGATATCGATGAGGGTGACCGGCAGGCCCGCATGGATGAACGCCAGGGCAATGCCCTCACCCATCCGGCCGGCGCCGACCACGCTGACTTGGGGTAGCGCGGCGTTCATCAGTTGTAGCCCCTGGTCAGCAGTTCGGTCATCTGCGCCCGACTCAGCGTGGCCAGACCGAGGTTTTCCAGGGTGCGGCCTTCGGCGTAGAGATCCCGTGCAGCGACGACCGAGGCAATGCTCAGCAGGCCCTGCGCGACCGGGGTGGGCACACCGGCCCAGCGGCCGACGGACACCAGGAAGGACAGGCCCAGGCGGGTGTCTTCGAGCATGTAGCGATGCTTCTGCAGGTCGATGTCCTCGCGCCAGTCACCGCTGTCGGTCAACTTGCCATGGGCACCGCGACCGTACATCCACTCATCACCTTCGGTGGTGTTGTAGTGGTCGGCGAGAGGAAAGTGCGGCGCGCCGTAGGTCAGCGCTTCACGCACGGCCATGCGCTCGGCATCAAGCTGGTTGGTCACGCGACGAATCGACGGTTGGGTGCCTTCGTTGTGAATGTCCCAGGCCTCGAAATGCTCCAGCGGCCCCGCGTTCATCATGATCAGCGGCGGATGGATGATGGGTCCTGCGTTCATCAACGCACCGCTCAGGGCGTCTTCAATCGGTTCGACGCTCGGGTAGGCTTCACGCAGCACCGCAAAAGCATGCTCGGACAGGTTGCTGGGGAATACACCGGTCGGCAGGCGGGTGGCATAGCCGCTGATCACCAGGTCGCTGGCGCCATGCTTGCGTACCAGGTACGGCAGCGTACCGGTTTCAGCGAAGGCGACCTTGCTCCGGTTGCCCGCATCGGCCATGGCCTTGGCAAACACGAAACTGCCAAAGGTGCCCGGCGGCAGGAACACCACCTGACCGTCGTGCAGGTGCGGCGCAACATGTCTGGCCAGGTCTTCGTGGGAGGTCGACGGCAGCGGGATGATCACCAGTTGCGCGTCGCCCAGGGCTTCGGCCAGGTCGTCGGTGAACGACAACTTGTCGCCCTTCTGGCCGACTGACAACTGGCGAGTGCCCCGGTAGTCCTTGATGGTCAGGCTGCCGATGGCCAGCAGCTCTTTGAGCGCTGTGGAATCTCGACGCCACAGGCGGGTCTGGTGCCCCTTTTCAGCCATTTCGACAGCAGCGGCGTAACAGCCGTGACCACCACCCAGCACGGTAATATTCATGCAGATACTCCTTTTTGTCAGAGACTCGATCCTATCGAGCCGCACCGCCACAGACTCCTCCGATTGCGCAGCCGAATGACCGATTGCGCAGGTGTCTCAATGCTTCTGCCGCCGCAGGGTGTCCGACGGCAGGCAACCATAGCGTTGCCGATAAGCGCTGGAGAAATGCCCGAAGCTGTTGATGCCATGACGCAACAGGATATCGGTGACGGTTTCGCCGGCCCTGCCCTGCTTGAGCGACTCGTGGATGACCGCCAGGCGCCGGTCGCGGATGTACTCGACCGGCGCCTGCCGGAGGAACTGGTTGAAGCCGTTCTGCAAGGTGCGCACCGAGACACCACACAGTTCGCTCAGGGTCGTCAGGCTGATCGGTTCGTCGAGGTGTTCCTCGATGTAGTCACGGGCCTTTTTCACGTGGTGCGGCAGCGGCACGCGCGAATCGATCAACAGATCCGCGGAGTAGTTATGCGGCAGCTGCGTGAGCAGCAACTGCATCAGGTATTCGGACAGGCCGCTGGCGAGGCGCGAACCGTCAACGCCGCTGCCGTAGAGCCGGCAGATGTAGTCCAGGGTGTGATAGAGGCTGACGACGCCGGCGCCCAGGTGGTCGACGCTGACATCAAAGATCACCGACTGGCGCAGGCTGCGGCCGAGCAGGCGTTGCAGCTGCGTCTCCAGGGCATCACGGTCGACACGCAGGATCAGGTTGCGGCACTCGCCATCGGTGACGATGCGGCTTTGCGCGAACGGCGAGGAAACGCTCAGGTAGCCCGACTGCATCGCCGCGCTGCGCCGCCCGTGGGCCACTTCGCAATGCCCCTGCAAGGTGATGCGAAACAGGTACTGATCGGCAATGTCGCCGATGGTGATCTCCACCGGCGCGCCATAACGCAGGTCGAGCAGCGCCGAATCGCCGAAGAATACGCCGTTGAGCCGAGTGTAGATCGGCTCGTCACGCAGCACGTTGAAGCTGTGCGGGCACAGGTATTGGCTGACCTTGTCCTTGATCTCGCGGTAATCGGCCGAACTGAGCAGGCTGTGCCGTTCCAGCAGGTGTACGTCATTCAACATCAAGGGTTCTCCTGACGTGGAGCGTCTCGGCCCCGCTCCCTTTGACAGGAGCGAGGCCGAGACGCCGATCGTGGACTATGACCAATCAAGCCCGGGTCGGATACTCCCGGGCATAACTTTCGCGAAAACGACGGCAACCACGCCAGAGCAGCAGCACGGTCAACGCCGATGCACCGGCGATCACCAGTGACATCGACGACCCTACCGCCGCGGGCGATCCGAAGTAGCGGTCGGTCAACAGCGCCACCAGCGTAGTGCCCAGGCCCAAACCCAGCAGATTGCTGATCAGCAGGAACACGGCCGAGACCTGTGCGCGCACCTGGTTCGGTGCGAGGATCTGCATCGCCGCCGTGGACGCCGGCATCGGGAACGAGGCGAAGAACATCGCTGGCACCAACAGGGTCACCGACAGCCACAGTTGATCGACTTGAGAGAACAGCACAGCCGGCACCGCCATGCCGAGGGCGCCGATGACGCCGGTGCGCATGGCAGCGTCCTGATGACCTTTCTTGGCCAGATAATCGGTGAGCCATCCACCGAACAGCACCCCGCCGGTATTGGCCACCAACAGCACGGTGCCGAGCATGTAGCCCGCCTCCATCGGCGACAGACCGAACTTGCGGATGTACAGCGCCGGGCTCCAGCTCATCAAGCAGAACAGGGCCATGGCGTAAAATGAAAAGCCCAGGTAATGACAGGTGAAGGTGGCGCGGTGGCGAGCGAGGAAGCGCAGGCCATCGCCCATCCCGACCTTCTTGGCCCGCCCCTGCGCATCCACCTGCAGGCCTTTGCGCGCCGGATCGCGCACGGTGAGCCAGATCAACAGGCCGACCACGATGCCGGGCAGACCGACGATGAAGAACGCCAGTTGCCAGGCCTTCATCGCACCGAGAAAGGCGACCTCGATGGTGTTCATGTCCTTGAGCATCGCGATCACATAGCCGCCCACCAGGAAGGCCAGGCCACCACCGACGAACGAGCCGATCGAGTAGATGCCCACCGCGCGGCCGAGTTTCTCCTTGGGGAACATGTCGCTGAACATCGAGTAGGCCGAGGGCGACAGGGCCGCCTCGCCGACACCGACGCCAATGCGGGCGAGGAACATGTGCAGGAAGTTCTTGCTCAAGCCGCAGGCTGCCGTCGCCAGGCTCCAGAACACGACGCCGACGGCGATGATCTTCGGTCGGGAGAAACGGTCGGCCAGATAGGCGATGGGCATGCCCATGAAGGCGTAGAACAACGAAAAGGCCAACCCGTGCAGCAGGCTGAACTGGGTGTCACTGATCTGCAGGTCGGCTTTGATCGGCTCGATCATCAGCGCCAGGATCTGCCGATCCACAAATGAAAAGATGTAGGCGATCATGCACAGGCCGACCACGTACCACTCGTAAATGTAGGTTTTCTTCTTCTGCAGGACCGCGTTATCGACCTGGATATTCACTAGTGTTTGCTCCTCTTGGAATCCGCTCATGCGTGCAGCGGTGCGCAGAACAACGACTGGAAAGTTGCGGGGCAGATGCAAAGGACAAAGGGTTCGAACATGGTCAGGCCTCTTATTGTTATGGGGACAAATCCCGGGTGGACCGGGCTTACCAGAACTTCCAGGTGTAGGTCGTGGCGACACGGAATTCGTTGTAGTCGTAGCCGTACTTCTGTTTCACGTCGATGTTGCGCAGGTCCAGCCCCAGGCCTTGCAGCGCCCCGCTCTGGACCACGTAGCTGAGACCCAGAAAGCGTTCGCTTTCCTGGTTGTCGCTCAGGTTGTTGCCACGGTCCCAGTTGGTTCCCTTGATATAGCGGGTGTAGAGCTTCAGCCCCGGCACGCCCATCCCGGCAAAGTCATAGCTGTAGCGCGCCCCCCAGGACTTTTCATCCGGGCGGACAAACCCCAGGGACGACCAGTGCACCAGGTAAGGTTGCGGGATAAAACCGTTCATCGTCGGGAACACGCTGTCACCGAGCATGCGCTGGTAACTGAGGCCAAACATGTGGGCGCCTTTGAGCAAGGTGAACAAGGCGCCGTAGGAACGGTTGTCGATCTCACCGTTCAAGGCATTGCCATCTTCATTGTTATTGAAGTAGCGCAAGTCGGTTTTAAGTTTGTAGCCACTGCCCAGGTCAGCCATATGCATCAGGCCGAAATAGTGTTGCTGATAAATGTCGTGCAACACGCCGTAGAAATAACTGGCTTGCAGGTTCTTGGTAATGTCGTAAGTTGCGCCGCCGAAGTCCAGGCCGTCACTGTCGAGATTATCGGTGGAACCAAACTTGTACAGTTTCTCGTGGTTGGAGGATTCCCGTGTCACGGCAGACCAGAACCGGCCACCGGTCATCGTCAACCCATCGACTTCCCTGGACTCGACCACGGCGCCTTGATAGATCGTATCCAGTTGCCGACTGGGGTCATCGGACGCCACCGGCAGTTGTGGACGAAGGTCACCGACCTTCAACTCGGTCTTGCTGTAGCGCATCTTGAAAGTTGCACCGGCGCGACTGTAGTCATCGGCCGTCTGCTGGTCGCGGACGCTGTACGGCAGCGAACCGTCATTGCCCGACGAGTCCAGGCGCACCGCGTACTGCGCATCCACATCAAGGCCGATTGCCAGGGCCGTGTCGGTGTAACCGGAGGTAAACTGTGCATCGAAACCCTGGGACCAACTATGCACTTCGGAAACCGGCGCATTGGTATTGGTGTAGTTACGGTGCAAGTAGAAGTTTCGCGTATCCACTTTCAAGTGACTGTCATCAACAACATCGGCATAGGCCGTCAATGGCGAACAGATAATTCCCAACACGCCGGCAATACCTAGCCCACGGCAACATTGCTTTACCTGATACATCTAACTTCTCCACATCTGTATGTGCTGGGCACTGTATTTATAGGAGCAGATTCGAACTAAAAACTAAAAATGCCGGCAGCCGAACACCGAGCCTTCTTGCACAGGAAGGCGGATTGCATCAGGGATATAAAGAACGATGGGTTCGAGCATTGTCAGACCTATTGTTGTTATGGGGTAAAGCGCCAGGCGGGCTCAGTGGAACAGCCAGCCAAGACGACACGCCTCTTGTCTACCCAAGGTAAGTGAGTAGGCGCCGCGCCGATATCGAGATGAACAGCATCCGTTGGGGGGAAAACTTCAACCCGGCTAAAGGTTTCCCTTAGTCGACTCAAAAGCGCAGGGCACACGGTGGGAGATGGCAAGCCTGAATTGCATAAGCCTTCCTTAAGCGAGTTCTTGTTGTTGGATGGGCCCTAAGCTAGCGATTGCCCTGCCTGCCAACCTCCCCGATTGCGCAGGCGATTCTCCAATTGCGCAGCCTGATGCAGACCGCCCCAGGACTGCAGCCTGGGAGCCCCCTGCAGCAACAGCACTTCGCCGCGCCATTCGGCGAACTGGAAGCCCATCCCCTGTCGCCGAGCCATTCGGATGGCGGACAAGCTGCTGATGCTCTATCGCAATCTCGAGATGGCTATTGCAAAGGCTGGATTGCAGCGCTCCGGGTACCGGCGAACGCGCTCGTGCCAAGCCAGCGCCACAGGTTTTCCGCATCCTGCACAGCGCCGTCTACACGCAGCTCTCGCGACTGAAGAACCTCCCTTGGTGTGCGGTCGCCAGTCCACACCTCGGTCAACGCGCGCACGCTGGAGTCCACGACGAGTGTGAGTTCGCGTCCGGGGTCGTCGCGGCACAGATCTGCCACACCATGTTCGACCACGAGCCACCACTCTTGCTCGCCGGACCGCGCGTCGCGGAACCTGAAGTGAATGACCACCGCCCGGGACGGGAACATCTCGATGCGCGCGAACCGGCGCACGTCCCACATGAGCAGGCCCGCGTCGAGTTCGTTATCGCGAAGGCGACTACCTATCCAACGCGCGCCCCAATGCCCTAGCGCCATGATGATGGGGCGCAGTTCCTCGCCTGCCTCGGTCAGGCTGTACTCCCAGACTTTGCCCGTGGCCGTGCGATGTACGACACCGATATCTTCCAGGTGGCGCAGCCGCTGTGCCAGCAAGCTGGTGGACATACGTGGTACGCCGCGGTGCAGTTCATTGAAGCGTTTACTGCCGCACAGCAGCTCGCGCACGACCAAAGGCGTCCAGCGCTCGCACAGTGCTTCAGCACCGCGCGCGACCGTACAGAACTGACCGTAGCTTTCATCCATCGCCCGTACTCCGCAAATACAACGCTTCAGATTCTGAACTAGCCTCGCGGTATCGCCACGCGCACGCTGAAACCTGCCAAAGCCACCGTATCAGGAGAACGCCATGACCAAGATAGCCATCATTCAGCGGCCGCCAGTGCTGCTCGATCGCAGCGCGACGATCGCCCGAGCCGTGCAATCGGTCGCTGAGGCTGCGGCGGCTGGAGCCTCGTTGGTTGTTTTACCCGAATCGTTCATTCCAGGTTACCCGTCGTGGATCTGGCGGCTGGCGGCGGGAAAAGACGGGGCTTTAATGGGCCAGTTACACACGCGTCTGCTGGCCAACGCCGTTGATATCGCGAACGGTGACCTGAACGAATTGTGCGAGGCCGCCAGCACTCATGCCGTGACGATCGTGTGCGGCATCAATGAATGCGAGCGGCGCAATGGAGGCGGCACGCTCTACAACAGCGTAGTCGTTATCGGTACGAACGGTGAAGTGCTCAACCGGCATCGCAAGCTGATGCCAACGAACCCCGAGCGCATGGTCCATGGTTTCGGTGATGCGTCAGGGTTGCGTACGGTCAATACACCCGTCGGCCGCATTGGTGCGCTCATCTGCTGGGAAAACTACATGCCCCTGGCGCGCTATTCATTGTATGCCCAGGGAGTGGAAATCTATGTCGCCCCCACGTACGACACCGGCGATGGCTGGATCAGCACGATGCGTCACATTGCACTGGAAGGTCGATGCTGGGTGATCGGCAGTGGCACCTCGTTGCGTGGCAGCGACATTCCCGATGATTTCCCGGCTCGCATGCAACTGTTTCCCGATCCGCTAGAGTGGATCAACGATGGCGACTCGGTGGTGGTCAACCCTCAAGGCCGGATCACAGCCGGTCCATTACACCGTGAGGCAGGCATTCTGTATGCGGACATCGACACCTCACTCGTGGCGCCAGCGCGACGGACGCTCGACGTCACCGGGCACTATGCGCGCCCTGACATTTTCGAACTGCAGGTGCGACGCACGCCGGCGACAGCGGTGCGCCTCATCGACGAGTGACGCTAACCAACGCTAAGGCGATCCATCCCAACTTCGACGGTATGTGTAATAACTGATGAAGGAGTCATTCCATGAGCATTCAAAGGTCTTACAAAGGCAGTTGTTTTTGCGGCGCAGTCGAGTTCACCGTCAGCGGAGAGCCGGCCGCAATGGGCTATTGCCATTGCGAGTCGTGTCGACATTGGTCAGCAGCGCCGGTCAATGCCTTCACGCTGTGGAAACCCGAGGCGGTGCAAGTAACTCGGGGGGCTGACAACATCGGCACCTACAACAAGACACCGCAGAGTTATCGCAAATGGTGCAAGAGTTGCGGCGGGCACCTCTTCACCGAACACCCAGGGATGGGGCTCATCGACGTGTATGCCGCTGTCATCCCGGATCTCGCGTATTCGCCAGGAGTTCACGTGCACTATCAAGAGGCCAGGCTGCACATCAAAGACGGGTTGCCCAAGCTGAAGGATGTCCCCAGCGAATTAGGGGGATCGGGCGTCAGCATGGACGAATAGCGCCAGCACGGTAGCGTGCGGCGATCCGACCTTGCCTGATTACGCCAGTTGCCATCTGTTCGGCAATGTCATGACCACCGGTTAACTGAAATCCAGGCCGCGTAGTTTTTCTTCGCGCATGCCGGCTTGAGTATGGACATTCAGGCTGCAGCCATTAATTCCATTGGTTATGTGGGTGAGGAGCATTCGTTCTATTGCGCGCGGCATGGGTGGCTAATCTACGGAGGTTGAGGGGGGCAACCGTCAGGAAGGTGCAACCATATGGACGCAAATCCGATCGAAACCGACTATCTGATCATCGGGGCTGGCGCGACGGCCATGGCCTTCGTCGATACGCTACTCAAGGAAACGAATGCACGTATCGTGATGGTGGATCGGCACGGTCGACCTGGCGGGCACTGGAATGATGCCTACCCTTTTGTCCGATTGCACCAGCCCTCGGCCTTCTATGGCGTCAACTCACGGGAACTGGGCAGCGCAACGAAAGACACAACGGCACTGAACGAGGGCTTGTATGAGCTGGCCTCCGGCGCCGAGGTGATGAGCTACTTCGACCAGGTGATGAATCAGCAGTTTCTGCCGTCAGGTCAGGTCCGTTACTTCCCCATGTGCGACTACACCGGCGACCGCATTGACGACCACCGGTTTACCTCGCTGATCAGCGGCGTAAGCCATCAGGTGCGGGTGCACAAAAAGGTGGTGGACGCCACCCATGCCCAGACGGCGGTGCCCTCGACCCACCCGCCCAGATACAAGGTGGAGCCCGGCGTGCAATGCGTGCCACTCAACGACCTGCCGAAGATCCGGCACCCACACACTGGCTACGTAGTGGTGGGATCGGGCAAGACCGGGATCGACGCCTGCCTGTGGTGTCTGCAAAACGGTGTTGCGCCCGAAAAAATCTGTTGGATCATGCCGAACGATCCGTGGTTGATCGACCGGGCCAACTTGCAACCCGGCCTCGACAGCTTCGAACGAACAATCGGCGGCCTCACGGCACAGCTCGAGGCTATCGCAGCCGCGGACTCGATCCCGGACCTGTTCTCCAGGCTTGAGGCGGCGGGCCAGCTCTT
Source organism: Pseudomonas sp. S34 (assembly GCF_009866745.1). Lineage (NCBI taxonomy): Bacteria > Pseudomonadati > Pseudomonadota > Gammaproteobacteria > Pseudomonadales > Pseudomonadaceae > Pseudomonas > Pseudomonas sp. S34. Next base: position 3,665,158 of record NZ_CP019398.1, read on the forward strand.
GCGCCTGGATACGTCCGTCGAACCCACTGCTTACCGCTGCGCCACCGTCACTCAAGCGGAATTACGCGAGCTTCGACGCATCGACAACATTGTGCGCCTGGGGAGAGTGAGCGTTATCGAGCCAACGCGCATCGTGCTCGAGCAGGGCAGCATCGCCACGAGCCCAAATGCTCTGCACATCGATTGCAGCGCCAGTGCCATCCCGACACTCCCTGAAATGCAGGTGTTCGACGGCGGCAAGATCAACCTGTTGATGGTAAGCAGCTGCCAACCCTTGTTCAGCGCGGCCTTGATCGCTTATGTGGAAAGCCACCTGGACGATCAAGCGCAAATGAACGCGTTTTGCACAATGGTCCCCCCGCCTCACGTCCCCACGGACTGGATCAGAATCTGGGCCGTCTACCTGGGTAACCAGCTACGCTGGGGAGAGCATGAAGGTCTGTCCCGCTGGATCAGGCAGTCGCGTTTGTACTTCATGACGGCGGTGGTCAGGGGCTTGCAAGAAACCGACACCGAGAAACTGGCACAGCTGCGTCGGCTCTCTGTCAGCAGGCAACAGGCTCTGACGAATCTGCCGCGTTTGCTGGAGGTCATCGCTTGAATCGCAGGAAGCGCACATGAACGAGCCACACCTCGAACTGCTAGACATCAATGGCATCCGCATGCAGGTCGCCATCCAGGGCTCCGGTCCCTTGGTCTTGCTATGCCACGGATTCCCGGAGCTGGGGTACTCGTGGCGCAACCAGCTTGCTGCGCTGGCGGCCGCCGGCTACAGAGCGGTAGCGCCCGACATGCGCGGCTATGGCGGCACAGATGCGCCGGCCGAACCCGACGCCTACACCACGCTCCACCTGGTAGGCGACATGGTCGAGTTGGTCAACGCACTCGGCGAACGGCAAGCCGTGATCGTCGGCCATGACTGGGGCGCGCAGGTGGCCTGGGGCGCAGCATTGATGCGACCCGATCTGTTCCGCGCGGTGGTCGGCATGAGCGTTCCCTTTTCGCCACCGACGCGCGTGGAGCTCCTCAGCGCGCTTGCCTCGCGGGGTATCAGCGACTTCTACATCCAGTATTTCCAGACGCCGGGTGTGGCCGAGGCCGAGTTGGAAAGGGACGTCGAGTCGTCGATCCGGCGCATCTACTTCAGTGGCTCGGGTGACGGACCCGATTGGCCGGTGTTCGGCCAGCTGCAGCCGGGCCAGGGCTTCCTGGGCGCGATGGTCGAGCCCGAAACCCTGCCAGTCTGGCTAAGCCTTGAGGACATTGCCTATTACACCCGCGAATTCACCCGCAGCGGATTTCGCGGCGGCTTGAACTGGTACCGCAACATGACGCGCTCATGGGCTCTTCTGGCACCTTGGCGCGGTTGCATTATCCGGCAGCCGTCGATGTTCATTGCCGGGAGCCGCGACGGCGTGCTGAAGTTTCCGAGTTCCCCGCGGCAGATCGAAGCCTTCGCGCAGACTCTGCCGGGACTGCGCGGGTGTCATATCCTCGAAGGTGCCGGCCACTGGATACAGCAAGAGCGCGCGACAGAGGTCAATGAGCTGCTGTTGGGCTTCCTGAAAGAACTCTGAATTGATTTAAAACTGGAGGGAACCATGAACAATCTCATCGCCACCGACGAGTCACCTGAAGCCGTTCGCCTCATGGTCAGGGTTTACGCCTACTTGCTGCTCGCAGGATTTGCGTTTGTTCCGGCCTATCTGATTGGGTACTTGTACTTTTTTCAGGACCCCACGCTTACATTCGAGAATCACCTGTTCCATATAGTTGCGATCACGACCGCCACCCTGGCCGGCTCGTTTGTTACGTACGTAACGTGGCGCTGCTATCAGTCATCGGGAGATCCGCTGCTGCGATGGATGACGCTTGGTTTTCTCGGCTTTGTACTGATCTATGCATTGCATGGCGCGTTCACCGGGCAAGCACACCACAATATCTGGCTCTTCCTGCTTTATGGACCGGCCTCTCGCCTGGTCATGTCGATTCTGCTGTTAGTCGGAATGCTGTCGTACCACCGCCCACCTGTTGCCGCGGACCAACGAATGAAGGCCCGCCCGTGGTTGACCTGGATAGGACTGTTCCTGCTGGTTGACGTGGCAGTGGCGTACGTCGCGAATTCGCCGATCGCCAGCAATCTCGCGGTGCGCCTATCGATGGAAGGTGGTGCCCTCGTTCTTTCCACATTGACCGTGACAATACTCCTGCTGCGCCGTATCCGTTCGCCGCTGATGACCATTTTTATCATCTCGGTCACCGCGTTCGCGCTGTCCTCTCTTGCCTTCATCCTTGCACGTCCCTGGAACCATATGTGGTGGCTCGCTCATGCGATCTTCGCCGGTGGATTCTTCATGTTGAGCTATGGGGTAGTGCAAGCGTTCCTCACCACGCGGTCGTTTTCGAAGATTTACAGCCAAGAGGAGTTGATGGTGCGTCTTGCCGAAGCGATGGCGTATGCCGAGAGCGCCCTGCAGGAACTCCAGCGCACCAATCAAGAACTCGGGCACCTTGCGGCGACCGATCCACTGACCGGCGCTGATAATCGTCGTCGGTTCATGGAGCGGGTCGAAGTCGAAATTGGCCGGACCAAACGCGGCGGTGCGCCGTTCTCCGTGTTGGCACTCGATCTGGATAATTTCAAGTCCATCAACGATCGCTTCGGGCATCAGGTTGGCGATGACATCCTGAAGAGTTTCGTGGAGAAATGCCTCGATTCGATCCGCCCGTATGACGGTGTAGCCCGAGTGGGTGGGGAGGAATTCATGATACTGCTGCCTCAGACTTCACTTGAAGGCGCGCACGAAATCGCTGAGCGTCTGCGAAGCACCGTTGCAAATAGTTCTTTTCATGGCCAGCAGCGCTCCACCGTGGTCACAGTGAGCATCGGCGTATCGCAATCCGGTCGCGATGGCGACACCATCGAGGCAATTCTGCGTACAGCCGATCAACGCCTGTATCACGCTAAACACGAAGGCCGTAACCGAGTGGTCACTACCTTCAAAACCAGCCTCCAACCTATGCCTTGACCATCGTCTCGAAGTCGCTGAAAGCGTCGGCACCGATACCCCGTGCCAGTGTTTCGGACTGTGCGACAGATCTCGAAAAAAAGTCGCAAACCCCACTTCGCTTCGGGGCTTGCGACTCATTTGGCATTGTCATGCGCTTTGCCCGAGCCTTTCCCATGGTCACTGGCTGCAATCAACCAAACTCCGTCATAACCATGCGTCAGTGGGAATATTCCAGTCACCTACGCCTTGCGGTGTCTTCTCGATCACTGATCCGCAGAACCCGTAACGGCGAAAATGTTGCAGGGCACTTGATACAGAACATGCTCCGTCGTACTGCCCACCCATTTGCCCAGTCCCTTGCGATGCGCATTTCCCATGACGATCACATCGGCCCGGTGATGCGCTGCAAAGTCGGCCAGCGCTTTGCCAGGCGGTCCTGCAACGAAGTGTTGCCGCTCAGTGGGTACGCCATAGTGGTCGGCCAATGCGATAAACGACTTTTGCAGTGACTTGCGTACATCGCTGCTGAAGCCTGGCATCGTCACTGCACCAGCGCCTGCGTCGGATATATGTGTCAGCGATAGATCGTAGGCATACAGCAGATGCAACTCCGCATTGCATTGCATCGACAACCCGTTCGCCGCCTGGATGATACGGTCGTTGATGCCAGTGATCTGGGTCTCGGGTTGTGACGGATCGACTGCCGCCACTACCACCCGTGGAAGTGGACACCTGAGTTCGCTGACCAGATGCACAGCCACCGGACATTCGCGCAACAAGTGCCAATCCAGAGGCGTAATGAAAACGCGTTTGAGCGCTGACTCGTGTTGCACGTCCTTGATAACCAGATCCGGTTGCATTTCTGCCACATGCCGAAGTATTTCTTGCAGCGCGGTGCGCGTAACAATCACTTCGGTGCTCACTGCAACTCCGCGTCCGCGGATTAGACCGGCCTCATCCTTCAGCCACTTTTCGTTTTCTTGCTGACAGGCCTCACGAAAACGCGCACCGGCGCTCATCAAACCCAAGAGGTTGGAGTCTTCGATAAACACCGTGATATGCAGCGCTGCGCCAGTGGCTTCGGCAATGGCGACAGCTCGCTCCAACGCCGGGGTGTGACGCATGACTGGACCGGCTATCAGAAAGAGTCGTTGATACTGGCTCATGTAACACCTCCAAATGCTTCGGGATATCTAGCTCCCCCAGCGTTGTCGCCTGTCACACCACCGACGATTTACTATCGCCTCAACTATCTGGATCGACACTATCAATATACGCCTGGATGCCATCATCCCCCTACTTGGCCGAGTCCACTTTTTCAACAGAATCGACTGAACGCTGCCGGTCGCCGTCGCCGATATTCGACCGAAAGCCCACTGTCAGCGCGTTGTATTTGAGTCGCCCCGATTTACTGGACGCATGACCAGTTGAGTCCACAGTCGTTTACTGGCGTTCACTAAAGGCTGTAAACCGCCAGGAACGGTTATCGAGATAGCAAGCCTCAAAGGGGCCGCACCCTGGCGCCGTTAGCTATTTAAGCAGCGGCCCCTAGAACTTTTCTCTATTTATCGGTCTATGTGGATAGCCACATCCGTTCGGTAAACGCGAACCCGCAGGCTCCCCCACAAATCAACCAGAGGTTGTCTTCGCTCATGAAATTCCATGACCCACGGATGGTGCTCTTCGGCCTGTTCGCGTTCGCGGCAGTGGGCTCGGCATCAGCAACACAGATGAAGACCTCAACCCCTGTTTTCGCACCTGAAGTCGCAGTCGTTCAGGTGCCGGCCCAGACTGCCGGCAATCCTTGGCCGACCTTGGCCAGCATGGTCAGCAAGCAACCAGGGCCGTTGCTTGCCCATGACGACCGATACTGGCATGACGGCCGCTGGCACTCTCGTAGAGACGATTGGCGCCGTGACGACTGGCGCAGAGATAACTGGCGCAGAGAGCAGGCCCGCCGCGAAGCAGAACGCCAACGTTATTGGGAACGCCACCATGATCGGGCCATGCGGCACCGCTATGAGGACGATCGCCGCTACTATCGTCGCTAGTGCGACGCCAAGGGCAATTCGCCTGCAACACCGGCGATGCACCGCCAACCTGCGAAACCGGCCCGAAACAGCTGTACTCGCTCATTGGGTTGTAGAAGCTGGCTAGAAACGTCGACGAGGTACGAGCGACTCCCTTCGCCCTCCTCGCCGACGTTGAAGGCGATATGCAAACGATCATGGTTATGCTGCCGCCCTCCTCCAGTTCCGATGACGCCGAGCCACCCCATGCGAATGCACACGCGGCAGGCAAACATGTTATGTTATATCTTATATAAACATGAACTGTCAGTCGCCACTGGCAGAGCCGTCCACCCCCTGCTTGCGACATTCGATGACAACTTCTACTCACATCCCCCCCATCAAAAGCTTGAACCAACGCCTGCTGTCCATTGATGCCCTGAGGGGATTGGTAATCCTCCTTATGCTGTTGGATCATGTGCGCGAAACGTTCTTTTTGCACCGTCAAGTAGCAGACCCCATGGACATCGAATCCACTGAGCCGGCGCTGTTTTTCAGCCGCACACTTGCTCATTTGTGTGCGCCGGTGTTCATACTGCTTACTGGACTTTCCGCTTACCTGTATGGCCAAAAGCACCAGGGCAAGGGCGATGTGTCAGCCTTTTTGTTCAAGCGCGGTCTATTGCTGGTACTGCTGGAGTTCACCCTGGTGAATTTCGCCTGGACATTTCAGCTCCCACCTACGGCGATCTACATGCAAGTGATTTGGGCCATTGGCATCTGCATGATTGCCCTGGCCGGACTGGTTTGGTTACCCAGGCTCATGCTGTGCTGCCTGGGCCTGGTGATCGTGGCCGGGCACAATCTGCTGGATAATGTGCACTTCGCGACAGGCTCGCCCATGCATATACCCTGGGCCATTCTGCATGATCGCGGCTGGATCGATGTCTGCGACAGCTTACGTCTGCGCACCTCTTATCCTGTGCTTCCCTGGATCGGTGTGATCGCCCTTGGATACAGTATCGGCCCCTGGTTTGCTGGCCAGGTTCTGGCCGCGGAGCGTCAACGTACTCTGCTGCTTGCCGGGGCCGGGACATTGGTCGGGTTTGTCGCACTGCGAGCAGTCAATGGTTATGGCGAGGTGCATTGGGTCGCTCATGAAGGCATCACGCAAACCCTCATGAGCTTCTTCAACATTACAAAATACCCGCCCTCCCTGTTGTTCCTTTTGCTGACGTCGGGCATTGGCCTGTTACTGCTTCGCGCCTTGGAACAGGCTCAACAACGCAAGTGGGTCAATGCATTGGCAGTCTTTGGCGCGGCGCCGATGTTCTTCTACTTGCTCCACCTTTACGTACTCAAGGCGCTGTATCTGGTCAGCGTGGCGTTGTTCGGATTGAACCAGGGAAATTTTTTCGGTTTCGACAGCATTTGGGCTGTGTGGCTGACGGCGGTGCTCCTGGCTTTATCCCTGTATTTACCCGTGCGCTGGTTCGCGGCATTGAAGGCACGCCGTCGCGATATCAGATGGCTCAAATATTTCTGATCAGGACATTTGCTCACAAAAGTGGCCCCTGGAGAGCAATGCCAGTCAGGTAAGCGTTTGAACCCCTTCCAGAGGGATGGTGGCCGGTCGTTGGATCAGCGTTCACTGAAGATCAAAACTGTGGGCGGCAGACTTGTGGCAACGGGTTATCTACGCGTAAGTTGATGACCTGCCCTTAACGACACGCCGGAGTTGATCCATGCGCATCGCCTTGCTGTCCGACATGCACCTGTCCGTCAACACGATCCCGTTTCCCGTCGTGGATGCCGATATTGTCGTGCTCGCCGGGGACATCGCCCGGCCGGCCAAGGCCATCGAGTGGGCCAGAGCCTGCCCGGTTCCATTGCTGTACGTGGCAGGCAATCACGAGTTTTATGGCAGTGACCTGGTCTCCACCTACGAACAGTTGAACAGCCTGACGCAAGGTACGCAGATCCACGTTCTGGAACGTTCGGAGTACGTCCACGACGGCGTGCGTTTTCTCGGCTGCACCTTGTGGTCTGACTATCGCCTTCTCGACGGCCCCGAGGACCGGGCGCTGGGCATCGATCTGGCGACCCGGCTGATTCGTGACTTCAGCCACATCAAGATCGCCCCCGATTTCCCTGACCTGTTCACGCCGGCCATTTCCCAGCTGGTGTTTCTGCAGACGGTCGCCTGGCTGGAAGACTGCTTCACCCGCGACAGCAGCACACCCACGGTGGTGGTCTCTCATTTCGCCCCGACAAAGTCGAGCATCAGCCCGACCTTTGCCGGTTCGCCGATCAACTCAAGCTTTGTCTCGGACCTCGAAGCGCGGATCAAGGACTGGCAGCCGGCACTGTGGCTGCATGGCCATACCCATGGCAGCTTTGATTATCGAGTGGGTAACACCCGCGTGGTCTGCAACCCCCGGGGCTATGCCAAGAATGGCATCAATGAAAATCCTGATTTCGATGATGCCTTCGTGATCGATCTGGATCTGTGAAGCGACCCTCAAATCAACAGTTCCAGCGTATCGAACAGTTCGACATCTTCCGGCCGTGTCGACCGGGCGCGGCGGCGGATGACCTGGAACAGGCAGTCGACGAAGCATTGCCCGGCGACCCCCAACTGGGCATTGCGCGGGGTGACGATGCCGATGGTGTCGGTGGCGAAGGTTTCCGCCAGCGCCAGGCGCCCCACCCGTTCGCGGTAGCCCGGGATGGTGAGCATCGGCTCCGGGAAGTAACTGAGCATGTCTGTCTGCTCCACCAATGAAAGCGTCAACTGCGGTGAATGCGCGCGGTGGATGTGTTGCATATCGATCTGCGCACCGTGTTGCCAAAACAACTCGGTCATCAAACCTTCATGGCTGGCATCCGGGTAGTTGACCACCCAATCCTGATCCAGCAAATCGTGGATCGAGCGGCTGTCGCGCCGTGGATGCTCATGGCGGGCCACCACGGCCATGCGGTAAGACAGAATCTGCTCGCTGACGAACTCCGGGCGCGGCAGCAGTGATGACACCAACCCCACTGCAAACTCCATGGTGCCGTCGCGCAATCGCGGCAACGTCACCGCCATCAAGCCTTCGAAAATCTCCAGGCGTACCCGTGGCATGCGCTGGCGGAATAGCGTCACGACCTCGGGTAACAAGGTCATGCCCATCCACGGCGAAATGCCGAGGCGCAACTGCCCTTCGGCCTGGTCGCTCAGGTGTGCCAGTTCCAGTTGCGCGCGTTCGAGTTGGCTGAGCATCTGCCGCGCATGCTGCAACAGTGACTGACCGTAGGTGGTCAGCACCACACCGCTGGCATTGCGCAACAGCAGTGGCAGGTTCAAGTGTTCCTCCAGCTCGCGCAACGCCTTGGCCACTACCGTCTGCGACACCCCCAGTTGCCGCGCCGCCGCACGAATGCTGCCGCAGTCGGCAATCATCACCAGCGCCCGCAATTGATGCAGCTTCATCCCTTCCTCCTGATGCACCAGGGTGTAAACCAGCGGTTTTCAGCCCACCTTTTTTGCGACTGCCGCGACATTCGCCAACTCATTAGCATCACAGGGTATCAGTCCAACAGCCGAAAACGACCAATAAAAACGAGGAGAATCTGATGACCGATTTGCCCGCCCTGCCCGGCATTCGTGCACTCGAAGAAGAGATGATCGCCCTGCGCCGACACATCCACGCCCATCCGGAATTGAGCTTTGAAGAGTTCGCCACCGCTGACCTGGTGGCGAGCAAGCTCCAGGCCTGGGGTTACCAGGTACATCGCGGCCTGGGCGGCACCGGTGTGGTCGGGCTGTTGCGCCAAGGCTCCAGCGGCAAAACGATCGGCCTGCGCGCCGACATGGATGCGCTGCCGATCATCGAGCAGACCGGGTTGCCCTACTCCAGCCGCCACGAAGGCGTGATGCACGCCTGCGGTCACGACGGGCACACGGCGATGCTGCTGGCGGCCGCCCGTTACCTGGCCGAGAGCCGAGAGTTCGACGGCTCGCTGGTGGTGATTTTCCAGCCGGCCGAGGAAGGCGACGGCGGCGCTCGGCGCATGCTCGATGACGGTCTGTTCGAGCTGTTCCCCTGCGACGCGGTGTTCGCGATGCACAACATGCCAGGACTGCCGGTGGGCAAACTGGGCTTCCTCGCTGGCCCGTTCATGGCCTCGACCGACACCGTGACCATTCGGGTCGACGGCGTTGGCGGTCACGGCGCCATGCCGCACAAGGCCGTTGACCCGGTACTGGCCGGCTCGGCCATCGTCATGGCATTACAAAGCATTGTCTCGCGCAATGTCGCGCCGCTCGACACAGCGGTTGTGACCGTCGGCGCGTTCCACGCCGGGATTGCCGCCAACGTGATTCCCGATCACGCCGAGTTGCAGTTGAGCGTGCGTGCGCTCAAGGCGCAGGTGCGTGACGAGCTGATTGTACGGATCACCGCCGTGGCCGAGGCCCAGGCTACGAGTTTCGGCGCCCGCGCCACGGTGACGGTCGACGAGGCGCAACGCTTCCCGGCTCTGTTGAATCATCCCGAAAGCACCGAGTTCGCCCGGCAAGTAGCGCTTGATTGGGTGGGCGAAGACGGCTTGATCGCGAACATGCAACCGCTGACCGGGAGTGAGGATTTCGCCGTGATGCTGGAGCGTTGCCCCGGTTGTTATTTGCTGATCGGCAACGGTGATGGCGAAGGCGGCTGCATGGTGCATAACCCCGGCTACGACTTCAACGATGACTGCCTGCCGACAGGTGCGAGCTACTGGGTGCGGCTGGTCGAGACCTTCCTGGCCTGACCTCATCCCTATCGCCCTCGTCTTCTGGAGTTCGTCAAATGTCCACTCCCGTCTCTACCGCCATGCCTGATACCGCTGCGACCCGGCAGCCGATTGGTGCGAAAGCCATCGCCGCCATCACCATCGGCTCCGGTCTCGAGTTCTACGATTTTTCCGTCTACAGCTTCTTCGCCACGCTGATCGGTCGCCAGTTTTTCCCGGTCGAGAGCACGCTCGGGCAATTGCTGCTATCCCTGGCGACCTTTGGTGTCGGTTTCGGCATGCGCCCCATCGGTGGCCTGGTACTCGGCGCCTATGCCGACCGGGTCGGGCGCAAACCGGCGATGATGCTCACCCTGTGGCTGATGGCGCTGGGTTCGCTGTTGTTCACCATCGCCCCCACCTATGCGCAGATCGGCGTCTTCGCACCGTTGATCATTGTGCTGGCACGCCTGATCCAGGGCTTCGCCATCGGCGGTGAGGTCGGAGCCTCTACGGCAATGCTGATGGAACACGCCGATGACAGAAGCCGCGGGTTCTACGGCAGTTGGCAGCTGTTCAGCCAGGGCTTGAGCTTTCTGCTCGGCGCACTGGTGGCCCTGGCACTGAGCTCGTCCCTGCCGCCCGAGGCGCTGGAGAGCTGGGGTTGGCGGGTGCCGTTTGCCCTCGGGATGCTGGTGATCCCGGTCGGCATTTATATCCGTCGTCACCTCAAGGAAACCGCCGCCGAACAAGGTCATGAAGCGTTCTCCAGCGTGCGGGTGATCTTCACCGGCTACCGTCGCCTGATCGTGACCGGGGTGCTGTTGGTGATCGGTAGCACCGCGTCCAGCTACATCGTGCTCGATTACATGACCAACTACACGGTCACGGTGCTGCACCTGCCGATGACCATGGGCACCACCGCCGCCTGCCTCGGCGCGCTGGTGCAGATCAGCCTGTCGATCTGGGCCGGCCGGCTCAGCGACCGTATCGGCCGGCGCCGCACCATCGCTCTGGGCAGTATCCCGATGCTGTTGCTGATCTATCCGGCGTTCATGCTGATGAACCAGTTCCCGACGCTCGGCATGCTGCTGGCCGTCTCGTTGGTCACCACCCTGTTGCTGGTGTTGATCACCGTGCCGACCCTGGTGTTGGTCACTGAACTGTTCCCAAGGGCGATTCGCGCCACCGGGTTATCGATCATCTATTGCCTGGGTGTCTCGGTGTTCGGCGGCTTCGCGCAGTTTTTCGCCACCGGTTTGATCGGCCTGACCGGCAATAACAACGCCCCGGCGCTGTATGTCATGGCGTGCCTGTGCCTGACCTTGATCGGGCTGGCGATGGTCAAGGAAACGGCCGGCAAGCCACTCGATTAGGCCGTTGTGACCATGACGGGCGTATGCGTCGGATTCTTTCAAACCGCGTATACGCCCAACGCCTTCAACAACACCGCGTATTGCATTTGCCCCGGCCAAAACGCGCTTCCTGGCGTTCGCGGAAAAACATCTCATAGCTCATGACTGGCTCGCCCGGACGGTTGCGGGCCATTTGTGCCACGTAGTTGTCGTACTCGGGAACGCCCACCATCAATCGGGCGCTCTGGCTGAACAATCTGGCAACCTGCTGCAGTTTGCGGAACATGACTGATCTCTCTGTATGCGTGGGACCTGCCCCATGAAACCGCGCTCATGTATCTGCACTGTGTCCACATCGGGCGCCTTTGTATTTTCATGTATCCAGGCTCGCACCCGATGGAACGCCGGCAACCCGCTACACTTTCCTCGCTCCGCCGCGGCACCAAAGCGGTCAAGACCCCTGACTTCTGATCTGGAGGTATCCCATGAGCGACAGCAGCGAACTCACCACCTTTACCGGCTGGGCCGCCACCGCAGCGGGCGCGCCACTGGAACGCTACAGCTACGATCCCGGTCCGTTGGGCAACGACGAGGTGGAAGTCGCCGTGGAGTATTGCGGCGTCTGCCACTCCGACCAGTCGTTGATCGACAACGATTGGGGTATCAGCCACTACCCGTTTATTCCCGGCCATGAGGTGGTCGGCCGTATCGTGCGGCTGGGCGACCAGGTTCGCGGTCTGGAAATGGGGCAACGGGTGGGCATCGGTTGGTACAAGGGCAGTTGCATGCATTGCACGTCGTGCATCGAAGGTTCCCATAACCTGTGCCGCACCGTGCAACCGACCATCATCGGCAGCAACGGCGGCTTTGCCGACCGCATTCGTTCGCACTGGGCCTGGGCCCTGCCGATCCCGGCCGGACTCGATCCGGCAATGGCCGGGCCGCTGTTCTGCGCTGGTTCGACCGTGTTCAACCCGCTGTTGGAATTCGGCATCAAGCCCACTGACCGGGTCGGCGTGGTGGGTATTGGCGGTCTCGGTCACCTGGCGCTACGTTTTCTCAACGCCTGGGGCTGCGAAGTCACGGCGTTCACCTCATCGCTGAGCAAGCAGGACGAAGCCAGGCGCCTGGGCGCACACAAGGTGGTCGCCTCGACCGATACCAATGCGCTCAATGCCATTGCCGGCACCCTGGATTTTCTGCTGGTCACCGCCAACGCCAACCTCGACTGGAGCGCCATGCTCGCCACCCTGCGCGGCAAGGGTCGCCTGCACTTTGTCGGCGTCGTGCCCGATGCCATACCGATGCACGTGTTCGAGCTGATTCCCCAGCAAAAAACCATGTCCGCCTCACCGGTCGGCTCGCCCGCCAACACCGCGACCATGCTGGAATTCTGCGCACGCCACCAGATTGTGCCGCAGGTCGAGATGTTTCCCATGAGCCGCGTCAACGAGGCCATCGATCACTTGCGCAGTGGCAAGGCGCGCTACCGCGTGGTGCTGGACGCCAGTCAGTGACAGGCGACGAACGAAGACTGGTTTGGAAGTCACTTCATTTTCGACTCAAACGCGGTCTCTTGTAGGAGCTGGCTTGTCGGGTCGCCGCATCGCAGCGATGGTCGTTAACGATAACGCGCGTGAGCTGGATAAACGCGGCGCATTTGAGTCCATCGCCGGCAAGCCGGCTCCTACAAATCCCCTCAGGGATTGGCTACCTGCGCAGGCGCCAATGGCATGTGCGGGTCAATCCAGGTGAACCGATAGGCTTTGCCGGCCTCTTGCGGCAGGCATTTGCCGTTGTCGGCATCCGCGCCCACGATCGACCAGTTCGCCCGGGCGTTTTCCCCCAATTCACGGGCCGCTTCGGGTTTGAAGCACTGCTTCAGTACGTCATCCGGCACCAATGCGTAGGCCTTGGGGTGTTCGCGCAGATACCGCGCGGCCTTTTCGACGGTCGAATTGTCCATGCCGAAATGCACGATCGGTTGCCGAGCGAACAACCAGTGCCCCTCCTCCCAGTTGACCAGCACCAGATCGGCACCCCGGGTCATGGACGCCGCCTGGGTCATGAGCACCTGATCAACGTTGGTGCCGTCCTTGAGCGGTTCGATGAAACCACGGGCGAACCACAACGCGAACCAGGTCGCCACCAGTGCCGGGAACACCCGACGCATACGCGGGTGCCGTTTGAACCAGCGCCTGAGCAGCCACGGGATCAACGGCGCGGCGACCAGCACCAGCCCAGGCAGCGCCGGGTAGATGTACAACTTGCGCTTGCCTGTGCTGATGCAGAAAAACAGCACCACCAGCACCACCCAACCGAGCAACACCAAGACCCGGCCGTCGCGTTTTTGCAACTGACGGCGCCAGGCCGGCACCAGCCATGGCAGCACCAGCACCAGTGGTAGCCAATACTGCGGGATTACGTTGGTGAAGAAATACCAGAACGGTTCGCGGTGATGCCACGCGGCGGCATAGCGGCCCGCGGTCTGGCGCAGGAGGATCTCCCGTGCATAGGCAACTTCGTCCGCGCTGCCATTGAAGAGGATGGACAAGGCCAGGGGCAACAGCCAGATCGCGATGGCGCCAAGCATCAGCGCAAACCCGAGCAACCACTTGCGCGCCTCGCCCGGCATCGCCACCACACCGGGCCAGCCTTTGCGCACCCCATAGGCGTAGGGAATCAGCAACAGCGCCGGCAGGAAACCCACACCTTTGGTGATCACGCCAATGCCCATGGCCGCGCAGCCCGCGTAGAACCAGCGCCACGCAGGTCCCAGCAGCAGGTGCCGTGCCAGACCGTACAGGCCCAGGGAGGTGAACAGAATCAAGAAACTGTCGATCTGACCGGTGCGCAGGATGCTGTAGGTCTGGTAGGTCGCCAGGTACAACAGCGTGGCGTTGCGCCCGGTACGCTGGGTCCACAGGCGACGGCCCAGGTCATAGACCATCGCCGTGACCGTCACCGCCGAAAACAGTCCCGGGATATAAAGCGCGATGTTGGGTTTGCCGGTCAGCCAGGTGAAGAACGCCACCGTCCACATGAAAATCGGCGGCTTGTCACCGTAGATCTCGGCGGCCCGGTGCGGGATCAGCCACGAGCCGTTCTGCAGCATCTCCAGCGCGACACCGAGGAAACGCTCTTCGTCCACATTCTGAGCCTGACGCAACCCCATGCCCGCGCCGATCAGCAACAGGGCAAGCAGCATCAGACCCAGGCACTCGACCCTGGGCGACAACGATCTACGCATTGCTTATTCCTTTGCGCTTTTGCTTTTGGCAATCAATTGCAGGTTGCGAAAATAGACCAGGGAGCCAAACGCCTGCCCGACGATGAACACCGGGTCCTGGCGGTAAATGGCATAGGCGAGCAACAAGGTGCTGCCGACGATGCTCAGGTACCAGAAGTTGGTCGGGATCACGCTGCGTTTCTTGTACTCGCTGTACAACCACTGCAAGACAAACCGCCCGGTAAAGGCAGCCTGCCCGGCAAAGCCGACCAGCAACCACAGAGTTTCACGGGTCAGAATCATCCTTCGAGCTCCTGGGCCTGGGTGTTCAGGCGTGTGCGTTTGATCAGCCACCAGACGCCGATCAGGTCAAGAATGCCGACCAGCGCACGGTCGAGGTTGCCGTATTTCGACACCCCAGCCGTGCGCGGACGATGGTTGACCGGGTGCACGATCATGCGCCCGTTATGACGCTGGATCAGCGCCGGAATATAGCGATGCATGTGGTCGAAGTACGGCAGGCGCAAGAACGCCGCGCGCTCGATCAGCTTCAGGCCACAACCGGTGTCCGGGGTGGCGTCCCTGAGCAGGCGCCGGCGCAGGTTGTTGGCGAACCGCGAGGCGTAGCGCTTGCTCGCGGTGTCACGGCGATTGACCCGGTGCCCGGCCACCAGTTGTACATCGACCTTGCCCGGTTCGCCGCGCACCAGCGCCAGCATGCCGGGAATGTCCGCCGGGTCGTTCTGGCCGTCGCCATCGAGGGTCGCCAGCCACTGCCCGCGTGCCTCACGGGCCGCGTGGTACAGCGAGGTGCTCTGCCCCAGCGACCGCTCGTGATGCAGGATGCGCAAGGTGTTCAAGCCGTTTTGGCGGATCTGCCGCAGTTCCTGCAGGGTCGAATCGGTGCTGCCATCGTCGACCACGATGATTTCGTAAGCCTCATCGGCCAGCGCCACACGGACTTCTTCAAGCAATGGCTTGAGGTTGTTCGCTTCGTTTTTGGCGGGAATCAGTACGGATACAAAAATGTCTTGGCTCATGGGGGCTCTCTCGCCTTTTTTGATTGTTCGAGATCAGAGGCGAACGCTTCAAATCTGATAGAACTGCCGATACCACTTCACGAACTCACCGACGCCGGCTTCCAGCGTCACCTGCGGGCTGAAGCCCACCCAATCGGCCAGCGCCGAGACATCGGCCCAGGTCTTGACCACGTCACCGGCCTGCATTGGCAAGTAGTTGCGCCGGGCCTGCAGGTCCAGGGCTGACTCCAGGCACTCGACGAAATCCAGCAATGCCACCGGCATGCCGCGACCGATGTTGAAGATCCGGTTGACCCCGGCGACAGAGCCTTCCGGCACCGGAGGCCTTGGCCGCAGTCGGGCGATCCCTTCGACAATGTCGTCGACAAAGGTAAAGTCGCGGTACATCTGCCCCTGGTTGTAGATGTCGATGGGCAGGCCTTTGAGGATGGCGTCGGTAAACCTGAACAGCGCCATGTCCGGACGACCCCACGGGCCGTAGACGGTAAAGAAGCGCAGGCCACTGGCTTTCAGGCCATACAAACGGCAGTAACTTTCAGCCAGCAGTTCATTGGCGCGTTTGCTGGCGGCGTACAGCGAAACGGGATGATCGACCGGGTCCTCGACACTGAACGGCATCTTGCTGTTGGCGCCGTACACCGAACTGCTCGAGGCGTAGATCAGGTGGTCGGGGCGATGGTGCCGACAGGCTTCGAGCACATTGAGGAAACCCACCAGGTTCGATTGCCCGTAGACATCCGGGTTGTCCAGCGAGTAGCGCACCCCGGCCTGGGCCGCCAGGTGCACCACCTCGGTAAAAGCGTGTTGTTGAAACAGGCTCATCAGGGCAGGTTTGTCGACGATGTCCATTTTCCGGAAGCGAAAACCCGGCAGAGTCTCCAGCACCTTGAGACGTGCGTGCTTGAGTTCCACGTCGTAATAGTCGTTGAGGTTATCGATACCAACGACCTCCTGACCCTCGCGGCACAAGCGCTGGACCGTATGAAAGCCGATGAAACCGGCCGCACCGGTGACCAGTACGGTCATGGGAAACGCGCCGGCGACTGCGCCGCGATCGACGCGAGATGACTGATCCGGACCCTCGTCAACTTCATGTGTAGTCCCTGCTTATGGCTTCATTCGCGCACGGTTGCGTTATGAAGCTTATAAAACAGACACATTTCAGTTTGGATAACGCCTCGCGCCACCTCGAAAAAAAATATCCGGCCGAAAACACCGTGGTTATCTGGCCGATCCGCCATGGGGTTTGTAAAACCGGAACAAACCGATATCCACGGTCCTGATGTATTGCCTGGCCCAATCCGGCTTGACGGTACGATCATGGAAATACAGTGCACCCTGGGTGCGATCCGGCAGTTCCTTGTTCAGGGCCTTGCGCGCGATTTCCTTGGCCATCGCGTAAGGCACTTCCTCCTGGACCGAATCGGATTTACCGTCGCACCACCAGGAAAACTGGCAACTCTTGGTTTCCGAACCCTGCTTGACCACTTTGCACACCGTGTCCGGAAAGCCCTCGTGGCCCAGGCGATTCATGACCACATTGGCCACCGCCTCCATGTCGGCGGCGTCCTTGCCCTTGGCTTCCCAGTAAATGGACCGGGCCAGGCAGGTGATCGCATCGTCCAGCGGCGCGGCGCCGGCCGGGTCGACAGCCTGGACTTCTGACGGGGTAATGGCTTCTGCCTTGGGCGCTGGTGCCGGGTTGTTGCTCTCGGCGGCTTTCTGTTCCAGCACCTCGGCCTTGTTCTCGGCCGATTCCTGCTTTTGCGCTTGATCCGTAGCGGATACCGGGCCGGCAAGCAACGTCAGGGCGAGGCAGGTGGCGATCCAGTCGAAGCGCATGGTCGGTGTCACATGGTGAGTGGTTCAATTGAGTCTAGTAGTGAAATGATTTCGCCCACCCCACTACACTCTGGATAAATCCGTTGTCTTAAATGGGCCAACTTCGCGCATCATGGGCGCAATCTGCTCAAGGGGGATTTTCATGGGTTTCATTTCATCCGCAATGCGTTTGGCCGGTGTATCACTGGGCCTGGTATTCGCCGCCAACGCCGTGGCGGCCGACGAAGCGCAATTGATCGAATCGATCAACGTCTACCGTAGCCAACCGCAGCGCTGCGCAGGCCAGGCTTCATCGGAGCTGCCACCCCTGTCGGCCGACCCGCGCCTGGTGCTGACCGCCCCGAACATCGGTAATCTGCAGCAGGCCATGGTCACTGCCGGTTATCCCATGAAGAATGTGCAAGCCATCAGCCTGTCCGGGCCTCGCGATGCCGCCTCGGCGATGAAGGCGATTCAGGAGAGCTTTTGCCAGATCGTCCTCGACCCGCAATTCGTCGATGTCGGCGTCAGCCGCCAGGACCGTGAATGGCGCATCGTGGTCGCACGGCCGTTGTTGAGCGCACGCTTGGGCGACGCGCAGGCCGAAGGCCAGAAGCTGCTCACCGAACTCAACGCCGCACGCACCCGACCACGCCAATGCGGCGCGCAGTCCTTCGCCGCCGCGCCACCGCTGGCCTGGAACGCCGCGCTGGCCACCGCCGCCGAAGGCAACGCCCGCTCCATGGCCAACAACAACTACTTCGATCACAAGGACCGCGATGGCCGCACCCCGGGCGACCGCGCGGAACTGGCCGGCTACGACTTCCAGCAGATCGGCGAAAACATCGCCGCCGGCCAAGACACCGCACACAAGGTGGTCGAAGGCTGGCTGGCCAGCCCCGGCCATTGCGCCAACCTGATGAACCCACAGTTCCGCGAACTGGGCGCGGCTTACGCGACCGATCCGAAGAGCGATGCGGGGATTTACTGGACGGCGATGTTTGGGGCGCAGTAATGACAAGACTCTGAATGTGTCGCGGACGGGCCATCCAACGGGGCACCTGCAGGAGCGATGCTGGCTCGCGAAGGACATCAACGATAACGCGGGTTGTCTGAATGCCCGCGTTGTCCTGGCGTTTTTCGCGAGCAAGCTCGCTCCTACACGGAAACGAGCTCAATAGCGATCGGGCAGGCAGGCCGACGGGGCAGGTCAAAATCAAAAGCCCGAGCTACCTCGTACCTGTAGGAGCGAGCCTGCTCGCGATGGACGTCAACGATAACGCGGGTTGTCTGAATGCCCGCGTTGTTCAGACGTTCTTCGCAAGCAAGCTCGCTCCTACACGGAAACGAGCTCAATTGCGGGCAGGTAGGCCGATGGGGCAGATCAAAATCAAAAGCCCGAGCTACCTCGTACCTGTAGGAGCGAGCCTGCTCGCGATGGACGTCAACGATAACGCGGGTTGTCTGAATGCCCGCGTTGTCCTGGCGTTTTTCGCGAGCAAGCTCGCTCCTACACGGAAACGAGTTCAATTGCGATCGGGCAGGCAGGCCGATGGGGCAGATCAAAATCAAAAGCCCGAGCTACCTCGTACCTGTAGGAGCGAGCCTGCTCGCGATGGACGTCAACGATAACGCGGGTTGTCTGAATGCCCGCGTTGTCCTGACGTTTTTCGCGAGCAAGCTCGCTCCTACAGGGAAACGACTTCAATTGTGATCAGGCCGGCCGATAGGCCGCCTCGGGCGCTTTTGCGGTACACGCCCCCTCGTGAGGCCGAGCGGAGGTTCTGCGTAGTGGGCAACCCGGCATGGATGCCGGGTTAGCCGCCGCCGGCCATGGATGGCCGATGGCGGCGGGCCCACGGAGCAGGACCGGAGCGAGGGCATGCCGAGCCACAGCGAGGCACCGAACGTCAGGGGCAAGAGCCCTTGGTTACTTGGGGCCGGGCGGCGCTCCGCTTTTCCAAGTGACCCGCTGTAAGAGCGGAACCATAGGTGGCCGTTACCGCAGGAATGGATATTCACCCAATCCATACATACGCATCAAAGTGAGCTGGAGCTCTTTAATGACTTGCCATCAGTGGCTACTCATCCCGGCCGCATGCATCAACATCCTCAATCCCCCCGCCACCACTCCCAACGCAACCACACTGCCCAACCAGATCACCACCAGCCACCCAAGTCGCTTGTACCAAGGTGCCCGTTCACAAGAATCAATGATAGCCATCGCCAATCCTCACTTTGCCGCGAAACACGTAGTAGCTCCAGACCGTGTACATCAGGATGATCGGCAGAATAAACAGCGCGCCGATCAGGATGAACAACTGGCTGGTTGGCGGTGACGCCGCTGCCCACAGGCTGATCGACGGCGGCACGATGTTCGGCCAGATACTGAACGCCAGGCCGATGTAACCCAGGAACACCAGCATCAGGGTGAAGGCGAACGGCCAATGGGTGTGACGTTGGCGCAGGGTCCTGAGCAAGCCGAACATCGCCAGCAAGGCCAGCAGCGCCAGGCCTCCGAACACCGCCAGGTGCGCATGGGCAAACCAGCGGGTGGCGATTTCCGGATGGAGGATGGGCGTCCACACACAGATCACACCAATCACCGCCAACAGCAGCCACGCCAGGGGCCGGGTGAACAGGCGCATCCGCGATTCGAGCATGCCTTCGGTCTTGACCAGCAACCAGGTGCTGCCGAGCAGCGCATAAGCGACGATCAGACCGACACCGCAGAACAGCGGAAACGGTGCCAGCCAGTCCAGCGAACCGCCGGCGAACTGGCGATCGACCACCGGGATGCCGGCAATGTAAGTGCCGATCACCACGCCCTGGGAAAAGGTCGCCAGCAGCGAACCGCCGATGAACGCCATGTCCCAGACATGACGCTTTTCAGGGCTGGCCTTGAATCGGAACTCGAACGCCACACCGCGAAAGATCAAGCCGCACAACATCAGGATCAGCGGCAGGTACAGCGCTTCCAGAATCACTGAATAGGCCAGCGGGAACGCGCCATACAGCGCCGCGCCGCCCAGCACCAGCCAGGTCTCGTTACCGTCCCAGACCGGTGCCACGGTGTTCATCATCACATCGCGCTCCTTCGCATCCGGGATCAGCGGAAACAGAATGCCCAACCCCAGATCGAAGCCGTCCATGATCACGTACATCATCACGCCGAAGGCGATGATCACGCCCCAGATCAGCGATAAATCGATACCTTGAATACCCATGACTCAACTCCCTTCCTTCAATTGACGCGGGCGTCGGTTTCGAGAATTTCTGCGTCGGCGGACAGCGGCCGGCGCGGTGTGACCAGCTGATCGGAGTGCCCGTCGACCGGATGCCCGTGATGGGGCTGTGGTCCTTTGCCGACCAGTTTCATCATGTAGCCGATGCCCACCGTGAACACCGAGAAATAGATCACCACGAACAGCGCCAGCGAGATGCTCAACTGCGCGACGCTGTGATTGGACGCGGCATCGGCGGTACGCAGCAGGCCATACACCACCCACGGCTGGCGCCCGACTTCGGTGGTGATCCACCCGGCCAGCATGGCGATCAGGCCACTTGGCCCCATCCACAACATCAGGCGCAGGAACCAGCGATTGCGGTAGATGGCGCCGCTGCTGCGCAGGGCCAGGCCGAGCACGCCGGCCAGCACCATCAACATGCCCAGCCCGGCCATGACGCGGAAACTCCAGAAGACCACCGTCGCATTGGGTCGGTCCTCTTTCGGGAAGCTCTTGAGCGCCGGGATCTGCTTGTCGAGGCTGTGGGTCAGGATCAGGCTGCCCAGGTACGGAATCTCGATGGCGTACCTGGTTTTCTCGGCCTGCATGTCGGGGATGCCGAACAGCACCAGGGGCGTGGCTTCGCTCCCGTTGTTTTCCCAGTGCCCTTCGATGGCAGCGATCTTCGCCGGTTGATGTTCCAGGGTGTTCAAGCCGTGGGCGTCACCGACCACCGCCTGGATCGGGCAGACGATCAAGGCCATCCACAACGCCATCGACAGCATCTTGCGCACTTGTTTGGTGTCGTTACCGCGCAGCAGGTGCCACGCCGCCGACGAGCCGACAAAGAATGCCGTGGCCACAAACGCGGCAATCGCCATGTGCGCCAGGCGGTACGGGAACGACGGGTTGAACACGATGGCCAGCCAGTCCAGCGGCATCACCCGACCGTCGACGATCTCGAAGCCCTGGGGCGTTTGCATCCAGCTGTTGGACGCAAGAATCCAGAAGGTCGAAATCAGGGTGCCGATGGCGACCATGACCGTCGAGAAGAAGTGCAAGCCACGCCCTACCCGGTTCCAGCCGAACAGCATGACCCCGAGGAAACCGGCCTCGAGGAAGAACGCCGTGAGCACTTCATAGGTCAGCAACGGCCCGGTGATGCTGCCGGCGAAGTCGGAGAAACGGCTCCAGTTGGTGCCGAACTCATAAGCCATGACCAGCCCCGAGACCACGCCCATGCCGAAGTTGACGGCGAAGATCTTCGACCAGAAATGGTAGAGATCGCGGTAGGTGTCGTTGTGGGTCTTCAGCCAAAGCCCTTCGAGCACCGCCAGGAAACTGGCCAGCCCGATGGTGATGGCGGGAAAGATGATGTGGAACGAAACCGTGAACGCGAATTGAATGCGCGCCAGGTCCAGTGCCTCCAGGTTAAACATGTCGATATCCTCATTGCGGCTGAAAAACGGCGGCACACGACCGGGCCACCGTCAGGCCGGGGGGCCTGCAGCCAACACAAGTCGAAAGGGTTAGGTGAGCGGCACCCGGCCGCCCCCGGTGCTACGCGGCGGAAGTCGAAATCAGGTTGCTGGCCTTCGCCTGCTCCAGCCGGATGGCGATGAACTTGGAAGTCGGGGTGAAGGTGCGGTCACCGTAACTTTCCAGCGGCACCAGCGGGTTGGTCTCGGGGTAGTACGCCGCCGCCTGACCGGCCGGAATGTCGTAGGCGATCAGGGTGAAACCGCTGACCCGACGCTCGCGCTCGTCGTCCCACAGCGCCACCAGGTCGACCTTCTGCCCAGGCTCAAAACCCAGCCGGCGAATGTCCTGCTCGTTGGCGAACACCACGTCGCGCATGCCGTACACCCCGCGATAACGGTCATCCAGGCCATACAGCGTGGTGTTGTACTGATCGTGGGAGCGCATGGTCTGCAGAATCAGGTGTGGCTTGACCGTCAGGTTGCGCACGCCCTCGCTGATCAGGTGCTCCGGCAGCACGCTCGGAGTGAACTGGGCCTTGCCGCTGGCGGTTTTCCAGATGCGCCTGGCCGCGTCGTTGGGCATGTGGAAACCGCCCGGATGCAGCAAGCGCTGGTTGAAATCTTCGAAACCGGGAATGGTGTCGGCAATCATGTTGCGGATTCGGCCGTAGTCGCCGATGGCCCAGTTCCAGTCGATCGGGTGCTTGCCCAGTGTCGCGGCGGCGATGCCGGCAATGATCGCAGGCTCGGAGCGCAGGTGTTTCGACTTCGGTTTCAGTTGACCGTGGGAGATGTGGATCATGCTGAAGGTGTCTTCCACGGTGACGCCTTGCGGCCCTTCGGCCTGGATGTCGATGTCGGTGCGGCCCAGGCACGGCAGGATCAGCGCTTCACGGCCGGTGACCAGATGGCTGCGGTTGAGTTTGGTGGCGATGTGCACGGTGAGGTCGCATTTACGCAACGCGGCGTGGGTGCGTGGCGTGTCGGGGGTGGCCTGGGCGAAGTTGCCACCCAGGGCGATAAACACTTTCGAACGTCCCTGCTCCATCGCGCCAATCGCCATCACGGTGTTGTGACCGTGCTCGCGCGGTGGCTTGAAGGAGAAGCGTTTTTCCAGGGCATTGAGCAAGTCGGTGGGCGCCAGTTCGTTGATGCCCATGGTGCGGTCGCCCTGCACGTTACTGTGACCGCGAACCGGTGACAGGCCTGCGCCGGGGCGGCCGACGTTGCCGCGCAGCAGCATCAGGTTGATGACTTCCTGCAGCGTCGGCACCGAGTGCGTGTGCTGGGTCAGGCCCATCGCCCAGCACATGATCACCCGCTTGGACCGGGCGTACATGCGGGCGGCGAGTTCGATGTCCGCCAATGGCATGCCCGACTGCTGCTCGATGTGCTCCCAACTGGTTGCGTCGACTTCGCCCAGGTAGGCGCCCATCCCCGAGGTGTGTTCGGCGATGAACTCATGGTCGAACACCGGTTCGCCGCCGCTGACCTGAGCTTCGCGCTCCCATTGCAGCAGGAACTTGACCATGCCGCGCATGACTGCCATGTCGCCGCCCAGTGCCGGGCGGAAGTAGGCTGTGTTGGTCGGCTCGGAGCCGTTCATCAACATTTCGATCGGGTGCTGTGGATGCTGGAAGCGCTCCAGCCCGCGCTCCTTGAGTGGGTTGATGCAGATCACCTGGGCACCGCGCTTGACCGCTTCGCGCAACGGTTCAAGCATCCGCGGGTGGTTGGTGCCGGGGTTCTGACCGATGACGAAAATCGCATCGGCATGTTCCAGGTCGTCGAACACCACGGTGCCTTTACCCACGCCGAGGCTTTCGATCATGCTCACCGCGCTGGCTTCGTGGCACATGTTGGAGCAGTCCGGAAAGTTGTTGGTACCGTAGGCCCGGACGAACAGCTGATAGAGAAAGGCGGCTTCGTTACTGGCCCGGCCCGAGGTATAGAACTCGGCCTGGTCCGGCGATTCCAGCGCGTTGAGGTGCCGGGCGATCAGCGCGAACGCTTCGTCCCAGGTGGTTTCCACGTAACGGTCGGTGGCCGCGTCATAGCGCATCGGGTGGGTCAGGCGGCCCTGATACTCCAGCCAGTAATCGCTCTGCTCGGCCAGCGCCGAGACACTGTATTTGTTGAAGAAGGCCGGGTCGACCAAACGGCCCGTGGCTTCCCAGTTAACCGCCTTGGCACCGTTCTCGCAGAACTTGACCATGCCGTTTTCCGGCGACTCGCCCCAGGCACAACCGGGGCAATCGAACCCGCCGTTCTGGTTGGTCTTGAGCATGGCGCGAATATTCTTCAGCGCGTTTTCACTGCCCAGCCAGTTTTTGGTAACAGCAATCAGCGCGCCCCAACCAGCGGCGGCACCTTTGTAGGGTTTGTAGCGGTCGACTTGAGACATGGTACTTCTCCGTGACCTGATTCAGGCCATTGATCGTTTGACGGAGAAAGCATATGAACAGGGAATAATTATTGTCTAATCGCTATTTACGACCACATGATCGAGGATATTTATCATCGATATTTATTGTTGATTATCAATAGATTGTAAGATTTAAACAGCTGTTCACGTTGCAACTTTATCCATCATAGATGCACTCGATCAACCGGTTACTAATAGTGATTGGACGGGCCGACAAGTTGCTCTTAGCCTGCGCACAACAAATCCGTTTTCAGCGCATTTTTTGTAGGAGCGAGCTCTGCTCGCGATGGACTCAAGAGCACCGCGTTCAGCCAGCAAGCACGCGTAATCGTTAACGACCATCGCGAGCAGGCTCGCTCCTACACCGGCGCTCAATAAATCCGTTATCGGCGCAATATTTGTAGGAGCGAGCTCTGCTCGCGATGGACTCAAGAGCACCGCGTTCAGCCAGCACGCACGCGTAATCGTTAACGACCATCGCGAGCAGGCTCGCTCCTACACCGGCGCTCAATAAATCCGTTATCGGCGCAATATTTGTAGGAGCGAGCTCTGCTCGCGATGGACTCAAGAGCACCGCGTTCAGCCAGCACGCACGCGTAATCGTTAACGACCATCGCGAGCAGGCTCGCTCCTACACCTGCGCTCAACAAATCCGTTTTCAGCGCATTTTTTGTAGGAGCGAGCTCTGCTCGCGATGGACTCAAGAGCACCGCGTTCAGCCAGCAAGCACGCGTAATCGTTAACGACCATCGCGAGCAGGCTCGCTCCTACAACTGCGCTCAATAAATCCGTTATCGGCGCAATATTTGTAGGAGCGAGCTCTGCTCGCGATGGACTCAAGAGCACCGCGTTCAGCCAGCACGCACGCGTAATCGTTTACGACCATCGCGAGCAGACTCGCTCCTACATCTGCGCTCAATAAACCCGTTATCAGCGCAATATTTGTAGGAGCGAGTTCTGCTCGCGATGGACTCAAGAGCACCGCGTTCAGCCAGCAAGCGCGCGTAATCGTTAACGACCATCGCGAGCAGGCTCGCTCCTACACGGAACATTCATTCAATGCGTGCCAAGCGAGGGTGTCATGTCAGAACAAGTCTTGATCGATGGATTCTCCCGGCGCGTGGACTATCTGCGGATGTCGGTCACCGACCGCTGCGATTTCCGTTGCGTGTATTGCATGGCCGAGGACATGCAGTTTCTGCCCCGCCAACGGGTGCTGACCCTGGAAGAGATTTATCAACTTGCACAAAGCTTCGTGGCGCTGGGCACCCGCAAGATCCGCCTGACCGGTGGCGAGCCGCTGATCCGTCCGGGCGTGGTGCAGTTGTGCGAGAAGATCGCCGCCCTGCCCGGCCTGCGTGAACTGTGCATGACCACCAACGGTTCGCAGTTGGCCAAACTGGCCGGGCCGTTGTTCGAAGCCGGGGTCAAGCGCCTCAACATCAGCCTCGATTGCCTGGACCCGCAACGTTTTCGCGAACTGACCCGCACCGGTGACCTGGCGCAGGTCATCAAGGGCATCGACGCGGCCAACCAGGCGGGATTTCGCAACACCAAGCTCAATTGCGTGGTCATGAAAGGCCGCAACGACCATGAGATCAATGATCTGGTGAGCTTCGCCATCGACCGTAACCTCGACATCTCCTTCATCGAGGAAATGCCGTTGGGCACCATCGACGAGCACAGCCGCGCCGAATCGTTTTTCGCAAGTGCCCAGGTCCGCGAACGCATTGCCGAACGCTACACTTTGATTGATTCCGCCGAGTCGACCCAGGGTCCGTCGCGCTACTGGCGCCTGGCCGAGGCGCCGCAGATTCGCCTGGGGTTCATCTCACCCCACAGCCACAACTTTTGCGGCACCTGCAATCGGGTGCGGCTGACCGTGGAGGGACGCCTGCTGCTGTGCCTGGGCAATGAGCACTCCGTGGATCTCAAGGCGGTCTTGCGCAGCCACCCCGGACAGCCCGAGCGCCTGGAAAAAGCCATTATCGAGGCGATGAAACTCAAGCCTTATCGACACAACTTCGAAGTGAACGACGATGTTCAGGTCATTCGCTTCATGAACATGACGGGCGGCTGAAACCCATGATCGTGAGACCCAAACCCAACCTGATCGGCGTGCTGACGTCCCTCAAGGGTTCGATTGCCAAACGCATCGCCTGGCGCAGCCTGATGGTGACGCTGCTCGCCTCGGCCATCGTGCTCATCGAAACCTTGCATCCCAGCTACTTTTCCAAGGTCAGCGCCACGCCCTTCACGCTGCTGGGTTTGTCGCTGTCGATCTTCATGAGCTTTCGCAACAACGCCTGCTACGACCGCTGGTATGAAGCGCGCAAGGCCTGGGGCGATGTGATCGTGGAGATCCGCTCGATGATTCGTGAAACCCTGATGATCAAGGACACCGCTGAGCGCCACACGATCCTCAGCAACCTCTGCGGCTTCGCCCATGCCCTCAACGCGCGCCTGCGCCAGGAAAACGAGATGGCCGCCAGTGGCGACTGGCTGCACCCGATGCCCAAGGGCAACACCACGGACATCAGCGGGCAGATACTGATGCAGGTCGGTCAACAGTGCTCGTCACTCAACGAGTCCGGGGCGATCAACGACTGGCGCTACACGCTCATGGCCAACCATTTGACCAGCCTGACCCATGCCCAGGCCGTCTGTGAACGGATCAAGAACACCCCGTTACCCTTCCCTTACACCCTGCTGCTGCACCGCACCATCTACCTGTTCTGCATCCTCTTGCCCTTTGCCATGGCCGAACCCCTGGGCTGGCTGACACCGATTTTCACCGCGATTGTCAGCTACACCTTTTTCGGCCTGGATGCGATTGCCGATGAACTGGAAGACCCCTTCGGCCGCGACGAAAACGACCTGCCCACCGATGCCATCGTGCGCAATATCGAGCGCGATGTGCTGGCGGCCCTGGGTGTGACGGAACTGCCACCGCAACTGGAGCCGGTGGATTTTGTGTTGAACTGATTTTCAGGAAAAACACAAAACCTGTGGGAGCGGGCTTGCTCGCGAAGGCGTCAGGTCAGTCAACCTCTCTGTTGAATGTGCCGGCCTCTTCGCGAGCAAGCCCGCTCCCACAGGTATTTCAGGTGTATTCAGAACAGCTCGCTGAAGGGAATAAACCGCGCCGTGTCGCCAGCTTCCGGCGTGCAACCTTCCGGCACTTCCACCAGTCCATCGGCCCAGGATGCGCCCAGCAACACGCCGGAACTCTGGTTCGGATAAAGCACCGCGCGACCGGCTTCGAGTTTCGCCCGCAGGTACTCGCGGCGGCTTCCGGGTTTGGGCCAGGCAAAGCCGACCCTGACCGGGAAGCTCAAAGGCTCGACGTCTTCGACACCCTGAATTCGCAACAGATAAACCCGGGCCAACAGACCGAAAGTGACCAACGCCGATGTCGGATTGCCCGGCAGGCCAATCACCGGCACGCGGCCGAAGTGGCCCACGGTCAATGGCTTGCCGGGTTTGATCGAGAGTTTCCACAGCAACGGCTTGCCGCACTCGCGCAGTACCTGGCCGAGGCAGTCGGCGTCACCGGCGGACACGCCGCCCGTGCTGAGCATCAGGTCCGTCGTGTGTTGCAGCTGTTCGAGCTTGAGTCGCGTCTGGCGTGGCTCGTCGGGGAGAATGCCGGCCTCGATGACCTCGCAACCCAACGCATTCAACCAATGGCTCAACAATGTGCGGTTGCTGTTGTAGATGCTGCCGGGCTTGAGCGGTGTGCCCGGATCGACCAGTTCATTGCCGGTGGACAGCAACGCCACCCGTGGTCGCCGCACGACCTGCACATGGGTGCAGCCCTGCGCTGCCGCGACCGCCAGTTCGAACGGACCGAGGCGCTTGCCGGCGCGCAGCAGCACATCGCCGACGCGGTTCTCCTGACCTTGCGGGCGGATGTTGCTGCCGGCGCTCAATGGCTGCTTGAAGCGGATACGTCCGTCATCCAGTACTTGCGTGTTCTCCTGCATCTCCACGCCGTTGGCACCCGGCGGAACCGGGGCGCCGGTGAAGATGCGCGCGCAGGTTCCCGGTGCCAGTGCTTGGGGGGCGTGACCGGCAAATACCTGTTGCGACACGGTCAGCGGTGCCCCGTCCCAACCGTCGACATTCAGGGCATAGCCGTCCATGGCGCTGTTCGGCCACGGCGGCAGATCGAGGGTCGCCACCAGGTCATTGGCCAACACCCGTTGCCGTGCGGCACTGAGCGGCACCGCTTCACTGTCTTCAATCCTCTGTGCTTCGGCCATTGTCAGCAACCGTTCGATGGCATCCTCCACCGGCATCAAGGGTGAATAGCTCATCCCCGCGTCCCGCAAGCCTGCGTAGGCTTGAGGTGCGGTACGAAATTGCACGGCCGGTGGCGCGCGTCGAGTTGCTCGGCGAGGATGCCTTCCCACGCGGTGCGGCAGGCACCCGTGGAACCCGGCAGGCAGCAGACCAGCGTGCCATTGGCCAGCCCGGCCAATGCCCGGCTCTGCACCGTCGAGGTGCCGATGTCGAGGATCGAAATCGCCCGGAACAGCTCACCGAAGCCTTCGATCTGTTTATCCAGCAAACAGGCCACCGCCTCGGGTGTGCTGTCGCGGCCGGTAAACCCGGTGCCGCCCGTGATCAGCACCACCTGGATGCCGTCGTCGGCAATCCAGTTCGCCACCTGCGCGCGGATCTTGTACAGGTCGTCCTTGAGCAGGTTGCGCTCGCTGAGGGTGTGGCCGGCTTCCAGCAAACGACTGACGAGTAGTTGGCCGGAGGTGTCATTGGCATATTCGCGGGTATCGCTAACGGTCAACACGGCAATATTCAGGGGTATAAACAATGCATCCGGTTTGACGCTCATGGGGTTCTCCGGCAGATATTGATTAAATGACTTCCGGAGACTAATTCGATAATTCAAGCCGTGTCTAATCACTCTAACCAACCAGACTATCGAGCCAATCTATCAATATAAAAAGACCAGAAACAACAGCAATGATAGAGCCCGTCGATAACACCTTAGATAGCAGTGATTGGACGCACACCGAAGACAATGAGATCGTCTCGGCTCACGATTTCTGCCTCGCCTTGTGTCTTGCGCACCTGAGTCAATACTTAACCCTTCACTCCCCGCCAGCAGGTGCCGTCATGGACATCAAACAACTCAAGTTCCTGATCGCCCTGGAGCAGACCCGCCACTTCGGCCAGGCGGCCGCGCGCTGCCACATCACCCAGCCCACGCTGTCGATGCGCCTGCGCAACCTTGAGGATGAACTGGACCTGGTGCTGGTCACCCGAGGCCAGCGCTTCGAGGGTTTTACCGAGGCCGGCGAACGGGTGCTGGCGTGGGCCAGGACCCTGCTGGCCGCCCACGACGGGCTCTTCGCCGAGGCCGCCGCGTGCCGGGGCCAGCTCGTGGGCAACCTGCGCCTGGGGCTGGTACCCCTCAGCAGCTTCAACCCGGTCACCTACATTCAGGGCCTGTCCCGCAGCTTTCCCGAGCTCAAGTACAGCCTGTCGTCTTTAAGTTCCGACCAGATCATCGAGGGCCTTGGCAACAATCAGCTGGACCTGGGCGTGTGCTACCTCGATCACGTCAACCCGAGCTATTTCGAGTTTTTCGAGATCGGCGAAACCCGCGTCGGCCTGCTGTACGACAATCGTCACTTCCATTTCGACGGCACGCAAATGAGCTGGGAGGACGCCGCCGAACTGCCGCTGGGGATGCTCAGCAACGGCATGCACTACCGCAAATCCATCGACCTGAGCTTTCGCAGCCGCGGACTGGACCCGCAGCCGATCCTGGAAAGCGATTCGACTTACCAGTTGCTGCAGGCGATTCACGAGGGTTTCTGCTGCGCGATCATGCCGCTGGACAGTGGCCTGGAAGAGCCCATCGAACACCTGGCGTTCATCGAACTGCCGGATGCCAGCGTACTCGCGCCCCTGGGCCTGGTGATGCGCAAGACCGAACCGCGTTCGGCGATTGCCGAAAAGTGTTTCGCCGAAGCACGAACGTTATTCAGCCGGACTGACTGATCAAGTTTCGGCTTTATATAAAACCGAACCGGACATGTTTGCCCAGTTTGATAGACATCACCAATCGGCACATCGGAACAAGCGATTGGACGCTGTTTAAAGTTACCCGTAGCCTGAACTTAATTCAGCGCTTCGAGGTTCTTTTCATGTTGTGCCAAGTTGAACAAGCCGATGTTCGAAGCGACACCAATGCCCTCGCGCCCCAACCGTTAGCGCAGGAACCTCCCATGACAAACATTTCAGATGCATCGCCCAATGGCCTGACCCACCTCGACAGCCAGGGTCGCGCCAACATGGTCGATGTCAGCGAAAAAACCTCGACGCTGCGTGAAGCCCAGGCCCAGGCCTGGGTGCGGATGCGCCCGGAAACCCTGAAGCTGATTCAAAGCGACGGCCACCCCAAGGGCGACGTATTTGCCGTGGCGCGGATCGCTGGAATCATGGCGGCAAAGAAAACCCATGAGCTGATCCCGCTGTGCCACACCCTTCTGCTCAGTTCGATCCACGTCGAACTCAAGGCCTGCACTCCGGACAGCGTGAAAATCCTCAGTACGTGCCGCGTCGAGGGCCAGACCGGGGTCGAACTCGAAGCCCTGACCGCCGTCAGCGTGGCGGCGCTGACCCTCTATGACATGTGCAAGGCGGTGGATCGGGGCATGGTCATCGATGACATCCGCCTGCTGAGTAAACAAGGTGGCCGCTCCGGTCATTTCAAGTTCGAGGACGCGCAATGATCCTGATCAATTACTTCGCCCGCTACCGCGAGCAGCTCAACCTGGGCGGTGAAAAACTGCCCCTGACCGACAGCCTCAAGACCATCGAGGACGTGCGCCGACTGCTGATGGCTCGCGGTGAGGTGTGGAGCCATGTGCTGGGTGAAAGCAACCTGATGTGTGCACTGAACCAGGAGCTGTGCCATCCAGACCGGGTGATCGAGGACTATGACGAGATCGCCTTTTTTCCACCGGTCACCGGGGGTTGAGACATGACGGTTCGGGTCCAGCGTGAAATGTTCGACGTCGGCCGGCTGATCGACAGCCTGCAGGCAAACGATCCGGGGGTGGGTGCCGTGGTCAACTTCGTCGGCTATGTGCGCGACATCAATCAGGGTGAGGCGGTCAGCGGGTTGTTTCTGGAGCACTACCCGGGCATGACCGAACGTTCGCTGCAAAAAATCGTCGACAATGCCAGGGCCCGATGGCCATTGAACGCCGTGCAGATCGTGCATCGGATCGGCCCGTTGTCGATCAGCGAGCCGATCGTGTTTGTCGGCGTCAGCAGCCCCCATCGTCAAGCCGCTTTCGAAGCCTGTGCATTCATCATGGACTACCTGAAAACCGACGCACCGTTCTGGAAACGCGAAGACGTGGCGTCCGGCGCACGCTGGGTCGATGCCCGTGACAGCGACCGGTCAGCCGTCGAGCGCTGGGCAGATAGGCCGTATGAGGCGGCTATGCAACGCGCTCCGGCCTAGCTACAGTCATCGGCTCAAAGCTTTTCTGCACAAGGAGTTTCCGCTTGAGCCCCACGCCCTCCCCGATCACGCAACAGGATGTACTGCAACCCCGGTCCATCAGCCTGCGCGAAGCCTTCCTGTTCTGGCTCAAGCTTGGTTTCATCAGTTTCGGCGGGCCGGCGGGGCAGATTTCGATCATGCATCAGGAGCTGGTCGAACGCCGGCGCTGGATCTCCGAGCGGCGCTTTCTGCATGCCCTCAACTATTGCATGTTGCTGCCCGGGCCTGAGGCTCAGCAGTTGGCGACCTACATCGGCTGGCTGATGCACCGGACCTGGGGCGGTGTGATCGCTGGCGTGCTGTTTGTATTGCCTTCGCTGTTCATCCTGATTGCGCTGTCCTGGGTGTACATCGCCTTTGGTGACGTGCCCGTGGTCGCCGGACTGTTCTACGGGATCAAGCCTGCGGTCACGGCAATCGTGGTGCAGGCGGCTCACCGGATCGGCTCGCGGGCGCTGAAGAACGGCTGGTTATGGGGCATCGCCGCCGCGTCCTTCGTGGCCATCTTCGTGCTCAATGTGCCGTTTCCGTTGATCGTGCTCGGCGCGGCGGTCATCGGTTATTTCGGCGGGCGACTGGCACCGGAAAAATTCAGGACCGGTGGCCACAGCGCTGCGAAACGCTCCTACGGCCCGGCAGTGATCGACGACGACACCCCAACCCCCGGACACGCCCGCTTCAGTGGCTGGAAACTGGCGCGTCTGGCCGTGATCGGTGCGATCTTGTGGACACTGCCCATGGCCATGCTCACCGCACTGTTCGGCTGGGAAGGCACGCTGACCCAGATGGCCTGGTTCTTCACCAAGGCCGCGCTGCTGACCTTTGGCGGCGCCTACGCGGTGTTGCCGTACGTCTACCAGGGCGCGGTCGGCCACTACGGATGGCTGACGCCGACGCAGATGATCGACGGCCTGGCGCTCGGTGAAACCACACCAGGTCCGTTGATCATGGTTGTCGCCTTCGTCGGTTTTATCGGCGCCTACGTGCATCAGGTCTTCGGCCCGGATCAGGCCTTCGTTGCCGGCGCCATCGCCGCATCGCTGGTGACCTGGTTCACCTTCCTGCCCTCGTTCCTGTTCATCCTCGCCGGCGGGCCGTTGGTGGAATCGACGCACAACGAACTCAAGTTCACCGCGCCACTGACGGCCATTACGGCCGCCGTGGTGGGCGTGATTCTCAACCTGGCCTGTTTCTTTGCCTACCACGTGCTGTGGCCCAAAGGCTTCGAAGGAGCACTGGACTGGCCTTCGCTGCTGATCGCGATAGTCGCGGGCGTTGCATTGCTTGGATTCAAGCGCGGGGTGATCGAGGTGTTGATCGGCTGCGGGTTGATCGGCCTGGGTGTGCACCTGATGTTCTGAATCAAACATTTACACGCGCCGCAATCCTCCCTAGTATCCAGCCATCCCCCGGATGGCTTGTGCTACTGGCCACCGACGATTTCCGCCGCCGGAAACCTGCGCCATGCGTACTTTGCCGTCAGAACAGCACCTGCTGAACCTCTCGATCCAGGCCACCTCGCTGCTGGCCGTGGACGGCATTGCATGAAGCGCATCGTCAACCTGCCCATGGCCCTGCGCCGCTCCAAACTGCGTCACTCCGCACGTCCGCCGGATAGCGCCCTGCTCGCCTGATCGGCGAGCCCCCTCCTTCGCTATCCCGGTACGCGTGAACCCTGCTCAGCCATACACAGAACCTGTGGGAGCGGGCTTGCTCGCGAAAGCGGTGTGTCAGTCACCTCAAGTGCTGGATGTGCGGGCCTCTTCGCGAGCAAGCCCGCTCCCACAATGACTGTGCTCACCTGACCGGCATTGGTTTCTCCCAATTCTGCCTGGACACCGACATGACTCAACGTTGCAATTCCTACTACACCGCCACCCTCAACCAGGATACCGATTACCCGACGCTGCAAGGCCGGCACCGGGTTGACGTGGTGATCATCGGCGGCGGTTTCACTGGCGTGGCCACTGCCGTCGAGCTGGCGGAAAAAGGCCTGAAGGTCGCCATCGTCGAAAGCCACAAGATCGGCTGGGGTGCCACCGGGCGCAATGGCGGCCAGGTCACCGGCAGCCTGTCGGGCGATGAAGCCATGCGCAAACAGATGCGCCGCACCATCGGTGATGAAGTCGATGATTTCATCTGGAACCTGCGCTGGCGCGGGCACCAGATCATCCGGCAGCGCGTGGAAAAATACGGCATCGCCTGCGACCTCAAGCACGGCCACCTGCATGCGGCGTACAAACCCGCGCACATGGCCGGCTTGCGCAAGGATTACGAAGAGGCGGTGCACCGTGGCATGGGCGACGAGGTCAGCCTGCTCGACCGCAGCCAGGTGCGCGATCTGCTGCAAAGCGACCTCTACCACGGCGCGATCAAGAACACCCGCAACATGCACCTGCACCCGCTCAACCTGTGCATCGGCGAGGCCCGCGCAGCCGAAAGCCTCGGTGCGTTGATCTTCGAGAACAGCGAAGTGCTGGAGATCATCCATGGGGACACGCCTGGAGTGCGCACCGCCCACGGACACATCGACGCCAACCAGGTGCTGCTGGCCGGCGACGTCTACCACAAGCTGGAACCGGGCAAGCTCAAGGGCAAGATTTTCCCGGCCATGGGCGGCATCGTCACCACTGCGCCTCTGGGCGATCTGGCCAGACAGATCAACCCCGAAGACCTGGCGGTCTATGACTGCCGCTTCGTGCTCGATTACTACCGCCTCACCGCTGACGGTCGCCTGTTGTTCGGGGGCGGCGCCAACTACAGCGGCAAGGATTCGCGCGACATCGCCGCCGAGCTGCGTCCGTGCATCGAGCAGACCTTCCCGGCGCTCAAAGGCGTGGCCATCGATTACCAGTGGAGCTGCGCGATGGGCATCGTGATCAACCGCATCCCACAACTGGGCAAGCTGTCGGACAACGTCTGGTATTGCCAGGGCTACTCCGGCCACGGCATCGCCACCACCCACATCATGGGCGAAATAATGGGCCGTGCGATCACCGGGCAGCTGGAACAGTTCGACACCTTCGCCGCCTGCCAGCACATCCGCGTGCCCATGGGCGACCTGCTCGGCAACCCGATGCTCGCCGCCGGCATGTGGTACTACCAGATGCTTGAGCGACTGCGCTGAGGTTACCGGCCAATACATTCAACATGGATGTTGTTTGTGCTGGCCTCGATATTTGAGCTCGACATCAATCCCTGTGGGAGCGGGCTTGCTCCGGGCGGCGATCCGACGAAGGGGTCGGTACATTCAACACATATTCAGCGGCAGTCACACCGCCTTCGCGAGCAAGCCCGCTCCCACAGTTTGATCTTCGGTGGACACAAAAAAGTGCTCAAGCCTGCGCCTGCACCACCTCAATCCCCAGCCCCCGGTAGTCCTCGACATTGCCAGACGCCACATGCCGTTCGGTGATCAGCGTGTGCACGCGGTTGCAAGGCGCGACGACAAAGGGTTCCACCGCCCCGAGTTTGTCCGCCGTGGTGACGGCAATCACGTGTTTGTGCTGGCCTCGATACTTGAGCTCGACATCAATCCCTGTGGGAGCGGGCTTGCTCGCGAAGGGGTCGGTACATTCAACACATATTCAGCGGCAGTCACAGCGCCTTCGTCGGATCGCCGCCCGGAGCAAGCCCGCTCCCACAGTTTGATCTTCGGTGGACACAAAAAACTGCTCAAGCCTGCGCCTGCACCACCTCGATCCCCAGCCCCCGGTAGTCTTCAACATTGCCAGACGCCACATGTCGTTCGGTGATCAGCGTGTGCACGCGGTTGCAAGGCGCGACGACAAAGGGTTCCACCGCCCCGAGTTTGTCCGCCGTGGTGACGGCAATCACGTGAGAGGCACAGTCGAGCATCGCCTGTTTCACCGGCACTTCATCAAAATGCAGTGAGCTCAAGCCCACCTGCGGGTGAATCGCGCAAACCCCGGTAAACAGCAGGTCGGCCTTGATGCCCGCCAGCAACCGCAGGGTTTCGTGACCGCTGGCCGACATCGTCACCGGGTTGAGCTGGCCGCCCGCAAGAATCACCTTGATGCCTTTGTATTCGGACAAGGTGATGGCGGTCATCGGCGACGCGGTGATCGCGGTAATGGCGATGTCCCCCGGCAGCGAACGCGCGATCTGCAAGGTGGTAGTGCCGGAATCGAACACCACGATCTGACCGTCTTGCACCCGTCGCGCAGCCAGTTGCGCCAGATGGGTTTTCACCTCATCGGTTTCACTGATCCGGGTGAAATAGTCCTTGCCCGTGTCCTTGGGACGCGGCAACGCCCCGCCGTGTACCCGCTGCACCAGGCCGACACTGGCCAGTTCCGCCAGATCCCGGCGGATGGTGTCTTCGGACACCGCGAAATGCTGGATCAACTCCGAGGCCATGACCTTGCCGTCACGTTCGAGGATCAACAGGATTTTTTGCCGGCGTACGGATGGAAGTTCGGCAGCGGAATGGTTGTCGTGCATGTTTTTGCCCGCTTATGCGTGAAATTGCGCTCTTCGGCGAGATTAGCCAAAGCATGGGACAAACACAAACGGGCGGCCGGGCAAACACCTCCAAGTATCATTTTTTTCGATCTTTCAAATCATTATGCCGAATTTTTTATTTTGCTGTGACCTGTTCAAGATGGCGCCGTCACTCATGTTTCGGATGGAAACCTCATGAATATCAATTTTGCTTTTGCGTGCATGATCGTGGTCTCGTTCACGATTGCGCTGGTACACGCCTGACCGACAGGTCGTGAGACGTCAAGTTGTGCAAGGTCGCGGTAAAACGCCTGACAGATCAGAAATATGCTCTATAACCAGTGGTGACATGATTTCCGATCAGGGGAACTGGAAGGCTCCCTCGGAAGTTGCTCTCTAAAAAAGCCGCGGACAAATGAGTGCCCGCCAGGAGACACCACCCATGAAAGCTCTGAAAATCGCCGCCAGCGATGGCACCTCCGAATGTTTCCTGAACACCCGGGAGGTGGTCCCGCTCAGTCAAACCGACTTCACCGACGTCGCCGTGGCCGTGGTGTCGGTCAATGATGTGTTGGCTGGAGCGTTGGACGTCATTCAGCGCACCGGTTTTGATGTGCCGATTTTCCTGGTGCCGTCCCCCGGCACCAGCACCCGCCCCCGGGAGGTCTACAAACACCTCAATGACGTGCTGCTGCAAGTGAACGGCATCTTCGACCTGTCCCCCAGTAACGTCGAATACCATGGCAACCAACTGGAGACAGCGGCCAAAGCCTATGAAGAAAGCCTGCTGCCGCCCTTCTTCGATTCGCTCAAACGGTACACCGAGGCGGCCAACGCAACCTTTGCCTGCCCCGGTCACCAGGGCGGCCAGTTCTTTCGCAAGCATCCGGCGGGGCGACAGTTTTTCGATTTTTTCGGCGAGACGCTGTTTCGCGCCGACATGTGCAACGCCGACGTCAAGCTCGGCGACCTGCTGATCCACGAAGGCCCGGCGCTGCTGGCGCAGAAACACGCCGCGCAGGTGTTCAACGCCGACAAGACCTACTTCGTGCTCAACGGCACCTCGGCGTCGAACAAGGTGGTGACCAACGCCCTGTTGACCCCCGGCGATCTGGTGCTTTTCGACCGCAACAACCACAAATCCAACCACCAGGGCGCGCTGTTGCAGGCCGGCGCCACGCCGGTGTATCTGGAAACCGCGCGCAACCCCTACGGCTTCATCGGCGGCATCGACGCCCACTGTTTCGACGAAGACTATCTGCGCGAACTGATCGCCGAAGTCGCCCCGGACAAGGCGCAACTGCCACGGCCGTTCCGCCTGGCGATCATTCAACTGGGCACCTATGACGGCACCGTCTACAACGCCCGCCAAGTCGTCGACCGCATCGGCAAGCTGTGTGACTACATCCTGTTCGACTCGGCGTGGGTCGGCTACGAGCAGTTCATCCCGATGATGAAAGACTGCTCGCCGCTGTTGCTCGACCTCAACGAGAACGACCCGGGCATCTTCGTCACCCAGTCGGTGCACAAACAGCAGGCCGGTTTTTCCCAGGCCTCCCAGGTGCACAAGAAGGACCGCCACATCAAAGGCCAGGCGCGCTATTGCAACCATCACCGGCTCAACAACGCGTTCATGGCCCAGGCGTCCACCAGCCCCTTCTACCCGCTGTTCGCTTCGCTGGATGTGAATGCGCGCATTCACTCGGGCCGCAGCGGCCTGCGCCTGTGGGAAGACTGTGTGAAGTTCGGCATCGAAGCGCGCAAGTTGATCCTCGAAGCCTGCACCATGGTCCGCCCGTTCGTGCCGGATACCATTGAAGGGCGCGCCTGGGAAGACTATCCAACCGAAGACATTGCCAATGACATCCGCTTCTTCGAGTTCCATCCCAAGGACCGCTGGCACGCCTTTGCCGGCTACGCCGAGAAGCAGTACTTCATCGACCCGTGCAAGTTGCTGTTCACCACGCCGGGCATCGACCCGGTGGATGGCAGCTACACCGACTTCGGCATTCACGCCGGCATCCTGGCCAACTTCCTGCGCGAGAACGGCATCGTTCCGGAAAAATGCGACCTCAACTCCATCCTGTTCCTGCTCACCCCGGCCGAAGACTGGGCGAAGATGACCCACCTGGCCGCGCAGATCGCCCGCTTCGAACGCTTCATCAGCGATGACGCACCGATGAGCCGGGTGCTGCCGGCCATCTACGCGCAGCATCAGGAGCGCTATCGCAACTACACCATTCGCCAGCTCTGCCAGGAAATGCACGACCTGTACCGCCACCACAATGTGCAGCAGTTGCAGAAGGACATGTTCCGCAAGGAACACTTCCCGAAAAAGGCCATGAACCCGCAGCAAGCGCAAATCGAGTACATCCGCGGCAACGTCGAACTGGTGGCGTTGGCGGATGCCGACGGGCGCATTGCGGCCGAGGGTGCGTTGCCTTATCCGCCGGGGGTGCTGTGCGTGGTGCCGGGTGAAATCTGGGGAGGCGCGGTGCTCAAGTACTTCCTGGCGTTGGAGGAAGGCATCAACCGCTTGCCCGGGTTCACACCGGAACTGCAGGGCGTGTACCTGAAGCAGGAAGGCGGGCGTACCCGGGCGTATGGGTACGTGATCAAGGCCTGATGGCATGCAGCAGGAGCTGGCGTGGGCCGGCTCCTGCCCAATGCATCGATCAGAATTTTTCCGGGATGTACTTGAACGGATAGTTCGGATCCCGATAGTTTCCGGGACTTTGGCGTTTGGGCAGTTTCACTTTTGCCCGCGGTATTTCTTCATAAGGAATACTGTTCAGCACATCACTGATGATGTTCAGTCGCGCCCGTCGCTTGTCATTCGAGTTGGCGACCCGCCACGGGGCGAATTCGGTGTCGGTGAATTTGAACATGTCGTCCCGGGCACGGGAGTAGTCGTACCAGCGGTTATAGGACTTGAGGTCCATGGGTGACAGCTTCCAGATCTTGCGCCCGTCGGTGATACGCGACTTGAGGCGTCGGGTCTGCTCCTCCTGGCTCACTTCAAGCCAGTACTTGATCAGGATGATTCCCGATTCGACCAGTGCCTGCTCGACGCGCGGCACCCCGGTGAGAAAGGTGTGCACCTGCTCGTCGCTGCAGAACCCCATGACCCGCTCGACACCGGCGCGGTTGTACCAGCTGCGATCGAAGATCACCACTTCACCGGCCGCCGGCAGGTGCGGCAGATAACGTTGCACATACATCTGGCTTTTTTCCCGCTCGGTCGGTGCCGGCAGCGCCATCACCCGGAACACCCGCGGACTGACCCGTTCGGTCAACGCCTTGATTGTCCCACCCTTGCCGGCGCCATCACGGCCCTCAAAGACGATGCAGACCTTGGCGCCCGAGTGCTGCACCCACTCTTGCAGCTTGACCAGCTCGACATGCA
Organism: Pseudomonas sp. S34; assembly: GCF_009866745.1. NCBI lineage: Bacteria > Pseudomonadati > Pseudomonadota > Gammaproteobacteria > Pseudomonadales > Pseudomonadaceae > Pseudomonas > Pseudomonas sp. S34. The sequence goes on from NZ_CP019398.1 coordinate 3,704,930, forward strand.
GCCGCGCCAGTTCCTCGAGATAATCCTTGTTCTTTAGCTTGCCGCTTTCGACCGGTTTGCTTTTGGTTGCCGCCTTCTTCTTTGCCATGCCCGTTACCTCCTTCAATGCGTTACACAGTGTCCGGAACGCGCCCGGCCGCGTTCATTCAGCGTCGGCTGCGCTGGTAATGTTCAACCGCCTGTTCCAGGTTCAGGAACATGCGCGCCTCGCCCAGCACATGGCCCAGGGGTGCCTTGATGACCATGTCCCATACGCCCGGACTCATGCCCACCAGCCACAGTGAAATGCCTTTCTCTCTCATGCGCTGCTCCGCGCCGGTGAGCATTTTCAGCGCGGTGTATTCCAGGTCGAACACACTGCGCAGGTCCAGGACCACGACCTTGGGGTTCGCCACGTCAATCAGCGGCCGGATCTTGTCGGCGATGCGCTCGGCATTGGCGAAGAACACCCGGCCTTCGGGCCTGAGCAACAGCAATCCGTCAAAGTGTTCGTCGTCTTCGTTGTCGGTGGCCTGCGGACGATAGACGTTGGTGCCAGGCTTGCGTCCCAGTACGTGCACGGGCGGGTCCGAGACCTGGTAGGCCAGGGCCAGCAACGAGACGATAATCGCCACGACGATCCCTTGCAGCGTGCCCAGCAGTATCACGCCGATCATGGCCACCACGGCCCAGGCAAATTCGGTACGGCGAACCGACAGGATTTCGCGAAATTGCGCCGGTTCGATCAGGCCCACCGAATACACGATCACCACGGCGGCGAGCGTGGCGTTGGGCATCAGGCCAATGAGCGGTGCCAGCAGCAGGCAAGTGCCCAGCGCCAGTGCGGCGGTGACCAGTGCGGCCAGTTGCGAACGGGCGCCGGCCAGGCGGTTCACTGCCGTCTGGGTGGTCCCGCCACCGGCGACCATGGCCCCGAGAAACGCGCCACCGATGTTGGCAACGCCTGTGGCCAGCAGTTCCCGATTCGGTTGTGGCGCGGGCTCGTCACTGCGGGCGAAAGCGCGTCCCGCCGCGATGGTTTCGGTGAAACTCATCAGCGCGATACCCATCGCCGAGGACCACAGGGTTTCGACCATCGACCAAACCGGCAGGGTCGGTGCGGGCAACCCGATCGGCACCACGCCGACGGCGGACACACCAAAGCGCTCCAGGCCAAACAGGCTCATGCCGATGATGCCAAGCGCCACCGCAATCAAAGGTGCGGGCAGCCGGGGCGTAAAACGCTTCATGCCCACCAGCAGCAGGACCATGAACACACCGACCGCCACGGTCGGCAGCGAGGCATGGCCGACGCTCTGGACCGTGGCCACCAGATTGTGCAGGAAGCCGCCTTTGTCGATGTGCGTGCCCAACAGCTTGGGCAACTGGTCGAGCACGATGACCACGCCGATGCCGGCCTTGAAACCCACCAGTACCGGCTCGGAAATGAAATTGGCGACGAAACCCAGGCGCAGCAACCCCGCGACAATCAGGATCGCACCCACCATCAGGGCCAGCGTGGCGGAACCGGCGAGCAAGGTCGCCGCATCGCCATCGGGGCTGATCTGGCCCAACGCGGAGCCGGCGAGAATGGCCAGGGTGGTCGTGGTGCTGACGCTAAGCGGGCGCGACGTGCCGAGCACGGCATAGATCACCATCGGTACCAGCGCCGTGTACAGCCCGACCTGCACCGGCAGGCCGGCAATGGTGGCGTACGCCAGCGCCTTGGGAATGACCACGGCCGCTGCCGTCAGCCCCGCGACCACATCGCTGCGCAGCCAGTCTGGCCGGTAGCTGCCGAGCCACTCCGGGATCAACAGGCTGCGCAAGGTTCTCCGCTGTGGAGTGCCTGGAATCCGCTCTTGCGGATGGCTGCCTTGTTGATTCATCGGTCACTCCAGTGGCAAATCTTCCATGCGGATGATGAGTGGGCTCGACTGACCGCACAATCCTTTAACTGCACGCGCAACCATTGCAAACCCTCAAAGGCATCGAAGCGCGTGTGCCGGCGGGCAATCAGCTCAGGTTGAGGAAATTCCAAGGGTGGGGCATGGGTTGAATACACCGGCAAACGTCCGGGCAATCGGGCTCGGTAGATTACAAATGTAGCCGGTTTGCGCGGCGATGAAGGGATTCGTTGATTGAGCCCGAATACCTCCAACACGTCCTTCCTGAAAGTGGAAGCCTCGTATGGACGACGTCATGAAAGCGATAAATGAGCTATACCCGCTAATTCTCCCCATTGCAGTTCTTCAACTCAGGAGTTTGGCAATGAAGCTCAAAACCTCACTGGCAGCACTCGTGGTTGCGGCAAGCCTTTTCGGCTGCACCACTTCTTCGACCCACGGCGTGAACGTTAACCTGGTCGCCACCCGGCAAAACGCCGGTCAGATCGGCACCGTCACCTTGACCGACTGGGACAAGAAAACCGGACTCAGTTTCTTCATCAGCGGTGCTCCAATGGGGGTTACGCTGCCCCTGCGTCTTTACTCTTTCATCAATAACGGCACCTGCCAGCAACCCGGGTCAGTCGCCTACGCGATGAACGACACCGTCAACACCGAACGCCAACCCGTACGCGGCTGGTCTTTTACCAGAACCGCGCCTGTGCCGTTGCAAACCCTGCTTGACGGCAAGTATTCGGTGGTCGTGCGAACGGCTTCGACCGATGGCAACGTCGATATTTTTTGCGGGGATATCAAGGCAACAGAACCGGTGAAATAGCCGCGGCCATTGCAGGCCGCCCACGCCCCGGTACCGCTCGTGCCACCCGTTGTGCGGTGCGAGCGGTGGCGTCGGGTGAACGGAGCCGGCGACGACAGTGGCAACAACCGGTAACAAACCTGTCATTAGTCACTGATAACGTCCTAGCGCTTTCCCGAACCGCATCCGTTCGAACTCCGATCGGCAGTTCCCCGTACCGGGCTTTGCCCAACCGCTCAAGGTGACACTACAGGTGTACTCAAGCACGACGCGCAAGCAAATCATCATCAGGTCCAACGACATGAGCTGTGACGACTTTGGCGCGTTGTTCTTGAACCTGTTCGGCAACCTTTACTCCGACTCTGCGCCGCCGCCAAAAAGCATCAGCATCGGCGGGGTCTACGGCAGACACGAAGGTGTCAGCTTTCGTCGCATGCACTTTCACGGTGACTTCACGGTGGCATTTCCCGCCCCCCTTGATGAAATCACGTTCGTCATTCCCACCGCCGGCAAGATCATCTTCAACCACGTCACCGAGTCGGTTGGCTTCGCCCAGATCGGCCTGGCCATCGACAAGGCCGAGGTCCGCTCGGCGCGCTTTGTCGACAATCATGCGCAACACGGGATCTCGATCAGCCGGGCGCTGATCACCGAACGACTGTCGATGTTGCTCGGCAAGCCGATCCTGCAAAAAATCTGTTTTGAGCCCGTGGTGGATCTGAGCGTACCCGCCTTGCAGGGCATCAAGGCGCTGGTGGACCTGGCCACCGGAACCGAGTTCGACCTGCTGATCAATACGGGCTCGCTGATGCCCTCACGCCTTCGCGAAATGCTGGTCGACGCGGTGCTCGAAACCTGGCCGCACAACTTCACCGAGGCCCTTCAGCGCCCCTCCCCACTGATAGCGCCGCGACATGTGAAACTGGCCGTCGAGTACATTCAGGCGCATCCCGACCGACTGGCCAGCGGTACCGAACTGGCGCAATTGACCAACGTCAGCCTGCGCGCATTGCAGGAGGGTTTTCAGCGTTTCATGGGCACTTCAATCGTTGCCTATCAGCGCCAGGTACGCCTGGAGCGCGCCTTTGCCGCGCTGTCCCAGGGTGTGTCGCCTTCGGTCACGGACGTGGCCTTGCAACACGGCTTCAGCAATGTCGGCCGGTTTTGCCAGTATTTCCAGAGTGCCTACGGCATCAGTCCCGCAGACGTGAGAAAAGGCCGGCGAACGCGACCCATGGCGACCAATTGAGGATGTGTGGGAGAAAGCGGAGTGTCAGCCGCCCTATTCGTTGGCTGTGAGTTGGCCTTCGCGAGCAAGCCCGCTCCCACACTTTGATCGGTGCCGAACACAAATCCCGCGTACGACAAAAAACCACTGTGGGAGCGGGCTTGCTCGCGAAGGCGGAGTGACATTCAACATCTACGTCGACTGACACGGCCTCTTCGCGAGCAGGCTCACTCACACAGATTGCCTTGACTGATCGTCAGAACAGATAACTGGCCTTCAACCCGCCATTGAAGCCGTGGCTGTCGCCGCCACCGCTGGCGCCGATTTGCGCACCCACGCTCCATGGGCCCAGGTTGGCCATGACATTGACGCCACCGGTGAACTGGTCACGGTTGTCGAAGGCGGCTTGCTGTTCGATGTCCAGGCCCAGCAGTTGCCCTTCGCTGTCGACTTCATGGTCGCCCAACACATGCTCGTAGCCCACTTGCACACCCGGCACCACTTGCCAGGCACCGAGGCTGACAGGTGCAAAGGATGCGTTGAGGTTGGCCACCGCGCTCTTGCGGGTCTCGTGGATGCCGTCGACGTCCAGGGCCAGTTCGCTGCCCTTTTCCTGGAAGCCCGACAGGTTGACGCGGCTGACCCGCACACCGAGGCTCGGCTCGAGGGTCACGCCGTTCACCGGCACACGGTAACCGAGCGCCAGGGTCGCGCCGGTGAGGTTGCCATGGCTGTCGCCCCTGGCCGTGCCCAGACCGCCGCCGAGTTCTCGCTTGCTCTCGTAATCGAGATAGCCGGCGCTGGCATTGGCATCCACAAACAGGCCACGTTCCAGACCGTTCGGCGCAAAGCGTGCGCCGACGCTGAAGAAGGTCAGGTCGGTATCGGCTTCGCCACCTGCACCACCGACATTGCCGCTGCTGTAGCCGAAGCCGGCATGGGCGCTGAGCTGTTCGGAAAAGCGCTGGGTCAGGCCAATCATCATGCCCTGGCTATGCTCGTTGCTGCTGGAGGCCTGGGACGAACCATCCGTGCCCAGGTACCCCGCCAGGGCGGTGCTCCACAGGCGATATTGCCCGGCCTTGAGGTCGATGCCGCTGGTGAACGGCGCGGCGGCCTGTTCGATCATCGCGCCCTGACGCAGCAGGTAGCTCGCGGCGTCGGCGTGCACCTGACCGCCGACGGTGGACTCCACGCCCCCGAGGCTGCGGGCATCGATGGCCGACTGCAGGTAGTAGTTGTAGGCGCTGTAGGTGCCCGACAGGTTGCTGTTCTGCAGTTGCTGCAACAACTGCGCGCCGGCCGCGGCGTTGCCGGCCAGGTCCGCTGCGCCAGGCAGGCTGTTGTAGAACACCATCTTGCCGCGCAGCACGTAGATGGTTTCCTGGGACAGGCCGAGGCCTTGCTTGAGGTAGTTATCCATCGTGCCGTATTGCGCGGTCACCTCGTCCAGGCCGGCTTGCAGGTAACTGGCCTCCACACCGATCAGCGGCCCATAGATGGTCGCCAGGCTCGGTGGCAACGCCGCCAGGGTCGCCTTGATGCGCGCGGCGGTGTAGTCGTTGGTCGCCAGGTAGTTGCTCATGATGGTGGCATCGTCGACCCCGGCGATGCTTTGCAGCACGGCGGCGGTCCAGCCCGTACGGTCCTTGCCGGCGGTGCAATGGAACAGCGCGGCGCCGTCGACCGTGGCCAGTTCATTGAACAGCTGGTTGAACTCGCTGCGCATCCCCGGGTTGCGGACGAAATCACGGTTGGTGTCCTGCATCATTGCGGTGGCTTCGGCGGCGCTGTGGAACGCAACGTTGGTGATGTTCGCACCCGACGTGGAGCCACCGATGATGTCGATGTTGGTGTACGTCGCACCCGTGGGCATCGTGTCGGGCGTGGCGGCGATTTCGGTTGGCGTGCGCAGGTCGTAGACCGCCTTGATGCCCATACCGTTGAGGGTTACCAGATCCGCCGCCGATGGCGTCAGCGCGTTGGAGCGGTAAAACACCCCGCCACGCATGGTGCCGTCATTGGCCGTGGAATACGCGGTGGCAAGACCGGCGACATCGCGCAGGTTATCGATGCTCTTCAGGCGAGGAGTGTTGAGGGGGACAGTCTCGGCCGCCTGGGCGGCAGCGATGGACAGGCTCAAAACAGACAGCGAACACACAAGTCGTTGGAACACAGTGCAGCCTCATTGAAATCGCGTTGGGCTGACTAATATCTACAATGAAATGGCGTTGAACATGACAAATCGCCCGCGAACGCAAATCACTGCGCGATGTGTCCAGGCGGCTCGTTTTCTGTCCGTGTAATGCCCGCTGGGGGGGGCTGGTTGAGGGTGATGTGCCTGGCGGGGAACGCGGTGTGTGGTGGCCGGTGGTCAATTTCCAGGTATAAAAAAACCCGCCTTCCAGCGGGTTTTTTGCTTTTCAGAAACTGATCTGTCGCCGCGAACTCAATGGGCTTTTTTCGAGGTCGACTGCCCTGCTTTACTCAAGCCCTTGGTGTTGTGCTCACCCGGCGTCGAGGCCGAAATAGCCCTGGCCTTGGAGATGCCGCGAGTATCTTTGGAATGGGCGATGCCTGAGGTCGTGGTGCCATGACCGTTATCATCGTTGCGCTCACTACCGTAGTGGTTCCCGCTCAGGCCATGGTCGCGCACGGATTTGCCGGCATGGTCGCTGTCCAGCCCGTTGCCGCGGCCGTTACTGCCGGAGTGGCCTGTACCGGCGTGTCCGCCCCCCATACCGCCGCCGTGACCTGCGCCGTTTCCGCCGCCATTGCCACCGCCATTACCACCGCCGTTTCCGCCACCGCCACCGCCGCCGTTTCCGCCGCCACCGCCACCGCCGTCCTTCGCGTATGCGGAACCCATGATCGACAGGCCATCAGGGAGTAACGGAGCGGCTGCAAGCATCATGGCGCATGACATTACAGCAACGAGACTCTTGTTTTTAAAAAGCATGATTGCTTCCGTAGGAGGTTGATATCGCGTGACGTATGACGCGATATCCCTCGGACAGTTCAAGTGCCACGACAGACGGCTGGAGCGCCCTCAGTCAACGGGAAGACGACCTTCCCCACGTTAATCAAACGCACCGTCGAGAATCTCATAGACAAGCCCGGTGGCCAGCGCAACCAGGATCAGGTCCGTACCGACTTGCTGCCATTCGTAGCCATCGTAGTGGGGCAGCCTGCCGACCAGCCGGCCATCCAGTTTTTTGGCGATGCCGGGTGGAAGCGGCTTGCCTCGGGCAAGGTTCTTTTGAATGCCCGGTGGCAAATCAGGCCCGGGGCTCCAGTAGCCCGTGTTCACGCCAATGATCTGGAGCACGCTGCTGCGGTTGATGCTAGGGCCATTGCTCCAGTCCCCTCCGCCGGAATTCTTGTTCTTGTTGCCATGACTGCCCTGGTTGCCATGGTTGACCTTCCCGCCACCTTGGCCGTTACCGGGATCAGCCAGCGCCGTCGCCGAGCCGCTGATCAGGGTCAAACAGGTGATTGCTGCAATCAAAGATCGAGACCTGAACATGAGTCGCTCCTTCGTGGTGGGAAATGTTCCCTGAAATTTAGACGCTATTGACGTAGTTGGTTCCATCGAGTCACAGAGCCATGAACCGTCTGCGCTCATCCCCTCGAAGCCAGGTTTCGCGTCCAGGCATTCGCTGCAACCTTCTTCGATGTGCATCCACGCTTGATACGTCGCAGATACTTCAATGCGTGGCGCTGTTTCCCGATTGTTACCTCAGCGCCACAGTTGTCACTTCTGCGCCGCCGAACTGGCCAATAGAGTATGGCCGTCGGTGTGGAACAGGGTCGTCGACTTGTCGGCCCGCGTTGGCACCGATCCCCCCATCACGGAAGAGGTGAATCATGAGTTTCGTCAAAGTGGAAAAAAACCAGAGCAGCGCCCCGTCGGATGCCGACATGAAAAAAGCCATGGTCGAGTCGGGCGGCAAGCCGGGCGAGGTCACCGGGACCAATGCGGCCCGCACCCTGACCTACACCGGCGTGGTCAATCACACGGTGTACGAGAACAAGCTGATCGAGATCGCTAAGGGCAAACGCACCAGCTGGAACTTCGTCTGGGCCGATGCCCGGGCCGCCTGAGGTCAAGGCGGGGCGGCCGATCGGCTGCCCCGCTGACCCGGCCCCTGATACACCCCCGATACCCGCTTGTAACACCAAGACACTTAGCCGCCCTGCCCCTCGCCCCTAGAGTGAAGCCGTCAATGGACAGCAGCGCCAAGCGCCAGCAGCCCATTGTTTGCCCAACACACCACCAAGGAAGAAGGAAACCATGAGCAAATCAATCGCTGTCAGCCAACAGAGCCAGCAGCTTCACAATGATGTGCAAGAAGCCGTCAAGTCGATCATGGGTGCAACGCAACTGAAAGCGGCGGATTACGGCCGGGTACTGAGGTCGGCCCTGGCGGCTTCGCAAAAAACCGTCACCATCGAAATCGCCGCCGGCGACCTGGCGCTGCTCAAGAAGTCCGGCTACAAGCTGTGCTTTGCCAAGAAGGTGGGTGACGCCGACTACAACGTGGTCTGGCAGTCCTATGATGCTTACCTGAGCAACAACGAGTTCAGTTGGACGCCTCAATATCAGCTGTTTGCGTCCAACCTGTTCAAGGCAAATGTGCAGGTCAAAGTCTCGACCAACATCGTCAATATCGGCCTGGGGCAAACATCGACACTCGATGAGCACGGTCTGCTGAGTTCGGCGGTTACCGGGGGACCGAACATTTCCATAACCTTTGTAAATGACTACGACCCCATCCATCCGGGTATCAACCAGTTATCTACCGGCATTGATGGCAATCAGGTCAGCACCCCCATTTACGTTGCGGTGGATCAGGTGGTCACCGGTGAAACCGTGCTGACGCCGGTGGAAACCATCCTCGTGTGGTTCGAACAGAACGTACAGACCAGCACCATGTTCAGTACCTCACGCTCCAAGGCGATCGAAATCGACTTGACGTTCGATAACACCGCAGGTCGCCTTTACGAAGGCGGTCAGTGGAAAACCGTGTAACCGTCATGCCGGGGCAACCTTGCGGTTGCCCTTTCACTCCTCTTTGCCCGTCGTGGCGAAGTAGCCCGTCAGCGAGCGACAGATCGACTGCGCGAGGTCCTCCTGGGTGGCGATGCCATGGGGTCGATCACGATCGAACTGCGCCGACCAGCGAATCCGCCCCTGCGCCACATCCACCAGGCGCAATGACGCTCGCACCCGCGAAGGCTCGACCCGCACGCTGCCCTCCAGGCAATAGCTGTAACGCCCGCCACGCTTGAAGTCCGGTACCGGCTCGCTGTTGCGTGCCACCCGCATCAACACATGATTGGTCCCGGTCTGCGCCTGCTCGAACGACTCGAACAGTCGGCAGCTCAACTCCTCGCACAAGCCCCGGGTAAAGTCATCGCCATCGCGGGTGAGGCAGGTAAACGGCTGGATCTGGACCACGGGATGGCGAGTGCCGACGCCCTTGGGCCGCAGCCGCTGATAGGTCAAGCGATAACACCCGGGTGGAATGCTGAAGCGCACCGGGTCCTGCTGGCCGTTGCCGGCGTAATGCGCTGCAAGTTTGCGCCGCAAGCGCCCCACCTGCACTCGCACCACCGGATCGTCGCCCGTGCAATACACTGCCGGGTCACGACGAAACACCGCGATGCCAATGGCGTGTTCGGTCAGCGGCGTATTGCAAGCCTGAAGGTCGTGCTCGACCAGAAAGCGCAACAGACTGCCCATGCGCCTGGATTTGGCAAACAACGGGCTGACCAGCAACAGCGCCAGCACCCGCTCGATTTCTTCCCGATCGAGCGGCTCGGGTCTCCCCGCCGCAGTCGAATCGGCCATGCTTTTGATCACCATCGCCTGCCTCCGTGCAGGTTGCCGACAGGAATGGATGTCGCACTCCGTGATTACCCTTGCAGCGTGAGCAGGAATGGAACTCGGGCACTGCAACGACCAAGCGTAGCAGCCGTGTTGATATCGGCAGGCAATTGCGATGGTAGCAACCCGCCATCCGACGAACGTTCAATCTTGACGTCTGGAAAATTTGTAGGACTTGTCCCTTTGTGGCGAGGGAGCTCGCTCCCGCTGGGCTGCGAAGCGGCCCTGATCCTTTGCAACTCATTTCCTCAGACCCATCGCAGTGCCCGGTTTTACGGCGGCAGAGCCGCCGAACGGGAGCAAGCTCCCTCGCCACAGGGGTCATTTGGCGTCCTACAGGCCGGTTGCAGCGCTGGAGATCGACACCTAATGTGCGCCCGTCGCTGACTTGAATTGGCGACAGGGTTTCGCAGCCCTGTAGATACGTGTAGTAACCTTGCAGTCCATCAAGCCGATGACGGTCGCATCTGCGCCCGCATGTCGCTTTATGGTGGCTGTGTGTGGGAGATCTTCGGGTCTGCCGGGTTCCTCGTATCCTCGGTCTGCGAACCCGCACATAGCTACCACCCCATTCGAATCGCAGCGACCGGGAGTAGTTCTTCTTACAGATACGAGGAAGTTTTACTTATGACGACTAACAGTCCGCATCCCCGCTTCACCCCCATGAAACAAATCGCCACCAGCTACCCCGTCCTCCTCATCGACAGCGACGCCCCGCTGCGCGAGCTCCACAACTGCGCCGCCGAACGCCTCAACGCCGTCCTGCAATACCTCAACCTCATGGCCTGCACCAGCCTCCCCGACTACGCCGAAAACGACATCAACACCGTGACCAACATTTCGCGGATTCTGCTTCAGGATGTGCGGGATGTGTTTGGGGTGATCGAGCAGCGGGGGTTTGAGGGGCCGAAGAAGCAGTGACATTGTTCAAGCAAAAAAAAACCCGCATTTCTGCGGGTTTTCAATGGCCACCGTTCAGTTGGCTACAGCAGCCATCAGCAGACTGAAACGCGCAAAAACCGTTTTTGAGTAACGTCTAAAAAGCTCATCTACCCCGGCCGATTCATTTAGACTCGCCGTTGGCTCATGGGGCCGGGCCATGCCCGATAACGGATATCCAAGACAGCGGTTCATGAAAACAATAATTAGTTATTTGCGAAATAGTTACTGGAAAAGATGGATCCGCAAACACAAATGCAAAGTGGCGGGCGGTTTATTGTCGCTGCACAAAAGATCGACAGTGACCCTAGAAGAAGGCGTGACGCTTGGGCATGTGGTCATAGAGTCAAAAAAGCTGGAGATCGGTGCGCATACCTATATCCGCAGTGACTGCGTCCTTTCCGCGGTCTCATCCATTGGCAGGTTTTGCTCCATCGGCAGCAGCTGTTTTATCGGCCAACAAAAGAGCTCGCATCCGTTGGGCTGGCTCAGTTCACATCCCTTTCAATATACCGACACTGCGCTGGTTTACGACCCGGAGGTTGCGGACATCACGATTGGGCATGACGTCTGGATCGGCCATAGCGCGATGATCCTGGAAGGCGTGACTATAGGCACCGGCGCTGTCATCGCAACCCGCGCCCTGGTTGCCCATGACGTGCCACCGTACGCCATTGTTGCCGGCACCCCGGCAAAAATTGTCAAGTATCGGCATACACCCGAGTTGATTGAGGCGCTGATCAACAGCAAGTGGTGGGATGTTGATGTCGAGGTACTCAAGACATTACCGCTCAATGATCCGCAAGCCACTTTATCTCTGTTGGCCACCCTGCAGAAAGAAACGCGTGCCGACTACCAACAGATCGAAATAACCCGCAAAGGGTGCAGTATTTCGTCTTGAACATTGGAAATGACCAACACTGCACATTCAAGATGCCCGGCCAAACCAGATTCAAATGATAAAAAAACCCGCATCAGATGCGGGTTTTAACGGCTGGATCCTGATGATCCCTGCCCGCAAAGCGGTTATCAGAAGTTCGCCGGTGTGTTGGCGCTGATGATTTCCGCCTCATCTGCCCCGATATTGCGAAACCGGTGCGGCAAGGTCGTCGGGAAGTAATAGCCGTCCCCGGCGTTGAGCACACTCACCTGGCCATCCACGGTCAACTCCACGGTACCCCGGGTCACCAACCCACACTCCTCGCCTTCGGAATGCACGATCGGCTCTTCGCCGGAGCTTGCGCCCGGTGCGTATTGCTCGCGCAGCAAGCGCATCTGCCGGCTTGGCACGGACGCGCCGATCAGCAGCAGGCGCAGGCCATGGCGGCCGAGGTCGGGCTGTTCGTTGGCGCGGAAGACGTACTGGTGTTCGCGCGGCGGCTGATCGAAGGTGAAGAAGTCGGCCAGGGACATGGGGATGCCCTCCAGCAATTTCTTCAGGGAGCTGACGGAAGGACTGACCCGATTCTGTTCGATCAGGGAGATGGTTGCATTGGTGACGCCGCTACGCCGGGCCAGCTCGCGCTGGGACAGTTTGTAGCTTTCGCGTACTAATTTGAGTCGTGAGCCCGTGTCCATGACAGCCTTATGTGCCAACCCGTAGGAGCGAGCTTGCTCGCGATTGCGATCTGACCTTCAACATTGATGTCGACTCAACCAACGCTTTCGCGAGCAGGCTCGCTCCTACAGGGATAATGGAGGGGTGGAGTGCAGGCGCGGATCACGCCGTTTTCCGGTCCCGGAAACGTGAAAGGCGGCTATTAAATCACGTTTGTTGGTAATGCTCAGCAGGTTCGATAAACGGCTGGAAAAATAGCCATTTGCCACGAAGTTGTACAACCTGTGGGAGCGGGCTTGCTCGCGAAAGCGGTGTGTCAGGCGCCATCAGTTTTGGCTGATATGGCCTCTTCGCGAGCAAGCCCGCTCCCACAGGGGATTTGGTGTTTCTGGTATTAAAAAGCCGGCGGCACCCTTTGGGGAGATGCCGCCGGCGAGGTAAAGCTTAGATGCCGAAACGGTCACGCAGCGAGTAGTACACCGCGCCGAGGGCGGTCAACGGCGCCGAGAAGGTACGCCCGCCGATCATCGGCATGTGCGGCAGCGAGGCAAACGCATCGAAGCGCTCGGCGTCGCCACGGATCATTTCCGAGATCAGTTTGCCGGCCAGGTGCGAACAGGTGACGCCGTGGCCACTGTAGCCCTGCATGTAGTAGGCGTTTTTCTCGATACGGCCGAATTGCGGCATGCGCGACATGGTCAGCAGGAAATTGCCGGTCCAGCGGTAGTCGATCTTCACGTCCTTCAATTGCGGGAAGGTCTTGAGGATCTTCGGGCGGATCAGTTGTTCGATGTCGTCCGGCTCGCGCGCACCGTAGACCACGCCGCCGCCGTACAGCAGGCGGTTGTCGGCGGTCAGGCGGTAGTAGTCGAGCAGGTAGTTGCAGTCTTCCACGCAGTAGTTGTTGGTGATCAGGCTTCGGGCCTGCTTTTCAGACAACGGCTCGGTGACGACGATCTGCGAACCGCACGGCATGCTCTTGCTGGTCACGCGGTTGTCCAGGCCCTGCGGCAGGTAGGCGTTACCGGCGATCAGCAGGTACTTGGCCTTCACCACGCCTTTGGCGGTGCGCACGGTGATGGGCTCGCCATAGGTGATTTCCACCGCCGCCGATTGCTCGTAGATCTTGCCGCCCAGGCCGATGATGGCCGAGGCTTCGCCGAGGGCCAGGTTCAGCGGGTGAATGTGGCCGCCCTGCATGTCCAGCAGGCCGCCGACATAGGCATCGGAACCGATTTCGCGCTTGATGTCGGCCGCGTCGAGCATTTTCAGGTTCTTGTTGCCGTAACGTTCCCAGCTCTTCTTCTGTTCGGCCAGGCCCTTGAGTTGCTTTTTGTTCATCGCCGCGAAGATGCCGCCGGGGCGGTAGTCGCACTGGATGTCGTAGTGCTGTATGCGCTGACGGATGATGTCGGCGCCTTCGAAGATCATGCTGCCGAGGACTTCGGCAGTCTTGTCGCCGTAGCGCTCTTCGATGACATCGACGTCGCGGCTATAGGAGTTGACCAGTTGGCCGCCGTTGCGACCGCTGGCGCCGAAGCCGACTTTGGCCGCTTCGAGCACGGTCACGCTGTAGCCCGCTTCGGCGAGGAACAGAGCCGAGGACAGGCCGGTGTAGCCGGCGCCGATCACGCAGACGTCGCAGTCCACCGCCCCTTCCAGCACTGGGAAATCACCGGTGAAGTTGCGGGTGGCGGCGTAGTAGCTGTTTACATGTGCTTGTTTCATACAGTTCTCCGATGGCCGCCGACAGAGCCGGCGACCGTCGCTTTATTGTTATCAGAGCTTGATCCAGGTCGCCTTGAGTTCGGTGTACTTGTCGAACGCGTGCAGCGATTTGTCCCGACCGTTACCCGACTGCTTGAACCCGCCGAACGGCGCGGTCATGTCGCCGCCGTCGTACTGGTTGACCCAGACGCTGCCGGCACGCAGGCCACGGGCGAAGGTGTGGGCCTTGCTCAGGTTGCTGGTCCATACACCGGCGGCCAGGCCGAAGATGCTGTCGTTGGCAATCGCCAGGGCTTCATCGAAGGTGTCGAAGGTGATGACCGACAGCACCGGGCCGAAGATTTCTTCCCGGGCGATGGTCATGGCGTTGGTCACGCCGTCGAAAATCGTCGGTTCCACGTACAGGCCACCGGTGTCTTCGAGGGTGCGGCTGCCGCCGGCGATCAGTTCGGCACCCTGCTCTTTGCCGATGCCGATGTAGCGCAGTACGTTGTCCAGTTGACGCTGGTCGACGACCGCGCCGACGGTGGTCGCAGGGTCGAGGGCGTGGCCCGGTTTCCAGGCCTGCAGGGCTTCGACCAGCAATGGCATGAACTGCTCGCGAATCGAACGTTCCACCAGCAAGCGAGAACCGGCAGTGCAGACTTCACCCTGGTTGAAGGCGATGCCACTGGCCGCCGCCTGTGCTGCCGCGCGCAGATCCGGCGCGTCGGCGAACACCACGTTCGGGCTCTTGCCCCCGGCTTCGGCCCATACGCGTTTCATGTTGCTCTGCCCGGCGTAAACCATCAGCTGCTTGGCAATCGCCGTGGAGCCGGTGAAGGCCAGCACGTCGACGTCCATGTGCAACGCCAGTGCCTTGCCGACGGTGTGGCCGTAGCCCGGCAGGACGTTGAACACACCTTTCGGGATGCCGGCATCCAGCGCCAACTGGGCGATGCGGATCGCGGTCAGCGGGGACTTTTCCGAAGGCTTGAGGATGAACGAGTTGCCCATCGCCAGGGCCGGGGCGAATTTCCAGCTGGCCATGATCAACGGGAAGTTCCACGGCACGATGGCCGCGACCACGCCGGCCGCTTCGCGGGTCACCAGGCCCAGTTGATCCTGGGGCGTGGCGGCGACTTCGTCGTAGATCTTGTCGATGGCTTCGGCGGTCCAGCGGATCGCGTTGGCGGTCGCCGGAATGTCGATGCTCATGGAGTCGCTGATCGGCTTGCCCATGTCGAGGGTTTCGAGCAGGGCCAGTTCTTCCTGGTTCGCCAGGATCAGGTCGGCGAAACGGATCAGGATGCGCTTGCGCTCGGCCGGGGCCAGGTTGGCCCACACGCCGGATTCGAAAGTGCGGCGCGCCACGGCGACCGCTGCATTGGCATCGGCTTCGTCGGTGCTGGCGACGTTCGCCAGGAAACGACCGTCCACGGGGCTGATGCATTCGAACGTCGCGCCGCTGGCGGCTGCGCAGTATTGGCCGTCAATGAATGCGCGACCTTCGATGGTTAGGGACTGGAAGCGCTGCTCCCAATCGCTGCGAGTGTTTGTCATGGTTGTGACTCGACGCAGGGGAATAGGTGGTCGCCGGATTGAACGCCAACCAATTACGACCTTGGAAATACGATCCCCTGTGGGAGCGGGCTTGCTCGCGAAGGCGATGTGTCAGTCGACATCAGTGTTGACTGTGCCGCCCTCTTCGCGAGCAAGCCCGCTCCCACAGTTGATCGGTGTGATCCGTCTTAAACGGTATGCAAGTACCAGTTGTACTCAAGGTCCGAGATGGAGTTCTCGAACTCGGCCAGCTCGCTTTCCTTGCACGCCACGAACACGTCGATGTACATCGGGTCGATGTAGCGCGCCATGACTTCGCTGTCGTCCAGCTCGCGCAGTGCGTCGCGCAGGTTGTTCGGCAGGCTCTGCTCGTTCTGCTCGTAGCTGTTGCCTTCCACCGGGGCGCCCGGTTCGATCTGGTTGGTCAGACCGTGGTGAACACCGGCCAATACCGATGCCATCAGCAGGTACGGGTTGGCGTCGGCACCGGCCACGCGATGCTCGATGCGCACGGCGTCCTTGGAGCCGGTCGGTACACGCACGGCCACGGTGCGGTTATCGATGCCCCAGCTCGGCGAGTTCGGTACATAGAACTGTGCGCCGAAACGACGGTACGAGTTGACGTTCGGGCAAAGGAACGCCATCTGCGCCGGCAGGGTCTCGAGCACACCGCCGATCGCGTGTCGCAGCGCGGCGTTCTGCTCGGGATCCTCGCTGGCAAAGATGTTGTTGCCTTCTTTGTCGAGAATCGAAATGTGCACGTGCAGACCGTTACCCGCCTGGCCCGGATACGGCTTGGCCATGAAGGTGGTGTCCATCTCGTGGTCGTAGGCGATGTTCTTCACCAGACGCTTGAGCAGGACCGCGTAGTCGCAGGCCTTGATCGGGTCAGCCACGTGATGCAGGTTGACTTCGAATTGCGCCGGGGCGCTTTCCTTGACGATGGCGTCAGCCGGGATGCCCTGCTCTTTCGCGCCTTCGAGGATGTCTTGCAGGCAATCGACGTATTCGTCGAGGTCGTCGATCAGGTACACCTGGGTCGACATCGGACGCTTGCCGGACACCGGCGAACGTGGCGATTGCGGACGACCGTTCACGTTGTCCTGGTCGATCAGGTAGAACTCCAGTTCGAACGCGGCGCAGATGGTCAGGCCCATGTCGTCGAACTTGCGCACGATATTGGCCAGCACTTCACGCGGGTCGGCGAAGAATGGCTCGCCTTCGATTTCGTGCATGGTCATCAACAGTTGCGCGGTCGGGCGCTTCTGCCATGGCTCGATGCTGAGGGTGCCGGGGATCGGGTAGCAGATCCGGTCGGCATCGCCGATGTCCAGACCCAGGCCGGTGCTTTCCACCGTGGAACCATTGATGTCCAGAGCAAACAGAGAGGCCGGCAGGTTGATGCCTTTCTCGTAAACCTTATGAAGACTGGTGCGCTCGATGCGCTTGCCGCGCACCACACCGTTCATATCCGCAATCAGAAGGTCGACGTACAAAACCTCAGGATGTTTCTTAAGGAATGCGTTTGCTTCGTTGAGTTGAACGGCACGCAGAGGGACCGACATGATGCACCTATTTTTTTACTGTTAATTATTATGTTCACCGCCCTTTCACGAGCCCAGTCAATCCGAAAGGCAAAGTGAAGTCAATAGCGAACACCTGGCCTTTCAACGTTTATTTTCGGGCCTCACAGGGGGACGAGAGTGCCAGATACGCCCTCAAACACGCGTAAACCCTGAAGATCGGACGTGCGGCGTTTAGAATTTTTTACATGAGAGTTGTTAATTAAAATCAACAAGGCTAAGCTCCGGAAAAGCTCGTTCAAGTGTGAAACTTCGAGGTGATAAAAATGGCACTCAAGCCATTGATCGGCGTTACTGCGTGCGTCAAACAGATTGGCCTGCACCCCTACCACATCAGCGGTGACAAGTACTTGCGTGCTGTCAGCGTTGCGGCGCTGGGGCTGCCTGTCGTTATTCCTTCCTTAGGCGACCTGACCGAAATCGATGACCTGCTGCCGCAGCTCGACGGTCTGTTGCTGACCGGCTCGCCGTCGAACGTGGAACCCTTCCACTATCAAGGCCCCGACAGCGCCCCCGGCACGGATCATGATCCGGCGCGGGATGCCACCACCCTTCCCCTGATCCGCGCCGCTATTGCAGCGGGCGTGCCGGTACTCGGCATCTGCCGTGGTTTCCAGGAAATGAACGTGGCGTTCGGTGGCAGCCTGCATCAAAAGGTCCATGAACTGCCTGGCTTGCTCGACCATCGCGAGGCCGACCATCCGGACCTGGCCGTGCAATACGCACCCGCCCATGAGGTGAATGTGCAGCCCGGCGGTGTGTTCGAAGCGCTGGAGCTGCCTGCGGTGTTCCAGGTGAACTCGATTCACAGCCAGGGCATCGACCGCCTCGCGCCCGGCCTGCGCGCCGAAGCCGTCGCGCCTGATGGCCTGATCGAAGCGATCTCCGTCGAGCACAGCAAGGCCTTTGCCCTCGGTGTGCAATGGCACCCGGAATGGCAAGTGCTGAACAACCCTCCTTATTTGAGTATTTTCCGGGCGTTCGGCGAAGCCTGCCGGCAACGGGCGGCATTGCGTCACTCGAGCTGACGACCTGATATCCACATTCAACGATTGACTGCCCAACGCGAGCGGGCAGGCGCTTGTGCGTGCCTCGCTCGCGAAAACAACACACTGCAATAACAACAAGTACGACCAGGCAGCCAGGATGGCGGCGCCGAATAAACCCGGCCGCAGTGCAATGCCGGTCAACCTGATGCAACCCCATGTGGGAGCGGGCTTGCTCGCGAAGGCGGCGACACAATCAACACAGCTGTCGCCTGACACACCGCTTTCGCGAGCAAGCCCGCTCCCACAGGGTCCTGCGTTGGACTGACAGACATCATCTGATAAGGGTTTGCAATCCACTATTAAGCCGGGCCGTGTTGGCCGGGCGACTGAAACCTGTTGGGAGTTTCACATGGCAAACGCCTCCAGCATCTACAGGAAGGCTCTTGAGGGTCACCAGGCACCGAAAAAGGTGTTGGTGAAAATCGATCGCGTCACCAAGAAGTTCGACGAAACCATCGCTGTGGACGATGTGTCCCTGGAGATCCACCAGGGTGAAATCTTCGCCCTGCTCGGTGGTTCCGGTTCCGGCAAATCGACCCTGCTGCGCATGCTCGCCGGTTTCGAGCGCCCGACCGAAGGCCGGATTCTGCTCGACGGTGTCGACATCACCGACATGCCGCCGTACGAACGACCGATCAACATGATGTTCCAGTCCTACGCGCTGTTCCCGCACATGACGGTAGCGCAGAACATCGCCTTCGGCCTCAAGCAGGACCGTTTGCCAGCGGCCGAAATCGACGCCCGGGTGCAGGAGATGCTACGCCTGGTGCACATGACCCAGTACGCCAAGCGCAAGCCGCACCAACTGTCCGGCGGCCAGCGTCAGCGCGTGGCCCTGGCCCGTTCCCTGGCCAAGCGTCCGAAGCTGCTGCTGCTCGACGAACCGATGGGCGCACTGGATAAAAAGCTGCGTTCGCAGATGCAATTGGAACTGGTGGAGATCATCGAGCGCGTGGGCGTGACCTGCGTGATGGTGACCCACGACCAGGAAGAGGCCATGACCATGGCCCAGCGTATCGCGATCATGCACCTGGGCTGGATCGCCCAGATCGGCAGCCCGGTGGACATTTATGAAGCACCGGTCAGCCGCATGGTCTGCGAATTCATCGGCAACGTGAACGCCTTCGACGGCACCGTGGTCGAGGACCTGGAAGGTCACGCGATCATCCACAGTCCGGACCTGGAGCAGAAGATCTACGTCGGTCACGGCGTCAGCACTTCGGTGCAGGACAAGTCGATCACCTACGCGATCCGCCCGGAAAAACTGCTGGTCAGCACCGTCAAGCCGGATAACCGCTACAACTGGTCCGCTGGCAAAGTGCATGACATCGCCTACCTGGGCGGGCACTCGGTGTTCTACGTCGAACTGCCTGGGGGCAAGATCGTCCAGTCGTTCATGGCCAACGCCGAACGCCGTGGTGCGCGTCCGACCTGGGACGATCAGGTCTACGTGTGGTGGGAAGACGACAGCGGCGTGGTACTGCGCGCATGAAAACCTTCAATCAGCAATTCCTGAGGTGGGTCCCCAGCGGGCGCAAGTTCGTCATCGGGATTCCGTTCATCTGGCTGTTCCTGTTCTTCATGTTGCCATTCTTCCTGGTGATGAAGATCAGCTTCTCGGAAGCAGCCCTGGCCATTCCGCCCTACTCGGAGATCTACACCTTCGCCGAGCAGAAATTCCAGCTGTTGCTCAACATCGGCAACTACACCCTGCTGGGCGAGGATGAGCTGTACCTGTCTGCCTACCTGGGCTCGTTGAAGGTGGCGTTTTTCAGCACCGTGATGTGCCTGGTGATCGGTTTCCCGATGGCCTACGCCATCACCAAGGCCAGCAAGGAAGCGCAGAACGTGCTGATGCTGCTGATCATGATGCCGACCTGGACCGCGATCCTGATCCGCGTTTATGCGTGGATGGGCATCCTCAGCAACAACGGCCTGCTCAACGGGTTCCTGATGTGGACCGGGCTGACGTCGCACCCGATCGAGATCCTCAACACCAACACCGCCGTCTACATCGGCGTGGTGTATGCATACCTGCCGTTCATGGTGCTGCCGCTGTACGCCAACCTGGTCAAACATGACCAGAGCCTGCTGGAGGCCGCATCGGACCTGGGTTCGAGCACCTTCAACAGCTTCTGGAAAATCACCGTGCCTTTGGCCAAGAACGGCATCATCGCCGGTTGCATGCTGGTGTTCATTCCGGTGGTCGGTGAGTTCGTGATTCCGGAACTGCTGGGCGGCCCGGAAACCCTGATGATCGGCCGTGTGTTGTGGCAAGAGTTCTTCAACAACCGCGACTGGCCAGTGGCGTCCGCCCTGGCGGTGGTAATGCTGTTGATCCTGATTGTGCCGATTCTGCTGTTCAACCGCAGCCAGGCCAAAGAGATGGAGGCACGGGGATGAAACGCTTCGGATTTTCAAAGTTCATGCTGATTTTCGGCCTGTCGTTTATCTACCTGCCGATGCTGATTCTGGTGATCTACTCGTTCAACGCCTCAAAGCTGGTGACGGTGTGGGGTGGCTGGTCGATCAAGTGGTACGCCGGTTTGCTCGACAACAGCCAGTTGATGGGTTCGGTGCTGCGCTCGCTGGAAATCGCCTGCTACACCGCGATTGCGGCAGTCGCACTAGGGACGCTGGCCGCGTTCGTCCTGACCCGCGTCACACGCTTCAAGGGCCGCACGCTGTTCGGTGGCCTGGTCACCGCGCCGCTGGTGATGCCTGAAGTGATCACCGGCCTGTCGCTGTTGCTGCTGTTCGTGGCCATGGCGCAGTTGATCGGCTGGCCGATGGAGCGTGGCATCGTCACGATCTGGATCGCCCACACCACGTTTTGTGCCGCCTATGTGGCGGTGGTAGTCTCCGCCCGCCTTCGCGAACTGGACCTGTCCATCGAAGAAGCGGCCATGGACCTGGGTGCGAAGCCGTTCAAGGTGTTTTTCCTGATCACCATTCCGATGATCGCGCCGTCACTGGCGGCCGGCGGCATGATGTCGTTCGCCCTGTCGCTGGATGACCTGGTGCTGGCGAGTTTCGTGTCCGGCCCGGGTTCCACGACCCTGCCGATGGAGGTGTTCTCGGCGGTGCGTCTGGGCGTCAAGCCCGAGATCAACGCCGTGGCCAGCCTGATCCTGTTGGCAGTGTCGATCGTGACCTTCATGGTCTGGTACTTCAGCCGCCGTGCCGAAGAAAGCCGCAAGCGCGCGATCCAGGAAGCCATGGACCAGACCGCCAGCGAATCCTGGCAGCAACCTGAAAAGAAAATGCTAGAAGCCACCGCCTAAGACGCTGTGGTTTGCTCTTTGTGGCGAGGGGGCTTGCCCCCGTTCGGCTGCGCAGCAACCGTAAAACCAGTGCGTTCGGTGTAACTGAAACACCGCGGAATCCGGTTTTGGGGCCGCTGCGCGACCCAACGGGGGCAAGCCCCCTCGCCACAGGTGTTGTGTTCACTGTTTTGTGTTTTTGAATAAAAAAATGGAGTTGTACCGATGAAAATGTTTGGCAGGACTCTGCTGACACTGTCCTTATTGGGCGCAATCGCCACCGGCGCCCAGGCCAATGACAAGGTTCTGCGCGTCTATAACTGGTCGGATTACATAGGCCCGGATACCGTCAAGAAGTTCGAGGAAGAGACTGGCATCCAGGTGACCTACGATGTCTTCGACAGCAACGAAACCCTTGAGGCACGCCTGCTGGCGGGCAAATCCGGCTACGACATCGTCGTGCCGTCCAACAGCTTCCTGGCCAAGCAGGTCAAGGCCGGTGTCTATCAGGAACTGGACAAGTCGAAGCTGTCGAACTGGAAAAACCTCAACCCGGTGCTGCTGAAAAACGCCTCCGCGAGCGATCCCGACAACGCCCACGCCATCCCGTACATGTGGGGCTCGATCGGCATCGGCTTCAACCCGCAGAAGGTCAAGGAAGTGCTCGGCGCCAACGCCCCGACCAACTCCTGGGACCTGCTGTTCAAACCGGAAAACGCCGAGAAGCTAAAAGCCTGCGGCATCAGTTTCCTCGATTCGCCGACTGAAATGATCCCGACCGCCCTGCACTACCTGGGCTACCCGGTGAACGATCAGGACAAACAGCACATCGCCGAAGCCGAGGCGCTGTTCATGAAGATTCGCCCGAACGTGGCGTACTTCCATTCGTCGAAATACATCTCGGACCTGGCCAACGGCAACATCTGCGTGGCCGTCGGTTACTCCGGCGACGTGCTGCAGGCCAAGGCCCGCGCCCAGGAAGCCGGGGACAAGGTGAAGATCGACTACAGCATCCCGAAAGAAGGCGCCGCCAGTTTCTACGACATGCTCGCCATCCCGCGCGATGCCGCCAACGTCGAGAACGCGTACCTGTTCATGAACTTCCTGATGCGCCCCGACGTGATTGCCGACATCACCAACAACATCGGCTACAGCAACGCGAACGCTGCGGCCACGCCACTGGTCGATGAAGCGATCCGCAACGATCCGGGCTCCTACCCGCCGGAAGCGGTGATGGCCACGCTCTATGCCGTGCCGGACCAGCCGATTGCCGTCCAGCGGATCATGACCCGTGGCTGGACCAAGGTGAAGTTGGGCCAGTAATCCAGAACCCCACCTACCTAATGTGGGAGCGGGCTTGCTCGCGAAGGCGTCAGGTCAGTCGACATCTCTCTTGAATGTGCCGGCCTCTTCGCGAGCAAGCCCGCTCCCACAGTTGATCGGAGGGGTTCAACATTTTCCGTTCACGCAGCGCCTTACCACCGCTGCCTCTCCTGCAAGTAGAACGGCCTCACCTGGCTCCCTCGGTTCAGGTGAATTTTGGCGCCCTCGGGCGCCTTTTTTATTGGGGATCGATCAAAGGCCATTCGGCCAGCGCCCGATAGCGGCCCTTGTGGGATTCGAACAGGGTGAACCGGTCGGCACGCAGGAGGAATTCCGGCGCCGTTGCGGACTCCGGCACCGGTGCCCGATACTGCCGTGCCAGGGTCAGATGCGGACGGTATTCCCTTGGCGCTTCCTCCAGCCCGAACGGCAACATCGCCTGTTCCAGGGCGTACACCAGGCGTAACAATGCCGGGGGCGCCTGCTCCGGTGCGAGCACCAGCGCCCCTGCCCTGCGCCACACGTCCAGCCGATCCAGCACCACCGTCAAACGCTCGCCCGGTGTACGGATCGCCGCCGCAGCGGTACAGATATCGGCAATCTGCGCCGCGCCCACCGCCCCCAAAAACTTCAGCGTCAGGTGAAAGTTTTCCGCCGGCACCGGCCGTCCGTTGCGCAGTTGCAGCGCACTGCGCCACTGCGCTATCTCCCGGCGCTGGGCCGGGGCGCAGTTCAGCGCAAAGAACAGACGCTTGAACGGCTCGCGGGATTCGTCGTTCATGCCGGACACCTCGTGGGAAGACTGCCTGAGTGTACCCAACACTCGCGTACCGACCAGCGCATTTCTGGCATCGTGGGGCAAGCGCGTTATAGTTTTAGCATCCCGAAAAACCGGAGGGGGCCATGCGACAGATCATCAGCAAGGAACCATGGTGGGCCAGACCGCCCGAGCCCGGCCAGGATGAACTCAAGCTGGAATGGGGCTGGCTGGTGCACTACAGCGAAGGCGAGCCGCGCTTCGAGTTCATCCGCGAGCGGCCGACGGACGACGAGATCCGCCATCGAAAGAGTTGCAGGATCACCCCGACGCCGGAGTGATCCCGCGTGCGGCGTCAGGCCTGGAAGAGCAATTCGAACCCGCCGTACACCATGCGCTGGCCATCGAAGGGCATCGGATTGACGTCCGGTTTCATGCGCGGGTCCTGCATCATCTTGTCCATTCCGGCATTGCGCCTGGCCTTGTCCGGCCAGACGATCCAGCCAAAGGCAACGGTTTCGCCTTCCTTGAGCTTCACCGACATTGGAAACGAGGTGACCTTGCCTTCCGGGACATCCTCGCCCCAGCATTCGACCACGCTCAAGGCACCGTTTTCCTTGAAAATCGAGGCGGCGATTTCGGCGTGTTTGATGTATTGCTCACGGTTGGCGGTAGGTACGGCAGCAATAAAACCATCGACATATGACATGAGTATCTCTCCTTGGGTCATGGGGTGTTCTGCTGGGTAGTCGATTGCGCTGGCGTCCAATCGACAGCGCCGGTACTCAAACCGACCGGTGGTTCAGTACTCACCGCCAGGCTGCCTTCGATCTGCCCCGCCATGTAAAGCGTGCCAGCCATGACGCCGGTGGTCGGGTTCTGCACCAGTTTGAGCCAGGCCTTGTCGAAGGTATTGCCCAGGCTGCTGCGGATCAGCGCCTCGCTGTCGGGCCGGTCATTGGCCTGAATCAGTGCGCGAATGCCCGCCACCCCTATCGTGATCAAGCCACCGGCGAGTCTCCCGGCTGCCGCGGCCACGGCGCTGGCGGCCCCGCGCGGGGCCATCTCGGCTTCCATCCGCCGGCTGGCGCGCCTGGCCACCGGCGCCATCGCGGTGTCGGTCGAGCCCACCCCCTTGTCGCCACCGGCCTTGTGGATTTTGTCGACCAGCGCGGCGAAGGCCGGCAAGGTGTTCAGCGATTCGGTGTGCACGATCTGGTACAACGAAGCGTCCCGCGCCGGCGGCGGCCCGAGGGCGATGGCCGGGATTTTCTGGATGCGCCCGTTGAGCTGGGCCATCGGCACGCCGTGGCGGGTGGAGATTTTCTGCAGCTCTTCCTTGAGGATGTCGACGTAGAACGCCGCTGCCAGACCGAGAATCGCATCGGGATCGACTTCCAATGCCGCCGGGGCCAGGACCTTCTCCTGATAGGCTTCGAGCAGGTACGCCGCCAGGCGTTTTTCCGATGCGTCCTGCTCACCCCTGGCGCTGAGGGTGTACCAGCTGACCTTCACCGACAGCCATTCCTGGGTCCAGTAGCTGCTGAACCACGGAATGAAATTCTGTTCGGTCAACTCATAGACCCGTGTACGCCAGTACTCCATGGCGCCGCGGGCATAGATTCTGGTCTGCTCGGTGGCTGACTGCGACGCAGCGACGATCTCCCGGTCCACTTGCTGCCAGGTGCTGGCGGGAACGATGACTGGCGCCACTTCCACCGGCGCACGCGGCGGTGTGGCGCACCCCGCCAACACCACCAGCACGGCGACGATCAGCGAACGCAGGCTCAAGATTGCGACTTCCCGCAGTGTGCACCGGACGAAATGCCCGATACTCGAAACCATCGGTTTAAGTATAGGTGGCTGTGCCCTTGAGGCCGCCTTCGCGAGCAAGCCCGCTCCCACCTTGGTTGGCGGTGAACCTGTGGGAGCGGGCTTGCTCGCGAAGGGGTCCGCATCAACAACACAAAAACCACCATCACTGGCGTCGATATTCACCATCGCCGCGATTGCCTTCCGCTTGAACGCCGTCAGCGTAGGATCAATTCCAAGCCAACACGAAACCCCGAATCGGAGGGGAACCTCATGCTGATCCATCTGCTGACCTGCCTGGCCCTGACGGCGTTCACATTGAGTGTGTTTGCCTGGTACGTCCTGAGCGAGGAACAAACATCATGATTCACACTGTCACCCTCGCCGTACGTTTTCCGGTGTTCGGCAACAATTTCTACGCGCAGGAATTCGAGTCACGTAAAGAGTTGACTCTTCTGTTCGACGAGAAGTTCGAGGCGTTGCTGATCCCGGCAGCCGATCATCACTTCAGCAACGAAGTGGTCGGGCTCAATGATCAGTTCCGTTTTTTGAATGATGTGCTGGTCGAGCATCTGCTGGATGTCGAACTGGCAAAAAGCTCGGCCCGTTCGTTCGGGTTCTGACAGCGACCGCCGGTCGCCCGGGCACGGACGGCAACCGCTCACAACGTTCGCTGGCTATTGCCGATCCCCTTGGCAATATCAATCCCCCAATCCATCGCCGCTTCCATGTCCAGCATGTGCGGCCGCGGGTCGTGGTTCTCATCGATGGCCGAGCCGTCCGGCCGATAGACACCGATGAACATACCCAACGAACCGTCCTTCAATATCTCTGCCTTGACTTTGATGTTGCATCCGTTCGATAGCGTTTCCTTGTGCTCCATATGGCGCTCGGTCATGACTGCATTGCTCCCCTGACTGAATTCAAACCCTACTGGCCATGCTAGCTCAGCCCTCCGGAATGCGCCGATTGGCAGGACCGGAGGCCGGCCCTGACAGCGGCGCAATGCCACCTATACTCAAGGCCACCTCCCCCCTGGGGATCTGCACGTCCAACAATAAAAAGCAGAGGTGGAACATGGTCTGGCAGCAAGTCTACGATCCGTTCGGTAACCCGGTGCTTTCAACGCTCATGGCGGCTGTGCCGGTGGTGGTGATGCTGGCGTCCCTCGCGTTTTTTCATATCAAGGCGCACCTGGCGGCGTTGCTCGCCCTGGCCTCGGCCTTGCTGATCTCGATCTTCGCCTTCGGCATGCCGGCGAACATGGCCGGTTCCGCGGCGCTGTTCGGTGCGGCCAACGGCCTGCTGCCGATTGGCTGGATCGTGTTGAACATCATCTTCCTGCATCGCCTGACCACCGAGAACGGTTCGTTCAAGGTGCTGCAAGACTCCCTGGCGCGCATCACCGATGACCGGCGCCTGCAATTGCTGCTGATCGCCTTCTGCTTCGGGGCGTTTTTCGAGGGCGCGGCCGGTTTCGGTACGCCGGTGGCGGTGACCGGGGCGATTCTGATCGGGCTGGGGTTTTCGCCGCTCGCCGCTTCAGGGCTGGCACTGATCGCCAACACCGCCCCCGTGGCGTTCGGCGCCCTCGGCACACCGATCATCACCCTGGCCAAGGTCACCGGACTGGATGAAATGGAGCTGTCGATGATGGTCGGCCGACAGTTGCCGTTCTTCTCGGTGCTGGTGCCGTTCTGGTTGATCTGGGCCTTTGCCGGCTGGCGCAAGATGGTGGAAATCTGGCCGGCGATCCTGGTGGCCGGGGTCAGTTTTGCCGTGCCGCAGTTCCTGGTGTCCAACTATCACGGGCCGATGCTCGTGGACGTGATCGCCGCACTGATTTCCATGGCCTGCCTGACCGGTTTCCTCAAAGTGTGGAAACCGGCCACCGTGCATACCTCCGCCGCCCTGTCCGGCCGGGTCGACAACTCGAAGATCGACGCCGAGCACGACGAAAAGCCTGTACCCACTGCAACCTTTGCCAATGAAGCAAAACCGGCAGTGATGCGGGCGTGGATGCCGTGGCTCATCCTCACGGTCTTCGTGTTCATCTGGGGCACCCAGGGCTTCAAGAACACCTTCGACACCCGCCCCGCCATCGACCCGCAAACCAGTGCCGCCAAGCTCGATCCTCAGGGCAAGCCGATGCGCGAGGCGAACCCGCTGTTTGCGCCGGTCGTGACCTTCACCACCCTGCACTTGCAGGTCGAGAAAGTCCCGCCCGTGGTGGCCGCGCCGAAAACCGAAGAAGCGGTGTACAAGTTCACCTGGTTCACCGCCACCGGCAGCGGCATTCTGCTGGCGGCGATTGTCGGCGGTTTGCTGATGGGGTACTCGATCCCGCAACTGATTCACCAGTACCTGCGCACTTTGTGGGTGGTGCGTTATTCGCTGATCACCATTGCGGCGATGCTCGCGCTGGGCTTCCTCACG
This sequence comes from Pseudomonas sp. S34, assembly GCF_009866745.1. Classification (NCBI taxonomy): domain Bacteria; kingdom Pseudomonadati; phylum Pseudomonadota; class Gammaproteobacteria; order Pseudomonadales; family Pseudomonadaceae; genus Pseudomonas; species Pseudomonas sp. S34. The sequence goes on from NZ_CP019398.1 coordinate 3,732,720, forward strand.
CGCTACTCGGGCCTGGATGCGACCATGGGCCTGGCTTTCGCCGCGACGGGCATTTTCTACCCGATGTTCGGCACCCTGCTCGGCTGGCTCGGCGTGGCGTTGACAGGTTCGGACACCGCGTCAAACGTGCTGTTCGGTGGCCTGCAACGGGTGACATCCGAGCAGTTGGGCATCAGCCCGGTGTTGATGGCTGCCGCCAACAGTTCCGGGGGGGTCATGGGCAAGATGGTCGACGCCCAGTCGATCGTGGTCGCCTCCACCGCCACCCGCTGGTACGGCCATGAAGGGGAAATCCTGCGCTACGTATTCTTCCACTCGATTGTGCTGGCGATCCTGGTCGGTGGCCTGGTGACGCTGCAGGCCTACGTCGCGCCGTTCAGCCATATGGTGGTGGGCGGGCATTGAGTCGAATACAAGCGTAATTCTGCTTGAGCCTGATCCCAGTGGGAAACCTGATCCCTGTGGGAGCGAGCTTGCTCGCGATGGCGGAGTGTCATTCAACATAGATGTCGAATGGTCTGCCGCTATCGCGAGCAAGCTCGCTCCCACATCTATGGATGGTGGTACGTCGAGCAGACAACGATCCCATGGACAGCTGAGCCTGACGGGCCAATGATTAAGACAGTGGACCGCGAAAACAGACCTCACGCATCAACAAAACGAGTGTCGAGCGCCGATGAACATTCTCTACGATGAACGCGTTGACGGCGCCTTGCCCGACGTCGACAAACAGGCGCTGTTGCACGCACTGCAAACCCGCTTGCCAGCTCTTGAGATCCTGCATCAGCGCGAGGAAACCAAGCCCTACGAATGCGACGGGCTGTCGGCCTATCGCACCACGCCGATGCTGGTGGTGCTGCCCCGCTCCATCGACGAAGTCCAGGGGGTGCTGCGGGTCTGCCATGAACTGCGCGTCCCCGTCGTGGCCCGTGGCGCGGGCACCGGGTTGTCCGGCGGCGCGCTGCCCCTGGAGAAAGGCGTGCTGCTGGTGATGGCGCGCTTCAACAACATCCTGCACATCGATCCAGCCGCCCGTACCGCTCGGGTTCAGCCCGGCGTACGCAATCTGGCGATTTCCCAGGCAGCGGCACCCTTCGGCCTGTATTACGCGCCGGATCCTTCCTCGCAAATCGCCTGTTCCATCGGAGGCAACGTCGCGGAAAATGCCGGTGGCGTGCACTGCCTGAAGTACGGCCTGACCGTGCACAACGTGCTCAAGGTCGACATCCTCACCGTCGATGGCGAGCACCTGAGCCTGGGCTCCAACGCCCTCGACGCCCCCGGTTTCGACCTGCTGGCGCTGTTCACCGGATCCGAAGGCCTGCTCGGGGTGATCACCGAGGTCACGGTCAAGCTGCTGCCCAAACCGCAGACCGCCAAAGTGCTGCTGGCGGCGTTCGATTCCGTGGAAAAAGCCGGGCGCGCCGTCGGCGACATCATTGCCGCCGGCATCATCCCCGGTGGCCTGGAAATGATGGACAACCTGGCCATCCGCGCCGCCGAGGACTTCATCCACGCCGGTTATCCGGTGGATGCCCAGGCCATTCTGCTGTGCGAGCTCGATGGTGTCGAAGCCGATGTCTCAGAGGACTGCGACCGGGTGCGCCAGGTACTGCAACAGGCCGGCGCCACCGAGTTACGCCAGGCCAAGGACGAAGCCGAGCGCGTGCTGTTCTGGGCCGGGCGCAAGAATGCCTTCCCGGCGGTGGGTCGCCTCTCGCCGGACTACTACTGCATGGACGGCACCATTCCCCGTCGCGAACTGCCCGGCGTACTGCACGCCATCGCCGAGCTTTCGAACGAATACGGCCTGCGGGTGGCCAACGTGTTCCATGCCGGCGACGGCAACATGCACCCGCTGATCCTGTTCGATGCCAATCAACCCGGTGAACTTGATCGAGCTGAAGCCCTGGGTGGCAAGATTCTGGAGTTGTGCGTGAAAGTCGGCGGCAGCATCACCGGTGAACACGGCGTGGGCCGCGAGAAGATCAACCAGATGTGCGCGCAGTTCAACAGCGATGAGCTGACCCTGTTCCATGCCATCAAGGCCGCCTTCGACCCCAGCGGCCTGCTCAACCCCGGCAAGAACATTCCGACCCTGCACCGCTGCGCCGAATTCGGTGCCATGCACATACATGGCGGTCAATTGCCCTTCCCCGAGCTGGAGCGCTTCTGATGCACGGCCCTGAAGATTTCGATGACAGCCAGTCACTGCTGGAACAGGTCAATCAGGCGCTGGAAAACGCCACGCCCTTGCGCATCCAGGGTTCCAACAGCAAAGCCTTTCTCGGCCGCACCACGGCCGGGGAGATTCTCGACACCCGCTCGCACCGGGGTATCGTCAGTTACGACCCGACTGAACTGGTGATCACCGCCCGTTGCGGCACACCGTTGTCGCAACTGACGCAGGTACTGGACGCCGCGCAACAGATGCTGCCCTGCGAGCCACCATCCTTCGGCGACGGCGCTACCGTCGGCGGCATGATCGCCTGCGGGCTGTCCGGGCCACGGCGCCCGTGGTCCGGTTCGGTGCGCGATTTCGTGCTCGGCACGCGGGTCATCACAGGGCAAGGCAAGCTGTTGCGCTTCGGTGGCGAGGTGATGAAAAACGTCGCCGGCTACGACCTGTCGCGCCTGATGGCCGGCAGTTACGGCAGCCTCGGGCTGATTACCGAAGTGTCCCTCAAAGTGCTGCCCAAACCCCGGCAGTGCCTCAGTATCAGCCTGGAAATGGACGCCGAACGGGCCTTGTTGCGCCTGGCGGAATGGGGCCAGCAGCCGTTGCCGATCAGCGCGGCTTGTCACGACGGTTCACGCCTGCACCTGCGGCTTGAGGGCGGTGAAGGTTCGGTATCGGCGGCCCATGAGCGCCTCGGAGGCGAACGGCTGGAGTCTTGCTGGTGGGACGATCTCAACGAACAGCGCTTGAGTTTCTTCGATGAAGACCAACCGCTTTGGCGCCTGTCACTGCCACACAACACGCCGCTTCTGTCGTTGCCGGGGCGCCAGTTGATCGACTGGGGGGGCGCCCAGCGCTGGCTGAAATCCGATGCCGAAGCGGCGTACATCCGTCAGGTCGTCGACGAGGTCGGTGGCCATGCCACCTGCTTCAGCCACGGCCTGACCGACACTCCATTCCAGCCTCTGCCCCCGGCCCTGATGCGCTATCACCGCAACCTGAAACAACAGCTCGATCCACGGGGTATCTTCAACCCCGGACGCCTGTACGCGGAGCTTTGAACCATGCAGACGACCTTGAGTGAACGCGCCAGCCAATTGCCACGCGCCGCAGAAGCCGAAAGCATCCTGCGCACCTGCGTGCACTGCGGGTTCTGCAATGCCACCTGCCCGACCTATCAATTGCTCGGCGATGAACTGGACGGACCACGGGGTCGCATTTACCTGATCAAGCAGGTGCTGGAAGGCAACGACGTCACGCAAAAGACCCAGCAGCACCTGGACCGCTGCCTATCGTGCCGCAACTGCGAAACCACCTGTCCGTCGGGCGTCGACTACCACAACCTGCTGGACATCGGGCGGGCTGTGGTCGATGCGGCGGTGCCACGCCCGCTCGGTCAGCGCCTGTTGCGCGAGGGTTTGCGGCAGACTGTGCCGCATCCAGAGCTGTTCAAGAGCCTGGTCAATAGCGGTCAGGTGTTCCGCGCGCTGCTGCCCGGCAACCTGCAAAGCAAGTTGCCGCGCAATGTCTACCCGGCCAAGCCGCGACCCATGACCCTGCGCGAGCGTCAGGTGCTGATGCTCGAAGGTTGCGTGCAGCCCAGCCTGTCCCCCAACACCAATGCCGCGGCGGCGCGGGTGCTGGACCGGTTGGGGATCAGCGTCATCGCGAGCCGCGAAGCCGGTTGCTGCGGCGCCGTGGACTACCACCTGGACGCCCAGGCCATCGGCCTCGATCGTGCCCGTCGCAACATCGACGCGTGGTGGCCGAGCCTGGAAAAAGGCGCCGAGGCGATTGTGCAGACCGCCAGCGGTTGCGGCGCCTTCATCAAGGATTACGGCCACCTGCTCGCCAGCGATCCGGCCTATGCCGACAAGGCAAAAAAGGTCAGTGCGCTGGCCCGGGATCTGGTGGAAGTGTTGCGCGACGAACCGCTGGAGCAACTCGGCATTCACGCCTCGCAACGTCTGGCCTTCCATTGCCCCTGCACCTTGCAGCACGGGCAGAAACTCGGCGGTGCCGTGGAAGCGCTGCTGACCGGACTCGGTTTCAACCTGACGTCTGTCCCCGACGGGCACCTGTGCTGCGGCTCGGCGGGCACCTATTCGCTGACCCAGCCCGAACTGTCGCGACAACTGCGCGACAACAAGCTCGACGCCCTGGAAAGCGGCCATCCGGAGGTCATTGTCACGGCCAACATCGGCTGCCAGTCGCACCTCGACGGCGCAGGGCGAACCCCGGTGCGGCACTGGATCGAACTGGTCGAAGCCAACTTGCCTTAACCGAACCCTGGAGATGCCCATGAACCGCAAAGCTGTCCTGAGCCAGGCCGAAGTCGGCCAGATCCTCACCGCCGCCCGCGCCGAAGCACAGGCCAATCAATGGGCCGTGACCATAGTGGTGGTCGATGACGGCGGCCACCCGCTGGCCCTCGAACGCCTCGATGGCTGCACGCCTGCCAGCGTGTATATCGCTACCGAAAAGGCACGCACCTCAGCCCTCGGGCGGCGCGAATCGAAAAGCTATGAGGACATGGTCAACGCTGGGCGCTACGCTTTCCTCTCGGCACCCTTGCTGACTTCGCTTGAGGGTGGCGTGCCGATTGTTTTTGATGGACAGGTGATTGGTGCTGTCGGGGTGTCGGGCGTCAAGCCCGAACAGGATGCGCAGGTAGCTAAGGCCGGGGCGCAGAGCCTGAAATGAGATGTTGGCTTCACCCTTTTCCCCTGTGGGAGCGGGCTTGCTCGCGAAGAGAGAGTGTCAGTCGAAGACATTGCTGTCTGACAGACCGCTTTCGCGAGCAAGCCCGCTCCCACAGGGGCCCCGTTAAACCAGACGAGAGGAGCTGAATCCATGACCCGTCTAACCGCAAAAGACTTCGCCCCCGAACTGCTGGAACTGTACGACTACTACGCCCACGGCAAGATCAACCGCCGGGAGTTTCTCGACCGTGCGGCGCTGTTTACCTTCGGCGGTTTGACCGCTGGAGCCCTGCTCGCCGCGCTAAGCCCCAACTATGCGCTGGCCGAGCAGGTCTCCTTCACCGATCCGGAGATTATTGCCGAGTACATCACCTACCCGTCGCCCAAGGGCCACGGCCAGGTTCGCGGTTATCTGGTGCGTCCGGCCAAAGCCACCGGCAAAGTACCAGCAGTGGTGGTCGTGCACGAAAACCGCGGGCTCAACCCGTACATCGAAGATGTGGCCCGGCGGCTGGCCAAGTCCGGCTTCATCGCCCTCGCCCCGGACGGCCTGAGTTCGGTCGGCGGTTATCCGGGCAATGACGACAAGGGCCGCGAGCTTCAGGCCAAGGTCGACCCGGAAAAGCTGATGAACGACTTTTTCGCCGCCGTCGAATGGATGATGAAAAACCCTGCCGCCAGCGGAAAAGTCGGCATCACCGGATTCTGCTACGGCGGTGGCGTGACCAACGCCGCTGCCGTGGCCTATCCGGAACTGGGGGCCGCCGTGTCGTTTTATGGCCGTCAGCCAACGGCCGAGGAAGTGCCCCGGATCAAGGCCCCGGTGATGTTGCACTACGGCGAACTGGATACGCGGATCAACGAAGGCTGGCCCGCCTATGAGCAAGCGTTGAAGGCCGGGGGCAAGACCTATGAGGCCTACATTTATCCGGGCTGCAATCATGGCTTTCACAATGATTCGACGCCGCGCTTTGACGAGGCGGCGGCCAAGCTGGCGTGGGAGCGGACGTTGGGGTGGTTTCGCAAGTATCTGGTTTGACTGGAAGTCCGGGGCTGGCCCCTTCGCGAGCAAGCCCGCTCCCACATGGATCTCTGTCGCACACAGATCTTGTGTTCACTGGAGATCCAGTGTGGGAGCGAGCTTGCTCGCGATGGCGGTATGACTGTTGGTGACTACTTCGGTTGAGCCACGGTCCGCAGATACGGCTTCAGGGTCTTGAAGCCATCCGGGTATTTCTTCTTCGCGTCTTCATCGGACACCGAGGTCGGGATGATTACGTCTTCACCCGGCCGCCAGTTCACTGGCGTGGCAACGGTGTGTTTGGCATTGAGTTGCAGGGAATCAAGCAGACGCAACACTTCATCGAAATTGCGCCCGGCGCTCATCGGGTAGATCAGCATGGCCTTGACCTTCTTGTCCGGGCCGACGATGAACACCGAACGCACCGTGGCGTTGTCCACTGCCGTGCGCGCGCCGCCACTGGCATTGGGGTGGATCATGTCGTAGAGCTTGGCCACCACCAGGTTTTCGTCGCCGATCAGCGGGTAGTTCACCGCCGTGCCCTGGGTCTCGGCGATGTCACCGACCCAACGGTTGTGGTCACTGACCGGGTCGACGCTGAGGCCCAGGACCTTGGTGTTGCGCTTGTCGAATTCCGGTTTGAGTTTGGCCAGGTAACCCAGTTCGGTGGTGCACACCGGGGTGAAATCCTTGGGATGGGAAAACAGGATGGCCCAGCCATCGCCGATCCATTGGTGAAAGTTGAGGGTGCCTTCGGTGGTGTCGGCGGTGAAATCCGGTGCTTCGTCGCCAATGCGGATAGCCATGTTCGATCTCCTTGCAGTGATGGACAGGGACGCCGTCAGGGCAGCGAATGCGCTTCCCGCGGCATGGACGCGACTCAGTATAGGAGAGGTTCGGCGACTCGCCGCAACGGGTTGAACACGTCGCTAGCCCACCAGCGCAATCAGTTGCTGACGCTGGGCATCGGTGAGCATCGGGCCGAAACCGGCCCGGACATTTTCCGCCATGTAGCGCGGGTTGCCGGTGCCGGGAATCACGCAGGTCACCGCCGAATGTGACAGCAGGTACTTCAGTGCCAGTTGCGGCCAGCTCTTGACCCCGACTTGCGCCGCCCAGCCTGGCAGCGGCTTATCTTTCAGTTTGGCCAGCAAGCCGCCACCGCCAAACGGCCGGTTGCAGATCACCGCCACTCCCCGCTCGCGGCACAACGGCAGCAAGCGTTTCTCTACGCCGCGATCATCCAGGGCGTAGTTGATCTGCAAGAAATCCACTGGCTCGGCCTTGAGTACCGCTTCCACCTCTTCATAGGCCGACGCCGTGTAATGGGTGATGCCGATGTAGCGGATGCGCCCAGCTTCCTTCCAGTGGCGCAGGGTCGGCAGGTGCGTCCGCCAGTCCAGCAGGTTGTGGATCTGCATCAGGTCGATCCGGTCGGTCTGCAACAGGGCGAAGGATTGTTCCATCTGCGCGATGCCTTCTTCGCGGCCCCGGGTCCACACCTTGGTGGCCAGAAAGGCCGGCGAGCGCGGCTCATGGATCGACAGCAGTTCGCCGGTGGTCTGTTCGGCGCGACCGTACATCGGCGAGCTGTCGATCAGCTTGCCACCCTTCTCGAACAACGCGTCCAGCACCGCGGGCAAGTCCTTGTAGGCCGGTTGCGAAGGCTCGACATCGAATCCGCGATAAGTGCCCAACCCTACGATCGGCAAGGACTCGTTGCTGGAAGGAATGGCGCGGGTCTGCATGGTCTTGCCTCCTGTTCCCGTCGACGGCACGGGTTGTGCCCCCGCCTGACCGAACGTGAAGACCGCCGAAGCACCGGCAGCCAGCGTGAGTATTGCTCTACGGGTGTACCCCACAGGATGGCTCATAAAACGCTTCTCACCAGTCGCCAGGGTCCGGCCTGTTGCGCCGACAATACGGATAACCCGCGCCAAGGGTCGATTGACTACACTCAGAAAGCCTTGTGGCGCCAGCCATTTTCAAACCCCGAGCAGTCAATGCCGCCCACTAACGTTAGTCGAATGTCGCGCACCCTGTTGTTACTCGTCGTCATCGTCGCTGCGTTGTACCTGGCGCTGTGCGTGGCGCTGTTCGTTTTCCAGCGAGCGCTGATTTACTACCCGCAACCGCGCGCCGTCGGGACTGCCGCGACGCTGCTCACCCTGCCGACTGCCGACGCACAGGTGCTGGTGTCCATCCGACCGCACGAGGGTCCCAACGCGCTGATTTATTTTGGCGGCAATGCCGAAGACGTCTCGCGCAACCTGCCCGGGTTCTCCCAAGCATTCCCTGACTACGCCCTGTATCTGCTGCATTACCGGGGTTATGGCGGGAGTTCCGGCTCGCCTTCCGAAGAGGCCATTGCCCGCGATGCCATCACCTTGTTCGACCAGGTACATGCCAGCCATCCGCATGTGGCAGTGGTCGGACGCAGCCTGGGCTCCGGGGTGGCCGTGCGCCTGGCCAGCGAGCGCCCGGCGGCGCGACTGGTGCTGATCACGCCCTACAACAGCCTCGAAGGGCTCGCTGCCCGTCAGTTCCGCTGGTTTCCGGTGCGCTGGTTGTTGAAGGACAAGTTTCAGTCCTGGCGGTACGCCGCCCGCATCACCGTGCCGACATTGTTGATCGCGGCCGAGCATGACGAGGTGATTGCGCGCTCAAGCACCGAGCGCCTGTTGAGTCACTTCACCCGTGGTGTGGCGTCATTGCAGGTCATTGCGGGGTCGGGCCATAACTCGATCAGTGACAGCCCCGACTACCTCAAACGTCTGCGTGAAGGGTTGTAAAACCTGAGTGCGAGGTGCCTTTTCCCATGACGAAATACGACCGTTAATCCGAGAGTTCACCCACGCCGAATAAAAACATATTTTTATGCCTATATTGATATTGTCGAACATTCCCACTCTCAGAGGGTGCCGTCATGAATATCAAGATCCTGGCTTTGCTCCTGCTGGCTTTCTGTGCGCAACCGGTCTGGAGCCAGACGCCTGCCGCCTCACCTGCCGCTGCCGACAGCCCCGCGCTGACCACGCGCCTGGCCCTTCGCGACCTTTGGGTCGAACACATTTTCTGGATCAGAAACTACGCGCTGGCCAATCAATCCGCCGACCAGAAGCAAGCCAAAGTGGCGGCGGACCAAGTGGTCGACAACGCCACCAAAATCGCCAACAGCATCGCCCCGCTCTACGGCCAACCGGCAGCCGATCAGTTGCTCAAGCTGCTTGCCGGTCATTGGGGCGCGGTGAAACACTACAGCGATGCCACCGTCGCGAAAGACGCGAAAGGCAAGCAGGCTGCCGTTACCGAGTTGACCGGCGATGCCAAGGCGATTGCGACTTTCCTGGCCACCGCCAACCCCAATCTGCCTGAAGCCACGTTGGTCAACATGTTGTCGGCCCATGGCGGTCACCACGTTGCCCAGATCGATGAATTCTCGGCACACGATTACACCGGCGAAGCCCGCACCTGGGCGATGATGCGCACGCACATCCTGGCCCTGGCCGACGCCTTGACCGGCGCGCTGGTCAAGCAATTCCCGGACAAGTTCTGATATCGCGCGAGGGCACACCATGCTGGAAGGACTGGGCCGAACACAGCAGGACCTGCTCAACGCACTGCTGCACCATGGGGGCGGCATGAGCATTGACGAGTTGGCTGAGCACCTGGCAGTCACGCGCACGGCGATCCGCCAACACCTGGCGGCGCTGGAGCGTGACGCTCTGGTGCTGCGCGGCGACACCCGGCCGACGGGCCGTCGCCCCGAGCAGTTGTATCAGCTCACCGACCACGCGCGGGAGCAGTTCCCTCGCCATTATCAGCTACTGGCCAGCGTATTGATTGATGAAGTCGCTGCCATCATCGGCCCTGAAGCCCTGGCCTCGCTGATGCGCAGCATGGGCCGCAAACTGGCTTCGGACCGTGAACAGCAGGTCGTGGATGAAGCCAGGATCGTCCAGCACATGAACCAGGCGGGCTACGAAGCCGAGGTGTTTTTTCGCTCAGGCGGCCCCCCGGAAATCGTCGCGCATAACTGCGTGTTCCATCGCTTGGCCGCTGCCCACCCGGTGGTCTGCGAACTGGACCTGGCCTTGATTGGCGCGTTGGGCGGCGGTGAAGTCGAGCACAGCGAGTGCATGGTGCGCGGCGGGCATGTCTGTCGCTTCAGGTTGCGTCCGAGCGAAACCCCGGACGTCGCGACAGAGCCTGCTTCAGGCAATACCGATCAGCCAGCCTAGCGCTGGCGTGACAACCGTTGCTGCCGGTTTCCGACGACCTGACACCCTTCGTCGGACTCATGGCTTCGCCCGCAAATAGACAGGTGCCCGCCGTGAACCTTGTTTCAAGGCACCAGTCATAGCCCAGCGTTTTTCCCCACTTTCTTCGTTGTCATCTCATCAGAGTTGTCCGTCCATGCGCCAAACTGTCGTTGCCTTGCGCTTATCTTCGCTGTGCCTGTTTTCCCTGCTCCCCGTTTTTGCAAGCCCCGCCCACGCCGATGGGCAACGGCAACTGGTAGACGCCATCAACGACTATCGCGCCCATCCGCAACGCTGCGACCGGCGGCCGACGCAACGCTTATCACCCCTGACGCTCAAGTCGAACCTGGCCCTGCCCGTTGGCTATGGCGGTGGGTTGCGGGACCGGTTAAAGGCTTCCGGCTATCAGGCCACCATGGTGAGGTCCATCCGCGTGGTGGGTGCACGGGATGCCGAAGAAGCCTTCGACATGTTCCAGGACGAGCACTGCGCCGCACTGCTCGACAATCAGTACGCCGACATCGGCGTCAGCCGCGCTGGGAGTGAGTGGCAAGTGGTGCTGGCACGGCCGGTGCTCGACGGGAAAACCGGCGATCCACGCAGCGCCGCTCAGGCGTTGCTGGCGCAGGTCAACGCAGCCCGGGCCAAACCGCGACTGTGTGGTCGCCAGCGTTTCGCCGCCGCACGGCCGCTGTCCTGGAGTGCAGCCTTGGGCTCCGCAGCACAAAGCCACAGCAAGGATATGGCCTACGGCAACTATTTCGCCCACCAGGACGCCGACGGTGACATGCCCTCCGACCGCGCCAGGGCCGCTGGCTACCGTGGCCGGCAGATCGGTGAAAACATCGCCGCCGGGCAAGGTTCACCCAGCAAGGCCATGGCCGGCTGGCTCGCCAGCCCCGGGCACTGCGCCAACCTGATGAACCCGATGTTCACCCAGGTCGGTGCCGCTTACGCCGCCAACGCGCGCAGCGACAACGGTGTTTACTGGACGATGCTGTTTGGCGCGCCTTGAGCCGCTGACCGGACCCACCTTGCGGGCATTAAAAAGCCCGCACTGAGCGGGCTTTGTGGGTGAATGTAACAAGTAGGTGGCCGGTGCTGGTCTCCGGCTTACAAGGTTTATCAGGCCTCCCACAAAAGAGTCGTGAAACTGTAATGGAACTCTTCTGCTTCACACGGCATAAGGGCTGGATCCCAGCGCGGGGATCTTTCTAACCGTGTACCCTTCGGAACGCGCCCCACGTCTCCTTGCTATCCTTTTGCGCATCAGTCTGCGTCTTCACCTACAGGTTTGAGGATAGCAAAACAGACACATTTGCCAACCGGGCTTTTAGACCGATTTCGACCAGCAGAAAACATGGCAGGACGGAAAAATACTATCGATCCACGGATGACTTTACATGGATGAGTTTCACCACGGCAGTTGCCTCTGCGGCGCCGTCAAATATCGCTTGTCGACCGAGCTGAAAGCCGTCACCCATTGCCATTGCAGCCAATGCCGAAAGGGCCATGGGGCTGCATTTGCAACCTATGCCAGCGCACCCGCCTCGGCGCTTGGCATCATGACCGGCGCAGATTCGCTGAAGACGTATGAATCGTCCAGGGGTGTCACACGGCAGTTCTGTTCTCACTGCGGATCTTCACTGTTCTGGACTGACTCGACAGGAGCGTTTTCCGAGTGGATTTCGATTGCCCTCGGTACGCTGGATACGGCGTTACGACCAAACAAGCAAAAACATGTTTTTGTCAGCTCGAAAGCGGATTGGTACGACATCAACGATCAGCATCCACGAACGGACTGAGTGGCTGGAGCGAGCTTGCTCGCGATGAGGTCAGCACATTCAACATTGATATCGACTGACCCACCGCTATCGCGAGCAAGCTCGCTCCCACAGTGATTTCGGTTGCTCGCAGATTTTGCGTACATCCACTAACCCTGTGGGAGCAAGCTTGCTCGCGATGGCGTCAAATCAGTCAACATCGATGTTGCCTGACACTCTGCAATCGCGAGCAAGCTCGCTCCCACACAGGTTGCACTTGGTAACCCGGCCTCACTCAGGCAGGCCGGCGCACCACCCTCACCTTGCCGCTATCGCCGCCACCGCAGAACAACCGCTCGCCACCATCGGACTCCAGCCCCGACACGCCCACGCCTTCGGGCATTTTCAGGCTCTGCAGCACTTCGCCCGTTTGCGGATCGATCCGGCGCAGCTCGCTTTCATCGCCTTCCCACGTACCGTGCCACAGCGCGCCGTCCACCCAGGTCACGCCGGTGACGAAACGGTTGGATTCGATGGTGCGCAGGATCTTGCCGTTCTCGGGGTCGATCTGGTGAATCTTGCGTTCGCGGTACTGGCCCACCCACAACGTCCCTTCGGCCCAGGTCAGCCCCGAATCGGCGCCTGCGCCGGGAGCAGGAATCGTCGAAAGGATGCGACCGGTGCGGGGGTCGATCTTGTGGATGCGGTCTTCGGCGATCTGGAACAGGTGCTCCCCGTCAAACGCGGTGCCGGCATGGGCAGCGACATCGATCGAGCTCAGAACCTTGCCGCTTTCCGGGTCCAGGGCGTTGATTTTGCTGTTGCATGCGAACCAGACCTTTTCGCCGTCCCAGGTGACGCCGCACACGTGGTCGACATCGGCAAACGGGCCATATTCACGAATGATTTCAGCAGTTGCGTGTTTCATCTGGCATTCCTCGATGGGGTTGGTGCCGTTCATCCTAGCCACCGGGCAGCGGCGCCGGGAGTAACAAGGTCGTCGCGAATCCCGGCACGGGCGGCGTCATCCAGCGCCGCGCTCGACCACGGCCAAACCACTGCACCTTGCCCTGCTCCGCCAGCGCATCGAGCGCCCGTTGCACCGTGCGCTGGCTGGTGCCCAGCGCCAGTGCCAGGGCGGAACTCGACCACGACTCGCCATCGGCGAGGCAGGCAAACACCGCGGCAAATTTTTCCTCGACCGGTTGCGCCAGCGTCACCACATGCGTACACACCGGCGAATGCAAGGCATAACCGCGCGCTGTCGCGATAACGCCGGCCAATGGCTTGAGTGCTTTACGCAGCCTGCCGATTTCCACGCGAAGCCGGGCGCGATGGGATTCATCCGAAAGCTTCAGACGAAACGCCCGGGCGATCAGCGTTTCCCGCGCAACGTCGGCGGGCCACGCCTCGGCCAACGCACGGGCGAGCACGAACAGGATCGGCCGCGTCGCGAGCGACACCGACATGCCACAACCGCGCACAACGTACCGGCAGGCATCCACCACCAGTGACGTTGAACAGAACAACGCTTCAACATCATCGAGCAACAGCGGCCGTACTTCACCCTGGGCAATCAGGCGTGCCGCAGGGGCATCGAGCAGATACACAGCGTGTTGGACCTCAGCCATCAGCGCCGCAATTCCGGCTTGACCGGCAGCCTGCCCGGCCCTGTTCAACGCCTCCCGCGCCGCGTGCGATTGCAGGCGCCGAATAGCGATCCCCGCCAGCACCAGTTCATGGGTTGCCCGCAAGGCCGGTGGCAATGGGCCGGGGTCGAGTCCGGCCAGCAACTGCTGTGCCTCATCGAGCTGGCCGATCAACAGCAGACGGCGGATTTGCAGATAACGCGCATGGGCGGCATTGACCCGGTCACCGTGGTGTTCAAGGGTGACCCGCGCCGTTTCAAGCGCCTTGACCGGCCACCCGAGCTCCCGCGAAGCCAGGGCGATTTCGGCCTCAGCCACCACACATCGCGCCCGGGCCAGCACTTCCTTGGGCGCAAAGGCCCGTTGCGCCCGCTTGACCAGCGCCCTGGCCCGCACCAGATCGCCCAGTTGCGCCATGGCGATACCGCGCAGGGCCAGGGCCGGCGCATCGTCGCGCAAGGCCACGCGGTCCAGTGCGCCCAGCGGATTGCCCGCCGCCAGCGCCTGTGCAGCTGCCGTGATCATCGAGTCCATCGTAATCCCGCCACGCTTGTCACTCCCATCATTCGATACCCGGGTTTAGTCTAAATCACGAGCTTTCACCAGGAGCGTACAACGATGAACACCCACAAAACCGCGACCCGGGAACAATGGCTGGCGGCACGTTTGCAACTGCTTGAAGCGGAAAAAGCACTGACCCGACGCAGCGATGATGTGGCCAGGCAACGCCAGGCATTGCCATGGTTTCACCTCGACAAGACGTACCGCTTCGATACCGACAACGGCAGCGCCACCTTGGCCGAACTCTTTCAAGGGCGCTCGCAACTGCTGGTCTACCACTTCATGTTCGGCCCCGACTACACAGCCGGCTGCCCTTCCTGCTCAGCCATCGCCGATGGCTTCGACCCCATCGTCGTCCACCTGGCGAACCACGACGTGACCCTGATGGCGATATCCCGCGCACCCTTGGCGAAACTGCAGGCCTACAAGCGCCGAATGGGCTGGACCTTCCCCTGGGCCTCGGCCGCCGATAGCGACTTCACCGCCGACTTCAATGTCTACTTCACCGAAGCGCAGCAGCGCGAAGGCTTGATCGAATACAACTACCAGCGCGGCGGCCATGCCATGGACGCCAGCCAGATCCCGGAACCGGTGAAACAATTCGCCGCGACCTGTGGCACCGATGCGCCGACCTATACCCGCGACAGGCCGGGGTTGAGTACGTTTGTGCTGGAGGACGGCGAGATTTATCACACCTACTCCACCTACGCGCGGGGCCTGGACGGATTGTGGAGCATGTACCAATGGCTCGACCGCGCGCCCAAGGGACGCAATGAAACGGGGCCCTGGTGGCGTCGGCATGATGAGTACCGGTGAGCGCCAGCGTTGTCACTGACCACCGATGAAAACGTCCGCCAGCTTGTCCACCAGTGCCGGCTTTGTCTGCGAGACTAGGTTTTGCAAGATCACGCAAGATTTGTGGGAAGGCGCAACTTATCTGTCGTGCAGATGCTTTTTCAAGAATGACCGGGTTCGTTCCTGGACAGGGTTTTGCAGGATCTCTTGCGGTGCCCCCTCCTCCACTACAACCCCGCCGTCCATAAAGACAATCCGGTCTGCCACTTCGCCGGCAAAGCGCATTTCGTGAGTGACGATCAACATTGTCATGTGCTCCGCAGCGAGTTGCTTCATGACCAGGTTGACCTCTTCGACAAGCTCAGGGTCCAGTGCCGATGTAGCCTCGTCGAACAACATGACTTTTGGTTGCATCGCCAGTGCCCTTGCTATGGCAACGCGCTGTTTCTGTCCGCCTGACAGGCGAGAAGGATACTCATCGAACTTGTTGGCCAAGCCAACTTTTGACAAGTATTCCATTGCCAACTCACGAGATGCTTTTTTTGTAAGGCCCTTGAGTTTTATCGGACCAAGAGCGATGTTTTCATACACGGTCAAATGCGGAAATAGATTGAAGTGTTGAAATACCATACCCATCTGCTGACGCACAGCATTTATATGCTGTTCAAACGCACGACCTTTCAATGGCCGATTGACTTGCTCACCCTCTAACCATATCTCGCCATCGTCAAGCACCTCCAGGTGGTTGATTGACCGCAGAAGCGTGCTTTTGCCAGATCCACTTGGGCCGATGATGGCGACAATTTGTCCGCGAGATATGGAAAGATCGATTCCCTTGAGTACTTCAAGTGCTCCGTAAGCCTTGCGAGCGCCCTTCACCTCAACCATGAATTCCTTGCTGATCATCGTGACATCTCTACCTTGTTTTCGAGAAGATGCAGACCGGCTTCGAGAACTAGATTGGCTGCATAATAAATAACCGCGACAGTCAGATAAAACTCAAACGGGCTATAGGTCTCGCTCACGGCAAGTTGTGCGCTGTACACCAACTCGGCAATACCGATTATGGAAACCAGAGAGGTGTCCTTCAACAGGACAATCAGATTGTTTCCCAGCGGCGCAATAGTCCTGCGAAGCGCCTGCGGTACGATGATGTAACGCTGAGTCTGTCCACGGCTGAGACCAATGGAGCGGGCACCTTCAATCTGACCAGGGTCTACCGATACCACACCGGCACGAATAACGTCGGCATTGTAGACGGCAAAGTGCAAACTGAGGCCTATGATGCCTGCCACCAGGGCAGGAATATCAATCCCCACTTGTACAAGACCATAATAAATCAAGTACAACTGAAGAAGCAGTGGAGTGCCCATGAGCAACCACGTCATAAAACGCACGGGCAGCGCCAGGATCCTGGGCGCATAAAGAACGATGAGTGCAAAGGCTACCCCTGCCATCAAACTCAATATGCTGGAACTTACAAACATCACAACCGTCCACCAAAGACCGGTCGCAAGTAGCTCGGAATAGGGTGTAACTATACTAAGATCCAGGCTTTGCATCTGAATGCTCTCACCTTGCCGCGAAGCGATTATCGAGATAGTCAACAACAAATCTGACCGAGTAGACCATCACGATGTAAAGCAGTGCCGACACCATGAAAATCTCAAAAGGTTTGTACGTTGAACTGATAAAGCGTTGCGCTGTATATGAAAGCTCAACAACAGAGATCGTCGACACCAGTGCAGAACCTTTGATAAGAGCGACAGCGTTCACTCCCAGCGGCCTGATCATCAACTTTGCAGCTTGTGGCAGCGTGATAAACCATAAGGTCTGGCCACGCCCGAAACCAATCGAACGTGCAGCTTCTTCCTGGCCTGGGTCAACGTTGGTGATAGCGCCACGAATGGATTCCGCCATGTAGGCAGCGATGTTCAGGCCCAAGCCGATTACCCCTGCGGCAAACGGCTCCAGTTCAATTCCGATCTGCGGCCCACCAAAGTAAATGATGAACAGCTGAACCAGGCAGGGAGTGCCGCGAAAAACGCTGATGTAGAGTCTTGCAAGGTATCGAAATGCGAGAGCAGTGGACAACCGGGCAGCAACCAGCACGATTGCGACCAGAAAACCAAGCAGAAGAGCAAGTACAGAGATTTGCACCGTAATCCAGGCCGCCTCCAGGAAAAACGGGAATGTGCGTTGTATGAGAGTCAGATCCATGGGAACGCTCGGAAAAGTCGGATTGGCTGGCCCGACGACAGGTCGGGCCATGCTGAACATGAATCAGCGGATATCGTTGCCAATCCACTTCATCGAGATCTTTTCGTAGGTGCCATCGGCGAGCATGTCTTCAAGCGCCTTCTGCATGGTCGCCTTGAGCTCAGGGTTATTCTTGCGCAGGGCAATGCCCATGCCTTCAATGCCACCATCGCTATCCGGTGGAGTAATGATGCGAACCTTCTGCCCTGTTTCTTTGACGGCGACCAACACCGGAACACTGTCCATCACTATCGCATCGATGCGCCCGGCCTCCAGGTCGACAAGCATTTCGGGTAGACCTTTGTACGTTCTCACCTTCAGGTTGCCGCGGGCCCTGGCCCATTTATCGTGTGCATCCCCAAGGGTAACGCCGACAACAACATCTTTAAGATCATCAAGACTTTTGATCGAAGAGTTGTCCTTCACTACGATCGTTCGGCCAGCGTGGTAATAAGGCCCAACAAAATCCACTGCTTTCTGGCGTTCCGGGGTAATGGTCATCGAAGCGACGATGGCGTCATATTTCTTCGCGAGAAGTCCTGCAATTATCCCGTCGAATGGCGTCGTGATGATCGTCACCTTTACCCCCATCCGCTCAGCCAGCGCCTCGCTGATGGAGGCGTCGAATCCGACGATCTGGTTCTGCTCGTTTGCAAAGCTGAAGGGAGAGTATTGACCGCTCATCGCGATACGGATCTCTTTGGAATCCTGGATCGACTTCAAATCATCAGCATGAACAGCTGAAGTGGAAAGTAGCGCCGCTGCCGCCACGGTAGAAGCGACAATCAAACCCTTGAGCTTTTTAGTTAGCATGGATGGCACCTTGGAAGAATTGTTTATTATTTTCTTGGGGTTATTCACCCGGCCTTCATGAAAAGTCTTGCATAGGCACTTCTGGAAAGCACCCGGCAAGGTGTCAGCCAACCTGACACATTGCCGGAGTTGGCCGACACTATGTCGGGGAGCCACATCGTCCAACCTGGTGTCTTGTCGCACGCCCCGCCCTTTGCGATCTACCGGAGTGCGGCCTTAAAGCTTTCGTCCAGGACCTCAAGCAGAAAATCAGCGTTTTTCTGACTGAAAATCATCGATGGGCGCATTTTCAGAACATTGTCATGGGGGCCTTCAGTACCGATCAAGATGCCTCGCTCCCTTGCACCATCGGCTACTTTCCTGGCCAGCTCCGTGGCTGGAACTTTCGTTTTGCGGTCCGTGACAAGTTCTATCCCGAGAAAAAGACCCAACCCGCGCACATCGCCTATTGCATCGTATCGCTGCTGCAACTTACGGAAGCCGTCGAGCAGATAGTTGCCAACGGTCAGTGCGTTGAGTTTCAGGTTATCGCGCTCAATTACATCGAGCACCGAGAGCCCTACAGCACAGGAAACCGGACTGCCGGCGAAGGTATTGAAGTACTCCATGCCATTGTTGAAGCTGTCTGCAATTTCTCGCGTGGTCACAACCGCCGACATGGGATGCCCATTGCCAATGGGTTTGCCCATGGACACTGCATCGGGAACGACACCCTGGGTTTCAAAAGCCCACCAATGGCTACCTACGCGACCAAAGCCGACCTGGACTTCGTCAGCCAGGCAAAGACCGCCCTCTGCACGAACCATTGCATAGACTTCTTTCAAGTAGTTTTCCGGGAAGAAAAGTTGCCCGGCGACACTTGGAATGGACTCCGCCAAAAAGAACGCCGGGGATCTGCCCTGCTTGCGCATGAGTTCAATCTGATCCGCCACGCTTTCAGCGAAACGCTTGCCAAGTTCCTCGAACGACCAGTGATCCACACCACGGTAGGCATCCGGGACGGCCGCCTCAAACACATGATCTGCACGCCCTTTACCGGCTTTACGCTTGTACTTGTAAGGGCTGAGGTCGATCAGTTCCTGCGTAGTGCCGTGGTAAGCCCAATCCAGCACAATTGCATCGTTACGCCCCGTGTGATTGCGCGCCATACGCAGCATGAGGCTGTTTGCTTCACTTCCCGAACAGCCGAAGGAAGCGACAGCCAGACCTTCAGGCAAGGTAGCGGTGAGTCGCTCTGCATACTCCACGATATTATCGTGCAGATAACGCGTGTTCGTGTTCAGGCGTGATGCCTGCCGCGAAAGCGCTTGCACCACATCTGGATGAGAGTGGCCGAGATGGCACACGTTATTGAAGCAGTCCAGATACGCCCTACCAAAGTTATCGATCAACCAGACCCCATCACCGCGAACGAACTTGATCGGATCTGAATAGGAAATCGACAGGTTTGGAAGCAACAACTCCTTTCGCTTCGCAACAATCTCTGCCTTGGTGCGTCCGTCCTGGCTGTAGGTTTCCGGAGGAATCCCCGCGAGACTCGATGCATCGGGAAAAATGTCGGCCCATACCTCAAGATAAGCCCGTTCACCTACGCCGATGAATTCGCTCGCTTTCAACGCTGTGTCCGTAGACATTTGAAAATGCACATGGGGAATCCATCCGCCATTTTCCGTATCCGCTCCCATGTATCCCACAAGCTCGCCAGCCTCCAGGCGGTCACCGGGCTTGAGCCGCGCCAAGGCTTCATGAGCCATATGCCCCCACAGCGTCAGGAATGGCGGGCAACCTTCAGGCGAGTGCTCGAGCATGATCAAACCACCATAACCAAGCGGCTCATGCTCGACCTCGACGCTCTGCACCACACCGGCAACGGGCGTATAGAGAGGCGTTCCAGCGGGCATGATCAAGTCGACACCGACGTGAAGGATCCGACGCTGCCCTTCAATGAATCGTGATTCAAACGCCGTGTCGGTGTAGATGGTCCTTTCCTCTCCCCATGGCCCGATACCGAGCGGCACCTTGTGTTCGGCAGAAAAATCATTCCACCACTTCGTTGCCTGCGCTGGACGTTGCTCGGCTGAAGCGATAGTCATCACATGCGAAGCGTCTCCGAACGGAGCAATGACCTTGTTCATCGTCGCAGCGGATGGACGCACGATATCCGCGAAGGACTTGCTGTTTTCGGCCACCCAGCGGCGAACCGCACCAGCGCCTTCGATCGCGTCAAAACCACAGGCTTTACGCAAGATCGCAGTCGCCAGACGAGGGTTCATGCGATCCATCCTTTCCAGAAGGCGCCAGGCCGGCGCTTCGCTGATGCCAAGGTAGGGATTGTCTTGCGTTCGGTCGTATCGCGATGCCGACAAGGTGACGCTCGTGACCAGGCGCATCGCAATGAGATTGAAGAGGACGTCAAGCTCCTCCGGCTGCAGAGGGTACTTCTCATGGAAACCGGCCGTGAGGGCGGCAGCCGCGCCGATTGGATCTTCCGTGTCGAGAATGGAATAGGCGCAGGTGATGGCGACTTCGGCAATCAGAATCGTATGGACCGCATCGCCAAAATCGATGATGCCCGAGACTTTCTGATGATTGCGGGAATCGACGAGGATGTTCCAGTCGTTGCCGTCATTGTGAATGACTTGTGCACGCAGTCGCGAAAGCTTCGGTTGAACGGTTTTTTCGAAACGTTCTATGAAGCGTTCCAGAATGGCCCTTCTGCCAGGATCTTTCACGAAATGCAGGCGTGAACTCGAACGTGCGGCGTGACGCAAATCCCAGTCGAGATCACGTACCGCGCCTGGATGCATGAAGCCCTGAAGTGCACGATCTATCTCACCGAACGATTGGCCAAGGCTGCGCATCAATTCGAACGTGCGCTCGACCTCGGCAAGCGGCGTTCCGTGCAACCAGCTGACCAGGCGGACCGCATGGGTTTCGCCGGAGGGCGCTACCGCAGAGGCCAGGTATTCACCGGCAAGGCTTTTCTTGAGAAAAGGCACGGTAAGCTCGGGACTGTGCGTGGCGAGGTGACTGAGAATGGCTGTCTGAAACTCGCTTTCAACTCGAGGTTCAGTCGAGTTGACGACTTTCAGAATCCATCCGGCATCGGTTCCTGTATTCAACCGGTAGTTGCGGTCGCGCTCGCCATCCAGAGGCGTGGCCGTACCGATAACGTTGAAAAGCTGCTCACTCAGTTTTTCGGCATCCCCTGTCGAGAACTGGGGGGCAGGATGGGAAAGATTTGTCATGGTAATTGTTTTCCAAGCCATTTTTTTCAGATAGCTTGGCACGCAAAGCCTTGGACGGCAGTAGGTATACGGTCGGCTTCAGCCTGCATATTGCCGGAATCGACCGGCACAATTTCGGTAGCAAAATTAGGGAGTTCTGATGCGCGACCTGGACACGAAAGATCGCGAAATACTCGAAATTCTTTCCAAAGAGGCTCGAATTGCCCTGAAGGCCCTGGCAGCGAGAATCGGGCTTTCAAGAAGTGCTACCAGCGAGCGAGTCATCAACCTTGAACGCAATGGTGTGATCAGAGGCTACCGAGCTGATATCGGCGAAATCGATGCCAACGTGATTCGCGCAATCCTTCTTGTATGCCTGAAACGCACACCCGCAATCAGCTTGCTGGACCTGCTTGCCCAAAACTCGCAGGTACGACGAGTCTCCTCGGTCAGTGGCCAGCTCGACCTGGTCATTGAGGTCGAATCGCGAACTATTGATGATCTGAATCGGGTCAGAGATGCAGTAGCCAGTCACGAAATCGTTGAAGACATCACCACCGCTGTCGTTCTGCGGCGCGATATTGATCGGCAGAGTTCCTGATTGGCAACGGGTGTAATCAAGTCGGCGGAATCGTCGCCAGCATACCGATCAGGATGGTCAACAGCAGAAAACCGCCGAGAAAAATCGTCATCTTGGCCATAGGGCCTCCCACACTATGAATTGGCGGTACAGCAGCGTCGGGGGCTGCCGTACCGGAGATTTATTGTGGGCTGGAGGCTGTATCCGTTACAGAGGCAGATTGCGCTGAAAAATACGGATCAGATCCGCTTTCAGGCTGTGCTTTCGGGCGTTTTGCAGGAAGGAATTTGCGCGCGATGTCCACAAACGGCGTGACGATCAAACCCTGCAGCGTCAAGTAACGCTCGTGATCGTGCTCGCCGGTGCCGAAGTGGATGGTTTCGGGTTTGGATTGTGTTACGTAGAGCGTGCCGAACATCCAGTCCCACAGTGACAGATTGATGCCGAAGTTCTTGTTGAAGTGTCGCGGCGCATCGCTGTGATGAATCTGGTGTTGCGCCGGGCTGCTCAGCACCCGTTCCAGCACCGGCCCGAAGGAAAACCAGACATGGCTGTGACGCAGGTTGGCCGCCAGGCCATTGAAGATGAACACCATGTAGGTCACGCCAAACAAGGTATAGCGGCTGATCTCCCCGCCGCAGGCGTACCAGAAGACCCCGGCAAATGCGCCGACGCAGATGATATCCGTGAGCTTTTCGACCACTTCTTCCAGAAAGTGCACGCGGCTGGCCGTCGCCGGCACCAGCACGGGCGCCGAATGATGGACTTTGTGGAAGGCCCACAGATACCGCGAATGGAAGGCGCGATGGCCCCAGTAATGGCTGAAATCCTTGACCAGAAATACGCCCAGCCCATAGAGCAGGGTCAGCGCCAGGTTCTCTTCCACTTGCGTACGCGCGCCCCACAGCTGGGTGAAGAACGCGATGTAGTCCGCTGAACGCAAGACGTACGGATCGACCAGGCCGACGATGGGCAGGACCAGGGTAACCTTGAGGATGGCGAGTACGAAGTAGTAGCGGTAGTCGAGCAGCGCCGAGCGATGCAGGTACACCCGGCAGCCGCCGATGAACTGCCCGAATGAGCGCGCGTCGGTCAAGCCCCGGGATTTGCGGTAGCGGAACAGGCAATAGGCGACGCTGTAAGACATGCAGAGAAAGGCTAGACCGAGTCTGCCGTTGAAGTCGAAAATGCCCAGGAACTGCCGGGTGACCGGCTCGATCACCCACTGGGATAAATGAAGATGGATTGCGGCGAAAACATCCATGCCAGGCTGCCCGACGTAAATGGAAGGGCAATTGTAAATGAGAACGAGTCTTTAGTGTGTTGAATGATGCCCGGTTTTTATCCACCCAGCGCAATGATTGCAAGGATCAGCACGCCCCCCGTGGCGGCCATGATCACCCCACCCTGCCATTGCGTGGCGCCAGCGTATCTGGCGAGCAGCCAGCCTGCGATGAACAGCACCACGAGTCCGATCAGGTTGGACAGGCGGATGGCGAGCGCCGTCTGATCGAGCAGCATGAACGGCACCACCAACGGAAATGTCGAGCACACGACCAACAGGAAAACACCGAGGGCGCCCCTGAAGTCGCTCCAGCCGAGGCCGGCCCTGATCGGCAAGGGGGGCTGCTCGAGCAGCCGACGGCGCAACAACTCCAGGCCCTCACTGCCGGCCGCCGTCGCGAACTGCAACGGCAACACTTGCGCAACGAGCGCCTGACCGGCCGCGGCGTCCGTGCCATTACGCAAGGCCATGTACAGCTTGATCCTGCGCGTGCGCTCGACCAGTGCGCGCAACAGGTACATGACCGCATCGGCCAGTCCCCAGGCGAGATTGCAGCCGAGCGCGGCAATCATCATCGTGCGTTCGGCGGCCTGGTCTGCCGTAGCCACGCTGATGGTGCCGGTGAACGTCATGGCCATCAGCAGGCCGAAGATCACCTCGGTAATGCGCTCGACAGGGTCAAGTACAGGCGCCCTTTCGAATTGAGCATTGGTTGGCATGAACTCACCTCGTCGGTCAAGCACCGGTTGTTCCGGCTGGATATCCGCATCCCCGTCAAGTGTAGATTGAACGGCTACACTCAGGCGCACACGCTATCTGCTTCAAGAGGACTGGTTCATGCTTGAATACTTCGCCCTGGGCGTACTGATATTTGTAGGACTCTTCTTGTTCTACGGGATCATCCTGCTCCACGACATCCCCTATGAAATTGCCGTCCACCGCAACCACCCTCACCAGGATGCGATCCACGCCACCGGCTGGGTCAGCCTCTTCACCTTGCACGCACTCTGGCCGTTCCTGTGGATCTGGGCGATGGCCTATCGGGAGGACCGGGGCTGGGGTTTCAGTGACGGACACTCACCCAAAAGTCATGTGGTTCACCTCGAACAACAGGTCGCCGAGCTGCAAGGCCGGATCGAGCGCCTGGAGTCAGCGATGGGTACGGCACAGAACCGTGTGCCAACGGACAATCTCGGCGAGGGCATTTGAGCCATGGATCTCTTACTCATTCTGACGTATGCCGCTCTCTGCGTAGCCATCTTCAAGATCTTCCGCATCCCCCTGAACAAATGGACGGTGCCCACGGCGGTGCTGGGCGGGATCGTGATTATCGGCACGCTGATTTTCACGATGAACTACAACCACCCCTACTCCGAGGTGGCGCGTTCCTATTTTGTATCGGTTCCGGTGATACCCGTGGTCAGCGGCCAGGTGATCGATGTATCGGTGAAGACCAACCATCCCCTGGAAAAAGGCGATGTGCTGTTTCGCATCGACCCTGCGCCTTTCGAATACCGGGTGAAATCCCTCAAGGCACAGCTGATTGCCGCCCAGGCCGATCGCGCCCGGATCACCGAGCTGATCAAGCGTAACTTCAGTACCCAACGGGAACTGGATATGGTGGTCGCTCGCAGTGATGACCTGAAGGCACAACTGGACAACGCGCAGTACGAACTCGACAACACCACCGTCCGTGCGCCGAGCAAAGGCTTCGTCACCCATGTTTCACTGCGTCCGGGCATGATGGCGACCAGGTTGCCGCTGCGCCCTTCGATGGTCTTCATTCCCGCCGAAGGACATTACTTCTCCGCGTGGATGCGCCAGAACAGCCTGTTGCGCCTGACCGAGGGCGACGAGGCCGAGGTCGCTTTCGACGGCATTCCAGGCAAGGTTTTCGAAGGCAAGGTCAAGACCGTCGTTTCGGTCATCGCCGAAGGCCAGATCCAACCGTCAGGCACACTGATCAGCTTCACCGGTTCACCACCGGCCGGCCGGGTTCCGGTGATCATTGAGATCACCGATCCCGACTATGCCCAGTACGCCGACCAGATGCCCGGCGGCGCCTACGGCCAGGCGGCGTTGTACAGCCAGCATTTCCATCACATCGCGATGATGCGCAAAATCCTTCTGCGCATGGCGGCATGGATGAATTACATCTTTCCGTTCCACTAACCTGGCAGCATCGGCAACTGGCTCAATCCTTGAATGGGGCCAGTTGCCGGTTCAGCGAACCGGCCTGATCGCGTGATTGCAGCGACTGATCGAGCAGGCTGAGGGTCAGAGGGAGAAGGCCAGACAGTGGATCGCACCATTGTGGTACTGGAAGAATCGACAAGGAGAAGCGAAGCAGCGAGGGTCGGCGCTAAATAATCCAATACAGCAGCAAGCGAGAAGCAATCCAGTGCGACGCCTGGATCACCCCCCATGCCAGCAGGACACACATCAACAGGTAGCCCGCAAGGAACCTGAACATCGCGTCCCTTTCCATGCAACCCTCCCGGCTTTACAGCCCTACAGGGCGTTCAATGCGAATGCGTAACCCATACTACGCCCGTCTCGCCCTTTAAGGTTTCGATTGCCAGAATGGTTTGCAGTTCCACCGGCTGAGCAATTGCACAGACTTGCCCACCGTTTTTCCAGTCATCCCTTTGCCCTGTATCAAGCGCCCAGAGGCGTGTCAGTGGTTGTCCTCTATGGTATCTGTTGGAGGTAGCTCCACTCATTTCACCTTCAGACGAGGATCAATCATGCGGATGTGGATGGAGGGCAGGCGAAGAACCGGCAAGTACCTGGTTGAAGAGGTAACTACAGAGGCAACGGCGACTTCATTGTTTTTTTCTCAAGTCCAGTAACAGTCAGGATGGCGTTGGGATTTTTTTCAACACAATAGACCTGAGCGGACGTTGAGATCTGTTTGTTGTCGCTTTATGTTGTTCGTTTTCATGGAGGATTCGGACTGATGGCACGCTTGGGCTTGATACTGACACCCGGTTTTGCGGACTGGGAATACGCTTTCATTGCAGGAACCGCATCCCCGTTTTACGGGATCGACGTCAGGTTTTTCACCTCTACTACGGGGCAGTTCCGCTCGCAGGGTGGATTGGCTGTAACTGTGGATAGCAGCTTGCAACAATGCCTGGACTGGAAGCCGGACGTTGTTGTCGTCATCGGTGGAATGATCTGGGAGCGTGCAGATGCACCGGACATTCGGGACTTTCTTCATGCTAGTCGTTCAAGTGGAGCGACAATTGCAGGTATCTGTGGGGGGACGCTGGCACTTGCGAGGGCCGGGCTTCTCGACACGGTCCCTCATACTTCGAACAGCGCTGACTTTTTACAACAGAATGCCGCAGGTTATGACGGGGCCACGCTTTATCGAAGCAGTCAAGTAGCGGTGGTTGCCGACCGCATCATAACTGCGCCAGGTCCTGCACCCGTTAGCTTTACCTGCGCAGTGTTCGAAGCTGCCGGGTTATCTTCAGAGATCATTTCGCAGTTCAGGTCAATGTTGGCAGCGGAACACGGGTGACCGCTTCGTCCTAAAAAAAACAGCCGATCAGGTGATGTGTTCGAGGTCCGCTCCTGGCCGGTTTCTGCCCCTCACGGACGGCCGCTATGGTTGCGATAGCGTTCGGTCAAGGACTGCACGAGGGTGACGTAGGATTGCGTCTCGGCGTAGGGAGGCACCCCGTTGTACTGGACCACAGACGCTTCGCCGGCGTTGTAACCTGCCAACGCCAGCATCTGGTTGCCGTTGAAGCGCTTGAGCAGCCAGGCCAGGTAGCGCACGCCGCCACGAATGTTCTGTCGTGCGTCGAACGGATCGTCCACGGCGAAGCGCTCGGCGGTGGCGGGCATCAACTGCATCAGCCCCTGGGCGCCGGCTTCGGAAATGACGTTGGGGCGAAACGCCGATTCGGCATGTATCACTGCGCGGACCAGCGCCCTGTCGACACCATAATGACCCGAAGCGGCTTCGATCTCCCGTCGATAGGAATGGGTGTCCAGGCGCAGTGAGGCGACCTTGAAATCCTTCGGCGCCATGCACAGATAGCAGCCCTTGATGTAATAGAGCTCAAGGACATCGACCCGTGCGGAGATCCCGACTGGGCGCCGGCTCACATATTGACGATTACCCTTGTGGATGAAAGTCCATACCCGGATCCGCACCGCGCCTGGGGTGTCGTCCCGCACAACCCGTGGCAGCGCCATTGCCTTGGCGCCGACACCGGCGCCCGCCATGCCATTGAGGCGAGTGCAGCGGGCGCTGGCGATGGCTTGGCTGGTGTAGCTGATGGCTCCGTCCCTGGCTTGGCACTTGAACATGGCGCTGGCGCACAGTGGAGTGACCAGCACGGCCAGCTCGATGCAGCCAAGAAAGCTCTTGCGAGCCCATCGCCATGCTCTGGAACTCATCACATCGCTCCGCGCCGCTGGCGCCGATCAGGCCTGGGGCGCCCGTCCCGGGCGCTGCCTTTGGAGGGCCGATTCTGGGTGACCCGCCTTTTGTTCTGATAGTTATACCCCTTGTAACCGGCCTTGGAACTTGCGTTGACGTACGGGCTGCCGACGTTCCCGGGCGAGGCGCAGGTCTGATTGCTCGCACGACGCGTCGTCCCGGCTTGCCAGGGCTGGGGCGGGACAGGCCCAAGCCACTGGATCTGATGTTTCGAGTATCTGCCGTAAATTTTTTACGCTTTCTTTACGACTGCTGTTTGCGCCCTCAAAGATACTGGCCGCGACTTTTTAGATCGTCCATGCGCCTTGAGGCTTCAGTGGCCCAGGCACATCGTTTTGCCCAAGGATGGCATGCATTTCCTCCCCGTAATTCGAGAGAAGCGACCCTTGAGTGAAACAGCAATCGGAGTACATGAAAACTCGCAATCCAAAGCGTCAGGAGTGGGCTTGCTCGTCGCCGCGGTCGGAGTGGTTTACGGGGACATTGGCACCAGCCCCCTCTACACGCTCAAAGAAGTATTTTCTGGCCACTACGGAGTTCAGGCCAACCACGACGGCGTGCTGGGTATTCTGTCGTTGGTCTTCTGGTCACTGATCTGGGTCGTCTCGATCAAATATGTGCTGTTCATCCTGCGTGCCGACAACCAGGGTGAAGGCGGCATCATGGCGTTGACGGCTTTAGCCCGCCGCGCAGCCGCCCCTTATCCGCGCATGAGTAAAATACTCGTTCTGCTTGGTCTGTTTGGTGCGGCACTTTTTTACGGGGACAGCATGATCACCCCGGCTATTTCGGTGCTCTCTGCGGTTGAAGGGCTACAGCTGGCGTTTGACGGAATTGAACACTGGGTCGTGCCTTTGTCAGTGATCGTGCTGGTGGCGCTGTTCTTGATACAGAAACACGGCACGGCTCGTATCGGCATTCTGTTCGGCCCAGTGATGGTGCTGTGGTTTGTCGTGCTGGGTGCGCTGGGGGTCTATGGCATTTTACAGCGGCCGGAAGTGCTGCAAGCGCTCAATCCATACTGGGGAGCGCATTTTTTCATCGCTCATCCGGGAATCGGTGTGGCCATCCTCGGGGCAGTGGTGCTCGCGCTGACGGGCGCCGAAGCACTGTATGCAGACATGGGGCACTTCGGTCGCAAACCCATTGCCCGCGCCTGGTTCATTTTGGTATTGCCAGGACTGGTACTCAATTATTTTGGCCAAGGTGCCTTGATCCTGGAAAACCCT
Organism: Pseudomonas sp. S34; assembly: GCF_009866745.1. Classification (NCBI taxonomy): domain Bacteria; kingdom Pseudomonadati; phylum Pseudomonadota; class Gammaproteobacteria; order Pseudomonadales; family Pseudomonadaceae; genus Pseudomonas; species Pseudomonas sp. S34. The sequence goes on from NZ_CP019398.1 coordinate 3,761,504, forward strand.
GAGGCGGTGCGCAATCCATTTTATTTGCTCGCGCCGGGCTGGGCACTGCTGCCGATGGTCGCACTCTCTACACTGGCGACCATCATCGCTTCTCAAGCCGTGATCTCCGGCGCATTTTCCCTGACACACCAGGCCATCCAGCTTGGGTATGTCCCTCGCATGTTTATCCAGCATACCTCCAGCCAGGAGCAGGGACAGATTTACATCGGTACCGTTAACTGGGCGTTGATGGTCGGTGTTGTGCTGCTGGTACTTGGTTTCGAGTCGTCCAGTGCTTTGGCCGCCGCTTATGGGGTCGCTGTAACGGGCACCATGCTGATCACCACCATCCTGTCCTCGGCCGTCGTCCTGCTGCTATGGAAAACCCCGCGCTGGTTGGCCGTTCCGATGCTGCTCGGTTTTCTGCTGGTAGACAGCCTGTACTTCGCGGCCAATGCTCCGAAGATCTTCCAGGGCGGTGCGTTCCCGGTGATTGCTGGCATTGGCCTGTTCATTTTGATGACCACCTGGAAACGTGGGCGCAAGATCATTGTTGAACGGCTGGACGAAACCGCGCTGCCTCTACCACTGTTTATCGGTAGCATCCGCACGCAGCCTCCTCATCGGGTACTGGGTACGGCGGTATTTCTGACAGCCAGGTCCGATGCCGTTCCGCATGCGCTGCTGCACAATCTGCTGCATAACCAGGTTTTGCATGAGCAAGTGGTATTGCTTACGGTGGTGTCTGAAGACAGCCCTCGTGTAAGTGCTGATAGACGGTTTGAGGTTGAAGCGTATGGCGAAGGGTTCTTCCGGGTCAGTCTGCACTTTGGCTTTATCGAGGAGCCCGATGTCCCCTTGGCGTTGAGTCTCTGTCACTTGGCCGAGCTGGACTTCAGCCCGATGCGCACCACCTATTTCCTGAGCCGGGAAACGGTGATCCCGACCAAGCGCATCGGTATGGCCCGTTGGCGAGAAAGCCTTTTCGCCTTTTTACTCAAGAACGCCAACAGCAACCTTAAGTACTTCAAGTTGCCGTTGAATCGGGTGATAGAACTGGGCACACAGGTGGAGATGTAAGGAACTGGCAAGATCGCACCGGCGGTCTTGTTTGCTCGGCAGCAATCGGCCCATTCCCGAAAAGTGACGATCGGCCAAAAGCACTCTCTGACGACGAACCCTGCCCTTACGCAGTAGTCAAAGCAAGTGACGGCATCGCCACTCGCTATCACCGTCCTCACAAAGAGGGGGCCTGATGAATCTTCTTGCCACATGTAAGGGTGTGTGTGTTCCTCTGGCTCTGTGCATGGCTGTGCTCCTGGCATTTGTGGTTTCCTGCAGTACATTGCCCAGGATAGTGCCCGATATGGCTCACGCGCCCTCTGCGCCAGTGCAGCTCGACGGGGTACACGGGCCTCTGTCAGCCGAGCGCAGCAAGGCCATTCTCGAGCGACTCGAGTCCACCGGCGCAGAGACCGACATCTTCGACGTGCACCTCGCAATCGAAGAGTCCATCGTCGGCAGCCCGCTGACGGAAGGAAACAAGGTCGACTTGCTGCAGGACGGCCCCACCACCTACCAGTCGATGATCAAAGCCGTGGAAGCAGCGCGCGACCACATCAACATGGAGACCTACATCCTCGACGATGATGAAGTCGGCCAGCGCTTCGCCACCGCGCTGATCGCTCGGCAACGGCAAGGCGTACAGGTCAATCTGATCCGTGACAGCGTCGGAACCCTTAAAACATCATCGGCGTTTTTCTCTCAATTGACCGACGCAGGCGTCAAGGTGCTGGAGTACAACCCAGTCAATCCGGTGACGGCCAAAGCGGGCTGGGACGTGAACCAGCGCGACCACCGAAAGCTGCTGATAGTGGACGGCCGTATTGCCTTTCTCGGCGGGATCAACATCAGCAGCGTCTATTCGGGGAGCTCGTTCAATTCTTACTCAAAGACTCGCCCAAATGGTGATTTGCCCTGGCGCGATACCGACTTGCGCATCGAGGGGCCTGTGGTTGCGGAACTCCAGAAGCTGTTCATCGGAACCTGGGCTACCCAGAAAGGCGAACCACTCGCGGCTCGCCACTACTTTCCGCCACCTGAGCGCAAAGGCACCGAGGTGGTGCGGGCCATCGGAAGCTCGCCAAATGAGCCGTTCAGCCTGATCTATGCCACGCTGATTTCGGCGCTGCGTAGCGCGCAATCCGAGATATGGCTGACTAACGCCTACTTTATTCCCGACCCGCAGTTGCTGGCGGCCCTCAAGGAGGCTGCAGCACGTGGCGTCGACGTCAAGCTGGTGCTGCCCAGCAGCACCGATTCGTGGCTGGTGTTCCATGCTGGACGCGCCTACTACAGCGAGCTGTTGAAAGCCAACGTCAAGCTTTACGAACGCAAAGACGCGCTACTCCACGTCAAGACAGCAGTAATCGATGGCGTGTGGTCGACTGTCGGCTCCACCAACCTCGACTGGCGTAGTTTCCTGCACAACGATGAAGTCAACGTTGTTGTGCTGGGCGCCGGGTTTGGAAAAAAAATGCAGGAGGCATTCCTGGCCGATCTGGCCAAGTCGAACGAAATCAAGATGGAAAAGTGGCAGAGCCGCTCGCTCGGTGTGAAAGCCAAGGAGCAGATGGCGCGCCTTTGGGAGTACTGGCTCTGAGTTGAGTGGCGTGTCACCGGGATTACACACATAGGCACACAGATCGGAAAAAATCACCTGCCCCTGTTCTGAGGCAGGCCGCTCTGGCGCTCACGTCACTTCAGATACCACCCCCAGGGTTCGCCGTTGTAGCGGGTGATCTGCTTGGTTTCCAGGTAGTTGTTGTACCCCCACTCGCCCAGTTCACGACCGATGCCGCTTTGCTTGTAGCCGCCCCAGGGTGCCTCGACGAAAGTCGGCTGCGAGCAGTTGACCCACACGATGCCCGCGCGAAAACCGCGAGCGACCCGTTCGCAACGCGGGATATCCCGGGACATGACGGCCGCCGCCAAGCCGAACGGCGAGTCATTGGCCAAACGGATCGATTCGGCTTCCGTGTCGAAGGCGCGCAGGCACACCACCGGGCCGAAAATCTCCTCGCGCCAAACGGCGCTGTCCTCGGGGACATCGGCGAAAATCGCTGGCGTCAGGTAATAACCCTTTTGCAGATTAACCGGCCGCACACCGCCCGAAACCAGTCGGGCGCCCTCGGTCTGGCCGGCCGCAATGGCCGCCAGCACCTTGTCCAGCTGCCCCTGGCTGACCAGCGGCCCGAGCTTCACCCCTTCCTCGAAGCCCTGGCCAATCTGAATCTGCTCGGTGGCGGCAATCAAGCGCTCCAACAGCGCCGGGTACAACCGGCGTTCCACCAGCACCCGCGAGGTGGCTGAACAGACCTGCCCCTGGTTCCAGAAGATCCCGAACAGAATCCACTCCACCGCCGCTTCGAGGTCACTGTCAGCGAAGATCACGAAGGGTGATTTACCGCCCAGTTCCAGGCTGATGTTTTTGATCTCGCTGGCGGCGGCCTGCATGATCTTGCGTCCGGTCGGCACGCTGCCGGTGAAGGCGATCTTGTCGACCTGCGGGTGTTCGGCCAACGGCGCGCCCGCCTCGCGTCCCAAGCCCGTGACCACATTCAGCACCCCGGCCGGCAACCCGGCCTTGTCGGCGATGCCGGCCAGTTCGAGGGCAGTCAGCGGGGTCAGTTCGGAAGGCTTGAGCACCAGGGTGCAACCCGCTGCGAGTGCCGGGGCGACTTTCCACGCGGCCATCAGCATCGGGAAATTCCACGGGATGATCGCCGCGACCACGCCCATCGGTTCCTTGATCACCGATGACGTGAAGCGCGCATCCGGCAACTCAATCGACTGCTCGTTGTGTGAGTCCGACTGCTCGGCAAGTCCCGCATAGAAGTCGAAGCACCCGGCGGTATCGGCGATGTCCCACAATGCTTCCGGCAACGGCTTGCCATTATCACGCACTTCGATGGCCGCCAGTTCGTCCTGGCGAGCGCGGATGCCCTCGGCGATTTTCCTCAACACTTGCGCCCGTCGGGCACCGGGCCAGCGTGGCCAGTCGCCCTCGTCAAACGCCCTGCGCGCCGCCGACACGGCCAGATCGATGTCCTCTGCGGTCGCCGAGGCAACCCGCGCCAGAACCGACTCGTCACTCGGATCGAGCGTGTCGAAAACACCGCGCTGAACCGGGGCGATCCATTCGCCACCGATGTACAACCGTTGATAGTCACCCATGGGACACTCCTTGATCCTGCGGTGCCGACGCTGCTGGTAAAGCTGTTCGGCGACCTGCAATTGCTCGCGGTCATTGACCCCGAGCACGTCGACTTCATCCACTTCCACGGCCGTCACCGTCAGTCCCGCTTCGTTGGCCACCGCCACCGCTTCGGTGAGGTAGTACTCGCCTTGGGCGTTCAGGTTGCCGATACGCTCCAGCAGCCACAGACAGGTATCGGCGCGCAGGCCCATGACGCCGCCGTTGCAGAAGTTGATGTCCAGCTCCCGCGGGCTTGCATCCCTGGCTTCGCGAATGACCCGCAAGCGCCCCTGCTCCACCAGCAGCCGCCCGTAAGGCCCGGGCTGTTGGGTGTGGAAACCCGCCACCGCCACCGCCGCGCCGTCAATCAATGCCCTGCGCAAGCGATTCAAGGTCTGCGGGGTGATCAAGGGTGAGTCGCCGAACAGCACCAGCACACAACCCTGTTGCTGTTCGTGCGCCTGCAAGGCCGGTCGGGCCGCGAGCACCGCGTGGGCCGTGCCCAGTTGTTCGTGCTGGGTAAACACCTGCGCCGTCGGTGCCACCTGTTGCAGGTACTCGGCCACCTGCCCGCCGCCAGCGCCCACCACCACAGCCCGTTGCTCGATACCCGCCGCCGCCACCGCCGCCAGCACATGACCGAGCAGCGGCTGGTTGCCCACCGGGTGCAAGACCTTGGGCAGCGGCGAACGCATGCGCGTGCCCTGCCCGGCCGCGAGAATCACCGCCAGCGTCGGCCAACCAAAGTTGTCGCTCATCACCATCCTCCTGCGTGCATCCCGGCTTCAGGCCGGATCGCGATAGAACACATCGTCGGCGTACGGGTACCACCAGTCCTGAATCTTCGGCTGGTGGTCGATGATGACCATTTTCGAACGGCGGAACGCTTCCAGCCCCTGACGCCCTAGTTCGCGCCCAAGGCCGGACATCTTCCAGCCACCGAACGGCAGCGCATCGTTGTCGATCAGCGGATTGTTGACCCAGACCATCCCCGCCTCCAGACGCTCGGCGGCTTCCATGGCTTCGGCCAGGTCAGTGGAAAACAGCGAGGCACCGAGGCCGAACGGCGAGTCGTTGGCCAACCGCACCGCCTCATCGAAATCGCTGACCCGGCAGATTGCCGCCACCGGGCCGAAGCACTCTTCCTGCAAAATCGCCATGTCACCGGTCACGCCGGTGAGGATGGTCGGTTCATAGAACCAGCCGACGCTGTGCCCGGGTGGAATGCGCCCGCCACACACCACTTTCGCGCCCTTGGCCACGGCGTCATCGACCAGGCGCATGACTTTATTGCGCGCGGCTTCGCTGACCATCGGCCCGATCTCCGAGCGTTCCAGGCCATGACCAATGCGCAAGGCACGGGTGCGCTCGGCGAATTTCGCGACAAATTCGTCATGGATATCATCGACGACGTAGAAGCGTTCCGCCGAGGTGCAGATCTGCCCGCTCAAGTGGAACGCCGCGGTCACCGCGCCTGCCGCTGCCACTTCCAGCGGTGCATGCCTGGAGATGATCAGCGGATCGCTGCCACCGGCCTCGATCACACAAGGTTTCATCCGTTCGGCACAGGCCACGGCCACCGCTTTGCCTGCCGCCACACTGCCGGTGAAGGCCACCGCGTGGGTCTGCGCCGACTGCACCAGCAACTGCGCGGTGACCGCATCGCCCGGTACACAAGACACCAGCCCAGGCAGCAACGCGGTGAAGTGCTCCATGAACTTGAGGGTGCACAGGGTCGTGGCTTCCGCCGGTTTGATGATGCAGGCGTTGCCCGCCGCCAAGGACGCGGCGACCGTCCAGCACATCAGCAGGATCGGAAAGTTGAACGGCATGATGTGCACGCTGACACCATACGGCTCGTAACGCACATGCTGGAACGAGCCGATCTGCGTGGTGCCGGCGACCTTGCCGGCATCGTCCCGGGCCATTTCTGCGTAGTAGCGAAAGATCGGCGCGCAGTTGGCCAGCTCGCCCATGGCTTCGGGAAACGGCTTGCCCATTTCCAGGGTCATCAGGCTCGCGACTTCACGGTTGCAGGCAGCGTTCTGTTCGATGGCGTTGGCCAGCTGATGCAGGCGCGCGGCGCGGCTTTTCGCGTCGATCAGGCGCCATTGGCGTTGCGCGGCGGTGGCGGCATCGGTGGCGGCTTGCACATCGGCTTCGCCACACACGCCGACTTGCCCGACCGGTTGCAGGGTCGCCGGGTCGAGCACTTCGCGCACGCGGCCCTCAGTCAGCGGCAGGAACTCGGGGTTGATGAAACGCAATGTAATGTCAGTGTTGAACGTGGCCATGGGATGATCCTTGAACCAATCGATAAGGGGTTTCACGCAACGTCGCCAGGGTCTGGGCGGGCAGTTCTTCACGCCAGCCCGGCACGTGCCGGTCGAGCCATTGGCGCAGCGGCGCAAAGGCCTCGGCGTCCAGGGCGCGGACAAACAGACTCAGGGTGCGCGGCAGGTGCGCCAGGTAACCGTGCTTGCCGTCACGGCCGGCCAGGCGCACGAAAATCCCCAGCACCTTGGCGTGACGCTGGGCGGCCAGGCGCCGGTAATCTTCAAGAAAGCCCGACGCATCCAGCTCCGGGCGCTGCAACAGGTAATGACTGATCAGTGACTTGCGCAGCGCTTCGGGCACATCGCGCCGGGCGTCTTCGAGCAGCGACATCAGGTCATAGGCTGCCGCCCCGACCAGGGCATCCTGGAAATCCAGCAAGCCGCAGGCGGCGACACCTTCACGGCCTTGCAGCAGCATCAGGTTGTCGACGTGAAAGTCGCGCAGCACCAGGGCTTCGCGGCGTTTCGCGACATCACGGCAGGCGTCGGCGAATAACGCCAGATATTCATCGCGCAGGTTGTGCGCCGCCTCTTTGCCGATCAGCAGCGGCACGTACCAGTCGATGAACAGCGCGTACTCGGCCGCCAGTCGCTGTTCGTCGTAAGGCGCCAGTTCCGTGGCTGGCGTTGCGCAATGCAACGCCACCAGCGTATCGACCGCCAGGTGATACAACGCCGACTCCGAATGCCCGGCCAGCAGCAGCCGGGTGTAGGTGTCGTGACCGAAATCCTCGATCAACGCCAGCCCCGCCGCCTCGTCCACATCCAGCAAGGCCGGCGCGGACAGGCCCAGCCCCTGTAACTGCCGGGCGATCCGCACGAACGGGCCGATGGGCTCGCTGTCGGGCGGCGAATCCATCAGCAGCAGGCCCGCGCCGTCCAGGCGGAAATAACGCCGGGTCGAAGCATCCGCCGGCAAGGCGACCAGCAAGGTCCCGGCGAAACCGGCGCGGGCCAGAAAGGCGGCGCGCTGGTCGTCACGGGTTGGCAATGACGCCAGTGCATCTGTCATGGCAGTCACCGGATCATGTAGACCTTTTTGATGGTCTCGTGGACGGTGCACACACCCTTCCAGTCCTTGCCGAAGAAAGCGGCGGTGTCCGGCTTGATCTCGATCACTTCACCGGACTCGTGGACGTACGTGCAGCGACCTTCGAGAAAGTGGCAGAACTCGTCGCTGGTGACATGGCAGAACCACTTGCCCGGGGTGCAGATCCAGATGCCGCATTCGGACTGGCCTTCCGGCCCCTTGTGCAGCACCACGCCGGATACACGGGACTCACCTTCAAGCATGGTCGGGATCACGCCCCAATCCTTGACGTCGGTGATGCTCAGCGGGTCGTACAGAAACGGGGTTGTCATGTGTTGCTCTCCAGGTTGTGTGTGTGTGTAGGAGCGAGCCTGCTCGCGATGGACGTTAACGATGACGCGTGCTGTCTGGATGAACGCGTTGTCCTGACGTTCTTCGCCAGCAGGCTGGCTCCTACAGGGATTGCAGTGTTTCTCACAGGTTCAAGCCAGCATATAAACGTTACGCAGGGTTTCCCGGACGTGGCATTCGCCGGTCCAGCCGGCCGGGAACAGCACCAAGGTGTTGGGGCGCACTTCAATCACTTCACCGTTGTCGTTACGGTAAGTGGCGTGCCCCGCGATGAAGTGACACAACTCGTCCCGGGGAATCGACAGCCGCCAGCGACCGGGGGTGCACACCCACAATCCGGTTTCCGGGCTGTTGTTCGGGCCCTTGAACAGCAAGCGGCCGCTGGAATGCGAGACACCTTCGACGGCGTCGCTCTGCACGCCCCAGTCCACCAGATCGGTGCGGCTGCTGACGGCTTCGAGGTACGGCGTGATACCCGCCGTGGTGGATGAATCAGGCATCGTTGAGCACCTTGTCGAGAATCGCGGCCGCGTCTTGCGGCCCCTTGCGTGATTGCATCTGCGCGCTGGTGCGCTGCAGGCGTTGGCGCATCGCCCCGTCGTTGAGGCACGCGTGGAGTTTTTCCGCGAGCTGTTCTTCGCTCCATTCGTAGCGATCGAGCTTGAAGCCGTGGCCGCTTTCTTCGGCGCGCATGGCGTTGTCGTGGCCGTCCCAGACGTACGACATGACAATCGCCGGTTTGCCGAAGAACAGGCACTCGGTGAAACTGTTGTTGCCGCCGTGGTGGATCACCGCGTCGACCTGGGCAATCACCGACGGCTGCGGGAACCAGTTGGAAATCTGCACGTTGTCCGGCAGGTCCGGGTATTCGTCGAGGTGTTCGCCGACGTTGAACAGCGCCCGGTAAGGCAGCTTGCCCACCGCCTCGATCAGGCGCTTGAGCAGCTCGACATCGCCGGAACCGAGGCTGCCGAAACTGGCGTACAACAGCGGCTTGTCGTGGTTCGCACGGAACTGCGGAATCTCGTACGGCGTGTCGTGGCGCACGCAACCTTGCAGGTAATGGAAGCGCTCGGCCGGCAATGGATGGCGTCGGTCGAACTTCACCGCATCCGGGTACAGCAGCAGGTTCATGAACGGCGAGGCTTCAAAGAAGGTCCCCAGCGGATAGGGCTGCTCGCCATGGGCTTGCAGGAACTGGTTGAAGTCCTCATGGATCGGCCCGACCACTTCCTCGAAGCGCTGGCGGAATTGCGCGTGGCCCGCCTTGTCGTCGATGCTCATGCCCGACAGGTGCGGCGGGATATCCGGGTCTTCGATCTCGTTCTCCGAGCAGGAAATGATCCGCACCCACGGCTTGCCGTATTGCTTGATTGCCGGGAACAGGATCACGTTGTCGACGCAGATCAGGTCGGGCTTGACCTTGTCCAACACCGCCGGCAGGTCCTTTTGCGCCCACTTGGCGGTTTCGACGATGGCCGCCCAGCATTCCTTGACGTAGTTGTCGATCTGCTCCAGCGGCGACTTGCGGAAGTTCGGAATGTGGCCGTTGATGAAATCCACCCAGTAGCGGGCCATCTCTTCGGCCGGCATCGGCGCCGACATGTTGACCATGTGCTCTTCAAAACCATAACCGGCGTAGACACCGCTCATGCCCGGGTCGGTGAGGAACACCGCTTTATGCCCCAGGGCTTCACAGGCCTGGGCGATACCCACTGAATTCAGCGCCGGGCCGTAGGCGGCTTCCGGAAAGAATGCGATCACTTTCTGTTTCATCGAGTGCTGCTCCTGCCTGGTCTTTTTATTGTTCAGCGCGTCAGTACGCGGGCATGCCGGGCCTGCCAGCCCAGCCGGATGGTCGTGTCGATTGCAAAATGGGCGAATTCAAACTGCGAGGACGGCACGCGCACGATCAGCGGTTTGTCGCTGAGGGGGGTCTGCACGTGCAGGTTGGTGTCGAGGCCGTGGTAGGCGATTTCGACGATCTTGCCGCTGACCTGATTGGCGCAATCGCCGCCCTGCTCCGTCAGCACTAGCAGGCGTTCGGGGCGAACCACCACGGCGACGGATTGGCCGGTCACCAGCGGCGCGTCGGTTTCGACGTTCAGTTCCTGGCCGTTGACCCGCACCGAGTGCTGGCCCGAGCGCACGCCTTCGAGCAGGTTGCTGACGCCGATGAAGTTGGCGACGAAGCGGCTGTTGGGGTTTTCGTAGAGTTCGGTCGGGCTGCCGCACTGGCATACCTTGCCGCCATCGAGCACGGCCATGCGGTCGGACATCACCAGGGCTTCTTCCTGGTCGTGGGTGACGATGATGAAGGTGATGCCGCTCTCGTGTTGCAGGCGTTTGAGTTCCAGCTGCATCTTTTCCCGCAGCTTCTTGTCGAGGGCGCCCAAGGGCTCGTCGAGCAACAACACCCGCGGACGCTTGACCAGTGCCCGGGCCAAAGCCACCCGCTGACGCTGGCCGCCGGAAAGCTGATCGGGCTTGCGCTCGGCCAGCTCACCCAGTTGCGCGGTGCTCAACACTTCATCCACCCGGCGACGGATTTCGGTTTCCGGCAGACGCTCCATTTCCAGGCCGTAGGCAATGTTCTTGCGCACGGTCATGTTGGGAAACAGCGCGTAGGACTGGAACATCAGGTTCAGCGGACGCTTGTTGGCCGGCAGCGGCGAAATGTCATTGCCGTCCAGGTAGATGCAACCACCGCTGGGGGTCTCGAAACCGGCGAGCATGCGCAACAGCGTGGTCTTCCCGCAGCCGGACGGCCCGAGCAACGCGAAGAACTCGTTCTCGCGGATGCTCAGCGACACCTCGTTGACCGCCAGACCGTTGCCATAAGACTTGCTGACCTTATCCAGGATCAGTACCGCGGGTGAATTATTCATGGGTGCGAGGAGCCTTGTTGAGACGCTGCGAAGCCAGCAGCGCGGTGATGCTGACCAGCATCACCAGCGTCGCCAGAGCGTTGATTTCCGGGGTGACGCCGAAGCGGATCATGGCGTAGATCTGCATGGGCAACGTGGTCGAGGCCTGGCCGGAGCCCGAGTTGAAAAAAGCGATGATGAATTCGTCCACCGACAGGGTGAACGAGAGCAAACCGCCGGCCAGCACACCGGGAAAAATCACCGGCAGCAGCACTCGGCGCAAGGTGGTGAACCAGCTCGCACCCAGGTCAATCGAGGCTTCGAGGATCGAATAATCGAAGTGCTTGAGCCGCGTGCGCACCACCGCACAGACGAAGGCGATGTTGAACACCGCGTGGCTGATGATGATCGAGTGCAACCCCAGGCCGACCTTGAGCAGGTTGAAGAAACTCAGCAGCGCAATCGCCAGCACGATGTCGGGAATGATCATCGGCGCCATCAGCAAGGTGTCGACCACCTGGCCTTTGTCGTTGCCCTTGCGGCGCAACTCGATGCCCAGCGCCAGGAACGTGCCAAACACGCAGGCAATGAAGGTTGCTGACAACGCAACGACCAGAGTGTTGAGTGCCGCCGACAGAATCGCCGTGTTGTGCGCCAGTGCCGCGTACCACTTCAGCGATACGCCGCCCCAGGCGGTGGGCAATCCGGACTTGTTGAACGACAGCAGGATCAACACCAGGATCGGTATATAAAGGAAGGCGTACACCAACCCCAGATGCGAACCCAGCACGGTGCCGCTGACAGAACGAGACTGACTCATGAGCGCGCCCCTTCTGCACGACGGGCCACCAGTGCCTGGATGAACAACAGGATCAGCATGATTGCGATCAGGAAGAAACTCAGCGCCGCACCGAACGGCCAGTCCCGTGCCGTGAGGAATTGCGAATAGATCAGGTTGCCGACCATCTGCACCTGCTTGCCGCCCAGCAGATCGGCAGTGATGAAGTTGCCGATGCTCAACACGAAGACAAACACCGCACCGGCGGCGATACCCGGTACGCTCAACGGCAGGATGATCCGGCGAAAGGTCATCCAGCCCGAGGCGCCGAGGTCTTTCGAGGCGTCCCACAGTTCGTTGTTGATCCGCGACAGCGACGAGAAAATCGCGAGGATCACAAAGGGGATGTAGTTGTAGACCAGCCCCAACACGACGGACGACTCGGTGTACAGCAGGCTGATGGGTTCGCCGTTGTAGCCGAATAATTGCAGCATGCGGTTGATCAGGCCTTCGCGGTTGAGCAGCACGATCCAGGCGTAGGTGCGGATCAGGTAGTTGCTCCAGAACGGCAGCATCACCAGAAACAGATACACCGCCTGACGCCGCCGTGGCGCGCGGGCAATCGCATAGGCCGCCGGGTAGCCGATCAACACCGCGAACACCGTGGCCAGCCCGGCGATTTTCGCCGACTTGAGCAGGATGCCCAGGTACAGCGGATCGAACGCACGCTGGTAGTTTTCCCAGGTGAACAACCAGTCGATGCCGCCATACGCACCCCGTTCGACGAAGCTGTAGACCAGCACCAGCAGGCACGGAATCACCAGGAACATCAGCAGCCAGCCGAAGCCGGGCGCAAGAAGCCAGGCCGACAGACGCCTGTCAGCATGCAAAGCACTCATTACCCATATCCTCCCGCCTCAGGACAGAGGCGGCTTGCGAGCGTGGCGAGGCATGCCGGGCATGCCTCGGATCGACGTGGCGTTAGTTCTGCGCCGCCATGATTTCGGTGACGGCGCGGGTGTAGGCCTTTTGCGTGGTGCCGCCCAGGTCGCGCAACTGCTCCATTTTCAGCAGCTCGGCGGGGGCGATGGTCAGATTGGGGTATTGCTTGAGCAAGTCAGCGGACAACCCGGCCATAGCCGCCTGGTTGGGGACTTTGTAGAGGATGTTTTCAGCGACCCAGGCGTGGTTTTCCTTGGCCAGCATGAAGTTGATGAACTTGAAGGCTTCGTCCTGGTGTTTCGAACCTTTGAGCACCACCATGGTGTCCACCCACAGGTCGGAACCTTCCTTGGGCACCACGAACTTGATCGCCGCGTTGGCTTGCGTGCCGTAGTTGCACCAGCCGTCCCAGGCGTGGGCCATCAGCGATTCGCCGGAGGCCAGCTTGGAATAGAAGGTGGTGTCGTCGAAGGAGAGGATGCGTTTTTTGGTGGCGATCAGTTGGTCGCGAACCGCGGCGATTTGCGCGGGGTCGCTGTCGTTGACCGACCAGCCTTTGGCGAGGAAACCGGCGCCGAGCATCCAGCGGTCGGTGGCGAGCATCGTGACCTTGCCCTTGAGGGCATCGCTCGGATTGAGCAGCTCGTTCCAGCTCTGTGGCGCTGGTGTCACCTTGTCGGAGCGGTAGCAGATGCCGGTGGTGCCCCAGGTGTAAGGCACGGAGAACCGGTTGCCCTGGTCATATTCCAGGTGAGTGGCTTCGGGGTAGAGGTTTTTCAGGTTGGGGACTTTGACCGGATCGATGTCCGCCAGCAGTCCCTGCTTGTGCAGGACTTCGGCGAAAGGCGAGGAGACGAACACCACGTCATACCCTTCGCCACCGGAGGCCATCAGCTTGCCCATGATTTCTTCGTTGGTGGCGTGCAACGCCTTGTCGACGTCCACACCGCTGGCAGCCTTGAACTTCTCCAGCGCATCCGGGGCCATGTAGCCGTCCCAGATGGAAATCACCATGTCTTTCGCACTTGCAGCCTGTGAAGCGATCGCCAGGGAAACGGCCAATCCCACGCACAGAAGATCATTCAGCTTGCTCATAAATACTCACCCGACGATTGTTTATTGTTGTGTTCGAAGGCAGTACGGCAAAACGAGAAACGATTGCTTGTGTTTTTTTTTAGAAATTAGGACCAGTATCAAAAGATGTCAACGCTTTTTTACGGCCTGACGCTTCGCCAGCGCATGACATAAGATGAGCACCTGAGTCCGACAGCGGATCACAACGAGAAAAGACGCTTGAGCACGACAGCCGAAAAAAAACCGCGCACCAATCACCTGGAGCTGGCCCGCCGCATCCTCGAGCACACCCAGGAAAGCGCAATGGTGGCCGGCGACCCGGTGGCCGAACAAGCCCTGGCCCGGACCTTCCAGGTCTCGCGCACGCTGATTCGCGGCGCGTTGAAAGTGCTACTGGAAGAAAACCTGCTGAGCCACGAAGCCGGCAAGGGCTACCGACTGCTGGCCTCGCCGGCGGGCCAAGTCTTCAACGCCACCCTGCCGCAAGCCGAGGAAGAAGAATTGGCCGCCTCGGTGCTGCGCGACCGCATGGCCGGGCGCCTGGGCGACAGCATCAGCATCAGCGAACTGATGCGCCGCTACGACATCGGCCGGCCGGCGGCACAAAAGGCCCTGCAGCAATTGAGCGAAAGCCAGGCCATCGAGCGCGGCCCCGGCCAGTCCTGGCTGTTTCGCCCGTCGCTGAACAGCCTGGCCGCCCTCGAAGAAAGCCTGAAATTCCGCCTGATCCTTGAGCCTGAAGCCCTGCTCAGCCCCAGCTTCAATGCCGATCCGCAACGCCTGGCGCTGTTGCGCAGCGCCACGCAAAGCCTGCTCGCCCGCCCCGTGGAAGACTTCGACATCCAACAATTTCGCGAACTGGACATCAGCTTCCACGAACTGCTGGCCCAGAGCTGCGGTAACCGCTTCATCAGCGACGCCCTGCTCCAGCATCAGGGCCTGCGCCGCCTGCCGAACCTGCTGCCATCGGTGAGCGTGCACCGCCTGCAGGAAGCGCTACGCGAACACCTGCAAATCATCGCGCAGATCGAACGCGGGCAGATGGAGATCGCCGCCGACCTGCTGCGTTTGCACCTGCGCCTGAGCGCCGCGCAACGGCCGCAAACCGCCAACCGTGGCATCCCGCAAAGCCATCTGTTCGGGCGTCGCTAACCAGCTCGCAAAAACATGATGATTTTTTTTTGAAAATAAGACAGCATCAAAAACACCTTCAGGAGCGGCGGGTCTGACCCGCCATGGACAGTCCTCGCCATGCAAAAACAAAAACTGATCGCCCTGTTTCCGGAAGCCAGTTTCGGCGCGGCCTTGAACTGCATTGGCATCGCTCAGTCGCTGCGTGAACTGGGCGCCAAGCCGGTGTTCATCTGCCATGAACATTTCCAGGGGTTGTTCGCCGAATACGGTTTCGACGAGTACCCGATTCCGCAAGCGAGCCCGTTGTCGGCGGCGGAACACCAGCACTACTGGGAACGCTTCATCGAGCGCAGCATTCCCTACTTCGACCAGACCCCGCTGGCACAGATCGACAGCTATGTGGCGCCGGCCTGGGAAGCCATCATCGATACCGCCATCGAAGCGGAAAAACCCTTGCAGCAGTTGCTCGGCCGCCTCAAGCCCGACGTGATCGTGCTCGACAACGTGGTGATGTTCCCGGCCATCGCCAACGCCGGTTGCCCGTGGGTGCGGGTGGTGTCCTGCGCCGAAACCGAACTGCCGGATGCGGCCGTTCCGCCGTACCTGTCCGGGTGCCTGACCAGCGACACCCAGGCCTGTGAGCGTTACACCGAGCAGTACCTCAAGGCTGTCGCGCCAGCTCATGAACGCTTTTCGCATTTTCTCCTCGGCAACGGCACCGCGCCGTGCCCAGCGGGGCAGTTCCTCACCGACTCGCCATGGCTGAACCTGCTGCTGTCACCGACGCCAGTGCGCTATGAGCGCCAGCAACCGCTGGCCCCGCAACGCTACGTGTACCTCGACGGTTGCGTGCGCCGCGAAGCGCCGTACATTGTCCCGGACTTTCCACGGCACAACGACGCGCCGCTGATCTACCTCAGCTTCGGCAGCCTCGGCGCCGCCGACACAGGGATGATGAAACGCCTGATCAGCACGATCGAAAGCTTGCCGTACCGCTTCCTGGTCAACGTCGGCGCCTACCGCGACATGTACACCACCGTGCCGGACAACGTGTACCTGGACAGCTGGTTTGCCCAGCCGGCGGTGCTCAAGGAATGCCAGTTGTTCATCCACCACGGTGGCAACAACAGCTTCTGCGAAGCGCTGTACTTCGGCCTGCCATCGCTGATCATCCCCTATTGCTGGGACGGCCACGACAACGCCGCCCGCGCCGAGGAAACCGGCGTCGGCCGCTACCTGCCGCGCTTTGCCGATCCCCTGGCCGCCCTGCCCGCCGCCCTCGAACAACTGCTGGCCGATCAAGCGATGAAACAACGCCTCACATCGTTCAGCGAGCGCATGCAGGCGACCCGCGGCACCGACATTGCCGCGCGGGCGATCCTGGCACTCTAGCCATAACAACAAAAACCGTCGGGCAACCGAACGCAATCGTCGCTGCCCGACACACCGCCGGAGTTTCAGCATGAATGCCCCATCGCTTCTCGATGCGCTTGACCATGTCCTGCCCCATCCCTTCTGGCAGGACACCGTCACCCCGCCGCCCGCCGCACCTTCCGTCACCGGCACGGTGCAATGCGACCTGGCCGTGGTCGGCGGCGGGTTCACCGGATTGTGGACCGCCCTGCTGGCGCGTCAGCGCAACCCCGGGCTGAGCATTGCGATCATCGAGGCACGACGCTGCGGCGGTGAGGCCAGCGGGCGCAACGGCGGTTTCTGCGCGCCGAGCATTTCCCATGGAGTGTCCAATGCGCTCAAGCGCTGGCCGGATGAAGCCGAGCAACTGATCCGCCTCGGCCGGCAGAACCTCGATGAACTGGCCGCCGACCTGCAACGCTTTGGCATGCACGTCGAGTTCGAACGCCATGGCAAACTCAACGTCGCCAGCCAACCGTGGCAGGTCGACGGGTTGCGCTCGATGCAGCGTAACTACGCGCGATTCGGCATTGACTGCGAGTGGCTGGAAGGCCGCGCTCTGACGCAGAAACTCGACTCCCCGGCGTATGTGGCCGGCCTGTTCGAACCCAATTACGCCCTCCTCAACCCGGCGAAAATGGCCGCTGAATTGCGCCGCGTTTGCCTTGAACAAGGGGTCCAACTGTTCGAAAACAGCCCGGTCCTGAAACTCGATGCCCGCCGCGACAGCCTGTGCCTGCCCACTGCCGACGGCGAAGTCATCGCCGGGCAAATCGCCCTCGCCACCAACATCGCCCCGCCGCTGCTCGGCCATCTGGCATCGAGCGTGATCCCGGTCTACGACTACAGCCTGGTCAGCGAACCATTGAGCGATGCGCAGCTGCGAGCCATCGGCTGGACCGGTCGCTACGGCATCGCCGACGCCGGCAACCAGTTCCACTACCTGCGCAAGACCGCCGACAACCGTATTCTCTGGGCCGGCTTTGATGCCATCTACCATTTCGGCGGGCGCCGCGACGAAGCCCTGACCCAGCGACCGCAAAGCTTCCAGCGCCTGGCCGAGCAGTTTCACCAAACTTTCCCGGCCCTTGGCGATGTGCGCTTCAGCCATGCCTGGGGCGGCATCATCGACACCTCGGCGCGCACCACGATGTTCACCGGTTGCGAACACCAGGGCCGCGTCGCCTATGCCTTGGGCTTCACCGGACAAGGGGTGTCCGCCAGCCGCTTCGCCGCGCTGAACATGCTCGACCTGCTGGGCGGCGAGCGCACCGAACGCACCGAACTGCTGATGACCTCCAAGGCGCCGTTCCGCTTTCCGCCCGAACCCTTGCGTTACGTCGGCGTGAAACTGGCCCAGCGCTCACTGGCGCGGGAGGACCGCGACGGTCACCGTGACCTGCTGCTCAAGACCTTCGATGCCTTTGGCATCGGTTTCGATTCCTGATCCGGAGACCACCATGTCCACAGCCCTGCCCCGGCACGTCATCGACTTCGCCAGCGACCTTGCCCCCCGTGAAACTGAAATCAACGATCCGGCCGTGGTCGACGCGCCTTACCGCAGCAAGAGTTGGCGGCACTTTGTGACGCCTGAGAAAAACGCCGTGGCCGGCATCTGGGAGGCAGGACCGCACCGGGAGCATTGCCAGTGCGATTACGATGAGCTGTGTCACATCCTCGAAGGCACCGTGCGCCTGACCGATGCCGAGGGCGTCGCGCGCACGTTCGGCCCCGGTGATTCCTTTGTGGTCGCCAGCGGATTCAATGGCACCTGGGAAAACCTCACCACGGTGCGAAAGGTCTACTTCATCCTTGGCTAAACGGCCCCGACCGCTACGTCAGGCTGCTGACAGACCTGATTGCGCCCGTTGCGCTTGGCCTGGTACAGCGCGTCGTCTGCGCGGGTCACCAGGCTTTCCGGTGTATCGCCGGGTTGTGCATGGGCCACGCCGAACGAGGCGGTGATGGTGTCCAGCACCGTGTCGGTGCCCCGGGCCTTGACCCGCAGCGACTGGATTTTCAAACGCAGGCGCTCGGCAAAAGCGCCCGCGGCGGCCAGGTCCGGACAATCCTTGAGCACCACGCAAAACTCCTCGCCGCCATAACGTGCCGCGAACGCTTCGCCAGGCAGCGAATCACGCAGCACCCGGGCGACATGCTGAAGCACGCGGTCGCCCAAGGGGTGGCCGTACTGGTCGTTGAATTGCTTGAAGTGGTCGATATCCAGCATGACCAGCGCCACGCCCGTCGCCACGTTGCTCAAGGCCTGTTCAAGCTGGCGGTTGAAGGTGGTGCGGTTGAGCAATTCGGTCAGGCCATCGAGGGTCGCGGCCAGTTGGGCGCGCTCCAGCTTGTCACGCAGGCTTTTGATTTCATGCTGTGCCGATTGCAACTGGGCGAGGAAGTGTTCCTGCTGCCCCTGCATCAGCCGGGTGCTCTGTTGCAGTTGGGTCAGGATGCTCGGCAAGCGCTCGCTGGCGGGCTCTTCAAGCATCTGCAGGTATTGGCCGAGGCTGGCCTGGAAATCCTGGTTACCCTTCACGCTGCGCGATACATCGCGCTCCATGTCGTCGACCAGATTGATCGCGTCCTGCTGCCCGGAGCGGGCGTCCGCCAGTTCATCGCGGATGATGTACTCGCGAAACAGTTTGGCGGCCGACTCCGGCGGGAAGTAGTCGAAGTCATTGACCACCCGGTCCAGGTGCCGATTGAGCTCCGGCTCCTGGCCCTTGCTGTAGGTGTACCAGAGCGCGTAGTGCACCGGGTTGGGCGGAATGTTGTGACGAACCATCAGCGGCACTGCCTGCTTGAGCAACGCCGCCGCCTCGCGGGAGTCTTCTGGATACAGCGCTAGAACAGTCGCACGCGTGTCTGATTGGCTCATGGTTTCACTGTGATTGTTATCATTGGCGTTTGGCAAACTTGCTGAGCATAGCCATACGCCCGGCAAACGACCATCCCGAATTACACAATCATTTCAACCCGGTACGCCTGTGCCACAGGTCCGATCAACTGTTGGTCGGCATCAACCCGGCCATGTTCTGGCGCCGACGGTAAGCCGTATCACGGTTCGCCAGCCAGTAGTACAGCGGTGTGGTGACCACCAGCCCGACCAACCAGGATAAATCCGCACCGTCGATGTGCACTGCCACGGGGCCGGTGTAGATCGGCGTGTTCATGAACGGGATCTGCACCACGATGCCGATGGCGTAGGCCAACAGCGCCTGCGGGTTGAAGCGGCCATAGATGCCGCCGTCGACGCGGAAGATCGAGGCGATGTCGTACTCGCCCTTGTGGATCGCGTAGAAGTCGATGAGGTTGATCGCAGTCCACGGCACCAGCACCACCAGCAACGCCAGTACCAGGTCGACGAAATGCCCGATGAAATCCGCCGAGGCGCCGATGGCCGCCACGCAGCAACCGGCCAGGATGATCAGCGACAGTACCGCCCGGCTCGAAGCAGTCGGAATCCAGCGGTGGGCGAAGGTTTGCAGCAAGGTGATCACCGACAGCACGGCGCCATACAGATTCAGGGCGTTGTGGCTGATCACGCTGAGCAGGAACAGCACCAGCATCAGCGGGCCGATGGCGCCGGTCGCGAGTTTCACCGCGTCCATGGTGTCCATGCCCACCGGCGTTGCCAGCACGGCGACGGCACCGAACACGAAGGACAGGATTGAACCCAGCGAGGAGCCGAGGTAGGTCGCCCAGAACGTCGAACTGACCTTCACGTCTTTGGGCAGGTAGCGCGAGTAGTCGGACACGTAGGGCGCGAAAGCGATCTGCCACAGCGCCGCCAGCGACACCGTGGCCAGCCAGCCGGAAATGTTGAAACTGCCACGGGTCAGGAAGTCATCGGTCTGCACGTGGGTCAGGATGTAGCCGAAACCGAGCACGATGCCGAGGCCCAGCACCCAGGTGCCGATGCGATTGAGCACGTGGATGAAGCGGTAGCCAATGATGCCGATGATCCCCGAGCCAAGGCCGCCGAGGACGATGCCGACGGACACCGGCACGCTCTCGACCACGCCATGCAGCGACTTGCCGGCCAGGACGATGTTGGAAGCGAAGAAACCGATGTACATCACGCCGGCAATCACCACCACCAGCAACGCGCCCAGCGAACCGAACTGAGCGCGGCTCTGGATCATCTGCGGAATGCCCATCTGCGGGCCTTGCGCCGAGTGCAGCGCCATCAGCACACCGCCGACCAGGTGGCCGACGATGATCGCGACAATGCCCCAGACCAGGTTCAGGTGAAACAACTGCACGCCAAGCGCGCCGGTAACGATGGGCAACGGCGCGATATTGCCGCCGAACCACAGGGTGAACAGATCTTTGACCTTTCCTTGGCGATCCTCAGGGGGGACGTACCCGATCGTGTGTTTCTCGATGAGCGGGGCGGATGAAGCGGTGGTGGACATGACGAACTCCAAGGCAAGGATGAGTACGTGTTCGTACTTCGGTGTGCGCGGGCATACCTGCGCATTTCTTGTTGGAGGCGATCATGGCCAAAGAGTGTGGGGAGGAAAATTAGTTAATTTGTGCCTTTAAACCTTAAAAAAGATTGCGTGGTTTTCCGGAATAACCGGCAGAAAAAACCAATAAAAATAAAATATTGATCAGAACACCATGACAACTGAACGACGAAATCCCTGTGGGAGCGGGCTTGCTCGCGAAGACGGTGGCACATCCAACATCGATGTGACTGACATACCGCTTTCGCGAGCAAGCCCGCTCCCACAGGGTCCTGCGTTTTAACTGACTACCATCACCACTGCGCGAAGTCGGCAGAGCATGAACACGAGGTATTGCACTGTGCTTTTTGTGGGAGCGGGCTTGCTCGCGAAGACGGCGGCACATCCAACATCGATGTGACTGACATACCGCTTTCGCGAGCAAGCCCGCTCCCACAGGGTCCTGCGTTTTAACTGACTACCATCACCACTGCGCGAAGTCGGCAGAGCATGAACACGAGGTATTGCACTGTGCTTTTTGTGGGAGCGGGCTTGCTCGCGAAGACGGCGGCACATCCAACATCGATGTGACTGACATACCGCTTTCGCGAGCAGGCTCGTTCCCACAGGGTCCTGCGTTTTAACTGACTACCATCACCATTGCGCGAAGTCGGCAAAGCATGAACCCGAGGTATTGCACTGTGCTTTTTGTGGGAGCGGGCTTGCTCGCGAAGACGGCGGCACATCCAACATCGATGTGACTGAAGTACCGCTTTTGCGAGCAAGCTCGCTCCCACAGGGTCCTGCGTTTTAATTGACTACCATCACCACTGCGCGAAGGCGGCAAAGTTTGAACCTGAGGGTTTGCACCAGGCTTTTTTGTGGGAGCGGGCTTGCTCGCGAAGACGGCGGCACATCCAACATCGATGTGACTGACATACCGCTTTCGCGAGCAAGCCCGCTCCCACAGGGGTTATGTGGTGCCTGTGTTAGCGCGCAGCCCAGGCATTGAAGCGCTGTTCAAGTTCCTCGCCATGGTCAACCCAGAACTCCGCGTCCACGGCCCGCGCGCCGGCCAGGTTGGCCTCGGCGGTCGGCAGTTGGTCCTGCACATCCTTGGGCAGCAATGGCAGGGTCTGGCGATGCACCGGCCCGTAGGGGATGGTTTCCGAGAAGACTTTTTGCGTCTGCGGCTGGCTGGCAAAGGCGATGAAGTTTTCCGCCAATGCCTTGTTCGGCGTGCCTTTGACCACCGCCCAGTATTCCGGATCGTACAGGCTCTGCGGCCAGACGATGCTCAGTTTCATGCCTTCCTTCTGCGCCGAAGCGATCCGGCCGTTGTAGGCCGCGCTCATCACCACGTCACCGGCCACCAGCCATTGCGCCGGCTGCGCACCCGCCTCCCACCACTGGATGTTCGGCTTGATCTGGTCGAGTTTGGCGAAGGCCCGCGTCACGCCTTGCGGGGTTTTCAAGATCTTGTACACGTCGTCCGCCTTGACTCCGTCGGCGAGCAACGCGATTTCCAGGGTGTACTTGGCGCTCTTGCGCAGGCCGCGCTTGCCCGGGAAGTCGGCGACGTTCCAGAAGTCGGCCCAGGACTGCGGCGCCTTGGCCTGCTTGCTCTGGTCGTAGGCCATGACCATCGACCAGACATAGGTTGCGACACCGCACTCGGTCAGCGCACCCGGCACGAAGTTCGCCGAATCACCGAAGCGTCCCGCATCGAGCTTCTCGAACAGGCCCTCTTCGCAGCCACGCAACAACTCGGGGCTTTCGACTTCCACCACGTCCCAGCTGGTGTGACCGGCGGAGACCATGGCCTTGATCTTCGACAGCTCGCCGTTGTACTCCCCGGCGATGATATTGCCCGCGCCGCTGGCGTTGAAGGGCTGGAAGTAGGCCTTATCCTGGGCCTGTTTGGTAGCACCACCGAAGGAAATCACGGTGAGGTCCTGGGGGGCCGCCCACACACTGGCACTCAACAACGCCAGGGCAAACGGAACACTGCAACGCAAGGATCTGGACATGGATCGCTTCCTCGGGGCTTGTCGGCCCGTTGTTGTTATGGGTGTTCGGATTCACTCAAGTAAGCCGCCAGGCGATCCATCAAGCGGTCACAGGCCGCCATCTGATCAACGCTGACAAATTCATCGGGCTTGTGCCCCTGGTCCATGCTGCCGGGACCGCAGACCACCGATGGAATCCCGGCCCGATCGAACAGCCCGCCTTCGGTGCCAAAGGCCACGGTGCTGAACTCGTCACTGCCGCACAGCTGGGCAATCAGCCGGGCCGCTGCGCTGTCGGCGGGTGTCGCCAGGCCGGGATAGGCCGAGATTTTTTCAAAGCGGATACCGGTATCGGTGTCCACGGCCTGCATGGCCGGCAGCAACGTCTGCTCGGCGTAGTCCTGCAACTCATCGACGACCACTTGCGGGGCGAAGTCCGGCAAGGCGCGGATCTCGAAATCGAAACGGCAGTCCGCTGGAACGATGTTCAGCGCCGTACCGCCCTGGATCACTCCGACCTGCACGGTCGAGAACGCAGGATCGAAGCGCTTGTCGTGCAATGGCGGCCGGGCCAGGGTGGCGCCGATGTCCCCCAGCCGACCGATCAGGCGTGCAGCCTGCTCGATGGCATTGACCCCATAAGGCGCGTAAGCCGAATGACAGGCGGCGCCGCGCACGTGACACCGCATCGCCAGCTTGCCCTTGTGACCGAGCACCGGCTTGAGTTCGGTCGGCTCGCCGATCAAACACAACGCTGGTGTCGGGATGCGTTGGGGCAGCACTTCCAGCAAGCCGCGCACGCCGAGGCAACCGACCTCTTCGTCATAGGAAAACGCCAGGTGCACCGGGCGCTTTAAAGGGCTGGAGAGAAACATCGGCACAGCGGCCAGCACCGAGGCCAGATAGCCCTTCATGTCCGCGCTGCCGCGACCGTAAAGCTTGCCGTCCGCCTCGCTCAGGCAAAACGGTTCGACCGTCCAGGCCTGGCCATCCACCGGCACCACGTCGGTGTGCCCGGACAACACGATGCCGCCAGCCACACGCGGGCCGACCGTGGCCAGCAGGTTGGCCTTGGTCCGCTCGGCGTTGTAGATCAGTTCGCAATCCACGCCCAGTTCGTGCAGGTAGTCGTGCACGAACTCGATCAGCTCCAGGTTCGAATCGCGGCTGACCGTGGCGAACCCGATCAATCGCGCGAGCATGGCGCGGCTGCGCAACTCACTCATCGCCGGGCACTCCATACGCGGGGGCCAGGGTCGGATTGAGGGCGCGGGTCAGGTAGTCCTGCAATTGCGGCTCGTAGGCCGTCCACAGTTTGCCCAGCTCGCCAATCGGGTTTTCCTCGGCCCAGTCCACCCGAAGGTCGACAATCGGCCAGGTCAGGTCACCCACCACCGACAACGCCGCCGAGTGCACCGCGCCGGCTTCGCCGCCAGCGTCCTGCCCGGCCTGCAAGGCGCTCATCAGCCGGGTGGCGAGGCAGCCTTCGCTGTTTTCGAACGCCGCGACCATTGCCTCGATCACCCCACTGTTGGCCAGCAGGTTGCCGGCCGCCACGCATTGGTCACCGGCCACAGCGTTATTGATGCCCAGGGCATGGTTGCCACTGAACACCGCCGTGCGCCCGTGGGCATCGACCACCGCCACCTGGCGGTATTGGCTGTAGCCGTTGCGGGTCAATGAGTGGTCCAGCGCCTGGGGCGGCGCCGAGCCGTTGGCCAGTTCATCGAGGATCTGCGGGCCGAGGGCCGGCAGCGTGATGTTCTGGCTCGACACCGCGCCGACACCGGCCCGCAGCCACGGGCAGCGCGCGCCGACGGCAATGCTCGAAGAGCTGATGGCAATGCCCAACTGGCCGGTCTCGGCGCAGCGACCCACGATGGAAAAAGTCATGGCGAATTCCTTATTCAGGGATGACAGCGATCACATCAATTTCCATCAGCCACTGCGGCTGGCCGAGGGCGCTGACCACAAGGCCGGTGGAAATCGGGAACACGCCCTTGAGCCACTTGCCGACCTCCTGGTACACCGGCTCGCGATAGCGCGGGTCGATCAGGTAGGTGGTGGTCTTGACGATGTGGCTCAGGTCGCTGCCCGCCTCTTCCAGCAGTTGCTTGACGTTGCGCATGGCCTGCTCGGCCTGGGCGCGCGGATCACCGAGGCCCACCAGTTGGCCGTTGAAATCGGTACCGACCTGACCACGCACATACACGGTGTTGCCGGCGCGCACGGCCTGGCACAAATCGTTGTCCAGCGTCTGGTTCGGGTAGGTGTCTTTGGTGTTGAACATGCGGATGCGGGTATGAGTAGGCATTAACGAACTCCCATGAGGCTGGCTTTGTGAATAGGTGCACGGGCGGCTTCGGCTTGACGCTGGGTCGCATCCCGGTAGTTGAGATAGGTGTGCTGTTTAACGATGTGGTCGGCGATGTGCTTGGCGTCGTGCCAAACGCCCCAGATAAACGCGGAGCCACGACGGGACTGCCAAGGCAACCCCACGAAATACACCCCCGGCTCGGCCGACACACCGCGCTGGTGCTGCGGCTTGCCGTTTTCCTTGAAGGCATCGACCTTCAGCCAGCTGTAATCGGTTGAGTAACCAGTGGCCCAGATAATCGTGGTGACACCGGCCTTGAGCAGATCCAGTTCCAGGATTGGATTGGTCACGCAATCCGGGTCCGCCAGCATGGCCCGGGCTTCGGGTTCCAACGGCAGGTCCAGGCCATTGCGTTCGATGTAGGCGTCGGCCTTGTCGAGCAACGCCAAGTAGTTTTCATCGCCGCGCTGGATGTTGTCAGCGAGGTTGTTTTCGAAACTCACCATGGCGCCGTTGAACGCTTGGGTCAGGCCAACCAGGGTCATGCCCTGGTGAGCCAGCCGGCGGAAGTCCACGGTGTGGCCGCCACGGGCACCGCTCACGGCGATGGTCACGTGTTCCTTGCCCGGTTGCATGGCTTCGGCATCCCACTCGCCAAGCACCCCCAGCCACCAGCAGAAATCACGGTTGCGATAGGCACGCGGCGGACGATCGTGGGCGCCCACCGACAGGTAGACCTGCTTGCCGGAACGTTGCAGTTCATCGGCGATCTGCACGCCCGAGGAACCTGCGCCCACCACCAGCACCGCGCCTTCGGCCAGTTGCTGCGGGTTGTAGTATTGGGCGGAGTGAATCTGCGCGATGCCGGCGATTTGTGGGGCAATCGGCGGAATGGCCGGACGCTGGAACGGACCGGTGGCGACCACCACATGCCGGGCCTCGATCACGCCATCAGAGGTTTCAACGGTGAAACCGGGACGGTCGGTATTGCGTTCGACTTTCTTCACGTCCACGCCGGTACGGATCGGCGCGTTGAACTTGCGGGCGTAGGCTTCGAAGTACTCAGCCACCTGCTCTTTCCCGGCGAAGGCATCCGGGTCCAGACCGTCGAATTCCAGCCCCGGGAAGCGGTCGTGCCAGGCCGGGCCGTTGGCTACCAGCGAATCCCAGCGACCGGTGCGCCAGGCTTCGGCGATACGATTGCGCTCCACAACGAGGTGAGGCACACCGAGCTTGCTCAGGTGTTCACTCATGGCCACGCCGGCCTGGCCGGCGCCAACAACAAGCGTATCAATTTCGGTTTTATCAACTGTCATGGCTGTGCACTTCTGAAAGGTGGTTTGATTCAGGTCGGTCATGGCTGCCGCCTCGATTCTGATCACTGTTGTTCTTCTGCTGCGGCTATCGGTGTCAGGGTGTTGGCCGCATTCTGTTCGGAGCCGGGAAATAGCGAAATTATGTTTTTTGTGGTTGCTGGCGAGGAAAAAGCGTCGAGCCGACCGGTCGGCTGTGCAAGGTTGCGGGAGGCCTGATCCCGGCCTATGGTCCTAGCGATGCAATGCCGGCGATTGACGCCTGATGGCACAGCGCCGGTCGATGTCCACCCAGTGCGAATAGCGCAAGGAAGTGACGACATGACTGACAACTCCCGCCCTGCCGTGCTCGAACTGATCGGCAATACACCTCTGGTACGCGTCAGCCGATTCGATACCGGCCCGTGTACGCTGTTTCTCAAACTCGAATCCCAGAATCCCGGCGGCTCGATCAAGGACCGCATCGGTCTGGCGATGATCGACACCGCCGAACGCGATGGCCGCCTGCGCCCCGGCGGCACCATCGTCGAAGCCACCGCCGGCAACACCGGCCTCGGCCTGGCCCTGGTCGGCCGCGCCAAGGGTTACCGAGTGGTGCTGGTGGTGCCGGACAAGATGTCCACCGAGAAGGTCTTGCACCTCAAGGCCATGGGCGCCGAGGTGCACATCACCCGCTCCGACGTCGGCAAGGGCCATCCCGAGTATTACCAGGACGTCGCCGCACGGCTGGCAGCGGAAATTCCCGATGCGTTCTTCGCCGACCAGTTCAACAACCCGGCCAACCCGCTGGCCCACGAATGCAGCACCGCGCCGGAGATCTGGGCGCAAACCCAGCATGATGTGGACGCCATCGTCGTCGGCGTCGGTTCGGCCGGCACCCTCACCGGGCTGACCCGTTTCTTCAAACGGGTACAGCCGGACCTGGAAATGGTCCTGGCCGACCCGGTCGGCTCGGTGATGGCCGAATACAGCCGCGGTGGCACCCTCCCCACCCCCGGTTCCTGGGCTGTGGAAGGCATTGGCGAAGACTTCATCCCGTCGATTGCCGACCTGTCCAGCGTGCGCCACGCCTATTCGATCAGCGACGAAGAAAGCTTTGATCATGCCCGCCAACTGCTGCGCGCCGAAGGGATTCTCGGCGGTTCGTCGACCGGCACCTTGCTGGCGGCGGCGTTGCGTTACTGCCGCGAACAGACCCAGCCGAAACGGGTCGTCAGCTTCGTCTGCGACACCGGTACGCGTTACCTGTCGAAGGTCTACAACGACCAGTGGATGAACGATCAGGGCCTGCTGCAACGCAAGCATTACGGCGACCTGCGCGACCTGATCGCGCGGCGCTTCGAGGATGGCCGAGTGATCAGCGTCGGCCCGGATGACACGCTACTGACGGCTTTCCAGCGCATGCGCCTGGCGGATGTCTCGCAGCTGCCGGTGCTGGTGAAGGGGCAGCAACTGGTCGGCGTGATCGACGAGTCCGACATCCTGCTGGGCGTGCATGAAGACGTTGCGCACTTTCGCAGGGCCGTCTCCAGCGCCATGACCGACAAACTGCAAACCCTGTCCCCCGATGCCACCCTGGCTGAACTGGAAGCCGAGCTGGGCCGTGGACTGGTGGCGATCATCCAGGATGCCTCGGGCTTTCACGGCCTGATTACCCGAACCGACATGCTCAACCATTTGCGGAGATCCCTGCCATGAGTCAACAGGATAAAAGCGCCCCGCCACAGGGCTTCGCCACCCGGGTGATCCACGCCGGGCAAGCGCCGGACCCTTCGACCGGGGCGTTGATGCCGCCGATCTACGCCAACTCCACCTACCTGCAACAGAGCCCCGGGGTGCACAAAGGCCTGGACTACGGGCGTTCGCACAACCCGACGCGATGGGCGCTGGAACGCTGCGTGGCCGACCTCGAAGGTGGCACCCGGGGCTTTGCCTTCGCCTCGGGGCTGGCGACCATTTCCACGGTGCTCGAACTGCTCGACGCCGGCTCGCACATCGTTTCGGGCAACGACCTGTACGGCGGCACTTTCCGCCTGTTCGACAAGGTGCGCCAGCGCAGCGCCGGGCACCGCTTCAGCTTCGTCGACCTGACCGACCTGGCGGCGTTCGAGGCGTCCCTGCAAGACGACACACGCATGGTCATGGTCGAGACCCCGAGCAATCCGCTGCTGCGCCTCACCGACCTCTCCGCCATCGCCCGCACCTGCCGCGCCCGCGGCATCATCTGCGTGGCCGACAACACCTTCGCCAGCCCGTGGATCCAGCGCCCGCTGGAGCTTGGCTTCGACATCGTGCTGCACTCGACCACCAAATACCTCAACGGTCACTCCGACGTGATCGGCGGTATCGCCGTGGTCGGGCAGAACGCCGAACTGGCCGAGCGCCTGGGCTTCCTGCAAAACGCCGTCGGCGCCATCGCCGGCCCGTTCGATGCGTTCCTTACCCTGCGCGGCGTGAAGACCCTGGCGCTGCGCATGGAGCGACATTGCAGCAACGCACTGGAGCTGGCGCAGTGGCTGGAGCGCCAGCCACAAGTCTCACGGGTCTACTACCCAGGCCTGCCGTCGCACCCGCAACACGAACTGGCCCAGCGGCAAATGCGCGGTTTCGGCGGGATGATCTCCCTCGACCTCAACAGTGACCTGGCCGGTACCAAACGCTTCCTTGAAAGCGTGCAGATCTTCGCCCTGGCCGAAAGCCTGGGCGGCGTGGAAAGCCTGATCGAACACCCGGCAATCATGACCCACGCCACCATCCCGCCCGATACCCGCGCGGAACTGGGGATTGGCGATGGGTTGGTGCGGTTGTCGGTGGGCGTCGAGGATGTCGAGGACCTGCGTGCCGATCTGGCGCAGGCGTTGGCAAGGATGTAAATCACCTGAATGGTGGGACACCGCAAAACCTGTGGGAGCGGGCTTGCTCGCGAAGACGGCGGCACATCCAACATCGATGTGACTGACACGCCGCTTTCGCGAGCAAGCCCGCTCCCACAGGTCTTTTTTTGGCCTTAGGTCTTGTTGCAACGCTGGTCAAGCACGCAAGAGCCCCTATAATCGCGCCGTTTTCGTCTACCCTCACGAAGCGTCGTGCAGCAATCAGCTTGTGCGGGGCGCATCGACATTTTTCCGCTATTGAACCGGAGAACTTCCATGCTCAAACGTACCCTGGCATTGGCCGTCGGCCTGTCCCTATCCTTTTCCGCCCTGTTGGCACAGGCCGCCGATACCCTCAAGGTCAGCGCCATTCCTGATGAAGCCCCCACCGAATTGCTGCGCAAGTTCAAGCCCCTGGGCGAGTATCTGGAGAAGCAACTGGGCATGAAGGTCGAGTTCGTACCGGTGTCCGACTACCCGGCGGTGGTCGAGGCTCTGGCCACAGACCGCATCGACATGGCCTGGCTGGGCGGCTTCACCTTCGTGCAGGCGCGACTGAAAACCGGCAATGCCATTCCACTGGTACAGCGTGAGCAGGACGCCCAGTTCACCAGCAAATTCATCACCGCCGACCCGGCCGTCAAGTCGCTGGCCGACCTCAAGGGCAAGTCCTTTGCCTTCGGTTCGGTCTCATCGACGTCGGGCAGTCTGATGCCGCGTTACTTCATGCTGCAGGACGGCATCAAGCCGGAAACCTATTTCAGTCGCGTCGGTTACTCGGGCGCCCACGACGCCACGGTCGCCTGGGTTCAGGCTGGCAAAGTGGACGCCGGCGTACTCAATGCCAGCGTCTGGGAAAAACTGGTCAAGGCCGGCAAGGTCGATACCGACAAGGTCAAGGTCTTCGCCACCACACCGGCCTACTTCGACTACAACTGGACCGTGCGCGGCACCCTCGACCCGGCCCTGGCTGGCAAAATCAAGGCGGCATTCCTCGCGCTCGACCCGGCCAACCCGGAGCAAAAAGCGATTCTGGACCTGCAAGCCGCCAGCCGCTTCATCGAGACCAAGCCTGAGAACTACAAGGGCATCGAGGAAGCCGCGCGCGCTGCCGACCTGCTGAAATGACCTTGCACCTGAACCGGGTCAGCATCACCCACGGTAACGGCGTGCGTGCGCTGCATGAGGTCGACCTGCACATCGGCGCCGGTGAGCAAGTCGCAATCATCGGCCCGTCCGGTGCCGGCAAGTCGAGCCTGCTCAACGTGCTGGCCACCGCCCTGCGCCCGGACAACGGCGCGGTCGAGGTACTCGGCGAACACGCCTGGCAGCTCGGCGCGCGTCGGCGTCAGCAGTTGCGGGCGCGCATCGGCCTGGTGCATCAGGCACCACCCCTGCCCCCCCGGCAACGGGTGGTCACGGCGGTGCTGGCCGGAAAGCTGGGGCAATGGGGTTTTGCCAAAAGCCTGTTGAGCCTGCTGCATCCGGTGGATGTTCCAGGCGCACGGGCGGCACTGCTCAAGCTGGACCTGGGTGACAAGCTGTTCGCCCAGTGCCAGCAATTGTCCGGCGGCCAACTGCAGCGCGTGGGCATTGCCCGGGTGCTGTACCAGGCGCCCGAAGTGCTGCTGGCCGATGAGCCGGTGTCGGCGATGGACCCTGTGCTGGCCGGGCACACCCTGTCAGTTCTCTGCCGACACGCCCGGGAACACCAGGTGACACTGGTCGCCAGCCTGCATGCGGTGGAACTGGCCCTGGCGCACTTCTCGCGCATCATCGGATTGCGTGAAGGGCAGATCCTGTTCGATCTTCCCGCCAGCGACGTCGACCATGATTTGCTCGACAAGCTCTACGCCAACGAGCAACTGCAATCGCCGCCCGCGCCGGTGGCGCCCTTGAGCCTGCAGATTCCACGATGCTGACCCGCGATACACGAGACCCGGCCACCCTGCCCCGCCTGCTGCTCAGTCTGTTGGCGCTTGCCCTGTTGTGGCCCGGTATTCATTTCAGCGAACTGGACCTGGGTGTGCTGCTCCAGGCTGACAGCCAGAGCGAGATGGGCCGGTTTGTCTCGGCCTTCTGGCCACCGGCCCATGGCGAAGAGTTCCTCCAGTTGCTGTGGCAAGCCACGTTGCAAACCCTGGCCATCGCCACCGCCGGCATGGCCCTGGCCTTGCTATTGGCCATCCCCGCCAGCCTGCTGGCCAGCCGGGCGCTCTCGTTGTCGGCGGCTTCGCGCAGCGGTCGCCCGAGCGCCTTGGGACGGTTGTTGCGCTGGCCGGTGCGCGGGTTGCTGATCTTCCTGCGCAGCGTGCCGGAAATCGTCTGGGCCTTGCTGTTCGTGCGCGCCGTCGGCCTTGGCCCGACGGCCGGGGTGCTGGCCATTGCCATCACCTACAGCGGCATGCTGGGCAAGGTCTACGCGGAGATTTTCGAATCGGTGGACCAGCGTCCCGCCCACTCACTGCTGCAAGCCGGCAGCAGCCGATTGGCGGCGTTCTGCTACGGCATCCTGCCCAATGTCGGGGCGGAGTTGCTGTCGTATACGGTGTATCGCTGGGAATGCGCGATCCGCGCGTCGGTGGTGATGGGCTTCGTCGGCGCCGGCGGGCTGGGCCAGCAGATCGACTTGTCGTTGCGCATGTTCGCCGGCGGTGAAGTGGCGAGCATGTTGCTGACCTTTTTCGTCCTGGTGCTGTTCGCCGATCAGATCAGCCGCCTGTTGCGCTGGAGGTTCGCATGAATCGCCTTTTCAACCTGCTGCTGATCCTCTGTATCTGCGCGGCGGTCGTGGCCTCGTTCAGCTACCTGAGCATCGACCTCGGCGAACTGACGGGCAGCGGTAACCTGAAGCAGATGGGCGCCTACGTGCTGCGTTTTCTCAGCCCGGACCTGAGCACCGGCCATCTGCAAGCCATCGGCCGTGGCGCCGTGGAAACCATGGCCATGTCGGCCCTCGGCACCCTGCTCGCGGCGGTATTCGGCCTGGTCCTGGCTTTGCCGGCGGCCGGTCGTTTCGGTTGGCCGTTGCAGAGTGCGTCGCGCCTTGTGCTTAACGCCCTGCGCGCAATTCCCGAACTGGTGTGGGCCGCGCTGATGGTGCTGGCAGCCGGACTCGGCCCCAACGCCGGGACCCTGGCATTGGCCATGCACACCACCGGGGTGCTGGGTCGATTGTTCGCCGAAGCGCTGGAAAACACCCCGCCGCAACCGGCCGAAGCCATCCGTCTGCAGGGCGGCAACGTCGTCTGGGCCTTCTGTTATGGCACCCTGCCCAACCTGTTTCCACAGCTGCTGGCGTACATCCTGTACCGCTGGGAAAACAACATCCGCATGGCCAGCGTGCTGGGTTTTGTCGGTGCCGGCGGTTTGGGGCAGATGCTCTATGTCAGCCTCAGCCTGTTCCAGGAGGCCCAGGCTAGTACTGTGATCCTGGCGATGTTGGTGCTGGTGTTTGCGGTTGATGGGTTGAGTAGTTGGAGTCGGCAGCGTTGGGTTAAGGCGTGATGGGGGATTGCATGGATTTGCTCACCTGATTGCATTCGAGCTGAGCAACCATTTGTATGGAGTTGACTACCACGTTTTATGGCTATGATCGGCAGAAAACGACCGATTCTGTTGAAAAAATCGACCATGGTTTCCACGACAGAAAAGTACGCGCTTGAGATTGAAATCTTTACTTTTTGAACAGAGGATTCCGGGTTCAGATTTCGCATGGCGGCGCGCGAAAAAGGCGTTTTCAGTGGTCAGTTTGCGAGCAGTCTGGAAGAACCGACTTTTTCAACAGAATCGGCCGTTTGCTGCCTGTCGCGAAGGGTGGCAGCCGACCCAGAGCTGCCATTCCTAATGTGGACGTAGAGTCCATCAGGGCGACTGAGTCAATCAGAAACTGGGGCGGTCCCCCGTCTGGATTAACGGGCGCTCACTTAATTCCGACCCTATCCTGCAATGTCGCTTTCACGTCACTACTCATTTGTGGTTACCCCTGGGGGGTAATTACATGTCGCTCTACCGCGCTCCATACTCTGGCCAGCCCTGGCGGGTTGGGCCCTTACTTAACTGTGCAAGGAACAGAGATGAAGATTGAATTGGTGCAACTGGCTGGCCGTGACGGCGATGTCGTTCACAACCTCGGGCGTACCTTGGAGGCCATCGCTACCTGCGCGGCTGACACGGATCTGTTGATTTTCCCGGAAACCCACCTGACGGGATTTGTCGATGCCGAGCAATTGGCGAGTGTTGCCGAACCCTTGGATGGCCCCACCTTGCAGGCCATCGAGCAGCTGGTGCGCAAGCGTAATGTCTCGGTCGTCGTCGGCATTGCGGAGAATGATGGCGGCATCTTTTACAACACCTCAGTGCTGGTGACTCCCGAAGGTATCGCCTTGCGCTACCGCAAGACCCACCTGTGGCCATCGGAGCGTGGTCTGTTCCAGCCGGGTGACCGCTATGTCACGGCACTGTGGAAGGGCCTGCGTGTAGGCATCCTGATTTGCTACGACATCGAACTCCCGGAAAGTGCCCGTGCCCTTGGGCAGCTCGGCGCCGAGTTGATACTGGTCACTAACGGCAACATGGATCCCTACGGCCCGGTCCATCGCACGGCAATCATGGCTCGCGCCCAGGAAAACCAAGCGTTTGCTGTCATGGTGAATCGGGTGGGAGAAGGAGATGACGGCCTGGTGTTTGCAGGGGGCAGCGCAGTGGTCAATCCGCTCGGACAAATAATGTTTGAGGCCGGCCGCGAGGAGTGTCAGCAGGTGGTCACGCTTGATCTTGACCAGCTCAAGGATTCCCGTCGGGATTACGACTATCTCAACGACCGTCGCCTGCATCTGACAGGTGAGCAACTTGAGCATACGGACGGTCGTCGCGAGCTGCTGATTCCTTGAGTCGCTCGAATTCTTTTCCCCCGTAATACGTTATTGATCTTGCCGATGTCGGCCCTGCCATATAAATCTAACAATCAGCAGGCGCAGCGCTGTTTTTTTTTAAACAGCGCTACCGCTCCGGAGTCTCCAGATGAACCCGAAAGTCGGTTTACAGCTAGTCCTTGCCTCACTGTTGAGTACAAGCATCCTCTGTACTGAGGCTTCTGAGCCCAAGATGAATATCTACAGCTGGTACGACTTTATCGCACCGGATGCGACGAAAAATTTTCACGAAGAAACCGGCATCAAAGCGACGTATGACTCATTCGATAACGCCGATGTCATGCAAAGTAAACTCATGGCCGGCCGCAGCGGCTATGACGTGGTAATTGCTACCGATGGGCTATTGCCAAACCTGATAAAGGCCGGTGTCCTCAAGGAAATAGACCGGGCGCAATTGTCCAATTATCACCATCTCAACCCGGATATCCTTGCCAAGTTGCAAGCTAACGATCCAGGCAATCGATACGCCGTTCCGTATATGTGGGCTACCACCGGGATTGGTTATGATGCGAACAAGGTCAAGTCGATTCTTGGTCTGGATGCTCCGGTCAATTCATGGGACCTGATTTTAAAGGAGGAGAACCTCGCCAAGTTAAGCCAATGCGGCGTGGCCATGCTGGACGCACCGGGCGAGATTTTTCCGATAGTACTGCATTACCTTGGGCTGCCTTATAACAGTCAGAATCCTGAGGACTTCCGCAAAGCTGAGGCGCTGTTGCTGAAGCTGCGCCCGTACATCCGTTACTTCGACTCATCTAAATTCAGCGCTGACTTGGCCAATGGCGACGTCTGTGTTGTGCTCGGCTGGGCTGGCGGAGTTTTCGGGGCACAAGAGAGTTCCAGACTTGCTGGCAACGGTCGCAAGATCATCTATAGCATTCCTCGCGAAGGTGCCCCGGTTTGGGTGGAAAACCTTGTGCTGCTTAACGATTCCCCGAATCCAGCGGAGGGAATGGCCTTCATCAATTACATGCTTCGCCCTGAGGTCATCGCTAAGTCCTCCAACTATTTGGCATATCCGAACGCCAACAAGGACGCCACCGCGCTGGTCGAGGAGAATATTCGCAATAACCCTGACGTTTATCCGTCGAAGCAGGTTTTGGATACTCTGTTCCCGCTGGAGCCGATATCGCTGAAAATGGAGCGTGTACGTACCCGTCTCTGGAGCAAGATCAGGACTGGCAGTTGATCGTACCTGCAGAAGGACGATTAGGGGCCATTGCTCGCACTGCCCTGGAGATCCACAGTGACTGCTTATGGCCGACTTCTGCCTTCCTCGACCGGCTGAAATCGACCCGACATTCGGAATAAAAAAATAGATCAGTCCCCTTTCCCGGTCCGGAGTCCCCTTTCCCGGTCCCCTTTCCCCTGTCCCCTTTCCCCTTCTGGTTTCACTGCCACCACAAAGCTCCAGCCAGGCCCCAGGTCCAGACGCGAGCGACTCGGCATGCTCACGCCATCCCCGGCGTGAGCATGCGCCGATCACTCAGGTAAAGGCGAAGTCCGCCTCGGTGATCGCGGCCTGTGGGACGCCGGTCAAGGTGATGCTTCCCACATCCGGCTGGCCAGTGACGGTAATGAATGCCTCACCGAACTGTTCTCCAATATCGAGACTCGCGAAGGTGAAACCGCTATTGCTCAGGTCGATCAGGTCAGTGCCGTCCTCGAAGTCGAAGATGGTGTCCGCTCCCCACACCGCACCGAACTGGAACTTGTCCGCACCGAGGCTCGGCTCGAAGAAGACGTCACCGACCATGAAGTCGTCGACACTGCTGCCCACCAATACGTCGGCGCCTACGCCGCCTTCCATGACGGCGCCGCTGGCGCCCGCGGTCAGGGTGTCGTTGCCGGCGTCACCGTCGAGGTTGGACTGGAAGCCGAAGGGGTCGTCGCCCCCAAACAGCTGGTCGTCGCCATCGCCGCCACTGGCATTGGCGAATTCCTGGACGATCAGGGTGTCGTTGCCGGAACCGCCGAGCAGCTCGTCGAAGCCCAGGCCGCTATCGATGACGTCGTCACCGCTGCCGCCGTCGAGGAAGTCGGCTCCTTCCAGGCCGAAGATCTGGTCATTACCGCCCAGGCCGAAGATGCGATCGTCGCCATCGGTGCCGGTGAGCACATCATTCCCCTCGGTGCCAGCGGTGACGAGGCTCGTGTTACGACCGAA
Organism: Pseudomonas sp. S34; assembly: GCF_009866745.1. Taxonomy (NCBI): domain Bacteria; kingdom Pseudomonadati; phylum Pseudomonadota; class Gammaproteobacteria; order Pseudomonadales; family Pseudomonadaceae; genus Pseudomonas; species Pseudomonas sp. S34. The sequence continues at coordinate 3,797,736 of NZ_CP019398.1, forward strand.
GTCGCCCGCCGTCAGGTTGTGCGTGCCCTGCAGGCGCAGGGTGAAGTCGAGGCTGTCGAGCACACCGTCGTCGTTTTCGTCGGCGATCAGCCAGGTGTTGCCAGGGCGCAGGCTGTAGAACAGGTCGGTCACGCCGTTGCCACCGCCCACCAGTACGGCGCCCAGTTGCGGATTGACATTGACCTGGCCGCGGAAGAAGAACTCATTGTTGAGTTCCAGGGTGTCGCCGCCCACTACGCCAGCGCCCTGGAAGTCGACCAGGGTGTCGAAGGTGGCGAAGGGCGAGCTGGGGTTGAAGCCGGTGAAGAACTCGAATTCGTCGTCGCCGGCGCCACCGGTGAGACTGTCCTGGCCACCTTCACCCATGATCAGATCGTTGCCGGCGCCGCCATTGAGCATGTCGTTGCCGGGGCCGGCGAACAGTTCGTCGTTGCCGTCTTCGCCGAAGATCTGGTCATTGCCGTCGCCGCCGAAGAAGTCGTCGTTGCCCACGCCGCCATTGAGGACGTCGTTGCCGTCGTCGCCGTCGAGGGTGTCGTTGCCTTCGCCGCCATTGACGACGTCGTTGCCAGCGCCGCCGGACAGGGTGGTGTCGTTGCCGGCGCCACCGTTGATGATGTCGTTGCCCTCATTGCCGGTCAGAAGGTCGCGGTCGGCGCCACCATTGATAATGTCATTGCCGGTGCCGCCGGAGATCCGGTCGATGCCCGCGTCACCGTTCAGAGTATCGTTACCGTCGCCGCCATTGATGATGTCGTTGCCGCCATTGCCGTTGATCACATCGCCGCCGCCCAGGCCGAAGATGGTGTCGGGATCGTTGGTGCCATTGATCACGTCGCCGCCTTCAGTGCCGCGCAGGACGAAGGCGGTGGTGCCGAAGTCGCTCCTGTCCAGGTTGTGGACGCCGTCCAGCTGCACAGCGAAGTCAGTGGCGTCGAAGATGCCGTTGTCGTTGGAGTCGGCGAACAGCAGGGTGCTGGCGGCACCGAGGGCGAAGAAGACTTCGGTGAAGCCGTTATTGCCGAAACCGAGGCTGGTTCCCACCGTGGGTACGTCGTTGCGGACGCCCTGGAAGACCAGGCGGTTGGGGAAGCTGGAGAGCCGCAGGATGTCGCCGCCGACCTGACCTGCACCTTCGAAGTCGGTGACGCGGTCCTGGCTCAGGGAGCTGGACTCGTTACCGGTTTCCACGGTCCAGAAGTAGCTGTCGATGCCGGCACCGCCGGTGAGGATATCGGCGCCTGATCCGCCGTCGAGAGTGTCGTTGTCGTTGCCTCCGAGAAGTGTGTCGTTGCCGAGGTCGCCGAAGAGGTCATCGTTGCCGTCACCGCCGTCGACATTGTCGTTGCCGCCAAGGGCAAACACGCTGTCGTTGCCGGCCAGGCCGGTTATTTGGTCGTCTTCCTCGGTGCCGAGCAGAAAGTCATCACCCAGGGTGCCAGGGATAGTAGCCATGGTTCTACCCTCCGTTGATGGAGATGGTAAGCGTGAACTGCGTTACAGCGGGTTGAGGCTAGTTAGACAACTCCAAGGGATCGCAAGTGCGCCACTTTGACCTGACCGTTTATCGCGAATGCAGCCGCGTGTTGATGAGCCCTGTAGCATTCGCCAACCCTCCACCCTGCCACATGGCTAGCTCCAGAGTTCCAGGGCAGGAGGGGTTGAAAAGCGGTCATTGCCCGCTGAAGTAATGAAATATTGAGAAACACATAAGTCTTCCTTGAGTGAACTTTCACAAAGTTCTCCCATACAGTACTGCCCACGCAAAAAAACCCTTCCTGCGATTCAACACAGGAAGGGTTTTTTGTTTGCGGCCGATCAGTCTTTAGCCTGGCTCAACTTGGTGAACAACTCGGTCGGTACTTTCTTGCCATTGGAGATGTACTGGTTGGTGCGGAACTTGTACACCTCACCTTCGGACAGGAAACCATCACCGTTGGTGTCCATCGCCTTGAATTCCTCAGTGCCCTTGGGCGCCACCGCCAGCAGTTCCTTGAGCGACACGCGACCGTCATCATCGGTATCGGTGCGCGCGAACGAAGCATCGCCGCACTTGCCTTCACCGCACTTGCCCTCGGCCTGGGTCTTTTGCGCGCCGGCTTCGCTGGCACCGCACTTGCCTTCGCCACACTTGCCTTCGCTGGTCTTCTCCGCGGAAGCCAGTTGATAGCCCTGAGGCAAGGCTTCAGCGGAAAACGCAGTGGACGCGAAGTTGATACCGCCGACCAGTGCAACAGCGAGCAGGCCAATACGGGTTTTGTTCGACTGGATACGAGACATGTTGATACTCCGGATCATTTGCGCGGCTGGACCACTATTGGTCGTGCCACAAGGGTTGATAAACCTGATTGCGAGCTGCGTTGTGCCTCTCGCTTTGGCAGGTCTATTTGGCCCCGGTGGTGTATCCCGGCTGTATCCGTAAAGCGCTGGTTTTGTATGGCTGTACGAAGATGTGGCGCCCTGATACACGGCGATACAACAAAAGCCTCAAGCTTCTAGAGTTCATTGACGACCTAGACCTTACAACTCAAGGAGCGTTAAGCATGAACGGCAAACGTATAGCAGCGGGATTGAGTCTTTTGTTCGCACTCAGTGGTGCGTGCCTGGCGGCGCCGGGCACCATCAGGTTTCAAGGCAGCATTGTGGAGCCGGGCTGTCAGTCACGCGTGGGTACGCACGGCACATTCGGACTTTACCAATGCCCGGCCCAGAGTCGCGCGATGGGGATTGAAGCAAACACCATCGCGCCAACCGCCAATGTGGTCGCAGTCGGTCAATCCAGCGTCAACGTCAAACTGCTCGCTGACAGTGGTCGGGAAGGTCGCTATTTCGATCAGCAGTATGTGTTGGTGGATGATGCAGGCTCCCCTGTCCGCTCGGGGAGCTACCTGATTACCCTCAGCATTCCCTGACAACTGAGCCGGGCCGATGTTGGCTGAGACTTACACTGAACCTGTGGCGAGGGGGCTTGCCCCCGCTCGGCGGCGAAGCCGTCGCAAAACCTGCCTGCACTATCTGACTGAAGAAAAGCGGGGGCCGCTTCGCAGCCCAACGGGGGCAAGCCCCCTCGCCACAAATGTCATGACCCTACAATTGCGAAGGTGAGGCTTAGTTCGGGTCCAGCAACCCGCCGCTCCAGTTGCGCGACACCCGGCTGCCGGTGAATTTCGCCACCCCCATGCCCTGGGGTATCAGTCGGTCGCGATAGCGCGTCACCAGGCGCCCCGCTTGCTCGGCGTGCAGTACCACTTCGGAAGATGGGTCGCCCGGGGTCCTGAGAATCCGTGCAAAGCGCTGCCCCTCTTCGACGAAATCCCCCAGCTCTTTTTCGAAGATCAGCACCCCGGGTTGCGGGGCGAGGATGGTTTCCATGTGGCCCATTTCCACGGCTTCGACGGGCCATTCTGCAGGCGCCACTGACTCATCGATGACACCGCAACCGCACAGCCAGTTGTACAGCCCTGCGGCATCCTGTTCGGCAAAACGGTCGCTGACATCGCCCTGCCCGCGCAGCTCCAGGGTCGCAGCCATCCGCCCCGCTGTGACTCCGTCGCGTATCCACGGGGCAATGATGGTTTCCTCGAAGGAGCCATCGCCGCCGTCATCCCAGATGATCGCCACGTCCATCTTCATCGCCGCCGCCAGTTCGCGGCCACGGGGCCAGAAACTGCGGTGCACGTACAGGTACGGTAGCGCCTCGTCATCGGTGTGCAGGTCAAGCATCACATCGGCCGTGGCGGCCAGTTGCACCAGTTTCTTTTGCCATTGCTGAACGCAGGTCGAAGGTCGCGCCATGGCCGCCGACTGGTCGAACGAGCGATTGAAGTTATGCCCGGTGGCGTCGTGATAACGGCCAAGGATCCGCCCCTGGCGAAACTGCCCGATGCCCAGCGGATTGGCCTGCGGCACCACGGTGATGTTGCCTTTGAGCCGGCCCTGGGTTTCGGCGGTGTGCAGTCGTTGCATCAGCAGGTGCAGGACCAGCATCCCGGCGATTTCATCGGCGTGTACGCCGGCTTGCAGGTGCACGTTTGGCCCGCTGCCGTCGCCTGCATAACGCCAGGCACCGACCCGCACGGCATCGCCATTGTTGTTGCGAACACTGAACGAAATATCCTGCGGCATTGGCTTTCCTCCCGTCATGAATGCTGAAAAACATGGTATCGCTGCTGTAGCTGGTGATTGAACAGACGTTCAACTAAGCTCGGAATCGTGGAACCTCACCCAAGGACACCCCTGTGACAACCGATGCCCCGAAAAACCGCCGCGCCGAACCCGATGACCGTCGCGAAATGCTGGTGGCCGCCACTCTGCGTTGCCTGGGCCGCGACGGTCACGCCGGGATTTCCGTACGGCGCATTGCCACCGAAGCCGGCGTGTCCGTGGGGTTGCTCAACCACCATTTCGGCAGCATCGAGGCACTGATCGCCGACACCTATCAACGGCTCGCGAACGAACTGACCACCGCCCTGCTCCAGGAAATCGAGCAGGCCCAGACACCCGCGCAAAAGATCGATGCCTTCCTGGAAGGCTCGTTCTCGCCCCGGGTCATGGACCCGCAACTGCTCGGCGTGTGGGTGGTGTTCTGGAGCCTGATCCGTCACTCCGAACACGTCAGCCAGTCCCACGAAAAAAGTTACCGCGCCTACCTCGACCTGATCCGTCAGTTGCTCGACGGGCTGGCCGCCAGCGAAGGCTTCGTGATTCACGACACGCGCCTGGCCGCCATCGGCTTATCGGCGATGCTCGACGGTCTCTGGCTCGAGTGGTGCCTGAACCCCGAGACCTTCAGCGCCGCCAACGGACTCCACATCTGCCGTTGCTGGATAAAGGGGCTGCGTCACGGAGCATTCAGCACCGACGACATCCTGTGAAGAATGCCGGCCGAAGATCATCGCCAGGGTGCCACTGACGGCGATCAGCCCGGCGCCGATCATCAGCGACATGTCCATCAGCGTGCCCCAGACCAGGCTCGACAGCGCAAACGCCCAGATCAGCCCGGTGTATTCGAACGGCGCAAGCAAGGTGGCGGTGGCGCGGCGGAAACTGGCGAACAACAGGAACTGGCCGATGCCGCCCACCAGGCCGGCGCCGAGCATGCCCAGCCAGGCGGGCGTCGGTGATGGCGTGTGGGTCCACGGCAGGGCAACCGCCATGCAAATCACGAACACCACGTTGGTGATCAGCATCTGCTCCAGCACTGAGGTCTGCTCATCCACCTGACGCAACTGGATATAGGTGAACGCCCAGCACATCGCCGCCAGCAGGGTCAGGACGATCGGCAACGGATCGGTCATGTTGTCGGGGCGACAGGCAATGACCACCCCGACAAAACCGATGATCAGGCTGAACCACTGCCAACCGCTGGCGCGCTCCTTGAGGATCACCGCCGCCAGCACCGTGACCATGATCGGCGCGGAAAAATACAGGGTGGTCATCTCGGCCAGGGTCAGGTCCCGGGCCGCCGTGTAGTACAGCACCCAGGCGACGATCGACAGCAAACCGCGCACCACCAGCAAGCGCCGGCTCGGTGAACGCCACGCCCGCTGGATCAGGCGCAGGCGCCCCGCCAACAATACCGCGGCGACCACCACCAGGCTGCGCCAGAACAGGATGGTCACCACCGAATAGTCGGCCACCAGCCATTTGATGACCGCGTCCTGCAAGGCCAGGAACGCGTAGCCCAGGGTGCACAGGCCAATGCCCTGCAGCGAACGGTCAACCGTTGGCGAACTCATCAGACTGACCTGCGCACGGGCGTCCCGCGCCGTTCGGCAAAGGCAAACAGCGCTTCGATCAGGAACGTCAGGCAGACGTAGACGGCGGCCACCAGCAACAAGGGTTCGTACACCTGCAGGGTCTGCGCGCGGACCACGTTGGCGGCGCCGAGCAGGTCGATCACGGCGATGGTCGAGGCCAGTGCCGTGGACTTGAGCAGCATCACGGTTTCCCCGGCCAGGGTTGGTAACAGCAGGCGCAGGGCTCGGGGCAAGCGCACTCGCAACAACGACTGGCGCGCGGTCATGCCGAAGGCCGACGCGGCTTCCATTTCACCCTTGGGCACCGCCAGCAGGCCACCGCGAATCACTTCGCCGACATAGGCCCCCATCGACACCACCAGGGCGAACACGATGTACCAGTAGCCATCACGCAGGTACGGCCAGAGAAAGCTGCCACGAATCAGCGGGAACTGGGCAAACAGGCTGCCCAGCCCGTAGTAGTAGATGTAGATCTGGATCAGCAACGGCGTGCCGCGCGTCACGCTGGTGTAGAACAGGCTGACCTTGGCGATCACCTTGTTTTTCGAGATCCGTGCCAGCGCCACCAGCACCGCCAGCAGGTAACCGAACACACTCGATACCAACAGAATGACGAGGGTGGTTTGCAGCCCCCGGCCCAACAGTGCCGCGTATTCGACTATCCACGCTGGAATCATTTCATTCACTCAGCCAAAGGCATCCAGCGACGAATACGTCGCTCAAGCCGACCCGACAGATAGTTCGACGCCAGCGTCACCGCGTAATACAACGCGGCAGCCGTGAGGTAGAACAACAGATAGTGGCGCGTCGACCCCGCGCCTTGCTTGGCGGTGTACAGCAACTCGTTGGTGCCGACCACGCTGATCAGCGCACTGTCCTTGATCAGGTTGATCCACAGGTTGGCCATCCCGGCCATCGCATACGGCGCCATGATCGGCAGCGTGACTCGACGGAACAGCCCAAAACCACTCAGGCCGAACGCCTTGGCCGCTTCGATCTGGCCGAAGGGAATCGCCTGGATCGCCGCGCGAAAAATCTCCGAGGCGTAGGCGCCCTGCACCAGCCCAAGCACCACGATGGCCGCCAGCGGGCCGCTGACATTGACTACACCGTAGCCGAGCCGGGTCATCAGCGAATTGAGGAGCATGGAGCCGACGTAGTACAGCAGCAGAATCAACAGCAATTCCGGAACCGCCCGGAACAACGTGGTGTAGCCGCGCATCAGCGCTGCAATCGGCTTCGGCGCGCCGAGCTTGAGACACGCCACTACCAGTCCGATAGCCAGCCCGAGGACAAAGGCCCCGGCGGAAATCTGCAGGGTCATCCAGAGCCCCTTCAACAGCGCACTGCCCCATCCCTGCTCAGTGAAATTGATCAGATCGAACATTGCTGGCATTTCGTTCTCCAGTCAGTGACCTCAATAGCGCCACTTAACCCATGTGGGAGCGGGCTTGCTCGCGAAGGCGGTGTGTCAGTCGACATCATTGCTGAATGTGATGCCGTCTTCGCGAGCAAGCCCGCTCCCACAGGGGGTCTGCGTTTAACCAGCCGTCAGAACGCAGGCTTCACGCTGGTGCCGAAGTAGCTCTGGGAGAGGTCGTCGTAGTCCTTGCTCGCCAGCAGTTCCTGGATGGCCTTGTCCAGTTTGGCCTTGAGTTCGGTGTCGTCCTTGCGCAGGCCGGCACCCACGCCTTTGCCGAAGATCGGGTCATAAGGCACGGTGCCGAGGTAGGCCAGGTCCTTGGCATCCGGGGTCTTGATGAATGCGGCCATGGCAGTGCCGTCGGCCATCATCAGGTCGATGCGCCCGGCAATCAGGTCGGCGTTGGCCGAGTCCTGGGTGTCGTAGTACTTAACGTCGGCAATTTTTTCGTAGTAGGTCTTCAGGTAGCTGGCGCTCACGGTCGAGTTCTGCACGCCGATGATCTTGCCCTTCAGGTCATCCGGGTACTTCTTCACAGACGCCTCTTTCGGGCCGACGACGGCAATCGCCGAATCGTAGTAGGCCTTGCTGAAGGCGATCTGTTTCTCGCGTTCTTCGGTCACCGACATCGAGGAAAAGATCACGTCGATCTTCTTCGCCAGCAACGACGGAATGATGCCGTCCCACGCCACTTCCTTGATCTCGCAATCGGCTTTCATTTCGCTGCACAGTTTGTGGATCAGGTCGACTTCAAAGCCCTTCCACTCACCATTGGCCTGTTTTTCGGTGTATGGCGGATAGGGTTCGGCTGCCACCGCGAACCTGATCGGTTGTGCCTGTGCCGCGCTCATGCCGGCCAGCAATACGCAGGCCGCACCGGTCAACCAGTTTGCAAAACGTCGATTTCCCATGTTGTTTTCCCGTCTTTTTATGATGAGTTAGCGAGTCTGATGAGCGTTGACGAATTGTCGGCAACGCTCGCTGCGTGGGTGTACGAACACTTCGTCCGGCGAACCGGTTTCCTCGATCAGCCCTTGGTGCAAAAAAGCGACTTTGGAAGAGACATCGCGTGCGAAAGCCATTTCATGAGTCACCAGGATCATGGTCCGGCCTTCTTCGGCGAGGGAGCGGATCACCCGCAGCACTTCCCCGACCAGTTCCGGGTCGAGTGCCGAGGTGGGTTCATCGAACAGCATGACCTTGGGCCGCATGGCCAGGGCCCGGGCGATGGCCACCCGTTGTTGCTGTCCCCCGGAGAGAAACGCCGGGTACTCGTTGCGCTTGGCCGCCAGCCCGACGCGTTCGAGCAGGGCTTCGGCCCGTTCAGTGGCCTCCGCACGGCTTTCACGCAGGACCTGGGTCGGCGCTTCGATGAGGTTTTCCAGCACCGTGCGATGGGGCCAGAGGTTGAAGTTCTGGAACACCATGCCCAGGCTGGAACGGATGCGCACAAGCTGTTTGGCATCTGACACCAGCGGTGCGCCGGGGCGATTCTGGTTAAGGTGAATGCTTTCGCCATCGACCAGGATGCGTCCCTGGTCCGGCACTTCGAGCATGTTGATGCAGCGCAGCAAGGTACTTTTGCCCGAGCCGCTGGCACCGATCAGGGAGATCACTTCGCCCTCGCGGGCGGTCAGGGAAACACCCTTGAGCACTTCGATATTGCCGAAGCGTTTGTGCAGGCCATCGACCTCGATCATGGTCCTGGCCGCGGCCGGTTCGACGGTCGCGGTGCTGGTCACCGTGCCGATCACCGGCCTGGGCGCTTCACCATTGAGTACCTGGACAAAGCCGCGAATGCGCTGGCAGGCCTGGGCCAGTCGCTCGTCACTCAGGGTGAACGACAGCCGTACAAACCCTTGGGCCGGCTCACCGAATGCCGCGGCATCCAGCACCGAGACACCGGCTTCGCGCAGCAGGCGCCAGGCGAATTCCAGCGAGGTCAAGCCGGTGCCGCGCACATCCACCAGCACGAACATGCCGGCATCGGGGTTGAGCACGCTGATGCCCGGGCAATCGGCCAGGCCTGACACCACCAGATCGCGGCGCCGACGATAGATCTCGCGCATGCCGTGGGTGACTTCGTCATGGGACTGCACGGCCTTGAGCGCCGCTTCCATGACAAACCCGGGCAGGCCATACAGCATGCTCAACACCAGGGTTTCGACATGGTTGACTAGGGCTTCATTGGCCACGACCCAGCCGATGCGCCAACCGGTCATGGCATGGGATTTGGACAGGCTGCCGATCACCACGCAGCGCTCGGCCATGCCCGGCAAAGCTGCCAGGCTGAGGTGTTCACGCTCATAGGCGAGGCTCTCGTAGACCTCGTCCACCACCACCCACAGGTCATGGGCAATGGCGAGGTCGGCGATGGCTTGCAGTTCTTCACGACCCAGCACCACGCCGGTGGGGTTGTTCGGGTTGGAGAAGAAAATCGCCCGGGTGCGCGGGGTAATGGCCTTGGCCAACACGGCGGCATCGAGGCGGAAACCCGAGTCCGCCGCACAGGGCACCCGCACCAGCGTGGCGCCGGACGCCTTGAGGGTCGCTTCGTAGGTGACGTACATCGGATCGAAGGCAATCACTTCGTCGCCGGCACCGAGCAGGCACATCGAGGTGGCGAACAAGGCGTTCTGCGCACCTGCCGTGAGAATGACGTTGGTCGCCTGCAGTTCGCGGTCGATCAATTGGCTGTAGCGGCCGGCAATGACCTCGCGAAGGGCCTGGCGACCGGCGATTTCGGTGTAGTGGGTATCCCCTTCGCGCAGGGCGTGGATGGCGGCATCGGTAATGAAATCGGGAGTGGGGAAATCCGGGTCGCCGACGCTGAGGATGATCACGTCCTCGCCATTGCGCTGCGCAGCGTTGGCCGCGTAGTGGATATCCCAGGCAGCAACGCCTTGGCCACTGATCCGTTCAACAAAGGGTGAAAACCGCATGCCAGTGCCTCGTTCGAATTGAAGAAACGCAAGCCCGCAACCAGCCGGGGGAAGGTGGCCCTCAACATAGTCCAGACTGAACACTCGTTCAACAGAAAACTCGCGAGGCTTCGCGTTCAGCGCAAACAGGTCGTTTTCACGACAGTCGCGCCGTTTTTCAGCACGGCGCGATCAGGCGATCGTGAAACGATTTTGCTGACTGCGCCAATCGCCAGGGCGACGAGGATCAGCCCGGCGGCGACCACGAACGTCAGCCGCATTCCCTGTGCGATGGCTTCGGGTTGCGCTTGCAAAACATCGTTGCTGGCCGAACCGAAGGCGAACACTGCGCCCATCACGCTAGCGCCGGTGATCAAGCCAAGATTGCGCGACAACCCGAGCAAACCGGACACCACACCACGCTGCGGCGTCGCAATATTCGACATGACGGCGGTATTGTTGGCCGCCTGGAACAGCGCGTAACCGGCGGTAATGACCACCAGTGGCACGATGTAGCCGAACGCACCGAAGCCCGTTGGCACGGCGGGCAGGATGCAAGCGCCGGTCAACATGGCAATCAATCCGAGTGTGGTGGATCGATGTGCGCCCAATCCGTCGACCCATCGACCCGCCGGTACCCCGGCCAGTGCAGCGACCAGCGGCCCCGCCGACATCACCAGGCCAACGCTCGTAGCATTCAACGCCAGTGCGCCGGTGAGATAAAACGGCCCCACCACCAGGGTGGCCATGACCACGGTCGTCACCAGCATGCTCATGGCGAAACCTGCGCTCAGTTGCAGGTTGCGGAATATCGTCAGTCGAACCAGCGGTGACTCGGCTGTGCGCTCGACGAACACAAACACGCCCGCTCCAACCATCGCCACCAGCAACAGTGCCGTGTTCAGCGGACCAAAACTGCCACGCCCGAGGGTCATCGCCAGCGCATAGGCCAGCAGTGTCAAGACCAGTACCAGGGTGCCGAGGACATCGAAAACCGCTCGATCCACCCTCTTCTCACGGCAATCTTTCGGTAAAAAACGATGCGCGAGCCCAATCGCCAAAACACCCAACGGCACATTGACCAGAAAAATCGCCTGCCACCCCAGATTGGCAATCAAAAAACCGCCGAGGGTCGGGCCGAGCGACGTGCCGATAGCCGACATGGTTCCGAGCAGGCCCATCGCGCTGCCCATTTTTGCCTTGGGCACTGCCTCGCTCACCAGCGCCATGGTCAACGCCATCATGATGGCCGCGCCGATGCCCTGTAATGCCCTTGCGGCAATCAGCAACCACAGACTGGCCGCCAGGGCGCACAGGAACGAGGCGACGGTGAACACCGCAATGCCGATCAGCAGCAATCGCCGACGGCCAATGATGTCGCCGAGCCGGCCGACGCTCACGATCAGCGCCGTGATCGCCAGTAGGTAAGCGAGCACCACCCATTGCACTTGCTGGAAGGAGGCCGAGAGCGCTGCGGCCAGTGTCGGTAAACCCACGTTGGCAATGCTGGTGCCCAGGGACGACAGCAACATGGATAACGACAGGCTGGCCAAGGCACCCCGAATCGATATGGACTTCATTTTCTCGCGACTCCGCAAATAGGTTGTCTCGAGCCTAAGCCCGCACCTAACATGGCGGAAGACGCAGCATTTGCACTTTATACGTGCATACAACGCCACACTCAAAAATGTGGTAGCGAGCCCTGTGGCGAGGGGGCTTGCCCCCGTTGGGTTGCGAAGCAGCCCCAAAATCTCTGATGTACCAAAGATCTTGTGAGTGCTACGCACTCAAACGGGGCGGTGCGGCGTTCCGACAAGCCCCCTCGCCACAGGGCTCGCTCCCACAGGAATTGATTCGATGCCAGACCTGAATCTGCTGATCACCCTGAACGTGTTGCTCGAAGAAGGCAGCGTGGCCCGCGCTGCGCAGCGTTTGCGCCTGAGCCCCTCAGCCATGAGCCGGGCGCTGGCGCGGTTGCGCGAAACCACGGGTGATCCGCTGCTGGTGCGGGCCGGTCGCGGACTGGTTCCCACGCCCCGGGCGCTGGAGCTGCGTGAACGCGTCGGCGCACTCGTGCAGGATGCCGAAGCCGTCCTGCGCCCCGCCGAGGCACTGGACCTCAATCAACTGGCGCGCACCTTCACCCTGCGCACCAGCGATGGCTTCGTGGAAAATTTCGGACCACCACTGATCGCCCGCCTCCACCAGGAAGCACCCGGTGTCCGCCTGAATTTCGTGCAGAAGCTGAACAAGGACAGCATCCTGCTGCGCGACGGCTCGGTGGACCTGGAAACCGGTGTGATCGGCGAATCGACCAGCCCGGAAGTGCGGACCCGGATGCTGTTTCGCGACCGGTTCATTGGCGTCGTGCGCAAGGGTCATCCACTGGCTCGAGGCGAGATGACAGCGGTTCGTTATGCCGCCGCCCGGCACATCCTGGTCTCGCGTCGGGGCCACGAAAAAGGCGTCATGGACGACGCCTTGAATGAGCTGGGACTGACGCGCGACATCGCCACCATTGTCGCTGGCTTCTCTTCGGCGATTGCTTTGGCGCGGGCTTCAGACCTGGTCGCCAGCGTACCGCAGCGGCACGTCGGCAACCTGTGCCAGGGAATGCATTGCTTTGCCCTGCCATTCGCCACGCCGGCGATCACGGTTTCGATGCTGTGGCACCCGCGCATGGACGCCGACCCGGCGCATCGCTGGCTACGCGGGTGCGTGTGGGAGGTTTGCAGTCAATAACACCACCGGGAAACTGAGTGTGGAACGCCAAGTTTGACCGCCACACCCTCCCCAGTCGGAGGCATTCAAGCGGTTTGTATCGAACTGTACTTCCCCTCGGCCACCTTACACAGCGATACAAATCCGCCAGGTTCAGGACATATGTGCAGTACATGGAAATGAAAAAGTGTGGCGCATCGGAAAGCGCAGGTTTTCCGAGCATTCCAGCGACCCACTGACAGGAAAAACCACCATGATCAATGCAATCGATACCGTGCTGTACACCGGCAAGACCCACACCACCGGCGGCCGCGACGGTCAGGCGCGCAGCACCGACGGACGTCTGGACGTCAAGCTTTCGCCTCCCGGCTCCTCAGGTGCCGGCACCAATCCTGAGCAGCTGCTGGCGGCGGGTTGGTCGGCTTGTTTCATCGGGGCGATGGGCAAGGCATCCGTCGCGCTGAACGTGGCCTTGCCGAACGACGTTGCGGTGGATGCCGAAATCGATCTGGGCAAGTCCGAAAACGCTTTCTTCCTTCAAGCCCGTCTGAATGTCAGCCTGCCGGGCCTGGACCCGACCATCGCACGCAAGGTGGTGGAAATGGCGCATCAGACTTGCCCGTACTCCAAAGCGACCCGCGGCAACATCGACGTCGAAATCAATCTGGTTTGACCGATGCGGACAAGCCTGGCCTGACGTCTTGATACCGGTCAGGCCAGGCTTTTTGAACACCGCAATTGCTGTAGGTGTAGGAGCGAGCTCGCTCCTACTATTCCTTCAGGATCAGCAGCGGTTCGCCTTTCTTCACGATGTAGGTCGCCAGTTCCGAGGCCTTGCCTCCACCCACGTTCTTCGCCACATGGGCGACGCCTTCAGGGATGTACAGCGAATCACCGGCCTTGAGCGTCACCGGTGCCCGCCCTTCCAGTTGATACTCGAAGGTGCCGCTGATCACGTGTGCCACCTCGACGCCCGGGTGAGCATGCTTGGGTGAAGTCACGCCGTGATCGAAGTCCACGAGTACTTGAAGGACTTCGCGATCGGCGGCGCCCAGGTCTTCGCGTACCAGGTCGGTGCGATGCAGGCCCTGCTGCCAGCTTTTCATCGCCGGGGCCGGCTGTGTTTCCTGGGCTTGAGAGAGACTCGCTACGGTAGCGAGCCCAGCGGCGGCCAGAGCCAGACCAAGCTTGCCGAGGGTGTGACGGGTGTGGGTACGCAACATTGTCTTTCCTCCAATTGAACCACGCCAGACCGCGCCGAAAGTGACGCGGTGCCGGTGGTTCCATTTGAAGGCCGCCGTGTATCGCCCGGGTGTCGGGAAACGGCGGTTTTGTATGCCCCGGTAACGGCGGGCGTTGCGGATACCTGCGGATACAAACCCGCAGCTGCGGGCACGTCGTTGGTCTTATTCCCCCGCCGCCCCGCGACTGCCCTTGAAAGCGTCGCGCCGGGCGCTGCGTTCGGCGACATAGGCGGCACTCGGCTCACTGATCAGGTCCGCGCGGCGCAAGGGCTGCCCGCAATGGGCGCACATCGGTCCGAGCCCGGCCGGCTCGCCGCAACTGCGGTGGGTATAGACCACCGCCAGGCCTTCCTCGGGCGACTTGCACCAGGTTTCACCCCAGGCCCGCAACGCCAGGACCACCGAGTAGAACGCGTCGCCTTTTTCCGTGAGGTGATATTCGTAGCGTTTTGGCCGCTCACTATAAGCGCGGCGCTCTACGAGCCCGTCGGCCTCCATGCTCTTCAAGCGCGCCGCGACCATTTGCGGCGTACCGCCGGTCTGCGCCTGGATGTCATCAAAGCGATGGCTGCCCATGAACAACTCCCGCAGCACCAGCACCGTCCAGCGGTCGCCCACAACGGATTCGGCCCGGGAAATCGGACACAGGGTTTCAGAAACGGTTGTTTTCACCGACATGCGGCATTGCCTCTTTCCTAGTTGCTATGATTATCATATCAACGTAATTCCTGAGCAACTACACTTCACCATCCACGGATTGTTTTGCGGAGAACCGTCATGCCCAACGCCACCTACCCTCTTGACCGGACTGCCTATCTGTTGGTCGACCCCTACAACGACTTTCTGTCGGAGGGCGGAAAGATCTACCCCTTGATCGAGCCGATGGCCAAGCAAGTCGGCCTGCTCGACAACCTGCGCACGCTTGATCGCACCATTCGCGCGCTCAACATCCCGGTGGTCATCGTACCGCACCGCCGCTGGGAAAAAGGCGACTACGAAAACTGGGATCACCCAAGCCCCACCCAGTGCAAGGTCATGCATATGCATCACTTCGCACGGGGTGAATGGGGCGGCGAATGGCACCCCGACTTCGCGCCGAAGGACGGTGACATCGTCGTGCAGGAACATTGGGGCTCCAGCGGTTTTGCCAATACAGACCTCGATTTTCGCCTCAAGCAAAAGGGCATCACCCACGTGATCATCGTCGGCCTGCTGGCCAATACCTGCATCGAGGCAACCGCCCGTTACGCTCAGGAACTCGGCTATCACGTCACCCTGGTGCGGGATGCGACCGCGGCCTTCAAGCCGGAGATGATGCATTCTGCCCATGAGCTGAACGGTCCGACCTTCGCTCACGCCATCCTGACCACCGATGAACTGGTTGCCGCGCTGGCACAGGCAGGTGAGTGATGCTGTTGACCGGCACCTTGAGGTCTCGCTCCCACCCATCACGCTTGGCGCGCTTATTGATTGCACCGTGGGTGATGCCCTAGGCAGATGCGATCTCACGGGTGGAAAGCAATCCGGCCCGGTAGGCACGTTCAATTGCCTCCCAGTCGGGTTGCTTGGTTGTCATGGGAATCCTTCAGAGTCCTACCAGAAGAGAGTGCGTTGTCGTGCCCGGGCGAACTTCCAGGCGGCAGCTAATATAAAACTGCCCATCACAAAAGGAAGGTAGTCATGAGATACAACCTGTTCGAGAATCAGAGAAACGAGATCATCCTGCTCGCGCGCATCCTTCTGATGATCCTTTTCATCATTTCCGGCTGGGGCAAACTGACCAACTTTGACGGTACCGCTACTTACATGAGCTCTCTCGGCGTGCCCATGCCCATGGTCGCTGCGGGGATTGCGGTCGTCATGGAGTTCTTTGTCGCTATAGCGATAGTCGTGGGTTTCTACACCCGCCCACTCGCATTTCTCTACGTCTTGTTCGTACTCGGTACTGCTCTAATCGGACATCACTTTTGGACTATGGTTGACCCAGAGCGCGCGGCCAACATGACCCAATATTTCAAGAACCTCAGTATCATGGGCGGCTTGCTGCTGCTGGGCATTACTGGTCCTGGCAAGTATTCGATTGATGGCAGATAGCTTCGCGAATAGCACTCGAGCCTTCCCGGTATCCGCGACACAATTTGCTAATTCGCGAAACGTGTCGCGAACTGGATCTCGTCTGCCTTTCGCTCAGCCCAGCGCTTGCCAAGCTGACGAGCCTGCTCTACGCCGAGCACGCCGATGAAGCCAGCCGTTGCGAATGACCAGGCAATGCTGAAGCCGAACTCTTTCACCGTCAGGCATGAGAGGCCGAGCCTCTTAGCTTTCACCATCATGCACAGTGACCCTAACTCCCGTAGCGACAATCTCGTACTCAGTTTCGGAAATTTTATTCACGGCACCACCAAATTGCATTTCGAAATGCTTCAGACCTTCATGTCGAACCATGCCAGTTGGTGAGCGCTCAACGGTCTCGTCCTGATAGATGTTAATCACGTATTCCTGGTTATCTGTGCCAACCCCAACTATTTTTCCAACATATTTATCTGCCATGTCCGAACTCCTTGCGTGAAATCTCAAAGTAGCTGGTGCAGACAGATGAATCCACAGCATTGAACAGTTCACTTCACCATGATGTTGGTCTGCACCTGAGCGTGCCCGTGCAGGCGAGTGGCGTTGGTCGTGCCCTCTCCAATGTCGCGACATGAATTTCTGTTGTGCGGTAACCGTTCTGGCAACAAACCTTCCTGATGCCATCGCTTAGGGCCAAGCTGAGCGCGAACAAATTCCTTACATGTTTTTACATCTTCGAACCCGGCGTACAACGGCAACTTACATCGCCTTCCAATAATCGGCACCGGAATAATAAAAAGACCGATTACATGGAGAGTTTCAAATGCCCTTTACCCGTACTGTTCTAGCGTTGTCCCTCGGCCTGGTTTTTTTACAGAGCAATGCCCAGGCGGCGCCGCCGCTGTCACTCGCTAACGGTAACTCCGAGCTGACTGCGCAAATCAGTAATGCCTGGATAGAAATCAATAAGACCGCGTTAGAACACAATATCCGTACCCTGCAAGCCGAGCTGGCCGGCAAGTCGAAACTCTGTGCGGTACTGAAAGCCGACGCTTATGGTCATGGTATCGGATTGGTGATGCCTTCAGTGATCGCGCTGGGTGTACCGTGTGTAGCGGTCGCCAGTAACGAAGAGGCGCGAGTGGTTCGCGAAAGCGGTTTTAAAGGCCAGTTAATCCGTGTTCGCACCGCCTCCCTGGGGGAGCTGGAAAATGCTCTGCAGTACAACGTCGAGGAACTGGTTGGCAACCTCGATTTCGCCCGCCAGGCGGCCGATCTTGCACATAAACACGGTCGCAAACTGCAGGTGCACATCGGTCTCAACTCAAGCGGCATGAGCCGTAACGGCGTGGAAATGGCCACCGAACAGGGCAAGAAAGACGCCGTGGCAATCACAAAGGTACCGAATCTGGAAGTGGTCGCAATCATGACCCACTTCGCCGTGGAAGATAAGGACGATGTACGCAAGGGCCTGGCAACCTTCAACGAACAAGCGGCCTGGCTGATGGACGTGGCCCAGCTCGATCGCAAGAAAATCACCCTGCACGCGGCCAACTCCTTCGCCACCCTGGAAGTACCCGAATCGCGCCTGGACATGGTGCGCACGGGCGGCGCATTGTTTGGCGATACCGTCATTTCGCGCACTGAATATCGGCGCGTGATGCAGTTCAAATCGCATGTCGCCTCGGTCAATAACTATCCCGCTGGAAACACAGTGGGTTACGACCGCACCTTCACACTGACACGTGATTCGAAACTGGCCAATATCACGGTCGGTTACTCCGATGGCTATCGCCGTGTGTTCACCAATAAAGGCGTGGTGTTGATCAATGGTCATCGCGTGCCGGTGGTAGGCAAGGTTTCGATGAACACCGTGATGGTCGATGTCACGGATGCACCCGACGTCAAGGCGGATGATGAAGTAGTGCTGTTTGGCAAACAAGGCGCAAGCGAGGTCAGCCAGGCTGAAGTCGAAGAGATCAACGGTGCGCTACTGGCCGACCTCTATACCGTCTGGGGCAGTGCCAACCCGAAAATACTGGTCGAGAAGTAATCCCGTCATTATCGTAAATCACAGGGCGCGATCATTCGGGCACAGCTTTGCCAAGCGCTGACAAGCTCCAATGTATGAAAGGGACCGACAGGAGAGAGCTCGCTTTCTCTTGTCGGAAGGTGACCATCATGCCTTGGCCAGACGCTTACGATTCGCGAAACGTGTCGCGACTTACTTGGCTCGCCGATCGATCCCACCGGGCGTCTTGTCACAGTGCAAGTCGTATTGGTTTGAAGCTGTGTGGATTGCAGGGTGCATTCGAGCAGATGAACGGGCAACAAAAACCCGGCACGGTGGCCGGGTTTTTGTGTTGAGTGTGTGTATCGATCATAGCTTGCAGGAACCACATTAAAACTACCCATGCCAGCCCACCAAACATCAACAACCAGCGTTATGACAACATCCCCTCTAGACAGTGCGGTTTAAGTCGAACCGGTCTAAATTCATCACTTTGGTCCACGCAGCGACGAAGTCCTTGACGAACTTCTGCTGCGCATCGGCGCAGGCATAGACTTCAGCCAGCGCACGCAACTGCGCATTGGAACCAAAGACCAGGTCAACCCGGGTGCCCGTCCACTTCACTGCACCGGTTTTGCGATCACGTCCTTCATACTCTTGCTGGGCATCCGACACGGGCTTCCACTCCACGCCCATATCCAGCAGGTTGGTGAAGAAGTCGTTGGTCAAGGCTTCCGGACGCGTGGTGAACACACCGTGTTTGCTCTGGCCGACATTGATGTCCAACCCGCGCAAGCCACCCAGCAATACCGTCATTTCCGGCGCACTGAGCGTCAGCAGTTGTGCCTTGTCGATCAGCAATTTTTCGGCCGGCACCCGGTACTGTTGCTTCAGGTAATTACGGAAGCCGTCGGCAATCGGTTCAAGGAATCCGAAGGACTCGACATCGGTCTGTTCCTGGCTGGCGTCCATGCGTCCCGGGCTGAACGGCACCGTCACACTGTGGCCGGCGTTTTTCGCAGCCTGTTCGACACCCGCGCCACCGGCGAGCACGATCAGGTCGGCCAGGGAGATTTTCTTGCCATCGGTTTGCGCGCTATTGAACTCGTTCTGGATGCCTTCGAGTTTGGCCAGCACATTGGCCAGTTGCTCTGGCTGGTTGGCCTCCCAGGACTTTTGCGGTGCCAGGCGCAGACGCCCGCCGTTGGCACCGCCGCGCTTGTCGGAGCCACGGAAGCTGGAAGCCGCCGCCCAAGCTGTAGATACAAGCTGCGAGACCGACAGGCCGGACGCCAGCACCTTGCTTTTCAGGCCCGCCACGTCACTGTCATTGACCAGCGGATGATCGACGGCAGGGATCGGGTCTTGCCACAGCAGTTCTTCGTTCGGCATTTCCGGGCCGAAGTAGCGTGAGAGCGGACCCATGTCACGGTGAATCAGCTTGTACCAGGCACGGGCGAAGGCGTCGGCCAACTGGTCTGGATTGGCCAGGAAGCGCCGCGAAATCGGTTCATAGATCGGGTCGAAGCGTAGCGACAGGTCCGTGGTCAGCATGGTCGGATCGCGCCGTCTGGACGGATCGTGTGCATCCGGAATGGTGCCGGCACCCGCGCCGTTTTTCGGCTTCCACTGGTTTGCCCCCGCCGGGCTCTTGGTCAGTTCCCATTCGTAACCGAACAGGTTCTCCAGGTAGTTGTTGCTCCACTGGGTTGGCGTGGTGGTCCAGGTGACTTCCAGGCCGCTGGAGATGGTGTCGCCACCTTTACCGGTACCGAACGTGCTCTTCCAGCCCAGGCCCTGCAGTTCGAGGCCGGCGGCTTCGGGCTCAGGTCCGACATGATCGACGGGACCTGCACCGTGGGTTTTGCCGAAGGCGTGACCGCCCGCGATCAGCGCGACGGTTTCCTCATCGTTCATTGCCATGCGCGCAAAGGTTTCACGGATATCTATCCCGGCGGAAACCGGATCGGAGTTGCCTTCAGGGCCCTCCGGGTTTACGTAGATCAGGCCCATCTGCACGGCTGCGAGGGGGGTTTCCAGAGTGCGCTCTACGGGATTTTGCCCGGCATCCTTGCCATAACGCACGTCGCCACCCAGCCACTTGCCTTCAGCCCCCCAGTAGACGTCTTCGTCCGGTTCCCAGACATCGGGGCGGCCAGCGGAAAAACCAAAGGTCTTGAAGCCCATGGATTCCAGTGCGACGTTGCCGGCGAGGACGATCAGGTCGGCCCAGGAGATTTTGTTGCCGTACTTTTGCTTGACCGGCCAGAGCAGCCGACGGGCCTTGTCGAGGCTGACGTTGTCCGGCCAGCTGTTGAGCGGCGCAAAACGTTGCTGGCCGGAACCGGCACCACCCCGACCGTCACCGGTGCGATAGGTGCCTGCGGCGTGCCAGGACATGCGGATAAAGAAAGGCCCATAGTGACCGAAGTCCGCTGGCCACCAATCCTGGGAATCGGTCATCAGCGCAGTCAGGTCGTTTTTCAGCGCCTGGAAGTCCAGGCTCTTGAAGGCTTCGGCGTAGTTGAAGTCGCCTCCCAGCGGGTCAGACTTGGGCGAGTGTTGACTCAAGATCTTCAGGTTCAGTTGGTTCGGCCACCAGTCGCGGTTCGTCGTGCCACCGCCAGCGGCGTGATTGAACGGGCATTTCGATTCAGTTGACATGGCATCTCCTCTTGATTTTGTTTTCAGCTAACCACCTTTGAGCGTGGCTCCGGATCACCGATTGATGAAATAGCTTTTCGGTATGGGATCCATAGCCTTGAGGCTATGACAGCCCCGCGATCAGTCGCTCCAGACCCTCCATTAAAGTCCCGGTCGGGGAAACTGTCGCTTCATCTTTGGAGATAGCTGATAAACAGTTCAAATCAGTAACGAGTTGCACAGTGGATGAGCAGCATTGGCTGCAAGGACGTTGTCATCAGGGCATTCCTGTATTCAATAAAAAACCGGCCTTTCAGCCGGTTTTTTTATGTCACTCAACAGCACTTCGGTCCGGCTTTACTGCCGTAACGGGCCTCCTGGCGCTCGCGGAAGAACGCCTCGTAGTCCATCACCGGTTTGTCCG
The DNA here is from genome assembly GCF_009866745.1 of Pseudomonas sp. S34. Taxonomy (NCBI): domain Bacteria; kingdom Pseudomonadati; phylum Pseudomonadota; class Gammaproteobacteria; order Pseudomonadales; family Pseudomonadaceae; genus Pseudomonas; species Pseudomonas sp. S34. The sequence goes on from NZ_CP019398.1 coordinate 3,818,952, forward strand.
GGTGCTTGGTCTGCATATGCTCGACGTAGTTGTCGTAGTCGGGCATGCCGACCATCAGGCGCGCGGCCTGACCGAGGTATTTACCGAGGCGACTCAGGTCATTGAACATGATCAGGCATCCGGCAGCGCTTGATATGGCGCTTCTTTATCCGTGCGTTCCTTGGTGCCCCAGGCAGCGATGCCGACCTTGAGCGCAAAGAACAGGATGCTGAACACCACGAACAGGAACAGCGCAGTCAGGGTCGCGTTGGTGTAGGCGTTGAAGATCACATGCTGCATCTGGTCGATGCTCTTGGCCGGGGCCAGCACCTGACCATTGGCCAGCGCATCGCTGTACTTCTTCGCCAGGGCCAGGAAGCCGATCGCCGGGTTGGCGTCGAACAGCTTGATGAAGCCCGCTGTCGTGGTGCAGATCAGCAGCCATACGGCCGGCAGCAAGGTCACCCACACATAACGCTGGCGCTTCATCTTGATCAGCACCACGGTGCCGAGCATCAGCGCGATACCGGCCAGCATCTGGTTGGAGATACCGAACAGCGGCCACAGGGTGTTGATGCCACCCAGTGGATCGATCACGCCCTGGTACAGCAGATAACCCCACATGGCCACGCAACCGGCGGTGGCCACCAGGTTGGCGGTCCAGGATTCGGTGCGTTTGAGCGCCGGCACGAAAGAGCCGAGCAAGTCCTGGAGCATGAAGCGACCGGCACGGGTACCGGCGTCGACTGCGGTGAGGATGAACAGCGCTTCGAACAGGATCGCGAAGTGGTACCAGAACGCCATGGTGTTTTCACCTGGCAGAAGCTGGTGCAGGATCTGCGCGATCCCGACCGCCAGGGTCGGCGCGCCGCCGGCACGGGCCAGGATGGTGGTTTCACCGATGTCATGGGCGACCGCTTGCAGGGCTTCCGGGGTAATGGCAAAGCCCCAGCTGCTGACGGTTTGTGCAACCGCGACCGCATCGGCACCGACTACGGCGGCCGGGCTGTTCATGGCGAAGTACACACCCGGATCGATGACCGAAGCCGCGACCATGGCCATGATCGCCACGAACGACTCCATCAGCATGCCGCCGTAACCGATGTAACGGGCATGCCCCTCACTGGCGAGCAGCTTGGGCGTGGTGCCGGAAGCAATCAGCGAGTGGAAACCGGAGACCGCGCCACAGGCGATGGTGATGAACAGGAACGGGAACAGACCGCCCTTCCAAACCGGACCGGTGCCGTCGACGAACTGGGTCAGGGCCGGCATTCTCAGCTCGGGCATGGTCACCAGGATGCCGATGGCCAGGGCGACGATGGTGCCGATTTTCAGGAAGGTGGAGAGATAGTCACGGGGTGCCAGGATCAGCCACACCGGCAGTACCGCCGCGACAAAACCGTAACCGATCAGCATCCAGGTGATCTGGATACCGGTAAAGGTAAAGGCTTTGGCCCACACCGGATCCGCGGCAATCTGCCCGCCGAGCCAGATCGAGCCCAGCAGCAACAGCACGCCGATCACCGAGATTTCACCAATGCGACCCGGGCGGATGTAGCGCATGTAGATGCCCATGAACATCGCGATCGGAATGGTCGCCATCACCGTGAAAATGCCCCAAGGGCTTTCGGCCAGGGCCTTCACCACGATCAGCGCCAGCACCGCGAGGATGATGACCATGATCAGGAAGCAGCCGAACAGCGCGATGGTGCCGGGGATGCGGCCCATTTCCTCACGGACCATGTCGCCCAGGGAACGACCGTTGCGGCGGGTGGACATGAACAGGACCATGAAGTCCTGCACCGCACCGGCCAGCACTACGCCGGCGATCAGCCACAGCGTGCCGGGCAGGTAGCCCATCTGCGCCGCCAACACCGGGCCGACCAGCGGACCTGCACCGGCAATGGCCGCGAAGTGGTGACCGAACAGGACATGTTTGTTGGTCGGCACGTAGTCCAGACCATCGTTATTGAGCACAGCCGGAGTGGCTCGATTGGGGTCGAGTTGCATCACTTTGTTGGCGATGAACAGGCTGTAGTAGCGGTAGGCAACGAGGTAGATGGCGACGGCTGCGACTACGATCCACAGGGCGTTGATCGCTTCGCCGCGGCGCAGGGCCACGACACTCAGCGCAATCGCTCCCAGGACAGCCACGGCAAACCAGGCGAGGTGTTTAGCCAGACGGGGCATAGCGTGTCTCCTGCCGACAGCCAGTGACTGCGGCGGTAATTTTTATAATTGTGTCCGCAGTGCGGAGCTGGCCCAATATCTGCGCATGTCGTCCACAAATAAATCCGCGTTACTACGTACGTGGCGTCTACGTAGTTCTACGTAGATGACGCCGATCTCCCTGTGGGTGCGGGCTTGCTCGCGAAGGCGGTGGATCAGTCAATATTGATGTCAGCTGACACACCGCTTTCGCGAGCAAGCCCGCTCCCACATTGGTTTCGCATTTCACCCCGGCCAATGGTCATTCCGTCCAACAAGGCTATGTATCTTTGGCATATGATCCCGAGCCTTCGCGCGGGCAGGAGTCAACATGCAGCTCAAACACAAGATCGTCGCCCTCGGGATTCTGCCGCTGGTGCTGGCCATTGCCGTCATCTGCGCGCTGGTGATTTCCCTCAATCGCCAATTGGGCGATCAACAGGCGCAACTGATCGAAGACAGCATTCTGGCGAGCAAGCGCGCGGAGCTGAAAAACTACGTGGAAATGGCCCAGAGCCTGATCGCGCCCCTGTACGACGACGGCCACGGCGATGCCCACGCCCAACAACAAGTGCTGGAAGAACTGCGCAAGCTCAGCTTTGGCATCAACGGCTACTTCTTCGTCTACGACCACGAAGGCCGCAGCCTGATGCATGCGCGCCAGTCGGAACTGGTGGGCCAATACCTGTGGGACATGAAAGATCCCCACGGCCTGCCGGTGATCCAGGCGCTGCTCAAAAGCGCGCAATCGGGCGAAGGTTTTCAACGCTATGCCTGGAACAAACCCTCCTCCGGCCAGGTGACCGACAAGCTCGCCTACGTGGTGATGCTCGATCGCTGGGGCTGGATGCTCGGTACCGGCATCTACCTCGAAGACGTCGAACGCGCCACCCAGCAGGCCCGTGCCGAAGTGGCCATGGGCATCCGCAAGACCATGATGGCGATTGCCGTGGTCGCCCTCGTCGCGGTGCTGTTCGTCTTCGCCACCGGCATGACCCTGAACGTCAGCGAACATCGCCTGGCGGACAAGAAACTGCAGCGCCTGACCCAACGCATCGTCAGCCTGCAGGAGGAAGAACGATCACGAGTGTCCCGCGAGTTGCACGACGGCATCAGCCAGGTGCTGGTCTCGATCAAGTTTCAATTCGAACTGGCCAGCCATTTGCTGGAACGCGGACAGGCCCCCGACAAGGGCTTGAGCACGCTGAAAGACGCCACCGAGCGCCTGGGCGATGCCATCGGCGAAGTCCGCAGCCTCTCCCATGATCTGCGCTCGTCCCTGCTCGACACCCTCGGCCTGCCGGCGGCCATCGGCCAATTGGCCGCGGAATTCGAGCAGCGCAGCGGGCTGACCGTGACCTATGACGAAAATGAATTCGACTGCCAACTGGTCGACGGCGCGGCTGTTTCGCTGTTCCGCATCGTCCAGGAAGGCCTGACCAATATTGAACGCCACGCCCGGGCGAAGAACGTGTCCATTACACTGCGCGGCTGCGACGAGTCCGTGCGGCTGACGGTGGTCGACGACGGTATCGGTTTCAACGTCGCCCAGGTCGAACGTCGCCAGGCCGGCATTGGCTTGCGTAACATCCGCGAGCGCGTCGAACATTTTGGTGGGCGCTTCGATTTGATTTCGATGCCGGGCAGAAGTGAGCTGGATGTGCGGCTGCCAATGAAACCAGACGCATAACGCTGACCCGGCCCAAAACTACAAGAGTGAATAGCTGCGATGAACCTGCCTTCCCCGATCCGCGTCGCCCTGGTCGACGATCACTCCCTGGTCCGCGACGGAATCAAGGCGCTGCTGGCCGTGATGTCGCCCCTGGAAATGGTCGGCGAAGCGGAAAACGGCGCCGCGGCCATCGAGATGGTCGGACGTTGCCAGCCGGACCTGCTGCTGGTCGACATCAGCCTGCCGGACATGAACGGCCTGGAACTGACCCGCGTGCTGCGCAGCCAGTACCCGTCGCTCAAGGTGCTGGTGCTGAGCATGTACGACAATTACGAATACGTCAGTGAATCGGTGCGCTCCGGCGCCAGCGGCTACGTGCTGAAGAACGCCCCGTCACGGGAAATCATCGCCGCCATCGAGGCCATCACCAGCGGCGGAACCTTCTACAGCGCGGAAATCGCCCAGCGGCTGATCGCCGACAGGAACACCGACAACGAACTGACCCCGAGGGAAAGCCAGGTGTTGTCGAAGATGGCGCAGGGGTTGAACAACAAGGAAATGGCCCGGGAACTGGACATCAGCGTGCGCACGGTGGAAACCCATCGCCTGAGCATCCGACGCAAGCTCAACATCGACAAGCCGGCGGCGCTGGTCAAATACGCGATCGATCATGGGCTTATTTCCCGCTAACACCGCGAACCCTGTGTTCACTGCAAAAACCTGTGGGAGCGGGCTTGCTCGCGAAGGCGTTGTGTCAGTCGACAACATTGCTGGCAATGCCGACGCCTTCGCGAGCAAGCCCGCTCCCACAAGGGATCGCCGAATCCACCATTGACTGCGTCGATAGTCACCATCAATTCAATGAAGTTCTCTTAAAAAATCCACGGCGTAACATCTGCTCCATACCAACCCATAAGCACCCCGGAGCACACGATCATGAAACGCCAGACCCTCCTCAGCATCGCTTTCTCGGTTTTCGCAGTTAACGCTTTCGCCGCTACCTCTGCTCAACCTGTGGTCGCCGAAGGCGGCTCGGATCGTCTGATTGAAAGCCGTGTGGTCGAGGGTGGTTCCGATCGCCTGATCGAGAATCGTGTCGCCGAAGGTGGTTCGGATCGCCTGCTGGAAAAACGTGTTGCCGAAGGCGGCTCGGACAAACTCCTGCAAAACCGCGTAGCCGAAGGCGGTTCGGATCGTCTGATCGAAAGCCGCGCTGTCTGAATGCAGTGCTTTACCGCAGGAATCGACGAAAACCCGGCCTCATCAGCCGGGTTTTTTTACGTCTTTTATAAGTCCTTCCCGACACGCATAGCGCCTCGCCCGCCCCCCTTTTATCGCCATCCAGCCAGAAACTCCGTTCGGGGACTTGTGCTTCCGGTATTATGGTATACCATCAGACGCACAGACACCCAAACCTCTACGGAGCAGCTCATGAGTTTCGAAATCCGCAAGATCGTCAGCTATGTCGAAGAAACCTTTATTGAAGGCGGCAAAGCCACCGATAAGCCCGTGACCATGGTCGGTCTGGCCGTGGTGATGAAGAACCCCTGGCTGGGCAACGGCTTCGTCGAAGACCTGAAACCACAGATCCGCGCCAACTGCTCCGACCTCGGCGCGCTGATGGTCGAGCGCCTGGTGGGCATCATTGGCGGCGCGGAGAAAATCGAGGCGTACGGCAAGGCGGCCGTGGTCGGCGCCGATGGCGAAATCGAGCACGCTTCGGCGGTGATCCACACCCTGCGCTTCGGCAACCATTACCGCGAAGCGGTCAAGGCCAAGAGCTACCTGAGCTTCACCAACAAGCGCGGCGGCCCGGGCACCTCGATCCAGATCCCTATGATGCACAAGGACGACGAAGGCCTGCGCTCGCACTACATCACCCTGGAAATGCAGATCGAAGACGCGCCGCGTGCCGACGAAATCGTCGTGGTCCTGGGTTGCGCCGATGGCGGCCGCCTGCACCCGCGCATCGGCAACCGCTACATCGACCTGGAAGAACTGGCCGCCGAAAAAGCCCAGTAACCGGCCAGCAGAACGACAACAAGAAGGCATTGCAGGAGCGCTCCATGATTCGGCTCACCGCTGAACTCACCCCGGCTGGCACCAGTTACCTGGCGACCGGCCAAGGCCAGCCCGTGGTCTTGATCCACGGCGTGGGCCTGAACAAAGAAATGTGGGGCGGCCAGATCGTTGGCCTGGCCACGAAGTACCGCGTCATCGCCTACGACATGCTCGGCCATGGCGCCAGCCCGCGCCCGGAGAGTGGCACGCCGCTGCTCGGCTATGCCGACCAGTTGCTGGAGCTGCTCGACCACCTGCAATTGCCCAAGGCAACGGTGATCGGCTTTTCCATGGGCGGGCTGGTGGCGCGGGCCTTTGCCCTGCACTACGCGCAACGCCTGGAAGGCCTGGTGGTGCTCAACAGCGTGTTCAACCGCAGTGCCGAACAGCGTGCCGGGGTCATCGCCCGCACCAGCCAGGCTGCCGAACACGGACCGGACGCCAATGCCGAAGCCGCACTGTCGCGCTGGTTCAGCCGTGAATACCAGGCCGCGAACCCGGCGCAGATCGCCGCGATTCGCCAGACCCTGGCCGGTAATGACCCTCAGGGTTACCTGACCACTTATGAACTGTTCGCCACCCAGGACATGTACCGCGCCGACGACCTGGCCAGCATCCAGGTGCCGACGCTGATCGCCACCGGCGAACTGGACCCCGGCTCAACCCCGGAAATGGCCCGGCAACTGGCCGAACGCATTCCCGGCGCGACCGTTGCCGTACTCGCCGAGCAACGGCATATGATGCCGGTAGAGTCGCCACGCCTGGTCAACCAGCTGTTGCTGGAGTTTCTGCAGACCGCGCACTCCAAACAAAACCAGATCAAGGGGATCGTTGCATGACACTCGCACGCTTCCAGATGTGCATCGGCGGTGAATGGGTCGATGCCCTGTCCGGCAAGACCTTCGAAAGCCTCAACCCGGCGCTGGCCGAGCCCTGGGCTGAACTGCCCGATGCCGACGAAGCCGATGTCGAGCGTGCCGTGCAGGCTGCGCAGACGGCTTTCGACAGCCCGGCATGGCGCGGTTTGACGGCCACCGCTCGCGGCAAATTGCTGCGACGCCTGGGCGACCTGATCGCCGAGAACAAAGAACAACTGGCGCAGCTCGAAAGCCGTGACAACGGCAAGCTGATCCGCGAAACCCGCGGCCAGGTCGGCTATCTGCCGGAGTTCTTCCACTACACCGCAGGCCTGGCGGACAAGCTCGAAGGCGGCACCCTGCCGCTGGACAAGCCGGACCTGTTTGCCTACACCGTGCACGAAGCCATGGGTGTGGTTGCCGCGATCATTCCGTGGAACAGCCCGCTGTACCTGACCGCGATCAAACTCGCCCCGGCGCTCGCCGCGGGCAATACCATCGTGATCAAGCCGTCGGAACACGCCTCGGCAACGATTCTTGAACTGGCGCGCCTGGCACTGGAAGCCGGGATTCCGCCGGGGGTGGTCAACGTCGTCACCGGTTACGGCCCAAGCACCGGCGCCGCCCTCACCCGCCATCCGCTGATCCGCAAGATCGCCTTCACCGGCGGCGCGGCGACGGCTCGGCATGTGGTGCGCAGCAGTGCCGAGAACTTTGCCAAGCTGTCGCTGGAGCTGGGGGGCAAATCGCCGAACATCATCTTCGCCGACGCCGACCTCGACAGCGCGATCAACGGCGCCATCGCCGGGATCTATGCCGCCTCCGGGCAGAGCTGCGTCTCCGGTTCGCGCTTGCTGGTGCAGGACGAAATCTACGATGAGTTCGTCGGTCGTCTGGTGGAACGCGCCAAGCGCATCCGCATTGGCAACCCGCAGGACGACAGCAGCGAAATGGGCCCGATGGCCACCGCACAGCAACTGGCCGTGGTCGAAGGCCTGGTGGCCGATGCTATCGCAGAAGGCGCGCGCCTGCGCCTGGGCGGCAAGCGTCCAGAGAATCTGGGTGACGGCTGGTTCTACGAACCGACGCTGTTCGAGTGCGACCGCAATTCGATGAAGATCATGCAGGAAGAAGTCTTTGGTCCGGTGGCTTCGGTCATCCGTTTCAAGGACGAAGCCCAGGCGCTGGAGATTGCCAACGACTCGCAGTTCGGCCTCGCCGCCGGCATCTGGACACGCGACCTGGGCCGCGCCCATCGCCTGGCCCGGGACGTGCGTTCGGGGATCATCTGGGTCAACACCTACCGTGCAGTCTCGGCCATGGCGCCGATCGGCGGCTTCAAGAACAGCGGCTATGGACGCGAAAGCGGCATCGATTCGGTGCTGGCCTACACCGAGCTGAAAACGGTGTGGATCAACCTGTCCCAGGCACCGATGCCTGATCCCTTCGTGATGCGCTAGGAGTCCTGGAAAATGATCGAACCCGGCATTTACAAAGACGTGATGAGCTCGTTCCCGTCCGGGGTCACGGTGGTCACCACCCTGGACCCGGACGGCGGCATCGTCGGCATCACCGCCAGCGCCTTCAGTGCGCTGTCGATCGACCCGGCACTGGTGCTGTTCTGCCCCAACTACGGCTCCGATACCTACCCGGTGTTGCGCGACAGCAAGCAGTTCGCGATTCACCTGCTGTCCGCCGAGCAGACCGCCGAGGCCTATGCCTTCGCCGGTAAAGGCAAGGACAAGGCCAAAGGCATCGAGTGGCACTTGAGCGAACGGGGTAACCCGATCCTGGCCAAGGCCACGGCGATCATCGAGTGCGAACTGTGGCGCGAATACGACGGCGGCGATCACGCGATCATCGTCGGCGCGGTGAAGAACCTGATCCTGCCCGACCAACCGGTGACGCCGATGATCTACCACAAAGGCAAACTGGGCCCCCTGCCCACCCTGGCCTGATGGTTGAACACAATCCCCCTGTGGGAGCGGGCTTGCTCGCGAAGTGGCCGGCACATCCAACATTGATGGCGCCTGATACACCGCCTTCGCGAGCAAGCCCGCTCCCACAGGGTCCACCACTCTACTAAGGAGCCGGCATGAGCCCAGCAGCCTCGCAACTGTTCCGCCAACAGGCCTACATCAATGGCCAGTGGCTGGACGCGCCGGATGGCGCCTGTCAGGACATCTTCAACCCGGCCACCGGTGAACTGATCGGCCGAGTGCCGAACCTCGGCGCCGAGCATGCGCGCCTGGCTATCGAGGCCGCCAACAAGGCCTGGCCGGCCTGGCGCGCACTGACCGCCAAGGAGCGCAGCAATACGCTCAAGCGCTGGCATGCCTTGATGCTGGAGAACGCCGACGCCCTGGCACACATCCTCACCCTCGAACAAGGCAAGCCACTGGCCGAAGCCAAAGGCGAAATCCTCTACGCCGCGAGCTTCATCGAGTGGTTCGCCGAAGAGGCCAAGCGCATCTACGGCGACACCATTCCCAGCCACAAGGGCGATGCGCGCATCGTGGTCAGCAAGGAGCCGATTGGCGTCGTCGCGGCCATCACGCCGTGGAACTTCCCGGCGGCGATGATCACCCGCAAGGCCGGCCCGGCACTGGCGGCCGGTTGCCCGTGCATCGTCAAGCCGGCTCCGGAAACTCCGTTCTCGGCACTGGCCATGGCTGCGCTGGCGGAACAGGCCGGGATTCCAGCGGGCATTTTCAACGTGATCACCGGCGATGCCATCGCCATCGGTGGCGAGCTGACCGCCAGCAGCCTTGTGCGCAAACTGTCGTTCACCGGCTCCACCGCCATCGGCAAACTGCTGATGGCCCAGTGCGCGCCGACCCTGAAAAAAGTCTCGCTGGAGCTGGGCGGCAACGCGCCGTTCATTGTCTTCGACGATGCCGATCTGGAACGCGCGGTTGACGGCGCGCTGATCGCCAAATTCCGCAACGCCGGGCAGACCTGCGTCTGCGTCAATCGCTTCCTGGTGCAGGCCGGCATCCACGACGCCTTTGTCGCACGCCTGGCCGAGCGGGTTTCGCAACTCAAGGTCGGCAGCGGTTTCGATGATGGCGTCACCCAAGGGCCACTGATCAACGAGCGCGCCGTGGCCAAGGTCGAAGAACACGTGCAAGACGCTCTGGCCCACGGAGCACAACTGCTGTGCGGCGGCGAACGCCATGCGCTGGGCAATGGATTCTTCCAGCCGACCGTGCTCATCGGCGTCACCACCCGGATGAAAGTCGCCCGGGATGAAACCTTTGGCCCGCTGGCCGCCGTGTTCCGTTTCGACACCGAGGCCCAGGCCGTCGAGATGGCCAACGACACCGAATTCGGCCTGGCCGCCTACTGCTACACCCGCGACCTGGGCCGCGCCTGGCGCATGAGCGAGGCGCTGGAGTACGGCATGGTCGGAATCAACGAAGGGCTGATTTCCACTGAGGTCGCGCCATTCGGCGGGATCAAGTCCTCGGGGCTGGGCCGTGAAGGGTCGAAGTACGGCATCGAGGATTACCTGGAACTCAAATACACCTTGATGGGCGGCCTTTGAGCCCGCGGGAGCTACGCAAATGAACAACGAAAAGTATGAAAAAGGCCTGAAGATCCGTACCCAGGTGCTGGGTGAGGCCTACGTCAATCGTTCCATCGAGAACGCCGACGACTTCACCCGACCGTTGCAGGAAATGGTCACCGAGTATTGTTGGGGTCATGTCTGGGGTCGTGAGGGTTTGTCGCTCAAGGAGCGCAGCATGATCAACCTGGCGATGATCTCGGCCCTCAACCGGCCCCATGAACTCAAACTGCATGTACGCGGCGCCTTGCGTAACGGCCTGAGTCGTGAGCAAATACGCGAAATATTGCTTCAGGTCGGCATTTATTGCGGTGTCCCCGCTGCCGTAGACAGTTTCCGGCTCGCCCGTGAAGCCTTCGCCGAAGCCGATGCCGAGGCCTCCAGTTAACCCTTGGCTGTTTGATCTGACCGGGCACCCAGATTCCCGTAATCGAAGTGCTCTTTTTTGCATGGACAGCCACAATCAGAGCGGACCCCATGAAACGCCTGCCACTCGACGACAGCTTCAAGGTCAATCGCAACCCCGTTACCCTGCGCGAAATCGTGCTGGATAAACTGCGAAGCGCCATCATGAACTTCCAGCTCCTGCCGGGAGACCGTCTGGTCGAACGCGATCTGTGCGATCGCCTGGGCGTCAGCCGTACCTCCGTGCGCGAAGCCTTGCGTCACCTGGAATCCGAAGGCCTGGTGGAATTCGCCGACGCCAAGGGCCCGCGTGTCGCGATCATCACCCTGGCCGATGCCGTGGACATCTACGAGCTGCGCTGCGTACTCGAAGGGCTGATCGTGCAACTGTTCACCCTGCGCGCCAAGGCCAAGGACATCAAGGCCCTGGAAAAAGCCCTCGAAGAAAATCGCAAGGCGCTCAAGGACGGTGAGCTGCAACAGGTCATCGACTCGGTGCAAGGTTTCTACGATGTGCTGCTCGAAGGCTCGGGCAACCATGTCGCGGCCACTCAATTGCGCCAGTTGCAGGCACGCATCAGCTACCTGCGCGCGACCTCGGTATCCCAGGAGAACCGTCGCGGCGCCAGTAACCAGGAAATGGAACGCATGGTCGAGGCGATCAAGGGCGGTGATCCGCTGGCCGCCCACCAGGCTTGCGTCGACCACGTGCGTGCGGCCGCTGCCGTGGCCCTGGACTACCTCAAGCGCAAGCAGGAAGAAACCGGCGACATCCCGGCGATTACCTTGCCCATCGCGCTGAAAGAACCGCGCATAGGTCGCTGAAATGTTCAGCCCGAGCTTTTGCCCCAAGTGCGGCAGCGCAGACCTCAGGTCACAGTTGCCGCCGGGCGATACGCACGAGCGCCTGATGTGCCGCGGTTGCGGCTACATCCATTACATCAATCCGAAAATCATTGCCGGCTGCATCATCGAGCAGGACGGCAAATATTTGCTGTGCCAACGCGCGATTCCGCCGCGCCCCGGCACCTGGACCCTGCCGGCAGGCTTCATGGAAAGTGGCGAGACCACCGAACAGGCGGCCTTGCGTGAAGTCTGGGAAGAAAGCGGCGTGCGTGCCGAAATCGTCTCGCCCTATTCGATCTTCAGCGTGCCGAAGATCAGCGAGGTGTACATCATCTTCCGCGCCATCGCGCTGGAGATTACCGGGCAGTACGGCCCGGAAACCCTCGACTACAAGTTCTTCGCGCCCGAAGACATTCCCTGGGACAGCATCTACTATCCGGCGATCCGGCAGATCCTTGAGCGCTATATCGAGGAGCGCCAGGCCGGGGTTTATGGCATCTACATGGGCAATGACGACAGCGGGAAGATTCACTTCATTCGCTGAAAAAACCCCACTCCCCCTGTAGGAGCGAGCCTGCTCGCGATGGTCGTCAACGATGACGCGTGCTGACTGACCGAACGCGTTGCTCTAACGTTTTTCGCGAGCAGGCTCGCTCCTACAGGGTCAAGCGGTGTTGGTCAGAGCGGCGCCATGCCCTCGACGATAATGACCTCTGCCTTCGCCACGCCTTCGCGATGTCCCCTGGCCTCCTGATACAACGCCGAGTGATAGCAAGCCACCGCCTGCTCATAGGAATCAAACTCGATCACCACACTGCGTTGCGGCGTAGGCCGGCCTTCCATCGCCTCGCTGCGCCCGCCCCGCGCCAGAATCCGACCGCCATACAGGGCAAACGCCTTCGGCGCCCGCTGGGTGTATTGGCTGTATTGATCGGGGTCGGTGACATCCACATGAGCAATCCAGTACGCCTTCATAGTGACCTCTCGGTTTGTTTTGTATTATGGTATACCACAATACCCATCCAACAAACACTGAGACTCCAGCATGGCCTTCAACAGCATCGAAGAAATCATCGAAGATTACCGCCTCGGCAAAATGGTCCTGCTGGTCGACGACGAAGACCGGGAAAACGAAGGCGACCTGCTGCTGGCCGCCGACTGCTGCACGCCCGAGGCGATCAGCTTCATGGCCCGCGAAGCCCGTGGCCTGATCTGCCTGACCTTGACCGACGAGCACTGCAAACGCCTGGGCCTGGAGCAGATGGTGCCGAGCAACGGCAGCGTGTTCAGCACCGCCTTCACCGTGTCCATCGAGGCCGCCGTCGGGGTGACCACCGGAATCTCCGCCGCCGATCGTGCCTGCACCGTGGCCGCCGCCGTCGCTGCCAGCGCCGGCCCTGCCGACATCGTGCAACCCGGCCATATCTTCCCGTTACGTGCCCGGGAAGGCGGCGTGCTGACCCGCGCCGGTCATACCGAGGCCGGTTGCGACCTGGCCCGCCTGGCCGGCCATACCCCGGCCTCGGTGATCGTCGAGGTGATGAACGACGACGGCACCATGGCCCGGCGCCCTGACCTGGAAGTGTTTGCGCGCAAGCACGGGATCAAGATCGGCACCATCGCCGACCTGATCCACTACCGCCTTAGCACCGAACACACCATCGTGCGCATCGGTGAACGTGATCTGCCCACCGTGCACGGCACCTTTCGTCTGATCACCTTTGAGGATCGCATCGAAGGCGGTGTCCACATGGCCATGGTCATGGGCGATCTGCGCCGCGATGAGCCGACGCTGGTGCGCGTGCATGTGATTGACCCGTTGCGCGATCTGGTCGGTGCCGAGTACAGCGGGCCGACCAACTGGACCTTGTGGGCCGCCTTGCAGCGTGTCGCCGCCGAAGGCCACGGCGTGGTGGTGGTGCTGGCCAATCACGAATCCTCCCAGGCGTTGCTCGAACGCGTGCCGCAATTGACCCAGACGCCCCGGCAGTTCAGCCGTTCGCAGTCGCGGATTTATTCGGAGGTGGGCACCGGTGCGCAGATCCTGCAAAACCTGGGTGTCGGCAAGCTGCGCCATCTCGGGCCGCCGCTGAAATATGCCGGTTTGACCGGGTATGACCTGGAGGTGGTGGAGAGTATTCCATTCACCGAGTGACTCTTGGTTTAACGCAATCCCCTGTGGGAGCGGGCTTGCTCGCGAAGAGGGAGTGTCAGTCGACCCAAAGTTGTCTGACACACCGCTTTCGCGAGCAAGCCCGCTCCCACAGGGGATTGCGTCGCCGGACGAAGTTCAGATCCACAGAAAAAACACCTTTTGGCTGATAGCCGGTACGGCAAAATGCTTGCACAAAGTTTGGAATACCATAATATGATATTCCATAGACCGGACAGTCAGCACTGACTCGACGGACCTACTGCTCCCGATAGGCGGGCACTCCAAAGCCCCGCTCATAAACACAACAATGAGGGCGTGAAAATGGTGTTGAACAAACGTGCGACCGCAGTTCTTTTTGCGGGACTGCTGAGCGTGACCAGCCAGGCATTGCTGGCGGCTGAAAGCGTCAACTTCGTGAGTTGGGGCGGCAGCACCCAGGATGCGCAGAAGCAGGCCTGGGCCGACCCGTTCAGCAAGGCCAGCGGCATCACCGTCGTGCAGGATGGCCCGACCGACTACGGCAAACTCAAGGCCATGGTCGAGAGCGGCAACGTGCAGTGGGACGTGGTCGACGTCGAAGCCGACTTCGCCTTGCGCGCCGCCGCCGAAGGCTTGCTCGAACCCCTCGATTTCAAAGTCATTGAACGCGACAAGATCGACCCGCGCTTCGTCAGCGATCACGGCGTCGGCTCGTTCTTCTTCTCCTTCGTCCTCGGCTACAACGAAGGCAAGCTCGGCGCCAACAAGCCGCAGGACTGGTCCGCGCTGTTCGACACCAAGACCTACCCCGGCAAACGCGCCCTCTACAAATGGCCAAGCCCAGGCGTGCTTGAGCTGGCGTTGCTGGCCGACGGTGTAGCGGCGGACAAGCTCTACCCGCTGGACCTGGACCGTGCCTTCAAGAAACTCGACACCATCAAGAAAGACATCGTCTGGTGGGGCGGCGGCGCGCAGTCACAGCAGCTGCTGGCCTCCGGTGAGGCGAGCATGGGCCAGTTCTGGAACGGCCGGATCCATGCCCTGCAGGAAGACGGCGCCCCGGTCGGCGTAAGCTGGAAGCAGAACCTGGTCATGGCCGACATCCTGGTCATTCCCAAGGGTTCGAAAAACAAGGACGCGGCGATGAAGTTCCTGGCCAATGCCAGCAGCGCCAAAGGACAGGCGGACTTCTCCAACCTGACCGCCTACGCCCCGGTCAACGTCGACAGTGTGGCGCGCCTGGATTCGGCGCTGGCCCCTAACCTGCCGACCGCCTACGCAAAGGATCAGATCACTCTTGATTTCGCGTACTGGGCCAAGAACGGTCCGGCCATCGCGACACGGTGGAACGAATGGCTGGTCAAATGAAAATGGCGGTAACCGCGTCCCGTCCGTCCACGCCAGTCGGGAGCGCCTCCGGCGCTGTCGGCAAGGCGGCTGCGATGACGCAATCCCCTACCCTGGCGCAACGCTGGCGCGGATCGAGCAACCTGATCCCCGCCCTGCTGTTCCTCGGCTTGTTCTTTCTCGCGCCGCTGATTGGCCTGCTGTTGCGCGGCGTGCTGGAACCGGTGCCGGGCCTGGGCAACTATGAGCAACTGTTCGCCAACTCGGCCTATGCGCGGGTGTTGCTCAACACCTTCTCGGTGGCCGGCCTGGTGACGCTGTTCAGCCTGTTGCTGGGCTTCCCGCTGGCTTGGGCGATCACCCTGGTGCCGCGCGGCTGGGGCCGCTGGATCCTGAACATCGTACTGCTGTCGATGTGGACCAGCCTGCTCGCCCGCACCTACTCCTGGCTGGTGTTGCTGCAAGCCTCCGGGGTGATCAACAAGGCGTTGATGGCCATGGGCATCATCGATCAACCGCTGGAGATGGTGCACAACCTCACCGGCGTGGTGATCGGCATGAGCTACATCATGATCCCGTTCATCGTGCTGCCGTTGCAGGCGACCATGCAGGCCATCGACCCGATGATTCTGCAGGCCGGCTCGATCTGCGGCGCCAGTCCGTGGACCAACTTCTTCCGGGTGTTCCTGCCGCTGTGCCGGCCGGGGCTGTTCTCCGGCGGCCTGATGGTGTTCGTGATGTCCCTCGGTTACTACGTGACCCCGGCGCTGCTGGGCGGTGCGCAGAACATGATGCTGCCCGAGTTCATCATTCAGCAGGTGCAGTCGTTCCTCAACTGGGGCCTGGCCAGCGCCGGCGCCGCGTTGCTGATCGTGATCACGCTGGTGTTGTTCTACTTCTACCTGAAGCTCCAGCCGGAATCCCCGGTTGGCGCCAGCAACGCGAGGTAAGCCGTCATGCTCCTGACCCCCAATGCCATGAGCCGGCGCATGCGCTTCGGCCTGTATGCCACCACCGGGCTGATCGGGCTGTTCCTGCTGCTGCCGATTGTGTTCATCGTGCTGCTGTCGTTCGGCTCGTCGCAATGGCTGGTGTTCCCGCCACCGGGCTGGACGCTGAAATGGTACGGCCAGTTCTTCTCCAACGCCGACTGGATGAGCGCGGCCATGGCCAGCCTCAAGGTCGCGGTGCTGACCACGTTCTTCGCCGTCGCGCTGGGTCTGCCCACAGCTTTTGCCCTGGTGCGTGGCCGCTTCCCCGGCCGGGAAATGCTCTACGGTCTGTTCACTCTGCCAATGATCGTGCCGCTGGTGATCATCGCCGTGGCGGTGTACGCGCTGTTCCTGAAACTGGGCTACACCGGGACCATGTTCGCGTTCGTGGTCAGCCACGTCATCGTCGCGCTGCCGTTCACCATCATCTCGATCATCAATTCGCTGAAGCTGTTCGATCAGTCGATCGAAGATGCAGCGGTGATCTGCGGCGCCTCGCGCCTGCAAGCGGTGTTCAAGGTGACCTTCCCGGCGATTCGTCCGGGCATGGTGGCCGGCGCCCTCTTCGCCTTCCTCGTCTCCTGGGATGAAGTGGTGCTGAGCGTGATGATGGCCAGCCCGACCCTGCAAACCCTTCCCGTGAAAATGTGGACCACCCTGCGCCAGGACCTGACGCCCGTGATCGCCGTCGCCTCGACGCTGCTGATCGGCCTCTCGGTATTGGTCATGGTGATCGCCGCCGCACTGCGCCGGCGCAATGAAATCAGCGCCTGAGCGCGCAGGAGTACGACATGAGTGCAGTGATCAAAGATTCCGCGCAGCAAAATGACAAGCCCCTGGTGAGCCTGCGCAACCTGAACAAATACTACGGCGACTTTGCCGCCGTGGACGACATCTCGCTGGACATCAAGGACGGTGAATTCCTCACCTTCCTCGGCTCCAGCGGCTCGGGCAAAAGCACCACGCTGTCGATGCTGGCCGGTTTCGAAACCCCGAGCAGCGGCGAGATCCTGGTCAACGGCCAGTCGCTGGTGAATGTGCCGCCGCACAAACGCGATATCGGCATGGTGTTCCAGCGCTATTCGCTGTTCCCGCACCTGTCGGTACGCGACAACATCGCCTTCCCGTTGGCCATCCGCAAACTGGCCGCCGCCGAACGCGAACGCCGGGTCGATGCAATGCTCAAGCTGGTGCAGCTTGAGCAGTTTGCCCATCGCCGCCCTTCGCAACTGTCCGGTGGCCAGCAGCAACGAGTCGCCATTGCACGGGCGCTGGTTTATGAGCCACGCATCCTGCTGATGGACGAACCCCTCGGTGCGCTGGACAAGAAACTGCGCGAAGACTTGCAGGACGAACTGCGTCAGCTGCATCGGCGCCTGGGCATCACCATCGTCTACGTGACCCACGATCAGGAAGAAGCCATGCGCCTGTCCCAGCGCATCGCGATTTTCAGCCACGGCAAGATCGTCGGCCTGGGCAGCGGCTATGACCTGTACCAGAATCCACCGAATGCTTTTGTCGCCTCGTTCCTTGGCAACTCCAACTTCCTCAAACTCAAGGCCCAGGGTAATGCGGTGGCGACCTTCGAGGGGCAACCGCTGTCGATCCGACTCACGGCCGGCCTGCAAACCGATCAGAACGTGCTGCTGATGGTGCGTCCGGAAAAAGCCCTGGCCCTGAGCAATGAACAAGCCATTGCCGAACCGCTGGCCGCCGGCTGGAACGAAGTCTCGGCCAAGGTCGTGGAAGTGCTGTTTCTGGGTGAAAGCCAGACGTGCAGCGTGGTCACCGCTGGCGGCACCTCGATGACGGTCAAGGCGCTGTCCGCCGCCGGCATGCCGCTCAAGTCCGGTGACCCGGTGCGGGTGCGCTGGGCTACCGCGGATGCCTGCGTCTACACCGAATGGGCCGAAAGCGACCTGAACAAGGCCGCCGGCGCTCACTGATCCATTGGCCTGCGCGCGCGGGCCACTATAATAAGTCACCCTCGGGCCACCACAACGTCGGGTTGTGGTGGCCTTTTTTCTGTCGCCTGTAAGATAAATTGGACAACGGATTCCTAAAATCCCGGTTTAATGCTAAATAGTGCTCAGTATTTTTAACACCCGACCCTGTCGTGCCACACAGTGCAACGAGAATAACGATATGAAAGTCCATTTCGAGAAAAGTGAAGTGTTTGGGACCCTCCACCTGCAAGCGGCGGTGGCAGCATGATCGAAGTTACCGAAGTTTCCATTGCCGAGCTGCGCGCCGCGCTCGAATCCGGCCAGACCACCTCGGTTGAACTGGTCCAGGCTTATCTTGCACGGATCGACGCCTTTGACGGCCCCGAAACGCCTACCGCGCTGAATGCGGTCGTGGTTCGCAACCCCGAGGCGCTCGCCGAAGCCCAGGCGTCCGACGCCCGTCGCGCCAAGGGCCAGACGCTGGGGCCGTTGGACGGGATCCCCTACACCGCCAAGGACAGCTATCTGGTCAAGGGCCTCACCGCCGCTTCCGGCAGCCCGGCCTTCAAGGACCTGGTCGCCTATCGCGATGCGTTCACCATCGAACGCCTGCGCGCCGCCGGGGCCATCTGCCTGGGCAAGACCAACATGCCGCCAATGGCCAACGGCGGGATGCAGCGTGGTGTCTACGGCCGCGCCGAGAGCCCGTACAACGCTGACTACCTCACCGCCCCTTTCGCCTCCGGCTCGTCGAACGGTGCCGGCACGGCGACCGCGGCCAGTTTCTCGGCCTTCGGCCTGGCGGAAGAAACCTGGTCGAGCGGCCGTGGACCGGCTTCGAACAATGGCTTGTGCGCCTACACCCCTTCGCGCGGCGTGATCTCGGTGCGCGGCAACTGGCCGTTGACCCCGACCATGGACGTGGTCGTGCCGTTTGCCCGGACCATGGCCGACCTGCTCGAAGTGCTCGACGTGGTCGTGGCCGATGACCCGGACACCCGTGGCGACCTGTGGCGCCTGCAGCCCTGGGTACCGATCCCGAAATCTTCTTCGGTACGCCCTGAGTCCTATGCCGCGCTGGCCGCGAATAGCGATGCGCTCAAAGGCAAGAAATTCGGCATCCCGCGCATGTACATCAACGCCGACCCTGAAGCCGGTACCTCCGAAGCACCGGGCATCGGTGGCCCGACTGGCCAACGCATCAACACCCGTCCTTCGGTGATCGGGCTCTGGGAACAGGCGCGCAAGGCCCTCGAAGCCGCGGGCGCCGAAGTGCTCGAAGTGGACTTCCCGCTGGTCTCCAATTGCGAGGGCGATCGTCCTGGTGCGCCGACCGTGTTCAATCGCGGCATCGTCTCCAAGGAATTTTTACACCATGAACTGTGGGACCTGTCCGCCTGGGCCTTCGATGATTTCCTGCAAGCGAACGGCGATCCCAAACTGAATCGCCTCGTCGATGTCGACGGCCCGCAGATCTTCCCTCATGACCCGGGCACCCTGCCCAACCGCGAGGGTGACCTGGCCGCCGGCATGGATGAATACGTGCGCATGGCCGAACGCGGCATCACGCCGTGGGATCAGATCAGCACGGTGCCGGACGGCCTGCGCGGCCTGGAAAAGACCCGCAAGATCGATCTGGAAGACTGGATGGATCGCCTGGGCCTCGACGCGGTGCTGTTCCCGACGGTGGCCGATGTGGGTCCGGCGAATGCCGATGTCGATCCGCAATCGGCGGATATCGCCTGGAGCAACGGCGTATGGGTCGCCAATGGCAACCTCGCCATCCGTCATCTCGGTGTGCCGACGGTCACCGTACCGATGGGCGTGATGCCGGACATCGGCATGCCGGTCGGCCTGACGTTTGCCGGGCGCGCCTATGACGACTCGTCGCTGCTGCACTTGGCGTCGGCGTTCGAATCGACCGGCAGCAAACGCATGATCCCGCCGCGTACCCCGCCATTGGTCGCTGACAAGCGCTGACCCGTAACCCGTGGCGGCTCACTCGAGCCGCCATGGCTGGCAAATCAGGGATCAACCTGGGCCATCAGCTCGGGAATCGATTCCGGCCGCTTGGCATAACGCTGCGCCAGCACCGCACAGACCATCAGTTGAATCTGGTGGAACAACATCAGCGGCAAGATCAGCAAGCCAATGGTGCTACCGGCAAACAGCACCTGCGCCATCGGCACGCCGGTCGCCAGGCTTTTCTTCGAGCCGCAGAAGAGAATGGTGATGCGGTCTTCCTGGTTGAAGCCGAATGCCTTGCCCAGTACGGTCGAGGCCACCAACACCAGCGCCAGAACGATGCAGCAGACCAGCACCAGCCCAAGCAGATCCAACAACGGAATCTGCTGCCAGAGGCCTTCGATCACCGCTTCGCTGAACGCGCCGTAGACCACCAGCAGAATCGAACCCTGGTCGACGAATTTCAACCAGCTCTTGTTGCGCGCCACCCAGTTGCCGATCCAGCGCCGCGCGATCTGCCCGGCAATGAACGGCAGCAGCAACTGCACGCTGATCTTGAGGATGGCGTCGAGGGTGGAGGCGCCTTCGCCATGGACATTCAGCAGCAGGGTCACCAGCAACGGCGTGAGGAAAATCCCGAACAGGCTGGACGCCGCCGCGCTGCAAATCGCCGCCGGGATGTTGCCCCGGGCCAGCGAAGTAAAGGCAATCGCCGACTGCACCGTGGCGGGCAGCGCGCACAGGTAGAGCATGCCCATGTACAGATCATTGCCGATCAGCGGCGACAGCAGCGGCTTGAGCGCCAGACCGAGCAACGGAAACAGCACAAAGGTCAGGCTGAACACCAGCAAATGCAGGCGCCAGTGCCCGGCACCGGCAATGATCGACTCGCGGGACAGCTTGGCGCCATGCAGGAAAAACAGCAGCGCAATGGCGATGTTGGTCAGCCAGCCAAAACCGAGCGCGACCTGGCCGCTGGCGGGCAGCAGGCTGGCGAGCGTCACTACGCCGATCAGGGTCAGGGTGAAGTTGTCGGGTAACAAACGGGGGCGAGTCATGGGGTTGATCATCCGGGGGTTGCCAGTACATGAAAGTGACTCTAACGTGCCTGATAATTACCGACTAACGCCGATGAGCCAGCCGATGCCGCCTAAAGGACATGACAAGAGTGTTCGACGCAGTATTCCCGGGCTGTCCAGCCTGCCACGACCGCTCTACGGCCGTACCGAATCGCTGCCCAATCGCGCACTGACCCGGCGCCACAGCCACCCGTGGGTGCAGCTTTCCTATGCGATTGCGGGCGTGCTCGAAATACAGACCGGCGTCGGGCGTTTCGTGGCCCCGCCAGAGCGTGCCGTGTGGATTCCGGCGGGCATGCCGCACCGGGTGTTCAGTTCGCCGCGCACGGAAATGCGCAGCCTGTACATCGATTGCAGCGTCTCGACGTGGGCGTCGCCGGGCTGTCATGTATTGGGGGTCAGCAATTTGTTGCGCGAGTTGATCCGCGCCTTCAGTCAGGTTCCGGTGGAATACGATCAGGACGGGCCGCACGGTCGGTTGGCCCAGGTGATTCTGGATCAGTTGGCCGAGGCGCCACAGATCGACTTGATGCTGCCGCTGCCTCAGGACAGTCGATTGCGGCAGATCGCTCAAAGCCTGGAGTCACACCCGGAGCAACAGACCACGCTCAGTCACTGGAGCGACCAATTCGGCGTCACCGAGAAAACCCTCAGTCGCCTGTTCCTGCGCGACACCGGCCTGAGCTTTCGCGCCTGGCGCCAGCGCTTGCGCCTGCTCGGCGCCCTGACGCCACTGGAACAGGGCGAACGAGTGACCGACGTCGCGTTGGCCTGTGGCTACGACTCGACGTCGGCGTTTATCGCTGCCTTCCGCCAGCAATTCGGTGAAACACCGGGGGAGTTTTTTCGCTGAGCCCTGCACCGTACATCTCTGTTGCCTGTCAGTCCGCCATCGCGAGCAAGCTCGCTCCCACAAGGAGCATTACTTCGTACGCAGGATTTGTGCACAACACATTCAACTGTGGGAGCGGGCTTGCTCGCGAAAGCGGTGGGTCAGTCGACACCTGCATTGGCTGAGACTGCGCATTCGCGAGCAAGCCCGCTCCCACAGGGATCATGGGTGTACACAAAATCTGTGCCCCCACAGATATCTCACACCATTTCCCGGTGTTACTGATCGGACTTGATATTGGTCCAGACCCGGGTACGGACCCGCTCAAGCTTTTGCGGCAGTGGCTGCACGACGTACAGCGTCTTCAATGCCTCGCTGGTCGGTGTCAGGTTCGGGTTGCCGGTGATGTCCTTGTTGATCAGCGCCAGCGAGTCCTTGTTGGCATTCGGGTAGCCGAGGAAGTCGCTGATCGGCGCGATGACTTTCGGGTCCAGCAGGTGGTTGAGGAATTCGTGGGCCTCGGCGACGTTCTTCGCGCTTTTCGGGATGGCGAAGGTGTCGAACCAGATCGGCGCGCCTTCTTTCGGCAGGCGCCAGTCGACGACCACGCCGTTGCCCGCCTCTTTGGCGCGATTGCCGAATTGATAGAAGCTGCCGGAGTAACCGATGGCCACGCAGATATCACCGTTGGCGATGTCGGTCATGTACTTGGCGGAGTTGAAGTAGGTGACGTAGGGGCGAACCTTGAGCATCAATGCCTTGGCTTTTTCGTAGTCATCGGGGTTCTGGCTGTTCGGATCCAGCCCCAGGTAATGCAGGGCCAGCGGCAGGATCTCCGACGGTGAGTCGAGCATCGCTACGCCACAGGCCTTGAGCTTCTCCATGTTCTCGGGCTTGAACACCAGGTCCCAGCTGTCCACCGGCGCATTCTCGCCCAGCGCCGCCTTGACCTTGGCCGGGTTGAAACCGATCAACACAGTGCCGTACATGTAGGGCACGCCGTACTGGTTGCCCGGGTCGTTCTTGTCCAGCAGCTTGAGCAATGCAGGGTCCTGGTGCGACCAGTTCGGCAACCTGGACTTGTCGAGTTTCTGGAACACGCCCGCCTTGATCTGGGTTTCGATGAACTGGTTCGACGGCACCACCAGGTCGTAGCCCGAGTTGCCGGTCAGCAGCTTGGCTTCCAGGGACTCGTTGGTGTCGAAGGTGTCCCAGGTCACCTTGATCCCGGTGTCCTTGGCGAAATCCTTGGGCACGGACGGCAGGATGTAGTCCGCCCAGTTGTACACCCGCAATTCGCGCTGTTCGGCATGCACCGCGCTGGCCAGCAGCGACAGTCCGCAAACGGTGGCGCCCAGTATGCGTTTCATTGAGTCCATGGATCATTTCCCCAAGTGTGGCGTGAGTTCGATGGTTTTTATGTTCTGTACACGGCAGCAGCCTTGAAAACAGCCAAGGGCAAGGAAGTGAAGCGTCTGGTCGTGGTTTTCACCTTGGGTTGCCGACTCAGCGACCCGCGTCTGATTCTTGCTGACGGCGTCGCCGGTTCACAGCGTGAGGCAGGCCAAAAGGAGATCGAAATGGCCAAAATACATGTCCGCTTTGATCAGCGGTGCGAGGCCTTTCACCGAGGTTAGTCCAATCAGCCGATGCCCGGGCAGCCTCGTTGCCGCTTATTGCGCATCACACCAATAACAAGATCGCGAGGCTTCGATGCGTGCTCCACTCCTGCTTGCCCTGCCCCTGCTCGGCCTGCTCAGTGCCTGTTCCGAGCCCTATGACCCGCAACCGCTGGCCAGCAACGGCAGCGCCACACCCTTGATCGGTAGCGCCGCTGTCGCGCAACCGCTGAACGGTACCATTCCCGCCAACCCCTACATGACCAGCAACGGCAGCAGCTACATGCATTCCGATGGCTACAGCTCCGACACGCACCCGGGGCCAGGCCCGTTGGGCCGGGATGTTCAGGTGAACAGTCGCGATGGCAGCCGCAAGCCCGGCGGCATGTGCCCGATCCATACCTTCGATCAGCAGGGTCGCCTGGTGGTGTTGTGCGCCAACCTGATGCAGTTCGAACTGCAATTGCTCGAACCACGCACCCTCAAGCTGCTGGCCCGCTACCCGCTGCCGCCGCGTCCGTCGACTTTCCACGCGCTGATTACCCTGGACCCGGACAAGATCATGGCCGACACCTCCGGCGCCTATTTCTATGTCGACGAACAGAATCGCGTGGTCATCGCCGATGCCGAGCAGCACATCCAGCGCGTCGTGCATCGTCAGGATGAGTCCGGTGCGTGGTCGTTCGAAGCGGTCGACAACTGGGACCTGAGCGACAAGGTCCCCCACGATTGTGTGAAGCCTGCCAACTGGTTCCCCAAAGGCGAATGCGACCCCGTCACCGGGGTCATGCCCGATCACCGAGGCTTGATCTGGTGGATCACCCGGCGCGGCCGCATCGGCACCCTGAACCCCGACACCGGCAAGGTCCAGGGCATTCAACTGGCCCACGAAGAAATCCAGAACGGCATGTCGGTGGCGGCCGATGGTGTCTACCTGGTGTCCGACCACGCCATGTACCGCTTCGTCGCCGATGCCGAGGGCAAGCCCGTGCAAGGCTGGCGCGAAGTCTATGACCGCGGCACCGGGCGCAAGGTCGGCGCGATCAATCAGGGCAGCGGTACCACCCCGACCCTGCTCGGCGAGCGCTACGTCACCATCACCGACAACAGCGACGGACGCATCAACCTGCCGGTCTACCGTCGCGAGCAGGACTACGCCGGCAATCGCCTGATCTGCAAGCTGCCGGTGTTCGACAACAACGCCTCGGCCACCGACAACTCGGCCATCGGTTGGGGTCGCTCGATCATCCTCGAGAACAACGCCGGCTACACCAGCGCCTTCGCGCAGAAGGACTGGCAGGCCGTGCACGGCGGCATCAGCCGCATCGACATCCGCAGCGATGAGTCGGGCTGCGACCGGATCTGGGAATCGAAGGAACGTTCGCCTTCGGTGGTCCCCAAACTCTCGGTGAGCAACGGTCTGCTGTACTTCTACACCTTCGAGCCGCAGCCCGACGGCGAGAACGCCTGGTACCTGATGGCGCTGGATTTCGACAGCGGCCAGACCCGATTCAAGGCGCTGAGCGGGGTCGGCCAGGCCTTCGACAACAACTGGTCGCCGATCACACTGGCGCCGGACGGCACGGCCTATGTCGGGACTTTCGGTGGGTTGGTTGCTCTTTGGGACAAGGGTGTGAATGCAACAAACGAGCAACCACGCGTGAGTGCCAGCGGCGGCCAACCCTGAAAAGCGACTCTTTGTGGGAGCGAGCCTCCCACAGGGGATCGGGTGCACCTTTGAGACATTGGTCAGCTGTCAGGCCGTCATCGCGAGCAAGCTCGCTCCCACAGGTATCGAGTACATCTGCAAGATTTCGGTCGGCCGGCAGGCCGTCTTCGCGAGCAGGCTCGCTCCCACAGGTATCGAGTACATCTGCAAGATTTCGGTCGACTGTGAGGCCGCCTTCGCGAGCAAGCTCGCTCCCACAGAAGAGCAAAAACAGATCGGCGTACACAGACGCTTCTCACCACTCATCAGGTCGAGCGTTAGCTCGCCTGCAGCTTTTGATCTTGATCCACCCGCCCCCTCGGCAGGCTGAGTGGAGGTGTTCATCCGGGGATTGGCGCGCAGCGCCGTTCGACGCAGTCGAACACATCGCATGTAGGTGCCAGCGAAGCCAACCGGAGGGCGATGCCCCCGGATGAATGCCGGAGCGAAGGAACCCCGAGCCTCAGCGAGGGGCCGTACGTAAGGGGCGAGACTTTTTGGTTCCTTTTGTGTCGTTTGACAAAAGGGACTCGCCGTAAGGGCGAAACCGCCAGCCGCCGTTACCGCAGCAACGGATATGTACTCAATCAACCAAGAACCTGGTCAGCCCAAAGGCCGCCAAGGTCAAAGAATATCAACCAACACCAACAACCCCCTCCCCATGCATCTGCCGCAACAACACCAACCCACCCTCCAGAAACTCCGAAGCCCCCACCGCCCCCGCCTCGATCGCCAGTTCTTGCAACTGCTCACGCCCGGTCAACTCGGGAAACTCGCCAATTCGCAGCAACAACCGCCACGCCAACGGACTCAATTCAGAAAACCTCACACTCCAGTCCTCGGCGCGACGCACCAGCAACAAGGTCGGCTGAGCAGGCGCCACATCAGGCTGGTAATCCGGCCCCACCCTTTGCACCGGCCAGGCATACGCCAACGGCCAGGCCAGCGGCGACACCCGCAAGGGCCGATCCAGCAGCAACGCGGCATCACCACCCACCAGAAGCTCGGCGTCAGACTGTTGCAGCGCCATTTCCACCCACTCGTAATGCGCCAGCTCCACCATGAACGGCGGCCACGGCCCATCACTCAACGCCTGAGGCCCGGCCGCGAGAAACTCGACAAACTCCTGGGCGATCTCACCGAATTTCGGCGTGCGGGCGCGGTAGTCCCGCAGAAAGATCCGCACCAGCGAACGCCAGTGCTCGTCACCCAGAATCTTAACCAAAACCGGAAAGGTGCCACTGAGCAGCGAAGACAGGTTGGCGAACACCAGGTCGCGATAAACCAGGGCCCGCGCCGGGTCCATTTCGGTGGGTGGCCCGTTGCGTTCAGGGTCGCGCAGGTACAGGCCCATGGTGGTTTGCTGATGCAAAAGACTCGACTTACCCACGGTTCACGCCCTCCTGTTGCAGGCGGCGAATGGTCTTCAATTCCGCCACCAGTTCAGCGAAGACGGGAAAGTTGAAATCCCGCTCCAGCAAGGTCGGTTGCGCACCGAACCGGGCATAAGCCTGGGCCAGCAACGACCACACCGCCGGTTTGACCGAAGCGCCATGGGTGTCGATCTTCAAGGTGTCAGACTCATCGAAATGCCCGGCAATGTGCATCGCCACCACCCGCCCCGAATCGATGCCAGCCAGGAACGCCTGCGGATCGAAGCCGTGGTTGATCGAATTGACGTACACGTTGTTGACGTCCAGCAACAGGTCGCAATCGGCCTCGCGCAGCACGGCATTGGTGAAGGTCACCTCGTCCATGTCCTGTTGAGGCGCGGCATAGTAAGAGACGTTTTCCACCGCCAGGCGTCGCCCGAGAATGTCCTGGGCCTGACGGATACGCGCGGCGACGTGGTGCACCGCCTCTTCGGTAAAAGGCAACGGCAACAGGTCGTACAGGTGACCGTCATCGCTGCAATAGCTCAAATGCTCGCTGTAGAGCGGCACGTTGTAGTGATCGAGAAAAACCCGGACTTCCTGCAAAAAACCAACGTCCAGCGCCGACGGCCCACCGAGGGACAGGGACAGGCCATGACAGGACAACGGATAGCGTTCCGCCAGGGCCCGCAATGCCGCGCCGTGGGCACCGCCGATGCCGATCCAGTTTTCCGGTGCGATTTCCAGAAAGTCGAAATCGCCTGCTGGTGCGGCCTGGAGGTCTTTGAGTAAACCGCGACGCAGGCCAAGCCCTGCGCTGGCCTTGGCTACGGGGGGAATGGAGGTCTGCATGGTGTCGATCTCACAAGATGTTCAAGGACGCGAGCCGGTGCCCGCCATGTGACAGAGTTAATCGAAGGGGTGTATCAGGACTGTGTTCGGCTGGGGCCGGAATTAGAGGTCACTGTGTCGAAAAGGGGGCTGGATACAGTGGGATACACACGATCCTTGCGGGCACTGCCGATACCTGTGGGAGCGGGCTTGGTCCGGGCGGCGTTCCGACGATAGCGGTGGGTCAGCCAATATCTCTTTTGAATGTGCCGGTCTCTTCGCGGGCAAGCCCGCTCCCACAGGGTCGTGTACCGGCAGAAAAAACGTTGCTTTCGTCGCGCCAGACCGCGCGGTACAAGGCCCGAACTAAACTTACTGCACACAGGGCCCGCTTGGTGCCCTGTACATTCCCACGACCACCGCCCAGTGGCGACCACCTCGCCAGACAATGCCTCTGGACCGTGATCCTGCTGAAGGAGCACACATGATGGACGAGGCCAGACTCAACGATTTCATGGGCAAACTGGTTAATGACATGGGCGGCGCGGCGATGCTCGCCAACGTCATCCTCGGCGAAGAACTCGGCCTGTACCGGGCGATGGCCGACAGTCAGCCCATCACCCCTGAAACCCTTGCCGAGAAAACCGGTTGCAACACCCGCCTGCTGCGCGAATGGCTCAGTGCCCACGCCGCCTCAGGCTACATGGAACACCAGGACGGCCAGTTCCGCCTGCCCGAAGAGCAGGCCATGGCTTTGGCAAAAGAAGACTCACCGGTTTATGTGGCGGGCGGGATCGGCGTGGTCGCGTCGTTTTTCCATGACAAGGACAAACTGGTCAACGCCATGCGCGGCAACGGCGCCCTGCCCTGGGGCGATCACCATCCGTGCATGTTCAGCGGGACCGAACGCTTCTTCCGCCCCGGCTACAAAGCTCATCTGGTCGCCGAATGGTTGCCGGCCCTCGACGGCGTGGTGGCCAAACTGGAAGCCGGGGCCAAAGTGGCGGACATCGGCTGCGGCCATGGCGCCTCGACGGTGATCATGGCCCAGGCGTTTCCGGATTCGCGCTTCGTCGGTTTCGACTACCACGCGCCGTCCGTTACCGTTGCCACCCAACGGGCCGAAGAAGGGGGCGTATCCAGTCGGGCCAGGTTCTTCCAGGGCACGGCCAAAAGCTACCCCGGCAGCGACTACGACCTGATCTGCTACTTCGATTGCCTGCATGACATGGGCGACCCGGTGGGCGCGGCCAAGCATGCCTATGAGTCATTGAAGGACGACGGCACGGTGCTGCTGGTCGAGCCCTACGCCAACGACTTGCTCGACGACAACGTCAACCCGATCGGTCGCCTGTTCTACGCGGCGTCGACCTTCATCTGCACGCCCAATTCGCTGTCCCAGGAAGTCGGCCTCGGCCTCGGTGCCCAGGCCGGTGAAGCGCGTTTGCGCAAGGTGTTCAGCGAGGCCGGTTTCACCCGTTTCCGTCGGGCCACGGAAACACCGTTCAACCTGATCCTGGAGGCGCGTAAATAATCTCCGTCGCCATCTGTAGGAGCAGCCGGTCGACGCTCGATTGCTCGCGATAAACGCGATCACGGCGCGTGGGTGTCAGGCTAACAGTGTTATCGTTGACGACCATCGCGAGCAGGCTCGCTCCTACAGGTTTCCCGGCATGCTCGACCGCCAGACCCGTGACCAACTCGATCGCCTCCATCAGCTCATGGCGGATCAGCCGTTTGCCGTGCTGACCGGGGCCGGCATCAGCACGCCTTCGGGCATCCCGGACTATCGCGACAGCCAGGGCGTGCGACGGGGCCGGCAGCCGATGATGTACCAGGAGTTTCTCTCGGCCCCGGAGTCCCGGCGACGCTACTGGGCGCGGGCGATGCTCGGCTGGCCGAGGGTGCGTCTGGCGCAGCCGAACGAAGCCCACGACACCCTGGCGCGCTTGCAAGGCACGCGGCAGATCAGAGGGTTGATCACCCAGAACGTCGACACCCTGCACGACCAGGCCGGCAGCCGTGACGTGATCGAACTCCACGGCAGTCTGCACCGGGTGTTGTGCCTGGATTGCGGCCGGCACAGCGAGCGCGATTCGATCCAGCACTTGATGGAAACACAGAACCCCTACCTGGCCGGCGTCGACGCGGTGCAAGCGCCGGACGGCGACACCTTGCTCGACCCGGCCTTCGAGGCACGCTTCCAGGTCCCGCACTGCCCGCATTGCGCCGGGGAACGGATGAAGCCGGATGTGGTGTTTTTTGGCGAGAACGTCGCACAGGCCACGGCGGTGAAAGCGATGGCCGCCGTCGAACAGGCTGCCGGCCTGTTGGTGGTCGGCTCGTCGCTGATGGCTTACTCGGCGTTTCGCTTGTGCCGGGCGGTGGTGGATCAGGGCAAGCCGTTGATTGCGATCAACCTGGGCAAGACCCGGGCGGACGAGATTCTGGACTTGAAGATCGAGGGGGCGTGCGAGCGGTTGTTGCCAATATTGGCGAAGCTACTTGGCAACTGACGAAACCCGATCCCTGTGGGAGCGAGCTTGCTCGCGATGACGGTGGATCAGCCAATAAACTGTCTGGATGTGCTGGCCTCATCGCGAGCAAGCTCGCTCCCACAAGGTCCCCCATACAACTCACGAAAATCGCTGCCCAAGGTTTTCCTCTTTCAGCACATCAAACATCGCCTGCGCCGCCGCCGACAGCTCGCCCCCCGGCAACGTCAACACCCCCAGCGCCCGCTCCACCACCGGGTCGCGCAAGGTGATGCAACGCGCCCCCAGTTCACGCATCTGCCCCGCGCACAAAGCCGGCACCGCGCTCACGCCCAGGCCACTGGCGACCATGCGCCCGACCGTCGCCAGTTGATGGCTTTCAAATTCCACCGGCAGCTTCATCCCGCGGGCCTGCAGATGCTCTTCAAGCATGACTCGCACAGTGGACGGACGCTGCAAGGTAATGAACGGCTCCTTGAGCAGGGTCTGCCAGTCGATGTCATCGAGCTCGGCCAGTGCCGAATCCAGAGGCACCACCGCGACGAAACGGTCGATGTACAACGGCGTGAATTGCAGCGACGAACTCTGGGTCGGTTCAAAGGCCACTCCCAGCTCTACCTGGCGGTCACGGACCATTTCCAGCACCTGCTCGTTGATCACGTCATTGACCGTCACGTTGACATTCGGATAACGGGCGCGGAAGGTCTTGAGGATCGGCGGCAGCAGGTTGCCGGCGAACGACGGCATCGCCGCCAGGGTCACGCGACCGCGCTGCAGGGTGAAGCGTTGACGCAGTTCATCCTCGGCATTGTCCCAGTCGGCGATCAACCGGCGCGCCAGCGGCACCAGGGATTCGCCTTCGGCGGTGAGCGCCACGTTACGCGTGTTGCGGGTAAACAAGCGCCCGCCCAGGCCCTCCTCCAGCGCCTTGATGGTCAGGCTCAGGGCCGATTGCGACAGGTGCAGGCGCTCGCAGGCCACGGCAAAGCTCAGGCTCTGGGCCACGGCCAGAAAGGCGCGGATCTGCTTGACGGTCATGGGGCAACGCTCCGGTTGTAAGCTACAGGTTCTAAGCTGCAAGAGACTGGGCAGCACATTATTGAGCTTTATCAATCAATCCGCTCTAAAAAACAACTTAACAAATGAATCTGACAGCGAGACACTCCATCCCATTCGGCTAGCCAGCCGCCCACAAAGAATAAAAGAGGTGCATATGGCAGGTTTCGACAAGCGCGTGAGTTCCTACGAGGAAGCTCTGGCAGGTCTTGAAGACGGCATGACCGTGATCGCCGGCGGCTTCGGCCTGTGCGGGATTCCGGAGAACCTGATCAACGAGATCAAGCGCAAGGGCACTCGCGACCTCACCGTGGTTTCCAACAACTGCGGCGTCGACGGTTTCGGCCTTGGCGTACTGCTGACCGACCGCCAGATCAGCAAAGTGGTCGCGTCCTACGTCGGCGAAAACAAGCTGTTCGAAGAGCAACTGCTCAAGGGCGAAATCGAAGTCACCCTGACCCCCCAAGGCACCCTCGCTGAAAAAATGCGTGCAGGTGGCGCCGGCATCCCGGCGTTCTTCACCGCCACCGGCGTGGGCACGCCTGTCGCCGACGGCAAGGAAGTCCGCGAATTCCATGGTCGCAAGTACCTGATGGAAGAATCCATCACCGGCGACTTCGCCATCGTCAAAGGCTGGAAAGCCGACCATTTCGGTAACGTGATCTATCGCCACACCGCCCAAAACTTCAACCCGCTGGCGGCCACCGCCGGCAAGATCACCGTGGTCGAAGTCGAAGAAATCGTCGAACCCGGCGAGCTGGACCCGGCGCAGATCCACACCCCTGGCATCTACGTCGACCGGATCATCTGCGGCACGTTCGAGAAGCGCATCGAACAGCGCACCGTGCGTAAGTGATCCTCTGCCCCCGGACCGAATGAAGGAATAAAAACAATGGCACTTTCCCGCGAACAAATGGCTCAACGCGTCGCCCGCGAAATGCAGGACGGCTTCTACGTGAACCTGGGCATCGGCATTCCGACCCTGGTCGCCAACTACATCCCTGAAGGCATGGAAGTCATGCTGCAGTCGGAAAACGGCTTGCTGGGCATGGGTCCTTTTCCTACTGAAGACACCATCGATGCCGACATGATCAACGCCGGCAAGCAAACCGTGACCGCACGTATCGGTGCTTCGATCTTTTCCTCGGCCGAGTCCTTCGCGATGATCCGCGGTGGTCATGTCGACCTGACCGTGCTGGGCGCCTTTGAAGTGGACGTGCAAGGCAACATCGCCTCGTGGATGATCCCCGGCAAACTGGTCAAGGGCATGGGCGGCGCGATGGACCTGGTCGCCGGCGCAGACAACATCATCGTCATCATGACCCACGCATCCAAGGATGGTGAGTCCAAGCTGCTGTCCCAATGCAGCCTGCCGCTGACCGGCGCCGGGTGCATCAAGCGTGTACTGACCGACCTGGCCTACCTGGAAATCGAAAACGGCGCGTTCATTCTCAAAGAACGTGCGCCGGGCGTCAGCGTCGAAGAGATCGTCGCCAAGACTGCCGGTAAACTGATCGTGCCGGACCACG
Organism: Pseudomonas sp. S34; assembly: GCF_009866745.1. NCBI lineage: Bacteria > Pseudomonadati > Pseudomonadota > Gammaproteobacteria > Pseudomonadales > Pseudomonadaceae > Pseudomonas > Pseudomonas sp. S34. The sequence continues at coordinate 3,851,454 of NZ_CP019398.1, forward strand.
TGCCGGAAATGCAGTTCGCTGCCCAGTGAGGAATCATTCCATGCAAGAAGTCGTCATTGTTGCCGCCACGCGCACCGCGATCGGCAGTTTCCAGGGTTCGCTGGCCAATGTGTCCGCCGTCGACCTGGGCGCTGCGGTGATCCGTCAGCTGCTGGCGCAAACCGGCCTGGATCCTGCGCAAGTCGATGAAGTGATCATGGGCCAGGTGCTGACCGCCGGCGCCGGGCAAAACCCTGCGCGCCAGGCCGCAATCAAGGCCGGCCTGCCCTTCGCCGTACCGGCGATGACCCTGAACAAGGTCTGCGGCTCCGGTCTCAAGGCCCTGCACCTGGGTGCCCAGGCGATTCGCTGCGGCGATGCCGAGGTGATCATCGCCGGTGGCCAGGAAAACATGAGCCTGGCCAACTACGTCATGCCCGGTGCCCGCACCGGCCTGCGCATGGGTCACGCGCAAATCGTCGACACCATGATCAGCGATGGCCTGTGGGACGCGTTCAACGATTACCACATGGGTATCACCGCCGAGAATCTGGCCGAGAAATACAGCCTGAGCCGCGAGCAGCAGGACGCGTTCGCCGCCGCCTCGCAGCAGAAAGCCGTGGCCGCCATCGAAGCCGGGCGCTTCGTCGATGAAATCACGCCGATCCTGATCCCGCAGCGCAAGGGCGATCCGCTGTCCTTCGCCACCGACGAGCAGCCACGGGCCGGCACCACCGCCGAATCCCTGGGCAAACTCAAAGCCGCCTTCAAGAAGGACGGCTCGGTGACCGCCGGTAACGCGTCGTCGCTGAACGACGGTGCCGCGGCCGTGATCCTGATGAGCGCTGAAAAGGCCAAGGCCCTGGGTCTGCCAGTCCTTGCAAAAATCGCCGCCTACGCCAACGCAGGCGTCGACCCGGCGATCATGGGCATCGGCCCGGTGTCGGCCACCCGCCGCTGCCTGGACAAGGCCGGCTGGTCCATCGACCAGCTGGACCTGATCGAAGCCAACGAAGCCTTCGCCGCGCAATCGCTGGCCGTGGCCAAGGACCTGGAATGGGACTTGAACAAGGTCAACGTCAACGGCGGCGCCATCGCCCTGGGTCACCCGATCGGTGCCTCGGGTTGCCGCGTGCTGGTGACCCTGCTGCATGAAATGCTCAAGCGTGACGCCAGGAAAGGCCTCGCCACCCTGTGTATCGGTGGTGGTCAGGGCGTGGCACTGGCGCTCGAACGGGCTTAAGCCAACAGCGTTCAACAGACGGCACGGCGACCCACGAAGATCCGTGACCGCCTGGAAAAACACCCGGTGTGATGCAAGTCGCACCGGGTTCTTTTTTGCCTGCGTTTTTTTCAGTTAGACCGCGTCATCGTTCTTCGCGAGCAAGCCCGCTCCCACAATTGACCGAGTTGTCCAGACGAACGCGGTTTACTGTGGGAGCGGGCTTGCCCGCGAAGGGGCCAGTTCTGTCACCCTGGAAACTGCAGAATCAACCAACTGATCACCACGAACCTCGGGCCAGGTCCGGCAAAATGCAAAGTCTACGGGGCCGCGCCCAGCAACTGCTGACGCAACACAGGGTTGCCGGTACGCGGATCGAGCCAGATGGCAAAAAACGCCTTGGCGAATTGCAGGTCCTTCACATCACGCAGCAGCTGCTGACCGAGAAAAAACCGCACGCCCTGCCCCGGCAGATAGACACCGGTCAGCCGCGTGCCGGCCTGTACGTCGACGAACGACTGATGCATCTGCACCTGCCAGGACGCCAGTTGCTCGGCACTGACCGAAGTGCCAGCGAGTCGCTTGATTTCCCTGACGCTGGCATTCACCAGGTCATCACGGGAAATGCTGCGCTGGTAGATCAGCTCCAGGGCGAACGGCTGATCGTTCGCCAGGGGTCGCGAAGTACTCCAGAGCCGTGCGCTGTAGACATCGAAGCCGTACTTGCGAAACTCACCACTGCCGAGGATTTGCGCGCCGGGCAGCGAGTCCTGCCAATTGGCCAGGGCCTGGCAGCTCAGCAAGACAAGCAGCCACAGACCATGGCGCAGGGGTAAACGTTGGCGTTTCAAGGTGAGCTGTCCTCATCGTGGGATGCCTTGATAAAACGTTTGCGCAAAAGAGCCTTTCGTAGAATCCCCGAAAATCTCAATTTTTGTATACAAAACCTACATACACATAAAGCAATCTACCCGCTGCAATGTTACCGTTGCCACCTCACAAGGTCGGAGACGTGCGCGTGTTGATCCTCAAACTGCTGGTGATCCCAGGCTTCCTGCTGCTGATTTCCCTGGCTGGCAAACGCTGGGGGCCGAGCGTGGCCGGTTGGTTGTCGGGGTTGCCGGTGGTGGTCGGGCCGATCCTGTTGTTCCTCGCCCTCGAACAAGGCCAGGTGTTCGCTGCGCAATCGGCCACCGCCGCGCTGTCGGCCATGTTCGCGATGATTGCGTTTTGCGTGAGCTACGCCCAGGTCGCACAACGGGCCGGATGGCCGCTGGCGCTGTTGATCTCGCTGTCGGTCTGGGCACTGGTGGCGGTTGTCCTGTCGTTAATCCCGGCCTCCCTGGTGTTTTCGGTGTGCGCCGCCGCCACCGCCCTGCTCGCCGCACCGTACCTGTTCCCCACTGTGCAACCCGTGCTCAGTGGCCTGGCGCCGAAATCCGACAAGCTCCTGTTGCGCATGGTGGCCGGTGCATTGCTCACATTGGTGGTGACACTGCTGGCCAGCACCGTCGGTGACCGCTGGAGCGGCCTGCTGGCAGTGTTCCCCGTATTGGGCAGCGTGATGGCGGTGTTCTCCCAGCAAACCCGTGGCCCGGCCTTTACCGCCGCGCTGCTGCGCGCCACTGCCACCGGCATGTACTCGTTCGCCGCCTTCTGCCTGGTGTTGGCCCTGGCCCTGCCGACGATGGGAATGAACGCTTTTGTGCTGGGCGTCGCGGTGTCGGTGGCCATGTTGGGCGTGACCAAACGCCTGCTGGCGCGGCCAGCCGGCCCGGCGACTGACACTCAAAGAGCAGCCATCAAACGCTAAGCTGCATCAGCTCATCGAGCGGCCCTGAGCATAGGTGGGTGTTCAGCCAAGGTGACCGCTGGGTAGAGCACGCTGGAATGCATCGCAACCTCCATGGGATGATCGCGCCCCACCGCGCGCCCATCCCTGGAGATTCCAATGTCATTGTTGAGTAAAAAAGCCCTTGTACTGCTGCTGGCAGCCGCTACCGGCCTTGGGGCTTTGAATGCGCAGGCCGCCAAGGCCACTTCCAGCGATGCGCCCGCCCATAAAGTCTCCATGCTCGGCAGCAAGTTCACCTTCAACCTGCCCAAGGGTTTCGTCGCCAACCCGCTGCCGGCCAGCCCGGACGGTGCCAGCGGCACCCTCTACAGCAATGAAACCACCAAGACCGTGGTGATCGCCGCTGAAAACACTCTACCCAACGGTATCAGCGTCAAGGACAACGACGGCGGGTTCCTCGACGGCACCGTGGCCGATTTCGATGCGGCGCAACACAAATCCCTGCCCGACTACAACAAGCTCAGCGAGAAAGCCCTGACCCAGAAAACCGGGCTGGGCCTGCGCCAGATCGACGGCACCGCCACGCAGGGCGGTGGCATGACCCTCACCACCACGCTAATGGCCGCCTCCGGCACTCGCATGGCGGTGATCCAGGTGATTTCCCGCCCCGGCGACATGGCGGCCCACGAAACCCTGGTCAAGCAGATCGTCAGCGGAAAATGAACGTCAGGGGTTGAGACGCTGCAACCAGGCGCTCAAGTCCTGTATCTCGTCGGCGCTGATGCTGTGACCGACACCGGGGTAGCCGTGGAACTCGGGTTCGAGTGACACGCTCTGCAGCAGGCTGTTGGCTTCAGTACCGTCGCTGTAGGGAAGGCGTTTGTCCTGCTCGCCATGCCCGATGAAAATAGCCAGCGACTGGCGTTTTTCATCCGGCTGGAGCTCGGACTTGAGCACCGGCAGAATCCGTCCGCTCAACGCAGCGATCCCGCCTAGCGCCTCGGGATGCCGCAGGCCTGTTTCGTAGGTCATGATCGCGCCCTGGCTGAAGCCGACCAGGAACACCTTCTCCGGTTCGGTGTGATATTTCTTCGTGGCCTGTGCGACGAAATCCAGCAACAACTGGCCGCTGGACTTCAGATCATCTGTCTCGCCGTTGTAGGCCCCTTCGCCCTTCTTGCGAAACCACTGGTAGCTGCCCGCCTCCATCACCAAGGGTGCCCGCACCGACAGGTAGGTGTAGGACGCGGGCAAGACTTCCTTGATGCCGAACAGGTCCTGCTCGTTACTGCCGTAACCGTGGAGAAAAATCACCAGGGGTTGATGGTTCGAATCGGCGTTGGCCTGGGCCAGGTACTTGAGCGGTAGATCGGTTTGCAGCGGAGTTTGGGCGTGGACAGCGGTGGATACCAGGAGCGTGAGCAGCGCGAGAATCTTCAACATGGGTCTTCCTTCACTGAATGCAGGATTCGCGCAAGAGCCTAACACTGTGCAGTAGACAGGAACATCTCAGGCGTGGCCGATGCCGCCTTCGCGAGCAAGCCCGCTCCCACACTGGATCTTCAGTGAACACATAATAGGTGTGCAACAACGATCCAGTGTGGGAGCGGGCTTGCTCGCGAAGAGGCCAGAACAGACGGCGAAGTACCTGGCTCAGTCGTTGATCAACTTGCCCACCCGAATCGGCTCACGCCCGGCGACCTTCGCCTGCCAGCTGCCTGGCTGGGTGTAGCGCCCACGGTCGATGGCAAACAGCACACCGCTGGTGCCGGCCTGCACGGTGGTGACCTTGTCGTTCAACGGGTCGACCACCTCGAACAGTGCATCGCCCTTCTCCACCCACTCCCCGGCCTCGCGCAGGAAGCTGACCACGCCGTGATGCGGGGCGAACAGGTATTGGGTGCCTTCGAATGGCATGCCTTCACAGCATTCGGCCGGTGCCGCCGGCCAGGTGCCGGAGATGAATCCCTGCTCGGCGAGGAACCCGAGAATGGCCTCGCAATTGGCCTGGGCCTGATTGACGCGGGTGTCTCCCATGCTGCCCAGTTCCAGGGTGGTCGCCAGGTTGGCCGGTGGAATCGCTGCCGCCGGGAACACCCTGGCCAGGCGCAACCATGGCGAAGAACAGGATTCATCGAACGAGCTGCCGCCGGAGTCTTCACACAACAACGCCACGCCGGCCTGCAAACGCGCCGCCAGGGATTGCCACTGCGGCCAGTGCTGCGGCAACGCGTAGATGTGGATCGCCGCATCGAAATCGCAATGCAGGTCGAGGGTGATGTCGGCGTCGCAGGCATGGCGCAGCAACAGTCGATGCATGGCTTCCAGCTGCGATGCCGCTGCCGGCAAGCTGTCGAGGACCTGGCCCATGGTCTGGCGAATCAACGCAATGTTGGCCTGGGCATCGCTGCCGAGACGATCACCGATCAACGCGGCCACCGGCGCACTGAGTTCGACGAACGAGCGGTTGAAATTCTTGCCGCTGCCCAGCTCGAAACGCCCCATGTGGCTGCCTTGCAAGTGCTGGTCGAGGCCAATGGGATTGGCCACCGGCACCAGTTCGATCACACCCTTCAATTGTCCCTGTTGTTCAAGTTCGGCCAGGCGTTTTTTCAACTCCCAGGCGGTGCGCATGCCCGGCAATTCGTCGGCGTGCAGGCTGGCCTGGATGTACACCTTGCGCGTGCCCGCGCCATAACGAAACACGCTGAGGGTGCGCTCGCTGCCCAGGTGGCTCCAGGGCAGTTGGTGGTCGATGCGTTGCATATAAACTCCTGATGTCTGCACGGTGAGATCACCTGTGGGAGCGGGCTTGCTCGCGAAGGCGTCGGTACATTCAACATCGATGTTGCCTGATACGACGCTTTCGCGAGCAAGCCCGCTCCCACAGGTCTCTCTGCGCTGAAAATGATTGCACAAAAAAAATGGCAACCGCGTCTGACGGTTGCCATTTTTTCAGCCCGCTCGCTTACTCGCCGTAAACGTCAAACTTGAAGTACTTGTCCTGCACTTGCTTGTACTTGCCGTTGGCACGGATTTCGGTGATGGCGGTGTTGAACTTGTCCGCCAGTTCCTTATCACCCTTGCGCACGGCAATGCCTGCGCCGCCGCCGAAGTATTTCGGATCGTTGTACTCAGGGCCGACGAAGGCAAAACCTTTACCGGCGTCGGTTTTCAGGAAACCGTCGTCCAGGTTGACCGAGTCGGCCAGCAGCGCGTCAATGCGGCCGGAGACCATGTCCAGGTTGGCTTCCTGCTGGGAACCGTAGCGCACCAGGACAATCCCGGCCGGTTGCAGCACTTCAGTGGCGAAGCGGTCGTGGGTACTGGCGCGCAGCACACCGACTTTCTTGCCCTTGAGTTCGGTCAGCGGGTCCTTGACGTCGCTGCCTTCCTTCATCACGAAGCGCGCCGGGGTGTGGTAGTACTTGATGGTGAAATCGACGTTCTTCTTGCGGTCGTCAGTGATGGTCATGGACGACAGGATGGCGTCGATTTTCTTGACCTTCAGCGCAGGGATCAGGCCGTCGAACTCTTGTTCGACCCAGGTGCACTTGGCTTTCATCTGCTCGCACAGCGCATCGCCGATATCCACGTCGAAACCGGTGAGTTTGCCGTCAGGGGTTTTCATCGAGAATGGCGGGTAGCCGGCTTCGATACCGATGCGAATCGGCTTGGCGTCTTCGGCCACGGCGGTCAGGGACAACATCGACAGTGCCAGGGCACCGAACATCACTAGCTTCTTCATTTTTAACTCCTGTGTGCGGAGGCTTTTATTGGCAGCTTCGATTGGCAGCGCTCGGTCATCGCTTCGTGAGCGGGAACCGAAGTGGCCGGCAGTCTAGAGCGGCTACAGGAGGGCAAATTACGCCGAGGCGACAAATATTTATAGAAAAGTGGCACGCGGAGAGAGGCATCGAGGTGAACGCGCCATGACGGTGCAAAGTCTGTCAGACATATCGCAATTTCACACCAGACCTACAGACTTTCCGGCTCCATCCGACAGAATGGGACGGCTGGCGATGCCCGGTGTTTTGCGGCACATTGAGCGCCCTTGCGTCCCATCGAGAGTAGCGTGATGCCCACGTTGAACCTGATCCAGCACCACTGCGCCGAAGGTCCGGGCGCCATCGCCATCTGGGCCGAATCCCGTGGGCTGACGCTAAAGGTGTTTCGCGCCGACCTCGGCCAATTGCCGCCCGTCAGCGCCGAACCCGTGATCCTGTTGGGCGGGCCTTATGAATCCGATGCCGGCCCGGCCTGGCTGGAAGCCGAACGGCAATGGCTCAGAGGCACGCTGGATCAGGACGCGGCCGTGTTCGCCATATGCCTGGGGGCTCAGTTGCTGGCGTTGAGCCTGGGCGGGAATGTACGGCGGATGGACCGGACCGAAACCGGATGGACCACCGTGACCTTTATCGATGGGAAAACGCTGAAGGTGCTGGAGTGGCACGAAGACGCCATCGACCTGCCGCCTGCCACGCAGCTGTTGGCCAGCAGCGAGCACTGTGTGCAGCAGATGTACCGCGCCGGGCCGGCGCGGCTGGGTCTGCAGTTTCATCCGGAGTGGAACGCCGAGTCGGTGGCCCTGCTCAATGCGCATTTTGGCGATGAGTCGCCGTTGCCCCGAGGTCCGCAGGACGATGCGGCCTACGCCGATGTGCTGGCGTGGTTGCAGGCGACACTGGATGAGTGGTGGGCGGCCGCTTCCTTTCGCTGAAATACATACCTGTGGTGAGGGGGCTTGCCCCCGTTGGAGTGCGAAGCGCTCCCGACTATTTCAGAGGGTTGCTGCACAACCCGACGGGGGCAAGCCCCCTCGCCACAATGATCAATGGTGTCTGGATATCAGCATTCACAACCGATCACAGCATTCACCGGCCGCGGCACCCCGACACTCAACTCAAACCCTTCATCGAGCCACCCTGTCACGCCGCCGATCATCTCCTTGACCGGATAACCCAGGGCCGCCAGTTTCACCGCCGCCTTGTTGGCGCCGTTGCAGTGAGGCCCGGCGCAATAGACCACAAACAGGCAGTTTTTCGGATAACCCGCCAAACCTTCGGCGCTCAGCAAGCGCCCGGGAATGTTGATCGCTCCCGGTACATGCCCGCGCTCGAACGCCAGCGGCCCCCGTACATCCACCAGAATGAAATCGACTTCGCCAGCCTGCTGGCTGCCGTAGACGTCAGAACAGTCGGTTTCGAACGTCAGACGGTTACTGAAATGCATCAGGGCGATGGCCGATGGGGCGGCGGAAATTTCGCGAACCAGGCTGGTCATGGGCTGTACTCCAAAGAGGTGGTGGGTGTGGAAAGACTTTATCCGCCAGCCACTTGCGGCTACAGTGGCGCACAAGACACTAACCGGGAACTTTCCGCCAAATGCAACCCACCCCAGGAATGGTCGCGATTCTGGCCTACGACGGCCTGTGCACGTTCGAGTTCGGCATTGCCGTGGAGATCTTCGGCCTGCCACGACCTGAATTCGATTTTCCGTGGTACGAGCATCGTATCGTCGCGGTCGATCAAGGTCCGATGCGGGCCATGGGCGGCATCCAGGTACTCGCCGATGGCGGCATGGAATTGCTCGCCGATGCCCGCACCATCATCATCCCCGGTTGGCGCGACCGCAGCGCCACGGTGCCAGCAGAACTGATCGCTGCTTTGCGCCAGGCCCATGCCCGAGGGGCGCGGTTGCTGTCGATCTGCTCCGGTGTTTTCGTCCTCGCCGCCACCGGGTTGCTCGACGGGCACGGTGCGACCACGCACTGGCGCTATACCTCGGAACTGGCCGAGCGGTTTCCCGGCATCCTCGTGGACCCGGACGTGCTGTATGTCGATTCCGGCCAATTGATCACCTCCGCCGGCAGCGCGGCAGGCATCGATGCCTGCCTGCACCTGGTGGCGCGGGATTTCGGCACCCAGGTGGCCAACTCCGTGGCGCGACGCCTGGTCATGTCGCCGCAACGCAGCGGTGGCCAGGCGCAATTCATTCCGACGCCGGTCAGTCCTGCACCGCGCAGCAATCTTTCCCGCGTCATGCAGTGGGCACGTGAGCGTTTGCACGAGCCGCTGGAGGTGCGCGACCTGGCCAGCGAAGCCGCCATGAGCGAACGCACCTTCCTGCGCCGCTTCACCGAAGCCAGCGGCCAGTCACCGAAAACCTGGTTGCAGCACGAACGTCTGGGCCGGGCCCGTGAACTGCTGGAAAGCAGCGACCAGAACACCGAGCAGATTGCCGAACGCTGTGGTTATCGCTCGGTGGAAAGTTTCCGGGTGGCGTTTCGAACGGTGGTTGGCGTGCCGCCTTCGGTGTATCGGGAGCGGTTTGGGCGTGGGGGGTAACACTTTACCTTCGGTTGACCTTCAAGGCCCAATCGCGAGCAGACTCGCTCCCACACCGATGGTGTGAACACTGAAGATCCACTGTGGGAGCGGGCTTGCTCGCGAAGGCGTCAGCCCGATCACCGACTGATCAGGGTTTTCGCAGCAGATAGGTATCCATGATCCAGCCATTGGCCAACCGCGCCGCCTTGCGCACCCGTTCGATTTCATCCGCGACATCCTTGAGCTTGCCGCTGATCAGGATTTCATCCGGCGTCCCCAGATAGGCCCCCCAGTAAATCTCGGTGTCCTGATCCACCACCTGATGGAAAGCATCCTGGGCATCGAGCATCACCACCAGGCTGTCGGCATCGCTCACCTGCCCTGCCGCCAGGCGCCGGCCGGTGGTGATTTCAACGGAGCGGCCAATCTGGTTGAGCGGCACTTTGTGTTGTGCCGCCAATGCCTGGACGCTGGTAATCCCGGGAATCACCTCGAACTCGAACCCACAGACGCCCGAGGCCTGGATCGCCTGAAGGATACGGATGGTGCTGTCGTACAGCGCAGGGTCGCCCCACACCAGAAAACCGCCACACTGGCTGTCGGACAGCTCTTCATTGATCAGCCGTTCGAAGGTCTGTTGTTTGGCCAGGTTCAAGTCGTCGACACTGGTCTTGTAGTCCACCTCACCGCGCTCACGCTCGGGGCTGTGGGCTTCGACAAAACGGTAGTCGTGGCCGGTGATGTAGCGCTCGCAGATTTCGCGGCGCAGATCGATGAGTTTGTCTTTGCTCTGGCCCTTGTCCATGAGAAAAAAAACATCGACCTGATTCAGCGCCTTCACGGCCTGCATCGTGATGTAGTCGGGGTTGCCGGCACCGATGCCGATGACCAGGAGTTTTTTCATCACAGCAGGTCCTCGGGATCGATGCCCGGAAAGCGCAGCCGCCAGCGGTCATGGAACCTCAACTCGATGGCCGACAGGGGTTCGACGTCGATCAGGTTGGACGCGCCCCCCTGCAACACTTGCGTCAGCGCGGCGCGGATGACAAAGGGATGAGTAACGGCAACGATGTGCCCCGGCGTCGATTGCAAGGTTGTCAGCCAGGCACCCACCCGCTCGCCCAGTTGCACCAGCGACTCACCGCCGTGGGGGGCCGAAGCCGGGTCGTCCAGCCAATGCTGGAGCGCCTGGGCTTCGGTTTTTTGCAGATCGCCGATGCGCTCACCGCCCCAGCGCCCGAAATCGCAGTCCCTCAAGGCGTCGACAATCTGCGGCGCGCTGGCGAACAGTCCAGCGGTTTGCCGGGTGCGCAACTCCGGACCACAGACAAGACGTGGAGCGCCCTTGAACTGATTGCAACGGGAAAGCCTGAGCGCTTGCCAATCCATCTCCAGAGGCTCGTCCAGAGGAAAGCGCGCCAATTTCTGGGCGACGGTTCGAGCGTGGCAAATCAGGGTTAAACGGGTTGCCTGCACCAGCAATCACTCCAGGGATGGAAAGAAACGACGGCGTCAGGTGACCGCCATCGCGCAATTGTGCCGCAAGAAAGCAGGCCCGGGTGGTGTTTAATTTTCCTGTTTGAAACGGATTCCTTCAGTCATTTCCTGCAAGACTTTCTGTCATGGCTGACCGCAATGCAGGCAATCGCCTACAAGACTTTACGACATCGGCGTAGCCCCGTAGTACAGGCACTTCGCACCTTTTCCGGGCACGAGCAGACCACGCGAAAATTCACTAGACAGGCAGTACGCGATGATTAAATACTCCTTTCAACGGATTGTTAAAACACGTGCCACACTCATCCAGCAGGAGCCCGGATGCCTTTACTCGAATACCCGATCCAAGCGCCTGGCCAGGCACCACCTCCGACCGAACCGCCTGCTCCTCGTTTAATGCGGTCCATCCCAAGAAACATCCGATAAGAAAAAGCGTGGCGCCTGACAACGTTCAGATGACCACCGATTTAATGTGTGGAAAAACCGACAGTGATAGTCAGGTTCGGCTCAAGCCGCCGAATCGTTTGATACAGGAGTGTCTCCATGCTGGTCTTGCGTCCAGTCGAGTTGGCCGACCTGCCCCAGTTGCAGAGGCTGGCCCGTGAAAGCCTCGTGGGCGTCACGTCCCTGCCCGACGATAGCGAACGGTTGCGCGGAAAAATCCTCGATTCCTGTGCCTCGTTCGAAAAGGACGTGCAGGCTCATGGCCCGGAAAACTATTTCTTTGTACTCGAAGACCTGACGACACGGCACCTGGCCGGCTGCTCGGAAATCCTCGCCACGGCGGGTTACAACGAGCCGTTCTACAGCCTGCGCAACCGGCACTTCACCAGCGCCTCGCGGGAACTGAACATCGAGCACGGTGTACCGGCCCTGTCGTTGTGTCACGACCTCAGTGGTCACACCTTGCTGCGGGGCTTTCATATCGATGCCGCGCGAGTGCGCAGCGCACATTCCGAACTGCTGTCGCGGGCGCGCCTGTTGTTCATCGCCGCCCACGCCCGGCGTTTTTCCGAAACGGTGATCACCGAGATCGTCGGCTACAGCAGTGATGAAGGCCACTCGCCATTTTGGGACGCCGTGGGCAAGCATTTCTTCGACTTGCCCTACGTCGAGGCCGAACGGCTTTGCGGTCTGCAGAGCCGCACCTTTCTCGCCGAGCTGATGCCGCAGTATCCGATCTACGTGCCCATGCTGCCCCAGGCGGCACAGGACTGTATCGGTAGCATCCACCCCGATGGCCAGGAAGCCTTCGATATCCTCGAACGGGAAGGCTTCGAAACCAACAGTTACATCGATCTGTTCGATGGAGGCCCGACGCTCTATGCGCGTACCTCGGGTATTCGCTCCATCGCCCACAGCCAGTGCGGCATAACGCAGCCTGGCCCGGTGATCGACACCCGCGGCCGCTTTCTGGTGAGCAACGAGTCCTTGAAGGATTACCGAGCCATCGTCGCCGATCTTGATTACATCCCCGGACAACCCGTGACCCTTGACGCCGCCATGTGCACGGCGCTGAAGGTGACCGAGGGCAGCCCCGTCCGGCTGGTGGCCCTGTGAACACCCGCCAGATTCAACGCCCGAGCACCCGCGCACAAGGAACCGCCCCATGATTGTCCGTCCGGTCCAGATCACCGACCTGCCCGCCTTGTTCACGCTGGTGCGGCAGGCCATTCCGGGGCTTACCAGCCTGCCGGCCGATGAAGAACGCCTGGCCTACCGGATTCGCTGGGCCCAACGCACCTTCGCCGGACAGGTCGACCGGGCCGATGCCGATTACCTGTTCGTGCTCGAGGATGACGAGCAGCAAGTGGTGGGCGTCAGCGCCCTGACGGGGGGCGTCGGTCTGCGCGAGCCCTGGTACAACTACCGGGTCGGACTGACGGTCAGCGCTTCGGCGGATCTGGGTATCCAGCGCCAGATCCAGACCCTGTTCCTGAGCAATGAATTGACCGGGCAATCGGAAGTCTGCTCGTTGTACCTGCGCCCCGATCAGCGCCAGGGCAGCAACGGCCGTTTGCTTTCCCTCGGGCGCTTGTTGTTTGTGGCCGAGTTCACCCAGCTGTTCGGCAACCGGCTCATCGCCGGATTACGCGGTAGCGCTGATGAACGAGGTGGCTCGCCGTTCTGGGACAGCCTCGGCCGGCACTTTTTCAAGATGGATTTCAGCCACGCCGATCACTTGTCCGGGCTGGGCAACAAATCGTTCATCGCCGAACTGATGCCGCGCCAGCCGCTGTACACCTGCCTGCTCACCGAACAAGCCCAGGCGGTGATCGGCAAGGCCCACCCCAATACCGAGCCAGCCCTGAAAATCCTCAGCGCCGAGGGCTTTGCCCACCAGGGTTACATCGATATCTTCGACGGCGGACCGGTCATCGAAGCCCCGGTTTCCGGGATCCGCACCGTGCGCGACAGCCGACCGCTGTCATTGGCCATCGGCTCACCGGACGATAAAGCGCCCCTCTGGCTGATTCACAACCGCCGCCTGGAAAACTGTCGCATTACCTGTGCCCCGGCCCGACAGGTAGGCAACAGCCTGGTGGTTGATCGCCTGACCGCCAAGCGCCTGCAGCTGCAACCCGCAGACTCGGTGCGCGCCGTGCCGCTGCTTGACCAACGACAACAGGCCGTGGCGGCGTGACCTATCAGTTCCATCGCGGCGATGTCAATCGGACTGACCCAGCAAATTCGTCATCATTCTCCCCTTGCGCGCGTGATAGCCTTTTATTCCTTCGGCGTTGACACTTTTGCTCAAGCCCTTCCATTCCATTGGTGGAACTCATATGTCCAGGCTTTCCCATCAAGATTTGCGCCGCAATTTTCGCCAACTGTTCGCCTCCAACACCTGCTACCACACGGCCTCGGTTTTCGACCCGATGTCGGCCCGCATCGCCGCCGACCTGGGCTTCGAAGTCGGGATCCTCGGGGGTTCGGTCGCATCGCTGCAAGTGCTGGGCGCCCCTGACTTTGCCCTGATCACCCTCAGCGAATTCGCTGAACAGGCCACTCGCATCGGCCGTGTCGCCCAGTTGCCGGTGATTGCCGACGCCGACCACGGCTACGGCAACGCGCTCAACGTCATGCGCACCATCGTCGAACTCGAACGTGCGGGCGTGGCTGCGCTGACCATCGAAGACACCCTGCTGCCCGCGCAGTTCGGCCGTAAATCCACCGACCTGATCACGGTCGCCGAAGGCGTCGGCAAGATCCGCGCGGCGCTCGAAGCCCGCTGCGATTCGGAAATGGCAATCATCGCCCGCACCCATGCCGGGATTCTGCCGGTGCAGGAAATCATCAGCCGCACCCGGCAATACCAGAGCGCCGGCGCCGACGGGATCTGCATGGTGGGCATCAAGGACTTCGACCATCTGGAGCAGATCGCCGAGCACCTGAGCGTGCCGCTGATGCTGGTGACCTATGGCAACCCGCTGCTGCGCGATGACAAACGCCTGGCCGAACTGGGTGTGCGCGTGACCATCGACGGCCATGGCGCGTACTTCGCCGCGATCAAGGCGACCTACGACAGCCTGCGCGAACAACGCCAGATCCTCACCCAGACGTCGGACCTGAGCGCCACCGAGCTGACGCACACCTATACGCAACCCGAGGAATACATCCGCTTCGCGGAGGAGTTCATGAGCGTGAAGGAATGACGGTTTAAACCGACACGCCGCCATCGCGAGCAAGCTCGCTCCCACAGTGGATTTCTGTTGAACACAAATCTTGTATTCACCCGGAATTCCCGTGGGAGCGAGCTTGCTCGCGATGAGGCCATCAAAGCCAATATCCCTGCCGCCTGACACGCCGCCATCGCGAGCAGGCTCGCTCCCACAGTGGATTTCTGTTGAGCACAAATCTTGTATTCACCCGGAATCCCTGTGGGAGCGAGCTTGCTCGCGATGAGGCCATCACAGCCAGCATCCCTGCCGCCTGACACGCCGCCATCGCGAGCAAGCTCGCTCCCACAGTGGATTTCTGTTGAACACAAATCTTGTATTCACCCGGAATCCCCGTGGGAGCGGGCTTGCTCGCGAAGAGGCCACAGGTTTCAGTGGTGCACTCAATACAGCATCAGGCCCACTCTTTACGCAGCTGACGCGCAGCGTTGACCATGTGCACCAGCGCCGCTTCAGTTTCCGGCCAGCCGCGGGTCTTCAGGCCGCAGTCCGGGTTGACCCACAGGCGGTCGGCGGGAATACGCTTGGCGGCCTTGCGCAGCAGGTTGGCCATTTCCGAGGAGTCCGGCACCCTTGGCGAGTGGATGTCATACACGCCCGGGCCGATTTCGTTCGGGTAGGCGAAGGCTTCGAACGCGTCCAGCAGTTCCATGTCCGAGCGCGAGGTTTCGATGGTGATCACGTCGGCATCCATGGCGGCGATGGACTCGATCACATCGTTGAACTCGCTGTAGCACATATGGGTGTGGATCTGGGTTTCGTCGCGCACACCGGAGGCGCACAGGCGGAACACTTCGGTCGCCCAGTCCAGGTAGTGCTGCCACTGCGCCTGGCGCAACGGCAGGCCTTCGCGGAACGCGGCTTCGTCGATCTGCACGATCTTGATCCCGGCGGCTTCCAGGTCCACCACTTCATCACGGATCGCCAGGGCCAGTTGACGAGCCTGCACTTCGCGGGTCACGTCTTCGCGGGGGAACGACCACATCAGCATGGTTACGGGACCGGTCAGCATGCCCTTCATCACCTTGTCGGTGAGGCCCTGGGCGTAGCGGATCCACTCCACGGTCATGGCTTTCGGACGGCTCAGGTCACCGAAGATCACCGCCGGTTTCACGCAACGCGAGCCGTAGCTCTGGACCCAGCCGAAACGGGTGAACACATAGCCGTCAAGTTGCTCGGCGAAGTATTCGACCATGTCGTTACGCTCGGCTTCACCGTGCACCAGCACGTCCAGGCCCAGGTTTTCCTGCACTTGCACGGCGTGACGGATCTCACTGTGCATCGCTTCGGTGTATTCGGCTTCGGTCAGCTTGCCTTGCTTGAACGACTGGCGAGCCAGACGGATAGACGCGGTTTGCGGGAATGAACCGATGGTGGTGGTCGGGAACAGCGGCAGGTTCAGGCCGGCGCGCTGTTTCTCGATACGCTGGGCAAACAGCGAATGACGCTGGCTGTCCTTGACAGTGATGGCGGCCACACGCGCCTGCACGGCCGGTTTGTGGATGCGTGGCGACGCAGCACGGCTGGCCTGCACGGCGCGGCTTTGGGTCAGCGCTTCAAGCACCTTCGGCACTTCCGGCTCGTTGACGGCCTGAGCCAGCACCGCGACTTCTTCACACTTCTGCACGGCAAACGCCAGCCAGCTTTTCAGTTCGGCATCGAGCTTGTCTTCACGCCCCAGATCAACCGGGCTGTGCAGCAGCGAGCAGGATGGCGCGACCCACAGGCGATCACCCAGACGCTCATGAGCATGCTGCAGGGTGGCCAAAGCGTTTTCCAGGTCGCAGCGCCAGACGTTACGGCCGTTGACCAGGCCCAGCGACAGCACTTTGTAGGCCGGCAGGCGATCGAGGATGGTCGGGTACTGCTCAGGCGCACGCACCAGATCGATGTGCAGGCCGTCCACCGGCAGGTTGGCGGCCAGGCCCAGGTTTTCTTCCAGCCCACCAAAATACGTGGCGACCAGTTTCTTCAACGGGTCACGCTGAATCAGGTTGTAGGCCCGCTCAAAGGCGTTTTTCCAGTCCTGCGGCAGGTCGAGCACCAGGATCGGCTCGTCGATTTGCACCCACTCGACGCCCTGTGCCGCCAGGCGCTGGAAGATCTGGCCGTACAACGGCAACAGACGATCCAGCAGCTCCAGCTTGTCGAATTCGACGCCCTTGGCCTTGCCCAGCCACAGGTAAGTCAGCGGGCCGATGATCACCGGCTTGACGTTGTGCCCCAGTGCGCGGGCTTCCTCGACTTCTTCGAACAACTGGTCCCAGCCGAGCTGGAACTGCTGATCGGCGCTGAACTCAGGGACAAGGTAGTGATAGTTGGTGTCGAACCACTTGGTCATTTCCTGGGCATGCGCGCCGCCGCAGCAGCTGTCGCTCACACCACGCGCCATGCCGAACAAGGTTTGCAGGCTGGCCTTGCCATCGTGCGGGCGGAATCGCTCAGGGATCACACCGAACATCAACGAGTGGGTCAGGACCTGGTCGTACCAGGCGAAGTCGCCGACCGGCAGCAACTCGATGCCGGCCTTTTTCTGCAAGTCCCAGTGGGTCTTGCGCAGGTCGCGGCCCACGGTGCGCAGACCGGCTTCGTCGAGTTCGCCCTTCCAGAACGCCTCTTGAGCCTTTTTCAGTTCGCGGTCGCGACCAATGCGCGGAAAACCAAGGGAATGGGCCACAGCCATGTCAAATAACTCCAATACGTTCGATGGGAGCCATTGTCGACAGTGTCAGCGAGTGAGACAAACTCATTTTAATCGTGATGATCACAAGTTCCTCTCATGATCAGAAGCACTGCGCAACTGGCGCTGGATGGACATCTGGTTCAAGGCGCTCGCCCCGATGTCCAACCTGCGCCTGAAAACCTCTGGCATGACCGAACCGTGGCGTGTGCGTAAGCCGGGCGTCGATGGCATCATCACCCGCTACGAAAGTTTCGATACCCGCCCCCACCCTATGATCGGCTAAGGAATAGTCCCGATGCGTATCAAAACACTGCCGGCCTGTGCCACGACGCCCTGCCCGGACGCCAAAGCACAGACCGCCGGGATCAGCTCATGACGGCCATTTTTCGGCCGCGTCCGACGTTGATCTTTTTGCTGCTGTTGCTGGTGCTGGTGTTCTGGCTGTCCCTGGCCCTCGGACCGGTCAGCCTGCCCCTGGGCGATACCTTGCTGGGCGGGATGCGTCTGCTCGGGTTGCCACTTGACGGTGGTGACACGCAGCAGGCGGAGTTGATCCTCGGGCAGATTCGACTGCCACGCAGCTTGCTCGGCATCGCCGTGGGGTCGGTACTGGCGTTGTCCGGCGTGGCGATGCAGGGGTTGTTCCGCAATCCCTTGGCCGATCCGGGTCTGGTCGGTGTGTCCGGCGGTGCTGCGCTCGGTGCCGCCCTTGCCATCGTCGGCGGCAGCCTGCTCGGTGGCTTGCCGCCTGCGATCGAACCCTACCTGCTGTCGGTGAGCGCCTTCGCCGGTGGCTTGATCGTCACGGCGGTGGTGTATCGCTTCGGTCGCCGCAACGGGCAAACCGACGTTGCCACCATGCTCTTGGCGGGTGTGGCGATGACGGCCATGGCCGGTGCCGGGGTCGGGCTGTTCACCTACCTGGCCGACGATGCCACTTTGCGCACCCTGACGTTCTGGAACCTGGGCAGCCTCAACGGTGCCAGTTACCCGCGCTTGTGGCCGTTGCTGATCGTCACCCTGGGCGTGGCGTTGTGGTTGCCCCGCAGGGCGGCGGCGCTCAATGCATTGCTGCTGGGTGAATCGGAGGCCCGTCACCTGGGTTTTGACATCGAGCGGATCAAACTTGAGCTGGTGTTGTGCACGGCGCTCGGCGTCGGCGCGGCAGTCGCGGCGGCCGGACTGATCGGTTTCATCGGCCTGGTGGTGCCGCATCTGATGCGCCTGCTGGTCGGCCCGGATCACCGGGTGTTGCTGCCCGCGTCGTTGCTGGCCGGTGCCAGCCTGCTGTTACTGGCCGATCTGGCGGCGCGTTTGTTGTTGGCGCCAGCCGAATTGCCAATCGGTATCGTGACTGCACTGATCGGCGCTCCGTTCTTTCTTTATCTGCTGGTGCGAGGACGCTCCTGATGCTGCGGGCAAACAACCTGCTGGTACGCCGTGGCAAGCGCACGGTGCTGACCAACATCGATATCGAGTTGCGCCCCGGTGAAGTGCTGGGTGTGCTGGGGCCGAACGGCGCCGGCAAAAGCACCCTGCTCGCCGCTTTGTGTGGTGAGCTGGCGACCAGTGAAGGCAGGGTCAGCCTCGACGAGCGTCCACTCGCCGACTGGCCGGGACAGGAACGGGCCAAGCGCCTGGCCGTGCTGCCGCAGAGTTCGAGCCTGAGCTTTGCGTTTTCGGTCAATGAAATCGTCGGCATGGGTCGCTTGCCTCACGCCAGCGGCCGCGTGCGCGATGCCGAAATCGTCGCCGAGGCGCTCAAAGCCGCCGATGCGCTTCATCTTGCCGGACGCAGCTACCTGGCCCTGTCCGGCGGTGAACGCCAGCGCGTGCATCTGGCGCGGGTACTCGCTCAGCTCTGGCCGGGTGCCGAGGGGCAAACCCTGCTGCTCGATGAACCGACATCGATGCTCGATCCGCTGCATCAGCACACCATTTTGCAAGCCGTGCGTGATTTCGCCGAGCGCGGGGTTGCCGTGCTGGTGATTCTGCACGACCTCAATCTGGCTGCCCGTTACTGCGATCAACTACTGTTGTTGCATCAGGGCCTGCCCCACGCCTACGGTCCACCGGCAGAAGTGCTGACCACCGAAGCGATGGCGGCGGTGTATGGACTACAAGTGCTGATTCACCAGCATCCGGAACGCGGCCACCCGCTGATCATCGCGCGCTGATGCCGCCCCCTCTTCCGTCATTGAGGGGGCACCTGTCCAATAAGGAAAACCGATGCGCTTTCTGTTGCTCTGTGCATTCAGCCTGTTGGCTGCCTGCCAAATCCATCAGGTCACACCACTGCCGGCGCCGATCGCCCCGCACGGCCGTGATCACGCCGACCTCGGAGTCATCCGTGAACTCGCCACGGGCCGTACGCTGACGCCGCAAGAACTTGTCCAACGCCTGGCCGTTGTGCCTCGGGTATTGGTCGGTGAACAGCACGACAACCCGGACCACCACGCCCTGCAATTATGGCTGCTGCGCGAACTGGCGACACAACGCCCCCAGGGCAGCCTGCTGATGGAGATGCTCAACCCCGATCAACAGGCCAGGGTCGATGCCGCGCAAGCCGTGACCCGCGCGGGCCAGCCACCGGCCGATGCGTTCACGGCGCTGGCCTGGCAGGCCAATTGGGACTGGAGTGTTTATGGCGCACTCGTCACCTACGCGCTGCGGCAACCGTATCCGCTGCTGGCGGCGAACCTGGACCGCGCGCAGATCATGCAGATCTACAAACAGCGCCCGGTACTTACGGGGCAAGCGTCCACCACCCAACAGGTGCGGGCGACCTTGCTGGATGACATCCGCCAATCCCATTGCGGCCTGTTGCCCGAAGCACAGATGCCGGCAATGCTCGCCGTGCAACAACAGCGTGACCGGCGCATGGCCGAGCGCCTGATGGCCGCGCCGACGCCGGCGTTGCTGCTGGCCGGTGCTTTCCACGTGCGCAAGGATCTGGGGGTGCCACTGCACCTGGAGGACCTCGGTGCCGGTGAAGGGAATGCGGTGCTGATCCTGGCCGAAGCTGGCAAGACCGTGACCGCCGAGAATGCGGATTACGTGTGGTACACCGCCGCGCAACCGGAACAGGATCATTGCGCGCAATTGCGTCGCTAAACCCGACCGATACATTGTGGCGAGGGGGCTTGCCCCCGTTGGGTCGCGCAGCGACCCTGAACCCTGCAATCGCGGTTACTCAGACTAACCGCATTGCCTGGATCGGGACTACTTCGTAGTCCAACGGGGGCAAGCCCCCTCGCCACAGGTGTCGGCCTGTCGGCGCGACACTATGTCACGCCTGTGCGTCGGTCCAATGGTCGTATCCGCCCCTCGGACACCGGCACAGTTTGTTAACATCCCCCCGATTTTTTCGTCTGTACAGTCATCACGCTGTCATTTCAGCCTGTTCAACAGGATGCTTTTTTCATGAGTACTTTGTATACCCGCCGGACTGTCCTGCAAGGCATGGGCCTGTTGAGCCTGGGCCTGCTCGCCGGTTGCGACGACAGCAGCAAGCTGTCGTTCAACTACGGCAAGGACCTCAGCGACAAGATCATGGGGCGTAACTTCAAGCTCAAGAACCCTGAGGGCGAAACCAGGATGCTGGGCAGCTATCGCGGCCTGATGCCGATGGTATTCTTCGGTTTCACCCAGTGCCCGGCCGTGTGCCCGACCACCCTGGCCCGCGCCGCGCAGGCCAAGAAGCTGATGGGTCGCGATGGCGAAAGGCTGCAGGTTATCTTCATCACCCTGGACCCTGAACGCGACACGCCAGAGTTGCTGGACCAGTACGTCAAGGCGTTCGACCCGAGTTTCGAAGCCCTGTACGGCACGCTTGAAGAAACCGCCGCCACCGCCAAGGAATTCGGCGTGTTCTTTGAGAAAGTCCCGAGCGGCGATACCTATACCCTCTCCCATACCGCGACCAGTTTTGTCTTCGACTCCCGGGGCAATCTGCGCCTGGGGCTGTCCGCGTCCCTGACGGCCAAAGAGTGCGCAGAAGACCTGCTCACCGTGATGGAGGTTTGCTGAAATGAATGCCCCGCAAGCTAAAAACCGCTTCGTGCAAGGCTGCAAGCAACTGGCACTGGGCTTGTCCCTGGTCGGCCTGGCCTTTCAGGTATCGGCACAAACCCGGGTCGACGACGCCTGGGTCCGCGCCACCGTGGCCGGCCAGCCGTCGAGCGGCGCCTTCATGACCGTCACCGCCAGCAGCGACAGCAAGTTGCTGAGCGTGCAAACGCCGGTTGCCAAGCTAGTGCAGATTCATGAAATGAGCATGAAAGACGACGTGATGAAAATGCAGCAGGTGCAGTCCGTTGCGCTGCCAGCCGGCAAGCCGGTGAGCTTCGATCCCAATGGCTATCACATCATGCTGATGAATCTCACAGGTCAGATCAAGGAAGGCGACAAGGTGCCACTGACCCTGACCGTGGAAGACGCCAAGGGCGAGAAAGAATCGATTCAGGTCGAAGCCGTTGCCAAGGCGATCGGCACCATGGATCACAGCAAGATGATGCATGATCACAGCAAGATGAATTGATTGCTCCGTCAGTTAAAACACAGGACCTGTGGGAGCGAGCTTGCTCGCGATGAGGCAGGAACATTCGACATCGATGTCGCCTGATACTCCGCCATCGCGAGCAAGCTCGCTCCCACAGTTTGATCTTCAGTGAATACGAGTCCTTTTCACGTCATCTCAAACGAGCTTGAGCACGACGTTGATGTTGTTGCGCGTGGCTTTCGAGTACGGGCAGTACTGGTGCCCGGTGTCGACGATTTTTTGTGCGGTTTCACGGTCCAGCCCCGGCAGGCTGACATTGAGCCGCGCCTGCAGCAGATAGCCGCCTTCATTGGTGCCCAAATCAACCTCGGCATCGACGGCCACATCCTTGGGCAACGCCACTTTCATTTCCCTGGCTGCAACTTGCATGGCGCCGATGAAACAGGCGGACCACCCGGCAGCGAACAGTTGCTCCGGATTGGTTCCACCGCCACCCGCGCCCGGGGACGACAGCTTCACATCGAGGATTCCGTCGGAGCTGCGGGACGCGCCGTCACGCCCGCCGGTGGTGTGGGTTTGGGCGGTGTACAACACTTTATCGATCTGGCTCATGATGACCTCCTGATTGAGTTGTAAAAAACCGGTTTTCACCCCATCGGGTCGCTGGGATGGTCAATCAATATAGTCGTCGCAGCCCCGCCCCGCGGTCGATCCGACCAGCGCCCCCTTCTACTTTATTTACGCGCCAACTTGTACCTGACGCAGTCCTCATAAAAGCTCTGGCGTACAGCAGTCGGTTTGAATCGCGACGGACTGTCATAAGTTTGCTCTGTAATGCCAAGTGCCATCATGCGCATCCAGGATTTTGCAAACTTGTAGACCTGGATTTTTTGGCGTGCGGCGTACAGAGAAACGCCTGAAAGCTTGAGCTCCTGTGCCCTTGCGGCGGTTCCCGCCCCCCAACTGCACATGTATTGATCATGGGTGGCCAGTTCTTTGGCTTGAGCCGAATGGGCTACACCCGCGATAACTAACGGCATTAACGAGATCCATGTCTTGCGCATCTTGACCTATTTAACTAGCTGAAAATGAACTAATTTTGCTGAGGATTTTTAAACTTGGGGGCCAGCATCGTGCCTTTTTTGCAAATTAATGCGAAAACGAGATGAGTGACGTTATTTCTTGCGAGTTTTCAATCCTTTGCTATAGCTAAGACTCTCAATCGCCAACTAAGTGAGGCAACGGAATGTCAGTCGCAAAGAAAATGAGTGTGGGGCAACTGACAATGTTGACCGCGGTCAACATGTTGGGCTCAGGCATTGTGCTACTACCGACGAAACTCGCGGAAGTCGGTGCAATTTCGATCCTCTCCTGGCTGATAACGGCCACCGGCTCCCTCGCTCTGGCGTACGCCTTTGCGCGATGCGGGATGCTCAGCCGCAAGACCGGCGGCATGGGCGGTTATGCCGAATACACCTTCGGTAAAGCAGGTAACTACATCACCAACTACACCTACGGCCTCTCGCTGTTGATTGCCAACGTGGCGATCAGTATTACAGCGGTCGGCTATATTCAGGTGTTGTTCGGGATAGAACTCGACTCACTGCAAGTAGGCCTGGCCACTATTGCCCTGTTGTGGATCACCACCTTCGCCAACTTTGGCGGCGCCAGCATTACCGGCCGTATCGGCGCGGTGACGGTCTGGGGTGTGATTGCACCGGTGGTGCTGGTCTCCACGGTGGGCTGGTTCTGGTTCGACAGCAGTGTTTACGCCGCTGGCTGGAACCCCCACGACAAAGGCTGGTTCGAAGCGGCAGGCGCCTCGGTGGCAATTACCCTGTGGGCCTTCCTTGGCCTGGAATCGGCTTGCGCCAACACCGACGCGGTGGAAAACCCTGAGCGCAACGTACCGATTGCCGTGCTGGGCGGCACCCTGGGTGCAGCGGTGATCTACATCGTCTCCACCAACGTCATCTTCGGTATCGTCGGCAACGAAGAACTGGTCGCGTCCACTGCGCCGTTCGGCCTGGTGTTCGCCAAGATGTTCACCCCGATGGTCGGCGACATCGTGATGGCGGCCATGGTGCTCGCCTGCATCGGTTCGCTGCTGGGTTGGCAGTTCACCATCGCCCAGGTGTACAAAAGCTCGGCGGACACCGGTTACTTCCTGTCGATCTTTGCCAAAGGCAACAAAGCGGGAACGCCGATTGTCGGCATGCTGGTGCTGCTGGCGGCGCAGACCGCGCTGGCCCTGCTCACCATCAGCCCCGACTTGAGCAAGCAGTTCGACACCCTGGTCAACCTCGCGGTGGTCACCAACCTGGTGCCGTACATCCTGTCCATGGCCGCGCTGATGACCATGCAGAAAGTCTCCAACGTGCCGGAAAGCAAGGCGCTGGCCACCAACATCATTGCCTTGATCGCAGCGGCCTACAGCTACCTGGCGCTATACAGCTCCGGTGAACAGGCGCTGATGCTGGGCGGCGTGGCCACGATCGTTGGTTACACCCTGTTCGGCTTCGTCAACAACCGCCTGATCCGCCTCGAAGCGCTCAACAACAGCGTACCGACACAAACCGTCAGCGCGCAGCACCTCACTGCCGAGCCAGTGCCGGTCAACAACCTGAATTAACTCTGGAGGATCAATCATGACGGAATATAAACACTCGCTGGGCATGCTGGCGCTACTGGTCAGCAGTCCGCCGGACAAGCGAACGGTGTTTGGCCGCGCCCTGGATCAACTGGTCCACGACGTAGAGGGACGTGGTGTCAGCGTACTGGCCTCGGAAAGCCTCACCGACGCCGCCTCGATCCTGCGCTCGGACCCTGCCATTCAATGCGTGCTCATCCGGTGGGAAATGGACACCAGCGAAGGCCACGCCGATTGCACCAAATTGCTGGTCAAGCTGCGCGAGCGCAACACGCGAGTGCCGGTGTTCCTGATCAGCGACCGCACCACCGCGTCGAGCATTCCGTTGCTGGTCATGCAACACGCCGACGACTTCATCTGGCTGCCCGAGGACACCTCCCGTTTCCTCAGCGGGCGCATCCTGGCGGCCATCGAACGCTATCGCCAGGCCGCCCTGCCGCCGATGTTCGGCGCGCTGGTGAAGTTTGCCCGCAACTATGAATACTCGTGGCACACCCCAGGCCATGCCGGCGGCACGGCTTTCCTGAAGAGCACCGCAGGCCGGGCCTTCTACGAGTTCTTCGGGGAGAACCTGCTACGTTCCGACCTGTCGATCTCGGTTGGCGAACTCGGTTCGCTGCTCGATCACAGTGGCCCTATCGGCCAGGGTGAACGCTATGCCGCCAAGGTCTTCGGCGCCCACCGCACGTATTACGTGACCAACGGCTCGTCGATGTCCAACCGCGTCATCCTCATGGCCAGCGTCACGCGCAACCAGATCGCCCTGTGCGACCGCAATTGCCACAAGTCCGCCGAGCACGCGATGACCCTGTCCGGGGCGATTCCGACCTACCTGGTGCCGACCCGCAACCGCTACGGCATCATCGGCCCGATCCTGCCGCAGACCCTGAGCGCCGAAGGCGTGAAAGCCGCCATCGCCAACAACCCGCTGGTCAAGCAAGGCATCGACCCGACACCAGTGCACGCCATTGTCACCAACTCCACCTACGACGGCCTGACCTACAACGTCACCCGGGTCGAAGAGCTGCTGGGCGAAAGCGTGGACCGTCTGCACTTCGACGAAGCCTGGTACGGTTATGCGCGCTTCAACCCGCTGTACAGCGGACGCCATGCCATGCACGGCAACCCGGCCGATCACGACAAGTCCAAGCCGACCGTGTTCGCCACCCAGTCGACCCACAAATTGCTGGCTGCCCTGTCCCAGGCCTCGATGATCCACGTGCGTGACGGGCGTAACCCGATCGAACATGCGCGCTTCAACGAGTCGTACATGATGCACGCCTCGACCTCGCCAAATTACGCGATCATGGCGTCCTGCGACGTCAGCTCGGCGATGATGGAAGCACCGAGCGGGCAGATCCTCACCAACGAGTCGATTGAAGAAGCCATCAGCTTCCGCCAGGTTCTCTCGCGCATGCACAACGAGATGGTGGGCAAGAACGACTGGTTCTTCACCTGCTGGCAGCCGCCGACCGTACAGGTTGGCGCAGCGGCCGTGCCGTTCCATGAGGTCGACCCGGCTACGCTGAAAACCGATCCGAACTGCTGGGTCCTGCACCCGAACGCGGTATGGCACGGCTTCGGCGACATCGAAGACGGCTACTGCATGCTCGACCCGATCAAGGTCTCTGTGCTCAGCCCGGGCATGGGCGACGACGGCAGCCTGCTCGCCTCCGGTATCCCCGCTTGCGTGGTCACGGCGTACTTGGGCCGTCAGGGTATCGTGGTCGAGAAAACCACCGATTTCACCATCCTGTTCCTGTTCTCCATCGGCATCACCAAAGGCAAGTGGGGCACGCTGCTCAACGCCCTGCTCGACTTCAAGCGTGACTACGACGACAACGCCGAGCTCGAGCTGTGCCTGCCCGACCTGTACAACGCCAACCAGCATCGCTATGCCGGCATGGGCCTGAAGGATCTGGCCGACGAAATCTTCGCCGCCATGAAGAAACACAAGACCACCGCCAACATGTCCCAGGCCTTCGGCACCCTGCCAAAAGCCGAGTTCAGCCCGGTGGAGGCCTACGAAAAACTGGTGCGTAACGACATCGAGCTGGTGACGCTCAACGAAGCCGCCGGACGCCTTGCCGCGACCGGTATCGTGCCGTATCCACCAGGCATCCCGCTGCTCATGCCGGGTGAGAACGCAGGGCCTGCGGACGGTCCGTTGCTGGCGTATCTCAAGGCACTGGAAGCCTTCGACAAATCCTTCCCCGGCTTCACCCATGACACCCACGGGATCGAAGTCGAAGATGGCGTTTACCGGATGCTGGTACTGAAGTAAGACAAGCTGGCTCACCGCCCCCCCTGTGGGAGCGGGCTTGCTCGCGAAGGCGTAGTGTCAGTCGACGCAATTGTCGATTGACAGGACGCCTTCGCGAGCAAGCCCGCTCCCACATTTTTAGATCGCCTTCACACCAAATCCCTATGGGCAAACTCGATCACAGCGCTCTATGATTGATCCCCATGACCACCACCGCTGCGATCCGCTCACCCTGCCCGCCCGGCGCCTGCGACTGCGGGCGTGACCCGTTGCTGGAAACACCAGGGGCGGACCTGCGCATTCTGTTTCTGACCCGCAACGAAGAAAAACGCCTGATCGAACGCCTGGAGAACCTGCAGAGCCTGAGCGATCTGGAGCACCTGCAACGGCGCATGCTCGAACAGTTGGGCATCCGCGTGGACATCGCTCCCGGTTTCAACGAAGTGCGCACCATGCGCGGCATCGGCATCCAGATTGGCGAACTGCCGGGGCTGTGCCGCAAGACCCGCGCCAACATCCCCGCCGCCATTCGCCGGGCCATGGAAAAGCGCCCGGAGATCGCCTACGAACTGCTCAATGCCAACGACCTGTTGCGTGACGCCTGATGAAGCTTCTTCTCGAACTCCCCCTCACCGACGAGATTCTCACCTCGTTCGCCCTGGCCATCGGGGCCGACCTGCAGGGCTACCGCAACCACATTTACCGGGTGCTGAATTTCCATGGAGCCCTCAGCGGTGCCGATGGCCTGCCCCCGGCCGCCGTCCAAATCGCGGCGGCGTTTCATGACCTGGGCATCTGGACCGATGACACCCTCGACTACCTGCCGCCGTCCATTGCCCTGGCCACCGAGTACCTCGACAACCAGCAACGAGCGGAACTGAAGGATGAAGTCAGCGCATTGATACTTGAGCATCACAAACTGCGCCGGTATCGCGGCGCCTACGCTGCCAGCGTCGAACCCTTCCGCCAGGCCGATCTGGTGGATGTGTCCCTGGGCCTGGTGCGTTTCGGCCTGCCCCGCAGCTTCATCAAAACCGTGCAGTCGACCTTTCCCGATCACGGCTTTCACTCGATGCTGATGAAGCTTTCTGCCCGTCAATTCATTCGCTCGCCGCTGCGCCCGCTGCCCATGTTTCGCTGGTGAAACACGCATCCGTTACCCCCTCGAACAGGCACCTGAACAAGATCAGCGGTCGTACATGAATCGCGAGGCGCTGCTATGCCTTCCATGGGAGATTTTGCCGCAAGCCAGCCAGGATGGAACTGCAAACCCAAGCGCGGCCACGGCCCCGGCGCCAGCCAGGTGCGCGCATAAAAACCGGTGCCAATCCGTAACAGGAGGTAGCCGATGTTATTCATCGTCAGTTGGACAATCAGCCCGGACAACCGTGATGCCGCAATCGCACGTTTCCTCAAGACCGGTGGCGCACCGCCCGAAGGCGTCACCATGCACGGACGCTGGCACGCCGTAGGGAGCTCGGCCGGCTTCGGCATTGCCGAGGCGAGTGATCTGGTGCCGATTCAAAAATGGGTGCTGGAGTGGAACGACCTGATGAGCATGGACGTGCATGCCGCATTGACCGATGAGCAAATTGCACCATTGCTGGCTGCCACTGCCGACCGGTAATGGCGATTGAGGCGGCGAGTAGCGCTCGCCGCCTCAATTTAGCGGGTGTTTTTGAGCGAACACTCTTTCGGCGCAATGCTCCTGAATCAGTGCTTTCTGACTATCCATTACTGGATATTTCGCAATTCAAACCTACGCTCTTCGCGGGGGTTACGAAATTCAACGACGGTTGGGGGCTCGTCTCGATGTACTCACGCGAGTGCGCAGGAGCTCGAAATGAATCGGACAACCTTATCCACGCTGTTTGCGGCCCCCCTATTGCTGTCTGTGATGGCGTTTCCCGGCCTGACCCTGGCCGCCGACAAAGCTCCCAACATCCTGGTTATCATGGGCGACGATGTGGGCTGGTCGAATATCGGCGTCTACAACCAAGGCATGATGGCCGGCAGAACCCCCAACCTTGATCAGCTAGCGAACGAAGGCATGCGTTTCACTGACTATTACGCCGAGGCCAGTTGCACCGCCGGGCGCGCCAACTTCATTACCGGCGAACTGCCGATTCGGACAGGCATGACCACCGTCGGCCAGGCCGGCTCGCCCGTGGGTATTCCCGCCGAAGCCGTCACCATCGCGACCGCACTCAAGGCCATGGGTTATGCCACCGGCCAGTTCGGCAAGAACCACTTGGGCGACCTGAACCAGTTCCTGCCCACCGTCCATGGTTTCGATGAGTTCTTCGGCTACCTCTATCACCTCGACGCCATGGAAGATCCGGCACACCCCAATTATCCGAAGGAGCTGCTAGACAGCGTCGGCCCACGCAACATGGTCCACAGCTGGGCCTCCACCACGGATGACACGACCGTGATGCCGCGCTGGGGCAAGGTCGGCAAGCAGAAAATCGAAGACGCCGGAACGCTCTATCCGGAGCGGATGAAAACCGTCGACGAGGAGATTCGCGACAAGGCCTTCTCGTTCATCGACAAGGCCAAGCAGGACAACAAACCGTTCTTCGTCTGGCTCAACCCGACCCGCATGCACATCGTCACGCACCTGTCCGACAAGTACGAGGCCATGCGCAACTCGCAGAATGGCTGGTCGGAACAGGAAGCCGGTATGGCGCAGCTCGATGACATTGTGGGCGACGTCCTGGCGAAGCTGAAAAAAGACGGCATGGACGACAACACCATCGTGATTTTCACCACCGACAATGGTGCGGAAAACTTCACCTGGCCCGATGGCGGCACGACTCCGTTCGCCATGGGCAAAGGCACGGTCATGGAGGGTGGCTTCCGGGTACCGGCAATCATTCGCTGGCCAGGCAAGGTGCCGGCCAACCAGATTGCCAACGGCATCATGTCCGGCATGGACTGGTTCCCGACCCTGGTCGCGGCGGCAGGTAACCCGAACATCACGGCGGAACTGCTCAAAGGCAAACAATTGGGCGACACCACCTACAAAGTTCACCTGGACGGCTATGATCAAACGCCAATGATCACCGGAAAAGGTCCGTCGAACCGGCATGAAGTTTTCTACTTCGGAGAGAGCTCCTTGGGTGCGGTGCGCATAGACGACTACAAATATCGCTTCATTGACCAACCGGGTGGTTGGATGGGGGCTAAAGTTGCTGTGGATGTGCCGATACTGACCAATCTTCGACTCGACCCGTTCGAGCGCATGGGCTGGCCGGAAAATCAGGCCGCGCAGGGTTCGCAACAATACTTCGACTGGTTCAAATTCCAGTTCTGGCGCTTCGTGTTCGTCCAGCAGCAGGTGGCCAAACTGGCAGAAACAGCGATCGAGTTCCCACCAATGCAAAAAGGCGCGAGTTTCAACCTCGACTCGGTTAAAGCCAAGATCGCCGCGGCTCGGGCAGAGATGGCCAAGTAACAGCCGAATCCACGGGTGGCGGGTTCAGTCCACCCGTATTCGAAATGGACAATTGCTGAGGGATTTCCATGCCGACGAAAACAGCTACCCTGCCCGCCTCTGCGCTACTTGCCTTGTGCTGCCAGCAAGCCTGGGCCGGCGGCATCATGCTCTATGAAATCGGCACCGATAACGCCGGCCTGGCCAACGCCGGTGCCGCCGCCCGTGCCCAAGGCCCCTCGACCATCGCCAGCAACCCTGCGGGCATGAGCTATCTGCCAGGCACGCAAATCACCGCCGGCTTGCAGGTTCTGTACGGCGACCTGAGCTTCGACCGCGACTCCGGCACCAACACCCCGGGCAGCGGCAGTGGCAACGCCCTCGATCCGATTCCCGGTGGCAGCTTCTTCATCAGCCATGAACTCGACGAGCACTGGAGCGTCGGGTTCGGCCAGTACGGCGACTTCGGCCTGGCGGTCAATTACGACAACGACTGGTCCGGCCGCTACTTTGCGCAGAACTCCAGCCTGCTCGGCCTGTCGCTGGTACCGAGCGTGGCTTATCGCTTCAATGAGCAGTGGTCGGTCGGCCTGGGCATCAAGGCCATGTACGGCATGTTAAAGGCAGACACCGCCATCGACCGCTCCCCTTTCGGCTTCACTGACCGCTCTGACGGCCAATACAAGTACCGGGACAACACCTGGGGCTATGGCGCCAACGTGGGCGTGATCTACGCCCCACAACCCGGCACGCGCATCGGCCTGACCTACACCAGCCAGGTCGACCTGGACTTCAAGGACCGGCTGGACGTCAAGGGCGACGGCCGCCTGCTCGAGCGCGTCAACAACACCGATACCGAACTAGACATGAAGGTGCCGCAAACCGTCACCCTGAGCCTTTTCCAGCAACTGGACCGGCAATGGGCGTTGCTCGCCTCGGCCAACTGGCAGGACTGGTCCGAGTTCGGCGACATCGCCGTAGAGGTCGACACCACGGCATTTGGAGCGCAATCGACAACAGTCGACGCCGGCTTCAAGGATACCTGGCACCTCTCCCTTGGCGCGCAATACCAGGCCACCGAGCAGTGGTTGTGGAACGTCGGTGTGGCCTACGACAGCAGCGCCGTCTCGGACAGCAACCGCAGCGTGGTCGTGCCGATGAATGAATCCTGGCGCATTGCGACAGGAGCCACCTATGCTCTGAACGAGAACACCGATGTCAACGTCAGTTGGGCCATGGTCTGGCTCGGCGACATGCCGGTGGACCAGGCCAAGTCCGTATCGGGCAATCGAATCTCCGGTCAATTCGACAATGCCTGGATTCAGGCTATAAACGGAAACATGACCTGGCGATTCTGATGTCTTGTAAACGAAAGAATGACGATTTAAACCAAGGAGTAAACACCACTATGAATCTGTCCCGAAAACTGCTCGTCGGCGCTACGCTGGCCAGTCTGTTGCTAGGCGGCTGCACCTCGAAAGTGACTGAGAAGGAGCAATATTCAGGCTTCTTGTCCAACTACAACAACCTGCAGGAAGTCGAAACGCCGAGCGGCGGCACCGCGATGCGTTGGGTCAGCCCTGCGTGGAACCCGAATGCCTATGACACCGTGGTGTTCAACAAACTGGAGCTCTACCCGGCCCCCAAACCCGATGAGCGTGTCAACCAGCAGACACTGACCGACATTCAGAACTACATGACCAGCAAGGCAAAGGCTACGCTGGGTCAGAAATACCGCGTAGTGACCAACACCTCATCCGCACCGGCGGGTTCGCGCCCTCTGATCATGCGCGCGGCGATTACCGGGGTGAACGCCGAGAACGAAGGCATGAAGTGGTATGAAGTGGTGCCCATCGCGGCCGTAGTCGGGGCAACCCAGGCAGCCACCGGTCACCGTGACCAGGAAACCACCCTGTTCATCGAAGCCGAGTTCGTCGACGCCAAGAGCAACCAGACCGTAGCCAAAGTGGTGCGCAAGGTGTTCGGCACCGAACTGAAAAACGAAAGCCAGAAGATTACCGCCAAGGACTTCAAGGCAGCGATCGACAAACTGGGTACCGACTTCCAGGCGTTCCTCAAGTAAGAACAGGTTGCTCGCGTAGTAGCTGCCGCGGGCTGCGATCCTTTGATCTTCAGGTTATTGAAACCATAAAAAGGTCGCAGCCTTCAGCAGCTCCTATCGGCACAATTCACTTCTTCATCCCCACCCGCCGGCGCATCTCGGCAGTGATCGCTTGCCGGGTTTTGGGCATGTCCGCCCAGGGCTCATCCCCGACTTCGGCCAGACGTTCATGCACGTTGT
Source organism: Pseudomonas sp. S34 (assembly GCF_009866745.1). NCBI lineage: Bacteria > Pseudomonadati > Pseudomonadota > Gammaproteobacteria > Pseudomonadales > Pseudomonadaceae > Pseudomonas > Pseudomonas sp. S34. The sequence continues at coordinate 3,883,791 of NZ_CP019398.1, forward strand.
GCAGGTTCCATTGATTGGCGCCCTTGAGTTCGGCCACCTCTTCGCGCCAGATCGGCATCGACACCGGCAACCCCTCGCGGGTACGTACGGCGTAGGCGCAAATGGTGGTCGCCCCCAGACCGTTGCGCAGGTAATCGATGAAAATCCGTCCGACACGGTTCTTCGGTCCCGACACCGCGGAAAAACGCTCGGGCAACAGCCTGGCCATGTGACTGACAATGGCATGGCTGAAATCCTTGACCTCATCCCAACCGAGCTTGCGGGTCAACGGCACCACCACGTGAATTCCCTTGCCGCCGCTGGTTTTCAGAAACGCCTTGAGCCCCAGTTCATCCAGCACCGACAGCGTCAGCTGCGTGGCCTCGACCATGCGTTTCCATGGCAGCGCCGGGTCCGGGTCAAGGTCGAGGATAAAACGATCCGGCTTGTCGAGTTTGTCAGACGTCGCATTCCAGGTATGCAGTTCCACGGCATTCATCTGCACCGCGCCAACCAGCGCCTCGACGTTGTTGATGAGCATCATCGGCTGGCCGGTAAGCTGTTTGTCCAGCAGGGTGATGCTGGGGATCGCCAGGTGCTCGGCATTCTTCTGGAAAAACAGCTCGCCAGCGATACCGTCCGGCGCACGCACCAGCGCCACCGGACGATCCTTGAGCTCGGGCAGGATCCACTCGGCGACGCTGGCGTAGTACTGCGCCAGTTGCAGTTTGGTGGTGCCGCTGCCGGGGTCGATCATCCGGTCCGGGTGGGTGATGCGTACCTTGCCCTCCTCCAGACCGAGTTGTGAGGGGGCGGGTGCGGTTTTCTTTCCCGTGGCAGCGGGCTTCGCCGTGCCAGCCTTTTTCGCAGTGGAGGTTTTCACGGTTTTCGCGCGCTCCTCGGTGATGGCTCGTGCCGGTTTGTCATTGCGCAGGCCATGAAACACAGCATGGCGCACCGAACCGTCCCTGGTCATTTCAGCGAAGGCCACTTCCGCCAGCAGCCGGGGTTTGAGCCAGTGCACGTCCCTGGCCTGCGAACCGCCGGGTGGATTGACCACCGGCGGCTTTTTCACCTGCAAGGGCTTGAGCTGATCATGGAGGCTGCGCAGGGTCGCCTCGTTGAACCCGGTGCCGACTTTGCCGGCATAACGCAACTGGCCGTCATCGTGATCATGCAGTCCCAGCAGCAACGCCCCGAAGGCATGGCGCGAGCCTTTCGGATCGGTGAAACCGACGATGACGAATTCCTGTCGATGCTGGCATTTGAGCTTGATCCAATCGCTGCTGCGCCGGGATACATAGGGCGACCCCTGGCGTTTGCCGATCAACCCTTCCATGTGCATCTGGCAGGCGCTGTCGAGCAAGGCGCGGGGCTCCTCGCCAAACGACTTGGAGAAACGCAGCAACGGCTCCTCACTGGCCGTGAGCACCGTCGCCAGCGCAGTTCGACGCTCTTCGACCGGCACCTCGCGCAGGTCCATGCCATTGAGGTACGGCAGGTCGAACAGGTAGTAGAGAATGTCGTCGCTGCGATCCGCTTCGAAGGCGTTTTGCAGCGCCTGAAAGTCAGGAAACCCCTGCTCGTCCATCACCACCACTTCACCGTCGAGCCACGCCGATTCCAGGCCCAGCGCGGCCAGGGCCATGGCCTGCCCTGGCAGTTTGTGGGTCCAATCGTGACCATTGCGAGTGATCAGCTTCACCTCGCCGTGGTCGATGCGGGCCATGATCCGGTAGCCGTCGAACTTGATTTCGTAGCGCCATGGTCCGTCGGGGATTTTTTCCACCAGCGTCGCCAACTCCGGCTTTAGCAGGTCCGGCAGCCTGGCTTTGCGTGCGCCGGTCAGTGGCGATGATTTTCCCGGGCGTGAAAGTTTGGCGGCGGGCTTGGTGGTCGCCGAAAAATCACGCATGCGGTTGTAGTCATCGAGGTTGCGGGGCATGGCTCACCTGCTTCGCGCCTGGACGTTGAATGCAAACGTCTCCTAACCAAGCAGAGCCAGCGAACGGCGCAATAATTCAATCGGCGTTGAAAAGGCCCGGACGGACGGGCCTGTGGTGCGGGGTACGGCTGGTGTTTCGGCAGGTTGACCGAGTCATCGTTCTTCGCGAGCAAGCTCGCTCCCACAGTGATTTTCAGCGCACACGGAATCTGCGCTCGGCAGCGATCAAAATGTGGGAGCGAGCTTGCTCGCGAAGGCAGCGGCCTGGTCAACCGGACAATCCGGATTAACGCGGCCGCAACACCAGTGCAAACAACTCGCCATGCCCGTTCACGTTGAGCTTGTGATAGAGGTTGCGTCGATGCACTTTCACCGTCTCCGGGGAGATGCCCATTTGCTGGGCGATGGCCTTGCTGGAGAACCCCTGGAGAATCAGGCGCGCGGTTTCGATTTCCCGCAGGGTCAGGCGTGCGTCGAAGCGATCGAGCAAGGTCGCCAGATCGCCGGCCGGTGCTTCGGCGACCGGCCCTTCCGGTGGCAGCAAATCCAGGTGTCGGCGCATCGCCGCCAGCACCCAGTCACGCACGCACAGCAGACGGCCCTGCTCCTCGAGGCTGAAGCGTGTCGAACGCCCCAGGGACAGGCCGAGCACGGCGCCATCGACGTTGACCATGAACTGCAATTCGTCCCCACCGACCACGGTGCTGAAGTAACTCAGGTAGTACTCACTGTGCTGGAACTGGTCGGGGGCCACCGAATCAAGGCTGTGCAAGCCGTCGGCGATGCCGGCGCAAGCGGCTTGATAGAACGGATCAAGCAGGTACATGCCGGCGCGGTAGTCCGCCAGCTCTTCCTGCTCAGCACTGTTGCCCTTGGCATCGAAGTCAATCAGCAGGCGCGGCACATGCCCCGGGCGCATCAGCGCCACCAGCGCGTTATCCAGCGGCACCAGCAAGCGCAGGGTATCGACCAGTGCACGCCAGAAACTGTCCTGCCCCACCGCCGTAAAGACCCGCGCCAGCCCCTGATGCACCGGCAACTCTTTCAACAACGCGTCCACGCACTACCCCTTTTGAGTAACCCATGATGGGAATGGGTGAAGGCCACCCCGGTCGATACGCTGCAAACTCCTGATTACCACCGGCCGCAACAGGCCAGGAGTGCCGCATCATGAGTCGTCACCGCTTGTATTTCAATCTGGGGTTGGGTGCCTGTCTGGCGGTTTCGCTGTCGGCTTTTGCGGTCGAAGCCCCGACCGTGCACGTGTACAACTGGTACGACTACATCGGCCCCACCACCCTGCAGGACTTCAAGCGTGACACCGGGATTGCACCGGTCTACGACACCTTCGACAGCGCCGAAGTGCTCGAAGGCAAGTTGCTCACCAGCCGCAGCGGCTACGACGTGGTGGTGGCCAGCAACTTCAGTTTGCCCACGCTGATCAAGGCCGGCGCCCTCGCCCCCCTGCCCCGTGCGCAGATGCCGGACTTCAAGAACATGGACACCGAACTGCTGGCGAAACTGGCCAACAACGATCCGGGCAACCAGTACGCCGTACCCTACCTGTGGGGCACCAACGGTATCGGCTACAACATCGACAAAGTGCGCGCGCTGCTGGGTGACAAGGCGCCGGTGGATTCCTGGGACCTGGTGTTCAAGGAAGAGAACCTGGCGAAACTCGGCGAATGCGGCGTGGCCATGCTCGACTCGCCGTCGGAGATGCTGCCGGTTGCCCTGCACTACCTCGGCCTGCCGCCCAACAGCACCAACCCCGAGGACTACAAGAAGGCCGAAGCGCTGCTGCTGAAACTGCGTCCGCACATCGCCTACTTCAACTCGTCGAAGTTCATCAGCGACCTGTCCAACGGCAACATCTGCGTGGCGGTGGGCTGGTCCGGCGCGATGCTCGAAGCCAAATCCACCGCCGAGCAGGCCGGCAACGGCGTGAAGATCGCCTACAGCTTGCCGAAGGAAGGCGCGCCGGTGTGGTTCGATACGCTGGTGCTGCTCAAGGACGCTCCGCACCCGGAACAAGGCATGGCCTTCATCGACTACCTGATGCGCGCCGAAGTCATCGCCCCGGTCAGTGACCACCTCAACTACCCCAACGGCAACCGCAGCGCCACCACATTGGTGGCCGAAGCGACCCGCAGCAACCCGGCCGTCTATCCACCCGCCGAAGCCATGGCCACCTTGTTCACCCTCCAGCCACTGCCACCCGCTACCGAGCGCGTGCGCACGCGGATCTGGAGCAAGGTCAAAAACGGTCAATAAACACACCGCATGTCCCTGTGGGAGCGGGCTTGCTCGCGAAAGCGGTGTGCCAGCCAACATTATTGGCGACTGATACGACGCTTTCGCGAGCAAGCCCGCTCCCACAAGAAACTGCAGTGCCCCACCAATTTTTTCTGCCACGAATCGAAGATGAGAAAAACCATGAAGCCACGCGCCCGCGACCTGAACATCCCGATCGGCCAACTGCAACCCGGCCCGCTCAATGCCATCACCGACGTCCCCGGCGTACGGGTCGGCCACAGCGACGTACGAGGTCGCACGGCCAATGGCCGCGACATCCTCACTGGCGTCACCGTCATCGAACCGCGCGCCGGTTCCACCAGTCAGCAACCCTGCTTTGCCGGCGTGCATGTGCTCAACGGCAACGGCGATGCCACGGGGCTGGAGTGGATACGCGAGGCAGGCTTGCTGACCAGCCCCATCGCCTTCACCAACACCCACAGCCTGGGCGTGGTGCGCGACGCGCTGATCGTGCTCGACCGCGAGCAGCAGCCGGATGACGGGCGCCTCTACTGGAATATGCCAGTGGTGCTGGAAACCTTCGACGGCCTGCTCAACGACATCAACGGTTTTCACGTGAAGCCGGAACACGTGGCCCAGGCCGTGCGTTCGGCGGCGGGCGGACCGGTGGCCGAAGGCAATGTCGGTGGTGGCAGCGGCATGATCTGCCACGAATTCAAGGGCGGCATCGGCACCGCGTCGCGCCGCTTGAACAGTGCCCAGGGCGGCTGGACAGTGGGGGCGATTGTCCAGGCCAACCACGGCATTCGCAATGAGTTGCGCGTCGATGGCTACCCGGTCGGGCGCTACATGGAACAGGTCGATTCGCCGTTCCTCAAGGCCTCTTTGCCCCATCCGGGCATGGGTTCGATCGTGGTCTGCCTGGCCACCGATGCGCCGTTGCTGCCGCACCAGTGCACACGCCTGGCCCAGCGCGCCAGCCTCGGCCTGGCCCGCACCGGCGGCGGCAATGAAGACCACAGCGGCGACATCTTCATCGCCTTCGCCACCGGTAACGATCACGTGCCACCGGCTGCCTACGAGAGCAAGAAAGCACCGACCACCCACAATCTGAGCATGGTCAACAACGACCACATCAGCGAGCTGTTCCTGGCCGCCACCGAAGCCGTGGAAGAAGCCATCATCAATGCCCTGCTCGCCGCCGACACCGCCGAAGGCAACGGGCATGGGGTGCAGGGGCTGGATGCCGAAACCTTGCTCAAGGCGTTGCGCCGCGCCGGCTGGCCGGGGGATGCGACTAGCGGTACTTGAGTGAAACACTCGGTCTTTTTAGGATGAACTTACGCAGCCGCTTGCTTGCGCAAGCCGCTGCGTAGGTGGTGAGTGAACTGAACCCCTACCAAGCTCACCACTTGTTTCATGCGCATCTTGAGCCTCACGGCTCCACTTCCTCCCCATCAAGAGCTTTGAGGCTCTTTTTTTACCTCTGAAAACCAACACTGTTCATTGTGGGAGCGAGCTTGCTCGCGATAGCGGTGGGGTCAACCACAGTAAATGTCGACTGACCCGGCCTCATCGCGAGCAAGCTCGCTCTCACAGGGGGATTTGTGGGGGTTCAGGAGAGTGCGATCAGACCAGGCGCAATCGAGGGCCAGCGGCCGGCACCGCATCGTCACCCAACCGCCCCCGCACAAACGCCTGAGCCTTGCGCGTCAGCTGGTCCAGATGCCGGTCGCGCTGTTTTTCCGCGTCGGTCATGGCCCGCTTGCCATGCTTTTGCAGCAGGTAGGTATGAATCTGCCGCACTTCCAGCGAGCTGTAGATCGACGCCACATCCAGCAGCGCCATCAAGCCAGCGGTAGCGTGGTCGCGAGTGTTCATCAACACCTGGGTCGCACGCACGCCCACCACCCCAAAGCCCATCGCCTCGAAATACGGCACCTTGGCCACCGCGCAGGTCAGCTCGGCATGGGGGTAGCGACCGACCATTTCCCGCAGCATCCGCCGGGCCACGCCCTGGCGCCGATACTCGGCCTGCACTGCCATGTACGCCACGCCGCAGGCCTCGGGGTCGTCCTGCACCGGCAGGTACAGCACAAAGCCCGTTACCTTTTGCGGGTCGTCTTCGTCCGTGGCGACGATCAACTCCACGGCAATGCCTTTTTCACCGTTCAGCGCTTCCAGATACAGGTGCACCTCATAGCCGATCGCGTATTGATAGAGGTTGTACAGCAGGTTGCTGGGCGGGATCGCGACCATGCTGATGTCGGTCAGGTTGTCGACCACCATCTGCAGGATCTGGCTATTGATGTGCTCGGGGCACGGGGTTTTGAAATGGCTGATCAGGGGCATTGCGGTGACAGGCTCCGGGAGGCAAGGGCCGCCTATCATAGCGCGCCCGGCACGTCCGGTCCGAAGGTGATGGACAGACATCCACCCTCCTTGAGCCATGCGCATCATTTTCAAGGCCGACAACAGTGAGTCCGGCACACATTGTGCTGGATGAACTTGCCTCTTCGCGATCAGGCCTGCTCCTTCAGGGGACAGCGGTATTGCCCACACCTCAATCTGCTGTGGGAGCTCGCCTGCTCGCGAAAGCGGTTACCACCACACCGACCTCGGGTATGAACGGGGGAGAACGGGTGGGTGAAAGCCCCCAACGTTGAGGATTCCCACCTACTGCGCCATCAGGACCAAAACCCAAACCGCCAGCCTTTTGATATCAAACAGTTTTTTGTTTCCCCCAAATTTCCCCGCGATTGGCACACCTATTGCGTCCAGCGTTTTGCGAACGTCAGCCACACCGACGCGTCCCGAGGAAAAAAGATGAAAAACAAAACTGACCTCAAATCGCTCGGCTTTTTCAGCAAACCGGGCATCGCCGCTGTGATGCTGATCAACGTCAGCCTCGGCATCGTCAACGCAGCACCGCTTGACGATGTTAGCCCGCCGCCGCCAACAGATCCGTCGGCGTATACCAACCCGCCGGCCGACCCCCAGGCCGCGCTGGATGCCATAGAGACCATGCCTCCCACCAACCAGGGCTCCTACGCCCTGCCCAATGGTGTGTACGGCACCCGCACCACGCCAACGACCGACAACGTGCTGCCGCCAGCCCTGCAGACATCCTTCAAAATCCCCACCAACGGCAAGCCCAGCCCATTGTTCGGGGCCCAGCCGTACACTCAGCAACTGCTGCTGTTCGAAGAATTCGGCACGGAAAAACTCGACCCGACACTGCCGGCACCGCCCCTGACTTTCCCGGTTCCGATCGTCGGCCCGGCGCCCACGCAAGACCCGAACAACATCGCCCGCAGCGGCCCTTCGGCCGCGGCGCTGGAAGCCTTCATGCGCCAGCCGGGGCTGTACCCGTTTCCGGCGCAGTATTCCAACGTGCTGGACCGCAACCCGTGGAAAGCGCAGATCGAAGCCTTCCTCAACCGCCATCCGGTGGGCTCGCCGGCCGAAGGTCGTCCGCCAGGAAAAGGCTGGTCGCACCAGCGCTGGAACGAGTTCTACCCACAGGTCGCCTTCAAGACCGCTCAAGCCGGCGCCAAGCTCAACGGCGGCATGCGCGACCGCCGGCAGCTGCACAACTACGCCGTCGGTGAGTTCGGGCCGGGCGGGCTCTACAACCAGACCTCGGACACCCCGGTCATAACAGGCACCACCAAAGGTATCGACACCCGTTTTCACCCCAACATGCCGATTCAGAACCACAAGGCGCTCTGGACTTTCGACGGCACCTTTCCGCCAAAACTGCTGATGGTGCGGTACGGCCAACCGGTGCTGATGCGCCACTACAACGCCCTGCCGATTGATCCGTCGGCCAACATGGGGTTCGGCCTGCATACCCTCAGCACCCACGAACACAACGGCCACTCCCCGGCCGAAAGCGACGGCTATTCCAATGCGTTTTTCTTTCCGGGGCAGTACTACGACTATCGCTGGCCGATCCAGTTGGCCGGTTACGACACCATCAACACCAGCGCTCAGGATCCGCGCGCGGCGTTCCCCTGCGCGCCGGGTGAAACCCTGTTCGTCAACGATGCCACGCCGGGCTTCAAGACCTGCGACAACGGCAGCATCAAGATCCGTGGCGACTGGCGCGAAGCCATGAGCACCCACTGGTTCCACGACCACATGCTCGATTTCACCGCGCAGAACGTCTACAAGGGCAACGCGGTGATGATGAACTACTACAGCGCCATGGATCGTGGCAACGAAGCGCTGCAAGACGGCGTCAACCTGCGCCTGCCCAGCGGTTCGGCGTTGCCCTGGGGCAACCGCGACTATGACGTCAACCTGATGATTGCCGACAAGGCCTGGGATACCAATGGCCAACTGTGGTTCAACCCGTTCAACACCGATGGTTTTCTTGGCGATCAGATGCTGGTCAACTGGCAGTACCAGCCGCGCCTGAACGTGCGGGCGCGCAGCTATCGTTTCCGCATTCTCAATGGCTCGGTGTCGCGCTACTTCAAGATCGCGCTGGTGCGTGAGATCGCCGGTACCGGTGGCGAATTCCCCGGCCCGGCGGGTTCCGGCCTGTCTTACACCCGCGTGCCGTTCCATATGATCGCCAACGACGGCAACCTCATGGAACACGCGGTGCCGTTCGACGGGAGCATGGACCTGGACGCCGACGGCGATGTGCAGGACCACAACGCTATCCTGCCCACCCTGGCCATCGCCGAGCGTTACGACATCATCGTCAACTTCTCGAAACACGGGATCAAGACCGGCGACAAGCTGTACTTCGTCAACCTGATGGAGCACCACGACGGCAAGGGTCCGGAGGTTGCATCGCAGAGCCTGGCCGATGTCTTGTCCGGCAGGTACAAGGCGGTGCTCAAGCTGGGCAGCAAAGGGCTGGAATGGGACGCCGGCGACCCGGTGGTGGGCAAGTTCATGCAGATGGTGGTGCAGACTTATGCCGGCCAGGACGTGAGCATGAACCCCGCCGACTACGAACCCGCCAAGCCAGGCCAGCCGGTGGGTAAAAGCATGATCCCGCTGACCCTCAACCGTGACGATCCGACGGTGCAAGCCACGCTCAAGGCGGCGCGCCATCGCGAGTTCACCTTCGGCCGCTCCGACGGTACCGACGAAGAACCCTGGACCATCAAGACCGACGGCGGTTTCGGCTACCAGATGGACCCTCGGATCATCAGCGCCGCTCCGCAACTGGCTACCGGCCCGACCGCTGCCGGGTTCTCCGGCGACGGCACTCTGGAAGTGTGGAAAATCATCAACGGCGGCAACGGCTGGAGCCACCCGGTGCACGTGCACTTCGAAGAAGGGATCGTCCTCAAGCGCGACGGCAAGGCACCGCCGGAATGGGAAAAATGGGCGCGCAAGGACGTCTATCGCATCGGGCAAGAAGTCGACAGTTCGGTGGACGTGGAGATAGCGATCCGCTTCCGCGAATTCGCCGGGACCTACATGGAGCACTGCCACAACACCCAGCACGAGGACACCTCCATGCTGCTGCGCTGGGATGTCGAGCACCCCGGCCAGTTCCAGTTGATGCCAACCCCCCTGCCCGGCTGGGACGGCGTCACCTACGTCAATTCCGCGGCGCTGCCGACTTTCCGCACTGGCGATACACGTGTCGAGGACCCCGATAACCAAAAACCGATTGCCAACGCCGACAGCGCCATCAGTAACACCGGCCAACCGGTGATCATCAACGTGCTGGCCAACGACAGCGACCCTGACGGTAACGTGCCACTTAAAGTGGTGGGTCTGGAGCAACCGGACTCCGGCAAGGGCGTGGTCAGCACCGATGGCCTGCGCGTGACCTACACACCACCGGCCACGGTCCCTGCGCCGTTCACCGCGACCTTTACCTATAAGGCCGCCGATGCCAAGGGTGCCGAGTCGGCACCGGCGCCGGTATCCGTGGCGGTCTCGGCAGCGGTCAACGAGAGCCTGATCGTTACCAGCGCCACCGTCACCGCCCGCAGCAACAGCCGCTGGTATTGGGTCCTGTCCGGCACCACCTCCCGTGGCACGGGCAATACCATCACGGCGACGGCCACCACCACAACCGGTACGGTGAACCTTGGCGCTGCCGTCCTGACGCCTACGGCCACAGGCGCGCGCTGGAATATAGCAGTGACCACCGCCGGCAGCGGCCCGTCGCCTAGCCCGACGGCGACCATCAAATCGGCCTTCGGCAAAACCGTGACGGTGCCGATAAAGGCGAACTAGAGCGGATTGATCGACGCCCGGCCCATGCAATGTGGATCGGGCGTTTTTCTTTTGTGCAGCGTGCGGTGGGACCGAAGTGGGTTTTGTTGACTGTCCGCTCTATCCGCAAAGTGCCTGATGGATCTCAGCCTTGGTATTGACTGTTACACCGCCATCGCGGGCAAGCCCGCTCCCACAGGGGGTCTGCGTCGAGCATAATTTATAGGCTCGCTGAAGATCCTTGTGGGAGCGGGCTTGCCCGCGATGGCGGCACCTCGGTCTATCAGACAAACCACATTCCATCCCCCTGGCAGCATGGTCACATGATTGGCCGACGAACTATCGATGAGGTCCCAGTCACCTTTGCGGCGCCACCATCCGGAAGCGGATATTGATCTCGTTGGACACCACACTGTCCGCCCACTCGCCCTCGCCGATCTTGAAGTCGTCACGCTTGAGCACCAGTTGGCCCTCGAAGATGCCGATGGCGCTCTCGGATTTGAGCAGCACCGGTACACTCACTTCTCGAGTAAGCCCCCGCAGGGAAAGTTTGCCGGTGATGGTGTAGCGGTTATTGCCCAGGGCCTTGATGGACGTCGACTCGAAGGTCGCCACCGGATAAGTCGCCGTGTCGAACCACGCCGGTTTTTGCAGCTCGGTGTTGGCGTCGCTGTTGCCAGCGTCGATGCTGTTCAGGTCGATGGTCAGCGCGGCATGGGCGGCGCCGGGGTTATCGGTGTCGAAGTCCAGTTTGGCCTTGAACTTGCCAAAGGTGCCGTAGGCTCTCGACCCCATCTGCTCATAGGTGAAGCTCAAGGTACTGGCCCTGGCGTTCACATCCTTGTATTCCACGGCTCCAGCAAACGGCACCAGGCCGAACACCAACGTGCCGGCCAGAGCGACGCAACGCGCGGATCGAAGGTTCATGACGCTCTCCGGGAGGGCTCCCGTCCTGAGTTGGCGTGCCGCACAAGTCGGGTCGTATCAGATGGACTAAAGCAAACAACCGGCGTTTATTCCACCTCACCCGTTGATTTGCGACCACCTGCCGCTGGCCGCCAGCGCTACCCGCACTCCCCGCGTTGCCACGCCCGCCGCAACAGGTCGATCACCTCGGCATCCGAGGTTTGGGAAAAATTCATATACCAATGACCAATCGACGTGAACCACTCGGGCATCAGCGGACAGATCAACTCATCCACCTCGCTGCGCAGCGCCTCCACCGTTTCGATCGGCGCCACCGGCACCGCCACCACGATGCGCGATGGCGCCTGCGCCCGCAGCGCCTGGATCGCCGCCCTCATCGAAGCCCCGGTGGCCAAGCCGTCGTCGATCAGGATCACCACCTGATCCTTGAGCTGCACCGCCGGTCGCGTGCCACGGTAGACCTGTTCGCGGCGTAGCAACTCGCGGCTTTCCCGTTCGACCACGGCGTCGAAAGCGGCGCGATCAATCGGGTGCACCCGCAGCGCCTCTTCATTACGAATCTGGATACCACCGCTGGCAATCGCGCCCATGGCGTACTCCGGGTGGGACGGCACGCCGAGCTTGCGCACCAGCATCAGGTCCAGGCGAACCTTCAGCGCCGTGGCCACCTCATAAGCCACCGGCACGCCGCCACGGGGCAAGGCCAGAACGATGACGTCGGGGCGATTGGCGTAAGGCAGCAACGGCTCAATCAAACGCCGCCCGGCTGCTGGTCGGTCTTGCAGGATGGAATGGGACAAGGGGCTCATTTGAAAACCTCCCCAGGCGATAGCGCCTGTCTTTTTCAGTCACACCGTCCTTTTGTGGCGAGGGGCTTTGTGGCAAGGGACCTGTGAACAGCATGCCCCTCCCGCAGCGTTCCGCCTACACCAACCGCTCAATCTTCTGATGCTGCCACACCAGTTTGTAATACAGCGTCTGCAACACCAGCATCCCCAGATACGCCACCGGAAACGCCATCCACACCCCTTGCAATCCAAACTTCGCATCCAGCAGATACGCCGCCGGCAACTGCACGCCCACCACGCACACAATGGAAATCGCCACCGGCACCATCACCGTACCGCTGGCGCGCATGATGCCGCCGATAATCGCCTGGAAACCAAACACCAACAGGCTCCAGAGCATGATGTGCAACAAGTGCTCGGCCATGCCAAGTGTCGCCTCCTCAGTGAGGAACGACGCCAGCAACCAACTCGACAACAAGTACCCGAGCACCACCAGACCACCGGTCAAACACACGTTGATCATCAGCCCGGTCTTCAGGATCGGCCCGATGCGCTCGATGCGCCCCGCCCCAATCGCCTGGGCGCCAAGGATCGACGCGGTGATCGCAATCGACAGCGCCGGGAACTGCACGTAATTGACGATCTGCGTCACCGCGCCATACGCCGCCGTCGCCTGGGACCCGTGCTGGTTCACCAGCGCCAGAATCACCAACTCCGACAGCGACAACACCACCATCTGCAACCCGGTGGGCAAACCGATGCGCAGCACCTTGCCGAGGATCGCCACGTCCAGCTTCATCGCCGCAAAGAACTCGCGATCCGGCGCCAACGGATGGCCCTTGCCGATCAAGCGCCATGCCAGCAACCCCATCGCCACCAGGTTACCCACCAACCCGGCAATCGCCGCACTCTGAATCCCCATCGGCGCAAAACCCAGCCACCCGCGAATCAACGCCGGTGTCAGCGCCAGTCCCACACAGGTCGACACCACCAGCGCCAACAACGGCGACAACGTATCGCTCACCCCGCGCAGCAACTGCGTGAACAACACGAACACCAACAGCGACGGCATGATCCACAACATCACATGGGCATACGCCACCGCATCGTCCAGCACATCCGCGGGCGTCCCCAACCCCACCAGCGCCGACCGCGCAAACACGCTCCCCACCACCGCCGCCACCAACCCGATCAACACCCCCAACAACAACGTCGCCCCGGCAATCGCCTTCACCAGATGCGTCTCCCGCGCCCCCCACGCCTGCCCGATCAACACACCCGCGCCAGCACCGAGGCCGATCACCAGGGCGATGAAGAAAAACACGATGGGGAACATCCCCGACACCGCCGCCAGGGCCTGGGTGCCGAGCATCTGGCCGATGTAGATGCTGTTGACCGTACCGGACATGGATTGCAGGAAGTTCGACAGGACCATGGGGGCGAGGAACAACAGGTAGGTTTTCCAGAGGGGGCGTTGGGGTTGGGTTTGCATTCGGGAAGGTCCATCTCGACGGCCGGAGCGATGATTAAGGATAGCGTGGGTGGCTGAATCCAAGGGCCCGTGAACATCTCAGGTCTGTGTTTATATTTCCAGCGACGTGAGGTGAAAGGTCTGAAGTTTCATCATCGGCGATCCTACGACAACCTCAGAAGCCCTCACCTTGCCCACGGCCTTGATGAAGCTTATAGTCCGCCCCGTCGCCCAAATGGCGACCAGGTTTGGCGACCTGTTCGATCGGATGCAAAAGCTCTGTGCTTTTTTGCAGATGCTGTTGCACCTTCGCAAAGCTGTCTTTATGGCAGCTGTGCGCGGGAGACCTTCGGGTCTGCCGGTTTTCCGATCCCGGTTCGCCAACCTGCGTACAGCTGTCACCCATTCGTTTGGCGACGAGTGAGCGGCAGTCAACCTTTGCACTGATCGGAGTTTCATCTATGGAAAGATACATGCCCCTCACCGGAATCGACCTGGTTCCGGCCTCCCTGCTCATCGACACCCAAGCCCCCCTCGACGTCCTGCAAGCCATGGCCGACTACAGTATTCGGACAGTCACGCAAGTGCTGGAAAACATTGCCTACCGATCAGAACTTGGTTGCGACACCGTGGTGTTGGAGGACTTTTCCAAGCTGCTGGTCATTCCGTTGAGGGATGGTTGTGATTTGATGGATGTGATTGGGCGGCGGTTGCGGGCGCAGGTGGCGGAGTGAATGAAAACGGGCGCCAAAGGTGCCCGTTCTTTTTGTCCGACGAGAAAAGCGGCTTTTTGTTCTGTGGCGTAAATTTCGTCTGTTTTCGTTTTCAGACCTTCGCGACAGGCAGCAATCGTCAAAAGCAGCCGCTCACGAACGACTACTTCGACCCAATATAGCCTGTCAGTAGTCTTGGAGGTTCTTTCCTTTGACCAGTTCATCTGCCCACCCCGGCTGCCGCTCGAACTCCTCGAACAGCTCGAAAATGGTCGACTTGACCTTCTGCACGGCATTGCTCTCTACAACCGTGTCATGCCAGCACAGCGAAAGATCCCGCTTGAACAGTCGATGATCGATCCTGGCCAGCTTGAGCCTGTGTTGCACAAGCTCAACATGGGCCGCGGCCCACGGCAGGATCGTGACACCGAGCTGCGCCTTGACGGCTGAGAACAACAGGTCGGTGGAATTGGCTTCGAATTCAACCTCGCATTTCAGGCCGGCCTCCTGCAGTGCAAATTCGACCCGACTGCGAATGGTGTTCGGAGCACAGGGCAGCACCAGCGGCATCTTCGCCAATGCCTCAATCGACACCGGTTCATCCGGTAATGAAAACTCCGGCCACGCCACCAAGTACAGCGTTTCGGTTAACAGCCGCCGGAAAGCCATGCCCCGGGTTTCGACCACATCGACATTCACCGCCAGTGCCACTCGCCCTACCGTGATCAGACGTCCGAGTTCGGCGCTCGGAGAATCAATCAATTCCAACTTGATACCCGGATAACGGCTGCGAATCGTGCGTGCGAGCGGAATTGCCAGCATGCGCGCCGTACTCGACGGCATGCCGACCGAGACTTTGCCTTGCGGGAATTCGGCGTCCTGGCGCAGCAGTTCGTGGGTGCCGTCGGCCTGGCGCAGCAGTTCGATGGCATGCCGATAAAGCGTTTGCCCAGCCGCCGTGGGAACAACGCCATGCACGCTGCGCTCGAGCAGTTGCATGCCCATGTCCTGTTCCAGGTTGCGCATCTGCTGACTGATGGCTGGCTGCGCGATATGCAGCGTTTCACTGGCGCGGGTGATGTTCCCGCACTCGACCACCTTGATGAAATACCGCAACTGGCGCAGGTCCATGTGTACCTCCCAAGCCATATGATTTTCCGATGAATGTAGAGGAATATCATATTTGAAGGTTATGAGATACGGCGCCTAGACTCGTCTCACAACACGAAGCGCTAACGGTCGTCACAGGCGAATGGCGCTTCAACGGCCTTGGTGCAATGGCCGGTATTCAACCCTTCAATGGAGAGTCCTATGCAAGCTTTGCAAGGCGTGAAAATCGTCGACCTGAGTCGCGCACTGTCCGGGCCGTTCTGCACCATGGTGCTGGCAGACCTCGGTGCCGATGTAATCAAGATCGAGCCCGGCCCGACTGGCGATATGAGCCGCACCTGGGGCCCCTTCGACCGTGGCGTGAGCACCTACTATTTATCGTGTAACCGCAACAAACGCGGCATGTGCATTGACTTGCGCACCCCCGAAGGGTTGACCACCATCGAGCAGCTGATCGATGACGCCGACGTCGTCATCGAGAACTTCAAACCGGGCACGCTGGAAAGCATGGGCCTCGGTTATGAGGTGCTCAGCGCCCGCAATCCGCGACTGGTATTGGGCAGCATTAACGCCTTTGGCGCCGACGGGCCGATGAGCAGTTGGCCGGGCTTCGACCAGATCGCCCAAGGCTACTCGGGGCTGATGAGCCTGACCGGTTTCGTCGATGGCGACCCGACACGCACCGGCACCGCCATCGGCGATTTGACTTCGGGCATGTGGCTGGTGACAGCGGTGCTGGCCGCGCTGCTCGAGCGCGAGCGCACCGGGCGTGGCCAACATGTCAGCACGTCGCTGCTGGCCAGTCTGGTCGGGTTGCTGAGTGTGCACGGCCAACGCTACCTCAGCCTGGGGGATGTGCCGCGCCGCACCGGTAACGCCCATTCGGTGATTGCACCTTACGGCGTGTTCCAGACAAAGGATGGCCCGCTCAATCTGGCGCCGATCACCTCGGCCATGTGGGGGCGTTTGTGCATACTGCTCGATTTGCCCGAGCTGCCGGATGATTCGCGCTTCGCCACCAATGAAGCGAGGGTCGAACGTCGTGACGAATTGAGAGAGATTCTGGAAAGTCGTTTGAAAACCCGCAGCAAACGCGAGTGGACCTCGCTGTTCGTCGACGCAGGATTACCCGCCGGCCCGATCAACACACTCGATGAGGTCTTCGACGACCCGCAGGTACTGCACAGCCAACTGACCGAGACACTCACGCACCCGACCCTTGGTGCACTGCGTCAGGTAGTGACCCCGGTGTTCTGCGCCAATGACAGCGTTGTCAGCCGCCCACCGCCGCTGCTTGGCGAACACACCGTCGAAGTATTGCGCGAAGCCGGTTTCGACGCTGCATCAATCAACGCACTGCTCGCCGCTAAAATAGTGTTCCAGAACGCCGATGACATGACCGGCGCGCAATCGACAGGAGCCGCACAATGAATTCAGCCTCTTCCACAACAGTGACCGTCAACCGGGTCGATGAACGCATCGCGCGGCTGGTCTTCAGCAACCCCACACACCGCAATGCACTCAGCGCGCAACTGCTGACGGCGCTCGACGAAAGTCTCATCGCACTGGCGTCACAACGCATCCCGGTGGTGATCCTCGGCAGCGAAGTCGGCCAATCCGTGTGGAGTGCCGGCCACGATATCCGCGAACTGCAACACGACCGCGACCCGATTGCCTATGGCAAACCGCTCGAACAGGTATTGCGCCGCATCCGCGCCTATCCCGGCGTGGTGGTTGCCCTGGTGTCCGGCTCGGTGTGGGGCGGCGCGGTGGATCTGGTAATGAGCTGCGACATGGTCGTCGCGGACCGCAGCGCAAGCTTTGCCATGACTCCGGTGAACATTGGATTGCCCTACACCACCAGTGGATTGCTGCGCTTCTTCAACAATTTGCCGATTCATGTGTTGAAGGAAATGTTTTTCACTGCACAAAAGCTCGATGCGGTGCGGGCGGAACGGTTTGGTCTGGTCAACCGATTGGTCGACACTGATGTGCTGGAAGCGACCGCGCTGGAGCTGGCACACGGCATCGCCTGCAAAGCGCCGCTAGCCGTTGCGGCGGTCAAGGAACAGCTGCGTATCCTCGAAGACTTGCAACCGATTCCGGTGCAGGCGATGGAGCAGATTGCCGAACTGCGCCGACAAGCCTGCGAAAGTGCTGACTTTGGCGAAGGACTGGCAGCCTTTGCCGAGCGCCGGCCAGCAGCATTTAATGGCAATTAGCACGACAGCGTTGAAAGCTTCTGTGTTTGTACGACCGACTTCGCAGGCAAGCCACGCTTCCTCGTTTCGTCACGCTCGGCCCGAAGCGAGTCGATTGCTAAACATCCCGAAACAATAACAACAAGGACGGTACCTGCGGGACCGTCCGAATGCGGGGAGTCAGATTGAAATGAATAATGAAATTCTGTCGATTTTAGTGCTAGTGGTCATTTTCGGCATCGCCAGCGTGTTGCCCATCAATATGGGCGCGCTGGCGTTCGCGGCGGTCTTTATCGTCGGTTCGGTGATAATGGACATGACACCGGCGGCCATCTTCGCCGGCTTTCCCAGTGACCTGTTCCTGACTTTGGTCGGTGTCACCTATTTATTCGGCATCGCCCAGAACAACGGCACCATCGATTGGCTGATCGAACGGGCAGTGTTGATGGTGCGTGGCCATGTCGCCTGGATACCCTGGGTGATGTTCGTGGTGGCGGCGCTGCTCACCGGTTTCGGTGCGCTGAGCCCTGCGGTGGCAGCCATCCTCGCGCCCATTGCTCTCAACTTCGCCGTGCAGTACCGCATCAACCCCGTGCTCATGGGACTGATGGTGATTCACGGCGCTCAAGGCGGCAGTTTCTCCCCTGTGAGTATTTTCGGTGGCATAACCAATCAGATCGTTGCGTCCTCCGGGCTGCCTTATGCACCGTTCACTCTGTTCATCGCCAGCCTGCTGTTCAACCTGGGGATTGCCATGGTGGTATTCGTAGTCTTCGGTGGTTTACGTAGCGCTCGCGTGTCAATGGTGGTGGTCCCGTCCGGTCCCGAATTGCATGCTGCCGGTGCATCGCTGGCCATTCTTGGCCACGGTGGTACGCCGGCGTCCCCTGCTTATCATCGTACTGACCTGACGGGTGCCGGTGCGCCGCTACATACCCTCAGCGGCCTGGACGGGGCCAAGCTGTCGACGCTGGTCGGGCTGTTGGCCCTGGCGATCTCGGCATTAGTGTTCAAGTTCAATATCGGGTTGGTGGCCATGACGGTCGCGGTAGTCCTGGCCATGTTCGCGCCCAAGGCGCAGAAGGCGGCCATCGACAAGGTCAGTTGGTCGACTGTTCTGCTGATTACCGGGATCATCACTTACATCGGAGTGATGCAGACCATCGGTACCATCGACTATGTCGCCCATGGCATCTCCGGCTTGGGTGAACCGCTGCTGGTCGCTTTGCTGCTGTGCTTCACGGCCGCAATTATCTCGTCCTTCGCTTCGTCCACGGCGTTGCTAGGGGTGATCATTCCCTTGGCCGTGCCATTCTTGAGCCAGGGCCACATCAGTGCGGTCGGCGTGGTCGCGGCTATCGCCATTTCCACCACCATCGTCGACACCAGCCCGTTCTCCACCAATGGTGCGCTGGTGGTTGCCAATACCCCCCCGCTGGAGCGAGAAAAAGTGTTGCGCAGTCTGCTGATCTATAGCGCGGTGGTTGCCCTGGTGGGACCCTGTGTTGCCTGGTTGACCCTGGTGGTGCCCGGGGTGCTCTGAGCCTTCGGGTCAAGCCCTGATCAACCTGATGGACTCAATTTTTCCGTCACCTGCCACGAGGGGTAAACTCCTACACGATTTTCGGAAGGGAAGAATCGAAGCCATAAGTGCAGAA
The DNA here is from genome assembly GCF_009866745.1 of Pseudomonas sp. S34. Classification (NCBI taxonomy): domain Bacteria; kingdom Pseudomonadati; phylum Pseudomonadota; class Gammaproteobacteria; order Pseudomonadales; family Pseudomonadaceae; genus Pseudomonas; species Pseudomonas sp. S34. Next base: position 3,903,034 of record NZ_CP019398.1, read on the forward strand.
CCTGTCCGCCCGCAAAAATGAGCCTTTTGAAATGGAAGTCATCTCATGTTCGAACGTAACAAACTGGTTCCGGAGTTAATGGTAAGCAACCTGGATAGCAGCCTGGCTTTTTGGGTTTATTGCCTGGAGTTCAAAGTAGCTTATCAACGCCCGGAAGATGGATTTGCATACCTTGATTTGAATGGTGCTCAAGTAATGCTTGAGCAGGTTGATTCGGACGCGGGTCAATGGCTGACTGCGCCGTTGACCAAGCCGTTTGGAAGAGGCATCAACCTGCAGATTGATGTTGAGGCTGTCGCACCCATCATCCAAAAACTTGATCAGGCTGGATTTCCTCTCTATCGAGAATGCAAAGACACCTGGTATCGGGCTGACAATGTAGAAGTAGGCCAGCGCGAATTCATCGTCCAGGATCCCGACGGTTATCTCGTAAGGTTGGTAGAGCGGTTGGGTGAGAGACCGGCTTGCTCAATCTGAATCAGAGCAGCCCTTGACGAGTGGCGACGGTCGTGACCCTCCCCTCTCGTCCCACTGCACCGCTCAAAGCCCCTTCCCCTGCTACGCACCCTTCACACTCACGCCTGATCCATAGCCTCTTCTACCACGCCCTTATCCTCCCCCAGGAACCCGCCGCTTTGATGCTGCCAAAGCCGCGCATAGACGCCGTTCTTCCCGAGCAATTCGGTGTGGGTGCCCTGTTCGATGATGCGTCCGTCATCCATGACGATGAGCCGATCCATGGCTGCAATCGTGGACAGCCGATGGGCGATGGCGATCACCGTCTTGCCCTGCATCATTTCATCGAGGCTTTCCTGAATGGCCACTTCGACTTCCGAGTCCAGCGCGCTGGTGGCCTCGTCAAGAAGCAGGATCGGGGCGTTCTTGAGCATCACCCGGGCAATCGCGACGCGTTGGCGCTGGCCGCCCGACAGCTTGATGCCGCGCTCACCCACAAGGGTGTCGTAACCGGTATGGCCTTGCCGGTCGCTCAATTGGCTTATGAATTCATCGGCCTGGGCATTGGCCGCGGCGCTGCGGATTTGCGCGTCGGTCGCATCGGGACGGCCGTAGGCGATGTTGTCGCGAATGGAACGGTGCAGCAGGGAGGTATCCTGCGTGACCATACCGATGCAGCCACGCAGGCTGTCTTGCGTCACTTGTGCGATGTTTTGGCCGTCGATGCGAATCTCCCCGCTGTCGACGTCATAGAAACGCAGCAGCAAGTTGATAAGCGTGGATTTGCCGGCGCCAGAACGGCCAACCAAGCCGATTTTTTCGCCCGGGCGGATGCTCAGGCTCAGGCCATCGAGCACCTGGCGTTCACCATTGTAATTGAAGCTCACCTTATCGAAGGTTACCGCGCCGCCGGAGGTCACCAGCACGCCGGCACCCGGCGCGTCCTGCACCTTGGTGCCCTGGGTCAGCGTTGCCATGCCATCCTGCACGGTGCCGATGCTCTCGAACAGCGAGGTCATTTGCCACATGATCCAGTTCGACATGCCATTGATACGCAACGCCATGGCGGTGATTGCCGCCACGGCACCTGCGCCGACCTCACCCTGGTGCCATAGCCACAGGGCATAACCACCCGCTGCCATGATCAACGCCACCACCAATGCCTGGTTGACGATTTCGAACTGGCTTACCAGGCGCATCTGGCGAAAGCCGGTGTGCTTGAAATCCTCCATCGCTGCGCGCGCGAAGTGCGCTTCACGATTGGAGTGGGAGAACAGTTTCACCGTAGTGATGTTCGTGTAGGCGTCCGAGATACGCCCGGTCATCATCGACCGCGCATTAGCCTGTTCCTGCCCGACTTTCCCCAGACGGGGCACGAAGTACAGCATGGCCAGGCCGAACAACACGACCCAGGCAACGAAAGGCAGCATCAGTTTCAGAGCGAAGCCGCCGGCCAGTGCGATGATCGCAATGAAATACACCCCGATCCCGGGTGCGATCTCGATAAGGGTGAATAGCACGTCGCGCACCGCTAGCGCAGTCTGCATCACCTTGGTAGTGACTCGGCCGGAAAACTCATCGGAAAAAAACGAAAGGCTTTGTCGCAACATCAGGCGATGGAAGTCCCAGCGCAGCCGCAACGGCAAGTTAATCGCCAATATCTGGTGCTGCACCATGGTGCGCAACGCCACCAGCCCGACACTGGTCACCATTACGATGCCCATGCCCCACAACACGCGACTTTCCTGCGCAGCCGCTTCACCGCCTGCCTGCCAGGTCGAGAGCAGGTCCACGACCTGCCCGAGGAAAGAAAACAGCCAGGCTTCGTAAATCGACACACCGGCACTTAGTAGCGCAAGTGCAAGGATGTAACCGCGGGCGCCCCGCGTACAGGCCCACAGGAAGCGAGCCAGGCCATCGGGTGGCGGTGGTACCTCGTCAGGAGGAAAGGGGTCGAGCCTTCGTTCAAACGCACGAAGCATGGAGTTCTCCAAAACGATCAAGTTGAGGAGATTCTGCCATTGAACGGTTGCTTTGAGGGTTTTGCGAAGTTGAGGTATGACGCTGTTGGCAGGTCGCTCTTAGGATCGGGTTGCCGGATGCGGGCTATCAAACGTTGCCAGAGACCCGGTCGGCAGGGATAGATCGGCCGGTATCGAAGGGAACAGGCCAAGACCGGACGCTCATCCAAGGACCGCTTTCAGCCAGAAGCAGCCGAAAACATCACAGACAGAAACGCAGGTGGCTGAGGAAATTCATGCCAATGGCGACTGATTGAACATGACTCATAGCATTCACTACAGAGAACTAAATTCAGTCATCCTCGAAAGTCCACCCTGATGTCTAAGGTGCCATGCATCACTTCCCTTAATGCCACCACTAAAGCGGAAGCGGCAGGCGGTAAAGTAGTACCTGCCAGGCGGGAAATACCGATCTGTTCCAGAATCATAGGTTCTAAAGCGGGAAGCGGAACAAGGCTACTACTGTGTGCCGGATCGAAAACAACCGACTGGGGCAATATCCCAAGAAGGTCTGTCTGTTTTAATAGCCAAAGTATATTGAAGAAGGACACCGTTTCTATAGCTGCACACGGCGGATCAACATTTTCCCGATAAAAGATGCTATCAAACTGCTTCCGCAAGGTCGTCTCTGCGGGTGGAAGAATCCAGGCTTCGCGTGCGAGTTCTTCAAGTTGAACCTTTGATTGTTGAACAAGAGGATGTCCCCTCCTCGCAACAACGATGGCATTCTCGCTAAAAAGAGCTTCCTGAGAGACAGCAGCACTTGAGCCAACATCGGAAAGCCTCCCGATCAGGAAGTCTAGCTCTCCCGAGATAAGTCGAGGTATCAGTTCGCCACTCACTCCATCGACAATTTTAATACTGACACTTGGCTGTTTTTTCCAAAGCCGTGCAATAGCCGCAGGCACGAGATAACTTGATCCGGTTAGCACACTTCCTATGGCAACACGTCCCGCATGCCCCTTGCCAAGAGCATCAATAGCTTGGGAGACATGGTCTAGCTGAGCAAGCACCATTCGGCTGCGCTCTACAAAGGCCCGACCAAGCTCTGTAGGTGTAACGCCTCGACGGTTCCGTATGTAGAGCTGAGCCCCCACGGCCTCTTCAAGGTCTTGCAAGAGCTTGCTGGCAGTTGGCTGTGAGAGGTGAAGCGAGCGCGCTGCATGCACGACACTGCCATATTCGAACAAGGCTATAGCTAAGCGAAAGTGCCTTACTGTCGCCCATCTTTCCAGTCTGTCCAGTCCCATGTGATATTCCAATTCCCGATACCACCATCACTATATTCTAGATTTACGAATACCATAACCCCCCCTAGAATCTGTCCATGGGAGCCGTCTTCCTACTCGAACGCATGATTAAAGCCCCCCTAAAAGACCTAGGGCGGATTAATAGAAAATATCACCAGCAACATGCACTGCCTTTGTTGCCGCGCCGAAGCGACAACACTCAACCAGACTTGAAAACTTAACAGTTGAAAGCAAGAGCTTTTCTTGTCGTTGCTTTTAGTTGCTGGCTAGTTTCGCCATCATCAACATAATCGGAGCAAGAACTATATGAGTGCCAAAAACCTCGAAACCGTTAAAAATTACTTTAAATACTGCGTAGACGGAAAAGATGCCGAGCGAGTTTCCGAATACTTTGACATCGACGTAATTGTGCACCGGCCTGACTGCGACGCTCCAATCCATGGCCTGGAAAACTTCAAGCGAGCCTTGAGCACAAATGTTCTCGATCGATACCAGGCAATTAACACTACCTTCAGTAAGGAAGTCGTCACTGATGACGTTGTGGTGGTCGCATTGACGCATTTCGCCACCGGGTCAAATACGTGGCATGGTTTTAACGTTGAAGGTAAGAGCCTGACTTGGACAGCCCTTACGTATTTCCGTTTTAACGGGGAAGGTAAGGTTGTCGAAGAAATCGTAGAACGAAACGAACTGTTCATGGCCAAACAACTAGGGATCATCAACTACGACTGACGTTTGCCAAGACCACCAGGTAGCCGTCCCTCCACTGCCCAGACTGTTACTCAAGAAAGAACCGCGCAAGAACTTGACCGGTACCGACGGGTCAATAGCTGTCTACTCGATAGGCAGCTATCGGCCAAGAGCCGTCGTTCATGACAGTACAAACGACTGGCTTTTCACTCTGGCGAAGTAAAGTGAATGAGATATCTTGTGGAGCTGTCGATCCGCTCAACACTCCAAGGAAGCCAATGCTCAGTTCACTCGTATCAAATGGTCAACCACGAACGCCTGACCGATCAGAACTGATGGCCCCCTGGTGGAGTTTTACTAAAACAGTCCTGGCAGCGACAGCCCTATCATTGGTGCGTGATGCGTTGGTCGGATTGGACGACCCAATTCTTGATCAGCCTTTCACGTTACGCCAACTACTGCGACATGAGGCAGGTCTCGCCGATTATGGCGAACTTGCGGAGTATCACGCCGCCGTTGCTAACAATGAGTCAGCTTGGTCGGCAAGTGAAATGATGCAACGCCTTGATGGTGCTCGACTTCGATACAGCCCCGGAACCGATTGGCGCTACTCGAATGTTGGCTACTTGCTCATCGGCAGGCTCATTGAACAGCTAACGGATCTGACGCTTGATGATGCAGTGAGTCAACGTGTACTTATCCCTCTGGGCCTGTCGAACGTTCGCTTCGCTAAAACGCGTGCAGACTTACATACGGCCCATCTTGGAGGGACCTTAAATTATGACCCCGCCTGGGTCTATCATGGTTTGTTGATCGGTCCAATTTCACAAGCAGCGCTATTCTTGGATCGACTCTTCTCTGGAGACCTTCTCTCCCCGGGCCTGCTCCTGGAGATGCAGGCAGCACGAACATTGGGTGGCCCGATTCCCGGGCGCCCATGGATCGCCCCGGGCTATGGCCTTGGTGTGATGCAGGGTTCGATTGACGGCGGACTTTCCCTATGCGGACACACAGGCTGCGGACCTGGCAGTGTCATTGCCGTTTACCGTATCTGCAACGGCGACGCATCGGCTTGTTGCGCTGCTTTTGAGGCGGGCGCAAGTGAAGGTGCCGTCGAAGCACACGTTGTTGGACAGCTGATACAAGTCCTGCGGCAAGGGGCTGAAGGCGTCTAAGTCCATCTTGCGGCAGCCTCATGATTCTTCGGAGACCGCGTTGGGTCGTTTACTGCCCTTCACGACAGGCAGCAACCGGACAAAAGCAGACGATTACGACTGGATTTTTACTCCGCCTCAGTGATGAAAAAAGGCGCCTATTCGGCCAATGCCTGTCAGTTAAGCCCCGGACATTGTGGGAGCGAGCTTGCTCGCGATAGCGGACCGTCAGTCACCCCTTATGTGACTGTCCAACCGTCATCGCGAGCAAGCTCGCTCCCACAAGGTTTGCGGTGCTTAAACGCTTAACTGACTGGCATTCGCAAGGATCTGGACATCTGGTTGCCGAACGGTCGGCGCTTGCTCAATAGCTTCAACCTTTCACTTGAGCCCGGTGACAGCCTGCTGATCAGCGCACCGTCCGGCTACGGCAATGCAACACTTGAGCGAGCAACTGGATGACGAACTGGACTGGTCGCAAATCCTGAGCGTTGGCGAACAGCAACGCTGTGCCTTCGTCCGCGCCCTGTTGGCCCGCCCCGCGGTGCTGTTCCTCGACGAGAGCAGTTCGGCGCTGGATGCGGCGAACGAGGCGCGCTGCTATCAGTTCCTCAAACAAACGCTGCCGGAGACGATCCTGATCAGCGTCGGCCACAATGCCTCGCTGGAACGCCTCCATTGGCAAGTTCTGGAACTGCAAAGCGAGGCTCAGTGGGTGCATCGAAAGGTGATGCAACCGGTATGACTTCGCAGGGCACACAGCTACGTCAAATCGAACGCGAGCAAGTAATCAGACATCTATCACAGTATTTTCACATCCATTGGCATACGGTGGATCCAGCTCCTTTGTGATTTCCAGCCCGCTCTCCCCATCGCGGGCTTTTTTTCGTCTGCTCGATTCAATTCGTATGAATCAACAAGACGCCCCAGCCATCAGGGGGAGGACAAGTGACTAGAGCAGTCGGACGACTATGGCGGCGGCGGCAAAGATTATCAGTGCCAGGGCGGCACCGATGCCGAATGGCAGCAGAGTAGCGCGGGTCGAGGTCGGGCTACGCATTTCTTCGGCCATGAACCTTCGGATCTCGACTTGTAGTTTATCGAGTTCCAGATTGTCGCGGTCGTTTTGTAGCATGGATCATCCTGTCGGGCTTTGCTATTAAAAAGGCTCTCACCGAACGGCCAGTGTCCCCCTTCCTGCCCCTTCAATATTCCCCGTTTTTCATTTTTTGGAATAGCGGGTCACTCCTGCCGAAGTTGTAGGCAGAATCCGAGAATTGCGTAAGGGGGTCTATCAACGGGGCCGAAACAGAAAAGCTGATCGCTCATAACACATTCCCCAAGCGCCAAACGACCCTGCTTACAGTCGATTAGCTAAACTTCATCAGTAACCCACTTCGCGAATCCCTGAAAATTCAGGAGGCGAACATGAGCAAACAACCGCAACCCCAAAGCCGCTCCAACCCCCAACCCAGATCCCGTCCGTTGGTGCCGAACCTGCCGAGCAAAACCGGCAACAAGTCCGGTGGCTTGCGCGGTAACTATCCGCCGAAGAAGTCGTAACTGCCTCGGGTGTACGACAGGCTTTGCAACGGAGTCTGTCGCACTCCCCCGTCACTTCAGCATTACTTGCCTCTATATCGGACATTGTTTTCCACGAGCGACGTCGTAGCTGCCTAGAATGATGGCCAAAGGCTACGCTCTCCACGACATCTCAAATACAGCTCGACCATGCCGCCAACAGATTCGCATCCCTGACTCTGAAAACGTCTGCCCCTTAACGTACCCAAGCCTTCGCGATGTCCCGTGTTGCCATAAACCCTGCTTTTTTCTGGCTCATTTACATGGAGTAAGCGTACATGCCCTTCCCCCCTCGTTTCCTCGACCACTACCGCAAAGCCGACCGCATCATGCTGGGCCTGATCTGGCTGATGTTCGCGTTCGCTATCGGCCTGGCGTTCTGGCACGACACGTTGAAGCAGGCGCTGCTGGTGGGCGGTGGCACCAGTGTGTTGCTGACGCTGTTGTATCGAGCCATTGGCGGAACGCGGTTGATGCGTTGTCTGCTGGGCGTGGGTTTGATGGTGATGGCGGCGTTGCATATCAATCAGGCCGAGGGGGTCATTGAGTCGCACTTCGGGATTTTTGCGTTGTTGGCAGTGCTGACGTTTTATCGGGACTGGCTGCCGATTCTGGTGGCGGCGGTGACGATTGCGCTGCATCACGTGGTGTTTCATGCGCTGCAGCATCAGGGTTTTCCGGTGTTTGTGATGGCCCATCACGGTGGCTGGACGATGGTGTTCGTTCACGCTTTTTATGTGGTGATGGAGACCGTCGCGCTGCTCTATCTGGCGATGCACAGCCAGGCCGATGCGGTGGAGAGCCAGGACATGCTGGACAAGATGCTCGCCACCACGTCCCAGTTCACTGTCGGTGCCGGCCAAGGTGACAAGGCGCGAGTGCATGTGTCGCTGGCACAGCGCTTCGATCAGTTTTTGATGCAGATCACCGCGTTGGTGGACGGGGTGGTGCGTGACTCTCAGGGTTTGGGTCAGTTGGGCCAGGAGTTGGCCAAGGCCAGTAACACGCTGGAGAAAGGCGCGAAGCATCAGTTGACGGAAATCGCGCAGATGACCGGGTCGATGCAGCGCATGGGCGATGCGATGGAGCACATCGTGGTGCATGTCGAGCATGCCGTTGCCCATGCCGGCCAGGCCAGCGCGCAAGTCACTCGCGGCCAGGAAAGCGTGAACCGTGCGCGGCAGGAAATCACTCAACTGGCCTCGCGCCTGGAAGGCACCAACCAGACCGTGCAGGTACTGGCCGGGCAGGCGCAGCAGATCGGTACGGTGCTGGAGGTGATCAGCAGCATTGCCGAGCAGACCAACTTGCTGGCGCTCAACGCGGCGATTGAAGCGGCGCGCGCCGGCGAGCAAGGCCGGGGCTTTGCGGTGGTGGCCGATGAGGTGCGCAGCCTGGCGCAACGCACGGCGGTGTCCACCAAGGAAATCCGCACCATCATCGAGGCCTTGCAGCAAGGCAGCCGCAAAGCCGTGGAGGCCATGCAGGACAGCCGCGAAGGTGTAGTGCGCTGCGTCGAGGACAGTCAGGTGGCCGCTGCAATGTTGCAGGCCGTCGGCAGCGACATCTCGCAGATCGATGAGCTCAATGGGCGGATCGTCACAACGACCCGCGAACAGTCCACGGCGAGTTTCGAGATTGTCGGGCGCTTGCAGTCGGTGCAAAGCATTGCGCAAAACACGGCGGATGATGTGGAGACACTGGCGCTGAGCAGTCGGCGCTTGCCGCCCATTGCGACCCGGCTGGATGCGTTGGGGCGGACGTTTCATCAATGATGCTCGACGGGAGAAGTTTTCCGTTGGTCGAACCGATTTGCTCTACAGACTCAACAAACCTATCTTTGAGTCTATGGAGTCAAGATAGGTATTGATCATGGCCGTCCCCCTGCAACCCCAATCCTTCAGCAAAAACCAATGCGTCACCGGCCTGCGTGCCGCCGTGAGCATTCTGGAAAAGTGGAAGGCCAACAGTGACCAGGCCTGTCGCATCCTGCGTATTTCCCGCAGCACCTACACCCGCGCCCGGCAGCGAGACCCGGACTGGGCGGTGGCGCTGGATGCGGACCAGATGCAGCGCATCAGTTTTGTGTTGAACATTCACGCGACGTTGCGGCTGGTGTTCGACAACCCGGATAACGTGTACGGCTTTGCCTCGATGGCCAATGACAACGAGTTTTTCAACGGGCGTTCGCCGCTGGAGATCATGGCCCAGGGCGACATGATTTCGCTGTACGAAACCTTCCGCCGCATCGACATGCTGCGGGGTGCGCAATGGTGATGGCGAGTGAGTTGGCGGTGTTTGCCGGTCAGTCGTTGCAGGCTTATCGCCTGGTCAATTCGAAGTTTCCGCCCATTGCGTTGTTTGATGATGTGGCGGATGCGGCTGAGTTCGAGGTGTTGTTCGAGATTCAGGCTCTGACCAATCCGCGGTTGAAGAATGAGGTGGGTCAACTGGAGTTGATTGCGCGCCGCGAGATCCCGTTCGGCATTCCGGGTTGCTCCTACGCCATTGCGCCGTTTACCCACGTCAACCCGGCGGGCTCGCGTTTCAGCGATGGCCGTTTTGGGGTGTTGTACCTGGCGGAGTCGATGGAAGCGGCGTTGGCCGAGGTGCGGCATCACCAGGCGCTGTATTGGTCGAGGGTGCCGAGCCTGAACTATGAGCGCTTTGTGTTTCGTGGACTGGCCTGTGCATTTGGCGATGGCGGGATGAAGGACGCCACGGCCCTGCCGATGAGCGATCCGGTGTATGCGCCAGACGACTACAGCCACTCCCGTGTGCTGGGGCAGGCGGTGCGCGATGCCGGTTGCCCCGGTTTGCGTTATCACTCGGTGCGGATGCCGGGCAGTCATTGCTGGGCGTTGATGACGCCGAGGCCGGTTTCGTCGATTGTGCAGACGGCGCATTACGAGATGGTCTGGAATGGGCAGATCACCAGTGTCAGTCAGATCAGTGAGGCTTGAGCCCCGTTGTCAGGCACATGAAAACCTGTGGGAGCGAGCTTGCTCGCGATTGCTGTGTGTCAATCGACACATATGTTGAACGTGAAATTGCCATCGCGAGCAAGTTCGCTCCCACAGGGATCTGCGATCCATTGAGCGCATCGATAGTCACCATCATTTCAATGAAGTTCTCTTGAAAATTCCCCGGCGTAACATCTGCTCCATACCAACCCATAAGCACCCCGGAGCACACCATCATGAAACGCCAAACCCTCCTCAGCATCGCTTTCTCGGTTTTCGCAGTTAACGCTTTCGCCGCAAACTCTGCTCAACCTGTGGTCGCTGAAGGCGGCTCGGATCGTCTGATTGAAAGCCGTGTGGCTGAAGGTGGCTCGGATCGCTTGCTGGAAAAACGTGTTGCCGAAGGCGGTTCCGACCGTCTGATCGAAAGCCGCGCTGTCTGAATGCAGTGCTTTACCGCAAGACTCAACGAAAAGCCCGGCCTCAACAGCCTGATGCTGCTCAATCAAGCGAGAATGATCCACTCACTGTAGGAGCGAGCTTGCTCGCGATGGACTCAAGAGCGCTGCGTTTAGTCAGTAAACACGCGGCATCGTTAACGACCATCGCGAGCAAGCTCGCTCCTACAGGGGATCGTTTTCATTTAACTGAACAGCATCAGGCTTCAACAGCCGGGCTTTTTCGTGCGGGTTATCAATTCGTTTGTAGTTCATGCACTTTCGCGGATCGCGAGAGGCCAATCTTGATGCCCACCAGTATGGGCGCGGCAAAGACGAACAGCAGGGCCACGGCGAAGAACGCCGTATCGAAAGCAATCACCGTGGCCTGACCTGATACCGCTTTGCCCAGCAAGCTCGTGGCTGCCCGGCCAGCGGCCACCTGATCCATGCCCTTCCCTGCCAGCATCGCGGTTGTGGTCATCAGCCGTTCGATGACCGCGTGTCCCCCTGGGGTGACGTTGGCGCCGAGGACCACGCCATTGCTGACAACCTGATGGTCGATCAAGGTCTGCAGCCCGGCGACGCCCATCAAGCCTCCCAACTGGCGCCCTGTGTTGAACAGGCCGATGCCGCTGGCCAGGTTGCGGCTGTTGAGGTGGCTGAAAGCGATCAGCGTGATCGACAGAAACAGGAAGCCAAGGCCCAGGCCGCGCAACAGGATGGCCGCCATCATGTCGTCGGTGCCGCTTTCGCTGTTGGAGCCGGACAGCATCCACATCGCCCCCATGATCAGCAGGATACCCAACGGCACGGTCGCCACGGGCGGCACGCGGCGCACGCTGAACAGATAGGCGGCGATGAGCAGCGAACCGACAAAAAAACCGCCACTGGGCAATAGGAGCAGGCCGGCATCGGTCGGTGTGAACGCGAGTACCGACAGGGCGAACGCCGGGATCAGGTAGGCGCTGCCGAACAGGGCGGCACCGGCGACGAAACTGACGATAAAGGCAAAGGTGAAATCGCTTGTTTTGAACAGGCTGAAATCGAGCAACCCCTGGCCGTTGGTCAACACCTGTTGACCGAGAAAGGCCAGCAGCGCGGCGGCACCGATCACCGTCAGTGCCAGGATGCGCGGTTCCTCGAACCAGTCCCAGCGGCTGCCCTGGCTGAGCACGTAGGTGAAACAGAACAGCGCGGCACCGATCAGTGCACAGCCGAGCCAGTCAAACGAAGGTTGCCGGCCCTTGGCGGGCATGGGGTGGTCGGCGATGAGCAAGAAGCCGATCGCCGCCAGGGCCAACGGCACCACACTGAAGAAAATCCAGGTCCAGGACTGGCTGTCGATCAACCACCCTTGCAGGGCTGGCGCGAGGGTCGCCGACGCGACCACCGCCGCCATGGCGAACAGGGCTTGCAGGATCGGCTGAAGCGCGCGCGGATAGCCGCGAAAGATGATCGCCTGGCCCGCCACCAGCAAAGCACCTCCCGCGAAGCCTTGCAGGACGCGCAATGCGATCAGCAGTTCCAGCCAGGCGGTAACGGCAGCCACGCAGCACGCCAGGCCCATGACCAGGGTGGCGCCGATGATCACGTTGCGCGCAGAAAATCGCCGCATCAGCCAAGGGGCGAGCATGAACCCGATCAGCTTGAACGCGATGTAGCCGACATCCAGCCAGGCGAACTCGTCGGGCGTGGCATAGGTGTCGCCGATGATGTCGCCGCGACCGAGGGCCAGCACGGTGCTGGCGATCGCTTCCGTCAACGTCGCCAGCACGATGCCCACCATGAGCAGGACGCCGTTCATTGTCCTGGCGCTGCTCGGCGTGGTGCAGGCAACGCGACTCATGAGCCGGCCCCTTGTGCAACTTCCACCCGCGCGGACAGGCCCGGCACGATGCGCCCCGGCAGGGGGTTTTCAGCCAGGCGGATCTTCACCGGAACGCGCTGCACGACACGCACAAAGTTCCCGGTGGCGTTGTCGGGCGGCAGCAGGCTGAACGCCGAGCCACTGCCGGGTGCAAAGCTGTCGACCACGCCATCGAGTGCCGCATCGGGGTAGCCATCGACCGTGACGCGCACCGGCTGACCGGGGCGAATATGTTCCAGTTGGGTTTCCTTGAAGTTCGCCACGACCCATACATCATTGACCGGCACGATATCGAGCAGGGAAACGCCCGGTGTGACGAAACGACCGAGGCGAACCTGACGGTTACCGACCACGCCATCCACAGGTGCGTGTACCACGGTGTGCTCGAGATCGATCCGGGCGAGATCACGTGCGGCCTCTGCCTGGCCCACAGCGGCCACGGCAGCCTCGCGCTCGGCTACAAACACCGTGATGCGCTGCTGTTGCGCCTCGACCGTTGCCGAAGCGGCCGAAACCGAGGCCGCGGCTCTGGATTGCGCGGTGCCGGTTTCATCGACCAGGGCCTGGCTCACCGCATTGCTGACAATCAGTTTGCGGCTGCGGTCGTGGGTCTTGGCCGCCAGGCTCATGTCGGCGGAGGCTGAGCGCCTTTGCGCTTCGGCCTGCCTGATCAGCGCATGCTGGAGCTGGATCTGTGCGTCGACATGGGTCAGGCGCGCCTGGGCGGCGCTGACATTGGCCTCGGCTTGCGCAAGTTTGGCGCGGTAGTCGCGGTCATCGATTCGAAACAGCACATCACCGGCACGCACGGCCTGGTTGTCCCGGACCTCGACCGCCGTGACATAGCCGGCAACCTTGGCGGCCAGCGAGGTGACGTCCCCGCGGACATACGCGTTGTCGGTCGAGGTCACGCCACTTGAAAACGCCATGGCTCCCCAAACCGCCACGACCATCAAGGCCGCGACGCACAGCAACAGGCCGATGATCTTGCGCTTGCTTCGCCGCACCACGGCCACGGGAGTGCCGCTACTTGCGCTGGTGGCAATGGCGGCCTTGTCCAGGAGCGAGTTCATTTTTTCATTTCCTGTTCAGTGCCAAGAACTGACTCAGCCACTGGGCGACAGCGTCTGCCGCCCGGCGGTCGAGCCTTCATGAGCGCGTGATCGGCTCACTGTTTGATCGGTGTTACGAGCACCTTTTCCTCGGTGTCGAGGACGAACACCGCCAGCAGGCGTGCAGGTTGGGTGTCACTGGCGTTGGCGCTGACCAGGTGCACGGAGCCCGGCTCCTCTACGAAGTTTTCGCCGACGTTGTAGATCTTTTCCGGCTGGCCTTTGACCTGGATGCGGAACGAACCCTCCAGCACCGTTGCATAGATGAAGGCCGTTTTCGGATGGGTGTGGGCCGGCGACGCGGCACCCGGCCCATACTCGACGACCACGCCCCTCATGCTCTTGCCAGGGATGTTGGGAATGGGACGGTCGAACACCACCGTCACCTTGCCGGGGGGCGGCTCGGCGGCTGATGCGGCGCTGATCGAGAGCGCTGCGAAGACAGCGGCCATTAGCAAACGGGTAACCATGGGATTTCTCCTGGATTCGTAAAGTAATGTGCGGATGCGATCCATTACTGCGCTGTCGACCGGGCCAGCCAGTCGTCGAAGCGGATCGCCCCCAGGCGTGCGTTCTTGCCGGTGACCAGCGATTGATCGTCGAGCACGGCGCCGAAGTAACGGGCATGTACATCCGGCACGACCTTGCGGTTGTCCTGGGTCGCTTGCAGATAGCGCCTGGCCAGTTCGTCGATCGGCATGGTTTCCGGGCCGCCGACTTCAACCGTGCCATTGACCGGTGCTGCCAGCACGACATCGGCCAGCGCCGCTACCACGTCGTCGGACGCTATCGGCTGGATCAGCGCCGGCGAAGCATGAATTTCCTCGCCAACGGCGAACGACTGGACAATGCCGCCGGCAAACTCGGAGAACTGCGTGGCACGTAGAATGGTGTAAGGAACGCCGGATGCCTTGATAAGGGCCTCCTGCGCGACCTTGGCCCGGAAATAGCCGGTATCGGGAAGCCGTTCGCTGCCGACAATCGACAGGGCTACGTGATGACGAACCCCGGCAGCGGCTTCGGCGGCCAGCAGGTTACGGCTCGACGTTTCAAAGAAATCGAGAACGGCCTGGTCTTCCCACGACGGCGCGTTCGCCACGTCGACCACCACATCAGCACCATCCATCGCTTCGGCCAGGCCTTCGCGGGTGATGCTGTTCACGCCCGTGCTGGGGCTGGCGGCGAGCGCATCATGGCCGCGCTCGCGCAGGGTGTTCACAAGTTTCGATCCGATGAGGCCGGAGCCCCCGATGACGACGATCTTCATGACTTTTCTCCACTTGTCGACTGCAACCATTGCGTCGGTGTAGAAAGAGTGCCTGCGCGCACCAGGCAAGTCCTTGCGCCGGGCTTGGGTTTGCCTTGGCGAGTGCTTGGATTTATGTCCAAAGCTATTGACGTTCGTCCAGCCGCCCTTGCCGCAGACGGTGCAGCGGGTGTCGAGCTGCCGTATCATCTGCCTCAGTTACCAACCGCCAGCCGCCTGGGACACGGAGTTGAGGGCGCTTCGCCAGGGGATGCTCAATTTGCCATTCACGTTTGAAGACTACGTACTCGATCAGGAGCGCCGGGAGCTGACCCTGCGCGGGCAAATCGTGGCCGTCGGACCGCAGGTTTTCGATCTGTTGCTGCTGTTCGTCAACAATCCCGACCGCGTCGTCAGCAAGGACGAGTTGCTCAAGGCGGTGTGGGGCGACCGGATCGTTTCAGAATCGACGATCACCAGCCACATCAATGCGGTGCGCAAGGCCGTTGGTGATACCGGTGAGGAGCAGCGCCTGGTACGCACCGTCCCCCGCAAGGGCTACCGCTTCGTTGGTCGGATCAACGGCGACTTGAGCGGGCAAACACCACAGTCTGACATCGACGAACGCGCAAGCGCTGCCCCGAAACAAATCCCCTCCCCTACGCTCGTCCTGCCGGACAAACCCTCGATCACCGTCCTGCCCTTCCAGAACCTGAGCGGCGATCCGGAGCAGGAGTATTTCGCCGATGGCGTCGTGGAGGACATCATCGCCGCCCTGTCGCGTATCCGCTGGCTATTCGTCATTGCGCGCAATTCGAGCTTCACCTACAAGGGCCAGGTCGTGGACGCACAGGGCGTCGGCCAGGAACTGGGCGTGCGCTATGTGCTCGAAGGCAGCGTGCGCAAGTACGGGAACCGGCTGCGCATTACCGGGCAACTGATCGACGCGACAAGCGGGACGCATATCTGGGCGGAGCGCTTCGAAGGCCTGCTCGACGACCTCTTCGAGCTGCAGGACCAAATCACCGAAAGCGTCGTCGGTGCCATCGCGCCGCAACTGGAGCGGGCAGAAATCGAACGCGCCAAGCGCAAGCCGACGGAAAGCCTGGACGCCTACGACTACTACCTGCGGGCCATGGCAAAACTGCACAGCGGCAGCCGGGAAGCCATCGAGCAGGCGCTGCCGATGTTCTACCAGGCCATCGAACTCGATGCGGAATTTGCTTCGGCCTATGGCATGGCCGCCTGGTGCCACTTCTGGCGCAAGCTCAATGGCTGGATGAGCGATCGACCCGCAGAAATCGCCGAGGGCATACGCCTGGCGCGTCTGGCGGTGACCCTCGGCCGCGACGATGCCGTCGCGTTGACCCGGGGCGGACATGCGCTTGCTCATCTCGCCGGCGAAGTCGACGGCGGCATTGCGCTGCTCGACAGGGCGCGCCTGCTCAATCCCAACCTCGCCCCCGCCTGGTTTCTGGGCGGTATCCTGCGGGCACTGCACGGTGAAACAGACGCCGCCATCGAGCATTTGAACCATGCCGTTCGCTTGAGTCCGCTGGATCCGGAAATGTTCAGGATGCAGGTGGGGATGGCGCTCGCGCATTTCTTCGCCGGGCACTTCGATGCCGCTGCGCAGTGGGCGGAGAAGGCCCTGGGCAACCTGCCCAGTCTGCTGGTCGCGGCGGCGCTGGTGGCGGCCAGTGATGCGCTCGGCGGTCGAATGGAAAAAGCGGATCTGGCGATGCAGCGTCTGCAAAAGCTGGATCCTTCTTTGCGTCTGTGCACCCTCAAGGACTGGTTGCCCATTCAACGACCTGAGGATTTCGCCCGTTTCGTCGATGGACTGCGGCTGGCCGGGCTACCGGAGTGAAGACGAGCACCCTGTAGGAGCGAGCTTGCTCGCGATGGTCGTCAACGATGACGCGGGTTTTCTGATTAGTCGCGGTGTCTTCAAATCCATCGCGAGCAAGCTCGCTCCTACAATTGCAACGGTAGGCTAAGCTTTGAGCAACTCGTTGCTCATGATGCTCGGTTCTGCAGGTTTTGGGTTTTTCTGGAGAGCGTCTGCAACAGCTATCCCAGACTGGCCCAAACCTTTCACGCAGGATTGCCGTGATGACAGAGCCCCTCCTCAGCTTTGATGCACTCAAGCGCGCCGCGGCTGCCGGCGAAATCGATACCGTACTGGTCTGCATGGTCGACATGCAGGGACGCCTGGTCGGCAAGCGATTCCAGGTCGAGTTTTTCATCGACAGCGGCCACGAAGAAACCCACTGCTGCAACTACCTGCTGGCCGATGACATCGACATGGAGCCGGTGCCGGGTTACGCCGCGGCCAGTTGGAGCAAGGGTTACGGCGATTTCGTGCTCAAGCCCGACATGTCCACCCTGCGGCGCGTGCCCTGGCTTGAGTGCACGGCGCTGGTGCTGTGCGACGTGCTCGATCATCACCATCGCCAGGACCTGCCCCACAGCCCAAGGGCGATTCTGAAAAAACAGGTCGAGCGCCTGCGCGAGCGTGGCTACACCGGCATGTTTGCCTCGGAGCTCGAGTTCTATCTGTTCGATGAGAGTTACGAGGCGATCCACAAGCGCAACTATCACAAACCGAAAACCGCCGGCCATTACATCGAAGACTACAACATCCTCCAGACCACCCGCGAAGAGCCGGTGCTGCGGGCGATTCGCAAGCACTTGCAGGCCTCGGGCATTCCCGTGGAAAACTCCAAGGGTGAATGGGGCCCGGGCCAGGAAGAGATCAACATCCGCTACGCCGACGCCCTGACCATGGCCGACCACCACGTCATCATCAAGCACGCCTGCAAAGAGATCGCGCAATTGCAGGGCAAGGCGATCACCTTCATGGCCAAGTGGCGCTACGACGCTGCCGGCTCCAGCAGTCACATCCATAATTCGTTGTGGGACAAGAACGCCAAGAAGCCGCTGTTCTTCGACGCGAAAGCCGAATTCGGCATGTCGAAACTGATGCGTTCCTGGGTCGCCGGCCAGCTCAAGTACGCCAACGACATCACCTGTTTTCTCGCGCCCTACATCAACTCCTACAAGCGCTTCCAGGCTGGCACTTTTGCGCCGACGCGGGCGGTCTGGAGCCGCGACAATCGCACCGCCGGCTTTCGCCTGTGTGCCGAAGGCAGCAAGGCCATCCGCATCGAATGCCGCATCGGCGGTGCCGATCTCAACCCCTATCTGGCCTTCGCCGCGCTGATCGCGGCGGGCCTGGCCGGTATCGACGAGAAGCTCGAACTGGCGCCGCCGTTCGAAGGCGACGCCTACCTGGATGAGCATTTGCCGGAGGTGTCCAAGACCCTGCGCGAAGCGAGCGCCGCACTCAAGGCCTCCGGCATGTTGCGCAAGGCGTTCGGCGATGAGGTGGTCGACCATTACGTGCACACCGCCGAGTGGGAGCAGAAAGAGTACGACCGGCGAATCACCGACTGGGAATTGCAGCGCGGTTTCGAGCGCTATTGAGAACATCATGACTGCGAAGGTTCAATTGATCTCCCCGGTCGATGGCCGGGTGTACGCCGAACGCGAGGTGGCCGATGCGACGCAGATCGAGCAGGCACTGACGGCCGCTGCCAACGCACAGGCGTCCTGGCAACGCCGCTCACTGAGCGAGCGCGCAGCGTTCTGTAGCGCCGCGGTGGACGCGATGCTGTCGATGCAGGCCGACATCGTGCCGGAGCTTGCCTGGCAGATGGGCCGCCCGGTGCGTTTTGGCGCCGGCGAACTGCGCGGTTTTGCCGAACGCGCCCGGCACATGATCGCCATTGCGCCGCAAGCCCTGGCCGCCGTAGAGCCGGTGCCTGTGGCGGGATTTCGCCGCTATATCAAACGCGAGCCGCTGGGCACGGTGCTGGTGGTCGCTCCGTGGAATTACCCCTATCTGACGGCGGTGAACACGATTATCCCGGCGCTGATGGCCGGCAACAGCGTGATCCTCAAGCATGCATCGCAAACGCTGCTGGTGGGCGAGCGTTTCGCCGAGGCCATGCGTCGCGCAAAACTGCCCGAGGGGTTGTTCCAGAATCTGCTGCTCGACCATGTGTCGACCGGGGCGATCATTGCTTGCGGGCGCGTGCAGCAAGTGAACTTCACCGGTTCCGTGGAGGCTGGAAAAGTCATGGAAAGCGTCGCCAGCGGACAATTTCTCGGTATGGGCCTGGAGCTCGGTGGCAAAGACCCGGCCTATGTCCGGGCAGACGCCAACCTTGAACAGGCGGTGGAAAATCTGGTGGACGGCAGTTTCTTCAATTCCGGGCAGAGTTGCTGCGCCGTGGAACGCATCTACGTCGACCAGAAAATCTACCCGGTGTTTGTCGAGCGCTTCGCCGAACTGACCCGCCAGTACGTGCTGGGCAACCCACTGGATGAAGCCACCACCCTCGGTCCGCTGGTGACACCGGGCGCCGCATTCTTCGTTCGCGGCCAGATTGCCGATGCGCTGGCCCAGGGCGCCAAAGCGCTGATCGATCCGAAGTCCTTTCCCGCCGACGTGCCGGGCAGCGCCTACCTGGCACCGCAAGTGCTGGTGGACGTGAACCATCAAATGTCGGTCATGCGCGACGAAAGCTTTGGCCCGGTGGTCGGCATCATGCCGGTGGCCAGCGATGAAGAAGCCATCGCCTTGATGAATGACAGTGAGTTCGGGCTCAGCGCTTCCATCTGGACCTTGGACCTCGCAGCGGCCGAACGCCTGGGCAACGAGATCGCCACCGGCACGGTGTTCATGAACCGCTGCGACTACCTGGACCCGGCATTGGCCTGGACCGGCGTGAAGAACAGCGGTCGCGGCGTCACCCTGTCGCCACTGGGTTACGAGCACCTGACCCGGGCCAAATCCTTTCATCTGCGTCACGAGGTGTAGACCATGAACCTGACAGGAAACTGGAGCTACCCCACAAGCGTTCGTTTCGGTGTCGGGCGCATCGCCGAACTGGCCGAGGTCTGTCGCAGCCAGGGTATCCAGCGACCTTTGCTCGTGACCGACAGCGGCCTGGCGCGCGCACCGATCACCACGGCGGCACTGGACGCATTGCGCGCCGCCGGTCTTGGCGTGGCGCTGTTTTGTGACCTCAAGCCCAATCCGGTGGAAGCCAATCTGGCCGGCGGGCTCGATGCCTGGCGTGCCGGCCAGCACGATGGTGTGATCGCGTTCGGCGGCGGCAGTGGCCTGGACATGGGCAAGCTCATTGCCTTCATGAGCGGCCAGACCCGTCCGGTCTGGGACTTCGAAGACATCGGCGACTACTGGACCCGCGCCGACGACAGCCGCATCGCCCCGGTCATTGCCGTGCCGACCACGGCGGGAACCGGTTCCGAAGTCGGCCGTGCGGCGGTGATCATCGACGAGCGCACCCACACCAAACGCATCATCTTCCACCCGAAAATGATGCCCCGCGTGGTGATCAGCGATCCGGCCCTCACCGTCGGCATGCCCGCCAAAATCACCGCAGGCACCGGCATGGACGCGCTGTCCCATTGCCTGGAAGCGTACTGCGCCCCCGGCTTTCACCCCCTGGCCGATGGCATTGCCGTGGAAGGCATGCGCCTGGTGGCCAACTCACTGGTGAAGGCGGTACACACGCCGTCGGACCTTGAGGCCCGCGCACAAATGCTCGCGGCGGCGGCCATGGGCGCCACGGCATTCCAGAAAGGCCTGGGCGGGATGCATGCGCTCTCCCATCCGGTGGGTGCGTTGTATGACACCCATCACGGCATGACCAATGCCACCTTCATGCCCTATGTCCTGCACTTCAATCGCTCGGCCATCGAGGAGCGCATCACCCGCCTGGCGGCGTACCTGCGCCTGCCCTCCCCGGGGTTCGACAGTTTCCTGGCCTTCGTCCTCAAGCTGCGCAAGGACATCGGCGTGCCCCATACCCTGGTTGAACTGGGCGTGGATGGCCGGCAGGCCGACCTGATCGCCGACATGGCGATTGTCGACCCTTCCGCTGGCGGCAACCCGCTGCCATTGACCCGGGACGGCGTGGCAAAGATTTTCGACGCGGCACTTCACGGCCGTCTGTAGGAGCGAGCCTGCTCGCGATGGACTTGAGGATGACGCGGGGTGTCAGGCTCCCCGCGTCATCGTTGACGTTCATCGCGAGCAAGCTCGCTCCTACAGAAAACCAAGGTCGAGCCTACGGCGGCTTAGTTCGGCCTGTCCAAAACCTGAAAAGGGGCACACATCATGAACCCAGCAAGCCAGCCGGGCACCGAAACGCACGACGATGACGTCAAGGTGCTGCACAGCATGGGCTATGCCCAGCAACTCTCACGACGAATGGGCGTTTTCTCCAACTTCGCCATTTCCTTTTCGATCATCTGCATCCTCTCGGGTGGCATCAACTCCCTGGCCCAGGGCACCTCGGGCGCGGGGGGTATATCCATCGGCATCGGCTGGCCAATCGGTTGCCTGATCTCCGGGGTATTCGCCATGGCCATGGCGCAGATTTCTTCGGCCTACCCCACCGCTGGCGGCCTGTACCACTGGGGTTCGATCCTGGGTAACCGCTTCACCGGATGGCTGACCGCGTGGTTCAACCTGCTGGGGCTGGTCACGGTGCTGGGCGCGATCAACGTCGGTACCTATTACTTCTTTTTCGGTGCCTTCGGGCCGGCACTGGGCATGGAAGACACGACCACGGTCAGGGTGATTTTCCTGGCGATCCTCACCGGCCTGCAGGCCTTGTGCAACCACTTGGGTATCGGCCTGACCGCCAAACTCACTGACTTCTCAGGTTACCTGATCTTCGCCACGGCGCTGGCCCTGACCATCGTCTGCCTGATATCGGCACCCAGCTATGAATTCGCACGGCTGTGGACCTTCGGCAACTATTCCGGCGAAGCGGGTGGCAGCGTCTGGCCGCAGGTCTCCAACGGCTGGGTTTTCATGCTCGGCCTGCTGTTGCCGATCTACACCATCACCGGCTATGACGCCTCTGCGCATACCTCCGAGGAAACCCGCAACGCGGCCATGTCGGTGCCGCGCGGCATGGTCATGTCGGTGGTCTGGTCGTTGCTGTTCGGCTGGCTGATGCTCAGCGCGTTCGTGCTGATGCTGCCGAACATGGACGAGGCGGCCAAGCAAGGCTGGAACGTGTTTTTCTGGGCCATGAACACCCAGGTCGACCCGACCTTGAAACTGGTGCTTTTCGTGGCGATTTTCATCTCGCAGGTGCTCTGCGGACTGGCCACCGTCACCTCGGTTTCACGGATGATTTTCGCGTTCTCCCGGGACGGTGGCCTGCCCTGTTCCAAAGCACTGGCCTCCGTTTCGCCGACCTTTCGAAGCCCGGTGGCGGCGATCTGGACCGGTGCCACCCTCGCCGTCCTGTTCGACTGGGGCTCGTCGGTGATCTCGGTCGGGGCAACGCCGGTCTATACGATCGTGGTGTCCTGCACGGTGATCTTCCTGTTCTTCTCCTTCGCCATTCCCATCGCGCTCGGCCTGTTTACCTTTGGGACGGCGAAGTGGCCGACCATGGGACCGTGGAACTTGGGGCGTTTCTGGTACTCGGTGTTCGCCATCCTCTCGATCCTGTCGATGGTCATCATTTTCGTCATCGGCATCCAGCCACCGAACAATTGGGCGCTGTACATCACCATCGGTTTCCTGATCCTGACGGCCATCGTCTGGTTCGGTTTTGAAGCCCGGCGCTTCCAGGGGCCGCCGGTGGGCGACATGATCGTCAAGCGCCAGGCTGAAATTGCCGCGGCGGAGGCGGCGTTGAACAGGAAATAGACGAGCGCTGATTAACCTGTGGGAGCGAGCTTGCTCGCGATGGCGGCGTGTCAGGCGCCATCGATGTTGGATGTGCCGGCCTAATCGCGAGCAAGCTCGCTCCCACAAGGTTGTTTGGCGTTTCCGGGATTTGCGGGTGGCTGCATTCCCCTGTGGGAGCGAGCTTGCTCGCGATGGCGGTGTGTCAGGCGCCATCGATGTTGGATGTGCCGGCCTAATCGCGAGCAAGCTCGCTCCCACAAGGTTGTTTGGCGTTTCCGGGCTTTTTTGCAGGCTGATGATCTATCCTGTGCCTCCCCGATTCCGCCCCGGAGACACCTGTGCCCGCCCTCACCGCCCGCGAGGTTTACCAGCCGTTGCGCGATGCCGCTCAAGGCATCTGCACCTTCAAGCGAGTCGACGACGCCTGCGAGCCTGACCATGTACAGGTCGACATCGACGGTTGGCGCCTGACGCTCGACGTCGACGCCGGTCACCTGCGCCACTGCCTGCACGGCCAAAGCCCCGATGGCCGTGAATATGTGTTCGACAACGGGCAGCGCTTCGGCACCGACCCGGTGAGTTTGCTCAGCACCTGGGAGCTGGCGCAGATTGAACGGCTGCTGGCCTGAATCTTTCGCAACCTGTCGTTCCCTGGCCGCACTTGTGATACACAAGCCGGAGTGATTTTCGCGTCCAAGGAGGTTCTGCCCATGCCCCGTTCCCTGCGCCTGCCGCACTGGCTGGCCTGCGCCCTGCTCGGTTTGCTCGCTGGCAGCGCCCAGGCCGGCACGACACCCCCGGCGCCCGATGCCTTGCAGCCCTTGCTGGCGACGATGAATGAGCGGTTGAACATCAGCGAACTGGTGGCGCTGACCAAGTGGGACAGCGGCAAACCGGTCCAGGACAACACCCGGGAAGCGCAAGTCATCGCCAACGCCAGGAAGCAGGCGGCTGAACGCCAGCTTGACCCCGACGATGTCGCCGTCCTGATCGCCGCCCAGATTGAAGCCAGCAAACTGGTGCAATACGGCCGGCTCGCACAATGGCAAGCGGCGCACAAGGCACCGGACACGCCACGGCCAGACCTGGGCAACGACATCCGGCCCAAGCTCGACAACCTGCAGAACCTGCTGCTCACGCAGTACGCCGCGTTCCTGCCCTACCGCAACGACCCGAACTGCCCGCAATGGCTGGCCACCGAACGTTCCGCGCTGATCAAGGATTATTTGCATGGCCAGGCGATGATTCGTGCGACCGGGGAGCTGTGTATTGCAGGGCGATAACGTCAAATGAGCCACATTGAAACCCTCGCCAAAATCCTGCTCGGCCCGTTATTGCTGGTACAGGGCCTGTATACGCGGCGGGTGACGCCCAAGTTGCCGGAGGCCGAAGGTGACCGCCAGGGCGAGGCTGGTAGCGGTGACGTGCTGCGCTTGTTGATTGTCGGCGACAGCGCCGCAGCGGGGGTGGGTGCGGCGACTCAAGGTGAAGCCCTCAGTGGTCGGCTGGTCGCGCGCCTGGCCGATGATTACCAGTTGTCGTGGAAACTCTGGGCGCACTCGGGGCTGGATTCACAAGGGTTGCTGGAGCTGCTCGAACAGCACGCCCCCGAGCCGTTCGATGTGGCGCTGTTGTCGATTGGTGTCAACGATGTCACCAGCTCTCTCACCCTGGATCAGTGGCTCGCTCGGCAACGGCGCTTGATGGCGCTGCTGTGCGATAAATACGCGGTGAGGCAGATTGTGGTGTCGCCGCTTCCGCCGATGCATTTGTTCCCCGCGCTGCCCCAGCCGCTGCGCTGGTTTCTGGGTTTCAGGGCGCGGCAGTTCAATGCACATCTTGCGGATCTGGCCGCACGCCTGGATCAATGTACGATGCTGACCACCCCGCTGGCGCCCGAACCGGGCCTGATGGCCAGTGATGGTTTTCATCCGGGGCCGCTGCTCTACCGTCAATGGGCCGACGATGCCGCCAGGGTGATCGACCAACGCTTTCGCACCACAACAATAAAAACAGGAGTTGAAGATGTCTGAGCTGAAACTGAACCCCAATGTCGCAGCGTCCCTGAAGCAGTGGCACGCGATGCTCGACAACCGCGACTTGAGCGGTTTGCCCGAAATGCTCGATCCGCAGGCGGTGTTCCGTTCGCCGATGGCGCACACGCCGTATCCGGGAGCGCCGGTGGTGTCGATGATCCTCAATACGGTCATGGACGTGTTCGAGGATTTTGCCTATCACCGTGAGCTGACGACGGCGGATGGCTTGAGCGTGATTCTCGAATTCAGCGCCAGGGTCGGCGAGAAAGAGCTGAAGGGTATCGACATGATCCGCTTCAACGAACAGGGCAAGATTGTCGAGTTTGAAGTGATGGTGCGGCCGCTCAGTGGCTTGCAGGCGCTGGGTGAGGAAATGGGGCGACGGTTGGGGGCTTACCTGAAGGCCAGCAAGGCCTGACTTACCTGACTCACCAAAAATCCCTGTGGGAGCGGGCTTGCTCGCGAAGGCGGCGAACCAGTCGATAAAGATGTTGACTGACACTCCGCTTTCGCGAGCAAGCCCGCTCCCACAGGATTTGTGTTTAACCTGAAATCAGGGGCAAACCGTTAAACCATCGGCTGGTGGCTGGTCACGCAGTGAATCCCTCCACCGCCTGCAGAGATCGCGTCGATGTCGAGTTGCACCACCTTGCGCTGCGGGTAGAGTTCGGACAGCAGGTCGAAGGCCTTGGCATCGGCTTCTTCGTCGCCGAATTGCGGTGCGATGATCGCGCCATTGATCACGAAGTAGTTGATGTAGCCGGCGGCGAAATCCGGGTTGTCCTTGCTGAACCGGCTGTTGCGCGGGTTGAGTGGCGGCGACACGGTATGCACCTGCAACTTGCGGCCATCGGCATCCGTGGCGTTTTCCAGGATCTGCAGATGGGCGCGAGTGACCTTGTAGTCGTAGGACTCGGGGTCATTGTCGAGGTTAGCGATGACCACGCCGGGCTTGACGAAGCGCGCATAGAAATCGACGTGGGCGTCGGTGATGTCCTTGCCCTTGATGCCTGGTAGCCAGATGATTTTGCGCAGCCCCAGACGCTCTTTCAGCTCTGCCTCGACCTCGGCCTTGCTCCAGTCGGGATTGCGGTTGCGGTTGATCCAGCTGCTTTCGGTCATGATCCCGGTGCCGTGGCCATCCACTTCGATGCCACCGCCCTCGCCCACCAGTTCGCTTTGCTGGTAATCCGCCTTGGCGTTTTCGGCGACCAGGGCGGCCAGTTGCGCATCGTCCGCATGCTGCTGTTTGTTGCCCCAGCCGTTGAAGTTGAAGTCCACGGCAGCAAGGCCGCCGCTTCCGTCGACGACAAAATTGGCGCCGATGTCGCGCATCCAGATGTCGTCCAGTTCGGTGATCACGAAGGTGGTGTTGTGGCTGCCGCATTTGGCTTCGGCCAGGCGCCGTTCGCTCTGGCGACAGAACACGGTGACCGGCTCGTGTTCGGCAATGCTGCGGGCGATCCGGCCAAGGGCGTCTTGCACATGGGGCGTGAAGTCCTCCCAGATCGCGGCCTGTGCCCCGAAAGCGATGAAGGCCCGCTGGTGTTTGTCCCCTTCATCGGGCATGTACCAGTTGCCTTTACCGGCCGCTCGCACCGGCTGGGAGGCAAAGCCCAATCCCATGGACGCCAGCGCGCCCAGTCCGGCAGCGACCGATACCTGCTTGATGAATGTTCGACGTGTCGGCATGTGATTTCCTGAAATCGAGGTTTGGCCGGCCCTCGGGCCGGCCGATGATCATTTGACTGTAGCGGTCTTGAACTTGGTCCAGGTGCGCATGCGTGCCCGCATGTCGGCCTGGGGAATGTCCTTGCCGGGAATCAGCCGCGCGTAGGTGGCATCATCGAGGTAGATGTCCGGGTTGTTGCGCATCGCGGCATCGACATCCGGGCGTGCCTTGGCGTTGGAGGTCGGGTAGCCGGTGAAGTTGCTGATGGCTGCCATGTTTTGCGGGCGCATCACGAAGTTGATGAACGCGTAGGCGTACTCCGGATGCCGGGCGTCGACGGGAATGGCCATGGTGTCCATCCACACCGTGGTGCCTTCGCGGGGGATGCGGTAGTGGAAGGCGGTTTTCTTGCCAGCGCCGTCAGACGTGCGTTGCGCCTGGGTCATGTCGCCGCTGTAGCCGAGGGACATGCACAGGTTGCCGTTGACCAGGTCGGTCACCGGTTGCGACTGGAACTTGCGAATGTACGGCCGCAGTTTCATCAGCAAGTCACTGGCCGCCGCCAGGTCCGCCGGTTTGGCGCTCCGCGGGTCGCGGCCCAGGTAATTGAGCACCACGGCCAGCACTTCGTCCGGCGAGTCGATCATCGAGATGCCGCAGTCGGCGAATTTCGCCGCCAGTTCCGGCTTGAACAGCATGTCCAGGCTGTCGACCGGCGCATCCGGCGCACGCTGGGCAATCTGCCCGGCGTTGTAGGTCAGGCCGATGGTGCCCCAGGTGTACGGGATCGTGGCCTGGCGCGACTGCTCGTAGTGCGAGCGCAATTTCTGCAACCCTGGCTCGACGTCGTTCAGAGCAGTAAGTTTTGACTGATCCAAGGGCTGCAAACTGCCGGCGCGCATCAGGCGTTCGGCCACGGTGTCACCGGGGAAGATCAGGTCGTAGCCACTGCCGCCAGCGAGCATTTTCGCTTCCAGGGTTTCACTGCCGTCCATCACGTCGTAGATCACTTTGATCCCGGTTTCGGCGGTGAACTTGCTCAAGGTGTCCTCGGCGAAATAGTCGGCCCAGTTGTACAGCCGCAGGGTTTTCTCTTCGGCGTGCAACGCAGGCACCGCACAGCTCAGCGCCAGCCCCATGGCCAGGCACAGCTTGTTGATCGTGTTCATGTCACACCCCTTGGGTTGCCCAGCGTGAATGGATCTGACGACCGTCCTGGGTCAACAAGGCGCCGTACATTTCCGGACGGCGATCGCGGTAGATACCCCAGGTCAGGCGGTCCTCGCGCATGGCCGCCAGGTCCAGGCTGTGGACCAGCACGCCGGTGCTGTCACGGTCGGCTTCGGCGAGTAACTTGCCCTTGTGGTTGCAGATGAACGACGAGCCATAGAAGCTCATTTGCAGAGTCGGGTCGGTGGTCGCCGCTTCCCGGCCGACCCGGTTGGCCGCCACCACCGGCAGCAGGTTGGCGGCGGCGTGGCCGCGCATGGTCATCTGCCAGTGATCCCGGGAATCGAGAGTGGCACAACCCGGTTCGGAGCCGATGGCCGTCGGGAACAGCAGCACTTCGGCCCCCATCAACGCCAGGCAGCGAGCGGTTTCGGGGAACCACTGATCCCAGCAGATGCCCAGGCCGATGCGCCCGAACGCGGTGTCCCAGACCCGGAAACCGCTGTCGCCGGGGCTGAAGTATTCTTTCTCCTGATAGCCGATGGCGTTGGGGATGTGGGTCTTGCGGTACACACCCAACAGGCGCCCGTCGGCGTCGGCCACGCTCAGTGAGTTGAAGTAGGCGTTGCCGGCCTTCTCATACCAGCTCAACGGCAGCACCACGCCCAACTCTTTCGCCAATGCGGCGAAGCGCTGG
The DNA here is from genome assembly GCF_009866745.1 of Pseudomonas sp. S34. Taxonomy (NCBI): domain Bacteria; kingdom Pseudomonadati; phylum Pseudomonadota; class Gammaproteobacteria; order Pseudomonadales; family Pseudomonadaceae; genus Pseudomonas; species Pseudomonas sp. S34. Next base: position 3,931,139 of record NZ_CP019398.1, read on the forward strand.
AGCACGTGGCTTTCGCGATACTCCTCGGCCAGTGCCAGGTGTTTGTGGTGTTGCTCGATGCAGAAATACGGCGTGGCGAACAGCTCCTGCAACAGGATGACCTGCGCGCCCTTGGCCGCCGCTTCGCGGACCAGTTGCTCGGCCTGGTCGAGGTTGTGTTTCAGGTCCCAGGTGCAGGGCATCTGGGTGGTGGCGATGGTCAGCAGTGTCATGGCATCAACCCCGCACCGGCCAGGCCGGCTGTTGCTGGGTGATGCAATGCACACCGCCACCACCATGGGCCAGATGGTTGATCCGCACCGGCACCACTTCACGACCGGGGAACGCCTGCGCCAGCACTTCGGCAGCGACCTTGTCGGCATCGATGCCGTAGGCCGGCATGATGATCGCGCCGTTGGCGATATAGAAATTGGTGTAGGAGGCGCAGAACACTTCGGCCTCGGTGTCCACTGCATCGGTGGCTTCGAACAGTTCGATCAGTTCGAACTGGCGGCCCTGGGCGTCGGTGGCCAGTTCAAGGGCGCGGCGGTTCTCCCGGGCCACTTCGGCGTACACCGATTGCTTGTCGTGGGTGGCGTCCACCAGCAACACGCCGGGACGGGCAAAGGCGCACACGCCATCGACGTGGCCGTCGGTCATGTCGCCGGTCACGTAGTCCGGATCGCCCGGCAGCCAGATGGTTTTCTTCACGCCCAGCAGTCGGGTGAAGATCTCTTCGATCTCGGCCTTGCTCACGCCCGGGTTGCGATTGGGGTTGAGCAACACCGATTCGGTGGTGATCAGCGTGCCCTCGCCGTCCACATGAATCGCGCCACCCTCATTGCTCAACGCCGTGCCGAAGCACTCCAGCCCCAAATGGTTGAGCGCACGGCGGGCCAGGCTTTCGTCCAGATCGTGGGCCGACTTGCCACCCCACGCATTGAAGCGCCAGCTCACACCGGCCAGGCCTTGCTGCGGGTGGCAGACGAAGCTCGGGCCGGAGTCGCGGCACCAGCTGTCGTTGACCGCCAGTTCGATCAACTCGATGTTCGGCCCGCACAACGCCTTGGCGCTGGCGACGGCTGAAGGATCGACCACCAGTTTCACCGGTTCGAAGCGGGCGATGGCGTTGGCCACGCGGGCGAAATCTTCTTGAACCTGTGGCAGTGTCACCCGCCAGCCTGACTCCCACAGGGTCTTGTTGTGCGGCCAGACCATCCAGGTGGCGGCGTGAGTGACCCACTCGGCCGGCATCGTCCAACCGCTGTTTTGAATTACGTTCTGCTGCATGACAAGCACCTCTGAGTTAAGTCATTGTGTTCAATGAAAACGGCCTTGGCGGTCTTGGCATGCATGCTACGGCTGTAAAAACGGGCAAACAAACGATGGATTTTGCAGACAACTGATTAGAGGAACTTATCGATATGCTCAAACACTGGCCGCCCCTGAGCACCCTGCGCGGCTTCGAAGCCGCCGCCCGGCTGGGCAGTTTTCACAAGGCTGCCGACGAGTTGCACCTCACCCAATCGGCGATCAGCCAGCAGATCCGCAGCCTTGAGGCCTACCTGGAACAACCGTTGTTCCATCGCAGCGGGCGCAGCGTCAGCCTGACCGATGCCGGGCACGATCTGCTGAGCACCACCCAGGCGTTGTTGCAGCAACTGGCGGTGGGCATTCGCCGCTTGGGGCAATACCAGAAGCCCAATCAACTGGTGCTCAACACCACCCCGGCGTTTGCCCGGCACTGGTTGTTGCCGCGCCTGGGGGATTTCCGCCGGCTGCATCCGCAGGTCGATCTGTGGATTTTCAGCACCGATGAAGTGCCGGACATGGCCAGCCAGACCATCGACCTGGCGGTGCGCGACGACATCAGCTCCCAGGCCGAATGCAGTTTCAAGGTGCTGCACGCCGACCGCCTCTACCCGGCGTGTCACCCGAGCCTGTTGGCCGTGCCCGTGGAACAGCGCACCACCTTGCATGGCGAGCGGGAAATGGACTGGAGCCACTGGGCGGTGGAATCGGGCATAGATGTGGGGCAGATGGATCAGGGGCTGAATTTTTCCGATCCGGGTTTGCTGCTGGACGCAGCCTGTACCGGACTGGGCATTGCGCTGGTGAGCCAGTTGCTGAGTCGGCAGGCACGGGCCACCGGGCTGTTGCAGCCGATGGTGGAGCAAACCATCCGCGGCCCGAACTGGGCGCTGCTGACCCACCGTGACAGCGAGAACATCCCGATGGCGCGGGCCTTTACCCAGTGGCTGGTCGACAACCTGGCGGCCGAGCAGCAGACCGCGGCGTGATCATTGCGCCGGGAAAGTTTGCAGGTAGGCCAGCAGGTCTTCGATTTTTTCCGGGTCGCTGAGGCCCCAGAAAATCATGCGGGTGCCGGGCACGACTTTCTTCGGCGCCTCAAGGTAGGCGATCAGGGTTTCGCGGTCCCAGACCAGGTTGGCGGATTTCATCGCATCGGAATACACGTAGTCCGTGGTGACGGCGGAATGGCGACCGATCACGCCGTTGAGTTGCGGACCAAAGAAGGCACGAGCCGATTCACCGATCTGATGGCAGCCGCTGCAGAGGCGCTTGTACACTTTCTCCCCGGCCTGGACATCGCCTGCAGCAAGGATGGGTGTGCTGAACAGGCCCGCGGTGAGCGCCGAGGCGAGGGTCAGTGCTGCGAGTTTTTTCATGTTCCGTTTCCAGTCGGGTGTTGCCGGATGGCTATTGGAACATGCGGGTCGGGGATATCCCAAGTGGTCAAATGGACGCAATCCCTGTGGGAGCGGGCTTGCTCGCGAAAGCAGTAGTCCAGCCACCTACGATGTTGAATGTGGAGGCCTCTTCGCGAGCAAGCCCGCTCCCACAGGGGACCTGTGCTCATCATGATGGTTGTGACCGATGAGGGTAGACGGTGTTCGAGGGGTTTCAGGAGTCGCTGACTGACGGCGCCTGGGGCATGGGGCGGGTTTTCACGGTGACGAACATTTTGATGCGGTCGCCGATTTCCTGGAGGGTATGGCGGAACGGGTCGTGTCTTTCGCTGGTGGTCGGGTCTTCGAAGCTCCAGACCATCACTTCACCGGTAAACGGCATGCGTGAGGCCTCTTCGCAAGACTTGTCGCACAGGGTGATGACGTAGTCGAATTCCTGACCTTCGAAATCTTCGAGGGACTTGCTGCGCAAGCCGCTGGCATCGACACCGATGTGATCGAGGGATTCGAATGTGCGCGGGTCGATCTCGCTGGCCTCAAGCCCGGCGCTGAAGGCCTGGAAATCGGCAGGATCGGTGTGGCGAAGCAGGGCTTCAGCCATGGGTGAGCGGACATCGTTTCGGGCGCAGACGAACAGCACGCGACGGGGGTCGGTCATGGGTTTTCCTCGGCTGGCAGGTTTTTAGTGTTTGCTCATCAATCCATGCAGAACGCCAAACCGCAGACCCGGTTCAGACGGCCACCGGGGCACTCAAGACGGATTGCGAGGATCTTGCCATTGCTTTGATGACACCCGGATGACAGGCCTGGAGTTCTGAGCCACACCACAACAGTGGCAGGATTTTCGGCATCCTGATGGATGGCCATCAAGCTGTCATCGAATCGTCATGAACCGAGCGCCATACTCAGTCCATCCAATGCGTGCTTTAACTTTCCGCTGCCAGTCCCGGCAGCTTTTTTTTGCCTGAAATTGCCCTTACAAACACTCCTGCGCCGCACGCTCGAACGTCGACGGCACGAAGGTCGACGCCAGCAGCTTGCGCTCGTACAGGAATACCTTGCCGCCGTTCGAGGCTTTATAGGTTTCAAGCACGTTGTCCGCCGACACTTTGCTTGATACGACGATCCGGTAGCTGCGCTGGGTCTGCGACACCGTTGGGTTGAGCGCATCGTGCTGCAACTTCGGCACCACGCAATGGGTGTACTCCTCCGGCGACTTGCTGGTCTGCAAGGTCATGGTCGGATCATTCGGCGTGGCACAACCGGCCAGCAGCAGCGAAGCGAAGGCCAGGGTCGGGGCAAAAACAGTGCGCATGAATCAGGTCCTGAATAGAAATCCACGGTGGATCGGGTTGCCCGCCGCTCAATGGGCGTCGGGCTTGTTAATTTGTTGTTGCGGTCAATCCGGCGGTTACCAGCGCCTTCAACGATGCATCGAACTGTTTCAGCGCGGTCAGTTGCAGGTCGCGTTGCTGTTCGATTTGCGCGGCGATCTCGGGCGCGGTCTTGTCATGCACCCATACCGACGGCAGTTGTTTTTCCACCGCGCCTTCGGCCTTGCCGATGTACTGCAGGTTGGCGTCGTAGAACCGCGCGGCGAAACGCGCCTCGACCCGGTCGTTACGCTGAGTCAGCAACTGATTGTGGGTATCGAGCATCACCACCACATCGGGATGGGCCTGCACCAGGGCATCGAGATTTTCGTAGACCGTCACCGACAGAAAAGTGTGGTGCAACGAACCCATCAGCCAGTCGATGGCCAGGTCCGGATCGGAACTGTTGACGAACGCCTGGCGAATCCGCGTATCCAGTGCGTTTTTCGCACCGTTGACGGCCACCGAGTGGTATTGCTCAAGGTATTGCAGGTTTTCCACAGTGTTGTCGCTGTAGAGCACCCCGACCGTCTGACCGTATTGCAGCCCGCTGTGACCGCCGGTGATCGGCGGCAGATGGCAGGCGCGTGCATCTTCGGCAAAGGCCGATGCGGTGGACGCAACGCTGCCCAGCAACAGGGCAATCACAGCCAGTCGGGTCAAGATTTTCATCGCGCAGGTTCCTTGAGCAGCGTGTTCAATGCAGGCAATTTTCCGCCTTTGCGCAAAAAACAGAACTTGCGATTCTTGATGGTGACTATTGACTGAACCAATAGTGCTGCGGCGCCAGTAGCTGCCTTTGGCGCAAAATTACCGGTCAATGTCGAACAAGCGGCTGTGCCGCACGCCCACTGTTCATTACAGTGGCGACTGCCCTCAAAACCTGATCAAGGAACGAAAAAATGGTCACTTGCTACCTGAAATACGTGCTCGACCCCTACCAGCTCGACGCTTTCGAGCACTACGGCAAGATGTGGATTCCCCTGGTGGAAAAGTTCGGCGGCCAGCACCATGGCTACTTTTTGCCGTCGGAGGGCGCCAACAACATCGCCCTGGCGCTGTTCACCTTCCCCAGCCTGGCGGCGTACGAGCATTACCGGCAGCAGTCGATGAACGATCCAGAGTGCATCGCGGCCTTCAAGTACGCCGAGGAGAAGAAATTCATCCTCAGCTACGAGCGTTCATTCATGCGGCCGGTGTTTGGCGAGCAGGCGCGCTGAGTCAGCCTTTTTGCAGATCCAGGCAATAGGTGTAATAACCGGGGTCGCGCACCCAGCCCAGGGATTCATACAGACGCTGGGCGGTGACGTTGTCGGTGGCGGTTTCCAGGGTCATGCCTTTGCCACCGGCCAGCTTCGCAAAATCCCGGGCGGTGTTCATCAGCAAGGTGCCGACGCCTTTGCCCCGGGCGGCGGGCGTGGTGAACAGGTCACCGAGCAGCCAGGTGCGATGGGCGTCGATCGAGGAAAAGGTCGGGAACAGCTGGACGAAGCCGAGGTTTTCACCATCGCTGTCCCGGGCAAGAAAAATCACCGATTCATCCCGGGCGAGGCGCTCGGCGATAAAGGCGCGCGATTGCGAAAGGTTCGACGGCTGCTTGTAGAACATCCGGTAGGCGTCAAACAAAGGGGCGATCTGGTCGATGTGCGATGCGTCGGCGCGCAGGGCCTGAATAGCCATGAGGGTGCTCCATTGCGGTCTCAAGGAATTACAGACTAGCAATGGCGAGGCAACAGCGACGTAAAATTTTCTGAAAACACCGCCGCCTACTGTGGGAGCGGGCTTGCTCGCGAAGAGGCCGTGTCAGTCGACATAAATGTTGAATGACACGCCGCTTTCGCGAGCAAGCCCGCTCCCACATTAGGCTCCCACATTGGATTGCGGATTGCGGTCAGACCCGCACATTACGCCCCGGCAGCGAAGTACGCTGGCTGCTTTCCCAGCCCTCGACCAGCCCCACCGGCACATCCGCCGACAGCAACATCTGCACGCCACGCACCAGGTCGGATGCCCGCTCGGCGAGCATGATGGTCGGCGCATTGAGGTTGCCGTTCGGCTCGGTCGGGAACACCGACGAATCGATCACCCGCAGACCGGCGATACCACGCACGCGCAACTCGGAATCGACCACCGCCATGTCGTCCTCGCCCATGCGGCACGAACCGCACGGATGGTAGGTGCTTTCCAGGTTGTCGCGCACGAACGCGTCGAGGTCTTCATCGCTGGTTACTTGCGCCCCCGGGGCGATTTCGCCGTCGCGGAAGCGGTCCATGGCTTTCTGGCCGATGATCTCGCGGGTCAGGCGGATGCAGCGGCGGAAACCTTCGCGGTCCTCTTCCCGCTCCAGATAGTTGAAGCGGATTTCCGGATGCTCGTAAGGGTCGGCCGAGCGCACCCGCACGTAACCACGACTTTTCGGTTTGTTCGGCCCGGTGAGCACCATGAAGCCGTGGCCCTTGATCGGCTTGTTGCCGTCGTAGCGCATCGCTGCCGGCAGGAAGTGAAACTGGATGTCCGGCCAGCGCAGGCCCTTCTCGGAGCGGATGAATCCACCGGCCTCGAAGTGGTTGGTGGCGCCCAGGCCGTCCTTGAACAGCAGCCAGCGCAGACCGATCATCAGCTTGCTCAGCGGATCCATCTTGCTGTTGAGGGTCACCGGCTCCTTGCAACCGAACTGGATGTACACCTCGGCGTGATCCTGCAGGTTCTCCCCTACCCCCGGCAGGTCATGGCGTACGCCGATCCCGGCCTTGCGCAGGACGTCCGCCGGGCCGATGCCCGAGCGTTGCAGCAGGTGCGGCGAACCGATCGGCCCGGACGAGATCAGCACTTCGCGGTTGCAATACACCTGGTGGGTCTGGCCGCCGTGGTCATACATGACCCCCACCGCACGCTTGCCTTCGAGGATGACCTGGCGCGTCATCGCATGGGTGATCACCGTCAGGTTCGGACGGCCCATGGCCGGGCGCAGATAGGCGTTGGCCGTGGAGCAGCGCACACCGTTCTTCACAGTCATGTGCATGGCACCGAAACCTTCCTGCATGTAGCCGTTGCAGTCTTCGGTCTTGATGTAGCCAGCTTCCGCGCCGGCTTCGACCCAGGCACCGTACAGCGGGTTTTTCATGTGATTGCCGTTGGTGGTGTGCAGCGGCCCGGTTTGCCCGCGATAGCTATCACCACCCGACTCGTAGCTCTCGGCGCGCTTGAAGTACGGCAGGCAGTTGCGATAGCCCCAGCCTTCAGCACCCAGGGATTCCCACTCGTCAAAGTCCAGTGCATGGCCACGGATGTACACAAGGCCATTGATCGACGAAGAGCCGCCCAGCACCTTGCCCCGTGGGCAGTGAATGCGCCGGCCGTTGAGGTGGGTCTCCGGCTCGGTTTCGTAGCGCCAGTTGTACTTCTTGGTGTTCATCGGGATCGAGAATGCGCTCGGCATCTGGATCACTACGCTCTTGTCACTGCCGCCGAATTCCAGGACCAGCACCGAGGTGGCCGGGTCTTCGCTCAGGCGGTTGGCCAACACACAACCTGCCGAGCCTGCGCCAATGATGATGTAGTCGTATTTTTGCGTAGCCATGGTCATCTCCCGACCGTCGATTCAGTGAATACCGGCATAGGCTGCTGTTTGTGGGTCAGCGTGTCGCCGGTGGTGTATTGCGGGGAGTTTTTCTCAATCTGCTGGATCACCGCTTCTTCGCGCTTGAGGTCGATCGAGCGGCTCAGCCAGTAGTACGCCAGGCCCGATACGATCAGCCCGACCAACCAGGCGATGTCGATGCTGCCCAGCGCCTTGGCGAGCGGACCGACATACACCTCGCGCTGTTCAACGCCGTCGAAGATGTAGAAGAACGGGATCATCGAGATAAAACCGATGGCATAAGCGGCGATACCGCGCAGTCCCCAGCTGCCGTAAATGTTGCCGTGGGGCATGAAGAAGTGCGGGATGGCGTAGCGGCCCTTGCGCACGAAGAAGTAGTCGGTGAGGTTGACCGAGGTCCAGGGCACCAGGAAGTACAGCATCACCACCAGGTAGATCCCCAGTACCGACAGGCCTTTGCCGGAACTCTGGATGCTCAGGGCCACGCCCAGTTGCAGCAGGATCACGAAGCCGATGGCCAGGATGCGTGCCTTGCGGGTTGGCTCGATGTGCTTGATCGAGTCGACGCAGGTCAGCGTGGTCAGCTTGGCGCTGTAGATGTTCATCGCGATCACCGGCAGGAACGCCAGGATGGTAACGACCACCACCGCCGTGCCCACCAGCGGCGACACAGTGTTGCCGACTTGCCCGAGGGCCACCAGCACGTCAGTGGAGTGCAGGTGATCGGCCAGCCAGCCACCCACGGAAATCATCCACGCACCGGACAGCGACGCCCCAAGGAACACCACGGCGATCAGCTTGCCGCTGGAAGTATTCTTCGGCAGGTAGCGCGAGTAGTCCGACACATAAGGCGCATAGGCGATGTTGTAGCTGGCGGCCGCCGCAAACTGCGCGATGAAACCGGTCCAGTTGAAACCCAGCGGCTCCCGGGCCACTTCGCCCGCCGCCAGCGCCGGCATTACCGCGTCCGGCACCCAACCCATCAACACCGCCACGGTGACAAGGCCATACAGCGGCAGCGACAGGAACAACGCCCATTTGAAGCTGCGGTGCATCCAGTCATGGCCGAGAATCGCCAGCACCGCCGCCGGTATGGTCACCGCCACCGCGATCACCGCGGGGTTGAAGCCGAACAGCGTGTGCAGCCCCTGCATCATCAGCACCAGGTTGACGATGTTGAAGCCGGCGAACACGAACAGCGTCGCCAGCAGCACCAGGATCACCCCGCGATAACCGAACTGCGCGCGGGACTGGATCATCTGTGGCAGGCCAAGGTGCGGGCCTTGCGAGCCGTGAAACGCCATGAACAGCGTGCCGAACATGATGCCCAGCGTGCCGGCGAGCGTGGTCCACAGTGCGGTCAGGCCGACGCTTGGGCCAACGAAGCCGATGGTCATGGTGAAGAAGGTGAAATTGCCGAGGAACCAGAACGGGCCCTGGCTCGACAGTTTGTCGGTGCGCTCGTTCTCGGGGATGAAGTCGATCGAATGCCCCTCGACGACGGATTTTTCGTCGAGGCTGGACACGCTCGGGGCGGACTTGGCGTTAGTGTTCATGACGGACTCTTATTGTTGGAAGATCATGACGAGATAACCGCGTTCTTTCGGGTGAACGACGCCCGGGAGCTTCCTTGCCGTTCCCGTTTTTCAAAGGCTCGATTGCCTTCAGCCCTAGTGCAAAACCTGTGGGAGCGGGCTTGCTCGCGAAAGCGGAGCACCAGCCGACATCAATGTTGGATGTGCCGGCCTCTTCGCGAGCAAGCCCGCTCCCACAAGGGGCGGGTCAGCCTGGCAGCGTGATCCACACCGCCTTGGTTTCGAGCAAGTAGTCGAGCTGCTCGGCGCCCAGGTCCTTGCCGAATCCGGACTGCTTGTAGCCACCGAACGGCATCGACGGATCGAGGGTGCCGTGGGCGTTGACGTAGACCGAACCGGCCTTGAGGCGCGGGATCAGGCTGTGCACTTTCCCGAGGTCGTTGGAATACAGTGCGGCAGCCAGGCCGTATGGCGAGTCGTTGGCCAGGGCCAGCGCTTCTTCCTCGTCGTCGAACGGTGCGGTGACCAGCACCGGGCCGAAGATCTCTTCCTGGACAATGCGCATGTCGTTGCGGCAATTAGCGAAAATGGTCGGCTCGACGAAGAAGCCAGGGCCATCGACCGGTTGACCGCCGTAGACCAGTTCGGCGCCTTCGGCCTTGCCGGTTTCGATGTACTCGGTCACGCGCTGCTTTTGCAGGGCCGAGACCAGCGGGCCGATGAAGCAGTCCGGGTCCAGGCCCGGGGCCATTTTCAGGGTGCGCGTGTAGGCGATCAGCTCACGCAGGAATTCGTCGTAGACACTGCTATGAATATAGGCCCGCGTACCGGCGTCGCATACCTGCCCGGAGTTGAAAAACACGCCGTTGGCGACTGCTTGGGCGGCGGCCGGGATGTCGGCGTCGGCACAGACGATGACCGGTGATTTACCACCGAGTTCGAGGGTCAGGCGCTTCATGTCATCCAGCGCTGCGCGGCCGACAGTCTGGCCGACCGGGGTCGATCCGGTGAAGGTCAGTTTGTCGATGCCGGGATGGGTGGCCATGGCCGCGCCGACCACGCTGCCGCGCCCGGTGACGATGTTGATCACGCCGTCAGGGATGCCCGCTTCCTGCACCAGTTCAGCGAAGCGCAGGGCCGACAACGAAGTCAGTTCGGCGGGCTTGACCACCACGGTGCAACCGGTGGCCAGCGCCGCGCCGAGCTTCCAGGCCATGGTTTGCAGCGGGAAATTCCACGGCACGATGGCGCCGACCACACCTACCGCTTCCTTGCGGGTATAGGCCAGGTAGTTGCCCGGCAGCGAAGGTTCGACAGTACGGCCGTGCAGTTTGGTGGCCCAGCCGGCGAAGTAGCGCAGGGTATCGACGGTGCCCTGGATGTCAACGTCCTTGGCGAAGGCAACCGATTTGCCCATGTCGATCGATTCGATTTGCGCCAGCTCAGCAGCGTTCTGCTCGATCAGGTCGGCCAGGCGCTGCATCATGCGCTCGCGTTCCGCAGGTTTGGCCTGGCGCCAGGCGCCGCCGTCGAACTGGGCGCGGGCGGCTTGCACGGCGCGGTCCAGGTCATCGGTGGTGCCCATGGGAATGCGGGTGATCAGGCCTTCGGTCGAGGGTTCGATCACATCGGAGGTTTCGCCGTTGCTGGCCTCGACCCAGGCGCCGCCGATGAACATTTTCTGGACCTTGCCGAGGAAGGTCTGGGTGGCTTCGCTGACGCCGAATTTTTGCAGGTAACTTTTGACGATCGTGTCCATTTTTGTTCTCTCTGCCCGGCAGTCAGGGCCTGCCGGGTCACTGGTTTCGATGATCAGGCTGATGCGGTTTCGCTTTCGGCGGCCGCCCGCACCTTGCCTCGTTCGTGGAAGATGAAACCGATGCTGTTGAGCAGCAGTTGTGCGGCCAGGATCGAGGTCATGCCGGTCGGGTCGTAGACCGGAGCCACTTCCACCAGGTCCATGCCGACGATGTTGCCCTTGCTGCGCTTGGCCAGGGCCTGGATGATTTCCAGCACTTCGTAGTAGAGAAAGCCGCCGTGGCTCGGGGTGCCGGTGCCGGGGGCGATGGACGGGTCGAAACCGTCAATGTCGATGGTGATGTAGTAGTTGATGTTCTGCGGGATCAGCGCCAGCACGCCTTCGACGCCGAGACGACGCACGTCGCGCACCGAGAGGATTTTCGAGCCGGCTTCGTGGGCCGCTTCATAGTCATCACGGTTGGACGACGACACGTTGCGAATGCCCATTTGGGTCATGCCGACAATGTGGTTCATTTCCGAGGCGCGGCGCAGCGGGTTGCCGTGGCCATAGCGAACACCGTGGCGCTCGTCGACGAAATCCAGGTGCGCATCGAAGTGAATGATGTGGATCGGGCCACGGCCCTCGAAGGCCTTGATCACTGGTGCGTGCACCGAATGGTCGCCGCCGAGAACAACCGGCATGACACCAGCGTCGAGGATCTTGCGCACGGCGTATTCGGTGTTCTTGTTGCTGGTAGCCATGTCGGTGTGGACGATGTCGGCATCACCGACGTCAACCATGCGCACGTCCGATGCGGTGAGGTACATCACGTCATCTTCATGATCGTAGGCGCCGGCGTGGCCGAAGGAAAACAGCGTCGATGCTTCACGAATCCCGCGTGGTCCGAAGCGTGCGCCGGAGCGCCACTGGGTGCCCATGTCGTTGGGCACACCGAGCACCGCGACGTCGGCATCCAGTGCATCCCAATCGGTGCACACCGGGGATTTGCCAAAGGTGCAATGACCCACGAATGGCAGGTTCAGGCGACCGGATTCATAACCGTTGTTCGACATTTCTAGCCTCTCCACTTCTTGTTATCGGCTTGACGGACTGCAAGGCGACCGCCGTTGGAAAGACTATGGGCGCAGGTTTTCGTGGAAAAAATGCTAAACATCAGATACTCATATCGGCATTCCCGATGCATCCACATGCCGGAGGTTCAAGATGATCCAGCTGCACGACGTCGACCTGAAACTGCTCAGGGTGTTTGCCACGATTGTGCGCTGCGGTGGCTTCTCGGCCGCGCAGGCGGCGTTGAATGCCGGGCAGTCGACCATCAGCGAACAGATGACCCACCTGGAAACCCGTCTTGGGGTGAAACTCTGCCAGCGTGGGCGCAGCGGCTTTCGCCTGACCGAACAAGGGGTGGCGATTCATGAAGCCACCCAGCGCCTGCTGTCGGCGGTGGAAAACTTCTGCATGGACGCCGACGTGCTCAAGCAGCACATCAGCGGCAAGCTCAACCTGGGGATCATCGACACCACGATTACCGACCCCGACTCGCCGATTCCGCGCACCACACAGCGCTTCGTCTCCCGCGGGCATGACGTGCACCTGAACGTGTACGTCGGCACCCCGGCGGAACTCGAAGAACGGGTGCTCGACGGTCGCCTGCACCTGGCCATCGGGCACTTCCCGATCCATGTGCCGGGCCTGCTGCAATCACCGCTGTACCAGGAAGCGCTGGGTTTGTATTGCGGCCGGCGACACCCGTTGTTCGGCAGCCAGGCCGAGGGCGCCGAGCTGCTCGAAGAGGTCGGCGCGGGGCGCATCGTCGTGCGCGGCTACATGCAGCAATACGACCTGGAACACCTGGGTATCACCAAAGCGGCGGCCACCGTGGACAACATCGAGGCGTCGGCCATCCTGATCATCTCCGGCGCTTATGTGGGTTTCCTGCCGGAGCACTTCGCCAGCCAGTGGGTGAAAAGCGGCGAGATGCACCAACTGGCACCCGCAAGCCTGCGCCTGAAATCGCCGTTCGACGTGATCACCCGTCGCGGCACGGCACCACCGCCGATCCTCCAGGCGTTCCTGGAAGACCTGGCCGCCAGCGCCCGTAAAACCGGCCAGCTGTGATGTGACACTCGCCAAATTGAAAATTTGCCGGGCATACTGATTCGGTTCGCCAACCTTGCAGGCCCGTCATGCGCATCCACGTCACCTTCATCGACCGCGTCGGAATCACCCAGGAAGTGCTGGCCCTGCTCGGTGGACGCAGTTTCAATCTGGACGCCGTGGAGATGGTGCCGCCGAACGTCTACATCGATGCACCGACCCTCGGCGCCGAGGTGCTGGAGGAGTTGCGCGAGGCGCTTTTCGGTGTGCGCGGCGTGCAAGCGGTGACCATGGTCGACATCCTTCCGGGGCAACGCCGGCGCCTGCAACTGGACGCGTTGCTGGCAGCCAGTTCCGACCCGGTGCTGGCGGTGGATGACCGAGGTCATGTGCTGCTGGCCAACCCGGCGCTGATCGCCCTGTGCGGGCGCGAACCGGCCGGTGAATCGCTGACCGCGCTGTTCGACGATGCCGATTTGCAACGCACCTTGATCGCTCACCATTTCCGCCTGCCGATGCACGAGGTCAGCCTCGGTGGCCAGACCTTGCTCCTCGACGCGATGCCGATCACCGACGCCGGCGCCCTGCTCACCTTGTATCAACCCAATCGCATCGGTGAACGCCTGTCGGCACTGCACCATGACCATGCCGAAGGCTTCGATGCGCTGCTCGGCGAATCACCGCCGATCCGCGCGCTCAAGGCGCGTGCGCAAAGAGTGGCGGCCCTCGACGCGCCGCTGTTGATCCAGGGCGAAACAGGCACCGGCAAGGAGCTGGTGGCCCGCGCCTGCCACGCCATCAGCCCACGGCACGACGCGCCTTTTCTGGCCCTGAACTGCGCGGCACTGCCGGAGAGCCTGGCCGAAAGCGAGCTGTTCGGCTACGCCCCCGGCGCCTTCACCGGTGCGCAAAGGGGCGGCAAGCTCGGCCTGCTGGAACTGGCCGACCAGGGCACGGTGTTCCTCGATGAAGTCGGGGAAATGTCGCCGTACCTGCAAGCCAAGTTGCTGCGTTTTTTGAGCGATGGCTGCTTCCGTCGGGTCGGTGGCGATAAAGAGGTCCGGGTCAATGTGCGGGTGCTCAGCGCGACCCACCGCGACCTGGAAAAAATGGTCGCCGAAGGGCGTTTTCGCGAAGACCTGTTCTACCGTCTCAATGTGCTCAACCTGCAAGTACCGCCGCTGCGCGAGCGCGGTCACGACATCCTGTTGATGGCCAATCACTTCATGCAACAGGCCTGTGCGCAGATCCAGCGACCGGCGTGTCGTTTGGCACCGAGCACCTTCAGCGCCCTGCTCGGCAACCGCTGGCCGGGCAATGTGCGGCAATTGCAGAACGTGATCTTCCGTGCAGCGGCGATTTGCGAAAATCCGCTGGTGGACATCGACGATCTGGACATCGCCCGCACGGCGGTAGAGCGGCAGAACGACGGCGAAGTCGGTAGCCTGGAAGAGGCCGTTGGCGACTTTGAGAAGAACCTGCTGGAACAGCTTTATCGCAGCTATCCGTCCAGTCGGTTGCTGGCGGCACGACTGCAGACATCCCATAGCGCCATCGCGATTCGCCTGCGCAAGTACGGGATTCCCAATAAACCCTGAACCTGGCTCGGTCAAAAATGTGGGAGCGGGCTTGCTCGCGAAAGCGGTCGGTCAGACAACATCGATATTGGCTGCGATGACGCCTTCGCGAGCAAGCCCGCTCCCACAGGGGCTCAGTGTTGTTGCCGAGCTCTCCGTCTTCAAATCGATACAGCGTAGCGAAATCAAGACAAAACCTTTCCCACCCACAATTACGGCGTCCGCACCCACAGCCCGGGTTTCCTGTATTCATTTCAATACAGCCGGAATCTCCAACGCCTTACAGAATCACTTCAAGCCATTGATTTAAAACAAATAAAAAACATTGGCACCACCCTTGCTATCACTCCTCCAACCCCGCTCGTCGCCCCGCCACGAGCCTTAAAACAATAAGGAGTTGAGATGAGCGAATTGCGTTTTACCGTCGATCACGAATGGCTGCGCCTTGAGAGCAATGGCCTGGTCACCGTCGGCATCACGGCGTTTGCCCAGCAGGCGCTGGGGGATGTGGTATTCGTTCAGGTGCCTGAGCTGGGCGCCTTCGATGCAGGCGCTGAAGTGTCGGTGCTGGAATCGGTGAAAGCCGCCAGCAGTATCGGCATGCCGCTGGACGGTGAAGTGGTCGAGATCAACGCGACACTGGAGAACACCCCGGAACTGGTCAACGAAGACCCATTGGGCGAAGGCTGGTTCTTTCGCTTCAAACCGGTCGATGTCCAGGCGTTGAGCGATCTACTGGATCAAGACGCCTATGAACGCCTGACCGCAGAACACGCCGACGCTTGAAGCCCCCTACGCATTTCCCGAATCCGAAAAAGGACCACACCATGTTCAGCAAGCACGACCAGATCAAAGGCTATGACGACGAACTGCTGGCGGCGATGAACGCCGAGGATGCACGGCAGGAACACCATATCGAACTGATCGCCTCGGAGAACTACACCAGCCAGCGGGTGATGCAAGCCCAGGGCAGCGGCCTGACCAACAAGTACGCCGAAGGCTATCCGGGCAAGCGTTATTACGGCGGTTGCGAGCACGTCGATGTGGTCGAGCAATTGGCCATCGACCGCGCCAGGCAGCTGTTCGGCGCCGATTATGCCAACGTCCAGCCGCACTCCGGCAGCCAGGCCAACGCGGCGGTTTATCTGGCCCTGCTGCAAGCCGGCGACACCGTGCTCGGCATGAGCCTGGCCCACGGCGGTCACCTGACCCACGGCGCCAAGGTGAGTTTTTCCGGCAAGCTGTACAACGCCGTGCAATACGGCATCGACACCACCACGGGCCTGATCGATTACGACGAAGTCGAGCGCCTGGCTGTCGAGCACAAGCCGAAGATGATCATCGCCGGGTTCTCGGCCTATTCGAAGACCCTGGACTTCCCGCGCTTCCGTCAGATCGCGGACAAGGTCGGCGCGTACTTTTTCGTCGACATGGCCCACGTCGCCGGCCTGGTGGCGACCGGTCTGTACCCCAATCCCCTGCCCTACGCCGACGTGGTCACCACCACCACCCACAAGACCCTGCGCGGCCCCCGTGGCGGTCTGATTCTGGCCAAAGCCAATCCGGAACTGGAGAAGAAGCTCAACGCCGCGGTGTTCCCAGGTGGTCAGGGTGGCCCGCTGATGCACGTGATCGCCGCCAAGGCCGTGTGCTTCAAGGAAGCGCTGGAGCCGGCATTCAAGACCTATCAGTCGCAGGTGACCCGCAACGCCCAGGCCATGGCGCAGGTGTTTATCGAGCGTGGTTATGACGTGGTGTCCGGCGGCACCGACAACCATCTGTTCCTGGTCAGCCTGATCCGCCAGGGCCTGACCGGCAAGGACGCCGACGCCGCCCTCGGTCGCGCCGGCATCACCGTGAACAAGAACGCCGTGCCCAACGATCCGCAATCGCCGTTCGTGACCTCCGGCCTGCGCATCGGTACCCCGGCGATCACCAGCCGTGGCTTCAAGGAGGCGCAGAGCATTGCCCTGGCCGGCTGGATCTGCGACATCCTCGACCACCTTGGCGATGCCGATATCGAAGCCAATGTCGCACGGCAGGCTGCCGCCCTGTGCGCGGACTTCCCGGTCTACCGCGACTGACCACACAACACAAAACCCCTTGTGGGAGCGGGCTTGCTCGCGAAGGCGGTGTGTCAGTCAACATTAATTTCAACTGACACTCCCTCTTCGCGAGCAAGCCCGCTCCCACAGGTTTCGTGCCCATTGCTGCAAAAGGAAAGCATCATGAACGCCATTGTCGAGTCGACCGGCAACAGCCCGGCCAAAGTGGAGGTCGGCACCAAACTGCGCGGTGCGCAAAAGGTTGCGCGGATTCCGGTGAAGATCATTCCCGCGGATGAATTCCCGCGCAAACCCGACTGGATTCGCGTGCGCATGCCGATCTCTCCCGAGGTCGACCGCATCAAGCAACTGTTGCGCAAGCACAAGCTGCACAGCGTCTGCGAAGAGGCGTCCTGCCCTAACCTGGGCGAGTGCTTCTCCGGTGGCACCGCGACCTTCATGATCATGGGCGACATCTGCACCCGTCGCTGTCCGTTCTGCGATGTCGGCCATGGCCGGCCCAAGCCGCTGGACGCCAACGAGCCGATGAACCTGGCCGTGGCCATCGCCGAGCTGCGCCTGAAGTACGTGGTGATCACCTCGGTGGACCGTGACGATTTGCGCGATGGCGGCGCCCAGCACTTTGTCGATTGCCTGCGCGAGATCCGCAAGCTGTCGCCCGGCATTCAACTGGAAACCCTGGTGCCGGATTATCGCGGACGCATGGACGTGGCCCTGGCGATCACCGCCCATGAGCCGCCGGATGTGTTCAACCACAACCTGGAAACGGTACCGCGCCTGTACAAGGCCGCGCGGCCGGGTTCGGACTTCGAGTGGTCGCTGGACCTGCTGCAGAAATTCAAGCAGATGATGCCGCACATTCCGACCAAGTCCGGCCTGATGCTGGGTCTGGGCGAGACCGACGAAGAAGTCATCGAAGTCATGCAGCGCATGCGCGAGCACGACATCGACATGCTGACCCTCGGTCAGTATCTGCAACCGTCCCGCAGTCACTTGCCGGTACAGCGCTTCGTGCACCCGGACACCTTTGCCTGGTTTGCCGAAGAAGGCACGCGCATGGGTTTCAAGAACGTGGCGTCCGGGCCGCTGGTGCGTTCGTCCTATCACGCCGATCAACAACTTCATGGAGGTACGGACGGTTTCAAGCCATGATGGAATGACTGGTCATGCATGGAGCCGTTCCCGATGTCGCGTTCACCCTGTCTGATGTTGCTGTGCCTGAGCCTTGCCACGCCGTGCATGGCCGACGAGTCGAAACCCGGGCACATGGTGTATGTGCGCAGCGTCGACCCGGGCATCGCGCAGGACATCCGCTACGCCAGCGCGCACAACTTCACCGGGCACCCGCTCGACGGCTACCAGGCGGCAGAGTGCCTGCTGTCGGAGGATGCGGCGAAGGCGTTAGCCCGAGTGCAAAACTCACTGAAAGCCGAAGGCTACGGCTTGAAGGTATTCGACTGCTATCGCCCGACCCGCGCGGTGGCGGACATGGGACGCTTCGCCAGCGAACCCGGCGACCCGCTCAAGACCGAGTTCTATCCACGGGTCGACAAGCAGGACTTCTGGCGCCTGGGTTATGTGGCCCGGGTGTCCAATCACTCCCGAGGCAACACCGTCGACCTGACCCTGACCGGCCCTGACGCCCTGCCCGCCGACACCTGGACACCTTCGGCGATACCGGCAGATTGCACCGCCCCCTACGGCGAGCGCTGGCACGACGGCGCGCTCGACATGGGCACCGGTTTCGATTGCTTCGATGAGCGGGCGCACACCGACTCGGCGCTGATCAACGCCACGGCCAAGGCCAATCGCCAGCGGCTGACCAGTGCCATGGCCAAGGAAGGCTTTGTGGGTTATTCGGCCGAGTGGTGGCACTTCACGTACAGCGGGAATCCGCCGAAGCCGGACGTCATGAACTTCCCCATCACGCCGCTCGCACCATGAACATTCTCTTCAAGACCCTGTTGGTGGCGTTTTTTCCGCTGGCCGCCATGGCCCAGGGACTCGACGGCAGTGACCAACTGATCGTGGTCACCAGTAAAGGCTGGGATGACATCCAGGGTACTGCCCAGCGCTATGAACGGCACGGGCAGACCTTGCAGAAATTCGAAGCGCCCTTTGCAGTGGTGCTCGGCAAGAATGGCATGGGCTGGGGCAAGGGCCAACTCAACCCCGGGCGACCTGAAGGGCCGATCAAAAAGGAAGGCGACGGCAAGGCGCCGGCCGGGATGTTCAGCCTGGGCACGGCGTTTGGCTACGAGCCTTCGGCCAATACCCGCCTGCCCTACCTGGCGCTGACAGCGACCATCGAATGTGTGGACGACAGCCAGTCGGCTCGCTACAACGAGCTGGTCGACAGCTCGGTCATTGCAAGAGACTGGAACAGTTCCGAACGCATGCGCCGCAGCGATGACTTGTATCGCCAGGGCATTTTCATCCGGCACAACACCCTGGCCACTCCCGCTGCCGGATCATGCATTTTCTTCCACATCTGGCGTGGACCCACGGCGCCGACCCGTGGCTGTACGGCCATGGACCCGGCGGATATCGCGCGGTTGTTCAACTGGTTGGACCCGGGAAAATCCCCGATGCTGGTGCAACTGCCCGAAGCGCAGTACGAACAGTTGCGCCAGCGCTGGGAACTTCCCGAACGCGAGTAAACGCTGAACCCTGTGGCGAGGGGGCTTGTCGGAACGCCGCATCGCCCCGTTGGGGCACGAAGTGCACCCAAAAAAGGGACTGCTACGCAGTCCAACGGGGGCAAGCCCCCTCGCCACAAATGCGGGAATTAACCCCGCTCAACCACTACGCCACTCATCGACGGCTTGGCCAGCGCGTAATAAATCACACCCGGCACCAGCAGCCCGACGATCCAGGAGATATCCACGCCGCCCAGTTGTGCAACCATCGGCCCGGAGTAGAAATGGGTGTCGACAAAGGGCAACTGGATCAATACGCCGATCACGTACACGCAGATCCCCAGCACGTTCCAGCGACCGTAGCGCCCGTTCGGGTCGGACAACGCAGGAATGTCGTAACGTTCCTTGTTGATGAAGTAGTAATCCACCAGGTTGATCGCGCTCCAGGGGGTGAAGAACGTCAGCAAGAACAGGATGAAGTACTTGAACGAGTTGAGGAACGAGTACTGCCCCAGCAATGCCAGCGCGGTGGACGCCGCGACGATCAGCAGCACAAACAGCATGCGCTGGCGGGCGGTGATTTCCAGGCGACGACGAAAGCCGCTGATGATGGTGGCGATGCACATGAAACTGCCATAGGCGTTGAGGGTGGACACCGTGACCTTGCCGAACACAATGCTCAGGTACAGCAAGGACGCGATCACACCGCTACTGCCCAGGCCGACAATGGTCGCCACTTCGTGCCCACGGAAATTCGCCCCGGCCAGTGCGGCGGCGAACACCCCCAGCACCATCGAAGTCTGGGCCCCCAGCACGGTGCCAAGGCCCACGGCGGCGAAGGTTTTCCACGATGAGGTCTTGCTCGGCAGGTAACGTGAGTAGTCCGCCACGTAGGGGCCGAAGGCGATCTGCCAGGATGCCGAGAGCGAAACCGCCAGCAGGAAGGTGCTCCAGCCAAAATGACGATTGTCGAGCAGCAAGCCGATGTCGTTGAGGGTCATCAACCGGGTGAACAGGTAGGCGAACGCGATGATCCCCAGCACGCTGGCCACCCGCCCGACCAAGTGAATCACCCGATAACCGAAGATCGTCAGGAACGCGATGCACGCGGCGAAAATCAGGATGCCGGCGCTGTCGCTGACGCTGATCAATTGCGCAATCGCCTGCCCCGACAGCACCGCGCCGGTGGCGCTGAAACCGAGGTACATCAGGCACACCAGCACAATCGGGATTGCCGCGCCATACACCCCGAACTGCACTCGGCTGGAGATCATTTGCGGCAGTCCGAGCTTCGGACCTTGCGCCGCGTGCAGCGCCACTACGGCACCACCCAGCACCTGCCCGATCAGCAAGCCGATCAGTGACCAGAACACATCGCCGCCCAGCACCACGGCGAGAGCGCCGGTGACGATGGCGGTGATCTGCAGGTTGGCGCCGAGCCACAAGGTGAACTGGCTATAGAGGCTGCCGTGACGCTCAGCCTCGGGAATGAAATCGATCGAGCGAGTCTCGATCAGCGGACTTCGTTGCGCACTCATGACGATGTTTCCTTTGAGGAACTGTTTTTGTTGTCAGGGTTGGAAGTTAGAACGTCTTGGTTGCACTGGCTACAACCGTTGCAGAGCAGAGGTCGTCATAGCCGTACCAACTGGCGCACTCGCTTTTCGACAAGTCCGTGTCGATATAGCTCAGGCCCCAGGTGACGCCGACGAAGTCGCGGGTCAGCTTGGCTTCCCACTCGTAGTAAGACTCACGGCTATCGCCATTGGCGGACCAGAACGCGGGGTCATTTACATCGTTGCGCCCAAAGCGCAGGTCCAGGCCGACTTCGGCCGGCAAATCGATTTTGTAGCCCAGGTAGGTGTAAAGAGTGTCCTGGTCCTCGCCGAAGAAGTTCGGCGTGTCCTTGGAGTAATAGGCACCCAGCTTCACGCCGTACAGGTCGAGGACGGCGTAGACCTCGCTGAGGTTGAAGTCGGAATTCTTCGGGTAGTCGTACTTGATGTAGCCCAGATCCAGGCTGATGGCATCCGTCGCCTGCCAGTAATAACCGGCGTAGTACTCAAGCTCCTGGCGGGTATCGAAGCCGCCGCCGAAATCGACGTTGGAGGTCCAGGCTCCGATGTACAGGCCGCTGCTGTGCAACAGCGTTGCGCCGCCCTGTACTGCCGGATCGCCCAGGGTTTGCGAGATGCCCCGGGTGCGGTAATCGCTGACCACGCCCAGGGTCATGTCCAGGCTGAAATCATCGTTGAGGGTCAGGGCCTGGCTGCTCAGGGGGATCAATGCCAGTGTCGCGAGGGTCAATGCTGAAAGTGCGTTCATACAATTCTCTTGTTGTTATGGCGTACGGGAATTTCAGGCATGGCGATGCCAGGCCCCTCGCGCTACGAGGGGCTGGCGGTTTTTGCGTGTGCTGGGTGTACGCAGGTCAGGACGCGGGGGCGTAGACCTGCTTGCCGGCGAAGAAGGTGTTCAGGACTTTGGTTTCGAACAGTTCGTCATCGCTGACTTTGAACACATCGCGGTCGAGGATGATCAGGTCGGCCTGCTTGCCCGGTGCCAGCGAACCGATCTGCTGATCCAGGCGCAGGGTTTTCGCCGCGTTGATGGTGTAGGCGTAGAACATGGTCTGGCGGTCGATGCTTTCCTTGGCATTGAGTACACCCAACGGCCCCTTGCGCGTGCTGGCCTGAGCAATGGCGTTGAACGGATTGGCGCTCGACACCGGCCAGTCGCTGCCACCGGCAATCGTCGCGCCGGCGTTATGCAAGGACCGCGCGGGATACTGGTAACCGTAGGCAAAGGCGCTGATGTAAGGCTTGACCAGCTCGACGGTGTAGGACTCGCCAGTGGCCCACAGCAGCTGCATCGAGGCAATCACGCCCAGTTGCTTGAAGCGCGCAAACTCCTTGGGATTGACCAGTTGCAGGTGCGCGATGCTGTGGGGCACAGGTGTCGGGCTGAGCTTGCGCGCATACGCCACGCCATTGAGCGCTTCACGCACCGCGCGGTCGCCGACGGCATGCATGTGCACGATCCAGCCGCGTTTTTCCGCTGCCACCACCAGTTCGCCAAAGTGCGCCGGGTCGGTCAGCAGCTGACCGTCCTTGTGGCTGTTCTTGTACGGCACGACGACCGCCGCTGTTTGCCCCGGGAATTCGAGAATGCCGTCGACAAACACCTTGACGCCGGGGAACGTCAGGTTAGGCACACCCTCGAACTGTTTCATTACTGTGGCGATCACCTCCAGGTCGGCAGGTTTGCTCTTCGGATTGGTGACCATCAGCGCGGCGACGTGGGCACTGAGTTCGCCGTTCTGCGCCAGTTCCTTGTACAGCGGCAGCACGCCGACACTTTCGGCGGTGGCATGGAAATCGAACAGCGAATCCTCACTGCCGCCGTTCGCCGCCGCGTCCATCCAGGCGGTGACGCCGAATTGATTGTTGATCTTCACCGCCTCGCGAGCGGCCTTGAGCATGGCCTCCGGGCTGGGCGCCGGAATCCCGTTACGCACCACGTCCCAGCGGGATTCGGCAAAGTAGCCGTTAGGGGTGAAGTCCGCTTCATGGCCGATGTAACCGCGTTCCTTTTCCGGCAGGCTCTTGACCAGCGCCGCGTCGATGTCCAGGCGCTTGAGCATCGCGTTGTTGGCCCAACCGGTGTGCCCGTCGATGCCACTGAAGACAATCGGTTGGTCCGCCCAGCGTCCCTGGTTGAACACCTTGCCCAGTTCACGGCTTTTCTCCCAGTAAGCCGAACTGACCCCGGCCACGCTGATCACATCACCGGCGCGCGCGCGTCCAGCCTTGTCTTCCTCGATCAACCATTGCTCCAGTTCCGGCAAGGGTTTGACCTCGTCCAGCAGGTTGGCCTTCATGCTGTCGAAAGCGCCTACCACCGGGTGGCTGTGGGTGTCGATCATGCCCGGCATCAACACTTTGCCCGCCAAGTCGATGCGCTGGGTCTTGGCATCGGCCAGGGCATTGATTTCGGCATCGCTGCCCACTTTCAGAATTTTGCCGTCTTGCACCGCAACAGCCTGCACCAGCGCCTGGCCGGGTTCGGCGGTGAACACTTTGCCGTTGAACAACACCAGGTCAGCGGCGGCCATCGCCTGTACCGAGGACAATGCCAGCGCGGCGGCCAACAGGTTTGGAATGAATCGCATTGGAACGCTCTCTAGTTTTTATTGGACGGATCGAGAAGTGACAACTTGGGAAACAACCTGTGGCGCCAGTCCCAGGAACGGCGCCTTGGCCCACACGACCTTGCCGCCAACCAACGTCAGCAGCACGTCATTGCGGCCCAGTTCCTCCTCGGGCACCTGCATGAAGTTCTTGTCGAGCACGATCAGGTCAGCGAACTTGCCGACTTCGACCGAGCCCAGCACCGCGTCCAGCTTCAGCTGTTCGGCGGAACTGAGGGTGATGCTGCGCAGCACCTCGGCTCGCGACAGCGCCGGATCGGCGTTGAGTCGCCCGGCATACTTGGGGCCATAGCTGTGCGGATTGCTCGGGTCGCCGGAACGGGTGACACCGACTTTCAGCGCCAGGAACTCATCCAGCGGATCGACCGGCCAATCGCTGCCGAACGCCACTCGGCCGCCGGCATGGGCGATGCTGCCCGAGGGTTCCATGCGCGCAAATCGCGCGGCGCCAAGGTGATCGCTGGTACCGTCGACCGTGGACGGGGCCTGCTGCGCCCACTGGAACGACATGGTGGCCGTGACGTCCAGTGCCTTGAAACGTGCGTAATCGGCAGGGTCGACTGACTCGGCGTGAGCGATGGCCGGGCGGAAGTCTTGACCGGGCAGTTCCTTGCGCACGTAGGCGACGCTGTCCAGTGCATCGCGCACCGCACGCTCGCCGGTGGCGTGCAGGTGCGGATCGAGACCGGCCTTGACCGCTTGCAGCACCAGCGGATTGAGCACCTGCGGCGGGAAGTACAGCTCGCCCAGGTTCTTGCCCGGCGTCCACTGCGGCGCCTTGTCGGTGCCGCTGTTGTGCAGGTACGGGGTCAACATGGCGCCGGTGTCCGCCGGGGCATTGATGATGCCGTCCAAGAACAGTTTGACGTGGCGCATGCTCACGCCCGGTACGACCTTCACCTCACCCTGGTCGTAGGTGCTGGCCAGGGCCTTGGCCTCGGCGATGGTTTTCACCGGGTCGGCGGCCGCGGCGGCCGGGTCCAGCTTGATCGCCAGCAAGGCCCGGGCGGTCAGTTCGCCGGACTTTTGCAGGCGGGTGAAGGCCTTGCCGTTTTCTGGCCCCGCCAGCGCATCGAAGAAACTGGTGATGCCTTGCTGGCGCATGGCGTCGAGGGCCGCTCGCATCTGATTGAGTTTTTCCGTGTCGGTCGCCGGCGGCACCACGGCGGCCAACGATTCGGCGGCGCCGTCTTCACAAATACCGTTCGGGTTGCCGGCGCTGTCGCGTCGGTATTTGCCGTCTTCGGGGTCGGCGGTGTTCTTGTTGATCCCGGCCAGTTCCAGGCCGCGGGAGTTGGTCAGCACGGTGTGGAAATCGGTGGAGCGCACCTGGATCGGACGCTGGGTCTTGAGCGCGTCCAGGGTCGATTTGTCGGCGTCGCCGTCGAGCCCGGTCATGCCCATGCGGTCCCAGCTGCCGACTTCCAGCCAGACGTCCGGGCCCTTGTCCTTTTCGGCATCGAGGCAGGCCTGGATGCTTGCCTGAAACTGCGCGCGGGTCATGGTCTGGTATTTCAGGTCGCACAAGGTCATGGCGCGACCCCCATCCCCCGGGTGCATGTGCGCATCGACGAAGCCCGGCATCAGCATGCGCCCGGCAAGATCGATCAGTTGTGTCTGCTTGCCGATGTAGCCGTCGACCCCGGCATCGCTGCCGACGTAGACGATCTTGCCACCTGAAATGGCGATGGCCTGCTGCACGGAATTCTGGCCATCGACGGTGTAGACGTAGCCATTGCGCATGACCGTGTCGGCGGGCGTCGCGCCCAACGCCACGCAGGAAAACGCCGTTGTCGATGCAACGGCGATGAACAACCTGGAAAGTCTCAAATGCCTCACCCCTGTTCTTATTGTTTTGAAGCGGCCCGAAGCGACTGCGCAAGCCCTTGTATAGACAGGGCCTACCCTATAGGGCGCGGCGCGCGAATGGACCTCTGCAAATGAGGAGGGGTCAGGCAAATAATTGAAACAGCGGGGATCAGTCCCGGCGCACGGACTCCGTCAGCGCACCCGGTGAACGCAGGACGGAGCCCAGTTCCACCTTGCTTTTCACACCGAGCTGCAAGTAGCAGTTACGCAGGTAGGTGCGCACGGTCGACGGGCTCAAGGCGAGCATTCTGGCGATTTCCTTGTAGGAGTGGCCCGCGGCGAACAGCATCGCCGCCGTGCGCTCCCGAGGTGCCAGGCCGTCCCCGCCCGACGGTGCTTCGAGGGACAGGATGACGTGTTCGGCGTTGGGGCTCAGGGTCAGGGCGCAGCGGCCCAGACGAATCACGCAGGGGGCTTTGGACAATTGCGCGATTACCTCCGGTGGCAGCGTGGAACCGCTCCAGCCGGGCAGTTCGCGCTGGATGGCGACGCACAGCCTGGCCCCCACATAGAGCAGACTGCCGTCCATGCGTGCGACGCCAAAATCACTCGCGCCGTTTTCGCTGTCGAAGCGAATCATGTCCTGCACCTGAAACCGCCACAGCTGGAACAGGTGATCGCAGAACGCCGAAAACAGCTCGGCTTCGTTCTCCTCGAACGCCTGTTCATCCTGCCCCCGGTAGAGGCAGACGAAAAACATCAGGCCGCTTTCGGGCAATTCGTAGGTGATGCTCATCAAGTGATAGAGATCGAAGCGCCGGGCGAAATCATTGACCGCCTCGCAAGGGTCGTTGAAACCCGTGTCGCACACCACCTCACCGGGACGATTGAGCGTGGCGTAGGAGAACTGATCGTTGGCCGCCACCGGATGCCATTCGGCGGCAAAGGATTCAGGAAGATTGATGCTGCCATGCATCCAGCTTTGCATGGGCACCTCAGGACCTGGTGCAGACATTTCGCCCCACCAGGCAGATGCGAAGGGCACCAGCTGACCGAATGCCTGCAGGCCATCGGCGATGAACCGCGACGCCCCGCTCTCCCGCGCCAGCCGCCCCAGGTGCAATACGCAATGATTGAACGCCTTGAGCGTGGCCATCGTTGCGTCGCCCTCGACTTTATTTCCCTCCCCCATCATTGCGTTCCCGTTCACTGCATGGCCTTTGGTTTCGACGATGCCATAGGCCCGTGACGAGCGTCCAGCACGCAATGACATCATCGGTTACAAAGTGCTGTGCAGCCCGTACAGCTGTGGCCTGCGGTCCTGATGCAGGTCATTGCGCGCGCTGATGCGTTTGTTGCGCGCCTCGGCGAGGTTCAGCGTGGCCAGCAACATCTGCTCGCCACCCTGCTCCGCCGGCCCGGCCAACGGGTAGCCGTCGGCATCGACGATGACCGAGCCCTGGACCCAACCGACTCCACGCTCATGGCCATAGCGATCACAGGCGGCGATGAACATGCGGTTGACCGAGGCATTGGCCTGCACCCGCAGCACTTCGGCCGGGCGCTCGGTTTGCGGCCGCGGACCGTCGGGCCAATTGACCGGCGCGCACAACAGTTCGGCCCCGGCCAGCGCCGCAAGACGCACCCACTCGGGGAATTCCAGGTCGTAACAAATCAGCATGCCGAGCCGTCCATGCAGCGTTTCGACCACCGGCGGTGGCGCATCGCCGGCCGTGAAGATGTCCTTCTCGGCATCCCACAGATGCGCCTTGCGGTACACCGCGCGCAGGCCGTTGGCGTCGATCATCGCCGCGCTGTTGGCCAGTTCATCAGCGGGCAGGCGCTCGCAGAAGCCGCCGACGATCACCAGGTTCAGCTCACGGGCCAGGGTCTGCCAAAGTTGCAAAGTCGGACCATCAACGGTTTCCGCCAGGCCCAGCGCCTCAAAGCGGTCGGCAAACAGATAGCCGCTCTGCACCAGTTCGGGCAGCACGACGACTTGCGCGCCCTGAAAGGCTGCCTGGCGAATCGCGCGTTCGGTGAGCGTGCGGTTGTAGGCCAGGTCGCCTATTTTCGGTGCCAGTTGGCAGCAGGCGACCACTGTGTTTTTAGCGTTGTTCAACGCACTGTCTCCGCAGATGAATGGGTCATGGCGACGATGTCGCTTTCGCTCAGCGCGTCGATCACCCGGCGTTCGGCGGCCAGATCAATCGAGCGACTGAGCAGGTAGTAGGTCAGCCCCGACACCACAAGCCCCACCAGCCAGGCGATGTCCACGCCTTCAAGCATCCGCGCCAGCGGACCAACGAACACTTCCTTGTTGGCCGCTGCGTTGAAGATGTAGAAGAACGGCACCATCGCGGCGAAGCCGATCAGGTACGAAACGATGCCGCGAAATTGCCAGGCGCCGTAGATGCCTTTTGGCGTGAAGAAATGCGGGATCGCATAACGGCCCTTGCGCACGAAGAAGTAGTCCACCAGGTTGACGGCGGTCCACGGCACGAGGAAGTACAGCAGCAACACCAGGAAGGTGTTCAGCAGAGCGATGCCGTCACCTTTGATCGACAGCACGCAGGTCAACAGGATGACGCTGATCACACTGATCGAGAGCACACGGGCGCGGGGTGTCGGGGTGATTTTTTTGATCGAGTCGACGCCGGTCAGCAGCGTCAGCATGGCGCTGTAGGTGTTGAGCGCGATGATCGGCAGGAAGCCCGCCACCGAAACGATCACCAGCAGATTGCCCAGCCCCGGAATCATCGACGAGCCGACCTGATTCAACGCCACCAGCGCATCCGCCGCTTTCAATTGCTGCGCCAGCCAGGCACCGAGGCCGATCATCCAGCTGCCCGACAACGAGGCGCCGATGAACACCGCCGCAATCAGTTTCGTCCGGCTGGTGTTTTTCGGCAGGTAACGGGAATAGTCGGACACGTAGGGTGCATAGGAAATGTTGTAGCTGGCACCGATGGCGAACAACGTGGCGAAGGCCACCCAGTTGAAGCCCAGGTCGGTTGCCGGGGTGACGCCTTCGGAACCTGCGCCGAACATCAGGGCGATGGTCACCAGTGCGTACAGCGGCAAGGTCGCCAGCAAGGCCCACTTGAAGGCCTTGTGCATCAGGTCGTGGCCGTAGATCGACAACAGCGCGCCGATCAGTACCACGGCTACGGCGACGATGGTCGGGTCGATGCCGAACACATGTTCAAGGCCGTTCATGATCAGCGAGATGTTCACCACATTGAAACCGACGAACACAAACATCGTCGCCATCAACGCCAGGATCACCCCGCGATAACCGAACTGCGCACGGGACTGGATCATCTGCGGCAGGCCCATTTCCGGGCCCTGGGAGCCGTGGAACGCCATGAAAATGGTGCCGAACATGATGCCCAGGGCACCGGCGAGCATGGTCCACAGCGCCGACAAGCCGAGGCTCGGGCCGACAAAGCCGATGGAGATGGTGAAGAAGTGGAAATTGCCGAGGAACCAGAATGGGCCCTGGCTGCCGAGTTTGGCGTGACGTTCGTTTTCCGGAATGTAATCGATGGAGTGGCCTTCGATGGCCAACCCGCCGCTCGCCTCGGTGGCGTGCGCAGACACTGGGGAACCTGACATACGATTGTTCCTATGCTGTTGTTTGTTGTTTTTGTGGGTACAGCGCTCGCTACGACGTCCAGATCAGGTGAAACTCCAGAAAAAGCTGACGATGACGCTGGTTTCACGGCAATGTAGGGCGTGAGTTCTGGCAGTAAAATATCGCAGGCACACTGTTCACATAGATCGGTATCTATGTAAGCGAGAATCGGGAGCCCCCATGCTGGGAACTGTTACGGAGCTGGATCTGCGTCTGATCCGGGTATTTCTGACCGTCGTCGAAGCGGGCGGCATCTCGGCGGCACAAACCGCTCTCAACACCACGCAACCCACGATCAGCGCGCAACTGGCAACGCTGGAAGCGCGGGTCGGTTTCCGCCTGTGCGAGCGTGGGCGCGGTGGGTTTTCCGTGACGCCCAAAGGTACTCAATTCATCGAGGCGGCCCGACGCCTGCTGGCGGCGGCCGAGGGTTTCCGGGTGGAAGTGCAACACATCAACCGCAAAGTCTCGGGCAGTATCAACATCGGTTTGCTAGGGCAAATCGACCCGGTGGCGAACAGGAAAATCGGCCAGGCCATTGCCCGTTTGCGGGCGCGGCACGAGGGGCTGTACTTCCACTTCACCGAGCTGTCGTCGTCGCTGCTGGAAGAAAAAATCATCAATGGCCATATCGACCTGGCCATCGGTTACTTCTGGCACCGTTTGCCCAGCATCGATTATTTCCCGCTGTTCCCGGAAACCCAGATTGCCTACTGCGCGCCCTCGCATCCACTGTTCGACCAGGTTGGCGCGCTGACCCGGGAAGATGTCAGCGGGTTTGACTGGGTCTGGCCGAGCCATCCGCTACCGGAAATGCCGGCCCCCACCTCCATCGAACGCCTGACCGTGCTCACCGACAGCATGGACGGCGCGGCCCTGCTGATTCTGTCCGGCCAGCACCTGGGGTTTCTGCCGCAGCACTACGCGACCCGGCATGAACAGCTGGGGCAGTTGCACCCGCTGAACCCGGACCTGCTGCGCTATGAGGTGAGCTTTCATGCGGCGGTGCGGCATTCGGCGCGGCAGCGGGATCTGGTGAGTGCGTTCCTGAACGAGCTGATCGAGATTTTCGGTTCACCCTTGTAGGAGCGAGCCTGCTCGCGATGGACTTCCGGGCACCGCTGGGTATCTGGCCCCCCGCGTTATCGTTAACGTCCATCGCGAGCCGGCTCGCTCCTACAAGGGGGGCGCAATGGTGTTATCAGAAGCGGATTTCAGCAGCCGGGACCACATCGATCCGGGCCACCGAGCCGCTCAGATCTGCCCAATCCTTGTTGTGTTGGGCAATGATGTCCTCGGCAGTGACATTGCCATTGTCGACGGTGGAGTGCGCGTCGGCGGCCAACACCACGTCATAGCCCAATTGATGCGCCTGACGCAGGGTAGCATTCACGCAGTAATCGGTTTGCAGGCCGCAGATGACCAGCCTTTCGAAGTCTTCTACCGGCAACAACCGTTGCAGGTTGGTCTGATAGAACGAATCGCCAGTGGTTTTGCGTACGCGATGATCTTCGGGCGATGTTTGCAGCCCTTCGGCCAATTGCCAGCCCGGGACACCGTGTTTCAACAGACCATCCTCTTCTTCATGCTGGATCAGCACCACCGGAACGCCGGCCCTGCGCGCCCGGGCAGACAGGTCATTGATGGTGTTGATGACCCGTCCAATCTCGAAGCACTCGTACTCCCCGGAACACAAAGCTTGCTGGACGTCGATGATTAATAACGCAGTGGTCATGATTTCCTTCCTTGATATGTCGAGGGATCAGGGGACGAACATAAGCCCGTCCCCCTCCGGACACAACCCTCAATAACCCAGCGACAACCCAGTGTTACGCCGTGGGTCGTTCGCCCCGTAGAAACGGTTATTGCCTACCGGTTTTCCACCCAAGGATGGCGCGCCGACAAGGATCGCCGCCAGGTGGTTGGCATCCTGGGGACCGGCGAACTTGTGGCCCCAGCTCTCGAGGATTTTCACCGTGTCCGGGCTGGTGGTGAAGGCTTCCAGGTTGGTTTCCTCCGGCAGCCACTGCTGGTGGAAACGCGGTGCATCCACCGCCTCCTGGATGTTCATGCCGTAGTCGATCACGTTGAGCATGGTCAGCAATGTCGCGGTGATGATGCGGCTGCCGCCCGGAGTGCCGACCACCATCACCACTTTGCCGTCCTTGGTGACGATGGTCGGGCTCATGGACGACAGCGGCGCCTTGCCGGGCGCGATGGCGTTGGCCTCGCCCTGCACCAGGCCGTACATGTTCGGTACGCCGATCTTCGAGGTGAAGTCGTCCATTTCATCGTTGAGGATGACCCCGGTCTTGCTCGCCATCACGCCAGCACCGAACCAGTCGTTGAGGGTGTAGGTCACCGACACCGCGTTGCCCCACTTGTCGACGATGGAGTAATGGGTGGTGTTGCTGCCTTCATGGGGCGCTACGCCGGGCTTGAGTTCACTGGATACCGCGGCTTTTTGTGGTTTGATCGCCTCGCGCAGCTTGGTCGCGTAGTTTTTATCCAGCAGATGGGCAATCGGGTTCTTCACGAAATCCGGGTCGCCCAGGTAACTGTTGCGGTCCACATAGGCGTGGCGCATTGCCTCGATCTGATAGTGCATGCCCTGGGCCGAGTGGTAGCCCAGTTCCTTCATCGGGTAGCCTTCGAGGATGTTCATGATCTCGCAGATCACCACGCCGCCGGAGCTCGGTGGCGGTGCGGAAACCACGTGATAGCCACGGTAGTCGCACTCGATGGGCGCCAGTTCACGGGTCTTGTATTTGTCGAGGTCGGCCTGGGTGATGATGCCCTTGTTGGCCTGACTGGAGGTGACGATGGCGTCGGCCACCCAGCCTTTATAGAAACCGTCGGCGCCTTTCTCGGAGATCTCCCGCAAGGTTTTGCTCAGGTCCTTTTGCACCAGTTTCTGGCCGACCTGCATCGGCTCGCCGTTACTCAAGAAGATCGAGCCGGAATCCTTGATGTCCTTCTTGAACATGTCGGTGGCGTAATCCAGCAGATCGACATCCCCCTGCTCCAGCACGAAACCGTCTTCGGCCAGCTTGATGGCCGGGGCGATGATTTCCTTGCGCGGCTTGGTGCCGTACTTGGACAGCGCCAGTTCCATGCCCGAAACGGTGCCCGGCACGCCCACGGCCAGATGACCACGGGTACTCAGATCGGGAACGACGTTGCCCTCCTTGTCCAGGTACATGTTGGCGGTTGCGGCGAGAGGGGCTTTTTCACGGAAGTCGAGGAAGGTCTTGCGCCCGTCCGCCAGTTGAATGGTCATGAAACCACCGCCGCCAAGGTTGCCTGCCGCGGGGTACACCACTGCCAGCGCATAGCCGACCGCGACCGCCGCATCCACGGCATTGCCGCCGTTCTTGAGCACATCCACGCCCACATGGCTGGCCAGGTGCTGGGCCGTGACCACCATGCCGTTTTCCCCGGTAGCCGGGGCCACGGAGGCGGCATGGGCGGTCAGGCAGCTGAGCGCCAAGGAGGTCGCAATCAGCGATTTGGCAAAAGGTTCGTACTTCATGAGTCGGTCTCTTCTTGTTATTAAACAGGGGAACGTTACGAAAGCAGTAGGCAAGTATGGTCGGGATTACGTATTGCGCCTCCCCGCCGAGGCAGTATCCTTAACGCCTGTTCAGCAATTTTGCGCGAGCCCTGGCATGACCTATACCTGCACCACCGTGGCCTCCCCCGTGGGCCAGTTGAAGCTGGTCGCGAACGGTTCACGACTGGCGGCCATCCTCTGGGAAAACGACAAACCCGGGCGGGTGCGCCTGGGACCGATGAGCGAAGCGCCGGACAATCCGATCCTGGTGCGCACGGCTGCGCAGCTACGCGAATATTTTTCCGGCACCCGCGATCGCTTCGAACTGGATCTGGATTTTGCCGGCACGGAATTTCAGAAGAAGGTCTGGGCGGCGCTGCTGACCATTCCGTTCGGCGAGACGCGCAGCTACAGCCAGATCGCCGAACAGATCGGTAACCCGGCAGCGGTCAGGGCGGTGGGTGCGGCGAATGGCAAGAACCCGATTTCGATCGTGGCGCCCTGTCATCGGGTGATTGGCGCGTCGGGCAAGCTCACCGGGTTTGCCGGTGGGCTTGAGGCGAAGGCGTTGTTGCTGACGCTGGAGGGCTGCGAGTGGTCAGGCGCCAGTCACATGGATGATTTGTTTTAGGGACGCACTGCATCTTTGTGGCGAGGGGGCTTGCCCCCGTTGGACTGCGCAGCGGTCCCAAAAGCATTTGTACTTTTATTCTGGACGTTCGCACGCTCCGCGATGACGACTGCTTCGCAGCCGAACGGGGGCAAGCCCCCTCGCCACAAAAGCCCTTCCACCACAGGGTCAGGTTGGGGCGAAGAGATTTTTCATCGCCGCATACTGCAACAGCATGATGGTCTTGGCGTCGCAGATTTCGCCACGGTAAAACGCTTCGAGCGCGTCCTCGAACGTCCACTCCAGCACTTCCAGCTCTTCGGTTTCCGCCTCCAGCCCGCCACCGTCGCTGACTTTCGACTTCGTGTCGTATTCGGCAATGAAGAAGTGCAGTTTTTCCGTCACCGAACCGGGGCTCATGTACGCCTCGAACACCTTCTGCACATGGTGCACGCGGTAACCCGTCTCCTCCTCCGCTTCATCGCGGATGCGGTCTTCAGGTGCCGCGCCTTCCAACAGCCCTGCCGCCACTTCGATCAACAGCCCATCGTGACCGTTGACGAATACCGGCAGGCGAAATTGCCGGGTCAGTACCACGGTTTTCTTTTCGCGGTTGTACAGGAGAATCGCCGCGCCATTGCCACGGTCGTAGACCTCCCGGACCTGGCGTTGCCACTCGCCGTTGTTGCGTTGGTAATCGAAGGTGATTTTCTTGAGCAGGTACCAGTCGTGGGACAATACCTGAGACTCAAGGATGTTGACCCGCTCGGCTGTGTTCGACATGACAACGCGTCCTGTGATTTGTCTGAGGGTCCACATGTTAAGTGAAAACGCACAGCCTTTGCCCCCTCAGGCAAGCTGCGCCTTGTACTCCTTCTCGTATTGTCCGGCCAATGACTCTTTCTGTTTGTCGTTGAGCAGCTTGCCAGCCATCTGGAAGAACTTCTGCTCTTCTTCCTCGAGGTGGTGATGCACTTTCTCCGAGAGTTTCTTCGCGGTCACCAGCCAGGCCGGGCTGGACATCTCGGTGTCGTCCAGTTCCTCCATCATTTCGTCCATTTCGTGATGTTCGGCGATGCCATGACGGCTGAGGTCGATACCGTTGTCGACCTCCATCAACGGGATGTAGAAATGCCGCTCTTCGGCCGTGGCGTGTGCCTGCAATTCAGACTTGAGTTGCTTGTACGCCTCGACCCGCTCAGGCGTATCGCCGCTGGTATGGATCAGCGCCTTTGCATAGGTCCGTTGGCGTTCGTGGCTTTCACGCAAGGCTTCAAAAATGTTCACGGGGTGGTTTTCCTCATCAGCTGCGTTCTGGAGTGACGCGTCTTAAGGAATGACAGCTGCGCGTTGGCCACGGTTCAACTTTTCCGGGGATGGAACAATCGCGACAACCGGGATAGGCTGCGGTTTCACTGCCATAAGGATATAGCCATGAACCTGCGTATCGAACGCAAGCACAACCCCAGCACCGAAGAGCGCGAGGCGATCCTCGTGCCGTTACGCGCCTACAACTCCTCGAAGTCTGCAAGCCCGCCACCGGAACATATCGCGTTGCTGATACGCGACGACAACGACGAAATCGTCGGCGGCGTTTACGCCCGGTTGTTCTATCAGTGGTTGTTCATAGACTTGCTGGCGGTGCCGGAACAGGCCCGGGGACAAGGCATGGGCACCCGGTTGATGCAGATGGCCGAAGACCTTGCACGGGAAAAGGAATGCGTCGGTCTGTGGCTGGAAACCTTCGAGTTCCAGGCGCCGGAGTTCTACAAGAAATGCGGCTACAGCGAGATCGGCCACATTGCCGATTACCCGCCGGGCCACAAGCACTTCTTCTTCCAGAAGCGCCTGAATTACTGACCACACACAAAACAACTGTGGGAGCGGGCTTGCTCGCGAAAGCGGTCTATCAACCAACATTGATTGCGACTGACACTAAGTCTTCGCGAGCAAGCCCGCTCCCACAAGTTACTGCGCAAGCCTTCGAATCACAGGCAAGTCGCCAACGCCGCCAACCGGCGCTTGGCCACGAAATCATCCTTCTGAGCGTAGTAGCTCAACACCGTGCCCGAGGCATCGGTGGTCACGTCGACGAAGGACTCCGCCGAACGGGTGTAAACCGTCGTGCCGCCCTTCTCCCCCGGTTGCAGGTAGGCAGCGGCATCGACGCCGAACACGGCCTCGTCCTGCCAGGAAAACTGCACGCACTGGGCGACGTCTTTGCCCGGTTTTTCCGAGTTCAGGGTCTTGTACGGGGCCTTGGTGCGGGCGTCGTTCATCGCCGAGCCTGCGCATCCGGCCAGCAACGTCACGGCCAGCGCCACCATCAGAATTCGCATTGCATTCACTCATCAGGAAAAAGCGGACTTTATCACCCCGGCGGGCCGTACCGTTCTGCTTTACTGCATTTATACCGCGACAGCGCGCAACGATTCGCGCACCCTGTCGCGCCAATATCGCCCCATCGCACCCATGACTGGAAACCTGATGACACCTAATGCCGAGTTCTACAAACCGAGCACTGAATATGCCGACAAGCTGATCAGCCAGATCGGTCAGACGCCTTCCTGGATTGCCAAGCGAATCGGCGTCACCGACAAGCGTATTCGTTACATCCTCGACGGCGAAAGAACCGTCAAAGGCGAAACCACGCCGATCCAGATGACCTACACCGAACAGTTTGCCCTCGAATGCCTGGCGGCAGCGGCCAAGGCCAGTAAGAAGCAATCCTCGTAACCCGTTCACAAGGAGCGACCATGGCGGCAACTGAACTGCAGCATGAGCAAGCACTGAAGCGGTTTCTCGATGCGCGCCCCGAGTTGCGCGAAGAACTCGACCACCTCAACCCGCTGTTGGCCCAGGCCAAGGGTGAAACGGCGGCACAGTATCGCGAAGAACGGCTGCACGAAGCGTTTGAAGCTGAAGCAGAACGCCAGCAGTTGTTCGCCTGGGAACTGACGTTGCAGTTAACTGCCGCCACGCCCCGGGACTACGAAGCGCAGCGCCTTGAAGTGCACCGGGAAGTGGCGGAAATGGCCGGCATGGACTGGCTGGAATATTGCGAGTTGAATGGGATAAAACCGTAAACACTGTTCATGGAGGCCATCGCCGATGCTGCCCAACACCGCCAGGACCCACGCCAGCCCAGGTCATTTGCACACACAGAAATGGCGCGGGCGCATAGGCTTGAGCCTGGTGGCCATGCTCTCGGTACTCGCCGGCATGACCGACGCCATCGGTTTCATGGCCAGCGGCGACTTCGTCTCGTTCATGAGCGGCAATACCACCCGGATGGCGGTCGCCATCAGTACTGGCGACCTTGGGTTGACCCTGCGCCTGGTGATCCTCATCGCCACCTTCATCGTCGGCAACGCGCTGGGCATTATCGTCAGCCGCCTGGGCAGACGCCGGACCCTGCCCTTGTTACTGTGCATTGCCGCCCTGCTGTGCGCCGCCGCGGCCTGGTCGTATGACGAGCAACTGCCAGCCCTGCTGGCGGCGATCATCGCCATGGGCATGCTCAACGCCGCGGTGGAAGAAGTAAATGGCCTGCCGGTGGGCCTGACCTACGTTACCGGTGCCCTGTCGCGTTTCGGCCGCGGGCTGGGCCGCTGGATGCTCGGTGAGCGCCGTAGCGGCTGGCGGGTGCAGTTGATCCCCTGGACCGGCATGTTCGCCGGCGCGGTACTCGGTGCCGTGCTGGAACACCACCTGGGGCTCAAGGCGTTGTTTGCCAGTGGCCTGCTGGCTGCCGGGCTCGGGGTGCTGTCGTTGAAGATCCCGCGGCGTTGGCAGTTGGGGTATATGCCGCGCTGAGTCTGGTGTTGACTGGGCGGACCTCATCGCGAGCAAGCTCGCTCCCACAGTGGACCTGTGGTGGTTGCTGATTTTGTGTCCGACGCAAATCCCTTGTGGGAGCGAGCTTGCTCGCGATGAGGCCCGCCCAGACAACATCACTTTAGCCGCCCCGCCGATAAAGCATTATCATGGCGGCAGTTTCGCTGATCGAGTCCGTCATGAAGTTCGCCATCGCCGTATTTTCCGCCGCCCATGCGCCCTCCTCGCGCCGAGCCCTGCTGTTCGCCCAGGCCGCGCTGGCCGGCGGGCACGAGATTGTCCGGCTGTTTTTCTATCAGGACGGCGTCTACAACGCGTCCGCCAGCGTGGTCACGCCCCAGGATGAACCGGACTTGCCCAAGCAATGGCACGCCTTTGTCAGCGACCATCAACTCGATGGCGTGGTGTGCATCGCCGCCGCGCTGCGTCGTGGCGTGTTGAACGAGGAAGAAGCCAGGCGCTATCAGCGTGAGGCTGTAGCCGTCGGCGCACCGTGGGAATTGTCCGGCCTCGGCCAATTGCATGACGCGGCGCAGGATGCCGACCGTCTGATCTGTTTCGGAGGCGCATGACATGGCCAAATCCATATTGATCATCAGCCGCCAGTCGCCATGGTCCGGCCCAGGCGCGCGGGAAGCGCTGGATATCGTGCTGGCCGGGGGCGCTTTCGATCTGCCGATCGGCCTGTTGTTTCTCGATGACGGCGTGTTCCAGCTGGCCGCCGGTCAGAACGCCAAGGCCCTGCAACAGAAAGACCTGAGCGCCAACCTGCAAGCCCTGCCGATGTTCGGTGTCGAGGAACTGTTTGCCTGTGGCGACAGCATCACCCAGCGTGGCCTGGACCCCAGCGGCCTGTCGCTGGAAGAAGCCCAGGTATTGGCCGCCCACGAAATCACCGCCCTCATTGACCGTTACGACCAGGTGATCACCCTCTGATGTCGACTTTGCATGTGTTGTCTCATTCCCCGTTCGGCGACGAACGCCTGACCAGTTGCCTGCGCGTGATCGGCGCCAACGACGGGTTGCTATTGTCCGGTGATGCCGCCTATGCATTGCAACCAGGCACCGCGCCGTTCACTGCGCTCAGCACGCGCGGCCTGAAGCTGTTCGTGCTGGCCGAAGATGCCCAGGCCCGTGCGCTTGCGGTTCCAGACTGGGCCAGTGCCATCGATTACCCGGCCTTCGTCGAGCTGTCGATTCACTACGACAAGGTCAACAGTTGGCTATGAAGGCATTGACGGTCGGCCCCCGCGCCATCGAACTGGACAAGGACGGTTTCCTGGTCGAACTGAGTGACTGGTCCGCCGATGTGGCCAGTGCCCTGGCGGCTGCCGAAGACATCGAGTTGACGCCCGAACACTGGGAAGTCCTCGAACTGCTGCGCAGTTTCTACGCCGAATTCCAGCTGTCACCGGCCACCCGCCCGTTGATCAAGTACACCGCCCTGAAACTCGGCCCGGAAAAAGGCAACAGCCTGCACCTGAACCGACTGTTCAAAGGCACTCCCGCCAAACTCGCCGCGAAACTGGCGGGCCTGCCCAAACCGACGAATTGCTTATGATCCGGAGCGTTGTAATAGTTAGATTTATCTGTTATTGAAATCACAGGTCTACCTGATCGGGAGTGGAAGGCTGCAGCAGTAGCCCTCAGTCAGTACATTCAGACGGGATACCGATCGATTGGTCAATGACAGGGTGATTGATGGAACTTGTCTGGGGCACCAAGAATTTCGTAATCGCCGGACAACCTTACCAAGGGTTTCCGATCCTGCTGTGGGACTCGATGGAGAGCTGCAGCCAGGCCAATCAGTTCTTCCGCTCCTACCTCCTTCACGGGGACATCGGTTCAAAGCAATCCTGGCCAAGCACTGGGCGGGCACTGTACGACTTCTTCAGCTTCCTGCAAGCCCATGATCTTGATTGGCGGGACGTAGATCGCGGAGAGGCCAAGAACCTTGTGGCTGCCTACCGAGACTACTGCTTGGTAACATGCGGGCTGGCTCGCAACACTACTGGCCAGCGTCTGATGTACATCTGCAAGTTTTATGAATTCGCCTTGAATAAGGGCTGGGTGAAGCGCTTACCGTTTGGTCACGTAGAGCGCACCGTAAAGCGCGAAATAGGCTTTCTTAAACATGTGGACGCCAGCGGAGGTAAAGCGTTTATAAACGACGTGATGCCTCGCCGTCACAGGCTCCTACCCGAGTTCCTGAGCATGGCCCAGGCCAAGTCATTTATGGCTGCCGCGGAGAATCCACATCATCGGATCATGATTCAGCTAGCGCTGCGCACAGGCCTGCGCCGTAACGAACTTGCCACCTTCCCCGTGGCGTATGTTTTCGATCCGGACAAAGCTGGGCGAACCGAGCGCAATCTTCAAATTCTCCTTGATCCGTACGACGGCAGCGGTATGGAGACAAAGGGTAGTAAAGAGCGACAAATCTGGGTCAGTCGCAAGTTTATGGCTGAACTCTATCGCTACGTTTCAAAGGTGCGTGGTGAGCGGGCATCTTTAGGCGAGGACCAAAAAGCTTTGCTTCTCAACCATCTCGGAAAACCCTATGCCAGCGCCGGCAAGAGCCTAAACCGGATCATCAGCAAGACAGGGAAATTAGCTGGAATAGAAGTCCATACGCACATCCTGCGCCATACCTATGCAACCCACACCTTGGTCAATCTTCAGCGCACCCCCCAGAATGGGGTCGACCCCCTAGTGTACCTTCAGCGGCAGCTTGGCCACAACTCGATTCAAACCACCATGGTGTACTTGCACCTGATCAACGAAATGGCCGATGAGGCTGTGCTGGCATATGACGACGAGTTAAACGAAATAGCGGGTGCAGCCTGATGGGAAAGCGAAAGGTATTTGCCAAGACTGACCTCAGCATTCCGCAAATCGAGCACAACATCGACACGGCAGGGAATGTGGTCATCCTTTCTGAAGCAATCCCTCCAAAGATTACGATGGTGTCGTTCGGGCGCAACTCCAGTTCCAGACGAAATTTCGATTTTGCGAGGTGGTATGGCGCGGGCATTGATGCCATCACTTACGCCTGCCAGCGACAAATTGAGCGTTTCTTAGCGGGGCAAGATGGCGCCCCCTCGGTTGCTACTGTGGTTGGTTATTGCACTGGATTAAAAATTTTTTTGACTATTGCCTACTCCAAGCGATGGCTTTCGAGCGTGCGTTGACGTCGGATGATCTGAATCGGAGCTTGATCGACGGCTATCTTGTACACCTATCTGCGCAAGATCTAACGAGCACCGGACAGAAAAACTACTACACGAATACCAAGTCAGTGCTTGTTGCACTCGGGCAGCGCGGTTTTTTCACATTAGTGATATCTGGCGATGAGGCCACCTTCCCACGCAACCCATTTCCGAATTCCAACCGTAAGCGCAAGGGCGAGACAGCTTTATCGAAGCGTGAGCGACAAGAGTTTACAGCGGCATTACGGCACGCCATTAAGCCCATATGGATCAATGGAACTCCTATCACTGGCGACCTAATGGCATATGCCTTACTGGTCATAGCCCTCCACACCGGACGTAATCTCACGCCGTTGCTGGAAATGAGCCGTAATTGCCTGCGCCCTCATCCTAAAGACGACACCGTCTTCTTGGTTCTCTGGAAGCGGCGTGGCTACAACACCAGCAAAATAGCTTTGCGGGCTGAATCGAAAGGCGAACATCTGCTTGAGGCGATGCCCAGCATCAGAATCAACGTAGAACGTCTAATCCGTCGAGTGATAATGCTGACCGAGCCCTTAGATTCAGAAGCTCCTGACGACCTCAAAGGACGTGTGTGGCTATTCCGCAGTCGGGCTACGTTTGCATACGATCAAGTCATTCCACTGCAAACGACCATATTACATAGCGCGATAAGCCGCCTCGTAGAAAAGTACGAACTGAAGGATAGCGACGGAAAGCCTCTGCGCATCAACATCTCCCGCTTACGAAAAACCTTTGCAAATCGCATCTTCGAACTGACGGACGGAGATCTCGCAATCACCGCCTCCGCTCTCGGGAATACGCCGCGAATAGCTGATCAAAACTATCTCGCGCCAAGCGAGGATGCTCGTCGAAACTGGCGGTTCATGGGAGAGGTACTGGTACAGGAACTGATAACAGCGACCATCGGCGCAACCTACAAGGACACCCCCGTCGGTCGCTGTAGCGACCCATTAAATGGTCAGTTTGCTCCAAAACATGATGGCGCCACCTGCATGAATTTCATGAACTGCCTGCGCTGTAAGCACTACGCAGTGACCGCCGAAGATCTGTACAAGTTGTTCAGCTTTTACTTCCGCGTGCTGACTGAATGCTCCCGCATGGACAAGCGGCGCTGGGCACGCGAGTACGCACACATCCCGCGCCTTATCGACCATTACATCGTCGCTGAGGGGCTTCGCCGTGGCACCTTCAAGGCCGCGGCCGTGGACGCCGCTCGTGAGCGCGCCCGTACCAAACCACACCCTTTCTGGTCAGTTGATCTCATTGCCAGCTTGGAGATCTTTTTATGAGTGACAATATCTCTGACGAATTAATATGGGAGGCCATCACCGCTCAGCCTGGCGATGTACGTGGGCTGTCCGACTCAGAGCGCGACATGCTGATCATCAACGCAATTCAGGTTGATGGGCAGTGGGTCATTCGTAGCCGCTACGGTGAGGACATTTGGCAGCTACAGGGCCTGCCCAGTAACGTCCCAGCCTGTCAAAGAAACCTAAACTTCACCACCATGCCAAAGCCATTTCGGGTGGCTATGAAAGCAATAATTTATCGCTACATGAGGCGTGGTCGCGTTGACGGCTATCAGCCTAAGGGCGGGGGAATTCGTCGCCTTTTTGTATCGGCAATCCCATTCTTGCGACATCTGGAGACCCTTGGGCTCGATCATTTAGGGGCGGTGACGCCTATGATTGCAGCAACCTACGTCGCGGCCTGCAAGGTTCACAGGATCACCAAATCTAACAAGCCGTTGCAACCAGTATCACTTGCGGAGCGTTACTCAATCGTTGAGGCGATTTATGAGCTAAGCCAGTACACCGACGAA
Source organism: Pseudomonas sp. S34 (assembly GCF_009866745.1). Classification (NCBI taxonomy): domain Bacteria; kingdom Pseudomonadati; phylum Pseudomonadota; class Gammaproteobacteria; order Pseudomonadales; family Pseudomonadaceae; genus Pseudomonas; species Pseudomonas sp. S34. Next base: position 3,973,190 of record NZ_CP019398.1, read on the forward strand.
AAGATACCTAAGCATCCATGGCCCGAAACCTCTGCAAGAGCCATGGCTGGCACTATCGGTATGCCCCGTGGCGGAAAAACGCCATTAATTCCCGATGACGTGTTCTGCACGTTGTTCGGAAAGGCTCATCAGCAGGTGGAGCGCGGCAAACTACTGCTCGATCTGCGAGATGATCTTGAAGCTTTCGCGGCGGGCTGCAAAAGCCTAAGTAAAGGTAGTATGTACGATGCAAAAAAACGGTATTTGGATGCTAGGGGCTGGGAAGGTGGCGTAAGAACTTTCAGTAAGTCCCTCTCAGACTTGCGCATGTCATGCTACGTCGTCCTGGCGAGCACCTCAGGCTGTCGTAATCATGAACTGACTAACCTGCAATCGGGGGCGTACCACCGCACGGAGGATGATGAGGGCAAGATCTATCACTGGATGCGCTCTAAGTCAGAGAAGACAGATAAAGGGATCCATGACTGGATGATCCCAGAGGCTGCGGTGCGTGCTCTGCGCGTCATGGAGCGCTGGGCTGCGCCTTACCAAGCGATGATTGCCAACGAAATCACTAAGCGGCGTCGAATCAACCCGCAAGATCCTCAGATCGCTGAAGCTTACAAACATCGTAATTCGCTGTTTTTGGGGGTTTACTTTAATGAAGATAACCGGGTTCGTACTCTTTCAAACAGCAGTTGGGTCAACCTCTTAAAAGCATTCGCCGAAGACTGCGGATTAAACTGGAACCTCACTAGCCATCAATTTCGGCGCAAGCTCGCCAACTACGCCGCGCATAGCCGCTTTGGCGACCTACGTTACCTCAAAGAGCATTACGCTCACTGGTCCATGGACATGACCCTGGGCTATGCGATGGACGATAGTTGGGGAAAGCATCTTGATCTTGATCTGTACTTGGAAATCCAAGGAGAACTGGAAGACATCAAGCTTGGCGTCGTCGACAACTGGATGAGCGATGAATCTCTGTCAGGGGGCTACGGGCGCGCCATCAAGGGCTGGCAGCGGGAGCCAGAAAACCTGCTGATCTTCAAGGATCACGCTTCGATGCTGAAGTCCATTGCTGAGAGCACAGCGATTCGCAGCAACGGTCACGCTTGGTGTACGGCGGACAACAACGGCTGCGTCGGCAACACCTTTGAACGCTCTCGCTGCAGTGGCTGCGACCACTCAGTGATCGGGAGTACACATGCACCCTTCTACCAGCGACTGTACGATGAGCTTAAAGGGCTGATGCACTGCAAAGACATTGGAGAGGGAGGTCGCCAGCGCGTTATACGCGACCTGAACCGCTGCCGAGACGTATTGGTTCAGCTGGGCATGCCTTCGGAGGATCTGACCGCATGAAGAACAAGGACAAAACAGCCAATTACAAGCCTGCCGTGGATCGAGAAAAGGATCTCAGGCTGGCTATCTATCGGATTGAGGGCGGTCGCGCCCATACCAAAGAGACCAAGCTGACCATCGCCGCCGTCGCACGCGAAACCGGCGTATCAACAGCGCTGATCCACAATCACTATCCCACAATCGCGGAGACCATACGGCAGAAGCAGGGCCGATCCAGCCGCGCTATGCGGGATGTGAAACATCAAGATCTGATCGTCGAACGGCTAAAGTCAGCAGACTACCGTCAAGAGATTGAAGCCCTGCGGGCGAAGCTTGCCAGCATCGCATCCATCAATGAGGTACTGCTGGACGAGAACCAGACGCTCAGGGAAAAGCTGAAAGAAAAAAATGTGGTTGAACTGGGCTCCTCAATGCCGCGCAGTGGTTAGCCGAAAGTAAAGAAATGTTGTCTTTAAGGCTGATTTCAGCACTTACAGGGAACATTTCTTTTCCTTGCTATCAGCATTTTTTGGGCAACGCTAAAGCCCGACACGATAATCCATCTGCGGCTATGACCATTCCCTTCCACTCCCTGAGACGAATTATGATTTCCTGCATAATTGCGCATAAAGCCGTAATTTTAGAACTTATAGCCATCAACCAAGACTGAATTGGCACGAAAATCTAGTATTTATTTTTTCACACTGCTTTTCAAATCACGAAGCTGAGAGCCTAGACACATGGATGAATCAAAAATCAGGTCATGGCCATCAGACTGAGCAGGATCAAGAATTGGATCACCCACCAAGTAGCGCTGACCACTATCGACCTCGTAAAGGATGCCCTTCATTCTTTTTTGGTAAAGATGTTCAGCTTTGACTAATGGCTCCATCAGTAGCCGTCCGCTGTTGTTAACCTCACTATCGCTAACTAGCTGTACGTTGACTATTGCCAGCTGCTCAGACTGTCGGGCAATCAAAGATCGCAATGCGAATTCGCCGCTAATCATGAGATTAAAACGACGCCATTTTGTGCGTTCACGTTCCTCGATCTGGACGTGAAACCAAACCCCGCCGACGTCGTACTCGACATATGTCCAAACGCGAAAATCATCCTCGAAAAAAGGTACTGAAATGGCTTCAGCCCAGTCATAAGTGCGGAACACGGTGCACCTCCGTCGTCATAATATCGCCATCGAGTATAGTCCTTTCCGCGCTTGACCGGCTTCATCGTTCCTTTTATGAGTCGTAAAAATGGAACGGAAGATCGCGTTTGGATTAGCGCTAAGAAAAAGTCGGCTGCACATGGGGTTGTCGCAGGAGACGCTAGCCCCCAGCCAAGCGTATGTAAGCGAGGTTGAGAATGGAAAGAAAAGCCCTTCAATCGAAAAGGTTGAAGATCTCGCGAAGGCCCTAGGTATCCACCCAATTACCCTTTTGGCAAAAAGTTACGTATTGGAGGGGGAAGATGTATCCGCGCTTTTGCAGCGTGTTGAGCTGGAGCTTAATGACCTCGCTTCTAGCTGACCTAGGGTTCTGGGAGCACCACTGGCAGCAATCGACCGAGGCGGTATAAAAACTTTTTAGAACACGATCGACAGACGAGGCTGGAACAAAAAACCGCTTTCCTATCCAAATTTTTTGTTTCTACTGATTACACAAGCACCCGCAGATTTTACGTAACAACGCAGGCTTCAAAACGGCGCATGCGTTATTACACACTCTGGACCCGAAGCTGACTATAACCCCCCGGTTGGTTATAGCCTCAGGAGGTTTCAAGGCCCATCAGCCGCTAGGAGCATCATTCGTCATTTTACGATTCTGCCCCCATCGCGCGGACGAGTATGATCGCGCAAAACATCGGGCGAATATTGTCCAACCAGGCTCCTAGGAGTCGGAGTTCCTGTCTTAGAGGCTAATACGCAAACGGACAGCCTTCGCGCTAGGCGGAAACTGATGGCCGCGCACGGTCGATACTGACGTGCTCACTGCGCGAAATGCTGATTAGGTGCTGACCCTACTGACTTCACGGATAATCCCACCCTGGTACACCCAAGCCCAGCCATCACGCTGGGCAGTACTGAAGAAATAGATCGAGCGCAATGTTGGACAGAAGAACATCGATCCATCGGCCCTCGATGTGACGCAAGGATGGGCGCATCTCGTACAAACTGCGAAATAACATCCCGCATCGAGCAATCCGGAATACCGATCGCCCGCGATGATTAAACCATCAGCGGGAAATCGAACGTCAAGCGGTGTGGTTCAGCAGTCGCTCTGCGACGGCAGCGAAAGCGCTATAGCAGATTTGGAAATCCGGCTTATCCGCTGTATAGAGCAGCGGCTTCAAGCGATGCTCGAAGTTCGCCTTCAGCCCTTCGTGGGTAGCAGCAGCGGCCAAGCTTCGCCGAAGCACCGTATAGGCCAAGGGGTAGCCATCATTGGCCAGAAGCGTGAATTGGTGAATAAGGGCCGATGTAGTCTTGGGGCGGGAACGACTGCACAATGGCTAAAGACGTCAAACAAGCGTTGCCCGGGTTGAATGCCTCGTGTCGGAAGCACTCAACCCGGATCTCAGCGAATAATCAAAAGATATTGATCTGATACTCGGTAATCACCCGGAACTGATCCTGGGCACCGCCCGTGCTCAGATCACCGCGGTGCCAGGCGGTCCGCAGGCGCACGGAGAGGTTTTTTGCCGGGCCGGACTGGACGACATAGCGGGCTTCGAGATTGGTCTCGAATTCGCGATCGTCGCTGCCGTACTTGCGGGCGTAGGCACCGCTGGTGACATGGCTGCCATCGATGTCGAAGCCGCGCAGGTGACGCGCCATGAACGACAGGCCTGGCACGCCATAGCTCGCCATGTTCAAGTCGTAGCGCAGTTGCCAGGATTTTTCGCCGGGGCCGTTGAAGTCGGAATATTGGACGGAATTGGGCAGGAACACAGAGCCGCCTGCGCGGCCGGTATCGCCGAACCCCAGGTAGTCGAATGGTTGATCACCCCGCACCTGCTGGTAAGCCAGGGTGAAGGTGTGTGCTGACCACTTGTAACCCGCCGACAGGCCAAAAGTCGTGTTATTAATTTCACCCGCTTTGGCCTCGCCGCTCTCCAGCGTTCGATAGACGTTGAAATCCAGCGTCAGCGCCTGGTCCTTATTGATCGCGTAGACGTAGTTCGCATTGCCGTAGTACTGATTCCAGATGTCCTCATAACGGCTGCCGTAGAGAGAAACGGCAAAGTTGTCATTCACCTTGTACTTGCCGCCAGCATAGTCGACCGTGGGCGTGGTGACGTGGGCATAGGTCGCCCACAGTTCTCCATCCCGGTTGGTGTTGACCTGATCGGTACTGGAGGTGAAGTGCCCTGCATCGATCGAAAGATTCCTGATGTCGGTACTCAGCAGGTTGAAGCCAGTCGCCGTCTGCGGCATCAGGCGACTGGTGCTCTGAGCGAATACCGGCGAGTTGGGTATCATCTGCCCGAACTTCAACACCGTGTTCGAAATTCTGACTTTGACCGCGCCGCCAGCACGCGCGTAACTGTCGTCCGGTTGGCCATCGTCCCCGACGGGCAGGTTCCCCGTCCCCGACCGTCCGCTTCCGGCATCCAGCTTCAAGCCCCACAGCCCGAAGCCGCAGCCCGCTAGGACCTGGCCGCGCTGTTGCGCAGCCGGCGTGACATGGCCTTGGTGCTGATCGGGTTCTGGCGCGGTTTTCGCGGAGATGTGTTGTCGCGCTTGCAGGTTGAAAAAACCCAGGCGCAAGCCGGAGTGGGCATCACCTTCTACCTGCCGCACAGCAAGGGCGATCGCCAGCACCACGGCACGACGTTCCGTACGCCCGCCTTGAAGAAACTTTGTCCGGTGCAAGCTTATGTGAACTGGATCACCGTCGCCGGTATTGCGCAGGGCCCCGTCTTCAGAAAGCTCTATCGTTAGGGGCATCTGGCGAAAGACGGCTTGAATGCCAACAGTCTGATTCCACTGCTGCGGCGAATTTTTAAGCGCGCGGGGGTGTCTGGCGATCGGTACACCAGTCACTCACTGCGTCGCGGCTTCGCCACCTGGGCCTCGGCCAATGGATGGGATATCAAAGCACTGATGACGTACGTAGGCTGGAAGGACATGAAGTCAGCCATGCGCTATATCGACACGGCAGACTCTTTCGGAGAGTTGGCGATAGGGCAGTCGTTCACGCCCGCGACGATTGACCAGGCTAACACCGTAGCGCTGACTGAAAAAATCGTGGCCGCGGTATCTTAAGGTCAGGACTAAGTCTCTAGCCTGAGCGGGGTACGACACTGACCTCCAATTCACCCCATCAAATTGCCTCGCCAGAATGCTGATCAGGCCCCACGTCGGGCCTCGTCCCTCGGCCTTTTTCCCCGATGGCAAACACCTGTTCTGGTCGGTGAAATAAGCTGCACGATCACCGCATTTTCAATCAATGACGGCACCGGCGCACTAACTCAGATTGCCGTGGCCAGCAACCATTGGCGTCAATGCCGTGATTCATTGAGACACTGGCAACAGAGGCGCCCGGTTGCAAGCATTCTTAGTCGACTTGCGCTTTGAAGGCTTTGGAGGCTTTGGAGGCTTTAAATATGAGGTTCGTTGGCGCATGGTAAACCGCTTGTTTGGGCTAAAAATGATATCCATTTAAATAGATGCACACCATCGCCCTACCCTACCTACGTGCTGTCTGCCAGTATTGATGTGAGGTTGAGCGGTGAGGATTGTAAGCGAGGGACTTTTAGCCATCGCCATGCCGTGTTGAATCCGCAGAATCGCGAGGTCCGTGGACAGGGCATTATGCGACTCTGCCAGATGACCACTCCGGTTCAGTTCTTCCATTTATTGCGATATCCGACCCTGTACTCCACGCCGCGTCTATTGATCGTGATGACGCAAAAATCCTCGTTGAGGCCACGTGGGCTCGCAGCGAAATTCGCCGGCCACTTGAGGATGATCAATCCACCGGCCTGCCATCAGGGTTTGATATTTTTCAACTCATTAAGCAAGGCCAGCAACTGCTCGATTTTCTCCGCGCCAAACTGCTCCTGAATTCTCTGATAGTTGCTTTCCATCCCTTCGCTCATCGAGACGAAGCATTGTTGACCTCGTTCTGTCAGCGCGACGAAAACGCGGCGCTGATCCTGGCTGGACTTCTGCCGACGCACAAGGCCATCGCGCTCCAGACGACTGAGAACACCGGTCATGCTTGGCTTGAGAATACAGGCCTGATGGGCAAGCTGATGGCTCTCAAGCTCTCCTTGTTGACGCAGTATCCGAATGATCCGCCATTGCTGTTCCGTCAGATTGTGCTTGTTGAGGGCCGGCCGAAAAAATGCCATTGCGGCTTCGCGGGCTTGCAATAAGGTCAGCGTCAGTGAAGGTCTGGGGTTAGCCATAATCGAACTACTTGAATGGGCGAGTCGGCAGCTTAGTGTCGCCAGCCAACCGGCGCAACGCCTGCTTGCCCATTTTTTACCCCTGTCACAAGGTCAATTCACTCCCTGCCGACGCGCTGTGAAAAGTGCAATCAGTTCACCGTAAAAGCCATTCTGCGGTGCCGGCTCGGCGGCCATGATGATCAGCACAAGATCAACAAGACCACAGCCAGTTAACCTATGCCCTGCTCAACGCAAACCCGGCTGCCGCTGGCGGTACTCCCCCGGAGTGACCTGGGCGTAGCGCTGGAAAAAACGACTGAAATAGGCCGGGTCCTTGAACCCGAGCTGATAGCAGATTTCGTTGGCCGAACTGCCGGTGAACAACAGCAAGCGTTTGGCCTCCTGCATCAGGCGCTCCATGATCAGGCGCTTGGACGGCAGGTCGGCGATCCGTCGGCACACATCATTGAGTCGCGCCTCCGTGACCCCGATACCGTCGGCGTAACGCGACAGCGGCCAATGTTGCAGATAATGCGCTTCAATCAACTCATTGAAACGGTGGAATATCTTCAGATCTTCATGCCTGGCCGGCCTCGCCTTCAGCGAGTTGGAGCACAAGCGCAACAGACTGATCATGATCAGTCGCGTCAAGCTGTCCAACGCGGCGCTACGTCCCGGACGTTCACTCACCACCTCTTCGCTCAACTCCTCGAACAGATAATCAAGACGGCGCACCTCGCTCGCATATTCCGGGCCCAGATGCGTCAGCGCGACACAGGCCGCCGGCAGTTGTGCGCCAGCGGGCGCGAGGCTGGAATCCGCTTCGATCAACTGCCATACCAACTGCTGACGCACCGTCAGTACGTGCCCGTCACTGTCGGCCTCGGTCACAAACGAATGCGGGACGGTGGGCGGCGTGAGGAAGAACATCGGCCCCGACTCGACGTACTGCTGATCGTCCAGATACACCCGCACCGTTCCACTTTTTACGTAGTGCACCTGGAAGAATCTGTCGTGGCGGTGCACGGGCATGTTCCGGCCGAAGAAACCGGCCAGGTTGCAGAGTTTGTCGTAATGGACTTCCGCATCGCTGTAGCGCTGGTCGTAGACCTGGCCAATGTTGATGTTGGGAATGGGTTGACGGTCAATCATCGCGGCTTACTCGTTTTTTATTTTGACTCATACACGGCAGGCACTTTCATCCTGCGCCTAAATCGGGATGACAACCACTGCCCAGCGCTTCAGTCACGCTTGACGATGATTAACATATTAACTATAACTGTTAACACATTAACAATCCCAGAGCCTGCCAGCTCTGTCAGGAGAAATGCAATGAGCCGTGCCTTGCATGACGTCGCGACCGGCACCCTTTTGGGTGTCGCGCTGAACTACCAGGGTCTGTTGAAACAGCACCTCGCCGAATTCGAACAACCGCCGTATCAGAAGCCGCCGGTCAAACCGGTGCTGTTCATCAAGACGCCCAACACGCGCAATCAACATGGCGCCGAAGTTGTGCATCCAGGTAACGGCCTGCGTCTGCAACCCGGTCCGGCGCTGGGTGTGGTGATCGGCAAAAACATCAGCCGGGTCAGCGCGGCCGAGGCACTCGATTACGTGGCCGGTTACACCATCGTCAATGAGTTCAGCCTGCCGGAAGACAGCTATTACCGCCCCGCCGTCAAAGCGAAATGCCGTGATGGATTCTGTGCCATCGGGCCTGAGCTGGTGCCGACCGCGCAGATCGCCGACCCGCACAGCCTCGCCATTACGCTGTACGTCAATGGCGAGGTTCGTCAGCAAAACAACACCGCCAACTTCGTTCGCGACGTTCCACGATTGATTGCCGAAATCAGCGAATTCATGACGCTGCATGCCGGCGATGTACTGATCACAGGCACCCCTGAAGGCCGCGTCGACGTGGCGCCAGGCGACCGCGTAGAAGTTGAAATCAGCGGCTTGGGCCGCCTCGTCAATCACATCGCGGCCCAGTAACAGGAGCTCCCATGAAACACGCACGTGTTCGTTTTGAAGGCGAAATCCTCGCCGTCACCGTTGAAGACAATAATCAGGTCCGTTTGGCCGATGGCCGCCTGCTTGCCGAGCATCAAGTGGAGTGGCTGCCACCGGTGATCGGCAACATGTTCGCCCTGGGCTTGAACTATGCCGACCACGCCGCCGAGCTGGCTTTCAAGCCACCGACCGAGCCGCTGGCCTTCATCAAATCTGTGGGCACTTACACCGGCCACAATCAGGTGACATGGCGTCCGGATAACGTCGCCTACATGCACTACGAGTGCGAATTGGTGGCCGTCATCGGCAAGCCGGCGCGCAACGTCAAACGTGAAGACGCCTTGGACTACCTGGCCGGCTATACGGTTTGCAACGACTACGCGATTCGTGACTATCTGGAAAATTACTACCGGCCCAATCTGCGCGTGAAGAACCGCGACGCCACGACGCCCGTCGGCCCGTGGTTGGTCGACGTCGCTGATGTGCCGGACCCGAGCAACCTGAAACTGCGCACCTGGATCAACGGTGAGTTGCGTCAGGAAGGCAGCACCAAGGACATGATTTTCGACATCCCTTACCTGATCGAATACCTGTCCAGCTTCATGACCCTGCAACCCGGCGACATGATCGCCACGGGCACGCCGGAAGGCCTGGCCGATGTGGTGCCGGGCGATGAGGTAATTGTGGAAGTGGAAAGCGTAGGCCGTCTGGTTAATCGAATTGTCAGCGAAGCGGAATTCTTCTCCGCCCGGAAAGAGGCTTGAGTAGCATGATCAAACATTGGATCGACGGCCGTGAGGTCGAAAGCAAAGACGTGTTCGTCAACTACAACCCGGCCACCGGTGAGGCGATCGGCGAAGTCGCCAGCGGCGGTGCCGAGGAAGTCGCTCAAGCGGTAGCAGCTGCCAAGGAAGCATTCCCGAAATGGGCGGCGACCCCAGCCAAGGAACGCGCAAAGCTGATGCGCAAGCTCGGCGAACTGATCGAGCAAAATGTGCCGCATCTGGCCGATCTGGAAACCCTGGATACCGGCCTGCCGATTCACCAGACCAAAAATGTGTTGATTCCACGTGCTTCGCATAACTTCGATTTTTTTGCCGAAGTCTGCACTCGCATGGACGGTCACAGCTATCCGGTCGACGACCAGATGCTCAATTACACCCTTTACCAACCGGTGGGCGTATGTGCCTTGGTGTCACCATGGAACGTGCCGTTCATGACCGCCACCTGGAAAACCGCACCGTGCCTGGCGCTGGGTAATACCGCCGTGTTGAAGATGTCCGAGCTGTCGCCGCTGACCGCCAACGAACTCGGTCGTCTGGCTCTAGAAGCCGGCATTCCCAAGGGTGTACTCAATGTCATCCAGGGCTACGGCGCCACTGCCGGTGACGCGCTGGTTCGCCACCCCGACGTCCGGGCGATTTCCTTCACCGGCGGCACCGCCACCGGCAAGAAAATCATGCAGACCGCCGGCCTGAAAAAATACTCCATGGAGCTGGGTGGTAAGTCGCCGGTGCTGATCTTCGAAGACGCGGATCTTGAACGCGCGCTCGACGCTGCGCTGTTCACCATCTTCTCGTTGAACGGTGAGCGCTGCACCGCCGGCAGCCGGATCTTCATTCAGGAAAGCATTTACCCGCAGTTTGTCGCCGAGTTTGCCGCTCGCGCCAAACGCCTGATTGTCGGTGACCCGCAGGATCCGAAAACCCAGGTCGGCTCGATGATCACCCAGGCGCATTACGACAAGGTCACCGGCTACATCAAAATCGGTATCGAAGAGGGCGCCACCCTTCTCGCTGGCGGCCTTGACCGGCCGGCGAACTTGCCGGCGCACCTCAATCGAGGCCAGTTCATCCAGCCGACTGTGTTCGCCGATGTAAACAACAAGATGCGCATTGCCCAGGAAGAAATCTTTGGCCCGGTGGTGTGCCTGATTCCGTTCAAGGATGAAGCCGAAGCCCTGCAACTGGCTAACGACACAGAATACGGCTTAGCGTCCTACATCTGGACCCAGGATATCGGCAAGGCGCATCGTCTGGCCTATGGCATCGAAGCCGGCATGGTGTTCATCAACAGCCAGAACGTGCGCGATCTGCGCCAGCCGTTCGGCGGCGTGAAAGGCTCTGGCACGGGCCGTGAAGGCGGCCAGTACAGCTTCGAAGTGTTCGCCGAAATCAAGAACATCTGCATCTCGATGGGCAGCCATCACATTCCACGCTGGGGACTGTAACCACAATATCGATTGCTGAAGCCTTCGACGGGTCGCGCATCGGCCTATCGGGGCTCCACTTACCATCAGATTGAAACGCATAACAACAACTTCAGGAGCATCACATGGGCGAAGTCGTTCTGGCTGCAAAAATCTGCCACGTTCCCTCGATGTATCTGTCGGAACTCCCTGGCAAGCATCACGGCTGCCGCGAAGCGGCGATTGCCGGCCACAAGGAGATCAGTCGTCGGGCTCGCGAGCTGGGTGCCGATACTGCCGTGGTGTTTGACGTTCACTGGCTGGTCAACAGCGCCTATCACGTCAACAGTGGCGAGCACTTCAAAGGTATTTACACCAGCAATGAGTTGCCGCACTTCATCAAAGACATGGAGTACGAGTACCCGGGCTGTCCAGAGCTGGGCGAACTGATCGCCGCCGAGGCCAACGCCGCCGACGTGCGCACCCTGGCCCACAACATCCCGAGCCTGGAGCTGGAATATGGCACGCTGGTGCCGATGCGCTATATGCACATGGGCGTACCGGACGATCAGAAATTGAAAGTCGTTTCGATTGCCGCCTGGTGCGCGTGGCACCGTCTGCAAGACAGCTTCACCTTCGGTGCCGCGGTACGCCGGGCGATCGAGAAGAGTGATCGCAAAGTATTGGTGCTGGCCTCCGGCTCGCTCTCGCACCGTTTCTCCGATGACCGTAATGCCGAAGCCAATATCCATAACTGGACGCGCGAATTCGACAAACAGGTCGACCTGCACGTGGTGGAACTCTGGCGCCAGGGGCGCTGGAAAGAATTCTGCGCCATGCTCCCGGACTACGCCGAGCACTGTTTCGGCGAAGGCAAAATGCATGACACCGCCATGCTCCTCGGTCTGCTCGGCGGACCCGATTACGACAAGCCTGCGGAAATCATCACGCAGCCTTTCGGTAGCTCGGGCACCGGCCAGATCAACGCCATTTTTCCAGTTTAAACCACAGCTACAAGCTACAAGCCAATGACACCCAATGTGGCGCTTGTAGCTTGCAACTCAACGCCGCCGACGCAGGAGGCCCTCCCATGCCCCACTTCATTGCTGAGTACACCGACAATATTGAACAGCAAGCCGACTTGCCCGGCCTGTTCGAAAAAGTCCACCAAACGCTGGGCGACAGCGGTGTGTTTCCCTTGGGCGGTATCCGCAGCCGCGGCGTGCACCTGGACACCTGGCGCATGGCCGACGGCAAACATGACTACGCCTTCGTCCACATGACCTTGAAGGTTGGCCATGGTCGTGATCTGGCGACCCGGCAGAAAGTCGCCGAGCAACTTTTCGAAGTAATTACCCGCCATTTCGCCGACCTGCAGGCCCAACGCCTGCTGGCCTTGTCGTTCGAAATGATCGAGCTGCACGAACAACTCAACTTCAAGGAAAACAACGTGCACGCCTTCCTCAAGGCTCAGGCCCGTTAAGGCACCCTGCCCGCTTGTTTTATCGGCCTCTCAGACAAAAAGTATAAAACCATGAGCACAGCCACTACCGCCGACACCCTCAACGCCGTCGCACGCGACCGAACTCACAGCACTATCACGTGGCGGCTGATGCCGTTGCTGTTGATCTGCTACCTCTTCGCCCACCTCGACCGGATCAACATCGGCTTCGCCAAGATGCAGATGAGCGCCGACCTGAATTTCAGCGACACGGTCTATGGTTTCGGCGCTGGGTTGTTCTTCATTGCCTATGCGTTGTTTGGTGTGCCGAGCAACATGGCGCTGGATCGCGTCGGCCCGCGGCGCTGGATCGCAACGCTGATGGTGGTGTGGGGTGCGCTGTCGGCCAGCATGTTCCTGATCTACAGCGCGACCGGATTCTACGTCTTGCGCTTTCTGCTGGGCGTCGCCGAGGCCGGGTTTTTTCCGGGCATTCTGGTGTTTCTGAATCGTTGGTACCCGGCTGGTCGCCGGGCGCAGATCACCGCATTGTTTGCCATTGCGGTACCGATGGCGGGCGTGATTGGCGGCCCATTGTCCGGTGGCATCCTCGAAAGCTTCCATGATGTGGCGGGCCTGCGCGGTTGGCAGTGGATGTTCGTGATCGAAGGCGTGCCCGTGATCCTGCTCGGGCTGGTGGTGCTCAAGTGTCTGCCGGACAACTTCGAAACGGTCAGTTGGCTGGCACCGCAGCAGAAGCAACAGTTGCGCGAACAGTTGAACAATGAAGAACAGCGCAAATCGATCACCTCGTTCTCCGCGATCCTCAAGAACCCGCAGGTCTGGTTGCTAGTGGCGGTGTATTTCGCGGTGATGCTGGCGGTCAATACCCTGGCGTTCTGGATGCCGACGCTGATCCACAGTGCCGGTATCGGCAGTGACGGCAAAGTCGGTCTGCTCAGCGCCATCCCGTATCTGGCGGGTTGCTTTTTCATGATCGGCTGCGGACGTTCGTCCGATCGCCACCATGAACGCCGCTGGCACCTTTGCGTGCCACTGCTGATGGCGGCTGCCGGCATCGCCATTGCCGGGCTCATCCCCACCAATCCGACAATGGTTTTGGGCGGTCTGATCCTCGCCGGCATGGGTGCCTGCGCAGCGCTACCAATGTTCTGGCAACTGCCTCCCGCGTTTCTGTCCAACCGCACCCAGGCTGCCGGGATTGCCCTGATCAGTTCCTTTGGCAGCATCGCCGCGTTCTTCGCGCCCTATCTGATCGGCTGGATGCGCGACACAACCCAGAGTGCCAACCTGGCCCTTTATCTGCTTGCGCTGCTCATCGCGCTCGGCGGTTTTCTGGTGCTGCGCACCCAGTCCTCCATCGTCAACCCTCAATAAGAGATCATCGTCATGCTTGATCAACAGCTTATTCAACAAGCCGCCGCCCGCCTCGACCACGCCGAGCGCTCACGCGAACAAGTGCGTCAGTTTTCCCTGGACCATCCAGAGATCACCATCGAAGACGCGTATGCCATTCAACGCGCCTGGGTGGAACAAAAAATCAAGGACGGCCGCAAGTTGGTTGGGCATAAAATCGGCCTGACCTCCAGGGCCATGCAAGTGTCGTCGAACATCACCGAGCCGGATTTCGGCGCGCTGCTGGATGACATGTTCTTCGACGAAGGCACTGACATTCCGTTTGAGCGTTTTATCGTGCCACGGGTTGAAGTCGAGCTCGCGTTCATCCTGGGCAAGCCTTTGAAAGGCCCGAACGTGACGATTTTTGACGTGCTGGACGCCACCGAATGGGTAATCCCGGCGCTGGAAATCATCGATGCGCGCATCCAGCAGGTCGACCCGCACAGCAAAGCCACCCGCAAGGTGTTCGACACCATCTCCGACAATGCCGCCAACGCGGGCGTGGTCATGGGTGGCCGTGCCGTGCGCCCGACCGAGATCGATTTGCGCAAGGTGCCCGCCGTGCTCTACCGCAACGGTGTGATCGAAGAGTCCGGCGTCTCCGCAGCGGTGCTCAATCACCCGGCAAAGGGCGTGGCCTGGCTCGCCAACAAACTGGCGGCCTATGATGTCGGCTTGCTGCCAGGACAAATCATCCTCGGCGGTTCTTTCACCCGTCCTGTGGCGGCGAACCCTGGCGACACCTTCCATGTCGATTACGACATGCTCGGCTCCATCGCCTGTCGTTTCGTTTGATCGGAGGTCTTCCCCATGGATATGCCTGTCAACACCTTCAAGCTGCGCCTGAAAAGCGGTGAAGCGCAGATCGGCCTATGGCTGGGTCTGGCCGATCCCTACTGCGCAGAACTGGCCGCCAATGCCGGCTTCGATTGGCTGCTGATCGACGGCGAACATGCGCCCAACGATCTGCGCGGGATGCTTGGCCAGCTTCAGGCCGTGGCGCCCTACCCGAGCCATCCGATCATTCGACCGGTCATTGGCGATACAGCACTGATCAAACAAGTGCTCGATATCGGCGTGCAGACGTTGTTGGTACCGATGGTCGAAAGCGCGGATCAGGCGCGGGAACTGGTGAGAGCCATCCACTACCCACCCCACGGTGTTCGCGGTGTCGGCAGTGCGCTGGCACGTGCATCGCGCTGGAACAGCATCCCCGGCTACCTCGACAAAGCCGATGAACAAATATGCCTGCTGGTGCAGATCGAAAACAGCGAAGGTCTGGCCAATCTGGATGCCATCGCAGCAGTCGACGGCGTTGACGGGGTGTTTATCGGCCCGGCGGATTTGAGTGCGTCGATGGGCCACCGCGGCAACCCGGGGCATCCCGACGTGCAAGCGGCTATCGAAGATGCGATCGCACGCATTCAGAAGGCCGGCAAAGCGGCCGGCATTCTCAGCGCGGACCAAAAACTGGCCAAGCGCTACATCGAGTTGGGCGCGGCATTCGTTGCCGTTGGAGTTGACACCACGGTCCTGATGCGAGGTCTGCAAACCCTCGCCGCGACCTTCAAAGATGCTCCGGCGCCCACCAGCTCCGGCGGCGTGTACTGATTTTTTCGAGAAGTCCGATGAAACTGAATGATCTGAAACTGCTGCGCGAACAGGCTTACATCAATGGCCAATGGATCGAAGCCGATGACGGCAATCGTTTCCCGGTGACCAACCCGGCGAATGGCGAAGTCATTGCCGAAGTCAGTTCCCTTGGCCAGGCCGAGACCGCTCGCGCCATCGACGCGGCCCAGGCGGCCCTGCCCGCCTGGCGCGGCAAGACCGCCAAGGAGCGCAGCACCATCCTGCGCAAATGGTTTGACTTGATCATGGTCAACCAGGAGGACCTCGCCCGCTTGCTCAGCCTGGAGCAAGGCAAGCCATTGGCCGAGAGCCGTGGCGAAATTGCCTACGGTGCGAGTTTTATCGAATGGTTCGCCGAAGAAGCCAAGCGCATCTACGGTGACGTGATCCCGCATGACAAGCAGGGCCGCCGCCTGGTGGTGATCAAGCAAGCCATCGGCGTGGTGGCTGCCATCACGCCGTGGAATTTCCCCAATGCGATGATTACCCGAAAAGTCGGTCCGGCATTGGCCGCAGGTTGCACGGTTGTGGTAAAGCCCGCGTCGGAAACCCCGCTGTCGGCACTGGCTTTGGCTGAACTGGGCGCACGTGCGGGCATCCCCGCCGGAGTACTCAATATCGTCACCGGCAACCGTGCCCGTGAAATCGGCGCCGAGCTGACGGGCAATCCTGCTGTTCAGAAGGTCTCTTTCACCGGTTCTACCGGCATCGGCAAAACCCTGATGGCGCAATGCGCGGAGACCATCAAGAAGGTCAGCCTGGAACTCGGCGGCAATGCGCCTTTCATCGTGTTTGACGATGCCGACCTCGATGCTGCGGTCGAAGGCGCCATGGCTTCGAAGTTCCGCAACAGCGGGCAAACCTGCGTCTGCACCAATCGAATTCTAGTGCAGAACAGTGTCTACGATGAATTCACTCGACGCCTGGTGGCTGCGGTCAATCAACTCAAAGTCGGCGCCGCTGACGTGGATAACGCTCAACAAGGACCGCTGATCAATGCCAAAGCGGTGGCGAAAATCGAGGAGCATATCAGCGATGCCTTGAGCAAAGGTGCCGTCCTGCTGGCCGGCGGAGAAACTCACGCGCTGGGCGGTAACTTCTTCCAGCCGACCGTACTCGGTGAAGTGACTCAGGAGATGCTGGTCGCGCGAGATGAAACCTTCGGCCCGTTGGCGCCGGTGTTCCGCTTCGAGACCGAGGCCGAGGCGATTGCAATGGCCAACGACACCGAGTTCGGACTGGCGTCCTACCTCTACACCCGCGACCTGGGGCGCGCATGGCGCGTGAGCGAGGCGCTGGAGTATGGGATGGTGGGTGTGAACGAAGGATTGATCTCGACCGAAGTGGCGCCGTTTGGCGGCATCAAACAGTCGGGGCTGGGACGTGAAGGTTCGAAGTACGGCATAGATGATTACATCGAGCAGAAGTACATGTGCCTGGGGATCGGTACAGCCTGACAATGCGTATCACGATGAGCCAGCGATCCTGGTTCATCGCGCCCTCAACCGCTGCGCACAGGATTAGCGCTGCTTGAGCGCTTTCAAGTCATCGAGTAACGACAGCAGCGTTTGCAGTTTCTCCTCTCCCAATTGCGCCTGAAGGCGCAGGTAGTTCTCTTCCATGTTCTGGCTCATCGAGCTGAAGCATGCCTCGCCTTTTTCAGCCAGTCGTACCAGCACCCGCCGCTGATCTTTCTCAGCCTTGCGGCGATCGACGATGCCCGCCGCTTCCATACGCGCGAGTACACCGGTCATGCTCGGCTTGAGTATGCAGGCGAGTTCGGCCAGGCGATTCATCTCAATTTCGCCTTGCTGGCTAAGAATCCGGATCACTCGCCATTGCTGCTCGGTCAAACCGAGTTGATTCAGAGAGGGACGGAAGAACCCCATGGCCGCTTCGCGGGCCTGGAGCAATGTCAAAGTCAATGATTGGCGCGGCTTAGGCATAGGGATACCGTCGAGACTCGATTTAGTTAATTTGTTAACTAAAACTCTACCATCGTCGGTCGTTGATTGCTTGCGTCATCACGGGTACGGCTTTCCTGTAGGAGCGGGCTCGCTCCTACAAGGGCCAGTGACGTATCAGCTCGCTTGAATAATGCCTTTGAGTACGGTTTTGAAATGCTCGACCTGTTCATCACTGAACTGTCCGAACACCTTGTCTTGCTGTTCTTTGGCGATTGCCCACAGCCCTTCCGTTTCGTCGATGCCTTTGATGGTGAGGCGCACGCGATCGCCTTCATCATCGACCAAGCCTTTGCGCTTCAGATTAGAGACCGCCTCTTCAATCTCACGCGCCGGCATCGCCACCTCTCGCTGCAAATCGGCCATGTTCAGACCGGCGTCATTCTCCAGCACCATCAGCATGCGCGCTTCACTGGTGCGCAGCCCGGTGGACAATTGCCGTGGCTGATAGTCGGCCTGATAAGTGCGCAGGGCTTGGGTCATCAGGTAGTAAAGGTTGTGACTCAGACGCCCCTGAAAGTGACTGCTCGGTGCCTGGCCTTCTTCGCGCCGGGTCATGCGCGTGTGCGGCAGCACCATCGAATAGGCGCCTTGGTGATACAGCAACGGTGAACGTCCGAAATCGTCAAACGCAACGACCTTGCCGATCATGATCCAGTGATCCCCCCCATCGACCTGTTGGAATTTCTCGCAATGAAAGCGTGCCGAGCAATCGGCGAACACCGGCGCACCACCCTCGCCCGGATCGTATTCGATACCGGCGAAGCGATCATCCTTGGGTCGGGCGAAGTTATTGGACAGGTCGATCTGATCGGCTGCCAGAACGTTCACGGCGAAGTGACTGGACTCTTCAAACACCTCATGGCTGCTCGAGCGTTTGTCGATGCTCCAGAGGATCAACGGCGGGTCCAGGGACACCGAATTGAAGCTGTTGGCGGTCACACCCACTTTGCGCCCGCTGACCGTGGCTGCGGTAACAACGGTCACCCCGGTGGCAAAGTTACCCAGGGCGCGGCGAAAGGCGCGGGTGTCGAAGGTAGTATCGAGTTCTGCGGACATGGGAGTCTCCCGGGCTGCGTTGAACGGCAGCCCTGATTGTTGTTATGTGAGTTGCGCGACGGTTACTGAGGAACGATCAGACCATGGTTGGATCAGGCTCGAGGCCCATCAGCTCGCGGCCGAGGATCTGCGCGCAGACGTCGTAGTCGGTGTAAGCATGGGCGCCGGTCAGGTGTGAATCGCGGAACAATCGCTGCAGCTCATTAGTTTTGAACCAGGCACCGCCGCCAGCGGCTTCCATCAGACGATCGACGGCCTGGATGCACATCTTGGTGGCATAGCCCTGATTAGTGCGCCAGAACGCCAGGGTTTCAGAATTCGGATACCGGTGCGCCTCGCTGTGCTCGGCGTGTTCTTGCCAGGTTTTTTCCAGGAACGCGCGGGCGGCGGCCACCTGATGGGTGGATTCCGCCAGGCGCATCAGCGCCGGGGTGGCCGCGCCGACGGCTGCACCGGTGTAAGCGCGAACGCGGTTTTTGGTCTTCTCGCGGAACACTTCAAGCATGCGTTCGGCCACACCCAGGCTGACAGTGGCAAACCCGCTGGCGAAATACGGACGGTACGGCGAATAGAAAATCTTGCTGTCCGGATACAGACCGAACCCCGCGGATTTGCCTTCCATCATATCCTTGGCTTTCTGGATACGGTGCTCAGGAACGAAGGCCTTGTCGATAATTAATGTCTTGCTGCCACTGCCGCACATGCCGATGGCGTACCAGTCATCGCGGATCTCGTAATCGCTGCGGGGGAGCACTGCGAAACAGTAATCCTGAGTGCCCTCGGCGTTTTTGCGACGGAAACCCACGATCGCCCATTCGGCGTGATCACAGCCGCTGCTCCAACCCATCTCACCGCTGAACGTGACGCCGCCGTCGACTTCCTCGGTACGGCCGAAAGGCGCGATGCTACTGCTGGCGGTTGCGTGCGGATCGTCACCCCAGACCTCTTCCTGCAGCTTGGCCGAGAACATCGCCAGTTGGTGGCTGTGGGTGCACAACAGACTCATGGCCCAGGCCGTGCTGGCGCAGGAGCCGGCAAGCAAGGCAATGCAATCGGCGAACTGCGGCAAAGAGATCTCCATGCCGCCAAATTTTTTCGGCTGAAACGCCCGGTGCATCCCGATGCTTTTCAACAACGCGATGTTTTCCGCCGGGACCTGACGGTCCTCTTCAGCCTGGAAAGCGTTGGCAGCGATGGCCGGCAAAAGAGACTTGAGATCTTCGAGCAAGGGGTTAGGCTTTTTCATGGTTCGACTCTGCTTATTATTGGGTGCGTAGCGATCGCTCATGACCAACACAGTCGTGACGATTGGAGGGCGTGAGCCCTCGGTCACTTGGGGTGTTGCGAGACAACCACTGAAGAATGCGAGCCCAGTATGAAAGCCAATACGCGGAAGAAAAATGCACGTTCCAGATGGAAGATTGCACTTTCCATAGAGGGGTACTTGTAGCGCTTGCAGCGCTGGAAAACGGCTGTAACCATGCCGTTCCCGCGAACGGTCCAACACGTCGAAATGGCGAATCTGGCACCTGATGCGAGTCATCCCAATACGATCCAGAGACGACATCCATGCCAGTGCAACTCACTGTGATTGACCAAACACCTGTTCACGGTGATCGCCCCGCTCAACAGGCTCCGCACACCTCGCTGGAGCTGGCGAAAGCCTGTGACGAGCTCGGTTACCATCGTTACTGGCTCGCCGAACATCACAGCAGCATCCAGTTCGCCGGTCCGGCCCCGGAAATTCTTCTGACGCTTATCGCCAGCCATACGCGCCGCATGCGCATAGGCAGTGGCGGTGTGATGCTGACCCATTACAGCCCATACAAAGTCGCCGAAGTCTTTCGCCTGCTGGCCACACTTTTTCCAGGGCGTATTGATCTCGGTATCGGACGCGCGCCTGGGGGCAGCCAGTTGAGTGGTGCTGCCCTTGCGTTCCCTGCACAACCAAATGACGTGGATTACTTTCCAGAGCAAGCCGGGCAGCTATGCGCGTTCTTGCGCAACAGCTTTGCGGCCGGCCACCCTTTTTCGCAATTGCATTGCCTGCCCGATGAAGGAGCCTGTCCATCGCTTTGGATGCTCGGTTCCGGTGGCGGCAGTGCGGGCCTGGCCGGGCAGTTGGGAATGGGCTTGGCGTTGGCGCGATTCATTGCGCCGCAAACCTGCACGCCGGCTATTTTTGGTCATCATGATCAGGCGCTCATCAAGGCGGGTCATACCCAACCATCCCAGAGACTGCTGGCGCTGGCAGTCGTCTGTGCCGAGACGAATGAACAGGCACGCTTTATCGCCGGTACTGCCGTCTATCGAAAAATGATGACTGGCCGAGGCCTGCGCGAACCGCTTCTGAGTCCGGAGGAAGTCGAACGCCGCAAGCAGCAAATGAACGTCGCTCAGCGAGCCGCATTTGATGAAATTCTGGACAGTATGATCGTCGGTTCGCCCTCATCTTGCCGCGCGGAAATCCTCCGACTTTGCGATGCGTTTGGCACACGTGAAGCTGGCATCGTTACGGTGACCCATGGGTTCGAAGCCCGGCTTGCCAGCTATCAACTTCTTGGCCAGGCACTGCTTGCGAGATAACACTGTTCAACTGCCACCTATCGAGGCCAAAGAGCATGAGCGATTTTTTACGTCAGCAACACACCCTCACCTTGCGACTGGCCATGCAAGCACTTCAAGCGGCTTTGGACAAAGCCGAAGAGGAACGAGTACGTATCAGCGTAGTGGTCGTCGATGCCAGCGGCCAACCGATTCACAGTGCTCATATGGACATGGCGTCCAGACCATCGCGGGAAATTGCCCTGAAGAAAGCGCTGACCGCCGTGGGATTTGGAATCTCCACGCAGGATTGGCAGGCACGTCTGGAAAAGTGCTCGGTAGGTGTCCGCCAGGGGTTGCCTCTACAACGTGATATGGCGCTATTCGGCGGGGGCGAGCCTTTTTTGTTCGACAGTCAAGTGATCGGTGCCATTGGTGTGTCCGGCTCCTCCGAGGCCATTGACGGGCATTGCGCCAATGCAGCCGTTGAACGGGTTCGAGTGCTTCTCGGTCGTTAAATCCAGAGCCACCTTACACCGACCACCATCAGATTAATGCAGCCGAAAGCCGGTCATTAAAGATGCCTTCGCATCAATGACCGGCCCTGGCTATGCACGTGTGGTTGGCGCGCAGAACTTAGAGAATGTCCGCGGGAGCCAAGCGGCTATCGCCTGATCAGCATAGTGTCGCGCACGAATTGCTAAAAAATAATAAGGATCTGAACAATGCAGGCTCCGTGCGATCAGCAATACCATCAGCGAGCATATCGCTCTGTCAGGCGGCTGGGCTGGCCGCACAACTACAGGTTCAAAAGTGCGTCGGCAGAAGTTGAAAATCAGCAGCGGTCATCTCTAGTGCAGGACCCATTCTTTCGGTCTTTAGAGGTGATGATATGAGATTCAAGTCTATCCAGTTTTCAATTACTGCTCTGGCAGGAACCAGTGTGCTGGCTGTGGTTATTGCCTTGGTACTCTATACACAATTCTCCACAGCTCGTACTCAAGAACTGGTGCAGCAACGCACCCAAGCACTGTTCGCAGAGGTCATTGAACAGCGTTTGCTAGCCATGGCCAGCGCTGAGGTCAGCAAGATACAGCGAGAACTGGATCTCCCCATGACCATGGCCAAAAATACGGCCAACCTCAATAGTCTGTTAGGCGAGACGAACGAGACAGGCCAAGCGCAGTTGAGCATCAATCGCGAGCAAATGGCCAACGTGTTACGCCAAACCATCGAACGTAATCCTTCGCTTACCGGTAACTACATCGCTTGGGAGCCCAACGCTGTTGATGGCCTGGATGTCCGTTACGCCGATCAGAAGGATAAGGGCTCCAACGCCAGCGGCCGTTTTGTGCCTTGGTGGTTCCGTAATGCCGACGGTAGCCTCAACCAGGGAACCATCGACTTTATGGAAAGTGAGAAAATCTTGCCAACCGGCGTGCGTCAGGGTGAGTACTACCTTTGTCCTAAAGAGCACAAAAAGCTCTGTGCAATGGAACCGTCGCCCTATGAGGTGGGTGGAAAGGTTTTACTGCTCGCCTCATTCAACGCCCCGATCCTGGCGAAGGGCAAATTCCTTGGCATCGGCGGCGCCAGCCTCTCGCTGAACTTCATCCAGGATGTGCTCGGCAAGGCCGGCACGGAGCTTTATGGGGGCGCGGGAGACCTGGCTCTGATCAGCACAAACCATCGCCTTGTGGCCTACTCGAAGGACGGCAGCAAAGTGGGTGAAGAGGCCGCTAAGGTCCTGGACGCCAGTACGATGGATATCTTACGCGGCCTTTCCGGTTCAACGCCGGCCTATCGCATCGACCAGGCAAGCCAACGTATAGAACTGATGGTGCCGTTTGGTATAGGTGACACAGACGCACGATGGACGCTACTGATCCAGTTGCCGGTGCAGGTGGTGATGAGGGAGCTGACTCAACTGCAGAGCGATCTGAGCGCACAGCGTAAATCCGACATTATTGGCATGACTGTAGCTGGATTGTTGATTGCCGGCCTCGGGCTTCTGGTGATTGGATTCGTTGGCTACGGTATCTCTCGCCCGCTGAAAAAGATGGTCACTATGCTCGATGACATCGCCAAAGGAGACGGCGACCTCACCGTGCGACTCGAGGTCAACCGTGTTGATGAAGTCGGCGATATCGCTAACGGCTTCAACACATTTCTCAGAAAGCTGCAGAGCACTATTGGCGATGTGGTGGTTTCGGTGCAGAAGATCGGTGACACCTCAGAACATACTGCGAGCATCGCCACACGTACAAACCATGCCGTGCAGCGACAGATGGCCGAGATTGACCAGGTGGCGACCGCGGTGCAGGAAATGAGTGCCACCGCTCAAGACGTGGCGCGTAATGCCAACTATGCCGCGCAAGCAGCTGCAAGCGCCGATCAGGCTGCCAGTCATGGCAAGCGCGTGGTGCATGATACCTCGCGTCATATCAGTGCCCTGGCCGAAGAGATCGCTCGTGCTGTGAGTGTCGTACAGAGCCTGGCGAAGGACAGCGAGAACATCAATGTCATCCTGACGACAATCAGCGGCATCGCTGAGCAGACCAATTTACTGGCGCTCAACGCCGCCATCGAGGCGGCCCGCGCCGGTGAACAAGGACGCGGCTTCGCCGTTGTGGCCGAAGAGGTTCGCAACCTCGCGCAGAAAACCCAGTTGGCTACCAAAGAAATCCACTCGATGATCCAGCAGTTGCAACACAGAACTCGCGACGTGGTCAGCGTAATGGAACAGAGCCAAGCGAGTACCAACGAGAGCGTACAGCAGGCCCAGGTGGCGGCTCAGGCGCTGGAATCGATCACTCAAGCTGTGACAGTAATCAACGATATGAACGCTCAGATTGCCAGTGCCGCCGAGGAACAGAGCGCGGTCGCCGAGGACATCAACCGCAACATCATCACCATCGGACAGGTTGCTGTGGAAGTGGTTGGCGGAGCCGGCGAGTCCAGTCAGGCCAGTGTTGAGCTGACCACACTGGCGGAGAACCAGCGCCGATTGGTCAATCAGTTCCGCGTATGAGCATTGCTGAGGGGGGCTTCGGTCCCCTCCAGTTAAACGAACCGCATGCGCTATTTAAGCGCCCTCCTGGTGTTCAGGAGCTGAAGGTTTCGTCACTGGTTGAGGAACTGCTGACAGAGTAGAACTCCGCCAGCATTTTGATGAAGATATTTCGGTCAAACGTGGCAAGGGTAGTCGGTGTAACCTGCTTCACCGCGGCCATACAACTCGCTTTCACGAAGTTCGTTCAGGGGCGCCCCCACCTTCAAGCGTTCGACCAAATCCGGATTGGCGATGAAGTACCGACCAAAGGCGACCAGCGGCACTGTCTCGTTTTCAACCAGCTCTTTTGCCTTGTCGACCGATAAGCCGCCATTGGCAATGATTGGCCCCTGATAGGGTCCAGCAACGATATCCATGATTTTGTCGAGATCAGGTGCGCCGTACCAGCCATTCACGTCGGCAATGTGCAAATACCCCACACCCTTTTTCTGTAGGTAGCCCGCGACGTGCCCGTAGAGTTCAGGCACCTGATCGTCCAAGGCATTGTTGTACGCGGTGTAAGGCGAAATACGAACACCGACTCGCGACAGTGGCAATACCTCAGCAACCGCCTCCACGATCTCTTCCAGGAATCGTGCACGATTAGCCACCGCCCCCCCGTACTCGTCAGTACGACGGTTTACATGGGCCGAGAGGAACTGATGAGGCAAGTAGCCGTTAGCCGCATGGATTTCCACACCGTCAAAACCGGCGGCAACAGCATTGGCAGCAGCCTGTTTGTACTCGGCAATTGTCGAGCGCACTTCTTCAATCGTCATTGCACGTGAAGGCGTCGCGCTGATTCGTACATAGTTTTGGTTAGCGAGCAGTGCCCACACATGCAGACCTTCAATATCTTCGTTGAAACCTGAAGGTGACAAAGGCTGTTGCCAGTTCAGCAAACCCATCGCGCCGATTCGGCCACCATGCCAGAGCTGTGCGAAAATTCTACCGCCCGCTTTGTGCACACGTGACGTGACCTGGCGCCAACCTTCGACTTGCTCTTGGGTGAAAAGACCCGGCGCTCTATCGAATGGACGCGACATCGGGCTGACGTTAGTCGCTTCCGAGATCAGCAGACCCGCACTCGCGCGCTGTTCGTAGTATTCCGCCATCAATTCAGTGGGTATGTCACCTTCGCCAGCACGTGCTCGCGTCAGAGGTGGCATAACCAGTCGGTTCGATAATTGAAGATCACCCAGTTGGAACGTATCAAAAAGATTTGTCATAAATAGTCCAGTCCAAAATATCGTTACCCAGCGACTGCTATGCAAGAGGCTGCATGGTATCGAAGCCAGTCACGAACTTACTTCAAGCAAAAATCAGAACTCGCCGTCCAACAAGGCTTCGAGTGCATCGATACGCCATTGGCCATCGGTTTTAGATAATTTCGCGGAATACTCACCGGTGGTGACCAACCGAACATTTTTGGAAGAATCGATCCCGAACAGAGACAGATAGATCTTAACTTCTGCGTGGTTATCGGTCAGAGAGACAAACAGCGGCGTCGTTATCTGATGGCGACGGCGGTCGGTCTGTCCGTCACGAATGGCACCCAGGTTACGCACTATTTCGTCCCGGCCTTCCCAAGGGCCCCAACCCGATGTGGTGCCCCTCACGATACCGCCGGTTTTCGCGCCCTCGCTGAAAACGGAAGCGAGCAGCTCCCGATCATTTGAATCGAAGGCCCAAGCATAGGAATGCAGAACATTCAGCACTTCTTGCCCGTTTGCCCAGACGTATACTTGTTTAGTCATTTTCATACTCCCAACTCTTTAA
The DNA here is from genome assembly GCF_009866745.1 of Pseudomonas sp. S34. Lineage (NCBI taxonomy): Bacteria > Pseudomonadati > Pseudomonadota > Gammaproteobacteria > Pseudomonadales > Pseudomonadaceae > Pseudomonas > Pseudomonas sp. S34. The sequence goes on from NZ_CP019398.1 coordinate 3,998,995, forward strand.
GTAGCGCAAAGTTTTCAATCCATCCAACTGCAAGCTACGCCGCAATAGCGGAGCGATCAGAAGGGTGATTCCAAAACTTCATCAAGCAAGTCCATCAGCCATACGCCATCATGTATTGAAGCTTTCATGATGTAGTTCCCAGTGGTAATAAGGTGGGGCTTTTCTCCATCGCCATAGGCAAAGAGGGATAAATAAACCCTGACAGTTGCATGGCGCTCGGAAAGTTCTTCAAACAGCGTCGACGTAATGACGTGGCGACGTCTGTCTGATTGTGAATCGCGAATTGCAGATAACTCCTTAACGATATTATCCCTGCCTACCCAAGAGCCCCAGCCGATGTCCGTGCCCTGCACAACACCGCCCGTATTGGCCTGCTCGCTGAATACGCTGCCCAAAAGCGCCATATCGTTGGAGTCATAACCCCACGAATATTGATAAATCAGGTGAAGAATCTCGAGCCTGGTGTCTTGTGAGGTACTGCCGATATTTACATTCATATTGATCTTCTCGAAATCGCGGCTGAGCGCGCATTATCAATGGCCACGTTCATACGGCCCCGTTGCACGCGCATAGGTCGGTATCGCCAACGGCGGTTCAACGCCGGCTTTACGGGCTACATCGAGTAACCAGAACGGGTTACGCAGTAGCTCTCGGCCCATGTAAATCAGATCGGCCGATTGCGAGTACAAAATCGATTCGACTAGCTCGCTGGACGTGATGGAACCATTGCATCCCACGGGCAACTCGAGCGCTTGACGCATCTGCGCGGCGTATTCGACCTGGTAACCCGGAACAATCTCGCCATGAAAAACAGGGGTAAGCCCGCCGGCAGAAATGCTCAGCAAATCAACCCCGAGTTCTTTCAGCAGAACGCCGAGCCTGGCGGATTGGGTGATGGTATTACCGCCCTCACCCGCCTTGTCGTCTGCTGATAAACGAACGATCAGCGGCTTGTTTTCAGGCCATACGCTTCTGACGGCGGCGACAATTTCCAGGAGTAACCGTGATCGGTTTTCAGGACTGCCGCCATACTGGTCGTCACGCTGGTTACTGAGCGGCGACAGGAACTCATGGATCAGATAGCCATGCGCGGCATGAATCTCCAGACAATCGAAACCGGTATCGATGGCACGTTCAGTTGCACGTCTGAAGGCTTCGACAACTGCCTGAACTTCCTGCGTGGTCAATACCTTTGGCGTGCGATGCTTTTCGCTGTGGGGTATCGCCGAAGGCCCGAAAATGACGCCGTCGACCATCGATTTGCGTCCCGCGTGGGCCAACTGCAAACTGCTTTTGGAACCACAGGAACGAATCATCCCGGACAGACGCTCTAGACCATCGATCTGCTCATCGTTCCATAGCCCCAGGTCGGTATGACTGATGCGCCCTCGGGGCTCGACCGCCACCACTTCCGTGGTGATCAGGCCGATGCCGCCCAACGCTCGGGCGCCGTAGTGGGCAATATGCAAATCGTTGACTTTGCCGTCCTCCTGCCCGGTGTACATCAACATCGGCGCCATCACGATCCGGTTCTTCAAGGTGACGCTGCGCAAGGTAAACGGCTGAAAAATTCTGCTCACGGTCCTACCTCTGTGGCTGTTCAAAATGGTTGATAAATACAGCGGCGCGCTCAGCGATCATGATCGTGGCGGCAGCGGTATTGCCTCGCACGATGTTCGGCATGATAGAGGCGTCCGCAATGCGCAATCCCTGCAGTCCATGGACGCGCAATTGAGCATCGACCACCGCTTTCGGCCCCAGGCCCATGGCGCATGTGCCCGCTGGGTGAAGCGCAGTACCCACTCGGGCACGCACGTAGGCTTCAAGCGCCTCGTCGCTGTCACCCACACCGGGACCAGGCAAGGATTCGGATTTGATATGGCGTGCCAACGCGGGCGCCGCCATGATTTTGCGGGCTAGGCGAATGCCCTTGATAAGGTTGCTGACTTCCTGGGCTCCGCTCAAATAATTGCCCTGCACTTTGGGCATATCTGCCGGATCGGCGCTGCGCAGGCGAACCGTGCCCCGGGAATGACAGGTATTGCACAAAGGCGCGAGCGAAAACCGGTGAACCTGAGGGATTGGATCGCCCCAGCCACATGAAGACGCCGCCAGTGCGTTGAGCTGGGTATCCGCCCGACCATCGCCGTCCAGGTCATAAAAACCGCCACACTCGACCACGTTGGAGGTCAACACGCCGCTGCGAAACAGTAGCCACTGCAGGCCATTGGAAACGGCGCGCCAACCGCGATCCTGCCCCATGAGGCTGATAGGCTGCTTGAGGTCCGCGTCTACAGGGACCAGCAAGTGATCCTGATAGTTTTCACCCACCCCGGGAACGTCGAGAATCACCTCGATCCCGTGTTCTTTCAGGTGCTCAGCCGGGCCTACACCAGAAAGCATCAACAGTTTGGGCGTCATGAACGTACCGGCGGAAAGCACCACCTCACGCGCGGCAAAAATATCCAGATCGTCTTCAGACATACGAACACGCACACCGATCGCGCGGGTTCCGCTGAAGAGTATTTTGCAGACATTGGCGTCTGTCCAGACCGTCAAGTTGTCGCGGGTTTTACCGAGCCCGATGTAGGCGGAGAAGGTGCTGCTGCGTTCGCCCCGATAGCACATCGTCTGGTAATAACCGACACCCTGTTGCCGCTCTCCATTGAAATCATGGTTATACGCCGTGGGTAGTCCGTCCTCCCCTTGCGTCTGCTGAGCAGCCAGAATGAACGCGCTGCTGAGCACATGACGGTGTGCGTTATCGGAAACGCGCAAGGGGCCATTGCAGCCGTGAAGTCGTCCGCCGAGGCGACTGTTGTTTTCAGCGCGCTTGAAGAAGGGCAGCACCTCTTCATAGCTCCAGCCTTCGCAGCCGTTTGCGGCCCAACCGTCAAAATCCTCGCGCTGCCCACGGATATAAACCATGGCATTGATCGCCGTGCCACCGCCGAGGGTTCTGCCTTGCAACAATGGCATTTGTCGTCCGTTCGCCGCCTCTGCGGGTTCACTTTTGAACAGGTAGCTACGCGACGTGCCGTGCAATTTGAAGAAACCGCCTGCCATACGAATTAGCGGATGACGAGCATGAGGCCCCGCTTCAATCAGCAGTACGCGTTTTGAAGGGTCCTCGCTCAGCCGCGCGGCAACCACGCAACCGGCCGCGCCGCCACCGACAACGATGTAGTCGAAATCACGTTCCGCAGGCGCAGGGTCAAGTGCTTTAGGCATGGACATTGGATGGGCCTTTCTTATTGTGGGTAGCGTTTTTTCAGGCTAGGCAGATTCATCCTCGGGCGCTTGGTTGCGGGCGCCATTCGCTAGGCTCGCTGCGCCAACCGGCGCTTGGCCGAGCCCAATGATTGACGGGACGAGGCTATATAGTTAACTTGTTAACTATATAATCATAAGAACGTCGAGGCTTGTCCGTCATGCCCACTACCTTCAGTACTCAACAAGTTGAAAATGTCCAGCGCCTTGCCTACTGGAACGAGGTGATCTGCAGAACGTATCTGGCCGTGGACTGCCGACCTCAGCTTGACGAGCCGCTCAATGGGCATCTTCACGTTCGCCAACTGGGGCAGTTGGAGATGAGCGATGTTTTGTCCCCTGCGATGGACTATCGCCGTGGTGTTTCGGAGCTCAAAGACCACCATGAAGAGCACTACCAACTGGTCATGCTCACTGAGGGCAATGGGTGCATCCAGCAGAACGGTCGCCAGGCAGTCCTGAGATCAGGTGATCTGGCACTTTACGGTGCTGCGCAGCCTTCCTTGGTTTCCTATCCGAAAGGATCACGCTCACTGGTGCTCAAAATCCCACGGCCGTTACTGGCTGCGCGGGTTGCCTGCACAGAGAACCTGACCGCTATCACGCTGAAGGGTGATTCCGTCATGGGCGCCATGATCGGCAACCTCATCCGCGAGTCGTTCCAGCTCGATGAAGGGCTCAACCTGCCCAACGACGCGCGCCTGGCCAGCGGAATGCTGGACATCATCAGCGCAACGCTTGAATACAACTCAGGCGCGCCTTGTGCATCATCAAGACACAACCCACTCGATCAGATAAAACAGCACATGCAGGCCAATCTCGGCGATCCGGATCTGCACATTGTGAGTATCGCCAGCCGGCACAATATCTCCGTCAGAACCCTGAACCGATTGTTCGCCGCCGAAGGCACCAGCGCCATCCGCTGGTTATGGCTTCAGCGCCTGGCCGCCAGCCACAAATCCCTGAGCGAAGGCCGCGTACGGCAGGTCAGCGAAGCCGCGCTCAACTGCGGCTTTAATGACCTCTCGCATTTCAGCAAAGCCTTTAAAAAAACCTACGGTATCGCCCCGCACCAATTGCTTCGCACCGCTCGCTGACCCGCTCCTGCCCTCGCAAAAGATTGGCGCAGCCAGCCAAGCAGTTGGCGCGCCCACCCAAGCTGCACCTCCCCGGTAAGCCTAGGATGAACTCATGCACCCTTCATAAAAAATACAATTAGCGATACAGGTGAGTAGATGAATACTGATGCCTTCGATTACATCGTGGTCGGTGGCGGCGCTGCCGGCTGCGTGGTTGCCTCCCGTCTGAGCGAAGATTCTTCAAAGCGCGTGCTGCTGCTTGAAGAAGGCTCCCATGACAAAAACCTGTTCATTCGCATGAATGGCGGTTACTTCAGGCTGATGGGTACGCAACGTACCGTTTCTTACCAAACAGAACCTGAACCCCATGCCAACAACCGCTCGATTCCCGTGATGCAGGCACGCACGCTCGGCGGCGGACACTCGCTGAATGCGATGGTCTACATCCGTGGTCAGCGTGAGGATTACGACGGCTGGGCGGCCAATGGCTGTGTGGGCTGGTCCTTTGACGATGTTCTTCCGTACTTCAAAAAAGCCGAGAACAACCAACGACTGAGTGGCGCGTTGCATGGCAATGACGGCCCATTAACGGTGTCTGATTGCAGCCATCGACACATCCTCAGCGAGGCCTTCATTAAGGCGGCCCAAGAAGCGGGCGAAGCGGCCGGAATCCCTATTAACTACAATGACGACTTCAACGGTACGTCCCAGACGGGTGTCGGTTATTACCAAACCACCAGCAAGAACGGCGAACGATGCAGCACCGCTCGCGGCTACCTTCGTCCAGCCCTGCGTCGGCCCAATCTGGTTGTGCGCACCAACAGCAAAGTGGCTCGCCTGCTGATTGAAAATCAACGGGCAGTGGGTGTCGCACTGGTCGGTGAATCGGGCAACGAGACTCTCATCACTGCTCGTAAAGAAGTGATTCTCTGCGCCGGTACGCTGATATCCCCCAAGCTCTTGATGCTTTCGGGCATTGGTCCCGCCGAACACCTGCGGGCACACGGTATTGAGGTGGTCAGTGACTTGCCCGGCGTCGGGGAAAACTATCAGGACCACTTGGTTGTACCCGTCGATGGGAAACTCAAGGACCCCATCAGTCTTCTCGGTCAGGACCGGGGTCTCAAGGCGCTCCGCCATGGCCTGGAGTGGATGCTGTATCGCAGCGGCTTGCTCAGTTCCAACCTGGTCGAAAACGGAGGCTTTTTCGACCTCGATGGCGATGGCCGCCCCGAGATCCAGATCCATACGCTAGCGATGGCCTCTACCAGTTGGGGCAAACTCGATGGTACTGCTCCCGTCCATGGCTACTCGGTTGCTCCTTGCTGCTTGACCAGCCATTCGCGTGGGCGCGTGCGACTGCGCAGTAAGGATCCTGCTGCTGCGCCGGTCCTGAATGCGAACTACCTGAGCGAGCCCGCCGATGTCCAGAATCTGGTTCGCGGCGTGAGATTGGCCAGAAGCATCCTCAAAGCCCCGTCTCTCGCTCGCTTCCTTGACGGCGAAATCATGCCAGGTCCTGATGTGGGTGACGATCAAGCGTCGTTGGAAGCGTACGTGCGCAATCATGCTCAGAATGCCTTCCACCCCGCCGGCACCTGCGCCATGGGCGCCGATGATGCCGCGGTGGTCGATTTGCAACTCAGGGTTCGAGGTATTTCGGGGCTTAGAGTCGCTGACGCTTCGGTCATACCGGTCCTGGTTCGAGGCAACACAACGGCTCCAGTGGTCATGATTGCCGAGCGATTGGTCGACTTCATCAGACAGAGCGAAAAAGCCAGTCCTATCACGGTAAGCACGTTAAGCAAAAAGCCGGATCAACAGAGCACATCACAAGCTCACATTCAGTCGGCCGCTTGTCTGACCGTCTGAGTCGATAGGAATGGGTAAATCAGAACCTCCCTAAACATTAAAGTTAAGTCCGCTTTTCAGACGAAGCGCCCTTTTTACTTTACGCCGCCTCAGGGCGGCATCGGAGGCCATAAATAACACATCGCTTTAAACAACTGCGTTCCGAATAAAACAAAAATAACCCGCGCATTCGCCAAACGAATTCTGGCGAAAGGAGCCTGCTGCAATGACTAATCAAAATCAAACAAGTAATCCCAATTACTTGAAAGGCATACCGGTCACACAGATTTTCATAGCAGCTTTTGTGACTCAGTTCTGTATGGGCTTTGAAGTGCTGTTTCGACTCAACGCCGCAAGCCCGATCAAGCATGATTTTTTCGATGCGACAAACGTTCTGACCTCTGGCGCAATGATCGGAGAGATTCTGGGGGTACTGTTCCTCGGGTTCGCCATTGCCAACCTGGTGATGTCGCCCTTCGTTGATGCAATCGGCTTACGTCGCGTGCATATTCTCAGCGTGCTGCTTTATCTAGCCGGCACCGCGACTATTGTCATGGCAGTTCCTGGAACCGATCAGGCTTACATGCTGCTGTGGGGCGGTTCGCTGCTACAAGGACTGGCTTGGGGATCAATAGAAGCAGTACTCAATCCGTTAGTGGTGACCCTCTACCCCACCCGCAAAGTCCCCAAACTCAATCTTTTCCATGCGGCTTATGCACTCGGCATGCTGCTGGCTGCCCCCGCGTGTGTATTGATCGAACATTTCGCCCTGGGCTGGCGCGTTCAGTTATGCCTGGTATTCATTCCCGCAATCATCGCTTTGGTGCTGATCGCGCGCGTCAAATACCCACCCAGCGAGCGCGTCGCTCATGGCATATCTTTCAAGGGCATGTTTCAACAAACCTTTGCCCGCCCGGCCTTCTATCTGTTTCTTTGTGCGATGTTCCTGACCGCAGCAACGGAGCTGGTTCCGGGAAGCTGGATCGATTTGACACTCACCAAAATTGTCGGCATCCAAGGGTTTTGGCTGGTGGCCTTCATCTACACCGTCCATATCGTAGTAAGGCTATTTACCGGGGTGCTTTATCGCATTTTGGGGTCCAGCGGAATTCTCTTCTTTGGGTCGCTTTTTGCACTGGCTGGCCTCTTCCTTCTGAGCCAAGCTGCAAGCCCATCGGCAGGCATATTCGCCGCCCTGCTATTCGGAATCGGGACGAGCGTCATGTGGCCGACGATGCTGGCTGCCACTTCGGAACGCTTTCCGAACGGGGGATCGCTGGCTATCGGTGTAACCGCGTCTGCCGGCATGTCATCGACTTACGCACTCATGCCTATATTTGGAAAACTGTTCGACGAAGCAAAAATTTCGAATGCCGGTGGCGCTACTGCCTTTGAGGCACTAAAGGAAGGCAGCGCCGCACTTGATCAGGTTCTGGTCGCTGCCACGACGTCGATCTTTCAGACCGCTACTCTTCTACCGTGCATCCTCGTGGTGTTCTTCGCGCTGGCCTGGCGTTATGACAGCAAACGCAAAGACTCGCTGGTGACGAACAGGAAAGTACTAAGCCCAGAAGCCTGAGCTGACCACTAAACCCTGCTCGAAACTGGGCCGTACTGAACTTACGCCACTATCAATAGCCGGTCACGCCACGCCATGACCGGCACCACAAAACCCTCTAACACTCAAACATCGTCCTAAAACATCAGGAGGTCTACTCACGCAAGAAAACTGGTCAACTTTTCCGTCCCTCACTATTAAAAAATAAAAATAAAAAATGGTATATCAATGAAAACAGTATCAACACTCACGTTTGGCCTTATCACTTCAGTTATAGCCTGTAACGCAGCTCACGCCGCAGGGGACGCCATGGCTCGAGACTATGTACCGGCACCCGCGGGCGTAGACCTTGGCATCCTTTACTACGTTCACAAGCAATCCGACACCTATGTCGCCGACAACAAAAAAATAGATGCCAAGTTTTCATCCGATCTTGTAGTGGCTCGTTATGTCCACTTTATGGAATTGGGCGGAATGATCATTGATCCACAGATTATCTTACCTATGGGTAATCTGAATGTGGATATACCGGGCGCTGTCGATGATCGGCGTAGCGGCATGGGGGATGCGATATTTCTCAGCTCCTTCTGGTTCGTCAACAACCCTGACAGTAAAACCTACATAGCCTTCACACCCTATATCACCGCTCCGACCGGGAAGTACGACTCCACTCAGCCAGGCGTCAGTTTAGGCTCAAACCGATGGAGTTATACCGCAGAATTCGGGTTGTCCCAAGGTTTCGGGGATAACACCTATGTTGACCTGATAGCCGCCATTGATTTTTATGGAAACAATGATGACTACTTTGGCAGGCAACAGAAGAAGGACGATCTAATTACGCTGCAGGCCATCTACTCGTACAATCTGACTCCGACGCTGTGGGCGTCGGCGAAGTACAGCTATGTCAATGGGGGAGAAACCGAGGTGGACGACATCCGTCAAAATGACCGAACGACAGGCCAAACAGTCGCCTTGGGCTTGGCTAAGCAACTGGATGCTAAAAACAATATCCAGGTTGAGTACATACACGATGTGAAAGTCGACAATGCGTTCGAGAACAGAGGGGTACGGATGCGCTATGTTTATGCGTTCTAACATATAGATTGATACTTTCTGATCAAGCGGGACTCTCTGAAAATTGAGTCCCGTTCAAATTTAAAATCGTAATTCACGAGGGTCTACGCCTTTAACTTGCAAGGCGCTTGGAGAGAAAGTCGATCAACGTTTTGAGGGCGTTCGGCATACGCTGGCGAGACAGGTAAACAGCATGAATTCCAATGGATTTGATTCGAAACTCTGGAAAAAGCCGAATCAAACGCCCTTCCTTCATAGCCTGCTCGGCCGCGAAGTGCGGCAGCATCGCAACGCCTGTCCCGCTCAGTACTGCACGCACGATGATGGAGGCTTCGTTTGTGCTGAAGCTGCCGGTGACCGGCACCATGACGTTCTCACCGTCAACGATAAAATGCCAGAGGCTACGCCCGTAGTACGCATAGGTCAGGCAATTGTGAGCGGCCAGGTCTCTGACATCGGCAGGTAATCCATGCCTTTGGAGATACGCAGGACTCGCGCAGATGTACGAGTCCACTTGGCCGAGTCTCTTCGCTATCACGCCCGGATCAAGGTTATCGGTCACTCTAATCGCTAAATCGATGCCATCTTCAGCGAGATTGCTGATGCGATCAGCAACCTGCAGATCGACGGTCACAGCAGGGTAAGTTTGAAGGAACTCCATCAGCACATCGGTAAGGCAGTATTCCGCAAAAATCGATGGTGCAGTGACCCGCAGCAATCCCTTTGGCGCACTCTCGGCTTGCGAGCCAAGCACCTTAACGTCTGTCGACAGCGCCACGAGTTCTTTACAAATGGGCAGCAACTGTTCGCCCGCTGCTGTCAGGCTGAGTTTGCGCGTGGTTCTGTGCAGCAACCGCACCTCGGCCCATTCCTCCATCAAACCTATGTACCGCGTGGCCATCGCTCTGGACATATCCAGATGAGTGGCTGCGGCCGAGATGCTTCCTCTCGCCACAGTCTCAAGAAAGACTTTCGCCGCTGTTAATCGATCCATATGCGTGCTCTGTGCAACAAAGCGTCCACTATTGCCCTGTATATCCACACCAGACAAGCGAATAAGGTACAGCCTTGCGTTCACTTAAGGTGCTGACGATGGCAGTCGTTCGTTTTCAATACATTTTTTATCCGCTAGCGCCTCAGCGGTAGCTGAACTAGCCAAACGTTGGCCTGACCAATTGGAGATGCTGCCCTGCGGCCTTTTTTCAGAAAAAGGCGCAAGAGACATGACGCCTGATTGGGCGACCTACGCATGGAACTGCGATCAGCGTATCGCCTCCCTCACGGGACTGGATTTCACCGAGGCCTATCACCGCAACGTTCTGATGGACTCCATGCGTCGCTTTGACTCGAGTGCCATCAATCGCGCTCTGACGGAAACGCTTTCCATCAGCCCCCCCCGCTGGAACCGTTGTTGCTAAAGCGATTGCAGATCGAGCGATACATACTGGGCCGGGACACATCGAACACCGAGGTAGTCGCGCAGGCCGCTGCCACGTTTCAGAACAAGTCCGGCTGGGAAATTGATGCATCCGCCTTCAAGCGTCGTCTCGAACGAGATGATGAACTTGCCTTGCGAACGCAGAGACGTCTCCTGGCCGCGCAAAAGCTGATGAATCAGCACAGGATTCAAGGGGTACCACAGCTATTAGCGGTCGAGGGCGAAAAGACCCACGTCATTCCCTCGTCCGCGTTGTACCAAGGTGCAGAGATGCTTATGGCTGAGCTGCAAAAAACACTCATGCACGCTCTGACTTAATTCGCAGACCTAATCAACCTATCACTGCCAGCACGCTCTTTTTCGGAGGAGCCTTGGCGTAACCGTTTCTTGGAGGTTCATATGAAAGCACTCGTTGCCATCCAGCTCGGGGCCCCCCCACAGATGCAAATTGAAGACCGAGCCATGCCGGTATGCAAGCCCGGATACACCTTGGTCAAGATTCATGCGTCCACGGTAAACCCTCTGTCCAACCAGGTCCGTACCGGGTTCGTTGCCAAGTCAAAGGCCCCACTGGTATTGAGCAATGATGGTTCAGGAGTGGTCGAACAAAGTGACCGCTTCAAATCAGGCACCAGGGTTGCGATTTACGGTGGGGCTCAGTTAGGCATTACTGAAGATGGCCTACAGCAGCAGTGGGCGCTGGTCGAAGACAAACGCATCATCGAATTGCCGGCCAGTTTTGACTTGGACGAAGGCGCCGCATTGCCTATCAACTACGTCACCGCCCACCAAGCGCTCACCCGTGTCGCCCAAGTGAAACGTGGTCAATTGGTTCTGATTTCAGGTGCATCAGGTGCTTTGGGTCAAGCCCTGATTCAAATGTCAAAGGCGCTAGGCGCCGTTCCGATTGCCATTGTTTCCACTACCGCCAAGATCGAGCGCGCTCGCCAGGCAGGCGCAGAAGTCGTTATCGATCTTTCCAAGCAGAAATTGTTGGAGTCTGTGCTTGCTGCAACCAATGGTGAAGGTGCCCATTTGGCGTTCGATCCGGTCGGAGGCGCCCTTCTCGGTGAGCTTATCAGTGGGTTGCGCACTCGCGGAGCGGTGATATCCATAGGCTTTGCCGCTGGCACGACGGCTACCTTCGATGTGCCTGACGTGGTCATTTATGAGAAACGAATCCTGGGCTATGACGCTTGGCTTGAGACCGATGAGGATGTCGCTAACGCGTTGCAAGCGATTGGCCAGTTCATCAATGAGGGCAAGCTGCGACCTCATATCGACAGCGTATTTCCTATGGATCAGTATGCCGAAGCTTACCAGCGGCTGACCTCTCGCCAAGCCACCGGTGCGGTTTTGCTGCGCTGCTAATTCCGCTTGTACCTAGACAGGAGAATTTACAATGTCTGAGTCCAACGGCAAGACCTGCGATTGCTATTCCCACAATGGCAGGGTGGCAACAACCTCCCTATCATTTCGGATCCCAACTTCTGTCCTGGCTGGCACCTGAACACATCGGCCCGGTCGAAGAAGTCCCTGTCAGCGTCCCTGACGGTTCAACACTGCCAATGGAAGGTGGGATCGTCGGCCGTAGCGCGTTACTGCGCCAGTTGCACGATGCGCGCGCGCTGATCGACAAGCATCAACCGGATCGCCTCGTCGTTCTGGGCGGCGATTGCCTGGTGGATCTGGCGCCTTTTGCCTACCTCAACGAACGGTACGATGGTGAGTTGGCCGTGCTGTGGGTTGACGCGCATCCGGATATCGTCACGCCAGAACAATTCCAGCATGCCCACGCCATGGTGCTTGGCAACTTGTTGGGCAACGGGGATGCGGACTTTGTCGAAGCAGTGTCACGCCCTATCAAGCCGCAGAACGTGATGTACGTAGGGCTGCATGATCCTGGCGAATGGGAAGCCGGCGAGATGGAGCGGCTAGGACTGCAAAATGTCGGCCCGGCGCAACTCGCCCAACAGGGCAGCAAGCCTGTCCTTGACTGGTTCAAGTCGACGGGCGCCAAGCACCTTGCTGTTCACTTTGACCTGGACGCCCTCGACCCTGCATTTTTCCGCTCTCTCCTGTTCGCAAAACCGGACATTGCAGAGGGGACATTTGATGACATCGCGCAAGAAGAGCTGAAGATCGAGCAAGTCGTTCAATTGCTCTCAGAAGTGGCTAAGGTTGCGGACGTGGTGGGCCTCGGTATCGCCGAGCATCTACCTTGGGACGCCCTGGCCATGAAAAACATGCTTGCAAGGCTGCCACTGATTGGTAAGCCGAACGTTGCCTGAATGCTCTGCACACGGGCCGAGATCCTATGCCTGCGCGCAGGGCACTGCGCGACAACCCATTAGCGGTTGTCGCGACTCTTCATCCTGGCTTCAAGCAACCATCAGCTTGCCGGCCAAGGTTCGCAGACCTCATCGACGTTAGCCTTGGTGACCGCCGACATCGGCTGTATTTTCAGTTTTTCCAACGGCTTGCCGGTCAGATAGTCAACGACGTTATCAATAGCGTACTTGGCGTCATCAATCGGCGACTGAAGGACGGTCGCGTACAGTTTGTCAGATTTAAGCAGGCTGACCCCTGAAGGCTCACAACCAATACTGACGATCGCTAGTTTGGAAGGATCCATGCCTGCACGTTCCAGAGCAACGATCGAGCCTGCAACCATCGCGTCCTCATGTGAATAAATGCCTTTAATGGTTTTGCCAAATCGCGTCAGCAGGCCCGCCGTCGCATTGGTTGCAATCCCCTGATCCCAATTGCCAGGTTGAGCTCCGACAATTTTGATGTCCGGGGCAATCTTGGCGAGTTCCTCGGCAAACCCACGGGTGCGATCGATGACCTGTGCCTGAGAAACGATGCCGGTAATCGCGATAATGTCCCCGTTGAGTTCGAAACCTTTGGCTTTGAATCCATCCACCATCAACTGTGCGGCTAAACGTCCTTCGGCCTCGTTATCGGCGCCGGAATAACTCTTCCAATATTTTTCGAATTTACGATCCGGCAAAACATCCGTCAGCAACAGCGGAATGCCGGCTTTATCGATTTTACGAATGGACGGAATAAGCGCCGCGCCGTCAATGGCCCACAGCAGAATCACATCTGGCTTTTTGGCGATGGCTTGATCGATTTGTGATGCTTGCTGGGCGGGGTCAAACTTGTTTGTAACGATTTCAAGGTCAAGGTTCTTTTCTTTTGCATAGTCGCGCAATGTGCTGTTGTAGGCCGCGCAATAGCTACACACATCATCAGCGCCGAGAAAGATCACTCGCGAGGATTTCGACTCGGCTTGGGCGACTCCACTGGCCAGCAACACACTTGCACCAACAGCCAACAGGGCACGTCGGAATACAGACACTTCGAACATGATTAACGCTCCGGATAACTTGGATTTTTTATGGGAGTTACGGACGAGCTTTTAGCGATTTGAAACTTATCTTGCGCAGGAAACTGCTGGTATCCCGATCAAACAACATGACCAACATCAACATCAAACCATTGAGCAGCAGGATCAGCGCTGAAGGTGCTCCTAACAGATTCAACCCGTTGTTGAGGACTGTCAGTATCAGCACGCCCAATGCGATATGAAGGGGGCGCCCAATACCTCCGGACAACGCGACCCCGCCCAGAATGGCCGCGGTAGCCGCCTGCAGTAGAAGGTTGGAGCCGTATTGCGATGAAGCACTAGCCAGGCTGATAGACATTAGTGCCCCGACCAGCGCGGCAAACCCTCCGGAAATCGCAAAGACTACGAAAATAGAGAGTTTCACGTTGACGCCACTGGCCACGGCCGCCTTGCGACGACTCCCGGTTGCAATAATATTTCTGCCCACTCGAGAAACTCGAAGCAAAACCGCGATCAAAACGAAACAGGCGATAGTGATCAGGCTCCGCGGTGAGAAAACACCCAATATCTGTTGATCCAGCGCATCAGAAGCATCGAAGTTGGAGTAACTGACCACTTCGCCACCTTCAATCCAGACCGCCAGGCCGCGCAATAAAATCATCGTCCCGAGTGTGGTGACCAGTGAGGAAACCGCCAGCCCAAGCGTCAGAGCGCCATTGATCAATCCCAGCAGCACGCCACAACTTACTGCCAACCCGAGTCCGACAAGCGGCACGGCGTCTCCGGTTTTAACCATAACCAATCCGGCGATAGCGACAATTGCCCCGAGACTCAAATCGAACTCTCCGGCAATCATGGTCAGCGCAAGCCCCAGAGTGACTAACCCCAGTAATGCGAAGTTTTGTCCCAGCGCATACAGATTGCCCTGTGCGAGAAAATCGCCGTTTACCACACTGAAAAATGCCACCAGACACACTAGTACGGCGACACGAATAAAGGCCGAACGGGAAAAAGCAAATACTTTCATGATTAGAGTCTCCAGTTCAGTTCAGCGGCGCATGCGCAGCAACATGGCACCCAAAGCCACCGACAGCAGTACTGCCAGCCCCTTGACCATTAGTTGCACTTCATAAGAAAAGTTATTGACCAGGAGAATGTTGCCAAGCAGCGCCAAAAACAAAGCGCCCACTGCCGCATCCAGAACTCTTCCGCGTCCGCCCGCGATGGCAATGCCTCCCACCAACACCGCGGATATCGCGTTGAAATCCAGATCCGCGCCTACCAGCAAGTTACCTGTGGATGACTGAGCGGCGATCAGTACGCCTGCTGCGGCCGCCGTCGTGGCAGAAATCACATTGGCCATGACCACCGCAGATTTGGTGCGCAATCCCGCCATCTGCGCAGCGACAGAATTGCTTCCGGTCAATCGCAATTCGCGTCCAATGCGCATCCGCTGAACAATTAGATCCAATACCAAAGCGACCAACAAAAAGACCAAGGCTTGATTGGGCAACCCTGGAATGATCACGCCCGACCCTAACCAACTGGTGTCACCTTGCCCCATGATTGTGCGACCGCCAGATAAGGTCGAGGCGATGCCTGTAACAATCGAGGCGACAGCAATCGAGGTGATAATCGGGTTACAGCGCATCATTCCAATGGCAGCGCCTTGCGCCAGCCCGACCAGCACGCCCATGCCCAATGCGCCGGCGACGGCAAGATAAATTCCGCTGGAAATAAACGACGCGAAGATTATCGAGGCAAACGCGGCCGTAGCCCCTAATGACAGTGAAAACAAGTTCCCACTCAACGTGATCGTAGCCAACCCTACTGCTGCGATTCCGACGGTAGCTGCCGCATAAATAATCGCCGCTATGTTGCTCGCCGATGCGAAATTGGGCACTCCTATGGCAGCGATGACGAACAGTAGAAGGGTCGCCAGTCGGACCGACGTCGCATGAATACGCAGCGGCGAAAAACTGTTGCGCAAAACTCCGCTGGCCGCCCCTGCCGATACCCGAAATGTGTGCGTACGCGTAGATGACTTACTCATCATGCACAGGCCTCCAGGTTGTCTTTCCCGTGAAGGATGTCATGCAACACATCGTCGGCACTGACGGCCCACCTTGGCTTATCGCTCACAACCTGACCTCGATACACCGTAATGACGCGATCGGCGATTTCCATGACTTCTTCCAGATCCGACGAGTAAAAAACGATGCCCATCCCAGCCTTGGTCAGCAGGTTCAATCGTTCGTAAATTTCGGCACGCGCGCCGATATCCACACCTCTGGTCGGCTCGTTGAGCAGCAGGACTTTCGGATTCATCGCCACCGCTTTGGCCAGCGCAACCTTTTGCTGGTTTCCGCCGCTGAGGGTCGACACGTCGAACGCCAACCGGCTCCCGTCAATCTGGAACTCACCGGCGAGTCGACTTGCCAACTGACGTGCTTTGGCGTGGACAATCATGCCTTTGGCGCTGACGCGGTCGAGCACCTGAGTGGTGATGTTGATCTCGATGCTTTCATCAAGAAACACACCCTTCCCTGCCCGGTCTTCGGGCACATAAGCGATTCCCGCGTGATAGGCGTCATTGATGCTGCGAAGGTTCAGGTTTGAAGTGCCCAGGAAGACTTCGCCGCGCATGTGCGGGTGAAGCCCGGCCAGCGCCTCCAGCAGGATGTCGGCCCCCGATCCCAACTGCCCTACGACAGCGACTGTCTCGCCTTGGCCAAACGCGAGGTTGAATGGACCAAATTTTCCGTTGAGTGTCAGTCCCTGCACTTTTAAACAGGGCTTGTTTTGCACTTCCACCAAAGGCTTTTCATGATGGGCCCCTCGAACCACATCGCGACCAATCATCGCCTTGACGAGCGAAGTTCCGTCCAGCGTCCGGGTCGGGTGGGTGCACACATGTCGACCATTGCGGAACACCGTCACCCTGTCGGTCAGCGCGAAGATCTCATCCAGACGGTGGCTGACGATCACGATTGTAGAACCGCTGTCACGCAGCTTGCGCAGGACGGCAAAGACTTTTCCGATTTCGGCATCAGACAATGTGGCCGTCGGCTCATCGAGCAACAACACTCGGGCTTCGGTGGCAATACCTCGCGCGATTTCGACGAGTTGTTGCTCGGCCAGTGACAGTTTCTGTGCCAGCATCCCGGAGTCGATATGCTCCAGACCAACGATGTCCAGCAGGTTACGCGCCCGTTTTTTCAAGCTGCCGCGCCAGTAGAGAACACCGCCTGGACAGCTCAGCATGATGTTATCCAGCACCGACAAATGCGGGATGATCGACAGTTCCTGGTGAACGATCGAAATCAGCGCCGGGTCAACCCGCTTACCCAAACGTAACGACCGCCCGTGAACCATGATTGAGCCGCTGTCCGGTTTGACCAGCCCTCCCAGTATTTTAATAAGCGTACTTTTACCCGCGCCGTTTTCGCCACACAATCCGTGGATTTCGCCGGTGACCAGATCAAAACCTACGTCACTGAGTGCTTCAACGCCGCCATATTTTTTTGTTAATCCTCTGGCGAGAAGTACCACTTCGTTATTCATAATAATCACTCGTTCGACATCATTTAAATTTTCGGCCATCACACCGGGCACTTTAAAAGTCAACCGTCGCTAAATTTTCCACCCTGAGGTTTCCATCCACACTCCGAGAAGAATATTTTCACAACTTACTGGCGATGTAATTATGAACAAGCATAGAAAGCCGACGTTGCGTCGACCTGTTTCACCGCGACATTAAATAGACTCACAACGACAAAATTTTATGACTCACAACGGCGCACTCACGCGCCATTTCGATGCACAACTCGCGCTCACGAAATGTGTTAAGTGACGGAAAAATTCGGCACATTCATTCACATATTAACTAACATGCAAGGCTTCAATGCTGCACGCCACTCTCTAGCCACCAAAAACGGCATGGCTCTTGCTAACGCCTTTGATCAATGTCGAATCAAGACCCAGAAGTGAAGGTGCGCCATGACTGTCACGCAGAGCACAACGCAGGTAAAGGCAAAAGAACGCGCCGCATTCTGGCAGGACGTCGCTTGCCAGACCTACGTACGCGTCCAATGCGAATTGATCAATAATCACAACTTCAGTGCGCAGGTCGCGCAGACCGACATTGGCAGTCTCAAATTTACTGATCACCGCTGCAGTATCCCGATGCAATACAAACGGTTAGCGCAAGGCTTCCGTGAGGATTCCTGCTCGGACTTTCAGCTCATGCTGCTGGAGAGCGGGACCGCCCATGTCACACAGCAAGGGCGGCAGGCTGTGCTGAGTTCAGGAGACATGGTGCTTTATGAGGCCGCGCACCCATTTGCACTGGATTTCACGACACCGCACAAGTCCCTGAATTTCAAGATCCCGCACCACCTGCTGTCTTCAAGACTGAGCCAGGCGAGCGACCTGACCGCGATCACCCTGAAAGGCAACACGGCCATCGGCCAAATAGCAGCCGCCGCCATTCGCCATAGCCATCGCTTGCAGGAATTACCCACCTCGGCGGCGCAAAATCGGGCAGGCTCAGCCCTTCTCGACATGCTCACTACCGCGATGGATATGGAACTGAGCCGCCAACAGGAGGTGCCAACTCGCCACCAGCACATCCTCGCCACCATCAAGCACTACATGGTTGCCAATCTGGACGACGCGGAGATGAATATTGAACGTATCGCCCGAACGCACAATGTCACTTCCAGGACTATCAACAGATTGTTTGCCCTGGATGGGACCACCGCCATACGCTGGCTGTGGCAACAGCGCCTCAATGCCAGCCACAAGGCGCTTTGTGAGGGTCGCTTCAAGCAGGTGACCGACGCAGCGCTGAATTGCGGCTTCAGCGACTTTTCTCACTTCAGTCGCTCCTTCAAGAAAGCCTTCGGCGTATGCCCGCACACCTTGATTCAACGCTAACGCACTCACCTGCTAAGGCCCTCCCTCCCCGCCCGTAGATGGCCATGACTGCTAAACACATCGCATGGCCACGTCATTTCACCCCCTGCTCCCAAACGTAACAATGCGATGCGTAGATTCGTATCGTTAATCTATTAACGTATATTATTCCCCCCTATTCTGTCGCGCCCAACCCATAGATTGTCGCGTGAAGTCAGGGCGGCTTTTTCTTGTCTGAATAATATTAAGTCGTTCTAGAGAGTTTTAAAAAACCCGCAATACCAAGTTTAAAAACCGTTAGACGCTAACTGCGTTTTATTGGAGCACGTCTGCACGACCCGTATCGCCATAAAAAACAGCTCGTCACTCAACATGCACAATAAGAGATCCAATCCATGAGCGTCCTAAGCAAGCTTTCAAAAAAAAATGCGGCTCAATTGAGCTTTGTTGCACTTTCTGGAATTAGCCCTTGTTTGACCGCACAGGCAGCTGATGCATTCTCCAGCGATTCACCATGGATGCTGGGCGATTGGGGTGGCACTCGCCAGGAATGGCAAGATAAAGGATATTCCTTCATCGGAAAGTACGTATCCAACACGGCGACAAACGTTCATGGTGGTTACGATAAGAACGGCAAGGTCGGTTACGCCGACCAGTTCGTCTTTGGTCTCAATGTAGACCTGCAAAAGACCGTCGGCCTCGACAATGCGGACTTCCAGTTATTTATCACTGACCGAAACGGCGAAGACTTTACCGGCCAGCGTCTCACCGATCCGCGCAGCGGACCTGTAGGGTCTACGATGGAGGTCGCTGGACGAGGGCAGATCTGGCGTCTTACCCAAATGTGGTTCCATCAAACGTATCTGAACGGCGTAGTCGACCTTAAGGTAGGTCGAGGCTCACCAAGCGAAGACTTCCAAAGCTTCCCCTGCGATTTCCAAAATTTGTCTTTCTGCTCCTCCCAGGCAGGCGTTTGGGCGGGTGATGACTGGTATAGCTGGCCGGTCAGTGTCTGGGGAACACGTCTGAAAGTGCAAGTAGCGCCCGAGTTGTACTTGCAAGCGGGTGTCTATGAACATAACCGTACGATGCTCGAACACGACAACGGTTTCAAAGTGAGCACCAGCGGTGCGAACGGCGTCAACCTCCCGGTCGAGCTGATCTGGAAGCCACAACACGCTCTGTTCGGACTGCCGGGTGAGTACCGTGTTGGCGCCTATCATATGAATATGAATGCCAATGACGTTTTTGAAGATGAGAACGGGCAACCACGGGTTTTAACCGGCGCCGCCCCACGCAATCGAGATGAGCGTAGTGGCGTTTGGTTAATGGCACGCCAACAGGTTGCTCAATTTGCATCAGACCCGAACCGTCCAGTTGAGATCTTCGCGCAGGCCCACGCCAACGATCGCGATACCAGCTTCGTCGATCGTTTCTACAGTGCTGGTGTAGTTGCCACTGGCCCCTTCGATTCGCGTCCGAAAGACCAGATCGGATTCGCCGTCTCAAGCGCACATGTGAACAGCAAGATTCGGGATTCCCAAGAGCTCTTGAATCAGAGATCCGGCGCTGCGGATTATAGTGAGCCGAACTACATGCCCCTTCAAGGGACTGAATACAGCAGTGAACTCTACTATGGCATCCACGCCACCAACTGGTTGACGATTCGTCCGAACATTCAGTACGTACACAATCCAGGGGGTGTTAAACAGGTGGATGATGCTGTGGTGGCTGGGCTGAAGATCGTCACTCTATTCTGATCACACTCATACCGTAATGAGCCGCCAGGCAAAGCAGCGCTGCTTTTAGCAGCGCTGCTTCAAGGTAATTCTCTCCCTTACACCATCAAACAACGGTACGTTTGTTGACAGGCAGCGTGATCATTGTCGCGAAATCAATAAAGCGTTCGCTGTCCTCAATCACCTCGTTTAACCGCGACGTGAATTCGGCGTCTTCGGCGGTTTCATAGGTATAGACCGACAGCGCGTCATATTCCGGCAGACCCGTGCTGTAAACATCACCCAGCGACTCGGCCACACGCAGCGGGTATTGCTCGTAGCGCAGAAGGCCACGGGCGGCCATGGCCATGACTTGTCCATGTTCTGCATACAATTTGAAAAATTCTTCCTGGCTCAGCCCAGGTTTACGACGCATGACATAAGCGATGATGTGCACGGTAGTGGCTTCCTGAAATTGGAGTTCCATTGCAGCGCAAAACCAGAGGTGGTGCTTGACTCCTTACGCCTCCGCAATTGGCTCCCTACGACATGAATGCGATATACACCTACCTACTCGCGATGCTTGTTTCGGCGCGTCTAGCGACCAGATTCGGTTTCGGTCAGACAGCATCAAGCTGTGCTGGTGTCTCTCACTGACGAAATGTCGGATAATCTGATTCAGCTAAAAATACATTGTCGATGCGATGCAACCTCAGAGGCTTCTCATGGCCATTCTCTACCCTACGAAAGATCTCGGAGCTAAGGAGCGTTTCGATTACTGGCAGGATGTGGTGTGTTCGACTTATGCACCAACGGACAACCGTAAGCTGAGCGATGAGCAATTCGATGGTCTATTAAATGTCAAGACGCTCGGGAGTGTGACATTCAGCCAAATAAAATCCCTGCCAATCGAGTATGAACGTCACCGTCGGGACGATAATAACGATCACTTTTTCATCTCGCTCTCGTTATGCCCTGAAGCGCATGTCACGCAAAATGACAGGCGATCGATACAACGAGCGGGAGATATCGTCCTCTTCGACAGTGCGCAACCTTATGTTTGTAGCTTTCCCGAAGGGGACAATCAAATTGTCCTGGCAGTGCCCCGCCCCCTCCTGCTGGAGCATATTTCCAATGCCGAGCATTTTCTGAGCCGGACCTTGGAAAGCCAATCAGCTTTGGGAAGTCTCGCCAAGACGATGTTAATGGAGATATGGAGCACCCAAGCCTTGCCGGATTCAGTCGGCGAGCGCTTGAATTCCTCGTTTCTGGATGTGTTATCGACCGCTTTCGAATCAGCCTTCGAAACCTCTGACATCACGCGAAAGCCGCATCAAACCGAGCAACTGCAGCGTATCAAACAGTTTTTATTAGCGAATCTTCATGACCAAGAGTTGACGATCGATACCGTCGCACAAGCCACCTATGTCTCCCCTCGAACCTTGAACCGACTGTTCGCGAAAGAAGGCACAACCGCCATCAGATGGCTATGGCATCAAAGACTGTCGGCTTGTCATAACGCGCTGCTCAAAGGACGCTTCCAGCACGTGAGCGATGCAGCCCTTACCTTCGGCTTCACGAACCTTTCCCACTTCAGTCGCGCCTTCAAGAACACCTATGGCGTGTCGCCTCAGCAACTCCTGCATCATCACTGAGCCAATTGGCGGGCCAGGCACAATGCTTGGCAATCTCAGTAAAGCCTCCGCATCCAGTTAGGGCCAGTATCGATAACGTACTGGACCGACTAGTCCTGTATTTAAAACACAAAAAATTCGATATGCCTGTTGCGAATCGCCCCATCGAGCGAACGCTTTGCCTTTTGTAGCTGCCATAAATCTAATAATTGAGGTCTAACATGAACCCTGGCTACGTATACGTCCTGTTGTGCTACGCGTTGATCGGGATTAGCTATCCCATCGCAAAGGATGCGATGACACAAATCCCTATCTGGATCTTTACGGCGATTACCTTTGCCGTGGCCTTCGCCATGCTTTACCCCGTCGTTCGGGTGTTTGACAAGATTGCCCTGAGCAAGATCGGTCTACGAGCATGGGTAGCGATCAGTGCCCAATCACTGCTCGGAGCCGTTCTGTACACCGTTTTTCTGCTATACGGATTTTCTTCAGCTACGGCTATTGTTGCCTCGGTCTTCACCAGTCTGGCACCTGCAGCAGTGCTTACCCTCTCCTCAGTGTTTCTGAAAGAACGGTTAAGCATAAGAAAAATCCTCGCCATCCTCCTGGCAGTTGGCGGCGTACTGGTACTGACGATTCCGGCGTCTGATACCTCAGGACAGAACACCTTGATCGGCATCGTTTTCCTGTTGCTGTCGACGATTTCGTCCGCAGGATGCGTGATCGCGGCCAAGAAACTGGACGTCCAACTGCCCCCGGCGACCATGGCAGCCGGCGTCTGCCTCACCGGCACGCTTTTCACACTGCCGATGGCGATCCTGCAGGGATTTTCCTTCGACTGGCACCAACTGACTGCCGGCAACGCCGGAGTAATGATCTATTACGCCGCACTGGTTTGGGCAGTTCCCTACGTTTTGTTTTTCATGGGGGTGACCAAAATTCCTGCCAGCGCTACGGGTATGGCGTTCGCGATGGTTCCTCTTTCGGCGTCGTTCTTTTCGATTCTGTTTTATGGCGAACAACTGCACACGACTGACTGCATAGCCTTGGTGCTGGTCACCTTGTCCATTTTTGCCGCGGAGGCGAAGGAGTCAGTGAAGCCCGTACTGCCCGCGGCGGTGTGAAGAACAAGCGCTTTTTTAATCAACCATAAGGAAACTCCTGATGAGTAATCCCCCTGGCAAAACATTACGCCTGCTCTTCCCTCAATGGCAGGGTGGGAACAACGCTCCTTACTATTTCGGCGCTCAACTGCTCTCTTGGCTCGCGCCCGAAGCGACTGGACCCGTTGAAGAAGTGCAGGTTGCCGAGCCTCGCGGCGAAACACTCGAACTCGAGAATGGCCTCATTGCACGCGGCGCGCTTTTGGAACAACTGAGCCATGCACAGCATTTGATCGAGAAACACCAGCCCGACCGCATGGTGGTTTTAGGCGGTGACTGCCTCGTGGACCTGGCGCCTTTCGCCTACCTGAACGAGCGCTATGATGGCGAGTTGGCGGTGCTTTGGGTGGATGCCCACCCGGACATCCTCACTCCCAAAGATTTTCAACATGCCCATGCGATGGTCCTGGGGAATCTGTTGGGTGAAGGAGATTCTGACTTCGTCAAAGCCGTCAAACGTCCGATCAAACCCGCCAATGTGATGTATGCAGGCCTGCAAGAAACAATGGAGGTGGAAACCGCAATGATTGCCAGACTCGGGCTGTCGAGCGCAAGCCCTTCCGACTTGGCGCACACCAGCGAACCCGTCTTGCAGTGGTTGAAATCCACAGGGGCAAAACACCTGGCAATCCATTTCGACCTTGATGTGCTGGACCCCTCCGTATTCCGCTCATTACTGTTCGCAAAGCCGGACGTCCCTGCCAGCACTTGGGATGGCATCGCTCAGGGCAAGATGACCATGCAGCAAGTTATTCGCCTACTCGGTGATGTGGCAAAAGTTGTGGATGTGGTCGGGATAGGCATTGCCGAACACCTACCGTGGGATACATTGGCACTTAAAAATATGTTGACCAAATTGCCGTTGATTGGCAAACCAGAAACGAAGTAAATTTTCTATAAAACGCTCTTTCTGAGATTGGAATTAAATCGAAAAATCAATGGAGTTTGGTATTTCCGGAGAGCGTCATCCTGGAGGAATGAGACATAACCTTGATAAAAGTGTCTTAATTGGGAGAAACTTGAGTACCAGGATCTCATGAGAGAAATTTGCAAATCGAAAATAAAGAGCCATTGACAGCCCCCTCCGGCGGACGCGGCCCTTTTCAGGACAGGACGCCATCGCCTCCGCCATTTTTATACGACAAAGCGCTGATTAATCAGGGCTTTGCTTTTCTGGTTTTTGGTAAAGTTTCCCAGCCTACACTTCAGCCCACACCTTAGATGAAGTCTAGCTTTTCGACCAACCACTAATTTTCGAAGGATTTCTCGCCGGCATCTGTAATCCTGAAGAATGGGATTGAAAGAACTCTTTCAGAAAATGCCGGACTGGAGCTAGAGATCCTGGCCTCTCTTTGTTGCAGCCGAACAAATTACACACAATCGAAAACGCCGCTCAGTGCAGACTGTGTGAAAACACAATCTGCCCCGCCTAAAAAGCAATACCCCGACTTGTCGGGGCATTTGCTTTTCTGAAATCGGAGAATAAAGGGTTTCTCAACCCATCAGCGCCATCAGCCGCTGTGCTCCCAGCATCTGGATTGCCCTTTTCAAGTCGTAGGCTTGTACCGCAAGCGCCATTTCTTCGCGAGCGCCCTGCAACTGGCGCAACAAGAACCGGCCGTTGCCGAAGATTTATTGTTTGAAATTGCCGAAGGGATGCTCAACGATTGACCGTCATTTCAGGATGGGCCTTCATTCGTTGCTCCATTCTCTCAAACGCCGCCTCATGGGCATGACGCGTTAGGTATCGGCGTTCGGCCTTGGCGCAGCGGGTCTTCATCGGACAACTTCCGTAGCGGCCTGATAGATTCGTTCGCCTTTGCTCAGTTGTTTGAGTGTCAGCGGATTGCCAGCAAGACACTGATATTGATCGCTGTGCGAGTCATAGCTGAACTCGGTTCGATCACCCCCCAGCGCGATGTACGCTCGATTATCAACCATGAGTTGCATCAAACCATTGTTGCCACGCACTTCAGGAAGTGGCGACTCCTTAGCATGAACATTTCCCATGTTCAGAGCTGCCGCAAGGATCAGTGAACTGATATGAAGCCACAGTTTTTTTTGCGTTTTTGTGCATCCAGACTGTTGCCGCTGACCGAAAACTGACCCAGTAAAGGCTGTTCTGCCGACTGAAAACTGACCCAGGTGTTCAACTGCTTCTGCTCACTTTTCGAGCAGGAGAACACAGGGTGATCAGCATGGAAATGTTGGGAAAAATCCGGCGGATGTACTTCCGCGACAAGCTCTCGCTGCATCAGATAGCCAAGCGTACCGGACTGTCGAGAAACACCATTCGAAAATGGGTCAGAGCACCCGAAGCCACCCAGCCGGCGTACCAACGGTGCGCAACCTTCAACAAACTCAGTCCATTTCACGAGACGCTGGAGCAGGCGCTCAAGGCCGATTCGTTTCGGGCAAAGCACAACCGCAGGAGTGCCAAAGCACTCTTCGA
This sequence comes from Pseudomonas sp. S34, assembly GCF_009866745.1. Lineage (NCBI taxonomy): Bacteria > Pseudomonadati > Pseudomonadota > Gammaproteobacteria > Pseudomonadales > Pseudomonadaceae > Pseudomonas > Pseudomonas sp. S34. The sequence continues at coordinate 4,024,501 of NZ_CP019398.1, forward strand.
ACAGATCAAGGCCGTGGGCTACGACGGCGGCTACAGCCAGCTCACCGCCTTCATACGCGCGTGGCGCGGCGAGCAAGGCAAGTCTTTACGGGCCTTTGTGCCGCTGACCTTTGCACTCGGGGAGGCCTTTCAATTCGACTGGAGCGAAGAAGGTCTGCTGATCGGCGGCCTGTTCCGACGCATCCAGGTCTCCCATATGAAGCTGTGCGCCAGTCGCGCATTTTGGTTGGTTGCGTATCCCAGCCAAGGCCACGAGATGTTGTTCGATGCCCATACCCGCTCGTTTGGCGCGTTAGGTGGGGTGCCGCGTCGCGGCATCTACGACAATATGAAAACGGCTGTCGACAAGGTCAACAAAGGTAAAGGCCGCACAGTCAATGCCCGGTTTGCCGTCATGTGTGCCCACTACCTATTCGATCCGGACTTCTGCAACGTGGCCTCCGGCTGGGAAAAAGGCATCGTTGAAAAGAACGTTCAAGACAGCCGACGGCGCATCTGGCTCGATGCTCAAAACTGCATGTTCCATACCTTCGAGGAATTGAATGCCTGGCTCGGCCAACGCTGCCGTGCGCTTTGGGACGGACTGGTGCACCCGCAGTACAACGGGCTGTCAGTGGCGGACGTCCTGGAGCTGGAACGCGCCGAATTGATGCCGATGCCGACTGCCTTTGATGGCTACGTCGAGCGCACCGTACGGGTCTCCAGCACCTGCCTGATCAGCGTGGCGCGAAATCGCTACTCGGTGCCGTGTGAGCGGGTCGGTCAGTGGGTCAGCAGCCGTTTGTATCCCACACGGGTGGTGGTCATCGCCGATGAAACGATGATTGCCAGTCACGAGCGCCTGTTTGATCGAGATCAGGTCAGTTTTGACTGGCAGCATTACATCCCGCTCATCGAACGCAAGCCCGGTGCGCTGCGTAATGGCGCTCCGTTTGCCGATCTGCCGAAGCCGTTGCAACTGCTAAAACGCGGTCTGAGGCGGCACACCAATGGTGATCGAGTCATGACTCAAGTACTGGCGGCTGTTCCCATCGCCGGGCTCGACGCCGTATTGGTGGCTGTGGAGTTGGTACTTGAATCCGGCAGCTTGAGTGCTGAGCACATCCTGAATGTCCTGGCTCGACTGACATCGACAGCAGCCCCTCCGTCCGCCGAAACCAGCCTTCAACTCAAGATAGCGCCTGTCGCCAATACGGCACGCTACGACCGGCTCCGTACCACCGATGAGGAGACTCGCAATGCGTGATCTTATGGCGGAACTCAAAGAACTGCGTCTGCATGGCATGGCCAGCGCCTGGGAAGAACTAGCCTCGCAAGGAGAAGCTTCGACGGCATCCTCGAAATGGCTACTTGAGCATCTTCTCCAACAAGAACATGCGGATCGAGCGGTGCGCTCAGTGAACCACCAGATGAACATGGCCAAACTCCCCATGCATCGTGATTTGGCCGGCTTCGACTTCAGCGCTTCCAGCGCAGATGCCCGCCTGATCAGGGATCTGTCCAACCTGGAGTTCACCGATACCGCGCAGAATGTCGTGTTCATCGGCGGGCCTGGAACAGGCAAAACACACCTCGCCACCGCCTTGGCTGTGTCCGGGATCACGATGCATCACAAACGCGTGCGCTTCTACTCCACGGTGGATCTGGTCAATCTGCTGGAACGCGAAAAGTACGACGGCAAGACGGGCCGCATCGCTCAAGGGCTGCTACGAACAGACCTGGTGATACTCGATGAACTGGGGTATTTGCCCTTCAGCCAGAGCGGTGGTGCCCTGTTATTTCATTTGCTGTCCAAGCTGTACGAGCACACCAGCGTGGTGATCACCACCAACCTCAGCTTCTCGGAATGGTCGAGCGTGTTTGGTGACGCCAAGATGACAACGGCGTTGCTGGATCGGCTGACACACCACTGCCACATCGTCGAAACGGGCAACGAGTCCTACCGCCTGCAACACAGCAGCTTGGTCGCCCAGACCAAGATCAAATCACGTGAACGAAAGCGCAAAGACAATGATGGTGCCGAGGACGATGAGCTGTTTTGATCCGCACCGAAAATACCCTGCCGCATGCCCAAATGCGGTGGGGCTTTAATGCCTCTTCCACCGGGACACGACTGCTAAGCTTATCCACAATTGCTGATGCCAAAATCAGCAATCCGCCCTGGGTCAATTTTCAATCGGCAGGGTGGGTCAGTTTTCAATCAGCGCCGACAATAAATAATATCTTGCAAAAACTTTTTAGGTAAAAGGCCTAAAACTCATCCAGTTACTAGGGGCGGATCAACCGATTGGTTAGTAGCTTTATTAGCGTAATTATACAAGCCCCACATGAGGCCTTACAGGTCATTCATTAGCGTTATCGAGAGGCGCAAGAATCCGGTGCGCCGCCGGAAGAGTTAGCGCGGCTGCTGCTTCACGTCGAACGGTTGTATCAGACGGCAACGGATTACAAACTACGGGTGCTTGGGTAGCCTGCTAGCTCCATACAGGATCTCTCACGAGCAGGGTATTGCCTGAAACTTCCCACCTCCTGCAATATGAGCAATCCCACAGCCCGCTTTCAAAGCAGCCCTTCGAAAAGGGAAGCTATCAGCCTGAAGCGTACGCTGGACCCAAGTCTACTACTGGATTTACTTGAACATACTGCTATGTAATATCGCTAAAAAAATGGCCTAATTCTGGCCATTTTGAACAGAATGAGACGTACCCCATGGAATATCTGTCTAGGATCTGTTTCAACTCTCAAGGATGGCGACGTCCCACTGGCGAGGCGCGGCTGCTTGAGCTTGCTAACCCGCCCTCTTTTTCACGTATGTTTGGTTACGGTCACGAAGAGTGGTTGTTCCGGTTTGATTGGCAAATTGATGGCTGGCAGTATGGTTTTTTGCAGGGCGTAAATAACAGCCGCTCAACGGTTGCTGGCATGGAAGAAGCGGTCGACGTCACGCTTTATACATGTGAGCCGGGGTCGCAGCGTCGGTATGTCGCCAAGATTCTGGATGTTGAATGCCTCAGTTACTCACAATCGGAAGCCATCCATGCTCAGTTTGTTGCTAATGGCTGGCTGGCCGAGATGCAGGCCGATATTGTGGCAGTGAATGGAAATGTCTCTACATTAGGCGACCCGAATTGGGTCAACGGGATGATCAACGTACGTTTCCGTCAGGAGAATGTGCGTTGGTATCCAGCAGGCACCTATGCCGAAGAGGATGAATACGTACGAACCCTTCGACGCTACCAGTTCAATGAAATCAAAAACAATGCCCAGGTTCCTTTTATTGATCGAAGGCATCTGGGCCGGAAAGGTCGTCCGGATGCACCGAATCAAAATCCGTTTTATCGCAGTGGCTCTGCTGGAAAAATATGCACGCCGGAGCATGGACTCATTCAAGCCAAACTGCTTGAAGAGCTGAAAGCTGAATACCCGAACGCGGATATTTGTTGCGAGAAAGATTTTGTAGATATCACTGTAGAAACACCCGGCGAACGAATGCTTTTTGAAATCAAGTCTGATCTTGTGCCGCGTACTGTGCTTCGACTGGCGCTGGGACAACTGCTGGAGTACGGTTTTTACTATCCCTCGCATGATGCTGATTCCCAGCGGGTTACCCTACTGTTCGCGGTTGGACGTAAAGCCCTGTCACCCGAAGATCAAGCGTATCTGAATTACTTGCAGCTGAAATTTAATCTACCGCTGAAATATCGTGTCGTACCGATCTGAATATCACCTTCAGAGCCAAAAATACTCACCTCACTCGGCGGGAGTTTTATTTCTGAAATGACGCTTAAAGCCTTTCACCTAAGCGTGCGCTCAATCCCTTTGCTTACTTGAATAGGCTGGAGCTCGTTCCTAAACTTCCCGGACTTGGCAGACGCTAGTTATTTGCTACTGCTCGCTTTTGGCCTTTGTTGAACGGCAGCTTCTGGCCGATTCTGTTGAAAAAGTCGGTCCGGCCAAACGGCTTGGACATTGACTGGTGAAAACGCCTTTTTTGCACGCTGCTACGTGAAATCTGAGTCCGGGAGCCACTGCTGAAAGTAAAGATTTCAATCTCGGACGCATACTTTTCTGCTGAGGAAACCATGGCCGACTTTTTCAACAGAATCGGCCGGAATCTGCCCTTATTGTCTATGGTCATCAACCGACACTCACGCCCCGAATGTTCATTTTCGAAGGCTCGTGAATGACGTCTAGGTAGCTATTTCAGCCTTACGCTTGGGCTGAAGAATGGCGACACCCCAAATGTCTCGGGATAGCCTGCTTCGAATTGTCCTTGCATCAAAACCTCGCTCCTGCTGGGGTAGTGGCGAAGTATTTGATCTGCCAAATCACGCAACTCATAGTTCAGAGTAATGTCTTCAGAAATTTCTCGCAAAAACACTCCGGCGGCAATCACCGCCCTAGTACGCTCGTGAGGCATCGTCATAAGCTTTTCCTATTTACAAAGTGGTATTTAGGAGCTTACAGGCGAGTATCAGTACCCAAAACCGGAATACGACGGACCACCAGGTCACTGGCCGCTGCAGCTTGATCGAAGTAGCCGAACCAGATTCCGAGGAGCATCTCATTGATGCTGCGTTGCCGATCGCTGGCACTGCTGAAGGGGACCCACTTACTCTGCCTCGCAAGGCCGCCATCGCTGCTTCGTCTTCTCAATGGACAGGGTGCCCAACCGTCTGTTAGCGGACAGCACTCTCATCACCTCGATGAACTCGCTGAGTCGATTATATAATCGAATCTGAGATCGTGTGCCCTCTGACCGCCATAGACTAACCTCCTCCTCTGACGAACGCTGAAATGAGGGGTTGCAAAGAGATTGCAATGAGGCAGGTTGGCAGTCACTCAGTCGTTCCACGCGTAAAAACACTAAAAAATAGTTAGATTAGGTAAGTGACTGATTTATGGAAGATAAACCACATATAACAGTTAGCAAGGCTCCGGAAGGTATGACCGATTACCCAGCACTGACACTCGAAACGCCCGCCGAGCATCCGTTCGCCCAGTTCGTACGGATCCTTGGCAAAGGCAAGCGCGGCGCTCGTGACCTGACCCGGGTCGAGGCCCGCGAAGCCATGGGCATGGTGCTCGATGAAAAGGTCGAGGAAACCCAGCTCGGCGCCTTCCTGATGCTGTTGCGGCACAAGGAAGAAAGCTTCGAGGAGATGGCGGGTTTCACCGAAGCCTTGCGCGAACGCCTGAATCCTCCGGCAATGGCAGTGGATCTGGACTGGCCGACCTATGCCGGCAAGAAGCGGCACTTGCCGTGGTATCTGCTGGCGGCCAAGTGCCTGGCGCAAAACGGCGTGCGGATTTTCATGCACGGCGGCGGCGCCCACACGGCCGGACGCTTGTACAGCGAGCAACTGCTGGGCGAATTGAACATCCCGTTGTGCCGTAACTGGCAACAGGTGGGTTCGGCGCTGGATAACGGCGGCCTGGCCTTCATGCCATTGATGGACTGGGCGCCACAGCTGCAACGCATGATCGACCTGCGCAACACCCTGGGCCTGCGCTCGCCGATCCACTCCCTGGCGCGGATCCTCAATCCGTTGGGCGCCCGTTGCGGCCTGCAGAGCATTTTCCACCCGGGTTATCAGGCCGTGCATCGCGACGCCAGTGGATTGCTCGGTGATACCGCCATCGTGATCAAGGGCGATGGCGGCGAGATCGAGATCAACCCGGACGCCGACAGTCACCTGTACGGCACCACCGGGGGCGAGAGCTGGGACGAGGAATGGCCGCAGTTGTCGGCGCAGCGTCACGTCAAACCTGCCTCGCTTGATCCTGAGCATTTGAAAGCGGTCTGGCGTGGCGACGTGGTCGACAGCTACCCGCAAATGGCCCTGATCTCGACCATGGCCTTGGCCCTGCGTGGCCTTGGCCAGACCCGCGAACAGGCCTTCGAAACCGCTGAAAAATACTGGGCCGCGCGGGACAAATCGATTTAATCGATCATTCGCGTCCGATCTTTGCGCTTTTTGTTCGAACTCATCGGAATAGACTCGACTCCATCGATTATGGGTTTCGGGAGTCTTGAACATGGGTTTGTTAGTGGATGGCCGCTGGCAGGACAAGTGGTACGAAAGCAGCAAGGACGGCGCGTTCCAGCGCGAACAGGCGCAGCGTCGCAACTGGCTGACCGCTGACGGCAAGCCGGGACCGACCGGCATCGGCGGTTTCGCGGCCGAACCCGGGCGCTATCACCTGTACGTGTCCCTGGCCTGTCCGTGGGCCCATCGCACACTGATCCTGCGCAAACTCAAAGGCCTCGAAAACCTGATCGACGTTTCGGTGGTCAGTTGGTTGATGCTGGAAAACGGCTGGACCTTCGACCGGAACCTGGGTTCGACCGGCGACAAGCTCGACCACTTCGAATTCATGCACCAGCGCTACACCGCCGACACCGCCGACTACACCGGTCGCGTCACCGTGCCGGTGCTGTGGGACAAACAGCAAAAGCGTATCGTCAACAATGAATCATCGGAAATCATCCGCATGTTCAATGGCGCCTTCGACGATCTGACCGGTAACGACCTGGACTTCTACCCGGCGCCGCTGCGGGGAGAAATCGATGCGTTGAACGAGCGGATTTACCCGGCGGTGAACAATGGCGTGTACCGCGCCGGGTTTGCTACCTCGCAACAGGCTTATGAACAAGCCTTCGACGAGGTGTTTGCCGAGCTGGACCGACTGGAGCTGCTGCTGGGCGCCAACCGCTATCTGGCGGGCGAGTACCTGACCGAAGCGGACATCCGCCTGTTCACCACGCTGATTCGCTTCGATGCGGTGTACTACGGGCACTTCAAGTGCAATCTGCGGCGGATTGCGGATTATCCGAACCTGTCGAACTGGCTGCGGGAGATTTATCAGTGGTCGGGGATTGCCGAGACCGTCGACTTCACCCACATCAAAAACCACTACTATGCCAGCCACCGCACCATCAACCCGACGGGTGTGGTGCCGAAAGGGCCGGCGCAGGACTTCACCGCGGCCCATGATCGGGAGCGGTTGAGTGGGAAAGGGGTTTGGCGCAGAGCTTGAGATTTGTGCAGGTTTTGAAGGCCTCATCGCGAGCAAGCTCGCTCCCACAATTGATTTGTGTCGTTCACAAATCCCCTGTGGGAGCGAGCTTGCTCGCGATGAGGGCAACTCGGTCTCAGACCTGCCCCTGAGCCCCTTCGAACCACGCCAGTTTCTCGCGCAGTTGCACCACTTCACCCACGATCACCAAGGTCGGCGCATGCACTTCATGCTCTGCCACCAGTCGTGGCAGGTCCGCCAGGGTGCCGGTAAACACCCGCTGGTTGACCGTGGTGCCCTGCTGGATCAGTGCCGCTGGGGTATCGGCGGCGCGACCATGCTTGATCAACTGTTCGCAGATGATCGGCAAGCCCACCAGCCCCATGTAGAACACCAGGGTTTGCGCCGGGGCGACCAGATCGGCCCATGGCAAATCGCTGGAGCCGTCCTTGAGGTGGCCGGTGATGAAACGCACCGACTGCGCATAATCGCGGTGGGTCAGCGGAATCCCGGCATAGGCCGCGCAACCGCTGGCTGCCGTGATCCCCGGCACGACCTGGAACGGGATGCCATGGGCCGCCAGTTCTTCGATCTCCTCGCCACCACGACCGAAGATGAACGGATCGCCGCCCTTCAATCGCACCACACGCTTGCCTTGCTTGGCCAGATCCACCAATTGCTGGTTGATCTGATCCTGCGGCACCGCGTGATCGGATCGGCGCTTGCCGACGTAAACCCGCTCGGCGTCGCGACGGCACAGTTCGAGAATCGCCGGTGCCACCAAACGGTCGTACAGCACCACGTCGGCTTGCTGCATCAGACGCAATGCCTTGAACGTCAACAGGTCGGGATCACCTGGCCCTGCACCCACCAGATAGACTTCACCGGTCGCCACTGGCGCCTCACCATCGATTTTCGCCTGGAGCAACCGCTCGGCTTCACCGCCCTGCCCAGCCAGTTGCCGATCGGCAACCGGGCCCTGGAAAACATCCTCCCAGAACGCCCGACGCTGCTGCACATCCGGAAACAGGCCTTTGACCTGATGACGGAATCGCGCAGCCAGCCCGGCCAATTGACCGTAGGTGGAAGGAATCCAGGTTTCGATCTTGGCGCGAATCAAGCGTGCCAGCACCGGCGCATCGCCGCCGCTGGACACTGCAATGATCAAGGGAGAACGGTCGACGATGGCCGGGAAGATCACGCTGCACAGGGCCGGCGCGTCCACCACATTGACCGGCACGCAACGCCGATGGGCATCGGCGGAAACTTGTGCGTTCAGCGTTTCGTCGTCGGTGGCGGCAATGACCAGCCCGCAACCGTCCAGATCCGCCTCGGCGTAGCCACGCAACAGGCACTCGCCACCGCTGCCGGCAACCAGCTCGCGCAATTGCGCTTCGATTTCAGGTGCAACCACCCGCAGCAGCGCACCGGCATCGGCCAGCAGGCGGGATTTGCGCAAGGCAATCTCCCCCCCGCCGACGACCAACACACGACTGCCGCGAAGGTTGTGAAACAGCGGCAGATAGTTCATTTAGCCGATGACCTCAAGGCCACCCATGTAGGGCTTGAGGACTTCAGGCACACGGATGGAACCGTCGGCCTGCTGATAGTTCTCGAGCACCGCGACCAGGGTACGGCCCACCGCCAGGCCGGAGCCGTTCAGGGTGTGTACCAGTTCCGGCTTGCCGGTTTCCGGGTTGCGGAAACGCGCTTGCATGCGGCGGGCCTGGAAGTCGCCGCAGTTGGAGCACGACGAGATTTCGCGGTACTTGTCCTGGCTCGGGATCCACACTTCCAGGTCGTAGGTCTTGACCGCGCTGAAGCCCATATCGCCGGTGCACAGCGCCAGAGTGCGGTAAGGCAGTTCCAGCAGTTGCAGGACTTTCTCGGCGTTGGCGGTCAGGCCTTCCAGCGCCTCCATGGATTTCGATGGCTCGACGATCTGCACCATTTCAACTTTGTCGAACTGGTGCTGGCGGATCATGCCGCGGGTGTCACGACCCGATGCACCGGCTTCGCTGCGGAAGCACGGCGTGTGGGCGACGAACTTGATTGGCAGCAGTTTCGAATCGACGATTTCGCCGGCGACGATGTTGGTCAGCGACACTTCGGCGGTCGGGATCAGGTACAGGTCGGCTTCGCCTTCGCGCGCGATCTTGAACAGGTCTTCTTCGAACTTCGGCAGCTGGCCGGTGCCTTGCAGCGCCGGGGCCTGGACCAGATAAGGCGTATAGGCCTCTTCGTAGCCGTGCTCGGTGACGTGCAGGTTGATCATGAACTGCGCCAGGGCGCGGTGCAGACGGGCAATCGGGCCGCGCAGCAGGGCGAAACGGGCGCCGGACAGCTTGGCGGCGGTTTCGAAGTCCAGCCAGCCGAACTTCTCGCCCAGGGCGACGTGGTCCTGAACCGGGAAATCGAAGGCAGTCGGGGTGCCCCAGCGGCGCACTTCGACGTTGCCGTCTTCGTCTTCGCCGACCGGCACCGATTCGTGCGGCAGGTTGGGGATACCCAGCAGGATCGAGTCCAGATCGGTCTGGATCGCGTCCAGTTCGACTTTACCCGCGCTCAATTCGCCCGCCATGCGCTCGACGTCCGCCATCAGCGGCGCGATGTCTTCGCCGCGCTGCTTGGCCTGACCGATGGATTTGGAGCGCGCATTACGTTCAGCCTGCAGTGCTTCGGTGCGGGTCTGGACGGTCTTGCGCTGTTCTTCCAGCGCTTCGATGCGCGCAACATCCAGGGTATAGCCACGGGATGCCAGGCGGTCCGCTACGTCCTGAAGGTTGCTACGTAACAGTTTGGAATCGAGCATGTCGGTTTCTCGTTTATCAAAGTTTGGTCAAGGACAGGCCGGCCCAGGTGGCAAGCAGCCCGCCGAATACGCTGAGCGCCGCATAGCCCAGGGCTAGCGGCACTTGCCCGCTTTCCAGCAGGCGCACCGTATCCAGTGAAAAGGATGAAAAAGTCGTCAGCCCCCCGAGGAAGCCAACGATCAACCCGGCACGCACCTCGATGGGCACCTCCGGGCGTATCAAAAACAGACCGTATAGAACGCCGATCAGCAAACAGCCCACGATATTAACGGCCAGCGTCGCGGTATAGAAGTGCCGCGGCCAATTCGCGTTGATCCAGTTGCCCGTGACGAAGCGCAACAACGTGCCGGCCATCCCGCCGACGGAAACCGCAACGATCAAGGGAAGCACTATTTTCTCCGCTGCCTTGGGCTTAAACGGTCGAGTTTCGCCAGGTGATTGAGTTTTTCACCGATCTTCAACTCCAGGCCACGGGGCACGGGCTGATAGAACGGGATCGGGTCGAGTTCTTCCGGGAAATAGTCTTCGCCAGCGGCATAGGCGTCCGGCTCATCGTGGGCATAACGGTATTCATCGCCGTAGCCCAATTGTTTCATAAGCTTGGTCGGCGCGTTGCGCAGGTGCAGCGGCACTTCCAGCGAGCCGTGCTCGGCGGCGGCGCGCAATGCCGTGTTGAAGCCCATGTACACCGCGTTGCTCTTTGGCGCGCAGGCCAGATAGGTGATGGCCTGGGCCACCGCCAGCTCGCCTTCGGGGCTGCCGAGGCGCTCCTGCACCTCCCAGGCCGCCAGGCACAGGCTCAGGGCGCGGGGATCGGCATTGCCAATGTCTTCGCTGGCCATGCGCACCACGCGCCGGGCCAGGTACAAGGGGTCGCAACCGCCATCGATCATCCGTGCGAACCAGTACAAGGCGCCGTCGGGGTTGGAGCCGCGCACCGATTTATGCAGCGCGGAAATCTGGTCGTAGAACGCTTCGCCGCCCTTGTCGAACCGTCGGCGGGTGTCACCGAGCAGGCTTTGCAGCAGATCGGTGCCGATTTCGCCGTTGTCTTCCGCCAGATCCGAGGCGTTTTCCAGCAGGTTGAGCAGGCGCCGACCATCGCCATCGGCGGCCGACAGCAGCATCTGGAAGCCTTCGTCGCTGAGGGTCAGGTTACGTTTGCCCAGGCCACGCTCTTCGGTCAGCGCGCGGTGCACCAGTTTGCGCAGGGCCGCTTCGTCGAGGCTTTTCAGCACATAGACCCGCGCCCGCGACAGCAAGGCGTTGTTGAGTTCGAACGAGGGATTTTCCGTGGTTGCGCCGATGAAAATCAGCGTACCGTCTTCGACATAGGGCAGGAACGCATCCTGCTGGGACTTGTTGAATCGATGCACTTCGTCGACGAACAGAATGGTGCGGCGGCCGTACTGCGCGGCCTGTTGCTTGGCGATTTCCACCGCCTGACGGATCTCCTTGACCCCGGCCAGCACTGCCGAGACCGTTTCGAAGTGCGCGTCCGAGACTTCCGCGAGCAATCGCGCCAGGGTGGTTTTGCCCACGCCCGGCGGCCCCCAGAAAATCATCGAATGCAGGGCACCCTGCTCCAACGCTTCGCGCAGGGGCTTGCCGCGAGCGAGCACGTGTTCCTGACCGACGTACTCGTCCAGATTGGCCGCACGCAGGCGGGCGGCCAATGGCTGGGCGATGGGGGTGCTGCGAAACAGATCCATGGCGTACGTTTAAAACCTCACTGGTCCTCTATTCCCTGTAGGAGCGAGCCTGCTCGCGATTGACGTCAACGATAACGCTGGCAGCCTGACACCCTGCGGTGTCTTTGCGTTCATCGCGAGCAGGCTCGCTCCTACAGGGTTTTGCGTTTTATTCCTGGATTACATCGGCACCCTTGGGGATGTCGAACTTGAACTTGGACGCAGGGATCGGCTCGTTCGCCTTCACCCCGGTGAACAGGATATTGGTGCGCTGGCCGACGCTGTCGATCAGTTGCATATCATTGACCAGGCCATTGCGGAACGACAGGCGCAGGCTGTCGAACAGGGTGTCCTTGGTCTTCGGCTTCAAGGTGAAGTCAATCACGCCGCCGGCTTCCTTGGCACTGATGTCGAAGCTCTGGCTGATCTTGGACACGTCACCGGACAACAGCAAGGCCGGGGTCTGGGTCAGGCGCTGGTCGAGGTTCTTGATGGTGGCCTGTTCCAGGTCCGGGTCCCACAAGGTGACTTTCTTGCCATCGGAGATCATGGTCTGTTCGGCCGGCGCATCGGTGTGCCAGTAGAACAGGCCCGGACGCTGCAGGGACATCTCGCCGGCGGTTTCCTGCAATTGGGTGCCTGTGCCATCAAGGGTCAGTTGCGAGAAACGTGCGGTCAGGGTCTGGGATTTTTCCAGCAGTTGGGTCAGGCGCGCCACGTCCTTGTCATCGGCGTTAGCCTGGAGCGTGGTCAAGGCCAGTACCGGCAGCAACAGCATGCGGATCAGACGCATGGGAGTCCTCATAACATTCGTGGGAGTGCGGGAGGCGCAAAGGCGCCCCCCTTTCATACTCGGGTCAGTCGCGCACCGGCCCCGGGGCCAGGACTTCTCGCGAACCGTTGGTGTTCATGGACGTCACGACCCCGGCCATTTCCATGGCTTCGATCATGCGCGCAGCGCGGTTGTAGCCGATCTTCAGCTTGCGCTGAACCGCGGAAATGGAGGCACGACGGCTTTCCAGCACGAACTGGACCGCTTCGTCGTACAGCGCGTCGGCCTCGGGATCGTCACCGTCGCCGCCACCGCTGCTGCCTTCAAAGCCGCTGCCCGCCTCTTCGACGCCATTGAGGATGTCGTCGTTGTATTCCGGCGCACCCCGCAGCTTCCAGGCTTCCACCACACGGTGAACCTCATCGTCGGACACGAAAGCACCGTGAACACGAATCGGCAGGCTGGTACCCGGCGGCATGTAGAGCATGTCACCGTGGCCCAGCAGTTGTTCGGCGCCGCCCTGGTCGATGATGGTCCGCGAGTCGATCTTGCTCGATACCTGGAACGCCATGCGGGTCGGGATGTTGGCCTTGATCAGACCGGTGATCACATCCACCGACGGACGCTGGGTCGCAAGGATCAAGTGGATACCGGCCGCACGAGCCTTTTGCGCGATACGGGCGATCAGTTCTTCAACCTTCTTGCCGACGATCATCATCATGTCGGCGAATTCGTCGACTACGACCACAATGGTCGGCAGCTTCTGCAGCAGTGGCGCTTCGTCGTGGATGCTTTCGCGCTTGTACAGCGGATCGCTCAACGGCTCGCCGGCGTCCTGGGCTTCCTTGACCTTGGCGTTGAAGCCCGACAGGTTTCGCACCCCCATCTTGGCCATCAACTTGTAGCGTCGCTCCATCTCGGCAACGCTCCAGCGCAGGGCGTTGGCGGCGTCCTTCATGTCGGTGACAACCGGGCACAGCAGGTGCGGAATGCCTTCGTAGATCGACAGTTCCAGCATTTTCGGGTCGATCATGATCAGCTTGGCGTCTTCCGGGCCAGACTTGAACAGGATCGACAGGATCATCGCGTTCACACCCACCGACTTACCGGAACCGGTGGTACCGGCGACCAGCAAGTGCGGCATTTTCGCAAGGTCGGTGATGACCGGCTTGCCGCCGATGTCATGGCCCAGGGCCAGGGTGACCGGGGATTTGAAGTTGTCGTACTCCGGAGTCGACAACACCTCGGAGAAACGCACGATCTGCCGATCTTCGTTGGGAATCTCGATACCGACCGTGGTCTTGCCCGGAATCACTTCCACCACGCGCACGCTGGTCACGGCCAGGGAACGGGCCAGGTCTTTGGCCAGGTTGGAGATTCGGCTGACTTTTACCCCGGCCGCCGGCTGGATTTCGTAACGGGTGATCACCGGGCCCGGGTGGATCGAATCCACTGCGACTTCAACGCCGAATTCCTTGAGCTTGATTTCCAGCAAGTGGCCAACCGCAGCCAGGGATTCAGGCGAGTAATTGAGTTGTTTCTTTTCCGCCGGATCGAGAATCGAAATCGGCGGCAAGGTGCCTTCCACGGCGCTGTCGACGAACAGCGGCGCCTGCTTCTCTTTTTCGACGCGTTTGCTCGGTGCGGCGGGCTTTGGCGGCGCGGGCGCAATCACCGGCGGCACCTGCTTCTCGCGCTCGGACATGTGCTTGCTCAGGGCTTGCTCACGTTCGATCAGGCGCTCCTTGACCTTGGCCTGCTCGCGTTTGTCGGTGACGGTCGGCGCAACCACTTCATCCATACGGTCGTCGACTTCACGCAACTGGGCAACCAGCTGTTTGCGCTCGGTACGGGCCGCCCACCAGCGATTGGCGGCGCCCTGGAACAGTTCGAACAGGTCGAGGGTGATCTTGCCGGTGATGTCCATCACCTTGAACCACGACAGGTCGGTAAACACGGTCAGGCCGAACAGGAATAACGCAATGAACAACAGCGTACTGCCCTGGATATTCAGGGCGTTCCTGGCCAGTTCGCCGAGGCTTTCCCCCAGCGCACCGCCCGCACCGGCCGGCAGACCGGTCGCGGCATGAAAATGGATATGGGCCAGAGCGGCGCCCGACAGCACCAGGAACACCAGGCCGATCAGGCGCCAGGAGAACAGCCACCCGCTCCACTGCCACGGTTCGTGACGCTGGCGGAAGATCTGGTACGCCTTGATGGCCAGCAGCAACGGAAAGATGTAGGCGAAGTAACCCAGCACCATGAACAGGATATCGGCGCTGTAGGAGCCCGCTGGTCCGCCGAAGTTCTGCACGTCGTCGATCTTGCTGTTATGGCTCCAGCCCGGATCATCCTTGCCATAGGTCAACAAGGCCATCATCAGGAACAGGCACAAGGCACCGATGGCGATCAGCGCACCTTCCTTGAGTCGGTAGTGCAAGTGCTGGCGCCAGAGCGGCACGACGGCTGGTTTGGGTGCTGCGGTGGATTTCTTCAAAACGCTTCTTTTCCTGCGCCAATGGCGCGTCCATCTGGTGAATGTCTATAAAAACCGCGAAAAAACTGCCCAATCCAGGCAGGTAATAAAGTTAACACGTGTAACCGGGACTACTTTTAACACTGCACCCCTGTTTCTATAAACACGGCGCACACTGAATATATGTAACACGCAGGGCATTGTACGGGTTTGTACGCACGACGCCATGCTTGAGACCCTTGGATGCAGCATAGTCAACAGCACATGACATGCCATTCAATTTGAGCATGCATTCTCTTTGGTGACAAAGGCTTATGAGGTGTTTTTTATGAGTGAAGCGAAGCATTCCCGCCTGATTATCCTGGGCTCCGGCCCTGCCGGTTACAGCGCGGCAGTTTATGCCGCCCGCGCCAACCTCAAGCCGGTTGTCATTACCGGCATCCAGGCAGGCGGCCAGCTCACCACCACCGTCGAAGTGGATAACTGGCCAGGCGACGTTGAAGGCCTGACCGGACCGGTGCTGATGGATCGCATGCAAAAACACGCCGAACGCTTTGCCACCGAGATCGTTTACGACCACATCCATACCGCCAAGTTGCAACAACGACCGTTCGAGCTGATCGGCGATGGCGGCACCTACACCTGCGACGCCTTGATCATTGCCACCGGCGCCTCCGCGCAATACCTGGGCCTGCCGTCGGAAGAAGCGTTCGCCGGCAAAGGGGTTTCGGCGTGCGCGACCTGTGATGGATTTTTCTATCGCAATCAAGTGGTTGCCGTGGTCGGCGGCGGCAACACGGCGGTCGAGGAAGCCTTGTACCTGTCGAACATCGCCAAAGAAGTGCACCTGATCCATCGGCGCGACAAACTGCGCTCGGAGAAAATCCTCCAGGACAAACTCTTTGAAAAGGCCGCCAACGGCAATGTTCGCCTGCACTGGAACCAAAACCTGGACGAAGTGCTCGGCGATGCCAGCGGCGTGACCGGTGCCCGCCTGCGGGACAGTCACACGGGTGAAACCCGGGAGCTGCCGCTGGCCGGGGTGTTTATCGCCATCGGCCATAAACCCAACACCGACCTGTTCACAGGCCAGCTGGAAATGCGCGACGGGTATCTGCTGGTCAAGGGTGGCAGCGAAGGCGATGCCACCGCTACGGCGATTGCAGGTGTGTTTGCCGCCGGTGACGTGGCCGACCACGTTTATCGCCAGGCCGTTACATCTGCCGGTGCCGGTTGCATGGCGGCGCTGGACGCTGAAAAATACCTGGACGACATTCCAACCGTTTGAAGGCAAACTTTATGGCGGGCCAACACCCGCCACTGCCCTCCCCTTCTGCAAGCCCGGATGCCATGCTGACTTGGTTACAACGCAATACCTTGCATTTCCCTCCACTGGAAAAGGCCATGCGCGACCCCAACGGGCTGCTGGCTGCCGGTGGTGATCTGTCCGCCGATCGGCTGATCTCGGCCTATCGCCACGGCTGCTTCCCCTGGTTTTCCGAGGGCCAGCCAATCCTCTGGTGGTCTCCGGACCCGCGTACGGTGCTGTTTCCCGACGAATTGCACGTCTCGCGCAGCCTGAACAAACTGCTACGCCAGCAACGCTATCAAGTGACCTTTGACCAGGACTTCGCCGCCGTCATCCGCGCCTGTGCCGCGCCCCGGGATTACGCCGACGGCACCTGGATCACCGAGGCCATGCAGGACGCCTACATCGAACTGCACAGGCGTGGCCACGCGCACTCGGTGGAAGTGTGGGACGGGGACGAACTGGTGGGCGGACTCTACGGCCTGGCAATGGGCCAGCTGTTTTTCGGCGAGTCCATGTTCAGCCTCGCTGACAACGCCTCGAAATTCGGCTTTGCCACACTGGTGCGGCATCTGAAAGACTCGGGTTTTGTACTGATCGATTGCCAGATGCCCACCGATCACCTGCACAGTCTCGGAGCCCGGGCGATACCCCGCCATGAATTTGCCAACTATCTGGCCAGGCATCTGGACCAGCCCAATCGCGCTAGCTGGGTTTGCTGAGCGACTTTTGCGCAGGTGGCTTACACTTATTCAAAAGCATTATCCCGAGGGTTGATCATGACCGAGTTGGCGCGATTGAAGTTCTATGCCACTCAGCCGCACTCTTGCAGTTATCTGCCGGAGGAGCAGGCCACAACCCTGTTCCTCGATCCTAGCCAGCCCATGGATGTGCATGTCTATGCAGACCTGTCGGAGATGGGGTTTCGTCGCAGTGGCGATCATCTCTATCGGCCGCATTGCCAGAATTGCAATGCCTGCGTTCCGGCGCGCATTCCCGTGGGACAGTTCACGCCCAACCGGCAACAGAAACGCATCTTCAAGCGCAACGTGGATTTGCAGGTACGTCCAGCCAAGCCCGGTTTCAACGAAGAATACTTCGACCTCTACCAGCGCTATATCGAACAGCGTCACGCCGATGGCGACATGTACCCGCCGAGTCGCGACCAGTTTTCGACATTCCTGGTGCGGGACCTGCCGTTTTCAAGATTTTATGAATTTCGCCTGAATGGCCGGCTGCTGGCCGTCGCCGTCACCGATTTACTGCCGAACGGTCTTTCGGCGGTCTACACCTTCTACGAACCCTCCGAAGAGCGTCGCAGCCTTGGGCGCTATGCGATCCTGTGGCAAATCGCCGAGGCCAGGCGGCTGGGGCTGGATGCGGTCTACCTCGGCTACTGGATCAAAAACTGCAAAAAAATGAACTACAAGACTCAATATCGCCCTATCGAGTTGCTGATTAATCAGCGCTGGGTGGTTCTAAACTAGAGCCGGCCCTAAACCCCTTGGCTTAAACCCCATTTTTCGGGCACAATGCACGCCGCTTTTGCCTGGCGCAGTTGCACCGGGCCATTCATTGGACACCGAGGGCTTTACTGCATGTCGAAAGAAGACAGCTTCGAAATGGAAGGCACTGTCGTCGACACCCTGCCCAACACCATGTTTCGTGTGGAGTTGGAAAATGGGCACGTCGTAACCGCGCACATCTCCGGCAAGATGCGCAAGAACTACATCCGTATTCTTACCGGCGACAAAGTGCGCGTAGAGCTGACTCCTTATGACTTGAGCAAAGGGCGCATCACTTACCGCGCTCGATAAGGTTGGAGCGAGCCTGCTCGCGAAAAACCTGACGGTACCGCGTCAAGTCAGAGTCCCCGCATCATCATTGACGAACATCGCGAGCAAGCTCGCTCCTACAGAGATAGGGCTCACTCGCTAAGCAAGTCAATACAAAACGCCCGGCTTATGCCGGGCGTTTTTGTTTGTCTGTAATTTACCTCCCCCCTGTAGGAGCGAGCCTGCTCGCGAAAAACCCGAGGGCGCCACGTGAAACCAGACTTCCCGCGTCATCGTTAACGACCATCGCGAGCAGGCTGAACCGGTCAAGTAATCCCGGACACCGGTTACGGTGCTTATGCCGCCTTTTGCTCCATGGCTATTGGCGACAGATAGTTGTTGTAGCTGTGGAGCCTCGTGCGGTTGTAGTACATGAAGAAGCGCACCATATCGGTTTTTGCTTCCTCGATCTTGCTGTAGCCACTACGAGGCACCCATTCTGATTTCAGCGTGCCAAAAAATCGCTCTGTTGGAGCGTTGTCCCAACACTGCCCGCGATGACTCATGCTTTGCAATATGTCTCGACGCTTCAGTTCTTCCTGAAACTTGCGGCTGGTGTACTGACAGCCCTGATCCGAATGGAACATCAGTCCCGGAGGACACATTCGAACCTCTATTGCCATGCGTAGCGCCTTGCTGACCAAGTTGGCGTCATTGACCAGCGAAAACGCCCAGCCAATGACGCGGCGAGCAAACAAATCGATCACGATGGCCAGATGAACCCAGCGCTCACCCACCATCAAGCTGGTCACGTCGCCACACCAGACCTGATCGACTGCAGCCGGCTTAAAATTGCGTTTGAGCCGATTGGGCACGACAAATGCTTCAACACCTTTGGATCTGAATGGGTGAGGCTGGCGTTGTTTACTGACAATGTTGGCCTCCCTCATTAGCGTTCTGACAAGGCCTCTTCCGATCGCGATGTTTTGGGACTTCAGGTTCTTGCTGATCATTCTGGAACCCATGGCTTCCCGGC
Source organism: Pseudomonas sp. S34 (assembly GCF_009866745.1). NCBI lineage: Bacteria > Pseudomonadati > Pseudomonadota > Gammaproteobacteria > Pseudomonadales > Pseudomonadaceae > Pseudomonas > Pseudomonas sp. S34. Next base: position 4,043,393 of record NZ_CP019398.1, read on the forward strand.
TTTCGCTGTGCAGTTCAACCACTTTCAGCTTGAGTTCTTCGCGTCTGATCCGCGGTTTGGCTCGCCGCTGAAGCCACTCATAAAAGCTGCTGCGCTTCACATCGAAAACACGACACACAATGGCAGTCGGGAACGACTCTCTTAGTTCCGCAATCATCGAAAACGATCGGGATCCGACATCAAGAGAGCGGTAGCCTTTTTTAAGATCTCGGCTTCCATTTCCATGCGCTTGATCTTGGCCTTCAGTTCCTGGATCTGGCGTTGATCTTCGGTAATCGCCTTAGTGCCTTTAACTGGCTGCCCCTCGCGCTCCTTGCGAACCTGATCGACCCAGCGCCGTAAAGCGGTGGGCCCGATATCCAGCGATGCACAAACGTCTGGAACCGGGCAGTTATCATCAAGCACCATGCTGGCAGCATGCAGCTTGAACTCGCGGGTATAGACCTTTCTTTCGTTCATGGAACCTCCAAGTTGGCGAAATCATATCGCCCTTAAGAGGTGTCCGGAATTATTAGGCCAGTTCAGGCTCGCTCCTACAGACAGCGGATATGCCGATCAACAGACAGCAAAAAGGCGCCTCTCGGCGCCTTTTTGTTTTGCTTTTGAACGTCAGGCCATCTCGGCCGTGGTCTCGAACTCGAAGGTCAGCTCCCCGTCCTTGATGTCGATGTGTACCACACCGCCATGCTCGGCCAGTTCGCCAAAGAGAATCTCCTCCGCCAGCGGACGCTTGATCTTGTCCTGGATCAGGCGAGCCATTGGGCGAGCCCCCATCGCCGCGTCATAACCACCTTCGGCCAGCCAGTTGCGGGCCGCATCGGTGACTTCCAGCAACACTCGCTTGTCTTCCAGTTGCGCCTGAAGCTCGGTAAGGAACTTGTCCACCACGCTCTTGATAACCTCATGACTGAGGCGACCAAACTGGATGATGGTGTCCAGACGGTTGCGGAATTCCGGCGTGAAGCTCTTCTTGATCACTTCCATCGCATCGGACGAGTGATCCTGATAGGTGAAACCGATCGAAGCGCGGGCTGCGGTCTCGGCACCGGCGTTGGTCGTCATGATGACGATCACGTTACGGAAATCCGCTTTGCGCCCGTTGTTATCGGTCAACGTACCGTGGTCCATGACCTGCAGCAGCAGGTTGAAGACTTCCGGATGCGCCTTTTCGATTTCATCGAGCAACAACACGCAGTGTGGCTGCTTGGTGATGGCTTCGGTGAGCAGACCGCCCTGATCGAACCCGACATAACCAGGAGGCGCACCGATCAGACGCGATACGGTGTGGCGCTCCATGTACTCGGACATGTCGAAACGAATCAACTCGACACCCAAGGCCTTGGCCAACTGACGCGCCGCTTCGGTCTTACCGACACCGGTAGGCCCTGCGAACAGGAACGAACCGACAGGCTTGTCAGGGGACTTGAGGCCGGCACGGGACAGCTTGATCGCAGTTGCCAGCGAGTCGATAGCGGCATCCTGACCGAACACGGTCAACTTCAGGTCACGCTCGAGGTTACGCAGCAGCTCCTTGTCGGAACTGGTGACGTGTTTTGGCGGAATCCGCGCGATTTTCGCGACGATGTCCTCGACTTGCGGCACTTCGATGCGCTTCACACGCTTCTCGACCGGTTGCAGGCGCTGATAGGCACCCGCCTCGTCGATGACATCGATGGCCTTGTCCGGCATATGACGGTCGTTGATGTAACGCGAGGCCAGTTCGGCAGCCGCGCGCAGGGCCTCATCACTGTATTCGATATTGTGATGGCTTTCGAAACGCCCTTTCAGGCCGCGCAGAATGCCAATGGTGTCTTCCACCGAAGGCTCCGACACATCGACCTTCTGGAAGCGCCGGGCCAAGGCACGGTCCTTCTCGAAGATGCCGCGGAATTCCTGGAAGGTGGTTGAACCGATGCAACGGATATCACCCGAGGACAGCAGCGGCTTGAGCAGGTTCGAGGCATCCATGACGCCACCGGACGCGGCACCCGCACCAATGATGGTGTGGATCTCGTCGATGAACAGAATCGCCTGCGGACGTTTTTTCAGTTCATTGAGCAACGCCTTGAAGCGCTTCTCGAAATCGCCACGGTATTTGGTCCCGGCCAGCAACGCGCCGAGATCAAGAGAGTAAACCACGCTGTTGGCCAGCAGGTCCGGTACCTGGTCGTCGACAATGCGCTTGGCCAGGCCTTCGGCAATCGCGGTTTTACCCACGCCCGCCTCGCCCACCAGCAGCGGATTGTTTTTGCGCCGACGCGCCAGGATCTGCGCAACGCGCTCGACTTCCAGCTCACGCCCCACCAGCGGATCGATGCGACCCTGGCGCGCGAGTTCGTTGAGGTTGCTGGCATAAGCATCCAGGGGATTGCCTGAGGAAGAAGACTCACCGCCCTCGTCGTCCTGCATATCTTGCTCACCTTCAGAGTGATCGCCATGCCCCGGCACTTTGGAAATGCCATGGGCGATGTAGTTGACGACATCTATACGGGCAACGCTCTGCTGTTTCAGCAGGAACACCGCCTGACTCTCTTGCTCACTGAAGATCGCGACCAGCACGTTGGCGCCAGTCACTTCGCGTTTGCCCGAGCTCTGTACGTGAAACACAGCACGTTGCAGCACACGCTGGAAGCCCAGGGTTGGCTGGGTTTCGCGATCCTCGTCATGCACGGGGATCAATGGCGTGGTGGAGTCGATGAACTCCTGCAGGTCATGCTTGAGTTTGTCGAGGTTTGCGCCGCACGCACGCAGAACGGTGGCGGCAGCCTCATTGTCCAATAGGGCCAGCAAGAGGTGCTCGACGGTCATGAACTCATGACGCTTCGAACGAGCTTCCTTGAAGGCAAGATTGAGGGTGACTTCGAGCTCGCGGTTTAACATAGCTTCACCTCATACCCAAGTGTCCGGCGATTAACCGTCCTTCTCGATTTCACAGAGTAGCGGATGCTGGCTTTCCCTGGCGTACTGGTTGACCTGCATGGCCTTGGTCTCGGCGATGTCGCGGGTAAACACTCCACATACTGCCCGTCCTTCTGTGTGGACGGCCAGCATGACCTTGGTCGCCAGCTCGCGATTCAGGTTAAAAAACACCTCGAGCACTTCGACGACGAAATCCATCGGTGTGTAGTCATCATTGAACAAAACCACCTTGTACATCGGCGGCGCCTGTAAAGCAGGCTTGGCCTCCTGAACAGCAATGCCTGCGGAATCGTCGTCGTGTTCCTCCGGGCGATCCTTCTGGAGAGTCGGGCGATCCTGATTGAATGTTAGTCGAATCTGGCTGATTGCATGCATGGAAAGAAAGGTTCGTCAGTTGTTCAAATACAGTGGTGGGGGCGGCTATCAGCGATTTCAACTCCGACTGCCGGGTCAGCTTGACTATCGGCAAAACGGTGTTACAACCAATAGAGCCCACAGTGGGTAAAAAAGGTCCGCGGAGTCAATCTTATTTACAGATTCGACTGCGGATGTACTGGATGATACTCCAGTGATGGAGTCTGTTGCAGAGGGAGTTGGGTATGTCAGGCGGCAAGGTCAGCGGCAAGGTCAAATGGTTCAACAATGCCAAGGGTTACGGTTTCATCAATGAGGACGGCAAGGCAGAAGACCTGTTTGCCCACTACTCCGCCATCCAGATGGAAGGTTATAAAACCCTGAAAGCCGGACAAGCTGTCGTATTCGATATCATCCAGGGCCCCAAAGGCCTGCACGCGGTCAACATCGGCAACCCGGCGGGCGCTTCGAAAGCAACGGCATCCGCCCCGCAACAGACCGTTACAGTGTAAGTCCACACCGTCATAGCGCCATAAAAAAACCGCCTGACTCATCTACTTGAATCAGGCGGTTTTTGTGTGCCTGCGTTTTCTTACATGTGCGAGATCAGCGCATCACCGAAGCCGGAAGACGACACCAGTTTCGCGCCTTCCATCAGACGCTCGAAGTCATAGGTCACGGTCTTGGCGGAAATCGCGCCGTTGGTGCCCTTGATGATCAGGTCGGCCGCTTCGGTCCAGCCCATGTGGCGCAGCATCATTTCAGCCGACAGGATCAACGACCCCGGGTTGACCTGGTCCTTGCCGGCGTACTTCGGCGCCGTACCGTGGGTGGCTTCGAACATGGCGACGGTGTCGGACAGGTTGGCACCCGGCGCAATACCGATACCGCCCACTTCCGCCGCCAGGGCGTCGGAGAGGTAGTCGCCGTTCAGGTTCAGGGTCGCGATCACATCGTACTCGGCCGGGCGCAGCAGGATCTGCTGGAGCATGGCGTCGGCGATGGCATCCTTGACGATGACGTTCTTGCCGGTTTTCGGGTTCTTGAACTGCATCCACGGGCCACCGTCGAGCAGGGTCGCGCCGAACTCTTCAGCCGCCACTTCGTAGGCCCATTCCTTGAAGGCACCTTCGGTGAACTTCATGATGTTGCCTTTGTGCACGATGGTCAGCGAATCGCGATCGTTGTCGACCACATATTGCAGGGCCTTGCGCGCCAGACGCTTGGTACCCTGCAGGGACACCGGCTTGACGCCGATACCGCAGTTCTCGTCGAAACGGATCTTGGTAACGCCCATTTCTTCTTTCAGGAACTTGATGACCTTGGTGGCTTCCGGCGTACCGGCCTTCCACTCGATGCCCGCGTAGATGTCTTCGGAGTTCTCGCGGAAGATGGTCATGTCGACATCGCCTGGCTTCTTGACCGGGCTAGGCACGCCTTCGAACCAGCGCACCGGGCGCAGGCAGACGTACAGGTCGAGTTGCTGACGCAGGGCCACGTTCAGGGAACGGATGCCGCCACCGACCGGGGTGGTCAGCGGGCCCTTGATGGAAACCACGTAATCCTTGACCGCGTCCAGGGTTTCCTGAGGCAGCCAGGTGTCCTGATCGTAAACCTGAGTCGCCTTTTCCCCGGCGTACACTTCCATCCAGGAAATCTTGCGTTCGCCACCGTAGGCCTTCTTAACAGCAGCATCGACAACCTTGATCATGACCGGGCTGATGTCGACACCAATGCCGTCGCCTTCGATGAAGGGGATGATCGGGTTATTAGGAACATTGAGAGAATGGTCTGCATTGACGGTGATTTTGTCGCCGACGGCTGGAACCTGAATCTTCTTGTAACCCATGCTGAACTCCATTGATTGGATTGAACATCTGGCTTGGTTCGAGCGTAACCCAGTTGAATCGGCGCGCAAACCCTATGTTCCATCGATCTGGCGCAAAGCCTTGCAACTTGCGCGCTACAAGCCTGAAAGCAAAGGGAAAAGCGCCAAAACCAAGCACGACGAGTGACCTTACGCCCTGCTCGCCCCTGCGACCTTTAGACCAATGGACGACATTCGTTGCATATGAACCATCGGCAGATTGCCAGCTACCTATGTATAATGCCGCCCGCTGACCACAGGGTCACGACGGCTGAAGTGCTCTACGATGAGACTTTCCGCCCGGCAAGCCGGCCTGTTATCGCAGTCCGGCTACTTGACGCCCTACTGATGCACCCAACATCACAGCAACGAAACCTCGATATTCGGCTCATGGATGACTTTGAACGAACGCGCTTACCCGGCGCCCTCGAGTTTCTGCGCACGCTTTAGCAAAGAAGAGAGAGTTAATCCGAATATGCCCACCCGCTCGAAGATCATCTATACCTTCACCGACGAAGCTCCTGCCCTCGCCACCTATTCACTGTTGCCTATCGTAGAGGCGTTCACCGCCTCGGCTGATATCGCCGTTGAAACCCGCGATATCTCTCTTGCAGGGCGCATCCTGGCCAGCTTCCCCGAGCAACTGGGTGACAAAGCCGTAGCCGACCACCTCGCCGAACTGGGCGCCCTGGCCGTTACGCCTGAAGCCAACATCATCAAATTGCCGAACATCAGCGCCTCGGTTCCGCAATTGCAAGCCGCGATCAAAGAGCTGCAAGCCCAGGGCTACGCACTGCCGGACTACCCGGAAACCGTGACCTGCGACGCCGACAAGGAAGCCAAGGCGCGTTACGACAAGATCAAGGGCAGCGCCGTGAACCCGGTCCTGCGCGAAGGCAACTCCGACCGCCGCGCACCGTTGTCGGTCAAGAACTACGCACGCAAGCACCCGCACAAAATGGGCGCTTGGGCCAAGGACTCCAAGTCCCACATCGCGCACATGAGCAACGGCGATTTCTACGGCAGCGAAAAAGCCGCCCTGATCGACGCCGCTGACGCCGTGAAAATCGAGCTGATCGCCCAAGACGGCTCCGCTACCGTCCTGAAAGAAAAGACCAGCGTACAAGCCGGTGAGATCCTCGATTGCGCGGTACTGAGCAAAAACGCCCTGCGCAGCTTCATCGCGGCTGAAATCGAAGACGCCAAGGCACAAGGCGTGCTGCTGTCGGTTCACTTGAAAGCCACCATGATGAAGGTCTCCGACCCGATCATGTTCGGCCAGATCGTTGCCGAGTTCTATAAAGACGCACTGGCCAAGCACGCTGACGTGCTGGCACAGATCGGCTTCAACCTGAACAACGGCATCGGCGACCTGTACGCTCGTATCAAGGCTTTGCCTGCCGAGCAGCAAGCGCAGATCGAAGCTGACATCCAGGCGGTCTACGCCGTTCGCCCTTCCCTGGCGATGGTCAACTCCGACAAAGGCATCACCAACCTGCACGTGCCGAGCGACGTGATCGTCGACGCCTCGATGCCGGCAATGATCCGTGACTCCGGCAAGATGTGGGGCACCGACGGCCAGTTGCACGACACCAAAGCCGTGATCCCGGATCGTTGCTACGCCACCATCTACCAGGCCGTGATCGAAGATTGCAAAGCCAACGGTGCGTTCGATCCGACCACCATGGGCAGCGTGCCGAACGTTGGCCTGATGGCGAAGAAAGCCGAAGAGTACGGCTCTCACGACAAGACTTTCCAGATCAAGGCTGACGGCGTTGTTCGCGTCACCGACAGCAAGGGCAACCTGCTGATGGAACAGGCTGTTGAAGCCGGCGACATCTTCCGCATGTGCCAGACCAAAGACGCGCCGATCCAGGACTGGGTCAAACTGGCCGTCAACCGTGCTCGCGCCAGCAGCACCCCGGCGATCTTCTGGCTGGACCCGATGCGCGCCCACGACGGCGTAGTGATCGAGAAAGTTCAGGCTTACCTGAAGGATCACGACACTGCCGGCCTGGACATCCAGATCATGGCCCCGGTCGACGCGATGAAGTCCACCCTGCAGCGCACCCGCGCAGGCAAGGACACCATCTCGGTAACCGGCAACGTACTGCGCGACTACCTGACCGACCTGTTCCCGATCATGGAACTGGGCACCAGCGCCAAGATGCTGTCGATCGTGCCGCTGATGAACGGCGGTGGCCTGTTCGAAACCGGCGCCGGCGGTTCGGCTCCGAAGCACGTTCAGCAACTGCTGGAAGAAAACTTCCTGCGCTGGGATTCGCTGGGTGAATTCCTGGCCCTGGCCGCATCCCTGGAACACCTGGGCGTGACCTACAACAACCCCAAGGCGCTGGTTCTGGCCAAGACCCTGGACCAGGCCACCGGCCAGTTCCTGGACAACAACAAGTCGCCATCGCGCAAAGTCGGCAATATCGACAACCGCGGCAGCCACTTCTATCTGGCGCTGTACTGGGCTCAGGCCCTGGCTGCCCAGACCGAAGACGCTGCACTGCAAGCGCAGTTCGCGACCCTGGCCAAGACCCTGACCGAGAACGAGGCGACCATCGTTGCCGAACTCAACGCCGTTCAGGGCAAGCCCGTGGACATCGGCGGTTACTACCACGCCGACGCCGAGCTGATCAGCAAGGCCATGCGCCCAAGCGCAACCTTCAACGCGGCTGTCGCTGCGCTGGTTTAAGGTTGTAAGGGAACATCACAAACCCCGGCCCTGTGCCGGGGTTTGTGCTTTCAGACCTTACACACACCCCATGTGGGAGCGGGCTTGCTCGCGAATGCGGTTTATCATTCAACATCGATGTTGACTGACCCACCGCATTCGCGAGCAAGCCCGCTCCCACATTTGACTGTATTTCAACACTGGAAACCGAGGAAACCATATGGATTGGCAACCCCACATCACCGTCGCCACCATCGTCGAAGACAACGGCCGCTTCCTGATGGTCGAGGAACAAAAGCACGGACGCGTGGTGCTCAATCAGCCCGCCGGCCATCTGGACCCGAACGAAACCCTGACCGAAGCCGCCGTGCGCGAAACCCTCGAGGAAACCGGCTGGGACGTCGAACCGACCGGCGTACTGGGCATTTACCTCTACACCGCCCCGAGCAATGGCGTGACCTACCAGCGGGTCTGCTTCATCGCCAAACCACTGAAACACCACGCGGATTATCAACTGGATGACGGCATCGTCGGCGCCAAGTGGTTGACCCGTGAGGAATTAATCGAGCAGCGCGACAACTGGCGCAGCGAGCTGATCATCCGCTGCATCGACGACTATCTGGCAGGCCAACACTTCGGCCTCGAATTGATCCGTCCTTCTCTTTAGCCTTGCGGGCCTGAGCCTGCTAGAATCGCGTCCTTTTTCAAGACACTCATTGAATCCCTATGCGTGATCCAGCCCCTTCTGACACACAAAAGAAGCGCGTCATTGTCGGCATGTCCGGCGGCGTGGACTCTTCCGTTTCCGCCCTCCTGCTGATCGAGCAGGGTTATGAGGTGGAAGGCCTGTTCATGAAGAACTGGGAAGAAGACGATGGAACGGAATACTGCACCGCCATGGATGACCTGGCGGACGCCCAGGCCGTGTGCGACAAGATTGGCATCAAGCTGCACACCGCCAACTTCGCCGCCGAGTACTGGGACAACGTGTTCGAGCATTTCCTGGCCGAATACAAGGCCGGACGCACGCCGAACCCGGACATCCTGTGCAACCGCGAAATCAAGTTCAAGGCGTTCCTCGACTACGCCATGATGCTTGGCGCCGACCTGATCGCCACCGGCCACTACGTGCGTCGTCGCGACATCGATGGTCGCACCGAACTGCTCAAGGGCCTGGACCCGAACAAGGACCAGAGCTACTTCCTGCACGCCGTCGGTGGCGAACAGATCGCCAAGACCCTGTTCCCGGTCGGCGAGCTGGAAAAACCGCAAGTGCGCGCCATTGCCGAGAAGTACGAGCTGGCGACCGCGAAGAAAAAGGATTCCACCGGGATCTGCTTTATCGGCGAACGCCGCTTCAGCGACTTCCTCAAGCAATACCTGCCGGCGCAACCGGGCGAGATCAAGACCACCGAAGGCGAAGTCATCGGCCGTCACCACGGCTTGATGTACCACACCATCGGCCAGCGTCAGGGCCTGGGCATCGGCGGCCTGAAAGACGCCGGCGACGAGCCGTGGTATGTGCTGATCAAAGACCTGGAACACAACGAACTGATCGTTGGCCAGGGCAATGATCACCCTTACCTGTTCTCCCGCGCCCTGCTCGCCTCGGACATCTATTGGGTCAACCCGATCGATTTGACCGAGCCGCGCAAACTGACCGCCAAGGTGCGTTATCGCCAGAGCGACCAGCCCTGCACCCTGGAAAAAACCGCCACCGGATATCGCGCGACCTTCGATGATCCGCAACGCGCCGTCACTCCGGGCCAGTCCGTGGTGTTCTATGACGGTGAAATCTGCCTAGGCGGCGGCGTGATTGAAGTAGCCGAGCCGTGGACGAGCAAGGGCCAGGCCCTATGAACCCGATTCAGGAGCAACTGACGGCACTGGGCGGGGTGTTTCTCGCCGCGGTGCTGGTGGACAGGATCGCCAAGACCGGCCAGACCAACGAAGCCGGCCTGAGCTGCATGCTCGGCAGCCTGCTGATCCGCGACCCCAAGGACACGCTGGAAGTCTATGGTGGCGACGACATCAACCTGCGCGAAGGCTACCGCGCGCTGATCGGTGCCCTCGAACGCGACCCAAGTGCCCTGCAGCGCGAGCCACTGCGTTATGCCCTGGCCATGCTCGGCCTTGAGCGTCAACTGGCCAAACGCGGCGACATGCTCGACGTGATCGGCAAACGCCTGCCGCAGATTCAGTCCCAGGTCGAACACTTCGGCCCGGCCCACGAAAACGTGATCGCCGCCTGCGGTGCGCTGTATCAGGACACCCTGAGCACGCTGCGCCAGCGCATTCAGGTGCACGGCGACATGCGCAACCTGCAACAACCGAGCAACGCCTCGAAAATTCGCGCCCTGCTGCTGGCCGGCATTCGCTCAGCACGCCTGTGGCGGCAATTGGGCGGTCATCGCTGGCAACTGGTGATCAGCCGCCGCAAATTGCTCAAAGAGCTTTACCCCTTGATGCGTAACGAATAACCCGCATCGACAGAACCGAACTCAGCAATACGCGTAATACGCCGGTCAGTTGGCGACGGACCGGCGGATTTTTTCATGTATGATACGCGCCCCATTTCGTTGCCCGACTGTCCGAGAACACCCCATGCAGCTTTCTTCGCTCACTGCGGTTTCCCCTGTTGACGGCCGCTACGCCGGCAAAACCCAGGCCCTGCGCCCAATTTTCAGCGAGTACGGCCTGATCCGTGCCCGCGTTCTGGTTGAAGTGCGCTGGCTCCAGCGCCTGGCCGCTCACCCTGCCATCAGTGAAGTGCCGGCGTTCTCCGCCGAAGCCAACGCTGTGCTCAACACCCTGGCGGAAAACTTCTCTCTGGAGCACGCCGAGCGCGTCAAAGAGATCGAGCGCACCACCAACCACGACGTCAAGGCCATCGAGTACCTGCTCAAAGAGCAAGCGGCCAAGTTGCCGGAGCTGGCCAAGGTCAGTGAATTCATCCACTTTGCCTGCACCAGCGAGGACATCAACAACCTGTCCCACGCCCTGATGCTGCGCGAAGGCCGTGATGACGTGATGCTGCCGCTGATGCGCCAGACTGCCAACGCCATCCGCGAACTGGCCATCCGTTTCGCCGACGTGCCGATGCTGTCGCGCACCCACGGTCAGCCGGCCTCGCCGACCACCCTGGGCAAAGAGCTGGCGAACGTGGTTTACCGCCTGGAGCGCCAGATCGCTCAAGTCGCTGCCGTTCCGCTGCTGGGCAAGATCAACGGCGCTGTCGGCAACTACAACGCCCACCTGTCGGCCTACCCTGAGATCGACTGGGAAGCCAACGCCCGCGCCTTCATCGAAGACGAGCTGGGCCTGGGCTTCAACCCGTACACCACGCAGATCGAACCGCACGACTACATTGCCGAGCTGTTCGACGCGATCGCCCGCTTCAACACCATCCTGATCGACTTCGACCGCGACATCTGGGGCTACATCTCCCTGGGTTATTTCAAACAGCGCACCATCGCTGGCGAAATCGGTTCGTCGACCATGCCGCACAAGGTCAACCCGATCGACTTCGAAAACTCCGAAGGCAACCTGGGTATCGCCAACGCACTGTTCCAGCACCTGGCGAGCAAACTGCCGATCTCCCGCTGGCAGCGCGACCTGACCGACTCCACCGTACTGCGCAACCTCGGTGTCGGCTTCGCCCACAGCGTGATCGCTTACGAAGCCAGCCTCAAGGGCATCAGCAAGCTTGAGCTCAACGAGCAGAAGATTGCCGCCGACCTGGACGCCTGCTGGGAAGTACTGGCCGAGCCGATCCAGACCGTGATGCGTCGCTACAACATCGAAAACCCGTACGAAAAGCTGAAAGAACTGACCCGCGGCAAGGGCATCAGCCCAGAAGCGCTGCAGACTTTCATCGACGGCCTGGACATGCCAGCCGCCGCCAAGGCCGAGCTGAAATTGCTCACCCCGGCGAACTACATCGGCAACGCTGTAGAACAAGCCAAACGCATCTGATCGACCGCTAGACCCTTTATAAGACGCCCGGCCGCGCCGGGCGTTTTTATTCCCGTCTGAAAAGTGCATTTTTTCAATAGGTTACACATGAATCCTGATATTCCTCTTCAACTTCTGGGCGGCATCACGGCACGGGAATTCCTGCGCGACTACTGGCAGAAAAAGCCGCTGCTGATCCGTCAGGCCATTCCTGATTTCGAAAGCCCGATCGACGCCGACGAACTGGCCGGCCTGGCGCTGGAAGAAGAAGTCGAATCGCGACTGATCATCGAGAATGGCGAGCGCCCATGGGAACTGCGTCGCGGCCCGTTCGCCGAAGATGAATTCAGCAAGCTGCCTGAAACTGACTGGACCCTGCTGGTTCAAGCCGTGGATCAGTTCGTCCCGGAAGTCAGCGAACTGCTGGAAAATTTCCGCTTTCTGCCGAGCTGGCGCATCGACGACGTGATGATCAGCTACGCCGCACCGGGTGGCAGCGTTGGTCCGCACTTCGACAACTACGACGTGTTCCTGCTGCAAGGCCACGGCAAGCGCAACTGGAAGATCGGCCAGATGTGCAACACCGAGAGCCCGATGCTGGCCCACGCCGACCTGCGCATCCTCTCCGAATTCGAAGCCACCGATGAATGGGTGCTGGAACCGGGCGACATGCTCTACCTGCCACCGCGCCTGGCCCATTGCGGCGTTGCCGTTGATGAATGCATGACCTACTCGGTCGGCTTCCGTGCACCGAGCGCCGCTGAAGTGCTGACCCACTTCACCGACTTCCTCAGCCAGTTCCTGTCGGACGAAGAACGCTACACCGACGCCGACGCCTTGCCGACCGCCGATCCTCACCAGATCCAGCGCGACGCACTCGACCGCCTCAAAGGCCTGCTGGCCGAGCACATGAGCGACGAGCGCCTGCTGCTGACCTGGTTCGGCCAGTTCATGACCGAGCCACGCTACCCGGAACTGGTGGTGGGCCCGGAAGACGTCGAAGAAGAGGACTTCATGTCCGCCCTGGAACAAGGCGCGATCCTGATTCGCAACCCGAGCGCACGCCTGGCGTGGTCTGAAGTCGATGACGACCTGCTGCTGTTCGCCAGCGGCCAGAGCCGTTACCTGCCGGGCAAACTGCGCGAATTGTTGAAGATGATCTGCGCCGCCGACGCGCTGCACGCCGACAACCTTGGCGACTGGCTGAGCGACGAAGACGGTCGCGGGCTGCTGTGTGAACTGGTCAAGCAAGGAAGCCTGGGGTTTGCCGATGAATAAGATTCACGTACGTGTCGCAGACTGGCAGAAGGACAACGCCGAGATCCGGCGCATTCGTGAGACGGTGTTCGTCGCCGAGCAATCCGTTCCGCCCGAGCTGGAATGGGATGCCGATGATGTAACGGCCGTGCATTTCCTCGCCCTCGAAGGCGACTTTCCGATTGGCACCGCCCGCCTGCTGCCTGACGGTCACGTCGGCCGGGTATCGGTACTCAAGGACTGGCGCGGCCTGAAAGTCGGCGATGCGCTGATGCAAGCAGTGATTGGTGAAGCCGAAGAGCGCGGGCTGAAGCAGCAGATGCTCAGCGCCCAGGTACAAGCCACGGCGTTCTATGAACGGCTGGGCTTTCACATGGTCAGTGAGGAGTTCCTGGAAGCCGGGATTCCGCACGTGGACATGGTTCGCCATTCGGCATAAGGCCCAGGTGCCGCCATCGCGAGCAAGCTCGCTCCCACATTGGATTTGTGAGTTGCTGAAGATTTCAGCAACACCATCGATCCCTGTGGGAGCGAGCTTGCTCGCGATGGCGGCCTGAAGAACACCACAAAACGCCCCGCTATCTTCGGATACCGGGGCGTTTTGCTGTCTACGATTCAACTTACCCCACCCCGGGCCGACAAACTGTAGGAGCGAGCCTGCTCGCGATGGTCTTGAGAACACCGCGGGGGTGTCAGACTTCCAGCATTATCGTTCACGCCCATCGCGAGCAAGCTCGCTCCTACAAACCCCGGGCCGACAAAGTGGCAATATCAAGCCTTTAGAACGCGGAGATAACGGACATGTCCCTACGCACCCTGCTCACCACCCTACTGCTCGGCTGCAGTTTTTCGGTGCTGGCTGCCACAGAAATCATCCCCCTCAAATACCACACCAGTGCCGACCTGCTGCCGGTGGCGCAGGATTTCGTCGGCAAGGACGGACAGGTCAGCGCCTATGGCAATCAATTGATCGTCAACGCCGATCAACGCAAGATCGACGAACTTAAAGCCCTTCTTTCCCAACTCGACACCGCACCCAAGCGCTTGCTGATCACCGTCGACACCAGCGACAACAACTTCCAGGGTGACCAGGGTTATTCGGTGAACGGCGCCAAGCCAAGCCAGACCCGCATCATCAACTACACCACCGACAGTCGTGACGGCGGCATTCAGCAGGTGCAGGCCAGCGAAGGCACACCGGCGCTGATCCAGGTCGGCCAGAGCGTGCCGCTGACCAGCTCGCAGACCGATTCCTACGGCGACCTGCGCAGCCAGACCGAATACCGCAACGTCACCCAGGGCTTCTACGTCACCGCAAACGTCACCGGCGACATCGTCCACCTGTCGATCAGTACCAACCGTGACCGCATGAGCCAGGAACGTCCCGATGTAGTGAACGTACAAAGCACCGACACAACCGTCACCGGCCACCTCGGCGAGTGGATCCTGCTGGCCGGGGTCAACGGCCAGACCCAGGCCGACAAACAGGGCCTGACCCGCAGCTACTCGACCCAGAGCCGCAACGACATGACTTTGCGGGTGAAAGTCGACACCTTGGACTAAAGCACCAAAAACTGACTGACTAGTCGTATTAGACCAAAGATGTAGTGCCTTAAAAAAAGCACTACAAAACGTTTGACGAGCCAAAAAAGCGAAGGCATGATGGCCTCGCTCCCGCTAATCAGAGGCCCTGGCAAGGGCCTTCGAGGCGATGTTCGCACCTACCCCGCGAACCGCTTCGTGTCTGTACCGCCCACAAGGTGTGTTTGACGAGGTTGTCGACTGGAACGAAGTTGTCCCGAGGGACGGAAGCGTAATAGGTAACCCGGCACCACACTGATGTTCGCACCAAGGCCCACGACGCCCGAATGCGCCCGCAGTTCGCCTTTACCTGCTCACTTCCCCTCGAGCCGATCGTTCATCCCGTCGCCCTCCCCGCCGAATCCGACTTGACCGCTTAAGCTTCTGGTCAGCGAGCGCAGGAATTTTCCACCGCAGAACAACTTTTCATAAAGACGCGACGAGGTTTATCTCCCATGGCACTGACACGCGAACAGCAAATTGCAGCCCTCGAAAAAGACTGGGCTGAAAACCCGCGCTGGAAAGGCGTGACACGCACTTACTCCGCTGCTGACGTCGTCCGCCTGCGTGGCTCGGTTCAACCTGAGCACACTTTTGCAAAAATGGGCGCCGAGAAGCTGTGGAACCTGGTGACCCAGGGTGCCAAGCCAGCCTTCCGTCCTGAGAAAGATTTCGTCAACTGCATGGGCGCCCTGACCGGCGGCCAGGCTGTGCAACAAGTCAAGGCCGGCATCCAGGCGATCTACCTGTCTGGCTGGCAAGTGGCTGCGGACAACAACTCCGCCGAATCGATGTACCCGGACCAGTCGCTGTACCCGGTGGACTCGGTTCCAACCGTGGTCAAGCGCATCAACAACTCGTTCCGTCGTGCCGACCAGATCCAGTGGAAAGCCGGCAAGAACCCGGGCGACGACGGCTACATCGACTACTTCGCGCCAATCGTGGCTGACGCCGAAGCCGGTTTCGGTGGCGTACTGAACGCTTACGAGCTGATGAAGAGCATGATCGAAGCAGGCGCCGCCGGCGTTCACTTCGAAGACCAGCTGGCTTCCGTGAAGAAATGCGGCCACATGGGCGGCAAGGTACTGGTTCCTACCCAGGAAGCCGTACAGAAGCTGACCGCCGCCCGCCTGGCTGCTGACGTTGCCGGTACTCCGACCATCATCCTGGCCCGTACCGACGCTAACGCCGCTGACCTGCTGACGTCCGACTGCGACCCGTACGACCAGCCATTCGTGACTGGCGAACGTACCCAGGAAGGTTTCTACAAAGTGCGCGCCGGCCTGGATCAAGCCATCGCCCGTGGCCTGGCCTACGCTCCGTACGCCGACCTGATCTGGTGCGAAACCGCCAAGCCGGATCTGGACGAGGCTCGTCGCTTCGCTGAAGCGATCAAGAAGGAATACCCGGACCAACTGCTGTCGTACAACTGCTCGCCTTCCTTCAACTGGAAGAAAAACCTGGACGACGCGACCATCGCCAAGTTCCAGCGCGAACTGTCCGCCATGGGTTACAAGCACCAGTTCATCACCCTGGCCGGCATTCACAACATGTGGCACAGCATGTTCAACCTGGCGCACGACTACGCCCGCAACGACATGACTGCCTACGTGAAGCTGCAAGAGCAGGAATTCGCTGACGCTTCCAAGGGCTACACCTTCGTGGCGCACCAGCAGGAAGTGGGCACCGGCTACTTCGACGACATGACCACCGTGATCCAGGGTGGCTCGTCCTCGGTAACCGCACTGACCGGTTCGACTGAAGAAGAACAGTTCCACTGATCTGCTTCGCCTGAGACATCAGCCGCTGCGGGCCGAATAGAAAGCTAACCGCAGCGCTGCACCTCTGACGCCCCGACTGGTTCGGGGCGTTTTTTTGCCTGCGATTCAATGAGCGCCCCCCCCTGTAGGAGCGAGCCTGCTCGCGATGAACCTGAGGACGCCGTGGGGTGTCAGGCCCCCAGCGTCATCGTTGACCACCATCGCGAGCAGGCTCTCTCCTACAGGGGATGGTGGTGACCTGGAAAAACATTGATCCAGAGTGCTACGACCGTCAGAAAAATCCGCTAAAACGCTCTCCGCCGCTACTTGCTGTAACGCCCATATAAGACAACTTCCGGAGTATCCGAAGGATAAGCAGTTTGAAAACCAAGCCAAACAATATTGATTATCATTTAGCGCCAACTATGTTCGTTACATTCCCTACAAAACATAATTGACGAAATGCCGGCTAATGCCCAAGGCGCAAGGCCTGCGGGGCTTTTGAAGCGCGCTATGTCCTTATTCCTATAAATAATTTCGCTATAGGAATTTTACTTGCCGGGTGTTTAGCCATAAAATCAGCGGGATTGATTGCTGCGACATATCGTCACTGCTTTTGTTTCTTTTCAAGCTCAGAGACCTTTGCTCTCTGTTAAGGATTACCAGCATGCCCGAAGCGACAGGACTCATGGCCCACAACTGGGGCTTTGCCATTTTCCTTCTAGGCGTCGTCGGCCTCTGTGCCTTCATGCTGGGCGTCTCAAGCCTCCTTGGGTCAAAAGCCTGGGGCCGCAGCAAAAACGAACCGTTCGAGTCCGGCATGCTACCTACAGGTGGCGCCCGCTTGCGGCTCTCAGCCAAATTCTATCTGGTCGCGATGTTGTTCGTGATCTTCGATATCGAAGCCCTCTTTCTCTTTGCATGGTCTGTGTCCGTCCGCGAAAGCGGCTGGACCGGATTCGTCGAAGCTCTCGTTTTCATAGCAATTCTGTTGGCAGGCCTTGTCTACCTATTCCGAGTGGGCGCCCTTGACTGGGCTCCGGAAGCTCGGCGCAAGCGGCAAGCGAAGCTGAAACAATGAGGCTTTGGCAATGCAATACAATCTCACCAGGATCGACCCCGATGCTCCTAACGAGCAGTATCCGATTGGCCAGCGGGAAACCGTTTCCGATCCGTTAGAAGATCAAGTCCACAAAAACATTTTCATGGGCAAGCTCGAAGACGTGCTTAACGGCACGATCAACTGGGGGCGCAAGAACTCCCTGTGGCCGTATAACTTCGGTCTTTCGTGCTGCTACGTGGAAATGACCACCGCCTTCACGGCGCCCCACGACATCGCGCGCTTTGGCGCCGAGGTTATCCGGGCATCGCCGCGCCAGGCGGATTTCATGGTTATCGCCGGTACCTGCTTCATCAAGATGGCGCCGATCATTCAGCGTCTCTACGAGCAAATGCTCGAGCCTAAATGGGTCATCTCCATGGGTTCGTGCGCCAACTCCGGTGGCATGTACGACATCTACTCCGTCGTTCAAGGGGTGGACAAGTTCCTGCCCGTGGACGTCTACGTGCCTGGCTGCCCGCCCCGCCCTGAGGCTTTCCTGCAAGGCTTGATGCTGTTGCAGGAGTCGATTGGACAGGAGCGTCGCCCGCTTTCCTGGGTCGTTGGTGATCAAGGCGTCTATCGCGCCGAGATGCCTTCCGAGAAGGAAAAGCGCCGCGAACAGCGAATCGCAGTCACCAACCTGCGCAGCCCCGACGAAGTCTGATCCAGATCTGCTTCTTAAATAGAACGAGAACCTGGCTTCATTCTTTACGTTGACCGAAAGCGATAAATAACCATGACTACAGGCAGTGCTCTGTACATCCCGCCTTACAAGGCAGACGACCAGGATGTGGTCGTCGAACTGAACAACCGTTTTGGCCCGGAGGCGTTCACCGCCCAGCCGACCCGCACCGGCATGCCGGTGCTTTGGGTTGCCCGCGCCAAACTCGTCGAAGTCCTGACCTTCCTGCGTAACCTACCCAAGCCGTACGTCATGCTCTATGACCTGCACGGCGTGGACGAGCGTCTGCGCACCAAGCGTCAAGGGCTGCCGAACGGCGTCGACTTCTCCGTGTTCTATCACTTGATGTCGATCGAACGTAATAGTGACGTAATGATCAAGGTTGCCTTGTCCGAGGGCGACCTCAGCTTGCCGACCGTCACCAGCATCTGGCCGAACGCCAACTGGTACGAGCGTGAAGTCTGGGACATGTTCGGCATCGACTTCAAAGGTCACCCTCACCTGTCGCGCATCATGATGCCGCCGACCTGGGAAGGTCACCCGCTGCGCAAGGACTTTCCGGCCCGTGCCACCGAGTTCGACCCGTTCACCCTGAACCTGGCCAAGCAACAGCTCGAGGAAGAGTCCGCGCGCTTCAAGCCGGAAGACTGGGGCATGAAGCGTTCCGGTCCGAACGAGGACTACATGTTCCTCAACCTCGGCCCGAACCACCCGTCCGCGCACGGTGCGTTCCGCATCATCCTGCAGCTGGACGGTGAAGAGATCGTCGACTGCGTACCGGACGTCGGTTACCACCACCGTGGTGCCGAGAAGATGGCCGAGCGTCAGTCCTGGCACAGCTTCATCCCGTACACCGACCGTATCGACTACCTCGGCGGCGTGATGAACAACCTGCCGTACGTGCTTTCGGTCGAGAAGCTGGCCGGCATCAAGGTACCGGAGAAGGTCGACGTCATCCGCATCATGATGGCCGAGTTCTTCCGGATCACCAGCCACCTGCTGTTCCTGGGTACCTACATCCAGGACGTCGGCGCCATGACCCCGGTGTTCTTCACCTTCACCGACCGCCAGCGCGCGTACACGGTGATCGAAGCCATTACCGGTTTCCGCCTGCACCCGGCCTGGTACCGCATCGGTGGCGTCGCCCATGACCTGCCGCGGGGCTGGGAAAAACTGGTCAAGGACTTCGTCGAGTGGATGCCAAAGCGTCTGGACGAATACCAGAAAGCCGCCCTGGACAACAGCATCCTGCGTGGCCGCACCATCGGCGTCGCCGACTACAACACCAAAGAGGCCCTGGAATGGGGCGTCACCGGTGCCGGCCTGCGTTCGACCGGTTGCGATTTCGACTTGCGTAAAGCGCGTCCGTACTCGGGCTACGAGAACTTCGAATTCGAAGTGCCGCTGGCCGCCAACGGCGATGCCTACGACCGCTGCATCGTGCGTGTCGAGGAGATGCGCCAGAGCATCAGGATCATCGACCAGTGCCTGCGCAACATGCCGGAAGGCCCGTACAAGGCGGATCACCCGCTGACCACGCCGCCGCCGAAAGAGCGCACCCTGCAGCACATCGAAACCTTGATCACGCACTTCCTGCAGGTTTCGTGGGGCCCGGTCATGCCGGCCAACGAATCCTTCCAGATGATCGAAGCGACCAAGGGCATCAACAGTTATTACCTGACGAGCGATGGCGGCACCATGAGCTACCGCACCCGGATTCGTACCCCAAGCTTCCCGCACTTGCAGCAGATCCCTTCGGTGATCAAAGGCAGCATGGTCGCGGACTTGATTGCGTACCTGGGTAGTATCGATTTCGTTATGGCCGACGTGGACCGCTAAGCATGAACAGCACGCTTATCCAGACAGACCGTTTCACCTTGAGTGAAACCGAGCGCTCGGCCATCGAGCACGAGCTGCATCACTACGAAGACCCGCGCGCGGCGTCGATCGAAGCCCTGAAGATCGTCCAGAAGGAACGTGGCTGGGTGCCGGACGGCGCCCTGTACGCCATCGGCGAGATCCTCGGCATCCCGGCCAGCGACGTTGAAGGCGTGGCGACGTTCTACAGCCAGATCTTCCGTCAGCCAGTGGGCCGTCACATCATCCGCGTCTGCGACAGCATGGTCTGCTACATCGGCGGCCACGAGTCCGTGGTCAGCGAAATCCAGAGCAAGCTCGGCATCGGCCTGGGTCAGACCACCGCCGACGGTCGTTTCACCCTGCTGCCGGTCTGCTGCCTCGGCAACTGCGACAAGGCGCCGGCGCTGATGATCGACGACGACACTTTCGGTGATGTGCAGCCTGCAGGCGTTGCCAAATTGCTCGAGGGCTACGTATGACCCTGACTTCCTTCGGTCCGGCCAACCGCATCAAGCGTTCGGCCGAGACTCACCCGCTCACCTGGCGTCTGCGTGACGACGGCGAAGCCGTATGGCTCGACGAGTACCAGGCCAAGAACGGTTACGCCGCTGCGCGCAAGGCCTTCGCCGACATGGCCCAGGACGACATCGTCCAGACCGTGAAAGACTCCGGCCTCAAAGGCCGCGGCGGTGCAGGCTTCCCCACTGGCGTGAAGTGGGGCCTGATGCCAAAGGACGAATCCATCAACATCCGCTACCTGCTGTGCAACGCGGATGAAATGGAGCCCAACACCTGGAAAGACCGCATGCTGATGGAGCAACTGCCCCATCTGCTGATCGAAGGCATGCTGATCAGTGCCCGCGCACTGAAAACCTACCGTGGCTACATCTTCCTGCGTGGCGAATACACCACCGCCGCCAAGCACTTGAACCGTGCCGTGGAAGAAGCCAAGGCAGCCGGCCTGCTGGGCAAGAACATCCTGGGTTCGGGTTTTGATTTCGAGCTGTTCGTTCACACCGGCGCCGGGCGTTATATCTGCGGTGAAGAAACCGCACTGATCAACTCCCTCGAAGGCCGTCGCGCCAACCCGCGCTCCAAACCGCCCTTCCCTGCCGCCGTTGGCGTGTGGGGCAAGCCGACTTGCGTGAATAACGTCGAAACCCTGTGCAACGTGCCGGCGATCATTGCCGACGGCGTGGACTGGTACAAATCGTTGGCTCGCGAAGGCAGCGAAGACATGGGCACCAAGCTCATGGGCTTCTCCGGCAAGGTCAAGAACCCGGGCCTGTGGGAACTGCCGTTCGGCGTCACCGGTCGCGAGCTGTTCGAAGACTACGCCGGCGGCATGCGCGACGGTTACAAGCTCAAGGCCTGGCAGCCTGGCGGCGCCGGTACCGGTTTCCTGTTGCCGGAACACCTGGACGCACAAATGTACGCCGGCGGCATCGCCAAAGTGGGCACCCGCATGGGTACCGGCCTGGCCATGGCGGTGGACGACAGCGTCAACATGGTGTCCCTGCTGCGCAACATGGAGCAGTTCTTCGCCCGCGAATCCTGCGGTTTCTGCACCCCTTGCCGCGATGGCTTGCCATGGAGCGTCAAGCTCCTGATGGCCATCGAGAACGGTGAAGGCCAGCCAGGCGACATCGAGACCCTGCTGGGTCTGGTCGGTTTCCTCGGCCCAGGCAAGACCTTCTGTGCTCACGCACCGGGCGCCGTGGAGCCGTTGGGCAGCGCAATCAAATACTTCCGCCATGAGTTCGAAGCCGGTATCGCGCCTGTCAGCGCCGCCGTCCCGCCTCTGGCAAGGCCGATCGTAGTCGGCGCGTAAACGCTTAAAAAGCGAAGGGTCCGCGCCCTTCGCTTTTCGTGTGATGACGCCTTTAACGGCTGTGTTGATTCACGCGGATAACAAGATTCCATTAGCCACGCCCGCTGACACCGGGCCAACGAAGAACTTTGAACCATGGCCACTATCCACGTAGACGGCAAAGCGCTCGAAGTCGATGGGGCAGACAACCTGTTACAGGCATGTCTGTCTCTGGGCCTCGATATTCCGTATTTCTGCTGGCACCCTGCCCTCGGCAGCGTTGGCGCTTGCCGCCAGTGCGCGGTCAAGCAGTACACCGACGAGAACGACACCCGTGGTCGTATCGTGATGTCCTGCATGACCCCTGCCACCGACAACACCTGGATCTCCATCGAAGATGAAGAATCCAAGGCCTTCCGCGCCAGTGTTGTCGAATGGCTGATGACCAACCACCCTCACGACTGCCCGGTCTGTGAAGAAGGCGGTCACTGCCACCTGCAAGACATGACGGTAATGACCGGCCACAACGAGCGCCGTTACCGCTTCACCAAGCGTACCCACCAGAACCAGCAACTGGGCCCGTTCATTTCCCACGAAATGAACCGCTGCATCGCTTGCTACCGCTGCGTGCGCTTCTATAAGGACTACGCCGGCGGCACCGATCTTGGTGTGTTTGGCGCCCACGACAACGTGTACTTCGGTCGCGTTGAAGACGGCACCCTGGAAAGCGAGTTCTCCGGCAACCTCACCGAGGTCTGCCCGACCGGTGTGTTCACCGACAAGACTCACTCCGAGCGCTACAACCGTAAATGGGACATGCAGTTCTCGCCGAGCATCTGCCATGGCTGCTCCAGCGGTTGCAACATCTCCCCGGGCGAGCGTTACGGCGAACTGCGTCGTATCGAAAACCGTTTCAACGGTTCGGTAAACCAGTACTTCCTGTGCGACCGTGGCCGTTTCGGCTATGGCTACGTCAACCGCGAAGACCGCCCACGCCAACCGCAGCTGGCGGGCGGCACCAAGCTGAGCCTCGACGAAGCGCTGGATAAAGCCGCGGACCTGCTGCGCGGTCGCAACATCGTCGGTATCGGTTCGCCCCGCGCCAGCCTCGAAAGCAACTACGCGTTGCGTGAACTGGTCGGTGCCGAGCACTTCTACTCCGGTATCGAAGCTGCCGAGCTGGAGCGCATCCGCCTGGTCCTGCAAGTGCTCAAAGACAGCCCGCTGCCAGTACCGAACATGCGCGACATCGAAGACCACGACGCCGTGTTCGTCCTCGGTGAAGACCTGACCCAGACTGCTGCGCGCATGGCGCTGTCCCTGCGTCAATCGGTCAAGGGCAAGGCCGAAGACATGGCCGACGCCATGCGCGTCCAGCCTTGGCTCGACGCCGCGGTGAAAAACATCGGCCAGCACGCGCTGAACCCGCTGTTCATCGCCAGCCTGGCTGGAACCAAGCTCGACGACATCGCTGAAGAATGCGTTCACGCCGCTCCAGACGACCTGGCCCGCATCGGTTTCGCCGTGGCTCACGCCCTCGACGCCAGCGCTCCAGCCGTTGAAGGCCTGGATGCTGAAGCACTCGAACTGGCCAAGCGCATTGCCGACGCCCTGCTCGCCGCCAAGCGTCCATTGATCATTGCCGGTACCTCGTTGGGTTCCAAGGCGTTGATCGAAGCTGCTGCGAACATCGCCAAAGCGTTGAAGCTGCGCGAGAAGAACGGTTCCATCAGCCTGATCGTGCCAGAGGCCAACAGCCTCGGCCTGGCCATGCTCGGTGGCGAATCGGTCGACGCCGCGCTGCAAGCCGTGATCGATGGCAAAGCCGACGCCATCGTCGTACTGGAAAACGATCTGTATACCCGTACCGACAAGGCCAAGGTCGATGCCGCCCTGACCGCCGCCAAAGTGCTGATCGTCGCCGACCATCAGAAGACTGCCACCAGCGATCGCGCGCACCTGGTTCTGCCAGCCGCCAGCTTCGCTGAAGGCGACGGCACCCTGGTCAGCCAGGAAGGCCGCGCCCAGCGCTTCTTCCAGGTTTTCGATCCGAAGTACATGGACGCGAGCATCCTGGTTCACGAAGGCTGGCGCTGGCTGCATGCCCTGCGCGCGACCCTGCTGAACCAGCCGATCGACTGGACCCAACTGGACCACGCCACCGCCGCCGTCGCTTCCAGCACTTCGATCCTGAATCGCATCGTCGATGCCGCACCGTCCGCCGCGTTCCGCATCAAGGGCATGAAACTGGCCCGCGAACCGCTGCGTTACTCCGGTCGTACCGCCATGCGCGCCGACATCAACGTGCACGAACCGCGTGCCCCGCAAGACAACGACACCGCGTTCAACTTCTCGATGGAAGGTTACTCGGGCTCGGTCGAACCGCGTCAGCAAGTGCCATTCGCCTGGTCTCCGGGCTGGAACTCGCCGCAGGCCTGGAACAAGTTCCAGGACGAAGTCGGTGGTCACATCCGCGCTGGCGACCCGGGCACCCGCCTGATCGAAAGCAGCGGTGACTCGCTGAACTGGTTCGCCAGTGTTCCGCGCGCGTTCAACCCGGCCCAGGGCACCTGGCAAGTCGTGCCGTTCTTCCACCTGTTCGGCAGTGAAGAGAACTCTTCGAAAGCCGCTCCGGTTCAGGAACGCATCCCGGCCGCCTACGTGTCACTGGCCAAGTCCGAAGCCGACCGCCTGGGTGTCAATGACGGCGCGATGCTGAGCTTGAATGTCGCTGGCCAGACCCTGCGTCTGCCGCTGCGCATCAACGAAGAGCTCGGCGCCGGTCTGGTGGCATTGCCTGCGGGCATCGCCGGCATTCCGCCAGCGATCTTTGGCAAATCCGTTGATGGTCTGCAGGAGGCAGCTCAATGACCTGGTTCACTCCTGAAGTGATCGACATCATCATCACGGTCCTCAAGGCCGTGGTGATTCTGCTCGCCGTGGTGGTTTGCGGTGCCCTGCTGAGCTGGGTCGAGCGTCGTCTGCTCGCCCTCTGGCAGGACCGTTACGGTCCGAACCGCGTCGGTCCGTTCGGCGCGTTCCAGATCGCCGCCGACATGATCAAGATGTTCTTCAAGGAAGACTGGACGCCTCCATTCGCCGACAAGATGATCTTCACCCTGGCACCGGTAGTCGCCATGAGCGCCCTGCTGATTGCCTTCGCGATCATCCCGATCACCCCGACCTGGGGCGTGGCGGACATCAACATCGGTATCCTGTTCTTCTTCGCCATGGCTGGCCTGTCGGTCTACGCGGTGCTGTTCGCCGGCTGGTCGAGCAACAACAAGTTCGCCCTGCTGGGCAGCTTGCGCGCCTCGGCGCAGACCGTGTCGTACGAAGTGTTCATGGGCCTGTCGCTGATGGGCATCGTGATCCAGGTCGGCTCGTTCAACATGCGCGATATCGTTGAATATCAAGCGCAGAACCTGTGGTTCATCATTCCGCAGATCTTCGGCTTCCTGACCTTCTTCATCGCTGGCGTGGCCGTGACTCACCGTCACCCGTTCGACCAGCCGGAAGCGGAACAGGAACTGGCAGACGGTTACCACATTGAATACGCCGGCATGAAATGGGGCATGTTCTTCGTCGGCGAGTACATCGGCATCGTGCTGATCTCGGCGCTGCTGGTGACCTTGTTCTTCGGTGGCTGGCACGGTCCGTTCGGCATCCTGCCGCAGATCCCGTTCATCTGGTTCGCACTGAAAACCGCGTTCTTCATCATGATGTTCATCCTGTTGCGCGCTTCGATTCCGCGCCCACGGTATGACCAGGTGATGGATTTCAGCTGGAAGTTCTGCCTGCCGCTGACCCTCGTCAACATGCTGGTGACCGCTGCGATCGTGTTGCTCAACACGCCCGCCGTCGCGGCTCAGTGAGGATAGAGAATCATGAAGTACATATTTGACATCGTGCATGGCTTCTACACCCAGCTTCGCAGCCTGGTGATGATTTTCGGCCACGCCTTCCGCAAGCGTGACACGCTGCAGTACCCGGAAGAACCGGTCTACCTGCCGCCGCGCTACCGTGGTCGTATCGTCCTGACCCGCGACCCCGACGGCGAAGAGCGTTGTGTAGCCTGTAACCTGTGCGCCGTGGCGTGCCCGGTCGGTTGCATCTCGCTGCAGAAAGCTGAAACCGAAGACGGTCGCTGGTACCCGGACTTCTTCCGCATCAACTTCTCGCGCTGCATTTTTTGCGGCCTCTGCGAGGAAGCCTGCCCGACCACCGCGATCCAGCTGACACCGGATTTCGAAATGGCCGAGTTCAAACGTCAGGACCTGGTTTACGAGAAAGAAGATCTGCTGATCTCCGGCCCCGGCAAAAACCCTGATTACAACTTCTATCGTGTTGCAGGTATGGCGATTGCCGGGAAGCCGAAAGGCTCCGCGCAGAACGAAGCCCAGCCGATCAACGTGAAGAGCTTGCTGCCTTAAGGAAGAAAGATGGAATTCGCTTTCTATTTCGCATCGGGTATCGCTGTGGTGTCCACGCTTCGCGTGATCACCAACACCAACCCTGTGCACGCCCTGCTCTACCTGATCATTTCGCTGATTGCCGTGGCGATGACCTTCTTCGCCCTCGGCGCGCCGTTCGCCGGCGTCCTGGAAGTGATCGCCTACGCTGGCGCCATCATGGTGCTGTTCGTGTTCGTGGTGATGATGCTGAACCTTGGCCCGGCCTCGGTTCAGCAAGAGCGCGTCTGGCTCAAGCCCGGTATCTGGGGCGGCCCGGTGCTCCTCGCTGCGCTGCTGCTGGTGGAACTGCTGTACGTGCTGTTCTCCCACCAGACCGGTGAAGCCATCGGCCATACCACCGTAGACGCCAAGGCCGTGGGCATCAGCCTGTTCGGTCCGTACCTGCTGGTGGTCGAACTCGCCTCGATGCTGCTGCTCGCCGCAGCCGTCACGGCGTTCCACTTGGGCCGCAACGAAGCCAAGGAGCAATGACGATGCCTGCTATCCCCATGGAGCATGGTCTGGCGGTCGCCGGCATCCTGTTCTGCCTCGGTCTGGTCGGCCTGATGGTCCGCCGCAACATCCTTTTCGTGCTGATGAGCCTGGAGGTCATGATGAATGCCTCCGCGTTGGCGTTCATCGTTGCCGGTAGCCGCTGGGCGCAGCCGGATGGACAGATCATGTTCATCCTGGTGATCAGCCTGGCAGCCGCCGAGGCCAGTATCGGCCTGGCGATTCTGCTGCAACTGTATCGCCGCTTCCATACGCTCGATATCGACGCTGCCAGTGAGATGCGCGGATGAATCTTCTCTATCTGACTTTCCTGTTCCCTCTCATCGGTTTCCTGCTGCTGGCGTTTTCTCGCGGCCGTCTCTCGGAAAACCTTTCGGCGCTGATCGGCGTCGGTTCCGTCGGCTTGTCTGCCATCGTCGCGGCTTACGTGATCTGGCAATTCAATGTCGCACCACCTGAAGGCGGCCACTACACCCAGGTGTTGTGGCAGTGGATGGCGGTGGAAGGCTTCACGCCGAACTTCGCCCTGTACCTGGACGGCCTGTCGCTGACCATGCTCGGTGTGGTGGTTGGCGTCGGCTTCCTGATCCACCTGTTCGCGTCCTGGTACATGCGCGGTGAAGCCGGTTACTCGCGCTTCTTCGCCTACACCAACCTGTTTATCGCCAGCATGCTGTTCCTGGTGCTGGGCGATAACCTGTTGTTCCTGTACTTCGGCTGGGAAGGCGTGGGCCTGTGCTCCTACCTGTTGATCGGTTTCTACTACAGCAACCGCAACAACGGTAACGCCGCACTCAAAGCCTTTATCGTGACCCGTATCGGTGACGTGTTCATGGCCATCGGCCTGTTCATTCTGTTTGCCCAACTGGGCACGCTGAACGTTCAGGAGCTGCTGGTGCTGGCTCCGCAGAAATTCCAGTCCGGCGACTTCTGGATGGTCATGGCCACCCTGATGCTGCTCGGTGGTGCTGTCGGTAAATCCGCGCAACTGCCGCTGCAAACCTGGCTGGCGGACGCGATGGCCGGTCCTACCCCGGTTTCGGCACTGATCCACGCCGCAACCATGGTGACCGCCGGTGTCTACCTGATCGCCCGTACCCACGGCCTGTTCACCCTGGCGCCGGAAATCCTGCACCTGGTGGGCATCGTCGGCGGTGTGACCCTGGTCCTGGCTGGCTTCGCAGCACTGGTCCAGACCGACATCAAGCGTATCCTCGCCTACTCGACCATGAGCCAGATCGGCTACATGTTCCTGGCCCTGGGCGTCGGCGCCTGGGACGGCGCGATCTTCCACCTGATGACCCACGCCTTCTTCAAGGCCCTGCTGTTCCTTGCCTCCGGTGCGGTGATCGTTGCCTGCCACCACGAGCAGGACATTTTCAAGATGGGCGGTCTGTGGAAAAAGCTGCCACTGGCCTACGCCAGTTTCATCGTCGGCGGCGCGGCCCTGGCGGCCCTGCCACTGGTAACCGCAGGCTTCTACTCCAAGGACGAAATCCTCTGGGAAGCGTTCGCCAGCGGCAACAACGGTCTGCTCTACGCAGGTCTGGTCGGCGCATTCATGACTTCGTTGTACACCTTCCGCCTGATCTTCATTGCGTTCCACGGTGAAGCGAAGACCGAAGCCCACGCCGGTCACGGCATCGCTCACTGGCTGCCACTGTCGGTGCTGATCGTACTGTCGACCTTCGTCGGCGCGATGATCGTTCCACCGCTGCACGGTGTACTGCCGCAAAGCGTCGGCCATGCCGGCGGCGAAGCCAAGCACAGCCTGGAAATCGCCTCGGGCGCCATCGCCCTGGCCGGTATCCTGCTGGCCGCGCTGCTGTTCCTCGGCAAGCGTCGCTTCGTCACCGCCATCGCCAACAGCGGCATCGGCCGTTTCCTCTCGGCCTGGTGGTTCGCTGCCTGGGGCTTCGACTGGATCTACGACAAACTGTTCGTCAAGCCATACCTGGCGATCAGCCACATCCTGCGCAAAGACCCGCTCGACCAGACCATCGGTCTGATCCCGCGCATGGCCAAAGGCGGTCACACCGCCCTGAGCCGTACCGAGACTGGTCAACTGCGTTGGTATGCCGCCTCGATGGCTGCTGGTGCCGTGCTGGTTATCGGCGCCGTCGTGCTGGTAGCGGTCTGATATGAACCTTGCGAACTTGCGAAAGGAATTGAGCCCGTCATGATTCTGCCTTGGCTAATCCTGATCCCCTTCATCGGCGGCCTGCTGTGCTGGATGGGTGAGCGCTTCGGCGCCACCCTCCCCCGCTGGATTGCGCTGATCACCATGTCCCTGTTGCTCTCCCTCGGCCTCTGGCTGTGGGCCAACGGTGATTATTCATTTGCCCCGGCGCCTGGCGCCGACCCGACCTGGGCGCTTGAGTTCAAGCACGTCTGGATCCAGCGCTTCGGCATCAACGTGCACCTGGCCCTCGACGGCCTGTCGCTGTTGATGATCATGCTGACCGGTCTGCTGGGTGTCCTCTCGGTACTCTGCTCGTGGAAAGAGATCCAGCGTCACGTGGGCTTCTTCCACCTGAACCTGATGTGGATCCTGGGCGGTGTCGTCGGCGTGTTCCTCGC
Source organism: Pseudomonas sp. S34 (assembly GCF_009866745.1). Lineage (NCBI taxonomy): Bacteria > Pseudomonadati > Pseudomonadota > Gammaproteobacteria > Pseudomonadales > Pseudomonadaceae > Pseudomonas > Pseudomonas sp. S34. The sequence goes on from NZ_CP019398.1 coordinate 4,072,766, forward strand.
CCTCGACCTGTTCATGTTCTTCTTCTTCTGGGAAATGATGCTGGTGCCGATGTACTTCCTCATCGCGCTCTGGGGTCACAGTTCTTCGGACGGCAAGAAAACCCGGATCTACGCGGCGACCAAGTTCTTCATCTTCACTCAGGCTTCCGGCCTGATCATGCTGGTGGCGATCCTGGGCCTGGTACTGGTCAACTTCAACGACACCGGCGTAATTACCTTCAACTACGCCGACCTGTTGAAGACCAAGATGTCGATGACCACCGAGTACATCCTGATGCTCGGCTTCTTCATCGCCTTCGCGGTCAAGCTGCCGGTCGTACCGTTCCACTCCTGGTTGCCTGACGCTCACGCCCAGGCGCCGACTGCAGGCTCCGTCGACCTCGCCGGTATCTTGCTGAAGACCGCGGCCTACGGTCTGCTGCGTTTCGCCCTGCCGCTGTTCCCGAATGCTTCGGCCGAGTTCGCGCCGTTCGCAATGGCCCTGGGCCTGATCGGGATCTTCTACGGTGCGTTCCTGGCGTTCGCGCAAACCGACATCAAGCGTCTGATTGCCTTCTCGTCCGTTTCCCACATGGGCTTCGTACTGATCGGCATCTACTCCGGCAGCCAACTGGCGCTGCAGGGCGCGGTGATGCAGATGCTGGCGCACGGTCTGTCGGCGGCGGCACTCTTTATCCTGAGTGGCCAGCTGTACGAACGCACCCACACCCGCGACATGCGCGAGATGGGTGGCCTGTGGTCGAAGATCGCTTACCTGCCGGCCCTCAGCCTGTTCTTCGCGGCGGCGTCCCTGGGCTTGCCGGGTACCGGTAACTTCGTCGGTGAGTTCCTGATCCTGATCGGCACCTTCCCGATCGCCCCATGGGTCACCATCATCGCGACGTCCGGCCTGGTGTTCGGTTCGGTCTACTCGCTGATCATGGTCCACCGTGCCTTCTTCGGCCCGGCCAAGTCGGACGCGGTGCTGCATGGCATGGACGGTCGCGAACTGATCATGGTGGTCGGTCTGGCTGCACTGCTGATCTACATCGGCGTGTACCCACAACCGTTCCTCGATACCTCTGCCGCTACGATGCATGGCGTGCAGCAATGGCTCGGCACCGCCTTCACTCAACTCGCTTCGGCCCGGTAAGAGCGCTATGGAATTCACGACTCAACACTTTATCGCGCTTGCGCCGTTGTTGATCACCAGCGCCACGATCATCGTGGTGATGCTGGCGATCGCCTGGCGCCGCAACCACTCCCAGACCTTCCTGCTGTCGGTGGCGGGTCTGAACCTGGCGTTGCTGTCGATCCTGCCAGCCTTGAAGGTCGCGCCATTGGCTGTGACCCCACTGCTGCAAATCGATAGCTTCGCTTGCTTGTACATGGCGCTGATCCTGGTCGCCACCCTCGCTTGTGTCACCCTCGCCCACGCCTACCTCGGCGATGGCGGCACGGGTTACCCGGGCAACCGTGAAGAACTGTACCTGCTGATCCTGATGGCCGCCGCCGGTGGCCTGGTGCTGGTCAGCGCGCAGCACCTGGCCGGGTTGTTCATCGGTCTGGAACTGCTGTCGGTGCCGGTCTACGGTCTGGTGGCCTATGCCTTCTTCAACAAGCGTTCGCTGGAAGCCGGTATCAAGTACATGGTGCTGTCGGCTGCCGGCTCCGCGTTCCTGTTGTTCGGCATGGCGCTGCTGTACGCAGACTCGGGTTCCCTGAGCTTCGTCGGCATCGGTCAGGCGCTGGCGGCCACTGGTCTGCCAAGCTCGCTGGCGCAACTGGGCCTGGGCATGATGCTGATCGGCCTGGCGTTCAAGCTGTCGCTGGTGCCCTTCCACCTCTGGACACCAGACGTTTACGAAGGTGCTCCGGCGCCGGTCGCAGCGTTCCTCGCTACCGCTTCGAAAGTGGCTGTGTTCGCGGTGATGGTGCGCCTGTTCCAGATCTCGCCAGCGGCAAGCAGCGGTGTGCTGAGCGACGTGCTGACCATCATCGCCATCGCGTCGATCCTGTTCGGTAACCTGCTGGCCCTGACCCAGAGCAACCTCAAGCGTCTGCTGGGTTACTCGTCCATCGCCCACTTCGGCTACCTGCTGATCGCCCTGGTGGCGAGCAAGGGCCTGGCCGTGGAAGCCATCGGCGTGTACCTGGTCACCTACGTGATCACCAGCCTCGGCGCTTTCGGTGTGATCACCCTGATGTCCTCGCCGTACAAAGGCCGTGACGCAGACGCCCTGTACGAATACCGCGGCCTGTTCTGGCGCCGTCCGTACCTGACCGCCGTGCTGACCGTGATGATGCTGTCCCTGGCCGGTATCCCGCTGACCGCAGGCTTCATCGGCAAGTTCTACATCATCGCCACCGGCGTCGAGTCCCATCAGTGGTGGCTGGTCGGCTCCCTGGTACTGGGCAGTGCCATCGGCGTGTTCTACTACCTGCGAGTGATGGTCACCCTGTACCTGATCGAGCCAAACCTGCGCCGCGTCGACGCTCAATTGCACTGGGAACAGAAGGCAGGCGGCGTGATGCTGCTGGCCATCGCGGTACTGGCTTTCTTCCTCGGCCTGTACCCACAACCGCTGCTGAACCTGGTTCAACAGTCGGGCCTGGCGGGTTGATCGCTTAGAGCCATTCAGTAGTAAACAGAAACGGCACCTTCGGGTGCCGTTTTTGCGTTTGTAGGATATGTTACCGGCGCGCTCCCCTCCTCCGACAATCCCCGAAAGCTCACGCGGGATTACCCGCCTCGTCCTACATCCAGCATTGAGCACTTGGTTCTATCTTGAATGACTTCTAGATTGATAAACCAATGCGAGAATTAACAATAAAACGTGAGATTTTTTCCGAAATCGTAGAGGGTTTCGATGCCTTTGCTGCCGAACGCAAAGGTAATGTCGGGCAGCGAATCGGAACGTTGAAAGGCAAATTGGTGCTTCCAGAAGATTTTGACGCGCCACTACCAGTTGAAATGCTTGATGTTTTTGAAAGCACTCACGAATGAGGCTTCTACTCGACACGCGTAATTTACTCTGGACACTCAGTGATGATCCGCAGCTTTCGGGTAAAGCCAGAAAGCTCATTGAGAACGCTGCCGACATTTATGTCAGCGCAGCGGATGGCCTGTTCGCGAGCCCGCTCCGGGGGCGATCCGGGGGCACTGGCCAAACAAAACGGCACCTCCGAGTGGCGTTTTTGCGTTTGTTTTTTTTAAGATCGATGCCCACCCTATTGCTGGAGAATATCTGTATGTCCCATCAGAAATCGCCGACAGCAAGAACCAAGCATTGCAAACAGCTATTGATTCAGGTTTCCGAAGGGATGCTTCCCATGTGAACGTCAGTTCTTGTCACATATATTCAATCTTTATTCGGCGTTTGCATCACGCTCCCCCCTAAAGACCGAGTCAGAAAGTCCTCGCATTCATAGTGAATTGAGGCCGGCGACGGATAAAAACCCAAACAAATAAAGATGTTATTGCATAATTCTTACATTTTGCCGTTCGACAACACCTGAGTACCGAGTTTAATTTATCGCCCAGATCAACTACAAGAAACGGGCCACAATGAAAAACGCACTCGTGATTCGACACTTAAACTTTGAAGATCTTGGCACACTTGAACAGCCGTTGATTCAACGCAATTATAATATTCATATTATTGATGCCACTTCGGAAGAGCTGCAGGCAGTTGATCCCATAACGCCTGATCTGATGGTGATATTGGGAGGGCCGATCGGTGCTTATGATGAAAAAAAATACCCATTCATAGAAAATGAAATTGCACTTATCACCGCACGTTTGCAAAGCAACAAGAAAACGTTGGGAATCTGTCTTGGTGCCCAGCTGATAGCGAGGGTGTTGGGAGCCTCCGTTTATCCAATGGGGCACTTGGAGATTGGCTTCAGCCCTTTACAGTTGAGTAATGACGCACACCCTTCCTGCCTTGATCTATTGAACGACGATGTCGCCGTATTGCATTGGCACGGAGATCAATTCGACATCCCCAAAGGGGCTCATCACTTGGCGAGCAGTAAACTCTGTGCCAATCAGGCGTTTAGTGTCGGCAAAAACATACTGGGTCTACAGTTCCACCTGGAAATTGATCCTGACCGCTTTGAACAATGGCTGATCGGTCACGCAGCCGAATTGAACATGGCCTCAATTGACCCTCGCGACTTGCGTCGACAGGTAGCTTTACACGGCAAGTCATTGAAAACCGTTGCCCCGAAAATCATTTCAAACTGGCTCGACCTGCCACTCTAACAAAGCTCATCGGGCCGACTATTTAGAACAAAAGGTAACTATCATGAACACTCACGACATTCAAACTTACTCGGTTGCACAGATGCTCGAAAAACTTTCGGTGCTTTGGAGCACCCGAGCCGCAGTCAATAACAAACAACCTACTTATTCCGAGCTAGCCTTCGATCCCGGCAAAAACGACTTTTGCGAGAGCTTGCTTCCCTTCAGAAATCACCCTGCCTGGATCGAAGCCTCTCCCGAAATGAAATCAACATGCCTTTCCTATGCATGGATCATCTACAACCTGAAAACCATTTATATCGAATGCGACATCGTCACGCCAGCCTGCGAAGACATCATCAAAACGCCACCCAGCGCAACCAGGAATCGAGCATTGCTTCAGGAGTCTATCTCCGAAGCACTGCTTGATGAGGCACTGCACACCAAGATGTCGGTCACTGCATGCAACTACATTTATCACCACCGAGATCTTGCACACCTGAATTTCACCGACTTCAACCTGATCAAATGGAAAAACTGGGTGCTATCGTCCTGTTCTGCCGAATGGGAGCGCAGGCTCACTCGCTTCGGTATCGCCTGTGCCAGTGAAACGCTGATTACGGACTATCTTAAAACGTTGGCCGAAGACAGTTCCGTTCAAAGCATTTGCCATCAAGTCACCAAGACCCATGCAATGGATGAATGGAGCCATTCCAGCGTATTCAGTTATGTAGCGGCAGATCTGATATCGACGCTGTCTCAACATGAAAAAAAGCACTTAAAGACCATTATCAAGAAAACCGTATCAATGTTTGCAAACAATGAAATGGGGGCGTGGGAAATGGCATTTTCTCATGCTCGCCTGCCTCGCTATGCGGACATCATCCACGACACGGCAACACTTGGCGAAGTCAACGTTTACACCGAGTCGGTCGACAAATTGCTGAGCAGAATAGGTCTCGAAGAAACCCACTGATATCAGTTGGCACTTCTTGAACAACTCATTAAAAACGTACTTATCTCTTTACCATGAAGGGGACGACCATGGAGCGGCTTACGTTCTTGAGTTGCGAGAAAATCTCAGATGCAGCAACCAACACGAAGACTTACCTGCTGCGATTGCCCCAATGCATTGAACCCAATGAATTAAAGCCGGGACGATATATTGCGATCAATCATCCAGACCGCTCTGGCACGGCACAACAACGTAATTACTCGATCACGGCGGTGCGAGATATCAATCAAATTGAAATCACGGTCAAGCGCACCGGCAACAATGGAGTATCGGACACTTTGTATTCGAACGTTGGCTGCGGATCACTCCTTTGTTTTTCCAACGTTGGTGGCAACATCACTTCGGACAGTATTATCGCCTACCGGCATGTCTTGATGCTGGCAGGCGGTATCGGCATCACATTGCCGATCGCGCTGATCCGTAGCCTTGTCGAGCTTGAAAGCAAAGATAAACCCATTCCCAGAGTAACGCTGCTGGTTAGTTCACCTACGATTGCGAGCATACCTTTCCTCGCGGAACTCCTCGCCTTAGCGTTTCGATCGAACTGGTTCAACGTTCGTTTTTTTATTACTCGAGAATCAATCGATACACACTCTCACCACTTTACCGGAGGACGGCTGGTTAAACTTTCCTTACCGGATTCAGTTCCCGTCGACGCGGCAGTCATTTGCGGCAGCCATGGCTTTTCCGTCGCCCAGCAGGTATTGGTCAAGGAGCTGAATCACAACATCCCCTGTTTCATTGAAGCGTTCAGCAGCGTGGAACAGTCAGAACCAGCAGCCGAACACAGCCCGCTGACCACTGTCTGTGCTCGATCAAATCAGCAGGACCACCATTTCCAGGTCAGTAGTGGACAAACGCTGCTTGATGCGTTGGAAGCCAACCAGGTACCCATCCGCAGTCAGTGTCGCTCAGGCATCTGTGGCAGTTGCAGGATCAAGGTTATTTCCGGGGCATGCAAAAGAGCGCCTGACTTCTCGCTCAGCACTACGGAACTGGAGGCGGGTTTCGCATTAGCTTGTTGCACATATGCCGAGGGTGGCGAGCTCTCAATTGAGATCTGACCGGCTTGCACGAACCGAGGGTGGCGCGGTGATCTGAACTATCGACATCGTTTCAACGACGTTTTCGCTGCAATGCGGCGACCCAACAAGCCAACTTGCCGGCGAATGCGGTGACACAAGCAACTATAAAAAACGGCACCTCCCGGTGCCGTTCGCCTTTCACAACTCCAGTGCTTTACTTGCGCGCCGCCTCCCACGATTTCAGCAGTTCGGCGTAGCTCACGGTTTCACCCTTAGGCTTTTCGTTCGCCAGTTTCGGCTTCGGTGCGCCCGGTTGGTCGAACCAGTATTGCGCGTCGCGCTCTGGATTCATTTTCGGGGCGCAGGTGGCTTGTGCCTTCGAGCGTTCCAGACGGGTCATGATTGCGTCCTGATCCTTGGCCAGGCCATCCAGCGCCTCTTGCGGGGTTTTCTCGCCGCTGGCGGCTTCGGCGATGTGGCTCCACCACAACTGCGCCAGGCGAGGATAATCAGGCACGTTGGTCCCGGTCGGGGTCCATTGCACGCGGGCCGGGCTGCGGTAGAACTCCACCAGGCCACCGAGTTTCGGCGCCAGGTCGGTCATGGCCTGGGAGTTGATGTCCGATTCGCGGATCGGAGTCAGGCCGACGATGGTTTTCTTCAGCGACACGGTTTTCGAGGTCACGAACTGCGCGTACAGCCAGGCCGCCAGTTTCTGCTTCTCAGGCGTGGACTTCATGAACGTCCAGGAACCGGCGTCCTGATAACCGAGCTTCATGCCCTCTTCCCAATACGGACCTTTCGGCGACGGCGCCATGCGCCATTTCGGCGTGCCGTCGGCGTTCATCACCGGAAGGCCAGGCTTGGTCATGTCGGCGGTAAACGCGGTGTACCAGAAGATCTGCTGGGCAATGTTGCCCTGGGATGGCACGGGACCTGATTCGGAGAAAGTCATGCCCGCCGCTTCCGGTGGCGCGTACTTTTTCATCCAGTCAACGTACTTGGTGGTCGCATACACTGCTGCCGGGCCGTTGGTGTCGCCACCGCGGGTCACGCTGGAGCCGACCGGATGACAATCCTCGACGCGGATCCCCCACTCGTCCACCGGCAAGCCGTTAGGTATGCCTTTATCGCCAGCGCCTGCCATGGAGAACCAGGCATCGGTGAAACGCCAACCCAGCGACGGGTCTTTCTTGCCGTAATCCATGTGCCCGTAAACGCGCTTGCCGTCGATTTCCTTGACGTCTTCGCTGAAGAATTTGGCGATGTCTTCATAGGCCGACCAGTTCACCGGTACGCCCAACTCGTAGCCGTACTTTTCCTTGAACTTGGCTTTCAGGTCCGCGCGTTCGAACCAGTCGGCGCGGAACCAGTACAGGTTGGCGAACTGCTGGTCGGGCAATTGATAGATCTTGCCGTCCGGCGCGGTGGTGAAGGAGATGCCGATGAAGTCCTTGATGTCCAGGGTCGGCGAGGTGAAGTTCTTGCCCTCGTTGGCCATCAGGTCGGTGATCGATTCGGTCTTGCCGTAACGGAAGTGTGTACCGATCAGGTCCGAGTCGTTGACCCAGCCGTCATAGATGTTCTTGTCCGACTGCATCTGGGTCTGCAGCTTTTCCACCACGTCGCCTTCCTGCAGCAGGTCGTGGGTCAGCTTGATCCCGGTGATCTCGGTGAAGGCCTTGGCCAGCACCTTGGACTCATACTCGTGGGTGGCGATGGTTTCCGACACCACTTTGATGCTCATCCCGCGAAACGGCTCAGCCGCCTTGATGAACCACTTCAGCTCTTCGAGTTGTTGATCGGCCGTCAGGGTGGACGGCTTGAATTCACTGCCGATCCATTTCTTCGCCGCGTCTTCATAGGCATCAGCCCAGGCAGATGCGCTCAAACCGCTGAGTGCCAGCATGGCTGCCAATGAAATGCTATGTCGCAGCTTATTGTTTTTGTCGAACATAGAGACCTCCTTATTGAGTTTCGGAGCAACATTGCCGAGCGATTCGACTAGCCCCAACGCATCACAGCCAACAGCCACACCAGGGACATCGCGAAGGCGACCCAGATGCTCCAGTCGGTGACGCCGATTACCAGCAGATGCAGGTAGGCGCTGCCGAGAAGACCGATGAACAACCGATCGCCACGGGTGGTGGCAATCGGTAGAAAACCTCGCCTGAGCACGCTCGGCGAACGCAATTCCCAAGTGGTCATGCCCACCAGGATCAAGGCAATGACACCGAAGAACGCCGCCGTGGGGACGGTCCAACTCATCCATTCCATCATCAGTTCCTCATACCCGGCCCAGGGCAAAGCCCTTGGCCACGTGGTTGCGAACAAACCAGATCACCAACATGCCCGGCAGGATGGTCAACACCCCCGCCGCCGCCAGCACGCCCCAGTCGATACCGGATGCCGAGACGGTGCGGGTCATCACCGCTGCGATCGGTTTGGCGTTCACCGAAGTGAGGGTTCGCGCCAGCAGCAGTTCGACCCAGGAAAACATGAAGCAGAAGAACGCCGTGACGCCGATGCCGGAGCCGATCAGCGGGATGAAAATCTTCACGAAGAACTTGGGAAAGCTGTAGCCATCGATGTAGGCGGTTTCGTCGATCTCCTTGGGCACGCCGGACATGAAGCCTTCGAGAATCCACACCGCCAGCGGCACGTTGAACAGGCAATGGGCCAGGGCCACGGCGATGTGGGTATCGAACAGCCCGATCGAGGAATACAGCTGGAAGAACGGCAACAGGAACACCGCCGGTGGCGCCATGCGGTTGGTCAGCAGCCAGAAGAACAGGTGCTTGTCACCGAGGAAGCGGTAGCGCGAGAACGCATAGGCCGCCGGCAAGGCCACGGTCAGGGAAATGATCGTGTTCAGGCTCACGTAGTACGCCGAGTTGATGTAGCCGGTGTACCAGCTCGGATCGGTGAAGATCACCTTGTAGTTCGCCAGGGTGAAATCCTGCGGAAACAACGTCAGGCCACCGAGGATTTCGCTGTTGCTCTTGAAGGACATGTTCAGCAGCCAGTAGATCGGCACCAGCAGGAACAGGATGTAGATCAGCAGTGGAATCAGCTTTCTCTTGCTCATGATGGCCTCAGCGGTTGGCGTCGGAGTGAGTCATGGCGGTGTAGAACAGCCAGGACACCAACAGGATGATCAGGAAGTACACCAGCGAGAATGCGGCGGCCGGCCCCAGGTCGAACTGCCCGATCGCCATTTGCGTCAGGGTCTGGCTCAAGAAGGTCGTGGAATTGCCCGGACCGCCACCCGTAAGCACGAAGGGCTCGGTGTAGATCATGAAACTGTCCATGAAGCGCAGCATCACCGCGATCAGCAACACACTCTTGAGCTTGGGCAACTGGATATGCCGGAACACCGCCCAGGCCGAGGCACGGTCGATCCGCGCCGCCTGGTAATACACGTCCGGAATCGCCCGCAGGCCGGAGAAGCACAACAGCGCCACCAGCGAGGTCCAGTGCCAGACGTCCATCACCAGTACGGTGACCCACGCGTCCATGGTGTTCGCCGCATAGTTGTAGCTGATGCCCATGGCCTTGAGGCTCGCCCCCAGCAGACCGATGTCGGCCCGGCCGAAGATCTGCCAGATGGTGCCGACCACGTTCCACGGGATCAGCAACGGAATCGCCAGGATGATCAACACCACCGACGACCAGCGTCCCTTGGTCGGCATGGTCAAGGCAATCGCAATTCCCAGCGGGATTTCGATCAACAGCACGCAGGCCGAGTAGATGAACTGGCGCAGCAACGAGTCGTGCAGGCGCGGATCGAGCAGCACCTGCTTGTACCAGTCGGCGCCGACGAAGTAGCGGCTGGACTGGTCGAAGATGTCCTGCACCGAATAGTTGACCACGGTCATCATCGGGATCACCGCACTGAACGCCACCAGCAGGAACACCGGCAGCACCAGCCACCAGGCCTTGTTGTTCTGCACCTTGTTCATGGCTGCGCCTCTTGGTTGGCATTGGCTTCGAGCAGAAATTCATCGGCGTAGACCATCAGCCACTGCGCCGGAAAACTGATGTAGGCCGTGCCTTGCGGCACCGGTTTGTCTTCGGCCAGGCGCACTTTCAGGGGGACGCCATCGAGGTTGAGGGTCATGATCTTGTAGGTGCCCAGGTCTTCAACGTGTACGACCTGTGCCCGCAGCGCGTCATCAAAGGCTTCGTCCCACACATGGACGAACTCCGGACGAATGCCGACCTTCAGGGTTTTCCACTCCGATTCAGCAATACGCTGCTGCATCGCCTCGGACAGCGGCAGGTGAGTCGAGGCGAAACCGACGCCACCCGGTTGCGGCTGCACCTCGATCAGGTTCATCCCGGGGCTGCCAATGAAGTAGCCGACAAAGGTGTGGCTCGGGCGCTCGAACAACTCCCTTGGCGTACCGAATTGCACGATCTGCCCGCCGTACATCACCGCAATCTTGTCGGCGAAGGTCGAGGCCTCCAGCTGATCGTGGGTGACGTAGACCATGGTGATATTGAACTGTTCGTGGATCTGCTTGAGCTTGCGCCGCAGTTTCCACTTGAGGTGCGGGTCGATCACCGTAAGCGGCTCATCGAACAGGATCGCCGACACGTCGTCGCGCACCAGCCCACGCCCCATGGAGACTTTCTGTTTTTCGTCGGCGGTGAGGTTGCGGGCCTTTTTGCTCAACAGGTTCTGCAGGTCGAGAACTTCGGCGATTTCCTGCACCTTGCTATGCACCCGGGCCTCGGCCATGCCCTGATTACGCAGCGGGAAGGCCAGGTTGTCGAACACCGTCATGGTGTCGTAGACCACCGGGAACTGGAAAACCTGGGCGATGTTGCGCTTCTCCGGGGTCAGGTTGTTGACCGCTTTGCCGTCGAACAGCACATGGCCCTGGGACGGGCTGAGCAGCCCGGAAATGATGTTGAGCAAGGTTGATTTACCGCAGCCCGACGGACCGAGCAAGGCGTAGGCGCCACCCTGCTCCCAGATGTGGTCCATCTCGCGGATCGCGTAGTCCTCCGGTCCCGCCGGAGTCTTGGTGTAGCTGTGGGCGAGGTTCTGCAAACGGATTTCGGCCATCAGGCAACCCTCGTGACACGCCGGCCCGGCGCCTGGACCAGCCGCCCCTGCGTATCGAACACAAACAGTTTATGGGTCGGGATGTAGATGCGGATCGGCGCATCGACGTCGTATTCGTGAACGCCGGGCAAGTGCAGCACCAGCAGGAAATGCTCGTTGCGCACGTGCAGAAAGGTTTCCGAGCCACTGATTTCCGCGACTTCGACAGTCACCGCCAATTCGAGGTCATCGTCGTTGCTCGGCACCAGCGAGATATGGCTGGGTCGCACGCCGAAACGGAACTCGCCCTCGCCCACCGGGCGCAGATCGACGTTCAGCGGGAAGTGCACGAAGTTGGCGAAACTCACTTCGTTGCCGGCAATGCGCCCCGGCATCAGGTTGATCGGCGGCTCGGAAAACAGCTCCGCCGCCAGCACCGTTTGCGGCTGATGATAGACCGACGAAGACTGGCCGCTCTGGATCACCCGGCCTTCGTGAAGAATGGTGGTGGTGCCGCCCAGGGCCAGGGCCTCGTTGGGTTCGGTGGTGGCGTAGATCGCGATGGTGTGGCGCGCCTTGAACAGCTCGCGCATTTCCTGGCGCAGCTCTTCGCGCAACTTGTAGTCGAGGTTGACCAGCGGCTCGTCGAACAGGATCAGCTCGGCGTCCTTGACCAGCGCCCGGGCCATGGCCGTGCGTTGTTGCTGACCACCGGAAAGCTCCAGCGGATAGCGTTTGAGAAACTTCTCGATGCGCAGCATCTTCGCGGTTTCCAGCACCTTGCTCTGAATTTGCTCGCTGGAAACACCGGCCTGACGCAGCGGCGAGGCGATGTTGTCGAACACCGTCATGGTCGGGTAGTTGATGAACTGCTGATAGACCATCGACACATTGCGCAAGCGCACGGGGCGCTGGGTGACATCGACGCCATTCATCAGGATGCGACCGCTGTCGGGCTTGTCCAGACCGGCCATCAGGCGCATCAGGCTGGTTTTGCCGGACAAGGTGCGACCCAGCAAAACGTTGAAGGAACCGGGTTCAAAACTCAGGTTGGCAGCATCGATCCAGGTCTGGCCCTCGACGGTGCGGCTGACGTGTTCCAGGGTGAGTGACATGGCTCGGCCTTTTTCTTATTGGAGTCAAGCGACCGGAGCTGTATAGCGACATTTGTGCCAGAAATTGCAAACGATTGATTCAGTTTGAAATTCCTGAAAATGACTACAGAGTCACGTTCATTGCTGAACACAAATGAACAACCGCGACTGAACAACTGAACACTTCAACGGTTGACAATGAACATTAGTGAACAACACTCTACGGATGTTTTGTGCCTTTCCCGGAACATGGAAATAAACGCAGATCCTGTGGGAGCGGGCTTGCTCGCGAAGGCGGTGTGTCATTCAGCGATGATCTGACTGATACACCGCCTTCGCGAGCAAGCCCGCTCCCACCTGTAGTTCGGTGTGTTGCCGAGCTGCCCATAACAACAATAAAAATGCTGATTCAGAGACTGACTGCCATGGCCGCACCCGCCTCGCCGCTGTCCCACGACGCCATCATCCAGGACTCCTGGTCCCGTTGCCGCGCGTTCGGCCTCAGTCATCAGAGCACACCGGCATTCGACCAATTGCCGGCCGCGGGCATCGCGCAACTGCTGGAGAGCCAGCATTCACTGGTGCAAACCACCCATCAGGAAGTGCTGCCCTACTACGAGAACATCCTGAGCAACTCCAATTGCCTGATCATGCTCGCCGACCATCAGGGCCAGGTACTCACGTCGTGGGGCACCCAGCGTTTTATCGAACCGAAACTGGCCCGGGGTTTCAGCGCCGGCGCCAGCTGGATGGAACGCTGCACCGGCACCAACGCCATTGGCACCGCCCTGGCCTGCGAGCAAGCGGTGCACATCGAGCACGACGAACATTTCCTCAAGGCCAACCGCTTCATGACCGGTTCCGCCGCGCCGATATTCGATACCGAGCGCAAGGTGATCGCGGTGCTGGACGTGTCTAGCGACAGCTACCTGCCGCCCTCCCACACGCTGGGCATGGTCAAGATGATGAGCCAGACCGTGGAAAACCGGTTGATCCTCAACCTGTTCCATGGCCAGCATTTTCAGCTGACGTTCAACACCGGGCTGAACAACCTCGACAGTCAGTGGGCCGGATTGCTGATATTCGATGAAACCGGCCAAGTGCTGTCGGCCAACCGCCGGGCCGACAACCTGCTGGGCATCAGCCTGTCGCGGGTCAGTGTCGAAAGCCTGTTCAAGGTCTCGCTGCTGGAGTTGTTGAACCAACCCGAAGGCTTGCCCTTCTCGCTGCAGGCTTCCGGGCGCAACCGCTTCCAGTGTCTGCTGAAAAGACCCAAGCAGGTTCCGATTCAGCCGCGAGTGTTCGCCGAACCTGCCGTGACTGCGCCAACACCGGCCGCGATCAGCCTCAACACCCTGCACTTCGGCGACAGCCGCGTGGAAAAAGCTGTGCGCCAGGCCGAGCGGTTGCTGGAAAAAGACATTCCGCTGTTAATCCACGGCGAGACTGGCGTCGGCAAGGAAGTTTTCGTCAAAGCCCTGCATCAGGCCAGCTCTCGCAGCAAACAGGCGTTTATTGCGGTGAACTGTGCAGCGATCCCCGCCGAACTGGTCGAGTCAGAGCTATTCGGCTACGAGAAAGGCGCGTTCACCGGCGCCAACCAGAAAGGCAGCATCGGCCTGATCCGCAAGGCTGACAAAGGCACGCTGTTCCTCGATGAAATCGGCGATATGCCACTGCCAACCCAGGCGCGACTGTTGCGGGTGTTGCAGGAGCGTTGCGTGCAGCCCGTGGGCAGCAGCGAGTTGTTTCCTGTGGACTTGCGCATCATTTCAGCGACCAATCGCTCGTTGCGCGAACAGGTACAACTGGGGCGGTTTCGTGAGGACCTGTATTACCGCATCGGCGGCCTGACCCTGGAACTGCCACCGTTAAGAGAGCGCAGTGATAAAGAGGCGTTGTTCAAACGCCTGTGGGAACAGCATCGCGAACCAAGCCAATGGGCCGGACTGAGCCGCGAGGTATTGGAGCTGTTCGAGCGCCATCCGTGGCCGGGAAACCTGCGTCAGGTCAGCAGCGTGATGCAGGTGGCGTTGGCCATGGCCGAGGAACAACCGATAAGGCCGGAGCATTTGCCGGATGATTTTTTTGTCGATCTGGAGATGGAGCCGGTGGAGACGCCGGAGCCGTTGGCGGTTGATCTTGATGATGCCGAGGAGTTGAATCGGCAGCTGCAGGCGGTTGGGGGGAATATTTCCCATCTGGCGCGCAGGCTCGGAGTAAGCCGTAATACCCTTTACAAGCGATTGCGCCAAGTGGAATGACGAGTGATCGGCACTGGCAATGTTCGGCTTGAGACCGTTCGCGAGCAAGCCCGCTCCCACATTGGATTTGCGTCGTACACCAAACTCAAACACACCGTAGATCAAATGTGGGAGCGGGCTTGCTCGCGAAGGCGTCAGCACTGCTGGAATAGCATTTTCCTGCCATACCCACAAACAAAAACCCGCACAAGGCGGGTTTCTGCTTTTGTAAAAGGCGTAGCCAACAAGGCAATCAGTCAGCCAGACGCCAGGTCGTGCCGCCCTTGCCGTCTTCCAGCACCACGCCCATGGCGGTGAGCTGGTCGCGGATGCGGTCGGATTCGGCCCAGTCCTTGCCGGCGCGTGCCGCCAGACGCGCGGCAATCAGCGCCTCGACTTCGGCTGCATCCACACGCCCTTCGGCGCCGGCCTGCAGGAAGTCATCGGCTTCGAGTTGCAACACACCCAACACGCTGGCCAGTTCTTTCAAACGGGCGGCCAGACCGGCCGCAGCGTTCAGGTCACTCTCACGCAGGCGGTTGATCTCGCGGACCATCTCGAACAGCACCGCACAGGCTTCCGGCGTACCGAAGTCGTCGTTCATCACCTGGGTGAAGCGCTCGACGAAGGCTTCGCCGCCCGCTGGCGCCACGTTCGGCAGGCCTTTCAACGCGTGGTAGAAACGCTCCAGAGCGCCTTTGGCGTCCTTGAGGTTGTCTTCCGAGTAGTTGATGGCGCTACGGTAGTGGCTCGACACCAGCAGGTAACGCACGACTTCCGGGTGGTACTTGTCGAGCACGTCGCGAATGGTGAAGAAGTTGTTCAAGGACTTGGACATCTTCTCGCCATTGATACGGATCATGCCGCAATGCATCCAGGCGTTGGCGTAGGTCTTGCCGGTGGCCGCTTCGCTTTGGGCAATTTCGTTTTCGTGGTGCGGGAACTCAAGGTCGCTGCCGCCGCCATGAATGTCGAAGGTCTCGCCCAGGCAGCAGGTGGACATCACCGAGCACTCGATGTGCCAGCCCGGACGCCCGGCGCCCCATGGCGATTCCCAGCTCGGTTCGCCCGGTTTGGCGGCTTTCCACAATACGAAGTCCAGCGGGTCCTGCTTGGACTCGTCGACTTCGATGCGTGCGCCGATGCGCAGGTCTTCGATCTTCTTGCGCGACAGCTTGCCGTAGCCCATGAACTTGCCGACGCGGTAGTACACGTCGCCATTGCCCGGGGCGTAGGCGTAGCCCTTGTCGATCAGGGTCTGGATCATCGCGTGCATGCCAGGGATGTGATCCGTGGCACGCGGCTCCATGTCCGGCTTCTTGATGTTCAGGCGCGCTTCATCTTCGTGCATCGCCGCGATCATGCGTTCGGTCAGCGCTTCGAACGACTCGCCGTTCTCATTGGCCCGATTGATGATCTTGTCGTCGATGTCGGTGATGTTGCGCACGTAGGTCAGGTCGTAGCCGCTGAAGCGCAACCAGCGCGTCACCAGGTCGAACGCGACCATGCTGCGGCCGTGGCCCAGGTGGCAATAGTCGTACACGGTCATGCCGCACACGTACATGCGCACCTTGTTGCCATCGAGCGGCTTGAAGACTTCTTTGCTCTTGGTGAGCGTGTTGTAGATCGTAAGCACGTTTATTCCTTGACGCTAAATCACTGGCCCCACGAATCACGCAGGGTCACGGTACGGTTGAATACCGGCTGACCTGGTTTCGAGTCCTTGAGATCGGCGACGAAGTAACCTTCGCGCTCGAACTGGAAACGGTCTTCCGGCTGTGCATTGCCCAGCGAAGGCTCGGCACGACAACCGGTGAGTACCTGCAGCGAATCAGGGTTGATGTTGTCCAGGAAACTGGCGCTGTCTTCGGCCTTCTCCGGGTTCGGAGAACGGAACAGACGATCGTACAGACGCACTTCGCACTCGACGCTGGCAGCGGCCGGCACCCAGTGGATCACGCCTTTGACCTTGCGACCTTCCGGGTTCTTGCCCAGGGTGTCCGGATCGTAGGAGCAGCGCAGTTCGACGATGTTGCCATCGGCGTCCTTGATCGCTTCGTCGGCGCGGATCACGTAGCTGCCACGCAGACGCACTTCACCGGCCGGCTCCAGGCGCTTGTAGCCCTTGGGCGGCTCTTCCATGAAGTCGTCACGGTCGATGTAGATTTCACGGGCGAACGGCAACGCGCGCACGCCCATGTCTTCTTTCGGGTGGCACGGCAGTTCGAGGTTTTCGACCTGGCCTTCCGGGTAGTTGGTGATCACGACTTTCAGCGGACGCAACACGCACATGGCGCGCGGGGCGCTGTGGTCGAGGTCGTCGCGGATGCTGAATTCGAGCATGCCGAAGTCGACCACGCCGTCGGAACGGTTGGTGCCGATCATTTCGCAGAAGTTGCGGATCGATTTAGGCGTGTAGCCACGGCGGCGGAAACCCGACAGCGTGGACATGCGCGGGTCGTCCCAGCCGTTGACGTGCTTTTCATCGACCAGCTGCTTGAGCTTGCGCTTGCTGGTGATGGTGTAGTTCAGGTTCAGGCGGCTGAACTCGTACTGGCGCGGGTTGGCCGGTACCGGCAAGTGCTCGAGGAACCACTCGTACAGCGGACGGTGGCTTTCGAACTCCAGGGTGCAGATCGAATGGGTGATGCCTTCGATGGCGTCCGACTGACCGTGGGTGAAGTCGTAGTTGGGGTAGATGCACCACTTGTCACCGGTCTGGTGGTGGTGAGCGTGACGGATGCGATACATGATCGGGTCACGCAGGTTCATGTTCGGCGAGGCCATGTCGATCTTGGCCCGCAGCACCCGTGCGCCGTCCTTGAACTCGCCGGCTTTCATGCGGGCGAACAGGTCCAGGTTCTCTTCGACGCTGCGGTCGCGGAACGGGCTGTTCTTGCCCGGCTCGGTCAGGCTGCCACGGTATTCCTTGGCTTGTTCCGGGGTCAGGTCGTCGACGTAGGCATTGCCGGACTTGATCAACTCCACCGCCCAGTCATGCAACTGGTCGAAATACTGCGAGGCGTAGCGCACTTCGCCGGACCATTCGAAGCCCAGCCATTTGACGTCGCTTTCGATCGCGTCGATGTATTCCTGGTCTTCCTTGGCCGGGTTGGTGTCGTCGAAACGCAGGTGCGTGACGCCGCCGAACTCCTGGGCCAGGCCGAAGTTCACACAGATCGACTTGGCGTGGCCGATGTGCAGGTAGCCGTTGGGTTCAGGCGGAAAACGGGTGACGATCTGCGTGTGCTTGCCCGAGTCCAGGTCTGCCTGGATGATCGGCCGCAGGAAGTTGACCGGCACGGCAGGGCCGGTCTTGGCATTCGAGGTAGGGTCGACAGTGGGCTTGCTCATAGGATCCTTGAACGTACAAGTGCGTGGCCGTAATGAAGGCCGGACAAAACAAAGCCGCTATCATAGCCGATGCCGTCAAGTACCTGACAGAGCGCACTCTGTAAACCGTCGCATTTAATAGGCTGCAAATGAAAAAACAGCCTCGAAATTCGCGTCTGGCACGCTAAACTGCGCACCTTGGCCAAAAAGGCTGAACCGGTGGCGGGACGCGATGTTCCAACACCACGAATTCCTCAAGTGAGTAACGATCATGACCCAAGTCAAACTGACTACCAACTTCGGTGACATCGTCCTCGAACTGAACGCTGACAAAGCCCCGATCACCGTGGCCAACTTCGTTGAGTACGTTAAAGCCGGTCACTACGAAAACACCGTTTTCCACCGTGTCATCGGTAACTTCATGATCCAGGGCGGCGGTTTCGAGCCAGGCATGAAAGAAAAGAAAGACAAGCGCCCAAGCATCCAGAACGAAGCCGACAACGGTCTTTCCAACGACAAGTACACCGTCGCCATGGCCCGCACCATGGAGCCGCATTCGGCTTCCGCACAGTTCTTCATCAACGTGGCGGACAACAGCTTCCTGAACCACAGCGGCAAGAACGTTCAGGGCTGGGGCTACGCAGTATTCGGTAAAGTGACCGCAGGCACCGACGTTGTCGACAAGATCAAAGGCGTGGCCACCACTTCCAAGTCCGGCCACCAGGACGTACCGGCAGACGACGTGATCATCGAGAAAGCCGAGATCATTGAGTGATATTGCTGATTTCAGATTTACATCTGGAAGAGGAGCGCCCGGACATTACCCGGGCGTTTCTGGATTTGCTCGCCGGACGCGCCCGCTCGGCGAGTGCGTTGTACATTCTGGGCGACTTCTTCGAGGTGTGGATTGGCGACGACGCCATGACACCCTTCCAGCGTTCCATCTGCCAGGCCCTGCGCGAATTGAGCGACAGCGGCACGGCCATTTTCCTGATGCACGGCAATCGCGACTTCATGTTGGGCAAGGCCTTCTGCAAAGCAGCCGGCTGCACCTTGTTGAAGGATCCGAGTGTCGTGCAGTTCAACGGCGAGCCGGTGCTGCTGATGCACGGCGACAGCCTCTGTACCCGCGACGAAGCCTATATGAAGCTGCGTCGCTACCTGCGCAACCCGATCACCCTGTTCATCCTGCGGCATCTGCCGCTGCGCACCCGGCACAAGCTGGCGCGCAAACTGCGCAGTGAAAGCCGTGCGCAAACGCGGATGAAGGCCAATGACATCGTCGATGTCACGCCCGAAGAGATTCCGCGGATCATGCAGGAATTCGGCGTGAAAACCCTGATCCACGGGCATACCCACCGTCCCGCGATTCACAAGTTGCAGCTTGGCGAGCAAGCGGCCCGGCGCATTGTGCTGGGGGACTGGGATCGTCAAGGGTGGGCATTGCAGGTGGATGAGCAAGGGTTTGCGCTGGCGCCGTTTGATTTCACTCCGCCACCGCAACTGGCAGCACCCGCGAACTGAAACCAGACACATAACCCTGTGGGAGCGGGCTTGCTCGCGAAGAGGGCGTGTCAGTCGACATCTATATCGACTGATCCACCGCTTTCGCGAGCAAGCCCGCTCCCACAATGGTTTTGCGGTGTTTAGTGTCCCGCCGAGGCCTCTGGCCCGGCCTTCGCCGTAAACGGCGGCTTGGCCAGCCAGACAATCAGGATCAGCCCCAGGAACATCCAGCCCAGCAAGGTGAAGTAGTCCACCGTGGACATGATGTACGCCTGGCTGATCACCGTCTGCTCCAGCTGCGTGTAGGCCTTGGCCCCTGCCCCGCCCAGGTGGGTCAGCGCTTCGCGGGTCGCCGGATCGAAGGGGGTGATGCTTTCGGTCAGGTAGGCGTGGTGCTGGTCCGCCCGACGAATCCAGATCCAGGTGGTCAACGACGCCGCGAAACTGCCGCCCAAAGTCCGCAAGAACGTCGCCAGCCCCGAACCGTCGGCAATCTGGTTCGGTGGCAGGTCCGAGAGCAGGATGGTCAGGGTCGGCATGAAGAACAGCGCTACGCCGATCCCCATGAACAGCTGCACCATGGCGATGTGCTGGAAGTCCACTTCATTGGTGAAGCCTGCGCGCATGAAACAGCTCAGGCCGATGGCCAGGAACGCCCCGCCCGCCAGCAGGCGCATGTCGAATTTCGGTGCGTACTTGCCGACAAACGGCGCCAGCAGCACCGGCAGGATCCCCAGCGGGGCCACGGCAAAACCGGCCCAGGTCGCGGTATAGCCCAGCCGCGTTTGCAGCCACTGCGGCAAAATCAGGTTGATCCCGAAGAACCCGGCATAGCCCAGGATCAGCACGATGGTGCCGTAGCGGAAGTTACGATGGGCGAACAGGCGCAGGTTGACCACCGGGTGTTCGTCGGTCATTTCCCAGATCACGAAGAACGCCAGGGCCACCACCGAAATCACCGAGCCGATCACGATGAAGCTGGATTCGAACCAGTCGGCATCGTTGCCCTTGTCGAGCACGATCTGCAAAGCCCCGACGCCGATGATCAGCGCGATCAGACCGACGTAATCCATCGGTTGGCGGCTGGTGACCACCGGGCGCTTTTTCATCTGCTGGGTGACCACCCATGCCGCGAACAGGCCGATCGGCACGTTGATGAAGAAAATCCATGGCCAGCTGTAGCTGTCGGTGATCCAGCCGCCGAGGATCGGCCCGGCAATCGGCGCGACCACCGTGACCATCGCCAGCAGCGCTAGCGCCAGCCCCCGTTTCGCCGGGGGGTAAACCGCAATTAGCAGGGTCTGGGTCATCGGGTACAGTGGCCCGGCCACTACCCCTTGCAGCACCCGGAAGCCCACCAGCTCCGGCATCGAGGTGGAAATTCCGCACAGGAACGAAGCCAGCACGAACAGCAATGTCGCCCAGACAAACAGCTTCACTTCGCCGAAACGCCGACTGAGCCAACCGGTCAGCGGCAAGGCGATGGCGTTGCTCACGGCGAACGAGGTGATCACCCAGGTGCCCTGCTCCGAACTCACGCCCAGGTTGCCGGAAATCGTCGGCAGCGCCACGTTGGCGATGGTGGTGTCGAGCACTTGCATGAAGGTCGCCAGCGACAGGCCGATGGTGCTGAGCAACAGGCTGGGCGGTGTGAAAGACGCGTTATTGCTCATCGCAAATCCTTTGAAACCAGACGGGCGCAGCTAACCCTGTGGGAGCGGGCTTGCCCGCGAAGAGGTCGGCACATTCAACATGGATGTCGCCTGACGCTCCGCCTTCGCGAGCAAGCCCGCTCCCACAGGGTCGATGTAATGGCATATCAGCGTTGCGCGGTCTTGCTGACCGCGGCGCTGTTGTCGTGGATCAACTGGGTGATCATCGCGTCGGCCTCGGTCAGCTGACGGTCGTAGACGCTGGTGCTGAACGAAGCCTTCTGCGGCGGCTGTTGCGCCAGCACCGGCCCGCTCTGGTCGTGCAGGTCCACATCGACCATGGTCGACAGGCCGACCCGCAGCGGATGTTTGGCCAGCTCCTCGGCGTTGACGTGGACTCGCACCGGCACGCGCTGCACGATTTTGATCCAGTTGCCGGTGGCGTTTTGCGCTGGCAGCAAGGCAAACGCACTGCCGGTCCCGGCGCCGAGGCTGTCGATGGTGCCGCTGTATTTGACGCTGCTGCCGTACAGGTCCGTCTCGATCTCCACCGGTTGGCCGATGCGCATGTCACGCAACTGGGTTTCCTTGAAGTTGGCGTCGATCCACAGCTGATCCAGCGGAATCACCGCCATCAGCGCGGTACCCGGTTGCACGCGCTGGCCAAGTTGTACAGAACGCTTGGCCACGTAACCGGTCACCGGCGCAATCAAGGTGCTGCGGGCGTTGTTCAGGTAGGCCTGACGCAGTTGCGCGGCGGCGGCCATCACGTCCGGGTGCGATGAAACCACGGTGTCATCGACCAGCGCGCTGGTGGTCTTGAGCTTTTGTTCGGCATTGGCCAGGGCGTTTTGCGCCGAGGTCAGGTCGTCGCGGGCGTGAGACAGCTCTTCCTGGGAAATCGCCCCGCCGGCGGCGAGGTTCTTGCGGCGGCTGAAGTTGTCCTGGGCCTTTTGCACTTCGGCTTTCTGGGCGTTGACCTGGGCCTTCATGCCGTCCACATCGCTGTACAAGCCACGCACCTGACGCACGGTACGCGCCAGATTGGCCTGGGCGTTTTGCAGACCGATTTCGGCGTCGTTCGGGTCGAAGTTCACCAGCACCTGGCCTTCATGGACCAGATCGCCATCATCGGCACCGATGCTGACCACGGTGCCGGTGACCAGCGGCGTGATTTCCACCACGTTGCCGTTCACATAGGCGTCGTCGGTGCTTTCGCTCCAGCGCCCGTAGAATTCGTGGTAGGCCCAGACACCCGCGCAACCGAGCACGACGACGGCAGCCAGGACCAGCAGCATGAACTTGCGCTTGCCCGAATTGGGGTTGCCCCGGGTGTTTTCAGGAGGTTGAGTTGTATCGGCAGTGGCCATGACAAGTACCTTGAATTAGTGGGTCAGCGTGGCTGACGTGGCGTTGGCCGAGGCGATGGCCTCAGGCTGGAAACCGCCGCCCAGCGCCTGCATCAGTTGGATCGACAGGTCGATCTGCTCGGCATTCAGGTTGGCCAGCTGGCGCTGGGCCTGGAGCAATTGCTGCTCGATGCTGAGCACGTCCAGGTAGTTGCCGATGCCGGAACCGTAACGCTGGACCACGGTGTTGTAGGAATCCTGGGCGATGTCGGTGGCGTGCTGCTGGGCAGCGATCTGCCGGCCGATGTCACGCAACTGGTTGACGCTGTCGCTGACATCCCCCAGCGCCTTGACCAGGCTTTTGTTGTACTGCGCCACGGCGAGGTCGTAATCGGCGTCACGGGAATCGAGGTCGGCGCGCAAGCGGCCACCGTCGAAGATCGGCACAGAGATCGTCGGTGCAATGTTGAAGAAACGGCTGGCCGAACCAAACATCGCATCGCCCAGCAAGGATTCGGCGCCGGCAGCGGCACTGAGGTTCAGGTTGGGATAGAACCGGGTCTTGCCGGCGTCGATGCTTTTGCTCGCCGCTTCGACCCGCCAGCGCGCGGCCACCAGATCCGGGCGACGCCCCAGCAGTTCGGCCGGCAGCACCGAAGGTAGCGCTACCGCACTCGACTGAAGAATGTTGGGTCGGGCAATTTCATTGCCGCGGTCCGGGCCTTTGCCGAGCAGAACGGCCAGGGCAATTTTCGCGCTGTTCAAGCGTTTTTCGGCGTCGATCAGGTTGGCCCGGGAAGTGGCTTCCAGGCTTTCGGTCTGCTGGAACTGGTACTGGCTGTCGATCCCGGCAGTCAGGCGCCGCTGGCTGAGGTCGAGCATTTGCCGGGTGCGCTTGAGGTCCTCGTTGGACAGGTCGTAGACAATGTGCGCCTGACCGAGATCGCTATAGGCCCGGGCGACATCGGCGGCCAGCGTCAGTTGCGCAGCCTGCTGGTCGACTTCGGCGGCGCGAGCCTGGCCGAGGGCCGCTTCCCAGGCATCGCGTTGACCGCCCCACAGGTCGAAGTCGTAGTTGAAACCGGTGCTGATGTTGCGAACGGTGGCGTAAGCGTCACCCTGCCCGAGCGGGTCCTGGTCCCGGGCCAGGCGCGAGCGGCTGATACCAGCGCTGGCATCCAGGGTCGGCATCCGCGCAGCGTCGGCGGCGTAGGCTGCGGCGCTGGCCTGATGGGCACGGGCATCGGCGATCTGCATGTCCGGGCTGTCGCGCAGGGCCTCGCGGATCAGGTCATCGAGTTGCGGGTCGCCGAGGCTTTTCCACCAGTCGCTTTTTGGCCAGGCCGCGGGGGACAACGTCACACCGCTGAGGGATTGCCCGGCCTTGAGGGTCTTCGCGTCGAGGCTGACGCCTTCGGTTTTCAGGCCGCTGTAACTGGCGCAACCGGCGACGCTCATGGCCAACAGCACCAGGCTCAAGCCGGTACGCAAGGGGTTACTGCTCATTTGTCACCTACCCGCAGCAGGGTGATCGCGTCACCGGCTGCCACCAAAATTTTCTTCAGGATCAACTCCAGGGTTTTCAGTTCTTCCGGAGTGATGGCACCGGCCAGTTCATTCATGGCTTCTGCGCCGATGTGCGGCAACCGCCCGGCGAGCTTCTGCCCTTCTTCCGTGAGCACAAGCTGCACCTGGCGGCGATCCGCTTCGGAGCGTTGGCGGGCAAGGAAACCTTTCTGTTCCAGACGATCGAGCATGCGCGTCATCGAGCCGCTGTCGAGGGACAGGTGACGGCACAACTCGCCCGGCGAATCGACGCCGTACTGGGCCATGATGATCAACACCTTGAACTGCGCGGCCGTGATGCCGTGGGGTTCCATGCGGGTGTCGAGGATCCGGTCCTTGAGCAGCGCGGCACGCCCGAGCAACAGGCCGAGATGGCAATTCTGGAAATCTTCCGGGGAGAAATGTTTCATCTGACCACCAATTAGCTGCCTAGGCAGTGAATGTATGTCAAGATGTTACTGCCTAGGCAGCGAATGTCAACGCAATAGTTAGGTTGCTTGCTAAATACCTGATAAACGCAGTCGGGTATTGCGGTGATAACTCAGACGCCTTCGCGAGCAAGCCCGCTCCCACAGGGATCACGCTGAACCTGTGGGAGCGGGCTTGCTCGCGAATGGGGCGACTCGGTCTTTTGTACGGAATGCGGGCCTAGAAATCCCGCTTGTAGAAGATGTCCAGCGAACTGGCCACGCCGCCGGCGGCTTCGAGGTAGACCCTCTTGCTCAGTTTGTAGCGCAGGGCAATGGTGTTGGCCGGTTCGAACACGCCGACGCCATAGCGCAGGCTGAGCTTCTCGGAAATATTGCCGCTGGCCACCACACTGGTGGCGTCACCACTGCCCTGGGTGTCCAGCTGGAAGTCCTGGATGCCCAGGTTCTTGGCGATGCCGCTGGTCACCCCGGAGCTGCCCATCAAGCCCAACCCGAGGGCCGCCTGGGCGAGCATGTTGTTGTCTTCGCCATTGCTGCTCAGCGGACGCCCGAGCACCAGATAGGACAAGGCCTGCTCCTGGCTCATGGCCGGTTCGGAGAAGATCTGCGTGGTCGGCTGCTCGGCGCTGCCACTCAAACGAATGCCGGCGATGATGTCGTCGGTCTTGCGAATGGCCTCGATGTCCAGGTACGGCTGATCGATGGGACCTGCAAACAGCAAGCGTGCCCGGCGCACCGATAGCCGCTGGCCGTAGGCGCGATATCGCCCATCGTTGAGCCACAGCTCGCCACGGGTGTCCATGTTGTCGCCGATGTGCACGTGCCCCTGCACATTCGCGGTCAGGCCAAATCCTGCAAAGCTCAGCTTGTCCTCGCCGACCAGCACTTCGATATCCATTTTCATTGCCAGCGGCGGCTTGCCCTCCTCGGTCTGCTGACCGACGATCACCGTGTCATCGGAGACCTTGACCGTCGATGGCGGCAACTCGCGAATGGTGATGTCGCCCCTGGGCACCAGCACTTTGCCGGCGATGACCAACTCATCGCCCTTCATCGAGATTTTCAGGTCAGGCGCGACTTCCAGCTTGGCGTAAGGCTCGACGGTGACTGGCAACTGCGAACCCTTGAGCGCCAGATCCACCACCAGCGCCTGGCCCCACGCGACGTTGCCGTTCAGGCTGCCATGCCCGGCCTTGCCGCTGTCCCAGCCACCGTTCAGTTGCACGCTTTCACCGGCGATGAGCGCCTGGAGGTGCAGATTTTTCAGCTCCATCGGCAATTCAGGACCGGAGATCTGACCGTCGCTGAGTTGCAGGCTGCCATTGACCTGCGGTGCCAGCAGCCCACCGGAAATCGTGCCGCTGCCATTCAAGCGACCGGTCAGCTTCTCGACCATCGGCACGAACGGTCGCGCCACCGACAGGTCCAGCCCGCTCAAGCGGAACGAGCCGCTCAATGGTTTGTTCTTCGGCAACGGATTGAGCTGCGCCTGCACCATCAGTTCGCCGAGTTTGCCACCGACGAAGTTGAGCTCGGTGTCGATGCGCTTGGGCGTGAGTTTGCTGGTGAGTTTCAGGGTCTGGTACGGGAAGTCCAGCCACTGGTCCTTGTCCTTGATGCGCAACGTGCCGCCGCCGGCATCGACGCTGACCTGGCCGTTCGGGCCACTGGCCGGCAGGTCCAGTTGCAGCTCGGCGTTGAGCCGGCCCTGCCAGCTGAAATCCTTCGGCAACCACTGCGCGAGGCTGTCGATCGGGAATTGCTTGAGGTGATAACGCAGCTTCGGCTCGGGCATCAGGCGCGAGTCTTCACCGCAGAGGCTGGCCTGGCCGGAGGCCCAGCAATGGGCGCCAAAGGTGATTTTGCCGTCCGCCAGACGTTCGAGTTTCGCCGGCCCTTGCAGCTTCCAGTCCTGGCCACCGGCCTGGATATCACCGCTGGCCAGGCGTCCGCGCCAATTGCCTTTGTCCAGCGCACCGTCCAGACCCAGCGCCAGTTTCAGCTTCGGCCCTTGCAGATCGAGGTTCAGTTTCTGGTTCTTGATGTCGCCATGGCCGCTGGCGGTCAGGGTTCCCAGTAAAGTGTCGCCCGCCCGGATGCCGCTGCCCTTGAGGTCGACTTTCGCCCGTTGCGCACTGTCCAGCGTGGCGTCCAGGTTCAGGCTTTGCAGGCGATGGTCCTGGAAAGCCAGCTGCGAACCTTGCAGGTCAAGCTTGCCTTGGGGCGCCTTGAGTGTGCCGGCGACATCCACGCGGCCATTGAGCTGGCCCCGCAGTTGCGGCCAGAGCTGGGCCAGGCGCGGCAACTTGAGATCGATCTGGCCGGCGAGTTTCTGTTGCAGGCTGCCTTTGCCGCTGATGCTGTTGTCGCCGAGGCGAACTTGCAGGGTATTGAGGTTCCATTGCTCGCCACGGCCATCGGCCTTGGCCTGGATCACTGCTGGCTGACCGCGCAGTTTGCCCTTGAGGTCCAGATCGGCATTGAGGCTGAGCACCTCGTTCTTCATCTCACCCGTGCTGCGCAACGGCCCGGCCAGTGTGCCCGGCAGCTCTGCGACCCAGTACGCCGGGTTGATCGCCGACAGGTCCAGCGCGGTGTCCCAGGCAATGCCGTCGGCGAATTGCAGGTTCAGGTGCCCTTCAGCCTTGCCCTGCCCGGCCTGGAGTTGAATCTGTTGCAGGTAGATTTTCGTCAGGTCGCCCGCGAAAGGGCTGGCCAGGGTGAAGGCGCCGGCCGGACCATCCGCCGCCGCGGCGAAATGCCCGAGGTACTTGCCGTCGGTGTAAGAGACTTCGCCGGTGAACGTGCGAAGCGCTACCTGCGGTTCGTCGATGAGCGGATAGAGCCTGTGCCACGGGAAATCCAGCCAGTCGATCTTCGCCTCGGCGCTCAAGCCCTTGCTCCAATCCAGCTGTCCGGTGAGCTTGAGGCTTTGCTTGTCGTTGGCGGTCAGGTCCAGCGCGGCGATCTGCGCGCCCTTGGCGTCGACCTTGCCTTGCAGCGCCAGGGTGACGGGCCCTTGCTCGGCGGGCAGCGTGGCTTTGCCGAGCAGCGCGTAGCCGTTCTTCAAGTCGCCTGCCCCCGTGAGTTCAAGCTGATTGAGTTGCAGGGTGTCCGGCAGATCGGCGCTGGGCTTGAAGCCATCGGCGGTGATCCGCACCTTGGCCGGCAGGTTTTCCACCAGCGGTTGCAGTTCGCCGGTCAGTTGCCCGTTGAGGTAACCGCTGCTGTCGGCGTTCAGGTTCAGGGTCTTGAGCAGGTCGCCGTCGACTTTCAGCGCCAGCGCCAGGGGGGCAGGTGTCGACAACAGGGTCAGCTTGCCGGAGGCGCTGAGGGGCCAGTTGCCGGAGGGCTGCAACAGGCCGGACAGGTCCAGGCTCAGGTCATCGCGCTGCAACGACACTGCGTCGATCTTCAAACCGGCCGTCGTCCAGTGCGCCGCCAGTTGCAGGCCCTTGAGCTCTTCGCTGCCGTTGAACAACAGGCTGCCGACCTTGATCTCTCCCAGTTCGAGGGCCAACGGTAACTTCAGCTCCGGGAGCGTGATCGGGCCGCTGTCTGGCTCTTCGGCACCCGGCGGGAACGTCAGGCTGGCCTGATCGGCCTGCAATTGCTCGATGCACAGGGTCATGCGGGTCAGGCACAACGGCGACCAGGCGAAAATCACCTTGCTCAGTTCAACCCGGTTGCTGTCCTGCTGCCACAGCACCCGGTCGGCACTCCACTGCCCGCCCAGCCGGCCCTGGAAGTTTTCCAGGGTCAAGCCCGGCACGAAACCCAATGCCCAGCGGCTGCCCGTCGCCGTGGCCAGCACCGTGGCCAGCGTCAGGACAACCACTGCCAGCAGCGCCGCCATCGTCAGCAGTGTTGCTTTCAAACCACGCTTCACAGCTCAGGCCCCATGGAAAAGTGCAGTCGAATACCGCCATCGTCGTCCAGCGCATGGGCCAGGTCGAGGCGGATCGGCCCCACCGGCGATACCCAGCGCACGCCGATACCGACGCCAGTCTTGAGGTTCGGCAGTTCGAGCGTGTTGAAGGAGTTGCCCTGATCGACAAAGGTCGCGATCCGCCATTTTTCGGCGATGGAATACTGATACTCCGCGCTGGCGGCGACCATGTAGCGGCCACCGATGCGGTCGCCGTCGGAGTTTTCCGGGGACAGGCTCTGATAGTCGTAGCCACGCACGCTCTGGTCGCCACCGGCGAAGAAGCGCAGCGATGGCGGCACCGATTTGAAACCGTTGGTGGCACTGCCGCCGACCTGCACCCGCCCGAGGAGGCGGTGTTTATCGAACACCGTGGTCAGGCCTTTGACCAATGCCGTGCCGTAGAGCAGGTTGCTGTCGGAGCCCAGACCTTCCTTGGCCACTTTGGATTCGAATTGCAGGCGATAACCGTTGTGCGGGTCGATGCGGTTGTCGCTTTTGAGGTACGAATAGCTCACACCGGGCATCAGCAAGGTACTGAGTCCCGAGTCATCGCCCAGTTGATAATCCTCGCGCTGCCACTTCAGCGACACCACCCGTTGCCAGCCGCTGGGCAGTTTGCTGTGCCACTCGGGGCCGAGGGTCAGCAGCTTGCTGTGGCTGTCCTTATCGGCGATTTCTTCATTCTGGTAGCCACCGGCAAAACGCAGTTTGTCGGTCAGTGGCGGGTCCAGCGGAATGTCGTAGAACAGCCCGACGTTTTGCCGAGGTGCCGAGACTTCGGTTTCCCAGCCATAACTGTGCCCTTGCGCGTTGACCCAGTGCCGGGTCCAGTTGGCCTTGGCCCGCGGGCCGACGTCGGTGGAGAAACCAAGGCCCA
Source organism: Pseudomonas sp. S34 (assembly GCF_009866745.1). Classification (NCBI taxonomy): domain Bacteria; kingdom Pseudomonadati; phylum Pseudomonadota; class Gammaproteobacteria; order Pseudomonadales; family Pseudomonadaceae; genus Pseudomonas; species Pseudomonas sp. S34. The sequence goes on from NZ_CP019398.1 coordinate 4,102,066, forward strand.
GGCCCATGGTCCGCGGCTTGCGGGTTTCGAGCTTGACGTCCACCGGGATCGCCTCGTCCCTGGACGCCGTGGGTGCCGCGTCCACGCGCACACCTTCGAAGTAGCCGCTCGATTGCAAGTTCTGGTTGAGTTCGGCGATCAGCTCCGAGTCATACGGCGTGCCGGTCTTGAACGGCACCATGCGTTGCAGCAACTCGTCATCGAACGGCGTATCGCCCTCGAAACTGACCTTGCCCAAGGTATAGCGCGGACCGCTTTCATAGATCAGTTCGATATCGGCAACGCCGGCCCGCGGATCGACCGACAATTTTGAACGGGTGAAACGGCCGCTGAAAAAGCCATAACGCGAAGCCTGATTCTGGATCAGGCGCTTGGCGTCCTCGTAATGCCCATGGTTGAGCACGGCGCCGGGCTTGAGCGCGTCGCTTTTGGGAATTCGAAAGGCCTTGAGGGAGGCTGCCGGACCGTCGACACGTACCGTGACGTTGCGCAAGTGCACCGGCTCGCCGGGGTCGACCGTCAACACCAGGCGCGGCTTTTCGCCGCCCTTCACTTCACTGTCGATGTGCGGCTGATAATAGCCCAAGGCCTGGGCGGCCTTGCGCGCCTGTTCTTCGGCGCCACGGCTGAAGCGCAGCAACGCTTCTTCATCGCGATCGCCGAGGCTGCCGATATAGCCTTCGATATTGGCTTTCAGCTCGTCATTGGACGGTTTGATCCGTACATCCAATTCGCTTTGTGCCAGCGCTGCGCAGCTGGTCATCAGCATCAGCACACCGCTGGTAATTCTTCCTGGAAACTTCATAGGCGCGGATGCTATCACGAGCATGGATCATGAACATGGAAGCGTGATAGAGCCTGACATGCAAAGAAAGTTCGCCGTTCAAGCCGTTGCTGTTTGTAACACCTGGGGATTGGGGTGAAAAAACACGTGCTCGCGAATCGGTCCTACGGCAACTTCACCGATTTCCTGATAGCCCTGGCGCTTATAGAACTCCAGGTAGCGAGGGTTCCCGGTATCGAGGATCACGCCCTGTGAATTTTCATCCACTGCGCACCAGTTGTGCACGGCTTGCAATAGTTGTTCACCGAAATGTTTGCCCTGGAACTGCGGATGAACCCCCAGCAACGGCAAGACGTGCACCGATTCATTCGGCACACAGGCCTCCACGGCCGCGTGATATTCGAGGTAGCGACGGGTGCAGCGAAATCCCGTACTGAGCACCATGCGCAGGCGCCAGGCCCAACTTTCGGTGACGCCAAGGCGACGTTGCGGCGGTGCGATCAGGGCGATACCGATCAGGCGGTCGTTGACCAGCAGGCCGATGGCCGGCAGGTCCTGAAAAAAGTGCTGGGTCACCAACTCGCGCACGGTGGCGCGAACCCGCTGTTCGTAGCCGGGGCGCTCGGCTTCGAACAGATAACCGAAGGTCGGCTCGTGTCGATAAGCCTGGTACAGCAACGAACGCGCTTCGCGGCCGTAGCCGCTGTCGAGCATGTGAATATCGGCGATGGCGGTCGAGGTTTCGGGCATGACGGTTGATCTCCCCGGCACAGCTCGGGTGGCTGCGCTCTTGTTGTTACGAGCCTGTTGGCGCTGACACAGTTCCGAAATGAGTGTAGGCAATGAAATCGCCTTCGCGAGCAAGCCCGCTCCCACAGGTGATGCGCCAGCCTTGCTTTTGTGGGAGCGGGCTTGCTCGCGAAAGGGCCATCACTGCCCATATACATCTGACAGGCACAACCGAATCCCCTCACCCCACACTGGCCCGATTCCCACATGTCAGCTAGCATCGCCCTTTTGCCAGGACTGCCGACCATGAAGATCGTCTCCTTCAACATCAACGGGCTGCGCGCCCGCCCCCATCAGCTGGCGGCGCTGATCGAAAAGCACCAGCCCGATGTGATCGGCTTGCAGGAAACCAAGGTCCACGACGAACAGTTCCCGCTGGCCGAGGTGCAGGCCCTGGGTTATCACGTGTACTTCCACGGGCAAAAAGGCCATTACGGCGTCGCCCTGCTCTCGCGCCAGAAGCCGCTGGCCCTGCATAAAGGTTTCGCCACCGACGAAGAAGACGCCCAACGACGCTTCATCTGGGGCACCTTCGCCGACGCCAACGGCGTGCCGGTGACCATCATGAACGGTTATTTCCCACAGGGCGAAAGCCGCGACCACCCGACCAAGTTCCCGGCCAAGCAGCGTTTCTACGGCGATTTGCAGCAATTGCTGGAAAGCCAGTTCAAGAACGACCAGCCGCTGGTGGTGATGGGCGATGTGAACATTTCCCCGGAAGACTGCGACATCGGCATCGGCCCGGACAACATGAAGCGCTGGCTGAAAACCGGCAAGTGCAGCTTCCTGCCGGAAGAGCGCGAGTGGATGGCCCGTCTGAAGAACTGGGGCCTGGTCGACAGTTTCCGTCACTTGAACCCGGACGTGACCGACACCTTCAGCTGGTTCGACTATCGCAGCCGTGGCTTCGAAGACGAGCCCAAGCGTGGCCTGCGCATCGACCTGATCCTCGCCTCCCACGGCTTGTTGCCACGGGTGAAGGCCGCCGGTGTGGACTATGAACTGCGAGGCATGGAAAAACCTTCGGACCATGCGCCGATCTGGCTTGAGTTGAGCTGACATCTAACAGACACATCAATACCTTGTGGGAGCGGGCTTGCTCGCGAAGGCGGTCTTACATTCAACATCGACATTGAATGTTATGGCCCCTTCGCGAGCAAGCCCGCTCCCACATTTGCAAAGCGTCATTTTTCGGAAACCTTACTGACTTAATCTCCCGACACCTCCTTTGGCTATATATGGTGCCGGCATGATGCTGCGCGTGTTGTTCCTGTTGATGCTGTGCACGGGCTTGCCGCAGGCGGCCTCGGCCGGCGACTTGCCGACACCCGAACACGGCCCGGCGCTGCGGATTCAGGGTTCCAACACCATCGGTGCGGCATTGGGGCCAGCGCTGGTCGAGGGTCTGTTGAGTGAACAGGGCCTGCGCAAGATCCGCCGTGAAACCCCGGACACCGCCAACGAACTGCGCATCGTCGGCGAAACCGTTCAGGGCCGTCGGGTCGTGGTGGAGGTAGCGGCCCATGGCTCCAGCACCGGTTTCACTGCACTCAAAGCAGCCAGCGCCGATCTGGCCGCCTCGTCGCGCCCGATCAAGGACAGCGAACTGGCCAGCCTGCAATCGCTCGGCGACCTGAAAAGCCCGAGCGCCGAACAGGTCATTGCCATCGATGGCCTGGCGATCATCCTTCATCCGGACAATCCGCTGAACCAACTCGACACCGTGCAACTGGCGCGCATTTTCAGTGGCGAGGTGAAGAGCTGGGAAGACATTGGCGGTCGCGGCGGGCCGATTCATTTGTATGCACGGGATAATCAGTCCGGGACCTACGACACCTTCAAGGAACTGGTCCTCAGCGGCCACGGGAAAACCCTCGGCGGTGCGGCGAAGCGCTTCGAGTCCAGCGAGCAACTGTCCGATGCGGTCAGCGCAGACCCGCAAGGCATCGGTTTCATCGGTTTGCCCTACGTGCGCCAGGCTAAAGCCGTGGCCATTGTCGACGGTCAATCGCAAGCCATGCCGCCGCTCAACAGCCTGATTGCCACGGAAGATTATCCGCTGTCCCGTCGGCTGTTCTTCTATCTGCCACCCAACGGAAAAAATCCCTGGGCCAATGCCCTGGTGGCGTTTGCCCAAAGCACTAAGGGTCAGGCCATTGTGGCCGCCAACGGTTTTATTGCCCAAACCGTCCAGGCCATGGCCGTTACCCCCAATGCGCTGATGCCAGAGGGTTATCAGGCGCTAAGCAGACATGCTCAACGGTTGTCGGTGAACTTCCGTTTCGAGGAAGGCAGCGCCACCCTGGACAACAAGGCCCGACAAGACCTGTGGCGGGTGCTCGACTATATAAAGCTGCACGACAAAACGGCTGGGCAAGTGACGCTGGTGGGGTTTGGCGATGCCAAGAGCGACCCGGCGCGCGCCGATCTGTTGTCGAAGCTGCGGGCCATGGCGGTACGGCGGGAGTTGGTGAAGAGCGGCGTGGTGTTTCGCGAGATTCGCGGATTCGGTGCCGAAATGCCGGTGGCGGCCAATAGCGCCGATGAGGGAAGGATCAAGAATCGGCGGGTTGAGGTTTGGGTGTATTGAGCCAGATGTTGGTGCATTGAATGGAATGACGCCTTCGCGAGCAAGCCCGCTCCCACACTGAATCTTCGCCGTGGAGAGATCCAATGTGGGAGCGGGCTTGCTCGCGAATGGCAGGCGCCGCGGTCTTAGTGTCCGCTACGCATCATCTCCTTCGGCACATATTTGCCGATTTCGAACTTGCCGATTGCCGCACGGTGCACTTCGTCCGGGCCGTCGGCCAGGCGCAGGGTGCGTTGCATTGCATACATGTAGGCCAGCGGGAAATCGTTGGAAACCCCTGCCCCGCCATGGATCTGGATCGCCCGGTCGATCACCCGCAATGCCACGTTTGGCGCGACGACCTTGATCTGCGCGATCTCGCTTTTCGCCACTTTGTTGCCGACGGTGTCCATCATGTACGCCGCTTTCAACGTCAGCAGGCGTGCCATGTCGATTTCCATCCGCGAGTCGGCGATCTTGTCGATGTTGCCGCCCAGGCGTGCCAGAGGCTTGCCGAACGCCGTGCGGTTCACCGAGCGCTTGCACATCAGTTCCAGGGCGCGCTCGGCCATGCCGATCGAACGCATGCAATGGTGAATCCGGCCAGGGCCAAGGCGACCTTGAGCAATTTCGAAGCCGCGTCCTTCGCCCAGCAGGACGTTTTCGTAGGGCACCCGCACGTTTTCGAAATGCACTTCGGCGTGCCCATGAGGTGCATCGTCGTAACCGAACACCGGCAGTGGACGCACGATCTTCACACCGGGCGCATCCACCGGCACCAGAATCATCGAGTGCTGGGCGTGACGTGGCGCGTCCGGATTGCTCAGGCCCATGAAAATCAGGATTTTGCAGCGCGGGTCGCAAGCACCCGAGGTCCACCATTTCTTGCCGTTGATCACCCACTCGTCGCCATCGCGCACGGCACGGGCGGCCATGTTAGTGGCGTCGGAGGACGCAACGTCCGGTTCGGTCATGGCGAACGCCGAGCGGATCTCGCCCCGCAGCAGCGGTTCGAGCCAGCGTTGTTTCTGCTCTTCGTTGGCGTAACGCACCAGCACTTCCATGTTGCCGGTGTCCGGTGCCGAGCAGTTGAACGGCTCTGGCCCCAGTAGCGAGCGGCCCATGATTTCCGCCAGTGGCGCGTATTCGAGGTTGGTCAGGCCGGCACCCAGTTCGGACTCAGGCAGAAACAAATTCCACAGGCCTTCGGCCTTGGCCTTGAGTTTCAGTTCTTCCATGATCGCCGTCGGCTGCCAGCGATCACCCTCGGCGACCTGGCGCTCGAACACGGCTTCGGCGGGATAGACGTAGGTGTCCATGAACGCTGTTACGCGCTCACGCAGTTCCTGAACCTTGGGCGAATAAGCGAAATCCATGAGCGAGATACCTTCTTGGGGGAGGTTGTTTTAGGTCATGTATCGATGCTAGAACAGCGTTGATAATTTACCTAGCCTATTCTCGGCGTGTATAAACATTCATCACCGATATATGATCGGCTGATCGTCACGGTCAGCCCGCCCACACAATAAGAGAGCCGCGTAATGAATCTGAGCAAGGTCGATCTCAACCTTTTCATCGTCTTCGACGCGATCTACACCGAAGCCAACCTGACCCGCGCCGGGCAGATTGTGGGCATTACCCAGCCAGCGGTGTCGAACGCTCTGGCCCGGTTGCGCGAGACCTTCAACGACCCGTTGTTCGTGCGCACCGCCCAGGGCATGGTGCCCACGCCCATGGCGCAGAACATCATCGGCCCGGTACGCAACGCGCTCTCGCTGCTGCGCGTGTCGGTGCAGGAAAGCCGCATTTTCAACCCGCAGCAAGCGGTCAAGACCTATCGCATCAGCATGACCGACCTGACCGAAGCGGTGATCCTGCCGCCGCTGTTCCAGCGCCTGCGCCGCCTGGCTCCGGCGGTGATCATCGAAAGCTTCCTGTCCAAACGTCGCGAAACCACCAAGGAACTGGCCGCCGGTCGCCTCGACTTTGCGGTGGATGCGCCGCTCAACACCGACCCGCAGGTGCGTCACGTCAAGTTGATGGAGGACCGCTACGTGTGCGCCATGCGCAAGGGGCATCCGCTGGCGGGCAAGGAAAAACTCACACTGGACGATTACCTGAGCCTGACCCACATCCATATTTCCAGTCGTCGCAGCGGCCTCGGCTATGTCGACCTGGCGCTGGGCAAGATGGGCATTCAGCGCAAGATCGCCCTGCGCTCCCAGCATTACCTGATGGCCTCACAAGTGTTGCAGCAGACCGACATGGTCATGACCGTACCGGAACGCTTCGCCCGTCGTAACGATTTGCACGCCTTTTATCTGCCGGTCAACGATGTACCGCCGGTGGAAACCCACCTCTACTGGCACGAAAGCACTGACCAGGACCCGGCGAACCGCTGGATGCGCGAGCAGATGATCGAGTTGTGCCAGCAGGTGACGGCGCAGGAGAAAAAGCTGGAAAAGGTGTAGGGCGTTACACCGCGTTATCGTTCTTCGCGAGCAAGCCCGCTCCCACATTGGATCTTCAGTGGACAAAATACTTGTGTCCTACACAGATCCCTGTGGGAGCGGGCTTGCTCGCGAAGAGGCCAGCAAGAACAGCAAAAATCGCTGCCCCTTGACGTAAACGTCAACCTGCCATTAGCTTAGCGCCATGACCTTTTGCGAGCGCGTCCATGAGCAGCCAGACCTACAGCATTTCCGATCTCGCCCGCGAGCTCGACATCACCACCCGCGCCATTCGCTTTTATGAAGAGCAAGGCCTGCTCAGCCCCGAGCGCCGTGGCCAGGAACGCATTTACTCGCCCCGCGACAAGGTCAGCCTGAAGCTGATCCTGCGGGGCAAGCGCATCGGTTTCTCCCTGGCTGAATGCCGCGAGCTGATCGAGCTCTACGATCCGTCCAGCGGTAACACCAAACAGTTGCACAGCATGCTGGCGAAAATCAGTGAGCGCCGGGAGCAGCTTGAACAGCAAATGCTGGACATCGAACAGATGAAACTGGAACTCGATACCGCCGAAGAGCGCTGCGTGCAGGCGCTGGAGCAGACGCTCAAAAGCCAGGAAGTCATTCAGTAAAACCCGACCCCTTGTAGGAGCGAGCCTGCTCGCGATGGTCGTTAACGATAACCCGTGTTTGCTGGATAAACACGGTGCCTGGGAGCCCATCGCGAGCATGCTCGCTCCTACAGGGTTCTCCGAACAATCAGCACAGGTCGAACCCCATGCCCCTCCCCACCCACGTACGCATTGTCGAAGTCGGCCCACGCGACGGCCTGCAAAATGAAGCCCAACCCATCAGTGTTACCGATAAGGTGCAACTGGTCGACGCACTGACCGCAGCCGGGCTCGGCTATATCGAAGTCGGCAGTTTCGTTTCGCCCAAGTGGGTGCCGCAGATGGCCGGCTCTGCCGAGGTCTTCGCGCAGATCCAGCGCAAACCGGGCGTGGTCTACGGCGCGCTCGCCCCCAACTTGCGCGGTTTCGAAGATGCCCTCGCTGCCGGGGTCAAGGAAGTGGCCGTGTTCGCGGCGGCGTCCGAAGCGTTTTCCCGGCGCAACATCAATTGCTCGATCAGCGAAAGCCTGGAGCGTTTCGGGCCGATCATGGACGCCGCCAGACAACATGGGGTGACCGTGCGCGGGTATGTGTCCTGCGTACTGGGCTGCCCCTATGAAGGTCATGTCGCCCCGGAGCAGGTCGCCGTGGTCGCCCGCGAGCTGTATGTCATGGGCTGCTATGAGGTCTCGCTGGGGGACACCATCGGCACCGGCACCGCTGGCGCAACCCGCAAGATGTTTGAAGTGGTATCGAAGGAGGTGCCCCGGGAAAAACTCGCCGGGCACTTCCACGATACCTACGGCCAGGCTGTGGCCAACATCTACGCCAGCCTGCTGGAAGGCATCTCGGTGTTCGACAGCTCCATCGCAGGTCTCGGCGGCTGCCCCTACGCCAAGGGCGCCAGCGGTAACGTCGCCACCGAAGACGTGGTTTACCTGCTCAACGGCCTGGGCATCGACACTGGAATCGACCTCGACGCCCTGATGCTCGCCGGTCAGCAGATTTGCACGGTATTGGGCCGCCCTACCGGTTCCCGCGTGGCCAAGGCCCGCAGCGCACAGTGAGTGCGCTGAGTGTGTCCGGGTGTTACCGCTGTGTCTGAAACGTGGGCACAAGCGAGTAACACGGAAACAAATTGTAGGGTTTTGCCTGAGGCGCAAAACTCTACAAATTTTCAAACCATTGATTTTAAAGGCTTTTATAAAGTTGGCACGCCTCCTGCTATATCTATCGCATAACAAGAATAAAAAAATTGCGGCAAACCTAATAAAAACAAGACGTAACGACTCTGACATAACAAAAACAACACGGCAGAGACGCAGCTAACAGATTTTTTTGGAGAAGATGTGCTTTTCAGGGTGCTTTTCGGAGTTACCCGCAACCGGGCAGAGAATAATAAAACTACCTTCAGGTAGCTCCCGAACTGGTTGGATCGCTCAGCGAGAAAGTAGATCAGCGCTCAAAAAAATACGTTTGCTCTTGATCCCGAATGGGGATCGCCAAAAACAGCGGTAAAGGGCAACGGTTGCCAAAAACAAAAACAGACCGACCCTCAATAATAAAAAAAGAGCACGCGCAACGAAAATTAAAGGGGAGCTTCGGCTCCCCTTTGTGCTGTCTGCGATTCTGAAAACTCTTCAAGACACTGTGGGAGCGAGCTTGCTCGCGATGGCGGTGGATCAGTCAGCACAAACGTTGAATGTCACACCCTCATCGCGAGCAAGCTCGCTCCCACAGGTTTCCTCTTCATTCCTGCTTTTCGCGCAACTCCTCGATACTGATCTCGCGCATCCGGAATTTCTGGATCTTGCCAGTCACCGTCATCGGAAACTCCTCGACGAACTTGAAGTAGCGCGGCGTTTTGAAGTGCGCGATGCGCTCCTTGCACCAGGCTTGCAGCTCTTGCTCGGTAGCGCTGTGGCCGGGGTGGAACTTGATCCAGGCGACAATCTCTTCGCCGTAGCGCGAGCAGGGAATGCCAATCACCTGCACGTCCGCAACGGCCGGATGAGTGAAGAAAAATTCTTCCAGCTCCCGCGGGTAAATATTCTCACCACCACGGATGATCATGTCCTTGTTGCGCCCGGCAATGCACACGTAACCCTCGTCGTTCATGCTCGCCAGGTCACCGGTGTGCATCCACCCAGCCTGATCGATGGCGTCCGCCGTGCCTTCAGGGTTGTTCCAATAGCCGAGCATCACGCTGTAACCGCGGGTGCATAGCTCACCGATGGTGCCACGCGGCACCAGGTTGCCCGCTTCGTCGATGATCTTGCTTTCCAGTTGCGGCTGGGTGCGGCCGACGGTGGTCACGCGCAGTTCCAGGTCGTCTGAAGGACCGGTCTGCAACGACACCGGACTGGTTTCCGTCATGCCGTAGGCAATCTGCACTTCGCTCATGTGCATTTCGCTGATGACCCGGCGCATCACCTCGATAGGACAGGTTGCGCCCGCCATGATCCCGGTGCGCAGGCTCGACAGGTCGAACCCGGCACGCTGAGGTTGATCGAGCATGGCGATGAACATGGTCGGTACGCCGTACAGCGCGGTGGCCTTTTCTTCGGCCACGGTGCCCAGGGTCAGCAACGGATCGAACGCGTCGTTCGGGTAAATCATCGTACTGCCATGGGTGATGCAGCCAAGATTGCCCATCACCATGCCGAAGCAGTGATACAGCGGCACCGGGATCACCAGGCGATCGGCCGCCGTCAAGCCCAGGCTTTCGCCAACCATGTAACCGTTGTTGAGAATGTTGTAGTGACTGAGGGTCGCGCCCTTGGGAAAACCGGTGGTGCCAGAGGTGTACTGGATATTCACCGCCTGGTCGAAATGCAGGCTTTCCTGACGCTCGCGCAATTGTTCAGGAGACACGCTGCCAGCCAGATCCGTCAGTTGCGACCATGGCAGGAAACCGCTGGGCGGCTGCACATCCAGGCTGATCACGCCGCGCAACTCCGGCAACCGCTCGCTGAGCAATTTGCCGATGGACTGCTCCGCCAGTTCCGGCACCAGGCCCTGCACCATGGCGTGATAGTTCGAGGTCTTGAAGGCCCCGGCACACACCAGCCATTGGCAGCCGGATTGCTTCAACACGTATTCGAGTTCGGAACTGCGATACGCCGGATTGATGTTGACCAGGATCACGCCGATTTTCGCGGTGGCAATTTGGCTGATGCACCACTGCGCACAGTTCGGCGCCCAGATACCGAGGCGGTCCCCGGCTTGCAGCCCCAGCGCCAGCAGGGCCCTGGCGTGCAGGTCCGCGGCCTCGGCCAATTGCCGCCAGGTGTAACGCAGCTGTTGATGGCGCACCACCAGCGCCTCCCCGTCCGGGTACTGCGCAACCGTGTTGTCGAACGCCTGGCCGATGGTCATCGCCAGCAAGGCTTTGTCCTGGGAACCACGGGTGTAACTGCGTTGCGGGCTTGCACTGGGTTGATCCATGACGACCCCTATTGTCTTTATTTTGTAGGAGCGAGCTTGCTCGCGAAGAACGTCAAGGCAACGCGTTTATCCAGACAACACGGGTTATCGTTGACGTCCTTCGCGAGCAAGCTCGCTCCTACAGAATCACCCAAGTTGACGTTAACGTAAAGGGTGATTGACAGCCATTCGTCACAGGCTTACGTTAACGTAAAGGTGAGAACCCAATCACGGCCTCCCCACCCTACAAAAAAGCCAAAAGGTGACCCATGAGCTATCCATCCCTGAACTTTGCCCTCGGTGAAACCATCGACATGCTGCGCGATCAGGTTCAGTCCTTCGTCGCCAAGGAGATCGCCCCGCGCGCCGCTCAGATCGACATCGACAACCTGTTCCCCGCCGACCTGTGGCGCAAGTTCGGCGACATGGGCCTGCTGGGCATTACCGTGCCGGAAGAGTACGGCGGCGCCGGCCTGGGTTACCTGGCCCACGTGGTGGCCATGGAAGAAATCAGCCGTGGCTCGGCTTCGGTGGCGTTGTCCTACGGCGCGCACTCCAACCTGTGCGTCAACCAGATCAACCGTAACGGCAACCACGAGCAGAAATCCAAATACCTGCCGAAGCTGATCAGCGGCGAGCACATCGGCGCTTTGGCCATGAGCGAACCGAATGCCGGTTCCGACGTGGTGTCGATGAAACTGCGTGCCGATAAACGCGGCGACAAGTACGTGCTCAACGGCAGCAAGACCTGGATCACCAACGGTCCGGACGCCAACACCTATGTGATCTACGCCAAGACCGACCTGGAAAAAGGCCCTCACGGCATCACCGCCTTCATCGTCGAGCGCGACTGGAAAGGCTTCAGCCGCAGCAACAAGTTCGACAAGCTCGGCATGCGCGGTTCGAACACCTGCGAGCTGTTTTTCGATGACGTCGAGGTGCCGGAAGAAAATATCCTCGGCGTGCTCAATGGCGGCGTGAAAGTGCTGATGAGCGGCCTCGACTACGAGCGTGTCGTGCTCTCCGGCGGCCCGACCGGGATCATGCAGGCGTGCATGGACCTGATCGTGCCGTACATCCACGACCGCAAGCAGTTCGGCCAAAGCATCGGTGAATTCCAGCTGATCCAGGGCAAGGTCGCCGACATGTACACCCAACTCAACGCCAGCCGCGCCTACCTGTATGCCGTGGCCCAGGCTTGCGAGCGCGGCGAGACCACGCGCAAGGACGCCGCCGGCGTGATCCTCTACAGCGCCGAACGCGCTACGCAAATGGCCCTCGACGCGATCCAGATTCTCGGTGGCAACGGCTACATCAATGAATTCCCGGCCGGCCGTCTGTTGCGTGACGCCAAGCTGTACGAAATCGGCGCGGGCACCAGTGAGATCCGTCGCATGCTGATCGGTCGCGAACTGTTCAACGAAACCCGCTAAACGGAGCTGCACATGGCTACCCTGCATACCCAGCTCAACCCCCGTTCAGCGGAGTTCGCCGCCAACAGCGCAGCGATGCTCAAGCAGGTCGACGCGTTGCACACCCTGCTCGCCCAAGTGGCGCAAGGTGGCGGCCCGAAGGCTCAGGAACGCCATACCTCGCGGGGCAAATTGCTGCCTCGCGAGCGCATCAACCGCTTGCTGGATCCGGGTTCGCCGTTTCTGGAAATCAGCCAACTGGCGGCGTACGAGGTGTATGGCGAAGACGTCCCCGCTGCTGGCGTAATTGCCGGGATCGGCCGTGTGGAAGGCGTCGAGTGCATGATTGTCGCCAACGACGCCACGGTCAAAGGTGGTTCGTATTACCCGCTGACGGTGAAAAAGCACCTGCGCGCCCAGACCATCGCCCAGCAGAACCGTCTGCCGTGCATCTATCTGGTGGACTCCGGCGGCGCCAACCTGCCGCGTCAGGATGAAGTGTTCCCGGACCGCGAGCACTTCGGACGAATTTTCTTCAATCAGGCCAACATGAGCGCCATGGGCATCCCGCAGATTGCCGTGGTCATGGGTTCCTGCACCGCTGGCGGCGCGTATGTGCCGGCCATGGCCGATGAAGCGATCATGGTCCGCGAACAAGCGACCATCTTCCTCGCCGGCCCGCCGCTGGTGAAAGCCGCGACGGGTGAAGTGGTCAGTGCCGAGGACCTCGGCGGGGCCGATGTGCACTGCAAGATTTCCGGTGTGGCCGACCATTATGCCGAGAGCGATGAACACGCCCTGGCACTGGCACGCCGCAGCATCGCCAACCTCAACTGGCGCAAGCAAGGCGAGGTTCAGCAACGCACGCCGATCGCCCCGCTCTACAGCAGCGACGAGTTGTACGGCGTGGTCCCGGCCGACGCCAAGCAACCGTTTGATGTGCGCGAAGTGATTGCGCGGCTGGTGGACGGATCGGTGTTCGACGAGTTCAAGGCGCTGTTCGGGACGACGCTGGTCTGCGGTTTTGCTTACCTGCACGGTTACCCGATCGCGATCCTCGCCAACAACGGCATCCTCTTCGCTGAAGCGGCGCAGAAAGGCGCGCACTTCATCGAACTGGCGTGCCAGCGCGGCATCCCGCTGCTGTTCCTGCAGAACATCACCGGTTTCATGGTCGGGCAGAAGTACGAAGCTGGCGGCATCGCCAAGCACGGCGCGAAACTGGTGACCGCCGTGGCCTGCGCCAAGGTGCCGAAGTTCACCGTGATCATCGGCGGCAGTTTCGGTGCTGGTAACTACGGCATGTGCGGTCGCGCCTACGATCCGCGCTTCTTGTGGATGTGGCCGAATGCGCGCATCGGCGTGATGGGCGCCGAACAGGCGGCCGGCGTGCTGGTGCAGGTCAAGCGCGAACAGGCCGAGCGCAGTGGCCATGGTTTCAGCGCCGAACAGGAAGCCGAGATCAAGCAACCGATCCTCGACCAGTACGAAGAACAGGGTCACCCCTACTATTCCAGCGCGCGTCTGTGGGACGACGGTGTCATCGACCCGGCCCAGACCCGCGACGTACTGGCCCTGGCCTTGTCCGCGTCGTTGAACGCGCCAATCGAACCGAGCCGCTTCGGCGTGTTCCGGATGTGATTTTTTGTAGGAGCGAGCTCGCTCGCGATGGTCGTCAACGATAACGCTGAAAGCCTGACACCCAGCGGCGTCCTCAAGACCATCGCGAGCAAGCTCGCTCCTACAGAACAGAGTTGTGGAGACGGACAATATGAGCGACTTCAACACCCTCGAACTGCTGACCGACCCCCGTGGATTTGCCACGCTGTGGCTCAGCCGTGAAGAAAAGAACAACGCCTTCAATGCCGAAATGATCCGCGAACTGATACTCGCCCTCGACAAAGTCGCCAGCGATGCCAGCCTGCGGTTTCTGATCGTGCGCGGTCGCGGCAAGCATTTCAGCGCCGGCGCCGACCTGGCCTGGATGCAGCAATCGGCCGAGCTCGATTACGCCACCAACCTCGATGACGCCCGGGAACTGGCGGAATTGATGTACAACCTGGCCAAACTGAAGATTCCGAGCCTGGCCGTCGTGCAAGGCGCAGCCTTTGGCGGCGCGTTGGGCTTGATCAGTTGCTGCGACATGGCCATCGGTGCCGATGACGCGCAATTCTGCCTGTCGGAAGTGCGCATCGGCCTGGCACCCGCGGTAATCAGCCCGTTCGTGGTGCAAGCCATTGGCGAGCGCGCTACACGTCGCTACGCCTTGACCGCTGAGCGCTTCGGCGGGCAACGGGCACGGGAAATCGGATTGTTGTCGGAGAGCTATGCAGGTGCCGAGCTGGAACAGAAAGTCGGTCAATGGATCGACAACCTGCTGCTCAACAGTCCGGCCGCGATGCGCGCCAGCAAGGACCTGTTGCGCGAAGTCGGCGACGGCTCACTGACCCCGGCATTGCGCCGCTACACCGAAAACGCCATCGCCCGCATCCGCGTCAGCCCCGAAGGCCAGGAAGGCCTGCGCGCCTTCCTGCAAAAACGTCCGCCGAGCTGGCAAGCCGAAACCACCAAGGAGCCCCGTTGATGAGCGCACCTGTCCTCACCACCCTGCTGGTGGCCAACCGTGGCGAAATCGCTTGCCGGGTAATGCGTACCGCCAAGGCCCTGGGCCTGACCACCGTGGCCGTGCACAGCGCCACCGACCGTGACGCCCGGCACAGCCGCGAAGCTGACATTCGGGTTGACCTCGGCGGCAGCAAGGCCGTCGACAGCTATCTGCAGATCGACAAACTGATCGCTGCCGCCAAGGCCAGCGGCGCCCAGGCGATTCACCCCGGCTATGGCTTTCTGTCGGAGAACGCCGGGTTCGCCCGCGCCATCGAAGCGGCCGGCCTGATTTTCCTTGGCCCGCCCGCCTCGGCCATCGATGCCATGGGCAGCAAGTCCGCCGCCAAAGCCCTGATGGAAACCGCTGGCGTGCCACTGGTGCCCGGTTATCACGGCGAAGCCCAGGACCTGGAAACCTTCCGCGCCGCCTGCGAACGCATCGGCTATCCGGTGTTGCTCAAGGCCACGGCCGGGGGTGGCGGCAAAGGCATGAAAGTGGTCGAGGACATCAGCCAATTGGCCGAAGCCCTGGCCTCGGCCCAGCGTGAGGCGCAATCGTCGTTCGGCGACTCGCGGATGCTGGTGGAGAAATACCTGCTCAAGCCACGTCACGTGGAAATCCAGGTCTTCGCCGACCAGCACGGCAACTGCCTGTACCTCAACGAACGCGACTGCTCGATTCAACGTCGTCATCAGAAAGTCGTCGAAGAAGCACCGGCGCCGGGCCTGAGTCCGGAGCTGCGGCGCGCCATGGGTGAAGCCGCCGTACGCTCGGCGCAGGCCATCGGCTACGTCGGTGCCGGCACCGTGGAGTTTTTGCTGGATGCGCGCGGCGAGTTCTTCTTCATGGAAATGAACACCCGCCTGCAGGTCGAACACCCGGTCACCGAAGCCATCACGGGCCTCGACTTGGTGGCTTGGCAGATTCGCGTGGCACGCGGCGAAGCGTTGCCGATGACTCAAGACCAGGTGCCGCTGGTGGGGCACGCGATCGAAGTGCGGCTGTATGCCGAAGACCCGGGCAATGATTTCCTGCCGGCGACCGGTCGCCTGGAGCTGTATCGCGAATCCGCCCAAGGGCCGGGCCGTCGAGTGGACAGCGGCGTTGAAGAAGGCGATGAAATTTCGCCTTTCTACGACCCGATGCTCGGCAAGTTGATTGCCTGGGGTGAAGACCGTGAACAGGCGCGCTTGCGCCTGCTGAGCATGCTCGACGAATTCGCCATCGGCGGGCTGAAGACCAACATCAATTTCCTGCGGCGCATCATAGGCCACCCGGCATTTGCCGCTGCCGAACTGGATACCGGTTTCATTCCGCGTTATCAGGAACAGTTGCTGCCGACCCCAGCGGAACTCAGCGAGGATTTCTGGCAAGCCGCCGCCCAGGCGTTCGCCCAGAGCCAGCCCCATGCAACCCGCGCCGATGACCCGAGTTCGCCGTGGGCTGCACCTAACGGGCTGCGTGCCGGCTTGCCTAGAGAAATCACTCTTCACCTGAGTTGTGAAGGTCAGGACCGTGCGCTGACGCTGGGCGACATCAATGCCCACAGCGCTCGGCTCAAGGGCGAGCAACTGCTGACCGAGCACGAAGGCGTGCGCCGTCAGCACCGCGCAATACGCCGTGGCGACTATGTGTATTTGCAGTGGGATGGCGAGTTGCGCCGCATCGAGTCTTACGACCCGATCAGCGCCGTCGAGGCCAGCCACAGCCATCAGGGCGGGCTGACCGCTCCCATGAACGGCAGCATCGTCCGGGTACTGGTAGAGGCCGGGCAATCGGTCGAGGCCGGGGCGCAATTGGTGGTACTGGAAGCGATGAAGATGGAACACAGCATCCGCGCGCCCCACGCCGGGGTGATCAAGGCGCTGTATTGCCAGGAAGGCGAAATGGTCAGCGAAGGCAGTGCGCTGGTCGAACTGGAAGAAGCGTGAAATGAAGATCGGTCCTACGCATAGCGCGGACCGATCTGATCAGAACCTGGCTGTTGCCTGAACCACTACACCGATGATTCGACACTCTTCGGTGTACAAGGCTTTCGGATACGTCGGATTGAGCGGGACCAGATAACGCTGCCCGCCCTCTTCGATGAGCTTGCGGAACGTGGCTTCGTTGCTGCCCGGCCACTGGGCAATGACCAGTTTGCCAGGCTCGACGTCCACCGCAGGGTCCACCAGGATCAGCATGCCTTCCGGGATGCTGATGCCATTGGGTGCGGTCATCGCATCGCCTGCCACTCTCAACCAGAATGCCGGCCCCCGGGCGTGGTAATCGGACAGTTCAAAGTGCCCTTTTCCGTACACCGGAATCTCGCCGTCACGCACTTCGGCAGGTTCGCGCCAGTCACTGACCGGGTAGCGAAAGTACGGGTTGTACTTCTGTGTCAGGGGGATTTCGTCGTCCGTTGACGCCTGCGGCTCCCGGATCACCAGCGCCACTTCGAGAAACTCAAGGCCCAGCGCCCGCAACACGCGGTTCATGTCTTCGATGCCGGGTTCACGACGTTTGTTGAGCCAGTGGCCAATGCCGCCCTGGGACATCCCAAGGCGCTCGGCGAGTATCTCTTGAGTGATTTTGAGTTCACTCATCTTGGCCTTGACCAATTCAATCCATTTATCCATGTGCGGCACGATACGTGGGCGACTCCAGCCATCAAAACACAAAATGTAGTATTTAAATTGTCGTCACAAATACAGTTCGTATTAGGATCGGTTCACGGATCTGAATCTAACACGGAGCTTGCCATCGCCATGAACCAACCCACCAATGACCTGCCGGACATGCACATCGACACCACCTTTACCTCGCCCTTGGACTCGGCGGCGGCACAACGCGCGCTGGACTATTACTTGAAACCAGCTGTTTCGGAAGGAGTGGCCGAGCCGCGTCTTTTTGATGTAAACCGCAATATCAACGGCGAAGAGGCGCTGGTCCATGCCCTGGACCTGTTGCGCTGTGCTGCCGCCACCGCGTACGAGTCCGCCAATCACCTGCAAGGCGCAAGCCGCGACCTGGCATTTTCGACGGTGCACATGATCGACATGGCCAAGGCGATGGTCGATCGATCGCTAGAGAAGTATGAAAACGGTTGAGGTGAGAAGACAAATCGAGAGGGCAGGAAAGAATTTTCCTGTCGCGCAGGTAAAAACGTTTGACTTGCAAACGAGAATGATTATTATTGCATCAACTGATCGCGAGATCAGTCGATGGACCAGGTGACCTTAGGTCGGTCTCCTGGACTATCTCCTCATCAGGCTAATCACGGTTTTTGACCCGGCTTTTTGCCGGGTCTTTTTTTTGCCAGTTTTTCTGGCTTTGGCTTCAGGCTAATGAAGTCTTTGGGTGCCGCAAATTCGATGGCGCGGATGATATCAAAAGAATTCCAGTTGGCAAGAGAAGCCCGGCATCATTGGTTCAAACCAGCGACAGATAGCACTTGAGAATCAATCGCATAGCCTCTAAGCTGCGGCGGCGTCAAGGAGGACGCCCCCACCCTCGCACCCCGCAATTCCCCTCGGTTTCACCCCACTCTTGCGTGTAAAGTAGCCACCATAAAAATCATATTCAGGACCCGATTATGGCCGTGGCTAAATCTTCTTTCGACATCAGTGCCAACTTCGACAGCGGCAATATCCAGGTAATCGATGTCAGCGACCCGCTCAAGCCCCTGCTGGCGATCCGCCCCGATACCAAAAGCAACCATTTCCAATGGTTCCACTTCAAGGCCAGCGGCCTGCATGTCGGCCAGGAGCACTGGTTTCGCCTGAACAATGCCAGCCAATCCTCCTACAACAAGGCCTGGGCCGGCTATCAGGCGGTGGCGTCCTACGATCACGTCAACTGGTTCCGCGTACCGACCATTTTCGAAGGCGACTGCCTGCGCTTCAGCCTCGAAGCCGAGCAGACCCATGCCTGGTTCGCCTACTTCGAACCCTACAGCCGTGGCCGCCACGACTGGCTGATCGAGCAGGCGCTGACCAAGGCCGGCACCGAACTGCTGGCCACCGGCAAGAGTGTCGAAGGTCGCGACATCCAGCTATTGCGCAAAGGCACCGGCGCCGAAGGCCAGCGCAAAGTGTGGATCATCGCCCAGCAACATCCGGGCGAGCACATGGCCGAGTGGTTCATGGAAGGCGTGATCGAACGCCTGGAAAAACACGACGACCCAGTGCTGAACAAACTGCTGGCCGGCGCCGATCTGTACCTGGTGCCGAACATGAACCCGGACGGCGCCTTCCACGGACACCTGCGCACCAACGCCATGGGCCAGGACCTGAACCGCGCCTGGCAGAACGCCAGCCAGGAAATCAGCCCGGAAGTCCTGTTCGTTCAGCAGCAGATGGAAAAATACGGTGTCGATATGTTCCTCGACGTCCATGGTGACGAGGAAATCCCTCACGTGTTCACAGCTGCTTGCGAAGGCAATCCGGGTTACACACCGCGGATCGAAAAACTCGAAGAACACTTCCGCAACCACCTGAAACACACCACAAAGGATTTCCAGACCAAACACGGCTACACCCGCGACGAGCCGGGTCAAGCCAACATGACGCTGGCCTGCAACAGCGTGGGCCAGAAGTACGACTGCCTTTCGCTGACCCTGGAAATGCCGTTCAAGGATCACGATGATCATCCGAACCCGTTGACGGGCTGGTCGGGCAAGCGCTCGAAGCAGCTGGGCAAGGATGTGCTCACCACCATTGCGGATATGGTCGATACCCTGCGCTGATCTCCCTTCAAGATCAAAAGATCGCCGCCTGCCGCAGGCTGCGATCTTTTTCTCCATTGCAACTAGCCGCGATCCTTGCCCCGCAACATGCTGTCCAGCACATCATCCCGCCGCACCCAGCCGTGAAACAACGCGGCCGCCAAATGCAGCAACACGGTCAGAAACAGCAGATACGCCAAATACCCATGAGCCTTGCGCAAAAACGCAAACAGCTGCGCGTCCGCCGGCACGATCGATGGCAACTGCAACGAACTGCTGAGCATCACCGGTTCGCCCGACGCCGAAATCATCGTCCAGCCCAGCAGCGGCAAGACCAGCATCAAGGCATACAGCAATACATGCGAGGCCTTGGCCGCCATCGCTTGCCAACCCGGCAAATCCGCCGGCAGCGGTGGTTGCGTGGTGGAGAACCGCACCACCAGCCGCACGATCACCAGCAGCAAAATCGCGACACCCAAAGGTTTGTGCAGATTGATCAGCCATTCATGCCGTTCGGACACCGAGGCGACCATGCCGGCACCGATAAACAGCATGGCGATGATCATCAGTGCCATCAGCCAGTGCAGCAGTCGCGCCAATGGAGCGAAGTGGTTGGGTTGAGTGCTCATTGCTGGGCCTCCTGTTTGGCGGCGGGCAACTGGCTGACTTCGCTGGTGCGACGCAGGTAGGAATTGGCGTAACCGGCTGAACGAGCGGCGAGCAACGGGTCGTCGGACCCTTCGATGCCGGCGGGTAAAACCAGCGGGTCGTAATTGATGTCACGGCATTCGCCATTGAGTTGCGGCTGGGTTTTTTCCAGCACCAGCGTGCCTGCGTTCAACACTTTGCGCCCTTCAGGCCAGGCTTTGCTGGCGTCGTTCACGGGATCGCCGGGATTGGCCAGGATGATATTCAACTGCCAACGCAACGGTCCTGCGGCTATACGCTGAACCAGGTCTTTCTCCAGAAAGTCGCTGCCCTCGGGCGCCATGGCACCCGACGCATCCTGCGCTACCGGCACCATGCTCCAGCGCACAGCCTGGCGTTGTCCGGCAGCGTTCACCAGATAAAACGCGTTGACGCTGTTATAGGTCTCGGTGACGTAACTGGCTGACGGTTTGGCGGTCTTGATCCAGGCCAGAAAGGGTGCAGCTTCCGGATGCGCACCGAAAAACGCCGGAACCGCGGTCGGGTTCGGCTTGCCCGTAGCCGGGTCCGGCGACTGCGCCTGCTGCAATTGATAGAACGCCTCGGGCGTGCCCACCGGGAACACCGGCATGCTGTTCATCCCCGTGCGCCACTGCTGGCCGTTGGCCTGGGTGAAGCGCAAGGCCATGCTGCGGATCGGCACGGCACTGTCCGGAGCATAAGGATTGCCGGCCGGCAAGGCGAAACGTCCGACCACCGGCGTCCGAGCTTCGTTGAACACCTGGGCGGTGGAATAGCTGCGCGCCTCACCGCTGCTCTCGAAATGCCCGATCACGCACACGCCTTTGGAATGGTTGCGACGGAAACCCGGATGCACGCCGTTGTTGGTTTCCAGCACGTTGATCAGTTTCTTCGGAGTCAGGCGCTGTGGGTCAAAGGTGCCGTTGACGTAGGCAAACGCCCCAGCCAAGGCGGCAACGACCACAGCAATGCCAGCCAGACGCAACGTCAGGCTTGCCGCACTCAAGGGTGGCCGGGTTGGCGGTGATGATCGATCTACCATGAAAGACTCCAGGGCCATCGGCCACAAGTGAGAAGAATCAAGCAGACGAACCGCATGCAGGTTTATTCCCACGCGCGGTGTTTATTTTTTCTGACGTGGAATAACCTCCGGTACCGGACGTCTTCCTAGTCCCAAGCGTAGTGACTAGTCAGAACTTCATGAACGATATCGACGAACAACTGAGGGAAATCATTCCAGGATTGCGACGGTTCGCCGTGTCGTTGACGCGCAACACCAGCAGCGCTGACGACCTGGTGCAGGCGAGCCTGGAGCGGGCACTCTCGAGTTGGGCTGGCAAACGCGCCGAGGGCGACTTGCGCGCCTGGCTGTTCTCGATTCTCTATCGGCAGTTTCTCGATGCCCACCGTCGCTCCCGGCGCTATGCGCGCATGCTCGAATTCTTCACCGGGCGTGACGATGCCCAGCCCTCGGTGGAGCGCACCGTGATTGCCCAATCGACCCTCAACGCCTTCGACCGGCTGCCCACCGAGCAGCGCGCGCTGCTGCTCTGGGTGTCGGTGGAAGGTTTGAGTTACAAAGAGGTCGCCGAGATTCTCGACGTACCCACCGGCACCGTGATGTCCCGCCTGTCCCGGGCTCGCCAGGCCCTGCGCCAACTCAGCGATGGCGAAATCAACCGCCCTTCCCTGCGGAGACTCAAATGATCAGCATGCCCCCCAGCGAGCGTGACCTGCACGCCTACGTCGACCACCAACTGAGCGACGCCGACCGACGCCAGGTGGAGACTTTTCTGGCCGGTAACCCGCAGATGGCCGCGCAAGTATGCGCCTGGCAGCAGGATGCCCAGACACTGCGCGCAGCTCTGAGTGGCGCCTTGCAACAACCCTCGAACCCGGACCTGGATCCGGCGGTTATACGCCAGCGCCTTAAACGCCAATCCCGTAGACACCTGGCCAGTGCCGCGGTGTTGTTCATCGCCCTCAGCGTCGGCGGTGTCAGCGGCTGGCAAGCGCGGGAGATGACACTGGCGAGTCCCCAGCTTCCAATGACCGATGCGCTGCAGGCTTATCGCCTGATTGCCCAGCAAGGCCTCCTGCCGGCGGATTTCAAAGTCGGCGACGACGGTGACATGCAAGGCTGGCTCGACCGCTACTTCACACAGGCCAACCGCCTGCCCGACCTTTCGGATGCCGGTTTCAAACCGGTCAGCGGGCGCCTGCTGAGCACCGAGCAAGGCCCGGCGGCGATGGTGGTCTACGAGAACCAGAGCGGGCAGAAAATCAGTTTCTACGTGCGCCCGCCAGGGCCGAAAAACTTCCTGCTGCCCAGGGGCAGTCGCAGTGATGGCGAGTTGCAGGCCGAGTACTGGTCGGGAAGTGGCTACAACTATGCGATGGTCAGCCCGGCGGATACACCGGCGGCGCGGATGCTCAAACAGACCACTCAATTCTGATCGCCATCCAGCTGCTTTTTTTTGTGGGAGTTTGCGGTGTTCCTTTAGAGCCCAGTGACGGTGGCCCGGAATATTCCGACACTGCTGGAAGCAGATTCCCTGCTCTGGTTACACTATGGCGCCGCAGCACAAAGAGCCTGCCCGTACACCAGAGGTGATATCCCAGTGGCCGTTCGACCGCCCAGCCGTTCGCGAATCAAATCGCGCTGGCAAACGTTGCGTCGCCTTCTCGGCAAGGCACCGGCGCCCGGTAGCGCCGCGACAGGCCAGGTCATCCACGACTACTTTCGCCATCAGGCCCATGCACAGGGCTACACCCTCAGTCACAGCCAACAGCGGGTGATCGACTGCATGGCCCGGCATGCCTGCATGCTGATGGGCACTGCGGCGAAACCCCTTCCCGGCCTTTACCTGCATGGTGCCGTGGGGCGCGGCAAAAGCTGGCTGCTCGACGGGTTTTTCCGGGCCATTCCCCTCGCGCAAAAACAACGCCTGCACTTCCATCAGTTTTTTGCCCAACTGCACCAGGGCATGTTCGAGCACCGCGATCAGGCCGACGCCCTGGCGATCACCCTCGATGAACTGCTCAGCGATTGCCAGGTGCTGTGTTTCGATGAGTTCCATGTGCACGACATCGGCGATGCGATGCTCATCACCCGGTTGTTCAAGGCACTGTTCCAGCGCGGCATCCTGTTGCTGGTCACCTCCAATTATCCGCCCGAAGGCCTGTTGCCCAATCCGCTGTACCACGCCCGCTTCAAACCGGTGATCGACTTGATCAATGCGCGCATGCAGGTGATGGAGGTCGGCGGGCCCCACGACTACCGCAGCCAGGCCCGAACCCATGCGCATCAGTTGTTCACTCAAGGTCACTACGTCTGGCCGGCGAGCGTGGCGCAACGACAATCGCTGAACCTGCCCAGGCACAATGCCCCGCCTGTTTCGTTGCCGGTAGGTACCCGGCATTTGCGAGCACGTTTCTGCGAAGGGCGCGGCGTCGGTTTTACCTTCACCGATTTGTGCGATCAGCCCACGGCGGTGATGGATTATCTGGAGCTGTGCCGCCAGTTCGACCGCTGGATCATCGATGAACTGCCACTGCTGGGCGATTGCACGATTGCCGCCCAGCAGCGTTTTATCAATCTCATCGACGTGCTGTACGACCAGGACAAGCACCTGACGTTGCTCGGGCAGCACTCATTGCGCGAAAGCCTGGGTGGTGATGCCATTGATCTGGCGCGCACACGCAGCCGACTGGGACAACTGGTCGAAGTCAGCGAACCGGTCTGATCGATAGCTTTTTGTTGCATTGACTGACTTCTTCGCGAGCAAGCCCGCTCCCACAATGGATTTGTGTCGGATACAGAATTTGTGATCTACACCGATCAAATGTGGGAGCGGGCTTGCTCGCGAAGGCGGCCTGACAGTCGCCACATCTTTCCCGCTATCATGTCGCCCATTTCCGGGGCCCCGCGCCCTCCTCTAGGTTAATGGCGAATCTGTTCATGCATACCCTTGCTCAATTGCGCGCCGGCGAGTTGTCGGGCATCACGCGGCTGGATCTGGCCGAAGGCCTGACCGAGTTTCCCCGGGAGATCTTCGATCTGGCGGATTCGCTGGAAGTGCTCAACCTCAGCGGCAATGCTCTGAGCGCGCTGCCAGAGGACTTGCATCGCCTGACCCGTTTGCGCGTGCTGTTCTGCTCCGATAACCGTTTCACCGAGTTGCCGGCCTGTGTTGGCCAATGCGCTGCACTGACGATGATCGGCTTCAAGGCCAACCGTATCGCCCACGTGCCCGCAGCGGCACTGCCACCGCTGCTGCGCTGGCTGATCCTGACCGACAATTGCATCGAGACGCTGCCGAGCGCGCTGGGAGAGCGGCCATACCTGCAAAAGCTGATGCTTGCCGGTAACCGCCTGCAGGCGTTGCCGGAGTCGATGCACAATTGTCATCGGCTGGAGCTGATCCGCATCGCCGCCAACCAGTTCACCGACTTGCCGCAATGGCTGCTGACGCTGCCAAGCCTGACCTGGCTGGCCTACGCCGGTAATCCGCTGGAAACCGAAGCCGATGCCGCCGCCCTCGATGCCACACCGCGCATTGACTGGTCGGCATTGCACCTGGAGAAAAAACTCGGCGAAGGGGCGTCCGGAGTGATTCATCAAGCTGTCTGGCAACCGACCGACCAACCGGCCATGCCAGTTGCGGTGAAGCTCTACAAGGGTGAAATGACCAGCGATGGCTCGCCGCTGCACGAGATGAACGCCTGCATCACCGCAGGCCTGCACCCGAATCTGATTCGCGTCGAAGGGCGGATTGTCGATCACCCGCAACAAACCGCCGGGCTGGTCATGCAGTTGGTCCCGCCGAGTTTTCGCAACCTCGCCAGCCTGCCGAGCCTGGCGTCGTGCAGCCGCGACATTTATGCCGAAGGCTTGCGTTTCAGTGCGGCGGTGGCGCTGCGCATTGCCTCGGGCATTGCCTCGGTGGCCGAACACTTGCACAACCACGGCATCACCCATGGCGATCTCTACGGGCACAATATTCTGTGGAATGAACAGGGCGATTGCTTGCTGGGGGATTTTGGCGCGGCGTCGTTCCACGGGATTTCCGACAGCCTGGAAAGCCGCGCCTTGCAGCGGATCGAGGTGCGGGCGTTCGGGGTGTTGCTGGGCGAACTGCTGGAGCGGGTTAATTCGGGGTTGAGCGACGAACAGCGTGGGGTACTGGAAGATCTGCAACAGCGTTGTTGCCAGCCGCAAGTGCTGGTACGGCCGGGGTTCAGCGAAATCGTGCGGCAATTGGAAAGTCTGTGACCGCTGCGCGGTCAATTGCGAGCAAGCTCGCTCCCACATTAGATCGCGCCAGACCATGCAACTCGGTCAACTGTGGGAGCGAGCCTGCTCGCGATGACGGCCTGCCAGACAACAGAGCCGTCATTGACACAAAGACTTAACCCGCCAACCCGACAAACATGTCCTGCACGTCGTCATGGTTATCGAGGCCTTCGAGGAACGCTTCGACTTCCGCCATCTGCTCATCGCTCAGGCCGCTGACCGGGTTTTTCGGCTGGTAGCCCAGTTTGGCCGACAGCACGGTGAAGCCTTGTTCCGGCAGGGCTTTCTGCACCGCGTCGAGGTCGGTCGGTTCGGTCAGGAACAGGGTTGCCCCCTCTTCACCCGGCTCGAAATCCTGTGCACCGGCTTCGATGGCGGCCATTTCCGGATCGGCGTCCGGGGTGTCCGGCGACGCTTCGATCATGCCGACGTGGTTGAAGTCCCAGGCCACCGAACCGGAAGCCCCCAGCTGACCCTTGCGGAACGCCACGCGGATCTCGGCAACGGTGCGATTGATGTTGTCGGTCACGCACTCAACGATCAACGGCACCTGATGCGGGGCGAACCCTTCATAGGTCACGCGATGGTATTGCACGGTTTCGCCCAGCAGGCCCGCGCCCTTCTTGATGGCACGATCCAGTGTTTCCTTGGGCATCGAAGCTTTCTTGGCCTGTTCAACCACCAGGCGCAAGTGCGCGTTGGTAGCTGTATCAGCGCCGTTGCGCGCAGCAATGGTGATTTCTTTCACCAGTTTGCCGAAGATCTTGCCCTTGGCATTGGCTGCCGCTTCTTTGTGTTTAACCTTCCACTGTGCGCCCATTTCTCACTCTCTTATCTGTGGCATCTGTGGCGCCGAGACATCTATTGGCCGACGCTTTGCACAAGTTTATACGGCCTAAAGTTGGCAATCGACCAAAAAATCCCGACTTGCATCGACATCTTCACCAGCGGTTGTAGGGCAATTCGGAAATGTCGCTTTACCGTACCCGCAATGCGCCGGGGTTTCGTACGCTTTGCACCCTACTCCACAGCGGTAGCGCGTTCGATGCACAACGACAAGGATAGTCCCACCACCCTGACGCTTCTCGAAGACGACCTGAGCTTCCAGGTGGTCCGGTTCAGTGGTCATGAAGCTCTCAACCAGCCCTATCGATTCGACATCGAGGTGATCGGGCTGGCACCAGCCCTGAACCTTGAGCGATTGCTGCACCAACCGGCGTTCCTCGAATTCGGCCACGATCAAGGCATTCATGGCGTGCTGGACAGCGCCAGTTGTGAACATCGAAGCGGGCACCGGGTCGCTTACAAGCTGGTGCTGGTGCCTCGTGTCCAGGTGCTGGAACAGCAACGATGCCGACGTATTTTCCAGCACGCCAGCGTGCCCATGATCCTGCGCCAATTGCTGGAGGAACATGGGTTGCCCGCCAGCAGTTATCGCTTTGAACTGGCAACCAGGCACTATCCCCTGCGACCTTTTTGCATCCAGTACGAAGAATCCGACCTGGCGTTGCTGCAACGGCTGTGCGAGGAAGAAGGCATCCACTATCACTTCGAGCATCAACGCGACGGCCATGTGCTGGTGCTGGCCGACGACAGCTTGAGCTTTCCCCAAGAGCCACTGCTCATGTCGATGAGCGGCGGCGCCCCCGGCGAACACCAGGAACCGGTGATCAGCGAACTGTTCCAGCGCCATGACGCCACGCTCTCCCCTGTGCGTCCAGGTGCCAGGAATCCGGGTGCAGCGGACATCAGCGAGGGCGCTGCCAATCACTCGTTCGCCACGGCGAGGCACTGTCCCGCTGGCGAGCAACAACATCGCGACCAGCTCAGCCGTCGACAACTGGAACGCCTGCGCTGCCGTCACCAGCAGATCCACGGTCAAAGTAGCCAGGGGGCATTACGCAGTGGCCGGATCCTGCAAGTGGCCGAGCACCCGCTGGCGAATTTCAATGATCAGTGGCTGGTTACCGAAATCCGCCATCAGGGGTGTCAGTCATCCATTCTGCTCGACGACACACCGGGCACGGCCTCGGGTTACCGCAATCAATTCAGCGCCATCCCCTGGTCGACGGTATTCAGGCCAGCGCTCAAACAACCCAGGCCGAATATCCCTGGGTATCAGCCCGGTCGCGTGTGCGGCCCGGTCGGGCAACCGGCGGCAGTGGACGAGGATGGCCGGGTTCAGGTGAACCTCTGGCCCGCCACACAACCAGTCGCAGAAGAGTCCAACGGCCTGTGGCTTCCGCTGGCGCTGACCACCGCCGAGGACTGGATCGATCCGGCCCGCTTGCCCGTGGCTGGCAGCGAGGTACTGGTGATCTTCCTCGACAGTGACCCGGATCGCCCGGTGCTTTGTACGACCATGGGCTCTCGGCCACAACCTCACCGCCCTCGCCCGCATGAGCCCCGTGGCGATACCCGCCTGCTGTTCGACTGGCTGCTCACCCGCTCGGACCCTGCACCCTGACGCTCAAACCTTGTCAGCCTTGCCGGCTGCAGCAGCGAACTTCGCCAGACGCACGTCCAGATGCCGTGGCCGATGCCCGTGATCCTCCGCGCGCTCCTTGCGGCGGATGGCGTTGCGCACCATCAGCGAGCCGATATAGCGAATCGGCTCCGGCGGGAAAAAGCCCAGAGGGCCATTGACCAGCGGCGAACGGGTCCAGGGGTTGTCCAGGCCTTGAACCATCGACGCCAGAATCTGCCCGCCCATGTGGCAGGGGCCGACGCCGCTGCCGGAATAGCCGAAACCGTAAAACACATTGCCACTGGCGCTCATCTGCCCGAAGAACGGAAGCCCGGTCACCGATCGATCCGATGGACCGTTCCAGGTCGCCTCGACCTTGACGTCGGCAAACGCCGGGAAGAAATCCGCGAGACTGCTCTGCAACAGGCCGGCATAAGGCGATGGCTGATCGAACACAGGCAGCATGCGCCCGCCATAGGCGAAGGTGTTGCCGCCCTTGCCGAGCATGATCCGGCCGTCCGGCGTGTTGTGGTAGTAGTGCACGAAAATCCGCGAATCGAGCACCGTGACGCCGCTGGTCAGACCGATTTCGTCGAGTAAATCCGGCCGAGGCTCGGTGATCAGCATGTCGCTGGAAACGATCGCCACGCTGCGTTCGAACTGCGGAAACGCCCGGGCCATCCAGGCGTTCATCGCCAGCACCACGCGGTCGGCGCGAATGATGCCCTTGGGGGTTTGAATGCCCGCTGGCCGGCCCTCCTCCAGCCCGGTCATCGCGGTGTTTTCATGAATCCTCACCCCCAGCTGCAGGGCTACCCGGCGCAAGCCACGCACCAGTTTGCCCGGCTGCACACTGGCCGCGGCCGGGGAAAACCAGCCTTCCAGGTGTTTGCTGGAACCGGCCATGCGCTGCACATCGGCCACCGGCCGCTGGGTGAACGAGTTGATGCCGTTGCGCTCCAGCGCCACGATCACAGCGTCGGTCGAGCCGACCTGCGCGCGATTGGTCGCGGTGTAGAGGGTGCCATCGAGGCGGTAATCGGCGTCCACCCCATACTGTTCGCAGAAGGCGCCGATGGCATGGATGCTGCGCTCGGACTCTTGGACCAGACGCACGGCTTCTTCGACGCCGAACAAACGTTCGAGGGTGAAATACTTGGCCGACCACGACAACGCACAACCGCCATTGCGTCCACTGGCCCCGGCACCGCAGATGTCCGCTTCGATCAGCAGCACATCCAGTTCGGGGTTCTGCTCCTTGAGCATGATCGCGGTCCACAACCCGGTGTAACCACCGCCGACGATACAGACATCGGCGCGGGCGTCGCCTTCCAGTGGCGGACAGGTTTCGGATGCATCAGCCTTCAAGGCCTGGTCCAGCCAAAAGGGTCTCATGGGGTCAATCTCCGGTCAGTGGCCCACACGCCGGCCTGCCGCAGGTGCAGCAGGCGACGAGGGACAGGATTCAGGTACGCAGGGGTTTGATGGTCATCGCCTGATTGGGCACGTAGGCGAAGTGAGTGCCCAGGCCACCGGGGCGGCTGTTCCAGTGCGGGATCAATACCAGCGCCGAGAACATGGCGCAGCCGGCGAAGACGATGAACACGGTAACGGTGTCGAAGTAGCCTGGCAGCAGCCCGCCGAGAATCGCCCCGACCGAACCGCAGCCGTTAACGAAACCGGCTGCCGTGGCGCCGGCCTTGGCGGTGCCGAAGTCGATGGCGGCCGCGCCGCTGATCATCGAGTCCGGTCCGTAGAGGGTCAGGCCCATGACGAACAGCAGCGCCACCACCAGCAGCACGCTGCCGGTATGCAGGGCGCCCATGAAAAACGCCAGGGACACCGTCAGCGCCAGCAGGCTGATCACGCAAGCCGGCATGCGCCGGGCGCCGAACAGTTTGTCCGAGGCCAGGCCAATCAGGATTGGCCCGAGCAACCCGGCCAGCTCGAACGCAGTCGGAATGATCGCCGCGCCGACCTTGCCCACCGAAGGCATCTGTTCGAAGACGATCACCGGCCCCCACAGCAGAATCGCGTAGCGCGCCGGCTTGAGCATGAAGTACGCCAATCCCAATACCAGCACCGTGCGGTTGCGCAGGATTTCCTTCAAAGGCTCCCACATGCTGATTTTGCTTTGCGCCTCGGCTTGTTCGGCGGTCAGCTCAGGCTCCGGCTCCACCGCCGGCAAGCCGACGTCCTCCGGTTTGTTGCGTTGGAAAATAAAAAACAGCACGGCGACCAGCCCAACCACCACCGCACTGGAAATGAACGCCGCATGCCAGCTGCCGATGAGCGTGTACGCCCACCAACCGGCAAACGGCGAGGCTACCAGGCCGCCAAAGGCGTAGCAGGAACTCCACAGGCCCAATACCCGTCCGCGTTGCTCGGAGGGAAAGAAGCTGCCGAGGTTCTTGCACAGCCCCGACCAACCGGTGGACTGCGCCAGGCCTTGTATCAGCATGCAGGTAGCGAAAATCGGTAACGTTGCGAAGTTGCCCATCACCAGCGCCGCGGCGGCGGAAATCAGCAACCCGCCGAGCACCACAACTCGCGGGCCAAAACGGTCTGCGAGGATGCCCCAGGTGAACTGACCGACGGCGTAAGCCGTCAGGTAGATGGCGTCGAGGTTGGCCATGGCCATTTTGTCGAGCATGAAGGTCGGGTCTTCGCCAATACCGAGTTTGGCGACCGAGAATGCTTTGCGGGTGAAATAGAACGCGGCGTAGGCGAGCCAGGTGATCGCGAAGATCTGCACGCGCCAACGCTTGATGGTGCCGATGTGCTTGTTCATTGTGGTTCTGACCTCAGGGTGTGAGTGTGCCGGCAGAATTGGAAGAAAACGCCTGTGTTTTTTATTGTTGAGCACTGCGATATCGCCCTGTCCCTACGGCGGATACCGGTCAGATGAGTCCTGTAGTTGCACGCACAGGCTCATGGCACCCGCTGCTGTTCGACTGACCAGTCAGCGGGGCTGAGGTGGATAAAAACAATTACTGATTAATAAGTGAAATCGATTTATCGTATTTCAAATATAAGTTCAGCTTGTTACTGGAGATTCCCATGTCGGTGTCCCACGCCCAGCTCAAAGCTTTCCACGCCGTGGCGGTCCATGGAAGCTTTACCAAGGCCGCCGAACGCCTGTTTCTGACGCAACCGGCGATTTCCGACCAGGTGCGCAAGCTCGAAGAGCGCTACGGTGTTTTGCTGTTTCACCGCAACAAACGCTCGGTGCGCCTGACCGATCTGGGCGAGCGTCTGTTGAGCGTTACCCAGCGGCTTTTTGTGATCGAGGCGGAAGCCCAGGAACTGCTTCAGGAATCCCAGGCCTTGCAGACCGGTAGCCTGATTCTGGCGGTGGATGCACCGGTGCACGTGCTGCCGCAGATTGCCCGGTTCTGCGAACGCTACCCCGGGATCAGCGTGAAGATCGAAACCGGCAACACCGATGAGTCGCTGTTTCGACTGTTCAACTACCAGGCCGACCTTGCATTGCTGGGTCGTGATGTCAGCGATGAACGCCTGATTTCACTGCCCCTGCGCAACGACCCGATGGTGGCGTTCGTGTCGCGCAATCATCCGTGGGCCGACCGCGAATCCATCACCCTCGCCGACCTCGACGACACGCCACTGGTATTGCGGGAAATCGGTTCGGTGACCCGGCAGACGCTGGAGGAGGAAATGGCGGGGGCCGGGTTTCGCATTCGGCCGGCGATTCAGGTTGAAGGCCGCGAGGCAGCTCGAGAGGCGGTGGTGGTGGGGATTGGCGTTGGCGTGGTGTCGGCTGCCGAGTTTGGTGCGGATTCGCGGGTGTGTGCGTTGCCGATTATCGATTGCAAGCGGCGGTTGACCGAGACGTTGGTGTGCTTGCGCGAGCAGAGTTCACGGCGGGTGGTGGCGACGTTTCTTGAGATGGTGCGCGAGAGTCTTATGTAAGCAGGTCCGGCCCCTTCGCGAGCAAGCCCGCTCCCACATTTGATCGCATTTCTCCAGGAGGAACTCGGTTAAATGTGGGAGCGGGCTTGCTCGCGAAGGCCGCGCCTCGGTCTACCTGACGGGTGCCAACCCGAAAAACGCCTGAATCAAGCGCAAATCCCTGCGCCGCTCCATACAACCAATCATGTGCCGATTCACCAACCCCTCGCCAATGATCGGTACCGCCGCCACCCGTGGATCGTGGCTGACCTCCACCGACGACACCACCCCCACCCCCAGTTCGGCGGCCACCGCCTCGGTCACCGCTTCGCGGCTGTCCAGTTCCAGCAACACCCGCGGATTGACCCTGGCCTGGGCGCAAGCCTCATCGAAGGTGCGCCGGGTAATCGAACTCGGTTCGCGCAGCACCATGATCACCTGATCCAGTTCCTTGAGCTGCACGCCTTTAGTCTTCTGCGCCCAAGGATGCCCGTCGGGCACCAGCGCGCAAATCCGCGATTCGTTCAGCGCCTGCAGATGCAGGCCCTTGCGCGGCTCGACCTCGGTCAGCACCGCCACGTCGGCATGTTCGGACAGCAGCGCCGCCAGGGTTTCCTGGGCGTTGCCCAGGCGCAGGTTCACCGTGATCCCCGGATAGCGCGCGCGCAGGCTGGCGAGCATCGGCATGACCATGTGCGGGCCGTCCGCCGCCACCTCCAGACGCCCGGTCAGCAATTGCCGGTTGGCTTCGAGCATCACCTGCGCCTCTTCGGCCAGGCCGAACATCGCCCGGGTGATTGCCGCCAGTTTGGTGCCCTCCTCCGTCAGCTCCACCCGTCGGGCGGTGCGGCGCAGCAGGGTGATCTGGTAGTGCTCCTCCAGGGCCTTGATGTGCCCGGTGACCGCCGGCTGGCTGATGAACAGCCGCGCCGCCGCCCGGGTAAAACTGCCTTCCCGGGCCACGGCATCGAAGGCGCGGAGCTGAAACAGGTTCATGAATAACCCTCACTGATGGCTGGCATAACAATAAACAATTTGATTGATAACACGGCAAATTGCAATTTAAGCCCCGTAGCTTCATCCCATCGATTGCGAGGACACGAGAATGAGTACTGCCGAACCCATCCTGCTCACCCCCGGCCCGTTGACCACGTCGCCCCGCACCCGTCAGGCGATGATGATCGACTGGGGTTCATGGGATGACCGCTTCAATCAACTGACCGCCAGCCTCTGCGAGCAACTGCTGGCCATCATCAACGGCGCGGCCACCCACCACTGCGTGCCCCTGCAAGGCAGTGGCACCTTCGCCGTCGAGGCAGCGATCGGCACGCTGGTGCCTCGGGACGGCAAGGTTCTGGTACTGATCAATGGCGCCTACGGCAAACGCCTGGCGAAGATCTGCGAAGTGCTGGGCCGCTCCTTCAGTACCTTCGAAACCGCAGAAGATGAGCCGACCACCGCCGCCGACGTCGACCGCCTGCTACGTGCCGATCAAGACATTACCCATGTCGCCCTGATTCACTGCGAAACCAGTACCGGCATCCTCAATCCGCTGCCAGAGATCGCCCAAGTAGTGGCGCAACACGGCAAGCGCCTGATCATCGACGCCATGAGCTCCTTCGGCGCGCTGCCCGTGGATGCACAGCAAGTGCCGTTCGACGCACTGATCGCCGCCTCGGGCAAATGCCTGGAGGGCGTACCGGGCATGGGTTTTGTCTTCGCTCGCAAAGAATCCCTGACCAGCGCCGCCGGCAACTCGCATTCGCTGGCGATGGACCTGCAGGATCAGTACGCCTACATGGCCAAGACCGGCCAGTGGCGCTTCACCCCGCCGACCCATGTGGTCGCGGCGCTGCACGAAGCCCTGCTGCAATACAACGAAGAAGGCGGCTTGCCGGCGCGGCACGAACGCTACGCCGCCAACTGCCAGGCATTGATGGAAGAGATGGGCAAACTGGGGCTGCGCAGCTTCCTGCCGGCGGCTATCCAGGCGCCGATCATCGCCACCTTCCACGCCCCGAAAGATCCGCGCTACGCGTTCAAAGAATTCTACGAGCGGGTCAAGGCCAAGGGCTACATCCTCTACCCCGGCAAACTGACCCAGGTCGAAACCTTCCGCGTCGGCTGCATCGGCCATGTCAACCCGGCGCAAATGCGCGAAGCCGTGGCCGCGATTGGCGAGGTACTGCGCGAGATGGAAGTGTTAGAGATCTAAGCTCCACCGTATTCCCCTGTGGGAGCGGGCTTGCTCGCGAAGAGGGTCTGGCATTCGACATTTATGCCGGCTGATACACCGCCTTCGCGAGCAAGCCCGCTCCCACCCAAACCAAAGCAGCTCCCCTATCAGCCAGTTGCCACAGGATTTGATCACCATGAACTACGCCAACCCAACCAAACTGCAAGCCGCCATCCTCGACTGGGCCGGCACCGTGGTCGACTTCGGCTCCTTCGCCCCGACGCAGATTTTCGTCGAGGCCTTCGCCGAGTTCGATGTCCAGGTGTCCATCGAAGAAGCCCGTGGCCCGATGGGCATGGGCAAGTGGGACCACATCCGCACCCTGTGCGATCTGCCGGAAGTTGCCGAGCGTTATCGCAAAGTGTTCGGCCGCACGCCGACCGACGATGACGTCACTGCCATCTACCAGCGTTTCATGCCGCTGCAGATCGAAAAAATCGCCGAACACTCGGCGCTGATTCCCGGGGCACTGGAGACCATCGCCAACCTGCGCCAGCAAGGGATCAAGATCGGCTCCTGCTCCGGTTACCCGAAACAGGTCATGGACAAGGTGGTCGAACTGGCCGCCACCAACGGTTACGTGGCCGACCACGTGGTCGCCACCGACGAAGTCCCGAATGGTCGCCCATGGCCCGCCCAGGCGCTGGCCAACGTCATCGCCCTGGGCATCGACGATGTCGCCGCGTGCGTGAAGATCGATGACACGGTGCCGGGCATTCTCGAAGGCCGCCGCGCCGGCATGTGGACTGTGGCGCTGATCTGCTCGGGCAACGCCCTGGGCCTGGACTACGAAGGCTATCGTGCCTTGGGCTGCGACCAACTGGATAGCGAGCGCAAGCGCATCCACGGAATGTTCGAAGGTTCACGCCCGCATTACATGATCGACACCATCACCGATCTGCCGGAAGTGATCGCCGACATCAACAAGCGCCTGGCCAACGGCGAAATGCCACAGTCGAGCTAAAAAACGCAACGCCCCCCTCCTGTAGGAGCGAGCCTGCTCGCGATGGTGTGTCAGATACATTGATGTCGACTGACACACCATCGCGAGCAGGCTCGCTCCTACAGTTTTTTCCGTCTGTTACCCGAACCAGAACACCCAGCGACCAATCGCCTCAGGCAAATCCGGTGAAACAGGATTACAGTTAACGCACACCGTCGGACAAGAACGGTGGCTTTAAACCGGACCTCTGAGGAACACCCCATGCCGTGGAAAAACTCTGAGTCGCGCTACAGCACCGTATCGATCGCGCTGCATTGGCTGATGCTGGTCCTGCTGGTGCTGGTTTACGCCTGTATCGAGTTTCGCGGATTCTTTCCCAAGGGCAGTGGCGCGCGCACGCTGATCGTCGAATCACACTTCATGCTCGGCCTGACCGTATTCGTTCTGGTCTGGCTGCGATTGTTCGCACGCAGCCTCGGCCCGGCGCCGCAGATCTTCCCGGCCTCGCCGCACTGGCAAACGACACTGGCCAGGCTGATGCACTGGGCGCTGTACATTTTCATGATCGTCACGCCGATTCTCGGGTGGCTGGTCACCAGCGCCAAAGGCAATCAGGTGATGTTCTACGGTATCGACCTGCCGATGCTGGTAGCGGAAAACAAAGACCTGGCCAAACAGCTCCAGGGCTGGCATGAGCTCGGCGGCACTATCGGCTATTGGCTGATCGGCCTGCATGCCGTGGCCGGGCTGTATCACCATTATGTGGTGGGCGATAACACATTGCTGCGGATGATGCCCAAGCGCGTGAACCGCGATCTCTCAGACCAATGAACTCCAATGTGGGAGCGGGCTTGCTCGCGAAGGCAGTGTGTCAGGCTATACAAAATCGACTGATACTCCGCCTTCGCGAGCAAGCCCGCTCCCACACTGGATCGCAGCGCCGCTCAGTTTTTTGAACTCAATCCCCGCCACCCCTGCAAACCGCCGGTGTGGACAAAGATCAGCCGCGTACCACGGGCGAACTTGCCCGCCTCCACTTGTTGCTTGAGGGCCATGAGTGCCTTACCGGTGTACAGCGGCTCGAGGGGAATGCCGCTGGCCTGCCCGGTCTTTTCAATAAAGTCGAGCAGCAACGGATCAACCTTGGCAAACCCGCCGCGACTGGCCTCGAACAGTTCATACACTGCATCGACCACCCCCGCTTCCTGCACTATCCGCTCGACCTGCTGCGCCACCCCGTGGTCATCAGGCACCGCCAGGGCACCGTATACCGGATGATCCCCCGCTTCGGCCAGCACCAGGCCGGCCAGGGTCGTGCCGGTTCCGCAGGCCAGCCACCAGCCGTCATAGTCACTCCAGCCCAAGCCCGCCAATTGGGTACAAACCCTGGCCCGCAATTGCATGCAACCTTCAGCACCGGGTAATCCACCTCCCCCTTCAGGCACCGGATGCAATGTCGGATAACGGGTTTGCCAGGGTTGCCAGAAACCCGCTTCATGCCTCGCTCGATAGCCTGCATAGCCCAGCCAGTGCAACTCCATGCCGAACGCCTGCAAGTCCTTGACCGTCGGGGTTTGCTGAGGATGCCCGCGCAACAGGCCGACGGTGGAAAAACCGAATCGCTTGCCCGCCGCCGCCAACGCGTGGAGATGATTGGAGTGCGCGCCACCGAGACTGATGATGCCTACGGCCCCCAGGCGGTCGGCGGTTTTCAGGTGTTCGATGAGCTTGAACCATTTGTTGCCGCTGATCAGCGGGTCGATCCGGTCCAGACGCAGGACCGCCACTTCGATGCCGGCTTGGGTGAGCCAGTCGAGATGAAGGGGGTCGAGGGGGGCCTGGGGTAACCAGGTGGAGGGTGGGAGAAGCATTGGCGCCTGATTGAGCTAAAAAAAGAAATTACATTCTAGTCGCTCAAAGGCAGCCATCGCGAGCAAGCTTGCTCCCACCTTCGATCTGCTGAACGACACAGATTCAGTGTGGGAGCGAGCTTGCTCGCGATGGCCGTTGGCACGCTTGACCGGTCTGTTACAACTGCGCCGCCAACCGCGACCCCTGATTAATCGCCCTCTTGGCATCCAGCTCTGCCGCGACATCCGCGCCGCCGATCAGGTGCACGTTCTGCCCCGCCGCCGCCAGGCCTTCATGCAACTCGCGCAGCGGATCCTGCCCGGCGCAAATCACGATGTTGTCCACTGACAGCACCTGAGCTTCGCCGGTTTCGCCGATGCGAATGTGCAGGCCTTCATCGTCGATCTTCAGGTATTCAACGCTGTTGAGCATCTGCACCTGTTTGTTCTTAAGGCCCGTGCGATGAATCCAGCCGGTGGTCTTGCCCAGGCCGTCGCCGACCTTGGACGTCTTGCGTTGCAGCAGGAACACCTCGCGGGCCGGCGCATGGGGCGCGGCCTTGATACCGGCGACACCGCCGCGCGCTTCAAGGTGTGTATCGATGCCCCATTCCTTCCAGAACGCGGCGCGATCCTGACTGGTGGCGACGCCTTCATGCACAAGGAACTCGGAAACGTCGAAACCGATACCACCGGCACCAATCAC
Organism: Pseudomonas sp. S34; assembly: GCF_009866745.1. Classification (NCBI taxonomy): domain Bacteria; kingdom Pseudomonadati; phylum Pseudomonadota; class Gammaproteobacteria; order Pseudomonadales; family Pseudomonadaceae; genus Pseudomonas; species Pseudomonas sp. S34. Next base: position 4,139,496 of record NZ_CP019398.1, read on the forward strand.
CGCGACGCGCTTGCCGACCGGTTTGCGCTCCAGGATCACGTCCAGGTAGCTCAGCACCTTGGCGTTTTCCACCCCTGGAATGGCCGGCACACGCGGCGCAATGCCGGTGGCCAGAATGATCTCGTCGTAGCCACCCTCGACCAGTCCGGCCACGTCGACGCGGGTGTTCAGGCACACCTCGACGTTGGTGGTCTGCAACTTGCGGTTGAAGTAGCGAATCGTTTCGTAGAACTCTTCCTTGCCTGGAACGCGCTTGGCAATGTTGAACTGACCGCCGATTTCGCTGGCCGAATCGAACAGCGTCACCTGATGGCCACGCTCGGCGGCCACGGTCGCGGCGGACAGACCGGCAGGGCCGGCACCGACCACGGCGATTTTCTTCAGTTGCTGCACGGGCAGATAGTTGAGCTCGGTTTCGTGGCAGGCACGCGGGTTCACCAGGCAACTGGTCAGCTTGCCGCCGAACGTGTGGTCGAGGCAGGCCTGGTTGCAACCGATGCAGGTGTTGATTTCATCGGCACGACCTTCAGCGGCTTTGTTGACGAAATCCGGGTCGGCGAGGAACGGCCGCGCCATGGACACCATGTCGGCATCGCCCTCGGCCAGGATCTGCTCGGCGACTTCCGGGGTGTTGATACGGTTGGTGGTGATCAGCGGAATATTGACCGAACCCCGCAACTTGGCCGTGACCTTGCTGAACGCCGCGCGCGGCACTTTGGTGGCAATGGTCGGAATCCGCGCTTCGTGCCAGCCGATACCGGTGTTGATGATGGTCGCGCCGGCCTGCTCGATGGCCTTGGCCAGTTGAACGATCTCTTCCCAGGTGCTGCCGCCTTCAACCAGGTCGAGCATCGACAGACGGAAAATGATGATGAAGTTCGGGCCTACCGCTTCACGCACGCGACGAACGATCTCCACCGGCAGGCGCATGCGGTTTTCATAGCTGCCACCCCAGCGGTCGGTACGGTGGTTGGTGTGGGCGGCGAGGAACTGGTTAATGAAATAACCTTCGGAACCCATGATTTCCACGCCGTCGTACTCGGCGGTTTGCGCCAGTACCGAGCAGGTGACGAAATCGCTGATCTGCTTCTCGATGCCTTCCTCGTCCAGCTCCCTGGGCTTGAACGGGTTGATCGGTGCCTGGATCGCACTTGGCGCAACCTGTTTCGGGCTGTAGGCATAACGACCGGCATGGAGGATCTGCATGCAGATCTTGCCGCCCGCGTCATGCACGGCACGGGTGACGATACGGTGCTTGAGCGCTTCTTCTTCGGTCGTCAGCTTGGCCGCGCCGGAATACACGCCACCCTCGTCATTCGGGCCGATACCGCCGGTGACCATCAGGCCGACACCGCCACGGGCACGCTCGGCAAAGTACGCCGCCATGCGCTCGAAGCCACCCGGTTTCTCTTCAAGGCCAGTGTGCATCGAACCCATCAGGGTGCGATTGCGCAGCGTGGTGAACCCCAGGTCCAGCGGAGCCAACAGGTGCGGGTATTGAGCGGCGGTCATCGGTAACTCCACATCGAGCGATCACGGAAAGTGCGGGAGCTCTGCGGCCCCCATCAGTCATGTTCGACAGACTAAGAGTCGTGCCGCCATCCCTCAATGACCGTAAATGACAACTTATTGATCGAAATGAGCAGCGACATTGGGCTAACGGGAATGACTCAAAACAAAAACGACCTGCGGTCATGAGTTTTCACTTCGATTGGAATTATTTGCATTAAGAATGGAATCAGCCAGCCATAGCCAGCCGTGTCGCGGGAACGTTAAAAACCAGCATGGACGCCGTGTGTGAAATGTTTTATGTCGTGATGTCGGGCCATTGCCAGAGGAGTTTTCGCGGTGCGGCGCTGAATGGCGGCACTCTGAAGCACACCTCCAACTGGGCTACACGCTTGGCCGTGGCCAGACCTGAACCGCAATTCATGTACGACGCACTTGTAGAAGCATTTGTTTTTTGGGTGACGCGAGCACGTAATCCGACAACACAAAACCAAAAAGTAAAAACAACACAACCTTTGACACGATATATTCCAGAAAAAACAATTTAAACTAACTGGAAGACAATATAACCACCCACTTATGGCGAAAAAACAGGAATTGTCTTACTCATACCCAGCAGAGGTATTAAATCGAAGAGCGAAACTCATCCATTTTTCCCAGCTCAGCGTTGTGGATTTTAACTTTCTATTCGCCTGCAACACCCTGCCGAGGTCCTGGGCAATCGACGAAAGGACCACAAGCCCATTTCCTTGTAGATATCGTATTGATGGTCTAGATATAACTACAAAATAAAACCCCCACACAATATCAGAATGACATCAAATAAGAGGGATCTTATGCACCTTGCGCTGCGTGCAGGAAAAAATGGACTTCTTCAAGTGGGGGCGTTGTCGCTTTTAAGTCTGGCAGTACAACAGGCGCAAGCGGCTTGCATACTCACTCCCGGCCCCGGCGTCGATGCGTATGTCTGCGACAGTGGCAGCAGCCCTGTCGGCCTGACCGACCTGCTGGGCAACAACATCCTGACCCTCCCGATTGACGGCACCGGTACCATCAACGGCTACATTGTTACCGGGGCTGGCACCGACCTCGTCGACATGAACTCCGGACGAATCGTCGGCAGCGTCACTCAGAGTGATGGCGCCGATCGCTTCCGTATCAGTGCCGGTGCGGTCACGGGTGCGGTTTCCCAAGGCAATGGCATCGATGACTTTGTGATGAGTGGCGGGCAGATCCAGTCTCTGGCCCAAGGCGACGGCCGCGACACCTTCCTGATGACCGGCGGCACCATCGTCGGCGCCTTTGAAGATGGCGACGTGGCGCAGCAAACCAGCGGCACCATCGGCCGCGTCGACATGAAACTGGACAACAACATCTATGACATGTCCGGCGGCTCGATCCTTGGCAACCTCGTCACCGGATTTGGTACCGACTGGATTATCGTCACCGGGGGTACGATTGGCGGCAATATCAGTGTCAGCGGCGGCGACGACCGCATCACTGTCAGCGGCGGCGTGATAAACGGCGAGATCCGCGCCAGCCTCGGCAACGACACCTTCAACTGGCTCAATGGCGGCCAGATCAAGTCCGCCGTGCTGATGGGTGATGGTAACGATACCGCGCTGCTCAGCGGCCTGACCGAAAGCCTGTTGAGCGCCACCCCATCGATCGACGGCGGCCTGGGCAATGATCAATTGACCTTCGACAACACCACTTCCAATACGGCCTCCCGCTACATCGGTTGGGAAACCGTCAACCTCAACAACAATTCGCACTTCGACTTGGCTGGCGACTTTTTCCTCGGCGACAGCGCCAGTAATACCGGCACGGCTTCCATCGACAACACCAGCGTGCTGGCGGTGACCCAAGGCAGTATCCGACCCTACACCGCCGGCCAGCGGGCGACCCTCATCAACGCCGGCACCATCGACATGACCACCGGCAGCAACAGCGCCGCGGACTCGCTGACGGTGTACGGCAACTACGTCGGCAACAACGGCCAGCTGTGGCTGCAAACCGTGCTCGGCGACGACACTTCCGCCACTGACAAACTGGTGGTCTCCGACGGCACCATCAGCGGCAATACCCAATTGGCGGTGACCAATCTCAGTGGCCTGGGCGGCCTGACGCAAAACAACGGGATCGAAGTGGTGCAGGCGCTCAACGGCGCAGTCAGCACTACCGATGCCTTTGCCCTGAAAGGCTCGGTTTCTGCCGGGGCCTATGAGTACTATCTGTTCAAGGGCGGTGTAACGGCAGGCTCGGAAAACAACTGGTACCTGCGCTCGTCAGTGGCAGCGGTACAACCGCCGGTGGTACCACCGCCGACACCGGTGCCGCAGGTAGTGGTGCCGGTACCACCGATTCCACCGACACCGCCGGTGGTCGCGCCCGATGAACCGCCCGTGGAGCCGCCAACTTCAAGACCCGTTGCTCCGGTCGAACCCACTGCACCTCCGCTCAACCAAATCCCGGCCGAAACCTCTCCGGAACCTGCTGTCAGTACCCCGCCATTACCGACAGCGGTGGCAGGTGCCGATCCTATTCCACTGTACCGCCTGGAGGTGCCCGTGTATTCGGTGGTGGTGCCAGCCGCGCAGTTGATGACTTTGCAAGCGTTGGGCACGTTCCACGACCGCCAGGGCGAACAAAGCCTGTTGAGCGAAACCGGCGCCGTCCCGGCCGGTTGGGGTCGTGCCTATGGCCGCGATTTCAACAAGAGCTGGACCGGCACCGTGTCCCCCAGCTTCGACGGTTCTACCAAGGGCTATCAAGTGGGCCATGACCTGTATGCCTCCGAAACCAGCGGCGGGCAGATCCAACGCTTCGGCCTGTTCGTCGGCCAGAGCCGCTTGCAGGGCGATGTCAAAGGTTTCGCCGAGGGCTTCCAGGACCGTCGTTCGGGGCGGGTCGAACTCGACGGCGACAACTTCGGCGCCTATTGGACCCTCACCGATCCAACCGTGGGCTGGTACGTTGACCTCGTGGCCATGGGCACGCGCCTGGATGGCGATAACAAATCCGACCGTGGGGTGAAGATGGACAGCAAGGGCCATGCATTGGCGTTGTCCGCCGAAGCCGGCTATCCGATTGCAATTTCCGAGCACTGGGTGGTGGAGCCACAGGTCCAGGTGATCAACCAGCAGATCGATATGGACAGCCAGAACGACGGTATTTCCAAGGTCTCGTTCGACTCCCAGGACTACTGGACCGGTCGCCTCGGTGCACGCCTGAAAGGGCGCTACCTGGTACAGAACACGCCCATCGAGCCCTACGTCCGGGCGAACGCCTGGCGCACCTTTGGCGGCAGTGACACCGTGACCTATGATGACGTGGACCGGATCAAGAGTGATCACAAATCGTCCTCTGCCGATCTCGGAGTGGGTGTGGTGGCGCGGTTATCGTCAACGGTCAGCGTGTACCTGGCGGCGGATTACAACACCAATCTGGACACCAATGCCCTGGAAGGCGTGAGTGGCAATGCGGGGGTGAGGGTGAGTTGGTAAGCGAGGCCGCTCGTATGGTTATCACCCCATTACGGCCGTTCTGTAAATAAAGAATGGTGCCCTGCAGTCTGTATGAAAACCGATCAACAAGGGTGATGCTCAACGAAGATGCTCTGTATCGAAAGATAGGGAGCATCTGCATCCAGGAAGGAGTAGCGCCAGCATCGTCAGGAACCCGAACGCAATCAGCAACGGATAAGCCATCAACAGAATCAATAGCTGTTATACATCCCACAACTCGCGCAATAGCGAGCAGCTCTCATCCAGAGCAAACTCCAATTGCGAATTTCACGGTGATCCAGCCACCCTTTCAGGTAGACAGCAACTCAGGATTAACTGAAACAAACAGGATATCAAGCAAGTCAATCAATCGTCAGCGAATGGAACTGCACGGAGTCAAAGTACATCGAATGGCGAACGTCTTGAAACGGCACATCCGCTAATTGTGGTCATGTTCAAAACCCGAAGTAAACAAATGCCATAGCTGCCGCCATACCCCATGCGACCAACGCCATTACCGTTGAATTGTGCGTTGACCAGGATTCGTCCAATCGCTGTAAGCCGAACTTCGAAAAGCCAGCCTCGTCATAACAGCAATGCATGATCGCCCGGTAGGTATATCGCAGGCCGGCCAACAGAAACAGGGTAATCAGACCAAGGACAAGTCCATGCCTGATAGTTGGTTTAACCCATTCCACAAGGTGATCCTGTTCGCAAGCAACGCTGTCGACTTCCACAAGGGTTATTTGCTGAAAGTCCGTCGAAGACCGCTTTTGGCCAATCTGGATCAGCGCCTGTTGCTCCAGATCCAGCGCCTGATACTTCCAGAGCGTTGATGACCCTTCTCGGCAGAACGTAAACGCAGCAGGACTTGAGATGGCGATAATACAAGCGTCGTTGATGTGCAGTTTTTTCAGCGTTTCCGTGGCTGACCTGGTGAAATCCAGGTCGAACACCGGATTAACCCCGGTAGCAGAAGCAGCGATCGAAACCAATAGACTGCTCAAGAGGCAGATGGCTGAAGTGTTCAAGGCCGGGTTTCCTTTTTCATTGTTTCTTTGATTTCGCAGTTCGGTTCCAACCTGCTTTGATGAGTTCCAGTACGCTGCTGGCACCCCGATAGCGGATGGGCAATTGAATGGAAGGAGAAAGGGAGGGCATCCATTGCCCTCCCCTCCGCTGTCCACGCTCCTTGCGACAGTACTGACCAGGACCTCAAGTGGCCAGAATGAAGTCCGTCTGATCAACGGCTGCGCTGTTGACACCGACAAGGTGAATCGTGTCCGCCCCGATCCCTACCACCGTGTCCGCCCCGTTGGCCGTAATGGTCACGTTGGCAGCGAACGTCGCGCTGTTGATCCCCAGCGCCGTGATATTGAGCAAGTCTTGCCCGGCCGGATTGGCCCCGAAGTTCAGGATCGTATCGCTGCCGAAACCCGCAGCAAACGCGAACGTATCGTTGCCGGCGACGCCGCCACTCATCACGTCGTTACCACCACCGCCGGTGAGAACGTCGTTACCTGCACCACCCACGATCGTGTTGACCAGCCCGTTGCCGGTGCCCGCGAAGTTGCTGCTGCCGCCGAAAAACAGATTTTCGACGTCGGCACCCAGGGTGTAGCTCGAGAGCGAGGTCCAGACCGAGTCGCTGCCGGCACCGGCAAGCTCGTTCACCACATCTCCAAGGTCGGTGACTTCGTAGACATCGCTGCCGACACCGCCGGCCATCGTGTCGGCACCTGCGCGACCGATGATAACGTCGTTACCTGCGCCGCCGATGAGGACGTCGTTACCTGCACCTCCCACGATCGCGTTGTCGAGCTCGTTTCCGCTGCCCGCAAAGTTGCCACTGCCGCCGAAAAACAGATTTTCGACGTCGGCACCCAGGGTGTAGCTCGCGAGCGAGGTCCAGACCGTGTCGCTGCCGCCACCGGCGAGCTCGGTCACCACGTCCCCAAGATCGGCGACTTCATAGGTATCGTTGTCGACGCCACCGACCATCGCGTCGGCACCTGCGCCACCGATGATGGTGTCGTTACCTACGCCACCGATGAGGACGTCGTTACCCGCCCCCCCCACGATTATGTTGTCGAGCGCGTTGCCTGTGCCCGCAAAGTTGCCGCTGCCGCCGAAAAACAGATTCTCGACGTTGGCACCCAGGGTGTAGCTCGCGAGCGAGGTCCAGACCGTATCCGTGCCTGCGCCAGCGAGCTCGCTCACCACGTCCCCAAGGTCGGTGACTTCGTAGACATCGTTGCTGGCACCGCCGACCATCGTGTCGGCACCGCCGCCACCGATGAGGACGTCAATACCTGCACTACCCACGAGCGTGTTGTCGAGCGCGTTGCCGATGCCCACAAAGTTGCCGCTGCCGCCGAAAAACAGATTTTCGACGTTGGCACCCAGGGTATAGCTGGCGAGCGAGGTCCAGACCGTGTCGCTGCCGCCACCGACGAGCTCGGTCACCACGTCCCCAAGGTCGGTGACTTCGTAGACATCGTCGCCAACACCGCCAGCCATCGTATCGGCACCACCACCGCCGATGAGAACGTCATTGCCCGCGTCACCATTGAGGATGTCGTTGCCGCCCAGGCCGTTCAGGATGTCGTTGCCATCACCTCCGCTGGCCACGTCGTCGCCTGGCGTGCCGATAAAAATGTCGACACCGGGGGTTCCGACAAACACAACACCGACGCCCACCGGGGCCGTGGCGTCGGACGCAATGCTTTCGGCCACACCGAAGTCATCCACGTAACTGACCACCACGCGCACTTGATCGCCGACTTGAGCCTGACCAAGCGTTAACGTACTAGCGGTGGCTCCGACGATGTCGACGAAGGTGACCCCATTGGTCTCCTGCCACTGGAAGGTGAACTGCGGATTGCTGAGGCCATCGACGTCGACGATGGTCGACGGGTCGGCGGTCAACACCTGGTTCAGAAACGCAAACCCGAGGATGCCCGGCCCAGCGGTCGGTGCGTTGTTCGCCGACGAGTCGACGATCTCCAGCGTACTGCTGCCATCCTGATACACCGCCCGAACGCGCAGGTTCAGACCGGCGACATCGTCCGCCACCAGGTAGGTGGCGCCGGTTACCCGCGATGCCTCGCCGGCGGCGAGAACGGTGATGTCTTCAAAGATGCCCGAACCGGCAATGGTTTCGGCCTGCCAGTAGTAAGACACGGGACCGGTAACCGCGCCGGTCGGATTGGCCGCACTGACGCTGTTCGCGTCGCGTATCGACTGGCTGCTGACGCGCAGCAGCTGGCCGGCGACAGGCGAATCGATACGCGCACCGGTGGTAGCATCGAGGATCGCCAGACGCCCCACAGGAGCGCTGTTCGAGACGGTGCCAACACCGGAGGCCTGCGCCTGGTCAGCGAACTGCAGGCGCTCGATGCCCGTCAGGCGATCGACGCCATCACGCCCTGCAACCAGGTCGGTCACAATGACAGTGTTGCCATCGACAGCGACTGTGTACTCCGACGCATTACCTGAGTACAGCGCGGTGTCGAAGTTGTCAGTGCCGGTCAGAATCTCCCGCACGATGACCAGTTGGCCCGGGTTGTAAGTACCGTTCAACATCGCCTGGACCATCGGTTCCATGCTGTCGAACGTGGCGATTTCCGCGCCGGTGCCATCAGCGTTTGCCCGTACGCTGATGCGCACGTTCAGCCACTTGTCACCGTCGATGATGTCGTCACCACCGCGACCTTCAATGAGGTCGCTGCCGCTACCACCGAGGATGATGTTGCCGCCGTCGAAGAATGTCGCTCCAGCTGGCAGCAGACCCGCCAGACCGTTGATCAGGCTGATGTTCGTCAGCACACTGCCGGTTGCACCCGAGGTGGGTAGCGATGCCGCATCTTCGCTATCACCGCGCAGGTAGTCACCGTGTGACGAACCGGACAGACCTTCCATGATGTCGAAGCGCACCAGCGCCGAAGCTCCTGAACCCGGCATCGGTGGCACATCGAAGAAGCGGTCGGTGTAATCAACGCTCACACCTTGGGCCAGCCCCTTGAAGGTCGCCCAGTCATAGCCCGAGCCGCCGATATAGCGGTCACCGAAGCCGAGACTGCCGACCATGATGTCGTCACCGCCTTCGCCGTTGAACTTATCGTTCTCGCTACCGCCGATGTAGACATCGTGACCGATTACCGGGTCGTTGCCGAGCGGATCGAAGTTGTCGCCAGGCGCACCGTCCGAGGTACCCTTCTCGATCCAGTCGTCGCCTTCGTTACCCATGTCCTGTTCGTTGGCTTTGCTGCCCAGGATAAAGTCGTTGCCCTGGCCACCAATGGCCTCGGAAGCGTCCTCACCGGTAATGATGAAGTCGTTGCCGAACCCACCAATGAGCAGGTTGACGCCGTTGCCTCCGTGCAGTACGTCGTGGCCGTCGCCACCCTGGATGTTATCGTCGCCGCCAGTGTCGGTGATGATGTCGTCGCCGGCACCACCGCGCAACTGGTCGTTGCCGTCACCGCCATCGATGCGATCGTTGCCGCCATCACCCCAGACCGTGTCATCGCCTTCACTGGCGATGAGGATGTCTGCGTTTTCGGTGCCACCCAGCACGATGTGCTCGTCACCTGTGTACTTGATGTAGTTGGTATCCGCCCCCACGGTCAGCGGGTTGTCGCGGAACACCACCTGCTCGCCATTCGGGCCGAGCGGATCGACGGCGAGCAGACCTTCGTTGAACTGCCTGCCCTGGTCCACTTCCAGATAGAACCCCGGATCCGTGAACACCACACCCGGCAAGTGCGTGGCCGAGGTGTTGGCCATGATCAGCTTGGCGAACGAGTTGCTTTCAAGCTCCGCGTTCATCGACAGGCCAGAGGTACGCTCCAGGTAGTAGAAGCGGTCGCCGTCCTGCAGTTTTTCCAGCTGGTTCTCGAACACGAAGTTGAAGGTCGAGCCGAGCATGCCGCCGAACGGGGTTTTCTGTTCGGCAAGGCCGCCAATCCACATATCGATGGCATCGACGCCAGTGATCGTCACGTTCCTCAGGTCGTCGGCAGTACCCAGTACCCCATCGCTACCGGCCAGCGTTACGTTGGCAAAGGCACCGGTGCTGTTGAGGAAGTCCAGGCGGTCAGCCGGCGCCCCCACACCACCGAATACCAGCGCCATAGCTGCAGCGCGTTTGCCTTCCAGCGTTGTCGCCGCCGTGATGGTGTCATGCGTGCCATAGGCCGCGATGAAGTTGATCAACGACTCCGGATGCTTGAGGTGCTGCACCAGGTCGACCCAGCTGTTGTAAGGCTTGAGTTGGGTGTCACCGGTTTGGCTGTAGATGTCGCGGCGGAACGCGTTGAGTGAAGGAATCCCCACGTCGCGGCCACGGGCGATGTTGATCGCCGGCAGGTCGAGCGGCAGGCCGAGCAGGTTATTGCGCAGCGCCTCGGTGACGAACTCGTCGATTTCGTTACCGGCTTGCCGGGTCACCCCACGGATGATCGCACTGGTCGCATCCTCTGGCGACACGCCACTGGCGGCGTACGCCAACGGGTTGAGGAACGCCGCGATCAAGCCCAGTTGCTGATCGGGGTTGGCGCTGCTCGGATCGCCTATCACGTTGAAGTCGATATCGTAGCGATCGACAGTCTCGGTCAGCATCGAGTGACCAAACCGGTACACGGTGTGGGCAAACTCGGCGACGATCGAAGGATCAAGGTCGACGTCATAGACCTGGGTCGGTGCGAAGAACAGGTCGATGTTGGGCTGGATGGTCCGCGCAAACTCCTCGAACACCAGGTGCTGATACTGCATCTCGGTGCCGAACTTGGCAGCCTGGAACAAGCGCTCGCCATTCCACTGCAGCGCATCGAACTCAGCCTGGGTAGTTGGCAACGCGGCCACCGGAGTCAACAGCCACTCGTTGAGGAAGGCCACGTCACCCGAATCGAGCACGGTGTCCTTGGTCTGCGCAACCAGCCGGTTGTGCTCGGAGTGGAAGATCGCATGCACCGCGGTCAGGCCGATGTTTTCGTTGACCCGGCCGTCGCCGGCGATGTAGTGAGCGTCGAGCAGTTCGTTGTCATAGGTCAGGTTGTTGCCGCCCGGGCCAACGGGCTGCGCATTGCCGACAAGGGTGTCGGCATCCGCCTGCAGAACCCCGCCGGTAACGACCGGCACGGCGTTGTGGGCGATGTCGTTGAGGAAGGCATGGCTGGTGCGCACCGCGTTCACGAGGCTTACCGGATTGGCCGGATCGCCTTCGACAAGCGTAGTGACATCATCGGCGGTGCCGGCAATGCCATCCGCCCCATTGTTGACCCGAATGACAACCTGCGGGAAGCCGTTCGGCCCCTTGATGAAGTTGCCATAGGCGTCAGTCGCCAGCAGCGGGCCGCTGTCGATATCGGCGTCGGTCAGATTGATACCCAGCACGTCGCGTGCCTGAGCCTTGACCACCTTCCAGGTTGCCATACCACCGATTTCAACGTCGTCAGCGGTGCCAAACGTGCCATCCGCCCCCAGGTCACGGTTAGTGATCAACCGGCCTGTCGCTACGGGGCCGCTGGCGGTAAGTTCATAACCGCGCAGGAACACCTGATGCGACGGGTGCGAGCTATAGGTCTGGTTCTGGTCCACGAACGGCGAGGTGGTGTTGGTGTGCTCATGGATGTCGTCGGCCGTGCCAAGAACGCCATCCGCCCCTGGCTGGTTGGTCGCGCGGGTCAGAACCATGAAGTTCGTCAGGCTACCTGGGACAAAGAGTGGATCATCCGGCTGAAGCGGAATGAAGACGGTGCCCGAACCACCTTTGGTCACCAGGTCCAGACCATGATCGAAGAACTGCCCGAAGAAGGTCATCCAGGCGTTGAACGGCGCGGACAATCCCGCATCCGACGTGGTGTTCTCAAACAGGTACACATCGCGGTCGTCGCCAGTACCGAACTGTCCATCCAGCCCGGGGCTGGCAACAATCTGTACACCTTCCTTGAGCACATCGTCGTTACCCACCGCGCCGAAGTTGAGCACACCGTCCAGGCCCGGGTCGAATGCCGTGGCATAGGCCGCCGGGTTGTTCGCTGTCTGATCGACGATCAGGTTACTGATGGTGCGCGGCTGCGAGTCGATCACAAGGCCGTTGTTCTGCGCATACGACGTTCCCCCTTCCGCCGGATTGAATACCGGATCGCCCACGCGCGGGAAGAGGTTATCGGCGGCGCCAAACTCGGTGTTGTCAATGCCGTTGAGGTTCATCAGGTTGTTGTTTGACCCGTCGACCGTACGCAGGCCCAGCGGCGCGCGGATGTTCGGGATCAGCGAGAGGATGTCCTGACCGGCCGCATCAGCCTCGGCAATCTTGATCTGATCAAGAATGAAGTTGAGGTCGGAGCGGACCATGTGCAGGCCCGCGCCACCCGCAGTGGCATCGACTACAGGTACCTGCGCCGTTGGCGTAACCGGTGCACCGGCAACAACGGCAGCCGTCGGCGTGGAGAACAGGATCTCCGTGGTGCCGTGACCGTCCTGATAGATCGCCTTGACCCGCAACGACAACCCGGCGAGATCAGGAGAGACCTTGAATGCGGTACCATTGGCGCTTTGGAACGCCAGGTCGCCAGCCGGCAACAGGATGATATCCTCGAATATGCCACTGCCTGGATCGGCCTCGAACTGCCAGATGTAGGACACAGAGGAGTTGGTGATCAACCCCTGCGGATTACCCGCCGCGACGTTGTCGTCATCGCTCACCCCGGCCACGCTGACAGTCAGTAAATCGCCCACGGTGATCGCGCCGCCGTTGCCATCAGAGACAGTCGGACTGCCATCCGGTTGGGCATTCTCCCCCGCCACCAGCACTTGCTGGTTATCGGCGAACTGCAGGCGTTCGATATTCAACAGGGTATCGGTGCCGTCGCGACCCGCTACGCTATCGGCCACTGTCCAGACATCGTCCGTCACATCGTCCGTGCCACGGTCATCGACAGTCACCGCATACTCGGCCTCAAGCCCGGAGAAAATGGCAGTGTCGAAGGCCGCCCCGCCCGTCGAGGTGCCGGGCATGATTTCCCGCACGGCCTTGAGCTGACCAGGGTTGATGGTGCCATCCAGCATCAACGGGATCATATCGACCATGCTGTCGAAGCTGGCGATCTCAGGGCCGGTATGGTTGACGTCAGCCGGATCATAAACGGCAATCCTGACGTTGATCCATTTGTCGCCGTCGATCAGGTCATCGCCACCGCGGCCCTCGATCAGGTCGCTGCCATCGCCACCGAGGATGATGTTGCCAGTGGCAAAGCCGGTGGTCGGCAATCCGGCATCCGCCAGGAACTGGTCCAGTCCGCGGATCAATGCGACATTGGTCAGCGCACTGCCCGTGGTGCCGCCGTGGTTGATGATGGTGTCCGCATCGACATTATCGCCTTTGAGCACATCGCCAAAACTCGAACCGGACAAGCCTTCGACCTCGGCAAAACGGTCGAGAATCGAGGCTGGCGAGGCACCGACCGGATTGAATATGCCGGCATTCTGGCTTGGTGTATTGCCATGGGGCTGCGCCAGCGCGGCCATGGTCAGGTCAGCGGTCACGCCGACCCTGTCGTTCTTGTAGGTCACCCAGTCGAAGCCGGACATGCCTTCCATCTTGTCCTGGGCATCGCTGCCAACGAAGATGTCATCGCCACCCTCGCCGATCATTTCGTCGAAACCGCCACCACCAGTAAAGATGTCGTTGCCGATCACATCGTCATTGAGCAACGGCGAGGCGTTATCGCCAGGTGCACCGTCCTGGGTGCCCTTCTCGATCCAGTCATCACCTTCGCCACCGGTAGCCGGCAGGTTGGTCTTGGCACCGAGGATGAAGTCGTCACCCTGGCCGCCGAAGGAAAGGGAGATGTCTTCAGTGGTGATGATGAAGTCCTGACCGTCGCCACCCAGGATCAGGTTGCCTCCGGCAAGCATGCTGCCAGCCACGATCACATCGTTACCGTCATTGCCTTCCAGACGGTTGTCACCGAACGAATCGCTGATGATGTCATCGCCCGCGCCGCCCAGTACCGCATCGTTACCGGCACCGCCTTCGAGGCGGTCGTTGCCGGCGTCGCCGAAAAGGGTGTCATCGCCCTCACCGGAAATGATGATGTCATTGCCGGCGGTGCCGCCCATGACGATATGGTCTTCACCGGTGTACTGCAGATAATTGGTGTCCGGACCCACGGTGTCGGGGTTGTCGCGAATCACCAGCGACACGACTTCCACGCCGTTGATCATGATACCGCCGGTCGGATCGGCGCGGCCATCCACGCCAAGGCCGGTGAACTGGGCGGTCTGATCCACCTCAAGGGTGAACGTTGGCGTCAGGAACACGGTGTTCGACAGGTGGGTGACATCGGTGTTGAGCATGATCAGCTTGGCAAAGGAGTTGTTTTCCAACTCGGCACCAAAGTTCAGGCCCGCGACACGCGCCAGGTAGTAGAAGCGGTCGCCGTTCTGCAACGCCTCCATCTGGGTTTCAAACACGAAGTTGAACGTCGAACCGAGCATGCCGCCGAACGGCATCTTCTGTTCGGCGAGGCCACCGACCCAGAAGTCGATGTCGTCGACGCCCGTGACCGTCACACCGGTCAGGTCATCTGCAGTACCCAGTACCCCATCCGCGCCGGCCAGCGTTACGTTGGCATAGGCACCGGTGCTGTTGAGGAAGTCCAGGCGGTCAGCCGGCGAACCCGCACCGTTGAATACCAGCGCAAAGGCTGCAGCGCGTTTGTCTGCCAGCGTGGTCGCCGCCGTGATCGTGCTATGCGTGCCATAGGCCGCGATGAAGTTGACCAGCGACTCGGGGTGCTTGAGGCTGTCTGCCAGGTCAGCCCAACTGATGTACGGCTTGAGTTGGCTGTCGCCGGTGGATGCGTAAAACTCGCGACGCGCCTCATTCAAGGTGGGGATGCCCGTGTCGCGACCACGTGCCAGGTTCAGACTCGGCAAATCGAGCGGCAGACCGAGCAGGTTGTTGCGCAACGCTTCGGTGACGAACTCATCGATCTCGTTGCCGACCTGGCGGGTCACACCGCGAATGATCGCCCCTGCCGCCTGGTCCGCAGTCACCCCGCTGCTGGCGAACGCCAGCGGGTTGAGGAAGGCCGCGATCAGACCCAGTTGCGAGTCCGGGTTGGTGGGGTCAGTGAGCAGCGGATTGAACGCGGGGTCGAAGCGATCGACAGTTTCGGTCAACATCGAGTGACCGAAGCGATACACCACGTGGGCGAACTCGGCGAGGATTGCCGGGTTGATCGAGGTGTCATACCCGCTGGGTGCAAGGAATTCGTCGATCTGCGGCTGAATGGTCCGCCCGAACTCTTCGAACACCAGGTGTTGGTACTGCATTTCGGTGCCGAACTTGGCGGCCTGGAACAGGCGTTCGCCATCCCACACCAATGCCGCAATCTCGGCAGGTGTAGTCGGTATCGCGGTCACATCGTCCGCCAGCCACTCATTGAGGAAGGCCAGGTCGCCGGAAGCCAGGATGGTGTCCTTGGATTGCTGGACCAGGCGGTTGTGCTCGGAGTGGAACACATGGTGCACGGCGGTCAAGCCAATGTTCTCGTTCACCCGGCCATCACCGGCAATAAAGTGGGCGTCGAGCAGTTCATTGTCATAGGTCAGGTTGTTGCCGCCAGGGCCAACGGGCTGCGCATTGCCGACAGCGATGTCGGCATCCGCCTGCAGAACCCCGCCGACGACTACTGGCGCGGCATTGTGGGCGATGTCGTCGAGGAAACCATGCCCGGTACTCACGGCACTGGTCAGACTGATGGGAGCAGCCCGGTTGCCTTCGACCAGTTGAGTAACGTCATCAGCCGTCCCGGCGATGCCGTCAGCACCGTTACTGATGCGAATCACCACCTGCGGCATGCCGTTCGGCCCGCGGATGAAGTTGCCGTACGCATCGGTTGCCAGCAATGGCACGTTGTGCACATCGGCGTCGGTCAGGTTGATGCCCAGAATGTCACGGGCCTGGGCCTTGACCACGGCCCAGGTCGCCATGCCGCCATTTTCACCGTCGCCATCATCGGCCGTGCCAAACAGGCCGTCCGGGCCGAGGTCGCGATTGGTAATCAAGCGCCCCGTTGCAACAGGATCGCCCGCCGCGTTGATGACGTACTCGCGCAGGAACACCTGATGCGACGGGTGCGAGGCGTAGGTCTGGCTCTGGTCAACGAACGGCGAGGTGGTATTGGTCTGGCCATCATCGGCCGTGCCGACTACTCCGTCCGCGCCGGCGGTATGCACTGCGCGTGACAGCACCATGAAGTTGGTCGGGCTGCCCGGGACGAACAACGGATCGTCCGCCTGCAGCGGAATGAACACGAAGTCGGTAGTGCTCTTGGTGACCAGGTCGAGACCGTGGTCGAAGAACTGGCCGAAGAAGGTCATCCACGAGTTGAAGCTGGCGGTCAGGCCGACGTCCGGCGACACGTTGGGCATGAAGAACACGTCCTTGTCATCGGCCGTGCCGAACACGCCATCCAGCCCGGGGCTGGTGACTATCTGTACGCCATCCTTGAGTACGTCGTCATTACCCACCGTGCCGAAGTTGAGCACACCGTCCAGGCCCGGGTCGAACGCTGAGGCATAGGCCGCCGGGTTGTTGGCGGTCTGGTCGACGACCAGGTTACTGATAATCCGTGGTTGCGGGTCGATCACCGTCCCTGTTCCGGCGTACTGCGCCGATAGAAAGGAAGGATCGAGCAGGCGTGGGAAGTCAGCGTCCGCGGCGCCAAAATCACTCTGGCCGGTGACCAGGTTGTTGAAGCTGCCATCGACGGTACGCAGGCCGAACGGCACCTGGGTATTGGGAAGCAAATCAATGAGGCTGGTGCCGGCGGCATTCGCCTCGGCGATAAAGATTTGCTTGAGGATGAATTCCAGGTCCGACTTGTTGAAATTGGCCATTTTGGATTGCCCTCGATCTGTCTGGTTAAAGGCGCGGGACGAGAAAATCCTCCCGCGCCAAGTCAAGTGATGGCTTGCGCAGTTTGTTGGTTATGTTTTTTTGCGAGAGCTGGCGTTACCCGGGACCCGGGATTCGCGCCTGGAATTCGCGATATGAATTGCTCGCCGGGCGATCAGGCAGAGCGGATTCGAGCCCTGGGCGGGCCATGGAATCTGGAAGTGAAGGCGAACGTCCTGGACAGCCCCTTCCCTCTGCAAAACAACGAAATGATCGACATGGTTCTGCTCCTCCCGGGAAATCACTGCGCCCTGCGTTGCCAAAACGATGACAGGCTTCAGGCGGGCGGGCCCCCCGATAACTAAGACTAAAGTTCCATAGCAAAACTTTGTCAATATTACGTCGTTAAAACAGACGACTGGTGGCAGGTATCACAACTAGCTGTTTTTTAAGGACATATAGAAAGTTGTGTGCTGGTATAGAGCGAAATGTTATTTCGGAGTGATTCATCGCCACCTACGCTGCTGCATAAGGGAGCAACGCAGCGATTTCGGAAGACTCGCCATCTATAGAGCGACCAGCCTGCGTGTCCATAAGCTGTTTACAGGACTACATTTACTGTTAGCTGTTGCGCTCCAAGGGCAATCGGCTTTTCGCAGTGGGAGGATCAAAATGCCCAAGCAGTCGAGCATCCGTTCAGAACTGGCCGACGCGCTCTTTCGTCTGCGCCGCAGCTTTTATTTGCTGGCAGGGTTCAGCGGCGTCATAAACGTCATGATGTTGACGCCAGCTATTTATATGCTGCAGGTTTACGATCGAGCCCTGGTCAGTCGCAACGTCACGACGCTGACGATGCTGACTGTCCTGGTAGTAGGTCTGTTCTTGCTGATGTCCACGCTGGAAATGGTCCGCACCCGCGTACTGATCCGGGTCGGCAACTGCCTCGACATGGACCTCAACCGACGCATTTTCACCGCTGCTTTCGAGCGCAACCTGAATCGCGCCGGAGGTAATCCGGCCCAGGCCCTGCAAGACCTTGCCCAGGTTCGTCAGTTCGTCACCGGCAACTCCCTGTACGCTTTCTTCGATGCACCGTGGACGCCGATCTACCTGCTGGTCGCCTATCTGATCCACCCAATACTCGGACTGATCACGCTGATCGGCTCACTGATTCTGGTGGCCCTGGCCTGGCTCACCGAGAAGGCGACGCAGAAACCGCTGGCCGAAGCCAATCAGGCCGCCCTCTCCTCCTCCCAGTACGCCAACAACAACCTGCGCAACGCCGAGGTCATCGAGGCCATGGGCATGCTGCCGTCGATCAGCAAGCGCTGGTTCCAAAGCCATTTGCGCATTCTGGAAATGCAGACCCTGGCCTCCGATCGTGCCGCCTTGATCAGCAGCACCGGGCGCTTCGTGCGGATCACTTTGCAGTCGCTGATCCTCGGCGCCGGCGCGCTGCTGGCGATTGAAGGCAAGATCACCCCGGGGATGATGATTGCCTGCTCGATCCTCACCGGTCGCGCACTGGGTCCGGTGGAACAGGTCATCGCGTCGTGGAAGCAATTGCTCGGCTGCCGTTCGGCCTGGGGCCGGCTCAACGAGATGCTGCAAGACTTTCCGCGCCGGCCACCGAGCATGTCGCTGCAGCGGCCAATGGGCATGCTGGCGGTGGAGAATGTGTATGCCGGTGCCCCGGGGACCACCAACACGATTCTGCGCGGTGTGAGCTTCAGCCTTGTCCCCGGCGAAAGCCTTGGCATTATCGGTCCGTCCGCCTCGGGCAAATCCACCCTCGCCCGCCTGCTGGTTGGCGTCTGGCCGACGCAGGCCGGCAAGGTGCGCCTGGACGGCGCGGACATCTTCAACTGGAACAAGGGCGAACTTGGCCCCTGGCTCGGCTACCTGCCACAGGACGTGGAGCTGTTCGAGGGGACCATCGCCGACAACATTGCGCGCTTTGGCGAAGTGGACAGCGAAGCGGTCATCCGCGCCGCCAAGATCACTGGCGTGCACGAGATGATCCTGCGTTTTCCGCAGGGTTATGACACCCGCCTGGGCACCGATGGCAGCCCGCTATCCGGCGGCCAGAAGCAGCGCATCGCCTTGGCCCGCGCGCTGTATGGCGAGCCCAATCTGATCGTGCTGGACGAGCCGAACGCCAACCTCGACGACGTCGGCGAAAAGGCCTTGGTCGATGCTCTGGCCGAACTCAAGGGCCGTGGCGCCACCGTCATTCTGATTTCTCACCGTCCCAACGTACTCTGTGCCGTCGATAAGGTGCTGATGCTGCGCGACGGCGGCGTGCAGATGCTAGGTACGCGCGATGAAGTATTCGCAGCGCTGCGCAAGGCCAGTGTGATCCCTGCAGGCGCATCAACTCCGCTGGCCTCCGTCAAAGCACGGGAGTGACCGATCATGCAAATGAGCCAACATACCGAGATGATTACAGCCGATCCCAGGAGCGTGGTAGACCTGGACGTCGGCAAACCCGCGCGGTGGGGCGTGTGGCTGGTGCTTGCCGGCTTCGGCGGCTTCCTCCTGTGGTCCTGGCTGGCGCCACTGGATGCCGGCGTGGTAGCGACAGGCACGGTCAAGGTCACCAGCAATCGCAAAGCCGTGCAGCATCTGAGCGGCGGTACCGTGGAGGCCATTCTCGTTCGCGAAGGCGATCTGGTGACAAAAGGCCAGGAGGTGGTCCGCCTCGACTCATTGCGTGCCGCTGCCGAACAGGGTGCGGTCAGCGCCCAGTACATCGTCAGCAAGACGGTGGAAAACCGTCTGGAAGCGGAACGTGACGGCCGCGACGTGGTGAACTTCGATCCCGAACTGCTCAAGCGCTTCAAGGGTGACCATCGCCTGGAAGCCGCCATGGACCTGCAACAGCGCCTGCTCGATACCCGGCGCGCCGGTCTCGCTGGCGAAATCAGCATCCTGCAGGAAAACCTGGCGGCGTCGGCAGTACAACTCAAGGGCCTGCAGCAGGTCTATGGCGCCCGCGCCTCGCAGATCAGCTTCCTCAACCAGGAACTGCAAGGCACCCGCGTACTGGCGGCCGAAGGCTATGTGCCACGCAACCGCCTGCTTGAGCTGGAGCGCAGCAACGCCGACCTCTCCGCCGGCCAGGCCGAGAACCTCAACAACATCGCCCGCGTGCGTAGCCAGACCACCGAAATCAAGCTGCGCATCCTGCAGCGCCAGCACGATTACCTGAAGGAAGTCGAGTCGCAGCTGACGGAAACCGCCAAGGAAAACACCACCCTGGCCGACCGCTTGCGCGCCCTCGACTACGAAGTTACCCACACGGTGATTCGTTCGCCGATCGACGGCATGGTCCAGGCCCTGAGCATCGCCACCGTCGGCGGGATCATTCAGCCCGGCTTCAAGATCATGGAAATCGTTCCGCTCAACGAACCGTTGCAGGTCGACGCGATGATTCCCGTGCAGGCCATCGACAAGATGTTCCCCGGCCTGCCCGTGGACATTTCCTTCCCGGCCTTCAACCATGCCCAGACGCCAAACATCCCCGGCCGCGTGATGACCATTTCCGCCGACCGCCTGATGGACGAGGAAAGCAAGGAGCCGTTCTATCTGGCCCAGGTGGAAGTCACCCCCGATGGCATGAGCCTGCTTGGCACCAATCACATTCGCCCTGGCATGCCCGCCAGCGTCACCATCAAGACCGGCGAACGCAATATGTTGAGCTATCTTCTTAAACCAATGCTCGAACGTGTGGACAGCTCATTCAAGGAACAATGAAATGGACCGTCATTGCCTGCTCTTCTGCCTGCTGGGGTTGGCCTTGCCGGCCGACGCAATGGACCTCAAGCAAGCCTGGGATCTGTTGCAGTTCCAGGGCCCTATCTATCAGGCCGCCGTGCATGAAAAAAAGGCCGGCGGGGAAAACCGCGCTATCGGCAAGGCCGGCCTGCTACCGCAGATCAATGCCTCGGCCTACGACAACAAGGTCAATGGCACACAACGCCAGAGCGGTATCGAAAGGGATCTCGACTACGACTCCAAGGGCGCAAACCTGCGCCTGCGCCAACCACTGTTCAACAAACAGAAAATGGCCGAATACCGCCAGGGTCAGCAGCGTGCCGACTATAGCAACGCGGTATTCGATGCCAAGAGCCAGGACGCCGCGGTGCGCCTGGCCGAAAGCTATTTCGATGTGCTCCTGGCCAGCGAAACCATCACCCTGGCCAAGTCCAAGCTGAACGCCTTCGACGAACAACTCGCCTCGGCGAAACGGCGCATGGAACTGGGGGCCGGCACCGTCACCGACATCGACGAGTCGGCCGCCCGTCGCGACCTCGCCGAAGCGGAACTGATCGAAGCGCAAGACAACCTGGTCAACGCGCGCCGCAAGCTCGAGGAATACATCGGTGAAACCCCCGAATCGCTGACCACCTTGCGTCCGAGCTTCGATACACCACCGCTACAGCCGAGCAACCTGCAGGATTGGCTGGTCAAAGCCCAGACCGATAGCCCGCTGCTCCATGCGCGCCGCTATAGCCGCGAACTCGCCGAAGAGGAAGTGAAGCGCGCCAGGGCCGGCCACTGGCCAACCCTGGATTTCGTTGCCGGCTACACCGCGGGTGAGAGCCAATCACTCTCCGAGCTGAATCAACGCAACCGCTACAGTTCGGTCGGACTGGAAGTCAATTTCCCGCTGTTCAGCGGTGGCGGCGTCAGCGCACTGACACGCCAGGCCAGTGCCAATAGCGACAAGGCCTCGGATGAACTGGACGCCGCACGACAGGAAGTCATCACTGGAACCACCCGTGAGTATCAAGGCATCCTGAGCGGCGCCAAACGCATTCGCGCGCTGGAGAAGGCCGTAGCGTCCAACGAACGCTCACTGGCATCGTCACGCAAGGGTTTCAAGGAGGGCGGCACCAGCACCAACTCGGACGTTCTCAATGCCGAAGAACTGCTCTTCGTCGCACGCCACGATCTGTTCGATGCCAAGTTGCGTTATTTGATGTCGCGCCTGCGCCTGGCCTCTTCGGTGGGCAGCCTGGGCGACGACGATATCGACCAGATCAACGACTACCTCGGCCCGGAACTGCTGGTCACCAACTGACGCTCACCTGCCTGCCGGTCAAGCCGAATGATGGCTGACCGGCGCCCCTCCTCCCATGATCCCCATCCAGCCATTCATGGCCGCGGCGCGGCGCAGAAAGGCAGCCGCCAGCGAAAAAAACAGCCAACGTTTGAAATTTGCCCACTAAGGCCTTGATTCCCTTTATGCTCGAACCAGTTCCAGGCTGTAAACTGTTTCCCCATGCGCAAACTTTTGTACCTGACATTTTCCATGGCGTTGCTCGCCACCCTCACGACCTACGCGATGTGGGCCGCAGACCGGCCGGTGGGTCATTACCTTTCGGATCTGCGGATCAACCTGGCTGTCGACCAGGGCACGCCTGCGGACCGCGGCAATCTGTTGGGCATTCAGCCCGAACTGTTTCCCACCGATTATCAAAGCCCCGAGCGTTTGCACCGCAAGCTCGCGGCCTATCTGCAAGCAGCCCGGGACCAGGGTCTGTTGAACGGCAAGACCGTCGTCGTGTTGCCGGAGCACGTCGGTACCTGGCTGATGGTCAGCGGCGAGAAGGATGAGCTGTATCAGGCCAGCACTCTCAAGGAGGCCATGAACTGGCTGGCGGTGAGCAATCCCCTGAAGTTCGCCAAGGCGTTGATCAGCGCCGAGGGCGGCAACCGTCTGGACGATGCCCACCTGCGCATGAAAGCAAAGGCGATGGCCAGAGACTACCAGGCATTGTTCGGAGGGCTGGCCAGGGAATTCCACGTGACGCTGGTGGCGGGTTCCATCGTACTGCCCGAACCGAGCATCATCGACGGCACCTTGAGAATCGGCCGCGGCGCGCTGTACAACAGCAGCGTGGTGTTCAACAGCGAGGGCCTGCCGATCGGCCAGCCCCAGCGCCAGATACACCCGTTCTTCGCAGAACAGAACGGGATCAAGGCGAACGGCGAGCACTCGCTCAATGTCGTTGATACCCCCGCGGGAAGGCTGGGCGTATTGATCGGTCACGACAGCTGGTACCCGGAAAACTACCTCAAGCTCAACGACCAAAGCGTGCAACTGGTCGCGGTACCGGCCTTTGTTGCCGGCCGTGGCACCTGGGATCAACCGTGGCGTGGCTACAGGGGCTCGTCAGCGCCGACATCGGTCATCTTGCAGCCTGGAGAAGTCAGTGAAGGCCAGGCCTGGCAGCGCCTGAATCTCACGACCCGGACACCTGCCAGTCAAGCCGTCGCTGGCATGAGTGTGTTCCTGCGGGGTCAGTTCTGGGATCAGGGCAGCGCCGGACACAGTTTCCTCAGCAGCAACGGCCAGCATTTTGCCGACGGCAATGCCCATGGTGCGCGTTTGCTGAACCTCTGGTTGTAGCCATGAAGCCGCAGCCGATGCGCCTGGGCGATCTGTCGGTGGGCTTTGTTCATAGCCTGGCCGATGCCGTGCGCAGTCATGGCATCGATCCTCAGCCACTGCTCGATCAATACGGCCTCGACGCCGGGCGCCTGAGCGAAGCCGGTGCCCGACTGTCGATACCGCGCTACATGCGCCTGGGCCACAGCGCCATTCAACTGACCGGCAACCCGGCCCTTGGCTTGCGCATGGGCCAGCTCAGCCGCCTGAGCCAGGCTGGCCTTGCTGGCGTCACTGCGGCCCAGGCGCCGACGGTACGAGAAGCCGCACGCTGCCTGATTCGATTCGAAACCTTGTACGGCTCCAATTATCGGGGTCAATCAAGCTTTCACGAAGACGCCCAAGGCGCCTGGCTGCGCTTCTATTCGATCAGCCCCTATAACGCCTACAACCGCTTTGTGGTGGATTCGATCATCGCCGGCTGGTTGCAGCAATTGTCCAGTGTCAGCCCTGCCCCGCTGCGCGCCGAACGCATCGAGATCGAATTCGAGGAGCCCGGCTACCGCGCGGCCTATGACGTGTTGGGTGACTGTCCGATTCAGTTTGGCGGCGAGCGCAATCAACTGCGCTTGAGCCTGGAAAGTCTCGCCCAGCGCAACCCCGAGCATTGCCCGAGTACCTGGCGGCATTTGCTGCAACTGTGTGAGCGAGAACTGGAACAACTGACACGCACCCGCAGCCTGCGCGAACGCATCATCGCGCTGCTGGGCCCCTTGCTCAATGGTGGCCGGGAACCCGACCTGCAAGAGGTGGCGGCACGCCTGAAGCTGCCCACCTGGACCCTGCGCCGCAAGCTCGCCGAAGAAGGCACGCAGTTTCGTGCAATTCTCAACGACACCCGTCGCGACCTGGCCATGACCTACATACGCGACACCGAACTGGCGTTCGGAGAGATCGCCTACCTGCTGGGTTTTGCCTCAGCCGAAGCGTTTCAACGTGCATACAAACGCTGGAACGGACAGACCCCCGGCGAATTTCGCCGCAGTCATCGCCAATCCGCCTGATGCCTACAACTCGGTAGCGTCTTCCGCCGGCTCCAGTGGGTCCAGTTCGAAAGCCTGGTACTCGAGCAGCTCTTCTTGATAATCGTCCATTTTTGAATCCCCCAACCCATGCTGAAAAACGTCTGAATAAATGACCAATTCCCTGAGCATAAAGTGCCCGCGTGAAAGAAAAATGACGCGGACACGACACTCTGTCGCTACTGAATAAAACGTAGCAGCTGGTCAGGAATTTATCATCGGATTTTTTCGCGGGAGGCCACAGAACAGTGGTCTTGGTTGACGAGGGTCAATCTTTTGGCTGGCCACGGGATCGGGTCATCCGATCCGATCCCGTGACGTCTCGATCACTGACCTGTGGCAGGCATAGCCGGGATGGGTTCGCTCGGCGCAGGCAAGTCACTCGGGTTCGACGGTGGCGTGACGATTTCCTGGAACGATGCAGGCTCTACACGCTCGGTCGGCGTGATCGGCGCCGCTTCAGGAGGCGGGGCAACCGGCTCGGAGGCCGCTGGAGCCGCTTCAATGGATGCAGGTGCAGGTGCAGGCGCTGGTGCAGCAGGCTCTACAGCGGGAGCCGCTGCCGGGGCAGGTGCCAGTGGTGCCGGCGCTGCCTGGGCTTCAGGCATGCCCAGGTCCGTTTTTGGCTTTTCGGGGATGTGCGCAGCCTTTTTCGCTTCCGGCGGCAGGAACAGTTCGACCAGTGCGAAGAAACGCTCGTAGAACTTGGCAGACGATACGGTTTCGCTGGCGACCTTGACCATCGAGTCATCGGAGGAGCCGATCGGCATCGACACCGAGCCCAACACACCCACACCGAGACTGGCGGAGTTGTTGGTCTTCTTCAGCGCATAACGATCCTGCAGGGCGTTGGCGAATACGGTCGCGTGGTGCCCTTCGCTGCCGTCATCGGCACAGACCACGCTGAAGCTGATCTCCATGTGGTTCTCGCCGGTCTGCTGGAAGCTCTTGTGACCGCTGACCAGCTTCGAATCGTTGCTGGTGATGATGTAACCCTGGCTGAGCAAGGCACGACGAGCGGCTTCACAGCTCTGGGTATCGCTGACCGGATAGTTTCGGGAAAAGGTACCGGAGTCGTCGAAATTCTCATGCTCATAGATGGCGGTCTTGTTCGATGAACAACCGGCCGCAGTGGCAAGCACGACTGCCAGCCCGACAACCCGCATGGGAAGTGATTTAAACATTGAACATCCTGAGGAAAACGGTTCGGGGCATATTGTGCAACAGATCGATGCTTAGCGGAGCATCGATCGTGTCTTAAAACGGTTACAGGCTGATTGACCCCGGTTTTGCGCAAAAGTCACCGCGGCAAGTGACGTACGGCCAAACAAAAAGACCCCGGCCTTCCGGCCGGGGTCTTTTGTGCAGCGCTAAACCTGATCAGGCATCAGTAACGCTTGATCTCCGCCTGGCTTTCCAGCTGCTTGCGGTAAGCCGCGAAGTCTTGCTGGCCGATGCGCGAAGCGAGGTAGCGACGATACTGTGCTTTCTCTTCTTCGGTCGGCGCCGCTGCTTCGTTCACGCCATTGAGGCGCACGATCATCAGGTTGCCATCACCCAGTGTCACGCTGGTGAAGGTCGGCTTGTCCTTGGACGCAGGCTTCGCCATGCGGAACAGCGCTTGCAGCACCGCAGGGTCGACCCCTTCCTGAGCACGAGTCGCCGCTTCCGTGACTTTCCAGGCCTGGCCGTCGACCGCCTGATCCAGCGGGGTCTTGCCATCGCGCAGGCTGGCAATCAGGGCGTCAGCCTTGGTCTTGGCATCGGCGCTGGCGTGTTCCTTGGCCAATTGCACACGGATCGCAGCAGAGACGCTTTCCAGCGGCAATTGCGAAGGCTTCAGGTGCTCCTTGGCACGCAACACGACCACGGTTTCCGGATCGAGCTCGATGGCAGTGCTGTTCGCACCTTCATCCAGGACTTCCGGGCTGAACGCGGCAGTGATCACGGCACGGTTGGCTGCGATACCCTCACCGCCTTCACGGCCGAACGGCTTGGACGTGTGGACGGTCAGTTTCAGGTCTTGTGCCGGTTGCGCCAGGTCCGACGCTTCGAATGAAGCGTCTTCCAGTTGCTTGGTCGCCTCGACAAAACGCTGTTCGACCTGCTGGGTCTTCAATTCGCGGGTCAGCTTGTCTTTCAGGCTGGCGAATGTCGGAACTTCAGGCGCTTCCACGCCCAACAGCTTGATCAGGTGGAACCCGAAATCGGTGCGAACCGGCGCGGAAACCTGGTCCTTGGCCAACGAATACAGGGCTTTCTCGAACGCCGGGTCGTAGACGCCAGGACCGGCATAACCCAGGTCACCGCCGTTGTTCGCCGAACCCGGATCCTGGGAGAATTCCTTGGCCAGCGCCTCGAATTTCTCGCCCTTGGCCAGACGAGCCTGGATCTCTTCGATCTTCGCCTTGGCTTGCGCCTCGGTGGTCTTGTCATTCACTTCAATCAGAATGTGCGCCGCCTGGCGTTGCTCGGACAGGTTCGCGATTTCTTTCTGATAGGCCGCCTGCAGGTCTTCGTCATTGACGCTGACCTGATCGAAGAAGGAAGCCTTCTTCAGCTCGAGGTAATCGATGACCACCTGATCCGGCGTCATGAATTCCTTGGCGTGCTCGTCGTAGTAGGCCTTGACCTCATCGTCGGTCAGCTTCACCGCTGCCGGGTCGGCCTTGATGTTCAGCGAGGCGAAATCGCGGGTCTGTTTTTCCAGACGGGCAAACGCCAGTACCTGTGCATCGGTCACGAAACCGCTACCGGCAAGACCGGCACGCAGCTGACCAATCAGCATTTCCTGAGCCAGCATCTGGCGGAATTGCATGCGGGTATAGCCGAGTTGGCGAATCACCTGGTCGAAACGCTCGGAGCTGAACTTGCCATCCACCTGAAACTCAGGCGTTTGCAGGATGACCTGATCCAGAGCTGCTTCGGAAAAGGCGAATTTCGAGTTTTCTGCGCCTTGCAGCAGCAGTTTGCGATCGATCAGGCCCTTGAGAGCCGACTCGCGCAGCATTTTTTCATCGAGCAAGGAAGCATCGAAATCCTTGCCCAGCTGTTGCATGAGCTGACGGCGTTGCATATCGACCGCCTGGCTCAGTTCGTTCTGGCTGATTTCTTCGCCATTGACCTTCGCCGCTTCATTCGTGTTCGTCGTGGCCTGAAAAATGGCGTCGAAACCGGTCAAAGCCATCAGTGCAACGATGACCCCGATAATAGTCTTGGCAATCCAGCCTTGTGAATTGTCCCTGATATTCTGCAGCATGCGTCCCCCAGAAACGGTTGAACTTCAAAAATTAGGCAACCGTGGAGCGTGGGTAGAATCCGGATAGAAGAAAGGCGCATCCGAGGATGCGCCTTCTCGTAACTGGCGGAGCGGATCGAGGGGCTCGAACTGGCGACCCTCAGTGTCTTGAACCGGCGACCTGCAGTCAGGACTGCCGCTCCGCTGCCAAGTCAGGCATGACCCCGACCCGGATGGGTAAAAACCTGAATCGAACTTAGTTGACAGCTTCTTTCAGTGCTTTACCGGCTTTGAAACCTGGTTTTTTGGCTGCTGCGATTTCCAGCGTCTTACCGGTCTGTGGGTTACGACCAATGCGAGCCGGACGATCAGTTACGGAGAAGGTACCGAAACCAACCAGAACAACAGAGTCGCCAGCCTTGAGAGCGCCAGTGACGGATTCGATTACAGCGTCCAGCGCACGGCCAGCAGCAGCTTTCGGGATATCAGCGGATGCAGCGATAGCATCAATCAGTTCCGACTTGTTCACTCTAAGTCCCCTTATATCTATTTGAGTATGATTCTAAGTTTTTTTGGTGAAAGCAAAAACGAGTGCTGAATGGCCTACAGACACTTAAGAGCCGCTTTATAACAAGGGCTCTAAAAAGCTGTCAAGAAAGCCCCCCAGGCAAATACGTACTAATGCGTGCTAATTCTTTCCTTAGAATCTGCGTCGCGTTTCTCATCCTTCGCGACTATCTCCGGAGCCACGTCCGGCAAGGGCTCCGGCGCGTATTGCAACGCAATTTGCAGGACCTCGTCAATCCATTTAACCGGTTTAATCTGTAGATCCTGCTTGATATTGTCCGGAATCTCTTTGAGATCGCGCACATTCTCTTCAGGAATGATCACGGTCTTGATTCCGCCACGGTGGGCAGCCAACAGTTTTTCTTTCAAGCCGCCAATGGCCAAGACCTGGCCACGCAACGTGATCTCGCCGGTCATGGCGACATCCGCGCGTACCGGAATGCCGGTCAATGCCGATACCAGGGCCGTGCACATGCCTACACCGGCGCTAGGGCCATCCTTTGGAGTCGCCCCTTCCGGCATATGGATGTGTGTGTCGCGCTTCTCATGGAAGTCCAGAGGGATCCCCAGGCTCTTCGCCCTGCTGCGGACAACGGTCAAGGCCGCGGTGATCGATTCGACCATCACGTCACCCAAGGAACCGGTCTTGATCAACTGGCCCTTGCCCGGCACTACGGCCGCTTCGATGGTCAGCAGTTCGCCGCCCACCTGAGTCCACGCCAACCCGGTCACCTGGCCAATCTGATCCTGCTGCTCAGCCAGGCCGTAGCGGAATTTACGCACGCCCAGGAAGTGCTCCAGCATGTCTGCGGTGACTTTCACCGAGAAGCGTTTCTCCAGCGCATGTTCCTTGACGGCCTTGCGGCAGACCTTGGCAATCTGGCGCTCCAGCCCACGCACACCGGCTTCACGGGTGTAGTAGCGGATGATGTCGCGGATCGCTTCTGCGTCAAACTCCAGCTCGCCTTTCTTCAGGCCGTTGGCCGTAATCTGCTTAGGCGAAAGGTATTTGACGGCGATGTTGATCTTCTCGTCTTCGGTGTAGCCCGGCAGACGGATCACTTCCATCCGGTCCAGCAACGCCGGCGGGATGTTCATCGAGTTCGAAGTGCACAGGAACATCACATCGGACAGGTCGTAATCGACTTCCAGATAGTGATCGTTGAAGTTGTGGTTCTGCTCGGGATCGAGCACCTCCAGCAACGCCGATGCCGGATCGCCACGCATGTCGCTGCCCATCTTGTCGATTTCATCGAGCAGGAACAGCGGGTTGCGGACACCCACTTTTGTCATCTTTTGAATCAATCTTCCTGGCATCGAACCGATGTAAGTACGGCGATGGCCACGAATTTCCGCCTCGTCACGCACGCCACCTAGGGCCATGCGCACGAATTTGCGGTTGGTGGCGTGAGCAATCGACTCCGCCAGGGACGTTTTACCCACCCCGGGAGGACCGACCAGGCACAGCACCGGACCACGAATTTTCTTCACGCGCTTTTGCACGGCGAGGTATTCGAGGATGCGTTCCTTGACCTCTTCGAGGCCATAGTGGTCGGCATCCAGAATGTCTTCTGCACGCGCCAGGTCCAGGCGCACCTTGCTCTGGGCCTTCCACGGCACTTGAACCAGCCAGTCGATGTACGAACGCACCACGGTCGCTTCAGCGGACATCGGCGACATCTGCTTGAGCTTGTTCAGCTCGGCCGTCGCCTTGGCCAGCGCGTCTTTCGGCAGGCCGGCGGCATCGATACGCTTTTTCAGCTCTTCGACTTCGTTGTGGCCTTCGTCACTGTCGCCGAGCTCTTTCTGAATGGCCTTCATCTGCTCATTCAGGTAGTACTCGCGCTGACTGCGCTCCATTTGTTTCTTGACGCGGCCGCGAATGCGTTTTTCGACTTGCAGCAGATCGATCTCGGCATCCAGCAACGCCAGAACGTGCTCGACCCGGGCCGACAAATCGATGATTTCGAGGATTTCCTGCTTCTGTTCGATCTTCAGCGCCATGTGCGCGGCCATGGTGTCCACCAGGCGGCCTGGCTCATCGATGCTGTTGAGCGACGACAGGACTTCAGCCGGGACTTTCTTGCCCAACTGCACGTATTGCTCGAACTGGGACAGCAGGCTGCGAACGAACACTTCCGACTCGCGCTCTGGTGCTTCAACTTCGTCGATCAGGGAGACTTCGGCACGGCAGTGGCCGTCCACTTCGCTGAAGCGCTCGACAGCGCCCCGCTGCTCGCCTTCGACCAGAACCTTGACCGTTCCGTCAGGCAGCTTGAGCAGCTGCAGAACGGTGGCAATCGTACCAACGCGATACAGGGCATCTTCACCGGGATCGTCGTCAGCCGGGTTTCTCTGGGCCAGCAGAAGGATCTGCTTGTCACCCGTCATCGCAGCCTCGAGGGCTTCGATGGATTTCTCGCGCCCCACGAACAGCGGGATAACCATGTGCGGATAAACCACGACATCACGCAATGGCAGGAGAGGCAATTCGATGGTTGTCTTCATGATTTCGCCTCTACGGCGGCCATAAGGCCGTAAACAGATGGAAGTAAGCTTGAAACCAAGATGGGGGCTGCCCAGGAAAAAAACAAGCGGATAAAAGAACCACTTGAAAGATTGCAGCATACGGATGCTGCTGCGACGGGCCGGATACGCCTTCAAAGACCGCCTTCGCTGGCAAGCCGGCTCCTGCAGGCCAGATCCCGAAATAGCAAAGGGGCCCGAAGGCCCCTTCTTTATTCAAGCTGCGTGACGCTTATGCGTCTGGCGCAGCCTTGGCGGTCGGCTCACTGTTTTCATAGATATACAGTGGCTTGGACTTGCCTTCTATCACGCTTTCATCGATCACTACTTTGCTCACCTCCGATTGCGAGGGGATTTCATACATAGTGTCGAGCAATACACCTTCGAGAATCGAACGCAGGCCACGGGCACCGGTTTTACGCTCCAGGGCACGCTTGGCGACCGATTTCAGAGCGTCGGTCCGGAATTCCAGATCCACGCCTTCCATCTCGAACAGCTTGGCATACTGCTTGGTCAGAGCATTTTTCGGCTCGGTGAGGATCTGCATCAATGCAGCCTCGTCGAGCTCGTCCAGCGTGGCAAGTACCGGCAGACGACCGACGAATTCCGGGATCAGACCGAACTTGACCAGATCGTCAGGCTCGACTTCACGCAGGGACTCA
This sequence comes from Pseudomonas sp. S34, assembly GCF_009866745.1. Lineage (NCBI taxonomy): Bacteria > Pseudomonadati > Pseudomonadota > Gammaproteobacteria > Pseudomonadales > Pseudomonadaceae > Pseudomonas > Pseudomonas sp. S34. The sequence continues at coordinate 4,170,894 of NZ_CP019398.1, forward strand.
CCGACTTTCTTGCCTTCTTCCTTGCTGCGCACTTCTGCGTTGAAACCGATGCCACCCTTGGTGGAACGGTTTTGAATGACCTTCTCAAGACCAGAGAACGCGCCACCGCAGATGAACAGGATGTTACGGGTGTCGACCTGCAGGAATTCCTGCTGCGGATGCTTGCGACCACCTTGAGGCGGAACGGAAGCGACCGTGCCTTCGATCAACTTGAGCAGGGCCTGCTGCACGCCTTCACCGGAAACGTCCCGGGTGATCGACGGGTTGTCAGACTTGCGCGAAATCTTGTCGATTTCATCGATGTAGACAATGCCCATCTGGGCCTTTTCCACGTCGTAATCGCATTTCTGCAGCAGCTTCTGAATGATGTTCTCGACATCTTCACCCACGTAACCCGCCTCGGTGAGGGTGGTTGCGTCGGCGATGGTGAACGGAACGTTCAGCAAGCGAGCCAGTGTTTCGGCAAGCAGGGTCTTACCCGAGCCTGTCGGGCCGATCAGCAGGATGTTGCTCTTGCCGAGTTCGACGTCGTCATTCTTTTTGTCACGCTGGTTCAGGCGCTTGTAGTGGTTGTACACCGCTACGGCCAGAACCTTTTTCGCACGCTCCTGACCAATCACATACTGATCAAGGATGCCGCTGATTTCTTTAGGCGAAGGCAATTTATGCGCGCTGCTTTCGGCCTGTGCTTCCTGCACCTCCTCGCGGATGATGTCGTTGCACAGGTCGACGCACTCGTCGCAGATAAAGACCGAGGGGCCGGCAATCAATTTGCGTACTTCATGCTGGCTTTTGCCACAGAAGGAGCAATAGAGCAGCTTGCCGTTGTCCTCGCCGTTGCGGGTGTCAGTCATTCGTTCGATCCAAATCCGATAGGCTTGCAACACAAGATGAAGGCTATTGCGGGCTTTTTCAAGCCCGCCGGTGATCGGACCCGCCGACCAACCTTATTTTGAGCTGCTTATTTTAAGCGGGGCGCTGGGTGATCACTTCATCGATCAAGCCGTACTCACGCGCGGCGTCTGCACTCATGAAGTTGTCGCGATTGGTATCGCGCTCGATTTCTTCGAGAGTGCGCCCGCTGTGCTTGGCCATCAGCGTGTTGAGACGCTCACGAATGAAGAGGATTTCCTTGGCATGGATTTCGATATCCGACGCCTGGCCCTGGAAACCGCCCAGTGGCTGGTGAATCATCACACGCGAGTTTGGCAGGCAATAACGCTTGCCAGGTGCACCGGCCGTCAGCAGGAACGCGCCCATGCTGCACGCCTGACCGATACAGGTGGTCGACACGTTGGGTTTGATGAACTGCATGGTGTCGTAGATCGACATGCCCGCCGTCACCGAACCGCCCGGGGAGTTGATATAGAGATGGATGTCCTTGTCCGGGTTTTCCGCTTCAAGGAACAGCAGTTGCGCACAGATCAGGTTGGCCATGTAGTCCTCTACGGGGCCCACCAGAAAGATCACCCGCTCCTTGAGGAGACGCGAGTAGATGTCGTAGGCGCGCTCGCCACGAGCGGACTGCTCGACAACCATCGGGACCAGGCCGCCAGCGGCCTGGATATCAGAGTTCTGCTGAATATACGAATTACGGAACATGCTCTGCAGTCACTCCCAAATAGTTATGTCTTGAATACGCATAAGCCAGCTCGAAGGCTGGCTTATGGTGTTTGCTTCTTACCGCAAAAGTGATCAGTCGGCTTGTGGTGCTTCTACCGGCTTGACTGCTTCTTCGTAAGAGACCGATTTGTCGGTCACGCTAGCTTTCTGCAGAACAGTATCCACAACTTGCTCTTCCAGCACAACCGAGCGAACTTCGTTCAGTTGCTGGTCGTTCTTGTAGTACCAGGACACAACTTGCTCAGGCTCCTGGTAGGCCGAAGCCATTTCCTGAATCATCTCGCGAACGCGGGTTTCGTCAGGCTTGAGGTCGAATTGCTTGACCACTTCAGCCACGATCAGACCCAGTACTACGCGGCGCTTGGCTTGCTCTTCGAACAGCTCGGCCGGCAGTTGGTCAGGCTTGATGTTGCCACCGAACTGCTGAACAGCCTGCACGCGCAGACGGTCAACTTCGTTGGACAGCAGAGCCTTTGGCACTTCGATCGGGTTGGTGGCCAGCAGACCGTCCATTACCTGATTCTTGACCTTGGATTTGATCGCCTGACGCAGTTCACGCTCCATGTTCTTGCGAACTTCGGCGCGGAAGCCTTCCAGACCGGTTTCCTTGATGCCGAATTGAGCGAAGAATTCTTCGGTCAGCTCTGGCAGCTTTGGCTCGGAAACGGTGTTGACGGTCACGGTGAACTCGGCGGTTTTGCCAGCCAGGTCCAGGTTCTGATAGTCCTCTGGGAAAGTCAGGTTCAGAACGCGTTCTTCACCGGCTTTGGCGCCAACCAGGCCATCTTCGAAACCAGGGATCATGCGGCCGGAACCCAGAACCAGCTGGGTACCCTTGGCGGAACCGCCAGCGAACACTTCACCGTCGACCTTGCCGACGAAATCGATGTTCAGCTGGTCTTCGTTTTGAGCAGCGCGATCGGCCACTTCGAAACGGGTGTTCTGCTTGCGCAGGATGTCCAGCATCTTGTCCAGATCGGCATCAGACACGTCAGCGCTCAGGCGCTCTACAGTGATACCTTCGAAACCGGCAACGGTGAACTCAGGGAACACTTCGAATACGGCTACGTATTCCAGGTCCTTGCCCGCTTCCAGGGATTTTGGCTCGATCGAAGGCTGACCAGCCGGGTTCAGCTTCTGCTCAACCACAGCTTCGTAGAAGGAAGACTGGATCACGTCGCCTACAGCTTCCTGGCGAGCGTCAGCACCGAAACGGCGCTTGATTTCGCTCATTGGCACTTTGCCTGGACGGAAGCCAGCAATCTTGGCCTTTTGGGCGGTCTGCTGCAGACGCTTGTTGACCTGGCTCTCGATGCGCTCAGCCGGCACGGTGACGCTCATGCGGCGCTCAAGAGCAGTAGTATTTTCAACAGAAACTTGCATGGATATTCCTCGTTGCACAGACGTTAGCCGGCCGTTTCCGACCCCAGAATGTCGGGTAGAGATGGGCCATTACTGGCCCACCTCCCCCTAAGAACCGTACGTGCGAGTTTCCCCGCATACGGCTCGGGCCTAATCAAAACCCCCGGTAAGGGGAGCCGGTTTGTTCACTGTCAATCCGCGAGCGTGTAGCCGCTGGTGACAAAGGGGGTGCAATAGTACCCGGTTATTTAGGGAGTCTCCACCGCCTTTTGTGCGGTACAGAATGTGGTGATCATGCCACCCCGTCTCCTTCGTAATCGGTAACTTACATATTGGACACAATCCTTTCTGACACTGGAAAAGGCTCAAGATTTGCTTACGGTACGCCAGCCTTTTGAGCATCTGTTCCATACGCCTTTTCTCACCCATTTCCTCCATAGAAGGATCGAAGGGGTTGTACTCCCCACTCACCTTCTTGTGCCTTTCGATCGGAGTGCTCGCTAGCGAGTACAACTCGATCGTTCGCATCTCTCCCTTGTCATTCATCGTCGCGGTAGCAAACACCCCTTTGCGCCCCTTCATGGGTTTAAAGTATTTCGCTCCGATCCACTGGAGTGTTTTCTTAGGGTGTCGCCGTTTTGCCCAACGCCATAGAGCCAGAAAGATCATGTAATCCATGCGGCTATACGCTTTCTTGGCTACCACAGGCTGGTGATAGAACGCCCAGCCACGCAGTATCGGATTCAGCTGTCGGATCAGATCCTCCTGCCTTACCGTTTTGCTGGTACTGATGACCTCCCTTACCTTGCTATAGAACGCTTTCACGTTTTTCTTGCTTGGCTTGATCAGAAGCTTCCCATCGTACTTGCGGAAATTCCAACCTAGAAAGTCAAAGCCTTCCTTTATATGGACGACACGCGTCTTCTCGAGTGACAACTGCAGCCCCCGCACTGCTAGGAACTGCTCTACCCAAGGTCTGACTTCAGTTTCCAGCACCTCTCGCGAGGTTCCGGTTATCACAAAGTCATCCGCATAACGCACCACATTGATTTTCAGCTTCTTGGCCTTGGTCACACCCAGATGCTGCTTAAGTTGTGACTCCAGCCCATCCAGCACCAGATTTGCCAAGCTGGGCGAGACAATCCCGCCCTGTGGCGTACCGGCATCCGTTGCCTGTAGCTGGCCTTTATGAATCACGCCAGCTTTCAACCATTTTCGGAGAACCACCTTATCCGTTGGGACATTGGTGATAAGCCAGTCATGATTGATATGGTCAAAGCAGCCTTTGATGTCCGCCTCCAAAACCCATTGGGCCGAAACCTTCTTGGATAGGCATACGAACAACTGCCCCATTGCATCCGCCGTAGATCGCTCGATCCTAAAGCCGTAGCTGTTTGGATCGCCGGTGGTTTCTGCAATGGGTGCCAGAGCAAGCAAATACAACGCCTGCATTGCCCTGTCCGTCATGGTCGGAATGCCCAGAGGGCGCTCCTTTCCATTTGACTTCGGAATAAACACACGCCGTAAAGGCCGTGGTTTATAACCGTGGCGCTTCAACCCATATGCCGCCTTCCATTTGGCATCGGGTGTATCCCAGAGCACGCGGTCGACTCCCGCCGTGCGCTTACCCTGGTTTTCAGTGACTCGCCGTACGGCCAAGTATCTGGCCGAGCGTGAGCGGGTCAGCATCCGCTGCAAGGCTTTCACCCTGCGCCAGTTGCCTTCCCGACAAGCCTTCGCAATCCGTATCTGCATCGCCCGGACATTCCGCTGAACACGCCACCAATCGATGTCATGCCATTGTTGCGGAGCGCCGGAAGGCGCAGACACGGCCAATTGGCTATGTTCTAACATGCTGCCTTCCTCTCAAGTTGCCCCAAGCGAAAGACGCACACATCCCCTGACGGGAATGGACGCTCCCGCCAGGGTTGGATTAATAGAAGATCCGTTACAGCTGGATCTCTAGGTTTATTGAGACAGGTTCACTCAGAGTTCATGCGACGAAAGACCACGCAGAAGTCTGCCCGGTTTCCCGAGGAGCAATGTTCCAGCCCCTATCCGGGCCATTACAGCCCGGCTTTCGCTTTCTCTGCGATCCCATACCCGCACAGCCAACGGATCACCTTGCGGTTCACCTGCCCGAAGGCAGCCATACGGGCTTACCACGTTCCCTGCCTGTCACACGACTGGGTTAGAGTCTGCCTATTCGCCGGCGACCTTATGTGACGACGTGTTCCGACCCTTGACCAGAACAACCGGTCGCATCACCTTTTTGGTTAATGCCTATCAGCAGATTAGGCACCGTAATGCTGACGACGTTTATTAGCAGTTCACTTGTGTTACCCATACCAGCCAGCCTAGCGCCTCAACCCGGTACTGCTCCGAGCATCTGCGCTCCGCCTCACGGCGAAGACGCACCCATACGGGGGCTACATTGTTGGAAGAGCTTCACACCCCACCGTTACCAGTGACGCATGTCTTCCTAGGCTATCGTTGGTCGCACAACGAGTCCGCTGCCACTCCAAACAGGCAATGGTTGGACAATGACAGACAGAGCTTTCGCTCATGTCTCCGGTTTGATGTGAACAGGGACTGCCGGGGCAGCATGCTCAAAGAATTGTTACCTCCTGTTTCAAAAGCAGGAGGGAACCCCAGCGGGGATTCTCTCCCGCATGGGTTTAGCCCTGAATAGGGCTGATGTGTAGTAGGCACTCCAATACCGGAAATCCAGTACTGCGGTCGAGCCACCGAGCGCTAATCGACCTTGAGTTTGCCACCGCCGCTGCGGCAAGTCCTTGAAGGCATTGGACTTCTGGGAGGGTTTTGTTTCTTGGGATTGGGCACCCAAGCTCTCGGCTCTCTTTCGAAAACCCTTCAAGATGACTCTACACCTCGAAGTTTAGGAGACACGTCACGCGTGTCGCACCAAGGGCATGCATTCTAGTGGGTCAAACTCAAGAAGTCACCCTACTGAAAACGGGTAAAAACGCAGCAGGCAATTTATAGGTGCGAATGCACGAATGCACCTCGCCCCGATGGCAAATACAACCAATCACGCCAGGGCTCTGCGCCAACCTCTCCCTATATAGAGAAGGTCGCCAATCATCTCCCTGACAGCCGATCTCGCAAGCAAGGCCGGCGGGCAGGACAGCATCATCGAGAAACATAAATACGACGAAACGCCCGCCCCTGCGACCCGGAACCTGCGGCCGCCGAAACAAAAAAGGCGCCAGACTTTTCAATCTGGCGCCTTTCGAAATATGGGGTGGACGATGGGGATCGAACCCACGACAACGGGAGTCACAATCCCGTGCTCTACCAACTGAGCTACGCCCACCATATTGCCTGTTAAAGAAGCCAAACAACTTCTTTATCAAGCTCCAGCCAGGCCAAGTGCCTGAATGAAGCTTTATTTGGTGCGGATGAAGAGACTCGAACTCTTACGCCTCGCGGCGCTGGAACCTAAATCCAGTGTGTCTACCAATTCCACCACATCCGCGGATGAAGCCTTTAAAGCAAAGGCGCCAGACTGTTAATCTGGCGCCTTTCGAAATATGGGGTGGACGATGGGGATCGAACCCACGACAACGGGAGTCACAATCCCGTGCTCTACCAACTGAGCTACGCCCACCATATCGCGCTACTTGTGCCAAAGCTGCCTAATGGCGCACCCGGCAGGACTCGAACCTGCGACCATCCGCTTAGAAGGCGGATGCTCTATCCAGCTGAGCTACGGGCGCCTTGTTAGCTGTAACCTTGGAGGACTACAAACTAAGTGCTTTCCAGTCTTGCAGAATCGTAATCCTGCTCAACCTTCCTAACCAGTGCTAGGCTGTGCCCGACAAGTGCGACGAATAGTATAGAGCCCCCCGAAGGTCGTCAAATCCTTTTTAAAAAAAATTCATTTAATTAAAGGAGTTAGGGGAATTTGCAGACCAAGCGCCTTTGCCCTCACCGCATGACATGCGAGAATGCGTTCTCTTTTTTTCCCCTCTCGATGGTTAATCACGCGCAATGACTGCACAACTTATCGACGGCAAATCGATCGCCGCCAGCCTGCGCCAGCAGATCGCCCAACGTGTCACCGAGCGTCGCCAGCAAGGCCTGCGCACGCCCGGCCTTGCGGTGATCCTGGTCGGCAGCGATCCTGCCTCTCAGGTTTATGTCTCGCACAAGCGTAAAGACTGTGAAGAGGTCGGCTTTCTATCCCAAGCCTATGACCTGCCTTCCGAAACCACTCAAGAAGCGCTGACCGAGCTGATCGATCGCCTGAACGACGACCCTGCAATCGACGGCGTTCTGCTTCAACTTCCGCTTCCCGAACACCTGGACGCCTCCAGGCTGCTGGAGCGCATTCGTCCGGATAAAGACGTCGACGGTTTCCATCCTTATAACGTCGGTCGCCTGGCCCAGCGTATCCCGCTGCTGCGCCCATGCACCCCCAAAGGCATCATGACCCTGCTGGAAAGCACCGGTGTCGACCTTTACGGGATGGATGCCGTGGTCGTCGGCGCGTCCAATATCGTTGGCCGCCCGATGGCGATGGAATTGCTGCTGGCCGGCTGCACCGTGACGGTCACCCACCGCTTTACCAAGGACTTGGCCGGCCATGTCGGCCGTGCGGATCTGGTCGTCGTCGCCGCCGGCAAGCCGGGCCTGGTCAAGGGCGAATGGATCAAGGAAGGCGCGATCGTGATCGATGTCGGCATCAACCGTCAGGACGACGGCAAGCTGGTCGGTGACGTGATCTACGAAACCGCCCTGCCCCGCGCCGGCTGGATCACCCCGGTACCGGGCGGCGTAGGCCCGATGACCCGTGCCTGCCTGCTGGAAAACACCCTGTACGCCGCCGAAACCCTGCACAGCTGAGTTTCAACGCGCACGCTGTCAGCGTGACAAGGAACCCCGCCCTGGCGGGGTTTTTTTTGCCCGCGAGAAACACCGACCGCCCGCCGGAAAATGACTTTTTTTTCATGTTTCTCAGGACTTTCACCTGTTACTTGAACAACCATCGACAGTTATTCAGCCATACTCCAGAATGACGCGCTTTTCAGGAAACAGTCCGTTACAGAACGGCTTATCAACACTTTATGGGTCTGCCAGCGTGAATATCCGTCTTTCCATCCTGAGCCTATTTTTTGCAGTTGCAGGGACTTTCATCACGCCCTTCGCCAGCGCTGGCGAAACCACCGCAGCACCGCGAGATACGAAGACACTCAAGCTCGCTTCCGGCAGCTCCTTGCTGCTGGACATGCAGACCAACAAAGTCATCTACGCCAGCAATCCTGACGTGGTAGTGCCGATCGCTTCCGTCAGCAAGTTGATGACTGGCCTGGTCGTGGTCGAGTCTCGGCAGAACATGGACGAATACATCAACATCAACATCAGCGACACACCGGAAATGAAAGGTGTGTACTCCCGGGTCAAGCTCAAGAGCGAACTGCCGCGCCGGGAAATGCTGCTGATTGCCCTGATGTCATCTGAAAACCGAGCCGCTGCAAGCCTGGCCCACCACTATCCGGGTGGCTATGCCGCGTTCATTGCTGCAATGAACGCCAAGGCCCGGGCCTTGGGCATGACCAATACCCATTTCGTCGAGCCGACCGGTCTCTCGCCGCGCAACGTTTCGACCGCTCGCGATTTAAGCAAACTGTTGATCGCCGCGCACAAGTACCCGCTGCTGACCGAGCTGAGTACAACCAAGGAAAAGACCGTTTCGTTTCGCAAACCGAACTACAGCCTGGGTTTCCGCAACACCGACCATTTGGTCCGCAAGCCGGATTGGGACATCCAGCTGACAAAAACCGGCTTCACCAACGAGGCCGGCCACTGCCTGGTGCTGGTGACCCGGATGGCTAACCGCCCGGTGGCCTTGGTGATCCTTGACGCCTATGGCAAGTACACCCACTTTGCCGATGCCACGCGCATGCGTAATTGGGTAGAGAGCGGAAAGAGCGCGGACGTGCCTTCCGTAGCCTTGCAGTACAAGGCAGACAAGAACCTCAAGCAGCGGCAGAGCGGCGTGGTAGAAGCGTCGAAGTAACCTTGCTGCAAACGCATGAAAAAGCCCCGGACATCCGGGGCTTTTTTTCGTCGCAAAGTCAGTCGTTAGGCAGCGGCATCTGGTCGTCATCCGGGATACCGTCGCCGGTACTTGGATCTCTCCAACCCTTCGGCTTTTCAGTGGGCGCCACCGTTGGCCGCGCCAGGGGATCCCTCAACGGGCTGTCGGGATCCATCACCGGATCGGTGCTTTGCTCGGGGGTTGTGGGGACAGTTTCCGGACGTTTGTCGTCGAAACTGGAATCGGTAGACATACACACCTCCATTGGACCTAAGGCTTCAGATCACCCAGTGGATCGTAGGGCTTGGCCGGAGCCTTGGGGTTGTCACCCGGTTTCACGTCCCTCGGTGCCTTGGCGGGCCCGATCGGGTCGACCTGAGGATCGGCAAGGTCCGGGGAGTCGGGATCGAAACCCAGCTCATTGCCAGACGAATGCTCGGATGAGTGTGGACCGACCGGCGTAGTTGAATGAGCCATGGGCGCCTCCTGTATCAAGGCCCGGAAAGATCCGGGCCTTTGCAGGTTAGAGGCTGGCATCGGGCGCTGGTGCCCGGAGGGTGACGAACGGACTTAGTGTGCGGCCAAGGCTTTTTTAGCTTTTGCTGCCGCCGGCTCCTGGCCCGCCTGAGCCAGATCATTGGCTGCCTTGAGCCAGCGTTGCTGATCGACCTGGGCGGGAATCTGCGTCGGACTCTGGATCAACACTGCCCAACCGCCGGCATCCTTGAACGCCGATTCAAAAGAACCGAAGCTCATCAACGTCCGCTGACTCATGCCTGCGCGCAACAGCACGGTCTGCTTCTGACGGTTGTACCCGGTGAGAATCGCATAACGCGGTTCGGCCCACATCGCCGAGCCTTCGGTGAAGCGCACCATCACCGGATAACCGGCCGCGACCTGGGTCAACAAGGCTGGCAAGGTCGCGTCAAGGGGATAGACCACCATCCCGTACTCACGCGCGAGGTTCACCATGTTCTGTTGCAGCTGGGCTTCGGCGCCCGGCAAATGCAGCGGTTTGTCGAGCAAACCCGGCGTAATCACGATGTTCTGCTGGGACAGCATGCTGGCCAGCACCTGCGGTCCGCTTTGATTGGCCACGCCCTTGTAGAAGCGGCCACTGAGTTCGACCCGCTCCGGCAGACGCTTGATCTCAGGTGCAACACTCCCGGCGCAACCCGCCAGCGCCACCACACATCCCGCCATCAGCGCCGCCGACAGCATTCGAGAAAATACCCGCACCATCATCACTCTCTTGTTCAGGCGCCAGGCAACAATATTCCCGGCAAGGCCGTTGATCATAGGACGCCGCGCGACAGCGGTATAGCCTTAACCGGCAGTTGTTTGCATTCGATAGAGCGAACTGGTTGGTGACTGCCGACTTTCGGTCAATAGCCTGAAATACAGCAACGGCTAGACTGTTCCTTGAAGAGACGACAGCGAAGCGTGAGTGCCCATTGAAGGGCAAAGAGGAGGCACCGATGAGCCTGACCATGATCATTGTAATGTTGGTTTGCGGCTGGCTGGCGGTAGCCGCCGCCATGCTGTGGGGCGTGCTGCGCATTACTCGCCGCCACCATCACCCTGTCCAGCCGGCGCCTGCGCAAGAAGCGGACAAGGCACCAAGCCAGCACGCCAACGCTCACTGACACCACCTTTATCCGAGACCAACAAAAACGGCCGCCTGCACTCCTTCGAGTTCAGGCGGCCGTTTCTTTTAGCGGCGGTCAGACTTCAGTGGCAACCCGCTTCTGCCTGGAGCGACGGGACATCATGTTCAACACCTCGATCGCAGCCGAGAATGCCATGGCCGCATAGACGTAGCCTTTCGGTACATGGGCGCCAAAGCCTTCGGCAATCAGCGTCATGCCGATCATGATCAGGAAGCCCAGGGCCAGCATCACCACTGTCGGGTTGTCGTTGATGAACTTGGCCAGCGGATCAGCCGCCAGCAACATCACCAGTACCGACACCACCACCGCGATGACCATGATCGGCAAATGCTCGGTCATGCCGACAGCGGTAATGATGCTGTCGATGGAGAACACCATATCCAGCATCAGGATCTGACCGATCGCGGCAGCGAAGCCCAGGGTCACGGTCGAGGTCGCCGACTTCGGATCTTCCGGTGCCGGGTCCATGCTGTGATGGATCTCGGTGGTCGCCTTCCACAACAGGAACAGGCCACCGGCAATCAGGATCATGTCTTTCCAGGAAAACGCGTGGCCGAGGATCTCGATCACCGGATTGGTCAACTGGACGATGAACGCGATGGTGCTCAGCAAGCCCAGACGCAGGATCAACGCCATGCCGATACCGATGCGCCGTGCCCGCTGTCGATTGTGCAAGGGCAGCTTGTTGGTCAGGATCGAGATGAAGATCAGGTTATCGATGCCGAGCACGATCTCCATCACGATCAGGGTGGCAAGGGCGACCCAGGCGGTGGGGCTGGCGGCAAGTTGTAAAAGGTAGTCCATGGGTCAGTCCTGACTCGTTGTAATACGGTTTAGATTTCCTGGGAGGAAGATTCGGTTTTTTCCGAGTCTTTTTCCGATGATTCTTTTTTGCTGATCAATCCGCTGGTGGCGTCATTGAGTGCTTGCTCGGCGGCCTTGTGGGTATCGTCAATCGCCTGTTTGGCGCTTTCGGCAGCCTTGCCCATCAATTGTTGCGCGCTTTTCTCGGCCTGGTCGCAACCGGCCAGTACCAGTAAAGACGTGATCAGCAATGCCGTGGCTTTAAGCTTCATGATGCTTTCCTCGATAGAACGAACGGGACCTAAACGATGGTCCGTTGATAGCGATGCATTCTAGGGAAGTGAATACTTCAGGAAAATTCGTATTTTCAGCGGCTATACTTCGGTTTTTACGAACTGTAGATCGCCATGCTCAACTATCGGCAATTGCATTACTTCTGGGTGGTGGCCAAGACCGGCAGCATCGTGCGCGCCTGTGAGCAGCTCAATCTCACGCCGCAAACCATCAGTGGGCAGATTTCATTACTGGAACAGACCTTTGGCATCGAGTTGTTTCGGCGTGTTGGACGGCAACTCGAACTCACTGAGGCCGGCCGGCAGGCACTGCCCTACGCCGAACAAATGTTCCAGCTGGGTGGCGAACTGGAACTGATGCTGCGGGCACAACCCAATGAGCAGCAGATCCTGTTTCGCGTCGGCGTGGCCGACGTGGTGCCCAAGTCCATCGTCTATCGCCTGATTGCACCGACCATGGAGCTGAGCGAACCGCTGCGCATCACGTGCCGCGAAGACAAGCTTGAACGTTTGTTGGCCGACCTGGCGATCCAGCGCCTGGACCTGGTGATATCCGACAGCCCCATGCCATCGCACTTGGACATCAAGGGCTACAGCCAGAAACTCGGTGAGTGCGGGATCAGCTTCTTCGCCACCCCAGAGCTGGCGGCCCGTTACGGTCACGACTTTCCGCGCAACCTGCACGGTGCGCCGCTACTGATTCCCGGGCCGGAAACCGTGGTGCGCAGCCGTTTGCAACGGTGGTTTGCCGAGCAGCAGATCCAGCCGCAAATTGTCGGCGAGTTCGACGACAGCGCCCTGATGCAGGCCTTCGGCCAATCCGGCAGCGGGATCTTCATCGGCCCGAGCGTGATTGCCGATGAGGTGCGACGCCAATATGGCGTGCAAGTGATCGGCCAGACCGACGCGGTGAGCGAGTCGTTCTATGCCATCTCAGTGGAACGCAAGGTCAAGCACCCCGGCATTGTCGCCATTACCGAAGGTGCCCGACGCGAGCTGTTTACCGAGTTTTAGGACACTCAGGCGCAGACTTCCCGGGGCTTGAAGGTCATCAGCGCAATGGCCAGCAGGATCGAGGCGAGAATGAACGCCGCAGCAGCGAAGCCAAGGCCTTGCAGGCCGACGCTGTCGATTACCCGGCCACCGATCATCGCGCCCAGACCGATACCGAGGTTGGCCCCGGCGATGTTCAGCGACGCAGCGAAGGCCGGCGCTTCGGGCGCCGCTTTCATCAGGCGCACATGGCTGACCAGGAACAACGCCGCCTGGGTCACGCCCCAGATGCCCATCGCTGCTGCCAGACCCAGCGGCGAGTGGATGTTCGGCACCAGCGCCACCAGGCCGGCAATCATGAACGCACAGAACATCATCGACGCCATCAGCGGATGACGATCCACCGCACGGCCACCCAGGGAGTTACCGATCAGCCCGACCGCACCAAAGCCCATCAGGCACCAGCCGACCACGGTGCCGTTGAAGCCGGCCAGTCGCTCAAGGATGTCCGCCAGATAGGTGTACGCGGTGAACATGCCGCTGAACACAATCACAGACAGCAGCACGTGACCGAGCATCAGCGGGCTGCGCAGGATCTTGAACTGCGAGCGAAAGCTCACCTGATGCTGGTGCAGGTTGGTCCTGGGCAGATAGATAAACAGCAGCAACGCCTTGGCAAAGGCGATGACCGCCAGAATCGCGAAAGCACTGCGCCAGCCGAACGCATCGGAAATCAGCGTGCCCACGGGAATGCCGAACACCGTGGCGCAAACGATGCCGAAGCCGATCTTGGCGATGGCGCGACCGGCGTAATCCGGCCCGACGATGTCCACCGCCGTTTCGCTGGCCAAGGCCCAGAACACTGGCAACCCCAGCGCCGGGATCAAGCGGGCAAACGCCATCACCCAGATGTTCGGCGCCAGCGCCGCGACCGTGTTGGCCAGGCCAAACATGATCAGCACCGAGATGAACAACTTGCGACGCTCGAAGCGGGCGAAATACGCCGTCAGGAACGGCCCGAACGCGGCCACGGTGAAGGCGAACAGGGTCACCAGCAAACCGGCTTGCGGGATGCTGACCTCCAGGTCCCTGGCGATAGCCGGCAACAGGCCAACAATGATGAATTCCGTGGTCAGCACCGTGAAGCCGGCGGCGGACAACAGAAGAATGGGCAGCAGCATGCAAAACTCCAGAAAACGAAAACACCAGCGATAGCCCGAAGGCCCACTGGCAGACATGAAAATGAGGATGGCGAATCTTAACAGAGTGTTTTCGGATGTGGTTGCACGAACCTGCAATTCGCGTTGAAGACCAGGGTGGCAGTTCGTCACAGGTCTGAAAGATCGTTCCTGCGCTGTGATAAAGTCCGCGCCCTGAAAAACGTACACCCTGTGATCAATGCCGATCATTTAAGGGGCAAAACCTGTGGGAGCGAGCTTGCTCGCGATGGCGGGCCGTCAGACAACGCAAGTGTCGACTGTGCCAGCGTCATCGCGAGCAAGCTCGCTCCCACAAGGAATGCGGTGTTCTACACCCTGTATTCCCCTCCCGGTTTCCGGTCTGCGGCCTGCCCTGCTTGTTGCTGCAACTGCGACGAAACCATGCACTTATAAAAATTCAGAGATGCCGTTTTATGACAGCTTCATCCCCTTCTCTATTGCAACGCCTTAAACGCCTGAGCCTGGTCACACAGATCGTGATCGGCCTGATCGCCGGTATTGCCCTGGCGCTGTTTGCCCCCGACATGGCGAAGTCCACGGCGTTCATCGGCAAAGTGTTTGTCTCGGCACTGAAAGCCGTCGCGCCGATTCTGGTGTTCGTGCTGGTCATGGCGTCGATTGCCAACCACAAGCACGGCCAGGAAACCCACATCCGTCCGATTCTGTTCCTGTACCTGCTGGGCACTTTCGCCGCGGCCGTGGTCGCGGTGGTTGCCAGCATGACGTTCCCGTCGAGCCTGGTGCTGTCGACCCAGGACGTCGCGGTCACTGCACCAGGCGGGATTGGCGAAGTGTTGCAAAGCCTGTTGCTGAGCGTGGTCGATAATCCGGTCAGCGCCCTGATGAATGCCAATTTCATCGGCATCCTGGCGTGGGCCATCGGTATGGGTATTGCCATCCGCCACGCCGGCGACACCACCCGTGAAGTGCTGGGCGACCTGTCCAACGGCGTGACGGTGATCGTGCGCCTGGTGATCAGCTTCGCCCCGCTGGGCATCTTCGGCCTGGTGGCCTCGACCCTCGCCACTTCCGGCTTCGGTGCCTTGATCGGCTACGCGCACCTGCTGGCCGTGCTGCTGGGCTGCATGCTGTTCGTGGCGCTGGTGATGAACCCGCTCATCGTGTTCTGGAAACTGCGCCGCAACCCGTACCCGCTGGTACTGACCTGCCTGCGCGAGAGCGGCATCACGGCGTTCTTCACCCGCAGCTCGGCGGCGAACATTCCGGTCAACCTGGAGTTGAGCAAGCGTCTGGGCCTGCACGAAGACACCTACTCGGTATCGATCCCGCTGGGTGCGACCATCAACATGGCGGGTGCTGCGATCACCATCACCGTACTGACCCTGGCGGCCGTGCACACCCTCGGCATCACCGTGGACGTTCCGACGGCGATCCTGCTGAGCGTCGTCGCGGCGATCTGCGCCTGCGGTGCTTCCGGTGTAGCCGGTGGTTCGCTGTTGCTGATTCCACTGGCGTGCAGCCTGTTCGGCATCCCGAGCGAAATCGCCATGCAGGTGGTGGCGGTCGGTTTCATCATCGGCGTGTTGCAGGACTCGGCGGAAACCGCGCTCAACTCGTCCACCGATGTGCTGTTCACCGCGGCGGCTTGCCTGGGTGAAGAGCAAAAAGCCGAGCGTTTGGCGTAACGCCGCCACCCCATGTGGGAGCGGGCTTGCTCGCGAAGGGGTCGTCAGCTTCAACATTAGCGTTGGCTGACACACCGCTTTCGCGAGCAAGCCCGCTCCCACAGGATTTGTGGTGTAGCTGAAGACTGGGTACCCATGAAAAAGCCCCCGCAGCCAAAGGCTCCGGGGGCTTTTTTGTACCCGGACGGTTTAGAACGCGCCCATGTAGTCGCGCTTGCCCACTTCCACGCCGTTATGGCGCAGCAGTGCGTAAGTGGTGGTGACGTGGAAGAAGAACTGCGGCAGGCCGTAGGTCAGCAGGTAGGACTGGCCGCTGAAGCGCTTCTCTTTAGGCGTGCCCGGACGGGTCACGATCTCGATGCCTTCCTTGCCGTTGATCTGCTCCGGCTTGATCGAGCCGATGAAGGCCAGTGCCTTGGCAATCAACGCTTGCAGTTCGGTGAAGGTGGTTTCGCTGTCGTCGTACTTCGGCAGCTCGACTTCAGCCAGACGACCGGTAACACCCTTGCTGAAATCAACGGCGATCTGCACCTGACGCACCAGAGGGAACATGTCCGGGAACAGGCGCGCTTGCAGGAACGCGTTAGGGTCGATGTTTTTTTCGGTGGCGTGAGCCTCGGCCTTTTTCAGTACATCGCTCAGGGCGTTGAGCATTTGCTGGAAAACAGGCACGGAAGCGTCGTACAGGGAAATGGTCATGGCAGGTCTCGTATGGTGACTGGAGGGATCGCAGGTAACCTGTGGGAGCGAGCTTGCTCGCGATGGACGTGAACGATAACGCGTTCTGTCTGAATAAACGCGTAGCGCTGGAGTCCATCGCGAGCGAGCTCGCTCCTACAGGTGATCAGCGTTGGAACGTGGGCCGATTATAGCCATGCACACGCCTCCCGAGACCGGTCTTTTTCAGCTGCCGTAAACTTTGGCCGCAGGAACCGCCAGCGTCATCAGTTGAGCGACGGCATCGCCCATCTCGCCGACCGCCCAGCGGCCCTGGCGATCCAGTTGCGGACCACGGCGCCAGCCGTCGGCGATCGACAACTTGCCGCCCTCGACTTCGAACATCTGCCCGGTCACCTCGGCGGAAGCCTCGGAGCCGAGCCACACCACCAGCGGCGCGACGTTTTCCGGGGCGAAGTAGTCAAAGCCCTCTTCAGGCTTTTTCATGGTGTCGGCGAACACTTGCTCGGTCATCCCGGTGCGCGCGGCCGGCGCCAGGGCGTTGGCGGTGATCCCGTAGCGGCGCAGCTCAGCCGCCTGCACCAGCGTCAGCGAAGCAATGCCGCCCTTGGCCGCCGCGTAGTTGGACTGACCGATGGAGCCCTGCAAACCGGCGCCGGAGCTGGTGTTGATGATCCGCGCATCGACCTTTGCGCCGCCCTTGACCTGCTCACGCCAGTACTTCACGGCGTGGCTGGAAATGCAGAAGTGACCCTTCAGGTGCACCGCTACCACGGCGTCCCAGTCGGCTTCGCTGAGGCTGGCGAACATGCGATCGCGGCAGATGCCGGCGTTGTTGACCACCACGTTCAGGTCGCCGAACGTTTCGATGGCCTGGCGCACGATCAAGCCCGCCGAGTCATAGCGGGTGATGTCGTCGCTGTTGGCCACGGCACTGCCGCCCTGGCCGAGGATTTCGCCGACCACGGCCAACGCCGCTTCACGATTGATGTCGTTGACCACCACTTTTGCGCCTTCGGCGGCGAAGGCCATTGCGTAGGCACGGCCCAGACCACCGCCGGCACCGGTGATGATCACGACGCGGTTTTCACAGATTTTCATGTTGCTCATCCTTCAAATTCATCACGGGTCGACACAATTCCCTGTAGGAGCGAGCCCGCTCGCGATGGTCGTTAACGAATACGCGGGGTATCTGAATGCCCGCGTCGTTCTTGAGTCCATCGCGAGCAGGCTCGCTCCTACAGGATCGGTGTACATCCTGGTTTACAAGCGTTCGATGATCGTCACGTTGGCCTGACCGCCGCCTTCGCACATGGTCTGCATGCCGAATCGTCCGCCGCTGCGCTCCAGTTCATGCAGCAAGGTGCACATCAAGCGAGTGCCGGTGGCGCCCAGCGGATGGCCGAGGGCAATCGCGCCGCCATTGACGTTGGTCTGTTCGTGGGGGTAGCCAGTCTCTTTCAACCAGGCCATGGCCACCGAGGCGAAGGCTTCGTTGATCTCCACACGGTCAATGTCTTCGAGCTTCATGCCGGCGCGCTTGAGTGCGTAAGCGGTGGCCGGGATCGGCGCGGTGAGCATCCAGATCGGGTCTTCGGCGCGCACGCTCAGGTGATGGATGCGTGCCCGTGGCGTCAGGCCGTAACGCTTGAGCGCCGCCTCCGAGACGATCAGCATCGCACTGGCCGCGTCGCAGGTCTGGCTCGACACCGCGGCGGTGACCCGGTCACAGCCAAACAGGAATTCCAGCTCGGCCATTTTTTCCAGGCTGGTCTGGCGCGGGGTTTCGTCATGCAGCACACCGGCCAGCGGCACGATCTCGCGGTTGAAGCGGCCTTGCTCGATGGCCTGCAAGGCACGTCGATGGGACTCAAGCGAATAGGCTTCAAGTTGCGCCCGGGACAGGTCCCACTTTTCGGCGATCATCTGCGCCGAACGGAACTGCGTCGGTGGTTGCGCGCCATAGCGCCGCACCCAGCCTTCGGAACCGCTGAACGGATCGGTGAAGCCCAAGGGCTCGGCGGCGATCATCGCCGAGGAAATCGGGATCTGGGTCATGGTCTGCACGCCACCGGCGATGACCACGTCCTGAGTCCCGCTCATCACCGCCTGGGCGGCGAAGTGCACCGCTTGCTGGGACGAGCCGCACTGGCGATCGATGGTGGTGCCCGGCACCGATTGCGACAAGCCGGCCGCCAGCCAACTGGTGCGGGCGATGTCACCGGCCAGCGGGCCGATGGTGTCGACACAGCCGAAGATCACGTCGTCGTAATCCTCGTCGGGAATGGCATTGCGCTCGACCAGCGCGCGCAATACGTGGGCGCCCAGGTCGGCGGCGTGGATCTGGCTCAGACCACCCTTGCGCCGCCCGGTGGGCGTACGCAGGGCGTCGACTATGTAGGCTTCAGGCATGGTCTACCTCGGAATCAGTTGAAGTCAGGCACATTCGCCAATACCCGTCAGTAGGAGCGCCGCACTACCTGTGGGAGCGGGCTTGCTCGCGAAGGCGGCATGGCAGGCAACATCAATTTTGAATGTGCCGGCCTCTTCGCGAGCAAGCCCGCTCCCACAGGTTTCACGGCACCTTACTGACCGGTATCAGCCACAGTTGCCGTCAGAAAGTACTGCCAGCACCCAGCGCGGTTTCGCCGCCAAACAAAGCCGCACGAATCCGCTCTTTGTGATGGCCGCGATCGCCCCAGACCTTGTCCAGCGCCCAGGCGCGCTTCATGAACAGATGCAAATCGACTTCCCAGGTGTACCCCATGGCGCCGTGGGCCTGGATGGTGTTCTTCGCCGCAAGCATGGCCGCTTCCGCCGTTGCCAGTTTGGCGTGGGAGACGAATACGTCCTGATCTGCCTGCTGCTCTGCGACCGCATAGGCGGCGCGATACAGTGGGCCTTTAGCGAACTCGATCTGCACCGCGACGTTAGCCATCAGATGCTTGACCGCCTGGAACGACCCCACCGGTTTGCCGAACTGCTTGCGCTCGAAGGTGTAGTCCACCGCCAGGTCGACCATGCGCTTGGCCAGCCCGAGCAACTGCGCGGCACTGGCGAGGGCGCCACGGTTGAAGGCAGCGGCCCACAAACGCCGGCCTTGCTCGCCACTGGCGACGCAGGTAGCGGGCGTTGGCGTCCACTCGACCTGGTACAACTGACGGCTCGGGTCGACCGACTCGTTGCGGGTCAGGCGCACGGCATCACGCTCCAGCGCATGCACTTCATCGCCATGGGCCAGCAACAGCAGATCGGCGACATGGGCATCGCTGACCAGCGGGTTGCCCGGCTCGGAAACCGCGAGACGTGCACGGCCCTCGGCCACTCGCGACAGCCATTTTTGTTTGAGCGGGGCGTGTTGCTCATCCAGGGCGGCGAGCAACGGCACGCCGACCAGCATGGTGTCCACCAGCGGCTCAGGCAGACCGGCGTAACCGCATTCCTGGGCAATCAGCACGAAGTCCAGCTCATTCATGCCCATGCCGTCCTGTGCCTCGGGCACGGTCAGGGCGGTCAGGCCCAGTTCCACCAATTGCGCCCAGAGTTGCTCACTGCGCCCGCTGTCGCTCTGCCACAGTTCGCGAATGCGTTCCGGGGTGACTTCGTTGATCAGAAAGCTGCGGACGTTGTCCTGAAACAGCAGTTGGTCGCGGCTGAAACTAAAGTCCATGGTCTATTCCTCAGGCACGCGGCATGCCGAGCATGCGTTCGGCAATGATGTTGCGCTGGATCTCGTTGGTGCCGGCGTAGATCGGCCCGGCCTGGGCAAACAGGAAACCTTCCAGCCAATGGCCGACGTCACCGGCGGCAGGGGCATGCGGCAGCAGTTCGCCACGCAAACCGAGAATGCTCATGGCGGTGTCGTGCATGCGCTGGTCGAGTTCGGACCAGAAGATCTTGTTGGTCGACGATTCCGGCCCGATCTTGCCGCCCTGCACCAGCTGCGAGGCGGTCATGTAGGTGCCCAGGGTGTAGGCCTCGGCATCGAGCCAGGCGCGCATCACGGCCTCGCCGATGGCCGGGTCGCGGTCGGCCTGCTCGCGGTTGGCCAGGTACAACTGCACCAGGCGCTTGGCGGTTTCCTGGAAACGCGCAGGCGAGCGCAGCAACAAACCGCGCTCGAAACCTGCGGTGGACATCGCCACGTGCCAGCCCATGCCTTCGCCACCGAGGGCGTTCTCCACCGGCACCTTGACGTCGTCGAAGAAAATTTCGGCAAAACCCGGCAAACCGTTGAGCTGCGGAATCGGTCGCACGGTGATCCCCGGCGTGTTCAGCGGCAGCAGGATGAACGTCAGGCCGTGATGGCGCTGAGACTGCGGGTCGGTGCGGAAAATACCGAACGCCCAGTCAGCCCACACCGCACGGGTCGACCAGGTTTTCTGGCCGTTGATCACGTAGTGGTCGCCCACCCGCTCAGCCTTGGAGCGGATCGCCGCCATGTCGGAACCGGCGCCCGGCTCGGACCAGGCCTGGGCCCAGATTTCTTCACCGGTGGCCATGCGCGGCAGGAATCGCGCTTTCTGCTCTTCGCTGCCGTACTCCATCAGGGTCGGGCCGAGCAGGAAGATGCCGTTCTGGTTGACCCGTGCCGGCGCCCCGGAACGGTAGTATTCCTCTTCGAAAATCAGCCACTCGATCAGGTCGCAACCACGGCCGCCGAGTTCGGTCGGCCAGGTGACCATGCCCCATCGGCCTTCGTTGAGTTTTGCTTCCCAGGCACGGTGCTCGGCAAAACCTTGCTCGGTGTCGAACGATTGCAGCGGTTCACTCGGTACATTGGCCGCCAGCCAGGTCCGCGCATCAAAGCGAAAGGCCTGCTGGGCCGGGGTATAGGTCAGGTCCATGGATATGCCTTCAGCCGTTGAATCGGGCATCGCGTTTCTCGACGAACGAGTCGCGTGCTTCCTGAGAGTCCAGTGAGCGGTAGGCTTCGAGGGTGAAGCCCTGCTCCCAGCGGTATTTGTCTTCCAGATTGCCGTCTTCGATGCCGCTCAGCGCTTCCTTGGCCAGGCTGATCATGCCCGGGCTCTTGGCGGCGATGGTGCGGGCGATCTGCAACGCGGCTTCGCGCAAGTCTTCGCGCTTGACCACCCGCTCCACCGCGCCCAGGCGGTAAGCTTCGGCGGCGTCGATGGCCTCGCCGGTGAAGTACATGTGGCGGACTTTCTGCACCGGGAACAACCGCTGCAAATGCGCACCGCCGCCCATGGCCCCGCGATCCACTTCCGGCACGCCGAAGGTGGCGCACTCGGACGCGACGATGATGTCGGCGGCGCCGCAGATACCGATGCCGCCACCGAGCACGAAGCCGTGCACGGCGACGATCACCGGTTTCGGATTGCGGTGGATCGCCTTGAAGCTGTCGTAGTTGCCCTTGTTCACCGCGACGATCAGGTTGCCGTCGGCGGCCAGTTCCTTGATGTCGACCCCGGCGCAGAAGCCGCGCCCTTCGGCCCGGATCAGGATCACCCGCACCTCGGCATTGCGCCCCAGGCTTTCGATTTCGCTGGCGATGTCGGCCCAGCCCTGGCAGTTGAAGGCGTTGACCGGTGGCCGGTTGAAGACCAGTTCGGCGATGCCGTTATCGATACTCACGCTAAATGGTTTCATGCTTTCCCCTTACGACACACGGCGGCACAGCTCGCCCAGGCGCACTTCGGCGTCGCGGACGATCTGTTCAATCAATTGGGCGCAGCTGGGCAAGCTGTCGATGGATGCGGCGATCTGTCCGGCGGGCAAAACGCCCGCGGCCGGTTGCCCGTCGACCATGGCTTTCTGGATCACCATCGGCGCGTTGGCGGCCATGATGCTTTGCGCGGCGGTCAGCTCCCCGCTGCCGCGCATCTTCAGCGCGCTGGTCAGCAGTTGCATCAGGCTCATGCCGGTGTGGCGGCGGTAGGCCAGGCCACTCTGCAATGCCAGCAACAAGCGCTTGAGGCCACCGCTGTTTTCCAGTTGGTTGAGCAATTCGTTGCGGATCATCCGTTGCGGCATGCCGTCGATGGCGCGGCTGATGATGATCGCCGCCGGGTCCTTGACCGCCAGGTAACGCGCCAGGGTCGCTTGCGGCACCGGGCTGTCGGCGCACATCAGGAAACGCGTGCCCATGGCGATGCCCTCGGCGCCGTAGGCCAGGGCAGAAACCAGGCCCCTGCCGTCCTTGAAACCGCCGGCCGCCACCACGGGCACCGACACCGCATTGACCACTTGATCCAGCAGCATCGAGGTCGGCACGGAGCCGGTATGCCCACCGCCCTCGCCGCCTTGCACGGTCACCGCATCGGCGCCCATTTCCACGGCTTTCTGCGCATGCTTGAGCGCGCCGACGGTGGGAATGCACACCACGCCGGCGTCCTTCAGGCGGCTGATCATTTGCTTGCCCGGTGAACGGCTGTAGCTCACCGCCCGGACTTTATGGCGCAACACCAGCTCGACGATCTCGCCGGCATTGGCCTGGTACATGTGGAAGTTCACCCCGAACGGCTGATCGGTCAGGCGCCGGGTTTCGATGATCGCCGCTTCCATCTGCTGCGGTTCGATGGTCGCCCCGGCCAGGAAACCGAAACCACCGGCATTGCCCGTGGCCGCCACCAGTTTCGGGTCGGCGACCCAGCCCATGGCGGTCTGGATGATCGGATAACGGCAACCGAGCAGTTCGGTCAATCGGGTATTCAACGAGATCGCCATGCTCACGCCTCGCCCGTTTTGCGTTGGGAACTGGCCATGGCCTTGGCGTCGTAGCCACCGAGGCGGTCACCGGACACCAGTTCGTTGTGGGCATGGGCGAAGTGATGCAGGCCGAACACCATGTCCATGGTCGCGCGCTTGCCCATCAGGTCTTCGGCGTTGTTCACCGCCTGCTTGCTCAGTTGCAGACCCAGGCGCGGCATCTGTGCGATGCGCCCGGCGATGTCGAGGGTCTGCTGTTCCAACTCGTCGCGAGGGACCACCCGATTGAGCATGCCCATCTGATAGGCACGCGGTGCCGGCATGCGCTCGCCGAGGAACAAAAATTCCTTGGCGATGCGTGAATTCAATTCGTGCACGTGGGCGAAATACTCGACCCCGGGAATGCCCATGCGCACCACCGGATCGGCGAAGTAAGCATCCTCGCTGGCCACGATCAGGTCGCAGACCCAGGCCAGCATCAACCCACCGGCAATGCACGCGCCCTGGACCATGGCGATGGTCGGCTTGGGCATCTCGCGCCAACGGCGGCACATGCCCAGATAGACTTCCTGCTCACGGGCATACAAAAACTCGCCGCCCGGTTTGTTCACATGGTCGTACCACAGGCTGGCGCGGTCGAACGTCTTGTCGACGTCGCGGCCCGGGGTGCCGATGTCATGCCCGGCGGAGAAATGCTTGCCGGCGCCACGCAACACAATGACCTTCACTTCATCGTCATCGCAGGCCCGGCGAAACGCCGCGTCCAGCGCATAGGTCATCTGCGAGTTCTGCGCGTTGTGGAACTCGGGGCGGTTCATGGTGACCAGGGCCACCGCGCCACGCACCTCGTATAGCACCACCTCGGCCTGATTGTTATCGTTATGTTCAGCCATCACTTTTCTCCGCAACGCGTTGCTCAGCGTTGGCCTGGCGGGTTGTCTTTGAGTTGCAGGGCGCGCAGGTTGTGCGGGTCCAGACGCTGGATCAGCTGCAACTGCTCGGCCGTCGGCGCGGCAGTGGTCAGGCAATCGTCCGGCACATGCAACTCGAAGCCGGTGTTGTCCTGGACTTGCGCCGCCGTCACGCCGGGGTGCAGCGAACGGATGCGCATCTGCCGTTGCGGGCCCTGGAAATCCAGCACGCAGAGGTCGGTGATGATCAGGCGGATGTCGATGTCGTTCATCGACCAGCCCCGTGCCAGTCGGGCCGGGTTGTAGCCGACCGAGGCGACCATATCGACCTCGCCTTCGACGAATACCCGGCGGTTGTGGCTCGGCACGCAAAACGAGTTGGCGTGGCTGATCGAGTTGCCGGGGAAACCGCGTACACCGAGCATCTGAGCCTTGGGTTTGGCGTAGTCGCCGATGCAGGAAATGTTGGCCTGACCGTAACGGTCGATCTGGGTCGGGCCGACCAGCGCATGGCGCTTGCCGCCCCAGACGTTGTCGAAAATCCGCGAGAAACCCATCCAGCTGTCGCGCTTGGGTTCATAGCCTTTGCGCGCGCCCAACGGCACCGGCTCGGCAACCATGTAGGCTTCGGAGTCGGTCATCAGCAGTTGCGGGTTGCTGGTCAGCATGGCCAGCGAAGCGGCCAGACGCGGAATCACGCCGATGCCGGAGGCCAATACTTCGCCGTCTTCGCGCCAGGCTTCGGAGGCCGCGCAGATCATCAACTCGGCGAGGCTGTAATCAGTAGTGCTCATCGGAAGGTTCCCTTAGAAAATCGGCAACGGCAGTTCACGGATCGCAGCCAGGCCGCCGACCTTTTCCAGATACTGTTCGTGGGTGCAGTCGACGTAGTCGCGGACATAGCCCTGCCAGCCATCGGCCGCCTGGACCGTGGCGTTGTAGGCCTTGAAGTGCGCGACGTCGAAACCGTACAGCGGCGCGCACGAAGACGGATGCGCCCCGCCCGGCACATGGGCCACGGCGGTGGTCAGGTTGCGTTCCCAGAACACTTGATGCGCGTGGGCGCTGTCGTGATGGAAATACTCGCTGTCGACCAGTTCATCGCAGGTCACGTAGCTGTGGGTCGCGGCCCGCACAAACAGGTCGTCCATGTAGTGATCCGGACCGCTGATCTGACACACCCCGCGTTTATCGGCACGGTCGACGTGCACCAGCGCCGCGTCGAGCTTGAGCGCCGGCATCGCCACCCAGTCCTTGCCATCGGCATAGGGCGAGGCGATCAACTTGATCTGGCGGTTGTGGCGCAACACATCGGTGCCCAGGCCCACCGCCGTCGGAATGAACGGCACATTCATCGCCGCCGCGCGCAGACCGAGCAGCAGCATGCCTTCGTCGATCTCCATCACTTCCAGCGCCGCTTCCTGGCGCGCCTTGCGGAAGTACGGTTCCAGCGGAATAAAGTCCAGGGAAACGAAGGCGAACACCAGTTTCTTGATCTTGCCGGCCGCGCAGAGCATGCCGACATCGGCACCGCCGTAGGCAACCACGGTCAGGTCCTTGAGGTCCGAGCGCAGGATCTCTCGCACCAGCGCCATCGGCTTGCGCCGCGGGCCCCAGCCACCGATACCGATGGTCATGCCGTCACGCAGTTGGCCGACGATCTCGGCGGTGGTCATTTGCTTGTCCATCGTCATGTTCCTCATTGGCGACCGACACTGAAGTCGTGGCCCCAGTGGCTGACCACGGTGCTTTCGAACGGCGTGTGGCGGTCCCAGTCGACCACCAGGCCATCGCAGCCGTATTCCAGGTCAAACCCGGACGGGGTCTTGATATAGAAAGAAATCATCTGGTCGTTGGTGTGCTGACCGAGGGTGGCCGACAGCTTCACGCCATTGGCGTGGACGCGGTCCAGGGCGCGGCCGACTTCGTCTAGCGCGTTGACCTCGACCATCATGTGCACGCAGCCGTGGGGCATCGGGCACTCGAAAATCGCCAGCGAGTGGTGGCGGCCGTTGTTGCAGTGCAGGAAGTGAATACGCTTTTGCGGCTCGGCCGGGTCCGGGGTGAAGCGGACTTTCATCAGGTCCGACAGGCCGAAACCCAGCACCTGCTCGTAGAAGTCGCGGCAGCGCTCGAAGGCAGGTGCCGGCAGCACTACGTGACCCATGCCCAGTTCGTTGGTAACGAACCCTTTGACGCCCACCGGCGAGACGAAACGGGCGAAGTCCTGCAACGGGCCCCAGAAGATTTCGTGACGGTTGCCATCCGGGTCGCTGAAGTGCACCAGCTCCTGGACCTTGCGCAGCTCGGCCTCGGCCGCGGTGCCACGGGTCACTTGCACGTCGGCCTGTTGCAACTCGCTGACCGCCTGTTCCAGCGCCGCCTTTCCGGCCACTTCCCAGCCGCAGGCGCCGAAGCCGTTCTCGACGTTCTTCTGCACCAGGATGCGGTAGTGGCGCTCGTCCATCTTCAGGTACAGGTGCGCGTCGTCATCAGAGCCGATGACCATCATGCCCAGCACCTGGCTTGCGTAGTGGCGCCATTGCGCCAGGTCGCTGGATAACAGGGTGACGTAACCCAGACCACGGATATCCATGGATGCACTCCTCGTTTTTCTCAGGCGGTGCCGCCCTTCGGCGACTGCCGGGGGAGACTTTATGTAGGGCCTATTCAAACGGGTTCGGGGAGGGGCAACATCGTCCAATGGGACTAGCGGAATTGATGAGGTACGCACATCAAAACTGTGGGAGCGGGCTTGCTCGCGAAGGCGGTGTGTCAAGCAACATGAATGTTGAATGTGCCGGCCTCTTCGCGAGCAAGCCCGCTCCCACAGGGGGGGGTGTTGCGGGTTTATGCAGCTGGTTCGATTTGATCGAGCACGCGATTCGCGGTGATTTCGGCGAGCATTACGCTATTGGAAATACCCAGCAGTGCATTACGGTCACCGCCCTCCAGATGATCCACCAGTTGATGCACCATCACATCCACCGAGGCCAACGTCTCGACGAGATAGACCACCAGGGTTTCGGTCGTAGCGTCAGGGTCGACGGTAAACAGTGTGCTGATTGTTCGAGGAGTGGCTTTGATGTCGGCTGTCGAGGGGAAGTGGTAAGCGAGGGCAGGCTCGGCGGCCTCGTTGAGTTTTTTGGAATCGGGCTCGTACGGGGATGCCGGATTGGTGTCCGGCGGGTTTGGCGTTACCTTGAACATTCACGACTCTCCAATAATTTGGAGCCGTCACCGACTTGCGACTAAACGAGAGGTGGCAGCTGTACGCAGGTTAGTCGACCGGGGAGAATCGAAACCGGCGCGCCCAAAGGCGCCCTGCGCACAGCTACCATAAAGTGCAGGTATGAAATGACCTGACTGTCTGGATGCAGATGCGCTTCGATTGACCACGGGCGACTAAACCCGATCACTGATGGGCAGTGACGCGGATCAAGTTACCGAGGGGGTCCAAAGCGCACAAGCCGGCGGATTCTGGCGTACCTGTAGGCAACGACGCAAGGCGGTGTAGCTTTCATCAAGTAACACTGACAGCCGTTAAACAAGTCCGGTTTAAAGGCCGAATCGGTGATGGGAACAATCACAAAACCTGTGGGAGCGGGCTTGCTCGCGAAGGCGGTGTGTCAGGCAACATGAATGGTGAATGTGCCGGCCTCTTCGCGAGCAAGCCTGAACTGGCCTAATAATTCCGGACACCTCTTAAGGGCGATATGATTTCGCCAACTTGGAGGTTCCATGAACGAAAGAAAGGTCTATACCCGCGAGTTCAAGCTGCATGCTGCCAGCATGGTGCTTGATGATAACTGCCCGGTTCCAGACGTTTGTGCATCGCTGGATATCGGGCCCACCGCTTTACGGCGCTGGGTCGATCAGGTTCGCAAGGAGCGCGAGGGGCAGCCAGTTAAAGGCACTAAGGCGATTACCGAAGATCAACGCCAGATCCAGGAACTGAAGGCCAAGATCAAGCGCATGGAAATGGAAGCCGAGATCTTAAAAAAGGCTACCGCTCTCTTGATGTCGGATCCCGATCGTTTTCGATGATTGCGGAACTAAGAGAGTCGTTCCCGACTGCCATTGTGTGTCGTGTTTTCGATGTGAAGCGCAGCAGCTTTTATGAGTGGCTTCAGCGGCGAGCCAAACCGCGGATCAGACGCGAAGAACTCAAGCTGAAAGTGGTTGAACTGCACAGCGAAAGCCGGGAAGCCATGGGTTCCAGAATGATCAGCAAGAACCTGAAGTCCCAAAACATCGCGATCGGAAGAGGCCTTGTCAGAACGCTAATGAGGGAGGCCAACATTGTCAGTAAACAACGCCAGCCTCACCCATTCAGATCCAAAGGTGTTGAAGCATTTGTCGTGCCCAATCGGCTCAAACGCAATTTTAAGCCGGCTGCAGTCGATCAGGTCTGGTGTGGCGACGTGACCAGCTTGATGGTGGGTGAGCGCTGGGTTCATCTGGCCATCGTGATCGATTTGTTTGCTCGCCGCGTCATTGGCTGGGCGTTTTCGCTGGTCAATGACGCCAACTTGGTCAGCAAGGCGCTACGCATGGCAATAGAGGTTCGAATGTGTCCTCCGGGACTGATGTTCCATTCGGATCAGGGCTGTCAGTACACCAGCCGCAAGTTTCAGGAAGAACTGAAGCGTCGAGACATATTGCAAAGCATGAGTCATCGCGGGCAGTGTTGGGACAACGCTCCAACAGAGCGATTTTTTGGCACGCTGAAATCAGAATGGGTGCCTCGTAGTGGCTACAGCAAGATCGAGGAAGCAAAAACCGATATGGTGCGCTTCTTCATGTACTACAACCGCACGAGGCTCCACAGCTACAACAACTATCTGTCGCCAATAGCCATGGAGCAAAAGGCGGCATAAGCACCGTAACCGGTGTCCGGGATTACTTGACCGGTTCAGCCCGCTCCCACAAGGGATTGGTGCAGGCATAAAAAAACGGGCCTTGGGGACCCGTTGGAAAGTTGGCCGGACGTCCATGTCAGGCCTGAAAAAATGAAGCACTGGGGCATGACACTGAACCTGTGGGAGCGGGCTTGCTCGCGAAGGCGGTGTGTCAGGCAACATAAATGTTGAATGTGCCGACCTCTTCGCGAGCAAGCCCGCTCCCACAGGGGTTGTGCGGTGTTCATGCCTTATGTGGCAGGACTCAGCCCTTGCGGAAATGCGGAATCACCTTCTCGCCAATGTTCTTCAAGGTCTCCAGCTGCGCCCACTGCGGCACGGTGCCCATCTGGCAGATGAACAGGATTTCGTCGGCGCCGGCATCGATCAGGCGCTGCACGTAGCCGATGCAATCCTCGACGGTGCCGTACGCGTGGTTCGGGTTCATCATGGCCATGGTCGGGTCGGAGAAGTCGACACTGACTTCTTCAGAAGCGAAGCGCGACTTGATCACGCTCTGGCCATTGCCATCGACGAAGGTGTCGTCCTTCCACTTCTCCGGATCCGGACGCTCGCCACCGCCGTACCAGTAGCCCAACGACTCCATGAAGTAACGCTGGCCACGGATACCGATGCGGCGCGCCTCTGCGTTGTCGTCCAGCACGATGGCCGGGCACAGCGCGGCAATGTGACGGTTAGGACGGAAGCCCACTTGCTTCTTTTCATCGCGGTTGTCGTAGGCCGTGTGATACACCTCAACCTTCTTGGCGATTTCTTCCGGACCACCGAAACCCAGCACCAGCGCGCCCATGCCGCGACCGCCGGCATTCTTCAGCGACTCGGTGTTGGTGCACGCCAGGTACATTGGCGGGTGCGGATCCTGATACGGCTTTGGATGGATCGGACGCTTGGGGATCTGCACGAAGTCGCCGTTGTGCTCGATCTCGTCCTGCACGAACATTTTCGGGATCAGGTACATCATCTCGTCGATCTGCGGCTGCAAGGTCGCCAGGTCGTAGCCGAAGGTGCCGGCTTCCTGCTGGGTACCGCCCTTGCCCACGCCAAAGTGCACACGCCCCTTGGACAGCAGGTCGAGGGTGGCGATGCGCTCGGCGACCTTGACCGGGTGGTTCATCGCCGGAGGCAGGCAGACCACACCGTGGCCGATACCGATGCGCTCGGTTTTACCGGCCACGAAAGCCAGCATGGTTTCCGGCGCGGACATGTGCGAGTAGTTGCTCAGCGCCGTGTGTTCCACGCACCAGAAAGTGTCAAAACCCAGCTTGTCGGCCAGCACGGCCTGCTCGACGGTGTCTTCGAAAATCTTGCGGTCACCTTCGCGGCTGGAGTCCACCGTCTGGGCTTCGTAAATCAGGGAAAATTTCATGGTTGATCCTTGTGCTTATTTGGATGCGCAGTCGGCGCCGTAGACCTTCGCCTTACCGCCAATGCTCGGGCATCGGCGGGGCGCTCGAATCACGCAAACGGACTAGCCCGATTCATAGAAAAGAGCTGTACGCCAGCGTCAGAGGAAAAAGTCGCTGCTGTCCTGCCCCATGCTGACCCCGCCGAGGTTCCAGGCGTACTTGGCCGGGCTGTTGGCGACGTGGGCGCGACCGGTGTGAATATCACGGAACGCTCGGTTGATCGGGTGGCTGCGGAAGATCGTCGAAGCACCGCTGTTGAACATCAGGTCACCAGCGGCCTTGGCGCACTTGTCGGCCACCAGCGCCGAGTCGTAACGCATCTTCACCCGCTCGGGCATGCTCAACGGCTCACCCTTCTGCGCGCGCTCCAGCATCAGGGCGAAGTTGCGATACAGCACGGTCTTGCACTCATCGACGCAGACCATGGCGTTGGCCAGCGCCGATTGCGCGGCCGGGTCCTGGACCATCTTGCGACCGTCATTGACCCCGACCCGGGCGCGGTTGTGCTCGACAAACTGATCCACCGCGCCTTGCAGGGCACCGATGGCCGAGGACGAAACCGCACGCACGAAAATCTGACCGAATGGCAGGCGGAACAACGGCGCGGTGTTGACCGCATTGCCCGGACTGTTCTGCATGAAACCGTCGAGGGCGCGATGGGTGCGGTACTCGGGAACGAAGGCGTTCTCCACCAGAATGTCGTGGGAGCCGGTAGCTTCCAGGCCCATGACGTTCCAGTTGTCGAGAATCTGGTAATCGCTGCGCGGCACCAGGAACGTCCGGTAATCCGGCGCCCCGCCCGCCTCCTCCGGCGGCACCAGCGCACCGAGGAACGCCCACTCGCAATGCTTGCTGCCGGAGGAAAAGCCCCAGCGACCGCTCAATTTGAAACCACCCTCGACCCGCTCGACCTTGCCCACCGGCATATAGGAAGAGGAGATCAGCACGCTGGAATCACTGCCCCAGACATCCTGCGCGGCGCGGTCGTCAAACAGCGCCAGTTGCCAGTTGTGGATCGCCACCACCCCCAGTACCCAGGCCGAGGACATGCAGCCTTCGGCAAGGGTCATCTGTACGTCGAAGAAATCCTTGGGCTCCAGCTCATAGCCTTCCCAACGGGACGGTTGCAGGATGCGAAAGAACCCGGCGTCCTGGAAATCCTTCAGGGTTTCTTCCGGCAACTGGCCTGCTTGCGCGGCATTCAGGGCACGTTCACGCAGGATCGGCACCAACTCGCGGGCACGTTGGCTCAGACGCTGGCGAATCAGGTCTTGGTTGAGCATTTTTATTGTTCTCCTTTGTTCACCCCATCCGCCGGGGCGCGCGTGCAACGGGGCGGATGTAGCGCCCCTACACTGGCATTCAAACAATGCGCAACGCAGGGGACATCCCTCAAACGGACCATGTGGGATTGGGGAACAGTTTTTTGGAGGTGAATCTGAAAGAGGTGTGTTGCCTGACACAAAGCCATCGCGAGCAAGCTCGCTCCCACATTGAGTCTCCGGTTTTACTCGGGACTTGTGGCCACTGAAGATCCCTGTAGGAGCGAGCTTGCTCGCGAAAAACGCCAGGACAACGCGGGCATTCAGGCAGCACGCGTTATCGTTGACGTCCATCGCGAGCAAGCTCGCTCCCACAGAAGAGCAGAGCAAAAGCAGGGCCGCGTCGCCCCACGCTCTTCACCACTCATCAGGCCGAGCGTTAGCTCGCCTGCAGCTTTTGATCTTGATCCACCCGCCCCCTCGGAAGGCTGAGCGGAGGTGTTCATCCGGGGATTGGCGCGCAGCGCCGTTCGACGCAGTCGAACACATTGCATGTAGGTGCAGCGGAGCAAACCGGAGGGCGATGCCCCCGGATGAATGCCGGAGCGAAGGAACCCCGAGCCTCAGCGAGGGGGCGTACGTAAGGGGCGAGACTTTTTGGTTCCTTTTGGCTGGGCCGGCACTCCGGGCGTTTGACAAAAGGGACTCGCCGTAAGGGCGAAACCGCCAGCCGCCGTTACCGCAGAAACGGATATGTACTCAATCAACCAAGAGCCTGGTCGGCCCAGAGGCCGCCAAGGCCTAGTCCCCTCGGACGATGCTCCAGACAAGAGCCAGAGCAAGAATCCATCGCACCCAACCCCCAACAAAAAAAGGCCCAGTGCGATGAACGACGTCAATCTCAAAGCCGACATGCTCCAGGCCATGCGCCGCCTGGCCAAGTCAGTCACCATTATCAGCACCAGCAACGGCACCGAACGCTTCGCCATGGCCGCCACGGCCGTCGACTCGCTGAGCACCGAGCCACCCTCGCTGCTGATCTGCGTCAACAAGACCGCCTCGCCCCACGCCGCACTGGCGACCGGCGCCGACTTCTGCGTCAACATCCTCGGCGTCGAACAACAGGACCTGGCCAACCTGTGCAGCGGCGCGATCAAGGGCGAGGCGCGCTTCGACCGTGGCAACTGGCTGACCAGCCCCGGCGGCATTCCTTACCTGGGTGACGCACAGTCGGCGATCCTCTGCCGTCAGGACGGCCACTTCAGTTACGGCACCCACACCGTGTTCATCGGACGCATCCTGCAGATCCACACCACCGCCGAAATCACCCCGCTGGTCTACCTCGACGGCAGCTACACCACCACCGCCAAACCCGCACCCTCTCTCGCTGCTGCTGGCTGAGGCCCGAACATGGACAGCCTGAACGGGTTGACGGCGTTGCGAGTGAACAGCGCCGACCAGTTGCCATGGGATGACCGTTGCGACTTGCTGATCGTCGGGTTTGGGGGTGCCGGCGCCTGTGCCGCCATCGAAGCCAGCACTCGCGGCCTGTCAGTGCTCGCACTGGATCGCTTCGAAGGCGGCGGCGCCACGGCGCTCAGTGGTGGCGTGGTGTACGCCGGTGGTGGCACGCCGTATCAGCGTCAGGCCGGCTATGAAGACACCAGCGAAGCCATGTTCAATTACCTGCGTCAGGAAGTCGGCGAAGCCGTCAGCCACGCGACATTGCGCAATTTCTGCGACGGCAGCCGCGAACAACTGGCCTGGCTGGAGCGACAGGGCGCGGCGTTCGAAGCCAGCGTGCCGCCGCATAAAACCTCGTACCCGAGTGACCAGTACTACCTCTATTACTCCGGCAACGAAGCCGTGCCGGCCTATGCCGCCAGCGCCAAACCGGCACCTCGTGGTCACCGCACCAAAGGTCCGGGCATGTCCGGCGCCAGCCTGTTCGCCCCGCTCAAGGCCAGCGCCTTGCGTCACGGTGCGCGCCTGCGCAGCCAGTGCGAAGTGCGGCGACTGGTGCTCGACCTCGACGACAAGGTCATCGGCGTCGAAGCCTGGCAGTTGCCTTCCGGCAGTCGCGCAGCCCGACAACATGCGCGTCTGTCGCGCTGGGCCGCCGCCATTCATATGTACGCCCCCGCATTGGCTGACCGCTTGCGCGCCCGTCAGCGTCGCATCGAGCAGACCAGCGCCATTCGGCAATTGATTCGCGCCGAACAGGCGGTGCTATTGAGCAGCGGCGGTTTTATCTTCAATCGCGACCTGGTGCGCCAACACGCGCCGCAGTACCTGGCCGGGTTGCCCCTGGGCGCCACCGGGTGCAATGGCAGCGGCATCGCCCTGGGCCAGAGCGCCGGTGGCAGCGTGGCACGGATGGACAAGATCAGCGCTTGGCGCTTCATCAATCCGCCACTGGCCTGGGCCCGCGGGCTGATCGTCAATGCCCGCGGACAGCGTTACGCCAACGAAGAAATCTACGGCGCGACCCTCGGCCACGCCATGGTCGAACAACAAGACGGTCGCGCGATCCTGGTGCTCAACCGTGAGCTGATGCGCGAAGCGTTGCGTCAGGTGGGCCCGGGCAAGGTGTGGAATTTCCAGCGCCTGCCGGTGCTGCTCAATCTGCTGTTCAACGCCAAGCGCAGCAACACCCTCGCCGGATTGGCCAAGCGCTGCAACCTGCCGCCCGAACTGCTGCACCAGAGCGTCGAACGCTATTCCCGCGCGGCACGGGGTGAGGTCGCCGACGAGTTCGGCAAATCCGCCGCGATGCTTGCCAACCTCGACCAAGGCCCTTGGTACGCCCTCGACCTGTCCTTCGACAGCAAACTCTTCCCCTGCCCGGTCATAACCCTGGGCGGGCTGAAGGTCTGCGAGGACAGCGGTCGGGTTCTGGACCACGCCGGCCAGCCAATAAACGGTCTCTACAGCGCCGGCCGCAATGCGGTCGGGGTCGCTTCCAACCTGTATGTCTCCGGCCTGTCCCTGGCCGACTGCATTTACTCCGGTCGCCGGGCTGCCGCCCACGTGGCCGACCAATTCGCACTTCAAACCGCACGATCAGGAGAACAACAATGCAACGTGTAGAAGGCAAAGTCTGCATCATCACCGGCGCCGCCAGCGGCATCGGTCGCGAAGACGCCCTGCTGCTGGCCCGCGAAGGCGCCAAAGTAGTACTGACCGACCTCAACGAAGAGGCTGGTCGCCAGGTGGCTGCAGAAATCGGCGCCAACGCGCTGTTCATACGCCACGACATCGCCAGCGAAAGCGATTGGCAACAGGTGATCAAGACCACCGTCGAACACTTCGGCCGTCTCGACGTACTGGTCAACAACGCCGCGATCCTGGCCCTGGGCAGCATCGAAGACACCACGCTGGAGCTGTGGCAGAAGGTGCAGAAGATCAACGGCGAAGGCTACTTCCTCGGCTGCAAGTACGCGATCCAGGCGATGAAGGAAACCGGCGGCGGGTCGATCATCAACATGTCGTCGGTGGCCGCGTTGGGCGCGATGCCGATGTTCTGCGCTTATTCGGCGTCCAAAGGCGCGGTGGCGGCGATGACCCGTTCGATTGCCCTGCACTGCAAGCAGCAGGGTTACCGCATCCGCTGCAACAGCGTGCACCCCGATGGCGTGAACACACCGATGACCCAGGCCCTGGCCGGTGGTCAGCCAATCCCGCAGGAAGCGCTGGACCAGGACCCGATGAACCGCATGGCCGCGCCACGGGACATTGCCAACGTGGTGCTGTTCCTGGCCACCGACGAGTCGCGATTCGTCAACGGTGCCGAGATCCGCGTCGACAACGCCCAACTGATCAGCGGGCTCTGAGGTCGAGGTGAACATGGGCACGCAACAACAGAACCTGACCCCGGCCGAACACACGACGGCAAGCGTTTCATTGCAAGTGTGCGCGGTGATCGACGAGACCCTGGATGCGCGCTCGCTGGTGCTGGACGTACCGCCAACCCTGCGTGAGCGCTTTCGCTACAAACCGGGCCAGTTCCTGAGTTTTCGCGTGCCCTTGGCCGGCAAACTGTTGACCCGCTGCTACTCCATGGCCAGCTCGCCCCTCGCGGACGCGCTGCCCAAGGTCACGGTGAAACGGGTCGACGGTGGCCGGGTGTCGAACTGGATGAACGAAGTGCAGGTCGGCGACTGGCTGGAAGTGCTGCCACCGGCCGGGCATTTCTGCCTGGACCCGCAGGCGGACACTGAAAAGCCCCTGGTCTTGTTCGGGGGCGGCTCGGGCATCACCCCGGTGTTCTCCATTCTCAAATCGGTGCTGCACAGCAGTCGGCGACCGATCAAGTTGATCTACGCCAACCGCGATGAGGCGTCGGTGATTTTCAAGGACGAGCTGTGCCAGTTGATCAAGGCGCATCCTGATCAACTGCACGTGGTGCACGTCCTCGATTCGGTGCAGGGTTTTTTGACGGACCATCAGGTCCGTCATCTGCTGCGCGGATCGGCCGGCGGCGACTACTTCATCTGTGGGCCTGGACCGTTCATGGACACCGTGGAGCGCACGCTGCTGGCAGTGGGCGAAGCGGCCGAGCGGATCCATGTCGAACGCTTCGTCTCGCCGCCGGACCCCGATGAACTGCTGGCCGAAGAGGCCGTGGCACGGGCTGCGGCCATGGATTCGCAATGCGAAGCACTGATCGTCGAGCTCGATGGTCGGCAACACGAAATTGCCTGCAAACCCGGCGACACCCTGCTGCAAAGTTGCAAGGCCGCCGGCCTGGATGTGCCGTCGTCCTGTGAAGAAGGTTTTTGCGGGGCCTGTATGTGCGTGGTCCAGGAAGGCCAGACCCAACTGGCCCGCAACGACGTGCTGACCCCCAAGGAGCTCGCCGACGGCTGGACGCTGGCCTGCCAGAGCCGACCGACCGGTGCCCGCGTGCGCCTTAAATTCCCGGATTGAGGTTACGCTCCTACGGGGGAATGCGGTCAATTGTGGGAGCGGGCTTGCTCGCGAAGGCGGTGTGTCAGACAACGATGATGTCAAGTTTGCCGCCCCCTTCGCGAACAAGCCCGCTCCCACAGTTGAATTGTGCACGCCGGGGGATCTGTTGCTTAGTCTCAACGGACGATCACTCGGGCCCGGTCTGCGGTTAGACTCGACCACAGCATTAGCCCACAACAATAAAGAGGTGCAGTTATGGCTCGTTTGCAGAATAAGGTCGCGGTGGTCACCGGCGGCGCTTCGGGTATCGGTCTGGCCTGCGTGCGCCGTTTCTCGGCCGAAGGCGCGCAAGTGATTGGGCTGGACATCGGCAGCGCACCGGCAGACTTTCCCGGCCTGTTCATGACCCTGGACGTGCGCGACGAAGCGCAGGTACAGCAGGTCATGCAAGAAGTCATCAGCCGCTTCGGGCGCATCGACGTACTGGTCAACGCCGCCGGCGTCGCCGACCAGGGCAGTGTGACCCAGACCACCACCGCCAACTGGCAACGGGTGATGGACATCAACCTGACCGGTAGCATGCTCACCAGCAAATACGCACTGGCGTCGATGGTTGAACAACGCAATGGCTCGATCATCAACGTCGGTTCGATCTTCGGCCTGCAAGGCTGCGACGGCAACGTGGCCTATAACGTGTCCAAGGGCGGCATCAACCAGCTGACCCGCTCGATGGCCATCGACTACGGCTACGCCAACATTCGCGTCAACGGTCTGTGCCCCGGCCTGATCGAAACGCCGATGACCAGCATGGTCCGTGACAATGACGCCTTCCACGCCTTCTTCGCCTCGCAGCACATGCTCAGCCGCTCCGGACAACCGGAAGAAGTGGCCAACGTTGCGCTGTTCCTGGCGTCCGACGAAGCCTCCTTTGTCAGCGGCCAGATGATCGCCGTGGACGGTGGTTTCTCCGCCGGTCGCCGTTTCGCCCCGCCCGCCCAGTAATTCGCAATCCGGCCGGGCGCCCTGCCCGGCCTACTCCCTTTTTCGTTCTTGTCTTCTAACCGGGGAGGCCCCATGCCGCCTGTCGCCACCGCACTGACCATCGCTCAACTGTTCGCCAACGCGGCCCAGGCCTACGGCGACCGCCCGGCCATCGAGGACGCGGGCCACATCATCAGCTACCGACAACTGGACCAACTGCGCCGCCAGGCTGCCCGCGCACTGCTGGCCCTCGACGTACAGATCGGGGACCGCGTGGCGATCTGGGCGCCGAACGTGTGGGAGTGGATCGTTGCGGCTGGCGCCCTGCAAAGTGTCGGTGCCGCCCTGGTGCCGCTCAATACCCGGATGAAGGGCAGCGAGGCCGGCTACATCCTGCGCGAAAGCGGCGCCTGCGTACTGTTTGCCATCGGCGAATTCCTCGGCACGGACTACCCCGGCATGCTGACATCGGAAGACCTGCCAGCCCTGCGCCACATCGTCAGCGTGCGTGGTGCCAATTCGGGCACCCTGGCCTGGGAGCGGTTTATGGATCTGGCGGCCGATGTGCCGCAACTGGCCCTGCGCACCCGCGAACAGAGCGTTGGTCCGCAGGCCTTGTCCGACGTGTTGTTCACCTCGGGCACCACTGGTAAACCCAAAGGCGTGATGACCAGCCACGGCCAGAACCTGCGAATCGTGCGCGACTGGAGCGATATCGTCGGTTTGCGCGAGAGCGATCGCTACCTGATCGTCAATCCGTTCTTCCACTCCTTCGGCTACAAGGCCGGCTGGCTGGCAGCGCTGATGCGTGGCTGCACCCTCCTGCCGCAGCAGGTGTTCGACGTGCAGGCCGTGCTCGAATGCGTGCAGCGCGAACGCATCACCGTGTTGCCCGGGCCACCGACGCTGTATCAGTCGTTGCTTGCCCATCCGCAACGCAACGAATTCGACCTGAGCTCCTTGCGCGTTGCGGTGACCGGGGCGGCAGCGATTCCGGTGGAGATGATCCACCGCATGCGCGACGAACTGGGCTTTGCCACCATCGTCACCGCGTATGGCCTGACGGAAGTCTGTGGGTTCGCCACGATCTGCCGGTCCGGCGACTCGGCGGAACTGGTCGCCAACACCAGTGGCCGGGCGATGCCGGGGGTGCAAGTGCGCTGTGTCGGTAGCAGCGGTCGCAGCCAGCCGGCCAACATTCCCGGTGAAGTGCAGATTCGCGGCTACAACCTGATGCAGGGCTATCTCAACAACCCCGAAGCCAGCCAGGAAATTCTCGACGCCGACGGCTGGCTGCACACCGGCGACATCGGCATGCTCGACGAACAGGGTTACCTGCGCATCACCGACCGCCTCAAGGACATGTTCATCACCGGTGGCTTCAATGTGTACCCGGCGGAGATCGAACAGTGTTTGCTGACCTATCCGGGCGTGGCCCAGGCAGCGGTGATCGGGATTCCCGACGAACGCTTGGGTGAAGTGGCGATGGCGTTTCTGCTGCCTGCTCCAGGTATGGAAATCGAGCAGACCCGATTCCTCGCCTGGTGCCGTGAGCAGATGGCCAACTACAAGGTTCCGCGTCGGGTGCAGGTGCTGGAGAAGATGCCGATCAATGCGGCGGGGAAAGTGACCAAGAATGTGTTGCGCGAGTGGGCGCTGCAGCCAGTCGACTAAACACAATCCCTGTAGGAGCGAGCCTGCTCGCGATGGTGTGTCAGTCGACATCAATGCAACTGATAGACCATCGCGAGCAGGCTCGCTCCTACAGTGTTCGGGGATGTACACAAATTTCGCGTCCGACACAGCTCAACTGTGGGAGCGGGCTTGCTCGCGAAGGGGTCATCAGCCTCAACATTATTGTTGACTGACATACCGCTTTCGCGAGCAAGCCCGCTCCCACAGGGTTTTGTGTTTTTACCTGGTACCGAGTTAAACCACCCGCGCCGGATGCTGCTGGCGCGGGTCGCCGAGCATGGCGCGGTGGGACGGCGGCTGGCGGCCTTCGGCTTCGCTGATGCCGTAGCCAGGGGCGATTTCGGCGGTGATCAGGGTCTGCCCGGACAACGCCATCAACTGCGGATCATTGAGCAAGGCATGAATCACCCGCCCGTTGAATTGCGGGGTTTCGGCGTGGGCCAGAAACGCCTGGTACTGCTCGCCATGCTGTTCGCCGGCAATCTTCGTACGTTCGGTCAGTTGCGGGCCGAGCCACAGCGACAATGCCGCCACGCCCTGCCCTTCGAAATCGATCGCCATGTCCGCCGCCAGCTTGTCGACGCCGGCCTTTTGCGCGCCGTACGCCGGGCCATGCATGTAGCACCCGGCACCGAACGACGAAGTGAAGCAAATCAGCCCTTGTGCACTTTTGAGCAACAGCGGCGCGGCGTAGAAGCTGGCGATGTAGGCCGAGCGCAGACCGACGTCGAGAATGCGCACCAGGTCCAGCGATTTAGCCCAGAACGGTCCTGGCTCGATCAACTGGTCATGGATGAACGCGGCGTTGTTCACCAGCAGATCCAGATACCCGCACTCATTTTCCACACGGGTAAACAGCGCCTGAACCTGCGCGTCATCGGCGTGATCACAGACCACCGCGATACCGCGCCCACCGGCGTCGGTGATCGCGGCGGCGGTGTCCTCCAGCGAGCCGCGCAAGGCATGCCCGTACAAATTCGACCCGCCCTTTGCCGGGGCGCGACCGGTGACATACACCGTCATGCCCGCCGCTCCAAGGGCCAGGGCAATGCCCTGCCCGACTCCGCGACTGGCGCCGGTCACTACGGCGATCTGTGGACGCTGGTTGTTCATTCGACACTCCCGAACAAGGTTTTCGCCGAAGCGGTTTCGCTCTGGCGCTTGATGTGATTGGCGGCCAGGTAACCGAAGGTCATGGCCGGGCCGATGGTCGAACCGGCACCCGGATAGGTGCGGCCCATCATCGAGGCGGCGCTGTTGCCGATGGCGTACAGACCGTTGATCGGTTCGCCGTCTTCATGCAACACGCGGGCGTGCACGTCGGTCAGCAGGCCACCCTTGGTGCCGATGTCGCCGGCGTCGATGCGCACGGCGTAGAACGGCCCTTTGAGCAACGGCGCCAGGCACGGATTGGGTTGCACGTTTGGGTCGCCGTAGTAGCGATCGAACAGTGATTCGCCCTTG
Source organism: Pseudomonas sp. S34 (assembly GCF_009866745.1). Classification (NCBI taxonomy): domain Bacteria; kingdom Pseudomonadati; phylum Pseudomonadota; class Gammaproteobacteria; order Pseudomonadales; family Pseudomonadaceae; genus Pseudomonas; species Pseudomonas sp. S34. The sequence goes on from NZ_CP019398.1 coordinate 4,211,471, forward strand.
TGGAAATCCTCGTCGACGCCCTGCACGGCCATGCCGTTGAAACGCTGCACGGTGCGCATCAGCCCGCCAGCGTCGACGCCGATTTTCATCGCCAGTTCTTCCAGGCTCGACGCCTTGTGGAAGTAATCACGCAAATGCTCGGGCAATTGCCAATCGCGCTGGGCATAGCCCGGCAGCAAGGCGCCGCACGGGTATTTGCGGCGGAACTCGGCGTCGAACACCATCCAGCACGGCACGCTCGCGGCACCTTCGCGGTTGTTGGCGTACATCGCGTAAACGATATCGGTATAGGGCGCGGCTTCGTTGACGAAACGCTCCCCCGCCGCGTTGACCATCACGCACCCCGGCAAGGTGCGTTCAACGAACAGCGCCCGCTGTTTTTCTTCACCCTTGACGTAAGTGGTAGGCGCCCACCAGCTGTGCTCCATCAACGCGGTCCGAGCACCGATGGCCTGGCCGGCGCGAATACCGTCGCCGGTATTGTTGGGTGGCGTGGCACTCCAGTTGGCCCGGGACGGCTGCGGCAGGTACTGCTCGCGCATCGCCTGGTTACGCTCGAAACCACCGGCGGCGATGATCACCCCGTAGCGCGCCTTGACGTTGAGCAACTGACCGTTGCGATTGACCCGTGCCCCGCCGACCCGGTCGCCGACCAGCAGCAGCTCTTCGAATGCACAGTTGAGCCACAGCGACTTGCCGCGATCCTGCAACGAACAGCGCAAGGCACCGATCAAGGCATTGCCCAGGGTCAGGAAACGGTCGCGACGGGATAAACGCCGCCCCTCGCGATCACGCCAATAGCGCCACATCACCCGCAGGGTCAGGCGCAACCAGCCGGGGCCACGGCACAGCAGCACTTGCGCCTCTTTCATGGTCATCGCCATGCGCCCCATCATCAGGGTGCCGGGGGACGGTGCGCGCATGCGCAAAAATTCTTCGCCGAGTTCGGCGGCATCGAACGGTTGCGGATCCATCGAACGATAGCCCGGTTTTCCGCCCTCGACTTCCGGGTAGTAATCGGCGTAGCGCGGTTGCGCCTCGAAGCGCACGCGGGTGTGTTGTTCCAGGTACTCGACCATCTCCCGGCCGTGTTCGACATAGGCTTCGATGCGCCCATCGTCGATCTCGCCATGGGTCACGGCGCGGATGTAGGCAATCGCTTCGGCCGCCGAATCACTGCCGCCGATGGCGTTGATCCGGTGATTGTTGGGGATCCAGATGCCGCCGCCGGACACCGCCGAGGTGCCGCCGTACTCGCCGCTCTTTTCGATCAGCAACGTATTCAGGCCCAGGTCGTGGGCGCGCAGCGCTGCGGTCATGCCCCCGGCTCCCGAGCCAATCACCAACACATCACAGCACTCGTCCCATTTGATCCCGGCAGCGTTCATGCGATCACCCTTGTTCAGCGCCCATCAGGCAGAAACCGCCACCGCCGGATCTTCGCCCGGTGCAGTCGGTCTCGGGATTGTTCGCCCCGTGCGCCGGGTGTTCATCGTCCGATAAGACTAAGGCCGGGACTGCGCCCGCCCCGTACAAATCGCTTAGTCCGCTTGGACGATGTTGCGCGCAAGTCGTGACTCCATAGTCGCCCACAGCACCAATCACTCCCCTGAAATGCAGGTCGGGCAGGTCTGACCTGGGCCATGAGGACGACATGATAAAAACAATAATCGCCCCACCAACACAGCACCCTCGCACACAGCTTGTTCTATTGATGCTGGCTGGTGGACTTAGCGCTCACGTTAACGCCATGAGCTTTCAGCCAAGCGAAGACTTGAGCATCGACTGGGACACCACACTGACCTACAGCCTCGCCTGGCGGACCGAGTCTCGCGATCACAAGCTGACCGCCAATGCCAACGGCAACGACGGCGACAACGCGTTCGACAAAGGCAGCCTGATCAACAACCGCAGCGGCTTTCTCACCGAAGCCAACATCAAGTGGCAAGACGACTACGGCGTGTTCGTCCGGGCGACGGGCTTCTACGACAACGTCTACGATCAGGACAACGACAACACCACCGGCACTTCCAACTGCTTCGCCGGCGGCCATTGCGGCAAGCCCGACCGTTTCTCCCAGGACACCATCGACCAGCACCGCAATGAATTGCGCATGCTCGATTACTACGCCTATGGCACCTGGGATGTGAGCGGCCATGCCCTCAACGCGCGCCTGGGTAATCAGGTGGTGAGCTGGGGTGAAAGTCTGTTCTATCCGGGTATTTCCGCGGCCCAGAGCCCGGTGGACGCGACCAAGGCGACCACCCCGGGCGTCGAGGTCAAGGAAATCCTGCTGCCGGTCGGCCAACTGTTCACCCAGTTCGCCCTGACCGAAAGCCTGGGTATCCAGGCCTACTACCAATACAAGTGGGAGAAAACCGAGCTGTTCGGCGTGGGTAGTTACTTCTCCACCACCGACTTCATCGACGAGGGCGGCTTCAACGACGCTTCCGGTTTCGTCACCCGCCTCAAGGACGACAAGCCGAGCGACAGCGGCCAGTACGGTGTGGCCTTCACCTACGCCGCCGAGTCACTGAACAACACCGAGTTCGGCCTCTTCTACTCGCGCTATCACGACAAGACGCCGTCGCTGGACTTTGCGACGAACCTGGGCCGCTACCAGGTGCGCTACTTCGACAACATCGACCTGTTCGGTGCGAGTTTCGCCACGGTGCTGGGCGATGTCAGCTGGGCCGGTGAAGTCAGCTACCGAGACGGCACGCCAGTGATGGTCGACAACGGTTTCTCCAGCCCCGTGCGCGGCAAGACCATACAAGCGCAAACGTCGATGATCTACGTGCTCGGCCCGACCTCCTTCGCCGACAACACCAGCCTGACCGGCGAGCTGGTCTACAACACCGTGGTCAGCAACGACGAGTCGCAGCCAGTGACCCTGGCCCCTGGTTTCGCGCTGCCGGGCACCGACAGCCTGGTCTATGACCGCGATGCCTGGGGCTACACGGTGCAGGCGAACTTTGACTACAACGACGTGTTCAGCGGATGGGACATGTCGGTGCCTGTCACCTTCAGCGCCGCCGCCCACGGCGACAGCTCGATGGTCGGCTCGATCAACGCCGGCCAGAACGATAACCGCGCCAGCATCGGCAGCTCGTGGCGCTACCTGGGCAACTTCACCGTCGAGGCCCGCTACAACGCCTACCTCGGCAGCGCCAACAACAGCCCGTTGGCCGACCGCGACAACGTCGCGCTCAACTTCAAGTACCGGTTCTGATTCCCCTGTCGGAGGAGCACAGCATGTCCAGATTCACCCAAACATTATTGAGCACTGCGCTGACCGTCGGCCTGCTCGGCAGTGGCCTGGCCTACGCCAAGGTCAGCCCCGAAGAAGCCGCCCGCCTGGGCCAGGACCTGACCCCGATGGGCGCCGAAAAAGCCGGCAACGCCGACGGCAGCATCCCGGCCTGGTCCGGCAAATGGCGCGGCCTGCCGCCAGGACTCAAATACGCCGGCCCCGGCACGCCGTACCCGGACCCGTACGCCGCGGAAAAACCGCTGTTCGTGATCGATTCGAAGAATATGGACAAGTACGCCGACAACCTGACCGATGGCCAGAAGGCGCTGTTCAAGCGATACCCGGATACCTTCAAGATCCCGGTCTACCCGAGCCACCGCGACTTCCGCCTTGATCAGCGCCTGGAAGACCAGATCAAGAAAAACGCCGTCACTGCCGAACTCGAGAATGACAACAACGACACCAAAAACGCCTGGGGTGCCTCGCCGTTCCCGATCCCGAAGAACGGCAGCGAGTTGATGTTCAACCATACCTTGCAGGGGCGCGCCAACACTGAAGAGGCCAACTACGGCCAGGCGGTGGTGTACTCCAACAAGGAAAAGGTGCTGGAAGAGGTCAACTACAAGATCTTCTCGATCTGGTCGAGCCCGGACAAAACCCTGGAGGCCGCGAACGGTGTATCCACCCACTTCCTGCTCACCACCCTGGAACCGGTGCGCAAGAAAGGCGAGATCGTGGTCGGTCACGAGTTCATCAATCCGACCGCCTCCCCGCGCCAGGCCTGGCAATACAGCCCGGGCCAACGCCGGGTTCGTCGCGCACCGACCGTGGGTTATGACTCGCCGACCGGCGCGGGAGGTTTTCGCGTGTACGACGAAGACCGCTTGTTCAACGGTGCGCCAGACCGCTACAACTGGACCATCGTCGGTAAGAAGGAAATCTACATTCCGTACCACAACTACAAGATCGACGACCCGAGCGTAACGGCCGACCAGATCCTGGACACCACCGGCCACGTCGATCCGCAGTACATGCGCTACGAGAAACATCGCGTCTGGGTGTTGCAGGCCAACCTCAAGGAAGGTGCCCGCCACGTATACGCCAAGCGCGTGCTGTACCTGGACGAGGACACCTGGTCCGCGACCATGGCCGACAACTACGACAGCCGTGGCCAGTTGTGGCGCACCAACATGCAGACCTCGATCTACGCCTATGAGATGCAGCGCTACCACGCTCGTCTCGGCATCTACCACGACCTGATCGCCGGCTCTTACCTGGTTGACCGCATGCTGATCGATCAAAAGCCGGCCAAGCTCAACGCCACCGCCTTCACTGAAGACGAATTCACCCCTGGCAACCTGCGCAAACTCGGCACCCGCTAAACTCACCGCGCCCCGACCGAATCATTCGGTCGGGGCGTTGTGCTTTGTAAAATCCGCTGCGCCCACGGAAGACTTCGCCATGAAAAAACTCCTCACCGGCATCATCGCCATGGCCAGCGTTGGCCTGTCGATGCAAGCCAACGCCCTGAACATCCTGCTGACCAACGACGATGGCTGCCGCGCGCCCGGCATCGATGCGATGTACCGGGCGCTGACCGCCGCCGGGCACAAGGTCACCCTGGTCGGCCCGTTGAACGACAGCAGCGGCATCAGCGCCGCCAGCGTGGTCGTACCCGGCCAGGCCCTGGCGGTGACCGAACTGGCGCCAGGCAAATTTTGCGTCGGGCCGCCGCAGGACTACACCCCGCCCGCCGGCAAGACCTCCGCCATCGGCACGCCGGTGGATGCGGTCAACGTCGGCCTCGACGTGATCCTCAAGGATTCGCCGCCAGACCTGGTGGTGTCAGGCAGCAACTTCGGCGAAAACGTCGGCCCGCTGACGCAGATGTCCGGCACCCTCAACGCCGCCGTTCGCGCGATGTTCAAGGGAATTCCGGCGGTGGCGGTGTCCACGGGTATCGACATGGACCTGATCATCCGCGACCAGCAGGCCGGCTACCGCAAGACCCTCGGCGCCATGGACGACACGGCGCGCTTTGCCGTGAAGGTCATCGAACAGGCGGGCCTGGCCGGTACAGACGCCAAGCAGGCCTGTGCCAGGAACAAACATCAGTGTGATTTGAACGTGCTCGGACTGCCGGGTGTCAGCGGCCTGAACCTCAACTACCCGCCCCTCAAACCCGATGAAATCAAAGGCGTGAGCTTTGCGCCGATCGGCAATTGGGATCGGGTCAACTTCACCTCCCAGCGCGGCGCCGACGGCGTGGTCCACGTCAACCTGGCTGCCCCCTCGATACCGACCCAAGCCCAGCAACAGGCCGATGCCTATCAACTGTGGCAAGGCCACGCGGTGATCACCGTGATCGACGGCAACATGACCGCGCCAGAGGCGGTGCAAGATCAGGCGAAGAAAATGTTGCGGGGTGTGAAGCCTTAAGCGTCATCGTCTGAAACACCGCCATCGCGAGCAGGCTCGCTCCTACAGGTTCTGTGGCTGTACGCAAAATCTGCGAACTACCCAGATCATTGTGGGAGCGGGCTTGCTCGCGAAGAGGCCGGCACATACAACATCAATGTCACCTGACACTCCGCCTTCGCGAGCAAGCCCGCTCCCACAGGTTCAGTGGCTGTACGCAAAGTCCACAAACCACCGAAATTTCTGTAGGAGTGAGCCTGCTCGCGATGAGGCCGGCACTTTCGACATCAATGTCGCCAGACACTCCGACTTCGCGAGCAGGCTCGCTCCCACAGGTTTAGGTGTTGGCTTCAGACTGCCGGCTGAAACGGCACAAACTCCGTCACTTCCAGATCAAACCCGGACACGGCGGTGTACGGCACCGGCGAACTCATCAGGCGCATTTTGCGTACGTTCTGGTCGCGCAGGATCTGCGCGCCGATGCCCAAAGTCCGTTGCGGAAACTGTGGCGCCCGGTGCTTGCCGCCGCTGCGCTGACGCAGTTGCTCAAGCACGCCCTCGGCAGATTCCTTTTGCGCCAGCAGCACCAGCACACCGCTACCGGCCGCCGCGATACTGGCCAGCGAACGCTCCAGCGTCCACTGTTGCGGCCCGCCTTCGCCTTCACACCCCAGCACGTCACGCAACGTCTCGATGCTTTGCACCCGCACCAGCACCGGTTGCGTGCTGTCGATCCGGCCCTTGACCAGCGCCAGGTGCAGCGAGCCCTGGTAGGTGTCCTGATAGGTGGTCACCTGGAACTCACCGTGGCGGGTATGCAGCGGATACTCGCCGCCGCGCTCGATTGTGCCTTCATGCAGAATGCGGTAGTGAATCAGGTCGGCAATGGTGCCGATCCGCAAGCCATGACGTTGGGCGAACTCATGCAATTCGGCACCACGGGCCAGTTCGCCGTCCTCGTTGAGAATGCCCACCAGGGTTGCCGCCGGTTGCAGCCCCGCCAGACGTGTCAGGTCGCAAGCGGCCTCGACATGTCCGGCCCGCTGCATCACGCCACCGGGCAAGGCTTGCACCGGGAAGATATGCCCCGGTTGCACCAGGTCCGTCGGAACGCTGGCCGGGTCGACCGCCACCTGGATCGACCGCGCCCGGTCCGCCGCCGAGATACCCGTGGACACCCCGGTGGCGGCTTCGATCGAGCGGGTAAAACCCACGCCATGTTGCGCCCGGGAGTTGGGCACCATCAGGTCCAGGCCCAGCGCGCGACAGCGCTGCTCGGTCAGGGCCAGGCAAATCAGCCCGCGTGCCTGCACCGCCATGAAGGTGACGGCTTCGGCCCCGGCCTGTTCGGCGGCCATCAGCAACGAGCCTTCGCCGTTGTGTTCGTCGTCGGTGATCACCACCATCCGACCGGCGCCGATGGCCTCGATCAGTTGCGGTACCGTGTTGAAAGCCAGGCCGTTCATTGGAGCGCCCCGCGCAGGTCGGCCGCCGCATCAGTCAGGGCATGTGCCGCCCCTTCAACAAACGGCGCCATGCTGATAAAACCATGGATCATGCCGTCGCAACGCTGTACGCGCACAGGCACGCCGGCCTCGCGCAGACATTCGGCCATTGCCTCGCCCTCATCGCGCAACGGGTCGAATTCGGCAGTCATCAGGGTCGTTGGCGGCAATCCCGCCAGGCTCTCGGCACGCAACGGCGAGGCCAATGGGTCATCCGCCTGCCCGACGTCTTGCAAATACTGCTGCCAGAACCAGCGCATCATTGCGGCGGAAAGCAGGTAGCTCTCGGCAAAGTCTTCGAAGGACTGAGAGTCGCAACCCGCATCGGTGACCGGGTAAAACAGGCACTGATAGCTGATCTTCGGCCCTTGGCGTCGTGCCGCCAACTGACTGACCGCCAGCGCCAGATTGCCCCCGGCGCTGTCTCCGGCCACAGCCAGCCGGCTGCCATCGACGCGCAGTTCAGCCGCGTGCTCGACCAGCCAGCAGGTGGCCGCATAACAATCGAGAGGCGCAGCGGGGAACTTGCTTTCCGGCGCCAGTCGGTAGGCGACCGACACCACCACCGCTTCGGTCTGGCGGGCCAGCGAGCGACAGAGATTGTCGTGGGTATCGAGGTTGCCCATGACAAACCCGCCACCATGGAAAAACACCAGCAACGGCAGGTCGGGTTCTTCCGATGGCCGGTACAGCCGTGCGTCCAGTTCCCCGTCCGCGCCGGCCACCCGCAAGTCGCGCACTTCGCTCATCGGATCGCCGGGGATGGCCGGCAGCAGGTTGTCGGAGAACTGCCGGTACTGAGCGGCATCGACCTGGCTGAAATCGGGCTCGGGGATGTCGCGAAATTGCTGGAGCACCCCAGCGATCTGCTTATCGAGCGGCATGGGCATCGTCCTCTACGTCGGCCATTTGAAACTGCGGATTGGTCTCGCCCAGGATGCTTTGTACCCGGCGCTCAAGGGCCGGCTTGAAACCCTTGTGGGGCAGGATCCAGAAGCGTTTTTGCGCGATGGCGGCGAACACTTGCGCGGCCAGTTCCGCCGGGGTCATGCCCTGGCGAATGGTGCTGTCGAGCAGTTGGCTGAAGTCGGACCCGGCAGTGTCCACCACCTGGTTCGACGCCATGATTTCACTGGCCACCGGCCCCGGGCACAGCACCGAAACCGATACCGGCGCACCGATCATGGCGAGTTCGTAATGCAGGGTTTCCGAGAGCGCGACCACCGCCTGCTTGGTCACGTTGTACGGCGCCATCAGCGGACTGCTGACCAGCCCGGCAAGGGACGCGGTGTTGATCACATGAGCTGCCCTGCCCTGACTGAGCAGCAACGGCACAAAGGTGCGAATGCCGTTGATAACGCCGTTGAGGTTGACGTCCAGCATGCGCTGCCATTGCGCCTCGGTGATTTCCCAGCTGAAGCCGGTTTGCATCACCCCGGCGTTATTGAACAGCAGGTCGACCCCGCCAAAGTGCTCGACAGCCCGGTCACGCAAGCGCTCGACCTGTTTCACATCCCCGACATCGGTGACGCAGGCAATCGCTTGCACACCGCCGGCCTTCAATTCGTCGCACAGGGCTTGCAGGCCCGCTGCATCCCGATCCGCCAGCACCAGACGCATGCCCAGTGTCGCCGCGTGTTCGGCCAGGCCACGGCCAATACCACTGGCGGCCCCGGTAATCACCGCTACCGGCCCTTGTTCATTACTCATCGCCAACTCCTGCCATGGGTCCAATGGCGCCAGTAGAGCGGGCCTACTTAAAGCAGCCATCGTCCATTCAGACGATGCCCGCTTTTACAGGGGCGGCAGAATCCGTTACATGCGCCAACCCCGTGATCCCTTGGGAGAATAATAAGATGAGTACCCTGCACCGCATCGAAGCCAAACTGCTGGAAGACCGCTACGCCCGCGGCTGGCATTGCCTGGGCCTGGCCGCGCAATACCGCGACGGCAAGGCCCATCGCCTGGAGGTGTTCGGCACCCGTCTGGTGGCGTTCCAGGGTGAAGACGGCGAGCTGCATATTCTTGATGGCTACTGCCCGCACATGGGCGCCGACCTGAGCACCGGTTGCGTTGAAGGCAACTCGATCCGCTGCCCGTTCCACGCCTGGCGTTGGGGCGCCGATGGCGTGTGCGATGACATCCCCTACGCCAAGCGCATCCCGCCACGGGCCAAGATCAAAAGCTGGCCGATCATGGAAGAGAACCAGTTGCTGTTCGTCTGGAATGACCCCGAAGGCAACCCCCCGCTGCCGGAACAACGCATTCCGCGCATCGACGCCTGCTACAGCGACGAATGGGCGGCGTGGGAAGTCGCTGAGCTGCAGATTGACACCAACTGCCGCGAACTGATCGACAACATCGCCGATATGGCGCACTTCGGCACCGTCCATGGCGCACCGGTCGACGAGTTCATCAACATTTTCCAGGGCCACCTGGCCACCCAGATCATGCGCGCCCGCAGTGAGCGCCTGTCCGGTGACAGCGTGCTGACCACCGAAGCCACCTATTTCGGCCCGGCCTATCAGATCACCGAGATGAACGGTGCCATGAACGGCCAGTCGATCCACTCGATCCTGCTCAACTGCCATGTGCCGGTCGACCTCGACAGTTTCACCCTGCGCTACGGCGTGCTGGTGAAGAAGATCCCGGGCTTGAGCGAAGAGCAGAACCAGGCGATGGCCAAGGCCTACGTGGCGCAGGCGCAGGCAGCCTTCTACGAAGACGTGGCCATCTGGCACAGCAAGACCCGCGTCGATAACCCGCTGTTGTGTGACGGCGACGGTCCGGTCTATCAGCTGCGCCGTTGGTACGAGCAGTTCTACACCGACGTCGAGGCGCTGTCGGCGGACGTTGCCGAACACAAGAAGTTTGTCGTGCGCGCCAGCGAACGGGTCTGACGCCAGCGGCTTTTCGCCCGCCATGGGCCTGTTCGGCAGCCGCCGGTCAGGCCCTGAGCCCGAGCGTTGCAAGGAGTCGATACCGGCGCTTATTCTCGGCCACCGCCAACGCTAATAATAAAAACGGTTTTTCCCTATGCAGCAGAGCCTCAGCCTCGATACGTTCAGTGATTTGATCGGCAACCTCTATCAGGGTCCGCTGGAAACCATTCCCTGGGCTACTTTTCTCAATCAGCTCAATGTGCATCTGAACAGCAAGTACGTGACCTTCATCCTGCGTCCGCCCAGCGCCCACGTGGACGGCTTGATGGTCAACACCACCGGCACCTCGACCGAGGCGACCGCGTCGTACAACAAACACTTTTTCAGCCTCGATCCGTTTGTCGACCTGCCCAACCGCCAGGTGGTGACCCTCGCCGAGTTCGTCTCCAACGACGACTGGCAGAATTCCGAGTTCTACAAGAACTTCCTTGAACCGGTGGACGTGTTCCACATCCTCGGTGCCGACATCAACACCGTCGACGGCGCCCAGTGCCGCATTCGCATCAGTCGCGGGCGTGACGACAAGCCGTTCGGCAATGAAGAAAAGGCCATGCTCACGCATTTCATTGCGCACCTGGAACGTTCGATCAAGATCCACATGCAGCTCAACCGCATCGAAGCCGAACGCAATCTGTACGCCGGCGCGGTGAACCAGATGGCGGTCGGCACGATCATCCTCGATGAGGCCGGCAAGGTACTGCAGACCAACCAGGTCGCCGACCGGCTGATCCAGGAAAAGGACGGCATCAAACTGGTCAACGATGGCCTGCAGGTCGGTACGGCCCGGGACACCCAGGAGTTCCGTCGCCTGGTCAAGCAGTCGCTGCTGTCGCAAAAAAGCAGCAACCCCTCGGTGGTCGAAGCCCTGCGCGTGCAACGGCCGTCCGGCAAAGCGGACCTGGGGATCATCGTGCGCTCGGTGCCATTGACCGACTGGAGCGAAGGCAAGCAGTGCCCGACCGTGGTGATTTTCATCAGCGACCCGGAACAACAATCCACCGCACCGCAGGAAATCGTTCGCGCGCTGTTCGACTTCACCCCGGCGGAAACCCAGCTGGCGATGTTGCTGGCCAACGGCTTGACCCTCGACGAAGCCTCGGAGGAGCTGGGCATCAGCCGCAACACCTCGCGGGCACACCTGCGCTCGACCTTCTCCAAGACCGGCGTGACCCGCCAGACCATGCTAGTGCGCCTGATCCTGCGCAGCGTGGCGACCCTCGGCTAGCCCTCATTGCCGCCCTCGTCCGCTTGGACGATGGCGGCACCCGTTGCACAGCGCACAGTGTCTTTATCCCAAACAGGGGACTGCCCCATGCGCAACTGCCCAACCATCCTCAAGACTGAACTGCTGGCGCAAAGCGGCCACTTTCAGATCGAAGCCCTGCACCTGCAATTCAGCAACGGCCAGCAGCGGGTCTACGAACGCCTGCGCGGCACCGGTTATCGCTCGGTGATGCTGGTGGCGATGCCCGATCCAGAGCATGTGCTGCTGGTGCGCGAATACGCGGTCGGTGTGGAAAAAACCATTCTCGGCCTGCCCAAGGGCGGCGCCGAGCCCAATGAAGACTACTTGCAGGCGGCGCAGCGCGAGCTGAGCGAAGAAGTCGGAATGCGCGCCGAACGCCTCACTGAACTGGGCGAGCTGACCCTGGCACCGGGGCACTTGTGCCACCGCTACCGAGTCGTACTGGCCGAACAACTGAGCACCTGCCAACTCGAAGGCGACGAACCCGAACCCCTGGAATGCCTGCGGGTACCGCTGGCGCAAATCCCCGAACTGGTGGCCCGCGGTGAACTCCACGAGGCCAGGGCGATTGCGGCGCTGTTCATGGCAATAGGCGCCCTCGCCCGACGGGTCTGACACCATACAATACCTGTGGGAGCGGGCTTGCTCGCGAAGAGGCCGGCACAGCCGACATCTCCATCGCCTGACACTCCGCTTTCGCGAGCAAGCCCGCTCCCACAGGGGGGTTGCGCAGCTCTCAAGTCATCAACTAGTCCATTCGGACGAGGCGACTCCCGCGCCACCGCCATAACCTGTCTCTACAACAATAAAACCGTGTCGAGACTCATCATGCGCAAAACGACTTGTGCTCTGTTCATCATCCTCTGTGCGGGTGCTTCCACCAGTCTGTGCCAGCTGTTCAAGAACGAAGCCTACCGACCGACCACGGCTTACTTCAGCTGTTCGAGCTCGGCCATCAACTGCTACCCGCCCGTGGTGCGCAATCTGCTGCCTTGAGCACGGTTTCCACCGGCCATAAAAAAACCACCGGATCGGTGGTTTTTTCGTTGCCGCATTAATCAGGTCGGCAGTACACCCCTGGCCCGCGACAGGGTCAGCGCCAGGTCTTCGATCATGTCTTCCTGGCCACCCACGGTTCCGCGTCGGCCCAGCTCCACCAGCAGTTCGCGAGCAGCGATGCCGTACTTCTGCTCGGCACGCTTGGCGAACAACAGGAACGAGCTGTAGACCCCGGCGTAACCGAGTGTCAGTGCGTCCCGGTCGAGGCGGATCGGCTGGTCCATCATCGGCACCACCAGGTCTTCGGCCACGTCCATGATCTTGTACAGGTCGACGCCACTGTTGACGCCCATGCGCTCCAGCACCGCGACGAACACTTCCAGCGGCGTATTGCCCGCCCCCGCGCCAAGACCCGCGACCGAGCCGTCGATCCGTGCAGCACCGGCCTCGATGGCAGCCAGGGAGTTGGCGATGGCCATGCCCATGTTGTGGTGGCCGTGGAAACCGACTTCGGTCCCGGCGTTCAGTCCCGCACGCAGGGCCCCGATCTTTTGCGTCACTTCATCGGGCAGCATGTAGCCGGCCGAGTCAGTGCAATAGATGCAATTGGCGCCGTAGCTTTCCATCAACCGCGCCTGCTCCAGCAGTTTTTCCGGGCTGACCATGTGCGCCATCATCAGGAAGCCAACGGTGTCCAGGCCCATCTTCGCCGACATGCCGATGTGCTGGCCGGACACGTCCGCCTCGGTGCAGTGGGTGGCGACGCGAATGGTCGACACGCCGTGTTCGTGGGCCATTTTCAGGTGGTCGAGGGTACCGATCCCCGGCAACAACAGGGCCGAAACCTTGGCCTGTTTCATCTTCGGAATCACCGCAGAGAAGTATTCCTCGTCGCTGTGGGCCGGGAAACCGTAGTTCAGCGAAGCACCGCCCAGGCCATCGCCGTGGGTGATTTCGATCAGCGGCACACCGGCCGCATCGAGACCGGTGGCCACCGAGACCATTTGTTCGATACTGATCTGGTGCTGTTTGGCGTGCATGCCGTCGCGCAGACTCATGTCATGCAGACGGACGCTCTTATCTTGCAAATTCATAGCGATTCTCCACTCAACGGGCAGGCAATTGCAGGGTGCCCTTGTGGGCTTCTTCGGCGAACATCTCGGCCGTGCGCAAACCGGCGGCGGTCATGATGTCGAGGTTGCCGGCGGACTTGGGCAGGAAATCGCCGAGGCCTTCGACCTCGATGAAAATCGACACCTTGCGCCCGTCGAACACCGGCCCGTTGATCAGCTTGTAGCCGGGCACATAGCGCTGCACTTCACGGACCATCTCCAGCACCGAGGTGCGGATTGCATCCTGGTTCGGCTCGTCATCGGTCAGGCAATGGATGGTGTCGCGCATCATCAGCGGCGGCTCGGCCGGGTTGATCACGATGATCGCCTTGCCGCGTCGGGCGCCGCCGATCTTCTCCACCGCACCAGCGGTGGTGCGGGTGAACTCGTCGATGTTCTGCCGCGTGCCCGGGCCCACCGAACCGGAAGAGACCGTGGCGACGATTTCGCCGTAGCTCACCGGCTGCACCCGCGACACCGCCGCCACCATCGGGATGGTCGCCTGGCCACCGCAGGTGACCATGTTGACGTTCATCGCCAGGCTCGACGCGTGCTCCTTGAGGTTGACCGGCGGCACGCAGTACGGACCGATGGCCGCCGGCGTGAGGTCGATCATGATCACCCCGAGTTCGTTGAGCTTGCGGCTGTTTTCCGCATGCACGTAGGCCGAGGTGGCATCGAAGGCAATGCGAATGTCATCGTCGAGGACGTGAGGCAGCAAGCCATCGACACCGCCGGCGGTGGTTTTGATGCCCATTTCCCGAGCACGTTTCAGGCCTTCGGATTCAGGGTCGACACCAACCATCCACACCGGCTCGATCCATTGCGATCGGCACATTTTCATCAGCAGATCGGTGCCGATGTTGCCCGGGCCGATAATGGCCGCTCTGAGTTTTTTGCTCATGGGGGTCAAACTCCAAAAGTCAGGCGCAGAAAGACACCCGGGCACTGCCCAGGCCATCAATGGTCAGTTCAAAACGGTCGCCGGCACGGGCCGGTTCCAGCGGTACCAGCGAGCCGGACAGGATGATTTCCCCGGCCTTGAACGGAATGCCGAAGGCGCCCAGGGTATTGGCCAGCCAGGCCACCGCCGTCAACGGGTTGCCCTGCACCGCCGAACCCAGGCCTTCACTCAGGGGCTCTGCGTTTTTGAACACGCGCATGCGCAAGTTCGGCAGGTCCAGTTCGCGCGGATCCACCTTGCTGTCGCCCAACACAAACACTCCGCAAGAAGCGTTGTCAGCGACCGTGTCCTGGATGCGGATGCGCCAGTCGTGAATCCGTGAGTCGACGATCTCGAAACACGGCATCACGTATTCGGTGGCGGCCAGCACGTCGGCTTCGGTGATGCCGGGGCCGACCAGGTCATGCTTGAGCTTGAAGGCGATCTCGCCCTCGGCACGGGGCTGTATCAGTTTGTTGGCGGACAGGGAAATTTGCGCATCGTCATCGAACGACATCTGCCGCGTGATGAAGCCGAAATCCGGCTGATGCACGTTAAGCATTTGCTGCACCGCCGCCGAGGTCACGCCGATTTTCTTGCCGACGATCTGGTCACCGGCAGCCACCCGACGCTCAATGGCGTACAGGGAAATGTGATAGGCGTCTTCGATGCTGATCGACGGCCAGCGCTCTGTCAGCGGCGCCAGGGTGGAGCCGCTGAGCAGCGCCTGATAAAGCTCTTCGCCGAACTCACGGCGCAATTGCACGCTCATCCACGGGCCTCCTGAAAAAACGCCAGGCACTGGCGGTTGAAAAAGTCACGGTGCTCGACCTGGACCCAATGCCCGCACTCGCTGAGCATCACGAAACGTATTTGGGTGCAGTGTTCAAGCATGGTCTGGGCACCGGAGGACGGGCAGAACTTGTCGTTCATGCCCCAGAAACCGAGGATCGGGCACTGCAATTCAGCCAGGCGCGACGTCATGTTCGGCACCTGCATGGTCGACAGCACGCACACCGGTTGCTGCTGAACCACGGCGACGCGCTCGTTCACCGTTTCGTCGCTGATCAGGGTTTCGTCGAACAGTTGCAAGGCCAGCAGGCGACGCATGCCCGCCGCATCGTTCAGCTCACCCTTGGCGAAAGCCGCGCCCATTTTCTGGATGCCTTCCATCTGCAGGTAATACTGTTCTTTTTCCATCAGGCCACCGGGCGCCATCAGCACCAGACGACCGATACGTTGCGGTTGGTCGAGGGCCAGTTTGATCGCGATCGCGCCGCCCAGGGAGTTGCCGACCAGCACGCAACGCTGGATGTCGAGGGCATCGAGCAAACCGCTGAGGGCGGCGACAAAAAAGTCCAGGGTGTAGAGGGTGTCCGGCTTGTCTGAAGCGCCGTAGCCGGGCAAATCCGGGACGATCACCCGGTAACCGGCTTCGGCGAACACCGGGTAGTTCTGCTTGAAGTTGCTGTGACCGCTGGCACCCGGTCCGCTGCCATGGATGAAAATCACCGGCTCGCCGTTACCGGTGTCTTTGTAGTGCAGCTGCAAACCATCCGGCAGCGTAACGAAGTGCCCTTGCGCTGAAGCGCCCATAAGGTGTCCTCCCGGCCTGTTGTTGTAGCCGGATTATTCCGAGGGCCCGGACAATCAACATCGTCCGACAGGACTACGCACCTGCACTGTGTAGGAGCGAGCTCGCTCGCGATGGTCGTCAACGATGACGCTGGATACCTGACACCCCGCGGTGCTCTCAGGTCCATCGCGAGCAGGCTCGCTCCTACAGACAATCTCTAGTCCCTTTGGACGTTGGCCTGCCGGGGTTGCAGACCTAGCATCGGTTACATTCCCGAGCGACAGAACGAGACACCCCATGCTTGATCCAATGGACTTTCGCGGCAAAGTGGTACTGGTCACCGGAGGTGGCAAAGGTGTGGGTCGCGGCATCAGCCAGCGCTTTCTGGACTGTGGCGCCGAGGTGGTGATTTGCGGTCGCGAAGCACCACAAACCTTGCCGGCCAGCGCCGGGCGCGAGGCGGTGTTCGTGGCCTGCGACCTGCGGGATGTCGAGCAGTCCGGGCGCTTGATTACGCAGATCGTCGAGCGCTTCGGCCGCCTCGATGTGCTGGTCAACAACGCCGGCGGTTCGCCGAATGCCGACGCCGCCACGGCTTCGCCGCGCTTCAGCGAGGCAATCATCCGCCTGAACCTGATTGCGCCACTGAACCTGTGCCAGCAGGCCAACCAGGTGATGCAGGCCCAGGCCGACGGTGGCGCGATCATCAACATCTGCAGCGTCAGCGCCACCCGCCCCTCCCCCGGCACCGCCGCTTATGGCGCGGCCAAGGCCGGCTTGCTCAACCTGACGACCTCGCTGGCGGTGGAATGGGCGCCCAAGGTGCGGGTCAACGCCGTGACCGCCGGGCTGATTCTCACCGAGCAGGCGGCCATGCATTATGGTGACGACGCGGGCATTGCCAGGGTGGCCGCGACCATTCCGTTGCAACGCCTGGCGACCCCGGAGGATATTGGCGATACCTGCCTGTACTTGGCATCGACATTGGCCCGTTACGTCAGCGGCGCGGACATCGCGGTGCATGGCGCGGGAGAACGCCCGGCATTTCTCGATGCGGCTCAATCCCATCCATAAGAGGACTTTCGACATGCCCGTAGCCAGCCACAGCGTTGTGCTGAACCTCACGCGACAAGCCGCCTGGACCAAACTGCGCGACCTGAGCCTTGCCCCGCACTATGTACCAGGCCTGACCGGTTGCCAGTTTCATCCAGGCGCAACGGAAGGTATCGGCGCCAGTCGCCGGGTGTTGCGCAAGGGCGGTCAGTATCTGGATGAAAGCGTGGTGCAGTGGCAGGAAGGCACGGGGTTCGTGCTGCGGTTGCACAAGGGCGGCAATGACTCGCCCTTTCCGTTTCGCCAGGCGAGTTTCAGTTATGCCTTGCAAGCCGAAGGCAACGCGACCCGCATCACTCTGCAAATGAGTTACAGCCTGCGCGGTGGCAAGCTGATTGAAGGGTTGCTGGCCAAGGCCTTCAACAAGGTCGTTCGGCAGATTGCCGAGAACCTCAAGGCCTACTACGAAACCGGCCGAACGCAGAATCCGGATATGGCTGTCAGCACATCCAATATCAATGCTGCCTGATACACCGCCATCGCGAGCAAGCTCGCTCCCACAGGGGATTGGGGTGTACTCGCAATGCCGGCGTCACCACAAAAACTGTGGGAGCGAGCTTGCTCGCGATGAGGTCGGCACATCCAACATTAATGTTGCCTGACATGCCGCCATCGCGAGCAAGCCCGCTCCCACAGGGGATTGGGGGGCTCGCAATGCCGGTGTCACCACAAAAATTGTGGGAGCGAGCTTGCTCGCGATGAGGTCGGCACATTCAACATTGATGTTGCCTGACATGCCGCCATCGCGTTCAAGCTCGCTCCCACAGGGGATTGAGGTGAACTCGCAATGCCGGCGTCACCACAAACACTGTGGGAGCGAGCTTGCTCGCGATGAGGTCGGCACATCCAACATTAATGTTGCCTGACATGCCGCCATCGCGAGCAAGCTGAACTGGCCTAATAATTCCGGACACCTCTTAAGGGCGATATGATTTCGCCAACTTGGAGGTTCCATGAACGAAAGAAAGGTCTATACCCGCGAGTTCAAGCTGCATGCTGCCAGCATGGTGCTTGATGATAACTGCCCGGTTCCAGACGTTTGTGCATCGCTGGATATCGGGCCCACCGCTTTACGGCGCTGGGTCGATCAGGTTCGCAAGGAGCGCGAGGGGCAGCCAGTTAAAGGCACTAAGGCGATTACCGAAGATCAACGCCAGATCCAGGAACTGAAGGCCAAGATCAAGCGCATGGAAATGGAAGCCGAGATCTTAAAAAAGGCTACCGCTCTCTTGATGTCGGATCCCGATCGTTTTCGATGATTGCGGAACTAAGAGAGTCGTTCCCGACTGCCATTGTGTGTCGTGTTTTCGATGTGAAGCGCAGCAGCTTTTATGAGTGGCTTCAGCGGCGAGCCAAACCGCGGATCAGACGCGAAGAACTCAAGCTGAAAGTGGTTGAACTGCACAGCGAAAGCCGGGAAGCCATGGGTTCCAGAATGATCAGCAAGAACCTGAAGTCCCAAAACATCGCGATCGGAAGAGGCCTTGTCAGAACGCTAATGAGGGAGGCCAACATTGTCAGTAAACAACGCCAGCCTCACCCATTCAGATCCAAAGGTGTTGAAGCATTTGTCGTGCCCAATCGGCTCAAACGCAATTTTAAGCCGGCTGCAGTCGATCAGGTCTGGTGTGGCGACGTGACCAGCTTGATGGTGGGTGAGCGCTGGGTTCATCTGGCCATCGTGATCGATTTGTTTGCTCGCCGCGTCATTGGCTGGGCGTTTTCGCTGGTCAATGACGCCAACTTGGTCAGCAAGGCGCTACGCATGGCAATAGAGGTTCGAATGTGTCCTCCGGGACTGATGTTCCATTCGGATCAGGGCTGTCAGTACACCAGCCGCAAGTTTCAGGAAGAACTGAAGCGTCGAGACATATTGCAAAGCATGAGTCATCGCGGGCAGTGTTGGGACAACGCTCCAACAGAGCGATTTTTTGGCACGCTGAAATCAGAATGGGTGCCTCGTAGTGGCTACAGCAAGATCGAGGAAGCAAAAACCGATATGGTGCGCTTCTTCATGTACTACAACCGCACGAGGCTCCACAGCTACAACAACTATCTGTCGCCAATAGCCATGGAGCAAAAGGCGGCATAAGCACCGTAACCGGTGTCCGGGATTACTTGACCGGTTCAAGCTCGCTCCCACAGGGGATTGGGGTGTACTCGCAATGCCGGCGTCACCACAAAAACTGTGGGAGCGAGCTTGCTCGCGATGAGGTCGGCACATTCAACATTGATGTTGCCTGACATGCCGTCATCGCAAGCAAGCTCGCTCCTACAGGAGCCACCTCTGGAGTGAGCAACTTTCAGGAACGCGCCACTTCCGAGTGAGCGGTAAAGCGGGTGGCGACGATCTTCCATTGGCCGGCGATACGCTGATAACGGTCCTGATAGAACCCACCCAACTGCCGCGTCGCCCCGCTCTCACCATCCAGGTTGAAATACCACAGGGCCCAACGGCCCTGGGCTTCATCTTCGCTTAGCACCTCGATTTCCGGGTTGGCGCCGTGATGCAGGTCGATCACCCGCTCATGGCAGGCCAGTTCGCGGTACAGCGCGACAAAACTGTTGCGCTCACGAAAGATCCCCAGCGGGCCGTAATCGATCAGCACTTCACCTTCGGCGAAGCAGTCGGCAATCACCTCGACTTGCTTGAGATCGCAGGCGTTGAGGTAGCGATGCTTGAGCTGGCGAATATCCTCCAGCGCTTCCAGGCGGGCGATCCGCTGCTCCAGGTTCATGCGGCACCTCGCGCGATTACGTTAACTTCACTCCAGTAGGCTTTCATCGAGCGGACCTTGCCGTCGGTATCGAATTCCATCACGTCGATCACATGCAGCGAGCACGGTTGCCCGCCCCAGTCCATGTCGACCCGGAACGGCATCGCGCCGCAACCGTTGAGGGTCGCGCGAACCGGGCCGGTCCGGGTTGCGGAGACTTTCATCGCCCCCAGTCCTTCACGGTAAAAACGCGCGATGGCGTCGATGCCCTGCAACGGCGCCTGGCCGACCGGGTCTTCAACGGTGGCGTCTTTGGCATAGAGCGCGAGGATGCCGTCGATGTCGCCGGCATCCACCAATTCCACGTAACGCGCCATTGTCGTCTGGATATGTTGTGCGCTGATCATTCAGACCACCTCGAATAGAGCAGCAGCGCCCATGCCGCCACCGATGCACATACTCACCACCACGTAACGCAAGCCGCGACGCTGGCCTTCGACCAACGCGTGGCCAACCATCCGCGCCCCGGACATGCCGAACGGATGGCCGATGGAGATCGCCCCGCCATTGACGTTCAGGCGCTCGGCCGGAATGCCCAGGGTGTCACGGCAATACAGCACCTGGCAGGCGAACGCTTCGTTCAACTCCCACAGGCCGATGTGGTCCATGGTCAGGCCATGACGCTTGAGCAATTTCGGAATCGCGTAGATCGGGCCGATGCCCATCTCGTCGGAATTGCAGCCGGCGACGGCCATGCCGCGATAGATCCCCAGCGGTTCCAGGCCACGTTTCTCGGCCATTTTTGCGCTCATCAGTACCGAAGCCGATGCGCCGTCGGAGAGCTGGGAGGCGTTGCCGGCGGTGATGAAACGACCCTTGTCGCTCCACTGACCGCCCGGCCACACTGGCTCCAGCGCCTTCAGGCTCTGGAGAGTGGTGTCGATGCGGTTGCACTCATCGCGCAGCAAGGTGACGGTTTCATAACTGGTTTCGCCGGTGGCCTTGTCGAACAGTGCCTTGCGGCTGGTCAGCGGTGCGAGCTCCCGGTCGAAGCGTCCGGCGCTCTGAGCCTGTGCGGTACGCAACTGGCTCTGGTAGCTGTATTCGTCCTGCTCGTCGCGGGAGATGCCGTAGCGCGCGGAGACGATCTCGGCGGTTTCGATCATCGGGATGTAGGCGTGCGGGTCCAGCTCGATCACCGAACCCGACTGATTGCGATACAGGTTCTTGTGCTTGTTCTGCACCAGGGAAATCGACTCCAGGCCACCGGCCACGGCGATGTCGATTTCGTCGCACATGATGCCCTTGGCGGCCATGGCGATACTCATCAGGCCCGACGAGCACTGGCGCTCGACGGCCATCCCGGCAACCGATGCCGGCAAGCCACCGGCAATCGCACACAGGCGCCCCAGGTTATAGGACTGCGTACCCTGCTGCGCGGCGGCGCCGATGATCACGTCGTCCACTTCACCCGGTTCGATACCGGCACGGCGCACGGCTTCGCGCACCACATGTCCGCCCAGTTGCGGCGCTTCGGTGTCATTGAACGCCCCGCGAAAGGCTTTACCGATCGGGGTGCGGGCGGTGGAAACGATGACGGCTTCTTTCATGCTGGATTCCTCGAAAATGCTGTTGAAGGTCAGGCCGGGTAATAACGACTGATGGTGTCGACCACGCAGCCAGGGCGTTCCTCGCCGTCGATTTCGACGCTGACGCGGATGGTCGCCTGTACGCCGCCCTTCACTTCCTCGACCGCGATCAGTTGCGCACTGCCGCGCACCCGCGAGCCGACGCGCACCACCGAGGGGAAGCGCACCCGCTCACAGCCGTAATTGACGCCCATGGCCAGGCCACGGACCTCGACGATCTGCGGCAAGAACAGATTGACCAGCGACAGGCTCAGGTAGCCATGGGCAATGCAGGCGCCAAAAGGGCCGCTGGCAGCCTTGCGCGGATCGACGTGAATCCACTGGTGATCGCCGGTGGCGTCGGCGAAGCGGTCGATGCGATCCTGTTCCAGCAACAGCCAGTCGCTGGCGCCGAGTGATTCGCCCACGGCGTCGAACAAGGCCATCGGCGTGTCGAAAATACGTGGCATGGTCACGCCCTCTGGCTGGACACCGACAACACTTCGCCGGTCATGTAGGAGCTGTAGTCGCTGGCCAGGAACATCATCACGTTGGCCACCTCCCAGACTTCGGCGGCGCGGCCGAACGCTTCGTTGGCGGCCAGTTGATCTAGCACTGCCTGGGGCGCGGATTTGCGCAGGAAATCGTGCAGGGCAATGCTCGGGCTGACCGCGTTGATACGGATGCCGTAGTCAGCCGCCTCGACCGCTGCGCAGCGGGTCAGCGCCATCACGCCAGCCTTGGCGGCGGCGTAGTGCGCCTGTTCTTTCTGCGCGCGCCAGCCCAGCACCGAGGCGTTGTTGACGATCACTCCGGCACGGCGCTCCATCATTTTCGGCAGCATGGCGCGGGTCATGCGCATGGTGCCGGTGAGCGTCACGTCGATGACCCGATGCCACTCTTCATCGGCCATGTCCACCAGCAACCGCGAGCCGCCAAGCCCGGCATTGTTGATCAACACATCGACGCCTTGCAGGTCACGCTCGGCGCAGACGATCAGCTGCTGTACCTGGGCTTCGTCGGCAACGTTGCAGACCTGGCCGAACACGTGTTGCAGCCCGGTGGTTTCGCGGATTTTCAGCACCGCTTCGGCCAACCGGCCTTCATGGATATCGCTGATCATCAGCGCACGACAGCCTTCTTCGGCGGCACGCACGGCGGCGGAAAAACCGATCCCGGCGCCTGCGGCGGCGGTGATCAGCACCGACTTGCCGCGCAGCAGGCCGCGACCTTCAACATATTGAGGTACAGACATGAACTCTCTCCTTTCAGGCGCGCGGACGCGGCTCTTTGGGCATGCCCAAGGCACGCTCGGCGATGATGTTGCGCTGGATTTCGTTGCTGCCGCCGTACAGGGTGTCGGCGCGGCTGAACAGGTACAGCGACTGCAAACGGGTCAACCGGTAAGGCGCGGCTTCGAGCAATTCCGCCTCGGCGCCGAGGACGTCCATCGCCAACTTGCCGAGGCTGGCGTGCCACGTCGACCAGAACAGCTTGTAGATGGTCGCCTCTTTGCGCAGCGAACCGTCCTGGCTACCCGAGAGCATGCGCAGCGAGTTGTAACGCATGATCCGCAACCCGCTCCAGGCTTCGGCCAGGCGCTGACGCAGGATCGGATCGCGGTCGGCGCCATTGGACTTGGCGATGGCGATGATTTCGTTGAGTTCGTTCTGGAACTGCATCTGCTGGCCGAGGGTCGACACACCCCGCTCGAAGCCCAGCAGCGCCATGGCGATCTTCCAGCCTTCGCCCGGTGCGCCAATGATATTGGTGGCGTCGGTGCGGGCATCGTCGAAGAACACTTCGTTGAATTCCGAGGTGCCGGTGAGTTGCTCGATGGGTCGTACGGTTATTTCTGTCTGGGCCATGGGCACCAGCAGGAACGACAGACCACGATGGCCGACGCTACCCGGCTCGGTGCGGGCGATGACAAAGCACCAGTCCGATTCGTGGGCCAGGGAGGTCCAGACTTTCTGGCCATTGATGATCCAACTGCCGCTGGCTTCATCCAGCGTTGCGCGGGTCTTGACGTTGGCCAGGTCGGAACCGGCGCCCGGCTCTGAATAGCCCTGGCACCAGAACGACGTACCGCTGACGATCCCCGGCAAAAAACGCTGTTGCTGTTCGACCGTGCCGAATGCGGCGATGGTCGGCCCGGCCAGGCCTTCGCCGATATGCCCCATGCGGCCGGGGCCGCCGGCGCGGGCGTACTCTTCGTTGAAGATCACCTGCTGGGTGATCGACAGGCCGCGCCCGCCATGCTCCGGCGCCCAGCCGACGCAGGTCCAGCCGCCTTCGGCAAGCTTGCGCTCCCAGGCTTTGCGCTCTTCGGGAAACATATGCTCATCGCCCGGACCACCGCGAAAACGCAGGGCTTCGAATTCGCCGCAGAGGTTGGCGCTCATCCAGTCGGCGACTTCCCGACGGAAGCGTTCGTCCTGCTCGCTGAAACTGATTTTCATGGCTGCTCTCCCAGAATCACCGAAGCAATGCGCTCGCGATGCCAGGCCGGTAGCCCGAGGAAACTCTCGCTGGCGCGGGCGCGCTTGAAGTAGAGGTGCGGGTCGTATTCCCAGGTGAAACCGACGCCGCCGTGTAGCTGGATCGATTCGGACGCGCAGGAGAAGTAGGTCTCGGAGCACTGCGCCTTGGCCAGCGCCGCCGCCAGCGGCAGTTCGGCCGCGACCTGCGGATCACCCTGGGGATCGAGGACTTCCTGGGCCACGCACGCGGCGTAATAACTGGCCGAACGGGCGCATTCGACTTGCAGCATCATGTCGGCGGCGCGGTGTTTGAGGGCCTGGAAACTGGCAATCGGGCGACCGAACTGCTGGCGCTCCTGCATGTAGGCCACGCTGAGGTCGAGCACCTGCTGCGCGCCGCCGGTCTGCTCGGCAGCCAGGCCGATGCAGGCCAGTTGCAGGACTCGCTCAAGGTGCGACCAGCCGTTCCCGAACTCGCCCAGCAGGCAGTCGGCTTCAAGGTACAGGCCCTTGAGCTGGATCCGCGCCTGGCGCCGGGTCTGGTCCATGGTCGGCAGCATTTGCCGTTCGATACCTGCGCATACGGCGTTCACGGCAAACAGGCTGATGCCCTTTTCGCCAGTGGTTCCGGGTTGCCGTGCGGCAATGATCAACAGGTCAGCGCCATGACCATCGAGCACATGCTTGAGGGTGCCCTCTAGGACGAACCCCTCGCCCTCAGCCACCACCGTTGCCTGGACATCGTCGGCGGACCAGCCGTTGGCACTGCTGAACGCCAGGGTCGCGGTCACGCTGCCATCGGCAATCGACGGCAACCAGCGCTGCTTCTGTTGATCATTGGCCGCCAGCAACAGCGCAGGGGTGGCCATGCAGGCGGTGGCGAAAAATGGCGAGCACAGCAAACGCCGGCCCATCTGTTCCAGCAGGATCGTCAGCTCGACAAAGCCGAGGCCCAGGCCCCCATAGGTTTCGGGGATATGAATGGCCGGCCAGTACATTTCCTGGCACAGACGCTGCCAGAGGGCTTCGTCGAAACCCCGTTCGCTGACCATTGCCGCGCGCACCGCGGCAGAATCCGAGACATCGGTGAGGAAACCCTCGGCCGATGCGCGGATCATTTCCTGTTCGTCGCTGAATGCAAACTCCATCGCGGCGCCTTCTGCTCGTTTGGCGGGGCGCGCGTGGCGCAACACCCCTTTGAGCATGAAGTTTGGCGCCGCCCGGACGCGACAGAATCGTTAGCCTTGCCTAGTCCGAACGGGCGATGTCAAAGTGCACCTACGCAAGTGAAAAACATGAATCGGCTAAGGATGCAGAACCATGAGCACTGAGCAAGAGACGACTTTCGACGAGCCACGGCTCAGCAGCACGGAAATCCGCATTCTGGGTTCGTTGATCGAGAAACAGGCCACCAGCCCGGAAACCTATCCCCTGACCCTCAATGCCCTGGTGATTGCCTGCAACCAGAAAACCAGCCGCGAGCCAGTGATGAACCTGACGCCGGGCCAGGTCGGTCAGAGCCTGCGCGCCCTCGAAGGACGCGGCTTCGCCAGACTGGTGATGGGCAGCCGCGCCGACCGCTGGGAACACAAGGTCGACAAGGCCCTGGAACTGGTACCGGCGCAGGTCATCCTGACCGGGCTGATGTTTCTGCGCGGCCCGCAGACCGTCAATGAACTGCTAACCCGCAGCGGCCGCATGCATGAATTCGAAGACACCGAACAGGTGGTGCATCAACTCGAACGCCTGATTGCCCGGGGTCTGGCCGTGCTGATTCCGCGTCAGGCCGGCCAGCGCGAAGACCGTTACACCCACGCCCTGGGCGACCCGGCGGATATCGAAGCGATCATGGCGGCACGGCAAAACCCGGCCGAGCGTGGCGGCAGCGGGGTTTCGGTTGAACGGATCGAAGAACTGGAAGCGCGAATTGCGGCGCTGGAAGAAAGACTGGCCCGGCTCGAATAACCTGGATGTTTGCCTGACACAAAACCTGTAGGAGCGAGCCTGCTCGCGATGGCGGACTGTCAGGCGCATCAATGCCGAATGGGCCGACGCTATCGCGAGCAAGCTCGCTCCCACAATGGATCGTGGACCGACGGGCATGTGTGATTGACACAACACCTGTAGGAGCGAGCCTGAACTGGCCTAATAATTCCGGACACCTCTTAAGGGCGATATGATTTCGCCAACTTGGAGGTTCCATGAACGAAAGAAAGGTCTATACCCGCGAGTTCAAGCTGCATGCTGCCAGCATGGTGCTTGATGATAACTGCCCGGTTCCAGACGTTTGTGCATCGCTGGATATCGGGCCCACCGCTTTACGGCGCTGGGTCGATCAGGTTCGCAAGGAGCGCGAGGGGCAGCCAGTTAAAGGCACTAAGGCGATTACCGAAGATCAACGCCAGATCCAGGAACTGAAGGCCAAGATCAAGCGCATGGAAATGGAAGCCGAGATCTTAAAAAAGGCTACCGCTCTCTTGATGTCGGATCCCGATCGTTTTCGATGATTGCGGAACTAAGAGAGTCGTTCCCGACTGCCATTGTGTGTCGTGTTTTCGATGTGAAGCGCAGCAGCTTTTATGAGTGGCTTCAGCGGCGAGCCAAACCGCGGATCAGACGCGAAGAACTCAAGCTGAAAGTGGTTGAACTGCACAGCGAAAGCCGGGAAGCCATGGGTTCCAGAATGATCAGCAAGAACCTGAAGTCCCAAAACATCGCGATCGGAAGAGGCCTTGTCAGAACGCTAATGAGGGAGGCCAACATTGTCAGTAAACAACGCCAGCCTCACCCATTCAGATCCAAAGGTGTTGAAGCATTTGTCGTGCCCAATCGGCTCAAACGCAATTTTAAGCCGGCTGCAGTCGATCAGGTCTGGTGTGGCGACGTGACCAGCTTGATGGTGGGTGAGCGCTGGGTTCATCTGGCCATCGTGATCGATTTGTTTGCTCGCCGCGTCATTGGCTGGGCGTTTTCGCTGGTCAATGACGCCAACTTGGTCAGCAAGGCGCTACGCATGGCAATAGAGGTTCGAATGTGTCCTCCGGGACTGATGTTCCATTCGGATCAGGGCTGTCAGTACACCAGCCGCAAGTTTCAGGAAGAACTGAAGCGTCGAGACATATTGCAAAGCATGAGTCATCGCGGGCAGTGTTGGGACAACGCTCCAACAGAGCGATTTTTTGGCACGCTGAAATCAGAATGGGTGCCTCGTAGTGGCTACAGCAAGATCGAGGAAGCAAAAACCGATATGGTGCGCTTCTTCATGTACTACAACCGCACGAGGCTCCACAGCTACAACAACTATCTGTCGCCAATAGCCATGGAGCAAAAGGCGGCATAAGCACCGTAACCGGTGTCCGGGATTACTTGACCGGTTCAGCCTGCTCGCGATGGTGGACTGTCAGGTGCATCAATGCCGAATGGGCCGACGCTATCGCGAGCAAGCTCGCTCCCACAATGGATCGTGGACCGACGGGCATGTGTGATTGACACAACACCTGTAGGAGCGAGCCTGCTCGCGAAAAACGTCCAGACGACGCGCTCATTCAGACAGCACGCGTTATCGTTGACGTCCATCGCGAGCAGGCTCGCTCCTACAGTGGTTTGACGGTGCCCGTGGTTACTCGCCGTCCCAGTAATCCACCCCGTCCGCCTGCCGGGCCACCGCAACAAAGCCTGACGCATTACCCTCGGCATCCACCCTGAAGTCATCCATCACGGCGTATTTACCGGAATCCGGGTATTCACAGATTTCCGGTGATTGCTGGGTGCTGACGGCCAGGTACCGCAACTCGCCGTTACTGGTATTGATGATCTGGTGCGCCTTTTCAGGCCCACCCGGTGGACAGGCGATCACATCACCGGCACGGATTGAAAACCGTTCGGATCCCAGGCGAACCTGCCCTTCCCCGGCCACGACGTAGAACATTTCCTCATTGACCCGATGACTGTGAAACGGACTGCCGCGCATGCCTGGCTCCAGCACATACAGGCGATAACCCAGTTTTTGCGCCCCCAGTTGCTGACCGACAAGGGCCAGGCGCTGTTGATAGCGACCGGCGGTTTCACCGGTCGGCGCAAACGCTTCGGGTAGCGGCTCAAGTTCGACCGAATCCAGATTGAGAATGGGGGGATGCATGGACACCTCCTAGCTGCGGGCAAACGCCACGGCCTTCTGGAATTGCTCGTCCGTCGGCCGTACACCGGTATAGAGCACAAATTGCTCCAGTGCCTGGATCGCGATCACTTCCAGCCCGGTGATGACCCGTTTGCCTTCGGCACGGGCACGCACGATCAGCGGTGTTTCCGAGGGTATCGCCACCACATCGAAGACAGTTTCCGCTTTTTCGATCACATCAGGCTCAAAGGCCAGTTGATCGGCCTCCGGTCCTCCCGTCATGCCGATCGGGGTGACGTTGACCAGCATCTGCGGGCGACGACTCCCCAGTTCGGCCTGCCACTCATACCCCAAAGACTGCGCCAGCGCCTGCCCGGCGCGCTCGTTGCGGGCCACGATCAGGCCGTTTTCATAGCCGCCATCGCGCAAGGCACTCGCCACGGCCTTGGCCATGCCGCCGCTGCCGCGCAAGGCAAAGGTCGAGTCCTTGGGCACCTGGTGTTTTTCCAGCAACTGGGCAACGGCGATGTAGTCGGTGTTGTAGGCCTTGAGATGCCCGTCGGTGTTGACGATGGTGTTGATCGATTGAATGGCGGCGGCAGATGCGTCGAGTTCATCCACCAGGGCAATGCAGGCTTCCTTGAACGGCATCGACACGCCACAACCACGAATCCGCAGGGCGCGAATGCCGGCAACAGCACCCGTCAGGTCCTGGCTGGCAAAGGCCTTGTAGTAAAAATTCAAGTCCAGTTGTTCATACAGATGATTGTGAAAACGCAGGCCAAAGTTCCCCGGGCGCCCTGAAAGGGACATGCACAACTGGGTGTCTTTGTTGGGGTTCATCTGCATGGGCAAGCTCCTTCAAATGCACTTTTCGGATGGACGGGATTAGCCCTCCATCGGGTTCTGATCGATCATGTAAGCGTGTTCGCACGGGCCTACACGGGTCGGTAAGAAAGTCGGTACAGACCTTACACAAAATTTACCTCGCGGCCGTGCTGTTTTTCAGAAAAACGCTGTCTTAGAAGTATCCCCGCGACAATCCTTGGGTCTATTGCAGACACAAGCGCCGGGTTGAAGAACCGAGGTACTATCATGATCCGTAAAGTCCCCACAGTAGCCTTGCTGATCGGCGCCCTCGCTATCGCAGGTCAGGCGCAAGCCGGGCATGGTAATGACGCGGCGGTATTTGGAGCGATCGTCGGTACTGCCATCGTCGGCTCGGCTCTGATCAACGCCAACCGCCCGGTCTATGTCGCGCCGCAACCGGTCTACTACCAGCCCGCGCCGGTTTATTACGCACCACCGCCTCCGGTTTACTACCAACCGGCCCCGGTCTACGTGCAACAACCGATCTACTACCGTCCGGCCCCGGTTTACTACGGACCACCCCGTGGTTACTACGGCCCGCCACGCGGCTACTACGGCCGACATTACGGTCGCTGGTAACAGACTCAACCGGCCCCGCTGAAACAGTGGGGCTTTTTTATATCCAATTGTCGGTCAAGGTCTGGATAAATCTCGCCAAGGTCGCTATCGGGACAGTGTCCGTGGCAGAAACAGGCAAGATGGACTTGACCCGATTTCTGCCCCGCGGCACAAAACGGTCATATTTTTGTCATGTCAGTTCCGCAAGCTCGGTGCTGTCCGTCGAAAACAGGTTCA
This sequence comes from Pseudomonas sp. S34, assembly GCF_009866745.1. Lineage (NCBI taxonomy): Bacteria > Pseudomonadati > Pseudomonadota > Gammaproteobacteria > Pseudomonadales > Pseudomonadaceae > Pseudomonas > Pseudomonas sp. S34. The sequence goes on from NZ_CP019398.1 coordinate 4,241,188, forward strand.
TAACAACAAGGACGACCACATGCCAACGCAAAACCCGCACCGCATCGTCGGTCTGTGCACCTCCAGCAAGGTCTACAACGCACTGACCGAACTCAAGCACCTGGAAGGTCATCGCAGCGCCAAGTTTCTCTCGCTGCTGACGCAAAGCCTGGTGCGCAAGGGCCTGCTCAACGAGCAGGAAGTGGTTCATATGCTCGATCAGGTGGTCAGCTGACCGACCAACGGTCGTTTACCCCCTCTGGCATCAATGACCACTATCGAAAACGTTGATTACCCCTCAAGGTACCCGGACCTTAAAGTAACTCCACAGATTGATGGAGGTACTTTTCATGTCCAAGGTTCAGATCATGTCCGTTATCGGCAGCGCCGTCCCCGCACAGCTCAGAGAGCTGGGCATGCTTGCCTGCTGGTACCTGGTGCAGGACGGCGTACAGATCAGCGGCCCGCTCACTTCGCTGCCCGTGAGCTGTCGCAACGCATCGGCAGCGGCCAGTCCGGCAGGTTCAGCGCCTAAGGCAGCTGCACCCGCGGTTTGGTTTCGATGAAAATGTCCCAGCTCGACATGAACAGGGCCGCGATCAACGGGCCGATGACAAAACCGTTCAGCCCGAAAATCGCCAGGCCGCCGAGGGTCGAGATCAGGATCATGTAGTCCGGCATCCTGGTGTCCTTGCCCACCAGCAATGGCCGGAGCAGGTTGTCCACCAGACCGATCACCAAGACCCCGAACAATACCAGCACCACGCCCTGCCAGATCGCCCCGGTGAGCAGGAAAAACGCCGCCACCGGCACCCAGACTATTCCCGCCCCCACCGCCGGCAGCAACGACAGAAACGCCATCAACACCGCCCAGAGCAACACGCTGGGAACGTCCAGAAACCAGAAAATCAGACCGCCCAGCGCGCCTTGGGTGACGGCCACCAACAGGTTGCCTTTCACCGTCGCCCGTACCACACGATTGAACTTGAGCTGCAAACGGCGTTTCTGCTGTTCCTGCAACGGCACCGCCGCACGCACCTTGCGCGCCAGTTCCGCACCGTCACGCAGGAAGAAAAACAGCAGGTACAGCATGATGAAAAAGCTGACGATGAACTCGAACGTGCCCTGGCCGAAACTGAACGCCTTAGAGGCCAGCACCTGCCCGCCGGCCATCGTGCTCTTGACGATTTTCTCGTGCAGCCCGTTCAACTCGCCCATGCCGAAGCGATCCAGCAGATGCTGGAAATACGGCGGCAGGCTGTGCTTGAACTGCGACACATACCCGGCAATGTCGAGTTCGCCGCTCTCGACGCTTTTGTAGAGTGACGCGCCTTCCTGAACCAGCAAGGCACTGATGACGATCACCGGCAGAATCGCAATCACCAGGCAAATGCTCAATGTGCACAGCGACGTGAGGTTGCGTTGCCAGCCGAACTTCACTTGCAGCCGGCCCTGCAGTGGCGCAAAGAGGATGCCCAGGATCACCGCCCAGAACGCCGCGCCGTAAAACGGCAGCAGGATCCAGATGAAGGCAGCGCTCACCAGCACCAGCAAAACCATCAGCGATTTGTCTTGTGGGGTAGTTTCGTTCATGTCCGATCCGTGCCAGCCAGTCAGGACGAAAAACTTTCGCCTTGATGTTTAGTCCGCCACGGCTCGCGCGAGTGCCATCGGTTTGTTGATCAGGCATAGATCCAGGTCAATAAACCCTTGGCACAGGGCATTTACCCTGTGCGGCTTTTGCGACCGACACTGCCATGAACCTCACTGCGCCAGAACTGCTCGCCCCCGCCGGCACCTTGAAAAACATGCGTTACGCCTTCGCCTACGGCGCCGATGCCGTGTATGCCGGCCAGCCGCGCTACAGCCTGCGGGTGCGCAATAACGAATTCGACCACGCCAACCTGGCCCTCGGCATTCGCGAGGCCCAGGCCCAGGGCAAGCGCTTCTACGTGGTGGTGAACATCGCGCCGCACAACGCCAAGCTCAAGACTTTCCTCAAGGACCTTGAACCGGTGATCGCCATGGCCCCGGATGCGCTGATCATGTCCGACCCCGGCCTGATCATGCTGGTGCGCAGATACTATCCGCAGATGCCGATCCACCTTTCGGTGCAGGCCAATACGGTGAACTGGGCCAGTGTCGAGTTCTGGCAGCAGCAAGGCTTGAGCCGGATCATCCTGTCCCGAGAGCTGTCCCTGGAAGAAATCGCCGAGATCCGCGAGCAAGTGCCAGCCATGGAACTGGAGGTGTTCGTGCACGGCGCATTGTGCATGGCCTACTCCGGGCGTTGCCTGCTGTCGGGCTACATGAACCGGCGCGATGCCAATCAGGGCAGCTGCACCAACGCCTGTCGCTGGAAATACTCGGCGCAGCCGGCCACGGAAAACCAGCTCGGCGAGATCGTCCGGACATTCGAACCCGAACCGACCTTGGGCATCGGCGCGCCCACCGATCAGGTGTTCCTGTTGCAGGAAGCCAATCGTCCCGGCGAACAGATGCCCGCCTTCGAAGACGAACACGGCACTTACATCATGAACGCCAAGGACCTGCGCGCCGTGCAGCATGTCGAACGCCTGACCCACATGGGCGTGCACTCCCTGAAAATCGAAGGCCGGACAAAATCCCATTTTTATTGCGCGCGCACTACCCAGGTTTATCGCCGGGCCATCGACGATGCGGTGGCGGGCCGGGCCTTCGACCGCGGCCTGATGACCGACCTGGAGTCCCTCGCCCAGCGCGGCTACACCGAAGGTTTTCTGCGCCGGCATGTACATGACGAATACCAGAACTACCAGAACGGCAGCTCGGTGTCGGAGCGCCAACAGTTTGTCGGTGAACTGACCGGACAGCGGCGGGATCGCCTGGCCGAAGTCAAGGTGAAAAACCGCTTCGGCCTGGGCGATCACATGGAGCTGATGACGCCCAAGGGCAACTTCCACTTCGATCTGCATCAGTTGCAGAACGCCAAGGGTGAAGCGATCGACGTTGCGCCGGGGGATGGGCATACGGTGTATTTGCCGATACCGGATGCGGTGGAGCTGGGTTTTGGCCTGCTTATGCGGGACATCAACATGCCGTAACCCCTGTGGGAGCGGGCTTGCTCGCGAAGGGGGCGGCACATTCAAAGTCAATGTTGCCTGACACACCGCCTTCGCGAGCAAGCCCGCTCCCACAGGTACTGCGTCAGGCAAATTCCTCGCGGAGCATCGCCACAAACGCCTCACGCGCCGGGTGCACCCCGGCGTTTTCGTGCCAGTAAAACAGGTTGTCGACGGCGGTCAGCTCGGGGAACTCAAACCCTGCGCACCCTGCACCTTTGGCGTATTGGTCAAAGATCCCCTTAGGCACCAGCGCCACGCCGGCCCCGGCGCTGACGCAACCGACAATCGCGCCATAACTGGCCAGGCTGACAATCGGCAGCGCCTGCCCCTTGCGCAACAACCAATGCTCCAGCGCCGCCCGGTACGGACAGCCCTGGGGCCACATGAACACGGTCTGGTCCTGCAAATCACTGATATCCCGCAGCGGCCCCAGGGAGGTCGAGGCGATCAGCAGCAGCTCTTCGCGGTACATCGGCGTGCGCTTGAGGTGCGAACGCTCGACATCCACCGCCACGATGGCGCCGTCGAGCTTGTGGTTGAGTGTGTCGTCGAGCAACTGCCCCCAGGAGCCGGTGGTCAGCTCCAGCGCCACCTGCGGGAAACGCTTGTGGAATTTCGCCAGCAGGCGCGGCAATCGCCCGGTGGCCGACGACTCGATGGCTCCGATGCGCAACGGCCCCGAGGGTTCGGCCGAAGGATCGACCGCGCGCTTGGCCTCGGCGGTGAGGGCAAGAATTTTCGAGGCGTAGGCCAGGAAGGTTTGCCCCGACGGGCTGATGCGCAGCCCTCGACCCTCACGCAAAAACAGCGCGACACCCAGTTCGGCCTCCAGGGCCTTGATCCGTGCCGTGATGTTCGACGGCACGCAATGCAACAGCTCGGCCGCGCGGGCGATGCTGCCGACATCGGCCACGGTCTTGAACATGCGAATCTGAGCCAGCTCCATACATCACCTATAGTGAACGGTTAGCGCAGTATAAGTCAGTTGTGGCGAACGATCCGCTTTCTGATACTCAGTGCATCCACCCACAGGTGCACGACCATGACGCCGCTCACACCCTCCCCCGTTTCACCCTGGAAAATCATTCTGGCCATGGCGTTTGTCGTGGCGTGCTGGGGCTACTCCCCGACCGGCATCCATATCGGCTTGCAGGCCTATGACCCGGTGCACCTGGCGCTCCTGCGCTTCCTGCTCGCCTCTGTGTTCATGGCCGTGGTCGCGATGTTCAAGGGCATTCGCCTGCCGAGCCTGCGAGATCTGCCCCTGATGTTCGGCCTGGGCTTCTTTGCTGTGAGCCTGCACCACGTGGCGATCAACTTCGGGCAACAGGGTGTGAGCGCTGGCGCTTCGAGCGTCCTGGCCCAGACCACGCCGCTGTTCAGTACGTTGATCGCGCGCTTCGTGTTCAAGGATCAGGTGAGCCTGTGGCGCTGGGGTTGTGTGCTGCTCGGGTTGTTTGGCGTGATGATTGTGGTGGCGGGCGATCATGGCTTGGGCAGCATTGATGCCCATGGCTTGCTGATCCTGCTGGCGGCGGTGTCCTGGAGTCTCTACTTTGCCCTGCAAAAGCATCACACCGGGCGATACGACGGGCTGACGCTGGTGTGTTACACGGTGTGGTCCGGGACGGTGCTGTTGCTGGTCTACTTGCCCGGTCTGGTGGATCAAGTCGCCCAGGCGCCGCTGCGCGTGCAGTTTGCGGTGATTGCCCTGGGGATATTCCCCAGTGCCCTGGCGTACCTGGCCTGGGCTTATGTGCTGGCGCATGTCGATTTGAGTCGGGCGACGATGACGCTGTATTTGACGCCGCCGACGGCGATGGTGATTGCGTCTTATGCGCTCGGCGAACGGCCGACGCTGATGATCGTGGTCGGCGGGTTGGTGGTGTTGGCGAGTGTGCTGGCGTTGAATCTGGAGCGGCGGGTGGTCATTGCTCAGGTTGTTCGGGTCTGATCCATGCTTTTTGCTGTCTGGGCTGGCGCCTTCGCGAGCAAGCCCGCTCCCACAGGTTCTGAGGTGTGCTCAAGAGCTGCGGCAAACATAAAACCCTGTGGGAGCGGGCTTGCTCGCGAAGAACGATGACTGGGTGTCACTGACAAAACACCCAAATCGCAGTCAGCTGGGCGAAAACCGGTCGCGACTGTTGGTCAGGTGCAGCCACATCGCCGCCCGCGCCGCGTCCGGGTCCTGGCGTTTGATGGCGTTGAGAATCGCCTCGTGCTCCAGGTTGGCCAACTGACCGAGCTTGCTCAAGTCCACCGCACCACGCTCGGCGGCATTGACCCGGGTGCGCGGGATCATCGCACTGCCCAGGTGCTGCATGATTTCGGTGAAGCAGACGTTGCCGGTGGCTTCGGCGATCAGCAGATGAAAACGCCGGTCCGCTTCGACACAGCTGTCGTTGTTGGCCAGCAGGTTTTGATAGTCGTCCAGCGCTTCACGCATCTGCGCCAGTTGCAGATCGGTGCGGCGAGTTGCCGCCAGCGCCGCCGCCTGGGTTTCCAGACCCATGCGCAACTCCAGAATACTGCGCACCCCCAACGCCGTATCGACATTCAGCCGCAGCCCCTGCTCCGGAGCGCGCTCGATCACAAACGTGCCAATCCCATGCCGGGTTTCCACCAGCCCCGAGGCCTGTAACTTCGAGATCGCCTCGCGCACCACCGTGCGACTGACCCCGTGCTCCTGAACGATGGTGTTTTCCGACGGCAGCTTGTCGCCGGGCAACATCTGGCCGAGCAGGATGCGCTGGGTCAGTTTCTCCACCAGATCATGGGCCAGGTTGTGGCTGCGCTTACGGGCAGGTGCTTCGAGGTCTTCTTGCATGGGCGTGTCCGAAATCAGGGCTATCGAATCGTAGCACCGCGCCGGGCGGGAATTCCGAAAAATCTCGTTCAGCTTGTATGACAACACTCAACAAAAGCCCATATTGAGTCGCTTAAAAGGCCACTCAGCACCACCAATGGAATTAAAAACCTCTGAATTACCGCCATTTCATTGGACAAACATGGTTGCAAGTTCAAAAAACCTAGTTGTATGATGTCTATCAACAACGCAACACCCAGCTTCACCCCGCATAAAAATAACGAGTGGGAGAAAATGCAGTGAATACATCCATCTCCGGGATGCACGACGACGCCAATTCAGCGCTGAAGTCGGCCATCGCCAAAGTCAAAAGACACGTCTTGCCGCTGTTCGTCATCATGTTCATCGTCAATTACATTGATCGCGTGAACATCGGTTTCGTCCGCTCCCACATGGAGCACGACCTGGGCATTGGCGCGGCCGCCTACGGCCTGGGTGCCGGTCTGTTCTTCATCGGTTATGCACTGTTCGAGGTGCCCTCCAACATCCTTCTGCAGAAAGTCGGCGCACGCATCTGGCTGACCCGGATCATGCTGACCTGGGGCCTGGTCGCCGCAGGCATGGCGTTCATCCAGAACGAAACCCACTTCTACATCCTGCGTTTTCTGCTGGGCGTGGCCGAAGCCGGGTTCTTTCCCGGGGTGATCTACTACTTCACCCGTTGGTTGCCTGGCGTGGAGCGAGGCAAGGCGATTGCCATCTTCCTCAGTGGCTCGGCGCTCGCGTCGCTGATCTCAGGCCCCCTGTCCGGTTTGCTCCTGCAAATCGAAGGGCTGGGCCTGCACGGCTGGCAGTGGATGTACTTCATCGAGGGCATGTTTTCGGTGGGATTGTGCGTGTTCGTCTGGTTCTGGCTGGACTCCAGGCCCCACGACGCCAAATGGCTGAGCCGCGAAGAGCAGGACGCACTGGTCAAGGCCATCGACGACGAACAACTGGCCCGGGAAGCCGCCACGCCCATCAAGCCGTCGCTGGGCAAACTGCTCAAGGATCGCCAGATCATCCTGTTCTGCCTGATCTACTTCTTTATCCAGCTAACCATCTACGCCGCGACCTTCTGGCTGCCGAGCATCATCAAGAAGATGGGCGATCTGAGCGATGTCCAGGTCGGGCTGTTCAACTCGATTCCGTGGTTGCTGTCGATTGTCGGCATGTACGCCTTCGCTTCCTTGTCGGCCAAATGGAAACACCAGCAAGCCTGGGTCGCCACTGCCCTGCTGATCGCTGCTGCCGGGATGTTCATGTCCACCACCGGCGGGCCGGTCTACGCCTTTGTCGCCATCTGCTTTGCAGCACTGGGCTTCAAATCGGCCTCGTCGCTGTTCTGGCCGATTCCCCAGGCCTATCTGGATGCGCGCATTGCCGCTGGCGTCATCGCGTTGATCAACTCGGTGGGCAACCTCGGCGGCTTCGTTGCGCCGACCACTTTCGGCCTGCTGGAAGAGCGCACCGGTTCCATTCAGGGCGGGCTGTACGGCCTGGCCGCGACTTCGATCATCGCCGCCATCATCGTGTTTGCTGCCCGCAACACACCGAAACCCGCACCTGCCGTGGCGCTGGGCAAACCCGCTCCCGACCACGCCTGAATTCTGCTTTTTAAGGATTGGAAAATGAACCCACAAGACACCGCAAAAGCCCCGGTCATCACCAGCATGCAAGTGGTTCCGGTCGCCGGCCACGATGGCATGCTGCTCAACCTGAGCGGCGCCCACGGCCCGTTTTTCACCCGTAACATCGTGATCCTCAAGGACAACGCCGGCCACACCGGCGTTGGCGAAGTGCCGGGGGGCGAGCGCATTCGCCAGACCCTCGAAGACGCGCGCAGCCTGGTGGTCGGCAGCCCGATTGGCACTTATCAGAAAATCCTTAATCAGGTACGCCAGACCTTCGCCGACCGCGATACCGGTGGCCGCGGTTTGCAGACCTTCGATCTGCGCATCACCATTCACGCCGTCACCGGCCTGGAAGCCGCATTGCTCGATTTGCTCGGTCAGCACCTGGACGTACCGGTGGCCGCCCTGCTCGGCGAAGGCCAGCAGCGCGATGAAGTGAAGATGCTCGGCTATCTGTTTTACGTCGGTGATCGCAACGAAACCGACCTCGCCTACCGCTGCGAACCGGACGCCGACAACGACTGGTTCCGCGTGCGGCACGAGAAAGCCATGACCGCCGATGCGGTAGTCCGCCTGGCCGAGGCGGCTCACGCGCGTTATGGCTTCAAGGACTTCAAGCTCAAGGGCGGCGTGCTCAGCGGCAACGCCGAAATCGAAGCGGTCACAGCCCTTGCCGAATGCTTCCCCGATGCGCGCATCACCCTCGACCCGAATGGCGCCTGGTCACTGAAAGAAGCCATCCGCCTGTGCCGCGATCAGCACCACGTGCTGGCCTACGCCGAAGACCCGTGTGGGGCAGAAAACGGTTACTCGGGTCGAGAAGTCATGGCCGAATTCCGTCGCGCCACGGGTTTGAAAACCGCGACCAACATGATCGCCACCGACTGGCGGGAGATGGGCCATGCGATCCAGTTGCAGTCGGTCGATATCCCCCTGGCCGACCCGCACTTCTGGACGATGCAGGGTTCGGTGCGCGTGGCGCAGATGTGCCACGAATGGGGCCTGACCTGGGGTTCGCACTCTAACAACCACTTCGACATTTCCCTGGCGATGTTCACCCATGTCGCGGCAGCGGCGCCGGGCGAGATCACCGCCATCGACACCCACTGGATCTGGCAGGATGGCCAGCGCCTGACCAAGGCCCCGCTGCAAATCGTCGACGGCTGCGTGCAGGTGCCGCAGAAACCGGGGCTGGGGGTCGAGCTGGATATGGATCAGGTCGCCAAGGCTCACGAGCTGTACAAAGGCATGGGCCTGGGGGCGCGGGATGACAGCGTGGCGATGCAGTTCCTGATGCCCGGCTGGAAGTTCGACAACAAGCGGCCTTGCCTGGTGCGTTGAAGCGCCAAGCGCGTTGAATCAAGGGTTGCGCGTGGCCGCCTGATGGCGGCCAATTTTAAAAAGCGCTCGGAGCATGGCGCTTGAGCCCCTAAAATGACGCGCAACTGAATCAACGACGGATGAAACCAATATGGACAGGCTGAAAACCATCGCCGCTGGCATGGCGATATTCGCCGCGGGCCAGTGCGCCGCACAGGATCAAGTCGAGACAGTGGTGAACGCCGCTGTACAACCGGTAATGCAGGCCGAGGGTATCCATGGCATGGCCGTGGCGGTCACCGTCAACGGCCAGGCGCATTACTTCAACTATGGCGTCGCCTCGATAGAAACCGGCAACCCCGTCACACAAGACACCCTGTTCGAAATCGGCTCCGTCAGCAAAACCTTCACCGCCACCCTCGCCGCCTACGCCCAGGCCACCGGCAAGATGTCCCTGACCGACAAGGCCAGCCAGGTCCTGCCGGCCTTGCGTGGCAGTGCTTTCGACAACATCAGTGTGCTGCAACTGGGCACCTACAGCGCTGGCGGTTTACCCCTGCAATTTCCTGCTGAATCTGATTCGGCCGACAAAATGCTCGGCTACTACAAACAATGGAAACCGCTCTACGCCCCCGGCAGCCACCGACTGTATTCGAACCCCAGTCTGGGCCTGTTCGGCTACCTCGCCGCCCACAGCATGGGCCAGCCGTTTGATGACCTGATGGAGAAGACCCTGCTGCCAAAACTCGGCTTGCGGCACACCTATGTGCATGTGCCGCAGGATCAGATGGCGCTCTACGCCCAGGGCTACAACAAGGACGGCAAACCGGTACGGGTGGGGCCGGGCGCGCTGGATTCCGAGGCGTATGGGGTGAAGACCAGCGCCGCAGACTTGCTCAGCTATGTCGGCGCGAACATGAAGCCGGCGTCCCTGGAAAAGCCGTTGCAGCAAGCCATCGCCTTGACTCACAGCGGTTACTACACCGTAGGCGATATGACCCAGGGCTTGGGCTGGGAGATGTATCGATACCCGATCACACTGGATCGCTTGCTGGACGGCAACTCCACGCCAATGGCCATGCAGGCCCATGAAGTCCAGTGGCTGAACCCGCCGCAGGCGCAGCCGCAGAACGTGCTGATCAACAAGACAGGTTCAACCGGTGGCTTCGGGGCTTATGTGGCGTACGTGCCTTCGAAGGACATCGGTATCGTGATGCTGGCCAACAAGAATTATCCCAATGCGCAACGGGTCAGGATCGCTCATCAGATACTGAGTGCCCTTGCCCGATAGTTGCTGATCCATCTGTGGGAGCGAGCTTGCTCCGGGCGGCGCTCCGAGGATGGAGGTCTGACATTCAACATTTGTATCGACTGTTACGACGCTATCGCGAGCAAGCTCGCTCCCACAGAAAAGCCTGCCATTGTCGCCAGATAGAGGATCAATCATCCGGCATTTCAGGCGGCTTGGCGGGCTTGGCCGGTTTGCCAGGTTTTGTACCTTTGGCGCCTTTTGCCGCCGGCTCGGCTTCAGTGACGGGAGCGGCCACGGTCGCGGTAAATTCTTTCTCGGCCGCCGGCAGCTGATCGACAACGCTGAAAACATCTTCCAGCTTGATGGCGTCCGATTGGTCAAGTTTCTTTTCGCCGTCCTTGCCGACCAGAATCACCTTGGTCTTGGCGCCGGCCCCCAGCTTGAGCGAGCGGATCAGCGCCGCCGTGTCCTGTGGCCCGAGGTCCTTGCCGTCGCGCTGGCCCATCAGGTTGAGTACGGTGTAGAGCACCATGTTGCGGTCGGTGAAGCCCTTGCGGTTGGCCGGCTCATCCAGGGACTTTTTCAGGCTCACCCAGGTCGGATCAACCGTGCTCGGAGCGATGACGATCAGTGGCCGGGCCCTGCCCTTGTCCATGTCCAGCGGTGAGTCGCCATCGGCGGCGAATGAGGTGCCGGCAATCGCCAGCAAAGTAGCCAGTGTCAGTGACCTGATGAGCATGCGCATCTCCTTTTGATATTCACGCTCTAATGATTGCGCATCGCGGCGATCGTTCCGGGTGACATACCGCAAATATTGTTCGCCTTGCCCCAAGCTTAGGTCAGGGCGGTCATTGCGCAACAGGCTGGGCTAATCTGAAGACTCATGGCAACCAGCCTGATCCCTTGTGAGGACTTGCCCATGAGTACTCAGTTGAATCACACCATCGTCTGGTGCCGGGACAAGCAGGTTTCGGCGAATTTCCTGACGGGCCTCCTTGGCCTGCCTGCCCCCGAGCCCTTCGGCCCCATGCTGATCGTCAAACTGGATAACGGCGTATCACTGGATTTCTACGACAACGAGCCGCCGATTGCGTCTCAGCACTACGCATTCCTGATTGGCGATGAGGAGTTCGATGCGGCCTTCGCACGCCTGCAAGCCAACGGTCAGCCATGGTGGGCCGACCCGGGCAAGCAGCGACTGAGGGAGATCAATGATTACGCGGGAGGACGGCGGGTGTATTTCGATGACCCGGACGGGCATCTGCTGGAAATATTCACCCGCGAATGAAGCTGGCGCGGCGGCTTGATTCAGAACGCCAGTTTGTAGCCGATCAGCAACAGCATGGTCGCCAGGCAAGGGCGCAGCAATTCATCGGAGATGCGCCCGGTCAGGTGGCTGCCCAGGTAAATCCCCGGCAACGAGCCCACCAGCAAGTAACCCAAGACGTGCCAATCCATGTTGCCCATGCTGGCGTGGCCAAGGCCCGCGACCAGGGTCAGCGGCACGGCGTGGGCGATTTCAGTCCCCACCAGGCGGCGGGTCGGCAGCATCGGATAGAGAATGAACAGTGCCACGGTGCCCAGTGCACCGGCACCGATGGACGTCAGCGCGACCATGGCGCCAAGGACCAGCCCGGTGATGACCGTCATCACGTTCAAGCGCAATCCGCTGGGGTTGTAGTTGCCACCCGCACGTTTGTGGGCGAAGTCGAGCAGGCGCTTCTTGAACAGGATCGCCAGAGCCGTGGCGAACAACACGAACCCGAGGGCTTGCTTGATGATCGCGTTCATCGACTCGGGGGCGCTGTGCAGGGTACTGAGGAACCACAGCGTCAACGCCACCGCGGGCACGCTGCCCAAGGTCAGCCAGCCGGTGATCGCCCAGTCGATGTTGTTGTTCTTGCGGTGAACCAGTACGCCGCTGGACTTGGTGATGGCGGCGTACAGCAGGTCGGTACCGACCGCCGTCGCCGGGTTGATGCCGAATCCAAGCAGAATCGGGGTCATGAGCGACCCGCCACCTACGCCCGTCATGCCGACGATGAAGCCGACAACCAGCCCGGCAACGACCAACCCGATGTTCACTAAATCCATGAATACTTCCACAAAGATCGCAGGGGAAATCTGGCCCGCAGCATAGCGATATTTCTTATAACCAGTTATATCGATGCGATCTATCTTTATACCCTGAACTCAATTCCCCCTGTGGGAGCGGGCTTGCTCGCGAAAGCGGTGGGTCAGTCGATATTAATGCTGCCTGACACTACGCCTTCGCGAGCAAGCCCGCTCCCACAAGGAATATGTGTCGTGCTCACTGCACCGGCAGGAAATTCAGGAACAGCAGGCTCTGGGCATAGTTCACGCCGATGCGCCGGTAGCGTTCGTCGAGCATCCGGGTCAGCAGGTCCAGCCGGGCGACGATCTTGCCGAACTCGACGGCAAAGCTCAGGTTGCTGCCCTCCTCCGAGATTTCGTTGGAGAACAGCAAGGGCTGGCCCTCTTTGTTCTGTCGCTGGCTGAGGATCCAGGTGGCGATTTCGATATTGCGCGCGGCATTGCTGACAAATACCGGGTTAATCGTGTCGGTCATGTAGAACTCGAGGCGATTGCCGTGGGCGGTCACCAGCATGCTGCCGATGGCATAGATGAACGCCCCGACCCGGTCGCCCAGAAACTCCGGACTCATGGCAAAACGCAGGGCCGCGAGGTCCTTTTTGCCGCCCAGGGTCGGCAATGGTTGCTGCAGCTCAATGGCCATGCGCACTTGCTTGCCAGCGGTGCGGGCATCGAGGAAACCGGATTTTTTCAGCTCGTCGGGGTTACGCAGATAGAGCTTGCTCATCAGCAGGTAAAGGCTGTTGAGGTTGTCGCGCATGGTCAGGGTGGCCATGCGGTCGACGCTGGTCTGCAGGAACTCCTGGGGTTTGCCTTCGCGCATCTGGTTGATGATGTCGCCGCCCTGCTGCTGACTGCAACCGGTGACGTAGAGCATCGACAAACCTGCAAGCAGCAGGCAATGACGGCGGATTTTAGTGGTGATCGTGGGTGACACTCGAGCCATGGGTTCTTGGACTTGGGCATGGGCCGGCGGTGGGGATCGCCGCAGGCTGCCATGGATAGAGCCGGACATTTCGAAAAAGTGCAGTATCGGCACAGAGCAATCGATCACCGGCAAGGTGCAGCTCAAGAGTTCGCAGCCTGCGGCGGAACCGATGGACTATTCTGGTGCCCACTGAAATAACCATCGGCATTCATAAAGGAGGTTTGCATGCGCACGCTTGAACTGGCTGGCAACAGGGTCCCGGTCATCGGCCAGGGGACTTGGCAGATGGGCGAAGACCGTTCACGGCACACGGAAGAAGTCGCGGCACTGCGCCTGGGTATCGAGCTGGGCATGACCCTGATCGACACCGCGGAAATGTACGCCGAAGGCGGTGCCGAGGAAGTGGTGCGCGATGCCATTGCCGGCCAGCGCGACAACGTCTTTCTGGTCAGCAAGGTGTACCCGCACAACGCCAGTCGCCTGGGCATTCCCCAGGCTTGCGAGCGAAGCCTGCGCAGGCTTGGCACCGATTACATCGACCTGTATCTGCTGCATTGGCGGGGTCAGTATCCTCTGGAAGAAACCGTCGACGCCTTCGAGCGCTTGCGCGAAGCCGGCAAGATTGGCCGTTGGGGCGTGTCCAACTTCGACCTCGACGACCTGCTGGAACTGGACGCCCCGACCTGTGCCACCAATCAGGTGCTCTACAACCTGGAGCAACGGGGCATAGAATTTGATTTGCTGCCCTGGAGCCTACAACGGCGGTTGCCGGTCATGGCTTACTGCCCGATTGGCCAAGGCGGTAAAATGCTCTTGGACGTCGCGCTCAAGCAGGTAGCTGCCCGTCACGGCGTCGCACCGGCTCAGGTGGCACTGGCCTGGATACTGCGTCAGGAAGGAGTGATCGCCATCCCCAAGGCGGTCCGACTCGAACATGTACGCCTCAACGCCCAGGCCGCCACGTTGCAGCTTGAGCCCGGGGATCTGGAGGCGCTGGACCAAGCGTTTCACGCGCCACAACGCAAACAGCGGCTGGCCATGGTCTGAACCACCGCAGCCTGTCAGAGAGCTTCGCCATGAGAAGCACCGACCACCTGGACCCGTTCAATCTGCAACGTTTTCTCCAGGCTCAGGACCCGGTATTCGACCGGGTTCAAAACGAGCTGAACAACGGACACAAGCGCAGTCACTGGATGTGGTTCATTTTTCCGCAGTTTGCCGGGCTCGGCGACAGCGAGATGTCGCGCCGCTTTGCCATCCGCTCGCGGGAGGAAGCCCTGGCCTACCTTGAGCATCCGTTACTGGGCGCCCGGCTGCGTACCTGCACCCAGGAAGTGCTGAACATCCGGGAGCGCTCGGTAGCGGGGATTTTCGGTCATCCCGATGACCTGAAGTTTCATTCCTCGATGACCCTGTTTGCCCAGGTCGCCGATGCCGACAACCTTTTCCAGCAAGCCTTGAACCAGTACTTCCACGGCATCCTGGATGACTGGACCCTGTCGCTGATGGACTCAAAACAGGCCCAGTTGCCCCCCAATCAGAGTTGAGAAGTCGTCGTCGACAAACGGCAGTATCGCGTCCGCCACCGGTTGCAGCTGCCGGGTGATGTAGTGGTCGTAATCGATGGGCGCGCTGCGCACTTCCAGCGGTTCGGGGCCAGCGACGGTGATCACGTAGCTGATCCAGCCGCCGTTCTGATACTGCCGCGGGCGCCCCTGCCGGTCGTTGTACTCGTCGGCCAGGCGCGCCGCGCGCACATGGGGCGGTACATTGCGCTGATAGTCATCGAGGGTGCGGCGCAGGCGTTTGCGGTAGATCAGCCGGTCATCGAATTCACCGGCCAGGGTCTTGCGCACGTAGTCACGCACATAATCCTGATAGGGCTTGCGCAGGAAGATCCGCGAATACAGCTCCTGCTGGAACTGCCGGGCCAGCAGCGACCAGTCGGTGCGCACGGTTTCCAGGCCTTTGTAGACCATTTCGTCGCTGCCGTCGTCCCGGGTGACCAGCCCGGCATAGCGCTTTTTACTGCCTTCTTCGGCGCCGCGAATGGTCGGCATCAAAAAGCGCTTGTAATGGGTTTCGAACTGCAATTCGAGAACGCTCTGCAAGCCGTATTCCTGCTGCACGTGCTCGCGCCACCACTGATTGACGTGCGCCACCAGCGCCTGGCCGATCTGCGCCGCCTCCTGCTGGCCATGGGCGCGACGCAGCCAGACGAACGTCGAGTCGGTGTCGCCGTAAATCACCGCATGCCCCTGGGCTTCGATCAACTGGCGGGTGCGCAGCATGATTTCGTGCCCACGCAAGGTGATGGACGACGCCAGGCGCGTGTCGAAGAAACGACAACCGCTGGAGCCGAGCACTCCGTAGAACGCGTTCATGATGATTTTCAGCGCCTGGGACAGCGGCGCGTTGTGTTCGCGCTTGGCGGTTTCCCGGCCTTCGGCCACCCGGGCGACGATGGACGGCAGGCAATGCCGGGTGCGGGAAAAGCGCGCGCCACGAAATCCCGGCACCGACTCGCTGTCGTCCGGGTGCTTGAGCCCCTCGATCAGTCCCACGGGGTCAATCAGGAAGGTACGGATGATCGACGGGTAGAGGCTTTTGTAGTCGAGCACCAGCACCGACTCGTACAGTCCCGGCTGCGAATCCATGACAAAACCGCCGGGGCTGGCTTCGGGTGGCTTGCCACCGAGGTTCGGCGCCACGAAACCCTGACGGTGCATCAGCGGCATGTACAGGTGCGTGAACGCCGCCACCGAACCGCCCATGCGATCGGCCGGCAAACCGGTGACGCTGGCTCGCTCCAGCAGGAAGGTGAGCAACTCGGTCCTGGCAAAAATCCGCGTGACCAGTTCGCAGTCCTTCAGGTTGTATTTGGCCAGCGCCGGTTTGTCCTCGGCGAACATGCGATTGATTTCGTCCATGCGCTGGTACGGGTTGTCGATGGACTTGCCCTCGCCGAGCAAGGTTTGCGCGACGTTTTCCAGGCTGAACGAGGGGAAACTCCAGGTCGCCGAACGCAGTGCCTCGATACCGTCGATGATCAAGCGGCCAGCGGCTGAAGCGAAGTAATGGTTGCCGCTGCCGTGTTCGCGCCACTGCATTTCCTCGCCGCCACGCCCCAGTTTCAACGGCACCGCCAGGCGCCGGGCGTGTTCGTGGAGCACCCGCAAGTCGAACTGCACGACGTTCCAGCCGATGATCGCGTCGGGGTCGAACCGGGCAAACCAGTCGTTGAGCTTTTTCAGCAACAGGGTGCGCGAATCGCAGTATTCGAGCTGGAAATCCACCTGGCTGGCATCGCCATTAGGCGGACCGAGCATGTACACCTGGCGCTCGCCGCAGCCTTCCAGGGCGATGGAGTACAACTCGCCCTGGGCCGTGGTCTCGATGTCCAGGGACACCAGCTTCAGGCTCGGCCGGTAATCGGGGTCGGGTTTCATCTGCGCGTCGAGCAGCAGGCCCTCGGCATCCGGTGTGCCACTGAAGCGCACCGGCGCGGTGATGAAGCGCTCCATCATGTAGCGTTCCGGTGGGCGCACGTCGGCTTCGAACACCTCGACACCGGCCCGGCGCAACGCGGTTTCCAGGCGCATCAACTGGCCATGTTGCTGGCAATAGAGACCGAGGACCGGGCGATGTTCGAAATCCTGCAGGGCCAGGGGCTTGAGCTCGACGTTTTTCTCGTCATGCAAAACACCTTCGGCGGGCTGACGCTGCGCAGCCGGGATGAACGCCACCGACGGTTGATGAGGCAGGCGGATACGCCGGGGACCGCTGTCGGTCGCCAGCCAGAATTCGACTTCCGTACCGGCCGGGGTGTCGCGCCAATGCCGGGTCAGGACGAAGCCCTGCTGTAGATCCACCACTGCAAACCTCGAAACTGATTCAGAGGGGGATTCTACCCGTCATCAGTTGCGATAGCGCGTTTGCCGCAGACCTGTCAGGCAGACACCGCCCTTGTGGGAGCGGGCTTGCTCGCGAAGGCGGTGGGTCAGTCAACATGAATGCTGCCTGACACTACGCTTTCGCGAGCAAGCCCGCTCCCACAAGGTGATTTCTGGCCTGAAAAGGAGACTTACCAAAGAAAAACCGCCAAATGACGTTTTTTGCGTGTTATCTGCCGCTTTCGCCCTTGCCCTGAACGCTTGCGTCTACGATTCTTCAAGAACAACGACAACACCCGAGTAACCACCATGAAAACCGTCGCCCAACTGCTCAAGCTCAAAGATCAGAAGAATCAGGAAGTGCACCAGATCAAACCCGACCACATGGTGCTCGAAGCGCTGATGAAGATGGCCGAGAAAAACGTCGGCGCCTTGCTCGTGGTGGAAAATGATGAAGTGCTGGGCATCATCAGCGAACGGGATTACGCGCGCAAACTGGTGTTGCACGGCCGCTCTTCGGTGGGCACGCCGGTGCGCGACATCATGGTGTCACCGGTGATTACCGTCGACACCCATCAAACCGTGGATACCTGCCTGGGCATCATGTCCGATAGACGCCTGCGTCACTTGCCGGTGGTCGAAGGCGGCAAATTGATCGGCCTGCTGTCGATTGGTGACCTGGTCAAGGAAGCCATTGCCGAACAGGCTGAACTGATTCGCCAGTTGGAACAGTACATTCGCGGGGAATAATTCGACACACCGAAGATCCCCTGTGGGAGCGGGCTTGCTCGCGAAGGCGTAGTGTCAGGCAGCATTAATGTTGACTGACCCACCGCCTTCGCGAGCAAGCCCGCTCCCACATTGGTTTTTCAGTGTTCAGGCCGGCCAATGCCGGGCGAACACCGGTGCCAGTGCCGGGTGGCGGTCGATGCGTTCCAGCCAGGCGAAAAACCCCGGCCGGGCGTTGCGCAAATGTTCCCGGCTGCCCGCCCATCGCGAGATCACCGCCGCCAGCACATCCAGGCCCCCTGGTTTTTCGCTGCCCAGGTACAACTCACCCGAAAACTGATCGGCAAACACCTCCCAGCTCCAGTGCAGGCGTCGGCGGGCGCCCTCCATGAGGTTCTGCCTGGACAACTCATCCGCCTCGGCCAGCCAGCGTTCGGGGTAATCGATGATGCCGATGGCCGCATAGCAATTGCTGACGATGTACGCCATGCCGCGAATGGCCTGGTCCCGCTCGGCCGGATCCTGCGGCAACAATCCCGATGCGGGAAAGGTGAGCCCGAGGTGGATCAGGATCGCCGCGCTCTCGGTCAGGACAGCGCCATCGGGTAGCTGCAAGGTCGGAATCTGTTTGAGCGGGTTGAGCTTCTCCAGCGCCTGGGCCGCCTCCGCGGACGTCTCGACATCGATGAAGCGATAAGGAACATCACAGAGTTCAAGGGCAGCTTCGATGGCCGCCGCCCCGGAGTTCTGATGGCCGTAGAGCTGGTACATAAACGTCTCCTTGCATACCGTAACCTCTGCAGTGCCGCATCAAGCGTCGCGGCTGAGGATCGCGCCAGCTAACCAGTGTAGAAGCCACCACCCGCCACACCACGACCATCCGACGATCGCACCATCACGCTCACTTGGGGTTTGGCGTCGGTCCTATCATTGCCGTCGATGTTCACCATCATCTCAATGAAGTTCTCTTAAAAAATCCCCGGCGTAACATCTGCTCCATACCAACCCATAAGCACCCCGGAGCACACCATCATGAAACGCCAAACCCTCCTCAGCATCGCTTTCTCGGTTTTCGCAGTTAACGCTTTCGCCGCAAACTCTGCTCAACCTGTAGTCGCTGAAGGCGGCTCGGATCGTCTGATTGAAAGCCGTGTGGCCGAGGGTGGTTCGGATCGCCTGATCGAAAACCGCGTCGCTGAAGGTGGCTCCGACAAGTTGATGCAAAACCGCGTCGCTGAAGGCGGTTCCGACAAACTGCTGCAAAACCGCGTCGCTGAAGGTGGTTCCGACAAACTGCTGCAAAACCGCGTCGCTGAAGGTGGTTCCGACAAGCTCCTGCAAAACCGCGTCGCCGAAGGCGGTTCCGACAAACTGCTGCAAAACCGCGTCGCTGAAGGCGGTTCCGACAAGCTCCTGCAAAACCGCGTCGCCGAAGGTGGTTCGGATCGTTTGATCGAAAGCCGCGCTGTCTGAATGCAGTGCCTGACCGCAGGACTCAATGAAAACCCGGCCTCACCCGCCGGGTTTTTTATGCTTTTTTTGCGCCGCGATTACTGCCCTGCCCGCGCCATGCAGCGCTGGTAGCGTTCATCGACTCGCTTGGCGAACCACGCGGTGGTGAGTTTGCGGGTGATTTTCGGGCTTTGCAGCACGATCCCGGGCAACACTTGACGGGGTAACGGCCGGCCCTCGGCCCGTTCGGCCAGTTCGAAAACCCGCCGATAGAGTTTGCTGTCTTCGAACGCCAGGGTGTTCCCCTCTTCCAGTTGTGCCCGGATCGTCGGATTGCGCATGTCCAGTTGCTTGCCGAGGGTACGCACGGCCAGTTCCGTGGTGCCGGGCATGATCGAACCGTAGCGCACCAGGTCGCCATCCAGCGCCAACGGGATACCGGAAGCCCGACTCACCGCGTTCTGGAACGCGGCGTTACGGCTGGCGTACCAACCCGCGTTGAAGTCCGCAAAGCGGTACAACGGCTGTGGGTAGCTCACCGGATAGCCGAGCAGATGCGCAATGCCGAAATACATGCCGCCGCGCCGGGTGAACACTTCATGACGAATCGAGCCCTTCACCGGGTACGGATAACCCTTGGCCTGCTGCTCGGCAAAATCAATGCTGACCTGCATCGGCCCGCCGGTATGCACCGGGTTGAAGCCGCCGAACAGGGTCTTGCCCATCGGCACCATGCCGATGAAGTCATCGAAAACAGCGCTCAGTTCCTTTTCACTGCGCGCGGCATTCAGGCGGGTGCTGTAGCTTTTGCCGTTGGGCGAGTCGAGCATTAACGCACCACTCACCAACAGGCCGGGAATATGTGCCTTGGCGGCACGGCGGTCGATCTCGTCGCGGGCGATCTTGCCCAGGCCCGGTACGCTCGGATCGACCTGAAAGGTCGACTCCTGTTCAGTCACCGCCAGCACCGAGCACAGGTTTTGCGTAGTCGGCGAGATGTCTTGCGCGGTAAACGCCACCTGGATATCCGTGGCCCAACCCTGGCGATCGGCAGCCTTGGCCGGTAGCAAACGCACAATCTCGGCCTTCACTTCGGCCGGGCTGCGCGCCACCGGTTCCTGGGTCCGTTGGCTGCCGCAACCGGCCAATACCAGCAACGCTGCGACGCTTGTGATCAATCTGATTTGCATGTCGTTCCATCTAATCCGTTGGTCCGGGCCAACCATACGACCAATGGCAGGTCAGCGGCTACGTCCGTGACAGTCCGACGGTTGCCGCCCTCCCCGACTGGACCATACTTGATTCACACCGCGAGGAGGACAGGTTCATGCACCGCAGCGACGTGTTGATCATCGGCGCCGGCCCCACCGGGCTGGTCCTGGCGTTGTGGCTGAGCAAACTCGGCGTGCGCGTGCGGATCGTCGACAAATCCTCCGCCCCCGGCACCACGTCCCGGGCGCTGGCCGTCCAGGCACGGACGCTGGAGTTGTATCGCCAGCTCGGACTGGACGACGCCGTGGTGCAAAACGGACATCAAGTAACGGCCGGCAACTTCTGGGTAAAGGGTGAGCCCGTGGCGCGCCTGCCCCTGTCTCAGATCGGTGAAGGCCTGACGCCCTACTCGTTTCTCGAGATTTTCCCCCAGGACGAACACGAACGGCTGCTGATCGAGCGCCTGAACGCTTTCGGTATCACAGTGGAACGTAACACCGAACTGGCGGGCTTCGAGCAAACCGCAGACGGCATAACAGCCACGCTGCACCTGCCCGACGGTCAGCAGGAAATCTGCCAGGCCTGTTACCTGGCTGGATGCGATGGTGCCCGGTCGATTGTGCGCAAAACCCTGGATACCGGGTTTCCCGGCGGGACTTACCAGCAGATTTTCTACGTCGCCGACGTACAGGGCAGCGGCCCGACATTCAACGGCGAACTGCATGTGGACCTCGACGAGGCAGACTTCCTCGCCGTGTTCCCGCTGGCCGGCAGTGGTCGCGCGCGCTTGATCGGCACGGTACGCGACGAACGCGCCGAACACGCCGAGACCCTGCGCTTCGAGGACGTCAGCAGCAGGGCCATCGAGCACATGAAGGTGAAGATCGAGCAACTGAACTGGTTTTCGACCTATCGCGTACATCATCGGGTGGCGGATCACTTCCGCAATGACCGGGCGTTTTTACTGGGGGATGCCGCCCACGTGCACAGCCCGGCGGGCGGCCAGGGCATGAACACCGGGATTGGCGATGCCATCAACCTGGCCTGGAAACTGGCGGCCGTGTTGAGCGGCGGCGCAGAGGCCAGACTGCTCGACACCTATGAAACCGAGCGCATCGCGTTTGCACGCAAACTGGTGGCCACCACCGACCGGGTATTTAACTTCGTCACCGCCGATGGGCGAATTGCCGACTTGCTGCGTACACGCCTGGCCCCGTTCTTGATACCGAAAATAACCTCGTTCGAAACCTCTCGCGAATTCATGTTTCGCACGGTGTCGCAGATCACTCTGAATTATCGTGGAATGCCGCTGAGCACGGGCGTTGCCGGGCACGTGCATGGTGGCGATCGCCTGCCCTGGGCCCATGACGGTGAGGGGGATAATTTTGAGTCGCTCAAGTGCCTGACCTGGCAGGTACATGTCTATGGCGACACCAGCGACGAGATGATCGCCTGGTGCCACGAGCACCATTTGCCACTGCATGTGTTCGACTGGCGACCGGCGTTCGAAACCGCGGGCCTGGGGCGCAACGGCTTTTATCTGTTGCGGCCCGATACCTATGTGGCGATTGCCGAAACTTGTGCGGACCCGAAAGTGATCGAACGGTATTTCCGTGATCACGGGATCCGGCCGTTTTTCGGCGCGCCCTGATGCAACACCGATCAAAATGTGGGAGCGGGCTTGCTCGCGAATGCAGTGTGTCAGTCAATACATCTGTCACTGACACTCCGCATTCGCGAGCAAGCCCGCTCCCACAGGGGGTATGCGGTGGTCCTTAGATCCCCGCCAGCGCCAGGTCCATCGCAAAGTACGTAAAGATCAGGTCTGCCCCGGCGCGTTTGATCGCCCCCAGGCTCTCGCGCACCACACGGTCTTCATCGATGGCCCCGGCCTGGGCGGCAAACTTGATCATCGCGTACTCACCGCTCACCTGATAGGCCGACATCGGCAGGCGTGAGGCTTCACGGATGTCGCGGATGATGTCCAGGTATGCACCGGCCGGTTTGACCATCAGCGCATCGGCGCCTTCCTGTTCGTCGAGCAACGATTCGCGTATCGCTTCGCGGCGGTTCATCGGGTTCATCTGATAGCTTTTACGGTCGCCCTTGAGCGCACTGCCGCCGGCCTCGCGGAACGGGCCATAGAGCGCCGAAGCGAATTTGGTCGAATAGGCCATGATCGCCGTCTGGGTAAACCCGGCGTCATCGAGCGCCCGGCGAATCGCCTGGACTTGCCCGTCCATGGCCGCCGAGGGTGCGATCACGTCGGCACCGGCCCGGGCCGCCGCGACGGCCTGCCTGCCGAGGTTGATCAGGGTCTGGTCGTTGTCGACTTCATGGTTGTGCAGTACGCCGCAATGGCCATGGTCGGTGTACTCGCAAAAGCAGGTGTCGGACATTACGATCATTTCCGGCACCGCGTCCTTGGCGATGCGCGACATGCGCGAAACCAGGCCGTCCTCGCGCCAGGTGTCGCTGCCGCTGCTGTCCAGGTGGTGGGAGACGCCGAAGGTCATCACTGACTTGATCCCGGCACGGGCGTAGCGCTCGATCTCGCCGGCCAGCTTCGACTCGGGAATGCGCATCACGCCGGGCATGCTGTTGATCGGCACGAAGTCGTCAATTTCTTCTTCGACGAAAATCGGTAGTACCAGGTCGTTCAGGCTGAACTCGGTCTCCTGGAACAGGCTGCGCAGGCTCGCATTGCGGCGCAGACGGCGTGGGCGTGCTTCGGGGAACTGACTGGACATGGGTATTCCTGAATTTCAGAGGACGAAATGTAGGAGCGAGCTTGCTCCGGGCGGCGCTCCGACGATGGTCGTAAACGATAACGCGCATTGTCTGAATGTTCGCGTTGCCCTTACGTTTTTCGCGAGCAAGCTCGCTCCCACAGGTAATGCGGTGGATCAGCTGGAGACGGGGCCTGGAATCTGCAACCCGCGCACCACCGCCGGTCGCGCCAGGAAGCGTTCCAGCACCCGCGTGACGTTAGGGAAGTTCTGGATACCCACCAGATCGCCGGCTTCATAGAAGCCGATCAGGTTGCGCACCCACGGGAAAATGGCGATGTCAGCGATGGTGTAGCGCTCGCCCATGATCCAGTCGCGCCCCTGCAGACGATCGTCCAGCACCTTGAGCAGGCGCCTGCTTTCCTCGACGTAGCGGTCACGGGGACGCTTGTCTTCGTAGTCCTTGCCGGCGAATTTGTTGAAAAACCCGAGCTGGCCGAACATCGGACCAATACCGCCCATCTGGAACATCAGCCACTGAATCGTTTCGTAGCGCGGTGCCGACTCCTGGGCCAGCAGTTGCCCGCTCTTGTCGGCCAGGTAGATCAGAATCGCGCCCGACTCAAACAGCGCCAGCGGCCGGTCGTCCGGTCCGTGGGGGTCGAGGATCGCCGGAATCTTGTTGTTGGGATTCAGGGAAAGAAATTCCGGGGACATCTGGTCGTTGGTGTCGAAGCCTACCCGGTGAGGTTCATACGGCAGGCCGATCTCTTCGAGCATGATCGAGACCTTGACGCCGTTGGGGGTCGGCAAGGAGTACAGCTGAATCCACTCCGGATACTGGGCAGGCCATTTGCGGGTGATGGGGAATGCGGACAAATCGGTCATGGGCACGATCCACGAAGAGATTGAGAGTGACGATCATAATGTAGATATCGGCTCAGCGATCCCTTGAAGCCATCGATCTCGCTGATAGGCGAGATCAAAAGAAATCACGACTGTTTCAACGCCCTCCGGTGTAGCGTGTCCACAATTGTGCAACATCCTGTCGATAACCTTCGCTGCAAACCCGTGAAGGTTACCGGTACATTGCCGCCCACTCGGCCGGAATCGAACCAAACGGGCTCAGGGGACTCTGAGAACCACCCCTTTGATGACGGACCGGCTTCAATGACATGGAAAACACCCGACGCAGGACAATCGTGGTGTAGAGGTTTGTCAGCCTTAACCGAATTGCGCTGAAGACCCTTTACACATGAATCTGTTTAATTTTGCCAAACGCTTCAAACATCGCGCTTACCTTTTGTTGCCCGCCTTATTGGTGGTTAGCGCGGTGTGCCTGACGCTGGAGTCCGGCCTGAGTCGCGCCCAACCGATGGATGGCACCCAGACGCTGGTCTTCCTGCGTCACGGGGAAAAACCCGCCGGAGGCCTGGGCCAGCTCAATTGCCAGGGACTGAACCGCGCCATCGACCTGGCCACGCTGCTGCCGGACAAGTTCGGCAAGGCCAACTATGTGTTTGCGGCGAACCCGACGCGGAACGTCGAGGAAGGCGAGTTCGACAATTCCTACAGCTACATCCGCCCACTGATGACCATCAGCCCAAGCGCCATCAAGCTTGGCCTGCCGGTGAACATCAACTTTTCCGCCAATGACACCAGTGACCTGGCCGATGAACTGCTTCACGACAAGTACCACAATGCGGTCATCTACACGGCCTGGTCCCACGGCTATCTGCCGGAGCTGATCAACAAGGTTGCCGGCGACGCCACCGGCAAGAAAATGACCATCACGGATGACTGGGAGTCCAGCGACTACGACTCGCTGTATGTACTCACCCTGACCTGGCACAACGGCAAGGCCAGCTTGCAGAGCCATGTGTACAAGCAAGGCCTGGATAATGGTGCCGAAACCTGCCCGACCTGAGGCATGCGTTGTCTGAGCCGGCGCCTTCGCGAGCAAGCCCGCTCCCACAGCAGATCTTCAGTGAACACAGATTTTGTGTACGACGCAGATCCAATGTGGGAGCGGGCTTGCTCGCGAAAGGGCCGGCAAAAGCACCCTCAAGCCTTCTGCTTCACTCGCTCACGCAGATACTCGAGAACCGCCCCCCGCTCCCCGGAAAACTCGATCCGCGCGTCTTTCTTCTCCCGCTGAAACGCATACATCGGATCGTAATACTCGCACAGCAGGCCTTCGATCCAGCCCCGGTGCAGATCCACCGCGCCACTGCGGGCCTGCTCGGCCAACGCATCCTCCATCAGAACCAGCATGCGCCGATGACGTTCGCCACCCAGGCGCTTCTGCACATTGTTCAGGCTTGCCAGCAAGCGTTCGGAAAACAGCGCAAAGCCTTCCTCGCCATGCACGTCGATGAATTCGGCACACAGATCCACCACGTAATCGCGCAGGATCCGCTCGACCCGCCCTTCCAGGCTGTCTTCAAGCCACACCATCGGAAACTGCTGCATGCCCTGGTAAAGCGGCAACGGCAAGGCACAACTGCCCACCGCACGGCTTTCGTCTTCCAGTACGAACTGCTCGATGCCCCGGGCGCGTTTTTTCAGTACGTCTACGGCCAAGCGGTTTTCGAAGTCGATATTCGAGGGTTGGCCCGTGGCGCGCTTGCCGAAACTGGAGCCGCGATGGTTGGCATGACCTTCAAGGTCCACGGCATTGTCGAGTTGCGTGAGCACCTCGGTTTTGCCGGTGCCGGTCATCCCGCCCAGCAAGACGAAATTGCACTGGGTCACGGCTTGATCGAGGGTGTCCAGCAGGAAGGTGCGCATGGCCTTGTAGCCACCGCCCACCCGTGGATAGTCGATGCCGGCCACGTCCTTGAGCCATTGCTGGACAATCTGCGAGCGCAGGCCGCCGCGAAAGCAATACAGCAGGCCATCCGGATGCGCCCGGGCAAAATCGGCCCAAGCCTGGATGCGTTCGGCCTTGACCGCGCCCGACACCAGTTGATGCCCCAGCACGATAGCCGCTTGCTGGCCGTGCTGCTTGTAGCAGGTGCCGACCCGCTGGCGTTCATGGTCATTCATCAACGGCAGGTTGATCACGCCGGGAAACGCGCCCTTGTTGAATTCGACCGGCGCGCGGGCGTCCATCATGGGACGGTCGTTGAGGAAGATGTCGCGGTAATCAGTGCAGTCGACGAACATCAAAACACCTCGACTGCGTTGCTCTGTCGCTCGACCAGTTCACCGATCGGTTCCAGGCTCAGGCCCAGTTCGGCGGCCACCGAGAGGAATTGCTCGTTGCCTTGAGGCGTCACGGCAATCAGCAGGCCACCGCTGGTCTGTGGGTCGCAAAGCACACGTTTGTGCAGCTCCTGAAGGCGTCCGAGCTTGCTGGCGTAGCTGTCGAAATTGCGCAGAGTCCCGCCCGGTACGCAGCCTTGTTCCAGGTAATACTCCACCCCCGGCAGGCGCGGTACGCGGTCATATTCAATGCGCGCCGTGAGCTGGCTGCCGTCGGCCATTTCCACCAGGTGCCCGAGCAGGCCGAAACCGGTGACGTCAGTCATCGCGGTCACACCGTCGAGCTTGCCGAAACGGCTGCCGGGCTTGTTCAGGGTGCACATCCAGTCCCGGGCCAGGCCGATGTCGGCGTTGCGCAATTTGCCCTTTTTCTCGGCCGTGGTAAGGATGCCGATCCCCAGGGGCTTGGTGAGGTAGAGCAGGCAACCGGCCGTGGCGGTGTCGTTGCGCTTCATGTGGCGCTTTTCCACCAGACCGGTGACGGCCAGGCCAAAGATCGGTTCTGGCGCGTCGATGGAGTGCCCACCTGCCAACGGGATGCCCGCCGCGTCACACACCGAACGACCGCCGCGTATCACTTCCCGGGCAACTTCCGGAGCCAGCACGTTCACCGGCCAGCCCAGAATCGCAATCGCCATCAACGGATCGCCGCCCATCGCATAGATGTCGCTGATGGCATTGGTGGCGGCAATTCGACCGAAATCGAAGGGATCGTCGACGATCGGCATGAAAAAGTCGGTGGTCGAGACCACGCCGCGTTCATCATCGATTGCATACACCGCCGCATCATCGCGCGAGGCATTGCCGACCCAAAGTTTCGGGTCGAGGTTCTGCGCCCCACTGCCGGCCAGGATCACTTCCAGCACCTGGGGAGAAATCTTGCAACCGCATCCAGCGCCGTGGCTGTATTGAGTCAGGCGAATCGGCTCGCTCATAGGGGTACCTCATTGGGTCAATGGGCCGATTCTAGCAGAGCGAGGCATGCGCAAGGCGTTGCGCGGCCATGGACCTTGTGGGAGCGGGCTTGCTCGCGAAGAGGCCTTCACAGCCGACATCCATGCCGGCTGATACTCCGCCATCGTCGGAACGCCGCCCGGAGCAAGTTCGCTCCCACATTGATCGCGGTTATGGCAATAGAATCACTTTGTCACCACTGCCCTGATTCACCTCGGCATAACGCTCCAGGCCTTCGGCCAATGGCGACTCGAACAAGCCCTGGGGCAACGGCAACAGGTCTTGATCGAAGAACCGGCCGAACTGTTCGAGCATCGCCGCACACGCCTGCACCCCGTACAGCAACGAGTTGATCCCCACAACCGAGCCCCCCTTGCGATACAACGCCAGGGCCGGCAACTGCACGTGACCGTCCACGGGTGCCGCGATGATCGCGATGCGGCCGAACGCGGCCAGGGCCGTTACCGAGGCCGGCAGCCAGAAACCGGTGGTGTCGAAAATCACGTCGGCGCCGCCGGCATACACCGCGTTGACCTGTGCGCCCAGGTCTTCGGGTTTATCCAGTTGCAGGGTCTGGTAGCCCTGGTCCTGCAAATCCTTGACCTGCTCCGGACGCCGCGCGGCCGCCAACACCCGGGCACCGCGCACCTTGGCCAAGGCCAGCGCGGCACTGCCGACTGCCCCGCCACCGATGACCAGCAATCGGGTTTCGGCCGTCACCAGGCTGCGCTCCAGCGCATCCCACGCCGTGGTGTACGGCACGCCGAGGCTGGCGGCCTGGGCAAAGCTCAGATGCGTAGGTTTGAGCGCCACGCCGTTGGCCGGCAGCTTGACGAACTGCGCGTGGGAACCGTCGGCGAAAAAGCCCAGTTCCTTGCCCGTGCCCCAGACTTCCCGACCGATCATCGACTGCGGGCCGGCCACGACAACACCGGCAAAGTCACGACCGGGAATCCGCGGCAGGGTGGTGTAGGGAAAACGCCCCAGCACGTTCTTCACATCACTGGGGTTGAGACCCGCGGCCTTGATCTCGACCAGCACTTCATCGGCGCCGGGAACGGGGGTAGGCACCTCAACGTAGCGCAGGGCCGAGAGATCACCGGTTTTATCGAATTGCAGAGCTTTCATGGGCGTATCCATCGAGTCGAAAAGGGTTCAGGAGATCCAGCCAGCCACCAGCCCCCGCCCCATCGGCCAGAGTTTTTCGCCGGCGAGCATGCCGAGCAGGCCCACCAGGGCGATGGCCGGGGGTGCGGGAGAACGAAAATTCAGGGCGCCGTAGAGCAGACCGACGCCCAGACCGATGGCCAATGACACGAGGTAGTTCATGGCAGACTCCGGGGCAATTGAGGTATGCGCCAAGTCTAGGGGGCGACGCCTTTGATCATCGGTCAAGTGCTTCTGAATTTCGGCCAAAGCCTGGCTTCGACGAAATCAGTCCTGGCGTTGCGCCGCAGGAAACTGCGAAGGGGCAACGCCCAGCTCACGACGAAACATGTCGCTGAAGCTGCTCGGAGAATATCCCAGCTCCCGGGCAATCGCGCTGACCGGTACGCCCTGGATCAGCTCGGCCACCGCCGTCGCCAATTGCACCTGACGCCGCCACTCGGCGAAGCCCATGCCCAAACCATCCTTGAACAACCGCGCCAGGGTGCGCACGCTGGCTCCAGCGTTATCCGCATGTTGTTCGAAAGAAATGTCCAGTGAAGGCGCGGCCATGACCGCCTGACACAGGTTCATCAGCCGTCGGTCGGAATCGTCCGGCAGCGGAATTTTCAGCAGCGAACGCCTGGCCCGCTTGAGTTCCAGCAGCGCCAGGCCCACCAGCGCGTCGTAATACTCGGGCGCCCCGTCGTTACCCTGCTCCACCAGCCCGACGATCAGTTCGCGCAACAAACCCCCGACCTCGATCACCTGAACGCTGTCATCCAGGGTCGCCGCCAGGGACGGTCGCAGGTAGATATTGCGCATTTGCAGGTCCGATACCACACGAATGCCATGCGGCACGCCGGGCGGCAACCACACCGCCCGTTGCGGAGGCACCACCAGCGCCTCATGCGGCGTCTCGACCCACATCACCCCGCTCATCGCATACAGCAACTGGCCCCAGACGTGCTCATGGGGCTCGATGTACAACCCGCGCGGATAGGTGCGGGCCAGCGGTTGCACAGGCACATCGGTGTCACTCAGGTCAGGCGGTGCGGCGAGGGCCATGGTCTATGTTCATTGGGTACGGGAAGGCTCCATGGTAACGAGGCGCCGAACGTGTCGCCAGCAACCGCCGGTATCCGACAATCCGAGTGAATTTTTCTGATGGCGCGCGATCCTTTTATGTACAACAGGGAGGAACCGGGGCTTTATGAACAGTGCAAAATTATTCGTCATCGAGTACACCCTCCATGGTGCTCCGAAATCATTCATCATCCGACTGGAAAAAATGGATAACGCAGAAGCCTGGCATTGGGCGAGTTGTGACGCGGGGGTGGGGCGAATCCCCCGATTCGGACGCGAGAAGGTGCAAAAGACCAGCAAGCCGATGGCTGAAAAATTCGGCGTGGAAAACGTCAAGTGGCGGCCGGCGAACTAATATCCGGTAACCATCAGGTTCGGGGGAAGGGATATGAGCGCAACACCCGTCAACAGCCCTGTGCAACTGGACTACGATCTGGACACGCCGAGCGGCCGCATCACCAGGAGCGCCGAGTGCCGGGTCGGACTGGAACAGGTCGAAAATGACCCATTCTGCTTCGCCATACGCGTCCCGGCGCCACTGCCGGAAGATCTGGAGCAAGCCAAGACCCTGGTGCTGCGGGTCGAAGGGCGGCGCTTGCAAGGCACCGTCCGCCACAGCGAACGCCTGGAAGATGACAGCCTCAGGCTGGAAGTGGAGCCGGACTAGGCTCCACTTTTGCGTATGCCGTGGTTTTCAGTGGGCACACTTGCAGCCTTGGGAAGCGCACTCCTCGCCGTGCTCGTGATGCTTGGCACAGGCTTCACAGCAATAGTGCTTGCCGTGACGCACGATCGGGTGCTCGCCGAGCTTGCAGGAACACTTCGGACAATCGCATTTACGGTCGGTCATGGGGTTGACTCCTTGGGTAGTGGTCGTCGGGGGCTTGCGATGTAACCCGTCTTACCAAGTGTAGGAGTTGAGCCGAAAGGTGCGTGGAACTCCGTCCAGGCTGATTACCCGGCAGGTTCCGAACCCCACAGTTCCTGTGGGAGCGAGCTTGCTCGCGATAGCGGTGGCTCAGTCAACATCAATGCTGAATGTGCTGCCGCCATCGCGAGCAAGCTCGCTCCCACAGGCTTTGTCTCTGCTCCGTCAGATACGGAACTGCCCGACCAGGCTGCCCAGGCGCTGACCGAGGTCGGCCAGGCTGCGAGAGGTTTGCGCGCCGAGTTGGGTTTCGTCGGCGACGCTGTCCACCGCCACGGCAATCTGGTGCACGCTGCGATTGATCTCTTCGGCCACGGCGGTCTGTTCTTCGGCGGCACTGGCGATCTGTGCGTTCATCGAGTTGATGGTCGAGATCAGCTGAGCCATGGTGTCCAGCGAAGCCCCCGCCTCGTTGGCCTGGGCCGAGGTGCCGTCGCCGGCCTCGCTGGAGCGACGCATCGCCTCCACCGCCGACTGGGTGCCGGCCTGCAAACGGTCGATCATGCCCTGGATTTCCTGGGTGCTGATTTGTGTACGGCTGGCCAGCGCCCGCACTTCATCGGCCACCACCGCAAAGCCGCGCCCGGCCTCGCCGGCGCGGGCGGCTTCGATGGCCGCGTTGAGCGCCAACAGGTTGGTCTGCTCGGCAATCGAGCGGATCACCCCGAGCACGCTGACAATCGACGACACGTCTTTTTGCAGGCTGTCCAGGGACACGCCGCTGCTGCGGATGTCGTCCACCAGGGCATGGATCTTCTCGATGCTGCCGGCCACAACACGCTTGGCCGCCTGCCCTTCTTCGTCGGTCTGCTGGGCTGCTACCGCGGCGTTCTGCGCGCTCTTGGCCACTTCCTGGGCCGCCGCCGACATTTCGTTGATCGCTGTGGCCACCTGATCGGTTTCGTGACGCTGGCGTTCCATGGCCTGGTCCGAACGGTTGGCCTGGTCGGACACCTGGTTCACCAGCCCGGTCAGTTGCGAGGTCATTTCGGTGATCTGCCGTACCAGGCCGTGGATCTTGTCGACGAAACGGTTGAACGAGCCGGCCAGTTCACCGAGTTCGTCCTGACTGGTGATGGTCAGGCGGCGGGTCAGATCGCCCTCGCCCGCCGCGATGTCGTCGAGGTTGGCTTTCATCAGATGCAGCGGACGCACAATGGTGTTGGCCAGCAGCATCCCGGCAGCAGCGATCACCAACAGCACCACGACTGCTACGCCAACGATACTCAGCACCATGCCTTGCATGCGCTCCTGGACCTTGGCTTCGACCACGGCCACTTGTGCTTCGATGCCGTCGAGGTTGACCGCGGTGCCGACCGCCATGTCCCACTTCGGCAGGTATTCGGTGTAGCCGAGCTTGGGCACCAGCACCTGGGTGTTGCCAGGCAATGGCGAGCTGTATTGCAGGTAGTGCGTACCGTCCTTGGCGACCTTCACCAGGTCGCGGTTGACGTAGACACCGTTCGGGTCGCGGTTGTCCTTGAAGCTCTGGCCCACGCCCTCGGGGCTATTGGCCTTGAACAGGCGCACGGTGTTGGAGTCGTAGCCGAAGAAGTAACCGTCCTTGCCGTAGGTGATGCTCGACAGCAGCTTGATCACTTGGGCCCGCGCCGCCTCATCGCCGGGGGCGGCGGCGTCGTAGAGCGGTTTGATCGTGGTCATGGCCACGGCCACGTAGCTTTGCAAGGTTGCCTTGGCATCGCTGAGCAGGCGCTCGCGGGTCTGCTCGACTTCCTTGCGCGCCTGATCCTGAAGAATGAACAGCGTGGTCAGGCTGATGACCAGCGCAAACAGCAACACCGGGAGGACGGCAAG
This sequence comes from Pseudomonas sp. S34, assembly GCF_009866745.1. NCBI lineage: Bacteria > Pseudomonadati > Pseudomonadota > Gammaproteobacteria > Pseudomonadales > Pseudomonadaceae > Pseudomonas > Pseudomonas sp. S34. The sequence goes on from NZ_CP019398.1 coordinate 4,273,576, forward strand.
GGACAGGACTTTTGCCTTGAGGCTCATGCGCATGACGTTCACTCTTTTGATTTTTGTTGGCGTGGTTAAAAGCTTTAACGGCACGCCGGGTCAAAAGTTGAACGCGATCAATGTGGGAGCGGGCTTGCTCGCGAAGGCGGTGTGCCAGACACATCGATGCTGGATGTGCCGCCGTCTTCGCGAGCAAGCCCGCTCCCACAGGGGTATCAGGGTTAGAGGACCATCGCCGCCACCCAGCCAAACGCCAGCAGCGGCAGGTTGTAGTGCAGGAAGGTCGGGACCACGGTGTCCCAGATGTGATGGTGCTGGCCGTCGATGTTCAGGCCGGAAGTCGGGCCTAGGGTCGAGTCGGAAGCCGGTGAACCGGCGTCGCCCAGGGCACCGGCCGTGCCGACGATGCACACGATCGCCAACGGACTGAAGCCCAGTTGCACGCACAGCGGCACGAAGATCGCCGCCAGGATCGGCACGGTGGAGAACGACGAGCCGATGCCCATGGTCACCAGCAACCCCACCAGCAACATCAGCAAGGCGCCAATGCCTTTGCTGTGATCGATGTACGACGCCGACGACTCGACCAGCGTCTGCACCTCACCGGTGGCCTTCATCACTTCGGCAAACCCCGAGGCGGCGATCATGATGAAGCCGATCATCGCCATCATTTTCATGCCTTCGGTGAACAGGTCGTCGGTGTCACGCCATTTGACAATGCCCGACACCGAGAAGATCAGGAATCCGACCAGCGCACCGATGATCATCGAATCGAGCAACAACTGAATGATGAACGCCGCCGCGATGGCCACGCCGGCCACCATCAGGCTCAGCGGGTTGTATTGCACCGCCACTTGCTCGACCTGTTCGATCTTCGCCAGGTCGTAGACACGCTTCTTGCGGTAGCTGACAAACGCGATCAGCAGGCCCGCCACCATGCCCAGGGCCGGAATGCCCATGGCGTGGGTCACGTTGATGCCGCTGATGTCCACGCCGCTGCGGGCGACGTTGGCCAGCAGGATCTCATTGAGGAAGATGTTGCCGAAGCCCACCGGCAGGAACATGTAGGGCGTGATCAGGCCGAAGGTCATGACGCAGGCGATCAGTCGACGGTCCAGTTGCAGCTTGGTCAGCACATAAAGAAGCGGCGGCACCAGCAACGGAATAAACGCGATATGTATCGGCAAGATGTTCTGCGAGGCGATGGCCACGACCCAGAGCAGGCCAATCAGCAGCCACTTGACCTGGCCACCGCCGCTGGCGTGCTGGCGATCGACCATGGCCAGGGCCTTGTCGGCCAGCGCATGGGCCATGCCGGACTTGGCAATGGCCACGGCGAAAGCGCCGAGCAAGGCGTAGGACAACGCCACCGTCGCCCCGCCACCGAGGCCGCTGTTGAAAGCCTTGAGCGTCGCCTCGATTCCCAGGCCACCGGTCAAGCCACCGACCAGCGCACCGACGATCAGGGCGATCACCACATGCACGCGGGACAGGCTGAGGATCAGCATGATGCCGACCGCGGCAATTACTGCATTCATTTCATTACCTCGATACAAACGAAAAGACTCCGTCCGGCAGTCTGCGAAGAGCCACCAGCGGATTAAGGAATGGGTTTTATTAGAGGGCGCGCACTGTGCCGCAGCGTCACCTCCTTGTCAAAGCACCTCGGCGCTGTCGAGATGTAACGACATGTGAAGACCTGTAGGAGCGAGCGAGCTCGCGATGCACCTGAGAGCACCGGGGGGGATCAGGTTTCCATCATCATCGTTGACGACCATCGCGAGCATGCTCGCTCCTACAGGGGGAAGTGTTTGATAGCCGATAGACGGGATAAAGAAACCAAAATCCCGGCCGTTACAGTGCAAAGTCTCAGATATTTATCGAATAAGGACGTCTCCATGTCGCTCAGACAACTTTCCATTCAATGGAAAATCACCCTGCTGGCCGGGCTGTGCCTGGCGGGCATCGTGACCCTGCTGGTGGGTCTTTCGCTGTACCGCATGGAGCACAGCTCCGAGCTGGTGAAAGCCTCGAGCATGGAGATGCTGACAGAGGCGGCCCAGGCCCGGATCGAGTCCCAGGGCGAAAACCAGGCGCTGGGGATACGCCAGCAGTTCATGGACGCCTATCAGTACGGCCACGGTTTCTCCCGGCAGGTGCTGTTCCTGCGTGACCAGGCCGAGAAGCGCTTTCTCGATGCCTTCGACCTGCGCGAAGACCTGACCCGCCAGGTCAAGTCAGCCCTGCAAGCCAACCCGGACCTGCTCGGCCTGTCCCTGGTGTTCGAACCCAATGGGCTGGACGGCAAGGACGAACTGTTCGCCGGCCAGGCCGAGCTTGGCAGCAACGACAAGGGTCGTTTCGCCCTCTACTGGTCGCAGCCGACGCCGGGCAAGGTAACGTCCATGGCGTTGCCGGAAAAGGACATGGCCGACACCAGCACCGGCCCCAGCGGCGAAGCGGCCAACGCCTGGTTCACCTGTCCGCGCACCACGCTCAAGCCGTGCGTGATCGAACCTTACTTCTATGAGATCGACGGTCAGAACGTGCTGATGACCAGCATCGTTTTCCCGCTGATGATCAACGGCAAGGTGATCGCCTCGCTATCCGTGGACATCAACCTCAACAGCCTGCAAGCGGTCAGCCTGGGCGCGAGCAAGAAGCTCTATGACGGCCAGACCAGCGTCAGCATCATCAGCCCGGCCGGCCTGCTCGCCGGCTACAGCCCGGACGCCGGCAAACTCAGCCAGCGCCTGGACGCCGTGGATAAGGCCAATGGCGCCGAACTGCTGCGCATGCTCGCCGCCAGCAGCAAAACCGCCAGCCTGCACAGCCATCAGCAACTGAAAGTGCTGGCACCCTTCCAGCCGATTCCCGACGGTAAATCCTGGGGCGTGCTGCTCGACGTGCCGGAGAAAGTCCTGGTCGGCCCCGCCGAAGCCCTGAAAAAGCAACTCGATGACAGCAACACCGCCGGTACCCTGGTCGAGCTCGGCCTGGGGGTGCTCGCCGCGCTGCTCGGTCTGCTGCTGGTGTGGCTGATGGCCCGCAGCGTCACCCGACCGATCCTCGGCGTGGCGCACATGCTCGAAGACATCGCCAGCGGCGAAGGTGACCTGACCCGCCGCCTGGCCTACGACAAGCAGGATGAACTGGGCCAGTTGGCCGGCTGGTTCAACCGTTTCCTCGACAAGCTGCAACCGATCATTGCCGAAGTGAAGCGCTCGGTGCAGGACGCCCGCAGCACAGCGGATCAGTCGTCCGCCATCGCCACACAGACCAGCGCCGGCATGGAGCAGCAGTACCGTCAGGTGGACCAGGTGGCGACCGCCTCCCACGAAATGAGCGCCACCGCCCAGGACGTCGCCCGCAGCGCCGCGCAGGCGGCCCACGCCGCCCGCGATGCCGATCAGGCGACCCGTCAGGGCCTGACCGTGATCGACCGCACCACCACCAGCATCGACAACCTCGCCGCCGACATGAGCGCGGCCATGGTTCAGGTCGAAGGCCTGGCGGCCAACAGCGAGAAGATCGGCACGGTGCTGGAAGTAATCCGTGCGATTGCCGAGCAGACCAACCTGCTGGCCCTCAACGCTGCGATCGAAGCGGCCCGCGCCGGTGAGGCCGGGCGCGGGTTTGCCGTGGTGGCCGATGAAGTGCGCAACCTGGCCCGGCGTACCCAGGAATCCGTGGAAGAAACCCGTCTGGTGATCGAACAACTGCAAAACGGCACCCAGGAGGTGGTGGGTTCGATGAACAACAGCCATCGTCAGGCCCAGGGCAGTGTCGAGCAGGTTGGCCAGGCCGTGACGGCGCTGCGCCAGATCGGTGATGCGGTGACCGTGATCAACGACATGAATATGCAGATCGCCAGTGCCGCCGAAGAGCAAAGCGCGGTGGCCGAGGAGATCAACAACAACGTGGCGACCATCCGCGACGTGACCGAGTCGCTGTCGGGCCAGGCCAATGAATCGGCGCGGGTCAGCCAGTCGCTCAATAGCCTGGCGAACCAGCAGCAGAACCTGATGGATCAGTTCCGCGTTTAAACCCGGCAACATCCCCTGTGGGAGCGGGCTTGCTCGCGAAAGCGGTGTATCAGACACATAGATGTTGAATGTGCCGCCGCCTTCGCGAGCAAGCCCGCTCCCACATTTGTTTCTGCACCCACTCATCAAATGATGGCAAGTGGATATCTGCCGCAAGCCGATTATGCTTCATGGAACCTTGCAGCGCCTTCTGGCGTCAATCTGAATGCAAGCCACGTAATCCGAAGACTTCAGCCCCAGGGCCTGGGTACGGTAAGTGTTGGTGGGAACTCCGGCCTACAACAAGAGCAAGACGGAGAATACTCATGGCAGCAATCGACAATGCAACCACGGGCAGCACGCCCAACCGCGGGCTCACCCGGGAGGAGCGCAAGGTCATCTTCGCCTCGTCCCTGGGCACCGTGTTCGAATGGTACGACTTCTACCTGTACGGCTCCCTCGCGGCGATCATCGCCAAGCACTTCTTCGCCGGTGTCAACGAAACAACCTCCTTCATCTTCGCCCTGCTCGCCTTCGCCGCAGGCTTTGCCGTGCGGCCCTTCGGCGCCATCGTGTTCGGCCGGTTGGGCGACATGATCGGGCGCAAGCATACGTTTCTCATCACCATCGTGATCATGGGTATCTCCACGGCCGTGGTGGGTTTGCTGCCCGGCTATGCGACCATCGGCGTCGCCGCGCCGATCATCCTGATCAGCCTGCGCCTGTTGCAAGGCCTGGCGCTGGGCGGTGAGTACGGCGGCGCAGCGACCTACGTGGCTGAACATGCGCCCAAGGGCAAACGCGGCTTCTTCACCTCGTGGATCCAGACCACAGCAACCCTCGGCCTGTTTCTTTCACTGTTGGTGATCCTCGCCTGCCGTACCACTCTGGGCACCGAAGCCTTCGAAGCCTGGGGCTGGCGGATTCCGTTCCTGCTGTCGATCCTGCTGCTGATTATCTCGGTGTACATCCGCTTGCAGCTCAACGAGTCGCCGGTGTTTGTGAAAATGAAGGCCGAAGGCAAGTCTTCCAAGGCTCCGCTGACTGAATCTTTCGCACGCTGGGAGAACCTGAAGATCGTGATCATGGCCCTGCTCGGCGGCACCGCCGGCCAGGCGGTGGTCTGGTACACCGGGCAATTCTATGCGCTGTTCTTCCTGTTGCAGACGCTGAAGATCGAACCGCAAACCGCGAACCTGCTGATTGCCGGCTCCCTGTTGATCGGCACGCCGTTCTTCGTCATTTTCGGCAGCCTGTCCGACCGTATCGGGCGCAAGGGCATCATCATGGCCGGCTGCATCCTCGCGGCCCTGACTTACTTCCCGATCTTCCATGCGCTGACCCAGTACGGTAACCCCGACGTGTTCATCGCGCAGGAGAAGAATCCGGTCACGGTCGTCGCCAATCCCGCCCAGTGTTCGTTCCAGTTCGACCCGGTGGGCAAGGCCAAATTCACCAGTTCCTGTGACTTGGCCAAGACCGTGCTGGCCAAAAGGGCAATACCCTACAAGAACGTGGATGCCGAGCCGGGCGCCGTTGCGCAGGTGCGCATTGGCGATAAAGTGATCGAGAGCTTCGAGGGCACCGGCATGCCGGCCGCCGACTTCAAGGCCAGGAACGACGCCTTTGCCACCACCCTCGCCACCGCCCTCAAGGACGCCGGCTACCCCGAAAAGGCCGACCCGGCCAAGACCAACTACCCGATGGTGTTGCTACTGCTGACGATCCTGGTGATCTACGTGACCATGGTCTACGGGCCGATTGCCGCCTGGCTGGTGGAACTGTTCCCGGCACGCATCCGCTACACCTCGATGTCGCTTCCCTACCACATCGGCAATGGCTGGTTTGGTGGCTTCCTGCCGACGGTGGCGTTCGCCATGGTGGCGGCCACGGGGGATATCTACTACGGGCTGTGGTATCCGATTGTCATCGCAGTGATGACGGCGGTGCTGGGTATTTTCTTCATGCCGGAAACCAAGGATCGGGAGATTCATCACACATAAACCTGACACCTCACCCTGTGGAACCGGGTGTACTCATAATCGGCGGCCATGAAAAACCACTGTGGGAGCGAGCTTGCTCGCGATAGCGTCAGCACATTCAACATCAATGTGTCAGACAGATTGCCATCGCGAGCAAGCTCGCTCCCACAGGGTTCCTGGTGTGACTTCAAGTATGTTTAGGCAACTCGATGACGACCTTCAACCCGCCCCATTCGCTTTCCAGCAACGACAGTTTGCCGCCCCAGCTATCGACGATGTCGCGCACGATGCCCAGCCCCAAACCATGCCCATGGGTTTGCTCATCCAGTCGCGTACCTCGGCCGAACACCTGATCGCGACGCTCTTCGGGAATGCCCGGGCCGTCATCTTCCACGTTGAGTTCAAAGCCCTCTGCAGTCTCGGCCACACTCAGGCGAACCTCGGCATCCGCCCACTTGCAGGCGTTATCCAGCAGATTGCCCAACAGTTCCAGCAGGTCTTCGCGATCCCAGGGCAATTGCAGGCCGGTGGGTGCGCGGTAGCTCAGCGCCAGGTGTTCGCCATGGATCATGTTCAGGGTGGCCAGCAACCCGGGGAGTTCTGCATCGCAATCAAACAGTGCGCCCGGCAACGCATCGCCGGACAACCGCGCACGATTGAGTTCCCGATTGAGCCGTTGCTGGACTTGCTCCAGTTGCTCCTTGAGGACCTTGCGCAATTGCGGGTGCGCGTCGAGTTGCTCGCTTGAAGCCAGGCTCAACAGCACCGCCAGCGGAGTTTTCAAGGCGTGGCCAAGGTTGCCCAGGGCATTGCGTGAGCGCTTGAGGCTGTCCTCGGTGTGGGCCAGCAAATGGTTGATCTGCGCCACCAGTGGTTCCAGTTCCACCGGCACCTGATCATCGAGTTGCGAACGCTGGCCCTGTTGAAGTTGCGCAATCTGCTCGCGGGCCTGCTCCAGCGGACGCAAGGCCCGGCGCACGGTAATCCGTTGCAGCAGCAGAATCAGCAGCAGCGCCGTCAAACCGAGGCCAAACCCGAGCTGTTGCATGCGCCGGAAGCTTTCGCGAATTGGCGTGTAGTCCTCGGCGACGCTGATGGAGATCGGCAACCCCGAACGTCGATAGTCCGTACGCAGCACCAGTAACTGTTGCCCTTCCGGACCCAGTTGCAAGTTGCCATGCAGGCCGGGGTGATCGAGCACCGGCAGTTCCTGATCCCATAAAGAACGGGAACGCCAATGGCCGTCGGCGAAATCGATGCGGAAATAATGCCCGGAGAACGGCCGTTGATAAGCGGGTGACAGGCGTCGCTCATCCAGTTGCAAGCCTTGCGGCCCGCGCACCAGTGCCGCCAGCAGGTTCTCGCTGTCATTGCGCAACCCGGCTTCGAGGTAGCGCTGCAACCCCAATTCGAACAGCCACAGGCTGGTTTGCGCCAGCACCAGGCCAACGACCACCATCACGCTGATCAGGCCCAGGCTCAAGCGGCGCTGGATCGATCTCACCGGGCTTGCCCGCCGAACAGATAACCCTGGCCGCGACGGGTTTCAATCACACTTTTGCCGAGCTTGCGGCGCAAGTGGTTGACGTGGACTTCCAGCACATTGGAATCGCGCTCGGTTTCACCGTCGTAGAGGTGTTCGGCGAGGTGGCTTTTGGAGAGGATCTGCTCGGGGTGCAGCATGAAATAACGCAACAGGCGAAACTCCGCGGCGGTCAGTTGAATGTCCGCACCGTCGCGCACAACGCACTGGCGACCTTCGTCCAGATGCAACCCGGCAGCCTTGAGCGTTGGCTGGTTGACCTGGCCATGGGAGCGGCGCAACAACGCCTGGATGCGCAAAAACAACTCTTCGGGATGGAATGGCTTGGTCAGGTAGTCGTCGGCGCCGGCCTTGAGGCCTTCGATGCGTTCGGCCCAGGAGTCTCGGGCCGTCAGGATCAGCACCGGCGTGGCCAGCCCCGCCGCGCGCCATTGCGCCAGCACCTCAAGCCCCGGCACGCCGGGCAAACCGAGGTCGAGGATGATCAGGTCGTAAGGCTCGGTGCTGCCCTGATGTACCGCATCGCGACCATCGGCCAGCCAGTCCACCGCATACCCCTGGCGATTGAGGCCGGCCAGCAGTTCGTCGGCCAGGGGCACATGGTCTTCCACCAGGAGCAAACGCATGGATCAGTCTTCCTTGTCTTTGAGTAAACGGCCGGTGGTAGCATCGATGCCCAGTTCGCGGACCACGCCCTCAGGGGTCAGCAGCTCGACTTCATAAATGTAGACGTCGTGTTTTTCTTCAAGCTCGGCTTCCAGCAGCTTCGCACCGGGGTAGTGACCCATCGCCTGCTGCAGCAGTTGCTCCAGCGGCAGGATCACGCCCTGTTGACGCAGGCTCAGGGCCTCATCCTGATCCAGGTCGCGGGCCAACACTGCCGAGCAAAACGCCAGAAGCAACAGCGCCATCCGGCTACCGGTGCATCGCTTGAATAAAAACACCTTCATTACGAATCCTGATGATCCTTGAGAACCTGCCCGCTGACAGCGTCTAATTCCACATCCCAGTCGATGCCCTGAGGATCGCGCAGCTCGACCTTGTACAGGTATTTGCCATAACGCTGTTCCAGCTCGGTTTCACTGACGGTGGAACCCGGATGCCTGGCCACCGCGTTGGCATTGAGTATCTCGAACGACACAATGGTACCAGCGTCGCGCAATCTCAGCGCTTCATCCGGGCCAAGTTCCCGGGCGTAGGCGAGGCTTGCGGTCATGCCGAGGATCGACGCGGTGAACAGGGCGGTCAGGATTTTCATGGGTGTCTCCGTATTTCTTCAGGTGCTGCCTGTGGGCGCCACCTTAACCGGATGAACTTAATTGAAACTGAATTGCCATCATCGGCAACACCGCAAATGCCCTGTGGGAGCGGGCTTGCTCGCGAAGAGGCCGTGTCAGTCGCCATCCATGTTGACGGTCACACCGCTTTCGCGAGCAAGCCCGCTCCCACATAATCTGCCCGCTGAACAGACTTCGAGACTTTAATGACCGCCATCCACATCAAGTTCCCCTCCCTGACCCTCAAGGCCGGTCCAGGTGCCTTTGCGCGCATTCGTGACAGCGGCTTGAACGCCGCCGACGTCGGCACCTTGCCTGGCGCCGCTGGCGGTCCGAAGGCGCTGGGGATTCAGGGTCTGGACCTGGCGCTGTTCGGCGAGTGGCTGCCGGCGGCACCGCGGGAACGCTCGCTGATTGGCGCATCGGTGGGTTCCTGGCGCTTCGCCAGCGCCTGCCTGCCGGACGCCGCCGAAGGCATCCGGCGTCTCGGGCAGTTGTATACCGAGCAACACTTTGCCAAGGGCGTGACCATGGCGCAGATCAGCCAGAGCTCACAGCGCATGCTCAATGACCTGCTCGACGGTCGCGATGCCTCGATCCTCGACAACAACCATTACCGCCTGAACATCATGGTGGTCAAAAGCCACGGCCTGCTGGCCGACGATCATCGCGGCCGCCTCGGGCTGGGCCTGTCGTCGGTCATCGCCGACAACCTGCGCGGCCGGGCGCGGCTGGCACGACACTTCGAACGCCTGATCATCCACGACCCGCGCCTGGCGCCGCCAGTCAATGCCTTGAATGACTTCCCGTCGCGCTTCGTCGCCCTCAATGCCGGCAACTTGCGCCAGGCCCTGCTGGCCTCGGGCTCGATCCCGATGGTGATGCAAGGCGTGCGCGACCTGCCGGGCGCCGGCGCCGGGACCTTCCGCGACGGCGGTCTGCTGGATTACCACCTGGACCTGCCATACAGCGGCAACGACATCGTGCTTTACCCGCATTTCACCGACCGGGTGATTCCCGGCTGGTTCGACAAGACCCTGCCATGGCGCCGCGCCTGCCCGGCTCGCTTGCAGAACGTGCTGTTGCTGGCGCCGTCGAAGGAGTACCTGGCGCGCCTGCCCTACGGCAAACTGCCGGACCGTAACGACTTCAAGCGCTTCATGGGCGATGCCCCGAGCCGGCAGAAATACTGGCGCACGACCATGGACGAAAGCCGCCGCCTGGGCGACGAATTCCTCGAACTGGCCGCCAACGGTCGCCTGGGCGAGCGCTTGCTGACCCTTTAGTCAGGACAAACTGGTAAACTCGCCACCTGCCCGAATCGCTGCGGCGAACGCCACCTGAACAGAGCTGAAGATACTGTGGAAATTTTCAAAGAGTTTACCTTCGAATCCGCCCACCGCCTGCCCCACGTACCGGACGGCCACAAGTGCGGGCGCCTGCACGGTCACTCGTTCAAAGTGGCAATCCACCTGAGCGGCGACCTCGACCCGCACACCGGCTGGATCCGCGACTTCTCGGAAATCAAAGAGATCTTCAAGCCGTTGTACGAGCGTCTGGACCACAACTACCTGAACGACATTCCTGGCCTGGAAAACCCGACCAGCGAAGTGCTGGCCAAGTTTATCTGGCAGGAATTGAAGCCTCTGCTGCCGGAACTCAGCGCGATCCGTATCCACGAGACCTGCACCAGCGGGTGCATCTATCGCGGCGAATAAGCCGGCAGACAATTGCAGAACCCTGTGGGAGCGAGCTTGCTCGCGATGACGGCGCCACATTCAACATCGATGTGACTGACACAACGCCATCGCGAGCAAGCTCGCTCCCACAATGGAACAGCGTTTTGTCAGAGAAAAAGAAAACAGCCTTCATCGGCTGTTTTTTTATGCCTATGCTTTTTGCCTCGCACCCGCCAAGAGGACACACCTATGACTGACTGGCCACTGCCCCAGACCTACCGCTTCAAAGGGCACTCCGTGCGCTACGCCGTGCGCGGCGACGGCCCGCCGCTGGTGTTCGTGCATGGCACGCCCTTCTCCTCTTATGTCTGGCACCGGATTGCCCCGCACTTCATCACCACGCACCGGGTGCACTATTTCGATTTGCTGGGCTACGGGCAATCCGAGAAAGTTGATGGTGACGTGTCCCTGGGTGTGCAGAACGAATTGCTGACGCAGTTGCTGGATCATTGGGGCCTGGATCGCCCCGACGTGGTGGCCCATGACTTTGGCGGTGCCACAGCCCTGCGAACGCACCTGCTAAACGGCAAGGATTACCGCAGCCTGACACTGATCGACCCGGTGGCGCTCACGCCCTGGGGTTCGCCGTTCGTGCAGCATGTGCGCCAGCATGAAGCCGCCTTCAGCGGACTGCCCGATTACATCCAGCAAGCGATCGTGCCGGCTTACATCCGCGGGGCGATCAAGCGGAAAATCCCGGACCACGAACTCGCCCCCTATGTTCAGCCGTGGCTGGGAGAGCCGGGGCAAGCGGCGTTCTACCGGCAGATCGCGCAGATGAACGAGCGTTATACCTGCGAGGCCGAGGGCCTGTACTCGACGATTCGCTGCCCGGTGCAGATTCTCTGGGGTGAAGATGACCAGTGGATTCCCATCGAACGCGGTCGGGCCTTGCAGCAGATGATTCCCGGATCGCGGTTTTATCCGATTCCCAACGCCGGTCATCTGGTTCAGGAAGACGCGCCCGAATCGGTAGTCGCGGCGCTGCTGCGGTTTTTGCCCCTGCAGTAATCCTCCAGAACAAACCCAATCCCCTGTGGGAGCGGGCTTGCTCGCGAAAGCGGCAGTACATCCAGCATCTATGTAGCTGACACACCGTCTTCGCGAGCAAGTCGGATCGCCGCACCGCCGCTCCCACATTTGAACGGTGGTGATCAATGTCACTGGCGGGAATCGCCGCTGGCGAGCTAACGTAAGAGTATTGCCTAAACGATTCGCCAAAAGGATCTGCCCGATGCACATCATCAATGCCCGTCTGCGCAACCAGGAAGGCCTGCATGAGTTGAACCTGGAAAACGGCCTGATCAGCAGCATCGGCCGCCAGATCGAAGCCCCGACCCTGGGTCCTGACGATCTGGATGCCGGCGGCAACCTGGTGGTGCCGCCTTTTGTCGAGCCGCACATCCACCTCGACGCAACCCTGACCGCCGGCGAGCCGCGCTGGAACATGAGCGGCACGCTGTTCGAAGGCATCGAGTGCTGGGGCGAACGCAAGGCGACCATCACCCAGGAAGACACCAAGGCCCGGGCAAAGAAAACCATCCAGACCCTCGCCGCCCACGGCATCCAGCATGTGCGCACCCACGTCGACGTCACCGACCCGCAACTGACCGCGCTCAAGGCGATGCTCGAAGTACGCGAGGAAAGCCGGCACCTGGTCGACCTGCAAATCGTCGCATTCCCTCAGGAAGGCATCGAGTCCTACCGCAATGGTCGCGAATTGATGGAAGAAGCGATCCGCATGGGCGCCGACGTGGTAGGTGGCATTCCGCATTTCGAGTACACCCGCGATCAGGGCGTCAGCTCGGTGAAGTTTCTCATGGACCTGGCCGAACGCAGCGGTTGCCTGGTGGATGTGCATTGCGACGAAACCGACGACCCGCATTCACGCTTTCTCGAAGTGCTTGCCGAAGAGGCCCGCAGCCGCGACATGGGTTCGCGGGTCACGGCCAGCCACACCACGGCCATGGGCTCCTACGACAACGCCTACTGCGCCAAACTGTTTCGCTTGCTCGGGCATTCGGGGATCAGCTTTGTCTCCTGCCCCACCGAAAGCATCCACCTGCAAGGTCGCTTCGACAGTTTCCCGAAACGCCGGGGCGTGACCCGGGTCAACGAGTTGCTGGAAGCAGGCATGAACGTGTGCTTCGGCCAGGACTCCATCGTCGATCCGTGGTACCCGCTGGGCAACGGCAACATTCTGCGGGTTCTTGAAGCCGGCCTGCACATCTGCCACATGCTCGGTTATCGCAACCTGCAAAGTGCGCTGGACCTGGTGACGGACAATAGCGCCCGAGCCATGAACCTCGGCGATCGCTATGGCCTGGAGCGCGGGCGGCCGGCGAACCTGCTGATTCTGTCGGCGGAGAGTGATTACGAAATGATCCGCAGCCAGGGGTTGCCGCTGTACTCGGTGCGCGATGGCAAGGTCTTGATGAAGCGGACGATGCCGGTGGTGGAGTTCAGTGGGCTGGACTGAGTTTGGTGTTGTCTGGCCTGGCCTCTTCGCGAGCAAGCCCGCTCCCACATTTAATCGCGTTTGTCTGGACAACTCGGTCAACTGTGGGAGCGGGCTTGCTCGCGAAAGCTATTTTGAAGTCAATCAATTAACCGAGCCGTACCAAACAGACTGACCCGACTCAACTCTCCCCGTTCCTCTTCCAGCAAGATCGGCGCCGTGCCACCCGGCATCGTCACCTTCACCTCCCCGGCGCAGACCCAACCTGCCCGCCAGGCCGCACAGGCCACCGCGCTGGCGCTGGTCCCCGACGACGCCGTCGGCCCCTCGCCCCGCTCGAATACCCGCGCGGCGATGTGTCCTTCGGACACCCGCATTGCCCATTGCAGGTTGACTCCCGCCGGACAAGGCTTGCCTGCGCCGACCGGCATGGCGTAGGCGATTCGCGTCAGCCCTTCACCCAGTGCCGGCTCGCGCATCTGCTCGTTGCTCGGCAGGTCCTCGGCACTTTCCACCAGCGTCACGCAATGGGGATTGCCGACCCGCGCGAACTGGCTGTGCGACCATGCACTATTGAGTGCCGACAATTGTTCAACGTGGCTGAGTTCGCGACCATTGAACATCGCCGCTTCAACCCCGTGAGCACTGACCGCCGACGGCCCGAATCCCGGCTGGCCCAGATCGAGCCAAAAACCCTTCACGCCCTCGACCTCTGCGGCTTTCACTGAAGTCTGCCCCGGCGAAGGCGAATCAGCCTTGTCGTGGTGAACCCTGAGCAGACAGGCTTCGTTCTGCGGCAACAGCCCTTGATCACTGAGGGCCTGGGAAAAAATCGTCAGCCCGTTGCCACTGCGCTCGGCCAGGGTACCGTCGGTGTTGACGATCAACAGATCAAAGGGAGGCGACGACTGAAACGGTCCGACCAGCAAACCGTCGCTGCGATGATCCTTGCTGCCGGACGGTTGAGTGCCTGGAGCCCAGCTGCAGCAAGCCTCGATCGCGGCTGGCGCCCAGGCTTCAAGGGTTTGCGCTGCCTGGCTGGCCTGGTCGGGCAGGTCGATGCCCTGACGGCGCAGTTCTTCGGGCGCTACCACGATGTAAATGTTGCCCCGTGCATCGTACCTCTGCGCCATGGCGCCCTCCGTGTGTCATTGGAATGGCTCAACATATCGCGAAAAACACTGGCGCTGTGCAACCATATCGCCCTGTTTGACCGTAAAACTTTCCGGGCACTGATCGAACCCTCACAGGCCGATCACTGTCCGTTGAGGACGCGACACTTTTTGCCAAGGATTGTCATGACCAGCCTCAACAGCCAAACCACCTTCGTTCCCGGGCGCCTGGAACAGATGTCCACGCGCATCGCCTTTTTCATCGCCGGGGTCGGCATCGCCGCGTGGGCACCGCTGGTGCCCTATGCCAAGGCCCGGGCCGGACTGGATGAAGGCACCCTGGGATTGTTGCTGCTGTGCCTGGGGGTAGGTTCGATCCTGGCGATGCCGCTGGCCGGGATCCTGTCCACACGTTTCGGCTGCCGGCGGGTGACGGCCGGCGGGACCCTGCTGATCTGTGCCGCCCTGCCGCTGCTGGCGACGGTGTCGTCGATTCCGGCGCTGATCGCCGCATTGTTCATGTTCGGCGCGGGGCTGGGCACCGTGGATTCGACGGTCAACCTGCAAGCGGTGATCGTCGAGCGCGCCAGCGGCAAAAACATGATGTCGGGGTTCCATGGCCTGTTCAGCCTGGGCGGGATTGTCGGCGCGGCAGGCGTCAGCGGATTGCTTGGCCTGGGGATCTCACCTCTGGGGGCCACGCTGGTGGTGATCGTGTTGCTGCTGATCGCGCTGGCCAAGGCCGTGCCGCATCTGTTGCCCTACGGCAGCGAGAGTTCGGGGCCGGCGTTTGCCGTGCCCCATGGCATCGTCCTGTTCATTGGCGGCATGTGCTTCATCGTGTTCCTCGCCGAAGGCGCTGCGCTGGACTGGAGCGCGGTGTTCCTGACACAGGAACGTGGCATCGACACAGCGTATGCGGGGCTCGGTTATGCGGCGTTTGCCTTGACCATGACGGCCGGGCGTTTGACCGGTGACAAAATCGTACGACGGTTGGGCGCGACGCGGGTGATTGTGTCCGGCGGGCTGACCGCCGCCGCAGGTTTGTTTCTGGCGACGTTCGCACCGAGCTGGGAAGCGGCGCTGGTGGGTTATGCGTTGCTGGGTGCCGGTTGCTCGAACATTGTGCCGATACTGTACACCGCAGTCGGCAAGCAGACGGTCATGCCCGAAAGCATCGCCGTGCCGGCCATTACCACCCTGGGTTATGCGGGCATCCTGGCAGGCCCCGCCGTCATCGGCTTCGTCGCCCATGGCAGCAGCTTGAGTTTCGCCTTTGCCCTGATGGCGGTGTTGCTGGTGGCGGTGGCCGTTGGTGGGAGAGTGTTGAAGGTCTGAATTGTGGCGAGGGGGCTTGCCCCCGTTGGGTTGCGCAGCAGCCCTAAAAGAAGGCCTGCTACGCAGTCCAACGGGGGCAAGCCCCCTCGCCACAGGTCTATCAGAACCCGACACTGGCCTGCACAAAGAACGTGCGCGGCGCACCGACGTACATGCCCGAGTTGTTGTCGCTGGAACGGGTGAAATACTGCTTGTCGAAGATGTTCTTCACCCCCGCCCCCAGTTTCAGGTTCGACACCTGCGGACCGAAGTCATAGCCGGCACGTGCGTTCCAGAGCACGTAACCCGGGATATCACCGAACTGGCCATCAGCGGTGCCTTCAGTGATGTAGTCGCCGTTGAAGCTGCCATCGGCGTTCACGCCGGTGCCCGGCGAACGCTGCTTGGACTGGGCGAACGCATCGAGGTTGTAAGTCCAGCGGTTGACGTCGTAACGCAGGCCGGCGGTGGCCACCTGGCGGGAGTAGAACGGTAGGTCACGGCCCTTGAAGCCCGGGATCTCACCTTCGTAGGTGGCGCGGGTGTAGGTGAAACCGGCGTTGGCGGTCAGGCCGTCCAGCATCGGGTTCAGCGCAGCCATGTCGTAGTGCACCGAGGCTTCGATACCCTGGTGCTTGGTCGCGCCGAGGTTGGTCCAGCCCACGTCATTGCTGATGTATTGCAGTTCGTCGTCGAAGTCGATGTAGAACAGCGTCACTTCACCGCCCCACACGTCATCGTTGTAGCGCGTACCGATTTCGTAGGTCTTGGCCTTTTCCGGCTCCAGGCCGTTGGCGGGCTCATTACCGATACCGCCCTGCCCCAGCTGGAAATACTGCAGCGCGCCGAACGAGGTTTCGTAGTTGGCGAACAACTTCCAGGCATCGGACATGTGATACATCACGCTCAGGGCCGGCAGCGGCTCATTGCTCTCGATGCTGCGTTTTTTCTCCGGCACCCGTTTACCGGCATTATCAAGCACCGGGCGGTCGTGCCAATCGGTGCTGATGTGCTCGAAGCGAATGCCTGGCGTGACAGTCCAGTTGCCAACGTCAATCTTGTTGTCGACGTAGACCGAATTGGCCTCGGTTCCACCGGTACGGTCCTGATAGACATGGCCGTCCGCCCCCGGACGCACGACCGGCTCATTGTTGACCAGTGCCACACGGCTGGCCTCTTCGTGCATGGCCTCTTTCAGGTAGCGATAACCGACGCTGACTTCCTGGGTGGTCGGGCCCACATCGAAGACGTGAGACACCCGTGGTTCGATACCGTAGGTGTAGTAGCTGCGCGGATAGGAATTGAGTGTGCTCAGGTCCCGCGAGGCAATGGTGCTGCCACGAAAGCTGTCGGTGTAGTAGGTCAGCACTTCGGCCTGGGTGCGATCGTCGATCTGCCGCACCCACTTGAATGACACATCCTTGCGGCGGCCGCTGAAGCTGTCGTAGTCGCGCACCGACTGGAACGGGTCGGCGTCGTACTGCGCCTGGGTCAGGCCGCCGGGCATGTCGGCCTTGGCATCGTAGTAGTGAAAGTTGAGGCTGAAATCGTCGACATCAGTCGGCGCCCAATGGGTCTTGAGGATCACGTCGTCGATGTCGTTGCCGTTGTTGCTTTCACGGTAACCGTTGCCGTTCACGCCGGAATACAACAGCGCCACGCCCATGCCGTTGTCGGCGGTGCCGCCCATGAATGCCGTGTCGATGTGCTTCCAGCCACCGTGCTGTGAGGTTTCCAGGGTGGTGCCGATTTCCGCGGAGGCCTGTTCCGGGATCGCGCGGGTCACGAAGTTGATCACGCCGCCCACGTTCTGTGGTCCGTAGCGTACGGAACCGGCACCGCGCACCACGTCGATGCTGTCGAGGTTGCCCGAGGAAATCGGCGCCATGGACAGTTGCGGCTGACCGTAAGGCGCGAACGCCGCCGGGATGCCATCGATCAGCACGGTGGAGCGAGGCGACAGGCGCGAAGTCAGGCCGCGCACGCCGACGTTGAGGGAAATGTCGCTGCCACCGGTACCGTTGGCGTCCTGCACCTGCACACCAGGAACGCGCTTCAACACGTCACCGACGTTCATCGCGCCCTGCTCGACCATGGCTTCGCGGCGGATCACGGTTCGTGCCCCGGGGTGGTTCTGCACCACGGCGGCATCGGCGTCGCCGAGCCAGTTACCGACGACCTTGATGTCAGTCACGCCCAGTTCCAGTGGACCGCTGGCCGCCGATGCAGGTGCCGGCATCAGCGTCACCGAACCTTCATCGATCTGGTATTGCAGGCCGCTGCCTTGCAGCAACTGGCGCAGCGCGTCTTCCGGGGAAAGGTTGCCATCCACCGCCGGAGCCTGCTTGCCGGCGACCAGTTCAGGGCTGAAGAACACCTGAAGCGAGGTTTGCTGGCCCAACTGACTCAGGGCCTGTCCCAAGGGTTGCGCCGGGATGCGGATGGCATCGGCGGCAAAGGCCTGGGGCAGCGCAACGTTGACCGCCAGCGCGAGGGCCAGCGGTAACCAGGGGAGTTTGTTGTTTTTAGCGGTGGAGTTTTTCACGTCGAACGTAATCCTGTGGATCGCAAGAGTGTGCGTTTGTTAATGCAAACCAGTTGCAGTTGAACAGGAAGACGATGAACTCGAAAAAAACCTGAATTTTATTTTGAAATTATTTCCTGGCTGCCATCGCCAAGGGTGCGCACGGCCACGGGGAGGATGCTCGGCAAGGCCTTGAGCAGCGCGTCGGTGTTGTCGGATTTGAACACGCTGGTCAGGCGCAGATCGCCCACCGCGGCACTGGCGACCTTGAGTGGCTTCTCGCGATAGCGCGAGACCTGCTCGGCGACATCGGCCAGGCTGGCATTGTTGAACACCAGTTTGCCGTTGCGCCAGGCGGTCATTTCCGCCGGGTTGACGGCATAGGCGGCGACAACTTTGCCCTGGGCATCGACGTGGGTGCCAAGGCCTGCCGTCAGATTGATGAAATCGTTATCGGCGGCGTCGCGACCTTGAACCTTGACGCTGCCCCGCTCCACCACCACCCGGGTTTCGCTGGCGCCATGTCGTACGTCGAATCGGGTGCCGGTAACCGTGACCTTGCCGCTGCCCGCCGCGACCACGAAAGGCCGGGTGGTGTCATGCTCGACGCTGAACATCGCTTCGCCTTCGGTCAGCTCGACGTTGCGGCGATCCTTTTCAAAGCGCACCTGAATCCGGCTGCGGCTGTCCAGATCGACCACCGAGCCATCGGGTAACGCCACTTGGCGTCGCTCATTCAGGGCCGTTGAAAACTCGGCGATATAAGGCGCCGGATGATTCAGGCCGCTGAACAAACCCAGGCCGAGCGCTACCGCCAACACGCTGGCAGCCACCGCGTAACGCAGCACGGGACGACGTTTTTTCAGGGCTGGCGGGGTTTCACACAGGGCCCGCAAGCGCGCCGTCGGCACCAGGTCGGCGGCGCTCCACAAGCCCTGGAGCACTTCGAATTCGCTTCGGTGCTGGGGGTGCTGCTCCAGCCAGAGTTGAAACTGACGCCGCATTTCGACATCGGCAACAGGCTCCTGCAAACGCACAAACCACTGCGCCGCGTCATCGCGAACCGCTGTTTGCCCGCACGCACAATCACGAGTATCCATCATGGAAGTTCCTGTTTGGCTGGGGAGGAGAAGGCGCGGCCGGTCATGACTGCAACCCGTCCAGGCGATCGCGCAGATGCCGAAGCGTGCGGATCATATACTTTTCCACCATGTTCTTGGACAGCCCCAGGCGTTCGGCGATTTCGGCCTGGGTCAGGCCCTCGATTTTCTGCCAGACAAACACCTTGCGGCAGTTGACCGGCAGCTCGGTGAGCGCCCGTTCGATGGAATCAGCCAGCTGGATCGCGTGCATGAAATGCTCCGGGTCGCCGGTCGGCGACTCACTGAGATCGATCGCCTCTGACTCCATGGCGCCCCGCCGGTCCTCACGCCGATAACCATCCACGGCAATGTTGCGCGCGGTCTGGTGCAAATACGCCCGGGGCTGCTGCACCACCGCCGAATCGGACTCAAGCACCCGCACGAAGGTATCGTGGGCCAGGTCCTCGGCCTGCTGACGATTCCTCAGGCGACGGGTCCAGGTGCCAACCAACTCTTCGTAATGCTCGAAAAAGCCGTGTCTGCGGGGCAGCTTGAGGGTCATTGCGGTGTGCTGTGGAGACGGGGCGTGAATAGTAATGCTTCCTATTAACTTGAAGCAATGGTTTGCGTCCGCCACACAGGGCACTTTATCCCCTTGCCATAGTGCATTTCGTCAGGAAAGCTCAATGGCGGCACGGAACCAAAGAAATCTGGCAGGCATTCAAATGCAGCCATTGACTGGTTGTAACAAAGTGCAGAAATGCCCGTACCCGGCTTTCACCCAGGAATTCACACATGTTCAGCCCCAAAGCATCGCCCAAGAGAACACCGCTGGCCCGCCTCGCCCTGGCCATCACCCTGAGCACCCTCGGCCTGCCGTTCTGGGCGGGTAATGCCCAGGCCCACGGCGGTCACGCCGAAATGGTGCCGCTGCAAGCGGGTCTTGAGGAATTTGGCGCCACGGTGAAATGGGACGATTACGCCAACCTGTTCACCATTGCCAAGGACGGGGTCTACCTCAAGGTCAAGCCCGACAGCAAAGTGGCGATGCTCAACGGCAAGCGTATCGAGCTGACGGTGCCGGTAGTGTTCAAGGACCATACGGCGTTCATGTCCAAGGACTTTATCAACCAGGTGTTCCAGTCCGGGCTGGACAAGACCTTCGTCGTCGAGACCCGCCCCAACCCGCTCAACCCCCTGAGCGCAGCCGAAATCACCACGGCCGTGGACATCGTCAAGAAATCGGAAAACTACAAGCCTGGCTTCCGCTTCACCGAAGTCTCGGTCAAGGAGCCGCCGAAGGATCAGGTGTGGAACTTCGCTCTGACCGGGCAGAACGTCGCCCAGCCGCGCCAGGCGAGTATCGTGGTGCTCGACGGCAAGCACGTGATCGAAGCCCTGGTCGACCTCGACACGAAAGAACTCAAGTCCTGGAAGCCGATCGAAGGCGCCCACGGCATGGTGTTGCTGGACGACTTCGCAACGGTGCAGACGGCTGTGGAAACCAGCCCGGAATACGCCCAGGCCCTGGCCAAGCGCGGCATCAACGATGTGAAAAAGGTTGTGGCCACGCCGCTGACTGTCGGTTTCTTCGACGGAAAGGACGGCCTGGCGCAGGACAAGCGCCTGCTGAAAATCGTCAGCTACCTCAACACCGGTGACGGCAACTACTGGGCGCACCCGATTGAAGGCCTGGTGGCGATTGTCGACCTGGAACAGAAGAAGCTGATCAAGATCGAAGACGACGCGCTCATTCCGGTGCCGATGAATCCGACGCCGTATGACGGTCGCGGACGCCAGGGCGTCGCAGTCAAACCGCTGGAAATCATCGAGCCCGAGGGCAAGAACTACACCATCAGCGGCAACAGCATTCACTGGCAGAACTGGGACTTCCATGTTCGCCTCGATTCGCGGGTCGGGCCGATCCTGTCCACCGTCACCTACGACGACAAGGGCAAGAAACGCAAGATCATGTACGAAGGCTCGCTGGGCGGCATGATCGTGCCTTACGGCGACCCGGACGTCGGCTGGTACTTCAAGGCCTACCTCGACTCCGGCGACTACGGCATGGGCACCCTGACCTCGCCGATTGCCCGTGGCAAAGACGCCCCGCAAAACGCCGTGCTGCTGGACGCCACCATCGCCGACTACACCGGCGCACCGACCGCAATCCCGCGCGCCATGGCGGTGTTCGAACGCTACGCCGGCCCCGAATACAAACACCAGGAAATGGGCCAGCCCAACCTCAGCACCGAGCGCCGTGAACTGGTGGTGCGCTGGATCAGCACCGTGGGCAACTACGACTACATCTTCGACTGGGTCTTCCAGCAGAACGGCACCATCGGCATCGACGCCGGCGCCACCGGTATCGAAGCGGTCAAGGGCGTGAAATCGAAAACCATGCACGAAGACACCGCCAGGGAAGACACGCGCTACGGTACCCTGCTGGACCACAACATCGTCGGCACCACGCACCAGCACATCTACAACTTCCGCCTCGATATGGATGTGGACGGCGAGCAAAATTCGCTGGTGGAAGTGAACCCTGTGGTGCTGCCCAACGACCGTGGCGGGCCACGCACCAGCACCATGCAGACTGAAACCAAAGTGGTCGGCAACGAGCAGCAGGCGGCGCAGAAGTTCGACCCGTCGACCGTGCGCCTGCTGACCAACTTCAGCAAGGAAAACAAGGTCGGCAACCCGGTTTCCTATCAGCTGATCCCTTATGCCGGCGGCACGCACCCGGTGGCCAAGGGTGCCAATTTCGGCAAGGACGAATGGCTCTACCACCGCCTGAGCTTCATGGACAAGCAGCTGTGGGTGACGCAATACAACCCGGAGGAAAAGTACCCGGAAGGCAAATACCCGAACCGCTCGGACAAGGACTCGGGCCTGGGGCAGTTCACCCAGGACAATCACTCCATCGAGAACACCGACGACGTGGTCTGGCTGACCACCGGCACCACCCACATCGCCCGCGCCGAAGAGTGGCCGATCATGCCGACCGAATGGGTGCATGTGCTGTTGAAGCCGTGGAATTTCTTCGATGAAACGCCGACGTTGAACCTCAGCTCACCGAAATAAAGCACACGCAAAAACCTGTAGGAGCGAGCCCGCTCGCGATGGACGTCAACGATGACGCGGGCTGTCTGAATACCCGCGTTGTCCTGACGTTTTTCGCGAGCAAGCTCGCTCCTACAGGTACAGGCAAAATCTCACGCATGCCGCTTGCGATACTCCCCCGGCGCAATGCCGAAGCGCGACTTGAACGCTGTCGAGAAGTAGCTTGAATCGGAAAACCCCCACGAATACCCCAGCACCGACAACTTCTCCTCCTTGCCCGATTGGCGCAGGGATTCGGCGCACAGGTCCAGGCGGCGGTTCTTGATGTAGCGCGCGACCACCAGCCCTTTCTTGGCAAACATCCGGTACAGGCCACGGGTGGACATGCCGACTTCCCGCGCCAGCCATTCCGGGCACAGGTCTTCGGAGCGAATGTTTTCGTCGATGCAGGTGAGCGTCTTGCGAAAGATCCGCTCATGGGCATCGGTGCAATCGTCGGCCTGGCTGATCGCCGGGCGCAGCAGACTGACAATCGCCTCCAGGGTCGCTTCGCTTTCCTGCCGGGTCAGGTGCTGCTGGCGGGTGGCATCAAGGATCAGTCGGTGCGACAGCATCGCGATGGGCGAGGTTGCGGCAATCCGGTGGCCGCACCTGACCTGATTGAAGCGCAGGGTTTGCTCGACCAGTTGATACGGCAGGATCAGCGACAACTGCCGAGAGTTTTCGCCGTAGGTGAAGTCGCTGGGCCGCGAAGCATCGATCAGCGTGATGTCGCCAGGGGACAGCAAGACCTTGTCGTCGCCTTGGGCCATGCCCGCCGTGCCGTCGAGTTGGAACACCGCAAAATACTTGCCGCCTTCGCCCGCCGCGACCTCCTGGGGCGTACGGTACAAACGCGCCTGGCACACGTCGACGAAACTGAGTTTGAGCGCATCGCTCTGGTATTCGCGGATACGTCCGGAAAATTCGCTGCCCAGGGGTTGTGCGTTGAAGGCGCCACAGATCTGGTTGATCTGATGGATCCACTGGTCGAACCCATCATGGCGCTGTGCTGTTGTAGAAATCATGTCAGGCCTCACGCAGGCTTATTTTTATTGTCTACGTCAATCCACACGACATCGGATGCTCTCCTGAACCGCACCACTCCCTGAACAATGACGTGCTATTTCAGTCCGCCAAAACGCCGATAGAAGCTTTCACCCACATCCGGCAACGGGCCGTCGGCCGTTTCCAGTGCGGCGTTCAGCCATTCTTCGGCCTTGGCGTAAATCAAACGGTAAATGTTGCGGCACAACTGGCGGGCGGCGCGACCTTCCCAATCGCCGGGCAGCAACTCGTCCGGCAGTTGCGGGTCGCGCAGCAGCAGCTTGCGGTACTCGTGAATCAGCAGCACCCGCGCCAGGAAGCAGTCGGCCGGTTGCAGGTTTTCCTGCTCGCGCAGGGCTTGCCACAGCGGCCGGAACAGCTGGATGAACTCGCTGTAGTGCGCGGCCAGCTCCTCGATGTTCCAGCTCTCGCGCACCTGCAGGCGCAGGGCCTTGGAGGCCAGTACATCCTGGGCGGTGGTTTCGAAGACAATGGTATCTTCCTGCGCGCCGAGGTCGAGCAGGGTCGCGTTGACGTCGGAACGGTCGCTGCGCGGACAGGCCAGCACCACCGGCGAAATCGCGCCGAAACCCTGCCACTCCAGTTCTTCACGCACCTGTTTGCGTTTGTCCTGGGTCAGCTGCGAGAGCATCACCAGGCACCAGGAGCCATCCCAGGCCGGCATCGTGGTGCTGTAGACCCGCTTGAAGGCCTTGTCGAAACGCCGGCGACCGGTGCCGGTCAGGCTGTAGTAACTGCGGCGACCGACCTTCTCGGCGGTCAGCCAGCCTTCTTTGGTCAGGCGAAAAATCGAGGTGCGAATCAGCCGCTCGTTGATGCCGATGGGCTCGAGCAACTGAATCAGGCTGCCCAGCCAGACGGTGCCGCCATGGGGTTCGATGGCATCCCCGTACAACGTGATGATCAAGGAACTGGCGCGGATCGGCGTCTGCTCCTGGAAGCGGGTAATCAGATGGTTCAAGGGAGTCAGGGACGACATGGGCGTTCCGTGTAAAAAAAGAAAAGGAATATACCGAATGCTATGGGGTTAATCCCAATCCCTTGTGGGAGCGTGTTCACAGGCTGGCGCCCTTGGGCCGCAACCCCCTGTCGCTGATGCGTGGGCGATCGGCTTCCGGTTCGCTCAGCGGTTCGCAGACCTGCATCTGCGTGAGGCAACGCTTGGCCAGTTCCTGATACTCACGTGTGCCCGCCTGCTTCCACGCCACTTCCTGATCGCTGAGGCTGCGCTTGATGCTGGCCGGGGCGCCCATGACCAGCGACTGCTCCGGGCACTCGAAACCGGCCTTGACGAACGCCGCCGCCGAAACGAATGAACGCGGGCCGATCCGGGCGTTGTCCATCACCACCGCATTCATGCCCACCAGCGCATCGGCGCCAATCCGGCAACCGTGCAGCACCGCACCGTGGCCGATGTGGCCATTGCGCTCGACCACGGTGTCGCTGTCGGGGAAACCGTGCATCACGCAGGTGTCCTGCAGGTTGGCGCCCTCTTCCAGCACGATCCGCCCGAAATCCCCGCGCAGGCTGGCCAGCGGGCCGACATAGCAATGGGGGCCGATGATCACGTCACCGATCAATACGGCGGACGGATGCACATAAGCGCTCGGATCAACCACCGGAGTCAGGCCATCAAGGCTGTAGCAGGTCATGGAAGCTTCCTTCACAAAGCGATGCAAATAGTGACTCATTTTGTATCACATCACTTTTAACAGCACAAAGACTAAAAACCGTATCACTTGAAATACACCTTTCCGACGAATGCCCGCACGCCTCAAAAATCACCATGAAACCCAATGTTTTCTATGCAAAACCCGCCATCAGCACCCCTTCAGCGGGAAGATTATAAATCCAAACGCACACCAATAAGACACATTAAATCAATTTTCGTATTGCATTTACGTATCACGTTATAGCTATACTTGGGCAAAACCGGCCCCTGCGGCCGATCCAATAACGAGCCGGCACCCCGCCGAGCGTGCACCGTGAGAGCATCCGCCATGCCTCTGACCCTTGCCGTCGAATTGATCGAGCCTGGCGTCCGCCTGATTACCCTGCAGCGCCCGCAAGCCCTGAACGCCCTGACCACCGAGTTGCTGGGCGAACTGGCCGCCGAACTGAACATCGCGCAAGCCGACCCCGACACCCGCGCCGTGGTGCTCACCGGCAGCCGCAAAGCCTTCGCCGCCGGTGCCGACATCAAGGAAATGGCCGAGCGCAATCTGGTCGGCATCCTCGACGACCCGCGCCAGGCCTCGTGGCAAGCCATTACTCGCTTCAGCAAACCGCTGATCGCCGCGGTCAACGGCTTTGCCCTCGGCGGCGGCTGCGAACTGGCGATGCACGCCGACATCATTATTGCCGGCGAAGACGCCCGCTTCGGCCAGCCGGAAATCAACCTCGGGATCATGCCCGGCGCCGGTGGTACCCAACGTCTGCTGCGCGCCGTCGGCAAATCCATGGCCATGCAAATGGTGCTGACGGGCGAGTCGATCGACGCCCGTCAGGCCCAGCGCGTCGGTCTGGTCAGCGAAGTGACACAGCCGGAATTTACCGTCGAGCGCGCCCTGCACATCGCTCGCAGCATTGCGGCCAAGGCGCCACTGGCGGTGCGCCTGGCCAAGGAAGCGCTGCTCAAGGCCATGGACACCGACCTGGCCAGCGGCCTGCGTTTCGAGCGTCACGCCTTCACCGTGCTGGCCGGCACCCGCGACCGCGACGAGGGCATTGCGGCCTTCCAGGAAAAGCGCTCGCCGACCTTCACCGGCCAGTAATCCGCAACGAATTCGAATGACCTCCGAGAGAGCGCCAAGACCATGAACTTCGAACACATCCTGTTTTCCATCGACGCCGGCGTCGCCCTGCTCAGCCTCAATCGGCCGGACCAGCTCAACAGCTTCAACACCCAGATGCATGGCGAAGTGAAAGAAGCACTCAAGCAAGTACGGCAGAACCCTGACGTGCGCGTATTGCTGCTGACCGGTGAAGGTCGCGGCTTCTGCGCCGGGCAGGACCTGAGCGACCGCAATGTCGCGCCAGGCAGCGCCGTGCCGGATCTGGGCGAGTCCATCGAGAAGTTCTACAACCCGCTGATCCGCCAGTTGCGCGACCTGCCGCTGCCGGTGATCTGCGCGGTCAACGGCGTGGCCGCCGGGGCTGGCGCCAACATTCCGCTGGCCTGCGACCTGGTACTGGCGGCGCGTTCGGCCAGTTTCATCCAGGCGTTCTGCAAGATTGGCCTGATCCCTGATTCAGGCGGCACCTGGACCCTGCCGCGTCTTGTGGGTATGGCTCGGGCCAAGGCTTTGGCACTACTGGGCAACCGTCTAACCGCCGAACAAGCCGAGCAATGGGGCTTGATTTACCAGTGTGTGGACGACGCCGATTTGCGCGACGAAGCGCTGAAACTGGCCCGCCACCTCGCAACCCAGCCGACCTACGGTCTGGCACTGATCAAGCGCAGCCTCAACGCCAGCCTGAGCAACAGCTTCGACGAACAGCTTGAACTGGAAAAAGACCTGCAACGTCTGGCCGGGCGCAGCGAGGACTACCGCGAAGGCGTCGGCGCCTTCATGGAAAAACGCACCCCAAGTTTCAAGGGACGCTGAGCCATGACCGCATTGAACACATCTGCACGCATCGCCGTGATCGGCGCCGGGGCCATGGGTGCCGGTATCGCCCAGGTGGCGGCCCAGGCCGGCCATCCGGTCTTGCTGCTGGACAATCGTCCCGGCGCAGCCGCCCAAGCGATTGAAGGCATCGACCGACAACTGGGCAAGCGAGTCGAGAACGGCAAGCTGTCGGCCGAGTCGCGCAGCGCGACGATTGCACGCCTGCAAGCGGTGGAAGCCATCGAAACCCTGGCCGCCTGCGATCTGATCATCGAAGCCATCGTCGAGAACCTTGAGGTCAAACGCGCGCTGTTCCGTCAGCTGGAAGGCATCTGCGGCGAGCATTGCATCCTCGCCAGCAACACCTCGTCGCTGTCGATCACCAGCATCGCCGCGCAGCTTGATCATCCACAGCGCCTGCTCGGCCTGCACTTCTTCAACCCGGCACCGGTGATGGCGCTGGCGGAAGTCGTCTGCGGCCTGGCCAGCGATCCGGCACTCGCCGAGTGCCTGTACGACACGGCCAGGGCCTGGGGCAAAAAACCGGTGCACACCCGCTCCACACCGGGCTTCATCGTCAACCGCGTGGCCCGGCCGTTCTATGCAGAAAGCCTGCGGATGCTGCAGGAAGGCGCGGCCGACTGCCCAACCCTGGATGCGCTGATGCGCGAGGCCGGTGGTTTTGCCATGGGCGCGTTCGAACTGACCGACTTGATCGGCCATGACGTCAACTACGCCGTGACCTGCTCGGTGTTCGACGCTTATTACCAGGACACACGCTTCCTGCCGTCGCTGATCCAGAAAGAATTGGTGGATGGCGGGCGTCTGGGACGTAAAAGCGGACAGGGTTTCTACAGCTACGCCCAAGGCGCCGAACGTCCGCAAGCAGCTGAAATCAGCAGCAGCGCGATCGTCGAGACTTGTATCGCCGAAGGTGACCTTGGCATCGCCCAGGGTTTGCTGGCGCGCTTGAGCGAGCAAGGTGTCGAAGTCATCCGGCGCGACGGCCGCGGATTGCTGCGAGTGGGTGACGCGGTGCTGGCCCTGAGCGACGGACGCATGGCCTGCCAGCGGGCTCGCGAAGACGGGCTGCGCAACCTGATCCTGCTGGATCTGGCGTTCGATTACGGCAACGCCAAACGCATCGCTATCAGCCATGCGGCAGGCATTGATCCGCTGGCCCTCGAACAAGGCGTTGCCCTGCTGCAACGGGCCGGCCTCATGGTCAGCCTGCTCAGCGACAGCCCGGCCCTTGCCGTCCTGCGCACCGTGGCCATGCTCGCCAACGAAGCCGCCGACGCCCTGCTGCAAGGCGTGGCCTCGGCCGCCGACATCGATCTGGCCATGCGCGCCGGGGTCAATTATCCACAGGGGCCGCTGGCCTGGGCCGATGCCATTGGCCTTTCGCACATTCTTGAAACGCTGGAAAACCTGCAAGCCAGTTATGGCGAAGAACGCTACCGGCCGTCGCTGCTGCTGCGCCGTCGCGCCACCGAAGGGAGAACATTCCATGACTAACCATGAAGCCATGACCCTGGCCAGTGAATGCGCGCAATCGCTGTTCCAGCGCGACACCGCCAGCCAGGCCATGGGCATGCGCCTGCTTTCGGCCGGCCCCGGTTGCGCGCGAGTGGGCATGACGGTGCGGGCCGACATGATCCAGGGTCACGGCACCTGCCACGGCGGCTACCTGTTCGCCCTCGCCGATTCGGCATTCGCCTTTGCCTGCAACAGCTACAACGAAGCCACCGTGGCCATCGGTTGCAGCATCGACTACATCGCCCCGGCGCGCCTGGGTGACACGCTGAACGCCGACTGCATCGAGCAGAGCCGTTCGGGTCGCACCGGCAACTACGACGTGCGCATCGAAAACCAGCAGGGCCAGTTGATCGCCCTGTTCCATGGCAAATCCTACAAAGTGCGCGGCCCGGTGCTGACGCAGGAGAACCCGAATGAATGACGCCCTGATCATCGACGCAGTCCGGACCCCGATTGGCCGTTACGCCGGTGTCCTGAGCAGCGTGCGCGCCGACGACCTCGGCGCGGTGCCGCTGCGCGAGCTGCTGCGCCGCCACCCGCAAGTGGACTGGAACACGGTTGACGACGTGATCTACGGCTGCGCCAACCAGGCCGGCGAAGACAACCGCAACGTCGCGCGCATGTCGGCACTGCTGGCCGGGTTGCCGGTCAGCGTGCCGGGCACCACCCTCAATCGCCTGTGCGGTTCCGGGCTCGATGCCATCGGTACCGCCGCCCGCGCCATTCGCAGTGGCGAAACCGGGCTGATGCTGGTCGGTGGCGTTGAATCCATGTCCCGCGCGCCACTGGTAATGGGCAAGGCCGAGCAGGCGTTTTCCCGTGCGGCCGAAATCTTCGACACCACCATCGGCTGGCGCTTCGTCAATCCGCTGATGAAAAAGACCTACGGCATCGATTCCATGCCGGAAACGGCAGAGAATGTCGCCGAACAGTTCAACATCTCCCGCGCCGACCAGGACGCCTTCGCCTTGCGCAGCCAGCAACGCGCTGCCGCTGCCCAGGCCAGCGGGCGTCTGGCCAAAGAGATCGTCGCGGTGGAAATCCCCCAGCGCAAAGGTCCGGCCAAGGTGGTCGAGCACGACGAGCACCCACGCGGCGACACTACCCTTGAGCAGCTCGCCAAACTGGGTACGCCGTTCCGCGAAGGCGGCAGCATCACCGCCGGCAACGCCTCCGGGGTCAACGACGGGGCCTGCGCGCTGTTGCTGGCCAGCCCGGAAGTCGCCAAACGCCACGACCTGACCGCCCGTGGCCGGGTCGTGGCCATGGCCACGGCTGGCGTTGAACCACGGATCATGGGCATCGGCCCGGTGCCAGCCACCCGCAAGGTGCTGGAGGTGGCCAACCTGAGCCTGGCCGACATGGACGTGATCGAGCTCAACGAAGCCTTCGCCGCACAGGGTCTGGCGGTGCTGCGCGAACTGGGCCTGAGCGACACCGATCCGCGGGTCAACCCCAACGGCGGCGCCATCGCCCTGGGCCACCCGCTGGGCATGAGCGGCGCACGCCTGGTCACCACCGCCCTGCATGAGCTTGAGGAACGCAATGGCCGCTACGCCCTGTGCACCATGTGCATCGGTGTCGGCCAGGGGATCGCGCTGATCATCGAGCGTCTACCCCACTAAAGAATCGCGATTCCCAAGGAGCCGAGAGGTATCCTTGGGGCATGCACTCAAAGCCCTTGTGCAAAAGGGCTGGAACACAAAAACAATTCGAGTGAACACATGAACATGCCAATTGCCCAAGCCGTGCTGAACCCTGTGCTGGACCCGCTGGAAACCGCCAGCATCGACGAGCTGCGCCAGCATCAGCTGGAGCGCCTGCGCTGGAGCCTGAACCACGCCTACAACAACGTGCAGCTGTACCGTCAGCGCTTCGATGCGCTGGGCGTGCACCCCGACGACATCAAGTCCCTGGACGACCTGGCGAAATTCCCTTTCACCACCAAGTCCGACCTGCGGGACAACTACCCCTATGGCATGTTTGCCGTACCGATGCACGACATCGTGCGTTTGCACGCGTCCAGCGGCACCACCGGCAAACCGACCGTGGTCGGCTACACCCAGAACGACATCGACACCTGGGCCAACGTGGTTGCGCGCTCGATCCGCGCCGCCGGTGGCCATCGTGGCGACAAGGTGCACATTTCCTATGGCTACGGCCTGTTCACCGGCGGCCTCGGCGCGCACTACGGCGCCGAACGCCTGGGCTGTACGGTGATCCCGATGTCCGGTGGCCAGACCGAAAAACAGGTGCAGCTGATCAAGGATTTCCAGCCGGACATCATCATGGTCACGCCGTCC
This sequence comes from Pseudomonas sp. S34, assembly GCF_009866745.1. Classification (NCBI taxonomy): domain Bacteria; kingdom Pseudomonadati; phylum Pseudomonadota; class Gammaproteobacteria; order Pseudomonadales; family Pseudomonadaceae; genus Pseudomonas; species Pseudomonas sp. S34. The sequence continues at coordinate 4,304,249 of NZ_CP019398.1, forward strand.
TACATGCTCAACATCGCCGATGAAATCGAGCGCCAGGGCATCGACCCGCACAAACTGGCCCTGCGCCTGGGCATCTTCGGCGCCGAGCCGTGGACCGCCGAACTGCGCAGCGCCATCGAAGCACGCATGGGCATCACCGCCCTGGACATCTACGGCCTCTCGGAAATCATGGGCCCGGGCGTGGCCATGGAATGCGCCGAAACCAAGGACGGCCCGACCATCTGGGAAGACCACTTCTACCCGGAAATCATCGACCCGGTCACCGGTGAAGTACTGCCGGACGGGCAGATGGGCGAACTGGTGTTCACCTCGCTCAGCAAAGAAGCCCTGCCTATGATCCGCTACCGCACCCGCGACCTGACGCGCCTGCTGCCGGGCACCGCGCGTCCCATGCGGCGCATCGACAAGATCACCGGACGCAGCGATGACATGCTGATCATCCGCGGCGTTAACGTGTTTCCGACGCAGATCGAGGAGCAGGTTCTGAAAGTCAAACAACTTGCCGAGTGTTATGAGATTCATCTGTATCGCAATGGCAACCTGGACAGCGTTGATGTGCATGTCGAGCTCAAGGCTGAGCACCAGCACCTGGGCGATGAACAGCAGAAGGCTGTTTGCGGGGAATTGAGCCGGCATATCAAGACGTACATCGGGATCAGTTCACGGATCGTTTTGCAGCCGTTCCATTCGATCAAGCGATCCGAGGGCAAGGCTTGCCACGTGGTGGATAAACGTCCTAAAGCATGACTGCTGCACCCTTTATGGCCCCGCTTTTTGCGGGGCTTTTTTTTTGCCAGGGCTTTACCGACTCTGGCGCCGATCACTATTCCTGTGGGAGCGAGCTTGCTCGCGATGGCTTTGTGTCAGGCGACGTGTTTTTTACGGGTGTACATATCCATTGCTGCGGTAACGGCCACTTAGGGTTCCGCCCTTACGGCGGGTCACTTGGAAAAGCAGAGCGCCGCCCGGCCCCAAGTAACCAAGGGCTCTTGCCCCTTTCGTTCGGTGCCTCGCTTAGGCTCGGCATGCCCTCGCTCCGGTCCTGCTCCGTGGGCCCGCCGCCATCGGCCATCCATGGCCGGGGGCGGCTAACCCGGCATCCCTGCCGGGTTGCCCACTGCGCAGAACCTCCACTCGGCCTCACGAGGGGGCGTACACCGCAACAGCGCCCGAGGCGGCCTACCGGCCGGCCTGTTTGCTGGGTTCGTTCGGCTGTGATGTACCTGGTCGACTGGCAGGTCGCTATCGCGAGCAAGCTCGCTCCCACAGGTATCGAGTACATCTGCAAGATTTCGGTCGGCTGGCAGGCCGTCTTCGCGAGCAGGCTCGCTCCTACAGTTGATCCGGGTAGGTCTGCAAGGGATTGGTCGGCTGGCAGGCCGCCTTCGCGGGCAAGCCCGCTCCCACAGGGGTTGGGGACATCTGCAAAAACCAAGTCGGCTGTCAGGCCGCCATCGCGAGCAAGCTCGCTCCCACAGAAGAGCAGAGCAAAAGCAGATCGACGTACACCGACGCTCTTCACCACTCATCAGGCCGAGCGTTAGCTCGCCTGCAGCTCTTGATCTTGATCCACCCGCCCCTTCGGGAGGCTGAGTGGAGGTATTCATCCGGGGATTGGCGCGCCGCGCCGTTCGACGCAGTCGAACACATTGCATGTAGGTGCAGCGAAGCAAACCGGAGGGCAATGCCCCCGGATGAATGCCGGAGCGAAGGAACGCCGAGCCTTAGCGAGGGGCCGGACGCTCGGGGCGAGCCTTTTTTTGCTTACTTTTTTTTGGCGTTTGAAAAAAAGTGAGTCGCCGTAAGGGCGAAACCGCCAGTGGCCGTTACCAAAGAAATGGATATGTACACCGACCTCCCCCCCATTCATCCCAAAGCGATACAAAAAACAATTACGACACGTCATTTTGTGTTTGATATTAAATTCTGTATCGCTTATAAAGTTCTCCATGCCCCAGAACAGATTCAAGGCGGGAACTCAAAAATGTACGCACAGCTCGTAGAAACCGGCGTAAAGCGCATCAAGGACCTCTCGGAAATGTCCGAACAGGAACGCGCCTTCCAGGAAAAAATCGATTCAGAAATCAAGATCGAAGCCAAGAACTGGATGCCAGATGCCTACCGCCAGACCCTGATCCGGCAAATTTCCCAGCACGCCCACTCCGAAATCGTCGGCATGCTGCCCGAAGGCAACTGGGTCACCCGCGCGCCAAGCCTCAAACGCAAACTGCAACTGATGGCCAAGATCCAGGACGAAGCCGGCCACGGCCTCTACCTGTACAGCGCGATGGAAACCCTGGGCGCCGACCGCGATGAAGAAATCGCCAAGCTGCACAGCGGCAAGGCCAAGTACTCGAGCATCTTCAATTACCCGACGCTGAACTGGGCCGACATGGGCGCGGTGGGCTGGCTGGTGGATGGCGCGGCGATCGTCAACCAGGTGGTGCTGCAGCGCACCTCCTACGGCCCGTATTCCCGGGCGATGATCCGCATCTGCAAGGAAGAGAGTTTCCACCAGCGCCAGGGCTACGAAATCCTCCTGACCATGATGCGCCACGGTAACCAGGCGCAAAAAGACATGGTCCAGGACGCGATCAACCGCCTGTGGTGGCCGTCGCTGATGATGTTTGGCCCAAGCGACGAACATTCGCCGAACAGCGCCCAGTCCATGGCCTGGAAAATCAAGCGCCAGAGCAACGACGAACTGCGCCAGCGCTTCATCGACCAGACCATCCCGCAGCTTGAGCTATTGGGCTGCACCTGCCCCGACCCGGACCTGAAGTGGAACGCCGAACGCGGCCACTACGACTTCGGCGAAATCCAGTGGAACGAATTCTACGAAGTGCTCAAGGGCAACGGCCCGTGCAACCAGGAGCGCGTCGCCACCCGCCGCAAGGCGATTGAAGACGGCGCCTGGGTTCGTGAAGCCGCCGTCGCCCACGCCCGCAAAAAACAAAACAAGAACGCCGCCTGATCCGGCCACCTGATGTGGAGTAACTGAAATGTCCGAGTGGACCCTCTTCGAAGTCTTCGTGCGCAGCAAGCACGGTCTGAACCACAAGCATGTCGGCAGCGTGCACGCCGCCGACACCACCATGGCCATCGAAAACGCGCGCGAGCTCTACACCCGTCGCAGCGAAGGCGTGAGCCTGTGGGTCGTGCCTTCGGCGTTGATCACCGCCTCGTCGCCGGATGAAAAAGACCCGCTGTTCGATCCGTCGGACGACAAGGTCTACCGCCACGCCAGCTTCTACGAGCTGCCGGCCGAAGTCGGGCACATGTGAGGTCGACCATGGATAACAAGACCGATCTGATCGAATACCTGCTGCGCCTCGGCGACAGCGCCCTGATCCAGGGCCAGCGCCTGTGCCAATGGTGCGGCAAGGCCCCGGCGCTGGAGGAAGAACTGGCGCTGATGAACGTCGGCCTCGACCTGGTGGGCCAGGCGCGCAACTGGTTGGAGTACGCCGCCGAACTGCTGGACGACGGCCGTGATGCCGATCACCTGGCGTTTCGTCGTGACGAGCGCGCCTATCGCAACCTGCTGCTGGTGGAACAACCCAACGGCGACTTCGCGGTGACCATGCTCAAGCAGTTCCTCTATGACGCCTGGCATTTGCCGGTGCTGCAGGGCCTGAGCCAGTCCAGCGATGAACGCATCGCCGGGATCGCCGCCAAAGCGGTAAAGGAAGTGACTTATCACCTGCGCCGCTCCGGCGAATGGATCGAGCGTATGGGCGACGGCACCGAGGAAAGCAATCGGCGCATGCTCGCCGCGATTCCAGAGGTCTGGCGCTTCACCGTTGAACTGATCGCCGCCGATGACAGCGAACAGCGACTGTGCGCCGCCGGCATCACCCCGGACATCGCCAGCGTCGCCACCCAGTGGCAAGCCAAAGTCGAGCAGATCTTCAGCAGCGCCACCCTGCCCGTTCCAGCGGCGCCGAGCTATTTCTACCTGAATGCACGCAAGGGCCTGCACACCGAACACTTAGGGATTCTGCTGGCCGAAATGCAGTGCCTGCCACGAGCGTACCCCGATGCAACCTGGTGAGCTGATCGCCAGCGACCTCGGCGCCCGGCCGGCTCAACCGACCGACCTGGCTGCCGCGTGGGCGATCCTGTGCGAGGTCATGGACCCGGAAGTGCCAGTGGTCAGCGTGGTCGACCTGGGCATCGTCCGCGATCTCGACTGGCAGGCCGGTCACCTTCACGTGGTGGTCACGCCGACCTACTCCGGTTGCCCGGCCACCGAAGTGATCGAAAGCGACATCCGCGAAGCCCTGGAACTCGCCGGATTCAAGGCGCCGCAATTGGAGCGCAAGTTGACCCCGGCCTGGACCACCGACTGGATCAGCGACAGCGGCCGCGAACGCCTGCGCGCTTACGGCATCGCGCCGCCCGAGGGCAGCACCAGCAAGCGCAGCCTGCTCGGCGAGAACCCGCAGGTTGTGTGCCCGCAATGCGGCAGCGCCCACACCGAGGTCCTCAGCGAGTTCGGCTCCACCGCCTGCAAGGCCCTGTACCGCTGCGTCGATTGCCGGGAACCGTTCGACTATTTCAAGTGCATCTGAGCGGCGAATCGGCCGTCCCAGCTGGAGAACAACAATGAGCAAATTTCACAGCCTGACCATCAAGGACGTGCGCGCCGAGACCCGTGACGCGGTGTCCATCGCCTTCGAGATTCCGCAGCACTTGCAGGACAGCTTCCACTTCACCCAGGGCCAGCACCTGGTGATGCGCACCCAACTGGACGGCGAAGAAGTACGCCGTTCGTACTCGATCTGCACCGGGGTCAACGACGGAGAGCTGCGCATCGCCGTCAAGCGTGTTACCGGCGGACGCTTCTCAGCATTTGCCAACGAACAGCTGAAAGCCGGGCACACCCTGGAAGTGATGCCGCCCGCCGGGCATTTCTGCGTCGAACTCGACCCGGCGCGCCATGGCAACTACCTGGCCGTGGCGGCAGGCAGCGGCATCACGCCGATCCTGTCGATCATCAAGACCACCCTGGAAACCGAGCCCCACAGCCGCGTCACCCTGCTGTACGGCAACCGCTCCAGCTCCGGCGCGCTGTTCCGCGAACAGCTCGAAGACCTGAAAAACCGCTACCTGCAACGCCTGAACCTGATCTTCGTGTTCAGCCGCGAGCAGCAGGATGTCGACCTGTACAACGGCCGGATCAACGCCGAGAAATGCGAGCAACTGTTCAGCCGCTGGCTCGACGTCAAGGCCCTCGACGCCGCCTTCATCTGCGGCCCGCAGGAAATGACCGAGACCGTGCGCGACAGCCTCAAGGCCAAGGGCATGGCGCCCGAGCGCATTCACTTCGAACTGTTCGCCGCCGCCGGCAGCCAGCAAAAACGCGAAGCCCGTGAGGCGGCGCGCCAGGTGGATTCAGCGGTCAGCCAGATCACCGTCATCAGCGACGGCCGCGCCCTGGCGTTCGACCTGCAACGCAACAGCCAGAGCATTCTCGATGCGGGCAACGCCCAAGGGGCCGAACTGCCCTACTCGTGCAAGGCCGGCGTGTGCTCGACCTGCAAGTGCAAGGTCATCGAGGGCGAAGTGGAAATGGACAGCAACCACGCCCTGGAAGACTACGAAGTGGCCGCCGGCTACGTGCTGTCGTGCCAGGCCTTCCCGATCAGCGACAAGGTGGTGCTGGATTTCGATCAGCTCTGAAACCCCGTTTACAGGAACAACCACAAAACCTGTGGGAGCGGGCTTGCTCGCGAAGACGGAGTATCAGGCGCCATCCATGTTGAATGTGATGACCCCTTCGCGAGCAAGCCCGCTCCCACATTGATCCGGTTCCAACCCGAAACTGTTTCACCCACAACAAAAACAACAAAGGAGCGCGCGTCATGACACCCCAGGAAATAGAACTCATCGGCCAGCACCCGGACTTCATCCAGCTGGTTCGTCGCAAACAGAAGCTGTATTGGTCGCTGAGCCTGGCCATGCTGGTGATCTATTACGGCTTCGTGCTGCTGGTGGCTTTCTCCCCTTCTACCCTCGGCCAATCCCTGAGCGGCGGCGTGACCACCGTGGGCATGCTGGTGGGTGTCGTCATCGTCGGGCTGGCCTTTGCGCTGACCGGTTTCTATGTCTATCGCGCCAACAACGTGATCGATCCGCTGAATGAAAAACTCAAGCAGGAGTGCGCCCGATGAACCGCCTTCTTGCACTGTTCCTGCTGCCGCTGGCGGCTGTCACTGATGTTGCGATGGCCGCCGACGGCGCATCCCGACCGTTGAACTGGAACGCCATCGGCATGTTCCTGGTGTTCGTGTTGTTCACCCTTGGCGTGACACGCTGGGCGGCACTGCGTACCCGCTCCACCAGCGATTTTTACACTGCTGGCGGCGGCATGACCGGCTTCCAGAACGGTCTGGCGATTGCCGGCGACATGATCTCGGCAGCCTCGTTCCTCGGCATCTCCGCGATGATGTTCCTCAATGGCTACGACGGTTTGCTCTACGCCCTGGGCGTGCTGGCCGGCTGGCCGATCATCCTGTTCCTGATTGCCGAGCGCCTGCGCAACCTGGGCAAATACACCTTTGCCGACGTGGTGTCCTATCGCCTGGAACAGACCCCGGTGCGCCTGACCTCGGCCTTCGGCACCCTGACCGTGGCCCTGATGTACCTCGTTGCGCAGATGGTCGGCGCCGGCAAGCTGATCGAGCTGTTGTTCGGCATCGACTACCTCTATGCAGTGATGCTGGTCGGCGTGTTGATGGTGTTCTACGTGACCTTCGGCGGCATGCTCGCCACCACCTGGGTGCAGATCATCAAGGCGGTGATGCTGCTGTTCGGCACCAGCTTCATGGCGTTCATGGTGCTCAAGCACTTCGGTTTCAGTACTGAGGCGATGTTTGCCGGTGCCACCGCCGTGCATGCCAAGGGCAACGCAATCATGGCCCCCGGCGGCTTGCTATCCAACCCGATCGATGCGATTTCCCTGGGGCTGGGCATGATGTTCGGCACCGCCGGCCTGCCGCACATCCTGATGCGTTTCTTCACCGTCAGCGATGCCAAGGAAGCGCGTAAAAGCGTGTTCTACGCCACCGGTTTCATCGGCTACTTCTACTTGCTGCTGATCATCGTCGGCTTCGGCGCCATCGTCATGGTCGGCACCGATCCAGCGTTCCGTGACGCCAGCGGCGCGATCATCGGCGGCGGCAACATGGTCGCGGTGCACCTGGCCCACGCGGTAGGCGGCAACCTGTTCCTCGGCTTCATCTCGGCGGTCGCCTTCGCCACCATCCTGGCGGTGGTTGCCGGGCTGGCGCTGTCCGGCGCCTCGGCGGTGTCCCATGACCTGTATGCCTGCGTGATGCGCAAGGGCCAGGCCAGCGAGCAACAGGAAATGCGCGTGTCGCGAATCGCCACCCTGTGCATCGGTGTACTGGCGATCGTCCTCGGCCTGCTGTTCGAGTCGCAGAACATTGCCTTCCTTTCGGGTCTGGTGCTGGCCATCGCCGCGTCGGTGAATTTCCCGGTGCTGTTCCTCTCGATGTACTGGAAAGGCCTGACCACCCGCGGCGCCGTCCTCGGCAGTCTGTCCGGACTGGTCTCGGCGATTGTGTTGCTGGTGCTGAGCCCGGCGGTGTGGGTCAACGTGATGCATCACGACAAGGCGCTGTTCCCGTACTCCAACCCGGCCCTGTTTTCCATGAGCCTGGCGTTCTTTAGTGCATGGCTGTTTTCCGTCACCGACACCTCGCCCCGTGCAGCCCTTGAGCGTGGCCGTTATCTGGCGCAGTTCATCCGCTCGATGACCGGCATCGGTGCCACCGGCGCCAGCAAACACTAAACGACGACCGATCAGTTGGCAGGGAATAAAAATAATGAAACCCGCACGTACCACGTCTTGTGAATCACTGTTTTCACTGGCCGCCGCATTGAGTCTGCCCATGATCGCCCCCAGCGCCATGGCCGACTTCATCGGCGACAGCAAGGCCCGCATTGATATGCGCAACCACTACATCAACCGCGACTTCCGTCAGGACAACGCGCAGCAATCCAAAGCCGAAGAATGGGCCCAGGGATTCACTGCGCGCATCGAGTCCGGATTCACCGACGGCACCTTCGGTTTCGGTCTCGACGCGCTGGGCGAACTGGGGATCAAGCTCGACTCCAGTCCCGACCGCCGTGGCACCGGGCTGCTGCCGTTTGGCCCACAGAGCCATGAGCCCGACGACGAGTACAGCGAACTGGGCCTGACCGGTAAATTGAAAGTATCCAAAAGCGTGTTGAAACTCGGCACCCTGCAACCCTTGTTGCCAGTAGCGACTTACAACGACACACGCCTGTTGGGTTCGACATTTGAAGGTGGCTTGCTGACCAGCCAGGAAATCGACGGCCTGACGGTGAATGCCGGACGCCTGACCAAGGCCAACCTGCGGGACTCCTCCAGCAACGATGACATCGGCTTCGGCGCCGCCACCAGCGATCACTTCGACTTCGGCGGCGGCACCTACGCGTTCAGCCCGCAACTGAATGTGAGCTACTACTACGGCAAGCTCGAACAGATCTATCGCCAGCAATTCGCCGGGCTGGTGCATACGCAACCGTTGGGCAACGGCTTCAACCTGCGCAGCGACCTGCGTTATTTCGACAGCCGGGGCGACGGCGCCGAGCAGGCCGGGCGCATCGACAACCGTAACTTCAACGGCATGTTCACGGTGTCCCACGGCGCCCACAAGGTCAGTGCCGCCTACCAGCAATTGTCTGGCGACAGCGCCTTTCCGTTCCTCAACGGCGGCGATCCGTACGTGGTCAACCTGGTGACGTTCAACACCTTCACCCGCGCCGACGAGGATTCCTGGCAACTGCGTTACGACTATGACTTCGCGGCCCAAGGTATTCCCGGCCTGACCTTCATGACCCGCTACACCGACGGTCGCCACGTCAAGGCAGGCACCGTCGACAACGGTCGCGAATGGGAGCGCGACACCGATATCAGCTACGTCGTCCAGAGCGGTGTGTTCAAGAACGTCAGCCTGCGCTGGCGCAACGTGACCTTCCGTTCCGGTAATGGCTTGACTACCGCCCTCGATGAGAACCGGCTGATCGTCGGTTACACCCTGGCGCTTTGGTAATTCCGAAAGGCGCGGCCGCCACCGCGCCACAACCCTTCATAACCAGGAGCAATCGTGATGTCCTCTTCACCTGCACTGCATGCCCCCACCCTGCAAAGCTTCATCGCCGGTCGCTGGATCGGCCAACACGGCGCGCAGGTCCTGCGCAGCGCCATCGACGGCCATGAAATCGCCCGCACCCACGAAGAGCGTCCGGACTTCGCCGAAGCCATCGAGCACGGCCGTCGCCAGGGCATCAGCGGCTTGATGGCGCTGGACTTCCAGCAGCGCGCCCAGCGTCTCAAGGCCCTGGCCCTGTACCTGAGCGAGCGCAAGGAACAGCTCTACGCGATTTCCCACCACAGCGGCGCGACCCGCGCCGACAGCTGGATCGACATCGAAGGCGGCAACAGCACACTGTTCACCTACGCCAGCCTCGGCTCCCGCGAGCTGCCGTCGGGCAACATCGTCCACGAAGGCCCGGCCATGCAGCTGAGCAAAATGGGCACCTTCGCCGGTACGCACATTCTGGTGCCTCGCGGCGGCCTGGCGGTGCACATCAACGCCTTCAACTTTCCGATCTGGGGCATGCTGGAAAAATTCGCCCCGAGCTTCCTCGCCGGCATGCCGTGCATCGTCAAGCCGGCCAGCGCCACCAGCTACCTGACCGAAGCCGTGGTGCGCCTGATGGACGAGTCCGGCCTGCTGCCGGCGGGCAGCCTGCAACTGATCATCGGCAGCACCGGCGACCTGCTCGACCGCCTGCAAGGCCAGGACGTGGTGACCTTCACCGGTTCCGCCGACACTGCGGCCAAGCTGCGGGTCAACCCGAACCTGATCCGCAATTCGGTGCCGTTCAATGCCGAAGCCGACTCCCTGAACTGCGCGATCCTCGCCCCGGACGTAACCCCGGACGACGAAGAGTTCGAGCTGTTCATCAAGGAAGTCGCCCGGGAAATGACCACCAAGGCCGGACAGAAATGCACCGCCATCCGCCGCGCCATCGTCCCGGCCAAGCACATTGATGCCGTGGCTACCCGCCTGCGTGATCGCCTGGCCAAAGTGGTGGTCGGCGACCCGTCGGTGGAAGGCGTACGCATGGGCGCACTGGCGTCTCACGATCAGCAGAAAGACGTGGCTGAGCGTCTGGAAAGCCTGTTGCAGAGCAGCGATATGCTGTTTGGTGCCCGCGACGGTTTCGAACCCCGTGGTGAAAACGTCGACAAAGGCGCGTTCTTTGCCCCGACCCTGTTGCAGGCCCGTGACCCCCATGCCGAGGGCGGCGCCCACGATATCGAAGCGTTCGGTCCGGTCAGCACGCTGATGGCCTACGACGATCTCGACGAAGCATTGGCCCTGGCCGCGCGCGGCAAAGGCAGTCTTGTCGCCAGCCTGGTGACCAAGGATCCGCAAATCGCCGCCAAGGCCATCCCGGTCGCGGCTGCCTGGCACGGCCGCTTGCTGGTACTGGATCGCCACTCTGCCGGCGAATCCACCGGTCACGGCTCGCCGCTGCCACAACTCAAGCACGGCGGCCCGGGGCGTGCCGGTGGCGGTGAAGAACTCGGCGGCCTGCGCGCGGTGAAACACTACCTGCAACGCGCAGCGGTACAAGGTTCGCCGACCATGCTGGCGGCGGTCACCGGCGAGTACGTGCGCGGGGCCAAGGTCATCGAAACCGACGTGCATCCGTTCCGTCGCCATTTCCAGGACCTGCAGATCGGCGAGTCGCTGCTGACCCACCGCCGCACCGTCACCGAAGCAGATCTGGTGAACTTCGGCTGCCTGTCGGGCGACCACTTCTACATGCACTTCGACGAGATCGCGGCCAAGGAATCGCAATTCGGCAAGCGCATCGCCCACGGTTACTTCGTGCTGTCGGCGGCGGCCGGGCTTTTCGTGTCCCCCGCTCCGGGTCCGGTACTGGCCAACTATGGCCTGGACACCTTGCGCTTCATCAACCCGGTAGGCATCGGCGACACCATCCAGGCGCGCCTGACCTGCAAACGCAAGATCGACCAGGGCAAGAAGAGCCCGCAGGGCATCCCGCAAGGGGTGGTGGCGTGGGATGTGGAAGTGACCAACCAGTTGGGTGAACTGGTGGCCAGTTATGACATTCTGACCCTGGTGGTCAAACGCGAAGATTGATCTGGGTTCCTGGTTGACCACTAATCTCGTGGTCAACCTCAATCTACTGTGGGAGCGGGCTTGCTCGCGAAAGCGGTGTGTCAGTCAATAATGATGTCGACTGACACACCGCTTTCGCGAGCAAGCCCGCTCCCACAGTTCGTTCTCTGTCGAACTTCAATTTTGTGCTCACAGGCTCCCTCAGGGTTGAGGTGATCCAGGCGTCAATTGGCGTAGGACATTTCTGTTTTTCCTAGACTTCGGACATGCCCGTTGTCCCTCATCCACAATCCACCGTCCCCGTTTTGCAGATATTCATTGCGCAGGTCCTAGGACATTTCCGGGCAAGGTCTTCGGAGATTTCCTTCGAATTGCGGCGATCCGCATGAACTGGTTTGAAAGGTGCTCAATCGATAGTCTTTGGTGGTCACTGAATTTCAGTGGCGGGGTGTAGGAACCTCCAGTTTCCCTAGTACCACGTTGGCGCCAGTTACCTGGTTTGCGGCCGTTGAAATGCGTCCGTAAGATCAGCTGCGGCGGCTATGTACGGGCACGCTTCGGCGTGGTCGAGGTGCTAGGGACTCGATATTCCTACCCCGTACATGGCTGCCACCCTAGCCCGTAGGAAGGCTTTCGGTAGCTTCGATTTTCCTTTCCTAGAGTTAGAAACCATGAAAACCATTCATCCTGATCCACCCTACGAAAAACCAACCCCTCACCCCGACAACCGCTTCATGGCACTCACCAGCAATTGCAGTGAAATGCCCACCCTCTTCGTCGACACCCACGCACCGCTCGACGCCCTGATGGACGCCGCCAACTACCGAATCCGCGCCGTCACCCAAGTGCTGGAAAACCTGTCCATGCGCGGCTCGATCGAGTGCGAATCCTTCATCCTCAGCGACTTTTCATTGCTCTGCGCCATCCCGTTACGCGATGGCTGTGATGTGCTGGATGTGGTCGGGCGACGGTTGCGGGCACGCTGACCAACCCTGTAGGAGCGAGCCTGCTCGCGATGGAGGTCAACGATAACGCGGGCGGTCTGACAGAACGCGTCGTCTGGACGTTCTTCGCGAGCAGGCTCGCTCCTACAGGGGTATCGGTAGGCCAAAAATTCTGGTTAGTGCCTGCGCAACCACTCGATAAACAGCGCAAACAACTCCGACTGCGAACCCACCTCCAGTTTCAGGTACAGGTTCTTGCGGTGCATGCGCACGGTTTCCGGTGAGATGTTCATCTGGCTGGCCGTGGATTTCACCGAATGCCCGCGCAACACCATATGCGCCACTTGCCGCTCTCGTTCAGTGAGCAAGTCGCTGCCGAAATGCTCGAACGCCGACTGCACCCGGTGCTTGAGATCATCGCGCATGCCCTGGTCTTTATCGCACTGGATCTCGCGACTGCGCAGCATGCCCCGTTGACTGAATTCGCTGATGAATTCACGCACCAGCGGTTCCACGGCGCGCAGCAGATTCAGCTGTTCGGCGCTCAGGCATTCACCGCCGAAACCCTGATAGAGGCTGACGGAAATCTTCGTGTCATTGCCGATATCGACAATGTAGTAGCTGTCTTCCGAGCAGCCCGCCTTCAGGTAATAGGATTTGTAGTAGTCACTGTCGAAGAAGTTGTCCGGGGCAATTTCCTCCAGGTGATAGAACCCTTGCGCCAACCCCTGCTCCACCGCCAGGCAGAACGGGTCGAGCAAATAGCCCCCGGTAAAATAGCGCTCCAGAATCGAGACCTGATACTCCTGCGCAATCCCGCGCTGATGCAGCAACTGGGGCGCGCGGTCCTTACGCTCCAGGCTGATCATCATCGACTCGACGGACACCAGTTGCGCCAACGCCGACGCCAGGTGTTGCAAGGCGTCAGGCTCATCGATATGGGCGAATGCCTCGCGCATTCCCCCATGCCATTTGTGCAATGCCCCGAAGGGCACCGCGATCAGCGTATCGTCGTCTGGTTTGCTCATGCCCCGCAGTCTAGCGGCTGGACACGCCCTTGGTAACAGCCTGACTGACGAAATCATTGGCCCGCGTACTGTCCGCTCGCTTCGAGCTCGGCGGCCACTTCCAGAATGCATGTGCGCAAGGTCTCGACGATTTCATCGACCTGGGCAGACGTCAGGATCAACGGTGGCGACATGACATTGAGGTGCATGATCGGCCGCACCAGCAAGCCCCGGGCCTGGGCCCGCACGTGGATTTTTTCGCCGATGTTGATCTCGTCGGGGAACAGCGCCTTGGTACGTTTGTCGGCGACGAACTCCACGCAGGCCATGAGTTTCTGGCAGCGCACATCCCCCACCAGCGGCAAGTCCCGCAAGGTGGCCAGGCGCTCCTCCAGATAAGCCCCCACCGTGTCGACATGGGCCAGCAGGTTTTCCCGCTCGATGATTTCGATGTTCTTCAGCGCCGCCGTGCAGCACACCGGATGCCCGCTGTAGGTGAAGCCGTGGGTGAAGCAGCGGCCCTTGCCCGGCTCGGCGATGACTTTCCAGATACGCTCGGAAAAGATGCACGCCCCCAGGGGCAGGTAGGCCGAGGTCAGGCCCTTGGCGGTGGTGATGATGTCGGGCTGCACGTCGAACACCTCATAAGAGGCAAAGAACTTGCCCAGGCGACCGAACGAAGTGACCACCTCGTCGGCGACGAACAGGATGTCGTAGCGCTGGCAGACGTCCCACATGCGTTTGAGATAGCCCCGGGGCGGAATGATCACCCCGCCGGAGCCCATGATCGGCTCGGCGAAAAAACCGGCAACCTTGTCCGCGCCAATCGAGAGGATCTTGTCTTCGAATTCCTTGACCAGGAACTCGAGGAACTGCGCCTCGTCCATGCCATCGGGCGCGCGGTACGGATTCGGGTTGGAGACGTGGTGGATCAGCGGGTTGGCGTAGTCGAACTCCGGCACCCGGTCGGCGGCCTTGTTGCCGATCGACATGGTCAGGGTGGTGGAGCCGTGATAGGCGTTGAACCGCGCGATGATGTGCTTCTTCTCGGGTTTTCCTCGGCAGTTCTGGTAGTACTGGATCAGCCGGTACGCAGTGTCCACGGCGGTGGAGCCACCGGTGGTCAGGAACACATGGTCGAGGTCGCCGGGGGCCAGGCTGGCGAGTTTTTCGCACAGATCGATGGCGACGTTGTTCGACATGTCGGAAAACGGGTTCGAATAGGCCAGCTGACGCACCTGGTCGGCGATGGCCTCGGCCATTTCCTCGCGACCCAGGCCAATGTTGGTGCACCACATGCCGCCCACCGCATCGAGAAAGCGGTTGCCCTGGGTGTCGTAGATGTAGGCGCCGTTGCCTGCGACGATGTTCAGCGAACCCTGTTCGGCGTGTTCGTCGAACACGTGATAGCCGTGCATATGGTGAGCCTTGTCGGCCTTGACCAGCCGGGACTCGTCCGCTGGGGAAAAAACGGTGCGTGTTGGCGTCGCCATAAATAAACCTCTAACCGAATTGACTAACGTTCGAACAAATCAAATGCCGCTTTTTACGGTGCTCCAGACCCGGGTAATCGCCCGCATGTCCTTGGCGTTCTGGGTCTTCTGCGGAAACAGCCGCTCGCGAGTTTGCGCGTCGGGGTAAATCGCCGGGTTGTTGCGCACATCGGCGCTCAACAACGGCGTGGCCGCGGCGTTGCTGTTGGCGTAATTGATGAAGTCGCTCACGTCCGCCATCACCTGCGGCTGCATCAGGTACTCGAGAAACTTGTGGGCATTGGCGACGTGGGGGGCGTCGGCCGGGATGTACAGGTTGTCGAACCAGATCAGCGATCCTTCCTTGGGGATGAAGTACGCCAGGTCGATCTTCTTCTTGGCTTCTGCGGCGCGGGCCATGGCGGTGGCGTAGTCGCCGGACCAGGTCATGGCCATGCACACATCGCCATTGGGCAGGCTGGTCAGGTAATTGACCGAGTCGAACTTGCGGATGTACGGCCGCACGGACAACAGCAAGTCCTGGGCGGCTTTCAGATCTTCCGGTGCGGCGCTTCTCGGATCACGACCCAGGTACTTCAGGGCCATGGGAATGACTTCGGTCGGGGCATCGAGCAGGGTCACGCCGCAGTCGGCGAAGCGCGAGACGATCTTCGGATCGAAGATCATCGCCAGCGAACCGATCGGTGCGTCCGGCATGCGTTCCTTGATCTTGTCGACGTTGTAGGTGACGCCGTTGCTACCCCAGGTATAAGGCGCCGAGTACGTGGTGCCCGGATCGTACCCTTGCAGATCCTCCAGGACTTTCGGGTCCAGGTTGGTCCAGCCCGGCAGCAGTTTCTTGTCCAGCGGCTGGAACACCTTGGCCTTGATCAGCGGTGGCGCCAGGGACGCGTTCAACACGATCAGGTCATAACCGGAGTGGCCGGTGAGCAATTTGGCCTGCACCGTTTCGTAGGCATCGAAGGTGTCGTAGATGACCTTGATGCCGGTGGCCTTTTCGAAGTCGGCCACGGTTTTTTCACCGATGTAATCCGCCCAGTTGTACAACCGCAGCGTATGGCTGTCGTCCACTTGAGCGGCGTAGGCATTCAATGTCAGCGGTACAACAAACAGACTGGAAATCACCTTAAGCAGCGTCTTGCCCATAGCAAATGCACCTTATAGCGAGTTCGGCTCTGGATGAGCGGATGCCCCCACTATTGGTGGATTCGCCGGGCGCGGCCATACCCCGAATGGGTGTGTGTCGCTTTTTGGGCACACCGGCATGGCAAAAAGCGGCAGTGCAGTTGACCCGTTTTGCCATAGATCCGGGGTTTGTCCGGCGCTTAAAGTGGCAGCCCTGAACCGACCCTGCAGAGCCTGCGATGACCGACCTGATCAAACACGAGCAACGCGACGGCGTGTTGACGCTGACCATCGACCGCCCGGACAAGCTCAATGCGCTGAACAACGCCATGTACACGCAACTGGCCGAGCTGTTGCTGGCCGCCGACGAAGACCCGCAGACCGGCGTGATCATCATCACCGGTGGCCCGGCGTGCTTTACCAGCGGCAATGACCTGGTGGATTTCCTCCAGCACCCGCCGACTCATCTGGACGCCCCGGCGTTCCACCTGATGAAGGTCGTCACGCGCCTGCAAAAACCGCTGATCGCGGCAGTCTGCGGTGCGGCCATCGGTATTGGCACCACATTGCTGCTGCATTGCGATCAAGTACTGGTCACCCGCAACGCCAAGCTGCGCATGCCGTTCGTCAACATCGGCCTGTGCCCCGAATTTGGCGCCAGCCTGTTGCTGCCACGCCGGCTCGGCCATGCCCGTGCCGCGAGCCTGCTCCTGTTGGGCAATGGCCTGGACGGCAACGAAGCGGTGGCCTGGGGCCTGGCCAACGAAGCCTTCGATGACGGCGAACAATGCCTGGCGGCGGCGAAAAAAATCGCCCAGCGCTTTCTGGCCATGCCCCAGCAAGCCTTGCGCCAGTCCCGGCTGCTGATGAAACAAGCTTGCCTGGCCGAACTGGAAGCCACCCTGCGCGAAGAAAACACGCTGTTCATTCAGCGCCTGAATACCGACGAGGCGAAAACCGCCTTGAACGCCCTGCTCAATCGCAGTACAGATAAGAATCCACCGAAAGGAAACCAGCCATGAACACTCCAGAAATCTACGTCGTCAGCGCCGCCCGTACCGCCATCGGTACGTTCGGTGGCTCGCTCAAGGACGTGCCGTTGGCCGACCTCGCGACCACGGCCGTGAAAGCCGCCCTGGAGCGAGCCGCCGTGGACCCGGCGCTCGTTGGCCATCTGGTGATGGGCAACGTGATCCCGACCGAAACCCGCGATGCCTACATCTCCCGCGTCGCGGCGATGAACGCCGGCATTCCGAAGGAAACCCCGGCCTACAACGTCAACCGCCTCTGCGGTTCGGGCCTGCAAGCGATCATCAACGCCGCCCAGACCCTGATGCTCGGCGATGCCGACATCGTCGTCGGCGCCGGTGCCGAGTCCATGAGCCGTGGCCCGTACCTGATGCCGGCCGCCCGTTGGGGTTCGCGCATGGGCAACGCCCAGGTCATCGACTACATGCTCGGCATCCTGCATGACCCCTTCCATGGCATCCACATGGGCATCACCGCCGAGAACGTCGCCGCGCGCAACGGCATCACCCGCGAAATGCAGGACGCCCTGGCTTTCGAAGACCAGCAACGCGCGGCCCACGCGATTGCCAACGGCTACTTCAGCGAGCAGATCGCGACCGTGGAGATCCAGGATCGCAAAGGCGTCAAACTGTTCAGCGTCGACGAACATCCGCGCGCCACGTCCCTGGAACAGCTGGCAGCAATGAAGCCGGCGTTCAAGAAGGACGGTTCGGTCACCGCCGGCAACGCCTCGGGCCTGAACGACGGCGCCGCCGCACTGGTCATGGCCAGCGGCAACGCGGTCCAGGCCAATAACCTGAAACCCCTCGCCCGCCTGGTCAGCTACGCCCACGCCGGCGTTGAACCAGAATTCATGGGCCTGGGCCCGATCCCGGCCACCCGCCTGGCGCTCAAGCGCGCCGGCCTGACCGTCGCCGACCTGGACGTGATCGAAGCCAACATCGCCTTCGCGGCCCAGGCCTGCGCCGTCAGCCAGGAACTGGACCTCGACCCGGCCAAGGTCAACCCGAACGGTTCGGGTATCGCGCTGGGCCACCCGGTGGGCGCGACCGGCGCAATCATCGCCACCAAGGCCATCCACGAACTGCACCGCACCGGCGGCCGTTACGCGCTGGTGACCATGTGCATCGGTGGTGGTCAGGGGATTGCGGCGATTTTTGAGCGGGTTTGATAGCTGCACATTTGGAGTGGGTGCATATCCATTTCTGCTGTAACGGCGGCTGACGGTTCCGCTTTTACAGCGGGTTACTTGGAAGAGCCCCAAGTAACCAAGGGCTCTTGCCCCTGACGTTCGGTGCCTCGCCCAGGCTCGGCATTCCCTCGCTCCGGTCCTGCTCCGTGGGCCCGCCGCGATCGGCCATCCATGGCCGTACGCGGCTAACCCGGCATCCATGCCGGGTTGCCCACTGCGCAGAACCTCCACTCGGCCTCTCGAGGGGGCAAGAAGATCAAAAGCCAAAGCAAAAGCAAAAGCCAGGCGGCCTTCGGGCCGACCTGGCTTTTGCTGGTACCCCGATTCCCTGTAGGAGCGAGCCTGCTCGCGATGGACGTCAACGATGACGCGGGGTGTCTGGATGAGCGCGTTGTCTGGGCATTTTTCGCGAGCAGGCTCGCTCCTACAATGTTTCTCCAGCGCTCACAAAATCTCTTCCTCTTTGAACAAACCACCTGACGACCGGCAGCAAAAACCATTTGTCACAAAATATTACATTCGTCATATTATGATCATCATAATTAACCGCCGCCCCCACAGGTAATCCTCCATGACCAGCATGCCCACCGTTGAACCCGACCTGGCTGCCCCGGTGACTGTCGCCAAACCTCCCCTGCTCAAACGCCTGCTGTTGCCAACACTGGGCATCGCGGCACTGGTGCTGGCCGGTGTGTATGGCACGCATTGGTGGACTGCCGGACGTTTCATCGAGGAAACCGACGACGCCTACATCGGCGGCGATGTAACGGTGATCGGGCCGAAAGTGGCGGGCTACATCGATGAAGTGCTGGTGACCGACAACCAGAAGGTCAAGGCCGGCGACGTGCTGATCCGTCTCGATTCCCGCGACTACCGCGCCCACCTGGCCAAGGCCGAAGGCGCAGTGGCCGCCCAGCAGGCCCTGCTTGCCAACCTCGACGCCACCGAGCAACTGCAACAGGCCGTCATCGGCCAGGCCCGTGCCGGCATCGACGCCGCCGGTGCCGAAGCCGTCCGTTCGCGGGATGACGATGCCCGCTACAAAAAACTGGTGATCACCAACGCCGTCTCGGTTGAAAGTGCCCAGCGGGCCAATACCACGTTCAAGACGGCCCAGGCCCAAAGCAACCGCGCCCAGGCTGAATTGCTGGCCGCGCAACGCCAGTTGAATGTGATCGACACCCAGAAACAACAAGCCCGGGCCGCCTTGATCCAGGCCAAGGCTGAGCGCGACCTGGCGCAATTGAATGTCGGCTACACCGAACTGAAGGCACCGGTTGACGGTGTGATCGGCAATCGCCGGGCACGGGTCGGCGCCTATGCCCAGGCCGGCTCGCAATTGCTCTCGGTGGTGCCGACCAGCGGTCTGTGGGTCGATGCCAACTTCAAGGAAGACCAACTGGCGCACATGGTGCCGGGGCAACGGGTGGTGATCCGTGCCGACGTGCTGTCGGGGCAGGAATTCCACGGTCACCTGGACAGCCTCGCCCCCGCCAGCGGTTCGCAATTCAGTGTGTTGCCACCGGAAAACGCCACCGGCAACTTCACCAAGATCGTGCAGCGGGTGCCGGTGCGGATTCACCTCGACCCGGCCGACAGTGTGCTCGGCCACTTGCGTCCGGGGTTGTCGGTCACCGCTGAAGTGGACACGCGCAAGGCGCCTCAAGCGCCAGCCGTGGCCAGCGCGCCATGAGCCGTGCCCTCGCCGCCCCGGCGCAACCGTTCAATGCCGCGAACATGGCGACGGCGACCAAGGTTTTCGCCTTCGCCAGCATGTGCATCGGCATGTTCATTGCCCTGCTGGACATCCAGATTGTCTCGGCTTCGTTGCGTGACATCGGCGGCGGGCTTTCCGCCGGCACCGACGAAACCGCGTGGGTACAAACCAGCTACCTGATCGCCGAAATCATCGTGATCCCGCTGTCCGGTTGGCTGTCCCGGGTGTTCTCGACGCGCTGGCTGTTTTGCGCATCGGCGGTGGGTTTCACCCTGGCCAGCCTGCTGTGCGGCATAGCCTGGAACATCCAGAGCATGATCGCCTTCCGCGCCCTGCAAGGGTTTCTGGGCGGTTCGATGATCCCGCTGGTGTTCACCACGGCCTTCGTGTTCTTCACCGGCAAACAACGGGTGATCGCCGCCGCGACCATCGGCGCAGTGGCGTCCCTGGCACCGACCCTGGGGCCGGTGATCGGTGGCTGGATCACCGACATATCGTCCTGGCACTGGCTGTTCTACATCAACCTGGTCCCCGGCATCTTCGTCGCCGTGGCCGTGCCGATGCTGGTAAAAATCGACCAGCCGGAACTGTCGCTGCTCAAAGGCGCGGATTACTTGAGCATGGTGTTTCTGGCGCTGTTCCTTGGCTGCCTGGAATACACCCTCGAAGAAGGCCCGCGCTGGAACTGGTTCAGCGACCGCACGATCCTGACCACCGCGTGGATCAGTGGCCTGGCCGGGCTGGCGTTCATCGGCCGGACCTTGCATGTAGCCAACCCGATTGTCGATCTGCGCGCCTTGAAGGACCGCAATTTCGCCCTCGGTTGTTTCTTCTCGTTCGTCACCGGCATCGGCCTGTTCGCCACCATTTACCTGACGCCGCTGTTCCTTGGTCGGGTGCGTGGCTACGGAGCGCTGGACATTGGTCTGGCGGTTTTCTCCACCGGAGTGTTCCAGATCATGGCGATTCCGCTGTATGCCTTTCTGGCCAATCGCGTCGACCTGCGCTGGATCATGATGTTCGGGCTTGGGCTGTTCGCCTTGTCGATGTGGGATTTCAGCCCGATCACCCATGACTGGGGTGCCAAGGAGTTGATGCTGCCGCAAGCCTTGCGCGGGATTGCCCAGCAATTGGCGGTGCCGCCGGCGGTGACCTTGACCCTCGGCGGCCTGGCGCCGGCACGGCTCAAGCATGCGTCGGGGTTGTTCAACCTGATGCGCAACCTGGGCGGGGCCATCGGCATCGCCGCGTGCGCGACCATCCTCAACGACCGCACCAACCTGCATTTCACCCGGTTGGCGGAGAACCTCAACAGCACCAACGAGGCGCTCAACCAATGGCTGTCCCAGGTCGGCAACAACTTCGCCGCCCTCGGCCAGAGCGGTGACGCCGGGGTCACCGCCAGCCTGCATCAACTATGGTTGCTGACCTACCGCGAAGCCCAGACGCAAACCTATGGCGACGCGTTCTTGATGATCATGGTCTGCTTCATTATCGCCACGGCGATGGTGCCTTTGATGCGCAAGGTACAACCACCGGCCGCGCCGAGTGCCGACGCTCATTGATGCTTGTTCGGGTCAGGCCTGAGGCATTTTGCGAAAACCTACGGCCAGACGGTTCCAGCTGTTGATGGTGCTGATGGCCACGGTCAGGTCGACCATTTCCTTGGGCGAGAACTGGGCGCTGACCATTTCGTAGTCTTCATCCGGAGCGTGGGTCAGGCTGAGCTGGGTCAGGGATTCAGTCCAGAGCAGCGCAGCGCGTTCGCGCTCGGTAAAGAACGGTGCTTCGCGCCAGGCTGTCACGGCGAACAGGCGGCGCGGGGTTTCACCGCCCTTGATCGCATCAGCAGTGTGCATATCGATGCAGAAGGCGCAGCCGTTGATTTGCGAGGCACGCAGTTTGACCAGTTCGATCAGGTTCTTTTCCAGCGGCAATTTTGAAACCGCTGTTTCCAAAGCGATCATCGCTTTGAGGGCGTCAGGGGATGCGGTGTAGAAATCGATACGAGGTTGCATGGGGTGCTCCAGGACAGGTGGGGGTGTGACTACGTTAGTCCCCCGATCGTTCTACACAAATAGCCAATCTTTCAGAAGTCGAGGAGGCCATTGGCGGTACCTTCCTGGTTGTTGGTGGAAACGCGGGGGTGATGGGTTTCACTCTTCACTTTTGGTGAGTTCGCTGCCGTCATCGCGAGCAAGCTCGCTCCCACATTTGATCGCATTCCCCTGTGGGAGCGAGCTTGCTCCGGGCGGCGATCCGACGATCCGCGCAGCGGCCATTCACACCCGATTGCGTAACCATCGCAGGAAGCCCTTTTTCTCCACCGCCACCGGTAGGTCCTGAGTCAGGGTTTTCGCTTTTTGCAGTCGATAATCGAGCAAGGCCTGCATTGCATCGTTGATATCGTGACGGGCATCCAGGCACGGCTTGAGGTATGACTTTTCGATGCGGTACAGGCCACTGAATGTCTTGGCGGTAAACTGCGCAGGCAGCGCACTGTCGGTGAGAATACCTGCTTCGCCGAACACCTCCCCCGGCCCCATGCGTCCGGATTCGTATGGCGCTCCGTGACGCATCAAGGTCACCGAGATCACGCCGGATTCGATAATGAACAAGTGATCGCTGACCTGCCCCGCTTCCAGGATCACCTCCCCGGCGCGAAAGGTTTGCAGGGTCATGTTCTGGCTGAAGGTGTCTTTCTCTTCCTGGCGCAAGGTGGAGAAAATCGGCGAGCTGTCGAGCAACGCGCGTTTGCGAGTCGAGTTGACCGGCGGACTGGGCTCCACGCTCGACAACAAACTGACCCCGGATGCCTGCAAGTGCCGATAGGCCAGATCGTACAGCTGGTTGCGCACTGAACGTTTCTCGTCCATCGACGCGACAAAGCCGCTGATTTCGTAGACCACTCCGGTGTTGCTGGCGGTTTTCAGGCCGACGCTTGGCGACGGTGTATCGAGCAACGCACGACAACCTTGAATGGCCCGCTCCAGGGCTTCGATCACCGTGTTCGGCCGCGCGTGGGGGCTCACTTCCAACGAAACGGAGATGCCGAACATATCGCTCGGCCGACTGAAATTGATGATCTTGGCCTTGGCTGCCAGGGAGTTGGGAATCACTGCCATGCAACCCTGGGAGGTCTGCAGGCGCGTGGCACGCCAGTCGATGTCGGTGACCCGGCCCTCCATGCCATCGATGGAGATGTAGTCATCGAGTTGATAGGGCTTGGTGGTGTTCAGGACGATCCCGGAAAACACGTCACTGAGGGTACTTTGCAAGGCCAGCCCGACGATGATCGCCAACGCACCGGACGTCGCCAGCACGCCCTTGACCGGCAGATCGAGCACATAGGCCAGGGCGGCAATGACCGCGATCAGGAAAATCACCGCACCGAGCAGATCCTGAAGCAATCGCCCGGTGTGCCCGACCCGTTGCATCATCACCGCGCCGATCAGCACGGTCAGGGTCCGCGCGCCGAACAACCACCAGCCGATCTGCAAGCCAGTGGCCGCCAGATGCAAGGGTACGTTGTCAGCCCAGGGCGGCGGCTCCATCGGGTTCAGGCCTTCGTTGAACAACAGCAGGCTGAACAACGAAAAAATCACCACCCGTACCAATAGCCGCCAGGCGCTGCCAAGTGCACTGAGCAAGTACCACAACCCAAGATCGATCAGGATCAGCGCCATCGCGCAAATCAGCGGGTGTTCGGTGAGCAATGACAGCATCAAGCAACTCCAGCCAGGGCCAATAACGCGAAGATCGCATGGATTGGCCTCAGTGTAGGAGCATTTGATTTGGCGGGATGAACACCCTCCCAAAAACACCACAAAACCAATGTGGGAGCGGGCTTGCTCGCGAAAGCGGTATAACAGTCAACACATAGGTTGAAAGTTAAGCAGCCTTCGCGAGCAAGCCCGCTCCCACAGGGGGGATGAGTGATGCCGAAGTTACTTGCTATTGGCCAGTGTGCTGTAGCTGGTCATCAGGTTGCGGTAATCCGGAATATGGTTGGAGAACAGGGTGCCCAACCCTTCGATGTCGTTGCGCCAGTCGCGGTGCAGTTCACAGGCCAGGCCGAACCAGGTCATCAGTTGCGCGCCCTGAGCGGTCATACGGTGCCACGCCGATTCGCGGGTCAGTTCGTTGAAGGTGCCGGACGCGTCGGTGACCACGAACACGTCAAAACCTTCGGCCAGCGCCGAAAGCGCCGGGAACGCCACGCACACCTCCGTCACCACACCGGCGATGATCAGTTGTTTCTTGCCCGTGGCCTTGATCGCCTTGACGAAATCTTCGTTGTCCCAGGCGTTGATCTGGCCCGGGCGAGCGATGTACGGCGCATCCGGAAAGAGTGCCTTGAGTTCGGGCACCAGCGGTCCGTTGGGACCGGTTTCGAAACTGGTGGTGAGGATGGTCGGCAGCTTGAAGTACTTGGCCAGGTCAGCCAGCGCCAGCACGTTGTTCTTGAATCGATCCGGATCGATGTCGCGCACCAGAGACAGCAGGCCCGCCTGATGATCAACCATCAAAACCGCGGCGTTGTCCTTGTCCAGACGCTTGTAGGAAGAAGTCATTGCAGTAGTCCTCGCATGTTATCGATGCCGATTGGAAATCGGCGTGGGGTAACCGGTTAGCGCTGGGAGTCCAGCGCTTCGTGTTCGTTCGCCACTTGCTGGGCCTTGAGGTAGCTCTCGATCAGCAACTGATAATGCGGCATGGCCTGGGCGTAGACAGCGGCCCACTGCTCGGCGTCCGGGCGGTTCCACGAGCCTTGCAGCTCAGAGAGCGTAGCCATGATGTCGATCGGCACCACCCCGGCCTGGGCCAGACGGGCAACGGTCAGATCAGTGGCCAGTTTCGAGTGGTTGCCGGAGGCGTCGACCACGGCAAACACCTTGTAGCCCTCATGCACGGCGGCGATGGACGGGAACGCCAGGCACACGCTGGTCAAGGTGCCGGCGATCACCAGGGTTTTCTTGCCGGTGGCTTTGACCGCCGCGTGAAACTCCGGGTTGTCCCAGGCGTTGATTTCACCTTTGCGCGCCACGTACTGCGCATGGGGCGCGGCCTCGTGGATTTCCGGGATCAACGGCCCGTTCGGCCCCTGGGGAACGGAAGCGGTGGTGATCACCGGCATCTTGAGCAGGGTCGCGGCCTTGGCCAGGGCAATGGCGTTGGCGCGCAATTGGGGCACGTCCATGTCCTTGACGATCTGGAACAGTCCGCTCTGGTGATCGATCAACAGCATTGCGCTGTCATTGGGGTCGATGGTCGGTTTCTGGCCGTTGAAGTTGGCCGCGTAGACAGTGTTCATGTGCGTTTCCTCTTTCTTTTGGGCAACAGCCATCCCTGGCCTGAAAACCGGCCTACTCATCCTGTGTAGAGTCGGGTGTAAAAGCGTTGCGAACTAAGCGTGCATCCGGCCGAAGCGACCGGACTGGAAGTCGGCGAAGGCCTGGTGGATTTCTTGCTCGGTGTTCATCACGAACGGCCCGTGACCGACGATCGGCTCGTCAATCGGCTCACCGCTGAGCAACAACACCACCGCGTCTTCGCTGGCTTCGAGGCTCACCTGATCGCCCTTGCGGTCGAACAGGGCCAGTTGCCCCTGGCGCACCGATTCCAGGCCGTTGACCTGAACCGTGCCACGCAGAACCACCAGCGCGGTATTGCGCCCTTCATGCAGGTCAAGGGTGAGCAACTTGCCAGCATTCAAACGAATGTCCCACACGTCGACTGGGGTGAAGGTGCGCGCCGGGCCCTTGTGGCCATCGAACTCTCCGGCGATCAGGCGCAGGCTGCCGGCGTTGTCCTTCAAGGGAATGGCCGGGATGTCACGGTCGAGAATCGTCTGGTAGCCGGGGTCGGCCATTTTGTCCCTGGCCGGCAGGTTGACCCACAGTTGCACCATCTCCAGGGTGCCGCCGCTCTTGGCGAAACCTTCGGAGTGAAACTCTTCATGCAGGATCCCCGAGGCAGCGGTCATCCATTGCACATCGCCAGGGCCGATCTTGCCGCCACTGCCGGTGGAGTCCCGGTGCTCCAGTTCGCCCTTGTAAACGATAGTCACGGTTTCGAAGCCACGATGAGGATGCTGACCAACGCCACGCCGTTCGGTGGTCGGGGTGAATTCAGCGGGGCCGGCGTGATCCAGCAACAGGAACGGGCTGATGTGCTTGCCCAGGTTGTCGTAGGAAAACAGCGTGCGAACCGGAAAACCGTCGCCAACCCAATGGGTTCGTGGACTGGTGTAGATACCGATGATGTTTTTCATGGTGTCTCCTGATGAGGTGAGTGAAGCCATGGACAAAGCTTAAAACCGTGACCTTTGCTGCGCTAGACTGCAAAAATCAGCTTTAGCGTTCTATCTGGAGAACGATGGTGGAAGACCTCAACACCCTCTACTACTTCACCCAAGTGGTGGAGCATCACGGTTTCGCCGCGTCCGGCCGGGCATTGGACATGCCCAAGTCCAAGCTCAGCCGACGCATTGCCGAGCTTGAAGAACGCCTCGGCGTGCGCCTGCTGCACCGCACCAGCCGGCATTGCTCATTGACGGAAATCGGCCAGGCCTATTACCAGCGCTGCCTGGCCATGCGGGTGGAGGCGGAAAGCGCCGCCGAACTGATCGAACGCAATCGCTCCGAGCCTCAGGGCCTGGTGCGTGTCAGTTGCCCGACGGCGCTGCTCAATTCCTGGGTCGGGCCGATGCTGACCCGCTACATGCTCAAGTATCCGCTGGTGGAGTTGTTCATCGAGAGCACCAACCGCCGGGTCGACTTGATCCATGAAGGCTTCGACATTGCCCTGCGGGTACGTTTCCCCCCACTGGAAAACACCGACATGGTGATGAAGGTGCTGGGCAACAGCACCCAGAGCGTGGTCGGCAGCCCGGCCTTTTTATCGCGCCTGTCGACACCGGCCTCCCCGGCCGACCTCAGCGGTTTGCCGAGCCTGCACTGGGGCGCGGCGCAGCGCGAATATCAGTGGGAACTGTTCGGGGCCGATGGCAGCACCGCGATGATCCGGCATGCACCGCGCATGGTCACCGATGACCTGTTGGCCTTGCGCCATGCGGCGGTCGCCGGGATCGGCATCGTGCACCTGCCCAGTGTGGTGGTGCGCGATGAAATCGCTGCCGGGCAACTGGTGGAACTGGTGCCGGGCTGGGCACCGAAAAGCGGTGTCATCCATGCGATCTTCCCCTCGCGTCGAGGCCTGCTGCCTTCGGTGCGCACGTTGATCGATTTTCTTGGGGAGGAGTTCAGCCGCAGTGATATTGCTTAAGGGCGGGGCAAGGCTTTGGACCGAGTCGCCGCCTTCGCGAGCAAGCCCGCTCCCACAGGGATTCACTGCGTCCACAGCATTTGTGTACGACCCGGATCATTGTGGGAGCGAGCTTGCTCGCGATGGCGCCAGACCAGACACCTTCAATACATCGGTCTGACCCGATTCTTGATTTCCGGTAAACATTGCTTTGCCAATCCAGCGGTTTTTCTCACGGATACAGGCGCCGATACTGCCGCCCATTCCCACTGCAACCTCTGGAGTCTTCAATGTCTATTCCCGCTTTCGGCCTGGGTACGTTTCGCCTGCAAGGCCAGGTGGTTATCGATTCGGTGAGCACCGCCCTGGCGCTCGGCTACCGAGTGATCGATACCGCACAAATCTACGAGAACGAAGCCGACGTCGGCGAGGCTATCGCCGCCAGCGGCATCGCCCGGGAAGAGTTGTTCATCACCAGCAAGATCTGGGTCGCCAACCTGGCCGGTGATCGTCTGATCGACAGCTTGAAGGAAAGCCTGCGCAAACTGCAGACCGACTACCTGGACCTGACCCTGATCCACTGGCCGTCGCCGGACGATCAGGTGCCGGTCGAAGAATTCATGGGCGCCCTGCTCGAAGCCAAACACATGGGCCTGACCCGGCAGATCGGCGTGTCCAACTTCACCATCGACCTGATGAAACAGGCGATCGCCGCCACGGGTGCCGAGCACATCGCCACCCACCAGATCGAACTGCACCCTTACCTGCAAAACCGCGAGGTCGTCGAGTTCGCACGCAGCCAGGGCATCGGCATCACCTCGTACATGACCCTGGCTTACGGTGAAGTCCTCAAGGATCCGCTCATCCAGCAGATCGCCGATCGTCTGCACGCGACACCGGCGCAGGTCACCCTGGCCTGGGCCATGCAATCGGGTTACGCCGTGATCCCGTCGTCCACTCGCCGGGCCAACCTTGAAAGCAACTTGAAGGCTCGCGAACTGACCTTGAGCGAAGCCGACATGGCGTTGATCGCAACGCTGGATCGCGGCCATCGCTTGACCAGCCCGAAAGGCATCGCACCGAACTGGGATTGAGCCTCAATCCTGCTCCAGATGCCGGTCCAGGCGGGCCATGGCTTGCTGTAGCTGGTCGACGGCGTCGTCGATCAGTGCCCCGCGGCCGTCATTGCACGCCTGCTCCAGTTGTTCGCAACACTCGACCAGGGCAAGCGCTCGCACCATCAGCGCCCCGCCCTTGATCCGGTGTGCCAGTTCCTGCAAGCCCGGGCGATTGCCGCCGGCATGCAAGGCCAGTAAATGCACGCGATCCTCGCGGTTGCTCAGCGCCAGATCGCGCAACAGTTGATCGATCAGCTCACGGTCCACATCCGCAAAGCGCTCCAGCCCGCTCAAATCGAATTCGGCGACGCCTGGATCGTCGATTGCCGTTGAGGGTGCGCTGGAAAACCGCTGGGCGAGCCACGCCTGCAAATCCACCAGGCGAATGGGTTTGAACAGGCAATCGTCCATACCCGCGGCCTGGCATCGGACCTTCTCCTCGGCCTGCGCATTGGCGGTAAAGCCCAGAATCAGCGTCGCCGACAGCCCCTGCACCCGCTCTTGTTCACGTATTGCACCCGCCAATTCGTAACCACTGAGCACCGGCATGTTGCAGTCGGTGATGACCAGGTCGAACCCTTGCCCGCGCCACTGTTCAAGCCCCTGCGCCCCGTCTTCAGCCAGCACCACGCGATGGCCCAGATAGCTCAGCTGCCGCGAGAGCAACAGGCGATTGGCCGGATAATCGTCGACCACCAGAATCGACAACGCCCGGGTCGTGAGCTGCGCCGGATCCAGGGGCTTGCCCCCCGCGGGTAACGCTTGCAGGGCGGGCAGCACCAGGCTGATGTCCACCCGCGTCCCATGCCCAGGCTGACTGTCGAGTTGCAACCGGCCGCCCATCATTTCGCACAGGGTACGACTGATCACCAGACCCAGGCCGGATCCTTGCCGGGCGCTCTGCTGGTTGTTGCCCGCCTGCACGAACGGGCTGAACAGGCGTTGCTGGTCGAAAGCACTGATGCCGATGCCGCTGTCCTCGATCTGTACGCTGACGGCGAGGTGCGCCGGGGCTTGAGGTCGCACTCCCAGCGTCAGCTTCACCTGGCCTTCCCGGGTGAACTTGATCGCATTGCTCAGCAGATTGGACAGCACCTGTTTGAAGCGCGTGGGGTCGAGCATCACGTCACAGTCACTGTGTTCGTCGAGTTCGACCCGCCACTGCAGATTCTTCTGCACCGCCAGCCCTTCGAAAACCCGGCAGACCGACGTCACCAGCGCCTGCAGATTGACCCGCTCCGGCGCCAGCGACAAATGCCCGGATTCGATCCGCGCGACGTCCAGAATGTCGCCGATCAAATCCAGCAATTGTTGCCCGGCGTTGGACGCCACCTCGATGGCGGCGCGGTCGGTCTCCCCTTCATCGGCCCGTTTCAGCGCCAGTTCGAGCATGCCGATCAAGGCGTTCATCGGCGTGCGGATTTCATGGCTCATGGTGGCCAGGAACGTGGTCTTGGCCCGGTTGGCGTCGTCCGCCGTGTCCTTGGCTTCCTGCAGTTGTCCGAGCAATTGCTGACGCTGGCGAATCTGGCGCCGCTGCCAGACGATCCCGGCCAACGCGAGCAACAGCAAGACACCCGCCACTGCAAACGCCTTCACGATCGCCTGCCGGTGTCGCAACCAGTAACTCTGCTCGACCATCGAGTCATAGCGCCAGGGCTGGGTCAGCTCGTCAATTTCTTCGGGAGGGATGCTCAACAGCGCCTTGTCCAGGATCGAATGCAGCTCGGTGGCCTCGCGACTGGTCGCCAGCGTGCTTCGTGCAGGGTCGGTGCCCACGGTGCTGGTCACTTGCAGGCGATCGCGATACTGCCGGGAAATCAGGTAACGGGCGCTGATCAAGGAGTTGATGCCGCCGTGGGTCTTGCCTTGGGCGACCATTTCCATGGCGTCCGTCGACAATGGTGCATCCACCAGCTGGATCAGCGGGTAATGCTGGCGAAGGTACTCGCCGACAATGTTGCCCTGGGTCAGTGCCAGGGTTCGCCCTGCCATGTCATCCAGCGTCCTGGGGCTGTCCGCGGCCACGCGGGTCACCAGCACCGAAGGGCTGCTCAGGAACGCCCGGGTGAACAGCAATTGATCTTCACGCTGGGAACTGAGGCCGATACCGGCCAGCACATCGATCTGCCCGCTCCTGATGCCGGTCATCATCTCGGCTACCGATTTCATGCCCCGGATGTCGAATTGCAAGCCGGTGCGCAAACTGATTTTCGTCAGCACATCGACGCCAATACCGCGGAACTTGCCTTCGCTGTCGATAAATGAAATCGGCGGAATGTTTTCGTTGATCGCGACCCTCACCCGTGGGTGGCGATCGAGCCAGCGTTGTTCGGCCACGCTCAATTGCAATGACTGGGTGCCGGGGATAGACACCCCGTTTGCCCCCCAACGACGCAGGATGTTCATTTGTTCATTGGTGGTGATGGCCGCCAGCGCCTTGTTGACGATGCGCAACAGCGAATCGTTGTCGCGGGCCATCGCAAAGGCAAAACGCCCGGACTCCATGGGCGAGAAGTCCGTCAGGTGTACGTTGTTCAGGTAATTTCTGCTGATCAGGTAATGGGCATTGATCGCATCGCCCAGGTAGACATCGGCCTGGCCGAAAGCCACGGCGCCCATCGCCGCCAATGTCGAAGGAAACAGCTGGACCTGCGCCCTGGAATAGAACTGTTGCACGCTGTATTCGGGCAGGTAGTGATACAGCATCACCAGCCGCTTGCCAGCCAGTGTCGGGTCGAGCACCGGAGGGAAATCGGTGCGCGTGACCAGCACCGGTTGATCTACCGCGTACGCGCTGGACATCTGTAACTGTGGATCTTCGGCTTCAAATCGATTGGCCGTTCCCAGCAGGTCTGCCCGCCCCTCCTTGATGGCCTGCACTGCATCGGCCCGCGACGGATAACATTCAACCTCGATGACAACGCTCAACAATTGTTCGAGCAACCCGGCGTAATCGGCTGTCAGGCCTTCGAACACCTTGCCCGCCGTGTTGAACTCGAAGGGCGGATAGTCCGGCGCCGAGACAGCCAGCACCAATC
Organism: Pseudomonas sp. S34; assembly: GCF_009866745.1. Classification (NCBI taxonomy): domain Bacteria; kingdom Pseudomonadati; phylum Pseudomonadota; class Gammaproteobacteria; order Pseudomonadales; family Pseudomonadaceae; genus Pseudomonas; species Pseudomonas sp. S34. Next base: position 4,335,394 of record NZ_CP019398.1, read on the forward strand.
GGCCCTTTTGCTGTAGCCAGCGCGACTCGGTTTCCGACAACCTGACGCTCAGGCCTTCGACACTCGAGCGTCCCAACAGGGTCAACGACTGTTGCGCACAGACCGTCGATGCCCAGAGAAGAAGGCCGATCAGCACCCCACCTGCCAGTCGTCGGAGTGCGTTCATTCAGATCAGATGATTGCGCAGGGCGAAATCCCTCAAGTGCACCGACGAGCTCACGTTGAGCTTGAGGGTGAGTCGGGTCTTGTAGGTACTGACGGTCTTGTAGCTCAGGTGCATGATCTCGGCGATTTCCAGGTTTTTCGACCCCCGGGCCAGGTACTGCAGAATGGTCAACTCACGATTGGACAGCCTGTCGATCAACTGCTTTTCGCTGCGTTGCAACTCCCCCATCGACACGGAACTGGAGGGAATCTGAGCGAAATAGGTGTAGCCGGCCATCACGCAATTCACCGCCGCCTTCAGGTCATCCAGGTCCTTGCTCTTGCAAACATAGGCAACAGCCCCGGCACGCATGCAGCGGTCCTGATAGAACTGGGCCTCCAGCGAGGTGAACACCACCACGCGACATCGCATCTTTTCGGTCTTGATACGGTCCATCACCTCAAGCCCCGCCACACCGGGAAGGCCCAGATCAAGCAGCACGACATCAGGTTTATGCCCCCGGATCAACGACAAGACCTCATCGCCACGGCAGGCCTCGTAAATCCGCTTGAACCCTTCGCCATTGAGTACAAGTTTGATCATGGAGCGAACCACCGGATGATCTTCCACAATCAGTGCTGACTTCATGACATCTCCCGTGCAAACCAACACGATCGGGCAAAAAATGCCCTCCAGGCACCGCAGCGGTTGGACACAACGCTGCGCATAGACTTTTGCATGGAAGGCTGCAAAGAACTACCTGACAGAAATGACAGTTCCGACGAACGGTAGCCGACGATCGACAGCGCTCATCAGCTGCGTAATGCGCGCCAGGTCAGGCAGGGCAGTCCGGCTGACCTGGACGTTGCCCGCGACTGGCGGCAACGGCGTCTGCTGTTCATTGAAGATAAACGCGTGATGAACCTGCGGGTTGTCGGCAAAGAAACTCAACAGGTCCAGCCCTTCGCTGGCCATCGCACCGTTGATAAGCACCAGGTCCAAAGGCTCGCAACCGTACTCCACCAGTGGCAGGAGCTCGTCGAGGCTCTGCACCGGTGCTACGCGAAAGTAGCCGAGCTGATTGAACAGCCGCTCGATCCGCAGGCGGTTGAAGTGCTGCGCATCGGCGATCAGGATGCGCAAGGATTTGTTCGGCATGGTGACCTCCAAAAGGATGTCGATTTCAAGAGGTCGCAAAGCCTACGGAAGACCTTCTTGAGTTTATGTAGGAATTTTCCTAAATAAATGCCGGCTAGTCTGACGCTTGCCAGGGAAACCTTGGCCTTTACTCCGTGGTACTCGGACTCCAGAACGCCTGCACCACCAGGGTCGAGGTCGAAATCCGTGCCACCAGCGCATCCAGCTCATCACCATCGACCGAAGTGGTGGCCAGGGTGGCTTCGATTTCAATTTCATCCGTGCCGAAGGCGTGCACATCGACATCGCTGGCCGGGTAGTTGCTGCGTTCCAGCTCGGCTTCGAGCAAGGCCAGCACGGCTTTCTGCTGCGTGCGTCGGGCAATGACATAGACGATGTTGGTGACCTCCGCCGAAATCACATCCAGCGGCTGACGGTTGATGTTGTTGACGATCGGCCGCAGCAAGGTGTTGGCCGCGAGCACAAACAAGGTGCCAAGCAGCGCCTCGGCCAGCAGGTCGGCACCGGCGCAGGCACCGACTGCCGCCGAGGTCCAGAGCGTGGCGGCCGTGTTGAGACCGCGCACGTTGCCCTCTTCGCGCATGATCACCCCGGCACCGAGGAAGCCGATGCCGGAAACTACATAAGCTACGACCCGCACGGCACCTTCGGCACCAGCGAGACGGTTGGCCATGTCGACGAAAATCGCCGCGCCCACCGCCACCAGCACGTTGGTGCGCAGGCCGGCGGTGCGCTGCCGGTACTGGCGCTCGAAACCGATCAGGCCACCGAGGATGAAGGCTGCGCTGAGGCTGACCAGGGTGTCGAGCAGGGAGGTCAGGTTGAGGTTGTTCAGTGCTTGCATGATGAATCCTTTGAAAAACACACGGCCCCTGTGGGAGCGGGCTTGCTCGCGAAAGCGATGTATCAGTCACCATCATCATTGACTGACCCACCGCTTTCGCGAGCAAGCCCGCTCCCACAAGGACATTGTTGTTCTGCGGCTTTATTGCCAGCCAAACCGGCGAATGTAGAACCCCTTCACCGCCTGGGTCAGCGCCATGTACGCCAGCAGGATCACCGGCAGGAACACGAAATACAGCGAAGGCAACGCCTGCAATTTGAAGTAATGGGCCAACGGTCCCATCGGCAGGAAAATCCCCACGGCCATGATCAGCCCGGTCATCACCAGCAAGGGCATGGCCGCGCGGCTTTGCAGGAACGGGATCTTCGGCGTGCGGATCATGTGCACGATCAGCGTCTGGGTCAGCAGCCCGACCACGAACCAGCCGGACTGGAACAGGGTCTGGTGATCCGGTGTATTGGCATCGAACACGTACCACATCAAGGCGAACGTGGTGATGTCGAAGATCGAACTGATCGGCCCGAAAAACAGCATGAAGCGCCCGACATCCGCCGGCTGCCAGCGCTGCGGTTGCTTGAGCATTTCGTCATCGACGTTATCGAACGGAATGGCGATCTGCGAAATGTCATAGAGCAGGTTCTGCACCAGCAGGTGCATCGGCAGCATCGGCAGGAACGGGATGAACGCACTGGCCACCAGCACCGAGAACACGTTGCCGAAGTTCGAACTGGCGGTCATCTTGATGTACTTGAGCATGTTGGCGAAGGTCCGGCGCCCTTCCAGCACACCCTCCTCCAGCACCATCAGGCTCTTTTCCAGCAGGATGATATCGGCCGCTTCCTTGGCGATGTCCACGGCGCTGTCCACCGAAATACCGATGTCGGCGGTACGCAGGGCCGGGGCGTCATTGATGCCGTCGCCCATGAAACCGACCACATGGCCGTTGCCCTTGAGCAGACGGACAATGCGCTCCTTGTGCGAGGGCGTCAGTTTGGCGAAGACGTTGGTGGTCTCCACGGATTTCGCCAGTTCGGCGTCGCTCATGCGTTCGATGTCATTGCCCATCAGCAGGCCCTGCTGCTCCAGGCCGACTTCGCGGCAGATTTTCGCCGTCACCAGTTCGTTGTCGCCGGTCAGCACTTTCACCGCCACGCCATGGGCGGCCAGGGCCTTGATGGCCGGTGCGGTGCTTTCTTTCGGCGGATCGAGAAATGCCACGTAACCGATCAGCGTCAGTGCCTGTTCGTCGGCCAGGCTGTAGGTATCGCGGCCTTCGACCATTGGCCGTGCCGCTACCGCAACCACCCGCAGGCCCTCGGCGTTGAACGTGGCCGTGACCTGACGGATGCGCGCCAGCAGTTCTTCGGTCAAGGCTTCATCGACTTCGCCATGACGCACCCGCGAGCACACCGCCAGCACCTCTTCCACTGCGCCCTTGCAGATCAGCAAGTGCGGTTGATCGCGCTCGGCGACCACCACCGACATGCGCCGGCGGGTGAAGTCGAACGGAATCTCGTCGACCTTGCGAAACGCCGTGCCGACCTTCAGTTCACGGTGGATCTCGACGTGTTCGAGCACCGCCACATCCAGCAGGTTTTTCAGGCCGGTCTGGTAGTAGCTGTTGAGGTAGGCCATTTCCAGCACGTCATCGGAGTCATGACCCCAGACATCGACGTTGCGCGCCAGGAAGATCTTGTCCTGGGTCAGGGTACCGGTCTTGTCGGTGCACAGCACGTCCATGGCGCCGAAGTTCTGGATAGCGTCGAGGCGTTTGACGATGACTTTCTTGCGCGACAGGAACACCGCGCCCTTGGCCAGGGTCGAGGTGACGATCATCGGCAGCATTTCCGGGGTCAGGCCCACGGCGATCGACAGCGCGAACAGCAGCGCTTCGGTCCAGTCGCCCTTGGTGAAACCGTTGATGAACAACACCAGCGGCGCCATCACGAACATGAAGCGGATCAACAGCCAGCTGACTTTGTTGACCCCGGTCTGGAACGAAGTCGGCGCCCGGTCGGTGGCGCCGACCCGCTGGGCCAGGGCACCGAAATAGGTGCTGTTGCCGGTGGTGAGAATCACCGCCATGGCCGTGCCGGACACCACGTTGGTGCCCATGAACAGGATGTTGTCCAGGTCCAGGGGATTGAGCGTGTCACGGTCCTGCTGGCGGGGAAACTTTTCCACCGGCATCGATTCGCCGGTCATGGCAGCCTGGCTGACGAACAGGTCCTTGGCGCTGAGCACCCGGCAATCGGCGGGAATCATGTCGCCGGCAGACAACACGATCAGATCGCCCGGCACCAGGTGCCTGATCGGCAATTCGATACGCTGCGCGCCGCGGTCCTCAAGGTCCCGGCGCATCACCGTGGCGGTGTTGCTGACCATCGCCTTGAGGGCATCGGCGGCCTGGTTGGATTTGGTTTCCTGCCAGAAACGCAGGAAGGTCGAGAGCACCACCATGGAGAAAATCACGATGGCGGCTTTCATGTCTTCGGTCAGCCAGGAGATGACCGCCAGCAACGTCAGCAGCAGGTTGAACGGATTCTTGTAGCAGTGCCACAGGTGCGTCCACCAAGGCAGTGGTTGTTCGTGCTCGACTTCATTGAGGCCGAACTGCTCGCGCAAGGCATCGGCTTCAAGCTCGCTCAAGCCGTCGGTGTGACTGCCCAGGGTGTTGAGCAATTGACCCGTGTCGCTGCCGGCAGCGGCCACCAGGGTTTGCGCCAGGCTGGGCGGGACTTCACGGCTGACCGTGGTGTCGGTGAAGGTTTCCAGCAACGCCAGGCTACGGAAGTGCCGGGCGATGTGGCGGTTACGCAGGAAGCCTGCGAAGAATTCCTTGAGGTTAAGTTTCATGGCTGGTGCCCCTTTGGTCAGCCGGGAAACCGTCGAGCAGGCGGGTCCACGCCTCTTGCGCCGGAACAACCGGCAAAGCAAGGCCTGGCACGCCGGTCACGAATGACAGGCGTGTCGATAGAGCGGCGGCCACGACAACAAGTCGAAACCACGCACTGTTCAGCGTCGATGAGAGGGGCGTCGGGACACGGCCAGGACGGGCCATGATCGGGATGCCGCTGCTCGCTTGTCGGCGAGACAACGGCACAGGAGACTGCGCGTTATCTTGCCGAGAAAATGCCGGTTACCGAGACCGGCCGACAACTGTCACTCGAACAAGTACCCACTGTGGGTCTCCGTAATGGATGAAAACGCGCGAAGCTTACGCCCCGAAGTTTGGAGAGTAAACCCGCTATAAAAGCTTGCCGGGGGGAATCGCGGGGTTCTTCAGGAAGGGTTCAGGATTCAACATTTGCGGTGTTCTTTCTGGCCTCTTCGCGAGCAAGCCCGCTCCCACAATTGATCTGTGAACACAGGTCAAAATGTGGGAGCGGGCTTGCTCGCGAAGAGGGCCTTACAGCCACCGAAAATCTCAGCTCGCCGTCGCCAACAACAAATCCACCACCGACCGGCCATGCCCGCGATGCTTGCCGTGTTCATACAGCGAGCCGGCGATTTCATCGGCACGAATCGGCAGGATCGACAGCAAAGTGTCGCTCAGCCCATGGCTGGCCTGGCAAAAGCCCTGCATGTAGAGGCCGGCCTTGCAGCGTTCATCGGTGATCAGTTTGTAGTTGCGGTTGACCTCGAAATCACCCAGGTACTCTTCGAGCGGTGCCAGCAGCTTGCGGTGCATCTGCCGCTCGTAACCGGTGGCCAGCACCACAGCGTCGTAGTGACGCATCGAGACTTCGCCGGTGGCGTTGTTGCGCAACACCAGTTCGATGCCCCGTTCGTTGGCGATGGCCTTTTCGATGGTGGTCAGGGTGCGGAACGCATGACGGGCGATACCCGAGACCTTCTGCCGATAGAAGATGCCGTAGATTCGCTCGATCAGATCAATGTCCACCACCGAGTAGTTGGTGTTGTGGTACTCGTTCACCAGGCGCTCGCGCTCGCTGCTTGGCTGCTGGAACACCAGGTCGGTGAACTCAGGGGAAAACACTTCGTTGACGAAGGGGCTGTCGTCGGCCGGCTTGAGTGCCGAGCCGCGCAGGATCATGTCCACCTGCACCGACGGGAAGCTGTCGTTCAAATCGATGAAGGCCTCTGCCGCACTCTGCCCGCCTCCGATGATCGCGATGCTCATCGGCCGGTTGTCCACGCACGGCTGCTTGGCCATCTGCGCCAGGTACTGGGAGTGATGGAACACCCGGCCGTCATCCCTGAGTGCCTTGAATACCTCGGGAATACGTGGCGTGCCACCGGCGCTGACCACCACCGACCGGGTGGTGCGCACCTGCTGATGCCCGGTCGCATCGCGGGAAATCACCCGCAACGCCTCGACCTGATGGTTGTGCAGCACCGGCTCGATGGTCAGCACTTCTTCGCCGTAGCGGCTTTGCGCGGTGAACTGCCCGGCGACCCACCGCAGATAGTCGTTGTACTCCATGCGGCACGGATAGAAGGTGCCCAGGTTGATGAAGTCCACCAGGCGCCCGTGGGCCTTGAGGTAATTGACGAACGAGTAAGGGCTGGTCGGATTGCGCAGGGTCACCAGGTCCTTGAGGAAGGAAATCTGCAACTCGCTCTGGGTCACCAGGGTGTTGCCGTGCCAGCGGTAGTCGGCCTGTTTGTCGAGGAACAGTACATCCAGTTCGCCCTGGCTCGCCCCGCGTTCCTGCAGCGCGATGGCCAGTGCCAGGTTCGACGGGCCGAAACCGACGCCGATCAGGTCGTGAACGTGGGGCGATGCAATTGCCTGTGTCATTTCCAGTGTCCTCTGGATGTTCCCCTCAAAGGCGGGGGCATTGAACCTAAGTGACCTGACCCACCAAGGGCCGCACAACAGGTCGTCTGTTGAGTAGGAACGAGGACCGTGAAAAAAAATTTAACCGCGCAGGCTCACTGGGTGTCCCACTGTCGCATCCGTATACGGCAATGCTTCATGGCATTGACAATGTGCTTCTCGACCATTGCCCGGGAAATGCCCAGTTGCTCGGCAATTTGCGGATGGGACAGGCCTTCGATCTTGCGCAGCAGGAAACTCTCGCGGCACAACCTCGGCAACTCCGCCAGGGCACACTGGAGCATTTCCAGACGCTGGCCATGATCGAGCACGTTATGCGGCGAAGGGGTGAAATAGCGCTCTTCATTGTCGAGCACCTCAAGAGGTTCGGCCTGACGCAGGGTGTTGCGCCGATGGTCGTCGATAACCAGGTTGAGGGCGGTGCGATAAAGGAACGCCCGGGGTTGCTCGATCGGCGTTTCACTGGAACGCTCCAGGACCCGCAGATAAGCGTCATGCACCACATCTTCGGCCACCTGACGGTTGCCCAGCCTGGCGTTCAGGAAACACACCAGTTCGCGATAGTAGTTTTCCAACATGACTCCCGTCCGCACGGGGGTGCGGTTTCTGTCCTTGAGCCCTTTGCGTGACCGTTGAAATAAGCAGTGGCACGATAATGGCAGTTCGAGTCGCGTAATTTATAGTAATTCTCATATAGATTTAAAGTACTGCTTCAACTTGCCTGATAAATAGCTCTAATCTATGTGGGAGCGGGCTTGCTCGCGAAAGCGGTGCATCAGGCAACATAAATGGTGAATGTGCCGGCCTCTTCGCGAGCAAGCCCGCTCCCACATTAGTTTGTGTCAGCACCTAAATTCCCCGGCGCTTTCTACGTTTACAGGACAGCTCCCCGTCCCTGTCCGGCCCTGCCGGCAGCGTTCAGCCATCGACCCGCTGCTGAACGACGGGCCGATTTCCCTAGGCCGGAACCCTGCATGAAACGTCCCCGACAGACCCGACGCGCCCTGCTTGCAGCACTTTGTCTGATCCCCGTGGTTGCCGTCGCCGCCTGGCAGTTCATCCCGCCGGGCCGCGACGGGCTCGTCACCGTTCAGGTCAGCCGCACCGACATTGAAAGCAGCGTCACGGCATTGGGCACCCTGCAACCGCGGCGCTATGTCGACGTCGGCGCCCAGGCCTCCGGGCAGATCCACAAGATTCACGTGGAAGTCGGCGACGTGGTCAAGGAAGGCCAGTTGCTGGTGGAAATCGATCCGTCCACGCAACAGGCCAAACTCGATGCCGGGCGCTTCTCCATCGAAAACCTCAAGGCGCAGCTGCAGGAGCAGCGAGCGCAGCACGACCTGGCCCGGCAGAAACACCAGCGTCAACAGAACCTGGCCGCCGGCGGCGCCACCCGTGAAGAAGACGTGCAGACCGCCCAGGCCGAACTGCGCGCCACCCAGGCACGGGTCGACATGTTCCAGGCGCAGATCCGCCAGGCCGAAGCCAGCCTGCGCAGCGATCAGGCGGAGCTCGGCTACACGCGGATTTATGCGCCGATGGCCGGCACCGTGGTGGCGCTGGATGCCCGGGTCGGCCAGACCCTCAACGCCCAGCAGCAAACGCCGCTGATCCTGCGCATCGCCAAGCTGTCGCCGATGACCGTGTGGGCCGAGGTCTCGGAGGCCGACATCGGCCACGTCAAACCCGGCATGCACGCCTGGTTCACCACCCTGAGCGGCGGCACCCGGCGCTGGACCAGCACCGTGCGGCAAATCCTCCCCGTTCCGCCCAAGCCACTGGACCAGACCAGCCAGGGTGGTGGCAGCCCCGCCAGCACCAGCAAAAGCGGGAGTGCCCGCGTGGTGCTGTACACCGTGTTGCTGGACGTCGACAACGCCGACAACGCCTTGATGGCGGAAATGACCACCCAGGTATTTTTCGTCGCCAATCAGGCGCAGAACGTTCTCACCGCGCCCATCGCCGCCCTGCAGGCAGGCCCGCAGACAGACCGGCAGACCGCGCAAGTGGTCGCCAGCAACGGCAGCATCGAGCAGCGCAACGTGCGCACCGGCATCAGCGACCGCCTGCGGGTGCAGATCCTCGATGGCCTGCAGGAGGGCGATCACCTGTTGATCGGCCCGATCGACGGGAGCGGCGGCTGAATGCACACGCCCCTGATCGACCTTTCGGACATCCGCAAAGCCTACGGCGGTGGCGACGCGCCTGAAGTCCATGTGCTGCGCGGCATCGACCTGTCGATCCATGCCGGGGAGTTCGTGGCAATCGTCGGCGCTTCCGGCTCCGGCAAGTCGACGCTGATGAACATCCTCGGCTGCCTCGACCGCCCGACCTCGGGCGAATACCGCTTCGCCGGGGAAAACGTCGCGGCGCTGGACAGTGACGAACTGGCCTGGCTGCGTCGTGAAGCCTTCGGTTTTGTGTTCCAGGGCTACCACCTGATTCCCTCCGGTTCGGCCCAGGAAAACGTCGAGATGCCGGCCATCTACGCAGGCACCCCAGCCGCTGAACGCCACGCCCGCGCCGCCGCCCTGCTCGACCGTCTCGGCCTGGCTTCGCGCACCGGCAACCGCCCCCATCAACTCTCCGGCGGGCAGCAGCAACGGGTGTCGATTGCCCGCGCATTGATGAATGGCGGCCACATCATCCTGGCTGACGAACCCACCGGTGCCCTCGACAGCCACAGCGGCGCCGAGGTCATGGCCCTGCTCGACGAACTGGCCAGCCAGGGCCACGTGGTGATCCTCATCACCCACGACCGCGAAGTGGCGGCCCGGGCCAAACGCATCATTGAAATTCGCGACGGCGAGATCATCAGCGACAGCGCCCGGGACAATCCCACCGCGCAAAACTCTGCCAACCCCGGCGCCCTGCAAGCCGTCGATTTGCGCAAGCGCCTGAGCGAAGGCGCCGAAGCCACCGGCGCCTGGAAAGGCGAATTGGTCGATGCCGTGCATGCGGCGTGGCGAGTGATGTGGATCAACAAGTTCCGCACCGCGCTGACCTTGCTCGGCATCATCATAGGCGTCGCCTCGGTGGTGGTGATGCTGGCCGTGGGCGAAGGCAGCAAGCGCCAGGTCATGGCGCAGATGGGCGCGTTCGGCTCCAACATCATTTACCTCAGCGGCTCGGCGCCCAACCCGCGCACGCCCATGGGCATCGTCACCCTCGATGAGGTCGCCGCGATTGCCAGCTTGCCCCAGGTGATGCGGATCATGCCGGTCAACGGCCAGGAGGCCGGGGTGCGCTTTGGCAACCTTGATCACATGAGCTACGTCGGCGGCAACGACACCAACTTCCCGGCGATTTTCAACTGGCCGGTGGTCGAAGGCAGTTACTTCACCCACGCCGATGAACAGAACGCCGCGGCGGTCGCGGTGATCGGGCACAAGGTGCGGACCAAATTGCTCAAGGACGTGGCCAACCCGATCGGCCAGTACATCCTGATCGAAAACGTACCCTTCCAGGTGGTCGGCGTGCTCGCGGAAAAAGGCGCCAGCTCCGGCGACTCCGACAGCGACGACCGTATCGCCATCCCCTACTCCGCCGCGAGCGTGCGCCTGTTCGGCACCCACAATCCCGAGTACATCGCCATCGCCGCCGCCGACGCGCGCAAGGTCAAGGAAACCGAAAAAGCCATCGAGCAACTGATGCTGCGCCTGCACGACGGCAAGCGCGACTTCGAACTGACCAACAACGCGGCGATGATCCAGGCCGAGGCGCGCACGCAAAACACCCTGTCGCTGATGCTCGGCTCGATCGCGGCCATTTCGCTGCTGGTGGGCGGGATCGGCGTGATGAACATCATGCTCATGACGGTGCGCGAGCGGACTCGAGAGATCGGTATCCGCATGGCCACCGGTGCCCGCCAGCGCGACATCCTGCGCCAGTTCCTCACCGAAGCGGTGATGCTCTCGGTGGTGGGCGGCCTCACCGGGATAGCCCTGGCGCTGATCGTCGGTGGCGTGCTGATTTTCAGCGAAGTCGCTGTCGCGTTCTCCCTGATAGCGGTGCTGGGTGCCTTCGGCTGCGCCCTGGTCACCGGTGTCGTTTTCGGCTACATGCCGGCCCGCAAGGCTGCCCGACTCGACCCGGTCACGGCCCTTACCAGTGAATGATCGATTGATGAAGCCGCCACTCAGTGTGTTAACCCTGTGCCTGTTGCTCGGCGCCTGCGGCACCCCGCCACAGCGCCCCGACAGCGGCGTCCAGCCGCCGGCTGCCTGGCAATCCCGGCACACCGCAGGCGCTGTCCATGACAACCAGCAATGGTGGAACCGCTTCGGCAGCCCGCAACTGGGTCGCCTGATCGAACAGGCGCGGCTCGGCAGTTACGACCTGGCCGCGGCCATCGCCAGAGTGCGCCAGGCCCAGGCCGACACGGTGATTGCCGGCGGCTCGCAACTGCCCGAAGTCAAGGCAGGGGTCAACGCCAACCGCCAGAAATTGCTGCGCGGCAGCGGCTACAGCCAGCTCGATGCCGACAGCGATAACGACGCCGTCGACTACTTCACGGCGAACCTGGTTGCCAGCTACGAAATAGATTTCTGGGGTGGCCAGCGGGCCAGCCGCGACAGCGCGCAATTCAGTCTCAAAGCCAGCGAGTTCGATCAGGCCACCGTGGAACTGACGTTGCTCAGCGGTGTGGCCAACGGTTACGCGCAAGCCTTGTCGTTGCAGGAGCAGAGCCGCATCGCCGAGTTGAATCTGGCCAATGCCCAGAACGTGTTGAAACTGGTGCAGACCCGTTTCGATTCGGGTTCGGCCACAGCCCTGGAACTGGCACAGCAAAAAAGCCTGGTGGCGGCGCAGCAACGCCAGCTGCCGCTGGTGCAGCAACAGGCCGAGGATGCACGGATCAGCCTCGCCGCCCTGCTCGGCCGCCCGGTTCAGGCGCTGTCGCTGGGTCAGGAACGCTTCGATCAACTGACCTGGCCTGCGATTGACGCCGGGGTACCCAGCCAGTTGCTCAGCCGCCGTCCGGACATTGCCCGGGCCGAGGCGCAACTGGCCGCGGCCCAGGCCGACGTCACCGTCGCCCGGGCCGCGATGCTGCCGACCGTAACCCTCACCGCCGAAATCGGCTCCGGTGCCGACCGGGCCGACGACATCCTGCGCAGCCCCTTCTACAACCTCACCGCCGGGCTGCTTGCGCCGGTGTTCAACAATGGCCGCCTCGGCGCCCAGCGCGACAAGGCCACGGCGCGTCAGCAAGAACTGCTGGAAACCTATCGCGGCGCGATCATCAACGGCTTCGCCGACGTCGAAAAAGCCCTCAACAGCATTCACGGACTGGATGAGCAGCGCGGGTGGCAGAGTGAAGAACTGAGCCAGGCGCAGACCGCCTTCAATATCGCGCAAAGCCGTTATCAGGCCGGGGCCGAGGATTTGCTGACGGTGCTGGAGACCCAGCGCACCTTGTACGCGGCGCAGGATTTGAACGTGCAGCTGCGGTTGTCGCGGATGCAGGCGAGTATTGCCCTGTACAAGGCTTTGGGTGGGGGGTGGCAGGTTCTTTAGTCGTGGCGCCTGTCAGGACGCCATCGCGAGCAAGCTCGCTCCCACAGGTTATGCGTCGTGCCCGGATCATGCGGCAAACACAAAACCCTGTGGGAGCGGGCTTGCTCGCGAAGGGGCCGGCACATCCAACATCAACATTGCCTGTCAGGACGCCATCGCGAGCAAGCTCGCTCCCACAGGTCATGCGTCGTGCCCGGATCATGCGGCAAACACAAAACCCTGTGGGAGCGGGCTTGCTCGCGAAGGCGCCGGCACATCCAACATCAACATTGCCTGACAGGACGCCTTCGCGAGCAAGCTCGCTCCCACAGTGGATCGTCAGTGAACACAAAGTCTGTGTACGACCAGGTTCAAATGTGGGAGCGAGCTTGCTCGCGATTGAACGATAACGCGGTATCAAGCCTGGCTTTGCTTAGCCTTCAGATTGCGCGCATACCACGGCCGCTGCGGCACTTTGCGGAACAAATCCTTCAGTTTCGTCTCGTCCTCGCCAAAGGTAATGCGCAACGCCAGCTTCATGGTTTCCGGGTCCATTTCCACTGACTTGCCAGCCTGCAACCCCGGTGTGGTGCTGCAACCGTGGGTGCTCGGGCCGAGCCACGGGTCGTCGATCTCGACCCAGCGTCCCGGCGCGAACCATTGCACGCCGTTGACCTGCAGCCGACTGACCTGCCCCGGATGAAACCGCTCGTGGGCGCGGAACCAGTCTTCCAGGCGATCGTCGATCCAGCCATGGAAATGCCAGAACACCGGGCTGACATGGGAGGAAAACGGGTCGCCGAGAAAATCGTTTTCCGGTGCAAACCAGCGCGCGGAAAAGTCCGCCGGATCCCGGGCGAACGGCACCGGCTGACCGTTGGACGGATCACGCGGCACCGAAGCCCAGCGCATGTGCAGCCAGTCGTGCAGGCCCAGTTCGACCTCCGAGCCGAACTGGCCGAGGGTCAGCGTCGACAGGTAACGCGGATCGCGGTAGCGGGATTCCCAGACCTGAAAATTGCTGTGATACGTCTCGCCGGTCTTGATGTCGCTGACCCATTGCGTGTACTCGTCATCGTCCTCGGCCAGCCAGGTCGGCGGCAGCGCGGTGCCGTCGTGATTGTCGAAGTAACGCGCAAAGCCGAGCCGGTCCCGCGCCAGCTCCGGTTGCGGCAACGGGAAGTGCGTCCAGGACGGCAGGTCCTGCATCGAACGCGCGGTGCCGAGCATGTGCCGGTGCATGAAGAAAAAGTCCACGCCAGAACCGTTGCGATCCTTGCGCACACCTCGGGCATCGCGCTCCTGGTCCCGCGGTCCGGGTTGCCAGCCGAGCCCGCGCAAGGCGCCGCGCTGGTCTTCGGACAGCTTGTGCCACTTGTCCCGGGAGGCATGCCAGAGCTGGTGGAACAACCTGTGCTCCGGCGATACCAGCCAGGCGAGCAGGGTCGGATTGAGGCCGGCGCGCTCGCGAGCTTCAGGGAATACCCGTTTGACGGCGATGAAGCGATTGTCCTGGGCGGTCAGCATCAGTGGCCGATTCAGGTCCAGCACACGTCCACTGAGACTGCCGCTGCCAGCATTACCGAAACCGGCCCAGACCTCGTCCAGGGTCATGTCGAACTCGTAATCGCAACAGCCGCTGGCGCCCAGCAGACGCCAACCCAGCTGCTTCGGGTTGGTCCCGGACAGATCGCCGAGCACCCGGTAACGGGGCGTTTCGGTGGAGCGCAAACGCTCGGCGGTGTCGAGATAACCACTGACACCGCGCCCCTTGTGGCCGATGTCGAGGAACACTTCCAGGCCTTCGAGGGGCAAACCTTCGATGCCGGCGTCACGACCTTCGAAACGAATCTGCCAGACCCCGCGCAAGGTATCCGCCAAGCGTTGGCCGGCAACATCCGCCACCTCGAACGAAGCTTCGCCTGGGGTGATCGTCGGGTCCGGCCTGGTCAGTTCGCGATGCCCGTAATACACCGCCGGCACGGCGGCACCGGTCAGCGCCAGACCCGCGAGGAACCATCGTCGAGAAATCGTCATTGCCCTACCTGTGTCAGCCATGGAGCAGGCTTTATCCAAGCTAGAACGTTTGTTGCCCCGCAGAATTTAAGAGCATCGCGAGCAAGCTCGCTCCCACATTGGAATGCGGTCACCTGTGGGAGCGGGCTTGCTCGCGAAGAGGCCGGCACAAACACCTAAATTATTGGATCAGCCACTCGTTCCCCCCAGATAGCAAAGGCCCCTGCGCCTGATCCGGGGCGGCGAACCTGACTGAGACGGCAATGACAAAACCACGTTCGAAAAAGGCTCTTTTCATCGGCCTACCGCTGGCCCTGGCGATCAGCGCGGGTGCAGGCTTCGCGGTCTGGGATCACTGGTTCAGGGACAACCCCGGCTACCCGGTCAAGGTGATGAAACAGGCCGAGCAACTGCAGGAACGCATTCTCTCGTTCGACAGCCACATCACCGTGCCCATGGACTTCGGCACCGCCGGCAACGAAGTCGACAAGGATGGTGAAGGCCAGTTCGACCTGGTCAAGACCGGGCGCGGGCGCTTGTCCGGTGCAGCCCTGACGATTTTCGGCTGGCCGGAAATCTGGAACGGTCCCAACGCGCCCCATCGCCCTACCGCCGGCTTCGTCGACGAAGCCCGCTTTGAGCAGGAAACCCGCTACAAGATCATCAGCGCGATGGTGCGTGACTTCCCCAATCAAGTGGCCATCGCCTACACCCCCGACGACTTGCGCCGCCTGCACGGCGAAGGCAAGTTCGCGGTGTTCATCAGCATGCTCAACGCCTATCCGCTGGGCAATGACCTCAATGCCCTGGACAAGTGGGCTGCGCGCGGCATGCGCATGTTCGGCTTCAGCTACGTGGGCAACAACGCCTGGGCCGATTCGTCGCGGCCGCTGCCGTTCTTCAACGATTCCCGGGATGCCTTGGGCGGGCTGTCGGACATCGGCAAGCAAGCGGTGCATCGCCTCAATGACCTGGGCGTGATCATCGATGTGTCGCAGATGTCGACCAAGGCCCTGGAGCAAGTGGCGCAATTGAGCCGCACGCCGATGGTCGCCTCCCACTCGGCACCGCGCGCCCTGGTGGACATCCCGCGCAACCTCAGCGACACGGAAATGCAATTGATCAAGCACAGCGGCGGCGTGGTGCAGATCGTCGGCTTCCCCACCTATATCCGCCCGCTGAGCCAGGCCACCCAGGACAAACTCAACGCCCTGCGCGCCCGTTTCGACCTGCAACCGCTGCAAGGTCTGGAGATGGCATTGATGCCCGGCGACCCGGTCATCACCGTCTGGCCCGAGCAGCGTTTCGGCGAATACGCCAGCCAGCTCTATTCGATCCTCGACGAAGAACCCAAGGCCACCCTCAAGGATTACGGCGATGCAATCGACTACACAGTGAAAAAAATCGGCATCGACCACGTCGGCATCAGTTCCGACTTCAACGACGGCGGCGGCCTGGACGGTTGGAAAGACGTCAGCGAGGCCCGCAACGTGACCGCCGAACTGATCAGCCGCGGCTACAGCGACGCCGACATCGCCAAACTCTGGGGCGGCAACTTCCTGCGGGTCTGGGACCAGGTGCAGAAGTCCTCCCGGCCTGTGGTCCAGCACTGATTCTTATCTATTGCCAAAGCGAACCGAATCCATGACCAACCGTCGTTCATTCCTCAAGCAGGCCGGCATTCTGGCGGCCGGCATTCCCCTGGCCTCCGCCGTGAGCCTGCCCGCACACGCCGCCAGCCCCGCGCCGTTGCCCAAGGACAAATGGGACCAGTTGCGCCAACTGTTCACGCAGGACCCGAACTACCTGCACTTCGCCAACTTCCTGGTGACCTCGCACCCGCTTCCCGTGCGTGAAGCCATCGAGATGCATCGCGCCAATCTCGATCGCAACCCGGGCCTGGCCATGGACTGGCATCGCGGCGAAACCGAACGCCGCGAAGAAGAGGTGCGCGTGTGGGCCGGTCGCTACTTGAAGGCCAAGCCGTCGCAGATCGCCCTGACCGGCAGCACCACCGAAGGCCTGGCGATGATCTACGCCGGTATCCACGTGCGCCCGGACCAGGAGATCCTCACCAGCGAACACGAACACTACGCCGCCAACAGCGTGTTCGAATACCGCACCCAAAAGGACGGCACCCAGGTTCGCAAGATCAAATTGTTCGAAGACCCGTACAAGGTCTCGACCGCCGAAGTGCTGGCCGCGATTGAACGCAACATTCGCCCCGAAACCCGTGTACTGGGCATGACCTGGGTGCATTCCGGCAGCGGCGTGAAGCTGCCCATCGGCGAGATCGGCAAACTGGTGGAGGAGAAAAACCGTGGCCGCGCCGACAAGGACCGCATCCTCTACGTGATCGATGGCGTACACGGCTTCGGCGTGGAGAACGTCGACTTCCCGGACATGCACTGCGATTTCTTCATTGCCGGCACCCACAAATGGATGTTCGGCCCACGGGGCACGGGGATCATCTGCGCCCGCTCCGACGAGCTCAAGGACGTGACCCCGACCATCCCGACCTTTTCTGAAGCCACCCAGTTTTCCACCGTGATGACCTACGGCGGCTACCACTCGTTCGAACACCGCTGGGCACTGACCGAAGCTTTCAAATTGCACCTGGAGCTGGGCAAGGCCGAGGTCGCGACGCGCATTCACGACATCAACAGCTACCTGAAAAAACGCTTGCAGGCACACCCGTCGGTGGAGCTGGTCACGCCGCTGTCGCCGGAGTATTCCGCCGGTTTCACCTTCTTCCGCATCAAGAACCAGGACTGCGACGAAGTCGCCAACTTCCTGATGGATCAGCGCGTGGTGTGTGACGCCGTGGACCGTGATGTCGGGCCGATCATTCGTGTGTCGCCGGGGCTGCTCAATACCCAAGCACACGTCGACAAGTTGATGGAACTGATGGCCAGCAAGCTCTGAACCGCCGATTCCCTTTAGCGAGAACCCTTATGAAAAACATCCTGAACAGGGGGCGTTCCAAAGGCCTGGGCGCCCTGATGCTGCTGGCATTGCTCGGCAGTGCCATGCCCGGCCTCGCCCAGGCGTATACGGCGCCGCTGCCGGGCAAGGTCTTCAAGGATTGCCGTAACTGCCCGGAAATGGTCGTGCTGCCCGCCGGCACATTCACCATGGGCACCCCGGAAGACGAAGTCGGCCGTGAGCCTGATGAAGGCCCGATGCATGAGGTGACGTTCGACAAGCCGTTCGCCATGAGCCGCTACCAGATCACCGCTGGCGAATGGGACCAGTACCTCAAGGAAACCGGAATCACCCTGCCCGATGGCGACACCCGCCCCGGCCGCGAGTGCATCAACAGCAAGCCGCGTTATCCACAGAGCCCGCGCCAGCCGGCAGTGTGCATGAACTTCGCCGAGGTCAGTGCCTACGTCGCCTGGCTGTCGATGAAGACCGGCCAGCACTACCACATCGTCAGCGAGGCCCAGCGCGAATACGCCGCCCGCGCAGGGTCAACGGGGCCCTTCCCCTTCCCGTTCGACCCCGGTACCGAGTACAGCATCGCCACCCACGCCAACACCTACGGCCCCACCGATGGCTACAGCTACAGTTCACCGGTCGGCAGCTACCCGCCCAACGCCTTCGGCATGTACGACATGCACGGTAACGTCTACGAGTGGATCGCCGACTGCTACCACCCGGACTACGTCGGCGCTCCCACCGATGGCAGCGCCTGGACCGAACCGAACTGCGACACCCTGCGCATCCGTGGCAACGACTGGGGCGAAGCACCGGTGTTTTCCCGCTCGGGTAACCGCAATGACATCGACCCGCAAACCCGTGGCGACTGGATCGGTTTTCGCGTCGTACGCACTCTCTGACCCCCCTTGCCCTTGTGGGAGCGGGCTTGCTCGCGAAGGCGTCGTGTCAGCCAACATCAACTTTTCTGATCCACCGCTTTCGCGAGCAAGCCCGCTCCCACAGGTTTGGCACCACCTGTCTCCCACCGTTTAAATTAAGCCCTTCACCAGACGTTCTACTGGGTATCTGCCTTACGACCCAAGGAACTGTCTGCCATGACCCAGCCTACCCGAGGCGCCATCGGCGAATTACTGGCCCTGCTGAAACCGTTTCGACTGATCGTCGCCGCGTCCATTTTCCTGGGCATGGTGGGTGGCCTGAGCGTGACGGTGTTGCTGGCCACCATCAACAACGCGCTGCATTCGCCGCACGGCCTGACCCAAGGCGTGGTCGCGCTGTTCGGCGGCCTGTGCCTGCTGGCCCTGGGCAGTTCGATCTGCTCCGACATCGGCACCAACTATGTTGGCCAGCACATCATTGCCAGGCTGCGCAAAACGCTGGGGGAGAAAGTCCTTTCGGCGCCCATCGAGCAGATCGAGCGCTACCGCAGCCATCGGCTGATCCCAGTGCTGACCCACGACGTCGACACCATCAGCGACTTCGCCTTCGCCTTCGCGCCGCTGGCGATTTCCCTGACCGTGACCCTTGGCTGCATGGGTTACCTGGCGATGTTGTCGTGGCCGATGTTCCTGATGATGGTGCTGGCAATTGCCATCGGCACCGGCATCCAGTTCTATGCGCAGGGCAAGGGCATCCAGGGTTTCATGGCCGCCCGCGATGCCGAAGACGATTTGCAAAAGCACTACAACGCCATTGCCGGCGGAGCCAAGGAGTTGCGCATCCACCGCCCGCGCCGCCAGCGCATGTTCGTCAAGGGCATCCAGGGCACCGCCGATTTCATCTGTAACACCCAGGTGCGTTCGATCAACACCTTCGTGATCGCCAAGACGCTGGGCTCGATGTTGTTCTTCGTGGTCATCGGCCTGGCGCTGGCGCTGCAATCGTTCTGGCCGAGCGCCGACCAAGCGGTGATGAGCGGTTTCGTGCTGGTGTTGCTGTACATGAAAGGCCCGATCGAGCATCTGGTCAGCACCTTGCCGATCGTGAGCCGGGCGCGGATTGCCTTCCGCCGCATTGCCGAACTGTCCAGCCAGTTTTCCTCGCCCGAGCCGCACCTGCTGCTCAACGACAACGGCATCCGGCCAACCGTGGTCGACCGCCTGCAACTGAACAACGTCAGCTACGCCTTCCCCGCCGCACCGGGCAGTGACGCGTTTCGCCTGGGCCCGGTGAACCTGACCATCGAGCAAGGCGACATCATTTTCATCGTCGGCGAAAACGGCTGCGGCAAGACCACCCTGATCAAGTTGCTGCTGGGCCTCTACGCGCCGCAACAGGGTTCGATCCTGCTCAACGGCCAAGGCATCGATGCGCACAATCGCGACGACTATCGCCAATTGTTCACTACGATTTTTGCCGATTACTACCTGTTCGATGACGTGGTCCAGGGCGACCAGCACATCCCCGAAGATGCCAACGCCTACCTGCAACGGCTGGAGATCGCGCACAAGGTCAGCGTCAGGGACGGCAGCTTCACCACCACCGACCTGTCCACCGGCCAGCGCAAGCGCCTGGCGCTGGTCAATGCCTGGCTGGAAGAACGCCCGGTGCTGGTGTTCGACGAATGGGCCGCCGACCAGGACCCGACCTTCCGCCGCATCTTCTACACCGAGCTGCTGCCGGACCTCAAACGCCTGGGCAAAACCATCATCGTCATCTCCCACGACGACCGTTATTTCGATATGGCCGATCAACTGGTGCGCATGGAATCGGGCCGTGTCGTCACCGAGCGCGCAACCGCCTGAGCGCCGTGGCCGCACGCAAATCATTGTTTTTTGAAGTTTGTTTTCCGGTTTAGCCAAAGTGGTCCGTCTAATAATAATTATCATTAACTAAAAAACTGCACACACCATTCTGGAGCGATTCGAGCAATGCAAAGCCTTACTCTGTCCCGCGCACCCTTGGCGTTAGCCATCGAACGGCAAAAGAAATTCCGAACGGTCGTGCCGGGCGCGCTGCTGACCCTGTTGCTGCTGGGTACGTCCCAGGTCGAGGCAGCCCCGGTGAACGTCAATGTACCGGCTCAGTCACTGGCCAGTGCATTGCGCCAACTGGGCCAGCAGACCAACCTGCAGATTCTCTACAGCCAGGACATGGTCAACGGCATCAAGTCCACGGCGGTGTCCGGCAACATGGAACCGGAACAGGCACTGAAAACCTTGCTGCTGGGGAGCGGCATCAATTTTCAGTTGAATGGCAACACCGTGTCGCTGGTGCCATCGGCCGGTGACTCCAGTGCATTGCAACTGGGTGCGACGTCCATCACCGGCGTGGCGCTGGGGCCAACCACCGAAGGTTCGCACTCCTACACCACCAATGAAGTCACCATCGGCAAAGGCAACATCAAGCTCAAGGACATCCCGCAGTCGGTGTCCGTCGTCACGCGCCAGCGCATGGACGACCAGAACCTGAACAGCCTGCAGGACGCCATGCGTCAGGTCACCGGCGTGACCATCAAGACCTACAACTCCGGCTCCAGCCTCAATGACGTCTACATGCGTGGCTTCCTCGTCGACCAGGTGCAGGTCGACGGCGTCTCGCAGCCCACCGGCCAGGGCGACATGGCCACCAGTTTCGACCTGGCGATGTACGACCGCATCGAAGTGCTGCGCGGCCCGTCGGGCCTGTACCAGGGCGCGGGCGAACCCGGCGGTACGATCAACGTGGTGCGCAAGCGCGCCCTGAGCAAATTCGCCCTCGGTGGCGAGCTGGCTGCCGGCTCTTACGATCGCTACCGTTCTTCGGTGGATGTCACCGGCCCGTTGAACGAACAGGGCACCGTGCGCGGTCGTTTCATCACCGCCTACGAGAACAACCAGTCTTTCGTCGACTACGCGCAGAACGAACGCCCGATGGTCTACGGTCGCCTGGAATTCGACCTCGACCCGGCCACCACCCTGTCGGTCGGCGGCGCTTACCAGAAGAACAACTCCACCCCGGCCTTCGGCCTGCCGGCCTACGCCGACGGCTCATTGCTCGACGTGCCGCGCTCGACCTTCGTCGATGCCAAGTGGAACACCCTCAACGAAAAAGTCTGGGAATCCTTCGCCGAACTCGACCACGAACTGGACAACGGCGGTCAGTTCAAGACCACCCTGACCTACCGCGATGCCGAAACCCCGGAGCGTAACTTCACCTGGGCCGACGGCGCGGTCGACCCGGCCACCGGTGACAGCTGGGCCGTGGCCTACGACTACTACACCCACATCAAGACCGTCGGCGTCGACAGCTTTGTCACCACGCCGTTCGAGTTCGCCGATCGCCGACACGAGTTCACCGTGGGTGCCGAGTACCAGCACCTGGACAAGGATTTCACCTACGGCGGCGGCGAGTACTTCCCGATCAACGTGTGGAATCCGGGCAGCATCGACATTCCCCGCAATGACTATGCGCACGTCAACGGCAACTGGTCCAAGTCCGATCAGTACGGCGTCTACACCCGCGCCAAATTCAACGTCACCGACTGGCTCGATGTCATCGGCGGCAGCCGCGTCACCTGGTACGAAAGCGATGCGAAGAACGCCAACGCCTTCTTCAACAACTTCGGCGAAGCCCACACCAGCATCAACCGCAAGGTCGTGCCGTACGGCGCCATCATCGGCAAGATCACCCCTGAACTGTCGACCTACTTCAGCTACACCGGCGTGTTCAAACCGCAGAGCGAAATCGGCACAAACGGCGAGCCGGTCGGCCCGCGCGAAGGCAAGCAATACGAAATCGGCCTCAAGCGCGAATTCTACGACGGTCGCCTGAACGCCAGCATCGCCGCCTTTCGCATCTACGATGAAAACCGCGCCGAATACGACAACACCTCCGGTGCCTACATGACCGAAGGCAAGGCACGCAGCGAGGGTTGGGAAACCGAGCTGAGCGGCAACCTGACCGACAACTGGAGCATCGTCACCGGTTACGCCTACACCTCCACCAAGTTCCTGGACGGCGACCAGGCCAACAAAGGCAAGACCTTCAGCACCATCACGCCCAAGCACAACTTCAACCTGTGGACCAAGTACGAGTTCACCGACGGCCCGCTCAAGGACTTCAGCGTCGGCGGTGGCGTGCGTGTGGTCAGCGACACCTACTACCAGCGTGACGTGAAGTTCCATCAAGGCGGCTATGCTGTTACCTCGGCGCAAGTCGGCTACAAGTTCAACGAACACCTGTCGTCGACACTGACCGCCAACAACCTGTTCGACCGCAAGTACTACGACCGCGTCGATGCCTCCTGGGGCACCAACTTCTACGGCGACCCGCGCACCCTGACCCTGAGCCTGCGTGCGCAGTACTGATGGCCGACTGCCTCCACCTGTAGGAGCGAGCTCGCTCGCGATGGTCGTTAACGATAACGCGTGTTCACTGGTTGAACGCTGCGCCTGTGAGTCCATCGCGAGCAAGCTCGCTCCTACAGTGGCCCGGTTCCGTTTTCTGCTTGCGCGGCGCCCCTGATGGCTGCCTGCTTCCACCTGTAGGAGCGAGCCTGCTCGCGATGGTCGTTAACGATAACGCGTGTTTACTGGTTGAACGCTGCGCCTATGAGTCCATCGCGAGCGAGCTCGCTCCTACATTAGTGGCCCGGTGCCGTTTTCTGCTTGCGCAGTGGCCCTGAGTTGCTCGGTATCGACGCGGACAAACGTGGAGTCCCCGACAGCGGTCAGGACATCCCCGGCGAAGACCTCGCAAATAACCCGACTTTTACGCCCGACCTCGCCTTCGACTTTTGCACGCAGTGTCAGGGGGACACCCATCGGGGTGGGCTTGATGTACTTGATGCCCAGGTTACCGGTGACGCAGGTGATGTGGGGCAAGCTGCCCACCTCGCGCTGTTCTGCCCGGTAGTGATAAGCCATCGCTGCCCAGTTGGAGTGGCAATCGACCAGCATCGCGATCAAACCGCCGTAAACCAGACCCGGCCAGCCGCAGTACTTGTCATCCGGCATGTGCTGCGCCATGACATGCACCCCGTCTTCATGCCAGAAGCTCTTGATGTGCAGCCCGTGCGGGTTTTGGCTGCCGCAGCCATAACAAACGCCTTCAGGCGCGGCGATGTCTTGAAGCGAAATGTCCTGCGTGGTCATACCGTGTCCATCCTTAATACCGGGTGGTTCAAAACGGACCGGGTCGCCCTGGTCCGCACCGTCTGATCAATACTGGCAGAAGCGAATCCGGTTGCCGAACGGGTCGTAGACTTGCAGCTCCATGCCCCAGCCCTGCTGAACAATATCCGGACGTCCGTATCCGTAGCGCTTGCCCTGCAATTCGTCCCTGAGCAGTTCGATGTTGTGCATGGGCACGAACACCGTCGAGCCCGGGCTGGCATCGCCGTGGTGCTCGGAAAGGTGCAGTTGCAGCCCGTCGCGACTGATGCCCAGGTACAGCGGCAAATCCGCCTCGAAACGATGCTCGAACTCGACGCTAAAGCCCAGGAAATCCAGATAGAACTCACGCGCCTTGGCTTCGTCGAACATCCGCAAGATTGGAATGGGTTTGTCGAACGTTGCAGCAGGCGTGGACGGGGTGTTTGCCTGCGCAAGCATCGCTGACGCGGTGTTCCAGTCCTTGTAGCCCAGTTGCTGGGCGACCAGTTCCAGCGCAGTGGAATGGGTCACCACTTGATTGCGTTCCTCCAGCGAGGCGCGCAACTGTCTGGCCATTTGCTTGGCTTGCTCGATTGAAAACATGACTGCTCCTGTAGCCGAGATGCTTTGGTGCTCGCGTTGCCAAACCTCGACCGTCAAGAGAGGCGACAGGGTTTGTAGAAGGAGGAGACGCTTTCACCTTTCCCAACGGGAGCGAGCGGCGGGCAGCATCGGGCCGAGGTCGATAATACATAGCCGATACGGAATGCGGAAGATGGCTCGGCAGAACCCTGTCCGAGGCCTGAGGACTACTCCTTTAGACGTGAAAGTTGCTGAACCACAAATGCCCCGGCGGTCACCGCGCTGGCTGCCCATGCGCAAGCCACCTGCCAATACCTGAAGGGACCGAGCACATCTCCCATCAGGAAACCGGTCGAAAGCAGAAACAGAAACAACGCAATGGCTGCCAGGACGACGCGCGGAATCGCCATCAACCACCGCCACCAGGCCCCGGGTTCAAAACGCCGCGCCACCCATCGAGTCAACGCTGTCAGGCCCGCAAACAAAAATGCGGCAATGACCAGCAGGAGCGGAATGATAAAGAGAGCCAGCGCGGGCTCGACTTCTCCGCCGTCCTCGCCGGGTGTGTAGAAGTTTTCTGCCCAGATTTCCCCGCACAGGGCGCAGGTCAGAAAAATGACGCCGACCGGGGCGATGGGAAATATCAGGCAACTGATGAGGTTTTTTTTATGATTCATCATTGAATCATCCTTGGTTTTTTCAGAACGCCAATGACTTCATATGCGTCGCAAAATCATCCTGGATCGGCTGGAACCCGCAGCGCAGGTAAAAGGCGGCGCCCTCGGGTGTGTCCGTGGACAGTCGCACAACGCGAAAATGCTCACTCGCCAATTCCAGCAGGTGCTGCACCAACGCTTTGCCCACGTTCTGGCCCCTTGATGCACGTGCGACGTAGACCCGCCGTAATCGCCCTACATCCGGTTCGGCAAATGGGTCTGATGAAAGACCTCCTATGGCAATCAGCCGCCCGTTCCGGAACGCCCCGAAAAGACCCTCACCCTGCTGATCGAATCGATTGGCACCGCTTTCCCATTCCTCGATCAACCGGGAGAGGAACCTGAAGCCTTCGGCAACGGCCTGCGTTTCCAGCTCCCGGAGTTGCGGCGTAATCCCTGAGATTTCAAGTATCGCCAAAGGGCCCGTTGACGTGACCACTTGCAGGTTACTGCCAGACTTGTCTGCGTGGTTCGCTTCGCGCCCGGCTTTCAAGACCCACTCTCGGTAGCGTTTACGGGTGTGCACAGCTCAACCAGCGTTCCGTCAGGGCATCGAACGTAAGACACGGTTTGCCCCAAGGGCTTGGTAGTCGGGGCAGCAATTTCGCTGGCGCCTGCTTGAATCGCTTTGGCATGGGCCGCGGGAACATCCCCGGTCACCAGCCCGACTTCGATGCCTAGCGGTTTGAGGGATGAGTGCGCCGGGACATGACCGGTGCTGAAGTTCGATGCGGCCAGTTCATCGGCGGCGAATGCCAGCGCGGTTTCGCCGGTTTCCAGTTCGCCATAGGTGCCGGACTCATGGATGAACCGAACGCCGAGCCCGAAGGCCGATGAGAAGAACTTGAGAGAGGCGTCTACATCCTTGACGTAGATGATCAGGTAGCCAAACTTCATGAACGAACATTCCTTGTCGTGCCAATCGAGCGGTGAATCTAGCAGTTTTTAGTTAAGTGTCGAGTGACTGCTTTGGGGGTGGTTTCAACCGGCGATGAAATACCCTGGTAATCAGGGATATTCCTGCCGAGCATGCAACACGCTCAATATCTCGATTCGATCCGTCACTCGGTAAACCACCAGGTAGTTGGGATGCACGACAATCTCCCGAGTGCCGGGCACTCGACCGAATCGATAAAGGTAGGGATGTTCGGGAAGGGCCGATGTAGCAGCTTCAATGGCTTGAAATAGCTCGCTGGCCGCTACGAAGTTTCGGTCGCCAATGTAATTCAGGATTTGCCAGAGTTCGGCCCGTGCTTCGGGCCGCCACTCAACCAGCATCGTGTTTGTTGCGCTTTGATTCGATGAGGGCTCGCATATCGGCCATCACCTGATCGTGCGGGACATTCGGGCGTGGGTCGTCAAGCGAAGCTTGGACCTTGGCGCGGAACCAACGGTCATAGCTGGCGGCCTGCTCTTTGGTCTCAAACTCTGAAACGATAGGGGAAAGTTCGGCGCTCATTATGGCCTCCGGGGTCAATGGGTAGCAGTCTAATCGGTATTGGGGGTGCTGTCGTCGATCGCAAGATGAAGTGTCATTTGCCAAACCGACCAATGCATAACGTCAGATCGTAAGGGCTTTACTTCCGACGGCCAACCGCAAACTTTCGTAGGATTCTTCCTGCCGATTCCGAGGTTTTCAACGCTCTCTGACAAGGCATAACAGCCGGCTAAAAGCCACTCGACAGTGTTTGTTTAATCGCCCTACAGGTTACTTCGTGAAAGCCACAACGCCTTGCGTCGTTGCCTACAGGTACGCCAGAATCCGCCGGCTTGTGCGCCTTGGGGGGCGTCGGTAACTTGATTCGGGTCACTGATTGTCGGTGATCGGGTTTAGTAGCCCGGCCAAGGTTAGAACGGTCGCATGAGTATCATCAGTCAGGCATCTGCCTGTGTTTGATGGTGGCTGTGCGCATGGCGCCCCCGGGCGCGCCGGTTCCTCACCTTGCCGGTCTACTAACTTGCGCACAGCTGCCACCCTTTCGTTTAGTAGCGAACTGGTGCTGCCCTACTTAAAGGTAAGTATCTATATTCAAGGTAACTCCAAACCCGCCGGAATCCGATCCGGCCTCCCCGTACGAAAGCCCCGACTCAAAACAATTCCACGAAGCCGCCGAGCGCGCGCTCAATCACCACCTCAACCCCGGCCCCTACATCATGGTCACTCCGCGCACACCCAGCACGATGTTCATCGTCAATCCCGAACTCAGTACCGAAACCCTGCTGGTGCACGCCTGTGAGTCGCTGGCGTCGGCCAATGTCATGGCCAACGATCTGGTGGATCATCTGGAAGGGACAAGCCGCAATGCGCTGTTGGGGGTTGCGCAGGTGATCATGTTGGGGGAACTGGCGGTGAATCGGGCGTTGGATCGGCTTGATCCGCCCTGACCACTATCTCCGGATCACCGATAGACCTGTGGGAGCGGGCTTGCTCGCGAAGGCGGTGTGTCAGGCAACTTATGTGTCGGCTGAAATATCGCTTTCGCGAGCAAGCCCGCTCCCGCAGGGGGACGGCGTCGCTGATCACTACGCCATGCGTCAGGCCAAACTCTCGCTGATCTGCGCCGCCAGTTGTCCCAGCATCCCCGGCACTTCCTGGACCATCTCGCCCATGCGCGCAAAGTCGTGGGTCATGCCGGCCTTTACCTCCAGCACCAGGGGTTGCCCCGCAGTACGCAGTTTCTCGGCCCAGGCCAGGCCTTCATCGAGTAACGGGTCGTACTCGGCCAGCCACAGGACGGTGGGTGTCAGACTGTGCAAACGCTCGGCGTACAACGGTGAAAAACGCCAGTCGCTGCGGTCGGCTTCGCCGCGTTGATATTGTTGATAGAACCATTCCAGCGTGGTGGCTTCCAGCAGATAGCCTTCGGCGAATCGCTCGAGGGACGGGCGTTTTTTTACCGCGTCGATCACCGGGTACAGCAACACTTGCAGGCGCGGCACAAGCGGCCATCCCAACGGGTCCTGGGCGATGGCGATGCACAGCGATGCCACCAGGCTGCCGCCGACGCTGTCCCCGGCCAGTGCGATCCGTCTCGCGTCCAGACCCAATGCTTTGGCACCGGTAATGGCCAGCCAACGGGTGATGTCTTCGGCATCGTTGTATGCAGTGGGAAAACGGTGCTCAGGCGCCAGGCGATAGTCCGCCGACAACACGGCAAACTCCCCCGCCAGCGCCAGGCGCCGGCACAAGGTGTCGTGGGAATCGAGGCTGCCCACCACGTACCCGCCGCCATGGAAGTACAGCAACACCGGGCGCGGCTCGTTGTCCGGTTGCGGTTTGGCGTACAGCCGCGCATTGAGCACATGCCCGTCCCGCGCCGTAATGCTGAGCGCAGATACCGTCAACGCGCCCGTTGGCGCCGCATCGAGCAACTGCGAAGTCTGTTCGAACTGCTGCCGCGCTTCGCTCGGGTTCAGCTCATGCATGGGTTGGCTTTTGCCGCTGAGGCGGCCGAACTCGGCCAGCTCTAGAAACCCTTCGATGTCCGGGTGCAGTGCCATGGGCGGTAGTCTCCAAAAATAAAAAGCTCGCCCAATAAACGAACCGTGAGGACCGTTCATTAGGGCGTCATCCTGTTCAATGAAGAATCTCCCAGGCTGAACAAGAAACCTGTGGCGAGGGGGCTTGCCCCCGTTGGGTCGCGAAGCGGCCCCAGAACCAGCGTTTGAGATCAGTCAGACATACCGCGTTGTTCGGGTTTGCGACTGCTTCGCAGCCGAACGGGGGCAAGCCCCCTCGCCACAGGTTTTCCCCTCATCACAAGTAAACGGCTTAAGACTGCGGCACCACCTCCCGGCCAAGCGCCGCCACCACGGCGTCCAGGCACTCCTCCTGCTGCAGGATATCGAAGTGGCCGGCCGTTACCGTTTGCACCTTGCGCAGCCGTGGTCGCTGACGCTCCAGGGTCGCGCGTTCGGTCGTCGGGTTGCCATCGGCCCACCAGCAATGCAGCTCGACCTGCGGAATCGGCAAGGTCTCGACCTGCCGCGACAGCGCCTTCAACCGCGTGCTGACCATGAACGTCTGGGCCAGCTCATCGGCACCGAGCAGCGCGTAGCCGCTGGCCTGATCGCTTTCGCTGTCGATCACCGCACGAATGATCCGCGCCACTGCCTCGTGGTCCCCCGTCGACTCGGTACTCAACACCCGGGCAATCACCTCGCCATCCATGCCCAAGGTTGCACCGAGGAACTCGGCCAGATCCGTGCGCCACTCATCCGGGCTGGCGACGGCATTGACCTGGGTCGGCACAAAGCTGTCCACCAGGCCGACAAACGCCACTCGCTGGCCCTGCTGTTCGAACAAGTCACTCACCATCAACGCCAAACCCCCGCCCAGCGACCAGCCCAGCACGTGGTACGGGCCCTGAGGTTGTCTGGCGCGAATCGCCTCGACGTAGTCGGCGGCCATCTGCGCAAGCGAAGTGTCGTGCCACTGCCGGTCGAGCAGCATCCGGCATTGCACGCCGTACACCGTGCGCTCGCCATCGAGGCGTCGGGCCAATGGCTCGTAGTCGAACACCGTGCCGAAACCGGCGTGCAGGCAGAACAGCGGTGGCTGATCATTCACCACCTGGTTTAGCAGCAACAGCGGTTGCGGACTGTGTCGTAGCGGCTGTTCATCGACACCGGACAACCCGGCAATCGTCGGCTTGGCCATCATGTCCCGCAGTTTGAGCTGGAAGTCAGGCTCATTCAGGGCACGGACTTTCGAGATCACCTTGAGGGTGCGCAGCGAATCGCCGCCCAACTCGAAGAAGTTGTCGGTAATGCCAACCTTCTCGATGCCCAGCACCTGTTGCCAGATATCCGCCAGCGCCCATTCCAGCGGCGTGCGCGGCGCCACGTAGTCGCGGCCGGTGAAGGCCGGATCCGGCAATGCCTTGCGATCGAGTTTGCCGTTGGGGGTCAACGGGAAGCGCGGCAGCACCACGACCTGGGTCGGCACCATGTAGTCGGGCAGGCTCTCGCGCAATGCAGCCTGGCAACGCGGGCCGAGGCCATCGTCTTGCGCCGCTACCACATAGCCCACCAATTGCGGCCCCTGACCGTTGTCACGCACCACCACCAGCGCATCATTGACCCCGGCCTGCTCGCGCAGGCGGGCTTCGATTTCACCCAGTTCGATGCGGAAGCCGCGCACCTTGACCTGGTGGTCGATACGCCCGACGTAATCGAACACGCCATCCTCGCGACGGCGCACCAGGTCGCCGGTGCGGTACAGGCGCCCGCCTTCAGTGCTGAAAGGATCGGCGACGAAACGCTCGGCGCTCTGCCACGGGTGGCGATGGTAGCCGCGCGCGACACCCCGTCCGCCAATGTACAGCTCACCGACCATGCCCACCGGCAGCGGGTTGAGGTCCATGTCCAGCACGTGCAGGCTGCGACTGCCGACGCGTTGGCCAATCGGCGCATACATCGCCTGGCAGTGGCCGTCGGCGGCGATTTTCCACAGCAGCGGCGTGACCACGGTTTCCGTCGGCCCGTAGCCGTTGACCAGGAATTGCGGCTTGAGTGTGTGCTTGACCCGCTCGAACGTGGCGTCCGGCACCGCATCGCCACCGAAGCAATAGATGCGCACCGGCGGTGGATCGCCGCCCTGCAATTCGGCGTGCTCGGCCAGTTGCAGCAGGTACGCCGGCGGGAAGCAGGCGACGCTGATGCGCTGGCGGTGCAGCACCGCCAGGGTCTGCTCGGCGGTCCACAGATTGTTGTCGCGGATCACCAGGGTCGAGCCGCTGGTCAGCGCAGTGATCCAGCGTTCATGGGCGCCGTCGAAGGCGAACGACATGAAATGCAGCTCGCGATTGTCCGGGTCCATCTCGTATAGCTCGGCGATGGCTTGCACGTGCATGCTCAAAGGCCCGTGGGCCACGGCGACGCTTTTCGGCTTGCCGGTGGAGCCCGAGGTGTAGATCAGGTAGGCCAGTTGCTCGGCGTGCACGGAACTCGATGGCACCGCCACATCGACGTCGAGGTTCAAGCGATCCACTGCGACCATCGCCGTGCCCGAATTGAGTTGCGCGCTATCGCACAGACGCTCCTGGGTCAGCAACAAGCGCATATCGCTGTCGGCCATCATGTAGCTCAGGCGTTCCTGCGGGTATTGCGGGTCCAGCGGCACGTAGGCCGCACCGCACTTCATCACCGCCAGCAGCGACACCACCAGCTCCAGCGAGCGCTCCATGAACACACCGATCACGTCTTCGGCCTGCACGCCTTGCTCCAGCAGATGCACTGCCAGGGCATCGGAGCGACGGTCCAGCTCGGCATAACTCAACTGCTCGACGTCGCGATCGGCATAACTGAGCACCAGCGCCGTGTGATCCGGTTGTAGTCGCGCACGCTGACGGATCAGTTCGTGCACTGGCGTCTCGTCCCCCTCGGCCACCACCGGCAGTTCGCCGTCCAGCGCCCGGCCTTCGTCCTGGGTCAGCAGGCCCAGCTCACCGACGGCGCGCCCGGCGTCGTCGCACAAGCGCTGCATCAGGCTTTCCATGTGGCTGCGCAGGATCTCCACGGTGGCCAGATCGAACTGATCGCGCTGGTGCATGTACTCGATGCGCAGCCCCTCGTCGAGGCTGACCATCAGGTCCATGGCGAAGCTGGTCAGGCCGAAATCGGAAACGTCCTCGAAGCGCAGGGAATCGCCGTTCCACTCGCGAAGGGTACGGTCCACCGGCTGGTTTTCGAACACGATGATGCTGTCGAACAACGACTGCCCGCCCTGCCCGGCCCAGCGCTGGATATCGCTGAGCGGAGTTTGCTGGAAGTCGCGGATGTCGAGGTTGCAGGCCTGGATCTCCCGCAGCCAGTCGCCGACGCTGGCTTCGGTCGGCACCGTGTTGACCACCGGCAAGGTGTTGATGAACAACCCGAGCATGTTCTCCGAGCCGTTGAGTGTTTCCGGGCGCCCGGACACCGTGGCGCCGAACGTCACCGTGCGCTGGCCGGTGTAGCGCTGCAACAGCAACAGCCACGCGGCTTGCACCAGGGTGTTGAGGGTCACTTGCTGTTGCTGGGCAAAGGCCTGCAAACCCGCGGTCTGCCCGGCGCTCAGGTGCGTATGGATCGCGTGATAACCGGTTTGCGGCGCCTTGACCGGCAGTGCGCGGGCCAGGTGCGTGGCGCCTTCGAGGTTACTGAGTTTGTCTTTCCAGAACACCTCGCTGGCCTCGGCGACTTGCTGACCGAGCCAGTCGATGTAGTCGCGATAGGCGGCCACCGGCTCGTGCTCCTCGCCGCTGTAATGGCGCAGTACTTCACCGATCAGGCGCGACACGCTCCAGCCATCCATGAGGATGTGGTGGTAGGTCCAGATCAGGCGATAGCGGTCGTCCTCCAGGCGCACCAGCAACAGGCGCAACAGCGGCGCACGGTTCAACGAGAAGCCGCGTTCGCGCTCCTCGAGGGCCAGTTGGCGGACGCGCCCAGGCTGATCATCGAGCCCGCGCCAGTCCAATTCAGTGAGCAGTGACGGCGCGTCACGCAGCACCACTTGCAGCGGTTCCTTGTCGCCTTCCCAGAGGAATGCGGTGCGCAGAATCCCGTGACGTTTGGCAGCATCCGCCCAGGCTGCACGGAAGCGCGCACCGTCGACGCCACGCACACCCACTTCGATCTGATTGACGTACAGCCCCGAGTCGCCGTCCTGCACCGAGTGGAACAGCATGCCCTGCTGCATCGGCGACAGCGGATAAACATCCTCGATTTCGTCCGCTGTCAGTTCCAGCGCCTGATACTGCGCGTCACTCAGTTCGACGTTCGCGGCCGGTGCTAACACCGTCTGTACGGCTTGATCTGCCGTGAGCGGTTGAGCGACCGCGGCCAGTTCGGCGATGGTCGGATGGCTGAACACATCTTTGGGCGAAATGCTCAACCCGGCCTTGCGTGCGCGACTGACAGCCTGGATCGAGACGATTGAATCGCCGCCCAGTTCGAAGAAGTTGTCGTGCATGCCAATCTGCGGCACTTCGAACAACGCCTGCCACACGGCTTGCAGCGTCGCTTCCACGGCACTGCGCGGCGCAACGTATTCGCGCACTTGCAGGTCCGGTTGCGGCAATGCCCGGCGGTCGAGCTTGCCGTTGGGCGTCACCGGCAACTGATCGAGCAACAGCACGTGGCTCGGCTGCATGTGCTCGGGCAGCGCGTTGCGCAGGTGTTGCTTGAGTGGATCAAGGGCAGCATCACCTGTGACGTAAGCCACCAGTTGCTTGGACTTACCAACGTCGAGGGCGATCACCACCGCCTCGCGCACCGATGGATGCTCCAGCAGGCAGGCTTCGATTTCCCCCAGCTCGATGCGCAAGCCGCGGATCTTCACTTGATGGTCGATACGCCCGACGTATTCGATCACGCCGTCCGCGCGGTAACGCGCCAGGTCGCCGGTGCGGTACAGGCGCTCGCCCTGCTCACCGAACGGGCTGGCGACGAAGCGCTCGGCGGTCAGCTCCGGACGGTTGTGATAACCACGAGCCAGGCCAATGCCACCCAGATACAGCTCACCCACACAACCTTGCACTTGCGGTTGCAGGCTGTCGTCGAGGATGTAGGTCACCAGGTTGGCAATCGGCTGACCGATCGGCACGCTGAAGCCGCCGTCGTCGACACAAGTCCAGTGGGTCACGTCGATGGCCGCTTCGGTCGGGCCGTACAGGTTGTACAGGCCAACGTTGGGCAGCACGCGGAACAGGCTGTGCTGCAAGTCCGCCGACAGGGCTTCGCCGCTGCACATGACCTGCCGCAGGCTGGCGCAACGCTCGAAGCCTTCGCCCTGAACGAACGCCTGCAGCATCGACGGCACGAAATGCAGGGTGCTGACCTGGTACTGCTCGATCAGGCTGACCAGTTGCGCCGGATCGCGATGGGCACCCGGCTCGGCCACGGCCAGGCGTGCACCGGTCATCAATGGCCAGAAAAACTCCCAGACCGACACGTCGAAACTGAACGGGGTTTTCTGCAATACGGTGTCGCGCCCGTCCAGTGGATACGCGCCCTGCATCCACGCCAAGCGGTTGTACAAGGCCTCATGGTGGTTGGCCGCGCCCTTGGGTTTGCCGGTGGAGCCGGAGGTGTAGATCATGTAGGCCAGCGATTGCAGCTCGACCACACAGGGCAGGTTTTCGTTGCTCAGGTCGTCCAGCAAACCGGCCATGTCATCGAGACAAATCGCCGTGGTGGCGGGCGGAATCGGCAACTGCTCAAGCAAATGACGCTGGGTCAGCAGCAGGTGTACGCCGCTGTCGTCGAACATGTGCTCCAGGCGTTCGCGCGGGTAGTCCGGGTCCAGCGGCACGTAGGCGCCACCGGCCTTCATGATCGCCAGCAGGCCGATCACCAGTTCCAGCGAACGCTCGGCGGCAATGCCCACCAGCACTTCGGCGCCGACGCCCTGGCTGCGCAGGTAGTGCGCCAGCCGGTTGGCCTGTTGATTGAGTTCGCGATAGCTGAGGGTCTGGCCGGCAAACACCAGGGCCGGGGCCTCCGGGGTTTGCAGCACCTGGGTTTCGAAGCACTGGTAAACCGGACGCACATCCGGCCAGGCCTGCGCGGTGCGGTTGAAACCCTCGATCTGCTGCGCTGTTTGCGCGGCATCGAGCAGGTTCAAGCGCCCCATTGGCTGCTGCGGCTCACTGACCATGGCATCGAGCAATGCCAGCAGACGTGTGCTCAAGCCTTCAATGGCTTCTGCGCTGAACAGCGCCGTGTCGTAGTTGAAACGCAAATCCAGGCATTCACCCAGCTCGGCGGCGATGGCCAGGGGGAAGCTGGTCTGGTCGTGGTTGCTGATGCCGGAGAACTTCAGCGCGCTGGCATTGCCCTCCTCCAGCGCCTGGGCCACCGGGTAGTTTTCGAACACCAGCAGCGTGTCGAACAGCGCCTCGCCAGAGTGACCGGCCCAACGCTGCACATCCGCCAGCGGTGTGTATTCGACTTCACGCAACCTGAGGTTGAGCGCCTGGACCTCATCGATCCATTGGCTGACCGTGCGCTCGGGGTGCGGTGAGGCGATCACCGGCAAGGTGTTGATGAACAGACCGATCTGCTGCTCGATGCCTTGCAATTCGCTTGGACGCCCCGACACCGTGGCACCGAACGCCACTGTTTGCTGCCCGGTGTAGCGCTGCAACAGCAACAGCCACGCCGCTTGCAACAGGGTGTTGGGCGTGACGCGGGCCTGACGGGTAAAGCCGCTCAGGCGCTCGGTGGCCGCTCGGTCCAGGCTCAGGTGCAGGGTGCGATGAGCATCGCCCTGCCCTGCAACCGGCCCCGGCAAGGCGCCGGCCAGTCGCGTCGGTTCGGTGAACGACTGCAATTGCTCCAGCCAGAACGCTTCGCACGCGGCGCGATCGCGGGTGCCCAACCAAGTCATGTAATCGCGATAACCGCCAACACTCGGCGCCGGCATGATTCCGCTATACCGCTGCAGCACTTCGCCGAACAACTGCGAAGTGCTCCAGCCGTCGAGCAGGATGTGGTGGTTGGTGAAGATCAGGTGATGGCGGTCATCGGCGGTCTGCACCAGGGTCAGGCGCAGCAACGGCGCCAGTGTCAGGTCGAAACCGCGCAGACGGTCGTCCTCGGCCAGGCGATCCAGCGCTCCGGTAACCTTGGGTTGATCGCGCCAGTCGAGCACGGTCAGCGGCAGCGTGGCGTCGGCCAGGATCACTTGCAACGGCCGCGAGCCGTTGCTTTCGCTGAAGAACGCCGCGCGCAGCACTTCATGGCGCTGCAGCGTCTGCTGCCAGGCATCGCGGAACGCCTCGACGTCGAGCCCCTGCACATCCACGCGCATCTGCGGGACGTAGGCCCCGGCATCCGGGGCGAACAGGCTGTGAAACAACATGCCTTGCTGCATCGGCGACAGCGGCAGGATGTCTTCGATCTGGCTGGCCGCCAGCGGCAAGGCATCCAGCTGCGCCTGATCGACGCGCACCAGTGGCACGTCGCTCGGGGTCAACCCGCCGGCACCGCTCAGGCAATGTTCGATCAGCCGTTGCAGCTCCAGGGCGTAGGCATCGGCCAGACGCTGCACGGTCTGCGGGTTGAACACGTCACCGCTGAAGGTCCAGCTCAGGCGCAGTTGCCCGGCATACACCTGACCGTTGATGCTCAGGCCCCGGTCCAGTTCGGCCGATGCGCCCTGCTCGGCGCCACCGCTTTCCCGGGCCGGGCGCCACGGTGCCTGTTCGTCGAAACTGGCATCGAACTGGCCCATGTAGTTGAAGGTGACGTGCGGTGACGGCAGATCCTCAAGGCCGGCGTCCGCCAGATAGCGCAGGATGCCGAAGCCGATACCTTTGTCGGGCACGGCGCGCAGCTGTTCCTTGACTGCTTTGATGCTGCCGGCCAGATCAGTGGCCGGGGTGAGTTTCACCGGGAAGATCGAGGTGAACCAGCCCAGGGTGCGGGTCAGGTCGATGTCGTCGAACAGGTCTTCGCGGCCATGGCCTTCCAGTTTCACCAGCGTCGAAGTTTGACCTGTCCAGTTGCCCAACACCCGCGCCAGTGCCGTCAGCAACAGGTCGTTGACCTGGGTGCGGTAAGCCGCCGGGGCGTCCTGCAACAGTTGGCGGGTCAATGTGCTGTCGAGCAACGTTTCCACGCTCACGGCATGCTGGCTGGCCAGGCTGCCTTGGGGGTTGTCGGCGGGCAGTTGCACGCGCACGTCGCGGTACTGGTCTTGCCAGTAACTGGCTTGGCTGGCCAATGCAGCACTTCGCGCATGAGTTTGCAGGCGAGCGGCCCAGGCCTGATAGGCGCTGGTTTTCGCTGGCAGACGCAGGGGTCGAGCTTGCTGTGCTTGTTGATACGCGGTTTGCAAATCTTCCAAAAGCAATCGCCAGGACACGCCGTCCACCGCCAGGTGATGCACCACCAGCAACAGGCGCTGGCCCGCCGCGCCCATGTCCACCAGCAAGGCGCGCAACAGCGGGCCGTCCTGCAGATTCAGGCTGGCTTGCGCGGCGTTGCACAGTTCAAGCAATTCATCGGTATTGGCAGCCTGGCGCTGCCACAGCACCTCGGAACTGTTCCACTGCTCGGCCTGGGCCTGTTGCCAGACGCCGTCGACATTACGCAACCGCAGACGCAACGCGTCGTGATGTTCTACCAGCGCGGCCAAGGCCTGTTGCAGGCTGTCGCTGTCCAGCGGCTCGCGCAGTTCCAGCAGCAGCGACTGGTTCCAGTGGTGACGGGCCTCGATGTCTTGCTCGAAGAACCAGTGCTGGATCGGCGTCAGCAGCACCTCGCCACGCACCGGCCCCTGGTCGATGACCAACCCGGCGCTGCGTACCGCGACCTTCGCCAGGCTCTGCACGGTCTGGTGCTGGAACAGGTCCCGCGGGGTGATGCGAATCCCGGCCTGACGCGCGCGGCTGACCACCTGGATCGAGATGATCGAGTCGCCGCCCAGTTCGAAGAAGTTGTCGTCGATGCCCACGCGCTCAAGCTTGAGCACGTCTTGCCAGATCGCAACCAACTCGGTTTGCAGCTCATCCATCGGCGCGGTGTAGGCCTGCTGCGCCAGCGTTGCGTCGGGCTTGGGCAATGCAGCGCGATCGAGTTTGCCGTTGCCGGTCAGCGGCCATTGGTCGAGTTTGATCAGATGCGCCGGCACCATGTAGTCCGGCAAACCGGCCTGCAAATGTTCACGCAGGGAGTGGCGCAAATCGCTGTCGTCGCCGCTCGCGGTGAACCACGCGACCAATTGCGGGCTGCCATTGACCTGCGGTGCCAGGACCAGCGCCTGCTCGATGGCCGGATGGCTTTGCAGACGATCCTGGATTTCCCCCAGTTCGATGCGGAAACCACGGATCTTCACCTGATGGTCGATACGCCCGGCGTACTCGATGCTGCCATCGGCGCAATAACGCGCCAGATCGCCAGTGCGATACAGGCGTGCCCCTGAGTCGGCGGCGAACAGGTCCGGCACAAACCGTGTGGCGGTCAGGTCGGCACGCTGGTGATAGCCGCGAGCAAGGCCGGCACCGCCGACATACAGCTCACCGACGCAGCCCTTGGCGACCGGGTTCAGGCGCGGGTCGAGTACGTACCAGCGCAGGTCGCCGATCGGTTCCCCCAGCGGCGAGCTGTTGGCGCCATCGAGGTCGGCGCGGGACAGCGGGCGGTAAGTCACGTGCACGGTGGTTTCGGTGATGCCGTACATATTGATCAGCAACGGCTGCCGGTCGTCGAAGGCGTCATACCACGGACGCAGGCTGGCCACGTCCAGCGCCTCGCCACCGAACACCACATACCGCAGGGCCATGCCTGGCGCGTTGGCGCAGGCGAACGGCATCAACTGGCGAAAGGCCGAAGGGGTCTGGTTGAGTACCGTGACTCCCTCATCACTGAGCAAGCGGGCGAAGTCTTCCGGGGAGCGGCTGACCGCGTGGGGCACCACCACCAGCTTGCTGCCGTAGAACAACGCGCCAAAGATTTCCCACACGGAAAAGTCGAAGGCATAGGAGTGGAACAGGCTCCACACATCCTGCGCATTAAAACCGAACCAGTGCTCGGTGGCGCTGAATAGCCGCGTCAGGTTGCTGTGGGGCAGCAGCGTGCCTTTGGGTTTTCCGGTGGAACCGGAGGTGTAGATGACGTAGGCCAGGTTCGCTGGAGCGGTCAGGTTCGGCAGGTTGTCGGCACTGGCCTCAAGCAGCCAGTCGCTGGCGTGATCGAGGCAGATCACTTCAATGCCTTCGTTCAACGGCAGCTGCGGCAGCAGCGCGGAATCGGTCAGCAACAGGCGCGTGCCGCTGTCGGCGAGCATGTAGGCCAGGCGGTCCTGCGGGTATTGCGGGTCCAGCGGCACATAGGCGCCACCGGCCTTGAGGATCGCCAGCAGGCTGACGATCATCTCCAGCGAACGCTCCAGGGCGATGCCCACCAACACATCGGGGCCGACACCGCGCTCGCGCAGGCGATGGGCGATGCGGTTGGCGCGTCGGTTCAGTTCGGCGTAAGTGAGGGTGACGCCGTCGCAGGTCACGGCGATGTTGTGCGGGTGCGCGGCGGCCTGGGCTTCGATCAGTTGATGGGCGCACAGCAGGTTCGCCTGATCGCCGTTCAACACCGCGCTGCGATTCCAGTCGAGCAATGTGGCCTGTTGCTCGGAGGCGTCGAGCATGCACAGGTCCGCCAAGGCAGCCGTTCTGTCAGTGCAAATCGCCTGCAACAGGTTCAGCCAGTGCCGACCGAGACGCTCGATGGTCGAGGCGTTGAACAGCTCGGTGGCGTAGACGAACGACGCGTGGATGCCCTCGTCGCCCTCGACCGTGTCGAGCATCAGGTCGAACTTGGTGGTTTTCTCATCCCAGATCAGCGGTTCGACGCTCAGCCCCGGCAGGTCCCAGCGTTGCGGGCCGCCACTGTCGCGCTGGTGGTTGAACATCACCTGGAACAGCGGCGTGCGGCTCAGGCTGCGTTCCACGCCCAGGCCATCGACCAGTTGCTCAAAGGGCAAATCCTGATGGGCTTGTGCGCCGAGTGCCGCGGCCTTGATCTCGGCCAGCAATTGCACAAATGGCTGGTCGGCCTGGGGCTGGTTGCGCAGCACCTGGGTGTTGACGAAAAAGCCCAGCAGGTTTTCCACGTCCTGGCGGGTGCGGTTGGCAATCGGCACGCCGACACGAATGTCCTGCTCGCCGCTGTAGCGATGCAACAGTGTCTGCAACGCTGCCATCAGCACCATGAACAGGGTGCAGCCTTCGCGGCGGGCAAGATCACGCAGTTGGGCGGTCAACGCAGTGGAGATTTCCAGCTCGACGCTAGCCCCCTGCTGGCTCGGGATCGCCCGGCGACGACGGTCGGTCGGCAGGTTCAGTGGCGGGTGTTCGCGGCCCAACTGCACGCGCCAGTAATCGAGCTGGCGTTCGGCCTCGCCGGCCTCCAGCCACAAGCGCTGCCAGCGGGCGAAGTCGGCGTACTGAATGCCCGGCTCCGGTAGCTGCGGGGCCTGCCCGGCGCTCAATTGCGCATAAAGTTGGGTGAACTCCTGCAACAGGATCGGCAGCGAACCGCCGTCGGTGACAATGTGGTGGAAGGTCAGCACCAGCACATGTTGCTGCGCATTGAGGCGGATCAAGCGGCAGCGCATCAACGGACCGCTGTGCAGGTCGAACGGCTGCTCGGCGTTGAGGGCGATCTGGCGTTGCAGTTCGGCCTCGTCGCCAGCGCTGACTTCGAGCAGCGGCGCATCCATCTGTGGGTGAATCTTTTGCAACACTTGCCGGTCGTCAAAAACGAAGGTGGTGCGCAGCACTTCGTGACGCTGCACCAGCGCGCTCAGGGTTTGCGCCAGCGCCTCAGGGTTGAGCTCGCCGCTCAGGCGGAAAGCACCGGTCAGGTTGTAGGCAGTGGCCTGGGGCTGCATCTGCCAGAGGAACCACAAGCGCTGCTGCGCGTAGGACGCCGGCAGCGTGTCGACGGCGCGGTCCCGTGGCGGGATCGGCAGCAGTTCCAGGGTCAGCCCCTGGGCATGCATCTTCTGTTGCAACGCGCGCCGGGCGTCCGCGCTCAAGCCGCAGAAACGCTGGGCCAGGGTCATCATTCTGTCCGGTGCAGCACTCATCGCGCGTGTTCCTCATCCACTTCGTCGAACAACGCTTCAAGGGCGTCTACATCGTTTTCTTTATGTTCACTGTGCTGACGGAACTGCTCGATCTGCGCCGCCAGGCGTTCCAGGGTGTCACCGTCGAAAAACAGCTTGAGCGGGATCGCCAGGTTCAGTTCTTCCTGAATCCGCGCACGAATGCGCGTGGCCAGCAGCGAGTGCCCGCCGAGTTCGAAAAAGTTGTCGTGCACGCCGACGCGTTCGACGTGCAGCGCTTCGGCCCAGATCGCCGCCAGTTTTTTTTCCAGGTCGTTGCGCGGCGCCACGAAGACGCTGCGGCGCACATCGAGATCGAGCAAGGCCTGGCGATTGAGTTTGCCGTTGGGCATCAACGGGAAGCGCTCCAGCACCTGCAAGCGCGCCGGTTGCATGTGCTCGGGCAGTGCCTCGGCCAAGTGGCTGCGCAATTCGTTGAGGCGGATGTCGGCGGTGTCGGCCGGGGACACCACGAAGCCAAGCAATTGCGGGCCGGTCGGGGTTTCCCGGGCAATCACGGCGGCGTCCTCGATGCCCGGCGCGTTGCGCATGGCCGACTCGATTTCGCCCAGCTCAATGCGGAAGCCACGGATTTTCACCTGGTGATCGACCCGGCCCAGATACTCCAGCACGCCATCGGCGCGATAGCGCGCCAGGTCGCCGGTGCGGTACAGGCGCTGGCCCGCCGCCTTCGCGAACAGGTCGGGGACAAAACGCTCGGCCGTCAGCGGTGCCCGTTGCAGATAGCCTCGGGCAATGCCGGCCCCGCCGACATACAACTCGCCTTCGACGCCCACGGCCACCGGTTGCAGGTCCGGGCCGAGCACATGGATGCGCATGCCGGCAATCGGCTGGCCGATGGGAATGCTGTCGTCATCATCGCTGAGGGGCAACTCCCAGGCCGAGCACCACACGGTACCCTCGGTCGGACCGTATTCGTTGACCAGCGCCACCCCCGGCAATGCCTCGCGATGTCGCTGTACCAGTGCGTTGCCGCAGGCTTCGCCGGCGACGATCACACAGGCCAGCGCCTGGCGGTCGAGGTGTTCGAGAATCTGTGCGTGGTACGACGGCAAGGTCAGGTAGTGGGAAATCTCTTCGCGCTGGATCAGCGCCGCCAGTTGCGCCGGATCCTTGTAGCTGTCTTCGTCCGGCAGGCACAGGGTCGCACCCTGCCCCAACGCCCAGAAAACCCCGGCCACCGAGCTGTCGAAGGAGAACGACGAGAGCATCAGGAACCCGCGCAGCGGCTGGCGATAAAAGGCATTGCGCGCCAGGGTCGAGGCCACGGCGTTGGCATGGCTGATCATCACGCCCTTGGGTTTTCCGGTGGAACCGGAGGTGTAGATGACGTAGGCCAGATTGGCGCTGTCACCTTGTGGCTCAGGCCGGGTTTGCGCGGCGGACCAGACTTCGGCCCCCGGCATCAGGGAAATTGTCCGCTCACCAGGTAATGCATCCGGCAGCGTTTGGCAGGCCAGCACATGGCGCGCGCCGGTATCGGCGAGCATGAACGCCAGACGCTCGATCGGGTAGTTCGGGTCCAGCGGCAAGTACGCAGCGCCAGCCTTGAGCGTGCCCAACAGGGCGATGACCATTTCCAGGGAGCGCCGGCCGTAGACCGCAACAATTTCATCCGGTGTCACGCCTCGGCCGCGCAAGGCATTGGCCACCTGATTGGAGCGCGCATCCAGTTCGGCATAGCTCAGGCGCTGACCGTTGACGCTCAGGGCGATGCGTTGCGGATGCAGGCGCGCCTGTTCGCTGAACAGTTCTTGCAGGAAGCGGAACGGCAATGCCTGCTCGGTGGCGTTCGGGTTGAAGCCTTCGACCAATCGGGTCAGTTGTGCGTCATTGACCAGAGTCGCCTGAGCCAGGGTCATTTCGGACGAACTCAGCAATTGGTGACTGAACTCGACAAACTGCTCCAGCCATTCAACCAGCATCGGTTCGGGCAGCGCACCGTCAAGACACGACAACTGCAACTGATCGCCCTGCACACGCAGGCGAAGGACTTCGGGGTTGCCGTCGTCCACCTCGATAGCGCTTTCAAGGGCGGCCTGATAGACGAAGCCGTAACGCAGCGGCGCGGTACCTTCGGCGCTCAGTTCGAATTCATTGAGGCAATCGAGCCACGACAGCGACTGTTCGACGCTGGCGGCAAACGCCACCAACGCTTGTGCCAGTGTCTGCTGGCTGCGGTGATCGAAGGCCACCGGCAAACGCCGGGCGAAGTGTCCGAGGGTGGCGACGGTTTGCTCGTTGCGCCCCTCCACCTGCCAGCCCATCAGCAGCTTTTCCTGGTGGCCGATGCGTGCAACGAATGCGGTCCACAGCAAAAGCGCCAATTGCTCTGCCTCAACGCCCGTTTCGGCAGCGACCCGTTGCACGCCAGCAAGCCATGGGGCGTCAATCAATGTTGCCTGACGACGAACCAGAGTGACTTCGACGGCTTTTTCGAACGGCACGCGATGAGCCACGACGAACTGCGATTGCAGGTTGCGCCAGAACGCCGCGCCCTGGTGGCCGATGTCCTCTTCGCGCAGTTCTTCCTGCCATGCGCTGTAGTCCAGGTATTGCAGCGCGTCCTCGTCGTCGACCAGGGTTTCACCACGCAACAGGCTGCCAAGTTCACTCGCCAGCACCCGCAGCGATGCCTCGTCGATGCTGCATGCCGGGGCCAGCAGGGTGATGAAAGGCTGCCCTGCCTCGTCTTCAACCTGCGCCACCACCAGCGTCTGATTCGAATCTTCAACCATGACTTCACGGCTGCGGCTCAAGGCCTCGGCCACTGAAGGCTGGTTACCCGGAAGGGTGAGCGGCAACCCATCGCACAGGCTCTGCACCGGCCACTTCATGCCCGGCAGACGACGGTACAGCGTGCGCAGGATTTCATGGCGCTGACTGAGTGTTTCCAGTGCCCTGCGCAATGCCTGGGCGTCCACTGGCCGGGCGAGCGGCAACGTCAGCGCGGCGAACAGCGGTCGTGCGCCCAGCTCCTGGGCCCGCAAATAAAAGGCCTGCTGGGCCGAAGTCTGGAATACGTCTACCGAAGGTTCGAGGGCGGTGGTGTTCATGTCGGGTGTCCTTATTCCTGTTCCAGGTCGGCGCTTTTCTGCGCGATGGCCATGGCCGTGAGGATTTTTCTGTAGCCGGTGAATTCGTTGCGCGCATGCACGCTGAGGATGTTGTCGAGCAGGACCACGTCGCCCTTCTCCCAGGCGAACTCGACCATCACCTCGCGGTAGATGCCTTGCAGGTGACGAATCACGTCCTCGGGAATCGGCGAGCCGTCGCCGAAGAAGGTGTTTTGCGGCAAATCTTGCGGGCCGAACTCACGCAGCAGGTTGTCGCGGATGCTGTCCGGCAGGGTCAGTGCGTTGAAGAAGGTGCCGTGGTTGAACCAGATGCGCTCGCCGGTCAGTGGATGGCGCACGATGGCCGGGCCGTTCTGCCGGGTGCGCAGGCGATTGCCCGGCTTCCATTCGGCCTGGATGCCGATTTTGGCGCAGTAGGCTTCAACCTCGGCGCGATCCTCGCTCTGGAACACGGTCTGCCATGGCAGGCCCATGCCGTCGCCGTAGTTGCGCACGTACATGATGCGTTTGCGGGTAAATTCTTCGCGCACCGCCGGGTCGATCCGCGCGAGGATCCGGCGGGTATCGCCGAAGGGCGTTTCACCGCCGGTGGTCGACGGCGTGTCGCAGTAGAAGTACAGGTGACGCGGGAACACCGGCGAGTACGAGTGTTCGTTGTGCGGGAAGATTTTCTCCGGTGCCGGGTAGTCGGTGGAGCTGTAGATTTTGAACTGGCCGCTGATCTGGGTCCGTGGCGAGGCGCGGAACAGGTACTCCAGGGCACCGCCGGAAATCCCGTCGACGCAGCGGTTGAACTCGCCGATATCAGCCACCTGGAAGCCACGGAACAGGATCACCGCGTGTTCCAGCAGCTTGCTTTCGATCAGCGCGCGATTCTGGGTCGCCCATTCCACCAGGCTCACGCCGGACACGGCCGGACGGCACACCAGCGGCATGCTGAGGCCTTCGAACATCGGCGCAAAACTCACCAGCCGCGTCGGATCGGTGGACAGGCTCTTGCGGGCACCACGACCCATCTTGGGAATGGACTTGGTCGTTGAAACGGTCATAAACCCCTCCAGAAAATGTTGACGGCGGCGCTCAAAGGCGTCGCCGACTGAATCAGTCCGCCGCGGATTGCGTTGCCGGTGCGCCACGGTTCGCCGAGCGGCGCTTGATCGCCATGGCGCCGCCGAGCAACGCCTTGCGTTGCTCGTTCAAGCGCGCATCGGCAAGGCGCTGGACATCGCCGGCCAGGTTCAGCAACTCGCCAACCTGCAACCCGTCACCCCGTATCAGCGCTTCGAGCACTGCCTGAATCTGTTCGAACAAACACTCCAGCGTGCTCGGCAGGTACTGGCCCACCGGCGTTTCGAAACTCAGGTGAATGTGCTCGGCATCGTTGTAGAACGCGGCGACCATCCCGATCTCGGCGGCCTGACGCCCG
The DNA here is from genome assembly GCF_009866745.1 of Pseudomonas sp. S34. Classification (NCBI taxonomy): domain Bacteria; kingdom Pseudomonadati; phylum Pseudomonadota; class Gammaproteobacteria; order Pseudomonadales; family Pseudomonadaceae; genus Pseudomonas; species Pseudomonas sp. S34. The sequence continues at coordinate 4,380,297 of NZ_CP019398.1, forward strand.
GACGGGAAGTCCTCGACCTCCAGGCCCTCCATCGACGACAAGCGACCGACGCCTTCCTGGTAGATCAGCTTGATGTCGAACAGCGGCGAACGGCCGGCCCGGCGCGGCAAGCGCAAGGCTTCCACCAGACGCTCGAACGGCAGGTCTTGATGATCCGAAGCCTCCAGCACCGCCCGGCGACAGGCCTCCAGCAACTGCGCCGCCGACTGCTCGGCATCGACCTCCACTTGCAGTACTAATTGGTTAACGAAGAAGCCGACCATTTCTTCAAGCTCGGCTTGATTTCGGTTGGCGATATCGGTGCCGATACGCACCCGACTGACCTCGGTACGCTGGCGCAGGACGAGGGTGAAACCGGCCAGCAGCAGCATGAACAGCGACAGATCGCGCTGTTGGGCAAAGTCGCGCACCTGCTGGCTGAGTTCGGCGCTGAAGGTGAAATGAGCACTGGCGCCTTCTTGCGCCGTGCGCCGGTCGCCATCGGCGGGCAACTCGAGCACCGCTTGTGGCTCGGCAAGGCGCTGCTGCCAGTAGTCGAGTTGGCGCTGCAACTCGCCGCCCTGCTCCAGCCACTGGCGCTGCCATTTGGCGAAGTCGGCGTACTGCACACTGTGCGCCGGCAGTTGCGGGGTCTGGCCACGGTTGAGGGTTGGATAGAGCGTGACGAACTCATTGATCAGGACGCGGAACGACCAGTCATCGGCGACGATGTGGTGCACCGTCAGCAACAGCACATGTTCGTCATCCGCGACCCGCAGCACCCGCACCCGCAGCAACGGACCGTGGCGCAGGTCGAATGGCCGGGCGATCTCCTCGCGGGCCAGTTGCTGCGCTTCGACATCCGGCGCCGGTCGATGCCGCAGGTCGCTGGCCTCGAAGCTCAACGGCAATTGCCCGTGCACCCGCTGCCAGGCCTGGCCGTCTTCTTCGTAAAAGGTGGTGCGCAATACGGCGTGACGCTGCACCAGGGTTTCGAAGGTTCGGCGCAGGGCATCGAGGTTCAGTTCGCCGCGCAGGCGCAAGGCACCCGGCATGTTGTACATCGAACTGTCCGGCTCCAGGTTCCACAGGAACCACAAGCGCTGCTGGGCAAAGGACAACGGCTGGCGTTCGCCGGAGGTATCCGCCACCAGCGCCGGGCGCTCACAGCTGTGTTGCAGCGCCTGCACCCGGGCGGCGAAATCCTCGAGGCGCGGGTGTTCGAACAGGCTGCGCAAACTCACCGAAAGGCCCAGGCGCTGGCGGATCTGCGAGACGATTTGCGTCGCCAGCAACGAGTGCCCGCCCAATTCGAAGAAGCTGTTTTCCCGATCGACGCGACTGACCTGCAACACCTGCCGCCAGATCTGCGCCAGTTCGATTTCCAGTGCGCCTTGCGGGGCGCTGCCGACGTCGGCCTCCCAGACCTGCGGGGCCGGCAACGCGGCGCGGTCGAGTTTGCCGTTGCGGTTGAGCGGCAACGCGGCCAACAACACCAGTTGCGCCGGCAGCATGTACTCCGGCAGGCGCTCGCCCAGGGCGCGGCGTACGGTGTCGGTGAGTTGACGCGCATCAGCGTCCAGCAGTTCATCTGAAGCCGGCACCACATAGCCGATCAATTGCTTGCCACCAACGCCTTCGTGCACCAGCACTGCGGCTTCGCTGATCATCGGCAAGCCTTGCAGATGCGCTTCCAGCTCACCCAACTCAACCCGGAAACCACGGATTTTCACTTGATGATCGATGCGTCCCAGGTACTCCAGCGCACCGTCCTCGCGATAGCGCGCTAGGTCGCCGCTGCGGTACAGCCGCGCGCCCTGCGTGCTGGAAAACGGATCGGCGATGAAGCGCTCGGCGCTCAAGCCCGGTCGCTGGTGATAACGCTGGGCAAGGCCTACGTCGCCACCGATGCACAATTCGCCGACGCAACCGGTCGGCAGCAGGTGGCCTTCGCTGTCCAGCACATACAGCGCACGCCCTGGCAGGGCTTTGCCGATGGGCACGCCAATGTGATTGCGGGTATCGGCCAGTGTGCATTCGTGGGTACTGGACACCACCGTGGCTTCGGTTGGCCCGTAGGTGTTGAGCAGGCGCACATCGCCCAGGCCGGCGGCGTGCCACAGCTTCAAACCTTCCAGCGACATGGCTTCGCCGCCGACGTGGACCTGACGCAAACGCCCCTTGTCCCGCTGCGGGTGCGCGGCCCACTCCTGAGACAGCAGGAACCAGTACGCCGCCGGCAAATCCGCCAGGGTCACGCCATGCTCGATGATCTGGCGATAGAGGGTGTCGGTGTCCCACAGTTCATCGCCGCGCATCACCAGCGCCGCGCCCACGCACAATGGCGGGTAGCACTGCTCGACAAAGCCGTCGAAGCTGAACGTTGCGAATTGCAGTACGCGGTCTTGCGGGGTGAGTTGTGAATAGTGCGCCGCGATCACGCAAAACTCGCGCAGTGCGGCATGGGCCAGGCACACGCCTTTCGGGCGTCCGGTGGAGCCGGAGGTGTAGATCAGATAGGCCAGGTCTTCGGCGCTGGCGAGGTTGATCAGGTTGTCGGTGGAATACCCGGTGTCTGCGCCCGGCTCCAGCGCCAGGCGCGGCAAACCTTGCGGCAGCGCTACATCGGCCAGCAGGCCCGGTTGCGCCAGCAGCAGGTCCATGCCGCTGTCTTCGATCATGTAGGCCAGGCGCTCGGCCGGGTAATCCGGGTCCAGCGGCACATAACCGGCGCCGGACTTGAGGATCGCCATCAGGCTGACGATCATCTGCCCATTGCGCCGCACCGACAGGCCCACCCGCTGCCCCGGCGCCACGCCCTGGGCACGCAGGCGATGGGCGAGCTGGTTGGCTTGCGCATTGAGCTGGGCGTAGGTCAGGCGCTCGTCACCGACCATCACCGCCAGCGCATCGGGGGTGCGTGCCGCTTGTTGCTCAAACCGCTGATGAGCCAACAACGGGCTATCGATTGGCGGCGCCGGCGGACGGGAATACGCCAGCACCATTGCTTGCGCCTGTGCATCCAGCAAGCTGACCGCGCCCAATGCCTGTTGTGGCTGTGCGACGAACTGCTCCAGCACCTGCAACAGGCTGGCGCCCAACTGGCTGATCTGCGCGGCACTGAACCGGGTTCGGTCGAAACTGAAATCCAGGCGCAGGCTGGCGCCGACTTCGATGCCCAGGGTCAGCGGGTAACTGGTGATTTCGTGATTGTGCAGCGCACCGAAGGTCAGGCCCGCCGGCGCCCCTTGCTTGAGGGCTTCGGCCACCGGGAAGTTCTCGAACACCAGCAGGCTGTCGAACAGCGCCCCCTGTTGCCCGGCCCAGCCCTGAATGTCGTACAGCGGCACGTGTTCGAACTCGCGCAGGCTCAGGTTCAGAACTTGCAGGTCGTTGAGCCAGTGGGCCACCGATTGCCCCGCTTGCGGCGCGGCGATGATCGGCAAGGTGTTGATGAACAGCCCCAACTGCTGCTCTATGCCCGGCAGCGGCGCGGAGCGCCCGGCAATCGTTGCGCCAAACGCCACACAGGACTGGCCCGTGTAGCGTTGCAACAGCAGGCCCCAAGCGCCTTGCAGCAAGGTGTTGAGGGTGATTTTCTGCTGGCGGGCAAAATCGCTCAGGCGCTGTAGCGCGGCGCTTTCAAGGGTCAATTGATGTTCACCCATGCCGTACCCATGGGCAGGCGTCGGCAAGGCTTGCGCCAGCAGCGTCGGCATTTCCAGCGGCGCCAGCGCCTGTCTCCAGAACTGTTCGGCGGTCAGCAACGGCTGCTGTTGAATCCAGCCGAGGTAGTCGCGGTATTGCCCCAACGGCCTGGCCAACGTCTGGCCGGCATAGTGCTGGATCACTTCGCCGAGCAACTGCGCGTTACTCCAGCCGTCCATGAGGATGTGATGGCTGGTATGGATCAGGTGCCAGCCTTCACTGCCCCGACGCACCAGCAGCAGGCGGAACAATGGCGCGGCGCTGAGTTCGAAGCCACGGCTGCGCTCCTCGGCGGCCAGTGCATCGAGATCGATGTCGGCTGCTTCGATCACTTGCAGTTGCAGGTCGATCTGGCGATGAATCACCTGATGCGCGCACTCAAGCCCCAGCCAGTGAAAGCTGCTGCGCAGGATGTCGTGTCGGTTGATCGCCGCCTGCCAGGCCCGGCCGAATGCCGCCAACTCCAGCCCCTGGATGTCCAGGCGCAATTGATTGATGTAGGCCTCGGCCTGGGGTTCGTACAGGGTGTGGAACAGCATGCCCTGTTGCATCGGCGTCAGCGGGTAAACGTCCTCGATGGCCGGCGCCGCAACAGGCAAGGCATCGAGTTGTGCCTGGGTGATGCGCGCCAGCGGGAAGTCCGACGGCGTAACCTGGCCTGGCGCTGTTGCACAGCAATGTTCGATCAGCGTCTTGAGTTCTTCGGTGTAGGCATCGGCCAGTCGCTGCACCGTGGACTCGGCAAACATGTCACGGCTGAAGCCCCATTGCAGCGAGAGCTGCCCGCCATAGACCTGGCCCTCCACGGTCAGCCAGTTGGCCAGCGGTGCATCATCGCCCTGGGCCTGGCCGCCGCTTTCCGGGGCCGGGACGAACAGCGCGGCGTCGTCGAACTGACGATCGAACTGCCCCAGGTAGTTGAAGGTGATCCGTGGCGCCGGCAAGTCTTGCAGGGCCTGGCGCTGCGCCGGTTCGCCCAGATAGCGCAGCAGTCCATAGCCCAGGCCTTTGCCGGGAATGGCGCGCAGTTGCTCCTTGATCGACTTGATCGAATTTACCATCCCGGCCTCGGGTTGCAGGCGGACCGGAAACAGGCTGGTGAACCAGCCAACGGTGCGGCTCAGGTCGAGGTCGTCGGACAGGTCTTCGCGGCCGTGGCCTTCCAGCTGGATCAGCGTCGAGCCCTGCCCGCTCCAGCGGCAGATGACCCCCGCCAACGCCGTGAGCAACAGATCATTGACTTGGGTGCGATAGGCCGCCGGGGCCTGTTGCAGCAACTGACGGGTCAGTTCCTCATCCAGTTTCGATTCGATCTTGTGTCCGTGGCGCTGCTGCAAACTGCCCTGGGGGTTGTCACACGGCAGGTCCCGGGCGTCCGCCAGTTGCGCCTGCCAGTACGGCATTTGCCCAGGCAAGGCGCCGGCATGCTGTTGCAGATGCGCGGCCCAGGCTTGATAGGCGCTGGTTTTCTCGGGCAGCGCCACTTGCCGGTAAGCCTGTTGCAAGTCTTCGAGCAACACCCGCCATGACACCCCGTCCACGGCCAAATGATGAACCACCAGCAACAGGCGCTGGCTGCCATCGTCGAGGCTGATCAGCAAGGCACGCAGCAGCGGCCCGCTTGCCAGATCGAGGCTGCGTTGCGCTTCATCGCACAGGGCGGTCAAGGCTTCGGTCGAAGACGCCCGACGTTGCCACAATCCAGCTGATTCGACTGGCGCTGCGTGGCGCTGCTGCCAGCCTTCGGCACCGTCGATGAAGCGCAGGCGCAAGGCGTCGTGGTGGTTGATGACGGTAACCAAGGCCGGCTCCAACACCTCAGGATTCAACGCGTCCCGGGGCGTCAGCAGCAGCGACTGATTCCAGTGCTGACGCTGGGCGATGGCCTGTTCGAAGAAGTAATGCTGTGCCGGGGTCAGGATCACCTCGCCACTGACCGGGCCTTGATCGACAGTGCTGCGGCTGTCGAACGCCGCGACCAACGCCAGGCTACGCACGGTCTGGTACTGGAACAGATCCCGCGGGCTGAGGCGAATGCCCGCCTGGCGGGCACGGCTGACCACCTGGATGGAAATGATCGAGTCGCCGCCGAGCTCGAAGAAATTGTCTTCGAGGCCCACACGTTCTGCGCCCAATACGTTCTGCCAGATCTGCGCCAGCGCGATCTGCATCGCATCCTGTGGCGCAACGAATGCCTGTTGCGGCGTGGCGTCGGGCGGCGGCAAAGCCTTGCGGTCGAGCTTGCCGTTGGCGGTCACCGGCAAGGCGTCCAGCGGCATCAGGTAGGTGGGCACCATGTATTCCGGCAGGCTGTCGAGCAGCCAGGCCTTGAGGGTTTGTGGCCACTGCGGGTCGGCACTGGCGTTTTCCAGCACCAGATACGCCACCAGATGCTTGCCGCCCTGTACCAGCACCACGGCCTCACGCACCAACGCATGCTGCATCAGCCGGGTTTCGATTTCCCCCAGTTCGATGCGCAGGCCGCGCAATTTTACTTGATGGTCGAGGCGCCCGAGGTATTCGATCACCCCATCGGCGCGCTGCCGCACGCGGTCGCCGGTGCGGTACAAACGCGCACCGTCATGGAAGGGGCACGGCACAAAACGCTCGGCGCTGAGCGCCGGACGCCGGTGATAACTGCGCGCCAGCCCGGCGCCACCGAGGTACAACTCCCCTGCCACGCCGGCCGGAACCGGCAGTAATTGTGCATCCAGCACATGGGTGCGCAGGTTGGCGATGGGCCGGCCGATGGGCACGCTGTCGGCGCCTTCGTCGATGCAGGTCCAGTGGGTGACGTCGATGGCCGCCTCGGTCGGGCCGTAAAGGTTGTACAACCCGGCACCCGGCAGCTTTTTGAACACCTGCAATTGGGCATCCAGCGGCAAGGCTTCACCGCTGCAGACGATGCGCTTGAGACCGGTGCACGCCTCGACACCCGGCTCGTGGATGAACGCCTGGAGCATCGAAGGCACAAAGTGCAGCGTACTGATGCCGTACTCACCGATCAGGCGGATCAACCGCGCCGGTTCACGATGCGCCCCCGGCGGCGCCACCACCAGGCGCGCGCCAGTCATCAGCGGCCAGAAGAATTCCCACACCGATACGTCGAAACTGAACGGGGTCTTCTGCAACACCGAGTCGCTGCCATCCAGCCGGTAAGCCTGCTGCATCCAGCACAAGCGGTTGACCAGCGCCGCGTGACTGTTGCCGGCGCCTTTGGGCTTGCCGGTGGAACCGGAGGTGTAGATCACATAGGCCAGGTTCAGTGGATGCACTTCAACTGGCGGGCAGGACTCGCTGTAGCCGTCGAGCCAGTCTTGCTCCTGATCCAGGGCGATGACCTTGACGCCCTCGGTGGGCAGTGCGCCGAGTAAAGTGCTTTGGGTGAGCAGCAAGCCAATCGCACTGTCTTCGATCATGTAGGCCAGGCGTTCAGCCGGGTATTCCGGATCCAGCGGTACGTAGGCACCACCGGCCTTGTGAATCGCCAGCAGGCCGATGACCAACTCCAGTGAACGCTCGACACAGATCCCCACCAGCACATCCGGGCCGACACCCTGCTCGCGCAAGCAGTGCGCCAGTTGATTGCTGCGGGCGTCGAGTTGCGCGTAGCTGAGCTGACGATCGCCAAACACCAGTGCCGGCGCGCCGGGGGTGCGTCGGGCCTGGGCCTGAATCACCTGATGCATGCACTGCTCGACCGGATAGATCTCGACGGTGCGGTTCCAGTCCCGTACCAACACTTGCTGCTCATCCGCCGTCAGCATCGGCAACTCGCCGATTTTTTGCGTCGAGTCGTCGACTATCGCCTGCAACAGGCTCGTCCAGTGCCGGGCCATGCGCGCAATGGTATCGGCCTCGAACAGGTCGCTGGCGTAGGTCAGCGCGGCGTGCAGCTTGCCGCCCTTCTCCCAGGTGTCGAGGGTCAGGTCGAACTGGGTGGTGCGGCTTTGCCAGTCGATGCTGCCCAGCTCCAGGCCGGAGGCAGTGCTGACCGAGGCCATGTCGGCTACATGCGGCTGGTGGTTGTACATCACCTGGAACAGTGGCGTGTGGCTGAGGCTGCGCTCCAGTTTCAGCGCTTCGACCAGGCGCTCGAACGGCAGGTCCTGATGGGCCTGGGCGCCAAGGGCGGTTTCCTTGATGGCGCGCAGCAGGTCGTCGACCCGGGTCTGGCCGTCCAGTTGGGTGCGCAGCACCTGGGTGTTGACGAAGAAGCCGATCAGGCCTTCGATTTCCGCGCGGTTGCGGTTGGCGATGGGCACACCGACGCGGATGTCGGTTTGCCCGGTGTAGCGATGCAGTAAAGTGTTGAAAGCGCCGAGCAACAGCATGAACAGGGTGATGTTGTGCTTCTGCGCGGTGCTGCGCAGTTGCTCGGCCAGTTGCGCCTGGACCGCGAATTCGTAGCGGGTACCGCGATAGCTCGGCATCGCCGGGCGCGAATGATCCAGCGGCAGTTCCAGCACAGGATGTTCATCGCCCAATTGCGCCTGCCAGTACGCCAGTTGCCGCGCCTGCTCACCCGCCTCCAGCCAGCGGCGCTGCCACAGGGCGTAGTCGCTGTACTGGATAGGCAGCGGCGTCAGCAGCGGTTGCGTGCCGGCATCGAAGGCGTCGTAGCAGCGGATGAATTCGTCGATCAGCACGTTCATCGACCAGCCGTCGGAGACGATGTGGTGCAGGGTCAGTAACAGCACATGCTCTTGTCCTGCGAGCTTGAGCAAGGTGACCCGCAGCAGCGGACCGGTCGACAGATCGAACGGCAGTACCGATTGCTGTTCGGCGGTTTCAGCCACGGCACGTTCGCGCTCCTCGGCGGGCAGTGCGCTGAAATCCACCTGCTCGATGACCAGCGGCGCGGTGGCCGGGACTTGCAACAGGCTGTCATCGGCCTGACGGGCGAACACCGTGCGCAGGGTTTCATGCCGCGCCACCAGGCTGGCGAACGCCTGTTCCAGCGCCGACAGGTTCAGGCACCCGGTCAGCCGCACCGCGCCCGGCAGGTTGTAGGCACCGCTGTGGGGATCCAGTTGCCAGAGGAACCACATGCGTTGCTGGGCGTACGACAGCGCCAGGCGATCCTCAGCCTCGATGCTGGCCGGAATCGGAAAACGGGCGAAATCCACGCCCTCCTTGTGCAAGGCCGCAAGGAACATTTGACGCTTTTCCAGGGGCAACCCGATAAACCGGCGAGCGAGTTTCAAGGAGTCTTCAGCATTCATCTATCGGCATCCGCATCAGTAGGCAGCAGGCGCAAGGGCGCGTCGTCCCTATAAAACGAATGCAGGCGGGAAAAATTAGCGGATGGGAACAAGTATCAGGGGGCGGTAGAGCGCGGGTTACAAGAACATCACCCCCCCTTGTGGGAGCGGGCTTGCTCGCGAAGGCGGTGTGTCAGGCGCCATGTATTTGACTGACGCACCGCTTTCGCGAGCAAGCCCGCTCCCACAAGGGATCGGGTGAAATTTGGGAGTGGTGTTAACCCACGGCAGCCATGGAATGCCGCCGATGATGCACCTCAAGCTGATCCTTGATCACCCGCAGCACCTTCGCTTCCTGCTCATGGATGAAGAAGTGCCCGCCCGCGAGCATGTCCACCGAAAAACTGCCACGGGTTTCCTGGCTCCAGCCGATCAACTGTTCGGCGGTGGCGCGGTCGGCCTTGCCGCCGAGCACGTGCACCGGGCACCTGAGCAACGGGCGCTGCACCGGCTCGAAACGCCCGCACAGCAGGAAGTCCGCGCGCAGCACCGGCAGGGTCAGGCTCATCAACTCTTCATTGGCCAGGATCTCTTCGCTGGTGCCGTTGAGGGTGCGCAATTGCTCGATCAGTTCGGCGTCGGTTTTCGGCTCGGCATACTGACGGTCGTAATCGGCGCGCAGCGTCGGTGCGGCGGTGCCCGAGGCGAACAGCGCCACCGGTTCCGGGCAACCCAGCGAGCGAAACGCATGGGCCATCTCGCAGGCCAGCAGCGCCCCCATGCTGTGGCCGAACAACGCATACGGCGTCTTGAGCGTGGCTTTCTGTTCCTGGGCCAGTTGCAGCGCCAGACGGCGCATGTCGGTGTGCAAGGGCTCGCCGTAGCGCGCGCCCCGCCCCGGAAGTTCCAAAGGTTGCAGCTTGAGCCACTCCGGCAGTTTTCGCCGCCAACGGCTATAGACCATGGCACTCGCGCCCGAATAGGGCAGGCACAGCAATGTCAGCGGGGTCACCGGGCTTTCCTCGAAAGTTATCTGTAAAGAGAACGGATGAGGTGTAGCCGGAATTAGTCGCAGACCCAATTGTGGGAGCGGGCTTGCTCGCGAAGGCGTCGTGTCATGCAACATTGATGTCGACTGACACGACGCCTTCGCGAGCAAGCCCGCTCCCACAGGTAAGTCTTCATTTCAGATGGCGATAGCTCGGGATTGCCGAACCGAGCACCACTGCCCCCGCCACAATCGCCAGCCAGAACCCGCTGCGCGCGCCGAAGGCGTCCACCAGCCAGCCGGAGCCGGCGGCGCCGATCGCCACGCCGATGCTCAGGCCGGTGACCAGCCAGGTCAGGCCTTCGGTGAGTTTGGCCGGCGGTACGATCTGCTCCACCAGGGCCATGGCGACAATCAGCGTCGGCGCGAAAAACAGGCCGGCGACAAACACCGCCAATGACAAACCGAAAATGTTCGTCGCCAGCAGCAACGGCAAGGTGGTCACCGCCGTCGCCACCCCGCCGTACAGGAACAGGCGCGCCAGCGGCACTTTCGAGCGCAGTGCGCCGAACGCCAACCCGGCCAGGCACGAGCCGATGGCGTACACCGACAGCACGATGCTCGCCGCCGCCGGTTGGCCCTGATGCTGGGCGAAGGCGACGCTGACCACGTCCACCACGCCGACAATGGTGCCCATGGCGACCATCAACAGCATCAGCAACTGAATGTCGCGGGAACGGATGATCGAGCCCTGGTGATGCTCCTCATGGGGATGCACCGGCGGCTCCGTGCTGCGTTGCAGGACGAATGCGGTGACGCCGATGGCCAGCGCCAACAAGGCCGCCAGCGGACCGGCCTCGGGGAATGCCACCACGCACAACCCCACCGACAGTGGTGGCCCGACAATGAAGCAGACTTCGTCCAGCACCGACTCCAGGGCGTAGGCGGTTTGCAACTCGGGGCGACCGCGATACACCTCAGTCCAGCGTGCCCGCACCATCGCCGACATGCTCGGCATGCAACCGGCCAGCGCGGCGAAGAAAAACAGCGTCCAGTGCGGCGCCTGCAACCGCGTGCACAGCAACAACAGCAACAGTGCCCCACCGCCCAGCAACGCCGATACCGGAAGAATCCGCCCCTGGCCAAATCGATCCACCAGCCGCGACACCTGCGGCGCACAAAACGCCGTGGCCAGGGCGAACGTCGCCGCCACCGCGCCGGCCATTGCGTAGCCACCCTGCAACTGCGAGAGCATGGTGATCACGCCGATGCCGGTCATGGAAATCGGCATGCGCGCGATCATTCCGGCCAGCACGAATGCGCGGCTGCCGGGGGCTTTGAACAACTCGCGATAGGGGTTTGCCATGGGACGGGTCTCATCAGGGGACTGCACGTTGCCATAAGGGCTGATTGCGGGGGAAGCGTGGAATTGTTGGTTGAATGTGAAGGCCTCTTCGCGAGCAAGCCCGCTCCCACAGTTGATGTGTGTACACCGTCCAATGTGGGAGCGGGCTTGCTCGCGAAGAGGCCCTCACAGACACCCCACCCTCCCGCCAAATGAACTCTCGGCCACCCAAACCAGTCAGCTTATTAGGCCCCAGGTTCCCGGAGTTTCGCGACAATGGCTGATCACCCCGAACGCCAAAGCTCCATCGACGCCCACGGCATCATCGGCGATATGCGTAGCGCGGCGCTGGTCAATGACAAGGGCAGCGTGGACTTTTTCTGCTGGCCGGAATTCGACAGTCCGTCGATCTTCTGCTCGCTGCTGGACACCCCCGAGGCGGGGATTTTCCAGTTGTCGCCGGATTTGCCCGACGCCCGTCGCGAACAAATCTACCTGCCCGACACCAATGTGCTACTGACCCGCTGGCTCAGCGATCGCGCCGTGGTCGAGGTCACCGACCTGCTGCCGGTCGGTGACACCGAGGATGACCTGCCGCTGCTGATGCGGCGGATCCGTGTGGTCAGCGGCCGCGCCACCTTCCAGATGCGCTGCGCCGTGCGTCATGACTACGCTCGCGCCAAAACCCGCGCACGCATGGATGAAAAAGACGTCACCTTCGACGCGGTCGATCAGCCGTCCCTGCGCCTGTCTTCGGATCAGGTTTTGCATATCGACGGCAATGCGGCGGTGGCCGAATTCACCCTCGAACAAGACCAGACCAGTCAATTCATGCTCGGTGCCCTCGACGATCCGCGCTTAAAGGAAGGCGCTGCGCAACTGTGCCTGGAGCGCACCCTGAAATTCTGGCGCGACTGGATCGGCCAGTCCAACTACCGCGGCCGCTGGCGCGAAATGGTCAACCGCTCGGCCCTGGCGATGAAGCTGCTGACCTCGCGCAAGCACGGCGCCATTCTCGCCGCCGCCACCTTCGGCCTGCCGGAAAGCCCTGGTGGCTCGCGCAACTGGGACTATCGCTTCACCTGGATCCGCGACGCCTCGTTCACCGTCTATGCATTCATGCGCCTGGGCTTCGTCGAAGAAGCCAACGCCTACATGCGCTGGTTGCGGGGGCGGGTCAGCGACTGTCAGGGCAAGCCGATGAAACTCAACATCCTGTATGCCATCGACGGTCGCCAGGAATTACCGGAGATCGAGCTGACGCACCTGTCCGGCCATGGTGGCGCACAACCGGTGCGCATCGGCAATCAGGCCTATGAACAGGTCCAGCTCGATATCTTCGGCGAGCTGATGGACGCGATTTACCTGGTCAACAAATACGGCGAAGCCATCTCCCATGAAGGCTGGAAACACACGGTGGAGGTGGTCGATCAGGTCTGTGAAACCTGGGAGCAGAAAGATGTCGGCATCTGGGAAATGCGCGGCGAGCAATACCATTTCCTGCATTCACGGCTGATGTGCTGGGTCGCCCTGGACCGCGCCATCCGCCTCGCTTCAAAGCGCTCGCTACCCGCACCTTTCGCGCGCTGGGACCAGACCCGCCAGGCGATCTACGCCGACATCTGGGAGAACTTCTGGTGCGAGGAACGCGGGCACTTCGTCCAGCACATCGGCGGCACCGGCCTTGACGGTTCGATGCTGCTGATGCCGCTGGTGCGTTTCGTCAGCGCCCGCGACCCGCGCTGGCTGGCGACCCTGCAAGCCATCGAAAGAAGCCTGGTACGCGACGGCATGATCTACCGCTACCGCAACGACGACAGCCAGATCGACGGCCTGCCCGGCAGCGAAGGCGCCTTTGCCGCGTGCTCGTTCTGGTACGTCGAATGCCTGGCCCGCGCCGGCCAGCTCGACAAGGCCCACCTGGAGTTCGAACAGTTGCTCAGGTACGCCAACCCGCTGGGGTTGTATGCCGAAGAGTTCGACAGCCATGGGCGGCACATGGGCAACACGCCGCAGGCATTGACGCATCTGGCATTGATCAGTGCAGCTTGCTTTCTGGATCGGAGGTTGAGTGGGGAGAAGAGGTTTTGGCAGCCGTGAATACGGGTTAAACAATGTTCGAACTCAGGCAAAAGGTGGCTCAAGACCCCAGTGGATCTGCGCTGACACTGACCGAAAACCGCTCCCGATAAGCCTGTGGCGTCACGCCCATGGCCCGCAGGAAACTGCGGCGCAGGGTTTCTTCGCTGCCGAAGCCGCATTGCACCGCTACTCGTTTGATCGGCACGCCGGTATCGCTGAGCAAACGCCGCGCGGTTTCGACGCGGATCAGTTCGATGGCCCGGGCCGGGGTCTGGCCAGTGTCGGCGCGGTAGTGGCGCACGAAGCTGCGTTCGCTCATGCCGGCCTGCAAGGCCAGGGTCGGGATGCCAAGGTCGTGGGCCAGATTTTCGCTGATCCAGGCGTGAAGTTCGTCGAAACGATTGCCTTCCTGTTGCAGTGACAGGGTCACGCTGAATTGCGACTGGCCACCCGGACGTTTGAGAAACACCACCAGTTGCCTCGCGACTTCGAGGGCCATGGTGCGCCCCAGGTCTTCTTCGACCATGGCCAACGCCAGGTCGATGCCGGCGGTCACCCCGGCCGAGGTCCAGACCGGGCCGTCGTTGATGAAGATCGGGTTGGGCTCGACGTGCAGTTGCGGATGCTGCTGCGCCAGTTGCTCGCAACGGGTCCAGTGGGTGACCACGCGCCGGCCGTCGAGCCAGCCGCTGGCCGCCAGCAGGAACGCACCGGTGCATACCGAGGAAACCCGCCGGCAGCCACGGGCATGTTCGCGCACCCAGGCGACCAACGGCGCATCTTGCGCCGCTGCGTAAACACCCCAGCCACCGGCGATGATCAGGGTATCAGTGCCCTCATCCGGCAACGGTTCGGCCAACAGCGCCAACCCCGCCGACGACATCACCGCCCCGCCGCCACTGGCAATCACGGTCGGTGCGTAGGGTGGCGGCAGGCCTTGCTGACGGGCTATGTCGTTGGCCGAAGCGAAAACCTGCAACGGCCCGGTGACGTCGAGTATTTGCACGTTGGCGAAAGCGAGTACATGGATGGTTTTCGACATTTGGCGTAATTCGTGGGGATATTGGCGTATGCGCCAAAGCCTACGAGCCTAGAGTCAAACCGTCCACCCACTTCACGAGAAAAAACACCATGACGTTGCAGATCGGTTTTCTGTTGTTTCCGCAGGTTCAGCAACTGGACCTGACCGGCCCTTACGACGTACTGGCCTCGCTGCCGGATGTGAAAGTGCATCTGATCTGGAAAGACCTGATGCCGGTCACCGCCAGCACCGGCCTGCTGTTGAAACCGACCACCACCTTCGATGATTGCCCGGCACTGGACGTGATCTGCGTGCCCGGTGGCAGTGGTGTCGGACCCTTGATGGAAGATGACCAGACTCTGGACTTTCTCAAGGCCCAGGCCGCCAACGCACGGTACATCACGTCGGTGTGCACCGGCTCGCTGGTGCTGGGTGCGGCGGGATTGCTCAAGGGCAAACGCGCCACCACTCACTGGGCATATCACGAACTACTCAAGCCGCTGGGCGCAATCGCGGTGCAAGACCGGGTGGTTCGTGACGGTAATCTGTTGACCGGTGGCGGCATCACCGCCGGTATCGACTTCGCCCTGACCCTGGCCGCCGAGCTGTTCGACCAGGCCACCGCCGAGTTGGTGCAACTGCAACTGGAATACGCCCCGGCCCCGCCGTTTACCGCGGGCAGCCCCGAGACGGCCCCGGCCAGCGTGTTGGGTGAGGCTCGCCGGCGGGCTGCCGGCTCGTTGAAACTGCGGGCGCAGATCACCGAACGCGCGGCGGCGAAACTCGATCGACAGTGAAAAAATGGCGGCGGGAACCCGGTTCCTGCCGCCACGACTTTTCATGCGCGCAAAAAAACCCGCCGAAGCGGGTTTTTCCAAGACCATGACGACTCCTTGTCGTAGCGTTCCTTGCATATGGTCGATCATCCATGATCCTGAGCACATCCTGTGCTTCAGTGGGTGAGGCCAGATTACGCTTAGGATCCAATTTGTAACAGGCGATATCGCTACCATCGCGTGTAAGACATTCGCTATAAACCACCGTCCGAAAACCCTTGGACGCCTCAGGTTTCGAGCCGACTTCAGCCACTCTGTTGCTCGTGGGCTTTGGCATTGTCGATCAAAAACTGCTCGATATTGTTCATTTGCTCTTCCCAGCCACGACTGTCCATGCGGAAAGCCCTTTCGCGACGGGACTGGGGAATGTGATCGAAACCGGACTCGGAGACCTTGAGCAACGTGCCGTTGTCCATGTCTTCGAGCTCGAATTTCACCAGGGTGGTGGGTTCCTGGGAGTAATCGACTTCAGGGTTCACGGCATACGGGTGCCAGCGAAACGAAAGCAGCCGCTCCGGCTCGACCCGCTCTACCAGTACATTCCAACGCAAATGTTCATAACCGGGATAGGTAACCTGCCCCTGGGTCCATTCGCCTGCCACAAAACGCTTGCCTTCGAGCGCCACGCCAAACCACTGTCCGAACACTTCGGCATTGGCCAGCACACGCCAGACCTGTGAACGCTTGGCCTTGAGCAGGACTTTCCTTTCAATGCGATCAGATGCTGGGTTCATAAGTCACCTCCTGTACTTGAACAGTAGGTCAGTAAGACCACAAGACCAACTCTAAAGTTGTACCAATCGGGATAAGCAATCAACCATACCTGAGATATTCGGTTGCATTTGCTTGGATAAGTTCTGGGCAATCGCAAAGTCAGCGGGTCGAAACTGCTAACGTTCGCCCTCGAAACAGCATGGAAAAGGATAGCGACATGAAAAATCTGCGCGGCAGTTGCCTGTGCCCCTCGGCGCTACACTGCATCTTTCTTTCGGTCACAGCGAGCACTCCAGCATGAACCCACGCTTCTTATTGGCGCTGACACCCTTGTTGTTCACCTCCACGGTGTTCGCCGCGGACTGCGACAACGCCAGCGATCAGGCGACGATGAACCAGTGCGCGACGCAGCAGAACGCGGCCGCCGACAAGGAATTGAATGCGCTGTACCAGCAGATCACTTCGCGGCTCAAGAGCAACCCGGACAGCAAGAAGCAGTTGGTGGGTGCGCAGCGGGCGTGGGTTGCGTTCCGCGATGCCGAGTGCAAATTTTCGGCATCCGGGGTGGAAGGCGGGAGTGTGTATCCGCTGATATACAGCAACTGCACCACGGAACTGACCAAGGCACGGGTTCAGACGTTCAAGAACTACCTGAAGTGCCAGGAGGGGGATATGAGTTGCCCGGTGCCGGGGGTTTGATTTTTGCTGTTTTTGCAGTGTTTTTGAGGGCCTCTTCGCGAGCAAGCCCGCTCCCACAGGGTTCAGTGGTGTTCACGCGATAGTGATCACACTGCGAATCCACTGTGGGAGCGGGCTTGCCCGCGAAGGCGTCAGTTCAGGCGCCGCAATTACCGGACAAAAATCTGCGCCGTGGTAATCGCCATGTCTCCGCCCGGCAACTTGATGCTGCCCGTCTGTTTCAGGCTGTCGGCATCAAAGATCGCCACGTCGTTGAACGTCCCCGCCAGGTAGATCTTGCTGCCGTCCTTGTTGAAGGAAATGCAGTAGTACGAGTGATCGAGCGCTGCGGACTGGAGCATTTTCTTCTGCTTGATGTCGTACTTGGCCAGGCGGTTGAGCACGCCAAACATCAGGTTTGGGTCCTTGGGCGAGCGCATGCCGCTGAAGTAGATCTCCGTCAAAGGGCCGAAATCTGTGGTTTCGGTCTTGCCGGTCTTCAGGTCGACGCTGAACAGGCCGTACAGGTATTCGGCGGTGGCCGGGTCCTGTTTCTTGTCCTTGAACTTCGCCGCGGTGTAGAGCAGCGAGAAGTCATGCCGATACGTCTGCTGGTTCCACACGTAGAGCACGTCCGGCGCGCTGTAGTTCGGGCGTTTCCAGTGGCGGCTGGGGATCAGTACGTCGAACTTGCCGGTTTGCACATTGACCTTGTAAACGTCCGCCCCGGCCACGTACAGCGTGCCGTCGTCACCGCTCTGCATGATGGTCAGTTGGCGCGGCGCCGGGAAACTGCGCAGCGGCTTGGCGTCCATGCCGGCATCGGTCGAATACACGTCGAGCCGTGGCTGCTGCACTTCGTAGCGATCGTTCATCATCAGTGTCGGGTTGGCGACGGTGTACAGCTCCTTGCCGTCGTGGCTGACCGTGAAGGCGAACATGGACCTGGCCTTCTCACCCGGCTTCTGGGTGATGCTGGCGTGGAACACCTGCTTGCAGTTGTCCAGTTCGACACCGTAGACATCCGCATAGTGATTGTTCAGCACGTAGGCGGTCTTGCGGTCCGGCGACAACTGCACGGAGCCGGGGCCGAAGGCATCGGGCATCTTGCAGGTCTTGAACAGGGTGTCGGTGGCCAGGTCGATCACGTGCAGGTTGTTCGGGTAGTTGGTGGTCACCATGTATTCGTGACCGACTTGCAGCGCGGTATTTTCATCGGCCAGAACACTGACAGAACAGCTGCTCAGGACGGCGAACGCGGCCAGGCCGCAGGCTTTGATGTTACGCATGCTGGAATCCTTCTTCTGTGATCACTTGTCTTTGGGGAAGACAGTGCCGAGGTTGCGCCAGTTGTCGTTGGACGCCTGGGCATCCTTGTTCCAGTCCGGGTAGGTGCTCATCATGTCGGGCACCTGGGCCGGCCACCAGCAAGGGTCGGAGCACCCGTAGAGATCGGCCTCCATCGGCTGGCACAACGACGACACACCGCCAAACGCATCGATTTCCCAGCCCGGGTCGGTGGTCGAGGCACAGCCCGCCACGGAACTCATGGCCACCACTTCTTCTATGCGGTTTTCATCCGCGGCCTGATCCAGCTTCAACGCTTTGTTATTGATTGCCTTGAGATGTTTCATATCAGTGAGCCTTGCGCGGAGTGATGTAGCTGCTGATGAACGCAGGGTTATTGGCCATGATCCGGGTGTAGACCTCGATGCCGAAGTCGACCCAGTCACGCATCAGTTCGCAGTAGTGATAGGTCGGGTGGGTCGGATCGCCATAGCGGGCGTAGCTCTCGTGGTAGCAGCCGCCGGAACACAGGTTGCGGATCTGACAGTCTTCGCAGCCGGTGTTGGTACGGTCCAGGCGCTGGGACAGGAAGTCGTTCAACTCCACCTGTTTCACGCCGCTATGGACGTTGCCGAAGGTCGGCAGGCTCGAACCGGTAAAACGGTGGCACAGGTTCAGCTCGCCCTTGTGATCCACCGCCAGCATCTTCAGGCCCGCGCCGCATGGCAGGGCTTTCTTGTGGCCTTCGTGGATGTCGGTGATGAGCTGGTGCAGGTTGGAGAAACCGATGTTGCGGTGCTCCAGCGCCGCTTCCAGGTAACGACGACCCAGCGCCTTCATGTTGGCGAACACCTGCACCAGTTCATCGCTGGTGAGGTTGAAGCTGCTGATGTCGCCGGAGGTCACCGGGGCAAAGCCGACTTCGGCAAAACCCAGTTCGTTGAACAGGTGATCCCAAATGGTTTCGACGTCGGTCACGCCGGTGGTGAGCGTTACGCGAGCTCCGACCGGACGGCTGTTGTAGCGCGACAACAGCATCTCGGCCTTGCGCCGCACCACGTCATAGGTGCCCTGCCCGCCCACGGTGATACGGTTGCGGTCGTGCACGGTCTTCGGCCCGTCGATGCTCACCGACAGCCCGAAACGATGGGCATTGAGGTAATCCACCGTTTCTTCGGTGAGCAACGTGGCGTTGGTGGTCATGACGAATTCGACGAACTTGCCCGCCTCGCGAAAACGCTTCTCACAATAGTCGACCATGTACTCGATCAGCTTGCGGTTGCTCAGCGGTTCGCCGCCGAAGAACACCACGGTGAAACGCTCTTCGTCCGGGGATTCGCGCAGCAGCATTTCCACCGAGGCGATCGCCGTTTCGACGTCCATTTTCTTGCCCGCCGACGGCTTGTCGAGGTCTTCCTTGTAGCAATACGTGCAGCTCAGGTTGCAGCCGGTGTTGACGTTGAGCACCACGGTATTGATCGCCGTGCGCTCGACCCGCTTGGTCGCGATGTCGGGGGTCAACGGCGAGCCGTCGCTGACCAGTTCCAGGGCCATCAGCTCGCGCAGGGTCTCGGTGATTTCCTCGCCGTTGAAACGCGCGGCCAGGCGCTGGATCAGGTCGTCCGAGGAACAACCTGGCCCGCGCAAGGTGTCGATGATGGTGCCCGTCAGTTCATCGCTGGCGAACAGCGAACTGCTGGGGATGTGAAACAGCATGCGGTCGGCATCGACCTGCACTTCGTGCAGGTTGCGTTCGACCAGATTCAAGATAGCGCCCATGGCAAACCTCCTGTGCAGGCCCCGCTTGGCGGGGCTTGCGGTCATTCCGAAAAGTGTCTGAAGCCTGTGCCGTCAGCCAACTCACGGAATGGGTGGATTGTTCCAGCGTTGCACGGTCACGATCAGGTGGCCTTCGCCGGTCAGGGATTTCCCTGCGTCGTCGACGGCGGCGATCACCTTGAGGTTGCCGGCATTGTTGGTGGACATCTTGCGTGCCGGGTTCGGCCCGGCATCGCCCGGAGTGAACACGCCGGTGTCGGCCTGCATGGTGCCGGCGAACTTGACGTCTTCGTCTTCCCTGGCGCGGTCGTCGAAGGCCTCGACTTTCCACTGCGCCGGGAACACACCGATGCGGTACGGCTTGCCATCAGCGCCCTTGCCCCAGGCTTCCGCGTCGAAACGGCCCTGGACTTTCGGCGTCGAACCACCGCCCTCGCCGATCCGTGCCACCGAGAATTCCGGCACAACCTTGACCGAGGCGATCTTGCTGTACACCGACAGGCTCGGGCCCTTTAGCGTGCCGACGCTGACCGCGCGCACGCCCGGTTGGGCATTGGCGGCGGCCTTGAGCTTGACCTTGATCCGCTCCGGGCTCTGCTCGACCACTTCGAGCACTTCCACGCCTTTGCCGAAGTCCGGCTTGCCGGTCAGGCCGCTGCCGATCAGGGTAACTTCGGTTTCACTGCCGGCCTTCAGATAACCCGGCTGCACCGCCAGCAAACGGTTGGAGCCTTGCTTGGCGGCGACGAAGTCCAGGCCACGCTCGTCGTGCTCGGCCTCGAACATCCGGCCCTGCATCGCATTGCCCTGGGCGGCGAACACCTGGCGCATGGTCACGCCATCGATGGTCACGTTGCCGCGCCATTCGTAGCCGGTGTAGAGGATTGCACTGCCGTCGCCGTTGAACGGCGTGCCGTCCGCGTACTGGCCTTTGACGCTGACCTTGAAGGTGTCGCTGCCATCGGCACTCACGGTCATTACACCCGCCAGCTCACCCTTGCCCGGCAAGTGGCCGCTGAAGCTCCAGTCGCCCACCAGGGCATCGGCTTTCGGCGCGACGCTCTGCCATTTTTTCCAGGCCGGATTGTCCAGCGGATAACGTTTGGCCAGCAGCGGCACCATTTCTTTGCGGGCCATATCGAACCAGTCGCGGTCCCGGGACAGCGCCTGGTACTCCAGGGACGGCCACTGACCGAGGTGGAAATTCACCAGGCGTTCCCACTCCTGGGCCGGACGCCGTTGCAGGGCAACCCGCGCACCGGAGTGGCAGCGGCCGCACATCTGGCTGGTCTGGTCGTCGAACTGCTCGACGGTATTGAGCCGGCGCTCCAGTGCATAGCGCACGCCGTCGGTTTCGCTCGGCGCCAGGCCCTGGGTGTCGGCCAGGTATTTGACCAGCGTGCGACGGTCCTCATCGCTGATCTGCAAACCGTGCATGGTCTGCATCCGGGCAATGCTCATCAGCCAGCCTTCCGGCGTTTTGCGCTGGTGGCTGATGCGGCTGAGGGCGTTATCGGCTTCGGGGGTGTGACAGCCCTGACAGGTTTCCTTGAGGATGGTCTGGGCGTCGCGGGCTGCCAGGCTATGAGGCGAATGCAGCGCTACACAAGCGGCTACGGCCAGCAGGCTGGCGCTCATGCCTGATCGGAGTTTTCTCTTCATCAACGTCGAACCTCGCACGGTGCGTTCTTATTGTTGTGGCTTATCGTTTTTATGGTTTCTGCCGCCGGCGTTGATCCGCTGACGGAGGCAAGAGAAACGTCTGGGATGAGCAATACACGGAGCGTGCCAGCTTATGAATACTTCGATGAATCAATGACTTGTAACTAATAACCGGTTTTTTTTCGGGAGACGTCATGGGCGTTGCACGTTTAATTTCGCGACAACTGTTTCACTCTGAGACAAGCATAGTTTTCTGTAGGAGCGAGCCTGCTCGCGATGGTCGTTAACGATATCGCGTGCTTACAGGCTAAACGTGGTGCTCTTTTGTCCATCGCGAGCAGGCTCGCTCCTACAGGGTGTTGTGTTCGGAGCGTCTCACGTCGTCGCAATTTGCGACGTTTATCGATGTCAGGGTGACCCGGAAAATATCTGTCACCCCACTAGATCGGGCCTTGCGGCCGAAAAAACACAACTGGCACAGGCATTGCGAAAGCCCGGTTCTCACGAACAACAAGAGGCCTCGCCAATGTCGCTCCCAAACCTGCTTCCCGCCACTTCGGCATTCATCCAGCGCGCCCCGCGCATGCTCATCGGCGGTGACTGGGTCGAGGCCGCCGACGGCCAGACCATGCCCCTGCACAACCCGGCCACCGGTGAGGTGCTGTGCGTGGTGCCACGGGCAACACCGGAGGATGTCGACCGTGCGGTGCTCGCGGCCCGCCAGGCGTTCGACGATTCGGCCTGGACCCGCACCCGTCCCCGGGAGCGGCAGAACCTGCTGTGGAAACTCGCCGACCTGATGCAGCGCGACGCCGAGCTGCTGGCGCAACTGGAATGCCTGAACAACGGTAAAAGCGCAGCGGTGGCCCAGGTGATGGACGTGCAACTGGCCATCGACTTCCTGCGCTACATGGCCGGTTGGGCGACCAAGATCGAAGGTTCTACGGTTGACGTGTCGGCACCGCTGATGCCCAACGACCAGTTCCACAGCTTCATCCGCCGTGAAGCGGTGGGCGTGGTCGGTGCCATCGTCGCCTGGAACTTCCCGCTGTTGCTGGCCTGCTGGAAACTCGGCCCGGCCCTGGCCACCGGCTGCACCGTGGTGCTAAAGCCGGCCGACGAAACCCCGCTGACCGCACTTAAACTTGCCGAACTGGTGCTGGAAGCCGGTTATCCCGAAGGCGTGTTCAACGTGGTCACCGGCACCGGCATCACCGCAGGTTCTGCCTTGACCCACAACCCGCTGGTGGACAAGCTGACCTTCACCGGCTCCACCGCCGTCGGCAAGCAGATCGGCAAGATCGCCATGGATTCCATGACCCGGGTCACCCTGGAGCTAGGCGGTAAATCACCGACCATCGTCATGGCCGACGCCGACCTGAAAACCGCCGCGGCCGGGGCTGCCAGCGCGATTTTCTTCAACCAGGGCCAGGTCTGCTGCGCAGGCTCGCGGCTGTATGTGCAGCGCAAGCACTTCGACAATGTGGTGGCGGACATCAGCGAAATTGCCAACGCCATGAAACTCGGCAACGGCCTGGACCCGAGCGTCGACATGGGGCCCTTGATCTCGGCGCGCCAGCAGGAACGCGTCTACGGGTACATCGAAAAGGGCCGGGAAAGCGGCGCGACCATCGCCTGCGGTGGCGAGCAGTTCGGGCCTGGGTTCTTCGTCAAGCCAACGGTAATTGTCGACGTCGATCAGAAGCACTCACTGGTGCAGGAAGAAATCTTCGGCCCGGTGCTGGTGGCCATCCCGTTCGATGACGAAGCCGATGCCCTGCGCATGGCCAATGACAGTCCGTATGGATTGGGCGCGAGCATCTGGTCCAATGACCTGGCGGCGGTGCACCGGATGATTCCGCGCATCAAGTCAGGATCGGTGTGGGTCAACTGCCACAGCGCCCTGGACCCGGCGCTGCCGTTCGGAGGCTACAAGATGTCCGGGGTCGGGCGTGAGATGGGGTATGCGGCGATCGAGCATTACACCGAGCTGAAGTCGGTGCTGATCAAGTTGTGATTCGTAGCGTTCTTCAGGCCGCCTTCGCGAGCAAGCCCGCTCCCACATTGGAATGCGTTCCCCTGTGGGAGCGGGCTTGCCCGCGAAGGCGCCCCCACAGCCACTACGCCACTGTTTCGCGGCCCTGTAGTTGACCCACCCCATATTTTGCGCCGGCCCGAAGCGCGTGACGAAGCTTCAGGGCCGGCCGTTCGACGCAGTAGTACGAAACGCCGCTGAGCAGCAACGACAAGGCCAGCACTGTTGCAACAACGGCCCCATCGTAGGCAACCGACCAGACAGCGTGCAGGAAGTACATCACCACATAGTGATTCAGGAACACGCCGTAGCTGATATTGCCGAGGAACTCGTCAATCCGGTGAAACCTGAGCTTTGTCAGCAGGTACACGGCGGGCACGCCCAGCGCTATGCCGGCGGTCACTTCGGCATTGAACGGTCGGCGCTCTATCCATCCCGCCATGATGGCCGCAAACATCAGGGCCGCCACCACGGCGGTGCCGGCAGCGATCGCCAAATCCTTCGACTGCGCTTTGTACAGGTAGCTGCCGCACAGGAACATGAACAGCACACCCGGCAATAGACGGTAGCCGTACAGGTCGGTGTTGATGAAACCCAGGCACGCGGCCATGAAGACGACGACGGATAGAGCAAACGCAACGCCCCGCGCCCTATAGATGATCAGGAAAGGGATCATCAGGTAGAAGCACATCTCAAGCCCCAAAGACCAGGCCGGAGGCAAGATCCACGATCCCGCCGCACCGAACATGTAGAAGCCGAGTGGCACGATAGCCAGGCTTGCGGCGATGTTGCGCAGCGTCAGCTCCGCGGCTTGAGGCGTGCCGGGCAGCAGGAAATAGATCACCGCACAGGAAACCACGAAGTAGAACAGGAATTGAGGATAGAGCCGCAGGGCGCGGTCCAGGTAGAACAGGCCGACTTTCTCCGGCGCCTTGTAATTGCGTTCGATCAGCGAGGTCATCACGAAACCGCTGATGATCAGGAAGGAAATCACGGCAATCACGCCGGGGTTTAGCCCCATGAACGTCTTGCCCATATGAGAAACGGCCACCAGAACGGCCAATAGCAGACGATAAGCTCCCACTTACACCCCAACATTCCTTGTCATTATGGCGCGTAAATTACGATGCTTTGCGCTGGGAGAACAGGCTTATTCGCCGTATCCGGACGTTCTTCATTCAGGGTTTGAAACCCTGGCCCAGCAACCAGCTGCGAACCATCCGCCCCTGCTCCACCGTCAGCCCGGCCAATACCTGATCCGCCGGCTCTCCCTGCCTTAACCTCTGCACCAACGCCGCCACTTCAACCCCATGCACATGCCAGATACCCAGCGGTTGATCCACCGTGATCACCACCTCGGCTTCATCGACCAGTCCATCACGCAACACCGGCGCCCGTTCAATCCTCAGCGCATTGAAATCCGCCTCGGCATGGGCCACCTCGGCATCCGGCCAGATCCGCCGTGCCTGCCAGAACGGCTGGTCCGGCCAGCGTTGCTCATCGGCATAAAAATCCCGGCCGATCCGCGCAAACCGCAAAAACAACTGCTCCACCCGCTGCTGGTGGAAACGCTGGGCCAGAGCCGCTCGTTCGGGTTTGCACAGCAGCGTGTTGATCACCGCGGGCGCCTGCAACGCCGAAGACAAGGACTGAAAGATGCCATTGCCTGACAGAGGATCGACGGCCATTGCCGCATCGCCGACCCGAATCCAGTTTTCGCCACACACCTGCGGGCTCAGAATCGCCGTGCTACTGCGGGCGTGCAGTTGCAGATCAGATTCCGCTTCGCCCGCAAAAAATGCGGCGGCCAACTTCGAACCCTGGCGCCGCTGTCGACAGTAATCGAGCAACATAGCCTTGCCCGGCAAGCCGGCACTGGCCACATCCACCGTCCATTGCCAGTAACACTGGCCGTCGGCGCGCCGCGCCATCCACGCCCAACCGTCCTCAAGGCTTTCCACTGCGCTGGTGGTGCTGCCCGGCGAACCCTGCCAGCGATTGAGCAAGCTGACGGTCTCGGGCCCACGCAAGCCTTTGCCGATAGCGGGGGCCTGTCGTCCTCGAGCCTCTACGAGAAACGGCGCGAGCAGTGGTTCGCGGCCGTCGATTTCGATTCGGTGGCCATTGGTCGATGACTGAACCGTCAGCACCCGGCCTTCGATCAACTCGACCCCCGCCAGGCGTAAATCCTCACGCAGGCCTCGGTCAAACACCGGACGGTCGAGCAAGTATTCGATGTTCTGCGCATGCTGCTGGCCATTCCAGTTCACCTGGCGTTGAGAAGGCAGCGCTGCTTGCGCCAACGCCTGGTGCAGGCCCGCGCCGCGCAAAGCCTCGAGAACCCGTACGGACACGCCTTCGAGCGCCGCAAACCGGCGCCATTCGCTGATCAGCGTGACGCCATGGCCCAGCCGCTTCAAACCCAGCGCGACCGCGGCCCCCGCCGGGCCGGCGCCCAGAATGACGATGTCGGTCATGGCCCGAAGCGCCGTTCAGGGCCACGGTAACGGGCATGCTCGCGCAACCACTCGATGACTTGCTCATTGCTGGCACCAGGCTGTTCGACGAGGAACCCGGCGATGTGTCCGCTCAAGGCGGCACAACCGAGGCTCGCCCCGGATTGCCCCGGGTACGTGCCATGCACACACGCGGCGAAATCCGCCTGGGCGCTGTTGAGCCACGACCATTCCTGCTCGGCGCACCGCGCATCGCCGGTCACCCGCAACACCTGCGGATAGTTCGCCGGAAACACCCCTTCCCCTTGGGCCGGGCTCGACGCACACAGCAGCACGCCCTGCGCCACCGCCGCCGCGCAGGCCGCGCGCAGCAGGCTGCGATCCTGGCGCAGGCCAAGGCTCAAATTGATCAATCGAACGTCCTGCGTCAGCAGCCAGTCAATCGCCGTGGCGATCTGCAAGGCGCTGGTGACACCCCGCTGGTCGAACACCTGAGCCACGCAAAACAGCGCCGAGGGTGCACGCCGGCCGATGGCCTCGATCACCGCACTGCCATGCCCCAGCGGGTCTTCGCGCAAGTCGCCCTCGGCCAAGCCGTCTTCGAGCAATGAAAAGCGCCGACCGGCGATCACTTGCACCCGTTGTGCCGCCGAGTGACCGCTGTCCACCACACCAATGCGCAACTCAGGTTTCATGCAGCACCGTTTTCGAGGTCAGTACGCCGTCGAGCAATTCGAAGCGCAGGTCGGCGTCGGCCAGGGTTGAAGGGCGATGGCTGATCAGGATGCGCGTACGCCCGGCAAACAGGCGGTCGATGGCGTCGATGACCTCGCGTTCGGTGGCTTCATCCACCGCGGAAGTGGCTTCATCGAGCACCAGGATCAGTGGGTCCTGCAACAGCGCCCGGGCAATCGCGATGCGTTGTTTCTGCCCGCCGGACAACTGCTGGCCCCGCTCGCCCAAGGGACTGTCGAGACCTTCGGGCAAGGACTCGATCAGGCTATCGAGTTGCGCCAGTCGCGCCACGTCGGCAATCGCCTCGCGGCTGGCGTCCGGTGCCGCGTAGGCCAGGTTGTCGGCGAGGCTGCCGCGAAACAGTACGATGTCCTGGCTGACGATGGCGATGCGCCGACGCAACTGGAACAGATCCAGTTCGCGCAGATCGACGTCGCCCAGCAGTACCCGGCCCGATTGCGGATCGTGATGACGTTGCAGCAGGTCGATCAGGGTGGACTTGCCCACGCCCGAGCCGCCGCTGAGGGCCACTTTCATACCGTAGGGAATCCGCGCCTCGATGCCGCGCAGGGTCGATTGGCGGCCGGGATGGGCGAAGTGCACGTTGTCGAACCAGAGATCGCCGCCAGTGGGCATTGCCCTTGGCGTGGCGGGCGTCAACACCGTCGGTTGTTCGCCGCGCAATTCCATGACCCGGCCGAGGCTGACAGTCATCCGCTGGATCGCGACGTAGAGCCCGAGCAGGCTTTGCACCGGCCCCACGGCCATGCCCAGGTAGGTGGAAAACGCAATCAGGGCGCCGAGCTGCCAGGTGCCCTGCACCACCCAGTAACCGCCAATCAGAAATGCGCAGGCCCGGGACAGCGAGGTCAGGGTACCGGGCACGGCCTGGGTGAAAAATTCGGTGACTTGCAGACGCAGCAACTGGCTCATGTAGCCCTGCCCCAGCGTCTCGAGGCGCCGCGCTTCGCGCTGTTGCTGGCCGGCGGACTGGATGAACTTCATCACCGGCAATGTCTCGACCATGAACGACGACATGTCCGCCGAACGCTCGCGCAACTGCCGCACATCGCGCTCGACCTTGCGCCGCATCCAGCGCAGCCAGAGCACGTCGAGGGGAATCAGCACCAGGGCCAACAGCGACAGTTTCCAGGACAAGGTCAGTAGCATCGCTACCGCGACCACCAGGCCGATCACGCTGGACACGGCCGAGAACAGCGAGTCCACGGCGAACCGCTGGATTTCCGCGACGTCACCATCGAGGCGCGACATCAGGTCGCCGATGCGCCGCTGGCCGTAAAAGCTCGGCGACAGGGTTTGCAAATGCCGGTACAGGTCATCGCGCAAGGCAAACAGCATGCGCCCGGACAGTCGCGTGTGCAGGTAGCGGTTGATGCCCGAAAGCGCCGTGCCCAGCAACCCGGCAACGATCATCAGCCCGGCGATCATTACCAGCATCGGGAAGTTGCGCGCCAACAGGCCATCGTCGATCAGCAGTTTGGTCAGCCACGGCTGCACCAGCACCAGCGCCGAGGCGCAGACCGACAAACCCAGCAGCCCGGCAATCGCCAGGCGATGGGGTCGCACGAAGCTGTACAGCCAACGCAATGCCGCTTGCAGAGCCTCGGGGTTCTGGCTGTCGATCAGCCGAACGATCAAGCGCTGCATCACGAACGCAACTGTTTGAGCTTGCGATAAAGCGTCGCGCGGCTGATACCCAGAGCGTCGGCGGCGGCCGAGACATTGCCCTGGTGCGTGTCCAGGGACTGACGGATCAGATCCAGTTCGTTTTCCCGGATGCTGCCGGCCTGGGGCCGTTCGCTGGTGGTCAACTCGTCGAGCATGCTGTCGGGCAAGTGGTCGAGGGTCAGCACGGTTTCGCCCGGTTCGCGCATGGCCAGCGCGGTGCGCAGGACCATCTCCAATTGGCGGATGTTGCCCGGCCACTGATAGCCGTTGAGCAAGCGATCGAGATCATCGTGCAGGACCACGGCGGGTGCGCCCAATGTCGTCAGCATGCGAGTGACGAGCGCGCCGAAATCCTCGCGTTCGCGCAGGGCCGGAAGCATCACGCTGATGCCATTGACCCGGTAGAACAGGTCCTCGCGAAAGTGTTTATCTTCCACCAGACGCTTGAGGTCGCGGTGGGTGGCGCAGATCAGCGCGACGTCGATGTCCTGCTCTTCGCCTGCCCCCAGGGGCGCGACCTTGCGATCCTGCAGCACCCGCAACAACCGGGCCTGCAAAGCCAAAGGCATGTCGCCGATTTCATCGAGGAACAAGGTGCCGCCGTGGGCCTGCTGCAAGCGCCCGACCATGCCGCCCCGGCGTGAACCGGTGAACGCGCCTTCGCGATAGCCGAACAGTTCGGACTCGATCAGGCCTTCGGGAATGGCCGCGCAGTTCACCGCCACGAAGGGTTTGTCGCAGCGCGCTCCGGCCATGTGCAGGGCGCGGGCGATCACCTCTTTACCGGTGCCGGTTTCGCCCAGTAACAGGACCGGCAGTTCATTGGCCAGGCCTTGACGGGCCATGCGCAAGGCACGGGCGTAGCGGGTATTGCTGCCGGCGAGCGCTTCCAGGTCCGGTTGCGCCTTGGGCGGTTTCGCGACTGTGCGCGGCGGGCTGCTGACGTTGATCGAGCGTTGCGGCGCGCGCAGGGTCTTGTAGAAGAATTCACCCTTGGCGGTTTGCAGGCTGCCGGCTCCACCCTGATGCAGACGCGCCAACAATTGCAGGCCGTCGACTCCGAGAAACTCTTCGCAGCGCCGACCGATCAGGGCCGAGCGCTCGGCGTGGAGCAACTGGCAGGCCTGGGCGCTGACCGCCAGGATCTGCCCGCCGAGGCTCACGGCCAGCAGGCCTTGCCACGGGGATTCCAGATATTGCCGGCGGCTGTGGAAGGCCAGGACGATTTCGTCCGGATAACTGGCGTTGAACACCCGGCTTTCGATCTGGCTGACCGCCATGGCCAGCAGCGCAGTGCTGTCGTGGGCGCGGCCGAGCGGGCCTTCGCGGGTCAGGTCGAGGACGCCAAGAATGTCGCCCTGGGGGCAATGGATCGGCACCGAAGTGCAGGAAAAATCACTGAGGCGATCCAGGTAATGTTCGCCGCAATCGATCAGGGTCGGCCGGGCTTCCACCAGTGCCGTGCCCAGGGCGTTGGTGCCGCGAACCGCTTCGCTCCAGCAGGTGCCGAGGGTGATGTCCTGCAGGCCGCTGCCCTTGAGACGGTCGGCGCGGCCTTCGACGGCGAGGATGGTGGCGTCGGAGTTAGCGAGGATGATCAGCCCTTCCTTGCCCTGACGCTCGGCCAGGTAATCGATGGCCGGCAACGCGGCGTCGATCAACAAGCGGTTGCTGGACAGCAACACGTCGAGGCTGGCACTCGATTCCAGCGCCAGCTCATGCTTGGCATTGAAATGCACGCCATGGCTGAGGCTGCGTCGCCACGAGGCATCGATTTCCGCACGCAGGACGCCATCCGGCACTTCGCCTTCCAGGTGCAACTTTTCCCGAGCCAGCCGAGCTTCGCGATGCAGTTTGGGGGAGTTTGTTTTTATTGGCGTCATCAAGCGCTCCGGGTCATCCACCCTGCGCCTTCATACGTCGGCGCCCTGGAGCAATCTTTACGTTAACGTCAGGGCTATGGCAAGTCCTGTGGCGAGGGGGCTTGCCCCCTCGCCACAACTCAGAGCTGCCACACCTCGGCATTCACAAAAAACGCCCGGGCATTATCCTCCAGGCTCTCCAGGTGATACCCGCCCTCCTGCACGATCAGACACGGCAACCCGAGGCTGCGAATGCGCTTACCGAGCAAGGCAAACCCTTCGCGAGTCACCGCCACTTTGCTCTGCGGGTCCAGCTCGAAAATATCGAAGCCCAGGGACAGCACCAGCACCTCGGCGCCGAAGTCCTTCACCGCCTTCAGCGCTACTTCCAATTGCCCGAGAAAAACCGCCTCGCTGGCGCCATGGGCCATCGGCAGGTTGAGGTTGAAACCCTCGCCCGCACCGACACCACGCTCTTCGGCAAAACCTGCGACCCCCGGATAGAAGTTGGTCGGATCGCCGTGCACCGACACGTAGAGCACGTCATCGCGGTCGTAGAAAATCTCCTGAATACCCTGACCGTGGTGCATGTCGGTATCCAGCACCGCTACCCGCGAAAAACCGGCGCGCAATACCTGCGCCGCCACCGCCGCGTTGTTCACATAACAGAAACCACCCGCCGCTTCGGCCCGGGCGTGGTGACCCGGTGGCCGGCACAGGGCATAGGCTGCCGGCTCGCCATCGAGCAAAGCCCGGGCACCGGCGATGGCGCTTTGCGCCGACCAGTAGGCCGAACGCCAGGTCTGCTCGCCCACCGGGCAACTGCCATCGGCCAGATAGCGCGCCGCTTGCGCGAGAATTCCGCGCAGGGCATTGGGTTCGCGGACAAAGATGTTCGACATCACCTCGTCGCCCCAATCCTCGGGAATCTCTTTCCAGCGCTGATGGGCTTCCTGCAAAAACCTCAGGTACGGTGCGCCGTGCACCGCCAGCAGCGGATCGAGCCCGGCATCGGCCGGTTGCTCAACGGCAAAACCCAACGCGTGAGACGCCTGCACCAGGCGCTGCGCACGCTCCGGCACTTCCTGCGGCGTGCGCATCTGGCCACGGGAATAGTAGCTGCGTGGGTGGTGAAGCAATTGTTCGGGGTGGAAAAAACTGCGCATGGAGTGAATACCTGTCAGTTAACGTAGATCCTGGAATCGAGCACGCCCAAATGTGGGAGCGGGCTTGCTCGCGAAGAGGGAGTGTCAGTCGACATCAATGTTGTTTGACACGACGCCTTCGCGAGCAAGCCCGCTCCCACATGGGAATTGTGTTTATTCAACGATTACTGCGCGGGCCAACACGGCATTGAGCAACACATCGGTGCCCTGGCGCACATCCTCGGGCAACACATCTTCAGCCTCGTTGTGGCTCAGGCCGCCCACGCACGGGATGAACACCATGGCCGTCGGGCAGTACCGCGCCAGGTGGATCGCATCATGTCCGGCGCCGCTGACAATCGATTGCTGAGCGTAGCCCAGGGCGTCCACGGCCTGTTGCACCGCCGCCACGCAGTCCACGTCGAACGGCGTCGCCGGGCTGATCCAGTGCGGGGTGATCGCCAGTTTCAAACCGCGAGCGTCGGCTATCGCCTGAAGCCGCGCACGGACCTGTTGTTCCATGGTCTCGATGGTTTCATCACGGTGATGACGCAGGTCGACGGTGAAGTTCACCAGCCCCGGAATGGTGTTGCGCGACGATTTGTTGATGCTCAATTCACCGACCGTGGTCAGGCCTTCGGGGGCGAAGTCCGCCGCCAGGCCTTCGATGGCCTGGATCATCTGCGCCACGCCGTACAAGGCGTCCTTGCGCAGCGGCATAGGCGTGGTGCCGGCGTGGGCCGCCATGCCTTCGACCCGTACGTCGAGCCAGCGAATCGCCTGGCCGCCGCTGACCACACCGATGCTCTTGGCGTTGTCCTCAAGGATTGGCCCTTGCTCGATGTGGGCTTCAAAGTACGCATCCACCGCGCCGCCGAACGGGCGCTCGCCGGCATAACCGGTACGTTGCAGTGCCTCGGCGACGCTGATCCCATCGATATCGCGCACCGCCAGCGCAGCGTCCAGATCCATGATCCCGGTGAACACCGCCGAGCCGAACATGGCCGGGGTGAAGCGTGCGCCTTCTTCGTTGGTCCACACCGCCACTTCCAGCGGCTTGCGGGTCTGGATGCCCAGATCGTTCAGGCAGCGCACCACTTCCAGGCCGGCGAGCACGCCGTACACGCCGTCGAAGCGCCCGCCTTCGGGCTGGGTGTCGAGGTGGCTGCCCATCATCACCGGCGCGGCATCAGGATCGGTGCCGGCGCGGCGGGCAAACAGGTTGCCGATGGCATCCACGCTCAGGGTCATGCCGGCTTCGCGGCACCAGTGGGCAAAGAGTTCCCGACCGGCCTTGTCCTCGTCGCTCAGGGCCAGGCGGCAGCTGCCGCCACGGGCGGTGGCGCCGATTTCGGCCATCGCCATCAGACTCGCCCAGAGGCGTTCGCCATTGATCTTCAACATGTGTTTCTCCAGGAAAATTCGGGGGTCAGGCCTTAGCCAGTTCCAGGCGTTCAGCGCTGGCATGGCGACGGGCAAGGGACAGGACACACAGCAGCGAAGTCGCGGCGATCAGGCTGTAGAACACCGCCATCGGCCACCACTGGCCGACGAACCTGTGTGCCAGCAGCGTGCCGATCAGTGGCGTCAGGCCACCGGCCACAGCGCCGCAAATCTGGTACGCCAGAGAGATCGCGGTGTAGCGCACACGGGTCTCGAACATGCCGCTGACGTAGCCGGCGATCACCGCGTAGAACGACGCCATGCACACCACCGCCAACGCAATGCCGAGGATGATCAGCGGCGCCTGGGCCGAACTGACCAGCACGAACATCGGGTACGGCGAAGCCATCGCCAGCAGCGACACCAGGCACAGGAAGCGGGTGGCGCCAATCTTCTCGGCGACCCAGGCCGCCAGCGGTTGGATGCAAAACTGGATGATCGCGACGACAAACAGACACTCAAGGATCAGTGAGCGCGGCAGTTCCAGTTGCTGAGTGGTGTAGGCGATCATGAAGGTGTTGGTGAAATACACCCCGGCGATCCCCAAGGTGTTGGCGCCGATGCACAGCAACAATGGACGCCACGCGGTGCGCAGCACTTCCATGACCGGCGCCTGCTCCTTGCGTTTGTTTTTGCTCGCCAATTCGCGGCTGGCAAGAAACTCCGGCGACTCATTGACCCCCAGGCGAATCGCCAGGCCCACCAGCAGCAACAGCGAACTGGCGAGGAACGGCAGGCGCCAGCCCCAGCTCATCAGGTCTTCTTCCGGCAGACGGGTGACGGCGCTGAAGGCCAGCAGCGACAGGATCAAACCCGCCGGGCTGCCCAGTTGCGCAAACGAGGCGAAGAAATTGCGCCGGCCTTTCGGCGCATGCTCGCCGGCCATCAGCACCGCCCCGCCCCACTCGCCACCCACGGCAATGCCCTGGACGATGCGCAACAGAATCAGCAGCACCGGGGCAGCGGCGCCGATTTGCGCGTAAGTCGGCAGCAAGCCGATGCACACCGTGACCACGCCCATCATCAACAAGGTGATGATCAGCGACTTCTTGCGGCCGATGCGGTCACCGATATGACCGAAGACAATCCCGCCCAACGGCCGCGCAAAGAAACCCACGGCGAAGGTGCCGAAAGCGGCCATGGTGCTGAACAGCTTGTCGTCCGAGGGGAAGAACAGCGCACCGAATACCAGCGCGGCGGCGGTGGCGTAGATGTAAAAGTCGTACCACTCGATCATGGTGCCAATGAAGGCAGCGGCGGCCGCACGGCGCGGCTGGGACGAAGCTTGAGGCTTCATGGGTCGGGCTCCTTTGGTTATTTTTCTGGCAGGAGAGAAACGGCAAATCCGCGGCGCTCTGGCGGCGCCGGTCTGGGGATGATTTTTCGTTCCCGGGCCATGATTAGTCAATTTTCTATTTATTATTCGAAGTATTACTTAAGCTTATAATTGAGGGCGACAGTCGAATGCGATGTGCAACGCACAGGCGTCGAGCAGAATGTAAACGGGGGGCTGCAATGTCAGTTACAGGTCGCGGCTCTTCTCGACAGGCAGCAATCGATCAAAAGCGAACCCTTATCGGCCTGGGGTCGCTTGGGACTCTTCAAAATGATGCCGCAATAATGGCATCTCTCGCTAATAGCTAACGTAGACAGGTTCTCGCCCATAAAACCCCTTCCGGCCAGCGCTATAAGTAGCAAGCTATTTGTTAATGAAAGTCTGAAGTATTCATTTGAACTTTCAGATTCTTTCAGCACGCAGCCTGTGCCTAACATCGACTCCACAGCGAACCAGCCTCTTGGCAGCCTGTCGCCGTCGAAGTGCATTTGCAGTAGGCCTTGGGATTTTTGAGGATCACCGATGAAGCTGGAAATTTTTCGCACGCTGTGGGGTTACACCGCCAGCAAGGCCCAGGCTCTCGAGGAGTTGCTGCAAGCGGGCTTTGATGGCATGGAAGCACGCCTGCCACTGGACGCCCGTGAACGGACCGAATTTGGCGCCTTTCTCCAGGCCAATCGCCTGGGCTATATCAGCACAGTCTTCACCGCGTATGACGTGCTGCCGGACCAGTCGGCGTCCCCCGCCATTCACCTCAATGACCTCGACCAGAAACTCGCCTGGGCCGCTGAACTCGGCCCACGCTTCGTCAACGTGCTGGCGGGCAATGACCGCTGGTCCTTGCCACAGCAAGTGGAGTTTTTCGGCCAGGCGCTGGATCTGGCGCGCAAGCACGGCCAGGTCTGCAGTTTCGAAACCCACCGTTCGCGTTCGCTGTTCAACCCCTGGGTGACCCTGGAGTTGATCCGGCAATTGCCCGATCTGTTGTTCACCAGTGACATCAGCCACTGGGTCGTGACCTGCGAGCGCCTGTTGAATGACCCGGCCGATGACCTGAGCGCTTTCATCGAGCGGGTTCACCATATCCAGGCCCGGGTCGGCTACGACCAGGGCCCGCAGGTTCCGCACCCGGCGGCTCCCGAATATGCAAGGGAACTGGCCTTCCACCAGCAGCACTGGGAAAGCATCTGGCGCTCGCAGCAAGCCCGCGGTTACCAGGTCAGCACCCTGACCCCGGAATTTGGCGCCGACGGCTACCTGCATCATTTGCCCTTCACCAATGTCCCGGTCGCCGACCTCTGGTCGTTGAACGTGTGGATGGGCCAGACCGAGCGCGAACACTTCGACCGTTTCAGCCACTCAAGCCATCCTTAGGGAGCCGATGCGTCATGCCTGACAATAAAAACAACAGCGCCAGCACTGACACACACAAAGCCAACTTCAACAGCATCCCGGTGGTCAATATCGCCGGTCTGTTCAGCGTTGAACTGGAACACCGCCTGGCCGTGGCCGAACAATTGGGGCGCGCCGCCAGCGAGGTCGGGTTCCTCTACATCACCCATCACGGTATCGACCCGCAACTGATCGCCAACCTGCGCCAGGCGGCCAAGGACTTTTTCGACCAGCCCTTCGACACCAAGATGCAGCACTACATCGGCACCTCCCAAACCC
This sequence comes from Pseudomonas sp. S34, assembly GCF_009866745.1. NCBI lineage: Bacteria > Pseudomonadati > Pseudomonadota > Gammaproteobacteria > Pseudomonadales > Pseudomonadaceae > Pseudomonas > Pseudomonas sp. S34. The sequence continues at coordinate 4,415,952 of NZ_CP019398.1, forward strand.
ACAAGGGATTTGTGCCCGAAGGCGAAGAGGTCTATTCCAAGGGCAAGCCGGACCACAAGGAAGCCTTTGACGTCGGCTTCGAAGTCCCGGCCGATGACCCGCTGGTGCTGACCAACACGCCATTGCTGGGGCCCAATGACTGGCCGCAGCTGCAAGGTTTCAAGGCGTCGGTGCAGGCCTACTATGAAGCCATCTTCGCCTTGGGCCGGCGCCTGTTCGGTGGCTTCGCCCTGACCCTGGGCCTGGAAGAAAACTATTTCGACAGCCTGGTCACCCGTCCCCCGTCCAAGCTGCGCCTCATCCACTACCCCTTCGACGGTGCCGCCCATGACGCACCGGGTCTTGGAGCCCATACTGATTACGAGTGTTTCACCATCCTTTTGGCCGACAAACCAGGCCTTGAGGTGATGAACAACCTTGGCCAATGGATCGATGCACCACCGATTGCCGATGCCTTTGTGGTCAACATCGGCGACATGCTGGAAGTGATGACCGCAGGCGCATTCGTAGCCACCGCGCACCGGGTGCGCAGCGTGAAGGAGGAACGTTATTCCTTTCCGCTGTTTTATGCCTGCGACTATCACACCCAGATCAAACCGCTGCCCGGGTTCGCACAGGCAGGCAACGACTACGAAGAAATCACCATCGGCGAACACATGTATGGCCAGGCGCTGCAGACCTATCAGTATCTGCGCCAGAGGGTGGCCAACGGGGAAGTTCAACTGCCAGGCAAGGCACGCAAGCCCGCCAGTTTCGGACATTTGAAAAATCAGGCTCAACCGTCCTGATTGAAGTTTTCAGCTAACCCCCTACCTACGCCGGAGTCAGTACATCATGAAAAACAATAAGAAGAACCTTTTGAGCCTGGCTGTGTTGGCAGCCGGTATGTTCGGTGCCTCGGTGAGCATGGCCGCGGCAGACACGTTCAAGGTCGGCATGGAGATCACCTACCCTCCCTTTGAGTCCTATGACAAGGACAAAAACGTGGTGGGTTCGGACCCCGAACTGGCAACGGCACTGGCCAAGCACATGAACGCCAAGGTGGAGTTCGTCGACACCAAGTTCCCGAGCCTGATCCTGGGCTTGAACTCCGGCAAGTACGACGCAGTCATTTCCGGCATGTACATCACGCCAGAGCGCCAGACTCAGGCCCAGACCATCGCCTACGCCAACACCGGTGCCGCGGTCATGGTGCCCAAGGGCAGCGAGATCAATGCGAAGAAGCCTGAAGACCTGTGCGGCCTGAAACTGGGCCTGGAACAGGGCACCACCTGGGTCAAGGAATTCAAGAAGCTCTCCGACGACTACTGCGTGCCGAACAACAAAGGCGCCATCACCGTCAGCGAGTACCCTTCGGCCCCCGAAGTGACCCAGGCCTTGTTGTCCAGGAACATTCAGGCCCAGGTTGAAATCGCCGGCGCGGCAAAAATGATCGCGGAAAAGACCAACGGCCGGGTAGTGATCACCACCGAGCATCCGATTTATCAGCAAACCCTGGGCATCTTCGTCAAAAAAGGTAACGACGAAACCTTCCAGGCCGTGCAAAAGGCCTTCGAGGAGAGCAAAAAGAGCGGTGAATACGCCGCAATTCTCCAGAAATATGGCTTGGAAGAACCGACTGCCAATTAAGAACCTGTCCTTGTAGTCTGGTCATCTGCCTCCCCTGCACCGGGGCGGCAGATCGAGGTGCCCCATGCAATTCGATTGGTCATATTTCCTGTCCCTGTTCTCCCTGCCGGACTTCTGGAAGGCCTGCGTAACGGTGGTCCAGCTCAGCGCCCTGGCCTGGTTCATCGGCATGCTGCTGGGTTTTGTCCTGGCCACGGCCAAGCTGTCCCACACGCCCTTGCTGCGCATTCCCGCAGCGGTCTACATCTGGTTCTTCCGCAGCATTCCGTTGCTGGTGCTGGTGGTCTTCGTCTACAACCTGCCGCAACTGTTTCCCGGTAGCGGACCGATTCTGTCCAACCCCTTCTACTCGGGCCTGCTGGCCCTGGTGGTCACTGAAGCGGCGTACATGGCGGAAATCCATCGTGGTGGCCTGATCTCCGTGGCCAAAGGCCAGAAGGAAGCCGGGCGCGCGCTGGGTGTCGGCCTGTTCGGCATGCAACGCTTGATCGTGATCCCCCAGGCATTCCGTATTTCGCTGCCCACGCTGATCAATGAATACATCACGGTGGTCAAGCTGACATCACTGGTCTCGGTCATCTCCCTGACCGAAATCCTCACGGTCGGCCAACGCCTCTATGCCACCAACTTTCTGGTCATGGAAACCCTGGCGGCAGTAGGCGTCTATTACGTGTTGATCGTCACCGTGTTCGGTTTTTTCCTGCAGCGCCTGGAGCGCTACCTGGACCTGAACTTCCGCAAGCCTCACACACTCGACGCGGCCGCCATAGCCAACTTCAGGGCCAGCGCCGAAGCGTTGCCCGACACTGCGCGCAAAGCGGCAGGCAACAATGCGACGCCCATCCTGCAACTGAAGAACATCCAGAAAAGCTATGGCACCCACCAGGTGCTGATGGGCATCGACCTGAATGTCGAGTACGGCCAGGTGGTCTCGATCATCGGGCCATCCGGCTCCGGCAAGACGTCGCTGATCCGCACCGTCAACGGCCTGGAAACCATCGATACCGGCGACATTCTGTTGTTCGGCGAAAAATTCATCGAAGCGTCGGACAAACCCAACAGCACCCGCCTGCGCAAAGGCGTGCGGCACATCGGCATGGTGTTCCAGAACTTCAACCTGTTCCCGCACCGCACCATTCTCGACAACGTCACCCTGGCGCCCCGTTACCATGGCCAGCCGGGCGAGCTGAGTGAACATCGTGCCTATGCGCTACTGGACAAGGTCGGCCTGCTGGCCCATGCCCACAAGTACCCGCACCAGCTCTCCGGTGGGCAGCAACAGCGCGTGGCGATCGCTCGAGCCCTGGCGATGGAACCGCAGATCATGCTATTCGACGAGCCGACCTCGGCCCTCGACCCGGAACTGGTCAACGACGTGCTGAACGTGATCCGCGACCTGGCCAAAGAAGGCATGACCATGCTGATCGTGACCCACGAAATGGACTTTGCCATGTCGATATCCGACCGGGTCGTATTCATGGAGAACGGTAATATCCAACTGGATGCCGCACCTGAAACCATACGATGCGATGCCGAAGGAGAACGAGTGCGGCGCTTCATGGGCATCAGTGCTCGATCGCCAAGCCGGTCTGCAACGGTGGATCATGCATGAATAGGCAACCACTTTCTTTGAGCATTCTTATTTCAGGAAAACGCACATGAATCTGGGAATAGCAGGACGCTGGGCGCTGGTATGCGCCGCCAGCAAAGGTCTGGGCAAAGCCTGCGCACAGGCACTTGTCCATGAAGGCGTGAACGTGGTGATCACCGCACGCGGCGAGCACACGCTCAATGAAACAGCCCGTGAGCTCAGAGCGCTAAATCCTGAAGTAACGGTCATCGCCGTAGCCGGAGACATTTCGACGGCCGAGGGTCGGGCGGCAGCGCTCATGGCCCACGAGCATTTCGATATCTTGATCAACAACGCTGGAGGCCCTCCCCCCGGGGATTTTCGCGAATGGAATCGCGACGCCTGGCTCAAGGCGCTGGATGCCAACATGCTGACGCCTATCGAGTTGATCAAGGCCACGGTAGACGGTATGGCGACACGTGGATTTGGTCGAATCATCAACATCACGTCGAGTGCCGTGAAGTCCCCTATCGAAAGCCTGGGCCTGTCCAACGGCGCGCGCAGTGGTCTGACGGGTTTTATCGCAGGGCTTGCCCGGCAAGAAAACATCGCCAGTCGCAATGTGACGATCAACAACCTGCAACCAGGCTCATTCGACACCGATCGACTGCGTGACAACCTGGTCGCTGCTGCCCAGGAGACGGGGCAGGACAGCGAGGAATTCCTTGGCCAATGCCGTAGCGAAATTCCTGCCAAACGCTTCGGCTCACCCGAAGAGTTCGGTGCGCTGTGTGCCTTCGTTTGCAGCAACCATGCGGGCTACCTGACCGGGCAGAATCTGTTGATTGATGGAGGGGCCGTTCGCTCCAGCCAATAATGGGCAAGGGCTATGCAGGTGTACCCGGGCAATCAGGCTTGAGTTCGCGGCCTCGCCCGGGTGAGCATTGCTGATCAGGGTTTACGCGCAATGATCACCTGACTTTTCGCCACCACGGCATCCAGCGCCTGCTTGATCTGTGCGCCCCGTGGCGAAGCCAGGATCGCCTGCCAGGTATCCGCCCAGTGGTTGAGCAACGGATGGTCCGGGTTGCTGAAGTCGACCTTGGCTTCCCAGAACAACAGCATCCACATCGACCAGTAGAACCCGTACTGGCTGTGGCTGATCACTTCCAGGCCGGCATCGCTGACCATGGCCTTGAACTGCTCTTCGCTGATGATGCGGATGTGGTTGGGCTTCTGGAAATACTCGGCCGCCGCGATATCTTTCTGCAGGTCTTCGGAGCTGGGGTGCGGGACGCTCAGCAGATACAAGGCGCCCGGTTTACCGACACGCACCAGCTCAGCGAGGAACTGCGCCGGATCGTCCACGTGCTCGATAACCTCGGTCGACACCACCCGCGTGGCGGTCGCATCGGCAATCGGCAGCGGGTTGCAGTCGGTGACATGGCATTCGACGTCGCGGGCCGGTGTATCGCTCAGGCGCAGGCGGGTCGCTTCGACCTTGGCCGCGTCGATATCGGCGATGATGATCTTCGCCCCGCGCATCCCGCAGAAATGCACGTTGCCGCCGTCGCCGCAGCCAACATCCAGCAGTGTGTCCTCGGGGGTCACCGGGAATCCGCTGAACAGTTCGCCGGTCTGCTGATTGAACCAGCCGCTGAGCATCGCATCGTGCAGGCCGAGCATGTAAGGGTCGACTTTCTCCGCCACTGGCGCCGCGGGCGGTGTCTCTGGCTGCACAGGCGCGGGCGTGCCCGCCGTGAGTTTCTTCAAAAGGCTCAGCATGAGGTGGCTCCAGAGGATGTGACGGCTGTTCGGGAAGTGCCCAGGCGCTTGACCAGCGAGGCGCCGCGGTTGCGCATGGGCATTTCGATGACGCGATAGTTGAGTTCGCTCAGCAGCACGATCAGGCCGCCAGCCATCAGCAACATCAAGATCGGATGGCCAGCCGGACTGGGCAGCCCGGCAGCCTGCAAACGGAAAATGAATTCACGAACCAGCAAGTAGGCCGGGATATGGATCAAGTAAATCCCGTAGGAACGGCTGCCGACCCACGTCATCAGGTTTTTGAACACGCCGCCCGGCAACAGGTAATCGCGGTTGTAAGAAGCGATCCAGACCAGCAGCGCGCACAGCACTGCAATCACGCCGATCCGGTAAGAGGTGAAGGTGAAACGATCCGTTGCCAGGAAGCTGAGCAGCAACGACAGCGCGATCAATGCGGCAACGCCCGCCCATGGACGACGCAAGAATTTTGGCTCCCAGCGCAGGTACGACGGTTGTGTACTCCACATCGCCAACAGCACGCCAAGGGCCAGCGCATCGGTGCGCACTACCATCAGGATCGGCGTGCGCAAGGTGAACAATTGCACCGCAACCAGCGCCAGCAACGCCCACACCAGGTGCTTGCGAAACAGCACGATCATCAGCGGAAACAGCAGGTAGAACTGCTCTTCCAGCGACAGGCTCCAGTACACGAAACTGGTACCGTACTCGTAGTGATAAAAACTGTCGGCAAAGCGGAAATTGGCGTATTGGGCGATGCCGGCCAGGGTCGCCTGAATGTTCGCGTGCAGGGTGCCGAACGCGCCGGAGCGGTTGAGAAAAAGGCACGCCAGCAACATCAGCGCCAGCCATAACCAGGCTGAAGGGAGCAATCGAAAGGCCCGTCTCAACCAGAAATTACGCGTCTGTTGCCAATATTCCTGACGCGATGTGCAATGGCGCAAGGCCGGGATCAGGCTGCGGGCAATGACGAAGCCCGAGATCGCGAAAAACAGATCCACGCCCCACCACGGCTGACCGTACAGCGTGATGGCCTGCAACAACGGCACGGCCGCCGCGAACAGGCTGTCCTGCAGGTGATGAAACAGCACGCCGAGCACCGCAATGCCGCGCAACAACTCGATGTCCATGATCCGTTTTTCGTTGCTCATGCGCCCTCCTGGACATGAGGTTTGCGAGCAATGATCACCTGGCTCTTGGGCATGAACTGATCCAGCATCTGCTTGATCGCCAACCCGTCGGGCTGGGCCAGCAAGTCCTGCCAGGTTTTCGCCCAGCTCTCCATCAGCGGCGGATACGGCGCCTGAATCCGGTCGCGAACCGCGCCACCCAATTCACGCCCGGCAGCCCGCTCGCTGGCCCAGAAAAAAATCATGCCCATGACCCAGAAAAAACCGGACGCCTGGCGATGCTCGATGACCAGGCCCGCGTCTTCCACCAGCGCGGCGAATCGCTCGGGGCTGAAAATCTGTACGTGATTGGGCGATTGGAAATAGCTGGCCGGAGCGATGCCCTTCTGCAAATGTTCGCCCACCGGGGACGGTACGCTCAGCAGGTACAGCGCGCCGGGGCGCCCCATGCGCACCAGTTCGGCCATGAAGGGTTCTGGCTGATCGATGTGTTCCAGTACTTCCATGCACACGACTTTGCTGGCGCAGCCCTCGGCCAATGGCAGCGGCAAACTGTTGCTGACCAACCCCAGGCTCGGCTTGTCTGATTGCGCCGCCACTTGTCGGGCAAGCTCGCGGACCTTGTCGTGTTCACTGTCGGTGAAAATCACCGAAGCACCCTGGCGGACCGCGAACAAAGTCGCCACGCCTTCACCGCAGCCAACATCCAGCAAGGTGTCGTCGGCGGTGATGGCAAACCCCTTGAGCAATTCACCGCTGTCGCCGAGAAACCAGCCGTCGAGCAGGGCATCGTACAAACCGATGTCCCTGGGCGAGACCCGCGTTTCTGGTGGGGCGACCGCTACCGGTGCGGGTCGCAACTTCGCAAGCAGGCGCCGAATCATGTGCCCGACGCTTGTGCGCAGTTTGCTTCACGCCGTTGCAGCAACTGCTCGAACACCGCCTTCAGGCGCTGTTCGGCAACGGCCTGGCTGCAGAACCCCTGCAGGCTGCGCACGGCATGGGCCGACATTCGCTGATAGCGCTCGACGTCCTGCCTGGCGACGTCATGGCTGGCGGAAAATGCCGTACACAGTGAGTCCCAATCCGTGACGTAACGCAGGGTACGATACGCGGCGCGAGGATCGTGGGGCCAGGATGTCAGTTCGTCGGTGCCTTCGACGATAAACGCGTTGTCACGGTCGATGTAGTCGGCCATGGCGGTGTTCAGCGGCGCAATGGCCGGCTTGCCGCAGGACATGAACTCCATCAACGGCAGGCATTGCCCTTCGCCGTAGGAGCAGTTGACGACGTAACTGGTGGCCTCGACCAGGCGCTCGTAGTCGATGTCGGACAGAAAGCCGTGGACCAGCACGATGCGGCACTGGTAGGACTGATTCTTGTAGACGTGGTGCAGCATGTCGTTCAAAGCGTTGGCGATGTCATGGTGCGTGAGCTTGAGCACCAGGGTCGCGTCGGGCGTGTCGCGAAAGGCAGTGCAGAACGCACTGATCATGTCCTTCCAGTTCTTGCGTCCGTCGTAGGGATTGAACACCGAGGTGTAGACCACGCCCTCGAGCAGCAGCTCACAGTCACGCGGCGGTTGGTCGAAGGCGATCGGCGTGCCCTCGCGCAAGCGTTCGGGGCCGTAGGGACGCAAGTCCGTGGTGCGACTGTCGATCAATAGCCCGCGCAGGTTCAGGCGCGTGGGGCCCACGACCGGACGCTTGTCCAGAAGCTCGCCACGGGCGGCAAAACGGTCCCAGACAGGTGCTGCGATAGCACTGATCGGGTAATCGGGGCCCATCACATCGCGTACGGCATTCACGGTAAAACTGGAGTGGGTGATCGCCGTCCCGCAGGAGCCCAACACCGTCCGCCAGTCATGCCGTGGTTCGCCCTGCCAGCTCTCGGTGGGAATGGTGCTGAACTCCCAGGCGAACACCGGAATCGTCGGGCACGCGTAGTGGACCGGCGTGCGATGCGGCGGGGAGAAGGACAGGAACACGCAGTCTTCGCCCCGGCTCAGGCAATCGAAATACAGCCGATCGACCAGCTCGTCCGGGTTGCTGACCTCGATCACCTGCCCCAGCCGTTCGAGCACCGGGCGGAATTCCTTGAGGACGAAGTAATAGCTGTACTCGGGCCGCCCAAGATTCTGCTGGATGTTGCTCTTGTTGGTTTCCGAATGAATGATGATCAGCACGATGCAGCCCCCGTTTCGGCAACCACCGGCACGACGTCACGGGCAGGTTCCTGTTTGAAGAACAGCGCCAGCCGTTGCTGCACCGGCGCGAAGCTGCAGTACTGGCGCATGCGTTCGCTGGCCGCGTCCGCCATGGCCTGCCAGGCGTCCGGCTGATTCTTTGCCATCGCGTAGCTGTTCTCATAAGCCGTTTTCAACGAGCCCCAGTCCGGACGGTGGCGCAATGTGCGGTACAGGATGCGCGCATCTTCCGGCCAGATCGTCGGCTCCTGGCTGGACTTGACGACGAAAGCCACACGCTCGTCGATGTAGTCGCGCATCGCCGTGTGGTTCGGGGCGATGACAGGCCGGGCGCAGGACATGAACTCCATCAGCGGCAGGCACAAGCCTTCGCAACGTGAAGCGTTGACGTAGTAACTCGCCGCACCATAAAGCCGGGCGAACTGCTCGTCCTGCAGATAACCGTGCATGACCACCACGCGACAGGCGAAGGGCGAGAGCTGGGACAGCAAGGTCATGAGCTCGACGTAATAGGTCGACAGGTCGTTCTGGGTCATCTTCAACACGAGCGTGGCGTCTTGCACATCACGCAGCGCCCAGCAGAACGCCGTGATCAGGTGATGCCAGTTCTTGCGCCCGTCATCGGGATTGAACACGCTCACGTAGATAACGCCATCGACCTCGATTTCCACCGTTTGACTGGTGTCGGGGAAAGCCGCTTGTGGATGCTCGTCCTGCGCGCAAGTCGCGCTGATGACGGGTTCATCCGGCGCGGGAGCTTCGCTGACCGCAGGTTCGATCGGCAACGGTTGAGGCGTGCGAAACCTGGCCAGCCACGGCCGAACGGCATCCGGCACCAGATCGCGAACAGCTTCGCGATACCACAACAGCAGGTAGTGTTTAAGCAGGAACAGCGACGAGTGCTCGCTGTCTGCCGACAGGGCTCGACAGGCTTCGCGCAGGTAATGTTTGGTGATGAAAAGGCGCCGCCGCAGGGTCAACGGTGGCGGTGGCGCTGATTCAGGTTCTGGTTCCGGCTCTGGTTCCTGCTCGACGATTTCCTCTGGTGCTTGCTCGATGATCGGCGCGATCAAACCATCGGCGGACAACCCCATCGAGCGGCTGTCCAGGATGCAACCCTTGATCTGCAACGTGGCACCCGCGTTCACCGGCGTACCGGGATATTGCTGGCGGATGCCGGCGAAGCGTTCCCACAAAGGCGTCGGCAGCACCAGCACCGGGAAGTCGTCGCCCAGGGTCCGGCGGATGGCTTCGGCGGTGTGGGTGGACAAGGTGATCACTCGCCCCAGGCGCGCCAGTGTCTGGCTCCAGTCCTGACGCGGATCGTTGTCCCAGTGCTCGGCGGGAATGCTGTCGAACTCCCAGGCCACCACGCACACCATCGGGCATTGCAAGTCGGTGGGGGTCTTGTGCGGTGGCGCGAACGAAATGAACAGGCAGTCCTGACCGGCCTGCTGCAACTGCCGATACAGCGGGTCGACCTCGGCGGCCGATGACACCACATGCACCGGCCCGAGGCTTTCGAACAACGGTCGGTACGCCTTGAGCACGAAGTAGTAACTGTATTCTGGACGGCCGAGACTCCGGCTGATGGAGCTGTCGTTGACGTCGGAGTAAAGAATAAAATTCATGGCATCCCACGGTGACGCCGCCATCCCGGCAGCCTCACGCTATGACGGGGAGGATACGGTTCGAGTCCGTGTTTACTGGCGCTCGTCCATCGTCTTCCTGCCCGTCTTCGTTCTTGTTTTAGTGGTCAGTTTCTCGCAGTTTCGAAGCGACGCTGCCGAACCCCGGGTAATCGTGACGAGGGGCATTCTAACCACATCCGTTGAGGATTCGTGAACCGCCCGACGAGAATAAATCAGGCTACGCAGACGAGAACTGATCAGTCACGGTTGGACCTGTTGAAATTGCCGAGCAAATGGCACAGATTGGCTACCAAACAACTACAACAAAACATTTCATCTGTCTTACGAGCGATCCTGTTGATTCGTGAGACCCTTCCATTAAGCCAGTAGGAAATGGATGAAATGTATGACCGGGGGTCGCTGTTGAAAAAACGTCTGTTTGTCACGGGTCTGACTGGATTCGTAGGACAACACATCCAATCGCGTTTGCAGGCTGACGCCTCGGAATGGGAGCTGCTGCCTGTTCCCGGCCGCTACGATCTTGCCGCGCCGGACAGCCTCGAAGGCTTGTGGCCGGTCATGCCCGATGCGGTGATCCACCTGGCCGGCCAGACGTTCGTCCCGGAGGCTTTTCGTGATCCGGCCGGTACCCTGAATATCAATCTGCTGGGCACCCTGAACCTGCTGCAAGCCCTCAAGGCACGCGGCTTCAGCGGCACGTTCCTGTACGTCAGCTCCGGCGATGTCTATGGCCAGGTCGCTGAAGAGCATCTGCCCATCACTGAATTGCAGCCACCCTGCCCGCGCAACCCATACGCCGTGAGCAAACTGTCGGCCGAGTTCCTGAGCTTGCAATGGGGCGTGAGCGAAGGCTGGCCCGTACTGGTCGCCCGCCCGTTCAACCACATCGGCACCGGTCAGAAAGACAGCTTCGTCATCGCCCACGCCGCACGTCAGATCTGCCGGATCAAGCAAGGCCTGCAAGGGCCACAACTGGAAGTCGGGGACATCGACGTCACGCGCGATTTCCTCGATGTCGGGGACGTGGTCTCGGCCTACCTGGCATTGCTGGAAAAAGGTACGCCGGGGCAGGTCTACAACATTTGCTCGGGGCGCGAGCAGAGCATTCGCAGTTTGATCGAACAGCTGGCAGATCTTGCCCAGGTCGACCTGCAATTGGTCCAGGACCCTGCGCGACTTCGCCGCGCGGATCAGCGACGTGTGAGTGGCAGCCCTGCCAGGCTGACCCAAACCACCGATTGGAAGCCTGAAATCACAACACAACAATCCCTGCGGGCGATCCTGTCCGACTGGGAGAAGCGAGTACGACAAGAATGACTAAAAGTGCATTGATCACAGGTATCACCGGCCAGGATGGCGCTTATCTGGCGAAACTGTTGCTCGACAAGGGCTACAAAGTCCACGGCCTGGTGGCGCGTCGCAGCAGCGACTCGCGCTGGCGCCTGCGCGAGATGGGGGTCGAGGCGGACATCGTCTACCTGGACGGCGACATGGCCGATGCCTGTTCAGTGCAGCGCGCGGTGATCAAATCGGCACCGGACGAGATCTACAACCTTGCTGCACAAAGCTTTGTCGCGGCTTCCTGGGATCAACCGGTGACCACCGGCATCGTCGACGGCCTAGGCGTTACCCACCTGCTCGAGGCGATCCGTCAGTTCAGCCCGCACACGCGTTTCTACCAGGCGTCCACCAGCGAAATGTTCGGCCTGATCCAGGCCGAGCAGCAGGACGAGAACACCCCCTTCTATCCGCGCAGCCCTTATGGCGTGGCCAAGCTGTACGGCCACTGGATCACCGTGAACTACCGCGAAAGTTTCAACCTGCACGCCAGCAGCGGCATTCTGTTCAACCATGAATCACCGCTGCGCGGCATCGAGTTCGTGACGCGCAAAGTCACCGACGCCGCCGCCCGCATCAAGCAGGGCAAGCAGCAGGAACTGTGCCTGGGCAACATCGACGCCAAGCGCGACTGGGGCTTTGCCGGGGACTACGTCGAAGCCATGTGGCTGATGCTGCAACAGGACAAGCCCGATGACTTCGTGGTAGCCACCGGCGTCACCACCACCGTGCGCGAGATGTGCCGGATCGCCTTCGATCACGTGGGCCTGAACTACCGCGATTTCGTGAAGATCGACCCGGCGTTCTTCCGCCCGGCCGAAGTCGAAGTGCTGCTCGGCAACCCGGCTAAGGCCCAGCGTGTGCTGGGCTGGAAACCAAAAACCGACCTGGATACCTTGATCCGCATGATGATGGATGCGGACATGAAACGCGTCGCCAAGGAGTAGGCCATGCTGATTCCCGTGATTCTCTCCGGCGGTGCCGGGACAAGGTTGTGGCCGGTGTCGCGTGAAGGCCATCCCAAACCGTTCATGGCATTGCCCGACGGCCAGTCGCTGCTGGGCAAGACCTATCGGCGTGCCGCGGACCTGCTCGACGGCTGGGGCGATATCGTCACGGTGACCAACCGCGAGTACTACTTCCAGAGCAAGGATCACTTTCGGGACGCGCACCTTGGTCGCCATCGCGGACACTTCCTGCTGGAGCCGACGGGGCGCAATACGGCACCGGCCATTGCCGCCGCCGCCCTCTCCCTCCAGGCCCTGCATGGCGACGACGCGATCATGCTGGTCATGCCCGCCGACCACCTGATCGTCAATGTCGACGCACTGAAGGACGCGGTCGAGCATGCCGTGGCATTGGCCAGGCGCGGTCACCTGGTGACCTTCGGTGTCGTGCCGACCGCTCCGGAAACCGGCTTCGGCTACATTGAAGCCGGAACATCGCTGGACGATAAAGGCGCTGCCCGCGTGCGGCGCTTCGTCGAAAAACCCGACCTGCAAACCGCGACGCATTACGTGGAAAGCGGCAACTTCCTGTGGAACTCCGGGATGTTCTGCTTCTCGGTCGCCAGCCTGCTGGCCGAACTGCAAACCCATGCTCCCGACTTGCTGGAGCAGACGCAAACCTGCATGGCCGCCAGCGCCGCGGTGGAAAACGCCGGAAGTCTGCAACAGGAACTGTCACCGGTCCTGTTTGGCGAAATCATGGACATTTCCATCGACTACGCGTTGATGGAACGCTCCGACAAAGTGGTCGTGGTGCCGGCCCGTTTCGACTGGAGCGACATCGGCTCCTGGGGGGCGGTGGCCGCGCTGGTTCCAGCGGATGCACAGAACAACCGCACCGTCGGCGAATCGATTTTCATCGACAGCCACAACAACTTCGTCCAGAGCGATAACCGCCTGGTCGCGACCGTGGGTGTGGATAACCTGATCATCGTCGACACCGCCGACGCGGTGCTGGTAGCCCATGCCGACCGCGCCCAGGATGTGCGCCGGGTGGCCAGGCAACTCAAGGATAAAGAGCACGAAGCCTATCGCCTGCACCGTACGGTCAGCCGGCCATGGGGCACCTACACCGTGCTCGAAGAAGGTCCGCGCTTCAAGATCAAACGCATCGTGGTCAAGCCCGGCGCCAAGTTGTCGTTGCAGATGCACCACCATCGCAATGAACACTGGGTGGTGGTCGAAGGCATGGCCAAGGTCACCAACAATGGCACCGGCACGCACCTGGTGGCCAAGAACGAATCGACCTTCATTGCCGCCGGTCACAAGCATCGCCTGGAGAATCCCGGCGTGATCGACCTTGTGATCATCGAAGTGCAAAGCGGCGAATACCTGGGAGAGGACGACATCGTCCGCTTCGAAGATCAATACGGCAGGACGGTTTGAATGCTGCGTAATCTTTACCAATCGCTGTGGAGTTACCGGGGTTTCATCCTCGGCAGCGTCAAACGGGAGTTTCAGGCGCGTTATCGCAACTCGCTGTTCGGTGCCTTGTGGACCGTGCTCAATCCGCTGTCGATGATCCTGGTCTACACGGTGATCTTCTCCACCATCATGCGCGCCCGCTTGCCGGGCGTGGATGACGGGTTGGCCTACAGCGTCTACCTGTGCGCCGGCCTGCTGACCTGGGGTCTGTTCGCCGAGATCACGACGCGCAGCCAGAGCATGTTCCTGGAAAACGCCAACCTGCTGAAGAAAATCAGCTTCCCGCGCATCTGCCTGCCGGTCATCGTGCTGCTCAATGCCGGGATCAATTTCGCGATCATCCTGGGGTTGTTCCTCGGTTTCCTGCTGATCAGCGGACGGCTGCCCGGCATGGCGCTGCTGGCGCTGGTACCGTTGCTGGTCCTGCAAGTGATCTTCGCTGCGGGGCTGGGGATGATTCTGGGCGTGCTCAACGTGTTCTTTCGCGACGTCGGGCAGTTTTTCGGCATCTGCCTGCAATTCTGGTTCTGGCTGACGCCCATCGTTTATCCGCTGTCGATCCTGCCGCCGGGCATCCAGCGCTTTATCGAGCTGAACCCGATGACGGCACTGATGAACAGCTACCAGAACCTGTTTCTCTACAACCAATGGCCAGACTGGAGCTCGCTGGTCCCGTTGCTGGTGATCGGCCTGTTGTTCTGTGGGATGGCGCTGCGGCTGTTCCGCCAGCGTGTCGGTGAAATGGTGGACGAGCTCTGATGGGACATATACGTGTCAGTGGCCTGGGCAAGGCCTACAAGCAGTACCCGAATCGCTGGAGCCGGCTGTTCGAATGGCTGGTGCCGTTTTCCCGCACCCGGCATCACCTGCACTGGGTGCTGCAAGGGGTCGATTTCGAGATTCAGCCGGGTGAAGCCGTGGGCATCGTCGGGGTCAACGGTGCGGGTAAAAGCACGCTGTTGAAGATGATCACCGGCACTACCCAGCCCACCTGCGGCGACATCCAGCTGCAAGGTCGCGTAGCGGCGCTGCTGGAGCTGGGCATGGGCTTCCACCCGGACTTCACCGGTCGGCAGAACACCTTCATGGCCGGCCAGTTGCTCGGCATGCAGGTCGAAGAAATCGAAGCGCTGATGCCAGAGATCGAAAGCTTCGCCGAAATCGGCGAGGCCATCGACCATCCGGTGCGAACCTATTCCAGCGGCATGCAGATGCGCCTGGCGTTCAGCGTGGCCACCGCGCGGCGGCCGGACATCCTGATCGTCGATGAAGCGCTGTCCGTGGGTGACGCCTACTTTCAGCACAAAAGCTTCGATCGCATCCGCAACTTCCGCAAGGCAGGTACCACGTTGCTGATCGTGTCCCATGACCGTTCGGCGATCCAGTCGATCTGCGACACCGCCATCCTCCTGGAGAACGGGCGCATGGCCATGCGCGGCAAGCCTGAAGAAGTGATGGACTACTACAACGCCATGCTCGCCCAGCGCGAGGGCCAGACGGTGCGTCAGGAAATGCTCGCCAACGGGCAGGTGCAAACCATTTCCGGGACAGGCGAAGCGGGCATTCTCAGCGTCCGCCTGCTTGACCCCAAGGGGCGTTCGGTGGAGGTGGCTGAAGTCGGCCAGGCGATGGTCCTGGAAGTGCAGGTCGAGGTGCGCCAGGACATCGAGCGACTGATTCTCGGCTTCATGATCAAGGATCGCCTTGGCCAGCCCATGTACGGCATCAATACCCACCGGGTCGACAAAGCCCTCACCGACCTGAGTGCCGGCGAACGCGTCACCTACCGTTTTGCCTTCGACATGCGCCTGGGCAAAGGCAATTATTCGGTGGCCCTGAGCCTGTCGCGGCTGGATTCGCACCTGGATCGCAATTTCGAATGGCGTGACTACGGGCTGGTCTTCCACGTGATCAACAATCGCCAGGAGGACTTCGTAGGGTGCTCCTGGCTCGAAGCGCAGACCAGCGTGACCCGTTCCAGCGAAAACCGGGTGGAATCCGTTGGAGTGACGCGATGACCAGACTGTTGGTGGAATGTACCTACGTCTTCGAACACCCGGATGCCAACTCGGGCATCCAGCGGGTCGTTCGCAATGTGATTCAGCAATTGCCGGCTGCGAACGCCCGGCGCGAATGCGTTCCGGTGGTGATGATCAATGGCGCGTTGTTCGAGGTGAAAAGCCTGGCGCCTTTGCCGACCGTCAAAGTGGATCTGGTGAGCCTGCGGGTGAAGCTCGAACAGTTCGCCAATCAGTTCTGGCTGCGCCACCGCGCGCTGGAACGTCGCCGTCCTTTCAGCCAATCGAAGTTCGCCCGCCGGGTGCTTTACGTCGGTTGCCGTCTGACCGCGTTCGCCTGCCTGAGCCTGCCGATGCGCCTGCTCGATCGGGCACTCAAGGGCCAGAAGGTTCCCGAGCGTTGCGTGCCGTTGCAGCATCGCGCCGGCGACCAATTGGTGCTGCTGGACTCGTCCTGGCACGCCAACTTCTTCCCCCTGGCCGAACAACTCAAGCGTGACGGGGTCGGTATCGTTTCGGTGATCTACGACCTGATTCCCCTGACCCACCCGCAGTTTTGCGACGCAGGATTGGTGAAGGTCTTCAACGAATGGTTCGACTGGATCGCCCGCACCGCCGATGGCTACGTGGCGATCTCGACCACCATCCGCGACCAGGTCCGCCAGGAGATGACCCGCAGGATCGGTACCGCGCAGGTTCAGCAACGCTGGTTCGACTATTTCCACCTCGGCTCCGAACTCGACCTGACCGATGCCCGGTCTACCGTCGACCCGGGGCTGCTGCAGATGTTCAAGACGCCAGACCCTGTGTTCCTGATGGTCAGCACCATCGAGCCGCGCAAGAACCATGCGTATCTGCTGGACGCGTTCGAGCGCGCCTGGGCGGCCGGCTCCAAAGCCCGGTTATGCATCGTCGGCAAGATTGGCTGGAAATGCGAGGCGCTGATCGAGCGTATACGCCAGCATCCGCAATTGAACCTGCGTTTGTTCATGTTCAACAACCTTTCGGACAAGAGCCTGGAACACGCCTATTCCCACGCGACATCGCTGGTGTTCCCGTCCTACGTCGAAGGGTTCGGTTTGCCGCTGGTGGAAGCCATGCAGCGAGGCCTGCCGGCCATGGCCAGCGACATCCCGGTGTTCCGCGAAATCGGTGGCGAGTACATGGCGTATTTCGACCTCTCCAACCCGCAGAACCTGGCCGATCTGGTCATCGACATGGAAAGCGGCGGCGCATTTCCCGCGCCCCTCAACCTGGATAACTGGCGTTGGCTGAGCTGGCGCGAGGCGAGTGCGCAACTGGTCGAACGCATCCAGCGCAATCTGCACAGCGATGCGAAGGTGCCTGAGAGTCAACATGCGAATTGCCCTTAACGCCCGCATCCTTCAGGCCCCGCGCACGGGCATCGGCCACTACGTCGCCGAACTGGCGACGGCCCTGGCCCGCGAATCGGACGTCGAGTTGTCGTTGTTCCACGGCTGGGGCTGGAGTTCGACCCTGCCTGAGGCGGCGATGCCCGGTTACTCGCGTCTGACGCCGTTGCTGCGACAGATCCCGGGCGCCTATCAGGCACGGCGCTGGCTGGAGCAAAAGCGTTTCGACCAGCGTCCCGCCCAGGCGATCGATCTGTATCACGAGCCAAGCCTGTGGCCGCTGTCGTTCGATGGCCCGACAGTCATCACCCTGCATGACCTGACTCACCTGCACTATCCGCAAACTCAGCCACCGGCGCGTTTGCGTGAAATCGAACGGCGCGTGGCCGACGGCGTGCAACAGGCCAGCCTGATTCTGACCGACTCGCAATACATTGCCGACGAAGCCCAGGCACATTTCAGGCTACCGGCGCAGCGATTTGTTGTCGCACCGCTGGGTGTGGCCGCGCGCTTCCACCCCCGTGAACCCGAGGCCATCGATCAGGTCCTCAAGGCCCACGGCGTCGAGGCGCGGGAGTATTTCCTTTGCGTCGGTACCCTGGAGCCACGCAAGAATCTGACCCTGGCCCTGCGCGCTCATGCCCGGCTGCCGGAAACCGTGCGCCAGCGTTTTCCGTTGCTGATCGTCGGCATGGCCGGCTGGCAGCGCGAGCAGTTCAGCGAAGAATTGCACCAGGCCCTGGCCAGCGGGCATGTCTGTTTGCTGGGCTATCTGCCTGACGAGCACGTTGCGCAGTTGTTGGCCGGCGCCCGGGCATTGATTTTTCCGTCGCTGTACGAAGGATTTGGCCTGCCGGTACTGGAAGCCATGGCCTGCGGCACGCCGGTCATTTTGACTCGACGCTCGGCCATGCCCGAAGTGGCAGGCTCTGCGGGCAACTATATCGAACCTGATGACCCCGACGGCTTGCGCAATGCAATGAGCCGTCTGATCGAGGATCCAGCGCATTGGCAGGCATGCCGGGAAGCCGGATTGCTACAGGCAGGGCTTTTTACCTGGGAACGCTGCGCGCAAGTCACCGCCAGCGCTTACCGCCAGGCTATGGGAGGTTGAATGCGGGTTCTTCATTTTTTCAAGACGTACCTGCCTGACTCGGTCGGCGGGATCGAGCAGGTAATTTTCCAGTTGTGCGAAAGCGGTGCCCTGCACGGCGTTGAAGGTAAAGTGCTGACACTCAGTGCCGATCCGACACCCGCGGCGATGCAGATCGCTCAACATGAAGTCCATCGAGCCAGGCTCGACATTCAGTTCGCCTCCACAGGGTTTTCCTGGAGCGTCTTCAAGCAGTTTCGCGAACTGGCAGCCGAGGCCGACGTGGTCAATTACCACTTTCCATGGCCGTTCATGGACCTGGTGCATTTCGCCAGCGACTTGAAAAAACCCAGCGTGGTGACCTACCACTCGGACATTATCCGCCAGAAACACCTGCTCAGACTTTACCGGCCGCTGATGAACCGCTTTCTGCACAGCGCCGACCGGATCGTCGCTGCATCGCCCAATTACCTGCACACCAGTGATGTGTTGCAACAGTTTCAGCACAAGACCCAAGTGATCCCCTATGGATTGAACAAGGCAGGCTACCCACAGCCGGACAGCGATCGAATGGCTCACTGGCGGCAAAAACTTGGCGACAAGTTCTTTCTGTTTGTGGGTGTGATGCGCTACTACAAAGGTTTGCACATCCTGCTCGACGCCCTGAAGGATCTGGATTATCCGACGGTGATTGTCGGTGCCGGCCCACTGGAAGCAGAGCTGCATGCCCAGGCGGCCGCCTTGGGTCTGCGCAATGTGCACTTCCTCGGACGCCTGGGGGACGAGGACAAGGTAGCGTTGCTGCAACTGAGCTACGCCATCGTGTTCCCATCGCACCTGCGCTCCGAAGCCTTCGGCATTTCGCTGCTTGAAGGCGCAATGTATGGCAAACCGATGATCTCCAGTGAGATCGGCACGGGCACCAGTTACATCAACATCCATGACGAGACCGGGCTGGTGGTGCCGCCGAGCAATCCATCGGCGTTTCGCGAGGCGATGCGCACGCTTTGGGAAAACCCTGTGCTGGCGGCGCAAATGGGCGAGAAAGCGCAGGCCCGTTATCAGAACCTGTTCACGGCAGACGAAATGGGTCGCAAATGGTCGGTGTTGTATGAGGAACTGCTGGAAGAGAAAGCCCTCGCCTACGCATGACGCTTTTTTACAGGACCGACTTGCCTCTGCCACCGCGTTCCAACAGTGGTACGATCCCGCGACTGTAGATGTCCATGGCTTGCGCACTGCGTGTACAAGCCGTCGACTCTCCCCATTGGCCCCTGACTTGCTGCTGACCGCCTATGCAACGCCTGCTCAACGACCGCCTGGACTGGAACCTGCTGCGCACCTTTCGGGTGATTGGCCAGGAGCAGAGCATCAGCCGCGCTGCCGCCCGCCTGCACCTGACGCAACCGGCAGTGAGTCAGGCGCTCAAGCGCCTGGAGGAACAACTGGGCCGCCAATTGATTGCCCGTCGCGGGCCACGTTTTGCCCTGACTGAAGTCGGCGAGCAGATCTTCGCCCTGGCCGGGGAAATCTACGGGCAAATGTCCCAGGTCAGTAGCGTGCTGGAACAACCGGCCGACGAAGTGATCGGCAAAGTGCGGTTGCTGATCATCAGCCGGATCTTCTCCGAGCGCTTTGATGACTTTCTCGCCGACTTCCACCGCCAATACCCGCGAGTGGATCTGGAAGTCGACGTGATGCGCAGTTCCGACATCGTCAGCGCCCTCCAGGAAAAAACCGCGACCCTCGGCCTGAGCCTCAATCGGCGCCCGCAGCCACGCCTGGAGCAGCGCTTGTTCCTGCGTCAGCGCTATGCTTTTTTCTGCGGCAAGCACCATGGGCTGTTCGGCCAGCAGGACGTCGCCGAAGGGGATTTGCAACGGGAGAACTTCGTCAGTTTCACCAGTGACCAGATCGGCGGCATGCTCTCGCCGCTGACGATTTTTCGCGATCAGCAGGGTTTCAGTGGTCGCATCGTCGCGTCCTCACCGAGCCTGGAAGAAGTCCGGCGACTGGTGATCGCCGGCTTCGGTATCGGCTGTCTGCCCGAACACGTGGTGGCGGCCGACGTCGACGCCGGATTGCTCTGGCGCCTGCCGCCCCACGAGGGGATTGCCGATGTGGACATTCATTTGCTGTGGAACCGCGAACAGCGCATGAGCCGTGCCGAGACGATCTTTCTCGAAAGCCTGCAACAACGGCTGACGGACTAAACGCGCAAGACTTGCGTCACCGGTTCACCGGCCTGCAAGCGTTCGAGCAAGCGCGGCTCGCTGCGATCCGAAGCCAGCGCCTGATCGATGACTACCGCCGCCGATGCCGTGTCGAGAAACAACACGCCGTTGTCGTCCGCCAGCACCCAATCCCCCGGCTGCACCGTCACGCCGGCGCAGTGGATGGGCTGATTGACGGCGCTGTCGCCATGACCGTGCAGCTTGGTGGTCAACAGGCTGGTGCCTCGGGCGAACACCGGCAACCCGGCTTCACGCAGCTCCAGCAGATCGGTCACTGCGCCGTCCACCACAATACCCACCGCGCCGGCAAAGCGTGCCGCGCAACTGGTCACCGCACCGACCGGCGCATGCCGATGATCGCCACCGGTGTCGATCACCAGCACGTCGCCCGGCCTGATTTGCGCCAGGGCCCGGTTGACGGCAATGGCATCGGCGCCCACCAGTTTCAGGGTCAACGCACGGCCAACGACTTTCACATTGGGCACCATGGCCCGCAGTTGCGGATCGGCAAAACCCTCTTCGAGAAAGTGCCCGAGGGTCGGAAAGCTCACGGCCTTGAGCTGTTCGATCAGTTGCGACTCATCCATGCTGCGGCTCCCCGGCAATCAGTTCGGCAACACAGTCGATCTCCAGCGATACGCCCCACAATGCCACGCACACCGTGGTGCGCGCCGGTGGCGCATGGCCGAGGAACTCGCGGTACACGGCGTTGAACGGCTCCAGTTGCGCAGGGTCGGTCAGGTAGGCATTGACCTTGATCACATGGCTGAAACCGGAGCCCGCCTCGATCAGGATCGCTTCGAGGTTGCGCAAGGTTTGCCGTACCTGCTCGGGGAAATCAGCAGGCTGTTCGTCGAGGCTGCCGTGGGCCGGAATCTGCCCGGCGGTGAACACCAGGTGGCCGCTGACCACCGCCTGGGAGTAAGGCCCGACCGGGCCGATGTAGCCCGGGGCCGATTGAATTCTGCGCATGTTGTAGAACTCCAGATGTCAGGCCGTAGCCGATTTGAAGGGTTTACCGGGGGCCGGATCGTCTGTGGGGACGACGCTGGGGATCTCGCTGATGTCCTTCTTGAAGGTCTCGGTCAACAGCAACAGTGCCACCAGGGAAATCAACGCCGCACCGATCATGTACCAGGCCACCGACGAACCTTTGCCCGTCGCGGCCAGCAATGCCGTGGTGACGATGGGCGTCGCCGCGCTGCCGAGCAGGCCGGACAACATGTAGCTGATGGACAAACCGGAATAACGCACCCGGGTGCCGAACAGCTCGGCGAGGAAGGTCGCGATCGGCCCGTAGTTGGCGGCGAACGCGGTCATCAACAACAGATAACCGAACACCACCATCGACAGCTCCTTGGTGTCCATCAGCCAGAACATCGGGAACGCCACCAGTGCTTCGGCGATGATGCCGCCGACAATGATCGGTTTGCGTCCGAAGCGGTCCGAGAGCGCACCGAACACCGGCAACATGACAATGCACCAGGCGCAGGACAGCAGCACCACACCGAGCATCACGCTGCGGCTGAAGCCGAGGTTCTGTGTGCCATAGGTCAAGCCGAACGCCACGATAATGTTGAACGAAGCGCCCGTGGACATGGTGGCAATACCCCCCAGCAGCACTTGCTTCCAGTACTTGCGGAATACTTCCGCCAACGGCATTTTCACTTGCACTTCGGCTTCCTTGACCTTGTTGAAAGCCGGGGTTTCCGAGATGTTCAGGCGGATATACAAACCGACGGCGATCAGCAACACGCTGGCCAGGAACGGAATACGCCACCCCCAGGCCAACAGATCCTCCGGGGACAGCCACGCCGCGATCAACAGGAATGCCAGGTTGGCAATCATGGTCCCGGCCGGCACGCCGATCTGCACCCAGGAGCCGTACAAGCCACGCTTGTTGGCCGGCGCATGCTCCACCGCCATCAGCACCGCCCCGCCCCATTCGCCCCCCAATGCCAGGCCTTGCACGACCCGCAGCAGCAACAACAGGATCGGCGCCCAGATACCGATGGTTGCAAAGTCAGGCAACAAGCCGATGGCGAAGGTGGCCGCGCCCATGGTCAGCAGCGAGATCAACAGCATCGACTTGCGCCCCAGGCGATCACCGAAATGCCCGAACAACGCCGCGCCGACAATCCGTGCCAGATACGCCGAAGCGAAGGTGCCGAACGCCAGCAGCGTTCCGATCAGCGGCACGAAATCCGGGAAGAACACTTTGTTGAACACCAGCGCTGAAGCCGTGGCAAACACGAACAAGTCGTACCACTCCACGGTGGTGCCAATCACACTGGCCACCGCGACTTTTTTCATGCTGATTGCAACTTCCGGTGGTGCGCCGGACTTTTCTGCGGACGATAGATCGCTCATCACTGTCTCCAGGAATTTATTTAATTGTTTTGAACTGGCAGTAAAACGGTTGAGGCGACGGTTGTTGTTATGGCTTACGGGAAACGGGGTCCTGTAGGAGCGAGCCTGCTCGCGATGAACTCAAGAACACCGCGTTTAACCGGTAAACACGCGAAATCGTTAACGACCATCGCGAGCGGGCTCGCTCCTACAGAGGGTGTGTTAGTTCAATATCCCAATACTCGGTCGGCACAGTTGAGTAACGGCTCGCCAGCATTCAGGCGACGAAAGTTCTCTGCCACTTGCTCGGCAATACAGTCATGGGAAGCCGCCGAAGCCATGTGCGGGGTGATGGTGACACCGGGCATTGTCCAGAGCCGGTGATCGACCGGCAGCGGTTCCTGCTCGAACACATCCAGCAAGGCGCCGCGCAAATGCCCGCTCGCCAGGGCCTGTTCGAGATCGTCGATGTTCAAATGACCGCCCCGGCCACAGTTGATCAGTGCCGCGCCGCTGGCGAGCTGTTCGAAAGTGGCTCGTCCGAGAATCCCGCGGGTTTCGCTGGTGAGTGGCAACAGGTTGATCAGCAACTCGACGCCGTCGAGAAAAGGATGCAACGCATCACCCCCGGCGAACGTGCGCACACCGGGCAAGTCCTTGCTGCGCCGCGCCCAGCCTCGCACGTCGTAACCGGCTGCGACCAGATCCAGAGCAATCGCACTGCCCAGCGATCCGAGCCCCATCACACCGACCTTGAACTGCCTCGCCGCCCGTTGCAGCGGCCGCTCCCAGTGTTGCTCCCGCTGGTGCGACAACACCTGATCGAAACCGCGGTGATAGTGGATCACCGCCCAGCGCACGTACTCGGTCATCCCCTGGCGATGGCCCGGGTCGACCACACGGCAAACCGGTAGGTCCGGGCACGACGGATCGTGATCGAGGTGATCGATACCGGCGGCCACCGAGTGAATCACCTGCAGGTTCGGCAATGCGCCGAGACTGCCCGGCAAGGGAAACCAGCACGCCGCCATCTGTGCATTGGCGGCCCGGGAATCGTCGGCCAGCACGGCGGTGAGCTGCGGCGCACTGCGGGCAAACGCCGCCTGCAATTGCTTGAGCAGCAAGGTGTCGCGGGACAGCAGAACCACAGTGTTGATGACGGCGTTCATGACAAATATGACTCGCGCTGGGATTCGATCAACGTCAGGGCGGCCTCCCAGGCCAGGTCGATGATGTTGTCCTGCTCATCGCGGTCGAACTGCTCGGCGGTGTGCGCGCAGACTTCCGGCGACGGGTAATGCAGTGCCGAACCACCGGCCAGCGCCTGCACCTGGGCCTGACAGGCCCGCTCCAGGAAGTGGATTTCCTGGAACGCCTGGGCCACGCCCGATCCACCCACCAGCAAACCGTGGTTGCGCAGGATCATCGCCCGGTGCGGACCGAGGTCGGCAATCAAGCGCTCGCGCTCATCCAGCGACAGCGCGATGCCCTCATAGGTGTGATAGGCCAGCTTGCCGTAGAACTTCAGCGCATGCTGACTGATCGGCAGTAGGCCCTGCTTCTGCGCCGCGACCGCCATGCCGGCCGCCGTGTGGGTATGGATCACACAGTTCAGGTCCGGACGCGCCATGTGGATCGCCGAGTGAATCACGAAGCCGGCAGCGTTGACCCGATGGCCCGCGTACTCCGGGTCGACCACCCGCCCTTCCTGATCGATGCGCACCAGGTCCGAGGCGCGCATGCGGTCGAAGATCACCCCGTAGCGGTTGATCAGGAAGTGATGCTCAGGCCCCGGAATCCGCAGGGTGATATGGGTGTCGATCAGGTCGGTCATGCGAAAGTGCGCGACCAGTCGATACAGCGCAGCCAGTTCGCAACGGGCTTGCCATTCAACCGGGTCGATGTGTGCAGGTTTACTCACGAATACACCTCTTTAGCAGCGTGGGTGACGACCGGGTTGGCGCGCAGGCGGGCCAGGCCGCAAACACCGATCAGGGACAGGGCCGAGAGCAAGGTGAAGAACACCGCCAGCGGCAACCATTGTCCGGAGAACTTGCTGGCCAGCAGGGTGCCAATCAGCGGCGTGGTGCCGCCGGCCACGGCGCAAGCCAATTGGTACGCGATGGAAATGCCCGAGTAGCGCAGGTGCACCGGGAAGGCCTGGGTCATGTAACCGGCGATCACCGCGTAAAGCGCCGAGAGAATCACCACTGCCAGGGCAATGCCGGCAGTCATGAACACAATGTTCTGCGTGCCTACCAGCAGGAACATCGGGTATGGCGTGACCATGCAAAGCAACGCGACCCATTTGAGAAAACGACCTTCGCCGATACGTTCGGCGATCAGCGCCGAGAGCGGTTGTGAGAGCAACTGGATGACGGTCACCAGAAACAGGCAATCGAGAATCGTCGATCGGGCAATGCCCTGATATTGGGTGACATAGGTGATCATGAAGGTGTTGGTGAAGAAGAACCCGGCCGAGCCGATGGTCACGGCAGCGGCGGCGAACAGGATCTGCCGCCAGCAGGTACGGATCACGTCCATCACCGGGTATTTGGCGGTCTCGTTGTTGTCCTTGGCCTTGGCGAATTCCGGCGACTCGTGAACGCCGGAACGGATCAACAGCCCGACCATCATCAACACGCCGCTGGCGAGGAACGGCAAACGCCAACCCCAGGCGAGGAAATCCTCTGGCTCAAGGGACGTCACCAGACGGAAAGCGATCAGTGCCAGCAACAAACCGGCGGGACTGCCGAGCTGGGCGAACGATGCGTAGAACGTCTTGCGCTTGGCCGGCGCGTGTTCGCTCGCCATCAACACCGCCCCACCCCACTCACCACCGACCGAAATGCCCTGAATGACGCGCAGCACGATCAGACCAATAGGTGCCCAGATGCCGGCACTGGCGTAGCTCGGCAACAGGCCAATACCCGCCGTGGCGACGCCCATCAAGGCCATGGTCACCAACAGCATTTTCTTGCGCCCGAGACGATCGCCCAGATGACCGAACACCATCCCGGCCATGGGACGGGCAATGAAGCCGACAGCGAAACTACCGAACGCCGCCAGGGTACTCATGACCGGGTCGCTGCTGGGGAAGAACACTTGCCCAAGGACCAGCGCCGCCGCGGTGGCGTAGATGTAAAAGTCGTAGAACTCGATGGTCGTGCCAATGAAGGCAGCGGCCGCGGCTCGGCGCGGCTGGGGAGTAGTGTGCATGCAAGGACCCTGTGTACTTATAGTTTTTGGGCAGGTGTTAAGGCTGATGACGGTTGCGCTCTGTGGCACTTGTGGGCTTTATCGCTTCCATGCCAGGATTAGTCAATTTTCAATTCCTTATCTTTACTATTAGCACTGCTACTGCATGAGGTTTTATGCCTTCCAATTCCAACCCGTGGGTCGGGCGTCGCTTTCTCAATGACCGCCTCGACTGGAACCTGCTGCGCACCTATCTGGTCATCGGCCAGGAAGGCAGCATGAGCCGTGCCGCCGCGCGACTGCACATCACCCAGTCGGCCGTCAGCCAGGCGCTGAAACGACTGGAAGAACAACTGGAATGCGTGTTGATTGCCCGCAGCGGACGACGCTTTGATCTGACGGAAACCGGGGAAGAAGTCCTGCGCATAGCGGCGGATATCTACGGAGATATTTCACGCCTGGGGACGGTAGTGGAGAGTCGCCACGACGACGTGGTGGGCAAGATCCGCATCCTCACCGTCAGCGGTGTGCAGGCTCGGCATTACGATGACTTCCTCGCTGATTTCCATGAAACCCATCCGAAAATCGAGCTGGAAGTCGAGGTCATGGGCAGTTCGAACATCATCAGTTCGCTGCTGCAAAAAACTGCGACAGTCGGCGTTGGCCTGTGCCGCTTGCCACAGCCACGACTGGAACAACGGGTACTGTTTCGCGAGACCTATGCTTACTTTTGTGGCCAACGTCACCGGCTGTTCGGGCAACAGAATCTGACCCTGGAACAACTGGCGGCGGAAAACTTCGTCAGCTTCACCAGCGATCAACTCGGCGGCAATCTTTCACCCCTGACGCTGTTCCGCGACCAGCAAGGCTTCACCGGCAAGATCGTCGCCTCCTCCACCAGTTTCGAAGAAATTTACCGCTTGATCTGCGCGGGTTACGGCATCGGCGCCTTGCCCACCCATCTGGTGCGCCGGGATGTCGAGCAAGGTCTGCTCTGGCGCTTGCCGCCGGAAGACGGGGTGGTGGATTTCGATATCCAGCTGTTGTGGAATCGCGAACAGAAGATGAGCCAGGCTGAATCGGTGTTCCTCGAGAGCTTCCAGCACATGCTCAGCATCCGTGAGCCTGTGCTGTGAAGCCATGAAGGCTCAGACGTGAGGATCGCCCGGTGCCTTGCTCGGCGCTGCGTACTGCGGCTTGAGATGCCCGTCCTGATCGAGTAGCCAGGCGTCCATGATCTCCCGCACGACCGGTCCGGCGACACGGCCACCCGCCTCGCCGTTTTCGATCATCACCGAAATCACGATTTTCGGGTGCTCGGCCGGGGCAAAACCGACGAACAAGGCGTTGTCGCGGTTACGCTCACGGGTTTTCTCCCGGTTGTAGCGCTCGCCCTGCTTGATCGCCACCACTTGCGCGGTACCACTCTTGCCGGCGATACGGTACTGCGCGCCCGCGGCTGCGGCCCGGGCAATCCCGCGGGCATCGTGCATCACCATCTGCATGCCATGGTTGACCTGCTCCCAGTCGCGAGGATCCTTGAGCAGAATGTTCGGCATCGGATGCTCATCCACCGGCGCGACACCGTCCACGGTTTTGGCCAGGTGCGGGCGATTCCACACGCCTTTGTTGGCAATCAGCGCCGTCGCCTGGGCCAACTGCAGTGGCGTGACCTGCATGTAGCCCTGGCCGATACCGAGAATCACCGTCTCGCCCGGATACCAGGCCTGACGACGGGTGGCGCGTTTCCAGGCTTGGGATGGCATCAGGCCGGCGGACTCTTCATTCATGTCCAGGGAGACTTTCTCACCCAGTCCGAACATGGCCATGTAGTCGTGCAGACGATCGATACCGAGCTTGTGTGCCAGGTCATAGAAGTAGGTGTCGTTGGAACGCATGATCGCCGCATCCATATCCACCCAGCCGTCGCCGCTGTGGTTCCAGTTGCGGTATTTGTGATCGAAATCCGGCAGCTGGTAATAACCGGGGTCGAACACACGGGTCTGTGGCGTGACGACACCGGCATCGAGGCCAGCGATTGCCATTTCCGGCTTGATGGTCGAACCCGGCGCATAGAGACCGCGCAGCACACGGTTGAACAGCGGTCGGTCGATGGAGTCCCGTAGCGTGGAATACTCCTTGGAACTGATACCGGTGACGAACAGATTCGGATCGAAACTCGGGTTGCTGACCATGGCCAACACTTCACCGGTCGAGGGATCCAGTGCGACCACCGAGCCACGGCGATCGCCCAAGGCTTGCTCGGCGGCTTCCTGAAGCTTGACGTCGAGGCTCAGGACAATGTTTTCGCCTGGCACCGGGTCAGTGTGCTTGAGCACTCGCAGGACGCGGCCCTGGGCATTGGTTTCGACTTCCTCATAACCGACATGGCCGTGCAGTTGTTTCTCGTAGAATTTTTCAATCCCGGTCTTGCCGATGGATTGGGTGCCTCGATACTCCACGGTATCCAGAGCCTTTGACTCTTTCTCGTTGATACGTCCGACGTAGCCGACCGAATGGGCGAAGTGCTCGCCCAATGGATAATGCCGAACGAACTGCGGCTCGACATCGAGGCCCGGCAAGCGGAACTCGTTGACGGCGAGTACGGCAATTTGCTCTTCGCTCAGTTCATAGAACAACGTCACAGGTACGAAGGGGTGACGTGCCTGCTTCATCGCCTTGTCGAACTGAGAGCGGTCTTCAGCGGGCAAATGCAGGAGATTGACTACCTCGTCCAGCTCTTCGTTTACATCGGTAGCACGTTCGCGGGTGATGGTCAGGTTGTAGCTGGGACGGTTATCCGCGAGGAGTACGCCGTTGCGGTCGTAGATCAACCCGCGAGTCGGTGTAATTGGCAGGACATGTACGCGATTGTTTTCGGAGATGGTCGAGTGATAGTCGAACTCGACTACCTGCAGGACATACAGGCGCACTACCAGCGCACAGGTGACAGCGGCAACGAACAAGCCGCAGGCCATCAGCCTTTTATTGACCAGGCGTGTCTCTTTCTCGTGGTCCTTGATGGGTATCGGTTCGGGCATTTCTACAGCAACTCTTTGAAAAGAATGCCGATCCGTGGGCGCAAACTCAGTCCATTAAAAATGAGCTGCACCTTAGCAAAAGCGCGGAGTCAGGTTTATGTGATTTTTTTTACAATGACCTTGTAGGAGCGAGCTCGCTCGCGATGGACGTTAACGATGACGCGGGAAACCTGATGCCCCGCAGCGCTCTCGGGTTTTTCGCGAGCGGGCTCGCGCCTACAGGGACGCCAAAAACAAAACCCCTACCTGCATACGCAGATAGGGGTTTCGGAATTTAATCTTGACGATGACCTACTCTCACATGGGGAAACCCCACACTACCATCGGCGATGCATCGTTTCACTGCTGAGTTCGGGATGGGATCAGGTGGTTCCAACGCTCTATGGTCGTCAAGAAATTCGGGTACTGAGTCGTGGCCGGTCGGCCTCGCTTCAGCAAATTGGGTATGTGATAAAAATCGGTGTTTTGTGAGCGTCGAACTTTCGGTTCTTTCGTCTTCACACACCGCAATCTGATGCTCTTTCGAGTAGTCAAATTGCTTGGGTGTTATATGGTCAAGCCTCACGGGCAATTAGTATTGGTTAGCTCAACGCCTCACAGCGCTTACACACCCAACCTATCAACGTCGTAGTCTTCGACGGCCCTTCAGGGGACTCAAGGTCCCAGTGAGATCTCATCTTGAGGCAAGTTTCCCGCTTAGATGCTTTCAGCGGTTATCTTTTCCGAACATAGCTACCCGGCAATGCCACTGGCGTGACAACCGGAACACCAGAGGTTCGTCCACTCCGGTCCTCTCGTACTAGGAGCAGCCCCTCTCAAATCTCAAACGTCCACGGCAGATAGGGACCGAACTGTCTCACGACGTTCTAAACCCAGCTCGCGTACCACTTTAAATGGCGAACAGCCATACCCTTGGGACCGGCTTCAGCCCCAGGATGTGATGAGCCGACATCGAGGTGCCAAACACCGCCGTCGATATGAACTCTTGGGCGGTATCAGCCTGTTATCCCCGGAGTACCTTTTATCCGTTGAGCGATGGCCCTTCCATACAGAACCACCGGATCACTAAGACCTACTTTCGTACCTGCTCGACGTGTCTGTCTCGCAGTCAAGCGCGCTTTTGCCTTTATACTCTACGACCGATTTCCGACCGGTCTGAGCGCACCTTCGTACTCCTCCGTTACTCTTTAGGAGGAGACCGCCCCAGTCAAACTACCCACCATACACTGTCCTCGATCCGGATAACGGACCTGAGTTAGAACCTCAAAGTTGCCAGGGTGGTATTTCAAGGATGGCTCCACGCGAACTGGCGTCCACGCTTCAAAGCCTCCCACCTATCCTACACAAGCAAATTCAAAGTCCAGTGCAAAGCTATAGTAAAGGTTCACGGGGTCTTTCCGTCTAGCCGCGGATACACTGCATCTTCACAGCGATTTCAATTTCACTGAGTCTCGGGTGGAGACAGCGCCGCCATCGTTACGCCATTCGTGCAGGTCGGAACTTACCCGACAAGGAATTTCGCTACCTTAGGACCGTTATAGTTACGGCCGCCGTTTACCGGGGCTTCGATCAAGAGCTTCGCGTTAGCTAACCCCATCAATTAACCTTCCGGCACCGGGCAGGCGTCACACCCTATACGTCCACTTTCGTGTTTGCAGAGTGCTGTGTTTTTAATAAACAGTCGCAGCGGCCTGGTATCTTCGACCGGCGTGGGCTTACGGAGCAAGTCCTTCACCCTCACCGGCGCACCTTCTCCCGAAGTTACGGTGCCATTTTGCCTAGTTCCTTCACCCGAGTTCTCTCAAGCGCCTTGGTATTCTCTACCCAACCACCTGTGTCGGTTTGGGGTACGGTTCCTGGTTACCTGAAGCTTAGAAGCTTTTCTTGGAAGCATGGCATCAACCACTTCGTGTTCTAAAAGAACACTCGTCATCAGCTCTCGGCCTTAGAATCCCGGATTTACCTAAGATTCCAGCCTACCACCTTAAACTTGGACAACCAACGCCAAGCTGGCCTAGCCTTCTCCGTCCCTCCATCGCAATAACCAGAAGTACAGGAATATTAACCTGTTTTCCATCGACTACGCTTTTCAGCCTCGCCTTAGGGACCGACTAACCCTGCGTCGATTAACGTTGCGCAGGAAACCTTGGTCTTTCGGCGTGGGTGTTTTTCACACCCATTGTCGTTACTCATGTCAGCATTCGCACTTCTGATACCTCCAGCAAGCTTCTCAACTCACCTTCACAGGCTTACAGAACGCTCCTCTACCGCATCACCCGAAGATGATACCCGTAGCTTCGGTGTATGGTTTGAGCCCCGTTACATCTTCCGCGCAGGCCGACTCGACTAGTGAGCTATTACGCTTTCTTTAAAGGGTGGCTGCTTCTAAGCCAACCTCCTAGCTGTCTAAGCCTTCCCACATCGTTTCCCACTTAACCATAACTTTGGGACCTTAGCTGACGGTCTGGGTTGTTTCCCTTTTCACGACGGACGTTAGCACCCGCCGTGTGTCTCCCATGCTCGGCACTTGTAGGTATTCGGAGTTTGCATCGGTTTGGTAAGTCGGGATGACCCCCTAGCCGAAACAGTGCTCTACCCCCTACAGTGATACATGAGGCGCTACCTAAATAGCTTTCGAGGAGAACCAGCTATCTCCGAGCTTGATTAGCCTTTCACTCCGATCCACAGGTCATCCGCTAACTTTTCAACGGTAGTCGGTTCGGTCCTCCAGTCAGTGTTACCTAACCTTCAACCTGCCCATGGATAGATCGCCCGGTTTCGGGTCTATTCCCAGCGACTAGACGCCCTATTAAGACTCGCTTTCGCTACGCCTCCCCTATTCGGTTAAGCTCGCCACTGAAAATAAGTCGCTGACCCATTATACAAAAGGTACGCAGTCACCTAACAAAGTAGGCTCCCACTGCTTGTACGCATACGGTTTCAGGATCTATTTCACTCCCCTCTCCGGGGTTCTTTTCGCCTTTCCCTCACGGTACTAGTTCACTATCGGTCAGTCAGTAGTATTTAGCCTTGGAGGATGGTCCCCCCATATTCAGACAAAGTTTCTCGTGCTCCGTCCTACTCGATTTCATGACTAAGAGATTTTCGCGTACAGGGCTATCACCCACTATGGCCGCACTTTCCAGAGCGTTCCGCTAATCTCAAAGCCACTTAAGGGCTAGTCCCCGTTCGCTCGCCACTACTAAGGGAATCTCGGTTGATTTCTTTTCCTCAGGGTACTTAGATGTTTCAGTTCCCCTGGTTCGCCTCTTGCACCTATGTATTCAGTACAAGATAACCATCTTATGATGGCTGGGTTCCCCCATTCAGACATCTCCGGATCAAAGTCTGTTTGCCGACTCCCCGAAGCTTTTCGCAGGCTACCACGTCTTTCATCGCCTCTGACTGCCAAGGCATCCACCGTATGCGCTTCTTCACTTGACCATATAACCCCAAGCAATCTGGTTATACTATGAAGACGACATTCGCCGAAAATTCGAATTTCTCAACTAAGAGAACTCACAAATTTTACCTTAGCCTGATCCGTTACCAGTGAAAGTAACGGTCAGTCTATCTTTCTATCACATACCCAAATTTTTAAAGAACGAACTAGTCAAAGACTAGAAATCAACATTCACCATCGCACCGATGGAATGCTCATTTCTAAGCTTTATACAATCAGAAGCAGTAGTGGTGGAGCCAAACGGGATCGAACCGTTGACCTCCTGCGTGCAAGGCAGGCGCTCTCCCAGCTGAGCTATGGCCCCGTATTTCTACAGGCGTTTCCCACACAAAATTGGTGGGTCTGGGCAGATTCGAACTGCCGACCTCACCCTTATCAGGGGTGCGCTCTAACCAACTGAGCTACAGACCCAATTTCGGGCTGCTTCTTATCGTCTTCTTCAATGAATCAAGCAATTCGTGTGGGAACTTATGGAGCAGCTGAGTCGTCGATTAAGGAGGTGATCCAGCCGCAGGTTCCCCTACGGCTACCTTGTTACGACTTCACCCCAGTCATGAATCACACCGTGGTAACCGTCCTCCCGAAGGTTAGACTAGCTACTTCTGGTGCAACCCACTCCCATGGTGTGACGGGCGGTGTGTACAAGGCCCGGGAACGTATTCACCGCGACATTCTGATTCGCGATTACTAGCGATTCCGACTTCACGCAGTCGAGTTGCAGACTGCGATCCGGACTACGATCGGTTTTGTGGGATTAGCTCCACCTCGCGGCTTGGCAACCCTCTGTACCGACCATTGTAGCACGTGTGTAGCCCAGGCCGTAAGGGCCATGATGACTTGACGTCATCCCCACCTTCCTCCGGTTTGTCACCGGCAGTCTCCTTAGAGTGCCCACCATTACGTGCTGGTAACTAAGGACAAGGGTTGCGCTCGTTACGGGACTTAACCCAACATCTCACGACACGAGCTGACGACAGCCATGCAGCACCTGTCTCAATGTTCCCGAAGGCACCAATCCATCTCTGGAAAGTTCATTGGATGTCAAGGCCTGGTAAGGTTCTTCGCGTTGCTTCGAATTAAACCACATGCTCCACCGCTTGTGCGGGCCCCCGTCAATTCATTTGAGTTTTAACCTTGCGGCCGTACTCCCCAGGCGGTCAACTTAATGCGTTAGCTGCGCCACTAAGAGCTCAAGGCTCCCAACGGCTAGTTGACATCGTTTACGGCGTGGACTACCAGGGTATCTAATCCTGTTTGCTCCCCACGCTTTCGCACCTCAGTGTCAGTATCAGTCCAGGTGGTCGCCTTCGCCACTGGTGTTCCTTCCTATATCTACGCATTTCACCGCTACACAGGAAATTCCACCACCCTCTACCATACTCTAGCTTGTCAGTTTTGAATGCAGTTCCCAGGTTGAGCCCGGGGCTTTCACATCCAACTTAACAAACCACCTACGCGCGCTTTACGCCCAGTAATTCCGATTAACGCTTGCACCCTCTGTATTACCGCGGCTGCTGGCACAGAGTTAGCCGGTGCTTATTCTGTCGGTAACGTCAAAACAGCAACGTATTAAGTTACTGCCCTTCCTCCCAACTTAAAGTGCTTTACAATCCGAAGACCTTCTTCACACACGCGGCATGGCTGGATCAGGCTTTCGCCCATTGTCCAATATTCCCCACTGCTGCCTCCCGTAGGAGTCTGGACCGTGTCTCAGTTCCAGTGTGACTGATCATCCTCTCAGACCAGTTACGGATCGTCGCCTTGGTGAGCCATTACCTCACCAACTAGCTAATCCGACCTAGGCTCATCTGATAGCGCAAGGCCCGAAGGTCCCCTGCTTTCTCCCGTAGGACGTATGCGGTATTAGCGTTCCTTTCGAAACGTTGTCCCCCACTACCA
Organism: Pseudomonas sp. S34; assembly: GCF_009866745.1. Lineage (NCBI taxonomy): Bacteria > Pseudomonadati > Pseudomonadota > Gammaproteobacteria > Pseudomonadales > Pseudomonadaceae > Pseudomonas > Pseudomonas sp. S34. Next base: position 4,450,362 of record NZ_CP019398.1, read on the forward strand.
GGCAGATTCCTAGGCATTACTCACCCGTCCGCCGCTGAATTCAGGAGCAAGCTCCTGTCATCCGCTCGACTTGCATGTGTTAGGCCTGCCGCCAGCGTTCAATCTGAGCCATGATCAAACTCTTCAGTTCAAACATCTTTGGGTTTTGAGAAAACCCTAAACTTGGCTCAGCAATCGTTGGTTACATCTTTGATTTCTCGCGGAGTAACTTGTGATGCTGATAATCTGTTGACTAGCAGTCTGACTCCACAAGCACCCACACGAATTGCTTGATTCAGTTGTTAAAGAGCGGTTGGTTAAGATCTTTCATCTCAACCGAGGCGCGCATTCTACAGCAGCCTCATTTGCTGTCAAGTGATTATTTTCAGAAGTTTTCAAAGTTTCCTTTGTAACTTCAACCACTTGCGCCTCAGATCTCTCGTCAGCGGGAGGCGAATTCTACAGCGTTACACGCTGCTGTCAACACCTCTTTTTCAACTCCCTTTCGGCTTCGATGAACTGAAGCAACCTGCTGCCGAAAACTGCGTAACTCTTTGTTTACCAAGGAGTTTTCCGCTTCGACTGCGCCGGAAGTGGGGCGAATTATAGACACCTGGAATCTGCCGTCAAGCACTGATTTAGGTTTTCTATCGACATGTGCAAAAACACTGCTTATATATAGACGCGCCTGCAAGGAATGCGCAGTATATTGCCCAACACAAATAGAAACGCCCTGATTCCTATATTTCGGACGATGCCACGTAATGAATGACCAGCCTCGCAGCCTAGCCTCTACCCTGTTCTCGGTTGGGCTGCTGCTCATAGCCATGGCATCGATCCAGTCCGGAGCCTCCCTGGCCAAAAGCATGTTCTCCGTTGTGGGCCCCCAGGGGACGACAACATTACGACTGATTTTTGCCAGTGTGATCATGATGCTGATACTGCGTCCATGGCGGGCAAAATTCACTGCAAAGTCCCTGCGCACCGTCATCGTCTACGGAATGGCGCTGGGCGGCATGAACTTCCTCTTCTATATGTCGTTGCAAACCGTCCCGCTGGGCATCGCGGTGGCGCTTGAATTCACCGGCCCACTGGCGGTGGCGATCTACGCCTCGCGTCGCGCGATCGACTTTTTGTGGATTGCCCTGGCTGCCGCAGGCTTACTGTTACTGATACCGACGGGAGAAACGACCACCGGCATCGATCTTGTAGGCGCCGGTTATGCCTTGGGCGCAGGGGTCTGCTGGGCACTGTACATTTTGTTCGGTCAAAAAGCCGGGGCCGACAATGGCGTGCAAACCGCTGCGCTGGGGGTAATGATCGCTGCGCTCTTCGTAGCCCCCATCGGTATTGTCCATGCAGGCTCAGCTCTGCTGAGCCCGTCATTGATCCCTATAGCCCTTGGCGTCGCCATCCTGTCCACAGCCCTCCCCTACACCCTGGAGATGGTCGCGCTGACCCGCATGCCAGCCAGAACCTTCGGCACACTGATGAGTATCGAGCCAGCCTTCGGCGCGCTATCTGGCTTGCTGTTCCTTCATGAATACCTCTCGCTGTCACAATGGATGGCAATCATGTGCATCATTCTGGCATCCGTCGGTGCCACCATGACCATGAGCACTAGCACCAGACCAGCCGTAGCGGCGGATTGAAAGCAGATATGAAACGGCTCTGGTATTTGCCGCTCAATTAGGCCATGTTTAGCCCCGCACCCCAGAGTCATGACATGGATCATTTCAGATAGGGATATCGGTACGCGTCAAGCGAAAGTGAAAGCAGCCAAACCCGGGCACAAGATCCGGGGACGCTATAAGGACAGTAATGAAACGATTTTTGATGCTGATCGCCGTACTTGCAATTGCGGGCTGCGCAGCGACTTCGGAAACACAGATCAAGCACGGTAAGAAAGGGCTGCACATCAACTGTTCCGGACTGTCTTCGTCCTGGGACAAGTGCTACGCCAGCGCCGCCAATTCCTGCGCCCCCAAGGGATACAAGGTCATTGCCAAGTCGGGAGATGCAGTGGAAGAGCCCGGCGATTACCCGTTTGGCCTCAATCCTGCGGGCTATACCAGCCGCAGCATGATTGTCATCTGCAAATAGGCAGGGCCGTCGGGTCAGGTTCTCGGGCTTGCGATCTGACGGCCAATTTCCTCGTAGCTGGAGTTCAGCACTGTGCGCTGGATATCCGGGCTAGCCAGCATCCGCGCTACGACCAGCGCGCCAATACATTGCGACAGAATCGCCCACGCCAGGCTGTCGCTTTGCAGAATACCCGCCCAACTTTCCTGAAGCCGACAAATCCAGTGCTCTGCCTGTTGACGGACAGTCAGGTCGGAACGGGCAATTTCCGCCCCCAATGCCGGCAATGCACAACCGGTTTCCGGATTCTCGACGTGAGACATACTCAGGTACTGCTTCAAGCAGCGTTCCAGCTTGTCACGGTCCTTTCCCTCCCCCAGTCGCGTCAGGCTTTGCCCCAACTCACGCTCGACAATGCTGGCGAACAACTCGTCTTTCGACGAGAAATGGCTATAGAAGGCGCCGCCACTCAAGCCAATCGCTTTCATCAGGCCGTCCACGCCCACCGTTGAAAATCCGGACTTCTTGGCCGATACCGCACTGCTTTCCAGCAGCCTTTGCCTGGTTTCCAGCTTGTGACTGGCCGAATAACGCATTGCCTTTCTCCCTAGCTTGCTCGCCTTGACGTCTGTCGAATCATAGCATAACGTTCGTTTAGTTAACGAACGTTTACCAAAAGGGATCTACCCATGAATAACAAGAAGGTCGTTCTTATCGTCGGTGCAGGTGATGCCACGGGTGGCGCCATTGCCAAGCGTTTTGCCCGGGAAGGTTTTGTCACCTGCGTTACCCGCCGCAGTGCGGACAAGCTCCAGCCATTGGTGGATGCCATAAAGGCCGATGGTGGCGAGGCCCACGGTTTCGCCTGCGACGCCCGCAAGGAAGACGACGTGGTCGCACTGGTCGAGCAGATAGAAAGCGAGATCGGCCCTATCGAGGCATTCGTGTTCAACATCGGCGCGAACGTGCCGTGCAGCATTCTCGAAGAAACCGCCCGCAAGTATTTCAAGATCTGGGAAATGGCCTGTTTTTCCGGCTTTCTCAATGCGCGTGAAGTGGCCAAACGCATGGCCAAGCGCCAGCGGGGCACGATCCTGTTCACCGGCGCCACTGCAGGCCTGCGTGGCGCAGCCGGCTTCGCCGCATTTGCCGGTGCCAAGCACGGCATTCGCGCGCTGGCGCAAAGCATGGCCCGAGAGCTCGGCCCCATGAACATTCACGTTGCCCATGTCGTCGTCGACGGTGCCATCGATACCGACTTCATCCGCGACAGCTTCCCCGAGAAATACGCGACCAAGGATCAGGACGGCATCCTTAACCCCGAACACATTGCCGAGAATTACTGGTACCTGCACAGCCAGCCCCGCGACGCCTGGACTTTCGAACTGGACCTGCGCCCCTGGAGCGAACGCTGGTAATTCCCCCCACACACAACAACAAGACGAGCGCCTTGAACATGAGCAAAACCGTGGAGTTCTACTTCGACCTCGGCAGCCCCGCCACCTATCTGGCCTACACCCAGCTACCGAAGATCTGCGCGCAAACCGACACCCGGTTGATCTACATTCCGCTCTTGTTGGGCGGAGTGTTCAAAGCCACCGGTAACGCCTCTCCGGCGACTGTCCCGGCCAAAGGCCGCTACATGTTTGAGGATCTGGACCGCTACGCCAAACGCTATGGCGTGCCTCTGAAATTCAATCCCCACTTCCCGATCAACACCTTGATGCTCATGCGCGCCGTAACAGGCATGCAGTTGCGCCACCCTGAACGCTTTGCAGCTTTCATCGATTGCCTGTTCAAGGCCATATGGGTCGAGGGTCGCAGCCTGGATGAACCGGCAACCGTCGCGGCAGTGCTCAGCGAAAACGCTTTCGATCCGCAAGAGGTGCTGGCCCTGACCGCCGATGAAGAAGTAAAAGCCCTGCTCAAGGACAACACCGAAAAAGCCGTACAGCGAGGCGTATTCGGAGCCCCAAGCATGTTTGTCGACAATCAGTTGTACTTCGGCCAGGATCGGCTGGACTTCGTGCTCGAAGCCTTGAGCTGAATCTCGACCACCAACCGCCCTTCGCCGCCCTATGGCTCAGGCGCTGGATAAAGCGCCTGAGCTGCACATAACCAATAGCAGCACCCGATCAGATAGCCGCCGTGCGGGTATTGAGCCACTCCAGCGCGGCACCTTCGACCAACGGACTCAGGCGCTCGCGCACTTCGGCGTGGTAGGCGTTAAACCACTGCTTTTCCTCGTCCGACAGCAGCGAGGTTTCCAGGCAGCGCGTATCGATCGGGCACAGGGTGAGCGTTTCGAACTTGAGGAACTCGCCGAATTCGCTTTTGCCTGCCTCACGGTTCATCGCCAGGTTCTCGATACGCACACCCCAACGACCCGGACGATAGGTACCCGGTTCAATGGACGTGATCATGCCGGGTTGCATCGCGGTTTGCGGGGCAGGCGCGGCCTGATAAGCAATGACTTGCGGACCTTCGTGGACGTTCAGGAAGTAACCGACGCCATGACCGGTGCCGTGACCGTAGTCGACACTTTCCGCCCAGATGGGCGCACGGGCGATGGCATCGAGCAGCGGCGACAGAATGCCTTTCGGGAACTGCGCGCGGGACAAGGCAATCACCCCCTTGAGCACGCGGGTGCAATCGCGTTTTTGCTCATCGGTCGGTGTGCCCACCGCAACCATGCGCGTGATGTCGGTGGTGCCGCCCAGGTACTGGCCGCCGGAGTCGATCAGCAGCAGGCCGTCCCCTTCGATCACCGCGTGTTCTTCTTCGGTGGCATGGTAATGCGGCATCGCGCCATTGGCGTTGAACGCGGCAATGGTGTTGAAACTCAGAGACACATAATCCGGACGACGTTCACGGGCCGCGGTGAGTTTTTCGTCGATGGTCAGTTCGGTGATGCGCTCGCGCCCCAGCGCCGAATCCAGCCAGGCAAAGAATTCGCACAGTGCTGCGCCGTCCTGTTCCATGGCCTGACGGATGTGTTCGGCATCGGCCAGGCTTTTTTGCGATTTGGCCAGGGTGGTCGGGTTCAGGCCTTCGATCAGGTTCACCCCGCTGTCGAGGTTGTCCAGCAACCCCGCCGTGACCCGCGCCGGATCGACTTGCAGGCTCGCGCCGCTCGGTACGGCACGCAATGCAGTAGCGACTTCGCTGTAATCGCGCAAGGTCACCCCGTCCCGTTCGAGGATGGCGCGCAGTTCGGCGCTGACTTTGCTCAAGGCGACAAACAGCGTGGCCTGTTGCTGATTGATCAAGGCGAAAGAAACAAACACCGGGTTGAACGAAACGTCGCCGCCACGCAGGTTGAACAGCCAGGCGATATCATCCAGGGTGGCGATGAAATGCCAGTCGGCACCCCGCGCCTGCAGGGTTTCACGCAGTTTGGCGAGTTTTTCGCCACGGCTGACGGTCGCCTGTGGTGGCAAGTGCTGATAGATCGGTTCGTTCGGCAGGCCTGGGCGGTCGCTCCAGACGCCGCTCAGCAGGTCGATGTCGGTGCGCAGGCGAGCGCCACGCTCTTCCAGTTTACCGCCCAGGGTCCGTGCCGAAGCCACGGCCATGACCGCGCCATCGACCGCGACAACGCCACCCTCGGGGGTTTGCTCGGCCAGCCATTCCAGTGGTCCGGGTTGACCCGGTTGCAGCTTGACCAGATCAATGCCGCTGCCGTTGAGCTCCTTGGTCGCCTGCTCCCAATAACGGCTGTCGGCCCAGACGCCGGCAAAATCCGGGGTCACGATCAGGGTGCCGACCGAACCATGGAAACCCGACAACCACTGGCGCCCCTGCCAGTAACCCGGCAGGTATTCGGACAGGTGCGGGTCGGCCGACGGCACCAGCAAGGCGTGAATGCCCTCCCGGCTCATCAGTTCGCGGGTTTGCGCCAGGCGCTGGGGCACCGATCCATTGATCGAAAGCTGCGTATTCATCGTGTCTCCTGCTAACCACTTCATCATTATTGTTGAGTGCCGATCAATGTCAGCGCTTCGTCGCCCTATTGCCAGAATGCCGGAGCACTGGCGCAGGCTGCCTTGATCAGTTGAACCGCCTGGTCGATGTCCTGCTCGGTGGTGAAACGCCCGAGGCTCAAGCGGATGGTGCGACCGGCCGAGCGGGCATCGTGCCCCAGGGCCAGCAGTACATGGGATGGGGTATTGCTCGCGGAATTGCAGGCCGAGGTCGCGGAAAACGCGATCGAGGCCAGCAACGCCGCCGGGTTGAACTCGCCTTCGTCGAAGGTCAGGCTCAGGGTATGGGGAATGCGCCGGGTCGGGCTGCCGTTGAGACGCACGCCGGGAACGCTCTGCAATTGCTCGAGCAAGCGCTCACGCAAACGCACGATGGTGGCTTTCTCTTCATCGAACGCAGCCGCCGCCAGTGCAAAGGCCGCGCCCATGGCCGCGATCTGATGGGTCGCCAGTGTGCCGGAGCGCAAACCGCCCTCATGCCCGCCGCCATGGATCTGCGCCTGCAAACGCTGTTGTGCACGCGGACCGACGTACAACGCGCCGATGCCCTTGGGGCCGTAGAGCTTGTGCGCGGAAAACGACATCAGGTCCACCGGCCACAGTGCGAGGTCGATCGCCACTTTGCCCGCGCCCTGTGCGGCGTCGACATGGAACAACGCCCCGCGATCACGCACGACCTGACCGATGGCGGGAATGTCGTTGAGGGTACCCAGTTCGTTGTTGACCAGCATCAGCGACACCAGGAAGGTGTCTTCGCGCATGGCTTCGCTGACCGCCTGCGCGGTGATCAGGCCCTCGGCGTCCGGCACCTGGTAGGTCACCGCGATACCGGCATCCTCCAGTTGCCTGGCGGTATCGAGAATGGCCTTGTGTTCGATCTGGCTGGTGATGATATGGCCCCCGCCAATGCGGCGGGCCTGGGCCACGCCTTTGAGCGCGAGGTTGTTGGATTCGGTGGCGCCTGAGGTCCAGACGATCTGCCCGGGCGTCGCGCCGACCAGCTCGGCGACCTGACGTCGCGCCTGTTCGACCGATTGCCGGGCCTGCTGGCCGAAAACGTGGGAACTGGAGGCAGGGTTGCCGAAATTGCCGGTAAAGCCCAGGCACTCGACCATCACCTTGATGACCCGCTCATCCACCGGCGTGGTGGCGGCGTAATCGAAATACAACGGACGTTTATTCATAAAAGACTCGCAGAGCGTGTTCCGGGATCAGGAAGCTCGTGACTGCAAACGGCAAAGCGCAGCCTTGTGAGCTGCGCGCGGTTTTCAGAACGTTACCAATACCTGATCGGATGCCGTTAAAGAAGAATTACTTCATTTAAAAGTGCGTAGGAACGCTCCTGAAAAGTCAGCTTAACAGGCATCGGGCAACCGGTTGAAGCAATGCGTCAGCTAAAGCTTTCGAGTATCAGCGGATACAGCGAACCCACAAGCAGCGCGGCCATGCCCCAATTGAACAGGCGCAGCCAGCGGCGATCCTTCAGAACATTGCGCAACAGCGTGCCGCAAGCGGCCCAGACACCCACGCTCGGCAGGTTGATGATCGCAAAGACGGCCGCGATCACGATCACATTCGTGAAGTACCCCTGCATCGGCGTGTAAGTGCTGATAGCGCCGATGGCCATGATCCAGGCCTTGGGATTGACCCACTGGAACGCGGCGGCCCCCAGATAGCTGATCGGTTTCGCCTCGCCCTGCTGGCTTTCCGACATTGGCCCGGAATGGGCGATTTTCCACGCCAGATACAGCAAATACGCCGCCCCCACATAACGCAGCACGGTGTAGAGCAAAGGGTAGGTCTGGAACACCGCGCCAAGGCCAAAGCCGACCGCCACCACCAGTATGAAGAAGCCACAAGTGATGCCGAGCATGTGCGGAATCGTGCGGTTGAAGCCGAAGTTCACCCCGGAGGCCAGCAACATGGTGTTGTTCGGGCCGGGCGTGATCGAGGTGACGAGGGCAAACAGGGCGAAGCCCAGCAGCAGGTCGAGTGAGAGCGTCATGGGTGGCAGTCCGTCAGGGTCGGTCAGGTGTTGACCCTATCGCACACCTTCGGCGAAACCCATGGACAGTTACGCGAAACTTGGAGCAGTACAGTTTCGCCTCAGCTCGGACGACCGTGAAGCTGTACAGATCGCCCGACGTTCATTTCACCCTGGTTGTCGAAACCGAACGACTTTTGCGGCTGACCGAGCAGCTCGGCTTTTTTCGCGTGGTACTCGTCGAAGGACAATCCGCGGCGGTTCAGCGCTTCCAGCGCCAGTTCCTTGCTTTCTTCAGCCGTGTAAGGCCGAAGCTCAGGGGAAACATGGCTGGCACATCCGGCGAGTACGGAGACGGCGAGCATCAGCAAAGTGGCGATCATCGGTTTCATTTCTGGCGTCCTGGCAACTGGGTTCGAGGCAATGAACACAGGCTACCCGCGCCTCCCGGGCAGCAGAAATCAACGCTTTCAATAGTGGCTATCAAGAAATGGCGATCATTGCCCTTGTCAGCGCCAGTCCACCAGGCTGCAGTGCAATGCATTGTCGTGGCTGCGCTCCAGGCTGTGCAGGACCTGGAACGAGCCGAAGGTCACGGCCTTCGCCTGATGGGCGCGGATCAACTGCCAGAAATCCTCTTCGCCGTTTTCAAACGACCGGAACGCAGCCTCCCCGGCTTCGCGGGTTTGCCATTGCAGATAATTGAGTACCCGCCGGCCATCATCGCTGGCCTGGATGCTGGCACTGAGAAAGCCGCGGTGCTGCCGGGCCAGATGTTCGGTCTGTGCCGACAATGCCAATACCAGCGCGGATTGTTGATGCGGCTCGATCTGGAATTCGATCAGTTGGGTAAAGCTGCGATTGTTCTCTGAGGCTTGCATGAAATGTCCCCCACTCACATGTAAGTCGAATCTTGCGATCCAAAGGTGTGCAGGGTAAAACCTCAAGTTAACTAGAGCTCAAGAGGCAATTTTTAAATGATCACCCCGGAAAACCTGCACAAGGAACTTACCGTCGGCCAAGTCGCGGCGCGCAGCGGTGTGGCGGTCACGGCGCTGCACTTCTATGAGTCCAGGGGGCTGATCAAGAGCAACCGCAATCAAGGCAACCAGCGCCGTTATCCCAGGGAAGTGCTGCGACGGGTGGCCTTAATCAAGGTTGCCCAGCGCCTGGGAATTCCTTTGGCGGAAATCGGCGAAGCCCTCAAGTCACTGCCCGACAACCGGGCGCCCACGGCGGCGGACTGGAAAATGCTGTCGGCGCAATGGAGTCGGGAACTGGATGAGCGCATCAACCAACTGACCCTGCTGCGCGATCGCCTCAACGGCTGTATCGGGTGTGGTTGCCTGTCGATGGAGGCTTGTCCATTGCGCAACGCAGGCGATGTGCTGGGAGAGCGCGGGCCGGGAGCGCACTGGTTGGAGCCAACTTGATGGCACTTGAATGGCGCTGCTGCTCGTCGGGCACTCGGTGAGGCGAAAGAGGCTGGCCTATATTTATTCGGTCGTACAACGGCACAGGTACTTTCCATTCACAAAACAACAACAGGGAGTTCCATCATGAGCGTCAAACCCATTCCAGAGGGGTATCACAGCGTCACCCCCTATCTGGGCATCAACAAAGCCGCCGAAGCCATCGCCTTCTACAAAAAAGCCTTCGGCGCCATTGAAATCATGCGCCTGGACATGCCCGATGGCGGTGTCGGCCACGCGGAACTGCGCATTGGCGATTGCCCGATCATGCTGGGCACACCATGCGATCAAGGACCGCTGAGCAACCCGGACAATTCGCCGTCCGTGGGTCTGCATTTGTACGTGACGGATGTCGACAAGTCCTACAAACAGGCGATCGATGCCGGCGCAACCGTTGTATCGGAGGTCAAGGATCAGTTTTACGGCGACCGTTCAGGGACCTTGAAGGATCCCTACGGGCACCTGTGGTTCCTGGCCACGCACAAGGAAGACCTGACCCAGGAACAGATCGAGCAACGGGCCAAGGAGATGTTTGCCCAAGGTTGAAATCCCTGGTGATGGAGCGGGCCTCTTCGCGAGCAGGCTCGCTCCCACAAGGGTCCCGACTTCAGCACCACCGCCGACATGCCAATCACTTGCGCAAGCAAGCCCGCCCGCGACCTGTCGACAATGAGAAACATTTTCTTTCATTTCCCCTTTCGGGATTTCCCCTGCTCATCCGTCCTACTTAGATGCAGTCCTTTCGCGTAGGCAAAAGCCACGACCGGACCTTCTGGGCGCTCATCCCTGCGAAGCCCGCAGCCGAGCTGCCTCTCATCCAGGCAAGACCTCCAACATGTCAAAGAAGTCCCGTTCAAAAATCTGGTTCCTGGTCCATAGCTGGCTGGCATTGCCGATCTGGTTTTTCGTGCTGATCGTCTGTGTAACCGGAACCCTGGCCGTCATCAGTCAGGAGATCGTCTGGCTGACCAACCCGCCAATGCGCGCCAGCCAGCCCTCGGACGACGCCCCGCTACTCAGTTATCAGCAGGTCATCGAGGCCATCAACAAGGCCGAACCGCAGACCGTGGTGCAGAGCATCAGCCGCCCCGACGAGTCGCATTTCGCCCTGGATGTCGAAGTCAGCTACCCCGACGGGCGCTCGGTAGTGATTTATGTCAATCCGTACAGCGGCGTGATCCAGGGTGTCGCGCCGGAGTTCAACTTCCGCGCCTTCACCCGGGCGCTGCACGGCTGGTGGCTGGTGCCGTTCACCAACGGTTACAGCTGGGGCTGGTACCTGGTGTCGTTTCTCGGCTTGCCGCTACTGGCGTCGCTGGTCACGGGGCTGGTGGTCTACAAACGCTTCTGGAAAGGCTTTTTTCGGCCAACCCTGCGTATTCGCCACGGCGCGCGGATTTTCTGGGGCGACTTTCACCGTTTGAGCGGCATCTGGTCGATCTGGTTCATCGCGGTGATTTCCATCACCGGCACCTGGTTCCTGATCCAGGCATTGCTGTTCGATAACCAGATTTCCATTTCCACGGAAAAGATCATCCCGGCGATGTCCCGCGAAGCGGTGCCGCTGTCAGCCGATGGCTCGCCCCCGCCGCGTATCGACCTTGATCGCGCGATTGAAATCGCCACGCAGAAAATCTCCGGGCTGGAGGCCAGCTTTGTCAGCTTGCCGGGCAATGCCTACAGCCACCTGGATGTCGGCGGACGCGGTTGGTATCCGTTGATGTTCCAGACCGCCACGATCAACCCGTACAACGGCGAAATCGCCGCCTCGCGCCTGATCTCGGACCGTTCGACCCTGGAGTTCGTCACCGAATCCATGCGCCCGCTGCACACCGGCGATTTCGGCGGCCTGTGGATCAAGCTGATCTGGGCGTTCTTCGGCCTGTTGCTGAGCATGATGGTGCTCAGCGGTCTGCTGATCTGGACCAAACGCACGGCACTGGCCACGGCCAATGCCTTCAAGCGCAGCAACAAAAAACAGCGTGGCACCGCGGCGCAACCGGTCACGAACAACGAACCCTCGGAGGCCCACCTGTGAGCAAAGTCATTGCGGCCTCGCAACCCTCGCGCCTGCACGTGTTCTGGCACAAATGGCGCTTTCATCTGAACGTCCTGTTACTGCTGATTCCCCTGGGTTTCATGCCCAAGTACTTCGCCGACGAGGCATTGATGCGCGGCGACAGTGGCCTTGGCGAACGGGAGGTCGGCGAAGTCCGGGTCGGTCCCTGGAGCCTGCGCCTGGCGGAATTGCGCAACGCCGCGCCCATGCTCGACGGCCCGGCCGGTTACATGAAAGGTTTCAACGCCGCGTTGTGCGAGGCCTGTATCGGCCAGGTCAAGGCCACTTACCTGCGTATCGGCAAGCCCCGCAGCCTGCGCGCCGCCGGGGTGATTTTCTTCGGCACCCCGTACCGCATGGGCGCCTCGCTGCCCGTCCCGGAAAAGACCACGGCCGACGCCGAACTGTGGATCACCATGGAAGGCTGGGACGGCGCCATGCATCAGGCATCCATTCCTTTGAGCCAGGCCTCCCCCGCCACCATCGCCTGGCTGAACAAACAAGGAGGCAAACCATGATCACCCCTCTTCGCCCGCTCAACGCCGTGTTGCTGGTGCTCTGCGCCGGCTTCAGCGCCGCAGCCCTAGCCCACAATCCGATGTGCGAATGCAAGGCCATCGACGCGGAGCAGATCAAGTGCACCGGCGGTTTTTCCGACGGCAGCGGCGCTCCTGGCGTGACCCTCGATGTGATCGGCTACGACGAAACCATCCTGGTGCCGGGCAAGCTCGGGCCTGATTCGACCCTGACCTTCAAGAAGCCCGGCGCCGAGTTCTATGTGCTGTTCGATGCCGGCCCCGGTCACGTCGTGGAAATCGACCAGGCGGACATCGAGGCACCATGAGCACTCCAACGACCCAAGTCGTGCGCCCGGCCGGGGCCGGTCACGAAACCCTCTATGTTCTGCTGCTGTGCCTGACGATCCTGGCGGTGGCCGGCTCGGTGGTGCTCTGGCGCGGTGAATCCCATGAGGTGAGCAGCGTCAGCAGCCATCAACTGGATGCACGCCGTGGCCTCAGTGCATCCGAGCAAGGTATCTACGCCGATTTGCGGGTGACGCTGGACGAGATCCATTTGCTGCGCCAGGAACAGCAAGCGCTGCCGACACCCGAGTTGCTGGCCGAGGAAGGTTTTGCCCCGTTTGCCCGGGACGCCAGCTCCGTCAGCCGGGGTGGCCATGCCTGGCAAATGCTCGACGCCAAGGCCTATTTCGGCCAGAGCCAGAAGCCGACGGTCGCCGGTTCGTTTCTGCTGCGCCTGAGCGCAACCGCCGACGCTGCACCGGACATCTGGCTCAACCGCACCAGCACGCTCACGGCACCGGCCGACCTCAGCGACGTCGCGCTCGAAAGCGCCGGCTGGCAGCAGGTCATCGCGCAATTCGATGCCGGTGTGACCCGCCAGCACCGGCACTGAACCCTCGCCTTTTTCCGAGAGAAGACCGCTTTCCCATGCCCAATTCATCTCAATGTTCTTTTTTGCGCCTGCTGCTGGTCGGCTTGCTCGCCTGCCTGCTGCCATCCCTGGCCAGCGCCGACGAAGCCAAGCGCCTGCGCATCGGCATCACCCTGCATCCCTACTACAGCTACGTGGCGAACATCGTCGGCGACAAGGCCGAGGTGGTGCCGCTGATTCCAGCCGGTTTCAACCCGCATGCCTACGAGCCTCGCGCCCAAGACATCAAGCGCATCAGCGGGCTGGACGTGATTGTGCTCAACGGTGTCGGCCATGACGACTTCGCCGACCGCATGATCGCCGCCAGCGAAACGCCGAACGTGCCGGTAATCGAAGCCAACGAGAACGTACCGCTACTGGCCGCCACCGGCGTGGCCGCACGCGGTGCCGGCAAGGTGGTGAACCCGCACACCTTCCTGTCGATCAGCGCCTCGATTGCCCAGGTCAACAACATTGCCCGGGAGCTAGGCAAGTTCGATCCCGCCAATGCCAAAACCTACACCGAGAACGCCCGCGCCTACGGCAAGCGCCTGCGCAAGATGCGCGCCGACGCCCTGGCCAAACTGACCCAGGCACCGAACGCGGAACTGCCGGTGGCCACGGTACACGCGGCCTACGACTATCTGCTGCGCGAATTCGGCCTCGAAGTGACGGCCGTGGTCGAGCCGGCCCACGGTATCGAGCCAAGCCCGAGCCAGCTGAAAAAAACCATCGATCAACTGCGTGAACTGGACGTGAAGGTGATCTTCTCGGAGATGGACTTTCCTTCCACTTACGTCGACACCATCCAGCGCGAATCCGGCGTGAAGCTGTATCCGCTGTCGCATATTTCCTACGGCGAATACACCGCCGACAAGTACGAAAAGGAAATGACCGGCAACCTCGACACCGTGGTGCGGGCGATTCAGGAGTCCGGCCAATGACATCGAAAGAAACCATCCTGGCCGATGCAGAATCCCCACAGGTTTTGGGGCCGACGCTGGATTTTGCCGACGTCAGCCTGACCCTCGGGCGCACCACCATCCTCGACAACGTAACCTTTCAGGTCCCCCCCGGCAGCGTGCACGCGTTGGTCGGCCCCAATGGCGGCGGCAAGAGTTCGCTGATCAAGACCCTGCTCGGGCAAATGCCTCACCAGGGCCGCTTGAGCCTGCATTGGCCAGGCGAGCCGGGGACCATCGGATATGTGCCACAGGCACTGGAGTTCGACCGGGGCTTGCCAATGACCGTCGACGATTTCATGGCCGCCATGTGCCAGCGTCGCCCGGCCTTTCTCGGCTTGAGCAAACACTACGCGACGGCGATTGGCGAGGCGCTGGAGCGGGTCGGCATGCAGGACAAACGCAAGCGCCGCATGGGCGCGCTGTCCGGCGGCGAACGGCAACGGGTGTTGCTGGCCCAGGGGCTGATTCCGCCTCCGCAATTGCTGGTGCTCGACGAACCGATGTCGGCCCTCGATGAGGCCGGTATCCGGGTGTTCGAACGCTTGCTCGGCGACTGGCGAGCGGCGGGCATCACCGTACTGTGGATCGAGCACGACCTGGAAGCGGTCGGGCGCCTGGCCGATCACGTCACCGGGCTCAATCGCCGGGTGCTGTTCGACGCCACGCCGCAACAGGCGCTGACACCGGAGCGTCTGTTGAACCTGTTCTCGACCCACCCACGGAGCCTTGCCTGATGAGTTACGAAGCTTTTCGCCTGATGGTCCAGGGCTGGGCGTCGTCGGGTTATCTGCCCGAGGCGCTGGCCTATGGATTCGTGGTCAACGCCCTGCTCGCCGGTCTGTTGATCGGCCCGGTACTGGGAGGCCTGGGCACGTTGGTGGTGGTCAAGCGCTTCGCGTTTTTCTCCGAGGCGGTCGGTCACGCCGCCCTGACCGGCGTGGCCATCGGCATCCTGCTCGGCGAACCCTACACCGGCCCCTACAGCAGCCTGTTCGGCTACTGCCTGCTGTTCGGCATCCTGCTCAATTACCTGCGCAACCGCACCGGTCTGGCCCCGGACACTCTGATCGGCGTGTTTCTCTCGGTGTCGCTCGCCTTGGGCGCGAGCCTGCTGCTGATTCTGGCGGGCAAGATCAACGTGCACATTCTGGAAAACGTGCTGTTCGGCTCGGTGCTGACGGTCAATGGCAATGACCTGCTGGTGCTGGCCATCGTCGGTTCGCTGGTCATGGCCCTGGCCTTGCCTTTGTACAACCGCATCATGCTCGCCAGTTTCAACCCGCAGTTGGCGGCGGTGCGCGGGGTGGCGGTGAAAACCCTGGATTATCTGTTCGTGATTCTGGTGACGCTGATCACCGTTGCCGCCGTGAAGGTCATCGGCGCGATTCTGGTGGGTGCCCTGCTGGTGATTCCGGCCGCCGCGGCACGCCTGCTCAGCCAATCGCTGAAGGGCTTTTTCTGGTGTTCGGTGCTGATCGCCACGGTCAGCACACTGTGCGGGATTCTTGCACCGATTGTCTTCGACCTGCCGATCCCGTCCGGCGCCGCGATCATCCTCGTGGCCGGTATCGCCTTCGCCCTGGCCGCCATCGCGCGCGGCGTCGTCCCCAGCCTGAAAGGGAACCTTGGATAAATGATTTTTTCACTGCGCCAACTGACCCTCGCCATCGCCCTGTGCGGGCTGGCGACAACGACCATGGCCGCCGACAACGGCAAACCGCTGCGTGTGCTGGCCTCCTTGCCGATTACTTATGGTCTCGGTGAGGTCTTGCTCAAGGGCACCGATGTCAGCCTCGAACGCGCGGCCCCGACCAACCTGCCCGGCAGCCGCCAGACCGCCTACTTCACCGGTCGTGGCGCCCCGTCGCTGGCCAAACTGGCAAGCGACGCCGATGCGGTGATCGGCCTGCGCTCACTGTGGCCGGATGACCCGCTGTACCCGATCGCCCGGCGCAGCAATATCCGCATCGTCGAAGTCGATGCCGCTCGTCCCGTGGATGGCGCCCTGCCCGGCATAGCCGTACAGCCCGACAACAAGGTCGACGGGCTGAACAGTCAGCCGTGGTTCTCCAGCAATAACATGGGGCGCATGGCCGATGTGATGGCGGCGGACCTGGTGCGCCTGGCCCCCAAGGCCAAGCCGAAGATCGACGCCAACCTGGCAACGCTCAAACAGCGTTTGCTCAAGCTGAGCGCCGACAGCGAAGCGCGGTTGGCCAATGTGGACAACCTCAGTGTGATGAGTCTCAGCGATCACTTCGGCTACCTGATCGGCGGTCTCAATCTGGAATTGATCGGCCAGGACGCACGCGCCGATGCCGAGTGGACACCGGAGGCGCTGAAGCAGTTGGGCGCAACGCTCAAGGACAATGACGTGACGGTGGTGCTGCATCACCGGCAGCCGTCGGATGCGCTGAAAGCGGTGATTGCCGGGTCGGGTAGCCGATTGGTGGTGTTGAGTACCGATGCCGAGGATCCGGTGGCGGAACTGGAGGGGAATGTGGATTTGGTCATCAAGGGGCTTAGTGGCGTGTAACCTCGGTTGGACCGCGTTATCGTTCTTCGCGAGCAAGCCCGCTCCCACATTTGAAATGCGGTCCCCTGTGGGAGCGGGCTTGCTCGCGAAGGCGGCCTGATAGGCGACACAAGACTCCAGACCTGAAAAAGCCCGCTGACTGTCACCAGTCCAGCGGGCTTCTTTTTGCGTGACGGATCAGTGCGCCACAGCCGCCTGCTCGTCCATCTTCTGCCGCAGGCTCAATGGACGCATGTCGGTCCAGGTTTCTTCGATGTAGGCCAGGCATTCCTTTTTCAGCCCGCTTTTACCCACGGTGCGCCAGCCTTGTGGCACGGCTTTGTAGTCGGGCCAGATCGAGTATTGCTCTTCGTGGTTGACCACGACCTGAAAGAGGATGTCCTCGCGGTCGAATACTGACGTCATGCTGTCTCTCCATCGTTTTCGGGCGGGTTGCGTTGTGCACGCAACCGTTATGTAGAAGGAACGATCCGCAGGGCGGAAAATTTAAGGATTGGCCGTGGCGGCGGCCAGGGCTCGCCCGAAAATCTCGGCCACGCGATCGATTTGCGCAGCGGTAATCACCAGTGGCGGCAGGAAGCGCACCACCGCGCCGTGACGGCCACCGAGTTCCAGGATCAAGCCACGCTTGAGGCATTCGCGCTGCACCAGTGGTGCCAGACGGGCGAAAGCCGGTGGATGGCCTTGGGCATCCAGCGCGCCCGTCGGGTCCACCAGTTCGACGCCGAGCATCAAGCCACGTCCGCGAATGTCCCCCAGTTGCGGGAAGTCCCGCTGCAGGATGCGCAGGTGCTCGGCCAGACGCTCGCCCATCGCGGCGGCATGCTCGCAGACCTTGTGTTCGACCAGATAACGCATCACCGCGCAACCGGCGGCCATGGCCATCTGGTTGCCACGGAACGTCCCGGCATGGGCGCCCGGCAGCCAGGTGTCGAGCCAGTCGCGATAGACCACCACCGCCAGCGGCAGGCTGCCACCGATGGCCTTGGACATCACCACGACATCGGGAATGATCCCGGCATGCTCGAAGGCGAACATCTTGCCGGTGCGGGCGAAGCCACTCTGGATTTCGTCGACGATCAGCGCGACACCCGCCTGTTCAGTGATCCGCCGCACACCGCGCAACCAGTCCAGATCCGCCGGAATCACCCCGCCCTCGCCCTGCACCACTTCCACGATCACCGCCGCCGGCAATTGCACACCAGCCTCGGGATCATTGAGCAGGTTTTCCAGGTAACTCAGGTTGGCTTTGACCCCTTGCGCGCCGCCGAGCCCGAACGGGCAGCGGTAATCGTAAGGGTACGGCATGAACTGCACGCCGCTGCCAAGCAAGGCGCCCAAGGGCTTTTTCGGCCCCAGACTGCCCATCAGGCTCAACGCGCCCTGACTCATGCCGTGATAGCCACCCTGGAACGAGATCACGGTGCTGCGACCAGTGGCGGTACGCACCAGTTTCAGTGCCGCTTCCACGGCGTCGGTGCCGGTCGGGCCGCAAAACTGGATCTTCGCTTCAGCGGCCAGGGCAGGCGGCAGCAGCCCGAACAGATCCTGGACGAACCGGTCCTTGACCGGCGTGGTCAGGTCCAGGGTGTGCAGCGGCAGCTCATCGGCCAGCACTTGCTGGATGGCTTCGATCACCACCGGGTGGTTGTGCCCCAGGGCCAGGGTTCCGGCTCCGGCCAGGCAATCGATGAAGGTGCGGCCTTCGACATCTTCGACGTAGATGCCCTTGGCGCGCTTGAGTGCCAGGGGAATGCGTCGCGGATAGCTGCGGGCGTTGGATTCCTGCCGGCTCTGACGGGCGAGCAATGGCGATTCGTTGAATTGATAAAGCGTCTCGGCGGACGTCGCCGGCTGCTCTTCGATAAGGTTGGTAGCGACTGACATCTCTCGACCCCTCAATAAGGTTTTCCTGTTCTGGAAACGCATCAGCGCTTGAGGGATTTAGGCGGTAACACGGAAACCTTTACAGGAGCGAGCTCGCTCGCGATGGACTCAAGAACACCGCGTGCATTCAGAAAGCACACGTTATCGTTATCGACCATCGCGAGCAGAGCTCGCTCCTACAGGGGGGGTCAGACCGGTTGCAGCGGCATCGTCAGCTCAACCCGCAAGCCGTCCGGTCGGCTATCGAAATGCAGCGTGCAACCGCAACGCTGAACGATGGCCTGCACAATCGCCAGCCCCAGACCACAACCGGTGCTCTGACCGTTGCGCCAGAAGCGCTGGGTCAGGTGTTGCAGATCTTCTTCGGCAATCCCCGGCCCATGGTCGCGCACCACAAACTGCACACGATTGCCGGTGGTTTCCAGGCTCAACTCCACCGCTTTGTCGGCGGGGGTATGGCGCAGTGCGTTGTCGAGCAAGTTGCGCAGCGCGGCAATCGACAGCACGGCGGGCATTTGTACCGGCGCGGCGGAAACCTTGCCCGGCGCCTGAAACCTGATGCGCTGGCGATCGCCGCTTGCCGCGTCCTGGATCGCCAGTTTCGCCACTTGTTCGGCGTTGCACTGCACACCGTCGTCGAATGACAGGCTGCCCTCGACGCGCGCCAACAACAGTAATTGTTCGAGGGTCCGGTGCATGCGGTCGGCGCCCTCTTCGGCCCGGGCCAGGGACTGGTCCCGGGCGCTGCCTTGCGTCATCCGCGCCACTTGCAGGTGGGTCTTGATCGCGGTCAGCGGGCTGCGCAGTTCGTGGGCCGCGTCTCCGGTCAGGCGACGTTCGCGCTCAATGGTCTTGCCGATGCGCTGGAGCAACTGGTTCTGGGTTTCCAGCAAGGGTTGCAGCTCACTGGGCAGTGGCTGGATCTGCAAGGGTTCAAGGGAGTCGGCGCTGCGGCGCATCAAGGCATCGCGCATGCGGTTGAGCGGCGCCAGCCCCTGGCCGATGCCCAGCCAGAGCAAACACAGGCAACCGAGCAGCGCCACGCCCACCGGCACCGAAGCGGCCAGCAGGATCGACATGTTCAACGCCTCACGCTCGATCTGCCGGTCAGCGGTGGTGATGCGCAGATCGCCCCGGGCCAATGTGAAACTGCGCCACGGCGCGCCGTCGATCATCTGATCGTGAAACCCGAGTTTCTCGGCCTCCAGGGTCTGCTGCGGATCGGAGTGACTGCGGGCAAGGATTTCGCCGCGCAACGAGCTGACCTGGCACGCCATGCCACCCGGAATGTTCAGCTGTTCGGCACTGAAGTGGGTGCCCTCGCCCTTGCTCGGCACGGGCGGCAGTTGCTCCATCAGGCCGGCGACCATGCGTGCCGAGGCCACCAGGCGCTGGTCGAGGGAAAACATCATTTGATTGCGCAGATCGCTGAGCATCCAGGCCGCGGCCAGGGCCCAGATCAAGGCAAATGCGGCGCCGAGCGTCAGACTCAGGCGCAAACGCAGACTCATCACTTCGATTTTTCTCCGCCATCAGCCGGCCCCAGGCGATAGCCCAGGCCGCGCACGGTCTCGACAATGCCGTTGCCGAGCTTGCGCCGCAGGTGATGGATATGGACGTTAAGGGCGTTGCTTTCCAGTTCGTCGTTGAAACCGTAGACGCTGTCCTTGAGTTGCTCGGTGGACAACACACGGCCACGGTTATGCAGCAAGGCTTGCAGCAATGACTGTTCACGGCGCGACAGGTCCACCGGTTGCCCCGCGAGCGTGGTTTCGCGGCTGCTCGGGTCGTAGGTCAGGGCACCATGCTCGATCAGGTTGACGCTGCGCCCCGCCACTCGCCGCAACAGCGTGTGCAAGCGTGCAGCGAGTTCGCGCAAGTCGAACGGTTTGAGCAGATAGTCGTCGGCACCGGCTTGCAGGCCATCGACGCGATCAGTGACCGAGTCCCGGGCGGTGAGGATCAAAACCGGCAACTCCAGGCCTTGATGGCGCAACTGCTGCAGCAGCTTGAGGCCATCCTCGTCCGGCAACCCAAGGTCGAGCACCATCACGTCGAACTCCGCCACCTTGAGCATCGCCCGGGCGGCGGACGCCGTGGCGACGTGTTCCACGGTCAGGCCCTGGGCGGTCAGGCCGGCGACGATACCGCTGGCGATCAATTCATCGTCTTCGCAAACCAGTACGTGCATGGGAAGCCTCGTAGAAATAAAGCCTATTAAGCCGTTGACCGATTAAGTCGACATTATGCCGCAAGCGCCACCGCCACAAGGCCGGGGCGGTTAATCATCGGTTAATCGCCACCCGCCACTGTGCACCTCATTAGCACAGGACAAAGGCTTATCCATGCGTCGTCTGTTTTTACTTTGTACTCTCTTGATCGTGGGTCTGGCCCAGGCAGGAACCAATCCGTTCGACACCAAACCTGAATTCCTCCCGGTTGATAAAGCCTTCGCGTTTACCACTGAACGCCTGGAATCCGGTGAAACCCAGCTCTATTGGCAGATCACCGACGGCTATTACCTGTATCAGAAACGCTTGAAGTTCGATGGATTACCTGTCGGGCAACATCCCCCGCTACCGGAAGGCGAAGCCCACAGCGACGAGTTTTTCGGTGAACAGCAAGTCTACCGTCAGGGCCTGGAACTGAAAATTCCGGCGGGTGCCAGCGGTCAGGTCAAGGTCAGTTACCAGGGCTGCGCCGATGCCGGTTTGTGTTATCCGCCACAAACCAGAGTCGTGGACCTGGGCAATACCAATGCATTGAATGCGGCCACTGAAGCGCCGGACCAGGCGCTGGCCAGCAGCCTGCAGCAACGGGCGCTGGGCTGGAGCCTTCTGGTGTTCTTCGGCCTGGGCCTGTTGCTGGCCTTCGCGCCATGTTCATTACCGATGCTGCCGATTCTGGCCGGGTTGATCGTCGGCAGTGGCGCCACGCCCAGACGCGGATTCGCCCTGGCCAGCAGTTATGTAGTCAGCATGGCGCTGGTGTATGCGGCAATGGGTGTCCTGGCCGCCTCCCTCGGGGCGAACCTGCAAGCCTGGTTGCAGAACCCCTGGCTACTGGGCAGTTTCGCGGCGATTTTCGTGCTGCTGGCGCTGCCGATGTTCGGTTTCTTCGAACTGCAACTGCCGGTGGCCGTGCGTGATCGCCTGGAAAACGTCTCGCGCAATCAACGCGGCGGCAGTCTGATCGGCGCCGGGGTACTGGGGGCGCTGTCCGGTCTGCTGGTTGGCCCCTGCATGACCGCGCCACTGGCCGGCGCCCTGCTCTACATCGCGCAAAGCGGTAACGCGCTGCATGGCGGATTGATTCTGTTCGCCATGGGCATCGGCATCGGTGTGCCGCTGTTGCTGCTGGTGACCGTCGGCAATCGTTTCATGCCCAAGCCAGGCGCCTGGATGAACCTGGTCAAAGGCATTTTCGGCTTCCTGTTCCTCGCCACCGCATTGTTGATGCTGCGTCCGGTGCTCGACGAATCCCTGTGGGTCGGCTTGTGCGGTGCGCTGCTGTTGATCGCGGCCTACAGCGCCTGGAAACAATCGGAAGGTTTTGGCCGTATCGCGCACCTGTTTGGCGCCAGTTCGTTACTGCTCGGTTTATGGGGTGGCCTGTTGGTGATCGGTGCAGCCGGTGGCGGCGATGATCCGTTCAAGCCATTGCAGGTCTACCGCGCCTCGAACCAGGCTGTGGCCGCCGTGCCGGTTGGCCACGATGCCTTCACCACCATCAAGGATCCGCAGGCACTGCAACGGGAACTCGACGACGCGCAGGCTCAAGGCCAGTGGGTGCTGCTGGACTACTACGCCGACTGGTGCGTGTCGTGCAAGGTCATGGAAAAACAGGTCTTCGGCAAAACCCGTGTCCTTGAAGCCTTGAGCGATGTGCGCTTGCTGCGACTGGACGTCACCGCCGACAATGCCGCCAGCCGTGAACTGCTCGGCCGTTACCAAGTGCCAGGGCCACCGAGCCTGCTGTGGATTGGCGTGGACGGTGAAGAGCGGCGCAGCCAGCGCATCACCGGCGAGGTCGATGCCGATACATTCCTGCAACGCTGGACCACCACCCGAGACGCCCGTTAATGCTGACTTTCACCCTCGGCACCTTTGCCATCGCGCTCAATCACCTGCTGTTGATCAGTGCGCTGGCGCTGGCCACTTTTGTCGGCTGGCGGGTCGCCAAGCGTGGTGGTGAAAACCCTGAGTCGGTGCTGTTCAGCCTGTTTCTGATGGGCATGCTGGCAGCCCGAATCAGTTTCGTGGCGGCCTATTGGGTGCACTATCGCAACGATCCGTGGCAGGTCATCGACCTGCGCGATGGCGGTTTCCTCGCCTGGCCGGGGGTCGTGGTCGTTTTGCTCGCCACGCTGTATCGCGGCTGGCGTCGCCCGGGTCTGCGCCGTCCATTGGGCTTTGGTGTGGCAAGTGGCCTGGCGTTCTGGCTGTTGGCGACGTTCTCCCTGTCGATTTATGAACAAGGCACACGCCTGCCGGAAATCACCCTGCGCAACGCCGCCGGCGAAACCGTGCAACTGGCCGACTACAAGGGAGGCCCGTTGGTGATCAATCTCTGGGCCACCTGGTGCCCGCCGTGCCGCCGGGAAATGCCGGTGCTGGAAAACGCCCAGCAACACCGGCCGGACCTGACGTTCCTGTTCGTCAATCAGGCAGAAAGCATGCAAAGCGTCGCGATCTTTCTGGAAACCCAGGGCCTGAGCCTGTCCAACGTGCTGTTCGACGGCAGTGGGCGTCTGAGCCAGGCCGTCGGTTCCATGGCATTGCCGACTACGCTGTTCTACAACCCCGAGGGTCGCCTGCTGGGCAGCCATCTGGGCGAGTTGTCGGAAGCCAGCCTGGCCCGCGCGCTGGAAAACTTCGACACCGTACCCGCCACCTCTTCAAGGAAACTGCCATGCCCCGCCTCCGCCACCTGCTGACCCTGAGCCTTGGTGCTGCCCTGTTGCACCTGCCATCGGTGCAGGCCGAAGAGTTGCCAGATGCCATCAAGAAAATCGAGGCCAAAGGCGCGAAAATCGTCGGCCAGTTCGACGCCCCCGACGGCTTGCGTGGTTATGCCGCGCAATACCAGAACCGCGGCATGGCTCTGTACCTGACCCCGGATGGCAAACACGTGTTGCTGGGCAACCTGTATGACGCCGAGGGCAATGACCTGAGCAGCGCACCTTTGCAGAAACTGGTGTATGCACCGATGGCCAAGGAAGTCTGGGCCAAGTTCGAAACCAGCAACTGGATCGGCGACGGCAAGAAGGATGCGCCGCGCGTGGTGTACCTGTTCAGTGACCCGAACTGCCCGTACTGCAACATGTTCTGGGAACAGGCCCGGCCGTGGGTCAAGGCCGGCAAGGTGCAGTTGCGCCACATCATGGTGGGCATCATCCGCGAAGACAGCCCCGGAAAATCCGCCGCGCTGCTCGCCGCCAAAGACCCGGAAAAAGCCCTGCAGGATCACGAAGGCGCTGGCAAGGAGAGTTCGCTCAAGGCCTTGAAGGAAGTGCCGCCGGCGATTCAGGCAAAGTTCGCGGCCAACATGCAATTGATGGAAGAGCTGGAGTTGCAGGCGACGCCGGCGATTTTCTACATGGATGACAAGGGCAATCTGCAACAGCAGCAAGGCGCGCCGTCGCCGGACAAGCTGGCGAAGATTCTCGGGCCGAAGTGAGTTCAGCGCCCCCATCGCGAGCAAGCTCGCTCCCACAGGGGAAGGTGATCACCTGTGGGAGCGAGCTTGCTCGCGATGGCGTAGGTAGATTCGACTAATTTCTGTCGGCCAAAAATGCCAACAAGGTTTCAGTCACAAACCCAGGGTTCTCCAGATTGGAAATATGCCCCGCCTCCGGCACCAGCACCCACGGGCAGCCAATCAGCTCAGCCATTTCACGGGCTTCACCCGGTGGCCGAGGCTTGTCCTGATCGCCGCACATCACCAGTGTGGTCGCTGCGTCCAGTTCGCCCAGACGCGATAACTGGTCATCGCGCCCAAATGTAATCCGCCCCATCGGCGCGATGCTTTCACGCAGGCGATCCGCGGGTAGAGCCGCGAGGGAAGCACGAAAATCCCGGTAGAGCGCCGACTGCGGATCAATGCCCGGCCGGAAGAAAATCGGCACCACGATATCCAGCAGCGCTGGCGTGATGACACCCGCCTCTTCGATCTGCTTCAACAGTGAAAAGTAGTACTGGCGAGTCGGCTCCGGTTCGGCGCCGGCGTAGGTGTCCATCAGCACCAGTCCGTTGATCCGCTGCGCTGCCGATAAGGCCAGGCGCGCGCCCCACATGCCGCCGACCGACAGGCCGACCAGCGTGACCCGCTCGATGTCCAGATGATCGAGCAGGACCAGGGCCTGACGCGCCAGGTCATCCAGCGACGTCGTACCGACAGGCAACGGCCCGGATTGGCCGTGCCCCCACAGGTCCAGGGCTATCACACGATACTGTTGCGATAGCGCGGCAATCTGCGGCGCCCACATGGCCTGGTCCCACAGGTAACTACCGGCCAGCAGCACCGCCGGGCCGGTACCTTGATCGATGTAGTGGAGGGCTTGTCCGTCTATCGTTACGAAGGGCATCGACTGTCTCCGCGAGCAAAAAGGGAGCCCGAAGACTGAGCGGCTGACGGATCGCAGTCAATCGCGAGAATGTATGCGTTTGTACAACCGCCATCGCGGGCAAGTCGGATCGCCGCTCCCACAGGGATTTACGCTGATCACAAATGATGTGTTCACTACCCACTGTGGGAGCGAGCTTGCTCGCGATGGGGCCAGTACTGACGCCAGGGAATCAAAGCCCCTCCAGCTCCGCCATCAAATCATTCAAGCGATCCACCTTCTCCTCGGTGAGTTCGCTGGCCGTCAACCCGTCGATGTACAGGGCCAGTTCTTCCACCGTGCTGCATTCGAACATCGCCCGCAACGGCACATCCCGTTGCAGGGTTTTCTGCACCCGCGAGGCGATTTGCGTGGCCAGCAGCGAATGCCCGCCCAACTCGAAGAAGTTGTCGCGAACGCCCACCTTCTCGACCTTCAGTACCTCGGCCCAAATGTCTGCCAGGGTCTGCTCCAGCTCATTGCGCGGCGCCTGGTAATCCTGGCTTTGCAATTGACCGATCTCCAGCGTCGGCAGGGCCTTGCGGTCCAGTTTACCGTTGGCGTTGAGCGGCAGCTTGTCCAGCCATAACCAGTGCAGCGGCACCATGTATTCCGGCAACTCGACACGCAGACGTTGCTTGATTCGCTCCAGGCGTTCAGCCGGATCGAGCGCAACATCCGCCGCGACCAGATAGCCCACCAGGTGCTTGCCGTTCGCCCCTTCCTGCACACCCACCGCCGCATCGCGGATTTGCGGTTGTTCGTGCAGGCGAGCTTCGATTTCACCGAGCTCGATGCGGTAACCGCGGATCTTCACCTGATGGTCGACCCGGCCGACATATTCCAGAACGCCGTCACTGCGACGGCGTGCCAGGTCGCCAGTGCGATACAGGCGCTCACCCGGTGCGCCGAACGGGTTCGGCACAAACACCGGTGCCGTGCGCAGCGGATCGCTGACATAGCCGCGACCGACCCCGGTCCCCGCCACGCACAGTTCACCCACCGCGCCCAGCGGCACCAGTTCCAGCGCTCCGTCGAGCAGGTACAATTTGTTGTTGTCAGTCGGCGTACCGATCGGCAGGTAACTGCCGCGAGTCGACGCCATATCGACGCGGAAGAACGCCACGTCATCCGAGCACTCCGCCGGGCCATAGGCATTGACCAGGCCGATCTGCGGATAGCGCAGCAACCATTGATGCGCCAGTTCCGGCGGCATCGCCTCCCCCGTCGGCAACATCCAGCGCAGGCCATCGAGGCTCATGCGTTCCTGGGCGAGCATGCCCTGGATCAGCGAAGGTACGCTTTCCAGCACGGTGATGCCCTGGCTTTGCACATGGGCCAGCAAACCCTGGGGATCGTGGGCAATGGTGTTCGGCACGATGTCCACCCGGGCGCCGAACAACGGCGCGGCGAGGAACTGCCACACGGAAATGTCGAAGCTTTGCGACGCGGTTTGCGCGATCACGTCGGCGTCGCTCAGGTTCAGGTATGGCACCTTGCTCAACTGGTTGTTGAGCATGCCACGCTGTTCGACCATCACGCCTTTTGGCAAACCGGTGGAGCCAGAGGTGTAGATCACGTAGGCGAGGTTGTCCGGACCACTGTAGACACCAGGATTGTCCGCCGACAGCGCAAGGGCCTGGACTTCCTCCCAGACCAGCAGCCGTGGCCGGCTGGAGCAGCCGAACTCCTCGAGCAAGGCTTGCGCCTGCTCACGACAGGCTTGCGAGCACACCAGCAATGGCGTGCGGCTCAGATCGATGATCCGGCTCAGACGCTGACTCGGCAAACCCGGATCCAGCGGCAGGTAGCCCGCCCCTGCCTTGAAGCTGCCGATGATCATGCCCAGCAAGTCGAGGCTGCGTTCGGCCAGCAAGGCCACCGGTTGATCGCGCCCGACACCGGCGGCGATCAATGCATGACCGAGGCGGTTGCTGCGCTGGTTCAGCTCCAGATAACTGTATTGCCGGTCCAGACAACTGGCGGCAATTCGCAGTGGGTGCCGGGCGACCTGCGTTTCGAACAATGAAACGTAGCTCTGCTCCAGCGGGTAATCGTGTTCGCTCTGGTTGCAGCCATGGATGAGGAAGTCCTGCTCCTCAGCCCCCAGCAACGGCAGGTCGGCCATGTCGCCATGGAAACCTTCCACCAATGCCAGCAGCAGACGCTTGAACTCAGCGAGCATGCGCTCAACCGTGGCCTCATCGAAGTAGCGTTGGTCGTAGGACAGGTGCAAGCCCAGGTCATCGCCCGGATAGCACACGGCCGTGAGCGGGAAGTTGGTATGGGTTCGGCCCGAGTCCGAGGTCGCGTTGAGGCTCTGCGCACGGTCGAGCACCGAGACTTCCACCGGGGCGTTTTCGAACACGAACAGGCTGTCGAACAGCGGCTGGCCTTTGGGCAATTCGCTCTGTTCCTGAATGTTCACCAGCGGCAGGTATTCGTATTCACGCAGTTGCATGTTGTGGTCGAGCAGACCGCTGAGCCACTGGCGCACGCTGCATCGCTGGCCGTCCTCAGGCATTTTCACCCGCAGCGCGATGCTGTTGATGAACAGGCCGACGGTGCGCTGCATCTGCGGCATGTCCACCGGACGCCCGGCCACGGTGACGCCGAACAGCACGTCGCGATCACCGCTCAAGCGCCGCAGCACCAGCGCCCACGCCGCCTGGGCAAAGGTGTTGATGGTCAACTGATGGGCCTGGGCCAGTTCGCGCAATTGCGCACCGTCACGGGCATCGAGCCTTGCATAGCGGTCGCCGACGATCATGCCGCCGCTGTCGCCGGCATGTTCGCGCAGCAATGGCCGGTCGCTCGGGATCGGCGTGGTCCGTTCGAACCCCTGCAGGTTGGTTTTCCACCACTGCCGTGCTTCGGCCAGGCTCTGATGCTGCAGCCAACCGATGTAGTCGCGATAACGTGGTGGTACCTGCAGCTGCGCTTCCCGGCCTTCGCCGAGGGCGCTGTAGATCTCGAAGAAATCATTCATCAGCAGCGAACGGCACCAGGCATCGATGAGGATGTGGTGGTTGCTCATCATGAACCAGTAGCGCGCCGCGCCCACACGGATCAAACGCAAGTGGAACGGCGCCTCGTTGAGCAGATCGAACCCCGCCTCGCGTTCGGTCTTGAGCAGGGTTTGCAGCCTCGGCTCTTGCTCGGCTTCGCTGATAGCGCTCCAGTCGAGGTATTCGATCGGCGTGCTGCCCGGTTTGTGGATCACTTGCAGCATGTCTTCGCCGACGTTCCAGCAAAACGACGCGCGCAATGCTTCGTGGCGGGCGATCACTGCTTGCCAGGCCTGGGTGAAACGCTGCGGGTCGAGTTCGCTGTTGATGCGGTAGCGGTCCTGCATGTAGTACAGGCCGGTGCCCGGCTCCAGCAAGGTGTGCAACAGCATGCCTTCCTGCATCGGGGTCAGCGGGTAGACGTCTTCGATGAGGGCGGCCGGGACCGGCAGCGCATCCAGTTGAGTCTGGCTGAGATTCGCCAGCGGGAAGTCCGACGGCGTCAGGCCACCCGCGTCGTCGCGCAGGCAATGTTCGATCAGGCTGTTCAACTCACCGAGGTAGGCATCGGCCAACTCGTCGATGGTTTGCCCATCGAAGCGTTCGGCGCTGAAAGTCCAGCGCAGTACCAGTTCACCGCCATACACCTGACCGTCGACGCTCAGCTCGTTGGGCAACGGGGCATTGGCATCGTGGGCCGCGCCAATGGCTTCATCCAGTGGATGGAACAGCGCGTCCGCCCCGAAGCTCTGGTCGAACTGGCCGAGATAGTTGAAGGTGATCGGCGCCACCGGCAACTGCGCCATGCTGTGGCGGCTCAGGTCATCGGCCAGGTAACGCAGCACGCCATAGCCCAGGCCTTTGTGCGGCACGGCACGCAATTGCTCCTTGATCGCCTTGATCGACACGCCCTGCCCGGCGGCTTCTTCGATGTTCAGCGGCGTCAGGCGCAGTGGGTAGGCACTGGTGAACCAGCCGACGGTGCGGGTCAGGTCGATCTCGTCGAACAGCGCTTCGCGGCCGTGGCCTTCCAGTTGAATCAGCGCCGATGGCTGACCCTTCCAGCGGCACAGCACGCGGGCCAGTGCGGTCAGCAGCAAGTCGTTGACCTGGGTGCGATAGGCACTCGGTGCCTGTTGTAGCAACTGCCGGGTACGCTCGCTGTCGAGGCGCACGCTGACGGTTTGCGCATGACGATTCTGCCGCCCGCCAGCGGGGTGATCACAGGGCAAATCGGCAGTGGGCCCGGCCAGGTGCGCCTGCCACCAGCCCAGTTCTTCGCGCAGGGACTCACTGCCGGCGTAGGCTTGCAGCCGTGCGGCCCAGTCCTTGAAGGCGCTGGTTTTCGCCGGCAGTTTCACCGACTGCTGCGCGTCCAGTTGGCGATACACGGTTTGCAGATCGTCCAGCAGCACGCGCCATGAAACACCGTCGACGACCAAGTGGTGAATCGCGATGAACAGCCGTTGCTGGCCCTCGGGACCATCGACCAGCAACACGCGTATTAGCGGTCCCTCTTCGAGGTCAAGGCTGTGCTGGGCATCGGCGAACAAGGCCGCACATTTGTCCATGGACGAAACGCGTACCTGCCACAGCACCGGCGCCTCGGAAATCGGCTGATGCTGTGCTTGCCACTGACCGGCGAGCTTGCTGAAGCGCAGACGCAAGGCGTCGTGCTGTTCGATTA
Organism: Pseudomonas sp. S34; assembly: GCF_009866745.1. Taxonomy (NCBI): domain Bacteria; kingdom Pseudomonadati; phylum Pseudomonadota; class Gammaproteobacteria; order Pseudomonadales; family Pseudomonadaceae; genus Pseudomonas; species Pseudomonas sp. S34. Next base: position 4,480,042 of record NZ_CP019398.1, read on the forward strand.
CCGCCAGCAGCGCTTGCTCCAGTCGATGGGGCTCCAGAGGTGCGGTCGGTTGCAGCAACAACGCCTGGTTCCAGTGCTGGCGTTGCGGGATGTCGGTGTCGAAGAACCAGTGCTGGATCGGCGTCAGACGCGACTCCCCCATGATCAAGCCCTGCTCGGCGCTGACCTGCTCGCTGCGGCTGGCCACGGCGGCGAGGGTCTGCACGGTCTGGTGCTGGAACAGGTCGCGAGGGCTGAAGTGAATGCCCTGCTGCCGTGCCCGGCTGACCACCTGGATCGACAGGATCGAGTCACCGCCCAACTCGAAGAAGTTGTCGTTGAGGCCGACCTGTCCAACGTTCAGCACTTCGCACCAGATCTGCGCGAGGATGACTTCAAGCTCGCTGCTCGGTGCTACGTAGTGATGGCGATTCAGCTCCGGGTCCGGCGCCGGCAGCGCGCGGCGGTCGAGCTTGCCGTTGGCGGTCAGCGGCATGCGGCCCAGCAGGATCAGGTGCGTGGGCACCATGTAGTCTGGCAGTTGCGATTTCAGATGCGCCTTGAGGGCCTCGCGCAAGACCGATTGCTGTGCTTCGCTCTGTTCGGCGACGTCAGTCACCAGATAGCCGACCAGTTGCTTGCCACTCGGTGCATCGAGCGCCAGCACAACGGCTTCACGAATCGATTCGTGCTCCAGCAGACGGGTTTCGATCTCGCCCAGTTCGATGCGAAAACCACGAATTTTCACTTGATGGTCGATGCGTCCAAGGTATTCCACCAGGCCGTCGGCGCGCTGGCGCACCAGGTCGCCGGTGCGGTAGATACGTCCGCCGTTGGCGGCAAACGGATCGGCCACAAAGCGCTCCGCGGTCATGCCCGGACGCTGGTGATAACCCTGGGCCAGACCCGCGCCACCGACGTACAACTCGCCCGTCGCGCCTTGCGGCACCAACGCCAGGTCGGCGTCGAGAATGTAGGCCACGCGGTCGCCAATCACGCTTCCGATCGGCACGCTGCCGGCGCCCTCTTCCAGCACTTCAGGGGCGAGACTGGCCAGCGGCATGACCACGGTTTCGGTCGGGCCGTAGGCGTTGAAGAACAGGCTCGGCTTGAAGGCTGCGCGAATGCGCGCCAGGTGTTCACCGGTCAGCGCTTCGCCGCCGGTGATGATCATGCGCACCGCCAGGGTTTCATTTTGCGTTGCCAGCCATTGCGCCAACTGGCTGCCATAGCTCGGCGTGAATCCGAGGACGTTGATCTGATGACGACGGATCAGGCCACAGATTTCTTCCGCGTCCCACTGCCCTTGAGCCCGCAGCACCACTTGCGCACCACTGAGCAGCGGCACCAGCAGACGCTCAGTGGCGGCGTCGAAGTTGATCGAATAGAAGTGCAGTTCGCAATCGTCAGGGCGCATGGTGAAACGCTCGATCACCGCGCGGCAGTGCATGGCGATTTCGCCGTGGGATACCACCACGCCTTTCGGTTTACCGGTCGAGCCCGAGGTGTAAATCAGGTAGGCCTGATGCTGCGGCAGGCTGATCATCGGCAATTCGGTGGCCGGGTAGTTGGCCAGTGCAGCGGCGTCTTCTTCAAGACACCAGCGGCCGACGGTCGCCGGCAACTCGCCCAGGGCCTTGAACATCGCCGCATCGCTGAGCAGCAAACCGATACCGCTGTCTTTAATCATGTAATGCAAGCGGTCCAGCGGGTATTCCGGATCCAGCGGCACATAGGCGCCACCGGCCTTGAGGATCGCCAGCAGGCCGACGACCATCTCCAGCGAGCGCTCCAGAGCCAGCCCCACACGAACCTGCGGTCCGACGCCTCGCTCGCGCAGCATCCAGGCCAGGCGATTGGCCCGGCCGTCGAGTTCGGCATAGCTCAGGGTTTGCCCGGCGAAGGTCAGGGCCGGAGCGTCCTGGCGCATCAAGGCTTGCTCGGCGAACAGGTGATGGATGCACTGGTCCAGCCGATGCTCGCCCGGCTCGACGCCGAGGCTGTCGAGCAGATGTTGTTGTTCACCACACGCCAGCAGCGGCAGTTCGCTCAAGCGCTGCTGCGGATCGGCAATCAGCGCCTCCAGCAGGTTGCGCCAATGCCCGGCCATGCGCGCAATGCGCGGTTCGTCGAACAGATCGGTGCTGTAGGTCAGGCAGCAACCCAGGCGATGGTCCAGGTCGGTGACTTCCAGGTTGAGGTCGAACTTGGTCGCGCGGGCATCGTTGACCAGGTACTCGACCGTCATGCCGGCCAGGGTGCGGCTTTGCTGGAACTCCCAGCGCTGCACGTTGCACATCACCTGGAACAATGGGTTGTAGGCCGCGCTGCGGGGTGGTTGCAAGGCTTCCACCAGATGATCGAACGGCAGGTCCTGATGGGACTGGCCTTCGATCACCGTGTGGCGCACCTGCTCGAACAATTCGCCCACGGACATCTGCCCGTCGAGCTGGCAGCGCAGCACCTGTGTGTTGAGGAACGCGCCGATCAGCCCTTCGCTTTCCGGGCGAATGCGGTTGGCCACCGGCGCGCCGATGCGCAGATCGGTCTGGCCGCTGTAGCGGTACAGCAGCGTGGCCAGGGCGGCGGTCATGGTCATGAACAGGGTCAGGCCGTGTCGCGCATTGAACGCGCGGACCCGTGCCGCGAGATCGTCGCTCAAGTCAAAGCGATACAACTCACCCTGACGGCTTTGCACCGGTGGACGTGGACGGTCGGCCGGCAACTCCAGCAGCGGGTGTTCGCGGCCCAGTTGCGTGGTCCAGTAATCGAGCTGGCGCTGACGCTCGCCGGACTCCAGCCACTGACGCTGCCACACGCTGTAATCCAGGTACTGCACCGGCAACGGCGCCAGCGGTGATTCACGGTCATCGACGAACGCTTCGTACAGCGCGCTGAGTTCCCGGGCAAAAATGTCCATCGCCCAGCCTTCGGTGACGATGTGGTGCAGGGTCAGAACGAAGTAGTGTTCCTGTTCGGCGGTCTTGACCAGGCAGGCGCGCAACAGCGGTCCGGTCTCCAGATCGAACGGCTGGTGCGCTTCGTCGTCGGCCAGTTGCTGGACCTGCCACTCGCGGACCTCGGCATCCAGCGCGGTGAAATCCTTCCACGCCATGCGCACGCCGGTTTGCGCGTGTACTTGCTGGCGGGCGACGCCGTCGATGCTCGGGAACGTGGTGCGCAGGGTTTCGTGACGCAGGATCAGGGCTTGCAGCGCGGCCTCGAAGCGCGCCACATCGAGCACGCCACGCAGCCGCGCCATGCCGCCGACGTTGTAGGCCGGGCTGTCGGGCTCCATCTGCCAGAGGAACCACATGCGCTGCTGGGAATAGGACAGCGGCACCGCCTGCCCGCGGTCGACTTTTTCAATCGGCGGCTGTTTGTTGGTGCTGCCACTGGCCTGGATCAGGCGAACCTGTTCGGCAAACGCACCGAGTTCGCTGTGCTCGAACAGCGCCCGCAGCGGCAACTCGACGTCGCAGGCCTGGCGGGTGCGGGAGATGATTTGTGTGGCCAGCAGCGAGTGACCGCCGAGGGCAAAAAAATCATCGCGCAAACCGACTTGCGTCAAACCCAGCACTTCGCGCCAGATACCGGCGATGTGTTGTTCCAGTTCTGTCACAGGCTCGACGTGCTCGCGAACCTGCCACTGCGGTTCCGGCAACGCGCGGCGGTCGAGCTTGCCGCTCGGGCCGAGGGGCATTTTGTCCAGGCGCATCAGTTGCGCCGGCACCATGTATTCCGGCAGTTCGGCGGCCAATGCGCTTTTCAGGCGCGCGGTTTGCTCGACCTCGTCCCCGGCATTGTCCGCAGCGGTGTAGTAACCGATCAACTGCGCCCCGGCCATGGTGTCGCGCACCAGCACCACGGCTTGCGCAACGCCGTCCTGGGCCAGCAGCCGTGCCTGGATTTCCTGCGGCTCGACCCGGAACCCGCGCAACTTGACCTGTTGATCGAGACGGCCGAGGTATTCGATCACGCCATTCGCCGTCCAGCGTGCCCGGTCGCCGGTGCGATACAGGCGTGCGCCCGGCTCGCCCAACGGATCGACCACGAATCGTTCGGCGGTCAACGCCGGGCGACCGAGGTAACCACGGGCCAAGCCAACGCCGCTGATGCACAACTCACCCGGCACACCGACCGGAACGGGATGCAGGTCGCTGTCGAGCACGCGGCAGATCACATTGCCCAGCGGCCGGCCAATCGGCGAGCGTTCGCCATCGGCGCTGGAGCATTGCCAGTGGGTGACGTTGATCGCGGTTTCGGTCGGTCCGTAGCGGTTGTGCAGTTGCACCGCCGGCAGCTGCGCCAGCACCCGGTTGCGCAGCTCCGCGGGCAAGGCTTCGCCCCCGGAGAACAGCCGGCGCAGGCTGGTGCATTCAGCACTGAGCGGTTCGTCGATGAACAGCGAAAGCAGCGGCGGCACGAAGTGCAACGTGGTCACGCCGTAAGCTTGCACCAGCTGTGCGATGCGATGTGGATCGCGGTGTTCGCCGGGACCGGCGATCAACAGACGTGCGCCTGTGATCAGCGGCCAGAAGCACTCCCACACCGACACGTCGAAACTGATCGGCGCCTTTTGCATCAGCACGTCGGTTTCGTTCAGGCGATAAGTGTCCTGCATCCATTGCAGGCGCTCGGCCAGCGCCGCGTGGGTGTTGCCGACGCCTTTGGGCTGGCCGGTGGAACCGGAGGTATAAATCACATAGGCAAGATTGTCGCCGTGCAGATGCAGCCCCGGCGCATGGCTTGGCCAACTGTCCAGGTGCAGGGTGTCCATGGCGATCGAACTGACACCCTCGCTGGCCGGCAAGCGCTCGAGCAGTCGGGTGTGCGTCAGCAGCAATTGAACACCGCTGTCGCTGAGCATGTAGGCCAGGCGTTCGGCGGGGTAGTCCGGGTCCAGCGGCACGTAGGCGCCACCGGCCTTGATGATCGCCAGCAGGCCGATCAGCAGTTGCGGCGAACGCTCGCAGGCGATGGCCACGCAGACGTCCGGGCCGACGCCTTTGTCGCGCAGGTAATGGGCCAGACGGTTGGCCTGGGTGTGGAGTTCGGCGAAGTCCATCTGGCCGCCCTCCCAGATCAACGCCGGGCGCTCAGGTGTCAGCCGGGCTTGTTGGTTGAGCGATTCGGGCAGCCATTGACTGGCCGCTGCGCAGGGTGCGCTGGCCCAGTCCGATTGCTGATGCTGCTCGGCGGCCGTCAACAGCGGCAGGTCACCGATGGCGATGTCCGCTTGCTCGCAGACAGCCCGCAACAGGTTGCTGAAATGGTCGGCCAGGCGCTCGATGGTCGCGGCATCGAACAATTCGCTGGCATAGTCGAAGGACAACGTCAGGCGACCGTTGCGGTCTTCTTCGCTGTGCAGCTGCACATCGAACTTGGCTTCGCGGCTATGCCACGGCAACTCTTCGGCCAACAGCCCCGGCAGGCGCTTCAAGGCGCCAAGGTCGCGTTGCTGATGGTTGAACATGACCTGGAACAGGCCCTGTTCACGGGCCTGCGGGAAGGCTTCGAGCAGTTGCTCGAACGGCAGGTCCTGATGCGCTTGCGCACCCAACGCCGCCTGACGGGTCTGCGCCAGCAACTCAACGAATGGCAGACTTGAGTCCACTTCGGCACGCAGCACCTGGGTATTGATGAAGAAGCCGATCAGACCCTGGGTTTCCAGGCGCGGACGGTTGGCATTGGGCACGCCGATGCGGATATCTCGTTGGCCGCTGTAGCGGTGCAACAAGGTCTGGAACGCAGCCAGCAACAACATGAAGACGGTCGAATCATGGGCCTGGGCGGTCTGACGAATCGCATCGCTCAGGGCCGCGCCCAGACGTACGGTGTGGCGAGCGGCGCTGTGCAGTTGTTGTGCTGAGCGTGGATGGTCGGTGGCCAGGCTCAGGGTTGGATGTTCATCACCCAAGCGGTCTTTCCAATAAGCCAGTTGCCGCTCGCCTTCCCCTTGCGCCAGCCATTGCCGTTGCCAACTGCCGTAGTCGGCGTACTGCGTCGGCAATGGCGCCAGCACCGCTTGCAGGCCCTGGGAGGCGGACGCATACAGGCGCGAGAACTCGTCGATCAACACATTCAGCGACCAGCCGTCAGCGATGATGTGGTGCAGGGTCACCAACAACTGATGGTCTTCGTCGTCGAGGCGCACCAGCGTCACCCACATCAACGGGCCTTTCTCCAGATCGAACCGAGTCCGTGCTTCGTCCTCGCGGATCTGATGCGCCCGGGCCTCACGCTCGGCGGCCGGCAGGTCGCTGATATCGATCAGTTGCAGGTTGAACTCACCGGCCGGATCGACCTGTTGCAGCGCCACGCCATCACGCTCGAAGAATCGCGTGCGCAGGGATTCGTGGCGCTCGATCAACTGCTGGAAACTGGCGCGCAAGGCGTGCTCATCCAGCTCGCCGCGCAGGCGCAAGCCGCCAGGAATGTTGTAGGCGCTGCTGTATGAGTCGAGTTGCCAGGTGATCCAAAGGCGGTTTTGTGCCAGGGATTGCGGCATCGGTTGCTGGCGCGACAGGGCCGTGATCGCGCCCTGGGCCAGGCCACCGTCCTGTTGCAGACGGGTCACGACATCGGCGAATGTGCCGAGGGTCGGCGCTTCGAACAGCAGGCGCAGGCTCAACTCCAGACCCAACTCTTCCCGCAGACGCGCCACCACTTGCGTCGCTGCAATGGAGTTGCCGCCAAGCAGGAAGAAATGATCGTCGGCGCCCACCTGCACCACTTGCAACTGCTCACACCAGATACGTGCGATCAAGCTTTGCAGCGTCGATTCCGACTCGCTATTGCCCGTGCTTTCGTTGCTGGCCGACGGGAACACCGCGTAGCTGTCGAGGCTGCCGTCCGCCAGGCGATTGCGACACGCCGAGCGCTGCAATTTACCGCTGGACGTTTTGGGCAGCGCGCCCGGATTGAGCAGCACCACCACGCTCGGTGCCTCCTGATACGCCTCGGCGACGGTCTGGCGAATGGCTTTGATCAAGGATTCAGGCGGCAGGATTTTCTGCACGCTGCGGCTGATTTCAGCGGCGATGCCGATGCCTTCCTGACCGTCAACCGTGACGGCGAAAGCGGCGACGCGTCCTTTGCGCACCACTTCCACTTCACGCTCGACAGTCTGCTCGATGTCCTGCGGGTACAGGTTGTGCCCGCGCACGATCAGCATGTCCTTCAGGCGCCCGGTGATAAACAGTTCGCCGTTGCGCAGAAAACCCAGGTCACCGGTACGCAGCCAGGTCTGCCCGGCGTGCTGGACGAAGGTCTTGGCGGACGCTTCGGGGTTGCGCCAATAGCCTGAGGCGATGCTCGGCCCGCTGGCCCAGACTTCGCCGACGACGTTGTCGGCCTGTTCGCTGAGCGAGACAGGATCGAAGATCAACACCGCGTGCGCCGGCTGGCTGATACCGCAACTCATGATCGGGCTGCCCTCGCCCGCTTCGATGCGGTTCTGCGCCAGGGCCTGATCGTCAACCCGCAGGTTGCCGATGCCCTGGCCGCGCGCTGTGCCGGCCACGAACAAGGTGGCTTCGGCCAGACCGTAGGAGGCCATGAAACTGTCCGCGGTGAAGCCACAGGTCGCGAACTTCCCGGCGAACCGCTCCAGGGTGTCGAGGCGAATCGGTTCGGAACCGGAATACGCCACGCGCCAGCCACTCAGGTCGAGCCGTTCCAGGGCCGACTCGCTGACCCGCTCACTGCACAAGCGATAGGCAAAATCCGGCCCGCCGCTGATGGTGCCGCCGTATTCGCTGATCGCCTCCAGCCAGCGCAACGGCCGACCGAGAAAATACGCCGGGGACATCAACACGCAAGGCACGCCGCTGAAAATCGGCTGCAGCAAGCCGCCGATCAGGCCCATGTCGTGATACAGCGGCAGCCAGCTGACGATGACGTCGTCGGGGTTCAGGTCAATGCCGAAACCGTGGCGAATCAGCAATTCGTTGGCCACCAGATTGCCGTGGCTGACTTGCACGCCTTTGGGCAGCGCGGTGGAGCCAGAGGTGTATTGCAGGAAGGCGATGTGATCGTTCTGCAAGTCCACCGCGACCCAACGCTCGGCCAGTGCACCGTCGAGGGTATCGACACACAGCAGTGGCGGCGCGCCTTCGATCTGCTGCAACCCATCGCGCAGCCCGGCGCTGGTCAACAGCACGCGCGGCTGGGCATCGCTGATGATCGACAACAGGCGCTCCTGGTGATGACGTCGTGTCGACTCCGGCGGGTAGGCCGGCACCGCGATCACCCCGGCGTACAGGCAACCGAAGAACGCCGCGACGTAATCCGGGCCGCTGGGGAACAGCAACACCGCTCGGTCGCCGACATCCGTCTGGGCCTGCAACGCACCGGCAATCGTCCGCGCCCGCAGATCCAGTTCGCGATAGCTGAGCACCACAGCCTGGTCCGGGGTCTCGGCGAGAAAGCGCAGGGCCACCCGATCCGGCGTCAGCGCCGCGCGGCGCTGAAGGGCTTGGACCATTGTGCTGGGGAGTTCGAACGCGTCGGTCATGAGGTTTCCTGCCTGAATTCGGCTTGGTAGGAGCGAGCCTGCTCGCGAAAATCCGGAGAACGCCGCGGGGTGTCAGGCGCCCATCGTTGACGACCATCGCGAGCGAGCTCGCTCCTACAGGGTGATGAGGGTTGCGCTGTGCAATTCACCAATGAGAACGGATGACGTCTGGAAATAATTAGTCGCCAGGCTGGAACGCAAAGCGGACTGAAGTGAGTCAGCGTGTCGCAGTTCTCACTCTTTACCTTTGTAACGCATTAGTTCTTTTTCTCATTTGACAATCATTATCATTAAGCCTAATTTGTCGCTCGATGTGTAGGACGGCCCCCCGGCTCATTCGCCGTCCCACTAACCTTTTGGCAGCAAGGTGATTTCCATGATGGAACCAGTATCCACAAGCAGGTGCGATACACCGCTACTTCAGGCATTCGTCGACAATCGATTGATTCTGGTGAAGATCGCAGCCCGAATTACCGGTTGCCGCTCACGTGCCGAAGATGTTGTGCAGGATGCATTCTTCCGGCTGCAATCGGCCCCACCCATCACCAGTTCGATCAAGGCTCAGCTCAGCTACCTGTTCCAGATCGTGCGCAACCTGGCGATCGACCACTACCGCAAACAGGCGCTGGAGCAGAAGTATTCCGGCCCTGAAGAGGAAGGGCTGAATGTGGTGATCCAGGGTGCGTCACCGGAAACGTCGCACATCAATTTCTCGACGCTGGAGCACATCGCCGATGCGTTGACCGAGTTGCCGAGCCGCACCCGCTACGCCTTCGAGATGTACCGCCTGCACGGCGTACCGCAAAAAGACATCGCCAAGGAACTCGGCGTCTCGCCGACCCTGGTGAACTTCATGATCCGTGATGCGCTGGTGCACTGCCGCAAGGTGTCGGGCAAGCGTGGCGATATGGCTGCTCGCCAATAAGATCCGAGATCTGCATCGCGCCCATCGCGAGCAAGCTCGCTCCCACAGTGTCCTGCGAACACAGGGAAAATGTGGGAGCGGGCTTGCTCGCGAAGGCGCACTCAAGACCGCAACGAATCTTGACCCTCAAGCCTCAGGCCAGTGCGCACCGATCAAAAAACCGCTCCCGCCCCAACACCATCAGGGCCGCGCGCTTGTGCGGAAAGTCGAACTCTTTCTCGCAGTGAAAGCGCTGCTCTTGCATGTATCCGATCATCTTCGCGTTATCGGCACGCGGCTCGGCAACCACGCGCTGCGTCCGCGGGTCATCGAGAAACAGATAATGCACCAGCGCCGATAACCAACTCGCCACCTTGTGCGGACCGCGGTGATTTTCTTCGCCCACCAGCATGTGAATGCCACGGTCGTAATCGCCGGCCTCGTAGAACGGCGCGATGCGATCTTCCCTGGCCCAGTAGGCTTCGAAATAAGCGAAGGGCTGATCGTCGAAACAACCGATCAGCGTCAGCGTGTGCGGGTCGGCTTCGAGTTTGCTCAGGTATTGGCGATGCTGTTCGAGGCTGCCCTCCTCCTGCCAGAAACTCGCGACACGCGGGCTGTTCTGCCAACGATTGAAGCGCACCAGGTCTTGCTCGATGTCCAGCGTGCGCAGGGAAACCCGGGCACCCAGCCGCGCATCGAAGCGTTGATACACTTCACCACGGGGTTTGACCGGCCGCCGTGGATGACGCTTGCCGTCGGTGATGAGCATTTGCTGCGGGTAGCTGCCGGTCAGGGAATGCTCCAGCCAAGGCTGCGGCAACTGCCAGAACAAGGTGCGCTCGCAGTGATACTGGCCGCCGATGGGGGTCGCAATCAGCAAGCCGCTGGACACGGCTTCGTTCGGCACGTCCTGCAGTTGCCAGATCAGGCGCTGACAGTCGGGGTTGCGAGCGAACAGCCAGTAACAGGCCACCCACAATGACTGTCCTTCAGGGCGACTGAAACGCTGCTCCAGTTGCACGTGCAACTCGGGGCCACGATTCAGCCGCAGGGCAAGCAACGGTTGCCCTTCCAGGCTGAGGCTCAGGCGGCAATCGGTTTCATCGGCGGCAAGACGACTGCCTGTCGGCAGACACAGGGCAGTCAGGTCATTCAGATTGGGCATGGGTCGGGCTCACGATAATCGTCGACAGTTCAACGAAGTGACGTGAGCCAGGGCGGGAAATTTAGCCAAAGACAGTCAATTGGCAACTTGTGGCGCCGCTGCGTTGCGCTGGACCGGCACCAGGGCAATCTTGTACGGATCGAAAATCCTCAGCATCTGGCCGTTGTCCCGCAAGCCTTGCAGCACCTTGGCGAATGCCTCGCCGCTGATGGGAGCCGTCGGGCGCAGGATGGCGTAATGGTGATAGACCTGATCGATGCGTTGGGACGCCAGCAACTCGCTGGCAACTTTTTCATTGCGCAGGAAGTAGTCGCTCAGGTACGAACGCGTGACCAGCGCGATGTCGGCCCGGCCGCGCAATACCATCAGCAGATTGCTGTCATGGGAATAGGTCAGCGTGGCGTTGTAGTTTTTCGCCAGGTACAGGGGGTCGGCATTGAAGTTGGCGAACTCGTAGTGATAGCCGCTGAACAGTGCCAGACGCTTGCCGCTCAGGTCGGCAAAATAGCTCTGCTGCCGATCGGGCAGGCGTTGCGCAACAAAAATCTCGGCGTCCTCCAGCCCCATGTCGACGGCCGTGTGGGGGAACTTTTCCCAACCCCAGGCGGGATTTTCAAAGATGGCCATGTCGATCCGGCCCTGCTCGAAGTCACCAAAACGCCGGGGAACGGACGTGGGTACCAGGACAAACTGGTAGTCGCTTTGCGATGCGTTCATCGCCTCGACCAGTTGCGGCAGCAACCCGGTATCGGCCCCGGATTCCGGGCGCACGGTGTAGGGAGGAAAGTGCGCGGCACCAATGCGCACCAGTTGTGCAGCCTGGGACGGCATCATCGTTGACGCCGCAAGCATCGTCAGCAAAAGCCGCGAGGCTGATCGAATTGGCGAACCCATCAAAACGTCCCCACTCCCCTAATAAAACGGTACCAATGCATTCAAGCTAGGCGGTTTCGTCCAGTTAGCCAGTTTAAAGTTGGCCAACACAACTTTATTACCGGTCTTCCAGCACCAGAATCAACGCCTCATCGGCCAACTGATCGAGGGTCATGCTGCCCCCGGCGCGAAACCAGGTGGTGGTCCAGGACAATGCGCCGGTCAGGAACCGTCGAGTGATGAACACATCGCCGCGGATAAATCCGGCGGCCTTGGCTTCGCCCAGTACTTGCAGCCAGATGTCTTCGTAGATGTCCCGCAGCGCCAGGACCCTGGCCTGGCCCTCTTCGGACAGCGAGCGCCATTCGTAGACCAGCACGGCCATGGCCTCGCCGCTACCGCCCATGATCGACTGCAATTCACAGCGGATCAGCGCCAGCACCTGCTCACGCACATTGCCGGCCTCGGCGATGGCCGCACGCATCAACGCAGTGTTGTAGCGTATGGTTTCTTCCATCACGGCGCGCAGGATTTCGTCCTTGCTCTTGAAGTGATGGAAAATGCTCCCGGACTGAATGCCCACGGCGCCGGCCAGGTCGCGCACGGTCGTGCGCTCATAGCCTTTATTGCGGAACAGGTGGGCCGCCACTTGCAGCAATTTGCCGCGGGCGCTGTCCGGGTCGGTCAATTGGCCGTCGTCCACCAATTGGCGCATCACCCTCAGGGCTTTTTGCTCGTCCACCCGTTCTCTCCTACAGTCGTTCAATCAATAACGCCAATCCCCTCGAAAACAGCGGGGTTGCGCGGGCAATTTAAGCGCATGGATGCAACCAAGCAAGCGCTTGGGCAGAAGATAATCAAGTCATTTACAAACCAAGCGCTTGCTTGGTAATGTCGACGCACTTCGGTTGGAGGTGGCTATGGAATGGACTGCGCCTGAAACAATTCGCATCGGTTGTGCCAGCGCCTTCTGGGGCGATACCTCGACCGCTGCCGCGCAACTGGTGGAACACGGGCATCTGGACTATCTGGTCTTCGATTACCTGGCCGAAATCACCCTGTCGATCATGGCCGGCGCGCGGATGAAAGATCCCCAGGCCGGCTATGCGGGCGACTTCATCGAAGTGCTCGCGCCCTTGCTGGGGCAACTCGCGCAGCAAAACATCCGGGTCATCAGTAATGCCGGCGGGGTCAACCCCCAAGCCTGCGCCGCCGCCCTGCAAGCGGCCTGCGACAAGGCCGGGGTGGCGCTGAAGATCGCCGTGCTGCTGGGTGATGACCTGCAGCCGCAATTCAAAAAGCCGGGCAACCTGGACATTCATGAAATGTTCAGCGGCGCGCCCCTGCCATCGATGTGCGTCTCGACCAACGCCTACCTCGGCGCACCCGGCATTGTCGAAGCCCTGCGCCTGGGGGCGGACATCGTGATCACCGGGCGCGTGGTCGACAGTGCGGTGGTCAGCGCCGCGCTGGTGCATGAGTTCGGCTGGTCGTGGCACGACTACGACAAGCTCGCCCAGGCGGCATTGGCCGGGCACATCATCGAATGCGGCGCCCAGTGCACGGGCGGTAACTTCACCGACTGGCGCGACGTGCCCGACTACGAACACATCGGTTTTCCCATCGTCGAAGTCAGCGCCGACAGCCAGTTCATCGTCAGCAAACCCGAAGGTACGGGCGGGCTGGTCACGCCGCTGACGGTGGGCGAACAGATGCTGTACGAAATCGGTGACCCGCGCGCGTATCTGCTGCCCGACGTGGTGTGCGATTTCACTCAGGTCAAACTGCTGCAACAAGGCAAGAACGCGGTGCAGGTGCACGGTGCCAAAGGCCTGCCGCCGACCGCTCAATACAAAGTCAGCGCCACGTACCCCGATGGTTTTCGCTGCACCGCCAGTTGCCTGATCGCCGGCATCGATGCCGTCGACAAGGCGCGGCGTGTCGGCGATGCGATCATCAACAAGACCTCGGAAATGTTCCGCCAGCGCGGCTGGGCGCCGTACAGCGAGGTGAATATCGAGTTGCTGGGCAGCGAGGCCACCTACGGCCCCCACGGCCAGCGTCAGGACAGCCGCGAAGTGGTGATCAAGCTCGCGGTGCGCCATCCGGACAAGCAGGCACTGGTCGTGTTCTCCCGGGAAATCGCCCAGGCCGCCACCGGCATGGCGCCGGGGCTGACCGGCATTGTCGGTGGCCGGCCGACGGTGTACCCGCTGATCCGGCTGTTCTCGTTCCTGATCGACAAAACCGCCTGCACGCTGGACATTGATTTCATGGGTCAGCGCCACCCGTGTGCCCTGCCCGCCCTCGATGTGCTCGACCCGCTGGACCTGCCAGCCCTGCTCGCGCCACCGAAACCGGATGGCCTGGCCGACGCCAGTGTGGCCCTGGTCAAACTGGCGGTCGCCCGCTCGGGTGACAAGGGCAACCACAGCAATATCGGTGTCATGGCCCGCGAGCCCGAATTCCTGCCATGGATCGCCGAAGCCCTGACCCCGGAAGTGATCGTCGACTGGATGGGCCACGTCCTCGATCCAATCCACGGGCGGGTCGAGCGCTGGTACTTGCCCGCCAGCCACAGCCTGAATTTCCTGCTGGAAAACGCCCTCGGCGGCGGCGGTGTCGCCAGCCTGCGAATCGATCCGCAAGGCAAAGCCTTCGCCCAGCAACTGCTGGAAATCCAGATCCCGGTGCCGCAGCGCATCGCCGACCAGTTCAACTAGAGGATTGCCGCCATGGCCTACGATTCGATTTTCAAAGCCGATTTGTTTGCTGGCCAAAACATCATCGTCACCGGTGGCGGCAGTGGCATCGGCCGCTGTACTGCCCACGAACTGGCGGCCCTCGGCGCCCATGTGCTGCTGGTCGGGCGCAATGCCGACAAGCTGAAAACCGTTGCGGCGGAGATCGCCGACGACGGCGGCAAGGCCGACTGGAGCACCTGTGATATCCGCGAGGAAGAAGCGGTGACGCATCTGGTCAGCGAGCTTATCCGCAAGCACGGTCCGATCCACGGCCTGGTCAACAATGCTGGCGGGCAGTACCCCTCGCCCCTGGCCTCGATCAATCAGAAGGGTTTCGAAACCGTGATGCGTACCAATCTGGTGGGCGGCTTCCTGATGGCCCGGGAAGTGTTCAACCAGTCCATGAGCAAGCACGGCGGGGCCATCGTCAACATGCTCGCCGACATGTGGGGCGGCATGCCCGGTATGGGCCACTCCGGCGCGGCACGTTCGGGCATGGACAACCTGACCAAGACCGCCGCGTACGAATGGGGGCATGCCGGGGTGCGGGTCAACGCCGTGGCGCCGGGCTGGATCGCCTCCAGCGGCATGGACACCTACGAAGGCGCCTTCAAGGCCGTGATCCCGACCCTGCGCGAACACGTACCGCTCAAGCGCATCGGCACCGAATCGGAAGTCAGCGCGGCGATAGTTTTCCTGCTCAGCCCGGCAGCGGCGTTTGTCAGCGGCAGCACCTTGCGCATCGACGGCGCCGCCAGCCTCGGCGGCCGCGCCTGGCCGATCCACAAGGCGACCAACAGCGAGTCGTACAACGGCTTCCACCGCGCCTACATACCAGACGTGTTGAAGGACAAGGAATAACCCATGCCGGTGATTCAGTCGCAACTCGACTCCCACAGCGAGTCGTTCGCTCAGAACCGTGCGGCGATGCTGAGCGCCATCGAGCAAGTTCGCGTGCTCGAACAGAACCTGCTGAACAAGGCCGCCGAAGCCAGGCCGAAGTTCGAAAAACGCGGCCAGTTGCTGCCTCGCGAGCGCCTCAATCTGCTGCTGGACCCCGGCGCACCGTTTCTCGAACTGGCCAGCCTGGCCGGCTACAAGCTGCACGACGACAAGGATGGCAGCTCCGCCGGTGGCGGCTTGATCGCCGGTATCGGCTACGTGTCCGGCGTGCGTGTACTGGTGGTGGCGAACAACAGCGCGATCAGGGGCGGGACCATCTCCCCCAGCGGCTTGAAGAAATCCCTGCGCCTGCAACAGATCGCCATGGAAAACAAACTGCCAGTTATCACCCTCGCCGAAAGCGGCGGCGCCAACCTCAATTACGCGGCGGAAATTTTCGTCGAAGGCGCGCGCAGCTTTGCCAATCAGGCGCGGATGTCGGCCATGGGGTTGCCCCAGGTCACCGTGGTGCACGGCTCCGCCACGGCGGGTGGCGCCTATCAGCCGGGGCTGTCGGATTACGTGGTGGTGGTGCGCGGCAAGGCCAAGCTGTTTCTCGCAGGTCCCCCACTGCTCAAAGCCGCGACCGGCGAAGTCGCCACCGATGAAGAATTGGGCGGTGCCGAGATGCACGCACAAACCGCCGGCACCGCCGAATACCTGGCTGAAAACGACGCCGATGGCGTGCGACAAGTACGCGAGATTATCAGCCTGCTGCCGTGGAACGAGCAGTTGCCTCCACTCCCCGAACGTCGCTGGGAGGAGCCGCTCTACCCCATCGACGAACTGCTGGGCCTGATCCCGGATGATCCGAAAAAACCCTACGACGCGCGCGAAATCATCGCTCGCCTCGCCGACGCTTCGAACTTTCTTGAATTCAAGGGCGAATTCGATCAGCAGACCCTGTGCGGTCATCTGAAAATTCAGGGCCGCGCCTGTGGCTTCATCGGCAACAACGGCCCGATCACACCAAAAGGCGCGAGCAAGGCCGCCCAGTTCATCCAGCTGTGCGACCAGAGCCAGACGCCGCTACTGTTTTTCCACAACACCACCGGGTTCATGGTCGGCACCGAATCGGAACAGCAAGGCGTGATCAAGCACGGCGCGAAGATGATTCAGGCGGTGGCCAACGCCCGGGTGCCGAAGCTAACCATCGTGGTTGGCGGCTCCTACGGCGCGGGCAACTATGCGATGTGCGGTCGCGGTCTCGACCCGCGTTTCATCTTCGCCTGGCCCAACAGCCGTACCGCCGTGATGGGCGGCGCGCAAGCGGGCAAGGTCCTGCGCATCGTCACCGAGGCCAAACAGGCCAAGGACGGCCTGGTACCCGATCCGAAAATGCTCGACATGCTCGAACAGGTCACCGCGCAGAAACTAGACAGCCAGTCCACGGCGCTCTATGGCAGCGCCAACCTCTGGGACGATGGTTTGATCGACCCGCGCGATACCCGGACCTTGCTGGGTTACTTGCTGGATATCTGTCACGAGGCCGAGGTGCGGCCATTGCAGGCCAACAGTTTCGGTGTGGCGCGGTTCTAAGCCGACTATCAGGAGAACAATAAAAATGATCTTCACCCAGGAACACGAAGCACTGCGCCGCACCGTTCGCCAGTTCGTCGAGCACGAGATCAACCCGCATGTCGAGGAATGGGAAAAGGCCGGGCGCTTCCCCATCCACGAGATCTTCCGCAAGGCCGGCGACCTCGGATTGCTGGGTATTTCGAAACCGGAAAAATTCGGCGGCATGGGACTCGACTACAGCTATTCGATCGTCGCCGCCGAAGAGTTCGGCACCATCCATTGCGGTGGCATTCCGATGTCCATCGGCGTGCAGACCGACATGTGCACGCCTGCGCTGGCTCGGTTCGGTTCCGATGAACTGCGCGAGGAGTTCCTGCGCCCGGCCATCAGCGGTGAGCAGGTCGGCTGCATCGGCGTCTCCGAAGTCGGCGCCGGCTCTGACGTCGCCGGGCTGAAAACCACGGCGCGCAAGGACGGCGACGATTACGTGATCAACGGCAGCAAGATGTGGATCACCAACTCGCCGAGCGCCGACTTCATCTGCCTGCTGGCCAACACCTCGGACGACAAACCGCACATCAACAAGTCGCTGATCATGGTGCCGATGAACACACCGGGCATCAGCTTGAGTTCGCACCTGGACAAGCTCGGCATGCGCAGCTCGGAAACCGCCCAGGTGTTTTTCGACAACGTGCGTGTACCGCAGCGCAACCGCATTGGTCATGAAGGCACGGGGTTCATGATGCAGATGCTGCAGTTCCAGGAGGAACGCCTGTTCGGCGCGGCCAACATGATCAAGGGCCTGGAGTACTGCGTCGACAGCACCATCGAATACTGCAAGGAGCGCAAAACCTTCGGCAATGCGCTGATCGACAATCAGGTGATCCACTTCCGCCTGGCGGAACTGCAAACCGAAATCGAATGCCTGCGGGCGCTGGTCTATCAGGCCACCGAGCAATACATCAAAGGCCAGGACGTCACGCGCCTGGCCTCCATGGCCAAGCTCAAGGCCGGGCGGCTGGGCCGCGAAGTCAGTGACAGTTGCCTGCAATACTGGGGCGGCATGGGCTTCATGTGGGACAACCCGGTGGCCCGGGCTTACCGCGATGTACGGCTGGTGTCGATCGGCGGCGGCGCCGACGAAATCATGCTGGGAATCATCTGCAAACTCATGGGCATTCTGCCGGGGAAAAAGAAATGAACAGCCTGCCGGTTTGCCAGACTTTGCTGCTGGAGCTGCACAACGGCGTGTTGCACATCACCCTCAACCGCCCCGAAAGCCGCAATGCGATGAGCTTGCAAATGGTCGCCGAGTTGCGCTCGGTGCTGGCCGCGGTACGCGATAAACCAGGGGTTCGCGCACTGGTGATCGGCGGCGTCGGCGGGCACTTCTGTGCCGGCGGTGACATCAAGGACATGGCCAACGCCCGCGCTCAAGGCCCAACTGCGCACCGGGATCTGAACCGGGTGTTCGGCGCGCTATTGCAAGAAGTGCAACACGCTCCGCAAGTGGTGATTACCGTGCTGCAGGGCGCGGTGCTCGGCGGCGGTCTCGGCCTGGCCTGTGTCAGCGATATCGCCCTGGCCGATCACCAGGCGCAATTCGGCCTGCCGGAAACCAGTCTCGGCCTGTTGCCGGCGCAGATCGTACCGTTCGTGGTGCAACGCATCGGCTTGACCCAGACCCGGCGCCTGGCCCTGACGGCGGCGCGTTTTGATGGTACCCAGGCACGGCGCATGGGCCTGGTGCATTTTGTCGAACATGATCCGCAGGCCCTGGCCGAACGTCTCGATGAGGTGTTGGCCCATGTGTTGTGTTGCGCGCCGGGGGCGAATGCGGCGACCAAGAAACTCTTGCTGGCAAGTGCGGATCAGCCCTCCGATGCCCTGCTGGATCAGGCTGCCGAATGGTTCAGCGAAGCGGTGACCGGAGCCGAAGGCATCGAGGGAACGATGGCCTTCGTGCAAAAACGCAAACCGGGGTGGGCAATTTAAAAGCTTCGCGAGCAAGCCCGCTCCCACAGTTGATTTGTGTCGTTCACAAACCCTGTGGGAGCGGGCTTGCTCGCGAAGAGGCCCGAACAAACACCGCAAAATCCAGAGAGCCAACCCATGCCCGGACTCAAAAAAATCCTCATCGCCAACCGTGGTGAAATCGCCTGCCGCATCCAGCGCACGGCCCAGGCGCTGGGCTATCGCACCGTCGCCGTGTTCAGCGACGCTGACGCCGATGCACTGCACGTGCGGATAGCCGACGAGGCGGTCAACATCGGTCCGGCCCCGGTGCAACAGTCTTACCTGAACATCCAGGCCATCCTCGACGCAGCCCGGCGCACGGGCGCGGATGCGATCCATCCGGGCTACGGTTTCCTCTCGGAAAACGCCGGGTTTGCCCTCGCGTGCAGGGACGCTGGCATCACCTTCATCGGCCCCAGCCCCGAGGCCATTGAACTGATGAGCAGCAAGCGCCTGTCGAAAATCGCCATGATCGAAGCCGGTGTGCCGT
The DNA here is from genome assembly GCF_009866745.1 of Pseudomonas sp. S34. Classification (NCBI taxonomy): domain Bacteria; kingdom Pseudomonadati; phylum Pseudomonadota; class Gammaproteobacteria; order Pseudomonadales; family Pseudomonadaceae; genus Pseudomonas; species Pseudomonas sp. S34. The sequence continues at coordinate 4,499,197 of NZ_CP019398.1, forward strand.
GCATCAACGGCTATCAAGGCGCCGGGCAGGACGATGCCACCCTGGGCCGTGAAGCCGAGCGCATCGGCTATCCGTTGATGATCAAGGCCAGCGCCGGCGGCGGGGGACGCGGTATGCGCCTGGTGCACGACGCCAGCGACTTGCTGGAACAGATTCGCACCGCGCGCTCCGAAGCCCTGAACGGTTTTGGCAGCGGTGAATTGATCCTCGAACAGGCACTGGTCGAACCCCGTCACGTCGAGGTCCAGCTGTTCGGTGACCGGCATGGCAACCTGATTTACCTCGGCGAGCGTGATTGTTCAGTGCAACGCCGGCATCAGAAAGTCATCGAGGAAGCGCCCTGCCCGGTGATGACCGCCGAGCTGCGCCAGGCCATGGGCGAAGCGGCGCTCAAGGCCGGGCGAGCGGTAAAGTATGTCGGCGCGGGCACCGTGGAGTTTCTGCTGGATGCGCGCGGGCAGTTCTACTTCCTGGAGATGAACACCCGACTGCAAGTGGAGCACCCGGTGACCGAACTGATCACCGGGCTGGATCTGGTGGCCTGGCAGTTGAGCATCGCCGAAGGGCAACCGCTGCCCTTGCGCCAGGAACAGGTGCAACTCACGGGCCACGCCATGGAGGTGCGCCTGTATGCCGAAGACCCGGCCCAGGGTTTCCTGCCGCAAACCGGGCGCGTCGTGGCCTGGGAACCGGCATTGCAGGACGGCGTGCGAATCGACCACGGCCTGATCGAAGGCCAGGTCATCAGCCCTTTCTACGACCCGATGCTCGGCAAGCTCATCGCCCACGGTGCCACCCGCGAAGAAGCCCGTCGCAAATTGCTGCGGGCGGTCCAGGACAGCGTGCTGCTGGGGCTGCAAAGCAATCAACGCCTGCTTGCCAGCCTGCTGGAACATCCGCAGTTCGCCAGCGGTGATTTCAGTACCGGGTTCATCGCGCAGCACTTCACCGATCACGCCTGCCTGCATCCCGAACCCCCTGGCGCGCACCACTTGGCCATCGCCGCCGCCCTGTTCTATCAGGCTGCGGCGCAGGCTCACCTGGCCTCGCTTGGCGGTTGGCGCAACAACGCCAGCGTGCCGCTGCACTATCGCATCGGCCTTGAGGATCAGGACTGGCCGGTAGCGTTGCAGGCGATCCCGGGCGAGCCGTTGCGCATTCAGGTCGCCGAGCGCAGCCTCGAATTGAAGATCATCCACAGCGACGGACGCTGGGCCACCCTGGAAATCGAAGGCGTTCGCCAACGCCACGCTTATCGCCTGGAGGCCGGGCGTCTCTGGCTGTTTACCCGACCGGGCAGTCTGCAATTCATGGATCACACCCAGGCGCAGGTTACCGGCCAGGCCAGTGTCAGCTCCGGCACCCTCAAGGCACCGATGGACGGGGCGATTGTCGACGTCCTGGTCAACGAAGGCAGCCAGGTGACCAAGGGCCAACTGCTGGTGGTACTGGAGGCGATGAAAATGGAGCACCCATTGAAATCGGGCATCGACGGTGTTCTCAAGCGCTTGCAAGTCAAAGTCGGGGATCAGGTGAAAAACCGGCAGATTCTATTGGAGGTCGAATAAGGCGCTAGGCGGAACCGCCGGGGTTGGCTACGCTCAAAGCTATCAGGACGCGGATACCAGGAACCCTGCAATGCCTCATTGGCTGGTCATTGATCTGGAGGCCACCACCGATGAGGGTGGATGGCCCGTAACAGATATGGAAATCATTGAAATCGGCGCCACTCTGGTGGACCGCAAGGGGCGTGAACTGGACCAGTTCCAGCGCTTCGTCCGCCCTGTGCGGCGGCCGTTGCTGACGCCGTTTTGCCGCGAGCTGACGCACATCACCCAAGCCAACATCGATGCCGCGCAACCGCTGGGCGAAGTCTGGCCGGCGTTCGAACGCTGGCTCGGCCAACACCACACGCGACTTGAGGGCTGGGCCAGTTGGGGCGATTACGATCGCAAACAACTGCTTCAGGATTGGCAGCAACTGGGACTCGCCAGCATGCTGGCCAACGTGCCGCACATGAACCTCAAACAGCGTTTTGCCAAGGCCAGGCGCCTGGAACGTCCGTTGGGATTAAACGGCGCGTTGCAACTGGCCGGCTTGCAGTTCAACGGCCAACAACACCGGGCGCTGGAAGATGCGCGCAATACCGCACGCCTGCTGCCGCTGGTTTTGCCGCTTTAGACAGGTGACGACGCCAAGGGCCTTGTGCATACTGGCCGGCCCTTTTTAGCCCTTTTCGAGGAATCGCCCATGTTTAAAGTCAACGAGTACTTCGACGGCACCGTCAAGTCGATCGCCTTTGGCACCGCAGAAGGTCCAGCGACCATCGGCGTCATGGCTCCGGGCGAGTACGAATTCGGCACCAGCCAGCGCGAAATCATGCACGTGGTCAGCGGCGCATTGACCGTCAAACTGCCCGACAGCAGCGATTGGGAAACCTTCGCCGCCGGCAGCCAGTTCAACGTGCCGGCCAACAGCAAGTTCCAGCTGAAAGTCGCCGTCGACACCGCTTACCTGTGTGAATACCGCGGCTAAAACCCGCCGACTTCACTGCAATAAAAAATGCCCGTGTTTTTCGACACGGGCATTTTTTATTTTGCGCAAAAATTACTCGAGGATCTCCACCGGCATGCCGACTTCGAGTCGTCCGTTGCCGTCGTTGACCAGGTTCTGGCCGAACATTGCACCGTCTGCCTGCGAGCGATACTTCTGCAAGGTGGCCAAGGGTTCGCGATCATCGCTGCGCTCCCCGGTTTGCGGGTCAATGGTGGTCAGGATGCAGCGTGAACAGGACTTGACCACGCGGAACTCGACCTCGCCGATACGGATACGCTTCCAGCCGTCCTCGGCGAAGGCTGCACTGCCTTCGATCACCAGGTTCGGCCGGAAACGCAGCATCTCCAACGGACGCCCGACCCGTTGCGACAAGTCCTCGAGGGAGGCCTGACCAATCAGCAACAGCGGATAGCCGTCGGCGAACGCCACCTGGTCGTCATCCTTGCCGTAACCCGCCTCGGTTGTACGCGCACGCTCCAGTGGCACTTGCACCAGCCGCGTCGGTTTACCGATGAACTCACTGACCCAGGCACCTGCTTCATCGCCTGCATCGGGGACTCGCAAGGTATCGCGCCAGATCGTCACGCCACGCAGTTCTGCATCGCTACCGGGCAAGGCAATATCGATCGGCGAATGGCCGGGCGCGCTGAGGGTCAAGCCACCTTCGGCATTCCACAGCGCCGACAACTGGCTCATCTGCGCCACCGCCCGCTGGGTCAGGAAACGCCCGCTGGCCTCATCCACCAGCATCCAGCGGCGATCGCCGTCCAGCCCCAGCTTATCGAGGCCGACTTGCTGCAAGACCTCGCCCTTGCCGGATTTCAACGGATAACGATACAGCGCGCTCAGACGCAACATGGCCAGCTCCCTGGTAGGTAAAAACGCCACCCTATACGAGCTTGGTCAGCGAATCAAAGTGCAAAAACCCTTCAGGACCGAGCTCGCTCGCGAAAAACCCAGGGACGCCGCTGGGCATCTGGTTTTACGCGTTATCGTTCAAGACCATCGCGAACAAGCTCGCTCCTACAGGTTGACCATGGCCTGATCAGGCCGGTACTTCGTCGAGCATCAAACGCTGGCGCACCACGTCGACGAGTTTGTCCGGCTGGAATTTGGAGAGAAAATTGTCGCAACCGACCTTTTTCACCATCGAGTCGTTGAAGCTGCCGGACAACGAGGTGTGCAGCACCACGTACAAGCCGCGCAGGCGCGGGTCGTTACGGATCTCGGTGGTCAGACGATAGCCATCCATTTCCGGCATTTCCGCATCGGTGAAGACCATCAGCAGTTTTTCGGTCATGTCCACGCCGGTATCAGCCCAGGCCTTGAGCATGTTCAAGGCCTTCAACCCGTCGCTGGCAATATGCATCTTCACGCCCAGCTGTCCCAGGGTATCGCGCAATTGCGCCAGGGCCACGTTCGAGTCATCCACCAGCAGCACCTCACGGCCACGGGCACGTTCCAGCACCGGATCTTCGAGCTTGTCGCGGGAGACTTTGGCGTTGTACGGGACGATTTCGGCCAGAACCTTTTCGACGTCGATGATTTCCACCAGTTGATCATCGACCTTGCTGATGGCCGTCAGGTAATGCTGGCGGCCGGCGCTGCTCGGGGGCGGCAGGATGGCTTCCCAGTTCATGTTGACGATCCGGTCCACGCCACCGACCAGGAAGGCCTGAACCGAACGGTTGTATTCGGTGACGATAATCGTGCTGCCAGGCCCCGGCACCAACGGGCGCATGCCAATGGCCTGGGAAAGGTCGATCACCGGCAGGGTCTGGCCACGCAGGTTGACCACGCCGCACACAAAAGGATGCCGCTGCGGCATCAGCGTCAACTTTGGCAGCTGCAGGACTTCCTGTACTTTAAAGACGTTGATCGCGAACAATTGCCGTCCGGCGAGCCGGAACATGAGAATTTCCAGGCGATTCTCACCCACCAGTTGCGTGCGTTGGTCTACCGTGTCGAGAATGCCGGCCATCAATGACTCCAGGTCTTGTTCGGATGAATTCACTCAAGGAAGGTTATCGGCTGTTTTTGCCGAAGCTTGACCCTCTCTAAAATGCCACGCCCGGCCATTGATGTCACATTAACATCATGCTTTACTGGCGCGGTGATTACATCTGCTGCACTTCTGCGCCCCGCGACCACTGTTTGAGCGAAAGGTTCCCCCACGTAAGGGATTCCCCTATCAATAATCAGGCGCAACCTGATATTCGCAATATCCGATAGCCATTAATGTGACGCCATTCTCATTGCATGAACGGAGTCAGGCTTTTGTGTGCGATCGCAAGTCAGTGGCCAACCACCCTCTCGTGTTCCCCAGCCTGCTTCCGGGCCAGCCGCTACTCGTTCATCCGACGACTCGGTAATGCCGGAGTTCCGACCGCCCTCGTCGACACACACGATATCCCCTCATTTGACATGACGTTGTGGAGATAAGTATGCCGAACGACCGTAAAGAGTGGGCCCAGCGTCTCACGGGGTTTCTTGTCGAGGCTGAAACACTCCTGGCTAAAACCGAGGAATGCCTGAGTCATCTGCAGTTGATCAGCAATGACAAGGACGCCATCGACTGTTTGCTCAGCACACTGCTCAAGCTGGCCAACAAGGCTGATGCCCTGGCGTTGGCGGCCGTGTCTGAATTTTCTCTGCATATTCATGGCCTGCTGAACCACGCACAGAACACCATGAGTCTGCACGACGAGGCGCTGAGTGCCCTGAAAGACTGCCTGACCCTGGTTGCCTGGCAACTCGAACTCATCGACCAGACCACCGGACAGCTCAGTCTCGACGACAGCGAGCAGGTCACCCTGATCGAAGCCTTTGCCTTTCAGGTCGGGCAAAGCCGGTTTCAACCACCTGTCAACTCCAGGCCCTTCACCCTCGTATCCTATTCAGAGCGACAGGCCTGAACTTGCCAAACCATGCCGCATGGTGTGTTTTGGTTATCAATACCGCGCTGTAACTTGAGTGCGCACATGTCGCAAATGAATATTTCGTAGCTATAAGCGACACTTTTAAACAACCGGCATTTTGCGACGGCAACAACCCACTTGTTCCATTATGGAAGCATCGTCAAAACGACTGGATTCCTGACTTTTCGGACATACATACGGACGCGACCAACGGTATCTTAGGTGCTACTATGCCGCCTGTTAGTTGACGCCAATTATTGGCAGTGTGATCGCAGCTGAATACAGGTCGCTGCAGTTCGCAGCTGAACTCGTCGGCGCTCCACATAAAAAAAACAGGGGCCTGTCAGCCAGCATGACCGGTCAGCCCGCAGCGAACATCCATTGGCTCCATCCGCTATGCACGCCAGCCTCAAGTCAATCGCCACGTGGCCACCCTCCCGAGCAAATGCACGCCTATTCACGCTGTTGCTATGTGCCTGCTCGACCCTCGGCAGTTTGCTGGTCCATGGCTTGTCCATTCCGTTGCCCCTGTCATTGCTGGTGCTCAACGTTGCCGCGCTGACCAGTGTTGCCGTGCAGTACTGCCTCTCGCGCAAATCGATCAAATTCCAGCCTCAGGAACTGGCGGACCGGCTGTTGCAGGTCCAGGAAAACGAGCGGCACCGGCTGAGCCGCGAACTGCATGACGACATCGGTCAATTGCTGACCGCCGCCAAACTGCAAAGCGACTGGCTCAAACGCCGGATGCCCGAAGAGCTCCAGGGACAATGCGCGGTCCTCTGCGACACGCTGGAAGAAACCCTGGCCAAAGTTCGTGACGTATCCGCCATTCTCAATCCCCGGCAGTTGACCAGCCTTGGGCTGGAAGCCAGTCTGCGGGCGCACCTGCTCAAGACCCTGGCCAACACCCCGGTGCACTGGAGCCTGGAATGCCAGCAGCGCCTGACCGGCATACCGGAGGAAATGGCCGTGGCGGCTTTCCGTATTACCCAGGAAGCGGTCACCAACATCCTGCGACATGCCCAGGCCAAGAACCTTCTGGTATGCCTGCAGCGCCTGCCTCAAGGCCTGAAGTTGCAGATCAGCGATGATGGTCAGGGTTTCGCGCCCGCAACAGACCCAGGTCGTGAAGGGCAGCGCGGTATGGCCGGGATGTCGGAACGGATCGATCAACTGGGCGGCACACTGACCGTTACCAGCGAGCCGGGCAAAGGCACTCAAATCGAAGCTCTTTTTCCCTGGGCGCCCCGTGCGCTCGAACGGGCCAGTTCGAATAAGGTTATGTATTGACTTGTAACTTACTACTGGTGGATGACCACTCGCTGATCAGGGCTGGCGTGCGCGCCCTGGTAATGGATCTGCCTGGCTACGCCGTCATCGGTGAGGCCAGTGACGGCTCGCAGCTGCTCGAAATGGTTGGGCGTCTGTCCCCGGATATTATCCTGCTGGATATTTCGATGCGCCAGACCGGCGGCCTAGAAGCCTTGCAGCAACTCAAGCGAGTGCGCCCGCAGAGCAAGGTCCTGATCCTCTCGATGCACACCGACCCTGCCCTGATCATGCAGGCGCTGGAGTCCGGAGCCCATGGCTACCTGCTCAAGGACACCACGGCGACCGAACTCGAGCACGCGCTGGAAGCCTTGCGCAACAACGAGCGCTATCTGAGCCCGGCCATTGCCCACACGGTGATCACTCAGGCACTGACCCGAAACCAGAAGCACCCACCCGAACCTGCCGACTCGCACAACCTGACGGCACGCCAACTGGAAATCCTGCGGTTGATCGTTCGCGGAAAATCCACCCGAGAGATCGCCAACGGCCTGGGGTTGAGCGTCAAGACCGTCGAAACCCACCGCTCGCAGATCATGAAGCGCTTGCAGATCTACGATGTGGCCGGCCTGGTGTTGTTTGCCGTGCGTGAACAAATCATCAGCCTCGATGACTAGGCACTTCACTGTCGCGTAACAACGGCGAATTCTCAGGCAGATGCACGAGTAACGCCGCCGGGCGAACCGAGAAACGCAGGCTGTCCCCTTCCAGCGGTTCACCATCAAGGTTGATGTACAGCCCTTCCGAAACCTTGATCTCGACCCAGGGCAGGCGCGCCCGAACAAACATGCTGTCGATGCCAAAGCCTTCGGTCAGCAGGTTTTTCAAAGTACTGACCACCTCCTGCGGTGCCGGCAGGATGCTGATATCCAGCAAACCGTCATCAACCAGTGCCTGCGGGCACAATTCCCGCCCGCCTCCGGCCTGCCGACCATTGCCGATGCCCAGTGCCAGCAGATCGCCGCGCCAGTGAAAGTCCGGCCCCTGCAATTCACCGTACGCGGTATGCAGCTCATTGAAGCGTGACAAGCCGGTGAACAGATACGCCGCACCGCCGAGGATTTTCTTCAGATCCTCCGGGGTGTTCGCTGTGACATGACTGCCGAACCCACCGGTCGCCATGTTCAGGAATATCTGTCCATCAACCTCCCCCAGATCAATGGCAGTCGGCACGCTATCGAGCAGCTCCAGCGCCTGATCGGGTTCCAGGGACACACCCGCCGCACGCGCAAAATCATTGGCGGTACCTAGCGGCATCAATACCAGGCTGGCTTTTATCGAATGCTGCGCCATAGCCTCGGCAATATCGCGCAAGGTGCCATCGCCACCACCGGCAATGATGTATCGATACCCGGCCGCCAACGCTTCGCCCACCAGCCTTTGCGCATCGCCGGCCTCCCAGGTCAATCGAACAGCCAGCTCCCAACCTCGCTCACGCTGGCTTTCGACGGCGGTGCGAACCGCCTCGTTGAGCGCTTGCTTGCCATGCAGAATCAATAGCGCCTTGCGATCGCTCATTACTCACTCCCGGTTTGAATGGCATCTGGGAGATGTTGACCGCGAAGGCTCCGGTAAAAGTCGCCAGAAATCGAATTATTTCCAGTCGGAAAGTCTTGGCCCCCACACGGCAGGACTTTTCTTACAAAACGTTAGGAATCGGCTCAATTGACCGAAAATCTGAATTGGTAGACTTTGAGGATCCAGCTGGACATCACAAGGACGTGCCATGCAACACCAAAACCTCGCATCACCGGCCATCCTGGTCTTGCCGCTCGCAGATAACAAAAATACAGGCCATCGAGCTGAATGCCGCAATAGCACAAAAGCCACGGGAGAAATTGATATGGAACCTCGCGTCACCGAGCTGGAAACACACCTCAAGTGCATACGCCGGGACATTGAAGAAACCCGGGATGACGTCAAATCCATCAGGCACCGGCTTGTCTATTCCGCCAGCGGAACAGCCGTGATCCTCTGTCTCCTTGGCTGGATCGCCAATAGCCGTTTCGAGCAGGTTATTTCATTGCTTCTGGCCCATTGAGTGGCTCCCACACAAGACCCGACTCAATCAACCGGGTCTTGTGTGACAACGCCGCTGAAGCTATCAGCTCAGGACTTCGCTCAGCGGAATGAAGAAAACGCTATCGCCCTGAACCAGCGTGCGACCTTCCAGGACCTCTACCAGTCCATCAGCCCAGGCAGCGCTGCGCAGAACACCGGAACTCTGGTTTTTGTAGATCGTCGCCCTGCCGCTTTCCAGCCGTCCGCGCAAATACTCACGCCGATTGCCTGGCTGGAGCCAGTCAAACCCTGCCGGCACCTGCACCTTCAGCGGCTCAACGTCCATTACCCCCTGACGACGCAAGAGATAGGGCCTGGTCAACAAGGCAAAGGTCACGAGGGTCGATGCGGGATTGCCCGGCAAGCCAATCACCGGCACACCGCGAAAATGCCCGAACGTCAGCGGTTTACCGGGCTTGATGGCGAGTTTCCAAAGCGTCAGTTCGCCCTCCTCGCGCAAGGCGATACCCAGAAAATCGGCTTCCCCCACCGATACGCCACCGGTCGAGAGGATCAGGTCGACATCTTTCAACTCACCTAATCGGGTGCGAGTGGTTTCCAGATTGTCCGGCAGGATTCCCGCGTCGACGACCTCACACCCCAAACGCTGCAACCAGCTGCACAACAACACCCGGTTGCTGTTGTAGATCTGTCCTGGTCCCAGCGTCTGCCCCGGCTCAATCAACTCGTCGCCGGTAGACAGCACCGCCACGCGCACCTTTCGAACCACCTCCAGCTCAGCGCATCCCAGGGAGGCAGCCAATCCTTGCTCGATCGGCCCCATCTGCGTACCTGCTGGCAGAATCAGCTCGCCGACAGTGGTTTCCTGGCCTTGCGGACGGATGTTCTGGCCTTGGGTCAAGGCTTGAGTGAAACGTACTCGCTCATCGGCTTGAACCTCGGCGTTCTCCTGCATCTCGACGCAATCGGCACCGGCGGGAACAGGCGCCCCGGTGAAAATGCGCGCACAGGTTCCTGGCTGCAACGGATCGGGGGCCTGGCCGGCAAACACCTTCTGACTGACCGGCAACGGCTCTCCCGTCCAGTCGACCCTGCGCAAGGCATAACCATCCATGGCACTGTTGGGCCAGGGCGGCAGATCAAGCGTCGATACCAGATCTTGCGCCAGTACACGTCCCTGTACCTGCGCCAACGGCAAGCGTTCACGCTCGACAATCCTTGAGGCCTCGGCCATTTCCAGCAAGCGCGCCAACGCCTGCTCGACAGGCATCAGGCTGCCAGACTTGCCAGGCTTACCCACGGGATTCACAAGGCGCGGCCTGTTTCAAATGAGGCACGAAATTGCACGGCCGATGCCGCGCATCCAGCTGCTCGGCCAAAATGCCGTCCCAAGCGGTGCGCACGGCATTGGTCGAGCCCGGCAAGCAGCAAACCAGCGTGCCGTTGGCCAGACCGGCCAACGCCCGGGACTGAACGGTCGAGGTACCGATATCGGCAACCGAGATCTGACGGAACAGCTCGCCAAATCCATCGACCAGTTTGTCCAGCAGGCACGCGACGGCTTCCGGCGTGCTGTCACGTCCGGTAAAACCGGTGCCGCCGGTGATCAGCACCACCTGCACGACATCGTCGGCAATCCAGTTGGCGACTTGCGCGCGAATTTTGTAGAGGTCATCTTTGAGCAACACCCGGGCGGCCAGGTAATGACCGGCAGCGGTCAAGCCATCGACAAAGACCTGACCTGAGGTGTCGGTTTCCAGCGTACGGGTATCGCTGACAGTCAGCACTGCAATATTCAGCGGTGCGAAAGGTACATCAGCCTTGGCTTTCATAGGCTCGTCCAGTTGTAGGAGAAACAGCCCGGTGTTATATCACAGCGCTCCGTTTTTTCGCCGCCCCCATGGAGGCTTGCCATGACCACGAATTCACAATTGCCACCCTGCTCCATTCTGCTCCTGGCGGGCGGCCGCGGCCAACGTATGGGTGGGCGGGATAAAGGGTTGCTGGACTGGCACGGCGAACCGCTGATTGTGCATCTGCATCGCAAGACCCGCCCGCTGACCGATGACCTGATCATCTCCTGCAATCGTAACCCTGAGAAGTACGCCCCCTACGCCGACCAGTTGGTCCACGATGATGAAGGTGACTTCCCCGGGCCGCTGGCCGGTATTCGCGCAGGCCTGAAAGCTGCTCGCCATACCCATCTGCTGGTCATGCCCTGTGACGTTCCGGGCATTGATGCGGCGCTGATCGGCAATATGCGCGAGGCCGCCAACCTGCATCCGGACAAGCCGCTGATGGTGCGGCATGATCACCACTGGGAGCCGTTGTTGTGTGTGATTCCCGTGCTACACAGGGCAGCATTCGAAAATGCCTGGAACGAGGGTGAGCGCAGCCCTGGCCGGTTGATGCGCAATCTCGGCGCGACCGCGCTGCAATGCCCCGACAACGACCCTCGGCTGGCAAATCTCAACACGCCGGAACTTTTAAGCGGTCATGACACTGTGTCAGACTGATATCGATCAGGAACTTGCGCGGACGCTGCACGTCTCAAGTTCAGCAACCACAGAATTCTTATTCGGAGACACAACTCATGACTCAACGGACCCTCGCCACTTTCATGCTCGCACTGGGCCTTGCCACCCTCGCCGGTTGTGCATCGCCTACAGTGATCACCTTGAATGACGGTCGCGAAATCCAGGCCGTCGACACGCCGCAATTCGACAAGGATTCCGGTTTCTACGAATTCGAACAGCTCGACGGCAAGCAGACCCGCATCAACAAAGATCAGGTTCGGACCGTCAAGGAGCTGTAATCCCGACGCCGCCGGATACAGAAAAGCCCGCTTGATGCGGGCTTTTTCATGCCTGGAGAACAGCGCTTCAGGATCGCTTCCCGATCACCATTGCAGGGTGAGTTCACTCTCGAACTCACGCGCCTGGCCCGTGACCGGATCGATAAACTTCAGCCCCTGAGCCAGCAACTTCAAAGGATTGGCGTAGTCATCCTGCGCATCCTTGAGCACCTCGGGGTAAAACGGGTCGTTGCAGATAGCGGCTCCCAACGCCGCCATATGTACCCGTAGTTGATGTTTCTTGCCCGTCACCGGGTAAAGACCATAACGCCAGAGCTCCCCCTGTTTCTCCCTGACTTCGACCGCCGTCTCGGTATTGCTGGCCCCCGGGCCTTCCTGCATGCGGAAGAACGGTTCGCCATCGACCAGTCGGCTTTTATGCACCAACGGAAAAGCCAGGCCGGGCAGCGCCCTTGCGATGGCCTCGTAGCGCTTTTCGATCTGCCGGGCTGGAAACAACGACTGATAAGCCGAACGACTCTGCGGATTGGAGGAAAACAGCACCAGCCCCGCGGTGTGCCGGTCGATGCGATGCAATGGCACCAGGTGCGGATTGTCCAGGCGACGGATCAAGCGCCGGAGCAGCGTTTGTTCGACGTATTCGCCAGCCGGGGTCACCGGCAGGAAATGCGGCTTGTCGGCGACCACCAGATGCTCATCCGCGTACAGAATCGACTCGATCACCGGGATCGGTTTTTCATCCGGCACTTCGCGAAAGTAATGAATCCGCAAACCTTCCCTGTAGGCCAGGTCGAGGGCAATCGGCATGCCCTGCCCATCGAGGACCCGGCCACGGGCAATTCTGTCCAGCCATTGTTCACGACCGATGGCGCTGAAATGCTCGCACAGGCAATCGACAACGGTCTGCCACGGGCCAGGTGGCAAGTAGAGCGTACTGGCCTGACTGTGTGCCGCGGAAAAAGAAGAAGTGGACATACGAAAGCTCTAACCTCAGTGCAGAGCGGCATTATCCAACAGCAAGGGGAATGAACCTAGGGGGCGTTCTCAATTAGTTTTCCCGTCGCGTTGTCGCCTTAAAGCGGGCCAGGCAAGGCGCAGGCTGCTGGAAATGGTTGTTCCCTTTCCAAGGCCTGCAACGCAGCCTGGCCCGTTTTAAGGCACAACCCGAAGGGCCGGGCCTGCTGTTGTGCTGGGCTGCGTTGCTCGAAGCTTATTTGGAATGACCAAACCACGCTTCTCGCGCCTTGCCCTGCACAACAGCAGGCCCGGCGCGGCGTGAAAACTAATTGAGAACGCCCCCTAAGATTCCTCAAGCCGTGATCTGCGCGCGCGCCGCCGCTTCGGTGTACTCCTTGAGCCAGCGCAGTACATCGACCGCCTCCCAGCGGGCGGGATCATACAGGGCGTACAACAATCCCTGATAACCCACGACATCGAGTTGCCGGTGATAACCCGCGCGTTGAAACAAGGCTTCGATTTCTGCGAAACAGGTATTGAAATGCGTTTTGTTGAAGGGCGTTTTCCCCTCGGTCACCAGACCATCCAGGCGCAACTCAAGGACAGCCTCGCGCACGACGTCCGCGGACATCCGGTTCACGCTATTCTTCAACTGTTCGACATTGACCACGATTCATCCCTCTCACGCCCGGGCTTGCCTGCTCACTCCCGAAAATCAGGAACGGCAAGACAGGCACTTCGAATAACTGTATACGCATACAGTATCCGATCAACGCCGAATAAGCCAAGGGGATCAATCGTAAAGTTCGACAGGCGGGACACGCCACGAACGCAAAAACCGCTCAACCCAGGAACGCCACCACCTGATCGGCACTGAAAGGCCAGCCCAGTTCAGCACCGGTATCGACTCGCCGCAACACCGGAATTCGCAGACTGTAGGCTGCGAACCATGTTTCATCGTCAGCGATATCCACCAGCTCCACCAGCAGGCCGCGCTCGACGAATTCCATCAACATGGCTTCGGCTACTTCACAGAGATGGCATCCAAGGGTGCCGAACAGCTGACATTCGGGAAGCATGAGCGCTCAACCAGAAAATGAAGTGATCATTCTAGGCCTGCCCCGAAAAACCGTCGAGCCATTGCGGCCCCTGCCATGATGCCGCAGGCCATGAAAAGACCTGAGTCAGTCCTGGCTCACGGCGCCGATCTTGTGGATCGACAGGTCCGCGCCGTAATACTCCTCTTCCTGACTCAGGCGCAATCCATGCAGCACCTTGATCACGCCATACACCGCAAACCCGCCGGCCAGCGCCACAGTGATGCCCAGCACAGTGCCGATCAACTGGCTGATCAGGCTGACCCCGCCCAACCCGCCCAAAGCGGTCTGGCCGAAAATGCCGCAGGCGATGCCGCCCCACACGCCGCACAAACCATGCAACGGCCACACACCCAACACATCGTCGATGTGCCATTTGCCTTGGGCCGCGGTAAAGCACCAGACAAACAGCGCCCCCGCGACGGCACCGGTGACCAGCGCGCCCACAGGATGCATCAGGTCGGAACCGGCACAGATTGCCACGAGCCCCGCCAACGGGCCGTTGTGCAGAAAGCCGGGGTCATTGCGCCCGACAATCAGCGCCGCCACCGTACCGCCAACCATGGCCATCAACGAATTCACCGCCACCAGTCCGCTGACACCTTGCAGGGTTTGCGCGCTCATGACGTTGAAGCCGAACCAGCCAACAATCAGGATCCACGAGCCCAGTGCCAGAAACGGGATGCTCGATGGCGCGAACGCGACCAGCCGACCGTCGCGATAGCGGCCATTACGCGGTCCGAGCAACAACACCGCCGCCAGTGCCAGCCAACCGCCCATGGCATGCACCACCACCGATCCTGCGAAGTCATGGAAACCGGCGCCAAAGCGCTCCAGCAACCAGGCTTGCAGACCCAGGTTGCCGTTCCAGACAATGCCTTCGAAGAACGGATAGATGAACGCGACGATCAATGCGGTTGCACACAACTGGGGAACAAACCGGGCGCGCTCGGCGATGCCTCCGGAAATGATCGCCGGGATCGCCGCGGCAAAGGTCAGCAGGAAGAAAAACTTCACCAGGCCATAACCATGGTCGGCATTGAGCACCGCCGCTGGTTGCATGAACGTCACGCCATAGGAAATCCAATAGCCTATAAAGAAGTAGGCCAGTGTCGAAACGGCGAAGTCGCTGAGGATTTTCGACAACGCATTGACCTGGTTTTTCTGTCGCACGGTTCCGACTTCGAGAAAGGCGAAACCGGCGTGCATGGCCAGAACCATGACCGCACCGATCAGAATGAACAGCGTGTTGGAGCTATGGACCAGGGTGTCCACAGCGCTTTGCAGGTTTTCCATGGGATGGGCAGACCTTATGGCAGAAAAAAGCACCAAAGCAGTTCGCGATGACTGGCCATGCACCAAGTTGCAGCTTCAAGACATCAGCGCACTGATCTCGTTGAACCACTTTGGCGCACGGACGCCGTCCAGGAAAAACGCGCCCCGGACGTTTACGCGAGTTTTTGATTGTTGGTCCTACGGTTTTACTGAAATCATGCCCGGCAATAGCGCAATGGTGCGGACCGGCGCACCACGACTCAGCAAAAGTTGTACCAGTCATTTGTACTGAACCTTCGTCGAAGGCTCATACTCGAACCCATCAGAAAGCCACTTAAGGAGATCCACCATGGCCCGCCCCCAGGCAAAGACTGCTCAAGAAATCCTGATGAACGACTTTCAGACACTGGTCAGTGACACCGAACGCTTGCTGGAGCACACCGCGACCCTGGCCGGCGATCAGGCCGACGAGTTGCGCGAGCAGATCCACGAAAGTCTCTTGCGTGCCCGTGAAACCCTGAAGCTGACCGAAGACTCCCTGCGCGAACGCGGCAAGGCTGCTGTCACCGCCACGGAAGACTATGTCCAGGCCAACCCTTGGCAATCCGTCGGGATCGCGGCCGGCGTGGGTTTCCTGATCGGCCTGCTGGCCAGCCGGCGCTGATATGTCGATCGGCGAATCCGGCCCGTCCGTGACGGGAACCAGCTCCTCATCGCGGCGCCTGGGTGCTGCCTTCCTTGGGTTGCTGCACAGCCATGTCGAGCTGTTCGGCATCGAACTGCAGGAACAAAAAGCCCGCACCGTCAGCCTCTTGCTGTTTGCGGGCCTGGCGCTGGTGTTTGCGTTGCTGCTGTTGGTGGGGCTGTCGACGCTGGTGCTTATCGTGTTCTGGGACACGTATCGCCTGACCGCCATCATCGGGCTCTGTGTGTTCTACTCCCTCGCCGCCATATTCTGTGGAATGCGCTTGAGAGCGGCGATTTTCGATGAGTCCTCGCCCTTCCATGGCACCCTGGAAGAGCTGGCCAACGATCGGGAGCGCCTGCTGCCATGAACCTGCCTGAATTGCCACAAAACAGCTCACGCACGGAAATGCGCAAGGCCCTGATCCGCCTGCGCATGGAAATGCACCGCCAGGAAATCCGCCACGAATCCTCGCAACTGCTGCAGCCCTTGCAACGGGTGCGCGGGATGACGCAAAACCTGCAGGACGGCTTCGGCATCAAGCACGCGCCACTCTGGGGCGTGGCCGCCGTCACCTTGCTGGGCTTTCTGACCGGCAAGGGTGCGAAAAACGGGGGTGGCCTCAGCAGTCTGACCCGGCTGATCCACCTCGGCACCACACTGGGGCCGCTGATCAAACTGATCATGCAGGGCTCTTCGCGCAAAGACTGATCAGTTTCTTTCTGGCTGCATGCTTGCAAAGTCGACGGGATGCGCTCCTCAATCGAGGGGTGCAATCCTGTGCGCCTACCCGGTCAACAGGCACCCTCCAGAAAATGATCTTGCAAGGAGGCCTCGATATCAACGCCGCCGGGTTGTAGTTCCGCTTGCAGGTCATGGCGCGAAACGGGAAGCTAGGCCATCAGACACCTGACGGAGTGACCCGCCTTGGATTGGCATACCCTGCTTACCCGCGAACGCCTCGGAAAACCTTTGCACAGCCCGGAAGAACTCGGCCGCAGTCCTTTTCACAAAGACCACGACCGCATCATTTTCTCGGGAGCTTTCCGCCGTCTCGGGCGCAAGACCCAGGTCCATCCGGTGTCCAGCAACGATCACATTCATACGCGCCTGACCCACTCGCTGGAAGTCAGTTGTGTGGGTCGCTCACTGGGCATGCGCGTCGGCGAAACCATCCGCAGGACCCTGCCCGAATGGTGCGAACCCAGCGATCTGGGGATGGTGGTGCAATCGGCCTGCCTGGCACACGACATCGGCAACCCGCCGTTCGGCCATTCCGGTGAAGACGCGATCCGCCATTGGTTCCAGCAAGCCGCCGGCCGTGGCTGGCTGGATGCAATGAGTGAAGCCGAGCGCAATGACTTCCTGAATTTCGAAGGCAATGCCCAAGGCTTTCGGGTACTCACCCAACTTGAGTATCACCAGTTCGACGGCGGCACCCGCCTGACCTATGCAACGCTGGGCACGTACCTGAAGTATCCATGGACGGCCAGGCACGCCGACTCGCTGGGCTACAAGAAACACAAGTTCGGCTGTTATCAGAGCGAGCTGCCACTGCTGGAGCAGATCGCCCATAAACTCGGCCTGCCACAACTGGAGGAGCAACGCTGGGCGCGGCACCCGCTGGTGTACCTGATGGAGGCCGCCGACGACATCTGCTATGCGCTGATCGACCTGGAAGACGGCCTGGAAATGGAGTTGCTGGAATACGCCGAAGTCGAATCCCTGCTGTTAGGCCTGGTGGGCGATGACTTGCCGGAGACCTATCGCCAGCTCGGTCCCGACGATTCGCGCCGACGCAAACTGGCTATCCTGCGCGGTAAAGCCATCGAGCACTTGACCAATGCCGCGGCCCGCGCCTTCGTCGAGCAACAGGATGCGCTGCTGGCCGGTACTCTGCCCGGCGATCTGGTGGAACACATGCACGGCCCCGCCAAGCGTTGCGTGCTCAATGCCAAGGACATGGCCCGCAAGAAAATCTTCCAGGACAAGCGCAAGACCCTGCATGAGATCGGCGCCTACACCACGCTGGAAATCCTGCTCAACGCCTTTTGCGGTGCCGCGCTGGAGCAGCACAATGGGCGTACACCGTCGTTCAAGAGCCGCCGCATCCTTGACCTGCTGGGCAACAATGCACCCGATCCTCACGGCCCGTTGCACACTTCGTTTTTGCGCATGATTGATTTCATCGCCGGAATGACCGACAGCTATGCCAGTGACATGGCCTTGGAAATGACCGGCCGCGCCAGCCACTGAGGTGTATCGATTGATCAGCCATTACGGCATTCGTTATGGCTGATACCCCCTTCAGCATCCAACTGCACTCAAGTTTCGTCGAATCGCCCTACAGCACATGGCGAGCAAACTGATCGCTTGCCCGGTACCCTCGCGAAACAATCGCCCTCCCTTCCGTTCGACAGATGAAGTGCGCGCCATGGCCGAAGACGATCTACGCATCCTCGTGGTGGAAGACCATCCCTTCCAACTGATAGCCACTCAATGCCTGCTGGAAAGTTATGGCTTCACCCGGCTGACGACCACCGACAGCGCCAAAGGCGCCCTGCAGCAACTGCTCGGGGCCGACCAACCGTTCGACATCCTTTTATGCGATCAATGCCTGCCCGACCTGACGGGACTCGATCTGGTCCGGTTCGCCAGCCAGCGAGGGTTGATCAGGCAGGCGATCATTCTCAGTAGCCTGACGACATCTGAACTGGATGAGCTTGAAAAAACGGCCTCTGAACAGGGGCTGCCATTATTGGGTTACTTGATAAAACCGCTGAAACAATCTGAATTTAGAGACTTGTTGACCTCAGCACCACTATAGAAAAAAAAACATATAAAAACGGACAACCACACATTGAAAAGCTTACAAACAACTTCCATTTAAAGCACACCCGAATGTTGGACTTCTTTCAGCCTTCCTAATAAGAAACCTAGTTAATACGTAGTCCCATTCTTTTTCATATGTAGGATTTTTCCTATATTGCTGCTACAGACTGGTCAGTTCATGCGTCCCTCCAAGTATCTGAGCTATGGTGCGCGCTTTATTTGAGCTCGCATGGGACTTGATTATGAACTCCGTTTTTATTGTCGACGATCACCCGGTTATCCGCCTTGCCGTTCGAATGTTACTGGAACATGAAGGTTACAAAGTCGTCGGCGAAACTGACAATGGGGTCGATGCCATGCAGATGGTTCGCGAATGCATGCCGGACCTGGTCATTCTCGACATCAGCATTCCAAAACTGGATGGCCTGGAAGTGCTATCCCGATTCAATGCAATGAGCACCCCTCTTAAAACCCTGGTATTGACAGCACAATGCCCGACACTTTTCGGTATTCGTTGCATGCAATCGGGTGCATCCGGCTATGTCTGCAAACAAGAGGACATCAGTGAACTGGTCAGCGCCATAAAAGCGGTATTTGCAGGTTACAACTATTTTCCGAGCGAGGCTTTGAACCCCATCCGCGGAGATGAAACACGCTGCATGGAACTGGAACTGTTCAAATCCGTAAACGACCGGGAACTGATGGTCTTGCAACTTTTTGCCCAAGGCCGCACAAACAAGGAAATCGCCAAGGGCATGTTTCTGAGCAACAAGACCGTGAGCACCTACAAAAAGCGCCTCATGCAGAAACTCAAAGCCAAATCCCTGGTTGAACTGATCGAGATGGCAAAACGTAACGCACTCGTGTGAGAACCTGGATGCCCAGACGTTTGAAGGTCTATCTGATTCAATTGACCGCAGGTCTATGCGTGAGCACCTCGTTGTTCGGGGCACCGGGCAATGAAAACTACACGCTGCTCAGCCGCTCGAAGGTCGGAGCGCTGGAGGTTCGGCTGGATGAATCCCAGCGACAATGGATAAAACAAAAAAACCAACTGACGCTCGGTACGTCGGCCCCGGACTATCCCCCATTCGACCTGACCACCAGTGGTCAGGACTATGAAGGTTTTACCGCCGATTACGCCGGTCTCCTGGAAAAAGTAACCGGTCTGCCCGTCACGGTTCAGCGTTTCGATTCCCGAGGGGCCGCGATCTCTGCGCTGGAAAATGGCGAAGTCGATCTGCTCGGCACCGCCAATGGATTCGAAGCTGGCAACGCCGACATTGCACTGTCCATACCCTATGCCGTCGACCAACCCGTATTGGTCACCCGCGAAGGGGAAACACGATCCCTCACCGATGGCCTGGCCGGATTGCGCCTTAGCATGGTGTATCACTACTTGCCGCTGGCCGAAGTCAAGGCGTTGTATCCGAAGGCGATCATCACGTCTTATCCGTCCTACCAGAATGCGATCAATGCCGTTGCTTTCGATCAGGCGGACGTGTTTCTCGGTGACACCATTTCAACTCACTACATGATCAACAAGGGGTATCTGAACAACATCCGCATGGCCAACTTCGGCAAACATGAAGCCTTTGGCTTCAGCTTCGCCGTCAACCGGAACAACCCTGAGCTGCTCGGCATCATCAACGCCATGATCACGGCCATCCCCTCCAGTGAACGAGAAAACATCGCCAAACGCTGGAGCGCCGGTAGCGACATTCTGCTGACCGATCAAAAGCTGCAACTCACTGACCGCGAAGAACGCTGGCTGAGCCACCACCCGGTTGTACGCGTTGTCGTCAACGAAGCCTTTGCGCCACTGACATTTTTCGATAGCAATGGCAATTTTCGCGGGGTCACCGCAGATTTGCTTGAGCTTATCAGGCTGCGTACCGGCTTGCGCTTCGATATCCGGAGCAGTCGAAGCGATGACGAGATGATCAAACAGATCAAGGACAACAAGGTAGATGTGATCGCCGCGTTGCTCCCCAGTGCCGAGCGTCAAACCCAGCTGAACTTTACCCGCCCCTTTCTGGAAAATTCCTACGTCCTGCTGACCCGCAAAGCCGCCGACAGCTCGACCAACCTCGCGCAGTTACAGGACAAGCGCCTGGCCATTGCCCGCGGCAATCCAATCATCAATTACCTGCGCAGAGAGTTTCCCCGAATCAATTTGATCGAAACCCCGGACACCTTCAGCGCCGTGGAGTTACTCGCCGAAGGCCAGGCAGAGGGTGCGGTGAACTCACTGGTCATTGCCAATTACTTTATTTCCTCGCGGCTGTTCGAGCACACATTGCAAATCAGCACCACCATCGGCACCGAGCAGGCAGCGTTTTCCCTTGCCACCGCTCGGGGCGCCAAAGAGCTGAACGCCATTCTCGACAAGGCATTGCTGAGCATCTCGCCGGAAGAACTGGGCATCATCAACAGTCGCTGGCGCGGCTATTCGGCGTCCTCGCAAAGCACCTGGCGCAACTATCAAAGACTGTTCTACCAAATCGTCATCGGTGCCGGCGTGCTATTGCTGATTTCCATTGCGTGGAACGACTACATGCGACGCCAGATCAAGCAGCGCAAGGCCGCCGAGCGTGCACTGAACGACCAGTTCGAGTTCATGCGATCGCTGGTCAATGGCACGCCCCATCCGATCTACGTACGTGATCGCCAGGGGCTGCTGCAAAGTTGCAACGACAGTTACCTGCAAGCGTTCTGCGCCCGGCGTGAAGATGTCATTGGCAAAAGCGTCATGCAGGGATCGATGAGCAATGTGTTCGAAGCCAGGGAGTACCAGGCCGACTACCAGCGCGTGGTGGCCGAGGGCAGACCGTTGATCGTCGATCGCGAGCTGCACATTGGTGGCCGGCGGCTGACGATCTATCACTGGATTCTTCCCTATCGGGATTCCAGCGCAAAAGTGCAAGGCATTATCGGTGGCTGGATCGACATCAGCGAACGGCGGCAACTGCTCGATGATCTGCGTTGCGCGAAAGAACGCGCCGATAACGCCAACCGGGCCAAAAGCACGTTTCTGGCCACGATGAGCCATGAGATCCGCACGCCGATGAATGCAATCATCGGCATGCTTGAACTGACACTCAAGCGTCTTGATCATCAGCACCCGGAGCGTCCAGCCATCGATGTCGCGTACAACTCGGCGAAAGGGTTGCTGGAATTGATCGGCGACATCCTCGACATCGCCAGAATCGAATCAGGACGTTTGAGCCTGACTCCGGAGCGGGTTGACCTTGGTGAACTTGTGACCTCGGTCGTGCGGATTTTCGAAGGTCTGGCCCGACAGAAGGAACTCGAGCTGCTGCTGGAGTTTTCATCGGCGAACCCGACCTTCGATGTGTTGCTGGACCCATTGCGCTTCAAACAGGTGCTGTCCAACCTGATCAGCAATGCCATCAAGTTTACCGAGCAAGGCCAGGTCCGGGTCATTGTCGACCTGCACCCGGCAACGCAACCTGAGCATGTGCAGATGCGGGTGCAGGTTCACGACAGTGGTATCGGGATCAGCGAACAGGATCAACAACGCCTGTTCGAACCCTTCGCTCAGGCCGACCACGCCATGCAATCGGCCAGGGGAGGCGCAGGGCTGGGGCTGGTGATCAGTCGCAATCTCTGCGAGATGATGGGCGGCAGCCTGCAATTGCGCAGCGAGCCGGGCATCGGTACCCAAGTGGAGGTGTTGCTGCAGCTGGAAACGTTGCCGCTGCAACAGTCGGCCCATGCGGTCGAAACCCAAGTCGTCGTCGCCACAAGCCCATTGAATGTTCTGGTAGTCGACGATCACTCGGCCAATCGATTGCTCACGTGCCAGCAACTGGAGTTTCTTGGGCATCGATTTACCGTCGCGGCCGATGGACAGGAGGGATTGGAGGCATGGAAGGACCAGCCTTTTGATCTGGTGATCGCCGATTGCAACATGCCGGTCATGAACGGTTATGAGCTTGCCCGTGCCATTCGCCAGCATGAGCGACAACTCCATCGTCCTCCCTGCACCGTTCTCGGCTTTACCGCCAACGCCCAACCGGAAGAAATACAACGCTGCAAACAGGCCGGAATGGACGACTGCCTGTTCAAACCCCTCAGCCTCGGAGCCTTGAGTCAATGGGTGCAAGGCATTGAACCAACCCATGTAGCCCCGGCGTTCAGCCTTCACGGGTTGAAACTGCTGACCGGGGGCAACCCCATATTGAACCGACGATTGCTGAACGAGTTGGTGAACAGCAACCGTCAGGATCTGCCAACGCTGCTGTCGCTATCCAGCTCTGGGGATACGCAAGCGCTGCAGGACATTGCCCACAAAATCAAAGGCGCAGCCCGGATAGTACAGGCCTCCCGCCTGATCGATCGCTGCGAGGCACTCGAAGCCGCCTGCCATGAGGATTCCGATCGCGAAAAAGTGGTCGGATGCTGCAAATCCATGGAGCGCACCATGCTCGAACTGGAGGACGCGTTGCTACGTCAGATCGAGCATTACGACGAAGGCAAACTGCCAGAGCCTTAACTATGCTTGGTCCCTCAGCGGTGTGTTGACCATCATGGAGAAACCCGCAATGCCTGACCCACTGCGCACGGATCCACGCCGGTTTCCGCTGCATGTCCATATCAGCGTGATGTTCACCTTTTTGCTGTTGCTGACCGGGGCGGTGCTGGGGCTTTTCAACTACCGGCAAACCACACAGATCATCTTGTCCAGCAGCGAAAAACTCTTCAACCGCATTGAGCAGGATGTCCGCCTGGACCTGCACGCTATCTATGACCCCATTCGTCATCTGTTGAGCCTGCTGGCACTCAACCCGGCGGGCCAGTCCCCTGATCTGGAACAGCGCCTGGCACTGCTCGAACCGTTCAGCCAGTCACTCGAGGACAACCCCAACCTGACTTCACTGTACCTGGGCTACGACAATGGTGACTTCTTCATGGTCCGCCCGCTGCGCACCCCGGAGGTCAAAGCCCTGGTCAAGGCTCCGGACACGGCGGTTTTCCAAGTCTGGAGCATCGAGCACGACAGCAGCGGCCAGCCCCACTCCCAGTCGTTGTTTTTCGACCGGAACCTGGCACTTGTCAGCCGTCAGGACAACCTGAACGACACGTACGACCCACGCAACCGCGCCTGGTTTATCAGCGCCCGCGGCGACAACG
The DNA here is from genome assembly GCF_009866745.1 of Pseudomonas sp. S34. Taxonomy (NCBI): domain Bacteria; kingdom Pseudomonadati; phylum Pseudomonadota; class Gammaproteobacteria; order Pseudomonadales; family Pseudomonadaceae; genus Pseudomonas; species Pseudomonas sp. S34. The sequence goes on from NZ_CP019398.1 coordinate 4,522,840, forward strand.
ACCAGATCACGACCGAACCCTATATCTTCTTTTCCACCCACAACATCGGCACGACGCTGGCACGCCGCAGCGGCGACAAGGCAATCCTGGCCGCCGACCTGACTCTGGCCGAACTCAGCGCGACCCTGGCCAAGCACGTCGTGACCCCCAGTACCGAAATCGTGCTGTTCGACGCCGAAGGCAATGCCATTGCCTACCCCGACAGCCGCAAGCTGATCATCGATGATCAGACGTCCCGCCTGGTCAAGGCGGCGGACCTGAGCCCCGGCCTGGACGCATTGCTCAACAGTCCCCCTCGGGGCAGTCGCCTGAACGCCAACGGCCGTCAGTGGATCGTGGCCCGCAGCAGCATGCAGGAAGGCGGCCCCCAAGGCCTGCAATTGGCGCTGCTGGTACCGGAAGACGAGTTGCTCGTCGACGCTTACCGGATGCGCTGGCAGGGTGCGCTCATTACCCTGGCAACCTTGCTGTTATGCGTGCCGCTGGGTTGGCTGACATCAAGAATCCTGGTCAAACCCTTGCGCGCCCTGGTGCAGGAGGCCGATGCGATTCGCAGTTTCGATTTCAATTTTCCGCTTTCTCGTCGCTCGCCGGTGCTCGAAGTCGACCAGTTGAGTGTGTCGATGGCACGAATGAAAGACACCCTGGCGAGCTTCTTCCAGATCACTGACAGCCTCAGCGCCGAAACCCGTTTCGCCCCGCTGCTGGAACGGGTGTTGTTTGAAACCGTGAAAATCGGCCAGGCCCAGGCCGGCCTGATCTATCTGCGCGAAGGTGATGGCTCGCACATGGAACCCCACGGACTGGTCATCAATAACACCACCGAAAACCTGCAAGCCTTCGACATCCGCGGACACTCGCTCGAGAACCCGCAAAGCCCCCCATGGCTGCACCAGTTGGCCAACGTCGACAATGTCGTCAGCAACCTGGGGTTCGAGCAGGCGGGTGATCTGCAGAAAATCCTGCTCGCACTGGAAAGTCCTCGGGTCCATCTGATCGGGATCCGCCTGCACAATCGCCACAACGAAACCGTGGGTCTGCTGGTGTTGCTCTTGGCCGACAGCGGCGAGCAGAGCGATCTGGACAAGCTGCGGCCGGACCGCATTGCGTTTCTCCAGGCGGTGTCCGGCGCGGCTGCCGTGTGCATCGAAAGCCAGCGCCTGCAAACCCGGCAAAAACAGCTGCTGGACGCCTTCATTCAACTGCTGGCCGGCGCCATCGACGCCAAAAGCCCCTACACCGGCGGCCATTGCCAGCGCGTGCCGGAACTGACCCTGATGCTCGCCCAAGCGGCGGCAGCGAGCCAGGAGCCCGCCTTCAGCGCCTATCAGCCGACCGAAGATGAATGGGAGGCACTGCACATCGCCGCCTGGCTGCACGATTGCGGCAAGGTCACCACTCCGGAATATGTCGTCGACAAAGCCACGAAGCTGGAAACCCTGACCGATCGTATCCACGAAATCCGTACCCGCTTCGAGGTACTCAAGTGCGATGCCTGGATCAGCTACTGGCGGGGCATTGCCCTGGGCGGTGACGAGCAACCGTTGGCGGAACTGCGCAATGCCAGCCTGGCCGGGCTCGATGACGATTTCGCCTTCGTTGCCCGCTGCAACCTCGGCGGCGAAGCCATGGCCGACGCAGACCTGCAACGCCTGCGCCGCCTGGCTGAACGAACCTGGACCCGGACCCTGGATGACCGGCTGGGCGTGTCCTGGGAAGAAAACCGGCGTCAGGCCCGAACGCCCGCCCCCAACCTGCCCGTCAGCGAACCGTTACTGGCGGACAAACCCGAGCACCTGTTCGAACGCAGCGAAAACGAACCGATACCACAAGACAATCCCCTGGGCTTCAAGCTCGACGTTCCGCCCCACAAATACAACCGGGGCGAGTTGTACAACCTGAGCATTGTCCGGGGCACCCTGACGAGCGAGGAGCGTTATGTCATCAATAACCACATCGTTCAGACGATTCTGATGCTCAACCATCTGCCGTTCCCCGAGCACTTGCGCAGCGTCGCGGAAATAGCCGGCGGGCACCACGAAAAAATGGACGGCACCGGGTATCCGAAACGCTTGAAGCGAGAAGAAATGAGCTTGCCGGCGCGGATGATGGCGATTGCCGATATTTTCGAAGCGTTGACGGCCGCCGACCGCCCCTACAAAAAAGCCAAGACCTTGAGCGAGGCGCTGGGCATCATGGCGTTCATGTGCCGTGATGCCCACATCGACCCGGAGCTGTTCGGGCTGTTCATCAAGGCACAGGTCTATTTGCAGTACGCCAGGCGCTTCCTGGCCCCTGAGCAGATCGATGCGGTGGACGCGTCGGGCCTGCTGACCAAGGCCGGCCTGGCGTCTTGATCAGCAGTCGGTCAGGCGCAGGAAAATCGCCGCCAGCTGTTCGATTCCAGCCTGGTCCTGCGCGGTGAAACGCGCGAGTTTCGGACTGTCGAGGTCGAGCACACCGATCAATCGGCCGTCCTTGACCAACGGCACCACCAGTTCGCTGTTCGAGGCGCTGTCGCAGGCAATGTGACCGGGAAACGCGTGCACATCTTCGACTCGTTGAGTCTGCAGGGTGGCTGCCGCCGCCCCGCAAACGCCACGACCGAACGGAATCCGCACGCAAGCGATTTGCCCCTGAAACGGGCCCAGCACCAGTTCTTCATTACGGTTGAGGTAGAAACCGGCCCAGTTCAAATCATCGAGTTGATTGAACAGAAACGCCGAGAACTGTGCGGCATTGGCGATGAAGTCCCGCTCGTCCGCCAGCAATGATTCCAGCTGCGCATGTAGCATGCCGTAGCCTTCGAGGCCCTGGCCGCTCTTTTGTAAATCGATCATGCCTTGTGCTCCAACAGTTTCAGCCCGACCCAGTAACGGGCAAATTGATAAGCGCAACGCCCATTGCGGTTGCCTCGGCCGGTGGCCCAGCGTACCGCCAGAATGTCCAGCTCTTCGGTGCGCTGCCACGCCAGTCCGGCCTTGCCGGCCAACTGGCCGATCCAGTGCTCGACGACGTCGAGGAAGTGTTCCTGGGTAAACGGATAGAACGACAGCCACAGGCCGAAGCGATCCGACAGTGCGATCTTGTCTTCCACCGCCTCGCTTGGATGCAGTTCGCCGTCGACCCGTTTCCAGTTTTCGTTGTCACTTTCCTTTTCCGGCACCAGGTGGCGACGGTTGGACGTGGCGTACAACAAAACGTTGTCCGGCGCCTGTTCCAGCGAGCCATCAAGGACGCTCTTGAGCACTCGGTAATCCCCTTCGCCCGACTCGAACGAGAGATCATCGCAAAACAGCACGAAACGCTGGGGCAGTTTGCCGATCTGTTCGACCACCCGCGGCAGGTCTGCCAGGTGATCGCGTTCAATCTCGATCAAGCGCAAACCGGCTTGAGCGTGCTCGGCCAGCAAAGCGCGCACCAGCGACGACTTGCCGGTGCCGCGCGAACCCCAGAGCAAGGCATGGTTGGCCGGCATGCCGTCAAGGAATTGCCGGGTATTGCGCCCAAGCTGCTCGACTTGCCGGTCGACGCCGATCAGGTCCGACAAACGCATGTCGAGGCTGACCTCCAGCGGCATCAGATAACCGCCGCGCGACTCACGCTGCCAGCGCGCGGCCAGGCATTGCGTCCAGTCGATGGCTGGCCGTGGCGCCGGCAGCAACGGCTCGATACGGGCCAGAACGGCATCGGCGCGTTCAAGAAAAGCATTCAATCGGGAATCCACGACTTCTCCTCGGGCACGTTCACAGTAATGATGGTGATACAGCGACGAAACACAGCGTCACACAAGCGGCTACCCCCGCGGTACAGCCCTCGCGAGAACATCAGCAGGCAGGCATGATCGACTATGCTTGAGCAGCGAAAGGAAACGGAAGTGGTTCACCCCCCCATGGACATCAAATTCACCAACCGGCTGTCATTCAAGCAAGCCCGGCTTACCGTGCTGGTCGGTTTCATTCTGGGCACGCTGCTCAGCCTGCTGCAAATAGGCATCGATTATGCCAGTGAAGACGCCTCCATCAATCGTGAAATCCTTTCATTGCTGGAAATCAGCCACAACCCGGCCTCGCGAATCGCCTACAACATCGACGCAGAACTCGCCAAGGAACTGACCCTGGGCCTGCTGCGCTCGCCAGCGATCATTAGCGCAAAGCTGATCGACAACAACGGCACCGTACTGGCCAACGTCAAGCGACCCGGTGTGGAAAACGGTTACCGGATGCTCAGTGACTTCCTGTTCGGCGCCAGCCGACAATTCGAAGACCGGCTTTACCTGGATCATTTACCCAACGAATCCCTGGGTACGCTGCGCCTGAAAGTCGATACTTACGCCTTCGGCAACCGGTTCCTGCGCCGGGCCGAAGTGACCCTGCTCAATGGCTTCGCCCGCAGCCTGCTGCTGTCCGGCATCCTGCTGGCGCTGTTCTATGTGATGCTGACCAAACCCCTGGTGCGGGTCATCCGTGAACTCAGCGGTCGCGACCCGAGCAGCACCGAGCCGACCTCGCTGGAGTGTCCCGCCGGGCACGCCAACGATGAGATCGGCGTGCTGGTCAAGGTTGCCAACCAGCAATTCAGGAACATCGCCACCGAAATCCAGCAGCGGCGCAACGCGGAAAACCGCCTGACCGAGTACCTGGGCCAACTGGAAAACATCGTCTCGGCCCGCACAGCCGAACTGAAGGCGATCAACGACCGGCTGAGCCAATCCAACGAGGAACTGGAAGTCGCCCGCAGTACCGCCCTCGATATGGCCGAAGCCCGTTCGGTGTTCCTGGCCAACATGAGCCATGAAATCCGCACGCCCCTCAATGGCTTGCTCGGGATGATCGCGCTATCCCTCGACGGGCCGCTCAATGCCGAACAACAGCAGCAACTGTCGATCGCCCATGACTCGGGCAAAGTGCTGGTGGAATTGCTCAACGATATTCTCGATTTGTCGAAGTTCGATGCCGGTCAACTCGAACTCGAACACATCCCCTTCGACCTGGGTTCGCTGATCGAAGACACCGCCAACCTGTTGTCGCAGAACGCCGCCCCGAGCGTCGAACTGACCTGCCTGATCGATCCGCATTTCCCGGCACTGGTGCTCGGCGATCCGACCCGGGTGCGGCAGATCGTCAGTAACCTGCTGTCCAACGCCCTCAAGTTCACCCGTTTCGGGCGGGTCGACGTGCGCCTGTCGACGTTCGGCGACGGCGTCAGGATCGAAGTCTGCGACACCGGCATCGGCATCCCTCAGGAGGCCCAGGTCAAGATCCTCCAGCCTTTCACCCAGGCCGGTGCCGGTATTACCCGTCAATTTGGCGGCACCGGGCTGGGCCTGGCCCTGACCTATAACCTTTGCGAGGCCATGCAGGGGCGCCTGACCATCAGCTCCGAGGCGGGTTTTGGCAGCCAGTTCTGCGCGGAGTTGCCATTGCCCAGCCATACCCGTGCAATGCCAGCTGTTTCACTCAGGGGCAAAGTCATTGCCATCACGGCCGCCAGCAGCGGACTGGGGGAACTGTTGAACAGCCTGTTGCCTGTCTGGGGGCTGGACTATGAACGGCGTTCCATGGATGACCCATTGCTTGGCCTGGCAGCCGACGTGCTCATCACCGACTGCCCCGAATGCCTGTTCAGCTTGCGCCCCACCCTCAGCGCGCCGATCCTGCTGATCACCGCGTATGGCAACTTCATGCCCAGCGAAGAGGTCAACGCACTCGCCCCCTTGCAACAGCAGGCCCGCCCTTTGGCCCGCAGTATGCTACTTCAAACGTTGCGCAGGATCCTGCAACCGCAAACCCATCCGGTCAACGAGGCTCGACTCGACACACAATGCCCGCAACGCCGCGGGCGCGTGCTGTTAGTGGAGGACAACCCGGTCAACCAGTTGGTGGCCAAGGGCATGCTCGGCAAACTCGGTTGCGAGGTCACCACCGCCGCTCATGGTGGCGAGGCACTGGATCAACTCGAGCAACGGGATTTCGACCTGGTGCTGATGGACTGCAACATGCCGGTAATGGACGGTTATGAAGCCAGCCGGCAAATCCGCCGCAGCGGACGCTGGCCCCAACTGCCCATCGTTGCCCTGACGGCCAACGCCATGTCGGAGGAGCGTGAACGCTGTCGTGCCGCGGGCATGAGCGACTACCTGGCCAAACCCTTCCGACGCGAAGAACTGGCCGCCCTGCTGGACCTGTGGATCCCCGCTATGACAGCGCCTTGATCTGCCCCAACAGGTGATCGAGGCCATCGCGCAATTCGTTGAGACGATTCAGATCGACCCCGCTGTCGCACAACAGGCGCGCCTTGAGTGGCCCAACCTGTTCGCGCAAGGCCGTGCCGGCTGGCGACAGGCTCAAGTGCACTTCACGTTCATCGCGCGCCGAACGCTGACGCTGCACCAGTTGCAGTTGTTCCAGGCGCTTGAGCAAAGGTGTCAGCGTGCCGGAATCCAGAGCCAAACGCTCGCCCAATGCCTTGACGGTCGGTTGCTCCGGGGTCGCTTCCTGCCACTCCCATAAAACGAGCATCGCCAGGTACTGAGGGTAAGTCAGGCCCAACTGATCGAGCATTGGCTTGTAGCCGCGAATCACCGCCCGGGATGCCGCGTACAGTTTGAAGCACAACTGGCTGTCGAGCTTCAGGGAATCGACTGACAAGGTGTTCATTTGAGCAGGGCTTCGATCTCGCGGGTCAGGTCCTGCGGCTTGGTCGCCGGAGCGAAGCGCTTGACCAGTTGCCCGTCCTTGCCGATCAGGAACTTGGTGAAGTTCCACTTGATGCCCTGGGAACCCAGCACCCCCGGTGCGCGCTTTTTCAATTGCACGAACAGCGGATGGGCATCGGCACCATTGACGTCGATCTTTTTGAACAGAGGGAAGCTGACACCGAAGTTCAGCTCGCAAAACTCGGAGATCGCCCCTTCATTGCCCGGCTCTTGCTTGCCGAACTGGTTGCAGGGAAAGCCGAGCACCACCAGGCCCTGGTCCTTGTAGGTCTGCCACAGCTCTTCCAGGCCTTTGTACTGCGGAGTGAAACCGCACTTGCTGGCCGTGTTGACCACCAACACGGCCTTGCCGGCGAAATCCGCCAGGGTCTTTTGCTCACCCTTGATCGTGGTGCAAGGAATGCTCAGCAGGTTGTCGCTCATGTTTGAGGTTCCGATTGAATGGAAGAAACAACAAAATAGCGAGCAATTGAATTGCGTGCAATTTAAATTATCGAACGCCAATCCACCGTAGGAGCGCGCTTGCTCGCGATGGACCAGAGAACAACTCGGGGCACCAGGCTTCCCGCGTTATCGTTGACGACCATTGCGAGCAAGCTCGCTCCTACAGGGCTCCCATTACACGCGCGGCACCAGGTCCAGGCACACCGAATTGATGCAGTAACGCAGGCCCGTTGGCCGCGGGCCGTCGGGAAAAACGTGCCCCAGGTGCGCGTCGCATTTGGCGCAGACAACTTCGGTGCGGATCATGCCGTGGCTGACATCACGGATTTCGGTCATGGCGCTGTCGCCGATAGGCGCGTAGAAGCTCGGCCAGCCGCAACCCGAGTCGAACTTGGTTTTGGAGTCGAACAGCGGCTCGTTACAGCAGATGCAGTGGTAGATCCCGTCGGTCCTAGTGGCGTTGTACTTGCCGGAAAACGGTCGTTCGGTGCCTTTGAGGCGACACACGTTGTACTGCTCCGGGTCGAGCATCGCCTTCCATTCTTCCAGGGTTTTTTCCAACTTTTCCATCATCACACCTCAGCGGCTGAAAAAGCCCGATCTGTACCTTTTCCACGGATCGGGCGGCACGTATGATTGCGCCTCGTCAAACGCCAGTCTGGCAGCCAGACCACGCGCATTCAAACGGAAATATGGGTGCTGCATCTCAAGGCGTCAGGCCTGTGTGAATACGCAGGATTCCCAGCACGGCTGCCCAAACGCCGTCTGGATCGTTCATTTTCGGGAACACATCGCCATGCAGGTCAGCAAATCGAACAAGCTCGCCAACGTCTGCTACGACATTCGCGGCCCGGTGCTCAAGCACGCCAAGCGCCTGGAAGAGGAAGGCCATCGCATCCTCAAGCTGAACATCGGCAACCCGGCGCCCTTTGGTTTCGAAGCACCGGATGAAATCCTCCAGGACGTGATCCGCAACCTGCCGACCGCCCAGGGCTACAGCGATTCCAAGGGCCTGTTCAGTGCGCGCAAGGCCGTCATGCAGTACTACCAGCAAAAGCAGGTGGAAGGCGTCGGCATTGAAGACATCTACCTGGGCAACGGCGTTTCCGAACTGATCGTGATGTCGATGCAGGCCCTGCTCAACAACGGCGACGAAGTGCTGGTGCCAGCGCCGGACTATCCGTTGTGGACCGCAGCGGTGAGCCTATCGGGCGGTAACCCGGTGCATTACCTGTGCGACGAGCAAGCCAACTGGTGGCCAGACCTGGCCGACATCAAGGCCAAGATCACCCCTAACACCAAAGCCCTGGTGATCATCAACCCGAACAACCCGACCGGCGCGGTGTACTCCAAAGAAGTCCTGCTGGGCATGCTGGAACTGGCTCGCCAGCACAATCTGGTGGTGTTCTCCGACGAGATCTACGACAAGATCCTCTATGATGACGCCGTGCACATCTGCACCGCCTCCCTGGCGCCGGACCTGCTCTGCCTGACCTTCAACGGCCTGTCCAAGTCCTATCGCGTGGCCGGTTTCCGTTCCGGCTGGATCGCCATCTCCGGCCCGAAACACCACGCCCAGAGCTACATCGAAGGCATCGATATGCTGGCCAATATGCGCCTGTGTGCCAACGTGCCGAGCCAGCATGCGATCCAGACCGCCCTGGGTGGCTATCAGAGCATCAATGACCTGGTGCTGCCCCAGGGCCGCCTGCTGGAGCAACGCAACCGCACCTGGGAGTTGCTCAACGACATTCCGGGCGTGAGCTGCGTCAAGCCGATGGGGGCGCTGTATGCATTCCCGCGGATCGACCCCAAGGTCTGCCCGATCCATAACGACGAAAAGTTCGTCCTCGACCTGCTGCTCTCCGAGAAGCTTCTGGTGGTTCAAGGCACCGCTTTCAACTGGCCATGGCCAGACCACTTCCGCGTCGTGACCCTGCCCCGTGTCGATGACCTGGAGATGGCCATCGGACGTATTGGCGGCTTCCTCAAGTCCTACCGCCAGTAAGCGATCTGTCACCGTGCGGCGTTCCCGAACGTCGCACGGTGATTCATCCGGCAACATTTGTTTGCATTGCGCCACTGACAGTCGCCTTGACCGCTGCCGGATCGCGCCTTGCCTGCTCGCGCCTAACAAAGGCGGGGCCTTCGACATGAATTGACTGACAAACACTTCCCGCATACTTGTCGGAAATGCCCTGCAAGCAGCTAGACTGTTGCCGTAGGACACAGTTTGAAATAGTCACCCGGTTGAATACCCCGGTGCAGCACCTTATATACCCCGCAGTACGCCACATCTTTAGCATGAGGAGATTTCTACAACCATGATGCGCATCCTGCTGTTCTTGGCCACTAACCTGGCGGTCGTGCTGATTGCCAGCATCACCCTGAGCCTTTTCGGCTTCAACGGGTTCATGGCGGCCAATGGGGTTGACCTTAACCTCAATCAGCTGCTGATCTTCTGTGCGGTCTTTGGTTTCGCAGGTTCGCTGTTCTCGCTGTTCATCTCCAAGTGGATGGCGAAGATGAGCACCAGCACCCAGATCATCACCCAGCCACGCACCCGTCACGAGCAATGGCTGCTGCAAACCGTCGAGCAACTGTCTCGCGAAGCCGGGATCAAGATGCCCGAAGTCGGTATCTTCCCGGCCTACGAGGCGAACGCCTTCGCCACCGGCTGGAACAAGAACGACGCATTGGTCGCGGTCAGCCAGGGATTGCTCGAGCGCTTCTCGCCGGATGAAGTGAAAGCCGTCCTGGCCCACGAAATCGGTCACGTGGCCAATGGCGACATGGTCACCCTGGCGTTGATCCAGGGCGTGGTGAACACCTTCGTGATGTTCTTCGCACGGATCATCGGCAATTTCGTCGACAAGGTGATCTTCAAGAACGAAGAAGGCCAGGGTATTGCCTACTACGTGGCGACCATCTTCGCCGAACTGGTTCTGGGCATCCTGGCCAGCGCCATCGTCATGTGGTTCTCGCGCAAGCGTGAATTCCGTGCCGACGAAGCCGGTGCAAACCTGGCCGGCACCGCCGCGATGATTGGCGCCCTGCAACGCCTGCGGGCGGAACAAGGGCTGCCGGTGCACATGCCCGACACCCTGAACGCCTTCGGCATCAACGGTGGCATCAAGCAAGGCTTCGCTCGCATGTTCATGAGCCACCCGCCGCTGGAAGAGCGCATCGACGCTCTGGCTCGTCGTCGCGGCTGATACACTCCACAGCAAAGCAAAAGGCCCGCAGCGATGCGGGCCTTTTTTTGTCTGTTGGAATATTTCGGTGTTTTTTAGGACCTCTTCGCGAGCAAGCCCGCTCCCACAGAGGATCGCGGTCAAATGTGGGAGCGGGCTTGCTCGCGAAGGAGCCAGTGCAGCTAACCGCTCCTACCGGCTGGAAACCCGATACACCCGCTCCTCAAGCCGCGTGACACCCGCCTCCAGGAATTTCCCGCTCTCGCTCAACACATCCTGATCTTCCAGGATCTTCAGCGCCCATGAGTCCCCGAACAACCGCCGCACCTCATCATCGAGCACAGCAAACGGCGGGCCGGGCATTTGCGCCTGGTCATAGTCCAGGGTAATCACCAGGCCATGGGACTCCTTCGGCAATATCCGCTTCAAATGGGCGGCGTAGCGCTCTCGCATTTCCGCCGGCAGCGCGATCAACGCCGCGCGATCATAAAGCGCGGAGCAGTCGGCCACATCGCCTGCCGTCAGCTCGAAGAAATCGCCACACCACAGCTCAATGGAACCTGCCCGATAAACCTTGAACGGCCCCTGCTCGCTGATGGCCGGATCAAAGCCATGTTCGCTGAAAAACTCCTCGATGGCTTTTTCCGACAGTTCGACCCCCAAGACCTCATGGCCTTGATGGGCGAGCCATAGCAAATCCAGGCTTTTTCCACATAACGGCACCAACACGCGTGTGCCTTCTTCAAGGCTTAACGCCGGCCAGAACCGCTTCAGATGAGGGTTCACCTGCGGCAGATGAAAGCCGATCTGGTTCGCCGCCCATTTCTTGTGCCAAAACTCCGGCTGCATAAATAACCCCGAAAATTCGATCAAAACACTCTAAAACTTATATTAGATTTAGATTAATGATCTGACTGAAGATGTTGCATCTTAACTCTCAGGAGCTCATTCATGTTCCCCAGCCTGTACATATCCCACGGCTCCCCCATGCTCGCCCTGGAACCCGGCGCCAGCGGGCCGGCACTTGCCCGTCTGGCCGCCGAGATACCGAAGCCCAAGGCCATCGTGATTGTTTCCGCGCACTGGGAAAGCAATGAGCTGCTGGTCAGCGGTAATCCACAACCGGAAACCTGGCATGACTTCGGGGGCTTCCCCAAAGCCCTGTTCGAAGTCCAGTACCCGGCTCCCGGCGACCCACGACTCGCCGCCGAGGTTGCCGAATTATTGAAAACCGCTGGCTTTGCTGCACGTATCGACAGCAATCGGCCTTTCGACCATGGCGTCTGGGTGCCTTTATCGCTGATGTATCCGCTGGCAGACATCCCGATTGTCCAGGTTTCATTGCCCACCCGTGGCGGTCCTGCCCTGCAGACCCGTGTTGGCCACGCGCTGGCCAGCCTGCGCGAGCATGGCGTCCTGCTGATCGGCTCCGGCAGCATCACTCACAACCTGCGGGAACTGGACTGGCATGCCGGCCCCGAGAGCGTTGAGCCCTGGGCCCTGGCGTTTCGCGACTGGATGATCGACAAACTCGCAGCGAACGACGAAGCCGCGCTGCACGACTATCGCGCGCAGGCGCCAAACGCTGTACGCAATCATCCGAGTGATGAGCACTTATTGCCGTTGTACTTTGCCCGCGCCGCTGGCGGGCAGTTCAGCGTTGCTCACCAAGGGTTCACCATGGGAGCGCTGGGCATGGATATTTACCGTTTCGGCTGACAGACAGACCGCTTCGCGAGCAAGCCCGCTCCCACATTTGATCGCATTCTTTCTGAAGTAACGCGGTCGCCTGTGGGAGCGGGCTTGCTCGCGAAGGGGGCACCGCCACTCTTCAGCCGGGCTTGAACTGCAGGCAAAAAAAATCCCCGAACCAGTCGGGGATTTTTCATGTTCGATCAATCAGCCCGAGAGCGGATCAATCTTCGCGGTAGCGACGCAGCTTCAACTGCTTACCGGCAACGCGAGTGTCCTTCAGCTTGGTCAGCAACTTCTCCAGACCATCTTCCGGCAGCTCGACGAGGCTGAAGCTGTCACGCACCTGGATGCGACCGATCGCTTCACGCGCCAGGCCACCTTCGTTGAGGATGGCGCCCAGCAGGTTCTTGGCGGCGATACCGTCACGCGCGCCCAGCGCGGTACGGCAACGTGCACGACCTTCGCCCAGTGGCATCGGAGCGCGACGCTCGCGGTCACCACGCTCAGGACGATCACCGGAACGCTCTGGACGATCGCCACGTGGTGCATTGTTCGGCACCAGTGGACGCTCTTTCTCGATAGCGGCCAGGTTCAGCGCTTGACCGTTGGTAGCCTTGCGCAGCAGGGCTGCGGCCAGGGCACGCGGGCTGCAACCGATGTCGGCGGTCAGGCGATCGAGCAGATCACCGTGGGTCGATTCGGCTTCAGCCACCAGCGGCGACAGGCTGTTGGTCAGCTTCTTGATGCGCGCATCCAGAACGGCTTGAGCGTCCGGCAGGCGAACTTCCGCAACCTTTTGACCGGTTACACGCTCGATCACTTGCAGCATGCGGCGCTCACGCGGAGTCACCAGCAGCAGTGCACGACCTTCGCGACCGGCACGGCCGGTACGGCCGATACGGTGAACGTAGGACTCTGGATCGTACGGCATGTCAACGTTGAACACGTGAGTGATGCGCGGAACGTCCAGGCCACGAGCGGCAACGTCGGTCGCCACAACGATGTCCAGACGGCCATCCTTGAGGGAGTCGATCACGCGCTCACGCTGGTTCTGGGCGATGTCACCGTTCAGCGCAGCGGCTTTGTAGCCTTTGGCTTCCAGGGCACTGGCCAGGTCCAGGGTCGCTTGCTTGGTGCGCACGAACATGATCAGGGCGTCGAAATCTTCCACTTCCAGCAAGCTGAGAACGGCCGAAGTCTTCTGGTCAGCGTGAACCAGCAGGTGAGCCTGCTCGATCGCGGTAACGGTCTGGGTCTTGCTCTGAATCTTGACGTGCTTCGGATCGCGCAGGTGGCGTTCGGCGATGGCACGGATCGATTGAGGCAAGGTGGCCGAGAACAGTACGGTCTGACGGGTTTCCGGCATGGCCTTGAAGATGACTTCCAGGTCGTCCATGAAGCCCAGCTTGAGCATTTCGTCGGCTTCGTCGAGAACCAGGTGGTTCACGGTCGCCAGTACTTTTTCGTCGCGACGCAGGTGGTCGCACAGACGGCCCGGAGTGGCGACAACGATTTGTGCGCCATTACGGATTGCTTTCAGTTGTGGGCCCATCGGCGCGCCGCCGTAGACAGCCACAACAGTCACGCCCGGCATTTGCTTGGCGTAGGTTTCGAAAGCGGTTGCAACTTGTAGCGCCAACTCACGAGTTGGGGCCAGGATCAGAGCTTGCGGCTCGCGCTTGGACGGATCAATGCGGTGCAGAATTGGCAGGGCAAAGGCAGCGGTTTTACCGGTACCGGTTTGCGCCTGACCAATCATATCGTGACCGGCGAGAATGATCGGGATCGACTGCTGCTGAATGGCCGAAGGCTCTTCATAGCCGGTAGCGACTACTGCAGCGACAATATTTGGATGAAGTTCAAGAGCGGCGAAGCCGCCGATTTCCTGGGTCATGGGTCTGCCTCTAAGTGCATCCGCAAAGACCCATGCTCCAAAGCTGCACATGCCGTGTTGAGACTCAAGAGTCGCCCTGGCAGCTTTGTCGGCGGGGATTTGCGAAAACGAATGAATGAAAAGAATCGTCAAGGAAGAGTCCGCTGGGCGGACGTGCAGCCGAAGCTGGCTTCGGGGAATTGCGCTACCTAAACGCGGCCCGGTTAAAGGCCGGCGCGCACTATACCGGAATTCGCCCAAAAAGGGAGCTTTTTTTATCGGAAATCCACCGGATACACCGTTGTGTAACAGGCTTTGCGAATAATCGGTCAGCCGTCTATTTTTCAAAGGCCCGGCCTTGCGGGTGATGGCGCTAAAACGGTTCACCCTTTACCGTGCAGACCGCCGGTCTGGCACGCCTTTCCCACCCCGAGGACCGCTCCATGAATCAGCCCAGCTCCAGTCGAGTCAGCCGCGAACGGCATGGTCATGTGTTCCTGATCGGTCTGGATCGGGTGGCCAAGCGCAATGCCTTCGATCTCGACCTGCTCAACGCGTTGAGCCTGGCCTATGGAGAGTTCGAAGCCGACAGTGAGGCGCGGGTGGCGGTGGTGTTCGCTCATGGCGAACACTTCACCGCCGGGCTCGACCTGGTCAATGCCAGCGTCACACTGACAGATGGCTGGCAGGTTCCACCCGGCGGCTGCGATCCGTGGGCGGTATTCGCGGGTCCCCGGGTCAGCAAACCGGTAATCGTCGCCGCCCAGGGCTATTGCCTGACCATCGGCATCGAGTTGATGCTGGCCGCCGACATCAACCTGTGCGCCAGCAACACCCGGTTCGCGCAGATGGAAGTGCAACGCGGAATCTTCCCGTTCGGCGGTGCGACCCTGCGCCTGCATCAAGTGGCCGGCTGGGGCAATGCCATGCGCTGGTTGTTGACCGGTGATGAATTCGACGCCCGTGATGCATTGCACCTGGGTCTGGTGCAGGAGGTCATGGCCAGTGAGGACTTGCTGCCCCGGGCGATTGAACTGGCCGAACGGATCGCCCGTCAGGCACCGCTTGGGGTGCAGGCGACGCTGATGTCTGCGCGACAGGCCCGGTATGAAGGGGAAACCGCGGCGGCACAGGCGTTGCCGCAGCTAGTCAAGAAGTTGATGGCTAGCGAGGACGTCAAGGAAGGTGTGCGGTCGATGGTGGAGCGGCGGCCGGGTGTCTTCAAAGGGGTTTAGCTTTTGCAGTGGTTTTGAAGGCCCCTTCGCGGGCAAGCCCGCTCCCACAGGGATTTGCGCAAAACTTGTGGGAGCGGGCTTGCCCGCGAAGGGGCCCGTCCAGACAATCAATTAATCATGTCGCCGGACGAATGCACTTGATCAACGAATCCAGCGAGTACCCCAACCGCGGCGCCAGCGCTTCGGCGCGGGCGATCAGGCCGTCCATGTCCAGTTCCTGGTCCAGCTCCGACGGCACGATCAGAATCACGTTGCCCTCCTTCACCGGCAGCTCCCAGTAATGTCGGTGATACAAACCGCGCAACAAGGCGGCGCCCAGGGGTTTGCCATCGTCGGTCGCCCACTGATTGATGACCAGCCAGCCACCCGGATTCAATCGCTTCTGGCAGTTTTCCAGGAAGCTCCAGGCCAGATGACCGACACCCGGACCGACATCGGTATAAAGGTCGACGAAAATCAGGTCGGCCGACTCAGCGGTGTCCAGCAGTTCCAGCGCATCGCCAACGCGGATGTACAGGCGCGGATCGTCATCCAGCCCCAGATATTCAATAGCCAGGCGCGGTACGTCCGGGCGTAGTTCGATGGCTTCGACATCTTCCAGCGGCAGGAACTTGAGGCAGGCCTGGGTCAGCGTCCCGGCACCGAGGCCGAGAAAAAGCGCACTTTCCGGTTGCTGGTGGCACAGCGCACCAATCAGCATCGCCCGGGTGTAGTCGTACTCGAGCCAGCTCGGATCGGCAGTGAACACGCAGCTTTGCTCGATGGCATCACCGAATTCGAGAAAACGGTAATCGGCCACTTCCAGCACACGAATCACGCCGAACTCGTCCTGTACCTCGGCGAGCAGATGCTCGACGCGCTCCTCAGTCATTTCATCTCCTGATCGTCACCGGGGCCGGCAACGCAATAACACCGCCTGTAGAGAGCGGCAAAGGCGAGATTGTCGGCGAAGCGACGGGAACAGGTCACGCACTAATTTGCTGATAACATGGAGGTCCGAGCGAAAACACTAGAGACCATGATGAGCCAACCCTGGAGCCCCGACAGCTGGCGCGCCTTGCCGATCCAGCAACAACCCCAATACCCCGACGCCGCGCATTTGCAGCAGGTCGAGCAGACCCTGGCCAGCTATCCGCCACTGGTGTTTGCCGGTGAAGCCCGGGAGTTGCGCCGTCAGTTTGCCGAGGTGACCCAGGGCCGCGCGTTTCTGTTGCAGGGTGGCGACTGCGCCGAAAGCTTCGCCGAATTCTCCGCGGCGAAAATCCGCGACACCTTCAAGGTGTTGTTGCAGATGGCGATCGTGATGACCTTTGCCGCCGGCTGTCCGGTGGTCAAGGTCGGACGCATGGCCGGGCAGTTCGCCAAGCCCCGTTCGGCCAATGACGAAACCATCGATGGCGTGACCTTGCCCGCCTACCGTGGCGACATCGTCAACGGCATCGGTTTCGACGAAAAAAGCCGCGTGCCGGACCCGGAACGCCTGCTGCAGTCCTATCACCAGTCCACCGCCACCCTGAACCTGTTGCGTGCATTTGCCCAGGGCGGTTTTGCCGATCTGCACCAGGTGCACAAGTGGAACCTGGACTTCATTGCCAACTCGGCGCTGGCGGAAAAGTACAGCCACCTGGCCGACCGTATCGATGAAACCCTGGCATTCATGCGCGCCTGCGGCATGGACAGCTCGCCGCAGTTGCGCGAAACCAGTTTCTTCACCGCCCACGAAGCGCTGTTGCTGAACTACGAAGAAGCCTTCGTGCGTCGCGACAGCCTGACCAACGACTACTACGACTGCTCGGCCCACATGCTGTGGATCGGCGACCGCACCCGCCAACTCGACGGTGCCCACGTCGAATTCCTGCGCGGGGTGAACAACCCGATCGGGGTCAAGGTCGGCCCGAGCATGAACCCGGACGACCTGATTCGCCTGATCGACGTGCTCAACCCGGACAACGACCCGGGCCGCCTGAACCTGATCGCACGGATGGGCGCGAACAAGGTCGGCGATCACTTGCCGCAGCTGATCCGCGCCGTCCAGCGCGAAGGCAAGCAGGTGCTGTGGAGTTCGGACCCGATGCACGGCAACACCATCAAGGCCAGCAGCGGCTACAAGACCCGCGACTTTGCGCAGATCCTCGGCGAGGTGAAGCAGTTCTTCCAGGTACACGAAGCCGAAGGCAGTTATGCCGGGGGTATCCACATCGAAATGACCGGGCAGAACGTGACCGAGTGCATCGGTGGTGCGCGACCGATCACCGAGGATGGTTTGTCGGATCGCTATCACACCCACTGCGACCCGCGGATGAATGCCGATCAGTCGCTGGAGCTGGCGTTTTTGATTGCTGAAACCTTGAAACAGGTCCGGCGGTGAGTCAGTAGTTTTTTTGTTGCCTGAGAGTCCGCATTCGCGGACAAGCCCGCTCCCACAGGTACGCGTCGAACACATTATTTGTGACCGGCGCAGTCATTGTGGGAGCGGGCTTGCCCGCGATGGGGCCAGCTCAGTTACCGCCAATTTGTGAGAATGCCACCCGCAACCTCGCCGCACTCGCCCGCGGGCAATTCAGCTGAATCTGTGCCAGCCCCAGCCAATCCGCCATCTGCCGCAGATTGACCGCCAACGCCAACATCCCCTCGTCATCCAGCCCCGCCTCCTCCTCATGCACCGCATGCACCGCCAAACGGCCGGTCGCCCGTTCGGCGCGCAGATCGACTCGTGCGGCAATCCGTTCGTTGTGCAAAAACGGCAGGACGTAATAGCCGTACACCCGTTTGTCCGGCGGCGTGTAGATCTCCAGCCGATAGCGGAAATCAAACAGCCGCTCGGTCCGGCTGCGTTCCCAGATCAGCGAATCGAACGGCGAGAGCAAGGCACTGGCCACGACTTTACGCGGCACTTTTGGCTCGGGCAGACAATAGGCCGGTTGTCGCCAGCCCTGCACTTCGCAGGTCAGCAATTCCCCGGCCTCGACCAACTCGGCCAAACGTGGACGACTGTCCGCAGGGTTCAAGCGGAAATAGTCACGCAAATCCTTCTCCGTACCGACCCCCAAGGCCGTTGCCGCATGCCGCAACAGGCCGCGCTGGGCCTCGTCTTCACTCAGGACGGGGTGCGCAAGCACCGCCGAGGGAATCACCCGCTCCGGCAGATCGTAGAGCCTTTCGAATCCGCGCCGTCCGGCAACGGTCACTTCACCGGCAGCGAACAACCATTCCAGCGCATGCTTTTCCGCGCTCCAGTCCCACCAGGGGCCGGCCCGTTCCTGACGGGTCGACAGGCTGCCGGCCCCCAGCGCGCCCTGCTCCTCGACAGACGCCAGCACCCGGCGAATTGTGTCCTGTTGCTCACGACCGAAGCGCGCCAGCTGCTGATAAATGTCCTCGCCACGTCTGGCACGCTGCATGCGCCAGCGCATCAGCGGGAACATGGAAAGTGGCAACAACGAGGCTTCATGCCCCCAATACTCGAACAACGTACGACGCCGGCCCTGACTCCAGGCAGCCTGGTCGAGCAAATCGGAGGAGTAGTTACCGAGGCGGGAAAACAGCGGAAGGTAGTGCGAGCGCACCAATGCATTGACCGAATCGATCTGCAAAATGCCCAGCCGTTCGATCAGGCGATTGAGCGCAACAGCCTTGATCGCCGCTGGCGGCGACCGCCCGTTGAACCCTTGGGCGGCCAGCGCCAGACGCCGAGCCTGTTTGAGGGTAAAGGACAACGTTGCGGGCATGGGTGCCTCCTTGTCTGCTCGCAACCTACCTCACCGGTAAGGGGTTTGTGTAGCGTGGCATTCATCATTTATGCATCGGGTCATTCCAGAACGGCTTGATCGACTCGTTCTCCACATCCGCACGGCTCATGCCGATGTCCTTGAGTGCTTCGTCGCTCAAGCTCGCCAGCAATTCGCGCTCGCGATGCAATTCGTACCAGCGGCCGACCTTGTGCAGCAGATCGGATATCACGTGAATCGAGTGTTTTTCTGATCCTTGGAACTCATGTTGACCTTTCATCTTGTTGCCCTCCGTTTGGATGGCTCCAGTCTCGCGCCGGGTCTAAGATCAATCCAACGAATGTTTCTGATGTCACATATCTCGGAGATTGATGGATGTCCGCCTACCCGAGTATCGATACCGAAGTCTTGCGCACCTTCGTCGCCATCGCCGACCAGGGCGGCTTTACCCGCGCCGGGGAATTGGTCAACCGCACCCAGTCCGCCGTCAGCATGCAGATGAAACGACTGGAAGAAGATGTGCTGCAGCGTCAGTTGTTCCAGCGCGACGGGCGGCAGGTGCGACTGACGGCTGAAGGCCAGGTGCTGCTCGGCTATGCGCGACGCATCCTCAAGCTGCACAGCGAGGTCTTCAATACGTTGCGTGAGCCCGACATGGTCGGCACGGTGCGTATCGGCACGCCGGACGATTATGTGATGCGGTTCCTCCCGGGGATTCTGCGCCGGTTTGCCCAGTCTTACCCGCTGATTCAGATAGAAGTGCACTGCGAATCTTCAAAACAACTGCTGATGCGCCAGGACCTCGACCTGTCCATCGTGACCCGTGAACCGGGCAGCGAAATCGGCCAGTTGTTGCGCAAGGAACGCTTTGTCTGGGCCGAGGCACAATGCTACAGCGCCCACGAGCAGACGCCGCTGCCACTGGCGATGTTCAACAGTGATTGCTTCTGCCGCCAGTGGGCCTGCAATGCCCTGGATGCCCGGGGGCGCGATTACCGGGTGGCGTACAACAGCGACAGCCTGTCGGCGATCATGGCCGTGGTCAGCGCCGGCCTGGCCGTCACGGCGCAACTTGAAAGCCTGATCACCGCGGACATGCGCATCCTTGGTGAGGCCCAGGACCTGCCGCTGCTGCCCGAGGCCAGCATCATGCTCGTGCGCAACCTGCATAACCCGTCACCCATCACCGAGTGCCTGGCCGAGCACATCATCGAAGGCTTCAAACTTTGAAGGCGAGCATCACCGCACAGAACACCAGGAACCCGCAAAACAGCCCGCGCAGCAGCCGCTCCGGCAATGCGTGGGCAACCTTCACGCCCCAACTGATGCTCATCAGCCCACCGACCGCCAAGGGCAAGCCGATCACCCAACTGACCTGATGGTGCGCGGCGTAAGTCACCAGCGTCACCCCCGTACTCGGCAAGGCCAGCGCCAACGACAGCCCCTGCGCAACCACTTGGCTCGTGCCGAACAGGCTGGTCAGCACCGGTGTCGCCACCACTGCGCCACCCACGCCGAACAGCCCGCCCATCGTGCCGGATGCAGCGCCAAGCAGGCCCAGCCAGGGCCATGAGTAGTTCATCTGCGAAGCCGGCGGAGCGCTGGCGGCGAACATGCGAACGAGGTTGTACGCCGACAGTGCGATCAGAAACGCAACAAAGCCTATGCGCATGGTTTGCGCATCAATGCCCACCGCCCAGATCGACCCGAGCCAGGCGAAGCAGAACCCCATGATGGCCAGCGGTAACGCGTGGCGCAGTTCGATCCGGTTGCGCTGATGATACCGCCACAGCGCCAGCATCACGTTCGGCACCACCATCACCAGCGCGGTGCCTTGGGCAATCTGCTGATCGAGCCCGAACAGCACGCCCAGCAGCGGAATGGCGATCAGGCCGCCGCCGATGCCAAACAAACCGCCGAGCGTGCCCAACGCAGCGCCGAACACCAGATACATCAAGAACTCAATCACAGCATTTTCCCCGTTGCCGTCAGGTCTTTGATCCTACGCAGTTGCTTCTGGCACGGAAACGCACAACAACGCACAATGGCTGTGCCAAATTCGCACAAGCACAAACCTGCCATGAACCCCAATCAACTGACCGACCAACTGGCCTTGTTCCTCGACGTGCTGGAAACCGGCAGTTTTTCCGCCGCCTCGCGCCGTCATCCGCTGACCCCTTCGGCCGTGGCACGGCGTATCGACAGCCTGGAAAGCGCGGTCGGCAGTCAGCTGTTCCTGCGCAGCACGCATGCGGTACGCGCCACGCCGGCGGGATTGGCCTTTGCCGAGCGCGCACGGCGGATCGTCGCCGAATTGCGCCTGGCCCGGGCCGAGGCGGTGTCCCTGAGCAGCGCGCCGGAAGGCCTGATTCGTATCGATGCGCCGGCAGCCTTTGGTCGCCGGCACCTGGCACCGGTGATTGCCGATTTCCTGATGCTCTACCCCGGGCTCGATGTGCAGCTGCACTTGATCGACAGCTTCGTCGACATGCAGGGCCTGAACCTCGGCAAGGTCGATCTGGTGCTGCGCGCCGGGCAACTGGCCGATACCCGGCTGGTGGCCACGCCACTGGCGAGCATGGTGCGTATCGCCTGCGCCAGCCCTGATTATTTGCGGCGTCGCGGCGTGCCGACCGAGCCGACACAGCTGATTGAACACGACGGACTCGACTGGGATGGCCTGGCTCCGCCCTTCGCATGGCGTTTCGAGCGCGACGGGCAAATGCACTTGCACCGGCCGGCGCGGATCCGCATGAGCGCCAACAATGCCGAGGCGCTGGTGTGCGGCGCATTGGCCGGACTGGGTATCGCGCACCTGCCGACCTGGCTGGCCAGCGAATACTTGTTGCGGGGTGAGTTGCTGCCGCTGTTCTGCGAAAGCGGTCTGCCGAAACCGGAAAGCGCCGGCATCTACGCCTTGCGCCTGGAACAGCAGCCCAACTCCCGCAGTCGCTTGTTGCTGGAGTACCTGAAAACCCGCTTCAGCCCGATTCCGCCCTGGGATCTGGTGCTGCAAACCCATTTGCAACGGCACTGATCAAAATTATCTGGCGCATTAAAGATTCGCCCGCTAGATTCTTCAGATCACAGATCAAGGCTTCGACATGACCACCGAGCGCAACACCCCGGACAACTGCGACAACCTGCTGCTGGACAATCAGGCCTGCTTCGCCCTGCATTCCACTTCGCTGATGATGACCAAAGTCTACAAACCCTTGCTGCAAGCGCTGGGCCTGACCTACCCGCAATACCTAGCGATGATGGTGTTGTGGGAAAAGGATGGTTTGACCGTAGGTGAAATCAGCACGCGGTTGCTGACCGATCCTGGCTCGTTGACGCCGCTGCTCAAGCGCCTGGAAGCCGAAGGCCTGCTCAGCCGAACCCGCAGCCGCGAAGATGAGCGGGTGGTGATCGTCGAACTCACCGAACAGGGCCGGGCGTTGCGCGACAAGGCCCGGGACATTCCCCAATGCATCCTAGGCGCCAGCGGGATGACCCTGGAGCGCCTGCAAAAACTGCAAGCGGAGTTGCAGGAGTTGCGTCGCCACCTGCAAGACAGCCTCTAGTCTCCAATCCACCACAAATCCCTTGTGGGAGCGGGCTTGCTCGCGAAATCGGTGTTTCAGTCAACACAAGAGTCGACTGATCTATCGCCTTCGCGAGCAAGCCCGCTCCCACATTTGTTTTGTGCTGTACCGAAAGATCGGGCTCGCCACCTGCTTCTGAAAAATCTCTGCTGAAAAAATCCCCCCTCGATAGCTCTAGTTCAATACTTTCAACCTAAACCACTTCACAGCCTTGCGTCTTTTTTCAAATTTCCTTGAAAAATATCTTGCGCACTAAATATTTGCGCGATACATTCATCTCGCACTTACTTAGCGCGCAAACATTTAGCGCAAAACAAACAAACCCTGAACGAGGCTTTCACCATGCAAACTCTCTACACCGCAATCGCAACTTCCACCGGTGGCCGTGACGGTCGTGCGGTTTCCAGCGACAACATCCTCGACGTCAAGCTCGCCACGCCCAAAGAGCTCGGCGGTGCCGGCGGCGCAGCCACCAACCCGGAGCAACTGTTCGCTGCCGGCTACTCCGCCTGCTTCATCGGTGCCCTGAAATTCGTGGCCAGCCAGACCAAGCGCAGCATTCCTAACGACGCTTCGATCACCGCTCATGTCGGCATCGGCCAGATCCCTGGCGGCTTCGGCCTGGACATCGACCTGCACATCAGCCTGCCGGGTCTTGAACATGCCGATGCACAAGCACTGGTCGACGCGGCCCACCAGGTCTGCCCGTACTCCAACGCCACCCGTGGCAACGTCGATGTGCGTCTGCACGTAACCGTCTAAGCGCTGACTACCCAGGCCCGAACAGGAAACGAACATGAACACTTTCAGCAAAGTCTTGACCGGTACCCTTCTCGCCTTGTCCATCAGCAACGCGTTCGCAGGTACCGGGGTTGAACACAACACCCAGGCGTTCCTCGACGTTCTGAACGCCGGAACCGGCAAGCCGATGGAGCAAATGACGCCCGCCGAGGCCCGCGCCGTGCTGGTGGGCGCGCAGGCCGGGGTGAAGCTGACGCTGCCAAAAGCCGATGTCAGCCAGAAGACCATTCAAGTCGACGGCCAACCGATCAGCCTGACCATCGTCCGGCCGGCCGGGGTCAAGGGCGAGCTGCCGGTGTTCATGTTCTTCCACGGCGGTGGCTGGGTGCTGGGGGACTTCCCGACCCACGAGCGGCTGGTGCGTGACCTGGTGACGGGTTCGGGTGCCGCGGCCGTATTCGTGAACTACACGCCGTCGCCGGAAGCGCATTACCCGGTGGCGATCAACCAGGCTTACGCCGCAACCCGATGGGTGGCCGAGCACGGCAAAGAGATCAACGTCGACGGCCAGCGCCTGGCGGTAGCCGGCAACAGTGTCGGCGGCAACATGGCGGCTGTGGTTGCGCTGATGGCCAAGGACAAGGGCACACCGGCGATCAAGTTTCAGGTGCTGTTGTGGCCGGTGACTGATGCCAACTTCGAAACCGCGTCCTACAACCAGTTTGCCGAGGGGCACTTCCTCAGCAAAAACATGATGAAGTGGTTCTGGGACAACTACACCACCGACGCCAAGCAACGGAACGAGATCTACGCCTCGCCACTGCGCGCAACCACCGCCCAGTTGAAAGGATTGCCACCAGCGCTGGTGCAGACCGCCGGGGCCGACGTATTGCGCGACGAAGGCGAAGCCTACGCCCGCAAGCTGGACGAGGCCGGTGTGCCGGTGACCTCGGTTCGCTACAACGGCCTGATCCACGACTACGGTTTGCTCAACGTGGTGAGCCAGGTGCCAGCGGTGCGTTCGGCGATGCTGCAGGCTTCGCAAGAGCTCAAGGAACACCTGAAATAAGAACTGTGGGAGCGAGCTTGCTCGCGATAGCGGACTGTCAGGCAACATCTTTGTTGAATGGTCGGACGCCATCGCGAGCAAGCTCGCTCCCACAGGGTTTCTGGTTGACCCCGAAATCGAAGGCAAAAAAAAAGCCCGACTCAATGGTCGGGCTTTTTCATTCCTGAAGCTGTGCTTATTTGGCACGGCCTTTGTAGGAACCGCCTTCGCGGGTATCGATCTCGATCATGTCGCCGATTTCGATGAAGTCAGCAACCGACAGCTCGGTACCGTTCTTCAGTTTGGCAGGCTTCATCACCTTGCCGGAAGTGTCGCCGCGAGCGGAACCTTCGGTGTAGTCAACCTGACGCACGATAGTGGTCGGCAGCTCTACGGAAACCAGACGCTCTTCGAAGAAGATCGCTTCGCAAACATCGGTCATGCCTTCTTCAACGAAAGGCAGAACGGCTTCGATGTCTTCAGCGTTCAGCTCGTACATGGTGTAGTCGGTGGTGTCCATGAACGTGTAGGTGTCGCCGCTGATGAAGGACAGGGTCGCTTCTTTGCGGTCGAGGATTACGTCGTCCAGTTTGTCGTCGGCGCTGTAAACGATCTCGGTCTTGTAACCGGTCAGCAGGTTTTTCAGCTTGGTCTTCATGATCGCGCTGTTACGACCGGACTTGGTGAATTCAGCTTTCTGAACCAGCCAAGGATCGTTTTCGAGACGAATCACGGTCCCGGGTTTCAGTTCTTTACCAGTTTTCATTGCGAATATCCGAATTTGGATGGGATTTACAAAAATCTAGGCCGCGTATCATATCCAATTTCCATAAAACTGTACCAGCGCCGTGGCAAGATCGGCCTGCAAGGCCTGCTCCAGACACCACGCCTCGGCGTGTTTTTCCAGCTCTGGCCAGTGTTTACGAGTGAATTGCCAGTGGTCGGCCATTTTTTCACCGGCGTTCCACGCCCGCCAGAGACCGCTGATCGCCTCCCGCGCAGGCGCAGATAACCCCTTTACATAGAGTTCGAGGAAGGCTTCGAGCTTGTCCAGGTGGATATCTTCTTCCTGCCGGTAGATGTGCCAGAGAAATGGCCGGCCAGCCCATTGGGCGCGCACAAAGGAATCTTCGCCGCGCACGGCATTGAAATCGCAGCACCACAGCAACCGGTCGTATTGGCCCTGCCGGACGAATGGCAGCACTTGCACGGTCAAGGCTTCACGCACATGCACGGCACCGGCCGCCAAACCCTGCACACCGAGCCAACGCTCGACGTCGCCGAGAATTCGCCCTTCCGGCACCAGCAAATGAGTGGCAGTAGAATCGCCGGCCATTGCATCGAGCCAACTGGCCAGCCCGGTGTTTTCGTAGGCAAACAATGAGATCAGCTGCGCGCTGGGCGCAGGATCAACACCCAAACCTTGCAGGAATTTTCTTTGAGCCTGCGGGTTTTGCTGAAATTGCCGACGCCGCTCCAGCAACCCTCGCTCACGCAGCAGTCCGCCGGTGCCCTTCTTAAATCCTGGGAAGAAGAAGAACTTCTGCACGTTTTTGTACTTCACCGAGGGCAAACCATGGCAGCCGATGACCCAGTCCTCGGCGCTCAGGTAATCCAGGTTCATCCACAGCGGCGTCTTCTCCCGTTCGGCCATGGCCTCCATATAGGCGCTCGGCAATTGGCAGGCAAATGCAGCAATCACCACATCGGCGGCTTCGGTCGGTTGCCACTCGGCTGGCCATTGGCGCACTTCGACGTCTTGCTGCAACTGCCTGGGAGCATGGATGTCGATTTCCGGGCACAGGCGCTCGAACG
This sequence comes from Pseudomonas sp. S34, assembly GCF_009866745.1. Taxonomy (NCBI): domain Bacteria; kingdom Pseudomonadati; phylum Pseudomonadota; class Gammaproteobacteria; order Pseudomonadales; family Pseudomonadaceae; genus Pseudomonas; species Pseudomonas sp. S34. The sequence goes on from NZ_CP019398.1 coordinate 4,548,918, forward strand.
CTCGCAGGTCATCGACCCATAGACGCACCGCCAGCCCATGTTCGGCCACCAGTTGCCGGGCCAGTCGCCAGGTCACGCCGATGTCGCCGAAATTGTCGACCACGGTGCAAAAAATATCCCAGCGGGTTTTCATTTCAGGCATTCCAGGCTCCCGTTGGCAAAGGCGCCGATTGTCCGCATAAATTACCCCGTGCAGAAGAGCCGACGGCGATTATTCTTCATGCGACAATCGCCACTCGCCAGTGACCTTTCGCCAGGAGGCAACCATGCCCCACCGCCCCACTCCGCGCCGATCCTTCCCGATCAGCCTCAGCGCCCTGCAACTGACCGGCAGTATCGCCCTCGGCATGTGGCTCGGGTTCATTGCCATTGTGTTGACCTGCTGGCTCGCGTCGCGCCTGCTTTTCAGCGAGCAACTCGCCCCGGTCGCGGCGGCGGTTGAGCAGCTGGCCCAACCACCCGCAGCGGCTCAACCGCTGCCGAACATTCCGCCACAGAGCCCGCTGTTCGAGCAATATGAAGAAAACCTGCGCAAGAACGAACAGCAGCAACGTCTTGATCAGGCACGCAGCAGCAGTCGCAACCTGGCCAACCCGAACTGTCAGTTCTGGCTGCAACAGGACCGGACTGCACCCAGCGAAAAAAGCCGCGCCAACGTCCTGCAACTCTGCGATTGATCATGAATAAGCAAACCGTCCACCAACTGATTCTCGACAGGCTGCGGATCGATCTCGACATCGCCGAGCGGGCCGCGCAAACCGCCTACGAAACGGCGACCCACGAAGAAAACATCGCCGAGAACAAGTACGACACCCTGGGGCTGGAAGCGTCCTATCTCGCGGCCGGGCAAGCCAGGCGGGTCGAGGAAATTCGCCAGTCACTGAGCCTCTGCCAGAACCTCGCCCTGCGTCCGTATGACGATCAGCGGGGCATCGAAGTGGGCGCGCTGCTGGGGCTGGAGGACGAAAAGGGGCGCGAACAATGGCTGTTTCTGGCCCCCGATGCAGCAGGGTTGAAGGTCGATCTGGTGGGGCAATTGATCACCGTCATCACCCCGCGCTCACCGCTGGGCAAAAGCCTGCTGGGCAAGTTCGAGGGCGATGAGGTGGAGATCATGGTGGCGGGCGCTCGGCAACAGTTCGCTGTCACCGAGGTGGTTTGACCGGCAGGAAACGCTATCAGTGAACGGGTAGTTCGACACCTTCGAACAGCTCTTCCAGTTCCTGCTTGTTGTGGCACTGAATGGCCTTGGCCATGACTTCGCGGGTCAGGTGCGGCGCGAACTTCTCGATGAAGTCGCACATGAACCCCCGCAGGAAGGTGCCGCGACGGAAGCCGATCTTGGTTACGCTGGACTCGAACAGTTCGCTGGCATCGAGTACCACCAGGTCGCTATCGAGCTTGGTGTCGACAGCCATTTTTGCCACGATGCCTACGCCCAGACCCAGGCGAACATAGGTCTTGATCACGTCGGCGTCGGCGGCGGTGAACACCACTTTCGGCGTCAGGCCGCGATGGCTGAAGGCTTCGTCGAGTTTCGAACGGCCGGTAAAACCGAACACGTACGTCACGATCGGGTATTCGGCCAGTGCTTCGAGGGTCAGTTTCGACAGTTTGGTCAGCGGGTGGCCCTGAGGCACGACCACGCAACGGTTCCAGCGGTAGCACGGCATCATCACCAGATCACCGAACAGCTCGAGCGCTTCGGTGGCAATGGCGAAATCCACGGTGCCGTCAGCGGCCATTTCGGCGATTTGCATCGGCGATCCCTGATGCATGTGCAGGGCCACGTCCGGGTATTGCTTGATGAAATTGCTGATCACCGGCGGCAACGCATAACGCGCCTGGGTATGAGTGGTGGCAATCGACAGAGTGCCTTTCTTCTCGTTGGAGAACTCCTGGGCGATCTGCTTGATGCTTTCAACCTTGCGCAGAATCTCGCCAGCGGTGGTGATGATGCGCTCGCCGGCCGGGGTGACACGGGTCAGGTGCTTGCCGCTACGGGCAAAAACCTCGACGCCCAGTTCGTCTTCCAGCAGACGGATCTGCTTGCTGATGCCCGGTTGAGAGGTGTAAAGGCTTTGGGCTGTAGCGGAAACGTTGAGGTCGTGGTGCGCCACTTCCCAGATGTAGCGCAATTGTTGAAGCTTCATATGAATCCCTCAAAGCAGGTAGACGCCACGGGCATCAGCGACGGTATATAACTATATTAATGGCTCGAAGAATAAATCTAGAACTTTTTTATCAAATTGCCATTATTCGTGTTCTAGAGATCCCCTTGACGACGACGTTGCACCAGCGGCACCAGATAGACCGGCACCTTGGACAGTTGCAACACACGGGCGGCGGTTCGCCCCAGAGGCGTTTCCGCACCAGCACCATGGCTGTGACTACCTACGATCAACAAATCCACGGAGAGTTTCTGCGCCTGGTCCAGAATCACCTGCGACGGATCGCCCTGCAGCACCCGTACTGCCTGAATCCGCTCCAGGTCGTGCTCCCCTTCATCCCCCAACTCCTCACGAAAACTGTCGAGCACCCGCTGCTCGATACTGGCAATCACCGTATTGAGGCCCTGGCTGTGAAACTCGTTCAGCGCCTGTTCATCGAGATAACTTTGCAGCACCGATTCGGCAAACAACCCCATGGGTTCAACCGCATGCACGACATACAAACTGGCATTGAAGGTCCTGGCCAGTTCCAGGGCATGCTGCATCACCACGGGCGCGTACAGACCAAGGTCAGTGGCATACAGCATCGAACGAATCATATGACCTCCTCGACTGCCAACATGGCGGAGATTTGATTCAGCTTAGCAGTGCCTTGGCGACTACGACGTCCCGCGCAACGCATTGAACGGTGGGCTTAAACCTTTTGCTCGTTGCTTATGCCATGGGGCACATGACCGGTGGCGACGACTTCTCGGGCCAACTCGCAGTGACCGGCCTGATCGTCGAAAAACACGTCGGCCGCGAAGGCTTCGAGAAAGGCCGACTTGGTCAGGCCGCCGAGGAACAGCGACTCGTCGAGACGGATGTCCCATTCGCGCAACGTGCGAATGACCCGCTCATGGGCCGGCGCCGATCGCGCAGTGACCAGCGCGGTACGGATCGGACAGGTGTCCTCCGGGAACTCACGCTGCAACAGGTTGAGGGCCGCGAGAAACCCTTTGAACGGCCCACCGCGCAACGGTTCGCGGGCGGCCTCACGCTCGCTGGCCTGGAACGCCTCCAGACCACCGGCCTGATAAATGCGTTCCGACTCATCGGAAAACAGTACCGCGTCTCCATCGAAGGCAATGCGTAACTCGTCGCTGGCCGCACGACTGGCACCGCCCGACAGAATGGTCGCTGCCGCGAACCCGGCGTCCAGTGCATTGCGCACGTCTTCGGCGTGGGTCGAGAGAAACAGGTCGCAGCCAAAGGCCTTGAGGTAGGGATACGGACTGCGCCCGCCGACAAAGGCCGCACGGGAAATGGCCAGTCCGTAGTGGTCAATCGAGTTGAACACCCGCAGCCCGGTGTCGGCGCTGTTGCGCGACACCAGAATCACCTCGACCCGGGCGCGGCCGAGGCTGTTGTTGAGGTTCAGGAGTTTCTGCACCAGCGGGAAGGCATCGCCGGGCTCGAGGATTTCGTCTTCGTGTTCGATCTGATATTGCCGGTAGGCCTCGACACCACTCGACAGGTAGACCTTGTGGCTTTCGCTCAGGTCGAACAGCGCCCGCGAAGAAATCGCCAGCACCAGCTTGTCGTCAATTGCCTTTGGCATGCCCTTCCCCCTCAGGTCGGTCGACTCAGGTGTTGCGTCGATCAATGAAACTCAAACTGCGATACAAGGCCTCGATGCGTGGCATCTCACACCCGGCTGCCTTCGCCGCCGCCAAAGGCCGGGCGTAGATCGCGGCCAGTTCCAGCGGTCGCTTGTGCAAATAATCGTGGTACATGCTCGGCCAGTAGTCGGGCATCTTTTCGGTCACCATGAACAAATGCTCGGCATAGCCTGCCGGTACGTCGTGCCCGCAGGCAACAGCGCCTTGGACCACTTCAGCCATCAGCGCCTTGATCAGCTCGCGGCTGTCGGCATCGGCCATCAACGGTGTGGTGCTCGCCCCCAGCAAAACCGAGAGACCGTTGTAAGGGATATTCCAGACCAGTTTTTGCCAACGCGCCTGATGCAGATTCGCCATGGCCTGGGAATCGAGGCCGGCGCTGCGAAACAGCCCGACGCCCTCCTCGACAATTGCGCTGCGTGCCGGCCCATCGGCAGGACCGCTGTGATAACCCACATGCACCGCGCCCAGCGCCTGATGGGTAATGACACCCGGCGCCTCGCGATGGACGCAGATGTAGCAGAGCCCTCCAAGCACATGCAGCGAATCGGGGAGCAACGCGCGCAGGCTGTCTTCGACGTCCAGGCCGTTTTGCAACAGCAGTACCTTGGCGTTCGGTGCCGCCGCCTGCAGGATGGCAGGTGCCAGGTCGGCGTTGCTGGTGGTTTTCGCGCCCACCAGCAGCCAATCGCAGGGTGGCATGTCTTGCGCGTCCGAATAGGCCTGCACCGGGTTCAACGTCAGTACACCGTGGGGCGCGCTATCGACTCGCAAGCCATGGTCGGCCACCGCGGAGAACTCGCTGCGTAGCAGAAAATGCACATCAAAACCGGCACGCGCCAGCATCACCCCGTAGAAACCGCCGATTGCGCCGGTTCCGATAATGCCGATCGTCGGCCTGGCAACTGCTCCCATCATGGCAACTCCTCTGCTGTTCGACTCAGCGCCTGGCGCACGGCCCGATTGAGCTCGGTGCGGGTCAAGCGCGATTTCAGTGCTCCAAAGAATTCACCGTCGCGAACGACAAACAGCGCCGGCAAGTGAAAAACCTGGTAACGCTCGACCACCCCGCCGTTGTTGCCGGCATCGATCCAGCACAGTCGATCGACTGCCAGGCCGAGTGTCGGCAATTGCTCGCGGGCAAAACGGCAACCGGCGCAGCCGACACTGGTGAAAATGACCAGCGATACACCGCTCATCGCCAGCAGCCGTTGGTCGGCGTCAAAATCGGTCAGTTCCAATTCGACCACTATACTGGGAGGAACAATGTCAGATGGCCGACACATGGAGTCTGTGTTCATGGGACGATTCATTCCTCACCCTGACGATGTGCCCGTCGAATTAACGTTGCTGAAACCTGAGTGTCTTTCGCGACGACAGCTGCACACTATCAGTCTCGGGGGCATGGCTTGCAATTATCACCGCGCGTGGCGTCACGGCACGGCGCTGGAAGTACGCATGCCGACCGTGAACCCGGACATGCGCTACCTGGGCTATGTCGCCTGGTGCCTGCGACGCAAGCGCGGATATCTGGTAGGCATCGCTTTCGTCGATGAACAAACGCTGTTCAGCGCCCGGATGGGCGAACAGGTGTGCCAGATCGAACGCTACTGCCGCCTGCATGAGGCCCACGAAGACTTGCAGGACATCCAGGCCCTGGCCCTCGAATGGGTCCAGGAGCATGCCGACGAGTTCTCTCACGATTCGGTGCGCAAGGCTTTTGCGCAACCGGTGCTGGAATAGAGGCGTTCTTGATCGGTTTGCCCCTCGCGGCAGGGAAACTGACTGCGAAACCCCACCAAACCGGCGTCTGCCCATTGTCGAGCCACGGTGTAACGCGCTAAGGTTCAGCTCCCCGACGCGCTTAATTTGCTGTGCTCCGCCGCGCGGGTTCGCTGGCGGCCGGCACCCGTGACCTGACGAGTAAACGATGGCTGATTTACCGATCAACGACCTAAACGTCGCCTCCAACGAGACACTGATCACTCCCGATCAGCTCAAGCGCGATATTCCCCTGAGCGACGCCGCACTGCGCACCGTCACCAAGGGCCGCGAAGTCATTCGCAACATTCTGGATGGCACCGACCATCGCCTGTTCGTCGTCATCGGGCCTTGCTCGATCCACGACATCAAGGCCGCCCACGAATATGCCGAGCGCCTGAAAGTTCTCGCCGCCGAAGTGTCCGATACCCTGTATCTGGTCATGCGCGTGTACTTCGAGAAGCCACGTACCACCGTCGGCTGGAAAGGCTTGATCAACGACCCGTATCTGGACGACTCGTTCAAGATCCAGGACGGCTTGCACATCGGTCGCCAGTTGCTGCTGGACCTGGCCGAAAAAGGCCTGCCGACCGCCACCGAAGCCCTCGACCCGATCTCCCCGCAATACTTGCAGGACCTGATCAGCTGGTCGGCCATCGGCGCGCGCACCACCGAATCCCAGACTCACCGTGAAATGGCCTCCGGGCTGTCCTCGGCCGTCGGCTTCAAGAACGGCACAGATGGCGGCCTGACCGTGGCGATCAACGCCCTGCAATCGGTTTCCAGCCCGCACCGTTTCCTGGGTATCAACCAGGAAGGTGGCGTGTCGATCGTGACCACCAAGGGCAATGCCTACGGTCACGTGGTGCTGCGCGGCGGCAACGGCAAACCGAACTACGATTCGGTCAGCGTTGCGCTCTGCGAGCAGGCGCTGAACAAGGCGAAGATCAAGCCGAACATCATGGTCGATTGCAGCCACGCCAACTCCAACAAGGATCCGGCCCTGCAACCGCTGGTGATGGAGAACGTCGCCAACCAGATCCTCGAAGGCAACAAGTCGATCATCGGCCTGATGGTTGAAAGCCACTTGAACTGGGGCGCCCAGGCGATCCCGAAAGACCTCGCCGACCTGCAATACGGCGTGTCGATCACCGACGCCTGCATCGACTGGACCGCCACCGAAAACACCTTGCGCAGCATGCATACCAAGCTCAAGGATGTGCTGCCTAAACGCGATCGCAGCTGATCGCCTGTTTGGCGGTGCAAAAAGCACACACAAAAAAAACGCCGGGCTGAACCCGGCGTTTTTTTATGTGTTCGTTTTGTTGAAGGTCACTGACTCAGCTTGGCCGCATGCCGCTGGTGACGCTCCATGTAGCGCTCGACGTAGGAGCACGATGGAATGACGGTGTAGCCCATTTCGTCAGCGTACTCCAGCGCCTTCTCGGTCAAGGCTGCCGCAATACCGCGACCACGCAATGCGTTGGGCACGAAGGTGCGATAGATATCCAGGGTCTGTTTCCCCAGATCCATATAGGTCAGATAGGCACGATGACCGTCCACATTGGTCTCGAACTGATGACCAGCCTGGTCATGGTGGATGGACAACGCCTCGCTCATCACTACTCCTCGCGGGTCTGGAATTCCGACCCCTACCTTACCGATGTTTTTCCGGCGAAGGAACATCTACGCCACCCCGTGCCTGAGTGGACACCGAGAAGAGCTGCACCGATCTCGCGCTACCGAGCACGTACAAATAGTAGGCACCATTGGCAGAAATGCTCAAGGTGCGCTCGTCATCGTGCGGGTTGGCGGGTGCTGCTCCGGGTCACGCAGGATTGGCTCGACCGAAGATCACTCCGGGTCGATAGCCTGTACATTGCCGGATGTTGAGACTTAAGACGAGCGCCCGTTGTTAAAGTCACCTGAACATCGAGAAAGATATTGAGAGGCGCCACACAAAAGCCGAACAAAAGTGTAGACGATTCCATGTAGGCGGACTTTAGCCAGACTGAAAAACAGCGCTGTACCACAGGAACTTTTTCTCATTGGCTCGCTCAGCTACGGGCCTTGTAGCTGGATATTTTTTAAACAATTCAGTTAAAAGTTGCTCGAAAAAGAATCAACGCCTACAATTTTTTTTGCTTCTTGCGTCACGTCAGTTTTACTTACTACAAGTAATGGGTAGTATGTACGCCGGCTCTTTCCTCAATCGGAGGAGATAGCTACTTAATAGAAAGTCCTTGAAGGGGAACACGATGAACAACGTTCTGAAATTCTCTGCTCTGGCTCTGGCCGCAGTTCTGGCTACCGGTTGCAGCAGCGCATCGAAAGAAACCGAAGCACGTCTGACCGCTACTGAAGACGCAGCTGCTCGCTCCCAGGCTCGTGCAGACGAAGCTTACCGTAAAGCTGATGAAGCTCTGGCTGCTGCTCAAAAAGCACAACAGACTGCTGACGAAGCTAACGAGCGTGCTCTGCGCATGCTGGACAAAGCTAGCCGCAAGTAATAATCCTTCGGGATTGTTATCAAGCCGACCCATTTTTTGGGTCGGCTTTTTTATTGCCTGGCGTTTCTCCAGGCAATAAAAAACCCGTCGACGCTGTCCGCGCCGACGGGCTCTTTGCCAGCATTACTGCAGCGGGTCGATCGGCATGCTCGATACCATCGGTGCAACGCCGTTGCCCGGCACAGCGATCTCAACCGGCAGGCCGTCTTCAGCGGCGACCACATCACGCACCACATCCCAGTTCATACGCAGGTTGTTGGTGATGTCTTCACGCTTGAGCATCGCATTGATGACTGCGGTGTGCTTGTCGACCACCGACGGGTTGCCCTTGTCGTCCAGCGGCGTATGCGCCTCCAGATAGACCTTGCCGCCACTCAGACCAAACTTGTACGGGTCGTTGATGATCCGCACCGACGTTCCGACCGGCACCATGCCCGCCATTTCCAGCACGTTGTTGTTGAACATGCGGAAGCAACCGTGGCTGGTGCGCATGCCGATACCGAACTTCTTGTTCGAACCGTGGATCAGGTAGCCCGGTGTGCCCAGGGTGAACTTGAACGGCCCCAGCGGGTTGTCAGGGCCGGCCGGCACGACGTTGGGCAGCGGATCACCGTCTGCTGCGTGCTCGGCCTTGATCGAAGCCGGAGGCGTCCAGGTAGGGTTTGGTGTCTTGGCGGTGATGCTGGTGTGGGCAATCGGCGAGCCCCAGCCTTCACGACCGATACCCAGCGGGAACGTGTACACCACGTTCTTGCCTTTCGGGTAGTAGTAGAGGCGGTACTCGGCCAGGTTGATCACGATGCCTTCACGCGGACCTGGTGGCAGGATGAAGCGAGTCGGCAGAATGATTTCCGTACCGGCGCCTGGCAACCAGGCATCGACACCCGGGTTGGCCGCGACCATTTCCGTGTAGCCCAGATCGTAGGCGGTACCAAGGTCGGCGAAGGTATCTTCGTACTTGGCCTTGATCACCTGCACCTGGCCGATGATGTCCTCACCGGGCGGTGGCAGGGGAAGCTCCAATGCTGCGACTGGACCGGCCACAAAGAGGGCGGCAAGAGTCAGGCAGCGGGTGACGGCAGGAAAGCGCGACAACATCCGGAAAATCCTATGCATGATCAACTGAGAGTATAAGAACGCGATTGTACACTGCAGTCCGTTATTTCGGGGAGATCGCCCGATTACAGGCAGTGCAAGGCGATATTGATATTATCCTCGATCCCGTGTGGGAGCGGGCTTGCTCGCGAAGGCTGTAGGGCAGGCGGTGTGGATTTTTGAGGGTTCCGCCCTTAAGGCGGGTTACCTGGAAAAGCCCCCAGTAACCAAGGGCTTTTGCCCCTGACGTTCGGTGCCTCGCTCCGGGGCAAGAAGATCAAAAGCAAAAGCGGCGGCCTGCTGGCCGGGCTGATCACAACTGAACGCGTTTCCCTGTAGGAGCGAGCTTGCTCGCGAAAAACGCCAGGACAACGCGGGCATTCAGGCAGCACGCGTTATCGTTGACGTCCATCGCGAGCAAGCTCGCTCCCACAGAAGAGCAGAGCAAAAACAAGGCCGCGTACCCCCACGCTCTTCACCACTCATCAGGCCGAGCGTTAGCTCGCCTGCAGCTTTTGATCTTGATCCACCCGCCCCCTCGGAAGGCTGAGTGGAGGTGTTCATCAGGGGGCAGGCGCGCAGCGCCGTTCGACGAAGTCGAACACATCGAGAGGAGGTCGTCGCGAAGCAGACCGGAGGCGATGCGCCCTGATGAATACCGGAGCGAAGGAACCCCGAGCCTTAGCGAGGGGCCGTAAAGGCGAAACCATAAGCCGCCGTTACCGCAGCAACGGATATGTACACGGCCAACAAAAGACAGGTCGGCTCGAAGGCCGCCACGACTCCTGACAGATCAAAGCTCAAACCGCAATTCAGGCCAGATCGGCGACGTCCCCCGCTTCTGCGACTCAAGAATGGCCCGGCACAACGAACACAGCCGCTGGTCCTGAAACACCCGGCGATCAACACTCGACCAGCGAGGTTGCGCCGGCAACAGACTGCCGCACAGGGTCCGGTCCGCCGAACCGCCCAACTCCAGCTGACGGGTCACCAGATGCACCCGCACTTCCTGGCAGGCGAACAGATCCAGCTGTTCGTCAGGCTCGATCAGTTGATAGGCAAATAGTGACCAGGCGGGACGCGGCATCGGGGGCTCCAAATCGGGGGCGCCACCTTAGCCGAAAGCCTGCTTCTAGAAAAGTGTCATAACAGTGGTTTTAGAGTAGGCCAGACATTTTCCAGCAACTTGTCCTGAGCCCCGGCCGCCGGGTGTATGCCGTCAGCCTGCATCAAGTCCGGATGACCGCCTACGCCATCGAGGAAAAACGGCACCAGCGGGATCTTTTTCTCTTCGGCCAGGGTGCTGTAGACCTCGGCGAACGCCTTGGTGTAACGCGCACCATAATTGGGTGGCAATTGCATACCGAGCAGCAACACCTTGGCACCGCTGGCCCGGGAGCTGTCGATCATCGAAGCAAGATTTTGTTGCAATTGAGTTGGCAACATCCCGCGCAGACCATCATTGCCGCCCAACTCGAGGATCACCAGTTCCGGTTTATGCTCTGCAAGCAGCGCGGGCAGGCGCGCCTGGCCTCCGGCACTGGTGTCGCCACTGATGGACGCATTGATCACTTTGTCGTCGAAACCTTCGTGCCTGAGCCGTTGCTCAAGCAGCGACACCCACCCCAGCCGGGTATCCAGCCCGAAACCGGCGCTGATACTATCGCCAACGATCAGGACTGTACCCGCCGCTGCGTTTTGGGCCATGCACATCAAGGCCAGGCCAGCACTCAAAAACCAGACACGCATCGGACTCTCCATGGGCGCAAGCATTCTCATCGCGAAGGACCTTAGCAAAGTGGTTCCCAGCGCGGAAGGTGAACTGACCATCCTGCACCAACTCAGCCTGGAACTGAACAAGGGCGACAGCCTGGCCATCGTCGGCGCTTCCGGCTCCGGCAAGTCCACCCTGCTGGGCCTGCTTGCCGGCCTCGACCTGCCGAGCAGCGGCGAAGTCACACTCGCCGGGCAAGGCTTGAGCAACCTCGATGAAGACCAGCGTGCGCGCATCCGCGCCGAGCACGTGGGTTTTGTCTTTCAATCGTTTCAGCTGCTCGACAGTCTCAATGCCCTGGAAAACGTCATGTTGCCACTGGAGCTCGATGGCCGCAAAGACGCCCGCGAACGCGCCACCCAATTGCTGCAACGGGTGGGACTGGGCCAACGCCTGACTCACTCGCCGCGCCAGCTCTCCGGAGGCGAGCAACAACGCGTGGCGATTGCCCGAGCGTTTGCCGCCGAGCCCGATGTGCTGTTCGCCGACGAACCGACCGGCAACCTCGACAGCCACACCGGCGAGCGCATCAGCGACTTGCTGTTCGAGCTCAACCAGGAGCGCGGTACGACCCTGGTGCTGGTGACTCACGATGAACGCCTGGCCCATCGCTGCCGGCGCCTGATCCGTCTTGAAGCCGGCCTGCTGGTCGCCCCTCTGGAGCCTTGATGGCACGCCTGCCGCTGTTGCGCCTGTTCAGTCTCGCCATCCGCCAATTGCTGCGCGATGCCCGCGCCGGTGAATTGCGCGTATTGTTTTTCGCCTTGCTGGTGGCCGTGGCCGCCAGCACCGCCATCGGTTACTTTGGCGCGCGCCTGAACGGCGCCATGATGCTGCGCGCTACCGAATTCCTCGGTGCCGACCTGCTGCTCGAAGGCAGTTCGCCTGCGCGCCCCGAACAGATAAGAAGCGGCACCGAACTGGGTCTGGAACACGCTCAAGTGGTGGAGTTCTCCAGCGTCATCGCCACCGACAACAGCATTCAGCTGTCCAGCATCAAAGCGGCCGATGACACCTACCCGCTACGCGGCGAATTGAAAAGCGCGCCCGCCCCCTTTGCCACGCAAATAGTCGGTGGCGGACCGCAACCCGGTGAAGCCTGGGTCGAGGCACGCCTGCTGACCGCCCTGGACCTGAAGATCGGCGACAGCATCGATGTCGGCATGAAAACCCTGAAACTGGCGCGGGTGCTGACTTACGAACCCGATCGCGCCGGCAATTTCTACAGCCTGACACCGCGGGTGCTGATCAACCTCGACGACCTTGCAGCCACCGGCGTGGTGCAGCCCGGCAGCAGGGTCAGCTATCGCGAATTATGGCGAGGCAGCGCTCAGGCACTCGAGACGTATCGGCAACTGATCAAACCGGGGCTTGCCGCCAACCAGCGCTTGCAAGACGCCCGCGACGGTAATCGACAGATCGGTGGCGCCCTGGGCAAAGCCGAACGCTACCTGAACATGGCCAGCCTGGTGGCGGTGTTGCTGTCCGGCGTGGCGGTGGCGCTGTCGGCAACCCGCTTCGCCACCCGACGGTTCGATGCCAGTGCCTTGCTGCGCTGCCTCGGGTTGTCGCGTCGGGAAACCATGGTGCTGTTCAGCCTGCAACTGACTGTACTCGGGCTGCTGGCCAGCATCAGCGGCGCCCTCCTCGGCTGGCTCGCACAGCTGGGGTTGTTTGCCCTGCTGCATGACTTGTTGCCGACCGACGTGCCTCCGGGCGGGCTGTTTCCGGCCATTGCCGGGATCGGCACCGGACTGGTGGCGTTGGCCGGATTCGCCTTGCCGCCACTGGCGGCTCTGGGCCGGGTTCCGCCATTGCGCGTGCTGCGCCGGGACATGCTGCCGATCCCTTCCAGCACCTGGATGGTCTACGGCGCAGCGCTGGGCGCCCTCGCCCTGATCATGTGGCGCCTGAGCCTGGACCTGGTGCTGACCTTTGCCCTGCTCGGCGGCGGCGTGATTGCAGCGTTGGTACTGGGCGGCTTGTTGTTGCTGCTGTTGAAGAGCCTGCGGCGCATGCTTGCTCGTGCGTCCTTGCCCTGGCGCCTGGGACTGGGCCAACTGCTGCGTCATCCGCTCGCTGCCGCAGGCCAGTCCCTGGCGTTCGGCCTGATTCTGCTGTCAATGGCGCTGATTGCGCTGCTGCGCGGCGAGTTGCTGGACACCTGGCAGAACCAGCTGCCGAAAAACGCTCCAAACTACTTCGCGCTGAACATCCTGCCGGCGGACAAACAGGCCTTCACCGATCACCTGATCACCGTATCGGCGCAATCGGCGACGCTGTACCCGGTAGTGCCTGGACGCTTGATCAGCATCAACGGCGAGCCTGTGCAGCAAATCGTCACCAAGGAATCGGCCGGCGACCGGGCGATCCAGCGCGACCTGAGCCTGACCTGGGCCGCGGACCTGCCGTCGGGCAACAAACTCACGGCCGGCAATTGGTGGAACCAACAGATGCCGGACGATGTTCCCGGCGTGTCGGTAGAGGGCAAGGTCGCCGAGAGTTTGAAAATAAAGCTCGGCGACCACCTGGTATTCAGCGTTGGCGGAGTCAATCGCGAGGCGAAGGTCACCAGCCTGCGGGAGATCAACTGGGACAACTTCCAGCCGAACTTCTTCATGATCTTCCAGCCCGGCACCCTCAAGGATCTGCCAGCGACCTACCTGACCAGTTTCTATCTGGCAGCCGGTCACGACCAACAGATTGTCGACCTGTCCCGCGCCTTCCCGGCGGTGACCATCCTGCAAGTCGAAGCCTTGCTGGAGCAACTGCGCAGCATCCTCGCCCAGGTGACCCTGGCGGTGGAGTACGTGTTGTTGTTCGTGTTGGCGGCGGGGATGGCGGTGCTGTTCTCCGGCCTGCAAGCGACGCTGGATGAACGCATTCGCCAGGGCGCGCTGTTGCGTGCGCTGGGGGCGGAGCGGCAATTGCTGGTCAAGGCCCGGCGTATCGAGTTCGGTTTGCTGGGCGCAGTCAGTGGCCTGCTGGCGGCGCTGGGTTCGGAAGTGGTGAGCTGGGTGCTCTACCGCTACGCCTTTGACCTGCCGTGGCATCCACATCCATGGCTGTTGTTGCTCCCACTGGTGGGCGCCGTGCTCATTGGTGGTGCAGGGGTGTTCGGCACCCGTCGGGCATTGAACGCCAGCCCGCTGACAGTTCTGCGCGAGGGTTGATAGACTCCTGCCATCCTCACCACAAGAAGCTGTCATGAGCCGTTACCGCCCTCCCCGCACCGCTGGCACCGCGCTGATCACCCCCGAGGGTGAAGCGCGGATGCGCGCCGAGTTCCATGAGTTGTGGCATGTACGTCGGCCCCAGGTTACCCAGGCTGTCAGCGAAGCCGCGGCCCAGGGTGATCGCTCGGAGAACGCCGAATACACCTATGGCAAAAAGATGCTGCGAGAGATCGACAGCCGCGTGCGTTTTCTCACCAAACGCCTGGAAGCGCTCAAGGTTGTCAGCGAAAAACCCAGCGATCCGAACAAGGTCTATTTCGGCGCCTGGGTCACGATCGAGGACGAGGATGGCAAAGAGTCGCGCTACCGCATTGTCGGGCCGGATGAACTGGACCTCAAACAGGGCCTGATCAGCATCGACTCGCCCCTGGCCCGCGCATTGATCGGCAAGGCACTGGACGCCGAAGTCCGGGTCCAGACACCGACGGGTGAGCAGTGTGTGTACATCGTGGCAATCGAGTACCCGTGAGCGTTAAAGCCGGGTAATCAGCCCTTGCCGGGCAACGCGGGTCAGTTGCCGGATCACTTCAGGCGCATCTTCGAGGCTGGGGGACTGAATCACTGCCAGATCGAAACTGTCATCGGCGAAACGAGCGAGCGACTCACCGTCTTCGACAAACTGGATCAGGAAGGCAGCGGGACCGCCGGTACGACGTGGCCAGCCATCGAGATAACGCAAGAGCGTCGGCTGATGTTTGCCGCCAAGCAGGATTTTTGGATTGCGCTGGGTCAGGTGTGCCGTGATCGGCGCGGGACGTACAACGGGGTTTAGTGCATTCATTGTGTCGTGTCTCTGCCTCAAAAGTCTGCATGGCAGGTGAGAGGCAACACCGAACCAGCGCTTTAGCGGTATTTCGAAGCCTGTTCCGGCTTCTATCGGCAACTGGATGAGTCACCTGGCGCCCCGCAAGTAGCTGTTTAAATCGGCGCATGAGCAACATCCTAGAGAAGCTGACTGGACAGTGTCAAGAATGACGCTCAACAAAAAAGGCCCGCACAATGCGGGCCTTTTCGTTGAACCAGAGCGGTCAACCGGCGATGGCACGGTCCGCCGAGAGCTTGCCCGCACCTTCGATCAATACCGCGATACTGCCACCGAGCAACGCCAGGGCGAACTCATAACCGTTGTTGGCCATGAACAGACCGTTGCTGATGTGCACCGAGAAAATCGCGACCAGCGACAGGAAGATCAGGCCCAGTGCGGCCGGGCGAACCAGCAAGCCGATGATCAGGGCCAGGCCTGCGAAGAATTCGGTGCCGCCCGCCAGTGCCGCCATCAGGTAACCCGGCGTCAGTCCGATGCTTTCCATGTACTGCGCGGTTCCAGCCAGACCATAGCCACCGAATGCCCCGAAGAGCTTCTGCGAACCGTGAGCGGCGAAAATAATGCCGACCACGATGCGCAGAACGGTCAGGCCGTAGCCAGCGCGTGTAGACAGTACCTTATTGATCAGTGTGCTCATGCTGTTTCATTCCTTGTCAGTGTGTGTTGGTTGGCCGCTATATTAATCAGTAATTCACATTCTAAAAGCGCAAAAAACCCGTAATAACAATCAGATTTGTTGATCATTTGCGTGAGACAACCTTTTGCCCCTGGGGCTCCAACGACTCCCGCTCCCGGTCGAACGCCAAGTAATACTTGTTCACGCTATTAACATAACTGACAGGCCCCATACCCACTTGCTCCATGGCAATGCGTTCGACCTGGAAGAACCACTGGTTGGGATTCAAGCCTCGCCGGCGGGCTTCGGCGCGCATTCCTTGCACCCGCTCCGGCCCGATGTTGTAGGCCGCCAGCACGAAGGCCATGCGTTCGCGCTCGTTGAGTTTCGGACTGGCAAAGAATTTGCGCCGGATCATCGCCAGGTACTTGGCCCCGGCCTGCACATTGCCATCAAGGTCCTGAATATTGTTGACCCCCACCCGCTGCGCCGCAGAAGGCGTGATCTGCATCAGACCGGTGGGGCCACCGCCACTGCGGGCGGCGGGTTGCAGGGATGACTCCTTGAAGGCCAGCGCCGCCAGGTTCAGCCAGTCCATGCCCTGGGCGTCGGCGTGTTTTTGCAACACTGGGCGAAGTTTTTCCAGGCGCTGTCGGTCCGCCTTGGCCAGTGGATAGTGCACTTGATAGAGACGACGATAGATCCGCAGGAACGCGGCGTCCTGATCCGATGGTTTTTTGTAGACGGTGAGGAAGCGATCAATGCTGGCCCGCAGCATCGAGGCATCACGGCGCACGAACCAGAATTCCTCTCCCGGATCACTGACGAGTACCTGTTTGTCGAAACGCAGCCTGGGCAGGATCTTGCCCCAGCGTTCGGCGATCGGTTGCTCGACGATGGTCAGGTGGAAGATCCCGCCCTGCACCATCTCCAGTACGTCCTCGACGGCAAGGCTCGGATCGACCCATTCGATCGTGACCGGTGGCAGTTTGTGCAAGGCGAGCTTTTGATTGATCTGGCTGACGGCATCCCCGGCGGCGCTGCCTGCGGGTAATGCCAGGGTCTTGCCGGAAAGCTGTTCAAGCCTGGTGTAGCGGCGTTCGCCCTTGATGCCCACCAGGACCAACGGGATGTTGCTGGCAATCGGCTCACTGGTGCTGACGGCGAAGCCGGGTTGCAGATCGAGCAACTCGCCTGGCGCCACCAGATCGCCCTCCCCGCGCTGCAATGCGCCAAGCAGTTGATCCTTGGCCTTGGGAATGATTTTGAGGGTGATTTCCTGACCGTCACGGGCGTAGCCGTTGAGGTATTGCTCGAACGCTTTCAGGCGATGGTATTCGACCCCGATCGCCTGCCCCTGGACTTCACCGGAACTGTTGCGGCTCTGGTTGACCAACACCCGCAGCACACGACTGCTGCGTATTTCCGCAAGATCGCGCACCTTGCTGGCCGGTACGGCTTGCAGCGGCCCGGGCAGACGCGCGACCGCCGTCATCGGCAGTAGCAGCGAACAACACAGCAGTAGCAAAACCGAGGGACGAATCATCCACTCTCCGGAAAGAAAATGAGGCCCGCTTCAATGACCAAAACCATCAAGCGCGGCGACAAAAACAGAGCGCCCAAGGCGCTGGCAACGTGCGAAAGACTGGCACAATGATGGCAAAACTACCAACCAGGCCTGGTCCGCGGCTCAAGAGACAGCGTTAACCCGTTGTAGTTCTTGGTTTTTCTTATAAATCCACGGCTCTGATATGCTTTCCGGCCTTTGGGCCGAGGTAGCACCATGCAACTCATCGATATCGGCGTCAACCTGACCAACGCCAGTTTTGCCAACAAACACCAGGCCGTACTTGACCGCGCCTACGCGGCTGGCGTGTGCCAACTGGTGCTGACCGGCACCAGTGTCGAGGGCAGTGAACAGGCCCTTGAGCTGTGCCAGCAACTGGACGAAAGCGCCCAGCGCCTGTTCGCCACCGCCGGCATTCACCCTCACTGCGCCAGCGACTGGAACGCCGACAGCGCCCGACGTTTGCGCAGCTTGCTCTTGGAGCCGAATGTGGTGGCCGTGGGCGAATGCGGGCTGGATTTCAACCGTGATTTCTCGCCGCGCCCGCAACAGGAGAAGGTCCTCGAAGAACACCTGGCCATGGCCGTCGAATTGCAGCTGCCGGTTTTTCTGCACGAACGCGACGCCAGCCAGCGTCTGCTGGAAATCCTGCGCGACTTCCGCGACCGACTGCCGGCCGCCGTAGTGCACTGCTTCACTGGAGAGCAGAAGGCACTGTTCAGCTATCTCGACCTGGACTTGCACATCGGCATTACCGGCTGGATCTGTGACGAGCGCCGGGGCACGCATTTGCACCCACTGGTCAAGGAGATCAAGCGCGGACGCCTGATGCTCGAAAGCGATGCACCGTATCTGCTGCCGCGCAGCCTGCGCCCCAAGCCGAAAAACGGGCGAAACGAGCCGGCGTACCTGACCGAAGTGCTGCGCGAAGTGGCACTGCATCGCGGGGAAAGCCAGGAGGATCTGGCGACACACACGACAGCCTGCGCACGAGCGTTTTATCGGCTGCCCACCATCGCCTTGTAAACACTGCCCCTTGTGGGAGCGGGCTTGCTCGCGAAGGGGGACTATCAAACACCATTGATGTCGACTGATACCCTGCTTTCGCGAGCAAGCCCGCTCCCACATTGACGTGTATCAAGGTTCGAATTTCTGAGTAGCGGCACAATGCTGGCACCTTGCCAAAACTGTTTCCGCTATCAGAGAAGACCTCCATGGGTGCCTGGCTTAGCAATATCTCGCTGAAATACAAATTCTGGGCGGTCAACGCTGTCGCCTTCATCACCACGCTTTTGCTGGTGCTGTACGCCGTGCAGCTCGAACAACAGGCCCGCAGTCATGCATCCCGGGCTTCTGCTCAGTCACAGGCGCGATTGCTTGGCGCCTGGCCTGCCGGGCAACCGCTGCCCGAGACCGATAACGTGCTGACGTTCAATCGCGGACAGGCGCCGTCGCTCAATGGACAACCCATACCGCAATTCACCCATGCCAACGGCTGGGTCGAGATCAACTCAATGCCGCTGTTCGGTGACAATCCGTTGATGGGTGCCGAAGTGTTCTCGCGTGCCGACGGCCAGCAGGTCGCCGTGATTGCCCATGGTCCGAGCCTGAGCCAGGTGTTCAGCGAGCGCTTCACCAACTACGCGTCGGCGGTGTTCATCCTGATGCTGGCAATGCTCGGTGCATCGCAGTTATTGATCCGCTTCCTGCTCAGCCAGCTAAACACCTTGAAAGACGTCATGTTGCACGTGGAGAAAACCGGCGACCTGTCGGCCCGCGTGCCATTGGCTTGCAGCGACGAAGTCGGGCAAATGGCCAACGCCTTCAACGCCATGCAGGCCGGTTATCAACGGGTGGTCAACACCGTCGCCAGCACCGCCCGGCAACTGGACATCGGTGCCGCACGGCTGGCGGCCAGCATGAATGAAGTGCGCCACGGCATGCTGGGCCAGCAAAGCGAAACCGATCAGGCCGCCACAGCGATCAATGAAATGACCGCCACGGTCTATCACATCGCTCAACACGCCGGTGCCACCCGTGACCTTTCGCAATCGGCCGATACCCTGGCCGGCAGCGGGCAGGCGGTTGTGACACGGGTGCAGCGGTCGATTGCCGGACTGTCCGCCGGCGTCCAGCAGACTGCCGAGATGATTCAACGCCTGGCCGAGGACAGCCAGAAAATCAACGGCGTGGTCAACGTGATTCACAGCATCGCCGAGCAAACCAACCTGTTGGCGCTGAACGCCGCCATCGAAGCGGCCCGGGCCGGCGAGATGGGTCGCGGTTTCGCGGTAGTCGCCGATGAAGTACGCAACCTCGCCAAACGCGTGCAGACCTCCACGGATGAGATCACCCTCATGGTTTCGGCGTTACAGGCCGGCACCCGGGACGCCGTGGACTTCATGCAAGAGAGCTCGTTCAAGGCCGACGACTGCGTACAACAGGCCCAAGAGGCCGGCGCGGCATTGGCCGAGATCACCGGAGCGGTGGCGCAGATGCGTGAAAGCAACACGCAGATCGCGGTGGCGGCCGAGCAGCAGAGCCAGGTGGCGGAGGAGATGAACCGGGCGGTGGTGAGCATCCGTGACGTGACCGAGAACACGGTGCAGCAGACGGTGACTTCGGCGATCACCAGCAATGAGCTGGCGGCGTTGGCCGGGGAATTAAGCAAGGCGATAGGTCAGCTCAAACTTTGAGGGCCTCTTCGCGGGCAAGCCCGCTCCCACAGGTGACCGCGTTCTTTCATTGGAATACGGTCAAAATGTAGGAACGGGCTTGCTCGCGAAGGCTTCAGAACTGGCACCATCTATTCCAGTCATGGCACCTATCAAGCCAATAGCCAGCCTTGATTCGCCGCCAGCATAGACCGGGCCTATTCTTAATCACATGTGTTCAACATGGATCGAGGATCGGCATCATGGGCAAACGTCACCCCAACCTACCCGCCTGGCAATGGCGAGCCTACCCGAACAATCATCAGCACCCGACCAATCTGGTGCTGCACCTGATCGCGGTGCCGCTGTTCATCGTGGCATTTCTGCTGATTGTGACCGGGGTGTTCAGCTTGAGCCTGGCAAATATCGCCATCGGCGTAATCGGTGTGATTGCGGCGCTGGCCTTGCAACGCCACGGCCACAACCTGGAGACCCAAGCCTCCGAACCCTTCAGTGATCGCAAGGATGCGGTATCACGCCTGTTGGTCGAGCAGTTCCTGACGTTTCCACGGTTCTTCCTCAGCGGCGGCTGGTGGCGCGCCTGGCGTGAGCGCCACCGCCGTCACTGATCAGGCGAACACAGTCACGGTCTGCCGGCTCATGGCGATCAACCGGCCATCCGCGCTCCACATTTTTGCGGCGGCATGCCCGTAGCCATCGGCGGCGTATTCGGTTTCGACGAGGTATTTGCACCAGTCCAGGGTGCTCAGTTCCAGCAGCGGCTGCACGAATTCGATGGTCCAGGTCAGCGTGCTGCCCATCGCCGGCTTCTTCAAAAACGGCATCAGGGCCGGCGGCCAGGCGTCCACCAGCGCCAGGATATGCGCCTCGCCGATAGCCTCTTCCTTTACGTCGCCGCGCAAACGTACCCAGCCACCCATTTGCCGGGATGTGCTACCGCTGAACGGCAGCCCGCCGACACTCCAGCGCATCGCCAGATGCCGCATGAACTCCGGAATGACGCCTTCGACGAAAGGCAATTCCTGGCATTCGTCCCAGTGCTTCATTTCAGGTGCCGGTTCAGCGGCCACCGCCACTTCCGAAGGTCGCGAGGCGCCGAAGCTGCCCTGGATCAACGTCACCACCTGGCCCTTCTGCATCACCCGGCCCAGCACTTGGCTGACGGCCTTGCCTTCGCGCAGCACCTCGACGTCAAAACTGACCGGCACCTCGGGCTCAACCGGGCCGACAAAGGTGAATGCCAACGAACGCACCGGTCGATCCGCCGGAACCCGGGCGCGCATGGCTTCGTACTGCAAAGCGGCCACCAGGCCACCGAAACTGGCTCGCCCCTGGGCCCATGAGGCCGGGATAGACAGCTCCATCGGCTGGCTGCGGACAGCGTTGAGCAGTTCGGAAAAACGCATGAAAACCTCTGGGAATGGAAAAAGATGAAGGGATCTTAACCATCTGGCGACGTTGATACATCGCCTATTCCGGCCAAATTGACTGACAGATAAGTCGCACAAGGCTCGTGCCGGACATGTAACCTGCAGGAGCGAGCCTGCTCGCGATAGCGCCCGGACAGCCAACATCAATGTTGAATGTCACGACCTCATCGCGAGCAAGCTCGCTCCCACAAAGGATCTCGAGTGGTCTCAGGATTTGAAACAGGCCTTGCTGAATTTTTCCAGAACGCGGTCCGCTCGGGTTTCGGCCTCGGCCATAGTGGCTTCCCACACGGCAACACAGGGTTGCAAATCCGCTTCCCGTTCAGCCATCGCCAGCCATTGCACGCAATCGTGCCAGTCGCCCAGCGCCCCCTGGGCCGATTTCAGCCGGGGCATGGCCGCTTTCGGCAAACGGTCCAGTTCGGGGTAAGCATCGATGCCATAGCGCACGCGCTTGATCAGCAGGCGCAGCCGATGACGGTCGTGGGTCGGATCGTGCAGTGCCTCGTCGAGTTTTTTCCATTGCTTGCCCAGGCGTTTTTCGATGCGCTTGCGCAGGCCCTTGAGCAATCCCTGGCGCTGAGCGGCACGCAGAAAACGCGGAAACGCATCGAGGACGATCAGCATTTGCGCGAGTTCGGGACTGGTCGCCACGGCCGGGTAAGCCTCGGCCATTTGCGCCATGCGCCACTGTGCGGCTTGGGGTTGATGGTGCTGGAGCAGGTACGCCGCCAGCACTTCGCGATCACGCAATGGTGTGGTCAGATCGCCCACCCGGGAGGCCGCCGCTTCCAGTTGTTCGACGCCGGGCAACCCGCGCAAGGGTCGCAACAGACTGCGTAACCGTCGCATGGTTGTACGCAGATCATGTAACGCTTCAGGGTCTGTACGCTCTTTCAAGCGGGCCTGACAGGCCAGCAGACGAACTTCCAGGCCCAGAACCTGAGCCACCAACCGATCGATCATGGGGGTTTACTCCGTAAACAGCGCCAGGTTGCAAGCTCCAGGCTGCAAGCTCGAAGACTCTTGCAGTTTAGAGCTTGTCACCGCTTTTGCTTTTAACGCCCTGCGCGCGATTCACGAATATAGAAGCGAGCCTTCTCGGCTTTCTTGGTACAGCCTTCGAACCCCTCGAATTGCTGCTGGGTCTTGGCCGCGGTCAACAGCGACAGGGCCTTGGAGTAGCTGACGGTCCCGGCGAAACCTTCGGCTTTGGCCAGGTCCAGTTCATGCCATGCCGCATCCAGGTTACTACCGCAGCGGTCGCGATAAGCGGTTTTGCCGGCACAACCGGCCAGCGCCAGGGCAATCAATGGCACGCAGATCCAGGCTTTCATCACTCACTCCTCAAAAATAGGTCAACAGTCATGCAGGTAAGACGTTGTGGCACCTGAAAAGTGCCGTTGGTCGCCGTGCAACTATAGCGCCGACAAGAATAACCATGTGCCGCCATGGAGTGTCGAAAATACGACGCTCTTGTCCCCTCGAACGACCATGGCGATTGAAGCATGGCCCTCGATGGGTGCATTGTTGAATCATTCAAACGAGGGCGATCCATGAAAAAGCGTGTCGCACTGGTATTGGGCTCGGGTGGAGCCCGGGGTTATGCACATATCGGTGTCATTGAAGAGATCGAACGGCGCGGCTATGACATTGCCTGTATCGCCGGATGCTCCATGGGCGCGGTGGTGGGCGGGATCTACGCCGCCGGCAAACTCAATGACTACCGCGACTGGATCGAGAGCCTGGATTATCTCGACGTGTTGCGCCTGGTGGACGTCAGTTTTCGTCTGGGCGCGATCCGTGGCGAGAAAGTCTTCGGACAGATCCGCAAGATCGTCGGCGAGATCAACATCGAAGATTTGCGCATCCCCTACACCGCGGTTGCCACCGACCTGACCAACCAGCAGGAAATCTGGTTCCAGGAAGGTTGCCTGCATCAGGCCATGCGCGCCTCGGCAGCGATTCCCAGCCTGTTTACCCCGGTGATGCAAGGCAACCGCATGCTGGTGGACGGCGGCATTCTCAACCCGCTGCCGATCGTGCCGGTGGTGTCGAGCCATTGCGACTTGATCATCGCGGTCAACCTCAACTCCACCAACCAGCGCCACTATCAATTGCCGGTCATCCAGCGTCCCGCCGCCTTCAAGACCCGCTTCGACAGCCTGATCAACTCCGTCGGCTCGAAGTTGCCGTTCCGGCGCAAGCAAGCCGAGCAATTGTTGATTCTGGAACAGGAAGCCTTGAAGGCCGAAGGTGCGGAACTCAACCCGTGGATCGAATCCGCCGAGCCCCAGGCGCAGCAACCCGCGGCCGCTCCGGAAACCAGTGGCGCCCCCCGCTCCGCCACCGGTTCGTTCATCATCGACAACGTCGGGCCGGCGTCCTTGCTGGATTTGATCAACCAGAGTTTCGAGGTGATGCAGACGTCGCTGGCACAGTACAAGATTGCCGGGTATCCGCCGGACATCCTGATCAACGTGCCCAAGCGCGTGTGTCGGTTTTTCGAGTTCTACAAGGCGCCGGAGTTGATCGCGCTGGGACGGGAGATTGCGCGGGATACGCTGGACCGGTATGAGAATGAGCAGAACTGAACGTCTGAAAACTCTCGATTGAATGCAAGGGCCTCATCGCGAGCAAGCTCGCTCCCACAGTGGATCTTTGGCGTTCACAAAATGTGTGTCTGACCAGGATCCCATGTGGGAGCGAGCTTGCTCGCGATGACGTCAGATCAGGCAACGAAGATCTAAAGGCTGCCTTCACTCAACAACCGATACCCCACCCCAGCCTCAGTGACGATGAACCGTGGCCGGGTCGGGTCATCCGCCAGTTTCTGGCGCAAATGCCCGACCACGATGCGCAGGTAGTGAGTGTCTTCGGTATGGGTCGGCCCCCAGATGTCCTTGAGCAATTGCTGCTGGGTGATCACCCGCCCGGGATGCCTCGCCAGTTGCGCCAGCACGGCGTACTCCTTGCGAGTCAGCGCGACTTCAACATCGTCGAGCAGCACCCGGCGATACGCCAGGTCGACCGTCAACGGACCGAAGTTCAGCTCCGCTTGTTGCACCTCGCCTGCGGGCGCCTGGCGCAATAACGCACGGATCCGCGCCAGGAACTCCTGAATGCCGAATGGCTTGGTCACATAGTCATTGGCGCCGCCATCCAGGGCCTCGACTTTCTGCCCTTCACTGGCGCGCACGGAGAGCACCAGTACCGGCACCGTCGACCATTCGCGAAAATCGCGCAATACCTGTTGGCCGTCCATGTCCGGCAAGCCGAGATCGAGCACCAGCAAGTCCGGTTTGTTCAACGCAGCTTGCGCCAATCCTTCACTGCCGGTGCCCGCCTCCAGCACTTTGTAGCCCTGGGAAGCGAGGCTGATGCGCAGGAATTTACGGATCTGCGGTTCGTCGTCAATGACCAAAATGGTCGCGGTCTGGCTCATGAATTCACATCAACACAAAGAAGTGGCAAGAGAGTAGCGCAAGCGCGATCAGGCTTCACTTTCGTATCCCGGCTGAGCCTGTAGCGGCAGGTGCAACGTGATGCAGGTGCCGCGCCCCTCGATGCCGTCGGCGACGCTGATATGCCCGCCATGGGCACCGACCATGCCCTGACAAATCGCCAGCCCCAGCCCGGTACCCTGCCCGCCGCGATCACCCCGCGCCGCGGTGTAGAACATGTCGAAAATCTTCGCCCGATCCTCCTCCGGAATCCCCGGCCCCTCGTCGCTGACCGAGAAAAACAGCTCACTGTCATCAGCCCCTGCGCACAATTGCAAACGCCCGTGGGACGGCGAAAACCGCGCGGCGTTTTCCAGCACGTTGATCAGCGCCTGTTCGATCAGCGCGGCATGCACATAAAGCAACGGTAACTCGGCCGGCACGTCGGTGCTGACCTGCAACGGCGCAAGGACTGTCCGCAGACGGTTGAGCGCACTGCCGACGATGTCTGCCGGCGATACCCAGTCCCGCGCCAGCTTCAGGGCGCCGTGGCCGAGCCGGGTCATGTCGAGCAGGTTTTGAATGTACCGGTCCAGGCGCTCGGCTTCATCGCGGGTGCCTTCGAGCAGTTCACGTCGATCCTCCAGCGGGATCGCTTCACCCAGGGCCAGCAGGCTATCGATACTGCCGCGCATGGATGTCAACGGTGTGCGTAAATCGTGGGACACCGAAGCCAGCAAGGCGCTGCGCAGTTGCTCGGTTTCGCCGTGCAGCCGCGCCGCTTCCAGATCATCGGCCAGTTGCGCCCGGGCCAGCGCCTGGGCCAGCGGTTGGGTCAGCGCGGTCAACAAGCGTCGGCGTTGGCCGCTCAGGGCCTGGCCTTCCCTGGCGCACACGCCAAGCAACGCCAGCGGGCCGTCTTCCACCGACAATGACCACCACCACCAGCGACCGAACGGCAAGGTGCCGGTGCCCGCACCCGCGGGTTGATCGTGCTGCCAGGCCCAATCGGCGGCGGCGCGCTCAGCTTCGGTGAACTCCAGGGGGCCACCGGTTTCGACTTTCCAGCCGTTTTGCCCGTCGCGATTGAGCAGGCACAGTTGCACGTCGCTCCAACCGTTGAGGTGCTGGGCAGCCGCGCTGACCACGGCCTGGCGGTCGGTGGCGGCGGTCAGTTTGCGTGACAGGTCGAGCAGTTCGGTGGTCTCTTCCTGGGTATCGCGCAGTGCCTGCAATTGCCTGCGCTGGCGCGCCGCAAGGTTGCCGGTGAGGGCCGCCATCAGCAGGAAAAACAGCAAGGTCAGCACGTCTTCTTCGCGCTGGATGCTGAAAGAGAAATTCGGCGGAATGAACAGGAAGTCATAGGTCAGGAACGACAGCACCGCACAGGCCAGCGCCGGCCCGAGACTGCTGCGCACCGCCACCAGCAATACCGCCGCAAGGAACACCAGGGAGATGTTCGGCAGTGGCAGTACGCTCGCCACGGCCCAGGCCAGAGCGCTGGCCAGAATCGTCGCCACCACGGCCAATGCGTAGTCGAACCAGACCAGTGAATGCATCGACCGCCGATGGGGTTGATGCGGTTGGTGATCGCTGTCGAGAACGTTGATTTCCAGCCCGCGCGCATTACGCAGCAGACGCGCCGCCAGCCCGCCACCGAACAGACGTCGGCGCAAACGCGGCCGGGACTGGCCCACCAGCACCAGGCTGGCGCGGCGTTCGGCGGCATGCTGGATCAGGGTTTTCGCCACTTCACCGGCGCGCAGCAACACCACTTCGCCGCCGAGGCGCTCGGCCAGTTGCTGGGCGCTTTGCAGACGCAGGCGGAACTGCTCGTCACGCACGCTGCCGTTGTCCACGTGCACCAGGCTCCAGGGCAGGTGCCGCCGCTGGGCCACGCGACTGGCATGACGCACCAGGCGCTCGGCCTGGGCATCGCCGTCGACCCCTACCAGCAAACGCCCGCGCACGGCCGGCGCCGCTTGCCCCAACTGACGATACCCTTGGGCCAGATCGTTATCGACTTGAGCCGCCGCGGTTTGCATCGCCAGTTCGCGCAGGGCCGTCAGGTTGGTCTGGGAAAAGAACGCATCGATGGCCGCCCGCGCCTGCTCCGGCACATAGACCTTGCCATCGCGCAATCGCTCCAGCAGTTCCCGTGGTGGCAAGTCGATCAGCAGCAGTTCGTAGGCTTCCTGCAATACCCAGTCCGGCAGGGTTTCGCGGACCTGCACGCCGGTGATGCCGCGCACCTGATCGTTGAGGCTTTCCAGATGCTGGACGTTGACCGTGGTGTACACATCGATGCCGGCGGCGAGCAGTTCCTGAATGTCCTGCCAGCGTTTTTCGTGACGACTGCCGGGTGCGTTGGTGTGCGCCAGTTCGTCGACCAGCACCAGCTTGGGTTTGGCGAGGAGCAGACCGTCGAGGTCCATTTCTTCGAGCAACACGCCACGGTATTCGGAGCGTACCAACGGCTGCTGCGACAAGCCGCCGAGCAGTGCTTCAGTTTCGGCCCGGCCGTGGGTTTCGACGACGCCGGCAATGACTTTCACCCCTTGGCGCAACTGGGTGTGGGCCGCTTGCAACATGGCGTAGGTCTTGCCCACCCCCGGCGCGGCGCCGAGAAAGACCTTGAGCCGGCCACGGCCATCGCGGGGCAGGTCTGCTAACAGCGCGTCGGCGCGGCCGGAGTTGCTCATGCTTGGGGATCTCTTTTTACCGGGATTGATGTAGTGACTGTTCTGCCGGTTTACAGTTTTTCCAGCGCCAGATTCAACTCAAGCACATTCACCACCGGCGGGCCTACCAATGGCTGCTCTATGTGGGCGTCCAGCAGTTGTTGCAGTGTCGCTACCGGCAGATTGCGCGCCGCCGCAACTCGCGCCAGTTGATAGGCAATCGCCGCTGGTGGCAAGTGCGGATCGAGACCGCTGCCGGACGTAGTGACCAGCGCCAATGGCACCGGCCCCTGGCCTGGCACCAGCAGTTTGTTGGCATCGTCGATCACGCGAGTGGCCAGGGCGGGGTTGCTCGGCGACAGGTTGCTGGCACTGCTCGACACGGTGGCAAAGGCACCGGCCGAAGGGCGCGGGTGAAACCAGGCGTCACCGACGAAGTCCTGGGCGATCAGCGAGGAACCGCGGACCTTGCCCTCGGCATCACGCACCAGGCTGCCGTTGGCCTGATCCGGGAACGCGACCTGGGCCACGCCGGTGACCACCAATGGATAAGCGACGCCGGTGACCAGCGTCATCAGGACCAGCAGGCTCAGGGCCGGGCGTATCAATGTGGACATTTCAAAATCCTCGAATTCACAGGAAAAAACCTGTAGGAGCGAGCTTGCTCGCGATGCAATTGAGAGCGCCGCGTACAGTCAGGAAGCACTCGTTATCGTTAACCACCATCGCGAGCGAGCTCGCTCCTACAGGGGGGTGTTCAGTCAAACCAGATGCAACGCCGTCAACAGCATGTCGATCGCCTTGATGCCCACGAACGGCACCAGAATCCCGCCCAGTCCATAGATCAGCAGATTGCGTCGCAACAACGCCGCCGCACTCGCCGCCTGCACGCGCACACCGCGCAATGCCAGAGGGATCAGCACCACAATGATCAGGGCGTTGAATACGATCGCCGAAAGAATCGCGCTCTGCGGACTGCTCAGGTGCATCACGTTGAGCACACCCAGTTGCGGGTAGATCGCGGCGAACAGCGCCGGCAGAATCGCGAAGTACTTGGCCACGTCGTTGGCGATGGAAAAGGTCGTCAGCGCACCGCGGGTCACCAGCAATTCCTTGCCGATCTGCACCACGTCCAGCAGCTTGGTCGGGTCGCTGTCGAGGTCGACCATGTTGGCCGCTTCACGTGCCGCTTGCGTGCCGTCGTTCATCGCCATGCCGACGTCTGCCTGGGCCAGTGCCGGGGCGTCGTTGGCGCCGTCGCCGCACATGGCGACCAGACGACCGTCGTTTTGCTCGTGACGAATGCGCGCCAGTTTTTTCTCCGGTGTGGCTTCCGCCAGCACGTCATCCACACCCGCTTCGGCGGCGATGGCGGCGGCGGTCAACGGGTTGTCGCCGGTGACCATGACGGTGCGAATGCCCAGTTTGCGCAGCTCGGCGAAACGCTCGCGGATGCCCGGTTTGACCACGTCCTTGAGGTGGATCGCACCGAGTAGCCGGCCGTCGGCACACACCAGCAACGGCGTGCCGCCGCTTTGGGCGATCCGGTCGATTTCACGGGACAACGGTGCGGCCAGATCAGCCCGCTTCAGGCCAACGAACGCCAGCAACGAATCCACCGCGCCTTTGCGGTACACGCGCCCCTGATAGTCGACACCGGACAAGCGGGTTTCGGCACTGAAGGGCACGGCTGTCAGCACATCGGCGGACGGCTCCGGTTGCGGATGAGTGCCACGCAGGTATTCGACGATCGACTTGCCTTCAGCGGTGTCGTCGGCCAGCGAAGCCAGCAATGCGCCTTCGGCCAGTTCCCCGGCCGTCACACCCGGGGCGGCATACACCGCCGAGCAACGACGGTTACCGAAGGTGATGGTACCGGTCTTGTCGAGCAGCAGGACGTGCACGTCGCCCGCCGCTTCCACCGCACGACCGGACTTGGCGATCACGTTCAGGCGTACCAGCCGATCCATGCCGGCGATACCGATGGCCGACAGCAAACCGCCGATGGTGGTCGGAATCAGCGTGACCAACAACGCTACCAGGAACACCAGCGGCAGGTTGCCATTAGCGAAGTGGGCGAACGGTTGCAGGGTCACGACCACTATCAGGAAGATCAGGGTCAGGCCGATCAGCAGGATGTCCAGTGCCACTTCGTTCGGGGTTTTCTGGCGTTTGGCGCCTTCGACCAGAGCGATCATGCGGTCCAGGGTCGATTCGCCAGGGTTGGTGGTGATCTTCACCAGCAGCCAGTCGGACACCAGCCTTGTGTTGCCGGTGACGGCCGAGCGGTCGCCGCCGGACTCGCGAATCACCGGTGCCGATTCACCGGTAATCGCCGCTTCGTTGACCGCCGCGATGCCTTCGATCACTTCGCCGTCACCGGGAATCATCTCCCCTGCTTCGACGCGTACCACATCGCCCTTGCGCAGGCTGGTGGCCGGCACTACCTGAAAGGTGCCATTGCTGGTTTTGCGGCGGGCGCTCAAACCTTCGCTGCCAGCCTTGAGACTGTCGGCGCGGGCCTTGCCGCGACCTTCGGCCAGGGCCTCGGCGAAGTTGGCGAACAGTACGGTGAACCACAGCCACACCGCGATCTGCGCCGCGACGAACGTCGGCACTGCCGTGTCCGGCACGAAGCACAACACGGTGGTCAGGATCGCGGTCAGTTCGACTACCAGCATCACCGGCGCACGTTGCAATTGCCGTGGGTCGAGCTTGACGAAAGCTTGCAGCAGCGCCGGGCGCCAGAGGGCCGAGATTGCGGTTTTCGGTTGTTCCGGCGCCTTGGCGGTGGCGACCGGTTTAGTTACGGGCATATTCATCAAATAATCCTCAGCTCCTTATTTAAAAGGCAGCCATGCTCAAGTGTTCAGCAATCGGGCCCAACGCCAGCGCCGGCAAGAAGGTCAAACCACCCACCAGCAAAATGGTCACGGTCAGCAGGGTCACGAACAGCGGGCCGTGGGTCGGGAAGCTGTTCTGGCCGATCGGTGCGGTTTTCTTCATCGCCAGGCTGCCGGCCAGGGCTAGGACCGGGAGGATGTAACCGAAACGACCGATCAACATGCCAAGCCCGAGCATCAGGTTGTGGTATTGGGTGTTGGCACCAAAGCCGCCGAACGCGGAGCCGTTGTTGGCACTGGCCGAGGTGTAGGCGTAGAGCAGTTGACTGAAACCGTGGGCGCCTGGATTGCTCACGGCAGCCACCGGGCCTGGCAGGCTGGCGGCGATCGCGCCGAGCACCAGTACGCCAATCGGCATGACCATCAGGGTCACCACCAGCAATTGCACCTCTTTGGCCTGCAGTTTCTTGCCGAGGTATTCCGGAGTACGGCCAATCATCAGGCCGGCGAGAAACACCGCGATCAGCACGTTGAGCAACATGCCGTAGAGCCCGGCACCGACGCCGCCGAAAATCACTTCACCGACCATCATGTTGACCATCGCCACCATGCCGCTGAGTGGGTTGAGGCTGTCGTGCATGCCGTTCACCGAACCGTTGGACGCGGCTGTGGTGGTCACCGACCACAACACGGTGGCGGTGGTACCGAAGCGAGCCTCCTTGCCTTCCAGCGGCGCAGTCTGTTCGACGGCGACGTTGTTCAGGGCCGGGTTCGGTTGGTATTCAGCCCACAGCGAGGTCGCGCCGCCGATCAGGAACAGCGCCAGCATGCAGGCGATGATTGCGCGACTCTGACGCAGGTCCTTCACGTAGTGGCCGAAGGTAAACACCAGCGCCACCGGGATCAGGATGATCGATGCCAACTCGAACAGGTTGGACCAGGCGGTCGGGTTCTCGAACGGATGCGCCGAGTTCACGCCGAAGAAACCGCCACCGTTGGTGCCCAATTGCTTGATCGCAATCTGGCTGGCGGCCGGGCCCAGCGGGATCACTTGATCAACGCCCTGCACGGTCACCGCATTCACGTATTGCGCGAAGGTTTGCGGCACGCCCTGCCAGACCAGATACAGCGCCAGCAGCAGGCACAGCGGCAACAGGCCGTAGAGGGTGGCGCGGGTCATGTCGACCCAGAAGTTGCCAAGCGATGCCGTGGATCTGCGACCGATGCCGCGGCACAGCGCAACCAAAACTGCCAGGCCGGTGGCGGCACTGACGAAGTTCTGCACGGTAAGGCCGACCATCTGGCTCAGATAGCTCAAGGACGCCTCGCCGCTGTAGGCCTGCCAGTTAGTGTTGGTCATGAAACTGACGGCGGTGTTGAACGCCAGCGTCCACTCCTGGCCCGGCAGGTTTTGCGGGTTCAGCGGCAAGTGGTCCTGGAACAACAGAATCGCGAACAGCAGCAGGAAACCCGCGAGGTTGAACGCAAGCAGCGCCAGCGTGTACTTCTGCCAGCTCTGTTCGGTCTGCGGATCGACGCCGGCCAGACGATAACAACCGCGTTCGACCGGGCCGAGAATCGGCGTCAGCCAGGTGCGCTGTCCTTCCATCACCTTGTAGTAGAAGCGCCCGAGAAACGGTGCCGGGACCAATACCACCACGAAAAACGCGAGGATCAGCCAATAATCATGACTGTGCATAGCCGCTCCTAGTTCCGGTCCGCGCGCAACAGCGCAACCAACAGATAAATGAACAGCCCCGCTGCCAACAGCAGTGACACCCCGTCCAGAACGCTCATGGAAATTCTCCGTGTTACGGCGTATTGCCGCGTGTGGAGTCATTGTCGGAAAGGAGGCTGTAAAGGAACGAGACCGAGGGTGCGCGCGGGGCATAAAGAAAGCGTAAAGAGTGGGTTGGTGGCTTCGTTACGGCAATAACACCTATTGCGCGAATGACCAATCAAACTCGACATGCTGGATGAGTTTCCAAACCTGCCACTCGCTTCGGTGTGCACTTTGAGCAAGAATGTCGGTTTTTGACGCCTACAACTGGAGAATCCCCCCATGAATGTAATCACCACCGACCTGCCCGGTGTTCTGATCATCGAGCCGAAGGTATTTGGTGATGAACGAGGTTTCTTTTATGAGAGCTTCAATGCCAAGGCTTTTGAAGATGCGACTGGCCTGAACACCAAATTCGTTCAGGACAATCATTCGCGCTCGCAAAAAGGCGTATTGCGTGGCCTGCACTACCAACTGGAAAACACCCAAGGCAAATTGGTTCGTGTAACCGTTGGTGAAGTACTCGACGTTGCCGTGGATATCCGCCGAAGCTCGCCGCATTTCGGCAAATGGGTTGCTGTGCGCCTGTCCGCCGAGAACCATCGTCAGCTTTGGGTTCCGGAAGGTTTCGCCCATGGTTTCGTGGTGTTGAGTGATTTCGCCGAGTTTCTCTACAAAACTACCGACTACTACACCCCGTCAGCCGAACGCAGCATCCGTTGGAATGACCCGGACCTGGCTATCGAATGGCAATTGAGCGAAGCACCTCAACTGTCGGCAAAGGACCAGGCGGCGGCGTACTTCAAGGAGGCTGAGGTTTTTTCCTGAAGCCGGGCATTTGCGCCTGTCAGGCTCGGTAATGATATCGCCGTCATCTTGAGCAGGCTCGCTCCCCCCAAGGGACCGTTGTCGTCTGCGCAAACCCTTTCCATGATGGGAGCGAGCCTGCTCGCGAAGGCGGCACAACAGACAGCAACGCCCTCAACTGACTCACAAAAAGCATACTTCTGCCAGGAAACACCCCCAGATACGACACGTTTTTACCCTTTACGACTGCCATCACAACACTGGCACGCCCACTGCACACGCCCTCCTCCCGAGCATTCCAAACCGTTCAGGGAGCAACGGCATGAACACACAACTCAAACCCACACTCGGCACGTTGCACCTGTGGGGCATTGCCGTCGGGCTAGTGATTTCCGGTGAGTATTTCGGCTGGAGTTACGGCTGGGGCGTCGCGGGCACATTGGGTTTTCTGGTGACCTCGTTTATGGTCGCCACCATGTACACCTGCTTCATCTTCAGCTTCACCGAACTGACCACGGCGATTCCCCATGCCGGCGGTCCCTTTGCCTACAGTCGCCGCGCGTTTGGCGAAAAAGGCGGGCTGATCGCCGGGTTGGCGACACTGATCGAATTCGTCTTCGCGCCGCCAGCGATTGCTCTGGCGATTGGTGCTTACTTGAACGTGCAGTTTCCCGCTCTCGATCCAAAACACGCAGCGGTCGGTGCCTACATAGTGTTCATGGGCCTGAACATTCTCGGGGTGAAACTCGCAGCGACGTTCGAATTGGTAGTTTGCGTACTGGCAGTGGCCGAACTGTTGGTGTTCATGGGCGTGGTTGCACCAGCGTTCAGCTTCAGCAACTTCGCATTGAATGGCTGGGCCGGCTCCGATGTATTCGGTGCCCCGGCGATTGCCGGGATGTTCGCGGCCATTCCGTTCGCCATCTGGTTCTTCCTCGCCATCGAAGGGGCCGCCATGGCCGCCGAAGAAGCCAAGGACCCGAAACGGACGATTCCCAAAGCATACATCAGCGGGATTCTGACCCTGGTATTGCTGGCCATGGGCGTGATGTTCTTTGCCGGCGGCGTGGGCGACTGGCGCACCCTGTCGAACATCAACGACCCATTGCCCCAAGCGATGAAAACCGTGGTCGGCGAAAGCTCCAGGTGGTTGCACATGCTGGTGTGGATCGGCCTGTTCGGCCTAGTGGCCAGTTTCCACGGGATTATTCTCGGCTACTCACGGCAGTTCTTCGCGCTGGCCCGGGCCGGTTATCTGCCGGCCTCCCTGGCCAAACTGTCGCGCTTCCAGACGCCGCACCGGGCAATCATCGTTGGCGGTGTGATCGGTATCGCGGCGATTTACAGTGACGGCTTGATCAACCTCGGCGGTATGACGTTGACAGCGGCAATGATCACCATAGCGGTGTTCGGCGCCATCGTGATGTACATCATGAGCATGCTCAGCCTGTTCAAACTGCGTAAAACCGAACCGAACCTGGAGCGTACGTTCCGTGCGCCATGCTATCCGCTGGTGCCGATGATCGCGTTGCTGCTGGCAGTGGTCTGCCTGGTGGCGATGGCCTGGTTCAACACCTTGATCGGGCTGATCTTCCTCGGCTTCATGGCAGTGGGTTTCGTGTACTTTCTGCTGACCGCGCAGTTGCGCGCGGATGCGCCGGCGGACGCAATGTTGACCGGGCTATAAACAGCTCAGGTACGTTTGGGCTATCAGGCATAGAATGGAACCACTGCGAAAATCCATCGCTCAAAGTGGTATGCACGATCGATTGGCGAACTCCGTCAATCGGCGTGCCCTCAAGGAGAGCCCTATGCCCTGGTATGCCTGGTTGATTCTGGTCGTTGCAATCGGCTCGATCGTTGGTGGTCTGATGCTGCTGCGCGACACCGCCAACAAGGTCGAACTGACCGAAGAGCAACGTAAGCGCGTCGCCGAACGCAATGCGGAAATGGACGCCAAGGAAGCGCGGGACCGCTGACTGAAAACCCCGCCTTGACCGGCGGGGTTTGTTTTTGCGCGAAAGCGCCTGGAATCATGCCGCTTTGTACCCATATCGAAGCATCTGCATGCTTTTTAGAAGTAGAAGTACAGTCACCATGCAATTTTCATTGGTTAATATGGGCCGCATTGATGCGGAGATATCAGATGCGTTACTCGCAGGACCATAAAGCCCAGACCCACCAACGCATAATCAAGGAAGCTTCAGCACGATTTCGACGCGACGGTATCGGCGCGACCGGGCTGCAACCCCTGATGAAAGCTCTGGGCTTGACCCACGGTGGCTTTTACTCGCACTTCAAGTCCAAGGACGAACTGGTAGAGAAAGCCTTGCAGGAGGCTGGTGTACAAGTCGATGAATTGTGCGCGCAAATCTTCGCCGAGGAGCAACCACTCGAAGCTTTCATCAACACCTACCTGTCCGAATGGCATCAAACCTCGCCTCACGAAGGTTGCCCGCTGCTGACCATTTCCTCGGAACTGGGGCTGCGTGGTCAGCCGAGTCCAACCAGCGACGTCGTGCTCCAGGCGCGACTCGATCAGATCCAGCACACCCTTGGCGGCGAGCACACCGCCGACCGCAGCATCGTCATCATGTCCACGCTGGTCGGTGCCTTGCTGTTATCGCGCAGCGTGGCCGACGCCGAGTTTGCCCAACGGATTCTCGACGTCGCACGCGAACACCTCAAACACTCACAGGATTAACCCTGCCAACGCTTGAACAGCACACTGGCATTGACCCCGCCAAATCCGAAACCGTTGGACAACGCATATTCGATGGCCATCGGCCGTGCGGCGCCATGAACGATGTCCACACCTTCAGTGGCAGGGTCCGGGCTCTCGAAATTGAGGGTCGCCGGCACAATCTGGTCGCGGATCGCCAGCAGCGTAAAGATCGCTTCGAGCCCACCCGCGGCTCCGAGCAAATGCCCGGTCGCCGATTTGGTTGATGTCACAGCGATGCCATTTTGCGCACCGAACAATGCCTTGATCGCCGCCAGCTCACCCAGATCCCCCACCGGAGTCGAGGTTGCATGAGCATTCAGATGCTGAACCTGAGCCGGTGACACACCTGCCTGTGCCAATGCCAACGACATCGCTCGCCGCGCACCGCTGCCGTCCTCGGGGCCGGCGGTCAGGTGAAAGGCATCGGCGCTGGTGCCGTAGCCGACCAGCTCCGCCAGGGGCTGGGCGCCCCGGGCCAGTGCATGGTCCAGAGACTCGATGACCAGCAGCCCGGCCCCTTCTCCCATGACAAAGCCGTCGCGACCACTGTCGAAAGGTCGTGAGGCGCGCTCGGGTGTGTCGTTGTAAGCACTGGACAAGGCGCGAGCAGCCGCAAACCCGGCAAGGCTGACCCGATCGATCGCCGCTTCCGCTCCGCCGCACACCGCGATATCCGCCTCGCCCGCGCGAATCAGCCGCGCTGCGTCGCCAATTGCCTGAACCCCGGCGGCGCATGCCGTGACCGGCGCGCCCAATGGTCCCTTGAAGCCATGCTGGATCGACACATGACCAGCCGCCAGGTTGACCAGAAATGAAGGGATAGTGAATGGAGACAGACGTCTCGGACCACGACTATCGGTGGTGCGCACCGCGTCGGCAATCGCGCCGAACCCGCC
Organism: Pseudomonas sp. S34; assembly: GCF_009866745.1. Classification (NCBI taxonomy): domain Bacteria; kingdom Pseudomonadati; phylum Pseudomonadota; class Gammaproteobacteria; order Pseudomonadales; family Pseudomonadaceae; genus Pseudomonas; species Pseudomonas sp. S34. The sequence continues at coordinate 4,585,415 of NZ_CP019398.1, forward strand.
CACACCTGAGCCGATGATGGTAGCCGTACGCTCCTGGGCCTTGGCGTCTAGCGCTTGCCAGCCGGCTTGCTCCAGTGCCTGACGCGCCGCTTCCATGGCGAACAGAATAAAGCGGTCCATCTTCTTCTGTTCCTTGGGCGGGGTTGCCCGGTCCGGATCAAACCCCGCCTCCGGATCATCAGCGAGCGTAGGCACGGCACCACCGACCGTGGCCGGCAGATCGGCAACCACCTCCTGCGGCAGATTGCGCAGCCCGGAACGCCCGGCCAGCAGCCGCTCCCAGACCGCTTCGACACCGCTTCCCAGAGGCGACACCAGGCCCATACCTGTTACAACCACGCGACAATCACTCATACCACACATACCTCAAGCCGGTTGATGGCGCTTACCGATAACGGGTAGCGGCTTTGCTTTTGGAAAGGTTAGGCGCCATCACAAGACGCGCCGCCACAAAGGCATCCCAATCGCCCGCATCCGGTAACGAAGGAATGGTGATCAGCTCACCCTGGTCCAGACCCGACAACGCCGCATCGACCATCTCGCCCGCCTCCATCACCATGTCCGCAGGAATCTGTGACGCATCGATACCGGAGCGCTCCCAGATCTCGGTGCGGGTCACACCGGGCAAGACCGCCTGGATCTTCACACCGGTGCCATCCAGCTCGGCGCTCAACGATTGAGTCAAGCTCAATACATAGGCCTTGCTGGCGCTGTACGTTGCGTTGAAACGCTCGGGAAACAACGCCACCACCGATGCAATATTGATGATCGTGCCGCGCCCGGCCTTGGTAAAACTGGCTGCAGCCGCCGCGGCCAATCGCGTGACAGCCGTGATGTTCAACTGAATCATTCGCTCCAGTTGATCGGTATCGGCATTGGCCAATAGCCCGTCCGCCGCGACGCCAGCGTTATTGAGCAACAAACTGATACTCGAATCGCTGCGTAACCGCTGTTCGAGCTGCAGTACGTCTTGTTTTTGGGTCAGATCCGCCTTCAACACTTCGACCTTGATCCCATGCTCCGAGCGCAGTGTGCTCGCCGCCGCCTCCAGTCGCTGCTCGTCGCGAGCCACCAGCAACAAATCAAAACCACGGGCTGCCAACCGCTCAGCGTAAACCGCCCCGATACCGGAAGAAGCACCGGTGACGAGGGCCGTACCTTGTGACTGAACCGAACTCATGAATGCGCTCCTGAAGGATGCCGAGGGACGCCTGACGCCAAAGCAATCCGGCGCAAGCGGTTTTTATTATAGGCATAATTCAAGCTCAATATGATAGTCGTAATTTTCCCCGGGGAACGGTTGGTTCTCGTCAGTGCTCCGACCAGAATGAGAGTAGACCCAGAATAAACGCATAACTGCGCCGGACCTCTGCGATGGTATGAACGGTATTGCGAACCGACCAGTAAATTGTGGGGTGGGTGTAAGCCGCTCGCTGTACGGTCACGATGGCGACGACGTATTGGTTGGAGGAAACGGTAGCGACTTCATTGTCGCAGGCACCGACAACGATCTGTTGATTGGCAGAAATGGGCGGGACATCTTCGTATTCAATGCAGGCTCAGGCTCGGACACCCTCCCGGCATAAGTCTCGCTACAGAAAAAGGCCGATCAATGATCGGCCTTTGTCGTTCACTCACACCCTCAGTTCACCTCGATCCTGTCCCGGTTTCCATCCAGAATCGCTTTGCCGATTCCCTTCACTTCCAGCAATTCGTCAACTGACGCAAATGCGCCATTACTTTCACGATAAGCAACAATCGCCTTGGCTTTTGCCTCGCCCACTCCAGCCAACTCACGTTGCAGCGTAGGTGCATCAGCACTATTCAGATCGACTTTGCCGGTTTGCGCCTTGGCGGCCACATCCCGCACCAGAGGCGGACTCATCACCTCAGTTGCGTTACCAGGCGCGGCGTTTGCCGTAAGAGAGATGCTGCTGAGAAGGGCGAAAACCAGAGAGTAGAAACTGCTTGTACGCATTAGAGAAGCTCCATGCCATCGTTTGAGAAAGCAGCTTTTCCGAAGCTGCTCTCCAAACGTAGGCTATGCCATGGGACTGTCAAAAATGTGTACGTTACTGGATATGAAACAATCATGGTTCGAGGCGGCGCTGCTGGTAGATCCAGTCGACAATCTCACCGTCCGGGGTGTAGCCGCTGACAGTGTCGCGCAACAGCTGGCGGACGCGCGCATAGTCGTCCTGATCCACCGCGGCAAGCAACTCGGTCAGCTTGACCTTCAGCACATCCCAGGACAGGTGGTCCTCGTTGGCTGTCATGATCATCGGGTGCCGAGTGGCCGCCACGTTGTCACCGATCAGAAGTTCCTCGTAAAGCTTCTCACCCGGACGCAGTCCGGTGAACTCGATAGCGATGTCGCCATGCGGGTTTTTTTCCGAGCGCACGCTCAGACCGGACAAATGGATCATCTTCTCGGCCAGCTCGACGATCCTCACCGGCTCGCCCATGTCCAGGACAAAAACATCGCCGCCCTGCCCCATGGAGCCCGCCTGAATCACCAACTGCGCCGCTTCAGGGATGGTCATGAAGTATCGAGTGATCTTCGGATGCGTGACAGTCAGCGGACCGCCCGACTTGATCTGTTTGTGAAACAACGGAATGACCGAACCCGACGATCCCAGGACATTACCAAACCGCACCATCGTGAACCGCGTTTTGTTCACGCGCGAAACTTTGCTCGTATCACCGAACAACACTGGAGCCAACTCACGACTCAGCGCTTGCAACGTCAACTCGGCAAGGCGTTTGGTGCTACCCATGACATTGGTCGGTCGCACGGCCTTGTCCGTCGAAATCAGGACGAAGTTGGCCACTCCTGCCTGAAGGGCGGCCTGGGCCGTATTAAGCGTGCCTATCACATTATTGAGCACACCTTCGGCGATGTTGTGTTCGACCATGGGGACATGCTTGTAGGCGGCGGCGTGATACACCGTGTCTACTCGCCAGGTTTTCATGACATCCAGCAACTTGTCCTGATTGCGAACCGACCCGAGAATCGGCAAAAGGCGGATGGACAGCGACTCTCGAGCGACTCGCTGCTCCAGCTCGGACAAGATGGAATAAAGATTGAATTCACTGTGTTCAAACAGTAGAAGCGTTGTCGGGCGCAGCGCCAGAATCTGTCGGCAAAGCTCGGAGCCAATGGAGCCCCCGGCGCCCGTAACCAACACGGACTGCCCCGTGATGCAATGTTCGAGCAAGTCAGCCTGGGCCGGGACTGCGTCACGCCCAAGCAGGTCGGCAATGTCTACTTCCTGGATATCGTCGACCTTGACCCGGCCGCTGGCCAGGTCCATGAAACCCGGGACACTCCGTACGTGCAACGGGAAGCCTTCGAGAAACCCGAGAATCTCGCGACGGCGTCCACGGTTGGACGATGGAATGGCGAGGAGAATTTCCTGCGCGCCCGTGTTGTCGATCATCTCCTGAATATGCTTGGGCTTGTACACCTGCAATCCGGAGATCACCCTGTCGGCAATCCCGCTATCGTCATCGATAAACGCCACCGGACGCATGGCGCGCCCCATCCGCAAGGCAGCAACCAGCTGGTTACCGGCTGCCCCCGCACCGTAAATGGCGACTTTCGGCAAGCCATCGTCCCGATTGGTAAACGGGACATGCTGGGCCGCACTGAACCAGTCGCCCAGGAAGTACTGACGCATGGCCAGGCGAAGCCCGCCGATCATGATCAGACTCAACCACCAGTAGTTGAAAATGATGGAGCGTGGGACGACGTTTTGGTGATTGCTGTACCAATAAACAACTACACCAAGAATCAGCGACGACAAGCTGACCGCCTTGATGATCGCGATCAACGCATCGTTGCCGAAGTAGCGCATGACTGCGCGATACATGCCAAATCGGATGAACAACGGGATTGCAACTACCGGGGCACTGAAAAAAAGCCAAGAATGGGCTATCAGTGGATTGACCATATCATCAATGCCGAGGCGAACCAGAAAAGCCAACCACAACGCTGCCCACACGAGAACGACGTCGGCTGTAACCTGAATGAGCCGTTTTTGACGGCGTGACAGCTCAAGCAACAGTTTGCGCAATTTATCCATAACCCCGTCGTACACCTCGAACCGCTCCCCATGACCTTGCTTGATCAGTGTACATCCCCAGACGCACTGGCTATCTCAAATAATCACAAATCAGCTATTGAGGGCCTGGTTTTTTCGATTTCACCCGCGTGAAACTTGATCGCCAGAATCACGAGAGGGAGGTAGGCGACTATCAGACCCAGCCCCCCATCCACTCCAAAGGAAGTCACGCAAACCGCAACGGGTAGCAACCAGCCGACATTGATCGCTCCGACAGCAAGAGTGACTGGCAAATGCTTGCGATACCGGCGTGACGCAAACTGATAGGCGTGGCTACGATGAGCCTCATAAATTTTGTCACCGCGAACCAGGCGACGAATCAAGGTAAAGGTTGCGTCTACAACAAACACCCCCAACAGGATCAGCCAGGCCCAGAGCAACTGCGGTGCAATCCAGGCAGCCTGAATCGAGATGACACCGAGCACCATGCCGATGAATCCGCTTCCAGCGTCTCCCATGAAGATGCGTGCAGGGGGAAAATTCCAGAACAGAAATCCTCCAACCGCCATCGCCAACAGTCCAGGAACCCACATCTGGCTTTCGAATCCATTCAGCCAATAAAGCAGGCAAGCACCCAGGCACGCCGAAATCGCTTCAACACTGGCTATACCATCGATTCCGTCCATGAAATTGTAAAGATTGAGCATCCAGACAAGATAGACCGCCGCCAGGATGCATCCCAGCCAACCAAGATCCATAGCCCATCCAAACAAGGTAATCGGAGGCAAACCTCCCAGACAGAACAAGGCCCAGGCGGCCGCACAGAAATGGCCTAACAAGCGCCAACGTGCTGCTATATGACCGTGATCATCTATAAAGCCGATAATTGCGATCAGCCCCCCCGCCCCCCCGATAGCGATCAACAGTGGCATGGTTGCCAACTGCGCCAATGCCAGAAATGGCAGCGCCAACAAAAATGCGATGACGATGGCGACACCGCCGCCCCTGGGAGTGGGTACCGAATGGGAACTGCGAGCATTGGGGACGTCGACAATACTTCGCGCTAATGCATAACGACGTAATACAGCTGTCAATATTAAGGAAACAACCGCTACCGCAGGAATTAACCACCAATAGATCATTGTTATTTACTTTCTTGAAAATATTGTGCTGTAGCCTTCAGTGCGTCATCTGCCGAGACCGGAGGTGCCCACCCCAGCAATGAGCGAGTTTTGCTGATGTCTACCTGCAAGGATCCGCATAACCGGTTTGACAGGGCTTTCCTTCCGAGCAATGTTGCGACACCGCGCAGGACGCTGGCGGGTATTGGTACAAGCCGAGCTGTACGCCCAAGGGCAAGCGCTATCTTACGCAGCAATTGAGTGGTGGAAAGATCCTCGCCATCACTGACCAGAAAGGTCTGATTAGCGGCCGCCGGATGACTGATACAGGTGACAATCAAATCCACCAGATTGTCCAATGCTACGAGACTGCGGCTGTTGTGAATTGCCCCAAATGGCAGGGGAATACCTTTATCGAGCCATCGCATCATGCTTTGAAAGTTAGCCTTGACCCCGGGGCCGTAAACCAACACTGGCCTTATGATCACGACCTCCATTCCGGTCTCCACGGCCAATTCGCGCAGCTGCTCTTCGGCTTCCATCTTGGATACTCCATAGGGATCCGCCGGGGCTGGCGTGTCCTCGGGAGAATACGTGATACCCAAATCGGTACTTTCGCCGTTCACCTTGATGGAGCTGATGAATACGAAGCGTCGGACGCCTGCAGACGCAGCCTGACGCGCGAGATTCACTGTACCTTCAACATTGACTCGCCTGAATGCCGCCAAGGGATCGGTTTCGGTATCATTCATCACATGAACGCGAGCCGCGGCATGTATGACAACGTCTACGCCGGTGAGACCGTTTTTCCAGGACGTAGCACCATCGATACTGTCAACGTGAATCGTCGTGACTTTATTCTGAAGTAATTGCGACCCATTACGCAGCGCGGCAATGACAGTGTAGTTTCTTGCGATCAGACACCTTAGCGTCGCGCCACCAACAAACCCTGTTGCACCGGTTAAAAATACAGTCTTCGACATTATTGGGTGGTCCTTCGCAATGTAGCAATGCGAAACAACTCTTCCAAACGGCCCATAAGTGCAGGCTTGGAAAAGTGGTTCAAATAGTAGGACCGACCGGCACGCCCCATAGTTTCACGTTGAGCAGGGGATTTGGTAGCCAACTCCAGAGTAATTCGCACAAGTCCCTGGATATCACCTGAGGGGCAGGAAAATCCTCCGCCAGACTCTTCGATTACCCGTGCAGCCTCCCCATTGATCATACCCAGGATCGGCTTGCTCGAAGCCATATAAGCCTGGACCTTCCCGGGAATCGTTTTCTCGAATACATCATTGGTTTTCAATGAAACCAGCAACGCATCGGCACAAGCAAACACCCCTGGCATCTCGCTCAGAGGGTGTCGTCCCAGCAGCAATACATTGCTCAAGTTTCTTGTCGTTACTTGTTCATTCAACCATTTGCTTATACGCCCATCCCCCACGATCACCCAACGCACGGCCACTTTGTTCTTCAATGCTTCTGCGGCCTCCAGGATCGCGGGGAAATCCTGCGCATCGCCTAAATTTCCTGCAAAAACAATGGTGAAGACCGAGTCATCTCGCTCTAGCAAATTTGAAGTGAGTGGAGTGGACGCTGAAAAGTCATCCTCAGCCCAACTTGGGAAATAAATCAAACGCTCTGGAGGGATTTCCTTGGTGCAATATTGTTTTACGTTGTCGGCAAAACCTTTGGATTGTAAAAGTAAATAATCAGCACGATTGTAGATTGCACTGACCATACGTCCGACCAAAGCCAACAAGGCAGGCTGACGGAGTACCCCTACAGCCCTCAGAGTTTCCGGCCAAAGATCAAGGACCCAGACAAATACTGGGACCTTTTTTATCCGCCCTAACACAACTGCGGGAATGGCAGCCATAATAGGAGAAACTGCATATACGAAAACCGCATCAAACTTTTCATTTCGCAGCTTGAAAGCGCCGAGTGTGGAAGCGCTAAGAAAAAAAGAAACGTAATTGAATATCAGGCTGATACTGCGCTTTCCACGCGAAACTAATGGAACTCTAACTATGCGCGCGCCGAAGTAGTTTTTGAAACGCTCAGGACTGGCACTAAATTCCGAATAAACCGAACCCTCAGGGTAATTTGGCCATCCGGTCAACACACTGACCTCATGACCATTTTCCGAGAAGGCACGAACCAGGTCATTGATACGCATATTCTCCGGCCAAAAATACTGTGTAACTATCAGGATCTTTAATTTATTTTCATTCATTCCTGCAGCTCAACTCAGCATTTATCCGTTTATACAATCAAGCTATTGCAAACAACCCCAATTATTTTATCAGCAATATTCGGCATACGGTACTCAGCGACAGTAGCCCTCACGCAACGTCGGAGCTCCATGGCAACGATTTGAGAAAGCTGTTTTCCCCACGTTGCCCCCTGCCTCAAGTTAGACGATATGTGGATCCTGTCAAAAATATGTCAGTTTTGGAATGTGAAACAATCATGGTTCGAGGCGGCGCTGCTGGTAGATCCAGTCGACAATCTCACCGTCCGGGGTGTAGCCGCTGACAGTGTCGCGCAACAGCTGGCGGACGCGCGCATAGTCGTCCTGATCCACCGCGGCAAGCAACTCAGTCAGTTTGACCTTCAGCACATCCCAGGACAGGTGGTCCTCGTTGGCTGTCATGATCATCGGGTGCCGAGTGGCCGCCACGTTGTCACCGATCAGAAGTTCCTCGTAAAGCTTCTCACCCGGACGCAGTCCGGTGAACTCGATAGCGATGTCGCCATGCGGGTTTTTTTCCGAGCGCACGCTCAGACCGGACAAATGGATCATCTTCTCGGCCAGCTCGACGATCCTCACCGGCTCGCCCATGTCCAGGACAAAAACATCGCCGCCCTGCCCCATGGAGCCCGCCTGAATCACCAACTGCGCCGCTTCAGGGATGGTCATGAAGTATCGAGTGATCTTCGGATGCGTGACAGTCAGCGGACCGCCCGACTTGATCTGTTTGTGAAACAACGGAATGACCGAACCCGACGATCCCAGGACATTACCAAACCGCACCATCGTGAACCGCGTTTTGTTCACGCGCGAAACTTTGCTCGTATCACCGAACAACACTGGAGCCAACTCACGACTCAGCGCTTGCAACGTCAACTCGGCAAGGCGTTTGGTGCTACCCATGACATTGGTCGGTCGCACGGCCTTGTCCGTCGAAATCAGGACGAAGTTGGCCACTCCTGCCTGAAGGGCGGCCTGGGCCGTATTAAGCGTGCCTATCACATTATTGAGCACACCTTCGGCGATGTTGTGTTCGACCATGGGGACATGCTTGTAGGCGGCGGCGTGATACACCGTGTCTACTCGCCAGGTTTTCATGACATCCAGCAACTTGTCCTGATTGCGAACCGACCCGAGAATCGGCAAAAGGCGGATGGACAGCGACTCTCGAGCGACTCGCTGCTCCAGCTCGGACAAGATGGAATAAAGATTGAATTCACTGTGTTCAAACAGTAGAAGCGTTGTCGGGCGCAGCGCCAGAATCTGTCGGCAAAGCTCGGAGCCAATGGAGCCCCCGGCGCCCGTAACCAACACGGACTGCCCCGTGATGCAATGTTCGAGCAAGTCAGCCTGGGCCGGGACTGCGTCACGCCCAAGCAGGTCGGCAATGTCTACTTCCTGGATATCGTCGACCTTGACCCGGCCGCTGGCCAGGTCCATGAAACCCGGGACACTCCGTACGTGCAACGGGAAGCCTTCGAGAAACCCGAGAATCTCGCGACGGCGTCCACGGTTGGACGATGGAATGGCGAGGAGAATTTCCTGCGCGCCCGTGTTGTCGATCATCTCCTGAATATGCTTGGGCTTGTACACCTGCAATCCGGAGATCACCCTGTCGGCAATCCCGCCATCGTCATCGATAAACGCCACCGGACGCATGGCGCGCCCCATCCGCAAGGCAGCAACCAGCTGGTTACCGGCTGCCCCCGCACCGTAAATGGCGACTTTCGGCAAGCCATCGTCCCGATTGGTAAACGGGACATGCTGGGCCGCACTGAACCAGTCGCCCAGGAAGTACTGACGCATGGCCAGGCGAAGCCCGCCGATCATGATCAGACTCAACCACCAGTAGTTGAAAATGATGGAGCGTGGGACGACGTTTTGGTGATTGCTGTACCAATAAACAACTACACCAAGAATCAGCGACGACAAGCTGACCGCCTTGATGATCGCGATCAACGCATCGTTGCCGAAGTAGCGCATAACCGCACGGTACATGCCAAAGCGAATGAAAAGAGGAATAGCAATCACAGGAGCGCTAATAAATAGCCAGACATGCTGAATAAACGGGTTGACCATCTCGTCTGGTCCCAGACGCACAATAAACGCCATCCATAAGGCTACCCACACAAGAACGACGTCGGCCACAACCTGAATGAGCCGTTTTTGACGGCGTGGCAGTTCAAGCAACAGTTTGCGCATTTTATCCATAACCCCGTCGTACACCTCGAACCACTCCCCTATTGATCATGCTGACGAGTGTACGTCTCCGACGCTCTCGTAACTTTGAAATAACCAGTCTGGTTCAAAACATTGAAACCGGTAGCGCCAAAAGGGAGCTAAATCACCAGCACGGGGCGCGTGCAAGGAATGCAGGCCTCGACCGATACTACCGGCAAGAGCTGAAAACCGTGAGGAAAAGGGGATCAGATATTGCAAATATCAGGCGGTTTTTCGCCACCCCCTTTTCCCCACCAACAAGAACCGACTCGCACCAAAAGGAAATTGTGAGGCTCCAAACAGATCTAAGGCTTCACCGCTTGCTGCATAACGCTGCGAATCACCTTGCAGGTCTTTTCGATTTCGGCTTCAGTCAACGTCGGGTGTACCAAGAACATCAAGCTTGTCTCACCCAGCTCTTTCGCAATAGATAGTCGTTCTTCTGGACGCCAGCCCGTATCGTCGAACGCTTTCTCGAGGTACACCTCAGAGCAAGAACCCGAAAAGCAAGGAACGCCCAGAGCAGAAATCTCGGACAGAATACGGTCTCGGTTCCAGTCAGCCTTCAACTGCTGCTGCTCTACGAACACATAACATTTATAGGCAGCGTGAGCATAGTTTTCGGAAACCACTGGAACACGCAAACCTTTAAGCTCACGAGCCTGCGACCAAATACGTTCCGCATAATTGATTCGGCTAGCACGCCACTGCGCCATGCGACGAAGCTGAATCCGGCCTATGACCGCTTGCACTTCCAGCATCCGCCAGTTCGTACCAAAGCTCTCATGCAACCACCGGAAGCCTGGTTGATGGTCTCGTTCGTAAATGGCTTCCCAGCTCTTGCCATGATCCTTGAATGCCCACATTTTCAACCAGAGGGTGCGGTCATTCGTCGTGACCATCCCACCCTCCCCCCCAGTGGTCATGATTTTGTCCTGGCAAAACGACCAGGCGCCTATATGACCAATGGAGCCTACGGGGCGTCCCTTATACTTCGCACCATGTGCCTGGGCGCAATCTTCGATTACCTTGACATCATGAAGTGCTGCCAACTCCATGATCGGATCCATATCACACGGCCAGCCAGCCAAATGCACACAGATAATACCCCGGGTACGAGGGGTTAAGACGGCCTGGATTGTCTGTGCGGTAATGTTCTGGGTATCGCGGTCGACCTCGGCGAAGACCGGAATCGCACCGGCATTGACAATGCTGGAAACTGAGGCGAGGAAGGTGCGAGGCGTGACGATGACTTCGTCTCCACGCCCAATACCCAGCGCAACCAGTGCAAGGTCAAGTGCTACAGTGCCGTTCGCCAGGGCGACGGCATATTCAGTGCCTGCCCATGTGGCGAACTCTTTCTCAAACTCGCGGCATTCCTGCCCGGTCCAGTAGTTGACCTTATTGGAAAGCACTACGTCGCGAGCGGCATCGGCCTCCTCCTCAGAGAACGAAGGCCAAGGAGAAAATGGGGTATTCAACACGGTTTTTACCTGTCAACCATAATTAATAAAGAACTGCCGATGATACAGGACAGCCAATCAGTCACGTGTATCCGATGGTTAAACACTCAGGATCTTGCAATCGCTCGAGCGGGCACTCCTGCGACCGTCATGTTATCAGAGATATCGCAGATCACCGCGGCTCCGGCCCCCACCATCACGTTAGAACCTATGCTGAGCACCTGCCTGACACAGGCACCGATACCAATCCAGCTTCCGTCGCCGACGGTTACTGCACCAGCCAGCCGCGCACCTGGACTGACATGCACGCACACCCCAAGAAAACAGTCGTGATCAACGCTGCAGCCGGTGTTCAGAATTGACCCTTCACCCACGATCGCATAGGCATTGACTACTGCTGATGCAAACACGACGGTTCCGGCCCCGATCTTAGCGTATCGGCTTATGATCGAAGAAGGGTGCATCAAAACAGGAAGTTGTGCACCTGAGGCCTTCAGTTCGTCCATTTTACGTCGACGGACACTATTGTTGCCAATAGCAACCAGAACTCCATCAAACTCCCCTACACGGCTGAGCAAGTCGCCGGTGTTACCAACGACCGGCCAAAACCCGACGGAAGACACTTGTGGCCATGCGTCATCAAAGAACTCTATGACTTGCCATCCACAACACTCCGCCGTGTCAGCGACAACTTTTCCATGTCCACTTGCGCCAAGAATTGCCAACCTCTTCATTTTTTTGACCCGGTGAACTTGGTCATTGTTACTTCACCCTCAGCGCTGATCCCATCTCTGATCAAAACTTTTTTGATAGTAAGAAAAATAATTTTCAGGTCGAGCCACAGCGACTGATTGTCTACGTACCAAACATCAAGTTTGAATTTTTCTTCCCAGGACAACGCATTTCGACCATTTATCTGTGCCCACCCGGTCACCCCGGGTCGCGCATCATGCCTGCGAACCTGCACTTCATCGTACAGAGGCAGATACTCCATCAATAGCGGGCGAGGCCCTACCAAACTCATATCTCCCTTGATGACGTTCCACAACTCCGGCAACTCATCCAAGCTGCTGGATCGAAGAAATCTGCCAAAATCTGTCATTCGCTCAGAATCAGGTAACGGATTACCGTCGGCGTCCAACGCATCCCGCATAGTGCGAAACTTAACCATCTCAAAGGGTTTACCACCGAGACCCGGTCTGACTTGTCGAAACAAAATCGGAGATCCCAATCGCTTGCGAATCAGGTATGCGACAATCGCGATCACGGGAGACAAGACAATCAACCCGGCTACGGAAGCTACAATATCGAAGAAGCGTTTTGACATCGGAGATCCTTGAAAGACAAATTATTGGTGGGGAAAAGCGTTGGAGTTCATTTCGACAAACGCTTGAAGTGCTCACCAAAACGCTTGACACCGACATGCAAGGACAGCTCTCTGTGATAGAACGCCAATCCGTTTTCAGCCATGTCCTTATTCCCTTGTACCGAGACATCTATCAAAGCCAGGACCGCGTCCGCAAGAGCCTGCGGATTGTCTGACTCGCTGACAACTCCACAACCAGCGTCGCGCACAAGATCGGCAGCATCACCGTCTACCGCCATCAAGATCGGCTTACCGGCCGCCATATACGCCTGGGTTTTAGAAGGAATAGTGATGGTGAACAACGGATCCTTCTTCAAATGTACAAGCAAGGCATCGGCGCTAGACAGATAGGCTCCCACCTCAGACATCGGAACAGCAGGTAGGAAGAATACATTGTCGAGCTGTCTGCTTTTCGAAAGTGCTTCCAGCCTGGAAGCCTCAACTCCCCCGCCTAGGAAGATAAACGCTACTTGACTGGCTTTTTCCTGCAACAACTGCGCAGCTGCAATGACTGTATCAAGCGACTGCGCCTTGCCCATATTCCCAGCGAACAGAATTCGAAACTTCGAAGTCACTGGAAAATTGGCCGGTGGATTACTCGAAGTGGAACGAACCATATCTTCGGCACACCAGTTGTAGATGACATCGATTTTTTGCGAAGGCACTCCCCGCTCGATCAATAGATGCTTGAAACCAGGAGACAATACGACAATCTGGTCTACGTGACCGTATACCCAATCGCAGACGCGAGAGACAATTTTCAAGAGCTTTTCGTTGGAAAACATCCCTGTGGCCTTGAGCGTGTCAGGCCACATATCCTGAATATCGTATACCACGGGCACACGCCGAAAAAAACGAACGAGTGCAGCCGCAATACCTACCGTCAATGGAGGATGGTAGGCATAAATGACATCCGGTTTTTTCGCTCGAAAAAGGCCATACAGCAAAATACTGGCTGCAAAGCTGATGTAGTTAAAAAGTCGGCCGACACCACTCTGCCCATGGCTTGGGTAGAGTGGTACACGCGTCACATGGACGCCGTCGATGACTTCGCGCTGCAAGGGTTTGATCCTATAGCCAGGATACAATTTACCACCGGGATAGTTTGGAAACCCGGTGACAACCTCGACTTCAAAACCCTGTGCAACTAACTCACGAGCAAAAACCAGCCCTTTGAACGTTGGCTCAGGATCAAACCACTGAGTGAACAGTAAAACACGAGTGGCCATTCGTATTAGTACCTTCTCCAAACGGTCCGCAGGACATAATCACGATAGCTATGAATGATTCGAACCACTTTCTCAGCCACGTTAGGCATGCTGTAGTCAGCTACAAGTCGCAGCGTACGCTCTTCGTCACGATCCTGCCCTTCCAGCACTTGCAAGCCCTGCATCACCCGCTCGACCTCGAGACCAACCATCATTACCGCGGCCTCTTCCATACCCTCTGGACGCTCATGAGCTTCCCGAATATTCAATGCAGGGAAGTTAAGAATGGAAGATTCTTCGTTGATCGTACCGCTGTCAGAAAGGACTGCCTTGGAATCAAGCTGCAACTTGTTGTAGTCCTTGAACCCCAACGGTTTGAGCAAGCGAACATTTTCATGGAACTTCACACCCATGGCGTCAACCCGCTTCTGGGTACGTGGGTGGGTTGAAACAATAACGGGATAGCCATAATGCTCGGCGACCGTATTCAGAACCTCGACGAGCTTGCCGAAGTTTTTATCGGAATCGATATTCTCTTCGCGGTGTGCGCTAACGACGAAAAACTTACCCTTCTCCAGACCGAGACGAGCAAGGACATCCGACGCATCGATGCCTTCACGGTAATAATTGAGCACTTCAAACATCGGGCTACCGGTCTTGATTACCATGTCAGGCGAAAGGCCTTCGCGCAGCAAGTAATCACGAGCGATCGTACTGTAAGTCAGATTGATATCCGCAGTATGATCGACAATACGACGATTGATTTCTTCGGGAACACGCATGTCGAAACAGCGATTACCAGCTTCCATATGGAAGGTTGGGATCTTGCGGCGCTTGGCAGGAATGACTGCCATGCAGCTATTTGTGTCTCCCAAGACCAACAGAGCCTCTGGTTCAATCTCGGCCAGGACGCGGTCCACACTAATAATCACGTTACCGATAGTTTCGGCGCCAGTGGCACCCGCAGCGTTAAGAAAATAATCAGGCTTGCGAATCCCTAAGTCCTGAAAGAAAATTTCATTCAGTTCGTAATCGTAATTCTGCCCAGTATGAACAAGTACATGATCACAATACTGATCCAGAGCAGCCATTACGCGTGACAGACGAATGATTTCCGGACGGGTTCCCACTACGGTTACGACTTTTAATTTTTTCATAATTTTAAACGTCACATTTCAAAAAGTGGTAGATAAATAATTAACACTAGCCAGTGCTTTCATCATCAGCCAGCACGATAAAAGCGGTTAACTCGTCGGCAACCCTGTGTAACCTTTACTTTTGTCAAAACTGCTGACCAAGCCTGACAAAGGACTGCGCGATCACTGGACATGATGACACATTTGAGTCCAATTCTTTGAGTATCGTCGGCGCACCATCCAAAAACGACCATTTTAGCATCGCGCCACGACCCCGACACCAGCACGTCGTCAGTAGACAGCACCCTAGGCTCTGCACGAAAAGTAATACCGTAAACACCGCATGGCACAAGCCAGTGAAACCATCGCCGCATTACTTTTCGCGAGCTTGTCGAAGCGCGTCATGATGCGGCGATGTTCCTTCAGCCATCCAAACATGCACTCGATGATGTTGCGCTGCCGGTACTTGGGGCGATCAAACAGTCTTGGCAAGCCCGGCCAAGGCTTGCGCTTCATGCGGCGTAGCGGGATTACCGACTGCATCCGGTAACGAGCGGCGTAGGGCGTCGACGTCATAGCCCTTGTCGGCCAGCAACCATCGGCAGCACTCACGGGGAAGACTGCGCAGAACTGGAATGTAAGCCTCATCCAGCAGCGGTTGGGCATAAGCGATATCACTTGCTTGCCCACCTGATAATAGAAAGCGCAGCGGCACGCCACTGGCATCGCACAACATGTGAATCTTGGTCGTCAGGCCGCCCCGACTGCGCCCGAGTGCATGGACTTGTGGTTCTTCAGGCCCCCTTTTTCCCGGCGCCTGATGCGGCTCGGGTTGCACGAACGGCAGTGGAGTCGATCATCCTGGTTTCCAAGTCGATCAGGCCTTGCTCGTTCAACCGAATGTGAAGTCGTTTTAGCATCTGATCGAAAGTCCCGCGATTACGTCAGTCGAGAAAGCGTTGATACACCGTTGACCACGGGCCGAAGCGCTCGGGCATGTCACGCCAGGCGGCTCCTGAACAGAGCACCCATAGCATGCCATTGAGCATCAGCCGATCATCTGTGCCCGTGGGCGTCCGTTGCGGCGGGGTTCACTGAAGATGTCTGCAACCAAATCCCAGACTGCGTCGGGAAGTTCGTACCGTTTAGCCATTGTGGGCTCCTGTCTTTGATGGACGCGGACTCTACTGATTCTGACGCTTGCGGGAGTCAAATGAGTTTCGGCGGATTTCGTACAGAGCCTAATCATGAAGACCCCATCTAGAACAAAAATGCAGAATTACATTGCTTCTCTGCCACTATCATTTGACATTCCGATCTATATGAGCATCGAGAGCCTCATAAAATCTTCGCTCTCCATCTCCACTATCGGTACCCAACGCTTGGGAAATCACATTTTGATATGGCACATATGAGATAAAAGCAGGATCCAACAAAAATTTCGCCAAAACCGATAACGAAATAAGCATAAGGACCAAGGTTTCCAACATAAACCCACGCCTTACAAAATTAAATGAAATATAAACAGCCTGAATTAAAACCGTGATAACTTGATATCTATTCCAAAAAACAGGTAAAAACCACATACCAACTTGAAGGGCAAGCAGTATAAGCGTACTCCACCTGGCAAGATTCAACAACAGTGATTCAAGTCGATCCCTAAACAAGCAAATCATAAAAAAACCATTTAACACCACATAAAACAAAGAACCGATAGATATACCAGACTGAACAGATTTTTCAGAATAAAATAACAACTTCTCAGAGAAAGGAATGTAAGCAAAGAGCCCCGAATCTAACAAATAATTAAAGCTCAAACCAAAAACAACGCCGGCCGACAAGATCAGAAAAGCCATGCGCGCTTTTAACTCAACCCCCGACAGTAGCAATAAAGGCATAAAAACAAGCGAAAAGGAATGAAAGCCCACAGACAAGCAAGTGTAAAATATAGACTTAAACCTATCCTTTTCAATCCAAAACAACACCGCAAGCAACACCAACGAAATCGAAAGCGAAAACCTTATCGTCGCCATATTTGTTGCCAAGTACGTCCAACAAAAACAAACAGCTCCAACACCAGAAAACCCTGCGTCAAAAAACCTACAAAACCTGTAAAGAATAAAGCCATTAAAAACAGACACCAAAAATAAAAACACCTGAAAGCTTACAACCTGACTACTTATAAATGTGACGGCCAAATATAGCGGCTCAAATGACGAATCATGAACAAATGCAAAAAAATCAGAAAACTCAATACTCTCGTAATCCTGCTTGTATATAAGCCAATCATTACCAGTCTCAAACCTGAGACCCGAAAATAAAACAAACAATAACAACGCACACAAATCCAGAGCCCGACTATCTCGACTATCCTGGCCCAAGCTTATAGACATAAGAAACAAAATCCACAACGCCAAGCTAACTGAAAAATATGCAATCACTTCACTCGCCCCGCCTTAAACTTAACAATAAACATCAAAAAAACAAAATAAAAAATAGAGCAATTAAACAAGCCAGATCATCAATTCAAGCTCTCAAAACTTAAGGAGCTCTGCATATACAAAATTAAATAAACCACTAAAAACCCAACAACCAGAGAATAGTAACCCAAGTATTTACTGCCTAATTCACTACGCCTTTATGATTCACATGGGCCGAATAGCCGCCTATGGTATGGACTTGTGCTCAGATGTCATAGCGTTGTTTATGCAGTTCCACGTAACCACCGCGCAGGCCGTTGGCTTGAATGGCCCGACCCAGTGTGACTTAGGCTCGGTAACCGACGAAGAGAACATTGTGTCGCAGGTCGTGCAGCATGGCTATCAGATAATTGACGATTCGACCGCTGCTGCACATTCCGTTCCCTGCAATGACGATGGCCGGACGAGCGGTTTCCGTCAGAAGGCGAACCTTCTTCAAATGTGCTTGATGGCTATCGACGGTTAGCAGTTGCTCGAAGCCCAGCCGGCAACGGCCTTGTTTGACCCACTTTGGCGCTTCTTTACCCCAAAAGGGTATAGGCCCGACGTGGTCAATTCGGGCATGGGTAGCGATCAGTGCCTTGACCGTATCCAGGTGAAATTCGATGGACAGACGATCGACGCCGGATCTGCCTTTAGCGGAGGTTTCCGCGCCCTGGAACGGCCGTAGTCGATCTACAGGCCGGGCATCAATAGGAGTTGGTGGCAGGAGCCAATCCTTGGCGTCATGATGGTGCAGGATGTCGGGGTATGACATTGAGTTAGTCCTTTGGTCGCGGCAGGAATGGCAGTTACCTGCCCCCCCCCCCCCCCCCCCCCCGCATGGATCCGTACGTGCGGAACTAACGCATACGGCTCCTACCTCGGGTATATAACGCGAAGCGATCCTCCGGGTATGGGCGTACATGCTTGGGACTTGGAATATAGAGGTCAGCAAGGCGTCCGTAGCGTGACCATTGAAGCCGATTACGCTGGCTGCGACGTTTGAGGGCTTGCCGCCATAGAAGGCATACCGCCAGACGAAAACCACCAGGACGGATCAGGTTTCCCGGCACCGCGTGGTGATTGAAGTATAAGCAACCCGGCTCACACGCCTATAAATAGGCGACGGTGGAGCGGTTGTTTCGCAGCCTGAAAACGGAATGGGTACCGGCCGTGGGCTACATGAATGCTTCGCTGGCACAGCAGGATATTGGTCGGTTTTTGATGCAACGCTACAACTGGAAACGGCCACATCAATTCAACGGCGGGCTGCCGCCCGCTGTTGCCTAGGCTCTGTACGAAATCCGCCGAAAACAATTTGAATTCCACTGGCGTCGCGATTCAGTAAAGTCCGCGTCCATCAAAGGCAGGAGCCCACGATGGCCAAACGGTACGAACTTCCCGACGCAGCCTGGGACTTGGTTGCGGATATCTTCGATGAGCCTCGCCGTAGCGGGCGCCCACGAACAGATGATCGCTTGATGCTCAACGGTGTCCTTTGGGTGCTTTGTTCTGGCGCTGCCTGGCGCGACATGCCCGAGCGTTTCGGCCCCTGGTCAACGGTTTATCAACGTTTTCGTGACTGGCGCAATCGCGGAGCGTTTGACCAGATGCTCAAGCGTCTTCACATCAAGCTCAACGAGCAAGGATTAATTGATCTGGAGACCTGGATGATTGACTCCACGGCAGTACGAGCAACCCGGACCTCTTCTGGTGCCGGGAAAAAAGGGGGCCTGAAGAACCACAAGATCACGCGCTCGGACGCAGCCGGGGCGGCCTGACGACCAAAATTCACATGCTGTGCGATGCCAACGGCGTACCCCTGAAGTTTCTATTGTCGGGCGGACAAGCCAGCGACATCGCTTATGCTCAGCCGTTGC
Source organism: Pseudomonas sp. S34 (assembly GCF_009866745.1). Lineage (NCBI taxonomy): Bacteria > Pseudomonadati > Pseudomonadota > Gammaproteobacteria > Pseudomonadales > Pseudomonadaceae > Pseudomonas > Pseudomonas sp. S34. Next base: position 4,604,589 of record NZ_CP019398.1, read on the forward strand.
TCGATGAAGCGTACATACCCAGCTTGCGCGGTCGCCCCCGCAAACGCTGCCGATGGTTGCTGGCGGATAAAGGTTATGACGCCGAAGCGTTGCGTCGCTACTGCGACCGGTATCGGATGCAGCCGGTAATTCCTCTGCGCAGCATGAAGCGCAAACCCAAGCCGGGGCTGCCGAGACTGTTTGATCGTCCCAAGTACCGACAGCGCAATATCATCGAGCGTATGTTCGGCTGGCTGAAAGAGAACCGTCGCATCGTTACGCGTTTCGACAAGCTCGCGAAAAGTTATGCAGCGATGGTCTCGCTGGCCTGCGCCATGCGGTGTTTACGACATTACTTTTCGTACAGAGCCTAGGAAAAACTTAACGCAGTGTCCGGGATTAGTTGACCACTACATCTTGATTGATAGGCATATTGTATATTTAGAGCGAGTTGCCCACGTATAAATGGATACCTCTACTTTGAAAATTTACCATAGCTATACAAGCTCATTCCCTACCAGGATCAAAGCATTCTTATTTCCCCTCCCCCAGGGCCGTCTCGTTTGGCCCATTTTAGGTTCCCTCGGGTTTCCGCCTTCCAAAGGGTGGTGGTTGTGCTACTCTTTTCACCGCTTGTTGCTCAAGGTGCCAGTCACTGAGCAACTGACAGGGAGAGCGGTAGTCCAAGGTCGAATGCAGGCGCTTGCGGTTGTAGAAAACCTCAATGTACTCGAAGGCCACGGCCCGCATTCCATCGCGCGTCTGGAATCCAGGCGTATCTACTAGGTCGGTGGTCGAGATAAAAATCTTAACAAATGAAAAATCGAGGACTTATTTCCGTCTTTCTTCTCGCGGCCATTCTGTGGTTCTGTACTGTTACATCAAGTGCCACGGAGACCGTGAAAGTTGAAAGCGTTTCTATCGAAAATGCCAAAACTTCGCTAGGCATTGACACTCCGACCCCAAGATTCAGTTGGGTGATTGCATCGAACGAGCGCAACCAGAAACAGACCTTCTATCAAATCCGAGTTGCATCACGTCCAGAGAAACTTCGTGACGCGGATGTTTGGGATAGTGGCAAGATCGCCGACGAGCGATCGCAATTTGTTCCGTATGCCGGTGCGCCTCTACGTTCACGTACAAGGTATTTTTGGACGGTCCGCGTCTGGGATGCTCAGGGCCAACCATCTGCCTGGAGCAAACCTTCCTCGTGGGAAATGGGATTGTTGACCGCTACCGATTGGAAAGCACAATGGATCGGCCGTGGTGGCGTGGTGCCCATGCCTCCGGATCTTATCAAATCGCAACTTCCCGCCACTCCGGCCCAACTCAAGCCAGGTGAAAGTCAAGGTCAGAGCTTCACTACCGATCACTCTATCGCGTCAGTCAGCGCAGAGGTTCCGACCTTCAAGACTAGAAATACCAGCTTTACCCTCTCGTTAAGAAAAAACGGGCCCGACGGTGAACTAGTGGCAAAACGGCGCATCGAGAACCACACGGATAATGAATGGGCAACCCTGAAGCTCGACAGCCCCCTCCCACCTGGAAAATATTATCTCGAACAATCTGAGGTCGTCGGCGACGCGGGATGGTACACATACCCTGACAGCACTTATACGTTTGGAGAAGCCTACGCCAATGCGATGGAAATTTCGGGAGACCGCAAGACAAAATGGGAAATCAGCGGTTCGCGAGAACCCGATGGACTGACATCCCAATTACGCCGAGACTTTGATGCCAGCAAGAAAATTAAACAAGCCAGGCTATATATCACCGCCCTCGGGCTGTATCGAGCTCAAATTAATGGCAAAACTGTAAGTACTGACTATTTCGCACCGGGTTGGACCGACTATCGGAAGCGGATTCAATACCAGACCTACGACGTGACAAAACTGATCCACACGGGCCGGAATGCGATTGCAGTCGATTTGGGCCCCGGTTGGTACGCCGGGAATGTTGGATCATTAGGTCCGAACCAGTATGGCCAGTTGCCTTACCTGCTCGCGCAACTCGAATTGCGCTATACGGATGGCAGCAGTGAACAGATCGCTACGGATGGCAGTTGGAAGAGCGCACTTGGGCCAATTGTCAGTTCCGATCTGATAATGGGTGAACAATACGATGCCCGATTGACAACACCAGGCTGGAATTTACCCAACTACGATGATAAAGACTGGAAGCAGGTACTGGTAGGTCCGAATGTGGAAGCCGCCCTGGTTGCGCAAGTCGACCCTCCAATTCGCGTTGACCATGAGATCAAGCCCGTAAAGGTTACGCAAATCAAGCCCGGCACATACATTTACGATATGGGTCAAAACATGGTGGGAGTCGTAAGATTGCGCGCCCGAGGGAAGGCAGGGCAAGTCATTACGCTTCGGCACGGTGAAGTTTTAAACACGGACGGCTCGTTGTATACGGAAAACCTTCGCACTGCAAAAGCAACGGATCAATACATCATGAACGGGCAGGGAACGGAGCAATTTGAGCCCACATTCACGTTTCATGGCTTCCGATATGTCGAAGTTAGCGGGGCAACGTCTCAACCTGAAGTCGTCGGTCGTGTATTGCGGACAGCTATGCCATTGACTCTCTCCTTTGATACCAATGTGCCGATGCTGAATCAGTTGCAGCAGAATATATTATGGAGTCAGCGCGGGAACTTTCTCTCGGTTCCAATGGACACACCTGCGCGAGATGAGCGCTTGGGGTGGACGGGGGACCTCGCAGCATTTGCGGGTACAGCTGCATACAATATGCATGCATTATCCTTCCTGGAAAAATGGCTGACTGATCTTCGTGATACTCAATCGCCAATCGGGGCCTTTGCTGATATTGCACCCACACTTCAGGGAATCAGAAACGCTGACGCTGGCTGGGGTGACGCCGGTGTATCCGTGCCTTGGACCTTGTATGAGCGATATGGAGACCTGCGCATACTCGAGCAAAACTTCAATGCAATGGACAGTTGGCTTTCGTATCTTGAAAAGAATAGTACGGACTATCTTCGTCCCAGTAGCGGGTACGGTGACTGGATGAACGTGAATGATGAAACGCCAAAAGATCTAATTGCGACAGCATTCTTCGCGGACAGCGCCCGCACCCTCGAAAAAGTTGCTCGCGCGCTCAATAAGGATTCCCGCCGTTATGCAGATCTTTATGCGAATATTCGAAATGCATTTAATCGTGCGTTTGTCCTTTCGGATGGCAGATTGAAGACTGACACGCAAACTGCCTATGCACTTGCGCTGACTATGGATCTCTTGCCGGCGGCATCACGCAAGTCAGCCGCAGATCGATTGGTTCAACTGATCAAGGACAAGAACTGGCACCTGTCCACAGGATTCCTCGGCACACCTCGTCTGCTACCCGCACTATCGGAAGCGGGTCATGCAGACGTGGCGTACCGCCTGCTGCTTCAAAATAGCTATCCATCCTGGGGCTATCAGATCAGCAAAGGTGCAACGACGATGTGGGAACGTTGGGACGGAATTCGGCCAGATGGGAGCTTTCAAGACAAGGTGATGAATTCATTCAACCACTACGCCTACGGGGCGATTGGAGAATGGATGTACCAAAACATTGCCGGTATCCGTCCCGTGGCGCCCGGATTTCGACGATTTGTCGTCAGACCTATCCCAGGGGGCGAGGTGCACTCGGCCAATGCCCGTTATAGATCGGGTTACGGGACAATTGCCGTGCGCTGGAATGAAGGAAGCGATCAAGGGGAGCTTTTTGTCAGTATCCCGGTGAACACGAGCGCGGAAATCTGGGTACCAAATAGGGGAGGTAGCGTTCAAAGCGACGGCGCAAATTTCGTCCGTACCGAGCCAGGATATTCGGTCTATGAGGCCGGTTCTGGGAACTACCGTTTTACCATTCATTGAATCGCCAGAGCTTCAATAGGTGCTGTTTCAGAACTCCTTTGTCCAGCAAGCTTGATTAGGCTTGCCGCATGAGTAAGCCGCTGCCAGGCAAGTACCAACCGGCCGAATCAGGTCTGGGCCATGGATACAACCTACATCCCGATGCGCCGGGACTTCATCTATCTGAGCGCGGTTCTCGACGTTGGTGTCGGGTCGCATCATGACGTGCTGGCTCCTGAGAGAATTCGGGAGCACAGCATCGGAGATCAGATGACGGCTTTGAATGTGGGTTCATGGATCCCTTACGAAAGTCCCGTCATCCACTGTGATGAGACACTCGTCCGGGTACTCAAAAAACCGGATCGAGATCCGACCAGTCAGTCCTGGATGTGGGTGCAGGCCAGCGGCCCGCCGGATCGAAAAGTCATGCTGTTCGACTACACCTCCAGCCGTGCGCAGGAGGTGCCGCTGCGCTTGCTGGAAAGTTATCGCGACTACTTGCTGACCGACGATTGTATGCGATCCATAAACCCCACCTACCGTATGGCCGTGGTATGAAGTCAGGTATCCGAGTCGGATACATGCTCCACTTGAGTTCTTACCCCAAACAACCGGTCGGCTATCTGCCGACCCCGCTCCAGCCCTTCAGCCGTCAACCAAATCGATTTGTTCTTGTTCACCGGATTACTGATAAAACCATGTTCATGTAATCGGTTCATAGTCTCGAAGTCGAACCCTTTCCAAGCATTGCCGTTATCAAAACTGAAGGTTGCCAACAGGGCAAGCACGGCTTCCTCAATCAGTTTATCGTCGTACTCCATGATCGTTGCTCCGCTCGTACTCTTTAAGCTCACCGTACCCCCCCAGCCATCAAGATGGATAGCGCGTTTAACTACGCGATACCGGCGAGCAGTTCCAGGGCAGTAAAGCTTCGTAATCCTCAACCGAAGAAGCCGTTGGCAGGCGCTCAAGTGCGTGGTGCAGCCACGCAGAGGGCTCTTGGCCGTTGGCTTTGGCAGTCTCGACCAAGCTGTAAAGTTGAGCGCTGGCCGTCGCACCTTTGGACGTGTCGCTGAACAACCGGTTCTTCCTTCCGATCACGAAGGGCCTGATGGCGCGTTCGGCAGGGTTGTTGTCGATCGACAAGTAACCTTCCTCGACATACCGTTCAAGTTTGTTCCAATTGCTCGCCAGGTAGCTGATGGCTTTGCCCAGGGCGTTCTGAGCGGTGACCTGGGGTTGGGTCTTTTCCATCCAGCTTTTCAACTGAGCCAGCACCCGCAGGCTGTGCGCGTGACGACCGGTTTTACGCTCGCCCTCGTTGCCGGCCTTTAGGTCGCGCTCGATGCCATACAGCTTGTTGATCAGGTTCAGCGCGATGTCGGTATGGCCCCTCTTGCCTTTGGGCTGCACTTTTTGCGCTTCCAAGAATTTGCGTCGTGCATGCGCCCAGCAGCCTAAACGCTCACCCCCCGCCTGCGCGCCCAGCGCGTTGTAACCGGCATAATCATCGGTCATCACGTAGCCGCAATAGCCATCAAGCAGACGCGTCGGCACCTCCTGAGCCCGACTGGTGGAGTAGTCGAAAAGGATCACTGGTTTGTCGGGTGGGCCGCCGGTTTGCACCCACATCCAGGACTGGCTGCTGGGCTCCCGATCCTGCTCTTTCAACACCTGCACGCGGGTTTCATCGCAGTGGATGAAGCGGCTTTCCAATAACTGGCCGCGCATTAAATTCAGCAGCGGTTGCAAGTGTTCGCCGCACTGGATAACCCTGCGGGCCAAGGTCTGGCGCGGGATATCGATGCCATGGCGGCCTAGCACTTTTTCGAAACGGTGAAGCGGTAAACCGTCCACGTATTCGGCGGTCAGCAGCATCGCCAGCACGCTTGAGTTGGCCATACTTTTTTCAATCAACTGAGCGGGCTTGTCCGCAGTGACCGGTGCCGTTTCACAGGCACGGCAACCGTAGATCGTACGGACGTGTTTGATCACGCGGATTTGCATCGGCACGATTTCAAGCTGCTCGCTGACCTCCTCGCCGATGGCGTGTTTGCGGCAGCCGCAGGCACAGGTCAGTTCACGCTCGGGCAGTTCGTGGATGATTTCGATGCGGGGGAGATCGGCCGGCAGCGGCTTGCGCTTGCCACGCCGCGGGGTCGGCGCAACAGTCTCTTCTTCAGCAGCTTCATCAATGGGCTCGACGACGCTTTCCGCCTTATTGAACAGGGTCAACTGCGGCGTTGCCGGATCAGCCGTTTGCTCGGACTTGCGTCCGAACAGGCGCTGACGCTACAGCGCATTTTCTTCTTCGAGGAAACCGACTCTGGACTGCATCTTCGCAAGCATCTGCTTGAGCAATTCAGGATCATCGGGGAGGTTTTCGGACATGGAAATCATGCCCTGGATTATACCGAATCAGGCCACGTATCGAGGCGTCAAAACCTGATGAGGGCGGTTGCGCCACAGATCAAAACCATCCAGTAGCCAGTTCAGTTCCTGGACGGTCAGGATGATCGCTTCATCGTTGGCATCAGGCGATGTTTTAAATTATTCGGATTCGAGGCGCTTGAGCCAAAGGCAGAAGCCGTTGCGTTCCCAATACAATATCTTCACGCGGTTGCGTGGCTTGTTGAGGAAGACGAAAAGCACAGGGTCGAATACCGCGACTTTGATATCCAGTTCGACCAGCGCAGCCAGGCCATCAATGGATTTTCGAAAGTCCACGGGTTTGGGGTAGAGATAGACTTTTTCGACTTTGGCATAAGGTCGCATCATGGCGGGCTGGCTCCTGAGAGAATCAGGAGCACAGCACCCGGGATCAACTAAGCGCTTTGAATGTGGGGTTCATGGGGCGCTTACGTTTGATCGCCCCAAGTACTGGCAGCGCAACATCATCGAGCGCATGTTTGGATAGCTGAAGGAAAATCGCCGCATCGTGACGCGCTTCGACAAGCTCGCGAAAAGTTATGCGGCGATGGTTTCACTGGCCTGTGCCATACGGTGTTTACTATATTACTTTTCGTACAGAGCCTAATACGATCAGGCTTCGGTGCCCACTGGCATAGTGTAGGTGTCCGGAAGCTCACGATCAAAAATCTCGTTCGCCCACAGCATGACGATCATTTCACTTTCACCAACGTTGGTAATGTCATGACTCCAGCCGGGCACGGTCTCTACGATTTTCGGGGCGTCTCCATCTGTGAATAATTCATAGAACTCACCCGATGTTATATGGCGAAATCGGAAGCATGCCTTGCCGGAAATAACCAGAAACTTCTCTGTTTTCGTATGATGATAATGACCGCCACGAGTAATACCCGGGTGCGCAGTGAAGTATGAAAACTGACCTGAATCCTTGGTCTTGAGCATCTCCACGAAAACGCCGCGAGCATCTCCATACTTAGGAACTTCGTAAGTGAACTCTTCGGGTGGCAAGTAGCTGAGATAGGTCGAATACAAAGCCCGCACGAGGCCAGTGCCGACCCGTTCGGAAATCATAGACTGCCGACTCTCTTTAAAGGCATACAGTTGTGCCGATAGATCGCCTACAGTTATCGAGTAATTTTGTTCTATTTTTACAAACGGATTACCTGCCTGCTTACCGTCCATTACAGAAATAAAACTGCTTATGACGTCGTCGATGTAAACAAGTGAAATTTTAGCGTTGGCGTCGTTGATACTGACAGGCAAATTATTTGCTATATTATGACAGAAAGTCGCTACAGCCGAATTGTAGTTAGGTCGAGCCCACTTCCCAAATACGTTTGGCAGCCTGAACAAATGCACACTATTGCCAAATGTCGTAGAAAGGTTCAGCAGAGCATCTTCAGCTTCGCGCTTACTGTCGCCGTAAGCATTAGCCAACTCAGCTTGAATTGAAGAAGTATAAAGTATTGGAATTTTACGTCCACTCGCCGCGACCGCTGCACATAACGCTTGAGTCAAATCGGCGTTACCGATCTTAAACTCTTCGACATCCTGAGGACGATTGACACCGGCCAAGTGGAAAACGAAATCCACTTCAGATACGAGCGAATGCAGACTGGCGATATTATCTTCACGACAGAATCGCAGCACCTCGACGTCTTTTCGCTCACGCAGATGAGCTATAAGGTTTTTACCAACGAATCCGTTAGCACCGGTGATCAATACTTTCATGCTTTATTCCTCGGGTGTCGCATATTCGCCGCGCTGAATTGCACGCATAAAGTCAAGTTTCAGTAGCAAATCCTGCATCCCCTGAACATCCAGGCGCTCGGTGTTGTGCGAGTTGTAGTCCACCATGGTGGAAATTTTTTCTTCGCCTTGCTCGACAAATTTACTGTAATTCAAATCTCGAAGATCCGGCGGCACTCGGAAATAATCGCCCATGTCCTCTGCGCAGGCCATTTCTTCTCGGCTCAAAAGCGCCTCGTAGAGTTTCTCGCCGTGGCGTGTGCCGATAACCTGAATAGGATGCTCAGGCTGCCCTAGCATCGATGTCAGGGCGAGAGCAAGAGTCTCCACAGTCGCGGCAGGGGCCTTCTGGACGAATAGATCACCGTTGTTGCCATGCTCAAAAGCATACAGAACCAAATCAACAGCATCCGCGAGAGTCATCATGAAACGTGTCATGTTTGGATCTGTAATCGACAGCGGTTGGCCAGCTCGAATCTGACCAATGAACAAAGGAATAACGGATCCACGCGAAGCCATGACATTGCCGTAGCGCGTACCGCAAATCACCGTCTTGGTTTCATCCACATTACGGGATTTGGCAACCATGACCTTTTCCATCATGGCTTTGGAAATACCCATGGCATTGATCGGGTACACAGCCTTGTCGGTACTCAGACAAACTACCCGTTTGACTTGATTCTGTATCGCCGCCTCAAGAACATTCTCGGTACCAAGAACATTGGTTTTGACAGCCTCCATCGGGTGAAACTCACAGGATGGGACTTGCTTGAGCGCTGCGGCATGAAAAATGAAGTCCACACCACGACTAGCATTCAATATGCTCTGATAATCCCGCACATCCCCTATGTAAAATTTCAGTTTCGGACTGGCATAGCGCTTGCGCATGTCATCCTGCTTTTTCTCGTCGCGGCTGAAAATACGAATTTCAGTGATGTCAGTATCTAAAAAACGCTTGAGCACAGCGTTGCCAAAAGAACCTGTCCCCCCAGTGATCAGTAGAGTTTTATTATCAAACACGGCCTACCCTCTTTATTAAATAATATGAAAAATAGCCAACGACCAGACAAACCGGGTTTTGATTTTATCGAAAAAACCACGGTTATTATTGGTCAGATTACTACCATGAATACGTCTTAACGTAACCGTGTCGTTCAAATGAACAACCGAATTACGTCTATTTGCGACGAAGGAGATCCATATATCATGGCTAATCACCTTCGAGTGAAAAGGGATCAGACAGGATTTTATCTTCTTCGACAACAGCATGGCACAGCCAAAGTAAGGAACGCTACGCCCAATAAAAATGTCAAATATATTCTTGTAAGGAGTAGCATTCCTTGTATGGTCAAAACCACAGAAAAACTTACGAGAGTCAACATCATCGACAAATGACTCCATAGAGCCCACTACCAACAAGCTATTCGAAAGCTCCATTGCAGAAATCATCTTGTCGACTCTGCCCGCTGGCCAGAGATCATCTTGATCACTTAAAAAAATATAAGTACCCGATGCTTCACTAATTAAATTCTCAAAATTACCTATATACCCAAGATTCGTGGTGTTTCTGATAATCCTGATTCTGACATCGTGAAACCCCTCAACAATACGAATTGTCTCATCGCTCGAACCATCATCACCGATCAAAACCTCAGAATCTTCCGGGATTTGCTCGAGTATTGAACTCAGCTGATCCCTGATGAATTCAGCCCCATTATAAGTAGCTACACAAACGCTAACCGAAAACATATTTATTCCTAGTTAACACCCAATAAAAAACCAGAAAACCCACCCATCACCTTTAACAAGCCGGGTCGGAAGAGTTACCCTTTTTAAACTGGGCCTCACTGTTCTGATCAAATTCGCTACCGGGGGAAAGCTCACCAATTACCAACATTATAGCTATAAAATGCATGAACACAAATACAGGAGCCAATAGCAAGGGGTTTCCTGCTCCTGGGAGCAGAAACGCCATTAACCCCAGAACCCAAGCACCTGCCCCCTCTTACCGCCCACAAAGAAAAATTTTAAACCGTAGAAAACCACTGAAACGTATGACAAAAACAAGGGCATACTCCCACCACTAAAAAAGCGCAGCACCAGGGTAGGAGGTTCGGCTTTAAATTATCGAAAGAACGAAAATTAAAAACATACTTAGAAATATCATCCCTCATGCCCTCTCAACAGCTTGAACATAAGAAAAAGATAACAAACTACCGCATAGACCACCCCAAAACAAACAACGATCCAAATCAAACGACTAAAATCACCTGCAGAAGAACTCCTCACGACAAAGATGAAGCAGGCCATGCATACACCATAAACGATCAGAGAAGCCATATATGTCCTTGCCAAGCCAAGGAACACGAATATAAAATTCAACACAGCATGAAAGTAAAGCACAAAATAAAAAAATGCAAAACCGATAACAAGTTCAAAATAAACCAAATACTTAGCGCCTAGAAACACCCCCAGAAACAGCTTAGGTATGACAGCGCCCGAAAACAACAAATACGATAATAAGAAGCCGCCGAGAAATACGCCCATCGATACATTAAGAAATTTCAAGGCTCCATCTCTACCCGAAGCAATGAACTTAGGAAAAAAATAGTTATTAAAAGCTCCGTATAGCAGCCCTCCCCCCAGGACTAATGTCAACATACTTGAATAGAAAGCTGCAAATGAAGCATCTTCACCAACAACAAAGTATCTGGGGATGTTTACGATGAGACTCGAAAAAAAAGCGGCCGCACCTAAAACAAATCCACCCCATGACACCACCCCTGTGTCAAAGGCAACAGAGATGAACTTTAGAGTGAGTAGCAAGAACACAAGACCTACCACCATCAGCGCGATACTCAGACCAGCCCCAACGTATAACAAAATAAAGACAATTAGAGAAAATAGAACAAATCTAAACAATGTCGACGCAAAAATATTGCGATAATCGCCCGCTCTGATCCCTTCGCAAAGGATAGGCTCGTATAAAAACTCCGCACATCTATATAGAAAAAACCAAAATACAATTTGCGAGGAAAACAAAAGCGCACCAAGAAAGCCAAAAAGTAAAAACGGTATGACCAGCCAAATCCTCGTACGCAATGAATCTCTGTAACTTAATTTTCCGCTCAAAATGGAAATATTGTGCTGCATGGAAAAAAATAGCTGCACCGGGGCACAAATGGAGAACGCGGCTCCTAGCATTGCCGCATCATTGAAGCTTCCTAAGTGGGAACTGGCCACCACTAAAAATATAGAGGGCGCACTAAAAAAAACGTTAGCCAAAAATACAAAAACAAAATTAATCATTTGATACGGCCGCACTAAAACTTACTGCAGGATTTTTTTTGTCACTCATGCCGCGCGATGTCTTAAGCTGTTGGGCATCCAAAATCAATTCCCCCTTAAAAATTGATTCACAAGCTATTTCCAGGTAGTAACTCATTGCTTTTCAAGCACTCCGATTCATGACCCAAGCACGCAAAATATCCCAAGCCACTAAAATCGACACCAAAAGCAAAGGAATAACATACGTCACACCGGCCTTTCAGTTCCCGACCCGCTGTCAGAAGAGGTTAGCAATAAATTACAACACGGTACCTCCTCAGAATTTACCGCTGGCTTCCTGAGAACACCATAACCACCGGCCTGATCAGTCCTGATATCAAGGCCAAGACACCTACCGCCGATGCTCCTTGTCCCCAAGCCCACCTGCCGAGGATTGAAGGGGCATCAACAACCCTATCACATCAACGATTCGTTGTTAGCGGCACCATGCGTTCTGATTTGACGTCGAATGCTGACCTTTGCTGAAAATGTTTTAAATAGCGGCTCACGGTAACGCCCCTCCTCCGGCTTTCCAGTGCTTTGCTGATAGCTGATCAGAGATTCAATATTCAGCTCCCACCAATCACCAATATAAAGGGACACTTACAGAGGCGCTCATAGCAATAAATGCCACCCGCCGCAAACCTGGACCGACGATACTGCGCAGGCTTGCGTGATATTTGACTACCCGCCATCTCTACAGCTTCTTTATGTGGCGACAAACAAGTAAATAGGTGAAGGCTCAAGCACGACTTTTCCTGACAATGACAAAATGGCGGACCAGCGCGATCATGAAACCAAGTACACAACCCAGGAATAGCCCCAGCAATATTATGAGTCCCTTTTTCGGTTTGATAGGGAGGTCGGGCTGCTCGATTGGACCATCCTGACGATAGACAGAGACAGTGTCCGGGTTAACCTGTAGATCCTTGTAAAAACTTTGCTTGTTTTGAAGCGTTCTTAGTTGCCCTATGAAAGGATCATCAGATTTTCGTGATTCAAGGTTCTGAATTTCCGCCTTTAGAGCTTTACTACCGCGCATATATGTCAGCTGTCCATCCATACCAGCGGAGACCTCAGCGGAAAGATCGCCCGAGATGATAGGTGGATTCTCTAGCCCAACGGCCTCGGCAACCGCTAGCGCCTCGCGCAATCGTGTGATGGAATCCTGGCGAATCCGCTTTTCAGCTTCTTGCAGTGTAGTGATCTGCTGGCCAAGATTGCGTACTCGCACTTCAGCTTCACGGGTGATATTACTGATCATTTCTTTTTCCGCTGCGGCACCCGCCCGCGCTGCAAAATCCTTCACCCACACGACGGCACTTGCAGGATCCTCACCTTTAGCTACAACGGAATAACGATCTGGCTGTTCCTTGGTTGGTAGGCCTATAGTCAATAATTTTAAAAAATCAGAGTACAGCAGATCTTGCGATCCACTGCGCTCGGACGGCGACAATGAAGGTAGATATACTTGATTGAAGAAAGCACGTCGTAATGATTCACTCTGCAAATTGCGGGTGAATACTTCGTATACATCTTTAATCGTAAAGGGTGTCAGTTCTGTACCGAAAGTTCGGCCATAGTTGAAATCGGCGATATCGTTCATGGTAGGTGGCTGCAGGTAAACACGCGCCTCATACACCGGCTTACTCAAAAATGCATAAGTCGCTGCTGCCAATACTCCGACTAAAGCGACACCAAATATCAAAAGCTTCTGAGCCCATAACTCCGCAAACAGTTCAAACAGGTCAGTCCCATCGGGGCGCTGTGTGGATGCCGGGGTGTTCGCCATATAAAATTTCGCCTATTCATTTTAATTGTAGACAGGATGCGAGTTTTATTTCTTTCGCATCCTATCGACACGAATCATCACAATAACCAGGCGACCCGCAGAGCTACCAGCTATTAGTAGCGACTGAAACTCTCTACGAGCGCGGGCTGGAGCGAACGATTCGCGACCAGCTCACAGGGAAGGCAAGACCAACAATCTTTGCAGGTACTGACCATAGCCAGTCTTCTTCAGTGCATCAGCTTGAGATCCCAACTGCTCAGCAGTAATCCAGCCACTGTTGTAAGCAATTTCTTCCAGACAAGCTACCTTCAACCCCTGACGCTGCTCGATGGTATGCACAAAATGGCTGGCCTCAAGCAGCGAATCATGAGTACCGGTATCCAACCATGCAAACCCGCGCCCGAGCATTTCAACGTTGAGGGTCTTTTTTTCGAGATAGACACGGTTGACATCGGTAATCTCCAATTCGCCACGTTCGGACGGCTTGATACTTTTTGCTATCTCGACAACCTGGTTGTCGAAGAAATACAAACCAGTCACCGCGTAGCTGGATTTAGGCCTGAGCGGTTTTTCTTCAATACTCAAGGCTCGGCCTGAGGAATCAAATTCCACCACGCCGAATCGCTCGGGATCGGAAACGTGATACCCGAAAACTGTCGCACCATGAGTTTGAGCACTAGCGGAGCGGAGTTTGTCCGAAAAGTGCTGGCCGTAAAAAATGTTATCACCCAAGATGAGGCAGCATGGATCTTTGCCGATGAACTCTTCACCTATGATGAATGCTTGCGCAAGACCATCCGGGCTTGGTTGTTCCGCGTAAGTAAGCTTGATGCCATAAAGGCTGCCATCCCCCAACAGCTTGCGGAAGCACGGTAAGTCTTCTGGGGTGGAAATGATCAGAATTTCACGCATCCCGGCAAGCATGAGCACCGACAGCGGATAAAAAATCATTGGCTTGTCGTATATCGGTAGCATTTGCTTGGAAACACCGAGCGTCAACGGATGCAACCGAGTTCCCGAACCACCGGCTAGAATGATGCCTTTACGATTTGTCGTTGTCATTTGTTCAGAACTTCCATAAGCATTCGGGTTACACCACTTTGCCAATCCGGTAAGTGCAGAGAAAAATTATCACGCAGTTTCCGGGTATTCAGCCTCGAATTCAAAGGACGGCGTGCAGGCGTTGGATACGCGGTGGTTTCTATAGGATCTACAGCTGTGACGGCGAGTTGCTCGGCATTGGCCTTGGCAAATTCGATCACATAGCGGGCATAACCATGCCAGGAAACCTCACCGCTTGCTGCCAAGTGATATAGACCTGACAGCTCCGGACGCTGGACGGCTTGCTGGATGGCCAACGCCGTCACATCTGCAATCAGGTCGGCACCAGTGGGTGCTCCGATCTGGTCTGCAATGACGCTCAGTGTTTCTCGATCCTTGGCCAGACGCAGCATGGTCTTGGCGAAGTTGTTACCGCGAGCTCCGTAGACCCAGCTGGTACGGAAAATCAGGTGCTTACATCCGGATGCAATTACTGCCTGCTCTCCCGCGAGCTTGGTGGCACCGTAGTGATTCACGGGGGCGACAGCATCTGTCTCCCGCCAAGGGGTGGAGCCCTGCCCGTTGAAAACATAATCGGTAGAATAGTGAATCAGCCATGCACCCGAGGAGGCGGCCTCTTCAGCCATGACTTGGGTTGCCAGACTGTTCACTCTGTCTGCCAACTCGGTTTCGGACTCGGCCTTGTCCACGGCAGTGTAGGCCGCCGCATTGACGATGACATCAGGTTTGATCTTGCGGATTGTGGCGCGCAAGGCATCGAGATCGGAAATATCTCCCGTCAAACCATCAATCGCACGACGGTCCAATGCGATCAGCTCACCCAAAGGCGTAAGGGAGCGTTGCAGCTCCCAGCCCACTTGACCATTTTTTCCCAACAGAAGGATTTTCATGCTTTGCTCGAGCGATCCGCGTAGTTCTGGTCGATCCACTGCTGATAGCTGCCGCTCTTGACGTGCTCTACCCACTCGGTATTGTCCAGATACCATTCAACCGTCTTGCGGATGCCGGTTTCGAAGGTTTCTTCCGGAGTCCAGCCTAGCTCGCGCTGGATTTTTCTGGCATCGATCGCGTAGCGCTGATCATGGCCAGGTCGATCTTGAACGTAGGTGATCAGGCTGGCGTGCGGACGGTGCGCGGAATCTGGACGCAGTTCATCAAGCAATGCGCACAGGGCGTGAACCACTTCGATGTTTTGCTTTTCGTTGTGGCCGCCGATGTTGTACGTCTCGCCAATCACGCCTTCGGTGACAACCTTGTAGAGTGCCCGGGCGTGATCCTCGACGTAAAGCCAGTCACGAACCTGGTTACCTTGACCGTAGACAGGAAGCGGCTTGCCTTCCAAAGCATTGAGGATGATCAGCGGGATCAGCTTCTCGGGGAAGTGGCAAGGGCCGTAGTTGTTCGAGCAATTGGTTACTAGTGTCGGCAAGCCATAGGTGCGAGCCCAGGCGCGAACCAAGTGGTCGGAACTGGCCTTGCTGGCGGAGTAAGGCGAACTTGGCTGGTAGGGGGTGGTTTCAGTGAAAAGCTCTTCGGGACCTTCAAGGTCTCCATAAACTTCATCAGTCGAAATATGATGGAATCGGAAACCGGCTTTACGCGTATCGTCGAGCGCCAACCAATAGTGACGAGCAGCTTCCAGCAAAGTATAGGTGCCGATGATATTGGTCTGGATGAATTCAGACGGACCAGAGATGGAGCGATCGACATGAGACTCTGCAGCCAAGTGCATGATGGAGTCCGGCTGGTGCTCGCGCAAAACCCGATCGATCTGTTCACGGTCACAAATATCAACACGCTCGAATACATATCGCGAATCTTGGCTGACTCCTGCCAGGGACTCAAGGTTGCCCGCATAAGTGAGCTTATCGACGTTAACGACCGAATCGGTAGTGTTGGAAATGATATGACGGATGACTGCCGAGCCGATAAATCCGGCGCCGCCGGTTACTAGAATTTTCACGCGAAACCATACCCTTGAGTAACTGACAGGGCCGCCAACCGAGCGCTGTCTAATCCATGAACGCAAAAGCCATCAAGCTTGCTGAGGCTTCTGACAGAGTCAGCCTGATTCGATGTGGGCATATGCCACTATCGAACAAACGCAGCATTTTACAGCTTAATGAAGGTTTTACTATTGGATATAGACAAGCTGCGGTCCAACTCGACGAGCATCTTCGGTTAATTGCAATCAGACAACACGCTTGCGTGAAGATCTGAACTCTCGTCCCAAAACCCAACCCAGTATCGGTCCGATTGCCATGCCGACCAATAGCGCCAGGACCATGAGCAACGAAACTGGCAGCTGCGGCCCGACCAATCCAAAGAACAGTAGGGAAATTGATTGCTGATTTTCGAGGATAAACGCAAGGAACGCCAGCATCAGTACTAGCACGAATACAGCGAGCAGTACACGCTTGAAGTTACGCATGAACGAATCCTTGAAGTGCTACAGACATCACACCTCCTCCTCTTCGTCCTCATTCACCCGATCTCTAAGCTCTTTTCCCGGCTTGAAATGCGGGACGAACTTACCATCGAGACTGACAGACTGGCCGGTTTTCGGATTGCGCCCTACCCGTGGAGCGCGGTAGTGCAGAGAGAAGCTGCCAAACCCCCGGATCTCGATACGATCCCCGGTAGCCAGACATTGGGACATTTGCTCAAGCATGGTCTTGATGGCCAGCTCCACATCCTTGGATGAGAGCAGCCCTTGATGGGTGACAATTCGTTCGATCAACTCCGACTTCGTCATATTTTTCCCTTCTTTTTCAAGCAGCTAGATCAGCGCTTCAAAGGTTTTAGCATGCCTGCACGATTTTGAACAGCCTGAGTTTTGCCATCCATCCCAGGCCCCCAAAATGCTTGATTCCCGGAACAGGAAGACTCTGGGCGATCACCCTGTCATCGGCAAATCACCAGCATAGTGCGCGTCAGAAAACCTGCCGGATTGAACCCAAAAAGCCCCCCTTCCTCCTCCTCTTCCTTGAGATCATCAGACCTTGTCACAACCTGGTAGCCCATCCCCTTGCATTCCCTGGCCGCACGCTTGTAACACTTCTCCCATTTCGAACCGAGCCCCGAGCAATCGACCTCAATACCGCTAACCCCACGCACTACGTGAGTTTTGGCGTTAGTGGTACAACCCGCCAATGCCAGCACGGCTACTGCGACAATGAGCTTGTTCATTCACGTCCTTTTGCCAGAAAGCCTATCGGGCGATCATTAGCCTCAGGCTAAAGACTAGCTGCAAATAAGCGATTGATCCGACTAAACATTCAGACCTTCTTTCGGCGTTTTTGGTTCACGACCCAAGCAACTACATCCGAACGCAATTCACCAAACGCCAGGCACAAAAAAGGGCGACCGAAGTCGCCCTTTTTTACAGAAAGTCAGAACTTAGTTCTGCTTTTCCATTTGTGCACGCAGCAGGTCACCCAGAGTGGTGGCCACAGGAGCATCAGTAGCTACTGGCTTGTCGCGCAGGCTCTGGATTGCTTCCTTCTCGTCTTCAACGTCTTTCGACTTGATCGAGAGCTGAATTACACGGCTCTTGCGGTCAACGCTGATGATCTTGGCTTCTACTTCTTCGCCTTCTTTCAGAACGTTGCGCGCGTCTTCAACGCGGTCACGGCTGATTTCGGAGGCTTTCAGAGTCGCTTCGATATCGTCGGCCAGAGTGATGATGGCGCCTTTAGCGTCAACTTCCTTCACGATGCCTTTAACGATGGCGCCCTTGTCGTTCTCTTGAACGTACTCGGAGAACGGATCGCTTTCCAGTTGCTTGATACCCAGGGAGATGCGCTCGCGCTCTGGGTCAACCGACAGGATAACGGTGTCCAGCTCGTCGCCCTTCTTGAAGCGGCGAACGGCTTCTTCGCCCACTTCGTTCCAGGAGATGTCGGACAGGTGAACCAGACCGTCGATGC
This sequence comes from Pseudomonas sp. S34, assembly GCF_009866745.1. Lineage (NCBI taxonomy): Bacteria > Pseudomonadati > Pseudomonadota > Gammaproteobacteria > Pseudomonadales > Pseudomonadaceae > Pseudomonas > Pseudomonas sp. S34. Next base: position 4,622,720 of record NZ_CP019398.1, read on the forward strand.
CGCCGTCCAGACCAATGAAGATACCGAAATCGGTGATCGACTTGATGGTGCCGGAGATTTTATCGCCCTTGTTGAACTGGCCAGAGAAATCTTCCCATGGGTTAGATTTGCACTGCTTGATGCCCAGGGAGATACGACGACGCTCTTCGTCGATGTCCAGAACCATAACTTCCACTTCGTCGCCGACTTGTACGACTTTCGAAGGGTGGATGTTCTTGTTGGTCCAGTCCATTTCGGAAACGTGTACCAGACCTTCAACGCCTTCTTCCAGCTCAGCGAAGCAGCCGTAGTCGGTCAGGTTGGTTACACGCGCGGTAACGCGAGTGCTTTCTGGGTAACGGGCTTTGATAGCAACCCATGGATCTTCGCCCAGTTGCTTCAGGCCCAGGGAAACACGATTGCGCTCGCGATCGTATTTCAGAACCTTGACATCGATCTCGTCGCCAACGTTGACGATTTCGGAAGGATGCTTGATACGCTTCCAAGCCATGTCGGTAATGTGCAGCAGGCCATCGACGCCACCCAGATCGACGAATGCGCCGTAATCGGTGAGGTTCTTGACGATACCTTTGACTTGTTGGCCTTCCTGCAGGGATTCCAGCAGAGCTTCGCGCTCGGCGGAGTTCTCGGCTTCCAGGACGCTGCGACGGGAAACGACAACGTTGTTGCGCTTCTGGTCCAGCTTGATGACCTTAAATTCCAGCTCTTTGCCTTCCAGGTGCGTGGTGTCGCGCACTGGACGGACGTCAACCAGAGAACCTGGCAGGAACGCACGGATGCCGTTAACGTCGACAGTGAAGCCGCCTTTAACCTTACCGTTGATAACGCCCTTGACCACTTCTTCGGCTGCGAAGGCTGCTTCCAGAACAATCCAGCATTCAGCGCGCTTGGCTTTTTCACGGGACAGCTTGGTTTCACCAAAGCCGTCTTCAACCGAGTCCAGAGCAACGTGAACTTCGTCACCGACGTTGATGTTCAGTTCGCCAGCGTCGTTGTAGAACTGCTCAAGCGGGATGAGTGCTTCAGACTTCAGGCCAGCGTGAACGGTTACCCAGCGAGCCTGGTAATCGATATCAACGATAACACCGGTGATGATGGAGCCTGCCTGAAGGTTCAGGGTTTTTAGGCTTTCTTCAAAGAGTTCCGCAAAGCTTTCGCTCATTTTAATTCCTGTTGATGAGGGCGAAGAATACGCCCATCTCCACACCCCAGACGGTGTGGGTTAGTTTCATTTAAAAGAAGCCACCGCAGGACTATGACTGGTCCCCTGCGGCCTTCTTGGTCACCCGGCGATATCGCGAATGGCGATCTCGCTCATGATGCGTTCCAGCACCTGATCGATGGATAATTCCGTGGAATCCAGCTGTATGGCGTCAGCCGCCGGTTTAAGCGGGGCTACCGCTCGCTGGGTGTCACGCTCATCGCGCGCACGTATCTCATCTAGCAGACTCGACAGACTAACACCCTCGACCTTGCCCTTCAACTGCAAATATCGACGGCGTGCCCGTTCCTCGGCGCTGGCGGTCAGAAAAATTTTCAGCGGTGCGTCCGGAAAAACCACTGTGCCCATGTCGCGACCATCCGCCACAAGACCCGGCGCCTCCTGAAAAGCCCGCTGGCGCTGCAGCAGCGCCTCGCGTACAGCGGGCAGCGCAGCCACCTGGGAAGCGCCGGAACCGACGCTTTCGGTACGAATGACATCGCTGACTTCATCACCTTCCAGGATGATGCGTTGCAACTGACCGTCCGTCGCCGCGATGAACTGCACATCCAGATGAGCGGCGAGTTTCTTCAGCAGCTCTTCATTGGTCAGGTCGACACCATGGTTATGCGCGGCGAAGGCCAGCAATCGGTACAACGCACCGGAATCCAGCAGGTTCCAGCCCAGGCGCTTGGCCAGAATCCCGGCTACCGTACCCTTGCCCGAACCACTTGGCCCATCGATGGTGATGACCGGTGCAATGTTGTTCACGACTGTGCCTCTTGCGCCACGCGAATACCGACCTGTGCGCACAGCGCCAGGAAATTCGGGAACGACGTCGCGACGTTGGCGCAATCATGAATGCGGATTGGCGCACTGGCGCGCAGCGAAGCGACGCTGAACGCCATGGCAATACGGTGATCACCATGACCGTGCACTTCACCGCCGCCGATCTGGCCGCCGTCGATGATGATGCCATCCGGGGTTGGTTCGCACTTGACGCCCAGCGCCAGCAAACCATCCGCCATGACCTGGATGCGATCCGACTCCTTGACCCGTAGCTCTTCGGCACCACGCAACACGGTGCGCCCTTCGGCACAGGCGGCGGCGACGAACAGCACCGGGAACTCGTCGATCGCCAGCGGAACCAGCGCCTCGGGAATCTCGATACCCTTGAGTTTAGCTGCACGTACGCGCAAATCCGCCACCGGCTCGCCACCCACTTCACGCTGGTTTTCCAGAGTGATGTCGGCGCCCATCAGGCGCAGGATGTCGATCACGCCGGTACGGGTCGGGTTGATGCCGACGTGTTCCAGCACCAGTTCCGAACCTTCAGCGATCGATGCCGCTACCAGGAAGAACGCCGAGGACGAAATATCACCCGGGACTTCAATGTGGGTCGCGGTCAGCTTGTTGCCGGACTCGACCGATGCGGTCGCACCGTTGACCGTTACCGGGTAGCCGAAGCCACGCAGCATGCGCTCGGTATGGTCGCGGGTCGGAGCAGGCTCGGTCACCGTGGTCTTGCCTTCGGCATACAGACCGGCCAGCAGCAGGCAGGACTTAACCTGGGCACTGGCCATCGGCATGGTGTAGGTCAGGCCCTTGAGCTTGTTGCCACCACGAATGGTCATCGGTGGACGACCTTCGGCGGCGGTTTCGATCACCGCGCCCATTTCACGCAGCGGATTGGCCACGCGATTCATCGGGCGCTTGGACAGCGAAGCGTCGCCGGTCAGGGTGCTGTCGAAGTTCTGCGCAGCCAACAGGCCGGACAGCAGACGCATCGAAGTACCGGAGTTGCCCAGATAGATCGGGCCCGGTGCCGGCTTCAGGCCATGCAGGCCGACGCCGTGAATGGTCACGCGACCGTGGTGCGGACCTTCGATGACCACGCCCATGTCACGGAACGCCTGCAAGGTCGCCAGGGCATCTTCGCCCTCGAGGAAACCTTCGACTTCGGTGACGCCTTCGGCCAGGGAGCCAAGCATGATCGAACGGTGGGAAATCGATTTGTCACCCGGTACGCGAATCCGACCGGACAGGCGGCCACCAGGTTGAGCCAGGAAAATCAGATCGTTGGAATTCATAGCGTCCACATAGGCCCTGCGGGCCAGGATTTTACTGAAATGCTCGCGGGCAACCCGGGCGCGAGTGAAAACGCCCAACAATTGGTGCCCATCCCCTGCATCGACCGCGTCGCGCAAGGCGTCGAGATCGCTGCGAAATGTATCGAGTGTGCGCAGGACAGCTTCGCGGTTGGCGAGGAAGATGTCGTGCCACATGACCGGGTCGCTTCCGGCGATTCTTGTGAAATCGCGGAAACCGCCCGCAGCGTAACGGAAGATCTCAAGATTTTCATTGCGCTTGGCCAACGAATCGACCAGGCCGAACGCCAACAAGTGCGGCAGATGGCTGGTCGCGGCCAGTACTTCGTCGTGACGCTCGACCTGCATGTGCTCGACATCGGCGCCCAACTCGCGCCACAAACGGTCGACTACCGCCAGGGCTGCCGGATCGGTTTGCTCCAGCGGCGTCAGGATCACCTTGTGGCGACGGAACAGTTCAGCGTTGGAGGCTTCCACCCCACTCTGCTCTGAACCGGCAATCGGGTGCCCCGGCACAAAGCATGACGGCATCTTGCCAAATGCTTCGGTGGCCGCGCGCACCACATTGCCCTTGGCACTGCCGACATCGGTCAGAATCGCCTGCCCCAGATCCATGCCCGCCAGACGCGCAAGCACTTTCTCCATGGCCAGGATCGGCACCGCCAGCTGGATGACGTCGGCGCCCTGACAAGCAACACCCAGGTCTTCCTCGCAGCGATCCACCACACCCAACTCGACCGCGAGCTTGCGCGATTGCGGATCGAGATCGACTCCGACCACTTCGCGGCACAGACCGCTTTCACGCAAGCCCTTGGCAAACGAACCGCCGATCAACCCGAGACCGACCACCACCAGGCGACCGATCATAGGTTCAGCAGATTGCAGCGCAGTGACATCAACCACGAGCCAGAACCTTGGTCAGCGCCTCAAGGAAGCGGCTGTTCTCTGCCGGCAGGCCAATGGTGATGCGCAGGTGGTTTGGCATGCCGTAGTTGGCCACCGGACGCACGATCACGCCTTCACGAAGCAAGCCCTGGAACACCGGGGCCGCAACCTGACCGAGATCGACGCAAATGAAATTGCCTTTGGATGGTATCCAGCTCAGCCCCAGCTCACGGAAACCGGCCTCCAGCTGCTGCATGCCGGACTCGTTCAACTGACGACTTTGCGCCAGATACTCTTCGTCCTTCAACGCCGCACAGGCCGCGGCCAGGGCCAGGCTGTTGACGTTGAACGGCTGGCGTACACGGTTCAGCACGTCTGCGACCACCGCCGTGGACAAGCCATAACCCACGCGCAGCGCCGCCAGGCCATAGGCCTTGGAGAAGGTGCGGGAAACCAGCAGGTTCGGATAAGCCGCCAGAAAATCCAGGCCATCCGGCAGATCGCTGCCTTCGGCGTATTCGATGTAAGCCTCGTCCAGTACGACCAGCACATGCTCCGGCACATCCTGCAGGAATTCGTCGAGCGCCTCGGCGTCGAACCAGGTCCCGGTCGGGTTGTTCGGGTTGGCGATGAACACCACGCGGGTGTTGGCATCAATCGCCGCCAGCATGGCAGGCAGGTCATGCCCCCAATCCTTGGCCGGAACCACCTTGGCCTGTGCGCCGACCGCCTGGGTGGCAATCGGGTAGACAGCGAACGCATGCTCGCTGAACACGGCGTTCAGGCCCGGTGCCAGATAAGCACGCGCAACCAGTTCCAGGATGTCGTTGGAACCGTTGCCCAACGTGACCTGATCGAGTTCGACGCGGCACTGCTCGGCCAGCAGGCTCTTGAGGGCAAAACCGTTGCCGTCCGGATAACGGGTCAGCTCGGCCAGCGCATCGCGGATCGCCGCCAGCGCCTTGGGACCAGCGCCCAGCGGGTTTTCGTTGCTCGCCAGCTTGATGATGCTGGCTGGATCGAGGTCCAGCTCACGCGCCAGTTCGTCCACGGGCTTGCCCGGAACGTAAGGCGAAAGTTGTTGCACGCCCGGCTGTGCCAGAGCGAGGAAATTGCCACTCATTTGCTACCGCCCCTTAGAGAACTGCTTTCGGGTAGGAACCCAGCACCTTGAGTGCCACCGCTTCCTGACTGATCTTTTCCAGCACACCTTTGACCAAGGGGTCGCGGTGGTGGCCGACGAAGTCGATGAAGAACACATAGGTCCATTTACCGCTGCGCGACGGACGAGTCTCGATTCGCGTCAGGTCGATGCCATTGTCGTGGAACGGCACCAGCAACTCGTGAAGCGCACCCGGCTTGTTGCTCATCGAAACGATGATCGATGTCTTGTCGTCGCCGGTCGGTGGCACTTCCTGGTTGCCGATCATGAGGAAGCGCGTGGAGTTATCCGGACGGTCCTCGATTTTTTCGGCCAGACGGGTCAAGCCGTACAGGCCGGCCGCCATATCGCCGGCAATCGCCGCCGAGTTCCACTCACCCTTGACCCGCTTGGCCGCTTCGGCGTTGCTGGACACCGCCACGCGCTCGACATTCGGGTAATGGGCGTCCAGCCACTTGCGGCACTGGGCCAGTGACTGGGCGTGGGAGTAGATGCGGCTGATGCTGTCGGTCTTGGTGTTTTCACCGACCAACAGGTGATGGTGGATACGCAGCTCGACTTCACCGCAGATCACCATGTCATGTTCGAGGAAGCTGTCGAGAGTGTGGTTGACCGCGCCTTCGGTGGAGTTCTCCACCGGCACCACACCAAAATTCACCGCCCCCGCCGCCACTTCACGGAACACTTCGTCGATCGCCGCCATCGGCTTGCTGATCACGGCGTGGCCGAAGTGCTTCATGGCCGCTGCCTGAGTGAAGGTGCCTTCAGGGCCGAGATAAGCCACTTTCAGCGGCTGTTCGAGCGCCAGGCACGAAGACATGATTTCACGGAACAACCGCGCCATCTCTTCGTTGCCCAGCGGCCCCTGGTTGCGCTCCATAACACGCTTGAGCACCTGAGCTTCGCGCTCGGGACGATAGAACACCGGCACTTCGCCTTCGGCCAGCGAGGCCATCTTTACTCGCGCGACTTCCTGGGCGCAGCGCGCACGTTCACTGATCAGCTCCAGGACCTTTTCGTCCAGGGCATCAATGCGCAGGCGCAGTGCCTTGAGTTCTTGCTCAGACATTAGCCGTGTTCCTTCTCGAACTCTGCCATGTACGAAATCAGCGCATTGACGGCGTTGATGTCGACGGCGTTATAGATGGAGGCGCGCATGCCACCCACGGAACGGTGGCCCTTGAGGTTCAACAGGCCACGCTCGTCGGCACCGGCCAGGAACGGCTTGTCCAGGCGATCATCAGCCAGGCGGAACGGCACGTTCATCCACGAGCGGTCCGACTTGTTGATCGGGTTGCTATACAGGCCGCTGGCATCGATGAAGCTGTACAGCGTGCGCTGCTTGACTTCGTTGAGCTTGCCGATGGCCTCGACGCCGCCCTGTTCCTTGAGCCACTCGAACACCAGGCCGGACAGGTACCAGGCCAGCGTCGGCGGGGTGTTGTACATCGAACCGTTATCGGCCGCGACCTTGTAGTCGAGCATGGTCGGGCACAGGGAACGGGCCTTGCCCAGCAGGTCTTCGCGTACGATGTTGACGACGATACCGCTCGGGCCGATGTTTTTCTGGGCACCGGCGTAGATCATGCCGAAGCGCGACACATCCACCGGGCGCGACAGGATGTCCGAGGACATGTCGGCCACCAGCGGAACATCGCCGGTTTCCGGGATCCACTGAAACTCCAGGCCGCCGATGGTTTCGTTCGGCGCGTAGTGAACGTAGGCCGCGTCTTTCGACAGCTTCCACTCGTTCTGACCGGGAATGGCGAAATAATCGTAAGGCTTGGCGGTGGCGGCAACGTTGACGTGGCCGAAACGCGAAGCTTCTTCGATGGCCTTCTGCGACCAGATACCGGTGTCGATATAGTCGGCCGAGCCGTTTTCCGGCAACAGGTTCAGAGGGATCTGAGCAAATTGCTGGCTGGCGCCGCCTTGCAGAAACAGCACTTTATAGTTCGAGGGGATATTCAGCAGATCACGCAGATCCTGCTCGGCCTTGGTGGCGATGGACACGAACTCATCACTGCGATGGCTCATTTCCATGACCGACAGACCCTTGCCGTGCCAGTCGAGGAGTTCACCCTGGGCGCGCTGCAGGACAGCTTCGGGAAGCGCCGCAGGACCGGCACAGAAGTTATAGGCTCTCTTGCTCACATCCAATCTCGCTCTGATTTGGTGGTATCACGCAATAAATCACAACATCAATCACCACGGAACCAATGTGGGAGCGGGCTTGCTCGCGAAAGCGGTGTTTCAGGCGACATCTGTGCTGAATGTCAGACCGTATTCGCGAGCAAGCCCGCTCCCACATTTGATCGTCGTGGGTGTCGAAATTTTCTAAAGGGACAAACAACAAGGGGGCGAATTTTCATCCGCCCCCTGCTTGCCCACTTATTCCTGTGGTTCTTCGTCAGCGGCGGCGTCGAGTTGCTGGTCTTCGGCAACGTCGTCGATCACGACTTCACCAACAAACCCTTCACCCTCTTCACCTTCCAGCTCTTCACCCTCGACTTCCGACGGCTCTTGAACCCGCTCCAGCCCGACCAGTGTTTCGTCGTTGGCCAGTTTGATCAGGGTCACGCCCTGGGTGTTACGACCCAGGCTGGACACTTCGTCGACACGGGTACGCACCAGGGTGCCCTGGTCGGAAATCAGCATGATTTCCTCGCCGTCGAGTACCTGGACCGCACCGACCAGACGGCCGTTACGTTCGTTGCTGACCATGGCGATAACGCCCTGACCGCCACGTTTGTATTCAGGGAACTCGGTGATCGCCGTGCGCTTGCCGTAGCCACGCGCCGAAGCGGTGAGGATCTGGCTGCCTTCTTCCGGAATCAGCATGGAAATCAGCTTCTGACCTTCCGGCAGACGCATGCCGCGCACACCGCGGGCGGTACGGCCCATGGCGCGAACGTCGGATTCCTTGAAACGGGTGACCTTGCCGCCGTCGGAGAACAGCATGACTTCACGCTCGCCATCGGTGATGGCCGCGGAAATCAGCACGTCGCCTTCGTCCAGTTCCAGTGCGATCAGGCCGACGCTGCGTTGACGGCTGAAGGATTCCAGCGGGGTCTTCTTCACGGTGCCGTTGGCGGTGGCCATGAAGATGTAGTGACCTTCGGTGTATTCCTCGACCGGCAGCATGGTGGTGATGTACTCACCGTCGTCCAGCGGCAGCAGGTTGACCAGCGGACGACCACGGGCAGCGCGGGACGCTTCAGGGATTTCGTAGGTTTTCAGCCAGTACACCTTGCCCTTGCTGGAGAACAGCAGCAGCGTGGTGTGGCTGTTGGCAACCAGCAGGTGAGCGATGTAGTCCTCATCTTTGACGCCAGTCGCCGACTTGCCTTTACCGCCACGACGCTGGGCCTGGTACGCAGCCAGCGGCTGGGTCTTGGCGTAGCCACCGTGGGAAATGGTCACGACGCGCTCTTCTTCCGGGATCATGTCACCCAGGGTCAGGTCGAGACGGGCATCGAGGATTTCGGTACGACGCACGTCGCCGTACTCGGCGCGAATCACTTCCAGCTCTTCGCGAATCACTTCCATCAGGCGCGTGGCGCTGTTGAGGATGCGGATCAGCTCGCCGATCTGGTTGAGGATCTCTTGATACTCGGCCAGCAGCTTTTCGTGTTCCAGGCCGGTCAGGCGGTGCAGACGCAGTTCCAGAATGGCTTGCGCCTGCTCTGGCGACAGGAAGTACTTGCCGTCGCGCAGACCGTATTGCGGATCGAGGTTTTCCGGACGGCACGAATCGGCGCCGGCACGTTCGACCATTGCCACCACAGCGGAGGATTCCCAAGGGGTGCTGACCAGCGCTTCCTTGGCTTCCGACGGCGTTGGCGAGGCCTTGATCAGGGCGATGACCGGGTCGATGTTCGACAGGGCAACCGCTTGACCTTCAAGGATGTGACCACGCTCGCGCGCCTTGCGCAGTTCGAACACGGTACGACGAGTCACCACTTCGCGACGGTGGCGGACGAAGGCTTCCAGCAGATCCTTGAGGTTCAGGATCCGCGGACGGCCGTCGATCAGCGCGACGATGTTGATGCCGAACACCGCTTGCAGCTGGGTCTGGGCGTAGAGGTTATTGAGGATGACCTCAGGCACTTCGCCGCGACGCAGCTCGATCACGACGCGCATACCGTCCTTGTCGGACTCGTCGCGCAGCTCGGTGATGCCTTCGAGCTTCTTCTCTTTTACCAGCTCGGCGATCTTCTCGATCAGACGCGCCTTGTTCAGCTGGTAAGGGAGTTCGGTGATGACGATCTGCTGGCGGCCACCGACCTTGTCGATGTCTTCGATCATCGAGCGGGCGCGCATGTAAATGCGCCCGCGACCGGTGCGGTAGGCTTCGATGATGCCGGCACGACCGTTGATGATCGCGGCGGTCGGGAAGTCCGGACCGGGGATGTATTGCATCAGTTCATCGACAGTCAGCTCTGGATTGTCGATGAGCGCCAGGCAACCGTCGATGACTTCACCGAGGTTGTGCGGCGGAATGTTGGTCGCCATGCCCACGGCGATACCGCTGGAGCCGTTGACCAGCAGGTTGGGAATACGGGTCGGCATGACCGCCGGGATCATTTCGGTGCCGTCGTAGTTCGGCACCCAGTCCACGGTTTCTTTATGCAGGTCAGCCAGCAGCTCGTGCGCCAGCTTGGTCATGCGCACTTCGGTGTATCGCATGGCCGCGGCGTTGTCGCCGTCCACCGAACCGAAGTTGCCCTGGCCGTCTACCAGCAGGTAGCGCAGGGAGAATGGCTGCGCCATCCGAACGATGGTGTCGTACACCGCGGTATCACCGTGCGGGTGATACTTACCGATCACGTCACCGACAACACGGGCAGATTTCTTGTACGGCTTGTTGAAGTCGTTGCCCAGCTCGCTCATCGCGAACAGCACGCGCCGGTGCACGGGCTTCAAGCCATCGCGCGCATCCGGCAGTGCCCGCCCGACAATTACGCTCATCGCGTAGTCGAGGTAGGACTGCTTCAGCTCGTCTTCGATATTGACCGGGAGGATTTCTTTGGCCAGTTCGCCCATGAGAAGCCTGATTCCTTTTTCTGGTGAAACTTCGTCACATCCATATGGGACCAACGAAGCTCGCCGATACAGGCTGAGTGCCATGCACCGACTTACGACAAATCAACGAGTTATGCCATGGATCTGCGCAGTACGGGTCGCCACTTCGGGCAACCCTGGAAACCGCCGGATGTTATCACAAGAGCCGCCACGCACCTATCCCCCAGATGCGCATGGAGAGTAGTTAGTTGACCGGTGACAGGCTTGAAGGGGACGAGAGGGGCTTAGAGGCTTGATGATTGCAGATTTCAGGCTCGATTCAGGCTGATTTGTTGACTTTGCGGGCCTCTTCGCGAGCAAGCCCGCTCCCACACTGGATCGGCGTCGCGTACATATTTTGCGACCGACTTGGTCCAATGTGGGAGCGGGCTTGCTCGCGAATACAATTCATCAGTCGCCAAAGAGCCTTAATGCAGACGCTTGCGGCACATCAACTGCGCCATCTTCGCCGTATCCGGGCGTTCGACGATGCCTTTTTCGGTGACGATCGCATCGATCAGGTCCGCCGGAGTCACATCGAACACCGGATTGAACGCTTCGACATCCGCGCCCACCCGCTTGCCGCCGACCTCCAGCAACTCGCGGCCATCACGCTCCTCAATCGGAATGTCATCGCCGCTGGCCAGGTGCATGTCGATGGTCGAACTCGGCGCCACCACCATGAAGCGCACACCGTGATGCATGGCGTTGACGGCCAGTTGATAGGTGCCGATCTTGTTGGCCACGTCGCCATTGGCGGTAATCCGGTCAGCACCGACGATGACCCAGGTAGGGCCTTTGGTCTTCATGATATGCGCGGCGGCGGAATCGACATTGAGGGTCACGGGAATGCCTTCATTAGCCAGTTCCCACGCAGTCAGCCGCGAGCCCTGCAGCCATGGGCGGGTTTCGTCGACATACACCCGCTCGACCATGCCCTCGATGAAAGCCCCACGAATCACCCCCAGTGCCGTGCCAAAGCCGCCCGTGGCCAGTGCGCCGGTGTTGCAGTGGGTCAGGATCGCCTGGGCGTTGCCCTGATGCTTGCGGATCAGGTCCACACCCAGTTGCGCCATGGTCAGGTTGGCTTCGCGATCACTTTCGTGAATGGCGATGGCCTCTGCTTCCAGCACCTCCAGCGGATCGGCATTGTCTTTCAGGCGATCAAGCCGGTCGTGCATGCGTCCCAGCGCCCAGAACAGGTTGACCGCGGTGGGACGGGAATCGGCCAGCAGCGCGAAATCCTCTTCCAGCGCCGCGTACCAGTCGCCACCTTCGGCAATCCGGGCACGGGCCGCGAGCACGATGCCATAAGCGGCACTGATACCAATCGCCGGCGCACCGCGCACCACCATCGAGCGAATGGCCTCGGCCACACCGGCTGCACTGGTGTAGGCGATCCAGGTTTCCTCGAACGGCAAAATGCGCTGATCCAGCAGATGGAGAGCGCCATCACGCCAATCGATGGCCTTTACCTTTTCCGCAGCCAACAGTCGATCGCGCATCCCTCACCCCGCACTCATGAACAAAAGCCGCCGATTATAGCGATCCCCCCGCGAAGACGCTCGGGTATACTTCGCCATCCTTTACAAAAGCACTGGAACCGACCCTCGATGCCGAACACTGCCGCTGCGCTCGACCTGTTATTGCTGCCGACCTGGCTGGTACCCGTCGAACCCGCTGGTGTTGTCCTCAAGGAACACGGCGTGGGCATCCGTGATGGGCGCATCGTGTTTATCGGCCCACGTTCCGCCGCACTGAAGCTTAACGCAACCGAAACCCGCGAGTTGCCCGACATGTTGCTCAGCCCCGGCCTGATCAATGCCCACGGGCACGCGGCGATGACGCTGTTCCGTGGCCTGGCCGATGACCTGCCATTGATGACCTGGCTGGAAAACCACATCTGGCCCGCCGAAGCCAAGTGGGTCGACGAGGACTTCGTGCGCGACGGCACGGATCTGGCAATCGCCGAGCAAATCAAAGGTGGCATCACCTGTTTCTCTGACATGTACTTCTTCCCGAAGGTTGCCAGCGAGCGCGTGCACAACAGCGGCATTCGCGCGCAGATCGCGATTCCGATCCTCGACTTCCCCATTCCGGGCGCCGCTACAGCGGACGAAGCCATTCGTCAGGGCGTCGAGTTGTTTGGCGATCTCAAGCACCACGAGCGCATCAAAATCACCTTCGGCCCCCATGCACCCTACACCGTGGGCGATGAAAATCTGGAAAAAATCCGGGTGATCGCCGAAGAACTGGACGCCTCGATCCACATGCACGTGCATGAAACGGCGTTTGAAGTGCAGCAATCGGTCGAACAGCGCGGCGAACGACCGCTGGCACGACTGGCGCGCCTGGGCTTGCTGGGGCCACGCTTCCAGGCGGTTCACATGACCCAGATCAGCGAAGAAGACATGACGCTGCTGGTAGAAAGCAACAGCAGTGTGATTCATTGCCCGGAATCGAACCTGAAGCTGGCCAGCGGGTTCTGCCCGGTAGAGCGCTTGTGGCAGGCTGGGGTCAATGTCGCGGTCGGCACCGATGGCGCGGCCAGCAACAACGACCTGGACCTGCTCGGCGAAACCCGCACCGCAGCCCTGTTGGCCAAGGCTGTCGCCGGCTCGGCCACCGCACTGGATGCCCATCGTGCCTTGCGCATGGCCACCCTCAACGGCGCCCGGGCACTGGGTATCGAGGCCGAAGTCGGTTCGCTGGAAATCGGCAAGGCCGCGGACATGGTGGCTTTCGATCTCTCGGGCCTGGCCCAGCAGCCGGTCTACGACCCGGTTTCGCAGCTTATATACGCCACCGGCCGGGACTGCGTGAAACACCTTTGGGTTGCCGGCAAGCAGTTGCTCGACGACCGTCGCCTGACACGCCTGGATGAACAACAGCTAAGTACTGTCGCGAAGGCCTGGGGCCGGCGCATCAGTGGCCGCACCGAATCGTAAGCACCCTGGAGCACAATCCGGGGCAACAGGATTTTTCAAGTTTTAGAGGACTTAAACCATGAGCAACGTCGACTACGCCGAAATCGCCAAATTCGAGGCCCTGGCCCATCGCTGGTGGGACCGCGAAAGCGAATTCAAACCGCTGCACGACATCAACCCGCTGCGGGTGAACTGGATTGACGAGCGGGTCAACCTGGCCGGCAAGAAGGTCCTCGACATCGGTTGCGGCGGCGGCATCCTCAGCGAAGCCATGGCTCAGCGCGGCGCGACCGTGATGGGTATCGACATGGGCGAAGCGCCGCTGGCGGTTGCCCAGCTTCATCAGCTGGAGTCGGGCGTGAGCGTCGAATACCGGCAGATCACCGCCGAAGCCCTGGCCGAGGAAATGCCCGAGCAGTTCGACGTGGTCACCTGCCTGGAAATGCTTGAGCACGTGCCAGACCCGTCGTCGGTCATCCGTGCCTGCTTCCGCATGGTCAAGCCCGGCGGCCAGGTGTTCTTCTCGACCATCAACCGCAATCCGAAGGCGTACCTGTTCGCCATCGTCGGTGCCGAATACATCATGAAGCTGTTGCCGCGCGGCACCCACGACTTCAAGAAATTCATCCGCCCTTCCGAACTTGGTGCCTGGAGCCGCATGGCCGGCCTGACTGTCAAGGACATCATCGGCCTGACCTACAACCCGCTGACCAAGCACTACAAACTGGCCTCCGACGTGGACGTCAACTACATGATCCAAACCCTGCGCGAGGAATAAGCCGATGCCAATCAGAGCAGTTCTTTTCGACATGGACGGCACCCTGCTCGACACCGCGCCGGACTTCATTGCGATCTGCCAGGCGATGCGTGCCGACCGTGGCTTGCCACCGATGAACGACAAGCACATTCGCGACGAGATTTCCGGCGGCGCCAAGGCGATGGTCGCAGTGACCTTCTCCATGGACCCGGAATCGCCGGGATTCGAGGAGTTGCGCCTGGAGTTCCTGGAGCGCTACCTCGTTGGTTGTGCCGTCCATAGCAAGCTGTTCGACGGCATGGGCGAACTGCTGGCGGACATCGAGAAGGCCAACCTGATCTGGGGCGTGGTCACCAACAAGCCGCTGCGCTTCGCCGAGCCGATCATGCAACAGCTGGGACTGGCCGAGCGTTCGGCGCTGCTGATCTGCCCGGATCATGTGAAAAACAGCAAACCGGATCCCGAGCCGCTGATCCTCGCCTGCAAGATGCTCGACCTGGACCCGGCCAGCGTGCTGTTCGTCGGCGATGACCTGCGCGACATCGAGTCCGGCCGTGATGCCGGCACCAAGACCGCTGCAGTGACCTTCGGCTACATCCACCCGGATGACAACCCGCGACACTGGGGAGCGGACGTGGTGGTCGATCATCCGTTGGAGCTGCGCAAGGTTTTGGATAGCGCCCTCTGTAGCTGCTGAGACTGTCGTTGACCTCTGTAGGAGCGAGCTTGCTCGCGAAGAACCTGAGAGCGCCACGGGGTGCCAGACTTGTCGCGTCATCGTTTACGCCCATCGTCGGAACGCCGCCCGGAGCAAGCTCGCTCCTACAGGGATAGCGCTTGACCTGAAGAATTTTGTAGAGGTTTTTTATGTTTGATTATTCCGCCCGCCCCGAACTGCTCAAGGATCGGGTCATCCTGGTCACCGGCGCAGGACGCGGCATCGGTGCCGCAGCGGCAAAAACCTACGCAGCCCACGGCGCAACCGTGCTGCTGCTGGGCAAGACCGAAGCCAACCTGACCCAGGTCTACGACGAAATCGAAGCCGCCGGCCATCCACAACCGGCAGTCATCCCCTTCAACCTCGAAACCGCCCTGCCCCATCAATACGATGAGCTGGCAGCGATGATCGAAAGCGAATTCGGGCATCTCGACGGCCTCCTGCACAATGCCTCGATCATCGGCCCGCGCACGCCGATCGAGCAGCTTTCCGGCGAAAACTTCATGCGGGTCATGCAAGTCAACGTCAATGCCATGTTCATGCTCACCAGCACCCTGCTGCCGCTGCTCAAGTTGTCGCAGGATGCCTCGGTGGTGTTCACTTCCAGCAGCGTCGGCCGCAAGGGGCGTGCGTATTGGGGCGCTTACGGCGTCTCCAAATTCGCCACTGAAGGCTTGATGCAAACCCTGGCTGACGAAGTCGATACTGTGGCCCCGGTGCGCTCCAACAGCATCAACCCGGGCGCCACCCGCACCAGCATGCGCGCCCAGGCTTACCCGGGTGAAAACCCGCTGAACAACCCGACGCCCGAGGAGATCATGCCGGTCTACCTTTACCTGATGGGCCCGGACAGCACCGGTATCAATGGCCAGGCGTTCAACGCCCAGTAACGACCGTACGTCGCTTTTTAGTGCCGCGCCAGCTTCCTGTCGCGGCACTTGAAGGCTCTCGGGTTCGAGCCAGGCACCTGTCAAACAAACGTCACACGCCGCGCCACACAGGCAGCAGACAACCAACAACCCATTGATTTAATACAGCTTTTATTCGGATGAACCGAATGGCACGACTTTCGCTCTAAGTTTGCTCAGACACGTAAAGTGAAAGCAGACGGGGGTGAAGCTTGAGCGCAGAGATTACTCATCTTCTACAAAGCGGATTAAACTTGTACGAAATGTCCTACGGGACTGACGGACCAGTACGACGCGCAGCCCTAAGCCGCTCTCACCCTGCTTGTAAGACAGCCTTACTGCTTAGGGGCGCATGCCTTATGAAACCACCTTCCCAGACCAACGCAATTGACTTCGATAGCGCCAAATTGCAGCGCCTGGGCTTTGGTCAGCAGCCGCCCCTCCTGGAAAGACCTGTCAGTCTTGCGCAATTGCGCCAGCAACTGAGCCTGCAGTTGCAAACCAGTCTGGAGCCGCAACGCATTCTTGGGACGTTCTATCGCGAGATTCAGCGGTTGGTACCGTTGGACGCCTTGTGCTACCAGCACAAGAGCAGTGACCTGCGCCTGGAGTTCGGCCAACGCGGCCACCACTCCATCAGTTACAGCCTCAGCCACGAAGGCGAACACCTGGGTGAGCTGATCTTCCGTCGCAATCAGCGTTTCAGCGAACAGGATCAGGGCAATCTCGAATCACTGCTAGCCGCACTGCTTTTCCCGATGCGCAATGCGCTGCTGTACCGTACCGCCACCCAAAGTGCACTGCGCGACCCGCTGACGGGTGCCGGTAACCGCATCGCCATGGACCAGACGCTGCAAAGGGAAATCGAACTGTCCCGGCGCCATCTGCAACCGTTGTCAGTACTGATGCTGGACATCGATCATTTCAAGCTAGTCAATGATACCCATGGCCACAGCACAGGCGATGACGTGCTCAAGGCGGTCGCCGCCACGATCAAAAACCAGCTGCGCAACGTGGACATGGTGTTCCGCTATGGCGGCGAGGAGTTCCTGATCCTGCTGTCGAATACCTGTCGCGAGGCCGCGGCCATGGTCGGTGAGCGGCTGCGGTTTGCAGCCCAGTCTGAAGAGTACCTGGCCGATGGTCACAGGATCCTGCTGACGGTCAGCCTCGGCTGTTCGACCCTGTTGCCCGGCGAGTCTGCCGAAAGTCTGTTGCGACGGGCAGACAGCGCGTTGTATGTGGCCAAGCGCGAAGGTCGTAACCGGCTGGAGATGGCGGGCTGATTTTTCAGCCACGACACAAACCAATGTGGGAGCGGGCTTGCTCGCGAATGCGGTGTATCAGGTGGCATGGATGTCACTGATATTCCGCCTTCGCGAGCAAGCCCGCTCCCACAGTTTTTATTGCGTGATTTCTGGATCAGCTCTCGGCCAATGCCATCCGCTCACGCACGACCGGTACCCGCTCTGCGTGCTCCATTTGCATGCAACGTTCGAGAAACAGGTACATATAGTCGTAGCTCTTGCAAACGGCCTGACGCAACTCCACCTGCAGGGATTTGCCGGGGTTGGTACCCGCCAATGTGCAGATGATCTCCAGGGCTTCCCATGGATGGGCATCGTCGTACTGGGCATGCATCTTCAGCCACTTCATCGCCCGCTTGCGATCTTCCTCGGGGAACGAGGCGGCGTAGATACCGTTGGAACACACTACCGCCGACCATTCCCCGGTCGCCCCTTCGATGGCGTAGTTGGTGGCGGCAATCGCAACGATCAGCGAGTCGGCTGAACTGGTGTGCCAGCACCAATGGCTCAGGGCGTGAAGCTCAGGGGGAACCTGCTGAGCCTGCAGCTCTTCCAGGCTGACACCGTGCGCGCGACTCCAGTTCACCCAGTAATCGGCGTGGTTCAGCTCGACGCGGATGTTACGCATCAGCCAGCGACGGGCCATATCTTCGCCGGGATGACGGGCAAAGCGGGTCTTGGTCAGGTTTTGTGCCATATACAACGCGAACTGTTCGACCACCGGCCAGCCACCGATCAGGTACTGGCGCATGGTCTTCGCACTGAGTTTGTTGTCTCGCATGCGTTGGTACAGTTCGTGTTCGACAACCCGGCGCTTGCTCTCGCTGCAATCCTGGATCAGGCGCTGGGCCCAGGCAGGGTAACTTGCAGCTTCCATGAGCGGTCCGGTTCGGTTGAATGTATCGATCACTGTCGAGCTCCTTTTGATTGTGATTGTAAGACCGGCAGGAGTCTCAACGGAACGTGCCAGGCGCCTTGAACAACAGCGGTTGAGGCCTGGCGGGACGACTTAACAGACTATCACTGGTAAACAACTGCGGGCGTTCAATCACATACCCTTGAGCGTAATCCACCCCGATCTCCAGCAATGCCTGCTCGATCTGGGGTGTTTCGACAAACTCGGCAATCGTGCGCTTACCCATCACATGGCCAATGTGATTGATCACTTCGACCATGGCGCGGTTAATCGGGTCGTCCAGCATATCCTTTACGAAACTCCCGTCGATCTTCAGGAAGTCTACAGGCAAATGTTTCAGGTACGCGAATGAGGACATTCCGGCGCAAAAGTCATCCAGCGAAAAATGGCAGCCTAAGCCTTTGAGTTCATTAATGAATCGAATTGCGCTGCCAAGATTTGAAATGGCACTGGTTTCAGTAATTTCAAAACAAATCATTTCAGGCGGAATCGAATACGTCACAAACTGTTCGCGCAAGAAGTCCAGAAACGCCTCATCCCCGATCGTCGTGCCTGACAGATTGATCGCACACATGGCCAGCGGTCCGTGGCCTTGCTCGGCCCGGCATTGGGCGATGATCTTGAACACGTTTTGCACCACCCAACGATCAAGCGAGCTCATCAGGCCATAGCGTTCAGCTGCCGGAATGAAACTGTCGGGCAAGATCATCCGCCCGGCTTCATCATGTAATCGCAGCAGGATTTCAATGTGCCCGCCGTCCTGATCGACATGACCCAAGGGGGCAATTTCCTGGGCGTACAGGCAGAAGCGGTCCTCCTCCAGCGCCATGTGCAAACGCTGCACCCAGGCCATCTCGCCGAAGCGCAGGGACAATTCCGAGTCATCCGGATGATAGACCTGGACCCGGTTCCGCCCCTTTTCCTTGGCCATGTAGCACGCCATGTCGGCAGCACGTAGCGAGGCTTCGAGCGTCGTCGGGTTCTGCGCGACATGGACCAGCCCGATACTGACAGTGGTCACGAAAGGCCGGCCTTTCCAGACAAAATGCAGATTCTGCACCGTCTGGCGCAGGCTTTCGGCAATTTTCTCCGCCGCTTCCGGTGCGCAGTTTTCCAGCAGGATGCCGAACTCGTCGCCGCCAAGGCGCGCCAGGGTGTCGCCTTCGCGCAGCCCCGATTGCAACAGCGCGCAGATGTGCCGCAGCAGTTCGTCCCCCGCCGCGTGGCCGCAGGTGTCGTTGACCAGCTTGAACTGGTCCAGATCGAGGAACATCAGGGCATGGCGACCCGAATGGCGGGTCAGGTTGTGCAGCGCCTGTTCCAGGCGATATTCGAACTCGCGACGGTTGGCAAGGCCGGTCAAGGCATCGTGGGTCGCCTGCCACGACAGATTGGCGATGTACTGCCGCTCCTGGGTCATGTCATGCAGCACCAGCACCGTCCCGCTGACTTTTCCGGCATTGCGGATGGGCGCGCCCACCAGCGTGACCGACACCGTGCTGCCGTCCAGGCGTTGAATCAACTTGGAGTGTTCACTGCCGCCACTGAGCTGGCCGCTCAGAATATGCTCGATCAGGGTGAAACCATCGGTTTGGGCATTTTCGTCCAACAGGTTGAACAGCGCCGCCAGCGGCAATCCCGTCGCCTGCTCGGCCTTCCAGTGGGTCATCGCCTCGGCCGCCGGATTCATGTAGGCGATTGCACCGGAAACATCCGTGGTGATCACCCCATCACCAATTGATTGCAGGGTGATCTGCGCCCGTTCTTTTTCCAGTTGCAGCGCATCGGCGAACGCATGGCGCTGCTTGAGCAGTTTATGGGTGCGCATCAGCGCCAGCGCAATCAATCCAAGAGCAGTGGCGAGGTTAGTCAGCAGCAGCAAACGAAGAATAACCCGCGAACCTTCACCCAAGGCATCGCTGAACGCCTTTGCCGCCGGCGTCACGCCGTCGTTGATGGCGAAAATCTGCTCCTTCCAGCGCTGTACATCCGTACCGGAGGCCGGGCCGGCAGTGATGTGCTGATGCATGTCCCGCGCAACGTCATCGAGCTGGACCAGATAGGCATCCCCCACGGTCCAAAGGTTGATGGCTTTTTCGAGGTAACTGAAGTGACGAAAGTTGAGGTACAGCCAGATCAGGCTGGAAACGTCTTCCGGGTGGTTGCCACCCTTGAGAATCGCCACACGTGCCGCCTCGATATTCGGCGGTTGATGATCCAGCGCCACGCGCAACTCATGCCCGCCCTGAGGCACGGAAATAGCGTGCTGGTATTTACAAAAAATCGCTTCGTCGGCGCTGTCGGCGTAGAGATTGAGATAATAGATGGCGTCTTTCTGCCCCTTGGACCACAGGCTTTCGCCGGCAACATAGCCGCGAACCGCCGACAGCACGTAAAGGCTAACGCCGCCCAACAAGGCTTGAAACACCACAACGGCGATAAAGGGCCAGACGATGCCCAACAACCGTGGCGTTCCGAGAGTCCGCGTTTGATTCATGAGGTCCCTTGTATTGGCACTGCTTGCTCGTCTTCCGGACGAATTCGCTACCGCAAGACTAGGGGGCGATCCCGCTTCCGGCAAGCCAGACACGGTACAACATGCACTACATATGTACCGCATCCGCAGTGAACAAAACTTTGAGACTGACGACTCTCATCCATTGAAGAGTCGCTTTCCCATGCAAACTGCAACTGCTGCGCCCACCCCGGCTCAACGGCATGCCGGCCAACAGGCCGAGTACGAGGCAATACTGACCGCGTTACAAGCCGTAAAGACGAGAAACTCCGAGCTGCGTGGATTCTACCTGTCCCCCTGTGCAGACTCGCCCCTGACACTTGAGTACGAGCGCACGAAAACGCTTTTGCGCGCGTTCTTCGAAGATACCAGTGACAACGCCTTGTCTGTGCATCTTCGACCACTTAAAGGACTCCTGACGGAAGTCAGTGGTATCGGCGATCAGTGTGTATTTTTGACGAGCCACAATGATGGCACCGTCGATACACAAACGATCAAGGATGTAACAAAGTCCACTGGCGAGATTCGCGCCTTTCAGCGAGCGCTTGTGGGCATAGGTGGATACATACGCAGCGACAGGGTGTTGCCCCTGCCGCAGGTCCTGAAATATTACGGTCTCGCATTGCCTGCTGAACAAAACTCAGACGCCCTGACCCGACTGATTGAAGAGGTGGAGGAAAAACGCGCCATTCACCGATTGAACCTTGAACAGGGACTGCAGATCAGTGAACTGATAGAGCAGCACGATCACATCTTGGTGCTCAACGTCGTCAGCGAAATCGTCACAAATGAAGCCAGCTCCGTCATCGACACCCTGGCCAAAGAAGTCACACCACCGATGACACCACAGCAACTGGCCAGCCAACCCACCGCCTGCCTTGGGCGCTTGCTCGACACTCCAAAAGCACGCGACCTGGCCCAACGCCTGCTGGAAACACTCAATTGGTACGGCAGTAGTTCCGATGAAAAAACAGTGCCGGATATCAGCGCAAAACTGCTGCTGGAAGCGTTGCGACTCTGGTACCACCTAACGCTTACCGATGCGCCACACAACATTGCCGGCTACCAATTGCAGCATCGCGCCAACCACGGCAAAAGCTACGTCGATATTCTCAAGCACTTCCGGCAACACCTGGAGGACTCACTTTATGCGACAACGCCGACCGAAACAGCGTTGTTGGGCAGGCTCTGTCAAGCCGGGTTTCCAGTCGAATTCCAGGTGCGCGACATTCCTCACGACTTGCCCTATGCCACGTCTATCGTCTGGGTCAATTTCGTTCACGGCGCCCATCTCGCTCATGCCCTGGACCCGACCTTGCTGCAACGACTGACCTTCCAGCAAATCACCGATCTGCCGTTGAAAAAAAGCCAGAACGCCAGCGACGCCTTGCTCCAGTTGATCGCCCTGACGCGTGTTCCAGCGGCGTTGACCTGGGCGCAAGCGACCGGTGCAGTGGAACCGAGCGCGCAAACTGGCGATATTCAGGAAAGCAGACTGAAAGCCTTGCAAGCGCTGGAGGACCACAAGGCGCAGTTGAACGAGGCCATTGTCCAACTCGATGTCTCCCCCCAAAAACGGTTAATGCTGGCGGAACAACAGCTGAAACTGGCATTGGCCACCGGCACTAGCCTGGACCCTCTGAGCATCCGCGTGATGGGCGACCTGTATCGGGCGGGCAAGCGCGTTAAGCGCATCCTCCTGGATGGCCCCGACGGGCCGCAGAAAACCTGGCCCTTGCTGGAGGTATACGCCTCGGGCGGCTTGAGCGCTGATAGCAAGTGGTACATCAGTGACGACGGCAAGACCGCGAGGAATTGGATCAGACTATCCTCTGACCGCATGTTTGAATCGGGCACGGTAGATCCCGATGATCGCCTTAGGATTTTCTATTCAACCAACCACCCCCTGCCTGATATTGACGCTCTATTCGACGAGCAATTCAAAAGCTACCTCGCCAAATCAAAAGCAGCCTACGAAGTCCTGATCAAAAGCCTGCTGGTCAGACTGCCGTGGGCCGATCGCAAAGCACTGGAGCATGGTGACGTCAGGGTACTCGGCCTCAGGGATGAAACCGGGCGCAAGGCCGAAGAAGAAACTGCAGCACACACCCTGCCGCTCAGGGCACGCATGGGTTTTGTGCTGCAAGCCACCTACGGGAACGCCGTGCGCTTCTACGAGTGCCTGCCCCGTGCCGGAGTCATAAGACCGCGCACCGATGTGACGACAGCCCACGTCGGTGGCGTCCGTGCCAATCATTATTACGTCAACCGCCTTGTCGAGGAGGACTATGCCTTCTATGTCGGCATACGCGCACACCGCCTGCCATTCGACCGGGACGCCCATACAAGCGGCACGCCGCCGAAATCAGGAGCCACCTGTCTCGCGATTCTTGATCCACTCGGCGACGCCCTCCCCCCTACTCGGATTCCGCCAGCACATCACGACACTTACCCCAACCTCACGCTGACATCCCCTCGCACGCGGCAAATCGCGTCCTTCATCGCTACACACCTGCTTTATCTGGATGAAAAGGAGGTGCGTCGCGAGGCCTGGGGAGTGACACAATACGAACGCCATCTCGACGAAAAACACTGGCTTCACAACCTCAAGGGATTCGTACCATTCTGGGGCAGCATCGAAGACCTTCAATCGGACAAATTCGGTGATCGCGTTCTCGGCGCAATCGGCCTGGTGCTCGATATCGTGTCATTTGCAGTTCCCTTGGGTAAGTTCGCCGCAGGAAGCATCAGGCTGGCCGCACGAGCTGGCGGAGTGGGGATTCGCTCGACATTGCCGCGAATGGTGCGGCTGTCCGGCAAACTGTTGACTTCGAGCTTGAAGAACCTCAACCCCCTGGACGGCTCAGTGGATCTGCTGCGACTCGTTGGCAGGGGCGTAAAAGGCGCCGGACGTGCAGTCGTCTTCCTGGAAAGACGGGCGATGTTCCAACTAAAAAAGCTCGCCGGTAAAGCCGATAGCTATGACTTTGTCAGCAGCCTGCCTCAGGCCACCGAACCGGGACGCTGGAAACCGCTGATGGATGCCGACCAACTGGGCATTGTCAATGGCATCGAAGATGTACCGGTACGAAAGATCGACGGCCACCATTACCTGGTTGACCCGCTGTCCACCCGCCCCTATGGACCTCGACTCACTCCGCAGAACCATGAACTTTCACTCGGCCGCTCAAGCTACGACACCGTGAAGAAAACCGACGAGCTGGTTTTCTTTGAACTCCCGGAACAGGCGCAAGTTCGCTACCAGTTCGACATTGATGGGCGCACGACAGTCTTCATCGACGACGTCCCCTACCGCCTGGACGGCGAAGAACTGCGCCGCGTCGAGATGATCGATGACAGCAGCGCATTGACGTTAGTCCCCTGCCGGCCACGCCGCGCGCCAAACAACGGCAGCGAATGCCTCAACAGTTTTGTGACAGGGACACCCGCCCCGACACCCGAGGTCGGCTCGTTCGACGAAACCAAAGGTTACGCACCGTGGTTTGGCGACAGGGTGTCCGAAGCGGTTAGCCGGCCAGGTCATGACGGTCAGTTTGTAACCCATGAGGGCAATCTTTATCAGATCATCGACAACATCCCGACGCTGTACACAGGTGACATCACCAAACTCGGCTTTGCCAGGAAGTGGCTGGTGCCCCGCCGCGAGATGCCGGGCACTCTGATGTTCCGCAAAGGCATTTATGGCCGTATCGAGGTCAAGGGGGTTTACGAGGGCGCCGAGGACCCGCACCGGATCGGGGCCATTCTGGTGCCGGCCATCGATGAATCGAGTACTTATGTCTTCAGCCGAATCAATACCGACAAGTTCTACGTTGCGACAGTACCCAAGGGACAAAGTCTGAGCGAGCCGCTGACATTGAAACGCTTGTTGAAAGCTGACATGGCCGAAGGCACCTTGGGTGCGGAACTGCTAACGGTGTACACCGGGTCATTGAGCGCCAACAACATTGCGCGCATCCACAACAAAGAAGCTCTTGAGCTCGCGATGAAAACCATGGACGAGATCGCCATTCCGATCGGAACGGCCCCTAACCCACCGGGCAACATGAAATTCCTGAAGGTCGACACCAGTCCCGGAGAAGCACTGATGTTCGATCATTCAACCCGAATGATCGTCACTCGACTGCCTGAAGGCGCCACGACATGGAGTAGGAGCAAGGACGCTCCGGAGGACTTGCGTCAAAGCACCGCCAATATTTTCGATACGCTGTTCATGGAGCCGACGATTGACGCCAGCAAGGCCAACAGCGCGCTGAGGATCAACCAGACCATGCAGAAGCTGCACCAGTTGACCCCCAGGCACCAACGCCCCTTCAATCCGAGAAACATTGCCTACGCCGATGTCATGACCAGCAGTGGGCAGAGGGAAATCTACGTCAGCGTTTCCGGTTCGCAGCAAGCAACCGGTCAGTTGCCGCTGTTCAAACAGCATCTTGGAGCGGATTCAGTTCCGGTCGGTGGATCGACCTACTTCAATATCGACATGAATCAGAGCTTTCCCTACACCTCTCTCGATGTGACCGCTGAAGGCAAGTTGCTGGCCGTGCCGACGACCATCAAGGATATCGGCACCTACAAGCCAGCGCAGTCGATAAAACCGACGTCACTGGACAGCGAAAGCAAGTTGATCCACGTGATTCGGGAGAAATACCCCGACCCCAAGGCGATCAAGTCCGTCAATATCGCCACGACGATGCCCCCATGCGAATCGTGCTCGATCGTGATGAAAAATTTTGGTTACGACGGCGGGGAAAACGCGCTCCAGGTGCTGTGGAGTTAAACCTACAACCGCTGCAAATGCCCATAAAGCTTGGCGTACAAACCACCATCGGCAATCAGCTGCTGGTGGTCGCCATCTTCGGCAATTTGCCCGCCGTCGAACACCAGCACACGGTCGGCCTGCTTCACGGCCGACAAGCGGTGGGCAATGATCAACGTGGTGCGATTGCTCAGAAACCGCGCCAGGGCCTGGTGCAGGTTGTATTCGGTGGCGGCATCCAGCGCAGAGGTGGCTTCGTCCAGAATTACCACCTTGGGTTCGGCCAGCACCATCCGCGCAATGGCCAGGCGTTGGCGCTGCCCGCCGGACAAACGCACGCCGGAGCGCCCGACGATGCTGTCCAGGCCATTGGGCAAATCCCGGACCGTGTTGTGCAGTTGGGCGATTTCCAGCGCCTGCCAGCAGACCTCGTCACTGCGCTCGCGGCCCATGGTCAGGTTGGCCCGGATGGTATCGTTGAACAGCGCCGGATGTTGCAGGACCACGGCGACATTTTCCCGCACGGTCTCCAGGCCGATCTCTTGCTGGGTCGAACCACCGAAACGAATGGTGCCGGCCAAGGGCGTGTACAGGCCCAGCAGGAGTTGCACCAATGTGCTCTTGCCGCCGCCGCTGGCACCGACGATCGCGACTTTTTCGCCGGGAGCGATGGAGAGATTCATCTGGCTCAGCACCAGTTCGTCACCGTAGCCGAAGCTCAATCCCTGAACCTCGATCCCGACGGTTTCGCGACCGATGAACGGGTCGACTCCACCCGGGTATTCGGGTTCGTCGGCACGGGACAACAGCTCGTTGATCCGCGACAGCGCACCGCCGGCAGCGTAGTAGGCGTATTGCAGGTTCAGCAGTTGTTCCACCGGACCGATCATGAACCACAGGTAGCTGAACACCGCGAGCATCTGGCCGATTGAAAGGTCGGAAAACAGCACGGTGAGCATCGCCGCGGCCCGGAAAATATCGATGCCGAACTGGAACAGCAAACCGCTGGCCCGGTTCGAGGCATCGGTTTTCCATTGCGAATTCACCGCGTAGTCGCGCACGTCCCGGGCGCGATGCCCCAGGCGACCGAGGAAGAACCCCTGGCGGTTGCCGGCGCGAACTTCCTGGATGGCATCCAGCGTTTCGGTCAGCGCCTGGGTAAAGCGCGAAGTGCTGTCGTTCTCGAGTTTCTTCAGGTGCTTGACCCGCTTGCCCAACTGCACCGTGGCATAGATCACCAGCGGGTTGAACAGCAGAATCAGCAAGGCCAGTTTCCAGTGCATCCACATCAGAATGCCCGCCGTGCCGACCAGGGTCAGCATGGCCACGAGGAAACGGCTGAGGGTTTCACCGACGAATTTGTCCAGTGTGTCCAGGTCGGTGACCAGATGCGTGGTCACCGTGCCGCTGCCCAGGCTTTCGTACTCACCCAGCGAAATACGCTTGAGCCGTTCGATCAGCCGTATGCGAATGCGGTAGACGATGTCCTTGGCCAACCCGGCGAACAATTTCGCCTGCACCACGTTGAACAGCAACGCCGTACACCGCAGGGTCAAGGTCACCAGCAGCATCAGGCCAATGTAGCCCGCGGCCTTCTGCCAGCCTTCAGGCAGCGCGTGGTTCATGATCTTCAGCGCGGCATCACCGTGCCCCAGCAACACCTCGTCCACCAGCAACGGCAGGAGCAAGGGAATCGGCACGCTGCACAAGGTCGCCAGCACGGCTACGCCGTTGGCGATCCACAGGGATTTCTTGTGATGCAGGGCCAGGCGGCGGATTTCCGCCCAGCTCAGACGGTCGACACGTTTAGCGGGTGCGACATCATCAGGCAGGTCATGCACAGGCAGCACGCTCCAGCCAGCGGCCGAGCAGCGGGGACAACTCGCTCAACGACTGATAGCCATTGGTCAACAACGCCAGTTGGCCGTTACGCTCGGCCAGCAGGGTGGGGAAACCGGCAATGCCCAGGTCCTGGACCCAGGTGAAATCGGCTTCAGTCGCAGTGTGCATGTCAGCACGGTCGAAAGCGGCGGCGAACTCGATGCGCGGCACGCCGGCCTGCTCGGCCAGTTCCACCAGCACGCTGGCGCGGGTGACGTCCCGACCTTCGACATAAAACGCATGCTGAATCAGCCCGAGCAGCTTCCAGGCACAATCCGGCGCCAGTCCGCGCGCCGTCACCAGTGCCCGGCAGGCAGGCTCGGTGTCGTAGACAAAGCCATCGGGTAACGCGCCCTCAAACTTGAAGGGCTGGCCGGTGGCCTCGGTGACCGCCTGCCAGTGTTCAAGAATGTAGCGTCGGGTGGTCGGCTCCAGCGCCGCACCGCTACCGGTGCGCAAACCACCCACGATCAAGTGCACATCCACACCCGCGGCTTGCGCCTGCTCGACCAGTGACTTGGCCACGGGGGCAAACCCCCAGCACCAGGAACACATCGGGTCCATCACATAGAGCAGGCGCGCAGACATGGTTCAGGCCTCGGAAGATGCTTGCTTGTAGTTGAAGCCGATCGGGTGAGGCTGGTTACGAGCCTTGGCCAGTTCGATCTGCTTCTGCCGGTCGATCGCGCTGCGACGGGTCTTCTCACTCAGCTTATCCCAGCAATGCGGGCAACTGATGCCGGCCACGTAATGCTCGGACGCGCGGTCTTCCACACTCACCGGTGTGCGGCAGGCATGACATTGATCGTAGTCGCCCTCGCTCAGGTCGTGACGAACGGTTACGCGGTTGTCGAACACGAAGCAATCGCCCTGCCACTTGGTTTCTTCCTGCGGCACCTCTTCGAGGTACTTCAGGATGCCACCCTTGAGGTGAAAGACCTCACCGTAGCCCTCGCTGAGCATGTAGCTCGAGGCCTTCTCGCAGCGGATGCCGCCAGTGCAGAACATCGCGACCTTCTTGTGCACGGCCGGGTCGAAGTTGGCTTTGATGTAATCGGGAAATTCGCGAAAACTGGTGGTTTTCGGGTCGATGGCGCCTTCGAAGGTACCGATCGAGACTTCGTAGTCGTTACGGGTGTCGATCAACAGTACTTCCGGGTCGCTGATCAGCGCATTCCAGTCCTGCGGATCGACGTAGGTGCCGACCTTTTTGTTCGGGTCCACGCCTTCCACGCCGAGGGTGACGATTTCTTTCTTGAGTTTGACCTTGGTGCGGTAGAACGGCTGCTCGTCGCAGTACGACTCTTTATGGTCGATGTCGTCCATGCGCGGGTCGTTCTTGAGCCAGGCCATCAGCCCGTCGATGCCTTCGCGGCTGCCGGACACGGTGCCGTTGATGCCTTCTTCGGCAATCAGCAGGGTGCCTTTGATGCCGTTGTCGACCATCGCTTGCAGCAGGGGCTCGCGCAGGGCGACGTAATCTTCCAGGGTGACGAACTTATACAGTGCCGCCACGACAATCTGTTGTGTCATGGGTAAATCTCCAGGTGGCTACCCTCGTAAGGGGTGAACCGGATGCGAAAAAAAACGCGCCGGGTTAGCGGCGCGTTGGGCATTCTAACAAAAAACCGGAGTTTAGTGCTTGCTGCCACCGGCACAGGTCGGCGAGGCCGGAGCTGCGTCAATCTGTGCCCACTCTTCTGGCGTGTAGGTATGCAGCGCCAACGCATGGAACTCTCCCATCAGCTCGCCGAGCGTACCGTAGACCTTCTGGTGGCGCTTGACCCGGTTCAGGCCTTCAAACTGCGTACTGACGACCACAGCCTTGAAATGGGTTTGCAGCCCACGGCTGTGCATGTGGCTTTCATCCAGCACTTGCAGATGCTCGGGCTGAAGCAGGCCCAGCGTCGATTCGATGCGTTGTTGCATGGTCATACCGAACTCCGCTTAAGGCTTTTTCTTGGCTGGCGCGGCTGCGTCTTTCGGCGTCAGCTCGGCGGTCATGTCAGCCAGCAGCTTGTTGACCACAGGCACCGCGCTTTCCAGCTTGGCCTGGGTCATCTGGGCCGATTGCTGGGTCAGCTGAGGCATTTTTTCCAGGACTTTCTTGCCCAGTGGCGACTGGTAGAACGCAACCAGGTCCTTGAGCTCGGATTCGGTGAAGTTGGTGGTGTAGAGCTTGACCATGTCCGGTTTCAGCTTGTTCCAGCCAATGGCCTGGTCCAGAGCGGCGTTGGCCTTGGCCTGGTAGGTTTCCAGCACGGCCTTTTTCGACTCAGGGGCTTTGGTCTGTTCGAAACGCTGGGCAAACATCTGCTGTACTTGCATGTACACAGGGGTGCCCAGTTTGTCAGCGTGCGCCATGGTCAGGAAAGCCTCGGCACTGGCGTTATGGCTGGCGGTGTCGGCAAGAACCTGGCCGCTGGCGCAGACCAAAGCAACGGCGGTACAGATGGCACGAAGACGAGTCATCGAGTTTCCTTTTTTAGCTGGCGAGGTAAGACCCCAAGGGCGTCCATTCTGCGCCTAAAAAAGTGTGTCGCTCAACCCCAAGCCTTGTCGCACTTGATTTAGAGGGGTTGAATGGTCAATTTCAGACTGATGGAACCACGGCCGTCGATCACGGCCTAAACTGCGCAATCGGACCTACAGGAGTGAGCAAGATGAGCCGTATCGAAACCGACAGCCTCGGCCAGGTTGAAGTCCCGGATGAAGCCTATTGGGGCGCTCAGACGCAACGCTCGCTGATCAACTTCGCCATCGGCAACGAACGCATGCCGCTGGCCGTGTTGCATGCCCTGGCGCTGATCAAGAAAGCCGCGGCACGGGTCAATGATCGCAATGGCGACGTGCCCGCCGATATCGCCCGTCTGATCGAGCAGGCGGCCGACGAGGTGCTCGCCGGCGACCACGACGACCAGTTTCCGCTGGTGGTCTGGCAAACCGGCAGCGGTACCCAGAGCAACATGAACGTCAATGAAGTGATCGCCGGTCGCGCCAACGAGCTGGCCGGCAACCCCCGTGGCGGCAAGTCTCCGGTGCACCCCAACGATCACGTCAATCGCTCCCAGAGCTCCAACGACTGTTTCCCCACCGCCATGCATATCGCGGCCGTCCAGGCAGTGCAACAGCACTTGCTGCCGGCGATCAGCGAACTGTCTGGCGGGCTGGCCGAACTGGCCGCACGCCACATGAAACTGGTCAAGACCGGCCGCACCCACATGATGGATGCGACACCGATCAGCTTCGGCCAGGAAATCTCGGCCTTCATCGCGCAACTCGATTACGCCGAGCGGGCGATCCGCAGCGCACTGCCCTCGGTCTGCGAGCTGGCCCAGGGCGGAACGGCCGTCGGCACCGGGCTCAATTCACCCCACGGCTTCGGTGAGGCCATCGCCGCAGAATTGGCCGCCCTCTCGGGTTTGCCGTTTATCACCGCGCCGAACAAGTTTGCCGCGCTGGCCGGTCATGAGCCGCTGACCACGCTGTCCGGCGCGCTGAAAACCCTCGCCGTGACGCTGATGAAAATCGCCAACGATCTGCGTCTGCTGGGTTCCGGCCCGCGCGCCGGCTTCGCCGAAGTCAGGCTGCCGGCCAATGAACCGGGCAGTTCGATCATGCCGGGCAAGGTCAACCCGACCCAATGCGAAGCGCTGTCGATGCTGGCCTGCCAGGTATTGGGCAACGATGTCGCCATTGGCTTTGCCGCCAGTCAGGGCCACTTGCAGCTCAACGTGTTCAAACCGGTGATCATCCACAACCTGCTGCAATCGATCCGCTTACTGGCTGATGGCTGCAGCAACTTCCAGCAGCACTGCGTGGCCGGGCTGGAGCCGGATGCGGAAAAAATGGCTGAACACCTGGAGCGTGGCTTGATGCTGGTGACGGCACTCAACCCGCACATCGGCTATGACAAATCGGCGGAGATCGCCAAGAAGGCTTACAGCGAAGGCCTGACCTTGCGCGAGGCGGCGTTGCAGCTCGGGTATCTGACAGACGAAGAGTTCGATGCGTGGGTGAGGCCGGAGAACATGCTGGAGGCTGGCACCAAGGGCTGAGTTCTGTAGCGTCTGACAGTCAGTCTTCGCGAGCAAGCCCGCTCCCACAGGTTTTGCGTCGTCCACAAAGTTGATAAACGACTCGAAACCTGTGGGAGCGTGGCTTGCCCGCGATGAACGATAACGCGGTCTAACTGGCTGCGATCCGCACCTTCCGCGCCTTCAGCCCCGCAATCAACGAAGGCCCCAACGCCACCAGCGCCGACCCCAGCACCACCAGCACCGCTCCGCCATATCCCAGGCCATTGATCGTCTCGGCATGCACATAGTCGGGCCACAGCCACGCAGCCATGGCAACCGCGGCAAAGGTCACCAACGGCGTGATGGCCAGCGTCGCGCTGACCCGGGAGGCTTCCCAATGGGCCAGGGCCTCGGCAAACGCGCCATAGGCAATCAGGGTGTTGAGGCAGCACGCCAGCAGCAGCCAACCCTGCAAGGGGCTTAATTGCAACGCTTCGAGCGGATGCACCCACGGCGTCAACAGCGCCGCGCAGAACAGGTAGATCACCATCATCACCTGCAGCGAATTCCACACCGTCAGCAATTGCTTCTGCCCCAGGGCATAGAAGGTCCAGACCGTGGACGCCAGCAACACAAGCAGCACACCGGCGGTGTAGTCGGTCAGAGACGTGAGCAACTCACTCAAGCGCTGGTTGAAAAACAGCGCAAAGCCGATCAGCAGCACCAGCAGGCCAATCCCCTGCCCCAGGCTGAAACGCTCCTTGAACACAAACAGACTGGCAATCAGCAGCATGATCGGTCCCATCTGCACTACCAGTTGCGCCGTACCGGGGCTGAGCAGGTTCAGGCCCATCAGATACAACACATAGTTACCGACCAGGCCGAGCACCGCCATCAGCACCAACCAGCCACCACGAGGACCGAGCACCTTGCGGCTGGGCAGACGCCTGGTGGCCGCCAGGTAAATGAACAGGCAGCCGCCGGATACCATCAGGCGAAACCAGGTCACCGTCACCGGGTCCATTACCAGCAACACTTGTTTGAGCTTGATCGGCAGGATTCCCCACAACAACGCGGTCAACAAGGCCAGGAACAGACCGTAACCCCAGCGACCCGATGAAATGTGCATGTGAACCCCAACGCCAACTGACAGGAGTCGTCATTCTAGGCCTGGAGCCTTGGCGTACACAGGCACAGTTTCGGTCTGGCCGCGAATGAAACTGTGCGGGTCGTAAAGTGAAAGACCGCGGCGCCTGCATTCGCGAGCAAGCCTGCTCCCACAGTTGACCGCGTACACCGTTCAATGTGGGAGCGGGCTTGCTCGCGAAAGCTATCTGGCAGACAACGCAAAAAACCGGAGTTTACCTCACCGCCTCAAACAACCCCGTAGCCCCCATCCCGCCACCCACGCACATGGTGACGATGCCGTACCGCAGATTGCGTCGCTGCAATTCACGAACCAGATGCCCGACCTGGCGCGAGCCGGTCATGCCGAACGGGTGACCGATGGAAATCGAGCCGCCGTTGACGTTGTACCGGGCGTTGTCGATTTCCAGGCGATTGCGGCTGTACAGGCACTGCGAGGCGAACGCTTCGTTGAGTTCCCACAGGTCGATGTCGTCAATCCGCAAGCCTTTGGTCTTGAGCAGTTTCGGTACCGAAAACACCGGGCCGATGCCCATCTCGTCCGGCGCGCAACCGGCCACGGTAAAGCCGCGGAAGAACGCTTTCGGCTTGAGCCCCAGTTCCAGCGCTTTCTCCAGGCTCATCACCAGGGTCATGGACGCGCCGTCAGACAGCTGTGAAGAGTTGCCCGCCGTGACCGAGCCATCTTCGGCGAACACCGGTTTCAATCCAGCCAGGCTTTCCAGGGTGGTGTCCGGGCGGTTGCAGTCATCGCGGTCGACGATGCCGTCGAGGATCTGTGCCTGACCTGTGGCCTTGTCTTCGACGCGATACTTCACCGACATCGGCACGATTTCATCAGTGAACAGCCCGGCGGCCTGAGCTGCTGCGGTGCGCTGCTGGCTTTGCAACGCATACAGGTCCTGCTCTTGGCGACTGACGTTGTACCGACGCGCGACGATTTCAGCAGTCTGGCCCATCGGGAAGTAGATGCCCGGCACCTGTTCCTTGAGCAGCGGATTGATCAGGTTGTCGGTGTTGACGCTCTTCATGGTCAGGCTGATGGACTCGACGCCGCCGGCGACGATGATGTCGCTGCAACCCGAAGCGATCTGGTTGGCGGCAATGGCGATCGCCTGCAGGCCCGAGGAACAGAACCGGTTGAGGGTCATGCCGGCCGTGCCGATGCCCAGGCGCGAGAGCACCGCGACATTGCGACCGATATTGAAACCCTGGGCGCCTTCGTTGGAGCCGGCGCCAACGATGCAGTCCTCGACGCTCGCCGGATCGATACCGGTGCGCGCCAACAGTGCATCGACACAGTGTGCCGCCATGTCGTCCGGGCGGGTCATGTTGAATTTACCGCGAAAGGATTTGGCCAGGCCGGTCCGCACGCTGTCGACGATCACCACTTCACGCATGACATACCTCATTGTTGTTATCGGTTGAGAGTGGACCGAGCATAAGTCCAGCTCTTCACCGACCGCGACGATCATTCACCCCGCGTATGCGTAACCATGGCCTCAATCCTTGTCCTTACGCTTGCGTTCATGCCGGGCGGTTTTTTCGAAAGCCTCCTCCAGTGCCCGGTTGATGGTGCGCAAGACTTTGACCCGCGCCCAGCGTTTGTCGTTGGCTTCCACCAGGGTCCATGGCGCAATCTCGGTGCTGGTACGGTCGACCATGTCGCCGACCGCCGTGCGATAGTCATCCCATTTATCACGGTTGCGCCAGTCGTCCTCAGTGATCTTGAAGCGTTTGAAGGGGATCTTTTCGCGTTCTTCGAAGCGCTCCAATTGCGTCTGTTTGTCGATGGACAGCCAGAACTTGACCACGATCACACCGGCGTCGGTGAGCTGCTCTTCGAAATCGTTGATTTCACCGTAGGCACGCAGCCAGTCTGCCGGGCTGCAAAAACCTTCGATGCGCTCCACCAACACCCGGCCATACCAGGAGCGGTCGAACACGGTGAATTTGCCCCGGGCCGGCAGGTGCCGCCAGAAGCGCCACAGATACGGTTGCGCCCGTTCTTCCTCGGTGGGCGCGGCAATCGGCACGATGCTGTACTGGCGCGGATCAAGCGCTGCCGCTACCCGGCGGATCGCCCCGCCCTTGCCGGCCGCGTCGTTGCCTTCGAACACCGCCACCAGCGCGTGGCGGCGCATGCGTTTGTCACGCATCAACCCGGAAAACCGCGCCTGCTCGGTGATCAGTTGTTCTTCGTAATCTTCTTTGTCCAACTGCAGGGTCAGGTCCAGGCTGTCGATCAGGTTCACTTGATCGACACTGGGGAACACTGGCGCGGCGCTAACCTTTTCCGGATGGATCTTCGGTCGCTTCAATGCGCCCTGCAGACCCGCCAGCAGAATCCGCCCCACGGCCAGGCTGCGATAATGGGCATCCGCCCCGGCGATCACATGCCAGGGTGCATAAACGCGGCTGGTGCGGCGCAGCGCCCGTTCACCATACTTCACGAACCTGTCGTAGGTTTGCGACTGCTGCCAGTCCAGCGGGCTGATGCGCCAGCTGTGCAGCGGGTCGTCGGCCAGTGCCTTGAGGCGAGCCTTCATTTGCTTCTTTGAAAGGTGAAACCAGAACTTGAAGATCAGCGCACCTTCATCGCAGAGCATCTTTTCCAGGCGCTCGGCGGCATTGATCGCCTGATCCAGACGCGGATCCTTGAACTCGCCATGGACCCGCCCCTGCAGCATCTGGCTGTACCAGTTGCCGAAGAAAATCCCCATGCGCCCCTTGGCCGGGAGCATCCGCCAGTACCGCCAAGCCGGTGGCCGCGCCAGCTCTTCATCGGTTTGCTGATCGAACGTGCGGACCTCGATCAGGCGCGGGTCCATCCACTCGTTGAGCACCTTGATCGTCTCACCCTTGCCGGCACCTTCGATGCCATTGATCAAAATGATCACCGGAAAGCGGCGTTGCTGCTGCAATTCGAATTGCGCTTCGAGCAACGCTTCGCGCAGGGCCGGGATTTCGGCGTCGTAGGTTTCTTTGTCGATCGCGTGATCGATTTCGGCGGATTCAAACATGGGCGGCTCCCTTCCAGATGTGAGCAAGACTAGCGGATGGACCTGAAGGTCAGTGGAGATTTTCCGGATGGTTGCGGATTCCTGTGGCAAGGGGGCTTTGTGCAGGTTGATGATTTTCCCGGTTTCAGCCCGTTCATACCTTGCCACGGATCAAGCACCACACCGTCGATCGGCTAGAATGGCGCCCTTGCCGTTGCCGAGCCTGCCATGAAACCTGTATTGCCCCACGCCCAGCTCGACTGGGACGACCAAGGTCGCCCGTATTCGCGAGTGTTCGACGATGTGTACTTCTCCGACAAGTCAGGGCTGGATGAAACCCGCTATGTATTCATCGAGCAGAATCGACTGGCCGAACGCTTTGCCGCCTTGCCCAAGGGTGGGCGGCTGGTCATCGGTGAGACGGGGTTCGGCACCGGGCTGAATTTTTTGTGCGCCTGGCAGGTGTTCGAGCAACACGCAGCGGCCGGAGCGCGGCTGCATTTTGTCAGCGTAGAGAAATACCCGTTGAGCCCGGCCGACCTGCAACGGGCCCTGGCGCTGTGGCCGGAACTCAAGGTATTTGCCGATCAACTGCTTGAGCAATACGTGGCCATCCATCAGGGTTTTCAGCGCCTGACGCTGGACCACGGCCGCGTCACCCTGACGCTGCTGATCGGCGATGCACTGGAGCAACTGCCGCAACTCGATGCCCGAATCGACGCCTGGTTCCTCGACGGTTTCGCCCCGGCGAAAAACCCCGACATGTGGACCGCCGAACTGTTTGCCGAGCTGGCTCGCCTGGCCGCTCCCGGTGCATCCATCAGCACCTTCACCAGCACCGGCTGGGTGCGGCGTCTGCTCAACGCCGCCGGCTTCAAGATGAAACGCACCCCCGGCATCGGCCACAAATGGGAGATCCTGCGCGGCGAGTTCCTCGGCTGGCCCCGGGAAACGCCGGCCCCGGCCCAGGATAAACCCTGGTTCGCCCGCCCGGCCCCGCTGACCGGCGAGCGCCAGGCACTGGTGATCGGTGCCGGCCTGGCCGGTTGTGCCAGCGCCGCCAGCCTCGCCGCGCGGGGCTGGCAAGTGACATTGCTGGAGCGCCACGACGCCATCGCCCGGGAAGCCTCGGGCAACCCGCAGGGTGTGCTCTACCTGAAGTTATCCGCCCATGGCACGGCGCTGTCGCAAATGATCGTCAGTGGATTCGGCTACACCCGACGCCTGCTCGAACACTTGCAACGGGGCCGCGACTGGGACGATTGCGGCGTGCTGCAACTGGCCTTCAATGCCAAGGAAGCCGAACGCCAGGCGCAATTGGCCGCGGCGTTTCCAGCGGACTTGCTGCACCTGCTGGATCAATCCGAGGCACAGGCCGTGGCCGGTATCGGACTGGAACACGGCGGCCTGTTCTATCCCGAAGGCGGCTGGGTCCACCCACCGGCGCTGTGCCAGTGGCAGGCTGCGCATCCACTGATTCAATTGCTCACCCATCACGATGCGCTGGAACTGCGCAAGGTTGAAGGCCGTTGGCAAGCCTGGGACGGCGAGCGATTGCTTGCCGATGCTCCCGTGGTGGTGCTCGCCGGGGCCGCCGAAATCCAGCGCTTCCCCGAGAGCGCCGAGCTGCCGCTCAAGCGCATTCGCGGGCAAATCACCCGCTTGGCGCAAACTCCGCAAAGCCAGGCCCTGAGCACCGTGGTGTGTGCCGAAGGCTATGTCGCCCCCGCCCGTTTGGGCGAACACACCCTGGGGGCCAGTTTCGATTTCAAGAGCGATGACCTGACACCGACCACGGCAGAACACCTGGGCAACCTGGCCATGCTCGAAGAGATTTCCCACGATCTGGTCGAGCGTTTACAGGCCGATAAACTTGCGCCTGAAAGTCTCCAGGGGCGCGCCGCTTTTCGCTGCACCAGCCCCGACTACTTGCCAATCGTCGGCCCCTTGGCCGACACCCAGGCGTTCACTCAGGCGTATGCGGCGCTGGGCAAGGATGCCCGGCAGGTGCCGGACGTCGAATGCCCATGGCTTGACGGTTTGTACGTCAACAGCGGTCACGGCTCGCGCGGCCTGATCACTGCGCCGCTGTCCGCAGAACTGCTGGCAGCCTGGCTGGACAACGAACCCCTGCCGTTGCCCAGAAGCGTGGCCGAAGCCTGTCACCCCAACCGATTTGCCCTGCGACGCCTGATCCGGGGCAAGTAGTCGATACAGCAGCCGAAGTCGCCCTCACGGGGCGATTCGGCCGTGGTCTGGCCCGCATATAACTCATCGATCTAAAACTCCCCTTACCGAGGAGGGTCACTTTCTGAGTACCCGCCGTTTCGGCGCGGTATCGATCGACCCTCCCCAACGGAAAAACCGGTAAGGAATTTATGTGCGGATTAGCTGGCGAGTTACGTTTTGATCATCAACCTGCAGACCTTGCAGCCATTGAACGAATCACCCATCACCTGGCCCCCCGCGGCCCCGACGCCTGGGGATTTCATAGCCAGGGGCCGGTAGCACTGGGCCATCGGCGCCTGAAGATCATGGACCTGTCGGACGGCTCGGCGCAGCCGATGATCGACCCGCAACTGGGCTTGTCCCTGGCCTTCAACGGGGCGATCTACAACTTTCCGGAACTGCGCGCGGAACTTGAAAGCCTGGGTTACGCCTTCTATTCCGGTGGCGACACCGAAGTGTTGCTCAAGGGTTATCACGCCTGGGGCGAAGCCTTGCTGCCGAAACTCAACGGCATGTTTGCCTTTGCCGTTTGGGAGCGCGATGCCCAATGCCTGTTCATCGCCCGCGACCGTCTCGGCGTGAAACCGCTGTACCTGTCGCGCACCGGTCAGCGCCTGCGCTTCGCCTCGGCGCTGCCGGCATTGCTCAAGGGCGGCGACATCAACCCGCTCCTCGATCCCGTGGCGCTCAATCACTATCTGAACTTCCACTCCGTGGTCCCGGCACCGCGCACTTTGCTGGCGGGCATTGAAAAACTGCCGCCGGCCACCTGGATGCGCATCGAAGCCGATGGTCGCACCGAGCAGAAAACCTGGTGGACCCTACCCTACGGCCCTCACGCCGATGAGACGAATCTGACCCTCGATGACTGGCGCGACCGTGTGCTCGACAGCACTCGCGAAGCGGTAGCGATTCGTCAGCGTGCGGCGGTGGATGTCGGCGTACTGCTGTCCGGCGGTGTCGATTCAAGCCTGCTGGTGGGGCTGTTGCGGGAAGTCGGCGTGGACAATCTGTCGACCTTCTCCATCGGCTTCCAGGATGCCGGCGGCGAGCGTGGAGACGAGTTCCAGTATTCGGACCTGATCGCCCGACACTACGGCACGCAGCACCATCAACTGCGCATCGACGAAAAGGAAATCATCGAACAACTACCCGCCGCGTTCCGCGCCATGAGCGAGCCGATGGTCAGCCATGACTGCATCGCCTTCTACCTGCTGTCACGAGAGGTGGCCAAACACTGCAAGGTCGTCCAGAGCGGCCAGGGCGCCGATGAACTGTTCGCCGGTTACCACTGGTATCCGCAAGTGGACGGCGCGAGTGATCCGTATGCCGCGTACCGCGAAGCGTTTTTCGACCGCAGTTACGACGACTACGCCGCCACCGTGCAACCGAAATGGCTGACCGCGAATGACGCCGCCGGTGACTTCGTCAAAGCGCATTTCGCCAAGCCCGGTGCCGATGCGGCGGTGGACAAGGCCTTGCGTCTGGACAGCACGGTGATGCTGGTGGACGACCCGGTCAAACGAGTCGACAACATGACCATGGCCTGGGGCCTGGAAGCGCGCACGCCGTTTCTCGATTACCGCCTGGTGGAGCTGTCGGCACGGATTCCGGGGCGTTTCAAACTGCCGGACGGCGGCAAGCAAGTCTTGAAAGAAGCCGCGCGACAAGTGATTCCCAGTGAAGTGATCGACCGCAAGAAAGGTTACTTCCCGGTGCCGGGCCTCAAGCATTTGCAGGGCGATACGCTGGAATGGGTGCGCGAGCTGCTGCTTGACCCCAGCCAGGATCGCGGCCTGTTCAACCCCGCGATGCTCGACCGTCTACTGACTGATCCACAGGGGCAATTGACACCTTTGCGCGGCTCGAAGCTGTGGCAACTGGCGGCCCTCAACCTGTGGCTCAGCGAACAAGGAATCTGACCGATGAAACCTCACGCCACGGCTTTCAGCCAACGCCTGTTGCGCGGCCAGTCGCCCTCCTACGAACGCTTGCAGGCACGTCTGGCCGAGGATGGCAGTGAACTGGGCGGGGCGCCGATTGCCGTGCATTGCGGCTGGGGGCGCTTGCTGATCGGCCACACCTTTGCCGATGCCGCGAGCCTGGCCGGGGAGTTGCTCAACGAGCAGCCCGGCGAGCGGGACATTGCCCTGTACGTCGCCGCGCCCCAGCAAGTGCTGGGGCTGGAGCCGACGCAGTTGTTCCTCGACCCGTCCGATACCTTGCGCCTGTGGTTCAGCGACTACCGTCAGGCGACCCGGGTGTTTCGCGGTTTCCGCATTCGACGCGCGCAAAGCGATGCCGACTGGCAGGCAATCAATCAGCTGTATCAGGCCCGCGGCATGCTGCCGATCGATGCCACCCTGCTGACGCCGCGCCATCTGGGCGGCCCGGTGTACTGGCTGGCCGAAGACGAGGACAGCGGCGCGGTCATCGGCAGCGTCATGGGCCTCAACCACCACAAG
The DNA here is from genome assembly GCF_009866745.1 of Pseudomonas sp. S34. NCBI lineage: Bacteria > Pseudomonadati > Pseudomonadota > Gammaproteobacteria > Pseudomonadales > Pseudomonadaceae > Pseudomonas > Pseudomonas sp. S34. Next base: position 4,662,710 of record NZ_CP019398.1, read on the forward strand.
GCCTTCAACGACCCGGAAAACGGCAGCAGCCTGTGGTGCCTGGCGGTCGACCCGCATTGTGCGCGGCCGGGTGTCGGTGAAGTGCTGGTGCGGCATTTGATCGAACACTTCATGAGTCGCGGGCTCGCCTGCCTCGACCTGTCGGTGCTGCACGACAACCGCCAGGCGAAAAACCTTTACGCCAAGCTCGGTTTTCGCAACCTGACGACCTTCGCCATCAAGCGCAAGAACGGCATCAATCAGCCGCTGTTTCTCGGGCCCGGCCCGGAAGCCGCGTTCAACCCCTACGCGCGGATCATTGTCGAAGAAGCACACCGTCGTGGCATCGATGTGCACGTCGATGACGCCGACGCCGGGATGTTCACCCTCAGCCATGGCGGGCGCCGGGTACGCTGCCGTGAATCCCTGAGCGACCTGACCAGCGCCGTCAGCATGACCCTGTGCCAGGACAAAAGCCTGACCCACAGAGTGCTCAAGGCAGCAGGGTTGAACCTGCCGGCGCAGCAACTGGCGGGTAACGCCGATGACAATCTGGCCTTCCTCGATGAACACCAGCGCGTGGTGGTCAAGCCACTGGATGGTGAACAGGGCCAAGGGGTGGCGGTGGATTTGCGCACCATAGAGGAAGTGCAGCAAGCCATAGAAGCCGCTCGCCACTTCGACAGCCGCGTGCTGCTGGAAAGTTTCCACGAGGGCCTGGACCTGCGCATTGTGGTGATCGGTTTTGAAGTGGTCGCCGCCGCCATTCGCCGGCCAGCCGAAGTGGTCGGCGACGGCCAACACTCCATCGGTGCATTGATCGAAGCCCAGAGCCGACGGCGACAGGCGGCCACGGGCGGCGAAAGCAAGATCCCGCAGGACCAGGAAACCCTGCGCACCTTGCGTGCCGCCGGATACGACTACAACAGCATTCTGCCGGCCGGTGAGCACCTGTTCGTACGGCGCACGGCGAATCTTCATACCGGCGGTGTGCTTGAGGATGTCACGGCGACCCTGCACCCGACGCTGGTGGACGCCGCCATCCGCGCGGCTCGGGCCCTGGATATTCCCATGGTCGGCCTCGACTTGATGGTGTCCGCCGCTGACCAGCCGGACTATGTGTTTATCGAAGCCAACGAACGGGCCGGGCTGGCCAATCACGAACCGCAGCCGACGGCGGAGCGGTTTGTGGATCTGTTGTTTCCGTACAGTCAGCCGGTGGTCTCTTAGTGATGTGTTTTCTGGACCGCCCCCTTCGCGAGCAAGCCCGCTCCCACCTTTGATCGCGTTCCACTGTAGGAGCGAGCTTGCTCGCGAAGGCGGCCGTACAGGCGATAACCAATCAGGAGTTTCCATGACCAGCAAAATCCCCGAACCGGACCTCGGCTATCTGCAAAAAGTGCTGCTGGAAATGCTCGCCATTCCCAGCCCCACCGGGTTCACCGACACCATCGTGCGCTACGTCGCCGAACGTCTTGAAGAACTGGGCATTCCCTTCGAGCTGACCCGTCGCGGCACCATCCGCGCCACGCTCAAGGGCAAGAAGAACAGCCCCGACCGCGCCGTTTCCGCCCATCTGGACACCATCGGCGCGGCGGTGCGTGCAGTAAAGGACAACGGCCGCCTGACCCTCGCGCCCGTCGGCTGCTGGTCCAGCCGCTTTGCCGAGGGCAGCCGGGTCAGCCTGTTTACCGACAATGGCGTGATCCGCGGCAGCGTCTTGCCGCTGATGGCTTCCGGGCACGCATTCAATACCGCCGTGGATGAGATGCCGATCAGTTGGGATCACATCGAATTGCGTCTGGACGCCTACTGCGCCACCCGTGCCGACTGCGAGTCGCTGGGCATCAGCGTCGGCGATTTCGTCGCCTTCGACCCGCTGCCGGAGTTCACCGAAAGCGGCCACATCAGCGCCCGTCACCTCGACGACAAGGCCGGGGTGGCCGCACTGCTGGCGGCGCTCAAGGCCATTGTCGACAGTGGTGAAGAGCTGATGATCGACTGCCATCCGCTGTTCACCATCACCGAAGAAACCGGCAGCGGCGCGGCTGCTGCGCTGCCCTGGGACGTCAGTGAATTCGTCGGCATCGACATCGCACCGGTCGCGCCTGGCCAACATTCCAGCGAGCACGCAGTGAGCATCGCGATGCAGGATTCCGGCGGGCCGTATGACTATCACCTGTCGCGCCACCTCCTGCGCCTGGCCAGCGACAACGAGTTGCCGGCACGCCGGGACCTGTTCCGCTACTACTTCAGCGACGCCCATTCAGCGGTGACCGCCGGCCACGACATTCGCACCGCCCTGCTCGCCTTCGGCTGCGATGCCACCCACGGTTACGAGCGCACCCACATCGACAGCCTCGCCGCCCTGAGCCGCCTGCTCGGTGCGTACATCCTCAGCCCGCCCGTGTTTGCCAGCGATGCACAACCGGCCAAGGGCTCACTGGACCGCTTCAGCCATCAGCTCGAACATGACACACAGATGGAAAGCGATACACGGGTGCCGTCGGTGGACAGCCTGGTGGGGCAGCGGTCGGAGAACTGAGTTGAGTCACTGAGATATTCGGTGTCTGATCTGACGCCTTCGCGAGCAAGCCCGCTCCCACAGTTGACCGGGTTACTCCAGGAAAATGCGGTCGAATGTGGGAGCGGGCTTGCTCGCGAAGGCAATCTGTCAGACAACACAAAATCCCGGGCTGGCTGTCCTCGCCCAATCGCCGTAGCATCGCGCCATTGATCCAACCGAGGTGCCTATGCTGATCCCCCACGACCAACTTCAAGTCGACACCCTCACCCGCCTGATCGAGGATTTCGTGACCCGCGACGGCACAGACAATGGTGACGACACCCCCCTGGAAACCCGCGTACTGCGCGTGCGCCAGGCGTTGACCAAGGGTCAGGCACTGATTGTCTTCGACCCGGAAAGCGAGCAGTGCCAACTGATGCTCAAGCACGATGTGCCCAAGCACCTGTTTGACTGAAGTCTTCAGCGTCCCTTGGTTTTCGCCAGTTTGTTCTGGATGCGTTCGTAGATTTCGCAGCGGTGCACATTGACGTCCTGAGGCGCCTCAACGCCAAAGCGGATGTTGTTTCCGTTGATCGCGAGAACGCGCACGGAAATGTTGTCACCGATGGAAATGGTTTCGCCCACAACGCGAGTGAGTACGAGCATGAGGAGTGTCCTTCAGGGGTTTCTGGCCCTTGAAGATGCCCGGCCCGCGGTACGCCTACAATGCTCCGACAGCAAACCAGACCGGACTGACAGCCCTTGACGCACACCACTTACGGAAAGGTCTGACAGGCCGGTTGATTGTAGGGCCGATCTGTCAGGACGCGGAGAATCGCGGCCCGAACAGGATGATGCTCGCGCCGATCACGCACAGCGCCACGCCGAGCCAGTCCGAACCCAGCGGACGAATCCGCTCGACCACGGCCAGCCAGCCGATTGAGGCAACGATGTAGATGCCACCGTAAGCGGCGTAGGCGCGGCCGGCGTAGGTGGCTTCGATCCGGGTCAACAGCAAGGCGAACAGGGTCAGGCTCAGGAGCGCCGGCACCACCCACCACATGCTTTTACCCTGGCGCAGCCACATCCAGAAGGCAAAGCAACCGGCAATTTCGAACAGCGCGGCGACGAAAAACCACAGGTAATTGAGCATGCAAGCGTCTCGCGAGGATGGCCGATGGCGGCCACCCTAACCACAGCGTTGCCTGCGGGCAAGATCAGCTTGCGGATTGCCTGGCCTTGGCGCGCATTTTGTCGGCCATGGCGGTCATTTCGTTGTAGAGCAATTGCGGGTTCTTCTGCTTGATCGCCCAGGCCATGCGGCCCTGTTCGTGGGGCAGGATCATGAACTCGCCGGCGGCGACCTGCCGATAGATGTAGTCGGCGATGTCGGCGGCGCTGATGGGCGAGCTTTCCAGCAACTTGCCGACCTGGGCTTTCATGGCCGGGGTCGGGCCACGGAAGGAGTCCAGCAGGTTGGTCTGGAAGAACGACGGACACACGACATGCACGCCGACTTCCTGATGCGCCAGCTCGATCAGCAGGCTTTCGGACAACGCCACCACGCCCGCCTTGGCCACGTTGTAGTTGCTCATCGCCGGGCCTTGCATCAGCGCGGCCATGGACGCGATGTTGATGATCTTGCCTTTGCTTTTTTCCAGCAGTGGCAGGAAAGCCTTGCAGCCCTTGACCACGCCCATCAGGTTGATCGCGATCTGCCAGTCCCAGTCCTCCAGGGACAACTCACTGAAGAACCCGCCAGACGCTACACCCGCGTTATTGACGATGACATCGATGCCGCCGAGTTTGACCTCGCAGGCCTGGGCGAACGCTGTCAACTGGCTGTAATCGCGTACGTCGCAGCGCTGGATGAAACCGTCGCCGCCCGCTTCGCGGACCAGCTTGAGGGTTTCCTGCAAGCCGGGCTCGCTGACGTCCGACAAAGCCAGTTGCCAGCCTTCACGCGCCCAGCGCAGCGCGATTTCGCGACCCAGGCCAGAGCCTGCACCAGTGATCATCATGCGATTTTGCATAGCAGACAGCCTTGTTGTTCTTGGAAGATGCACCGAGTGTAGCGAAGGAAATTGCCCGACCCACGCTCCATCAGATTGCTGAATGGCCCGAGCAAACTGCGGGAGCGTCTGACGCAATCAAGGCAACTACAAAAAATAAGAACCCGTGCGAAATACTTCAAAAAAACTTGGAATTTTCCTGCAAGCGCAACAGTCCGAATTTTTAAGCAGCTCGAATTTACTTCATTCCCGCTGACCTTGATTGGCATGGTCAATCCACTGCATTTTCGACAAGGAAATAGACATGGGCACAATACTGATCATCATTCTGATCCTGTTACTGATCGGTGGTTTACCGGTCTTCCCGCACTCCAGAAGTTGGGGTTACGGCCCGTCCGGTATCATCGGCGTCGTATTGGTGGTGCTGTTGATCCTGCTCTTGCTTGGCCGAATATAAGTATCCGCCAGGCAAAAAAAAGAGGCCCTTGAAGGGCCTCTTTTCTATTGCGTCACAACTTAGTCCGGCTTGCCATCAATGACACCGGCGGTGTTGTCCAGCAGGCTCTTGGTCGCTGTTTGCAGGAACGCTTCGAGCTTGAGTTTCAACTCGGCGGTACGCGGCGCATCAGCAATGACTTCGGCGCGAGGGTTGGCACCCAATTCATACTGATACAACTTCGGCGCCATGTCCTTGTCCTTCGGCAGGACCAGAATCTGGTCCGCGGTGAGGACGGCCGTGGTCTGCTCGCTGCCCGACGGCTTGATCACACCAATACCGGCGTCGCCTTCCGGCAGGTTGAGCAGGTCGCGTCCCCAGCACTGATGACGTACTTCGCCACCGATGCGGCCCATGATGGTCGGCACGATGTCGATCTGAGTGCCCACGGTGTGGTCACGCTGGCCGAACTTTTCCTGGATGCCCGGCGCGATCATCAGCATCGGCACGTTGAAGCGGCCCAGGTCCATTTCGGTGATCTGCCGTTCGTTACCAAAACCGTGGTCACCGACGACGACAAACAGGGTTTCCTTGAAGTACGGCTCCTTGCGGGCCTTTTCAAAGAACTGGCCCAGTGCCCAGTCCGAGTAACGCATGGCGGTCAGGTGTTCGTTCAGGTTGCCACGATCGGTCACGCGCTCGACCGGCAATGGCGTCGGCAAGGCGTAAGGCGTGTGGTTGGACAGGGTTTGCAGCAAGGCATAGAACGGCTTGCCGTTTTCCCGCGCCTTGAGCTCCACCAGGCCACGGTCGAACATGTCCTGGTCGGACACGCCCCAGGTCGGATCAGAGAACACCGGATTCACGAAATCGTTACGGCCGATGAAGTTGGTCATGCCCTGGTTGCTGAAGAAACCCGACTGGTTGTCCCAGGCGAAATCGCCGTTGTAGACATACACGTCGTCGAAGTCACGGGCGCTGAGCAACTGCGGCAGACCGGACAGCTTGTGGCTGCCTTCCGGGGTCTGCATCAGGTATTCGAAGCCCGGCAGGTTCGGGAAACAGGCCATGGTGGCGAACATGCCCTGGTGGGTATGGGTACCGTTGGAGAAGAAGCGGTCGAACAGCAAGCCTTCCTTCGACAGCTTGTCGAGGTACGGCGTGATGTTGCCTGGCCCACCCAGCACACCCACCGAGTGACCGGCCATGCTTTCCATCAGGATCACGACGACGTTCTTGATCGGCAAGGTCTTGTCGGCTGGCGGGGTGTAATCGCGACGTACCGCCGCGGTCTCGCCATCCACCAGTTTGTCATCCGCCATCACCAGCATGTCACGCACCACTTGCTGGGCTTGTGGCTGTGGCAGCGTGGCTTTCCAGATATTGTCACGATCCTCGGACATCCGGCTCTTGGCGGCGGCGACCAGAGAAAGCGTACCGTTGAGACCCAACTGGTTGGCGAAATTGGAATCTGTGGTGTAGACATCACCCCAGCGCATCGGCGGGCCTTGGCGCAAGGTGCCACGGGCCGCGACGACGCAGATCAGCAGGCAAACCACGAACACGCCAATGCGTGCATACCACGGCGCGACCTTGCGTGTGCCGATGCTGCCGCCACTGAACGGGCCACGAGGGCGGGTCGCACGGTCGGCACCCTTGAATGCCATGCTCAGGATCACGGTACCCAGAGCCCACGCCAGCAGATAGCGGACCACCGGGAAACCATACCAGAGCATGCTGGCCACGGTTTTCGGGTCTTCCTTGACGTACTGGAAGACCAGGCCGTTGAGGCGCTGGTGGAATTCACGATAGAAGTCCATCTCCATCAGGCCCAGGAACAGCGCGATGCTGGAGACCACTGTCAGCCAGAGTCGGAACAGCCCGCGTGCCGCCATGGCCCGGGCGCTGAACAAGGCCAGTAGCAACGGAATACTGAGATAGACCACCAGGCGCAGGTCGAAACGCAGACCGTTGGCGAATGCCTCGAGGAAGGTCGAAGCCGGTGTGTCGAGGATCATCGAGCTGTTGTAAGCCAGCAGCGCGACGCGCAGCAGGCTGAACATGACCATCATGACCAGGGCACACAACAGCGTGTAGGCCAGATGCGATTTGACGGTCGGTTGCAGCAGGCGACTAGAAGCTCGCTGCTGACTCAGGGCGTCCGGGATTGCCATGTCGTTTTAGGACCCATTGGAAGTTGAAGTTTCAAAAATACAGCTGCGCCTTGCCCTCTTTTCGGCCCGTACCAGGCCTGGGGGTTTGCGCGGTGCGCAAATGTTGCACGATCAACGGCAGCATTGCCATTGATAACTACCCTCATCCCGAGTCTTTCATCCTGCATTCAGCCATACGCTGCGCGTTACGGGAGAGGCGGCGAATTGTCTTGGAGAGTGGGTGAAAATTTCGTGCAACGCATATCCGGAAACAAATTAAAACCTGAGCGTCGTTCAAAAAAGCAAACGCCCCGATCGAGTCGGGGCGTTACGAAGTCACCTCAAAAGAGTGACACATTTACTTCTCGGCGCGTTCCTTGAGGGCTTTCAAGGTATTGAACGGGGCATCCACCACGAACTTGTTGGCCACCATCGACGGCACGCTGCCGCCCGGCTCGGTGTGCACCTGATAGGTCACTTCGATCTGGTCGCCCTTGGGTACGAACTTCCAGAAACCGTCGACCTTGGTGACCCGGACGAAGCCTTTTTCTTCAGGAATGTATTTCGGCACGCCTTCGAGCTTGCGGGTCAGGCTGCCATCGGCCCCTTCGATGGTGGTGATGTGCAACACCGAATCACGAGGAGTAACCGGCCACGGGGTGTTGAACTGAGTGTAGGTCCAGCTCTGCTCACCTTCGTGCTTGAGCAGCTTCTGGGTTTTGCATTCGTGAATCCAGGCGCAGGCTCCGGACACGTCGTCCTGCAACGCACGCAGCTTGGCCATGGTGGTCTTCATCAGCGTGACGCCCTGGTAGGCCTTGTAGTCGGAGCCGGCCACTTCACTCAGGGAGATCTTGATGCCGTCTTCGTCTTTCTTGACCTTCCAGTCTTCGGCCTGGGCCGTCGAGGTAGCCAGCACAACCGTCAAACCACACAGCACAGCCATACGATGCAGCGAACCCATAGTCTTATTCCTTATTGTTGAAGTTCCGTTCGTAGAACACATCACGCCGCCGTCATTTGCTCCCACCAGCCGATCAACCGGATGGCTTCTTCGCTGCTGCTTCCGCACACCTCGGGATCGGCCTCGAAGGCGGAACACACCGCCGGCCGTTCCGGCTGGCCGAAAATACTGCACAGGTTATCGGAGGAAAGTTGCAGGCAACGCTGCCCCGCGGCCTTGCCATTGGGCATACCGGGAATCGGTGAACTGATGGAAGGGGCAATGCAACAAGCGCCACAGCCCTCACGGCATTTCATGACGACAAGCTCCTCGCGACGAGCAATGTGTTAATGGACGGGGCACAGAGTACCCGTTAAAACAGGTGTTTTAAATTACCTGCGAGCGGGTTTTTCAACGCAAACGAGCATGACCGGCCAGTCTCCGACAAAGCGTCTGGCCTGCGGCTCGCGGATCCTGACGGGGTTACTGCTTAAACTCGAAATCCAGTGCCGCGCCTTCGACCTCGTGGCGTTCTTCATTTCGCAGTTGCAGCTGCATTTCGTTGCTGAGCAGGCGGCCGTTGAGCTGGAACTCGCTGTTGCCGCTTTTGTCACCGAACATCTGGGGTAACAACGGTTCGCGCCTGACCAACGGCACCGTTCCGACCGGCTTGAGCTCTTGAACCATATCCTTGGGCAAGCTCAGATCCAGTTTGGTAGATGGAAGCTCGGTCTTGGCCACCTCGCTGGCCGGTTTCGATTTGGAGGCAATGGGCGGACGCTTTTTCACGGGCGCAGCCTGCTTACCGGCCACCGAGGCTTTTTTGACAGGTGCGGCTTCTATCGGTGCGACGTGGAAACTGCCGGTAGTCTGATCCTGCTCGGTAGCAGCCACGACGGATGCCGGCTGAATACTCGCAATCAGGCAGAGCAAAAGCCAGGCGGCAGGAAAAGTCGGTTTCATGTATCCAACGGTGGGTGCAAACGGCAGAGATGCATATGCTCGCCTGTTGCAGCCCACAAGACAAGCGCAGTCGCAGCCTGTTACAAACCGCCAGCCATCTCCTGGCAGAGTTGGGTGGCCAGCATGCCCAGGGTCATCAATGCACGCTCGGCCTCGCGGTTCCACGGGATGCCGCAGTTGAGCCGGATGCAGTGATTGAATTGCTCGGTATTACTGAAGATCAGTCCCGGCGCGATACTGATGCCCTGCTGCAATGCCCGCACGTGCAACTCTTGCGTATTGACCCGCCCCGGCAGACTGACCCACAGAATGAAGCCGCCGGTAGGTCGGGTCATCTGCGTGCCTTCAGGAAAATACTGCTGCACGGCCAATTGGAAGGCACTGAGGTTTTTCCGGTACTCCTGACGGATGAAGCGCAAATGCCGGTCGTACCCGCCATTTTCCAGGTACGCGGCAATGCCCATCTGGGTCACGCTGCACGCGGAATGCGTACTGAAGGTCTGCAAGCGCTGGATTTCCTGCTGATACTTGCCGGCAATCATCCAGCCGATCCGCACGCCAGGCGACAGGGTCTTGGAGAAACTCGAGCAATAGATCACCCGGTCCAGCCGATCATAGGCCTTGAGAGACTTGGTGCGCCCCTGCTCGAACATCAGCTCACCGTAGATGTCGTCTTCGACAATCTGGATATCGAAGTCCGACGCCAGGCGCAGCAATTGTTTCTGCCGCTCCTCCGGCATGGTGCCGCCCAACGGATTGCTCAGGCGGGTGGTCAGCACCAACGCCTTGATCGACCATTGGTTGGCCGCCAGTTGCAGGGCTTCCAGGCTCATGCCCGTGGCTGGATCACTGGGGATCTCGATGACCTTGAGCCCCAACAGGTCGGCCAGTTGCAGCAACCCGTAATAGGTCGGCGACTCGGCCGCGATCAGATCGCCCGGACGGGTCAGCACACGCAAGGACATCTGCAGCGCATCGACGCAGCCGTGGGTGATCACCACTTCCGACGGATCGACCACCACGCCGGCATCGCGCATGCGGATCGCCACCTGTCGGCGCAACGGCTCGAAACCAGGGCTGAACATGTAGCTGAAGGCCCGCGGGCTATGGAAACGGGTGACTTTGGCCAATTGCTGATGCAATGCCCGCACCGGCAGATAGTCGACACTCGGCACCGCAGCGCCCAGCGGGAAGACACCTTCACGACGGGACTCGACCAGGACTTGCTGAATGATGCTGCTGCGGGTGACCAGCCCGGGGCGCTCGACCCGGGCGATGTCCGGCGTCGGCGCGGTGAGCGCCGGCGTCTGGTGCACGTAGTAACCCGACTGCGGCCGGGCGCGGATCAGCCCCTGATCCTCGAGATTGGCATACGCCTGCAACACCGTCGCATGGCTGACATTGAGCTGCGAGCTCATCTTGCGCACCGAAGGCACGCGCTCCCCCGGCTGATAGACCCCACGGCGGATGTCTTCGGCCAGTTGTTGAGCAATACGTTGATAGAGCAAAAGATTGGTCATGACGCAGCACTCGATTTCACGGGCATTTTATTCTTGTGTGAAACAATACCGGAACAGTTTAGAAGTGTACGGGGACAGTTGCCACAATAGTCGACCGTACAGTGCAGTGTCAGCAAAATCTGTACTGTTTTGTGCGGTAATCGGCAGGCATAAAAAAACCCGGCACTGCATGGCAGGCCGGGCTTTCCAGCGACGCAACCCTTAGCGGGCAGCGCCGAGCTGGCCCTTTTCGTCGGAAAACACAATTTCCACCCGACGATTCTGCGCCCGGCCCCGTTCCGACGCGTTCGCGTCCACCGGATACTCGTCGCCATAACCCTCGACCTGGATGCGCTTGTCGTCGATACCCAGGTCCATCAGCACGTCAGCCACCGATTGCGCGCGGTCGCGGGACAGCTTGAGGTTTTCCTGCTTGCCCCCGGTACTGTCCGTGTAACCTTCGATCCGCACCACTCGCTTGGGGTTGAGTTGCAGGAACTGCACGATCTTCAACACCACACGGTTGGCCGACGGTTTCAATTCCGCTTCGCCGGTGTCGAACAGCATGTCGCCCAAGGTCATCACCAGACCGCGGTCGGTCTGGCTGGTCGTCAATGCCAGGATCTGCTCCTCGAGCCATTTGCCTTGCTGCTGCACGCTGAACAGTTTGGATTCACGCAATGCCAGTTGCAGACGCTGCCGTTCCAGTTCGAGTTTCGCCGCTTGCTCTTCGTTGAGCACCTGATTGGTGTGCTCCCGGGCAATGGCGCTGTAGCGCTGGCTCAGGTAGGCGTAATGCACCACGTCCGAACCGCTGCCCCAATAGCTGGACAGGCGATCGGCACGGGCCAGGGACTCGCCGGCGCGAATCACGTCCTTGGGGGCGATTCGCAGCACATTGGAGTCTTCCTTGACCTTCTGAAAGTCGGCACCGGCCTGCTGCAACGCGGACTCGCTGTGCTGGCTGGCGCAGCCAAAGAGGCTCGCGCAGCCTGCCAGGATCAAACCGCCGAGGGCTTTGCTCTTGAGGCTCATTGGGCATCTCCCAGTTGCTTGCGCAGGCGGGCGATGCGGGTGTTGAGCACGTTCAACTGTTCCTCGCTCTTGGCCGTCAACACCTTGGCTTCCGCCAGGCGCGCATCGAGTTCGGCCTGCTCGGCCCGCATGCGTGCGTTTTTGAAGGATTGATCGGTCATGTTGCCCTTGGCGCGGTTGAACTTGTCTTCGGCCAGTTTCATTTCCGGCACATCGTCGGCGGTGGCGCCTACGGCCTTGGCCTGTTCGAGTGCCTGTTCGGTCAGGCGAATCTGTTCATTCGGCGCAGGATCGGTTGCACAACCCGCCAGGGCGGCAAAGGCCACGGCAGCGAAAAGAGGTCGAATACTCACTGAAAATCCTTACTGTTTTGGGGTACTGACGGGTTGTTGCGGGGGGCTTGGCTGTGGTTGTGAGCGTTGTGCTTTCCATCGCTCGATATTGCGCATCAGCACGGCCTCCGTCAGTCCGGACGCGGGCAATTCTGTCATCTTTTTGGCCAACTGTCCGCGCAACCACGGATCGTTGCACGCCGAGTCATGGGAAATCGCCAGGTACAGGCCAGATTTGTCGACCGGTTGCGAGCGCGCGACCAGGTCAGCGGCCATGCCCAGTGTCTGCGCGGTCGCCATGCCCGAGTAACGCCCTGCCAGTACAAACTCGACCTCGCCCAACAGCAGTTTCTGAAAGGCCTGGGTCAGGTTGGACGTGCGCGTGAGGGTCAGTTGCTGTTCGGCAAAGGTGCTGAATTGCGGGGTCATTCGGGCCTTTTCCGACACGGCACTGGGATGGCCGTGCAGGTCCTGTGCTTCGTTGTAGACCAGTGTCGAGTCCTTGCGAGTCCAGACCAGGTAGTCGTTTTCCAGCAAGGCTGGATGGATGTAGTCCAGGGTCTCCAGCTCGCTGACGGTCAACGTCGCGTCCGCCAGCATGTCCATGCGCCCGCTGCGCACTTCGTCCAGGGCCTGGGCGCGCTTGCCGGCATAAAGCAGTTCGACCTTGAGCCCCAACTCCCCCGCCACTTGCTGCAGCAAATCGGCGCTGGCACCGATCAGGTATTTGGGATTGTGCGGGTCTTGCCACAGGTACGGCGGTGCGTCCGGGCTGCCGGTTACCACAAGGCGCTCGCATTTGCCTGCAGCGACAGACAGCGCCGGCAATAGCGTCAATCCCAGCAAGCTCCACACACAGCGCAGATCCATCGCTTCACACTCCACTCATACCTGGTTATGCCCCCCTGTAGGAGCGAGCCTGCTCGCGATGAACGTTAACGATGACGCGTTCATTCTGGAAAAACGCGGCGCATTTGAGTCCATCGCGAGCAAGCTCGCTCCTACAGAATGAAGAGCAAAAAAAAGCCCGACCAAAAGGCCGGGCTCTTTATAAGTGAAGCAGCCGGATTAGACCAGCTTCTCCAGCTCAGGGATGGCTTCGAACAGGTCCGCCACCAGGCCGTAATCGGCCACCTGGAAGATCGGCGCTTCTTCGTCCTTGTTGATCGCTACGATCACTTTGGAGTCTTTCATGCCGGCCAGGTGCTGGATCGCGCCGGAGATACCGACGGCGATGTACAGCTGTGGAGCAACGATCTTGCCGGTCTGACCGACCTGCATGTCGTTGGGTACAAAACCTGCGTCGACCGCGGCGCGCGATGCACCGACGGCAGCGCCCAGCTTGTCGGCCAGGGCATACAGGTGTTTGAAGTTGTCGCCGTTCTGCATGCCGCGACCACCGGAAACGACGATCTTGGCAGCGGTCAGTTCCGGACGATCGGACTTGGCCAGCTCTTCGCCAACGAAGCTGGAGATGCCAGCGTCGTGGGCAGCGCCAACAGCTTCAACGGCAGCGGAGCCACCTTCAGCTGCAACCGGGTCGAAACCGGTGGCACGCACGGTGATCACCTTGACCGCAGCGTTCGACTGAACGGTAGCGATGGCGTTACCGGCGTAGATCGGACGCTTGAAGGTGTCGGCGCTTTCTACCGAGATGATCTCGGAGATCTGGTCAACGTCCAGGGCAGCGGCAACGCGCGGCAGGATGTTTTTGCCGTTGGAAGTAGCGGCAGCCAGGATGTGGCTGTAGCCCTTGCCCAGTTCTGCAACCAGAGGAGCGACGTTTTCCGGCAGCTGGTGAGCGTAGGCAGCGTTATCGGCTACCAGCACTTTAGCCACGCCAGCGACTTTCGCAGCGGCTTCAGCCACGGCGCCAGCGCCCTGGCCAGCGACCAGAACGTGGATGTCGCCACCGATTTTGGCGGCAGCAGCAACGGTGTTCAGCGTGGCCGGGGCCAGCACTTTGTTGTCGTGTTCAGCAATAACCAAGATAGTCATTTAGATTACCTTCGCTTCGTTTTTCAGTTTCTCGACCAGTTCAGCCACCGACTTGACCTTGATACCCGCGCTGCGTGCAGCCGGCGCTTCGACTTTCAAAGTCTTGTTGGTGGAGGCGGTGGAAACGCCCAAAGCATCCGGAGTCAGCACTTCGAGAGGCTTCTTCTTGGCTTTCATGATGTTTGGCAGAGACGCGTAGCGCGGCTCGTTCAAACGCAGGTCGGTGGTGACGATCGCCGGCAGTTTCAGGGAAACCGTCTGCGCGCCGCCGTCGATTTCACGGGTCACAGCTACGCTGTCGCCGCTGATTTCGACTTTCGAAGCGAACGTGCCCTGACCGTAGCCGCTCAATGCAGCGAGCATCTGGCCAGTCTGGTTGTTGTCGCTGTCGATGGCCTGTTTGCCAAGGATCACCAGCTGAGGCTGTTCCTTGTCGACAACAGCTTTCAACAGTTTGGCAACAGCCAGGGAAGTCAGGTCTTCGGCGGACTCGACGAGGATGGCGCGGTCGGCACCCAGAGCCAGCGCGGTGCGCAGTTGCTCTTGAGCGGTGGACGGGCCTACGGAGACGACGACGATTTCAGTCGCAACACCCTTCTCTTTCAGGCGTACGGCTTCTTCCACGGCGATTTCGCAGAACGGGTTCATCGACATCTTGACGTTGGCAAGATCGACGCCGGAATTGTCCGCCTTGACGCGAACCTTGACGTTGTAATCCACAACGCGTTTGACAGCTACAAGAACCTTCATGGATTCCTCGTTACTCTCCGGTGAAAAGAAAGTCGCCTAGGCGAACCTGGCGGTTGATGCTCATCGGGCGCAAGGGCACCTCCAAAAACGCCGGCAAAGCTGTCAAGTGACCATCGCTCATGATCTGGATGACCGTTGGTCAGTGGTGACTGACGAGTCATTCAACATCGCGGCGTGTAAACTGCACATCAAACCCGCGCAGCGCATCACTCTCTACTGCCATCGCCCTGTCTTTAGAGGTGCTCTTGAAACCAACAGCCAGCCTACGGCGAGCGCAAAACCGCCCGTATCTTGACCGGAACGCCTATTCCGGTCAATACGCCAAAATGGCCGTTCATAAGGCGCGTGACTTTGATTTCTCTGGCTTTGAGCCAATTCAAACAAACGTTTGTATTGGACGCTGAGAGTGGTGTAGATATAATGCGCCACCAAAAGAGAAAGGTGGTCAATCGATTGTCCTCTTCCGGCGTTGCGCCGGAATTCATGGATGCGACACCCGACTTCCAAATTAGAAAAAAAACTGTTGAGCCTTGAGTAGGAGATAACCTGTGGAACGCGAATACATGGAATTCGACGTGGTCATCGTCGGTGCCGGCCCCGCTGGTCTTTCCGCCGCCTGCCGCTTGAAGCAGAAGGCCGCTGAAGCCGGTAAGGAAATCAGCGTCTGCGTGGTCGAAAAAGGCTCCGAAGTCGGTGCTCACATTCTGTCCGGCGCCGTGTTCGAACCACGGGCCCTGAACGAACTGTTCCCGAACTGGAAAGAACTCGGCGCGCCGCTGAACACGCCCGTCACCCGCGACGACATCTTCGTGCTCAAGAACGCTGAAAGCGCGCAGAAAATTCCAGACTTCTTTGTGCCCAAGACCATGCACAACGAAGGCAACTACATCATCTCCCTGGGCAACCTGTGCCGCTGGCTGGCCCAGCAGGCCGAGAACCTGGGCGTGGAAATCTACCCTGGCTTCGCCGCTCAGGAAGCGCTGATCGACGAAAACGGCGTGGTTCGCGGGATCATCACCGGCGACCTGGGCGTTGACCGCGAAGGCAACCCGAAGGAAGGCCTGTATACCCCGGGCATGGAACTGCGTGGCAAGTACACGCTGTTCGCCGAAGGTTGCCGTGGCCACATCGGCAAACAACTGATCAAGCGCTTCAACCTGGACACCGACGCTGATGCCCAGCACTACGGCATCGGCCTGAAAGAAATCTGGGAAGTCGACCCGGCCAAGCATCAGCCAGGCCTGGTAGTGCACACCGCCGGTTGGCCGATGGACATCATGGGCACCGAGAACACCGGTGGCTCGTTCCTCTATCACCTGGAAAACAACCAGGTCGTGGTTGGCCTGATCGTCGACCTGTCCTACAGCAACACCTACCTGTCGCCGTTCGACGAGTTCCAGCGTCTCAAGCATCACCCGGTGCTTGCTCAGTACCTGGAAGGCGGCAAGCGCATCAGCTACGGCGCACGTGCCATCTGCAAGGGCGGCCTGAACTCGCTGCCGAAAATGGTGTTCAAGGGCGGCGCGCTGATCGGTTGCGACCTCGGCACCCTGAACTTCGCCAAGATCAAAGGCAGCCACACTGCGATGAAGTCCGGCATGCTCGCCGCTGAATCCGTGGCCGAGGCGCTGTTCGCCGAGAAGGACGGCACCGAAGAGCTGACCACTTACGTCGACGCGTTCAAGAAGAGCTGGCTCTACGAAGAACTGTTCGCCAGCCGCAACTTCGGCCCGGCGATCCACAAGTTCGGCGCCATCGTCGGCGGCGGCTTCAACTGGCTCGACCAGAACATCTTCGGCGGCAAACTGCCGTTCACCCTGCACGACACCAAGCCGGATTACGCTTGCCTCAAGCTCGCGGCCGACTGCAAGAAGATCGACTACCCGAAACCGGACGGCAAGCTCAGCTTCGACAAACTCAGCTCGGTGTTCATCTCCGGTACCAACCACGAAGAAGAGCAGCCATGCCACTTGAAGCTGGCCGACGCGAGCATCCCGATCAGCAAGAACCTGCCGCTGTACGACGAACCTGCCCAGCGTTACTGCCCGGCCGGCGTGTATGAAGTGATCACCAAGGAAGACGGCGAGAAGCGCTTCCAGATCAACGCCCAGAACTGCGTTCACTGCAAGACCTGCGACATCAAGGACCCTGCACAGAACATCACCTGGGTGGCGCCGGAAGGCGCTGGCGGCCCGACTTACCCGAACATGTAAGCCGAACCGCTGAACATCAAGGCTCCCGAAACGGGGGCCTTTTTGTTGCGTGCGATTCATGTACTGCAGAAGATCCAATGTGGGAGCGGGCTTGCTCGCGAATACGGTTGATCCTTCACCATTTATACTGACTGACACACCGCTTTCGCGAGCAAGCCCGCTCCCACAGGGGATTTGCGGTGGATCAGGCAGCGCGTTCATCCCCGGGATTACGCTCGAAGTACCGCTTGTACTCGCGACTGAACTGCGACGTGCTCTGATACCCCACCCGATGCGCCACCTGCGCCACACCCAGCCCCTCCCCCACCAACAACTGCTGCGCCCGCAGCAGACGCAATCGCTTCAGGTACTGCACCGGTGACAACAAGGTGCTGCGCTTGAAATGCTCGTGAAAGGTCGACGCACTCATGTTGGCGCAACTGGCCAGGGTCTCGACGTTCAACGGTTCGGTGTAATGCGCATGCAGATGACTGAGGGATGCCGCGATCCGGGCGAATTGCCCCTGCTGCTCAACCAGTGCCCGCAACACATCGGCTTGCGGACCGCGCAAGGCGACGAACAGCAACTCACGCAAACGCGCTTGCCCCATGATCTGGCATTCCAGCGGATCGTGCAGGCAACGCAGCAGCCGCTCGACACAACCGCGCATGGCGTCATCGAGCACTGCCGAGGTCATGGACTCCGGTGTTTGCGCCGGAATATGCCGCCCCGGCGCCAGGCCCATCGCCAACACCAACTCGCCCAGCATCACCCGGTCGATCGCGACGGAAACACCCAGCATCGGCCCGCTGGGCGCGGCAAAGGTTTCACACTCGAACGGCACCGGCAGCGCCTGAATCAGGTAATGCCCAGCACCATATTCCAGGGTGCGCGGCCCCAGGTACGCCAGTTTGCTGCCCTGGGCGATGATCACCAGGCTCGGCTCATAGATCTGCGGCCCACGGGCCACGTCGCAACTGGCCCGCAGAACCTGTACGCCCGGCAACGCAGTCGGGACGAAACCGTCGCGAGTGGACAGCGGCTCGATCAGCGAAACCAGGGTGGCATTGGCATCAAGGTAACGGGTCAACAGCATCGGGGCTCTTCACAAAAAAGGTCACAAAAAAGGTCACGGATTAAGGGACGAAAGCATCATCGCAGGTCTGATTGCCAATGGGTTCGAACAGAGGCGGATGCCGGAGGAATAGGCATGACACCCGGAGGAATCGCCATGGCCGGTACAGGGGACGACGCCCAGAATGCGCCACCTCACCCGTCAGCGCTTTTTGCGAGGTTCACCATGTACACCGCCATCGGATACGCCGCCCAGTCGGCCACCACTCCCCTCGCCCCCGTGAAATTCGAACGTCGCAGCCCAAGGCCTGACGACGTTGCCATCGAGATTCTCTACTGCGGCGTCTGCCATTCCGACATCCATCAGGCCCGCAACGAGTGGGGCATTGCCGTTTACCCGCTGATGCCTGGTCACGAAATCGTAGGCAAGGTGACCGCCGTAGGTGCGAGTGTCACCCAGCATAAAGTCGGCGATCTGGTCGGTGTCGGCTGCATGGTCGATTCGTGCCGCAGCTGCGAAGCCTGCCAGGCCAACCTCGAGCAATACTGCCTCGAAGGTCCGACCATGACCTACGCCACCCCGGACCGCGTGGATGGCAGCAACACCATGGGCGGCTACTCCGACAGCATCGTGGTCAGCGAGCACTTTGTGGTGCGTATCCCGGAAAAACTGCCCCTGGCCAGCGCCGCGCCGATCCTGTGCGCCGGCATCACCACCTACTCACCGCTCAAGCACTACGGCGTGAAGGCCGGTGACAAAGTCGGGATTCTCGGCATGGGCGGCCTGGGCCACATGGGCATCAAGTTCGCCAAGGCCATGGGCGCCGAGGTGACCTTGTTCACCCGTTCGGCGAGCAAGGCCGAAGAGGCTCGTCGTCAGGGCGCGGACCATGTGATCGTGTCCACCGATGACGCCCAGATGCAGGCTGCGGCCGGGCACTTCGATTTCCTGCTCGACACCATTCCGGTGCAGCACGACCTCAACCCTTACCTCGATACGCTGCGATTCGACGGCGTACATATCCTGGTGGGGTTGATCGAACCGGTGGAGCCACCGGTACATGCCGCCAAGCTGGTGTTGGGGCGTCGCGTGCTCGCCGGCTCGCTGATCGGCGGCATCGCAGAAACCCAGGAAGTGCTGGATTTCTGCGCCGAACACAACATCACCTGCGACATAGAGATGCTCGACATCCGCCAGATCAACGAGGCTTACGCCCGCATGATCGCCGGTGACGTGAAGTACCGCTTCGTCATCGACATGGCGACCTTGAAAATCTAAACCTTCAAGCCAAGCTCCGCCGACAGCCGGGCCGTGACCCCTTTGATCAGGGGAATCAGCTCGGCCATTTTTTCCAGCGGCATGTAAGGCACGGTACTGGCAATGCTGATGCCGGCGACGATGCGCTTGCTGGCATCACGGATCGGAGCGGCCACACAGCGGATCGACGGTTCGTTGTCTTCCAGGTCGAACGCATAACCGCCGGCCACATACTCGACCATGCGCTGCTGAAACTGCTCCCAGGATTGCTCCGGGTGCTGCGGCCAGAACTGGTTTTTCCCACCCACCGGCAGGCTGACTTCGTACAGGCGCTGCCACTCTTGCGGCGAATCATCGAGCATCAGCGCCTTGCCGATCCCGGTGCGCGCCAACGGCATGCGATGGCCGACCCGCGAACGCATTTCCGGGCCATTGCGCCCCGGATTCTTGTGCAGGTACAGCACTTCGTCGCCTTCACGGATCGCCAGGTGAATGGTGTCGCCGGTCAACGCCGACAACTCATCCAGGTACGGCCCGGCCAGGGTTACCAACGGCAGCTCTTCACGGGCCTGAAAGCCCAGTTCGATCAGTTTCGGCCCCAGCAAATAACCGACTTGCGGCACCACCCGCAGATAACGCTCGTCCACCAGGCAACTGGCCAGGCGATGGGTGGTGCTGCGCGTGGTGCCGATCAGCCGGGCGATTTCCTTGAGATCGCGGGCGCCGCTGGCCACGGCCTGGACCACACCCAACCCGCGAAGCAGGGTCTGGGTGCCGGTCGGCGCGGCGTCCTTGGCGATTTTTGGGGCGTCTTCCTGCATATCCAGCCTTTACCGTTGAGCGAGTGAACGGGCGGCATTATGGTCGCCCGCGTGCCACGACTACAACTTGATACGCTCGACCTTGCCCACCAGCAAGATGTAGGACAGTGCGCCAATCAGTGCCAGCACCGAGATGTAGGTGATCGCCGGGGCAAAAGAATCACCCGTCGCGAGGAAGCCGATCACAATAGGCGTGGCAATCGCCGACAGGTTGCCGATGAAGTTGAACACACCGCCGGTCAGCCCGAGCAAACGCGCCGGAGCCAAGGTCGATACCAGCGACCAGGTAATCGAAGCCAGGCCATTGCCGAAGAATGCCAGCGCGAGGAAGGCAATCACCAACGGCGTCGACTCGACAAAGTTGGCGCCAATGATCGAGGTGGAAATCAGCAGGCCACTGATGATCGGCAACTTGCGGGCGAAACCTACCGTGTAACCGCGACGGATCAAAAAGTCCGAGAAGAAACCGGAACACAGCACACCGATAAACGCGGCGAGAAACGGCAGCGATGCCAACAGGCCGGACTTGATGAAGTCCATGCCGCGATACTTCACCAGGTAGGTCGGGAACCAGGTGAGGAAGAACCACAGTGTCGAGTTGAGGCAGAACTGCCCGAGGTAAATGCCCCAGAGCTTGCGCTTGGTCAGGACAATCCCCAGGTCGGTCCAGCTGAATTTGGCTTTGACCCTGGCCTGTTCGGCCTGGATATCCACCAGCCCGCCGCCCTCGCGGATCAAATCGATTTCCGCGTCATTGGCACCTTTGAAATCCCGTGGCTCGCGATACACCGCGTACCAGATAACCGCCCACACAATACCCACCGCGCCGGTGGTGACGAACACCATGTGCCAGCCGAATTCGTGCTGCAGCCAGGCCAGCACCGGCGTCAGGAAGGCCAGACCGACGAATTGCCCAGAGGTATAGAAACCGATGGCCGTGGCACGCTCGCGCTCGGGGAACCAGGTGGTGACCACACGGCTGTTGATCGGGTACGCCGGCGCTTCCAGGGCGCCGACTGCCATGCGCAACACGAACAGCGCGATGAAGCTGCCGGCGAAGCCGAGCATCACCGTGGCCACCGACCACAGCAGCAAGGCAACACTGTAAAGGATGCGCGGTGGCACGCGATCCACCAGCCAGCCGCCGGGGATTTGCATGGCCGCGTAGGTCCAGCCGAACGCTGAGAAGATCAGGCCGACGTGGATCGGGTCGATGCCCAGGTCACTGGTCAATGCCGGGGCAGCGATGGACAGGTTGCTGCGGTCCAGGTAGTTGATCACCACGGTGATGAACAACAGCACCATGATGAAAAAACGCTTGCGGCTGGGCGTCACCAACGACGCCTGCCCGGTGAGGGTTTGCGGTTGCATGAGGGGTGCCTCTTCTTATGGTTATTGAGGTCAATGAGAAAGCCGGGGAAACGCAGATCCCTCTATCCATGGAGATCTAGTGTGGGAGCGGGCTTGCTCGCGAAGACGGCTGCACATCCAACATTGATGTGACTGACAGGACGCTTTCGCGAGCAAGCCCGCTCCCACAGGGGACGGTGGTGTGTCAGTGACTCACCACTCGGCAAAACTGCCATCGGCATGGCGCCAGATCGGGTTGCGCCAGCGGTGGCCGATGGCGGCGCGTTCGATCACGTATTCCTCGTTGATCTCTATGCCCAGGCCCGGGCCGTTCGGGATCTTCACGAAGCCTTTGTCGTAGTCGAACACCCTTGGGTCTTTGACGTAATCGAGCAGGTCGTTGCTCTCGTTGTAATGGATGCCCAGGCTCTGTTCCTGGATGAACGCGTTATAGCAAGCCGCGTCCAGTTGCAGGCACGCCGCCAGGGCAATCGGGCCCAACGGGCAATGCAGCGCCAGCGCCACGTCGTAGGCTTCGGCCATGTTGGCGATCTTGCGGGTCTCGGTGATGCCACCGGCGTGGGAGGCATCCGGCTGGATGATGTCGACATAACCTTCGCTGAGCACGCGCTTGAAATCCCAGCGCGAGAACAGCCGTTCGCCCAGGGCAATCGGCGTACTGGTCAGCGGCGCCAGCTCTTTGAGCGCTTCGTAGTTTTCGCTCAGCACCGGCTCTTCGATGAACATCAGCTTGTACGGATCAAGCTCCTTCATCAGCACCTTGGCCATGGGCTTGTGCACCCGGCCATGGAAGTCGACGCCTATGCCGACGTTCGGGCCGACGGCATCGCGCACGGCAGCGACGTTGGCCAGGGCCTGGTCGACCTTGTCGAAGGTATCGAGGAATTGCAGCTCTTCGGTGCCGTTCATTTTCACCGCGGTAAAACCACGCTCGACCGCTTCTTTCGCCGCACGCGCGGTGTCCGCTGGACGGTCCCCGCCGATCCACGAGTACACACGAATCTTGTCCCGCACCTGGCCACCCAGCAGATCGCTGACCGACACGCCCAGCGCCTTGCCCTTGATGTCCCACAAGGCCTGATCGATACCGGCCAGAGCGCTCATGTGGATCGCGCCGCCACGGTAGAAGCCGCCGCGATAGAGCACGGTCCAGATGTCTTCGATGTTGCGCGGGTCTTTGCCGATAAGGTAATCGGACAGTTCTTCAACGGCAGCGGCAACGGTGTGGGCGCGGCCTTCGACCACGGGCTCACCCCAACCGGTGACGTCCTCGTCGGTTTCGACCTTGAGGAAGCACCAGCGCGGCGGAACGATGAAGGTGGTCAGTTTGGTGATTTTCATCTTTTGGCTCTCTTATTAGATGCAGCGCGCTCGGCGCTCAATGAAGTCTTAGCGAAGGGCTTTCCAGGTAGCGACATAGGCCTCGGCATTGGCCGCCACTTGCGTAGGCGTCATGCCCGGTTTGAACAGGCCGGAACCGAGGCCGAAACCTTTGACGCCGGCGTCGATGAACGACTGCATGTTGTCTGGCGTGATCCCGCCAACCGGCGCCAGCAGGGTTCCGGCAGGCAATACGGCGAGCCAGGCTTTGACGACTGCCGGCCCCATCTGCTCGGCCGGAAACAGCTTCAGCACATCCGCGCCTTCAGCCAGTGCCGTGAAGGCTTCGGTCGGCGTGGCGACACCCGGCGACAGGTACAGCCCTGCCGCTTTCGCCGCGCGCAAGACCTTCGGATCGCTATGGGGCATGACGATCACCTGGCCGCCCGCGGCTTTCACTTGCTCGACCTGCTCCGGCGTCAACACCGTACCGGCACCGATCAGGCAATCGGCGGGCAAGGTACTGCGCAGGATGCGGATACTTTCGTACGGTTCAGGGGAATTGAGCGGCACTTCGATGACGCGAAATCCGGCGGCGTACAGGACTTCGCCGATGGCCGCCGCTTCCTGCGGGCGCAGGCCACGCAGGATCGCGATCAGGCCGTTTTGCGCCAGGGCTTGTTTGAGCATGTCAGGACTCCAGTCAGGTTTAACGGGATGCGGTGCACGTGACCAGGCCGGCAGCCAACGCCAGTTGCCACAACCCGCGTTCGGTGGCCTGTTCGGCCAGGGTCACCCGGGCAAAACCGCAGGCGTCGAGCGCACGGCTGTAGCGGGCACAGAGTTGGGTGTTGCCGATGAGGATGATCGAAGGCAGATGCACACTGTTGCGTCGGCGCCGCTGGGCATTGGCCAAGGCCGTCAACTCGTGGCCGATCAGCAGGCCGGACAGATAGTCCGCCTGGGCGATTGCGCTCAACTCGCCGGTCAGCCCGAGACTGCGGGCGCTGAACATCGTCGACAGCAGGCCGATTTCACCGTGCGCCGACAACGCGACCTTCACGCCGCGATCAAACGCATCGCCATCGAAAGACGCGCCACATTGTTGGGTGCGTCCGAGAATGCTGTGTTGACTGAGCACGGCGAAGACTTCGCCGGTCATGAAAGTGTCGAAGTGCACGATGCAGCCGCCGGCCACTTCCACCCATTTCGAATGGCTGCCCGGCAGGCCTATCAGCAGATCAGCGCCCGCCTCGCTCGTCAGGTTTTGCAGCACGCCGAGTACCTGGGTTTCTTCGCCGCGCATCACGTTCGGCAAAGGCGAACGCTCGATGACGCCGGGCACGATGTGCACATCGACGCCGCGCCAGCTGCGCACGGTTTGCAAGGAAGTACCGAGCGTGGCGACGTTCGCCGGCGTGTCCCGGTAGGCCGCTTCGCTCCAACCCTGGGCGCTGCCGACCATGCCGCAGGCAATCACCGGCAAATTCGGCTGGGCGTCGAGCCAGTCGCCACAAGCCTCATCGAAGGCCAGTTCGAAACCATCGGCGCATTCCCGGCCGCCAATGATTCGCGGCGCTTTCGGCAGCTGCATGATCCCCGACGACAGCGAACGCTGTTCGAGCACTTGCCCGCCTTCGGCCAGTTTGTAAGCACGTAATGAGGTTGTCCCCCAGTCGAGCGCGATCAATTGCGCCTGCATCGCTTCACCTGTTTTGGTTTTTGGCAGTGAGTGAGCGGGACTATAAACCTGCGAAGGGACAAATCTCAATATATAAATATCAATCCCACATTATGAGACAAGGCAAAAAAATCGCAGCCCGAAGGCTGCGATCTTTTGGAAGCGATCAGTTACCCGCTGCAAAATCCCGCAACACCGCCCCATCCATCCGATAGCGCACCCACTCCTCCTGCGGCTGCGCGCCCAGGGATTTGTAGAAATCGATGGCGGGCGTATTCCACTCCAGCACGCTCCACTCGAAACGGCCGCAGTCGTTGGCGCAGGCGATTTTCGCCAGATGCCGCAACAGGGTCTTGCCCGCGCCACCGCCGCGTTGTTCCGGGGTGATGTAGAGGTCTTCGAGGTACAGGCAGTTGCTGCCAAGCCAGGTGGAATAGCTGAAGAAGAACACCGCGAAACCGATGGGTGCACCCTCGCGCAGGCAGATCAGGCCATGGGCTGTGGCGCCTTCGCTGAACAGACTGCGCTCGATATCGGCAACGCTGGCGATGACTTCATGGCGGGCACGTTCGTAGTCGGCCAGTTCAGTGATGAACGCGAGGATTTGCGGTGCGTCACTGGGGGTCGCCGGGCGGATTTCGATCGTCATGGACGTGCCTTGTCAAAAGTGGAAAACGCCATACTAAGTCGGCGCGGTATTTGTGGCGAGGGAACTGTCCCAACACCTGTAGGAGCGAGCTCGCTCGCGATGGTCTTTAACGATAACGCGTGCTTTCTGGATACACGCGGTGTTCTCGGGTTCATCGCGAGCAAGCTCGCTCCTACAAAGGGGGTTTACTCCGGCCGGCACTAACCCTGGAATCGATAACCTCGGACCTAATATTCGGGGTCTGCGTGGTTAGATAGACGCGCTGCTTATTTATCCGGTCAAGGAACCGCGTCATGCCCACCGCAACACCCCCAGTTTCAAACAAGCTGTTCGGCCTTTTTTGCCTCGCCAGTTACCTGTTGTCATTGTCCTACGGCTCGACGTTTCTGCTGTCGTTGCTGATTGGTTCTCGCGGCGGTAACGAACACGATGCCGGAAGTGTGATTTCGGCGGCAATGCTCAGCACCTTTGCAGCGGTGATTGTTTCCGGTCATTTGTCCGACCTGCTCGGTGCCGCCCGCTCGGTGGCGCTGTTCGGTGTATTGCTGGTAGCCGCCAGCCTGGGCTTCGCCCTGACCCCGGGCTTCGGTCACCTGTTGTTGTTTTTCGGCCTGCTGCTGGGCTTGGGCTGGGGCGTGTTCTACACCCTGGGGCCGATCATCGTGGCAAGCCTGGTGACACCCGCGCAGCGCGCCAGATACTTCGCCCTGTTGTCCGGCAGCATGATGACCGGGATCGGCAGCGGCCCGTTGCTCGGCCGCGCGGCGAGTGCGCTCGGTTATCCGGTGACCGCGGCGTTTTACCTGGCGGCGCTGGCCAGCCTGATCGGCGTATTGCTGTTCTGGCGCCTGGATCGACAACTGAAACCGGCGCCCGCGCAATCTGGCAGCGTGTCGCGAATTTCCTGGCGTGCAGCGGGTCAGGTGCTGTCGTCCAGGGCCGTTCTCCCGATCATCATGGTTGGTCTCGGCGGCTGCGTGTTCGGTGGTCTGTCGAGCTTTCAAACCAGTTATGCCGCAGCGCGCTCGCTCGACTATTCGCTGTTCTTCCTCGGCTTCATGAGTGCGGCGATCAGCGGCCGCATGCTGGTTGCCGGTTTCGTGGTCAAGCGCGATCCATTGCGTGCATCGTGCCTGCTTTCGGGGCTGATGCTGGCATCGATCGTGATGTTCGGTGTTGTCGTCGACAGCAGCGTCAGCTACGTGCTCGCGGCGGTGATGCTCGGGATCGGTTACGGCCTGACCTACTCGGTGATCAACGGCCTGGCCGCCAATGAAGCGCCGAACGGCACCACCGCACAATCCTTGCTGCTGTTCAGCCTGTCGTACTTCATCGGCGTGTTCGGATTTCCATTGCTGGCAGGGAAAATCATTGTCGAGCAAGGCATGCCCACGCTGTTGCTCACGGTGTTGGCGGTTGCCTCGCTCAACTGGCTGATCACCGTGGGCCGCTTGATCTGGCGTAGAGCCACAGCGGTCAGGGCACTGGAGGAGGCCTGAGCCGTTCGTCGCTGACAATGCACCCATCCGGATCGAGGGCGGACTAATCAGGTAAGGACTCTACTCGCTGGAGACACCACCATGACCCTGTCCAGGTTGACCGCCCTCGTTCTCACTGCCCTTTTATCCGCCGCCTCCTTCGCCGGAACCATCGGCTCGAGCACCGGCCCGACCAATCCGGTGGAAAAACCCAGGGCTCCCGCCATCCAGAGTGCCCCCGGCATGAACACCGATGGCACGACGATCGACCATAACCTGCCGCCCGCCACCGGCACCGACCCGCGGATTCAAGGCAACGACGCGGGACGACAGTTGCCAGGCCGCAAAACACCCAGCAGCGGCGGACTTGGCTCGACCACTAGCGGTGACTCGGGTGACGACGACAGCGACAGCCAATGACTTCCGGTTTGAGGACAAAGGAATTGGCCGAGGCGCTGCGCAAGGCATACTGCAGACAGTTGCTCCCACAGGATCTGTGCCGGACCACAATACGATGGTGAGCGCTCAACCCTGTGGGAGCGGGCTTGCTCGCGAAAGCGGTGGTTATGACACATTAATGCCGGATGTGCCAACGCCTTCGCGAGCAAGCCCGCTCCCACAGGTGTAATGAGTGTCAGCGCTGTTTCAGGCGGTCAATCACGACGGCCAGAAGCAAAATCGAACCCCGGATCACATACTGATAAAACGTATCGATGTTCTTCAGGTTCATCGCATTTTCGATGATCGCCAGAATCAACACCCCGGCGATCACATGCCGGATCATGCCGATCCCTCCACTCAACGACACCCCGCCCAGCACGCAGGCCGAGATCACCGTCAGCTCGAAACCCTGTCCGATCATTGGCTGGCCGGAGGTCATGCGCGAGGCCAGGATCACCCCGGCCAACGCGCCGATCACACCGTGCACGGCGAAGATGATGATCTTGGTCCGGTCGACATTCACACCGGCCAGCAGTGCCGCTTCCTGGTTGCCGCCGATGGCCATGGTGTTGCGCCCGTAGGTGGTGTAGTTCAGCAGCCAGCCGAAGAACAGGAAGCAGACGATGGTGATCAGGATCGGTACCGGCACGCCAAACATCTGGCCGTTACCGAACACAAAGAACGATTCCTGGGACACCCCCACCGCTTTGCCGTTGGCGAAGATGTAGGCCAGGCCGCGCACGATCTGCATGGTCGCCAGCGTGGTGATCAGCGCATTGACCCGCAGCTTGGCGATCACTATCCCGTTGATCAACCCGACGATCAGGCCCATCACCAGCGCGGCACAGACACCGAGAAACACGCTGTCGGTGTCGCGCATCACCATCGCCGCGACCACCCCGGCACAGGCAATCACCGAGCCCACCGACAAGTCGAAATGCCCGGACGCCAGGCAATACAACATGGTGCAGGCAGCAATGCCGGTGGTGGAAATCGCCAGGCCCAAGCCACGCATGTTCAGCGGTGAAAGGAAGTTGTCGATCAGCAAGGTGCAGGCGACAAAGATGCCGACCGCCGCCAGCAGCATCACCCAGTCATCAAGGAAGCGCCGCAGGTCCAGCGGTTTGCGCGTGGTCGGCAGGGTGTTGTTTTGGGTTGTCATCATAGTCACCTCTCAGTTCGCCACGCCGTCGGTGCGTTGGCGCGGCAAAGCCAGTTGCAGCAGGTTGGATTCGTTGGCCTGTTCGCGGCTCAGCTCGCCACGCAGGGCGCCTTCGCACAGCACCAGGATGCGGTCGGAAATGCCCATGACTTCCATCAAGTCGCTGGACACCACAATCACCGCGATCCCCTCGGCTGCCAGGTTATGGATGATCTGGTAGATCTCGGCCTTGGCACCAATGTCGATGCCGCGTGTGGGTTCGTCGAGCAGCAGCACTTTCATCGGCATCGACAGCCAGCGGCCGAGAATGGCCTTCTGCTGATTGCCACCGGACAGGTACATGATTTTTTGCGCCGCGTTGGGCGTCTTCACTTTCAGCGCCTTGATCTGCTGCTCGGCGTTGTCCTTTTCCCACAGGCCACGCAACAGGCAACCGAAGGTGGAATGGGCGCCGCGCGCACTGATGTTGATGTTCTCGGCGACGCTGGCCAGCGGCAGGATGCCTTCCTTCTTGCGGTCCTCGGGGCACAACAGGATCCCGGCGGCAATCGCGTCCCGGGGTGAACGCAGCTTCAGTTCATGGCCTCGAAGTTTCAGCTGTCCGGCGCTGTTGCGCGCCAGGCCACTGAGCAGGCGCAACAGCTCGGTGCGACCGGCCCCGACCAGCCCGAACAGCCCGAGGATTTCGCCTTTGTGCACCTCGAAACTCACTGGCTCGCGCAACCCCGGCCCGAGCAGTCCGTCGACCTTGAGTGCCACCGCGCCGCGCTGGCGCGGGCGGTAATCGTAGATGTCCTGGATGTCGCGCCCGACCATGCAGGTGACCAGTTGATCGTGGGTCAGTTGGCTCATGTCATCGAACGTGCGCACGTAGCGCCCGTCCTTGAACACCGTCACCGCGTTGCAGATGCGAAACACCTCTTCCATGCGATGGGAGACATAGAGCACCACTTTGCCTTCGTCCCGCAGCCGGCCGATGATTGCCATCAAGCGGTCGATCTCCCTTGCCGAAAGGCTGCTGGTGGGTTCGTCGAAGGCAATCACGTGGGC
Source organism: Pseudomonas sp. S34 (assembly GCF_009866745.1). NCBI lineage: Bacteria > Pseudomonadati > Pseudomonadota > Gammaproteobacteria > Pseudomonadales > Pseudomonadaceae > Pseudomonas > Pseudomonas sp. S34. The sequence goes on from NZ_CP019398.1 coordinate 4,691,813, forward strand.
GCCACGGGACAAAGCCTTGGCGATTTCCACCAGTTGCCGCTGGCCGAGGGACAGGCGCCCGACTTTTTCCTGCGGGTCGATTTCATCGGCCAGGCCTTTGAGGCAGGCCAGTGCCTGCTGGCGCAGAGTGCTGCGATTGATCAGGCCGAAACTGGCTGGCAGATGCCCGAGAAACAGGTTCTCGGCCACGGTCATTTCCGGCACCAGATGCAGCTCCTGGTGGATCACCGCGACGCCACTGCCGATGCTGTCGGCGGTGGACTTGAAGTCCATCGTCCGCTCGCCGATCTGTAAGGCACCGCTGCAAGGCGTGTAGGCCCCGCCGAGAATTTTCAGCAGCGTCGACTTGCCGGCGCCGTTCTCGCCCATCAAGGCGTGAACCTGCCCCGGATGGGCGACGAAGCTGATGTTGTCCAGCGCCTTCACCCCGGGAAAGGTCTTGCCGATCCCGTTGAAGCGCAAGCTGCCGGTAAGGCTGTGTTCGTGTTGGATTGTTTGCGCGTGCATAACCACCTCTTCACACCGATCAGGCGACCCCGCCGCCGAGGCCGCCGCTGAAGTCAAACGGCCGTCAGTTCCACAGGCCGATCTTTTCCAGTTCCTGCTTGAAGTTGTCGCGGGTGATCAGCGTCACGTCATCCATGGCGGTGTACTTCGCCGGTTCTTTGCCGGTGGTGACCCACTCGTACATCATGCTGGCGGTGTTGTAGCCCTCGATGTGCGGGCTCGGCAGCATCGAGCCGTAGAAGCCGCTGTCGGGTTTCTTCAGCTCGCCGATGGCGTCGGTACCGTTGATGCCGATGCCGATCACGTTGGCCGCGGCGAAACCGGCGCTCTCGGTGGCGCGCACACCGCCGAGCACGGTGTTGTCGTTCATGCCGCCGATGATCAGGTTTTTCGCCGCCCCCGGCAGTTTCACCAGGGCCGAGTTGGTGGCGTCCATGCTGCCCGGCACGTCGAGGGTCTTGAGGGCCGCGAACAGGATGTGGTCTTTCGGCATGCCGGCATCCTGCAGCGCTTTCACCGAACCGTCGGTGCGCTTCTTGCCGGTGTCGAGTTCGTTGTAGGTGTTGATCACCGCATAGGTGTCTTTCCAGTCCCAGCCGCGTTTCTTCGCTTCGGTCGCCATGGCATTGCCTTGTTTCTGACCGACTTCGAAAGCGGCCATGCCGAGGTACGGCACGTCTTCCATGAACTTGCCGCTGGCATCGACGAAACGGTCATCGACGGCGATCACTTTCAACCCGTTGAGTTTGGCCTTGGCCATGATCGCCGGGCCGAGGGACACGTCCGGCGGGCAGATCACGAACCCCTTGGCGCCGTTGGCCGCGAGGCTGTCGATGGCAGAAAGGGTTTTCTCACCGTCGGGCACGGCGATCTTGATCAGGGTGAAGCCCTTCTCTTTCCCGGCCTTTTCGGCAAAGGCCCACTCGGTCTGGAACCAGGGTTCTTCGGCCTGTTTGACCAGGAAACCGATCTTCACTTCCTCGGCTGCCGGCAGCGTGTTGCTCAGGCTGAACGCCGAGACCGCCAACGCGGCACAGCACAGGGAACGGATAGCATGACGACGATTCATAAGCTGACTCCTTGTTATTTTTCTTGAGCACTCGTTGAAAGCGTTCTTTGTTAACCAACGGGCGGTAAAAACATACTGCCAATAGTCATATCGTATGATGATTGGATTTCAGGCGTAGCAAGGCGCCGGAAAGCCCGATCACTCAGTCGTGGTACATCACCGAGCGACCACCATCGATGGTGATGCACGAGGCATTGATGAACGGCGCTTCATCACTGGCCAGGAACACGGCGGTCATTGCCACTTCGATCGCCTGCCCGATACGGCGCGGCGGGTGCAGGTCAAACGCGCGCTGGCGTTCGGCGTGGGGGTCGGCAAAACCGTTCCAGTAATCGACGTTCAACTGGGTTTCGATGTAGCCCGGCGCAATCGCGTTGACGCGCACACCCTTGGGCGCATATTCGATGCCCAAAGCGCGGGTCAGGCCGAGCAGGCCATGCTTGGCCACCGGGTACGGGAAGCATCCAGGAATGATGTGGGTGGAATGGGTGGACGCGATATTGATGATGCTGCCGACGCCCTGCTCGATCATCTGCGGCAGCACCGCCTTGCAACCGTACCAGGCACCATCGAGGTCGATGGCAAAGCAGCGACGCCAGTCTTCCTCGGTCATTTCCAGCGGATCGCGGAATACGTTGACCCCGGCGCAGTTGACCAGCACATCGATCCGGCCGTGCAGGTCGATCGCCAGCCGGGCCATGGCGTGCAGGTCCTGCTGACGCGACACGTCGGCCTTGATCGCCACCACATCGGCGCCCTGGTCTCGCCAATGCGCCGCGACCTTCTCGACTTTCTCGCCCTGAATGTCGCTGATGATCAGCCTGGCCTGCTGGGACGCGAAGGTCGCCACAATCGCTTCGCCAATACCCTGGGCGGCACCGGTCAGCAAGACGACCTTGTTTTTCAGGCGTTCGCCCTTGGGCGGTTCGGGAACCGGTGGCAATGACAGTGGTTCAGCCATGGATCAAGACTCCTGTTCGAAAACACGACGAAAACCGGGCATCTGTCGATGTCCGGTCAAAAGGCGCTGGGTAGGAAACAGGCGAGTGCGAAACGTTTCAGCCTGGAAACGTTCTGAGGCACAGGCTCCGCAAGGGAGCACGGGGGAACTTCGCTGCATCACTTCACCTGTTTTGTTTTTTTAAGTGTGAGTGCATGTAACTGGTGGGGCCGACTATAAACCCGGCCCGCGATAAATCTCAATATATATATTTGCATCCCATATTTTGGGATTTACCCAGCAAAGCGCGTGCAATGTTTTCCAGGCACATCCACTGCGATCGACAACACAGCCCCATCCAACGGATGGCCCAGCGGACAGGCCGCACTGGTGATGTACAGGGTTTTGAGGTCTGTACCACCGAACACGCAACTGGTGGGACGACTGACCGGCAGTTCAATGATCCGATCGACTTTGCCGTCCGGGCTCAACCTGAGCAGGCAGCTGCCGTCCCAACGGGCATTCCAGATAAAACCTTCGGCATCCATCGCTGAACCATCCGGGCCGCCACGCTCGTGCGGACCAAACCAGACCTGTGGCGCATCGAGGGCTCCGTCGGCACGGATGAAATGTCGATACAAGGTGCCGTCGAGGCTGTCGCCGAAATACACGCTGGTGGCGTCATCGCTCCACAGCAGCGTGTTGGGAATGCCCAGATTGCGCAGCAACGGCGCAACCCGCCCGGCGCGATCGATGCGGAACAGTCCACCGGAACGGTGGACGATGGGCAGGTCTTCGCCGTTTGCGCCGATGTTGTTTTGCATGGTGCCGAGCCAGAGCCGGCCTTGGGCGTCGCAACGGGCTTCATTGGGGCGGTTGCCCGGTTGCGGATCGGCAACGCAAAACAGTGTCAGGCGCGGCGCCAGGCCCGGTGAATCGAGATCGAGCCGATACACGCCGCTGCTCAATGCCACCAGGGCATCGCCGCTTTCGCAGGGAATGAACGCCGACACGTGCTCCGGCATCTGCCAGATCTGCACGTTGGCGCCGATCAGCCGCAACGCCTGCTTACCGGCGATATCCACCCAGTACAGGGCTTGGGTGGGCGCATCCCAGAACGGGCCTTCGCCCAGTTGTGCCCGATGCCCGGTAACCGCGCTCCACGTCATGAAGCCTCCTGCGTTGTTCTTGTTTTATGTGGGAGCGGGCTTGCTCGCGAAAGCGTCGGCACATTCGACTTCACCGCAACCTGACACACCGCCTTCGCGAGCAAGCCCGCTCCCACCGGGGGATCTTCGTGTTTAGCTGGCTTTTCTATCGGCCATGACTTGAGGGTAGTAACGCTTGATCGCAAGGTCCGCGTTATCGATCAGGGTCATGCAGGCCCAGACACCCCGGGCGGTATCCCGGGCCGCGATAGCCTCGGCCAGGTCCCGGTGAATCGGCAGGGTGCGACGCAGTTCATCCGGGTCGGCGGCGGACACTTCAAAGGCCACCGCCAGCAACGCGCCGAGGGCGGGAACCATTTGTTCAATGAATTGATTGTGGCTGGCGGCGAGGATGCACTCGTGGAAGAACTGATCGGCGCGGTTGTAATCGATGCCGCTGTCCACCGCCCGTTCCAGCGCGTTGCAGGCCAACAGGATCTCGTTCACCTGTTCGCCGGTTGCGCGCTCGCAGGCCCAGCGCACGGCCATCGGTTCGATGGTGCGGCGCAGGTCGAGCAGATCGTCGACGAAGTTTTCCGGTAAGCCGCTGCGCGACAACCAGCCAACGACTTGTGGATCGAAGAGGTTCCAGCGCCGCACTGGCAATACCCGCGTGCCGACTTTCGGCCCGACCTCAAGCATGCCTTTGGCAACCAGGGTCTTGATGGCTTCACGGATGACCGTGCGGCTCACGCCGAGTTGTTCGCCGAGGTCGGCTTCGACCTTGAGTGACTCACCTGGCTTGACCTGCCCCGTGGCGAGCCAACAACCCAGCCAGTCAACCGTCGATGCATGAAAGCTGCTGGACATGGACACCTCAATGCCGTTCGCGATAGAGGCCCACGCTAATCATCATATGATTGGATGTCAATTTGATTTTTTGAGTGTTCGCAACCCCCTGTGGGAGCGAGCTTGCTCGCGATGACGGAGCAACAGGCAACATGGATGTTGAATGTTATGCCCTCATGGCGAGCAAGCTCGCTCCCACAGGGTTATGGGTCAGGGTTCGAGACCGATGGGGAAGAACTCGCCGCCACTCCATACACCGAGCCAGCGCTGGCCGTCGATCTCGCGACTCACCGCCAGCTCCACCAATTGATAGAACACGTTGCGATGGATCAACGCTTCAAGATTGCCGCGCACATGCACGTAAGGGGCAGGCTCTTGCGTTACCGGGTCGATGACCACACGCATCGGATGATCGGCGCCGGCCTCGGTGGTTTCATCGACGTTGGTGGTAAAGCGCAACACCTGCGCCTCGCCCTCGCCTTCCACGTCCACCGCAATCGCCACGAACGGCGCATCGTCGACCTTGATCCCGACCTTTTCCACCGGAGTTATCAGGAAATAATCATCGCCGTCGCGACGAATGATGGTGGAGAACAGTTTGACCATCGGCTTGCGCCCGATCGGCGTGCCCAGGTAATACCAGGTGCCGTCCCGGGCGATGCGCATGTCGATGTCGCCGCAGAAATCGGGATTCCACAGGTGCACCGGCGGCAAGCCTTTGGTCTTGGGGATTTGCCCCAGCAAGTCGTTGGCTTTTTGCGGGCCACTCATGGCGTTCTCCTTGAAATTACTGGTCGCTGAGCCCCAGCAGGCTGCGCGCGTATTGCTCCAGCGGCGGGCCCATCAGGTCTTCGGGTTTTTTATCGTGGAACGTCAGTAAACCGCCACGACTCTTGATGGTTGCAGTATCAATCAAATACTGGGTGCTGGTCTCGATCAACATGATCTGAATCATACCGCTGTCGATGCCGAGGCGGTCCAGGGCTTCCTGGTCCAGCCACTCGTCAGAGTTGCCGATACGGTCGTCAGATTTGGCAAATCGGGTGTAGAGCAGGTAGTGCGCACCGGCGGCACGGGCTTCGCCCATGGCCTGGTCGAGGCCTTCCGGTGTACGGGCACGGCGGACCATCGGGAAGTATTCGACGAAGCCATCGAACGCGACTTCGGCAATCACGTTGGGCCGTGGGTAAAGGGCGCTGCCCGGCGGCACGAAAGCGCCTTGGGCGATGTAGACGAACGAGTCCGGCTGAATGCGCAGGTTGTTTACGCGACGGCTGTCACTGTGATCGAGCAACCCCGCATCGCTCATATGGTAACGAGTCCCTTCGGCCATATCGCTGACGTTCATGCAGCCACCAAGTGCCAAAACGGCCAGCAGCAAAACCAGGCTACGCATCCTATCCTCCAGAGGCCGGTGTCGGAAAACCGGCGAATGGCCGTAGGATGCAGCTTTTGCGCCAGCTCATGAGCAGTGGCATCTGACAGTCCGAATCGCGAGCAAGCTCGCTCCCACAGGGAATTGCATATCACCTGTGGGAGCGAGCTTGCTCGCGATTGCGGAAGATCAGCCGCCGATAATCTTCATGACAGTCGCGCCGCCAGAGAACGCCACTTCCTGCTTGTCACCCAAGGCTTTCACCAGCAGCCGCTGCAGGGCCGGCAGGGCCTGATGGCGTGGTTTGTCCAGCAGGTCACCGATGTAATGGCGATTGCTCGACGACAGGCAGCCATGCAGCCACCCGGTGGAAGACAAACGAAGTCGCGAACAGGTACGGCAGAAAGGCACGCTCTCGTTGGCGATCACGCCGAAATAACCCTGGCCGGGAATTTCATATCGAACAGCCGTCGCATCGACCGGGGCATCGGCTTGCAGGTATTCGTAGCGTTCGCCGATCAGGCTCAGCAATTGCTGGAGACTGACGAACTGCTGCAGAAAGGCATTGGAATCGTTGGCCAGGTGGCCCATGCGCATCAGTTCGATGAAGCGCAGTTCATAACCGCGCTCCAGGCAGTAGTCGAGCAGCGGCATCACTTGATCGAGGTTCTGTCCGCGCAGCGGCACCATGTTGACCTTGATCTTCATGCCGGCCGCACTGGCCTCGCTCATGCCGTCGAGCACGGTGGCCAGGTCGCCGCCCCGGGCAATACTGCGGAACGCACTGGCGTCGAGAGTATCGAGGGAGACGTTGAGACGCCGAATGCCGGCGTTCACCAGCAGCGGCAGTTTCTTCGCCAGCAACTGGCCATTTGTGGTCAGGCTGATGTCTTCCAGGCCCATCTGCCCGACCGCCGTCATGAACGCTTCGAGTTTCGGGCTGACCAGTGGCTCGCCGCCGGTAATGCGCAGACGCTCGATGCCCGCTGCTTCAATCAGATAAGCCACGCCGCGCGCCATGGCTTCGGCCGACAATTCATCCTGCGCAGCCACCAGCCGCTTGCCGTTGGGCACGCAGTAGGTACAGGCGTAATTGCAGGCTGAGGTCAGACTGATTCGCAAGTTGCGAAAACGCCTGCCTTGACGATCAACGATCATGGTCACTCCGGCGGAAGAATATCGGGCTGCTAAAACTTGACTCAGAAATCAAGTTTTAGCAAGTCCTCTACCTGAGTATATTCCTGCGCTACTGCGCCATGTAGCGAAATCATGGCGCAATAAGGCAACTGAATGGCTCAGCTGCCGGAAGTGTCGGTGTCACGCTTGCGCTTGTTGCCCATGCGCACGCCGATGTCCATCAGGAACTGGAAGAAACCTTCCTGATCTTCCAGCACATTGCTCCAGAACGGCGAGTGATACAGCGCGACGGCACCGTGCACCAGCGCCCAGGACGCGCAGTAGTGGAAGTAAGGTGGCACGTCTTCCAGCTTGCCTTCGCTGATCCGGCCCTTGATCAGCAAGGTCAGGCGTTCGAAGTTCGAGGCACGGATCTTGTGCAGTTCCTCGATCATCTCCGGCACCTGGTTGCCCTTGACCACTTTCTCTTCGAGGCGGTCGAACAGGCGATAGCGTTGTGGATCGCGCATGCGGAATTCGAAGTAGGCCCGGGACAGGGCTTCCTTGTCCTTGTCGACATCGGCCGAATGCAGCAGAGCGTTCAAATCGCGCTCGTAGTCGAGCATCAGGCGCAGATAGATTTCCGCCTTGGATTTGAAGTGCTTGTAGATCGTGCCTTTGCCGATACCGACGGCATCAGCAATCATCTCGACGGTGACACTGTCTTCACCTTGTTCGAGGAACAGCTTGAGCGCGGTATCGAGAATTTCCTGCTCGCGGCGACGGAATTCACGGACCTTACGAGGTTCTTTATGCATAAGAAAAGGTCTGTCGGGGTCAAAATTCGAAGCCGCGTATTATGCCTAACTTACGCAAAAATGCACGGATCATCCGACCATATCTGCGCTTTCTGGTCATTCCGCGTACGTTTACAGGGTGATGAGAACTCTTCCGAAGCGCACGTATTCCAAATTTGTTTAAAAACCCGGACCGGTAAACTGGACGAGGCGCAATCCTGATCAATACTTGAACTGTCGGCGGGGCATCTCCCCCAAGTGTCACGCCGATATTGGTACCAACGGACCGCGTGCCATTGTTTTACTCCTAATGGTCTTAACCCGGATTCACCCCCCAGAACCCGGGTTTTTTTTGCCTGCGATTTAACCTTTTACATGTGCCAGCGGGAACAGTCGCTGGAAATTCGCCGTGGTTTGCTCGGCAAACCGCTCGTAGGGCTCACCACGCAACATTGCCAGAAATTCCGCAACTTCACGCACGTACTGCGGCAGGTTTGGTTTGCCACGATAGGGAATCGGCGCCAGGTACGGCGAGTCGGTTTCCACCAACAATCGGTCGGCAGGCACCTTGCTGGCCACATCGCGCAACGCATCGGCATTGCGGAAAGTGACAATCCCGGACAGGGAAATGTAATAGCCCATGTCCAGCGCAGCCTTCGCCATCTCCCAGTCTTCGGTAAAGCAATGCAGTACGCCCGCCTGGGGCAGCGCCGCTTCACGCAGCAAGTCCAGGGTATCGGTGCGGGCGCCACGGGTATGGATGATCACCGGTTTGCCGGTCTGCTGCGCCGCTTGCAGGTGCAGGCGGAACGATTCCTGCTGCAACTCTGCTGCTTCCGGCTCGTAGTGGTAATCGAGGCCGGTTTCGCCAATCGCCACCACCCGCGGGTGATTGAGCTCCTGCAACAGCCAGTCCAGCGCCGGCGCGGCCCCCGGCTGCACATCCAGAGGGTGCACGCCCACCGAGCAGTCGACATCGTCATAACGTTCGGCCAGGGCCTTGACGTCGGCCGCGTTGTCCGCGCTGACACCGATACACAGAAAGTGCCCTACCCCACGCTGCCGGGCAGCCTCCAGGGCAGCATCCAGGGAGCCCTCGTGGGCGGTCAGGTCAAGGCGATCAAGGTGACAATGGGAATCTACGAGCATAAAGGGCTGCAACTTGTATGGGTGGGACGGTCGGATGTTCTGATACTCAGAGTCTAGGCGCAGACAGTCATCGTTGGGCAGGCAACGACGCCCATTGCACCAGCAATGCTTCCAGCAACAAGGCCGGGTTGAGGTTGGCCTTGCTCAGAACTTTCTGCCGCTGGGCGAGGATCCAGTCCTGAATATCGAGGACTTTGCCCTGGGCGCTTTTCTGCGCCAGGTATTGCACGACCTTGCGCATGTCGGTCAGGCCGAGGCCGGCTTCATCCTGAGTCAATTGATAGCGCAGGATCAGGCTCGACCAATCGCAGAACCAATCGAACAGGCGCAACATTGGAATGTTTTTCCATTCTTCGGCCAGTTGCGTCGGCGACTGTTGTTGCTTGAGGAGTTTTTTCACCCCTTCCACCACTTGCGTGCGCTGTTCACGCACGCCCTGGGCCTGGAGATTGACCGCCGCCAGCGGCGAACCGGCGGCCAGCGTCAGCAGTTCGACGCGCTCATCTTCGGAGCACTCTGGCAACGCCTGGGCCAACCACTTCAAGCTCATGGCCTCGCCCGGCAGCGGACAGGCCTGCTGCACGCAGCGACTCTTGATGGTTGGCAACAAGCGGCTCGGCTGATGGCTGACCAGCAACAGAACGGTATCGCCGGACGGTTCTTCAAGGCTTTTTAGCAAGGCGTTGGCGGCGTTGATGTTCATCGACTCGGCCGGCTCGATCAGCACCACTTTGCGCCCGCCCAACTGCGCGGTCTGCACCACGAAACCGACCAGGTCGCGAACCTGGTCGACCTTGATCGCCTTGTCGGCTTCTTCCGGCTCCAGGATGTAGTTGTCCGGATGGCTGCCAGCCTTGAGCAGCAGGCAGGATTTGCATTCGCCGCAGGCTTGCAGCGCGTTCGGGCGCTGGCACAGCAAGCTGGCCATCAAGCGCTCGGCCAGTGCCCGCTTGCCGATTCCGGCGGGGCCATGCAGCAGGTAGGCGTGCGCATGCTGGGTGCGACCGGCCAGTTGCTGCCAGAGGTTTTCCTGCCACGGATAGGCCTCAGCCACGGCTCAACTCCAGCAGGCGCGGCAGCAAGGCATCCAGCGATCGCTGAACCTGTGCCAACGGCTGGGCAGCATCGACCAGCACATAACGCGCCGGATCCGCCTTGGCCCGCTTGAGGAAGGCACTGCGTACGGCATCGAAAAAGGTCCGGCCTTCGAGCTCGAAGCGATCCAGACGACCACGAGCGCTGGCGCGGGCCAGGCCGACCTCGACAGGCAGATCGAAAATCAGCGTGAGATCCGGGCGCAGATCGCCCTGGACGAAGGTTTCCAGGGTCGCGATGCGCTCCAGCGACAAGCCGCGACCGCCGCCTTGATAGGCGTATGTCGAGTCGGTAAAACGATCACACAAGACCACGGCACCGCGGGCCAGCGCCGGGCGAATCACCTCGGCCAGATGCTGGGCACGCGCCGCGAACACCAACAGCAACTCGGTATCCGGGTTCATGACTTCATCGACCGGGGCCAGCAGCACTTCACGAATGCGCTCGGCCAACGGCGTGCCACCCGGCTCGCGGGTCAGCACCACCTCGATGCCCGCGGCGCGCAGGCGCTCGGCCAGGTATTCGCGATTGGTGCTCTTGCCGGCGCCTTCCGGGCCTTCCAGAGTAATAAACAAGCCAGTCACAGGCAGTCCTTAATCAGAGTCATTGCGGGCTTTTCGGTGCGCTTGCATCGGGTTCGGGCGTTTCAGGGGCTGGCGCAGGATCTTGCGCCGGCACTTGCGGCAGCGCCTCGGGAACCGTGTTCGGTGAAGCGGCCGGGATCGGCGCCTGCTCCTGCGAAGACCTGGCCTCCTGCATACCGTTTTGCTCAGCCTGGATTGGCGGCATCTCGGGCGTAGTAGCCGGAGCCGGGCTGGAGCGGTAATCGGCGCGACGCTTGAGCTGGAACTCCTTCACGGCATTGTTGTGGGCATCCAGGTCGTCGGAGAACACATGGGTGCCATCGCCACGCGCCACGAAGTAAAGGCTGTTGCCATCCACCGGATTGAGTGCCGCATGGATGGCTTCGCGACCGACCATCGAAATCGGCGTCGGCGGCAGGCCCGCATTCATGTAGGTGTTATACGGCGTCGATTCCCTGAGGTGAGCCCGGGTCAGCTTGCCGCTGTAGCGGTCGCCGAGGCCGTAGATCACCGTCGGGTCGGTCTGCAGCAGCATGCCTATCGCCATGCGTCGTACAAACACGCCGGCAATCTGCCCGCGCTCCTGCGGTACGCCGGTTTCCTTTTCCACCAGCGAAGCCATGATCAGCGCCTGGTAGGGTTCGGTGTACGGTGTATCTGCAGAGCGCTTTTCCCACTCCTTGGCGAGCACTTCATCGAGGCGGTCGTAAGCGGTTTTCAGCACCTCGACATCGGACATGCCCCGCACGTAACGATAGGTGTCAGGGAAGAAGCGCCCTTCCGGAAAAATCCCGGTGTGGCCGAGCTTGTCCATGACCTGGCTATCGCTCAAACCGTCAAGACTATGTTCGAGCTTCTCTTCCCTGGCCAGCGCTGCGCGGACCTGACGGAAACTCCAGCCTTCGACCAGGGTCAGGCTGTACTGAACCATTTCCCCGCGTTTCCACAGGTCGATCAGGCCTTCGACGGTCATGCCGGGCTGCATGCGGTATTCACCGCTGTGCAGGGGTTGTCTGGCGAGGTTGAAGCGCCAATACACCCGCAGCCAGAATGCGTCCTTGATGACGCCGTTGGCTTCGAGTCGGTAGAGGGTGCGGGTCGGCGTGGTGCCCTTGGGCACATCCAGCAATTGTTCCTGGGTAATATTCAGCGGCTGTACCAGCGCCGAATGAATCTTCCAGGCTGAAGCACCCATCAGCAGCCCCGCCAGAACCACACCGGTTTCCAGCAGCAGCAAGAGTTTACGTCTCACGTATCAAGCATCCAGTAGCACACGGGCAATGGTTTGGAGTTTACGGGTGAGCGGCCCAACCGGCCAGTGAAGAGCAGCATAGGCGCGCACCGGCCAGACACCATACACGCTGTTGCAGACAAAGACTTCGTCAGCCCATTGCAGCTGTTCGAGGGGGATATCGGTGATTTGCGTGGGGATTCCCAGCGACTTGGCCTGAAACAATATTTCTGCGCGCATCACGCCTGCCACGCCGCAGCGCTTGAGGTCAGCTGTGATGAGCACGCCATCACGCACCAGGAACAAGTTGCTGAACACACCTTCAATTACGCGCCCGGCCTGATCGAGCATCAAGCCTTCGGCATGCTCGGTGTCCTGCCATTCGGCACGGGCGAGGACTTGTTCAAGACGATTCAGGTGCTTGAGGCCGGCCAGTAATGGCTGCCTGGACAATCGCGTGGCGCAGGGAAACAAACGAACACCCTGTTCACCATGCGCGGCAGGGTAAGCCGCAGGTGGACTGCCTTGCACAATGCGTCGGGCCTGGGCCGAAGGATCGGGGGCATAACCGCGCAGACCGTCGCCACGGGTGAGAATGAGCTTGAGCACCCCGTCACCCAGTGCCGCGGCGTAGGCCAGCAGTTCGCTGCGGATCAGCTCCTGCTCGGCTGTTATCGCCAGGCGCGAACAGCCATCCGCCAGGCGCGACAGATGCCGGTCCAGCAACACGGGCTGGCCGCTGCGCACGGCGATGGTCTCGAACAGACCATCGCCATAAGCCAGGCCGCGATCCTTCAGCGACAAAGCGTCAGCCGGCTGACCGTCGACCCAGCTGTCCATCAGCCTGCGAACCGACGGAACACCAGCGAACCGTTGGTGCCGCCAAAACCGAAGGAGTTGGAAACGACCACATCGATATCCATGTTGCGCGCCGTGTGCGGCACAAAATCGAGATCGCAGCCTTCGTCCGGCTCATCGAGGTTGATGGTCGGCGGCGCTACCTGGCTGTTGATTGCCAGCACGCTGAAGATCGCCTCGACCGCGCCCGCCGCACCCAGCAGGTGACCGGTCATGGACTTGGTGGAACTGACGGCCAGCTTGTAGGCGTGCTCGCCGAATACCGACTTGATCGCATTGACTTCGGCCAGGTCGCCTGCAGGAGTCGAGGTGCCGTGGGCGTTGATGTACTGCACTTGATCGCCATTGATTTTGGCATCGCGCAGCGCATTGGTGATGCAGCGCGCAGCACCCGCACCATCGGCTGGCGGCGAGGTCATGTGGTAGGCATCGCCACTGGTGCCGAAGCCGATCAGCTCGGCGTAGATGGTCGCGCCACGCGCCTTGGCGTGCTCGAGTTCTTCCAGTACCAGCGCACCGGCGCCATTGGACAATACGAAGCCATCGCGACCCTTGTCCCATGGACGGCTCGCGCGGGTCGGCTCGTCGTTGCGGGTCGACAGCGCGCGGGAAGCGCCGAAGCCGCCCATGCCAAGACCGCAGGCCGCCATCTCGGCGCCGCCGGCAATCATCACGTCAGCTTCGTCGTACATGATGTTGCGGGCCGCCATACCAATGCAGTGTGTACCGGTGGTACAGGCCGTGGCGATGGCGTAGTTGGGTCCCTGTGCACCGAGGTGGATGGACAGGAAACCGGAAATCATATTGATGATCGAGCCTGGCACGAAGAACGGAGAGATCCGTCGTGGGCCGGTCTCATGCAGCGTGCGGGCGGTTTCTTCGATATTGGTCAGACCGCCAATACCCGAGCCCATGGCCACGCCGATACGCTCACGGTTGGCGTCAGTGACTTCCAGACCGGCATTGCGTACCGCCTGAAAACCTGCGGCCAGACCGTATTGAATGAACAGGTCGAGCTTGCGGGCTTCCTTGACCGACAGGTATTCCTCGACATTGAAGTCCTTTACCGAGCCGCCAAAACGGGTGGAATAGGCAGAAAGGTCGGCGTGTTCGATCAGACCAATGCCACTGCGGCCAGCCAGAATGCCCTGCCAGCTGCTCGGCACATCCGTGCCCAGTGGCGACAACATACCCATACCGGTGACTACGACGCGTCTACGCGACACAGCACTCTCCTTTTTTCAAATGACGACTTTGCATCAGGCCTAAAGAAAAAACCGCACGCCATGATGGCAGTGCGGTTTTTCCATGACAGCGAGCAACGATTACAAACTATTACGCCTGGTGGCTAGTAACGTAGTCGATTGCAGCTTGTACAGTAGTGATCTTCTCGGCTTCTTCGTCAGGGATTTCGGTCTCGAATTCCTCTTCCAGAGCCATCACCAGCTCAACGGTGTCAAGGGAGTCGGCACCCAGGTCTTCAACGAAGGAAGCAGTGTTGACCACTTCTTCTTCTTTAACGCCCAGTTGCTCAGCAACGATTTTCTTGACGCGCTCTTCGATGGTGCTCATACCTTGTTTTCACTCCTAATGGACAAATTCAGGCAGCTGGCCAGTGGGTAAGTGTATAGAAAGGCTTTTCAGCTTTTCAACTGAAAGCTTCACTCCTCGAACCCGGTGACCCTCTGCCTATAAATAGATTGCAGCTTTATAACGGATTTTAGACAGCTCGTATGACATTTTTTTGAAGCAATCCGTCACATTTGAATTACATGTACATCCCGCCGTTCACCGGGATTGTAGCTCCGGTAACGTAAGCCGCACCGTCCGACGCAAGAAAAGCGACCACGGACGCGATCTCTTGAGCCTGCCCCAGACGACCCAGCGGAATCTGCGTCTGCAAGGCTTCACGCTGTGCCTCGGGCAGTTCACGGGTCATATCGGTATCGATGAACCCAGGAGCCACCGAGTTTACCGTAATCGAACGCGAACCGACTTCGCGCGCCAGAGCACGGCTGAAACCTTCCAGACCGGCCTTGGCGGCAGCGTAGTTTACTTGGCCTGCGTTGCCCATGGCACCCACAACCGAGCCAATACTGATAATTCGGCCCCAACGAGCTTTGGTCATGCCGCGCAAAACGCCCTTGGACAGGCGGAACAGACTGTTCAGATTGGTATCGACAACGTCGTGCCACTCGTCGTCTTTCATGCGCATCATCAGGTTATCGCGGGTGATACCGGCATTATTGACCAGAATCGCCGGCGCACCGAACTGCTCCTGAATGCTCGCCAGAACACTTGCCACGGACTCGTCGCTGGTGACATTGAGTTCCAGGCCAGTGCCCTGAATACCGTTTTCCTTCAGGGTCGCGGCAATGCGCTCAGCACCCGACGCGGAGGTCGCGGTACCAACAACGATGGCGCCCTGACGACCCAGTTCCAGGGCGATAGCCTGGCCGATGCCACGGCTTGCACCGGTGACCAGTGCAACTTTACCTTGCAGACTCATGCAAGCTTCTCCTGATTCAGGCCAACGCTGCACGGGCGGCAGCGAAAGCGTCTGGGGTATTGAGGTTGGATGTCGACACGCCTTCGGCGCAACGCTTGTTCAGACCGGCCAGCACTTTACCCGGGCCACACTCGACCAGGTTGGTCGCGCCCTTGGCGGCCAGTGCCTGAACCGACTCAACCCAGCGTACTGGCTTGTACAGTTGCTCGAGCAGATCGCGCTTGAGGGTTTCCAGATCGGCCGGCACCTGGGCACTGACGTTCTGCACCACGGGAATCTGCGGTGCCTGCCAGTCGATCGCCGCGATCGATTCGGCGAAACGCTCGGCAGCCGGGCGCATCAGTTCGCAGTGCGACGGCACGCTGACCGGCAACGGCATGGCACGCTTGGCGCCACGCGCCTTACAGCCCTCGATGGCGCGCTCGACGGCAGCCTTGGCACCGGCGATGACCACCTGGCCCGGCGAGTTGAAATTGACCGCGCTGACCACTTCGCCTTGCGCCGCTTCGGCACAGGCTGCCAGTACGTCGGCATCGTCCAGACCCAGGATGGCGGCCATGCCGCCCTGCCCGGCCGGAACGGCTTCCTGCATCAACTGCCCACGACGCTCGACGAGCTTCACCGCATCGCCCAGGCTCAGACTGCCTGCCGCGACCAGCGCGCTGTATTCACCCAGGCTGTGCCCGGCAACGTAAGCCGGGTGCGCACCACCTTCGGCCAGCCACAAACGCCACAGGGCGATAGAGGCGGTCAGAATGGCTGGCTGGGTTTTATCGGTTTGATTGAGTTGCTCTTCCGGCCCTTGCTGGGTCAGTGCCCACAGGTCGTAACCCAGTGCATCGGAAGCTTCTTTGAATGTTTCAAGGACAACCGGATGTTGCGCGCCCAGCTCGGCCAGCATGCCGAGGGACTGCGAACCCTGTCCTGGAAAGACGAATGCGAGGGAAGCAGACATGTAACAAGCCCCTAATGATCTTGTCGTCGGAGAGTTGGCGCCCCGCTTTGGGGACGCAAGAAACTGACAGTTGGATGGCCCATCGAACCAAGCGGTCACATTTAAGCATTGTCCGACGAAAACGCCTAAAGCAACAAATCCTCCAGACGACCGTGCAGGCGCTCGGGAAGATTCTCCTGAATCTCGATCAAGGCGCGCTGAATGGCACTCTGAAACCCCTGGACCCCTGCAGAACCGTGGCTTTTCACCACGATGCCCTGCAAGCCGAGGAAGCTTGCGCCATTATGTCGCGCCGGCGCCAGATCAGCCTGCAGGCGTTTCATCAAAGGCAGCGCCAAGGCACCGACAGCGCGGGAAGCGAGACTCTTCTTGAACAAGGCTTCGATACGCGCAGCAATCATGGTCGCAAGACCTTCGCTGGACTTGAGCAGGATATTACCGACAAAGCCATCGCAGACCACCACGTCCGCCTCACCGCGATACAAGCCATCACCTTCGATGAAGCCGATGTAGTTGATACCACGGGCGGCTTGCAACAACGTCGCCGCCAGCTTGACCTGTTGATTGCCCTTGATGTCTTCGGTGCCGATGTTCAGCAACGCCACCCGAGGACGGGTTATGCCCAGAGTCTCGGCCGCCACCGAGCCCATGACCGCAAACTGCAACAAATGCTCGGCACTGCAATCGACGTTGGCGCCCAGGTCGAGCAACTGGCAATAACCCTTTTGTGTCGGAATCGCCGCCACCATGGCCGGACGGTCAATGCCGGGCAAGGTCTTGAGCACGAACCGCGACAACGCCATCAGCGCACCGGTATTACCGGCACTGACACAGGCCTGGACCTTGCCGTCACGCAACAACTCAAGCGCCACGCGCATCGACGAGTCGGGCTTGCCGCGCAGGGCCTGGGCAGGTTTTTCGTCCATGGTGATGACTTCGGACGCCGGCGTAATCGACAGGCGCGCGCGATCCACAGCCGGATGGCCAGCGATCAGTTCTTCAAGAAGGGAGGGTTGACCGACGAGGGTCAGGTGCAGCGAGGGTGTGGCAGACAGACAAGCAAGGCTGGCCTGGACAATGCTGCGGGGACCGAAGTCCCCGCCCATTGCGTCAATCGCGATGACTTGAGCGGACAAGTGATTACTCGTCAGCGCCCTTGTCGATCACTTTACGGCCACGGTATACGCCTTCTGGCGATACGTGGTGACGCAGGTGAACTTCACCGGTGGTTTTTTCTACAGACAGGGTGCTAGCCTCGAGAGCGTCGTGCGAACGGCGCATGTCACGGGCAGAGCGGGATTTTTTGTTCTGCTGAACAGCCATAATTGATTAACTCCTAAACGTTTGGGTCACGCTTTAACTGCGCCAATACACTGAACGGGTTGGACCGCGTTACCTCGTCCTCGCTCGGTTCGGGCTCATCTGCTCCCGCCGGCTGCTGGCATTCTTCCGGATGATGAGCAGGCACAATGGGCAAGGCGAGCAGAAGCTCCTCCTCGATCAGTGACTGCAGATCCAAAGGATCTTCGCCCAGTTCCAGCACGTCATAACCTTTCGGCAACGACTGGGTATTCGCACCCTCCTTCACCACAGCGTAACTGCATTCGCTATGGATCGGCAGGGTGACCAGCTCAAGACAACGCTGGCAAACCATTTTGACTTCAGTGTCGATAAAGCTGTGGATGACCACAGATTTACGTTCATCTCGTTCAAAAACGAATTTAGCCTGCACCGTACCGACATTGTCGGAAAGCGGGTCGCAGAGTCTCTCCAAATCGGCCAGCAGCATTTCACCTTGAAGGGTGGTGCCACGATCAGCCAATTTGCGCGGGTCAACGTGAGGTGGAATCGGGTCATTCAACATAGGCGCAGCATTATAGGGATGCACCCGCCCATGTCAAAGGAAATTCAGCCCTGTCCGTCACTTGGAAGCCTCGCTAGAATTCGCACACGCCTTATGGAGTTGTGCATGCTGCCTTTATTACTCGCTTCCAGCTCGGCCTATCGCCGGGAATTGCTGACCCGCCTGCAGCTGCCTTTCACTTGCAGCTCGCCGGATATCGACGAAAGCCATCGCCCGGGTGAGTCCGCCATCGAGCTGGTCAAGCGCCTCGCCGAAGAGAAAGCGCGCGCCCTGGCCGACAGCCAGACCGCTCATCTGATAATCGGCTCCGACCAGGTCGCCGTGCTGGGAGAGCGGATTATCGGCAAACCCCACACATTCGAAAAAGCCCGGGAACAACTGCTGGCCGCCAGCGGTGCCAGCGTGACGTTCCTCACCGGCCTGGCCCTGCTCAACAGCCAGACAGGGCACTGCCAGGTCGATTGCGTGCCGTTCACCGTACACATGCGCACACTCGACGCACCTCGCATCGAACGCTACCTGCGCGCCGAACAACCCTACGACTGCGCAGGCAGCTTCAAGGCCGAAGGCCTGGGGGTCAGCCTGTTTCGCAGCACCGAAGGACCTGACGCCACCAGCCTGATCGGCCTGCCGCTGATTCGCCTGATCGACATGCTGCTGGCTGAAGGCGTACAGGTTCCCTGAATCCCGATACCAAAAAACCGGCCACGCAGGCCGGTTTTTCATGTCACATCAGAATCAGCGCAGCGACGGACCGTTAAAACCCATCCACATCGCCAAATGCTCAGCAACGCTGGCGCCGAGCTTTTTCGAAAAGCGATCGAATGGCGATTCCTGAACGGTGAAGTCCACCAGCTCTTTCTCACCGATCACATCCCGCGCAACCGAACTGGCATTACCCAGCCCGTCGATCAATCCCAATGGCAGTGCCTGCTCGCCGGACCAGACCAGGCCAGAGAACAGCTCCGGATGCTCCTTGTCTTTCAGGCGGTCGCCACGACCCTGCTTGACGCTATTGATGAACTGCTTGTGGGTCGTATCGAGCACGCCCTGCCAGAAGGCGGTTTCTTCCGGCTTCTGTGGCTGGAACGGATCGAGGAACGACTTGTGCTCGCCAGACGTGTAGGTACGACGTTCGACACCCAGCTTCTCCATGGTGCCGACAAAGCCATAACCGGCTGCCGTCACACCGATGGAGCCGACCAGGCTCGCCTTGTCGGCGTAGATCTGATCCGCCGCACTGGCGATGTAGTAAGCGCCGGAAGCCCCCAGATCGGAAATGACCGCATAGAGCTTGATGTCCGGGTGCAGACCACGCAGACGCTTGATCTCGTCATAGACATAACCCGACTGCACCGGACTGCCGCCCGGGCTGTTGATGCGCAGGATGACGCCCTTGACCTTCTTGTCCTCGAAAGCCGCACGCAAGCTGCCAACGATATTGTCTGCACTGGCCGACTCCTTGTCGGCAATCATGCCTCTCACATCGATCAACGCCGTGTAATTGGCACTAAGGGTGCCGGCCTTTTCCATATCCATCAGAGGCGAAAACAGGGCAATGGCGCCGAACAGAAACACAAAAATCAGCAACTTGAAGAATATCCCCCAGCGACGGGACCGGCGCTGCTCCTGTATGCCGGCCAGCAGGGTCTTTTCCAGCAGTTTCCAGCTTTTGTCGTCACCGCTCTCTGCGCTCGCCTTGGCGGGCGCCTTCCATTCGTCGGTCATGCCATCCACCCCAAAAACAACCGGTTAAGCCCGCTGATTCAGCCAGGCATGCAATTCTGAAAAACGGTCGATGGCCAGTCGCGGCTCATACAACCTCAACGCATCGATCGATTGAGCGCCATAACTGACGGCCACCGAACCCATGCCGGCGTTGCGCGCCATCTGCAAATCAAAGGACGAATCACCCACCATCAACGCCTGTTCCGGGCGAACCTCGCAATGGGCGAGAATTTGTTCGAGCATCAGCGGATGGGGCTTGCTGGCGGTTTCATCGGCGGCGCGAGTGATATCGAAGTAATTCTCCCAGCCATGGGACTTCAACACCCGATCCAGCCCGCGACGGGCCTTGCCGGTCGCCACAGCCAGATGATAGCCCTCGGCACGAAATGCCTCGAGCGACTCGACCACACCCTCGAACAGCGGCGAAGGCTCAGCCTCCGACGCGATGTAATGCTCAGCATAGTGCTCGCGGAACGCGATCAGCTCGGCGTCGCCGATTTCGGGGTACAGGGTACGGATCGCTTCCGGCAAGCCCAGGCCGATGATGCCCTTGACGGCCAGATCATCGCGCAGCTCAAAACCGGAACGCTGCGAGGCAACGTGCATCGCCTCGACAATCCGACCAATGGAATCGGCCAGAGTGCCGTCCCAATCAAAGATCAGCAGCTTGTAGTCAGATGGGCGCACTCAATCGCTCCACGGTTTTGGCCCACATCTCGTCGACCGGCGCTTGCAGCTTCAGCTCACCACCATCGGGGAGCGGCACCGTCAGCATGTAGGCGTGCAGGAACAGGCGTTTGCCGCCCAGATCGCGGATTTCCTTGCTGAAACCTTCGTCGCCATACTTGGTGTCGCCAGCGATGCAATGCCCGGCGTGCAACGTATGGACGCGGATCTGGTGAGTCCGGCCGGTAATCGGCTTGGCTTCGATCAGGGTGGCAAAGTCGCCGAAGCGGCGCAGGACCTTGAACACGGTCACGGACTCCTTCCCCTCCTCCTCGTCGACCTCGACCATGCGCTCGCCGGAGCGCAGATTGCTCTTGCCCAGCGCCGCACGGACTTGTTTGATCGAGCTCGCCCAGTTACCGCGGACCAGCGCCATGTAGCGCTTGTCGACGCCATCACCGCGCAATGCGGTGTGCAAGTGGCGCAACATGCTGCGCTTCTTGGCGATCATCAACAGGCCGGACGTATCACGGTCGAGACGGTGAACCAGTTCGAGCTCTTTGCAATCGGGGCGCAACTGACGAAAGGCTTCGATCACCCCGAAAGTCAGGCCGCTGCCACCATGAACAGCAATGCCCGCGGGCTTGTTGATCACGATCAGCGCCTTGTCTTCGAAGACAATCGAGGCCTCGAGCCGCTGCAACAGGCCTTGTGCCAGTGGCACCGGTTCGTCGCGCTCAGGCACGCGAACCGGCGGCACGCGCACGATATCGCCCGCCTGCAGCTTGTACTCGGGCTTGATCCGACCTTTGTTCACGCGCACTTCGCCCTTGCGCAAAATGCGGTAAATCAAGGTCTTGGGCACGCCTTTGAGTCGGGCGAGAAGGAAATTATCAATGCGTTGGCCGGCATATTCCGGCGAGACCTCAAGCAGTTGTACGCCTGGAGTCGGGGGGGTAGTCGTCGTCATGGCGCGGATGATAACAATTTTTTATGGAATTGAAGCACTTAATCATTGCTGCTATAGTCGCGAACGTCGCCAAAAGCGGCCTGGACAGCGGACCAACGGTCAAAAACCGGCCCTGACCAACGCAATTCACCAGGACGCGAGGCCGTCCTACGGGGCTTTCGCTACGTAACGGTGGAGTTTGCAGGTGTAACGAGCGCAGGTGACATGAGGCCTGAATCACGCCACAAAGCAGAGTTTTCCACTCGTTTTGCGAGCCATATTCACGGCCAGTTCACAAAGTGCAGTCAGCTGCGAATGACCCCGAGCGAAGGCATCGGAAACAACGCCTAAATTAGCCATGATGCGTGACCTCCCCTTTCGGAGCTCACGGTAAATGCCAACCCGCTGCGGATTCTGCGCGCGGCAGCACCCGAATTATCAGGGATACGTGTAGGGTGGAGATGCACAACCGCCGGACTGTGTAGCAACAGGCTTTCTCAAGACGCTTCATCTCGTCCACAGCCGCTGGTTGATTCCTCCTCCTGACTGAGTGCTTAAGTAGCCACAGCAAGCAGGACGCGTACGTCGCGATGAAGGCCCACATTGGCCGGACTTCGCTGGACACGGGAAATGGCCAACCACTCCCGACGCACCTGACACCGACCGTGAGAAGTCGTGTGTGCCGAACGCCGTTTCCGGCAGCCCGGAAACCGACGGTACTACATGAAAAGAATGCTGATTAACGCAACTCAACCCGAAGAGTTGCGTGTTGCACTGGTAGATGGCCAGCGCCTCTACGACCTGGACATCGAATCCGGTGCACGCGAGCAGAAGAAGGCCAACATCTATAAAGGCCGGATTACTCGCATCGAACCAAGCCTCGAGGCTGCCTTTGTCGATTTCGGCTCTGAGCGCCACGGCTTCCTGCCCCTCAAAGAAATCTCCCGCGAATACTTCAAGAAAGCCCCGGAAGGTCGCGTCAACATCAAGGACGTCCTGAGCGAAGGCCAGGAAGTCATCGTTCAGGTCGAAAAAGAAGAACGTGGCAACAAGGGCGCAGCCCTGACCACCTTCATCAGCCTGGCCGGTCGTTACCTGGTGCTGATGCCGAACAACCCGCGTGCCGGCGGTATCTCCCGTCGCATCGAAGGCGAAGAGCGCAACGAACTGCGTGAAGCCCTGAACGGTCTGGTTGCCCCGGCCGACATGGGCCTGATCGTGCGCACTGCAGGCCTTGGCCGCAGCAGCGAAGAAATGCAGTGGGACCTCGACTACCTGCTGCAACTGTGGACCGCCATCAAGGAAGCTTCGCTGGACCGCGCTGCGCCATTCCTGATCTACCAGGAAAGCAACGTGATCATCCGCGCGATCCGCGACTACCTGCGCCAGGACATCGGCGAAGTGCTGATCGACAGCGTTGAAGCCCAGGACGAAGCCCTGACCTTCATCCGCCAGGTAATGCCGCAGTACGCCAGCAAGATCAAGCTGTACGAAGACAGCGTTCCGCTGTTCAACCGTTTCCAGATCGAAAGCCAGATCGAAACCGCTTTCCAGCGCGTTGTCGAACTGCCTTCCGGCGGTTCCATCGTGATCGATCCGACCGAAGCCCTGGTGTCCATCGACATCAACTCGGCGCGTGCCACCAAAGGCAGCGACATCGAAGAAACCGCACTGCAAACCAACCTTGAAGCGGCCGAGGAAATCGCCCGTCAGTTGCGCCTGCGCGACATCGGCGGCCTGATCGTCATCGACTTCATCGACATGACCCCTGCCAAGAATCAGCGCGCCGTGGAAGAAAAAGTCCGCGAATGCCTGGAAGCCGACCGCGCCCGCGTGCAAGTCGGTCGCATTTCGCGCTTCGGCCTGCTGGAAATGTCCCGTCAGCGCCTGCGTCCATCCCTGGGTGAAAGCAGCGGCATCGTCTGCCCGCGTTGCAACGGCACCGGCATCATCCGTGACGTTGAATCGCTGTCCCTGGCGATCCTGCGCCTGATCGAAGAAGAAGCCCTGAAAGACCGTACCGCCGAAGTTCGTGCACAAGTGCCGATCCCGGTGGCGGCGTTCCTGCTCAACGAAAAACGCAACTCGATCACCAAGATCGAACTGCGCACCCGTGCCCGCATCGTCATCCTGCCGAACGATCACCTCGAAACGCCGCACTTCGAAGTACAGCGCCTGCGTGACGACAGCCCGGAAGCCGCGACCAACCAGTCCAGCTACGAAATCGCCGCTGCCGCTGCCGAAGTCGAAGAAGTCCAGCCAGCCGCTGCGACCCGCACCCTGGTTCGCCAGGAAGCTGCGGTCAAAACGGCCCCGGCCCGCGCCAACGCTCCGGTGCCGACCGAAGTGGCCGCTCCAGCGCCTGCACCGGCCGCCGTACCGGAGCCAAGCCTGTTCAAAGGCCTGGTGAAGTCGCTGGTGAGCCTGTTCGCCACCAAGGAAGAGCCTGCCGCACCGGTTGTGGTTGAAAAACCTGCCGCCGAGCGTCCGGCCCGCAACGAAGAGCGTCGCAACGGTCGCCAGCAGAGCCGCAACCGTAACGGTCGCCGCGATGAAGAGCGCAAGCCTCGCGAAGAACGTGCACCGCGTGAAGAACGCGCACCACGTGAGCCGCGTGAAGAGCGTCAGCCACGGGAAGTGCGTGAACCTCGCGAAACCCGCGAAGAAACGCCAGCGGTAGCCCGCGAAGAACGCGCACCACGCGCGCCTCGTGAAGAACGTGCACCGCGCGCTCCGCGTGAAGATCGCAAGCCACGTGGCGAGCGTGAAGAACGCGTTCGTGAACTGCGCGAGCCTCTGGATGCCGCTCCGGCTGCTCCGGCCGCCGCTGCTACCGCTACGGCTGCTACCGCTGAGGAACGCCCAGCTCGTCAGCCACGTGAAGAACGCGCGCCACGCCCACCGCGTGAAGAACGTCAGCCACGTGCCGAACAAGCTGCCGCAGCCGCAACTGAAGAAGAACTGACCACCAACGAAGAGCAACTGTCGGAAGACGGTCAGGAAAGCGCCGAAGGCGATCGTCCACGCCGCCGCTCCCGTGGTCAGCGTCGTCGCAGCAACCGTCGCGAGCGTCAGCGTGACGCCAACGGTAACGTGATCGAAGGTTCGGAAGAGTCCGAGTCCGGCGAAAACGCTGAAGCGCCAAGCACTGCCGATCTGGCCGCCGGCCTGGCTGTCACCGCAGCTGTTGCCAGCAGCGTGATCAGCGCTCCAGCAGAAGCTGAAGCCAATGTGCAAGCCGAACGCGCCACTGCCGCGACCCTGGAAGCAGCTCCGGTTGAAGCGCCAGTCGTTGAAGCGACCACACCGGTCGAAGTCACCGCCTCGCCGGAAATCGAAGTGGCGCCAGCGCCAGAAGCTCAGCCTGCTGTTGAAGCGGCTGCCGAGCCAGCACCAGTGGTAGAAGCACCTGCCCAGGCTGCGGAAGCGGTTGTTGAAACCGTGACTGACACCGTGCGTGAAGTTCGCGAAGAGCAAACCGCATTCAACTGGGTTGCCGAGCCAGCCGTCGCTGAAGCCGCTGCACCTGCCGCTGAAACCCAAGTGGCTGAAGCCATAGTTTCCGAGCCGGTGGTTGCTGCCGCGGAACCGGCTCCAGCACCGGTGGTTGAAGCGCCAGTCGTTGAAGCACCGGTCGTTGCCCAGGCACCTGCTCCGGTAGTCGAAGCCGCTCCTGCCAGCGCCCTGACGCCAAGTGGCCGTGCGCCTAACGACCCGCGTGAAGTGCGTCGTCGCAAGCGTGAAGCCGAGCGTCTGCAGAAGGAAGCTGAACTGGCTGCCGCTGCGGCTCCAGCTGAAGCGGTTGTCGCTGCCGAGCCTGCACCGGTTGTTGCTGAAGTGGTTGAGGCAGCTCCTGCCCCGGCTGCCGAAGTGGCTGCCGAGCCGGTTGAGTCGGTGATCCACGAAGCACCGCGCTCCGTTCAGGAAGCGGTAGAGCAACACGAGCAAGCCCAGGAAAAAGAACACGAGCCTAAACCTCTCGTCTGATTCCATCGGCCACTAAAAAGCCCCGCCTGGTGATCCCAGGCGGGGCTTTTTCATGTCTCGTGCAATCACACGGTTCCTTGTGGGAGCGGGCTTGCTCGCGAAGGCGGTGGATCATCCAACACCTCAGTTGACTGCCAGGCCGCCTTCGCGAGCAAGCCCGCTCCCACAGGGCCCCCCTCTGGAACTACTTAAAGATCAATGCCTGCGGCACATCCACATCCCACACCACACCAGGATCATCCACGCTCACTTCAACCACCCGCCCTTGGGCGAACAGCGGCTTGGCGCCGCGATCCCCCGATAACGCCATCAACCCCGCCGCGAAGTCCCGTCCGAACCCGACCGGATGCCCGTACCCGCCGTCCTGCACGGGCACGCTGATACTGTCATCGCCAATCCCCGCCACCACTTGCTCGATACTCGATGGCAGGATGAACGGCATATCCCCCAGCACCATCAGCCAGCCATCGAGTTGCTTGCAGGTAGCGACTCCCGCGGCAATGCTGTCGCCCATTCCCGTCGATTCGATCAGCACAATCTCGCAGCCATAGGCCTGAGCCATGCGAATCACTTGCGGGCGGTCAGCAGTGGTCACCAGTACGCGCTTGTCCAGCCTCGCCGGCAGGTTGACCAATGTGTGCTCGATGACGGACCGCACCACGCCGTCACGCCCGGTGCAATCGGCCACCAATTTATCCTTTTCGGTACCCGCCACCTGACGAAACCGGCTGCCCTGCCCCGCCGCCAACACGATAACGCCGATGGATTTGCTCATACGCTCTCCCGCAGGACTTTCTTCTGCTTCAGTTCGATGCCGTTTTTGACCGCCACGATTTCCGCCATGAGCGACAAGGCAATTTCCGCTGGATTATGACTGCCGATGTGCAAACCGATCGGGCCATGCAAGCGGTCAATCGCCGATTGCGACAAACCCAGTTGAGCCAGGTTTTCCCGGCGCTTCTGGCTGTTGACCCGCGATCCCAGCGCTCCGACGTAAAAAGCCCTGGAATCCAGGGCCGTGAGCAGCGCCATGTCATCCAGACGCGGATCATGGGTCAAGGCCACGATAGCCGTGCGTTCATCGGTCTGGATATTCAATACCGCCTCATCCGGCATGCCCGAAACGAATCGTCCGTGCTGTTCCTCCCAGCCGTAGACGAACTCGCTACGCGGGTCGCAAATCAGCACCTCGAAATCCAGCAGCCGGGCCATTTCCGCCACATAGCGCGACAGCTGCCCCGCGCCGATCAGCAGCAAGCGCCAGCGCGGGCCATGG
This sequence comes from Pseudomonas sp. S34, assembly GCF_009866745.1. Classification (NCBI taxonomy): domain Bacteria; kingdom Pseudomonadati; phylum Pseudomonadota; class Gammaproteobacteria; order Pseudomonadales; family Pseudomonadaceae; genus Pseudomonas; species Pseudomonas sp. S34. The sequence continues at coordinate 4,718,465 of NZ_CP019398.1, forward strand.
ATCACCCGCAAGGTCTGTCCATCGAACGTCAACACGTCAGTTTTACTGGCCGGCTGCAAAAGTACTTCGCCGGTGGTCAGGTTCAGTTCACGCGCAACGATTTCATGGGCCTCGCAACGGGCGAGCAATTGCTCGACCCAATCCCCATCGTCGATACGTTCCTCGGTCAAGCGCAAGGTGCCACCGCAGGGCAAGCCGAAACGTGCGGCTTCCTCGCGGGTCACGCCGTAGGTGATCAATTGCACCGGCGGCCCGTCAAGTGCGAGGCGTCCGTCGTGCAACCGGGCAATCAAGTCATCTTCGACACACCCGCCCGAGACCGAACCAATCACCATGCCGTCTTCGCGCAAGGCCAGCATGGCGCCGGGTGCCCGGGGCGCAGTGCCCCAGGTTTCGACCACGCTGTACAACACCACCCGCTGACCGGCGCGATGCCATTGCAACACGCTGCGCAGGACGTTCAGATCGGCGCTGTCCATCAGGCGCCGGCCTTCTGCCAACCCGACAGCTGATAACGAACCGGCAGATTGCGGATGCGTTTGCCGGTGGCGGCGAAGATCGCGTTGCACAGTGCCGGCGCAATCGGTGGCACGCCCGGTTCACCCACACCACCCAACGGGACATTGCCCGGCGGCGTCACCAGATGCACCGCCACTTCTTTCGGCGCCAGGGACATGCGCGCCACTTCATACATATGGAAGTTATCCTGCTGGACCTTGCCGTCCTTGAAGCTGATTTCCCCCAGCACCGCATTACCCAGGCCCATGACACAGGCGCCTTCGAATTGCGCGCGAATCCGCTCGGGGTTGATCTGCGGCCCGCAATCGACGGCGATGTCAGCCTTGTGCACCACCAGCGTACCGTCGTCCTTGACCTCCACCTCGATCACCGCCGCCACATAGGTCACGAAGCTGTAATGCACTGCCAGGCCCAGGCCGCGTCCCTTGGGCAACTCACGCCCCCAACCGGCGGCTTTGGCGGCGGTCTCCAGTACCGTGCGCAGGCGCGCGGTGTCGATCGGATAACGCTCGGGGGATTCGCCGTAGTTCCACTCTTCACTCAAGGTACGCGGATCGATCTGACGGTCCGGGCCGAGCAATCTGATCTGGTACTTCAGCGGATCCTGCCCGGCCTTGTGCGCCAGTTCATCGATAAAACTCTGGATCGCGAAACCATGGGGAATGTTCGACACCGAGCGATACCAACCTACCCGGGTATGCACCGTTGCCTCGGGGTTTTCCAGGCGAATGTTGGGGATCGCATACGCCATGTTGGTGAACCCCATGCCCAGTTCGAACGCCGCCTCATGGTTCATGCCCGGCGCAAACAACGCGGTGATGCTCGGCGCCACCGTACGGTGCAACCAGCCGGATGGCAGGCCATCCTTGTTCAGGCTGGCCTTGAGGTATTCGGCCGACACGGTGTGAAAATAGGAACAGTGGATGTCGTCTTCGCGGGTCCATTGCACCCGCACCGCTTTGCCGGGGAATTCCTTGGCGAGGATGGCGGCCTCGATGATGAAGTCAGGCTTGGACTTGCGCCCGAACCCGCCCCCGAGCAGAGTCACGTTGAACGTGACCTTGTCGAACGGCAGGCCCAGGCGCTCACCGATCCGTTCCCGGGTGACCTGCGGCGCCTGGCTTGGCCCCCAGGCTTGGCACGCACCGTCCTTGAACCGCGCAATGGCGACCATCGGTTCCATCGGCGACTGTGACAAATGCGGCAAGTAGTAGGAGGCTTCCAGCGTGCTATCGGCGCTGGCCATGGCCTCATCGAGGTTGCCGGTATTGCGCACCACCTTGCCGGGCTTGAGCGAGGCGGCTTCGAGTTCCTTGCGATAGGCAATCGAGTCGTAGCTGGCGTTGGGGCCGTCGTCCCATTCGATTTTCAGTGCCTCGCGGCCCTTTATCGCCGCCCAGGTATTGCTCGCCACCACGGCGATGCCGCCCAGGGGTTGGAACTCCGAAGGCAACGGACGGCTTTCGATCTGTACCACTTTGACCACGCCTGGGACTTTCATCGCCGCGCTGCCATCGAAGCTTTTGACCTTGCCGCCATACACCGTGGGCCGCGCAATGGTCGCGTACAGCATGCCGTCGAAATGCACGTCGGCGCCGTACACCGCACGACCATTGACGATGTCCTCACCGTCGATGGCCTTGGTGCCTTCCTTACCGATATATCGAAATTCCGAAGGTTGCTTGAGTCTCAGGCTTTCTCGCGCAGGCACGGCCAAAGCGCCAGCGGCGGCGGCCAGCACGCCATAGCCCAGTTCGCGGCCCGACGGTTTATGAATGACTTTATGAAGTTGGGCCTGGCACTCGCCGACTGACACTTTCCATTGGTCAGCGGCGGCTTGTTCCAGCATCGCGCGTGCGGCGGCACCGCAGCGACGCATCGGCTCGTACCAGTGACGCATGCTGCGCGAGCCGTCGGTGTCCTGGTTGCCGAAGCGCACTTCATCGCCGGGGGCCTGCTGTACCTTGACCATCGCCCAGTCGGCTTCCAGTTCATCGGCCACCACCATGGTCAAACTGGTGCGCACGCCCTGGCCCATCTCCGAGCGGTTGCAGATAACGGTCACCGTGCCATCGGCGGCGATACTCACATAGACTTTCGGATCGTCGACCCAACCGTTGGGCATACCGTCGGCGCCGAACTTCTTCTCTTTCTCTTCGGCAAACGCGTCTTGCCAACCCCAACTCGCGGCGACCACCAGCGCACCGGTCGCCCCCACGCCCTTGAGAAAACCACGGCGACTGAGGTTGCTCAGGGCGAAATCATTCGGTAACCGGCTCATGCCTTGGCCTCCTTCAGGTGAGTGGAAGCCTGACGGATCGCGGTCTTGATACGGTTATAGGTGCCGCAGCGACAGATGTTGCCGACCATGGCTTCTTCGATCTGCTCGTCGCTCGGGTTCGGATGGGTCTTGAGCAGTGCCGTCGCCGACATGATTTGCCCGCCCTGGCAGAAGCCGCATTGAGCCACTGCCGTGTCGAGCCAGGCTTGCTGCACGACTTTGCCGATCGGGTCGGCGTGCAGGTTGTCGATGGTGCTGACATTCTGCCCGACGACTGAACCGATGGGCGTAATGCAACTGCGTGCCGGAGCCCCTTCAATATGAATGGTACAGGCGCCGCACAGACCCATGCCGCAGCCGAATTTGGTGCCGTTGTAACCGGCCACGTCGCGGATCGCCCAGAGCAGCGGCATGTCCTCGGTGACGTCGAGTTGATGGTCTTGACCATTGAGTTTCAGGGTAATCATGGGCACGCCCGCATAGGTCTTGAGTTATGGGGTCGAGCAATCTGCCGCTGGATCTCGGTGGGTCGCACGCAGATCGACTCAGGCTAATGGGCTCTCTTATGCGGACTCAAACGGTCTGCACCGGGCCTTTGGTGGAGCAAGAGTGTGCATCGTTAGCTGACTAAGTTAACCGAGCATTAACAAAAAAGCCCTGCACAATAAACATTGTGCAGGGCTTTTTGATCCGTCTTGAAAGCTTAGCTCAATACCGGTTCGGCTCCATTTCCAGATCGACATGGAAACGCTCGAGAATGTCTTTCTGGATGCGCTGCGCCAGGTTCAGCAGTTGCAGGCCCGTCGCGCCTCCATAGTTGACCAGCACCAGCGCCTGCAATTTATGCACGCCAGCATCGGCTTCACGGAAACCTTTCCACCCTGCCCGCTCGATCAGCCAACCGGCGGCCAGTTTCATCTGCCCGTCGGGTTGCGCATAGGCCACCAGGTCCGGGTATTCGCCCTTGAGCCGTGCAGCCAGCGCCGACGACACCAAAGGGTTCTTGAAAAAGCTGCCGGCATTGCCGAGTACGGCCGGGTCCGGGAGTTTTTCGTTGCGGATGCTGCAAATGGCCTGGCTGACATCGCTGGCGGTCGGATGCTCGATGCCTTGTTCGGTCAGGCGCTGGCGCACCGGGCCGTACTCCAGGTGCAGATGCGCGGCGCGGTCGAGGGCGAAACGCACACGCAGGATCAACCAACGCCCCGGCTCTTGCTTGAACAGGCTGTCGCGGTAGGCGAAGTTGCACTCTTGCAGGGTAAAGTCGCGCAGTTCGCCGGTCTGGCGATCGAGGGCGGTCAGGCCGGCGAAGACGTCCTTGATCTCGACGCCATAAGCGCCGATGTTCTGCATCGGTGCCGCACCGACAGTGCCGGGAATCAGGCTGAGATTTTCCAGGCCGGACAGCCCCAGGGACAGTGTGTGTTGCACAAATGGATGCCAGGGCTCGCCCGCCTCGGCCTCGATCACCACTTGGCCGCCCTCATCGCTCAGCACGCGAATCCCGCGCGTGGCCATGCGCAGTACCAGTGATTCGATATCCGCCGTCAGCAACAGGTTGCTGCCGCCGCCGATTACCAGCACCGGGACCTTGTGCTCCAGCCCGTAGGCCAGAGCTTCGCGCACATCGGCGTCGCTATGGGCCTGGGCAAACAGCCGGGCCTGGACATCCACGCCAAAACTGTTGAACGGCTTGAGCGAAACCTGTGATTGAACCTGCAAACTCATAACCGTCCCTTCAATTCGATCACCAGCAAATCACTGGCGTGCTCGATCAGGTCCAGCACCTGCTCGAAGCCTTGTTCGCCGTCGTAGTACGGGTCCGGCACTTCATCGACTGGCGACTGGTAGCGACGCAGGAACAGGTCCAATTCGGCCTTGCCCTTGGCCGGCTGCAAGGCCTTGAGGTTGCGCAGGTTGCTGTTGTCCATCGCCAGGATCAGGTCGTAGGTGGCGAAATCGGCACGACTGACTTGCCGGGCGCGCTGGGCGGACAAGTCATAACCGCGCAGCTTCGCCGCGGCCTGACTGCGCTTGTCCGGCGCCTTGCCGACATGCCAGTCACCGGTGCCGGCGGAAGCGACTTCGACCTGATCGGCCAAGCCGGCCTCGCGCAGCTTATGCCGCAGCACGCCTTCGGCCGTGGGCGAGCGACAGATGTTGCCCAGGCAGACAAACAGAACCCGCATCACGCCTCCAGCAGGCGACGAACGCGCTCAAGGTCTTCAACGGTGTCGACACCGGGTGGCGGCGCGATCAGTGCATCGGCGACGTGAATTCGTACGCCGTGCCACAGCGCACGCAGCTGTTCCAGACACTCGGTGTTTTCCAGCCAGCATGGACCCCAGCTGACGAAATCCTGCAGGAATCCGGCGCGATAGGCATAAATGCCGATATGGCGGCGGTATGGCACACCTTCGGGCAACTGCTCACGGTTCACGGCGAAGGCATCCCGCGCCCAGGGCAAGGTAGAACGGCTGAACGTCAGCGCCAGGCCATTGAGGTCGCTGACGACCTTGACCACGTTGGGATTGAACAGGGTGTCCACGTCTTCGATCGGTTCGGCCAGGGTGGCCATGCGCGCTTCGGCGTGGGCTGCCAGGTTGGCGGCCACCTGATCGATCACGTTCGGCGGGATCAGCGGTTCGTCGCCCTGGACGTTGACCACGATAGCGTCGGGCGCCAGGCCCAGCTTCATCGCGACTTCGGCCAGGCGATCGGTGCCGGAGTTGTGATCTTCGCGAGTCAACACCACTTCGGCGCCAAAGCCATTGCAGGCCTCGACGATGCGCGCGTCGTCGGTGGCCACCACTACCCGCTCGGCGCTGCTTTTGCTCGCCTGTTCCCAGACGTGCTGGATCATCGGCTTGCCGGCGATCAGCAGCAGCGGCTTGCCGGGCAGGCGTGTGGAGGCGTAACGCGATGGAATGACGACGGTAAAGGCTGTGGTCATTTATCCAGGCGCTCGTCGGTGGTCAGGGTGCGCGCTTCGGATTCGAGCATCACCGGGATGCCGTCGCGAATCGGGTAGGCCAGGCCTGCGCCCTTGCTGATCAGCTCGGTCTTGTCGGCGCTGAGCTTGAGCGGGCCTTTGCAGACCGGGCAAGCGAGGATATCGAGCAATTTGGTGTCCATGAGCATTCCCTGGAAAAAACGGAGTTAAGGCAACAAACGAGCCGGCAGCAGGCGCATCAACTGCGTGTCGAACCAGGCCACAAAGGCCGTTGACGGCACAGCATCGACCGCCAGGTACCACCAGTCGGCGGCGGCAAAGGCACGGCATTTCACCGCGTCCTTTTCCGTCATCACCAACGGCAATGACGGCGTGAAATTCAACGCCTCCACGCTGTATTCGGCGTGGTCGGCAAACGCATGTGGAACCGGCTGCCAGTGTAGCGTTTCGAGGGTCTTGAAGAAACGTTGTGGATTGCCGATGCCGGCCACCGCGTGCACGGCCTGGCCTGCGCCAAAGTGGTCGAGGGGACGCCGTTCGCCGCTGCGCAGGTTGACCAGCGCGGTGGGTTGCAACAGGAAGGCAAATCCATCATCGCGGTCGGCCACGGCACCGTTGTAGAGGACCGCGTCGACGCTTTGCAGGCGCTCGACCGGCTCACGCAATGGCCCGGCAGGCAGGCAACGGCGATTGCCCAGGCCACGGGCGGCGTCGATCAGCACCAGTTCCAGGTCACGGGCCATGCGGTAGTGCTGCATGCCGTCGTCGGACAGGATCAGATCCAGCGGCTCACTGGCCAACAAGGCTTTGACGGCGTTGCTGCGATTGGGGTCGATCATCAGCGGGACGCCCGTGCGCTGGACGATCAGCAACGGCTCGTCACCGGCGACGTCGGCGCTTTGCTCGGCCTCGACTCGCCATGGCAGTTGCGGCGGTTTGGCGCCGTAGCCGCGGCTGACCACGCCGACCCGCAGGCCGCTGCGCTGGCAGTGCTCGATCATCCACAGAATCAGCGGTGTCTTGCCGGTGCCACCCACGGTGATGTTGCCGACCACGATCAGCGGCACCGGTGGCTGATAGATCTCGCCCTCTCCGGCCAGAAAGCGCTTGCGCTTGTTCATGACCACGCGCCGGTACAGCCATTCCAGCGGCTGCAACAGTTTCAGGGCCGGATGACCTGCGTACCACGCGGCGAGCAATCGATCGGACATGGCCATCAGGACGCGGGGGGCGCCGCTTCGACAGTGGTCATGCGCAAATGGCTGAAACCGAGCTTGCCGGCCGCATCCATGGCGGTGATGACGGACTGATGCTGTGTCTTGCCATCAGCGCTGATCGACAGTGGCCGGTTGGTGTCGCCATTGGCTTCCTTTTGCAGCGCGTCCATCAGCGAAGCCAGGTCGCTTTTCGGCAGGATCTGGTTGTTCACCGAGAACACGCCGTCGGCACTGATGGCGATGTCCAGAGGCTTGTTCTGATCGTCGGCCGGCGCGCCGCTGACCGCTTCCGGCAGATCGACGCGCAGCTGGGTTTCACGGGTGAAGGTGGTGGTCACGACAAAAAACAGCAGCAGGATGAACACCACGTCGATCAGCGACGCGAGGTTGATATCCACCGTTTCCCGTGGTTTGCGGCGGAATTTCACGCTTTGCTCCCGGCCAGGTCCACATCGCGGTCGCCCTGCACTACCTCGACCAGTTTGATCGCTTCCTGCTCCATCCCTACCACCAGTTCATCGATCCGGCGTTGCAGGAATCGATGGAAGAATACCGCCGGGATACCAACCATCAAACCGGCAGCCGTGGTGATCAGGGCCTTGGAAATACCACCGGCCAGTACCGAAGCGTTGGTGGTCATGCCTGAGCCTGTGAACGCGCTGAAAATATCGATCATGCCCAGCACGGTACCGAGCAAGCCCAGCAACGGGGCCATGGCAGCAATGGTGCCCAGGGCGTTGACGTAGCGTTCGAGCTCATGGATGACCCGTTGAGCGGCCTCTTCGATGCACTCCTTCATGATCTCGCGGCCATGCTTGGAGTTGGCCAGGCCGGCCGCCAGGATCTCGCCCAAAGGCGAATTGGCGCGCAGTTCCTTGAGCTTTTCCTTATTGAGCTGTTTGTCCTTGATCCAGACCCATACCTGCCCGAGCAAGTGCTCCGGGGTCACGCGGCTGGCCCGCAGGGTCCACAGACGCTCGGCAACGATCGCCATGGCCGCGATGGAACTCAAAATGATCGGCAGCATCATCCAGCCGCCGGATTTGACCAATTCCCACACAGTGACAGCCCCCTCGAAAAAGTGCGCCACTCTAACATAGGGGGTGGACGCACCGAAGACCGTGATGTCGCATCCGGTCGGGCTTTGATAACGCTCGGTTATGGGTTCAAGGGCGGCGGATCGCGCCAGAAACGCCGTTCCTGGCGCAATGACCACGGCGGCTCGAAGCGTCCCAGTTGCAGACGAATGGCACCCTGTTCGACGCTGTCGTAGATCGCCATTCCACGTTTTTGATAACGCGCGATGACCGTGGGATGCGGATGGCCAAACGAATTGCCCTGCCCGCGGGAGATCAGCGCACCTTTGGGTTGCAGGACATCCAACAGGGCATTGGACGACGAGCTGCGACTGCCGTGGTGTGGCGCCTGCAGCCAATCGGTGGGCCGGGCCAACGGACTGTCCAGCAGGGCTCTCTCGGCGGCGGCATCGATGTCACCACTCAACAGCAGCCGTTCGCCATTGGCCTCGATCAGCAAGACACAAGAGTTCTGGTTGCTATCGCCGGCCAATGGCCAGTGCCAAAGCTGGAAATCGACTTCATCCCAGGTCCATCGCCGACCGCTCTCACATCTCCCGGCCTGCAGTTGCGCAGGCAAGTCTGACGGTTCACCACTGACCACCTGTTTCACCGGCAACCCCCTGGCAATCGCCGGGGCACCGCCGGCATGATCGGCGTGGGCGTGGCTGATCAGCATCAGGTCTATGCCCTTCACCCCCAGTTTGCGCAATGCCGGCAGCACCACCCTTTCCCCCTGGTCGAGTTCTCCGAAACGCGGTCCGGCGTCATACAGCAACGTGTGATGCCGGGTGCGCACCAGGATCGCCAGGCCTTGACCGACATCCAGTTGCCAGACTTCCGCCATGCCCTCCTGCAACATCGGCCTGGGCGAAAAAACCAGCATCAACAGCATGGGCCACCCTAACGGGCGCATCGGCAAGCCTCGCGGCAGCAAGAGCAAAAAGGCGCCAATCGCACCGATTGCCCAGGCCCATAGCGGGACTGCCGCGGGCACCCACGCAGGAACCTGACCGGAGACGAACCCCAATCCGCTGAACCAACCGTCGATCAGGCCGCCCGCCAGCCACAGCAATTTCTCACCCACATAAGGCACCGGCAGCAACAGCGTCCCGAGCAACGCCGGTGGCAATACCACCAGACTGATCCAGGGCACCGCAAACAAATTGGCCAGCGGCCCGCTCAGACTGATGGGCAACCCCAGTGCCAATAACAACGGGCACAGCCCGATTGCAATCAGCCACTGGGCACGGGTCCAGGTCTGCCACCAACGCCACGGCCCCAAACGTCCGCCGAAGGTCAATATCAAGACTGCCACGGCCGCGAAAGACAGCCAGAAACCAGGCTGGAGACTCGCCAGCGGCGCCAGCAGCAAAATGCCGTTGAGTGCCAACAACAGTGGCCACCACGCACCGAGATGACGGAACCGCAGACGCCACAACAACACCAGACCAATCATCAAGCAGGCCCGCCGCACCGGCACCTCGAAACCGGCCAGCATCCCGTAACCGAGCGCAGCGGCGAATGCCAGGCCACACGCCCAGGGCAACCATGGCAGACGGTTCGGCCATAACCCAAAGCGGGCCAGGCCGGCGATCAGCAGATACACGACGCCCGCCAGCAATCCGATGTGCTGCCCGGAAATCACCAACAGATGAACCGTGCCGGTGTCCTGCAATACCTGCCAGTCTTCGCGACTCAACCCGGCGCCGTCCCCGAGCACCAACGCCGTCAACGCGCCGTTTCGCCCTTGGGCATCTACCGCCAGCAAACGCTGACGGATTGCATCGCGCCAGGCCCACTGGGCTGGCGCAAGGCGTTCGCCCTGCTTGATCGTCCCGGTCGCCCCGATGCGTTGTGCCAGCAACCAGGCCTGGTAGTCGAAGGCCTGCGGATTGAGCAGCCCGACCGGACGCTTCAACTTGACTGCCAAGCGCCAGCGCTCGCCACTGTTCACCGGCGGCCCGCCATACCAGGCCAGACGCATTTGCTGCGGCAGCCGGGTACGTCGGGACTGGATGTCGGTCAACTCGAAACGCACGACACCGTCGTCATGCCGGGGCAAGCCAGTGACCCGCCCTTCGACCCAACGGGTTTCTCCGTCCAGCGCCGGCGGTAACCGGTCATCCAGCGCCCACTGCGCATTCGCGCAGGCCCAACTCAGGCCGAACAAGTAAAACGCCACCGGATAAGTCCTGAACGGCAGCAACATCAAACCCGCCACCGGCATCGCCAGCCATAACCAGACCGGCGGTAATGCCGGTAAAAAACGCAAGGTCAAAAGACCCAACGCCAGCGCCATCATCCCTGTGCGCATAAGCCCGTCCTTGAAAGTCCCCTTCAAGGCTTAGCCCGCTCGTCGCATGGGCGCCGTCAATAATTGTCACAAAATCTGAATAGGCAGTTCATGGAATCCAGACATACTTGCCGCCCTGACCGACCGAGAAGCCTTATGCCCCGGCGCTTATTCAAACGCTACATGCCAGACCCGATGAGCATCAGGGAACACAAGTCCTTACGCTTTCTCGGCACGCTGTTGCATGACCCGAACCTGTGGCACCTCAACCGCCACTCCGTTGCCCGCGCCATGGCGGTGGGGCTGTTCGCCGCGTTCCTGCCGATCCCGCTACAGATGCTGCTGGCGGCAATCCTCGCCATCATCGTGCGCGGTAACATGCCGATTGCCGTGAGCCTGGTCTGGCTGACCAATCCGATCACCATGCCTGCCGTGTTCTTTTGCACGTACCAGACCGGCGCCTGGCTGATGGACGTTCCCGCCCGACAGTTGCCGGACTCACTGAACTGGGAATGGATCACGGGTGAAATCTCGACCTTGTGGCAACCGTTTCTGTTGGGCTCGGTGGTAACGGGGCTGGTACTCGGCGCACTGGCCTACTTCCTGGTGATGATGTATTGGCGCTGGTGGGTGGCCAGGCAGTGGAAGCGGCGCAAGAAGAGCCGGATGTGAGAATGCAAAACGGCCTCCACTTGGGAGGCCGTTTTTTTTTGCGGTGTCCGGGCTGACGCCATCGCGAGCAAGCTCGCTCCCACAGGGATCTTCAGTGCTACATGGATCCATGTGTGGGAGCGGGCTTGCTCGCGAAACAGACGACTCGGTATTTCTCAGGTACGCATCCCGCGCCCGCTGACCAGCAACCTTGCACTGCCGAGATACAGCACCGCGGTCGCAACCAGCATGAAGGCGATGGCCACGCTGATGCGGATATCCGATACGCCAAGGATGCCGTAGCGGAACGCGTTGACCATGTGCAGCACCGGGTTGGCCAGGGACACGGTCTGCCAGAACGGTGGCAGCAAGGTGATCGAGTAGAAGACCCCGCCCAGGTAGGTCAGTGGCGTCAGCACGAAAGTCGGGATGATCGAAATGTCATCGAAGTTGCGCGCAAACACGGCGTTGATGAAGCCCAGCAACGAGAAGATGGTCGCGGTCAGCACCACCACCAGAATGGTCACACCCAGGTGATGCACCTGCAAGTGGGTGAAGAACAGCGACAGCAGGGTCACGATGATCCCCACCATCAAGCCGCGCAGCACGCCGCCCAGGGTATAGCCAATCAGAATGGTGTGCGGCGACAGCGGCGAGACCATCAATTCTTCAATGGACCGCTGGAACTTGCTGCCGAAGAAACTCGACACCACGTTGCCGTAGGAGTTGGTGATCACCGACATCATGATCAGCCCCGGCACGATGTACTCCATGTAAGTGAAGCCACCCATGTCGCCGATCTGCCGACCGATCAGATTACCGAAGATCACGAAGTACAGGACCATCGTGATGGCCGGCGGCAGCAGGGTCTGGGGCCAGATCCGGGTGAAACGCCGGACTTCACGGTAAACGATGGTGTTGAGGGCAATGAGGTTGGGGCGCAGCTCGGAACTCATACCGCCACCTTCGACAGATTTTTCTCCACCAGGGACACGAACAACTCCTCGAGGCGATTGGTTTTGTTACGCAGGCTCAGCACTTCGATGTTCTGCTGCGCCAACTGGGTGAACAGCGCGGTGATGCCCATGGACTTTTCCACCTGGACTTCCAGAGTGTGGCTGTCGATCAGCCGGGACGGATAGCCGAGCAACTGCGGCGCCGCTGGCAGGTCGCCCTTGAGGTCCAGCAGGAAGGTTTCGACATGCAGCTGGCTGAGCAACTGCCGCATGCTGGTGTTCTCGACGATGGTGCCGTGGTCGATGATGCCGATGTTGCGGCACAACTGCTCAGCCTCTTCCAGATAGTGGGTCGTGAGGATGATGGTGATGCCCTTCTGGTTCAGCTCGGTGAGGAAGCTCCACATCGAGCGACGCAGCTCGATGTCCACCCCGGCGGTCGGCTCGTCGAGGATCAGCAGGCGCGGTTCATGAACCAGCGCGCGGGCGATCATCAGGCGACGCTTCATACCGCCGGAAAGCGAGCGCGATGGCACGTCCTTCTTGTCCCACAGGCCGAGCTGGGTCAGGTACTGTTCGGCGCGTTCCTTAGCGATTTTCGCCGGGATGCCGTAGTAGCCGGCCTGGGTCACGACGATGTCGAAGGTCTTTTCGAACTGGTTGAAGTTGAATTCCTGAGGCACCACGCCGATGGAACGCTTGAGCTGCGCAGGATTCCTGTCCAGGTCGTGACCGAAGATGTTCACCGTGCCGCTGGTCTTGTTCACCAGGGTCGAGAGAATGCCGATGGTCGTGGACTTGCCGGCGCCGTTCGGGCCGAGCAAGGCGAAAAAGTCACCTTCGGCGACATCCAGATCGATACCACTCAGGGCCTGGAAACCGTTGCCGTAGGTTTTGGTTAGCTGCCGGATGGACAGAGCGGAACTCATATCTGATTTACGCACCAAGAAGGGAAGAAAAGGATAAGTATGGGCGGCGGCGAACAAAACAACCGCAGCGGAGTGGCACAATGGTGCTTGTCGCCGCCACACAAGTACAGTCAAGCGTGTCGATAGTGAGTATTAAGTCAACGCGGTCATGACCGCCTTTTGATACGCCGGACGCTGTTTCAACCGGCCATACCAGGCCTGCAGATGCGGTTGTGGCGCACGGTCGATCGGCATCTCGAACCAGGCATAAATGAAACTGCCCAGGGGAATATCGCCCATGCCGATCTCGTCTCCGGACAGGTAGGGCTTGTTCGCCAACGCCTGATCGGCCATTGCCAGCAGCGTGTCGCACTCCTTGATCGCCGCCTTGATGGCGGGCCAGTCCTGCTGGTCTGCCGGGGTACGCAGCACACCCCAGAACACGGTACGGAACGGGCCGGCAAAGCTTGAGGTGGTCCAGTCCATCCACTTGTCGGCAGTGGCCCGGGCCTTGGGACTATTCGGGTACCAGGCCGTGCCGTCGGCATGCAAGGCCATCAGGTAACGCACGATGGCGTTGGACTCCCACAACACAAAACCGTCGTCTTCAATGACAGGCACGCGACCATTGGGATTCATGGCGCGGTATTCGGGTGTATCGACGACACCAAAGGCGCCACCGGCATCGATCGCCTCGTAGGCCAGTCCCAGTTCTTCGGCGGCCCACAATGGTTTTCTGACATTCGACGAGTTTTTCCGACCCCAGATCTTCAGCATGACCGCCTCTTTTTCGGTAAGTGGGCAGGCAGCATACGCCGGATCAGGCGCGACTCAAATCGCTCTGCATGTCGCCCAATAGTGGTTGCTGTTGCTCACCGAACAGGTGCGGATAGCACTTTTCCAGGTGTTCGAAAAAGAACGCTTCAGGTACGTCGGCGAACTGGCCGTGATCGACCAGGTACTCCATCAGCTTCGCGCCATCGCGGTTGAAGGGATGAAAAACGCTGTCGTTGATCCCGTCGAATTCCAGCGGCGCCACATTGAACAGGTCGCAGAGTTTGCGGTTGAACGCGGGTGTCGCCTTGACCCAGCGATCCTGCAAGTAAAACTCGGTGTAGCCGTGCATGGCGAACATGTCGCTCTTGAGCAATTCAAGCAGCCGTGGCGTCGACAAATGATTGCGCACATCCGCCAGGCCGATCCGCGCGGGAATCCCGCAATGCCGCGCTGCACCTGCCAGCAACGTGGCCTTGGGCACGCAGTAACTCTCCCCGGCCGCCAGCGCATAACTGCCGCGCAGGGTCTGCGGGTCGCGACTGAACGTGTACGGGTTGTAGCGCACCGCTTCGCGCACGGCGTAATAGAGACTGATCGCCTGCTCCAGCGGATCGCGACTGGCGCCACGGTGCTTTTCGGCGAACTCCACCACGGACGGATGGTCACTATCGATGAAGCGGCCGGGACTCAGATACTCGCGCATGAAAATAATCTCCTGGGGAAGCCCCGAGTCTAGCGAGAGCTTCAGCACAGAGATAACGACGTTTCGGCCAAACATGGCCGCTTTGCCGCTCGCTCAATGAACGTATTTCCCACGTGTGCGGCCCATTTGTCGCACGAAAATCATCCGGGGTTTCCCACGATTCGAATCACATCGCTCCAACCAGCCTGTTTCGCGGATGCCGTCTAAGCTCTGTGGGCTGGTTCGCCCTGGTTTCACGGAGGAATGAATATGCTGTTGTTGTGGATACTGGTTTTGCTGGTCGGGATTGCTTATTTGGCCCACCGCCGCATGGCCCCGCTGCCCGCCTTGGTCATCGTGGCCATCTATGTTGTGGCCATGGGCGCTTTCAGCCGCGCACCGGGCTGGCTGCTGCTGGTTTTCTGGGTGTTGATCGCCGCCGTCGCCGCGCCTTTGCTGCTGCCCGACCTGCGCCGCAAATTGTTCAGCGCGCCGATGTTCAACTGGTTCCAGAAAACCCTGCCGCCGATGTCGCAAACCGAACGCGATGCCATCGACGCTGGCACGGTCTGGTGGGACGGCGAACTGTTCAGTGGCCGTCCGGACTGGAGCAAGCTGCTGTCCTATCCCAAGGCGCAATTGAATGAAGAGGAACAGGCCTTCATCGACGGGCCGACCGAAACACTCTGCGCCATGGTCAGTGAATGGCAGCTCGGTCAAACCATGGACCTGCCGCCACAAGCATGGACATTCATCAAGGACAACGGCTTTTTCGCCCTGATCATCCCCAAGGAGTTTGGCGGCAAGGGCTTCTCCGCCTATGCCCACTCGCAAGTGGCGATGAAACTGGCGAGCCACAGCGGCGACCTTGCCTCAACTGTGATGGTCCCCAATTCCCTCGGCCCGGCCGAACTGTTGCTGCATTACGGCACCGACGAACAACGCAATCACTACCTGCCTCGCCTGGCGCGCGGCGACGACATCCCGTGCTTTGCCCTGACCGGTCCGCTGGCCGGCTCCGACGCTGGCGGCATGCCGGACTCTGGAGTGATCTGCAAAGGTGAATGGGAGGGCCAGGAAGTCCTCGGCCTGCGCCTGAACTGGGAAAAACGCTACATCACCCTCGGTCCGGTGGCCACCCTCCTCGGCCTGGCCTTCAAGGCCTACGATCCGGATCACCTGCTGGGTGACAAGGAAGACCTGGGCATCAGCCTGGCACTGATTCCGACCGACATCGCCGGTGTCGAGATCGGCCGCCGGCATCTGCCATTGGGCGCGGCATTCATGAATGGCCCGAACTCGGGCAAGGACGTGTTCGTCCCGCTGGAGTTCCTCATCGGCGGCCAGGAGATGCTCGGCAAAGGCTGGATGATGCTGATGAACTGCCTGTCGGTCGGGCGTTCGATTTCCCTGCCGGCGGTGGGCAGCGGCATGGCCAAGTTCACCAGTCTGGTAACGGGCCAATACGCTCAGGTTCGCGAGCAGTTCAATGTGCCGATTGCCTCGTTCGAAGGCATCCAGGAAGCCATGGCCCGCATTGGCGGCAACGCCTGGATGATGGACGCCGCCCGCATGCTGACCGCCAATGCAGTCGATCTGGGCGAGAAACCGTCGGTGCTGTCGGCAATTCTCAAGTACCACCTGACCGAACGCGCCCGCGACTGCATCAGCGACGCCATGGATGTGCACGGCGGCAAGGCGATCATCATGGGGCCGAACAACTACCTCGGCCGCAAATGGAACGGTGCGCCGATTTTCATCACCGTCGAAGGCGCGAACATTCTCTCGCGCAACCTGATGATCTTCGGCCAGGGCGCGATTCGCTGCCATCCGTTCGTGCTCAAGGAAATGGCCCTCGCCGGCCGTGAAGACAAGGATCAGGCGCTCAGAGAATTCGATGACCTGCTGCTCAAGCACATCGGTTTCGCTGTGGGCAACGCCGCCAGTACGCTGGTGCTCAATCTCGGTTTCGGGCATCTGGAACACACCCCCGGCGACAAACTCAGCCAGGGTTATTTCCGCGCACTCAACCGTCAGGCCGCTGCTTTCGCCCTGCTCGCCGACCTCAGCATGATGTTGCTGGGCGGCGCACTGAAACGCCGCGAACGCCTGTCCGCACGGCTAGGCGACGTATTGAGCAACCTTTACCTGGCGTCCGCCGCGCTCAAGCGCTACAACGACCTTGACTCACCGCAGTACATGACACCACTGCTGACCTGGGCCATGGAAGAAAGCCTGGGCCAGGCGGAACGGGCGATGGATGAACTGCTGAGCAACTTCCCGAACAAAGTCGTGGGCTGTCTGTTGCGAGTGATCGTGTTCCCGTTCGGGCGCCGGCACAAAGGGCCATCGGACAAACTCGGCGCCGAAGTCGCAGGGGTGATCGGCCGCGCCAAGGGCGACCCGGCACTGGAGGAAGTGCTCCTGGGGTGCTACCGCCCGCAAGCGAGCGACGATCCGGTCGGTGCATTGCAACACGCCTGCAACCTGTTGAGCGCCGCACAGCCGCTGCAAAAAAAACTGCATATGGCACTCAAAAGTGGCCAGGTCAAACCGGTGGCCGGCGAGTCGGTGATCGATGCCGCCCTCGAGGCTGGTGTATTGCAGCCGGTGGAAGCCCAAACCCTGCGAGAAGCCGAGGCGGCCCGGCGCAAGGTGATCGATGTCGATGACTTTGACAAAGAGGCCTTGGCACTGGCGGAGGGAAAAGTCCGCTGATCCCGTCAAGCATGTAAAAACGGGCGCGGGCGCTTTATACTCCCGCGCCCGTTTTGCTCTTGAGGACTTATCTCGTGTCCAACATCGTTGCCGATCATCTCGTTTTACTCGACCACCTGCGCAGCATCCTGGTCGCCGTAGGTGAGGCCGAGCAGGTTCCCGAAGAAAGCCATGCCTTGTTCCTTGAGCGCTTCGACGAACTGCTGGCGTCACTGCCGATCGATCCGATCGAAAGCCAATACCTGGGCCAGGACATCCTGACTCAAGTCATTTCCCGTTATCCGCAAATCGCCCACCTGATTCCACGGGATCTGCTGTGGTATTTCGCTGGCGACTGCCTGCACTACTTGTCCGATGAAGAAATCGACCTGTACCAGGCACTGGAAGAACGCCGCTTCGAAGCCGAACAGAACGACGAGCCCTTCGACTGGAACCAGGAAAAGCAGTTGCTGGCGTTGTCGAACCAGGACAGCAAGCACTGATCATCAATCAGTGATGCCAAAGGCCCGCATGCTCAAGCATGCGGGCCTTTTTTTTCCTTCAGCGCACCCCGTCAACTTCAGGCAACCGCACTGTGCTGCGACCTTTTCCGCAACGTCTGCCTGCCTATCTCCAGCCTTTGCACCAATAGTTTTCTCTCTATCTCATGGCACTTTGGTTTGATTGAACTACCTTCAAACTACAAGAAGTCATAACGGCTCGAGTTTTCACGTTAGCTTCAGTGATCAGATAGCGGATTGGCAAAAGGAGTTACCTCACCATGATCCTGGCAGGCGTTTTCCGGCTCTGTACCTGCATTGCCGATGACTTTCCGGGGGGACCAGGTCGAACCATAGGCGCGAGTATCGCTCCGACGGGCAGTCCAGGTCACCGGATCACTGAAAACCGTTTCAGCAAAGGTCGCTCGCTACCCAGCCAGATCAGCGAACTGCGCCCGCTCGTGTGTAGCACGCAAGGAATAACGCCGAGGCCGTGGATAAGTGGTCTGGCGCATTGGGGGGGATAGTCCGGTCCCCGTGAAGTGATCCGAGACAACTCAGCCTGACTAAAGATGGCCTATCCAGTGAGGATGTACTTAATGAGCCTTCGTACCGTGCCCGCTTTCAAGCGAATTTTCCATGGCCTGTTCTGGATGGGCCTCAGCGTGGATGCGGCTCAGGCCGCACCGGCCAATTGCTCGCAACTGGACAATTGGCCGTCTACGTACGAGGTCGGCCAAGGGCTGCAGAATGAACTGCGCAGCCCCGTTCCAGTAACACAACTGGCGGTGGGTGACCCGAAAATTGCCGACGTGCAGCCCAGCGGCAGCAGCGCGTTCATACTCACGGGCGTTGCGCCGGGGACCACCAGCCTGATGGTCTGGACCGCCTGTTCGAAAACGCCTCGCCAAAGCATGGTGTTCGTCAAGGGTAGAGCCACATCGGCGCTGACCAGTGTGCCGTCGGTGCCCTCCGACGACCCGTTGCTGCCGAGCCAGGTGCAGACCGATATCCGCTTCGTTGAAGTCAGCCGGACCAAGCTCAAGGAAGCCTCCGCCTCGATTTTCGGCATCCGTGGCAACTGGCTGTTCGGCTCGCCGAGAACCTTGCCCACCATCGGCGGCATTGTCACGCCGGCGATACCGGTGAACAACAACAACTTCAACCTCACGTTTGCTACCGGCAACACCCTGGTGGCGCTCAATGCGCTGGAGGGCAGCGGCTTCGCCTACACCCTGGCGCGGCCAAGCCTGGTAGCGCTCAGCGGGCAGAGTGCGAGCTTCCTGGCCGGCGGTGAAATACCGATTCCGGTGCCCAGTTCAGGCAGCGATAACGTGTCCATCGAGTACAAGGAATTCGGTATCCGCCTGACCCTGACGCCGACCATCGTCGGGAAAAACCGTATCGCGCTGAAGGTGGCGCCGGAAGTCAGTGAACTGGACTTCACCAACGCCGTGAGCATCGCCGGCACGGTCGTCCCGGCTCTGACCGTGCGCCGTACCGATACCAGCATCTCCCTGGCCGACGGCGAAAGCTTCGTCATCAGCGGCCTGATCAGCTCCCACAACGATTCCCAGGTGAACAAGTTTCCGGGGCTGGGCGATATCCCGGTTCTGGGCGCGTTTTTCCGCGACAACACCATCAACCGCGAAGAGCGCGAACTGCTGATGATCGTCACCCCGCATCTGGTCCAGCCACTGGCGGCCAATGCACAACTACCGTCATTGCCTGGCGAGCAGCTGCGCAATTACGACCCGAACTTCTACCGCATGTTTTTCCTGGAAAATGGCGACTTCGACAGTCTCAGCGGGCTCTCGCAATGAACCGAAGCCTGAACCAGACTTGCCTCGCCCTCACGCGTAACGGTGACTTTGCACGTTTGCCGGGCCAGCTGTATTGCCATTGGCCAGGCGTTCAACCTGTTGTCGCCAGGGGACATTCGATGAAAGCAGTCATTGCAATAGCGGCGACATTAATGCTCGCAGGTTGTGCCAGCAATGGCCTGTCTTCGCGGCCGGCCAGCTGTGCCAAGCCCGGTTCGGAACAAGAACTGGCCCTGAACCTGGCCGACAACATGGCCGAAGAAGGCCGTTTGTATGCCAGCCTGGCGAATCTGGAAGGATTGCCCGATAACCTGGTCCAGGTTCGCCTGCGCAAGGCTCGGGTACTGCGCTTGATGGGGCGTAGCGGCGACGCGCAGCCGTTGTACGAAGGCTTGCTAGGCACCTGTCTGGCGGCTGAAGGGGAACATGGCCTGGGCCAGTTGGCCGCCGCCAGAAATGATAATGCCGCCGCTGCCACTCACCTTGAGCGTGCGGTGAGGATGGCCCCCACCGACGACAGGATGCGCAATGACCTGGGGGTCGTCTACCTCAATCAGCGACGGATCCCCGAAGCACGCTTTGAGTTCATGACCGCCATGGAGCTCAAGCAGGCAAACACACTGGCGGCACTCAATATGGTGACGCTGCTGATCTACCAGGATAACTGGAAGGCGGCCGCCGAACTCGTGACCCGCGCCGACTTGAGCCCCAAGCAAGTCGTAGAGGCTCAAACCCGTGCGGAAAAACTCAAGGCCTCCGCCAAAAAAGTGGTGGCTAGCGATGAGAATCGCAAGACTGAGGTAGCCGATGCCTCAGCCAGTGCGAACAAGTAGAACGTTCGAGGAGTCGAGATGAATACCAAACGGCTGTTGATCCTGTGCACGGCTTGCCTGTCAACCACTGCCTGGGCCATTGAGCCAGGGCCCTCCTCGCCGTATCAACAAGGCACCGAGCAGTGGTTGCAACTACAGATTCGCGGTGTGGTTGCATCCCCTCACCTGCAAACCGCTTCGGCCACCGAGCGTGACCTGGCCATGCAGCGCTGGCTGAACAGCTTCAACTACCCGATTCCGGAATTTTATGACCAGGATACAGCGGGAGAAATGACCATCGGCGACTGAGGCATGTCGATGGGTGATCAGCCTCTGGCGTAGTCCAGAGTAGCCTGGCTGCAAAGCCGGGCTTGATGTCGTGTGCAGAAAAGCAGTGGCATCTACACATTACCCAATCCTTACCGAATTACCCCCGAAGCTGCCGCAGGCTACGATCTTCTGAATTTAAGGCCCAGGCAACGAATTGTCTGCCAGAAAAATCAAAAGATCGCAGCCTGCGGCAGCTCCTACGGGGGATGTGTAGATCAAGTGCAGATCAGGCTCGGGTGGCGAGGCCATCGCGCTCGACAGCCTCCGGCTGTTTTACCTCACCCGAATGCTTTGAGTACCCCGATCAAGGCGGGGCCGATAGCGACCAGAAAGAAGCTCGGCCATAGACAGAAAATCAGTGGAAATATCAGCTTGGTACCGATTTTCGCCCCCATCTCTTCGGCGGCCTGCGTACGCCGGTCACGGAACTCTTCGGCATAGATGCGCAAGGTGTCGGCCACGCTGGTACCAAAACGGATACTCTGCGCCAACAGGCTGACCAGACCTTGTACGTCATCCAGGCCAGTGCGCACAGCCAGTTGCTTGAGCGCCGCGGTACTGGAAATACCCGCGCGGATTTGTGCATTGACCAGGGCCAGCTCTTCAGCCAGTTCGACCTGACTGACCGACATCTCCTCAGCCACCCGTTCGATGGTCGCGGGCAAGGCCAGGCCCGACTCCACGCACACCACCATCAGATCCAGCGCATCCGGAAACGCGGCGCGCAGCCGGCCTTGTCGCTTCTGTTTGCGCTTGGCGACATACAGCGCTGGCACCGACCATCCGATACCCGCCACCAAGCCCACCAACAGCAGCCCCATGATCAGGGAAACCTTGGGAATCATCGGCAACAGCAGCAACGTAATACCGATCAATAACAGCGGTAACATCAAGCGCACTGCCCAGTACATCTGCACCGCCGACGAGGAGCGGTACCCCGCATGCATCAACAGTGTCTGGGTAGCGGATGTTTGAGCCGACTCGGCCGAGGCAAAGCGCTGGCCGACCCGCTCCAGCAACAGTTGCAGGTTACCCGGAGCTTCCTGCCCGGTCGCGTTGCCTAAATGACCACGCTTGATCAGCGCCAGACGACGCTGCACGGGATCCTGAAGCCCCATCATCAGCAGGATCACGGCACCCACCGCAAGTACCGTACTCAAACCAATCGCGCCAAGGAACAACAGGCGCGCCATCTCCTCGTTCCCCGTGACCCGACTGAATAACCCGAGTAAAAAATCCATGGCCTGTACCTCCCGGTAGCTAATACCGCTTAAACCTGAATCCGGATAATTTTGCGAATCCAGAAAATCCCGACCAACATGGCACCAAAAGCCCAAAATATCAGCTTATGGCCCATCGGATCATTGAGCAGCAATGGCATGTATTTAGGGGTAATGAACAAAATCACAGCCGCCAGTACGAAGGGAATGGCCACCAGTATCCAGGCCGACATCCGCCCTTCGGCCGACAGGGTTTTGACCTTGCGCTGAAAGCGGAAGCGCCCGCGGATCAGCAGACTCAGACGCTCCAGCACCTCGGTCAGATTACCGCCAGTCTCGCGATGGATAAGGAGCGAGGTCACCAGCATCATCACCGTCATGCTTGGCATCCTCTCCAGCAGACCGAGCATGGCCCGGCGCACATCGTTGCCATAGTTGATATCGGCGAACGTCAGGCCGAACTCATGAGCGACCGGCCCCTTGTGTTCCTCGGCCACCAGGCGCAGGGTTTCGTTGAAGGGGTGTCCGGCGCGCAAAGCGCGACACATCGCGTCCAGCGCATCCGGCAGGCCTTCCTCGAACTCAGCGAAACGCTTGCCACGGTCGCGAGAGATTTTCAGTATGGGTAACCAGAAGACCGCGAAACCCACCAGCAGCGCCATCCACCAGACTGACCAAACCATCCAGATCAAGATACCCGCCCAGACTCCCAGCACCAGCCCGAGCAGCAATACCCGATAGGCCCGGTATTCGTGCCCGGACTGCTCAATCATTTGCGTCAATGCCTCCATTAAAGGCAGCTGCTCAAGCCTGGCCTCCAATGGCGACAAACGCGTCAGGTATTTCTGTCGCAACACGGTCTGCATACTGGACTGATTGTTGGCTTTCTCCAGTACATGCAAGCGGCCACGAATACGCTTGCGCATCTTGCCGGCCTCACCGAATACCGGCACCGCCACGCCCTGGGACAGGAGGAAGACGGCAATAAACACCATGCCGAGGAACATCAGAATGAATTCACCAGGAACCTGGTTCATGATTGCCGTGCCTCCATCCACTCAGGCCTGAACATTGCAAGCGGCAGCTCGATACCGCGCTTGGCCAGCACATCGCGGAAGGCGGGGATCATGCCGCTGGGCCGAAACTCACCGAGTACTTCGCCGTTTTCGCCCACGCCGTGGCGCATGAAGGAGAAGATTTCGGTCATGGTGATGATCTCGCCCTCCATGCCGTTGATCTCCTGCACGCTGACCAGGCGGCGCTTGCCGTCCTCCTGGCGTTCCAGCTGGATGACCACTCCAATGGCCGAAGCGATCTGTTGGCGCATGGCCTTGATCGGAAAGGTCGCCCCGGTCATCGACACCATATTCTCGATTCGCCCCAATGCATCGCGCGCGGTGTTGGCGTGGATCGTGGTCAGCGAGCCGTCGTGACCGGTGTTCATCGCTGTCAGCATGTCCAGCGCCTCGGCGCCGCGCACTTCGCCGATCACGATGCGGTCCGGCCGCATCCGCAGGCTGTTGCGCACCAACTCCCGCTGGCTCACCTCGCCGCGCCCCTCGATATTCGAAGGCCGGGTTTCCAGGCGCACCACATGGGGCTGCTGCAGTTGCAGTTCAGCCGAATCCTCGATGGTGACGATCCGCTCGTTGTGCGGAATGAAACTGGACAGCACATTGAGCATGGTGGTCTTGCCGCTGCCGGTACCGCCGGAAATCAGCACGTTCAAGCGCCCACGGACAATCGCCTTGAGCAGCAGGGCAATGGCCGGGGTCAACGCCCCCACCTGGATCAGGCTGTCGGTATTGAGCAGGTCCACCGCAAAGCGCCGGATCGACATGCTCGGGCCGTCGATGGCCAGCGGCGGAATAATCGCGTTGACCCGCGAACCGTCCTTGAGCCGCGCATCCACCAATGGCGAAGACTCGTCGATACGCCGACCCAGGCTGGAGACAATGCGGTCAATGATGTTCAGCAAATGCTGATCATCGCGAAAACGCACATCGGTGCGTTGCAGCTTGCCGAAGCGCTCGACATACACTGAGTCATGCCGGTTGACCAAAATGTCGGACACACTGTGATCGGCCAGCAGCGGTTCCAGCGGCCCCAGACCGAGTACCTCGTCGGTGATCTGCTTGATGATCAACTGGCGGCTGGAAGTACTCACCGGTGCCGAGTGTTCATCGAGCAGACGCTGGCAAATTTCGCGAATCTGCCGCGCGGCCTCTGCCTGTTCAAGGGAGTCCAGCAAGGACAGGTCCATGACCTTGAGCAACTGCTGGTAGATCTTTTCTCGCCACTCGGCCTCCACCGGGGTGACCTGACTTTTGGTTTCGTAAAGAACGTCCGGCGTTGCACGTTCCCACGCCATTATTTCCTCTGCCGGATCCGGCAGGTCGTCACCCGGCTGGTTAGCCGACGATGAGGCGGGTTTACCGGACTGTTTGCGCAAGCGGTTACGAAAGTCGCTGATCATGGGTCACCCCCCGAAAAAACGGTTGAAGGCGCGTTTGAGCACGCTTTTTTTTCCAGCCATCTGCTTGCCGGCCAGTTCCTCGGCCACGTTGCGCAGGGCAACGGTGATCGCCGCCTTCGGCGCATGCAGAGCCAACGGCACACCCGTGTTCTGACTCTGGCTGACCAGGTTGAAGTCGTTGGGTAACTTCGCCAGGTTCGTGCAGCGCAGCGCCTCGCCGATATCCTTGAGGCTGACCGCTGCCGACTTGTCATAGCGATTGACCACTATCTGCAATTGATCCCCACGCACGCCCAGGTCTTCGCGAAGAATCCGCACCAGAGAGCTGGCATCGCGCAGATGGCTGACGCTCTGCTGCACCACCACGTACACCCGATCCACCTGTTCCAGCACAGAGCCGGTGAGGTGGTCGATTTGCCGTGGCAGATCGATCACTACCCAGTCATAGCTGGCGCGGGCCAACTGCATCAGGGTGTCAAGTTGCTCGGGTTGGGCATCCTGCGGCAGGCACAGCTCACCGGCCCGGCCACCCAGCACATGCAAGGTCGGGCTGAAGTGGCTGCAAAAACCCCGTAGCGCAACACTGTCCATGCCGTCGATCTGATGCAACACCTCCAGGTGGCTGTGGGTTTGCGCCACATCCAGGTAATGCGTCACGCTGCCAAATTGCAGGTCCATGTCCAGCAACAGGGTACTGCCACCCTTCATGCTGAGCTGCTGAGCCAGGTTGCAGGCCAGCATGGTGCCGCCGGATCCGCCCTTGGCGCTGATCACGGCGAGCAATTTTCCTTCTGTCCCACTGCCAGTCCGAACCTCCATGACCAGCCGATTCAAGGCGGCGACCAGTTCTGTCTCGGCGACAGGTTCCGGCAGTACGTCCCGGGCGCCGGCCTGCATCGCCAGACGCATGCCTTCCTGTTCGCTCAGCAGCCCGCACACCAACATCGGCGGACGCTCATGGGCCGGGCGCTGCAACAGTGCCGCCAGCTCCTCGCGCCACAGGTGGCTGACGCGCAACAGCAACAGATCGGGCATCCGGTCCAGGCCGTAGAGCGGGTCGACATGCCCATTGCTCACCAGGCGAGTGCTCACCTCCAGGCTGGGCATGCGTTGGCAGACGCTCTGCAGGTCGCGCAACGACGTGGCATCACGGCTGCTGATCAGCAACCGTAGCCCGGCTTTGCCGGTCGAGGTAGAGAGTGGATTTTCCTTGGTATTCAGCATGGCGTGATCTCCCCGGAATCGGAATGACGCCCGAGGCTTTCACGTGGCAACGTTGCTCTGAATGTAGGCAGCGTAAAGGGCACACCGAACCCGGGAATAAACAGATTGAAAACGAAGTTTTGCAGACTCAACTGGACATAGCGGATAGCACGAAAACCGGTGGCGCTGACCGTGTCAGCGGGGTTGGCCACCACAGCACCGTTTACGTCCAGATAGGTCAGCGTCAGATGGGTGGTGGCCAGATTGCCGATCAGCTGGCTATTACCTGCATCGCCCGCCGCGTTGAAGATCGCCCGCCGCAACACCACCGGATCGCTGATATTGCACACCGCCGCCAGGCGCGTACCACGGCGTACGGCTTCATCCAGCGCATTGACCGTGAAGTACAGGCGGCCCATTTCCACTACGCCGAACAACAGCGTGAACACCAGCAGACCAACGATGGCGAACTCCACCACATAGGTGCCGCGCATGTATTTTCTATTCATCACAGGGCCCTCATCACGGTAGTGGCGACCAGCGGAATGCCCAGTGCAATCGAATTGCCAAAAAAACCGGGAAGCGATCCGGTGCAATTGCCAGCGCCAATCACCGGGCAGAACGTGTAAGTGATGGTGACCCGCACATGGTCGGTGCCCACTGCGGCGACGTCCACGTTGTCAGTCGTCAACCCTGACACCACAGCAGTCCCGGTGTTGGCAGGCACGCCATACACCGCAACGTTTTTCGTTTGGGTCAGTAGCGTACTGCTCATAGCGACCGCACCAAGCGTCGAGTCCCAAGCCTGGCTGGCGACGAAACGGTCGGCATCGCGGCTGGCCTGAAGCAACAAGTTGTACTGATAGAGCATGCGGCCGAACTCACCGAAGCCCAGTAACAGCAACAGCAACACCGGCATGATGAGGGTGAACTCCACCATGGCCAGACCTTGCTGGCGCTGCCGATGTTTAAATCTATGATGTCTCATGACGCCCCCTACGAGTCAGTGCTCGGAGTGCCACTGCCGTTGAGATAGGTTTTGTAGAGCTGAATGATCTGCGGGCCGGAATCGGTGGACGGCGAGGGGCCGGCCACATTGTCGCCTTCGCACTCCTTCACGAACTGGCCGAAGATCTCCGCTTCCCCGCCGCCGCCATCCATGGGCTGCACCACGAAATAACAGCCAAAACCGAGGACCGGGATCGAGGTTGAACCACTATTTTTCCCGGCGCAGTTGCCCACCACGATTTTCAGCATCCGGCGCTCGAACACCCCATTGCCCTGACAGTCACTGCCCCCTGCCACACACGCAGCAACGCTCGTACGCCAGTCGTTGTAGTCCAGTATCGGGTTGCCGCCTGCCGTGAGAGTGCCATTGTTCGAGGTGATGGTTTGCCCTTGGTACTTCGGGCCTGTGCCGTCGTCAGTGATGGGGGGATTACTGGACGTGGTTACCAGGTCCGGCGGATAGTCCGAGGCACTGACCGGGCCGTCGTAGATGCCGAAGCGTGTATTCAGGCCTTGAGACGCAGGGCCGACCTTGTTACCAGGCTCGGTCGCGACGTTGTCTCCCACATTGCGGCAGACCTTGCCGCCTCCGGCCATCTCCTCCCTGACCGCATTGCCACCCGAGCCAAAATCGAGCAACTGAAAGTTGCCTGGACCAATAGGCGACTGATTGCCGGAAGCCGTCTTCAATACCTTCAAATCACCAAACTGGAAGCCCCAGAACATACCGGTGCCCGGGTTGTATTGAGCCGGATCGCCACAGACCATCAAAGGCGCGAGATCGCAGGGGCTGGTAGGGCTGGGTCCCGCGGTGGCGATCGCCCCCACCGCCTTGTTCCCCAGGGCGCCCAATGACTGGGCGTAGCTCCAGAAAAATCCCGTCAGGCCATAACTCGCTACCGATACCCGAACGTATTTGGCATCCGTCGGCCCGGGAAAGGTGAACGGGCCATAGACGCTGCTTGCCAGTTCCACCACTGCAAATGCACCGGCGTTGCCGCCGACCGCCGTGGCCAATTCGTTGTTGCCTGTGGCATTGGCATTTTGTGTCAGCGTATTGAGCGCGGCGGTACGCGTCGCGTTGGCCGCGCTGACACTGTTGACGCCCCCCTCTACCTGACTCAGGGTTTTGGCGCCACTCAGGGCGGCGGCGTCCACCGCATTCTGCAGGCGCGTTTTGTTCAGCATCATATGCCCGCCATCCAAGGCCAACGCCGCCATCATGGCCATCGCCGCCATCGCGATCACCATCAATGCACTCACCGATCCTTCCTGGCGCCTTGGCGTCGAAGTGAACGGCCGCTGAATACGAAGATTCATCATCAAGCCCTCGATTGCCGATACTGATCCGGATCGGCTCCGCCAATACCCTGATGTCCAGATACCGGTTGCGCCTTGTCAGCGAATGTTGACTACTTTGGCTTCGATCCCGCGGATAACGGTGATGCCCGCGCCCTCGCCACTGCTGCGATGTACCACGCGTTTTGGTGCCTCAACGGTGGCCACAGCCATGGCCGGGGCAGCAGGTGCAAAAGGCGTAGCTTGCGCAACGGCCGGGCTTTTCTTCTCGAGGTTCAGTGGGTTACGCAGCGCCAGTTGCAACTTGCCTTCCGTCTGCGCGGTGACCAGGGCTTCCGCTTCATCGGCCGACATCTCCAGTGTCACGGCGCGCACCACGACCGGTTGGGTTTTGTCGGTACCCGCGGTCTGATCCACCGCCAACACCCGCAAGTTCTCGAGGATGGTCCTGGAGGAGGCGCTGTTACTGCCGGCATTGGTGGATTTGGTCGCCAGTACGTCCACCCGGTTACCCGGCAACAGGAATCCGCCCACGCCGACCACATCGTCCACGCGTACCGATATGGCGCGTTTGTCGGGGGCAATCAAAGAGGCCAGGGTGCTGCCCCCCAGGTGCTCGCTCAGACGTGCACCACGCACGATGTCGCCCCGCAGAATGTCGAACGTGGCGATCTTGCCCACGGCTTTTTCGCTGGCATCGAAGGCATCGTCCGGGATCGTATCCATGGGCATGCGTACTGTCGTGAGCTGCTGGGCCTCGACCATCTGCCCGAATGGAATCTCGACCGTGGCGACCACCACATTTCGAAGGTGGTCATCCGGGCTGGCATTGAGCCGCGCGCTCAGCCAGGAGTCGGCCATCCATGCAGCCCCAAGGCCCATGGCCAGAGAAACACCTATCAGGGTAAGCGTACGAGAGCTCATGTCAGTATCTCCGTATCAAAGAAAGTCGAGCTGGACGAAGTAGTTGCGCCAGGCCCATTCCAACTCTTTCGGTGACAGTGGTCCGGAACCGCCCATATAACGCTGGCGATCGAGTGCCATGTTCAGGAGATCGCGGGGATGGCAGGGCACCAGGGGCATGCCTTCGTTTGCATAAAGCCTTTGCAACGCGTAACGCACCAGCAGCGGGTCATAGGAAATGCCCAGACGCTCGCTTTCCATACGCCAGATCTTTTCGTACTGCTCGGGCTTCAGGTAACCAAACTGCAGCTTGTAGCCAATCCGGCGCAGGAAGGCCTCATCGGCCAGCTCCAGGGGGTTGAGGTTGGTGGAAAACACCAGAATCAGATCGAACGGCAACTCGCAATGCCGACCGCCGCCTAGGTTGAGGAAGTCGCGTTTCTCTTCCATCGGGACGATCCAGCGATTGAACAGCTCGGCGGGGGCCATGCGCTGGCGCCCCATGTCGTCGATGATGAACAGGCCATTGCTGGCCTTGAGCTGCAAGGCGGCCTGGTATTGACGGGTGAAGGGGTCATAGCGAACGTCCAGTTGCTCCATGCTCAACTCACCGCCCGTGATGACGATCGGGCGTTTGCAGCGCAGCAGTCGACGGTCGATCCCTTCGTTGAGCATCAGGTTGTTCTGTTGAGCGTTTTCATCGAGCCGCTGATGCACCTGCGGGTCATAGATCTCGATCACCGCCTCGTTGATGACGATGGCATGAGGGACCCAGATGGCCTCAGCGAACAGACGGATCAGCCGACTGCTGACATAAGTCTTGCCGGTACCCGCGGGGCCATAAATCATGATCGCGCGCCCGGAATTCATCGCCACACCCAACTGATCGAGCATCTCCTCCGTGAGCACTACGCCAGCCAGGGCATTGCGCATATCGTTGGCGTTGATGCGACCATGGTGAATGGTCTGCAGTTTGATCAGGGAGCGGTAGGTACTCACCGGGAAAGGTGCCGCACCGATATAGCCACTGCGAGACAGGGCATCGCGGGCGACACTGCGACCACGTTCGGTCAGGCCATAACGCAACATCTGCCCGCCCGTTTGACTCCCCTGGCCAAGCACTTCGACACGGCCATCCTTGCGCAGAAACGCCAGGACCTCTTCAAGTACCGCGCCGGTCAGCGCCAGGCGTTCCACCAGCCGCGACATGTCCAGCACACCGGCATCAAACAAATGCTTGCACACCAACTCGCCGAGAAAACTGTCGGTCAGACCGGTTTCGCGGATAGTGCAGGGCTGAGGGGCCAGACGTTGCACCGCGCTCCGATCGCTGGGGTAGGCATCACTTTCGACGATGACATGCATGACTAGCCTCCTGGGCTACGGGCCGATCTGCAGCCAATAGCCACTGGCCAAGGTTCCGAGCAAAATTGCGACAGTGTATGGGAAAGGCTTTCCGGCCACTTCATCTACCGCCGGAACCAAGTAGGTTCGCGCCCTTAATATCAACCAGTAGCGCGCTAAGGTTTGCAGCAGCTGGCCATGAAAAAGGATGATCAGTAAACCGCAAAAACCACCGGCCGCCAGACTGAAAAGCGCCGTCCACAACGCGTCATGCGGTGTAAAAAAACATCCGACCATGGCCATCAACTTGACGTCCCCGGCGGCCATACCGCCCAGAGCGTACAAGGGTAGAAACACTGCAAAGCCGATCAGCATGGCCAGCACAGCATTACCAAGCCCCTCAACTCCGCTTGCGTAAGCCTGACTGGTCAAACCCAAAACAAGTCCTAAAAGAACCAGCAGGTTGGGGATGCGGTGGCGACGAAGGTCGCTCACCACCGCAATACCTAGCAGCCCTAACAGAACTATTGATGTAAACATCTGCTCAATAGGCATCGCTGCATCTCTCACTGGGAATAGGCTTACGTGCAAGTCTGCCCCGCGACCGTGGCACCCATACAAGCCGCTAGCTTACCGAGCTTGGCGATAATGGCGGTGCCCAACGTGGTAAAAGCAGTGACAACCGCCAGGGTTATAAGCCCACCGGCCACCGCATACTCCACAATGGTCAGACCATCTTCGTCTTTGGCGAACTTCACTACCGAAGCCTTGATTGTTTGCATGATCATTTTGCCCACCTCACTCGAATGTTGTTTTTTCTGAGGCAGTACTTTCTGCGCTGCCTGATGCAACCCTAGTCAGTGGCAAGGCATGGGCGTTAGGAAGATTTTGCACATCGTTAGGACTTTTTTGCGGGCTGGCCAAATACGGGTCATTGGCCTTTGCAGAAGTCACGGGGAGGGATAAACCAAGGCGTTGAAAACCAAAGGCAATTGTCATTGATTAACAAGCGACAAACGGTTCGAGCCGGGTTCGTCGATAACACACCAACAAACACTCGCCCGGGGCTGCCCTCCAGGTAACCCATAGAGCGAAAAGAACTAAAAATCGTCTTTCCTATCAGGATTAAATCTGCAAAGTGATGGCACCTTGGCAATACTCATTAGCGAGAGAGTCACCAAGAACCCCAGAGTAGAG
Source organism: Pseudomonas sp. S34 (assembly GCF_009866745.1). Taxonomy (NCBI): domain Bacteria; kingdom Pseudomonadati; phylum Pseudomonadota; class Gammaproteobacteria; order Pseudomonadales; family Pseudomonadaceae; genus Pseudomonas; species Pseudomonas sp. S34. Next base: position 4,749,593 of record NZ_CP019398.1, read on the forward strand.
ACATGACGTCCAATTTGACCAAAAGGCCATCGCTCCTGTGGTTCGATCTGACTCATGATCGGTCCACGAAAGAACTCGTCGCGCAGTTCGAGGGCTCCTGCGACTGCAATCTGGCGAAAAACTCCGTGCTGCCCATCAGGGAACAGGCAGACATGATCTGCGTCCATTTTGATCGCCCCGACACGCCAGGCTTGAGGCTGTTGCTGGAGATCAAACGCACCACCCCCAGCATCCCGATCACCATGTTCACCGTGCAGCACTCGGAGGAACTGGCTGTCTGGGCCATGCGCTCCAGCGTCTGGGAATACATGGTGCTCCCGCTCTCGACCACCGAGAAGAAGCGTTACCTGACGGCGGTGGTGCAGCTCTGCGAGCTGCGCCGAAATGCCCACGGCCAGGTCAAATCATCGCAAATCGACCACGCCCCGACCCTGCCGGACAGCATCCGGCGGACCTCAGGACATCAAAAACACCAGGCGCTGAACAATGTCATGCTGTACATCGAACAGCACTTTCGAGACAGCATCGATCAGAGGGAATTGGCTCAGCGCTGCGGCATGACGACATTTCGCTTCAGCCGCCTGTTCAAGGAAGCCAATGGACTTGGCTTCACGGATTACATCCTGGACAAGCGCATGAACTTCGCCAAAGAACTGCTCGACAACAGCCAGATGCCGATTACCAGCATCGGCTATGAGGCCGGCTTCAAGGATCCTTCCTACTTCGCCCGTGCCTTCAAGCAGTTCGCCAACTGCACACCCAGCGAATACCGCCTGGCACGCCAACTCAGAGCGGCTGCAGCTGTGCAACTGGAGCAGGATGAAGAAACCTCTGAAGCGCTCGAAAGCCTGGTACAAAGCCTCAGCAGTTGACCTGTTTTTTTACGCGCAAACAAAAACGCCGCTCAATGAGCGGCGTTTTTGTTAAATATGGAGCGGGAAACGAGACTCGAACTCGCGACCCCGACCTTGGCAAGGTCGTGCTCTACCAACTGAGCTATTCCCGCAAATGGCGTCCCCTAGGGGACTCGAACCCCTGTTACCGCCGTGAAAGGGCGGTGTCCTAGGCCACTAGACGAAGGGGACACGCTACCCGGAACACATGGTGTGTGTTTCGGTGTCCAGAGCCGCATCCGAAGACTTGGTTCTGGTTTCACTCAGCCCTGCCCGAAAGCAACGCTGTTTAAAATTGGAGCGGGAAACGAGACTCGAACTCGCGACCCCGACCTTGGCAAGGTCGTGCTCTACCAACTGAGCTATTCCCGCATTGGCGTCCCCTAGGGGACTCGAACCCCTGTTACCGCCGTGAAAGGGCGGTGTCCTAGGCCACTAGACGAAGGGGACACACGTACAACATTCACTCCCTGCTTCGTTTCGCTGTGTGCTTTACGCTGCAAGTGGCGCGCATTCTATGGATGGATTGAGAGGTCGTCAACCCCCTGATATAAATTTATTTAAATCAATGACTTCGCCCTGCTTTTGGGAGCCATTGCGGTTTTTCCGCTGCCCGGCGTTTGACGCCTATATTCTGGCACCCGCCAAGACGTTATAGTCCACCCGATGATGGCAATCTGAGTATCGAGTGCCATCATTCATAGAAGCGGGGCTCCGGCCGATAGTAAGAACAAGCATGTCCGATCCAACCCGTCGTGCAGGCCTGGGGGCTCAAATGCCAAGCCACTCAACCCGCATGCGTAACCTATAAAGAGGTCTTACCGGTGACGCCACTCATGATCACCCTGCTAGTCGTAGCCGGGATCGCACTGTTGATCGCCATTGGCTACATGAACCATGTGGTGGAAAACAACAAGCTGGAAAAGGCCCGTACCAAGATTGAGCTCAACGATCGCCTGCGACGCTGCGGCGAAATCACCGAGACGTTCCCCGGCCAGCTGATGACCCCGGCCCTCAAGCTGCTCTTGGCCCGCCTGGAACTGAACGTCTGCCAGCGCCTGCTTAATCTGGAAAAATCCAGCGCCAACCTCAAGGCACGGATCGCCGAACTGGAGGCCCTTGTCGGCCAGGGTGAATCCATCCCGGTCAACAATCCGCCGGCACCGATCCAGACTGAAGCCAAGGCCAAGGATGTACGCTTCCTGCTCGAAGCCCTGCACGGCCAGGTTACCCGCGCGGCCCAGGACGGCTTCCTGCCCCCCAACGAGGCCAAGCGCTGGATTCGTGAAGTGCGCCACATCCTGGTGCTGCTGCACATCGAGTTCTTCAACAACCTCGGCCAGCACTCCCTGCAACAGAACCAGCCCGGACAGGCCCGCCTGGCATTCGAACGTGGCGTGCAATACCTGCGCAAACAGCAGGAACCACAGGTCTATGCCGAGCAACTGGAGTACCTGGAAAAACTCCTGGCCCGGGCCAACGACCAGGTCATGGATCGCATCGCGCCGGTCGAAGGCGACGTAAACCAGTTGACCGAAGGCCTCAAGGACGTCGAGGCTGACGCGGACTGGAAGAAGAAAGCGATCTACGACTGATCAGCGAAAATGGAAAAGCCACCTAGAGGTTAATGCCAATCAGTCAACGGCTTGAACACCGCCACCCTGTGGGAGCGAGCTTGCTCGCGATGACGGTTGGACAGTCACACAAGGAGTGCCTGACAGTCCGCCATCGCGAGCAAGCTCGCTCCCACAGGTTTAGTGTGTTAACTGATGAGCATTAACCGAGAGGTGGCTTTTTTAGCCTGGCCGATGATCATTTCAAAGCCTGAAATGCCCCACCATCCCCTTCAGTTCAACCCCCAGTTGCGCCAGCTGAATACTCGACGCTGCATTGCCCTGCATCGCCAGCGATGACTGATCGGCACTGGCGCGAATACTGGTGACACTGCGGTTGATCTCCTCGGCCACCGAGCTCTGTTGCTCGGCCGCCGCGGCAATCTGTTGGTTCATCTGCTGGATCAACGACACCGCCGCCGCAATGCTTCCCAGCGCACTCTCGGTCTGCAAGGCATCGCTGACCGCCAGCTTCACCAACTCGCCACTGCTCTGGATCTGCTGCACCGACGACTGCGCCGCCGAGCGCAAGGCACTGACCAGGCGTTCGATTTCCTCGGTCGATTGCTGGGTTCGCTTGGCCAGCGCACGCACTTCATCGGCCACCACTGCAAAGCCCCTGCCCTGCTCGCCGGCCCGGGCTGCCTCGATCGCCGCGTTCAACGCCAGCAGATTGGTTTGCTCCGCCACGCTTTTGATCACACTCAAAACCGTGCCGATGTTCTGGATTTCCGCACTCAGGCTTTCGATGCTCGAACTGGCCGAGGTGGCCGAGTCCGCCAACTGCTCGATCCGCGCCATGCTCTGGCGCACCACCTGCTGACCACTTTCAACCTTGCCATCAGCGGTTTGCGCGGCCAGCGCAGCTTCCTCTGCATTACGCGCGACGTCATGCACCGTGGCCGTCATCTGATTCATTGCGGTGGCGACCTGTTCGGTTTCCTCCTTCTGCGTGCTGACTTCGAGATTGGTCTGTTCAGTCACCGCCGACAACGATTGGGCGGAAGTCGCCAACTGCTCGATACCCGATTGCAAGCCGCTGACTATGTGGCTGAGCCCCGCGCCCATTTGTTGCATTGCCTGCATCAACTGGCCGATTTCATCACGGCGGGTCACGTCAATGGTCGCACTCAAATCCCCTGAGGCAATCTGCTGTGCCACCTGAATCACACGGCGCAGCGGTGCCACGATCAACCGGGTGATGAACCACGCGGCAACCAGCCCAACCAGCAAGGCCAGAGCGGAAGAGCCAATGATCAGCAGCGAGTTCTTTTTCAGTTCAACCTGCATCGCCAGGTCTTGCGCGACATACGCTTGATCCACCCGCTCGACCACTTGGGCTGCGCGCTGGTGCAATTGTTGATAGACGGTTTTTTCCTGTTCCAGCAGGCCGGTGTACTCGGCGAGCTTGTCACTGAAACTGACGATATGACCCATCACCTCATTGAGGACGGTCTGGTAACCCTCGTCCTTGACCGTAGTCTTGAGCTGCTCGGCCTGGGCCAATGCCTGGCTGGCCTGTTCGATCTTGCCCTGCCCGGCGCTGTCGTCGCCTTTGCGGCTTTGATCCAGACGCACGCGCGCTTCATTCATGGCTTGCAGCATCAAGCGTGAAACCTGGCTGACCTGACTGGCCTGCTCGATGAATTGCGCACCGTCCTTGCCTTCGGAATCTTTCAGCGTATAGGTGCCGTCATCGGCGAGCCCGGATTGCAATACATCAAGGTTATTGGCCACGCTGGACACCGACCAACTGGCCATTTCCAGCGCCAGGTCCTTGGCCTGGCTGAGCGAGACAAACTCGTCGAAGGCCTTGCGATAGGCTCCCAGGGACTGTTCGACATCATTCATCACCGGCACGTTGGCCGCAGACGCGGCCTTGAGCTGGCCGGCCAGGGCGATCAAGCCATCGACGCCCTCGTGCAGGGCATCGACGGTTTTCGGATTGCCGTGCAAGGCGTACTCCTGCTCCAGTAGCCGCACCTTGAGCAAACCGCTGTTGAGCGATGACATTTGCTTGAGCCCATCGAAGCGCTGGCTGATGGTTTGCAGGGACCAAACGCCAATGCCCGCCACCAGCGCAGTCAACAACAGCACCAGGACAAACCCGACACCCAGTTTTTTCGCCATACCGAGGTTGGCAAAACGTCCTTGCACGGCCGAATTCATTGCACTTAGTCCCCTGCCAAAGTCTGTAGACGCAGATTCGCAACGGGCCAGTGGCAACACAAGGCTCTGGCTTCGGAATAATGGCAAAAAGCTACGCCAACGTCGTTTTCAGAACGCTTGAGGTCGATCCCGGGCAGTGGCCTGAAAGAACGCCCGGGCACGCGGATCGCAGGCATATGTCACGTTGATACGCTGCCAGTCACTGGCCTCACCCGAGGGGTTGAAGGCGGTCTTCGATGACAGCAGTACACCCAGGCGCCGTGCCTGGGTTCGCAGCTGATCGTAGTCGGACATTCGTGATCGCGCCCAGATGAACAGGCCTCCCGCCGGCTTGCCGAAAACTTCCCATTCGGCATCTTCGAGCAATTGCAGCACCACCAGCCGGTCGCTGCTCAAACGTTGGCGCTGACGCTGTACCAGTTTGCGGTAGGCACCGTTAGCCAACAGGCACGCCAGCACCGATTCGCAAAATCGCGAAGCGCCCATGCCACTGATCATCTTGACCTCGGCCAGACGTGTAATGACTTCGGCATCGGCCACCACGAAACCGACCCGCAAGGAACTGCTGAGTGTCTTGGAAAAGCTGCCCACGTAAATCACCTTGTCGTCCAGCGCAGCCAGTCGCATACCGGAACCGCTGTGCAAATCCGCATAAACGTCGTCTTCGATCACCTGCACGCCGAAGGCCCTGGCCAGTTGCAGCAGGCGGCGCGCCACCACCGGTGCAAGGCTACTGCCGGTCGGGTTGTGATAGAAGCTATTGATGAACAGCCCTTGGGGCCGGTGTTTGACCAGCACCGACTCGAGCACGTCCACGTCCGGCCCGCGCGGTGTTCGCGGTATCTCGACCATGCGGATGCCGTGCAGCCTGAGCAGATCGAACAACACCGGATAACCGGGACTCTCCACGACCACACAGTCACCGGCCTTGAACAGCGTCCGCACAATCAGGTCGAGCCCCTGACTGGCACCCGCCGTGGTCATGATCCGGTTGTCCTTTGCCCGGATATCCAACTGTCTGAGGTGCTTGAGGATCTGTTGTCGCAAGGCTGGCAAACCCAACGGCGTGCTGTAGTTGAACAGGCTGGCCGTGTCGGTACGACTGACTTGCCGAATCGCGTAAGTCAGATCGTCTGTCTCGCGCCAGCTTTCAGGCAGCCCGCCACAGCCCAGCCTCAACTCACTCGAAAAAGTCCCGTGATCGGGCTCCGCCCCCTCGAACCACTCCGGCTCGTGCTTTGTGCCTGTGGCCAATGCCGGATCGGCAACCGCATAGCCGGCTCCATGACCTGACACCAGCATTCCCTGTGTCACCAGGCGTTCACAAGCCTGAGCGACGCTTAACTGACTGAGCAAATTGATCCGCGCGATCTGTCGCACCGAAGGCAGGCGCGTACCGGGCGATACCCCGCTGGAATGAAGCCAGCAGGTCAGAGCGTCAACAATTTGCTGTACGACGGGCACCAGCGCCTGTCGGTCGATTCTCAATTCCATGAGCAAGCAAACTCCTGTTGATTTTGCGATTAGCAGTTAATCACAGGCGTGTTCGAAGACTTGTGCGACAACGCCGCCAAAACCATTCGATCTAATCATTTGATACACATTGCCTGGCCCTTTAGCGGACCCCCAAAAAAGTGGGAGCGGGCTTGCTCGCGAAAGCGGTTTGCCAATCCACATTGATGTCGACTGACACTCCCCCTTCGCGAGCAAGCCCGCTCCCACAGGCTGCGTGTGTACTCGTGAATCTGTACGTCGCTTTTTAAAACGCAGTAACGCCGCCATCCACCGCCAGCGAATGGCCGGTAGTGAACGCCGCGCCATCGCTGCACAGGTACAGCACCGCGCTGGCGATCTCTTCGACCTTGCCGATGCGACCGACCGGATGCATGGCGTTGGCGAACTCGCCTTTCTTCGGGTCGGCTTCATAAGCGCGGCGGAACATATCCGTGTCGATCACCGCCGGACACACGGCGTTGACCCGGATTTTCTTCTTGGCATATTCGATGGCCGCCGACTTGGTCAGGCCGATCACCGCATGTTTAGAGGCTGCGTAGATGCTCATTTTCGGCGCCGCCCCAAGGCCGGCCACCGATGCCGTATTGACGATCGCGCCACCCCCTTGCGCCAGCAGCAGCGGCAACTGGTATTTCATGCACAGCCAGACACCTTTGACGTTGACGCCCATGATCGCGTCGAACTCGTCGAGCGTACCTTCGGCCAACTTGCCCTTCTCGATTTCGATGCCGGCATTGTTGAAGGCATAGTCGAGGCGACCGTAAGTATTGATCACCTCCTCCATCAGATTTTTTACATCGCTTTCCAGGGTAACGTTGCAGCGCACGAAGGTCGCTTCGCCACCGGCGGTACGAATCAGCGCCACCGTGCCCTCGCCGCCTGCCACGTCCATATCGGCCACTACTACCTTCAGGCCCTCGGCGGCAAATGCCTGGGCGGTCGCGCGGCCAATACCGGCCGCCCCGCCTGTCACCACGACCACCTGGCCGGAAAACGTCATGCTCATTTTGTTATGTCCTCGAAAAGAAGAATGCGGGGAATCGCGTAGGACCAGTCTAGCCATGGAGGTCTTGAACACGGCAGCACTATCAAGGCTCCGGTTGGGCACCCATGAGTTGCAGTGATGGGACTGCCGTACCAACTATCACTGCACTGGATCAACCTGCATTCGCCGCATCAGCCGAACTTGCGGCATCGTCGCTGACCGGCTATCAACAAAGCTTCATTCAACTTGAGTGCCTGCCATGACCTCCCAGACCAATCGCCAATTCCTGCTCGCCAAACGTCCGGTTGGCGCGGCGACCCGCGAGACATTCACCTACCAGGAAGTACCGGTCGGCGAGCCGGCGGCGGGTCAGATACTGGTCGAAAACCAATACCTGTCCCTGGATCCGGCCATGCGTGGATGGATGAACGAGGGCAAGTCCTACATCCCGCCGGTCGGGCTCGGCGAAGTCATGCGCGCCTTGGGTGTGGGCAAAGTCATTGCGTCGAACAACCCGGGGTTCGCGGTCGGGGATTACGTCAACGGCGCCCTGGGCGTGCAGGATTTCTTCCTCGGCGAACCGCGAGGCTTCTACAAGGTCGATCCGAAACTGGCACCGCTGCCACGTTACTTGTCCGCGTTGGGCATGACCGGGATGACGGCGTACTTCGCTCTGCTCGACGTCGGCGCTCCGAAGGCCGGTGACACCGTGGTGCTGTCGGGCGCGGCGGGCGCCGTGGGCAGCATTGCCGGGCAGATCGCCAAGATCAAAGGGTGCCGGGTGGTTGGCATCGCCGGTGGCGCCGACAAGTGCAAGTTCCTGATCGATGAACTGGGTTTCGATGGCGCTATCGACTACAAGAGCGAAGACGTCCTCGCCGGCCTCAAGCGCGAGTGCCCGAAGGGCGTCGACGTGTATTTCGATAACGTGGGTGGCGACATCCTCGACGCAGTGTTGAGCCGCCTGAACATGAAGGCGCGGGTGGTGATTTGCGGTGCCATCAGCCAGTACAACAACAAGGAAGCGGTCAAGGGACCGGCCAATTACCTGTCACTGCTGGTCAACCGCGCGCGCATGGAGGGTTTTGTGGTGATGGACTACGCCGCCCAATACGCCAGCGCCGCCCAGGAAATGGCCGGCTGGATGGCCAAGGGGCAGCTCAAGAGCAAGGAAGATATTGTCGAAGGACTGGAGACTTTCCCGGAGACGCTTATGAAATTGTTCAGCGGCGAGAACTTCGGGAAGTTGGTGTTGAAGGTTTGACCCACATTTGAAATGGCCACAAATCCAAAGTGGGAGCGGGCTTGCTCCGGGCGGCGTTCCGACGAAAGCGGTGGGTCAGTCGATATCAATGTCGACTGACACGCCCTCTTCGCGAGCAAGCCCGCTCCCACATTTGGATCCTGTGTGTCTGATCAGGCCAGCTCGGCCACGACCGAAGCCAAGGCTTTGGCAGGATCCGCCGCCTGGCTGATCGGACGGCCGATCACCAGATAGTCGGAACCGGCATCCAGCGCCTGACGTGGCGTCAGAATGCGGCGCTGATCGTCCTGGGCGCTGCCCGCCGGACGAATCCCCGGGGTCACCAGTTGCAGCGACGGGTGCGCCGCTTTCAGTGCCTGGGCTTCGAGGGCCGAGCACACCAGGCCGTCCATCCCGGCTTTTTCCGCCAGGGCGGCCAGGCGCAGCACCTGCTCCTGGGGCTCGATGTCCAGGCCGATGCCCGCCAGGTCTTCACGCTCCATGCTGGTCAACACGGTCACGCCGATCAGCAGTGGTTTAGGACCGGTGCGCTGATCCAGCACTTCACGGCACGCCGCCATCATGCGCAGGCCGCCGGAGCAATGCACGTTAACCATCCACACGCCCATTTCCGCCGCCGCCTTGACGGCCATCGCGGTGGTGTTCGGGATGTCGTGGAACTTGAGGTCCAGGAACACTTCGAAACCCTTGTCGCGCAGGGTGCCGACGATTTCCGAAGCGCAGCTGGTGAACAGCTCCTTGCCGACTTTGACCCGGCACAGCTTCGGGTCCAACTGATCGGCCAGCTTCAGTGCGGCGTCACGGGTAGGGAAATCCAGGGCGACGATGATGGGAGTCTGGCAGGCGGACATGAGTGGGCTCTCAGGCAAGTCGAAATCGGCGCGCATTGTAGCGGAACCAGCGCCGCTGCGGGACCCGATGATCGGTAAATCGTCGCGACGGCTCAGGCAAGACTAGCCCTTGAGGCCATTGTGTCGAGTTCGATACACACACGACACGCCCGCAACACCCTGACCCGCACCCCTCGGCAACCGCAACGGGTCCCTACAACAGCACTTCCCGCCTCAGGGCCGGCGATCTTCACCCCGTGCCTGGGTCGTGCTCCAGTCGATCAACAGGCTGTAGGCCACCGCCAGCAATGTCGGGCCGATGAACAGGCCGATAAAACCAAAGGCAATCAGCCCGCCAAACACCCCAAGCAGCACAATGACCAGCGGCAGGTTGCCGCCACGGCTGATCAGGTACGGCTTGAGCACGTTGTCGACACCGCTGATGATGAATGTGCCCCAGATGCCGAGGAATATGGCCATCCCGTACTCGCCTTTCCAGACCAGCCACGCGGTTGCCGGAATCCACACCAGCGGCGGGCCCATCGGGATCAGGCTGAGCATGAACGTCACGATGCCAAGCACCAGCGCACCCGGTACGCCGGCAATCAGGAACCCGATCAGCGCCAGGATCGCCTGGGCCGCCGCAGTGCCGATCACACCGTTCACCACCCGTTGTACCGTGCCCGCCACCAGCTCAATGTAGTAGCCGGCCCGTTGACCGATCAGCCGCTCCAGCAGTGTGTGTACAAATGCCGCCAGGCGCGGCCCGTCACGATAGAAAAAGAATACGAAGACGACGCTCAGGGTCAGTTCGAGAATACCGCCGCCGATCTGCGCGCTGCGCGCCAGCAACCAGTTACCCACCTGCCCCAGATAAGGCTTGAGCGACACCATCATCGCCGCGCCCTGCTCATCGATGCTGTTCCAGATCCCCACCAGCCGCCCGCCCACCAGGGGAATCGAACCCAGCCACAGCGGCGCTTCGGGAAGCCCCTCAACCTGTGCATCCTTGATGAATGCCGTGGCATCGCGCACATGATCGGCAAGGTTGAAACCCAGCCACACCAAGGGTGCCGCTACCAACACCATCCAGCCCAGCGTCAGCAATGCCGCCGCCAGCGACTCGCGGCCATTGAGCCAACGGGTCAGCAAGCGCATCAGCGGCCAACTGGCAAACGCCAGGACCGCGCCCCAGAACATCGCCGACCAGAACGGCGCCATCACCCAGAAGCTCGCGCCGAACAACGCCACGAGCAGGATCTGCACCAACAGGCGATCGTTATTGATCATCAAAAGTCTCGAAAAAGTCAGTCAGCAAAAGAGTAGGCGAACGCGACGTACGCGCTCGCCCGGTACAGCCTAGCGCAATAGCTCGATGTGCAGGCCAGAGCCTTCGGCACTACCGGTTTCCAGCCGCGCGGCACGCACGCCCTGGGCAATCAGGGCCTGACGCCAGGCTTCGGCGTTCGCTCCGGAAATGCTGACCCGCAAGGTGGTATCCAGATTCAGTCCGCGAGAAATCAAGCGGAGCCAGGTCTCGTCAGGTGCGCTGTTCAACGTGGCAAAATCGAGCTCGCCGGTGCTCTTGAGTTCACGCAGCAAGGTCGCGGAGGTCGGTAACAACTCGCCCAGCGGTGTCGAAGCCTCGAACTGTTCGACATGCAGGTAGGCTTTGCGATTACCGCGGGTGATGCTGTACAGCGCAACGAGCGTGTTGTCCCTTGGAGCGGCAAGTCGCAGCAACAAATAGGCTTGCTGATCGTCGGCGCCGTACAGCTTGGCGTTGCCAAAGACCTGGTTGGCCCAGAGGCTGCTTTCACCGCAATCGCGCGCCTGGCACCAGAAGAGCAACCCGGCGTCCTGCTGTTGCAAAGCCTCGCGGGCAGCGGTGAACGCCTCGATGGATGAATGTTCCGAGGGTAATTCGTAGGTCACCGAAGTGACGTTGCCGCGGGCACTGACCTGGCCGTCGAATCGTAACTGGCCACTGATTTTACGGATCGAGCCCAACGGGTAGATCCGCTCCAGTTCGGCGGCGGGGCGATAGTCGACAATCTGGGCGTCGACCATGCGCGGCACTATCGGCAGGTCCTGACTGCCCGGAACATCGGCGGCGAATAACAAGGGACTGAAACTGCACAGCACCAGCAAACTGAATGAACGCATGGATAGACTCATCGGATCAGCATGGCCTGGGCGCCCTTGATAATACTGGCTTCATCGGCGCGTTTCGGTACTTGCAGGCCACGCTGCACCGCCGGACGGTCCTCCATGGTTGCCATCCAGCGTTGCAACGCCGTCAAGCCATCCACCGAGACGCCCGACCACTCGTAGCCGCGCACCCAGGGAAAGGTGGCAATGTCGGCAATGCTGTACTGATCGGCGAGGAACTCCACGCTTTGCAACCGCGTGTCGAGCACTTCGTAGAGGCGACGGGTTTCATGCTGATACCGGTCGATGGCACCCTGGAGCTTTTCCGGAAAGTAGCGGAAGAACACGTTGGCCTGGCCCTGCATCGGGCCGATGCCCCCCATCTGGAACATCAGCCACTGCAATACCAGCGAACGCCCCTTCGGGTCCGATGGCATCAGTTTGCCGGTCTGTTCAGCGAGGTAAATCAGGATGGCGCCTGACTCGAACACGGCGAAATCGCCATTGGCGCGGTCGACAATCGCCGGAATCCGGCCATTGGGGTTGATCTTGAGGAAGTCCGCGGACTTCTGCTCCTTTTTGTCGAAACTCAAGGCATGCACCGTGTAGGGCAGGCCGAGTTCCTCGAGCACGATAGAGACCTTGTGGCCATTCGGGGTCGCAGCGGTGTAGAGATCTATCATGGTTGTCTCCCTTTTCAACCCGCCAAGCCTCGACAGTTGCCCGGCGCAAGTCAAGGAATGGCGAAAAACCGATTGAAACAGTCTGCGACAAGATCGGCACCAGACTCATCATTGAGGTGCAAATGGTGGCCGCCTGGCAGCTGTTCCCGGCTAAAGGGTAGACGCTCCAGCAACTCTGGGTGTTTGGCGATCATGCCGTCGGCGGCAACCACCAGTGTTGCAGGACACTTGACCCGCTGGACGAAGGCCATGGCCTGTTCGGTGGTAAGGCGCAGCGGCGATGGCAGTGTGAGGCGATTGTCGGTGCGCCAGGTGTAACCGCCCGGCACCGGCATCAGGCCACGCTGCGCCAGCAGTTCTGCGGCCTCGCGGCTGACCGCCACCAGGCCTTTCATGCGCGCTTCGATGGCTCGGTCGAGGGTGTCGTAGACCGGTTTGCGCTTTTCCCGCAGATCCAGTTGCGCCTGCAGGGCCATGCCCATGCGCTCGGCAGCGTTTTCACCTTTGTCTGTAGGAGGAATGATGCCGTCGATCAACGCCAGGTGGGTAACCCGCTCGGGCATCGACCCGGCGATGATCAACGAAGCAATGGCGCCCATCGAATGCCCCATCAGCGCAAACCTGCGCAGTCCAAGCTGCTCGGCCACTTGCAGCACATCGTGGGCATAGTCCCACATGGCGTAGCCGGCTCCCGGCGGGCGATGCCCGGAATGACCGTGACCGGCCATGTCCAGGGCGATGATGCGCAGGCCTTTAAGCTTCGGCGCCAGACGGGCAAAACTGTTGGCGTTGTCCAGCCAGCCATGCAGGGCAATGACCGGCAATCCGTCTTCAGGACCGAACAGGTGCGCCGCCAGTTCGATGTGCGGCAGGCTCAGGCGGACCTCTTCGACGACGTGGTTCATGCGCAATCCTGTTGTCGACGGCCGCCCCAACGGTAGAACAGGCCTTTGAGCATGTCAGCGGTATCAAGGGGACGTTCGAGCGGAAACATGTGGCCGCCAGGCATGGTCAACGACTCGCCCAACGGCAGGCGGTCGACCGAACTGGCGTGATGGCGCATCACCACGCGGCTGTCGTGCCCGCGTACCACCGCCAGCGGCACTTGCAACTGCCGGGTGCTGCCCGGGCTGGTGTGCGGCACACCGCGATAGATGCTGATTTCCGTGGCCGGGTCGAAGCGCAAGCGCAGCTTGTCACCGGCCTGTTGCAAGCCATGTTGCAGATAAGCATCAAAGCATTCCGGGTCGAAGCCGCGAAACAGGGTTTTACCGGCGAAATATTTCCGGGCGCTTTCCAGGTCAGCGAACTCTTCACGTCGACCGAGAGTCCGGCCGGCCGGGGTCAAGCGGTCGATGAAACCGAAGCGCTTGGCCGCCCGGATCACCCATCGATCGGCTCGGGTCAGCACTGGCGAGTCGAGCATCACCACGCCGCGATACAACTCCGGGCAGCGCAAGGCCGCATGCAGATGCAACACGCCACCGAAGGAGTGACCGACGCCCCACACGGGTTCGGCCTGTTGTTGCAGGTGATGGATCAGCTCATCCACCAGGTTGTACCAATTGTCGTCCGCCGGGAAACGCGGATCGTGGGCGTGCTGCTCCAGATGCGTCACCTGAAACTCGGGTGCCAGCGCCGCAAACAACTTGCCGTAGGTCCCCGAAGGAAAACCATTGGCGTGGGCGAAAAAGATCTGTTGCGACATACCTGCAAATCCATGAGCGAGAACAGGTGTAGATTGTCCGCAAGACCGCGTCCTACAGCAATGACCGTAACTGACAGGAATGATGACAGTCCGGTCAAAGCTATGGTTTTGGTTCAACGCGCCGGCGGATTCTCACCCAAGGGCACCACTGCCATGGTCAGTCGCGACACACAACTGGCCTTGCCCTCATCGCTGGTCAACCGAATGTCCCAGACATGGGTCGTGCGGCCGATGTGGATCGGCTTGGCCACCGCCGTCACCCGTCCGCTGCGCAGGCCGCGCAAATGGTTGGCGTTGATTTCCAGGCCCACGCAATAGAATTTGCTGGCATCGATGCACAGGTAGCTGGCCATCGAGCCGACCGATTCGGCCAGCACCACCGAGGCACCGCCATGCAGCAAGCCGTAAGGCTGATGGGTGCGGTGATCGACGACCATGCTGGCGGTCAGGGACTCATCGTCAAAAGCTTCGAAACGGATGTCCAGCACTTCGCCGATGGTGTTTTTCTGGATTGCGTTCAACTGCTCGATGTTCGGGGTGGTGCGCCACAGGCTCATCGCAGAGTGTCCTCGTTGGTTTTGTTCGTGGATCAATCCTGCCACAGCACCGCTTCGCTGCGCTCGCTCCATTCCTCAAAGCGTTCACCGTAAGCCGCTTCGATCACGTTGCGCTTGATCTTCAGGGTCGGGGTAAGGAAGCCGTTTTCCACGGCCCAACTGTCCTTGACCACCACCAGGCGCCGAAGTTGTTCATGCTTGTCGAGGGCACCATTGACCTCCTCCAGCAGTTTTTCCAGGCTCGAATGCAAACCGGCGCGCGCGGCCCCGCCGGCATCCTGCTGGCCGACCGCCGACAACACGCACAAACCCAGCGGCGCACTCAAGCCATCGCCCACCACGCAGACCTGTTCGATGCGCGAATGCACGGCCAGGCGATTTTCAATCGGTGCCGGGGCCACGTACTTGCCTTTGCTGGTCTTGAAGATTTCCTTCAGGCGCCCGGTCAGGCGCAGATTGCCTTCGGCGTCCTCCTCGCCCTTGTCGCCGGTACGCAGGAAGCCGTCCTCGGTAATGGTGTCGGCGGTTTTTTCCGGTTCCTTGTAATACCCGAGCATGGTCGCACCACTGCGCACCATGACTTCCCCCGTCTCGGCGATCCGCACTTCGACTTCCGGACACGGCTTGCCGATCCAGCCCGGTTTGTTCTGGCCCGGCATGCCGATGTGGGAGTAACCGCAACTCTCGGTCATGCCGTAGACCTCCAGCACGTCCAGCCCCAGTTTGCGGTACCACTGCAACAAGGTCTGCGGCACCGGAGCCGCGCCGGACAACGCGATGCGCAACGCATCCAGCCCCAACCCGGCGAGGACTTTATGCCCGACCCGTTTGCCGATGATCGGCAGGCCGAGCAGGAAGTCGAGACGTTTTGCCGGGATCTTGCTGTACACGCCCATCTGGAATTTGGTCCAGATGCGCGGCACGCCAAACAGTGCGGTCGGGCGCGCACGGCGCAGGTCGGTGAGGAAGGTATCGAGGCTCTCGGCGAAAAACACCGTTTGGCCGGTATAGATCGATGCCAGCTCGACGAACATGCGCTCGGCAACGTGGCACAGCGGCAGGTAGGACAACAGCCGGTCCGACTCGTTGAGACCGAACAACGCAGTGCCGCGGGTGGTGGCAAACCCCAGAGTGCCGAAGCTGTGCATCACGCCCTTGGGCATGCCCGTGGTGCCGGACGTGTAAATGATGGTCGCCAGTTGATCGGCGTCAGGCTTGGGATTGTCCTGGATGGGCGAACTGCGTTGCAGGTCGTCCCAACTGAAATCGAAGTCGCCGGGAGGATGCAGGGGCAGGCTGATGGTCGGCAGGTCGGGGCTGACACCACGGGACATACCTGGCCAGTCGTCGAGCTTGCCGATGAATGCCAGCGCTGCTTGCGAATGTTCGAGTACCTGGGCAACGGTCTCGGCGGTCAGGTTGGGGTACAAAGGCACCGACACATGCCCGGCCATCCAGATCGCGAGATCGGCAACGATCCAGTGCGCACAGTTCTTCGAGATCAGAGCGATATGGCTGCCCTGCGGCAGTTCCCGCGCTCGCAGCCAGTGGGCGGCGCAGCGTGCTTGATGTCCGACGTCCGCCCAGGTCAAGGTCTCGACCTGGCCGCCCCCGACAGGCTGGACCAGAAAGCGCTGGCGGGGATGACGGGCCTCACGCTCGTAGAAAACGTCCAGCGGCAAACGAAAAGCAGCAGACATGCGACTCGCTCCTGTGATTTTGGTCTGGAGCAAGCGTAGTCAACCAAGCAAGTGCTTGGTTGACTATTTCATACAAAACTTTCTACATCTGTGGGAGCGAGCTTGCTCGCGATGGCGGACGAATATTCAACATGGATGTCGACTGGCTTGACGCTATCGCGAGCAAGCTCGCTCCCACAGTGTTGGGCGCCCACTTCAAGTCAAGCTTTGCCCTATGAAACCCGTGGTCAGGGATGCTTGATGCTGTCGAGTTTCATTGACCCGACCAGCAGCTCTTCACCCTTGAGCTCCGCCAGACCGGCAGTGCTGACCCTTTCCGGCGGATGTCCGGCACCATGCTGCAGGTAGCTCAGCAGATTCCCCACCAGCGGGTTGTGACTGACCAGCAAAACGTTGCTTACCGCGACCATCTGTTCGGCCACCTTGTCCGGCTCCGTGTCCGGTGTCAGCCACTCGACGGTGCGGATTTCCGGTACGAAACCCAATGCGTCTCGTACCAGTTGCGCTGTTTCCTGCGCTCGCAGGTACGGGCTGGCGTAAATGCCGGTCAGTGGCTGCCCCATCAGCTCTGCGGCGATTTTCAATACTTCCTTACGACCGTTATCCGTCAGTTCCCGCTCCGAATCGTGGGGACGGGAGCCGTGTGGTACAGCTTCACCATGACGCAATACCCAGAGTTTCATAGCTTGGGTTCCTCATCTCGGGCCGGATGCGGTGCCGGTGCCACGACATGCGGCGCCTCACCTTCCGGTGTACGCGGCGTCGGCCAGTCGGCGAACGGCCAAGGCTTCTGGTCGCTGTGAAAGCTGCCGAAACGACCGATCTGCGCCAGAAACTGGCTCAGGCTGTCGCCGAAATTCATCAGGCTGGCGCTTGGGGCGCCATAAAACAAACGATAGATCAACTGCACCAGCACGACGGCGCCGAGGATGAACTGCGCCACTTGCCACACCAGCACGAAGAGGATCATCCACAGCACCCGCAGCAGGATGGACTCGTACTTGGCTTCTACTTTTGGATCGTTCATGCGCAACTCCCTGCTTTTCTGGCAAGTGTGATTAGTTGAAACCACTGGTGGAAATAAAGTCGACGTCGGTTTTCGGCTCGCCACGCATTAACAGACCGATGACCTGCTCCAGCGTGCGCCCCTCGAACAGGATCGCGTGCAGCCCGGCGACCAGCGGCATGTACACGCCAACCTCCTGGGCCTTGGACTTGAGCACTTTAAGGGTATTGACCCCTTCGGCGACTTCGCCCAGGCGCGTGACCGCCTCGTCCAGGCTCAGGCCCTGGCCGAGGGCGAAGCCGACCTGATAGTTGCGGCTCTTGGGCGACGAACAGGTCACGATCAGATCGCCCACGCCGGCCAGCCCCAGGAAGGTCATCGGGTTGGCACCCTGGTTCACCGCGAAGCGGGTCATTTCCGCCAATGCCCGGGTAATCAGCATGCTCTTGGTATTTTCTCCCATGCCCAGCGCCACCGCCATGCCGGCGATGATCGCGTAGACATTTTTCAGCGCTCCACCCAGCTCCACGCCGAAACGATCGGCGCTGGCGTACACACGAAAGGTGCGTCCGTGCAGCGCGGCCTGAACCTGCTGGCAGAGTTCTTCGTCTTCACTGGCGACCACCGTGGCGGTCAGCGCGTGCTCGGCGATTTCACGGGCCAGGTTGGGTCCGGACAGGACGCCGATGCGCGCCTGCGGGGCGATCTCTTCGAGGATCTCGCTCATCAACTTGAACGTGTGGGCTTCGATGCCTTTGGTCAGGCTCACGAGCATTTTGCCGGTCAAGCGTTCGGCGTGCGGCACCAGCACCGAGCGCAGCGCACTGGAGGGCAATGCGACGAAACACAGGTCGCAGGCGTCCAATGTGGCTTGCAGGTCGGTGACCGGCGTGACGCCGGGCAGAATCTTGATGCCTTTGAGGTAACGCGGGTTCTCGCGATTGACCCGAATGGCCTCGGCCTGTTCGGGGTCACGCATCCACTGAAGGACCTGATGCCCGTTCTCGGCCAGCAGATTAGCCACGGCGGTTCCAAAACTTCCGCCTCCCAGGACCGCAATCGGGCGCTGTTCAGTCATATGCAATCCGTTAATCCATACCAGTGGCGATGTCGGCATTATACGGGGCAGTCCATCGACGGCCAGCCCCGACATCAAATACCTGCACCCGTAGGAAGAAGACCAATAAAACCGAGGAAAATGCAGACATCGTGAATGGAAAAGTCATTCGGCTCGGTTAACATGCGCGCCAACAATCACTGACAGGGATGTGTTGTGTCTCCGGGCTCTCCTTCACCGCATTCACCTCTGGTTCTGGCGCTGATTTTCAGCTCGCCGGCGCTGGCCGACGACTTGTTCCTGGACAGCGAACCGCTGCCGCAAGTACTCACCGCCACGCGCCTGAAGCAGTCGCCGGCGGCCGTGCCGGGAAGCATGACGGTGATCGACAGTGCCCTGATCCACGCCAGCGGTGCCCGTGACATCAGCGAACTGCTGCGCCTGGTGCCGGGGATGATGGTCGGCAACATCAGCGGCAATCAGGCGACGGTGAACTACCACGGCACCAATGCGAATGAAGCGCGGCGCATGCAAGTGCTGATCGACGGGCGCTCGGTGTATCGCGCCGGCCTGGCCACCGTGGACTGGAGTGACATTCCGGTGGCCATGGAAGACATCGAGCGCATCGAAGTCTTTCGCGGACCGAATACCGTCAGCTACGGCGCCAACGCCCTGATGGCGGTGGTCAACATCATTACCCGGCGCCCGGCCGACAGTCACGGCACGCGTATGAAGGTCACCCGGGGCCAGCGCGGCATCAACGACTTTTACGCCAGCCAGGGCCTGGGCTGGGAGGATGGTGACATGCGCCTGTCCCTGTCCGGCCAGCAAGACGACGGCTTCGACACCGACAGAACCGGCGCTGACTACCATGACAGTCGTCGCCTCGAGCGCTTCAACCTCACCGTCAGCCAGAGCCTCGACGAACGGCAAAGCCTCGATTGGCAATTGAATGCCAAGGACGGCACCAACCAGCGGCCCTATACCTACCGGCCGGTGTTCCCGGGAATTACCCGCGCCGGCGACGACTCCGACGTCACCGCCAAGGACTACGCCGGGTCATTGCGCTGGAATCTGGACGTCAATCCGGACCACAGCCTTTATATCCAGGGGTCGGCCCAACACTGGGATCGCCAGCAAACCTGGCGCGCCTGCGACGCAGAAGTTTCGTTCAGCCCGCAACTGACCGAACTCTGGCAATTGAACCCGAACTACACCGAGCGCCTGGCCCGCAATATCACGCGTTTCATCGGCTCTGGTGCGCCGGCCGGGACGCCCGCCGAGCAGGCGCTGGCCAACCAGGTACTCGATCAATGGCGCAACGGCGCGAACCAGACCGTTTGCGGCGACATCGACCAGAGCACCCGGGAATCGCGCTACGACCTCGAACTGCAGGACACCCTCAGCCTTGCCGATAACCTGCGGCTGGTCAGCGGGATAAACTACCGTTACGACCGGGTGAATTCCGAGACCTACTTCAATGGCACTCTCGATGACAGGATCTGGCGAGCGTTCGGCCAGTTCGAGTGGCGTGCCACCGAACACTGGCTGCTGCAAGGCGGCGCCATGTTCGAGGACACCCGGTTGACCGGCAGCTCGCTGACACCTCGCATGGCGGTCAACTACCTGATCAACCCGCGCCACGGCTTGCGTGCGGTGTACTCCGAGGCCATCCGCTCACCGGACATGTTCGAGAACAACGTCAACTGGAGTTATCAGGTCACCAACCTCAAGCCCGGTGCGTTTGGCCAGTCCAGCGCCCGTTATTTCGTCAAGACCCGTGGCCCCGGCGACCTTGATCAAGAGCACATGCGCTCTCGGGAACTGGGCTACAACGGCTATTTTCCCGAACCGGGGCTGGCGCTCGACGTGAAGCTGTTCCACGACGAAATCACCGGCATGATCAGTGAGCCGCTACGCAACAATCAGTACATTGCCAGCAATGCCAACAAGGCGCGCTTTTCGGGGGTCGAAACCCAGCTCGACTGGCGTGTCGGCAACCTCGATCGCCTGCGACTGACTTATGCCTACGTCGATACCGATGCCAGCAATCCGCTGGATGCCAGGCAGACTGCAAGTAACAGTGGTTCGGCCGGATGGCTGCGCGATTGGGGCCAAGGCTGGAACAGTGCGCTTTTCTATAATGGCGATGACGCCCTCAACGGCTACCGCTTTGAACGGGTCGATGCGCGCATCGCCAAACGTATCGCCTTGGGCAAGGCCAGCCTGGAACTGGCCGGGGTGCTCCAGCAACGGCTGGACAATCAGCCGACCACCTTCATCGACAATAATTATGACCAGCGCCAGGTGATGTATTTCAGCGCCGAGCTGGAGCTTTAAGATGCCGAATCGCCCGGCTTGCAGAATGCCGCCCCTGGGTCGGCTGCTGGCCATACTCTGCCTGCTGACAAGCGGCCTGCTGGGCAGCCTGGCGAGTAACGCGGCCGACATTTTGCTCACAGGGGCCGAAGACAGCCCCGGTGTGCGGGCGTTTACCCAGGCCCTGAGCGAGTTGCGACCACGCGATAACGTACACTTCCAGACGCTGGCAAAAATGCCGATACCGGACCAGCTGCCGGAAAACATCCGCTTGATACTGCTCGACCTGCCCAGCCTCGACTGGCGCCTGCAAAACGCCCAGGGCCCGGCGACTCTCGTACTGCGCATCAGCCGCCTGCAAGCCCGGCAACGCTTGAACAATACGTTGCCTGCGCGCCTTTGCCTGCTATGGAGCGATCCACCACTGGACCGCCAGTTGCGCTTGACCCGCACCCTGTTGCCACAAGCCAGACGCATCGGCGTGCTCTACGACACCCACAGCGAATTCCTGTTGAATGAGCTGCGTCAGGCCGCCCTCCCCCAGGGCCTTGAGATCGTCACCCAGCGCTGGGACAACACTCACGACAGTCGTCCATTACAGGCACTGCTAAATAACAGCGACGTGTTGCTGGGACTTGACGATGCCGACCTGTACAACCCGCAAACCGCAAAGAACCTGCTGTTGAGCAGCTATTCGCGGCAAGTGGCCCTGATCGGACCCAACGCCGGATTCGTCAAGGCCGGAAGCCTGGCCAGCACCTATAGCGATCAGAGCGACTGGCTGGCGGTCCTCGACGAACTGCTCGACCGGCCACCAGCCACCTGGCCGCGCACGCACTATCCCCATCGATTCAAGGTCGCGAGCAACCCGCAAGTCGCGCGTTCATTGGGTATCGAACAGATAAACGAAGCGTCTGTCGCCACACTGCTGGCTGAAGGAGAACGCCGTCCATGAGCTTGCGCCGTCGCTGGGACATCAACACTCGCACCCAACTGATCAGCCTCGGCCCTGCACTGCTGCTGACCTTGTTGCTGATCAGTTTCTTCACCTTCGTGCGCATCCAGGATCTGCGTCAGGAAATCTCCCACACCGGCCAGTTGATCGCCAATCAACTGGCCCCGGCCACCGAGTACGGCGTGATTTCGGGCAACATCGAAGTGCTCGAAACCTTGCTCAAGGCAACGCTGGCCACACCCAACGTGAGTTTTCTAGAAATTCAGGACAGCGCCAACCGGGTTCTGGTGTACGTCGAACAACCGAGCGAACACCACAATCGCGCCCAACAGCTCGAAGTGTTCCAGGCACCGATACGGCTCCAGCGTATCGCGTTGCACAATGATTTTTTCCAGAGCAGCAAAACCGCCACTGCCGCCCCCACCGAGGACTACCTCGGTCGGGTGATCGTCGGGCTGTCCAACGATGCCTTCAGCCGGCGCCAACAGGAAATCGTGCTCAAGGCCGCCATCCTGGCGCTGTTTGCCCTGCTGTTTACCTTCCTCGTGGCCCGCCGTCTGGCGGGCAGCCTGTCGAAACCGATCCGTGATATCGGCAATGCGGTCAAGGCGATCCAGGACGGCGATTACAACACACCGCTGCCCATTGTCGACGACACCGAGCTGGGGGCGCTGTCGCAACACATCAACAACCTCGCCAGCGGTCTCGAGCAGGCCAGCCGCGAACAGCATCAGGCCATGGCGCAGTTGATCCAGACCCGCGAAGAAGCGGAAAAGGCCAACAACGCCAAATCCGATTTCCTCGCCATGATGAGCCATGAACTGCGCACGCCGATGAATGGCGTACTGGGCATGCTGCAGTTACTGGAAACCACCGACATGACCGAGGAGCAGGTGGAGTACGCGGCGCTGGCCTCCGAATCCACCGAGCATTTGCTCAAGGTCATCAACGACATCCTGGATTTCTCGCGGATCGAACGTTCAGAGCTGGAACTGGAGCACATTGCGTTCAACCTCACCGACCTGATCGGCAGTTGCGCCCAGTCGTTCCAGCACAGCGCCGCGCAACGCGGTCTGGACCTGCAACTGATGATCCCCGACGACATGCGCGGTTTGCAGGTCAAGGGCGACCCGACGCGTATCCGTCAGATACTGGTCAACCTGGTCGGCAATGCGCTGAAGTTCACCGAGCAGGGCCGCGTCACGATCGAGGCGCAGTGGCAATCGCTGGACCACGAGTTGCTGTGGTTCACCTGCACCGTGCGCGACAGCGGGATCGGCATCCCGGCGCAAAGCCTGGAATTGATGTTCAGCGCTTTCCAGCAGGCCGACAGTTCTATTTCAAGACGCTACGGCGGTACGGGGCTGGGCCTGCCGATTGCCCGTACCCTGGCCGAACGCATGGGCGGCACCTTGCGCGCGCAGAGTGAGGAAGGTCGCGGTTCGGTGTTCACCCTGGAAATTCCCCTGGCATTGCACCAGCAGACACAACCGCTGCTGCCCCCTCGCGCGCAATCGCGCAACAGCAACGGCGAAGGACGCAATGTGTTGTTGGTCGAAGACAACCCGGTCAACCAGACCGTCATCGAAGCCATGTTGCGCAGCCTGGGCTTCAAGGTCAGTGTCGCTGCCGACGGCGCGCAGGCGGTGCGCAGTGCCGAGAGCCTGATCTTCGAAGCGATCCTGATGGATTGCCGCTTGCCGATCATCGATGGCTATGAAGCCACCCGACAAATACGCAAGCTACCCGGTTGCACCGACCTGCCGATCATCGCCCTGACCGCCAACGCCTTGCAGGGCGACCGCGAAGCCTGTCTGTCGGCGGGGATGAACGATTACCTGGCCAAGCCGTTCAAACGGACTGATCTGCAGCAAATTCTTCAGCGTTGGGTGCAGTAGTACAGGCCTTTCGACCATCTGCGACTGGCGTGAAAGGCGAAAGTGCGGCAGTCT
This sequence comes from Pseudomonas sp. S34, assembly GCF_009866745.1. NCBI lineage: Bacteria > Pseudomonadati > Pseudomonadota > Gammaproteobacteria > Pseudomonadales > Pseudomonadaceae > Pseudomonas > Pseudomonas sp. S34. Next base: position 4,772,950 of record NZ_CP019398.1, read on the forward strand.
TAGTCACCCGAACAGGCCCGAAAAGGGGCTTGAATAATAATTTCAGTGCACAAGTGTACATTCATGTCCTTGGTGCTGTGACTTTCACCACAACGCAATAGTCTATGAGTAGGCTGCCGGTTCGAGGCATGAACGCTTCGATCGGCCGGGAAGATTTGCCCCACCTGCCGCATGGGACTATTGAGGAGCTCGCATGACCAAACAAAACGCCTTTACCCGGGAAGATCTGCTGCGCTGCAGTCGCGGTGAGCTGTTCGGCCCTGGTAACGCGCAACTGCCCGCCCCGAACATGCTGATGGTTGATCGCATCACCCTGATCAGCGAAGAAGGTGGCAAGTACGGCAAAGGTGAATTGGTCGCCGAGCTGGATATCAATCCGGACCTGTGGTTCTTCGCCTGCCACTTCGAAGGCGATCCGGTGATGCCGGGCTGCCTGGGCCTCGACGCCATGTGGCAACTGGTCGGCTTCTTCCTGGGCTGGCAAGGCCTGCCGGGCCGTGGCCGTGCGCTGGGTTCGGGCGAAGTGAAATTCTTCGGCCAGGTCCTGCCGACCGCCAAGAAAGTCACCTATAACATTCATATCAAGCGCGTCCTCAAGGGCAAGCTGAACCTGGCCATCGCCGACGGTTCGGTCACTGTCGACGGTCGCGAAATCTACACCGCCGAAGGCCTCCGGGTCGGCGTGTTCACCTCCACTGACAACTTCTAAGGGTTATCCGCATGCGCCGCGTCGTTATCACTGGTCTGGGCATCGTTTCTTGCCTGGGCAATGACAAAGAGACCGTCTCCGCTAACCTGCGTGCAAGCCGCCCTGGCATCCGGTTCAACCCGGAATATGCCGAAATGGGTCTGCGTAGCCAGGTTTCCGGCTCCATTGACCTCAACCTTGAAGAACTGATCGATCGCAAGATCTATCGCTTCGTCGGCCACGCGGCAGCTTATGCCTACCTGGCCATGAAAGACGCCATCACTGACTCCGGCCTGACCGAAGAGCAGGTTTCCAACCCGCGTACCGGCCTGATCGCCGGTTCCGGTGGCGCATCGACCCTGAACCAGATGGAAGCGCTGGACATCCTGCGCGAGAAAGGCGTCAAGCGCGTCGGCCCATACCGCGTAACGCGGACCATGAGCAGCACCGTTTCCGCTTGCCTGGCCACTCCGTTCAAGATCAAGGGCCTGAACTACTCCATCGCTTCTGCCTGCGCCACCAGTGCTCACTGCATCGGTACCGCCATGGAACAGATCCAGATGGGCAAGCAGGACATCGTCTTCGCCGGCGGCGGTGAAGAAGAGCACTGGAGCCAGTCGTTCCTGTTCGACGCCATGGGCGCCCTGTCCAGCAAGCGCAACGACACCCCGGAAAAAGCTTCCCGTGCCTACGACGCTGACCGTGACGGTTTCGTCATCGCCGGCGGTGGCGGTATGGTCGTGGTTGAAGAGCTGGAACACGCTCTGGCCCGCGGCGCGAAGATCTACGCGGAAATCGTTGGCTACGGCGCGACCTCCGACGGCTACGACATGGTTGCCCCGAGCGGCGAAGGCGCGATCCGCTGCATGCAGCAGGCGCTGTCCACCGTCGACACCCCGATCGACTACCTGAACACCCACGGCACTTCGACCCCGGTCGGCGACGTCGCGGAAATGAAAGGCGTGCGTGAAGTGTTCGGCGACAAGGCTCCGGCCATCAGCTCCACCAAGAGCCTGTCGGGTCACTCCCTGGGCGCTGCCGGCGTTCACGAAGCGATCTACTGCATGCTGATGATGGAAGGCAACTTCATTGCCGGCTCCGCCAACATCGACGAGCTGGACCCTGAAGTGGCCGACCTGCCGGTGCTGACCAAGACCCGCGAAAACGCCACCATCAACACCGTGATGAGCAACAGCTTCGGCTTCGGTGGCACCAACGCCACTTTGGTACTGAAGCGCTGGGAAGGTAAGTAATTTCCCGCTGCTGAGTCGCACATGAAAACGCCCCGACTGGTTCGGGGCGTTTTTTTTTGCATCAAGGAATTCGACACCACAACCATTGTGGGAGCGGGCTGGCTCGCGAAGAGGGAGTGTCAATCGACATCATTGCTGTCTGACCCACCGCCATCGCGAGCAAGCTCGCTCCCACAGTTTCAGTGCTCGACACTGGATTTGTGGTGCCTTCAACATGAAACGTTTGTCATGAAACTTAACGCCCTGCGACTGAATGTCGCGGATTCCGCGGGCTGCAGGACTGTTTCCATTTTTGCAAAAAACCGTTACCAAACTCAGTTATTTACTTAGCAAGCTAACAAAACATATAACAGAGTCCTGCACACGCCTTGCTGCAGATAACAGAGATTGGAGCTAGCAGATGACTGTAAAAGTAACTGAACGCGACGATTCACATAAATCCCACGAGGGTGTAGCCGCCGGTATCCGGATCTGGGACGTGCATCAACAAGACCTGCTGGTCGGGATGTTCCACTCCGAGATCGACGCGCAAAACTACAGGGCCGAACTGGAAATACTCGAGCGCAACCGCGAGCTCGCAACCGGTTGAATACAGACTCCACCACCGTGCAGCCTGCCCCTTCCCAACACGGGCAGGCTGCAACCGGAGCACGCGGCTCAGGCAATCTGAATGGCCACTAAATGAAGGGAGTCGTCGATCACCACCGAAGGAACAACACCGACGATCCAGCCCGCCTCAAGCTTCACCACCTCGCACTCACCATCGCCCATGCCGTCATTGCGGACGGCAAACTGAAGCGAAGATAGATGACGCTTGCCGTAATCGAAGTCCATGCCACAGGCGATCAGGAAATCGATTTTGGCCCCCGCCAGTTCAATCTCCTTGTCCCGTTCACCGTCTTTCAACACCGCATAATCGAGGCACAAGTTGATGCCGAATGGGCAACCCGCTACAAGACTATTAATAAATATTCCTTCGTAGCCACCAAAGTAACTGTGCTCGGCCTGTACACTACTGACCTTCTTTACCCGTACTACAACCTCATCGAACAACTTGAAAAACCAGTACCCGTCTTCCGAGCCTACATGTTTTCCAAAATCGATTCCTGACACATAACGCTTCGGCCACATCGACATCAGCGGCATGTCGACCTCATATTCCTTATTGGAAATTGTGAGCACATAATTAATGACATCGTAATAGCTCGACTCCCCCTCTCCCACCTTGATCAGCGTCGCACAACTTCCCGCCAACAAAACGATCTTGCCGTAGCGCTCCACTGGCAGATCACTTATCAACAGCGTCACACACTCGGTCACCTTCGTCAGATAAGCAGAGTTCAGTTCGTGAAGCTCCTGTTCATTACGGACTTCGTGCCAGGGAATGTTCCAGAAAAACTCAGGCAGGGTTACGAAAACGCACGCGGGCCTGCCGTGATCGTCGCGAGCAGCTTTCGCAGCGATCTTGATCTTTCGGCGCACAAGCTCCGCTCGTGCGACAAACTCGTCGTCCAGATAATCGTGAATGGATTGATCGGGTTGTCGCGGCTGTGAAAGCTGCGATTTAAAAGTGGGTTGGCGTAACGAGGCGATACTTACCAGCATTGACAATATCCTTATTCATTTAATTTCATTCCATTAGTTCTCTCCCCTGAGAATACTTCGGGCAAAAGAAAACCCGAGAGATCGTATCGACGCGATCTTTCGGGTTCAATTCATTAATCCAGCAATGTACTAACAAACATGTAATGGAAGAGGAGCGATTACCACATCAGATCATCAGGGATCTTGTAGGCCGCATACGGATCGTCCTCGACGCTGACTTCTTCGGTCTGCACATTCAGCTGCACGATGCGTTGCGGGTCGCGCTCCTGAATCTTCAATGCCGCCTCGCGCGGAATCACTTCGTAGCCGCCAGCGTGATGCACGATGGCCAGCGAACCGCTGCTGAGCTTGTTGCGCATCAGGGTGTTGACGCAGATGCGCTTGACCTTTTTGTCGTCGACGAAGTTGTAGTAATCCTCGGTCGTCAATTTCGGCAGGCGAGAGACTTCGATCAATTGCTTGACCTGCGCGGCACGGGCCTTGGCCTCAGCCTTTTCCTGCTGCTGGCGGTTGAGTTCCTGGTCGCGCTTGACCTTCTCGGCCATGGCTTCCTGTGCCGCGCGCTGCTGGGAGTCATCAAGCTCGATCTGGCCTTTGTGGGCCAGGCGTTGCTGTTTCTGCTTGTCTTTGCTGACCTGCTTGGCCTGCTTCTGGTTGACCAGCCCTGCTTTGAGCAACTGGTCGCGAAGGGAAATGCTCATGGTGCTTATTACTCACTTAGGCCACTGCTCAACCGCAGCTGGGCAAATTCTTTTCCTGACGTTTGGCTTCGCCCCACAAGGCGTCCAACTCTTCGAGGGTGCAATCTTCCATGGGACGGCGGGTGTCGCGCAATGCCTGTTCGATAAAACGAAAGCGTCTTTCAAACTTGCCGTTGGCACCCCGCAGTGCGGTTTCCGGATCAACCTTGAGATGCCGCGCCAGATTCACCACGGAGAACAGCAGGTCACCGATCTCTTCGGCCACGGCCTCGGGATCATTTTCCGACATGGCTTCGAGGACTTCATCGAGCTCTTCACGCACTTTGTCGAGCACCGGCAAGGCGTCCGGCCAGTCGAACCCGACCTGCCCCGCGCGCTTTTGCAGTTTCGCCGAACGCGACAACGCCGGCAATGCAGCGGGGACGTCATCGAGCAATGACAGCTGTTCGGGCGCGCAGGACTTCTCTGCGCGCTCCTCGGCCTTGATCTCTTCCCAGCGCTGCTTGACCTGCTCTTCGCTGAGGCGCGGGACATCCAGCGGTGCGTAGAGGTCGCCCGTAGGGAACACATGGGGGTGACGACGGATCAGCTTGCGGGTGATGCTGTCGACCACACCTTCAAACTCGAAGCGCCCTTCTTCCCGGGCCAACTGGCTGTAATACACCACCTGGAACAACAAGTCGCCGAGCTCCCCCTGCAAGTGATCGAAGTCACCGCGCTCAATGGCGTCGGCGACTTCGTAGGCTTCTTCCAGAGTGTGGGGGACGATGCTGGCGTAAGTTTGCTTGATGTCCCACGGGCAACCGTACTGCGGGTCGCGCAGGCGGTTCATCAGGTGAAGCAGGTCTTCAAGGCTGTACATCATTTATGTTTCACCACAAAACCATTGTGGGAGCGGGCTTGCTCGCGAAAGCGGTAGACCAGGCAACATTGATGTCGACTGACACCCCCTCTTCGCGAGCAAGCCCGCTCCCACATTGAGTTGACGTCGATCTTCACGGTGTACGGTTACGCCGGGTTTCGATGATGTTCGGCAACTGGGAAATCCGCCCCAGCAACCGCCCCAATGCATCCAGCCCCGGAATCTCGATGGTCAGGGACATCAGCGCGGTGTTGTCCTCCTTGTTCGAGCGGGTGTTGACCGCCAGCACGTTGATCCGCTCATTGAGCAAAACCTGCGAGACGTCCCGCAGCAATCCGGAACGGTCGTAGGCGCGGATGATGATGTCCACCGGATAGGTGAGCACCGGCACCGGCCCCCAACTGACCTGGATGATTCGCTCCGGCTCCCGCCCACTCAGTTGCAGCACCGAGGCGCAGTCCTGGCGGTGAATGCTCACGCCGCGGCCCTGGGTGATGTAACCGACGATGGCATCACCCGGCAATGGCTGGCAGCAGCCGGCCATCTGGGTCATCAGATTGCCGACGCCCTGGATCTGGATGTCGCCGCGCTTGCCCGGTTTGTAGCCGGTGGCCTTGCGAGGTATGAGTTCAAGCTGTTCGTTGCCACGCTCCGGCTCGACCAGTTGCTGCGCCAGGTTGACCAGTTGCGCCAGGCGCAAATCCCCGGCGCCGAGGGCGGCGAACAGGTCTTCGGCGGTTTTCATGTTGGCCTTGTCGGCCAGCTTGTCGAAATCCACCGCCGGCAGGCCGAGGCGATTGAGTTCGCGCTCGAGCAAGGTTTTACCGGCCGCGACGTTCTGGTCGCGAGCCTGCAACTTGAACCAGTGAACGATCTTCGCCCGTGCCCGCGACGTAGTGACATAACCCAGGTTCGGGTTCAGCCAGTCACGGCTCGGGGTGCCGTGCTTGCTGGTGATGATCTCGACCTGTTCACCGGTTTGCAGGCTGTAGTTGAGCGGTACGATGCGCCCGTTGATCTTGGCGCCACGGCAGTTGTGACCGATTTCGGTGTGTACGCGGTAGGCGAAGTCCAGCGGGGTCGCGCCCTTCGGCAAGTCGATGGCGTGACCGTCCGGGGTGAAGATGTAGACCCGGTCAGGTTCGATATCGACCCGCAGCTGTTCCGCCAGGCCACCGATGTCGCCCAGTTCTTCGTGCCATTCGAGCACCTGGCGTAGCCAGGAGATTTTCTCTTCGTAGTGATTGGAACCGGATTTGACGTCGGTGCCTTTGTACTTCCAGTGGGCGCATACCCCCAGCTCGGCCTCTTCGTGCATGGCGTGGGTGCGGATCTGCACTTCCAGTACCTTGCCCTCGGGCCCGATCACCGCCGTGTGCAGCGAGCGGTAGCCGTTTTCCTTCGGGTTGGCGATGTAGTCGTCGAACTCTTTCGGGATATGCCGCCACAGAGTGTGGACGATGCCGAGCGCGGTGTAGCAGTCGCGCATTTCCGGCACCAGCACGCGAACGGCACGCACGTCGTAGATCTGGCTGAACTCCAGACCCTTGCGCTGCATTTTGCGCCAGATCGAATAGATGTGTTTGGCGCGGCCGCTGATGTCGGCATCGACGCCGGTGGCCTGCAGTTCGTTTTTCAGCTGGCTCATCACGTCGCTGATGAAACGCTCGCGATCCAGGCGCCGCTCATGGAGCAGCTTGGCGATCTGCTTGTACTGGTCCGGTTCAAGGTAACGGAAGGACAAGTCTTCCAGTTCCCACTTGATATGACCGATACCCAGGCGATGGGCCAGCGGCGCGTAGATGTCGAAGACTTCACGGGCCACACGGTTGCGCTTTTCGTCGTCGGCGGTTTTCACCGCACGGATCGCGCACGTGCGTTCGGCCAGCTTGATCAGGGCGACGCGAACGTCGTCAACCATGGCCACCAGCATCTTGCGCAGGTTTTCCACCTGGCCCTGGGTGCCCAGCACCAGGGATTTTCGCGGACTCAGGCTGTCGCTGATCGCGGCCATGCGCTGCACGCCATCGATGAGCTTGGACACCACCGGACCGAAGCGCTGGCTGACGGCCGGCAACTTGATCTGGCCTTCGCGCACGCCTCGATACAGGATCGCGGCGACCAAAGAGTCCTGGTCGAGTTTGAGATCGGCGAGGATCTCGGCGATCTCAAGCCCTGTACGGAAAGTCGAGTTACCTTCCGACCACAGATTCTGTGCCGCATTGGCTTGTTGTTCGGCCTCGCGAGCGTACTCGCAGGCCTCTTTCAAGGCTTCGCGATCCAGTGCCAGATCGACACTTACCGCGTGATCGAGCCAAGCCTCGAGATTGATACTGCCGTCGGTGTTGATCGGCTGGTGTGCTCTCACCTGTACCATCTTGCTTACCTTCCCTACGACGCAGATTCAATGCGTCAAATCGCTAACCTTCGTTGCCGGTGCGCCCACGTCGGGCTGGGTGCGCGGCTGCACGGGCGGGCCAGTCGGACCAGACGAGCATCCTAGCTCGCTTCAAATAACGCCATGGCCTCGACATGTGCCGTTTGAGGAAACATATCGAGAATCCCGGCACGTTTTAACCGGTAGCCCTGCTTGATCAATTCGACCGTGTCGCGCGCCAGAGTTGCAGGGTTGCACGACACATACACCAAACGTTCGGCGCCCAGGCTCCTGAGCTTGCGCACAACCTCGAAAGCACCGTCACGCGGTGGGTCCAAGAGTACCGCACAAAAGCCTTCGGCGGCCCATTCGGCGCCCGTCAAAGGCTGGGATAAATCGGCCTGAAAAAACTTCGCGTTATGCAGATTATTGCTGGCCGCATTCGCCGCGGCCCGATCGACCATCACCTGCACGCCTTCGACCGCCACCACTTCACGAGCGGCCTTGGCCAGCGGCAAGGCAAAGTTGCCCAGGCCACAGAACAGATCGAGTACGCGCTCATCCGCTGTCGGCTTCAGCCAGTCCAGTGCCTGGGCGACCATCGCTTCGTTGACGGCGGCGTTGACCTGGATGAAATCCCCGGGACGATACGCCAGCTCCAGGTCCCACTGTTCAAGACGATAGCCCAACGACTGATCGGCCTCGACCGGTTGTGGTTCGCCATCGCCATGCAGCCACAACTGGGCTTCATGGAACGCGCAGAATTCCTTGAGGATCGTCAGGTCGGCATCGGACAACGGCGCCATGTGCCGCAGTAAAACCGCCAGCGTCGAGCCGCTGAACAACTCCACATGCCCGAGTGCCTGGGGTTTGCTCAAGCGCCGCAGCATCTCCGGCAAGCGGGCCATGATCGGTTGCAAGGGCTGTACCAGCACCGGGCAGTCATCGATGCCCACGATGTCCTGGCTGCCAGCGGCACGGAAACCGACTTCGAGTTTTTTTGCCTTCATATCCCAGCGCACCGCGACGCGGGCGCGCCGGCGGTAAGCGAACTCCGCACCGCTCAATGGCGCGGCCCACTCATCGGGTTCGACGCCCGCGACTCTCGACAACTGCTCGGCGAGCATGCGCTGTTTCAGGGCAAGCTGTTCGTTGTGGGGCAGATGCTGCACGCTGCAACCGCCACAGCGGCCGGCATGAGCGCACGGTGCAGGGCGGCGTAGTTCGCTGGCCTTGAACACCCGTTCGGTGCGCGCCTCGACCACTTTGCCGTGGGCACCGAGGACGCGCGCCTCGATCTCTTCACCGGCCAATGCGCCGATGACGAACCAGGTGCGACCTTCGAAAAACGCGATACCGCGACCGTCATTGGCCAGGCGCTCGATGGTCAGGCGCTGCTTTTTGCCGGTCGGGACTTGCGGGGCCTTGCTGCCGCCGGTGGGCTGGAAGCGCAGGCCTCTTTCATGTTTGGCCATCAGTTGGGCGCGTCGAAAATGCCGGTCGACAAGTAACGGTCGCCACGGTCGCAGATGATCGCGACGATCACCGCGTTTTCAACTTCTTTGGACAGGCGCAGCATTGCCGCCACGGCACCGCCCGAGGACACGCCACAGAAAATGCCTTCTTCGCGGGCCAGACGACGGGTCACGTCTTCGGCTTCGCTTTGCGCCATGTCGACGATCCGGTCCACGCGGTCAGCCTGGTAGATCTTCGGCAGGTATTCCTGAGGCCAGCGGCGGATCCCCGGGATCGCCGAGCCTTCCATCGGTTGCAGGCCGATGATCTGCACGTTGTCGTTCTGCTCTTTCAAGTAGCGCGACACCCCCATGATGGTACCGGTGGTGCCCATGGAGCTGACGAAATGGGTGATGGTGCCCTGGGTCTGGCGCCAGATTTCCGGGCCGGTGGTGGTGTAGTGCGCCTCGGGGTTGTCACCGTTGGCGAACTGATCCAGTACCTTGCCCTGGCCTTCGGCTTCCATCTTCTGCGCGAGGTCACGGGCGCCTTCCATACCCTGCTCCTGGCTGACCAGAATCAGCTCGGCGCCATAAGCTGTCATGGCTGCCTTGCGCTCGGCGCTGGAGTTGTCGGGCATGATCAGGATCATCCTGTAACCCTTGATCGCAGCGGCCATGGCCAGGGCGATCCCGGTGTTGCCCGAGGTTGCCTCGATCAGCGTATCGCCGGCGTGGATCTGCCCGCGCAGCTCGGCGCGGGTGATCATCGACAGCGCCGGACGGTCCTTGACCGAACCCGCCGGGTTGTTCCCTTCGAGCTTGAGCAAAAGGGTATTGCTGGTGGCGCCGGGCAGGCGCTGCAAACGGACCAGCGGAGTGTTGCCGACGCAATCGGCGATGGTTGGGTACTGCAAGGTCATGGCGTATTCGCAATCCAGACTGCGGGGGGGCCTATCATACCGGCAAACGTTCCCAGGCCATATCACGCAAAGTGCGGTGCTTATGGTTTATGGGAATAAGGGCGAATTTGGCGATGAATGGGAGGATCTGGTCGCAGCTTTCCGACCCGCCTTGAAAAACGCGGGGCAAGGTAAGAAATCGCTGTCAAAAAACGCAATTTACTGTAGGAAAATAGAATGAATTCATCGGAAGTTTCCTGCACCTCATAACGACAGGCATGAACTAGTGCGCCCCCGAAGCAGCAGATAATCTTTTTCAATGCTCAGTAAAACAAGATGTCTGCCTGAGCATAGGGTGCCGGGCAACGCAGCAACTCGTTTGCGATGCCGACGCCTTAAAGTTTTTCCAAGCTGGATTTATATCAAGGAAGAAAACAAATGAAGACTTTACTTGCCCTACCCTTCGCCGCTCTGATGTTTGCGACCGGCCAAGCTTCTGCTGCATGCATTTACATTCAAAACACCTATAGCGGAATAGTGCCTGCCAATTCGTACGTAGTGGTGCAAGGACCATTCACCATCACGGGTGCAAATGGATGCCGACAGGCAAACATTTCCTCCACTATTACCGCCTCGGGCGTTGGTTCGCCTCCACATCTAGTGATTGAAAAACTGGATGGTTCAATCTGGAAACATATTGATGGTGGTAATCGCAGTACCGCTTCAGCCCTTGGAGCACTAGGTACATATCGAGTTCGCCATGTAAACGATCATAACGTGGCCAAAGGTTATTCCGGCACTACGCGTTATGGACGATAGGCAATAAGATTGCCGGTGCCCATCGGATCTACTCCCGGGCACCGTTGATCTTAAGCTTGAATGCTGACGGACAGGTCACTTTGAACCGAACTTGAAAAATAAGAGAGCGCACCCAGAACATGATTTGCTCGAATCAAGCCTTTGGTAAATTCATGAAAGCCCGCGGCCTCGCTTGTACCATGCGCCAGCCTTTCCTCAAGCATCTGATTGAGCATGGCTATCGCATTAAACTTAACATCCGCTCCAGCTTGATGACCATTTTCATCCGTCGCCATACTGCCTGAAGTAAAAATGATCGACACATAATTATCTATCAGACCGCTCTCACGAAGCAAAGAGCCAACCTTGGCGAGTTCGTAAGTACTGACTGACGTGAAGTCATACCCCCTCAGTGAATCTTTCAACTCATCAAGTGAAAGCTCGCCATTTAATCTCAGCGCATCAACAGCATCATCGGCATTTGTCTTTGTGTAACTATTGGTTATCTCAAGAGGGTTTTTGACGACGTAGACATCTGACTTCATCGACAAGGCTGGATAGTAAATATTCATAAAATATCTCCTTGGCTTTTTATTCTCAAGTTAGATATCGTCACCCAACTTTGAACCTTGAGAAATTTACTCACCGAACGCCCTATGAAGATGTTGCGAATTATCTCAAAACAAAAATCTGAATATCGCCCGTTAAACCGGCGACGTATGAACCAACAACCGCATATTCATCCGCAAACCGCTCCCGGTGTTCTGCGCCCAAAGCTGCCCGCCCTGACGCTGCACCGCGTTTCGGGCGATGCTCAAGCCCAACCCAAATCCACCATCCCCCGGCCGCGAACCGTCGAGTCGGGTGAACGGCAGGAAGATCCGCTCCAGATCAGCTTCCGCCACGCCGCCACCCTGATCCTCCAGCCATAGATGCCAAAAATCTCCATCACGTCGGCCGCCGAGCAGGACAACCCCGCCATCAGGTGAATGCCGAATCGCATTGCGCAGAATGTTTTCCAATGCCTGGGCCAGGGTGTTGAGATGACCGCGAACCCAACAGGATGAATCTACGGTGCATTGCAACTGCGTATCGGGCCAACCACTTTCATAGCAGGCGTTCTCCGTGAGCATTTCCCACAAGGCCTGGATCTGGATCGCTTCGTCAGGCAATCGGGTGCGCTCGGTATCGAGCCACGCCAGTTGCAGCGTGTCTTCCACCAGGCGCTGCATGCCATCGACTTCACGGCCGATGCGTTCGCGCAATGGCTCCAGCCCCTGCTCGCTTTCACTGGCCACCCGCAGGCGGCTCAAGGGCGTGCGCAATTCGTGGGACAAGTCGCGCAGCAGTTGCTGCTGCAAGGCCACAGTGCTTTGCAGGCGCTCGGACATGTGATCGAACGCCCTGCCCAACTCGCCCAATTCATCGGAACGGTTGGTGGTGCGGCTCGACAGGCGCACATTCAGTTGGTCGGCACGCCAGGCATTGGCCTGTTCACGCAGGCTGTTAAGCGGCACCACCAACAAACGATACAGCCCGACGCACAACAGCAAGGTGAACAACCCCGGAATCACGCCGTTGGTGATCACCCGCCAGAACACCCGGTAACGCCCGGGTACGAAGCGCTTGGGCAACTCGATCACCAGGCTGCCGACGGAGGGGTCACCGGGAAAGGGTATGCGCATCCACGGCCGGCCTTTCTTGTGGATGGGCCAATCGAGGCCGCGCAAAAAAGTCAGGCGCTCGACTTCCTTGTCCGTCAGCGATTGGTTGCTCAAGGACTGCAAATCACCGCCGATGACACCGACCCAGCCTTTTTCCCGCTGATGCATGCCTTGCAGCCAGTCATCGATACCGGCGCTCTGACGCTGCTGCCATGCCTGCTCGGCTTCGGCGGCATAACCGGACAGGGTGCCGCGAGCCTCATCGGAGAGGAACTGGTTACGCTGCTCCATGTAACGGCCCCAGGACCAACTCAGCCAGATCATCAGCAGACAGAAAGCGACCAATAGACAGGCCAGTTTCCAGAACAGCGAATGCCTGCCCGGCAAGTTACATGTCATCGGCGGCGCTCAGGATGTAGCCCTTGCCCCAAACCGTACGCACTTCGCGCTCGGTATATCCAATGGCCTTGAGCTTGCGGCGGATCTGGCTGATGTGCATGTCCAGGCTGCGGTCATGGGCCGCATAACCGCGCTGCAGCACCTGCTGATAAAGGAAGGCTTTGCTCAGTACTTCGTCGGCGCTTCGGTGCAGCGTCTCCAGCAACCGATACTCGCTGCGGGTCAGGCCACCGGCCTGTTCGCCATAAAAGACCTCGAAGCTTTCATCGTCGAAACGCAGGCTGTCCATCGACGGGGCCGGCACTGCGGGTGCCGGTCGGCGGTCGAGTGCCACCCGCCGCAGAATGGCTTCGATGCGCACCCGCAACTCCACCATGCTGAAGGGTTTTGGCAGGTAATCATCAGCCCCCAGGCGAAAGCCGCTGATGCGATCGGCCTCGGCACCGAGGGCCGACATCAGCAACACCGGGGTGGAATGGCTCTGGCGCAATTGGGTCAGTACCGCCAGGCCGTCCATGCCCGGCAGCAGAATATCCATCAACACCACGTCGAATGGTTGCCGGCGGGCAATGTCCAGGCCTTCCTGACCGTTCTGGCACCAGGTCACCTGGAAGCCGCTGCGGTCCAGATGCTCATGCACGTAGGCTCCGAGCACAAGGTCGTCTTCGATGGACAGGATTCGGGGAAGGCCGGCAGTGATGGGAGTCATGACTATCTGCAAATAATTCTCAGTTGAAAGATTATTCAAGATTGCCTCGCCAGGAGCAACCCACCGTTTGTCCGTATTGCCAATGAGTCGTCCGGACCGACGAATGACGGCACCATTTTTACGAAGATTGCCCGCGAGCAAATCGCTACACTGCGCAAGTGGTGCATGGCGGATGCATGTGCAGGCCTATGAATAGCGGGATGCAGGAGAGATGCGTGCTCAAGAAACTGGGAATCAAAGGCCGCGTGCTGTTGCTGACCCTGTTGCCAACCAGCCTGATGGCGTTGGTGCTGGGGGGATATTTTACCTGGATGCAACAGGCTGACCTGCAAGCCCAACTCATGCAGCGCGGCGAAATGATCGCCGAGCAGTTGGCTCCACTGACGGCGCCTGCCATGGGCCATCAGGACAACGAACTGCTCGAACGCATCGCCACCCAGGCCCTGGAACAAACCGATGTGCGGGCCGTGACCTTCCTGGCTCCTGACCGCACGCTGCTGGCCCACGCCGGCCCGACCATGCTCAACCAGACACCCTCCGGCAGTGGCACGCAGATGCTGCGCCGCAGTGGCAACGATGCAACCCGCTATCTGCTGCCGGTATTCGGCAAACACCGCAACCTGGCTGGGGACGTGATTCCCGAAGAAGCCGACCGCCTGCTGGGCTGGGTCGAGCTTGAACTGTCCCATAACAGCATGCTGTTGCGCGGTTACCGCAGCCTGTTCGCCAGCCTGATGTTGATCGCGGCGGGGCTCATAGGTGCGGCACTGCTGGCCTTGCGCATGGGTCGCACGATCAATCGGCCATTGAGCCAGATCAAGCAAGCCGTGGCTCAACTCAAGGACGGTCATCTGGAAACCCGCCTGCCGCCGCTCGGCAGTCAGGAACTGGACGAGTTGGCCTCCGGCATCAACCGCATGGCCGGCACCCTGCAAAATGCGCAGGAAGAATTGCAGCACAGCATCGACCAGGCCACCGAAGACGTGCGCCAGAATCTGGAAACCATCGAGATCCAGAACATCGAACTGGACCTGGCGCGCAAGGAAGCCCTGGAAGCAAGCCGGATCAAGTCCGAATTCCTGGCCAACATGAGCCATGAAATCCGCACGCCGCTCAACGGCATTCTCGGCTTCACCCACCTGCTGCAAAAAAGCGAGCTCACCCCGCGCCAGCTCGACTACCTGGACACCATCGAAAAATCCGCCGACAGCCTGCTGGGCATCATCAACGAGATTCTCGACTTTTCGAAAATCGAGGCCGGCAAGCTGGTGCTCGACCATATTCCGTTCAACCTGCGCGACCTGCTACAGGACACCCTGACCATCCTCGCCCCGGCTGCCCACGCCAAGCAGCTGGAACTGGTGAGCCTGGTGTACCGGGACACGCCGCTATCGCTGGTGGGCGACCCACTGCGGCTCAAGCAGATCCTGACGAACCTGGTGAGCAACGCGATCAAGTTCACCCGCGAAGGCACCATCGTCGCCCGCGCCATGCTCGAAGAAGAACACGAAGACACCGTGCAGTTGCGCATCAGCATTCAGGACACCGGCATCGGTCTGTCGAACCAGGACGTACGCGCCCTGTTCCAGGCCTTCAGCCAGGCCGACAACTCGCTGTCGCGGCAACCCGGCGGTACTGGCCTGGGCCTGGTGATTTCCAAGCGCCTGATCGAACAGATGGGCGGTGAGATCGGCGTCGACAGCACGCCGGGGGAAGGGTCTGAATTCTGGATCAGCCTGAGCCTGCCAAAAACCCGCGACGATGCCGAAGACCTGCCCTCGGCACCCTTGCTCGGGCGACGGGTGGCGGTACTGGAAAACCACGAACTGGCACGGCAGGCGTTGCAGCATCAACTGGAAGACTGCGGCCTCACCACCACACCGTTCAATACCCTGGAAAGCCTGACCAATGGCGTCACCGCCGCCCACCAGACCGACCAGGCGATCGACCTCGCCGTGCTCGGCATCACCAGTAACGACATGCCGCCGGAACGCCTCAACCAGCACATCTGGGACCTCGAGCATCTTGGCTGCAAAGTCCTGGTGCTGTGCCCGACCACGGAACTGACGCTGTTCCATCTTTCCGTGCCCAACCCCCACAGCCAGCTCCAGGCTAAACCGGCCTGCACCCGCAAGCTGCGACGCTCCCTGTCTGACCTGGTCAACCCGCGGTCTATGCGCAGCGAGCCGGGCGAACCGGTATCCAGCCGTGCCCCGAAGGTGCTTTGCGTCGACGACAATCCGGCCAACCTGATGCTGGTGCAAACCCTGCTCGAAGACATGGGCGCCAAGGTACTTGCGGTGGAAAGCGGTTATGCCGCCGTCAAGGCGGTGCAGAACGAGACATTCGATCTGGTGTTGATGGACGTGCAGATGCCCGGCATGGACGGTCGCCAGAGCACCGAGGCGATCCGCCAGTGGGAAAGCGAACGCCATTGCACGCCCCTGCCGATCGTGGCTCTCACTGCCCACGCCATGGCCAACGAAAAACGCGCGCTGCTGCAAAGCGGCATGGACGACTACCTGACCAAACCGATCAGCGAACGGCAATTGGCGCAAGTGGTGCTGAAGTGGAGCGGCCTGGCGCTGCGCAATCACAGCCCGGAGCGCTCCGGCGATGGGCATGCTGGCACCCATGACCTGTTGGTGCTCGACCACGAGGAAGGATTGCGCCTGGCTGCCGGCAAGGCCGATCTGGCCGCGGACATGCTGGCGATGCTGCTGGCGTCACTGGAGGCTGACCGCGAAGCCATCCGACTGGCTCGGCAAAGCAATGAACACAACGCTCTGGTCGAACGGGTCCATCGCCTGCATGGCGCGACGCGTTACTGCGGCGTACCGCAATTGCGTGCGGCCTGCCAACGCAGCGAAACCCTGCTCAAGCAGCAGGACCCGAAAGCCAGCCTGGCACTGGATGAGCTCGACCGGGCAATCAATCGCCTGGCAGCCCAGGCGCGCATCAATGCTTGATGCAGCGCAATCGCGAAGGGCTGCCGGCGAGTTAACCTGAGGACTGTCGAATGCCGGCTTGCTCAACGGCGCAGGCCACCTTCAAGGAGCACTGCATGCGTACGATTCTTTTCAGCAGCCAGAACTACGACCGCGACAGCTTTCTCGCGGCCGGGCAACCAGCCGGCATCGAGCTGCAATTTCAGACTGCGCGCCTGAGCCTCGACACGGTAGCGCTCGCCCAAGGGTATGAAGCGGTCTGCGCGTTCATCAATGATGACCTTGGCGCTGCGGTACTCGAGCGCCTGGCCGCTGGAGGCACACGCCTGATCGCCCTGCGCTCGGCCGGTTACAACCATGTCGACTTGCCGACAGCAAAACGCCTGGGACTGGCCATCGTGCGTGTCCCGGCCTATTCGCCCCACGCCGTTGCCGAACATGCAGTAGCGCTGATCCTCGCACTCAACCGCCGCTTGCCCCGCGCCTACAACCGCACTCGCGAAGGGGATTTCAGACTACAAGGGCTGACCGGTTTCGATCTGGTGGGCAAGACCGTCGGCGTGGTCGGCACCGGTCAGATTGGTGCCACCTTCGCCAAAATCATGAGTGGATTTGGCTGCCGGTTGCTGGCCTATGACCCCTACCCCGACCCGCAGGTCGAAGCCCTCGGCGCTCGCTACCTGAGCCTGCCGCAATTGCTGGCCGAATCGCAGATCATCAGCCTGCACTGCCCGCTCAACGAACAGAGCAGGCACTTGATCAACCGCGAGTCCCTGGCGCACATGCAACCGGGCGCGATGTTGATCAATACCGGGCGTGGCGGTCTGGTGGACACCCCGGCACTGATCGATGCCCTGAAAGACGGTCGCCTGGGTTACCTGGGGCTGGATGTGTATGAGGAGGAAGCGCAGTTGTTCTTCGAGGACCGCTCCGACCTGCCGCTGCAAGACGATGTGCTGGCACGGCTGCTGACCTTCCCCAACGTGATCGTCACCGCACACCAGGCCTTCCTGACCCGCGAAGCGCTGGACGCGATTGCCGCCACAACATTACACAACATTGCAGCCTGGACGGCGGGCACCCCGGAAAACCTGGTGACGGGAGACTGAAACGGATCGAAGGTCATCTACCTGCGCGATGCGGCGTACAAGCCCGTGCTAGCATATCGCGCATATTTGGAGGACCCATGGTCGAACACGATTTCCGCTACAGCCTGATGAACCCGCAACACACCCTCACTGAATGCCGCGCCCTGGTGCCGGGGCGCTATCAAGTCACCGGCAACGGTGGTTCGATTCGCAACAATGACGTGCTGGTTGTGACCCTCAAGGGTGCCAAGGACTTGTCCATGCGCCTGACCGTCGAAACGGTTCGCCACCTGATCAACCCGCCCGGCCAATGGGTCGCGGTAGCCAGTGGCCCGGTGTTCGGCGAACTGGCCATCCACACCTGGCAAGTGAACTGTGACAGCTGTGCCAAAGAGCTGAGCTTCGAGTTTGCCGTCGATGCCAAGCTGGGCAACAAGGCCGAAAAGCCTGCCGCCACCGCGCGGATCGCCGAGCTGGGCTGGACCAGCGTTGGCGAGAAACACCTGTGCCCGAAATGCCAGGAGCCTGCGTGATGAAAGGCCTCGCTCTGACCGCCATGGTCGGTGCCGGCCTGCTGGGCTGTGCCGCCGAGCCGGTGCAACTGCAACAGAACCGCAGCTACATTCTGGAGTGGATCGGCGAGCGGCCGTTGATGGACTACAGCCACCTGACCGTCACCCTCGACGAAGATGGCCGGGCCTACGGCAATGGCGGCTGCAACCACTGGTTCGCGCCGTACACCCTCGATGGCGACAAACTGACCTTCGGCAAAATCGGCAGCACCCGCAAATTGTGCGCGCCGGCACTGATGGAACAGGAAAAACGCTTCCTTCAGGCCCTGGAAAACGTCCAGCGCTGGGACGTCTCCCCGATCGAGCAGATACGCTTCTGGCCAGCCGAAGGCAAGCCGTTGCGTTGGTGGCTCGAGGAGGGTTGATCGCCCTTTCAGCACGGTGAAACCTGTGGGGAGGGTGCAAGCCCCCTCCCCACAAAAAGCCCCTGACCACAATGAATACGATCATCTGATCAATTCTTCGCCTGCAACGCCTCAAGCTTCGCCATCACCCCCGCCGCCGTCTGTTCACCCATCAACTGCTCACGCACCTTGCCCTTGTTATCGACGATGTAGGTCACCGGCAATGCTTCGCTGCGCGGCAGCTCGAACAGTTCGGAAGGGTCCTGGGCCAGCACGGTGAACCTGATCCCAAGCTTCTCGCTCGCGTCCTTCAGCTCTTGCCCCTGGACATTGTCGAAGTTGACCCCGAACACACCGATTTTCTTGTCCTTGAGCTGCTCAGCCAAAGCATTCAACTCCGGTATCTCGGTACGGCAAGGCCCGCACCATTCTGCCCAGTAGTTGAGGACCAGCCATTTGCCGTCCAGTCGGTCGGCGGCGATCTTGTGGCCGTCCTGGTCGATGCCATAGTCATTACCGCAGCCCCCCAGCATCAACGCCCCGATGATCGCCAATGCTGCTGCCAGTCGCCTTGTCATGTCGTGTTCCTTGTCAAAAATTGAATGCACCTGCGACCCATCGCCTCTTACGGTTCTGGATTGCGCGCTGCACAGTTAGAATAGCCGCCACCTTACGCAAGATGCGACCCGCTCATGACCGATCTGACGCTTTATCACAATCCGCGCTGCTCGAAATCCCGCGGTGCGCTCGAACTGCTTGAAGCCCGTGGCCTGACCCCGACCGTGGTCCGCTACCTGGAAACCCCGCTGGACGCCGCGCAGATCCAGAGCCTGCTGGGCAAACTCGGGATCAGCGCCCGGCAACTGCTGCGCACCGGCGAGGACGAGTACAAGACCCTTGACCTGGCCGACAGCAGCCTGAGCGAAGCGCAATTGATCTCTGCCATCGCCGCCCACCCGAAACTGATGGAACGACCGATTCTCGAAGTCGGCAACAAGGCCATCATCGGCCGCCCACCGGAGCAGATCCTGGAACTGTTGCCATGAGTGCACCGTACATTCTGGTTCTGTACTACAGCCGCAGCGGCTCGACCAACGAAATGGCCCGGCAGATCGCCCGTGGTGTCGAACAGGCCGGGCTTGAGGCCCGCCTGCGCACGGTGCCGGCGATTTCCAGCGAGTGCGAAGCCGTTTCGCCGGAGATTCCCGACGAAGGCGCGCTGTATGCCAGCCTCGACGACCTGAAGAACTGTGCCGGCCTGGCACTCGGCAGTCCGACCCGCTTCGGCAACATGGCGGCACCACTGAAGTATTTCCTCGACGGCACCAGCAACCTGTGGCTGACCGGCGCCCTGGTGGGAAAACCGGCGGGTGTGTTCACCTCCACCGCGAGCCTGCACGGCGGCCAGGAGACCACGCTGCTGTCGATGATGCTGCCGTTGCTGCACCACGGCATGCTGATCACCGGCCTGCCCTACAGCGAGTCGGCACTGCTGGAAACCCAGGGCGGCGGTACGCCATACGGCGCCAGCCACCACGCCGGCGCCGACGGCAAAAGCGGTCTGGACGCCCATGAAGTGGCGTTGTGCCGCGCGCTGGGTCTGCGCCTGGCCAAGACCGCACAGAAACTGGAGAGCTGAGGTGGCCAAGAAGCCGAAGATCCTGCCCGCCCTCGAATGGCTCGAACCACGCGTCAAGGCGATGCGCGCCATCAGCCTGCTGTGCTTTTTCGGCCTGGTGGGACTGCTGTGTGTTTACTACCTGGCGATTGCCGATCTGCATGGGGCACGCCCCTGGGTGATCCTGTTGATCGAACTGGTGCCACTGCTGATTCTGGCACCGGGGATGATCGTCGGCAGCCCTCGCGGGCATTCGTGGATGTGCTTTGTGGTGAACCTGTACTTCATCAAGGGCGCATTGGCTGCCTATGACCCGAACCGGCAAGTCTTCGGCTTGCTGGAGATGGGCGCGAGTCTGGCGGTGTTTTGCTCGGCGCTGTTGTATGTGCGCTGGCGGTATCAGTTGAATCGCAAGCTGGCTGGCGAGGGCGAGATTTCTATCGCCTGACCTGACGCCTTCGCGAGCAAGCCCGCTCCCACATTTGAAATGCGATCAAATGTGGGAGCGGGCTTGCTCGCGAATGGGGCGACGCGGTCTTAATGGTTGACGGTATAAGCCAGCATCATCGAAATCTGGCTCATCGGCCGCCCGCCGCTTTCCTCATGCCACTGGTTGAACACGTCCTGCACCAACGCCAGGTCGCGCAGACTGCTCGGCACCTTGTCGATGATGTCCTGCGCATTCAGCGCCGCCACCACGTCATAGCTCGGTACAAAGGTGTCCTTGCCGATCATCCGCAAGAAGCGCGGGGCTGACAGCCCGCCCAACTGATGTCCACGTTTTTTCAGGAAGGTCCAGAGCCCGACGATATCGGTCACCGGCCAGTCGGCGATGAGCGCGCCGAAGCTGCCCTTTTCATGGGCCACGTCCAGTATGAACTGCGCATTGCGCGGCACGCTCTTGAGCTTGCCCAGGTGACGGATGATCCGCGTGTCCTGCATCAGGCGCTCAAGGTGCTCGGCGCTCATCAGCACGACTTTTTCCGGGTCGAACCTGAAGAACACCTCTTCGAAGGCCGGCCACTTGGCATCCACCAGGCTGTGCTTGAGCCCGGCGCGGAACACCCGTAGCGCCATCATCGAGAGGTAGCGATCGTCGCTGATCTTGCGCAGTTGCGCGGGAGTCTTGGGAACGGGCAGATGGGCTTCCAGTTCAGCCGCCGAACCGAAGCGGTTCAAGCAGTACTCATTCAGCCACTTGTAGTCGCGCATGCCCTCTCCTGAGGTAAACGAAAAACCTGTGGGAGCGGGCTTGCTCGCGAAGACGTAGTGTCAGCCAACATCAATGCTGAAGACACACCGCTTTCGCGAGCAAGCCCGCTCCCACAGTTTGGTCAGAGGTTGACCACGTTGACGAAGCGCGATGCGGCGCTTTCGTCGATCTTGAGGCTGGTGAAGTCGAACAGGTTGCGATCCGCCAGTTGGGACGGGATCACGTTCTGTAGGCTACGGAAAATGCTCTCGGTACGGCCCGGGGTCTTGCGTTCCCAGTCCAGCAGCATTTCCTTGACCACCTGACGCTGCAGGTTCTCCTGGGAACCGCAGAGGTTGCACGGAATGATCGGGAATTGCTTGAAGTCCGAGTAGGCCTGGATGTCTTTTTCGTTGCAGTAGGCC
Organism: Pseudomonas sp. S34; assembly: GCF_009866745.1. Taxonomy (NCBI): domain Bacteria; kingdom Pseudomonadati; phylum Pseudomonadota; class Gammaproteobacteria; order Pseudomonadales; family Pseudomonadaceae; genus Pseudomonas; species Pseudomonas sp. S34. The sequence goes on from NZ_CP019398.1 coordinate 4,794,549, forward strand.
AGCGGGCGGATCACCACATTACGACCATCGTCGGCGCGCAGTTTTGGTGGCATGGCCTTGAGCGAACCGTTGAAGAACATGTTCAGGAAGAACGTTTCGACGATGTCGTCGCGATGGTGACCGAGGGCCATCTTGGTCGCGCCGATTTCATCGGCGAAGGTGTAGAGCGTGCCACGACGCAGGCGCGAGCACAGCGAGCAGGTGGTCTTGCCTTCCGGGATCAGTTCCTTGACCACCGAGTAAGTGTCTTTCTCGACGATGTGGTACTCGATCCCCAGTTCCTTGAGGTAGGCCGGCAGCACGTGCTCCGGGAAACCCGGCTGCTTCTGGTCCATGTTCACGGCCACGATCTCGAACTTGATCGGCGCGACCTTCTGCAAGTGCATCAGCACATCGAGCATGGTGTAGCTGTCCTTGCCACCGGACAGGCAGACCATGACCTTGTCGCCGTCTTCAATCATGTTGAAATCGGCAACTGCCTCACCGGCCAGTCGGCGAAGGCGCTTTTGCAGTTTGTTCTGGTTGACCGTGAGAGTGCCCATGACGCGAAATCCGTGAGGTGTGACGAAAGGCCGGCATTTTACGCAAAAACGCCTCAGGGGCGAAGTGCCTCGCCAAAAGGGCTGTTCGCCACAGACCCTGCGGCGATTAACAACTGCGTTTACAGCGCGATTTGCTCTAAAGCCCTTACTCCCTCTGGGGAAACTCCTCCCTATACTGCGACATAAGGTCACATACAAATTCAGACCTATGACTTGCTTGGCCGCATTGGCCCGTAGGCGCTCCACTGGGGGGCGACGGTAAAAACAAGAGGAGTGACTGGCATGATCCATCACGTAGTGGGGCTCTTCACCCACCCTGACCAAGAATGGAAAGAAATCCGTGGCGACCAGGAGGAAAGCATCAGCCACATGTACCTGACCCATACGCTGATCCTGGCGGCGATCCCCGCCGTGTCTGCCTTTATTGGCACCACACAGGTCGGCTGGGTCATCGGCAATCGACCTCCCGTAATGCTGACCGTAGAAAGCGCGATATGGATGACGGTCATGTCGTACCTGGCGATGCTCGGTGGTGTGGCCGTAATGGGCGCCTTCATCCACTGGATGGCCCGCACCTATGACGCCAACCCAAGCCTGGCCCGCTGCATTGCGTTTGCCACCTACACCGCTACACCGCTGTTCATCGGCGGCCTCGCCGCTTTGTACCCGCACCTGTGGCTGGGGATGATCGTCGGTACCGCAGCGATCTGCTACACGGTGTACTTGCTGTATGTGGGCTTGCCGACATTCATGAACATTCCATCTGACGAGGGCTTCCTGTTTTCAAGTTCGGTGCTCGCCGTAGGCCTGGTGGTGCTGGTCGCCATCATGGCGTTCACAGTAATTGTCTGGGGACTCGGCGTGGGCCCGGTCTACACCAGCTAGCCGCTCATCACTGAAAATCAGAACTGCCGACAAAGGCCGCCGCAAGGCGGTCTTTTCATTCTTCAGCAACGAGAACGCACACGACCATTCGGCAACCTGGTGATTCGCAAGGTCCGAGGGTTGCGGCATACTCGACCGCTCTGGAGATCCATCAAGCATGCCCGAGCAACTCAATACCCGCGTCGAAGACTGTTTCCAACTAGCCGAATCCTTTTTCAAACGACCTTTCAAGCGCCCCGTGGTGAGCCTCAAGCTGCGCGGGCAAAAAGCCGGTGTCGCGCATTTGCACGAGAACCTGCTGCGCTTCAACCCGCAGCTGTACCGGGAAAACACCGAAGATTTCCTCAAGCAGACCGTGGCCCATGAAGTCGCGCACCTGATCGCCCACCAACTGTTCGGCGACCGCATCCAGCCCCATGGTGAAGAGTGGCAACTGATCATGCGCGGCGTGTACGAACTGCCACCCAACCGCTGCCACACCTATGACGTCAAACGCCGCAGCGTGACCCGCTACATCTACAAGTGCCCGTGCGTCGACAGCGACTTCCCGTTTTCGGCACAGCGCCACAGCCTGGTTCGGCAGGGACGGCGGTATTTGTGTCGGCGGTGCCGCAATACGTTGGTGTTCAGTGGCGAGATGCGGGTCGAGTAGTTGGATTTTCGGTGTTTGTGCTCGCGATGGCGGCCTGACAGGCACTAAAGAATCACCTTGGCCCACCGCAACTGCTCGATCCGCTCAGCACTGAACCCCAACTCTCCCAACACCTGATCCGTATGCTGCCCCAGCGCCGCGCCAATATGCCGGGGCTCAGGCAAACCTTGCGAAAACTTCAGCGGACAAGCCATCTGCGCCTGGGTCGAGCCATCGCCACGAGGTACGTCGGCCACCAACTCCCGCGCCTGCAACTGCGGATGACTGAGCGCTTCTCCCAGGCTCAACACTGGCTCGACACACGCATCCAGCTCTGCGAACAGCGCCCGCAACTCGGCAAAGTCATGCTTTTCGAATTCGACCTTCAGCGCGTCCTTAAGCTGTTGCTGATGCGCCAGTTGCGGTGACAGGCCGAGGCCGGCCAGCTCCTCCAGCCCCAACGCCGCGCACAACTGCTTCATGAATGCCGGTTCCAGACTGCCCACAGATAGCCAGCGCCCATCCCTGGAGCGGTAGTAATCGTAGAAGCTGCCGCCATTGAGCACCTGGTTTTCCGGTCCCGGCTCGACGCCGCAGGCCAGATACCCGGCACCGGCCATCGCATGCAGGCTGAACGCGCAGTCGGTCATGCTGACATCCAGGTGCTGGCCCTGCCCGGTTTGCTGTCGGGCGATGACTGCCGCCAGCAAGCCAATCACCCCGTGCAGCGAACCACCGGCGACATCCGCCACCTGCATGCCCAACGGCAACGGCCCAGTGTCGGCTCGGCCGGTGTAACTCGCCAGCCCGGACAGGGCCAGGTAGTTGATGTCATGACCAGCGCGGTCCTTGTAGGGGCCCGTCTGGCCATAGCCGGTGATCGACACATAAATCAGTCTCGGATTGATCGCCTTCAGGGCTTCGTAACCCAGGCCCAGACGCTCCATGACACCGGGGCGGAACTGCTCGAGCACAATGTCGTAGTCCTGCAGCAACGACCGGATCACCTCCAGCGCCTCAGGTTGTTTGAGGTCCAGGGCGAGGCTGCGCTTGTTGCGATTGAGATAGGCATGACTGGCTGACACGCCTTGATCGTGGGGCGGCAACACCCGCAGCAAATCCATGCGGGTCGGCGATTCGATGCGCAGCACTTCGGCGCCCATGTCCGCCAGCAGCAACGAGGCGAACGGCCCCGGTAGCAGTGTCGAGAAATCCAGAACCTTGAGTGATGCCAGTGGACCGAGCATGAGCGTTCTCCCTTGACGATGTCCACAGCCTAGGCAGCCGATCGCTTTGCAGCAATCACCTTATACGCCACGTGCAGTGACCGTTACGCTCAAATACCGGGCATGAAAAAACCCGCCGAAGCGGGTTTTTCATCAGGACCAGGCTTACTTGGCGGTAGCCGGGGCTACCTCTTCGACGTGGCCCAAAACATCGTCTTTAGGCTCGTCGGCAATGCCACGACCGCCAGAAGCCAGTTCGGCTTGCAGCACGTCGGTGTCCAGTTCCTTGACCCACTTGGCCACAACGATGGTGGCAACGGCGTTACCAACCAGGTTGGTCAGGGCACGGGCTTCGGACATGAAGCGGTCGATACCGAGGATCAGCGCCAAGCCGGCAACCGGCAGGTGGCCCACGGCGGACAGGGTGGCAGCCAGTACGATGAAACCGCTACCGGTCACGCCCGCAGCGCCCTTGGACGACAGCAGCAACACCACCAGCAGGGTGATCTGGTGCGTGATGTCCATTGGGGTGTCGGTTGCCTGGGCAATGAACACCGCAGCCATGGTCAGGTAGATGGCGGTACCGTCGAGGTTGAACGAGTAACCGGTCGGGATCACCAGACCCACGACAGATTTCTGCGCGCCCAGACGCTCCATCTTGATCAGCATGCGTGGCAGCACCGATTCCGAAGAAGAAGTACCGAGCACGATCAGCAGTTCTTCACGGATGTAGCGGATCATTTTCACAACGCTGAAGCCGTGCATGCGGGCAATGCCGCCCAGCACGATCAGGATGAACAGCAGGCAAGTGATGTAGAAGCAGGCCATCAACTGACCCAATTGCACCAGCGAGCCGACACCGTAGGCACCGATGGTAAAAGCCATGGCACCGAAGGCACCGATTGGCGCGAGCTTCATGATCATGTTGATGATGTTGAACATCACGTGAGCGAAGCGATCGATGAAGTCCAGCAGCGGCTTGCCGTAGGCACCCAGGCGATGCAAGGCGAAACCGAAGATCACCGAGAACATCAGCACCTGCAGGATGTCGCCGGTGGCGAAGGCGCCGACGATGGTGCTCGGGATCACGTTCAGCAGGAAGCCGACGACGCTTTGGTCAGCACCGGCCGCCACATAAGCGGCAACCTTTGAGGCATCGAGAGTGGCAACGTCGATATGCATGCCATTGCCCGGCTGCACGATGTTGACCACGACCAGACCGACCAGCAGGGCGATGGTCGAAACGATCTCGAAGTACAGCAGCGCGTAGCCGCCTGTCTTGCCGACCGATTTCATGTTCTGCATGCCGGCGATACCGCTGACAACGGTACAGAAGATGATCGGTGCGATGATCATTTTGATCAGTTTGATGAACCCGTCACCCAGTGGTTTAACAGCCACACCGAGCTGTGGATAGTAGTGACCGAGCGCGATACCGATGACAATTGCAACGATCACCTGGAAATACAGGGATTTGTACAGTGGCTGACGAGTCGTCATTGCAAAGTTCCTCAAGGGTGCCCGGTGACAACATCCAGCTGTTGCCCGCAACACCGCGATTGCGAACCCTCCTGCACTGGAGGGATTTGTTTTTTCGAGCTGCGCAACGGCAGGCATCTGCTCGTTGTATCGCAAGGCCCGTGCCACCTTCCGTAAAATCCCTGCAAGCCTTTTTATATATGGGGTTGCAGCGAATTCCCTGTCACCGAATGGGTACAAGCATGTGGCGGATTTCCGCCCCTGCACTGAAAGTCGTCCTGCAATTTGGCGGATATCCGCCCTGTTCACGCCCGCGGCGCGCAGCTAACATCCGTCGATCAACGGTCAGATCTGCTGCCATGCGCGAACGCACCATCGCCAGTCACTTCGCCCGCGCCGCCCTGGGTGGTGCGCGTCGGCACGGCTACGACTATTCGGGCCTGCTACAGCAACTGGGAATCAGCCCCGAGTTGCTGGACGAACCCCGGGCACGCATCGCTCCGGAGCAATTCACCCAACTGATCCAGGCGTTATGGCTGGCACTGGACGACGAGTACCTTGGGTTCGGGCAAGCCCCAAGCAGGCCAGGCAGCTTCGCAATGATGTGCCATGCCGTGATTCACTGTCGCAGCCTGGATAAGGCACTCCATCGCGGCTTGTTGTTTTACAGCCTGTTCCCCGGGGCGCCGCGTTTGACCCTGAGCCGCGAAGATGAATGGGTGCGCCTGAGCCTGGACGACTCGCAGCTCTGGGACCCGGATCATTTCCTCAGCGAAAGCCTGTTGGTGATCTGGCACCGTTTCGGCAGCTGGCTGATCGGTCAGCGCATTCGCCTGGAACAGGCCACGCTCAGCTACCCCCGGCCGGAACACGGCGCCGAGTACGACCTGCTGTTTTCCTGTCCGCTTGAGTTTTCCAGGCCCCAGAGCAGCCTGTTGTTTCACAGCCGCTACCTGGCCATGCCGTTGTTGCAGGATGAACGCACCCTCAAGCATTTCCTCGAACGCTCCCCCGCCGACCTGCTCTCGCGCCCGGACGATGGCGACAGCTTGAGCAGCCGACTGCGGCGCTTGTTCAGTCGCGACAGTTCACACTGGCCCGACCTGGAAGCCGTGGCCGCCCACCTGCACATCAGCCCGCAGACCTTGCGCCGGCATTTGCGGGAAGAGGGTTCCAGCTTTCAGGAATTGAAGGACCAGTTGCGCCGGGACATCGCGATTTATCACCTGAGCCGCGCTGACCTGTCGTTGCAACAGATCGCCGAGCAGTTGGGGTTTTCCGAGCCGTCGGCGTTTCACCGGGCGTTCAAGAAATGGACGGGGCTGACGCCGGGGGCTTATCGGGCGCAGGAGAACTGAATTTTCAGCACCTGCGTTACACCCCGTCCAGATTTGGCGAACGCTTACCCTAAAGGCGGGATGATCAGTGACAGGCCAGGGTAAATTTTATCTGGATGATCCAGCACCGACCTGTTCGCATTAAAGATCAGTAGGTATTTGGCAGCATCACCATAAAACTCTCTGGCAATTGTGGACAATGTATCGCCCCTTACCACCACATACATATTCAACTGACTGACCGGCGCAATCGCCAGTGTGGCCGGTGACTCGAAGTCCACATCGCCCAGCAGGTTTACTTGTCCGATGAACCGGCCAAGATTATTGGCCGTGGTCGCATGAATGTCGTGCATCAGCACAATGGAATTCTTTCTTTTCCTTATTTGCTCAACACCATGGGATACCCAGCCCCCCGGTTGGTAGTTGCTGCTCCAGTCCAGGGTATCCACGTTCCAGAGAACCTGCCGATACCCCAACTCGGCGACAGTGCGATCGACCATCGCGTCGTGAGCGCCATAAGGCGGCCTCATGATCAGGTCCGGCTGCTGGTAGGGAGTCAGCGCCTGTTCCGTCATTTTGACTTGATCGATGATGGTGTCTTTGTCCTGGCCGACCAGCCTTAGATGATCGTAAGTGTGATTGCCGATCCGGTGCCCTTCGCCCAGGATGCGCTTGATACGCTCGCCATGTCTGGCAACAAGATTGCCAACAATAAAAAACGTTGCCTTGATATCAAACAGCGCCAGTGTTTCCAGCACGGTTTCGGTCTGTGCTTGCCGAGGACCGTCGTCAAACGTCAGCCAAACTTTCTTCCTTTCCATCTTTATCTCCTTTGATGGCTTGTAACGCTTCAGCCCCTATCCCCTCATGCAACCAACTCAGACTCTGCGTGTGCATGTCGTTAATAAGGCGAGGCTTATTACTTGCCACCAAACGGCTGAACGCCAACAAAATATTGTTGCCGGTCGTTTAACGCTTGATGCCTGTAGCCCGAAAAGACTGCTATCAAATACCCCCTTCACACCGCCGGAAAATAAATCCGGAACGCCGCTCCGCCCATCGGTGAATCCCCCAGGGTCAGCTTGGCGCTGTAGCTTTCGATGATGTCCTTGACCACCGCCAGGCCGATACCCTGCCCCGGGTGCTGGCGATCCAGCCGTTCTCCGCGCTCGAGAATCCGTGCGCGCTGATCCTGTGGTACGCCAGGGCCGTCGTCCTCGACACACAACTGCGTGCCGCTGAGGGTTTCACGCACACTGATGCGTATTTCGCCCAGGCACAGGCGATAGGCGTTTTCCAGCAGATTGCCCATCATTTCCAGCAGAGCACCCTGCTCGATCGGTACGTAACATGGGTCGGGCAAATCGAACGCGACGTGTACGCGCTTGTCGCGGTAAACCTTGTCCAGCGTGTCGCACAAGCTTTTCAGTACCGGCCGCAAATGCACCTGATGACGTACCAGGCCGCTTTTGCGCAGGCTGGCGCGCTGCAACTGGTAGCTGATCTGCTGGCTCATGCGTTCGATCTGGGCTTGCAGCACCCAGGCCTGATCGCGATCCTCGGGACGCTGGGCCATGTCTTCACTGACGCCTTGCAGCACCGCCAAGGGCGTTTTCAGGCTATGAGCCAGGTCGTCGAGGGAATCACGATAGCGACTGCGCTGCTCACGCTCACTATGCAGCAAACGGTTGAGGGAACCGGTCAGGCGCAGCAATTCCCGGGGATGTTCCTCACTGAGGCTTTCGCGGGTGCCACCTTCGATCTGGTCCAGTTCCTGGCTCAAGCGCCGCAATGCCTGCAAGCCCCAGGTCAGGCCGATCCACAGCAACGCCAGCAGCACCAGCAGTGCCGCGCCAAAACCCAGATAGAGATTTTCCCGCAGGCCTTCGAGGGTCAGTTCGTACTCGCGAACCGGCTGCAACGCCACGATGCTGAAGGCTGCACTTTTGCCGCCGAGCAACTTGACCTCGACGTCGTAGACGAAGAACTCCTGGCCATTGGCTTCGCGGATCCGCGCAAACTCGCTGCCACGTCCGTCGTAGCGCGGTTTGTAGTTGATGCGTTCTTCCTGGGTCGCCTTCGAACGCCAGACCAGTTGCCCTTCACGGTCATAGATATAGCCGAGCAATCGGCTGTCGGTGAGGTTGAAGCGCTCGTCGGGCAATTGCGCTGGCATCTGCAGGCTGTTGTTCTCCACCCGGGCAGCCGAGATCAGCGTGGTCACGTCGGATGCCAGACGCTGCTCGATGGAGTCCTGCAGCGCCAGGCTGAAGGCACCCTGCATCGCAGGCAGCAACGCCAGCATGAACAACACCGCCAACAGCGTGGCGGCGAGCATCAAGCGTATGCGCAGCGAACGGATCAAGTGCAACGCTCGTTGAACAGGTAGCCCAGGCCGCGCACGGTGTCGATCGGTTTGAACCCGCCCGGCCCCTCCAGTTTGCGGCGCAGACGGCCGACCAGCACCTCGATCACATTCGGATCACGCTCGTCGTCATCCGGGTAGAGCTGTTCCATCAAGCGATCCTTGGGCACCACTTGCTGATGGTGACGCATCAGGTATTCGAGAATGCGGTACTCATACGCGGTCAGTGCCAGCGGCTGTTCGTCGAGGGACGCCTGCTTGCGATTCAGATCCAGCAGTAGCGGGCCAGCGACGATGGTCGACTGGGTGAAACCGCTGGAGCGTCGCAACAAGGCATTCAGGCGGGCCTCCAGTTCTTCGAACTGAAACGGCTTGACCAGATAATCATCGGCGCCGGCGGCCAGGCCTTCGACCTTGTCCTGCCAGTTACCGCGCGCGGTGAGGATCAGGATCGGGAAGGTTTTGCCACCTGAGCGCAACTGCCGGATCAGGTCGAGCCCGCTCATGCCCGGCAGACCGAGGTCGATCACCGCCAAGTCAAAGTTGAACTGCGCTGTCTGGTAAAGCGCCTCCTCGGCGTTGGCCACGGACTCGACCACGTGGCCGCTCTCCGTCAGGCGGGTTTGCAGGTGATGACGCAGCAGCGCTTCATCTTCGACGACCAGCAATTTCATATTGCTCTCCCGGGCAAATCAACATCTCCAGAAGCGCAACGTCGCACCTCAAGAGCTAACATGGCAACGCCGGATCAGTCACTCGGGCTGATCCGGCGCAGGCCGTTCACGAAACGCTTGTCAGAAAGCGTAGTTGGCGGACAGGTAAGTCTGGGCGCTACTGGTCAGGTCCAGCGAACCCTGCTTGCTGCCGCCACGCTCACTCATCTCGGTGCTGGCGTTGCTACGCAGGTAACGGTAACCCAGTTCAACCGAGGTGTTTTGCGAAACCTGTTGCAGTACACCCACCTGGCCACCGATGGCGTAGCCGATATCACTGTCGCGGCTGAAGCCTGGCGACTCCTGAGTCATTTTGGTCAGACCGGCCGTGGCGCCACCGAACAGCTTGGTGCTAGCGCCCACCGGGTAGAACAGATCGTAGCTGCCCAGGAGATTTTCCTGACGCAGTTTAATGCCGTTGTGCGAGCCCGACACATTGTCGTAAGTGGCGTAGTAGCGGCCCTTGGTGTTTTGCTGGCCCAGACGAACACCCCAGGTGGTGTCCTTGCCGATTACGCCATCGGCGTTCGGGTGATTGAGGTTGTCGTTCAGGGCGTGGGATTTTTTAACCTTGTCGCTGGTCTGTCCAAGAGTAAGGCTGGCGAAGTTGTCGTCGGACGCGAAAGCCGCGGTGCTTGCGCTCAGAACCGTGAATGCCAGAAGCAGTTTTTTGAATCCAGTCATTGGGGAGTTTCCTCATGTGCCGATTGTTTTTTGGGTACGAGGCAAGGTTACGCACCGCGCCCTGAACTCCCCCTGAACGCACCCTGAACCTGGGCTGAACCGACCCGCCCCGAATATTTCGACACGTTTCAGCAGCAGATCCGACTATGTAATGGACAAGGCCGGCGCCGACTACCAACTCGTCAGAAGCTTTGCACTACCCAGCCTCAAGCCAACCCGGCAAAATGCCGGATATGAACTCAACCCCCGCCCTGCCCGTCTGCTGCACGCCCCTCGATGACCATTGGCCGCTGCCGTTTGTGCTGCCCGATACGGTCCTGCTGAGTACTCATTTCGATAGCGCCCGACTGGACAGCGATGACTTTCAGCGCAGCGCTGTCGAAGCGCCGGCGAGCATCCAGCGCTCGGTGGCCAAACGGCAGGCGGAATTTCTCGCCGGGCGAGTGTGTGCCCGGGCCGCGTTACAGCGACTGGAAGGCTTGAGTTTCATTCCGGCCATCGGTGAAGACCGGGCACCGGTCTGGCCTGCTCATATCACTGGCTCGATCACCCACAGCACTGGTCGGGCCGCAGCGATCGTGGCGAACAAAAGCCATTGGCGCGGCCTGGGCATGGACCTGGAAAACCTGCTCAATGCCGAACGGGCCGAACGCCTGGCCGGGGAAATCCTCAATCCGCCGGAGCTACAGCGCATGGCGGCCGGTGATCACGATCAACGGGCGTTGCTGGTCACCCTGACGTTCTCGGTCAAGGAAAGCCTGTTCAAGGCGCTCTATCCGATCGTTCAGCAACGCTTTTATTTCGAACACGCCGAAGTGCTGGAGTGGCGTGAGTCGGGTGAGGTGCGGTTGCGATTGCTCACTGACCTGTCCAGCGAATGGCGCAATGGCACCGAGCTGGATGCGCAGTTCGGGGTCAAGGACGGGCAGTTGCTGAGTCTGGTCAGCATCAAGGCCTGAAGCTTTTTGGCGCATGGCGAGCCCCCTTCGCGAGCAAGCCCGCTCCCACATTGGGCTTTGTGAACACCACCGATCCAGTGTGGGAGCGGGCTTGCTCGCGAAAGCGGTTGAACATTCACCGAGAATCTCAGCGCTTCTCCTGATTCCTCGGCCAACTCAGGCTAAAGCACGCCCCGCCCAGGCTCTTGCTCTTGCCGATCAACGCGCGCCCGCCATGCCAATGGATGATGCGCCGTACAATGGACAGGCCTAACCCATGGCCTCCAGACGCGCGGGTACGGCTGTCGTCGAGACGCAGGAACGGCGTAAAGATCTTCTCCCACGCCGACTCCGGCACACCCGGCCCGTCATCCTCGATATCCACTCGGCATCGCTGCTGCCCCACTTGATAGCTGATGGTTACCCGTGATTGCGCATGGCGCATGGCATTGCTCACCAGGTTCTGGATCGCCCGATGCAGATAGCGCGGTTCAGCCTCGACCCAGGCATCGTCGTTATCGGCAGCCGATAGACACAAGCCCCGTTGCACCGTGACGTCGGCGCGCAACGGCGCCAGTTCTTCGATCACCTGATCGACCAAGGCATCCAGATCGATCCGCTGAAAGTTCAGTGCCGGCGAGCCCTGCTCCAACCGCGCGTAAGTCAGCATCTCGTCCACCAGCCGGTCGAGGTCCTCGATGTCGTGGTCCATGCCCTGGCAGTATTTTTCCAGGGCTTGCGGTGTGGTGGCCGAGCCGATCATCTCCAGGCCAAAGCGCAGGCGTGCCACCGGCGTGCGCAATTCGTGGGACACCGCACGCACCAGTTCGCGCTGGATCGCCAGCAACTGCTGCAAGTGTTCGGCCATGCCGTTGAACGCCGAGGCCAGCCGTCCCACCGAGTCCGCGCCGCGCGCCGGCACACGGGTTTCCAGGCTGCCTTTGGCAATGCGCGTGGCGGCGGCTTCCAGGCCACGCAAGCGTCGCTCCAGCTGACGCACCAACAGATAGACGATCAAACCGATCAGCGTCAGGCCCAGCGCGGCGATCAACACCAACCACTCCGGCGGATAAGGATTCATCTGATACAAAGGGCCGATTTCCAGGACCCACGGCGTGCCCACCATGCCGGCAAATACCCGGATCGAATCCCCCCCCTTGCCCAGCGCCATCACCGTGTCGCCCTCGGATACCCGACGGCTCTGGTCTTCGTCCATGTCCGCCTCGTCAACCGTGACCAGGCGCAGATCGAAGCCGAAACCCTTGCTTTCCTTCAATTGCGCCAGGCGCAAGGGCTGGTCGGCGACCGGGGTGCGCACCAGTTCATCGGTCAACAGGTAGATGGTCGCCCGGGCCAGTTGCTCGCTGATCTGCTGCACTTCCCCGGTGAGCATCAACTGTTCCTTGTCGCTGACCAGCTTGTAGACCTTCGCTGCGTGCGGCCCGGTCTGTTCCACCAGTGCCTGACCACGCAACACACGGGTGCGCTGGGTCAGGTCGAGGTCGGTCTCGGCAAAGGTTTTCAGCGCCAGCGGAATCCCCAGCAGCCGCTCCCACACCAGCAAGGCCCGATGTCGTTCGGTCTGGTTCATCGGTTGCAGGTTGTCGGCCATCAGCGAGAACGTGCCGTGGGCCAGGCGCTCGCGGTACTGCTCGCTGCGCACCTCATTCAGCAGGTGCAACGCCAGCACACCGAGCACCGCCACCAGAATCAGCGCGGCGCACATGCCGCCATAGATACGCAGGAAGATCGAGTTCACAGGGACGGATCTACGCAAGCCTCGGGAACGAACAGATAGCCTTTGCTGCGCACGGTCTTGATCAGCCGTGGATGCTCCGGGTCATCGCCGATCTTCGGGCGGATGCGCGAGATGCGCACATCGATGGAGCGGTCCTGACCGTCATAGCCAATGCCCCGCAGCGCGGTGAAGATCTCTTCCCGGGAGAGAATACGCCCGGCATTGGCCACCAGTAGCCAGAGCAGGTCGAATTCGGCGCTGGTCAGCTCGATGCCGTTGCCCTGCAGCCAGGCTTCACGCAAGGCGTTATCGACGATCAGCGGGCCGAACTGTAGACGCCGCTGTTTTTCCGGGGCGACTTCGGGCGTTTCGCTACGGCGCAGCAGCGCCTGGATGCGCGCCAGCAGCAGGCGCGGGCGTACCGGTTTGCAGACGTAGTCGTCAGCCCCCAGGTCCAGGCCGAGAATCTGGTCGGTGTCATCGGTGCGGGCAGTGAGCATCAGGATCGGGCCGTCATATCGGGCGCGGACCTTGCGGCAAATGCTCAGGCCATCTTCACCGGGGAGCATCAGGTCGAGGATCACCAGGTCCGGTTGTTCCTTGATGATGCGATTCGCAGCGAGCGCACCATTGCCTTCGATCGAAACACGCAGGCCATTGGCTTCCAGGTAATCGCGGGTCAGTTCGGCCAGTCGCTGGTCGTCCTCCACAATCAATACCTGCCAGGCTTCTTGCTCCACGGGTGACCTCTGCTTGCCAAAAACACTAATAAGGAAGGATCCGCCCCTCTTTTTGTAATGATTCGGGGGGATAAATATGTATACACACTGGGCCGATTGTATAAACGCCGCCCGTCGAGAACACAAGCGGGTAAATGCGTTCGGACAACAGGGTTTTTTGTGATAGGGTTCGCGCCCTTAAAAATCCGCCCGAGCGTTTTCGATGGTTGAAAATCGCTGAAAAAAGGTCCGGTCCAGCAGCGTCGCGGCCTACACGCCGGTTACCTCTTTCACACACAATTTACGCACAGGTTTATCCACAGGCAGTACGTTGCATTCGCCCCCCAAAACGCATTATCTTGTACCCCGGCGCTAAAAAACCCCTAGATGTAGGGTTTTGCGCGAGAAACCAAACACAAACCAGACACCAATTTCAAGCGCTTTTATTGCCTCTGTCCGGTTGAACCATACGTATTTTTGAAAGACCAAACCGCGCGTGCGGATGGCTACTGTATTTCGGCCCCGAGTGGTGAAAACGGTACGGGTGTTGCAGTCCCAACTGTCACCTTCAAAGGACTCCGGTCTCAGGCCCAAGGCGTGAGACCAAAGACTTCGGCATGGAAGCGGCGCCCTATAGCCCCCTTCCTACTGTCCCGAAGTTGTTATGCCCGGCGCTCGCCGGTTGTAGTGCTTCAGGACGGAACGGTGGGCACCGTGATGGTGCCCAAACAAACATAGAGAATGTGGAGACACCCCCCCATGCAAACCGACACAACTCGCGAGAACCCGCAGGGCACCTTGCCGCAGGCCGCTGATTCGAATTCGGATCTGTCCGCCACCGCGCCAGGCCAACTGCGTGTGATCAAGCGTAACGGCACTGTCGTTCCCTACACCGATGACAAAATCACCGTCGCCATCACCAAAGCGTTTCTCGCAGTTGAAGGCGGCACCGCCGCTGCCTCGTCGCGAATCCACGACACCGTTGCCCGCCTGACCGAACAGGTCACCGCGACCTTCAAGCGTCGCATGCCATCGGGCGGCACCATCCACATCGAAGAAATCCAGGACCAGGTCGAACTGGCCCTGATGCGTGCCGGCGAGCAGAAAGTCGCCCGCGACTACGTAATCTACCGTGACGGTCGTTCGAAAGAACGCGCTGCCCACGCCCCGGCCGAGGAAGCGGTCAACGCTCACCCGTCGATCCGCATCACCCGCGCCGACGGCAGCCTGGCGCCACTGGACATGGGTCGCCTGAACACCATCGTCACCGAAGCGTGCGAAGGCCTGGAAGAAGTCGACGGCGACCTGATCCAGCGCGAAACCCTGAAGAACCTGTACGACGGCGTGGCCCTGACCGACGTCAACACCGCCCTGGTAATGACTGCCCGCACCCTGGTTGAGCGCGAGCCAAACTACTCGTTCGTGACCGCGCGCCTGCTGATGGACACCCTGCGTGCCGAAGGCCTGGGCTTCCTCGGTGTGGCCGAGAGCGCCACTCACCACGAGATGGTCGACCTGTACGCCAAAGCGCTGCCGGCCTACATCGCCAAGGGTATCGAATACGAGCTGCTGAACCCTGAGCTGGCCAAGTTCGACCTGGAAAAACTCGGCAAGGCGATCAACCACGAGCGCGACCAGCAGTTCACCTACCTGGGCCTGCAAACCCTGTACGACCGTTACTTCATCCACAAGGACGGTATCCGTTTCGAACTGCCGCAGGTGTTCTTCATGCGCGTGGCCATGGGCCTGGCGATCGAAGAGAAAGACCGCGAAGCCCGTGCCATCGAGTTCTACAACCTGTTGTCGTCCTTCGACTACATGTCGTCGACCCCGACCCTGTTCAACGCCGGCACCCTGCGTCCACAGCTGTCGAGCTGCTACCTGACCACCGTGCCGGATGACCTGTCGGGCATCTACCACGCGATCCACGACAACGCCATGCTGTCCAAATTCGCCGGCGGCCTGGGCAACGACTGGACGCCAGTCCGTGCACTGGGTTCGTACATCAAGGGCACCAACGGCAAGTCCCAGGGCGTTGTACCGTTCCTCAAAGTAGTGAACGACACCGCCGTCGCCGTTAACCAGGGTGGCAAGCGCAAAGGCGCTGTATGTGCCTACCTGGAAACCTGGCACATGGACATCGAAGAGTTCATCGAACTGCGCAAGAACACCGGTGATGATCGCCGTCGTACCCACGACATGAACACCGCCAACTGGATCCCTGACCTGTTCATGAAGCGTGTCTTCGATGACGGCAAGTGGACCCTGTTCTCGCCATCCGAAGTGCCGGATCTGCACGACCTGACCGGCAAGGCCTTCGAAGAGCGTTATGAGTACTACGAAGCCCTGACCGAGTACCCGGGCAAGGTCAAGCTGTTCAAGACCATCCAGGCCAAAGACCTGTGGCGCAAGATGCTGTCCATGCTGTTCGAAACCGGCCACCCATGGCTGACCTTCAAGGACCCGTGCAACCTGCGCAGCCCGCAGCAGCACGTGGGCGTGGTCCACAGCTCGAACCTGTGCACCGAAATCACCTTGAACACCAACAAGGACGAGATCGCCGTTTGCAACCTGGGCTCGATCAACCTGCCGAACCACATCGTCGACGGCAAGCTGGACACCGCCAAGCTGGAACGCACCGTGAACACTGCCGTGCGCATGCTCGATAACGTTATCGACATCAACTACTACTCGGTGCCGCAAGCGAAGAACTCCAACTTCAAACACCGTCCGGTCGGCTTGGGCATCATGGGCTTCCAGGATGCGCTGTACCTGCAGCACATTCCTTACGGTTCCGACGCTGCCGTCGAGTTCGCCGACAAGTCGATGGAAGCGGTCAGCTACTACGCGATCCAGGCTTCCTGCGACCTGGCTGATGAGCGTGGCGCCTACGAGACCTTCCAGGGTTCGCTGTGGTCCAAAGGCATCCTGCCGCTGGATTCGCAACAAATCCTGATCGAAGCCCGTGGCCAGAAGTACATCGATGTCGACCTGAAGGAATCCCTGGACTGGGCACCGGTTCGCGCCCGCGTGCAGAAAGGTATCCGTAACTCCAACATCATGGCCATCGCACCGACCGCAACCATCGCCAACATTACTGGCGTATCGCAGTCGATCGAGCCGACCTACCAGAACCTGTATGTGAAATCGAACCTGTCGGGCGAATTCACCGTGATCAACCCGTACCTGGTTCGCGACCTGAAGGCTCGCGGTCTGTGGGACTCGGTCATGATCAACGACCTGAAGTACTACGACGGTTCGGTGCAGCAGATCGAGCGCATCCCGCAAGAACTCAAAGAGCTCTACGCGACTGCTTTCGAAGTGGACACCAAGTGGATCGTTGACGCCGCCAGCCGTCGTCAGAAGTGGATCGACCAGGCTCAGTCGCTGAACCTGTACATCGCTGGCGCTTCGGGCAAGAAACTGGACGTGACCTACCGCATGGCCTGGTACCGTGGCCTGAAAACCACTTACTACCTCCGTGCCCTGGCTGCGACCAGCACCGAGAAGTCGACCATCAACACCGGCAAGCTGAACGCGGTTTCCAGCGGCGGCAACCATGGTGACGACTCGGTCCTGGCGGCTCCTGCAGGTCCCGCTCCAGTGCCAAAGGCTTGCGCCATCGACGAGCCGGATTGCGAAGCTTGCCAATAAGCTGAGCCGGTAACACAAAACCCCCGACAGGCCTTCGGCTTGTCGGGGGTTTTCTTTTGTCTGCCTGCAGGAGCGAGCTTGCTCGCCCCTACAGGGGGCCGGGCTTTTCCTGGATAAACACCATCAACTGTAGGAGCGAGCTTGCTCGCGATGGGCGCTAACGATAACGCGTGCCAACTGGTTAAACGTGGCGCTCTTTAGTCCATCGCGAGCAGGCTCGCTCCCACAGGGGGGCGTTTTTTTCCCTGACAAATACGATCAGCTGTGGGAACGAGCCTGCTCGCGAAGAGGCGGCCATCACATCCAACACAAAACCTCAGTCCACAAAAAAGCCCCTCTAATGAGGGGCTTTTCATGCAGCGCAGTCCAGCATCAAGTCATCTGAATGGTGGTCTGCATGATGGTGCTCTGGGTGGAGATGGTCTTGGCGTTCGCCTGGTAGTTGCTCTGCGCCTTGATCAGGTCGACCAGTTCGTTGGTCAGGTTGACGTTGGACTCTTCCAGGGAGTTGGAAACGATCGAACCCAGGGTGCCAGTCTCCGGCGCATCGTAGCCCGGAATACCCGAGGTGTAGGTTTCTTTCCAGCTGGTGCCACCTACCGGCTGCAGACCTTGTTCGTTGGTAAAACTGGCCAACGAAATCTGGCCGATGGGCTTGGTCTGGTTGTTGCTGAAGTTGGCCAGAAGTACGCCGCTGCCGTCGATGGTCAGGTTGGTGATCTGGCCAGTGGCATAGCCATTCTGCGATGGAATCGAACGCGCGGTGTCGGCGTTGAACTGGGTGGTGCTGCCCATGGCGATGGTCACGCCCGCCGGATCGGCTGCCGCGCCGTTGGCTGCCCAGACACCATTGGTGACGGTACCCGGAGTCCAGTTGCTGATTTTCAGTTCATTGCTGATGATCGATGTTGGCGGGGTCGTCGGCGGCGTCACTGGAGTGCTGACCGAAACCAGTTTGCCGGATGTATCAAATGTCATTGTCGAAGCAATTGGATCAACTGCACCCGTACCGGTAGGCGAGGAACCGTCCGGGTTGCGACCGTCGATCAGGGTATAGGTATCCCAAGTGTTCGCCCCAGTCTTGACCATGTATTGATCCATGGTGTGCTGGTTACCCTGAGTGTCGAAAATCGGGGTACTGAACTGCTTGGTGAAAGTTTCCTGTTTGGACGGATCGAATTTGTTGGTGGCGACCGACTGGTCAATCTCCGCTGCCGTAGAGTTCAGGTTGATCGTCGACGAAACAGTGCTGGTGGATTTCGGCGCCAGGTTGGAGGTGTCGATCCGCAGGTCGGTCAGCACGCCATTGACGATCTTGCCGTTGGAATCCACACCGTAACCTTGCAGGCGGGCAGTACCGTCGCTGTTGGTGACATAGCCGTCCTTGTCGGTCTTGAACGTACCGGCACGGGTGTAGGTCAGCGAACCGTTGTTGCTCAGGACGAAGAAGCCATTGCCCTGGATACCCATGTCGAGCACGTTGCCAGTGTTGCTCACGTCACCCTGGCCGAACTGCTGGGAAACGTTGGCCAGGCGCACGCCGTTGCCGACGGTCTTGCTGCCGGTGCCAAGACGGGTCGCCGAGTACACGTCTTCGAATTCTGCGCGGGACGATTTGAAACCGGTGGTCGCGACGTTGGCGATGTTGTTGCCGGTCACGTCCAGTTGTTTGTTGGATGCAAAGAGACCGCTAAGGCCGATATTAAAAGACATGATCCACTCCTTTGTGCCGGGTTAGTCGGCTTTACATACCAATGGTTTGTACTTTGGACAGAGCGATGGTGCCCAGCCCGGCCAGATTGAGCATCAACTCACCGCCAGTCTGGCTGATGGTCACGCTGTTGACGGTCGCTGGCAGGTTGGTGATCAGCGCCACGGACTGCCCATCGATCGTGCTGGTAGCGCCGAAGGTGTAAGTACCTGCTGCTACCGTTTCGCCCGCGTCATTCTTGCCGTCCCAGATGAAGCTGGCGTTGCCTGCTTTCTGAGCACCTAGGTCGATGGTGCGTACGGTCTTGCCGTCCGCATCAGTGATCTTCAGGGTGGCGGCGGCCACAGACGATGGCACCACCACCGTACCGCTGAGGCTCTTCGACGTGTCGACCACAGCCTTGTCACCGGGTGCAATGACCGAACGCCCCACCAACGACGAAGCCTGCAACGCCTGGGACGAGTTGTAGTTGCTGGCCAGACCGCTCACGGTGTCGTTGAGCGTGGTAATGCCTTCCAGGCTGCTGAACTGCGCCAACTGGGCCACGAAAGCGCCGTTGTCCTGCGGCTCCAGCGGGTTCTGGTTTTTCAGCTGGGTCACCAGCAACTGCAGGAATGCATCCTTGCCCAGAGCCTTGTTGCCCGTGGCGCTGCCGGTTGCCGATGCCAGGCCATCAGTCGTGGTGGTCTTGATCGAAGAGTTGGCCAGGATATCGTTGAGGCTCAAACCACTGGTGGAATCGGTAACACTCATCTGAGTCGCCCCTTATCACTGACCGAGGGTCAGGACCTTCTGCATCATGGTTTTGGCGGTGTTCATCATTTCGGCGTTGGTCTGGAAAGAACGGCTTGCGGAAATCATGTCGGCCATTTCCTCCACCACGTTGACGTTCGGGTAGTAGACGTAACCCTTGGCATCGGCCGCCGGATGGTTCGGCTCGTAGCGCGCGTCAAGATTGCTCTGGTCTTCGACTACACCCAGCACCTGAACACCCTGACCGGCGGCGTCCTGGCTCTGGAACAGCGAATCGCTGCCGCCGCTCTGCCCGCCCTGGAACATGGTGGCGAATACCGGGTGACGCGCACGGTAGGTCTGGTCGATGCTCGACGAGACCGTTTCGGCGTTGGCGATGTTCGAAGCGACGGTGTTCAAACGCGTGGTCTGCGCACTCATGCCGCTACCGGCAATGTTGAAAACACTGGATAGAGACATGGCTTATTCTCCGCGCAGGGCTGACACCAGCCCTTTGAATTTGCTGTTGAGCAGGGTGAAGCTGGCCTGGAAGCCGATCGCGTTTTCCGCGTAGTTCGACTGCTCCAGCTGGGCGTCCACGGTGTTCTGGTCAATCGACGGTTGCATCGGCGTGCGATACAGCAACGACTCGTCGCCATTGCCCAGGCCTTCAGCCTCGATATGACGGCTGTTGGTCATGTTCAAGGCGAAAGTGCCGCTTTTGGTTTTCTCGTTCTGCTCGGCGAGCACTTTCGAGAAGTCCAGGTCCCGAGCCTTGTAGTTCGGGGTATCGGCGTTGGCGATGTTGTTGGCCAGGACTTCGGCACGCTGGGCTCGGAAGCCCAGGGCTTGTTCGTGGATACCGAGCGCTTTATCGAAGCTGATGCTCATGTCGGGAAACCTTCGGGTGACCTGAT
Source organism: Pseudomonas sp. S34 (assembly GCF_009866745.1). Taxonomy (NCBI): domain Bacteria; kingdom Pseudomonadati; phylum Pseudomonadota; class Gammaproteobacteria; order Pseudomonadales; family Pseudomonadaceae; genus Pseudomonas; species Pseudomonas sp. S34. The sequence goes on from NZ_CP019398.1 coordinate 4,814,820, forward strand.
TTTTCGTAGGATCAACTTAGCAAGCCCCATGCCAATTCAAAAAACCCCGGAAACCGGGGCCTTGCAGGCCATGGCAACACGGCAATGCCAGAAAAGCGGCAACGGTTTTCCGCCGGATGCCGCTTTTCTGCCGCTTCCAACATGCGCAAGGACACCATCTGCTCCTGTGGGAGCGGGCTTGCTCGCGAATGCGGAGTATCAGTCGACATAAACATTGACTGGCACACCGTATTCGCGAGCAAGCCCGCTCCCACACTGGATCGCGGAGTGTCAGCAAAAAACATCAGGCATAAAAAACGGGAGCCACTTGGACTCCCGTTTTTTTGATACTGCCAAAAAATCACTTCGCCTGGTAAATGATCCCCGGGCTGCACTGGACCATCTGGTAATGATCCGGCAAACCGTTCAGTGCTTCGGAAGCACCGAGGAACAGGTAACCGCCCGGCTTCAACGTGCTGTGGATGCGCAACAGGATGTCCTTCTTCACCTCGGCGGAGAAGTAGATCAACACATTGCGGCAAAACACGATGTCGAACTTGCCGAGGCTCGCGTAGCTGTCCAGCAGGTTGAAGGAACGGAATTCCACCCGGCTCTTGATCGGCGCCTTGATCGCCCAGCGCCCCGGCCCTTTCGGGTCGAAATAACGCTGCAGGCGCTCAGGCGACAGGCCGCGGCCGATGGCCAGGCTGTCGTACTCGCCGGTCTTGCAGTTGTTCAGCATGGTACCGGACAGGTCGGTGGCAACAATCTGTACGCCCATCCTCAACTGGCCCATGTTGACCCGCTCGAACTCGTCGATGGACATCGACAGCGAATACGGTTCCTGGCCCGACGAGCATGCTGCCGACCAGATGCGCAGGCGCTGACCGGGACTGGCCTTGATCGCTTCGGGCAGTACCTTGTTCTTCAAGACTTCAAACGGGTAGGTGTCACGAAACCACAGGGTTTCGTTGGTGGTCATGGCATCCACCACCTGCTCGCGCAAACCGCTGCGCGGCTGGGTCTGCATGCGCTGAACCAGTTCCCCCAAAGACTTGATGCCTTGCTGTTCCATCAGTTTGTTGAGACGGCTGGAGACCAGGTACTGCTTGTTTTCACCGAGCAAAATGCCACAGGCTTTTTCCAGGAACACCCGGAACTGTTCGAAATCCAAATTACCCGTAGACAATGATGCCGCCTCTTAAATCGTGTTGACTGCCAGGGGCCCAGGCCCCTAGCTGATATCTGCTGCCTTGATCCGGTCGACTACCCGGGATGCCAGGTCATCAGGACGGAATTTGGCCAGGAAGTCATCGGCACCGACCTTCTTGACCATCGCCTGATTGAAAACCCCCGACAACGAAGTATGCAGGATGATATGAAGCTTTTGCATGCGCGGGTCGTTGCGGATTTCCGCCGTCAGTGTGTACCCGTCCATCTCCGGCATCTCGATGTCGGAGATCATCATCAGGAACTCTTCTTCCGGCTTCTTGCCCTCGTCGACCAGTTTGCGCAGGTAGTCCAGCGCTTGCCGACCGTCGTTCAACGCCACCACTTCGACGCCGACCGTTTGCAGGCAACGCGTGACCTGCTTGCGCGCCACCGACGAGTCGTCGACCGTCAGCACGCGCAACGAAAGCGCCTTGTGCTGGGTTTCCACATCCACCACGCCGACGGAAATCGCTTCCGGCGTCGGCGCCACTTCCGCCAGCACCTTCTCGACATCGATGATTTCGACCAACTGATTGTCGACCCGCGTCACTGCCGTCAGGTAGTGATCGCGCCCGGTGCCCTTGGGCGGCGGATGGATCTCCTCCCAGTTCATGTTGACGATGCGTTCCACCGAGCGGACCAGGAAACCCTGGGTCTTGGTGTTGTACTCCGTGATGATCACGAAGGGGTTGTTCTTGTCTTTCAACGCGCCGGAACCGGTCGCCATCGCCAGATCAAGGATCGGAATGGTCGCCCCCCGGATGTTCGCCACGCCGCACACGACAGGACTGGATTTGGGCATCAGCGTCAGTTTGGGGCATTGCAGCACCTCCCGAACCTTGAACACGTTGATCCCGTACAGTTGCTGGCCGTCGAGACGGAACAACAACAGTTCAAGGCGATTCTGCCCCACCAGTTGCGTGCGCTGGTTTACCGAATCCATTACACCAGCCATGCCAGACTCCTACGCCAACGCCAAGTGTTGTTGCGACGCGCCTTCATCACTAAACGGCACGGCGCTTGCTTTTTTAATCGTTATGAACACAAAACCGACATTTTTTCGACGCCTGACCACACCGTACCGCAAATTGCTCGGCGTGCTGGCGGCTGTTTGCCTGTTCAACGCTGGCAGCCCTGCCCTTGCTGACGCGGTTACCTTGCCTGACATGCTTATCGGCGTCACTCAGGGCTTTCTTGAATTCACCGTAGAAGACTATCTGGCGACCAGTCAAACGGAGGGTCGCTACGAGATCCAGGTCAACCAGCTCGATCCGCGCATGCACATGCCCATGTGTGACAGGGAATTGACAGCAACACTCGAGAGTCCCAAGCCGCTGGGACGGGTTACGGTCAAGGTTCGCTGCGAGGGCGCTTCCCCCTGGACGGTGTTCGTACCCGCTCAAGTCCGCCTGTTTCGCGATGTCGTGACCAGCGCCCGGCCACTGCGCCGTGCCGCCATTGTCGAGCCTGGGGATGTGGTCCTGCGCGAGCGCGATATCAGCCTCATCGGCCAGGGCTACCTGACCGCCCTCGATCAGGCGATCGGGCAGCGACTGACCCGACCAATGGTCGCCGACCAGGTGATTACCCTGGTGCATATCGAACAGGCCGAAGTCATCCGCAAGGGTGATCAGGTGGTGATAACCGCCCGCAGCGGTACCCTCAGCGTGCGCATGCCGGGCGAAGCCCTGTCAAACGGCAGTCTGAGCGAGCAGATCCGGGTGAAAAACCTCAACTCCCAACGAGTCATCAAGGCGCAGGTCATGGCGCCGGGGCAGGTGGAAGTGTCCATGTAATTCGCTCTGTTCATCAGAATGTGGCGCTTGCCGCGGCTGTTCCCTAGACTGTGCTCCATGCAGGGCATGCGCTGACGCGCGCAAGGTTCATTGATAAATGAGTCTAAAGTTTTCCAGGGAATGGCCGAAACCATGGCAAGCGTCCAAATTCCCAGAGGTTTTTTATCATGGTCATCGATTTCAGCCGTTTGAACAGCTCCTCGTCCCTGACGGGCAGTACACGTACCAGCGCCAGCAAGGAAAGTGCCGAGGCCGGCAAATCCGCGCCGCTGGAGTCCGCGGCCGAACAGGCCGGTACCGTAAAAAGCGGGGAATCGGTTCATCTCAGCGATGAGGCTCAACAGTTGCAGAAGGTCACTGAACAGCTGCGCGATCAGCCTGCCGTCGACAAAGCCCGCGTGGCCGAATTGAAAGCAGCGATTGCCGATGGCAGCTACAAAGTCGACAGCAACCGTGTAGCCAGCAAACTGCTCAACTTCGAAGCCCAGCGCTAGGCCACCGCCGGCGCCAGGCTTTTGGACGCTTAAAACCCAAGGCCAGCCATGCACGACACTCATTTACTGCAACTGATCACCGACGACTTTGCCCCAGCGCAACACCTGCTGGAGTTACTGCAAACCGAATCCCTCGCATTGCATGGCCGTGACATGCCATTGCTCGAGAACATCCTGGCGCAGAAACAGGCATTGGTTGTTTTGCTCGAACAGCATGGCCGCAAGCGCAGTGAAATCCTCGCCAGCCTCAACCTGCCGAGCAACCGTACCGGCCTGGAGCAATTGGCCAGCCAGTCGAGCCTTGGTGACCAGTTGCTGGCGCAAAGTGACGTGCTGACCGATCTGCTGACCCAGTGCCAGGCCATCAATGCCAACAACGGCCAGTCGATCCTCACTCAGCAGGCCGCTACAGCCACCCAGCTGAAAATCCTTAACGGCGGTGAAACCCCGGCGCTTTACGATGCCAGCGGAACATTCTCCAAGCTTGCCAAGCCGCGCCCGCTCAGCCAGGCATGAGCCGGTCAATGCCCCCGCTCTATCAAGACGCGCAACATACTGGCAAACTGCTAGCCAGTCGTAGTCAAATTTTGTCTGGAGATTGATTAACCGTGTCCAATGCCTTATCCGTGGATGATGCTCCGCAGCCACCCAAGGTGCTCTCCACGCCCTTGGAAATCTCCAGCAACCTGCGCCAGCTGCTCGAAAGCCATGACCCGCTGATCATCACGTTCCACGAGCGCAGCCAGCGCTTCCAGAGCTACCTGGTGGACCTGGACCGTGACAGCAACATGATTTCCCTGGACGAAATGATTCCCCGTGACGGCGAGCGTTACCTGCTGGCGGGCGAACCATTCAGGGTCGAAGGCTTCCACGAAGGCGTACGCATTGCCTGGGAAAGCAACGGCCAGTTGAACATCGACGAATCCGGTGGCAGCCGCTGCTATCGCGGCCCCCTGCCCGATGAAGTGGTGTACCACCAGCGCCGCAATGCCTTCCGCGCCGCGCTGAAGCTGGCCCAATTGGTCAACGTCAACCTCGACGGCGAAAAGCTCAAGACGCCCATCAGCGGCAAGCTGCTGGATATTTCCGCCACCGGGTGCAAACTGCGCTTCGACGGCGACATCACCGGCAGCCTGCAACTGGGTCAGGTTTACGACCGTTTCAACGCCGACCTGCCCTTCGGCAAGATGACCGCGCCGGTCGAGTTGCGTTATCTGCACTTCGAAGAAAGGATTTCCACCACCTTCGCCGGCGTTCGCTTCCACAACATGAGCGGGCTGGTGCAGCGTCAGGTCGAACGCTTCGTCTACCAGTTGCAACGCGAAGCGCGTCGCTTCGACAAAGACGACATCTGATAGCGCGTCAACAAAAAACGGGCAGTCCCTTGCGGTGACTGCCCGTTTTTTTTGTGCCCCGGTTTTAAGGCCTGGCCTCGCTGAAGTTAGGGTCCCGCCCTGTATCAGGGTCTTGCGGCGGCTGATCGGATTCAGTTTCGGTGACAGGTTCTGATTCAGGCTCTGGCCCGGTACTCACCGGACTGTGCATCTGATCCTGCACCACCTGCTCGTCAACACGCGGGTCGAGGCAGGCCACCAGTGGCGAACTCGTCATATTGTCCGGCATGGCCACGTGATGCAGCGGTGCATCGTCGACCTGATGCAGGTTGGTCACTGCTTTCGGGCGAATCCGCCATACCAGCACCAACGCAAAGAAACTGAAGAACGCATAGAGCATCTGGCTGCCGAACAGTTTCATCAGCACACCTGCCACCAGCGGCCCGATACTCGCACCCACGCCATAGGTGACCAGCAACATCGCCGTCAGGGACACCCGGCGATCACCTTCGACGTGGTCATTGGAGAACGCCACTGCCAACGGATACAGGCAGAACTGCACCAGCGAACAGAGGAACCCGGCGATGAACAATACCTCCAGCGGCACCTGCGGCATGATCGCCAGCGGCAGTGCAGCCAGTGCCAGGCTGAACGCGAAACTGCGGATCAGCACGGCCCGATCGTAGCGGTCGGACAACCAGCCCAACGGCCACTGCACCAGCAGCCCGGCAAAAATGCAGCTACCCATGAACAGACCGACCTGCTCGGTGGACAACCCTTGCTGCGAGGCATACAGCGGCGCCAGACCGTAGAAAGAACCGACGATCAGGCCCGCTCCGAGCACCGTGCTCAGTGACTGCGGCACGCGCTTGATAAAGAACCGTGGCTCCATCGGTGCCGGGTGCAAGGGTGCCGGGTGAATGCGCCGGGTCAGGGCCACGGGTACCAGGCACAGCGCGAAGCACAGGGCGACCAACATCAGCAATTCGAGCCCCAACCCTGGGTGCATGACCAGAATCAACTGCCCCAGCACCAACCCCAGGTACGAAGCGATCATGTAGCCGCTGAAGACCATGCCGCGCTGATTGGCATCGGCCTGTTCATTGAGCCAGCTCTCGATCACCATGTACTGGCACATCATGCCGAGGCCGACGATCACCCGCAAAAACAGCCAGGCCGGCAACCAGTCCACCAGGCCATGGCCGAGCACCGCCGCGCCAACGATCCCGGCACACGCCGAATAGGCCCGGATATGCCCGACCCGGGCAATCAACCGGTGACCGATCTTGCCCCCCAGCACCAGGCCGAAATAGTTGGCAGCCATCAGCGCACCGACCCACAGACTGTCGACATGGTCGGCAGCCAGGCGCAACGCCAGGTAAGTACTCAACAGGCCCGAGCCGATCAACATCATCAGCGAGGCGAAATACAATGCTCGAAAGGATTTCCAGATTTGGCGCATCGGCGTTCCGAGCGGCTCCTTGCAGTGAGAATCGGCTATCGCTAAACGATAGCCGGATGTCGAGGGAACGTCAGGCCTGGGCTGCTAAAACACGTCTTTCCCAGGGAGTAATTTCATCATGGAAACTGGTCAGTTCCAGGGTCTTCGAAGCGATGTAGCCTTCGATGAATTCCGCGCCGAACAGTTCCTTGGCCAACTGGCTACGTTTCAGACGCTCAAGTGCCGCATGCAAGGTACACGGCAACGAAAGATTGTCCGGCACCTCGAACTCACCCTGGATCGGCGCGCTCGGCTCCAATGTCTTCTCGATGCCATGCAACCCCGCCGCCAGGCTTGCGGCAATCGCCAGATACGGGTTGGCATCGGCCCCCGGCAAGCGGTTCTCGACCCGACGGGCCACCGGCAAACTGGCCGGAATGCGCAGGCCGGCCGCCCGGTTGTCGTAGGACCAACAGGCATTATTCGGTGAGGCGTAAGGGTGGCACAAGCGCTGATAGGAGTTCACGTTCGGCGCAAACAACGCAGTGAAATCGGCCATGCACGTTTGCTGACCGGCAATGAAGTGGCGGAAGGTGGCCGTCTCCTGCCCCGCCTCGTCGCTGAACACGTTACGCCCGGAATCGATCTCGACCACGCTCTGATGGATATGCATCGAACTGCCCGGCGTATGCGCCAACGGCTTGGCCATGCACACCACGCTCAGGCCGTGCTTGAGGGCCACTTCCTTGAGCAGGTGCTTGAACAGGAATGTCTGGTCGGCCAGCAACAGCGGATCACCGTGCAGCAGATTGATCTCGAACTGGCTGACACCCATTTCGTGCATGAACGTATCGCGAGGCAACCCCAACGCAGCCATGCACTCGTAGACTTCATTGAAGAACGGCCGCAAGCCGTTGTTGGAACTGACGCTGAACGCCGACTGACCATCCTCGCGGCGACCGTCCAGCCCCAGTGGCGGTTGAAAAGCCAGGGTCGGATCGGTGTTGGGTGCGAAGACGAAAAACTCGAGCTCGGTCGCCACCACAGGCGCCAGGCCGCGGGCCGCGTAACGGGCAATCACCGCCTTGAGCTGACCACGGGTCGACAGCTTGGAGCTGGTGGTGGTGCCCAGTTCATCCGCATCGCAAATGGCCAAGGCCCGCGGTGGATGGCTCCAGGGCAAGCGATGGATTTGTGCAGGGTCCGGGATCAGCGCCAGGTCGCCATCATCGCTGCCGTAAAACCGTGCCGGCGGATATCCGCCCATGATGCATTGCAGCAGCACGCCCCGCGCCATCTGCAAACGTCGACCGTCGAGAAACCCCTCGGAGGTCATCACTTTGCCCCGTGGTACGCCATTCAAATCCGGCGTGACACATTCAACTTCATCAATGCCCGTCAATCGCTGCGCGAGTGAACTCAGGCCAACGGTGGTCATGACACTATCCTTGTTATTGTGCGGGCCGCGAACGGCGACCGTACAAAATAGGCTCCACGTGTTCGGAATTTCAAGCAGCGTCGAAAAAAATGCTGCCTGTCAGGGCAGGTAAAGGCGGAACACCCCACCGCCCAACGGCCCGCCATTGCTGATTTCGGTACGTCCACCCACGCCGTTGCGCTGATGCAGCGCAGCAATTCGCCCGGCAAAGTACAGGCCCAGCCCGGTGCTACCGGTGCTTTGATTGATACCCTGCACGTAATCGGCCTGACGTTCGATCATCTGCGCCGGATACCCCTCGCCATCGTCATTGATGGTCAACACCAGTTGCCCGGCTTCGTCGCTGACGCTGATCAAAACGGCATGCCGTGCAAAGCGAATGGCGTTGTTGATGCAGTTGGCCAATACCGACGCGATCAACTCACGGTCGAAGAAACCCAGCGGGCTCAGCGGGTCCACTTCATAGGTGGCCATGATCCCGCGGCTGGCGAACACCTCCTGATGACAGGCCAGCTGCGCTTCGATGAAGTCGTCCAGTTCATGGTAGGCCGGTTGCAGCGGCATCTGGTTGACGCCGAGTTTGTACAACCCCAGCAACTGCACCAGCATGCCGTTGAGGTGGGCGAATTCGAAGTCGATCACGCCCTGCTCTGGCGCCTGCCGCGCCGACTCCGGCAATCGCCCTAGCCACTGGCTGTGGGCCTGCATCAGCATGGCCAGCGAGTTCTTCATGTCGTGCACGGTCGAGGCGATCACCGTGGAGAAATCCAGTGCCGGTTCGTTGTCGTTCATTGGCCAAACGCCTTGCTTTTCAGCTTCTGGTAGCGCGGATAGCGCGCGTCGGTGTCGGGCATCAGGCCGACCATTTTCAGGCAGACCCGGCACTCTTCCAGCTCCGCCGAGGGAACGCTGGTATCGGTGCCGTGCAACAACGATTGCGCCATGTTCAGGGCGATACTGATGTTCTTCGGTTGCATCGCCAGGGCCCTGCGGAATACCTGCCGGGCCTCCACCAGGTTGCCGGTCTTGTACACGCGCACGCCCTGACGGTTGAGTTCCGCGGCGGCGTTGCCGGAATTGAGGATGCTCGGGTCGTCGGTCTGCTTGGCGATGTCCTTCATGACCACCGGATCGTCGCCGTAGATTTCCACGCAGTTTTTCAGCATTGCGGTACCGGCCTCAGTCTGCCCAAGCAGTTTCAGTTGCTTGGCCACCAGCAACGCCGCTTCGGCGCTCATGAATTGCTCCATACCGTCCAGACGCAGCAAGGCTTGCTCGGTAAGCTTGTCGGCCGTCTCGGCGTCGTTGAGCAACAGACTGGTGGCCTTCATCAGGCGAGCGCGGATTTGCAGGCCCGGATCGGAAGGGTTTTCCTTGGCCACGGCACTCAATGTGGTGTTGATTTCCAGACGGGTCCGCGTGTCCAGGCCCCGTTCGCTGCCCTTGCTGATCAATGCATGGGCCAGGCCGAGGTTGCTCTCGGCATCCTTGAACCGCGACTGGGCGCCCTGGCTCACGGCCTGGCGATAGGCCTTGGCCGCCGTGTCGAAGTCCTCGTTGGTCATCGCCAGCTTGCCCAGCAACGCCTGGCGACGCACCGCCAGCGGCGACAGGCGAATCGCCTCCTCCAGAATGCGCTGCGCCCCCTTGGTATCCCCTTCGGCGACCAATACATCCGCCATGCCGTCATACAGCGACGGCATCATCGGGAAGACTTTCAGGGCTTTCTCATAAATGCCCTTGGCCTGCCCGACCTGACCGCGCTTGAACAGCAACTTGCCCAACCCGGCAAACGCCCAGGGCAACGGGCGGTCGGCGATGATGCCGTCGTAGAGGCGCTCCAGCGCTTCGTTCTGATTCAGGTCGCGCAGGGCATCGGCGCGATAGCGCAGGCACAACGGCGAGTAACGAATATCTTGTTTGCACAGGACGATACAGGCGTTGAGCACCTCCATCGGCTTGCCCCGATCGAGGGCCTGCAGGATCGGCTTGAGCAGAGTCTTGCGCTGCTCCAGGCGCTCCAGGCGCTGGGCCAGGCTGGAACGGTTGAAGGGTTTGGTCAGGTAGGCATCGGGCTCATGCTCCAACGCACTGAGCACCATGGCCTGGCTGGTTTCGGCGGTGACCATGACGAACACCGCCTCATGGCTGATCAGCTTTTCTTCCATCAAGTCTTCGAGCACCTGCTGGCCGTTCTTCTTGCCGTCACCCAGGTGAAAGTCCTGCAGGATGAAGTCGTAGGCCTTCTGCGAGCACATTTTCAGCGCCTGCTCACCGGTATCGGCAGTGTCCACTTCCTTGACGCCCAGTTCCCGCAGCATCGACCTGACCGAACTGCGGAAGTCCGAGAAATCATCGACGATCAGAAAACGCTTTTGGTGATACGACAGCATCGAAGATTTCCAGGCAATTTAAGAAGAAGAACCCAAAGGCAAATACACGGACGGACTCAGCTTCGCAGCCCCTGTTTTGGCGCGCCGATGATAACTGGTGGCACCAGGCCATCAAGCACCTTCTCATAGAGAGTGCGCCCCATGTCGACCGGAAGAGACGAACAAGTCCCTGACTGCCCGTGTTATCGGCCAGCCATGGCATTCCCTTGAGAACCTTCCCCAACGTCCGTTCTGAATAGGTGTAGGCCTTACTGAAAACGAGACCTCGCGCACAAAAAAGTGCTGATACATGAACACCAGCGATACATGAACACCCGCAAATGCCGGTGGCTGACCAGACAGGGATCGCCGATAAATTGACTAAGCTGATATTAGCGTTCCTAAGTGAACACCACTCGTCGATTAATTGACGAACGCAATCCGGATCAGACCTTGGCCATTGGCCACCCATGGCGAGCCTAATACCTTGATTTTCGAGGTTTACTCCCCTCCTTGAGTACATCGCTCAGGTCTGTCCGCACCGGGCTTGTATCGAGGACTGACGGATGGACAGGTTGGCAGCGCTCCGGGCTGACCTAGAATCAGTTGAGAGGCGGGAGGGAGCACATCATCATGCGTAAACCACTGATAATTATTTGTATTGAACTTCTCTCCCGGGCTTTGCCTGCCTTATGGAAAAGTTCGCCCCACGTGCCAGTGCTGTTGATGGAAATGGCCCCGGGGTCGCTGGTTGCCAATGCCTGGGCGGGCATCATCACGGCCTCCCGGCGTTCGAATCCATCCTTCAATCGCTGCGCCCCGGTGAGCAAGTTGCTGACCCGGGAAGGCCAGCGGGTGGAGGCCATCATTGGTTTTTCAAGGAGGTCAGGAAGATCATGACTGACCAAAAAGAGCCAATTGGTGTGATGTTGATCGATTGTCGCCCCCTCATACTCAAGGGCCTTCACGACCTGATCAATGCCAGAATGCCCCGGATGGAAGTGACAGGACAGGCCACCACCTATACCCAGGCGCTGGATCTTGCCGATCAGCTGCGGCCCGATGTCATTTTTTTCAGTTTCTTTCCGGATGCGCTGAACCCTCTGGATGTCGTCGCGGGACTCACCCGTAGCGCCGAAATGAAAGTGCTGCTGCTCAAGGGCCTGTACGAAGTCGTCCCCGCTGCCCAGGCGATAGAGGCTGGCGCTCGCGGCATCGTGCTGGCGGAAGACCCGACGGAATCGATCATCCAGGCCATCCTCAAGGTCCACCATAGCGACATCGCAATGGATAGAGCCTGGGCTGGCGGCCTTTCCGGCTATGCCGCGTCCGGACATACACCCATGAAATGCAATCTGGAGCGGGCGAAACAGGCGCGGTTGACTCTGCGCGAGAGAGAACTGATTCGCGCCATCGTGGGCGAACCGTCCGCCAAATATGTGAGCATCGCCGGGCGCCTGGGGATCAGCGAGCACACCGTGCACAACCACCTCAGCAACATCTATCAAAAGCTAAATCTCATCAACCGCATAGACTTGTTGATGTATGCGCTCAAACACGGGCTCACCAACGAAGCACCGACCGAGTCCGCCTGGGTAGAGCTGGATTGAATTTCAAGTCGATACAAGACGGTCTGCCCCACACTTTTTCAGGGGGGTAGGTCGTCACCGTTTCGCCGTCCTTGTCGGTGGCCCGGGACTGAGTGCCCGCAAGACTGATGTCGTTCCCGGTAAATCCTGCCGCACCAACCTGTACCTACTCCCCCGCGCACTCCCAGACGGGATGGGAGATTCAGACTACGTGGGAGAGGAGGCGCAAAGGCGCGAAGGTAGAGTTGAAGGCTTCGATAAATCCAAGGCGCCTGAATTTACAGAACTTTATCTACAAGTCGTGAAAAGGAAGCATTGAAACAGGCGGGGGGAGCTGAAAAATATGGTGTCCCAGGGCAGGTTCGAACTGCCAACCTTCCCCTTAGGAGGGGGATGCTCTATCCAATTGAGCTACTGAGACACAGGTTGACCGCGACGATACGCGGTGCGATGGACGGCGTGCATGTTAACGGCCGGGCTGGCTTTTGTCATGTCGTCCGTAGGCTTTTTAAGTGTAGGCAGACGCCTCGGCCGGGCGCGGACTTGTTTACCATGCAAATTGCATCACTGCAAAAAGCCATCATTGCAAAGTGCAATATGGCGCTTTACCAAAAATAACTTAATTCATTGTTTTTAAAGAATTTAATTGTCGATAGACTCTGGCATGCGAGCTGCTTCTGCTGTTTTCACAGAACAACCGAGGCCCGTCCCATGAAGAGCGCCCTTTCACTCTCGTATGCATTCGCACTGGCGATTTTACCGGGCGTTCATTTTGTTCCCGAGAGCAGCGCTACGCAGGTTGCCCAACGTATGCCGCGCTACCTTCAGTTGCAGAAGGCGCCGCAGCTGGCAGTGACGAGCGACCGGCACAGCCTTGTCAGTCAGGAGATAGGCCAGGAAAACATCCTGGTGCCGGCTCCGTCTGCCGAACGTTTGGTATTTTGAATGACCTTTACCAGGAGCACAGCATGTCCAGATCAGCCGCGAGTTTCTTCGTCCTCGCCTTGTTGAGCGGCATTTTCCATCTGTCATTGACCCAGGACATGGTCGTCACCCTCCCCCTGATCGCCTGTGGCGTATTCAGCGCGCTGTTCGTGCTCGCATTGATCGCTGGGCGCAAGATCAAGTTTGATCCGGTACTGCGTTGATCCTGACACGGCAGACCCGCTGCAAGGGCCTGCCATCCATCCTGAATTCACCCCCGCTATACGACTTCCCCTAGTAAATCGGCAATTTGCCACTATCCTATAAAAGACAAGGAACGGGGTCCGAGTTCACTTTTTCCTGCCCGCCTGAAACCTTTCGTCGGGTGGAGAAAGCGATAAGCGATACGGCCTGGTCGAACTTTTCAAACCAGTCCGCATTTCTGATAATTGGTGCTGGCAGAACGCCTTTATCCAGTTCAATATTTGTCACATAATTGGCGCCAAGGATCTGGCTGCTTTGAGGCATGATGCGCGCCTCTATGAATTCAGGTTGAACATTTGGTCAGAGCGCTTGTCCTACCAGACATCCTGCGGCCAATCCCGAAAACCGCTCCCCTGAACTAACCGGTTAAATATATGCGCCCATTGAAACAGGCAATTTATTCCAGCCGTACGGCTGACAAGTTCGTCGTACGTCTGCCAGACGGAATGCGTGAACGCATTGCCGAGGTGGCTCGCAATCATCATCGCAGCATGAACTCCGAAATCATTGCGCGCCTTGAACAGAGTCTTATTCAGGAAGGCGCACTGGGAGAAGAGTTGAGCATGCGCCTGGACAGCCCGGAGCTTTCCTTGCACGAACGGGAGTTGCTGCAGCGCTTCCGCCAGCTCTCCCATCGACAGCAGAACGCCCTGGTTTCGCTGATCGCCCATGACGCTGAAATGACCGCCGACGCTTCCTGATTCAGCCAGTAAGCCCAAGCCAGCCTGATCGCTGGCTTTTTTTTTGCCTGAAATCCAGGCACAAAAAAACCCGCCAAAGACATAACGCTGTAGGAGCGAGCTTGCTCGCGATGGACTCAAGAGCGCCGCGTTTAGTCAGTAAACACGCGGCATCGTTAACGACCATCGCGAGCAAGCTCGCTCCTACAGCATTACGCCAAAGGCGGGGTTTTAATGAACGGCGCTTCAGAGCAGGAAGATTGTCGCCAGCCCCAGGAAGATGAAGAAGCCGCCGCTGTCGGTCATGGCCGTGATCATCACGCTGGCCCCCATCGCCGGGTCGCGCCCCATCTTCGCAAGGGTCATCGGGATCAAAACCCCCATCAACGCCGCCAGTAGCAAGTTAAGCGTCATCGCGGCGGTCATCACCACGCCCAAAGACCAACTGCCATAGAGCAGGTAGGCAACCACACCGATCACCCCGCCCCAGATCACGCCGTTGATCAGCGCTACCGCCAATTCCTTGCGCATCAGGCGCGAGGTATTGCCGGTGCTCACCTGGTCCAGCGCCATGGCCCGAACAATCATGGTGATGGTCTGGTTACCCGAGTTGCCACCAATGCCCGCAACGATCGGCATCAACGCCGCAAGCGCCACGAGCTTCTCGATCGAGCCCTCAAACAAACCGATGACCCGAGAAGCCACGAACGCGGTAATCAGGTTGATCGCCAGCCAGGCCCAACGGTTACGCAGGGATTTCCAGACCGACGCAAAAATGTCTTCTTCTTCACGCAGACCCGCCATGTTGAGAACTTCGCTTTCGCTCTCTTCACGAATCAGGTCGACCATTTCATCGATGGTCAGACGGCCGATCAGCTTGCCGTTCTTGTCGACCACGGGTGCGGAGATCAAGTCATAACGCTCGAATGCCTGGGCGGCATCGTAGGCGTCTTCGTCCGGGTGGAAACTCACCGGATCGCTGGCCATCACCTCGGAAACCTGTTTGTCCGGATCGTTGACCAGCAAGCGCTTGATCGGCAACACGCCCTTGAGCACGCCGTCGTAATCGACCACGAACAGCTTGTCGGTGTGGCCCGGCAACTCCTTGAGACGGCGCAGGTAACGCAAGACCACTTCAAGGCTGACATCCTCGCGGATGGTCACCATCTCGAAGTCCATCAGCGCACCGACCTGCTCCTCGTCATAGGACAGAGCCGAACGCACGCGCTCGCGTTGTTGCTGGTCGAGGGTCTCCATGAGCTCATGGACGACGTCTCGCGGCAGCTCGGAGGCCAGGTCAGCGAGTTCGTCGGCATCCATGTCCTTGGCGGCTGCCAGGAGCTCGTGATCGTCCATGTCGGCGATCAGTGATTCACGGACCGAATCGGATACTTCAAGAAGGATGTCGCCGTCGCGATCGGCCTTGACCAGTTGCCAGAGCGTCAGACGGTCGTCCAGCGGCAAGGCTTCAAGGATGTAGGCGACGTCGGCGGAGTGCAGGTCATCGAGTTTGCGTTGCAACTCGACGAGGTTCTGCCGGTGGACCAGGTTCTCGACCCGGTCATGATGCGGGCCTTCCTGGCGGTGAGTCAGGTCTTCTACAACTCGCTGGCGCTGCAGCAACTCAACCACCTGAGCCAGGCGATCCTGCAAGCTTTCCTGCGTTTTCTTTACTTCAACTTCGGACATAGGCGAACTCCACTCCCAGCAGCGGGGCACGCCGGAAGGATCAATCAGTCAATTCATGATTGGTGAAACGGGGTACTGAGTAACTACTGGGTAAGTCCATGGAGGTATTCCACAAGCCCCGGCGGGGCTGACGGGCGCAATGATACACCGCCTGACGGTTTTAAACGTTAAAAAATCTCGGCTGAAACAAGCGCTTGCACAACAAACCTGAGCATCGGCCTGATCCATGAAAATGCGACGACGTATTCCGAAAAGAAAACACACACCCCTTCGAAAATTGTAGCCGCTACCCTTGAAAAGGAACGTCACGGAGGACGCCTGATGCCATCAGTTGCTCAATTCTTTTTGGTTTTCACCCTGCTCAGCCCCCTGCCCTTGGCGGTCGCCACCACCGTTCAGCGCTGTGAGGCTGCCAATGGGCGCATTACCTTCACCACACTGGGTTGTGCCGCGGGAGAGAATGTTTCACTTCAAGACGCCCGCGCCTTTACACCTGGCAGCACGATGGCGCTTATGCCGCCAGCCGAGCCCCGCGAAACATCAGGTATGAAAATCCGAAGCAGAGAGCCGACCGTGGTCGGTCAGGCGCAGGACAAGTGTGGAAACCTGATCAATGCCAGGGAGCGCCGGGAGGCAATCATCAATCAGCGAGTGATCGCCGGCATGAGCCAGCAAGACGTCGAAAGCGCCCTCGGCAAGCCAGACAGGATCAGTATTCGAAATTCAGCCACGAGCTACCGCTACGACACCCTGCGAGGTCGCAGTGCACAGGTGGAGTTCGACGAGAGGGGATGCACGAAAGGAAAAGCCAAATCCCGGACGGCAAAAAGCCCGCATTAAATGCGGGCTTTCTGTTGTATGGTGCACTCGACAGGATTCGAACCTGTGACCGCTCGGTTCGTAGCCGAGTACTCTATCCAGCTGAGCTACGAGTGCAATTTGTGTTTTTATACCAGATCACAACTGGTTGAAGCCAAGTTACTTACATTGCTGTAACTAACTCTTAAATGGTGCACTCGACAGGATTCGAACCTGTGACCGCTCGGTTCGTAGCCGAGTACTCTATCCAGCTGAGCTACGAGTGCATTTGTTGCCGCGCATTATAGGCCGTCTAATCTCTATGTCAAACACTTTTTCTAGTAATTTCAACAACTTACCGAAAAAGCCAGATTACAACGTACTACGCAAATAATGGCGGAGAACGGGGGATTCGAACCCCCGACACCCTTTTGAGGTGTACTCCCTTAGCAGGGGAGCGCCTTCGGCCACTCGGCCAGCTCTCCGCAACACGGGGCGTATATTAACCAGCTTCTTCCCCGTTTGCAAACATAAAAAACGATAAAAATTAATGGCTTGGTTCTTCGTCCTTCTCTTTCTTGATACGCAGGTAAATTTCTTCCCGGTGAACAGCTACCTCTTTGGGGGCATTAACACCGATGCGCACTTGATTTCCTTTGACGCCGAGCACGGTCACGGTGATTTCGCCATCACCGATAATCAGGCTTTCTGCACACCGACGAGTCAGAATCAGCATACCTTTCTCCTCACGCATTTCATTTCAGGGACAACAGTCTGCAAAAAAAAGGCACTCGACCCACAACCGGAGCGGTCGCAGCCCTACATGCCTGAGTATTGACTAGCGCGAGCAAAAGAACAGTCTCGGGGGGTCACGCCATTCAAAAAAACAAAAGGCGCGGTCAGACCGCGCCTTTTGGCAAACGCATCACTCGCCCTGGCGGGCCGGTGCGTCCAGTTCGAAAGCCGTGTGCAGAGCGCGCACAGCCAGTTCCAGATACTTCTCTTCGATCACTACGGAGACTTTGATTTCCGAAGTCGAGATCATCTGGATGTTGATGCTTTCCTTGGCCAGGGATTCGAACATGCGGCTGGCCACGCCTGCGTGAGAGCGCATGCCAACGCCGACGATCGACACCTTGGCGATCTTGGTGTCGCCCACGACTTCACGTGCACCCAGCTCGCCAGCGGTTTTTTCCAGCACGGCTTGCGCCGCCTGGTAGTCGTTGCGGTGCACGGTGAAGGTGAAGTCGGTGGTGTTATCGTGCGCGACGTTCTGCACGATCATGTCGACTTCGATGTTCGCGGCACTGATCGGGCCGAGAATCTTGAAGGCAACGCCCGGGATGTCTGGCACGCCACGGATGGTCAGCTTGGCTTCATCGCGGTTGAAAGCGATACCGGAAATGATCGGCTGTTCCATGGTTTCCTCTTCATCAATAGTAATGAGGGTGCCCGGACCCTCCTTGAAGCTGTGCAGTACGCGCAGCGGAACGTTGTACTTGCCGGCGAACTCGACCGCGCGGATCTGCAACACCTTAGAACCGAGGCTGGCCATTTCCAGCATCTCTTCGAAGGTGATCTTGTCCAGGCGCTGAGCCACGGACACCACACGCGGGTCGGTGGTGTAGACGCCGTCGACGTCGGTGTAGATCTGGCATTCGTCAGCCTTCAGGGCTGCCGCCAGCGCCACGCCGGTGGTGTCGGAACCGCCACGACCGAGGGTGGTGATGTTGCCGTGCTCGTCGACGCCCTGGAAACCGGCGACAACCACCACACGACCTGCCTTCAGGTCACCGCGAATCTTCTGGTCATCAATCTGCAAGATACGCGCTTTATTGTGCGCGCTATCCGTCAGAATCCGCACCTGGTTGCCGGTGTACGACACCGCCGGCACGCCGCGCTTGATCAGCGCCATGGCCAACAGGGCAATCGTCACCTGCTCACCGGTGGAAACGATCACGTCCAGCTCGCGCGGAACCGGTTGGCCGTCGCCACTGATTTGCTTGGCCAGATCGATCAGACGGTTGGTTTCGCCGCTCATTGCAGACAGCACAACCACCAGGTCATCGCCGGCATCGCGGAATTTCTTAACCTTGTCGGCGACCTGCTCGATTCTCTCGACAGTGCCGACCGAGGTGCCTCCAAATTTCTGTACGATCAAAGCCATTTCAAAGCCGCCTCTGCCCATGAAGGGCGCCCAAATAATCACTCAAACAGCGTTGCGGCCCACCACTAGACTGCGGGCCGCAAGTACTGCCTTATAGACCCTGCTCTACAAACGGAACGGTCAGGGCCAGTGCCGCATCCAGTGCGCCAGCGTCGGTACCGCCGCCTTGCGCCATGTCTGGACGACCACCACCCTTCCCGCCCACTGCCGCAGCGGCTTGCTTCATCAAATCACCGGCTTTGAGTTGGCCAGTCAGGTCTTTGGTTACGCCTGCAACCAGAACGACCTTTTCCTCATGGACACTGCCGAGCAGGATCACTGCGCGGCCGAGTTTGTTTTTCAGTTGATCGACCAGCGCCAGCAGCGCCTTGCCATCCTGACCGTCCAGACGCACGGCCAGCACTTTCACATCCTTGACGTCCAGAGCCTGGGCCGACAGATCGTCGCCCGCGGCACTGGCAGCCTTGGCTTGCAACTGCTCGAGTTGCTTCTCCAGCAGACGATTGCGCTCCAGCACAGCCGACAGCTTGTCGATCAGGTTATCGCGGCTGCCCTTGACCAGACTGGCCGCTTCCTTGAGTTGTTCTTCCGCCGCGTTCAAGTAAGCCAGCGCTTGCGCACCGGTGACTGCCTCGATACGACGCACGCCCGATGCCACACCGCCTTCGCTGATGATTTTCAGCAGGCCGATGTCGCCGGTACGGTTCGCGTGGATACCGCCGCACAGCTCGACGGAGAAATCGCCCATGCTCAGTACGCGTACGTTGTCGCCGTATTTTTCACCGAACAGCGCCATGGCGCCTTTCTGCTTGGCGGTTTCGATATCGGTTTCTTCGGTTTCAACTTCGGAGTTCTTGCGAATCTCGGCGTTGACGATGTCTTCCAGCGCTTTCAGTTGTTCAGGCTTGATGGCTTCGAAGTGGCTGAAGTCGAAGCGCAGGCGCTGACTGTCGACCAGCGAGCCTTTCTGCTGAACGTGATCGCCCAGCACCTGACGCAATGCTGCGTGCAGCAAGTGAGTCGCGGAATGGTTCAGCGAAGTGGCGTGACGCACCTCGGCATCCACCTGCGCCTGAACTGGCGAGCCAACGATCAGGCTGCCCGAATCCAGCACACCGTGGTGCAGGAACGCACCGCCGGTCTTGGTGGTGTCGCGCACGTCGAAACGCGCAGCGCCAGCCTGGAGGAAGCCGCAATCACCAATCTGACCACCGGATTCCGCATAGAACGGCGTCTGATCGAGAACGACCACGCCCTCTTCGCCTTCGCTCAACACGTCGACCGATTGCCCGTCCTTATAGAGAGCAACGATCTTGGCGGAACCGCTGTGAGCGGTGTAACCGGTGAATTCGGTGTCCACATCAACCTTGACCAGGCTGTTGTAGTCCATGCCGAAGGAACTGGCGGAACGGGCACGAACGCGCTGGGCTTCCATCTCACGCTCGAAACCTTCTTCGTCGATGGTCAGGCTGCGCTCGCGAGCGATGTCGCCGGTCAGGTCCATCGGGAAGCCATAGGTGTCGTAGAGTTTGAACACCACGTCGCCCGGCACCACGTCGCCCTTGAGCTCGGCCAGATCCTGCTCGAGGATCTTCAGGCCCTGCTCCAGGGTCTTGGCGAATTGCTCTTCTTCGGCCTTCAGCACGCGTTCGATGTGCGCCTGCTGGGATTTCAGTTCCGGGAAGGCTTCGCCCATCTCGGCGACCAGGGCCGCAACGATCTGATAGAAGAAGCTGCCCTTGGCGCCCAGCTTGTTACCGTGACGGCAGGCGCGACGGATGATCCGGCGCAGCACGTAGCCGCGGCCTTCGTTGGACGGCAGCACGCCGTCGGCGATCAGGAAGCCGCAGGAACGGATGTGGTCAGCCACGACTTTCAGGGAAGCCTGGGCGTCGTTGGTGCAGCCGATGGCCTTGGCCGAAGCGCTCAGCAGGCTCTGGAACAAGTCGATTTCATAGTTCGAGTGAACGTGCTGCAGCACGGCACTGATCCGCTCCAGGCCCATGCCGGTGTCGACCGACGGCGCTGGCAGCGGGTGCAACACGCCATCGGCGGTGCGGTTGAACTGCATGAACACGTTGTTCCAGATTTCGATGTAACGGTCGCCGTCTTCTTCCGGCGAGCCCGGCGGGCCACCCCAGATGTCGGCGCCGTGATCGTAGAAAATCTCGGTGCAAGGACCGCACGGGCCGGTATCGCCCATGGTCCAGAAGTTGTCGGAGGCGTACGGCGCGCCCTTGTTGTCGCCGATGCGCACCATGCGCTCGGCCGGAACCCCGATTTCCTTGGTCCAGATGTCGTACGCCTCGTCATCGCTGGCGTAGACGGTGACCCAGAGCTTTTCCTTCGGCAGGTTCAACCACTTGTCGGAAGTCAGGAAGTTCCAGGCGTAGCTGATGGCATCACGCTTGAAATAATCACCGAAGCTGAAGTTACCCAGCATTTCGAAGAAGGTGTGGTGACGAGCGGTATAACCGACGTTTTCCAGGTCGTTGTGCTTGCCGCCGGCGCGCACGCATTTCTGGCTGCTGACAGCGCGGGTGTACGCGCGCTTTTCCTGGCCCAGGAAGCAGTCCTTGAACTGGTTCATCCCCGCGTTGGTGAACAGCAGGGTTGGGTCGTTGCCCGGAATCAAAGAGCTGGAGGCTACACGGGTGTGGCCTTGCTCTTCGAAGAAGCGAAGGAAGGCTTCACGGATTTCTGCGCTTTTCATTAGGTTCTTCCACGGAGGCTGCGGCCAAAGGCCTGTTCGAAACGTCAACAGACGAAGCGACGGCAAAGGGCCGCATTATATCGGCCCTGCGCGCGGGGTACAGCGTGTTTATACGATAGAAACGGTCAATTGGAGTGCTAACGCTATCACTTGCGCGAAAAGTCGACGAATGTCGCGACGACCTGCTCGATTTGCGCACGGCTGACGTCCATGTGCGTGACCATGCGCAGACGTGCGGCGGCACTGAGCTTGATCCCGCGCTCGGCGGCAAACGCCTTGAGCGCCTCGGCCTGGTCGCCCATCTGCACATAAACCATGTTGGTCTGCACCGGTTCGACCTCGAACCCCGCCCCGCGCAGGCCTTCGGCCAGCAACTGCGCGTTGGCATGGTCATCGGTCAGGCGCTGAACGTTGTTATCCAGCGCATACAGGCCCGCCGCCGCGAGAACCCCGGCCTGACGCATGCCGCCACCGACCATCTTGCGCAGGCGCCGGGCCTTGCCGATCAGCTCGGCCGAGCCGCAGAGCACCGAACCGACCGGTGCGCCCAGGCCTTTGGACAGGCACACCGAGACGGAATCGAAATACTGGGTGATTTCCCGGGCATCCACACCCAGCTTCACTGCCGCGTTGTACAGACGTGCGCCGTCCAGGTGCAGTTGCAAGCCATGCTCGCGGGTAAAACTGCGCGCCCGCGCCAGGTATTCCAGCGGCAGGACCTTGCCTTGCATGGTGTTTTCCAGCGCCAGCAAACGGGTGCGGGCGAAATGGAAGTCGTCCGGCTTGATCGCTGCAGCGACCTGCGCCAGGTCCAGCGAACCATCGGCCTGCACCTCCAGCGGTTGCGGCTGGATCGAGCCAAGCACCGCTGCGCCACCCCCTTCGTACTTATAAGTGTGGGCCTGCTGGCCGACGATGTACTCGTCACCGCGCTCGCAATGGGCCATCAACCCCAGCAGGTTGCTCATGGTGCCGGTCGGCACGAACAGTGCCGCGGCGAAACCCAGGCGTCTGGCCAGTTCGGCTTCCAGGTGATTGACCGTCGGATCTTCGCCATACACGTCATCGCCGGTGGCGGCCTTGGTCATTGCCTCGAGCATGCCGGCGCAAGGTTGGGTGACGGTGTCGCTGCGAAGATCGATAACACTCATGAATCTGGCCTCGGTAAGCAGGGGGAAATCCCTTTCAGGAAAGAATTACTGCGGGCATGGCGACGATTAATCAACCCTTGCGTAGGAAAAGGCCGATTAAACCAACGGAAAAGTCGATGACAATCATCCAAAAGGGGTCATGCGCATACCGCAAATATGTGATAAAAACGCTGCGCCGCCAAACATTTGGGCGGCAAAAACGTTCTCAGGGCGGGGTGCAACTCCCCACCGGCGGTAATTGCGCGCAATGCGCATAGCCCGCGAGCGCTTGGTGACAGCACGGCTTCGGCGGTGCCTGACAGCAAGGTCAGCAGACCCGGTGTGATCCCGGGGCCGACGGTCATAGTCCGGATGAAGAGAGAACGGGATTGACAACAAAGGGCCGTCCGCCGGCATTCGTGCGAGCGTGCGTACCCTCAGATCCCCTTCGATTCATAACGCCCTGTTTTTCACACAAACAGGAGTCAGAACATGCAACCCACCGCAATCGACAGCAAAAGCAAACACCATCAGGGCGAGCGCGTAGCGTTCATCCAGGCCTGCTGGCACAAGGACATTGTCGACCAGAGCCGTAAAGGCTTCGTCGCCGAAATGATTACCCAGGGTTATCAGGAATCCGACATCGATTTCTTCGAAGTCGGCGGCGCCTTTGAAATGCCCCTGCACGCCAAGTTGCTGGCCAAGACCGGTCGTTATGCCGGCATCGTCGCCGCAGCCCTGGTGGTGGACGGCGGGATCTACCGTCACGAGTTCGTCGCCCAGTCGGTGGTCAGCGGCCTGATGCAGGTTCAACTGGAAACCGAAGTGCCGGTGTTCTCGGTGTCCCTGACCCCGCACCACTTCCATGCCGGTGAAGAACACCAGAAGTTCTTCTTCGAGCATTTCCTGCATAAAGGTCAGGAAGCGGCGAAGACTTGCGCGGATACGCTGATGAAGATCCGCTCGCTGCGTCGCAGTGAGCCGCGTGCGGTAGCTGTCTAAAGGCTAAGTGAGGTCTATGGCCTCACTCAAAACCAAATGTGGGAGTGGCGGTGCGACGATTCGACTTGCTCGCGAAAACGGTGGCACATCCAGAATCGATGTGACTGTTACACCGCTTTCGCGAGCAAGCCCGCTCCCACATTGGTTCTATGCTGAATTCAAGCCAGGTTTTCGTCGGTAGTCGGCACAACCAGGATGCCGGCACGCAAACCATTCTTCACCCTGGGGTTCGGGAAGATGATTCGGGCGCCCTCTTCCTCGATGATCCAGCGGGTGTTGGCGATATCTTCCGCCAGCAGGTAACCCACTTCCAGTTCCGAAAAGTTCTCGATGTCTGCCGGCAGGTTCAGGCGGAAGCTGTCGCTGTGCTTGATGATTTCTCGCGCCACGCTGTACAGCTGCAAACCGTCCAGCGCGTCCTCAGTCAGTTCTGGTTCGGTGCCCTCGATGATCTGCTTGAGGCGCTTCTCCAGCAGCGACACGTTGACACCGTCGTTCTGACCGAACGGCCGCGCCTTGCCCAACTCCAGGGTAAAGGCCTCGGCACCCAGCTTGTCGTAGGTATAGGAGCTGAACACAATGGACGGCTTGTTCTGCAGCAACACCGCTTCCATGCCGGCAGCACGCAGGCGCGCCAGTTGCTGACGCGAATGCTGGCGGTCTTCCTTCCACGGGTACAAGGCGAACTGCTCGATTTTCGAGCCACGAATCGCCGTGTGCAGGTCGTAGTGCAGGCGCTGGCGATCCGGCAGGCTGAAGAAGCTGGCAGCCAAACGCTCCAGCTCACAGGCGCGCAGGGCTTCGCAACCGCTGCTTTGTTCGTGACGGCCATTGAACAGCCGATTGACGTCCTGCTCGACGAAACGCTCGCCCTTGCGAATCGCTTCCGGGTTGCCGAACAGGAACAGAATACGTGCGCGCGGCTTCAAGTCGCCGCGGGCAATGTCGTGCAACAGGCGATCGAGCAATTCGATCGGCGCTGTTTCGTTGCCGTGGATACCCGCCGACAGCAGCAGGTCCAGGCCATTGTCACGCGCTTCAGGTGGCCGGACTTCCAGCGCACCTTCGCTCAACCAGCGCATGCGCACGCCTTCGACAGTCAGTTGAGTCTTCTCCGCCGGTTCGCGGCCGGCGAGGGTCAGTTCAAGCAGTTTGCCGAGGGCGAGCATAGAGCGGTTTCCTTAATGGTCGTGGTTGCAATCCGGGCCGTGAACGTGATCCTCGTCGTCGCCGAGTTCAGCCGGTTCCATCTCCAGTTGCAGACTTACCAGATTAGTCGCCAATGGGCGCAACAGCAGGTTGGCGTATTCGGCATCGCCTTCCTCGACGTCCACGCCGATCAGCAACTGACCACGGCCGTCCTGCTGGATCCACAGCTCTTTACCTTGCCACAGGACCGCGACGCGGGTGCAGGACGTTTCCAGTTGCGTGCCGTCGGTGTCTTCAAGGATCAGCTGCAGGGTATCGCTCATGTCTTTACGCTCTCGTTTGAGATGAATCAGCGCGCTGCCATAGAAAGCGGCGCGCCGTCGATCAATTGATCTGGAATGGATAAACCGCGCCCAGTTTAAGGATTTGCGTCAGTTCATCCAGTGCCGTCCGGCACTCAAGCAGCAATTGCGGGTCCGCCAGATCGTTTTCGGTCATGCGGTCGCGGTAGTGCTTCTCGACCCATTCGGTCAGTGTGCCGTACAACGGTGCCGTCATGATAACCCCTGGGTTGACGGCCGCCAGTTCGGTTTCGTTGAGCGCGACACGCAGTCGAAGGCAAGCAGGGCCACCGCCGTTCTGCATGCTCTGCTTGAGATCGAAGACTTTCACTTCGCGGATCAGGCCACCGGAGCTGGTCAAACCCTGCAAGTACTGCCAGACACGCTCGTTGCCACGGCATTCTTCCGGCACGATCAACAGCATGGAGCCGTCAGGACGCGACAGCAGTTGGCTGTTGAACAGGTAGGAACGAACCGCGTCTTCCACGCTGACGGCGGAACGTGGCACACACACAGACTGAAATTTCCCACCGACTTTGGCGAGTTTGCTCTGCAATTCAGCGAGCATCTTCTCGGTCTCGAGGAACGCGTCCTCGTGATAGAACAACACTTCACCATTACCCACGGCGATCACGTCGTTGTGGAACACGCCCTGATCGATCACCGACGGGTTCTGCTGGGCGTAGACCACGCCGTCATCGCTCAAGCCATGCAAACGGACAACGGCCTGGGACGCTTCGAGGGTCTGGCGCGCCGGGTACTTCTGCGGTGCCGGGTAGCGGGTGTCGAACGCACTGCGGCCGAACACGAAGAACTCGACACCGGCTTCGCCGTATTCACGGCAGAAACGCGTGTGGTTGGCCGCGCCTTCGTCACCGAATTGCGCCACGGCCGGCAAGGCGGCGTGGTGGGCGAAGTGTTTCTGGTCAGCGAACATCGCCCCCAGCACGCGGCTGGTGGTCGGGTGTTCGATGCTGCGGTGGTATTTGCAGTTGAGGTTGGCGGCGGTGAAATGCACGCGGCCATCAGCGGTGTCGGCGCTCGGGCTGACGGTCGCGGCGTTGGCCACCCACATGCTCGACGCCGAGCAACTGGCCACCAGCAGCGGCATCGCCTCTTTGGCAGCGCGCTCGATCACTTGAGCGTCGGTGCCGCCAAAGCCCAGGCGACGCAGTGCAGCCACATCCGGGCGCTCTTGCGGTGCCAGTACGCCTTGCTGGAAACCCATTTCCATCAGCGCTTTCATCTTTGCCAGGCCTTGCAGCGCCGCTTCCTTGGGGTTGGACGACTGCTGGCTGTTGCTCTGGGACGCGACGTTGCCGTAGGACAGGCCGCCGTAGTTATGGGTCGGCCCCACTAGACCGTCAAAATTGACTTCATAGGATTTCATCAGCGAGGCTCCACGAGAATCTGTTGTTATAGGCTTCAGTAACTGTTCTTTTAGACCGGGTCGCGGCCATCGCGAGCAAGCTCATCCCACAGTGATTGCGTCGTACACAAGATATGTGAACGCCACCGAACCTGTGGGAGCGGGCTTGCCCGCGATGGGCATCACGCCATCTTCACGCCAGGCGTAAGGGCCGCTGGCAACACCAGGCTCGGCGTTTCCAGCGAGGCCACCGGGTACGCGCAGTAATCCGCCGCGTAGTAAGCGCTGGCGCGGTGGTTACCCGAGGCCCCTACGCCGCCGAATGGCGCGCTGCTCGCGGCACCGGTCAGTTGCTTGTTCCAGTTGACGATACCGGCGCGGCTTTCCAGCCAGAACTGCTGGTAGCGTGCTTCGGAGTCCGACAGCAGGCCGGCGGCCAGACCGTAGGCGGTGTCGTTGGCTTCAGCGATCGCCGCTTCAAAATCAGCGTAGCGGATCACCTGCAGCAACGGGCCGAACAGCTCTTCGTCAGGACGATCGGCAACGGCGCTCACGTCCAGGATGCCCGGGGTCAGCAAGGCCGATTGAGCCTGAGGCTGAGTCATTTCCAGCAGCGCCACGGCGCCATTGGCCAGCAGATGCTCTTGCGCATCCATCAACGCTTTCGCAGCGCCAAGGGAAACCACCGAGCCCATGAACGGCGCCGGCTGCTGATCGAAGGCTCCGACTGAGAGGGTCGAGCTGACCGCCACCAGGCGCGCCAGCAACGAGTCGCCCCAGGCACCTTGCGGCACCAGCAAGCGACGGGCACAGGTGCAACGCTGGCCGGCGGAAATGAACGCCGACTGAATGATGGTGTACACCGCGGCATCGAGGTCGGCGACCTGATCGACCACCAGCGGGTTGTTACCGCCCATTTCCAGCGCCAGGATCTTGTCCGGACGACCGGCGAATTGCTGGTGCAGGTGATTGCCGGTGCGGCTGGAACCGGTGAAGAACAGCCCGTCGATGCCCGGGTTCGCGGCCAGGGCGATGCCGGTTTCGCGAGCGCCTTGCAGCAGGTTCAAGACGCCAGCTGGCAGGCCAGCCTCGATCCAGCACTTGACCGTCAGCTCAGCGACTTTCGGTGTCAGTTCGCTAGGCTTGAACAGCACGCTGTTACCGGCCAACAGTGCCGGCACGATATGGCCGTTCGGCAGGTGACCCGGGAAGTTGTAAGGACCGAACACTGCCACCACGCCGTGGGGTTTGTGGCGCAGCACAGCGGTGGCATCGCCCAGCGGCCCGCTCTTCTCGCCGGTACGTTCGCGGTAGCTCTGCACCGAGATGGCAATCTTGTTGACCATGCTGGTGACTTCGGTCGCCGCTTCCCACAGGGGTTTGCCGGTTTCTTCGCCGATGGTATGAGCCAATTCGTCAGCGTGATTCTTCAGCGCGGCGGCAAAGGCCTCCAGCACCGAGATACGCTCTTCCAGGGTGCGCCGCGCCCAGTCCGGGAACGCCTGACGCGCCGCTTGCACAGCCGACTCGACCTGACCGGCGGTGGCTCCGACGCCGGACCACAGCACCTGCTGCGTCACCGGGTTCAGCGACTCGAAGGCTTCGCCCCCACCTGCCAGCCATTCACCTGCGATGTAAAGCGACTTCATTATTTCGACTCCCGAGCTGCGGACAACGCCACGGCGCGCACTTGATCGCCCGCGTTGAGTTGAAGACGTTTGGCGGTCAACGGGTCGACCACCAGGGTGCCGGCGGCCAGACGTGCAGGCGCGGCAGTGATCCGGCAGTCCTCGCGCTTGCGGTTGTGAATGATGAATGGCGTGGCATCGTCACCCGGTGTGCCGACGGCCAGCACCAGCGCCTGGCTGTCGCGCACGGCGCGGATCTTGCCCGTTTCGCACTCGATCGCCGGGCCTGCGTCGAAGATATCGACGTAGCCCTGGTAGCTGAAACCTTCGCTCTTGAGCATGGCCAGCGCCGGCTCGGTGTCCGGATGAACCTGACCGATCACATTGCGCGCATCCGGCGACAGGAAGCAGGTGTACAGCGGGAATTTCGGCATCAGTTCGGCGATGAACGCCTTGTTGCCCACGCCGGTCAGGTAGTCAGCCTGGCTGAATTCCATCTTGAAGAAGTGCCGGCCCAGGCTTTCCCAGAACGGCGAACGCCCGGCCTCGTCGGAAACACCGCGCATTTCGGCAATGATCTTGTTGCCGAACAGTTGCGGGAATTCGGCGATGAACAGCATCCGCGCCTTGGACAGCATGCGACCGTTGAGGCCACTGCGGAAATCGGCGTGCAGGAACAGCGAGCACAGCTCGGAGTTGCCGGTCAGGTCGTTGGCCAGGAACAGCGTCGGGATTTCACGATAGATGTTCAACTCTTGCGAGGCGCTGACCGTCAGACCGACCCGGAAGTTGTACCAAGGCTCACGCAGGCCAACGGCGCCGGCAATGGCGGAAATACCCACCACGCGCCCGTCGTCATCTTCGAGCACGAACAGGTAGTCCGCGTCGCCCCGCCCGGCTTCGCCGCGAAAGGTCTTCTCGGCCCAGCCGACCCGATGGGCCAGCCGCTCTTCGTTGGCCGGCAAGGTGGTCAGGCCGGTGCCGGTGCTGCGGGCCAGGTCGATCAGAGCGGGTAAATCGCTGCTGCGTACGGGACGAACGATCATGCTATCTCCTCAAACGGGCCGCTTGCGCCACCCGTGAAACTTCGCTGCTTTCTAAACGAGCAATCAGGCCAGGTCGCTGTTAAACCGCGACCAGGCGCACGCTGGCACCCTCGCCGACACCCAGGGCTTCGGCCGCCTCCAGGTCCAGGGTCACCGGTTTTCCCGGCGCGTAATCGAGCTCGAGCATGACCGCGCGGTAATCCTGCAACTGGGCATTGGCAACCAGGTACTGGCGACCGACGCCTTTGACCGGCTCACCGATCTTCACCGGCACCACACGGCTCTGGGCGATCGAACGGATCCCCGAGACACGGGCATGCAGGGTCGGGCCACCGTCGAAGATGTCGATGTAGTGATCGGTCTCGAAACCTTCACGCATCAGAATGTCGAAGGTGATCTGCGCGCGCGGGTGCACCTGGCCCATGGCTTCTTGAGCGGAGTCCGGCAGCAGTGGCACGTAGATCGGGTAATGCGGCATCAGTTCGGCAAGGAACGTACGGCTTTTCAGCCCGCACAGACGCTCGGCTTCGGCGTAGTTGAGATCGAAAAAGTTGCGACCGATGGCATCCCAGAACGGCGAGTCGCCGTTTTCATCGCTGTAACCGACGATTTCGGTCACCACGGAATCGGCAAAACGCTCCGGATGGCTGGCCACGAACAGCAAACGGCCACGGGAGTTGAGCTCCGACCAAGGCGACCCCACCAGCTCGCGCTGCACATAGAAGCTGGTCAGCAAGCTGTTGCCGGTCAGGTCGTGGCACTGGGAGAGCACGTGGATCTTGTTGTGAATCTTCAACTCGCGGGAAGCGTGCACGAAGGTTTCGTTGCGGAAGCTGTAGAACGGCTCGGAGTAACCGGCCGACGCCACGATGGCCGAGCAACCGACCAGCTTGCCGGTGGTGGAGTCTTCGAGGACGAAGAAATAGCTTTCCTCACCGTTGAAGCTCACTTCGGCGGCGAACGAGGCTTCGCTTGCCGCGATCTTGTCGCTCAGGCGCTCAACGTCATCCGGCAAGGAAGTGACACCAATCGGACTGTCCGCAGCCAGACGCTGTACCTCGCCCAGATCAGCCATTTGCGCGGGGCGCATCACCAGCATGGTGTCACTCCTTAATCTCAGAACTTACAGAAAAAAATCCCGGGCCATCTCCGCAGGAGACTGTGGGAGCGGGCTTGCTCGCGAAAGCGGTGGGTCAGACAGCAAAAATGTTGACTGATACACCGCTTTCGCGAGCAAGCCCGCTCCCACATTTGATCCGGCCCGGAACAAAAATTGGGTTCGACGCCTGAAAGGTCAGGCGTCGAAGGGTCTATCAGGCTTGCGTCAGTTTTGCCGCGGCACGTTCGAAGCGGTCCAGACCGGCATCGATATCCGCGTCTTCCACCACCAGGCTCGGGGCGAAACGCACCACGTCCGGGCCGGCTTGCAGAATCATCAGGCCTTCTTGTTCAGCGGCATTGAAGATGTCCTTGGCCTTGCCTTTCCAGGCATCGCTCAGCACACAGCCGATCAACAGACCCAGGCCACGGACCTGGGTGAACAGGCCGTATTTCTCGCCGATCTGCTCAAGACGTGCCTTGAACTTGTCGTGCTTGGCATTGACGCCAGCCAGCACCTCTGGGGTGTTGATCACGTCGATCACCGCGCCTGCGACAGCACACGCCAGCGGGTTGCCGCCGTAAGTGGTGCCGTGGGTGCCGACGACCAGGTGCTTGGCCAGGTCTTCGGTGGTCAGCATGGCGGCGATCGGGAAACCACCGCCCAGGCTCTTGGCGCTGGTCAGGATGTCCGGGATCACGCCGTAATGCTGGTAGGCGAACAGGTGGCCGGTACGGCCCATGCCGGTTTGCACTTCGTCGAACACCAGCAGCGCGTTGTGCTCGTTGCACAGTTCGCGGGCGCCTTGCAGGTAGGCCAGTTCGGCCGGCAGTACGCCGCCCTCACCTTGAATAGGCTCCAGGACCACGGCGCAGGTCTTGTCGGAAACGGCAGCTTTCAACGCAGCCAGATCGTTGTACGGCACGTGGGTGATGCCGGTGATCTTCGGACCGAAGCCATCGGAATACTTCGACTGGCCACCAACGTTCACGGTGAACAGGGTACGGCCGTGGAAGCTGTTGAGCGCGGCGATGATCTCGTACTTCTCGCTGCCATAACGGTCGAACGCGACACGACGGGCCAGCTTGAAGGCGGCCTCGTTGGCTTCGGCGCCGGAGTTGCAGAAGAAGGCGCGCTCGGCAAAAGTGGCGTCGACCAGCTTGTGTGCCAGGCGCAGGGCCGGCTCATTGGTGAACACGTTGGACACGTGCCACAGCTTGTTCGCCTGCTCGGTCAAGGCACCGACCAGCGCCGGATGCGCGTGACCCAATACGTTGACGGCGATCCCGCCGGCGAAGTCGATCAGCTCGCGACCGGACTGGTCCCAAACGCGGGAACCGGCGCCACGCACAGGAATGAATGCGGCAGGCGCATAGTTGGGAACCATTACCTGATCGAAATCGGCGCGTTGTACCGCAGCGTGCTCAACGGACATCGGAGTCTCCTGAAGAGAAAACACTCGCCTGAAACTGGCGAGCTTGGTGAGGATTGTAAGGACAGTTTTCGGCCCGGCCTTGCCGCCAAGCGACAACTTCTTATAGCGCAAACCCCGGATTTTCCCGGGTTTACGGCAATGCGACATATAGGGTCGCAAAGGCGCAGTTTAACTGGCGGCGGACGTTTGCGGCAGGCTTGCTGCGTTGTAACTCATGGCAATGGCCCGAGTGCGGTAAATATGTACCGCACAGCGTCCGGGCTAACGCGGTTTCCTAGGGGTCTCATCCAACTTCGATGGTCACCTTAACCGCATGAATACCCAACATACCGACATTGCTCGCGACGCATTCAGGCCAGACGCTCACTATCAGCACCTGATCAACGTGATCCCCTCCTGGCTCCGCCAAGCAACGCCTCAACGGCGTGAGGCACTGCGCAACAGCGCGCCAGGCATTCCGGCCGGGCTCAAGGACGCTCCAGCCCATCAGCATGCAGAACTGGGCAAACTCATTGCCCGCCATGTGACCAGCCAGAACCAGGTTGATCAAATGATGGCAAATCTGCAGAGCCCCGCCGACTTCGCCAAACCACTACTCGAAACGGCGCTCAAGACCCGATTCGGCCTGGAACTGGACGCTCGTAAAACGTTCCTTCGCCTTTATATCCCGGCTCACATTCCATGGCTTCGGCTGAAATCCGGCGCTGCGCGCATCTGGACGGTGTCGCTGCTGGATGCCGCATTGCACAATTTTGAAAGCGCCGAAACCAATGCAGACGCCTTCGAGCCCGCCTCGACTTACATCACGCCCCCTTCTGCTACCGGGCAATTCAATACATTGCCGCAGATACTGGAAAAGATGCCCATCACGGCTTTTACCCGCCTCTGCCGGGAACTGGACATTGGCCAGCGCTATAAAGAGTATCTGGACGACAATCTTGGCATCAGCAATCCCGTGGCCGCGGCAATACTGAAATCGAAAATTCACGACAGCCAGAAAACCGCAATCACCGCTGCCCTGCACATGGCGCAGATGCAAAAAATGCTGGGCAGTGACGTCCACCAACTGACTCTTGGCTTGCTCGACAACCTGCCTACTTTACGTTTGCATGGTCTGCCCTGGGGCTTCCATGAACTGACAATCATGAACGCTCGCCTGACCGGCATCGTTTTGTTTGCACCGGATCTGGAGCGCGCAACAGAAGTGGTCAGAGTGGTGGCCTACATTCCTGACGACCCCGAACACCCGATCAAGGAATACAGTTCAACCGCCGCATTCGCCGAGGAACTTGGTCAGCGCTTGCGTGCCCCCGAATACCAACAGTTTTTCAGTCGATTCATCAATCATGAGGATCGCGGGCACTTTTTCGCGCAGTTGAACAACGAGCTATCACCTTTAACCTGGCAGCCTGTTCCACCGGGCGATCCGCACCCGACCTGGCGAGAGCGCCCCAACCAACGTCCCGACTTGCACATTGCGGCCACACCGGTGAAAGACGATCTCTTGACCCACCTCTACCAGAGCAAGCTCAACAAGATCCTCAACGATGCGCGGGTGATCGCGGTATCCACCGCAACAGTCGACCAGAGAGCCCGCTGGGCGTTATGGGACTCCTTTACCGAAATCGCTTCGACCCTGCTGAACATCGCAGCCTTTATTGCCCTGCCGTTCGTACCTTTCCTTGGCGAGTTGATGCTGGCCTACATGGCCTACCAGTTGCTCGACGAAACCTTCGAAAGCATTGTTGACTGGGCCGAGGGCCACACCACCGAGGCCTTCGAGCATTTCATGGGCGTTGTTGAATCCGCCGTACAACTGGGCACCTTTGCGGTGGGTGGCGTGGTCGCGGCGGGAGAATTTCGCGCGATCCTGCCCAAGGAAATTGTGCAGTTCATCGACCGTTTCAATTCGGTGAAGCGGCCCAATGGCGAAACCCGCTATTGGAAACCCGACCTGACCGCCTACGAGCACCCCGCCACACTCCCAGCAGACTCAAAACCGGATTCACTCGGACTGCACAGGCATCAAGGTAAAACCCTGTTACCCCTGGAAGGCAAAAACTACGCCGTCAGCGAGGACTCAGTCATCGGCGAGCATCGCATCGACCACCCCACCCGCCCTGACGCCTACAAACCACAACTGCGGCACAACGGCAGCGGCGCCTGGCAAACCGAACTCGACCAGCCGTTGCGTTGGGACCAGGCCACCGTGCTGCACCGTATCGGCCCGGACATGCAGCGATTTTCGGCCAGTACCCGCGAGCGCATCCTCAGTATCAGCGGCAGCCACGAAAATGCCCTGCGCAAGATGCACGTGAATGCCGGGCAGGTGCCGCCGTTGTTGGCCGACACACTCAAACGCTTCGGGATCGATCAGGACATACAAACCTTTATCGATCAGATCGGCAGCGACCAGCCGGAGCACTTCCTCAAGGCGGATCCCGTGACACAGCTGGAACTGCTCAATGAAAACGGTTACTGGCCGGCAAACAAAGGCCTGCGACTGATCGACGAAAATGCGCAAACCCTTTGGCAAAGCCCGGCGCCCGATGTACCCGTGGTGGAAGTCGACGCCTCCCGCCTCACCGACGGCGACCTGCTGAAAACCTTTCTCCTGCCCCTGTCGGACAGCGAAGCCAGAACGCTGATGGGCGAAGAATTCGCTCACCCCTCCCCTGGCCTGGAAAACCGGGCGCAGCGGTTGCGCAAGATACTTGCGCGGCTTGCCGAACAGAAACGGCAAGGCCTGTTCGATCAGCGTTATCGCAGACTCGAACGTGGCGCTAGCGCGGCCATACAAGTGGTTATGGATGCCGAGCCCGGACTGCCACGCAGCGTAGCTCAAGCAATTGTGGACACAGCAAGCGACCAGGAACTGCAGCAGCTAAAGAACGCAACCGTTGCCCCTCGATTAGCCGAGCTGAGCCGAGAGGCCGGATTGCAAGTGCGCGTGACACGCGCCTACGAGGGGCTTGATTTGCCATCGACCGAGAACAACCTCGACACCGACCGGCTGGCCTTGCACACCCTGGAAAAACTGCCAGGCTGGACGGGACAGCTACGGTTGGAAATCCGCCAGTATGCCCATGAGGGCCTGCTGATCGAGAGCCTTGGCCATGCCGACGCGCCTCTGCGTAAAGTGCTGGTACTCAGAGAGGACGGCTCTTATCAGGCCTTCGATCATGACGGCGAAGAACTCAGCGGCATGGGCTCGCTCTACACCTGCCTGCTACAGGCCATGCCGGACAGCGAACGCACCGCCCTGAATCTGAATATCGGTGAAGGTGAACGGCTCAAGCAGCTGATTCGCCAGCATGCCTTGAGCCGAGATGCATTGCGCGCGCGGCTGGTTCAACACCCCGACCTCAAACCCACCTACGACCCAAAGGTAATGCGCTTGCTCGGTGGCAGTGACGGGTATCGTCAAATGCCACGCAACACACCTACCTTGCAAGCTCGGGCTCAGACACTGTTCCCCCATCTATCCACCGAAGAGCTCGACGCCTTCGTCGAACGCTTGCAACAGCACCCAAACGGACCGCGGGCAGAACTGAGTCGGCTTATGGTTCAACACACGCAGCTCCAGGAAACGCTTTCTTCCTGGCGCGACGAAATTCCGCTGTTTATTCCAGACACACAAATCAGGGTCACTCCCGAGCAATTCGCTGCACAAAAGCAGGTCCGTCGACAGTTCACCATCGACCTGATGGACTGCTGGCGACAGCAATGGACCCTTTCCGAGACCGCGCCTGAAACAGTCGAATTCAACTTCTTCCAACCGATCATCGGCGAATTGCCAACCCTGAGCACCGACTTCAGCGGCGTCACAATGCTTACACTGGAAGGCAGCAGCGCCACGCGGGGCATGCATGAGTTTCTGCGCAGCTTTACCGGTTTACGCATCCTGAAACTGCGCGATTTCAACCTTGGCCACTTACCGGACACCCTTCCATCGCTGCAACTCGAAGAACTCATTCTGAGCAATTGCGCGATCACCCTCAGCCCCGAAAGCCAGGTCGGGCTCGCGGGCCTGCATCGGTTGACCACAATGGACCTGTACAAGAACCCCTTGGGCCTGACACCCGATGTCGGCAGCATGCCCGATTTGAATTACATCGACGTATCGCAGACGGGCATTACTGAACTCCCGCGCGATTTATTGACTCGCCCACGCCTGCGCACCGCCCTGCTCAATAACAACCAGATCAAAGAGTTGCCCGGCGAACTTTTCACGTTGCAACAACGCACCCAGGAGGGTTTCGACCTGGGCAACAATCCGCTTTCAAGCGCAGCCCGCGAACGCCTCAAACAGCACTTCCAGCAGACCCGTCAGGACTTCGGTATCTTTGCCGAAGAAGCAGATATCCACCGCGCGCAGGCACTGTACCCCTGGATGGACCAGGAAGATGCCAGCAAATTCGTCTACAAACTGCCCGGAACCCTGAATGAGGGGCGAGTCGAACTGACCCGCCTGGAAGTCGAACTCACCACCCTGGAGAACGACCTGTCCGCCTGGACCGGCAATATTCCAGCCGTCCACCCCCACAGCAATCAACCCTTCACTGCCCAGCAACTGCTGATCGAACACTCGACGCGGGACGCATTCAGAGAGTCCGTACTGCGCTGCTGGCGCCGGGAAACCGAGCTGGATGATTTCGACGATTCACTGCAAGCAACTACTTATGACCTGAGCCTGGATACGCGGATTACCGGTAACCTGCCGACACTGAGCGCAGATTTCAGCCATGTTTCTCTGGTTTACCTAGGTAGCGAGAGCGGCCTGACCACAGGCGTCACCGGATTTCTGGAGTGCTTCCCCAAACTCAAGACCCTCGTTATCAACGACTTCAGGCTAGGCGATCTCCCGGGGGCGATCTTCCGGATGAGCGATTTGAGATCGCTCAATCTCCTCGACTGCAACATCACCCTGACCCCGCAGTCTGCCCTGAACCTGGCCGAGATGGCCCACCTGGAGTTCATCGACTTGAGAGACAATCCGCTGGGGCTGGCTCCGGATATCAGCCAGATGGCGGACCTGGCGACCCTGCAACTGGACAACTGCGGGCTCACCGAATTACCCGCTGGACTGTTGCAGCTCAAGAGCCTGGAAACCGTAGACCTGAGCGACAACGCAATCAGCCGGATACCCGCCGACCTCCTCGAACTGCCGCTGGAGATCGCCGAAAGCATCAACTTGCGGGGCAATCCGTTCTCCGAAGACAGCCTGCAGATCCTGATCGAGTATTTCAGGCTGACCAGTGTCGACTTCGGCGTTCAGGAAGTGATCGATCGGGCAGAATTGGAAGTGTCGACGTCCGAGGCGTCCGAACCGGAAGACTGATCGGGATCAGGAGCTGCTCAGCCGCGTTCCGGCGGCACCGATGACAATTCGAACGGGCTGCTGCTGCGCCGCTGGTTGCGATCTTCCCGCGGCGTGGCACCGAAGAAATTGCGGTAGGCGCTGGAGAAATGCGGCCCCGAGGAGAAGCCACAGGACAGGCCGATCTGGATGATCGATTTGCTGGTTTGCATCAACATCTGCCGGGCCTTGTTCAGGCGCAGTTCCAGGTAATACTGGCTCGGCACACGGTTGAGGTATTGCTTGAAGATCCGCTCCAGCTGCCGACGGGATACGCACACGTGCTGGGCGATTTCGTCGGTGGTCAGCGGCTCTTCGATGTTGGCTTCCATGAGCAACACGGCTTGTGTGAGCTTCGGATGGCTGGAACCGAGGCGGTTCTGTAACGGAATGCGCTGGCGCTCGCCGCCCTCGCGGATGCGTTCGACCACCAGTTCTTCAGACACCGCACCGGCCAGTTCCGCACCGTGATCGCGGGCCAGCACGGCCAGCAACAAGTCGAGCACCGACATCCCGCCGCACGCGGTCAGGCGATCGCGATCCCAGTCGAACAGGTGACTGGTGGCGATGACCTTCGGAAAGCGCTCGGCGAAATCATCCTGCCAGCGCCAGTGCACAGCCGCGCGATAACCGTCGAGCAAGCCCAACTGCGCCAGCGGGTAAACACCGGCCGACAGACCGCCGATCACACAACCGGAACGCACCAGTTGCTTGAGCGCACTGCTGAGCGCCGGCGCCAGTGCGGTCGGTGGTTCGTCAGCGAGCAGGAACAGTTTCTGGAAGTTTTCGAGCTTGCCGGTCCACGCCTCACCCGGCAATTGCCAGGCGCTTTCACTCGGCGCTTCGGCCTGCAGGAACGACAGTTCGTAAACCACGTCCGGATGCACACGCTGGGCAACACGCAAGGCCTCCTCAGCCAGCGCAAGCGTCAGTGCTTTAGTGCTGGGCCAAATCAGGAAACCAATTCGATGGGCAGTCATGGGCGAGCGATCCGAAGCGAAGAACAGTGATGAAGGCATGGGCCAATGCTAGCCCGTAAATGAACACAAATCGCAAAACCGGCAAAGATCAAATGTGGGAGCGGGCTTGCTCGCAAAAGCGGTGGTTCAGACAGCCATGATGTTGACTGACACACCGCCTTCGCGAGCAAGCCCGCTCCCACAGGGGATCCGGGCCAGCCTTTAGACTGCGAAGCATGCACTATCGCAGTGCACAACGTCAGTTCTGATTACTTCAGGCTACCCGACAGGAATTGCTGCAGACGCTCGGATTGCGGGTTCACCAGCACTTCGCGCGGGTTACCGCTTTCTTCAACCACACCTTTGTGCAGGAACACCAACTGGTTCGACACTTCACGGGCAAAACCCATTTCGTGAGTCACCACGACCATGGTCCGGCCTTCCTGGGCCAGAGCCTGCATGACTTTCAACACGTCGCCGACCAGCTCCGGGTCGAGGGCCGAGGTCGGTTCGTCGAACAGCATCACCTCAGGTTCCATCGCCAGCGCACGGGCAATCGCCACACGCTGCTGCTCGCCGCCGGACATGTGCCCAGGGTAAGCATCCTTGCGATGGGCCACGCCCACCTTGTTCAGGTAGTGTTCGGCCTTCTCGCGTGCTTCAGCCTTGGACACGCCCAGCACATGCACCGGCGCTTCCATGATGTTTTCCAGCGCGGTCATGTGCGACCACAGGTTGAAATGCTGGAACACCATCGACAGGCGCGAACGCATGCGTTGCAGCTGCTTCGGATCGGCGGCCTTCAGCGCACCGTCCTTGTTCGCCACCAGCTTCAGCTCTTCGTTGTTGAGCAGAATCCTGCCCGCGTGCGGCTGCTCCAGCAGGTTGATGCAGCGCAGGAAAGTACTTTTGCCGGAGCCACTGGAACCGATGATGCTGATCACATCGCCGGCTGCCGCTTTCAGGGACACACCCTTAAGCACTTCGTGACTGCCATAGCGTTTATGCAGGTCTTGGACTTCAAGTTTGTACATGCTGTCGGTTCTCACAAAAACAGTCAGTCAGTGATATCAGTGCTTGCGCGGGGCCAGGTAGCCCAGCCAGCGGCGCTCGGCCATCTTGAACAGCTTCACCAGGATGAAGGTCAGGCACAGGTAGAACACGCCAGCGGTGATGTACGCCTCGAACGGCAGGTAGAACTGGGCGTTGACCGTGCGCGCGGCACCGGTGATGTCGATCAGGGTCACGATGGACGCCAGACTGGTGGTCTGCAGCATCATGATCACTTCGTTGCTGTACTGCGGCAGCGCGCGACGCAGGGCCGACGGCAGCAGGATGCGCTTGTACATCTTGACCCGCGACATGCCCATGGCCTTGGCCGCTTCGATCTCGCCGTTCGGCGTGGCGCGCAGGCTGCCGGCAATGATTTCGGCGGTGTAGGCGCTGGTGTTGATCGCGAAGGCCAGGCACGCACAGAACGTTGCGCTGGACAGCCACGGCCAGAGGAAACTTTCCCGCACCGCTTCGAACTGCGCCAGACCGTAGTAGATCAAGAACAGCTGCACCAGCATCGGCGTGCCGCGAATCACGTAGGTGTAGAGCCAGGCCGACATGTTGACGACCGAGTTCTTCGAGACGCGCATCAGGCCCAGCGGCAAGGCGCACAGCAAGCCGAAGAACAGCGACAGCGCGAGCAGTTTGAGGGTGGTCACCAGGCCGCCAAGGTACAGCGGCATGGCCTCCCAAATGACGTTGTAGTCGAAGATCATAGATCAGCCGCCCTTACGCCTACCGAGTAGCGCTTCTCAAGGTGACGCAATGCCAGCAACGACACACTGGTGATCACCAGGTACATCGCGGCTACTGCGAGGAAGAAGGTGAAAGGCTCGCGGGTGGCATCGGCCGCCTGCTTGGCCTTGAACATCATGTCTTGCAGACCCACCACCGAAATCAGCGCGGTAGCCTTGGTCAATACCAGCCAGTTGTTGGTGAACCCCGGAATCGCCAGGCGAATCATCTGTGGCACCAGCACCCGGAAGAACACCTGAAAACTGCTCATGCCATAGGCCATGCCGGCTTCGGCCTGACCCTTGGGGATCGCCATGAAGGCGCCACGGAAGGTTTCCGACAGGTACGCACCGAAGATGAAGCCCAGGGTGCCGATACCGGCCGCCAACGGGTTCAGGTCGATGTACTCGTCAAAGCCGAGCAGCGGTGCGACGCGGTTGAGCAGATCCTGGCCGCCGTAGAAAATCAGCAGGATCAGCACCAGGTCGGGAATACCGCGGATCACCGTGGAATACAGGTCGCCCAGCCAGGCCAGCCAGCGCACCGGCGACAGACGCAGTGCCACGCCGATCAAGCCCAGAACGATGGCCATGGCCATGGACGACAAGGCGAGCTGAAGCGTCAGCCAAGCGCCATCGAGGATGACAGCCCCGTAGCCTTTCAACATGATTCAGGTCCTCGAAAGTTGGGATGAAAAAATGGCGCAAACCTCAGAGATCCTGTTGCTTGCGCCATTTCGGACTTGTCGCTGGGACGTATTACTTGCCGTAGATATCGAAGGCGAAGTACTTGTCCTGGATTTGCTTGTACTTGCCGTTCGCGCGAATGGCTGCGATGGCGTTGTTGAGCTTGTCCAGATCTTCCTTGTCGCCCTTGCGCACCGCGATGCCTACGCCGTCGCCGAAGTATTTGACGTCGGTGAACGCAGGGCCGACGAAGGCGAAACCTTTACCGGCATCGGTTTTCAGGAAGCCGTCATCCAAAAGCGTAGCGTCTGCCACGGTGCCGTCGAGGCGGCCGGCGGCCACGTCGAGGTAAATTTCGTTCTGCGAACCGTAAGGCTTGATCTCGGCACCCAGCGGGGCCAGGACTTCGCGGGCGAAACGCTCGTGGATCGAACCACGCTGCACGCCGATGTTCTTGCCCTTGAGCTCGGTCAGGCCTTCGCTGACCTGAGTGCCGGCCTTCATGACCAGGCGAGCCGGGGTGTTGTAGTACTTGTTGGTGAAGTCCACGGACTTCTTGCGATCTTCAGTGATCGACATGGACGACAGGATCGCGTCGATCTTGCGCACTTTAAGCGCAGGGATCAGGCCGTCGAACTCTTGCTCGACCCACACGCACTTGACCTTCATTTCTTCGCACAGCGCGTTGCCGATGTCGTAGTCGAAACCCACGATGCTGCCGTCCGGCGCTTTCGACGCGAACGGAGGGTAAGCCGCCTCGATACCGATTTTCAGAGGTTTTTCATCGGCGAAGGTTGGCAAGGACAGCACGGACAGTGCCAGGGCGCCAAGCAGCACGAGTTTCTTCATCTTGGGACTCCATCGGTAAAGGGCAAAAACGGCAGAGTGAGCAACAGCCCAATATGCGAATGAGTGGAACCAGAAAGCAGTGCTGCGTCCTGGGAAGCGGGTGTTGAAATTCAACACGAGCAACGACGAGCGAGTGATCGGCATTCTAACGACAGGCCCGAGGCCGATATTTCTTCAATGCGACAACTAATTACAGAAGCACCGAGAAAGCCGTTTTAGCACGTTGACAGCCCTGCAAAATCATGCAAGAGCAAAAGATAGTGAACCGATCTATGTTGCAAATTGCGGGCCTATTATTGGCAAACCCTTCTAATCCGGCAAGCGCAGTGTAGCGGCTTATTTTTTTGAGGCGCATTTCAGGGCCGGATTTAAGCACTGGCGTTTCCCAATGCCCCGTATTGGCGCGATGCGGTTACACATTCAGTAACCTGAAATAACACAGGTAACAGTAGGAATTGTCCTGCGGCCGAAGCCGATATTTATTGGCCGTTGTTTATTTGGTGTCAGGCAGACCGCCTTCGCGAGCAAGCCCGCTCCCACAGAGGGGGCTTTAGTGGATGCAAATTTGGTGGTCGACACAGAACCATTGTGGGAGCGGGCTTGCTCGCGAAGGCGGCCTGCCTGACACCACAAAAACCCCAGACAAGAAAAAGCCCTGCCAGGCAAAACCAGGCAGGGCTGTGGATGACTCAGAACCGCCGCTTACGCGACATTCATGGTCTTGTGGGTATCAATCAAATGCTGCACCACACTCGGATCAGCCAGGGTGGAGATATCGCCCAACCCCTCATACTCAGCCGTCGCAATCTTGCGCAGAATCCGCCGCATGATCTTGCCCGAACGAGTCTTCGGCAGCCCCGGCGCCCACTGGATCACATCCGGTGAAGCAATCGGGCCGATCTCCTTGCGCACCCAGTTTTTCAGCTCCAGGCGCAGCTGCTCGTTCGGCTCTTCACCGTTCTTAAGGGTGACATAGACATAAATGCCCTGCCCCTTGATGTCGTGCGGCACACCGACCACCGCCGCTTCGGCGACTTTCGGGTGCGCAACCATCGCGCTTTCGATCTCGGCGGTGCCCATGCGGTGGCCGGACACGTTGAGCACGTCGTCCACGCGACCGGTGATCCAGTAGTAACCATCGGCATCGCGACGGGCGCCGTCACCGGTGAAATACATGCCACGGAAGGTCTTGAAGTAGGTGTCGACGAAGCGGTCATGGTCGCCAAACAGCGTACGCGCCTGGCCTGGCCACGAATCGAGAATCACCAGGTTGCCCTCGGCCTCGCCTTCGACGATGTTGCCCAGGTTGTCCACCAGGGCCGGTACCACGCCGAAGAACGGACGCGCCGCAGAGCCTGGCTTGAGCGCATGAGCGCCCGGCAGCGGGCTCATCATGTTGCCGCCGGTTTCGGTCTGCCACCAGGTGTCGACGATCGGGCAACGGGACTTGCCGACATTCTTGTAGTACCAGTCCCAGGCTTCCGGGTTGATCGGCTCGCCCACCGAACCCAACAGGCGCAGGCTGCTGCCATCGGCGCCTTCAACGGCGGCAGTGCCCGAGGCCATCATGGCGCGGATCGCGGTCGGTGCGGTGTAGAGGATGTTGACCTTGTGCTTGTCGACGATCTTCGCCACCCGGGTGATGTCCGGGTAGTTCGGCACGCCTTCGAACAGCAGCGTGGTCGCGCCATTGGCCAGCGGGCCGTAGACGATATAGCTGTGGCCGGTGACCCAGCCGACGTCGGCGGTGCACCAGTAGATTTCACCCGGGCGGTAGTCGAACACGCGCTCGTGGGTCATGGCCGCGTACAGCAAGTAGCCGCCGGTGGTGTGCTGCACGCCCTTCGGCTTGCCAGTGGAGCCGGAGGTGTAAAGGATGAACAGCGCTTCTTCGGCGCCCATTTCTTTCGGCGCACACACGGTGCCGGCCACTTTCATCAGGTCCTCGAACCAGATGTCGCGATGCTGGTTCCACTTGATGTCGCCACCGGTGCGCTTGCACACGATGACTTTCTGGATGCTGCTGGTTTCCGGGTTGGTCAGCGCGTCGTCGACGTTGGCCTTGAGCGGGATCTTCTTGCCGGCACGAATGCCTTCGTCGGCGGTGATCACCACTTTGGATTTGCAGTCGATGATGCGACCGGCCAGGGCTTCGGGCGAGAAGCCGCCGAACACCACCGAGTGAATCGCGCCGATCCGGGTACAGGCCAGCATGGCGACCACGGCTTCGGGGATCATCGGCATATAGATAGTCACCACGTCGCCGCGGTGCACATCCTGGCCACGCAGGGCGTTAGCGAACTTGCACACTTGCTCGTGCAGTTCGCGGTAAGTGATGTTGCGGCTTTCGGCAGGGTCATCGCCCTCCCAGATGATCGCGACCTGATCGCCGCGCTCGGCCAGATGACGGTCCAGGCAGTTGTAGGAAACGTTCAGGGTACCGTCGGCGAACCATTTGATGTCGACATGGTGATCGTCGAAGGAAGTCTGCTTCACCGTGGTGAAAGGCTTGATCCAGTCGAGGCGCTTGGCTTGCTCGCGCCAGAAGCCGTCGGGGTTGACGACCGACTGCTGGTACATCGCCTTGTAGGTCGCCTCGTCGGTCAGCGTGTTAGCCAGAACCTCGGGACGAACGGGATACAGGGAAGCCGCACTCATCTTTCTTACCTCGGTGGAATAGTTGTTTTTGTATGACCCTGTTTTAGCCGGGCCGGGGCTATAGAACCATTCGACGATGGTAGTAACAAGTCCCTACAAAATGTCGTGAATACCCCTACTCCGCCCACAGTTCCCTGTAGGAGCGAGCCCTGCTCGCGATGGTCGTCAACGATAACGCGCCTAGCCTGACACCCCGCGGAGCCCTCAGGTTCATCGCGAGCAAGCTCGCTCCTACAAAAGAAGAGGTTATTCAGGGATTGTTACAGGATCTGTCAAAAGTGTTTATCAAAACCACGCCTATATGGACGAAGCGTCGACGCCTAAAATCAGCCACGCCAACAAGGCAACCTGATTAACCAAGTTGCAGCCCCCACGAAGGCAGTTAATCAAACCCCTGACACCGAAGCTCCACACGCAATCCCAAAAAGATTGCGTGCCCCCTTTCGACCTCTAAAAGGTAAATTTCAAATGAAAGCTTTATTGGTTCTGGCCCTCAGCAGTCTGTGCGCAACCGCCATGGCAAACGAGGTCCCGACTGATGTCGCACAGCAACAACCAGCAATAGAGGAATACACCTACTCCACCCACCTGGACATCGCCAAAGTGATCTCCATGAGCGAAGCCCCGAACGTGTGTGAAGTTGTGCCGATGAAAATGGAATACGAAGACTCTCACGGCCAACGACATATCCTGCGCTACAGCATGATGGGCAATGGATGCTCCAACGGCTGATCCCCTACTTCACCCCTCCCCCAAAAGGTTCGACCCACCCGCCGCAATCAGGCAGATGAAGCGCCGAACCCTAATGATCGATTAATTCGATTATTTTAAGCATTTATTTGCGCTTTTTAATCGAAATAGCAGGCGTAGAATCAACTGCAACCCAAGACAAACAACACCCACGAATCTGGAGCAACAACCATGAAAACCCAACTGATCCTCGCCCTGACCCTCTCCGTCCTGGCAGCCAACACCTTCGCCGCCGATGGTTACGACCGCACCGGCTCTGCCGTTTACACCAGTGAAGCCGCTGTCGCTTCCGACGGTTCCGACCACACCGGCGCCGCCCGCCTCGCTGCCGATGGTGCCGATCACGTTGGCGCAGGCAAATTGGCTTCCGACGGCTCTGACCACACCGGTGCCGCCCGCCTCGCCGCCGATGGTGCCGATCACGTCGGTGCAG
The DNA here is from genome assembly GCF_009866745.1 of Pseudomonas sp. S34. Lineage (NCBI taxonomy): Bacteria > Pseudomonadati > Pseudomonadota > Gammaproteobacteria > Pseudomonadales > Pseudomonadaceae > Pseudomonas > Pseudomonas sp. S34. The sequence continues at coordinate 4,859,391 of NZ_CP019398.1, forward strand.
GCAAACTGGCCTCCGATGGCTCCGACCACACCGGCGCAGCCCGTCTAGCCGCCGATGGTGCCGATCACGTCGGTGCCGCTCGCCTGAGCTGATCCGCCAGCGTGACTTCACAGCCCGACTTCGGTCGGGCTTAGTTGTGTCTGGAGCCTGAGAAACACCCACCGAAACACAAGATGTAGTGAAAAAAGCCTTTTTTGTTCATTTCTTGAACAAAAATAATCCGGGGCAAAAAATTAAGAAAAAAAATCTTCCCCCGCCAACATCGTTCAAAGCCCTGTAAACCCTCACTCCGACCGAAAAACGGCCCCCGTCGACCGTTCCGTGAGCCATTTCGCCGCACCACAGCACGCAAAACTTCCCTATAATGCGGCCTTAAACGGGCCTGCAATATTCCCTTACAGGGACGAAAAGCCAGTCTGAAGCCCCGCACAAGCGATCAACGCTTGCTGCGCCCATCAGTGGCTCTCGGAACCCCGTACAAAATTCTGTTTGATGCCTGCGTATAGCTGCCGCAAAAAACGATTCCTTTAGATCCAACGCGGCCAGTAAGGCCGTGTGAAAAACCGACCTATCCAATTTCACACGGGCACACTGGCCCTCACGCAGGAGACGACACGTCATGCTGAGCTGGGACGAATTCGACAAAGAAGACACGGAAGTAGCAGTCAAGAGCGCCAACGCTGGCCACGCCACCGAAGCCAACATGGACCGTCTCGACAGCGCCGGCGGTGCCGCCGCCCTGGAAGCCCGTGCCGTGACCGCCGCTGACTCCGCCGCCGTTGCCCGCGCCAAAGCTGCCCTGGATTCCCTCGACGTCGCCGAAGGCCTCGCCGAACTCGAAGGCGCCTCCGCCCGTGTCGCCGTTGACGAAAAGCGCATGATCAACTGCCGCGCCGACCTCAACCAACTCGTACCCTTCAAGTACGACTGGGCCTGGCAGAAGTACCTGGACGGCTGCGCAAACCACTGGATGCCGCAAGAAGTCAACATGACCGCCGACATCGCCCTCTGGAAAAACCCGGAAGGCCTGACCGACGACGAGCGCCGCATCGTGATGCGCAACCTCGGCTTCTTCTCCACCGCCGACTCCCTGGTTGCCAACAACCTGGTCCTGGCCGTGTACCGCCTGATCACCAACCCGGAATGCCGCCAGTACATCCTGCGCCAGGCCTTCGAAGAGGCGATCCACACCCACGCCTACCAGTACTGCATCGAATCGCTGGCCATGGATGAAGGCGAAATCTTCAACATGTACCACGAGATCCCATCGGTCGCGAAAAAAGCCACCTGGGGCCTGAAATACACCCGCTCGATCTCCGATCCGAAGTTCGAAACCGGCACCGTCGAAACCGACAAGGAGCTGCTGCGCAACCTGATCGCCTACTACTGCGTTCTGGAAGGCATCTTCTTCTACTGCGGCTTCACCCAGATCCTCTCCATGGGCCGCCGCAACAAAATGACCGGCGTCGCCGAGCAGTTCCAGTACATCCTGCGCGACGAATCCATGCACCTGAACTTCGGCATCGACGTGATCAACCAGATCAAAATCGAAAACCCGCATTTGTGGGATGCTGAAATGAAGGAAGAAGCTTCGCAGATGATTCTGCAAGGTACTCAGCTGGAGATCGAATACGCTCGTGACACCATGCCTCGTGGGGTATTGGGCATGAACGCTGCGATGATGGAGGACTACCTGAAGTTCATCGCTAACCGTCGTCTGTCGCAGATTGGTCTGAAGGAAGAGTATCCAGGGACGACTAACCCGTTCCCATGGATGAGCGAGATCATGGACTTGAAGAAAGAGAAGAATTTCTTTGAGACTCGGGTTATTGAGTATCAGACTGGTGGGGCTTTGAGCTGGGATTGATTCCTGAGCTAGCCGCGATTTGACGACTTGAATCGACAAATCGAAAACCAAAAAGCCCCGATCTGATCGGGGCTTTTTTATGGGGTAGGAAAACTCTTACTCGCAATATCAGTAGTAGCTAAATCTCCCACATGTATTCCAGCACCGTCTGTATTGAGGGCCACTCCAAGCAGCTCTAAGCTCTATTGCAGGTGCCTAAGAAACGCCCAACGTAGAAGCAAATTTCGCCGCACAGACCGCACGCTGTTATCAGCTATAAATGCGTAATCCTGTGCCTGAAAGAAATAGCTTGTTGGGATTTCTTAGATCCTCTACGTCGGGTTCGGCCCTCATCAACTTCATACGTAGGGGTAATGGAAATGCCAGTCGACACGCACAACCGCTCTGCGGCACCTCAAAGATCACTCATATCTGATCCGTACATTTCGACAACTTTCACTCGCCACAACCTACCTCTACACGCCCTTCTCCTTGAAAACCAACCATGGTTCTGTGCCCGCGATATCGGCCGCTTGATGGGTTTCCATCTAAGTGAACGCATGGTCAACAAGCTAGACAAGGACCAGCACCGAACATTGTGGATTGAATATCACCGGCAACCGGAAAAGCAGTTGATGCTCAGTGAATCCGGCGTATATGCACTGTTGGTGTATCACTACGCGCCCGGAAATCGGTTACTGCGTGAGTGGATCACCCATCAAGTGGTGCCGGCCTTACGTGACGCGGAGCAGTCGGACAATTCGGATCGACCGATGCTGAGTTTGTTGGATTGGCCGGAGATGTCGCTGAGCCTACTGCATTGGCAGGATGAAGGGTGGATTCGATTGCGGGACATGCCCTACCTGTTGCTCGATCACACGCAACGGCGGATGCCGGTGGTTAAGCCTTGGTGGCGGAAGGTAGTGCAGGTGTTTCAGTTGTCGAAGCAATCGTTGGGTTAGGTGACGTGCTTGTAGGATCGCTTGCGAGATTCGTCTCCGTTTTGTGTAGGAATTTTCGTAGACAGTCGTAGTGGCCACTCAGTATCGTCCGAAGGTATTTAACCCTCGGCGATTGTATGGATACTGAAAAGAAGAGCGAAGATTGGAGCAAGTCGGAAATTAAGGCCGCTGTAGGGGCCTATCTCACGATGCTTGCACTTGAACTGAAAGGACAGAAATTCAATAAAGCCCAAGCGAATCGCTTGCTGCGTCAGGGTGCCTTGGCAGACCGCTCCGAAAGCTCCGTTGAGTTCCGGATGCGGAACATCTCTACCGTCCTGGAACAGTTGGGGCGCGCTCGCATCAAGGGATACAGACCAGCGGAAAATGTCGGTGCCAATGTTGAACACGGTATTCGTGAAGCACTTGCCGCTGACGACTTTGAACCATCCGCCGATGAAGAAACGCTTGAACGTCGCGCAATTGCCCTTGAACAGAAACCGCTCGATAAAGAACCGAAAGGGATCTTGAAACCCAAGCGAGCCTCTACCAGTAGCATCACTTACATTCGTGATCCTGAGGTCAGAGCCTGGGTTCGGCAGAATGCCAAGGGCATCTGCGAAGGCTGTGATCAGCCTGCTCCGTTTGAAAAGGACGACTCGCCGTTTCTTGAGGTTCACCACGTTAAACATTTGGCGCAGAAAGGTTCGGATCGGACGAGCAACGCCGTTGCGTTGTGCCCGAATTGCCATCGGCGTTGTCATCATTCGGGTGATAAAGATGCGTTCACCTTGCTGTTGTATTCGAAAGTAAAACGGCTGAAGCGTGAGAAATAGATGTCAATTGCTAGACCTCATTCCGTCAGTTGAGATTGTGGATGGCAGGGATGGCGCCATCGCGAGCAAGCTTGCTCCCACAGGGGTTCAGCGGCTGGCTTGGGAATGTCGGTGTTATCAGGGCCGCAGGATTATCCTGTGGCCCTTTTCTTTGGCTGTGATAACGCTAAAGCCTCATTTCCCCAACCCACTAATCCGCCAAGGACACACCGCCGCCCTAACCCCACTAGGCCCAACAATCTCCGGCGTCTGCCCCAACGACCTCGCGCTCAGCACACTCCCCACCCGTTCAATCAACTGATCAAACCCCAACGTCGCATCCTCCTGATGCAACTTGCGCAGTTGTTCAACCAGGGCATAGGTAAACGCGCCGTAGCTGTTCGACCCCACCTCATACTCATTGGCTTTTTCGTTCTCCCGCGCCGCGTAGAGCATCAGGGGCATGTAGGGCCCGTGGTGGCCGTAGAGTTTGGTTTGGCGCAGCAGTTGGGCTTTTTTCTCGGGGCGCAGGCCGGTGGCGGCGCCTTGGGTGGTGCGGGTGCGGGTGAGGCCGCGGGTTTTGTTGTCTTGTTCGCTGAAGTCGCGGCGGTCGGCGTCGGTGGCGTAGACGCGGCGGTCCCAGTCGCCGGCGTAGGGGTCCCAGCGCAGCATGCGGTGGCGGATGTCGCTGGGTGGGGTGATGCCGCGCACGCGGCCGTTGCCGCGAGTCATGCCACCGGCGTAGCAGCAGTCGAACAGGACGGTGAGTTTGGCGCCGTGACCGTCCGGGTCGAATGGCAGGTGGCTGTAGAACTGGCGGAACAGTTTGTCGGTGAAGTGGGTGCTTTCGTCGTCCCAGTCGAAGTCGTGGAGTACCAGGGTTTCGTCCATGCAGTCGGCTTCGCCGCTGCTGCTGTAGACCGGCAGTTGGGTGCCGTGGCCGGAGTAGAACAATACGCGCTCGTCGCCGGCACGGGCGCCTTCCACCAGCCATTCGAGGCGTTCGACGAAGTTGGCCCGGGTCGCCCGGGCGTCGTGCAGCAAGCGGATGTCGCCGGCATCGTAGCCGCTTTCCTGAAGCATGCGGCTGATCAGGTAGGTGTCGTTGATGCAGCCCTCGAGGCGTGCGCTCGGGTCGAGGTAATCGTTGATGCCGACCACCAGGGCGCGACGTTTGCGTTGGCCACTGCGGGACAGGAACGCCGGCACTTCCAGCGCTCGCGCCGCCACCACATCGCGGGCGAGTTGCGGCCACAGGCCGGTCTGGCTGGTGGGTGAGGACAAGTAGGCCTGGGCGGCATGATTGAGGTCGAGCAGGTCATCGCGCAGCTGCACGCTGAATTCGGTTTGCAGGTCGACCCGCGCTGAATCCGGCGAGGTAATAGGCCGGGTCAGCAAGCCGTCGTTGGGGTTGTGGAGGTGGAACCAGCGGCGGATGCCTCGGCCGTTGTCGCTCAGGCGCAGCACCCGCCCGCCCCACACTTCGCGCATCACCAGCGGCAGTGCGATCGGCGAGCCGAAGCTGACGAACACTCGGCCATCGATGCGCTTGAGTGCCGTACCTTTTTTTGCCACCGACCGGCGCAGGGCGTCGTAGCCGATCAGGCTGCCCAGCCCTTGGGCGAAGATGATCTGTGGATTGAATGCCTCGATCTTCGCCAACAGATGTTGAGTCAACGCCGTGCGCAACTCGGCGTCCTCGATCCATTGCACGATGGCGCCAACGGTGGTGCGCAACATCTGATTGACCGGCAGGCCCCAACTGCCGAAGTTGTCGTCGGCCTTGCCCCTGGCGTCGGCGCTCAGCATCGCCAGGCCTCGGGTGATCTGCGCGAAGTCCGGCCCCTCCTTGAGTTGCTCATCGAAGGACAGGAAGTCGATGTCCTGGTCATCGATGAGGCGACCGTTCTGTGCCAGTTGAGTACGGATCAAGGTGCGCCATTGATCCTGCCAGTTCGCATCGATGCCGCCCTGCCCCTGGCCGGCTGGCGTGAACCCGACACCCGGCAGGCACAGGACGCGCAGCCGCGTTGGCGCGACTTCCGCTCCCGGTTCTGCCAAGGCTTTGCTGGCAGGCACTGCAACGGGGCGAACAGCTTGCCCTTGGGCGGTCACCATCAAATCCTGCAAGCGTCGCAGTTTCGCCTCCAGGCTGTCGGCACTGGGCGCGGCAGGCGTGAGCGCGGCCTGAGCCGGATCAGCCAGGGCGCGGCTGCGGTTGCCGAGAAAACCGCTGACCCATTGGGCGCTGCTCTTCCAGATCTGCTCTGGATCGAGGCCGTCAAGGTAACCGGTGGCGCTGTCCACCACTTGCCGACTCTGGGTCGCCAGTTCCGACTCGATCAATGGCAACCCGACGCGACTGGGCACCACGGTGGCCGCCAGTTTTGGCGCAGCCGTTACGCCCGGTGCAGCGCGCCAGATGGCTGCATTGCCGAAGTGCTGCGCGGCGACCACCCGTGGGCCGAGTGCACTGCGCGGCAATTTGAAGTGATCGCAAAGAAACGCCAGCAGGCTGGTGTGATCGTAATGTTGGGCCTGGACATTGCCCGTCCAGGGAATCAAGCCTGGCTTGAGCCACGGCGAAGCCAGGATCGCCGGCACCCGAACGCCGAGGCGAGTGAAGGGATTTTTCCATGGGACATCGGCCGTTGAACCGGTCGCCACGCAAGTCGGCGGCACCACGTGGTCATGGAAGCCGCCATGTTCGTCGTACAGCAGCACGAACAGGGTTTTGTTCCAGACAGCGGTGTTGGCCGACAAGGCATTGAACACCTCACCGACAAACTGATCGCCGAAGCGCAAATCTTCGGGTGGATGATGCGACACATTGGGCCCGAGTTTGCCGTTGAGCAGGCCATAGCTCGGTTCGATCCAGGACAGTTCGGGGAGCCTGTTACCGGCGACGTCCGACTTGAAGTCGTCGATGCTCAGGTGCTGCAAACCACCCTTGACCAACGCTGCCAGCGGGATCGCGCCATCGGAATAAATCCGCGCGTCGTGGCCGTTGTTGCGCAGCAGCGAAAAAATACTCTCGCCGCCGAACTGTGCGATCAGGCTTTTGATGCCGGCCAGCACCGTGCCCGTGGAGGGCATCAGCAAGTGACCATTGCAACTGCCGAGCATGGCAAAAAAACGGTTCGGCCAGGTGGGGCCCGGCACCGAGGAAAACCAGCGGTCGCATACGGTGAAGTTACGCGCCAATCCGTGGATGGCCGGCAGCGTATCCTTCGCTGGCGTGGCGCCGAACGGGATGTAGTTCATCGCCCGTTGGGCCATGGATTGCGACCAGGTTTTGTACACCTTCAGGTCGCTGCGGGCCTTGTCGTAGGCGTCCTGGGCAAAACCGGCGAGCGTAGGGTTGGCCGGGCTGGTCTTGAAGGAGACGCCCAGTTGTTTTTCTACGTTGACGAATTCGTGGCCAAGGTCGAAACCCTCGCTGTTGCCCGGCGGCAGCGCCGGAGGCAGAGGGGGCGGCGGTGCCCACAGGCTATAGTTTTCCGGGAACTCCGACGCTTGAGTGATCACCGTCGAATTACCGTTGGCCAGCTTCAACGGGTTGGTGCTGGGCGCCTTGCGGTTGATACCGTCACACGCGGCATTGATGCTTGTGTAATCCCCCAGCAAATGGTCGAACGAACGATTTTCCATCATCAGCACGACGACGTGCTCAATCCCTGCGGGCCAGTTGTTCGGCATGGTTCGCTCCTTGATGTGAAGTCTCTATTTCGATCTCGCGGGTTTCACGGCAATCCGTTCCCTTCATCTTCCCGCTCCCTGTAATCCACCCGATAATTCGCCACATAACTATCCACAGCCGTCCCAATCGTAGGAAAAAACGCCGTCTCTCCCAACCGCGCAAACAACCCGAACCGCTTCAGCTTGTCCTTCACCGGATCCTTCATCTCGGCAATGCACAACTCAATACCCGCCGCATGCAAGGTGTCGTCCAGTTCGGCCAGCATGTCGGCAGACGTCACATCGACACTGGTGACGGGCTCTGCGGCGACCACCAGCCAGCGCACGGGCGTGGGCGATGCCGCCACGGCGTCCAATACTCGGTCGTTGAACAGTTCGGCGTTGGCGAAAAACAAGGGCGCATCCCAGCGAAACAGGACCAGGCCGGGGATCAGGCGTGCGTCGGGGTAGCGTTTGATGTCGTGGTAGCCCTTGACCCCATCGGCGCGGCCCAATACTGCGGAGTACGGGCGCCAGCCGTCCCAGAGGAATTCTATGACGGCAATCACGATGGCCAGGCCGATGCCCTCGATCGCGCCGAACACGGCCACGCCGACGGTGCAGACGATCGACAGCCAGCATTCCCAGCGCTGGATGCGATAGATCCGGCGCAGGTCGGTGATTTCGATCAGGCCGATGGCCGAGGCGATCACGACTGCAGCCAGGGCGCTGGACGGTAGATGTTGCAGCAGGTCCGGCGCCACCACCAGCAGCAAGGCAACCGCCAGTGCGCCGACGACGCCGGTCAGTTGGGTTTTGGCTCCGGCGGCTTCGGCCACGGGCGTACGTGACGAGCTGCTGCTGATCGGGAAGCCCTGGAAAAAACCGGCCGCCAGGTTGGCGATGCCGAGGCCCACCATTTCCTGGTTCGGGTTGACGTAGGTTCGAGTCCGCGCCGCATAGACACGGGAGAGCACGCTGGTGTCGGCGAACGAGACGAGTGCGACGGCGCAACCGCCGATCAACACAGGGACGATGTCGGCGCTGGTGATCCAGGGGATGGCAAAACCGGGCAAGCCCTGGGGGAGCGAACCGAGAACCGACACACCGGCGCGTGTCGCAAGGTCGAGTACGCCCACGGCGACTGTCGCGCCAACCACGGCGATCAGGATGCCCGGTAGTCGCGGCCACCTTTTTAGTAGCAGGATCACCGCCAGGGTGAGCCCGCCCACCGTGAAGGTGGTCCAGTTGACCTTCCCCTCCATCACCGCTGAGGCGATGGCCCCTATGTTGCTCAATGGGCCGTCGGATTCAATCGAAAAACCGAACAGCTTGGGCAACTGGCTGATCAAAACGGTCAGTGCGATGCCGTTCATGTAGCCGTAGCGGATCGGTTTTGACAGCAGTTCGGTGATGAAACCCAGGCGCGCGATACCGGCCAGGATGCACACCGCGCCTGAGACGACCGCCATCATGCCCGCCAGGGCGACGGCTCGCTGCGGTTCGCCGCCGGAGAGTGGAATGATGACGGCAAGGATGACGGCCACCAGGGAGGAATCCGGCCCCATCACCAGAATTCGGCTGGGGCCGAACAAGGCATAGAACAGCAGCGGAACGATGGTCGCGTAGAGGCCATAAATGCCGGGCACGCCTGAAGCGACCGCATAGGCGATACCGACGGGCACCAGCATCGTGGTCAGCACCAGGCCGGCCACGATGTCGTAACGCAACCATGCCGATTGGTATTCGCGCAGCATGCCCAAGCCCGGTAGCCAGCGGCGCCAACCGCTCTGTTCATCCCGACGTGCTATCCGGCCCTGCTCCGGGAGGGGCGGCGAAGCATCTGAATGGCTCATGAAACCGCTCTCTTTGATGGACTGTGCAGACCCGGCGATATTGAAGTGATCTCAGTGTAGCTATTGCTTCGAATGCGCCATCACTGGAAGCTGTTCATCTAAAGGATTTGGAACCCGTCATGAAATTCGACCTCGCCTACTGCCTCAGCCTCAACGACAAGTTGTCGATCTATGACGTTCGGGATCTGAATTTCGACGAGACGATGGCGTTCGATTCGGCCAAGGAACACTTCCAGTGCCCCAACGATGCCTGCCGTTTGGCGTTCGATGCGACCAATGAGCTGGGTACGTTCAACGCGAAGAATGTGAATTACGTGCGCACGCCGCACTTCAAGAACCTGCCGAGTACGCGGCATGTCGAGGGCTGCCCTTATGTCAGCTTGAAGACGCCTGCGTCGGGTGTGGATGAGACGGAAACGGATGACAGCCGCGAGGAAAATTTCCCGTCGGAATTGTTACTGACTCGGCGTGAATATGTGCGTAAGCCGTCCAGCCCGAAGGTCGCGGTGGACGGGGTGCGGGATGAGTCGCTGACGCCTTCGGTGGCAAGCAATGTCGAGCAACCGGGCAGAGAATCGGCCCCGGACAAGACCAGCGTCTTCGCCCATCCGGTGGAGTGTTTCGTGTCGAACTTCGACGACAAGGATTTGCTCAAGCGCGTGCCGCTGAAGATTGGCGAGAACACCGCGCCCTACGGGTCGTTTTTCAAGAAAATCGAATACCTGCAGGACAACAAGGGGCTGATTTACTGGGGCAAGGTCAAGGAGATCAAGGACTACACCCAGAGCTTTCGCATCGATTTCGAGAAGAAGGTCTGGTTCGAGAAAAAGCCTTACTCGGTCAATGTCTACCTGAGCAAGAAGCTGATCGACAGCTATCGCAAGCGCAAGGCGTTCCTGGAAGAGATCAAGCACGCCATCGAGAGCGGGCGGGAGTTGTATTGCTTCTTTTATGGGGTGACGCCCGAGCTGAAGCAGGTGCCGAGCAAGAAAAACCCCGAGCAGACGTTCGGGGTGTTCAGCGCCAACATCGAGAATCTGGATCACTTTATCGTGCGGGAAGCGCCGGGGTTGGCGGGCAAGTAAGCGCAGCACCGTTCGTCTGTCTGAAAAGACAAATCAAAAAATGCGTTTGATCCGGGCTCAAAACAACTGTACAAAAACACAGTATATTTTGAACCAACACTCTCGAGCCCGGAGAACACCATGGCCTCTCAAGCGATGAAAATCACCCTGGAACGTATCGCCCTCTTCCAATTCACCCCGGCCCACTGCGCCCAGGCCCGAGCGATGCTGGGCTGGAGTGTGGAAGAGCTGTCGCGGGAATCCCGGGTTTCGGTGGATGCCATTCAACGCTTCGAGGCACGCCAGGAGGTGCTGGATGTCACGCGCCTGGCGCTGGCCTATCGGTTCGAATCGGAGGGGTTGGTGTTCTTCCCTGGGTTTGCGCCGGGTCGAGGGATGAATGTGAAGGGGTCGACGCCGAATCCGGTTGGGCGAGCGGATTTTGCGATGGTGGAGTGAGCCAACTCACTGACTGACGATAAATGGCCCCCTGTAGGAGCGAGCTTGCTCGCGAAAAACACCTGGACAACGCGATCATTCAGACAGCACGCGTTATCGTTAACGTCCATCGCGAGCAAGCTCGCTCCTACAGGGCCCATCACTCTACGCGTTATGAGCGACCACCCGATCACTCTCCCCTTCCACCGCCAACCACCACGCCCTACCACGCTGCGGATGCATCAGGTTGAACGCCTCGCCCATCTGCGGCGTGGTGATCGATACGTTGCGTTCCCAGGCCAGGGCCAGGATGCGGTCGAAGGGTTCGTACCAGGCGTGCATCGACAGGTCGAACGTACCGTTGTGGATTGGCAGTAGCCAGCGGCCCTTGAGGTCGAGGTGGGCTTGCAGGGTTTGTTCGGGTTGCATGTGCACGTGTGGCCAGTCGACGTTGTAGGCACCGGTTTCCATCAGGGTCAGGTCGAATGGACCGTACTGTTCGCCGATGCGTTTGAAGCCGTCGAAGTAGCCACTGTCGCCGCTGAAGAAGAGGCGTGTGTCGCCGTCGATCATCACCCACGAGGCCCAGAGGGTGCTGTTGCTGTCGAACAGGCCACGGCCGGAAAAGTGCTGCGACGGGGTAGCGATGAACTGGATGCCATCGACTTCCGTGCCTTGCCACCAATCCAGCTGGCGGACTTTGCTCGCGTCGATGCCCCACTTGATCAGGGTGTCGCCTACGCCCAGCGGGGTAAGGAAGTGTTTGGTCTTGTCCGCGAGCTTGAGCACGGCCTGATGATCCAGGTGATCGTAGTGGTCGTGGGACAGGATCACCGCTTCGATCGGTGGCAATTCTTCCAGGCTGATCGGTGGCTGGTGGAAACGCTTGGGGCCAGCCCATTGTACGGGCGAGGCACGCTCGGCGAAGACCGGGTCGGTGATCCAGAATTTATCGCGCAACTTGAGCAACACCGTGGAGTGGCCCAGGCGATAGACGCTGTGGTTCGGCGCTGCGATCAGCGCGGCTTGAGTCAGGGCTTGCACCGGGACGGGCGCGCTCGGGCGGGTGTTTTGCGGTTTGTGGAACAGCACGTTCCATAGGACACCCATGGTTTTGCCAAAGCTTAAACGTTGAACCGGCGTAAAGTTTTGATACTGCCCTTGAGCCTGTCGGGATGCTTCAGGTGTGGAGGCGTTGTCCGCCGGGGAGTTTGAATTGGCCATGACTGAATGACTCCAGAAAAACCGCGCATCACGCGACTTTCCGTTTTGGGACGATAAATGGCCAAAGCACGCACGCATCAGCCGGACTTTCTATTTTTGCTGGGCAGGGTTAACAAAACATTACACTGCACAGTGTAGTTTCTAGGTTGCATCAAAGTCGACGACAAGTAAACTACCGAGTGTAATTCTCCCCTTTTTCCTGCCGAAGCGTACTTATGACAGCTCCACAGCGCCTGACCGACCGAAAACGCCAAGCGATCATTCAAGCTGCGATCAATGAATTCCGTGACAACGGTTTCGAGATCACCAGCATGGACAAGATTGCTGCCACTGCCGGTGTGTCGAAGCGCACGGTGTACAACCACTTCCCCAGCAAGGAAGAGTTGTTCGCCGAGATCCTCAATCAATTATGGACCCGGGTGACGGCCGAACAGGAAACGGCCTACCGTCCCGACCTGCCGTTGCGTGAGCAATTGCGCGGATTGCTGATGGCCAAGCTGCAAATGTTGGGCGATGACAATTTTCTCGACCTGGCGCGGGTGGCGATAGCGGCGACGATTCATTCGCCGGAGCGGGCGCAGGATATGGTGGCGCGAATGGGCGAACGCGAAGAAGGGCTGACGGTCTGGATTCGTGCCGCTCAGGCCGATGGTCGGTTGAAAGTTATTGCCCCTGATTTTGCCGCACAACAGGTGCAGGGGCTGCTCAAGTCGTTTGCCTTCTGGCCGCAGATTTCCATGGGCAAACCAGGCTTGTCACCCGAAGAACAACACCAGGTGGCAGACTCCGCGCTGGACATGTTTCTGGCCTGCTATCAGTTGCAATAAATGACAAGTTCGACGGCGGCGTCGAAGGATCGATGGCTCTGATTTGAATGACGCGATGTGTTTCAGAATGAAACCGGCACTGAGGCTTTAGTGAGCTTCAGCCAGGAACCTGAACGGTTTCACGGCAGTTTCAGCGCCCGCCCCAACTCATCGAACAAGGTAACCACTGAGCGCAAGGCACGGCAGTCGGGACGGGTCAGCAGCCACAGCGCGGTGTCGTATCCGTGCAGGGGTTCGCTCAGCGGCTGTAATCCGTCGCCGATCAAAAAGTCCGGCAACGCCGCTACACCCAGGCCGGCCCTGACCAGCTCGGTCACCGACAGCATGCTGTTGCAGCGATAGCCCGGCGTTACCCCCGGCAAGGCCTGGCGACGCCAGGTAACGGTCGGGTGATCAGGCAGGAAGTCATCCGGGGCTATCCAGGTCAATGAGGCCAGGTCAGGGGTATTGACCGATTGCAGGTATCGCTCGCTGGCACACACGCGATAGGAAATATCCGCCAGCCGCCGTCCCACCAGATGCTCCGGTGGCGTGCGGGTCAGGCGCAGGGCGATATCGGCATCCCGACGGCTGAGGTTGGCAAAATCATTGGATGTGCTGAGCTCGAGCGTCAGCGCCGGATAGTTCGGCATGAACTGCGCCAGCGCCGGCAACAGCAAACCTTGCAGGACCGAATCGGTACAGGTCAGGCGCACGATGCCGCTGATCACTTCTCCGCCCTGCTCCACACCGATGCGCGCCGCCTCCAGAGCCTGTTCAGCGCGCTCGGCCTGTTCAGCCAGGGACTGCGCCAGGGTGGTGGGCAGGTAACCGGCGCGGCTTTTTTCGAACAGTTGCTGACCCAGTGCACCCTCCAGCCGGCGCACCGCTCGAAACACCGTCGAAACATCCACCTTCAACAGTTGCGCTGCCCGGGCCAGAGAGCCGCCGCGTACCAGCGCGAGGATCAGGGCCAGGTCCGGGTAGTCCAGTCGATAGTGCGTCGCTGCATTGATCACTTGGGAAAATGCCAATATTGAGTGCGTGAGCGCCAATCTATAGTGGGCACCAGCAATCAACAAGTGCAGAGGCCCCACATGGAAACCCGCCCGATTCGCATCGCCCTGATCGGCGACTACGACCCGCAAGTCACCGCCCACCAGGCCATTCCCGTCGCCCTCGAAATGGCCGCTGAACACAGTGGCCCGAACGTGCAATGGCAATGGCTGGCCACCGATGACATCCACGTCGAGACACCGCTGCACACATTCGACGGGTTCTGGTGTGTGCCGGCCAGCCCTTACCGGAGCATGGACGGTGCATTGCTGGCGATTCGCTTTGCCCGCGAACAACGGCGACCTTTCCTCGGCACCTGCGGTGGTTTTCAACACGCGGTGCTGGAATATGCGCGCAACGTACTGGGCTGGTCGGATGCCGAACACGGCGAGACAAATCCCGATGCCGCGCGGGCGCTGCTGACGCCACTGTCGTGTGCGCTGGTGGAAGCGGTCGATACGATTGATTTGCTTGAGGGTTCGTTGCTTGCCAAGGCGTACGAAAACACCGAGATTCGTGAAGGCTATCGCTGTCGTTTTGGTGTGAATCCTCAGTTCGAAGGGGAGTTGCTCAAGCGCGAACTACATGCCGTCGGCCACGATTCGGAACACGAACTGCGGGCGGTCGAACTCAGCGGTCATCCGTTCTTTGTCGCGACCTTGTTCCAGCCCGAGCGGGCGGCGCTCAACGGCGTATTGCCGCCGTTGGTTGGCGCCTTTGTCGAAGCCTGTGCGGGGCGCTCGTAATGATGGCCGATACGCCAGCTGCGCCTTATTACGCGGTGATCTTCACTTCACTGCGCACCGAGGGTGACCAGGGTTACGCCGAAGCGGCCGAACGGATGCTGGAACTGGCCCGCGAACAGCCGGGGTTTCTCGGCGTGGAATCGGCGCGGGGCGAGGATGGACTTGGGATTACCGTATCGTACTGGGCCAGTGAGGCGGCAGTCCTGGCGTGGAAGCATCATCCTGAGCACAGTGCGATTCGCGAGCGTGGGCGCTCGACTTGGTATGCGCGGTGTCATACGCGGGTGTGCAGGGTTGAGCGGGCCTACGAGTTCAGTCTGTAAATGATGTGGTGTGCTTGTGGTCGCCTTCGCGGGCAAGCCCGCTCCCACAGTGTTCTGTGTCGGGTACATTTCTTGTGTACACCCAAGATCCCTGTGGGAGCGGGCTTGCCCGCGAAGAGGCCAGAACAGTCACCGCAAAAACTCACCCCCGAACCAGACTGCGAACCGCCGAAATCTCCGGCACTTCCCGCCGGTTCATATACACCCGCAACGGCTCGGTGATGTTGATCCGGTCATCGATGTTCTGGTCCAGCAGCAGCTGGATCAATTCACGCTTGAGCGTCATGACCTGCCCGGGCCCCGCGGCCCAGACGAATTCGCTGACAGGGATGATGCCGTCGTCCGCCACGTCCATGCCAAACGAGTCTTCGCTGAAGCGCACAATGTAGTGCCCGGTCTTGCGGTTGAGGCCGACGAAGCCTTTGAGTTGGTCGGCAGCCTGGCAGATGAGCTGGGAAGTGATGCGCATGGTAAACCCCGCAATGGTGATCGTTGGTTTGCACGCAGGGCCTGCGTTTCCCTCTGCCGGGGAAATTGCAGGGCCTCAGCGTACTGCATACGGGCGCACAAAAGCGCTGACGAAAATCAGCTTTCGACAGGTTTGTGTCGGTCTGGTGATAGCGTCTGCAACGATGAGTTGTTAAAAGGGACCGCTCACTTATTGCGAAAGGATCTCGACCATGCCCACAACCTTTACTAAAAGCGCCCTGTTACTGAGCCTGTTGCTCGCCCTCGGCCACGCACAGGCCGCCAGCGAACCCGGTCCCGCGGCACTGGCGACCCGCTTGGACATTCCGCATCCAGCGGTGATCGCCCACCGTGGCGCATCGTTCGATGCCCCGGAATCCACCGCCGCCGCCTACAAGACTGCCCGCGACCTGGGCGCCGACTACCTGGAACTGGATCTGCAGCGCAGCAAGGATGGCGTGCTGTTTGCCCTGCACGACAACAATCTGCAACGCACCACCGACGTCGCCAGCAAATTCCCCGAGCGCAAGGACAGCCCCGCCAATGCGTTCACCATGGCCGAACTGAAAACCCTGGACGCGGGCAGCTGGTTCAATGCCGCGTACCCGGATCGGGCACGTCCCGCCTTCGCGGGCCTGAAGATTCTGACCCTTGATGAAATCATCGACATCGCCGAGGGCAACAGCCTGCACAAGCCCGGCCTGTACATCGAGACCAAGGAGCCCAAGCAGTTCCCCGGCATCGAACGCGACCTCAAGGAAAAACTTCAGGACCGGGGCTGGCTGAGCCCGACCGCTTCGAAACTGGCAAAAAACGAGCTGGCGGTCGGCCAAGGCAAAGGCAAGGTGGTCCTGCAGACTTTCGAGAAGAGCAGCCTCGAACTGCTGCAAAAAGAGATGCCGACGGTGCC
Source organism: Pseudomonas sp. S34 (assembly GCF_009866745.1). Classification (NCBI taxonomy): domain Bacteria; kingdom Pseudomonadati; phylum Pseudomonadota; class Gammaproteobacteria; order Pseudomonadales; family Pseudomonadaceae; genus Pseudomonas; species Pseudomonas sp. S34. The sequence goes on from NZ_CP019398.1 coordinate 4,875,562, forward strand.
GAAGATCCTGCTGTTGTGGGTCGGTGAAGGCAGTATTGAACCCCAGTCCAAGGTGACATTTGCCGAGTCCGGCGAAAAGGATAAAGCCGCTTACTACGCCAAACAGCAACCGAAGGACAAAGCCGAGTTCCAGCACTGGGTCGACTACGCCAAGGCCCAGGGCGCCATCGGCACCGGCCCGTCCGCCGCACTGACCCAGGGTGGCGACCAGAGCTACTCGGATCTGGTGCAACCCTGGATGAACCAGTACACCCACGACCAGGGCCTGCTGGTGCACGTCTACACCATCGACGATGCGGTGGACTACCGGAAAGTCATGGACGCCGGTGTCGACGGCATTTTCACCAATCGCGCCAGTGAGTTGTTGAAGTTCTATAAACGCCCGGCGGCGAGTGTTGCGCAGGTGCTACAGAACAACGGGTATTGATCCAGAATTGCGCAAAACCTGTGGGAGCGGGCTTGCCCGCGAAGGGGCCATCAGTTTCAAAATCCACGTTGACTGACACTCCGCTTTCGCGGGCAAGCCCGCTCCCACAGGTTATGCGTGTGCCAGCAAAATTTGCGGCGAACACACATTCCCACAGGGATTGATGCAGGACATGTAGAGGGATTTAAGGGTGGATTAAGTTACACAGGCTAACCTGATCTCACTTAAACAGATCACCCAAGGAAAGAACCCCATGAAGACCCTGACTGCTTTGTTTACCGCTGCAGCCCTGACCCTCACCGCCGGCCTGGCCCAGGCCGATGTGCGAGTCGATCAGATCCCGCAACTGGTCAAGGAAGGCAAGATCAAGCCACTGGAAGACTTGAACAAGATCGCGCTGGATCTGCATCCGGGTGCAACGATTACCAAGACCGAGTTGGACAACCACTTCAACGGTTACGAGTACGAAGTTGAACTGCGTGACGCCAAGAACATCGAGTGGGACGTGGACATCGATGCCTCCAACGGCAAGGTCCTGGAAAACAAACAGGACACGTAATCCCCAAACAGACAAAAGCCGCACGATGGGAACATCGTGCGGCTTTTGCGTTTTCGGGATTCAAGCGCTCAGGCGCGCCGTCACCTCGTTCAACTGCCCCGACAAGCCGTGCAGGTTGGTACTGGCCGCTTCAGTGCGCTGCACGTTGTCCAGGTTGGTGCTGGCGATGCTGGTGATTTCGGTGAGGTTGCGCGAGATGTCTTCGGCCACCGAGGTCTGCTCTTCGGCGGCAGTGGCGATCTGGCGGTTCATGTCGCGGATGGCTTCCACGGCCAGGGTGATGCGTTCGAGCATGGCGCCGGCCTCCGTCACTTGCTGCACGCTTTGTTCGCTGCGCGACTGACCGCTTTCAATCGCCTGGGCCGCTTCGATTGCACCGGTCTGCACGGTCTGGATGATCTGGTTGATCTCGATGATCGACGCCGCCGTGCGCTGGGCCAGGCTTCGCACTTCGTCGGCCACCACAGCGAATCCGCGCCCGGCCTCACCGGCGCGGGCCGCTTCGATGGCCGCGTTGAGTGCCAGCAGGTTGGTCTGTTCGGCGATCCCGCGAATCACCTCCAGAACCTTGCCGATGCGTCCGCTGTCGGTTTCCAGTTGGCGGATGACCGTGGCGGTGTTGGCGATTTCGCCGCGCATCTGGGTGATGGTGTGGATGGTGCCCTGCATGACTTTTTCGCCCTGCTGGGCGGACTGGTCGGCATCGTCGGCGGCCCGGGCGGCTTCGGCGGCATGCCGGGCCACTTCCTGTGCGGTGGCGGACATTTCGTTCATCGCCGTGGCCACCTGATCGGTGCGGTTGAACTGCTCGTTGGTGCCGCCGGCCATCACGGTGGCGATCGAGTTCAACTCACCGCTGGCGCTGTCCAGGTCCGACGCACTGCGCTGCAAACGGCTGAAGGTTTCGGCGAGGAAATCGCGCAGGGTGTTGGCGGCCATAGCCAGTTTGCCCAACTCGTCCTGACGGATGCTGGCCACGCGCTCGGCAATACGCCCCTGGCTGAGTTGCGCCACGTATTCGATCAGTTTGCGGATCGGCTCGACCAGGTTGCGGTTGACCAGCCACAAGCTCAGCAGGCCGATCAGTACCCCCGAAACCAGCATCACGACCAGCCCCAGCAACACCGTGCGCTCGGCACTGGCGCTGATCAGTGTCGATTGCTCGGCGCCCTGCTTGCGCAACTCGCTGACCAGTTCACTCATCTGATCGCTGGTTGCGCGGTCTACACCCTTGACCGCCCCGTCGCCCGCCGCAGGGTCACCACCGGCGGCCACGAACGCGTCCCGCCCCTTCTGATAGGCCGCGCCCAACTGGCGATGTTCGTCACGCAAGCGCTCGATGCGGCTCTTGAGTTGCGGCTCGATACCCTTCTGCGCGGCCAACTCACCGAGGATGTTTTGCACATCGCGCTGACGCCCCTCGAATTGCCCCCAGTACTTGCTCAGGTCAGCCGGTTGTTTGCCGCGCAGCAGGACGTTTTTCCATTCCTGCACCTGCACCTTGAATTGCAGGTTGGCTTCATCGATCAATTGCGAGGTGTGCAGCGGGCCTTCGATCAGATTGGCGTAGTTCTGCACGCCGCTGGACAGGAAGTGAAAGCACGCCAGGGCGATCAACAGCATCGCCAGCAGGCTGCCGCTCAGCAGGGCGAGAATTTGTGCTCTCAGGGACTTTTGCAAAAGCATCGCAGGGTACTCATGACAGGAATGAGGCACGCCCGTTAAGGCGTGAAAAGTGTCTGGACATCCCTGTCTGCGGTCCCGGCCGAGGCCTGCGGCACGCAACTTAACCCAAGCGTGATCGGCTAGCCAGAGCGGTTCTTGAGAAAATCCCGACCGCCGGTAGAACAATTTTTTGCGTTGTTTTCCTGTCACAAAAACGTCATTCCCGCTTGCGATGATGCCGCTCAAGTGAACCTGTAAAACACGTGACAGGCGCCTCCCCTTGCGAGTCCTCATGAACCACAGCATCGATCAAAGCCATCGCGACACGGATCTGTTCGGCCTGCTTTACGGTTTCAGTTTTCGCCCCGGTGAGGCCGGTCGGGAAATCAATTCCGCCGAGGCCTTGCAGTACCTGCAACAGCCGCAAAGCGATGAGCAATTTCTCTGGCTTCACCTGAACCTCGCCCACGCCGCGTGCGAGCGCTGGATGAAAAGCCATTTGGAGTTGCCCGAGGAGTTTTTCGAAGCGCTGCATGAAGGCTCGCGTTCGACACGCATCGAGCATGTCGACTCCGCGTTGCTGGCAGTGGTCAACGACGTGGTGTTCAACCTCAGCAACATGGTCTCGTCGGATGTCTCGACCCTGTGGGTGTGTGCCCGCAGTCAATTGATCATCAGCGCCCGCCTGCAACCGCTGCACTCGGTGGACAAATTGCGCTCGTCGGTGAAGGCCCGGGAGTGCTTTCGCTCCCCGCTGGAGCTGCTGGTGCATTTGCTGCGCGACCAGGGTGAAGTGCTGACCCAGATCGTGCGCAAGACCAGTCAGAGCGTGGACCAGATCGAAGACCAATTGCTGTCCTCGCGCCTGTCGACCAACCGCGCGGAACTGGGCGCCAATCGCCGGGTGCTGGTGCGATTGCAACGGCTGCTGGCGCTGGAGCCAGGCTCATTGCTGCGCCTGCTCAACCGGCCGCCGCAATGGCTGCAAAAGGAAGACGTGAAGGAGCTGCGCAAATCCACTGAGGAGTTTGCGCTGATCATCAACGACCTCACGGCGCTGGGTGAGCGGATCAAGCTGTTGCAGGAGGAGATCGCCGCCAACATCAACGAACAGACCAACCGCACGCTGTTCACCCTGACGGTGGTGACGGTGCTGGCGCTGCCGATCAACATCATCGCCGGTTTCTTCGGCATGAACGTCGGCGGCATTCCGCTGGCGGATGACCCGGAGGGCTTCTGGATCCTGGTGGCGCTGGTCGCGACCTTTACCGTGATCGCCGGGCGCTGGGCGTTTCGCAAGCAGCAGGATTATTGAGTCCCCGTCATCACCTGACACACTGATCAACTGTGGCGAGGGGGCAAGCCCCCTCGCCTCAAAAACGGCACTCAGCAAACCTCGCGAGTCACCAGCATCCGCTCCCGAACCACGTCATACACCCAGTGGTAGACGTAGGTGTACGGCAAGAAGAACAGCAGCACACCGATATCCAGCAAGAACGCCTGCCACAGGCTGACATTCAGCCACCAGGCGATCAGCGGCACGCCGAGGGCGACCAGTCCGCCTTCGAACAACAGCGCATGCACCACGCGGACCCAGGCGTTGTGTGCGATGGCGAGGCGCTTGAGCAGCCGATCGAACATACCGTTGAAGACCACGTTCCAGGCCAGGGCCAGGCCGGCGATGAGGACGGTGACCATGCCCATTTCCAGCATCGGTTTCTTCATGATCCAGGCCAGCAATGGGGTACAGATCAGGATGGCCAGCAGTTCGAAGCCGATGGCTTGAAAAATACGTTCAGTGATGGATTTGTTGGCGCTCATGGCCGAACTCCCTTGAGTGACTGTGGTTGCCATGATCCATCAGCACACCGATACTTCATAACCAATAACCATCGATCAAGGCGATAGTTCGTGGCCTCTCACGAAGTGTTACTGGCGTTTGTCGAAGCCGCGACCCAAGGCTCGTTTTCCGCCGCGGCGCGCAAATTGGGCCGCAGTCAATCGACCATCAGTGCGGCGGTGGCCAGCCTGGAAATCGACCTGAACCTGACGCTGTTCGACCGCAGCAGCCGCAAGCCCGGCCTGACCCCGGCCGGACACGTCATGCTGCAACGGGCCGAAGACATCCTGGCCGCCACCAGTCGCCTGGAAATAGCCGCCAGCCAACTGTCCCAAGGGGTGGAAGCGAAGCTGACGGTGGCGCTGTCCGATACCTATCAGTCGGACCGCTTCGAAGCCGCCCTCAGTGCCTTCGAGCAGCGTTACCCGGACCTGGAGCTCGAGTGTCTGATCGCCGAATGCGACGACCTGATGTCCCTGGTGCAAAGCGGCCGGGCGCAGATTGCCTTCGCCGAAATGCAGGACAGCTACCCGCCGGACCTGGTCAGTTCGACGGTGGACGAACGCACGGAAATCGCCTTGTTCGTGTCCTCGACGCATCCTTTGGCGACGTTGGACCACATCGACCGGGACGTACTGCAACAGCACCGTGAGCTGCGCCTGGCCACCATCATCAATCCCTATGAGAGCCGGGCGAAGGGCCGCGTATGGTCGGCGCCGAGTTATCTGATGCTGCTGGAAATGGCCCAGGGCGGATTCGGCTGGGCGCCGTTGCCCCGCTGGCTGGTCGAACGGTTCGGGCCCGGTACGTTGCAGGAACTGGTGGTGCGCGGCTGGCCGAAAACGGTGTCGGTGGATGCGTTGTGGTCGCGGCTGAATCCGCCGGGGCCGGCGGGGAGCTGGTTGCTGGGCAAAATGCTGGAGTGAAGGTCCTTCGGCCCTTATCGCGAGCAAGCTCGCTCCCACAGTATCGAGCACACCATCAATCCCTGTGGGAGCTGGTTGCTGGGCAAAATGCTGGAGTGAAGGTCCTTCGGCCCTTATCGCGAGCAAGCTCGCTCCCACAGTATCGAGTACACCATCAATCCCTGTGGGAGCGAGCTTGCTCGCGATGAGGTCAGAACGGTCGCATCACTCCAACGCCTTGAGCCGCTCTTCGATAAACCGCCGCTCCGGCTCCTGTCGGGTCAACGCCAGCGCCCGTTCCCATGCCGCCCGTGCCTCCTGCTTGCGACCCAGTTGCCAACAGAATTGCGCCCGCGCCGAATGCGCCAGGTGGTAGTCGAGCAGTTCTCCCCGCTCCAGAATGGCGTCGACCAACGTCAGCCCCGCCAGTGGACCATCGCGTTGCGAAATCGCCGCCGCACGATTCAACTCGATCACCGGCGACGGCACCGCCCGCAGCAGGACGTCATACAGACCGACAATCTGCGGCCAATCGGTTTCCCCCGCCGTCGGGGCTTCGGCGTGCACCGCCGCGATCGCCGCTTGCAGGCAATAAGGTCCGAATCGTCCCATGGTCAGCGCCCGCTCGACCAGCGTGCAGCCTTCGCGGATCAACCCGGCGTCCCACAGCGAACGGTCCTGTTCGTCCAGCACAATCAGCTCGCCGCTCGCCGAGGTCCTGGCCGGGCGGCGCGACTCGTGCAGCAGCATCAACGCCAGCAAGCCCATCACCTCCGGCTCCGGCAACAACTCCACCAGCAACCGGCCGAGGCGGATCGCTTCGCGGGTCAAATCCTCGCGGATCAGTTCTGCCCCGATGGACGCCGAGTACCCCTCGTTGAACACCAGGTAAATCACCCGCAATACACTGTCCAGGCGCTCGGGTAGCTCAGCGAGTGTCGGCACTTGATAAGGGATTTTCGCATCGCGGATCTTCGCCTTGGCGCGCACGATGCGCTGGGCGATGGTGGCCGGGGCCGAGAGAAAGGCCCGGGCGATTTCTTCCGTGGTCAGGTCGCAGACTTCCCGCAGCGTCAGCGGCACTTGTGCGTCGGCCGCCAGGGCCGGGTGGCAGCAAGTGAAGATCAGCCGCAGGCGATCGTCTTCCACGTCTTCATCACTCCAGTCGGCCTGCTCCAGTTCCTCCAGTTGCGCGATCAGCAAGGGCTGCGACGCGGCAAAGCGTGCGCGCCGGCGCAGGGCATCGATTGCCTTGAAGCGCCCGGTGGACACCAGCCAGGCCCGCGGATTGTCCGGCACGCCGTCACGCTGCCAGCGTTCGACCGCGATGAAAAACGCCTCGTGCAAGGCCTCTTCGGCGAGGTCGAAATCCCCCAGCAAGCGAATCAGGGTCGCAAGAATCCGCCGCGACTCTTCGCGATAAACCCGCTCGACCTGCGCCTGAACCGGCAGCCCCGGCATCTTAAGGATTCAACTGCCGAACGGGGCGCACTTCGACACTGCCGACCCGGGCCGCCGGAATGTTCCCGGCGACCTGGATGGCTTCGTTGAGGTCCTTGGCATCGATCAGATAAAACCCGGCCAGTTGCTCCTTGGTTTCAGCGAATGGCCCGTCGGTGATCGACATCTTGCCGTTGCGCATGCGTACCGTGGTGGCGGTCTGCACCGACTCCAGCGCCTCGGCGGCGACCATCCGGCCACTGCCCTGGATCGACTCGGCATAGGCCATGCACTCTTCGTCCTTCGGGCTTTCCGGCAGCGAATGCAGCAACCGCTCATCGCTGTAGACCAGGCATAAATACTTCATCACGCTCTCCTTATCGAACGATCAACTATGGCCGCTGATTGGCATTCTGGCTCGGCTTCCCGACGATCAGGGCTTGAGGTCGAATAGCGTCGCGCCGCTGGTCATGTCGAACGGCGCCGACCAATGTTCGTGGACAATCTGCCACAGCCCGGCTTCCTGCCGATAGCAAGCGGTGGCGCGCATCCAGCAGGACTGGGTTTCGCCCTTGTCGTTGGTGCCACCGCAATGTGCCAGCCAGTGAGCGAAGGCAATTTCCTGGGACGGCTCGATGGTGATTTCGTGGAATTCGAAGATGTGCGGGCCGGGGCACATTTCCATGCAGGCCTGCCAATGCGCGCGATACGCCGGCTTGCCTTTGAATTGCAGGGCCTTGACCGCGTCGAAGGAGACGATGTCATCGGCATACAGGGCCATGACTTTTTCAATGTCCTTGGCCTTGACCGCCTGACGATAGTTCTCGATGAGGTTCTGGATCTGGGTTTGCGAGTTCATGGTGGTTCTCCGTGTTTTTTATAGTGAAGACACCCTTAGTCGTCTGGCGATCCGGTGAATCGACAGGTGAAATAAAAATAATCCGGGAAAGCAAACTCGCTAGAATCCGAGGCTCATTTGTGATGGAAAAAGGACACTCCCGTGACAGCCCGACTCGTGCCTTATGAAAGCCTGAATGCGCTGCAGCGCCAACAGGTCGAGGCCATTGAAGTGCATTCGGAACAGATCAGATTCTCGGGTGACATCCACGGCGCCTTGCACACGCTGTTGTCCAAGCCCGGCCCCGGCGTCAAGGGCTTCGCCCTGCTGGCCGAGGATGTGCCCGTCGCGTTCCTGCTGCTCAAGCGCCCGCCGGTGTTGCCGGCCTGGGCCGATGAGCACAGCGCCACGCTGCATGCGTTGCAAGTCGATCAACGCGTCCAGGGCAAGGGCTACGGCAAGGCCTGCCTGCAAGCGCTGCCCGAGGCGGCGCGCCTGGCCTGGCCGGAAATCAGGGGGCTGGAGCTGTCAGTGGATGCCGACAACGAAGCCGCCATCGCCCTGTACGCCAGGTTTGGCTTTGTCGACAGCGGCGAGGCGTACAAGGGCCGGATCGGCTATGAGCGGCGGATGGGGTTGGTGTTTTGACTGCGCGTTAGTTTTTTGCAGACATTACTGACACAACACCGACCCTGTGGGAGCGGGCTTGCTCGCGAAAGCGGTGTGTCAGTCAATAGAGATGTCGAGTGTACCGGCCTCTTCGCGAGCAAGCCCGCTCCCACAGGGGATCCTGAGTGTGGCTTACAACGCCAGCACCATCTCATGCCACGCCATACCGCCATGGTCCGAGGCCGAGGGTTTTACGTAGGCAAAGCCGAACCCGGCATACAACGGAATATGCCGTTCCTTGCACATCAAGTTGATGGTGACCTTGCCCATCCCACGCATACGCTCGATGAACTCGCCCATCAGCAGTTTGGCCAGGCCTTGGCCCTGATAATCCGGGTGCACCACCACCGACATGATCACCACATGCGGCCCGGCCGGGTCGTGGCCGATCAGTTCCTTGAACGCCTCGTCCGACATTTCCACCTGAAACGCCGCCCCGGAATTGATGAAACCGGCCACTGCCCCGTCCACTTCAGCGACGATAAAACCCTCGGGCCAGGTGGCGATGCGGGTGGCGATTTTCTCGCGGGTCGCGGCTTCGTCACCTTCATAGGCAAGGGTTTCGATGGCAAAGCAGCGGTCCAGATCGGCGGGGGTGACGTTGCGGATGACGGTGTTCATGGCAGCTCGGGATCAGCATGGGAAAGGCTGGGGATGATAAATCAGCTGCTGTGGGACATCGAGAGACGAATCGGCTGATCCGCCTCTCGTGCAGGTGTCATGCCTTGATCGGCAGCCAGATTTCCAGCTTGCCGGTGTTGAGTTTGGGGTTGAAGTCTTCGCTGTAGCGCTCGAACTCCGGAGCCGCCAATAGCTCGTGGCCGGACTGCGGCAGCCACGTGCCATGGATGTACTGAAAGGTTTGCGGCAGGGTGTCCAGCGGTCCTTTGTGTTCGAACACCACGTACTGCTGCGGCTGAACTTCTACCCAGCGGTAGGTTTCGGGCAAGTCGTCGAGCTTGCTGATCTCGACCCCGGCGATGTAATCGAAGCCGCCCTTGCCGTCGAAATTGCAGCAGACACCGTAGGTGACTTCGCCTTTTTGGCCCGGAATATGGCCCAGATGCGGGATGAGTTTCTCCCAGAGTTCGGGAATGCCTTGAACGGATTGTTGGGTAAATGTTCCGCCAAGCCCTGCAATCAGCAGGAAGTGTCCGTGTTCGAAGCGTGGCTCCGCCAGTTCGACGCGTGTTTGCTCATCCATGGCTCAACTCCTGGAGCAAAAAGTGGGTTCGGCTGGGAGTATAGAAGCCAAACCCGATTCGCCCAATTACAGGGCGTGCAATTGCTCGACGGCGCCTGAACCGACAAACTCGTTATAGCCAGATAGAATCACGTAGACCGCGAAATAGCAGAAGATCGCTGCCGATGCCATGTAGGAGTAACGCAGTAACTTGTCGCCGAGCAACTTGCCGCCGTGGCTCGCAGCAAAGCACAGCCCGACACACCAGAGAATCCCTGCGCAGAGAAAACCGCCGAGAAACAGCGCCGAACTGAGGGCGCCACCGCCGCCGGAACGGGCGATCAGCGTGCCACCCACCGCAGCGAACCAGAGAATCGCGCTGGGCGACGACATGGCCAGGAAGATCCCGCGAAAGAACTCCTTGCGATGGGAGTTGTGCCCCACCTCGGCCGATTGCGCCAGCACCGCTTCGTGGTGAATCGCCGAATAGATCATCTTCGCCGCGAAGTACACAAGCAGCGCCGAGCCACCGATCCACAACACCCAGCGCACGGTTTCGTATTGCAGCAACACGGTCATGCCAGCCAGTGCCAGTACCGCGTAGATCAGGTCGCCGACACAAGTCCCCAGCCCCAGCGCAAACCCCTGGAAATAGCCGCGCTGCATGGCCAGGGTGATCATCGCGATGTTGGCCACGCCGATATCCAGGCACAGCGAGAGGCTCAGCAAGAAGCCGCTGGTAAATTCCATCGAACCCTATCCTTCGGAAAAATTTGTTTACATTGAGGCTGGACAGTCTGCCACAGCTGCCCTTACATTCCGCCACAGGTCACCGTAGTGACCAGCGTCGCTCGGACGGTTCCGGGCGCTTACGTTATCCGAGGCAACAATGGCCGAACAAGGTTCGCCGCGCCGCTTTGCGCGCATAGATCGACTCCCCCCTTACGTTTTCAACATCACTGCCGAGCTGAAGATGGCCGCCCGTCGTCGTGGCGAAGACATCATCGACTTGAGCATGGGCAACCCCGACGGCGCCACGCCGCCGCACATCGTCGAAAAACTCGTCACGGTGGCCCAGCGCGAAGACACCCACGGCTACTCGACGTCCAAGGGCATTCCGCGCCTGCGCCGGGCGATTTCCAACTGGTACAAGGACCGCTACGAGGTCGACATCGACCCGGAAAGCGAGGCCATTGTCACCATCGGTTCCAAGGAAGGCCTGGCGCATCTGATGCTGGCCACCCTGGATCAGGGCGACACCGTGCTCGTGCCCAACCCGAGCTACCCGATTCACATCTACGGTGCCGTGATTGCCGGCGCCCAGGTGCGGTCGGTGCCGCTGGTGCCGGGCGTGGATTTCTTCGCTGAACTGGAGCGGGCCATTCGCGGTTCGATCCCGAAGCCGAAGATGATGATCCTCGGTTTCCCGTCCAACCCGACCGCCCAGTGCGTGGAGCTGGATTTCTTCGAACGAGTGATCGCCCTCGCCAAGCAGTACGACGTGCTTGTGGTACACGACCTGGCCTACGCCGACATCGTCTACGACGGCTGGAAAGCCCCGTCGATCATGCAAGTGCCCGGGGCCAAGGACATTGCGGTGGAGTTTTTCACCCTGTCCAAGAGCTACAACATGGCCGGCTGGCGCATTGGCTTCATGGTCGGCAACCCGGAACTGGTCAATGCCCTGGCGCGGATCAAGAGCTACCACGACTACGGCACCTTCACTCCGCTGCAAGTGGCGGCCATCGCTGCGCTTGAAGGCGATCAGCAATGCGTGCGCGACATCGCCGAGCAGTATCGGCAGCGGCGCAATGTGCTGGTCAAGGGTCTGCATGAACTGGGCTGGATGGTGGAAAACCCGAAAGCGTCGATGTATGTCTGGGCCAAGATTCCCGAGGCCTATGCGCACCTGGGCTCGCTGGAGTTCGCCAAGAAACTGCTGGCCGAAGCCAAGGTGTGTGTCTCGCCGGGCGTCGGGTTTGGCGAGTACGGTGATGATCACGTGCGCTTCGCGCTGATCGAAAACCAGGACCGGATTCGTCAGGCCGTACGCGGGATTCGCGGGATGTTCAGGGCGGATGGGCTGGCACCGAAAACCAACGCCTGACACATATCCCCTGTGGGAGCGGGCTTGCTCGCGAATGCGGTGTATCAAACAACATCTTCGTTTACTGATACGACGCTTTCGCGAGCAAGCCCGCTCCCACATTTGTTCTATGTTCACCTTGAAATCGATCACCCACAAAAAAACCGCATCGCTGCGGTTTTTTTGTGTCTGTCGAATCGCTTAGACGAACAGCGACAACAACAGGATAAAGCCCAGGCCAACCACGGAGAGGATGGTTTCCATCGCGGTCCAGGTCTTGAAGGTTTCGGCCACGGTCATGTTGAAGTACTGCTTCACCAACCAGAAACCGGCGTCGTTGACGTGGGACAGGATCAGGGAGCCTGCACCGGTGGCCAGCACCAGCAGCTCACGGTTCACACCCGGAATCATCCCCACCACCGGCACCACGATGCCGGCGCCAGTGATGGTCGCCACGGTCGCTGAACCGGTCGCGATACGAATCACCGCCGCCACCAGCCAGGCCAGCAGGATCGGCGAGATCTGTGCGTTCACCGCCATGTGGCCGATCACGTCACCCACGCCGCTGGTCACCAGCATCTGCTTGAAGCCACCACCGGCACCGATGATCAGGATGATCGCGGCGGTCGGCGCGAGGCTGGCATCCAGCCATTTCATCATTTGGCTGGAACCGATGCCCTGCTTGTAGCCGAAGGTATACAGCGACAGCAGCAACGCCAGCAGCAACGCCGAAATCGGGTGACCGATCAGGTCCATGAAAGCGCGGAAGATGTTGCCATCGGGCAGCACCACGTCGGCAAACGTCTTGAGCAGCATCAGGAACACCGGCAGCAGCACGGTCACCAGCGTGATGCCAAAGCTCGGCAGATCGGCCGAATCCGATTCCCGCGCCAGTTGATCCACGAGCTCCTGGTTCGGATGACCGGGAATGTGCTTGGCAATGAACGTACCGAAGATCGGGCCAGCGATGATGGCGGTTGGCAACGCAACGATCAGGCCGTACAGAATGGTTTTACCGATGTCGGCACCGAACACGCCAATGGCCAGCAGCGGACCCGGGTGCGGCGGCACCAGGCCGTGTACGGCGGACAGACCGGCCAGCAGCGGGATACCGATCTTGATGATCGACACGCCGGTGCGACGGGCCACGATGAACACCAGCGGAATCAGCAGCACGAAGCCGATTTCGAAGAACAGCGGAATGCCGACCAGGAACGCGGCGAACATCATCGCCCACTGCACCTTGTCCTTGCCGAAGGCGCGGATCAACGTCTGCGCAATCTGATCCGCACCGCCTGATTCGGCCATCATTTTGCCGAGCATCGTACCCAGCGCCAGGATGATGCCGACGAAACCAAGCACGCCACCGAAGCCGTCCTGGAACGCCTTGATGATGGTGCCGATCGGCATGCCGGAGGTCAGCCCGAGGAAGGCGGCGGCGATGATCAGTGCGAGGAATGGGTGCAACTTGAACTTGGTGATCAGGACGATAAGCCCGATCACCGTGACCACTGCATCGAGCAGCAGGAACGTCTCGTGGGACATGCCAAACATTAGGGGTGTCTCCTGGTTGTTGTTGTTATTAAAGCGGGTTGATCAGAAGTCGTGAGGACAGCGCTGTCTTTGCGAGCACAGTCATACCGCCTGTTTCAGGCCGTTCGCCTGCCACCAGGCATGAGCCTGCGCCGCCAGTTGCTCGACGCTATAGGTCGAAGCATCCAGCGCCAGGGTCAATGGCTCGCCGACGGGCGATTCGAGGGTCGCGAACTGGCTGTCGATCAGGGTCGACGGCATGAAGTGGCCCGGCCGATGGGAGACACGGTCGGCGGCGACTTCGGGGGTCAACTCAAGGAACACAAAGCCCAGGCCCGGCAAGGCACTGCGCAGACGTTCACGATAGACGTGCTTGAGAGCCGAACAGGTCAGCACCGGGCGCTGGCCCTTGGCGTCGACACGGCGCAGTTCATCGCACAGGCTGTCGAGCCAGCCGGCACGGTCTTCATCGTTCAGGGGAATCCCCGCGCTCATCTTTTCGATATTGGCGGCAGGGTGAAAAGAGTCGCCTTCAATGGCAGTGGCGCCGCTCAAATGGCACAGGGCCTCGCTGACGCACGTCTTGCCGCAACCGGCAACGCCCATGATGACCAGGGCGGTGATGGGATGATTCATGTAACACCTCAGCGCGCAGACAGCGCTACCTTTGCCAGTTATGACACTAGACCAAAAGCAGAAGTTGCCGACGCCTTTCTTGTCATTTTATGGGTTGCAGCAGGTTAGGTCCCAACACCAAAAAGCAAGGATCAGGCGAACCCTCGCTCACGCATTTGCAGCTGCATCGAGACAGCGCTACCTTAGTACCTTGAATTTTGTTTGGCAAGCCGTCGATGAACACAACCAAGAACGATAAAAATACTCGCACCACTGGCCGCCCTACCCTGAACGAAGTTGCCCGACTGGCCGGCGTCAGCCCGATCACCGCCTCCCGCGCCTTGCGTGGCGTCAGCACCGTGGCCACTGAACTTGTGGAAAAGGTGCAGAAAGCGGCGCTGGAACTCAACTATGTGGTCAACCCTGCTGCCCGCGCCTTGGCCTCGGCCCAGAGCCAGTCAGTCGTGGTGCTGGTGCCGTCGCTGTCCAACCTGCTGTTCATTGACACCCTGGAAGCCATTCATCGGGTTTTGCGCCCCAAGGGCTTCGAAGTGCTGATCGGCAACTTCCATTATTCGCGCGATGAAGAAGAAAACCTGCTGCGCAACTACATGGCCTATCAACCGCGCGGCCTATTGCTGACGGGTTTCGACCGCACCGAAAGTTCGCGGCGGATGATCGAAGCCAGCAATATTCCTTGCGTGTACATGATGGAACTGGACAGCGCCGCCGGGCTCAATTGCGTTGGCTTTTCGCAACTGGCGGCCGGCGAAACGGCTGCCGAACACTTGCTGTCCCGCGGCCGCAAGCGCCTGGCCTACATCGGCGCGCAGCTGGACCAGCGCACCTTGTTGCGCGGCGAAGGCTTCCGCAAAGCCCTGCAAAAGGCCGGTCGGTATGACCCGGACCTGGAAGTGCTGACGCCCCGCTCCTCCTCCGTCGGCCTCGGTGGTGAGTTGTTCCTGCAACTGCTGGCCAGTCATCCGGACGTCGATGCGATCTTCTTCGGCAACGACGACCTGGCCCAGGGCGCCCTGCTCGAAGCCATGCGCAACAAGATCAAGATTCCCGAACAGGTGGCGATCCTCGGCTTCAACGACTTGCCCATGTCCGAACACATGGTCCCGCGCCTGAGCAGCATCAACACCCCCCGCGAAGCCATCGGCCGTCGCGCGGCGGAGCAGATGCTCACGCTGATGGCCGGCAATACCGTGGCCAAACCGGTGCAGGACATGGGGTTTGAGTTGAAGGTGCGCGAAAGCACGTAAGCACGACACACCCGCAGTGAAGTCAGATTTTGTGGCGAGGGGGCTTGCCCCCGTTGGGTTGCGAAGCAGCCCCAAAAACAGACGCCGCAGTCATACAGGTAAAACCCGTGAACTGGGTTACGACTGCTCCGCAGCCGAACGGGGGCAAGCCCCCTCGCCACAGGGAAAGCCTCTCGCCCCCGCTCAGTGTTCAATCCTGCGGATCGAGGTTATCCAGTACCCGATTCACCGCCAGCTCGGCCAGCATGATGATCTGTGCAATCGCCAGCGCCGTGTTGCGATGGCTGCCTTCCAGAAAAGCAGCGAAGTCATTGGTCATGACACTCGCCGAGGCCAGTGATTCACAGGCGTGCGCCAACAGCGTTTCGTTGTTGATGCCAGGCGAGATGGAGAACATGGGGCTGGGATTGCGTGGGGGGTTGGGCGTGGGTTTGAACATGGCAATGCTCCTAGAGTGATGGAGCTGCCACGATTCGCTGCGATACGAAGGGGTGGCAGCTGTACGCGGGTCGCAGACCGGGACTCTAGAACCCGGTAGACCCGAAGGTCTCCCACGCACAGCCGCCATAACGTGATTCGATCACGAACGGTGGACGCTATGCGTCTAGAGATACCCGGGCTGCGAAACCCGATCGCTGAATTTGCAGCGACACGGAACAATACGAGTCCGGATACCAGGCGCACAAGTCGGCGGATTCTGGCGTAGTCGTAGGTAATTCCGCAAGAAATCACTGACTGCGGAAATCCTCTGATACCCCTTGCCTACGGACCATTCCTACAGGTTTACGTCTGGTCCTGCGGATCCTGCAGACTTGATGTCAGCCGTCGGCAGGCACACTATGAATTCCCGACGCCATGATTCGCTGACGGAGTAGCAAAATGGAACATGCACTGAAGATTCTCGGCAAAGCCTCGTCCATCAACGTCCGAAAAGTGCTGTGGACTTGCGAGGAGCTGGGTATTGCCTACGAACGCGAGGACTGGGGCAGTGGTTTCGCGTCCACCCACAGCCCCGAGTTCCTGCGCTTCAATCCCAACGCACAGGTTCCGGTGATCATCGATGAAGCCGGCGTGTTGTGGGAATCCAATACCATCTGCCGCTATCTGGCTGGCAAACACCACCACCATCACAGCGAGTTGCTGCCCATCGAACCGGCCGCCCGCGCTCGGGTGGAGCAGTGGATGGACTGGCAAGCCACCGAGCTCAATCCGTCCTGGAGATACCCGTTCATGGCACTGGTGCGCAAGGACCCTGAATTCCAGGACCCGCATAGCCTTGAAGTCGGCATCCGTAGCTGGAACCAGAAAATGGGCATCCTCGAACATCAACTCGCAACCACCAAGGCGTATGTCGCCGGACCACACTTTACCTTGGCCGACGTTGTCATCGGTTTGTCGGTCAATCGCTGGCTGATGACGCCGATCGACCGGCCTGACTACCCCACCGTCGATGAATATTTCCAGCGCCTGGCGCAGCGTCCGGGTTTCCTCAAGCACGGCTGCAACGGCTTGCCTTGAGGAGCCGCAAAATGCCGCGCTGTTTTTTGTAGGAGCGAGCTTGCTCGCGAAGGACCTGAGAACACCGCGTTCAACCAGCTTTCACGCGTTATCGTTGACGTCCATCGCGAGCAGGCTCGCTCCTACAGTGGGTCGGCGTTTTTTGTAGGAGCGAGCTCGCTCGCGATGGATGCAAGAGCGCCGCGTATATCCAGAAAACACGCGTTATCGACCATCGCAGTTACCGCGACTAGTTCAATTGCAATGTCGAGTTGAACTGACTGATCGCATCCACCACATGCCGCGAGCCCTGCTGGATTTCCAGAATCACCTCCCCTGCCTCGTTCGCCAATTCAACTCCGAGGCCGGTTCGACTCAGACTCGATTGCATGCTCGACACCGCGCTGAGCGACAAATCGTGGTTCTTGCGCACCACCTCGACAATCTCCAGCGTCGCCTGACTGGTGCGCGCCGCAAGGCTACGCACTTCATCGGCTACCACCGCAAACCCGCGCCCGTGCTCTCCGGCACGGGCCGCTTCGATCGCCGCGTTGAGCGCCAGCAGGTTGGTCTGATCGGCAATGCCGCGAATGGTCTGCACGATGGTGCCGATGATGTCGGACTGTTTGCTCACGGCGTCGATGCTCAGAGCCGCCTCGTTCAAGTCCCGGGAAATGTCCTGGATGATCTGCACCGTCTGCTGCACCACCTCGGACCCCTTGCGCGCGCAGACGTCGTTTTGTACCGAAGTGCTGTGGGCCGATTCTGCGGCGGTTTGCAGGGTGGTCATCTGGTGGGTGATATCGCTGGCGAACTTGACCACCTTGTACAACCGCCCCTTGGCGTCGAACAACGGGTTGTAGGAGGCTTCCAGGAATACCGTCTGACCTTGCTTGTTCCTGCGCTCGAAACGATGGGAGTGATATTCGCCGCGGTTGAGCGAAGCCCAGAAATTCCGGTAACCCTGGGACTCGGCTTCGGCACGGTGGCAGAACAGGCTGTGATGCTGCCCCACCACTTCGTTGAGCGAGTACTGCATGGTTTTCAGGAAGTTCTCGTTGGCGGTGATGACCTTGCCTTCGGGTGTGAATTCGATCACGGCCATCGAGCGGCCGATCGCGGCGAGCCTGCTTTCGTTTTCGTGTTCCTTGTTGATCCGTGCGGTGATGTCGGTGGCCACCTTGATCACACTTTTCACCTGCCGGTCGGGGCCCAACACCGGCATGTAACTGGCTTCGAGCCAGATCTCCCGGCCACTCTTGTGCAAGCGCAAAAAGGTCCCGCTCAGCGGCTCGCCCCGCGCCAGGTCACGCCATAACTTGGCGTACTCATCGCTGCGGTAATACTGTTCTTCACAAAAGACCCGGTGATGTTTGCCGCGCACTTCGTCAGCGCTGTAGCCCACGGCATTGCAAAAGTTTTCGTTGGCATCGATGACGATGCCGTCCGGAGTGAATTCAATCATCGCCATCGAATGACTGATCGCCGCCAACTTGGCATTAGCCTCAGTCAGCGCGCAGCTGAACCGTTCAATTTCCAGCAGGTCGGCCTTGTGATGTAGGTTGAACATTGTCGTATCACCTTCCGCGCGGTTTTTTGATTGATGAACGTTGCAGGTTTTTCAAATCCACCACTACGCTCCGTGGAACAGGCACACGCATCCCTCCAAAAAGAAGGACTAGTCAGGTGATAAATGATGTTCAATCGGAGGGTCCTTACAGCGACACGCTCATCAAGACATCCTTCTCTTGATAGCCCGCATGCGGGCCAGCCCTAACAGATTCACAACAAATTCCATTTAGCGGACAGCTCCTTGCCATCAAGTGTTGGTGCCTTCGATTGCGCACTCTTGCGACCAGACATCGACCACCTCATGAGGGTCGATATAGTTAGTTACACCTGATCATAGACAGCAACCTCGGGCTTGCAAGGCCACTAGTCTGCCACTATTGAGGACAAAATCGGTTCAGCGGCTTGTCGAGGGGGGAAATACTCGGAGAACAAGACAGATCAGCGGTCGGTAGTGAGCGCGGCGCTGGCTGCCGAATTGGCTTAAGGCTGTAGACCATTCGCGAGCAAGCCCGCTCCCACAGGGGATCGGCGGTGACCACAGGTTTTGTGGAAATCACAGATTCAATGTGGGAGCGGGCTTGCTCGCGAATGGTTGCAGCTCAAACACTGCAGAACTTTCAGAACAAACTACAAGCTGGCACTTACCTTGGTGGCCACCTCTCCCGGCACCCACCCCTTCCATACCTGCGGCTGCTCACGCAAAAACGCTTCGGCGACTTCCCGCGGTTTTTGCCGTTTTTCACTCATCTGGCCCAAGGTCTGGTTCAACAGATCAATCGGCAAATCGACCTTTTCAAAGAACGTCACCAGGTCCGGGTATTGCGCCTTGAACGGTGCCGATACGCCAATGGCCAGGCTGGCTGGCATCGAGCGCGTGCCTTTGGGGTTCGGGTTGTTGGCATCGGCCAGGGTTTTCCAGGCTTCGGCATCGAATGGTGGTTCATCGAGTTTGACCAGTTTGAACCGCCCCAACAGCGGTGTCGGCGACCAGTAGTAGAACAGCACCGGTTTGCCACGGCGGATCGACGACGCCACCTCGGCATCCAGTGCGGCACCAGACCCCGTGCGGAAGTTGACGTAGCTGGCGGTCAGGTCATAGGCCTTGAGTTTCTGGCTGTTGACGATTTCCGAAGTCCAGCCGGTCGGGCTGTTGAGGAAGCGTCCGCGGCTCGGGTCTTCGGGGTCACGGAACACGTCCTTGTACTTCGCCAGGTCGGCAACGGATTTCAGCTCCGGGGCCAAGGGCTTGATGCCGCGCTCCGGATCACCCTTGATCACGTACTCCGGCACCCACCAGCCTTCGGTGGCGCCTTTGACCGTATCGCCAAGGCCGAACACCTTGCCCTCCGCCGCCGCCTTGACCCAGGCAGGGCTGCGTCCGGCCCACTCTTCACCGATGACCTGGATGTCGTTTTTGGCCAGCGCTGCTTCAAGGCTGACGGTGCTGCCCGGCAGCGTGTCGGTCGGATAGCCGTAACCTTTTTCAACGATCAGGCGCAGGATTTCGGTGATAAGGCTGCCACTTTCCCAAGTGATGTCACCAAAGTGAATAGGTGCCGCTTTTTCCGTGGCCGATGCCGGGTGGGACAACAGGCTCAGGACCAGCAACGAACTGCCGAGCAGGGTTTTGATCGATCTCATGCGGACCTCTTGTTCTGGAGGGGACGGTTCAGGGATTGGTTGGCGCTGTGCCGGTCGCACAGGGCCTGGGAGCGGGTCATGTAGTCGCTGACGGAACGCAGGGAGATGCCCAGCGCAGCGGCAATTTGCGGATAGGTCAGGCCGTCGATCCGTGACAACAGGAAGGTCGAGCGGACTTTGCCGGGTAGCCGCTGAAGAGTGCGATCCACACGGGTCAGGGTCTGGGACACCTGGGCCAGTTCTTCCGGCGATTGGGCGTGGATCGACTCGGTCTGTTGCAGTTGTTGAAGGTACTGGCGCTCCAGGTCACCTCGACGCCAACGCTGATAGAGCAGGCGCTGGGCGATGGTGGTGAGCAACGCACGGGGTTCACGGATTGCCGTCAGGCCAGGGGCCTGCAGCAGTTGCACGAAGGTTTCGCAGGCAATGTCTTCGACAGCGGCGGCATCGTTCAGGGACTGACGCAGGCGTGTGCAGAGCCAGAGGTAGTGGGCGCGGAACAATCCGTCCACCTGTTTGCGATGAAGAATATCGGCGCCGGACATAGGGGCTCCTGGGTTAGGGGTCGCTGAATGTCCGGTGGTCCGGTGAGGCGAATCCTAGCAAGGAGCCTTATTCATTAATAATATTTAAAGCTTATTTTTATATTCTCTAATGGAATTAAAAGGAACACCTGACAGGCCGCTATCGCAAATCCCCATACCCCAGCACCTCGGCCTCACGCTGGTAGTCGAGCACAATCTGATAGTCGCTTTCGTTGGTGGGCAGTACCTCTGGCAAACCGAGGGTTTGGGCAACCTCCGGCAGCTCGCGCAACGCCAGGTTCATCACCTGCAGGAGCTCCTCAGCCCGCTCATCCGTGACCGTCGCGGCAGTAATGAACGGTAAGGCAGGACTGAGCGCGCTGCGGGCAATAACGCGCAAACCGGCCACTTCTTCTGCGGCGTGGCGTGCCAGATAGGCAAAGGTCACGCTGTCGATGGCCGCCAGATCGGCAAGGTTTTCGCGTAACCAGCGCAGGCTTTCGCGATGGCTACCGCTGATCCCGACCTGAGAGAAAAACCGCCCGTCACGTTGCAACGACGCCAACTGGTGGCGCAGCAGATTCATGCCGCTGTTGGAGTCCTGGCCATTGATCACGCCTCGGCTGTCGCGAAACTCCGGCAGGGTTCGCCGTGCATCTTCGATGCGTCCCAGAATCAGGCTGCAATGATTGCCGCCACTGCTGTCCGGCAGTTCATAACGAGGCCGCCCCAGCACCCGGACCTTGCCGCGCAATGCTGTCATCAGCGGATAGCCGCAGGTTTGGGTGAGCAACAATTGCGGCGACAACCACAAGTCCAGCAGTGACAGGCCTTCGGCATCCCGGCGGGTGTCGCCCAGGTGCTCGAGGATTCGCGCCAGCCAGCGTTCGTTGGCCTGGTGGATGGGTTCGGGGGCGGTGTACATCAGCAGTTCGGCGAAGTGTTGGGTCATCGAAACAGTCCCATGCGGCAAATTTCCAATGTGGGAGCGGGCTTGCTCGCGAATGCGGCGTGTCAGTCGACTCAGATGTCGGATGTCCAATCGCATTCGCGAGCAAGCCCGCTCCCACAGGGGATGGTGTTGTTAGCAAATCAGTAAAACGGATGCCTCGGGCTGTCGATGGCTTTGACTCCATGTTCACGCCACAACTGCCCATAACCCCGCACCAGAAACCCGCCGCTACGCGCCAGCCATTGCTCGCGGCGGGCCCTGTAGGCGCGGGGCAAGTCGTACCAGGGCAACCCCGGCAACTCGTGGTGCACCAGATGAAAATTGAGGTTCAGGAACAGCCAGCGCCACGGCCACGCCGCTTCATTGAGCACCGTGCGCTGCTCCGGCGCGGCATGAGGTCGATGTTCATAGTAGGAGCGAATCATGGCGATCGACAGCGCCGGCACACTGATCAAAAACAGGTAATGCCAAACCGGCAACAGGCTGAAGTTCGCGATGAACAGCAGCATCAACCCGGTCAGCAAGCCGTGACTCAACCACATCAGCCAAGCCTGGCGCTCGCCTGCCCTGAGGCGTTGCAGCTCTTCACGGGCCAATGCCAGCAAGGCCAGCGGTGCCCCCAGGGAAAAACGACCGAGCACGGTTTTGTTCAGCCAGTGCAGGCTGCGCACCAGCGGTGAACTGCCCTGCCACTGCCCGGCGCTCAAGTAACGGCTTTCCGGATCGCGACCGGGGATCGTCAGGTCCTCGTCGCGGTGATGCTGCAAATGGCTGTCGCGATACAGGGTGTACGGATACCAGACGGCAAACGGCGCGTAGCCAAGGATTTTGTTCAGGGTTGGCCAGCGCGTGGGATGACCGTGCAGCAGTTCGTGTTGCACGGATAACCACAGCACCAGCAATGGAGTCAGCAACAGCGTGCTCCACCATAAACCCAATCGATGGCTGTTCAACGCGATGCCAAACCAGCCGCCATACACACCGATCAACAGCAACCAGGTCGGCCATTCGCTGCGCGCGGTGAAACGTCGGCGCAGGGTTTCGATTTCTTCTTGGTGGGCGCTATCAAAGTAATGGGGCATGGCGTTGCTCAGATCGGGGACCAGTCCCCTTCTGTGCAATGGCCTTGGGAAATCTTGCAGATTATTTTCAGGAGGATCGCTCCCATGTTGCATGGGAGCGATCAATCAACGCGGATCAGTGACCGAATACGCCAACTTTTTTGGCCTTCTTGTCCGCGCGCTTTTCAATGGCGGTTTTCACCGGTTTCTTTTTCGTCGATTTCTTTGAATCCATACCTTTGGACATGATGCGTACTCCACTCATGGGGATGTGAGATCAGGTATACACCTATCCCGGCGCGCGCGTTCTTTTATAATCGCCCGCTTTGCCTACCGACAGTCCAAAACCATGCCCGAGACCCGATACACCCTGCTCGACGAGCCTTTATGGCCATTGATGAACAAGTTCTACCGCGCTCACCAATCGTCGATGAAAGCCGTGCGCGACGCGCAGTTGTGGGTGGCCCGACGTGACCAGATAGTTGCCGCGCTGTGTTTGCGTCCGGTGTCCGGCGGGCATTGGCTGACCGGGTTGTTTGTCGATCCGGCCTGTCGCGAACAAGGACTTGCCGCCGGGTTGATTGCGGCAGCGGTGAAGGATTGCGAACAGCCGGTGTGGTTGTTCTGTCATCCGGATTTGCGGGGGTTTTATGAGCGGCGCGGGTTTACTTTCGATCCGCCGATGCCTTACGCGATGGTTGAACGGTTGAGCCGATACGCGCGTAGCAAGCCGATGATTGCGATGGGTTTGGCGCCTGCTCAAGCCTGATGAAGGTCAAATGTGGGAGCGGGCTTGCTCGCGAAGGCGGTGGGTCAGTCAATTCAGGTGTTGAATATCAAGCCGTCTTCGCGAGCAAGCCCGCTCCCACATTGGTTTTGTGGTGGATTTGGGTCAGTCGTCCGCGTTGGGGTCCAGGTCCGGGAACATCACCTCGGTGAAGCCAAACTTGCTGAAGTCGGTGATGCGCGACGGGTATAGGCGGCCGATCAGGTGATCGCATTCATGCTGTACCACCCGTGCGTGGAAGCCCGAGGCAAAACGCACGATGGGCTCCCCCTTGGGGTCTACGCCTTCGTAGCGAATCTGTTGGTAACGCTGCACCGCGCCACGCAGGCCAGGCACGGACAAACAGCCTTCGAAGCCCTCTTCCAGGATCGGGCTCAGCGGTGTGATCAACGGGTTGATCAGGATCGTCTGCGGCACGGCCTCGGCATCCGGATAACGCTCGCTGTGCTCGAAACCGAAGATCACCAGTTGCAGGTCGACGCCGATCTGCGGAGCAGCCAGGCCAACGCCCCCCACGCTTTCCATGGTCTGGAACATGTCATCGATCAGCTGCCACAGCTCGGGGCTGTCAAACATTTCGGCCGGCACTGGCGGGGCAATGCGCAGCAGGCGCTCATCGCCCATTTTCAGAATTTCACGAATCATGATCAGGTTTCGTCAATGGTCGGTTTCGGTTGTGAGTGATCGCGGCCCAGCCCCGACACGTGGTGCTTTTCCTCATGGACGGGACCATGCTCGCCAGCCACTTTTTCGCCAGGGTCCTTGCCCTCTCGTGACATGTGCTCGATCACGGCATTCATCTCCGCGCCCAGCAGCAGCACCGCGGCGGAAATGTAGAAGTACAGCAACAGCACGATAATCGCACCGATACTGCCATACATGGCGTTGTAGTTGGCGAACTCCTTGACGTACAAACCGAATCCCAGGGACGCGATGATCCATACCACCACCGCCAGCACCGAGCCTGGGGTGATGAAGCGGAATTCCTGTTTGACGTCGGGCATGACGTAGTAGATCAACGCCACCGCGACCATCAGCAGAATCACGATCACCGGCCAGCGCGCGATGGTCCAGAGGGTGACGATGAAGTACTCAAGGCCGACTTGCGCAGCGATCCAGCTCATCACCTGCGGTCCGAGCACCATCAGCGCTGCGGCGATCAGCAGCATGCCGGCAATGCCGACGGTGTAGATGATCGACAACGGAAAGCGTTTCCACAGCGGGCGCCCTTCAACCACGTCGTAAGCTGCGTTCATCGCGCTCATCATCAGCCGCACACCGGCGGAGGCGGTATACAGCGCAATCACGATACCCACTGACAGCAGCCCCCCCTTGGACTGCTGAAGCTGGTCGATCACCGGGTTGACCTGCTCCAGCGCCTGTGGCGGCAATACGAGTTCCGATTGCAGGCGCAGCCAGGAGAAAAAGTCGGGCAGATGCAGGAAGCCGATCAGGGCGATCAGAAACAGAATGAACGGAAACAGCGAAAAGAGCATTTGATAGGCCAACGCCGAGGCATAGGTCGACATCTCGTCGGCGATGAACTCGGTGACCGTGCGCATCATCACACGGTGCAGGGGCAAGCCTCTCATGTCCGGGAAAATCATTAGCGTCTCCATTCGCCGCATACGGATTTGGGGTGAAGTCGTGGCGACTCAGGGGCTGTTTTCTTTCATCAAGGTAGCCCAGTTGGCGACTTTGAAACAAATTCGGCGTGCAAGTTCAGGCTGACACAAAAACGGCCATCTGAAGATGGCCGCGTCTTCTTTTCATTAAAGACATTTCAATGCAGGAAAGTCGTTACACAAGGTTGACCGGGGGCTTTTGCAGGGAGTTTCATTTATTTTCACCACGACATTTCATCGTTCAGTGCAGGTTGCGCTTTATGTTTGCGGGCCAACCCTTGAGAATGCGCAACACATTCAGGCCTTGGCGCTGAAGATCCAATCCCGTAGGAACGTTATGAAACTCGATAAAAAGCAGGCCATTGCCCGCAGAAACCAGGAACTCGGCGGTGCTGTGCTTGGCGTCAACAACTGCCACTTCACCGAATTGAACCGCAACCGCAATATCTGGTGGTTCGACATCCCGGTATCGCGCCTGGCCGTGGGTCAGTACGAGTGGATTCACCTGCTGATGCACACACCGGACACCGACGAACTGCTGCACCTGAAAGTGCCGACCGTGTTCCTGCGTGAGAAGCTCGAAGGCCTGGTGGTGCGCAATGAAGGCAAGCGCAAGGCGGCATTGAGCCTGGAACTGAGCGCCGACAAGGACTCCTTCCTGCAGGACATGCGCCCGGCAGGCACCAACGTCAACTTCGCGCCGTTTCGCTTGTAGGAGCGAGCCTGCTCGCGATGGACGTAAACGATAACGCGGGGTGCCTGGATGCCCGCGTTGTCTGTACCTTTTTCGCGAGCAAGCCCGCTCCCACATTTGACCGCATTCCTCCTGGAAGAACCGGATCAAATGTGGGAGCGGGCTTGCTCGCGAAGACGCCCTGACAGCCAAAGAAGATTTACCTGTCAATAACAAAAAAGCCCCGCATTTGCGGGGCTTTTTGTTGATTACGCGGTGGCTTTCTTCGCGTTGATCTTCTTCAGCTCTTCATCGCGCAATTCACGACGCAGGATCTTGCCGACGTTGGTGGTCGGCAGTGCATCGCGAAACTCCACGGAGCGCGGGACCTTGTAGCCGGTGACGTTGGCGCGCATGTGCTCCATCACCTGTTCCTTGGTCAGGGTCACGCCCGGCTTGGCAACGATGAAAATCTTGATCGCCTCGCCCGACTTTTCGTCCGGCACACCGATGGCCGCGCATTGCAGCACGCCCGGCAGAGTGGCCAGCACGTCTTCGAGCTCGTTCGGGTACACGTTGAAACCGGACACCAGGATCATGTCTTTCTTGCGATCGACAATGCGCATGAAGCCATCGGGCTGGATCAGTGCGATGTCGCCGGTCTTCAACCAGCCTTCGCTGTCGAGGATTTCATCCGTGGCTTCCTGGCGCTGCCAGTAGCCTTTCATGACCTGCGGCCCCTTCACGCACAGCTCGCCGATTTCGCCCAGCGGCTGCTCGACACCGGCATCATTGATGATTTTGCACAGGGTCGACGGTACCGGAATGCCAATGGTGCCGACCTGGATGTGCTGGATCGGGTTCACCGTCGCCACCGGGCTGGTTTCGGTCATGCCGTAGCCTTCGCAGATGGCGCAACCGGTCACCGCTTTCCAGCGTTCGGCCGCGGCCAGTTGCAGGGCCATGCCCCCCGACAAGGTGACTTTCAGCGCGGAGAAGTCCAGCTTGCGGAAGCCTTCGTTGTTGCACAGGGCCACGAACAGCGTGTTCAGGCCAACGAAGCCGCTGAACTTCCACTTCGACAGTTCCTTGACCATCGCCGGCAGATCGCGCGGGTTGCTGATCAGGATGTTGTGGTTGCCCGCCAGCATCATTGCCATGCAGTGAAAGGTGAACGCATAGATGTGGTACAGCGGCAGCGGCGTGATCAGGATCTCGCAACCTTCATTGAGGTTGGAGCCCATCAGCGCCTTGCACTGCAGCATGTTCGCCACCAGGTTGCGGTGGGTCAGCATCGCGCCCTTGGCCACGCCGGTGGTGCCGCCGGTGTATTGCAGTACCGCGACGTCACCACTGGCCGGGTTGGCTTCCGCCACTGGCTGGCCCAGGCCTTTGCTCAGCACGTCGTTGAACTTGACGGCCTTGGGCAAGTGATAGGCCGGCACCATCTTCTTCACGTACTTGATGACGCTGTTGATCAGCAGACGCTTGAGTGGCGGCAGCAGGTCGGCGACTTCGGTGACGATCACGTGCTTGACGCCGGTTTTCGGCACCACGGTTTCCGCCAGGTGCGCCATATTGGCCAGGCAGACCAGGGCCTTGGCACCGGAGTCGTTGAATTGGTGTTCCATTTCCCGCGCAGTGTAGAGCGGGTTGGTGTTGACCACGATCAGCCCGGCGCGGATTGCACCGAAGACGGCTACCGGGTACTGCAACACGTTGGGCAGTTGCACGGCGATTCGATCGCCGGGTTGCAAATCGGTATGCTGTTGCAGGTAAGCGGCAAACGCACCGGACAATTCGTACAGCTCACCGTAGGTGAGTGTCTTGCCCAGGTTGCTGAATGCCGGCTTGTTGGCGAAGCGTTGGCAGGATTGCTTCAACACTGCCTGAATATTCGGATACTCGTCGGGATTGATGTCGGCAGCAATCCCAGCTGGGTACTTATCCTTCCAAAAGTCTTCGATCATGGAAGCCCACTCCTCAGCAACGCGAATTCAGCACCGCATTTGATGCGATTATTATTGGTGTTTGGTCATTGGTGAATCTGGCTGATAGAAGGCCGAGAAGTCACAAAGCGCGCCGAGAGTAGCAGCTTTGCCAAGGGTCGACTAGAGCCAAAAGCGGCCTCTACGGTCACATTTGTGACTCAAGACTAGCGATTGGTCATTTTAGAGCAAAAATTCTATACACCTCTGAAAGCCCCGAAATCCGGGGCTTTCGCTTAAACCTGTAGGAGCGAGCTTGCTCGCGAAAAACGTCCGGGCAACGCGATTATTCAGACAGCGCGCGTTATCTTGACGTCCATCGCGAGCTAGCTCGCTCCTACAAGGATCGGCCATTCACCGATCAGGCGATATCACGCAACTCCCGTCGCAGGATCTTGCCCACCGGCGTCATCGGCAGGGACTCCCGCAGCACGATGTGCTTGGGTACCTTGTACGCCGTGAAGTTCTCCTTGCAATAAGCCTTCAGCTCTTCAAGGCTGACCCCTGCTTCACGGGCCACCACAAACAGCTTCACCGCCTCCCCCGACCGCTCGTCGGGCACACCGATGACCGCACAGTTGGCGACATTCGGGTGAGCCATCACGACGTCTTCGATTTCGTTCGGGTACACATTGAAGCCCGAAACAATGATCATGTCCTTCTTGCGGTCAACGATGCGCACGAAGCCATCCGGGTCGATCACCGCAATGTCACCGGACTTGAACCAACCCTCGGCATCCAGCACCTCGGCCGTGGCATCAGGTTTCTGCCAGTAGCCCTTCATGATCTGCGGGCCCTTGATGCACAGCTCGCCGCGTTCGCCCAACGGTTGTTCGACACCGTCATCATTGATGACTTTCAGCGTGGTGCCTGGCACCGGCAGGCCGACCGTGCCGATCCGCGACTGGTCGCCATAGGGGTTGGTGCAGGCCACCGGCGAAGTTTCGGTCAGGCCGTAACCTTCGGTGATGCGGCAACCGGTCAGTTGTTCCCAACGCTCGGCGGTGGCCTTGACCAGCGCAGTGCCGCCGGAGTTGGTGAGCTTGAGGCTGGAGAAGTCCAGGGTCTTGAAGTCCGGATGATCCATCAGCGCAACGAACAATGTGTTCAGCCCCAGCAACGCCGAGAACCGCCAGTTCTTCAGTTCCTTGATGAAGCCGGCGATGTCCCGTGGGTTGGTGATCAACACGTTGTGGTTGCCCGTCACCATCATGCACATGCAGTTCGCTGTGAAGGCATAGATGTGGTACAGCGGCAGCGGCGCGATCATCACTTCCTGGCCTTCGCGCAGCAGCGGTTGCCCGTCGCTGGCCGACTGGCTGAGGCAGGCCCGTGCCTGCTGCATGTTCGCCACCAGGTTGCCGTGGGTCAGCATCGCGCCCTTGGCCAGGCCCGTGGTGCCGCCGGTGTATTGCAGCACGGCGATGTCGTCGAGGCCGACCTTCAACGGCTTGATGCCCAGGCCACGGCCCATGCGCAGCGCACTCTTGAAGGAAACGGCCTGGGGCAAGGAATAGTCCGGGACCATCTTCTTGACCTTGCTCACCACCGTGTTGACCAGCCACCCCTTGGCGGTGGGCATCAGGTCGCCCATCTTCGCTTCGATCAGGTACTGGATATCGGTGTCGGAGAGTACTTCCTGGACTTTCTGCCCGAACATGTTCAGGTACACCAGCGCCCGGGCACCGGAGTCCTTGAACTGATGGCGCATTTCCCGCGCGGTATACAGCGGATTGGTGTTGACCACGATCAACCCGGCGCGCAAGGCACCGAACACGGCAATCGGGTAATGCAGGACGTTGGGCATCTGCACCGCGATGCGGTCCCCCGCCACCAGGTCGGTGTGGGCTTGCAGGTAGCCGGCGAAGGCAGCGCTCTGGCGCTCCAGCTCGGCGTAGGTCAGGGTCACGCCCATGTTGCTGAACGCCGGGCGGTCAGCAAACTTCTTGCAGGAACGCTCGAACACCTCGATCACCGACTTGTAGGCTCCCAGATCGATATCCAGGGGTACACCGGCCGGGCGTTTGTCATTCCAGAAATCAGGTTGCATTGTTCTTGTCCTCTTTGACCTGAATCTATCCGGGGCCACTTTTCTGTCATTTTTCAAAAAAAATGCAAAAAGCGGAGCTTCACGGACACTAGCAGTTATGACGTAGCAGGCAAATATGCCCACGGCCGTCATTGACCGTATGAATCTTCTTGCCGTGGCGTAGGCTGATCAGACGCCCGGCCAAGGATGCGCTATAAACTGCAACGAGCTGTTTGCGACCAGGCAGCCTCATGCAAAGGAACCGCCATGATCCATGACACTTTCTGGCTGACCACGAGCGACCACAGCCGCCTCTTCGTCAACCAGTGGCTACCCGAGGGCAGCCTCAAGGCAATGATTCTGCTGGCCCACGGCATGGCCGAACACAGCGGTCGCTATGGCCCCCTTGCGCAAAAGCTCTGTGACCAGGGCTATGGCGTGTGTGCGCCGGACCTGCGTGGACATGGCAAAACTGCCGAAAACGGGACACTCGGGCATTTCGCCGATGACGATGGCTGGTGCAAGGTCGTGAGCGACCTGGCCAGCCTCAACCAGCACATCGGCCAGCAGCACCCTGGCGTCCCGATCGTGCTGCTCGGTCACAGCATGGGCAGTTACATCGCCCAGGCCTATCTGCTGCACCACAGTGCCAGCCTGCACGGGGCAATCCTCAGCGGCTCGAACTTCCAGCCTGTGGCGCTTTATCGCGCGGCACGGCAAATCGCCCGTCTCGAACGACTGCGCCAGGGCCGCACAGGACGCAGCGCATTGATCGAATGGCTGTCGTTCGGCTCGTTCAACAACAAATTCAAGCCGGCACGCACACCGTTCGACTGGCTCAGCCGTGATCCGGCGCAGGTCGATCTGTACGTCAACGACCCGCTCTGCGGTTTCCGTTGCACCAATCAACTGTGGATCGACTTGCTCGGCGGCTTGCAGCAAATCAGCAAAGCGTCCAATCTCGCCCAGATCGACCCGGGCCTGCCGCTGCTGGTGATTGGCGGCGAATGTGATCCGGTGAGCGAAGGCAAACGTCTCAAGGATCTGGCCGACGCGCTGCGGGCGGCCGGCAGCCAGCACCTGCAACTGACCGTTTACCCACAGGCGCGGCACGAACTGTTCAACGAGAGCAACCGCGATGAAATCATCGCCGATGTGCTGAACTGGATCGCACAGGCCTTGAGCGCTCCTCGGCCGCACCGGTCCGAATAGATTTTTTTTGTGAATTTTTTAATTCGTCACAGGAATTGAGACAGATGACCCAGGTTACCAACACCCCTTACGAAGCCCTCGAAGTCGGCCAGACCGCCAGTTTCAGCAAGACGGTCGAAGAGCGCGACATCCAGCTGTTCGCTGCGATGTCCGGCGACCACAACCCGGTACACCTGGATGCCGAATACGCCGCCAGCACCATGTTCAAGGAGCGCATCGCCCACGGCATGTTCAGCGGCGCGTTGATCAGCGCGGCGGTCGCCTGCGAGCTGCCTGGCCCGGGGACCATCTACATCGGCCAGCAAATGAGCTTTCAGAAACCGGTGAAGATCGGCGACACCCTGACCGTGCGCCTGGAAATCCTGGAAAAACTGCCGAAGTTTCGCGTGCGCATCGCCACTCGCGTGTTCAACCAGCGCGATGAACTGGTGGTGGATGGCGAGGCGGAAATCCTCGCGCCACGCAAGCAACAGAGTGTGACGTTGACCACACTGCCGGCAATCAGCATCGGCTGATTCACCGCATAATAATTGTGGGAGCGGGCTTGCTCGCGAAGGCGGCGTGTCAGTCACTATTAATGGCGACTGGCAGATCGCTTTCGCGAGCAAGCCCGCTCCCACAGGATCTACCGGTTTGGCTTACGAACGTGCACGCGCCTGGTTGCGCAGGGCCTTGACCTGATCGTGGTTACGCTGCACGCCGTGGTACTGACGCTCAACCAGGTCGCGAATGCCCACCAGATTGTGCTTGTTGATTTTCTCCATGGCGTCGCGGTAAGCCTTCAACGCATGGTCTTCACCGCGCTCGGCTTCATTGAGCACGGCCTCCTCGCCCTTGCCGGTGAACATCGACTTCACGTCGACCCAGCGACGGTGCAAGTCGCCGCTGACACTGGTGGAAGTTTCCGGATCGCCACCCAGTGAACGCACGGCAGACTGCAACTCCGCAGCGGCCGTACCACAATCGCTCGCACGATTGATGAACAGGGTTTTGAGTTCAGGGTGCTTGATGTCTTCAGCGCATGTCTTGAACCCGGCCTGACCGTCCTTGCTGGTTTCAATCAGGTCGTTGAGTACAGAAATCGCTTCTTTTTTGATGTCGGTCATTTTTCAATTCCTTACGACGGATGAACGGTGCAAGGAACGTTGCACTCTGCATGCCAGCTCGGAATTGTCTAACTATTCTTTACTTTTCAAATAGTTATCCATTATCAAAAAATCTGTATCCGTTTTATTTGCATGATCTGTCATTTGGCCTGCATGCAGAATGCCTGTATTTTCCAGACTGACTGAATCAAGACGACCGATCGATGAACCCTGAAAAGCTCGAACTGCTGATCACCCGTGAAATGCCTTTCGGCAAATACAAGGGTCGAATCATTGCCGACCTGCCCGGCCCTTACCTGAACTGGTTCGCCCGGGAGGGTTTCCCCCATGGCGAGTTGGGCGGCCTGCTGGCCCTGATGCAGGAGATCGATCACAACGGTTTGTCGGACTTGCTCGAACCGCTGCGCGCCAAACACGGCAAGCCGGCCCCGCGCCACTGAATCACCTACCGAGTACCCCATGCCCGACAACACCCGCCGCGCCCGTGATGAAGCTTTCTGGCGAACCTTTGCCGACCGCTACGATGTCGAACCCGGCCCGCTCAACCTGGAGAACGGTTACTTCGCACGCATGTCACGCACGGTGGTCGAGGAATACCAGCGCAACATCGAACTGATCAACCGCAGCAATTCGGTGTACGTGCGCCAGCGTTTCGAACAGGGCGACAGCCTGAAGATCCGCGCGCAACTGGCCAGGTTGATTGGCGTACCCGCCGACAGCATCGCCCTGACCCGTAACGCCTCGGAAGGTTTGCAGTCGCTGATCCGCAACTACAACCGGCTGCAGCCCGGCGACCAGGTACTGGTTTGCGATCTGGAATACGACACGGTCAAAGGCGCCATGCGTTGGCTGACGCGTAATCGCGGTGTCGAAGTGATCGAGATCGAACACGCACACCCGGCAACCTTCGACAGCTTGCTCAATACCTATCGGGAAGCCTTCGCGCGCTATCCGCGGCTGAAGCTGATGGCCCTGACCCACGTCACCCATCGCACGG
This sequence comes from Pseudomonas sp. S34, assembly GCF_009866745.1. Classification (NCBI taxonomy): domain Bacteria; kingdom Pseudomonadati; phylum Pseudomonadota; class Gammaproteobacteria; order Pseudomonadales; family Pseudomonadaceae; genus Pseudomonas; species Pseudomonas sp. S34. The sequence continues at coordinate 4,908,254 of NZ_CP019398.1, forward strand.
GCCTGGTGATGCCGGTGCAGGCGATTGCAGCCGCTGCGAAGGAACAGGGCATCGACGTCATCCTCGACGGCGCCCATGCCCTCGGCCAGTTTGAATTCGACCTGACCGAGCTCGGTATCGCCTTCGCCGGCTTCAATCTGCACAAGTGGATCGGCGCACCGCTGACGCTCGGTTTTATCTACATCGCACCCGAACGCCTGGCCGACATCGACCCGGACATGGGCGAGATGCATTTTCCGCCCACTGACATTCGCGCCCGTACCTCGTACAGCACCCCCAACATCCCGGCGCTGATGACCCTGCCGCTGGTGCTCGAAGAACATTGGGCGATGGGCGGTGCCGCGGCCAAGGGCGCGCGGCTCAATTATCTGCGCAACCGCTGGGTCGCTGCGGCGCGGCAGTTGCCGGGCGTCGAAGTCCTGACCCCGGATGACCCACGCCTGTATTGCGGCATTACCTCAATGCGCTTTACCCGGCATGCCGACCAGCAAACCATGGTCGAGCGCCTGCTCAATGAATACAACCTGTTCACCGTGACCCGCAGTGGCGCGGCATGCGGTCCGTGCATCCGCATTACACCGGGGCTTACCACCACCGCGGCCGACATGGATGTGCTGGTCAGGGCGCTGACCGAACTGGGCTGACCTCAGACGGTGTACTTGTCAAAGTCCTCGGGTTTGATCTGTGTCGACACGGCGAAGGTGTCGATGCCGATGGTCATCTGCCCGAAGTAGCCGTCTTCAGCCGAATCCCGCCCCAGGGTGTGCACACTCAAGGTCGATTTTTCACCGCCCATGGTTGAATAAAAATAGTCCTGGGCGTTGGTCAGTACCGGCACTGTTCGGCCGCTGTACGGTCGGCTACCGAGCACCGAACGAGAGGCCACCTCAGGCAGATAAAGCTGCCCGACCCAGGCGACATGCCGTTCTTGCAGATAGTTGTTGCCGGCCGTGATGCGCACGGCGACGTGAATGTGCAATGCGCGACCGGCGTAAAAACCGGGATAGATCGTGGTGAAGCGCACGACGCCCGACTTGTCGGTGAACTGCCCGCCGCGCAGATAGGTATCGTCATCGGTGCGCGGGACGGCGCCGATATCACCGGTATCGACCTCGACGTCCGGGTTGATCTTGCTCCAGCCCGAATAGGCACCGCGGGCATTGCAGTGCCAGATATCCACCAGCGCATCGGGGACCGGCTCGCCGGTCATGGCATCGACAATGGTCAGCCGCAGCACCAACGGAACGCCTTCGGCGCCTTCGCTGATGTTTCTGCGGATCAGTTTGGGGTTGCGGAAATACGGGCCGGCAATCTGTTCGGGAGACAGCAGGTAGACCGGTGCCGGGGGTGCAGCTGAGGTGGTAGCGTCCATGACGTTCTCTCTTCCATAAGATGAACGCAGGCTAGCACCGGTCGATTTTCGTTATGCGGTAACTATGTATCGCATGATGTCCTTGTCCCTGTGGGAGCGGGCTTGCTCGCGAAGGGGGAGTATCAGTCGACATGATTGTTGCCTGACACGCTGCCTTCGCGAGCAAGCCCGCTCCCACAGGTTTCGAGTCGTACCTGTTTGTTCCGGGCAAAAAAAAACGGTGCACCGACCAAGCGCACCGTAAAGCCGTAGAACACACAACGAGGTGTAGGGTGAAGCGATCAGTCCAGCAGCGCCAAAGCCTCGGCGGTGCATTCCTGAATGCGGGCCCAGTCGCCGTTCTTGATCCACTCCGGATCAAGCATCCAGCTACCGCCCACGCACATGACGTTTTTCAATGCCATGTAGCTCTTGATATTGGCAGGTCCCACGCCGCCGGTCGGGCAGAATTTCACTTCGCCGAACGGGCCGCCCAGAGCCTTGATGGCCGCGACGCCGCCGCTGACTTCGGCCGGGAATAGCTTGAAGCGGCGATAACCCAGGCCGTAGCCTTCCATGATGCCCGAGGCATTGCTGATGCCTGGCAACAGTGGAATCGGGCTGGCGACGCTGGCTTCCAGCAGGTCGCGGGTGATACCCGGCGTGACGATGAATTGCGAGCCGGCCGCTTCCGCCGCCGCCAGCATGTGGCGATCCAGCACGGTGCCGGCACCGGTCACCAGCTCCGGACGCTGCTCACGCAGAATCTGGATGGCCTTGAGGCCGAATTGCGAACGCAGGGTCACTTCCAGGGCCGTCAGGCCACCGGCCGCGAGGGCGTCGGCCAACGGCAGAACGTCCTGCTCGCGGGCAATGGTGATCACCGGCAGAATCCGCGCTTTCGCGCAAATACTGTCGATCAGGGCAACTTTGTCCGCCATGGAAACGGTCGGGGATGGGTTTGTCATAGCGGCTGTTCCTTGGCTCATGGGCACCAGTAAATCTCTAACGTGGGTTGCAGAAACGCGCGCACCGGCATTTCGGCGACATCGTCACCGGCCAGCGCGAAACTCAGGGTGGTCAGCTTGGACTGACCGGAGATCGACAGAATTTTATGTTTGGCCGAAGCCAGCAGCGCGCGGCTCATGGTCAGGCGCTGATGCGGCACGGTCGGCGCCAGCATCGGCCAGCAACGACGAACGCCATCGACCTGTAATGCCTCGGCAAGGTTCGGGCTGTTGGGAAACAGCGATGCGGTGTGGCCGTCATCGCCCATACCGAGGATCAGCACGTCGATCACCGGCAACTCCGACAGCAAGCGGTCGGCCTGCTCGGCCGCCTGTTCCAGGTTGGCGCTGGCGCTGTACAGGCTCAGGAACTGCGCCTTGGCCGCCTGGCCTTGCAGCAGGTAACGCTTGATCAGGCCGGCGTTGCTGTCGGCGTGTTCGACCGGCACCCAGCGCTCGTCGGCCAGGCTGATCACCACGCTCGACCAGTCCAGCGCCTGCTTGGCCAGGTGCTGGAAAAACGCCACCGGGCTGCGGCCACCGGACACCACCAGGGTCGCAGTGCCCTGGGCGTCGATCGCGTCGCTCAGTTGTTTCGCCACGTTCAGTGCCAGGCTTTCAGCCAGCAGCACCGGGCTCTTGTATGCATGGGCGCTGACGCCCTGCGGCAGTTTCAAATCAGATATCGCCATACCACGACCTCCCGTCCCGCGTGATCAGTGCAATGGAGCTCATCGGCCCCCAGGACCCGGCCGCGTACGGCTTGGGCGCATCACCGGATTTTTTCCACCCGGCGATCAACTGGTCACACCACTTCCACGCGGCTTCGATTTCATCTTTACGGACAAACAGGTTCTGATTGCCGCGCATCACTTCCAGCAACAACCGCTCGTAGGCATCGGGAATCCGTGCGCTGCTCCAGGTGTCGGAAAAATTCAGCTGCAACGGACCGCTGCGCAGCTGCATGCCCTTGTCCAGGCCTTGATCTTTGGTCATGACACGCAAGGAAATGCCTTCGTCCGGTTGCAGGCGGATAATCAGCTTGTTGCTGATTTGCAGGCGCTGCTCGGGAGCGAAGATGTAGTGCGACGGTTCCTTGAAGTGGATGACGATCTGCGACAGCTTCTGCGGCATGCGCTTGCCGGTACGCAGGTAGAACGGCACGCCGGCCCAGCGCCAGTTGCGGATGTCGGCACGCAGGGCGACAAAGGTTTCGGTGTCGCTCTGGGTGTTGGAATTGGGTTCTTCCAGGTACCCCGGTACTGCCTTGCCTTCGCTGTAGCCGGCGATGTACTGGCCGCGCACCACTTGAGTGGTCAGGCCTTCCGGGCTGATCGGCGCCAGGGCCTTGAGCACTTTGACCTTCTCGTCGCGGATGCTGTCGGCGGACAGGTCGGCCGGCGGGTCCATGGCGATCAGGCAGAGCAGTTGCAGCAGGTGATTCTGGATCATGTCCCGCAGCTGGCCGGCCTTGTCGAAGTAACCCCAGCGGCCTTCGATACCGACCTTCTCGGCCACGGTGATTTCCACGTGGGAAATGTAATTCTGGTTCCACTGGGTTTCGAACAGGCTGTTGGCGAAACGCAGGGCGATCAGGTTCTGGACGGTCTCTTTACCCAGATAGTGGTCGATGCGGTAGGTGCGGTTCTCCGGGAAGAACTGCGCCACGGCGTCGTTGACCTTGCGCGAGGATTCCAGATCCGAACCGATGGGTTTTTCCAGCACCACACGGGTGTTTTGCGCCAGGCCGACCTTGGCCAGGTTCTCGCAAATCGCGCCATACACGGCGGCAGGGGTCGCAAAGTAGGCGATGACACGCTGCGAACTGCCGGCGGATTCGGCCAGGGCCACATAATCATCGGGGTTGAGGAAGTCGACGTGCAGGTAGTTCAGGCGCGCCAGAAAACGCTCGACCACGGCTTCGTCCAGCTCTTTGGCACCGACATAGCGGCGCAGCTCGGAGGTGATGAACGCCAGGTGTTCCTGCTCGCTGCCCGGCTCACGGGCCAGCGCGATGATCCGCGTATCCTCGTGCAACAGGCCGGCGCCGTCGAGTTGATAGAGGGCAGGAAACAGCTTGCGCAAGGCCAGGTCGCCAAGGGCGCCGAACAAGGCAAAGGTGCACGGTTCAACCGTAATCGAGAGCATGATGTTTGTTCTTTTATCAAGTTAAGCTACAAATACCTTTTTTCAAGGCATCACTCAAGGGAAAATGTAGTAATAACCACAACATTTTCGCAAAATACAGATTCCGAGTGGTGGTCGGTCGGAGCCATCAGTAGGATAGGCCACCGTTACGGGCCTCACCAAAGGCCCTTTTTGCATTAGCCGCGCGCTTGTTGGCGCAGGTGTAAAGGATACTTATATGGACCGCGTGCGAAATTTACTGGAGCAAATCCAGAATCGCCTTGAAGAGCTGAACAAGGCCGAACGCAAAGTCGCCGAGGTGATCCTGCTCAACCCGCAGCAGGCCACCCGCTTCAGCATCGCCGCCCTCGCCCAGGCCGCCTCGGTCAGCGAGCCGACGGTCAACCGTTTCTGCCGTTCGTTCGGCGTCAGCGGCTACCCCGAGCTCAAACTGCAACTGGCCCAGAGCCTGGCCAGTGGCGCCGCCTATGTCAGCCGTGCGGTGGAGGCCGATGACAATCCGGAGGCCTACACCCAGAAGATCTTCGGCAGCGCCATCGCCTCACTGGACAGCGCTTGCCAGGCACTGGACCCGAACCTGATCAGTCGCGCCGTCGACCTGCTGATTCAGGCCCGGCAGATCCACTTCTTCGGCCTCGGCGCCTCGGCACCGGTGGCACTGGATGCGCAGCACAAGTTCTTCCGTTTCAACCTCGCCGTCACGGCCCACGCGGATGTGCTGATGCAGCGCATGATTGCCTCGGTGGCCCATACCGGCGAGCTGTTCGTGATCATTTCCTACACCGGTCGCACCCGCGAACTGGTGGAAGTGGCGCGCATCGCCCGGGAAAACGGCGCCTCGGTGCTTGGCCTGACCGCCGAGAACTCGCCACTGGCCAAGGCCAGCACCCTGAGCCTGAACATTCCGCTGCCGGAAGACACCGACATCTACATGCCGATGACGTCGCGGATCATCCAGCTGACCGTGCTGGACGTACTCGCCACCGGCATGACCTTGCGCCGTGGCGTGGACTTCCAGCCGCATTTGCGCAAGATCAAGGAAAGCTTGAATGCCAGCCGGTATCCGGTGGGAGATGAGTTCAACTGACCGATCCTGAATCTTTACTGCTTGAAAGGACGCCTTCGCGAGCAAGCCTGCTCCCACAGGTGACCAGATTCCTTCAGTTGGAATGTGGTCGAATGTGGGAGCGGGCATGCTCGCGAAGGGGCCAGCAGCAACACCGCAGAATCAAGCCCCCACCCGCGCCTGCAAACTCAAATGCGCCCGCTCCCCTGGTTTCAGGCACAGGCTGTCGGTACCGCCGCTTGCGGCCTCTACGCAAACGAATTCGGATATCTCGTTCCAGGTCACGCCGAGCAACGGACGTGAACCAGGATGCCAAACCACGGTGTCTGCCGTTTCGCCAGTGTCGATGCACAACGCCCGCTGCCAGGCATGGTCGTTCAACTGCAATTCGCCGTCGTGCTGGAACACCCGCTGACACCCGCCATCAACGCGTAACTCGCCTTCCTGCTGACAAACCTGTCGGCTCAACTGATCGTAACCCTGCGCGCCTTCGAGTCCAGACAGCGCTATCTCACTGACATCGCCAATACGCCAGTAAGCGTGCAAAGCCTGGCTCAACTGGCACGGCATGTCGTCCTGATGCTCGGTGCTCAGACGCAGTTCCATGCGCTCACCCAGGTGCGCGTGCAGGTCCACCTGCCAGTCGCACAACTTCAGTTGCCAGTGCAATCGCACGCCATCGTCGTCACTGTTGCTGTCGAGCAGCTTCCAGTCGAGCAACCGCGCCCAGCCATGGGACGGCCAGGCGTTTTCGCTCGGATGCCGGCCATACCACGGCCAACACACCGGCACGCCGCCGCGAATGGCGCCGACCTGCGGCCACTTTGCCGCGCACCACAGCCAGGGTTTCTGGCCCTTGGGCTGGAAGTGCAACAACTGCGCGCCCTGACGACTGAACACCGCCTGACACAGCGGATGATCGATCACCAGCACATCGCGCGTCTGATAGCGCTCCCACGCGAACACCGGTCGTTCGCGCAAGGATTTGAAGAAGCGTTGTAGCGGATGCTCAAGCATGTGCCACGGTCCTGAAAAACATGGGTGTACTCAACATTCTCACAATCCTGTAGAGCGCTTTTTGTGGCGAGGGGGCTTGTCGGAATGCCGCATCACCCCGTTGGGTCGCGAAGCGGCCCCAAAAAGGGACTGCTGCGCAGTCCAACGGGGGCGAGCCCCCTCGCCACACAAAAAAAAACGGACAGCCAGGGCTGTCCGCAAAAATGCGCACATTGAGGAGAGCTTATCGCAACAGCGTTAGAACACCGACTGAATTTTCAGGCCGGCCACCAGCGCGTTGTCGACTTCATCCACACCACCCGGATGAGTGACGTATTGCAGGTTGGGACGTACGGTCAGCCAGTTGGTCACGTGGAAGCCGTAGTTGATCTCGTAGTTGTATTCGGTTTCACGAATGGGCGAGAACAGCGGATTGTCGTATTCCGAAACACCGTTGGCCGCGTTGGTCAGTTCAGCGTTTTTCTTCACGTCATCGTTGACATGGATACGGGCGAAACCGATGCCCACGTCATCCTTCGGACGCGCGTCGAACGGGCCCTTGTACACGAACATCAGCGACTGGTAGTTGTCGATGAAGTTGGTGTCTTTGTCGTGGAACGTTGCGTTGGCCGCGATGTTCAGACCACGGGAAGCATCGCCATTGTGGCTGGTCAGTTGCTGCTGCGCGACGAACCAGTAGCCATGCTTGCTATCGTGGACGCGATAAGGGTTGCCGGTGGTCGCTGCGTTCTGGCCGTTGTCGTCCTTGAGAACGTCGTCGGCATCAGAGGTACTTTTGTAGTAACCGACACGGTATTCACCCGGCAGGTTGTTGACCTTCGGCGACCAGACCAGCTCGACCGGCAGGACGGTGCCATTGGTGCCACTGCCGCTGAGCTTGAAGCCGTTACCGTGCTCCAGTTGCGACGTGTTCTGGTTGTACGCGCCAATCTGAGCGTAGAGCTCGTCATTGATGTTGTACTTCACACGGATCGCCGCCTGGCTGACCGGCCAGTTGTACCAGATGTTGGTGGCCCAGTTACCCACCTGGGATCCGCAGAACGCCAGGTTCTGGAACTCGCACGGGAAGGTGTTGAAGTCTTCACCTTCACCGAAGTAACCGGCCTTGACGTCCAGCTTGTTGTCGAAGAACTGGTGCTGAATCCACAACTGGGTCAGACGGACCATGTGGCCACGACCATAGACTTCCTGGGAGGAACTCAAGGTGCCGGCACGCGGATCGCCGATACGGTCGTTGGAGATGTTCTCACCGTTACGGTTGGTGAGCTGGATCTTGGCTTGGGTGTTATCCCAGCCAAACAGCTTCTCCAGGTCCAGCGCCGCGCCCAGGCCAAACTGGTCGGCGTAGCGCGCGGTCTTGTCATCATTGAAGCCGCCATGGAGGTTGCCGCCGACTTCACCGACGTAGTCCATCTTGATGTCGATGCCTTGCTCGATCAGCTTGGTACGCTCGCCACCCCAATCGCCCGTCATCCACCTGGAGTCGGAGCTGAACGCTTCATCGGCCATCGCATTGCCGGCCAGAACCAGTGCTGCCGCTGCTGAAACCTGGCAGATCAACCGGGCCTTGTTCTTCATCTTCATCCCTACTTCCTCGTTTTATTGTTATTAACTTTTCTTCTTTAACGCGGTTACATCAGTTGCGACGGATAACAATCCATCCGCCACATGTCCCCCCTGTGGGAGCGGGCTTGCTCGCGAAAGCGGTGTATCAGTCGACATAGTTGTTGAATGTCAGTACGCATTCGCGAGCAAGCCCGCTCCCACATTTCTTGTTCTTCAGCGACCTTTGAATTGCGCCACGTTGTCAGCATGCGCCTCGGCTTTCGGCACGCCGGCAACCCCCAAACGCTCCCCGGTCTTGGCATCGAACAGCAGCACTTTCGCCGGATCGAATTGCAGGGTCAGGGTCTCGCCCACGGCCGGCGCCACGTCCGGCGCCAGGCGGCAGCAGACCTTGGTGTCGTTGAGATTGACGAAGACCAGGGTGTCGGGCCCGGTCGGTTCGGTGACCTGGACTTCGGCGCGAATGGTCGGCAACCCGTTTGCTTCGCCGTTGGCCAGAATGATCTGCTCAGGGCGGATGCCGAGGATCACTTCGCGGTCTTCAAGACCGGCATCCTGCATGCCCAGCGGCAATTCGCAACGGGCCTGGCCGCTGTCGAGCAGCGCCAGCAGACGACCGTCCTTGCGCTGCAAGCGCAGCGGGATGAAGTTCATCGGCGGCGAACCGATGAAGCTCGCCACGAACAGGTTGGCCGGGTTGTTGTAGATGTCCTTCGGCGTACCGAACTGCTGGATGATCCCGTCCTTCATCACCGCCACTTTGTCGCCCAGGGTCATGGCTTCGATCTGGTCGTGGGTCACGTAGACCGTGGTGGTTTTCAGGCGTTGGTGCATCAGTTTCATTTCGGTGCGCATCTCGACCCGTAGCTTGGCGTCGAGGTTGGACAACGGTTCGTCGAACAGATAAATCTTCGGTCGCCGCGCCAGGGCACGGCCCATCGCCACGCGCTGTTGCTGGCCGCCGGAGAGTTGGCCGGGCTTGCGGCTGAGCAGGTGTTCGATCTGCAACAGCTTGGAAACCCGAGCGACTTCTTCGTCGATTTCGGCAGTCGGCATTTTGCGGATCTTCAGGCCGAAGGCGATGTTGTCGCGCACGCTCATGGTCGGGTACAGCGCGTAGGACTGGAACACCATGGCGATGTCGCGATCCTTGGGGCTCATGCCGCTGATGTCGGCGTCGTCCACCAGGATCGCGCCACCGCTGATGGTTTCAAGGCCGGCGATGCAGTTCATCAAGGTCGACTTGCCGCAGCCCGACGGGCCGACCAGGATCAGGAACTCACCGTCATCGATTTTCAGTTCGATGTTTTTCAGGGTGTCCGGCAAACCGGGGCCGTAGGTCTTGTTGACGTTGCGTAATTCGAGAGTTGCCATGTTCTACCCCTTGACCGCGCCGGACGTCAGCCCGCGCAGGAAATACTTGCCAGCGAATATGTAGACCAGCAGTGTCGGCAGCCCGGCGATCATCGCGGCGGCCATATCAACGTTGTATTCCTTGGCCCCGGTGCTGGTGTTGACCAGGTTGTTCAGGGCCACGGTAATTGGCTGGGCGTCGCCACTGGCGAACACCACGCCGAACAGGAAGTCATTCCAGATCTGGGTGAACTGCCAGATCAGGCAGACCATCACGATCGGGATCGACATCGGCAGCAGGATCTTCAGGAAGATCGTGAAGAAGCCCGCGCCATCGAGCCGTGCGGCCTTGACCAGCGCATCCGGAATGCTCACGTAGTAGTTGCGGAAGAACAGCGTGGTGAACGCCAGGCCGTAGACCACGTGCACCAGCACCAGGCCAGTGGTGGTGTTGGCCAGGCCGAACTTGCCGAGGGTGAACGAGGCTGGCAGCAGCACTGTCTGGAACGGCAGGAAGCAGCCGAACAGCAACAGGCCGAAGAACAGTTGCGAACCACGGAAGCGCCACATCGACAGCACGTAGCCGTTCATGGCCCCGATGAACGTGGAGATCAGCACCGCCGGCACGGTGATCTTCACCGAGTTCCAGAAGTAGCCGCCGACCACGTCCCAGGCCTTGATCCAGCCAATGCCGTCGATCACGGTCGGCCAGCTCAGCAGGTTGCCGGTACGGATGTCTTCCGGGGATTTGAAGCTGGTCAGCAGCATTACCACCAACGGGATCAAGTACACCGCTGCCGCCAGCAACAGAGTTGCGTAGATCGCGATGCGGCTGAAACTGATACCCGATTTTCCGAGTTGATTAGTCATGGCGTTTGCCTCGCAGCTCGGAGTACAGGTACGGCACGAGGATGGTCAGCACGGCGCCGAGCATCAGCATGGCGCTGGCCGAACCGATGCCCATCTGGCCACGGCTGAAGGTGAAGGAATACATGAACATCGCCGGCAGGTCGGAGGAGTAACCCGGACCGCCCGCAGTCATCGCCGCGACCAGGTCGAAGCTCTTGATGGCGATGTGCGCCAGGATCATGAAGGCACTGAAGAACACCGGGCGCAGGCTCGGCAGGACGATCTTCAGGTAGATGGTCGGCAGGCTCGCGCCATCGACTTGCGCAGCACGGATGATCGATTGATCGACACCGCGCAGGCCGGCGAGGAACATCGCCATGACAAACCCGGAGGCTTGCCACACGGCGGCGATCACCAGGCAGTACACCACGCGATCCTGATCCACCAGCCAGTCGAGACGGAAGCCTTCCCAGCCCCAGTCGCGCAGCATCTTGTCCAGGCCCAGGCCCGGGTTGAGCAGCCATTTCCACGCGGTACCGGTGACGATCATCGACAGCGCCATCGGGTACAGGTAGACGGTGCGGATGAAGCCTTCCTTGCGAATGCGCTGGTCCAGCAGCACCGCGAGGAACACGCCCAGCACCAGGCTGATGCCGATGAACATGCCGCCGAACACCGCGAGGTTCTTGCTCGCGACCCACCAGCGGTCGTTGTCCATCAGGCGCATGTATTGCTGCAGGCCGACCCACTTGTAGCTCGGCATGAAGCTGGAGTTGGTGAAGGACAGAATGAACGTCCAGATGATGTAACCGTAGAAGCCAACCAACACGATCAGCATGCTCGGCGCGAGTACCAACTTGGGTAGCCAGCGTTGCAGCGCATCGAACGGTGAGGCTTTGCTGAAAACCGCCACAGAGCTCATCGGGATAATCCAGGTTTAGAGAAATGAATCGACGCAGTGATCCCTTGTGGGAGCGGGCTTGCTCGCGAAAGCGGTGTGTCAGTCGACATCAATGTTGAATGTCGGTCTGCATTCGCGAGCAAGCCCGCTCCCACATCGGGTCAGGCTGTGTCAGGGATTACTGGGCAGCTTTGACAGCCGAGGCCAGTTGGGCGCTGGCCTTGGCCGGGTCAGCGTCCTTGTCGTTCATGAAGTTGGTGACCACGTCGAAGATCGCGCCCTGCACGGCCAGGGAGGTGGCCATGTTGTGCGCCATGCTCGGTTGCAGGCCGCCGGTCTTGTCGTCCGCGATGAAGTCCTTGGCCGACTTCTGGGCACACTCGTCGAAGCCGAGCTTGTCCATTTCGTTCAGCATGTCGTTACGCACCGGGATCGAACCCTTGTTCATGCTGAAGACTTTCTGGAAGTCGGTACCCAACGCGACCTTGGCCAGGTCTTGCTGGGCAGCGATGTCGCCCTTGCGATCGGCCTTGAGCTTGAACACCGCCATCGAATCGATGTTGTAGGTGAAGGCTTTTTCGGTGCCCGGGAACGCTACGCACTGGTAGTCCTTGCCGGCGATTTTCTTCGCGGCGGTCCACTCGCTTTTCGCCCAGTCGCCCATCATCTGCATGCCGGCCTTGCCACTGATGACGTCGGCGGCGGCGATGTTCCAGTCACGACCGGCACGGTTCGGGTCCATGTAGCCGGTGATTTTTTTCAGCTCGGCGAACGACTTGGTCATCTCCGGGCCGGACAGGGTTTTCTGGTCCAGGTCGACCAGGGCTTTCTTGTAACCGTCGGCGCCCATGACCGAGAGCACCACGTCTTCGAACACGGTGCTGTCCTGCCAAGGCTGACCGCCGTGGGCGAGCGCGATGAAGCCGGCGGCCTTGAGCTTGTCGCCGGCGGCATAGAATTCTTCGAGGGTCGTCGGGGCTTTTTCGATCCCGGCTTTCTTGAACACTTCAGGGTTGATCCACAGCCAGTTGACGCGGTGGATGTTCACCGGCACGGCGACGTAGTCACCTTCGTACTTCACGGTGTCGGAGACTTTCTTCGACAGCAGGCCATCCCAGTTTTCCGCCTTGGAAACGTCTTTCAACGCGTCGGTGCTGAGCAGGCCAGTGCTGCCCCACTCCTGGATGTCCGGGCCTTTGATCTGGGCAACGCCCGGCGGGTTGCCGGCTACGGCGCGACTCTTGAGTACGGTCATGGCCGTGGAACCGCCACCGCCGGCGACCGCGCCGTCCTTCCAGGTGAAGCCGTCTTTTTCGACTTGAGCCTTCAGGACATCGACCGCTGCTTTTTCACCACCGGAAGTCCACCAGTGAACGACTTCAACGGAACCTTTGGATTCGGCGGCCAGGACACTGAGGGGGAGCGCAGACAGGGAAGCGAGAGAAATGACAGTAGCGAGGCGAGAAATCGCATTCATCTAGGAGCACCTTTCTTGTTGTTATGCATGCAAGTCTGTTGCTTGCGCTGCATAAGATTCTAAACAGGGGATATCCCCTCGCAGGTAACGAAGGGATGCGCGAATGTCACCGCATGGTTACATAGAACCGCTCTGGGACGGCTGCGCCAGCGCCGTGGCCATGCTCGGCGCCAGCGCCAGGCGCGGAATCAGCACGGCTTGCCAGGCATGGTAAAGATCAGGCTTGCCGGGCCAGATATCGGCACTCGGGCGGTTTTGCGGGTCGAGTTCGTGATGCCAGCTGCCGCCATCGCGGTCGATGAAATGACTGTCACAGAATTCCCAGAACAGTCGGTACCAGTGTTCGTATTGCTCTTCACCGGTGCGTTTGAGCAGCGCACTGGCGGCGGCACTGGCTTCACAATGGGTCCAGTGCAGGCGATGGCGGACCACCGCTTTGTTGCCCCAATCCAGGGTGTAGACAATGCCCGGCGCGCCATCGACGTCCCAGCCATGGAGGCAATTGTGCTCGAACAGTTTTTGCGCATCGGTGACCAGCCAGCCCGGCGTGAGCATCCCGGCTCTCACCCGCGAAGCTTCGAGGTGCAGCAACAGCCGCGCCCACTCGAAACCATGGCCCGGGGTGGTGCCGTAGGGGCGGAAGCCGTCGGCCGGATTGTCGCGGTTGTAGTCCCGCAGTGGCTGCCAGGCGCGGTCGAAATGCTCGATCACCAGGTAATCGTTGGCGGCGGCGTGGCCATGAATTACGCGCTCGACAATCCGTTGGGCGCGGCTCAGCCAGCGGTTGTCATCGGTGACATCGGCCAGGGCGAGGAAAGCTTCGGTGGCGTGCATATTGCTGTTGGCGCCCCGGTACGCCTCCTCTTCGCTCCAGTCGCGATTGAAAGACTCGCGCATCGCGCCTTCTTCTTCGCTCCAGAAATAAGTGTCGATGATATCGATGGCATCATCGAGCAAGGCTTGGGCACCGGGACGCTGTGCGACCACCGCAGAACTGGCGGCCAGCGCGACGAAGGCATGCAGGTAGGCGTTCTTGCCGGTGTTGCCGTCGCGATGTTCGGCAGTCGCGAACCAGCCGCCATGCAGCGCGTCGCGCAACGGCCCGCGCAGTGCGGCAACGCCGTGATCCACCAGTTCGGCAAAGCCCGGTAAACCCTGAATGTGGGCCAAGGCGAAGCTGTGGGTCATGCGCGCGGTGTTCATGGTCTGGGCTTGCGCATCAGGCGGGAGGCGACCCTTTTCATCGAGGTTGCCAAAGCCTTCAGGCAGTTTCGAAGCCTTGGCGAAGGCCAGCAGGCGCAAGCCTTCGGTGGCGAGCCATTGCTGATGGGCAGGTGCGTTCAGCCAACTGCTGAAGGCCGGTTGGAAGGTGTCCATGGCGTACCTTTTTTGTTGTTATGACTGTGGGGCAGCATAAACAACGGACGAAGGTCGGCTTGTAACGAAGGGGGTGGGTTATGTCACCAACTTGTGACATTCCCTTGGAAGATGTGTTGAATGATCTGACGCCTTCGCGAGCAAGCCCGCTCCCACATTGGTTCTGCGTCGTGAACGAATCAAATGTGGGAGCGGGCTTGCTCGCGAAGAACGATAACGCGGTCTGACTAGTCAACGCTGCGGGGCAACTGCAACGTTACCCGCAACCCGCCTTCACGCAAATTCTGCAAGCTGACCTCACCACCATGGCTATGGGCAATGTTGCGGGCAATCCCCAGCCCCAAGCCGTAACCCTGCTGCTGCCCGGCCAGGCGGAAGTGCGGTTCGAACACCTGCTCCAGGCGCTGCTCCGGCACGCCCGGCCCCTCGTCATCGACATGCAGGATGAACGCGCTTTCGTCGTCATCGATGTGCAGGTGCGCGTTCTGCCCGTACTTCAGCGCATTGTCGATCAGGTTGCCGATGCAGCGCTTGAGCGCCAGCGGTTTGCCCGGGTATGCCGCCAGTGCCCGCCCCTGCTGGGTCACGCGGCCGTTGCCGTTCGGCGCGAGATAGGGTTCCACCAGACAGTCGAGCACATGGTTGAGATCCACCGGCTCGATGTTCTCGTGGATGTCGGTGTCTTTCACGCATTGCAGCGCGCCCTTGACCAGCAACTCCAGCTCGTCCAGATCGCGCCCGAACTTGGCTTGCAGTGTTTCGTCTTCGAGCAATTCAACCCGCAGGCGCAAGCGGGTGATCGGCGTGCGCAGGTCGTGGGAAATGGCGCTGAACAACTGGCTGCGTTCGGTCAGGTAACGGCTGATGCGCTCGCGCATGGTGTTGAAGGCGCGCCCGACCTCGACCACTTCGCTGCCACCGCCCTCGGCCACCGGTTCCACGTCGGCACCCAACGACAGGTCCCGCGCCGCCCGCGCCAGGCGCTTGAGCGGACGACTCTGCCAGTGCACCAGCAGGCCGATGAACAACAGCAAAAAGCTGCTGGTCAGGACGATGAACCACACCTGCTGCGCCGGCAGGCCCTGCTCTTCAAGACTGGTGTAGGGCTCGGGCAACAGCGAGGCGATGTACAGCCATTCCCCCGGTGCCATCTGGATCTGCGTGACCAGCACTGGCGGGTTCACCGGTTCCAGGGTCAGCGCGTAGTGCGCCCAGGAACGTGGCAACTCATCGAGCTTCAGGCCGCCATTGAAGATGCGCAGGTCTTCCGGGCTGACGAAGGTCACCGAGATGTCCGTGTCTTGGCCGAGGGACTGGCGCAGCACTTCGTCAACCGCCTTGAGCACCGCCTCTTTACGCGGGGTGATGGGCAGCACTTCCATGCCCAGGGGTTTGTCGTTGAGCGTCACCACGAACCGGGTGCCGCCCATGCTGCGCAATTGATCGAGCACCAGGGGCCGAAACGCCACCGGCAACGAACGGAAATAACTGACGCTGGCGGTCATTGAATGGGCCAGGCTGCGGGCACTGGTGACCAGGCCCTCGAGCTGCGTGGCGCGCAGTTGCGACACCCAGATCACACTCGACAATGCCTGGGCGAACAACACCGCCAGCAGGGTCAGCAGCAACATCCGCCCGAGCAGCGAACGCGGCATCGGCACCTTGGCGGCGAGCTTGCGCAAAGTCTCAGTGACCATTGCTGGCAACCACGTTGGCCGCCAGTTGGTAGCCGCTGCCACGCACGGTGCGGATCAGCCGTGGCGGTTTTTCCGTGTCGCGCAGGCGCTGGCGCAAACGGCTGACCGCCATGTCGACGATGCGATCCAGGGGCATCAGTTCGCGGCCGCGGGTGGCGTTGCCGATAGTGTCGCGGTCGAGGATTTCCTGTGGATGGTCGAGGAACAGTTTCAGCAGCGCGAAATCGGCGCCCGAGAGAATCACCTCTTCGCCGTCGATGTGAAACAGCCGATGGCTGACCATGTCCAGCCGCCAGTCATCGAAGGCCAGCACCTCACCGCCACTGCGCTCCTGACCGAACTGCGCGCGGCGCAGCAACGCCTTGATCCGTGCCTGCAACTCCCGTGGGCTGAAGGGCTTGCCGAGGTAATCGTCGGCGCCCAGTTCCAGGCCGATGACGCGATCGGCTTCGTCGGAACTGGCGGTGAGCATGATGATCGGCACCTGCGCCTGGCGCGGATGCTGGCGAATCCAGCGGCACAGGCTGAAGCCGTCTTCGTCGGGCAACATCACATCAAGGATCACCAGATCACTCGGCGCCTCGTTCAGCGCCTGGCGAAAACCGGCGCCGTCGGGCGTGGTACGTACCTGGAACCCGGCGCGGGTCAGGTAGGTATCCAGCAACTCGCGTATCTCTTGATCGTCATCGACCAACAAAATCGACTTGTTGACTGAGCTCACGGGCGGCGTCCTTGTTGTTTGAATTGGGCGGATTATGCCTTAAGCACCGAAACTGCAAACACCACAGAAACAACTGTGGGAGCGGGCTTGCTCGCGAAAGCGGTGTGTCAGTCAACGAATGTGTTGAATATAAAACCGCATTCGCGAGCAAGCCCGCTCCCACATTTTGATCGTATTTCAAGCTGGGAGAGATTGCTCCAAGGCTACTCCGGCGCCAACCAACCCGGAATACGGCGCCGTCACCAGCCACACCGGAATCCCCTTGAAGTAATCGCTCATGCAACCCTTGTCGGCGAAGCAGCGGGCGAAACCGCTTTCGAGGAAGAAATCGGCAAAGCGCGGAATCACCCCGCCCACGATGTACACGCCACCGCGTCCACCGGTGGTCAGTACGTTATTGCCGGCCACGCGACCGAGCCAGCAGCAGAACTGCTCAAGCACTTCCACGGCAATCGGGTCGCCCGCCAGCCCGGCAGCGGTGATGGCTTCCGGTGTGTCGAGCACAGGCGTGTGCCCGTCCACCGCGCAGATCGCCCGATAGACACGGGGCAAGCCGCCACCGCTCAAGGCTGTTTCCGCACTGACATGGCCAATTTCGTTGAAGATGTGCTGCCAGAGTTGGGTTTCACGCGGGCTGCTCAATGGCAGATCGACGTGACCGCCCTCCCCCGGCAACGCGGCAAAACGGCCCGCGCCCAAATCGAGCAAGGTGCCGACGCCCAGGCCGGTGCCCGGGCCAATCACCACCGCCGGGCGCAACGGCTCCGGCGTGCCTTCGCAGACCACGCGGAATTCGCCGGGCTGCAAACGGGTCATGCCCAAGGCCATGGCCGAGAAGTCGTTGACCAACAACAGCTGATCCACCTGCAAGGTCTGGCAAAAGCCCTTGCGGCTCAGGCGCCAGTGATTATTGGTGAACTTGAATTCGTCACCACTCACCGGGCCCGCCACCGACAGGCACACCGAACCGATCGAACCCGGCGCCAGCCCCAGACCATTGAGGTACAGGCTGATAGCTTCTTCCGGGCTGGGAAAATCTGCCGTTGCCAGCACCTGGACCGATTCCAGCTGCTGGTTTTTCCACAACGCGAAACGTGCGTTGGTCCCACCGATGTCACCGACCAAAGCCAGTTTCAATTAAGCGTCTCCAGGGCAGAAGTAAAGGCGCTGGCGCCCTGCTCCGCCGAGCTGAAGGCCATGCGCATGAAACCGAACAGCTCGCGACCGGTGCCGATGTTGTTGCCCAACAGGCCCTTGGCCGGCGTGCGCGCTGCGAATTCTTCGGCGTCCACCTTAAGCTCCAGGGTGCCTTTGACGCCATCGACGCGGATGATATCGCCCTCTTGTACCCGCGCCAAAGCGCCGCCGACATAAGCTTCGGGGCTGACATGGATGGCCGCCGGGATTTTCCCCGACGCGCCGGACATGCGCCCGTCGGTCACCAGCGCGACTTTGAAGCCGCGATCCTGCAACACGCCGAGGAACGGCGTCATCTTGTGCAGCTCTGGCATGCCGTTGGAGCGCGGGCCCTGGAAGCGCATCACCGCGACAAAATCCTTCTCCAGCAAACCGGCCTTGAACGCATCGGCCAGGTCCTGCTGATCCTGGAACACCATGGCCGGCGCTTCGACGATCTGGTTTTCCACGGCCACGGCGGAGACTTTCATCACGCCACGACCGAGGTTGCCTTCCATCACCCGCAGGCCACCTTCGGCCGAGAACGCGCGGGCGACCGGACGCAGGATGCTTTCGTCGAGGCTGTCGGTCACGCCTTCACGCCAGACCAGTTGGCCATTGTCGAGGAACGGCTCCTGGGTGTAGCGGCTCAGGCCATGGCCCATTACGGTGTTGACGTTTTCGTGGAGCAGCCCGGCTTCCAGCAGTTCGCGGATCAGGAACGACATGCCACCCGCGGCCTGGAAGTGGTTGATGTCGGCTTTGCCGTTCGGGTAGACGTGGCTCAGGGTCGGCACGACTTCGGAGAGGTCGGCCATGTCCTGCCAGGTCAATTGAATACCCGCCGCCATGGCGATGGCCGGCATGTGCAGGGTGTGGTTGGTCGAACCGCCCGTGGCATGCAACGCGACAATCGAGTTGACCAGCGAACGCTCGTCGACGATTTCGCCGATCGGCATGAAGTCGCCGTTCTGCTTGGTCAGGCGCGTGACCTGGTGCGCGGCTTCGCGGGTCAAGGCATCGCGCAACGGCGTGTTCGGGTTGACGAAGGACGCGCCCGGCAGATGCAGCCCCATGACTTCCATCAGCAACTGGTTGGTGTTGGCGGTGCCGTAGAAGGTACAGGTGCCGGGGCTGTGGTAGGACTTCATTTCCGATTCCAGCAGCTCTTCGCGAGTCGCCTTGCCTTCGGCGTATTTCTGGCGCACATCGGCTTTCTGCTTGTTGGAAATGCCCGACACCATCGGCCCGCCCGGCACGAAGATCATCGGCAGATGGCCGAAGCGCAGCGCGCCCATCATCAGGCCCGGCACGATCTTGTCGCAGATGCCGAGCAGCAGCGCGCCGTCGAACATGTTGTGAGACAGCGCCACGGCGGTGGACAACGCGATCACTTCGCGGCTCGGCAGGCTCAGTTCCATGCCCGGCTCGCCCTGGGTCACGCCATCGCACATGGCCGGCGTGCCACCGGCGAACTGACCGACGGAGCCGATTTCGCGCAGGGCTTTCTTGATCAGTTCGGGGAAGACTTCGTAGGGCTGGTGCGCCGAGAGCATGTCGTTATATGACGAAACTATCGCGATGTTCGCGGAGTTCATCATCCGCAGGCTGTGCTTGTCGTCGCTGCCGCAACCGGCCACGCCATGGGCGAAGTTGGCGCATTGCAGCTTGCCGCGCATCGGACCGTCGCTGGCCGCACCGCGGATCAATGCAAGGTAGGCCTCACGCGTGGCGCGGCTGCGGGCGATAAGCCGTTCAGTGACCTCAAGGACGCGGGGATGCATGTGTAGAACTCCAGGCTAACGGATGTGGCGACCTGATTGTCTATGCTGATCAAAGGCCGGTGTCGATGGGATGACAGACGGTTTATTTGACCATTCGGACCAGTTGATTCAGGTCACTCGTTGTAGATCGAACAAAATATTGCCATCAAAAAGGCTTGTTTTCTATTTTTTTACGAATAATCTTGTAATTCCAACAACAAAACGACGGTAGCGCCGCACTATGACTCTTCGAATCGCAATCAATGGTTTTGGCCGCATCGGCCGTAACGTCCTGCGCGCACTCTATACCCAGGGCTACCGTCAGGATCTGCAGATCGTCGCCATCAACGACCTGGGCGACAGCGCGATCAACGCTCATCTGCTCAAGTACGACACCGTTCACGGCACATTCGATGCCGATGTCCAGCACGATCAGGAGAGTCTGACGGTCAACGGCGACCGCATTTCGGTCAGCGCCATCCGCAACCCGGCCGACCTGCCCTGGGCCGCGGAAAAAATTGATGTGGTGTTCGAATGCACCGGTCTGTTCACCGACCGGGCCAAAGCCGCCGCGCATATTACGGCGGGCGCGCGCAAAGTCATTATCTCTGCACCGGCCAAAGGCGCCGACGCCACTGTCGTCTACGGGGTGAACCACGACATTCTGCGCCAATCGCACCAGATCATTTCCAACGCGTCGTGCACCACCAACTGCCTGGCTCCGGTGGCCCAGGTGCTGCACCGCGAGCTGGGCATCGAAAGCGGTCTGATGACCACCATTCACGCCTATACCAACGACCAGCACCTGACCGACGTCTATCACGTCGATCCGTACCGCGCCCGTTCGGCCACCCAGAACATGATCCCGAGCAAGACCGGTGCCGCCGAAGCCGTCGGCCTGGTGCTGCCGGAACTGGCGGGCAAATTGACCGGCATGTCGGTGCGCGTACCGGTCATCAATGTATCGCTGGTGGACCTGACGGTGCAGCTCAAGCGCGAAGCGTCGGCCGATGAGGTCAATGCGCTGATGAAAGAAGCCAGCCAGCACTCGAAGATCCTTGGCTACAACACCCTGCCGCTGGTCTCCAGCGACTTCAATCACAACCCGCTGTCGTCGATCTTCGACGCCAACCACACCAAATCCAGCGGCAAGCTGCTCAAGGTACTGGCGTGGTATGACAACGAGTGGGGCTTCTCCAACCGCATGCTCGATAACTGCCTGGCGCTGTGCAACGCCGAATAAGCAGCACGTCCCTTCCTTCTTGTAGGAGCGAGCTTGCTCGCGATGGTCGTGAACGATAACGCGGGGAACCTGATGCCCCGCGGTGTTCTACAGTCCATCGCGAGCAGGCTCGCTCCTACAGGGTGCGTGTCATTTCTGGAGCCAGCATCGATGATCGGCATCAGCTTTACGCAAAAGACCATGGCGGCGCGCAAGCGTATCGCCCTGGTTGCCCATGACCACTGCAAGGTGTTCTTGCTGGACTGGGCCGAACGACAAAAAGACAGATTGGCCCAGCATGACCTGGTCGCCACCGGCACCACGGGGTTGTTGTTGCAACAACGCCTCGATCTGCCGGTGCAAAGCATGATCAGCGGGCCACTGGGCGGCGATCAGCAGCTCGGTGCGCAAATCGCCGAGCAGCGGGTCGACATGCTGGTGTTCTTCTGGGACCCGTTCGAGCCACAGCCCCACGACCCGGATATCAAGGCGTTGCTGCGGGTCGCGGCAGTGTGGAACATCCCGGTGGCGTGCAACGAATGCAGCGCCGACTACCTGCTCAGCAGCCCGCTGATGGATCAGGCGCACCTCCATCGGATTCCCGATTACGCCACCTATTTGCAGGGTCGCGCGTAAAGCGTCACAAATCAGTGCTTGACCACTCGAGTAGATGATAAGCATTATCATCTACTCGAAATGGATCAGGTTCTCCCGTGAGTCAGTCGCGCTTCAACCACGTTTTCCTCACCCAGCGCACCTCTCTGCTGCGCACGCTGGAGCGGATGGTCAACAATCACAGCACCGCTGAAGACCTTTTGCAGGAAACTTACCTGCGGGTGACCCGGGCATTGAGCGAACGGGCCATCGATCATCTTGAGCCCTTTGTCTTCCAGACGGCGCGCAACCTGGCGCTGGACCATTTGCGCGCGCGGCGCATCCATTCGCGCACGATGGTCGACGACGTGCCGCAGGAGGTGATGCACAGCATCGCCGCCGCCACCAGCAGCGCCGAAGACGCCGCCCACGCCGAACAATTGCTGGAGCGTTTGAACGTGAGCCTCAGTGAACTCAGCGCCCGCCAACAGCGGATTTTCATCCTCAGCCGCCTGCACGGTCACAGTTACCAGGAAATCGCCGAGGAGTTGAACGTGTCCCTCAGCACCGTGCAGAAAGAACTCAAACTGATCATGTCGATCTGCATCGGGGTTGCCGATCGCTTGAACGCCAACTGAGCGCCAAGGCCCTGCGCTTACCTGGACCGACTGCGCTGATCATCGGGCTTTGCTACCCTTGGCCCACTTTTACGCTTCACTAAAAAAAACAGCCGTGCACAGACACTGCCGAGGAAACACCGTGACGGACAACCACCGCTCCCCCGAGCCTTCATCGGCGCAGGACCCCGCAAGCGCGATGGACCAGGCCCTGGACTGGCTGATTGTGCTCGGCAGTCCCGACGAGGAGCAGAGCCGCCAATTCCAGGCATGGCTCGACGCCGATCCGTTGAATGCCCAGGCGTTCGCCAAGGCCCAGGCGATCTGGGACGGCCCGCAAGTGGCGCAATGCGCGCAAAGCCTGGCCGCCCGTCCGGCGAAAGTCACTGTCCTCGCCCGTCTGCGTCCGCACTGGAAACCACTGGCCACCGCCGCCGTGCTGCTGCTCGGGCTGTTCAGTTTCAGCAGTTTGCCGATGCGCCTGCAGGCCGATCACCTGACTGTGGTCGGCGAACGCCAGCGCCTGCAACTGGAGGACGGTTCCAGGGTTCTGCTCAATACCAATTCGGCGTTCTCAAGCACCATCAACGACCAGCAACGTGTTGCCCGCCTGTATCAGGGCGAAGCGTTTTTCGAAGTGCAGGCCAATCGCGGCCAACCACTGGAAATCGACGCCGGCCCGGTCACGGCCAGCGTTCGCGATACCGCATTTGCCGTGCGTTACCTCAACGGCGTGGCGCAGGTACGGGTACAGCGCGGCGACGTCGACTTGCGCGCCACTCGGGATGACGCGCGGGTACGCTTGTCCGCCGGGGAAAGCATTCGGATCGGCCCCAACGGCTTCGACCGCCCGGCCAAACTCGACGCCGCCACTGACCTGGCGTGGGTCCAGGGACGGCTGGTATTCGAAAACTGCCCGTTGAACCAGGTACTGGCAGAACTTCGCCGCTATTACCCGGGCTGGATCATCAACAACAACGAACAGTTGGCCGATGTCACCGTGACCGGCAACTACCGTCTCGATCAGCCGCTGGACGTGGTTCGCTCCCTGGCCCACATCACCTCGGCCCGGCTCCAGGAATTCCCGGCGCTGGTCATCTTGAACTGAATGAGAATTATTTTTACTCGATAGCCAAACCCCGTACGTCTCGTTATAGCCAATACAATTGATTCGCATCTCACCATGCCAATCAGCACCTATAAAGATTCGTGCGACACGGAGCGCTATCGATGTCCCCTCGCCTTACCCGCCAAGCCCCTACACCTTCCCGCGTGCTGTCGCTGCTGACCGCCGCCATCCTGATGGCCGGTACCGCACCGCTCATGGCCGCCACCGCCACCGAGCAGTCGACCCGCAAAATGGGCGACTACTCGTTCGCCATTCCCCAGCAATCACTGGTGTCGGCACTCAATGCCTTTACCACCGTAACGGGCTGGCAGATCGGTGTGTCGTCAGAGCTGGCACAAGGTGTGGCCTCGCCGGGCGTCCGTGGTTCGCTGTCGCCGGAGAAAGCCCTGGATCGCCTGTTGGTGGGGACCAACCTGGGCTATCGCAAACTGGGCAACAACAGCATCGTTCTGGAAAAGCGCAGTGGTAGCAGCGCCCTGAATCTCGATCAGGTGACCATCAGCGCCACCCGTAACGAACAGTCTGTGAATAGCGTGCCGAGCACGGTCTCTGTCTACACCCGCGAAGATCTGGACCGCAACAACGTCAATACCATCAAGGAGCTGGTGCGCTACGAACCTGGTGTTTCGGTAGGCGGCGCAGGCCAGCGGGCCGGTATCACCGGCTACAACATTCGCGGCATCGATGGCGACCGCGTGCTGACCCAGGTCGATGGCGTGCAGGTACCCGACGGCTTCTTCAATGGCCCCTATGCCCAGACCAACCGCAACTATGTCGACCCGGAAATCGTCAAGCGTGTGGAAATCCTCCGTGGCCCGGCCTCTGTTTTGTACGGCAGCAATGCCATTGGCGGCGCCGTCAGTTACTACACGCTGGACCCGGACGACATCATCAAACCGGGCAAGGATGTCGGCGCGCGCCTGAAAACCGGCTACAGCTCCGCCGACGACAGCTGGCTGACGTCCGGCACCGTCGCCGGCCGCACCGGCGAGCTCGATGGCCTGTTGCATCTCAGTCAGCGCAACGGTCATGAAACAGAGTCCTATGGCGAAACCGGCGGCACCGGGCTGAACCGCACTGAAGCCAACCCCCAGGACGCGCGCACCACCAGCGTGCTGGCAAAACTGGGCTGGAATTACGCCGACGACGCGCGCCTGGGCCTGACCTATGAGCATTACAAGGACGACCGCGACACCAATCAATTGAGCGCAGTGGGCGGCCCGTTCAATGCCGGACGCGGTTTCGGCTACTACAAGTCCCGTACCGGTAACGACACAATCACCCGCGAACGCTTTGGCCTGGAACACAGCTTCGGTCTGGACAGCGCCCTGGCCGACAACATCAAGTGGACGCTGAACTACCAGATCGCCAAGACCGACCAGAGCACCGAGGAAATCTACGCGCCGCCGTCACGAACCGTGCTGCGTAACCGCGATACCACCTACAAGGACCGCCAATGGGTATTCGATGCCCAGGCTGACAAGTCGTTTGCCATCGCCGACACCGACCACCTCGTCACCTATGGCACCACCATCAAGCAGGACAAAATCACCGGCCTGCGTACCGGCACCGGCACCTGCCTGACCGTGGCCGGATCCTGCCGGGTCATTGGCGCCCCTAGTGCCACCGACACGCTGACACCCGCCAGTGACTTCCCGGACCCGACCGTCAACAGCTACAGCCTGTTCGCCCAGGATCTGATCAGCTGGGGCAACTGGACCTTTGCGCCAGGTGCTCGCTACGACTACACCGAGCTCAAGCCGCACATCACCGAAGAGTTCCTGGCCACCGCCGACCAGAGCGGCAACGGTACAGTGAGCGACGAGACCAAAACCTGGCATCGCCTGTCGCCGAATTTTGGCACCACCTACAGCTTCAACGACCATTACACCTGGTACGGCAAATACGCTGAAGGCTTCCGCACCCCGACCGCCAAGGCGTTGTACGGTCGTTTCGAAAACATCGCCGGCGGATATCGGGTAGCGCCAAACCCGGACCTCGAACCGGAAAAAAGCAAAAGCTACGAGACGGGTTTGCGCGGCAACTTCGAGCAGGGCTCGTTTGACGTGGCGGTGTTCTACAACAAATACCGCGACTTCATTAACGAGAACGCCATCACGCCGGGCTACACCGAGACCACGTTCCAGAGCAACAACATCAAGCACGCCACCATCAAGGGTGCCGAGGTCAAGGGACGCCTGAACCTCGACGCCTTCGGCGCGCCGCAAGGCCTCTACACCCAGGGCTCGGTGGCCTATGCCTACGGTCGCAACGACGACAACGGCGAGCCGCTCAACAGCGTCAACCCGCTGACCGGCGTATTCGGCCTCGGCTACGACCAGGACACCTACGGCGGCTTGCTCAGCTGGACGCTGGTGAAAAAGAAAGACCGCGTCGACAGCACCAGTTTCAAGACCCCGGACGGCACCAGCACCCAGTTCAAGACGCCCGGCTTCGGCATTCTGGACCTGAGCGCGTTCTACAAGGTGACCGACGACGTGACCGTCAGCGGCGGCGTCTACAACCTCACCGACAAGAAGTACTGGTTGTGGGATGACGTGCGCGGCTACGACAGCGTCGGCGAAGCCTCGGTGACCCAACCGGCCAACCTCGACCGTCTGACCCAGCCGGGTCGCAACTTTGCGGTCAACCTGATCTGGGATATCTGATCCGCTCAGCTCGCCTGGCGGTTTCATCAAGCCGCCCGGTGAGGATTTTTTACTGTCAGGCGCCTTCCTGTTCGTCTCGTTACCAAGCGCCTCTCTTTCTCCAAGGAATTGCCATGACTACCCAGGCCACCGAACAACGCCCCAACCTGCGTTCGCAACGTTTGAACCAGATCACCCACGAGCCGCACAGCAAGCTCGATGCCCTGGTCAAGGCTCATGCCCCGTTTGAAACCCCGGCCAATTTCGCTCGTTTCGTGGTGGCGCAGTACCTGTTCCAGTCGGAACTGGTGTCGCTGTACAACGATGCCGAACTGACCGCCATCGTCCCGGACCTGCCGGCCCGCTGTCGTGCCGATGCAGCCAGGGCCGACCTCGCGGACCTGGACACCGACGTGCCGGCACCTGTCGCCGGTGCACTGAAGAACCCGACCAAGGCTGAGGCCCTGGGCTGGATCTTCGTCTCCGAAGGCTCGAAGCTCGGCGCGGCGTTCCTCATCAAGCGTGCCGTGGGCCTTGGCCTGAGCGAAACCTTCGGCGCCCGCCACCTCGGCGAACCGGCCGGCGGCCGCGCTGATGACTGGAAGAGCTTCGTCAAAACCCTGGACGGCCTGGCATTCAGCGCCCAGGAAGAAGCCGAAGTGGAAAAAGGCGCCATCGACGCGTTCAACCGTTTTACGGTGTTGCTGGAGCGGGCTTACGCTACCGAAGCCGCCTGACCCAACGCGTTCCCCTTGTGGGAGCGGGCTTGCTCGCGAAGAGGTCGTCAGCCTCAACATCAACGTTGACTGACACACCGCCTTCGCGAGCAAGCCCGCTCCCACAAGGAACGAAGTAAATCCGTAAGATTTCGATCAGCCTCACATGTTGCCTTGAGCCCATGCCAGCCTCCTCCAGACTCTCCCGCCTCCTCTTCGGCCTGCTGGCCTATGTCAGCCTGGGCATCGGCCTGATCGCCATCGTCATACCCGGCCTGCCAACCACCGAGTTCATCCTGCTGGCCGCCTGGGCCGCGACCCGCAGTTCGCCGCGCCTGAGTGCCTGGCTGGAAAACCATCGGCTGTTCGGTCCCATCCTCCATAACTGGCGCAACGGCAAGATCATCGCGCGTCGGGCAAAAATCAGCGCCACGGTAAGCATGTTGTTGTGTGCCGGTCTGATGCTGGTAATGCTCGATCATGGCTGGCCGATTTACCTGGCGATTGCCGGCATGGGGCTGGGCAATCTGTGGATCTGGTCACGGCCGGAATCACTGCCGGAACCCTGCTGAATAACTCCGCGGTTTTTCTTCGTTTTAAAGCGCTTTTCGGCACATTTTCCTGCGCAAACGTTCAACCACTACCGCTCGTCGGGTTACCCCTCATGTAACCTCAACGCCACGCCGATGTGCATTGATCGGCGCTAAATGGATTTAGCGAGTGAGCCGCAACGGCCCACAGCCAACACTTCATCCATTCGCGAGCTCGCCCTATGTTCGACTCACTGTCCATCCGCCTGAAAATCGTCCTGCTGTCCGGTCTGTGCCTGCTGGGCGTAGTCGCCTTGATAGTGGGCATGAACATCTACCAGACCAATCAGAACGATGATCTGGTCAGCGATTCCAGCAGCAGAATGCTCACTGCCAGTGTGCAGGACCTGCTCCAGGCCAAGGCCGCCGAGCAGGCGGTGCGGGTGCAGAAGACCTTCGGTGAAACCCTGACGGTGGTGACCGCCCTCGCGGACCAGATCCAGGACATGCGCAACCTGGCCGCCAAACGCTCCCTCGAGCCCGGCGTCTTGCGAGAAGAGTTGAACCAGAGCCTGAAAACCGCCTTCGAGCGCAACAGCAAAGTACTGGGCATTTGGCTGGCGTTCGAACCCAATGGGCTGGACGGCAAGGACAGCGAATTCGTCAATGACGCCGCCCGCCAGTCCAACGAGATCGGCCGTTTCGCCACGTACTGGAGCCGCGCCGGGGGTGAGTCGCTGAACACGATCATGGTCGAAGAAGACATGACCAAAACCACCCTGAACCTCAGCGGCACGCCGTACAACGTCTGGTACACCTGCCCGCGGGACAGCAAGCGCATCTGCCTGCTCGACCCGTATGCCGATACCGTCGGCAACAAGGAAATGTTGATGACCACCATTTCCGTACCGCTGCTGGTAGATGGCAAGTCCATCGGCGTGGTCGGCATCGACATCGCCCTCGACGCCCTGCAAGCGGCGGCGATCGACTCCCAGCGCGACCTGTTCAACAGTGCCGGGCACATGCTCATCGTTTCCGGCACTGGCGTGCTGGCCGCCTACAGTGTCGACGCCGGCAAAGTCGGCAAGAACATCGGCGACACCCTGGGCGGCGATGGCAAGGACATCCTGCAGTTGCTCGCTAGTGGCGCGCCGAAGATTCTCCAGCAAGGCGACCTGATCCGCGCGGTGTACCCGGTCAGCCCGATTGCCGATGCCAAGGCCTGGGCCGTGGTGATCGACCTGCCCAAGCAAGTGCTGCTGGCCGACTCAGTGAAACTGCAAGCGGTACTCGACGATGCTCAGCAAAGCGGCACGATCAAGGCACTGTCGGTGGCAGTGATTGCCGGTGTGATCGGTCTGCTGCTGATGTGGCTTACCGCGTCCGGCGTGACCCGCCCGATCAACAGCGTGGCCGACATGCTCAAGGCGATTGCCAGTGGCGACGGCGACCTGACCCAGCGCCTGCACTACAGCAAGAAGGACGAGTTGGGCGAACTGGTGAGCTGGTTCAACCGCTTCCTCGACAAGCTGCAACCGACCATCGCGCAGATCAAGCAAAGCATCACCGATGCCCGTGGTACGGCCGACCAGTCTTCGGAAATCGCCCGCCAGACCAGTGAAGGCATGCAGGTGCAGTTCCGCGAAATCGACCAGGTCGCCACCGCGTCCAACGAAATGAGCGCCACCGCCCACGATGTCGCCAACAGCGCCTCGAACGCGGCCAACGCGGCGAAAGGTGCCGACCAGTCGGCCCGCGACGGCATGCAAATCATCGAGCGCAGCACCCGCGACATCAATCAACTGGCCGAAGAAGTCAGCAAGGCCGTGACCGAAGTCGAAGCCCTCGCGGTCAACAGCGAGCAGATCGGTTCGGTGCTGGAGGTGATTCGCAGCATCGCCGAACAAACCAACCTGTTGGCGCTAAACGCCGCCATCGAAGCCGCCCGTGCCGGTGAAAGCGGTCGTGGCTTTGCGGTGGTCGCCGATGAAGTGCGCAACCTGGCCAAACGCACCCAGGACTCGGTGGAAGAAATTCGCCTGGTGATCGAACGCATCCAGAGCGGCACCCGCGGCGTGGTCGCCACCATGCACTCAAGCCAGACCCAGGCCCACAGCAACGCCGGGCAGATCCAGCAGGCCGTCCAGGCCTTGGGCAAGATCAGCGATGCGGTTACCGTGATCAGCGACATGAACCTGCAAATCGCCAGCGCCGCCGAACAGCAAAGCGCCGTCGCCGAAGAGGTCAACCGCAACGTCTCGGCGATCCGCACCGTCACCGAAACCCTGACCGGCCAGGCCACCGAATCGGCGCAGATCAGCAGCCAGCTCAACTCCCTGACCACCCATCAGATGAAGTTGATGGATCAGTTCCGCGTTTAAGAAGCAATGCAGTTAAATGTGGGAGCGGGCTTGCTCGCGAAAGCGGTGAGTCTGACAACAATGATGTCGACTGACACTCCGTCTTCGCGAGCAAGCCCGCTCCCACAGGTTTCATCTGGCTTGTCACCTGTTTTGGACTAAGATCGGGCTCTCGCTCCGGAGGGCTCTTCAATGACTGATCTGCTCACGTCCATTCAAGCCGTACTCGGTTTGCCTCACACCCCGATTCCATTCACGTCCAGTGGCGCCTTGCCCTCGGCGTTTGCCGTCACTGATCTGGCCTGCGCCAGCATGGCCGTCGCCGGCCAGGCTGCCAGCGAACTGCTGCACCAACAAACCGGGCGCCTGCCCGACCTTGAAGTTGACCGACGCCTGGCGTCATTCTGGTTCGCAACCTCGATTCGCCCGCTTGGCTGGAGCGTTCCGCCGTTGTGGGACCCGATCGCGGGTGACTACGCCACCCGCGATGGCTGGATTCGCCTGCACACCAACGCGCCCCATCACCGCGCCGCTGCCGAAAGCGTGCTCGGTGCCTGTACCGACCGCGCAGCGATGGCCGACAAAGTGGCTCGGTGGGCGAAAAGCGATCTGGAACAGGCTGTGGTCGATGCCGGTGGCTGTGCCGCCGAAATGCGCACCTGGGAACAATGGCAGGTCCATCCTCAAGGCCAGGCAGTAAACGCCGAACCCTTGATTCAATTCGCCAACCACCCAAGCCGGAGCCGCCAACCGTGGACAGGTTCTGTGGCTCGACCACTGGCTGGCATCAAGGTGCTGGACTTGACCCGGGTTCTGGCCGGCCCCATCGCCAGTCGCTTTCTGGCAGGCCTGGGCGCCGATGTCCTGCGCATCGATCCGCCGACCTGGAACGAACCTGGAGTGGTGCCGGAAGTCACCTTGGGAAAACGCTGTGCGCGTCTTGATCTGAACGACAAGTCCGACCGCGCCGTATTCGAATGCCTGCTCAAGGACGCCGACATTCTGCTTCATGGTTATCGTGCCGATGCACTGGAACGACTTGGACTGGGCATGAATGAGCGCCGGCAACTGAACCCGGGCCTGATCGATGTTTGTCTAAACGCCTATGGCTGGAGCGGCCCCTGGCAAAATCGGCGGGGCTTCGACAGCCTGGTGCAGATGAGCAGTGGCATTGCCGAAGCGGGCATGCGCTGGAAGCAGGCGGACAAGCCGGTGCCGTTACCGGTGCAAGCTCTCGATCACGCCACCGGGTATTTGATGGCGGCCAGTGCGATCAGGTTGCTGGCGCAGCGGTTGAGCGACGGTACGGGGGGCTCGGCGCGGTTGTCGTTGGCGCGTACGGCGAAGTTGTTGATCGAGCGGGGGCCTGGGACGATTGAGGCATTACGCGCGGAAGATGTGCAGGATCAGGGGTTGATCGTGGAGCAGACGCCGTGGGGGCCGGCGCACCGGTTGCTCGCCCCATTGAAGATAACCGGGACGCCGTTGCAGTGGGCGCTACCGGCAACGGAACTGGGTACGCATCGCGCACATTGGTGGTGACGGCCAGATCGCCTTCGCGAGCAAGCCCGCTCCCACATTTGATCGCGATAGTCAGGAAAAACGCAGTCCCTGTGGGAGCGGGCTTGCCCGCGAAGGCGTCAGAACTGCCAGTACAAATTCCGGATCAGCTCAGTCCGCCCGACTCAAGGAAGTCCACAGCACCTGCGCCGCATACCCTCGATACGGCCGCCACCCTTCAGCCCGCTGCAACAGTTGCCTGGCTGTCACCGGCCCCCCCTCCAGCGCCGCCAACGCATTGATCAGCCCGACATCACCATTGGGAAACCCATCCATCTCCCGCAACTGTCGCAAGGCAATGTATTGCGCCGTCCAGTCACCAATCCCGTACAACGCCAGCAACCGCGCTACGCCCCCCTCCCGGCCGGGCTCAAACAATCG
This sequence comes from Pseudomonas sp. S34, assembly GCF_009866745.1. Lineage (NCBI taxonomy): Bacteria > Pseudomonadati > Pseudomonadota > Gammaproteobacteria > Pseudomonadales > Pseudomonadaceae > Pseudomonas > Pseudomonas sp. S34. Next base: position 4,939,480 of record NZ_CP019398.1, read on the forward strand.
CGGATCATCGAGCAGTGCCTGAGCCACATCCGACAAGGTCCGGCCTCGGCTTTTCGGCATGCCCAGCGCTGCCAGATCTGCGCCTGCCAAAACGCTGGCCCGGGGAAAAACATGGGTCAATCCCGGTAGCGCTGAACTCAATGGCGTGCCGTACTGCGCTACCAGTTTCCCCGCCAGGCGGATCGCCGCCGCCACCGTAATCTGCTGCCCCAGTACCGCGCGGATCGCCAGCTCCAGCCCGTCCCACGCCCCGGGTACGCGCAGGCCCGGGCGTTCGGCAATCAACCGCGCCATCAGCGGATCAACCGCCAGGTGCCGGTGAATCGTGGACAGGTCGGCATCCAGGTCGAACATTCGCCGCACTCGCGCAACGATCTCAGGCACGGCAGCAGCCTCCGGAAAGTCCAGGGTCAGCTCAAGTGCATCGGATGTAGCAGGCTGGATCGAAAACGTACCGTGAACGCCATCCAGGTCGATGCTGCGCGAGTACACACCCTCGTCCACCCTTTCCAGGCCCACGATCGCCCGCGCCGACAAGAACCCCAGGAGCGCCGGCCAGTCATAGGGCGGCTGGTACGCCAGCAACAACCTCACAGACTGAGCAACCCGCTGTACAACCCGTAAGCCGCCAGCCCCGCACCACCGATGACACAGGTGAAAATACCTTTCTCGACAACCGTGAACAGTGGCTTGCCCTGCTCATTACGAGCCTTGGCGAACAGGATCACACCCGGCGCATACAGCAGCGCCGACAGCAGCAAATACTTCAGGCCGCCGGCATACAGCAACCACACCGCGTAGCCCAGAGCGATGCCACCAATGAGCAGGTCCTTGACCCGCTCGGCGGGTGCCTGTTGATAGGTTTCACCCCGTGCGCACAACAACACCGCATAGGCCGCCGACCACAGGTACGGCACCAGAATCATCGAGGACGCCAGGTAAATCAGGCTGGTGTAGGTGCCGGCGGAGAACAGGGTGATCAGCAGGAACAACTGGATCATCGAGTTGGTCAGCCACATCGCATTGACCGGCACATGGTTGGCGTTTTCCTTGGTCAGGAATGCCGGCATGGTCTTGTCTTTCGCCGTGGCGAACAGGATTTCGGCGCACAGCAACGCCCAGGACAACAAGGCCCCCAACAGCGAGATCGCCAGACCGACACTGATCAGCAACGCGCCCCAGGGGCCGACGATATGTTCAAGCACTGCCGCCAGCGAGGGGTTCTGCAGTTTCGCCAGTTGCGGCTGGGTCATGATGCCCAGCGACAGCACGTTCACCAGCACCAGCAGTGCCAATACCCCAATGAACCCGATCACCGTCGCCCGGCCCACGTCGGAACGTTTCTCCGCCCGGGCCGAATAGACACTGGCCCCCTCGATACCGATGAACACGAACACGGTGACCAGCATCATGTGCCGAACCTGATCCATCACGCTGCCGAATTCCGGGTTGTTGCGCCCCCAGATGTCGGCGGTGAAGATATCCGCCTTGAACGCCACGGCGGCGATCACGATGAACATGATCAGCGGCACGATCTTGGCCACGGTGGTCACTTGATTGATGAATGCCGCCTCCTTGATCCCGCGCATCACCACAAAATGCACGGTCCAGAGCAGCACCGAAGCGCAGGCGATGGCGATCGGCGTGTTGCCTTCGCCAAACACCGGTACGAAATAACCGAGGGTGCTGAACAGCAGCACGAAGTAGCCGACGTTGCCCAGCCAGGCGCTGATCCAGTAGCCCCAGGCCGAAGAAAAACCCATGTAATCGCCGAACCCGGCCTTGGCATAGGCGTACACCCCGGAGTCCAGCTCCGGCTTGCGATTGGCCAGGGTCTGGAACACGAACGCCAGGGTCAACATGCCGACGGCGGTGATTGCCCAACCGATCAGGATCGCCCCGGCATCGGCCCTGGCCGCCATGTTCTGCGGCAGGGAAAAAATCCCGCCGCCGATCATCGAACCCACCACCAGCGCGATCAGCGCGCTCAGGCGAAGCTTGTTCGGTGATTGCGACATCGTTGCATCTCCATTTTTTTCGTTGGTGGGCGGCAACGGCCGCGAGATCGTCACATAACGAGCGTCAACTAAACTGATGAAGAGTAATAACGTTTATTGAATAACGCCAACCAGCCTCTTTTTTACTTGCACAAAATGGCTATTTTGACACCGATATATTCATTTGTTTTATACGCACTTTTAATATGTCGACTCTGTACAAAAAACGCATAAACAAAACTTGCAGATTCGAAAACCCCAACTAGCGTCATAATTCGAAACAAATACAAAAAGTGCTAAAACAAACTGAAAAAGGCTCTAGAACAGGCATTACAGGCAGAAACACCGTAAATGATGGCACTCCGCCAACAAACTGGTAACACTCTCATTTAGTGATCTAAGTCAGCTGATTGAGCAGTCAACGGAATTAGTCTGTTGCCTCTCTTCTCCTGCATTGGAGTCATGCAATGTCTGAAGCTCCCGGAAAACTGAAACTCGGCGCGCTGGTTGCGTTAGTCGTGGGTTCGATGATTGGTGGCGGGATATTTTCCTTGCCACAAAACATGGCGGCCAGCGCGGATGTCGGCGCCATTCTGATCGGTTGGGCGATCACCGCCGTCGGCATGTTGACCCTGGCGTTCGTGTTCCAGACCCTGGCCAACCGCAAACCCGATCTTGATGGCGGGGTTTACGCCTACGCCAAGGCCGGGTTCGGCGACTACATGGGCTTCTCGTCCGCCTGGGGGTACTGGATCAGTGCCTGGCTGGGCAACGTCGGCTACTTCGTACTTTTGTTCAGCACCCTCGGCTACTTCTTTCCGATATTTGGGGAGGGGAATACCCCCGCTGCCGTGATCGGCGCCTCGGTGCTGCTGTGGGGCGTACATTTCCTCGTACTGCGAGGAATAAAGGAAGCAGCGTTCATCAACCTGGTGACCACTGTCGCCAAGATCGTGCCGCTGCTGCTGTTCATGTTGATTGCGTTGTTCGCCTTCAAACTGGACATCTTCACCGCCGACATCTGGGGCCTGAAGAACCCGGACCTGGGCAGCGTGATGGACCAGGTGCGCAAGATGATGCTGGTCACCGTGTGGGTATTCATCGGCATCGAAGGCGCGAGCATCTTTTCGGCCCGGGCGGAAAAACGCAGCGACGTGGGTAAGGCCACCGTGATCGGCTTCGTCACCGTGCTGCTGTTTTTGGTCCTGGTCAACGTGCTGTCGCTGGGGATCATGACCCAGCCGGAACTGGCCAAACTGCAGAATCCGTCGATGGCCGCCGTGCTGGAGCACGTGGTCGGTCACTGGGGTGCGGTGCTGATCAGCGTCGGTTTGATCATCTCGTTGCTGGGGGCGCTGCTGTCGTGGGTGCTGCTGTGCGCGGAGATCATGTTCGCCGCCGCCAAGGACCACACCATGCCGGAGTTTCTGCGCAAGGAAAACGCCAACCATGTACCGGTCAACGCCCTGTGGCTGACCAATGCCATGGTGCAGGTTTTCCTGATCATCACGTTGTTCTCGGCCAGCACTTACCTGTCGCTGATCTACCTCGCCACCTCGATGATCCTGGTGCCGTACCTGTGGTCGGCAGCCTACGCCTTGCTGCTGGCGGTGCGCGGCGAAAGCTACGAAGGCGCCGCAGGCGAGCGGCAGAAGGATCTCATCATCGGCGCCGTGGCCCTGATCTACGCGGTCTGGCTGTTGTACGCCGGCGGCATCAAGTACCTGCTGCTGTCCGCCCTGCTCTACGCCCCCGGCGTGATCTTGTTCGCCAAGGCCAAGCTGGAAATCAACAAACCGGTTTTCACCAACGTCGAGAAGCTGATTTTCGCTACGGTGGTCGTCGGCGCCATGGTGGCGGCCTACGGTCTCTATGACGGCTTCCTGACTCTGTAAAACCCCTGTTTTTGTCATCTGGAGGATCACTGTAATGACCACGGAAAAAGTTAAGTACGGCGTCCATTCCGAGGCCGGCAAACTGCGCAAAGTCATGGTTTGCTCCCCAGGCCTGGCCCATCAGCGGCTGACCCCGAACAACTGCGATGAACTGCTGTTCGATGATGTGCTGTGGGTGGCCCAGGCCAAGCGCGACCACTTCGACTTCGTTACCAAGATGCGCGAACGCAACATCGATGTGCTGGAAATGCACAACCTGCTGACCGACATCGTCGCTATCCCCGAAGCCCTGGACTGGATTCTGGAGCGTAAGGTCATCGCCAACTCGGTGGGCCTTGGCCTGATCAATGAAACCTCTTCGTGGCTGCGCAGCCTGGAGCCGCGCAAGATCGCCGAGTTCCTGATCGGCGGCGTCTCGGGCGACGATCTGCCCTCCAGTTTCGGTGGCAAGGCCATCGAGATGTTCCGCGACTTCCTCGGCAACTCCAGCTTCATCCTGCCGCCGCTGCCCAACACCCAGTTCACCCGCGACACCACCTGCTGGATTTACGGTGGCGTCACCCTCAACCCGATGTACTGGCCGGCACGTCGTCAGGAAACCCTGCTGACCACCGCCATCTACAAATTCCACCCCGAGTTCACCAAAGCAGATTTCGAGATCTGGTACGGCGACCCGGACCTGGACCACGGTAACTCCACCCTTGAGGGCGGTGATGTGATGCCGATCGGCAACGGCGTGGTCTTGATCGGCATGGGCGAACGCTCGTCGCGCCAGGCCATTGCCCAACTGGCGGTGAACCTGTTCAAAAACAAAGCCGTGGAGAAAGTGATCGTCGCCGGCCTGCCGAAATCCCGCGCGGCGATGCACCTGGACACCGTCTTCAGCTTCTGCGATCGCGACCTCGTCACGATCTTCCCGGAAGTGGTGAACCAGATTGTCGCCTTCACCCTGCGTCCCGATGAAAGCAAGGCGGGCGGCATCGATATCCGCCGCGAAGAAACCAGCTTCCTCGACACCGTGGCCCAGGCCCTGAACCTCAAAGCGTTGCGCGTGGTGGAAACCGGCGGCAACAGCTTCGCCGCCGAACGCGAGCAATGGGACGACGGCAACAACGTAGTGGCCGTGGAGCCAGGCGTGGTCATCGGCTACGACCGCAATACCTACACCAACACCCTGCTGCGCAAGGCCGGTGTGGAAGTGATCACCATCAGCGCCGGCGAACTCGGCCGGGGACGGGGCGGCGGCCATTGCATGACCTGCCCGATCATCCGCGACCCGATTGACTACTAACCTATTGCCTTGGACCGCGCTGCCCTCTACCCAAGGGTATGCGCAGGCCAAGGGGATTACCGACACCTTAGGAGATCCAAAATGGCGTTCAATATCCATAACCGCAATCTGCTGAGCCTGGAACACCACACCCCTCGCGAATTGCGCTACCTGCTCGACCTGTCCCGCGACCTCAAGCGTGCCAAGTACACCGGCACCGAACAGCAGCATCTCAAGGGCAACAACATCGCGCTGATCTTCGAAAAGACCTCGACCCGCACCCGCTGCGCGTTTGAAGTTGCAGCCTATGACCAGGGCGCCAACGTCACCTACATCGACCCGAATTCCTCGCAGATCGGCCACAAGGAAAGCATGAAGGACACCGCCCGCGTGCTCGGGCGCATGTATGACGCCATCGAGTACCGTGGCTTCAAGCAGGAAATCGTCGAGGAACTGGCCAAGTTCGCAGGCGTACCGGTGTTCAACGGCTTGACCGACGAATATCACCCGACGCAAATGATCGCCGACGTGCTGACCATGCGTGAGCACGCCGACAAGCCGATCCACGAGATCAGCTACGCCTACCTGGGCGATGCGCGCAACAACATGGGCAACTCCCTGCTGCTGATCGGCGCCAAGCTCGGCATGGACGTGCGCATCTGTGCGCCAAAAGCCCTGTGGCCAGCGGACGACCTGGTGGCGCGCTGCAAACAGTACGGCGAAGAAAGCGGTGCGCGCATTACCCTCACCGAAGACCCGAAAGCGGCGGTCAAGGGTGTGGACTTCATCCACACCGACGTCTGGGTGTCGATGGGCGAGCCGGTTGAAGCCTGGGCCGAACGCATCCAGCAATTGCTGCCGTATCAGGTCAACGCCGAACTGATGAAAGCCACCGGCAACCCGCGCACCAAGTTCATGCACTGCCTGCCGGCGTTCCACAACTGTGATACCAAAGTCGGCAAGCAGATTGCCGAGCAGTACCCGTACCTGAGCAACGGCATCGAAGTGACCGATGACGTGTTCGAGTCGCCGGCCTGCATCGCCTTCGAGCAAGCGGAAAACCGCATGCACACCATCAAGGCGATTCTGGTGTCAACGCTGGCTGATCTATAACGGCTGACTGGCTCCCACTGACGGAACACGGTCAATGTGGGAGCTGGCTCGCCTGCGATGGCAGCGCCGCGGTGCATCTGACAAACCGAGGCGATCCCATCGCGAGCAAGCTCGCTCCCACAGGATCGGGTTCCATCGACAGACCGAGTCGCCCGTTTACTTCTCTTTTAGAAGGACTAGCACCATGCGTATCGTCGTAGCTCTTGGCGGTAATGCCCTGCTCCGCCGGGGCGAACCCATGACCGCTGACAACCAGCGCGCCAACATCCGGATCGCCACCGAACAGATCGCCAAGATCCATCCCGGCAACCAACTGGTCATCGCCCACGGCAATGGCCCTCAAGTCGGCCTGCTGTCATTGCAGGCGGCGGCCTACACCTCGGTTTCGCCTTATCCGCTGGACGTGCTCGGTGCCGAAACCGAAGGCATGATCGGCTACATCATCGAACAGGAACTGGGCAATCTGCTGGACTTCGAAGTGCCCTTCGCGACCTTGCTGACCCAGGTCGAAGTCGATGCCAATGACCCGGCCTTCAAGAACCCGACCAAACCCATCGGCCCTGTCTATTCCAAGGAAGAGGCCGAAGCACTCGCCGCCGAGAAAGGCTGGGCCATTGCCCCGGACGGTGACAAATACCGTCGCGTGGTCGCCAGCCCGAAACCGAAACGCATCTTCGAAATCCGTCCGATCAAATGGCTGCTGGAAAAAAGCAGCATCGTGATCTGCGCCGGTGGTGGCGGTATTCCGACCATGTATACCTCCCCCGGCAAACTCGAGGGCGTCGAAGCGGTCATCGACAAGGACCTGTGCTCAGCGCTGCTGGCCGAACAGCTTGAAGCCGATCTGCTGGTGATCGCCACCGACGTCAACGCCGCCTTCATCGACTTTGGCAAACCCACGCAGAAAGCCATCGCCCAGGCCCACCCCGACGAAATGGAAAAACTCGGCTTCGCCGCCGGCTCCATGGGACCGAAGGTGCAGGCAGCCTGCGAATTCGCGCGCCATACTGGGAAAGTCGCAGTGATCGGCTCGCTCTCGGACATCGAAGCGATCGTCCAGGGCAAGGCCGGTACGCGCATCAGTACGGCGACACCGGGCATCAGCTATCAGTAAACGAAACGGCGGGGCAGGCCTGGAGCCGGCCCCGATTCAAGATCTTTTGAAGGAGAGTCAACAATGGCAACGTTCGAGCCGGGTCACCTGCACATCGAGCGACACGCGCTGAACAAGGATGACGTCAGCTACAACATCTGCATCGACTATGAAGTCGCCCAGGACCCCAAGGAAGGCAAAGGGATGCAGTTCAAGATGCACGGCAGCATCCAGGGCAAGGACATGAGCGAGACGTTCTTCCTGCCCAAGGACATGGCCTACAACTTCGCCAGCAACGTCACCAAGATTGCCGAGAAGCACGGCATCCCGAAAACCCATAGCAACATCGGTTCGATCCACAAGCATTACGACGCCATGTTCGAGGACGTGCGGGTACAACTGAACATGAAATCGGGCGACCCGGTCAAACCCGAGCACCTGGAATAATTGATTCACCACAATCTACTGTGGGAGCGGGCTTGCTCGCGAAAGCGGTGTATCTGTCGCCAACGATGGTGTCTGACACGACGCTTTCGCGAGCAAGCCCGCTCCCACATTGGTTCGGTGGGCACTCGCAAATCCGTTTCAAAATTTCACCATTAGCCCGCCCCAAGGCATACTTGCCACCCTTCGCACTGCAGAACCCAAGACCGCCCCATGCGTATCCACGTCAGCTTCATCGACCGCGTCGGTATCACCCAGGAAGTCCTGGCCCTGCTCGGCGGGCGCAATCTGAACCTGGATGCGGTGGAAATGGTCCCGCCCAATGTTTATATCGACGCCCCGACGCTGAGCCCGCAAGTCCTCGAGGAACTGCGTGATGCCCTGTTCAGCGTGCGTGGCGTGCAAGCGGTGACGGTGGTCGACATCCTGCCCGGCCAGCGCCGGCACCTGCAGCTCGACGCGTTGCTGGCCGCCATGACCGACCCGGTACTGGCGCTGGACAGTGACGGCAAGGTGCTGCTGGCCAACCCGGCCCTGATCGCCCTGTACGGCCGCGAACCGGACGGTGAAAGCGTGGCCGACCTGTTTGCCGACCCGGCCTTGCTCGACACCCTGCTCGAACACGGCTTTCGCCTGCCGCTGCGGGAAATCACCGTCAACGGCCAGACCCTGTTGCTCGACGCCACACCGATCACCGACGCCGGCGCCCTGCTGACCCTGTACCAACCGAACCGCATCGGCGAACGCCTTTCCGCGCTGCACCATGACCACGCCGAAGGTTTCGATGCCCTGCTCGGCGAGTCCCCGGTGATCCGCACCCTCAAGGCGCGTGCCCAGCGGGTGGCGGCCCTCGATGCACCGTTGCTGATACAGGGCGAAACCGGCACCGGCAAGGAACTGGTGGCCCGCGCCTGCCACGCCATCAGCGCCCGGCACAGCGCACCGTTTCTGGCGTTGAACTGCGCGGCATTGCCGGAGAACCTCGCCGAAAGTGAACTGTTCGGCTACGCCCCCGGCGCCTTCACCGGCGCACAACGAGGGGGTAAGCCGGGACTGATGGAGTTGGCCAACCAGGGCACGGTGTTTCTCGATGAAATCGGCGAGATGTCGCCGTATTTGCAAGCCAAATTGCTGCGTTTCCTCAACGACGGCAGTTTTCGCCGGGTCGGCGGTGACCGTGAGGTCAAGGTCAACGTACGGATCCTCAGCGCCACCCACCGCGACCTGGAAAAAATGGTCAGCGAAGGCCTGTTCCGCGAGGACCTGTTCTATCGCCTCAACGTCCTCAACGTCGAAGTGCCGCCCCTGCGCGAACGCGGCCAGGACATCCTGCTGCTGGCCCGCTACTTCATGCAGCAGGCCTGTGCGCAGATCCAGCGACCGATCTGTCGCCTGGCGCCGGGCACTTACCCGGCGCTGCTGGGCAACCGCTGGCCAGGCAACGTGCGGCAATTGCAGAACGTGATCTTCCGCGCCGCGGCGATCTGCGAAAGCAGTCTGGTGGACATCGGCGACCTCGACATCGCCGGCACCTCGGTAGCCCGCCAAGGCGATCATGACGTCGACAGCCTGGAACAGGCCATGGACGAGTTCGAGAAAACCCTGCTGGAAAAACTCTACGCCAGCTACCCCTCGACCCGGCAACTCGCGACCCGGCTGCAAACCTCCCACACGGCAATTGCCCATCGGTTGCGCAAGTACGGGATTCCGAGCAAGGCCTGAACCACACTCGGTCAATGTGGGAGCGGGCTTGCTCGCGAAGGCGTAGTGTCAGGCAGCATTGATATCGACTGACACACCGCTTTCGCGAGCAAGCCCGCTCCCACAGGTTCACCTCCAGTCTGAAAATCGCGCCAAAAACGACCTCCACCTGTACTGAAAGCGCTACAGCGGAACGATATCGCTACACCCCTCTCCGATCACGGCCGTGCAAGGCTTTGATCCACCTCGGCTTTTATCCTTGACATATACCGTATCGATTTCGCTACAACGAGTGAATTTCAGCGTTTGTCGAAACCACCTAAATCATTGATCAATAACAATAAAAACAACGTTGGCCGCGTTCTTGCTATGTAGTCCTCCATAACCTGGGCATTGCCCAAGCCTTCAATCGCGTCCACCAGACGAGTCTGGCCCCTTAGGAGTTTCCATGAGCGAGTTGCGTTTTACTGAAGATCACGAATGGCTGCGCACCGAAGCTGACGGCAGCGTCACGGTCGGCATCACCGCTTTCGCACAGAACGCCCTGGGCGACGTGGTTTTCGTTCAACTGCCTGAGCTGCAGTCCTACGACAAAGGCGCCGAAGCCGCCACCGTGGAATCGGTAAAGGCTGCAAGCGGCGTGTACATGCCGCTGGACGGCGAAGTGCTGGAAGTGAACCCGGCGCTCGACAGCAGCCCTGAACTGGTCAACGAAGATCCGCTGGGCGAAGGCTGGTTCTTCCGTTTCAAACCAAGCGACGCCGCCGCTGTCGGCCAACTGTTGGATCAGGACGCCTACGACCGCCTGATCAAAGCCCAAGCCGAAGCCTGAGGAGCACCGACATGACCCAGATCAATTTGACTACCGCCAACGAATTCATCGCCCGTCACATCGGCCCGCGCGCCGGTGACGAGCAAGCCATGCTCAACAGCCTCGGTTTCGACTCCCTGGAAGCCCTGAGCGCCAGCGTGATTCCCGACAGCATCAAGGGCACTAGCGTCCTCGGCCTGGAAGATGGCTTGAGCGAAGCCGATGCCCTGGCCTTGATCAAGTCCATCGCGACTAAAAACCAGCTGTTCAAGACCTACATCGGCCAAGGCTACTACGGCACCCACACGCCGTCGCCGATCCTGCGCAACCTGCTGGAAAACCCGGCCTGGTACACCGCCTACACCCCGTACCAGCCAGAAATTTCCCAGGGTCGTCTCGAAGCGCTGCTGAACTTCCAGACCCTGATCAGCGACCTCACCGGCCTGCCGATCGCCAACGCCTCGCTGCTCGACGAAGCCACCGCCGCTGCCGAAGCCATGACCTTCTGCAAACGCCTGAGCAAGAACAAAAGCAGCCACGCTTTCTTCGCCTCCGTGCATTGCCACCCGCAGACCCTCGACGTACTGCGCACCCGTGCCGAGCCTCTGGGCATCGACGTGGTGGTGGGCGACGAGCGTGAACTGAGCGACGTGACGCCGTTCTTCGGCGCTCTGCTGCAATACCCGGCGAGCAACGGTGACGTGTTCGATTACCGCGAGCTGACCGAACGCTTCCACGCTGCCAACGCCCTCGTTGCCGTGGCAGCCGACCTGCTGGCCCTGACCGTGCTGACCGCGCCTGGCGAATTCGGCGCCGACGTGGCCATCGGCAGCGCACAACGCTTCGGCGTGCCGCTGGGCTTCGGTGGCCCGCACGCGGCGTACTTCTCCACCAAGGACGCATTCAAACGTGACATGCCGGGCCGCCTGGTCGGTGTTTCGGTAGACCGTTTCGGCAACCCGGCCCTGCGCCTAGCCATGCAGACCCGCGAGCAACACATCCGTCGCGAGAAAGCCACCAGCAACATCTGCACCGCACAAGTACTGCTGGCAAACATCGCCAGCATGTACGCCGTGTACCACGGTCCGAAAGGCCTGACGCAGATCGCCAATCGCGTGCATCACCTGACTGCAATCCTGGCCAAAGGCTTGAGTGCACTGGGTCTGAACGTCGAGCAAACCAGCTTCTTCGACACCCTGACGGTGAAGGCCGGCGCGCAAACCGCCGCCCTGCACGACAAGGCACACGCCCAGCGCATCAATCTGCGCGTGGTCGATGGTGAGCGCCTGGGCCTGTCCCTGGACGAAACCACCACTCAGGCCGACGTTGAAACCCTGTGGAGCCTGCTGTCCGACGGCAAGGCCCTGCCGGACTTCGCCGCCCTCGCCGCCTCGGTGCAGAGCGCCATCCCGGCCACGCTGGTGCGTCAGTCGCCGATCCTCAGCCACCCGGTGTTCAACCGCTATCACTCGGAAACCGAGCTGATGCGCTACCTGCGCAAACTGGCGGACAAGGACCTGGCGCTGGACCGCACCATGATCCCGCTGGGTTCGTGCACCATGAAACTCAACGCCGCCAGCGAAATGATCCCGGTGACCTGGGCCGAGTTCGGTGCCCTGCACCCATTCGCCCCGGCCGAGCAAAGCGTCGGCTACCAGCAATTGACCGACGAGCTGGAAGCGATGCTCTGCGCCGCCACCGGTTATGACTCGGTGTCCCTGCAACCGAACGCCGGCTCCCAGGGTGAATACGCAGGTCTGCTGGCGATCCGTGCCTACCACCAGAGCCGTGGCGAAGACCGTCGCGACATCTGCCTGATCCCGTCGTCGGCCCACGGCACCAACCCGGCCACCGCACAAATGGCCGGCATGCGCGTGGTCGTCACCGCGTGCGATGCCCGTGGCAACGTCGACATCGAAGACCTGCGCGCCAAGGCCATCGAGCACCGCGAACACCTCGCCGCGCTGATGATCACCTACCCGTCGACCCACGGCGTGTTCGAAGAAGGCATCCGCGAAATCTGCGGCATCATTCATGACAACGGCGGCCAGGTGTACATCGACGGCGCCAACATGAACGCCATGGTCGGCCTCTGTGCCCCGGGCAAGTTCGGCGGCGACGTTTCGCACCTGAACCTGCACAAGACCTTCTGCATTCCCCACGGTGGTGGCGGCCCGGGCGTCGGCCCGATCGGCGTGAAATCGCACCTGGCGCCATTCCTGCCGGGCCACGCACAGATGGAGCGCAAGGAAGGCGCCGTTTGCGCGGCACCGTTCGGCAGCGCGAGCATCCTGCCGATCACCTGGATGTACATTCGTATGATGGGTGGCGCGGGCCTCAAGCGTGCTTCGCAGCTGGCGATCCTCAATGCCAACTACATCTCCCGTCGCCTGGAAGAGCACTATCCAGTGCTGTACACCGGCAGCAACGGCCTGGTGGCGCACGAGTGCATCCTCGACCTGCGTCCACTGAAAGACAGCAGCGGCATCAGTGTCGATGACGTCGCCAAGCGTCTGATCGACTTCGGCTTCCACGCGCCGACCATGTCGTTCCCGGTGGCAGGCACGCTGATGATCGAGCCGACCGAAAGCGAATCCAAGGAAGAACTGGACCGCTTCTGCGACGCCATGATCCGCATCCGCGAAGAAATCCGCGCAGTGGAAAATGGCACGCTGGACAAGGACGACAACCCGCTGAAAAACGCGCCGCACACCGCCAAGGAACTGGTTGGCGAGTGGTCGCACCCGTACAGCCGTGAACAAGCGGTTTACCCGGTTGCGTCGCTGATCGAAGGCAAGTACTGGCCACCGGTCGGTCGCGTCGACAACGTGTTCGGCGACCGCAACCTGGTCTGCGCCTGCCCGTCGATCGAAAGCTACGCTTAAACCAATGAGGGGGCGGGTTTGCTCGCCCCTCTCAAGAACACCGCATATCCCCTTGTGGGAGCGGGCTTGCTCGCGAAAGCGGTGGGTCAGACAACATTGATGGTGACTGATCCACCGCTTTCGCGAGCAAGCCCGCTCACACAGGGATTTGTGCCACACCTCTAATTTCTGCCAATACCTATAACAAGAAACCGGAGAACCACCATGTCGTTAAGCGTGTTCGACCTGTTCAAGATTGGCATCGGCCCCTCCAGTTCCCACACCGTCGGCCCGATGCGTGCCGCTGCGCGCTTCGCCGAAGGTTTGCGCCGCGAAAACCTGCTTGAAGCCACCGCCTGCGTCAAAGTCGAGCTGTATGGTTCGCTCGGTGCCACCGGCAAGGGCCACGGCAGTGACAAGGCTGTGCTGCTCGGCCTGGAAGGCGAACACCCGGACACCGTGGATACAGAGACCGTCGCCGCGCGCCTGCAAGAGATTCGCGGCAACGGCCGCTTGAACCTGCTCGGCGAACACAGCATTGCGTTCAACGAGAAAGAACACCTGGCGATGATTCGCAAACCGTTGGCCTATCACCCCAACGGCATGATTTTCCGCGCCTTCGACGCCGCGGGCCTGCAGATCCGCAGCCGCGAGTACTACTCAGTCGGCGGCGGTTTTGTGGTCGATGAAGACGCCGCCGGCGCCGACCGCATCGTCGAAGACGCCACCCCCCTGACCTTTCCGTTCAAAAGCGCCAAGGATCTTCTCGGTCATTGCGTCAAATACGGGCTGTCCATCAGCCAAGTGATGTTGACCAACGAAAGCGCCTGGCGTCCGGAAGCGGAAACCCGCGCCGGCCTGCTTAAAATCTGGCAAGTGATGCAGGACTGCGTCGCCGCCGGATGCCGCAATGAAGGCATCCTGCCCGGTGGGCTGAAGGTCAAGCGCCGGGCCGCCGCACTGCATCGGCAATTGTGCAAGAACCCGGAATCGTCGTTGCGCGATCCCCTGTCGGTGCTGGACTGGGTCAACCTCTACGCGCTGGCGGTCAACGAAGAAAACGCCAATGGCGGGCGCGTGGTCACGGCACCGACCAACGGCGCGGCCGGGATCATTCCGGCGGTGCTGCATTACTACATGCGCTTCATCCCCGGCGCGAATGACGACGGCGTGGTGCGCTTTCTGCTCACTGCCGCAGCCATCGGCATTCTGTACAAGGAAAACGCCTCGATTTCCGGCGCCGAGGTCGGCTGTCAGGGTGAAGTCGGCGTCGCCTGCTCGATGGCCGCCGGTGCCTTGTGCGAAGTACTCGGCGGCAGCGTGCAGCAAGTGGAAAACGCCGCGGAAATCGGCATGGAACACAACCTCGGACTGACCTGCGACCCGATTGGCGGGCTGGTGCAAGTGCCTTGCATCGAGCGCAACGCCATGGGCTCGGTCAAGGCCATCAATGCGGTGCGCATGGCGCTGCGCGGCGATGGACAACACTTCGTCTCCCTCGACAAGGTCATCCGCACCATGCGCCAGACCGGCGCCGACATGAAAAGCAAATACAAGGAAACCGCCCGTGGCGGTTTGGCGGTCAACATTATCGAGTGCTGATGCGCGCTCATCTGCACCCTTTTTCAGGAGCTGAATATGTCCACCGAACAACTGTTGAAAACTCCGTTGCACGCACTGCACATCGAACTCGGCGCCCGCATGGTGCCCTTCGCCGGCTACGACATGCCCGTGCAGTACCCGCTGGGCGTGATGAAAGAACACCAGCACACCCGCGACCAGGCGGGGTTGTTCGATGTCTCGCACATGGGCCAGATTCGCCTGACCGGCGCCAATGCCGCCAAGGCCCTGGAAACCCTGGTGCCTGTGGACATCATCGACCTGCCAGTGGGCATGCAACGCTACGCGATGTTCACCAATGCGACGGGCGGCATCCTCGATGACCTGATGGTCGCCAACCTGGGTAATGACGAACTGTTCCTGGTGGTCAACGCCGCCTGCAAGGACCAGGACCTGGCACACCTGCGCAAGCACATTGGCGACCAGTGCACGATCGAACCGCTGTTCGAAGAGCGCGCCCTGCTCGCCCTGCAAGGCCCGGCTGCAGTGACCGTGCTTGCACGTCTGGCCCCTGAAGTGGCGAAGATGACCTTCATGCAGTTCGCCCGCGTGAAGCTGCTGGGCGTGGACTGCTTTGTCAGCCGTTCGGGTTACACCGGTGAAGACGGTTTCGAAATTTCCGTACCCGCCACCAACGCCGAAGCCCTGGCTCGAGCCCTGCTCGCTGAAGCCGAAGTGGCCGCCATCGGCCTGGGCGCCCGCGACTCCCTGCGCCTGGAAGCGGGTTTGTGCCTGTACGGCCACGACATGAATACTGAAACCACCCCGATCGAAGCGAGTCTGCTGTGGGCGATCTCCAAGCCACGTCGCGCTGATGGTGCACGGGCCGGCGGTTTCCCTGGCGCCGAAAGCGTATTCGCCCAGCAACAGGCAGGCGTGAGCCGCAAACGTGTAGGTCTGCTACCACAGGAACGTACACCCGTGCGCGAAGGCGCCGAGATCGTCAACGAAGCCGGCGACATCATCGGCAGCGTCTGCAGCGGTGGTTTCGGGCCTACCTTGGGCGGCCCGCTAGCCATGGGTTACGTCGACAGCGCTTACATCGCACTGGACACACCGGTCTGGGCGATCGTTCGTGGGAAAAAGGTGCCTTTGCTTGTAAGCAAAATGCCATTTGTTCCACAACGCTACTATCGCGGCTGATTGAATGTTCCTATAAGTAACGCGGTTGCGTTAACGGTGCACTAATGTGTAACGCAACCGCCATAAAATAGTGCATTGTTTGGCTATAAGCTTCGATTATGAACTTTGCTTATAACGATCGAAAACAATTGAACAAGGTTAGTGAATAAGGCCCCACTAGTGGACTTACTTTGCCATCAACCTGAGGAAATACGGGGCCTACACGGGGCTTGTTTTTTCTCCCGTAGTTGGCGTAGAGTTTGTTCACTGTGTTTGCATGGGTCGCTTGGAATCGTGACCTGGGCAGTAGCCTACAAGTTAGCTACATCCCGTTCGACGTCTTCTTACTCTCCTGCAACCAGCCCCAGTACTCTTTCATGAGAAGGAGACTGTCATTAATTTTTGCGTCAAAGGAAATAAGAAATGTCCCAACGTCAGAGCGGTACCGTCAAGTGGTTTAACGACGAGAAAGGTTTTGGTTTTATCACTCCTGAAAGCGGTCCGGATCTGTTCGTGCATTTCCGCGCCATCCAGGGCAACGGCTTCAAGAGCCTGAAAGAAGGCCAGAAAGTGACTTTCATCGCCGTGCAGGGCCAGAAAGGCATGCAGGCTGACGAAGTACAAGCAGAAGCCTAATCTTCTGTAACGAAAAAGCCTCTGATGCTGACATCAGGGGCTTTTTTGTGCGCGTAAATCCGTAAAATGGCTTCTTTTTCGCCGAGAGCCTGCCATGTCGAAACACCTGCTTACCCCCCAGGGCGACTTTCCTGCCGCTGGCCTGGGTCGTCGCCTGGCAGCCATGTTCTATGATTTCCTGCTGTGCACCGCCCTGCTGATCGTCACCAGCGGCATCTACAAGATGATCCAGATGGCGATCATCGGCGAAGAAAGGATGCGCACCCTTACCGAAGCCGGGGCGCTGGACGGCGATCCCCTGCTCTCCACGGTCCTGCTGTTCGTACTGTTCGGCTTCTTCGCCAAATTCTGGACCTGGTCCGGTCAGACCCTGGGCATGCAGGTCTGGTGCATCCGCGTGCAGAATGCCGATGGCTCGTCCATCAGCCTGTGGCAGGCCCTGCTGCGCTTTGTGGTGTCGATTGCTTCGTTGCTGTGCGTTGGCCTGGGTTTCTTCTGGTCGCTGTTCGACAAACAGAAACGCAGCTGGCATGACATCTACTCCAATACCGAACTGGTGCGGATTCCGAAGAAGACCAAGTAATCCCTGAACACACAAACCAATGTGGGAGCGGGCTTGCTCGCGAAGGCGTAGTGTCAGCTGATATCAATGCTGCCTGACACTACGCCTTCGCGAGCAAGCCCGCTCCCACAGTTTTTGCTACCAGCTGACAGATAATCTCAGGCGTTACCGGCCAGCTTCATCCGCGCCGCCTGGGTGAAATCAAGCATGCGCTTGAGCGGCCGAATCGCCTGCGGAATCAGTGCCGGGTCGACAAAGATCTCGTTCGCCCCTTCCTTCAACGCCTTGAGCGTGCGCTCAAGGGTGTTCATGGCCATCCACGGGCAATGTGCACAACTGCGGCACGCCGCGCCGTTACCCGCCGTTGGGGCTTCGATAAAGACCTTGTCCGGGCACAACTGCTGCATCTTGTAGAAAATGCCGCGGTCGGTCGCAACGATCAGAGTCTTGTTCGGCAGGCTCTGTGCCGCCGCGATCAACTGACTGGTGGAGCCCACGGCATCCGCCAGTTCGATCACCGAGGTCGGCGACTCCGGGTGCACCAGAATCGCCGCATCCGGGTACAGCGCCTTCATGTCTTCAAGCTGCTTGGACTTGAACTCTTCGTGAACGATGCAGGCACCGTCCCACAGCAGCATGTCGGCACCGGTCTGGCGCTGGATGTAGGTCCCCAGGTGCTTGTCCGGGCCCCAGATGATGGTCTCGCCGTTGTCCATCAGGCTTTCGACGATCTCCAGCGCACAGCTTGAAGTCACCACCCAATCCGCTCGGGCCTTTACCGCAGCCGAAGTGTTGGCGTACACCACCACCGTGCGCTCCGGGTGCTGATCGCAGAACGCGGAAAACTCGTCCACAGGGCAACCCAGGTCGAGCGAACAGGTCGCTTCGAGCGTAGGCATCAGCACGCGTTTTTCCGGGTTGAGGATCTTGGCAGTCTCACCCATGAACTTCACGCCGGCGACAACCACGGTCTTGGCCGGATGGGCGTTGCCGAAACGGGCCATTTCCAGCGAGTCGGAAACACAACCGCCCGTCTCTTCGGCCAGCGCCTGAATGACAGGGTCACAATAGAAGTGGGCCACCAGCACCGCGTCCTGAGCCTTGAGCTCGGCAGCGATGGCAGCACGGTAATAAGCCTCTTCATCGGCAGTCAGCGGCTTGGGCTGTTTGGCGTCGAGGTGGGCTTGAACCAGAAGGCGTTCGGAAATTTGCGTCATGTTCGCAAGACCTGCAGGCGCATTCGCGCGAAAGTCGAGTATACACCCGGCTCCGGACCCTACGGGGTACCGCCGGGAAAGTGAGTATTCATCAGGCACGGACAGCCTTGAAGCTGCGCAAGGCTACAGAATATCCGATGGATGCAAAAGATGATTCTGACCAGGGTGATGAATAGACGCGCCCTGATACAAAGCCTATGGCCTTGATCCTTCGGGAAAAACATTCGCCGTTGCAGTTATCGCACAAAACCTGAATGGCTTTGCCACTAACCTGCGCAAGGGCGGATAGAAGGGTGACGCCGATTAAAGGAAACCGCCCAACCGAAACTGGAACAACCAAAGGACTGAACACATGTCGATCCAACGCCTGATCAAAATCATGACCGCCTCAACCTTGCTGCTCACGGTATGGCTGATGTCTTCAACACTCGTCCTGGCGGGCGCTGATCTGAATCCAGCCGCGACAACCCGGCATTGTGAAACCCCACCCCTCTGCGCGCGCCTGATCCAGGCAGGCAACAGCACCTGGTCGTATTACGAAAGCGAGCGGCAGGGGCCAACGGTGATCCTGATCCACGGGTTTTCATCAAGCAAGCAAGTCTGGTTCGAACCTGGCAAGGCATTGAGTTCGCGTTTCCACGTCATCATCCCCGACCTCCCGGGCTGGGGAGCCTCCACTGACAATGACCATTCCAACTACGACATCGAAGCGCAAGCGACTCGGCTCCGTGACTTTATCCTGGCGCTCGAAGCCGAGAACATCACCCTCATCGGGCATTCAATGGGTGGAGCCATCGCCGGCGTGTATGCAGCCGATCAACCGCAGCGCGTCAGCCGGCTGGTATTGGTAGGCGCGCTGGGGCTGAGCTTCAAAGACAATGATTTCATGCGGGAATTGAATGCTGGAGGCAATCCATTTATCTACGACGATCGTGCAGGCGTCGAACGCACTGCCCGCCTCGTCTATCTGAACCCTCCACAGATGTCTGACCGACAAGTGCAGGAAGCAATCCTTGCCAACCGCGCACAGCGAGCGTTTATCGAATCCACCCTGGCGCAGATTCGCCCCTCCTCGCAATGGCTCGCCCTCGACCACCGGCTGACAAAATTGAACATGCCGGTACTCGGCATCTGGTGTCGCGAGGATAAAGTGATTGATGTCTCGGCGCTGGACACGTTGCGCAACGGTCTTCCTGCCAGTTCAGCGAACGACTCGGTCATCCTTGAAGGGTGCAACCACCTGCCGATGGTCGAACGCCCGGCCGAGACGCTTCAAGCATTGGACGCCTTCATTGCAACGAGTGACTAGCCCAATGCAGCGGTGGCAAGGGCACGTTCTTGCGGGCAAAAAAAAACCCGGAAATCCTCACTTGCGTGGGCCTTCCGGATTTTCTAAACCGCCAAAAATGGTGGGTCGTGTGGGATTCGAACCTACGACCAATTGGTTAAAAGCCAACTGCTCTACCAACTGAGCTAACGACCCGCTGTGTGGTGGCGCGTATAATACTGATTTTTAAGGACTATTCAACACCTATTTTGAAATAAATCAAAAATAAGGGGTTGGATCGCTGATTCCGGCCGCTGCAAAGCCTTCCGCACGCAGTCGGCAGCTGTCGCACTTGCCGCACGCACGGCCTTCATCGTCGGCCTGATAGCAGGAAACGGTCAGCCCGTAGTTCACGCCAAGCTTCACGCCCGCCTGGACGATTTGCGCCTTGCTGAGGTTTTGCAGCGGTGCCTGAATACGGAAGCCATTGCCTTCAACGCCGGCTTTGGTTGCCAGGTTGGCCATGCGCTCGAACGACTCGATGAACTCGGGACGGCAGTCCGGGTAACCGGAGTAATCCACGGCGTTGACGCCGATGAAGATGTCCCGTGCGCCGAGTACTTCTGCCCAGCCCAGCGCCAGGGACAGGAACACCGTGTTACGCGCAGGCACGTAAGTCACGGGAATGCCTTCACCGAGCTCCTCTGGAATATCGATGCTGCTGTCGGTCAGGGCCGAGCCGCCCATGCCGTTCAGGTTCAGGCCTATCACCTTGTGCTCGACCACACCCAGGTCCCGCGCCACACGCTCGGCGGCGTACAGTTCGGCGTGAGAGCGCTGGCCGTAGTCGAAGCTCATGGTGTAGCAGCTGTAGCCTTCGGCGCGCGCCATGGCCACGACGGTCGCCGAGTCCAGGCCACCGGACAGCAGGATGACCGCACGTTTTTCAGCAGTATTGAGTTGTTCAGTCATTTCAGCGCCCCGGCTCGTCATTCCATAGATATTTATGCAGCTGCAATTGCAAACGCACTGGCAGGTTGTCCGCCACCACCCAGTCCGCCAGATCCCGGGCATTGAGATCATGGTGACTTGGCGAGAACAGGACTTCACCGGCACGCCGGTCCAGACCGTACTGGATCAGCTTGGAAACGGACCAGTCATAGTCCTCTCGCGAGCAGATGACAAACTTCACCTGATCGTTGGGCGTGAGCAGCTCGATGTTTTCGTAGCGGTTGCGGTGCGCTTCTTTCGAACCCGGGGTTTTCAGGTCGACAACGCGACTGACCCGGGAATCTACTGCCGAGATATCGATGGAGCCACTGGTTTCCAGTGACACTTCGTAACCGGCGTCACACAAGCGCTTGAGCAAGGGAATGGCGTTGGGCTGTGCCAGGGGCTCGCCGCCCGTGACGCAGACGTAACGCGGGCGAAATCCTGCGACCTGCTCGAGGATGTCGTCGAGCGTGCGAATGGTCCCGCCGGTGAACGCGTAGGCGCTGTCGCAGTATTGGCAACGCAGAGGGCAACCGGTCAGGCGCACAAAAACAGTGGGCAGGCCGGCAGTCCGCGTTTCACCCTGCAACGAGTAGAAAACTTCGGTGATTCTCAATGTGTCTTGCATAGTCGCCACGGGCGTAACAGCTAAACAGGCTGTCCGCCTCCGTCAGGCACTTGAAGGAACCCCGGCAAAGCGCAGGCCCCCAAAAGCGTGTTTCATAAAAAGGGCGTGAATTCTAACGAAAAAACCCGCGACAAGCGCGGGTTTCTTTGAAACGGGTCAAGCAGGCTTACATTTTTTGCAGATCGCGCTGGGCCAACTGAGCGGCGGAAGTGCCCGGATACTGGGAAACCACCTGCTGCAGAATGCCTTTGACTCGGTCGGTATGCCCCAAGCGGCGCTCTACATCAGCGAGCTTGTACAGCGAGTCCGGCACTTTGGCGTGCTTGGGATACAACTGCGAAACCTTGGCAAATGCCTGACCTGCGCCCTGCAGATCGCCTTTGGCCAGGTTCACTTCGCCCAACCAGTATTGGGCGTTGCCCGCGTACTGGCTGTTCGGGTATTTGCGCAGGAATGCGGCAAAAGCCTGACTGGCCTTGTCGAAATCCTTGGCTTTGATCAGGTCGAAGGCAGCATCGTAGTAGAGCTTTTCCTTCGCCGGATCCGCCGGTTCGCTACCAGCGGCCGGTGCCTGGGCGGCAGCTGCCCCTGCACCTGCTGCTGCACCGGGGGCGTTCAAATCGCCACCGGTGGAAGAATTTTCAGGAGTCGCGGCTGGTGCAACGCCGGTTCCTATGCGCCGATCAAGATCCTGATATCGCTCCAGGTTTTCCTGCTTCATGCGCGCTACATCATTTTGCAGAACTTCAATCGCACCTTGCTGGCGCTCGATCTGTTGCTGCATTGATTGCAGTTGGTTGAACAGCTCGCCCTGTGCCGAGACAGGGGCCGAAACCCCTCCCCCGGCATAGGCGCCGTTCGTACCGTAACCTGCAGGCGGATAACTGCTCCCGCTATTGTTATAGCCGGAGTCGTTATCGACCACAGGAACCGCAGCCCACACCGCAAGCGGCGCGAGGCTGAGAGCCAGAACAGTTACAGCACGACGGCACGTTCGCATGACGAATTACTTACGCAGTTCGACGCGACGGTTTTGAGCCCAGGACTGCTCGTCGTTGCCGGTAGCAACTGGACGCTCTTCGCCGTAGGAAACCAGTTCCAGCTGAGCTGGGGAAACACCTTGCAGTACCAGGTAGCGCTGAACGGCTTTCGCACGACGCTCGCCCAGTGCCATGTTGTACTCACGAGTACCACGTTCGTCGGTGTTGCCTTCCAGAACAACGCGAGCGCCGTTTGCTTTCAGGTCTTTGGCGTGAACGTCCAGAGCGCGCATGGCTTCTGGCTTCAGGTCCGAACTGTCGTATTCGAAGTAGAAAGTGGTGATAGCGCGCAGAGCAGCTTCTTCGCTCAGGGAGCCGTCAACTGCACCAGTGTTTGCGCCGTAACCAGCGTTTGGATCTACCGCGCCTTCACCGGCATTGTCGCCGCCTTTGGACGAGCAACCTACAGCTACAGCCATGGCCAGTGCCAGCGCAGCAAATTTACCAAACTTCAGCATTTCCATCGTGAAACTCCTAATGAACCCCAGTGTGTTAAGTACAACGTATAGCGCCGCGTCAGTTCAGGTAAGGGGACCAGGAAGGTTCTCTGACTTCGCCTTGTGCGGTAGGAAGCGGGAGCCTTACGCGTCCATTGATGGACACGAGCATCAAGACTCCCCGGCCCTGCTGGCGGGTGGCGTAGATTACCATGGTGCCGTTGGGCGCGACAGTAGGCGACTCGTCCAGAGTGCTATCAGTGAGGATTTTTACACTACCGCGCTGCAAATCCTGGGCCGCCACCTTGAAATTGGTGAAGCCATCCTGACGGTGAATCATGACAAGCGTCTTTTCATCGGCCGACAGTTTAGGGTTGGCGTTGTAGTTACCGACGAAAGTCACGCGTTCGGCACCGCCACCACCGGCACTGGTCTTGTAGATCTGCGGTTTGCCGCCACGGTCGGAAGTGAAGTAGATGGTCGAGCCATCCTTGCCCCAGAACGGTTCGGTGTTGATGCCAGGACCGTTGGTGACGCGGCTGATCTGACGCGAACCCAGGTTCATCACATAGATGTCCGGGTTGCCGTCTTTCGACAGTACGAACGCCAGGCGATTGCCATCCGGCGACCAGGCTGGCGCACCGTTCAGGCCTTCGAAGTTGGTGATCTGTTCACGGCGACCGGTGTCGATGTTCTGCATGAAGATGCGTGGACGCTTCTGCTCGAAGGAGACATAAGCGATGCGCTTGCCATCCGGCGCGAAACGCGGCGACAGGATCGGCTCGCGCGACTGCAGCAGGGTCACGGCGCGAGCACCGTCGTAGTCCGAACGTTGCAGGGTGTAGCGAGTGTTGTTCTCGGAGAAACGCTCGGCCGTTACGTACAGCAGGCGAGTCGAGAAGGCACCCTTGATACCCGTGAGTTTTTCGAACGACTGGTCGGAGATGTAGTGCGCCATGTCGCGCAACTGATCGACGCCGCCGGACACGCTGCCGGTCAGCACTTGCTGCTCGGTGGCCACGTTGAACAGTGCGTATTGCACCTGCAGGCGACCGCCCGCCGGCACAATGCTGCCGACCATGACGTACTGGGCACCCAGCGCCTTGAAGTCACGGAAGATGATTTCGCTGGCCTGGCTCGGCTGGCTGATCATGTTCTGCTTTGGAAGCGGCGAGTAGTAACCCGAGTTGCGCAGGTCGTTACCGATGATTTCCGCCATGTCGTCCGGCAGTACGCTACCGCCCTGGAAGCCGAACGGCACGACTGCGATCGGGGTCGCCCGATCGCTGCCGCTGGTAACCAGAATGTTTTTCTCATCTGCCATCGCCATCCCTGCCATGCAGCAGATAACGACCAGCATTCCTCGAAGAAGGTTTCTCACAAGGCTAGATCCTCAGGTGTGAATGTCATCTTGAATGAACGATACGGAGCGAAATCACTCGGCTTCATTCCCTGCATTTCTGTCAAACGTCCAATATTCTTCACCGCTGCAACAGCCGATGCGTCAAACGGACCGTCGCCACTGGACTTGGACACGCTGACCGAAGTCACCGTACCGTCCGGCAACATGCCGATTTGCAACACGACCGTCATGCCTTTGCGTGCCGAAGGTGGACGAGCCCAGCCTTCCGCTGCACGCGCACGAATCAGGTCATCGAAACTGCCGGCGACTTCGTCGCCCTGCTCATCGGCCAAGGCCTGCTGACGCTGCGGCGTGTCTGAAAGCAAATCTGCCAGGGCCTGGGCCTTTTTGTCTTCGGCGGATTTACGCGCCGCATCCTGCGATTTCTTCTTCGCAGCATCGGCAGCAGCTTTCTTCTTCGCTTCCTCGGCGACTTTCTTCTTCGCCTCTTCAGCTTCAGCTTTCTTCTTGGCGTCTTCCGCGGCTTTCTTCTTCGCGTCTTCGACGATCTTTTTCTTGGCTTCTTCAGCGGCCGCTTTCTTGGCCTCTTCTTCAGCAGCCTTCTTGGCTTCTTCTTCAGCTTTCTTCTTGGCTATATCAGCCAATTGTTTCTCTTCTGCCTTCTTGGCTTCCGCGGTTTTCTTCGCATCGTCGGCTTTCTTGGCTTCATCAGCCTTTTTCGCCTCGTCCGCTTTCTTCGCCTCGTCGGCCTTCTTGGCTTCTTCGGCCTTTTGAGCAGCCTCTTCTTTCTTTTGTTCCGCAGCCTTCACCGCTTCCTGCTCGACCTTTTTCTGTTCCATCTGCTCGACTTCGGTCTGACGCGCAGCAGATTTCTGCGCCTCACCGGCAATCTTCTGATTGGTCTGGGTGGTGGCCCGACTTTTCGATTTCAGCTGGTACAAGGTCGCCTGGACAATCGGCTTGGCCGGCGGCAGTTCCGGGGTAAAGGCAAAGCTGACGAACAGCATGCCGAACACCAGCACGTGCAAGCCAATCGCCCAGACACTAGGCCAGAAGTAGCTTTCCGAGGCGGACGGCTCTCGCTGTTGCTGCATCAGGGCGCCTCGGTAATCAAGCCAACATTACCGACCCCGGCTTTCTGCAACCCGCCCATGGCGCCCATTACGGAGCCGTAATCGACACTCTTGTCGCCGCGAATGAAGACCTGGGTACGCTTGCCGCCTTCGTTGCCGACGCGAATGATCTTGGTCACCGCGTCAGTCATCTGCGGCAGGGTCATGGCCCGATCCTGCTGTTTTTCGGTGTCGACTTCGCTACCAAGGTTCCAGTAGTAGGTCTTGTCGGATTTGATGGAAATGGTCAGGACCTGGGTGTTGTTGTCCTGCGGCAAGGCTTCGCTGGAAACCTTGGGCAGATCAACTTTCACGCCTTGATTGAGCATCGGCGCGGTCACCATGAAGATGACCAGCAGTACCAACATCACGTCGATGTAAGGCACTACGTTCATCTCGGCGACCGGCTTGCGCTTTTTGCGAGCTCGAGCGATTAAAGCCATTGGAAATTACCTGCTTATTCTTCGCTGGTGTGCACTTTGCGGTGCAGGATCGCCTGGAACTCGTCGGCGAAGGTGTAGTAGCGGCCCAGCAGGGTTTCACTGCGCGCAGCAAAACGGTTGTAAGCGATAACGGCTGGAATGGCAGCGAACAGACCGATCGCGGTGGCAATCAGTGCTTCGGCGATACCCGGGGCCACAGTGGCCAGGGTCGCTTGCTGGGCGGTCGCCAGACCGCGGAAGGAGTTCATGATCCCCCAGACCGTACCGAACAGACCGATGTACGGGCTGACGGAACCAACGGTGGCCAGGAAGGGCAGGCTCTGCTCAAGCTTTTCTTCTTCACGGGAAATGGCAACGCGCATGGCACGCGCCACGCCTTCCATGACCGCTTCCGGATCAACGCCTGACTGCTGGCGCAGACGGGAGAACTCCTTGAAACCGGCACGGAAGATTTGTTCGACACCAGAATCAGGGTCCGGATTGCTTCCGGCCTGACGGTACAGCTTGGACAGGTCGATACCCGACCAGAAGCGCTCTTCAAAGCTCTCCAGGGCACGTCGACCGGCGCGCAGCAGGTTGCTGCGCTGAAAGATCATGATCCACGAGGTCACCGATGCGGCTACCAGGATCAGCATTACCAGTTGCACTACGATACTGGCATTGCTGACCAGGCTCCACATGGAGGAATGGTCGACGACGTTAGCTTCCACGCTTTATCTCCTGCTTTGAGTGTGTACCCGCGCCGCTCACGTCGGCAAAGGCCGCTCGTAGAGCTTCGGGAATGGCCCGGGGTTTTAAACTTTCAGTGCGCACACAGGCCACCAGAAACTGCCCTTCGCAGAGCAGTGCATTATCCGTTGCTCGCCTGACCTGCTGCTTGAAGCGCAGGCTGGCACGGTTCAATTCGATTACTTCAGCGCTTACCAGCAGCTCGTCATCCAGTCGCGCCGGCGCGTGGTAGCGCGCTTCGCTGGAATGCACGACGAACAACAGGTCCTCCCCTGCCAGCTGCGATTGGGCAAAGCCCAGATCTCGTAGCCGCTCGGTTCGAGCCCGTTCCATAAACTTGAGGTAATTAACGTAATACACGATGCCGCCCGCATCGGTGTCCTCGTAATAAACGCGACAACGATGTGCGAAAGGCTCAAGCCCGTTTTGCGCGCGCATACTCTAGTGCTTACTCCTCAGGTTGCCAATCCGGCATGGCAACTGTTTTTCATTGTTCTGCGGCTTTCACGTGAAAGTACGGTCCTGGGACCCTACATTGCCCGAAAAAATCAGCACGCAATGTTAATTAATCGTCAGCGGCTTCAAGAAACTCGTCTACCACGGGCATTTCGCCCAATCGTGACGGAATGTTTAAGCCGAAATGCAGGTAGGCATGCCGCGTCACCACCCGCCCCCGTGGCGTGCGCATGATGTAACCCTGCTGGATCAGGTAAGGCTCCAGCACGTCTTCGATTGTGTGACGCTCTTCACTGATGGCGGCAGCCAGGCTGTCGACCCCGACTGGCCCGCCGTCGAACTTCTCGATCATGGTCAACAACAGACGCCGGTCCTGGTGATCGAAGCCACGTTCGTCGACGTCCAGCAGGTTCAGCGCCAGGTCGGCAATCGGCTTGGTGATATGCCCCTTGGCGCGAACTTCGGCGAAATCACGCACCCGGCGCAGCAGCCTGTTGGCGATCCGTGGCGTGCCACGGGCACGGCGGGCGATTTCGAAGGCGCCTTCCGGATCCAGCGGCAAACCGAGGATGCTCGCCGAACGACTGACAATCGTCGACAAGTCGGCGTTATTGTAGAACTCAAGACGCTGAACGATGCCGAAACGGTCACGCAACGGGTTGGTGAGCATCCCCGCCCGCGTCGTTGCGCCCACCAGGGTGAACGGCGGCAGATCCAGCTTGATCGAACGCGCGGCCGGACCTTCGCCGATCATGATGTCGAGCTGGAAATCCTCCATGGCCGGGTACAGCACCTCTTCAACGATGGGCGACAGGCGATGGATCTCGTCGATAAACAGCACATCGTGGGGTTCAAGGTTGGTCAACAGCGCCGCCAGGTCACCGGGGCGCTCCAGCACCGGCCCCGAGGTGCTCTTGATCGACACGCCCATTTCCTGGGCGATGATGTTGGCGAGGGTGGTCTTGCCCAGGCCGGGCGGCCCGAAGATCAGCGTGTGATCCAGGGATTCATTACGACCGCGCGCAGCCTGAATGAACAATTCCATCTGCTCGCGAACGGTCGGTTGGCCAATGTACTCGGCCAGGCTGACCGGGCGAATGGCTCGGTCCTGGACTTCTTCGCGCTCACGCGGACTGTGCGTGGCAGCGATCAGACGATCAGCTTCAATCACTTAGATCATTCCCTTCAAGGCGCGGCGGATCATGTCTTCACTGCTCAAATCTTTCTCCTTGATCGCAGACACCGCCTTGCTCGCTTCCTGGGGCTTGTAGCCCAGGGAAATCAAGGCGCTGACGGCGTCAGTCTCGGCAGTGTTCACCGGGGCCGGACCGTCCGGCTGGTTCGGCACCAGGGCGAACATGGCCGGTACGGTTTCCCAGGCCTTGAAGCGATCCTTGAGTTCCACCAGCAAACGCTCGGCGGTTTTCTTGCCGACGCCCGGGACCTTGGTCAGCGCCGACGTGTCCTGTGACTGTACACAACGAACCAGTTCGTCGACTTCCAGGCTCGACATCAAGGCCAGGGCCAGTTTCGGCCCGACGCCATTGAGGCGGATCAATTCACGAAAAAAATCGCGCTCACGCTTGCCGACAAAACCATAGAGTAACTGTGCGTCTTCGCGCACGACCAAATGCGTGTGCAAGGTTAGCGGCTCACCGACCGACGGCAAGCGGTAAAGGGTCGTCATGGGCACTTCAAGTTCATAGCCCAGGCCATTTACATCCAGGATCAGATGGGGAGGCTGCTTCTCAGCCAGGGTGCCGCGCAAACGTCCAATCACGTTACAAATCCTTGAGCGTTGGCCAGCTCATGGCCAGCGACTGATAGAGCGAGGAATACCGCCGACAACACAGGCGGAATGCCCTCACTCCATGAAAATGATTGCTGATGCTATCAGAGACGCAGGCGCCCGCCACGACTGCGTGCAGCTCCCAGACCATGGGGCAACAGACTGGAACGGGTATGAGCGTGGCAGATGGCAATGGCCAGGGCATCCGAAGCATCGATCTGCGGTTTGCTGGTGAGTTTGAGCATGTGCATGACCATCATCTGCACCTGTTCCTTGTTGGCCGCACCGGTGCCGACGACCGCCTGCTTGACCTGGGTTGCAGTGTATTCGGCAATTTCCAGGCTTTCCTCGGCTCCCGCCACGATCGCGGCACCACGGGCCTGCCCCAGTTTCAGGGCGGAATCGGCGTTACGGGCCATGAACACCTTTTCGATCCCCATGGTCACCGGGTGGTAAGTCTGAATGATCTCCCGCACCCCGCGGTAGACAATCTGCAGTCGCTCATGCAACTCGCCGGCACCGGTGCGGATACAACCGGAGGCAACGTACTCACAGCCACGGCCGGTATCGCGAACCACACCGTAACCGGTGATGCGCGAACCGGGGTCGATACCAAGAATTAAAGTCATAACGCCTGCGGGTTAAGAAAAAACACGATCTTCAGCTCAGCGAAAAATAAATGTGGGAGCGGGCTTGCTCGCGAATGCGGACTATCAGACAACATCGTTGCTGAATATTAAACCGCTTTCGCGAGCAAGCCCGCTCCCACATGGGACATTGTTGCCCTTTAGCCGAGCTGTGCGGCCACCGACTCCGGAATCTCCGCGTTGGAATAGACGTTTTGCACGTCATCCAGGTCTTCGAGCATATCGATCAGCTTGAGGACTTTCTCCGCACCTTCAAGATCGAGCTCGGCGCTGGTGGTCGGCAACATGACGATTTCCGCGTCGTCACCCTTGAAGCCCGCCGCTTCCAGTGCGTTACGCACGGAATAGAACCCGGCAAACGAGGTGAAAACGTCGATCGAACCGTCTTCGTTGGTCACCACGTCATCGGCGTCGGCTTCCATGGCGGCTTCCATCAGTGCGTCTTCGTCAACGCCGGCAGCGAAGGAGATCTGCCCCTTGCGCTCGAACAGATAGGCCACAGAACCGTCAGTCCCCAGGTTGCCACCGCACTTGCTGAACGCGTGACGAACAGCGGCTGCGGTGCGATTACGGTTGTCGGTCATGCATTCGACCATCACCGCCACGCCGCCCGGACCGTAACCTTCGTAGGTCAGTTCGACCACGTCGTCCGTGTCGGCAGCGCCGGTTCCGCGGGCGACGGCACGATCGATGATGTCACGGCTCATGTTCGCACCCAGGGCCTTGTCCAGGGCCAGGCGCAGACGCGGATTGGAGCCCGGATCACCACCACCCTGACGGGCAGCGACGGTCAGCTCACGAATCCACTTGGTGAAGATCTTGCCCCTCTTGGCATCCTGACGTTCTTTGCGGTGCTTGATGTTCGCCCACTTGGAATGACCTGCCATAACTCGCTCCGAATTCTCTTTGAAACATTGCCCGCCGCGCTGCATTGCGCCGGCCGGCAAACAAAAATCTTGAACTGCTCTGCCTATAAAGGAAAGGGCGCATCCACAGATGCGCCCTTCAGGTCAGCCTTACTCGGCCTTAGGCGTTTCGCGCAGACGAATGTGCAGCTCGCGCAATGCCTTGGCATCCACCTGGCCCGGCGCCTGAGTCATGACATCCGCCGCGCTCTGGGTTTTCGGGAAGGCGATCACTTCACGGATCGACTGGGCGCCGGTCATCAGCATGACCAGACGGTCCAGACCGAAGGCCAGGCCACCGTGCGGCGGCGCGCCGTATTTCAGGGCATCGAGCAGGAAGCCGAATTTCTCTTCCTGTTCCGCTTCGTTGATGCCCAACAGACGGAATACCGACTGCTGCATCTCTTTACGGTGGATACGGATCGAACCGCCACCCAGTTCGGTACCGTTCAATACCATGTCATAGGCACGGGACAGAGCGGCAGCCGGGTTGGCCTCCAGCTCTTGCGGGGTGCACTTCGGCGCGGTGAACGGGTGGTGCAAGGCGGTGAAGCTGCCGTCGTCGTTTTCTTCAAACATCGGGAAGTCGACGACCCACATTGGTGCCCACTTGCAGGTCAGCAGGTCCAGGTCGTGGCCAAGCTTGATCCGCAGCGCGCCCAGGGCTTCGCTGACGATCTTCGCCTTGTCGGCGCCGAAGAACACGATATCGCCGTCGACCGCACCGACGCGATCGAGGATCACGTTGAGGTTGTCTTCAGGGATGTTCTTCACGATTGGCGACTGCAGGCCTTCAACGCCCTTGGCACGCTCGTTGACCTTGATGTACGCCAGGCCCTTGGCACCGTAGATGCCGACAAACTTGGTGTAGTCGTCGATCTGCTTGCGCGGCATGCTCGCCCCGCCAGGTACGCGCAAGGCGGCGATACGGCATTTCGGGTCGTTGGCCGGGCCGCTGAACACCTTGAAGTCGACTTCCTTGAGCTGATCGGCCACGTCCACCAGTTCCAGCGGGTTACGCAGGTCTGGCTTGTCGGAACCGTAGCGGCGCATGGCTTCTTCGAAGGTCATGTGCGGGAACTCGCCGAATTCCAGGCCCAGCACTTCCTTGAACAGGTTGCGGATCATTTGCTCGGTCAGGCCCATGATCTCTTTTTCATCGAGGAAGCTGGTCTCGATGTCGATCTGGGTGAATTCCGGCTGACGGTCGGCACGCAGGTCTTCGTCACGGAAGCACTTGGCGATCTGGTAGTAACGGTCGAAGCCGGCCACCATCAGCAGTTGCTTGAACAGCTGCGGCGATTGCGGCAAGGCGAAGAACGAACCGGCATGAGTACGGCTCGGCACCAGGTAGTCGCGTGCGCCTTCCGGGGTGGCACGGGTCAGGATCGGCGTCTCGACGTCGAGGAAGCCGTTCTCGTCCAGGAAGCGGCGGATGCTTGTGGTCATGCGCGAGCGCAGACGCAGCTTCTCGGCCATTTCCGGGCGACGCAGATCGAGGAAGCGATAGCGCAGGCGGGTTTCTTCGCCGACGTCGGAGAACTCGTTCAGCGGGAACGGCGGGGTTTCCGACTCGTTCAGCACTTCCAGCTCGTAGCCCAGGACTTCGATCATGCCCGACGCCATGTTGGCGTTGGTCGCGCCGGCCGGACGCAGGCGAACCTTGCCGGTGATCTTCACGACGTACTCGCTGCGCACGCGATCGGCAGCGGCGAAGGTTTCAGCACGGTCCGGATCGAACACGACCTGGGCCAAGCCATCACGATCACGGATATCGAGGAAAATCACCCCACCGTGGTCACGGCGACGGTGGACCCATCCGCAAAGGGTAATTTCCTGGCCGTCCAGGCTTTCGTTCAGTTGGCCGCAATAATGGCTGCGCATCATGGTCGTGGTTTCACTTCTCGTAATTCGAAATTCGGTGGAGATCCTGCAGCAGCCCCGCCTTTTAAAAAGTCGTCGGGTGATGCAAGAGCACGCGTGTCGTTCAACTCAGGTTCCAGACCTTAGTCAGCTTTGTCGCCGCCGGCCAGGTTCTTCTTGGAACCGGTCTTGAAATCGGTTTCGTACCAACCCGTGCCGCTGAGGCGGAAGCCCGGCATGGACAGCAACTTTTTAAGCTCTGGCGCCTGACAGGCAGGGCAGTCGACCAGCGGTGCATCGCTGATCTTTTGAATGGCTTCCAACTGATGACCACAGGAAGCACATTGATAATCGTACATCGGCATGGAGGTTGTCTCGGCGATCAGATTGCTACCGCAAACGCAGGGTTTTGCGGCAAAGAGCGGGATTATATCCATTAAATGCGGCCTGTGCAGCCGTAAGACTGCACAGACCGACACTCTGCTGTTTTCGCCGTCCAGACTAGGCCGTGGCGATGCAACCCCCTTCCTTGAGACTGTGCACGACACAGACAACCCGCACCAATCCACTGAAGTTCCTTACCCCGCCGTGACGCAAGTGAACTTCGCGATCCACATGAGACAACAGGTTGTTGACCGAGCAACCATTGACCCGCGCCATCCCCCCCAAAATATCCCAATAAACCTGCTCGAGCCGCAAACAGGTGGCGAAGCCATTCAATCGTACGGAGCGGGACAAGGGCTGCGCCAGCCCCATATCGAACTCGCGAACAAACGGATCAACCTTTACATCCTTGTGCGAACCGTATCGCCCCTCTTCCTGCCTTTCATAAACCATAACGCTGACACTCCTTTGCCATCCTGGTTTTTAAGAGCAACTGCCTGTCGACTAATAAAAACGCAGGTGCAAAGGTATATCCAGACGACTTTCATGACCCTCGACGTAGGATAAGCCAACAACTATTGGCAGACCCTGGAGAACGTCCTACTCCGGATATTTTCCCACACTGCGAAGCGATACCCCCTTCAGAAGCACCTTATGGAATGGCGTAGGAAAGAAGAGCGCGAACAACACTCCAAGGTGCCTGGCACAACCCGCCGTTGTGCCGCAGCCCCGGAACTTCGGGCAACCCGCGGCAAATCCCCCTCCCAAAAGAGCCGCCGGACGCCCTGATTTGAGTAGCCTGCGGCTTTGCTGTTAAATAGACAGCGTGTCGCCAGTGCCCATTTTTACCGGGCTCGGCGCATAGGCTGATACCGGGTACGTGTCCAACGCCTCTTTATTATCTTGAAGCGAACCGTGCGCCATCAGCTCTTCCTTGTGAGCTGTCTTAACGTGAGTTAATCAAAATGTTGAAAATCGTCCATCTGTTGATAGGCGCAGCGGCCTTGCTGCTGTCCTTCATCCCTAGCCTGCAATCCGAAGCCTTACCTTACCTGCAACAACCCGACGCGCTGTACCTGGCCTTTTTCGGTCTGCTCAACCTCACACTTGCGCCTGTCATCCCTTACTGGAACAAAGGCCCGCGTCACCAACTGCAAAACCTGGTCAGCGCCCTGCTGGTTCTGAGCGTGGTCCTGCAGACCCTGACGCTGATCGCACCGATGCCCGTCATCGCCGGTCAACCCGCCGTACTGTTCAGCCTGGTCGCTGCCCTGATCGCCGTTACCCTGCACCTGGGCATCAGCTTCTACAAGTCGTCACCAGCCGCCACCTCGCCAAGCTACGACATGAGCAACCGCGATACCGGCACCGTCAAGTGGTTCAACACATCCAAAGGCTTCGGCTTTATCTCCCGCGACTCCGGTGACGATATCTTCGTCCACTTCCGAGCCATTCGCGGCGAAGGCCACCGTGTCCTGGTCGAAGGCCAGCGCGTGGAGTTCTCCGTCATGAATCGTGACAAGGGCCTGCAAGCCGAAGATGTGATCGCCGCACTGCCGCGCCGCTGATTCAAGGCTAAAAAAAACCGCGCACAGCCGAGCTGTCCGCGGTTTTTTCATGCCTGCGACACTCTTAATAGTGCGGCGGCGCCTCTTCTTCGAATGACTCGAACTGCCCGACCATTTCCTCCTGCCGCTTGAGCAGCGCAGCCATTTGCAGCTGCAGGCGCTCGACCACCCGCTGCTGCGCCACCAGCACATCGTTCAACGCCTGGATGGTGTCATCCTGAAACGCCAGACGGCTTTCAAGCTCGGTAACGCGCTCTTCCAGGCTCATGCTTCAGCCCTCCAGAAACGTAAATTCATCGGTCAAAATCAAGCGCAAACGTTCGCGAATCGCGGCGATCTGCTCCGAACTGTAGGGTTTCGCCGGATGCTTACCCCAAACCGGCGCTGGCCAGGCGGCATCTTCGCGCTTGCGCACAATCACATGCATGTGCAACTGACTCACGACATTGCCCAGCGCCGCCACATTCAACTTGTCCGCATCGAACGCGTCCTTGAGCACTTGCGACAGCACTGTTGTTTCCTGCCAAAGCTGTTGCTGCTCTGCGACATCCAACTGAAATATCTCGCTGATAGCCTCGCGACGAGGTACCAGGATGAACCAGGGATAGTTCGAATCGTTGGACAGCAGCAACCGGCAGAGCGGAAAGTCCCCGATCGGTAACGTGTCTTGTTGAAGTCGTGGATCTAAAGTGAACACTGCGCGTACTCCCGCCGGGCCATCATTTTTCAGCTTAGCGCCCATCCAGAGGGACAGCGCACCAAGCGACCGGACGGCAGCATACCTGCGAACGGCGCAGGCTTCACGGCGAACCTTGCATCGAAGCCACGAGCGCCAGTGGAAATCTGACAGCCGCCCCCGAATGGGACAATTTTCGCTGCCGCGCACCTTTACAGAACCGAACGACAGGCAACAAACGCCGAAATGACTGATCAACAAGGAAAAGTTCGCTTCAGGCAAGCGGCCGACAGAGATGAATTCAGTACAGGGCTAAAATTTTTTGCACCAAAACCGCACAGTGGGTCTACGCTGAACGCTTCGACATCCGCCATTTACTCAGTGGTGGGGTGAACCGGTAACATTTTTGGTTGCCAGACTGTCGACCAGAAGGCCGCAACATGATGTCAGGCAAGGCGTCAAGCCCAAACCAAAAGCGCTTGAACCCCCCGGTTTTATGAGGTTTTTACAGCACCTGGCAGCCAACAAGAAAAAAATCGAAAAAAAGACGATTTTGTGCACGCTTGTTGCATTCATACCCAACATCGCCCGAGTCGCACCCGCTGGAAGCGGAGGCCCTCAGGCAAAAAAAACAGTGGCAAGGTAGCCCGATGGAGATTCAAACGTTTCACCAGGACTCTTTTTACCGACGACAAGGCGCAAAAAACAGCATTAAAGTTGTCCGCCCGGTTGCGTCGGAGCTGGAAATTTGCGACATCTACCACGCTGTTTGCGACAGGGTCGTAAAGAAGGCGAAAGGTTAGATGCGCAAGTATCGCCAACATTGTCGGCGTGATATAAGTTTGCGCCGACACAAAAAGAAAGAGCCGCCCAGATAATAAAACAGGTGGGACGGCAGTACTCTTCTAAAACCAAAGGAGCAAATCACGATGCGCGTGATGAAGTGGAGCATGATCGCACTGGCAGTTGCAGCAGCAGCCAGTACCCAATTGGCTACGGCCGCCCCTTTCGTAAGTGACCAGGCTGAAGCCAAAGGTATTGTTGAAGACAGCACGCTGAACTTGCTGGTTCGCAACTACTACTTCAACCGTGATAACAAAGACGGTGGCCGAGACCAGAAAGACTGGACCCAAGGCATCTGGGGCAATTTCAGCTCCGGTTACACCCAAGGCCTGATCGGTGTTGGTGTTGATGCATTCGGTTACCTGGCAATCAAACTGGACGGCGGTGATGGCACCGGCGGCACCGGCAACATGAGCCGCGACGCCGATGGCGAAGTCAACGACAGCCAGGGCAAAGCAGGCGGCGCAGTTAAATTCCGCGTATCCAAAACCGAGCTGAAAGTCGGCGACATGCAGCCAAGCACTGCTCCAGTGTTTGCAGTTGGCGGTTCCCGTATCCTTCCTCAAACTGCCAGCGGCATCCAGCTGCAGAGCAGCGAAGTCAAAGACCTTGACCTCGAAGCCGGTCACTTCTACTCGGCGACCAGCCAGGACCGCAACGCCCGTGACGGCGGCCTGTTTGCAACCTACGCTGGCGTAGAAGCCAACAGCATCGACTACTTCGGTGGTAAATACGGCATCACCGACAACCTGTCGGCATCGCTGTATGGCGCCAAGCTGGAAGACATCTGGAACCAGTACTACGCCAACCTGAACTACACCATCCCGCTGGGTGGCGATGAGTCGCTGAACCTGGACGGTAACATCTACAACACCAAAGATACCGGTGACGCCAAAGCGGGCGAGATCAGCAACACCGCTTACTCCCTGGCAGCCGCTTTCTCGTTCATGAAAGCACACACCATCACCCTCGCCTTCCAGAAGATCAACGGTGACACTCCGTTCGACTACATCGGCGTGGGCAAAAACAACCGCGGTGGCGACTCGATCTTCCTCGCCAACTCCATCCAGTACTCTGACTTCAACGCTCCGAACGAGAAGTCTGCCCAGGTTCGTTACGACCTGAAAATGGCTGAGTACGGCGTTCCAGGTCTGAGCTTCATGACCCGTTACGTTAAAGGTTGGGACATCGACGGCACCAAGGCTCCAGTTGGCGGCGCTTACGAAGGCATCTACGGTGCAGACGGCAAGCACAACGAAACCAACTTCGAAGCCAAGTACGTTGTTCAGTCTGGCCCGGCAAAAGATCTTTCCTTCCGTATTCGTCAAGCATGGCACTTCGCTAACGCTGACGAAGGTGAAGGCGACGTGAAAGAGTTCCGTTTCATCGTCGACTACCCGCTGTCGGTTTTGTAATCGCATCCAGTTAGTTTGCGGTAACAAAACAAAAGGCCCATCTCCGGATGGGCCTTTTTTGTTGGCTGTCGCCTGACTGCTTTAACGACCTGCCCCTTACAGAACATGCCTGACCAAAGAGTCAGACATTGTTCAAATGACCTGTTACTGCACCGCAGACTCCTGAACCACACGAATAACCCGCTGTGGAAACGGAATATCGATGCCGGCCTCTCTCAGGCGATCACGGGATAGTTCGTTGAACATGAACAACACATCCCAGTAATCGGCAGTCTTTACCCAGACACGAAGCGAAAGCGTGATCGAACTGTCACCCAGGGTAGAAACAACTGCCTGTGGTTCCGGATCTGTCAATACTCGCGGGTCCCTGGCCAATTCCAGTAAAACTTCACGGGCTTTCTGAAGGTCCGCTTCGTAATCAACGCCTACATCAAACACGACTTTACGAGTCGGCTGACGGTTTGTGTTAGTGATGATGCCATTCGACAGATTGCCGTTCGGC
The DNA here is from genome assembly GCF_009866745.1 of Pseudomonas sp. S34. Taxonomy (NCBI): domain Bacteria; kingdom Pseudomonadati; phylum Pseudomonadota; class Gammaproteobacteria; order Pseudomonadales; family Pseudomonadaceae; genus Pseudomonas; species Pseudomonas sp. S34. The sequence continues at coordinate 4,976,885 of NZ_CP019398.1, forward strand.
ACGATGATGGTCTTGTTGTCACCAGTACGCAGTACGGTATGGAAAATCTGGATGCTGTCGACAGTACCGGCGATACCCTGAGCCTCGATCCAGTCGCCGATGCGAAACGGACGGAACAGCAAAATCAGCACGCCACCGGCGAAGTTCGCCAGGCTGCCCTGCAAGGCCAGGCCAATGGCCAGGCCTGCCGCACCAATCGCCGCCACAAACGAAGTGGTTTCCACACCGATCATCGAGGCCACGCTGACGACCAGCAGGATCTTGAGGATGATATTCGCCAGGCTGCTGATAAAGCCTTGCAGCGCCAGGTCGGCATTACGTAATGCAATCAGGCCGCCGAGCTTTTTCGTGACCTTGTTGATCAGCCACCAGCCGATGGCCAGGGTGATGACCGCCAGCAGTACACGGCTGCCGTATTCCATGATCATCGGGATCCAGCTTTGGGATACCTTGACCAGATTGTCTACCTCGGCATTTAAGTCCATCTACATTCTCCTGTTTTCCGGCTACCCGGCATGCGTAAAAAAAGCGGCAGAAAGATCTAACCGCGACGGGCTCAATCGTTTCTGCCGTTGCTGGGGTCTGCGACGTCGCAAACGCCAGGAGGTTCCCGCTTTCAAGATCAGTCGCGGAAGTTGTTGAACTGCAGCGGCATACCGAATTCTTTGGCCCGCAGCACTGCAATGGCTTCTTGCAGGTCATCACGCTTTTTACCGGTGATGCGAACCTGCTCGCCCTGAATGGCTGCCTGGACCTTGAGCTTGGCATCTTTGACATGAGCGACGATTTTCTTCGCCAGCTCCTTGTCGATGCCTTCCTTGAGGACGGCGTCCTGCTTCATCAGCTTGCCCGACGCGAACGCGTCCTTGACTTCAAGGCACTGCACGTCGATTTTGCGCTTGACCAGCGCCAGCTTGAGGATCTCAATCATCGCTTCGAGCTGGAAATCCGCTTCGGCGGTCAGGTTGACGGTCAGGTCTTTTTCCTTGAACTCGAAGCTGCCTTTGCCTTTCAGGTCATAACGACGATCGAGTTCCTTGACGGCGTTCTCGACCGCGTTGGTGACTTCGTGTTTGTCCAGTTCGGATACCACGTCGAACGACGGCATGTAATCTCTCCAAATTTAAAGGCGCACTGATGGAGCACGCCTGGCTTGCGGTTAAAATCCGCGCTGATTATAACGGGTCTTTCCCATCATTCACTGCGAGCTGCCGATGCACGCCTTAAACAGAGCAAAAAGCTGATGTCCACCACCTGGCATGTACTGGGCGCCGGCAGCCTCGGCACATTATGGACGACACGTCTGGCACGGGCTGGCGTGCCGGTCAGGCTGATCCTGCGGGACACCGCGAGACTGCAGGCCTATGAGGCGGCCGGTGGATTGACACTGGTGGAACACGGCGAGGCACAACACTATGCCGTGCCCGCCGAGACAGCCGACAGCCCGCAACCGATCCACCGCCTGCTGGTGGCGTGCAAAGCTTACGATACCGAAAGTGCGGTGGCTCGATTGGCGCCACGCCTGGCCCCAGGCGCCGAACTGATCCTGTTGCAAAATGGCCTGGGCAGTCAGGACGCGGTAGCCGCACAGGTTCCTCAGGCTCGCTGCATCTATGCCTCGAGCACAGAAGGTGCCTTCCGCGATGGCGATTGGCGCGTGGTGTTTGCCGGGCATGGTTTCACCTGGCTGGGGGATGCGAGCCATCCGGTGGCGCCGATCTGGCTCGATGACCTGAGCGCTGCCGGCATTCCCCACGAGTGGAGCACGGAGATTCTGACCAGGCTGTGGCGCAAACTCGCCCTCAACTGTGCGATCAATCCGCTGACGGTGCTGCACGATTGCCGCAACGGCGGTTTGCAGCAACATCAATGTGAGGTCGCCACCCTGTGCGGCGAACTGGCGGAGTTGCTTGAGCGTTGTGGTCAGCCGGCAGCCGCCGAAAACCTGCAGCAGGAAGTCGAACGAGTGATTCACGCCACCGCAGCCAACTACTCCTCGATGCATCAGGACGTCACGAGCCAGCGCCGCACGGAAATCAGCTACCTGCTCGGTTACGCCTGCAAAGTGGCCGGGCGTCATCAACTGAACCTGCCTCACCTCAATCAACTTGAGGCAAGGTTGATCGCTCGCCTGCAAAGCCTTGGATTGCCCAGCGACTGAGCAGCGGCTACGCTGGCCACTTGTTCCTTGTCTGCGATGAATCCGATGCCATTGCGCCAGCGCCTTGAAAACCTGCCCGTCGGCCAGAAACTGCTGGCCGCCCTGCTGGTACTGATGGTCACCGTCCTGCTGGTTGCCAACCTGACCTTTATCAGTGCCGCCTACTACATCTCCCAGGAAAGCATGGCGCCCCAGGCTCTGCAGACCATCGGCCGCCTGATATCCAACCCGACCCTGGCCTCCGAAGCCCTGGCGTCACCGCAAAGCGCCGAGCGCCTGCTCAATGAACTCAACAGCTATTCGCCGTTGCGCGCGGCGGCCCTGTATGACGGAAAGGGTGAGCGATTGGCGCAATTGCAGCATGGCGACAACCTGGAACTGCCGAAGCGTTTCCGGCATATCGAAGACTGGCAGGCCACCGAGTTTCGTACCAACCAGGTCATCCCCCTGGCCCGCACCGGTGCGGCACCAGGGCACCTGTTGTTGGTGGCCACGAGCGAACTGCCAGTGGCGTTCTACACCGGGACCCTGACGGCCAGCCTGGGGATTCTGATCTTCAGCGTGCTGCTGTGGCTGATCATTGCCCGCCAGATCAAGCGCTTGATTACCCGGCCGATCCACCAACTCGAGGAATTGTCCCGGCAGGTAACCCGTGAAGAAAACTATGCACTGCGTGCTTCGCGCGGAAACCACGATGAAATCGGCAGCCTCGCCGAGGCGTTCAATACCATGCTTTCGCGGATCGAGGCCAGGGAGCAGCAACTCAAGCGGGCCAGGGACGACTCCCAGGCAGCCTACGACCAGGCCCAGGGTCTGGCAGAGGAAACCCGCCATACCAACCGCAAACTGGAGCTCGAAGTCCAGGTGCGCAGCAAGATCGAGAAAAAGCTCACCGGTTTCCAGAACTACCTCAACAGCATCATCGACTCCATGCCGTCGGCGCTGATCGCACTCGACGAACAGCTCTACGTGACGCAATGGAACCAGGAGGCCAGTGCCCTGTCCGGCACGCGTCTCGATGAAGCCCTGAACCAGCCTATCTTCCTCGCCTTCGAACCGCTCAAGCCGTTCTTGCCGCAACTCAAGGAAACGGTCGAGCAGCATACGGTGGCCAAGATCGAACGTGTCACCTGGCTCAAGGACGATGAGCCCCGCCACTACGCCCTGACTTTCTACCCGCTGATGGGCGGTGCCGGGCGTGGCGTGGTAATCCGGATCGATGACATCACCCAGCGCCTGTCTCTGGAAGAGATGATGGTGCAGTCGGAGAAAATGCTTTCGGTGGGTGGTCTGGCCGCCGGCATGGCCCACGAGATCAACAACCCGCTGGGCGCGATCCTGCACAACGTGCAAAACATTCGCCGGCGCCTGTCACCCGATTTGCCGAAGAACCTCGAAGTGGCTGAACAGGCCGGCATCGAACTGACGACGGTCAACCAGTACCTGCAAGTTCGCGAGGTGCCACAGTTGCTCGACGGCATCCAGCAGGCAGGTGCCCGGGCGGCGAAAATCGTCACCCACATGCTCAGCTTCAGTCGTCGCAGCACCCGCCAGATGGCCCCTTGCGACCTGCCCGCCCTGATCGACCAGGCGGTGGAGATCGCCGGTAACGATTTCGACCTGGCGATCGGCTTCGACTTCAAGGGCCAGGCCATCATTCGTCAGTTCGATCCCGCGCTGGGACCGGTCCCCGGCACCGCCAACGAACTGGAGCAAGTGCTGCTCAACCTGTTGAAAAACGCTGCGCAAGCCATCCACCAGCGCGAAGATGACAGCGAGCCTGGACGGATCATTCTGCGCACCAGGCTCAACCCGCCATGGGCGGAAATTCAGGTCGAGGACAACGGCATCGGCATGAGCGAAAGCGTGCGCAAACGGACCTTCGAACCATTCTTCACCACCAAGGAAATCGGCCAGGGCACCGGGCTTGGCCTGTCGGTGTCGTACTTCATCGTCACCAATAACCACAAAGGGCAGATGGAAGTGCAATCGACGCTTGGCCAAGGCACCTGCTTCACCTTGCGCCTGCCCCTGGCGAGCACGCCGCCTGTCTCGCAACAACTCAATCTGCTATCGAGGTAACCATGGGCTTTCGTTTGTCGAAGATTTACACCCGCACTGGCGACAAAGGCGAGACCGGGCTGGGCGATGGTCGTCGCGTGCCCAAGGATCACCCGCGGATCGAGGCCATTGGCGAAGTCGATACGCTGAACAGTCAGGTGGGCGTGTTGCTGGCCGGGTTGGCAGCGCAAACGGGTCAGTTTCCGGACTTGAACGAAGTGATCGAGGTATTGGCCCCCTGCCAGCATCGGTTATTTGATCTGGGTGGCGAGCTGGCGATGCCGGTGTATCAGGCGTTGAATGCAGCGGAAATCGAACGACTGGAAGCGGCGATCGATCTGTGGAATGAAGAGCTGGGGCCGCTGGAAAACTTCATCTTGCCCGGCGGCTCGACGCTGATTGCCCAGGCCCATGTCTGCCGCAGCCTGGCGCGCAGCGCAGAACGGCGATGTCAGCAGCTCAACGCGATTGAACCGTTGGCCGGGGTTGGCCTGGCGTACATCAATCGGTTGTCGGATTTGTTGTTTGTTGTGGCGCGGTTGATTGCCAAGCGTCAGGGAGTGGCGGAGATACTTTGGCAGCCTGCGGCGAAACCTGAGGTTTAATCGGCGCCTGTCAGGGCCCCTTCGCGGGCAAGCCCGCTCCCACAGGTTTTGTGAACGCCACAAATCTACTGTGGGAGCGAGCTTGCTCGCGATGAGGTCATTTGCATCACTGGGAATCAGGCCAAAACGCCCGAATCCCCGCCACCCCCTGCGCACCCGCAGCCCAGGCTTTCTCGACCTCCGACGGACCTACACCACCGAGCAGGAACACCGGCTTGCTGAAGCCCTCGATCAGGCTCGATGCCTGCTCCCAACCCAACGGCTCGGCGCCAGGGTGAGTCAGGGTCGGTTGAACCGGCGACAGGGTCACGAAATCCACCCCCATCTGTTCGGCCAGCGCCAACTCTTCAGCGTTATGGCAAGACGCCGCCAGCCAGCGCGATGCCGGAAGCGGTCGGCCAGCCGCTGCGTATTTGCGCAGTTGCGCCGCGGTAATGTGCCAACCGGCGGACGGGAAGTCGCCCAGCCATTCGAATGGCCCCTTGATCATCAATTGCGCCTTGCCGGCACACAGCCCCACAGCATCCACTGCCAGGTCGCGGTATTTCGGGTCGTAGCCGTTCGGTGCACGCAACTGGATCAGCTTGACGCCGCCGGCAATGGCCTTCTGAATACCACGCAACAACGCGGGGGGTTCCAGGTCTTCCGGGGTGATCAAGTACTGCTCGGGTAACCGTGCGGCCGCGACGATCGGCCGGTTGGCTTCAGGGAACTCATAATCCGACAGGTCGCGGGGTGTCACCCAGGCCAGCGGTTGTCCCTCGGCACCGTGGGGCTCGCCGCTAAACGCCGAGACTTCCCAGACATCCAGCAACACCTGCTTGTCCGGGTAATCGTGCCGGACCTTGATCAGCGGGCGCGCCGCGCCGACCACGATGCCCAGTTCCTCATGGAGTTCGCGGGCCAGTGCGGTTTCGACCGACTCGTCGGCCTCGACCTTGCCCCCGGGAAACTCCCACAGGCCACCCTGGTGCTGGGTATCGGCACGGCGGGCGATAAGGATCTTGCCGTTGTTATCACGGATAACGGCGGCGGCTACATGAACTCGTTTCACCGCTCGATTTCCTCCAGTCCGGCCTTCTGCCAGGCCTTGAACGCTGGCCATTGGTAGAGGGTTTCAACATAGGCTTCATCAGCCGCGGACAGTTTCACCCGATAGGTGCGCAGGCGCACGGCGATGGGTGCAAAGAACACATCCGCCAGACTGATACGACCAAACAGGTACGGTCCGGTTTCTGTCGCGACAGCACGGCACTCCGCCCACAACGCTGACATGCGCTCGATGTCCGCCTGGACATCGGCCGGGACCGGCGACAGCGCTGAGTCATGGCTCAGGTCGAACGGCATGTTGCCGCGCATGGCGAAAAAGCCACTGTGCATCTGCGCGCACGCCGAACGCGCCTGGGCACGGGCGGCGGTGTCTTTGGGCCACAGGTTCGCGTCGGGAAACTGTTCTGCCAGGTATTCGGCAATCGCCAGGGAGTCGGCGATGGTACCGTGTTCGGTTTTCAGCAGCGGGACCTTGCCGGTTGGCGAATGCTTGAGCAGACGCTCACGGGTGTCCGGCTGATTCAGCTTGATCAGTTCTTCGGTGTAGGAGGCGCCGGTCAGATCCAGAGCCAGGGCCCCGCGCAGGGACCAGGAAGAAAGCAGTTTGTCGCCGATGATCAGGTGCAGGCTCATGTTCGGGGTGCCTTCTCGTCAGGGTAACAAGCAAGAATATCCAGCGTCTGGTCGTCAGCCTTCGCGAGCAAGCCCGCTCCCACAGTTGATCGGACAGTACTCACATTTTGTGTTCACTGAAGATCTCCTGTGGGAGCGGGCTTGCTCGCGAATGGGACGACTCGGTCTTTAGCCGTGTATCAAGTACGGTACTCGGCGTTGATCTTCACGTACTCGTGGGACAGATCGGTAGTCCAGATGGTTTCACTGCAATCGCCACGACCCAACTCGATACGGATGGTGATTTCTTCCTGCTGCATCACCGCCGCGCCCTGGGCTTCGGTGTAGGTCGCCGCGCGCGCACCACGGCTGGCGATGCACACGTCGCCGAGGAATACGTCGATCTTGCTCACGTCCAGGTTCGGTACACCGGCACGGCCGACGGCGGCCAGGATGCGGCCCCAGTTCGGGTCGGAAGCGAAGAGCGCGGTCTTGATCAGCGGCGAGTGAGCCACGGTGTAACCAACGTCCAGGCATTCCTGGTGGTTGCCGCCACCATTGACTTCAACAGTGACGAATTTGGTCGCGCCTTCACCGTCACGAACGATGGCCTGGGCTACGTCCATGCACACTTCGAACACCGCTTGCTTGAGTTTGGCAAACAGTTCGCCTTCGGCGCGGGTGATTTCCGGCAGCGCAGCCTGACCGGTGGCGATCAGCATGCAGCAGTCGTTGGTCGAGGTATCACCATCGATGGTGATGCGGTTGAACGACTTGTTGGCGCCATCCAGCATCAGGTTTTGCAGCACATCGCGGGAGACTTTGGCGTCGGTGGCGATGTAGCCGAGCATGGTCGCCATGTTCGGGCGAATCATGCCGGCGCCTTTGCTGATGCCGGTAACGGTGATGGTCACACCGTCGTGCTGGAACTGACGACTGGCGCCCTTTGGCAGGGTGTCGGTGGTCATGATGCCGGTGGCGGCAGCTTCCCAGTTGTGGATCGACAGGTCATCGAGGGCCGCTTGCAGCGCGCCTTCGATTTTCTCGACCGGCAGCGGCTCGCCGATCACACCGGTGGAATACGGCAGCACCTGGCTGGCATCGACACCGGTCAACTCGGCCAGTTTCGCGCAAGTGCGCTCGGCGGCAGCCAGGCCAGGTTCGCCCGTGCCGGCGTTGGCATTGCCGGTGTTGGTCAACAGATAACGCACAGGGCCTTGTACGCGTTGCTTGGCCAGGATCACCGGTGCGGCGCAAAAGGCGTTCAGGGTGAACACGCCGGCAACCGTGGAGCCCTCAACACAGCGCATGACCACAACATCCTTGCGCCCCGGGCGCTTGATGCCAGCCGAGGCGATACCGAGTTCAAAACCGGCAACCGGGTGCAACGTTGGCAAAGGACCAAGACCAACAGCCATGAATGCGCTCCTTTATAAATGATGTCAGCACCGTTTCAGCAGAACGGTGGTTCGAATGGTAAAACGCCGCGACGGCAGAAGCCGGTCGCGGCGCGGGTATTTCAGCGATTGAAACGGGTTTTACTGAATCTGCCCGTGGCAATGCTTGAACTTCTTGCCCGAACCGCAGTAGCACAACTCGTTGCGACCCAGCTTCTGCTCGTTGCGAACCGGCGCGGCAGCGAGGGCAACATCGACCTCTTCGCCCAACACTTCAGGCTGTTCAAGGCCTGGAGCCTCTTCATGCAGGAACTGCATGCGAGCGGCCAATGCCTCGGCTTCCTGACGCAGGCGCTGCTCCTCTTCGATCGGGTCTTCGCGACGAACCTGAACGTGGGACAGCACACGGATCGAATCGCGCTTGATCGAATCCAGCAATTCGGAGAACAGGGTGAAGGACTCGCGCTTGTATTCCTGCTTCGGGTTCTTCTGGGCATAGCCACGCAAGTGGATACCGTGGCGCAGGTGATCCATGGTCGACAGGTGGTCTTTCCACAGGTCGTCCAGTACGCGCAGAACGATTTGCTTCTCGAAGGTGCGCAACGCTTCGGCGCCCGCCTGGTCTTCTTTCTCGTTGTACGCCGCGATCAGTTCCTGCATCAGTTTCTCGCGCAGGGTTTCTTCGTACAGGTGGTCGTCTTCGTCGAGCCACTGCTGGATTGGCAGCGCCACACCGAAATCGCTCTGCAACGCGGCTTCCAGACCGGCCACGTCCCACTGCTCGGGCAGCGATTGTGGAGGAATGTGCGCGCTGACGGTGGCGTCGAGCACGTCCTGACGGAAGTCAGCGATGGTCTCACCGATGTTGTCGGCGGCCAGCAACGTGTTACGCATGTGATAGATCACTTTACGCTGTTCGTTGTTGACGTCGTCGAACTCGAGCAGTTGCTTGCGAATGTCGAAGTTGCGGCCTTCGACCTTGCGCTGGGCCTTTTCGATAGCGTTGGTCACCATGCGGTGCTCGATCGCTTCGCCAGGCTGCATGCCCAGGGCCTTCATGAAGTTTTTCACCCGGTCAGAGGCGAAGATGCGCATCAGGCTGTCTTCCAGCGACAGGTAGAAACGGCTGGAACCGGCGTCGCCCTGACGACCGGCACGACCACGCAACTGGTTGTCGATACGGCGCGATTCATGGCGCTCGGAGGCAATCACCTGCAAACCGCCCGATTCGAGCACTTGCTGGTGACGTTTCTGCCAGTCGGCCTTGATCTGGGCAATCTGCTCAGGGGTCGGGTTTTCCAGGGAAGCCACTTCCACTTCCCAGTTACCACCCAACAGGATGTCGGTACCACGACCGGCCATGTTGGTGGCGATGGTCAGCGCGCCCGGGCGACCGGCCTGGGCAATGATCTCGGCTTCCTTTTCGTGGAACTTGGCGTTCAGGACCTTGTGTTCGATGCCTTCCTTCACGAGCAGGCTGGACATGTGCTCGGAGGTTTCGATAGTGGCGGTACCGACCAGGACCGGACGGCCCGCGGCCATGCTTTCCTTGATGTCGGCCACGATTGCCGCGTATTTCTCGTCGGCGGTCAGGAACACCAGGTCGTTGTAGTCCTTACGGGCCAGCGGCTTGTTCGGTGGAATCACCATGACCTGCAGGCCATAGATCTGGTGGAACTCGAACGCTTCGGTGTCGGCCGTACCGGTCATGCCGGACAGTTTGTTGTACAGACGGAAGTAGTTCTGGAAGGTGGTCGACGCCAGCGTCTGGCTTTCGGCCTGGATGTTCAGGTTTTCCTTGGCTTCGATGGCCTGGTGCAGGCCTTCGGACAAGCGGCGGCCCGGCATGGTACGGCCGGTGTGCTCGTCGACCAGTACGACCTGACCGTCCTGCACGATGTATTCGACGTTGCGATGGAACAGCTTGTGCGCGCGCAGGCCGGCGTAAACGTGAGTCAGCAGGCTCAGGTTGTGGGCCGAGTACAGGCTCTCGCCTTCAGCCAGCAGGCCGATGCGGGTCAGCGTTTCTTCGACGTACTGGTGACCGGCTTCGTTGAGTTCGACCTGACGGGTCTTCTCGTCGACGGTGAAGTGACCGGCCTGGGTCACTTCGCCTTCGACTTCTTCAACGTGCAGCTTGAGCTGCGGGATCAGCTTGTTGACCTCGATGTACAGCTTGGAGCTGTCTTCGGCCTGACCGGAGATGATCAGCGGCGTACGGGCTTCGTCGATGAGGATCGAGTCGACTTCGTCGATCACGGCAAAATTGAGTTCGCGCTGGAATTTTTCTTCCATGCTGAACGCCATATTGTCGCGCAGGTAATCGAAACCGAATTCGTTGTTGGTGCCGTAGGTGATGTCGGCGGCGTAGGCAGCGCGCTTCTCTTCCGGCGGCTGGAACGGCGTCACAACGCCGACCGTCAGGCCGAGGAATTCATACAGCGGGCGCATCCAGTTGGCGTCACGGCGGGCCAGGTAGTCGTTCACCGTCACAACGTGCACGCCGTTGCCGGACAGCGCGTTGAGGTAAACGCCCAGTGTTGCCACCAGGGTCTTGCCTTCACCGGTACGCATTTCCGCGATCATGCCTTCATGCAAGGTCATGCCGCCGATCAGCTGGACATCGAAGTGGCGCATGCCCATGACACGCTTGCCGGCTTCGCGGGCGACCGCAAAGGCTTCTGGCAGCAGTTTGTCGAGGGATTCCCCTTTGGCGATGCGGGCCTTGAACTCGCTTGTCTTGGCACGCAATTGATCGTCCGAAAGGGCCACCATTTGCTCTTCGAAGGCATTGACGAGTTGCACCGTCTTGAGCATGCGTTTGACTTCACGCTCGTTCTTGCTTCCAAAAAGTTTCTTTAACAAAGGCGCAAACATATCGGCAGGATCTTCCACACTAAAGGGATGGAGGGCGGCCCCGTGAGTCGCCCGTGCAGCCCTCATGGCCGCATGCGAACGAGCATTCTACCCGGAAACGATGGAGAGGAAAGTGGCGATATTCCACGATGCTGGCACAGCGCTTTGACGGGGCTCACTTAAAATAAGGGCGTTTTGCTCAACTTCAAGCCGTTCAAGGCAGAAGTTAGTTGTTGATTTAATGGGTAAAGCGCCCACAAAAGCAATGGGCGGGTGCACTCGGCGCTTTCTGCTACCATGGCGCCTCTGTTACTTCAGGTGTCTGATCATGGCATTTCGCCCACTTACGGCCAAAGTACCTGCCGTTCTACTACGCGAAGCCAAGCCGCTGAAGGCCATTCTCGGCCACGCTCAACGCCTGGGTCATCTGCAACGTTTGCTCGAAAGCCAATTGCAACCCGCCGCTCGCGAGCATTGCCACGTGGCTTCCTGGCGCGAAGGCAGTTTGTTGCTGATTGTCACCGACGGTCATTGGGCAACTCGCCTGCGTTACCAGCAAAAGCGTTTGCAGCGGCAATTGCAGATGTTCGATGAGTTCGCCAATCTGACCCGGATCCTGTTCAAAGTTCAACCGCCGACCGTTCAGCAAGGTGCGGCCGGGCATACCATGGATTTGTCCAACGACGCGGCAGCGACCATCCAGGCCACGGCCGATGGGATCAGCGACCCGAATTTGCGGGCAGCGCTGGAGCGACTGGCGGCGCACGCCAAATCCAAATCCTGACACAGAACCCATGTGGGAGCGGGCTTGCTCGCGAAGGCGGTGTGTCAAACAACATAACGTTGACTGACATGCCCCCTTCGCGAGCAAGCCCGCTCCCACAGTTAGATTGTGGTCGCTCAAGCTAGCGGCGTTTTTTGCTGCCTAGCAACGAACCCATCAACCCGCGCACCAACTGTCGGCCAATCTGGTTCGCCGCCTGTTGCATCGCCGATTTCAGTGCCTTCCCTGCCGCGGTGCCGAGGAACTCTCCCGCCTGTTCGGTGAAGCTCGGTTCCTGTTTACCCTGCTCCGCTTCAGGCTCAGGCGCCAGGCCCTTGCGTCCCATCAGCACCTCATAGGCCGAGTCACGGTCAATCGGCTTGTCATAACGCCCTTGCAAAGGTGAACCGGCAATCAACGCCGTGCGCTCGGCGGCGGTCAAAGGCCCGATCCGCGATTGCGGCGGTGCCACCAGCACCCGCCGGACCATTTCCGGCGTGCCTTTTTCCTGCAGGGTGCCGACCAGCGCCTCCCCGATCCCGAGCTCGGTCAGCACCGACAACGCATCAAACGCCGGGTTCGGCCGGAAACCATCGGCTACCGCGCGCAGGGACTTCTGTTCCTTGGCGGTGAACGCACGCAGACCGTGCTGGATGCGCAAGCCCAACTGCGCCAGCACATCATCCGGCAGGTCACCCGGCGACTGGGTGACGAAATACACGCCCACGCCTTTCGAACGAATCAGCCTCACGACTTGCTCCAGACGATCACGCAATGCCTGGGGCGTACCGTTGAACAACAAGTGGGCCTCGTCGAAGAACAGCGCCAGCAACGGCTTGTCGGCATCGCCACGCTCCGGCAACTGTTCGAACAGCTCTGCCAGCAGCCACAGCAGGAACGTCGCGTAGACTTTCGGCGCTTCATGCACCAGGCGGCTGGCATCCAGCAAATGAATGCGACCGCGCCCGTCCGCCGTGGGCTGGAGGATGTCTTCGAGTTGCAGCGCCGGCTCGCCGAACAAGGCTTCGGCGCCCTGTTGCTCCAGGGTCGCCAGACGTCGCAGCAATGCCTGGCTGGAGCCGGTGGTCATCAACGCCGCATCGTCGCCCAGCAACTGGGGGTTGTCCCGCAGGTGATTGAGCAATGCCTTCAGGTCCTTGAGATCAAGCAACAACAGGCCTTCGCGGTCCGCCACCTTGAACGCGGCGTACAGCGCCGACTGCTGGCTGTCGGTCAGCTCCAGCAGACTGCCCAGCAGCAGCGGCCCCATTTCACTCAAGGTTGTGCGTAAAGGATGACCGGACTGACCGTGTATGTCCCACAACGTCACCGGATAAGCCTGAGGCTTGTGGTTGAGCCAGGGCATCCCGGCAATCCGCTCGGCGATCTTGCCTTGGGGATTGCCGGCGGCGCCGAGGCCGCACAGGTCACCCTTGATGTCCGCGGCGAACACCGCCACGCCGGCATCGCTGAAGGCTTCGGCCATTCGTTGCAAAGTGACTGTCTTGCCGGTGCCGGTCGCGCCCGCGATCAATCCGTGGCGGTTCGCCAGGCGCATGGCCTGGGCAGTCGGCTGCCCTTCTGGATCGGCGCCGATAACGAGTTGCAATGAGTCAGGCATTTGGTCACCCATGATTAATCTTTGGTCCTACACGGCCGATAGAGATAACGACAAAGCAGTCAGACACGATCTGGTCGGAAATTTCCCTAAGGAGAGTCGGAAAATTCACTTGCTTTCAACCTTGCCCGTCGTGCGTCCCTTTATAAAAGCACGCGCTGGACATTAAGACCTTAGCGGAACCCCAAGCCATGAACAAAAATCTGCGTTTCAGCCATAAAATCCTGCTTGCTGCCGCCCTCATTGTGATTGCCGCCTTCGCCTCCTTTACGCTGTACAACGACTACTTGCAGCGCAATGCCATCCGCAAAGACCTGGAAAATTATCTGCAGGAAATGGGCGCGGTGACCGCCAACAATATCCAGACCTGGTTGAACGGGCGCAGCCTGCTGATTGAAAACCTGTCACAAACTGTTGCGCTCAACCCCGATGCCGACAACGTTTCCAGCCTGCTTGTACAAAAAGCCGTGACCTCGACCTTCATGGGCGCCTACCTCGGCAACAAGGATGGCTCTTTCATCATTCGCCCGGACAGCAAGATGCCCGATGGCTACGACCCGCGTGCACGTCCCTGGTACAAGAGCGCGCAAAGCAGCAGCAGTTCGGCATTGACCGAGCCTTACATTGATCTGGCCTCCGGCCAACTGGTGATTTCCATTGTCGACAGCGTTATCAAGGACGGCCAGAACATCGGCGTGGTCGGTGGCGACCTGAGTTTGCAAGTGATCGCCGACAGCCTTGGCAAGCTGGATTTCGACGGCATGGGTTATGCGTTCCTGGTCAGCTCCGACGGCAAGATCCTGGTACATCCCGACAAAGCGCTGGCGATGAAGGCGCTCAAGGATGTCTACCCGCAAGACACGCCGGCCATCAGCAGCGCCATGAGCGAAATCCAGGTCGACGGCAAAACCCGCATCGTGACCTTCACCCCGATCAAAGGCTTGGCATCGGTCAACTGGTACATCGGTCTGTCGGTCGATAAGGAAAAAGCCTACTCGATGCTCAGCGAATTCCGCACCTCGGCTGTGGTTGCGACCATCATCGCCGTGGCCATCATCATCGCCCTGCTCGGCATGCTGATTCGCATCCTGATCCAGCCGTTGCACGTCATGACCCGCGCCATGGCCGACATCGCCGACGGCGAAGGCGACCTGACCAAGCGCCTGACCATCCAGAACAATGACGAATTCGGCACTCTGGGCACCGCGTTCAACCGTTTCGTCGAGCGCATTCACGGCTCGATCCGCGAAGTGTCTTCGGCCACCGGGCAAGTCAACGAAGTGGCATTGCGCGTAGTGGCCGCTTCCAACTCGTCGATGTTCAACTCCGACCAGCAAGCCTCGCGCACCAGCAGCGTCGCGGCCGCAATCAACCAGCTCGGCGCCGCCGCCCAGGAAATTGCCCGTAACGCCGCTCAGGCTTCGAGCCAGGCCAGCGATGCCCGCAGCCTGGCCGAAGACGGCCAGCAAGTGGTGGACCGCAGTATCGTGGCGATGAATCAACTGTCGAGCATGCTCAGTGCATCGAGCTCCAACATCGAATCGCTGAACAGTAAAACGGTGAACATCGGGCAGATTCTCGAAGTGATCACCAGCATTTCCCAGCAAACCAACTTGCTGGCGCTCAACGCCGCCATTGAAGCCGCCCGCGCCGGTGAAGCCGGTCGTGGATTTGCCGTGGTGGCGGACGAAGTGCGCAACCTGGCACATCGCACGCAGGAATCGGCGCAACAGGTGCAAACCATGATCGAGGAGCTGCAGGTCGGCGCCCGGGAATCGGTCAGCACCATGAGCGATAGTCAGCGCCACAGCCAGGACAGCGTGGAAATCGCCAACCTTGCGGGTGAGCGCCTGAACAGCGTGACGCTGCGTATCGGTGAAATCGACGGCATGAACCAGTCGGTGGCCACCGCGACCGAAGAACAGACCGCCGTAGTGGAGTCGATCAACGTCGACATCACCGAAATCAACACGCTGAACCAGGAAGGTGTGGAAAACCTGCAATCGACATTGCGCGCGTGCTCGGACCTTGAGCAGCAGGCGGCGCGGTTGAAGCAGTTGGTAGGTAGCTTCAGGATCTAAGGCAACCTCACCGGCCTCATCGCGAGCAAGCTCGCTCCCACAGTAGATCTATAGTGCGACAAAGATTCCTGTGGGAGCGAGCTTGCTCGCGATAGCGGCCTGCCAAACGATACATCCCCCCGCCGACATCCCTCCCGCACAACCCCAACCGAACATCTATCCTTCATATAGGTCAACCAAAGGAGAAACAGGACCGGAGGATCGTTCATCGTGCATATCGCGGACATCACCATGTTCTACGCCCCTGCCAGCGGAGGCGTGCGCACTTATCTGGATGCCAAGCACCGTCGCCTGGGCATCAAGCCAGGCATTCGCCACAGTTTGCTGATCCCCGGATCGTCCTTTGGAGAGCAGGATGGCATCTTCACAGTTCCCGCCCCTGCCCTGCCCTTCGGCAAGGGCTATCGCTTTCCTCTGCGTCTGGCGCCCTGGCGCAATGTCCTGCAAGACTTGCAACCCGACCTGATCGAAGTTGGCGACCCCTACCTCACCGCTTGGGCGGCGCTGGATGCGCGGCGCCAACTCGATGTGCCGATCATCGGTTTTTATCACTCGGACCTGCCCCTGCTGGTCAGCAACCGCATGGGCAACTGGGTGACCAACAACGTCGAGGCCTATGTCAGCAAGCTCTACGGCAACTTCGACCGGGTCCTGGCGCCCAGCCGGGTCATGGCCGACAAACTCACCGGGCTTGGGGTCAGGAATGTCTTCGTGCAGCCGCTCGGCGTCGACCTGCAAACCTTCAATCCCGATGCCAGAGATTCCGGGCTGCGGGCCGAACTGGGTCTGGATGAAAACACCCACCTCTTGATCTTTGCCGGGCGCGGTTCCAAGGAAAAAAACCTGCCGGTGCTGCTCGACTGCATGAAACGCCTGGGCCGACGCTATCACCTGCTGCTGGTTGGGTCGTCGATGCCCACGGCCGTGCCCTCCAACGTGACGGTGATCGACGAGTTCTGCCCGGCGGCGCAGGTGGCTCGCCTGATGGCCAGCGCCGACGCCTTGCTCCACGCTGGCGATCAGGAAACCTTCGGCCTGGTGATACTCGAAGCCATGGCCAGCGGTATTCCGGTGGTAGCCGTGGCGGCCGGGGCTTTCGAAGAAATCGTCACCGAGGACTGCGGCCTGCTCTGTGCGCCGAACAATCCCGCCGCGATGGCCACCGCGGTTCGAGAACTGTTCGGCTCGGGCAGCGTAGCGCTGGGCCGACAGGCGCGATTACATGCCGAACGACATTATGCCTGGGACAC
Source organism: Pseudomonas sp. S34 (assembly GCF_009866745.1). Classification (NCBI taxonomy): domain Bacteria; kingdom Pseudomonadati; phylum Pseudomonadota; class Gammaproteobacteria; order Pseudomonadales; family Pseudomonadaceae; genus Pseudomonas; species Pseudomonas sp. S34. The sequence continues at coordinate 4,993,339 of NZ_CP019398.1, forward strand.
GGTGGTCACCAGTTTGCTGCGCCACTACCACGCCGTGCTCGGCAGCCAATGGCCGCTGACAGCCAATGGTTGAGCCCATGAACAGTCCCGCTTTACTGCTGGTACTGCACGACGTGGCGCCGCCCACCTGGGCCGATTACCAGCCGTTCGTCAAAGCCGTCGACGCTTTGGGTGGCGTGCCGATCACCTGGCTGGTGGTGCCGGATTTGCACAAACACAACAATCTGGACGCCCATCCGCAATTTTGCCGCCAGCTCAGTGCCAGGGTCGCCCGGGGCGACGAACTGGCACTGCATGGCTATTTCCATTGCGACGAGGGGCCGATGACCCGCAATCCCCGCGACTGGTTCATGCGTCGGGTCTACACCCACGAAGGCGAGTTTTATCGTTTGTCGCAGGAAGACGCCCTCGCCCGCCTGCGTTCGGGCATCGAGATGTTCCACCGCCATGACTGGCCGCTGGAAGGGTTCGTCGCCCCGGCCTGGCTGATGAGCCAAGGCACTCGCCAGGCATTGCGCCAATTGCCGCTGAGTTACACCAGCGACTCGCAACATTTATACCGGCTACCGGATTTCACCGCGCTCCAGGCGCCGGGGCTGGTCTGGAGTGCGCGCAGCGCCTGGCGCCGGGGTGTGTCGAAGCTCGTCTGCGACCGGCGTGAACAGCGCTGGCAGCACGCTCCGGTGATTCGCCTGGGCCTGCACCCGGTGGACATGCGCCATGAGTTCTCGCGCCGATACTGGCTAAAAACCCTTGAGCGCCTGCTCGACAACGGACGGGTGCCAATGACCAAGGCCCACTGGCTGGCGATGCAAAACGACCGACTGGTCCGTGCCGCATGAGTCGCGCACTGCTGTTGCTCGTCGGTCTGCTCGCGGCAGTGCTGATTCCATTACTGTTGGGCGGCAGCGAAATCTGGTCTCGGCTGACCGCCTTTCCGCTGCCGTGGTTGCTGGTCATGTTCGGCATGATCCTGTTGTGCTGGGGGGTGAACACCCTGCGTTTGCGCCTATTGCTGGGGGATCAATGCGACAAGGTCGGCCGGCTCAGGAGCCTCGGCATGGTGATGGCCGCCGAATTCGCCTACTGCGCCACGCCCGGCGGTAGTGGCGGGCCTCTGACGATCATGGCTTTGCTGGCGCGTCACGGTGTGCGTCCAGCCAGGGGCAGTGCGGTGTTTGCCATGGATCAACTGAGCGACTTGCTGTTTTTTCTCTGTGCCTTGAGCGGGATTCTGATTTACGCCCTGTTCCAGCACCTCAGCCAGCGTATGGAATGGATGCTGATGGTCAGCGCCGTTTCGCTGTTCGGCGGCCTGGTCAGTTGCGTCATGGTGGCGCGCTATCACCGATTATTGATTCGCCTGAGTGGTCGCTGGCTCGCCCGACTCAATGTCAAAGCGGCCACTCGAATGCGCTGGGCGCGCAAACTCCTGCAGTTTCTGGCGGCGTTTACCGACACGTTGAAGTTGCCCGTGCAGACCTTGATCAAGGTATTCGCCCTGACCTGTGTACATTGGGGCCTGCGCTACAGCGTGCTGTACCTGGCGTTGCGCGGGCTCGGCGCGGATTTGCAGTGGGCCTGGAGTTTTCTGATCCAGATGCTGGCACTGAGCGCCGGGCAATTCAGCCTGCTGCCGGGCGGAGCCGGGGCGGCTGAGCTGACGTCCGCCGCGCTGCTGGCGCCCATGGTCGGGAAGTCCACGGCAGCCGCGGCGATTCTGATTTGGCGGGCGGTAACCTATTACTTCTATTTACTGGTTGGTGGGCCGGTGTTTCTGCTGATGCTGGGTCGGCCGCTGCTGAAGAAGTTGATGAAACTCAGGCAGGCTTAGGTTTGTCCTCGGGCTCTTGCTGCAACTGTTCCCACAACTGCGCGGCGTCGGGAAACTCCGTACCGGTTTCAGGCCCCATGTCATCCGGGTCGTAGCGGCTCAGGCAACCCTCGCCCAGCGTGGCGGGAGCCTTGGAAGTGGCTTTGTCCAGTGGATCGGCCATGGTCATGTCCTCGGTGCAAAAACGGCGAAGGGCCTGAAGCGATTGAACGCCCAGGCCCTTCGAATTTCAACGGTGACGTACGTCTGTCAGAAGACGACGGTCTTGTTGCCGTGCACCAGCACGCGGTCTTCCAGGTGATAACGCAAGCCACGGGCCAGCACCATTTTCTCGACATCGCGGCCGAAACGCACCATGTCTTCGATGCTGTCGCTGTGGTTGACGCGCACCACGTCCTGCTCGATGATCGGGCCGGCATCCAGCTCTTCGGTCACATAGTGACAAGTCGCGCCGATCAGCTTCACGCCACGCAGGGAGGCCTGGTGGTACGGCTTGGCACCGACGAATGACGGCAGGAAGCTGTGGTGGATGTTGATGACCTTGTGCGCGTATTCGCTGCACAACTCAGGCGGCAGGATCTGCATGTAGCGGGCAAGTACCACCACTTCGGCATCGTGTTGCTTGACCAGGCGCGAAACCTCGGTGAAGGCTGGCTGCTTGTCCTGTGGATTGACCGGGACGTGGTAGTACGGGATACCGTGCCACTCCACCATGCTGCGCAAGTCATCATGGTTGGAAATCACACAGGAAATTTCACAGTCCAGTTCATCGCTGTGCCAGCGGTGCAGCAAGTCGGCCAGGCAGTGCGACTCGCGGCTGGCCATCAGGACCACGCGCTTCTTTTGCTCGGTATCGGTGATGCGCCAGTCCATCGAGAACTCTTCGGCGATCGGGGCAAAGGCTTCACGAAACGCTTCGATACCAAATGGCAGGGAGTCGGCACGGATTTCGTGACGCATGAAGAACCAGCCACTGAGATTGTCCGAGTGATGGCTCGCTTCAGTGATCCAGCCGTTGTGTGATGCCAGAAAGTTACTGACTTTGGCAACGATGCCAACACGGTCCGGGCAAGAAATCACCAGACGAAAAGTGCGCATGAGGGGGGAACTCCAGAACTTCGCAAAGGCCGCCATTCTAGCGATTGCGCAACAAAACTGCAGTATTGTTGACGTTTCGCCCTGCCGGAAGGTCAGTGCGACAGGGTGGACACCAGCAGCGCCTGCTTGCACAGATGCTCTTGCGGTGCCGGCCAATTGTTAATTTATGTATATCTGACAGACCGGGACCACACTAATAATCGCACTACCAATGCGCGCAAAAACCCCGGCAATTAAATTAAATAAACTTGCCTTAAATGTTTACTTGATGAAACACCGTGACTATTATTGCCGCACTGTCATCTGCCATCCAGCGCACAACATAAGGTAGTCCACATGTCCTTGATCAACGAATATCGCGCCACCGAAGAAGCTATCAAAGAGCTGCAAGCCCGTTTGAAGAACCTGTCCCAAGACGACAAACTGCAAACCGAGCTGGAATTCGAAGGCAAACTGCGCACCCTGATGGGTGAATACTCCAAGTCCCTGCGCGACATCATCGCGCTGCTGGATCCAGAATCCAAAACCAAGGCACCACGCGGCGGTGCAGTGAAAACTACCGGCACCAAGCGTGCTCGCAAAGTTAAACAATACAAAAACCCGCACAACGGTGAAGTCATCGAAACCAAGGGTGGCAACCACAAGACTCTGAAAGAGTGGAAAGCCAAGTGGGGCGGTGACGTGGTGGAAGGCTGGGCAACCCTGCTGGGCTAAGCCTCAGAGCTTGTCGCAGATGGATCCGTGACAAAAAATAACGCCAGCAAATGCTGGCGTTTTTTTATGCTCGGCGTTTAAGCCCTGGCATGTTCGATTTCAAAGACTCAAACGCTGGCGCAGTCCCTGGACATAATCCTGCCACTCACCGAGCACCCCCTGCTGAAACGCAGTAGCACTAACGCTCAATTGGGCCGCGGCTTCTACAAAACTTTCAAGGGTATTTGGCGCCCCCCATTCAGGGTCTGACAAACGTTTCTGACAGAATATTCGCCAGCGTTCTTGCTCTTCGGGATTCAACGTGTCGGGAAAGTTGCGTGCGCGATATCGAAACAGCAATTCAGGCAAACGTTCGTCATCGAAAGGCCACTGTTCTTGTGCCAATTGCATCGGGTCAACGGCCCTGACTTGTTCACACAATCGCCGATCCCGATCACCGATAAATCCATCGTATAACTGTTGCTCCGGATCCTGGCTCTGGGAAAAGTCTTCGCGGGCATAAATCGCCAGGATTTTATCCAGCCAAACTTTCCGGGCGCCATTGAGCTGCGACACCCTCTGCTGATACAGCGCCATATCCAGCCCCAAACGCTGCTGATCTTCCTGGCGAAGTACCGACAACGGTGCCACCACCGGACACTTGTTGATGTGAATCAGCTTCAACGGCACCGGCAACTCGCCTTCGGCCAGTTCGTCGCGGCGGGTATACAAGCGCTGGCGCAAACTTTCGGCATCCAGGTCGAGCAGGCCCTGGGGATCGAGGTGCAGGTCACAGACAATCAGGGCGTTCTTGTTGCGCGGGTGCCAGGCCAGCGGCAACACCACCCCCACATAGTTGCGCGCGGCCGAAAAACGTCCGGAAACATGCACCAGCGGTTGCAGCAGGCGTATCTGCTCCATGACTTTTTGCTTGCTGCGCAGTTGAAACAGCCAGGCGTACAGCTTTGGCTGTTTTTCCCGTATCAGGCGCGCCAGGGCGATCGTCGCGCGAACGTCCGACAGTGCTTCGTGGGCATTGCCATGATCGATGCCATTGGCAGCGCTGAGGCGTTCGAGCTTGAGCGTGACCCGCCCCTCGTCATCGGTCGGCCAGACCAGGCCATCGGGACGCAAGGCATAGGCGGCACGCACCACATCGATCAGGTCCCAGCGGCTATTGCCGCCCTGCCACTCCCGCGCATAGGGGTCGAAAAAGTTTCGGTACAGGCTGTAGCGGGTCATCTCGTCATCGAAACGCAAGGTGTTATACCCCGCACCACAGGTACCGGGCGCCGCGAGTTGGGCATGCACCCGGGTCATGAAATCGGCTTCGCTCAAGCCGTGCTCTTGCAGTTGCCCGGGGGTGATTCCCGTGATCGCGCAGGCGGCAGGATGCGGCAGGATGTCCTCACTGGGCTGGCAGTAAAGATTGACCGGCTCGTCGATTTCATTGAGATCGAAGTCGGTGCGCAGGCCGGCCATTTGCAACGGACGGTCACTACGGGGATTGATGCCAGTGGTTTCGTAGTCGTACCAGAAAATGGAGGTCACGGGCGATTCCTGAACTGAAGATCGGCAAAGTCTAGGCGTTCACCGCCCGCCCCGGCCAGTAGTCTTGTCATTCAAGCACCTTGCGCGACTTACCATGCAATACATAGTTATGTCGTTCCCCCCCGCCCCCGCCCCTCGATTAGGCTGCTAGCATCGAATGGATACACAATCCCGAATAAGGCCACATCATCAGGTTGCCCATGCTCGAGACCACAGCACAGCCACGGAATGCGCCGCTGTCACCTCCGCTGGATACGCGGTACCAGGTCGAAACGCCGGAGGGCGTCGACCTGCCACTGCGCCCGGCCGGGTTGATGGTCCGTGCGCTGGCATTCTCCATTGATCTTGGTTTACGCGGCCTGGTCCTGGGCGTGCTGTTCATTGTGCTGGCGATGCTCGGCAAACTGGGAGCCGGGCTCGGCTCGATCCTGCTGTTCGTGGTGAGCTGGTGGTACATGGTGCTGTTCGAGGTGCTGAACCACGGTCGCTCGCCGGGCAAGCAATGGATGGGCTTGCAGGTGGTGCACGACGATGGCACCCCGATCGGCTGGTCGGCGTCGCTGTTGCGCAACCTGCTGCGGGTTGTCGACCTGCTGCCGTTCGGTTACTTCCTCGGGGCCATCAGTTGCCTGCAACATCCCCACTTCAAGCGCCTCGGCGATATCGCCGCCGGGACCCTGGTGATCTACCGCGAACGACCGCACACCCGCCCCCAGCTCCCCGAAGCCCGGCCCCGCCGCCCGGCCTTTGTCCTGACACTCACCGAGCAACGGGCCATCCTCGGGTTTGCCGAGCGCCAGGGTGAACTCTCCGAAGCGCGGGTCAATGAACTGGCTTCGATTCTCGCCCACCCCTTGCAAGTCGAACCCCCGCAGGCAGTGACCGAGCTCAACGGCATCGCCCGCGGGTTGTTGGGGCCGACATGAAGCAAAGCCTTTTTGAAAGTCGGCACAAGGCCGAATGGGATCATTTCGCCCATCTGCTCGAGCAGTTGGAGCGGGACGGCAAGGCTACCGACGCCGGCAGTTTCCCGAAGGACTACCGACGCCTCTGCCAACACCTGGCACTGGCACGGGAGCGTGGCTACAGCAGTTTTCTGATCGACTCCTTGCAGCAACAGGTGCTGCGCGGACACCAACAGCTTTACCGTCATCGCAGCCATTTGGGGGCCAATGTGCTGGCGTTCATCCTGGCCGACTTTCCGCGACTGGTGCGCGAACAGTGGCGTTTTGTCCTCGCCGCCAGCCTGATGTTTTTTGGCAGCCTGGCCGGTTTCGCGCTGCTGGTGTACCTGTATCCGGAGCTGGTCTACAACCTGATCCCCGTCGAGCAGGTCAGCGAAATGCAAAGCATGTACGACCCCGTTGCCGGTCACCTCGGGCGCACGGCGGAACGAGCCGCCAGTGAGGACTGGGCGATGTTCGGCTACTACATCATGCACAACATCGGCATTGCCTTTCAGACCTTCGCCAGTGGTTTGCTGTTCGGTCTGGGCAGCGTGTTTTTCCTGATTTTCAACGGCCTGATGATCGGTGCGGTGGCCGGGCACCTGACCTACGTCGGCTACGGACAAACCTTTTGGTCATTCGTGATCGGCCATGGCGCTTTCGAACTCAGCGCCATCGCCCTGGCCGGTGCCGCCGGTCTGAAGCTGGGCTGGGCCTTGGTCGCCCCGGGGCGCCTGCCACGGGCCGAGGCCTTGCGATTGGCTGCGCGCAAGAGCGTGCTGCTGATCTGCGGGGTCATGCTGTTTCTGTTGATCGCTGCGTTTATCGAAGCCTATTGGTCGTCAATGACCGGCCCTTCGCACCAGACCAAATATCTGGTTGGCGCGGCGCTCTGGCTGTTGGTGGTGGTTTATCTCGTGTTTGCCGGACGTCAGCGCCATGCGCCTGAGTGACGCCACGGTGGTGATTCGCCCGCGCTCGACCTGGGAAGCCATGGACCTGGGGGTGCTGCTGAGTCAACGCCACCGACGCCTGTTGATGACCAGTTGGGCCTTGGTCACCTTGCCGGTTTTCGCGCTGCTCAGTTGGGGGCTCTGGGATTCGCCCGATCTCGCCGTGTTCATTTTCTGGTGGCTGAAGCCGGCGTTCGAACGCCTTCCCCTATACATCCTGTCCAAAGCCATGTTCGGTGAAACGCCCACGCTCAAACAGGCCCTGCGCCAATGGCCACGTCTGCTCAAGCCGCAATTGCTGGCCAGCCTGACCTGGCGACGCCTGAGTTTGCCCCGCAGTTTCGTGATGCCGGTGGTGCAACTCGAAGGACTGGGCGGGCAGCAACGGCAACAACGCCTACAGGTGCTGTTGCAGCGAGACGCCAGCGCCGCACGCTGGCTGACGATCATCGGCGCGCACCTGGAAGGCGCATTGTGGGTCGGCTTGATGGTGTTGTTCTATCTGCTGCTGCCACAACAGGTCGCGCTCGACTGGAGCTGGCAGTCGCTGATCTCGGCGGCCACCCAGGACTGGCGTTGGCTGGAACACCTGACCAACGCCTTTTATGCACTGGTGCTGGTGGTCTGGGAACCGATCTATGTCGCCTGCGGTTTCAGTCTGTACCTGAACCGGCGCACCATGCTGGAGGCCTGGGATATCGAACTGGTGTTTCGCCGGATGCGCCAACGTCTGGTCAGTGCAGGCGCTGTCCTGTTGATGGCCGTGATTATGCTGATGCCAGCCACCCACAACGCATGGGCCACAGAACCGGCCCTCTCACCCGACAGCCCGCGCCTGCTGGACCAGCCCCTGACCAGCCAGGCCTCCAGGGACAGCATCAAGGCGATCCTCGAACAGACGCCCTTCAAGAACCGGGAATCGGTCACGCGCTACCGCTTTGGCGAAGAGCAACCGAATGCTGAAGCTTTGGACGACGGCAAGACACCACATTGGTTGAAGGCGCTGTTGAAGCTGTTCGAGGGGCGACGCTTCGGGGCATTGGCGACACTGATCGAAATCGTACTGTGGGGCATCGTCATTGGTGCCGTCGGCCTGTTGATCTGGCGCTATCGCGACTGGCTGCAGGCGTTCGTCAGCCGACGACCGCCCCTCAATGTCAAAGCCACGCGACCGTTACCGCAGCAGGCGTTCGGCCTGGACCTCAAGCCCGAATCCCTGCCCGCCGACATCGCCGCCCACGCCGAAAGCCTCTGGCAAGCCCACCCACGCGAAGCGCTTGGCTTGCTCTATCGCGCCCTGCTCAGCCGCCTGTTGCACGACTTCAATATCGCGCTCAAGGCCGCCGACACAGAAGGCCAGGTGCTTCGGCGTGTCGAGCTACTGCAGCAGCCGGCCTTGCTGGCCTACAGCCAAAACCTGACCGGGCACTGGCAAAACATGGCCTACGGGCATCGCCTGCCGCCCGCTCAAGTGCAACAGGAACTATGTAACGGCTGGCGTGTTCTGTTCGGTCCGGAGGCTGTCCGTTGAGTCGGCGCCGGGGTTCGATAGCCGGTGCGTTGATGGCCGTGTTGCTGGCTGCGTTGAGTGTTTATCTGTACCTCAAGGCGACTCCCTACCAGACCGAAATCGATCACGGCCCCTCCCCCGAAGCCAATGCCAACCCTTATCTGGCGGCCGAGTTGTTCCTGCGCAAGCAAGGCCTGAAGGTCGGCCACGCCAACGGCCTCGATATCCTGCCCAGCCTCGACCCGCATCAACACAGCCTGCTGTTGCTCGGGGAACGCTACAACATGACCCCACGGCAGATCGACCAGGTGATGAACTGGACCCGGGCCGGCGGGCGGCTTCTGTTCGTCGCCGAGTCGCTGTGGGATGAAAAACTCGGCCATAGCAATGACCTGCTGCTCGACCGGGTGCAACTGCACCAGTCCTTGAGCAAAGACCTCAAGGACCCACCGCCGGATGTCGGTGACGATCCGTACCCGCAACTGACCAAGCTCTATCTGGAAGACGAAGACGCCCCGGCCTATGCCGGTTTCGATACCGCGTTCCATCTCGAAGACCCGAAAAACCTCGCCCTGGCCTGGGCCAACAGCGCCAGGGCCACGCACATGATGCAACTCGACCACGGGCTCGGTTCGATCATCGTGGTCACCGATGCCGACCTGTGGAAAACCCCGGCCATCGACCGGTACGACAACGCCTGGCTGCTCTGGTACCTGACCGCCGACACCCGCGTGACGCTGATCTTCAACACCGATCACGACAGCCTGCTGACGTTACTACTGCGTTACTTCCCCCAGGCGCTGGTCGCGTTGCTCGCCTTGATCGGCCTGGGTTTCTGGCACTTTGGCGTGCGTCAGGGACCGCTGCTGGAAGCGGCTCCGAAAGCACGCCGGCAATTGCAGGAGCACCTGCGCGCCAGTGCCGACTTCCTGTTGCGCCGCAACGGTCAGGCCGGCCTGCTGCAAGCCCTGCAGCAAGACATCCTGCGGCGTGTACGGCGTCGTCACCCCGGTTTTGAACAGCTCGGTGTTGCCGAACAATGGCTGGTGCTCGCGCGCCTGACCGGCCAACCCACACGCGCCATCAGCCAGGCCATGAGCCCGCGGCCGAAACAACGGCTTTCCAGCGTTGAATTCAGCCGCCAGGTCGCCCACCTGCAAACCTTGAGGAACGCCTTATGATCTGGCACCTGACAAGTGTTGGATTACCATTGGATTAGAAGACAGCCCCTTACGAGCTGTTCGAGGCTACCTCCGGCAGTTGCGGGTGCGAGCCACATTTGAGTCGACCTCTCATCGTCCGCATTGGGTTCAATCCACAGCCGACAGCGGACGTCCCCAGGCACCTACGAAGTTATGGCGATTTAGTCTTGGTCCGTGTGAAATCAGTACTCGCCATTAATCTTTCGTGAACATATTCCTCAAATTGTTCGGCTGGCAGTGGCGGGGAAAACAGGAAGCCCTGGTAGGTCTGGCAGCCATGCTTGACCAGAAAGATGCGCTGAGCTTCTGTCTCTACACCTTCTGCAATCACCGAAAGCCCCAATATCTGGCTCAGGCTCACAATCGCGCAGGCGATGGCGGCGTCGTTGGGATCAACCAGCACATCTCTGATGAAGGACTGGTCGATCTTGAGTTGATCCAGCGGAAGGCTCTTCAGGTATGACAGTGACGAGTAGCCGGTTCCGAAATCATCCAGCGAAAGGCCTATGCCGATCTCTTTCAACTCGATCATTTTGGCGACAGTACCTTCCATATCCTCTATCAGCAGGCCTTCGGTCAGTTCCAGTTTCAATTTCTTCGGATCGGCCCCCGTGTATCTCAGTACATGCAGTACCTCCTCGACGAAGTCCGGATGGTGAAACTGGCGGGCGCTGACATTCACAGCCATACCCAGTCGGGCGGTTTCCGAACGTTTTGCCCAGGCAACCAGCTGAGTGCAGGCTGCCTGCAGCGCCCAACGGCCTAATGGCAGAATCAACCCCGTTTCCTCTGCCAATGGAATGAACTCGCCTGGAAACACGACTCCGCGCTCAGGGTTCTGCCATCTCATCAGTGCCTCTGCGCCAATGATACGGCCCTCACTATTCACCTGCGGCTGGTAATGAAGAAGGAATTCGTTGTCCTGCAAGCCTTGGCGCAAGTCTACTTCCAGTCTGGCGCGTGCCGTGGCAACCGCCTGCATTTCCGGATCGAAGAAGCGCATGGTATTGCGGCCCGCCGCCTTGGCGCGATACATCGCCAGGTCAGCGCGCTTCAGAATATCGTCCGCTGTGCTCAGTTGCCCCTGGAACAGCGCAATGCCGAGGCTGGGGGTGCTGTGGTGCTCATATCCATCCAACTGGTAGGAAATGTTCAGAGAGTTGAGAATCTTTTCGCCAATAGCCTTGGCCTGGATAGCTGCTTCTGGAGGATTCTCATTAAGGCCATCCAGCAAGACAACGAATTCGTCTCCGCCCAGGCGAGCCACGGTGTCGCTCTCGCGTATGCAGCCGCAAAGGCGCAGAGCGACTTGCTGCAGCAACATGTCGCCTCTGTCATGCCCCAGCGTGTCGTTCAGTGCCTTGAAGTTATCCAGGTCAATGAGAATTATCCCGCTCGTATGCAGGCTACGGGCGCTGCCCGCCAGCAGATGCTGTAACCGGTCCAACATGAGCCGCCTGTTGGCCAGCCCGGTCAACTGATCGTAGAAGGCCAAACGCTGGACCTCTTGCTCAGCGGTCTTACGGTGGGTGATGTCAGTATTGATCGACAGAACGGATTGCGGCTCGCCATCATCGTCTCGCACCAGGGTTCGATGACTTTCGAGCGTGATGGTGCAGCCATCCCGGCGTCGAAGTGTAACTTCGTCCGCCCGGTCACCCGTTTCTATCAGGCTGTCAGTGGCCGCATTGAAAGCGGCGCAACCCTGGTAGATCAACTCCTGTGCCGATTTGCCGAGTGCCTCTTCCTTTGACAGACCGTAGAGACGCTCGGCACTTTTGTTCCAGTACAGGATGCGGTTATCCATCCCGTGAACGACAATGGCGTCCTGGGCCTTGTCCAGCAGCGATGCTTGCTGGCGGGCCTGCTTCTCGCTTTCGCGCAGCACTGCCAGATAACCTTCCCTTTCGGCTGCTTGCGACTCCATTTCGCGCCTGATCTTGCCCCCGTAGATAACGGCCGCACTGACCATCAGTAGCACGAACACCATGATCGCGTATTCGACCCGGCGCAGTTCTTCGACCGACTCAAGCTCCTCCTCCAGGAGCTTGCTTTGAATCAGGCCAACGCGGTCCCGCACGGTACTGAGTGAGGCGAGCAACAGGGCAAACTTCCTGTCCATCGTTGCCATGCGTTTGCCGGCATTATCCGACTGACCCTCCCTGAAGTAGGAAAAGATCAACAAGGCCTCGTTCACCATTTCGACCATCGCGGCATCAACTGCGCCCACCTCATCCTTCAATGCAAGGGTAAAGGCCTGTATATCTGCACTGTGTTCAGCCTCATTGGCGATCCGTACTTCCAACTGTTTTTTGGCCATTGCCAAATGCTCGTTGAAGGCGCGCAAGGCTTCATTCATGTTCCGCGATTCGGCTTCAACATTATGTGTATCGAACACATTATTGCCCGGCGCATTGACTGTGGAAGCCAGGCTGCCCAGCGTTGAATAGCTCGACAGCTGTTGGACCCACGACTGGTTTGCCTTGATGGAGCGGTGATAGGTATCGACGATCAGGTGGTTCAATAGCACGCTCAGCACAACAACCAGCACGTCGAATCCCGCAAGAAAAAAGTACATGCGGTGCCATTTGGTCGAGCGCGGCTTATTTGAACTGGTGGGTATGGCTTGCTTTGCGGCGCTTTTGTCCCTGAAAGAATCCATTTCACAATCTCCAAACATAATCCTTCTAAACTGACCAATAGAAGCGGTATTCGGAAACCAGTTAACCTTTTGTGCCGACACCTGAACCTGAAAACACACCGCGCGTAGCATCAGCCAAATTTTTTCTCTGTTCTGGATTCACGCTGGTTTTCGTGAGCGAAGCTCCCGAGTGTCGTTGCGGATTTGCGCCCCTGAACTGGATGCTTCATGCAGGATAGTCGAGTGACACAGGGCACGTTGCGGGTCATTTCCGCGCCGCCTGCCGGACTGCCTGATCAGTTTCGATAGCAGACCAAGCATAGCCACTAATTTGCCATTATTCTGTTCGCCGACTGCTCCAGGTCGTTAGCAGCCCTTGATGGTCGGCAGCTTTCGGCTGTGGATTCAACCGGTCGATGCAACACAACTGAATTCTGTGTAAGCAGAAGGAGTGTTGCAGGCTTGCTCTGCTGTGAAATTGTCACTGGCTGAACCCGTCCCTGCTATCTACGACATGCGCCGTTGCCGCCTGATACCGGTGCGGCAGATACGTTTCAAGCAGCTCCAGCCATGCTTTTTCGCTCGCATCACCCTTGGTTCCGGGATGGCCGAATGACTGCCGCGACACGGCAAGGCTTTGCTGCACCTTATCGTGCAGACCCGACAGCAGCGTTTGATTCACTCATCGAACCAAATTCTCCCAAGCAAGGCAGGTAATGTCGGCAGTTGACCGTCATAGACTAACCTCCACCTCTGACGAACGCTCAAATGAAGGGTTGCCATGGGTTTGCAATGAGGCAGATTGGCAGTCACTCACTCGTTCCGCGCGTAAAAAAAAACGTGAAAAAAGTTAGATTAGATAAGTGACTGACTTATGGAAGATAAAACAAATGTAACTGCTAACAAGGCTCCGGAAGTCGTGAGTCAACCGATCGAGCCCGACACACCGAGCCATGCCGCTCAACAGCGTCAGCGTGCCGGCCATCTGGCCCAGGCCGTACGCAAAGAACTGCAAAAAGCGGTGATTGGCCAGGACAGCGTGATCGACGACGTCCTGACGGCACTGATCGCCGGCGGCCACGTGCTGCTCGAAGGCGTGCCGGGTTTGGGCAAGACCCTGTTGGTGCGCGCCCTCGCCCGCTGCTTCGGCGGCGAGTTCGCACGCATCCAGTTCACCCCGGACCTGATGCCCAGCGATGTCACCGGGCATGCCGTGTATGACCTGCAGACCGAGCAATTCAAACTGCGCAAAGGCCCGCTGTTCACCAACCTGTTGTTGGCCGACGAAATCAACCGCGCCCCGGCGAAAACCCAGGCGGCGCTGCTCGAAGCCATGCAGGAACGGCAAGTCACCCTCGAAGGCCGTCCATTGCCGATTGCGCAACCGTTCATGGTGCTTGCCACGCAGAACCCGATCGAACAGGAAGGCACCTACCCGTTGCCGGAGGCTGAACTGGACCGTTTCATGCTCAAGGTGCGCATGGATTACCCCGACGCCGAGCAGGAGCTGGACATGGTGCGTCAGGTCAGCCGCTCGACCCGGGCCGACATGCTTGATGTCCAACCGATGCGCACGTTATTGCAGGCCAGGGATGTACTGGCCCTGCAACGCATCGCCAGCGACCTGGCACTGGACGACCAGGTGCTCGATTACGCCGTGCGCCTGGCCCGTTCCACCCGCAACTGGCCCGGCTTGATCCTCGGCGCCGGCCCACGCGCATCCATCGCGCTGGTGCGATGTGCCCGGGCCCGGGCGCTGCTGCGCGGCGGTGAGTTCGTGATTCCGGATGACATCAAAGGCTGCGCCCTGGCCGTGCTGCGCCATCGTGTGCGCATCGCGCCGGAGCTGGATATCGAGGGTCTGGATGTCGATCAGGTGCTCCAGCAGTTGCTCGACCAAGTGCCGGCGCCGCGCCTGTGAAACCCTCGCGCCTGATGCTCGTCTGGCTGTTGATCCTGCTGGCCTGCACCATTGTGTCGGGCACTTTGGTGGCATTGGAAGTCTCGGTTCCGACGAATCTCATGGCGATCAACTGGGGGTTGCTCCTGGCGCTGCTGGCCCTGGCACTGCTGGATGCGGTGCGCGTGAAGCGCCTGCCGTCACCCCGACTGAAACGCCAGTTACCCGGCAGCCTGGCGCTGGGTCGATGGAGCGAGGTGCAACTGACGGTCGAACACGACTTTACGCAACCGCTGAAGGTACAAGTCTTCGACCATGTGCCACCGGGTCTGAGCTTCGAAAACCTGCCGCTGACAGTCGAGCTGCAACCCGGCCAGTACAGCCTGGCCGGTTATCGCCTGCGCCCGCTCAAACGCGGCCACTTCAGCTTCGAACACTGCGAAATCAACCTGCCAAGCCCCTTGGGCCTCTGGTCGCAAAGACGCTTGCTCGACCTGCCCGACGCCACCCGCGTCTACCCCGACTTCGCCCGTCTCTATGAAGGGCAATTACTGGCGGTGGACAACTGGCTCAGCCAGCTTGGCGTCCGCCAGAAACAACGGCGGGGCCTGGGCCTGGAGTTCCATCAATTGCGCGAATTTCGCGAGGGCGACAGCCTGCGCCAGATCGACTGGAAAGCCACCGCACGCCAGCGCACGCCGATTGCCCGGGAATATCAGGACGAACGCGATCAGCAAATCATTTTCATGCTCGACTGCGGCCGGCACATGCGTAGCCAGGATGATGAGCTGTCGCACTTCGATCACGCCCTCAACGCCTGTTTGTTGCTCAGCTACGTCGCTCTACGTCAGGGCGATGCGGTGGGCCTGAGTACTTTTGCCAGCGAACAGCCACGCTACCTTGCGCCGGTAAAAGGCACCAGCCATCTCAACACCCTGCTCAACACCGTCTATGACTTGAACAGCAGCCAGCGCAGCGCCGACTATCAAGCCGCAGCCACGCAACTGCTGGCACGGCAAAAACGCCGGGCACTGGTGGTGCTGGTGACCAACCTGCGCGAAGAGGACGACGATGAATTGCTTCCGGCCGTCCACCGCCTGAGCCGGCAGCATCAGGTATTGGTCGCGAGCCTGCGCGAAGACGTGCTCGACACCCTGCGTCAGTCACCGGTGCAGACTTTGCCCGAAGCATTGGCCTATTGCGGGACCGTGGACTACCTGAATGCACGCGCCGAACTCCATGAGCGCTTGAACGCTCATGGCGTATTGGTGATGGATGCGCGGCCCGGTGAGTTGGGGGCAGAGTTGGTGACTCGGTACCTGGGCTGGAAGAGAACCGGACTCTGAGCCTGGGCAATCACTCACAGCCAGGTTCCCATTGATCTCAGGCCGAAGCCGGCAGTGGCAGAAAACTGAAATACTGCTTCAACGCCTCTACCAGTTGCCCATACTCCGGCGGTGCCCGTTGCAGGCTGAACCCGGCGTCGTAATGTTGGGGGGTCGCGTCTTCGTGGCACCACAGGCAACAGGCCTGCAGGTCGATGATTCGCAGACCACCTTCGCTGGCAGGAATTTTCAGGCGCAGGTTGAAGTCCGCGCCGATCATCATCGGCAGCTGGCTGATCAACATCAGCCCGTCTTCGGAGACATTGCCCAGGTAGCCGATGGGTTTGCCGGTGATGCCGTTGAACACTTTCAGGAAGTACGGCAGTTGATGCCGCTCGATTCGGCGGTCAGTGAACATGTGCAAATTCGCTATGCAAGGCTCTTAAGCAGAGCCGCACTACTGCTTCGGAACGGGTATGCATAAGTCTTTGCCCGCTCTCCCCGCTTCCGGTGCGCCAGTCCTTGTAGCGCAGAGTCTTGCTTGTGCCGGTCACAGGTGTTGCCCCGGTTCATCAAAGACAACGCTCTAAAACCGGTTCCCTGGACTATAGCTCACCACCGCCGGGGAGCCAGCGATCAGAGGGTTGCGGCCGTCAGAACTGCGTGGATTTTGTCGCGGCAGCACTGCGCAACGGGTAGTGACCCAGGCTTTGCAGGGTTTCCAGACGGGCTCGGGCGCGGTAGGCGTATTCGCTCTGTGGGTACGAGGCGATGATGAACTGATACGTCTGCGCCGCATCGACAAACATCTTCTGCCGTTCCAGGCAAAGGCCGCGCATCATCGATGCTTCCGGCCACACATAAGGTCGCGCCCGGCTTTCGCGCTCGACTTTGGACAGTTCAAGCATGACTTGCTCGCAATTGCCCCGGTCATAGGCTTTGTAGGCATTGTTCAAATGATGGTTCATCGACCAACGGGTGCAGCCCGTGACGCTGAGGGCGCTGATGGCAAGGGCGGCAATGAGTACGCAACGCATGGGAAAATCTCCTGTCATGAACGCTGTATCGACCCATGGTCGGAAATCTTCAGGCTGCCGGATGCAAAGTTGCGCGGTTCTATAAAGACGGCAATAACCAGGCTCTTCGAAAAAACCAAGCTCTTCACGAAAAGTAGTGCAAACGAACAATGACTACACCTTCGGAGCATAGTAGCCTCACTCAGCGCTTGAACTCAGGAGTCTTTGCATGTCCGTCCGTCGTACCAAAATCGTCGCCACCCTTGGCCCGGCCAGTAACTCGCCGGAAGTTCTCGAACAGCTGATTCTGGCTGGCCTGGACGTCGCCCGCCTGAACTTCTCCCACGGCACCCCCGACGAGCACAAGGCTCGCGCGAAGCTGGTGCGTGACCTCGCTGCCAAGCACGGCCGCTTCGTCGCCCTGCTGGGTGACCTGCAAGGCCCGAAAATCCGTATCGCCAAATTCGCCAACAAGAAGATCGAGCTGAAGATCGGTGATCAATTCACCTTCTCCACCAGCCATCCTCTGACCGAAGGCAACCAGCAAGTGGTCGGCATCGACTACCCGGACCTGGTCAAGGACTGCGGCGTGGGCGACGAGCTGCTGCTCGACGACGGTCGCGTGGTGATGCGCGTCGATACCGCCACCGCCACCGAGCTGAACTGCACCGTGACCATCGGCGGCCCGCTGTCCGACCACAAAGGCATCAACCGTCGCGGTGGCGGCCTGACCGCTCCGGCCCTGACTGAAAAAGACAAGGCCGACATCAAGCTCGCCGCGGAAATGGAAGTCGACTACCTCGCGGTATCCTTCCCGCGTGACGCCGCCGACATGGAGTACGCCCGTCAACTGCGCGACGAAGCCGGCGGCACTGCCTGGCTGGTGGCGAAGATCGAACGCGCCGAAGCCGTGGCCGACGACGAAACCCTCGACGGCCTGATCAAGGCGTCCGACGCGGTGATGGTTGCCCGTGGTGACCTGGGTGTGGAAATCGGCGACGCCGAGCTGGTGGGCATCCAGAAGAAAATCATTCTGCACGCACGCCGCCACAACAAGGCGGTGATCGTGGCGACCCAGATGATGGAGTCGATGATCCAGAACCCGATGCCGACCCGCGCCGAAGTGTCCGACGTAGCCAACGCCGTGCTCGACTACACCGATGCCGTGATGCTCTCGGCCGAAAGCGCCGCTGGCCTGTACCCGCTGGAAGCCGTTCAGGCCATGGCGCGTATCTGCGTCGGTGCCGAAAAGCACCCGACCAGCAAGACCTCCAGCCACCGCATCGGCAAGGAATTCCAGCGCTGCGACGAAAGCATCGCGCTGGCGACCATGTACACCGCCAACCACTTCCCGGGCGTGAAGGCGATCATCGCCTTGACCGAAAGTGGCTACACCCCGCTGATCATGTCGCGCATCCGCTCCTCGGTGCCGATCTACGCGTTCACCCCACACCGCGAAGCCCAGGCTCGTGCGGCAATGTTCCGTGGCGTGTACACCATCCCGTTCGACCCGGCTTCGCTGGCGCCGAACGAAGTCAGCCAGAAGGCTATCGACGAGCTGGTCAAGCGCGGCGTGGTACAGAAAGGCGACTGGGTCATCCTGACCAAAGGCGACAGCTACCACACTACCGGTGGCACCAACGGCATGAAGATCCTGCACGTTGGCGATCCGATGGTCTGAGTGACCGTTTGCTGAAAAACGAAAGCCCCGCCATGTGAATGGCGGGGCTTTTTGCATTCTGATCCATTTTTTGAGTTGTCTGATCCGGCCCCTTCGCGGGCAAGCCCGCTCCCACATTGACCGGGATTGTTCACAAATCATGTGACCAACACAAAACCCTGTGGGAGCGGGCTTGCCCGCGAAGAGGCCGGTACAGTCAGCGAAAGATTCAATGCCGCTTGATAAACCCCGTCAACGCCGCCAACGCCTCCGGCGACCGCAGCCGCTGAGTGAACAACGCCCCCTCCTCTTCAATCACCTTGCGCAACAGCTCCCGGTCCGGCGCCTTCATCAATTGCTTGCTGATGCGCACCGCTTCCGGCGGCAGCGACTCGAATCGCAGGGCCATCTCCCGCGCCTTGGCCAAGGCTTCTTCGCCACTGCCCAGCGCTTCGGACGCAATGCCCCACGCCGCAGCCTGCTCCCCATTGAAACCTTCACCGAGCAGCAACAACTCCGCCGCCTTGGCCTGCCCGAGCAGACGCGGCAGGATCAGGCTGGAGCCGAACTCCGGGCAAAGACCAAGGTTGACGAACGGCATGCGCAGGCGGGCGTCGCGGCTGACGTACACCAGGTCGCAATGCAGCAGCATGGTCGTACCAATGCCCACCGCCGCTCCGGCCACGGCGGCGACCACCGGTTTGCGGCATTCGAGCAAGTTGAGCATGAAATGGAACACCGGGCTGTCGAGACTGTTCGGCGGTTGCTGGATGAAATCGGCGATGTCGTTGCCGGCGGTGAAGCATTCGGCAGAGCCGGTGATCAACACGGCGTTGACATTCGGGTCGCTGTCGGCCTGTTTCAGCGCCTCGGCCAAGTGGCTGTACATGGCGCGGGTCAGGGCGTTTTTCTTGTCCGGGCGATTCAGGCGCAGGGTCAACAGGCCGCGTTCGCGTTCAACTTGGATGGCATCGGTCATGGCAGGTCTCGCGTCTGAAAAATCAGCGCTCAACCACGGGGCAGGAACACATCGGCCAGCAGTTGATTGCGCGGCAATCCCGCCAAATACAGACGCCGGGCAAAGGCGTCGACACTGTCGGGGCCTCCGCAGAGTAAGGCCAGGGTTTGCCGGGAAACAAGCCGCAGTTGCGCCAAAGCCGCTGGCAACTCGGCCGGGGTCCACAGTTCGACACTCAGGTTCGGACGGCTGGTTGCCATGGCTTGCAGGGGTTTGGCCAGGTAGTGCTCATTGGCATCATGGGCCAGGTGAATGACGCGAATGGCGCCCTGGTGATCCTGGCGCAATGCTTCGCGCAAGACACCAAACAATGGCCCCAATCCGGTGCCGGCCGCCATCAACCACAACGGCCGGGCGTGCCAGTCAGGGTCATAATGCAAGGCACCGCCGCGCAGTTCACCGAGACGGATCGGATCGCCGATGCGCATTTGCCTGGCGGCATCGCTGAATTCCCCGGGCGTGCGGCAATCGAGATGAAACTCCAGAAAACGGTCTTCCTGCGGCAGGCTGGCGAGGGAATACGGCCGCGCCACGCTACCCGCCCACAATACCAGGTGCTGCCCGGCGCTATAACGCAACGGTCGCTGGGGGATTACCCGCAAGCGCAGCACCGTGGTAGTCAGCCAATCGACCGCCGCGACTTCGGCCGGATGACCATCGGTTTGCGGGTCGAAGGCGTGCACCTGCAAGTCCTCGACCACCTGGCACTGGCACGCCAGCCGCCAGCCTTGTTCACGCTGCGGTGCACTCAAGGCATCGGGGCGGCTGTCGTTCGGCAGGCCCCGCACACACTGCACCAGGCACGCATGACAACTGCCGGCGCGGCAACTGTAAGGCACTGGCACGCCGTTCTGATTCAGCGCATCGAGCAGATTGCTGCCCGCCGCCACCGACCAATGGCGCTCGCCGACCCGCAGCTCAGGCATCGACGTTCTCCCACGCTGCCGCGCATCGGTTGCGGCCGTCACGCTTGGCGCGATAGAGCGCCTGATCGGCCTGCTGCAACGCATCATCGAGGTCGTCACCCAATTCCAGCAGGGTCATGCCGGCGGACAGGCTGAGGTTGCGTACATTCAGACCAATCAGCTCGACATCGGTGAACGCGATGCGCAGCCGTTCGCAGCACGAAGTCAGACTGTCGGCATCGCAATCGGGCAGCAGCACCACGAACTCTTCGCCACCGTAGCGAGCCAGTACGTCACCGTCACGCAGGCACGCGCTGGCAACGCCGGCAAAGGCTTGCAGCACCTGATCGCCGGCGGCATGACCGTGCAGGTCGTTGATGCGTTTGAAATGGTCGAGGTCGATCAGCGCCAGGCCATGCACGACACCGGCGTCCATGGCGTTCAGCTCGCGTGACGCCAGGCGCAGGAAATGCCGACGATTGAACAGGCCCGTGAGCTCGTCGGTGGCCACCAGGTCTTCGAGCTGACGCATCATCCCGCGCAACGTGTCCTGGTGCGCCTGCAAGGCAAAACGCCGCTGGCGCATGCGTTGTCGCGAGGCCTGGACATAGCGGGCATACAGCACCAGCCACACCAGCACGATGAACAGCACACAGACCTGCAACACCGCCATGGCCGGGTCAGGCAGCTGGAAGTGGTAGCCCTCCCACAGCGTGATCGCACTGAAACTCAAAAACACCAGCAGCGCGCATCGTACTAAAGACCGGCGAGACAGATGGAACAGGCCGAACAGCAGGATCAGCACGTAAAACACCAGAAACGCGCCCCGGGCTTCGTCCAGATGGGCAATCAGCCAGGTTTGCCAACCCAGCCCCAGCAACACTTGTGCCTCGGTCAGGCTGGGGTCGGCGAAGCGCAGGTTGCAGCCGCTGTAGAACACCGCGAACAGGATGGCCTGACTGATCACTACCAGTGCGCTGCCGATGGCGACACTGGAAAGCGGCGCGTTGTAGTGACCGGTAAAAAACGCCAGCCACAGCAACAGCAATGCCAGGGCATAGGTGCCGGCCGCGAGGGCGAAACGTTTGAGCAACAGGCGCTGGATGGCGTTTTGGGTCAATCGTTGATTCACCAAATGAAAGGAGACTGACAGAGCGTCCTACTCTACAGACCGAATGTCACTTTAGTGGCGTGGCCGATAAATGACCATTCAATTTTCGGGATCGACGGTCCGCGCCTTGCGCGGCCCTGTGGCGAGGGGGCTTGCCCCCGTTCGGTTGCGAAGCAGCCGCAAAAACGGTGAAAACAATCCGCCTGACACAACGACCTGTCTGTTACCGGGCCTGCTCCGCAGTCCAACGGGGGCAAGCCCCCTCGCCACAAAAGCCACGCACTCCTCTTGCAGCTTCAATCTTGCCGCTTGCAGCTGCTTCTATGCGACCAACGATTGACTGCCGGCGCGTGTGCCTGTCCGCGAGGCGCGGTATACTGCCGCGCCTTTTTAGCGTCGCGCCAGCTTGCCCGGCGTGCCTTGAAAGGTGCTTGCAACCGACCGATGCACCCAAGCTGCAAGCACCTTATTGAATGTTCCCGTCTTTTAGAGGAGCGCGACTCATGACCGTGATCAAGCAAGACGACCTGATTCAGAGCGTTGCCGACGCCCTGCAGTTCATTTCCTACTACCACCCCGTGGATTTCATCCAGGCGATGCACGAGGCCTACCTGCGCGAAGAATCGCCAGCGGCCCGCGACTCGATGGCACAGATCCTGATCAACTCGCGCATGTGCGCTACCGGCCACCGCCCGATCTGCCAGGACACCGGTATCGTCACCGTGTTCGTGCGTGTCGGCATGGACGTGCGCTGGGATGGCGCCACCATGGGCCTGGACGACATGATCAACGAAGGCGTACGTCGCGCCTACAACCTGCCGGAAAACGTCCTGCGCGCTTCGATCCTCGCCGACCCGGCGGGCGCTCGCAAGAACACCAAGGACAACACCCCGGCGGTCATCCACTACTCCATCGTTCCGGGTAACACCGTGGAAGTGGACGTGGCAGCCAAGGGCGGCGGCTCCGAGAACAAGTCGAAGATGGCCATGCTCAACCCGTCCGACTCGATCGTCGACTGGGTGCTCAAGACAGTTCCGGAAATGGGCGCCGGCTGGTGCCCACCGGGCATGCTCGGCATCGGCATCGGCGGCACCGCCGAGAAAGCTGCCGTCATGGCCAAGGAAGTGTTGATGGAATCCATCGACATCCACGAACTGAAGGCCCGTGGCCCACAGAACCGCATTGAAGAAATGCGCCTGGAACTGTTCGAGAAGGTCAACCAGCTGGGCATCGGCGCCCAGGGCCTGGGTGGCCTGACCACCGTGCTCGACGTGAAGATCATGGACTACCCGACTCACGCCGCTTCGCTGCCGGTGTGCATGATCCCGAACTGCGCCGCCACCCGTCACGCACACTTCGTGCTCGACGGTTCCGGCCCTGCTTCGCTGGAAGCGCCACCGCTGGACGCCTACCCGGAAATCGTCTGGGAAGCCGGCCCGTCGGCCCGTCGCGTCAACCTCGACACCCTGACCCCGGAAGAAGTGCAGAGCTGGAAGCCGGGCGAAACCGTCCTGCTCAACGGCAAGATGCTCACCGGCCGCGACGCTGCGCACAAGCGCATGGTCGAGATGCTGAACAAGGGAGAAACCCTGCCGGTGGACCTCAAGGGTCGCTTCATCTACTACGTCGGCCCGGTCGATCCGGTCGGTGACGAAGTGGTTGGCCCGGCCGGTCCTACCACCGCCACGCGGATGGACAAGTTCACCCGTCAGATCCTCGACCAAACCGGCCTGCTGGGCATGATCGGCAAATCCGAGCGCGGCCCGACCGCAATCGACGCGATCAAGGACCACAAGGCCGTCTACCTGATGGCAGTCGGCGGCGCGGCTTACCTTGTAGCGCAAGCGATCAAGAAATCCCGCGTGGTGGCTTTCGCCGAACTGGGCATGGAAGCGATCTACGAGTTCGACGTGAAAGACATGCCTGTGACTGTTGCCGTCGACAGCAAAGGTGAGTCGGTACACATCACCGGTCCTGCCATCTGGCAGAAAAAGATCAGTGAAAGCCTGGCGGTAGAAGTGCAGTAAGCGCTTGGACTGTTCCAGAAAAGGCGACAGGGTTATCCCTGTCGCCTTTTTTATTGCCAGGCCATCCCCCTGCAGAAGCGAGCCCGCTCGCGAAGGACGCATGGACGACACGGGCTGTCTGGTGCCCCGCGTTATCGTTGACTTCCATCGCGAGCAGGCTCGCTCCTACAAGGGCCAAGTCGCTCATGTTATCGTGCGCCCCCTCCGTATTCCTTGTGTAAGCCCTGCATGTTTGAGTTATCTCGATCCCTGCGCCTGGCGCTCTATACCGTATTGATCATTGCCGGTGCTGCCATCGCGGCCACTCTGGCCATGCGCCACACCGTGCGCCAGTCAATGGTCGAAGACGCGGCTCGCGCCAATCAGCAACTGGCACTGTATGCCACGTCCCTGCATACCCTGATCGAACGTTACCGCGCCCTGCCCGCGGTGCTGGCGCTGGACCCGGAGCTGCGCTCGGCGCTCAAGGGCAAGGTCAGTTCCGAACAGCAGGACGCATTGAACCGCAAACTGGAAAAAATCAACGGCGCCGCCCAATCATCGACCCTGGAACTGCTCGATCACACCGGCCTCGCCGTGGCGGCGAGCAACTGGCGTTTGCCCAGCAGTTATGTCGGCCACAACTACGGTTTCCGTCCCTATTTCAACCAGACCCGCACCCAGGGCACCGGGCGCTTTTACGCCGTGGGGGTGACCAGCGGAATTCCCGGCTACTTCCTCTCCAGCGCGGTCAGCGATGACGATGGCCGGTTCCTCGGCGCCATGGTGGTGAAACTGGAATTCCCCGAACTGGAACGCGAGTGGCGCCAGGGCAGCGACACACTGCTGGTCAGCGACGCACGTGGAATAATCTTCATCGCCAACCAGCCGGGCTGGCGCTATCGCTTGCTCAAGCCGCTGAGCGACAGCGATCATGCCGAACTCAAGACCACCCGCCAGTACGACAAGCAGCCGCTGACGCCGCTTGAGTTTCAATCGTTGCGGCGCTTCGACGATAACAGCGACCTGGCTCGGGTCGACGGCCCCGACGGCAAGGCGGATTACCTGTGGGAATCCCTGCCGCTGAATACCGAGGGCTGGACCCTGCACCTGCTGCGGCGCCCACGAGTCGCCTTCGAAGACAGCCGCAATGCTGCCCTCGCCGCGGCCGGGCTATGGCTGACCCTGGTGTTCCTGCTGCTGTTTCTCAACCAGCGCTGGCGCCTGGCCAAACTGCGTCAGCGCAGTCGCGAAGAACTCGAACAGCTTGTAGAAGAGCGTACCCGCGACCTGCGCACCGCCCAGGAAGGTCTGGTGCAGTCGGCCAAACTCGCGGCGCTGGGGCAGATGTCCGCCGCCCTGGCCCATGAGATCAACCAGCCGCTCACCGCCCAGCGCATGCAGCTGGCGACCTTGCGCCTGCTGCTCGACAACGGCCGCGTCGACGACGCCTACAAGGCGCTCAAGCCGGTGGATGAAATGCTCACCCGCATGGCGGCCCTCACCGGCCACCTGAAAACCTTCGCCCGCAAGAGCCCCAGCGGTTTGCGCGAACGCCTGGACCTGGCGGCGGTGGTGGATCAGTCGCTGCAACTGCTCGACACTCGGCTGCGCGACGAACAGGTCAGCACCGTGCTGCATCTGACCCGCCCGGCCTGGGTGCGTGGCGATGCGATTCGCCTGGAACAGGTGCTGATCAATCTGCTGCGCAATGCCCTCGATGCGATGCAGGATAAACCCTGCAAACGCCTGGAAATCCGCCTCGAAGCCGACGAACAACTATGGCGCCTGAGTGTGATCGACAACGGCGGCGGTATCGCCGAAGAGAACCTGTCCAAGGTCTTCGATCCGTTCTTCACCACCAAACCGGTGGGCGATGGCCTGGGGATCGGTTTGGCCGTATCGTTTGCCATCGTTCACGAATCCGGCGGGCGCTTGAGTGCCGACAATCATGACAAAGGTGCCGTGTTCACCGTGACCTTGCCCATCGACCTGGAGGTGCATAAACCATGCTGAACTCAGTGATCGTGGTCGACGACGAAAGCAGCATCCGCAGTGCCGTCGAGCAATGGTTGAGCCTGTCGGGTTTCGAGGTGCAGTTGTTCAGTCGCGCCGATGAATGCCTGGCGCAATTGCCCAGGCATTTTGCCGGGGTGATTCTCAGCGATGTGCGCATGCCCGGCATGACCGGCCTCGAACTGCTGGCCGAGGTGCAACGCCGGGATGCCGATTTGCCGGTGATCCTGCTGACCGGTCACGGCGATGTACCGATGGCCGTCGAAGCCATGCGCGACGGTGCCTACGATTTCCTCGAAAAACCCTTCAGCCCGGAAACCCTGCTCGGCAGCCTGCGCCGCGCCCTCGACAAACGCCGGCTGGTGCTGGAAAACCGCGCGCTGCACGAGCAGGCGGACAACCGCGCCAAACTGGATGCCACGCTGCTCGGCGTGTCTCGGGGTCTACAGACCCTGCGTCGGCAAGTTTTGGACCTGGCAGCACTGCCGGTCAACGTGCTGATTCGCGGCGAAACCGGTAGCGGCAAGGAACTGGTCGCGCGTTGCCTGCACGACTTCGGGCCGCGGGCCGACAAGCCCTTTGTCGCACTCAACTGCGCGGCCATCCCCGAGCAATTGTTCGAAGCCGAGCTGTTCGGTCACGAGAGCGGTGCGTTCACCGGAGCGTCCGGCAAGCGCATCGGCAAGCTCGAGTACGCCGACGGCGGCACACTGTTTCTCGATGAAATCGAAAGTATGCCGTTGGCCCAGCAAGTGAAACTGCTACGGGTGTTGCAGGAGCAAAAGCTTGAACGGCTGGGCTCGAACCAGAGCATCCGCGTGGATTTGCGCATCATTGCCGCGACCAAGCCGGACCTGCTCGACGAAGCGCGGGCCGGACGTTTTCGCGAAGACCTGGCCTATCGCTTGAACGTCGCTGAGCTACGCCTGCCGCCCTTGCGCGAACGCCGTGAAGACATACCCCTGTTGTTCGAATCATTTGCCCAAAACGCCGCCGAACGCCTGGGACGTAAATTTCCGCCGTTGAGCGGCGCCCAGTTGAGTCACCTGCTGAGCCACGACTGGCCAGGCAACGTGCGCGAATTGGCGAATGTCGCCGAGCGTCAGGTATTGGGGCTCGGTGAACCGGAACCCTTGGGCATCGAGCCCGGCCAGTCACTGGCGGCTCAGCAGGAAGCGTTCGAAGCGCAATGCCTGCGTGCGGCATTGACCCGGCACAAGGGCGATGTGAAAGCGGTGCTCGAAGAACTGCAACTGCCACGCCGGACCTTCAATGAAAAGATGCAGCGGCATGGGTTGAGCCGGGAGATGTTTTTGTAGCGCCTGAACTGGCCTCTTCGCGAGCAAGCCCGCTCCCACAGTGGATCTCCAGTGAACACAAGATTTGTGTACGTCTCAGATCAATTGTGGGAGCGGGCTTGCTCGCGAAGAGGCCGGTACAGGCGACACAAACCCAGGAGCCAAAATAAGCAACTTTCCGCTCACCACCAGCCAAAGATAAGCGGATTCCCGCTCACCAAAACACTCTACCCCCTCTAAACCGGCCCTCTCCCCGTTGGCACACCTCCTGCTATAGCCCTGGCAGGCTGCGTTTCATCGCGCTCCACAAAAACAATTAAATGAAGGATCCTTCAATGGATAACTCCAACTCCCTGCCGCTTGGGTCGGCTGCCACGCCGGCCAAAGAAAGAACCACTTCCAGCCGCATCAAGTCGATCTTCAGCGGCTCCGTTGGCAACATGGTCGAGTGGTACGACTGGTACGTCTACGCCGCCTTCTCCCTGTACTTCGCCAAAACCTTCTTCCCCAAAGGCGACACCACCGCCCAACTGCTCAACACCGCCGCGATCTTCGCCGTGGGCTTCCTGATGCGTCCGATCGGTGGCTGGCTGATGGGTCTGTATGCCGACAAGGTCGGGCGCAAAAAGGCCCTGATGGCCTCGGTGTACCTGATGTGCTTTGGCTCGCTGCTGATTGCCCTGAGCCCGGGTTATGAAGTCATCGGCATCGGCGCGCCGATCCTGCTGGTGTTCGCGCGCTTGCTGCAAGGCCTGTCGGTGGGTGGCGAATACGGCACCTCCGCCACTTACCTCAGCGAGATGGCGACCAAGGAGCGTCGCGGCTTCTACTCCAGCTTCCAGTACGTGACCCTGATCTCCGGCCAGCTCATCGCTTTGGCGGTGCTGATTGTCCTGCAGAACTTCCTGACCACCGAGGAGCTCTACGCCTGGGGCTGGCGCATCCCGTTCGCCATCGGCGCGCTGTGTGCCGTGGTTGCGCTGTACCTGCGTCGTGGCATGGAAGAAACCGAGTCCTTCACCAAGAAAGAAAAAGCCAAGGAAAGCGCGATGCGCACCTTGATGCGCCACCCCAAGGAACTGATGACCGTGGTCGGCCTGACCATGGGCGGTACGCTGGCGTTCTACACCTACACCACCTACATGCAGAAATACCTGGTGAATACCGTCGGCATGAGCATTTCCGACTCCACCACCATTTCCGCTGCCACGTTGTTCCTGTTCATGTGCCTGCAACCGATCATCGGCGGGCTGTCGGATAAAATCGGTCGTCGGCCGATCCTGATTGCCTTCGGTATCCTGGGCACGCTGTTCACCGTACCGATCCTGACCACCCTGCACACCATTACGACCTGGTGGGGCGCGTTCTTCCTGATCATGGCGGCGCTGATCATCGTCAGCGGCTACACCTCGATCAACGCCGTGGTGAAAGCCGAACTGTTCCCGACCGAGATCCGCGCCCTGGGCGTGGGCCTGCCGTACGCACTGACCGTCTCGATCTTCGGCGGCACCGCTGAATACATCGCGCTGTGGTTCAAGAGCATCGGTATGGAGACTGGTTACTACTGGTACGTCACCGCGTGTATTGCCGTGTCGTTGCTGGTGTACATCACCATGAAAGACACCCGCAAGCATTCGCGGATCGTCACTGACTGACAGATAGATCGAAGCTGGCTGTACCGGCCTCTTCGCGAGCAAGCCCGCTCCCACATTCGACCGCGTTCCTTCTGGAACAACCCGGTTAAATGTGGGAGCGGGCTTGCTCGCGAATGGAGCCGACTCGGTATCAAGTCAGCATCGTCATGACAGCCAAACCCAGGCTCGGCGATGCCACACTGAAAAGTGGACAAGGGCTTCATGAAAAATCCGTCACCCAGGTAAAAGAGCCGATTAATCACGCGTTAATGCTCGCCGCCCAACCTTTAACGGCCTGATCGATTCATTGCGATGCGCTCACTCAGTCCTTGAAAGCGAAAAAGCCTGACGGCCTTAACATCCAATTAATCGATAAGTAGCAGGATTTAATTGCGAAATTTAATCGATATATCTGGCGTCTTGGCTTTTTTCCACTAAACGCCAACGAGACGGGAGTCACCACCATGAAGACCAAACTGATCCTTGCCCTGGCCCTTTCCGTACTGGCCGCCAACACGTTCGCCGCCGATGGCTACGACAAAACCGGCTCGGCCTCTTACGGCTCCGGCGCCAGCGCCGCCATCGAACGCAGCCACTCGGGCACCTATGCTTCTGATGGTTTCGATAAAACCGGCACCGCGGACGCTGTCGCTGCCGACGGTTTCGACAAAACCGGTAGCGCTGAAGCTATCGGCTGATCGTGGAGGGAACTCACGGCCCGGCTTCGGCCGGGCTTGGTCGTTTTTGGGGTAATACAATTCTTCCGGCAGACCACAAATCCTGTGGGAGCGGGCTTGCTCGCGAAGACGGCGGCACATCCAATATCAATGTGACTGGCACACCGCTTTCGCGAGCAAGCCCGCTCCCACATTGGATCTCATCAACTCAAGTACCGAATCCGACTGGAAATCCGTGGCGCGTGCTTGCACCATGAGCGCCTCCAGCCCGCTCCGGAAATTATCTCCAATGCCTGACGACATCCACTTCTACGAACCCGCCAACGGCCACGGCCTGCCCCACGATCCGTTCAACGCTATCGTCGGCCCGCGCCCCATTGGCTGGATCTCTTCACAGGATGCCGAGGGCCGCTTAAACCTGGCGCCCTACAGTTTCTTCAACGCCTTCAACTACATTCCGCCGATCATTGGGTTTTCCAGCGTCGGGCGCAAAGACAGCCTGAACAACATCGAACAGACCGGCGAGTTCGCCTGGAACCTGGCCACGCGGCCGCTGGCCGAGCAGATGAACCAGAGCTGCGCCATGGTCGGGCCTGAGGTCAACGAATTCGAACTGGCCGGGCTGACGACCGCTGCCTCGAAGGTCATTCAGGTGCCACGGGTGGCAGAGAGCCCGGTGTCCTTCGAGTGCAAGGTCACGCAGATCATTCAGTTGCAACGAGCGGACGGCAACGTGGTGCCGAGCTGGCTGATCCTCGGCGAAGTGGTCGCCGTGCATATCGCCAAATGGCTGTTGAAGGACGGGGTATACGACACCGCCGCGGCAGAACCGATTCTGCGCGGCGGCGGGCCGGCGGATTACTTCCAGCTGGGGCCTGAGGCGTTGTTCAAGATGTACCGCCCGGGGGCGGTGAAGTGATCACCAGAGCAGGTCGGCGTCTTCTTTGACGTCCTTGAGGTGGGTCAGTTCTTTGGCCGCTGCCAGGTCGGCGTCATGGGCGGTCTTGAAGATCTGCCCTTCCAGCACCTTGTGAAAACGCGGGGCGCCGGAACCACCCAGCGCTTTGACGGCGATAGCGGCGTGGTAACCACCCTCGCCCGGTACTACAGCGGAAACAGCTTCGAAGTGTTCAAAGGCTTTACGTGCCATGTCGCGAATCCTGGCTGGTTGAGAATGCCGTCATTAAACCCTCAACCGGCCAGTTTGTGTACCGCCACTGCGGACTGCCCCAGGGCCTGCGCCGCCGAGACATCCTTGAAGGTGTGGAAATCCAGACTGTTGACCACCAGCTCCTGCACCAGCTCGGCAAAAATCTCCATCGCCGGCGTGCTGAAGTACGCGGTCATGGCCTGTTGATTGCTCCAGAAACCGGACACCAGCCACAGCTCCGGATCGCATTGCGAATGCTGCAAGGCAAAGCTCAGGCAGCCTGGCGCTGCGCGGGATGGTTCGATCAGGGCGCTGAGGCGCACACCGAGTTCCTCCGAGCGCCCGGCGCGCGCTCGAACGAAGGCCATATGACTGACGGGGATCTGCGTGGACATGTTCAACCCTCCCGGGGAGTCGCGTGGCAGCCGGGGGACGGGCTGCGACAGGATCAAAGGTTAAGGGCCGCGACGCCTGTCTCGTTAGTCGATTCCTGCCGGCGCGTTGCACAATCCTGCGAAACTTCATCGCCAGCCTGTAACAAGCTGTAAAACCCTGTCACGGTTCTGCCATACGAGTTTCAAGCAAGTTCTTGCGGCACAAGGCTCTATTGGCTACACCGCCGGTCGACCCCTGGCAGAATCAGGCAAGCATCCGGCAGGATGTGTCTACCGCTGTCGCTTGCACAAACTTATGCTCTGCACCACTCCCTTCATGCCTTGCCGAGGATGCCTCGCATGTCGTCGCTCGATCACTTTCAAGCCCCGCTGGACACCGACATGGAAAAGCAGCGCGCGGAACTGGCGGCCATCATCCGCCGCAACACCGCCGAAGATGGCAGTTATGCCACGGCCATCGGCTCGCTGTTCATGTCCCGCCACAGCCAGTCCCACGAGTTCGCCCCGGTGCTCGCGCAACCGGCGCTGTGCATCATGGCCCAGGGGCGCAAGGAAGTTCAGCTGGCCAACGAATACTTCAACTACGACCCGCTGAACTACCTGGTGGTCTCGGTCTCGATGCCGCTCAGTGGACGAGTGGTGGATGTCTCGCCTGAGGAACCGATCCTGGCCTTGCGCCTGGACATCGACCCGACGGAAATCACCGCACTGATCGCTGACGCCGGCCCCCTCGGCGTGCCCACCCGGCCGACCGGGCGCGGGCTGTATGTCGAAAAACTCGACACCGCGATGCTCGACGCCGTGCTGCGCCTGGCACGATTACTGGACACGCCAAAAGACATCGCCATGCTCGCGCCGCTGATTCGCCGGGAGATCCTCTATCGCCTGTTGCGCAGTAAACAGGGGCATCGGCTGTACGAAATCGCCATCGCCAACAGTCAGAGCCATCGCATCAGCCAGGCGATCAAATGGCTCAACGGCAATTTCGAACAGCCGTTGCGCATTGATGAATTGGCCAAGGAAGTGAACCTGAGCGTGTCGACGCTGCATCACCGCTTCAAGGCGATGACGGCGATGAGTCCGTTGCAGTATCAGAAGCAGCTGCGCCTGCAGGAAGCACGGCGGCTGATGCTCGCCGAAGGGCTGGAGGCTTCGGCGGCGGGGTATCGGGTCGGGTATGAAAGTCCGTCGCAGTTCAGCCGGGAGTACAGCCGGTTGTTCGGTGCGCCGCCGTTGCGGGATCTGGCGCGGTTGCGGTTGACGGTTTGATCCGGAGTTTTTGGTGTGGCTGCTGACCCCTTCGCGAGCAAGCCCGCTCCCACAGGTGGAATGCATTCCAAATGTGGGAGCGGGCTTGCTCGCGAAGAGTCCAGCTCAGGCAATACAAATCCTGGATCAGGCGCCCAGTACCCGGCATGCCTCCACCGGCAAGGTCACCGACACCGGATGACCAACGCTCAGGCCAAAGCCCTGACATGGCGTGCTCAGCGCGGTAAACGACACCCCGGAACACTCCACCGTGGTCTCGATGGTCGCGCCGATATCGCGCACGAACGTCACCTTGCCCAGCAAGCGGTTGCCCGCGGTCGCCTGGGGTGCGGACAGTTGCAGGTCTTCCGGGCGAATCAGCATCTTCACCTTTTCACCGACCACGATGCTGCTGCAGATCGGTACTTGCAGCGCATCGCCGCCCGGCAAACTGACCTTGCCGTTACCCAGCACCGTGGCCGGGAAGATGTTGCCCGAGCCGATGAAGTCCGCGACGAACTCGTTGGCCGGGTGACGATAGATCTCGATCGGCGTGCCCACCTGCTGCACCTTGTGCTCACCCAATACGACCACGATATCGGCCATGGTCATGGCCTCGCGCTGGTCGTGGGTCACCATGATGGTGGTGATGTTCAGGCGTTGTTGCAGTTGGCGGATTTCCACCTGCATCGACTCGCGCAGCTTGGCATCCAGCGCTGACAGAGGTTCGTCGAGCAGGAGGATTTTCGGGTGATTGGCAATCGCCCGGGCAATCGCCACGCGCTGGCGTTGGCCGCCGGACAGCTTGGCCACCGGACGATTGATCATCGCTTGCAGCTGGATCAGTTCCAGCAATTCCACCACCCGCGCCTGCTGGTCAGCCTTGCTGACGCCACGCAGTTTCAGCGGATAGGCGATGTTCTCCCCCACCGTCATGTGCGGGAACAGCGCCAGCGACTGGAACACCATGCCGAAATTACGCAGATGCGCCGGGGTGTGGCCGATGTCCTCACCGTCCAGGCGAATCTCGCCACCGCTCAGGGTTTCCAGCCCGGCAATCATGCGCAGCAAGGTGGTTTTGCCACAGCCCGAAGGACCGAGGAAACACACCAGTTTGCCCTCGGGCAAATGCAGGTTTACATCCTTTACCGCGCAGGCCGAGCCGTAATGTTTCTCGACGTTTTCCAGAATCAGACCAGACATAAGAATCACCTCAAGAAATCAGAACGAAACGCCACCTTCACCAACCAGCTTCTCCAGCGCCCAGATGAGGACGAAGTCGATCAGCACGATCAGCACGGCAAACGAAAATACGGTTGGGTCGAGCGAAGACACGGTGCGGCTGTACATCCAGATCGGCACGGTCATGACGTCGATGGTGTAGAGGAAATAGGTCACGGTGAATTCGTTGAACGAGACGATGAACGCCAGCAGCATGCCCGCCAGGATCCCCGACTTCATCAACGGCACCACCACATCGACAATCGCCCGCAGCGGTGAAGCACCGAGCATTTGCGCGGCCTCTTCGACTTCGCTGCCGATGGAGAGCATCGCCGCCGTGCAGTTCTTCACCACGAATGGCAACGCGAGGATCACGTGGGCAATCACCAGGCGCGAGGTGGTCATGTGGAACGGCAGGCTGTCGAACACCAGCAGCAACGCCAGGCCCAACACCACCATCGGAAACACCAGCGGCAACGACATCAGCTGCAGCGCCACGGCCTTGCCGCGGAACTCGCAACGGGTCAGCGCGTAGGCCGCCGGCACCGCGATGATCGTGGCGAAAATCATGGTCAGGCACGACACCAGCAGGCTGGTGCTCATGGCCTGGCCGAGGCTCAGGACGTCACTGGCATCCGGCGACACGAAGGTGTGCCAGGCGGCCTTGTACCATTGCAGGCTGTAGCTGCTCGGCGGGAAGTCGAGGTTCGACGCGCCGCTGAACGACATGACGATCATGGTCAGGATCGGCAGTACCGCCAGCAGCAGGATGAAGCCGGAAAGGATGCCGGCAAACTTGCCGGTCTCGCCGGGCAACAGCCCATAACGCTTTTTGGTCAGGGTGCTCATTGGGAAGCCTCCAGCATGCGCCGACGACGGCCAGTGATGTATTCGGACAAGGTCATGATCGCGAGGGTGGTGACGATCAGCACCACGCCGGCAGCGGATGCGGCGGGCCAGTTCATCAGCGGGGCGATCTGGTCATGCACCATCACCGCCAGCATCGGCACGCGCCGACCTCCGAGCAGCAAGGGCACCACGAAACTGCTGGCGTTGTAGGCGAACACCAGGGTCGCACCGGTAATGATCCCCGGCAGACTCATCGGCAATACCACCTGGCGGAACACCTGGAAGCGACTGGCGCCCAGGGTGGCGGCAGCTTCTTCGTAGCTGCGGGCGACACCGCGCATGGCGCTGGCAATCGGCAACACGGCCAGCGGGAAGGCGGTTTGCACCAAGCCCATCAACACGCCGTTCTGGTTGTACAACAGCATGATCGGGCGCTTGATCAGGCCCAGGCCCATCAGTGCCTGGTTGAGCATGCCGCCAGGGCCGAGGATCACCAGCCAGCCGTAGCTTTGCAGCAGCAGGTTGACCAGCAATGGCAGCAACACCGCCGCCAGGAAGATCCGTCGCACGAACGGCGAGGTCAGGCGCGACATGGTGTAGGCCACCGGGATCGCCAGAATCACTGCGATCACCGCGCTGATCAGCGCCAGGCGCAGGGTCAGCATCAGCGACTTGAGGTAATAGGGTTCCAGCAACTGGGCGTAACTGGCCAGGCTGAACCCGGACCATTCCGCGCCTTTGGTGCCCACGCTCATGCGCAGTACCAGCAGGCTCGCGGCAATCAAAACGCCGAGAAACAGCATCGACGGCGTGAGGAAAAGCCAAGCGCGCGCGGTCGGCGAAACACCCCGAGCGGCGCGCACGGGGGCGGCACTCAGCGGATGAGTCAGAGGTTGGTGTTCCATAGCAAAGGGTCTCGTCAATGGACAGCAGCTGACAAACACAAGCCTCGATACCACCGTGAACCCTGTGGGAGCGGGCTTGCTCGCGAAAGCGGTGTATCAGTCACATTGATGTTGGATGTGCCGACGCATTCGCGAGCAAGCCCGCTCCCACATTTGATTTGTGGTGCTTCAAGGTCTTGTGTACGTCACTCGATCAGGAAGAAAAGATTTCCGTGTAACGACGAATCCATTGGTCATGCACGCTGGCCAGGAAGGCGTTGTCGTGCATGATCGCCTTCTCGGCAATCTGCTCCGGCGTGAGGATGTACGAGCTCTTGCGTGCTTCGGCGGAAATGATCGCCTTGGCGTTGACCGGGCCGTTGTAGATGTCTTCAGCCATCTTGCCCTGCACCAGCGGGTCCAGAGAGTGGTTGATGAAGGCGTAGGCCATGTCGGTATCGCCCGGACGGTTCTTCGGCATCACCGACAGCATCAGGTCGGTGTAGAAACCTTCCTTCATGCCGAATGTGGCGCCCAGGCCGTAGTTCGGATCGCGGATCTGTTTCGGGAAGAAGGCTGGCGCGTACAGGCCGCCCATGTCCAGGGAACCGGTGCGGAACAGTTCGGCGATCTGGTTCGGGTTTTCACCCAGGGTCACCACACGATCCTTCAGCTCGGCGAGCTTCTTGAAGCCAGGCTCGATGTTGTGTTCGTCACCACCGGCCAGTTTGGCGGCGATGATGATCAGGTCCATGGCCTCGGTCCAGTTCGGCGGCGGCAGGAAGATGTTCGGCGCCGCGTCGGCATCCCACAGGGAGGCGTAGCTGGTCGGGGCTTCTTTCTGGGTGCGGGTGCTGTAGACCAGGCTGTTGCACCACAGCAGGTAACCGATACCGTGGCCATTGGCGCCGGTGCGGTATTTCTCCGGTACATCGACGAGGTTGGGAATGCGGTTGAGGTCGGGTTTTTCCAGCAGGTTGGCGGCGGCCAGACCTTCGGCGCCGACGCCTGCCAGGGTGATGATGTCGTATTGCGGACGATCACCGCCGGCCTTGAGCTTGGCGACCATTTCCGAGGTACTGCCGGTGCGGTCAGCGATGACCTTGCAGCCGTACTTGTCTTCGAACGTCGCGGCGATGTTACGCAGTGCGGCCAGGCCGGTGTCATCGGACCAGGTCAGCAGACGAAGGGTCTTGCCGGCAAAGCGTGTGTCGCTGGCATTGGCCTTGATGAACGGCATGCTCATGGCTGCCGCTGCAACCGAGGCTACGCCCACGGTCTTGATGAATTGACGTCTGTTCAGATCATGCTCGCCCATTACGGACTCCCTTTGTTTTTGTAGGTATAAGGCAGGTCGAAACTGTTGCATCCGCGCGACCGGACCAGCGTTAGCCCTCGTATTTTCGGGGGCTTGGCTGAGCCAGCGAGTTCATCCTGAGGTCGTGTAAAACACCTGACTATCGATAAAAACTCATTGAAGCCATGACGCCAGCGCATGCCTCCTTTTCCTTGTGGGAGCGAGCTTGCTCGCGATGGACGTCAACGATAATGCGGGGCATCAGACAGCCCGTGTCGTCCATGCGTCCATCGCGAGCAAGCTCGCTCCTACACAGTGCCAGGCGTCAGACGGCCCGGATCACGTGTTTGATTTCCTGGAAAGCCTGCAAGCCCCATGGCCCCAATTCGCGGCCGATGCTGCTCTGCTTGTAGCCGCCCCAGGCGGTCTGCGGGAAGATCACCTGCGGCGCGTTGATCCACACAAGCCCCGCCTGCAAAGCGTTGGCGACGCGGTCGGCGGTCTCGGCATTGCGCGTGACCACACTGGCGACCAGGCCAAACTGACTGTCGTTGGCCAGGGCAATCGCTTCGGCCTCGGAGGCGAAACGGCGCACGCAGATCACCGGGCCGAAAATCTCTTCATTCCACAACGCACTGTCGAGGGGCACTTCGGTGAACACCGTCGGCTGCAAAAAATATCCGCGCGGCAGGTCGGCCGGGCGATTGCCACCGCAAACCAGCTTGGCACCGGCACTCAAACCGCGATCGATGTGACCGAGCACGCGCTGGTATTGCGCCTGATTGACCAGCGCGCCCATTTCCACGTTCGGGTCGAACGGGTCGGCCACGCGAATGGCTTCGGCACGGGCCTTCACTCGGCTCAGGAATTCATCGGCCAGTTCATCGGCGACCAGCACGCGGCTGGTGGCAGAGCACATCTGCCCGGCGTTGAAGAAACCACCGCCACAGGCCACTTCCACCGCCAGTTCGAGATCGGCATCGGCCAGCACCAACAGCGAAGATTTGCCGCCCAGCTCCAGGCTCACGCCTTTGACGGTTTCCGCCGCCCGTTGCATGACCTGCACGCCAACGGCATTGCTGCCGGTGAACGACACCTTGGCGATGCGCGGGTCTGCCGACAGCGGAGCGCCAACGGCCAGGCCGGTGCCGCACACAAGGTTAAAGACACCCGCCGGCACACCGGCATGAGCGATGATCGCGGCCAGTTCCAGTTCCGGCAGCGGCGTCACTTCCGAAGGCTTGAGCACCACACAGCAACCGGCGGCCAGGGCTGGGGCGAGTTTCCATGCGGTGGTGACCATCGGAAAATTCCACGGCACGATCAGGCCGACCACACCGCACGGCTCGCGGCGCAGGCGAGCGCTGAAGTCGTCGGTCGGCAGCTCTACCGCGCTGTCTTGTTTGGCATCCAGGCCTTCGGCCAGACCGGCGTAATACTCGAACGTGGCGATCACGTCATCGACGTCGATCGCGGCTTCGAACTGCGGTTTGCCGTTGTTGCTCGACTGCAAGTGCATCAGTTTTTCACGGTTGGCCTGCACGCCCGTGGCGATTTTGCGCAGGATCGCACCGCGTTCGGCGCCCGTGGTTTTCGACCAGTCGGCGAACGCCTGGGTCGCTGCGTTCACGGCTTGATCAACCGCGCGTTCGTCGCCGCCATTGACGGTGGTCAACAGGGCTTCGGTCGCCGGGTTGATCACCCGCAGGTGTTCGTTGCCGGCCGACCATTGACCGTTGATGTACAGGCCATCCAGAGTCGTCGGGAAGCTCATTTCGACACCGCCTGCATCCACTGGGTCTGGTCGATTTCAATCAGGGTCGGGCCCTGGCGATCGGTAGCCACCCGCAATGCGCCGCGCAATTGCTCGACACTGCTGACCGCTTCGGCGGCGCAACCCAATGCCTTGGCCACACCGATGAAGTCCGGGGTGTAGATGTCCACGCCCACCGGCTCGATGGCGCGGTTGACCATGTATTTCTTGATCTCTTCGTAGCCCTGGTTATTCCACAGCAGCACGATCACCGGGGTGCGCGCTTCAACGGCACTGGCCAGTTCCGGCAAGGTGAACTGCAGGCCACCGTCGCCGATCAGGCACACCACCGGAGGACGCGCGCCACCTTCGATGCGGCCACCCAGCCAGGCGCCAATCGCCGCCGGCAAGGCATAGCCGAGGGTGCCGTAACCGGTGGACGAGTTGAACCAGCGACGCGGACGCTCCGGGTTGAACGTCAGGTTGCCGGTGTACACCGGCTGGGTCGAATCGCCGACGAACACCGCGTCCGGCAGTTCCTGCAGCACGGTTTCGAGGAAGCGGGTCTGGGCCAGGGTCGGTGCGTCCCAGGTTGCGGCCAGGTCTTCACGCAGACGGGCGGCACGTACTTGTCCCCAATCGTTGCGACGCTCGGCCAGGGATTTGTGCGACAGGGCACTGAGCAACGCCTGGGCGGCGTTGCGCGAGTCGGCCACCAGCGCCACGTGCGGCGGGTAGTTGCGCACGGTCTGGTCCGGGTCGATATCGACGCGCAGCAACTTGCCAGGAATTTCGAAGCCACCGGCGAAGGTCACGTCGTAGTCGGTCTCGGCCAGTTCAGTGCCGATGGCTAGTACCACGTCAGCCTCGGCGACCAGCGCTCGGGTGGCGACCAGGCTCTGGGTCGAGCCGATCAGCAGCGGATGGCCGGAGGCGAGCATGCCCTTGGCATTGATGGTGAGGGCGACCGGCGCGTCCAGCAGCTCAGCCAGCTCAGTCAGTTCGATGGCCGCGTCGATGGCACCGCCACCGGCGAGAATCAGCGGACGCTTGGCGCCGGCCAGCAGTTCGGCCATGCGCGACACGGCGCTCGGCGAAGCACCGGCGCGGTCGATATTGACCGGCAGACTGGCGAGCAAGTCGTCGGCTTCTTCAACCAGAACATCCAGCGGAATTTCGATGTGCACCGGACGCGGACGGCCAGCCTGGAACAGTGCAAAGGCGCGAGCCAGCACACCCGGCAATTCCGACGCCGACATCAGGGTGTGGGAGAACGCCGCGACGCCGGCACACAGTGCGCCCTGGTTCGGCAGTTCGTGCAGCTTGCCGCGACCACCGCCCAACTGGCTGCGCGATTGCACGCTGGAGATCACCAGCATCGGGATCGAATCGGCGTAGGCCTGGCCCATGGCGGTGGTGATGTTGGTCATGCCAGGGCCGGTGATGATGAAGCACACACCCGGTTTGCCGCTGGTACGGGCGTAGCCGTCGGCCATGAAGCCGGCGCCCTGTTCATGGCGCGGCGTGACGTGGTTGATGCTCGAACGGGCCAGCCCGCGATACAGCTCCACGGTGTGCACCCCCGGAATGCCGAACACCTGCTCGACCCCGTAGTTTTCGAGTAACTTGACCAATACTTCGCCGCACGTCGCCATGTCTTTGCCCTTTTTGTTCGTTTGAGACGCCGGGCGTGCGCTGTGTTTATGATGGATTCGCAGGCCCGGGAATGGCCTCATTGGAACGGGCGACAGGTAGCCGCAACAATGGATAAAAAGTCATACTAGCCATGTCCTCACGTCATACCTTGGATCCCAATGAAACGACTGCCTCCCCTGCCGGCGCTGCACACTTTTCTGATTACCGCGCAGTGCTGCAATTTCACCCGGGCCGCCGAACAGCTGCACATCACCCAGGGCGCGGTGAGTCGGCAGATCGCCGGGCTGGAAGATCATCTGGGTTATGAACTGTTCATCCGCCTGGCCCGAGGCCTGGACCTGACAGCCGAGGGTCGGGAATGGCTGCCACGGGTCCAGCAGATTTTCGGCCTGATCGACGAGGCCGTTGAACAGATCGGCGAGAAGCGTGAAACCCTGCAACTCAAGGCACCGACCTGCGTCATGCGCTGGTTGCTGCCGCGTCTGCTGCAATGGCAAAAGGAACGCCCGGACGTGCCGGTGGAACTGACCACCACGGTCAAGCACGGGGTGGATTTTCATCGCGAGCAATTCGATGCGGCGGTGATGTACGGCGCACCGCCGGATGATTCATTGATGTCGCAAAAACTCTTCGACGAACAACTCACGCCGGTGTGTTCCAGACCAATGCTCGAAGGCCCCATGCCCCTGCAGACTCCGGCCGATCTGCAACAACACCTGTTGCTGCACCCGACCCGCGACGAACGGGACTGGAAAGCCTGGTTGAAAGCCGCGGATGTGCATTTGACCAATGTCGGCAAGGGCCAGCACTTCGAAACACTGGACCTGGCGATGTCGATGGCGTCCCAGGGAACGGGGGTGGCCATTGGCGACTGGTCGCTGATCGGCGATGACCTGAACGCCGGGCGGCTGGTCATGCCATTCGATTTGAAAGTGACAACGGGACTGGCGTATTACCTGGTGTTCCCGGAAAAGCCCGGGCCTTCGCCGAAGTTGCGTGAATTGATGGGGTGGTTGGTGGAGCAGGCGCAATCGCGGTAAAACCGCAAAATCCTGGTGCACCACCCTGTGGGAGCGAGCTTGCTCGCGATGAACCTGAGAACGCCGCGGGGTATCAGGTCCCCCAGCGTTATCGTTGGCGATCATCGCGAGCGAGCTCGCTCCTACAGGAGATCAGTGAACTCAATAACCGACGGTAAACCGCTGCCGCGAATGCTTCGGGGCTTCCACTTCATCGAGCATCGCGATCGCATAATCGGCGAACGTGATCCAGCTGCGCCCTTCGCTGCTCACCAGCAAATCATCCTGGCCGATGCGGAATTTCCCGGTGCGCTCGCCCTCGACAAATTCGGCCGATGGCGACAGGAAGGTCCAGTCCAGATCCCGCTCTTCACGCAGGTTTGCGAGGAATTCGGCACCGGCGCTGGCCTCTGCCTTGTAAGCCTCAGGGAAACCTTCGCTATCGATCACTCGAACGCCATCGGGCAATAGCAGCGAACCCGCCCCGCCCACTACCAGCAAACGTTTAACCCCGGCTTTTTTCACCGGGCCAACGACTGCGCTGGCAGGCAGGGTCGCGAAATGTGCGGCGCTGATGACTACGTCATGGCCCGCAATTGCAGCTTGCAACGCAGGGGCATCAAGGGCATCGACGGCCTTGCTGACCACACCTTCACGCGCGTCTATTTTCGATGTGTCGCGGGCAATGGCGGTAACGCTGTGACCGCGCCGCAGGGCCTCTTCCAGCAGTTGGCTACCGGCACGACCGGTGGCACCGATGATTGCGATTTTGCTCATGACGTTCTCCAGTTGGCTTGAAAGTATCGGTATCAAATTGCGCTGACCTTTGTGTCGAGGGGGCTTGCCCCCGTTCGGCTGCGTAGCAGTCGTAAACCTGTACTTAGGGTGTGACTGTTGGATTGCAGGGGAGCGCTTCGCACTCCAACGGGGGCAAGCCCCCCTCGCCACAGGTAATCAATTTCATCTCAAAACTTGCTTCAGCTTCATGTACTTCCGGTTACCACTTCATCTCGCCCTTGGCGACCTTGGCACTCAGCTCCAGGGAGCTTTCATCGCCCAGGGTCGGGAAGCGTTTTTTCATCGCGGCGATCAGCGCGGCAGCATCCCTGGCCTTGGCGGTTTCTTCGTCGAAGGCCTTGATGTAGGCGGCGGTGAACTGCACGGCCGTCAGTGAACGATCGCTCTCGCCAAGGTAATGACCCGGCACCACGGTCTGCGGTTTCAGGGTTTCAATGGCATGCAGCGTAGTCAGCCAATCGGCATGGGACTGCGGAGTTTGCGTGTCAGCCATCCAGACGTGGATGTTTTGCGCCACCACGACACCACCAACCACGGCCTTGATCGATGGAATCCACACAAAGCTGCGATCCGGCTGCGGGCCCTCAAGACCCACCACCTGCAACTTCTGCCCTTCGAGGATCAGGCTGTCACCCTTGAGCACGTCCGGCACGATGGTTTTTACAGGCACGTCGGCCCCCATTTTCGGGCCCCAGAATGCCAGTTTGCCGTCGACGGTGTGCTTGATGTGGTCGACGGTCGGCTGCGAGGCGAGGACCTTGGCCTTGGGGAATGCGGCCGTCAGGGTATCGAGGCCGAAGTAGTAGTCCGGGTCACCGTGGCTGATGTAGATGGTGGTCAACTGCTTGCCGCTGGCGCGGATTTTTTCCACTACCTGTTCGGCCTGGGATTTGCCGAATTGCGCATCCACCAGGATCGCTTCTTTCTCGCCACTGACCAGCACCGAGGTCACCGGGAAGATGGCTTTTTCGCCGGGGTTGTAGACATCCAGCGTCAGGGTCGAGGCGCTGGCGTGGGCGGCAAAACCGAAGGTGGTGGCCAGCAAGACTCGCTTAAGTGAGGTGAAA
Organism: Pseudomonas sp. S34; assembly: GCF_009866745.1. Classification (NCBI taxonomy): domain Bacteria; kingdom Pseudomonadati; phylum Pseudomonadota; class Gammaproteobacteria; order Pseudomonadales; family Pseudomonadaceae; genus Pseudomonas; species Pseudomonas sp. S34. The sequence continues at coordinate 5,035,671 of NZ_CP019398.1, forward strand.
CCGATCATCTGTTGCTCCGTGATCCCGATGCCATGTTTGGCGATGCCTTTTGTAGGAGCGAGCCTGCTCGCGATGGACTTGAAGGCGCCGCGTATAACCGGTATCCCGCGTTATCGTTAACGACCATCGCGAGCAAGCTCGCTCCTACACAGAGGAACAGAGCTTAGTTGCCTGACTCGGTACAAAAAATGCGATGCTTGAACATAGTTTGTTTCTGAAAGCGGGCAAATCATGGATCGTCTTCAAGCAATGCGTGTGTTCGTCACGGTGGTCGACCTCGGCAGCCAGTCGGCCGCCGCCGATCATCTGGAGTTGTCACGGCCGGTGGTGTCGCGGTATCTGGCGGAACTGGAAGACTGGGTCGGCGCGCGCCTGATGCATCGCACCACACGCAAGTTGAGCCTCACCGCCGCCGGCACCGAGATCCTGCCCCGCTGTCGGCAGATGCTCGATTTATCCACCGACATGCAAGCTGCCGTCAGCGAACCGGATGACGCACCTCGCGGCCTGCTGCGAATCAGCGTAAGCACCTCCTTCGGCCAGGCGCAATTGGCCGACGCCATGGCCGCCTATGTCCGACGCTACCCCGGCGTCAGCATCGACATGCAGATGCTCGACCGCACCGTGAACCTGGTGGATGAGCGCATCGACCTGGCGATCCGTACCAGCAACGACCTGGACCCGAACCTGATCGCCCGCCGCCTGACGGTTTGCCGCTCGGTGATCTGCGCGTCCCCCGCTTACTTGCGCGAGCACCCGGCGCCGCAACGGGTCGAGGACTTGAGCCTGCACAATTGCCTGACCCACTCCTACTTCGGCAAAAGCCTGTGGCATTTCGAACAGGACGGCGAGCAGGTTTCAGTACCGGTGCAAGGCAACATCAGCGCCAACGAGGCCAGCACACTGCTGCGCGCAACGATAGCCGACGCCGGGGTGGCGATGCTGCCCACCTACCAGGCCGGCGTGCACATCCACAGCGGCGAGTTGATTCGCCTGCTGCCGACGGCCGAACCCCGGCAAATGAACGTGTATGCGGTGTATGCCTCGCGCAAGCACATGCCGGCGGCGTTGCGCAGCTTGCTGGATTTTCTGGTGGTGAGGTTTCCGCAAGAACCGGAATGGGATATCGGGTTGTAAATGGAAGCCCTGTGGGAGCGAGCAAGCTCGCTCCCACAGGGGTGATCAGTGTTCTGAATACCGCGTTATTGCTGGTAACTCACCGGCGCTGACCTATGCTCAAAGTAATACCGAAAGGTATTCGTTCAGAGGTCAACGCCATGAACATCAGAACAAGAAGATACCTCGCGATTTTCATCACCTGTGCGGTCACGCTCGGGCTTTATGGCGCTGCGGCCTGGCGCGTCGAGCAACTGCGCAACCTGCCCCGTGAAGCCGCGAGCTGCAACTTCGAGCGCTGCATCCCCCACAACGCCACCCTCAACGCCCTCCGGTAACGAAGGGGGTCAGGCTTCGTTGTCCTGATCGGCCTTCAAGCGGTCGCGAAACGCTTTGGGCGAAATCCCCACACGACGCCGGAACAGGCGCGTGAAGTTGGTCGGATCGGAAAAACCCAACACGTCGGACATTTCATAAATGGTCATGCTGGTGTAGGTCAGCAAACGCTTGGCCTCCAGCAATTGCCGTTCGTGCACGATCTGCAACGCCGGTTGCCCCGCCAGCTCACGGCAGGTGCCGTTGAGGTGGGACACGGAAATTCCCAGCCGGTGTGCCAGATCCTCGACCTTGACGTGCTGGCGATACGTCTCTTCCACCAGTTGAATAAAGCCGTTGAGATATTCCCGGGCCCGCTGCGGTCGCGCCATGGCGGTGCGACGCTGGATCACCTGGCGGCTGATCCACACCACAATCACGCTGACCAGCGAATGCATGAGCATTTCCCGCGCCGGTTGATGGCTGGTGTATTCGTTCTGCAAGGCGCTGAACAGGCTGTTGAGGTACTCGGCGTCCTTGCCTGCCGGGTAGCTTTCGGACTGGGCCAGGGCATTGACCGATTGCCCCAACTGCATCTGCAGGTGGGCGATCAGCGGCGCGGCCAGGGTTACGACAAACCCTTCCACGTCCTCGGAAAAACGAAAGCCGTGCACCGACAGCGGTGGCAGGATCTGGATTGCCGGCTCCACCAGTTGCGTTCGCTTGCCTTCGATTTCAAGCTCGGCCTGACCTTTGAATACGAAGAGCAACTGGCACAAGTCAGCGTGGCGGTGAGGTTTGATTTCCCAATGATGTTCGCGACTGCGTTTGGAAATGGTTTCACAGTGCAGCAAGTCCGGGGTCGGCCAATCCAGGCTTTCACCGTAGAGCTTGAACACCGGAATCGAAGGCAGGTCAGGCTTGTTCATCACTTCAATCCAGGCCTCAGGGTTGATCTCGGGCGATAATCGCACCGATTGGCAGAATGTACAGCTATCGGCTCAGTTTTCACCTTCAATTGACAGACTCGCAAGGGAAAAATGCAAGCACTCGATCCATAAAAATCATTCACCGGCCCAGGTCGTGTGGAGCTTGCGAGTCATAAGAACAATGAAAACACTGAAAACCCAAGTTGCCATTATCGGTGCTGGCCCCTCAGGCTTGCTGCTCGGCCAATTGCTGCACAACGCCGGCATCGACAACATCGTTCTCGAACGTCAAACCCCCGATTATGTACTCGGTCGAATCCGCGCCGGCGTGCTTGAACAAGGCATGGTAGAGCTGTTGCGTCAGGCCGGCGTGAGTCAGCGCATGGACGCCGAGGGACTGGTCCATGGTGGCTTCGAACTGGCCCTCGACGGGCGTCGGGTGCACATCGATCTGCAAGCGTTGACCGGCGGCAAGACGGTGATGATCTACGGCCAGACCGAGGTCACCCGTGACCTGATGGCCGCTCGTCGGGAGGTGGGCGCGCAGACGATTTACCAGGCCAGCAACGTCGTTCCCCACGGCATGAAAACCGATGAAGCGTTTGTCACTTTTGAGAAGGACGGCGAGCCGTATCGACTCGATTGCGACTACATCGCCGGTTGCGACGGCTTCCACGGTGTGGCGCGACAATCGATTCCCGCCGACAGCCTGAAAGTCTTCGAACGGAACTATCCCTTCGGCTGGCTCGGGATCCTGGCCGACACGCCGCCGGTCCATGAAGAACTGGTCTACGCCCGCCATGAGCGCGGTTTCGCCTTGTGCAGCATGCGCTCGCCGACGCGCACCCGTTATTACCTGCAAGTGCCCGCAGAGGAAAATGTCGAGGATTGGTCCGATCAACGCTTCTGGGACGAGCTCAAAAACCGCCTGCCGGTCGATCTTGCGCAAAAACTGGTGACCGGCCCGTCCATCGAGAAAAGCATCGCGCCGCTGCGCAGCTTCGTCGTCGAACCCATGCAGTACGGGCGGATGTTCCTCGTCGGTGATGCCGCGCACATTGTCCCGCCCACCGGGGCCAAGGGCCTGAACCTGGCGGCCAGTGACGTCAGCACGCTGTTCAACATCCTGGTCAAGGTTTACCGCGACGATCGCCTTGATCTGCTGGAGAAATACTCGGAAATCTGCCTGCGCCGGGTATGGAAAGCCGAGCGTTTTTCCTGGTGGATGACCTCGATGCTGCACCGCTTTGATGATCACGATGCCTTTAGCCAGCGCATTGCCGAGTCGGAACTGGACTATTTTGTCGATTCGCAGGCGGGTCGCAAAACCATTGCAGAAAACTACGTCGGGCTTCCTTATGAGGCTATCGAATAGCTTCCTATCGACTTACACTGGCGAGCATCCCCGCTCGCCTTGCCTCTTGCGGGTCAATCACTGCCCGCAGGTTTTCCCGTGACCAATCTCCACCAGCCTGAAACGCCCAAACCGGCCATTCGCAGCGTGCTGATCGCCCTGATGCTGGCGATCTTTCTCGGTGCGTTGGACCAGACCATCGTCGCCGTTTCGATGCCGGCCATTTCTGCGCAATTCAAGGACGTCAGCCTGCTGGCCTGGGTGATTTCCGGCTACATGGTGGCCATGACCGTGGCGGTGCCGATCTACGGCAAACTGGGCGACTTGTACGGGCGGCGCAAGCTGATGCTGTTCGGCATGGGCCTGTTCACCCTGGCGTCGCTGTTCTGCGGCATGGCACAGAGCATGGAACAACTGGTACTGGCGCGAATCTTCCAGGGCATCGGGGCCGGCGGGATGATTTCGGTGAGCCAGGCGATCATCGGTGACATCGTGCCGCCACGGGAGCGCGGCCGGTATCAGGGCTATTTCAGCAGCATGTATGCCGTGGCCAGCGTGGCCGGCCCGGTACTCGGCGGTTACATGACCGAATACCTGTCTTGGCGCTGGGTGTTCCTGATCAACCTGCCACTGGGCCTGGGCGCCTGGCTGGTCGCCTATCACACGCTGGTGGGCCTGCCGATTCCGCAACGCAAACCGATCATCGACTACCTGGGCACCGTGCTGATGATCATCGGGCTGACAGCATTGTTGCTGGGCATCACCCAGGTCGGCCAGGGCCATTCGTGGCGCAGTGCCGAGGTGCTGGCGCTGCTCGCTTGTGCGGTGCTGGTGCTGGGGCTGTTCGTCGTCCACGAGCGACGGGCGCGAGAACCGTTGTTGCCCATGCATCTGTTCGCCAACCGCAATGCGATCCTGTGCTGGTGCACGATTTTCTTCACCAGTTTCCAAGCCATCTCGCTGATTGTGTTGATGCCGCTGCGCTTTCAGAGCGTCACCGGCGCCGGTGCCGACAGCGCCGCCCTGCACCTGCTGCCACTGGCCATGGGTTTGCCGATTGGCGCGTATTTCGCAGGCCGCCGCACCTCGGTCACCGGGCGCTACAAACCGATGATCCTTACCGGTGCGGCGCTGATGCCTGTCTCGATTATCGGCATGGCGTTCAGCCCGCCGCAGGCGTTCGTCGTGAGCAGTCTATTCATGCTGCTCTGCGGGATATCCTCGGGCATGCAGTTCCCGACGTCATTGGTCGGCACGCAGAACTCGGTGGACCAGCAGGACATCGGTGTAGCCACCAGCACCACCAACCTGTTCCGTTCGCTGGGTGGTGCCGTGGGTGTGGCGTTGATGTCGGCGCTGCTGTTGGCGTTGTTGCAGGATTCGAGTTTCGCGCACCTGGCCGGTTCGTCTCTGATTGCCGAAGGCAGCTCGGGGAATGTATTGCTGGATGGTTTGAATGCCGCGCCGGGTGACGCGCAGAACACCCTGCGCGCCGAATTGTCACTGACATTCCGGCATTTGCTGACGGTCAGCGCGGCCGTTTCATTGCTTGGGCTGGCGGCGGCGATTGCCATGCCGAACATGTTGTTGCGCGGGCGCGAGGACAAGGTTCGATAGATAGACCGGGTCGCCTGTATTCGCGAGCAAGCCCGCTCCCACAGTTGACCGAGTTCTTCATGAGCACGCGGTCAACTGTGGGAGCGGGCTTGCTCGCGAAGGCGGTCTAACAGCCACTACGATTCAAGGGCTGTAATACCCGACCGCCACCAAAAAATGCCCGACCTTCTTCAGGTAGGCATGCTTGTTCTCGACCTTGCCCGTCACCGGGTTTTTCCAGCGGTATTCGTATTCGCCGTAATCCTGCTGGGCCATCAACGCCAGAATCGGCTCGCCCACCGGTTTGCCTTCCGGGTCCACGATCTTGCTGAAGTCGGTATTGATCAGCCGCAGGTTGGTGCCGTGGGCCACGTAACGCTGGGTATCCAGGTCGACGACAAACACATACAGATCATCCTGCAGGTAGCCGCCCTTGAGGGAATTGATCGCCGTCAGGGTGCCCTTTTCGTCCTTGGCCAGATCGGTTGCCGCTTTGTTCAGCAAGGCCATGGCCTGTTCGGCGGAGGCCCGTGGCAGGTAATAACCGACCGCCAGAATCCGCTGTCCAACGCGCTGGTAGTAGACATGCTTGCGCTCGACCTTGCCGTCATTCCAGTTCTGCCAGCGATATTCCGCCTGCTGAATGCCATTGCCCTCCGGCACCTTCAGGGCGTCCTTGAAAGCTTTCTGCAGATCCGGTCCAAGCACTTGCGACACGTCCCGGCCAATCAGCGCCGACGACGGCCCGCCACTGGCGAGCATCACGCCCTTGGTGTCGAGCACAAAGACATAACGGTCCTTGTCGACAAATTCACCCTGTCGACTGAACGCCGCCAGCGCCTTGTCGCCATTCTGGTGGTAGTAGGCCAGGGCTTTTTCCAGCAGGGCAATGGCCGCCTTGCTGTCGTCCTTTTCCGTCCCGGCGGCTTGCGCCTGGCCCAGGCACAACAAAAACATGCCGCACAGCAAGGCGAACCTATGCAGAAACCCCATTGCGCATTCCTCGTTCCTGATGGTGTTTCAAGAGCGTAGACGGCAATGGGATATGTACGAATATTCGCCAGAACAGGGTCATAGGCTTTTGTGGCGAGGGGTCTTACCCCCGTTCGGCTGCGTAGCAGTCGTAAATCAGGCACCGCGGTTGATCTGGTGAACCGCGGCGAATGGATTTGGGGCGGCTTCGCCACCCAACGGGGGCAAGCCCCCTCGCCACAACAAGCCCCCTCGCCACAAGTGTTCGGATTACTGCCGGGCGCGCAGTTGCTGCTGAAGGTTCTGGATCTGCGCCTGAAGGGTATTGATGTTGCGGGTGACCTGGCTGCGGAACGCATCGAACTCGGCGGTATTGGTCGAGCCCGGCGTGACCGCTGGACGGTTGTCCTGCTCGCTCTTGAGCACGATCATGTCTTGCTCGAGACGCTCGATAGCAGCGCTTGGGTTGCCTTGTTTCTTCAGCGCGGTGATATCGGCGCCCAGGCTCTTCAGTTGTGCATCGAGTTTTTCAGCGTCCGACGGGGCACTTTTCAGGGTGGCCAATTCAGCACTCAAGGCTTTGACCTGGGCCTGCAACTGCGTATTGGCCGTCTGATGTTCGGTGTTCTGGGCATTCAATTGCGCCAGGCGCTTATCCAGTTCGGTGGTTTGCGCGGTCATTTGTGCCAGTCGCTTGTCCAGGTCCGAGGCCTGGCCGGCAACACCTTGCTGCTGGGCGTTCTGGTCCTGGAGCTTGCTTTCCAGCTGGCGGATTTGCAGCTTCAAGGCCTCGCTGTCGGTGTTGACACTGGTCTGGCTGGCAACAACCTTTCCGGAAATATCCTGCAGGCGCCCTGCCGCTTCCTCACTGATTCGCGCGAAGCTTTCCTGGGTCGCCACCAGTTGCTGTTCCATCAGGGAGATCTGCTGAAAGCTCCACCAAGCCAGGCCCGCGAACGCAAAGAACAACGCCCCGACCAACGCCCACAAGGCACCGGTACTCGCCGCCTTGACCTTCACCACCGGCGTCGTGCGCGAATGCACGACCGTGCGGGCGGTGGGCGCAAAGTCGTCATCGAGAACGTCTGCACGCAGGCTCGGTACATCATCGAAGTCGTCGTTGGCATCGTTTCGCATGGACATTGAATCAACCTTAGTGAATCACATAATGGCTTTATGCCGCGCAGTATAAACCCCACAGCCGCAACCATTGACCCCCAAGCCCGAATCCGGTTCAGTCGGGGGTCGTTGTTCGAGCGTCAGCGAACAGCCTGGGCCTTCCACCAGCCACAGAATTCATCGAGCGCCGTCCAGAGGCTGACCTTGGGATCGTAATCCAGATAATGCCGCGCGCGGCTGATGTCCAGGGTGAAATTTTTGTTCATGACCTGCATGCCCAGACGCGACAGCGTCGGTTCGGGACGCCCCGGCCACAACTTGCACACGCCCTCGTTGAGCGCCGCCACGCTGTAGGCCAGGCCGTAGGAACGGTAGCGGGTGACCTGTGGGACTTCCATGTTGCGCATGACGTAATTGACCACGTCCCACAGGGGAATCGGCGTGCCGTTGCTGATGTTGTAAGCCTTGCCCAGCGCAGAACCGCTGGCCAGCAAACTGCTGAGCAACGCCTCGTTGAGGTTTTGCACGCTGGTGAAATCAACTTTGTTCAGACCGTTGCCGATGATCGCCAGGCGCCCCTTGCGCTGCATGTTCAACAGGCGCGGGAAGATGCTCATGTCGCCGGCCCCGGTGACGAAACGCGGGCGCAGGGCCAGGGTTTCGAGACCGAACTCCTGGGCACCGAAGACTTTTTGCTCGGCCAGGTACTTGGTGGCGGCGTAAGGGTGTTTGAAGCGCTTGGGCACCTGTTCTTCGGTCAGGCCCAGATGATCGCGACCATCGAAGTAGATCGACGGCGACGACAAATGCACCAGCCGCCGAACCCGTTGCTTCAAGCAGGCTTCGACCACGTTCTCGGTGACCTGGACGTTGCCCTGATGGAAGTCCTGATAACGTCCCCATAAACCAACAGCACCGGCGCAATGCACCACGGCCTCGACGTCCGAGCACAGCTCGCGCGCCAGTTCCGGGTCGCTCAAGTCACCCTGGATGAACTCGGCTCCCCGGCGTACCAGATGCTCCACGCTCTCGGCCCGGCGACCGTTGACCCGCACGTCCAGGCCCTGCTCCAGGGCAAAACGCGCAAAGCGCCCGCCAATGAAGCCGCTTGCGCCGGTAACCAGAATCTTCATGAATTGCTCCGAATATTTCGTTTTGCGTATTACGTGAGGTCTTGACGCTGCGCGTCAGTCCAAGGGCACCAGCCATTGCTTCGATGCGCTGACCAATTGATCGGTGAGCAGCCCCAGCAGCTGGCCGCCATTACGCCAATGATGCCAGTACAGCGGCACATCGATCGGCTTATCTGGCAGCAGCTCCTGCAATACACCCCTTTGCAGTTGCTCGCGCACCTGCAGTTCCGGAACCAGCCCCCAGCCCAGACCGGCTTCCGCCAAGCGGATAAAACCTTCGGAGGACGGGCACAAATGGTGTTCGAATCCACCCTCGACGCCGAGGGACGCAAGGTAGCGATGCTGCAGGAAATCGTCCGGGCCAAATACCAGCGCCGGGGTTCGGGCCAACTGATCGGCGCGTACGCCCTGCGGAAAATGCCGGGCAATAAAGGCGGGGCTGGCCAGCGCACGGTAGCGCATGGCCCCCAGCAACACGCTGCGCGCACCCGCCACCGGCCGCTCGCTGGCGCAGACACAAGCCGCCACTTCACCGGCGCGCATGCGCTTGAGGCCGACGGTCTGGTCTTCGACCACCAGATCCATCAGCAGATGCTGTTCGGCGCAAAACGCCCCCACGGCCTGCGCCCACCAAGTGGCCAGGCTGTCGGCGTTCAGGGCGATCCGCAGGCGTTCCGGCAGGCCCTCTTCATCCAGCGCCGGCACCAGGCTTTGCAAATCCCGTTCAAGCAATCGCACCTGCTGCACGTGGTTGAGCAGCCGTCGACCGATTTCCGTCGGCGTTGGCGGCGTGGCCCGCACCAGCACCGGCTGACCAACCCGCGCTTCCAGCAGCTTGATGCGCTGGGAAATCGCCGATTGCGACAAGCCCAGCACCTGAGCCGCCCGTTCAAAACCGGCCTGTTCGACCACGGCGGCCAAGGCAGAAAGCAATTTATAGTCGAACATCAGTTTTCCTAATGAGCGATCAGCAAGATTGGTTTTTCTTATACAACCTTCACAAGGACAATGACCAGCAAGAACTCTTGAACAAGGATCACCCACATGGCTGGCGAAACTTCATTGGCAACGCTGCTGCGCAGCATGAGCCCGCAACTCAACGCAGGCGAATACGTGTTCTGCACCCTGCGCGACGGTAAATTGCCTACGGATCTGGAGATTGTCGGCAGCTTCCGCGAACAGGAAGGCCTGACCGTGATTCTCGAACGTTCCCACGCCGAAACAGCCGGATTCAGCTTCGACTACATCGCCGCCTGGATCACCTTGAACGTACATTCGGCCCTCGAAGCCGTCGGCCTGACCGCCGCGTTCGCCACGGCATTGGGCAAGGCCGGAATCAGCTGCAACGTGATTGCCGGCTACTACCACGACCATTTGTTCGTCGGCCAGGCCGACGCCGACCGCGCCCTGCAAGTGCTGCGGGACCTGGCAGCCAACGCGGAGTAAGAAATCATGTGGCAAAGTTATGTGAACGGGCTGCTCGTGGCCTTCGGCCTGATCATGGCGATCGGCACCCAGAATGCGTTTGTCCTGGCGCAAAGCCTGCGGCGTGAACATCACCTGCCGGTGGCGGCACTCTGCGTGACCTGCGATGCCCTGTTGGTAGCCGCCGGGGTATTCGGCCTGGCGACGGTGCTGGCGCAGAACCCGACGCTGTTGGCCATCGCACGCTGGGGCGGCGCAGCGTTCCTGTTGTGGTACGGCAGCCAGGCGCTGCGCCGGGCCTTCTCGAAGCAGAGCCTTGAGCAGGGCGAAGGCCAGACCGTACGCTCGCTGCGGGCGGTGATGCTCAGCGCGCTGGCGGTGACCTTGCTCAACCCGCACGTCTATCTGGACACCGTTTTGCTGATCGGCTCCCTGGGCGCCCAACAAACCGAGCCCGGCGCTTATGTCGTAGGCGCGGCCAGTGCCTCGCTGCTGTGGTTCTTCACCCTGGCCCTCGGTGCGGCATGGCTGGCGCCGTGGCTCGCCCGGCCCGGCACCTGGCGAATTCTCGATCTGATGGTGGCGGTGATGATGTTTGCCGTAGCGTTCCAGTTGATCGCGGCCATCTGATTCGCACAACCTCTATTCCACACAGTTGTTGCGTGGTTATGCCGCCCCCCCGGTGCTATGATCCGACTCCCTGCGCCGCAAAGAGTACAAACTCCCCGGCGCTTGTCTGGCCGCCCGTGATCGGCCTTGCGCTCACCGCAACTGACCTGACTAGGAGAATCATCATGGCTTTCGAATTGCCGCCGCTGCCTTACGCACACGATGCCCTGCAGCCGCACATCTCCAAGGAAACCCTGGAGTTTCACCACGACAAGCACCACAACACCTACGTCGTGAACCTGAACAACCTGGTGCCAGGCACCGAGTTCGAAGGCAAGACCCTGGAAGAAATCGTCAAGACTTCCTCGGGCGGTATCTTCAACAACGCCGCTCAGGTCTGGAACCACACTTTCTACTGGAACTGCCTGGCGCCAAACGCTGGCGGTCAACCAACCGGCGCACTGGCTGAAGCCATCAACGCGGCCTTCGGTTCGTTCGACAAGTTCAAGGAAGAGTTCAGCAAGACTTCCATCGGCACCTTCGGTTCCGGTTGGGGCTGGCTGGTGAAGAAGGCTGACGGTTCCCTGGCCCTGGCCAGCACCATCGGCGCCGGCAACCCGCTGACCAACGGCGACACCCCGCTGCTGACCTGCGACGTCTGGGAACACGCTTACTACATCGACTACCGCAACCTGCGTCCGAAGTACGTCGAAGCGTTCTGGAACCTGGTCAACTGGAAATTCGTGGCTGAGCAGTTCGAAGGCAAAACCTTCACCGCTTAAGCTCGATGCCAGACAAAAACCCGGCTTTGTGCCGGGTTTTTTTATGGAAAGAATATGAGCAAAGGGACGGTGGTGATTGTCCCGCCGTCTTCGCGAGCAAGTCGGATCGCCGCACCGCCGCTCCCACAGGTCACCACCGAGCCAGTGGGAGCGGGCTTGCTCGCGAAGAACGATAACGCGGTTAGCCTGCCAACTACTGCGGATCGAGGTTATCCAGCGCGCGATTCACCGCCAGCTCCGCCAACATGACAATCTGCGAAATGGCCAGCGCCGTGTTGCGCTGGGGGCCAGCCAGGCAGGTGGCGAAATCACTCGCCATGACATTGGCTGAAGCCAGTGATTCACAAGCGTGGGCAAGCAGGCTTTCAGTGTCCATGTCGGGGACGATCATGAACATGGTGCGAGGGCTGTAGGGTTTGGTGGTGTTGCAGGGGGGATCGGGGATTAATTTGTCCATAAAACCATTCCTCTAGCGCTGGGGCCACCACTTGCCGTTTCTCACGCGGTGAAGAGGTGGCAGCTATGTGCGAGGTGAGAAACCGGTATGGACACCCGGGCCAGACCTAAGTCTGCCCGCACACAGCCGCCATGACGCATTTACAGACAGCGGATTAGCTGGCGGCGATTATGCGTGCACAGGCTCTGGATGACCATAAGTAGCCGGGTTCTCACACCCGATCGCTGAGTTTCAGCGACAGCCAAAGGTTATTCAGCCCGCTTCCGACGGACAACCTGAAAACTGCGTGGGAAACTTCTGGCGCTTTCCTACACCGCGCTAACGCCCAAAACGTAACGCGGACCGTCCCTGGCAGCACTCCCACGCGGGCGTGTGGAAACGATATGTTGGGGCGTGGCTGAAAATGCAATGTCGACTGTCCCGCCGTCTTCGCGAGCAAGCCCGCTCCCACAGTTAGGCCGGGGGGCATCCGAGAGAAAATGGTCGGCTGACAGGCTGCCATCGCGGGCAAGCCCGCTCCCACAGGGACTGGGTACATCCGCGAAATACCTTTCGGCTGTCAGGCCGCCTTCGCGAGCAAGCCCGCTCCCACAGAAGAGCCGAGCAAAGGCAGATCGGCATACACCCACGCTTCTCACCACTCAACAGGCCGAGCGTTAGCTCGCCTGCAGCTCTTGATCTTGATCCACCCGCCCCCTCGGCAGGCTGAGTGGAGGTGTTCATCCGGGGATTGGCGCGCAGCGCCGTTCGACGCAGTCGAACACATCGCATGTAGGTGCCAGCGAAGCCAACCGGAGGGCGATGCCCCCGGATGAATGCCGGAGCGAAGGAACCCCGAGCCCTGGCGAGGGGCCGTACGTTCGGGGCGAGACTTTTTGGTTCCTTTTGTGTCGTTTGACAAAAGGGACTCGCCGTAAGGGCGAAACCGCCAGCCGCCGTTACCAAAAAAACGGATATGTACCCCACCCAAACCCGGACGAAGCCAATCTCCCAAGATGAAACCAGCCTCCAGCCCCTTGCTCCCCCGCCCACGCCGACTAACATCAAACAAAAGGAAAATATCTCCATCCCGCCCCTCAAGTTGAAGGACTCGACAACCGACACAGTACTAATAGGCTAACTCGCCAGGTCAACTGCAAATCGGCCAAGCAGCAGGCAAAATCCCCCAAGGATGATTGTCCCTTTGACTGCCATCACGGGATTGCCAATACTCATGGCAACTTGATGCTACCCGCACGGAACAAGGAATAACCCTTTGAAGCTGGAACTCAAGAACAGCTTGTCGGTGAAGTTGCTCCGGGTCGTACTCCTGTCGGCATTGATCGTCGGCGTGGTCTTGAGCTGCGCGCAGATCGTGTTCGATGCCTATAAAACACGCCAGGCCGTCGCCAGCGATGCCGAACGCATCCTCGACATGTTTCGCGACCCCTCGACCCAGGCCGTCTACAGCCTGGACCGGGAAATGGGCATGCAGGTGATCGAAGGCCTGTTTCAGGACGCCGCCGTGCGCAAGGCCTCCATCGGCCATCCCAACGAAGCCATGCTCGCGCAAAAAACCCGCGAATTGCAGCACTCCCACAGCCGCTGGCTGACCGACCTGATTCTTGGCAAGGAACGCACCTTCACCACCCAACTGGTCGGTCGCGGGCCCTACAGTGAGTATTACGGCGACCTGAGCATCACCCTCGATACCGCCACCTACGGCCAAGGGTTCATTGTCAGCTCGGTGATCATCTTCATTTCCGGCGTCCTGCGCGCACTCGCCATGGGACTGGTGTTGTACCTGGTCTACCACTGGCTGCTGACCAAGCCGCTGTCGCGGATCATCGAGCACCTCACGGAAATCAATCCGGATCGTCCCAGCGAACACAAGATTCCGCTGCTCAAGGGCCACGAGAACAACGAACTGGGCATCTGGATCAACACCGCCAACCAGTTGCTCGAATCCATCGAACGCAATACCCATCTGCGCCACGAAGCGGAAAACAGCCTGGTGCGCATGTCCCAGTACGATTTCCTGACGGGGCTGCCGAACCGCCAGCAATTGCAGCAGCAACTGGACAAGATCCTCATCGACGCCGGCAAATTGCAGCGCCGGGTCGCGGTGTTGTGTGTCGGCCTCGATGACTTCAAGGGCATCAACGAGCAGTTCAGCTACCAGACCGGCGACCAGTTGTTGCTGGCCCTGGCTGATCGCCTGCGCGGTCATAGCGGTCGCCTGGGCGCCCTCGCCCGCCTCGGTGGCGACCAGTTCGCCCTGGTCCAGGCCGATATCGAGCAGCCCTACGAAGCCGCCGAGCTGGCGCAAAGCATTCTCGATGACCTGGAAGCGGCGTTTGCCCTCGATCATCAGGAGATCCGCCTGCGCGCCACTATCGGCATCACCCTGTTCCCCGAGGACGGCAACAGCACCGAGAAGTTGCTGCAAAAGGCCGAGCAGACCATGACGCTGGCCAAGACCCGTTCGCGCAACCGTTATCAGTTCTATATCGCCAGCGTCGATACCGAAATGCGTCGCCGCCGCGAGCTGGAAAAAGACCTGCGCGATGCGTTGATCCGCAATCAGTTCTACCTCGTCTATCAACCGCAGATCAGCTACCGCGACAACCGCGTGGTGGGCGTCGAAGCCCTGATTCGCTGGCAACACCCCGAGCACGGTATGGTGCCGCCGGACCTGTTCATCCCGCTGGCCGAACAGAACGGCACTATCATCGCCATCGGCGAATGGGTGCTGGACCAGGCCTGCAAACAACTACGCGAGTGGCATGACCAGGGCTTCTCCGACCTGCGCATGGCGGTGAACCTGTCTACGGTTCAACTGCACCACGCCGAACTGCCACGGGTGGTCAACAACCTGCTGCAGATGTACCGCCTGCCACCGCGCAGCCTGGAGCTGGAAGTCACCGAAACCGGTCTGATGGAAGACATCAGCACCGCGGCCCAGCACTTGCTCAGCCTGCGCCGCTCCGGCGCGCTGATCGCCATCGACGATTTCGGAACCGGCTATTCGTCCTTGAGCTATCTCAAGAGCCTGCCTCTGGACAAGATCAAGATCGACAAGAGCTTCGTCCAGGACCTGCTCGATGACGATGACGATGCGACCATCGTTCGCGCCATCATCCAGCTGGGCAAAAGCCTGGGCATGCAGGTGATTGCCGAGGGCGTGGAAACCGCCGAGCAAGAGGCCTACATCATTTCCGAAGGCTGCCACGAAGGTCAGGGCTATCACTACAGTAAACCGTTGCCGGCACGGGAACTGGGCGTTTACCTCAAGCAGGCCCAACGCAGCAATGCGGCTATTTTCTAACCCCTGTAGGAGCGAGCCTGCTCGCGATGGTCGTGAACGATAACGCGTTCATTCGGGATGAGCGCGTGGTTCTCAGGTTCATCGCGAGCAAGCTCGCTCCTACAGGGTTGCGAGCCGCGCTCTGTGAATAAGAAATATTTACAGGTACAACCCTTTACACATAATGCGAAAGATTTGCATTATGTCGCAGTTTTGCGTGTGCATAGCACGACTCCACCCCTATCGAAGCAGGATGTTCGCCATGATTCGTATGCCTCTGGCTACCGCCAGTCTGTTGGCCATCGCTATTTCCCTCGCCGGTTGCGGCGAAGGTAAAGACCAAGAAAAAGCTGCCGCGCCAGCTGCCAGCACTGCAACTGCCCCGGCTGCTCCAGCCACTGCGCCTGCCGCTGCCGGTAAAGTCGACGAAGCTGCCGCCAAAGCCGTTGTCGCCCATTACGCCGACATCGTTTTCGCCGTTTACAGCGATGCCGAATCCACCGCGAAGACCCTGCAAACCGCCGTAGACGCCTTCCTCGCCAAGCCGAACGCCGACACCCTCAAAGCCGCCAAGGCTGCCTGGGTTGCCGCTCGCGTGCCTTACCTGCAGAGCGAAGTGTTCCGTTTCGGCAACACCATCGTTGACGATTGGGAAGGTCAGCTGAACTCTTGGCCGCTGGACGAAGGCCTGATCGACTACGTCGACAAATCCTATGAACACGCCCTGGGCAACCCGGGTGCCACTGCCAACATCATCGCCAACACTCAAGTGCAGATCGGCGAAGACAAGGTTGATGTCAAAGACATCACCCCGGAAAAACTCGCCAGCCTGAACGAACTGGGCGGTTCCGAGGCCAACGTCGCCACCGGCTACCACGCCATCGAATTCCTGCTCTGGGGCCAGGACCTGAACGGCACCGGCCCTGGCGCCGGCAATCGTCCGGCTTCGGACTACCTGGAAGGCAAAGGCGCTACCGGCGGTCACAATGATCGTCGTCGTGCCTACCTGAAGTCCGTGACCCAGCTGCTGGTCAGCGATCTGGAAGAAATGGTCGGTAACTGGAAGCCGAACGTGGCCGACAACTACCGCGCCACCCTGGAAGCAGAACCGGCTGAAACCGGCCTGCGCAAAATGCTGTTCGGCATGGGCAGCCTGTCCCTGGGCGAACTGGCGGGCGAGCGCATGAAGGTTTCCCTGGAAGCCAACTCCCCGGAAGACGAACAGGATTGCTTCAGCGACAACACCCACAACTCGCACTTCTACGATGCCAAGGGCATTCGTAACGTGTACCTGGGTGAATACACTCGCGTCGATGGCACCAAAATGACCGGCGCCAGCCTGTCGTCCCTGGTGGCCAAAGCCGACCCGGCTGCCGACACCGCGCTCAAGGACGACCTGGCCGCCACTGAAGCCAAGCTTCAGGTCATGGTCGACCACGCCAACAAGGGCGAGCACTACGACCAGTTGATCGCTGCCGGCAACACCGCAGGCAACCAGATCGTCCGTGACGCCATCGCGTCCCTGGTCAAGCAGACCGGTTCGATCGAAGCCGCCGCTGGCAAACTGGGTATCGCCGACCTGAACCCGGACAACGCTGATCACGAATTCTGATCAACGCTGGCTGAGTGAAAAAGGCGACCTTCGGGTCGCTTTTTTCATTCCTGCTACACACATGCCCTTGTGGGAGCGGGCTTGCTCGCGAAGACGGCGTCACATTCAACAATTGTGGTGACTGACACACCGCCTTCGCGAGCAAGCCCGCTCCCACAGGGTTATGGGCAAGCAAAATTACCTGTCCCACATCAAGCAAACGATAATTCCTCTTATTCAAATTCCCATCCCCTGTTAGACTTTGCGCCCTTGTTTTGCTCGTCTTGCAGGATGTCTGATGCCCCCGCTGCCTCTTCGCTTGTCCGCACTGTTTCTGGCCCTGGGCCTGAGTGCCTGCGATGACGCCCCGAAATTCACCCGGGCCGAACCCGGTGAAGCCCGCTCCGGCGGCAGTGCGACGGTGCGCAAGACCGATCAGAACGCGTTTTCCATGCCCTCGGCAAACCTGCCGCCATCACGGCGTGTGGATTTCAGTGTCGGCAACAGCTTCTTCCGCAGCCCTTGGGTGATCGCCCCGTCGACGACGACCGCTCGCGATGGTCTCGGTCCACTGTTCAACACCAATGCCTGCCAGGGCTGCCACATCAAGGACGGCCGCGGCCATCCGCCGACGCCCGACGATGTGAACGCGGTGTCGATGCTGGTACGCCTGTCGATTCCCGATGCCCCGGCGTATGCCAAGGTCATCGAACAGCTCGGCGTGGTGCCGGAGCCCGTCTACGGCGGCCAGTTCCAGGACATGTCCGTACCCGGCGTGGCCCCCGAAGGCAAAGTGCGGGTCGATTACACCCCCGTGCCGGTTCGCTTCAAGGACGGCACCGAAGTCGAGTTACGCAAACCGAGCCTGAACATCACCCAGCTGGGTTACGGCCCGATGCACCCCGACACCCGTTTCTCGGCCCGTGTGGCGCCGCCAATGATTGGCCTGGGTCTGCTCGAAGCGATCCCCGAGGAGGCGATCCTGGCCAACGCCGAGGCACAGGCCAAGGCGAACAAAGGCATCAGCGGGCGACCGAACCGGGTCTGGGATGACGCTCTGCAAAAGACCGTTCTGGGACGATTTGGCTGGAAAGCCGGACAACCGAACCTCAATCAACAGAATGTCCACGCGTTTTCGGGGGATATGGGGCTCACAACCAGCCTTAGGCCCCTTGATGACTGCACGGACGCGCAAACGGCCTGCAAACAGGCACCCAGTGGCAACGGCCCCGATGGCGAGCCGGAAGTCAGCGACAACATCCTGCGCCTGGTGCTGTTCTACAGCCGCAACCTTGCCGTACCGGCCCGCCGTGACGTCAACGCCCCTGAAGTGCTGGCCGGCAAGACCCTGTTTTATCAAGCCGGTTGCCAGTCCTGTCACACACCGAAATACACCACCGTCGCCAACGCCGCCGAACCTGAACTGGCCAATCAAGTGATTCGCCCGTACAGCGATCTGCTGCTGCATGACATGGGCGACGGCCTGGCCGACAACCGTAGCGAATTCCAGGCCAGCGGCCGCGAATGGCGCACCCCGCCGTTATGGGGCATCGGCCTGACACAGGCGGTCAGCGGCCACACCCAGTTCCTGCACGACGGCCGCGCCCGGAACCTGCTCGAAGCCGTGCTCTGGCATGGCGGCGAGGCGACTGCGGCGCAACAACAGGTTTTGTCTTTCAATGCCGAGCAACGCGCTGCGTTGCTGGCGTTCCTGAATTCCCTTTAACACGCATTCCACTCGCGGGAGCCCGACATGTTCCGTCCCAAACTGTTGTTCACCAGCCTTGCCGCCCTCGCCCTGGGCGCCTGCTCGCCCCAGGACCCGCAAGCGGTCACGTCGGCGGCCATTGCCAAGTCGGTGATCCTGCCGACCTACACCCGCTGGGTTGAGGCCGACCGTCAATTGGCGGTCAGCGCCCTCGCCTACTGCGAAGGCAAGGAAACCCTGGAAACCGCCCGTGCCGACTTCCTGCATGCGCAAAAAGCCTGGGCCGAGCTGCAACCGCTGCTGATCGGGCCTTTGGCCGAAGGCAACCGTTCGTGGCAAGTGCAGTTCTGGCCGGACAAGAAAAACCTGGTCGGCCGTCAGGTCGAGCAACTGGTCACCGCCCAGCCGCAAATCGATGCCGCCGCCCTGGCCAAGTCCAGCGTCGTGGTACAGGGGCTCTCGGCTTACGAATACATTCTGTTCGACAGCAAGCCCGACGTGGCCAACGCTGAGCAGAAGAGCAAATACTGCCCGCTGCTGATCGCCATCGGCGAACGCCAGAAGCAATTGGCCGAAGAAATTCTGCAAACCTGGAACAACACCGACGGCATGCTCGCGCAAATGAGCAAGTTCCCGAACCAGCGCTACGCGGACTCCCATGAGGCGATCGCCGATCTGCTGCGCGTGCAAGTCACCGCCATCGACACCCTGAAGAAAAAACTCGGCACGCCGATGGGCCGCCAGAGCAAGGGCGTGCCGCAACCGTTCCAGGCCGATGCATGGCGCAGCCAGGCGTCCCTGACCAGCCTCGAAGCCAGCCTCGCGGCCGCCAGGACCGTGTGGGAAGGTGTGGATAACAAAGGCCTGCGCGGCCTGTTGCCGAGCGAGCAGAAGCCGTTGGCCGACAAGATCGATGCAGCCTATGCCGCCTCGCTGAAACTGTTCGCCGGCAACCAGCGCTCGCTGACCGACATGCTCAATGACGAGGCCGGCCGCCAGCAACTCAACGAGCTGTATGACAGTCTCAACGTCGTCCATCGCCTGCACGAGGCCGATCTGGCCAAGGCACTGGGCATCCAGCTGGGCTTCAACGCCAACGACGGTGACTGATGAGGGCCGGTTCCATGCTGCGACGCCAGGTTCTGACATTAGGTAGTTTGCTGCTGGGTGCAGTGACGCTGGGCGGCTGGAAGCTGTTCAAGCAAAAGGACAGGAGTCCGTTGTTGCTTTCTGCACGGGACGACACCGACGGCCAGCATTACGCCGTCGGTTATCGGCTCGATGGCACCCAAGTGTTCGCCACCCGGGTCGGCCAGCGTTGCCACGACATCATCAACCACCCGACACAGCCGATTGCACTGTTCGTCGCTCGCCGTCCGGGCACCGAGAGCTATCTGATCGACCTGCGCGACGGCGCGCTCCTGCAAACCGTGGTGTCACAGCCGAACCGGCACTTCTACGGACACGCGGTCATTCACCACAGCGGCGACTGGCTGTACGCCACCGAAAACGACACCTCCGATCCGGGCCGCGGCCTGCTCGGCGTGTATAAGTTCGAAGGCGAACGGCTGGTGCACAGTGGTGAGATTTCCACCCACGGCCTCGGTCCGCATCAGGTGTCGTGGATGCCCGATGGCGAAACCCTGGTGGTGGCCAACGGCGGGATTCGCACCGAGGCCGAAAGCCGGGTAGAGATGAACCTCAACGCCATGGAACCGAGCCTGGTCCTGATGCACCGCGACGGCACCCTGCTGAGCAAGGAAACCCTCGCCCAGCAGATGAACAGCGTGCGTCATCTGGCCATCGCCAGCGACGGCACCATCGTCGCCAGCCAGCAGTTCATGGGTGCGGCCCACGAGTCGTCGGAGTTGCTGGCGATCAAGCGCCCCGGTCAGCCCTTCGTCGCGTTCCCGGTACCCGAGCACCAGTTGCAGGCCATGGGACACTACACCGCCAGCGTCGCAGTACACAGCGACTTGCGCCTGGTGGCGTTGACCGCACCGCGGGGCAACCGCTTTTTCATCTGGGACCTGGACAGCGGTGAAGTACGTCTGGACGCGCCACTGCCCGATTGCGCCGGCGTCGGCGCCGTGGCTGATGGTTTTGTCGTGACCTCGGGCCAGGGACGCTGCCGTTACTACGACTGCCGCCAGACAAACCTTGTTGCAAAACCGCTGGAGCTACCCGCAGGGCTCTGGGACAACCATCTGCACCTGATGGCCTGAATCATTGAAAAATCGCCGCCTTGGGCCGCGCCTGCATCGGGATGACCTACACCCCGCAGGCGCGACCCGAGGCGGCGAATTTTTTCAGGCTTTCACCCCTCTAATACCTCACAACCTGTAAAAACGGCAGTTAGATTACCCTCTACACTCCCGGTAATGTTCCCCGCTGTCTCACCTGATTTTCTCCAAGGAACTGGAATATGCTGCGTCGCCGCATGCTGATCATGTTGGGTGTGGTTCTACTGATTGTGCTGGTCCTGGCCGCGTACAAAGCTTTCTCTATCTACACGATGGTTCAAGGCTTCTCTGCGCCTAGACCGGCGATCAGCGTTGCCGTGGCCACCGCCATCGAGCGCCCATGGCAAGCCCGCCTGCCTACCGTTGGCACGCTCAAGGCATTGCAGGGGGTGGACCTGAGCCTGGAGACCGATGGCACCGTCATCGATCTCCAGTTCGAGTCGGGGCAGAAGGTCAAGGCCGGCCAACCACTCCTGCGCCTCGACAGCGCCGTTGAAAGTGCCCTGCTGGAAACTGCTCTGGCCGACCTCGGGCTGGCACAGCTTGATTACGGTCGCGGTAGCCAACTGGTCGGCAGCCAGGCCATTTCCAAAGGCGAATTCGACCGACTTTCGGCGGTGCTGAAAAAGAGCAAGGCCACGGTCAATCAACTCAAGGCTGCGCTCGGCAAAAAAAGCATCATCGCGCCGTTCAGCGGCACCATTGGCATTCGTCAGGTGGACGTTGGCGACTACATGGCCAGTGGCACCATGATCGCCACCCTGCAAGACCTCAGTAGCCTGTATGTCGACTTTTTTGTGCCCGAGCAGTCGGTACCGAAGATTGCGCTCGGCCAGCCAGTGCAGGTCATTGTCGCGGCGTATCCGACCGTGGAGTACCCCGGCACCATCAGTGCAATCAACCCTAAAGTCGAGAACAGCACCCGTAACGTGCAGGTCCGCGCCACCCTCGCCAACCCCGATGGCAAGTTGATGCCAGGCATGTTCGCCAGCCTCCAGGTGCTCCTGCCCGACCCGCAACCGCGCATCGTGGTGCCGGAAAGCGCGATTACCTACACGCTCTACGGCAACTCGGTGTATGTGGCCGTACCAAAGAAAGCCGAGGATGGCAGCCTGGTAAAGGACGACAAGGGCCAACCGGTGCTGATCGCCGAACGGCGGTTTGTCGAGACCGGCGAACGCCGCGATGGGCAAGTGATGATCACCAAAGGCGTGCAGAGCGGCGAGAAAGTGGTAACCGCCGGCCAGCTCAAACTGGATAACGGCTCACGCATTGCCATCAGCGACGACAAGACCCTGGCCGGGCAGAACAGCCAGCCACGCGCGGACTGATCAAGGAATTCCCATGGCTTTTACCGACCCGTTCATCCGCCGTCCGGTTCTCGCTACCGTGGTCAGTCTGTTGATTGTACTGCTGGGCTTCCAGGCCTGGAGCAAGCTGCCGCTACGCCAGTACCCGCAAATGGAAAACGCCCTGATCACGGTAACCACCGCCTACCCCGGGGCCAACGCCGAAACCATCCAGGGCTACATCACCCAACCGATGCAGCAAAGCCTGGCCAGCGCCGAGGGCATCGACTACATGACCTCGGTCAGTCGCCAGAACTTCTCGGTGATCTCGATCTACGCGCGCGTCGGCTCCGACAGCGACCGTCTGTTTACCGAACTGCTGGCCAAGGCCAACGAGGTCAAGAACCAGCTGCCCCAGGACGCTGAAGACCCGGTACTGAGCAAAGAGTCGGCCGATGCGTCAGTGCTGATGTACATCAGCTACTTCAGCAAGGAGTTGAGCAACCCGCAGATTACCGATTACCTGTCACGGGTGATCCAGCCCAAGCTGGCGACCTTGCCCGGCATGGCCGAAGCCGAGATCCTCGGTAACCAGGTATTTGCCATGCGCCTGTGGCTGGACCCGATGAAGCTGGCGGGATTCGGCCTCAGTGCCAGCGATGTGACCAACGCGGTGCGTCAGTACAACTTCCTCTCTGCCGCCGGCGAGGTGAAGGGCGAATACGTGGTCACCAGCATCAACGCCAATACCGAACTCAAGTCCGCCGAAGCCTTCGGGACGATTCCGCTCAAGGTCGATGGCGACAGCCGTGTGCTGCTGCGGGATGTGGCACGCGTGGAAATGGGCGCGGAGAACTACGACTCCATCAGCTCGTTCGGTGGCACCCCGTCGGTGTACATCGGCATCAAGGCGACGCCCGGCGCCAACCCGCTGGAAGTGATCAAGGAAGTGCGCAAGATCATGCCGGACCTGGAGGCCCAGCTACCGCCGAACCTCAAGGGTGAAATCGCCTACGACGCCACCCTGTTCATCCAGGCCTCGATCGACGAAGTGGTGAAGACCCTGTTCGAAGCGGTGCTGATCGTGATCGTGGTGGTGTTCCTGTTCCTCGGTGCCCTGCGTTCGGTGGTGATCCCGGTGGTGACCATCCCGCTGTCGATGATCGGCGTCATGTTCTTCATGCAGATGATGGGGTACTCGATCAACCTGCTCACCCTGCTGGCGATGGTATTGGCCATCGGTCTGGTGGTGGACGATGCCATCGTGGTGGTGGAAAACATTCACCGTCACATAGAGGAAGGCAAGACACCGCTCGAGGCCAGCATTGAAGGCGCCCGGGAAATCGCCATGCCGGTGGTTTCGATGACCATCACCCTGGCGGCGGTGTATGCACCGATCGGTTTCCTGACCGGCCTGACCGGGGCGCTGTTCAAGGAGTTCGCCCTGACCCTGGCTGGCGCGGTGGTGATTTCCGGTATCGTCGCCCTGACCCTGTCGCCGATGATGTGTGCGTTTCTGCTGCGTCACGACGAGAACCCCAGCGGCCTGGCCCATCGCCTGGACATGACTTTCGAACGCCTCAAGCGCCGCTACCAAAGCCTGCTCCACGGCACCCTCAACACCCGGCCGGTGGTGCTGGTGTTCGCCGTGATCGTGTTGTGCCTGATTCCGGTCCTTCTCAATTTCACCAAGTCGGAACTGGCACCGGATGAGGACCAGGGCATCATTTTCATGATAGCCAACGCCCCGCAGCCGACCAACCTCGACTACCTGAACACCTACACCGACGAGTTCGTCTCGATCTTCAAGGCGTTTCCCGAGTACTACTCGTCATTCCAGATCAACGGTTTCAACGGTGTGCAATCGGGCATCGGCGGTTTCCTGCTCAAGCCATGGGACGAGCGCAGTCGCACGCAAATGGCGATCCTGCCCGAAGTGCAGGCCAAACTGGGAAAGATCCCGGGGTTGCAGATTTTCGGATTCAACCTGCCATCACTGCCGGGCACCGGCGAAGGCGTGCCATTCCAGTTCGTCATCAACTCCGCCAATGATTACGAACTGCTGCTGCAAGTGGTCGACCGGATAAAAATACGTGCGAAGGAATCCGGCAAGTTTGCGTTTGTCCACGTTGACCTGGCCTTCGACAAGCCGGAAGTGGTGGTGGATATCGACCGTGCCAAGGCTGCGCAGATGGGGGTTTCCATGCAGGACCTGGGGGGGACCCTGGCGACCCTGCTGGGTGAAGGCGAGATCAACCGATTCACCATTGAAGGTCGCAGCTACAAGGTCATTGCCCAGGTCGAGCGGCCGTTCCGTGACAATCCGGACTGGCTGAACAATTACTACGTGAAGAACACCAAGGGTGAACTGTTGGCGTTGTCGACCCTGATCACCGTCACCGACCGTGCCCGACCGAGACAGCTGAACCAGTTCCAGCAACTCAACTCGGCCATCCTGTCCGGCGTGCCGCTGGTGAGCATGGGGGAAGCCATCGACCTCGTGCGCCAGATCGCCCGGGAGGAGGCACCCGCCGGTTTTGCCTTCGACTACGCCGGCGCATCGAGGCAGTACGTTCAGGAAGGCAGTGCCCTGTGGGTCACCTTTGCCCTGGCGCTGGCGATCATTTTCCTGGTGCTGGCGGCCCAGTTCGAAAGCTTCCGCGACCCGCTGGTGATCCTGGTCACCGTGCCCTTGTCTATCTGCGGTGCATTGATTCCGCTGTTCCTGGGCTGGTCGAGCATGAACATCTATACCCAGGTCGGGCTGGTGACCTTGATCGGGCTGATCAGTAAACACGGCATTCTGATCGTCGAGTTCGCCAACCAGTTACGCAAGGACAAGGGCCTGAGCGCACGGGAAGCGGTGGAGGAAGCGGCGGCCATCCGGCTGCGTCCGGTCTTGATGACCACGGCGGCAATGGTGTTCGGCATGGTGCCATTGATCATCGCCAGCGGTGCTGGCGCGGTCAGCCGGTTCGACATCGGCACGGTCATCGCGACCGGCATGTCGATCGGCACCCTGTTCACCTTGTTTGTATTGCCCTGCGTCTACACCTTGCTGGCCAAGCCGGATAAACCCTGATGCAGAAAAACCTGTGGGAGCGGGCTTGCTCGCGAAGGCGTCATTCCAGTCAACCTCAATGTCGACTGACAGATCGCCTTCGCGAGCAAGCCCGCTCCCACACAGGTCAGTGTTGAAGCCCGAAGTCAGGGCAATAAAAAAGGCCTCGCATCAGCGAGGCCTTTCATTTTGGCTTCAATCGGTTCAACTCTGCGGCCTCAATCCCTGAGAAAGTCCGAACATGAACAGCAACAAGTCATGATCGGGTCGAGTGGCCACGGATGCCTTGGCAATCCGTGGCAACGGACAATGTTCTTCTGCGTTTATCGAGCTGAGAACCTGGGGGCGTGGTTGCTCCCAGGTTGCCATCGCGATCGATGCAACTGCCAAGGCTCCTACCAGAAACAAACCTCGTGCAATTTCGAGTTTCATCGCTATAAACCCTTGATAGCGCTGCCAAACGCCGTCTCATAAAAGTAGATGAGTTTTTCCCAGTCTGCGTCGCTGAACGACGAGTGGCGACGCAATTGCTTAATGTCATGGACAGCTGCGCGATGGGCCGTCAAACGCTGTCGGCATTTCTCCAGATCGATCAGGGCCACTTCGACCTTGGCCGTCTCGCCCTCACCGGTCACGCGAACGAATACGTGCTTGTCGTAAATACATCCGTGCTGCCAGCGGCCCTTGTGCATGCGAGCCAGGTTTTCAGCCAGGTCCTTGAGCACTCGTTCGTTTATGGCTTCACCATGACGCTCGCGACCGCCACCGGCGTACCAGCGATCGATTTCCTCGAAGCCGTCCAGCGACTTGGTGACCAGCAAGGCACGCCACTTGTGCACTGGATCGCGCTGTGCACCACAAAAAACGATTTCCGGAACCCGTACGCCAAGTGCGGTCACACCGGTGAGCGCAGCATGCTCGCGCATGACCGTCGGCCGCCCGAAAGGGTGCTGCAAGCTACGATGAATATGCCCGGTCTGGCGCTTGACGTAGAGCAGTTGACCATCACTGCCCATCAGGCGTTGAACGCCGCTTTCCCCGCCGCGACGGACGTTGGGTTCTTCTACCCATTCACCGCGCTGATTCCAAAAGTAATCGAAGCGGTCCTGGGGAACGACTTCCGTTTCTGCTGCACACTGCACTGCCATCCTGTTACCTCTTGCGTAATACGTAAACTCGCCACATGGCATAGAGCGGCAAAAAGTCCAGTTGTTCCTGGATTCGGAAACCCGCCTGCTCAAATTCCTTCTCTACGGTAGCGGCCGGTAACACAAACCGGTTTTGGTAACCTTCCTGCCCACGGGTTTTCTCCGAACGCTTGCGTTTCCAGGCCTTGAAGTTGCCATCGACCCACAGCGAAAGGATCACGCTGTCGCGGGAAACCCGCTCGAACTCACGCAAAATAGCCATGCGATGCTTGGCTTCACCGATGTGGTGGAGCAAACGCATGCAAAAAATGCTGTCGACGGCGTTGTCCGGCAAGGCGATGTCGAATACAGATGTGTGCAAGGGTTGTACCCGCTTCACCACATCGGCAGGTTGTGCCTGGGTTGCGACCTTCAGCATGGACGGCGAGTTATCGGCACCGATGATCACTCGGTTGGATTTTTCCGCCAACAAGGGCCAGAAACGCCCGGCACCACAAGGCAAATCGAGGACCAGACCAGGCTCGCCAACCAGGGCCAGTGCCTTGCGCGCCAGTTGTTCGTCACGCCAGTGGGACAATCGACGGCCGAGACCTTCCTGGTGTTTGCGCAAATAGCGTTGCGCGTGTTGATCGTCGTACTTTTCGGAAAAATCGAGCTTGATCGGGCCGTCCATCATCAGGTCTCCTGAACTTCTGATAGCAGCTACCTTAGATTTTGTAGTGTCGGCGTCTGGTCATCCATTTGTGAAAATATCGTTATGGGAAAACCTGAAATATTACAGGGTTTTACGGAGTTGACAGGGTTTGCTGGACGCCTGACTTAACAGCTCAAGTTCGGGACAGCTCCACCTGAAAACGGCAGCCACTGGGCTCCATCGTAGTCAGGCTGACGCTCCAGCCCTGGTTTTCACAAATCCGCTGCACCAGTGAAAGCCCCAGGCCCAAGCCTTCCCCGCGTTTTTCAGTGCCCCGAACGAAGGGTTCGAACATCGCCTCGCGTTTTTCTTCGGGAATGCCCACACCGCTGTCTTCGACCAGAAATCCCGTGCCCGTCAGGCTCAGGCGGATGAAGCCCCGTTCTGTGTAGTGCAAGGCGTTGCGCAGCAAGTTACCCATCACCGCGTGCAGGAGCGTCGCATTGTAGCCCTTGGCCTCAGGGTTGCCCGGTTCGAAGATCAGTTTCAACCCTTTGCTTTCAATGGGCCCGCGCCACAGACCGACCAGGCCCTCGGCTACCTGGCCCAGGGGCTGCTGCGGCGACATGCTGTTATCTTCGCGCTTGGCGCGGGCCAGCATCAGGAAGGTTTGCACCAGCTCACGCATTTCTTCACATGCCCGGGCAATGCGCTCGACCTGGGCGCGACCGCGCTGATCGAGACCTGGGTTTTCCAGCAACAACTCGCAGGAACTGGCCAGGATCATCAGGGGCGTACGCAATTCGTGGCTGACGTCGCTGGTGAACAAACGCTCGCGGGTCAGGGCCTGACGCAAGCGCCCGAGGGTGGCGTCGAAGGCCACGGCCAGTTCGCCCACTTCGTCGGCGGCATAATCCGGAGCCAAGGGAGGAGCCAAACCCAGCAGTTGATCGCGATGGCGTACCTGGCGGGCCAGCCGTACCACCGGCGCCATGACCTTGCGTGCCAGCACCCAGCCGAGAAATACAGCCAGTGCCAGGCTCAGTACGAAACCCACCAGCACCACGGCAAACAGCACCCGCTCGCGCTCTTCAAAATCGCTCTGGTCCTGCAAAAGTACGTAACGTCGGCCGTCGACGATTTCGACCATGGCGTGGTACGACAGGTTTTCGCGGAACACTTCGTGGAAACCCGGCTCCAGATGCCGCAAATCCTTGGGCAAATTGAAATCGCCTGGCCCGTTGCTGAAGTAGAACAATTGGTCCGGTTCGGGGCGGTGGCTCCAGTCCGTGACATTGTCCATCAGCAACAGGCGCTGCAAATCGCCGCCCAGACCGGCCGAAATCAGTTTTTCCTCCACCAGGTGCACGGTCGCCACGATGCCCATGGCAAAGGCACCCGCCACCAGTGCGCTCATCAGCGCAAAGGCAATGATGATGCGTTGAGCAAGGCTCTGCTTAAACTCCATCACGGCCCTCGGCCAGGCGATACCCCACACCGTGCACGGTTTGCAGTAATGGTTTGGCGAACGGTTTGTCGATCACCTGGCGCAACTGGTGGACATGACTGCGCAGGCTGTCGCTGTCCGGGCAGTCGTCGCCCCAGAGCGCCTCTTCAAGAATTTCACGGCGCAACACATGAGGGCTTTTCTGCATCAACACGGCCAGCAACTTCAGGCCGACCGGGTTGAGTTTCAGCAACCGGCCTTCGCGAGTGACTTCCAGGGTGTCGAGGTCGTAGCTCAGGTCGCCGACCTGCAAGGTCCGCCGCCCGCCGCCCTGGGTTCGGCGCATGACCGCTTCGATACGCGCCGCCAGCTCCGACAGGGCGAACGGTTTAATCAGATAGTCATCGGCGCCGGACTTGAAGCCCTGCAGACGGTCATCCAGTTGATCGCGAGCCGTGAGCATGATCACCGGCGTTTCGCGGCGAGCATCCTCGCGCAGGCGCTTGCACAGGGTGTAGCCATCGATGCCGGGCAACATGATATCGAGCACGATCAAATCGTAGTGCTCGGTGGCCGCCAGGTGCAGGCCCGACAGACCATCCTGAGCGCAATCGACGGTATAGCCTTTGAGCCCCAGGTAATCGGCCAGGTTGGCCAGGATATCGCGGTTGTCTTCAACCAATAGAATTCGCATGGGTATCTCTCCGTCCACAGTAACGGCCGTCGTGGCCCGCGCAGCTTAAGGCGAAGTTCCGCTCAGGGCTAGGACTGAGTGAAGCGCAAAAGCGCGGAAATTGACCGATTACAGCCTTAACGAGTTTTTCACCGGCGATTCACATGCTGGCGACAGAATCGGGTTCAAACTCTGCGCGGCTGCGCATTTGAGAACATTTCACTGATCAAGGAACTAGCATGGTTTCGACCCTTGCCCGCCCTTCCCCTCGTCCGCTCAATTTCTGGGTGTGCCTTGGAGTCCCCGCCGTAGCTGCGATCATTCTGGTATTGCTCGAACTGACCAGTCTGGACATGGACCTGGCCAAGCTGTTTTACGACCCGGTCACCGGGGAATTCATCGGACGCCACAGTTACTTCCTCGAGGACATCCTGCACGATCGCGCCAAGCAAGTGGTCATCGCCTTCTCGGTGTTTGCCATTCTCGCCTTCATCGCTTCGTTCTTCATGGCCAGGCTCAAACCGCTCAAGCGGGAACTGGGTTGCCTGGTGCTGTCCCTGGGCCTGGCGACTTCCTTTGTCACGCCCATCAAAGCAGTGACCGCGGTGCAATGCCCATGGAGCCTCGAACAATTCGGCGGTCACGAAACCTACAGCGAACTGTTGAGTCCTCGCCCGCACACCGATAAACCAGGGCGTTGCTGGCCCGGCGGCCATGCGGCCACCGGCTTCACCCTGTTTGCCCTGTTTTTCGTACTGCGCGACCGTCGCCCGCGCATGGCTCGCGCAGCGTTGGTCTTCGCCTTTGCCCTCGGCTCGGTGTTCTCCATCGGGCGGATGATGCAGGGTGCGCACTTCTTCTCGCACAACGTGTGGACGGCGGTGTTCTGCTGGCTGATTTGTTTGGGGTCGTATTACTACGTTCTGTATCGACCGGCCTTGAGGGCGGATCGCGAGGCAAGTGCAGAACCTGTCAGCGCCTGACCTGACGCCTTCGCGGGCAAGCCACGCGCCCACAGGATTTATGCAGTTCCTTGTGGGAGCGGGCTTGCTCGCGAAAGCGGAATGTCATTCAGCATCTATATCGACTGACACACTGCCTTCGCGAGCAAGCCCGTTCCCACAATGGATCGATGTGAACATTGAAGTCCGGGCAATAAAAAACCCCGCCTGCTTTCGCAGACGGGGTTTTTCGTACAGGGGTAAGGCTGGCTTACATCATGCCGCCCATGCCGCCCATACCGCCCATGTCTGGCATACCGCCGCCAGCTGCACCTTCTTTCTTCGGTGCATCAGCAACAGCGGCTTCGGTGGTCAGGATCAGACCGCCGATCGACGATGCAGCTTGCAGCGCGGAACGGGTGACCTTGGTTGGGTCCAGGATGCCCATTTCGATCATGTCACCGTATTCGCCAGTCGCAGCGTTGTAACCGAAGTTACCTTTGCCGTTCTTGACTTCGTTGACCACAACGCTTGGCTCGTCACCGCTGTTGGCAGCGATCTGACGCAGCGGTGCTTCAACGGCACGGCGCAGAACAGCGATACCTACGTCCTGATCAGCGTTGTCGCCTTTCAGATCGTTCAGGGTTTGCAGAGCGCGGATCAGCGCAACGCCACCGCCAGGTACCACGCCTTCTTCAACGGCTGCACGGGTAGCGTGCAGGGCGTCTTCAACGCGGGCTTTCTTCTCTTTCATTTCAACTTCGGAACCAGCGCCAACCTTGATCACTGCAACGCCGCCGGATAGCTTGGCCAGACGCTCTTGCAGTTTTTCACGGTCGTAGTCCGAGGAAGTTTCGGCAACCTGAGCACGGATCTGAGTGATGCGTGCTTCGATGTCGCCGTGTACGCCAGCACCGTCAACGATGATGGTGTTTTCCTTGGACAGGGTCACGCGCTTGGCGCTGCCCAGGTTTTCCAGGGTTGCGCTTTCCAGGCTCAGACCGATCTCTTCGGAGATAACGGTACCGCCGGTCAGAACGGCGATGTCCTGCAGCATGGCCTTGCGACGATCGCCGAAGCCTGGAGCCTTGACGGCTGCGACTTTAACGATGCCACGCATGTTGTTCACAACCAGAGTCGCCAGGGCTTCGCCTTCAACGTCTTCGGCCACGATCAGCAGTGGACGGCCGGCTTTGGCAACGGCTTCCAGCACTGGCAGCATTTCGCGGATGTTCGAGATCTTCTTGTCGACCAGCAGGATCAGCGGGCCGTCCAGCTCAGCGACCATGGTCTCTGGCTTGTTGACGAAGTACGGGGACAGGTAACCACGGTCGAACTGCATGCCTTCAACAACCGACAGTTCGTTTTCCAGGCCCGAGCCTTCTTCAACGGTGATTACGCCTTCTTTACCGACTTTTTCCATGGCTTCGGCAATGATGTCGCCGATGGAGTTGTCGGAGTTGGCCGAGATGGTGCCGACCTGAGCGATAGCCTTGGTGTCAGCGCATGGCTTGGACAGGTTTTTCAGCTCTTTGACGATGGCGATGGTCGCCTTGTCGA
Source organism: Pseudomonas sp. S34 (assembly GCF_009866745.1). NCBI lineage: Bacteria > Pseudomonadati > Pseudomonadota > Gammaproteobacteria > Pseudomonadales > Pseudomonadaceae > Pseudomonas > Pseudomonas sp. S34. The sequence goes on from NZ_CP019398.1 coordinate 5,067,059, forward strand.
TGCCGCGCTTGAGGTCCATCGGGTTCATGCCGGCAGCGACGGCTTTCAGGCCTTCGTTGACGATCGACTGAGCCAGAACGGTAGCGGTGGTAGTACCGTCACCAGCGTCATCGTTGGCACGGGAGGCAACGTCTTTGACCAGCTGCGCACCCATGTTTTCGAAACGGTCTTCGAGTTCGATTTCTTTGGCGACGGAAACGCCGTCCTTGGTGATGGTCGGAGCGCCGAAGCTCTTCTCGATGATCACGTTACGGCCTTTCGGGCCCAGGGTCGCTTTTACTGCGTCAGCCAGGACGTTGACGCCCTTGAGCATTTTTTTACGGGCGGAATCGCCAAACAGAACTTCTTTAGCAGCCATGATCGATATTCCTTAAATACTTTGTAGTAGCGGGAAAATGAACGGGGGTATCAGCCTTCGATAACGGCGAGAATTTCGTTCTCGCTCATTACCAGCAGGTCTTCGCCGTCGACTTTCACAGTGTTGCTGCCGGAGTAAGGACCGAACACAACCTTGTCGCCCACTTTCACGGACAGTGCACGCACTTCACCGTTTTCCAGTACGCGGCCGGTGCCTACAGCGAGGATTTCGCCGCTGTTGGCTTTTTCAGCAGCCGAACCTGGCAGGACGATACCGCCAGCGGTTTTCTTTTCTTCTTCGCTGCGACGGATGACGACGCGGTCATGCAGAGGACGAAGCTTCATTGTCGATCTCTCCTAATTGTGGTTTTCATCGGCCGGTGTAGTCCCGGCGGGTTTAACAAAGGCCGGCGGTGCCGGTTGCGGTTCGTCAAGCGAACCGCGGAAGTCTGTCTGGCTTGTTCGCCAGAAACCTTGCGGTGACCGTTACATAAGGGCGCATAAGCTTATTACAAGGGCGGCGATGAAAAATTTTTCAGGTCGATGCCCCGCAAACGAACACGGCACCCGAAGGTGCCGTGTCGATGTGCGTATTACTTGGTATCGCGGTGTTCGAACTCGCCTTCGATCACGTTGGGCTCGCGGCCCAGCGGCTCGCGAGGCGCCGGGCCGCCACGGGCCTGTAGGTCGTCGGCGAACGCTCGCTGACGCATCGCCTGCTCTTCGGCGCGCTGGCGCATTTTATTGGCCAGCAGGCGACGACTGAACGGCAGCAGCATGAACAGGCCGATCACATCGCTGATGAAGCCCGGAAGAATCAGCAGGCCACCGGCCAATGCCAGCATCAGGCCTTCGAGCATGGTCTGGGCCGGCAGTTCGCCGCGGCTCAGGCTTTCACGGGCACGCAGGGCCGTGGCCAGGCCGGCGATGCGCAGCACAAACACGCCGAACATCGAGCCGAGAATGATCAGCAGCAGGGCCGGGAAGAACCCGATGGACCCTGCCACCTTGACGAATACGAACAGCTCCAACACCGGGAACAGCAGAAAGAGCAACAAAAAAGGGCGCATCAAATGGTTCCTCAACGCAAGAATGCCTTGCCAGTTCACCTTAGATGACGTCGCCGTTTCGTGAATTCAAGCGTCGGCCACTTCATTTTTCGGCCAATGATCGGCGTGGGCCAGAGAAACCAAGGCTTCGCGAACTTGTGTCGGCGTATTACAAGGCGCTTGGAACGGTAACCAGTACAGACTTTGACCGATGCGCAGGTGCATGCCTTCACAATCGATGCCGACCATTTGCGCCGGCACGTTTTTCGGCAGCCCGGCCAGATCGACGTAATGGGCGATGGCCTTGGCGTGATCGGCGTTCATGTGCTCGACCATGCTCACTTCGGCCTTGCCGGCGAACGGGTTGGCCAGGGTCAGGTCGTTGACCCAATGAATCGCGCCAAAACCGCCGATGTAACGGTGGCGTACAGGCTCAAGCACCCAGAAATCGAAATCGTGGGCCTTGTGATAACCCTTCGACTCCGGGAAGTAGCGGTAGTAACGCTCGGAGGCAGCGTCGATGGCGGCTTCGTCTTCGAGCTGTTGCGCCTCAGCCAGGTAAGTCAGTCGACCAACGGCCTGGACATCTTCGGCACCACGTTCGCCGACAAACAGCGAGCATTTCGGATCTTTTTGCAGATTATGAGTGTGCTGGGCAATGCGGCTGATCAGGATCAGCGGCCGGCCCTGCTCGTCCAGGCAGTACGGAACCACGGAACCGAACGGAAAACCGGGCATTGATTTGGAGTGCGTCGAGAGCACCCCACGGTATTCCTTGAGAAGCAATTCTCGTGCATGCTTAGCCGCTTCAACGCTCAATTTATGACTCCTTAAATAGAATCCGTCAGAAAAACGGACGAGCTGCTGGCGAAAGTCCCAGCACGCCATCGGGGGCAGTTCTCATGTGCAGCCAGGCCAGGTCAGGCGCAGATCGAGAGGCTCTCTAAAGGAAACCACTCAGACCTGCTACCGGGGCATGCGAATGCAACTCACTGACAAAGTAATCATTATCACTGGCGGTTGCCAGGGTTTAGGCCGCTCCATGGCCGAGTATTTCGCAGGCCTGGGCGCGAAACTCGCGCTGGTGGACCTGAACCAGGAAAAACTCGACGACGCCGTCGCGGCCTGCAAGGCCCAAGGTGTCGAGGCCCGCGCCTACCTGTGCAACGTGGCCAACGAAGAGCAAGTGACCCGCATGGTTGCCCAGGTCGCTGAAGACTTTGGCGCGATCCATGGCTTGATCAACAACGCCGGGATCCTGCGCGACGGCCTGTTGCTCAAGGTCAAGGATGGCGAAATGACCAAGATGAGCCTGGCCCAGTGGCAGGCCGTCATCGACGTCAACCTGACCGGCGTGTTCCTGTGCACCCGTGAAGTCGCGGCGAAAATGGTCGAGCTGAACAACAGTGGCGCGATCATCAATATCTCGTCGATTTCCCGCGCCGGCAACGTCGGTCAGACCAACTACTCCGCCGCCAAGGCCGGTGTTGCTGCGGCGACCGTGACCTGGGCCAAGGAGCTGGCACGCTACGGCATTCGCGTCGCCGGCATTGCACCGGGCTTCATCGAAACCGAAATGACCCTGGGCATGAAGCCTGAAGCGCTGGAGAAGATGACTGCGGGGATCCCGCTCAAGCGCATGGGCAAGCCTGAGGAAATCGCCCATTCGGCGGCTTACATCTTCGAGAACGACTATTACACCGGTCGGATTCTGGAGATGGATGGCGGGTTGCGGATCTAAGCCCAACCCCAAACAACTGTGGGAGCGGGCTTGCTCGCGAAGGCGATAGATCAGTCAACTTGTTGGTTGAATGACACACCGCTTTCGCGAGCAAGCCCGCTCCCACATTTGGTCAGCGTTTATCTGGCGAACATTAGTCGTCGCTGACGCTGATGTTCGGCATCGCCGGCGTCAACGCTTCCTGCAACACGATCCGCGCGCCGACATGGCGGGCCAGTTCCTGGTAAACCATCGCAATCTGGCTATCAGGCTCGGCGATCACTGTTGGCTTACCGCCATCGGCCTGCTCGCGGATGACCATCGACAGCGGCAGCGAAGCCAGCAGTTCAACGCCATACTGGTTGGCCAGTTTCACACCACCGCCTTCGCCAAACAGATGCTCGGCATGCCCGCAGTTGGAGCAGATGTGCACGGCCATGTTCTCCACCACGCCCAGCACCGGGATGTTGACCTTGCGGAACATTTCCACGCCCTTGCGTGCGTCCAGCAATGCCAGGTCCTGTGGGGTGGTCACGATCACCGCACCGGCCACCGGCACTTTCTGCGCCAGGGTCAACTGGATGTCACCGGTGCCTGGCGGCATGTCGATGACCAGGTAATCGAGGTCACCCCACGCGGTCTGGGTGACCAGTTGCAACAGGGCGCCCGAAACCATCGGCCCGCGCCAGACCATCGGCGTGTTGTCGTCGGTGAGGAAAGCCATGGACATCACTTCGACGCCATGGGACTTGAGCGGAACGAACCACTTCTGATCCTTGACCTCGGGGCGGGTACGCTCGGGTATGCCGAACATGATGCCCTGGCTCGGGCCGTAGATGTCCGCATCGAGAATCCCGACCTTGGCGCCTTCCCGGGCCAGAGCCAGGGCCAGGTTGGCCGCCGTGGTGGATTTGCCCACGCCGCCCTTGCCGGACGCCACGGCCACCACGTTTTTCACGTTCGCCAAGCCCGGAATCTGCACCTGAGCCTTGTGCGCGGCGATCACGCTGGTGATTTCGACCTTGGCACTTGCCACGCCATCCAGCCCCTGAATGGCCATTTCCAGCATCTGCGCCCAGCCACTCTTGAACAGACCGGCGGCGTAACCCAGTTCAAGCTGAACGCTGACGCGGTCGCCCTGAATCTCGATGTTGCGCACGCACCCGGCGCTGACCGGGTCCAGGTTCAGGTAAGGGTCGGTATACTGGCGAAGGACGGCTTCCACCGCTGCGCGATTGACGGCGCTCATGGGCAACTCCGAAAACAGGACTGGAAAAGATAGTGGGTATCGTACCTGTTCTGCGCCCGAGGCGGCATGCCTGTAGACCATTTGTTGCGCAGGCATTCATGTGGCGAGGGGGCTTGCCCCCGTTGGGTGGCGAAGCCGCCCCAATCCCGGCAGCCCGGTTCCGACAATTGGATCGCATCAGCCTTATTACGACTGCTGCGCAGTCGAACGGGGGCGAGCCCCCTCGCCACAGTTTTCACCAGCTATGCATCCGGAAACAGGCTCACAGGGTGAAAAATATGCGCCGGCGCTTTATAGTGGCCGACCTCCGTTTCATCAAGTAGCCGAGCCCCATGTCCGAGCCACGCAAGATCCTCGTCACCAGCGCCCTGCCCTATGCCAATGGTTCGATTCACCTCGGCCATATGCTGGAATACATCCAGACCGATATGTGGGTGCGTTTCCAGAAGCACCGCGGCAATCAATGCATCTATGTCTGCGCCGACGACGCCCACGGTTCGGCGATCATGCTGCGCGCGGAAAAGGAAGGCATCACCCCGGAACAACTGATCGCCAACGTCCAGGCCGAACACAGCGCCGACTTTGCCGACTTCCTGGTGGACTTCGACAATTTCCACTCCACTCACGCCGAAGAAAACCGTGAGCTGTCGAGCCAGATCTACCTGAAGCTGCGTGACGCCGGGCACATCGCCACGCGTTCGATCACCCAGTACTTCGACCCGGAAAAGAAAATGTTCCTGGCCGACCGCTTCATCAAGGGCACCTGCCCGAAATGCGGCACCGAAGACCAGTACGGCGACAACTGCGAAAAATGCGGTGCGACCTACGCACCGACCGACCTGAAGGATCCGAAGTCGGCGATCTCCGGCGCCACCCCGGTGCTCAAGGATTCCCAGCACTTCTTCTTCAAGCTGCCAGACTTCCAGCAAATGCTGCAAACCTGGACCCGCAGCGGCACCCTGCAGGATGCCGTCGCCAACAAGATCGCCGAATGGCTGGATGCCGGCCTGCAACAGTGGGACATCTCCCGCGATGCACCGTATTTCGGTTTTGAAATCCCCGACGAGCCGGGCAAGTACTTCTACGTGTGGCTGGATGCACCGATCGGTTACATGGCCAGCTTCAAGAACCTGTGCAACCGCACGCCGGAGCTGGACTTCGACGCGTTCTGGGGCAAGGACTCCACCGCCGAGCTGTACCACTTCATCGGCAAGGACATCGTCAACTTCCACGCCCTGTTCTGGCCAGCCATGCTCGAGGGCGCGGGCTACCGCAAGCCGACCGGCATCAACGTGCACGGCTACCTGACTGTCAACGGTCAGAAAATGTCCAAGTCCCGCGGCACCTTCATCAAGGCCCGGACCTACCTGGACCACCTGTCGCCGGAATACCTGCGCTATTACTACGCGGCCAAGCTGGGCCGTGGCGTTGATGACCTCGACCTGAACCTCGAAGACTTCGTGCAGAAGGTCAATTCCGACCTGGTGGGCAAGGTCGTCAACATCGCCAGCCGCTGTGCCGGTTTCATCAACAAGGGCAATGCTGGCGTAATGGTCGACACCAACGCCGCGCCTGAACTGACCGAAGCCTTCCTGGCCGCCGCGCCAGGTATCGCCGACGCCTATGAAGCCCGCGACTTTGCCCGTGCCATGCGCGAGATCATGGGCCTGGCCGACCGCGCCAACGCCTGGATCGCCGACAAGGCGCCGTGGTCGTTGAACAAACAGGAAGGCAAACAGGATGAAGTCCAGGCCATCTGCGCCACAGGCGTCAACCTGTTCCGCCAACTGGTGATCTTCCTCAAGCCGGTGCTGCCGCTGCTGGCCGCCGACGCCGAGGCGTTCCTCAACGTCGCGCCGCTGACCTGGAACGATCACGCGACCTTGCTCGGCAATCACCAGCTGAACGAGTTCAAGCCGCTGATGACCCGCATCGACCCGGTAAAAGTGCAAGCCATGACCGACGCTTCGAAAGAAGACCTGACCGCCAGCCAGACCGACACCGGCGAAGCCGCACCTGCCGGCAATGGCGAACTGGCCAAGGATCCACTGTCGCCGGAAATCGAGTTCGACACCTTTGCCGCTGTCGACCTGCGTGTCGCGCTGATCGTCAAGGCTGAACACGTGGAAGGTGCCGACAAGCTGTTGCGCCTGACCCTGGATATCGGTGACGAGCAACGCAACGTGTTCTCCGGGATCAAGAGCGCTTACCCGGACCCGTCCAAGCTCGATGGGCGCCTGACCATGATGATCGCCAACCTCAAGCCACGGAAAATGAAGTTCGGTATCTCCGAAGGCATGGTGATGGCGGCAGGCCCTGGCGGAGAAGAAATCTACCTGCTCAGCCCTGACAGCGGCGCCAAGCCTGGCCAGCGCATCAAGTAAGGTCTGCGGCAAAACGATCCCACAGTCGTGCCTGGCGCGGCTGTGGGATTTTCATGTCTGGCCCACCCTCCCGCCTTGCCGGATAATGCCTAAGCTTTTTAGACCATCTCCTGTAGGAGCGAGCTCGCTCGCGATGGTCGTTAACGATTATGCGTGTCCACAGGTTGAACGCAGCGCCCTTGAGTCGATCGTCGGAACGCCGCCCGGACCAAGCTCGCTCCTACAAAAACTACCGTTCTTGTCGGCACGAACAATGACCGAAATCCTGCTTACGCTTATCAGCGCTGCCCTGATCAACAACCTCGTGTTGCAATGGCCATTGGCCGTCGATCCACTGTTGGCCGGTCAGCGTCGTCAGGTACATGCCCTGGGCATTGCGACGACATGCCTGATGCTGGTCGTGGGCATGCTCGGCTACGCGCTCTATCAATGGATGCTGGTGCCACTACAATTGACGCCGCTGCGTCTGTTTGTGTTTCTGCCATTGAGCGTGCTGCTGATCAGCCCGTTGCTGAAGTTGCTGGCGCGGTTGTTTTCGACACTACCATTCGAAGGCCTCTGGCCGTTGCTATTGGGCAACGCTGGCGTACTCGGCGTGGCCCTGCTCAATGCTCAGGAAGACAAGGGCTTTTTTCACGCCACTGCCTTGAGCCTCGGTGCAGGGTTGGGCTTCTGGCTGGTGTTGAGCCTGTTCACTGATTTGCGTGAACGCACGGCCGACAACGATGTTCCCCTGCCCTTTCGCGGCTTGCCGATCGACCTGATTGGTGCCGGCCTGATCGCAGTGGCTTTTCTCGGATTCAGCGGACTGATCAAAACATGAGTCTGATTCAATGCATCGACGCACTCTTGCCGCAAACCCAATGCGGCAAGTGCGGGCACCCCGGGTGCAAGCCGTATGCCGAAGGCATCGCCAGCGGTGAGCCGATCAACAAGTGCCCTCCCGGAGGCAACGAAACCATCGCGGCCCTGGCTGAACTGCTGAAGGTGCCGGTGCTGGAACTGGACATCACTCGCGGCTCGGCACCTGCGCAGATCGCCTATATCCGCGAGGCCGAGTGCATTGGTTGCACCAAGTGCATTCAGGCCTGCCCGATCGATGCCATCGTCGGCGCGGCCAAGCTGATGCACACGGTGATCATTGATGAGTGCACCGGTTGCGACCTCTGCGTGGCACCGTGCCCGGTGGACTGCATCGAAATGCGCCCATTGCAGCCGAACACTGTACTGCCTGTTGTCGGGGGCCTGGCCCTCACACCGCAGGCGCGGCAGGCCCGCAACCTCAAGCGCGATCACGCACGGCGCCGCTTCGAACAACGCAATGCCCGCCTGCAGCGTGAGGAGCAACAGAAAATCGCCGAGCGCCAGGCAAGGCAGCGAGCCGCACAACCTGCCGAGACGACAGCCGACCCGGTGCAGGCGGCCCTCGAGCGCGTCCGCGCACAGAAAACCGCCAATGCCGATGCCGCGCTGAAAAAGGCCAAGATCGAGGTGGCGATGAGTCGGGCGCAGTTGCACAAATCGCTGAAGGCCTTCGGGCATCCGCCGACCTTCGAACAGCAATCGCAGTTGATCGCACTGCAACAACAGTTCGAAGCCGCCGAACAAAACCTGGCGCAACTGGAAAACGCCGCTCCACCTTCCCCTGCGCCGACGGTCGCAGCTGCGTCGTCAAATGATGCCGATCTGAAACGGGCCAAGATCCAGTTGGCCATGCGTCGCGCCGAACTCAAGAAGGCTCAGGCCAACGAAGCACCAGCGGAACAAATCGAAGCCCTGGAACGCGCACTCGGTGAAGCCGAACGCCTGGTGGACGCCCATGCCAGCCCTTGACGTGGTGGATGATCGCCTGCAACAGGCGATGAAACTGGTGCTGTTGGCCACGCTGCCGGGAATCCTGGCAGCGTTCTGGCTGTACGGCTGGGGTGTGTTGATCAATCTGCTTCTGGCGGCCACTGCCGCGTTGGCCGTCGAGGCCGCCGTCGTGCAATGGCGCAAGCAGCCGCCGGGGGCAACGTTGAGTGACGGTAGCGCGCTGGTCAGTGCCACATTGCTGGCTCTGGCGCTGCCGCCTTACTGCCCATGGTGGCTGACCCTCAGTGCTGCCTCTTTTGCGATGGTGTTCGGCAAGCACTTGTATGGTGGCGTCGGTTCGAATCCCTTCAACCCGGCGATGCTCGGTTTGGCGCTGGTGCTGGTGACCTTTCCCCAACCAATGACCCATTGGCCATTGCCCCATGGCATGGATCTGCTGAGCGGCCTGCAGCACGTGTTTGGCATCGGCCATGTGCCGGATGCGTGGGTGCAGGCCACGGCACTGGACAGTCTGCGGATCAACAAAAGCCTGACCATGGATGAACTGTTTGCCGGCAACCCGGCATTCGGCCACTTTGGCGGCCGGGGGGTGGAATGGGTGAACCTGGCCTTTGTGGCGGGTGGAGCGTTTCTCCTGCAACGAAGGGTGATCAGCTGGCATGCACCGGTCGGCATGCTGGCCAGCCTGTTCATCATCAGCCTGTTGTGCTGGAACGGCTCGGGCTCCGACTCCCATGGCTCGCCGTTGTTTCATCTGCTGACCGGCGCGACCATGCTGGGGGCGTTCTTCATCATCACCGAACCGGTGTCCGGCGCCAGAAGCCCTGGCGCGAAACTGTTGTTCGGCGCTGGTGTTGGGCTTCTGACTTATCTGATTCGTACCTGGGGTGGCTACCCGGACGGCATCGCCTTCGCTGTGCTGTTGATGAACCTGTGCGTGCCGGCGCTGGAGCGGTTCGTGGCGGCCAGGCAACAGCCGGAGGCGCCATGAACAGGACATCAAGCATCGCGCTTGTGGTGCTTTTGGCCGCACTGGGCCTTGGCGTGACGTACTTCGTACAACTCGGCAGCGCGCCACGCATTGCAGCCGAACAGCGCCTGATCGACAGCCGTAACCTGCTGGACCTGATCGCGCCGGACAGCTACGACAATCAACCACTCGAACACCCCATAACGATTGAAGCAGCCGCACTGACCAACAGCACCTTGCTGGGTGGTTATCTGGCGACCCGAGCCGATCAACCCGTCGCGGTGTTGCTGCGCAGTCAAACCCTTGGCTACGCCGGTGCCATCGACCTGTTGATCGCAGTCGACGCCAATGGCAGGTTGCTGGGCGTCAAAACCCTCAAACAGTCGGAAACACCTGGACTGGGGGCTCGGATCGCCGACTGGCCCAATGCCTGGCTCCAGGTTTTTTCCGGCAAGTCTCGAACAGAACCCGGTGACAGCGGCTGGGCGCTGAAAAAGGATCAGGGACAGTTCGATCAGATCGCAGGCGCAACCATCACCTCAAGAGCGGTGATCAATGCCGTCCACGATGCCTTGCGCTACTTCGATGAACACCGGCAACAACTGCTCGGAATCCCTGCCCATGGATAACTCATCGACTCTGCGCAACGCCTTGATGCTGACGCCACTGATCGGCGTCACCCACTCGCTGATGGCTGCAGTTGGCCTGTGCCTGATGTTCATGGTGGTGACTCAGTTGTTCGGTCTGGCCATGGGTGCCCTGCGATCTCGACTGGTCCCGGCGACCCGTATGCTGGCCAGCATCCTGTTGGCAGCCACCCTCACCAGTTGCGCGGAACTCATGGCACAAGCCTGGTCGCTGCAATGGCAGCAGCATCTGGGGATTTATGGAGCCTTGATCGCCTTGCAATGCGTCGTACTGGAACACACCGGGGTCTTTCAGAGCGATTGGCATCAACGTCTGCGACTCAATAGCCTGTTTGCCACGCTGATGATCGCGCTGGGCCTGCTGCGCGAACTCATCGGCAACGGAACACTTGGAAACCATCTATCGTGGCTGTTCGGCGCAACGCAAACTGACTGGCATGGCTGGGTGCTGGTGGCTGACGGCGGACTGCGCCTGACCACACTGGTCCCTGGCGGGTTCATCCTGCTCGGACTCCTGATCGCCGCCTGGCAGGCCTGGCGCCCGACGCCCACACATTGATTGCCTTCGAGGAAACGCACTGCCCATGAATGCCGCAAAACGTCTGGAAATTTTCCGCCGACTGCACGAGGACAACCCGGAACCAAAGACCGAACTGGCCTATTCCTCCCCCTTCGAATTACTGATTGCCGTGATTCTCTCGGCGCAGTCCACCGATGTCGGCGTCAACAAGGCCACAGCCAGGCTTTTCCCGGTCGCCAATACCCCGGCAGCGATGCATGCCCTGGGTGTCGAAGGGCTGTCGGAGTACATCAAGACCATCGGGCTGTACAACAGCAAAGCGAAAAATGTGATCGAAACCTGCCGTTTGCTGGTCGAGCGTCACGCCGGCGAGGTCCCACAAACCCGCGAAGAGCTGGAAGCACTGCCCGGCGTCGGCCGCAAGACCGCCAATGTGGTACTCAATACGGCATTCCGTCAGCTGACCATGGCCGTCGACACGCATATTTTCAGGGTCAGCAACCGGACTGGCATTGCTCCCGGCAAGAATGTGGTGGAAGTCGAGAAAAAACTGATGAAATTCGTGCCCAGGGAGTACCTGCTCGACTCCCATCACTGGCTGATCCTTCATGGTCGCTATGTTTGCCTGGCCCGCAAGCCCCGATGCGGAAGCTGCCGGATCGAGGACTTGTGCGAATACAAGCACAAAACCTCCGACGATTGAGGCGCTATTGGGTTTATTGATTTGTCGATTGAAAAAATCTTTTTTACCCGCCGGGAGAATGTCGATATAAGGGGCGCCAAAGGCCTTCTTAGCCTGGAGCAACTAAATGAGTACTGGCAAAGAGCAATTAGACGTAGAAGACGATTTCACCACCGCCGAAACCGATGATGCTGAACCGGTGGTTGAAGTAGCGAAAACTAATCTGAGCAAACGCCGCACCATCGACAACCTGCTGGAGGAGCGCCGACTGCAAAAGCAATTGGCCGATTACGATTTTGATTTATGACACCTGAAAGCCTCCCGAAACGGAGGCTTTTTTTTGCTAAGTGCCGTACCCCGATAGGCGCCCCATGTCGCGCAGTTATGCCATCACACCAGACCATTGCGTTGTGCCAGTTCGATCAGATCGACCAGAGACCGCGCATTCAGCTTGAGCAACAGGCGGGTCTTGTAAGTACTGACTGTTTTATTGCTGAGAAACATCCCATCGGCAATCTCTTTATTGGTCTTTCCTCGGGCCAACTGCTGCAGGACCATCATTTCCCGCCCCGACAATCGATCGACCATATCGGCCTCACTGGCATTCCCCAAACTGCAACGTACGGTATGCAAGGCTTGATTAGGAAAGTAACTGTAGCCTGACAAAACGGCCTTTATTGCACTGAGCAACTCCGTGAGGTCTTGTTGTTTGCAGACATAACCGGCTGCACCGGATTGCATGCAACGCATCGAAAAATGTCCCGGCGCCTGGGAAGTCAAAATCAGCACTTTCATCGGCATTGAAGTCGAAGACAAACGCGCGATGACTTCCAACCCGTCCAGCTTCGGAATCCCGATATCCAGAATGATAATGTCCGGCATAAGTTCACGGGCTAGTTGCAGTGCGTCCACACCATTATCGGTTTCTGCAATAACTTCGTAGCCATGACGCTCCATTAGCATACGTACCGCAAGACGAATGACGGGGTGATCATCCACGATCAGCACTTTATTCATGGGCAAGTCCAATTTTCGCTGTTCGAATTTTTAGAGCCCGCACAATAGCCTAGTCGTTTCACCCATGGCATGTCGCCCCTCCCGGACACCCACACCAAGAGACATCCCCTACAAACAACACGGATTCCTCCTACAAAAATCCCTCGAACAGAATGAATTTAAAACTGTATCAGCGTCAGTGTGTCGCACTTTCCAGCAGCCACCTGTGTCGATTTACGACCAAAATTTTTCGAGAGCCAGCTTGATCCGGTCGCGCCCTGAGAACTACTAGCCTCTACCTTTCCGCTAAAACGTAACTGATATTTACACACTCAATACTCATACCAGAAATATCACACACCTCGCATCCAATTACTCTTACAGCAAATAATATTTTTTGAGCAATCATTAAAATACGCCAAAAATTCAAGAAACCGACGAGCGATACAACAAACAAATAAAAACTTGTCAAAAATCAGCAGATAATCAAAAGCACTACAATAACCACCACAACAAGCCAACTTCATAAACCACTCGAGAACAGACAACCCGACATGAGTACAGAATATGATAAAAAAACGAATCACCAACCCAATGACAATTATCGCGATATTCGCAGCGCTCTCTGAAACTTCGGCAGCCGTCTCTCTACCCTTCCTTGATCAGGAGGAAAGAGAACTCTACGTCTGGTTCCTGATCAGTTTTCCGTTCTATTTACTTTTGCTTTTTTTCGCGACACTCAACTTCAACTATAAATCACTTTATGCACCCTCCGATTTTGAGAAGGGAAAGCACTTCATGAAGGTTATGGATGATGTTGGGCGCTCGGAAAAAAAAGCGTCCGCAAAACCGTCTGAAAACCCCACACTGGAAACGTCAGCGAATGACTGGCGGTCAGCCCGAACGCCCTGTGGCGCACAGGACCCGCCAACCGGGATTGGTCTGCAAACCGTTGTCTCTGTTCAGCATCACCTTCAGTTACCGGAGCCGGTAAAAGACCTGTACATCGTTGATGTACGCTGGATGAGCGAAGAGGTCGAGTTTGGAGCGCTGCTGGAAAAAATCCAGAGGCCACGGGAAAAGACGGCGTACGTGATTCTGTTTGTCACTTGTGCCGTTTCGGAGAAATTACTGAAAGCCAGTGCGCTTGGACATACAAAGCAGGCCAGCAAACGCGGTGCCGCCTTTTATGTGGCCTACAATCTGGACTCGCACAGGTTGTCGGTCATTGATCACGCCGGGCAACCGGCGAACAGCAACCTGTAGTACAGGTCAGGCCATCGAGAAGGGGAAAAACAGGAAATCATCAACGGAAACGAAAACACCCGACAACGCAGTAACTGGCATCACACCCCGTTTTCAGGTACCTGACCTCGTCGAGGACGAGGTCAGGCACCCATCACGATGTCAAAGGTCTCAGAACAGCTTCCGGCCTTTGTTCGCCGCAATGCGCATGCGCAGGGCGTTGAGCTTGATGAAGCCCGCGGCATCCGCCTGGTTGTACGCGCCGCCATCTTCTTCGAAGGTAGCGATGTTGGCGTCGAACAGCGAGTCGTCGGACTTGCGGCCAGTGACGATCACATTGCCCTTGTACAGTTTCAGGCGCACAACGCCGTTCACGTTGACCTGGGACGCATCGATCATCTGTTGCAGCATCAGACGCTCAGGGCTCCACCAGTAGCCGGTATAGATCAGGCTGGCGTACTTGGGCATCAGCTCGTCCTTGAGGTGAGCCACTTCGCGGTCCAGGGTGATCGATTCGATCGCACGGTGGGCGCGCAGCATGATGGTGCCGCCAGGGGTTTCGTAGCAGCCACGGGACTTCATGCCCACGTAGCGGTTCTCGACGATGTCGAGACGGCCGATACCGTGCTCACCACCGATACGGTTCAGGGTCGCCAGCACGGTGGCTGGAGTCATTTCGACGCCGTCCAGCGCGACGATATCGCCGTTGCGGTAGGTCAGTTCCAGGTACTGCGGCTTGTCTGGAGCGTTTTCCGGGGAAACGGTCCAGCGCCACATGTCTTCTTCGTGCTCGGTCCAGGTGTCTTCCAGCACGCCGCCTTCATAGGAGATGTGCAGCAGGTTGGCATCCATGGAGTACGGGGACTTCTTCTTGCCGTGGCGCTCGATCGGAATCGCGTGCTTCGCGGCGTAATCCATCAGCTTTTCACGGGACAGCAGGTCCCACTCGCGCCAAGGAGCGATCACTTTCACACCTGGCTTCAAGGCGTACGCACCGAGTTCGAAACGAACCTGGTCGTTACCCTTGCCGGTGGCACCATGGGAAATGGCGTCTGCACCGGTTTCGTTGGCAATTTCGATCAGGCGCTTGGCGATCAGCGGACGAGCGATGGAAGTACCCAGCAGGTACTCGCCTTCGTAAACGGTGTTGGCGCGGAACATCGGGAAAACGAAATCGCGCACGAACTCTTCGCGCAAGTCGTCGATGTAGATCTCTTTGACGCCCATGGCCTGAGCCTTGGCGCGTGCAGGTTCGACCTCTTCGCCCTGACCCAGGTCAGCGGTGAAGGTCACTACTTCACAGTTATAAGTATCCTGCAGCCACTTGAGGATCACCGAAGTGTCCAGGCCGCCGGAATACGCCAGAACGACCTTGTTTACGTCCGCCATGCCATCACTCCACGGGGTTCTACGGAAAGCCGGGAAGTCTACCGCTCATGCAGAATAATTTACAGTGGCGCGACAGCTTATGACGACGAAGCGACAGATTATGTCGAGGGCGCGACGATTACAGCCGGGTCAGGAAGTGGCCGAAGTGGCCGCCTTCGTCGCTTGCGGGGCGACTTGTTCCGCGGGTGCTCCGCGCTCCAGGCGCACTGCTACTCGACGGTTCTTCGCGCGGTTGGTGTTGTTGGTGTTAGGCGCCACCGGATAACGCTCGCCATGGAAACGCAGGGTGATTTGCGATTCCTGGATGCCGTTGGCCTTGAAGAACTCCATCACTGCCAGGGCTCGGCGCCGCGACAGGTCGCGGTTGGTCAGGCGGTTGCCGCTGTTGTCGGAGTGACCGTCGAGCTCGATGTGATTGACCGTCGGATCGGCCTTCATGTACTCCAGCATTACCTGCAGTTTGGCTTTTGCGGCGCTGTCGAGTTCGATTCCGCCGCCGGGGAAGCCGATTTCCGATTGCTTCACCTGTTCGAAATTCTGTGGCAACAGTTTCGCCACGCAACCCTGGTAGTCGGCAAACGCCTTGGTGAACCTGACCGGCAACAAGCGTACTTCCGACACCCGCCCATCCCCCGAGGAATGTCGAACGACCGGGCTGCGACCGTCCATCAGGCCACTGATCAGACGCCCGGCCTGAACCTGTGAGCTATTGAACAATACGTTGCCACTGCCGATTCTCACCGTGCCCAGGTTGATATCGTCACGGCCCGGTTGCCACGGCGCGGCAGCGGCCAGCAAGGTGGCCGAACCGCCGCCGATCATCGGGTTGTAGGCTTTCAGACGGAAAATCGCCTGCTCGCCGGCACGACGCACGAACTCGCCCGAACCGAAATCGGTAACCGGCTGAGTCAGGCGGCATTCGAACTTGTCGCCTTCGACCGTCCACTCAATGTTCTCCAGACGTGTCTGGAAAGTGAGCGCCATCGCCGGAAGGCTGGCAAACACACTGAGCAAGGCTAAATAACGCTGGCGCACGGGAGGCTCCACTGGCTTCTACAACAAAAAGACCGACACACACATGTTTACGGCATACCTGTTGGATATCGGAAGCTTCCTGCAAAACTTGATAGCGAGTGCCTGCAAGAGTCTTTTCCGGTAGCATTCCCTTGAGTTTGACCCGCCTGGAATCCCCTCATGTCCGACCGCCTGACCCTGCTGCGTCCCGACGACTGGCATATTCATCTTCGTGATGGTGCCGTGCTGACCAATACCGTCGCGGATGTCGCGCGCACCTTTGGCCGCGCCATCATCATGCCCAACCTGGTTCCACCGGTACGCAATGCGGCCGAAGCCGACGGCTATCGGCAGCGGATTCTCGCTGCCCGCCCGGCCGGCAGCCTGTTCGAACCACTGATGGTCCTGTACCTGACCGACCGCACCCAGCCTGAAGAAATTCGCGAGGCCAAGGCCAGCGGATTCATTCACGCCGCCAAGCTGTACCCGGCCGGCGCGACCACCAACTCGGATTCTGGCGTCACCAGCATCGACAAGATCTTCCCTGCACTAGAGGCCATGGCCGAAGTCGGGATGCCGTTGTTGGTCCACGGTGAAGTCACCCGGGGCGATGTCGACGTGTTCGACCGAGAAAAAATCTTCATCGACGAGCACATGCGTCGTGTGGTCGAGCGTTTCCCGACCCTCAAAGTGGTCTTCGAACACATCACCACCGCGGACGCCGTGCAGTTCGTCAACTCGGCTTCGGCCAACGTGGGCGCGACCATTACCGCGCATCACCTGTTGTACAACCGCAACCACATGCTGGTGGGCGGGATTCGGCCGCACTTCTATTGCCTGCCGATCCTCAAGCGCAATACCCACCAGGAAGCCCTGCTCGACGCGGCCACCAGCGGCAGCGACAAGTTCTTCCTCGGCACCGACTCGGCTCCCCACGCCCAGCATGCCAAGGAAGCGGCCTGCGGCTGCGCCGGTTGCTACACCGCCTATGCGGCCATCGAGATGTACGCCGAAGCTTTCGAACAGCGCAATGCGCTGGACAAGCTCGAGGCCTTCGCCAGCCTCAACGGCCCTCGGTTCTATGGTCTGCCGGCCAACACCGATCGCATCACCCTGGTCCGCGAAGAGTGGACCGCCCCGACCAGCCTGCCATTTGGCGAGCTGACCGTTATCCCGCTGCGCGCCGGTGAAAAACTGCGCTGGCGCCTGCTGGAGGAACACGCGTGAGTGAAGACCATTTCGACGACGAACTGGAAGGCAATGGCGGCGGAGGCGGCCCTCGTCATCCAATGGCGGCAAGGTTTCGTGGTTACCTGCCGGTTGTCGTCGACGTAGAGACCGGTGGCTTCAACTCGGCCACCGATGCCCTGCTGGAGATCGCCGCGACCACCATCGCCATGGATGAAAAGGGTTTTGTTTACCCGGATCACACCTACTTTTTCCGTGTCGAGCCGTTCGAAGGCGCGAACATCGAAGCGGCAGCCCTGGAATTCACCGGGATCAAGCTCGATCACCCGCTGCGCATGGCGGTGAGTGAAGAGTCTGCCCTGAACGATATCTTCCGCGGCGTGCGCAAGGCCCTCAAGGCCAACGGTTGCAAACGGGCGATCCTGGTCGGGCATAACAGCAGTTTCGACCTGGGCTTCCTGAATGCGGCGGTTGCGCGGCTGGACATGAAGCGCAATCCGTTCCATCCGTTCTCCAGCTTCGATACCGCAACGCTGGCCGGTCTCGCTTACGGCCAGACCGTGTTGGCCAAGGCGTGCCAGGCAGCGGACATCGACTTCGACGGTCGCGAGGCTCACTCGGCTCGCTACGACACCGAGAAGACGGCAGAGCTGTTCTGCGGCATCGTCAATCGCTGGAAACAGATGGGTGGTTGGGAAGACTTCGGCGACTGAGTGCACTCACGAATCAATGTGGGAGCGAGCTTGCTCGCGATGGTCGTGAACGATAACGCGGGAAGCCTGACACCCAGCGGCGCTCTCAAGTCCATCGCGAGCAGGCTCGCTCCTACAGACGACTGAGTGAATTCCGTCCATAAAAAAACCGGCCTCGAAGGCCGGTTTTTTTATACCTGGAACGCCTTACAGAGCGGCAGCGTGCTCGGTCAGGTAAGCAGCAACGCCTTCTGGCGAAGCGTTCATGCCTTTGTCGCCTTTTTTCCAGTTGGCAGGGCAGACTTCGCCGTGCTCTTCGTGGAATTGCAGAGCGTCGACCAGACGGATCAGCTCTTCCATGTTACGGCCCAGCGGCAGGTCGTTGACGATCTGCGAGCGGACAACGCCTTTGTCGTCGATCAGGAACGCGCCACGGAAAGCCACGCCATCAGCGGACTGAACGTCGTAGGCCTTCATGATGTCCTGCTTGATGTCGGCAGCCATGGTGTAGCGAACCTGGCCGATACCGCCATTGTTCACTGGAGTGTTGCGCCATGCGTTGTGGGTGAAGTGCGAGTCGATCGAAACAGCGATCACTTCAACGTTGCGAGCCTTGAAGTCAGACATGCGGTTGTCCAGAGCGATCAGCTCGGACGGGCAAACGAAGGTGAAGTCCAGTGGATAGAAGAACACCAGGCCGTATTTGCCTTTGATCGCCGAGGACAGGGTGAAGCTGTCAACGATCTCGCCATTGCCGAGTACGGCCGGTACGGTGAAGTCAGGGGCTTGTTTGCCTACGAGTACGCTCATTGGATATCTCCTGGTGTAATAGCGTGAGAAACAGGGCTCGCATCAGCCTGCCACCCTGAGGCGACAGCCCTGTGACACGATCCCCGGTCGCAAAAGACCGGCCATCATACACCGCGTGTTTGAGCTGGCTTAGCTGTTTTTTCCCCGTACGATGAAATCCCCACCGGTTTTGGATCACCGGTTTGCCAGGCAGACCGTTCGTCAGCCATACCCGTTTATGACGAAAAGTGCTCTGAAACCACTTTGACAATCATTCTCGTTAACATTAAGATCCATCGCAATTGAGTCACAATCAGCGACGGTCCTTCCCTATGTATGTTTGCCTCTGCACTGGCGTCACCGACGGTCAAATCCGCGATGCGATCTATGAAGGATGCTGCAGCTACAAGGAAGTCCGTGTAGCCACCGGCGTTGCGAGCCAGTGCGGCAAATGTGCCTGCCTCGCCAAGGAAGTGGTCCGCGAGACCCTGACCAAACTGCAAACGGCCCAGGCTGCAATTCCTTATCCAGCAGAATTTACCGCGGCTTAAACATCGAATTTCAAAGAACCGGACATATGTCCGGTTTTTTTATGCCTCAAAATCAACTAGTTATGCTCTAGACGCGGAACACAAACATTCTTATTCCGATTAATTTTCATTTAAGTTTCAATAACTTAGGTTTGACACTATTAAGTACGAGGCTCAAACTCTGCTCTATTGACAGCTAATACAGGGCAGGACCCCATCATGAAAGGCGACGTTACAGTCATCCAGCATCTCAACAAGATCCTCGCCAATGAGCTGGTCGCGATCAATCAATACTTCCTGCATGCGCGCATGTATGAAGATTGGGGCCTGAACAAGCTCGGCAAGCACGAGTACCACGAATCCATCGACGAGATGAAGCACGCGGACAAGCTGATCAAGCGCATCCTGTTCCTTGAAGGCCTGCCGAATGTCCAGGACCTGGGCAAGCTGCACATTGGCGAGCACACCAAGGAAATGCTTGAGTGTGACCTGCGTATCGAGAAAACCGGCCATGCCGATCTCAAAGTGGCTATCGCGCATTGCGAAAAAGTTGGCGACTTCGGTAGCCGTGAACTGCTTGAAGATATCCTCGAGTCCGAAGAAGAACATATCGACTGGCTGGAAACCCAACTGGGCCTGATCGATAAAGTAGGCCTTGAGAACTATCTGCAATCACAGATGGGCGAAGACGAGTAACTTCTACGCCATTAATCTCGATGCAATAAAAAGCCCCGCCCTCTTTCGAGTGGCGGGGCTTTTTATTGCCTGCTCTTGTAGGAGCGAGCTTGCTCCGGGCGGCGTTCCGACGATGGTCGTTAACGATAACGCTGGGAGCCTGACACCCAGCGGCGTTCTTTAGTCCATCGCGAGCGAGCTCGCCCCTACAGGAAGCGAATCAGGCTTCGGACTTTGGAGCAGCAGCCTTGGCGGCGGCGTCCTTGATCAGGCTCTGCAGCGAACCGTCAGCAGCCATTTCAGTCATGATGTCGCTACCGCCGACCAGTTCACCGGCAACCCACAGCTGTGGGAAGGTTGGCCAGTTGGCGTATTTTGGCAGGTTGGCGCGGATTTCCGGGTTCTGCAGGATGTCCACGTACGCAAACTTTTCGCCACACGCCATCACGGCCTGCGCGGCTTTCGCGGAGAAGCCGCACTGCGGGGCATTCGGCGAGCCTTTCATGTAAAGCAGAATGGTGTTGTTGGCAATCTGCTCTTTAATCGTTTCGATGATATCCATGGAGCACCTCGGCTGAACTTTCCGACTCATGGGTCGGCACGGTGGCGCATTGTAACGGAAAGCCGAGCGCCCTGCTCGGTCTCTCCGTCTGACTGATTCAAGCCGCCACCACGATCACCGGCACACCATTGAGCGCGGCATTTCCCGACAGTTCGTCAATCTGGCGTTCGTCGGTCAGGTCGTTGGCGCTGGAGCCCGGCTGGCTGCTGGCAATCGACATTTGCACGCCCGGCCGCGCATGCCCCCAGCCGTGAGGCAGGCTGACCACGCCTTTCATCATGTCCAGACTGCCAAGCACTTCGACTTCGATCACACCCACCCGTGAACTGACCCGAACGCGCTGTCCGTCGCTGAGCCCGCGACCGGCCAGGTCGTCCGGATGCATCAGCAACTGGTGACGTGGCTTGCCCTTTACCAACCGATGATAGTTATGCATCCATGAATTGTTGCTGCGTACATGCCGGCGGCCAATCATCAACAACTCGTCGGCGGCCGGCGCCTTCAAGGCTGCAAAGCGCGCCAGGTCAGCGAGAATCGCCGCAGGCGCGGCCTGGATGCGTTGATTGGCAGTCTTCAGGCGTGGGGTCAGGTTAGGCTTGAGCGCGCCCAGATCGACGCCATGGGGATGATCGAACAAAGTCGCCAGCGACAGCTTGTGCTCTGAATTGTCGCCGTACATTCCCATGCGCAAGCCGCGATCGATCATTTGCGCAGGGGCGATGGTGGGCTTCAGCTCTTTGCCGGTCCTGACGGCAAATGCCTTGGCCAGGCCGACGAAAATCTCCCAGTCGTGCAATGCACCTTGGGGTTTGGCGAGGATGGCGCGGTTGAAACGGCTGACGTTGCGCACCGCGAACAGGTTGAACGTGGTGTCGTAATGGTCGTTTTCCAGCGCCGATGTGGACGGCAGGATCAGGTCGGCGTAACGCGTGGTTTCATTGATGTACAGGTCGATACTGACCATGAACTCCAGACCGTCCAGCGCCTGTTCGAGTTGTCGGCCATTGGGTGTGGACAACACCGGATTGCCCGCCACGGTGATCAGCGCGCGGACTTGCCCTTCCCCTTCAGTGAGCATCTCTTCGGCCAGCGCCGAGACAGGTAGTTCTCCGGCGTACTCCGGGCGCCCGGAAACCCGGCTCTGCCACAGATTGAAATGCCCGCCCGAGGTCGACGCCACCAGGTCCACTGCTGGCTCGGTGCACAAGGCACCACCCACGCGATCGAGATTGCCGGTGACCAGATTGATCAACTGCACCACCCAATGGCACAGAGTACCGAAGGCCTGGGTCGAGACGCCCATGCGGCCATAGCAGACTGCACTCGGTGCCGCGGCGAAGTCCCGCGCCAACTGGCGGATCTGTTCGGCCGGTACGGCGCACAACGGACTCATGGCCTCGGCAGTGAACGGTGCGACAGCCTCCCGTACGTCCTCCAGGCCGTCCACCGGCAGATGGCTGTCGCGGGTCAGACCTTCAGCGAACAAGGTATTGAGCAGGCCGAACAACAGCGCTGCATCACCGCCCGGGCGTACGAACAGATGCTGGTCGGCAATCGCCGCCGTTTCACTACGGCGCGGATCGACCACCACCACCTTGCCACCCCGGGCCTGTATCGCCTTCAAGCGTTTCTCCACATCCGGCACGGTCATGATGCTGCCGTTCGAAGCCAGTGGATTGCCGCCCAGGATCAGCATGAAATCGGTGTGGTCGATGTCCGGGATCGGCAGCAGCAGACCGTGGCCGTACATCAAATGACTGGTCAGGTGATGGGGCAATTGATCGACCGACGTTGCGGAAAACCGGTTGCGGGTTTTCAACAGGCCGAGGAAGTAATTGCTGTGGGTCATCAACCCGTAATTGTGCACGCTCGGGTTGCCCTGATAGACCGCCACGGCGTTTTGCCCGTGACGTTCCTGAATGGCGGCGAGGCGTTCGGCGACCAGATTGAATGCCGCTTGCCACTCGATGGGCTGCCATTCATTGCCCACCCGCTGCATCGGCTGATGCAGGCGATCCGGATCGTTCTGAATGTCTTGCAACGCCACGGCCTTGGGGCAGATGTGCCCACGACTGAACGTATCCTGGGGGTCGCCCTTGATCGAAGTGATCTGGACGTTACCGCCTTCGCCCCTGGTGGTTTCGATGGTCAGGCCACAGATGGCTTCGCACAAATGGCACGCACGGTGATGGAGAGTCTTGGTCATGGCCAGTCTCTGTCTTGTTATGGGCGGGCAACGTAGGCCGCGGAAACAAAACTATGGCGCCAGAGCCGACGACACGCCAGCGACGTTCGTCTTGTGAATCGAGGGTTATCAGGCCAGCCGATGGCCGTCCGAGTTCAGTTCGAAGGCAGCCTGGGCGGCACCTGCAACTGAATTTCCTGAAGGGTTTCAATCGGTCCGTGGGGGCCATGCGCGCCGGTCTGCTCGCCGATCGGGCGCCAGTGCCCATCAAGCCCGGCGCTGATGAATGACAAGTCAAAAACCGACTGTCAGCGCACCATTGCCGCCGCGCCTGATTGCCAAGCCCCGAGGGGCCGGTGTACAAATGAACCGCCGCTATCAGGAAACAGGCTTCAAAAGCGCTACCTCGGTAAACCCGTAGCACCTCTGAAACTCCCTAAAAACTGTAGCCCTATTGGTAAGACGCGACATTTAATTATAAGATCGCGCCTTCCCCTATTTCGTCGCCCCGTGCGGCTTACGCCGCAGGTCTCGCCCGTTGTTCCGTTAAACAAGGCTTTGAGCATCTGCGGTTTGTAGCAAAAGGTAGTCAATGATGAGCGCAAGGCACTTTCTCTCCCTGATGGATTGCACGCCCGAAGAGCTGGTCAGCGTGATCCGTCGAGGCGTTGAGCTCAAGGACCTGCGTAACCGCGGCGTACTGTTCGAGCCTCTGAAAAACCGCGTCCTGGGAATGATTTTCGAGAAATCCTCGACCCGTACCCGGATCTCCTTCGAGGCCGGCATGATCCAGCTCGGCGGGCAGGCGATCTTCCTGTCGCCACGTGACACCCAACTGGGTCGTGGCGAGCCGATCGGCGACTGCGCCATCGTCATGTCGAGCATGCTCGATGCAGTGATGATCCGTACCTTTGCCCACAGCAACCTGACCGAATTCGCCGCCAACTCCCGCGTACCGGTGATCAATGGCCTGTCCGATGACCTGCACCCGTGCCAGTTACTGGCCGACATGCAGACCTTCCTCGAACATCGCGGCTCCATCCAGGGCAAGACCGTGGCCTGGATTGGCGACGGCAACAACATGTGCAACAGCTATATAGAAGCGGCGATCCAGTTCGACTTCCAGTTGCGCGTAGCCTGCCCGGAAGGCTATGAACCCAACCCGGTGTTCCTGGCCAAGGCCGGCGATCGGGTCACCATCGTTCGCGATCCGAAGGAAGCCGTGCGTGGTGCACATCTGGTGAGCACCGACGTCTGGACCTCCATGGGCCAGGAAGAGGAAACCGCCAAGCGTCTGCAACTGTTCGCGCCGTATCAGGTCAACCGCGCCCTGCTCGACCTGGCCGCTGAAGACGTGCTGTTCATGCACTGCCTGCCAGCGCACCGCGGCGAGGAAATCAGCATCGACCTGCTCGATGACAAGCGCTCGGTGGCCTGGGATCAAGCCGAAAACCGTCTGCACGCGCAAAAAGCCCTGCTCGAGTTCCTCGTCGAACCGGCGTATCACCACGCATGAGCCAGCCATTACTGCTTAACCTGCGCAACCTCGCCTGCGGCTATCAAGACCAGCGCGTGGTGCAGAACCTCAACCTGCACCTGAACGCAGGCGACATCGGTTGCCTGCTGGGCTCGTCGGGCTGCGGCAAGACCACCACCCTGCGGGCGATCGCCGGTTTCGAACCGGTGCACGAAGGCGAAATCCAGCTGGCTGGCGAGACCATCTCCAGCGCCGGCTTCACCCTTGCGCCGGAGAAACGTCGCATCGGCATGGTGTTCCAGGACTACGCGCTGTTTCCGCATTTGAGCGTGGCCGACAACATCGCCTTCGGCATTCGCAAGCATCCGCAAAAGGATCGCGTGACCGAAGAGCTGCTGGAACTGGTCAACCTGAAGAATCTCGGCAAGCGTTTCCCCCACGAGCTTTCAGGAGGTCAGCAGCAACGTGTCGCACTGGCCCGTGCCCTGGCGCCGGAACCGCAACTGCTGTTGCTCGACGAACCCTTCTCCAACCTTGATGGCGAATTGCGCCGCAAGCTCAGCCATGAAGTACGCGACATCCTCAAGGCCCGTGGCACCAGCGCGATTCTGGTGACTCACGACCAGGAAGAAGCCTTCGCGGTGAGCGACCACGTTGGTGTGTTCAAGGAAGGTCGCCTGGAACAGTGGGATACGCCCTACAACCTGTATCACGAACCCCTGACACCTTTTGTCGCGAGTTTCATCGGCCAGGGCTATTTCATTCGCGGTCAGTTGAGCAGCCCAGAATCGGTGCAAACCGAACTGGGTGAGTTGCGCGGCAATCGGGCCTACACCTGGCCGGTAGGCGGCGCCGTGGACGTGTTGCTGCGCCCGGACGATATCGTCTATGCCCCGGACAGCGCACTGAGGGCGCGAATTGCCGGCAAGACATTCCTGGGTGCATCGACCCTGTATCGCTTGCAACTGCCGACAGGCGCACAGCTGGAGTCGATTTTCCCGAGCCATGTCGATCGTCAGGTTGGGGCGGATGTGGGTATTCGTGTCGCGGCTGAACACCTGGTGCTGTTCCAGGCGTCCGGCAGCACGGCGGCGCAGATTCCTGCGGCTGAATCAGGTGTCCGGCGCTACAGCACGGCCAACTGATAAACATGGACTAAATGTGGGAGCGGGCTTGCTCGCGAAGGCGGAGTGTCAGTCGATGATGATGTTAACTGACTGTCCGCCTTCGCGAGCAAGCCCGCTCCCACAATGGGTTTGCGTTATCCCAGCATCAGCGTGCCACTGGCAACCAGGGTCGCATTGCCGCCGATCCTCACCCGATCGCCTTCCAGTTGGCAGAACAATTCCCCGCCCCGCGCCGAACACTGAAAAGCCGTCAAGCTCGACTTGGCCAAACGCTTTGACCAGTACGGAATCAGCAGGCAATGGGTCGATCCGGTCACCGGGTCTTCATTGATGCCGATTGCCGGGGCGAAGTAGCGGGAAACGAAATCGTGCTGCTCGCCCCGCGCCGTCACGATGGCACCCAGCCATGGCAGTTTCGCCAGGGCCACCATGTCCGGTTTGCAGTCGAGCACGGCTTGCTCCGACTCCAGCACCACGAACAGCTCATTTGAAGCCAGTACCTCAACAGCCTTCACGCCCAGTGCACGCTCGATGTCCGAGATCACGTTCACCGGCGATGCAGTAATCGCCGGGAAATCCAGCCACAGCCGCCCACCTTCACGGGTCACGCCCAACGGGCCGGATTTGCAGGTGAAGTCCAGTCGCTCGACGGGCTCCTTATAAATCTCGAACAGCACATGAGCGCTAGCCAGCGTCGCGTGACCGCACAATGGCACCTCAGTGGTCGGCGTAAACCAACGGATGTGCCAGCCCTGCCCTTCACGCACGACAAACGCCGTTTCGGCGAGGTTGTGTTCGGCGGCAATCTTTTGCATCAACTCATCGGCGAGCCAGGTGTCGAGCCGATAGACCATCGCCGGATTGCCGCTAAATGGCTGATTGCTGAACGCGTCGACCTGATGAAACTCCAGTTGCATAACCTTCTCCCTTTGTCAGACCACAAAGCATGCCGCGCTGGCTCAGCCGGCACCAGTGACAGAGCAGGCTGATTTTCACCATACAGCGCTGCGCGGACTCCGATGATGTTCACGCACGGCCGATATCGGCAAATCTGGCCTGGGTGTGCTCGGCCAGCACCGCCGGTGCCAGTTCGACTTCCAGTCCACGCCGCCCCGCACTGACAAAAATGCTGGCGAAGGGCTGGGCCGAATTATCAATGAAGGTACGCAAGCGCTTTTTCTGCCCCAGCGGACTGATCCCGCCCAACAGATAGCCGGTAGAGCGCTGCGCTGCCGCCGGGTCGGCCATTTCGACCTTCTTCACGCCCGCGGCGTGGGCCAGCCCTTTCAAGTCCAGGCTGCCGACAACCGGCACCACGGCCACCAGCAACTCGCCCTTTTCACTGGCCGCCAGCAAGGTCTTGAACACCTGCGCCGGATCGAGCCCGAGTTTTTCCGCCGCTTCCAACCCGTAGGAGGCGGCCTTGGGGTCATGTTCGTAACTGTGTACGCGATGTTCGGCCCGAACCTTTTTCAACAAATCCAATGCGGGGGTCATGACAGCTCCAGACTGGGCGGCAGAAGAAAAATACTGCGCCCGATTCTAGGACATTGATCATTAAAAGGCTCTACAGCGGCGCATTCATGACGCCATTGCCTGGCAACCCCATTCCTCAACAACCCGGTCATTCATACAGCGAATAGTTTCTTTGTGACCAATGGTTCACTTTCGACCTTTGACAGCAGCGTTTCTTGTCTATATTTTTTCGTTTATGAAACTGTACGAAACGTCCTACCGCTGCACCCAGCAGTAAACCGCGACCAGGACGGGGATCCTGCCTCGGCGAAAACCGCGCTCCGACCATGATGGAAAAAGCGCCAGACAACAAAAAAAATGAGGTTTCAATGACAACTGCTTTACAACAACCGTCGCTCTCGAGCCAATGCATGGCCGAGTTTCTGGGTACGGCGCTGCTGATCTTTTTTGGTACAGGTTGCGTTGCCGCGCTCAAGGTCGCGGGTGCCAGTTTTGGCTTGTGGGAAATCAGCATTATCTGGGGCGTCGGCGTCAGCATGGCGATCTACCTTACCGCTGGGGTTTCCGGGGCTCATCTGAACCCTGCCGTCAGCATTGCCCTGAGCATTTTCGCGGACTTCGAAAAACGTAAATTGCCTTTCTACATACTCGCCCAGGTGGCGGGAGCCTTCTGTGGAGCGCTGTTGGTTTACACGCTCTACAGCAATCTATTCTTCGAATTCGAACAAACGCACCATATGGTTCGCGGCACTCAAGCCAGCCTCGAATTGGCCTCCGTGTTCTCCACCTTCCCGAACCCGGTGCTGACCACCGCCCAGGCATTTCTGGTCGAGGTGATCATCACGGCCATCCTGATGGGCGTGATCATGTCCCTGACCGATGACAACAATGGCCTGCCCAAAGGCCCGCTGGCACCGCTGCTGATCGGCCTGTTGATTGCGGTGATCGGTAGCTCGATGGGACCACTGACCGGTTTTGCCATGAACCCGGCGCGGGACTTCGGCCCTAAACTGATGACTTTCTTCGCTGGCTGGGGTGAAATTTCCTTCACTGGCGGACGCGATATCCCGTATTTCCTGATTCCTGTTTTTGCACCGATTGTCGGTGCCTGCCTCGGTGCTGCCGCCTATCGCGGGCTGATTGCCCGCCATCTGCCCAGCGCCGTACCTGCTACAAAGGATGCAACAGCTGCCATTGACGGCAAACCCAGAACTTCTTGATACCGTTGGCGCGTGCCCCTGCCCCTTGATCGCGCGCCAGACCTCACTCCCTTATTTCGTCCAAGGCAATCGACATGACCGACACACAGAATAAGAACTACATCATTGCCCTCGATCAGGGTACGACCAGCTCCCGCGCGATCATTTTCGACCGCGACGCGAACGTGGTCTGCACCGCCCAACGGGAGTTCGCACAGCATTACCCGCAAGCCGGCTGGGTCGAACACGATCCGATGGAAATCTTCGCTACCCAAAGCGCCGTGATGGTCGAGGCCCTGGCACAAGCCGGCCTGCACCACGACCAGGTGGCGGCCATCGGCATCACCAACCAGCGCGAAACCACCGTGGTCTGGGACAAGAACACCGGCCGCCCGATCTACAACGCCATCGTCTGGCAGTGCCGACGCAGCACCGAGATCTGCCAGCAGCTCAAGCGCGATGGCCACGAGCAATACATCAGCGACACCACCGGCCTGGTCACCGACCCGTACTTCTCCGGCACCAAGCTCAAGTGGATCCTCGACAACGTCGAAGGCAGCCGCGAGCGCGCGCGCAACGGTGAGCTGTTGTTCGGCACCGTCGACAGCTGGCTGATCTGGAAATTCACCGGTGGCAAGGTGCATGTCACCGACTACACCAACGCTTCGCGCACCATGCTCTTCAACATCCACACGCTGGAGTGGGACGCGAAGATGCTGGAGGTCCTCGACATCCCTTGTGAGATGCTCCCGGAAGTCAAATCGTCGTCCGAAATCTACGGTCACACCAAAAGCGGCATCGCCATCGGCGGCATCGCTGGCGACCAGCAAGCCGCCCTGTTCGGCCAGATGTGCGTCGAGCCAGGCCAGGCGAAAAACACCTACGGCACTGGCTGCTTCCTGTTGATGAACACCGGCGACAAAGCCGTCAAGTCCCAACACGGCATGCTCACCACCATCGCCTGCGGCCCACGTGGCGAAGTGGCCTACGCGCTGGAAGGCGCAGTGTTCAACGGCGGCTCCACCGTGCAATGGCTGCGTGACGAACTGAAGATCATCAACGACGCCCACGACACCGAATACTTCGCCAACAAGGTCAAAGACAGCAACGGTGTGTACCTGGTGCCGGCCTTCACCGGTCTTGGTGCTCCCTACTGGGACCCGTACGCCCGTGGCGCCTTGTTCGGCCTGACCCGCGGCGTACGCGTAGATCACATCATTCGCGCAGCGCTGGAATCGATTGCCTACCAGACTCGCGACGTGCTCGACGCCATGCAACAGGACTCCGGCGAACGCCTCAAGGCCCTGCGCGTGGACGGCGGCGCGGTGGCGAACAATTTCCTGATGCAGTTCCAGGCCGACATCCTCGGCACGCAGGTCGAGCGTCCGCAAATGCGCGAAACCACGGCTCTGGGTGCGGCTTACCTGGCAGGCCTGGCCTGCGGCTTCTGGGGCAGCCTGGAAGAGTTGCGTGGCAAGGCAGTGATCGAACGCAAGTTCGAGCCGACGCTAGATGAAACGGCGAAGGAAAAACTCTACGCGGGGTGGAAAAAAGCGGTCAGCCGTACCCGCGATTGGGCGGCTGAAGACGAGACTGAATAAGCCAAGACGCAGGCTCGTATCTGTATGTAACTGGTCGGGAGCAGATTCCTGCGGCATCATGGGCAAATTTTGCACGGCAGCCCAAAGGACGCCCCATGAATCTGCCTCCCCGCCAGCAGCAAATCCTCGAACTGGTCCGCGAACGCGGCTATGTCAGCATCGAGGAAATGGCCACGCTGTTCGTAGTTACCCCGCAGACCATTCGCCGCGACATCAATCAGCTCGCGGAAGCCAATTTGTTGCGTCGCTACCACGGCGGCGCGGCTTACGACTCCAGCGTTGAAAACACCGCCTACGCCATGCGCGCCGATCAGATGCGCGATGAAAAACAGCGTATCGGCGAAGCCATTGCCGCGCAGATTCCCGACCATGCCTCGTTGTTCATCAACATCGGCACGACCACCGAATCCATTGCCCGGGCACTGCTCAACCACAGTCACCTGAAGATCATCACCAACAACCTGCACGTCGCCTCCATGCTCAGCGCCAAGGACGATTTCGATGTCCTGCTCACTGGCGGCAACGTGCGGCGCGATGGTGGCGTGGTGGGTCAGGCCAGTGTCGACTTCATCAATCAGTTCAAGGTCGATTTCGCCCTGGTCGGCATCAGCGGCATCGATGAAGACGGCAGCCTGTTGGACTTCGACTATCAGGAAGTGCGGGTATCCCAGGCGATCATCGCCAATGCCCGGCAGGTGATCCTCGCGGCCGACTCCAGCAAGTTCGGGCGCAACGCCATGATTCGCCTGGGGCCGATCAGCCTGGTCGATTGCCTGGTCACCGATCAGCAACCCTCCCCGGCGCTGGCGCAGTTGTTGAACCAGCACAAGGTTCGCCTGGAAGTGGTTTAACCCCCCTCCTTCCCCTGTGGCGAGGGGGCTTGCCCCCGTTGGGCTGCGAAGCGGCCCTAAAACCATTCAGCCGAGTTCAGACAGGCACATTCATAGCCCCAACCTGCGACGGCTTCGCCGTCGAACGGGGGCAAGCCCCCTCGCCACAAAAGCAGCCTGCAACCTTTCAATGTTCGTAAATTTTCCTTTAATGGCCCTTCGATGAGTATTTTCAATCGAAGCTGACTGGCTGTGGGCGTCTTTATGGGCTAGTATTTTCGCAAATGAACATTAATGTTCGAATTCAAATACAAAACATCAAAGAATTCCGAGGCCGAGCCGATGCCCACTTCCACCTTGCCTACGCCCCCTCTCGCCGAGGTCTACGATATCGCCGTCATCGGTGGCGGGATCAATGGCGTGGGGATCGCAGCGGACGCCGCCGGACGCGGTCTCTCGGTGTTCCTTTGTGAAAAGGATGACCTGGCCAGCCATACCTCGTCGGCCAGCAGCAAGCTGATTCACGGTGGCCTGCGCTACCTCGAACATTACGAGTTCCGCCTGGTGCGTGAGGCCCTGGCTGAACGCGAAGTGTTGTTGGCCAAGGCGCCGCACATCGTCAAGCAAATGCGATTCGTGTTGCCGCACCGCCCACACCTGCGCCCGGCATGGATGATTCGCGCCGGTCTGTTCCTCTATGACAACCTGGGCAAGCGCGAGCAACTGCAAGGTTCGAAAAGCCTGAAGTTCGGCCCCGACAGCGCGCTCAAAAGCGAAATCACCAAGGGCTTCGAATACTCCGACTGCTGGGTCGACGACGCCCGCCTGGTGGTGTTGAACGCCATGGCCGCCCGGGAAAAAGGCGCCCACGTTCACACCCAGACCCGCTGCGTCAGCGCACGTCGCACCAAGGGCCTGTGGCACCTGCACCTGGAGCGCGCCGATGGCAGCCTGTTTTCGATCCGCGCCAAGGCATTGGTCAATGCGGCCGGGCCCTGGGTCGCCAGGTTCATTCGCGATGACCTGAAGATGGAATCGCCTTACGGCATCCGCCTGATCCAGGGCAGCCACCTGATCGTGCCGAAACTGTACGAAGGCGAACACGCGCACATCCTGCAAAACGAAGATCAGCGTATCGTGTTCACCATTCCGTACCTGAATCACTTCACCCTGATCGGCACCACCGACCGCGAGTACACCGGCGATCCGGCGAAGGTGGCAATTACCGACGGCGAAACCGATTACCTGTTGAACGTGGTCAACGCCCATTTCAAAAAGCAAATCAGCCGCGAGGACATCCTGCACAGCTATTCCGGTGTGCGCCCGCTGTGCAACGACGAATCCGACAACCCGTCGGCCGTGACCCGCGATTACACCCTGGCGCTGTCTGGCACTGGCGAAGAGGCTCCGTTGCTGTCGGTGTTCGGCGGCAAGCTCACCACCTATCGCAAACTGGCCGAGTCGGCGCTGGCGCAACTGGCACCCTACTTCAAGCACATCCAGCCAAGCTGGACCGCAAGCGCCACACTGCCGGGCGGTGAAGACATGACCACCCCGCAGGCCTTGAGCTCACGTATCCGCGACAAATTCGACTGGCTACCAAGCGAGATCGCTCGTCGCTGGGCCACCTCCTACGGCAGCCGTACCTGGCGCATGCTCGAAGGCGTACAGGACATCAGCGATATGGGCGAGCACATCGGCGGCGGTCTCTACACCCGCGAGGTCGATTACCTGTGCAGTGAAGAATGGGCCACTACCGCACACGATATTCTTTGGCGGCGCAGCAAGCTCGGCTTGTTCACCACAGCCGCGGAGCAGGAAAAACTCAAGGAATACCTGAACAAGGTCGAGCAAAACCGCAACAAGATCGAAGCGGCCTGACCACGATCCGGATAAACGAAAGCCCCTGAACCTCACGATTCAGGGGCTTTTTCGTATCGATGGATTTCAGTCGCGCAAATCCGATTCATGAATGGGCTGCTCACGGTGAGTCGCCCGCTGATATTGCGCCGGCCACACGGCCTTGTGCCCGCCCAGGTCGTCGTCCGCGTGCAGCGCCCAGTACGGATCGCGCAACAACTCACGGGCTAGGAAAATGATGTCCGCCTGACAGGTGCGCAGGATGTGCTCGGCCTGGGCCGGCTCGGTGATCATGCCGACTGTGCCGGTGGCCATGCCCGACTCCTTGCGCACCCGCTCGGCGAAGCGGGTCTGGTAACCGGGCCCTGTGGGAATTTCAGCATTGACTGCCGTCCCGCCCGACGAGACGTCGATCAGGTCGACCCCCAAGGCTTTGAGGCGGCGGGCCAGCTCCACGGTTTCATCGGGGTTCCAGCCGTCTTCCACCCAGTCGGTGGCCGAGACCCGGACAAACACCGGCAACTCTTCAGGCCACACCGCACGCACCGCTTCGGTGACCTGCAGCACCAGCCGAATACGATTTTCGAACGAACCGCCATATTGATCGCGACGCTGATTGCTCAACGGCGACAGAAATTGATGCAGCAGGTAACCATGGGCCGCGTGCACTTCGACCACTTTGAAACCGGCCGTCAGTGAGCGCTTTGCCGCATCGACAAAGGCCTGGATCACCTTGGCGATCTCGTCGTCATCCAGTTGTTTGGGTTGGGTGTGCTGCGGGTCGAACGCAATCGGCGAAGGTCCGACCGGCACCCAACCGCCCTCGTCGGGTTTGACGCTGCCATGCTTGCCGAGCCACGGCCGGTGGGTGCTGGCCTTGCGCCCGGCATGGGCCAGCTGAATACCGGCAACGGCGCCCTGGGCGTTGATGAAGCGGGTGATGCGTTGCAGGGGTTCGATCTGTTCATCATTCCACAGACCGAGATCCTCGGCCGTGATGCGCCCGTCGGCGGTGACCGCCGTGGCTTCGGTAAACACCAGCCCGGCCCCGCCGATAGCACGGCTGCCGAGGTGGACCAGATGCCAGTCATTGGCCAGGCCATCGGCACTGGAATACTGGCACATCGGCGATACCGCGATGCGGTTGGGCAGGGTTAATTGGCGAAGGGTAAAGGGTTCAAGCAGCAGACTCATGGGGCACCTCTCGAATCAGTGGGCAGGCTCCAGGTTCTGTTTGAATAGTCGACGAGTGACAGGAAAAAGGTACAACACCCGCCCCCGCGGGCAAAAAATTCGACAAGACGTCACAAGGCCAAAATCAAGCAGTGCTTAGAGCCTAGTCGACATCGAGGGATGTTGCCCCCTTGTAGGAGCGAGCTCGCTCGCGATGGGCGTGAACGATAGCGTTGGGGACCTGATACCCCGCGGTGTCCTGTCGTCCATCGCGAGCGAGCTCGCTCCTACAGGGGGTCAACGCGGTTCGATGTGGGCAATCATCAATTGAACCGTCTCGTTCCCGCGAAACTCGTTGAGGTCGAGCTTGTAGGCCAGCTCCACCCATTTGATGGTCGGATTCGGCCAGATATCGCGATCGATCCCAAAGGCAATGCCGTCGAGTTTCACCGAACCACATTCACTTTTGAGCACGACTTTAAGATGCCGCTCGCCAACGACGCGCTGCTCGACCAACTGGAACACCCCATGAAACAACGGTTCCGGGAAGTGTTGCCCCCAAGGACCGGCATGCCGCAAGGCACGAGCCAGCTCCAGGTGGAACTCTTCCACCGCCAGGGTGCCGTCCGACAACAGGCGGCCAGTCAGATCTTCTTCGCGCAGCTGCCGGCGCACTTCAGCGTCAAAGGCTTCGGCGAACAAGGGGAAATTTGCTTCCGGCAGCGTCAGGCCGGCCGCCATCGCGTGACCACCGTATTTGGTGATCAGATTCGGATGCTGCGCCGCCACCACACTCAAGGCGTCGCGGATGTGAAAGCCCTGGACCGAACGCCCCGAGCCCTTGAGCAAACCATCCCCGGCATCGGCAAAGGCGATGGTCGGGCGGAAATAGCGCTCTTTCATCCGTGACGCGAGGATACCGATAACGCCTTGGTGCCACTCGGGATCGAACAGGCACAAGCCGAACGGCATCGACTCCACCGGCAGATCCTTGAGCTGCGCCAGCGCTTCACGCTGCATCCCTTGCTCGATGGATTTGCGATCCTGGTTCATGCCGTCCAGTTGCGCCGCCATCTCACGGGCCAGACCTGCGTCTTCGGTCAGCAGGCATTCGATACCCAGGCTCATGTCGTCCAGGCGCCCCGCTGCGTTCAGGCGCGGGCCGACAATGAAGCCCAGATCGGTGGAGGTGATACGCGCATGATCGCGCTTGGCCACTTCGAGGATCGCCTTGATTCCCGGCCGGGCACGTCCAGCGCGAATCCGCTCCAGGCCCTGATGCACCAGAATCCGGTTGTTGGCATCCAGCGGCACCACGTCGGCCACGCTGCCAAGAGCCACCAGATCGAGCAGTTCGCCGATATTCGGCTGCGGCTTGCTTGTGTACCAGCCCAGCTCGCGCAACCGCGCACGCAGGGCCATCAATACATAGAAAATCACCCCGACGCCGGCCAGCGCCTTGCTCGGAAACTCGCAACCGGGCTGGTTCGGATTGACGATGGCATCGGCCAACGGCAGCTCGTCACCGGGCAAGTGGTGGTCGGTGACGAGCACCTTGAGCCCGGCCTTTTTCGCCGCTGCCACGCCTTCGACGCTGGAGATGCCGTTGTCGACGGTGATCAGCAAATGCGGCTGACGCTCAAGCGCCACCGCGACGATTTCCGGTGTCAGGCCATAGCCGTAGTCGAATCGGTTGGGCACCAGATAGTCGACATGTGCCGCCCCCAACAGACGCAAACCCAAGGTGCCCACGGTGCTCGCCGTCGCGCCGTCGGCATCAAAGTCGCCGACGATCAGAATGCGCTGACGCTGTTCGAGCGCAGTCACCAGCAGATCCACCGCGGCATCGATGCCCTTGAGTTGCTGGAACGGAATCAACCGCGCCAGGCTCTTGTCCAGTTCCGCCTCGGACAGCACACCCCGAGCCGCATACAGGCGGGTCAACAGCGGCGGAATATCACCGAGGAATGGCAGGGTGTCGGGCAGCAGGCGAGGTTCGATGCGCATGGGGTGAAAGATGCTTCTCTTCAATACGTAGGATAAAACCGGGTGACGCGGGGCAGTTGCGAAAAATCAGCCGCGCTCACCGGCCAGCCACTGCAACTGGACTTCGTGCTGACCACGGTCGTCGGTGACGAAGATCGTCCCTTCGCTGATCATCACGTCCCACTTGATGACGCGGGGCATGTCTTTGGCCAGGGTTTCCAGGACTTCCTGAGGCACGGCAGCGATGTTGACGTTCTTCAGGTTTTTCACCGCCGGCACCACTTTGCCCTCCCACACGCGCAGGCTGCCGTAGGCCAACAGGCTGGTACGTTCAGTGCGGCGCGAGCACCAGGTCAGGCGCTCGGCATCCGGCTGGCCGACTTCGATCCAGTGCAGGACGCGGTCATCCAGGCTTTTTTCCCACAAGGCCGGCTCATCCACTTCTGACAGACCACGGCCAAAAGACAGCTGCTCGTTGTACCAGAGGGCGTAGGCCAGCAGGCGCACGGTCATGCGCTCTTCGGTTTCCGAAGGGTGACGGGCGATGGTCTGCTTCACGCTCTCATAGACGCTGCGGTCGAGGTCGGTGAGGTTCAGTTCAAACTTGTAGGTCGTGGACGGCTGGGCCATGTACGGGCTTCTTGATACGAGGAAAGTCGGCAAGTCTAACCGATGCGACGGGCAATCCACGAATTGAACACAATCAAGCTGGAGCGTCTGACAGTCGGCTATGTTAAAACGCTCTATCCGCTCAACCTTTGCCCCACAGGATCCAGCATGCCGTTCACCGCCAAACCGCTTTCCGGTCTGAAAGTCATCGAATTGGGCACCTTGATTGCCGGCCCGTTTGCCTCGCGTATTTGCGCGGAATTCGGAGCCGACGTAATCAAGATCGAATCCCCGGACGGCGGTGATCCATTGCGCAAATGGCGCAAATTGTATGAAGGCACTTCGTTGTGGTGGTTCGTCCAGGCCCGCAACAAAAAGTCCCTGACCCTCAACCTCAAGCACCCCGACGGTCAGGCCATCCTGAAACAGCTGCTGGGTGAGGCAGACATACTGATCGAAAACTTTCGTCCCGGCGTCCTGGAAAAACTCGGCCTGGGCTGGGACGTCCTGCACGCCTTGAACCCGAAACTGGTCATGGTGCGGCTGTCGGGTTTCGGCCAGACCGGCCCGATGAAGGATCAGCCCGGCTTTGGCGCGGTCGGTGAGTCGATGGGGGGCCTGCGCTACATCACCGGCTTCGAAGACCGCCCACCGGTGCGCACCGGCATTTCCATCGGCGACTCGATTGCCGCGCTCTGGGGCGTGATTGGCGCGTTGATGGCCCTGCGTCATCGCGAAGTCAACGGCGGTCTGGGGCAAGTGGTGGACGTGGCGCTGTACGAAGCCATCTTCGCGATGATGGAAAGCATGGTTCCGGAGTTCGACGTGTTCGGTTTCATCCGCGAACGCACGGGCAATATCATGCCTGGCATCACCCCGTCCTCGATCCACACCAGTGCCGATGGCAAGCACGTGCAGATCGGCGCCAATGGCGACGCGATTTTCAAACGCTTCATGCTGATCATTGGCCGGGAAGACTTGGCCAACGACCCCCAGCTTGCCAGCAACGATGGCCGCGATGCCCGACGCGACGAGATTTATGGCGTCATCGATCGCTGGGTCAACTCGTTGCCGCTGGACAGGGTGCTGGCGCAGCTCAATCAGGCCGAGGTGCCGGCCAGCCGGATCTTCAGCGCCGAAGACATGTTCAATGACCCCCAGTACCTGGCGCGGGAAATGTTCCTGCAAGCCAAGCTGCCGGACGGCAAAGACTTCAAGATGCCGGGCATTGTGCCGAAACTCTCAGAGACACCCGGGGAATGTGAATGGGTCGGGCCACAACTGGGTGAGCACAACGCACAGGTACTCCAGGAACTTGGCTATGACGCGACGCAAATTGCACAGTTGCGCAAAGACGGAGCCATCTAGGCTGAGGCACCTGCCCGCATGGCCCATTCGACACTGCCCGCCACGCGGCGGGCGGCTGCTGTGCATGCTGGCGATCTTGTTCCTGCTCCCTGGACCGATCCCGTCAGCCCTGGCGCAAACCGGGGAACCCCTGATCTGGCTCAAGCGCGACCTGCCGCCGCTGACGATTTTCGACGGGCCGAAAAAGGGTCTGGGCGTTATCGATCAATTGCTTCCACTGTTGATTGCCGGCATGCCGCAATACCAGCACAGCGTGATGAGGGTCAATCGCGCGCGTGGACTGCAAATGCTCCACGAACCCGCCCTCGTCTGCGACGCGGCGCTGAACTGGAGCAAGGAACGGGAAAAGTGGATCGCCTTTTCCATTCCGGTCTTCCGCGCCATGAGCAATGGCCTGGCCGTACGGCGCGTCGACCAGAAAGTGCTGACACCCTTTATCAAGGACGACGAAGTGGACCTGGCAGCGCTGCTCGCCAGCGGTAGCGAAAAACTGGGAATTATTGCCGAGCGCAATTACGGCGAATACCTCGACGGACTGCTCAAGCAAGCGCCAGCCGACGCGCTGGCCCCTCATTACGGTAACGACGCCTTGGGCAGCCTGCTGCAGATGCAGCGCCTGGGACGCTTGCACCTGCTGTTGGGTTATCGCCCGGAAATACGCTACCAGGCCTCGCTGCAAGGCATTGCCGAGGATGAATTGCAGTTCTATCCGATCCGTGGCACGGGCAAATACCTGTCCGGTTACATCGGTTGCACCGACACGCCAAAAGGCCGACAGGCCATTGTCGAGATCAACCAGGTGTTGCGCACCCTTCCCCGTGAACGCCTAGATGAGGCCTACGCCGCCTGGCTGGATCCCCAAAGCCGCAGCGATTACCTGAAAGACACCAAGGCGTTTTTCGACAATCTGGCGCCCCCCTGACAAATCCCGGGCAAAAGAAACCCCGAGAAGTGGGGAGACGACTCGGGGTCAAACGTGGCCTGCTTGGAGACCAGTAGCAGCAAGCTACAAGCACCGGAGCACAATGCTTGATCCTGCTGTTACAAAGTCTGACTGACCAGGGTATGGGAAGGTTCCTACAAAAAACCGTTCAATTGCGGCTGGCCAGCAGCTTGTCCTGCGCCGCATTACGTAATGCCGCGATCACACAAGGCTCAAGGCGTCCTTCAGCGATCAGCACGTCGCGATGCAAACCGTCGACCACATCCGTCAGCAAGCGCTTGTCATTCAACTGGGCCTGATTGAACTCGCGCTCGACCACGGTCGCGCCGATAGCATTCGTCAGGGTCACCCGGCATTCGCCACGAATGCCTGACGGGGTCAACGTAACCTGATACGGGCTTAGCGCCTCACCGAGCAACAGACTGATACTTTCCATCCCGATCACCACTCAATAGTCCGAAAACAACGTGCCTGGGGCATGCCTACTACAAATGACCGCTGGCCCGAGAAGAAGGTTCTGGGTACTGACCGCAGTCGAACCTGCAGCCCAGTCAAGAGAGCATGCACGGCGAACATGACAGGGAAAAAACCCAACCATCACGTCTGTCGGGTGCGCCGGGCGATGTCGGCCCACCCCCCCAACAATCCCCGTAGCTGGCCATCCGCCGTGTAAAACGGCACTGTCCACTGGTAGATATCCCTGACACCGTCCTTGAACATCAATTGACGCTCGAAAAAGCGCGTCCTGCGCGTACTCAATTGCGCCATGAACTCGGCATGCAGCAATTCCGCGGTTTGTCTGGGCATGGCATCGACCTCGATCAACTGCCGCCCCTGCATCCGGTCAAAACGCGTCGACAAGGCGTCCTCATAACTTTTGTTGCACATGATCAAGCGCCCTTGCAGATCACGGACAAACATCGGGTCAGGCATGGCATCCATCAGGGCATGCTGGAAGGCGAGCTGATCGCGCAGAGTGCTTTGGGCCTCGATCCGTTGCCTGACCACCACCGCCAACCGCCGATTCCAGAGCAGGGACAACAGGCCGAACAGGCTGACCACCAACACGCCCCAGCAAACCCACTGGTCAATCCGCTGCCAGAGGCCAGACGCCTGTGGCGCGGTAGCGCCGCCGAACCACTTCAGGCGAAGGCCGCGCAACTCCTGTTCAGGAAACGCCTCAAGCGCCTTGTTGAGGATACTCAGCAACTGCGGCTGGCCTTCACGCACCGCCAGATAATCCGCATCCCATTTTCCCGGCACCACGGCGTCGATCTTAAGCCGGCCCGACGGAATGAGCTGGGCGCCGATTTCGCTTTCGATGGTGGCGTAGGCTTCGCCGCTTTCCACCCAGGCACGGGCTTCGGCGTAGGTTTTAACCGAACGCAACTCGATGGACGGATAATTACGACGGATCATCGCCTCCAGTGCATGCCGGGTCGGCAGCACCAGTACCCGCTTCGCCAGATCCTCCAGCGACTGCACCGGTGGTGCTCCGGCCTGCCCGAGAAAGACCCATCCTGCACCGCCGAACGCATGACTGAAATCGAGAAACGCCTTGCGTTCGTCATTCATCGCCAGGGTCGTACTCAAATCCGCAGCGCCGCTTTCCAGATGGGCCAGCATC
Source organism: Pseudomonas sp. S34 (assembly GCF_009866745.1). NCBI lineage: Bacteria > Pseudomonadati > Pseudomonadota > Gammaproteobacteria > Pseudomonadales > Pseudomonadaceae > Pseudomonas > Pseudomonas sp. S34. The sequence goes on from NZ_CP019398.1 coordinate 5,106,993, forward strand.
TGATCGGTGGAAAAAGACTCTTGGTAAACGAACTGCAACCCCGTCATGTCACTGATGCGTTTGAGCAGGTCACTGTTCAAGCCCGTCCATTGGCCATGTTCATCCTTGAACAGGTACAACGGGTATTCCAGCGCCGAGACCACAACCCGAGGATGCTTGGCCATCCACTGCAACTCCTGGTCATCCAGCACGACCATTGACCGTGCGGCAGACTTCCCACGCTCCTGAATCGATGCAGGGCTTGCCCCTCCCCATTCGGCGATTCCCAGCATGCCGAATAAAAACAGCCAGCGCGCGACTGGCTTGAACACACTTGTAAACAGCATTCCCACGTCCTTGGTGATCCATTCGCCTGTCCCTTCGCGGCGATAACACGACAAGTGTGCATGCATAAATGAAAAAGCCCGTCAGGAGACGGGCTTCAAAATGTAACAGCGCTGACCGGTTACAGCGGCTTGCCGCGGTTGCCATGCTGGCTGACAAAGGCCTGCACGGCCTTCAGGTCATTTGGCAATACGGTGCAACGTTCGTCTCGCTCAAACAAATCAGAAAGATGTACCGGCAGTTCGAGCGCTTTTCCTACACCGGCTTTTTCCACGGCGTCCGGGAATTTGACCGGGTGGGCGGTGCCCAGGATCACCATTGGAATATCCAGACTGCGACGGCATTCCCGGGCAGCTTTCACGCCGATGGCTGTGTGTGGATCCAGCACTTCGCCAGTCTGCTCGTAGACTTCGGCAATGGTTTCGCAGGTTTGCGCGTCATCCACGGCCAGCGAGTCGAACAACTTGCGGGCTTCGGTCCAGCGCTCTTGCTCGACGCTGAAACCGCCACCCTGCTTGAACGAATCCATCAGCCCGGCGATGGCCGCACCGTTGCGACCGTGCAGGTCGAACAGCAGGCGTTCGAAGTTCGACGAGACCATGATGTCCATCGACGGCGACAGCGTGGCGTGCAGGGTGTCCTTGACGTACTGATTGCCGCTCATGAAGCGGTGCAGGATGTCGTTGCGGTTGGTGGCGACGATCAACTGATTGATCGGCAGGCCCATGTTGCGCGCCAGATAACCGGCGAAGATGTCGCCGAAGTTGCCGGTCGGCACCGAGAACGACACCGAACGCGCCGGGCCGCCCAGCTGCAGGGATGCGTGGAAGTAGTAAACGATCTGGGCCATGATCCGCGCCCAGTTGATCGAGTTCACCGCGACCAGGCGAGTGCCTTTGAGGAAGCCCTGGTCGGCGAAGCTCGCCTTGACCATTTCCTGGCAGTCATCGAAGTTGCCTTCGATGGCGATGTTGTGGATGTTCTCGCCGAAAATCGTGGTCATCTGCCGACGCTGCACCTCGGACACACGGTTGTGCGGGTGCAGGATGAAGATGTCGACGTTTTCGCAGTGCTTGCAGCCTTCGATGGCGGCCGAGCCGGTATCACCGGAGGTGGCGCCGACGATCACCACGCGCTCGCCGCGCTTTTCCAGCACGTAGTCGAGCAGACGACCGAGCAGTTGCAGGGCGAAATCCTTGAACGCCAGGGTCGGGCCGTGGAACAGCTCCAGCACCCATTCGTTGCCGTTCAGCTGACGCAGCGGCGCAACGGCACTGTGGGCGAACACGCCGTAGGTTTCTTCAAGAATCTTTTTGAAATCGGCGTCCGGAATGCTGCCGGTGACGAACGGGCGCATGACGCGGAAGGCCAGTTCGTGATACGGCAGGCCGGCCCAGGAAGCGATTTCTTCCTGGGTGAAACGTGGCAGGTTTTCCGGGACGTACAGACCGCCGTCGGTGGCAAGACCAGCCAGCAGGACGTCTTCGAAATTCAGGGCCGGTGCCTGGCCGCGGGTACTGATGTAACGCATGACTGACTCCAATGGACAGTGTTCGTAGTGCCGGGCCCGCAAGCGAGCCCGGTCAACGATATCGGCTTAGTTCAGGTGCTCGACACGGATCCGTACAACTGGACCGACCACACCCGCCAAGGCTTCCAAAGCAGCGATGGCGTCGTTGATGCGCTGTTCCACCACACGGTGGGTCAGCAGGATCATCGGCACCAGGCCGTCGTGCTCCTCGGCTTCCTTCTGCATGATCGACTCGATGTTGATGCCGCGCTCCGAAAGGATGCTCGCGACCTGAGCCAATACGCCCGGATGGTCCTTGGCCTGGATGCGCAGGTAGTAGGCGCTTTCGCAGGCTTCGATCGGCAGGATCGGGTGAGCCGACAGCGAATCCGGCTGGAACGCCAGGTGCGGTACTCGGTTTTCCGGGTCGGAAGTCATGGCGCGGACCACGTCCACCAGGTCGGCGATCACCGACGAAGCGGTCGGCTCCATGCCGGCGCCAGCGCCGTAGAACAGGGTCGAACCGGCAGCATCGCCGTTGACCATCACCGCGTTCATCACGCCGTTGACGTTGGCGATCAGGCGATCGGCCGGGATCAGCGTCGGGTGCACGCGCAATTCGATACCGGCCGCGGTGCTGCGCGCCACGCCCAGGTGCTTGATGCGGTAGCCCAGCGCTTCGGCGTAGTTCACGTCGGCGGTGGTCAGCTTGGTGATGCCTTCGGTGTAAGCCTTGTCGAACTGCAACGGAATACCGAACGCGATGGATGCCAGGATCGTCAGCTTGTGAGCGGCGTCGATACCCTCGACGTCGAAGGTCGGATCGGCTTCGGCGTAACCCAGGGCCTGGGCTTCGGCCAATACGTCTTCGAAGGTGCGACCCTTCTCGCGCATTTCCGTCAGGATGAAGTTGCCGGTGCCGTTGATGATGCCGGCTACCCAGTTGATGCGGTTGGCGGACAGGCCTTCGCGGATCGCCTTGATCACCGGGATGCCACCGGCCACCGCCGCTTCGAACGCAACGATCACGCCCTTCTCGCGGGCCTTGGCGAAAATTTCATTACCGTGAACGGCGATAAGCGCCTTGTTCGCGGTGACCACATGCTTGCCATTCTCGATGGCCTTGAGTACCAGCTCGCGGGCAACGGTGTAGCCGCCCATCAGCTCTATGACGATGTCGATCTCAGGGTTCGTGGCCACTTCGAAGACATCGTTGGTAATCGCAATACCGGTCGTTTGGAACTGAGGCTTTGGCGTGCGCATGGCAATTTGTGCCACTTCGATTCCACGCCCGGCACGACGAGCAATTTCCTCGGCGTTGCGCTGAAGTACGTTGAAGGTACCGCCACCGACGGTTCCTAACCCACAGATGCCTACTTTGACCGGTTTCACTGTGAACTCCCCATAAAACGGCCGACTCGAGGCCGGCCGTGAAAACAACCGCAGACTCGCGGCTCTCTATTGATGGCCCGGCGAATGTCGCTACCGGACCATGATCGTCAAGGCTTGCCGTGACGATGCGAATTTACTTCGCGCCCAGCGCCAGTTTGGCGACTTGTGGCGCAGGCTGGTAGCCCGGAATGACCTGACCGTCGGCCAAAACGATGGCCGGTGTGCCATTCACGCCGATCGACTGGCCGAGGGCGAACTGTTTGGAGACCGGGTTATCGCACTTGGCGGCCTTGATTTCCTTGCCGTCGACCATTTTGTCCATGGCCGCTTTCTTGTCTTTCGAGCACCACACCGCTTGCAGTTGCTCGTCACCCGGCGAGCCCAGGCCCTGACGCGGGAACGCAACGTAACGCACTTCGATGCCGCGCTTGTTCAGCTCAGGCACTTCGGCGTGCAGCTTGTGGCAGTACGGGCAGGTGGTGTCGGTGAATACGGTGATGTGCGACTTGGTTTCGCCAATGGCCGGGTAGACAACGGTTTCGGCAACCGGAATGGCGTTGATCAGTTTGGAGATGCCCTGGCGCTCGGTCTTCTCGGTCAGGTTGACCGGCTTGCCGTCCTTGAGATCGAACAGGTAGCCCTGAACCACGTACTGGCCGTCGGCGCTGGCATACAGCACACGGCTGCCCTTGAGCTTGACTTCGTACAGGCCTGGCAACGGGCTGGCGGTGATGGTCTCTACCGGCACTTCGAGCTGGAGGTTTTCCAGGCTTTTACGAATGGCTTTGTCGGCCGCGTCATCGGCGACGGCAAAGGTGCTGACCAACGCAATGGCTGCGGCGGCGAAAATCTGGGTCAGACGCATGAGAACTCCTGAAGACGGACAAATGGGACGATCAGAACGCCCGTGCCGAAACACCGAGTCATAAACGCCCATCGTGCAAACCGGCCCAGCCTATCACATAAGGCCCACATGGCCGAATGCACCTGATGCAAGACATTTGTGGCGACACAATCTCCTGTGGGAGCGGGCTTGCTCGCGAAAGCGTCGTATCAGGCGACATCAATGTTGTATGTGCCGGCCTCTTCGCGGGCAAGCCCGCTCCCACAGAAAAGCGGATCTCGGGAAGTTCACCCGCGTGGATGATGCCTGGCGTGCAAATCCTGCAAGCGCGCCCGGGCAACATGGGTGTAGATCTGCGTCGTAGACAAATCGCTGTGCCCCAGCAGCATCTGCACCACCCGCAGGTCTGCACCGTGATTGAGCAGATGCGTGGCGAAGGCATGGCGCAAGGTGTGCGGCGACAGCGACTTGCCGATCCCGGCCACCTTGGCCTGGTGCTTGATCCGGTGCCAGAAGGTTTGACGCGTCATCTGCTCGCCACGCTGACTCGGGAACAACACATCGCTGGGACGCCCGCCGAGCAGTTCGCCACGGCCATCGCGCATGTAGCGCTCGACCCAGACAATTGCCTCTTCACCCATCGGCACCAGACGCTCCTTGCTACCCTTGCCCATCACGCGCAGCACGCCCTGACGTAGATTGACCTGCTCCAGCGTCAGGCTGATCAGCTCCGTCACTCGCAGGCCGCAGGCGTACAGGACTTCAAGCATGGCCCGGTCACGCTGGCCAATGGCTTCACTCAGGTCCGGCGCTTTCAACAGCGCCTCCACGTCGGCTTCCGACAAGGATTTCGGCAGCGGCCTACCCAGCTGCGGCATGTCGATGCGAAGGGTCGGATCGACGGCGATGAGTTTTTCCCGCAGCAAGTAGCGATAGAACCCACGCACACCGGAGAGAAATCGCGCAGTGGAACGAGGCTTGTAGTTTTGTTCCAGACGCCAAGCCAGGTGATCAAGGATCAGTTCGCGGCCAGCGTTGATCAGCTCCAGCCCTTTTTCCTGCAACCAGCCGTTGAACAGCGCCAGGTCACTGCGATAGGCATCGCGGGTGTTGTCGGAAAGACCTTTCTCCAACCACAGGGCATCGAGGAATTGGTCTATCAGCGGGTGATCGATGGCAGGCATGGGTACTCGAATCATGCAGCCTTGAGGCTGCACGCAAAATTAAGATTGGACATGAAAACGGCCGCTAGTCTTTCATAGGCCGCCATTTCAAGGAACAGGGAGCAGCAATGAGCGAGCAGCAGATTTTATTGGCATTTGGCGGGATAGGCGCGGCGGCGCTGCTTTGCCAATGGCTGGCCTGGCGCTTGAAATTGCCGGCGATTCTTTTTCTGCTGCTGACCGGCATCCTGGCTGGCCCCGTGCTGCACTTGCTCGACCCGCAAGAAATGTTCGGGCCATTGCTGATGCCGCTGGTGTCCTTGGCGGTGGCGCTGATCCTGTTCGAAGGCAGCCTGACCCTGCATCTGTCCGAGTGGCGCGAAATCGGCAGCGTCGTCCATCGCCTGGTCACGATTGGTGCCCTCTCCACCTGGGTGGTCATTGCTGTCGCCACTCACTGGCTGCTGGGGTTCGACTGGTTGCTGGCCATCCTGTTCGGCAGCCTGACCCTGGTGACAGGGCCGACCGTGATCGTACCGATGCTACGCGTCGTGCGCCCGAAAGCGTCGATTGCCAATATCCTGCGCTGGGAAGGCATTGTCATCGACCCCATCGGCGCCCTGCTGGCGGTAGTCGTCTATAGCTTCATCATTGCCAGTGCCGAAGGTAACGGCCTCAAGGAAAGCCTGCTGACCTTCGGCGGCGTGATTTTGTGCGGGAGCCTGTTCGGTATTTTTGGTGGCTGGTTGCTCGGCACCCTGATTCGCCGCCAGTGGCTGCCGGAATACCTGCACAACCTGGCGGCGCTCGCGGCAGTCCTGGGTATTTTCATTGCCTCCAACGAGGTCACCCATGAATCCGGGTTGCTGGCCGTGACACTGATGGGCATGTGGCTGGCCAACATGAAAGGCGTGGATGTACGGCACATCCTGCATTTCAAGGAAAACCTCAGCGTGTTGCTGATCTCCGGCCTGTTCATTCTGCTGGCGGCACGGCTGGACCTGAACGCCATGATCGGCCTCGGGCCTCTGGTGCTGATTTTGCTGCTGGTCATTCAGTTCATCGCCCGCCCTTTGAATGTGCTGCTGAGCACGGCGGGCTCCAGCCTGGGTTGGCGCGAACGGGCGCTGCTGGCGTGGATTGCCCCACGGGGCATCGTGGCAGCGGCGGTGTCGGCAATCTTCGCCATTCGCCTGCATGAGGCCGGTCACCAGGGAGCGTTGCTGCTGGTGCCGCTCACCTTTGCGGTGATCATCGGCACGGTGGTGTTGCAAAGCGCGACGGCACGACCGCTGGCGCGCCTGCTGAAGGTGGCGGAACCGGCACCGAGCGGCTTTCTGATCATCGGCGCCAACGGACCTGCGCGCACGCTGGGCAAGGCCCTGCAGCAACTGGGCAGTCGCGTACTGTTGACGGATTCGAGCTGGGAAAACATTCGCGCAGCCCGGATGGAAGGCTTGCCGACCTATTTTGGCAACCCGGCCTCGCAACATGCCGATGCGCATCTGGATCTGGTCGGCCTCGGGCATTTGCTGGCGTTGTCACCGTCCGGGGAGTTGAACACCCTCGCCGCAATGCGTTTTCGCCATGATTTCGGCCATCAACGGCTGTTCGGACTGGCCAGCGGCCAGGAGAGCCGACGCACCGACAAACATCGCGCCAGCCATGAACATCGCGGGCGTTTGCTAGGCAATGAGGAGTTAACCTACATCAAGCTGGCCAATCAGCTGCATCAGGGGGCTGAGTTGTACAGCACGAACCTGACCGAGGGCTTTGGCTGGGAGGACTATCAGGCGTTGCATGGCGAGCGTGCGACTCTGCTGTTTGCTCGTGATGACAGTGGCTGGGTGCATGTGGTGACGCCGGACAGTGCGGTCCAGCCTTCAGCAGGGTGGACGTTGTTGGCGTTGATTCAGCCTGAAACCAGCGACGCTACGTAAATCGCATCGCGAGCAAGCTCGCTCCCACAGGGGATCTATGGCGTTCACAGGCATTGCGGTCGCAGAAGATCTACTGCGGGAGCGAGCTTGCTCGCGATGGCCGCAACCCGGTCTCGCGTCAGGCCGCGATCCGGAGAATTCGTTAAACCGCAGGCAACAAAAAAGCAGCCCGCAGGCTGCTTTTTTGCATCGGAAGCTGGACTTAAGCCAGTTTTTCCTTGATGCGAGCTGCTTTGCCCGACAGGTCGCGCAGGTAGTACAGCTTGGCTTTACGTACGTCACCGCGACGCTTGACAGCCATGCTGTCGATTTGCGGGGAGTAGGTCTGGAAAGTACGCTCTACGCCAACACCGTTGGAGATTTTACGAACGGTGAATGCACTGTTTACGCCGCGGTTACGCTTGGCGATAACAACACCTTCGAACGCTTGCAGACGCGAACGGTCGCCTTCCTTCACTTTCACCTGAACGACAATGGTGTCGCCCGGGGCAAAGGTAGGGATCTCTTTGGTCATCTGCTCTGCTTCGAGTGCAAGGATGATTTTGTTAGTCATGCTGTGCTCCTAAGGTAAATCGTCGGATCTACCATCGATACGTTGTTAACTATCGTCCCGCTCGCGGATGTATTCCTCGAGCAGCTTCTTCTCTTCTCCAGAAAGCGAGCGGCTTTCCAGAAGATCGGCGCGTCGTTCAAAGGTCCGACCAAGGGACTGCTGTAAACGCCAACGCCGGATGTGCGCGTGATTGCCACTTAGCAATACGTCGGGAACACGCTGATCCGCATACACCTCCGGTCGGGTGTAGTGCGGGCAATCCAGCAAACCATCCGTAAAGGAATCTTCCTCTGCGGAGTCCGCATGCCCTAAAGCTCCAGGCAGCAGTCGTGTAACCGCATCGATCAGGACCATCGCCGGCAGCTCGCCGCCAGACAGTACATAGTCGCCAATCGACCACTCTTCATCGACATGAGCATCAATAAAACGCTCGTCAATGCCTTCATAGCGGCCGGCAATCAGGATCAATGCATCCAGATTCGCCAACTCGCGTACCGCCGACTGAGTCAGTTGACGGCCTTGGGGGGACAGGTAAATCACCTTCGCCGCCTCCCCGGCTGCTGCCTTGGCCTGAACCAGAGCATCTTCCAGGGGCTTGATCTTCATCACCATGCCCGGACCACCGCCAAACGGGCGATCGTCCACAGTGTGATGTCGATCCGTCGTGTAGTCTCGCGGATTCCAACAGGTGAGCTGCAAGAGCCCCTGTTTCACCGCCCGACTGGTGATGCCGTACTCGCTGATGGCGGAAAACATCTCGGGAAACAGACTGATCACTTCTACGCGCAAGTTAGCCACGCTTAGAAATCCGCGTCCCAATCCACCTTCATCTCGCCCGCGGCCAGGTCGACGGCCAACACGCATTGCTCCGTATAGGGCAACAGGCGTTCGCGATCATCCAGGCTGCCAGCGCAAGGCTTGACCACCATGACATCGTTCGAGCCGGTCTCCAGCAGGTGATCGATTTTTCCGAACAGTTGTCCGTGCGTATCGATGACCTTGAGACCTTCCAGCTGGTACCAGTAGTACTCGCCGTCGGTCAGTTCAGGGAACAGGTTGCGCGGCACGCAGATCTCATAACCGGCCAGAAGACGAGCTTCTTCGCGATCATCGAGACCCTTGAGCTTTGCGACCAGGAACTTGTCATTCCCGCGTCCGCTGACCAGCTCTACCTGCTTTACATTACCGTCACGCTTGAGCGTCCAGGTTTTGTAGTCCAGCAGGTTTTTAATCGGATCAGTAAAGGAGTACACCTTCACTTCGCCGCGAACGCCGTGAACAGAATAAATCTTGCCGATAACGATCAAATCATCAGCAATGGCTGGCGTCGCGTTCATATTGCTCAGGCCGCAGCCTTAGCAGATTCCTTCAACAACTGAGCAACGCGCTCAGAAGGTTGTGCACCAACGCTCAGCCAGTAGGCTACGCGCTCTTGGTTCACGGACAGACGAACTTCCTGACCACGGGCAACAGGGTTGAAGTAGCCAACCTGTTCCTTGTGCGAACCGTCGCGCGGGTTGCGGCTGTCGGTTACGGTCAAGTGGTAAAACGGGCGCTTTTTGGAGCCGCCAAGGGCAAGACGGATTGTTAGCATGTGAACATCGTTCCTGTAGTCGGTGCTGCAAATCTAAAGGCACAGCGGGCATGGGTGCCCGAAAGGCCGCATATTCTAAGGAATATCCGGACTTTTGCAAATGACTTTTTCCGGCGGTCTATCGGCCGCCATGCAGATTTGCTATAGAGCCGTCGTTGAAAACGGCCGGTCAGCTCCCGCCAAGTGCGGGTTTGCTGGAGATCCCGCTTCCTTGCGGGTCTGCGCCGGTGCGATGACCGGCGCGGATTCTTCTGTCCAGTCTCGCCAATAATGCTCATATTTTGGCGAGTGACTGTGGACCTCAGGCAATGCGCCGCGACGAGTCATAGCTGGCTATGGCGAGGAGCGGCAACGCAGCATGAGGTCCACAGGCGCCGCCAAAATTGAGCAGTATTGGCGTGACTGGACACTAAATCTTTGGCATGCCGCCGCCGGGCAACATTCCGCCCATGCCGCGCATCATCTTGGCCATTCCGCCTTTTGCAGAGAACTTCTTCATCATCTTCTGCATCTGCTTGTGCTGCTTGATCAAGCGGCCGATGTCCTGCACCTGGGTGCCGGAACCCATGGCGATCCGGCGCTTGCGCGAACCACTGATCATCTCAGGGTCGCGGCGCTCGGCCGGGGTCATGGAGTTGATGATGGCTTCCATCTGCTTGAATTGCTTCTCTGCCGCACCCTGGGCGTTGCCCATTTGCGCCAGGTTCACGCCACCCATGTTCGGCAGCTTGTCCATGAGCCCGCCGAGGCCGCCCATGTTCTTCATCTGTTGCAGCTGATCGCGGAAGTCTTCGAGGTCGAAGCCCTTGCCCTTCTTCAGTTTCTTGGCCAGCTTGTCGGCCTTGTCCTTGTCGAGGGTCGCTTCCGCCTGCTCGATCAGGCTGAGCACGTCGCCCATGCCGAGGATGCGCGAGGCGATACGCTCAGGATGGAACGGATCGAGCGCTTCGCTCTTCTCGCCCATACCGATGAACTTGATCGGCTTGCCGGTGATGGCGCGCACCGACAGTGCGGCACCGCCACGGGCGTCGCCGTCGACCTTGGTCAGGATCACACCGGTCAGCGGCAATGCATCGCCGAAGGCCTTGGCCGTGTTGGCGGCGTCCTGGCCGGTCATGGCGTCGACCACGAACAGGGTTTCGACCGGGTTGATCGCGGCGTGCAGGGCCTTGATCTCGCCCATCATCTCTTCATCGATGTGCAGGCGACCGGCGGTATCGACGATGACCACGTCGATGAATTTGAGTTTGGCTTCCTTAATAGCCGCTTGCGCGATCTCGACCGGCTTCTGGCTCAGGTCGGACGGGAAGAAGGTAACGCCGACTTCACCGGCGAGCATTTCCAGCTGCTTGATCGCCGCTGGACGATAAACGTCGGCGGACACGACCATGACCGACTTCTTCTTGCGCTCTTTAAGGAAGCGCGCGAGCTTGCCGGCGGTGGTGGTTTTACCAGCGCCCTGCAAACCTGCCATGAGGATGACCGCTGGCGGCACTGCGCTCAGGTTCAAATCTTCGTTGGCCGCGCCCATCAGGCTTTCGAGTTCGGCCTGGACGATCTTCACGAAGGCCTGGCCCGGCGTCAGGCTGCGTGACACCTCGGTGCCGACGGCGCGCTCCTTGACCGAATTGACGAAGTCCTTGACCACCGGCAGGGCGACGTCGGCTTCGAGCAACGCCATGCGCACTTCGCGCAGGGTGTCTTTGATGTTGTCTTCAGTCAGCTTGGCCTTGCCGGTGACATGGCGCAGCGTCTGCGAGAGACGGTCGGTTAAGTTTTCAAACATTGCGCGATCCTTTCAGGCCCTGTGTAGACCGGGATAATGGCGGCCCGGACCGGACTAAACGTGTGCTCGGCGAGCCTGCGGCGTGGGCAGGTCGCGGATTATAGCGAAGACTGCGGCCGGCGGACACCTCGCCGTCGGGTTGCGCGGTCTTTCGTGTGGCGGGGGTTCTATGCCAAACTCAGCGACTTTCGGGCTTGCCTAACAGGATTTATGCTCCCCTTGTCACCCAGCTTGCTAACTACTCTCGCCGCCGCCTGCTTGTACGCCGCTGCGACCATTTACCAGGGCACTCGCCTGGCGTCCGGCGCCAAGGTCAACAAACGCCTGCTGGTCATGCTCGGCGTGCTCGCCGTATTGGCCCACAGCGCCAGCCTGCTCACCCACCTGCTGACCCCGACCGGTCTGGCCCTGGACTTCTTCAGTGCCGCCAGCCTGATAGCCGTGGCGGTCATCGCACTGACCCTGCTGGCCTGCTCGCGGATTCCGGTGGAGAACCTGCTGGTCCTGCTGCTCCCGCTTGGGGCCTTGACCGTGTTGCTGGCGCATTTTGCTCCCGCCGGCACGGTACAGGTCATCGTTGAGGAGCCGGGCATCCTCGCCCACATCCTGCTTTCGATCCTGGCCTACGGCATGTTCACCATCGCGGTGTTCCAGTCTTTGTTGCTGCTGATTCAAGACCATCAGCTCAAGCACAAGCACCCATCCGGGCTGATCAAGAACTTCCCGCCACTGCAAACCATGGAAAGCCTGCTGTTCGGTTTCCTCTGGGCCGGCTGGACGCTGTTGTCGCTATCGCTGATTTCCGGCTGGCTGTTCGTAGAGAACCTGTTCGCCCAGCATCTGGTGCACAAAACACTGCTGGCCTGCCTGGCCTGGGTCGTTTTCAGCGTGCTGCTGTGGGGACGCAATCGCCTTGGCTGGCGCGGGCACAAAGCCATTCGCTGGACCCTGGCCGGTTTTTGCCTGTTGATGCTGGCGTATTTCGGCAGCAAGCTGGTTCGTGAATACATCCTGCATATCTGACGGGCGGCATTAATGGACGACTTGCCCATAGGGCCGATGCTCGCGGTAGTGACCCTGCTGGTTTTATGGTCAGGGCTGTTTACCGCCATCGAAGCGGCGCACCAGCATTTGCTGGCCCAGCGCACCGCAACGCGTTCCAGCGACAAACCGGTAGCGAAACTCAGCTTCCCACTGGCCAGCCTGATTTTTTGCAACACTCTGTGCCGTGCACTCGTGGTGGTCATCAGCACCTTGCTGGCCATGTTCACCTGGGCCGAGAACGGCCCGTGGGTCGCCTGCCTCGGAGCGGGCGCCATGTTGCTGGTGTTTTCCGACTATTTGCCACGCGCCCTCGCCACCCGCTATCCGGATGCGATCCTGGCCCAGGGCAACAACCTGCTGCGGTTACCGCTGAAAATCATCTATCCCGCGGCATGGCTGCTCAACAGCATCAGTCAGTTGCTGACGCGCCCATTCGCCCGTAAAGCCAAAGTGGTGCAACAAAGCGAGGACGAAGCGCTGACGGAGCGGCATGCGCCCTCCGAAACCGCAAGCCGCCCTCACCCGCTGCCAGGCATCCACGCGCTGGACAACATTACCGTCAATGACATCCTGGTACCGCGCAGCGACGTGGACGGCATCAATCTCGATGACTCCATCGAAGAAATCATCGAACAATTGCGCCACAACAAACGCACGCGCCTGCCGGTGTTCCACAGCGATATCAACCAGGTCGAAGCCGTCCTCAACACCCGACACATCCTTCATTTGCTGCCCGATGCGAGCCTGACCAGGGAAGCGTTGCTGGCGGCCAGCCACGAGCCGTACTTCGTGCCGGAAAGTACCCCGTTGCAACTGCAACTGCTCAACTTTCACAAGCAGCAGCGACGCCTGGGCATGGTGGTCGACGAATACGGCGAAGTGCTGGGCATCGTCACCCTGGAAGACATTCTCGAAGAAATCGTCGGCGAGTTCGAAAGCCAGCAGAGCCTGGACAATCCGCACATTCATCCGCAAGCCGACGGACGCTTGGTGGTCGACGGTGCCGCGTCCATTCGCGAGCTGAACAAGAGCCTCGGCTGGCACCTGCCCAGCGATGGCCCGAAAACCCTGAACGGCCTGGTGACCGAGGCCCTGGAGACTATTCCCGATAGCGCGGTGTGCCTGAAGATCGGCCGGTATCGCCTGGAAATTCTCGAGACCGAGGACAACCGTGTCACGCGGGTGCTGATCTGGCAGACCAGCTCGATGCCTGTGGTTATCTAAAACCCGACACAAATCCTTGTGGCGAGGGGGCTTGCCCCCGTTGCGCTGCGAAGCAGTGCTAAACCATGCAACTACTTTTCATCTGGTACACCGTGGCTGCCGACTTTACGACTGCTTCGCAGCCGAACGGGGCGGTGCGGCGTTCCGACAAGCCCCCTCGCCACAATGTCCTCGCAAGCCCTCTTGTTCGATCGTTAGCCACCTTCCTATAATCGAAACGCTTACCCAAGCCTCGCCGGCCCCGTGCTTACCCCGCACGTCGCAGCATCCGGCCTGTCCACCAGCAAAGTCCGCAACAAACCGACGACTGTTCCGACCTTGAACAGCGACCGTGCCTCCGCCCACATCCCTGGGTTCTCGACCATAATAATTCGCTCCACTGGAGCACATGACTGTCAGGGATAACCGCATGACGACCAGCACGACTTACAGCGACTCCACACCTGCGCAACCGACGAACTCCGCCACCCGCGTGGCCACCGCAAGCTTCATCGGTACCGCCATCGAGTTCTACGACTTCTACGTCTATGCCACCGCCGCCGCGCTGGTGATCGGCCCGGTGTTCTTTCCGCAGACATCCGGCACCGCCCAGATGCTTTCGGCTTTTCTCACGTTCGGCATCGCCTTCCTTGCACGCCCCTTGGGTTCGGCCCTTTTCGGTCACTTCGGCGACCGTATCGGCCGCAAATCGACCCTGGTCGCCTCGCTGCTGCTGATGGGCGTGTGTACCACGCTGATCGGCGTGCTGCCGGGATACGACAGCATTGGCGCCTGGGCACCGATCCTGCTTTGCGTCCTGCGCTTCGGCCAAGGCCTTGGATTGGGCGGCGAATGGGGTGGCGCGGCATTGCTGGCCACGGAGAACGCGCCGAAAGGCAAGCGCGCGTGGTTCGGCATGTTCCCGCAGCTGGGTCCATCCATCGGCTTTCTGGCGGCCAACGGCCTGTTCCTGACCCTGGCCGTGGTGCTGGATGACGAACAGTTCCGCTCATGGGGCTGGCGTATTCCGTTCCTGCTCAGCGCCGCACTGGTGATGGTCGGCCTGTACGTTCGTCTCAAGCTGCATGAGACCCCGGTATTCGCCAACGCCATGGCGCGCCAGGAACGAGTGAAGATCCCGCTGTTCGAGCTGTTCGGCCAATACTGGGCGCCCGTATTGCTGGGAGCCGGCGCAATGGTCGTGTGCTACGCGCTGTTTTACATCTCCACCGTGTTTTCCCTGAGTTACGGCGTGGCAACGCTCGGCTACAGCCGCGAAACCTTCCTCGGCCTGTTGTGCTTCGCGGTGCTGTTCATGGCTGCCGCCACCCCGCTGTCGGCCTGGGCCAGCGACCGTTATGGGCGCAAACCGGTGCTGATCATCGGCGGTGTGCTGGCGATCCTGTCCGGCTTCCTCATGGAGCCCCTGCTGACCCAAGGCTCGACCTGGGGCGTGGCGTTGTTCCTGTGCATCGAACTGTTTCTGATGGGTGTGACATTTGCGCCTATGGGGGCGTTGCTGCCGGAGCTGTTCCCCACCCACGTGCGCTACACCGGCGCCTCGGCGGCCTACAACCTGGGCGGTATCGTCGGCGCTTCCGCGGCGCCGTTCTTCGCCCAGAAACTGGTGGCGATGGGCGGATTGAGTTATGTCGGCGGTTATGTGTCCGCGGCGGCGGTGCTGAGTTTGATCGCGGTGCTGTGCCTGAAGGAAACGCGGCATAACGATTTGAATCAGATCGCCTGACAGATTGCTTTCGCGGGCAAGTCGGATCGCCGCACCGCCGCTCCCACAGTTTTTTTGTCGAACCACTATTTTGTGATCGACACTGATCCTGTGGGAGCGTGGCTTGCCCGCGATGGCGTCATTGCAGACAAAACACTCCCCGAAAAACCACAACTTTTCCCCCACCCATTGTCACCTCGCTCTACGCGCATGGGCTCATCCCCGCTATACTTCCCGGCTTTTCCTGAATAAATGCCAATAGGGTCCCGCCGCGCATGGATAAGACCTACCAGCCGCACGCCATTGAAACTTCCTGGTACAACACCTGGGAGTCAGAGAATTACTTCGCCCCGCAAGGCGCGGGCGAGTCCTACACCATCATGATCCCGCCGCCGAACGTCACCGGCAGCCTGCACATGGGTCACGGCTTCAACAACGCGATCATGGACGCCCTGATCCGTTTCCGCCGCATGCAGGGTCGCAACACCCTGTGGCAGCCGGGCACCGACCACGCCGGTATCGCCACGCAGATGTTGGTGGAGCGTCAGCTCGAAGCCAAGGGCCAGAGCCGCCATGACCTGGGCCGCGAGAAATTCCTCGAGAAAGTCTGGGAGTGGAAAGATGAGTCCGGTGGCAACATCAGCCGTCAGATCCGTCGTCTCGGTTCGTCCGTAGATTGGAGCCGCGAGCGCTTCACCATGGACGACGGCCTCTCGGAGGCCGTTAAAGAGGCTTTCGTCCGCCTGCACGAAGACGGCCTGATCTACCGCGGCAAGCGCCTGGTCAACTGGGACACCAAGCTGCACACGGCGATTTCCGACCTCGAAGTGGAAAACCACGACGAGAAAGGTTTCCTGTGGAACCTGAAATACCCGCTGGCCGACGGCGCCAAGACCGCTGAAGGCAACGACTTCCTGATCGTCGCGACCACTCGCCCGGAAACCATGCTCGGCGACTCCGCCGTGGCCGTTAACCCGAACGATGAACGCTACAAAGCCCTGATCGGCAAATTTGTCGAGCTGCCACTGGTTGGCCGCCGCATCCCGATCATCGCCGACGATTATTGCGACCCTGAATTCGGCACCGGCTGCGTGAAAATCACCCCGGCCCACGACTTCAACGACTATGAAGTCGGCAAGCGTCACAACCTGCCGCTGCTGAACATCTTCGACAAGAACGCATCGGTCCTGCCGGCTTGCCAGGTGTTCAACCTCGACGGCACGCTGAACGAAACCATCGACGGCAAGATCCCGGCCGAATACGCCGGTCTCGACCGCTTCGAAGCGCGCAAGCAGATCGTGGCCGCGTTCGACGCCGCCGGCCTGTTGGTCAGCGTTGACGATCACGCCCTGAAGGTGCCGAAAGGCGACCGCTCCGGCACCGTCATCGAGCCTTGGCTGACCGACCAGTGGTACGTGTCCACCAAGCCGTTGGCCGAGCCTGCGATTGCCGCCGTTGAAGACGGCCGTATCCAGTTCGTGCCGAAACAGTACGAAAACATGTATTTCTCGTGGATGCGCGACATCCAGGACTGGTGCATCAGCCGTCAGCTGTGGTGGGGCCACCGGATTCCGGCCTGGTACGACGAGTCGGGCAAGGTCTACGTCGGTCGCGACGAAGCCGAAGTGCGGGCCAAGCACAGCATCGGCCCGGACGTTGCGCTGCAACAGGACAATGACGTTCTCGACACCTGGTTCAGCTCGGGCCTGTGGACGTTCTCCACCCTCGGCTGGCCGGAAAAAACCGAGTTCCTGAAGAAATTCCACTCCACCGACGTCTTGGTAACCGGCTTCGACATCATTTTCTTCTGGGTAGCCCGGATGATCATGCTCACCATGCATTTGGTGAAAAACGAAGACGGCACCCCGCAGGTTCCGTTCAAGACCGTCTACGTCCACGGCCTGGTGCGCGATGGCCAGGGCCAGAAGATGTCCAAGTCCAAGGGCAACGTCCTGGACCCACTGGACATCATCGACGGCATCGAGCTCGAAGCCCTGGTGCAGAAACGCACCTCCGGCATGATGCAGCCGAAACTGGCGAAGAAGATCGAGAAGCAGACCCGTGACGAGTTCGCCGAAGGCATCGCCAGCTACGGCACCGACGCCCTGCGCTTCACCTTCTGCTCGCTGGCGTCCACCGGTCGTGACATCAAGTTCGACATGGGCCGCGTCGAAGGCTATCGCAACTTCTGCAACAAGATCTGGAACGCGGCGCGCTACGTACTGGACAAGGGCGAAGACTGCGGCCAGAACGGCGAAGCCTTTGAGCTGTCCCTGGCTGACCGCTGGATCATTTCGCAGCTGCAGCGCACCGAAGCCGAAGTGACCCGCCAGCTTGACCAGTTCCGTTTCGACCTGGCAGCACAGGCCTTGTACGAGTTCATCTGGAACCAGTATTGCGACTGGTACCTGGAACTGTCCAAGCCTGTGCTGTGGGACGAAAACGCACCGGTCGAACGCCAGCGCGGCACCCGTCGCACCCTGGTTCGCGTACTGGAAGTCGCCCTGCGCCTGGCGCACCCGTTCATGCCGTTCATCACCGAAGAAATCTGGCAGCGTATCGCGCCGCTGGCCGGTATCGAAGGCAAGACGATCATGCTGCAACCTTGGCCAGTGGCCAACGAAACACGCATCGATCAGGCGGCCGAAGATGACATCGAATGGCTCAAGGGCCTGATGCTTGGCACTCGTAACATCCGTGGCGAAATGAACATCGGCCCGGGCAAACCCCTGCCGCTGTTCCTGAAGAACGTCAGCGCCGAGGATCAGCGTCGCCTGACCGAGAACGAAGCCCTGCTGAAGAAGCTGGCGCGCCTGGAATCGATCACCGTACTGGCTGCTGGCGAAGAAGCACCGCTGTCCGCCACCGCGCTGGTCGGCGAGATGGAAGTGCTGGTGCCAATGGCCGGCTTGATCGACAAAGGTGCGGAACTGGCGCGTCTGGACAAGGAAATCCAGCGTCTGCAAGGTGAAGTGCAACGAGTCGGCGGCAAGCTGTCCAACGCCGGTTTCGTTGACAAGGCACCGGCTGAAGTCATCGAGAAAGAACGCGCCAAACTGGCCGAGGCCGAACAGGCCCTGGGCAAGCTGGCCGAGCAGCATGCGCGGATTGCCAGTTTGTAACGGCAGATCGCAATGAAAGAGGGAGGCCCATGCGGCCTCCCTTTTTTATGCCTGTCACTTTCTTACATCCAATGAAGATCTCCTGTGGGAGCGGGCTTGCTCGCGAAGAGGCCATAACACTCGATATAAATATCGACTGAAAGTCCGCTTTCGCGAGCAAGCCCGCTCCCACATTTGATCGGTGTTGCCCCACAGATGTGGGACAATGCCCGCCACTTTTAGCCATACCCGAATCGACCACCGCCATGACCGCCCCCCGCTCCCCCAAGCCTGCGCGCAAAAAGCCTGCCCCGAAGACTCCGGCCACGGCCGTCGCCCCGAAGGAAAAGGCCAGCCTGCACCCGCGCAATCGCCATCAGGGTCGCTACGACTTTCCGACGCTGATCAAAAGCGCTCCGGAATTGAAGAAATTCGTGATCATC
Source organism: Pseudomonas sp. S34 (assembly GCF_009866745.1). Taxonomy (NCBI): domain Bacteria; kingdom Pseudomonadati; phylum Pseudomonadota; class Gammaproteobacteria; order Pseudomonadales; family Pseudomonadaceae; genus Pseudomonas; species Pseudomonas sp. S34. Next base: position 5,125,616 of record NZ_CP019398.1, read on the forward strand.
AATCCGTACGGCAAGGAAAGCATCGACTTCGCCAGCCCTGAAGCCGTGCGGGTGTTCAACCGGGCGCTGCTCAAATCGTTCTATGGCATCGCTCACTGGGACATTCCGGCCGACTACCTGTGCCCACCGGTGCCCGGCCGCGCCGATTACGTGCACTTCCTCGCCGACCTGCTGGCCAGTGGCAATGACGGTGTGATCCCCCGTGGCGCCGCCGTGAAGGTGCTGGACATCGGCATGGGCGCCAACTGCGTGTATCCGCTGATCGGTTACAGCGACTATCGCTGGCAGTTCCTCGGTTCCGATATCGATGCGACCGCCATCGCCGCGGCGAAGGCCATCATTCAATCCAATGGCCTGAACAAAGCGATCCAGGTACGTCAGCAGAACAACCCCAAGCAGATCCTCACTGGCCTGCTGGAGAGCGCAGAGCGCTTTGACCTGACGATGTGCAATCCGCCGTTCCATGCCTCGCTGGACGAGGCCACACGGGGCAGCACACGCAAATGGCGCGCCCTGGGCAAAGCCGATCCGAAGCGCAAGCTGCCGGTGTTAAACTTCGGCGGGCAAGCAGCGGAATTATGGTGTGAAGGTGGGGAGGTGCGCTTCGTCACGCAACTGGTCAGCGAGAGCGTACAAGTGGCGCAACAAGTGCTGTGGTTCAGCACACTGGTGTCGAAGGCGTCGAACCTGCCGGCGATCCAGACCGCCTTGAAAAAGGTCGGTGCTTTGGACAGCCAAGTGGTCGAAATGGGCCAAGGCCAAAAGCAGAGCCGCTTCGTCGCCTGGACCTTCCAGACCAAAGCGCAGCAACAGGCCTGGCGTCAGGCACGATGGTCGAAAGCTACAGCCGAGTAAAAAGCCAGACGCACAAAAAAGCCGTGCCCGGATGACTCCTGTACACGGCTTTTAACAGACCTAGCGATTAACAGTGACGCTCAGATCTGTAACCACCAACTGCCTGACAACTTTCCTGCAACTTCGATAACAGGAAAGTTTGGATATCTTCGCTTTAACGTTTTGTACGAACATTCTCTGTGAACGCACAAGCTCGCGCCTCTTTGCTTTCGCAGTAATACTGACCATACCATTGCTCCCATGGTCCACTGGTATCAATACTTACAATAGTTCCCTCTCGCTTGTACCTCATATCCAGATCGCCTCCATTTTGCAGTTTGTAACCACAACGCAGAATCTCACCGGCAACAGTGCCTCTCTCGGCTGCTACGCGAGGCGCGAATATCGCCAACTCGAACTCGCCTATTGGCCCACGCCCGGTTTGCGAAACGCCGTACCATTCTCCGTCGCCACTTGCTGTCGGGGCTTTATAGATACCGGCTGCCAACTCCTTGATGTCAGAAGGACTCGGGCAGTACTCGGTAACATTTGCCAAAGCCTGGCCGGACACCAGAAACGATACGCACATCAACAACTGTTTAACTTTCATAAAAACGTCCCTGTAACCAACAACTGAAATTTGGTTTAGCTTATTACGCGAAGCCAAGCGCTACGCCTTATTGATACTACCGACCCAAGGCGCACACTCAACTATCAGTTCTGTAGGAACGTTCGTTTTATACAGAGAGAAATGTGCTATTCAGCGGAAACGGCTATCCCTATCAGGTGCGCGGGTAACAACTGCTTTCAAACAAAGGGATTATTCCAACAATTTACTTTGCGTAAACCGTTACAGCGCCCACAAAAAAACCGTGCCCGGATCGCTCCGGTGCACGGTTTTTTTTAACAAGTCTTACTTGTTAACAGCGTCGGTCAGGCCTTTGGCCACAACCAGCTTGATCACTTTCTTGGCAGCGATTTCGATGGCAGCGCCAGTCGAAGGGTTACGGCCAGTACGGGCAGGGCGCTCAGTCACTTTCAGCTTGCCGATACCCGGCAGAGTGATTTCGCCGCCGTTTTCCAGCTGATCGGCAACGATTTGGCCCAGTTGGTCCAGAGCGTTACGCGCGGTGGTTTTCGGCGCGTCGATAGCTTCAGCGATGTCGGCGATCAGTTGGTCTTTAGTAAGAGCCATGTAGTGTTCCTTCCCTATCAAATTCATATGGATTGCAGAGTGCAATGTCAGCCATCGAGCCCGATCTTCTGGATCTGGCACCCTCGGCGAAATAACCTCGGGATCGGGGTTATAGATACCGAAATCAGGGTTTGGTTCGACCTGACAAAAGCTGACTGCAGGCTTAACGCAGTGACTTCGCGCAAGACCGGGCAAAACTAGCACAGAGACGGGGAAATATCCGCCTCCAGCTACCCATTTGGTCAGCTTTATTGCTCTAAATCGGGAAAAAATCGCATAAGCGCCGCCGGTCGCCCGGGAATTGGCCTTCGCACCGCGCCAAAACCAGTGGTTGCGGTACACTGGGCGCTTTTTCGGGGGAGCGCGCCCTCCTCTCTTCATTCAGCCGAGAAGCCCATGCCGATCCGTCATTGCATCGTCCACCTGATCGACAAAAAACCCGACGGCACACCTGCAGTTCTCCACGCCCGCGACTCTGAACTGGCTGAGTCTGCGGCCATCGAGAACATGCTCGCCGACCTCAACGAAAGCTATAACGCCAAACAGGGTAAAGCCTGGGGCCTGTTCCATCCGGAATCCGGCGCGTTCCCGTTCAGCGGCTGGCTGAAGGAGTACCTCGAGGGCGGTCAGGATTTCACTGCGTTCAGCCGCGTGGCGGTCGAGCATCTGCAGAAACTGATGGAGGAATCGAACCTGTCGGTCGGCGGCCACGTGCTGTTCGCACACTATCAGCAAGGCATGACCGACTACCTGGCCATTGCCCTGCTGCACCACAGTGAAGGTGTGGCCGTAACCGACGAACTGGACGTGACCCCATCCCGCCACCTCGACCTTGGCCAGTTGCACCTGGCGGCGCGGATCAACGTTTCCGAGTGGCAGAACAACAAACAGTCCAAGCAGTACATTTCGTTCATCAAAGGCAAGAACGGCAAAAAGGTTTCGGAGTACTTCCGCGACTTCATTGGCTGCCAGGAAGGCGTCGACGGTCCGGGTGAAACCCGCACCCTGCTCAAGGCCTTCAGTGATTTCGTTGAAAGCGAAGACCTGCCGGAAGACGACGCCCGCGAGAAGACCAAGACCCTGGTGGATTACGCCAGTAGCCAGGCCAAGCTCGGTGAGCCGATGGGCCTGGAAGAGTTGTCGGGGCTGATCGACGAAGAACGCCCGAAGGCTTTCTACGATCACATCCGCAACAAGGATTACGGCCTCTCGCCGGAAATCCCGGCCGATAAACGCACCCTGAACCAGTTCCGCCGATTCACTGGTCGCGCCGAAGGCCTGTCGATCAGTTTCGAAGCACACCTGCTGGGCTCGAAGATCGAGTACGACGAGGAAGCCGGCACGTTGATCATCAAGGGCCTGCCCACTTCACTCACCGATCAGCTGAAGCGTCGCAACTGATGCTCGGCGGCGTGCTGAAGAAATTCCTGCTGATCCTGCTGGTGGTCGTGGCCTATCAGAACTGGGGCAAGATCGAGCGGGTGTTCAATCCATCGCAAGTGGTGTCGGCGCAGACGCAGGCCAAGGCCAACGTTGTGCTCTACGCCACCGAATGGTGTGGTTACTGCAAGCTGACCCGGCGCTTCCTCGATCAGAAAGGCATTGCGTACAAGGAGTTCGACATCGAGAAGGATGCTGCCGCGCGCGAGGACTATCAGGCGCTGGGCGGTGGGGGCATTCCGATCATCGATGTGAACGGGACGCTGATTCGCGGGTATGACCCGGATGCGATTCTGGCAGCGTTGAAGTAACTGTGGGAGCGAGCTTGCTCGCGATGAGGCCAACACAGCCAACAATTTTGTCGAATGTCAGTCCGCCATCGCGAGCAAGCTCGCTCCCACAAAGTTTTTTCAGCAGGCTTCTATCCGGAAACCGAACCGCGGGAAGTGCACATGCACCACACCGCCGCGCTCGTCCTCGCGCCGTACAATCAGTTCTTCGCGGCCGGCAAACAGCAGCTCTCCCGCGACCGGATCAACACCATAGTCTGTGGCCGCGATGACCACCTGCTGACCCACCGTGAACCCGTTGGGATCGACGAATTGCTCATCCGGCAAAGCCGCTGGCGTGGACGTGCGCGCCACTGCCAAAGCCTCCTCGGAACTCATCTCGCTGGATGCGCCATGACCGAAGCCCAACACCCGCGTATGCCATGCATTGACTGCCGGATAAGCTTCGACCAGCGGAGCCGTCACCGGCGTGGCCTTGAGGAACCAGAGGCAATGAGCCAGGGCGAAGTCGGCAATCGACGGCTCGCCAAACAGGTAGTCACCCTCCTCGCGCTGCAACTGCAGCTCCAGACGCGACATGATCGTCGGCCACTGGTGCTTCGCCTGTTCGGTAGACAGTTTTGTCGCGCTACCACCACTGAACAAACCGGCGCGGTCGGCCAGGAACGCCTTGATCGCTTCCTGCGGTAAATTACCGAAACGCACGGCAATCGATTCCGGCTGGAACACCAGGCTCACCGCATGCTGGAACACCACCGAATCAGCCCAGGCGGCAAAGGACGCGACGATCATTTCCTGACCTTCCGGGAAGAACGCCGGCAAGGCCTTTTCCTGCTCCAGTCGCCGGGCAATCAATGCCGTGTCGCAATAGATATCGGCACCGACCTGCAACACCGGTGTCTTGCGGTAGCCACCGGTCAACGCCGTGAGATCCGGTTTTGGCATCACTGGCGAGATCTTCACCGAGCGCCAGGACAAGCCCTTGAAGCCCAGCAACAGGCGGGCCTTCTCGGCAAAGGGGGACGTCGGGTAATGATGCAGAATCAACTCGGACATGCTCGGCTCCGCCGCAAGGATCAGGAGTCCGCAGCTTAGCGCGCAATCACCTGGCAGCCTACAGATCTGCCTGATGGGAACCGATCAGTCAGAGTGATAAGCCAGGGGCGGCGCTCGCTGCGCTCGCCACCAGGCATTCCTTGGCGCTCTTCTTGAGTTTCTTGATCAGCCGCTCCTGACGCAATGCATCGCTTTTGTCGCGACAGCGTTCGGTGTAGACCAGGGCCATGGCCGGGCTGGAAAGAAAGAATCGCGCGCCCTTGCCGCTTTGATGCTTGGCGAAGCGACGTACGGGATCATCGCTGATCCCACAATAGAGCGAACCGTTGGCCGCGCGAACGAGGTAGACGAACCAGGTTTTGCTCGCGGGGGTGTCGGCGTCGACAGGGCTTTCGCTGAGGGTGGTCACGTAACGATCAGGGCTTGAAGGAAAACAAGCCGCGATCTTATCAGCGACTGGCCTGGAATGCCTTCAGCCCCTTCAGGGCCTGTGAGCGAACGGCGTTGCGAACAAGTGGCGTCCAGCCCAGCAGCAGGCCTTTGAAACCCAGGGCCTGACGTGACCATGTCCACAGGTCGAAACTGTCGTGATGCTCGCAGATCTTGCCATCGCGAAAGACAAAGCGTGCCTGGATGTCATTGACCACGGTATTGCCAGTCTGGCTGAACAGATAGGTCGCGACCCAATGGGCGCTACCGATACGATCATCGGCACGGACATGATCGAAGGTCAGGGAGAAATCCTTGGCGCGGGTGGTGAGCATGCACCACATATCGCCAGCATCACGACCACGAAGCTCGCCGAACGCCGGGTCACTGAACACCACGTCATCGGTGTAGCAGGCAGCCATCGCCTCACCGTCGAGACGCTGGAAGGCCTGGTAGAAACGGGTGATCAAGGCGCTGTGGACTTCACTCATGGGCAGACTCCCTGTTGTGCAATGGGTATCGAAAGATTGCCTGCACGATAGTCTGCAAACGGGTCGAACACTATCGGCATTCGCAAGACGAATACCGACAGTGTGCGGGAATCAGACCTTTTCGCTTTCGACCTGCACGTACAACGCACGTCCGGCCCCCAGGCCGGCGAGGATCGCACCAAGGCCGATGACACCGAAGATCCAGCCCACGGCCGTCCAGCCGCCGGTCCAGTCATGCACGATGCCGACCGCGAACGGTCCCATGGACGCCAGGGTGTAACCGAAGCCCTGGGCCATGCTCGACAGGTTCGCCGCAACGTGGGAGTCCCGCGAGCGCAGCACGATCAGGGTCAATGCCAGGCTGAACGTGGCGCCCTGCCCCAACCCCAGCACGATCGCCCAGCCCCACAGACCTTCAATCGGGGCGTACAGGCAACCGAACAGACCGCCGAGGGTCAGGGCCATCACGATCACAATCGCCAGGCGCTGATCCTTGCCGCGCGTCGCCAGCCATGGCGCGGCGAGGGAGCTGACCAGTTGAACGATCACCGAACCCGACAGCACCAGACCGGCCTGGGTCGGAGTCAGGCCGCGCCCGATCAGGATCGACGGCAACCAGCCGAACACGATGTAGGCCAGGGACGATTGCAGGCCCATGTACAAGGTCACTTGCCAGGCCAGCGGATCGCGCAGCAATCCGCGAACCCGGTAGGCGACGTTGTGCGCGCCGTGTTTCTGGCCGACTTGCGGCAACCAGAACAGCGCGGCCGCTAATGCCGGAATGACCCAGAAGCCGAGGCCTATCGCCCAATTTTTGTCGAAGTGTTCACTCAGCGGCACGGTCGCACCCGCCGCCATCGCCGCGCCCAGGCACAGGGCCATGGTGTAGACACCGGTCATGGTCCCGGCCTGTTTCGGGAAGTCGCGCTTGACGATGCCCGGCAGCAACACGCCAATCACGCCGATGCTGGCACCGGCCAGCACACTGCCGGCAAACAGACCGATTTCACCGAACGAACTGCGCAGGATGATCCCGCCCGCCAAGGTCAGAAGAATGCCCAGCACCACCCGCTCCGCACCAAATCGCCGCGCCAGCACGGGTGCCAACGGCGCAAACAGGCCAAGGCAAAGCACCGGCAACGTGGTCAGCAACCCCGCCGCGGACGCCGACAAGCCAAGGGACTTCGAGACCTCGCTGAGCATCGGCGCCATGCTCGACAGCGCCGGACGCAGGTTCAGCGCCACCAGAATCAGGCCCAGTAGCAACAGCCAGGGCCGGTGCAGAACCGGGTGAGCTTGCTGGACCTGTTCGTCATCGGCCTCGGCATCGATCAGCAACTCTTCCAGCTCGGCCGAACGTTTGGGGGCTGTGGATAACTCACTGCGGTGCATGGACTTCTCGGTTTCAAGGTTCATTGATCAACTGCCTCGACAGGGCTTTGGCTCGTTCCGGGTCGCGTTGCTCGACGGCATCGAGCAACGCGATGTGCAGGTCGAACACTTCCTGACGGCGCGGGACGATGTTCAGGATCTGGCGCAATTGGGCGCCGACGACGCTGGAGAAATAGCGATACAACTCGCTGAGGGTCGGGTTGTGTGCGGCGTCTACCAACCGGCGGTGAAACACCAGGTCGCAGGCGATGTAGGTGTCGAGATCGCCGTGATAGTGGCTGCCGCTGACACTCAGGGCCTCGTGCAATGCCACCAGGTCTTCATCGGTTCGGCGCACTGCCGCCAGGCCAATGGCCTCGACTTCGAGGATGTGCCGGGTTTCCCGGGCCTGCTCAAGAGAACAACGGGACAGCGCCTTCAAAGTATCGAGCGGATCGACCACCGCCCGCAGGTAACTGCCGTCGCCCTGACGGATTTCGATCAACCCGGAAAACGCCAACACGCGCATGGCTTCGCGCACGGTGTTGCGACTGATGCCCAGCTCGGCGGACAACTCAGGCTCGGTGGGCAAGCGCTGGCCCACGACCCAAGTGCCCTGGTTGATGCGCAGGCGCAACTGATCCAGGGCCTGATCGACCAGGGATCGTTTCACTAACGGAGAAATTTCTGACATGGAATTCGCCCTTTCATCCAATCATAGGATGAATTTTCTGACATGTTAGTCAACATATCCCAGAACGGCAACAGCCCCCCTTGTAGGAGCGAGCTTGCTCGCGATGGTCGTCAACGATAACGCTGGTTGGCAGGTACCCCGCGGCGCTCTCCAGTCCATCGCGAGCAAGCTCGCTCCTACAGGGGTATGAGTTTTCCGCAGGCAAAAATAAACCCGGAACTCAGTCCGGGTTTATTTCAGTGCCTGGGGTTGATCAATGCAGGATCTGGCTCAGGAACAGCTTGGTGCGCTCGTTCTGCGGCTTGTCGAAGAAGTCGTTCGGCGCAGCCTGTTCGACGATTTCGCCCTTGTCCATGAAGATCACGCGGTTGGCCACGGTACGCGCGAAGCCCATTTCATGGGTCACGCAGAGCATGGTCATGCCGTCTTCGGCCAGGCCGATCATGGTGTCCAGCACCTCTTTCACCATCTCCGGATCGAGTGCCGAGGTCGGTTCGTCGAACAGCATGATCTTCGGCTTCATGCACAGCGCGCGAGCGATCGCCACACGCTGTTGCTGACCGCCGGACAGTTGCCCCGGGTACTTGTGCGCCTGCTCCGGAATGCGTACGCGTTCCAGGTAGTGCATGGCAATTTCCTCGGCCTTGCGCTTGGGCATCTTGCGCACCCACATCGGCGCCAGGGTGCAGTTCTGCAAGATGGTCAGGTGCGGGAACAGGTTGAAGTGCTGGAACACCATGCCGACTTCACGGCGGATCGCTTCGATCTGCTTGAGGTCGTTGGTCAGCTCCACGCCATCGACCACGATGCGGCCCTGCTGGTGCTCTTCCAGGCGGTTGAGGCAGCGGATGGTGGTGGATTTTCCGGAACCCGACGGGCCGCACAGCACGATACGCTCGCCCTGCTTGACGTTGAGGTTGATGTCCTTGAGTACGTGAAACTGACCGTACCACTTGTTCACGCCCTGCATCTGAATAATGCCTTCAGGGCTCACAGGCTGTTTGATTGCTTCGCTCATCACAAAACTTCCTAAATTAGGTAGCGACTTAGCGCTTGTGGCCAGTGTCGAGCTTGCGTTCCAGATGCATGGAATAGCGCGACATACCAAAACAGAAAATCCAGAACACCAGGGCGGCGAACACATAGCCTTCGGTGGCCATGCCCAGCCATTTCGGGTCGGCGGCGGCTTGCTTGACGCTGTTGAGCAGGTCGAACAGGCCGATGATGATCACCAGGCTCGTATCCTTGAACAGCGCAATGAAGGTGTTGACGATGCCGGGGATCACCAGTTTCAGGGCCTGCGGCAGAATCACCAGACCCATGCTGCGCCAGTAACCCAGGCCCATCGCCGCCGCCGCTTCGTACTGTCCCTTGGGAATTGCTTGCAGACCACCGCGCACCACTTCGGCCACGTAGGCCGACTGGAACAGGATCACGCCGATCAGCGCCCGCAGCAGCTTGTCGAAGTTCATGCCTTCCGGCAGGAACAACGGCAGCATCACCGAGGACATGAACAGCACCGTGATCAACGGCACGCCGCGCCAGAACTCGATGAAGGTCACGCAGACCACGCGAATCGCCGGCATGTTCGAACGACGGCCCAGCGCCAGGACGATCCCCAGCGGCAACGCACCGGCGATGCCGACGGTGGCAATCACCAGGGTCAGCATCAGGCCACCCCACTGGCTGGTCGCCACGGCGTCCAGACCCAATACGCCGCCATGCAGCAGACACCAGGCAATGATCGGGTACAGCACCAGGAAGCTCAGCCCGTACACCGCCTTATGGTGAAAGCGCGAGATGAACAACGGCGCCACGCCGACAATCGCCAGCCACACCGTCAGGTCCACGCGCCAGCGCAGTACCGGCGGGTAGTAGCCGTACATGAACTGGCCGAAGCGCTGTTGGATGAACACCCAGCAGGCGCCCTCCTTCGTGCAGTCGGCCTGGCTGGTGCCGACCCAGTTGGCGTCAAGGATCGCCCACTGCAGGATCGGCGGTACCACCAGGTAGATGAGGTAGAACGCAAACAGGGTCAGCAGGGTGTTGAGCCAGCTGGAGAACATGTTCGCGCGCATCCACGCCATCGGGCCGAAGACCTTGGCCGGCGGTGGCATGTCGGGTTTGAAAGTATGAGTACTCATGCGCTTTTCCTTACCGCTCGATCAGCGCAATGCGCTTGTTGTACCAGTTCATCAGCAGGGAAATGCTGATACTGATCGCCAGGTACACGCTCATGGTGATGGCAATCACCTCGATCGCCTGGCCGGTCTGGTTGAGCACGGTCCCGGCAAACAGCGAGACCATTTCCGGATAACCGATACCGGCCGCCAGCGAGGAGTTCTTCGCCAGGTTCAGGTATTGGCTGGTCAGCGGCGGGATGATCACGCGCAGGGCTTGCGGGATGATCACCTTGCGCAGGGTCGGACCGTTGCGCAGGCCGAGGGAATGCGCCGCTTCGGTCTGGCCGTGGCTGACCGACTTGATGCCAGAGCGCACGATCTCGGCGATGAACGCCGCGGTGTACACGGTCAAAGCCAGCGTCAGCGCCAGCAGTTCCGGGATCAACACCCAGCCGCCGACGAAGTTGAAGCCTTGCAGCTTCGGCATTTCCCAGTGCACCGGTGCACCGAAAATCAGCGCACACAGCGCAGGGATGACCAGGAACATCGCCAGGCCAACCCAGAACTTGTGGAACGGCACACCGGTGGCTTCGAAGCGCTTGGTGGCCCAGCGGCTCATCAGCACGATGGCGACGATGGCGACTACAACACTGGTCATAAACGGCCAGAAGCCGTCCGCCATCAACGCGGCCGGCATGTTCAGGCCACGGCTGCTGACGAAGAAGGTGTCGCCGAAGTTATGACTGTTGCGCGGCCCCGGCATGGTCAGGAACACCGCGAAGTACCAGAACAGGATCTGCAGCAGCGGCGGAATGTTGCGGAAGACTTCCACATATACCGTCGCCAGCTTGGCGATGATCCAGTTCTTCGACAGCCGCGCCACACCCACGATGAAACCCAGGATCGTCGCCAGGATCACGCCGATGAAGGTCACCAGCAAGGTGTTGAGCAGACCAATGACAAACACCCGGGCGTATGTGTCCGCTTCGGTGTAGTCGATCAGGTGTTGAGCGATGCCGAAACCGGCACTGCGCTCCAGAAAGTCGAAACCGGAGGTGATGCCCCGGTGTTGCAGGTTGGTCTGGGTGTTATCGAACAGATACCAGCCCAGCGAGACCACCGCGATAATCGTGATGATCTGGAATACCCAAGCACGCACGCGTGGATCGCTGAGGCTGAGCCTCTGCTTTGGTGCGCCGATTGAATTTTGCATGAAGTGCCCCGGAAATAATGGAACAGAACATCACCCGGTGGTTGGCCCACCGGGTGATAGAACCATCAGCGCACTGGTGGTGCGTATTGAATGCCGCCAGCGTTCCACAGAGCGTTCAGCCCGCGGTCGATTTCCAGCGGAGTGCTCTTGCCGAGGTTTTTCTCGAACACTTCGCCGTAGTTGCCGACTTGCTTGATGATCTGCACGACCCAGTCTTTCTTCACTTTCAGGTCTTTGCCGTATTCACCGTCGGTACCCAGCAGACGGGCAACGTCAGGGTTCTTGGTGCCCTTGGCTTCGGCTTCGACGTTCTTCGAAGTGATGCCGGCCTCTTCAGCGTTGAGCATGGCGTAGCCAGTCCAGCGCACGATGGCCAGCCACTCGTCGTCGCCGTTACGCACGACCGGGCCCAGAGGTTCCTTGGAAATGGTTTCCGGCAGAACCACGTAATCCTTCGGCGAAGCCAGCTTGCTGCGCTGGGCGAACAGCTGGGACTTGTCGGAGGTCAGAACGTCGCAACGACCGGATTCCAGCGACTTGGCGCTTTCATCGGAGGTGTCGAAGGTGATCGGGGTGTACTTCAGGCCGTTGCCGCGGAAGTAGTCGGAAACGTTCAGCTCGGTAGTGGTACCGGCCTGGATGCAGATGGTTGCACCGTCCAGTTCCTTGGCGCTCTTGACGCCCAGCTTGTTGTTTACCAGGAAGCCGATACCGTCGTAGTAGGTAATGAAGCCCGGGAATTTCAGGCCCATGCCCGCGTCACGGGAGCTGGTCATGGTGGTGTTGCGCGACAGAATGTCGATTTCGCCGGACTGCAGCGCGGTGAAGCGCTCCTTGGCGTTCAACTGGCTGAACTTGACCTTGGTCGCGTCGCCGAAGACTGCCGCCGCTACTGCACGGCAGTAGTCAGCATCGATACCCACGATCTTGCCGGTGGAATCCGGAACCGAGAAGCCTGGCAAGCCATCGCTGACGCCACACTGCACGAAACCTTTCTTCATCACTGCATCCAGGGTTGCGCCCGCCTGGGCAAACCCGCTGACACCGAGTACTGCGGCTGCAGTCACGATAGCCAGGGTGGATTTCAACATCTTCATTCAAACCTCCAGTTTTGCTCTTGTTGTGTCGGAGCGTGAGTCCTGTCGCACCCTTTTGAGGCGTAGTCGACCCGTGTTGGCTTGTTTTGGGGGTCAACCGACGTAAGACGTTAGCTATGAGTCTAGTAGGAGAAAATCCACGTCATGGAAAACTCACTCTCACCAGTCGGCCGAACGGGCTGTAGCCCTTTCACGTTCGCGAAGCCCCATATCGGCCTTTGGCGAACATCCATCACCGGATTCTTTTCAATCCCACTAATAACCTTGGCCTGATAGTGTTACCGACAGGCGTGGGATTTTTCATACAGACTTCGCCATAGCAAAGCCCGTACCACACTGCTCTCCGAAGCGGTTCAGCTGCAGGTCAATAGCAAAACTTGTAACCTTGCGACATCTTCGTAACTGATCAACCAGACACGCACTCAGCCTTAGCACTCAATGAGAGCGCACGCACAATTTTGGAGCAGCCATGACCAACCCCTTGATTCTTGAACCCGTCAAGACCGCAGATGCCTGCGTTATCTGGCTGCACGGCCTGGGTGCCGATCGCTACGACTTCCTGCCAGTGGCCGAAGCCCTGCAGGAAACCCTGTTGAGCACCCGCGTTGTTTTGCCCCAGGCGCCGAGCCGCGCCGTCACCATCAATGGCGGATACGAGATGCCGAGCTGGTACGACATATTGGCCATGAGCCCCGCGCGCGCGATCAACCGCGAGCAATTGGAAGAATCTGCCAACTGGATCATCGAACTGATCGAAACGCAGAAGGCCAGCGGAATAGACGCCTCGCGGATTTTCCTGGCAGGTTTTTCACAGGGTGGTGCGGTGGTGCTCCACACCGCGTTTCTGAAATGGCAGGGACCACTGGGTGGCGTACTCGCCCTCTCCACTTATGCACCGACCTTCAGTGACCAACTGGAAATGTCCGCCAGCCAGCAGCGCATTCCAGTGCTGTGCCTGCACGGCCAGTACGACGATGTGGTGCAAAACTCGATGGGGCGCAGCGCCTACGAGCATTTGAAGCTGCGTGGTGTCACCGTGACATGGCAGGAATACCCAATGGGTCACGAAGTGTTACCCGAAGAAATTCGCGACATCGGCGTCTGGCTCGCCGAGTGCTTGCGTTAAGCATTTCTGTTTAAAAGCGCCCTTTGATCCATCCCACTACGCCGCGCCCGATTCTTGCATTACACTGCCCGGCGTACATTCCTTAACCAATTGATGAGATGACCGTGCTCAAAGCACTCAAGAAAATGTTCGGTAAAAGCGAGACTGAGCAACTCGCGCCAGTCCCCAGCGCTCCGTCTCACGCTCCCGGCCACCGCACCGACGGCAATCAGTCTGAACGGACCGCCACCACGACTGCACCCAAGCACGAGCCGAAGACCGTAGAAGACGCCCAGCCTGCGGCGATCACAGCCCCGGAGCAGCCGCGCAGCGACACGCCGAAACCCGCCAAACCGCGCCGCGAACCCAAGCCCAAGGCACCGGTCATCCCATGGAAACTCGAAGACTTCGTCGTCGAACCCCAGGAAGGCAAGACCCGCTTCCACGATTTCAAACTCGCCCCTGAACTGATGCACGCCATCCAGGACCTGGGCTTCCCGTATTGCACGCCGATCCAGGCACAGGTGCTGGGCTTCACCCTCGCGGGCAAAGACGCCATCGGCCGCGCCCAGACCGGTACCGGCAAGACCGCTGCGTTCCTGATCTCGATCATCACCCAGTTGCTGCAGACCCCGCCGCCGAAAGAGCGCTACATGGGTGAGCCACGGGCACTGATCATCGCGCCGACCCGCGAACTGGTGGTGCAGATCGCCAAGGACGCCGCCGACCTGACCAAGTACACCGGCCTCAACGTCATGACGTTCGTCGGTGGCATGGACTTCGACAAGCAGCTCAAGCACCTCGAAGCCCGCCACTGCGACATCCTCGTGGCCACGCCGGGCCGCCTGCTGGACTTCAACCAGCGCGGCGACGTGCATCTGGACATGGTCGAAGTGATGGTGCTGGACGAAGCCGACCGCATGCTCGACATGGGCTTCATCCCGCAAGTGCGCCAGATCATTCGCCAGACGCCGCCGAAGTCCGAGCGCCAGACGCTGCTGTTCTCCGCGACCTTCACCGAAGACGTGATGAACCTGGCCAAGCAATGGACCACCGATCCGTCGATCGTCGAGATCGAATCGCAGAACGTTGCCAACGAAAACGTCGAGCAGCACATCTACGCGGTGGCCGGTGCCGACAAGTACAAGCTGCTCTACAACCTGGTCAACGACAATGGTTGGGAGCGGGTCATTGTCTTCGCCAACCGCAAGGATGAAGTGCGGCGCATCGAAGAACGCCTGGTGCGCGACGGCATCAACGCCGCGCAACTGTCCGGCGACGTGCCGCAGCACAAGCGCATCAAGACCCTCGAAGGCTTCCGCGAAGGCAAGATCCGCGTACTGGTCGCCACCGATGTCGCCGGTCGCGGTATCCACATCGACGGCATCAGCCACGTGATCAACTTCACCCTGCCGGAAGTGCCGGACGACTACGTGCACCGCATCGGTCGTACCGGTCGTGCGGGTGCCGACGGTGTGTCCATCAGCTTTGCCGGTGAAGACGACTCCTACCAGTTACCGTCCATCGAGGAAAAGCTGGGGCGCAAGATCAGCTGTGAAACGCCACCGACGCATCTGTTGCGGGCGGTTGAGCGCAAGCGTCCTCATTAAGCGACGCTGAAAAGACAAGCGCAGCCGGAAACGGACTGCGCTTTTTTTTCGCCCGGCTTTTTTTCAACAGGAGCTTGCTCGCGATAACTAAAAGTCCATAATAGACAAATTAGTTTAATTCAAACTCCGGAGCCGACCATGTCCAGCACGCCCCAAGTGATCCCCCAAGCCCAGGCTCGCGAGCTACTGGCGCAGGTCGATGTACCGCAGATCCTGCGCAAACTGTTCCGCGAGCTGGCCGCCGGGCAGGCCGTACAACCGGCGCAGCAACTGGTGGAGTTTCCACAGGGCGCCGGCGATTTCATCAACTACCTGGGCGTGTTGGCTGAAGACGGCGTGTACGGGATCAAGACGTCACCGTACATCGTCCGTGAACAGGGGCCATTGGTGACTGCATGGACGCTGCTGATGTCGATGCAGACCGGCCAGCCGCTGTTGTTGTGCGATGCCGGAGAACTGACCACCGCGCGCACGGCGGCCACCACCGCCGTGGCGGTCGACGCCCTCGCGCCACTCACAGCCAATCGCCTGGCCATCATCGGCAGCGGTAAAGTGGCCCAGGCGCACCTGCACTATGTGAAAGGCTTGCGCGACTGGCAGAGCATCAGCCTGTACTCGCCTAGCCTTAACGAAGATGCCGAAACCGTGAGCCTGCTGAAAAACATCGAGCCACGCCTGAACATCGTCGACAGCCGCGAAGCTGCCGTTCAGGATGCCGACGTGATCATGCTCTGCACCTCGTCCGCCGGTCCGGTGATCGATCCGTCGAGCTTGCGCAAACCGGCGTTGATCACCTCCATCAGCACCAATGCGCCGCGTGCCCACGAAGTGCCGCCGCAGAGCCTCAACGACATGCAGGTGTTCTGCGACTATCGTCTGACCACCCCGGGCTCGGCCGGTGAAATGCTGATCGCCGCCGAACGGCACAGCTGGGACAAGGGCGCGATTGTCGGCGACCTGCCCGACCTGCTCAGCGAGAAGGTGCAGCGCCCCGACTACGACCGTCATGTGTTTTTCCGCTCCATCGGCCTGGGCCTGGAAGACATTGCGCTGGCCAATGCGATCTATCGCCTATCTCACTGACACCACCACTCATCTGTGGGAGCGAGCTTGCTCGCGATAGCGTCAAGTCAGTCGACATCCATGCTGAATGATTGACCGCAATCGCGAGCAAGCTCGCTCCCACAGAAAATTTCTTCACCATAGGCATTTACGCCCCATCAGGAGACGTTCATGAGCCAGGCAGATTTCATCATCATCGGCGGCGGAATTGCCGGTGCTTCCACAGGTTTCTGGTTGTCGCAGCACGGCCGCGTGATCGTGCTCGAACGCGAATCCCATCCGGCCTATCACTCCACCGGCCGTTCGGCGGCGCTGTACACCGCGGCCTACGGCACCCCGCAAGTACGGGCGCTGACCCTGGCCAGCCGGGACTTTTTCGACAACCCGCCCAGCGGTTTCTGCGAACACCCGCTGCTGACCCCGCGGGGCGAAATGACCGTGGACTTGACCGGCGACCCGGACGAACTTAACAGGCAATACCAGAGCGCAAAAACCACGGTCCCGGAGATGCAATTGCTTGGCGCCGACGAGGCCTGCGCGCTGGTGCCGATCCTGCGCCGGGAAAAGGTCCACGGCGCCATCTACGACCCGACCGCCAGCGACATTGACACCGATGCCCTGCACCAGGGCTATTTGCGCGGTATCCGCCGCAACCAGGGCGAAGTGCATACCGACAGCGAAGTCGTCGGCCTGAGCCGCGACGGCCAAGGTGTATGGCACGTTCAGACCAACAGCCAGACGTTCAGCGCGCCAATCATCATCAACGCCGCCGGCGCCTGGGCCGACAAGATCGGCGAACTGGCCGGCGCCAAACCCCTGGGCCTGCAACCCAAACGCCGTGCCGCGTTCATCTTCGCCGGCCCCGAAGGCGTGGACATCCACCATTGGCCGATGCTGGTCAGCCTCGATGAATCCTTCTACATGAAACCCGACGCCGGGATGTTCCTCGGCTCGCCGGCCAACGCCGACCCGGTGGAACCCCACGACGTGCAGCCCGAAGAGCTGGACATCGCCATGGGCATCTACCAGATCGAAGAAGCCACGACCCTGACCATTCGCCGCCCGACCCGCACCTGGGCTGGCCTGCGCAGCTTCGTCAGCGACGGCGACCTGTTGTCCGGCTTCGACCCACAGGTAGCGGGGCTGTTCTGGGTCGCGGCACAAGGCGGTTATGGCATCCAGACCTCGCCGGCCATGGGCCAGGCCAGCGCGGCACTGGTGCGCGGTGCCGCGTTGCCCGAATCGCTCGGCCGTTTCGGCCTGAATGCCGAAATGCTCTCCCCTGCCCGCCTTGGCTGATCCTGATCCTCAGGTGACGAGCCCACACGATTACGGCACACTTTCAGCGCCCCTTTGATGGGGCGCTGACGCTGCCTGGAGTTCCACTGTATGAACGCCCCCGAAAAAGACTCGGCCCTGGACGACACGTCCCTGGATAACTTCCACGCGATAGCCGACGCCATCGCCACGTTGTTTTTCCCCCACGCCGAAGTGGTGCTGCACGACCTGCGCACGCAAAAGGTCGACTACATCGCCAACAACCTGTCCAAGCGGGAAATCGGCGACGACTCGGCGCTGGAAGACATGCTCAGCGACGATGTCAGCGAACGAAATATCGGGCCGTACGAAAAGCTCAACTGGGATGGTCAGAAGATTCGCAGCCTCAGCACGGTGCTACGGGACAGCGAAGGTCATCCGCTGGCGGTGCTGTGCATCAACCTGAATATTTCTCTGTTCGAGAATGCCAAGGCCGCCCTGGACCTGTTCCTGTCGCCGACCAAGCTGATCCCGCAACCGGATGCACTGTTCCGCGATGACTGGCAGGAGCGGATCAACACCTTCCTCCACGCCTGGCTGCGCGAACGTCAGTTGAGCCTGAATCTGCTGACCCGCGACCACAAGCGTGAGCTGGTGCTGGCGTTGCACGCCGAAGGCGCGTTCAAGGGCAAAAGCGCCTCGAACTACGTGGCCAATGTGCTGAACATGGGCCGGGCGACGGTGTACAAGCATTTGAAGGAATTGAAGGGCTAGGCCCTGAGATTTGTATTGCTTGATCTGGCCTCTTCGCGAGCAAGCCCGCTCCCACACTGGTTCTGCGTCGAACACAAAATCTGTGTTTGGTAGAGATCCATTGTGGGAGCGGGCTTGCTCGCGAAAGCGGACTATCAGTCGCCGTAAATGTCGGACTTGAAGTACTTGTCCGAAATCTTCTGATACTCACCACTGGCGCGAATGCCATCAATGGCCGTGTTCAGCTCGCTGACCAACTCGGTGTTGCCCTTGCGCACGGCAATCCCGGCACCCTCGCCCACATATTTCGGATCTTTCAGCTCCGGCCCGACAAAGGCGTAACCCTTGCCTCGCGGCATCGACAGGAAGTCATTCAGTGGAATGGTGTCGGCAAAAATCGCGTCGAGGCGACCGGCGGCCAGATCCATGTAGATTTCTTCGTTATTGCTGTAGCGCTTGACGTTGATGCCCTTGGGCTCGAACACCTCGGAGGCGTAACGGTCGGTGGTGGTGGCGCGCTGCACACCGACAGTCTTGCCCTTGAGGCTGGCGTACTGGTCATCCACCACCGCGCCGTCCTTCATCACCAGACGCGACGAGGTGAAATAGTACTTGTGGGTGAAGTCCACCGACTTCTTGCGGTCTTCATTGATGGTCATGGACGACAGCGCCATGTCGATTTTCTTCACCTTCAGGGAAGGAATCAGACCGTCGAACTCGCCTTCGACCCACACACACTTGGCCTTCATCTGTGCGCACAAGGCATTGCCGATGTCATAGTCGAAACCGACGATTTCGCCTTTGTCGGTTTTCGAGGCGAACGGTGGATACGCCGCTTCGATACCGATGCGCAGGGTTTTCTCGGCGGCGAACACAGAGCTGCACGCCAACAGGCTCAGGGCCAGACCGGTAATGAGGGGGAACTTCTTCATGTTCGTTTTCTCGCGGTTGTTGTTGGTTTGGCAAGACAGAAGAAAAAGCTGAAACGGGTGGAAACCTTTTTTGTACTTATAATTCCATACTGGACTTTTATGTATGCATCGTCAATGAGGTAAATGCAGCTCGCGCCGGCCGGTGGTCGGGTGGTGGTTCTGCAAGGTATTGGGTGAGTCGGATGTCCCCTTCGCGAGCAAGCCCGCTCCCACAGGGTTCTGTGTCGTACACAAAATTTGTGTTCAACCAGATCCATTGTGGGAGCGGGCTTGCTCGCGAAGACGGACTAAAGAACGCCGCAGAAACTACTGCTTCCAGCGATCCGCCGCCGCATGATCACTGTCACGCCCCTCGACCCAACGCGGCCCGTCACTGGTGTTTTCTTTCTTCCAGAACGGCGCACGGGTTTTCAGGTAATCCATGACAAAGGCGCAGGCGTCGAATGCCGCCTGACGATGGGCGCTGGCCGCGCCGACGAAGACAATCGGCTCGCCCGGCTCCAGGGCGCCGATGCGGTGCAGCACTTCCAGCTTGAGCAGCGGCCAGCGCTGCTCTGCCTCGATGGCGATCTTGCCCAACGCTTTTTCAGTCATGCCGGGATAGTGTTCGAGGAACATCCCGGCCACGTCGAGGCCGTCATTGAAGTCGCGCACGTAGCCGACAAAACTCACCACTGCACCCACGCCGACATTGGCATCGTGCATGGCATTGACTTCGGCCCCAGGGTCGAACGCCGTGGACTGCACGCGAATCGCCATGGTTCAGCCTCCGGTCACAGTCGGAAAGAACGCCACTTCATCGCCGTCGCTGACCGGCTCGTCGAGCTGGCACAGGTCTTCGTTGCGGGCGCACATCAGGTTCTGCTCGCTCAACACCTCGGCACCGTCACGTTGGGCCAACAGTGCGCGGACGTCGTCGACGGTGGCGAAGTTGCCTTCTACTTTCACCGAATCCAGACCCAACGCTTCACGATAACGGGCGAAAAACTTTACGGTAACGTTCATGACTGCTCCGCCTGGAAATGTCCGCTCTTGCCGCCGACCTTCTCCAGCAAACGCACGCTTTCGATGGTCATACCACGGTCCACGGCCTTGCACATGTCGTAGATCGTCAGCGCGGCGACGCTGGCAGCGGTCAGGGCCTCCATCTCGACGCCGGTCTGCCCTGACAGCTTGCAACGCGCCACGATGCGCACCGAATCCTCGCCTTCGGCACTGAGCTCGACCTTGACGCCGGTCAGCATCAGCGGATGGCACAGGGGAATCAGATCGCTGGTTTTCTTCGCCGCCTGGATGCCGGCAATGCGTGCCACGGCAAACACATCACCCTTGGGGTGGCCGCCACTGACGATCATCTGCAGGGTTTCGGGCAGCATGCGCACCAGCGCTTGAGCGGTCGCCTCACGGAACGTCACGGCTTTTTCAGTGACGTCGACCATGTTGGCGCGACCTTGGGAATCGAGATGAGTCAGCACGGGATTACTCCTGATCAGGAGCGTCGATTGTAAACCTGCGGGTCAGATTTCCGCACGCACGAATATCGGCTCACACAATCCCCCTGTAGGAGCGAGCCTGCTCGCGAAAAACGCAGGAACAACGCGGGCATTCAGACAACACGCGTTATCGTTGACGTCCATCGCGAGCAGGCTCGCTCCTACAGTTGGATTTGTGTTGGGCATAAAAAACCGGGTGACCTCGCGGCCGCCCGGTTCCGGTGGACAGTTACAGATGCGATTCATTATTAAGCTTACAAGCATTACCAAATAACAGAAACACATGTAACAAAATCCTACTGAAAATGCACTTTTTTGACATCGCCGAACGACTCAACCTTGTTCACCAGTTGATAACTTACTGATTATCCTATAACAAATCTCGACGTAAGAACTCTCCGAAAGTCCGCACCCATAACCTGCCGTGAAACTTCCTACAACTGAATGATTGACCGAGTTGTTAATTCGAGAAAAACTGACCAACAAAATTCACGACCCTACAAACTCAAGTCAGTGGTATCACAAAAGGTCATTGGCACGCGAATTCAGTAAATCCAACATCCAAGTCTACGCTATTGCTCCCGGCGCAGTTTCCGGCAGTCATCAGCCAGGATCTCCTGAAGAAATCATGAACACGCGCCCTTTTCTGCCGACCTCCGGCAGGAGCTCAACGGCGCGGGCCCTACACGCTAACCATGGTTGGCACACGGAAGGTTAGTCATGTCAGCACGGACAATTTACTCAGGAAAACACATCATGATCTCTCATTGCCGGGACTGTGACATCCCTGGCTACATGATTATTTCTCTTAAGCGGGACATAACAAGACTTGCAGAACTAAGCGCAGAGGAAAG
This sequence comes from Pseudomonas sp. S34, assembly GCF_009866745.1. Classification (NCBI taxonomy): domain Bacteria; kingdom Pseudomonadati; phylum Pseudomonadota; class Gammaproteobacteria; order Pseudomonadales; family Pseudomonadaceae; genus Pseudomonas; species Pseudomonas sp. S34. The sequence continues at coordinate 5,146,915 of NZ_CP019398.1, forward strand.
TGCCGAACTGATGAGTGGGCTAGCATTTACGGAGCGAGCGTTAAACACTCTATTTTCTCCTGAAAAAATATACATAATGCGTATTTCCGAGCTCAATCATGAACTGCATTTTCACGTTTTCCCCAGGTATGCTTCCGTGACCAAGTTATATTTGTCGGAACACAATGAACATATTATTGATGGCCCCTTCTTTTTCAGTTGGGCGCGAAAAAAGTTTAGTAGCTCACAGCCTGAGCCGACCCAAGAGGTATTGAACGCTCAATCAATTCTTACGGAAACCCTCAAGGGCTATTTTTCGCAACCTCTGTAAACAAGACTGCTTTCGCCCCAGGCTTTGCAGAAACACATTCATCGGTATTGGGTCTGCCCTGAGGCACAGCCTTTACCTCGCGTACAAAAAACCGGGCGACCTTGCGGGCGCCCGGTTCCGGTGGACAGTTACAGATGCGATTCGGCGTATTCGGCCAGGATCGAACGTGGTACCCCTTGCAAGGTGATATGCACCCCGTTCGGGAAGTCCTTGAAGCGTTCAGTGAGGTAGGTCAGCCCGGAGCTGGTCGCGGACAGGTAAGGGGTGTCGATCTGTGCCAGGTTGCCCAGGCACACCACTTTGGAACCGGCACCGGCACGGGTGATGATGGTTTTCATCTGGTGCGGCGTGAGGTTCTGGCATTCGTCGATCAGAATCAGGCTCTGCTGGAAGCTGCGGCCCCGGATATAGTTGAGGGATTTGAACTGCAACGGCACTTTGCTGAGGATGTAGTCGACGCTGCCATGGGTGCTTTCGTCATCCATGTGCAAGGCTTCGAGGTTGTCGGTGATGGCGCCCAGCCACGGCTCCATTTTTTCCGCCTCGGTACCGGGCAGGAAGCCGATTTCCTGATCCAGGCCCTGCACGCTACGGGTAGCGATGATGCGACGATAACGTTTGCTGACCATGGTCTGCTCGATCGCAGCGGCCAGCGCCAGGATGGTTTTACCCGAACCCGCGGCACCCGACAGGTTGACCAGGTGGATATCCGGATCGAGCAAGGCGTACAACGCCAGGCTCTGATAGATATCACGCGGTTTGAGGCCCCAGGCTTCCTGGTGCAGCAGCGGTTCCTGGTGCAGGTCGAGGATCAGCAAGCGGTCCTCTTCAATCTCCTTGATCCAGCCGACAAAGCCCTGTTCATCAATGATGAATTCGTTGATGTGCACCGCCGGCAGGTTGTCGATCAATTGCACCTGATGCCAGGTGCGGCCGTGGTCCTGACGGGTTTCAACCTTGCTCACGCGGTCCCAGAAAGAGCCGGTCATGTTGTGGTAGCCATTGGGCAGCAAGGACACGTCATCGACCAGTTGGTCGGTGCTGTAGTCCTCGGCCGCGATTCCGCAGGCGCGCGCCTTGAGGCGCATGTTGATGTCTTTGGTGACCAGCACCACGGGCTTCTTCGGATCGCGCGCGTGCAGGTCGATCAGTTGATTGATGATTTTGTTGTCGTTCAGGTGCTCGGGCAGAATCAGGTTCGGCTCGGCATGCTTGCTCATCAAAATTGACAGCAAACCCTTGGGTCCGCTTTTGCCACGCTGGATCGGCACACCCTGCTCGACGTCCTCGGGTGAGGCATCGCCCAGAGTCTTGTCGATCAGGCGGATGGCCTGGCGGCATTCGGCGGCTACGCTGTGATGCCCGCTCTTGAGCTTGTCGAGCTCTTCAAGCACGGTCATCGGGATCGCGACGTGGTGTTCTTCGAAGTTAAGCAGCGCGTTTGGATCGTGAATCAATACGTTGGTATCGAGTACATAAAGGATTGGCTGGTTGGAAGAAGAGCTACGTCCGTGATCATCCATACTCGGTCACCTTTGTGGGAGCCATTCGACGCAATACCTTGACGGTGCTGCGCCTCGAAGTGACTGCCGAATACACCTGCGGGGACTCAAGTGTTCTGCATACATGCGGGGTCTTGGAAGACGCCACCTGTGTTGCAGGTTTCGGCGGTCTGTCTTCGTAATACTCCAAAACGTGTGACAGAAAAAAGTACTTTGACGCTTTTTTGAAGTTTATTTTGCAGATTGACCAATAGCACTTGGCGGACTGCCATCACCCGTTTAAAGTCGGAAGTCCACCTGCAACGAATCCCCTTCCAAAATTGCCAAAAACCCAATGTTTACGGGGTTTTGTCATTTTCAGCGAAACGCATCCTGGCAATCCTCCCAGCCGATCCCGACAGGCGCCGTTTGCGTGACCAGCCACGGCAACGCCGTTTTCACTGAATCCTGTTTCACATTGAAATTGATCACTCCGTGCCGCCACAGCAGCATCAGGGTCAGCACCCGTTGCGCACTCGGGTTGCCCTTGAGTTTGCCGGCACCATCCTGGGCGTCGATGTCCCACAACGCTACCTGCAACCCCTGAGTCTTGAAGAAGCCTTCGGCATCGGAACGGCGCTGGCCATCGGGCGGACGGAACAGGGGCACGTAGTTCTCCGGCAGCTTGCTCTTGACCAGTTCGGCGCTGCGGCGCACCGAGTCCTGCCAGTCCTGCCAGTGGCTGTGGGAACGGAACTCCCAGCCTTGTACGCCGATGCACTGGCTCGAGTAGGTCGCTTGCAGGTTACTCACCGAATGTTCGGCCAAACGGGCCTGGATGTCCTTGCCGAGGACGAAGAACGTCCCGCTCAGGTTCGACTTGCGCAGGTACTCGGCGACCCAGGCGGTGTTATCCGGTGCGGCGTTGGCCGCGCTGTCGAAGGTCAGCAGAAACAGCCGGTCATGCATCCCGCCGCCGCTGCGCTCATAGTCGCCAAAATGATCGACTTCGCTGCTGGCTTGCGGGAACAAAGCGGCCTTGTGCAACTGTTCGTCCAGGTACTGGGTGTGGAACACGCGGCTCGGCTCGGCCCACTTGATGTAATAGCTGTCTGCGCCGACCTGGAATTTGGCAGCCTGCTCGCGCAAGGTGGGCATGTCTTCGACCAGAAAACAGAAGGAGGCATCCTGGTCGCAACTCTGTTGGGCGAAGTTGTAGTTGGCCAGCAGCCGTTGCCACATGCGCTGACGAACCCGGTCGACCGACTCCAGATTGATCGTGCGCAGGCCCAGGCGCTGGGCCAGGGCGGGTTCATCCAGCGACTCGCTGGCCAACAGGACACTGGAAAACATGAGGATCTCGGCCCTGGACGCCACGTCGAACAGTGTCGGGTTGCCGAGTTTCTCCGGCCAGGTGCTGCGATCGAGCGTCGCCACATCGCCCGGAGCCGCGATGGCGCCGAAGCTCAGTAGCCAGATCGAAATGAGAAAAGCGATACGCAATGGGATGTCTCCATAACAAAACCCGCGCGGCACTATAGCTGATCCAGACACACCTCCTGCAGCAACACCGAACCACTGTGGGAGCGGGCTTGCTCGCGAAAGCGGTGTATCAGTCGACATTTTCGCTGAATGTCATACCGCATTCGCGAGCAAGCCCGCTCCCACAAGGGGTTGGTGGCGAACCGGCCATCACCTATGGACGCGATAGCTGGAGTCAACGAGGACAACCCCCTAGAATCGCCGCCACGATTAAAGGAGACGACTTCATGCTGATGGTGATTTCACCCGCCAAGACCCTCGACTATGAAACACCGCCGGCGACCCAGCGCTTCACCCAGCCGCAGTACCTCGACCACTCCCAGGAGTTGATCCTGCAATTGCGCGAGCTGACGCCCGCGCAAATCAGCGAATTGATGCACGTTTCCGACAAGATCGGCGGGCTCAACGCCGCGCGTTTCGACAGCTGGACGCCCGCGTTCACCCCGGAAAACGCCAAGCAGGCGCTGCTGGCATTCAAGGGCGATGTGTACACCGGCATGAATGCGCAAACCCTCAGCGAAGCCGATTTCGATTACGCCCAAAAACACCTGCGCATGCTCTCGGGCCTCTATGGCCTGCTGCGCCCGCTGGACCTGATGCAACCCTATCGCCTGGAAATGGGCACCAAACTGGCCAACGCTCGGGGCAAGGATTTGTATGCCTTCTGGGGCACGCGCATCAGCGAATGGCTGAACGAAGCCCTGGTCGATCAAGGCGATGACGTGCTGCTCAACCTGGCGTCCAACGAGTACTTCTCGGCCGTCAAACGCAACGCCTTGAACGCGCGCATCATCAATACCGAATTCAAGGACCTGAAGAACGGCCAGTACAAGATCATCAGCTTCTACGCGAAAAAGGCCCGTGGCTTGATGAGTCGCTTCGTCATCGAAGAACGCATCAACGACCCGGCCACCCTCAAGCAGTTCGACGTTCAAGGCTATCGCTACAGCGCCGAACAGTCCAAGCCGGACAATCTGGTGTTTCTACGCGATCACGCACCAGAGTGATACATCCGGTCGGCGCACGACCTCCACAAACCCTCGTGCGCCGACCCTTGATTCACTTCAGACTTCCCCGCCATTTCGCCATTTTTTTGGCGCCATAAAAACACCAGCTGATTTTCTAACTTTAGTTTCACTCGACTTCAATCATTTTTTTGCGTAGTGGCACTGACTTTTTTTAACAGTAGTGGCAAAAAACTATCCGACCCAATTATCCGCCTATATATAAAGGGCGAAACGGTAAGTGCTATCAATTTGAGAGCAGTGCCATCTTTCTCAATATTTCAAGAAATTTCAGATTTCGCGATGAGCGGGCTGGAACTATGTCCAAACGCGCCGCTCATACCACCGGTAACGATTCTCGCCGAGCGTGTACGAGATAACTTACGCAGATAAGCGATTCGTGTAGCGAAGTTGTAATATTAACTTGCGCTGACTAATCACCGATTTGGACAACAGCAATCGGACAGGAGATAACGCGGTATGACTATCCCCTACAAGGCCACGACAGCGCCCCTATAAACGTGCTCACCCGAGCACCCAACCGCTTGATCTACGGGCTTTCGGCCTGACATCAGGCGTGCAAGGCCGTTGCGCCTGCATCCTCCGAAAGAGGGATCGGCTGCATAACAGGGCAAATCATAATAACAAGGCCTAGTTGCGCACACCTTGAGTGCATTTATTTAGACACTCGTAACTTATATGCCATCACAGAGCATTGTCGTGCCTGTAAGGCACACTTGCGAGTGCACTAAAACACGCTGAACACCATTAACTCCGGCCATCTAATGGCTTGATCAATACAGAGGTAATTGCGATGCGCATCAGCATTTTTGGTTTGGGTTACGTCGGCGCAGTATGTGCCGGTTGCCTGTCTGCACGGGGCCATGACGTCGTTGGCGTCGATGTGGCCAAAGACAAGATCGATATGATCAATGCCGGCAAATCGCCGATCGTTGAACCAGGCCTGGGTGAACTTCTGGCCCAAGGCATCCAGACAGGTCGTCTGCGTGGCACCACCAACTTCGCCGAGGCGATTCGCGACACCGACCTGTCGATGATCTGTGTGGGCACGCCGAGCAAGAAGAACGGCGATCTGGAACTGAACTACATCGAGGCAGTGTGCCGCGAAATCGGTTTTGTCCTGCGTGACAAGACCACCCGCCACACCATCGTGGTGCGCAGCACCGTACTGCCGGGTACCGTGGCCAATGTGGTCATCCCGATTCTCGAAGACTGCTCCGGCAAGAAGGCCGGTGTTGATTTCGGCGTGGCCGTGAACCCTGAGTTCCTGCGCGAAAGCACCGCCATCGCCGACTACGACCAGCCGCCAATGACCGTCATCGGTGAATTCGACAAGGCGTCCGGCGACGTTCTGCAATCGCTGTACGAAGAGCTCGACGCACCGATCATCCGCAAGGACATCGCGGTCGCCGAGATGATCAAGTACACCTGCAACGTGTGGCACGCCACCAAGGTCACCTTCGCCAACGAAATCGGCAACATCGCCAAGGCGGTCGGCGTCGACGGTCGTGAAGTGATGGACGTGGTCTGCCAGGACAAGACCCTCAACCTGTCCCAGTACTACATGCGCCCAGGCTTCGCCTTCGGCGGCTCGTGCCTGCCAAAAGACGTGCGTGCCCTGACCTACCGCGCCGGTTCCCTGGACGTGGAAGCCCCGTTGCTCAACTCGCTGATGCGCAGCAACGAATCCCAGGTGCAGAACGCTTTCGACATCGTTTCCAGCCACGACAAACGCAAAGTCGCCCTGCTGGGCTTGAGCTTCAAGGCCGGCACCGACGACCTGCGCGAAAGCCCGCTGGTCGACCTGGCAGAAATGCTGATCGGCAAGGGCTATGACCTGAGCATCTACGACAGCAACGTCGAGTACGCCCGCGTTCACGGTGCGAACAAGGACTACATCGAGTCGAAGATCCCTCACGTCTCGTCCTTGCTCAACTCCGACTTCGACGCGGTGATCAACAACTCCGACGTGATCATCCTCGGCAACCGCGACGAGAAGTTCCGCGCGCTGGTGCAGGAAGTTCCACACGGCAAGCAAGTGATCGACCTGGTCGGTTTCATGTCCAAGGCCACCAGCGTGACTGGCCGGACTGAAGGTATCTGCTGGTAAAGCAGCCGCAAGCTTCAAGCTCCAAGCCGCAAGTTCAAAGCTCCTCGCTTGGGGCTTGAAGCTTGGGGCTTGCAACTGACTTTAGGATTCCGATTATGCACAGGCTAAAACACGGCCTACTCCAGGCCGCCGGTTGGCTGTTCTACCTGAGTTTACTGATGGGCCTCGCCATGGCGCTGCCCGTGTCCACGTTCGACTCCGAGTCGAAGGACTTCATTTTCCTGATTGGCGCCGTGGGTATCTGGCGCTATTCGATGGGTGCCACCCACTTTGTGCGCGGCATGATTTTTCTGTACATCGTCTACCCGCACCTGCGGCGCAAAGTGCGCAAGCTGGGCAAAGCGGCTGACCCGTCCCACGTGTTCCTGATGGTCACCAGTTTCCGCATCGACGCCCTGACCACCGCACAGGTCTACAGCTCGGTGATCCGCGAAGCCATCGACTGCGGCCTGCCGACCACCGTGGTCTGCTCCATCGTGGAAATGTCCGATGAGCTGCTGGTCAAAAGCCTGTGGAAACGGATGAACCCGCCGTCCCGGGTCAAGCTCGACTTCGTGCGCATTCCCGGCACCGGCAAACGCGATGGCCTGGCCTACGGCTTCCGCGCCATCTCCCGGCACCTGCCGGATGATCGCGCCGTGGTCGCGGTGATCGATGGCGACACCGTGCTGGCCGAAGGCGTGGTGCTCAAGACCGTGCCGTGGTTCCAGATGTTCGGCAACGTCGGCGGCCTGACCACCAACGAATTCTGCGAAGTGCGCGGCGGCTACATCATGAGCGAATGGCACAAGCTGCGTTTCGCCCAGCGCCACATCAACATGTGCTCGATGGCCTTGTCCAAGCGCGTGCTGACCATGACCGGCCGCATGTCGGTGTTCCGCGCCACCGTGGTCACCAACCCGGACTTCATCGCCGACGTGGAAAGCGACTCGCTGCAACACTGGCGCCTGGGTCGCTTCAAGTTCCTTACCGGCGATGACAAGTCGAGCTGGTTCAGCCTGATGCGCCTGGGCTACGACACGTTCTACGTGCCCGACGCGGCGATCAACACCGTTGAACACCCGCCGGAAAAGAGCTTCATCAAGGCCAGCCGCAAGCTGATGTTCCGTTGGTACGGCAACAACCTGCGGCAGAACTCCCGTGCCCTGGGCCTGGGGATCAAACGCCTCGGCGTGTTCACTTCGGTGGTGCTGTTCGACCAGCGCGTGTCGATGTGGACCTCGCTGCTGGGCCTGACCGTGGCGTTGATCGCCAGCTTCAAGTACGGCACCGCGTTCATCCTGGTGTACCTGCTGTGGATCGGCATCACCCGGTTCATCCTGACCTTGTTGCTGTCGTGCTCCGGACACCGGATCGGCCCGGCTTACCCGGCGATTCTCTATTACAACCAGATCGTCGGCGCGCTGGTGAAGATCTACGTGTTCTTCCGCCTCGACCAACAGTCCTGGACCCGCCAACCCACGTCTCTGACCCGTGATCTCGCCAGCTTTCAACGTTGGTTCAACACTTGGTCGTCTCGGACCATGACCTTCTCTGCCGGCAGCATTTTTGTCGCCGTGCTGCTGTTGATGGTCTGACCGCCCCCTTATTGAATTAACCAGGAAATCGCCTTTATGAATACCGCCGTCAACGCCAACGTAGTGCACGAATCCGAAGCCCAGCGCCAACACGCCCGAGTGAAAATCCCGGCCAAGTTGCGTTTCTTCGGCCCTGACCGGACGCCGGTCGAAGCCCGGGTGATCGATCTGTCCGCCGGTGGCCTGGCGTTCAACGCCGGTCAACTGCCGCTGAAGATGGGTGACGTGTACAAGGCCCGCCTGCAATTCGTCATCGACAACCTCGGCCTGGCCATGGACGTCGAGTTGCAGGTCCGCTCTTTCGATCGCGAGACCGGACGCGCCGGCTGCCAGTTCCAGAACCTGGAACCACGGGACATCTCGACCCTGCGCCACCTGATCACTTCGCACCTGGCTGGCGACATCGTCAGCGTGGGTGAAATGCTGGCGACCCTGCAGCGCGACAACTTCACCAAGGCGCGCAAGGTCAAGGACGGCGGCCACGGCATGTCCGCGTTCGGACGCCTGAAAGCCGTGACCTTCAGCCTGGGGATCTTCGTTGTCGGCGTGGCTGCATTCGGCTTTGTCTTCAAATCGGTGTATGGCATGTACTTCGTCAGCCACGCCCAGGCCGGCCTGGTCAGCGTGCCGGGCGTGAACATCACCATGCCTCGCGACGGCACCGTGCAGAGCCTGGTGAAAGCCGACGGCGTGGCCGCCAAGGGCGCACCGCTGGCGACCTTCAGCACCAGCATGCTCGACGTGCTCAAGGGCCATCTGGACGAAGACCAACTGCAACCGGCCAAGGTTGAAGAACTGTTCGGCAAGCAGATGACCGGCACCCTGACCTCGCCTTGCGACTGCACCGTGGCCCAGCAAATGGTCGCCAACGGCCAGTACGCCAGCAAGGGCGACGTGATCTTCCAACTGGTGCCGCGTAACAGCGAAGCCAACGTAGAAGCGCGCTTCTCCTATCGCCAGTTCAGCGACGTGCGCCCGGGTACTTCAGTGCGCTTCCAGATCGCCGGCGAGGACAAGAGCCGCACCGGCAAGATCGTCAGCAGCACCAGCCTGAAAAGCGCCGACCTGTCTTCTGACATCCGCGTGCTGATCCAGCCGGACGAAACCCTGGACAGCTCCCTCGCCGGCCGCCCGGTGGAAGTGAACAGCGACCGTGGCCCGAACCTGAACTGGCTGATCGACAAAGCCATGGCTGTCGGTCTTTAAGTCGAGGACATGCCTGTGACTATCACAAAAATTCAAAACACGCCGCAGCCCCTGTGGGAGCGGGCTTGCTCGCGAATGCGGTTTAATATTCAACATCAATGTGGGATGACACACCGCTTTCGCGAGCAAGCCCGCTCCCACATGGGGTCTCTGTGTGCTGTGGCATTGGCGGTGAGCCTGGCCGGCTGCGCCGGCCTGCCCGACCAGCGCCTGGCCAACGAAGCGCTCAAACGTGGCGATACCGCCACCGCTGCGCAGAATTACCGGCAACTGGCCGACCTGGGCTACAGCGAAGCCCAGGTCGGCCTGGCCGATCTCCAGGTCGACAGCCGTGACCCGACGCAGATGAAACAGGCCGAGGCGACTTACCGCGCCGCGGCCAGCGTTTCGCCGCGCGCCCAGGCACGCCTCGGTCGTCTGCTGGTGGCCAAGCCCGGCTCCACCGAAGCGGAACAACACGAAGCCGAAACCCTGTTGAAAAAAGCCGCCGCGGCGGGCGAAGGCAATACGCTGATCCCGTTGGCGATGCTGTACCTGCAATACCCGCACAGCTTCCCCAACGTGAATGCCCAGCAGCAGATCAGCCAATGGCGCGCCGAAGGCAAGCCGGAAGCGGGTCTGGCGCAGGTGCTGCTCTATCGCACCCAGGGCACCTACGACCAGCATCTGGATGACGTGGAAAAAATCTGCAAGGCCGCGCTCAACACCAGCGACATCTGCTACGTCGAACTGGCCACGGTCTATCAGAAACAGGCCAAGCCAGAGCAACAGGCCGAGCTGATCAAGCAGATGCAAGCGGCTCATGCCTATGGCACCGTTTCGGCGCAGCGCGTCGACAGCGTCGCCCGCGTGCTCGCCGATGCCTCCCTGGGCAAGACAGACGAGAAAACCGCGCAGTCGCTGCTAGAGCCGATCGCACCGGGCTATCCGGCGTCGTGGGTCTCCCTCGCGCAACTGCTCTACGACTTCCCCGAACTGGGCGACGTCGACCAGATGATGAAGTACCTGGACAACGGCCGCGCCGCCGACCAGCCCCGCGCCGAGCTGTTGCTGGGCAAGCTCTACTTCGAAGGCAAACTGGTGCCGGCCGACGCCAAGGTCGCCGAAGCGCATTTCCAGAAAGCCGTCGGCCGTGAAGTCGCTGCCGATTACTACCTCGGCCAGATTTATCGCCGTGGCTACCTGGGCAAGGTCTATCCGCAGAAGGCCCTCGACCATCTGTTGACCGCTGCGCGCAACGGCCAGAACAGCGCCGACTTCGCCATCGCCCAACTGTTTTCCCAAGGCAAGGGCACCAAGCCGGATCCGCTGAACGCCTATGTCTTCAGCCAACTGGCCCTGGCCCAGAACACTCCGCAAGCCACCGAGCTTGCGCAAACAATCCAAACGCAGCTGCCGCCCGACCGGTTGGCCGAGGCCCAACGCCTGTTGAAACAAGAACAGGCCGTGCGCGGTGCCCTGAGCCCGAACACGCCGGAACTGCATGCCCTGCAAGAAGAAGATGGCGAGGAATCCCAATGAAGTTGAATCCATTCATGAAGGCCGGCATCGGCCTGACATTCGCGCTGATCTGGTCTTGCCCGACGCTGGCTGCCATGACTGAAGAAACCAAGAACTTCGGCCTGGACGTAAAAATCACCGGCCAGTCCGAAGACGACCGTGACCTCGGCACCGCCGACGGCGGCGACGTCAACGGCGTCGGTCTCGACCTGCGTCCGTGGGTCTATGGCGAAAGCGGCGCGTGGAGCGCCTACGCCATGGGTCAGGCAGTGACGTCCACCGACATCATCGAGACCGACACCCTGCAACAATCCGATGGCGCCGAGAACACCGACAATGGTGATCGCGAGACCAAGAAAAACTACCTGGCGATGCGTGAGTTCTGGGTCGGCTACAGCGGCTTCACGCCCTACCCCGGCGAGATCCTGAAGTTCGGTCGCCAGCGCCTGCGCAATGACGACGGCCAATGGCGCGACACCAACATCGAAGCCCTTAACTGGACCTTCGACACCACCCTGCTGCGCGCCAACGTCGGTATCGCCGAACGCTTCAGCGAGTACCGCACCGACCTCAAGGAGCTCGCACCAGAGGACAAGGATCGCCTGCACGCTTACGCCGATGCGGCGTACCAGTGGACACCGGGCAACTGGGTGGGCATCCGCGGTCATCACACCCACGACGACGGCAAACTCGACTACGCACAACCGGGCGTGCCGAGCGATTCGCTGGACAAAAAACAAAACGGCGACATCAGCTGGCTCGGCCTCACCGCCGACAGCGACGCCTACAACTGGCGCAATACCAACACAGTCAACTACTGGGGCAGCATCACCGGCATGAGCGGCGACCGTGACACGGTCAATCCGCTGAACGCCGATGGCACCGCTCCCGCACAAGCCAAGCGCAGCGGCGATGTCGATGGCTGGGCCACCGATCTGGGTGTTCGCCTGCGCCTCGATCCGCAATGGCAAGTCGGTGCGGCCTACGCCCGCGCCAGCGAAGACTATGAACAGAACGGTCTGGAAAGTAACCGCTCGAACTACACCGGTACCCGCTCGCGCGTGCACCGTTTCGGCGAAGCCTTCCGTGGCGAAATGAACAACATGCAGAGCGCCACTCTGTTCGGTTCGTGGATGCTCAACGACGAATACGACGCCAGCCTGATCTACCACAAATTCTGGCGCGTCGACGGCAACAAGCCGGTCGGCAGCAACGGCATCGACGCTGTGCAGAACAATACCGATGACGTGACTGGCGCGATCCTCTCCAGTACGTCCCTGCCACTGAACGATGGCGAGAAAGACCTCGGTCAGGAAATGGACCTGGTGGTGACCAAGTACTTCAAGCAAGGCCTGTTGCCAGTTTCGATGAGTCAGGCGATCGATGAGCCTTCGGCCCTGGTGCGCTTTCGTGGCGGCGTGTTCAAGCCAGGCGATGCGTACGGCAAGGAAGTCGATTCGTACATGCACCGCGCGTTCATCGACGTGATCTGGCGCTTCTGATGCACATTGCGAAGGGAGTCTTCCAGATGAATCATCCAGCCCGAAAAGGCTCGATCAGCCTGCTGGCCGGCGCGATGCTGCTGGCCAGTGCGACTGGCTTCGCCAATGTGGAGCCGGCGAAGCCGGCAACCACGGCCAAGGAACTGCAACAGGCCAAGACCTACACCGTCAGCAGCGCACCGACCGGGCCGCTGGAACTGGCCACGCCGAAACTGCCGGACGTTTCCGGCTACACAGCCGAAGCCATCGCCGCGAAGATCGTGCGCAGCAAACCGGGCAAGATCAGCCTGCGCCGGATGATGCAGGAAGACGCCCTGAAGGACTTCATCGGTGGCGACAACAAGATGGCCGAGTGGGTAGTGCGTCAGCACGGCATCCCCCAGGCGATCTTCGTCGACGACGGCTACATGAACCTCAAGGACCTGGCGAAAAAGGTCCCCAAGCAGTACTTCAGCGAAACCTCGCCGGGTGTGTTCCTGGCGAAGTTGCCGATCGTGGTCGGTCGCCACGGCATCCTGGAAATCGACAAGCAGACCCAGGAACTGCGCCTGTCCCAGGAGGCCGGCTCGTTCCTGGTCAACGACGGCCAGCTGTTCGTGCGTGACACAAAAATCACTGGCTGGCGCGAGAAGGACAACGGCCCGGCGACGTTCAATTCGCCCAAGGAATTCCGTCCGTTCCTGCTGTCCTGGGGCGGCACCGAAACCTACATCGCCAACAGCAAGATCGCCAGTTTCGGCTACGCCAACAGTAAATCCTACGGCGTGAGTATTTCCCAGTACACGCCGAACATGGCCAAGGTGCTCAAGCGTCCTGAGCCGACCGGCTGGATCGTCGGCTCCGAGTTCTCGGACATGTGGTACGGCTTCTACTGCTATGAAACCCGCGACTTCGTGGTCAAGGGCAACACCTACAAAGACAACATCGTCTACGGCATCGACCCCCACGACCGTTCCCACGGTCTGATCATTGCCGACAACACGGTGTACGGGACCAAGAAGAAGCACGGGATCATTATTTCCCGTGAGGTCAACGACAGCTTCATCTTCAACAACCGCAGCTACGACAACAAGTTGTCGGGCCTGGTGATCGACCGTAACAGCGTGAACAACCTGATCGCCCACAACGAGATCTACCAGAACCACACCGACGGCATCACCCTCTACGAGAGTGCCGACAACCTGCTGTGGGGCAACAAAGTCGTCAGCAACCGTCGCCACGGCATCCGCATTCGTAACAGCGTGAACATTCGCCTGTACGAAAACGTCGCCATGGCCAACGGCCTGACCGGCGTCTACGGGCACATCAAGGACCTGAGCAACACCGACCGTGACATCAAGCTCGACCCGTTCGACGCCCAGGTGTCGCTGATCGTGGTCGGCGGTGAGTTGGCGGCCAACGGTAGCGGGCCGCTGTCCATCGACTCGCCGCTGAGTGTCGAGTTGTATCGCGTGTCCATGCTCGCCCCGACCAAATCCAGCGGCATCAGCTTTTCGGGGATTCTCGGCGAGCGCCAGGATGAAATTCTCGACCTGCTGGTGCGCCAGCAGAAAGCCGTGCTGATCGACCCCGTCGAACGCCAGACCGAAATGCGGGACTGAGGATAATCTTATGCACCCACACTTGATCAAATTACTCAGCCTGTCGGCCCTGACCGCCGGCATTCTCGCCGCCAGCGGTGGTGCTCGCGCCGATGAGGTCAAAGCGCCTAGCTTCACCGCAGAACCGTGCTGCAGCCTGTGCCCGGCCGCCCACGATGCGAAGAACTACACCACCCGTTATCAGCAGAACTTCACCACGCTGGTACAGGCCCAGGGCGACTGGTTGTTCCGTACGCAAGAAGATTTGCGCACCGAATTCGACACCACGCCCGCCGGCTACAAACGCATGAAACAACTGCACGATGCGTTCAAGAGCAAAGGTGTCGAACTGGTCGTGGTCTATCAGCCGACCCGTGGCCTGGTGAACCGCAACAAGCTCAACCCGGCAGAGAAAGCCAGCTTCGACTTCGACAAGGCGCTGAGGAACTACAAGTCCATGCTCGGTCGTTTTGCGCAGATGGGCTATGTCGTTCCGGACCTGTCGCCGCTGACCAACGAGCAACTGCCCGACACCCTGCCCGCCCACGATTTCTACTTCCGTGGCGACCAGCACTGGACTCCATATGGTGCACAGCGCACGGCGAAAATCGTCGCCGAGAAGGTCAAGCAATTGCCTGAGTTCGCCGACATTCCCAAGCGCGAATTCGAGACCCACAAGTCGGGTCGCATGGGCAAGACCGGAACATTGCACAACATGGCCGGTCAACTCTGTGGCACCAGCTACGCGATCCAGTACATGGATCAGTTCACCACCGAGCCGAAGGGCGAAGCGGGCGATGGCGATCTGTTCGGCGATTCCGGCAATCCGGAAATCACCCTGGTCGGTACCTCCCACAGCGGCAAGAACTACAACTTCGCCGGTTTCCTCGAAGAGGCCATCGGCGCCGACATTCTCAACGTGGCGTTCCCCGGCGGCGGCCTGGAAGGTTCGATGCTGCAGTACCTGGGCAGCGACGAGTTCCAGAAGAACCCGCCGAAGATTCTCATCTGGGAATTCTCGCCGCTGTATCGCCTCGACCAGGAAACCATCTACCGCCAGATGATGGCGCTGCTGGACAACGGTTGCGAAGGCAAGGATGCGCAGATGTCCGGCAGCACCACCCTGAAGCCGGGCAAGAATGAACTGATGGTCAACAGCAAAAACCTGAACCTGCAAAACGGCAGTCACCAGGTCGACATCCGCTTCGCCGACACCTCGGTGAAAACCCTGCAAGCCACCCTCTGGTACATGAACGGACGCCACGAGGACATCAAGATCGACAAACCGGAAACCTCCGATACCGACGGGCGTTTCGCCTTCGAGTTGCGCACGGACGAAGACTGGGCCACGCAGAATCTGCTGGCCGTCGAAATCCTGGGGCCTGAAAACGCCACCACGCCACAGAAAGTCGAAGCGAAAATCTGCAAACGCAACGTATTCCCGAGCGCCGAACAGCGTACTGCTTCGGTCGGGCAATGAGGTCTGCTATGCGAAATCCGATACTTTCAAAATTGTTGGCACCCACCCTGTTAAGCCTGGCGATGTTCGCCGGTGCAGCGCAGGCTGCGGCGCCACTGCGCCCGCCGCAGGGATACTTCGCGCCGATTGAAAAAATCAAAACCGGCGACAAGAGCGAAGGCTGCGATGCGATGCCGACGCCGTACACCGGCTCGCTGCAATTTCGCAGCAAATACGAAGGTTCGGACAAGGCCCGCGCGACCCTGAACGAGCAGTCGGAAAAAGCCTTCCGCGAAAGCACCGCCGACATCACCAAGATCGAGCGAGGCATCAGTAAGCGCGTGATGCAGTTCATGCGTGACGGCCGCCCGGAACAACTGGAGTGCACGCTGACCTGGTTGACCGCCTGGGCCAAGGCCGATGCGCTGATGTCCAAGGACTTCAACCACACCGGCAAGTCCATGCGCAAATGGGCGTTGGGCAGCATGGCGTCGTCGTACATTCGCCTGAAATTCTCCGACTCCCGTCCGCTGGCCAACCATCAGCAAGAGTCGCAGCTGATCGAAGCCTGGTTCAGCAAGATGGCCGACCAGGTGGTCAGCGACTGGGACAACCTGCCGCTCGACCAGACCAACAACCACTCGTACTGGGCCGCCTGGTCAGTGATGGCCACGTCCGTCGCCACCAACCGTCGCGACCTGTTCGACTGGGCAGTGAAGGAATACAAGGTCGGCGCCAACCAGGTCGACGCCGACGGCTACCTGCCCAACGAACTCAAGCGTCAGCAACGGGCCCTGGCCTACCACAACTACGCCCTGCCGCCGCTGGCGATGATCGCCAGTTTCGCCCAGGTCAACGGTGTGGATTTGCGCCAGGAAAACAACGGCGCATTGAAACGCCTGGGTGATCGCGTGCTCGCCGGGGTGAAAGACCCGGATGAGTTCGAGGAAAAGAACGGCAAGGAACAGGACATGACCGACTTGAAGGTCGACTCGAAATTCGCCTGGCTCGAACCGTTCTGCTCGCTCTACACCTGCTCGCCCGAGGTGCTGGCGAAGAAGCACAAGATGCAACCGTTCAAGACCTTCCGCCTCGGCGGTGACCTGACCAAGGTCTACGACCCGGCCAATGAAAAGGGCAGCAAGGGTTCCTAGGACAAACTCAGATCCCCTGTGGGAGCGGGCTTGCTCGCGAATGCGGTCTGACATCCACCAAAGATGTCGACTGACGCACCGCTTTCGCGAGCAAGCCCGCTCCCACACTGGGTCAGTGCAAGACGTTAGTTGAGTGTGATGCCCCCCGGATTTCCGTGGGGGGTTTGGGGGGGCCGTTGGCCCTTGACTGTTGGTTCAAACAAGGAGAGATCGGGATGGTTTTTTCGTCCAACGTGTTCCTGTTTTTATTCTTGCCGATCTTCCTCGGCTTGTACTATCTGAGCGGGCAACGCTATCGCAATTTGCTGCTGCTGATTGCCAGTTACGTGTTCTACGCCTGGTGGCGTGTGGACTTCCTCGCGCTGTTCGCCGGCGTTACGCTGTGGAACTACTGGATCGGCCTGAAAGTCGGTGCCGCCGGGGTCAGAACCAAACCGGCGCAGCGCTGGCTGCTGCTCGGCGTGGCTGTCGACCTGTGCATCCTCGGCTACTTCAAGTACGCCAACTTCGGCGTCGACAGCATCAACGCAATGATGACGTCGGTGGGCCTGGAACCCTTCATCCTGACCCACGTGCTGCTGCCGATCGGGATCTCGTTCTACGTCTTCGAGTCCATCAGCTACATCATCGACGTCTACCGTGGCGACACCCCGGCGACCCGCAACCTGATCGACTTCGCAGCGTTCGTGGCGATCTTCCCACACTTGATCGCAGGCCCTGTGTTGCGTTTCCGTGACCTGGCCGACCAGTTCAACAACCGCACCCACACCCTCGACAAGTTCTCCGAGGGCTGCACGCGGTTCATGCAGGGTTTCATCAAGAAAGTCTTCATCGCCGACACCCTGGCGGTGGTGGCCGACCACTGCTTTGCCCTGCAAAACCCGAGCACGGGCGATGCCTGGCTCGGCGCCCTGGCGTATACCGCGCAGTTGTATTTCGACTTCTCCGGTTACAGCGACATGGCCATCGGCCTGGGCTTGATGATGGGTTTCCGCTTCATGGAAAACTTCAAGCAGCCGTACATCAGCCAAT
The DNA here is from genome assembly GCF_009866745.1 of Pseudomonas sp. S34. Lineage (NCBI taxonomy): Bacteria > Pseudomonadati > Pseudomonadota > Gammaproteobacteria > Pseudomonadales > Pseudomonadaceae > Pseudomonas > Pseudomonas sp. S34. The sequence goes on from NZ_CP019398.1 coordinate 5,164,393, forward strand.
CGATCACCGAGTTCTGGCGGCGCTGGCACATCAGCCTGTCGACCTGGCTGCGTGACTACCTGTACATCACCCTCGGCGGTAACCGCAAAGGCACGCTGATGACCTATCGCAACCTGTTCCTGACCATGCTGCTTGGTGGTCTGTGGCACGGCGCGAACATCACCTACATCGTCTGGGGTGCGTGGCACGGCATGTGGCTGGCGATTGAAAAAGCCATCGGCCTGAACACCTCGCCACGCAGTTTCAACCCGATCCGCTGGGCACTGACCTTCCTGCTGGTGGTGATGGGCTGGGTGATCTTCCGCGCGGAAAACCTGCACGTCGCCGGGCGCATGTACGGTGCGATGTTCAGCTTCGGCGACTGGTCGCTGTCGGAACTCAACCAGGCCAGCCTCACCGGTCTGCAAGTGGCGACCCTGATCGTGGCCTACGTGACCCTGGCGTTCTTCGGCCTGCGCGATTTCTACACCAACCAGCCTCCGGTCAAGACCAAGCCTGCCGTGAGCGCCGACACCGACGGCCCGGCCGCTGCGACACCGGGAACGATCAAGGCCGCGCCTGGGGATAACCCGGCGAGCATCCACCAGCCAGGCTACACCGTCGGCGTCGAAGCCCAGGTGCAACCGGCCTACTGGACCGCTGACTGGTCGCGTTACGTGATGCGTGCGCTGGTGCTGCTGCTGTTCATTGCCTCGATTCTCAAACTCTCGGCGCAGAGCTTCTCGCCGTTCCTTTACTTCCAGTTCTGAGGGATCTGACCATGACCCGCTCATTACGCATCTTCTACATCGCGCTGTTCCTGGTGACCTTGCTGGTGCTCGGTCTGTGGTCGGTGCGCAGCTTCTTCGGCTTCAGCACCAACGCCGATGCGACTGTGCTCAACGGCCGCTGGAGCAAAGCCGTGGAAACGCACTACGACGACGAGTTCCCGATCAAACGCCTGGGCACCAACCTCTGGGCCGCGCTGGATTTCAAACTGTTCAACGAAGGTCGTCCGGGCGTGGTGCTCGGTCGCGACCAGTGGTTGTACAGCGATGAAGAATTCCACCCGGTAGTCAACGAAGAGCTGAACCTGCAAGGCAACTACGCGCTGGTCGAAGGCGTACGCCAGACCTTGAAGGAAAAAGGCGTGCAACTGGTGATGGCGGTGGTGCCGGCCAAGGTGCGCCTGTACCCGGAACACCTCGGTGAAGTGAAACCGGCGAGCATCCACGCCAACCTCTACAAGGACTTCCACCAGCGCCTGGCCGCCGACCGTATTCCGGCCCCTGACCTGCTCGGCCCGCTGCAACAGGCCAAGCAGAATGGCCAGCAAGTGTTCCTGCGCACCGACACCCACTGGACACCGCAAGGTGCCGAGATCGCCGCCAACCGTCTGGCCAGGACCATTGCCGACAAGTATCCGCTGAGCGGCGAGCCCCAGCGTTTCGTCACTGAACCTGCCGAAACCATTACGCACAAGGGCGACCTGCGTCTGTTCCTGCCACTGGACCCGCTGTTCGAAAACCTGATGCCTAAACAGGAGCAATTGCAGAAGCGCAATACGGTCGTGGCTGAAGATCAATCCGCCGGTGACGACGCGCTGTTCGCCAACACCGAAGTGCCGGTGGCCCTGATCGGCACCAGCTACAGCGCCAACCCCAACTGGAACTTCGTCGGGGCGCTCAAGCAAGCGCTGAACAGCGACGTGGTCAATTACGCCGAAGACGGCCACGGTCCGATTCTGCCGATGCTCAGCTACCTCAAGAGCGACGCCTTCAAGAACAGCCCGCCACAGGTGCTGATCTGGGAGTTCCCTGAACGATATCTGCCCGTGAACAACGAAATCGGCGACGCCGACCCGCAGTGGGTCGCAGAGCTTAAACAAGCCGGCGCCCGCCAACAAAACGTAGCTGCAAACACTAAATCCGAGACGCCCGACCGGGCGCAAAACTGAAAGAGAGGTACACCATGACTTTCACTACAACTCCTCGTCGTCTCGCTAAAAGCTTTGCCCTGGTTGCCGGCCTCAGCGTGCTGTCGGTACAGGCTTTCGCCGCAGGCGACGCCGCCCTGTACGGCCCGACCGCACCGAAAGGCTCGACCTTCGTGCGTATCTACAACGCCGGCAACGCCGAAGTCAGCGCCACCGTCGGCAGCACCAACCTGAGCGACGTCGCGCCACTGTCCAGCACTGACTTCAGCTTCATGCCGGGCGGCGACTACAGCGCCAAGGTTGGCAGCCAGACCCTGCCGGTGAAACTGGCCGGCGACCACTATTACACCCTGGTCAACAACGCCAGCGGCGCCCCGCAACTGATCGAAGAGCCGCCGTTCAAGAACAAACAGAAGTCCCTGGTACGCGTGCAAAACCTCAGCGACAAGGCGCTGACCCTGAAGACCGCCGACGGTAAGACCGACGTGGTCCCGAACGTTGCGCCCAAGGGTCGCGGCGAGCGTGAAATCAACCCGGTCAAGGTCAGCCTGGCCTTGTACGACGGCACCACCAAAGTCGGCGACGTGAAACCGGTCGCCCTGGAACGCGGTGAAGCCGCAGTGCTGTACGTCACTGGCAGCGGCAGCAGCCTGTCGCCGGTCTGGGTGAAACGCCCGGTGTCGACGCGCTAATGAATTTGCCGGATTGACCCCAATCCCCTTGTGGGAGCGGGCTTGCTCGCGAATACGGATTCACATTCAACGATGATGTTGACTGACCCACCGCTTTCGCGAGCAAGCCCGCTCCCACAGTAGATCGAGTAGTCAATCCGGACGCGGAACAAAAACAAGAGTGAAACGACAGAACGCAGTAGCTCTAACCAATCGATTTTCAAGGAGTAAAAACATGATTCCGGTGATCTTGTCAGGTGGTAGTGGCTCACGTCTTTGGCCGCTTTCCCGTAAGCAATTCCCCAAGCAGTTCCTGGCCCTGACCGGCGAACACACCCTGTTCCAGCAAACCCTGGAACGCCTGGTGTTCGAAGGCATGGATTCGCCAATCGTGGTCTGCAACAAGGACCACCGCTTTATCGTCAACGAGCAGTTGGCCGCGCGTAAGCTGGAAACCCAGCGCATCCTGATGGAACCGTTCGGTCGCAACACCGCGCCGGCCGTGGCCCTGACCGCGTTGATGCTGGTCAACGAAGGTCGCGACGAGCTGATGCTGGTGCTGCCGGCGGACCACGTGCTGGAAGACCAGAAAGCCCTGCAACGCGCCCTGGCCCTGGCCACCGTCGCCGCCGAAAACGGTGAAATGGTGCTGTTCGGCGTGCCGGCCACCAAGCCGGAAACCGGTTATGGCTACATCAAGTCGACCAACGACTCGCTGCTGCCTGAAGGCGTCAGCCGCGTCTCGCACTTCGTCGAAAAGCCCGACGTGAAGCGCGCCACCGAGTTCGTCCAGTCCGGCGGTTACTTCTGGAACAGCGGCATGTTCCTGTTCCGCGCCAGCCGCTTCCTTGAAGAACTGAAGAAGCACGATCCGGACATCTACGACACCTGCGTGCTGACCCTGGAGCGCAGCCACCAGGATGCCGACACCATCACCTTCGACGAAGCCACCTTCGCGTGCTGCCCGGACAATTCCATCGACTACTCGGTGATGGAAAAAACCCAACGCGCCTGCGTCGTGCCGCTGACCGCGGGCTGGAGCGATGTCGGCTGCTGGTCGTCGCTGTGGGAAGTCAATGCAAAAGACGCTAACGGCAACGTCACCAAAGGCGACGTGGTGATCCAGGACAGCAAAAACTGCATGATCCACGGCAACGGCAAGCTGGTGTCGGTGATCGGCCTGGAAAACATCGTCGTGGTCGAAACCAAGGACGCCATGATGATCGCCCACAAGGACAAGGTCCAAGGCGTGAAGCAGATGGTCAACACCCTCAACGAACAGGGCCGCAGCGAAACCCAGAACCACTGCGAGGTCTACCGTCCGTGGGGCTCCTACGACTCGGTGGACATGGGCGGCCGCTTCCAGGTCAAGCACATCTCGGTCAAACCGGGGGCTTGCCTGTCGCTGCAGATGCACCACCACCGCGCCGAGCACTGGATCGTGGTCAGCGGCACCGCCGAGGTGACCTGTGACGAGAACGTGTTCCTGCTGACCGAGAACCAGTCGACCTACATTCCGATCGCTTCGGTTCACCGTTTGCGCAACCCGGGCAAGATTCCGTTGGAGATCATCGAAGTTCAATCGGGCAGCTACCTGGGCGAAGACGATATCGAGCGGTTTGAAGATATCTACGGGCGCTCGACGCCGGTCGAGCGTGGCGTGTCGGTGAAAACCATCGCGCAGTAACGTTCAGTAAAACAAGAAGCCCCCGTCCAGCCTGCTGCGTTCCCTATCCGCAGCAGGCTGGGCGGGGGCTTTTTTTGTCTGGCTTTTTGCAGTGCCTCGACTGGCCTCTTCGTGAGCAAGCTCGCTCCCACAGGGTGTTGGGTTGATCACATATTTTGTGCTCGGCTCGGTACACTGTGGGAGCGAGCTTGCTCGCGATGGGGCCAGTCGGCACACCACCGAATCGCCCATCGCCAACCCCACCTGCGCTTAGGTAGGATGACCCTCTCTATTCCCGAGATTTCACGTCATGTTCATCGGCGTCCTGCTGGTCATCACCTGGCTGATCCTGTTGCTGCGCTATCCGGCCAAGGCCTTGCCCGTATCCGTGGCCGCCGCCGTGGGGCTGGGCATCGTCGCCACCTGGGTCATCTGGATGGACCACCACGAACTCAAGCAACTGCAACGCCTGGAGTTGCGCATCAGTTACGCACCGCAGCAGTGTCCCGCCGACCGCCCATTGCAATTAACCCTGAACAACGGCAATGACGTGCCGCTCACTGAGTTGCGCTGGCGGGTCGCGGCTTATGCACCGGGCGATACGGTGAACCTGGCCGACAATCAATACACCGCCCCGCGCTATCGTGGCCCTGGTGAATTGCAGGCCGGTGGCAACTGGGAAGACTGTTTGCCGCTGCCGCCACTGCGCCCTGGCTACCGTCCGGAAACCCTGGAGTTTCGCGCCGAGCGATTGCAGGGTAGTTTTTCCGACTGATCCCTCCCCCTCTCTTTTGCACAAGGAATGCGCCATGCCCGTTGCGTTGATTACCGGTTGCTCCAGCGGCATTGGCCGCGCCCTTGCCGACGCATTCAAAGTCGCCGGCTATGAAGTCTGGGCCAGTGCGCGCAAGACCGAAGATGTTGCCATGCTGAACGCTGCCGGATTTACCGCTGTGCAACTGGACGTAAACGACGGTGTTGCCCTTGAGCAGTTGAGCGAGCGCATCAACCAGGAGCGCGGTGGTCTCGACGTGCTGATCAACAACGCAGGTTATGGCGCCATGGGACCGCTGCTCGATGGTGGCGTACCAGCCATGCAGCGCCAGTTCGAAACCAATGTGTTCGCCATCGTCGGCGTCACTCGCGCGATGTTTCCCGTGCTGCGCCGGACCAAAGGATTGGTTGTGAATATCGGCAGCGTTTCGGGTGTGTTGGTCACGCCATTCGCCGGGGCCTACTGTGCCTCGAAAGCCGCCGTGCATGCCTTGAGCGATGCCTTGCGCATGGAACTGGCGCCGTTCGGTGTGCGGGTCATGGAAGTCCAGCCGGGAGCCATCGCTTCCAGTTTCGCCAGGAATGCCGGGCACGAAGCAGAGCAACTGATCAGCGAACAGTCGCCATGGTTTCCGCTGCGCGAAGGCATACGCGCCCGGGCCAAAGCCTCTCAGGACAACCCGACCCCGGCCAGTGAATTTGCCGTCGGTTTGCTCAAGGCTGTGCAGCAGGACAAGCCACCGCGACTGATTCGCCTGGGCAATGGCAGCCGCGCGTTGCCGCTGCTGGCGGGTTTGTTGCCCAAGGGTTGGCTCGAGTCCGGGCTGATGAAGCGGTTCGGGCTGCGTGGGCAGCTCTGAGACCGCGTCGACACCTTCGCGAGCAAGCCCGCTCCCACATTTGACCGAGTTGTTCCTGAAGAAACACAATTAATTGTGGGAGCGGGCTTGCTCGCGAAGAGGCCCGCACAGTCCCTACAAAACGTCAGGTAACTGCACAATGACCGACTACACCGAATACTTCGAAGAAGTGATCCAGGCCCACGTGGCCATCGAACAATGGCTGGCCGAAGAACGTGACGCGTGCGAACTCGAAAAACTGCTGACACGTTTTTCGCCGCAGTTCTCCATGGTCTCGCCGCTCGGCCGGGTGCTGGATTTTGACGCGCTGAACGAATTGTTCACATTGGCGGGCGGCAAGAAGCTCGGGTTCCGCATCGAGCTCAGTGAGTTGCGCGGTATTGCGTTGCATGACGGTGGCGCGACCGTGAGTTACCGTGAACAGCAGACCGATGCGACCGGACTGCACTCGGATCGTCGCTCGACCGTGGTGTTCGAGAAGGTGGAAGGCAGAATTCTTTGGCGGCATCTGCAAGAGACCTTCTGCTGAACACGACGACGATCAACTGTAGGAGCGAGCCTGCTCGCGATGGACGTCAACGATAACGCGTGCATTCTGAATACACGCGGCGCGCTCTGGTTCATCGCGAGCAGGCTCGCTCCTACAGGGGAATGGGTTAAGCACCATCGCCTTGTTTCACCACCACCGTACACGTAATCCCCGCCGCCAACAGCACACCCTCCGGCACTTCATCGATGTGAATCCGCACCGGCACCCGCTGCGCCAAACGCACCCAGTTAAACGTAGGGTTCACATCGGCAATCAGCTCTCGGCTCTCCGGGTTGTCGCGGTCGTAGATGCCACGCGAGATGCTTTCCACGTGGCCCTTGAGTACTTCACCGCTCATCAGTTGCATGTCGGCTTTATCACCCACGCGCACGTGGGGCAGCTTGGTTTCTTCGAAGAAGCCGTAGACCCAGAACGAGTTCATGTCGACCACGGCCATTTTCGCCTCGCCGATGCGCGCGTAGTCGCCGCGATGCACGTTGAGGTTGGTCACGTAGCCGTCCACCGCCGCGCGCACTTCAGTGCGTTTCAGGTTGAGCTCGGCGGCTTCCAGTTGCGCCTGGGCCTGCTGGTAATCGGCCAGGGCCGAGTCGGCGAGGTTACTGGCGTCGTCACGGTTTTCCCGGGAGATCACCAGGTTGTCCATATCGGCGCGACGATGGGCGTTGACCTTGCGCATCTCCCAGGTCGCCTTGCGCGATGCCACCAGACTCTGTGCCTGTTTCACTGCGAGACGGTAGTGCTCGGGGTCGATCTGCATCAGCAAATCGCCCTTCTTCACCAACTGGTTGTCGCGCACCGGCACGTCCACCACTTCGCCGGTGACGTCGGCGGCGACGTTGATGATATCGGCGCGCACGCGGCCGTCGCGGGTCCATGGCGTGTTCATGTAGTGCTCCCACAAGGAGCGGCCGATCCACAGCGCGAGAGCCAGCACCAGCAAGGTCGCGAGCAGGCTGAAAAACTTTTTCATCGGGGCATTCTCAGTGATAGAGAGTCAACGGTAGACAGTCAGCGCCAACGCGCCGAACAGACAGGTAAACAGGCTCAGGCGCAGCAACGCCGGATGCCAGAAAAAACGGTACAGGTCGAACCCGGACAGGAACCGGTCCAGCGCCCAGGAAAGCGCCGCGGTGAAGAAAAACATCAGGGTCATGGTCGGCATGTACACGCCGTGGAAGGCGATTTCACGAGGCATGTTCAAGTCCTTGGGGCTGGCTGCTTGCGAAGGTGGCGAGCGGTGATTGCGGATCGAGCAGAGAGGTGCGGATGAAGTGCAGGTAGCTCTTCACCCGGCGCAACGCCGAGGTATCGAAGTGCGGGGCGAAGGGTTCGTCGGTGGACTGCACACGGCTGATCGCGTGATCGACGGCAATCAGCGCGCGTTCGAGATTGCTGCTGTTCGGTTGCAGGAACAGCCGCACCAGCGCACGCCCCATCACCCGGATCGCCTGGCGCCACGGCTGGGATTCGGCATAGGCCGGATGCACCGGCAAAATTGCCTGTTCCTTGCGCAACTCGATGATCGCGTGGCCGACTTCCAGCACTACGAACATCCAGCGCAGCAAGTCCCGCTGCACTTGCGGTTGGCCCGCCGCGAAGCCGTAGGCCTGATGCACCAGATCGCGGGTGCGGCTTTCGAAACTCGATGCCAATCCCTTGAGTTTGCCGCTGATGGCGTACACCACCTGGCCGCGTAAATCCTGCTCCAGCCGACGCCACAGCCAGCGGCTGTTGGGCGGCAGAATGATCGCCCCGGCCGCTGCACACACCAGCATGCCCAGCACCATGGCGATGTAGTCGTTGATGAAGGTGTAGGGGTTGTAGACCGTGAGGTTGTCCGGCACCGAACCGGTGCTGAAGAAGATCAGCAAACCCAGGCCGACGCCGACGTATTGCGGCCGCGAAGTCAGGAACGAGCCCAGTACGATCACCGGCGCGAGCATCACGCACAGCAACGGAAATCCGTCGATCCACGGGAAAATGAAAAACATCTCGACGAAGCCGATCAGCGCCCCGAGCAATGTCCCGCACGCCATCTGAAAGGCCATGCGTTTCGGGTTCGGGGTGGCGGCGGACAGGCCCACCGTCGCGGCGGCAATCAGGGTCATGGTCGCCCCGCTCGGCCAGGCGGTTGCCACCCAATAGCTGCCCAATACCGCCAGAATGAACGCTGCGCGAATTCCCGATGCTGCCGCTGCCATCCAGTTGGTTTGCGGGGTGAACGGCTCGTCCCAGCGCTCCCGTTCGTGACTGTGATCGGCCAGGGAGGCGTGGGTCTGTGCATAACCGTGCAAGTCGTCGACGAAGCGATAAAGCAACTCGTACGCGGTGTGGAAATCCAGTTGCTCGGCATCGCTCGGATTGTGCTGCTGGAACGTTGCCCGCAGACAGCGCACTCGCGCCGGCAAACCTTCCTTGTAGGCGCTCAGCACCGCGACCAGGCGTGCCGCATCGGCGCTGGTCAGGGCACGTCCGCTGAAGCCGTCGAGCAACTCGGCGAGGTCCTGCAGACCCGGCTTGATGGCCGCCACCACGGTGTCCGCCGCGCTGCTGCGCAAGCGTTCAAGCAACTGGTGCAAGGCATTGAAGCGCGTGGTGATCCCCATGAACTCGCTGTTCAGGCGACTGAGCCGGCCATTGCGCCGACGCATGTGCGGGTCTTCGAACACCGTGACACTGCGCAAGCCTTCCAGGCCCACGGCTTCGGCGATGAAACGCACGTTACCGGCCTCGAACGCCTCCCGCCGGCTGCGACCGCGCAAGCCGTCGGTGACGAACAGGGCGAACACACCAAAACGCTGATACAAGGCATTGCGCATCGCCGCGCTAGCCGATTGCGGCAGGATGGCGGCACTGATCAGGGTCGAACAGAGAATGCCCAACGAGATTTCCAATACCCGCCAGACCGCCGCCATGAACGCGCCATCCGGGTGGGCCAGCGCGGGCAAGCCGACCATCGCCGCGGTGTATCCGGCGAGGACGAAACCGTAGGCGCGGAAGTTGCGGCAGCGGGCGGCGCCTGCCGTGCAGATACCGACCCAGATCGCCAGCGAACCGAGGAACAACTCAGTGTTCTGCGCAAACAGGGCGATCAGCGCGACCATCACCGCCGAACCGGCCAGGGTGCCGAGAAAACGATAGAAGCTCTTGGCGAACACCTGGCCGCTTTGCGGCTGCATGACGATGAACACCGTGATCATCGCCGTACGCGGTTGCGGCAGCTCCAGGCGCATGGCCAGCCATAACGTCAGGAATGCCGCGAACAGTACCTTGAAAATGTAGACCCAAGTCACGCCGTCGCTGCGTGCCCAGTCGAAGAAACCCCGGCGCCATTCCAGGGAGTACAGCCAGCGCAAGGGTGCGGGCAAGGGAGTCATGAAATCCTGCTCAATAAAAATAAGGTCAGACTCAGGACCTGTGGGAGCGGGCTTGCTCGCGAAGAGGGAGTGTCAGTCAGCATTTTTCCGCCTGACAAACCGCTTTCGCGAGCAAGCCCGCTCCCACAGGGTTCGTGTTCAACGCAAAAGGCTCGGGGTTTTCGGCACTTGAGTCTGTTCGGCGTTCGGCACGTCAATACCGGCACCGAGACCACCGCCCAACGCCGTCACCAGTTCGGCATGGGCACTGAGGCGCGCCGCCTGAACCTGCTGCTGCACTTGCTGCTGCTTGAACAACAAGGTCTGGGCATTGAGCACGTTGAGGTAGTCGGTCAGGCCACGCTGGTAGGCGATCATCGCGATGTCGTAGGTCTTCTGCGCAGTGGCCACCGACTCGGCGGCGAACGCCTGCTGTTTGTCCATGGACTCGCGGCGGATCAACTGGTCGGAGATGTTTTTCAGGGCATTGACCAGGGTCTGGTTGTACTTGGCCACGGCGATGTCATAACCCGCCGAGGCTTCGCCCAACTCCGAGCGCAAGCGCCCGCCATCGAAGATCGGCAACGAAATCGCCGGCCCCACGCTGTAGTTGAGTTTCTTGCCGGTCAAGAACTCCATTGCCCCACCGCCGGTGGCCATGTAGCCAAGGCTGCCGACCAGATCGACGTTCGGGTAGAAACCGGCATGGGCGACATCGATACCCCGCGCCTGCGCCGCCACTTGCCAGCGGCTGGCGACCACGTCCGGGCGTTGACCGAGCAATTGTGCCGGCAGCGACGACGGCAGCTTCAATGGCGCACCCAGTGACAGCGTTGGCCGCTGCAACTGCGCGCCCTCCCCCGGGCCCTTGCCGGCGAGGGCGGCGAGTTGGTTGCGGCTCAAGGCGATTTCTTCGTCGAGGGCGTCGATCTGACGATGGGTTTCCGGCAACGGTGTTTCAGCTTGGCTGACTTCGAAATGGGTGCCGATGCCACCGTCCAGACGCTTTTGCGCCAGTTCGAGAATCTGCTGTTGCTGCTTCAAGGTCGCTTCAACGATGTCCCGCTGGGCGTAATGCAACGACAACTCGATGTAGACCCGTACGATGTTGTCCTGCAATTCGAGCTGGGCCTGACGCGCTTCGGCAACGCTCATGTGCGCCATGTCCACGGCGCGCTCGGTGGCATTGCTTTCGCGGCCCCAGAGGTCGAGGGCATAACTGAAACCCAGCGCGGCGTTATTGTCCCAGGTGGTGCTGTTGGCCAGCTCACCGGGGCCATAGAACTGGTCGGTAGGCCAGTTGTGACGCTTGAGGGTGGACTCGCCATTGATCTGCAGCGATTCGGCCGCTTCGGCCACGCCGGCCATGGACCTGGCCTGACGCACCCGGGCGGCGGCCATGGCCAGGCTCGGGCTGCCTTGCAGGGCGAGGTCGATCCAGCGATTCAGTTGCGGGTCGCCGTAGGCTTGCCACCATTGTGCGGTGGGCCAGTGGGCATCCTGCGCGGCGCTCTGGATCGCTTCGTCGGTAGCCAGTGAGTTGGCTTCCAGCGCCTTGCCCTGTGGGGCAATACCTCCGGTTCCGATGCAGCCGCTGATTGCCAGGGTTAAAGCCAAAACACTGAGCGGCTGAAGCGCTCTGCTGATGCGACGCGGCACTGCTGCGATTTCCTGAAATAGGGGGAGGTACGAGATTTTCTGGAAACTGGAGTTCCGCTTTTGTGGGAGCGGGCTTGCTCGCGAAAGCGGTACATCAGTCGACATTGATGGTGAATGTCAGACCGTCTTCGCGAGCAAGCCCGCTCCCACAGGTTATGCGGTGGGTCGAGCCCCGGTTCCCCAAGTTGCGCAATTCTATGGGGCGGCCTGAATGGCGATAAGCTGGGATTCCTGTGAATCTTTGTTACCGTTAACGAGATAATCCTTAAGTCTGGGGTCTCAGACTCTGAAACTTCGTGTCACAATTTGCCATCGCACCCGAGAGCCCCCCATGGACACTTTGCAAAACATGCGCGCCTTCAGTTACGTGGCCGAAGCCGGCAGCTTCACCGCCGCCGCCGTGCAACTGGACACCACCACGGCCAACGTCTCGCGCGCGGTCTCCAACCTGGAAGCCCACCTGCAAACCCGCCTGCTCAACCGAACGACCCGCCGCATCGCCCTGACCGAAGCCGGCAAGCGCTACCTGTTGCGCTGCGAACAGATCCTGGCCTACGTCGAAGAAGCCGAAGCCGAGGCCAGCGACGCCCACGCACGCCCGGCCGGGCAACTGAAAGTGCACACCATGACCGGCATCGGCCAGCACTTCGTGATCGACGCCATCGCCCGCTACCGCAAGACCCACCCGGACGTGACCTTCGACCTGACCATGGCCAACCGCGTGCCGGACCTGCTCGACGAGGGTTACGACGTGTCCATCGTCCTCGCCAGCGAACTGCCAGACTCGGGTTTCGTCTCCCAGCGCCTGGGCATCACCTACAGCATCGTTTGCGCCTCGCCGGCCTACGTCAAAGCCAACGGCTGCGCACAAAAACCCAGCGACCTGCTCAACCACGCCTGCCTGCGCCTGGTCAGCCCGGTGATTCCGCTGGAGAAATGGGCCTTCGACGGCCCTGATGGCCAGGAAATGGTCACCATCAACAGCTCACCCTTCCTGGTGAACTCCGCCGACGCGATGAAAACCGCGATCATCAGCGGCATGGGCGTTGGGGTGCTGCCGCTGTACGCCGCGATAGAAGGCCTGCGCAACGGCACACTGGTGCGCGTGATGCCCAACTACCGCTCCCAGGAACTGAACCTGTATGCGATCTACCCGTCGCGCCAGTACCTGGATGCGAAGATCAAGACCTGGGTCGAGTATTTGCGTGGATCGTTGCCGGAATTGCTGGCGGCGCATCAGGCGGAATTGGCGGCGTATGAATTGAGCGGGAGTCTGGGTGGGGTTCGGGTGGCGAATTGATGGATGCCCGAGCCCGGCTCATATCAGATTGATCCCTTGTGGGAGCGAGCCTGTTCACGATGGCGTACTCACATTCAAATCTCTGTGAGCAGATACACCGCTTTCGCGAGCAGGCTCGCTCCCACAGTTGGATTTGCATCAATCTGCCAGAAATTGGCCGGCTGTCAGGCCGCCTTCGCGAGCAAGCCCGCTCCCACATTTTGAATTATGCACGGTCAGGAAAATCAGGCCGGCCGGTAGGCCGCCTCGGCTGCTTTTGATCTGCCCGCCCCCTCGGGAGGCTGAGTGGAGGCTTTCATCCGGGGATTGGCGCGCAGCGCCGTTCGACGCAGTCGAACTCATTGCATGTAGGTCGAAGCGAAGCCGACCGGAGGGCAATGCCCCCGGATGAATGCCGGAGCGAAGGAACGCCGAGCCCCAGCGAGGGGCCGGACGTTCGGGGCGAGCGCTTTTTTTGCTTACTTTTTTTGAGGCGCTTGTTAAAAAAGTGAGTCGCCGTAAGGGCGAAACCATAAGTGGCCGTTACCGAAGAAACGGATATGTACACGGTCAACCAAGAACATGGTCGGCCCAAAGGCCGCCAAGTCCCCCCAAACTGACAGCGCCGTCAGTTAGCCGTCACCCTCCTGACCAGCAAACAGGTTTATAAAGGAAACTACCTTACCCACCTACCGACCACCCAGCCCCGGCGCCCCACTCGCATGCGAATCCAGAAAAAATCCGCCCTGCTCGTCGCCCTTCTGATCGTCCTGGCAGCGCTGGGCCTGTGGTACGCCACCAAACCGGCCAAGGCCAAACTCGCCACCCCCACCGCCATCCCGGTGCGCGTGGTCGCCGTCGCCGAAAAAGACGTACCGCGCTACGTCAGCGGCATCGGTTCGGTACTGTCCCTGCACAGCGTCGTGGTCCGCCCGCAAATCGACGGCATCCTCACCAGATTGCTGGTCAAAGAAGGCCAACTGGTGAAAAAAGGTGACCTGCTGGCCACCATCGACGACCGGTCGATCCGCGCCAGCCTCGACCAGGCCCGGGCACAACTGGGCGAAAGCCAGGCGCAACTGCAAGTGGCGCTGGTCAACCTCAAGCGCTACAAGCTGTTGAGTGTCGACGACGGCGTGTCCAAGCAGACTTACGACCAGCAACAAGCCCTGGTCAACCAGCTCAAGGCCACCGCCCAAGGTAACCAGGCCTCGATTGACTCCGCCGAGGTACAGCTTTCCTACACACAAATTCGCTCCCCGGTCAGCGGTCGTGTCGGCATTCGTACCGTCGACGAAGGCAACTTCCTGCGCATGACCGACACCCAAGGCCTGTTCACCGTGACCCAGATCGACCCGATCGCTGTGGAATTCTCCCTGCCGCAGCAAATGCTGCCGACCCTGCAAGGCCTGATCAACGACCCACAGCACGCCCGGGTCAAGGCTTACATCGGGGCCGACACCGACGGCGAAACCGGCAACCTGCTCGGCGAAGGTCACCTGACCCTGATCGACAACCAGATCAACGCCAACACCGGCACCATCCGCGCCAAAGCCGAATTCGACAACGACGCACAGAAACTCTGGCCGGGCCTGCTGGTGACGGTAAAGATTCAGACAGCCCTGGATAAAGATGCGCTGGTGGTGCCGCCGACAGTCGTACAACGCGGCCTCGACCAGCACTTCGTGTACCGGGTCAATGGGGACAAGGTCGAAGCCGTGCAGGTACAGATGGTCTATCAAGGCAGCGGCCAGGACATCATCAAGGGTGTGAAGCCGGGTGATGTACTGGTCAGCGATGGCCAGTCGCGGCTCAAGCCCGGCGCTACTGTGCAAGTGCTGACCGAGCCACCTCAGGTGGTGCGATCGGAGGCGGCGCAATGAAGGGCCATGGTTCGATTTCAGCCTGGTGCATCGACCACCCGGTGGCCACGGTCCTGCTGACGTTCGCCCTGGTGCTGCTGGGTGTCATCGCGTTTCCGCGCCTGCCGGTAGCGCCGTTGCCGGAGGCAGAATTCCCGACCATCCAGGTGGCCGCGCAACTGCCCGGCGCCAGCCCGGAAACCATGGCTTCCTCGGTGGCCACGCCCCTTGAAGTGCAATTCAGTGCCATTCCCGGGGTAACCCAGATGACCTCGAGCAGTGCACTGGGCTCGACCAACCTGACCCTGCAATTCACCCTCGACAAGAGCATCGACACCGCCGCCCAGGAAGTGCAGGCGGCGATCAACACCGCCGCGGGCAAACTGCCCAAGGACATGCCGAACCTGCCGACCTGGCGCAAGGTCAACCCGGCCGACAGCCCGGTGCTGATCCTCAGCGTCAACTCCTCGCTGATGCCTGGCCCTGAGCTCAGTGACCTGACGGAAACCCTGTTGTCCCGTCAGCTCAGTCAGGTCGACGGTGTAGGCCAGGTCGTCATCACCGGTCAGCAGCGTCCGGCGATCCGTGTCCAGGTGTCCGCCGACAAACTCGCCGCCATCGGCCTGACCCTGGCGGACATTCGCCTGGCGATCCAGCAGACCAGCCTCAACCTGGCCAAAGGGGCGTTGTACGGCGAATCAAGCATTTCAACCCTGTCGACCAACGACCAGTTGTTCCACCCCGACGAATACAGCCAGTTGATCGTTTCCTACAAGGACGGTGCACCGGTTCACCTCAAGGATGTCGCGAAAGTCGTCAACGGTTCGGAAGATGCCTACGTTCAGGCCTGGGCGGGTTCGCAACCGGGCGTGAACCTTGTGATTTTCCGCCAGCCAGGCGCCAACATCGTCGAGACCGTGGATCGCATTCAGGCCGCGCTGCCGGCGCTGCAAGCGATGTTGCCCGCCTCGGTGCAGGTCAAGGTGTTGATCGACCGCACCCAGACTATCCGCGCCTCGCTGCACGAGGTGGAAATCACCTTGATGATCGCTGTGATGCTGGTGGTGGCGGTGATGGCGCTGTTCCTGCGCCAACTGTCGGCCACGCTGATCGTGTCGGCTGTGCTCGGTGTGTCGCTGATCGCCAGCTTTGCGCTGATGTACGTCATGGGCTTCAGCCTGAACAACCTCACGCTGGTGGCGATCGTGGTCGCCGTGGGCTTTGTGGTGGACGATGCGATCGTGGTGGTGGAGAACATTCACCGGCATCTGGAGGCCGGCGACGGCATGCGCGAGGCGGCGATCAAGGGCGCCGGCGAGATCGGTTTTACCGTGGTGTCGATCAGTTTCTCGCTGGTGGCGGCGTTCATTCCGCTGCTGTTCATGGGCGGTGTGGTCGGCCGGCTGTTCAAGGAGTTCGCCCTGACCGCCACCTCCACCATCATGATTTCGGTGGTGGTTTCGCTGACGTTGGCACCGACCCTCGCTGCGCTGTTCATGCGCGCGCCCGTGCATCATGCCCACGACAAACCGGGCTTTGGCGAGCGTCTGCTGGCATGGTACGAAAAAGGCCTGCGCCACGCCCTCGCCCATCAGCGCTTGATGATCGGCGTGTTCTGCCTGTCACTGGGCCTGGCCGTTGCCGGGTACATTCTGATCCCGAAAGGTTTCTTCCCGATCCAGGACACCGGTTTCGTCCTCGGCACCACCGAAGCCGCTGCCGACATTTCCTACGGCGACATGGTGAAAAAACACCTGGCAATGGCGGAAATCGTCGCCGCCGACCCTGCGGTGGAAACGTTCTCGCACTCGGTCGGGGTTTCCGGCAGCAACCAGACCATCGCCAACGGCCGCTTCTGGATCACCCTGAAAAAACGCAGCGACCGCGATGTCTCGGCCAGTCAGTTCATTGACCGGATTCGCCCGCAACTGATGAAAGTCCCGGGTATCGTCCTGTACCTGCGTGCAGGGCAAGACATCAACCTCAGCTCCGGCCCGAGCCGCGCCCAGTACCAATACGTGCTCAAGAGCAACGACGGTGCGACCCTCAGCACCTGGACCCAACGCTTGACGGAAAAACTGCGCAGCAACCCGGCGTTCCGCGATATTTCCAACGACCTGCAACTGGGCGGCAGCATCACCCACATCAGCATCGACCGTAGCGCCGCTGCACGTTTCGGCCTCACCGCCAGTGACGTCGACGAAGCCCTGTACGATGCTTTCGGCCAGCGTCAGGTCAATGAATTCCAGACCCAGATCAACCAGTACAACGTGATCCTGGAACTGGATACCAAGCAGCGCGGCAAGGCCGAAAGCCTCAACTACTTCTACCTGCGCTCGCCCCTGAGCGGGGAAATGGTGCCGCTGTCGGCCCTGGCCAGGTTCGATGCGCCGACTGTCGGCCCGCTGTCCATCGCCCATGACGGGATGTTCCCCGCCGCCAACCTGTCGTTCAACCTGGCCCCCGGCGTGGCACTGGGCGATGCGGTGATCATGCTCAACCAGGCCAAGGCCGACATCGGCATGCCGACCGCCATCAGCGGTAATTTCCAGGGCGCGGCCCAGGCGTTCCAGAGCTCGCTGGCCAGCCAGCCGTGGCTGATCCTGGCGGCGCTGTTGGCGGTGTACATCATTCTCGGCGTGCTCTACGAGAGCTTCGTGCACCCGCTGACGATCATTTCGACCTTGCCTTCGGCGGGCCTCGGCGCGGTGATCATGCTGTGGATTTGCGGCCAGGACTTTTCCATCATGGCGCTGATCGGGCTGGTGTTGCTGATCGGTATCGTCAAGAAGAACGGCATCCTGATGATCGACTTCGCCCTCGAAGCGCAGCGCAATGGCGGAATGTCGCCCGAGGACGCAATTTTCAAGGCCTGCATCACACGATTCCGGCCGATCATCATGACCACCCTCGCCGCCCTGCTCGGCGCTCTGCCGTTGATGCTCGGCTATGGCACCGGTGCCGAGCTGCGCCAGCCCCTGGGGATCGCGGTGGTCGGCGGTTTGCTGGTGAGCCAGGCGCTGACGCTGTTCACCACACCGGTCATATACTTGTGGCTTGAGCGGCTATTCCATCGACCTAAACCTGCGCCAGAACCGGTGCTGGCGACCACAGACTGAGGCGGGGTCATGCGCGTTCTGATTATCGAAGACGAAGAAAAAACCGCGGACTATCTACATCGCGGCCTGACGGAACAGGGTTTCACCGTAGATCTGGCCCGCGATGGTGTGGAAGGTCTGCACCTTGCGCTAGAGAGCGACTACGCGGTGATCGTCCTCGACGTCATGCTACCGGGCCTCGACGGCTTCGGTGTGTTGCGCGCCCTGCGTGCGCGCAAGCAAACCCCGGTGATCATGCTCACCGCCCGCGAGCGTGTGGAAGACCGCATCAAGGGCTTGCGTGAAGGCGCCGATGACTATCTGGGCAAACCGTTTTCCTTCCTTGAACTGGTGGCACGCCTGCAAGCGCTGACCCGGCGCAGCGGCGGTCATGAACCGGTGCAAGTGAGCATCGCCGACCTGTGGATAGATTTGATCAGCCGCAAGGCCACCCGCGCCGGTACACGCCTGGACCTGACCGCCAAGGAGTTCTCGCTGCTCAGTGTACTGGCCCGGCGCCAGGGTGAAATCCTCTCGAAAACCGCCATTGCCGAGATGGTCTGGGACATCAATTTCGACAGCGACGCCAACGTCGTCGAAGTCGCGATCAAACGCCTGCGGGCCAAGCTCGACGGGCCGTTCGAAGAGAAACTGCTGCACACCATTCGTGGCATGGGTTATGTGCTGGAGAGCCGTGGTGTCCAGTAATTCCATCGCCCTGCGTCTGAGCGCAATGTTCACGCTGGTGGCGCTGCTGGTGTTCCTGCTGATTGGCTGGGCGCTGTACCAGCAGGTCGACAAGGGCCTGGGCCTGCTGCCAGAAGCCGAACTCGATGCGCGCTACAGCGTGCTCGAATCCACGGTCGGCCGTTACGGCACGCCAGAGCACTGGGTGAAGATCAACAACAAGCTCAACCTGCTGAGCGAAGAAGACAAGCGCATCAGTTTCTGGATCATCAGCGGCGATCCACACTACGAATACGGCAACCTGACCTCGCAGATCCGTGCCTTTGCCCAAGGCCCGCTGGGTACGCGCGACATGCATCTGCCGGAGCACCCGTATCCGCTGAAAGTGCTGGTCAGCGAGTTCCCGGCCAAGGACCAGCGCCCAGCGTTGCGCTTCATGATCGCCATCGACACCGAAACGTTTTTCCATACCCAGCATCACCTGCTGGTCGCGCTGATCAGCCTGGCGATTGTCGGTGTGCTGCTGGCCTCGGCACTGGGTTATTGGGTGGCGCGGATCGGGCTCAAGCCGCTGATCAAACTGTCCCAGGAAGCCCAGCGCCTGGCCCCGCCGTTGCGCTCGGGGCGCTTGCGATTGTCACCGTTGCCGCCGGAACTCGATCAATTCGCCAGCTCGTTCAATTCGACCCTGGAACGGGTCGAGCAAGCCTACTCGCGCCTTGAGTCATTCAACGCCGATGTCGCCCACGAACTGCGCTCGCCACTGACCAATCTGATCGGCCAGACCCAGGTCGCATTGACCCGCGGGCGCTCCGCCGAGCATTACTTCGAAGTGCTGCAATCGAACCTCGAAGAGCTTGAGCGACTGCGCTCGATCATCAACGACATGCTGTTTCTCGCCAGCGCCGATCAGGGCAGCAAGGCGACCAAGCTCACCTCAACCTCGCTGGCCGACGAGGTGGCCACGACCCTGGAATATCTGGATTTCATTCTCGAAGACGCTCAGGTCCAGGTTGAGGTCAGTGGTGACGCGCAGGTGCGCATCGAGATCGCCCATCTGCGCCGGGCATTGATCAACTTGCTGAATAATGCGGTGCAGCACACCGCGCCCGGACAGGTGATTCAAGTGCGGATCGAAACCCAGGAGCATCAAGTCAGCATCGGCGTCGCCAACCCGGGTTCGCCGATTGCCAACGAACATCTGCCGCGCCTGTTCGAACGCTTCTACCGGGTCGATGCGTCGCGTAGCAACAGCGGCCACAATCACGGTCTGGGGCTGGCCATCGTCAAGGCAATTGCGTTGATGCATGGCGGCGATGTGTTCGTGCGCAGTGATCATGGGATGAATACTTTCGGGATTCATCTTCCCGTCTGAAACCCTCTCCTTTGTGGGAGCGAGCTTGCTCGCGATGCAGGCGACTCGGTGCAACTTCTGAACCGAGGTGATGCTATCGCGAGCAAGCTCGCTCCCACATTGGATTGGGTTGAACACATATAAGCGGCCAATCAACTATTGCCATAAGCGCAACAGTCCTTTCATGAATCCGCTCTTTTTCCCCTCGCCTCATATCCTTATCTTTGCCCGCACCAAACAGCACTTGCCAAGCAAGAAGGTTTTAAAAATGTCCAACAGTATGGGTATTGCCAGCGCTTTCGTTTTGTCCTCTTTGTTCCTGTCGCCATTGGCGATGGCGGAAGAATCGCAGACTTTCGTCGCGCATAACGCCGCACGCGCTGCAACGTTCGAAGAGCATCAGATCGAGATGACGGCCAAGGCTGCTCAAGACTCCCAAGCCCCGCAGGCATCCAGCATCCAGGCCCAGCCACTGGCCGAGAAAGACAGCTGATCCGCACCGATCACTCCCGTTTCCCTCGACACTTTTCATCGGCTCTTCCCTTTGAGAAGTTGTCTTCAAAGCCGCTGCTGTCAGCGGCTTTTTTTATAGTGGCGACTCGGCCTTCATTGCAATTTTCGCAACGAAAGTCACTGACGCCCACACCCAAGATCAATCGTTCGAGCAACGGGAACGATTCACTCGGCTGCTACGTTTATGCAACTACGCTTAGAGCGTCCCTTTAGCGAACGTCAGCCCTATGACCGCAAGCCGCACTGCACATTTTCAAGGCCCGACCGGGCGACCCGAGATCATGGTGATCTTCGGCAGTACCCTGACCGTCATCTCGATCCTGTGCATCGTCACTTTCCTGCTGATCCGCGAACACGCCTACGCCCAGCAGACCGCCACACGCAGCGCGACCACCATTGCGCAACTGATCGATACCGATGTCCTGCGTACGGTCGAGCTCTATGACTTGACCTTGCAGGGCCTGATCGCCGCCGCCCAACGGGACGACCTTAAACAGGTTGCACCGCAGATCCGTCATCTGGTGCTGTTCGACCGCTCCACCACTGCGCGCTACAAGGGCGACATCCTGCTGCTGGACAAGCACGGCGACGTGCTGGTCGACTCATCATTGATCGAACCGAAACCGGGCAACTTCGCTGACCGCGATTATTTCCTGGCCCATGCCTTCAATCACGACACCGGCATGTTTATCAGCCGACCGTTCAAGCCACGCTGCGACTGCGATGACAGCGACGAATGGCGCATCAGTTTCAGCCGGCGCATTTCTTCGCCCACGGGTGAGTTTGTGGGGGTCGCGGTGGCGTCGATGCGCATGAGCTACTTCGACCAACTGTTCAACAGCCTCGACATCGGCAACGGCAGTACGCTGGGCATCATTAACGATGACGGGATCCTCCTGGCGCAGAAACCGTACCGGGAGCAAAACGCCATCGGCAAAAGCTTCTCCAGCCGTCCCAACGTCGCACGCATGCTGCGCGAGCGCAGTGGTACCTTTGAAAGCGTGTCGAGTGTCGATCATCAACGGCGCCTGTACACCTTTACCCGGGTCGGCAATCTGCCGCTGACCGTCATCGTGGCCCTTTCCATCGACGAAGTGTTCGCCACCTGGAACCGCACGGCCTATGTGATCAGCGGTGCAACAGGGGTCTTGTGCATCGGCCTGTTGTGGCTGACCTGGCTGCTCTGCCGCGAGCTGCGACGGCGCCAAAGTGCCGAGCAGGAATTGGCGCAACTGGCGGCCACCGATGCCTTGACCGGCGTGGCCAACCGTCGATCCCTTGATCAGACCCTGCGCCATGAATGGTTTCGTGCGCAGCGCAGTGGCAGGCCGTTGTCGTTGCTGATGATCGATGCCGATCACTTCAAGGCCTTCAATGACCGGCACGGGCATCAGGCCGGCGACGAAGCCTTGCGGGCGTTGGCCGGGGTCCTGCGCGCCAATGTCCATCGCCCGACGGATCTGGTGGCTCGCTATGGCGGCGAGGAGTTTTCGGTGATCCTGGCCGAAACTGACAGTGAAGGCGCGAAGCAGATCGCCGAGCACATCCGCGAGGCGGTGCAGAAACTGCCACTGGTGGACGTCGGTGGACCGCCGATGAGTGTGAGTATCGGTATTGCCACCTGGACGGCGGCCAGCGATATCAACCTGGAGCAATTGCTGTTCAGTGCCGACAAGGCGCTGTATCAGGCCAAGGAAGGGGGGCGTAACCGGGTGGTTTGTGTCGAATAGGATTTTCATTGGATGGGAGGACGCCATCGCGAGCAAGCTCGCTCCCACAGGGGAATGCAATCAACTGTGGGAGCGAGCTTGCTCGCGATGAGGCCAGCCCAGGCACTACAAACTTCGGACATAAAAAAAGGCCACCCGAAGGTAGCCTTTAAAAACTAGAGAGGTTTTTTGCTTACACGGCCGCAACCGGGCGCATGTAAGAGATCGGTGCAGTGCTGGCGTCTTCGAACGTCACGACTTCCCAGGCATCTGTCTGCTCAATCAACTTGCGCAGCAGCTGGTTGTTCAGTGCGTGGCCGGACTTGAAGCCCTTGAACTCACCAATCAGGCTATTGCCCAGCAGGTAGAGGTCACCAATTGCATCGAGAATCTTGTGCTTCACGAATTCGTCTTCATAGCGAAGGCCGTCTTCGTTCAGTACGCCATCGGCGTCGACCACAATAGCGTTTTCAACGCTGCCGCCGAGTGCGAGGTTGTGCTTGCGCAGGTACTCGATGTCACTCATGAAACCGAAAGTACGGGCGCGGCTGACTTCTTTTACGAACGAAGTGCTGGAAAAATCCACGCTTGCACTTTGGGTGCGGTCCCGGAAAACCGGGTGATCGAAATCGATCTCGAAGCTCACCTTGAACCCTTCGAAAGGGACGAAAGTGGCGCGCTTGTCGCCGTCTTCCACTGTCACTTCACGCAGGATGCGGATGAATTTCTTGGCGGCGTCCTGTTCTTCCAGGCCTGCCGATTGAATCAGGAATACGAAGGGTCCAGCGCTGCCATCCATGATCGGGACTTCGGACGCGGAGAGCTCGACGTAGGCGTTATCGATGCCCAGGCCAGCCATGGCCGAGAGCAAGTGCTCTACCGTGTCCACTTTGACGTCGCCATTTATAAGCGTGGTCGACATAGTGGTTTCACCGACGTTTTCCGCGCGGGCAGGAATTTGCACCACAGGGTCGAGGTCAGCGCGACAAAACACAATGCCAGTGTCGACAGGCGCAGGCTTGAGGGTCAGGTAGACCTTCTCCCCGGAGTGCAGGCCTACACCTGTGGCACGGATAATATTTTTCAGTGTGCGTTGTTTAATCATGGCTTGGGCCGCTTCAGCGCAAATTGCGAACTGGTATCAACAAAGGCTGGCGATGATAGCAGACCACGCCTTTGCTGAACACCAATCACCTTCATAGCCCTGATACATTCCATCAATCGGCCTGACGACGCAGGAAAGCCGGGATGTCCAGGTAGTCCAGATCATCTTGCGGATTCATCTTCGCGGCAGTCGCAGCACCGGCCTGAGCCTGGTTGCGCATGACGGTCGGACGGTCCAGGTCACGGTAGTTCACCGCTGGAGCTTCCTGACGAACAGGGGCCTGTTGTTGTGGCTGTGCAGCCATCGAAGTGTGAACGGTGTTGTCGATGACCTTCACAGGCTTCTCGATTTTAGCGCCCAAACCTGTGGCAACGACAGTCACGTGCAGCTCGTCGCGCATGTCCGGATCGATAACGGTACCGACCTTGACCATCGCGTGCTCGGAGGCGAATGCCTCGATGATGCTACCCACGTCGGAGTATTCACCCAGGGACAGATCCGGACCGGCGGTAATGTTCACCAGGATGCCGCGAGCGCCTTGCAGGTTCACGTCTTCCAGCAGCGGGTTGCGGATGGCCGCTTCGGTCGCTTCACGTGCACGGTTCGGACCGCTGGCGCAGCCAGTGCCCATCATCGCCATGCCCATTTCACTCATCACGGTACGCACGTCGGCGAAGTCGACGTTGATCATGCCCGGACGCTTGATGATGTCGGAGATACCGCGGACGGCACCGGCCAGTACATCGTCTGCCTTGGCGAAAGCCGACAGCAGGCTGGCGTCTTTACCGAGGATGGTCAGCAGCTTCTCGTTGGGAATGGTGATCAACGAGTCGACGCTTTCGGAGAGCATGCGGATGCCTTCGTCGGCGATCTGCATACGCTTGCGGCCTTCGAACGGGAACGGACGGGTCACGACCGCAACGGTCAGGATGCCCATTTCCTTGGCCACTTCGGCGATGATCGGCGCAGCACCGGTACCGGTACCGCCGCCCATGCCGGTGGTGATGAACACCATGTTGGTGCCGGCCAGCACTTCGGCAATGCGCTCACGGTCTTCCAGAGCGGCTTGACGGCCGACTTCAGGGTTGGCGCCAGCGCCCAGGCCCTTGGTCACGCCGGTGCCCAGTTGCAGGATGGTCCGCGCGCCGATGTTTTTCAGCGCTTGAGCATCGGTGTTGGCGCAGATGAATTCGACGCCTTCGATGTTGCTCTTGACCATATGGTTGACAGCGTTGCCGCCGCCACCGCCGACACCGATAACTTTGATTACCGGGCTTGCGGGGATGTTGTCTACGAGTTCGAACATTTTCCCTCTCCTTTACATTCTCTAGTTTTTTCGCCTACTGCGTGCTTCGGTGTAACGGTATTGCGGTAAATCTTCAGAAATTGCCCTGGACCCACTTCTTCAGGCGGTCCAGCAGCGGAGCCTGTGGCTCTTCGTTGCTGTAGCTGTCGCGACTGCCGATGCCCGAGAACGAGATGCCGTCGGACTGCTTCTGCAGGCCGTACATCAACAGGCCGACGCCGGTGGAATAGATCGGGTTGCGTACCACGTCATCCAGACCTTTCACGCCGTGAGGCACGCCCAGGCGCACCGGCATGTGGAAGATTTCCTCGGCCAATTCGGTAGCGCCTTCCATCTTCGACGTACCGCCGGTCAGCACGATGCCGGCCGGGATCAGGTCTTCGTAACCACTGCGACGCAGTTCGGCCTGGATCAGCGTGAACAGCTCGTCGTAGCGCGGCTCGACCACTTCGGCCAAGGCCTGGCGGGACAGTTCGCGCGGCGGACGATCGCCAACGCTTGGCACCTTGATGGTTTCACCGGCACCGGCCAGTTTGGCCAGGGCACAGGCGTAGCGGATCTTGATTTCTTCGGCGTACTGGGTCGGAGTGCGCAACGCCATGGCGATGTCGTTGGTCACCTGGTCACCGGCAATCGGGATCACCGCGGTGTGACGGATCGCACCTTCGGTGAAGATCGCGATGTCGGTAGTACCGCCACCGATGTCCACCAGGCACACGCCCAGCTCTTTCTCGTCATCGGTCAGTACCGAGTACGCGGAAGCCAGTTGCTCGAGAATGATGTCGTCGATTTCCAGACCGCAGCGGCGCACGCATTTTTCAATGTTCTGTGCGGCGTTGACGGCGCAGGTGACCACGTGGACCTTGGCTTCCAGACGTACGCCGGACATGCCCAGCGGTTCGCGGACGCCTTCCTGGTTATCGATTACGTAATCCTGCGGCAGGGTGTGCAGCACGCGCTGGTCAGCCGGGATCGCCACGGCCTGGGCCGCGTCGAGCACACGCTCAAGGTCCGCCGAGCTGACTTCGCGATCACGAATCGCCACGATGCCGTGGGAGTTCAGGCTGCGGATGTGATTACCGGCCACGCCGACGAACGCCGAGTGAATGCGGCAACCAGCCATCAGCTGCGCTTCTTCGATGGCGCGCTGGATCGATTGCACGGTGGACTCGATGTTCACCACCACGCCTTTTTTCAGGCCACGGGACGGATGGGTGCCGATCCCGACGATTTCCAGCGTGCCGTCGTCCGCGACCTCGCCCACCAGCGCCACCACCTTGGAGGTGCCGATATCGAGACCGACGATCATTTTGCCGCTTTGCACGTTTGCCATGGGTCCTGCCTCTTCTTAATTCTTCGCGACAGCGGGTTGGGCTGCCGTGGGCGCTACAGGTTCCCGCCAGCCAACAGCGAGGCCGTTGGCGTAGCGCAGATCGATGCGCGCAATGTTCGTAATCTGTTCTTTGAGCGTCTTGTCATAGATGGCGATGAAACGGCGCATCTTTTCCACCTGGTTGCCGCGTCCCAGCAGCAGTTCTATCCCGGGACCCGCACTGCCGGGGCCGGTGGTCAGGAACCAGCTGCCGCGATCACGCAGTTCGAGGCGTGCAATCGAGAAGCCCAGCGGCCTGAGCATCTGGCTCAGTACCTGGTATTGCTGCATCACTTGCTGCTGAGCCCGCTGTGGGCCGAACAGCTGTGGCAGGTGTTCATAGTTCGCCAGCTCGCGCGGGGTGAAGGCCTGGCCCTGGTTGTTCAACAGCGACTCGTCGCCCCAACGGGCCACGGGCAGTTGTTCTTCCAGGCGGATCACCACTTGATCCGGCCACACCCTGCGCACTTCGGCGTGGGCAATCCATGGCATCTGTTCCAGCTCGGTGCGCATGCTCGCCAGGTCGATGGTGAAGAAGCTCGACGCCACGTAGGGGGCGATCCGCTGCTGCACCGCTTGCTGGCTGATGTAACTCAGGTCGCCCTGCACGTTGATCTTGGTGATCGGCCTGTCGGCATACGGCAACAACCGTGTCGCGCCTTCGTAAGTACCGAACCCCAAAGCCACCAGCAGTACCGGCCAGAACAACGCTTTGAGAAAACCGAAGTTGGCTTTCGGCAGGCGCGCGGACATCGGCTCTTTGGCCACCATTCGGCTGGCACCCCGCGGTACCGGCTTGCGGCCGATCGGTGCGGTGGGCTGATGTCTGAGCTGAGCGCCTTGCATGGCCTTAACCTCTCGTCGACTCTTGGTTACCGGCAGTCTTGCCGGCAACGCTCTCGGCCAGAATGGCCAGGACCAGTTGCTGGAAATCCAGACCGGCGGCACGGGCCGCCATCGGCACCAGGCTGTGATCGGTCATGCCCGGTGCGGTGTTGACCTCCAGGAACCAGAACTGCCCGTCGGCGTCCTGCATCACGTCTGCCCTGCCCCAACCGGCGATACCCAGCGCTTCACAGGCTTTCGCCGTGAGGTCCATGAGTTCCTTTTCCTTGGCGCTGTCCAGACCGCACGGAATGCGGTACTGGGTATCGTTGGCGATGTACTTGGCGTCGTAGTCGTAGAAGCTGTGCGTGGTGCCCAGGGCAATCGGCGGCAACACCTGGTCACGCAGGGTGGCGATGGTGAACTCCGGACCGTGAATCCATTGCTCGACCAACACTTGCGAATCGTAGGTACTGGCCGCTTTCCATGCGTCGATCAATTCGGACGCGGAACTCACTTTGGCCATACCGATACTTGAACCTTCATGGGCCGGTTTGACGATCAAAGGGAAGCCCAGTTCCGTCGCTGCCGAAATACAATCGGCCTCGCTGCTCAGTACCGCGTGACGTGGGGTTGGAATGCCCAGGCTGTGCCAGACCTGCTTGGTGCGCAGTTTGTCCATGGCCAGGGCGGAAGCCAGGATGCCGCTGCCGGTGTACGGAATGCCCAGGCATTCGAGCAGGCCCTGCATGCTGCCGTCTTCACCGCCACGGCCGTGGAGGATGATGAAGGCGCGGTCGATTTTTTCGTTGAGCAGACGCTGCAGCAGGTCATCGCCCACGTCGAGGCCGAACGCGTCCACACCGGCGCTTTGCAGCGCGTCCAGAACAGCGTTACCCGACTTCAGGGAGACCTCACGCTCGGCGCTCTTGCCGCCGAACAGCACGGCGACGCGGCCGAAGTCTTTCGGCGCGATCGTGGAGACCAGGTTGGCGTAGGCAACAGTCATTTCAACTTCCCCTTCTCCGGCGCGGCAACGGCACCGGCGAACAACTCACTTTTCAACAGTTTTGGTGCGAGACCGCCGATATCGCCGGCGCCCTGGCACAGCAGGATGTCGCCGGCGCGCAGCAGCGGCTTGACCACTGGCGCGAGGTCGACGCCACGCTCGATGTAGATCGGGTCGAGCTGGCCACGCTGACGGATGCTGTTGCACAGCTTGCGGCTGTCGGCGCCCGGAATCGGCTCTTCGCCGGCCGGATAGACTTCCATCAGCAGCAGTACGTTGGCGTCGGCCAGCACATTGACGAAATCGTCGTACAGGTCACGGGTGCGGCTGTAACGGTGCGGCTGGTAGACCATCACCAGGCGGCGCTCCGGCCAGCCACCGCGTACGGCCTTGATCACGGCCGCGACTTCCGTCGGGTGGTGACCGTAGTCATCGACCAGCATCACATTGCCGCCGTCCACCGGCAGTTCGCCGTAGACCTGGAAGCGTCGGCCGACCCCCTGGAACCCGGACAGGCCCTGGACGATGGCTTCATCGCTGACGCCTTCGTCGGTGGCGATGCAGATGGTCGCAAGGGCATTCAATACGTTGTGGTTGCCCGGCATGTTCACCGAAACATCCAGTGGCTCGCGGTCGGGACGCAGTACGGTGAAGAAGGTCTGCATGCCTTGCTGGCGCACATTGATGGCGCGCACGTCGCAATCTTCGCCAAAGCCATAGGTAACGGTCGGGCGCTTGACCTGCGGGAGGATTTCACGCACCACCGGATCGTCCAGGCACACCACGGCCAGGCCATAAAACGGCAGGTTGTGCAGGAACTCGACGAAGGTTTTCTTCAGTTTGTTGAAGTCACCGTCGTAGGTCGCCATATGATCGGCGTCGATGTTGGTGACCACAGCCACCAGCGGCTGCAAGTGCAGGAAGCTGGCGTCGCTTTCGTCGGCTTCGGCGATCAGGTAGCGGCTGGTGCCAAGCTGGGCATTGGTGCCCGCGGCATTAAGGCGGCCACCGATCACGAATGTCGGGTCCAGGCCACCGGCGGCGAACACCGAAGCGATCAGGCTGGTGGTCGTGGTTTTGCCGTGGGTACCGGCAACGGCGATACCGTGGCGATAACGCATCAGCTCAGCCAGCATCTCTGCACGCGGCACCACCGGGATACGGCGTTCCAGCGCGGTAGCGACTTCCGGGTTGGACGTGTTCACGGCGCTCGACACCACCAGCACGTCGGCGGCCGCGGCGTTCTCGGCGCGATGGCCGATGAAGATCTGCGCGCCGAAGGACTCCAGGCGTTCAGTCACCGGCGAAGCCTTCAGGTCGGAACCGGACACGGCATAACCCAGGTTCAGCAGCACTTCGGCAATCCCGCACATGCCCACACCGCCGATACCGACGAAGTGGATGCGACGGATGCGGCGCATTTCCGGTTGCGGCATGGCTTTCTGACTCTCAACCATGGGCCACCTCCAAGCAGCTATCGACCACGTTACGGGTGGCATCGGGTTTGGCCAGGCGGCGTGCCGCGGTAGCCATTTCGTTGAGTCGTTGTGGTTGCATCAGGACCTCTGTCAGGCGAGCGGCAAGATCCGCTGCGCCAGTCGTTCTTTGTGGCATCAGGAAGGCTGCGCCTTCACGGGCCAAATATTCGGCGTTGCGGGTCTGGTGATCGTCGATGGCATGAGGCAAAGGCACCAGCATCGAGGGCAGACCGGCGGCGGCCAGTTCACTGATGGTCAGCGCGCCTGCGCGACATACCACCAGGTCGGCCCAGCTGTAGGCTTGGGCCATGTCTTTGATGAAGGGCTGCACCTGCGCCTCGACGCCAGCCGCGCGATAACGCTCTGCAGTCACTTCATCGTGGTTTTTGCCGGCCTGATGGAACACTTCCGGACGCAAATCGGCAGCGACTTGCGACAGGGCTTCAGGCAGCAACTTGTTCAACGGTTCTGCGCCCAGACTTCCGCCCAGGATCAGCAAACGCGCCTTGCGACCGGCCAGGGCAGGTCGCGATGTCTCGAGGAACAGCTCGGTGCGCACCGGATTACCGGTGGTCCGGCGGCTGTCCGACAGGGTAAAGGTGTCGGGGAACGCTTCACAGACTCGGGCGGCCAACGGCACCAGCAACCGATTGGCGGTACCGGCCACGGCGTTCTGTTCGTGAACGATCACCGGCACACCGGCCAGTTTGGCCGCGACGCCGCCAGGACCGGTCACAAACCCACCAAAGCCAACGACGCAGACCGGCTGCAGACGGCGAATGATCGCCCGCGCCTGCCAGACCGACTTGAACAACATGAACGGTGCCTTTAGCAGGGACAATTTGCCCTTGCCGCGCAAACCGCTGGCATTGATCCGATGCAGTTCGATACCGGCCGCCGGCACCAGATCGTTCTCGATCCCACGCGGGGTGCCGAGCCAGTGCACGGTGTAGCCGCGCGCCTGGAATTCGCGGGCACAGGCCAGCGCCGGGAACACGTGGCCACCGGTACCGCCAGCCATGATCATGACGTTAGCGCCCATGGTTCGGCTCCTCGGCGAAGTCGCTCTCATGGAACTCCATCTCTTCGCTGCCCAGGTGGGTTCGACTTTCCCATTCGATGCGCAGCAACAAGCCGAGACAGGCGCAGCAAATCACCAACGAACTACCGCCATAACTGAGGAACGGCAGGGTCAGCCCCTTGGTCGGCAGCAGGCCGACATTCACGCCGATGTTGATCAGGAACTGGCCGATCCACAGGAACGACAGTCCGTATGCCACATAGGCTGCGAAAAACTGCTTGGCCTTTTCAGCCCACAAACCGATGTACATGCCACGAATACACACGAAGACAAACAGTGCCACGGTGCACAACGAACCCACCGCACCCAGCTCTTCGGCCAGGACCGAGAACACGAAGTCAGTGTGGGCTTCCGGCAGGTAGAACTGTTTCTGCACGCTGTTGCCCAGACCCACGCCCAGCCATTCGCCGCGACCGAAGGCGATCAATGCCTGGGACAACTGATAGCCAGCGCCGAACTGGTCGGCCCACGGGTCGGCAAAGTTGGTCAGACGCGCCATTCGATACGGCTGCATTTGAATCAACAGCACCACTGCGCCGACGGCCAGGACCACCATCAGGGAAAAGCGGAACAACCCGACGCCACCAAGGAACAGCATCGCCGCCGCCGCCCCCATCATCACGACGGTGGCACCGAAGTCAGGCTCCATCAGCAGCAGGCCCGCCATCGGCAGCAGCACGATGAACGGTTTGAAGAAGCCCATCCAGCTTTCACGCACTTCTTTCTGGCGACGCACCAGATAACCGGCGAGGTAGATCACCACGAACACCTTGGCGATCTCGGAAGGCTGGACGTTGAAGAAACTGAATCCGATCCAGCGCATCGAGCCGTTAACCTCACGGCCGATCCCCGGGATGATCACCATCACCAGCAGGCCGAACGCCCCCAGCAGCATCAGCCAGCCCAGGCGTTGCCAGGTGGCAATCGGGATCATCATGGTGACGATGCAGGCACCCAGGCCCAGCACCACGTAAATAAGGTGGCGAATCATGTAATACAGGGCGCTGCCCGACTGCACGGCCGCCACTTCGGTCGATGCCGAGGCGATCATGATCAGCCCCAGGCCGAGCAGCGTCAGGCAGCCGGCGAGCATCGGGAAGTCGAGGTCGATACCGCGCCCGGTGATGAGCGGCGATGGATACGGCTTGATGATGCCTTTGAGGCTCATGCCAGATCCTCCACGGCTTGGACGAACTGGTGACCACGGTCTTCGTAGTTCTTGAACATGTCGAAACTGGCGCAGGCAGGCGACAGCAGCACCACGTCGCCCGGTTGGGCTGCAGCGCGGCATTGCTCGACGGCTTCGACCAGGGAGCCGGCGCGGATCAGCGGTACGGCATCGCCGATGGCTTCACCGATCTTGTCGGAGTCACGCCCCATCAGGACCACGGCGCGGCAGTTGGCCGCCACCGGATCGCGCAGGTCCTTGAACTCGGCACCCTTGCCGTCGCCACCGGCGATCAGCACGATCTTGCCGTCGATGTCCGCGCCGAGGCCTTCGATGGCCGCCAGTGCGGCACCGACGTTGGTGGCCTTGGAATCGTTGTAGTAACCCACGCCGTCGAGGTCGCGGACCCATTGGCAGCGATGCTCGAGACCGGCGAAGGTGCGCAGGCTCGACAGCATGGCATCGAACGGCAGGCCGACAGCATGGCCCAGGGCCAAGGCTGCCAGGGCGTTGGACTGGTTGTGGGCGCCGCGAATCTTCAGTTCGCGCACTGGCATCAGGTTCTGGAATTCGAAGCCCAGGTATTTCTCGCCGTCTTCTTCACGAATACCGAAAGCCTTGAAATCGGGTTTGCTCAGGCCGAAGGTCCAGCATGGCTGCCCTTCGCCCATCAGCGGACGACTCAAAGCGTCCTGACGATTGACCACAAACTGCCTGGCGCCACGGAAGATCCGGTGCTTGGCCAGGTGGTAGGCCGGCAGACCGCTGTAACGGTCCATGTGGTCTTCGCTGATGTTGAGCACGGTCGCGACTTCGGCGTTGAGTTGGTCGGTGGTTTCCAGCTGGAAACTCGACAGCTCCATCACGTACAACTCGATATCGTCGCTGAGCAGGTCCAGCGCCGGGGTGCCGAGGTTGCCGCCGACGGCAACTCGCTTGCCAGCCGCAGCCGCCATTTCGCCGACCAGCGTGGTGACGGTGCTTTTCGCGTTGGAGCCGCTGATGGCCACGATCGGCGCCTTCGCGTTAAGCGCGAACAGCTCGATGTCACCGGACAATTTCACGCCACGGGCGGCGGCGGCCTGTAGGGCCGGGGTCGCCAGCGCCAGGCCGGGGCTCACGTAGAGCTCGTCGGCACGGCACAGGAACTCGACATCCAACTCGCCACAACGCACTTCCACGTGCGGATAGTCACGCTTGAGCGCGGCCAGTTCCGGTGGATTTTCCCGCGTATCGGCCACGGCAAACGCCACGCCCCGGTTCGCCAGGAAGCGAACCAGGGACATGCCGCTCTTGCCGAGGCCGACAACGATGCGGAAGTGGTCAGAAGCGATCAGAGACACTTGTTTCTACCTCAGCTTCAGGGTGGCAAGGCCGATCAGCACGAGAATCACGGTGATGATCCAGAAACGGACGATCACGCGCGGCTCGGGCCAGCCCTTGAGTTCAAAGTGGTGGTGAATGGGCGCCATGCGGAATACACGGCGACCGGTCAGTTTAAAAGAGGCGACCTGAATGACGACTGACAGGGTTTCCATCACGAACACGCCGCCCATGATGAACAGGACGATTTCCTGACGGACGATCACCGCGATGGTGCCCAGGGCCGCGCCCAGCGCCAGTGCGCCGACGTCACCCATGAAGACTTGTGCCGGATAGGTGTTGAACCACAGGAAGCCCAGGCCGGCTCCGATCAACGCGCCACAGAACACAATCAACTCGCCTGCGCCCGGTACGTAAGGAATCAGCAGGTATTCGGCGAACTTCACGTTACCCGACAGGTAGCAGAAAATGCCCAGGCCACCACCAACCATCACGGTCGGCATGATCGCCAGGCCGTCGAGGCCGTCGGTCAGGTTGACCGCGTTGCTCGAACCGACAATCACGAAATAGGTCAGCACGATGAAGCCGGCGCCCAGCGGAATGCTGTAGTCCTTGAGCATCGGCAGGATCAGCGTGGTTTCCACCGGCGTGGCGGCAGTCATATAAAGGAAGATCGCCGCGCCCAGACCGAACACCGATTGCCAGAAATATTTCCAGCGGCTCGGCAAGCCACGGGAGTTCTTCTCGATGACCTTGCGGTAGTCGTCGACCCAGCCGATGGCGCCGAACAGCAAGGTCACCAGCAGTACGACCCAGACGTAACGGTTGCTCAGGTCAGCCCACAGCAGGGTGCTGACACCGATGGACGACAGAATCAGCGCGCCGCCCATGGTCGGTGTACCCGACTTGGACAGGTGCGACTGCGGGCCGTCGTTGCGAACGGATTGACCGATCTGACGGCTCTGCAACGTGCGGATCATCCATGGGCCATAGCACAGCGACAAGACCAGCGCGGTCAGTACACCGAGAATCCCGCGCAGGGTCAGGTACTGGAAGACCGCGAAGCCTTTGTAGAACTGTTGCAGATACTCCGCTAGCAGCAGCAGCATTAATGTTTCTCCAGACTGGACCCGCACAAGGCGGCGACGATGTTTTCCATCGCAGCGCTGCGCGACCCCTTGATCAAAATGGTGGTGTTTGTGTCTTGCTCGGCACCCAGGGCCTTGATCAGTTCAGCCTGCGTGCTGAAGTGAAAAGCCTGTGGACCGAATGCGTTCACGGCGTGAGCCATCATTGGCCCGACGGCGTACAGCGCAGAAACCTTGCCACGGGCGTACGCGCCCACGTCGCGGTGCCCCTGCTCCGCCCATTCGCCCAACTCGCCGATATCCCCGAGCACCAGGACGGTGCGACCGGAAAAGCCGGCCAGTATATCAACGGCAGCGCACATGGAGGTGGGGTTGGCGTTGTAAGTGTCATCGATCACGCGCATGCCATTGGTGGCCAGTTGCGCGACGGTGCGCCCCTTGACCGGTTGCATCGCGCCAAGGCCGGTGGCGATACCGAACAGCGACACACCCAGGGCATGGGCGGCCGCGGCGGCGGCCATGGCATTGGCGACGTTATGGGTGCCGAGCAGGTTCAATTGAACGCGCTCCACGCCTTCAGGGCTGTGCAGGTTGAACGCCGGGCAGCCGCGGGCATCGGTAGTCAGGTCACTGGCGTAGAAATCGGCGCTGGCGTTGCTCAACGCAAACGTCAGCACTTTGCGATCACCGGCGCGTGCCTTCCAGATACCGAATGCCTTGTCGTCAAGATTGAGAACGGCGACGCCATCGGCATCCAGCCCTTCGATGATCTCGCCCTTGGCTTCGACGATTTTGTCCGGGCCGCCGAACTCGCCGACGTGGGCGGTCCCGGCATTGTTGAGAATGGCCACGTGCGGCCGGGTCAGGCCGACGGTGTAGGCAATTTCACCCAGGCGCGAGGCGCCCAGTTCGATCACGGCAGCGGTGTGTTCCGGTGCCAGTTCGAGCAAGGTCAGCGGCACGCCGAGGTCGTTGTTCAGGTTGCCACGGGTCGCCAGCACCGGACCACGGGTGCGCAGGATGCTCGCAAGCATCTCCTTGACCGTGGTCTTGCCGCTGGAACCGGTGACGGCCGCGACCGGATGGGTGTAGGCGGCGCGATTGAGCGCGCCCAACTGGCCGAGGGCCTGGCGAGTGTCGCTGACCAGTAACTGCGGCAGCGTGCTGCCAGCGACTTCACGCTCGACCAGCGCAGCCACGGCGCCCTTGGCGGCGACTTCATTCAGATAGTCATGACCGTCAAAACGCGGACCGGTCAGGGCAATAAACAGCTGGCCCGGCTTGATTGCACGGCTGTCGATGCTGACGCCGTCGAAGCTGGCATCGGCGGACACCAGGCGAGCACTCAGCG
The DNA here is from genome assembly GCF_009866745.1 of Pseudomonas sp. S34. Taxonomy (NCBI): domain Bacteria; kingdom Pseudomonadati; phylum Pseudomonadota; class Gammaproteobacteria; order Pseudomonadales; family Pseudomonadaceae; genus Pseudomonas; species Pseudomonas sp. S34. The sequence goes on from NZ_CP019398.1 coordinate 5,199,452, forward strand.
CACCGGTCAGTTCACTCAGTTTCAAGGCCTTAAGCATGGGCCACCTCCCACGCGGTCAAGGCATGATCAGCCTCGACCAGATCGGAAAAGGCATGGCGTTCGCCGTTGATTTCCTGATAGTCCTCGTGACCTTTCCCGGCCAGGACAATCACGTCATCCGCCGAGGCACTGGCGATCAACCGGGCAATCGCCTGACCACGACCGGCAACGAACTCCACTTTATCCACAGCCGTGAAACCGGCGCGGATGTCATCGAAAATCACTGCAGGGTCTTCAGTGCGCGGATTGTCATCGGTCACCAGCACGCCATCGGCCAGGCGCTCAACCACTTCGGCCATCAACGGACGCTTGCCGCGATCGCGATCGCCGCCACAGCCGAACAGGCACAGCAGCTGACCCTTGGCGTGTGGACGCAGAGCCAGCAGTACTTTTTCCAGGGCATCCGGGGTGTGGGCGTAATCGACCACCACCAGCGGCTGCGAGCCACCGCCCAAGCGCTGCATGCGCCCGGCAGGGCCTTCAAGCTTCGGCAGCACCTTGAGAATTTCGTCCAGGGCGTAATCCAGACCGAGCAACGCACCGACCGCCGCCAGGACATTGCTCAGGTTGAAGCGACCGAGCAAGGTGCTGCGCAAGTGGTGCTCGCCCTGTGGCGTGACCAGAGTGGCTCGCACGCCTTCGTCGTCGAATTGCGCCTGACGGCAATACAGGTAGGCGCCGGAGTCTTCCAGGCTGTAGGTGATCAACCGCGACTCGCGCTTGTCGGCGGCCAGTTGCCGGCCGAACTCGTCGTCGAGGTTGACCACGCGGCATTTCAAGTCATTCCAGTCAAACAGCCTGGCCTTGGCTTCGCCGTAGGCCTGCATGGTGCCGTGATAATCCAGGTGATCGCGGGACAGGTTGGTCATCACTGCCACATCGAACGCCAGGGCAGTCACGCGCCCCTGATCCAGGCCATGGGAAGAAACTTCCATCGCCACGGCCTTGGCCCCGGCCTTTTTCAGGTCCGCCAGGGTCGCCTGCACGGCAATCGGGTTCGGCGTGGTGTGCAGGCCGCTTTCCAGCGCCCCATAGAAACCCGAACCGAGCGTGCCGACCAGGCCGCAGTGCTGGCCGAGCAGGTCCAGCGCCTGGGCGACCAATTGAGTCACGCTGGTCTTGCCGTTGGTACCGGTCACGCCCACCAGGTTCAGGTGATGGCTTGGCTCGCCATAAAAACGCCCGGCGATGTCCGACAGCTGAGCCGCCAGACCTTTGACCGGAATCAACGGCACTTCAGTGATCGGCAGGACCGTGGCGCCTTCTACTTCATAGGCCACCGCGGCAGCACCACGCTGCAGGGCGTCAACCATATGCGCGCGCCCATCGAATTTACCGCCCGGCACAGCGAGGAACAGATCACCCGCACGCACATTGCGGCTGTCCAGGGCGAGTTCGCGAATCAGCAGATCGTGGCCGGCGTGAGGGAAAATCTTGTTCAGGCTCAGGGACATCAGCCGCGCCCTCCATTGGCTTTCAGCGGAACGACCGGTGTTGCGTTCGCTTGTTGAGTAGGTGGCAGGTTGTCCGGGGTAATGTTCATCAGGCGCAGGGTGCCCGACATCACACGGCTGAACACCGGTGCGGAAACCAGGCCGCCGAAGTAACCGGCCTTGGTCGGCTCGTCGATGACCACCACGATGGCGTAACGCGGATCGCTCATCGGGCCGAAACCGGCGAACAGCGAACGGTAGGAGTTCACGGCGTAACCCTTGGTGCCGACCGAGGTTTTACGCGCAGTACCCGACTTGCCGCCCACGTGATACGCCGGCACCTGCGCACGGAACACACCGCGCGGGGCTTCGATCACTTGTTGCAGCATGCCTTGCATGGTTTTTGCGACGGCCTCCGGCAGTACCTGGGTGGTTTGCGGCGCCTTGTCGGTCTTGATCAGGGTCAGCGGTGCGAGGCGACCGTTGTTGGCCAGGGCCGAGAAGGCGTGGACCAACTGGATCGCGGTCACGGAAACACCGTAGCCGTAGGACAGCGTGGCGGTTTCTGCCTTGCGCCATTCGCGGTAGTTCGGCAGATTGCCGACGCGCTCGCCCGGGAAGCCCAGGCCAGTGTCCTGGCCGAGGCCGACTTTCTGCGCCAGACGGAAAATGGTTTCGCCGCCGATATCGAACGCGACCTTGCTCATGCCGACGTTACTGGAATTGATCAGGATGCCGGTCAGGTCGAGCACCGGGCCTTCGGTCTTGGATACGTCCTTGATGGTGTACTTGCCAATCTGCAGGGAGCCCGGATACACCTCGACGGTATCGCTCGGTTTCCAGCGGCCGGTTTCGATGGCGGCGCTCATCGAGATCGCTTTCATGGTCGAGCCTGGCTCGAACACGTCGATCATCGCGCGGTTACGCATCATCGCCGGCTGCAGGTTGCGGCGGTTGTTCGGGTTGTAGGTTGGCTGGTTGACCATCGCGAGAATCTCGCCGGTCTTCACGTCCATGATCACCAGGCTGCCGGCCTTGGCGCCGTTCTCGATGATCGCGTTACGCAGTTCGCGGTTGGCCAGGTATTGCAGGCGCAGGTCAATGGACAACGCCAAGGGCTTGCCGGCCTTGGCGTTTTTGGTGACCTGGACATCCTTGATCAACCGGCCGCGCCGGTCCTTGATGACTTGTCGTTTACCCGGCACCCCGGCCAGCCATTCGTCATAGGCCAGCTCGATACCTTCCTTGCCATGGTCATCGATGTCGGTAAAGCCGACCATATGCGCGGTCACTTCACCGGCCGGATAGAAACGGCGGAACTCTTCGATGCCATAGACGCCAGGCACTTTGAGATCGAGCACCGCCTGGCCCTGCTCAGGCGTCAGCCCGCGCACCAGATAAATGAATTCCTTGTTGGCCTGCGCTTCAAGGCGCTCGGCCAGGGCTTTCGGGTCCTGCCCCAGGGCAGCCGCCAGTGCCGGCCACTTTTCTTTGGCCGTTTGCATTTCCTTGGCATTGGCCCAGAGGGTGGTGACCGGAGTACTCACGGCCAAAGGCTCGCCGTTACGGTCGGTGATCAGACCACGGTGAGCCGGAATCGGAATATGACGAACACTGCGGGCATCGCCCTGACCTTTAAGGAAGGCACGGTCGACCACTTGCAAATCGATGATGCGCCAGGCAATCGCGGCCACCATGATGCCGAGCAAACCCAGCACCACGCGGAACCGCCAAGGAAAGAGTGCACCTTCGAGTTTCATCATGGCGCCACCATCTTCACGTCAGCGGCACCGGGGATGTGCATTTTCAATTGTTCGGTGGCCAGCACTTCGATACGGCTGTGGGCGGTCCAGGTGCTCTGCTCCAGAATCAACCGGCCCCACTCCGCCTGCGCCTTGTCGCGCACGCTCAGTTCGTTGTACAGCGAATTCAATAGCTGACGGTTCCAGTGCGCGCTGTAAGACACGCCGATGGCCGACACGAGCACGCCGACAAACAGCAGCAGCATGAAGAAGCTTCCGCCGGGCAATGGCTTGGCGAAGAGCTTGCTCACCGCAGCTTCTCCGCCACACGCATGACAGCGCTACGGGAACGTGGGTTGGCTTTGAGTTCGGCGTCGGAGGCCGTCTGCGCTTTGCCATGGACTTTGATTTTCGGTTCGAAGGCGACATGCCGAACCGGCAGGTTGCGCGGCAGGTTGTCGGCTTCGCCTTTCACCAGTTTGCGCATGAACAGTTTGACGATACGGTCTTCCAGCGAATGGAAGCTGATCACCACCAGGCGACCGCCCACTTCCAGGCACTCCAGCGCGGCTTCGAGGCCGGTTTCCAGATCACCCAGTTCGTTGTTGACGTGGATACGCAACCCCTGGAACGCGCGGGTTGCGGGGTTCTTGCCCTTTTCCCAGGCTGGGTTGGCGACTTTCAGGACTTCTGCCAGGTCACCGGTGCGCTCGAATGGCTTGATGTCGCGACGTTCGGCCACAGCACGGGCCATGCGGCCGGAGAAACGCTCTTCGCCGTATTCCTTGAACACCCGGGCGATTTCTTCCACGGGCGCGGTGTTGACGAATTCGGCGGCGCTGATGCCACGGGACGGATCCATGCGCATGTCCAGCGGACCGTCGTTGAGGAAGCTGAAGCCGCGCTCAGGGTCGTCGAGCTGTGGCGAGGACACGCCAAGATCCAGCAACACGCCGCTGACCTTGCCGGCCAGACCGCGTTCGGCGACTTCCGAACCGAGCTCGGCAAAGCTGCGCTGCACAACGACAAAGCGGCCGTCTTCGGCCGCTAGCGTCTGCCCGGTGGCAATCGCTTGTGGATCTTTATCGAATCCGAGCAACCGACCATCGGGACCGAGCTGACTGAGGATCAACCGGCTGTGTCCGCCGCGTCCGAACGTGCCGTCCAGATAGCAGCCATCAGGACGTACGGCGAGAGCCTCGACGGCTTCGTCAAGCAGTACGGTGATGTGGTTAAAGCCGCTATCAATAGTCACAGGATCAAATCACGCAGTTCATCAGGCATCGCGCCCGGTTGTTGAATGGCAGCCAGGTCGGCGGCAGAAACCGCGTTCCAGGCATCCTCGTCCCACAATTGGAACTTGTTCAGTTGGCCTACCAACATCGCGCGCTTATCCAACTTGGCATATTCACGAAGACGCGGCGGAACCAGAAAACGACCACTGCCATCGAGCTCGAGGTCGACGGCATTACCAATCAGTAAACGTTGCAGGCGGCGGTTCTCTTCGCGAAGCGAAGGCAGTGCGCGCAGTTTGGTTTCAATAATTTCCCACTCATCGAGGGGGTAAACACACAAACAAGGATCAACGGCATCAATTGTCACGATCAATTGACCGGAACTGCGCGAATCGAGCTCGTCACGGTACCGGCTCGGCATTGCGAGACGGCCCTTTGCATCGAGACTGATAGCGTTGGCTCCGCGAAACACGTCTGCGCTTCTCCAAATTCTAGCGTTTTGAGTTCAAAAAACCCACTTCATGCCACTTTCCGCCACTTGCGCACACTATAGGAATGCGCCCACCACACCGTCAAGGCGCGGAGTAAAGGAAAACCCTTACAGAACTGAGATTTAGGATCATTAACGGAGGGACAACGAGAATCCGGCAGATGAAACTGATCGATAACTTGAATCAGCACAGAAGGCTGCGTTCGAAAGTTAAAGTAATTTATTAAGAGTAAGATTTTTTTGGTATTACAAAAGAGGTTCTGCGGATGAATGTGTAAGGAGGGAAATTGCTATCACCCAACCCCCTACTCAATGATTCAAGCAGAGGAAAGAAAAAGGTGGAGAGTCGATCTGTAAGCCGGGTTCTGTCTTGAACAGTCATTCGTCTACGATGGCCATCACTGGACATCTTTAGCAACCTACCCGGTCCCAGCGCGGGCCACGCCTTGGGACCCTATTTGGTCTTGCTCCAAGTGGGGTTTACCTAGCCACGAACTGTTGCCAGACGTGCGGTGCGCTCTTACCGCACCTTTTCACCCTTACCGGCGCCGAAGCGCTTAGGCGGTTATTTTCTGTGGCACTTTCCGTAGGCTCACGCCTCCCAGGCATTACCTGGCACTTCGCCCTATGGAGCCCGGACTTTCCTCCCCCCCCTAATTTTCATAGAGGGCAGCGACTGTCCGATCGACTCTCCGCCGCGAAGGTTACCGGCAGAGCGCCCGAAGAACAAGCACCAAGCGCCATTGGGCACGCCTGCGCGTCGGGTTTTACTCGCCCTTCTGCTGATCCAGCGCGATTTGGTACAGCACATTCTTTCGCTCGCCGGTGATTTGCGCCGCCAATGCCGCCGCACGCTTGAGCGGCATTTCTTCAAGCAACAGGTTGAGGATACGCATCGCTTCGCTGCTGACGGCACCTTCCTCTTCGGGCGCGGACCAGCCTGCCACCAGTACCACGCACTCACCGCGCTGCTGGTTGCTATCCGACTCGACGAACTCGCGCAGCTCAGCCAGAGGCAGCCCCTTGAGGGTCTCGAACGTCTTGGTCAGCTCGCGGGCAAGCAGCGCCGGGCGCTCTGGACCGAACACCAGTTCCATGTCTTGCAGACATTCGAGGATGCGATGCGGGGCCTCATAGAAGATCAATGTGCGAGGCTCTTCCTTTACCTGCTCGAGACGCGCACGTCGCCCCACAGCCTTTGCAGGCAGAAAACCTTCGAATATGAAGCGGTCGGAAGGCAGCCCTGCTGCCGACAGTGCTGCAATCAACGCGCAGGCACCCGGAACCGGCACTACATTAATGCCCGCTGCCCGGGCCTGCCGCACCAGGTGATAACCCGGATCGGAAATCAGCGGCGTCCCGGCATCCGAGATCAACGCAACGTTGTCACCGGCAAGCAGACGAGTGATAAAGCGACTACCTTCATCCCGCTCGTTGTGTTCATGGCAGGCCGCCAATGGCGTCGCAATGCCGAAGTGCTGCATCAAGCGCTGGGAATGACGGGTGTCTTCCGCGGCGATGAGGGCCACTTCACGCAGAATCTTCAGCGCCCGCGCACTGATGTCATCCAGGTTGCCGATGGGCGTCGCCACCACATAAAGCGAGCCAGCAGCGGAATTCAAAGCACCTGGAGCAGTCAAAGCGCACACCTCATGATCGGTAAAAGTCGCCATTGTAGCGCGTAGCGAGACTCACGATACCCGCAAGCAAACGAGGTATCGGTGACCGTTTGTGCGCTGGCGCAACATTTACACCAGCTAAATTGATTGATTCACGCCAGTAACATCGCACCCCGGCCAGTGCTTGGGTACAATTCCACGCTAATTTGATCGAGTATCAGGAACGCTTACATGATCGCTTGCCTGCGGCTGTTATCTGCCCTCTGCCTCGCTGCCTTGCTGACGGCTTGCGCCAGCTCGCCCTCCTCCAGCCTTGGCGAGCTTCCACGGACACCGGACGCCAGTATCGAGCAACTGCTTGAGAAGGCCTCCCAAAGCAAATCACCGGAAGATGCCGCCCTGCTGCGCCTGAGCGCCGCCGACCTGGCTTATCGCCAGGGCAATGCCGGCCAATCCGCGCAAATCCTGCAACAGGTTCCTGTCGAACAGCTCAAGCCGGGGCCACAGGTTTTCGCCAACACCCTGGCGGCGGAACTGGCCATGACGCGCAATCAGCCCAAGGCCGCGCTGGCCGCCTTGAGCCATCCGAGCCTGCAATACTTGAGCGAACTGCCCGAGGAACAACAGGTCCGCACCGGCACCATCCACGCCCGCGCACTTGAAGCCGATGGCCAGACCCTTGCCGCCGCTCGCCAGCGCATTTTCATCGCCCCGATGCTCGAAGGCGAAGCCGCGAGCAAAAACCACGAAGCCATCTGGACCCTGATCGCTTCGCTGCCGACCAATCAGTTGCAGCCAAGTGCCACCGACGATCTCGGCGGCTGGATGGCCCTGGCACTGGCAGTGAAATCCGCCGGCACCCTGGAGCAGCAACAGGCCGCCATCGACAACTGGCGCGCGCAGAATCCGAAGCACCCGGCAGCCATTCAATTGCCGCAGCCACTGACCCAACTCAAGGAACTGGCCAGCCAGCCCCTGAACAAGATCGCCCTGCTGCTGCCTCAGGACGGCCAACTGGCGGCGGTTGGCAAAGCGCTGCGCGACGGCTTCATGGCCGCTCACTACCAGGCCCAACAGGCCGGGCAGAAACCACCCGCCATCGAGTTTTATGACAGCTCGCGCCTGACTTCCATGGACGAGTTCTACCGCAAGGCCCAGGCCGATGGCGTGCAACTGGTCGTCGGCCCGCTGGAGAAGCCACTGGTCAAACAGCTGAGCACTCGCCCGCAGTTGCCGATCACCACCCTGGCACTGAATTACAGCGAGGGCGATCAAGGCCCGGCGCAGCTGTTCCAGTTCGGCCTTGCCGCTGAAGACGAAGCCCGCGAAGTGTCGCGCCGCGCTCGCGCCGACGGCCTGCATCGCGCAGCCATCATGGTGCCGAAAGGTGAATGGGGCGACCGCGTGCTCAAGGCGTTCAGCCAGGATTGGCAAGCCAATGGCGGCACCATCGTCGCCACCGAACGCGTCGACCAACCGGTCCAGTTGGCCCAGCAAATTGCCGACATGTTCCAGCTGCGTCAGAGCGAAGGTCGCGCCAAGAGCTTGCAAAGCACCGTTGGCTCGCAAGTGGCTGCCCAGCCATCGCGCCGCCAGGACATCGAGTTCATTTTCCTCGCCTCTACACCGCAACAGGCCCAGCAGATCAAACCGACCCTGAACTTCCAGTACGCAGGCGATGTTCCGGTCTATGCCACCTCCCACGTGTTCAGCGCCAACGGTGACGTCAACCAGTACAACGACATGAATGGCATTCGCTTCTGCGAGACGCCATGGTTGCTGGACGCCAATGATCCACTACGCCGCCAGGTCACTGCCCAGTGGCCACAAGCCGCCGGCAGCCTGGGGCGCCTGTATGCCATGGGCGTGGACGCCTATCGTCTGGCGCCACGCCTGGGCCAGCTCAAGTCACTGCCGGACAGCCGCATCGACGGTGAATCGGGCAGCCTTGGAATGTCCCAGAGCCAGCGGGTCGTGCGCCAGTTACCATGGGCCGAGTTCGCCAATGGCCAGATTCAGCGCCTGCCGGACACCGCTCGCTGATGCCTGACAGGTCACGCCAGCAAAGCGGCAAGGATGCCGAGCGCCATGCGCTCGAGCATCTTCAACAACAGGGTCTGCGCCTGCTGGCGCAGAACTGGTTGTGTAAACGCGGCGAGCTTGATCTGGTCATGCTAGATGGCGATACAGTAGTATTCGTTGAAGTCCGTTACAGAAAAAACACTCAATGGGGTGGCGCGCCCGATAGCATCGATGAGCGCAAACGGCAAAAACTGATTTTCGCCGCGCAATATTATCTTCAGCACGAGCCGCGCTGGGCCAATTCCCCTTGCCGCTTCGACGTGATTGCCATCGACAGCCACCTCGATCAGTTGAACTGGCTACAGAATGCCTTCGACGGCTGATCGCCGGCATTGCGAACCGGACACTATCACCCAACATTTTGCTCTTTGCTTTGCGGGCTGCACATTCACGTGCCGAACAGCCGCGCTACTTAAGGTCACACAGATGGACATGCAATCCCGAATTCGCCAGCTTTTTCAGGCCAGTATCGACACCAAGCAACAGGCGATGGAAGTACTTGCACCGCACATCGAGCAAGCCAGCCAGGTCATGGTCAACGCCCTGCTCAACGAAGGCAAAATGCTTTCCTGCGGCAATGGCGGCTCTGCCGGCGATGCCCAGCACTTCTCCTCCGAGCTGCTCAATCGCTTTGAGCGCGAACGCCCAAGCCTGCCGGCCATCGCCCTTACGACCGACAGCTCGACGATCACCTCGATTGCCAACGACTACAGCTACAACGAAATCTTCTCCAAGCAGATCCGTGCGCTTGGCCAACCGGGCGATGTGTTGCTGGCTATCTCCACCAGCGGCAACTCGGCCAACATAATTCAAGCGATTCAGGCCGCACATGATCGCGAAATGATTGTCGTAGCATTGACGGGACGCGATGGCGGCGGCATGGCGTCGCTACTGTTGCCCGAGGACGTCGAGATTCGCGTACCGGCCAACGTCACCGCTCGTATTCAAGAAGTCCACCTGCTGGCGATCCATTGCCTTTGCGACTTGATCGACAGCCAATTGTTCGGGAGTGAAGAATGACCCCTAATCGCCTTGGCCTACTGGCCTTGACCCTGTGCCTCAGCATCAGCGGTTGCACCTCGGTGGTGACTGCCAGCCGTGAAGCACCGATTGAAGATGACCGCGGCACTCGCACACTGGGCAGCAAGATCGACGATTCCCTGATCGACACCAAGGTTGGCGTGAACGTCGCCAAGGCCGACCCAGCCCTGGATAAGGATTCGCATATCGTCGTCACCAGCTTCAACGGTGTCGTACTGCTCGCCGGGCAAACGCCACGCGCAGACCTCAAGGCCAAGGCCGAACAGGCTGCCGCCGCTGTCCAGCGCGTGAAAAAGGTGCACAACGAACTGCAAGTCCTGCCACCCTCCTCGTTGCTGGCACGCCAGAACGACACCTGGCTGACCACCAAGATCAAGACCCAGATGCTCGCCGATGCGAACATCCCTGGCTCGCGCATCAAGGTAGTCACTGAAAACGGCATCGTCTACTTGCTGGGCCTGCTGACCAAGCAGGAAGCGGCACAGGCGACCAACCTGGTGCAAGGGGTTTCCGGTGTGCAGAAGATCGTGAAATTGTTCGAGTACATCGACTGACCCTGCAGGAGCGAGCTTGCTCGCGAAAAACGTTTGGCGAATGCGTTCATTCAGACTGCACGCGTCATCGTTCACGCCCATCGCGAGCAGGCTCGCTCCTACATCGTTTGAAGGCGGTGGAATAAAAAAGGGTGACCCTTGCGGATCACCCTTTTTTTATTTCACCACCTTCAAACTCGGGCGACCGCTTGGACGCGGCGGCTCACTGTCGGGTGGTGGAAGATCGTCATCCGGCTCGATCTCGTCGTCCTCGCCCATGGGCGATTCCAGATCGAACACCATGCCCTGACCATTCTCCCGGGCGTAGATACCCAGGATCGAAGCAATTGGCACGTACAAGGTGTGCGGTACGCCACCAAAGCGCCCCTCGAAACTGACCGCCTCGTTATCCATGTGCAAGTGACGCACGGCTTGTGGCGATACGTTCAGGACGATCTGTCCGTCACTGGCAAACCCCTGAGGCACCTGCACCGACGGGTACTCGGAATTGACCAGCATATGCGGGGTGCAATCATTGTCCACAATCCACTCATAGAGCGCGCGGACCAGATAAGGTCGACTGGAGTTCATAACGGCTCCTTAAGCCTTAGCGCATGTCGCGTTCGACACCAGACAGACTCGCCTGGAAAGCCTCACGCGCAAACTGGCGCTCCATATAATCAAGCAGCGGCTTCGCCGGCCGCGGCAGTTCTATACCCAGAATCGGCAATCGCCAGAGTATTGGCAATAGGCAGCAATCCACCAGACTTTGTTCCTCACTGAGGAAAAACGGTTTGTCGGCAAACAGTGGCGACACACCCGTCAGGCTTTCGCGCAACTCTTTTCGAGCCACGGCACGAGCCGCTTCCTTGGTCCGCGAATCCAGAATCAGGTCCACCAGACCACACCAGTCTCGCTGAATGCGGTGCATCAGCAGGCGACTGTTGGCACGCGCCACGGGATAAACCGGCAGTAGCGGCGGGTGCGGGTAACGCTCATCCAGATATTCCATCACCACAGTCGACTCCCACAACGCCAGGTCGCGATCGACCAGCGTGGGCAAGCTGCCGTAAGGGTTCACCTCAATCAGTTTAGGTGGCTGGCGACCAGCCTCCACGTAAATGATCTCGGCGCTGACACCCTTCTCTGCCAGTACGATGCGCACTCGGTGGGAATAGTGGTCGGCGGGGTCGGAGTAACAGGCCAACCGATTGGTCACGCCCATGGCGATCCTCCTCGCTTGTAGAAATTATCGAAAGCGGAAAAACGAGCGCGCCCAGAGGGCGCCTCCCGTAACGACTGGATCACCAGTTTCGCTACATCTTCAGAGGCGCCCTTGGGCGCGCGCGATTAACAGCAATAGCTTGAAGCTTTATCAGTGCACGTCTTTCCAGTATTCGCGCTTGAGCAGGTAAGCGAAGACGAAGAAGAACGCCAGGTACAACAATACGTATGTACCGATGCGCTGATGTTGCAGCTTAACCGGGTTAGCCGAGTAAGCCAGGAAGGTTACCAGATTCTTGACCTTCTCATCGAACTGCTCTGCAGTCAGGGCACCGCTTTTCGGCACGATGGTCAATTGATCGCACGCTTCATGAGTCAGCGCCGTACCGGTCAGAGGATCATATTGCTTCTTGCCGTCTTCGACGATCTGAACCTGTTTGCAACCCACCACCTGGCGACCCTGCAAGCCGACCAGGACGTTAGGCATGCCCACGTTCGGGAAGACCTTGTTGTTCACACCCCATGGGCGCGAAGGATCTTCGTAGAACGACTTCAGGTAACCGTAGAGCCAGTCAGTGCCGCGAACACGGGCAACCAGGGTCAGGTCCGGTGGCGCTGCGCCAAACCAGGCCTTGGCGTCCGCTGGCTGCATGCCGATGCTCATGTGATCGCCGATCTTGGCGCCAGTGAACACCAGCTTCTCGAGCATCAACTCATGGGGAATGCCCAGGTCGTCGGCAACACGCTCATAGCGCTGGAACTTGGCACTGTGGCAACCCATGCAGTAGTTGGCGAAGGTACGCGCGCCGTCCTGCATGGCCGCTTTATCGGAAACGTCGATGTCGACTTTTTCCAGCTCGGGGCCACCGTGTTCAGCTGCGAAAGCAAACACTGGCAGTGCAGCAAGCATCAATACAGCAAATAGTTTTTTCATCAGCCAGTCACCCTTTCCGGAACCGGTTTGGTCTTCTCGAGCCTGGTGTAGAACGGCATCAGAATGAAGTAGGCGAAGTACAGGAAGGTACACACCTGCGACAACAGCGTACGGCCTGGAGTCGGAGCCAGAACACCCAACACACCCAGGATCACGAACGAAATGCAGAACACCCAGAGCCAGATCTTGCTCAGCCAGCCTTTGTAGCGCATCGACTTGACCGGACTGCGGTCGAGCCACGGCAGGACGAACAGCACGGCGATGGCCGCGCCCATGGCGATCACGCCCAGGAGCTTGTCCGGAACCGCACGCAAGATGGCGTAGAACGGAGTGAAGTACCAGACCGGAGCAATGTGCTCTGGGGTCTTGAAGGCGTTCGCCACTTCAAAGTTCGGCTTTTCGAGGAAGTAGCCGCCCATTTCCGGGAAGAAGAACACGATCGAGCAGAAGATGAACAGGAACACCACCACGCCGACGATATCTTTCACGGTGTAGTACGGGTGGAAGGCAATGCCGTCCAGCGGTATGCCGTTTTCGTCCTTGTGCTTCTTGATGTCCACGCCGTCCGGGTTGTTCGAACCGACTTCGTGCAACGCCAGGATGTGCAGCACCACCAGACCCAGGATAACGATCGGCAGGGCAACCACGTGCAGGGCGAAGAAGCGGTTCAGGGTAATACCGGAAATCAGGTAGTCACCACGAATCCACTGGGTCAGGTCGTTGCCGATGACCGGGATCGCACCGAACAGCGAGATGATCACCTGTGCACCCCAGTAGGACATCTGGCCCCACGGCAGCAGGTAGCCCATGAAGGCTTCGGCCATCAGCGCCAGGTAGATCAGCATGCCGAAGACCCACACCAGTTCACGCGGCTTCTGGTACGAACCGTAGAGCAGGCCACGGAACATGTGCAGATAGACCACGATGAAGAACGCCGAAGCGCCAGTGGAGTGCAGCAGACGCAGGATCGAGCCGTACTCGACGTCGCGCATGATGTATTCGACGGAAGCGAATGCCTCTTCCGCCGACGGGGTGTAGCTCATGGTCAGCCAGACACCGGTAACGATCTGGTTGACCAGAACGAGCAGCGCCAGGGAGCCAAAGAAGTAGAAGAAGTTGAAGTTCTTCGGAGCGTAATACTTGCTGAGATGGTCTTCCCACATTTTGGTGGCGGGAAAGCGCGCATCAACCCAATCCATGAACTTGCTCATCACGCTTTCTCCGTATCGACGCCAATGATAATAATTTCATCGGTCTCATAGGAATGCGGGGGAACTGGCAGGTTCAAAGGCGCAGGCTGCGACTTGTAGACGCGACCAGCCAGATCGTAGTGGGAACCGTGGCAAGGGCAGAAATAGCCGCCTACCCAGTCCTTACCCAGATCCGCAGGTGCCACTTCGGGACGGAAGGTCGGCGAGCAACCCAGGTGCGTGCAGATACCGATCAGCAGCAGGACCTCGGGCTTGATCGAACGGGTTTCCGGATCAACGTAAGTCGGTTGTGTCGAGTTCTTGGAGGCCGGGTCAGCGAGCTGGCCCTCGATCTTCTTAAGATTCCCCAGGATTTCCTGTGTACGGCGGACGATGAACACCGGCTGGCCGCGCCACTCAGCAATCATCTGCTGGCCTGGCTCGATTTTGCTGACATTCACTTTCACCGGTGCACCTGCGGCTTTCGCCTTGGCACTGGGAAACCATGACCCCACGAACGGGACCGCAGCCCCCACCGCTCCTGCAGCACCCACCACGGATGTGGCTGCTACCAAGAAGCGACGCCGGCCTGCATTCACGCCGTCATTGCTCATTCAGTCCTCTCCCATCAGCTTTGTGGCCTGTTAAATCAGGCATCTACTAAGTAAAACTATGTACTTATAAAAATTTTGCCGAATGGTAATGAAAAGCCCCAATTCTGACAAGGTAATTACCGGAACCCATCACCCCCAAGCCTTGTAGTATAGGGTGTCTGCGGATGTGGCAAGTTGTCACAGCGCAATTCTTTGATAAATCGCAGACATAAAAAAACGCCCAGCTCCGTGAGGAAACTGGGCGTTCTTTTTTGAACGTGAAAGCGAATTAACGCTTCGAGTACTGCGGACGCTTACGCGCTTTACGCAGACCGACTTTCTTACGTTCAACTTCACGAGCATCGCGGGTTACGAAGCCGGCTTTACGCAGGGCGCTGCGCAGAGTCTCGTCGTAGTCCATCAGAGCACGAGTGATGCCGTGGCGGATTGCGCCAGCCTGACCACTCACACCACCGCCGATCACGGTGACGTAGATGTCGAACTTCTCGACAGTCTCAGTCAGCTCCAGCGGCTGACGAACTACCATGCGGGCAGTTTCGCGGCCGAAGAAGTTATCCAGCGAACGGTTGTTGATGGAGATGTTACCAGTACCCGGACGCAGGAAAACGCGTGCGGTTGCGGTCTTGCGACGGCCAGTGCCGTAATTTTGAGTCGCCGACATAATGTACTATTCCGTTAAAACTTCAGTTCTTGGGGCTGCTGAGCAGTATGTGGGTGTGCAGCGCCCGCATAGACTTTCAGCTTACGGTACATGTCGCGACCCAGTGGGTTCTTAGGCAGCATGCCTTTAACCGCGGTCTCGATCACGCGCTCAGGGGCCTTGGCGATCAGCTTTTCAAAGTTGATCGACTTGATGCCGCCCGGGAAACCGGAGTGGGAGTAGTACATTTTGTCAGTGGTTTTAGCACCGGTAACACGAATCTGCTCAGCGTTGATTACGACGATGTAGTCGCCGGTGTCAACGTGAGGAGTGTACTCAGGCTTGTGCTTGCCACGCAGACGGCTCGCGATTTCGGTGGCCAGACGACCCAGGGTCTGACCAGCAGCGTCGACGACAAACCAGTCGCGCTTTACTGTTTCCGGTTTAGCAGTAAAAGTTTTCATTCTTTATAGCCTCAGGGGCCGCCCTGTAAATTAGACGGCGGATCTTACTGAATAGTGCGTACTTTGACAAGTCAAAGGCAGCCGGATACAGACGCTTTCGGGGGCTCGGGTCGGCGCGTCCGTTCAACGGCAAGATTCTTCGGCGGCGGCGCATCACTTCCACTGCAGAAAGAGGTGCGCAATTATGCAGATTGCGAAAAATAATTCAACCTGCTTTTATGATTGTTTTGCCCAAGGAGCACCCGATGGACTATCGCCAGCTAGGCCGAACCAATCTGAACGTGAGTGCCCTCTGCCTCGGGACCATGACCTGGGGCGAGCAAAACAGCGAGGCAGACGCCTTCGCCCAGATTGAGCGGGCCAAGAGTGCCGGGATCAACTTCATCGACACCGCCGAGATGTACCCGGTGCCACCCAAGGCCGAAACCTACGCCACCACCGAACGCTACATCGGCAATTATTTCAAAAGCCGCGGCGATCGCGCCGACTGGATCCTGGCCAGCAAGATCGCCGGCCCCGGCAACACCATCGACTACATCCGCGACAAAAACCTGCGCCACAACCGCCAGCACATCACCGAAGCGGTGGATGCCAGCCTCCAGCGCCTGCAAACCGATTACATCGACCTGTACCAACTGCACTGGCCGGAGCGCAGCACCAACTTCTTCGGGCAACTGGGCTACAAGCACAAGATCGAAGCCAACCTGACGCCTCTGGAGGACACCCTCGAAGCGCTGGACGAGCAGGTCCGCGCCGGCAAGATCCGCCACATCGGCCTGTCCAACGAGACGCCATGGGGCACCATGCGTTTCCTGGCCCTGGCCGAAGCCCGTGGCTGGCCGCGTGCCGTATCGATCCAGAACCCGTACAACCTGCTCAACCGCAGCTTCGAAGTCGGCCTGGCGGAAATTGCCATCCGCGAGCAATGCGGCCTGCTCGCCTATTCGCCGCTGGCGTTCGGCTTCCTGTCAGGCAAGTACGAAGGCGGCGCCCGCCCGCCAAAAGGTCGCCTGAGCCTCTACAGTCGCTTCAGCCGCTATTTCAACCCGCAGTCGGAAGCGGCATGCAGCCGTTACGTGGCCCTGGCTCGCGAGCACGGCCTTGACCCGGCGCAAATGGCCCTGGCGTTCGTGACGCAGCAGCCATTCGTGACCAGCAACATCATTGGCGCGACGACGATGGAGCAACTGGAGAGCAACATCGCCAGTTTCGACTTGAAGCTGTCGGAGGAAGTGCTGGAAGGGATCGAGACGATTCACAAGGATCATCCGAATCCTGCGCCTTGATTGATCTTTAAAACCAATCGCGGGCAAGCCCGCTCCCACAGGTTCGGTGATACCTGTGGGAGCGGGCTTGCCCGCGATGGCGTCCGCCCGGTCAGCGCAAATCAAAGCGACCGCGCAATAATCTCCTTCATGATCTCGTTCGTCCCGGCATAGATCCGCTGCACCCGTGCATCCGCCCATGCCCGCGCGATCGGGTACTCCCACATGAACCCGTAGCCACCGTGCAACTGCACACACTCGTCGAGCACCTTGCACTGCAGGTCGGTGCCCCAGTACTTGGCCATCGCCGCCGTCGGCACGTCGAGCTTGCCTTGCAGGTGCAGCTCCAGGCAGCGGTCGACGAAGACGCGGCCGATCTGGATTTCCGTGGCCATCTCCGCCAGTTTGAACCGGGTATTCTGGAAGTCGGCGATCGACTTGCCGAACGCCTTGCGCTCACGGGTGTAGTCCAGCGTCCATTGCAGCGCCGCTTCGGCTGAAGCAAGCCCGCCAATGGCCACCGTGAGGCGCTCCTGGGGCAACTCCTGCATCAGGTAGGCAAAGCCCATACCGGCCTGGCCCAGCAGGTTTTCCTTGGGCACCCGCACATCCTGGAAGAACAGCTCCGAGGTGTCCTGGGCTTTCATTCCGACCTTCTCCAGGCGCTTGCCCTTGTCGAAGCCCGGCGTATTGGCCTCCACCAGAAACAGACTCGTGCCCTTCGCGCCAGCCTTCGGATCGGTCTTGGCGACGACGATCACCAGATCGGCCAGGTAGCCGTTGGTGATAAAGGTCTTGGAGCCATTGATCACGTACTCATCGCCATCGAGCACGGCCGTGGTTTTCACCCCTTGCAGATCGGAACCGGCGCCCGGTTCAGTCATGGCGATCGCGGTAACCATCTCGCCGGACACCAGTTTCGGCAGGTATTTGTGCTTCAGCGTCTCACTGCCGTAATGCAGGATGTAGGGCGCCACGATGTCCGAGTGCAAGGAAAAACCGATGCCGGTCAGGCCAAGTCGCCCCACTTCTTCGATCACCACCGCACTGTAGAGAAAGTCCGCCCCCAGGCCGCCGTACTCTTCCGGCAAGTGCGAGCAAAGCATCCCCGCCTCCCCAGCCTTGTTCCAGAGTTTGCGGTCGATATAGCCTTGTTTTTCCCATTGCCCATGGAACGGCACCGCCTCTTTTTCGAGGAACGTCCGCACGCTGTCGCGGAAAAGCTCGTGCTCGGAACTGAACAGGGTTCTGGGGATCATGCGGCACCTTTATCTTTGTTTTTAGAAGGAGTTGACCTTCAGAGACTATGCCTCGCTTCCGATACAGGACACTGGACACATCCGACAAAAAATAAGACGATCCAGCCGTCTGGTGACCACTTCCCCCTATAAAAATAAAGTTGAATTATGTCTAACCAAGCCTCCACGCCCCTGCGGCGCGTCAGCATCCTGGCCATCGACCGGGTTTTCGCTTCCACCCTCATGCAAGCCAAGGATTTCTTCCATCTCGCCAGCCTGCGCTACGGCAAACAGCTGGGCCAGGGCCTGACACCGGCGTTCGAAACCCGCCTGGTCAGCCCCGATGGCAAGCCGGTCAACACCTTCAGCGATGTGATGATTCCGGTGGACGGCGGACTGGAAAACGCCGACATCATCGTTCTTCCCGCGTTCTGGGACGATTTCGACAACCTCAGCAAACGTTACCCGCAAATCCTGCCCTGGCTGCGCCAGCAACATGCACGCGGTGCCGTACTGTGCGGCGAGGCCACTGGTGTTTTCTGGCTGGCCGAAGCCGGGCTGCTCAATGGCAAGGAAGCGACCACTTACTGGCGCTTCTTCAATGCCTTCGCCGAACGCTTCCCCAAGGTCCAGCTCAATCAGGACAAACACCTGACCGATGCCGACAACCTGTACTGCGCCGGCGGCACCACCTCGGCATGCGACCTGTACATCTACCTGATCGAGCGCTTCTGCGGCGCCAACGTGTCCCAGGCCGTAGCCCGAGACATCCTCTATGAAGTGCAGCGCAGCTATTCACCGGGACGGATTGGATTCGGCGGGCAGAAGCTGCACCAGGACGTGATCATCCTGCAGATCCAGCACTGGCTCGAAGAACACTTCGCCGACAAGTTCCGTTTCGAGGACGTTGCCCGCGAACACGGCATGAGCATCCGCAACTTCATGCGCCGCTTTCAGACCGCCACCGGCGACAAGCCACTGCATTACCTGCAACGCCTGCGCATCGAAACCGCCAAGGGCTTGCTGTCCGGCAGCCGCAAGAGCATCAAGACCATCAGCTACGAGGTTGGCTATGACGATGCGAGCTTCTTTGCGCGGCTGTTCCGCCAGCACACGGAGTTGTCACCGAATCAGTATCGGCAGCAGTTTCAGCAGGCGGCGTAATCACAGACATACAAATGCCCCCCCCTGTGGGAGCGAGCTTGCTCGCGATAGCGGCGCATCAGTCACATCAATACTGAATGTGCCGCCGTCATCGCGAGCAAGCTCGCTCCCACACAGACTTTGTTGAGCCCAAAAGGGGTTCTTCGGTGCACAAAAAAGGCCTGCATTTGCAGGCCTTTTTTGTGCACCGAACTGTCTTACGGCTTGTGCGCCCTGGACAGGAATTCGTGGGATTGCATTTCCAGCAGTCGGCTGAGGGTACGCTGGAATTCGAAATTCAAGCGCCCGCCGGTGTAGAGATCCTTTAGCTCGACTTCAGCAGAAATGATCAGCTTCACGTTACGGTCGTAGAACTCGTCGACCATGTTGATGAAGCGTCGGGCGATGTCGTCAGTGGTGACACTCATCTGCTCGACATCGCTGAGCAGCACGGCGTGGAAGATCTTGCCCAGCTCGATGTAATCGTTCTGGCTGCGCGGGCCGTCGCACAGTTCGCGGAAGTCGAACCAGGCCACGTCATCGCAGGTGCGCAGGGCACGGATTTCGCGGTTTTCGATCATCAGCACGTCATTTTCGACCGCTGCCGTGCATTCCGGTGTCAGTGCACGGAAGCTCTTGCGCAGGCTTTCGTTGGCGGCTTCGTCGAGTGGGTAGTGGAACAGCTCGGCCTGTTCGAGGTGACGCAGACGATAGTCGACGCCGCTGTCGACGTTGACGATCTCGGTATTCTGCTTGATCAGCGCAATGGCCGGCAGGAAGCGCGCGCGTTGCAGGCCATCCTTGTACAGGCCATCCGGCACGATGTTCGAAGTCGCGACCAGGGTTACGCCGTTCTTGAACAGTTCTTCCATCAGGGTGCCAAGGATCATGGCGTCGGTGATGTCGGAAACGAAGAATTCATCGAAGCAGATGACCCGGGCTTCGGTGGCGAAGCGCTTGGCGATGATGGTCAGCGGGTTTTTCTCGCCGCCCAGGGTTTTCATCTCTTCGTGCACGCGCTTCATGAAGCGGTGGAAGTGGGTGCGGGACTTTTCCTTGAAGGGCAGCGCTTCGAAGAAGGTGTCCACCAGGTAAGTCTTGCCGCGACCTACGCCGCCCCAGAAATACAGGCCCTTGACCGGGGTCTGATCCTTCTTGCCAAACAACTTGCCCAGCAGGCCCGGCTTGTTTTGCTCGGCCGCGACCAGGTCGTCGTACAGGCGCTGCAAATGACGCACGGCAGTTTCCTGCGCGGCGTCATGGAAGAATTCCGGGCGTTTCAGATCAGCTTGATATCGTTCTAGGGGCGTCATAATTCGTTAGCAAGGCAACAAAAACGGGCCGACACTGTAGCGACGACCCCGAGGAATGGCAATCGGCCCTTGGTCGGGCCGAACCGTTGTTTATTCCTGAACCGGCGTCAGGGCAATGCGCAAGGCTTCGATGGCAGCATCACGGGCGGCGCTGTCGGCAAACGCCGGGCTGTCGGCAACGCACTCGCCTTCCAGCCAGACGCTGAAGCCCAGGTCTTCACTGCGCACGTCCAATGCCTGGCCCGCTTGCAGTTGCTTGGTCACCTGCCCGGCGGTTTTACCGTCGGCGAAGTTGCGCGACAGCAGCAGTTGTTCGCCATCCGCCGCCAGCAGACGGAAGCGGAAACTGCCGTCGTCTTCACGGAAGCTGACAAAACGTGCAGCCTTCACGGCTTTCTTCTTGGTGGTCGCCGCCACTTGAGTCTGGGCAACGAAGGAGCGCAGGCCCACCGCTTCACGCAGTTCGTTGAGGAAGGGTGTCGCTACCGCACGGGCCTTTTTCGCGCCGTGTTGCAGGATGTCCTCCAGATCCGCCGGGCGCTCGATCAGCTGGTTATAACGCTCGCGGGATTCGCCCAGTTCGTTGTCGAGCAACTGGAACAGACGATTCTTCGCCTCGCCCCAACCCAGGCCCTGCAACAGTTCGCTGCGGAACTCGTCGGCTTGCGCCGGGGTGGCAAACGCCTGGAACAGGGTGAACAGGTGCGAGTTGTCCGGATCCTTGGCTTCGCCCGGTGCGCGGGAGTCGGTGACGATCCGCGAAATCGCGTCCTTCATCTCTTTGGCACTGCTGAACAGCGGGATGGTGTTGTCGTAGCTCTTCGACATCTTGCGACCATCCAGGCCTGGCAACGTGGCGACGCTCTCTTCGATCAACGCCTCGGGCATGGTGAAGAACTCTTTGCCCTGGCCAAAAAGATGGTTGAAGCGCTGGCCGATGTCCCGCGCCATTTCCACGTGCTGGATCTGGTCACGACCGACCGGCACCTTGTGCGCATTGAACATCAGGATGTCCGCGGCCATCAGCACCGGGTAGCTGTAAAGGCCCATGGTGATGCCTGCATCCGGGTCCTCGCCGTTCTCGACGTTCTTGTCCACCGAAGCCTTGTAGGCGTGGGCGCGGTTGAGCAGGCCCTTGGCGGCGACGCAGGTCAGCAGCCAGGTCAGCTCGGGGATTTCCGGGATGTCGGACTGGCGGTAGAAGGTCACGCGGTCGACATTCAGGCCACCGGCCAGCCAGGTCGCAGCGATTTCCAGACGCGAGCGCTGGATGCGCAGCGGGTCATCGCACTTGATCAGGGCGTGGTAGTCCGCCAAAAAGTAGAACGAGTCGGCATTGCTGTCACGGCTGGCCAGGATCGCCGGGCGGATGGCACCGGCGTAGTTGCCCAGGTGCGGCGTGCCGGTGGTGGTGATGCCGGTGAGGATACGGGTACGAGTCGTCATGGGTAATCGCTTGTCAGACTGCAATCAATTCGAGAGACGCGGCAGGATCAGATCCTTGAGATCGGTCAGCTTGCCATGAAAAAAGTGTCCGCATTCTGCCACTTTCAGCAGCTCATGGGGACGTTCAAGCGTGTCGGACCATTGGTAAACCAACTGCGGATCGATCACTTCGTCGGTTTCCGGCTGGATCAGGGTCAGTTCGCCCTGCTGTGGCAGTGAGTCCTGAGCGCTCAGGCGCATGACCGCCGGTGCGACCATGAACAGATGTTTGAGCGGTTCGCCCTTCGCTTCCAGGCGTCCGCCAAGACTTGCTGCAACAAATCCACCGAAGGAGAAACCGAACAGGGTCAGTGGCAATTGCGGGTGTCTGGCGCGAAACCATTCGGCCACAGCCTGGGCATCATCGACTTCGCCGGTGCCCATATCATGTGTACCTTCACTGGCACCCACCCCGCGGTAGTTGAAACGCAAAGTAATCAAACCGGCATCACGCGCGGTGCGCTGCAGGGTCGAGACCACTTTGTTGAGCATGGTGCCGCCCTGCACCGGGTTCGGATGGCAGATCAGCGCCAGGCCACGCGCCTGCTCGTTGTCCAGGTACAGTGCTTCCAGTTGACCCACCGGGCCATCAATCACTACAGGGGTTTCACGCATAAGCAAGGAAGGAACTCCGTGACCTCGGATCAGGTCGACTCGTCTAGCAAATTGTCTGTGGCTGTCTATTGCGAGTGAATCGCGGTATACAGCGCAGGTTCGAGCCGTTAACGTAAAGCAAAGCCGTTTATAGAGGAAGGACTCGTGGAACACTCGCTCTTAGTTTGGTTGTTACCGACTCTTGCCCTGGTTGTGGGTGTCGCCATTGGGTTCCTGATCGCTCGCGTTGCACCGAACGCCGCGCCCAGCCGCACGCAGCGTCAGCTGGACGATATTCAGGAACGTTTCGACAGTTATCAGAACGAGGTGGTGACCCACTTCAACAGCACCGCGACACTGGTCAAGAAACTGACTCAGAGCTATCAGGAAGTGCAGGACCATCTCGCCGAGGGCGCCAACCGCCTGGCCCTGGACGAACAGACTCGCCAACGCCTGCTGGCTTCCCTGCACGCCGACGCGGCGCAGGCACCCCGTGAACGCCTGACGCCACCGCGCGATCAGGAGCCGCCTCGCGACTACGCACCGAAAGCCCCGAACTCGCCGGGCATGCTCGATGAGCATTATGGCCTGAAGAAGTAATCAGCTTTCGCGCCATACAAAAAGCCCCCGGACTTTCACTGGTCCGGGGGCTTTTTTGTTTCTGTCCGTTCCAGATTCCTGCTGCCTGGTCTGGCCTCTTCGCGGGCAAGCCCGCTCCCACAATGGTCGATGTCGTACACAAAATCTGCATCCAACACATGACCTGTGGGAGCGGGCTTGCCCGCGAAGGGGCCGGAACTGACGACAAAAAAGCCCACCCGATCCGTAGAAGATCGAGCGGGCTTTTCTACGCCTGGGGTTCAATCAGACGATCAAGGGTACTGCTGAACCTGACCTTGCTGCTGACCACCATACTCCTGGCCCGGAATCGCCTTGAGGTTGACCTCTACACGGCGGTTCTGCGCCCGGCCATTGGCGTCGCCGTTACTGGCAACCGGGCTATCCGGACCGGCGCCACGGGCGCTCAGATTGGCACCGCTGACACCTTGCGAGGTCAGGTAGGTTGCCACGCTCTGGGCGCGACGCTGGGACAGGTCCATGTTGTGCTGGCGGCTGCCGGTGCTGTCGGTATAGCCGACGATCTCGATCTGGTTCTGGTTGAACTCTTTGAGCGAGCCCGCCAGGTTGTTCAGCGGCTGATAGAAACTTGGGGCAATGTTCGCCGAATCGGTAGCGAACGTGATGTTGCCCGGCATGATCAGCTTGATCTGGTCGCCCTGGCGCTGCACTTCGACACCGGTGTTGGCCATGCTGGCGCGCAGCTTTTTCTCTTGCTGATCGGCGTAGTAGCCGTAACCGGCGGCGGAAGCACCGACCACCGCAGCACCGATCAGTGCGCCCTTGCCACGGTTATCGTGGTTGATCGCAGCACCGGCCAGCGCACCGGCCAGAGCGCCGAGGCCACCGTATTTCGCGGTCTTGCTCATGCCTTGGGAGCTGCCATCCGCCTGACCCTGCGGCTGACCGTCATAAGGGTTGGGCGAGGCACAGCCGGACAGTACGGCCACGGCAGTAGCGACAATCATCAAACGACGCATGGTGAACATGTAAAGCTCCTACTTTTTTTGCATTCTGTGGTGCAACGGACCAAGGCATCAGCCTTTGCGGGCGTTGGATCATGTTAACGGGTAAAAATTCCGAATGTTACAAATCAGCCCCGAACAAAGGGGTTTTCGCGCATTTCATCGCCCAGGCGGGTGTCCGGACCATGCCCGGTCACCACGGTTGCGTCTTCGTCGAGGGTGTACAGCCGCTGCTTGATCGAGCGCACGATGGCCGCCTGGTCGCCGCCCCACAAATCCGTGCGTCCGACGCCGCGACGAAACAGCGTATCACCGGCAATCAGCAGCTTGGCCTCGGAAAACCAGAAGCTCATGGAGCCCGGCGTATGACCTGGCGTGTGCAGCGCCACGCCGCAGCCGCAAGCCAGTTCTTCATCATCGGCCAGCCAGCGATCCGGGGATGGCACCGGGGTATAAGGAACGCCGAACATCTGGCACTGCATTTCCAGGTTGTCCCAGAGAAACTGGTCTTCCTTGTGCAGATGCAGCGTCGCGCCGGTTTTCTCCTTGAGTTGACCGGAAGCCAGGAAATGATCGAGGTGGGCGTGGGTGTGAATGATGCTGACCACTTTCAGCCCCAGGGCGTCGAGCCGCGCCAGGATCAGCTCATGATTGCCACCTGGATCGACGACGATGGCCTTTTTCGTTACCGGATCGCCGATGATCGTGCAGTTGCACTGCAATGGGCCGACGGGGAAGGTTTCGCGAATGAGGGTGGGTTGTTGGGACATCGGCGGGGCCTGCTCGATAAACGGGGGATGAGTGATTTTCTCACAATTGAGTATCCAGCCAATGGCCGCGATGTGTAACGTGAAAAATCCTTAACCCAGTACCCCCAATTCCTTGGCTCGCGCCACCGCCTGCGTACGCCGCTCGACCCCGAGTTTGCTATTGATATGGCTGGCGTGGGTCTTGACCGTGTGCAGGGAAATAAACAGCTGATCGCTGATTTCCTGGTTCGAACAGCCCTGGGCGATCAATCGCAGGACCGCCATTTCCCGGGCGCTGAGTTGCTCCGCGGCTGCACAGGACTCCAGCCCGGGACGGGCAGCCAATGCCGGCAGTTTTTCACTGAGGCTCAGGGAAACGGGGGTTGGCGGACAGCTTTGAAGCTGCCCACGCAGCCAGTCCGGGTGCTCGGCCAACAAGCCCTCGAAGGGTTGCAGCACCCCTCCGCCGGCGGCGTCCAGCGCCTGGGCCAGTGCCTTGCGTGCTTCCGGTTCCCGTCCGCTACCCAGCAACAACGCCACTTTCTGGGTCAGCGCCATGGCGCTGAGCATCTGCCGACCGCTTTGCTGGCCATGTTCGAGCAGTGCATTCAAACGCCCTTCGGCCAGCATCGGTTGGCCCTGGATGACGTCGAGCAAGGCTTGTTGCAATTCGATATGCAGCGGCAATTGCGGATGGAACTCCGGTGGTGCCGCCGCGTTTTCGCCGTTATAGGTCTGCCCCAGGCGCGCCAGCCAGGCTTCGGCCAGGTCAGTGCGCCCCTGGGCCAGCCAGAGTTCACATTTGACCAGGGTGATCATGGCCAGGTAGTAGATCGGTGGCACATCCCAGATGTGCATGAGCCGTTCGGCTTCGGCAAGCTCGGCAAAGGCCTTGGCGAACTCGCCACTGCTGCCTTCCAGCCTGGCAATCACGCAGTGGCCGATCAGCACGCTGATGTCACGGCAGGCGCGCGCCTCGCTCAAACCGGCCTGCAATCGCACCCGCGCCAATTGCGGCTGCATGCGCAGGGCCAGCAAAAAGCCCTCGTACAAGGTCAGCCGGGCGCGAACCGCATACAGTCGTTGCGCAGGCAAGCTCTGCAGGCGCTGCATTCCCTGACGGACTTCTTCCAGCGCCCGACAGATTTCCCCTCGTGCTTGCAACACCCGGGCGCGGTCGTAGTGCGCCAGTGCTTCGAACAAGGGGTTGCCGACCCGTTGCGCCAACTCCAGCGATTCGCGGTTCAATCCCCGTGCCCGCCACAAATCGCCGTCGGCAATGGCGAGGTTGGACAGGGTCGAAAGGCACATCAGGCGCTGGCCGTAACGCTTGCACGGAAGACTTTCCAACGCTTCGCGGCAGTACCGCAGCGTCAGTTCGCGGTTGCCGCGTCCACGGGCAATGATGCCGCTCAACGCCAGCCATTGAGCGAGCATCGACTTCTGTGCGGTGGCCGACGGAGCAGGCAGGAAACGGCTCAAATGGCTGGCCAGCTCTTCGGCGGCATCCAGTTGGCAAGCCATCCCCAACGCCCAGCTATAGAGCACGATCAGCCGCGGCGTGCTGATCAGCAAGCTGTCGGGCAAGTCCATTTTCCAGCGCAGCAACATGCCGACATTCTGCTCGGCCAGCAGTTGCTCCTCGGAGAGGTTCTGCACCAGGTTCGCCGCGACGTCCAGGTGACCGGCGCGCAAGGCCTGTTCCACGGCCTCATCGAGCAGTCCCTGGGCATTGAACCAGCGGCAGGCACGCAGGTGCAGGCTGGCGGCCGGCACCATCGACTGGGAAGTCGGGCGCGTGCGCAACAGATCGGAAAACAGGTGATGGTAACGATACCAGTGGCCGTGCTCGTCCAGCGGCACCAGGAACACCTGGTGGGCGAGCAGGAAGCGCAGGATTTCGCCGCTGTCATGGGCGTCGCGAACGGCATCGCACAGTTCGCTGCAAAAACGCTCCTGGGGCGCCGTGTCGTAGAGGAACGACTGGACCTCGGCGGGCAGGCAATCGATGACCTCTTCGAGCAGGTAATCGCGGATCAGCCCTTCCCCGCCGTGCAACGATTGCGGCAGCGCGCCGTCGGTACCCGCCTCCGAGGCGGCCAGCAGCCAGAAACGCAACCCCGCGACCCAACCTTCGCTGCGCTGGATCAGGTTTTCCAGTGCTTCACCGCGCAAGGAACTGCTGTGCCGGTCGAGCAGGCTCAAGGCCTCGTCGTGGGTCAGGCGCAGATCCTGTTCATGCAATTCAAGCAGTTGTCGCGACAGCCGCAGCCGCGCCAGATGCCAGTCGGGACGTTGGCGACTGGTGACCATCACCAGCAAGCCATCCGGGAGATGATTGAGGAAAAATTGCAGGCAACGGTCCAGTACCGGCCCCTGGGCCAGATGGTAATCATCCAGCACCAGCAGCAATGGCGTCGCGGTGGACAAGTGCTCGGCCAATTCGTCGAGCAGGCCATCCAGCCATTCTTCGAATGCGAAAGGCTGATGGCGCTGGCGCATTTTCAACAGCCCGAGCGATTGCCTGCCCAGGTGCGGGAAGTAGTCCTGGAGGCCTTCCAGCAGGCGTTCGAGAAAACGTCCCGGGTCACTGTCTCGCGGGCTCAACCCCAGCCAGAGACTTTGCCAGTGCGCCGGCAACCCCTGACAAAACTCCACCGCCAACGAACTCTTGCCGAACCCTGCCGGTGCGCTGACCAGCAATAACCTGCCACCGAGCCCGGCACTCAGGCGCTCGCACAAACGTGGACGCAGCACATGGCCGTCGGGCAACGGCGGGCGGAAGAAGCGCCCGTCGAGTGTCGCGACAGCAACGTTTGCAGAACCTGGGGATGTAGACAAATCAGTCATAGCCGGCTCTTGTTTGAATTGCGGGTGGCGGCGTTGCAGATGTCCGCAGACTAGCCGTAAACGGATAGGGAATGAAGGTAATTGCTACAAATGGCTACAAAAAGTCTACAAGCAAAAAAAACGCCCCGAACCAGTCGGGGCGTTTTCAGAGGGTGCGGCCTCTACTCAGTTCACTTTAGCGAACACCATCCTGACGCAAGGCGGCCGGGGTGAAGTCGCTGGTGGTGGCAGTGAAGCCGAAGTCATAGGCCGACTTCTCTTCGTTCTTCATGCCCAGCGCCAGGTAACGACCCGATTGCAGGTCGTACAGGGTTTCAAGGGCATACCACGGTACTTGCTTGTCGTAGTAGTTCTCGGCATGGGCCTCGGCGACGCGCCACAGTTGACCGCGAC
Organism: Pseudomonas sp. S34; assembly: GCF_009866745.1. Taxonomy (NCBI): domain Bacteria; kingdom Pseudomonadati; phylum Pseudomonadota; class Gammaproteobacteria; order Pseudomonadales; family Pseudomonadaceae; genus Pseudomonas; species Pseudomonas sp. S34. The sequence continues at coordinate 5,227,345 of NZ_CP019398.1, forward strand.
CGTCGTAATGATCGATGACCGCTGCTTGCCAGGTGTCTTCGTCAATGTAGAAGTCACGCTTGGCGTAGATGTGACGCTGACCTTCCTTCAGGGTGGCAACTACATGCCACACACGACGCAACTCGTAACGAGCCAGGTCCTGGTTGATGTGACCGGCCTTGATGATGTCGGTGTACTTGAGCTTCGGATCGTCGAGCTTGTAGGCATCGGAGGCGATGTACATCTCTTTCTTGCCTTCGAGCTTCCAGTCGTAACGATCCGGTGCACCGTTGTACATGTCCAGGTTGTCGGAGGTACGCAGGCCATCGGCTGCGGTACCCGGGCCGTCATAGGACACTTGCGGCGCACGGCGCACACGACGCTGGCCGGCGTTGTAGACCCATGCCGAGCGCGGCTCCTTGACCTGGTCGAGGGTTTCGTGAACCAGCAGTACACCACCGGCCAGACGCGCCGGCGCGGTCACTTTCTGCTTGAAGTAGAACAGGATGTTGCCCGGGTTCGCCGGATCGTAGTCCTTCATCTTGTCGCGGAACACGAACTGGTCCTGGAAGTACACCAGGCTGAACGAGCCGTTCGGCTGTGGCGTGGCCTGGGTTACTAGGCGGGTCACGCTGCCCCCGCGATAGCGGGTGATGTGGTTCCAGATGACTTCAACGCCGCTTTTCGGGATCGGGAACGGAATGGCGGTTTCAAAGTTCTCCAGGCCGTTGCCGCCGGACACCAGTTTGGTGTTGGTGGCGTTCTTCTTGATGGAGGCGAACACCTCATCCGGCACGGTGGCACCGCGGTGGGATGGATAGACCGGCATCTTGAAGGTTTCCGGGTAGCGCTTGAACATCGCGTACTGACCCGGGGCAAGCTTTTCCTTGTACTGGTCGACGTTCTGCGCCGTGATGGTGAACAGCGGTTTTTCACCCGGGTACGGATCGGACAGGAAGCCCTTGCTGTCGACCGCTCCGGCATTCTTCGGCAACGGTTTCCAGGCCGGAATCGAACCGTCGGCGTTACCCGCCATTTCAGCGCCCATCGGGGTCAAGCTCTTGCCCAGTTTGTCGGCTTCGGCCTGGGGAACCGCTGCGATGACGCTGGTCGCCAGCAGTGAAAGGCCCAGAACACCGGCGTGGAACAGACTCTTTGTTATTTTCATATGTTCGTTCGTCCTGAAAATTCAGTGCTTAGAAGTTCACGCCGAGGCTGAGCGCAACGAAGTCGCGGTCATCCACGGTGGTGTACCTGCCGTCGAAGAAGTTGGTGTAGGCCAGGCTCGCGGTGTAGGTGTTCTGGTACTCGGCGTCGACACCCAGGCTCACCGCCTTGCGGCCTTCCTCGAAGTTGCCGCCAGGCCCAGGGGAGTAGCCTTCCACGTCATGAGACCAGGCTACGTTTGGCTTGAGGTTCACACCGGCAAACACGTCGTTGTATTCCCAGATGGCACGACCGCGGTAGCCCCATGAAGTCGCGGTGGTGAAGCCTTCGTCGGTGCAGTTGCGGCTGCGGTTGTTGGTCGGCGTACCCGGGCCGGCACCGCTGATGGTGCTGTTGTTGAGTGTCACGCAGGTATTGAGCGCGCCAGAGGCTGGCAATTCACCCGGACCGTAGACCGGATCGCGGCCATAACGAACGTCGGAAGTGCTTTCCAGGCCGCCAACGTGGGTCACGCCCACTTCGCCCACCAGGGTCAGACGGCTGGCGCCCATGACCTGATCGAAGAAGTGCGTCAGGGTGGTCTGGAACTGGGTGACTTCCTTGCGACGATACCCGTGCAGGTCCTGACCCGGCACGCCGGTAAGCAGCGATGCATTGGTCAACGGGTTGTTCGGGTTGTTATTGCCTATAGGACGAACACCGGAGAACAGGATGTCGGTGGAGTTGAGCTGCACCGGAGCGTTCGGACGGTAGCTGATCTCACCGCTCCACGCCGTACCGGTAGGCAGGGTGGTGGAGAAGCTCAGGCCGTAGAGGCGGATGTCTTCCGGGTATTCGATGAAGTACTGCGAATTACCCGCCACCAGCAATGGCGCCAGTGCGGCGAACGGGCCGCCCTGGAGGGCCGCTGCAGTGTTGTAGACCGACTGCGGCGCACCGGTAGCGCTGAAGATCGGCGCACGGCTGTGGTAATTCATGAAGTAGGCGCCGAACTCGGTGTCCAGCGGATCGAACATGTACTTGAGGGACGCGCCCCACTGGCCGCTGTCGCGGGCATCGCGATCGGGGCCACGACGCACCAGAACACCCTCATTGTTGACGTCGACGCCGTTGGCGGCCAAAGGCCCCAGGGCAATGGCCGGAATTTGCGAGCGCTTGGCCAGTACGCGCAGGTTGTCGTCGCAGCCGTCGGCAACGATGTCTGGCTGGGAGAAGAACGTGCCGCAGTTGTCGACAACGGTCTGGTCCCATTCAATTTGGTAGAACGCTTCGGCCGAGAGGTTTTCGGTCAGGCTCTGGGACACATAGAACATGTTGACCGGGATCAGGCCTTCCTTGATCTCGGCCCCCGGACGGCGGAACGCGGACACGTCGATCGGGTTGATCGAGTTGATGCCACCACCGATGAAGGTACTTTCACCCCAGCTCACGACCTGCTTGCCCAGACGCACGGAGCCTGGCTGATCGGCAATGGAGTAGTTGTGGTAGACGAAGGCGTCGAGGATCTGGCCGCCGGCAGACTTGGCGCCTTCCTTGCGGTTGTCGTCGCTGATGTCCTTGAACGGACGGCTTTCGTCCTTCAGTTCAAAGTCGTACCAGTATTTGCCACGGACGAAAACACCGGTATCGCCGTATTTCAGTTCAAGGTCATGGATGCCCTTGAAGATCTTCGAGAAAGTTTCCCCGCTCTTGAAGTTCAGGTGACCGTCATCAGAAGTCTGGGACAGACCCTTGCCGCCGTTGTTGACACCGATGAGGTTCTTGTTGGCACTTTCGGTAGACCAACTGGCACCGATCGACAGGGATGAGTCGAACTGACCTTCGATTTCACCGACGTTGAAACTGACGCCGAATGCTGGCCCGGCGAGCGTAGAGGCAAGACTGACAGCCAGGGGCAGTTTCGCCCGGCGCCAGAACTGGTTTGCTGATGTCATCGACGCTACTCCATGTGCATTTTATTTTTATGGCAAGAGCACTTCTAAAAACGCTGTGGATAACCGGGAGCCATGGCATCCCAAAGTCATTCCAAAGTTGCATCGCCCCGGTTCGTGCGGTTGCCCCGTTCTTAAAAATCCTTGAGTGGACTATAGCCAGCAGGTAGTAGCGCTTGATCCCTCTAAAGTGTGATTTGCAGCTGCCAGCCACTCTGGAACAGTCCTTTCGCCAGTCCGACACCCGTCGGCACGGCAAGGATGGCTGAAAATTTCGTTTTGACAAGCCAAGCGCTTGCTTGGTGGGGGCTGGCGTGCCCTTTCGAGCACGCCAGGTGACGCTTAAAGCGTCGAGAGGAAGGTGCTGTTGGTGGCTTGCCACTCGCTGATGTCGACGCGAATGCGCTTCTTGTCGAGCTTGCCGACACTGGTCTTGGGAATTTCAGTAACAAGAGCGATCTGGCTCGGAATCGCCCACTTGCTCAAGTGTCCCAGCTCCACAAACGGCTTGAGGTGTTCCTTGAGTTCCCGCGCCCCGATTGCATGCCCCTCACGGAGCACCAGCAGGGCAAACGGCCGCTCGCCCCACTGCGGATCGGGGATCCCCACCACTGCTACTTCACGTACCGCCGCATGACGACTGATCAGGTCTTCCAGGTCCAGGGAGGAGATCCACTCGCCACCGGTCTTGATCACGTCCTTGATCCGGTCACGAATGTCGATCACGCCCATGCTGTCCAGGGTCGCCACGTCACCGGTGTGCAGCCAGCCTCCGGCCCAGAGCTCGGCGCCCTTCTGCGGCTCATTGAAATACCCCTCGGTCAGCCACGGCGCGCGTAACACCAGTTCGCCCTGGGTCTCGCCATCGGCGGGCAGGAAGTTGCCCTCGGTGTCGACGATCGCCGCCTCCACCAGCGGCCCTGGTACGCCGGCCTTGATCCGGTAAGTGGTGCGTTCGTCTTCGGTACCCGCCATCAATTCATCGTTGAGGTGTGCGCACGAAACCAGTGGCCCGGTTTCCGACATGCCGTAGGCGGCGGTCAGCTGAATGCCTTTGGCCTTGGCCGCCTCGTACAACGTGCGGTTCAGGGCGCTGCCGCCGATGACGATTTTCCAGCCGCCGAAGTCGACGGTCTGCGCGGCCTTGGCATTGAGGACCATCTGCAAAATGGTCGGTACGCAATGGGAGAACGTGACCTTTTCCTTGCGCCACAACTCCACCAGGTACTCCGGGTCATAGCGGCCGGGATACACCTGCTTGAGCCCGAGCATGGTCGCCACATACGGCAAGCCCCAGGCGTGCACGTGGAACATCGGGGTGATCGGCATGTACACGTCGTTGGTGCCCAGCAGGCGCACGCTATCGATCGCGCCCATGATGGTCGACACGCCCATGGTGTGCAGCACCAGTTGCCGATGGGTGAAGTACACGCCCTTGGGGTTGCCGGTGGTGCCGGTGGTATAGAACGTGGTCGCGACCGAGTTTTCGTCGAAGTCCTCGAAGTCGTATTGCGGGCTCGCCGCGGCCAGCAGTTGTTCGTATTCGCCGACGAGATTCGGCAGGTCCGCGGTTTTTTCCGGCAGGTCAGTCAACAGCAGGGTTTTGTCGACCGTGGTCAGTTGCCCCTCGATGGCCTTGTAGAGACCGACGAACTCGCTGTTGACCAGCACAAAGCGGTCCTCGGCGTGGTTCATTGTGTAGAGGATCTGTTCCGGCGACAGGCGCACGTTGATGGTGTGGATCACCGCACCGATCATCGGGATGGCGAACATGCATTCCAGGTAACGATGGCTGTCCCAGTCCATCACACCCACGGCATCCCCGGGCTTGACTCCGGCCGCTGTCAGCACGTTGGCCAGGCGGGCTACCCGTTCGATCAGGGTCGGGTAGCTATAGCGCAACTTGTCGCGGTAGATGATCTCGCGGGTTTTCTCATAACGGGCACCGGACATCAGCAGCCGTTTGATCAACAGCGGGTACTGGTAAGCGCCTTCGGCCGGGGGGATAACGCGAGTCTGCAACATAATAATCCCTTTAATCTGACTGCACGGTCGTGACTGAAAGTACGCACTGTAGTGCCCTTGAACGTCAGCCAAATCAGCCAAAGGAATGATTTGCAGAACCCCACGAATGATAGCGTTACGCCATCATTTGCGAGGTTTGATCATCTGTAGGAGCGTCGACCGGCTGCTCCTACAAGGATAGATATCTGATCAATGCATCTCGGTAAAAGCGAGCTTCACGCCAATCGCGATCAGCACCGCGCCCATGGTCCGGTCGAACCAATGGCCCATGCGGGCGAAACCGGCGCGTACGCGCTGCTGGCTGAACAACATCGCCACCAGGCAAAACCAGATCGCTGTCGCCACCGCCAGGTAAACCCCGTACCCGGCCTGCACGGCCAGCGGCGTGTGCGGGTTGATCACCACGGTGAACAGCGAAAGGAAGAACAGCGTGGCTTTCGGATTGAGACCGTTGGTGACAAAACCCGAGGTGAAGGCACCACGGGCGGTGCGCTCGCCGGCCTCCTTGTGCAGGTCGTCCGCCACAGATTTGGCCGGTTGCGCGCGCAGCGCCTTGTAACCGATGTACAGCAGGTAAGCGGCGGCGGCCCATTTCAAAGCATTGAACAGCACGATCGACTGGGACACGATCAGGCCGATACCCAACAGCGAGTAACCCACGTGCAGGAAAATCGCCGTGCCCACGCCCAGCGCGGTCCAGGTACCCGCGCGACGACCGTGGGTAACACTCTCGCGCACCACCACGGCAAAGTCCGGGCCAGGGCTGGCCACGGCCAGCAGGTGAATCAGGGCAACGGTCAAGAACTCTGTCCAGTACATGGGGGCTCCTTCAGGCCAAGCGTAACTAGTTATTTCATCTGGTAGGCTCGGCAGATTACGCCTTCAGTTCATTGCACAAAAGGTACAGTTGATGACGAACACCCGCCGCGCCGTTTTCCTCGACCACCCGTCCCTGGACCTCGGCGACCTTGACCTCGACCCGCTGCGCAGTTGTTTCGGCGATTTGCAACTGTTCGCCCAGACCTTGCCCGATCAAGTCATCGAACACCTCAAGGGTGCGACCGTCGCCATCAGCAACAAGATCCTGATCGATGCCGCCGCCATGGCCGCCAGCCCTGATCTCAAGCTGATCCTGATCACCGCCACCGGCACCAACAATGTCGACCTCGCCGCCGCCCGCGCCCACGGGATTACCGTGTGCAACTGCCAGGGCTACGGCACACCGTCGGTGGCGCAGCACACGATCATGCTGCTGCTCAACCTGGCCACGCGCCTGGCCGATTATCAAAAAGCCGTCGGCGAAGGCCGCTGGCAGCAAGCCAAACAATTCTGTTTGCTGGATTACCCGATTGTCGAACTCGAAGGCAAAACCCTTGGTCTTTTGGGCCATGGCGAATTGGGCGGCGCGGTCGCACGGCTGGCTGAAGCCTTCGGTATGCGCGTTGTGCTGGGGCAAATTCCAGGGCGCCCTGCCCGGCCGGACCGCCTGCCACTGGATGAACTGCTACCGCAAGTCGATGCCCTGACCCTGCACTGCCCGCTCAACGAACACACCCGTCACTTCATCGGCGCCCGCGAACTGGCCGCGATGAAACCCGGCGCGTTCGTGGTCAACACCGCCCGCGGAGGCCTGATCGACGAACAGGCGCTGGCCAACGCCTTGCGCAACGGGCATCTGGGCGGCGCCGCCACTGACGTGCTGAGCGTCGAGCCTCCCGTCAACGGCAATCCGCTGCTGGCCCATGACATCCCGCGCCTGATCGTCACCCCGCACAACGCCTGGGGCAGCCGCGAAGCGCGCCAGCGAATCGTTGGCCAAGTGACCGAAAACGCACTGGGATACTTCAGCGGTAAGGCGCTGCGGGTCGTCAGTTGATAAACTGCGGCACTTTTTTTCACAGGAGCAGTTATGGATCCGCGCAGTGAAGTACTGCTTCGTCAGGCCGAGTTATTCCAGGGCTCGGTGTTGTTGGCCGGCTTGCCCGCCGACGACTTGCTGGGCCGTCTGCCCGAAGCTCATGGCTGGTGCTGGCACGCCGGCGATCAGGCCGCGCTGGACGCCCGCTTCGCCGAGCGCAGCCATTTTGGTGTGAATGCTCCTGAGCGCGAGTTCGATACAGCGGTGGTGTTTCTGCCCAAGGCCAAGGACCTGACCGACTACATTCTCAACGCCCTCGCGTCGCGGCTGGCTGGCCGCGAGCTGTACCTGGTCGGCGAGAAAAAAAGCGGCATCGAAGGCGCCGCCAAACAACTCAACCCGTTCGGCAAACCACGCAAACTCGACAGCGCGCGCCACTGCCAGCTCTGGCTGGTCACCGTGGCCAACGCACCTGAAGCCAAACCGCTGGAAAGCCTGGCGCAGACCTATGAATTGCCGCTGGCCGAAGGCCCGTTGAAGGTCATCAGCCTGCCGGGGGTGTTCAGCCATGGTCGCCTGGATCGCGGCAGCGCGCTGCTGCTGGAACATCTGGACAAACTGCCCAGCGGTCACTTGCTTGATTTCGGCTGCGGCGCAGGGGTCTTGGGCGCGGCAGTGAAACGTCGTTACCCGCATAACCAGGTCACGTTGCTGGATGTGGATGCCTTTGCCGCTGCCAGCAGTCGCCTGACCCTGGCGGCCAATGGTCTGGAAGCCGAGGTGATAACCGGTGACGGCATTGATGCCGCCCCGATGGGTTTGAGTGCGATCCTGAGCAATCCGCCGTTCCATGTCGGCGTGCACACCGACTATTTCGCAACGGAGAATTTGCTGCGAAAAGCGGCCAAACATCTGAAAAACGGTGGCGAACTTCGTCTGGTAGCGAACAGCTTCCTGAAGTATCAACCGTTGATCGAAGAGCATCTTGGTGTGTGCGCGATCAAGGCCGAAGGACAGGGCTTCCGGATCTACCGAGCCAAGCGCGGATAGAACTTCTTTGAAAAAGAAGGCTTGCCGAATGGGTTTTGCAAAGGCAGAATCCGCTCCGTCCTAGGGGAGTAGTCTCCCACGAGCGCCACGCTCGTCCGGCATGCGTCAACATACTTGGTCCTCAGACCATGGCGCATGCGACCCAAGCATCCACATCAGATGGATCGCAGGGTTTGACAAGACCTATGACACGAACACCTTACCCGGGGCGGGGAGGCTGTACGTGTCATAGCCGTGTCGACCCGCCCCTTAGGAAAACCCTGATGCTGGATTCACTACTCGTACCTACCGCAATCGTTGCCTTGGCCGAAATCGGCGACAAGACGCAACTGCTCGCGCTCATTCTCGCTGCCCGTTTCCGCAAGCCCTGGCCGATCATCGCCGGTATCGTCGCCGCGACCCTGGCCAACCATGCGGCCGCCGGTGCAGTGGGCGCCTGGGTCGGCAGTTTCTTCTCGGATACGATGTTGCACTGGATCCTCGCCGCGAGCTTCGCCGCCACGGCGCTGTGGACCCTGGTCCCGGACAAGATGGATGACGACGAAGCCAGCACCGCCCGCAAGTTCGGGCCGTTCCTGACCACGCTGATCGCGTTCTTCCTGGCGGAAATCGGCGACAAGACGCAGATCGCGACCGTGATGCTGGCTGCGCAGTATCCGGAGCTGTGGCTGGTGATCATCGGCACCACCCTCGGCATGCTGATTGCCAACGTGCCCGTGGTATTGGCCGGTAACTTCGCCGCGGACAAATTGCCGTTGACCCTGATCCGTCGACTGGCGGCATCGGCGTTCTTCATCCTGGCGATTGTCGCGGTGTACAAGGCGATGCAGAGCAGCGGGTGGGTTTGACGCGACAGGTCGTTAGACCGCGTTATCGTTCTTCGTCGGAACGCCGCCCGGAGCAAGCCCGCTCCCACATTGGGTCTCCAGTGCACACAAAGTTTGCAGTCAATGGAGATTTATTGTGGGAGCGGGCTTGCTCGCGAAGAGGCCAGCAGCCTCACCACATGACTATCAGGACTTCTTGGCTTGCTCGTAAAGCGGCATGACCTTCGGAATCGCAGCCTGCAACGCCGCAATACGACTCGACGACGCCGGGTGAGTGCTCAGGAACTCCGGTGGTGAACCTTCCGAGACCTTGCTCATCTTGTTCCACAGGGTGATCGCGGCATTCGGGTTGTAACCGGCGCGGGCGGCCAGTTCCAGGCCGATCAGGTCCGCTTCGTTTTCATTGGCACGGCTGTTGGGCAAGGTCATGCCGTAGTTGGCCACGGTATCGGCCAGGGCCAGGCTGTCCTGCCCCAACCCGAGCAAGGCACCCGCGCCCTGCTTGGCCATTTCGATGCCGTAAGCCTTGGACATCGCTTCACGACCGTGCTCACGCAGGGCGTGGGCGATTTCATGGCCCATGATCGCGGCGATCTCATCGTCGGTCAGTTGCAGTTTGTCGATCAACCCGGTGTAAAAAATGATCTTGCCGCCAGGGCCGCAGTTGGCGTTGAGCTCATCGCTCTTGATCAGGTTGACTTCCCACTTCCACTGGGCCGCGTCCGGACGGAAGTTCGGCGCCTGGGCAATCAGCCGGTCGGCAATCGCCTGAACCCGCCGGGCTTCATTGCTGGACTTGTCCAGCACACCCTTGCTGGACGCTTCGCCCACTGTCTTCTGATAGGACTGGGCGTACATCTGGTCGACCTCTTGCGCAGACAACATGCTGAACATGTACTGCTTGCGCTCAACGCCTACAGCGCCGCCACTGGTGGTATTGACCGACTGGCAGCCGGTGAGCAACAGTGCTGCGCTTAGTGCACTGACAGCCAAAATCTTGTTCATCAAAAAACTCTCTGAAAACATGCCGCTTATCCTAGGCGTGGAAATGTATCGACGCCAGATACAATGGACGTAAGACGCACAATTCGGACAAAGCTCTCATCGCCGTAGAAAAAATTCACATACGGCGACAACCCGCAGCCCATCACGCCGCTCATTGATTCAATTACGACATCCGGCACGCCAAAACGGTCCTTTCAACTGCCCACACTCATGCCCGCCCGTCACCCTGCCGATACACCTGGGCAGATGTCCTTTCGCGTGCGGAGCCCCCATGAAATTCAAGTCGATCCAGTTTTCCGTGGCGGCCCTTGCCGGCGCCATTGTCCTTAGTGTCGTGGCAGCGCTGGTTGTGTACGCACTGTTCTCCGGCGCCCGGACGCAAGACATGGTCCAGGAGCGGACCCAGGCCCAATTCGAGCAAGTCATCGAACAACGCCTGACGTCCCTGGCGCAAACCCAGGTCAGCCAGATCCAGCGCGAACTCGAAGCACCGCTGCTGATCGCCGGCGGACTGGTGCGGGTCAACGCCCTGATCGGCACACCGGGTGCCGATGGCCAGCCCGCCCTGAGCCGCGAGCAACTGATCGGCCTGATCAAGGAAAACGTGGTCAAGAACCCGAAAATCCTCGGCACCTACATCGGTTGGGAAAAAGACGCACTGGATCACAACGATGCGGCCTACGTCGGCACCCAGGTGGTCGGCATCGACGCCGCCAATGGGCGCTTCCTGCCCTGGTGGTTCCGCAACGACGACGGCACCCTGGGCCTGGACAAACTGGTGGACGTCGACGACCAGAAAACCCTGTCCACCGGCGTGCGCGCCAGCGAGTACTACCTGTGCTCGAAAGAAACCAAAAAATCCTGCGTGATCGACCCGGCGCCTTATAAGGTGGGCGACAAAATCGTCATGCTCGCCTCCTTTATTGAACCGATCATGCTCAACGGTGCCTTCCAGGGCATCGTCGGCGCCGACCTGTCGGTGAACTTCATCCAGGAAATGCTCCTGGGCGCCAACCAGAAGCTTTACAGCGGCGCCGGGGAAATGGCCCTGATCGGCGGCAATGGCCGGATCGTTGCCTACACCAAGGATCCGAGCAAATTCGGCGAGAAGGTCAGCGACATCCTCGACAGCAAACAGATCGCCAACATGGCCAATCTCAAGCGCGGCGAAGTCACCTATACCGTCGACAAGGCCCAGGGCCGGATCGAGTTGTACCTGCCGTTCGGCATCGGTCAGACCGACGCCCGCTGGACCCTGATGCTGCAGTTGCCGCTGAATGCGGTCATGGCCGACCTGCAAAAGCTCCAGGCCGACCTGGACGCGCAGCGCAAATCCGACACCTTCGGTATGGCGATGGTTGGCCTGGTGATTGCCGGTATCGGCTTGCTGGTGATCTGGCTGGTGGGCCACGGCATCGCCCGCCCGCTCAAGCAGATGGTGGCCATGCTCGACGATATCGCCCAGGGCGAAGGCGACCTGACCCGACGCCTGACCAGCGATCGCGCCGATGAACTGGGCTCGATCGCCAAAGGCTTCAACACTTTCCTGGCCAAGTTGCAGGCGATGATCACCCAAGTGGTGACTTCGGTACAGAGCGTCAGCGATTCGTCGGAACACACCGCCGACATCGCCATCCGCACCAACACCGGTGTGCACAAGCAAATGGCCGAGATCGATCAAGTGGCCACCGCCGTACAGGAAATGACCGCCACCGCCCAGGACGTCGCGCGCAATGCGACCCAGGCCGCACAGGCTGCCAGCCATGCCGATCAGGCCGCCAGCCAGGGCATGCAGATCGTGCGCGACACCTCGAACTCCATTGGTGCCCTCGCCGTGGAGATCGGCCGGGCCGTCGGCGTGGTGCAAACCCTGGCCAAGGACAGCGAAAACATCAACGCCATCCTCACCGCCATTCGCGGGATCGCCGAGCAGACCAACCTGCTGGCCCTGAACGCAGCCATCGAAGCCGCCCGTGCCGGTGAACAGGGCCGAGGTTTTGCCGTGGTGGCCGACGAGGTGCGTAACCTGGCGCAGAAGACGCAAAAGGCCACCGAAGAAATCCAGACCATGATCCAGCAACTGCAGCAAGGCACCCGGGATGTGGTGCGAGTCATGGAGGACAGCCAGAACCGCACGGACGAAAGCGTACTGCACGCATCGAAAGCCGCTGAAGCACTGGAAACCATTACTCAGGCAGTGTCGGTGATCAACGACATGAACACCCAGATTGCCAGCGCGGCCGAGGAGCAAAGCGCGGTGGCGGACGACATTAACCGCAACGTAATCAACATCGGCCAGGTGGCCAATGAAGTGGCTGGTGGGGCAGATGAGTCGAGTGCGGCCAGTGCGGACTTGACCAAACTGGCTGAGCAGCAGCGGCGGTTGATCAATCAGTTCAGGGTTTGACCTTCAGGCCCTCTTCGCGAGCAAGCCCGCTCCCACATTTGATCTTCAGTGAACACAGAATATGTGTACGACAGAGTTCCAGTGTGGGAGCGGGCTTGCTCGCGAAGGGGCCTGCACTGACACCAAAAAACTCAACCCGGGGTCAAACACTCAGGTCCATTGAGCTTCGGATCATTCACCATATTGGCCAGCACCCGTTCGCGCAATGCGGCAGGCTCACTGGCCAGCAAGGCTTGCAATGCATGCAAGGGCGTCTCGGGATCCAGCCACACGGCCTGCCCCGCCTCATCAAGAATCAACGGCCGCCGCTGGCTCGCCGCCGGCTGGGTAATCACGGCGGTACTCAGCCACACCTGCTCCTGCACCGGATACGCCTCCCAGATCGCCGCAAAAAATAATGACGAGCCCTCCCCCGGTGTCAGCCAATACGGGCGCTTGCGCGTCGTGCCGCGCCATTCGTAGAAACCATTGGCCGGCAACAGGCAGCGGCGCTCACGCAAGGCCTGGCGAAACATTGGCTGTTCGGCAACGGTTTCGGCGCGGGCGTGGGCCGGGGTGCGGGACAGATCGGTCAGCCAGGGTGGCGTCAGGCCCCAGCGGGCACGGGCCAGCGTGCGCTGGCCGTCTGGCTCGGCCCGTAGCATCAACACCGAATCATTGGGGGAAATGTTCCACTGCGCCTGCTGGTCGGCGGGAAAACCGGGCAGCGCCGCGAAGGCGGGGTTCCAGCGAAACAGGGCATAACGTCCACACATGGGGCAGCACGACTCTTGATCAAACGAACGCCAGCCTAACAGACCAGCGTGCCGGGGAAGCTGTCCGGCTCATCGCCGGACAGCGGCAGCGCGGCATTGTACGCGGTGATCAACTCGCGGGCGTATTCGGCCTGGTCGTTATCCACTGCCAAACCCAGCAAACCGAAAATCGGCAACTCACCGGTGGCTCCCACCAGATCGCGTCCCACCAGATGCGCCTCGATGCCCTCGCTGGCGAGCATGCCTTGCAGCAACTCGCCTTCCATCAGGTTTTCCGGGTCGTAGATGCGCTGCATACACGCTCCTCACTCGTTTTCGCTGAACACTTCGAGATGCCATTCCTCTTCATGAACCTGCAACACGAAGGTTATCGGCCGACAGCACACCTGGCAGTCTTCAATATAGGTCTGATCGCCACCGGACAAATCCAGCGTCGTCTCGACTTCCTCACCACAATACGGACATTCATACAGCGCAGTTTCCAGCATCGCGGTCTCCCAGGTGACTTGTGCGTATAATCGCCGGTCTATTTGCAGGGCTATTTTTGTCTGGCTACTTTTTCAGACCGTGCCCCGCCGGTTTTCGATCAAAACCTTTACTTACCCTAGCCGTTTCTAACAAGAGAGCATGATGGGCGAATTCGATGCCATCCGACCTTACGACGACAGCGAAGTCCCAGCGGTGCTGGACCGGCTGCTCGGCGACAAGGCGTTTCTAGATATCCTCACCCACTTCCGCTTCCCGCGTTTCGCCGGCGCTTTAGGCTGGGCACTCAAACCACTTATAGCCCATCGGCTGCGCCGTGAGTTTGCCGGCATTACCTCAGTGGCCACGCTGCAGGACAAAGTCGAGGTTTACGTCGACCATACCATTGAGCGTGCCACCGACGGTGTCACCTATACAGGGGTGGAGCAATTCAAGTCCGGCAGTGCCTATCTGTTCATCGCCAACCACCGCGACATCGTGATGGACCCGGCCTTCGTCAACTACGCCGTGTACCACGCCGGCCTGCCGACGCCACGCATCGCCATTGGCGATAACCTGCTGCAAAAGCCTTTCGTCAGCGACCTGATGCGCCTGAACAAGAGCTTCATCGTGCACCGCTCGATCAGCGGACGTCGGGAAAAAATGGCGGCTTATCAGCTGTTGTCGGCGTACATCAATCATTCGATCCGCAACGATTGCGCCTCGATCTGGATCGCCCAGGCCGAAGGACGAGCCAAGGACGGTGACGACCGTACCGAATCGGCAATCCTCAAGATGTTCCACATGAGCCGCAAGGACGAGCCGTTCGGCGAAGTCATTCAGTCGCTGAACCTGACCCCGGTGTCGATCAGCTACGAGTACGACCCGTGCGATCAGGCCAAGGCCCGCGAGCTTTACATCCGCGCCACCACCGGCAGCTACACCAAGGTGCCGGGCGAGGATGACGTGAGCATCGCCAAGGGCATCACCGGCTACAAGGGCCGGGTGCATGTGAACTTTGCCGCGCCGATCACCGAACTGTTCGAAGACACCAAGCAATTGGCGGTCGAGATGGACCGGCAAATCCTCAGCGGATACCGCTTGTTCCCCGTGCACTACCTGGCTTACGCGCAGTGGAAGGACACCGATCCGCAGTTGCAGGTGCCGAAAGCCGCCGACGTGTTCCCGGCCGAGGAACTGGCCAAGGCCCAGGAAGAATGGCAACGCCGCCTGGACGCCTGCCCTGAAGAGCATCGTCCATTCCTGGTGCTGCAATATGCGACGCCGGTGCGCAATCAGTACCGGGTGAAGGCAGGGTTGCCGCTGTAAGCGGTATCGGCCTGACGGCGCTTTTTGTGGCGAGGGGGCTTGCCCCCGTTGGGCTGCGAAGCGGCCCTAAAACCCAAGAAGGTTTTCCCTCTGACACAGCGTCCCTGTCGAGGTGACGACGGCTTCGCCGCCGAACGGGGGCAAGCCCCCTCGCCACAGGGTTTACTTCAGCCTCAGACCTGCGTACTGATCCACGACACCAGCAGTGCCATCCCCATGCAGGCAAAGCCGAAGATGTAGAAAAACCGGTTCTTGCGCAAGGTCGCCCAGTCCAGCGTGGGCTCTACGCTGGGGCTGCTCTGGCGCTGCGCCTGCAAACTGGCCATCGCGCGCAGTTCGCGACGACGGGTGGCGTGCAGCAACCAGCCGCCGGGCAAGGCAAAGAACAAGGCCAGCAGATTGATCAATTTGGCGGGATGGGCGGTAAACAGCGTCATCAAGTGCAGCGACATCACAAACCTCAAGTAAAACAGGTGGCAGGTGCCGGACCGGCGACCGCGGCGCGGATTCTACCGAAAGCCTGCGCGCCTGCCCTCTGTTTCCGACAAGTAACGAAGCTTTTGATCAATAGCTGTCCTGAGTCACGGCTTCGTCATCTGTATCGGCGAACATGCGCGCCTCGAAACCGACACGGATCACGTCATGCTCCACGCCGAAAACCAGGATCGTCTTTACCTCATCACCCCCAGCGAAGAACAACAAGCCCTCGTCGGCAGCCTCGCCTTCAACGTTCAGGACCGCCACTGGCTGGTGTATTGCGCACTCGGTGGCCACCAGCATGCGGATTTGCCGGAGGCGGATTTGCTGACGGGCGTGAGCGTGCTGGATTTTTACTCGCAAGCCGCCTGACACCACCATTCCCCCTGTGGGAGCGGGCTTGCTCGCGAAAGCGGTGTGTCAGTCAATATCAATGCTGCCTGACACTACGCCTTCGCGAGCAAGCCCGCTCCCACAATGGGTCGGTGTGCATCCGCAAAAAGTCAGCAGTCATGAAAAAGCCCGGGACCATCGCTGGCACCGGGCTTTTTCGCATCCAGCGAAGCTTACTCGCCGAGAATCTGACCCACGGTCGGGTCCTTGAACAGGCGGGTCAACGCATCGCTCAACACATCGCTGACCAGCTTGGTGTTGGTTTCCTGGTTCGGCGCCATACCGAAGCGCTGGTCCAGGGACGAGCCATAACGGCCGCTGTAGCGACGGTTGGCATTCTGTACATCTGAGCGGAAGGTCGCGCCGATGGTGGCTTCGGTCACGTACATGCCTTCCTTGGGCGACTGGTACTTCAACTCCGCCAGGGTCACGGTCAGTTGCGGGGCATTCATGGCGTTGTTCGTCGGGGTAAAGCCCAACAGACGCACGGCGGCTTCAGCCTGGGCCTGCAGCTTCGGCAGGATCTGCGCGCCCTGCACGGTGATCGCGCTGGTCTCCGGGTACAGACCACCACGGGTGCCCAGCGTCGGCGACGGGCGACCGTCCACTACACGCACCACGACGGGCTGGCCATGGCCGACCGGGGCCAACTGGGCGGTCAGCTTGGGTTCCGGGCTCAGTTGTTGCGGGCTGTGGGCGCAGCCAACCAGGGTCAAACTGGTCACAGTGATCAAACCGAACAACAGGCGTTGCAACATGCTCTTCTCTCCAGAATCAGGCACAAACAGGCCGGCAGTATAGCGGTGCGCCACTGCGGGTAACCAGCACCTCACAGTGTTTGATGAAATCTCTGACAAGCCCTTGGCAACGCGGTTCCTGTCATGCAGATGTCACCCCTCATACACTTGCACGTAATGGCCTGCAGGCAATCTTCTCGGCAGACACCCAAACGGTATATCGCCATGCGCCATCTGATCTCTCTGTTCGCGCCACGCCCACTGCATCGCTGCTTCGCCCTGCTCGACCGCAACGGCCGTTGCCAGGCCTTCAAACAGTGCAGCCTCCAGCCCATGGGCGATGGCTGGGTTGAAATCGAAGAGATCCGCTTGAACTGGCTGAATCAGCCGCTGCCTGCCGGTGCCCGCGTCGTTTCGCAGCAGCACCGGCCACGCTCGCGTGCACAGCAAATGATGACGACCTGACCAAACACCTAATAAAAGTCATTAAACACGACCATTTCCCTGCGTTTCTTAGATACAATCTCCCCCCGATTATAAGGACGTCTCCTGATCGGGCCTCGCAGCATCGTCAATGCGCTTGTATTGACACCCCCGCACCGCCCACAGAGAGCCGCCCACACAGATCGAGTGAAGCTGGCGCGCTTGCTGTTTTGTTGAGCAAAACCTCCACTTTTCGCGAATCTGCAGAGCTGTCATTACGCTCGGTCACTGAGCTGTTTGCCCGTTTTGCCTGCCCTGTATCCCATGGCGGCAATCCATCCGGGCACGGTGCCAGGCTGGGACAGCCCTTTTTGAGGTTCACGTCTTCAAAAGAGCGTGAAAAAAACGGGTTTTCACAACTTCACAAGAGTGTGGCGAGCAAATGAATAGTTTTGCGTCTGAACATGCACCATTAGCGTCTACAACAGCCCAACGACACAGGACCGAGTATTTCTCGAACACCGGAGCCTGAAGCCTGTCCGCTACGGATTTGGTTGCACAAACGGATGTATCGACCATAAGTCGAATTGCCTCCCGCGCGCTGAAATGAGTTCATATGGCTCATTAGGCCTGGCAGGTAGCGTCCGTCGAAGTTGCGATAAATTGCGAAGATTCGGACATGGCGATCCTGCCATGGGTACCTGGGGCAACACTGACACGCCCCGTCACTCCTGGCAGCCATGCCGACAATTTGGTGCTGCAGATTTTGGAGACGCGTTAAATGGCGCATAACGAAGCAGTCGACGTAGTACTGGTTGGGGCCGGCATCATGAGTGCCACCCTTGCAGTATTGCTCAAAGAGCTCGACCCCGCGATCAAGCTGGAAGTCGTCGAGCTGATGGATTCCGGTGCCGCGGAGAGTTCCAACCCGTGGAACAACGCCGGTACCGGTCACGCCGGGCTGTGTGAGCTCAACTACACGCCGCAGGCCGCCGATGGCGCCGTCGACATCAAGAAAGCCGTGCACATCAACACCCAGTTCGAGGTGTCGAAGCAATTCTGGTCGTACCTGACCAAAAAAGGCACGTTCGGCTCGTGCAAATCGTTTATCAGCCCGGTGCCACACCTGAGTTTCGTGCAGGGCGACAGCGGCGTGTCCTTCCTCAAGGAACGCTTCAAGGTGCTGAGCAAGCACCACGCCTTCGCCGACATGGAGTACACCGAAGACAAGGCCAAAATGGCCGAGTGGATGCCGCTGATGATGCCTGGCCGCGATCCTGGCGAAACCCTCGCCGCGACCCGCGTGATCAATGGCACCGACGTCAACTTCGGCGCCCTGACCAACCAGTTGCTCAAGCACCTGACCAGCGCACCCGATGCCCAGGTCAAGTACTGCAAGCGCGTGACCGGCCTCAAGCGCAGCAACGGCGGCTGGACTGTCAGCATCAAGGACGTCAACAGCGGCAACACCCGTGAAGTCGACGCCAAGTTCGTTTTCCTCGGCGCGGGCGGTGCGGCATTGCCGCTGCTGCAGGCCTCGGGCATCGAAGAGAGCAAAGGCTTCGGCGGCTTCCCGATCAGCGGCCAATGGCTGCGTTGCGACAACCCGGAAGTGGTCAAGCACCACCAGGCCAAGGTCTACAGCCAGGCTGCCGTGGGTTCGCCACCAATGTCCGTGCCGCACCTGGACACCCGCGTCGTTGAAGGCAAGAAATCCCTGCTGTTCGGACCGTACGCCGGCTTCACCACCAAGTTCCTCAAGCACGGCTCCTTCATGGACCTGCCGATGTCGGTTCGCGCCGGCAACATCGGGCCGATGCTGTCCGTGGCAAAAAACAACATGGACCTGACCAAGTACCTGGTCAGCGAAGTGATGCAGTCGATGGAGCAGCGCCTGGAGTCCCTGCGTCGCTTCTACCCTGAGGCGAAAGCTGAAGACTGGCGCCTGGAAGTGGCCGGCCAACGGGTGCAGATCATCAAGAAAGACCCGAAGAAAGGCGGCATCCTGCAATTCGGTACCGAACTGGTCGCGGCCAAGGACGGTTCCCTGGCGGCACTGCTCGGCGCTTCGCCAGGTGCCTCGGTGACCGTTTCGATCATGCTTGAGCTGATCGAAAAATGCTTCCCGGGCAAAGCCAAGGGCGAATGGGCCACCAAACTGGCCGAAATTTTCCCGGCCCGGGAAAAGGTCCTGGAAACCGACGCTGCGCTGTATCGCAAGATCAACACGCAGAACAACGTTGCCCTGGAACTGGTTGAAGCCAGCAGCGAGACCGAAAGCTACGCTTGATTCGGCCTTACAAAAAACGCCCCGTTCTCACTGAGAGCGGGGCGTTTTTTTATGGCTGAAATTTACTCAGCCGCGAGCTTTTTCGATCAGTTCAATGTAGTCCGGCGCGTTGCGCTGATCCTTGATCAGGGCGACGAAGTCATTGCCGTGCTCATCCTTGCCATTCACGTCGTAACCCGCTTCGACGAAGAACGTCAGGAAACGCTCGAAATCGTCGATGCGCAGGCCACGGTAGGCCTTGACCAGTTTGTGCAGGGACGGAGAAGTCGCGTCGACCGGTTCGAAATCGAGGAACAACTTGATCTGCTCATCGCCGATCTCGTCACCAATCACTTGTTTTTTATCTTTACGCATTGCCGACTCCAGCTCGCAGACATTTCACGGGGCGGGCAGTTTACCCCTGCGCGGGCTCAAGGCTCAACGCGGACGAGTGCTGCCGGTGTGCAGATCGGCCCAGACATGACCATTGGCGTAGCTGAGAAACTGGCAATACACCGTGTCGTTGCGCAACAAGTCGATCACCACCCGGTATTGAGCGAGCGGGTAATAGAGGGTCAGGGTTTTGCTCTTATCGTCGTAGACCGGCTTCTTCAGGCTTTTGCTTTCACCATCGAAGTTGACCAGCACCTGGCTGATGGTGGCGCCCTTGTTCAGGGATTTGCCCTTGAGCCGAATCATCAGCGGCGAAGTGACCGGAATCGGCTGTTGATTGGATTGACGCTGAGCGCCGACCACCACCGAATAATCGGTGACCTGCATCAGTTGCTGCTGCTCGGGATCGGCATCACGCAGCGTGAGATCGTCCGGCGGCAGGAATTGACTGTGCATGAGCGCCGGCGCGGCGGCCAGTGGCAGGCTGAGGGTCAGCAACAGGGCGGCGCAGCAGCGGATCAAAAGACTCATGACAGGCTCCGGAATCGGGGCTGAGCACTCTAGCATGGGTGTACAAAAATACGTCCGTGGACGCAGATCAATGTGGGAGCGGGCTTGCTCGCGAAGAGGGAGTGTCAGTCAACATCAATGCAACTGACACACCGCTTTCGCGAGCAAGCCCGCTCCCACAGGGTGGAGATCAGTCGAACTGCGCGCGCATCCAGGCCTGATACTCGGCAACACCCGGCTCGCCTTCGCGCGGCGCCCAATGCGCCAGCTCACCCTCTCCGACCGGGCGGTAAGGACCGGCCTTACATTCGAACATCATGCTGTCGGCCTCCAGCACCACCAAACCGTGGAACACACCGGTTGGCAGGTCCACGCCAACACAGTCCCCACCGGCCTGCAGCACGGTCTTGCTCAACACCACACCGGCCTCGTCAAAGATCAACACACCCAGCCGCCCCTTTAGGACCAACAGGGTTTCGGCCTTGTTGTCGCCCAAATGCCGATGAGGCGGGATATACGTGGACGGCTGCAGCCCCACCGCCATGCGATGACAGGCGTCTTCCATCTGATGGAAATTGTGGTGCTGGCGCCCACGAGGATTGGCCGCGGCTTTCCCGGCCAGCTCGGCGAACAAGGTCTGATCCAGAAAGCGAGGCGTATCCATGTCTTACATTCCTTTAACGGCGAAAATCCCGTTGGCGTTACGCCAGTAACCTTTGTAGTCCATGCCATAACCGAAGATGTAGCGGTCAACGCACGGCAAACCGACGAAATCGGCCTTGAGGTCCGGGCGGGCCTTGCGGTCGTGGTCTTTGTCGATCAGCACGGCGGTGTGCACTTTGCGGGCACCGGCGTGCTTGCAGAAGTCGATGATCGCGCCCAGGGTGTGACCTTCGTCGAGGATGTCGTCGATGATCAGTACGTCACGGTCGATGAAAGAAACTTCCGGCTTGGCTTTCCAGAACAGGTCGCCGCCGCTGGTTTCGTTGCGATAGCGGGTGGCGTGCAGGTAGGACGCTTCCAGCGGGAACTGCAGATAGGTCAGCAGCTTGCCGGAGAAAATCAGCCCGCCGTTCATCACGCAGAACACCACCGGATTGCTGTCGGCCATTTGTTCGTTGATTTGTGCACCGACGCGGGCGATGGCCGCCTCGACTTCAGCTTCGGTGTACAGGCAGTCAGCCTCTCGCATGATTTGACGGATATGCTCGAGATCAGCAGACATGGTGCTCTCCAAAGGGGTGGCGGAATCAGGAAAAGCGGGCAAAGGTACGCATCAAGCGAGGCCAGATCAAGCGTTTGTGGACTAACGTACTGTATGTCTATAGGACAACACCCTCGGATAGATTAATCTAGGCCGGTTTTTTTGCCCGCCGCCGGAGCCTTTCCCCATGCCCATCCATGAGATCCGCCACCCGCTGATCCGTCATAAACTTGGCCTTATGCGCCGCGCAGACATCAGCACCAAGAATTTCCGTGAGCTCGCTCAGGAAGTCGGCGCGCTGCTGACCTATGAAGCCACCAAAGACCTGCCGCTGGAATCCTACGATATCGAAGGCTGGTGCGGCACAGTGTCGGTCGAGAAAATCGCCGGCAAGAAGATAACCGTCGTACCGATCCTGCGCGCCGGCATCGGCATGCTTGAGGGCGTGCTCAGCCTGATCCCGGGCGCCAAGGTCAGCGCCGTGGGCGTTGCCCGCAACGAAGAAACCCTGCAGGCCCACACCTACCTGGAAAAACTGGTTCCGGAAATCGACGAACGCCTGGCGATGATCATCGACCCGATGCTCGCCACTGGCAGCTCCATGGTTGCCACCATCGACCTGCTGAAAAAGGCCGGCTGCCGGGACATCCGCGCCATGGTGCTGGTTGCAGCCCCGGAAGGCATCGCTGCTGTAGAAAAAGCTCACCCGGACGTGATCATCTACACCGCTTCCATTGATCAAAAACTGAACGAACACGGCTACATCATCCCAGGGCTGGGCGATGCCGGTGACAAGATCTTCGGCACCAAGCAGAAGGACGCGTGACCATGCAGCAAGAGTTCAACGATCCGCTCTGGCGCACGGTGCTGTCGGGTGCACAGATGCTGTTCGTGGCCTTCGGCGCCCTGGTGTTGATGCCGCTGATTACCGGTCTCGACCCGAACGTGGCGCTGTTCACGGCCGGCCTGGGGACGATCCTGTTCCAGATCGTCACCGGGCGTCAGGTGCCGGTGTTCCTGGCATCGAGCTTTGCCTTCATCACCCCGATCATTCTCGCCAAGGGCCAGTTCGGCCTGGCCGCGACCATGGGCGGCGTGATGGCGGCAGGTTTCGTCTACACCTTCCTCGGCCTCGCGGTGAAGATCAAAGGCACCGGTTTCATTGACCGCCTGCTGCCGCCAGTGGTGATCGGGCCGGTGATCATTTCGATCGGCCTGGCCATGGCGCCGATTGCAGCCAACATGGCCATGGGCAAGGCCGGCGACGGCAGTGAGTTGATTCATTACCAGACGGCAATGATGATTTCGATGCCCGCACTGCTGACCACACTGATCGTCGCGGTATTCGGCAAGGGCATCTTTCGCCTGGTGCCGATCATCTCCGGCGTGCTGGTGGGTTTTGGCATGGCGTTCTACTTCGGTGTGGTCGACACCGCGAAGATTGCGGCGGCACCGTGGTTCGCCATCCCGCACTTCACCGCACCGGAATTCAACTGGCAGGCGATTCTGTTCATCGTTCCGGTGGCCCTGGCCCCGGCCATCGAACACATCGGCGGCGTGATTGCCGTGGGTAGCGTGACCGGTCGCGACTACCTGAAGAAGCCCGGCCTGCACCGCACCCTGCTCGGCGACGGCATCGCCACCACGGCGGCCGGTCTGTTCGGCGGCCCGCCCAACACCACCTACGCCGAAGTGACCGGCGCGGTCATGCTGACCAAGAACTACAACCCGAAAATCATGACCTGGGCGGCGATCTTCGCCATCAGCCTGGCGTTCATCGGTAAATTCGGCGCACTGCTGCAGAGCATTCCGGTGCCGGTGATGGGCGGAATTCTGTGCCTGTTGTTCGGTTCGATTGCGGCGGTGGGGATGAATACGCTGATCCGCCACAAGATCGATCTGGGCGAGGCGCGCAATCTGGTGATTGTTTCGGTGACCCTGGTGTTCGGGATCGGCGGCGTGCTGATCGGCACCGGCACCGGGCCGGACGATTTCGGCCTCAAGGGTATCGCGCTGTGCGCGGTGGTGGCGATCGGCTTGAACCTGATCCTGCCGGGCAATGACAGCTGGAAGCACAAGAAGGCGAATGAACCGCTGATCTAAGCAGACTTGGATTCTTCGCTGACTGAAAGACCCACTTCGCGAGCAAGCCCGCTCCCACAGGTTAATCACCGACCCTGTGGGAGCGGGCTTGCTCGCGAAGCTTTTAAAGCGCCAACGGCGCCCTTTCGCACAACGCACTCAACGCCTTCGCCCAATGCGGGTCATCGTTGAGGCACGGCACCAGCACCAGATCCTCTCCCCCTGCTGCGCGGAATTGCTCCTTGCCGCGATCACCGATCTCTTCCAGGGTCTCGATGCAATCGGCTACGAACGCCGGGCACATCACCAGAATCTTTTTCACGCCGCTTTTGGCCAACTCATCGAGGCGCGCTTCGGTGTAGGGTTCGATCCATTTGGCGCGCCCCAGCCGCGACTGAAACGACACCGACCACTTGCCCTCCGGCAATCCCATGCGCTTGGCAAACTCTGCCGCCGTACGCAGGCATTGGCCTCGATAACAGGTGGCGACCACCTCCGGCGGCGCACCGGCGCAGCAATCACCGCCACCCTCGAAGCTGTGACCGGGGTTGAGCTTCTTCAGATGCCGTTCCGGCAAGCCATGAAAGCTCATCAGCAAGTGATCGAAATCCTGCTGCAAATGCGGCCGGGTCGTGGCCACCAGCGCATCGAGGTATTCCGGTTGGTCGTAGAACGGCTGGAGCACC
Organism: Pseudomonas sp. S34; assembly: GCF_009866745.1. NCBI lineage: Bacteria > Pseudomonadati > Pseudomonadota > Gammaproteobacteria > Pseudomonadales > Pseudomonadaceae > Pseudomonas > Pseudomonas sp. S34. Next base: position 5,251,317 of record NZ_CP019398.1, read on the forward strand.
GACAACTGCACGTCGAGGTTTTTCTCGCGTACCACGCGCCGGGCCTCTTCTATGACCGTAGTCGTGGTGCTGTCGGCGAACTGTGGATAAAGCGGCGCCAGGGTGATTCGCTTGTGCCCCGCCGCGACCAGGCGCACCAGCGTCGATTCGATCGACGGCTCGCCGTAACGCATCGCCAGTTCGACCGGGCCGTGTTGCCACTGACTGGTCATCGCTTGTTGCAGGCGACGGCTGAGCACCACCAGCGGCGAGCCCTCGTCCCACCAGATCGAGGCATAAGCATGGGCCGACTGCTCGGGACGCTTGATCAGGATCAGCGATACCAGCAGCCGTCGAACCGGCCATGGCAGGTCGATCACGTACGGGTCCATCAGAAATTGATTGAGGTAGCTGCGCACATCCGCCACCGAGGTGGAGGCAGGTGAACCCAGGTTGACCAGAAGCAACGCGTGATCGGTCATGCAACGTCCTATTTCAAAGGCGACTGGACAGATCGTCCAAAGCCGCGCGCAAATCCGTGAACTTAAAAGTGAAACCAGCCTGTAACAAACGCACTGGAGTCGCGCGCTGGCCGCCCAGCAACAACGAAGACAATTCGCCCAGGCCTACTTTCAAGGCAAGGGTCGGCATCGGCATGAACGCCGGGCGATGCAGCACGCTACCCAGTGTTTTGGCAAACTCGCGATTACGCACGGGTTCGGGCGCGCACGCATTATAGGGACCGCTGGCCTCGTTGCGATGCAGAAGAAAATCAATCAGGGCGATTTGATCGTCGATATGAATCCACGGCATCCACTGCCGGCCGTTGCCGATCGGCCCTCCCAGGCCCAGTTTGAACGGCAGTAACAGCCGCGACAAAAAGCCGCCCTCTGCCGACAGCACCAACCCGGTTCGAATAAGGATGACGCGAATGCCCAGCACCTCAGCTCGCTGTGCGGTCTCTTCCCAGGCGATGCATAACTGACTGGCAAAATCATCGATGACCGGTGGCGACTCTTCGGTCAACTCACGTTCGCCACCATCACCATACCAACCGATTGCAGAACCGGAGATCAGCACCTGCGGTTTCTGTGCGCGGCTTTCAAGCCAGGCCAGAAGGGTTTCGGTCAGCGTGATGCGGCTACTCCACAGCAGGGCTTTGCGTTTGTGCGTCCAGAGTCGGTCGGCAATCGGTGCCCCGGCAAGATTGATAATCGCATCGACAGGTTCTTGCCCCAGATCCTCCAGCCGTGCAACTCCACGCACTTGGGCACCACATATTTTCGCGACATTTTCAGGTTGGCGACTCCAGACCGTCAGGCGATATCCCTGACCCGACCAGTGCCGGCAAAGCTGACGTCCTATCAAACCAGTACCGCCGGTCAGCAATATGTGCATGACTTCTTCCTCGCGTGGCGTTTTACCTTGTCCATTAGTCTATTTTTATAAGCAGGGATCTTTGGTATCGAGCAGGCTCTATGTTTAACAATAGGCCAAGCTGTCAGATCGAGAACGCTAAAAGTTATACCAAAAAACAATATTGTACAGGTTTGAACCCCGGCGTAGTCTGTACAGAAAGGTAAACGAGGCCCCTATGACTGTACCTATCGCAATCATCGGCACCGGCATTGCCGGACTCTCCGCCGCCCAGGCCCTGACGGACCTCGGGCACGTGGTCCAACTGTTCGATAAAAGTCGCGGCAGCGGCGGGCGCATGTCGAGCAAGCGCAGCGATGCGGGTGCTCTGGACATGGGCGCGCAGTATTTCACTGCCCGCGACCGGCGTTTTGTCAACGAAGTCCAGCGCTGGCAAGCCAAGGGCTGGGTCGCCGAATGGACGCCGCAGCTGTACACCTACCATGGCGGCCAACTCAACCTGTCGCCGGACGAGCAGACCCGCTGGGTCGGCACGCCTCGCATGAGCGCCATCACCCGCGCCCTGCTCGGTGACCTCGAAGTGCATTTCGCCTGCCGGATCACCGAGGTCTATCGCGGTGAAGAACACTGGCACCTGCAGGACGCCGAAGGCTTCACCCACGGACCGTTCAGCCATGTGGTCATCGCCACGCCGGCCCCACAGGCCACGGCTCTGCTGGCATCTGCGCCGAAACTCGCCGGGGCCGCCGCCGGGGTGAAAATGGACCCGACCTGGGCCATCGCCCTGGCCTTCGAAACGCCGCTGGAAACGCCCATGGAAGGCTGCTTCGTACAGGACAGCCCCCTCGACTGGCTGGCCCGAAACCGCAGTAAACCCGGACGCGACAACACCCTCGACACCTGGGTCTTGCATGCCACCAGCGCCTGGAGTCGCCAGCACATTGACCTGTCCAAGGAAGCGGTGATCGAACAGTTGCACGGCGCATTTGCCGAACTGCTGCACGATTCAATGCCCGCGCCGAGCTTCAGCCTCGCCCACCGCTGGCTCTACGCCCGCCCCGCCAGCAGTCACGAATGGGGCACCCTGGCCGATGCCGACCTGGGGCTGTACGCCTGTGGCGACTGGTGCCTGTCCGGACGCGTCGAAGGGGCCTGGCTCAGCGGTCAGGAGGCCGCCCGTCGCTTGCATGAGCACCTGCAGTAAAGAGCATCAACCCGAGCAAATCGCTGCTGTCGCCCTGACAGCAGCCCGCCAAAAACCTATACAAAGAATTTGACTTGTAGAACTTCGAATCTATGATGAAGTTATCTTGTACAGACCCGAATGTTTGTACAGGTTTAGATTCGAGGTGCTCCGATGTTCCACTCCCCCGCCAAACCGAAAATCGCCATCAGCGCCTGCCTGATGGGGCTCGACGTACGCTACAACGGCGGACACAAGGAATCGCGGTTGTGCAGCCGCACCCTCACTGACTACTTCGATTTCATCCCGGTATGCCCGGAAGTGGCCATCGGCCTGGGCGTACCCCGCCAACCGATTCGGCTGGTGGGCAGTGCAGATCAACCCGAAGCCCTGGGCACCCTCGATCACAACCTTAACGTGACACAACCGCTGGCCACCTACGGCCAGGAAATGGCAGTGCAGCTGGGGGAAATTTGCGGCTACATCTTCATGCAAAATTCTCCGTCCTGCGGCCTGGAGCGGGTCAAGGTCTACCACGCCAACGGCGCACGGGCGGACAGTGGCGGGCGCGGGATCTACGCCCGGGCTTTCTGCCTGCGGCACCCGGACTTGCCGGTGGAGGAAGACGGCCTGCTCAACGATCCGGTGCTGCGGGAAAACTTCCTCACCCGGGTGTTCGCCTACAACGCCTGGCAGCAGCTACGCCAAGAGGGCATGAGCCGGCGCAGTCTCACGGACTTTCATTCGCGCTACAAATACCTGCTGATGGCCCACAACCCGGTGCAATACAAAACCCTGGGCAACCTGCTGGGCAACATGGGCAAAACCGATCCGCAGGAACTGGGCCCCCGATATTTCAGCGAACTGATGGCGGCGCTGAAAAAATGCGCCACACGTCGCACTCACACCAACGTCCTGCAACACCTCAGCGGCTACCTGAAACAGGCCATCAGCGGCGAAGACAAGCGGGAAGTGCAGCACGTGATCAGCCAGTACCGTCTGGGCATCGTGCCGCTGGTGGTGCCGCTGACACTGCTCAAGCATCACTTTCGCCAACACCCCGATCCGTACATCGCACAGCAGGTTTACCTGCAACCGCACCCGGAAAACCTCAGCCTGCGAAACGCCATTTGATGAAAAAAGCACTCGACACCAGCGCCCGCGAAGACCTCGGCGATGACTTTAAAAAGGCGCTGGACGAAGGCTGGCTGCCGATCCGTGAAGTGGCGCGGCAAACCGGGGTCAATGCCGTGACCTTGCGTGCCTGGGAGCGGCGCTACGGTCTGATCGTGCCGCTACGCACGCCCAAGGGCCATCGGTTGTTCTCGGCCGACCACGTACAACGCATCCAGACCATCCTCACCTGGCTCAACCGTGGCGTTGCCGTCAGCCAGGTCAAACCATTGCTCGACACGCCGCAAGCCTTCAGCGAGTCCGTCGACAACGATTGGCACGCCTTGCTGCAAACGTTGCTGCAGGCAGTCAGTCGATTGCAGGAACGCGCCCTGGATGACAGCGTCAATCAGGCGATGGCGCTGTATCCGCCGCGAACCCTGTGCGAGCAATTGCTGATGCCCTTGCTGGCCGCTCTGGAGCAACGCTGGCAAGGCCAGTTCGGGGCGCAGATGGAGCGGGGCTTTTTTTGTGCCTGGCTGCGCAGCAAGTTCGGTGCGCGCATCTACCATAACAATCGTCAGTTGCGCACCGCGCCGCTGCTGCTGGTCAACCACTCGGACCTGCCCGTGGAACCGCACCTATGGCTCACGGCCTGGCTGATCAGCAGCGCTGATTGCCCGGTGGAGGTCTTCGACTGGCCGCTGCCTGTCGGAGAATTGGCATTGGCGGTCGAACTTCTGCAACCCCGAGGGGTTCTGCTGTACTCAAGCAAAGCCCTGAATCCGGCGCAGCTGCCGAAACTTTTCAAAGGTGTCAGTTGCCCAAAAATGATTGCTGGACCAACGGTATGCATCCACCACACCGAGTTGTCCGCAAGTACTGCCGTGATCGCTGATCTGTACCTGGCCGAAGATCCGTTGTCGGCACATCAGGCACTCGTTCAGCGCGGGCTGATTTAAATGAATCGCGTGGATACCAAAATGCAATTGATCTGGCTGCGCAGCGACTTGCGCCTACATGACAACACCGCCCTCTCGGCCGCCGCGGCTCGCGGCCCGTGCGTGGCGGTGTACCTGCTGAGTCCGGAGCAATGGCTGGAACACGACGATGCGCCCTGCAAAGTGGACTTCTGGCTGCGTAACCTGCGCGAGTTGAGCCGCGAACTGGGTCAACTGAACATCCCCCTGCTGATCCGTCAGGCCCCTCGCTGGGATGACGCACCCAGCGTATTGCTGAACCTGTGCCGACAGTGGCAGGTCGATGCGTTGCACCTCAACGAGGAATACGGCATCCACGAGTCCCGTCGCGATGCAGCGGTCGCCCGGACGCTACAGGCTGAAGGGATCGAAGTTCGCCGCTACCTCGATCAATTGCTGTTCAAGCCCGGGAGCGTGCTGACCCGCACCGGCACTTACTTTCAGGTCTTCAGCCAGTTCCGCAAAGTCTGCTACGAACGACTGCACCACTCGCTGCCCAGCCTCGTACGCGCGCCGCACAAACAAGCGCCGCTGAACATTGCCAGCGATGCGATCCCCTTGAGTGTCGACGGTTTCGCAACACCCGCTGATAACCTGCGCAACCTGTGGCCGGCGGGCGAAGCCGAAGCCCGGCGTCGCCTCGACAGCTTTAGCGATGTGCAGATCGAGCACTATCAAAGCGAACGGGATTTCCCGGCGAAGCCCGGCACCAGTCAGCTTTCGGCCTATCTCGCCGCCGGGGTGATTTCTGCGCGCCAATGCCTGCACGCGGCCTTGAACAGCAATCAAGGTGAATTCGAAAGCGGCAAGATCGGCGCCGTCACCTGGATCAACGAACTGCTGTGGCGCGAGTTCTACAAACACATCCTGGTGGGCTACCCACGGGTTTCCCGGCACCGCGCGTTTCGTCCGGAAACCGAAGCGCTGGCCTGGCGCAACGCCCCCGAAGAACTGGCCGCCTGGCAACAGGCACGCACCGGCTTGCCGATCATCGACGCCGCCATGCGCCAACTGCTGGCAACCGGTTGGATGCACAACCGCCTGCGCATGGTGGTGGCGATGTTCCTGACCAAAAACCTGCTGATCGACTGGCGCGAAGGCGAACGCTTTTTCATGCGTCACCTGATCGATGGCGACCTGGCGGCGAACAATGGTGGCTGGCAGTGGAGTTCTTCCACCGGCACCGACTCGGCGCCTTATTTCCGGATTTTCAACCCGTTGAGCCAGTCGGAAAAATTCGACCCCGAAGGCGTGTTCATCAAGCAATGGCTGCCGGAACTGGCCGCTCTGAATAAAAAAGACGTGCACAACCCCGCCAATCTCGGCGGCCTTTTCGGTGTTGTGGATTACCCCTCCCCGATCGTCGACCTGGGTACTTCCCGTACGCGTGCGTTGACGGCATTCAAAAACCTGCCCTCGCGGCAATACGCCGCCGTTGGGTCATGAATTACCGCCACCGGGATTACTTCGATGCCGGGGCTCTGCTTTATGAACATTTACCCGTATTGAGCCGGGCAATTGCCTGGTTGAAAAGGAGATTGGGATGAGTCGCACACTCGCACGACGATACTGGTTGACCGGTGCAAGCAGCGGCATCGGTGCCGCCCTGGCCGAAGAAATCCTGAAAACCGGTGCGCACCTGGCCGTCAGTTCGCGCACCGTGGCCCCCCTGAATGACTTGTCGCTACGTTATCCGGGGCAAGTGCTGGTGGTCCCCGGAGACCTGACCAACAGCCAGACCGTACGCGAGATCAGCGAGCAGATTGCCGAGGACTGGGGCTCGCTGGACACCGTGATACTGAACGCCGGCACCTGCGAGTACGTGGATGCCAAGCAGTTCGATGCGTCGATTGTCGAGCATGTGGTGCGCACTAACCTGTTGGCCAGCAGCTATTGCATCGACGCCGCCCTGCCATTGCTGCGTGCCGGCACCGCACCGCATATGGTGGCCATGGCCAGTACGGTGACCTACCTGCCGCTGCCCAAGGCAGAAGCCTACGGCACTTCGAAGGCCGGGCTACGTTATCTGTTCGAATCCCTGCGCATCGACCTGGCCCCGGAAGGCATAGAACTCACGGTAATCAGCCCCGGGTTTGTCGAGGCGCCGCTGACGGCAAAAAACGACTCGCCCATGGCCTTGAGCTGGCCGGTGGAGAAAGCCGCGCGGCACATCTTCGAAAAACTCAAGGACCGCCCGTTGGAAATCGCTTTCCCCGCAGCGTTCATGACCGCCCTCTGGCCACTCTCCAAACGGCCGGACCAAGTAAAACTGGAGATCGGCAAACGCATGGTGCGCAGCCAGCCGCCGATCAAGGATCAACCCTGAAAGTCGTCATCAATGGCGGCGGTGTCTCGGACGCTCCGATATTTGAGCGTCCGTCAGACCTTTCACACAGTACCCGGTGACTGCCTTACACTGCGCGCCATGAAAACCATCCCCCATACGCAAATCGCGGAACCCGCGGTCACCTGCTCGACCTGCGCAGCCTGCTGCTGCCAGCTCGAAGTCATGCTGATCACAGATACGGGCGTGCCTGAACGGTTCATCGATACCGATGACTGGGGCGGGGAAGTGATGTTGCGCCTGGATGACGGTTGGTGTGCCGCGCTGGATCGCAACACGATGATGTGCACGATCTACGAAAAACGCCCGCTGATCTGCCGGGAGTTCGAGATGGGCGCTCCGGAGTGCATCGAAGAACGCCAGGGGATTTCGACGGCGTATCGCTAGTTTGAAGTTGTCCCAATACCAATGTGGGAGCGGGCTTGCTCGCGAAAGCGTCAGGTCAGTCGATTACAGTGTCGACTGATCCACTGCTTTCGCGAGCAAGCCCGCTCCCACATTTAGTACAGCGTTGCTGTCTTACAACGGCATCGTGTAATGCAATGCGTAACTTTCTACACCATCGTTCGGAGTGGTGATCCCGGCGTTGGAATAGTGCGTCGCACGAACCCCGACTTCATGTCCGCCGGCAAAGCGCAAACCGAAACCAAAGCGGTCTTCGAACTGGAAGGCGCTGCCCAGATCGTTGCTTTCGACTTCGGTGCTGGCAAACGCCGCCACGCCAATCCCAAACTCAATGTAGGGTTTGACGTTCTGGCCGGCAAATTCATAAACAAGCACGGGTGAGAACGACAGGCTGTGGTTACTGGATTTCTCGTCACCCTCCCAATAGGTATAGGCGCCGTCCCAGTAACCGGTCAGACGACCAACGTCGCTCTGCCACCAGCTCTGGTCCCAATCGAATTGCACCCCCAATCGATAGGTCATGGTCGACTCGCCGGTTTGCCCCACGGCAAATTCCACACCTGCCGCCTGCGCGGTAAAAGTGTGCCCCAAAAGTGCGGTCGCAATCGCGGCCAAGCAGAATAGTCGCTTCACTTGAAACTTCCTTTTCCGAACGATTTCGTATGGTTTTTTTGTTACCAAGCCCTGCAAAACTATAGAAGTCAGCGATTTATCAGAAGTTTACCCCGACTCTTCGTATCCCCCCGGACAGCCATCTACCTGTTGAAGCTTCGCACAACACCAGAGGTATTCCACAGTATCGGCAAGATATTTCTGAAATGAAGCGGATCGGCGCTGGTCCAGAACTGTGCCTCACGGGAAGGTCCCTGGGCGAGCAGCTCGCCTTCGGCCAGCAGACGCTGAAGTTGTCGCGCGACGGCGGCGCCGGTGTCGATCAGGCTGATGTCCTCGGGGATCATCTGCCGCAGCATCGGCTTGAGAAAGGGGTAATGGGTGCAGCCGAGAATCAGAGTGTCCGCGCCGGCAGCCAGCAGTGGCTCGACATACCCGGCCAACAGCTGGCGCAACTCGGGGCTGCGCAGGTCGCCGTTTTCAATCAGCTCCACAAGCCCTGGACAGGGCTGGGTGATCACTTTCACATCCGTGGCGAAGCGGTCGAGCAACGCGGCGAACTTGGCGCTCTGCAAAGTGCCTGTGGTGGCCAGCACCCCCACCACGCCGGAACGGGTTGCGGCGGCGGCCGGCTTGACTGCCGGCTCCATGCCAACGATGGGCCATTCCGGATAGTCGCGACGCAGGTCGGCGACCCCGGCAACCGTCGCCGTGTTGCACGCCAGCACCAAAGCCTTGGCGCCCTGCTGCCGAAAGAAGTCGGCCATCACGCTGCAACGTTGCTGGATAAATGCCGGGGATTTTTCGCCGTAGGGAACATTTCCGCAGTCGGCGACGTACAACAGAGACTCATTGGGCAGCAAACGCTGGATCTCGGCCAGTACCGAGAGCCCACCGACACCGGAGTCGAACACGCCGATCGGCGCTTCACGCATGTTTCGGCCCACAGACGCTGCAGCCCGGATCGCGCTTGACCCGCAGTTCACGGAAGCGCGTGCCCAAGGCATCGATCAACAACAGGCGCCCCACCAGCGGCTCGCCGAATCCGGCCAGCAACTTCAACGCTTCAAGCGCTTGCAGACTGCCGACCAGCCCCACCAGCGGACCGACCACGCCGGCCTCGCTACAGGTCAATTCGGCTTCGCTGCCGTGCCCGTATAAGCAGTGGTAGCACGGACTCTCCGGTCGACGCGGATCGAACACGGACAGCTGCCCTTCGAGGCGAATCGCCGCGCCGCTGACCAGCGGTTTGCCGGCCGTCACGCAAGCGGCGTTGACCGCTTCACGGGTGGAAAAATTGTCAGAACAATCAAGGACCAGATCCACTCTGGCCACTGCGGCGGCCAGGGAGTCTTCGTCCAGCGCCGCACGATGGGCGATCAGTTGAATCTCGGGGTTGATCGCCGTCAGGCGCTTGATTGCCGAATCGACCTTGGTCATGCCGACGCTGTCGGTGTCGTGAATTATCTGGCGTTGCAGGTTGGTCAGGTCGACCGTATCGAAGTCCGCCAGGTGCAACTCACCAACGCCGGCAGCCGCCAGATACAGCGCCACTGGCGCGCCAAGGCCGCCAAGACCGACGATCAATACGCGGCTTTCCTTGAGCCGCAACTGGCCGTCGATATCGATGTGTTGCAGCAGAATCTGCCGGCTGTAGCGCAGCAATTCCTGATCATTCAGCACGGCAGGCGCCCCAGACTGATGCGTTGATGACCGCCCAGATCGGTGCGGCTGTGGACTTCTTCGAAACCCCGGGTCAGCAGCAAATCGCGAACCGCCTCGGCCTGATCATAGCCGTGTTCGAGCATCAGCCAACCGCCGGCGTCCAGATGGTCCGGTGCCTGGGCAACGATCAAGCGCAGATCGTCGAGCCCGTCGACACCCGCCACCAGGGCGCTGGCCGGTTCAAAGCGCACGTCGCCCTCGACCAGATGCGGATCGGCCGCTGCGATGTAGGGCGGATTGCTGATGATCAGTTGAAAACGCTGACCTTCCAGGGCACTGAACCAATGGCTGCTCAGCACGGTGGCGTTGTCCAGGTGCAGGCGCTGGCGATTGCGTTCGGCCAGGGCCACGGCTTCCAGAACACGATCCACGGCAGTGACGCTCCAGGCCGGACGCTCGCTGGCCAGGGCCAGGGCAATCGCGCCGCTGCCCGTGCCAAGGTCGAGTACCTTGGCCGGTGTGGCCGGCAACAGTTCCAGCGCGGCTTCCACCAGCAGTTCGGTGTCGGGGCGCGGGATCAGCGTGTGCGGTGCCACTTCCAGGTCCAGCTTCCAGAAACCCTGCTGGCCGAGGATATAGGCCACCGGCTCACCGCTGCGGCGGCGCTGCAAATACTCGGCGAACGTCAGCGCCGCTTCGCTCGGCACGATGCGCTCCGGCCAGGTATGCAGGAAACTGCGGGACTTGCCCAAGGCCGCCGCCAGCAGCAGTTCGGCATCCAGACGCGCCGTCGGCGAGTCGGGTAAATCGGCGGCGCGCAACAAACTGGCAATGATCGTCATTTACTCACCTATCGCTGCCAGTTGATCGGCCTGGTACTCGGCCAGCAACGGCTCGATCACCGCCTCGACGCCGCCGGCGAGGATCTCGTCGAGGGAATACAAGGTCAGGTTGACCCGATGATCGGTGACTCGGCCCTGGGCAAAATTATAGGTGCGGATACGCTCTGAGCGGTCGCCGGAACCGACCAGCAACTTGCGCTCGCTGGCGATGGCGTTGGCCGCGGCGGAGGTCTGCTGATCGTTCAGCTTGGCCGACAACCAGGACATCGCCCGGGCGCGGTTCTTGTGCTGTGAACGTTCTTCCTGGCACTCGACCACAATACCGGATGGCAAGTGCGTGATACGGATCGCCGAGTCGGTCTTGTTGACGTGCTGGCCACCGGCGCCGGAGGAGCGATAGGTATCGATGCGCAGATCGGCCGGGTTGATCTCGATGGCTTCCTGTTCGTCCGGCTCGGGCAATACCGCCACGGTGCAGGCCGACGTGTGAATGCGGCCTTGGGATTCGGTCGCCGGAACCCGCTGCACGCGGTGCGCGCCGGATTCGAACTTCAGCTTGCCGTAGACGTTGTCGCCCTCGACCCGGGCAATCACCTCTTTATAGCCGCCGTGTTCACCCTCGTTCTCCGAAAGGATCTCCACCCGCCAGCCACGACGCTCGGCGTAACGCGAATACATGCGGAACAGGTCGCCGGAGAAAATCGCCGCTTCGTCACCACCGGTACCGGCACGGATCTCGAGGAACACGTTGCGGCCGTCGTTCGGGTCCTTGGGCAGCAGCATGCGCTGCAGGTCGGCTTCGAGCGTGACCAGGCGTTCCTTGGCCTCGCGGACTTCTTCCACGGCCATTTCCCGCATGTCCGGGTCGCTGTCCTTGAGCAGTGCCTGGGCGCCTTCGAGGTCGTCCTGCACTTTCAGCAGTTCTTTATAGGCGCCCACGATCGGTTCAACTTCCGCGTACTCCTTGGAATAGGTGCGGAACTTGTTCTGATCGGAAATAACCTCGCCATCGCCCAACAGGGCGGTCAATTCCTCGAAACGGTCCTGGAGGATATCCAGCTTATTGAGCAGTGACGCTTTCATTGCGGTTTTTTATCCGAAAAGCTATCCGATGAGCCCTCACCGAGGGCAAAGAGTTCCTGGGCCATCGCCAGCGCATCCAGGCGACCTTCGGCAGAGAGCTTTTTCAACTGCACGCTCGGTGCGTGCAACAGTTTGTTGGTCAGCCCGCGGGCCAGTTGCACCAGCACCTCTTCGGCACTGCTACCGTTGGCCAGCATGCGCTGGGCCTTTTGCAATTCTTCGTCGCGCAGGCGTTCGCTCTGTTGACGATAGGCCTTGAGCACGTCCACCGCCGCCAACTCGCGCAGGCGGATCATGAAATCTTCGGCACCGATCGAGACCATCTCTTCGGCGGCCTGGGCTGCGCCCTGGCGGCTCTTGAGGTTCTCTGCAACCACTTCGTGGAGGTCGTCGACGCTATAGAGGTAAACGTCGTCCAGTTCGCCGACTTCTGGCTCGATGTCGCGAGGAACAGCGATATCCACCATGAAGATCGGTTTGTGCTTGCGCAGTTTCAAGGCGCTTTCCACCGCACCCTTGCCCAGAATCGGCAACTGACTGGCGGTGGAACTGATGACGATATCGCTGCGCACCAGCTCTGCCGGAATATCCGACAGCAGCACCGCATGGGCACCGAACTGTTCGGCCAGGATGCTCGCGCGCTCCAGGGTGCGGTTGGCGACCACGATGCGCTTTACACCCAGGTCATGCAGATGGCGGGCGACCAGGGTGATGGTCTCGCCGGCGCCGATCAACAAGGCCTGGCTGCGTTGCAGGTCGCTGAAAATCTGCTTGGCCAGGCTCACCGCGGCAAACGCCACCGACACCGGGTTCTCGCCGATGGCCGTGTCGGTGCGCACCTGCTTGGCCGCATTGAACGTGGCCTGGAACAACCTCCCGAGCAACGGCCCGATGGTCCCGGCTTCGCGGGCCACGGCATAGGCCGACTTCATCTGGCCGAGAATCTGCGGTTCGCCCAACACCAGCGAGTCGAGCCCGGAAGCGACCCGCATCATGTGACGAACTGCCGCATCATCTTCATGCACATAGGCGCTTTCGCGCAGCTCGTCGTAGCTCAAATGATGATATTCGGCCAGCCAGCGCAGCACGACGTCTGCCGACAGGTGATCCTGTTCTATATAGAGTTCACTGCGATTGCAGGTGGAGAGGATCGCAGCTTCGCGGCTGTCGGTGAGTCGGCAGAGCTGCTGCAAGGCCTCAACCAGCTGCTCAGGGGTAAAAGCCACGCGCTCGCGGACGTCTACTGAAGCAGTCTTGTGGTTAATACCGAGTGCAAGGAAGGCCATTCAAAGTCGCTGATTGTGACGTGAAGCCGACAATTGTCCTACTTCGACGGAATCAGAACAACTACTCGATATCTATCGCCCCATCAGGCGCCGCCGCGGGTTGCGAGCAGTTCTCGTTTACACAAGCATCAGGGCGATGCGGATCGGGCTGGCAGGTAAATTGCCGGGCCGGTTATGTTTGCTCGAAAGCTTGTGTCATGATGATCCGACCGCAGGTTAGTCGTCCTCTTCCTATATGAATAGATCCTCCGCGTTGCTCCTCGCTCTTGTCTTCCTCAGCGGCTGCCAGGCCTTGGCACCCGTTTCGTCGGACGGTGCGCCGCCGGTTGAAGACAGCACCCCGGCCCCTGAAAAGCCCAAGGTCTACAGCCCATTCAGCGAGGAAACCATCTTCAGCCTGTTGAGCGCCGAACTGGCCGGCCAGCGCAATCGTTTTGACATTGCCTTGGACAACTATGTGACCCAGGCCATCAACACCCAGGATCCGGGAATCTCCGAGCGGGCATTTCGTATCGCCGAATATCTGGGCGCCGACCAGGCAGCCCTGGATACTGCGCTGATCTGGGCCAGGAACGCCCCCGACGACCTCGAAGCGCAACGCGCCGCCGCCGTGCAACTGGCACGCGCCGGGCGTTATGACGACTCCATGGTCTATATGGAGAAAGTCCTGCAAGGCAAAGGCGACACCCATTTCGACTTCCTTGCGCTGTCCGCGGCCGACACCGACCAGGACACCCGCAACGGCTTGATGAAAAGCTTCGATCGTTTGTTGCAGCGTCATCCGGACAACGGCCAGCTGATTTTCGGCAAGGCCTTGCTGATGCAACAGGATGGCGACGCCAAGGGCGCGTTGAAGCTGCTGGAAGACAATCCGCCGGAGGACGGCGAAATTGCGCCGATCCTGCTGCGCGCACGCCTGCTGCAAACCTTGAATCGCGGTGACGAAGCCCTGCCGCTGCTGCAGAAAAGCATCAAGAAATACCCGGACGACAAGCGCCTGCGCCTGACTTACGCGCGGATGCTGGTTGAACAGGACCGCATGGACGACGCCAAGGCCGAGTTCTCGAGCCTGGTCCAGCAATACCCGGATGACGACGAACTGCGTTACTCCCTGGCGCTGGTGTGCCTGGAAGCCAAGGACTGGAACGAGGCCAAGGGTCATCTTGAAGACCTGATCGCCCGGGAAAGCCACGTCGACTCGGCGCACCTGAACCTCGGCCGCATCGCTGAAGAACAAAACGACCCGCAAGGCGCACTGATCGAATACGCCAAGGTTGGCCCGGGCAACGACTTCCTGCCGGCGCAATTGCGTCAGGCCGACATCCTGATCAACAACGGCAAGACCGCCGAAGCGCAACGCAAGCTGGCGGCAGAGCGCGATGAGCAGCCGGATTACGCTATCCAGTTGTACCTGATCGAAGTCGAAACCCTGTCCGCCAACAATCAGGGCGACAAGGCCTGGAATGCTCTGCAACAGGCCTTGCAGAAATACCCGGACGACCTGAACCTGCTCTACACCCGCGCCATGCAGGCGGAAAAACGCAATGACCTGGCGCAGATGGAAAAAGACCTGCGTACGATCATCAAGCGCGACCCGGACAATGCCATGGCGTTGAATGCCCTGGGCTACACCCTGTCCGACCGCACCACGCGCTACGCTGAAGCCAAGGCCCTGATCGAACAGGCACACCAGATCAGTCCGGAAGACCCGGCGGTACTCGACAGCCTTGGCTGGGTGAATTACCGCTTGGGCAATCTCGACGAAGCCGAGCGCCTGCTGCGCCAGGCCCTGGATCGCTTCCCCGATCAGGAAGTCGCCGCTCACCTGGGTGAAGTCCTGTGGGCCAACGGCAAACAGCGTGAAGCGAAACAAGTCTGGGGCAAGTTCCTCAAGGAACAGCCTGACAGCCCGACCCTGCGCGGCACCATCAAACGCCTGACCGGATCAGAGACTCTTTAAAATTATGTTTTTGCGCCATTTCATCGTTTTCAGCTTTATCGCCCTGCTCGCCGGTTGTGCCGGCCTGGGTCCCCGTGAGTCGGTCGAGGGCCATGGCAACGCCGCCCAATGGCGCGAGCATAAACAGCAACTGACCGGCCTCGATGGCTGGCAGATCGACGGCAAGATCGGCATCCGTGCCCCGAAAGACTCGGGCAGCGGCACGCTGTTCTGGTTGCAGCGCCAGGATTACTACGACATTCGCCTGTCGGGACCACTGGGCCGCGGGGCGGCTCGCCTGACCGGACGCCCGGGCAAGGTGTCGCTGGAAGTCGCCAACCAGGGACGTTACGACGCGCCGAATCCGGAAGTGCTGCTCGAAGAACAGCTTGGCTGGAAGCTGCCGGTGTCCAACCTGGCCTGGTGGGTGCGCGGGCTCCCGGCTCCCGACAGCAAAAGTCGCCTGACCCTGGACGGCGACAGCCGCCTGGCGAGCCTTGAACAGGATGGCTGGAAGGTCGACTACACCGCCTACACCCAGCAAAACGGTTTCTGGCTACCCGAGCGCATCAAGCTCAGCGGCACCGACCTTGATGTCACGCTGGTGATCAAGATCTGGCAACCGCGCAAACTGGGGTCGTGACATGCCGGCCAATCGCCTGACGCTGCCCTCGCCAGCCAAACTCAATTTGATGCTGCACATCCTGGGTCGCCGCGAAGACGGCTACCACGAACTGCAGACGATGTTTCAGTTTCTCGATTACGGCGACGAAATCACCTACGCCCTGCGCGATGACGGTGTCATTCATCTGCACACTGAGTTCGAAGGTGTTCCCCACGACAGCAACCTGATCGTCAAGGCCGCCAGAAAACTGCAGGAGCAATCCGCTTGCTCGCTGGGCGTCGATATCTGGATCGACAAGATCCTGCCCATGGGCGGCGGCATCGGTGGCGGCAGCTCGAATGCCGCAACAACATTGCTGGGCTTGAATCATCTGTGGCAATTGGGCTGGGATGAAGATCGCCTGGCCGGGCTGGGGTTGACGCTGGGCGCCGACGTCCCGGTTTTCGTACGTGGCCACGCGGCTTTCGCCGAGGGCGTGGGGGAGAAACTGACCCCTGTGGACCCGGAAGAACCGTGGTATCTGGTGCTGGTGCCGCAAGTCTCTGTTAGTACGGCAGAAATTTTTTCAGATCCGTTGTTGACACGTAACACTCCTCCCATTAAAGTGCGCCCCGTTCCCAAGGGAAACAGTCGAAATGACTGCTTGCCGGTGGTAACAAGGCGTTATCCAGAGGTACGTAACGCTTTGAATTTGTTAGGTAAATTTACCGAAGCAAAACTCACCGGAACTGGAAGTTGTGTGTTTGGGGGCTTCCCAAGCAAAGCTGAAGCTGATAAAGTCTCGGCCCTTCTGACAGAGACCCTTACAGGTTTTGTAGCAAAAGGAAGCAACGTTTCGATGTTGCATCGCAAGCTGCAAAGTCTGCTCTAAAGGAACCGATTACTGGGTAATCGTTGCAACAGATACAGGGGCGTCGCCAAGCGGTAAGGCAGCAGGTTTTGATCCTGCCATGCGTTGGTTCGAATCCAGCCGCCCCTGCCATTTTCCTATACTCATCCAGGTTACCCTCAGCCTTCAGGTACTGCGCGTGTCCAAGATGATGGTCTTTACGGGGAACGCTAACCCCGATCTGGCTCGGCGTGTCGTACGTCAGCTGCATATCCCTCTCGGTGACATCTCTGTCGGTAAATTCTCCGACGGCGAAATTACAGCCGAGATCAATGAAAACGTTCGCGGTAAAGACGTCTTCATTATTCAGCCGACTTGCGCTCCGACCAACGATAACCTGATGGAACTGGTAGTGATGGCTGATGCCTTCCGCCGCTCCTCGGCTACTCGTATCACTGCTGTTATTCCTTACTTTGGTTATGCCCGTCAGGATCGCCGTCCGCGTTCCGCACGTGTGGCTATCAGCGCGAAAGTCGTGGCTGACATGCTTACCGTAGTCGGCATCGACCGTGTTCTCACGGTTGATCTGCATGCTGACCAAATCCAGGGTTTCTTCGATATTCCGGTAGATAACATCTACGGCTCCCCGGTTCTGGTGGATGACATCGAAGATCAGCGCTTCGAAAACCTGATGATCGTGTCCCCGGACATTGGCGGCGTCGTGCGTGCACGTGCCGTTGCCAAATCCCTGGGCGTGGATCTCGGGATCATCGACAAACGCCGTGAGAAAGCCAATCACTCTGAAGTGATGCATATCATCGGTGATGTCGAAGGGCGTACCTGTATTCTGGTCGATGACATGGTCGATACCGCCGGCACCCTGTGCCACGCGGCCAAGGCCTTGAAAGAGCATGGCGCTGCCAAGGTTTTCGCCTACTGCACGCACCCTGTGCTGTCGGGTCGGGCGATCGAAAACATCGAAAATTCCGTGCTGGACGAGTTGGTGGTGACTAACACCATTCCTCTGTCCGCTGCAGCACAAGCCTGTGCGCGTATCCGCCAACTGGATATCGCACCGGTAGTTGCCGAGGCGGTCCGCCGCATCAGCAATGAAGAATCGATCAGCGCGATGTTCCGCTAAGGGCCCTGCCCTTCTCGAAATGTCTCGTTGACGAAAAGCGCCCCGCCCCGGCATTCCTGTCGGGGCGGGGCTTTTTTGCCCATATCGCCTTTAGCGCTGGTCGCAAACGCTGGGGCGAGTGTGGTTATTTTGGAGATACAACATGAACGATTTTACTCTGAATGCTGAAGTGCGTTCCGACCTGGGGAAAGGTGCGAGCCGCCGCCTGCGTCGTCTCGCAAGCCTGGTTCCAGCTGTAGTTTACGGTGGCGACAAAGCCCCTGAATCCATCAGCATGCTGGCCAAAGAAGTTGCCAAACTGCTCGAAAACGAAGCGGCTTACAGCCACATCATCGAGCTGAACGTTGGTGGCACCAAGCAGAACGTCGTGATCAAAGCCCTGCAGCGTCACCCGGCCAAAGGCCACGTGATGCACGCTGACTTCGTACGCGTAGTAGCCGGCCAGAAACTGACCGCTATCGTTCCAGTGCACTTCATCAACGAAGAAGCACCGACCAAGAAAGGCGGCGAAATCTCGCACGTTGTTGCCGAGATCGAAGTTTCCTGCCTGCCGAAAGATCTGCCTGAGTTCATCGAAGTCGACCTGGCTAACGCTGAAATCGGTTCGATCATTCACCTGTCGGACCTCAAGGCTCCTAAAGGCGTTGAGTTCGTGGCCCTGGCACACGGTGATGACAAGGCTGTTGCCAACGTCCACGCTCCACGTGTTGCTCCAGAAGCTGCAGAAGGCGCTGCAGAGTAATTTTACTCTGTACGCCGGAGTGACCGGAAACATCGCGGACTAGAGCATAGCGAGAAAGCGGGCGAGAACGCGGAGTTTACATCATGGTAAATGAGCAATTTTCGTCCACTTTCGCCGCTATCCCTGATTGCGGCGATGTTATCCACCACTCCAAGGAAGGGCCCCTATCGTGACTGCCATCAAACTGATCGTTGGCCTGGGAAATCCAGGCGCTGAATACGAACAGACCCGGCATAACGCAGGGGCCCTTTTTGTTGAGCGCATCGCGAACGCACAAGGCGTAAACCTTGTGGCGGACCGCAAGTATTTCGGCCTGACCGGGCGCTATACGCATCAGGGTCAGGATGTTCGTCTGCTGATTCCCACCACGTACATGAACCGCAGCGGCCAGGCCGTGGCGGCCCTTGCAGGTTTCTTCCGCATCAAGCCTGAAGAAATCCTCGTGGCACACGACGAACTCGACCTGCCTCCAGGCGTCGCCAAACTCAAAGTGGGCGGCGGCCATGGCGGTCACAACGGGCTGCGCGACATCATTGCGCAACTGGGCAATCAGAACACTTTCCACCGCCTGCGGCTTGGCATCGGTCATCCGGGCGTCGCCAGTATGGTTTCAAATTTCGTCCTGGGTCGTGCGCCACGCGCCGAACAGGAAAAACTCGATGCCAGCATCGACTTTGCCCTCGGCGTGCTGCCGGATATCCTCGCCGGGGAATGGAACCGCGCGATGAAAAACCTGCACAGCCAGAAGGCCTGACTCTTATCCGAGGGGAAACACCATGGGATTCAATTGCGGCATCGTCGGCCTGCCTAACGTCGGCAAGTCCACCCTGTTCAACGCCCTGACCAAATCCGGGATCGCGGCCGAGAACTTCCCCTTCTGCACCATCGAGCCTAACAGCGGTATCGTGCCGATGCCGGATCCGCGCCTGGAAGCCCTGGCTGCCATCGTCAATCCAAAGCGCATCCTGCCGACCACTATGGAATTCGTCGACATCGCGGGCCTGGTTGCCGGCGCGTCGAAAGGTGAAGGCCTGGGCAACAAGTTCCTGGCCAACATCCGTGAAACCGATGCCATCGCCCACGTGGTCCGCTGCTTCGAAGACGAGAACGTGATTCACGTCTCCAACAGCGTCGACCCGAAACGCGACATCGAAATCATCGACCTGGAACTGATCTTCGCCGACCTCGACAGCTGCGAGAAGCAACTGCAGAAAGTCGCGCGCAACGCCAAGGGCGGTGACAAGGACGCAGTGGTCCAGAAAGGCCTGCTGGAGCAACTGATCGCTCACTTCACCGAAGGCAAGCCGGCGCGCAGCCTGATGAAGAACATGGGCACCGACGAGAAAGCGGTGATCAAGGGCTTCCACCTGCTGACCACCAAGCCGGTCATGTACATCGCCAACGTCGCTGAAGACGGTTTCGAGAACAACCCGCACCTGGACGTTGTACGCGCCATCGCCGAAGAAGAAGGCGCCGTGGTTGTTCCGGTGTGCAACAAGATCGAAGCGGAAATCGCCGAGCTCGATGACGGCGAAGAAAAAGACATGTTCCTCGAAGCCCTGGGCCTCGAAGAGCCTGGTCTGAACCGCGTGATCCGCGCCGGCTACGAAATGCTGCACCTGCAGACCTACTTCACCGCCGGTGTCGAAGAAGTCCGCGCCTGGACCGTCCGCGTCGGTGCCACCGCACCACAAGCCGCTGGCGTGATCCACACCGACTTCGAAAAAGGCTTCATCCGCGCCGAAGTGATCGCCTACAACGACTTCATCCAGTACAAGGGCGAAGCCGGTACCAAGGAAGCCGGTAAATGGCGTCTGGAAGGCAAGGATTACATCGTCAAAGACGGCGACGTGATGCACTTCCGTTTCAACGTCTAAGCCATACGCCCAAGAAAAAGCCGCGTTTGATACGCGGCTTTTTTGTGCCTGGAATATTGCCGACAACACCACCGAACCATTGTGGGAGCGGGCTTGCTCGCGAAGGCGGTGTGTCAGTTAGAGTTATACCGACTGACACTCCCTCTTCGCGAGCAAGCCCGCTCCCACAGGGGGGATTTGTGTTGGATCAGGCCTTTTTGGTTCGCGGCAGGAAGATTGCCAACACCCCGAACAGCGGCAGGAACGAACACAGGTAGTACACGTATTCGATGCCGTGAATATCCGCCAGATGGCCCAGCAACGCCGCGCCAATCCCGCCGAAGCCGAACATCAGGCCGAAGAATATCCCGGCGATCATCCCGACATTGCCCGGCACCAGTTCCTGGGCGTACACCACGATGGCCGAGAACGCCGAGGCGAGGATGAAGCCGATGACCACGCTGAGGATGCTGGTCCAGAACAGGTCGACATGGGGCAGCAACAATGTGAAGGGTGCAACGCCGAGGATCGAGAACCAGATCACCGCCTTGCGCCCGATCCTGTCACCGATCGGCCCGCCAAAGAACGTTCCCGCCGCGACCGCGCCGAGAAACAGGAACAGATGCAGCTGCGAGCTGGCCACCGACAGGTCGAACTTCTCGATCAGATAAAAGGTGAAGTAGCTGGTGAGGCTCGACATGTAGAAATACTTGGAGAACACCAGCAACCCGAGCACCACCAGCGCACTGGTCACTCGGCCCTTGGACAAGCCGTGAGTCGCCGCCTGGCCCTGCTTGAGCTTGAACAGGTTCAAATGGTTGGCGTACCAGCGGCTGATCCGGTAAAGCACGAACAGCGCAAACACCGCGAACAGGCCGAACCAGGCCACCTGCCCTTGACCGTAGGGAATGATGATCGCCGCCGCCAGCAACGGGCCGAACGCCGAGCCTGCGTTACCGCCGACCTGGAAGGTCGATTGCGCCAGCCCGAAGCGTCCGCCCGAAGCCAGGCGCGCCACGCGGGACGCTTCCGGGTGGAAGGTCGATGAACCGATGCCGATCAGCCCCGCCGCCAACAGGATTAGCGGGAAGCTGCCGACAACCGACATCATCAGAATCCCGATCAAGGTGCAGACCGTACCCGCCGGCAACAACCACGGTTTGGGATGGCGATCGGTGTAGTAGCCGACCCACGGCTGCAGCAACGAGGCCGTCAGCTGAAACGTCAGGGTGATCAGGCCGACCTGGGTGAAGGTCAGCCCATAGTTGGCCTTGAGCATCGGATAGATCGACGGCAGCACCGACTGGATCAGGTCGTTGATCAAATGCGCCAGCGCTACCGCGCCAATGATGCGCATCACCAGGGGACTGCTTTGGGGCGTAGCGGACGCCGGCACTGAGCCGGTCTGGGCGTTGCTGATAGCCATGGGAATTTCCAGACAACAGGAGGTACATACGTGCAGGTGCGCCAATGTGCCATTTTTCGGTGCGGCAACGCCATCCCCTTAGCCTGCTAACGACCTCGTTTTTCATCACCACATCCTTGATGGCGCAAAGCCATGGTCTGAATCTTGCCTTCCTTGTCTGCTTGAACGCGGCCTCCTTACAAAGGAGACCGACAATGGGAAGTTTCGCTACAGAGTCGGCCTACAGAGCGGACAAGGGTGAACTTTCGAGGCCTTTTTAGAGGGCACGAGTCGGGGGCGCGACAACCTCCGTCGCACGCCAATAGTGCGTGGTGTCCAGAGGAGTCATGGGGCATGCAGGCTTTTTTATCACCGGGGATCGGGCTGCTGGGGCGTTTTGGCTTCGCACGTAAATTCCAGCTGTTGTTTCTGCTGTTTATCCTGCCGCTGGCCGGCAGCCTGTGGATGATCGGCCAGGACTATCGCGACAAACTCAGCCTGATCTCCGGCGAACGCGCCGGGGTGCGGCAACTGCTTGCCCTCGATGCGCTGGATGACCTGCTCGCCGCCCAGCGTGATCGCGCCGCCAGGTGGCGCGCCACGGAAACCAATCGCCAGCCAACGCCGGCCACCCTCGCCGCGATGGCCGCCTTCGATGGGGTTCAGCCCGCCGTCAGCCAGGCCACTACCGAATTGGGCAATGCCCTGCAAAAAGAAAGCGCCGAGGGCGAAACCCTGTCGCGTTATCAGGCCCTGCAAACCGCCCTCGATGGCCTCGACTCAAAAAGCCTGAGCAATGTCGGCTGGTGGCCCGATGGCTACGATCGCTTTACCAACGCCTTGAGCGCCCTGCAAGCCTTGCGCGAGCAGATCGCCATGGACAATCGCCTGACGCTGGCACCGTGGCTGGAGACTTATTTGCTGACGCAGATCTCCACCCAGCATGCGCCGGACCTGATCGAACGGGTCGGTCGTCTGGCTGCTGTGGGCCAGGCCTCGGTGGTGTCCGGACAGTTCACCCTGCAAAGCCGCCTGCAACTGCGCGACCTGCGCAGCCGCATCGGCGATGCGCGAGAGCAGCTGGTGAAAACCGCAGGCCTGCTCGAAGCACGCTTGCCCAACGCCCTGCAAACCTGGGCCGGGCAATACCACGACAGCCTCAAGCGCCTGGATGCGGGCCTGAAGGTGCTGGATGACGGCGTGTTCGGCGGCAGCATCAACCTCAAGCCGGAGGACTTCGAACGCAGTCTCGACGCCCTGCTCGCCGACCTCGCCTCGTTGCGTCAGCAGTCGCTGGTGTCGCTGGATCAACGACTGGATTACTACCACGACTCGGCGATCCGCCAGTTCGTTGTTGTGGCCGCCGTGTTGGGCTGCCTGCTGTTGGCCGCGCTGTATCTGTTCATCTGTTTGCAGGCCTCGATCCGCCGCAGCGCCAGCGGCATCACGGTACTGGCCGAGGCCCTGCGCGATGGCAATCTGAGCCTGCAAGTGCCGGTTCAAGGTCGGGACGAACTGGCGGTCATCAGCACCGCGCTGAACGTCGCCGTGGTGCAACTGCGCACCAGCCTGCAAGGGGTGGATCACGAAACCCTGCAACTGAGCAACGCGGTGCAAACCCTAAACCATCATTCCAGCGACGCCCTGGGCGAAGTCGAAGCCCAGCAGTTGCAGATCAGCCAGATTGCCGCTGCGGCGACGCAACTGGCCGCCACCTCACAAGGGGTGGCCCACAGTTGCGAACAGGCGTCCGGCAGCGCCCAGCACACCCGGCGCATCGCCGCCGACAGCAGCCGTGACAGCCAGCGCACCACCGCGAGTATCCAGCAGCTCAATCAACGTCTGAACGAGACCGCTGCGGCGCTGGGCCGGGTCAGTGAACAAGGACAGCAGATTCAACTGGTGGTCGACACTATTCGCGGCGTCGCCGAGCAGACCAACCTGCTGGCACTCAACGCCGCCATCGAGGCGGCTCGGGCGGGCGAGCAAGGGCGTGGCTTCGCGGTGGTGGCCGATGAAGTGCGCAGCCTGTCGCAACGCACCCAGTCGTCGACCGCACAGATCGCCGGTACGGTCGACAGCCTGCGCAACACCGTGAATGAGGCCGTCAGCCTGATGCAAGCCGCGTGCAGTCAGGCAGAGAGCGATGCGCAAGCGGTCACCGGCCTCGGTGAACGGCTCGGGGAAATCGCCAGTGCGGTGCAGAGCGTCACCGATACCCTGGCGCAAATCGCCACGGCGGTGGAGGAACAGGCCAGTACCGCCGACGAGGTCAGCGGCAATATCCAGCAGGTCGATCAAGCGGCGGTGCGCTTGCTCGAAGGGGCCCGCGCGGTGAACCAGGCCGCGGACACCCTGAGCCACGGCAGCAAAGCCTTAAGCGACAACACTGGGCGCTTCCGCTTGAGTTGAATCGGCCAGGACTTCTCAGGCGCGGATCACCGCCTCCGGGAAGTCCTGCTCCAGTTCGCTCTTGAGCCAGTCGATAAACCACGCCGCGTCCGCCGAGAGCTCGGCGGACGGCGTCAGCACCCGATAGCTTTCCAGCTTCACTTGCGCATCCACCACCCGCACCAGCTTGCCGCTATGGAGTTCGTCGCGCACCAGCACTTCGTTGGCCAGCGCAATACCCTGCCCGCTCTCGGCCACCGACAATGCGTGGTCATTGTTGACGTAGAGCATGTCCGAATTGAGGTGCATGTCGAGGTCGTTGGCGGCGAACCACAGGTTCCACCACTCGCCGTCATCCACATGGATCAGGTTGTGTTTCACCAGGTCCGCGGGGCTGTCGATGGGCTCGACGCTGGCCAGATAGTCGGGGGAACAGATCGGAAACACCCGAGGACAAATCAGGCTGGTGCGCGAGTGCGCATATTGGCCGTCCAACCCGTAGACAATGCCCAGGTCAGCGCTTTTGCCATCCACTTCGGTGAAGGTGGAGTTGGGTTCGATGGCGAACTTCAAGCCCGGACGCAGATGACGCATGGCCTCGATGCGCGGCATCAGCCAGCGCTTGGCAAACCCCGGCACCACCATGATGCGCAGCCAGCGTTCGGCGTGTTTTGGCTGCGCCTCTTTTCCCGCTTCGATGATCAGCTGCAAGGCGGCGGTGATCTTGCGGTGGTACTTCTCCCCCGCCGTCGTCAGGTTGACCCCGCGTGAGGTGCGCTCGAACAGTTGGATGCCCAGCCAGTCTTCCAGCAACTTCACATGGCGGCCGATGGCCGGCTGGGTCACGTGCAGGGCCTTGGAGGCTTCGACATAGCTGCCCAACCGGGCCGCGGCATCAAAGGCACGCACCGCGTTGAGCGGCGGCAAACGGTGGTCAGGCATGGTTTCCGGGCGCCTTCTGCTGTTAAATTTTTTAACAGCCCCTATGTTAAAATTGAAGTTTCGCCCCCGCAACCCCTCGCTGATAATCGATCCACAGCAGAACAACAAAACAGCTGGTTACAACACCCGAACGCAATCTCGATCCTGCCCAGAAAAATAATATCCATGGCCCGACGACACAGCTGTTTTCAGCACGTGCGCAGGCGATGGGGGAATCGGAGGTAACGCATGAATGCCCTGCATTCGCTGCAAACGCTGGCGGTGTCCATCCGCTCAGTGCGCAAAGTCTACGGTGATCCAAAGACTGGCCCGGTGGCGCTCAAAAGCATCGACCTGGACATTCGCGACAACGAGTTCTTCACCCTTCTCGGCCCTTCGGGCTGCGGCAAAACCACGCTCCTGCGGATGATCGCCGGGTTCGAATTCCCTACCGAAGGCGAAATTCTGCTCTACGGCGAAAACATCGCCGACCGCCCGCCCTTCCAGCGCCCGGTCAACACGGTGTTCCAGCATTACGCACTGTTCCCGCACATGACCATCGCCGAGAACCTGGCCTTCGGCCTTGAGTCCCACCCGATGGGCAAAGTCCTGAACAAAACGCAAATGGCCGAACGGGTGCGCGAGATGCTCGCCCTGGTGCAGATGGAGCGCTTTGCCAACCGCAAGCCGGCGCAACTGTCTGGCGGTCAGCAACAGCGTGTCGCCCTCGCTCGTGCATTGGCGCCGCATCCCAAGGTCTTGCTGCTCGACGAACCGCTCTCGGCGCTGGACCTCAAGCTGCGCCAGGCCATGCGCGAAGAGCTGAAAACCATTCAGGCGCGCACCGGCATCACCTTCATCTTCGTCACCCACGACCAGGAAGAAGCCCTGACCATGTCCGACCGCATCGCCGTGTTGTCCGAAGGCGAGGTGCAGCAGGTCGGTCGTCCGGAAGACATCTACGAACGCCCGCGCAATCGATTCGTGGCGGACTTCATCGGTGAAACCAACTTCATCGAAGGCACGGTCACCCGCGTTGCAGACGGCCTCGCCTGGTTCGCCGGTCCGGCCGGTCATCCACTGCCTGCACAGCCATGCAGCGATGTGCGAGTCGGTGCCAACGTCACATTGTCCGTGCGCCCCGAGCGTTTGCATCTGGTGCCAGCCACCACTGAGAACGCTCTGCCGTGCCGGATCGAAGCGCAGATCTACCTCGGCACCGACCTGCAATACCAGGTCAGCCTGAGCGACGGTTCACGCCTCACCGTGCGCACCCCCAACTGCGTCGACCAGAGCAAACGCTTCGCCGTCGGCAGTCAGGCCGGTCTGTTGTTCGACCAAGGCAGCGCCAGCGTCCTGCACGATTGAGCACGAGGAATTGCCATGCACGCTTTACCGATTGCCAACACACTGGAACGTCGGCGGGCCTTCCAGAGCTTTCTCGGTGTCAGCCCCGCGCTGATCGCCATCGGCCTGTTTCTGATCGTGCCGATCCTGATCGTCATCGGTTACTCGCTGATGGAGGCCAACCCCTATGGCGGGGTGAACAAAGTATTCAGCAGTGACGCCTACACCTCGCTGCTGTTCGAGCGGCAACTGGACGACAGCCTGGCCTTCGCCGACTCCTACCTGATCATTGCCCTGCGTTCCATCGGCATCGCCGGGCTGACCACGCTCATCACCCTGTTGATCGGTTTTCCGGTGGCGGTATGGCTGGCCATGCAGCCGGCCCATCGCCGTGGCTTGCTGATCTTCCTGATCACCGTACCGTTCTGGGCCAACCTGTTGATCCGCACCTACGCCTGGATTCTGCTGCTGCGCAACACCGGGGTGATCAACAACAGCCTGATGGGCCTCGGGGTCATCGACCAGCCGCTGCAACTGCTCTACACCGACGGCGCGGTGCTGCTGGGGCTGGTTTATACCTATGCGCCCTTCGTCGTGCTGCCGATCTACGCCACCCTGGAAAAAATGGACATCCGCCTGCTCGAAGCCGCTCAAGACCTCTACGCCGGACGCGTTCGAACCTTGCGCAAGGTGGTGTTGCCGATTGCCAAACCGGGAATTCTCGCCGGCGCCATCCTCACTTTCGTGCCTTGCCTGGGCGCGATGATCGCTCCGGAACTGCTCGGTGGCGGCACACGAATGATGCTCGGCAACCTGATCTTCCGCCAGTTCAGCGATGCGCGTAACTGGCCTTTCGGTGCGGCCCTGTCGCTGGTGCTGATGGCGGCGGTGATGTTGGTACTGACGGTTTATGCCTTGCGTGCCGAACGCCAGCGCATCGCCAAAGGAGGTGCGTGATGATTGGCCTGTTCAAACGCAACACGCTGGGGGTGCAGGACTTCCCCGGCTTCGGCGGATTCAGTTTCCTGTTCTACCTGTACCTCTACGCGCCGATCGTGGTGCTGGTAGTGTTTTCGTTCAACGCCAACCAGTCGGCCACGGTGTGGACCGGTTTCAGCTTCGACTGGTATCGCGCGGCCTTCGCCAACCAGGCCCTGCGCCAGGCGGCCGGCAACAGCCTGTTGATCGCGGTCTGCGCCAGCATGGTCGCCACGGCCATCGCCACCCTCGCCGCTCTCGGCACTTCACGGGGTGCGAAGTTCAAAGGCCTGCAATTGTCCATGGGCGCGATCATGTTGCCCCTGGTGCTGCCGGAAATCGTGGTCGGCGTCGCCACCCTCGCGCTGTTCTCCACCATCGGTCTGTCCCTGGGCTACGGCAACCTAATCATCGCGCACACGGTGTTCTGTATCCCGTTCGCCTTTCTGCCGATACGGGCACGCCTGAACGACATGGACCTGTCCCTGGAACAAGCCTCGGCCGACCTCTATGCCGGCCCGTGGCGGACCTTTCGCAAGGTCACGTTGCCGCTGCTGATGCCGGGGATTTTCTCCGGGTTGATGCTGGCCTTCATCGTGTCGCTGGATAACTTCGTGATCTCGATGATGGTCTCCCAGGCCGGCACCACCACCTTGCCGATCTTCATCTTCGGCCTGTTGCGCATGGGTGTGACACCGGACGTCAACGCTGTCTCGACCCTGATCCTGGGTGTCTCGGTACTGTTCGTCACGCTCTCTTATCTGCTGGGCAAAAAGAAAACCTGAACCTTCTACGCACTGTGGGGAAATAGCATGAGCAAGTGGATTAAAAGCATCGGCACTTCGTTGTTCCTGACTTTACCGCTGACCATGGTCGGCAGCGTTCAGGCCGCGGAAAAACTCAACGTGGTGAGCTGGAGCGGCTACTTTTCGCCGGAGATTCTCGCCAAGTTCCAGAAGCAGACCGGCATCGAAGTCACAGTCGACTCCTACGATTCCAACGAAACCCTGCTGGCCAAATTGAAACAGGGCGGTGCCGGTTATGACGTGGCGATCCCCTCGCACCAGTTCGTGCCGATCCTGATCAAGGAAAAACTGCTGGAGCGCTTCGACCCGGTCAACCAGCCCTACTACGCCAGCGTCGTCGACAACCTGAAAAAACCCACCTGGGACCCGGAAGGTGCCTATTCCGTGCCATTCATCTGGGGCACCACCAGCGTGGTGCTCAACACCGAGCGCTACAAGGGCCCCACCGACAGCCTCAAGGTGCTTTACGAGCCACCGGCCGAGCTGCAAGGACGAATCAACATGTTCGACTCGGTCAGCGACGTGGTGGACATGGCCAGCCTGTATCTGAACATTCCACTGTGCAGCGAAGACCCGAAGCAGATGCAGCAGATTCTGACCCTGCTCAAGGCGCAGAAACCCTTCGTCAAAACCTACAGTTCCAAGGCCGGTTCGATCCGCGAAAACCTCGCCTCCGGTGAAATCGACATGTCGACCTTCTGGGGCGGCTCGTCGATGCGCGCCCGGGAGATGAAACCGAGCCTGAAATACCTGTACCCGAAAGAAGGTGTGCTGGCCTGGGTCGACAACATGGTCATCCCGACCGGCAGCAAGAACCCGGCAAACGCCAAAGCCTTCATCGCGTTCCTCAGCCAGCCTGAAAACGCGGCGATGACCCAGAACTTCCTCAAGCACCAGAGCCCGATCAAGGGTGTGGAGCCGTTCCTCGACGCGGGCCTCAAAGACGCCCCGGAACTGCACATTCCCGAAGGCACCCAGGTGGTGTTCAGCAAGACCTGCGGCGAAGGCGCGATCCGCCTGGCCGACCGTCTCTGGACCAACCTGATGCGTTGATCTCTACCGCCCCGACGCGATGACGGGGCGTTTTTCCAGCCGTCTGAAAGGCCGCTTGCAATGAACTCTAATAACATCAGCGAACTGGTCCTGTTGCAGGCCCACGAGCTCGCCGAACGCATCCGCCTGCGCCAGGTTTCCTGCCGGGAAGTGATGCAGACTTATCTTGCCCATATCGAACGCTTCAATCCGAAGGTCAATGCACTGGTGAGCCTGCAAGCGCCGCAAGACCTGCTGGCCCAGGCCGATATCCGCGACGCCGAACTGGCGAAAGGCCAATACCGCGGCTGGATGCACGGCCTGCCCCACGCCATCAAGGACTTGTCCCTGACCCAAGGCATCCGCACCACGCTGGGTTCGCCGCTGTACAAGGACTTCATCCCCGAGCGCGACGGCATCATGGTCGAGCGAATCAAAGCGGCGGGCGCGATCATCATCGGCAAGAGCAACACCCCGGAATTCGGCCTCGGTTCGCAAAGCTATAACCCGCTGTTCGGCGCGACCGGTTGCGCCTACGACCCGAGCAAGACCGCTGGCGGCAGCAGCGGCGGTGCGGCGGCGGCGCTGGCGATGCACCTGGTGCCGGTGGCCGACGGCAGCGACATGATGGGCTCGCTGCGCAACCCGGCCGCCTTCAACAATATCTTCGGGTTCCGTCCGTCCCAGGGCCGCGTGCCCTTCGATGACAGTGCCGATCTGTTTATCGACCAACTCGGCTACGAAGGCCCCATGGCTCGCAGCGTGCGCGATGCGGCGTTGCTGCTATCGGTACAGGCCGGGGCCGATGCGCGGGCGCCGCTGTCGATTGCCGAGTCTGGCCGCGCCTTTGCGGCACCGCTGGATCGGGACTTCAAAGGCACGCGTCTGGGCTGGCTCGGCGACTTCAACGGCTACCTGCCGATGGAAAAAGGCATCCTCTCGCTGTGCGAAAAGGCCTTTGCCGATTTCGAAAGCCTGGGTTGCCACATCGAACCCGTTCAGTGCGAATTCGCGCCAGAGAAACTGTGGAGCAGTTGGCGGACATTGCGCCACTGGATGGTCGCCGGCTCGTTGGGCGCGACCTATGCCGACCCGCAAAAACGTGCGCTGTTGAAACCGGAAGCCTGCTGGGAAGTGGAAAACGGCCTGAAACTCTCGGCCACCGACGTGTTTGCCGCCTCGGTGACGCGCAGCGACTGGTATCGGGCGATCTCCAGGTTGTTCGAAAAATACGACTACCTGCTGCTGCCCAGCGCCCAGGTGTTCCCCTTCGATAAAACCCAACCGTGGCCCACCACCATCGAAGGCGTGACCATGGACACCTATCACCGCTGGATGGAGGTGGTGATTCCCGGCACCTTGTCCGGCTGCCCGGTAGCCAACGTACAGGTCGGCTTCAACGCCAGCGGCCTGCCCATGGGCCTGCAAATCATCGGCAGACACCAGGCCGACTTCGCTGTCCTGCAACTGGCCCACGCCTACGAACAGGCCAGCCACTGGTTCCAGCGCTGCCCTTCACCGCTACTCAGAGGATAGATTTTGATAAACGGTTGAAAGCGCAGAGAAATATTTTAGATTTATGCTTGACGCATCCCCGTTACCGGTGAATAATGCGCGCCACTTGGCTACATAGCTCAGTTGGTTAGAGCATAGCATTCATAATGCTGGGGTCCGGGGTTCAAGTCCCTGTGTAGCCACCAAGTACTAAAAACGGCTTACCGAAAGGTAGGCCGTTTTTTTATGCCTTGAAAAAATACGCTGCGGTTGCAGGAAATCCTCAACCGCATGCGCGCATCGATCAGACGCCAATGGTCGGCAATGCCGACAACGCCCGCTCCCAGATCTGCCAAGTGCGCAACCAGACCATCGCCTGCCAATCGCTATCCGCCGGATAGAACTGCTCCAGCAGATTCAACTTGATCCCGCGCCCCGTTGCGTCGCTCGGGTTGCCATGCAAATGCAGCCAGTGATCATCGCGCAGATGCCGGTGAACGTCCGGCCCCGGGTAAGTCCCACACTCAATGACAAACGGCATCAGCCGTACCTGCGGCAGCGCATCGATCAATGCCTGCGAGGTATAGCCGGTGGCCGTTGCCGCCACGCCGGTTTCGCTCAGGGTATCGGCACTGGTTTGCAGGCTGTAGAGCCACGGGCCATAAATCGCCTGCGCATCCGCCAGCGCCGGATAGGCGGACTCGGTGATGGTCAACAACATCGGATGACCGTATTCGCCAGCGCCCGTGTGCAAGTCGAAACACATGGCGACCTCGGCATGGGCTACGTGCATTTGCACGATCTTGTGCAACGTGCGGTTCGACCAGCTCGGCGCCAGCCCGCCGAAAAACAGACCGTCGGGGTGAGCATGCTGACCGCCCTCGACAATCGACATGACTGCCGGCCAGCCGTGCAGGCGAATCTGTTCGTCGAGCAAGGCATCGGCACGATCACGCTCCGGACCTTGCAACTGTGGGCAGGCATAGATTTCATGCAGCGCGTCATAGGCCTGGTTGTCCGGCAGCGGTCGCTGGAAATCCAGGTGATTGCGGTTCAGGTCGATGTTGTCTTCGTTGACCCGGCGCAACCACGCCATGCCCCAAGGGTTGATGGCATGGATCATGACCACGGCGACATCCGCTGGCAGGGAGCGCTTGCCCAACTCCTGCAGCCATTTGATCTGGCAGCCCGAGCCGTAGAAGCCTTCGACTCCGTGGGTGCCGCTCAGCGCGATCAACAGGCGCTTGGCGCCCGGATCACCCAATACCGCCACATCCGTGCTAAGGGACTCACCAAACGGCCCCTTGAGCGGGTGTGGATACTCCGTCAGCGTTGCGCCTGCCGTGGTCGCGGCGGCCAGGAACTGTTCACGCTGGGTGCGATAGCTGGACTGGGTGGGGAACTCGGTTTGCATGTCTGCCTCTTGTTGATTTTCCGGCCTGCCTGTTGGCAACGACCCTACAGAAAATCCCGCTATTGATGAAGGATAAAAACTTCAGCGCCATGGGACCCGGTTTGCGTCCCTCCCGGTCGGTCGATAAAGTCCACTGATCGTAGATCCAACGGACGGAGTACCCCACGTGTTCTCAACCTTTCCATTGCGCCGCTATCGCCTGCCAACCCTGGTTCTGCTCGCCAGTGCCTTGACCCTGGCCGCGTGCCACAACGCTTCGGTGCCGACGCTGCCGCTCGCTCCGGAAAGCGCTTCCGGGTTCCGCACCGACCTGAAAACTCAACATGCCGACAAATACATGGCAGCGGCGGCCAATCCGCTGGCGGCCGAAGCCGGGCGGGAGATGCTGCGCCGGGGCGGCTCGGCCATCGACGCGGCGATTGCGATGCAAGCCGTGTTGACGCTAGTCGAGCCACAGTCTTCGGGCATCGGCGGCGGCGCATTGATCGTCCTCTGGGATGGCAAGGCCGTGCGCACCTACGACGGACGTGAAACCGCCCCGGCCGGCGCCACCGAAAAGCTTTTCCTGCAAGCCAACGGACAACCGATGGGGTTCACCCAGGCGCAGATTGGCGGTCGTTCGGTGGGCACACCCGGCGTGCTGCGCGCCCTGGAACTGGCCCATCAAAAACACGGACGCCTGCCCTGGGCGCAGCTGTTTGAACCGGCCATCCAGCTCGCCGAACAAGGCTTCGCCATTTCGCCACGCCTGCACCGGTTGATCGCCGCGGATTCGTCCATGCCTCGCTCCCCGGAAATGATGGCTTACTTTCGCAATGCCGATGGCAGCCCAAAAGCCGTCGGCACAAACTTGAAGAACCCGGCACTGGCCGCCGTGTTCAAACGCATCGCCCATGAAGGCCCGGATGCCCTGTACAAAGGCCCGGTCGCCGAGGAAATCGCGGCCAAGGTACAGGGGCACGCCAACCCCGGCAGCCTGTCCCTGACCGATCTCGCCAACTACCAGGCCAAGGAGCGCGCACCGCTGTGCACCGACTACAAGCGCTGGCAGGTCTGCGGCATGCCGCCGCCGTCGTCGGGCGGGATCGCCGTGGCGCAGATCCTCGGCACGCTGCAAGCCCTGGAGACCCGCGATAAACGCCTGGCGCTGGCACCGCTGCAACCGGTCAAGACCACGGCCCCGGCCGGCATCGAACCCGACCCGCAAGCCGTGCACCTGATCTCTGAGGCCGAACGCCTGGCCTACGCCGACCGCGCTCAATACTTAGCCGATACAGACTTCGTCCCCGTGCCGGCCAAGGGCCTGGTCGACCCGGCCTACCTCGCCAGCCGCGCCGCCCTGATTGGTGAACGCAGCATGGGCACGGCCAAACACGGCACTCCGCCGGGTATCCGCGTGGCCTATGCGCCGGACCGTTCGCCGCTGCGGATTTCCACCTCGCAAGTGGTGGCCGTCGATGACGCAGGCGGCGCCGTATCGATGACCACCACCATCGAGTCAGCGTTCGGCTCGCACATCATGGTTCAGGGTTTCATGCTCAACAACGAGATGACCGACTTCTCGTTCATCCCCGAGGAAAACGGGCAAAAAGTCGCCAACCGCGTCGAGCCCGGCAAACGCCCGCGTTCGTCCATGGCCCCAACCCTGATCTTCGACCGCCAGAGCGGCGAATTCCTCGCCACCGTCGGTTCCCCCGGCGGCTCGCAAATCATCGAATACGTGGCCAAATCCACCATCGGCCTGCTCGACTGGAACCTCGATGCCCAAGCCGCCATCAACCTGGCCAACTTCGGCAGCCGCAACGGCCCGACCGAACTGGAACAGGGGCAGTTCAGCCCGACGCTGATTCAGGCGCTGAAAGACAAAGGGCACAGCGTGAGCGAGATCGACATGACCAGCGGGACCCAGGCGATTGTTCGGGTCAAGGACGCCCAAGGCAAAGCGTCGCTGACAGGCGGAGCCGATCCGCGGCGTGAAGGGCAAGCGCTGGGGGATTGAGTCGTACGCGGGGATGAGAAAGGGCTTACCGGTGGGTAGGCCCTTTTTATTGGTAAAGAGTCCAGCTCGCCTCTCTCCCGCTGCTTTTTCCTACCCGCAAACAATTGCGTCCTGGTTAGAGTTTCTGCGCCTCCACAGACTTGCATCAGTCCCACGTTGGGACTAGGATCATGCCATGAGAATCATCGCCATCAATCAGCTGAAGCAATTTTGGGAGAGATACCCGAGCGCAGAACAACCCTTGTTGGCCTGGATTGACGAGGTAAGAAATGCAGCCTGGAAAACGCCTGCCGACATAAAACTGCACTTCGCTACAGCCAGTATTCTCAAAAGCCGCAGAGTCGTGTTCAACATCAAGGGTAACGACTTCAGGCTGATAGTCGCCGTAGCTTATCGCTTTGGCGCCGTGTACATAAAATTTGTCGGCACTCACAAGCAGTACGACACGGTCGACGCTGATAACGTCGAAATGGAGTAACCCATGAACATTCGCCCGATTCACACAGAAGAGGATTACCGCGCCGCCCTCAAGAGCGTGTCGGCTCTGTTTGAGAATGAACCAGAGATTGGCACTCCCGAGGGAGATTACTTTGACATCATGATTACGCTGATCGAATCGTATGAGTCGAAGCACTTCCCGGTCGACTTACCCAATCCTATCGATGCGATCAAGTTCAGAATGGAGCAGTCCGGATTGTCCGCCGCCGATCTTGCACCCGCCATCGGCCGCACAAATCGTGTTTATGAAGTACTCAATGGCAAGCGAGCGTTGACGCTTCCAATGATCTGGAAACTGCACGAGCTGTTCGGGATACCCGCCCAGAGCCTGATCAAACCGGTCAAACACGCTTGATCAGGGTCGGCTCTTGCAAGCATACCTACCGATAATACGGACGATGCAGAACTCCGCTTATCGACTGATTTTCAACCCCTGCCGAACCTGGTGCCTTTCCAGCGCCAGCTCGATCAGTCGCGTCACCAGCTCGCTGTAGGTCATGCCGGTGGCCTGCCACAGTTTCGGGTACATGCTGATGCGGGTGAAGCCGGGCAGCGAGTTGATTTCGTTGATCAGCACTTCGCCGCTGTCAGTCAGGAACACGTCGACGCGGGCCAGGCCGGAGCAGCCCAGTATCTGGAACGCTTCGACGGCCAGGGCGCGAATGCGCTCGCTGGCCTCGACGCTGATATTGGCCGGCACCACCACTTCAGCAGCCGTGTCGTCGATGTACTTGCTGTCGTAGGAATAGAACCCGCTGCGCACCACGATCTCGCCGCAGCCACTGGCGATGGCGTCTTCATTGCCGAGCACCGCGCATTCAATCTCGCGGCCGTTTACGGCAGATTCGATCAACACCTTGGTATCGAAACTCAAGGCCAGCTCCACCGCTGCGCTGTACTCAGCCTCGTCGGTGACCTTGCTCACGCCCACGGAAGAGCCCTGATTCGCCGGTTTGACGAACAGCGGCAAACCCAACTTGCCCCGCACTTCGGCAAACCCGGTGCGGGCCGCCGTGGCGCGGGTCAATGTCACGAACGGTGTCACGGCCAGGCCGGCATCGCGCAGCAGGCGCTTGCTGATGTCCTTGTCCATGCACACGGCCGAGCCCAGCACATCGGAGCCGACAAACGGCAGATCGGCCATGCGCAGCAAGCCTTGCAGGCAACCATCCTCACCGAGGGTGCCGTGGACAATCGGGAAGATCACATCGACGTGGCCGAGCATTTCCTGGCTGGAAGTTTCCACCAGTTGCTGACTGGCCTTACCCGGCACCACGGCCAGTTCGCGGTTGGACTGGTTGAGGGCGATCAGCGCCGGATTTTCCTGATTCAGCAAAAAGTTGGAAGGGTCGTTGAGGTGCCAGTGACCTTGTTTGTCGATGCCGATCAGCACTGGTTCGAAGCGAGAGCGATCGAGGGCGTCGACAATATTCTTCGCCGACTGCAGCGACACTTCGTGCTCTGCCGAGCGCCCGCCAAAGACTATCCCTACACGCAGTTTTCTCATCGCCTGGCCTCTTGGTGAATGTGCTTACAACTTGAATAGTCGAAACCTTACGGCTGCAAGGTCTTGCCGTCCACCGGGTCACCAATGGTCAAGAAGTGCCCGCCCGCCACGTGGTGCAAGGTGCGCAAGGCGTCTTGCCCTTCGAAGTGCCAGCGGCCTTCGCTGAACACGCGCTCGTCAGCCTGGGCGGCAATCACTTCAGCCAGGAACAGATCGTACTGCTGATGGTTGTTCGGCTCCGGCAACAGGCGACATTCCAGCCAGGCCACGCAGCCTTCGAGCATCGGCGCATCAACCGACTGACCGGTGAACGTCTGTAAATCGTAGGTCTCAAACTTGTCGCGCCCCTGGCCCTGGGTCAACTCCAGGCCGGAGGTCGAACCGACGGTCTGCACAATGTCGGCCTGTGCAGCGCACGGAACGTTCAGCACAAACGTGCCCGAGGCTTCCAGCAACTGGCGAGTCCATGTGGACTTGTCCAGCACCACGGCAATTTTCGGTGGTTCGAAATCCAGCGGCATGGCCCAGGCTGCCGCCATGATATTGCGTTGGCCACCGTGGGCTGCGCTGACCAGCACGGTCGGGCCATGATTGAGCAGACGATAGGCCTTGGACAAGGGAACCGAACGGCGGTGGGGAACGCTCATGGAAGTCTGCTCCTGGATAAAGAGCCGATTGTAGCGCCCACGTAACCCTGTGGGAGCGGGCTTGCTCGCGAAGGCGTCAATTCAGCCACCGCTGGGTTGAATGACACACCGCTTTCGTCGGAACGCCGCCGGAGCAAGCCCGCTTCCACCAAGAGCTGATCGCAGGTCAGTTGGTGAGTTGATTGGCAAACTGCCCCACCGCGTTGACCACTTTCTGCGCGCCGTCCTGGATCTCGACAATCACCGTACCCGCTTCCGCCGCCAGTGCCAGGCCCTGCTCGGCCTGAAGCTTGCCGTCGGTCATCAGCGCTACGGCGTTGCGCGCCATGTCCTGGTTCTGCCGCACCACGAGGACGATTTCGTCGGTGGCCTGGCTGGTGCGCGAAGCCAGTTGCCGGACCTCATCAGCCACCACGGCGAACCCCCGCCCCTGCTCGCCCGCACGGGCCGCTTCGATGGCCGCGTTGAGCGCCAGCAGGTTGGTCTGCTCGGCAATGCCGCTGATGGTTTTGACAATGGTACCGATCACCAGCGACTGCTCGTTCAGCGCTTCGATGCCATCGCCGGCGGTTTGCATATGCCTGGCCAGGTCGCGCATCACGTCCACGGCCTGGGTCACCACGGCGTTGCCGCGCTGGGCGCTTTGGTCGGTTTGCTGCGAGGTGCTGTAGGCGATGTTGGCCGCCTCCGCGACGGCTTGCTCCTGATTGACCTGATCGGTAATCACCGTGGCGAACTTCACCACCTTGTAGAGATTATTGTTGGCATCGGCCACCGGGTTGTAGGACGCCTCAAGCCAGACCGTACGACCATGGCTGTCGACACGTTTGAAACGGTCGGCCACGTACTCGCCCGCGTTCAGGCGACGCCAAAAGTTATGGTATGCGTCACTGTTGTATTCTTCCGGCAGGCAGAAGGTGCGGTGATGCTTGCCCTTGATCTGCGCCAGGCTGTAACCCATACCGCTGAGGAAGCGGTCGTTGGCGGTCAGCACGTTGCCGTTGAGGTCGAATTCGATCACCGCCGTGGAGCGCACCAGCGCGCCGATCAGGTTCTCGTGTTCGCGGGAGGCCTCGATGGTGCGGGTCAGGTCGCTGGAGAAGATCGAAAAATACCTGATCCGACCGTCCGCCGAGCGCACCGGTTGCAGGATCGAACGCAACCACGCTTCCTGGCCGGTACCGCGCAACAGACGCACTGCGCCGGCGAAGTGCTCGCCACGGGTCAACGCGTTCTTGAAGCGCAGCTGGAATTCATCGGATTTCACGTGATCCGGGACCAGATCGTCGATGTGTCGGCCAATCAGGTCGCCGCTCTTGTAATGCATTTCGCCAAGGAAGTTCTGGTTGACCGACTGAACCCGCCCGTTGCTGTCGAGGGTCAGCACCAGCATTTCGCTTTCCAGACTTTCCTTCACTTGCTGGAGGCTGGAGAGTTCTTCACGAAGAGCCGACAGCTCCTGCTTCAAGCGTTTATTGAACATGGGAAAGCACCGATGGACAGGGGTAGAAAGCGATATGCAGCCTAACCATCGGCCTTGGAAACATTTTCTTAAGCGTGCTTCAGGCTTGTCCTACAAAAAATAGTTACGACATGCCCGATCAATGCGCACCAGCCGCAGGACAGCCTGCGATTCTCGGCATCCGCGCACCGAAGTACGCCGCACTGCCCATGCCCACCGCGCCCATTACCGCACTGAACATCACGCAGATCCATGGACTCCATGGCATCAGACCGATCAACAACAGCGGTGTGACACTCGCCCATGCGGCATAGGCAATGTTGTAGGTGAACGAGATCCCCGAAACGCGAATCCGCGCCGGGAACAGGCTAACCATCACCGATGGCACCGCGCCAACTACCCCGCAGGACAGCCCGGCCACCGCGTAGGCCAAGCCGATCCAGTCGCCGCCCATGATCAGGCAGGCATACAGCACGCCGATGCCCAGCGGCAGCAGCAGGCTATAGAGCATTACTGTGCGCCAGGCGCCTATGCGATCGACCAGCAGCCCGGCGAGCACGCAGCCGATGTTCAAGAACACGATGCCCAGTGCGCTCAAGGCAAAGGTATGGCTGGCGGTCATGCCAAAGGTTTTCTGCATCATGGTCGGGGTGATGACCACGAACACCACCACCGCCGAGGTCAGCACACAAGTGAGAATCATCGCCGGCAAAATGGCCAGGCGATGCTCGCGCAAGACCGTACGCAGCGGCAGT
This sequence comes from Pseudomonas sp. S34, assembly GCF_009866745.1. Taxonomy (NCBI): domain Bacteria; kingdom Pseudomonadati; phylum Pseudomonadota; class Gammaproteobacteria; order Pseudomonadales; family Pseudomonadaceae; genus Pseudomonas; species Pseudomonas sp. S34. Next base: position 5,289,974 of record NZ_CP019398.1, read on the forward strand.
TCGCTGGCCGCCTCGCGCTGCGCCTGCATGGTCGTGAACACTGGGGTTTCGCTGAGCCAGCGACGCAGCCACACGCCAATCACCCCAAACACGCCGCCCAACAGGAAGGGATAACGCCAGGCGTAATCGAGGATTTCCGCCGCAGTGAACGCCTGCGCCAGGAAGGTCGCGGTCAAAGCACCGATCAGGTAACCGAAGGTCAGCCCCGCTTGCAGGAAACCCAGGGCATAGCCGCGATGGGCGATGGGCGCGTGCTCGGCGACGAATACCCAGGCACTGGGTACCTCACCGCCCACCGCCGCGCCTTGGAGGATGCGCAGGGCCAACAGCAGCAAGGGTGCGAAATAGCCGATTTGCGCGTAGGTCGGCATGATCCCGATCAGCAGACAGGGCAACGCCATCATCAGGATGCTCAGGCTGAAGACTTTCTTTCGCCCCAGACGGTCGGCGAAGTGCGCCATCAGGATGCCCCCCAGCGGTCGCGCCAGGTAACCGGTGACGAAGATCCCGAAGCTTTGCAGCAATCGAAGCCACTCGGGCATTTCCGGCGGGAAGAACAACTGGCTGAGGGTCAGGGCGAAAAACACGAAGATGATGAAGTCGTAGATTTCCAGCGCCCCGCCGAGAGCGGCGAGCCCCAGGGTCTTGTAGTCCGAGCGGCTGAACGGCGTCGGGCGCGAATCGGTGTTAGTCATGAAAAGAACTCTGGCACAGGCAAAAACCAAGGCGCCCATGGTCTACGCAAATGCACCGGCGGACAACCCGTTAGACCAAAGTCCCATAGCCACGAAACAGCCCCACAAAAGTCCTCGGCTTGAATTAATGTTGGCGCCTGTCCAGACGGGCGGTTACTGCCCCGAAGACCACTACAAACATAATAAATCCGAGGTACCCCCCGTGGCCGCTGATATCGAAGATAGCCGCTCCGCCCGCTTTGCCCTGCGCTGTTCAAGTTTTGCCGAACGCTGGTTTCCCGACTCCTGGGTGTTTGCTGCCCTGGCGGTGATTATCGTGGCCCTGGCCACCATGGCGATGGGTGCCAAGCCCACCGATGCCGCGGTGGCGTTCGGTGACGGCTTCTGGAGCCTGATCCCGTTCACCATGCAGATGGCGTTCGTGGTAATCGGTGGTTACGTGGTCGCCAGTTCGCCACCAGCGGTGAAGCTGATCGACCGCCTGGCGAAAATCCCGAAAAACGGCCGTTCCGCCGTGGCCTGGGTGGCGCTGATTTCCATGGTTGCGTCGCTGCTGAACTGGGGTCTGTCGCTGGTGTTCGGCGGTTTGCTGGTGCGCGCTCTGGCCCGCAGAACCGATCTGAAGATGGACTACCGCGCCGCTGGTGCCGCTGTCTACCTGGGCCTCGGCGCGGTTTGGGCCCTGGGCCTGTCATCGTCCGCTGCGCAATTGCAGGCCAACCCGGCCAGCCTGCCGCCGTCGATCCTGTCGATCACCGGGGTGATCCCTTTCACCCAGACGATCTTTCTTTGGCAGTCCGGTGTGATGTTGCTGGCTCTGATCATCGTTTCACTGATCGTTGCCTACGCCACCGCCCCCGGCCCGAACTCCGCGCGAGACGCCAACGCCTGCGGGATCGACCCAAGCTTCAACCTGCCACCGCTGCAACCACGCACCCGCCCCGGCGAATGGCTGGAACACAGCCCGCTGCTGACGATTCTGCTGGTGCTGCTGGCAGCCGGATGGCTGTTCCATGAGTTCTCGACCAAACCGGCCATCAGCGCGATTTCCGGGCTGAACACCTACAACTTCCTGTTCATCATGCTGGGTGCGCTGCTGCACTGGCGTCCGCGCAGCTTTCTGGATGCCGTGTCCCGTGCGGTACCGACCACCACCGGTGTGTTGATCCAGTTCCCGCTGTACGGCTCGATCGCCGCACTGATGACCACGGTCAAGGGTGCCGATGCGCAGACCCTGGCGCACCACATCTCGACCTTTTTCGTCAGTATTGCCTCCCACGACACCTATGCCCTGCTGATGGGTGTGTACTCGGCGATCCTCGGCTTCTTCATTCCGTCCGGCGGCGGCAAGTGGATCATCGAAGCGCCGTACGTGATGCAGGTGGCCAATGACCTGAACTATCACCTGGGCTGGGCCGTACAGATCTACAACGCTGCCGAAGCCTTGCCGAACCTGATCAATCCGTTCTACATGCTGCCGTTGCTGGGCGTACTGGGGTTGAAGGCGCGGGACCTGATCGGTTTCTCGTTCGTGCAGTTGCTGGTGCACACGCCACTGGTGCTGTTTTTGCTGTGGGCACTGGGCACGACGCTGACGTATACGCCGCCGGTGATGCCGTGACCCAAATGGTGGTGATGACATAGAACCCTGTGGGAGCGAGCTTGCTCGCGATGACAATGTCACTGACATATTGATACTGAATGTGCCGACGCCATCGCGAGCAAACCCGCTCCCACTGTGGTTTCTCCCACATTGAGAGTGCACGTTGCCTGACAGCTTTTTACCTCCCCCCTCTAGACCAACCGCCGCCTGCGGTTTCAGTATGTAGCACCCACGCCAACGGGAAACCACGCTGAAAAGGATCTGAGCATGCTAAAACTTGCAGGACTGACTCTCGCGGCCCTAACCCTGAGCGCCGCTGCCCACGCCGATGTCGCCCTGAAACTGGGCAGTACCGAACGCGTTACCCGTCTCTTCGCCTATCCCAACAACTGCAACGTGATCTGCTTTCGCAACTGGACACTTGAACAGACCGTCGAGCATTACCTGACCCAAAGCGTGCAGCGTGATGGCTACACCGGGGCGAAGGTTCTGATCAAGACCGATAACAATCAGCTTTATGCCGAAATCAGCGGCGTACCCAACGGCTATGAAAAGCCTCTGGCCGCGCTGCTCGACGCCGGTGACCTGGCCTACAACGGCGCCAGCAAACTGAATGCCGATGGCAAGTGGGCGTATAGCTGGTACCTGTTCCTGCCGTTGGGCATGGCCCTGGAAAACCGCAAAAGCGTCGAACTGCTGCACTTCCCGCCAGACTATTCGCTGACCCAGGCCCAGGATTACCTGAGGTCCGCCACTACGGATCGCTGGGCCACGCTGCTGACTGCCAACGGCATCCCGGCCGGGCAGACGCCGGGCTACCAGACAATCATCGACATCGCCCCGATTGCCGCGCCGTCCAACGCGGGCAAAGACCTCGAAGGCGTCTACGGCTACTTCAAGGATTACCAGACCACCATGGTCAAGGAAGTCAGCCTGAACGCCAGCGGTGCAGCCCTGCCGATGGTCGCCTTCGGCGCACCGGTGCGTAACTGGATCAAAGAGCAATACGGGCAGACGGTGAACGTGTTGGGCCTGGTCCAGATCACCCCGGACAACGGCGTGAAAGTCCCCGTGCTGGGCTCCAACCATCCGAGCTACATTTGGTATGCCGCCGATCCGGCAAGCTACACCGGCAGTGACGCCCAGGCCAAGGCCGATGCGGCAGGCCTGAAAGTCATGGGTCAGGATTTGAGTGCTGCGTGCTGGCAGGCCGCCATGGGACGCCAACCGGACAGCAATCCGGACGTTGAGCTCAATACCTGCAGGCAAACCTGGCAAGTGGCCCAGAAAGAAAAAACCTGCGAGCTGTTCTACACCTCGATCCGCAACCTGTCGCCCCAACAGGCTGTGGGCAAATGCGCGACAGCTTCGATCGTGTCCCAGCTCAAGCAGCTCAAGGCCCCGGCACCCGCCACGGCGAAACCTGCTCCGCCGCTGTAACCCGATGAACGGCGAAAAAATCTGTCACTTATGACAGTAGACCGCCCATGGTATCTGCGAGAGGCTTGGGCTGAACCCATGTGCTGCTGTGCTGACAGGACCGTCGGTACAAGGAAGTCGCAGCACCCAGCAGACAGGGATTGTTATGAAAGCTCACGCCCCTCAACGAAAAAGCCCACAACCGCCGCAAGGTGTTTACCCCTTTTCGGAGCTGCCCGTTCGCCTGGGATTTCCTTCCCTGGCCGACTTCGAAATCATTGAAAACGCCAAGGGCGAAGCCACGGGTATTGCCGCACGGCGCGAATTCCCGCGAATCACCCGTATCTGCCGGGCGTCGGGGCATTTGCTGCCCTACCGCTGCCGGCATACCCGCCAGCTCGCCCCGGGCATACACGTCTACGACCCGCGCTTCTGCGGACTGTTGCGACACTCCTGCGACCCCAATGTCTTTCTGGACTTGAGCGAGTTGTGGTTATGGGCGCTAAAGGACATCAGCAAGGGGGACTGGCTGACCATGGACTTCGCCGCCACCGAAGACAAACTGCAACGCCAATTTGCCTGCCAGTGCGGCTCATACGAGTGCCGTGGCTGGATTACCGGCTACGACGAGTCGCCAAACGCCGACGGCCAGGCGTTTCTGCAACGCTGGCGTCGGCAACGTCATTATTGACGGGTATTACTGAGGGTCGACCGGACGCAGGCGGTACTGCGGCGGCAGTTGCTCGAAGCCGCTGATGGTGGTGTTCAGGCTTTTCCAGCGACCGTCCTTGATGCCGTAGATGCAACCGTGGACCGACAGGCTCTGCCCGCGATGCCAGGCATTTTGCACAATGCTGGTATGGGCGACGTTGGCCACTTGCTGAATCACGTTGAGTTCGCAGAGGCGGTCGACCTGTTCCTCTTCGGTGGCCAGTTTGGCCAGCTCTTCGCGCTTCTCGTAGTAGAGATCGCGAATCGAACGCAGCCAGCCGTCGATCAGGCCGAACTGGCGATCCTGCATCGAAGCGCGCACACCGCCGCAGCCATAATGGCCGGTGACAAGGATGTGTTTGACCTTGAGCACATCGACCGCGTACTGAATCACCGACAGGCAGTTGAGGTCGGTGTGCAGCACAACGTTGGCCACATTACGGTGTACGAACAGATCGCCCGGCAGCATGCCGACGATCTCGTTGGCCGGCACCCGGGCGTCGGAACAACCGATCCACAGGAACTCTGGGGTCTGTTGGCGAGCCAGCTTGGCGAAGAAGTCAGGATCTTCCTCCTTGATCGCAGCGGCCCAACGCTCGTTGTTATCAATCAGATCTTGTAATTCGTTCATGCTTTGAAGCCTCAAGAATGATGCGCAGCTTTGACTGACAACCGTCCGTCGGGGTCACGCGCGAAAATGCAGATGCTCTCCTGATCCGGAACACGGGGCTCCATGCCGGTGGAATTCTCGGTAGCCACGGGGGTCAACCGTAGTAGGGACTACAGTATGAGGAATTGCCATGAATGATTCACGACGTCCGTACGATGCGGTGCAACCGGAACCCGTCGATGACAACGAAGACCGCATGGGCTCGGTGCGTGAGCTGGATTTCGACGCTGAAGAACCCAGCACCAGAATCGGTGACGAACTGCCGGAAAAGGAGCGCGAGCGACTGCTGTCGCGCCAGCGCGGACGTGAAGCGGGCCTGACCGCTGCTGCCTCGACCGGTGACCATCAACCTACCGAGGACGACCTGAGCCCGGAAACCCTGATCCGTGAGGACGGCGCCCGGGATGCCCATGAGGCGGGCAATGATAGCCGTGCGGATTGGGACCTGAGCATCGTCGATGAGGACGATATCGGCGGTGGCAATGGCCTGGATGAGGCTGAACTGGCTCAGCGCGATCCGATGGACGGCAAGCGATAATTTTTTAGTGCCTGTTCAGCCGCCTTCGCGAGCAAGTCCGCTCCCACAGGGGGAATGCATTCCAAATGTGGGAGCGGGCTTGCTCGCGAAGCTTTTGAGGCTCAATCCACCAAAGTGCAGGCCATGACCACCGCATCTTCGCGCCCGCCCACCGCCGGGTAGTAATCCCGACGCCGGCCGATTTCGTTGAAGCCATAGCGTTCATACAGCTTGAACGCCGCGGTATTGCTGTCGCGCACTTCCAGGAAACACTCCCGGGCGTCTGCCTTGTAGGCGATCGACATCAAATGCTCAAGCAAGGTCAGCCCCAGGCCCCGGCCCTGGTTTTCCGGCTTGACCGTAATGTTGAGCAGGTGCGCCTCGTCGAGGATGATCTGCACCACACCGTGGCCGACCTGTTGCTGACCTTCGAACATCAGCCAGATCTGATACTTGCCCAGGCCATCGAGGAAAATCCCGCGGGTCCAGGGATGGCTATAGGCCGCATATTCGATTTTCAGTACAGCTTCCAGGTCCGCCTCGGTCATCGGGCGAAACGATACAGCGTCACTCATTCGATTCTTTCCAGCGCGCCATCAGCCGACGCATGGCTTGCCAGACATCAGCCTTACGCTGTGGCTCTTCCATTAATAATTCCAGGCCCGGCAACGCCCAGGCCGAGCCCAGGCCTTCGATCTGCAATTCGCGATTGAACGCCTCGGCATCCGCTTCGCCGGCAAATCGCACCGCAGGCAAGCCGATCAGCCACAAGCAGGCGCAGGGCGTTTCTTCCATGCGCACCGAGAGAAAACCTTGCACGAAGTCGCGGGCCGCTTCCGGGCCCTGATCCATCGTGCCACGCACCAACAACGGCCAACGCACCGGCTCACCGACGATCTGCGGGCTGTCCGGCAGACCGGCGGCGCGCAGCATGTCCTTGAGCAGCAGGTAGGCAGGATCGCGAGTCTGGAAGGATTCACCTGTGGGTAACTCCACCAGCAGCAGGCAACGCCCGGCCCGCAATAATTGCAGGGCAAAACGCGGGGGCGGCACGATGGGTGCCTTGACCACGGCTGGCGTCTCTTCGGCCTCTTCCGCCGGTTTGGCGCCGGTGCGGGTGCTGGCCAGCGATGGCCGTGGCACCTCGATCTTCACCCGCTCGGCCGGCTTGGCCACAGGCGCCACGGGCGTATCGGCCACAACAGCGGGCACGACAGGCGCGACCACAACCGGCTCGGGAATCTCCAGCAGCTCGGGCCGCGACGGCGCGGCAAAGGGCAATTCGGTGCGCGGCAGCCAGTTGACCACCTGCATGGCGGCCAGATAAGCGCGACGACGGGACTCGATAAGCAAAGGTCGGCCACTTGTGGATAACTAAAGTGCGCTGATTCTACCGCCGTTCGCTGAAGATCGCCCGCAGTTGATCGATGCACCTTACCGAAAAGAAGGCGACAGTCCGTCCCGAGAGTGAATCGCATTGCCCCCGATGCAGTACAATCGCGGCTTTTAATCGCCAACCAGCCGGCCATTCCGATGATCGAACCCAAGCGCGTCTTGCGCGCCCTCGCTGAACACTGGGCACTTCTGGAGCCACTGTGCGAGCACTTCGACCAAGGCACACTGAGCCTGAACGAACTGCGCACGCAACTGGCCGCCCAGCAACTCGACAGTACGCCGCAGGACATCACCAGCCTGCTGGATGTGTGGATTCGCCTCGACATCCTGGTTCCCGTGGCCAAAAGCCCGAACCGTTTCGAGCTCAATGCGCAGATTCACGACTTCCTCGCCTATCTGCGCCGTGAACACCGTCTGGGCCTGTGCCTGGAGATCGAAGCCTACCTGCGCCACCTCGAGCGTCTGGCCGGTTATATCCAGGACGCATTCGATATCCGCGACGGCAACGACCTCGCCCGCCAATTGCGCCTGCTCGACATGCGCGTGCGTGACGTGCTGAAAAAACTCGATAACGACGAACAGGCACTGGTGGCCGTCGCCGAACGGGCGAAAACCAGCGACCGGCAGATTCCGTTGCGCCAGCGTTATGCTGAAGTGCTGGCGACCTGGGACGAATACGTCGAGCCAATGATTGATCTGGTGAACGCCGACGGCGCCTTCGAACAAGGCGTGCGCAAGGTCGAAACCGTCCTGCTGAAGATGCTCAGCGAACAGCAGCGCCTCGGCCATCTGGTCGACGACGACATGTTGCTGCGCACCCACGCGCGCATCCTCGAAATGCAGACCAGCGCCCAGCTGACCCTGCGTCACGCCCGCGAGCTGCTGCTGCCGCTGCGCGAAGAAGCGCGCCGGCACAACGCCGTGACCCGTGGCGCCGCATTGGCCCTGTCGATGATCCGCCGCAAAGGCATCGACGCCGTGCCACAAGCGGCGATGCCGATGTTCACTCGCCCACAGAGCACCTTCCTCGGCAGTGCCAGCCAGGTCGAAGCCTACGTTTATGCCCTGGCCCGCTTCGAACCGAAACCGGCGCGCTTCCCCAAGGCTCACAAGACCCAGAAAGGCGAAGCGCCACGGGCGCCACGCACCGTTCGGGAAATGCTCGAGCGCTGCGAAGACGCCCTGCCGATGCCGGACCTGATGACCTGGCTGCTGGAGCAGGAACCGGACGGCGCCACCGACGAATTGCTGTACTGGTTCTCGCGCCTGTCGCGGGAAAAACGCTTCAAGCGCGAGCGCCTGGAACGTCGCGAATACCATACTCACGAGCACCAGGTCAGCCTGCGCTCCTTCGCCCTGCTCTCGGTCAGCGACACCGCCGCCGAGGATTCTGCGAGCACTCCCTATGCATCTTGATCTATCCGAACTGCCCCAGCTGGCGCCGATCTTTCGCGAGCTGTTCAAGGGTTATCACGTCAGCCGCCGCGATCCGGAGCTGTACGCGCAGTTGTCGAACTTCCAGGACCAGTACCGCACGCTGTTCAAGGCCCTGGGCTTTGAACTGGTCTGCGACACCCGTGGCTTCTACTACTTCGTGCCGGACCTCGCGGCGGCGGCGGTGAACAAGACCGCCCAGCGTCTGGCGCTGTTCACCTTTATCCTCGTCGAGCACCTGGCCGATCAGGGCCGCGACCCGATCGCCGTGCTCGACGGCGGCAGCCTCGGTCGCGATGAATTGCCGTCGCTGCTGGAAAAGTACCGCGACCTGTTCATCCAGGCCGAAGTGCAGACCCAGGACGAGCTCGAAGAAAAGATCATGCGCCGCATGACTCAGCTCGGTTTCGCCAGCGAAGAGAACGGCGTCTACCGTTTCCTGCCGCCGATGCACCGCTTCCTCGATGTGTGCCTGTCGGTGCAACAGGACCGCGATCTGGCCGCCAGCCTGCACAGTGTCCTGCCGTTGCCGGTGCCGGTGCTGATCGACGAAGACAGCGACGAAAAGCTGTTGCAGACCGATGACCCGCTCGACCTCGCGGGTTTTGAAGACGAAAGCGAAGAAGACGCACTGGCCCGCGCCATCGCCGAAGAACAGGAGCTCGACGCATGAGCAAGGAACGTTACGGCATCCGCCGCTTTGCCCTTTTGAACACCGCCGGCTACAGCCTCGGCCTGTTCCCGCTGGAAGAGCCGCTATCGGTATACGGCGCCAACAACCTGGGTAAATCCGCCTCGATCAACGCCCTGCAGTTCCCAATCCTGGCGCGCATGTCGGACATGAGCTTCGGCAAGTACAGCCTGGAGCAGTCCCGGCGCTTCTACTTCGCCTCGGACACCAGCTACATCCTGGTGGAGGTGAACCTGCCCCACGGCCCCCACGTGATCGGTGTGGTCGGCCGCGGCCCGGGCGGCGGCTTCGGTCACCAGTTCTTTGCCTATGCCGGCAAACTGGACCTGGCCCACTACCAGAAAAACGACACCTGCCTGCGCCAGAAAGAACTGTTCACCAACCTTGAGCGTGAAGGCCTGAAAGCCTACGAACTCAAGCCGGACGAACTGCGCCGCCTGTTGGTTGGCGGTCACACTTCGATCCCGCTGGACCTGACGCTGATCCCGCTACGCTCCACCAGCGAACAGAGCCTGAAGACCTTCCGCGCCCTGTTCATCAACCTGCTGCACATGCGCGAAATCACCGCGGCCAAGCTCAAGCAGCTGTTCCTCGATGCCTTCGAGCACAGCCTGCGCTCCGGCAGCGTCGACTACATCGCCGCGTGCGAAGAAGCGTTCCGCGATGTACGACGCATGGAGCAGGACTACAACTCGCTGGTCGCCGCCGGCCCGCTGGTCGAAGCCCTGGCCAACGGCGTGAAGCAACGCGACATTCTGCGCGGCAAACTGCACCGGATCTCACCGCTGCTCGACTCCTTGCTCGGCACCTGGTCGGACTACGCCAGTGCGCGCAAGGAAGAGCTGACCATTCAGGCCGAGCACTACCGCAACGAGCAGGATGCCCTGCAAAACGACCAGCGCGGTGGCACCCAGGAACTGATGCGTCTGGAACGGGAAATCACCGGCATCCAGCGCTGGCTCGGCGAATTGTCGGTGCTCAAGCATCGCTTTGCCCTGGTCGATGACGTCAAGGTGCTGGAGCAGCAGCTGCTGGCCGCCAAGGACGCTCACGATGAACTGGCCGGTGCGCTGGCACAGTCCCGCCAGTTCAGCGCCGAAGACCTGGACGAGCGCCTGCGCGACCTGGAAAAACGCCTGAAGTCGGTCAAGCAGCAGCTCGATCACGCCGACAACAACAGTTATGCCCGCCTGCGCGAAGAATTCTCGCAGCAAGACGTCGAACGCCTGATGCGCCTGTTCAACAGCGCACTGTTCAGCCTGCCGCTGGGTGAACACGGCATCACCCTCGACGACGACGGCGAGTGGGTCAAATCCGTGGAGCTGATCCTCGACGGTTTCAAAGGCGAACGCTTCGAAGTGCCGGGCCTGTCCATCGACATCTCGCACATCGAACCACCGGCGCTGCAGGCCTTGGCTGACCGCGCAGCCCTGCGCGACCAGAAGGAGCGCCTGGACAAAGAACTCAAGCAACTGAAGACCCAGCAGGCCGTGGCGGCCGACCGCGCCGCGAGCAAGACCCAGACCGAAGTGCTGTACCAGCAAGTGCTGGATGCGCAGAAAGCCCTGGAAGATTTCCGTCGCGCGCAAACCCTGAGCGCCGAGGAAGGCGACAAGCTGGAACAGATGGCACAGATGGAAGCCGCACAGGACGAATTGAAGCGTTCCAGCGATGCCTTTACCGAGCGCGTCCAGCAACTGTCGGCCAAGCTGCAACTGGTCGGCCGCCAGATCGGCGACATGGAAGCCAAGCAACGCACCCTCGACGACGCCCTGCGCCGCCGTCAGTTGCTGCCCGCGGACCTGCCGTTCGGCACACCGTTCATGGACCCGATCGACGATTCCATGGACAACCTGCTGCCACTGCTCAACGACTATCAGGACAGCTGGCAAGGCCTGCTGCGGGCCGACGGCCAGATCGAAGCGCTGTACGCCCAGGTACGCCTCAAGGGCGTGGCCAAGTTCGACAGCGAAGACGATATGGAGCGGCGCCTGCAACTGCTGATCAACGCCTATGCGCACCGTACCGACGAAGCCCTGACCCTGGGCAAGGCTCGCCGTGCCGCCGTGACGGACATTGCCCGGACCCTGCGCAACATCCGCAGCGACTATGACAGCCTCGAACACCAACTGGCACTGTTCAACCGCGAGATCAACAAACGCCAGGTCTCCAACCTGCAAAGCTTCCGCATCGTGCTCGCACCGAACAAGGAAGCGCTCAAGCACATCGACCAGATCATTCACAGCGCAGGTCAGTACGAAGAAGGCGAAACCCTGTCGGTCTTCGATCTGAGCCAAAGTGCCGAGCAGGACAACAAGAACGAAGAGGCCAAGGAATACCTGGCGCGGCTGGTGGCGGCCAACCACAACCAGCTCGGCCTCAAGGACTTGTTCGAACTGGCGTTCGAGATCACCAAGGTCAACGGCCAACCGGTGATCCACACCGACATCGACGGCGCGGCGTCCAACGGCACCACCATGACCATCAAGGCACTGACCAACATGTACTTGTTGCTGCACTTGATGGACCGTGACCAGGCCGGTCGCGTACGCCTGCCGTACTACCTCGACGAGGCGGCGGACATCGATGAGAAGAACCAGGCCGCATTGCTGGAAACCAGCCTGCAACTGGGCTTCGTGCCGATCCTGGCGAGCGTGAAGCCGCAGGTCTGCGCCAGTGTCGCCATCGACCTGGAAGGTGGCAGCGGTCCGGCTGGCATCTACATCGATGAGGCGGACTGGAAGTACATCCGTCGTCACGATCAGGTAAGGGCGACGATCAACGAACAAGCGGATGAACCGGAGCTGGATGCGGTCTGAGGCTTGAATCGAAGGCAATAAAAAGGCCGCGGTCCAATGGATCGCGGCCTTTTTTCATAGGTGTGTGATTTAGCTTTGCAGTGAACTTCAGGGCCTCTTCACGGGCAAGCCCGCTCCTACATTTGATCGCATATCTTCAGGAACAACCCAGTCCCCTGTGGGAGCGGGCTTGCCCGCGAAGGCGTCATCACTGACGCCACATAACCCTCCGACTATTTACCGAGGGAGATCTTCGGCGCCCAGCCCAGCCACTCCTCTTCGAACTTGTCGAACAGCGCGAACGTCTGCTCCGGTCGCGCCGGGCTACCCATGCGCTCGCCATCCGGCGTGGCAAAGGCGACACCGCCCTGAATCATCGTCTCCAGTGATTCAGTACGCACCGTTGCACCTTTGAACAGGCCGACATCGAAGTCGAAACCGCTGGTGTTCCAGAATCGTGTACCGCTGCGTACCAATGGCGCGTACTTCGGCTCGATCAGGATATGGATCAGCACGCGATCAGCGGTCTGGCCCAGTTCATAACTGGTCACCTTGCCCACGGTGATTTCGCGATACGTCACCGGCACACCGGCCTTGAGCGAACCGCGACGTGCCGCGCTCAGCACCAGACTCAATCCCGCTTCCTGCTTGGCAGTTTCGGGCGCGGCGGCCAAAACGACAAAGTTCTTCTGCGGACCCAGGCTCTTCGGCGCCGGTTGTACCTCGATGTATTGCCCGGTCACCAGGGTTTCGAGGTTGGACGTCTTGATCAGGCCCAGTTCAGGCTTGACCACCCAGAACTGACTGCCGACCCGGGCAATGCGCTCTGGCACTTCGGTAATCCGCGCGGTCAACAGCACCGATTGCAGGTCCTCGCTGAGATCAACATCCTCCACCTTGCCGACATCCAGCCCCTTGAAACGAATCGGAGTGCCGGTACGCAGGCCATCAGCGCGATCGAGCTTGAGCGTGATGACTTCGCCCTTCTGCGTAGCGTCTTCATGGTTCGCGAACAGACGGAAACGTGGAATACGCTTCTGCAACGGGGCGTTGTCCTGCGGGGTCTCGAAGGCAATGCCGCCGGCCATCAAGCTCTGCAATGACTCGCTTTTAACCTGGACCCCGCCGGTCAGTCCGCCCGTGAGGGTGATGCCACTGGCGTTCCAGAAGCGCGTCGAGGCGTTGACCAGGCCTTCATATTCCTTCTCGATGTGCACGCCAATGATCAGTTGTTTCTTTTTGCGGGAGAACTGATAGCTCTGTACGGAGCCGACTTTGACCTGCTTGTAGAGAACCGGGCTGCCGACTTCCAGCGAACCGAGGCTTTCCGTGAACAAAACAAGGTGCAGGCCTGGCGCACGCAGATCCAGCGGCGGTGCCTTGGCCCGGGCTACAAACTCCCGCTGTGGCGCCGAACCCTTGTCGCCAGGCCGCACAGCGATGTAGTTACCTTTGACCAACGCCTCGAGGCCGGTAATCCCCGCCAGGGAAATCGACGGCTTCACCACCCAGAACTGAGTGCCTTCGACCAGGTAATCCTCGGCCAATGGGTCCATCGTCAACTCGGCGGTTGCGCCAGACAGATCCGCATCGACCTTCAGCGTTTTCAGGCTGCCCACCTGAATACCCTTGTACATCACCGGTGTGCGACCGGCCTGCAAGCCGTCGAAATCACTGAGCTTGACCTTCACCCGGATACCGGCGGCGGCGGCGTCAAAGTCTTCATAGAGTCTGAACGGCAGGCTCGGATCGGTAGGCGGACTGTCCTTGCGGTTTTCGGGTGTGGCGAACGCAATACCACCGGCGACGATGCTGGCCAGGGACTCACTGCGGACCTTCACACCCGACAGATTGGCGTCGATGCTGATGCCGCTGGCATTCCAGAAACGTGTGTGTTTGCGCACCAGTTTGGCGTAAGTCGGCTCAATGAAGACCTTGAGCTCGACAGTGTTCTGGTCCTCGGACAATACATAGCTTTTGATCTGGCCCACTTTGATCTGTTTGTAAAACACCGGACTGCCACGGTTCAGCGAGCCCAGGCGGTCGGCCTTGATAGTCAAGTGCAGACCGGGCTGGGCATCGGAGAGCGGCGGTTCCTGGGCCAGGGCCTTGAACTTGCGGACCGGCTCGCCTTCCCCCGGGCTGATGGCGACATAGTTACCTGAAACCAGCGTCTCGAGACCGGTAATCCCTGCCAGCGTCACGCTCGGCTTGACCAGCCAGAAACGCGTGCTGGTTCGCAGGTATGGCTCTACGTCCTTGTTCATTTCGATGCTGGCGATCACGCCTTTGGAACTGCCTTCGTCATCGAGCTTGAGACTTTTGACCTTACCGACCGACATGCCTTTATAGACAACTTCGGTCTTGTTGGCCTGAATGCCCTCGCCGCTCTCAAAACGCACCTGAATCTCGATACCGGTCTCGTTATAGGCACGCCAGCCGAGCCAGCCGCCGATGATCAAGGCGATCAGGGGCAACACCCAAATGGCAGACCAGTTCGAAGCCGGTCGGGTTTTCGCTACAGGCAAATCAGTCATGGTCGTCGTCCGACTCCGTGTTATCCCAAATCAGTCGGGGATCAAAAGTTACCGCGGCAAGCATCGTCAGAATCACCACCGTGGCGAAAGCGATGGCGCCAAGATTGGCTTCGATGCTGGCAAGCCGCCCAAAATTCACGACCGCCACGAGGATGGCAATCACAAAGATATCGAGCATCGACCAGCGGCCGATGAATTCAATGAAACGGTACATCCAGATACGCTGGCGAGCCGAAAGGGGCTGACGGCGCTGCACGGAAAACAGCAGCAGAGCGATACCCACCAGTTTGAACGTGGGCACCACGATACTGGCGATAAACACCACGGCCGCAATGGGGAACATTCCGTAGTGCATCAGTTCGATCACACCTGCCATGATCGTGCTCGGCGCACCTTTGCCCAAGGAGTTCACGGTCATGATCGGCAGCAAATTGGCCGGTATGTAAAGAATGGCGGCGGTAATCAGCAATGCCCAGGTGCGCACCAGGCTATTCGGGCTGCGGGCGTGTACCAGCGCCCCGCAGCGCGTACAGACTTGCTCATCGGTATCAGCTTCCTGCCTGTTCAATTCATGACATTCCTTGCAAATCAGAATGCCCGCATCAATCGCCCGCATGGGCATCCTCTCCTGATAACGCCTGCCAGATCTGGTGTGGAGACATTACGACCTCCAGCCAGACTTGAATCAGCAACAAACCAATGAAGCACACCAGGCCGAGGCCTACGGTGATGGCTGCCATATCTGCCAGTTTTACGATCGCCACCAGTACGCCCATGAAGTAAACCTCGAGCATCCCCCATTCGCGTATATGGTGATAAATGCGATAGAGCAGCAAGCCGTAGCTGCGTCCGACATCAAAACGGATACTCAACAATACGGCCAGTTGGCACAGCAGCTTGAGCAGCGGGATCCCCATGCTGCACAGGAATACAATCACTGAAACGCTTTGCATACCCGTGTCAAAAAGGGCGACAACGCCGCTCCAGACAGTGTCTTGCGAAGACTGCCCGAGTAGATTGAGCTGCATGATGGGTAAAAAGTTCGCCGGAATAAACAACAACAAGGCGGCTATGACAAGGGCGAGACTGCGCTGTACGACGTTGTACCGATTGGCATAAAGCTCGTAGCCACAGCGCGGGCACATGGCTTTTTCGCCATGGGCGAGTTCGGGTTTACGCATGAGCAAGTCGCACTCATGGCAGGCAACCAGATTTTCCAGTGGTATTTCTGACAGCTCTTTGGCGTCAACCGAATCCGGCATAAGCGCTCTGACTCTGAAAAAGTTGGACCTATTCTAGTGTCCCGGGACAAAAATAACTGCGCCAATTTGTGCTTGATTGATCGTGCTTTTTCTACGACAAAAACAAAACCCCTACCTGCATACGCAGATAGGGGTTTCGGAATTTAATCTTGACGATGACCTACTCTCACATGGGGAAACCCCACACTACCATCGGCGATGCATCGTTTCACTGCTGAGTTCGGGATGGGATCAGGTGGTTCCAACGCTCTATGGTCGTCAAGAAATTCGGGTACTGAGTCGTGGCCGGCTGGCCTCGCTTCAGCAAATTGGGTATGTGACAGCTTTCGGTGTTTTGCAAGAGTCGAACTTTCGGTTCTTTCGTCTTCACACACCGCAATCTGATGCTCTTTCGAGTAGTCAAATTGCTTGGGTGTTATATGGTCAAGCCTCACGGGCAATTAGTATTGGTTAGCTCAACGCCTCACAGCGCTTACACACCCAACCTATCAACGTCGTAGTCTTCGACGGCCCTTCAGGGGACTCAAGGTCCCAGTGAGATCTCATCTTGAGGCAAGTTTCCCGCTTAGATGCTTTCAGCGGTTATCTTTTCCGAACATAGCTACCCGGCAATGCCACTGGCGTGACAACCGGAACACCAGAGGTTCGTCCACTCCGGTCCTCTCGTACTAGGAGCAGCCCCTCTCAAATCTCAAACGTCCACGGCAGATAGGGACCGAACTGTCTCACGACGTTCTAAACCCAGCTCGCGTACCACTTTAAATGGCGAACAGCCATACCCTTGGGACCGGCTTCAGCCCCAGGATGTGATGAGCCGACATCGAGGTGCCAAACACCGCCGTCGATATGAACTCTTGGGCGGTATCAGCCTGTTATCCCCGGAGTACCTTTTATCCGTTGAGCGATGGCCCTTCCATACAGAACCACCGGATCACTAAGACCTACTTTCGTACCTGCTCGACGTGTCTGTCTCGCAGTCAAGCGCGCTTTTGCCTTTATACTCTACGACCGATTTCCGACCGGTCTGAGCGCACCTTCGTACTCCTCCGTTACTCTTTAGGAGGAGACCGCCCCAGTCAAACTACCCACCATACACTGTCCTCGATCCGGATAACGGACCTGAGTTAGAACCTCAAAGTTGCCAGGGTGGTATTTCAAGGATGGCTCCACGCGAACTGGCGTCCACGCTTCAAAGCCTCCCACCTATCCTACACAAGCAAATTCAAAGTCCAGTGCAAAGCTATAGTAAAGGTTCACGGGGTCTTTCCGTCTAGCCGCGGATACACTGCATCTTCACAGCGATTTCAATTTCACTGAGTCTCGGGTGGAGACAGCGCCGCCATCGTTACGCCATTCGTGCAGGTCGGAACTTACCCGACAAGGAATTTCGCTACCTTAGGACCGTTATAGTTACGGCCGCCGTTTACCGGGGCTTCGATCAAGAGCTTCGCGTTAGCTAACCCCATCAATTAACCTTCCGGCACCGGGCAGGCGTCACACCCTATACGTCCACTTTCGTGTTTGCAGAGTGCTGTGTTTTTAATAAACAGTCGCAGCGGCCTGGTATCTTCGACCGGCGTGGGCTTACGCAGTAAATGCTTCACCCTCACCGGCGCACCTTCTCCCGAAGTTACGGTGCCATTTTGCCTAGTTCCTTCACCCGAGTTCTCTCAAGCGCCTTGGTATTCTCTACCCAACCACCTGTGTCGGTTTGGGGTACGGTTCCTGGTTACCTGAAGCTTAGAAGCTTTTCTTGGAAGCATGGCATCAACCACTTCGTGTTCTAAAAGAACAC
>NZ_CP019398.1:5312500-6269896 GCF_009866745.1 Pseudomonas sp. S34
GTACATCCCCACTGCGAGAATCGCCAACGGATTCATGGCCTCATCCAGTCGCAACCCTTCCACATAGGGCCAGTCGATCAAGGCAAAACCGGAGCGCTGCCCCGGCATGCTTTTGGGATCCTGCAAGGTTTCGAAGCGGATGAATCTGGCTTTCGAGGTCGGCTCGACTTCCTTGAGCAAGGCCGAGAGCGGAAAACCGATCCAGGGAATGACCATCGACCAGGCTTCCACGCAACGCAGCCGGTAGATTCGCTCCTCCAACCGATACGGCTTCATGAGGTCCTCCAGCGCATACCGCCCAGGCTTGCCCACCTCCCCGTCCACCACTACCGACCACGGCTCCGTCTTCAGCGTGCCGGCATTGGCGGCCGGATCACCTTTGTCTGTGCCGAACTCGTAGAAGTTGTTGTAGTGGGTCGCATCCTTGAACGGCGTGATCGCCTCATCTTTGACGCTGATCGCCCCCCACTGGGTAGCCGGAAGTTTTTCGCTGAACCAGGAAGGCGCCTTGCCGGGCTCGACATCCGGATAACGCACAGCATCGCCAGCGCTGGCCCATTGCGGCAGGCTGCCCAGAGCGAAGCCCGCAACCGTGGCGCCGAGCACTTTGCGTCGAGAAAGATAGAGGGATTCAGGCGTGACGTCCGACTCGTGGCAGTCGGACGCTCTGGGGACTTTAATCAGCATGGTTACTCCGCAGCTTTGGAGGACAGATGCACCCATAGACTGCGGAGTATGAGGGAAATTACGCGCTCTTGTTACGGCGAAGACGTAACAGATATTGAACCGGGCCGGAGGCTGCATAGGCGAGAAACACCAGCAGCAGGATACGCGGAGGGTCACTGAACACCACTGCGAACACCAGCACCACGGCGAGAATCGCCACGAAAGGCACTCGCCCCTTCAGGTCCAGCTCCTTGAAGCTGTTGTACTTGATGTTGCTGACCATCAGCATGCCGGCCGCCGCAACCATCAGCGCAACCAGGAAGGACATCTTGGAACCCTGAATGCCGTAGTCACTGAACGCCCAGACGATACCTGCAACCACACCCGCAGCGGCAGGACTGGCCAGACCGATGAAGTAGCGCTTGTCCGCGGTACCGACCTGAGTGTTGAAGCGCGCAAGGCGCAAGGCCGCGCCCGCCACATAGATGAAGGCGACCATCCAGCCAACCTTGCCCATGTCACCCAAGGCCCAACCGAAGGCCAGCAATGCCGGGGCAACACCAAAGGCAACCATGTCCGACAGCGAGTCGTACTCGGCACCGAAGGCGCTCTGGGTATTGGTCATGCGGGCCACGCGCCCATCAAGACCATCGAGCACCATTGCGACGAAGATCGCGATGGCCGCGAACGCGAAATACTTGCTCGCATTGGCCGAGTCACCGGCACTCAAGGCCGCCTGGGCGCTCATTGAGTTGATGATGGAATAGAACCCTGCGAACAGATTCGCAGTGGTGAACAGATTCGGCAGAAGATAGATACCACGATGCCGGACTTTACGACCTTCGGCGTCATGCCCTTCCTCGACATGTTCATCGATGGGCAGCAGGCTTTCGGCGTCAGAAGCCTGGTTTGGCTCTTCGGGGCGTTCGCTCATGGACATTACCTTGCAACGGGTGGAAAGTTTGGACAGGTGTCTGGGACGACGGTTCGGCCACAAACGATGCAGCTTTATACCAGAACCGGCCCCCCAAACGAAAAAACGCGGCCTAAGCCGCGTTTTTCGTACAAGCGCGTGACTTAGTTTTTAGCTTTGTCGACGATCTTGTTGGCACCGATCCACGGCATCATGGAGCGCAGTTGCTCGCCGATGATTTCGATACCGTGAGCGGCGTTGTTACGACGCTTGGCGGTCATCGAAGGATAGCCGGTAGCGCCTTCGCTGATGAACATCTTGGCGTATTCGCCGTCCTGAATACGTTTCAGGGCGTTGCGCATGGCCTGACGGGATTCGGCGTTGATGACTTCAGGGCCGGTCACGTACTCGCCGTATTCGGCGTTGTTGGAGATCGAGTAGTTCATGTTGGCGATACCGCCTTCGTACATGAGGTCAACGATCAGCTTCAGTTCGTGCAGGCACTCGAAGTAGGCCATTTCCGGCGCGTAGCCAGCTTCAACCAGGGTTTCGAAACCGGCCTTGACCAGCTCAACGGTACCGCCGCACAGAACGGCCTGTTCGCCGAACAGGTCGGTTTCAGTCTCGTCCTTGAAGGTGGTTTCGATGATGCCGGTACGACCGCCGCCAACGCCGGCAGCGTAGGACAGGGCGACGTTCTTGGCGTTGCCCGAGGCGTCCTGGTAGATAGCGATCAGATCAGGGATACCGCCGCCCTTCACGAACTCGGAACGTACGGTGTGGCCTGGAGCCTTCGGCGCGATCATGATCACGTCGAGGTCAGCGCGCGGCACAACCTGGTTGTAGTGGATCGCGAAGCCGTGGGAGAAGGCCAGGGTGGCGCCTTTCTTGATGTTCGGCTCGATTTCGTTCTTGTACAGGGAGGACTGGAATTCGTCCGGGGTCAGGATCATGACCAGGTCGGCAGCTGCAACAGCAGAAGCAACGTCGGTCACTTTCAGGCCGTGGGCTTCAGCCTTGGCAACGGTAGCCGAACCTTTACGCAGGCCGACAGTCACGTCAACGCCGGAGTCTTTCAGGTTGCACGCTTGAGCGTGGCCCTGGGAACCGTAACCGATGATGGCAACTTTCTTGCCCTGGATGATCGACAGGTCGCAGTCTTTATCGTAGAAAACTTTCATGAATTTCCCCTATATCAGGCCGTTCAGGCCGTTCGCTAATTTGGTTTAGATGCTGAGTACTTTGTCGCCGCGGGCAATGCCGGTCACGCCACTACGGACGGTCTCCAGAATCGAGGCGGTGCCAATGGACTGAATGAAGCTGTCGAGCTTGTCGCTGGTACCGGTCAGTTGAACGGTATACACGCTGGCGCTGACATCGACGATCTGCCCACGGTAAATATCGGTAGTGCGCTTGATCTCGGCGCGCTGGGCGCCGGTGGCCTTGACCTTGACCAGCATCAGTTCGCGCTCGATGTGAGCACTCTCCGACAGGTCGACCAGTTTTACCACTTCGATCAGCTTGTTCAGGTTCTTGGTGATCTGCTCGATGATTTCATCGTGACCGACCGTGGTCAGCGTCAGACGCGACAGGGTCGGGTCTTCGGTTGGTGCCACAGTCAGGCTTTCGATGTTGTAGTTGCGCTGCGAGAACAGGCCAACCACACGAGACAGAGCACCGGGTTCGTTTTCCAGAAGCAAGGAAATAATGTGCCGCATGATTAGGTACGCTCCGTCTTGCTCAGCCACATATCGCGCATGGAGCCGTCTTTGATCTGCATCGGGTAGACGTGCTCGCTGGTATCGACCGAAATATCGATCACCACCAGGCGATCTTTCATGGCGAACGCTTCTTCCATCTTCGACTTCAAATCTTTCGATTCAGTGATGCGCACGCCAACGTGACCATAGGCTTCAGCCAGCTTGACGAAGTCAGGCAACGACTCCATGTAGGAGTGCGAGTGACGGCTGCCATAGCTCATGTCCTGCCACTGACGAACCATACCCAGAACGCCGTTGTTCAGAATGACGATTTTTACCGGCAAACCGTATTGCAGACAGGTGGACAGCTCCTGGATGTTCATCTGGATACTGCCTTCGCCCGTCACACAGGCGACGTCGGCATCCGGATAGCTCAACTGAATGCCCATGGCCGCCGGGAAACCGAAGCCCATGGTGCCCAGGCCACCGGAGTTGATCCAGCGGTTCGGCTTGTTGAACTTGTAGTACTGCGCAGCAAACATCTGGTGCTGACCCACGTCGGAGGTCACAAAGGCATCGCCATTGGTCACTTCGCACAGGGTTTCGATCACGGTCTGAGGCTTGATCTTGCTGCCGTCGCCCTTGTCATACGGGAACAGGCCGCGATCACCGCGCCACTCGTCAACCTGCTTCCACCAGCTGGCAACGGACTCCTTGTTCGGGGTCTCGCCGATTTCCTTGAGGATCGCGACCATTTCGGTCAGGACACTCTCAACCGGCCCCACGATAGGCACGTCGGCCTTGATGGTCTTGGAGATCGAAGCCGGGTCGATGTCGATGTGAATGATCTTGGCGTTCGGGCAGAACTTCGACGCGCCATTGATGACACGGTCGTCGAAACGTGCGCCGACAGCGAGGATCACGTCAGCATGGTGCATCGCCAGGTTGGCGGTGTAGCTGCCGTGCATGCCGAGCATGCCGATGAACTGACGGTCGGTGCCAGGGTAGCCACCGAGGCCCATCAGGGTATTGGTCACTGGCAGGTTGAGCATCTTCGCCAGTTCGGTCAGTGGTGCGGAACCACCACCCAGAATCACGCCGCCGCCCGAGTACAACACAGGACGCTTGGCCGCCAGGAGCATTTCTGCCGCCTTGCGGATTTGACCGGAGTGACCGCGAACAGCCGGGCTGTAGGAACGCAGCTTGGCTTTTTTCGGGAAGACGTATTCGAACTTCTCGGCCGGGTTGGTCATGTCTTTCGGGATATCGACAACGACCGGGCCAGGACGACCGGATTGCGCCAGGTAGAACGCCTTCTTCATGACTTCCGGGATTTCCGACGCGTGCTTGATCATGAAGCTGTGCTTCACGATCGGCCGGGAGATACCGATCATGTCGGTTTCCTGGAACGCATCGGTGCCAACCATGGTGCTAGGCACCTGGCCGGAAATGATCACCATCGGAATGGAGTCCATGTAGGCGGTGGCGATACCGGTGATGGCGTTTGTTGCGCCAGGACCGGAAGTCACCAGTACCACGCCGGCTTTACCGGTGGCACGGGCGTAGCCGTCAGCCATATGGGTAGCCGCTTGCTCGTGACGAACCAGGATGTGGGTCACTTCCGGTTCTTTGAACAGGGCATCGTAGACATGAAGAAGAGCACCACCCGGGTACCCGTAGATATATTTGACGCCTTCGTCACGCAAGAAGCGGACGAGCATCTCACCGCCAGATAAAAGCTCCACGTTGCTCACCTCTAAAACGCCAGAATACCGCCCACGAAAAATGGGACGGGTCTTAATAGGTTTACTTCTCGGCAGAGCATGAGCGACGGTGGTCGCCGACTACGTCAGCACTGACTGAGCAAGTATTGGGATCGTCCCAAGTGTTGCGGGGCTTTCCCACCCAGCGCGAGGTAACGCGTTGCGGGTGTAACAGGTCGACGCGGATATGCGCCTCATGATCTGCTGAGAGGGTCTGCTTCTGGCAGTCCCTGTACAGCGGACTTTGGATTCTTCTGTTTCGGCCTTCGCAAGTCAAGTCGTCTATGTGCTTTATTCTACTAAGCACATGAGAACGCAAGAAAAAACCCGTAAATCCACCCCGTGTTAGCTTTGATTGCGCAACTTTTGGCAAAAAATTGGCACGCGAATGCACTTACCCTGAAACGGCCGACAAAATAGAGGGATATTGTGAACAACTGCCAGCGGACACTGGCAGCTTCTGGCTCAGCGGGACGCGGTGATCAGTTGATCGAATTCTTTGAGCAGCACCTGTAACTGCCGATCCCTACCCTGGACATTGCGCCCGGCAAAGACCATTTCAGCCATTTCCTGAATGCCCGAAGCATTGGGTAGCGGCAAATCCTGTTCGAGGATCATCTTCATGCGTGGCAGGAAGATCCATTGCAGCCATTGCTCGAATTCCAGTGTGTCGACCGAAAACGGCTCGACACTGGAAAGCGCTTCGGCAGAGGGCGGGGCTTCATCCCACCACCGTTGTACCCGCAACTCGCGCTCGATCAACAACAGTTGATCGGCGATTTTCAGAAATCGCGCATCCATCACAGCGTTACCTTGGCCTTCTGACGAGCCAATGCCGCGCCCTGAGAGTCACCCTGCTTCGCGCGCGCCTGGGCAATCAGCTCCCACAAGCTGGCTTGAAGGGCTGGACGGCCATTGGCAAAGGTCAGCCCACGGCGAGCGAACTGCTCGGCTTGGGCGGCATCGCCCTGAGCCATGCGCACCTGGGCCAGGCGGTAAAGCACCTGCGGCTCACGCGGAGCAACGCGCTGGGCGCGTTCGAGGCTGGAGGAGGCACCATTGAGATCACCGCTCGCCTGTTGCTGTTGAGCGGTAGTCAGCAAAGCCAATACCGGGCCGTCCAGTTGCTCGTCGGCAGAAAGTCCGCCCGAACTGGCCGACGGAATCCCGCTTGGCGACGACGGCATGCTGTAGCTGCCCTGATTGATCGGCGCCGATTGGACCGGCGACGTGTCAATCGGCCCCGGCGTGATCGGCCCCGGCGTGATCGGACCCGGGGTAATCGGCGTGGTGCTGATCGGCGTCGAAGTCGTTGCCGCGCCTGGCACCATCACCACTACGCCGCTGTCACCTTGCGGAATCGCCTGGGTCTGCGACTGACCTTGCGCAGGGCGCTTGACGGTCGTCTGGCGGAAACCGCCATTGGCCGAGATCCGCTCACTGTTGGACACGGCGGTGCCGGAATCCACGACCGGAATCGAGCCACGTTGTACGCTAGAGCAACCGCTGAGCAAAGCTACGGCGGCAACCGCTGGAATCAACCACTTGTTCACTTGAAACCCTCTTTGCTTAATTCATCCAGCCCTTGACCCAGTCCATCACCGTCTCGGCAGGGTTTTCACCACCGCAAGCGGCACCGGGAGGCGGTTCGCTGCCGCGAATATACGGCATCTGCACGGCACCAGGGCAACCGGCGTCAGAACCTTGCCCGGTTCGCGAGTCCACCCAGGCCTGAACGATATTATCCGGCTGCGGCATGTCCAGCGGCAACGGGTCGGCCTTGCGCATAAAGCTGGTCCAGACCTGCAAGGCCCCGGTGGCGCCGGTGAATGGCGTCTTGCCATTGTCGTCGCGACCCAGCCAGACCACCGCCAGCAAGTCCTGGCTGAAACCGGCAAACCAACTGTCTCGCGAATCGTTACTGGTACCGGTCTTGCCCGCCAGGGTCAGGGTCCTTGGCAACGCGTTATAAACCGAGCTGCCGGTACCCTCACGCATCACCCGCTGCATGGCGCTCTGGATCAGGTAAATGGAGGCCGGATCAAAACGCTGCTGAATCTGGAACGGATAACGCTTGAGTGGCTCGCCCTCGGCAGTCAGCACGCTACGAATCCCGCGCATCGGCGTATTGAAGCCGCCGTTGGCGAGGGTCTGGTACATGGTCGCCACTTCGATTGGCGTCATGCCGCCGGCCCCGAGCAACATCGACGGGAAGGCCGGGAATTCACGCGTCACACCCAGGCGCGCCACTGTCTTCAATACGTTCGGCACACCGACTGCCAAACCAAGACGCGCGGTCGACAGGTTGTAGGAATGCGCCAGGCCTTGATAGAGGAACACCGTACCGTGAGAACGGCGATCGTAGTTCTGCGGCTTCCAGACCTGACCATCCGCGCCTTTGACCGAGAAGGACTCGTCCGACAGCCAACTGGTCAATGTGTACTGGCTCGGTTTCTCCAGTGCGGTCAGATAAACAGCCGGCTTGATCAGCGAGCCGATCGGCCGTACAGCATCCAGCGCCCGGTTGAACCCGGCAAAACTGGCCTGGCGACTGCCGATCATGGCCTGCACTTCCCCGGTCTCCGGGTTGGTCACGACCATTGCCGCTTCGACGTCATCGGAACCCTTGCGTCCTGCCAGACGCTTGAAGGTGTCGTTGACCGAGGCCTCAGCCTTCATCTGCAGGATCGGGTCGAAACTGGTGAAGATACGCAGCCCTTCTTCGGTCAAGTCTTCGTCGCGATAGTCTTCGCGCAACTGACGCTTGACCAGATCGAGGAAGCCGGGGAACGAGCTGTCCGCCAGACTGCCGCGCTTGGTCACGCCCAGCGGCATTTTCTTCGCCGCCTCAACCTGCTCGGCGGTCGCGACACCCTGCTCTTGCAGCACATCGAGTACCAGGTTGCGCCGCTCGAGGGCACGCTCCGGATTACGACGGGGGTTATAGGAGGAAGGCCCCTTGACCATGCCCACCAGCAGCGCGACCTGATGCAGCTTGAGCTCGGCCAGCGGCTGGCTGAAGAAGAACTGGCTGGCCAGACCGAAACCGTGCACCGCACGCTGACCGTCCTGCCCGACAAACACTTCGTTGAGGTAAGCCTCAAGGATTTCGCGCTTGTCGTAGTGAAGTTCAAGCAGCAGCGCCATCATCGCTTCGGTGAGTTTGCGGCTCAGGCTGCGCTCGTTGGTCAGGTAGAAGTTCTTGACCAACTGCTGCGTCAGGGTACTGCCGCCCTGACGCATGCGCCCGGACGAACCGTTGACCCAGATTGCACGGGCGATCGACTTCGGCGAAACACCAAAGTGATGATAAAAATCGCGATCCTCGACCGCCACCAGCGTTTCAAGCAAGTACGGTGGCACCTGATCGATCTTGATCAGAATCCGGTCTTCGAGGTTTTTCGGGTACAGGCCGCCGATCAGCAGCGGCTCCAGGCGCACCACCGACAGCTTCGAGCCTTTAGCCCCCGCCAACTCGGCCACGTAATCGCCGGAGAAACGCACCCGCACAGGTTGCGCTTGCTCCATGCCTTCATAGAACTGGAAGCCACGGGTATTCAGATCAACGGTATTGCCGTTGACCGACGCCGCCCCCGGACCGTTGGCCACGCTTTCACGGCGATAACCCAAGGCATCGAGCTCGGTCAGGAAATCATCCCGGCTCAGCTTCTGTCCGACGAACAGCTCGAGCGGGCGCGCGTAAACCTTGGCCGGGATGGTCCAGCGCTTGCCGGAAAACTTCTCCTGGACGATCGCATCAAGGTAAACGGCGAATCCGGCCAGCACCACAAGGGCGACCAGACTGAGTTTAATGGCCCAGCCCATCCACGGGCGCAGGCCCCTGGAGGGTGGTTTTTTCGGGGTACGGGGAGTTCGAGTACGAGTCATGGCGGCGGATTATACGCACTTTATTCATCCTCAACAGGAGCGCTCCGAGGTTTGCGTCAAGCGGACTTGCGGCCATAATGACGGCCTTGAATTTCCCAGACTCTGAAGGATCGCCTGTGAGCCAGTCCCTGATCGCTGCCCTGCAAAACCCTGCCCTCTACCCGCATCCAGTAGAGGGATTCCAGGTCATCGAGACCCATATTTCCTGGGTACTGCTTACCGGCCCCTACGCCTATAAAGTGAAGAAGCCGGTCAATTTCGGTTTTCTCGACTTCACCAGCCTTGAGGCTCGCGGACACTTTTGCGCTGAAGAACTGCGCCTGAACCAGCGTCTGACCGACGATTTGTACCTCGAAGTGCTGCCCGTCACCGGCAGCGCCGAGGCTCCGCAACTGGGCGGTGAAGGCCCAGCCATCGAATATGTACTGAAGATGCGTCAGTTCCCGCAAAACGGCTTGCTCAGCACCCTGCAAGCCAATGGCGAACTGACCACCGCGCACATCGACGAGATGGCCGAGCAAATCGCCCGCTTCCACCTCAGCGCTCCGAAAGTGCCGGCCGGGCACGAAGCCGGTACCCCGGACAGCGTCATGGCGCCGGTGCGGCAGAATTTCGAACAGATCCGTCCGTTCCTCAGCGACAAAGCCGACCTGTTGCAACTCGACGCCCTGCAAGCCTGGGCCGAAAGCAGCTTCGAGCGCCTCAAACCGCTGCTCGCCCAGCGCAAGGCCGAAGGTTTCATTCGTGAATGCCACGGTGATATCCATCTGGGCAATGCAACCGTGATCGACGGCAAGGTCGTGATCTTCGACTGCATCGAATTCAACGAACCGTTTCGCTTTACCGACGTTTATGCCGACACCGGTTTCCTGGCGATGGACCTGGAAGATCGCGGCCTGAAGTGCCTGGCGCGTCGCTTCATCAGCCAGTACCTGGAGCTGACCGGTGACTATCGCGGTCTCGAACTGCTGAACTTCTATAAAGCCTACCGCGCACTGGTTCGCGCCAAGGTTGCCCTGTTCAGCATGCCGGCCGACGCCACTGCGGTGCAGCGCGCCACGACCCTGCGCCAGTACCGCAACTACGCCAACCTGGCCGAAAGCTACAGCACCATTCCTTCACGCTTCATGGCCATTACCCACGGTGTTTCCGCTGTCGGCAAGAGCCATGTAGCCATGCGCCTGGTCGAAGCCCTGGGCGCGATTCGCCTGCGTTCCGATGTCGAGCGCAAGCGCCTGTTCGGCGAGCAAACCGTCGAGAATGACGTACAGGCCGGCATCTATAGCGCCGACGCCAGCGCGGCGACCTATGCCCGCCTCCACGAAATCGCCGACGTCATTCTGCGTGCGGGGTTCCCGGTGGTGGTCGACGCCACTTACCTCAAGCGTGATCAGCGTGACAGTGCAGCGAAGGTGGCCGAGGCCACGGGTGCACCCTTCCTGATCCTCGACTGCAATGCGCCACAGGCTGTAATCGAAAGCTGGCTGGCCATGCGCCAGGCAGACAAGAAAGACCCGTCCGACGCCACCCTGGCTGTTATCGCCGCCCAGCAAGACAGCCGTGAAGCGCTGACACCCGCGGAAATCCTCTGCAGCAAACGCGTCCAGACCAATGAAAGCGGGACGCTCGATACCGTTGTGGAGCAAATTCGCCAGCGCCTGCCAGGGCTGTAAGAACTATTTCAGTCGTGAGGCCCTCGCTGGCTTCACGACCGTCAAATAGTGGCACTATACTGGCGTCATAAAAACATCAGGTGATGCGACATGAGCCAGCCAAAACTTCTCGACACACCGCTATATGCCCTGCTGCACAAAGACGACATCAAAGGCTTCAACAGTGAACGCCCCAAGGATGGCCCCATCGACATGGTGGGTGGAGATTTTCGGGGGCTGGACCTGCGCGAACTGAATGCCGACGGCGTGGATTTCAGCGACGCCTACTTCCGTTCCGCCGACTTGCGCGGCATCGATTTTCGCAAAGCGAACCTGGAAGGCGCGAGCCTGGCCCACGCGCAAATCTCCGGTACGTACTTTCCAGTGGAACTCAGTGCCGACGAAATCCTGATGTCGATGAACTTCGGCACGCGATTGCGCTATCGCACCCGCTGATCATCGTCGCTGACTGACACGTCCGGCGCCTCTCGTTGCGCTGGACGGTGGGGATGTTCGCCCTTTGTTTCCAGATTCTTCCCCGCCTCTCTCTACTGCGCTCATAGACTTGTTCATGCACTGCCAATGCTCGTTTCTTAGAAGCATTTGCGTCGTAAACGAGCAAACAATCACGCTTTTCCTACTGATGGCTACACTCCTCAGAAGATTGCCCACGCTCTCCATTCGGCCATCGCAAGGAGGCTTGATGAATGATGAACTGCAACACCTGAAGAATCTTGGCAAGACGTCAGCGCAATGGCTGCATGCCGTGGGCATCCATAGCGCTTCGGACTTGCGTCGCCTCGGGGCGGTGGATGCTTATCGGGCCGTGCGCACGCGCGGTTTTCGGGCGTCCAAGGTGTTGTTGTACGCAATTGAAGGCGCCCTGATGGACGTTCACTGGAATGATATTCCTGCCGAGCGCAAGGAAGCCCTGAACAAACAACTGGAAGCCATCTCTAAACGCAACAAGAATTGATCCGACAACTATTTCTGAAGTTTTGCAACCTGGAACCCAATGATTGCGGGGCCTGCAGACACAAATCCGGCAAATCGCAAGGAAATCGAAAAACAGCGGTTGACTTGGTAATGAGAATCGATATGATTATCACAACTGGTCGCGAGACTGGTCGATATTCTGAAAAGCCCTTGGTTCGGACTCTCGGATTATCTCCTCATCAGGCTAATCACGGTTATTTGACCCGGCTCTTGCCGGGTCTTTTTTTGCCTGTGGAAAAGTACTGACAGGATGCCGCGATGGATGCTCCATGCAGATCACGACGATGCCAGTGGTCAGGCGCATAAGCAGCTTTCCTTGAAGGTTTCCCGGGCATCGAATGATCAGGCCAAGTATCCTCGACGACAGGCACTTGTCCCCGGCGGGCAAGAGCGCCATTTGATAGCATTTAACCGCCCAGCTCGGACATATCCGGTCACGAGTTGCGGGATCGAGGATAGACATGAAGTTGCTTTGCGCAGGCGCCGAGTTGGTCAATGACAGCAGCCGCGGGTTCGACATCGATGACCAAAAGTTTTTTGCCGTGCGCCGCAGCGGACAGGTTTACGTCTACATCAATCGCTGCCCGCACCGGGGCGTTGCCCTGGAGTGGCATCCCGACCAGTTTCTCGACCCCAGCAACAGCCTGATCCAGTGCGCCACCCATGGCGCACTGTTCCTGATCGAAGACGGTGAATGCGTCGCCGGCCCTTGCGCGGGGCAAGCCTTGACCAGCGTGGTCTGCCACGAGGATGAACAAGGGATCTGGATCAGCCTTTAGCCACTTGGCAACACGTCCAGACGTCGGTCGACCAGCATTTCTTCGTGGCTCAACCGCACACCGTAAGCCAACACCTCGACACCACAGGCAATCGCCTCACGCAAGGCTTGCGCATAAGCGGCATCGATTTCCTGCGCCGGGCGCACGGCCTCGATATCGGTCAGGCAAACGCAGTACAACTGCACCGCGCGAACACCGTCCCTGGCCAGGTGGGCCAGCTCCCGCAAGTGCTTGGCGCCACGCTGGGTGACCGCATCGGGAAACGCCGCCACCGCCGTACCGTCGAAGCCCAGGGTCACGCTTTTAACTTCGACGTAGGCCGGCCCTTCGGGGTAATCAAGGCGGAAATCGATACGACTGTTTTCCTGACCATAGGCCACTTCACGCTTGAGCCCGGTAAAACCGTTCAGCTCGGTGATGACGCCCGCCCGCAGCGCTTCTTCGATCAAACCATTGGCTCGGGCGGTATTCACGCAAAACAGCCGCCCTTGCGGGGTTTCACCGACCTCCCAGGTGCCAGGCAACTTGCGTTTCGGGTCGTTGGAGCGACTGAACCAGACCTGCCCGCCTTCGACCTGACAATTGAGCATCGAGCCAGTGTTCGGGCAGTGAATGGTGAGCAATTCGCCGCCAACGGTTTCGATATCGGCGAGAAAACGCTTGTAACGTCGGATCAGGCGCCCTTCTTCGAGGGGAGGATTAAAACGCATCAGCCTTGCCAGCTCCGCAACCCACGGGCAATGCGCTCGACCGCCTCCTGCAAACGCGCGAGATTTTGCGTATAGGCGAACCGCACATGATGCCCGGCCTGATAACGCCCGAAATCCAGCCCCGGGGTAAATGCCACATGTTCGGTTTCAAGAAAATGTTTACAGAACGCGAAGGCATCGCCGCCGAACTTGCTGATATCGGCGTACAAATAGAAAGCCCCTTCCGGCTCCACGGCAATACCGAAGCCCAGTTCACGCAAGGCCGGTAGCAGGTAATCCCGACGCCGGCCAAATTCGGCGCGACGCTCTTCGAGAATGCTGATGGTTGCCGGCTCGAAACAGGCCAACGCAGCGTACTGCGCCATGCTTGGAGCACTGATGTAGAGGTTCTGGGCGAGCTTTTCCAGCTCACCGACGGCCGCGTCGGGGGCCACCAGCCAGCCGAGCCGCCAACCGGTCATCCCGAAGTACTTCGAAAAGCTGTTCAGAACGAATGCACTGTCGTCGACTTCCAGCACGCTGGCCGCATCGGTGCCGTAGGTCAGGCCGTGATAAATCTCGTCGACCACCAGATGACCGTGGCGCTCCTTGATCGCGACAGACAGCTTCGCCAGCTCGTCGCGGGTCAGGATCGTGCCAGTTGGATTGGCTGGCGACGCCACCAATGCGCCGACGCTGTCGTGGTCCCAATGACGCTCGATCAGGTCCGGCGTCAATTGATAGCGCACCTCCGGACCGACCGGCACCAGTTGTGCCGCGCCTTCGACCAGCCGCAGGAAATGCCGGTTACACGGGTAGCCCGGATCCGCCAGCAACCAGTGTTTACCGGGGTCGACCAGCAAAGCGCTGGCCAGCAGCAACGCGCCGGAGCCGCCAGGCGTGATGAGGATGCGCCGCGGATCGATGTTCAAACCATAACGCTGCTGATAGAAGCCCGAAATGGCCTCGCGCAGCTCTGGAATGCCGCGTGCGGCGGTGTAACGGGTCTTTCCCGCTGTCAGCGCAGCCTGGCCGGCCTGGATGATCGGTTCGGCAGTAGTGAAGTCCGGCTCGCCGATTTCCAGGTGGATCACATCGTGGCCGGCGGCCTGCAATTCATTGGCCCGCGCCAACAGCGCCATGACATGGAAAGGTTCGATCGCGCGACTGCGGGCACTGTAGGGCTGAGCCATTGGCTTTCCTTCAACGGAAAAAAAACCGATTCTACCCAAGCGCAGGAACGAGCGAGAACCTAAAGCGGTCAGAGGCCTTGTAAGCCCGATCACAAACGACGCAGGCGCGCGCGCAAGGTTTGACTAAAATCAATAATTGAGCAGGGTTCCAGAGCCACCAGACAACGGTTTGTCATCAATTGCAAGCACCCTGTGCCGCGAGCTCGACATCCGGGAGTAGCGCGGCCCGAGTTGATCTGGTAAGTTCGCCCGCTTGCAGCCGCAGGGCCGGCAGGTGTCGGTGATGGAGCAATCCTGCGCAGATGGATTACAAGAGTAGAGGCGGTCTATTTCATGTCCACCCAAGCAAAGCAGCAAAACCAGACGATCAGCGGCTTCGAGCCCTATGTTCAGAAAACCGGCGAAGAGTACATGGGCGAGCCCATGCGCAAGCACTTCACCAAGGTCCTGAATCAGTGGAAGAAAGAGCTGATGGAAGGTGTCGACAAGACCGTGGACCACATGAAGGACGAAGCGGCCAACTTTCCTGATCCGGCAGACCGTGCCAGCCAGGAAGAGGAATTCGCCCTCGAACTGCGTGCCCGCGATCGTGAACGCAAGTTGATCAAGAAGATCGACAAGACCCTTCAGTTGATCGAAGACGAAGAGTACGGCTGGTGTGAATCCTGCGGCATCGAGATTGGTGTCAAGCGCCTCGAAGCACGCCCTACCGCCGATCTGTGCATCGACTGCAAGACCCTGGCGGAAATCAAGGAAAAGCAAGTCGGCAAATAATTGCGACTTGAACGAAGAACGGAGCGTGCGAACGCTCCGTTTTTGTTTCCAAAATTCGCTGATGCCCGTTGCGATTAAAATCGCCATCACTGTAGGAGCAAGCTTGCTCGCGATGAACCTGAGAACGCCGCGGGGTACCAGGCTCCCGGCGTTATCGTTGACGGCAATCGCGAGCAAGCTCGCTCCTGCAGGAATCTGACGACAGCCTGGAATAAGTTGCCTTGCCCTGATGACCGCCACCACCTCCCCCACCTACATCGGGCGTTTCGCCCCGACGCCCAGCGGCCATCTGCACTTCGGCTCGCTGGTCGCCGCGCTGGCCTCCTACCTTGACGCGCGCTCGGTGGGCGGACGCTGGCTGATGCGCATGGAGGACCTCGATCCACCCCGCGAGGAACCCGGCGCCCAGGCGGCCATACTCAAGGCACTGGAAAGCTATGGCTTTGAGTGGGATGGCGACCTGGTTCGCCAAAGCGAGCGGCACGATGCCTACGCCGAGGTGCTCAATCGCCTGTTCAATCAAGGCCTGGCCTACGCCTGCACCTGCTCGCGTAAACAGCTGGAGCCGTATCACGGAATTTATCCGGGCTTGTGCCGCAATGCCGGCCACGGCACCGACGATGCGGCCATCCGCCTGCGCGTACCCGAACTGGAATACCATTTCATTGACCGGGTGCAGGGCCAATACCGACAGCATCTGGGGCGGGAAGTCGGCGATTTCGTGATCCGCCGCCGTGACGGGCTCTACGCTTATCAATTGGCGGTGGTCCTGGACGACGCCTGGCAGGGCATCACCGATATCGTTCGCGGTGCCGACTTGCTGGACTCCACGCCCCGCCAGCTCTACCTGCAAGAACTGCTCGGCCTGCCTCAACCGCGTTATCTGCATATCCCGCTGATTACCCAGCCTGATGGCAACAAGCTCGGTAAATCCTACCGTTCGCCGCCGCTAACCGAGGATCAGGCAACGCCCCTACTGCTGCGGGCGCTTCGGGCGCTGGGACAGAACCCGGGAACCGAACTGACGTACGCCACGCCACGGGAAGTGCTGAATTGGGGTATTGCCCACTGGGATGCCTCGCTGATCCCGCGCACACTGAGCCTGCCCGAGGCACAGCTATTGTGATCGCACTTGCAGTGGCGCACCCATCCGTTACCATCGCCGCACGTTTTCGGGCACGCGCATAAAAAAGAGAGGCCGGGATGTACATCTATCGCTTGGTCCTGCTTTTGGTAGTGGGGATTTACCTGTTTTCCCCGGCCATCATGGATTGGTGGATCGACGCCACTGGCGCCTGGTATCGCCCTTATCTGCTCTGGCTGATTCTGATCGTCGTGACCTTCATCCTGCAGAGCCAAAAAGATGCCGATGAGCTTTAGCCTGACCCAGATGATCCTGATCAGCGCCGCATACCTGGCGGTGCTGTTCGGTGTGGCCTGGATCAGCGAACGGGGCATGATTCCCCGGGCGATCATTCGCCACCCGCTGACCTACACCCTGTCACTGGGCGTCTACGCCAGTGCCTGGGCGTTTTACGGCACCGTGGGCCTGGCCTATCAATACGGCTACGGTTTTCTGTCCAGCTACCTGGGCGTTTCCGGGGCATTCCTGCTGGCGCCAGTGCTGCTCTACCCGATCCTGAAGATCACCCGCACCTATCAACTGTCGTCGCTGGCGGACCTGTTTGCCTTCCGCTTCCGCAGTACCTGGGCCGGTGCGCTGACCACGATTTTCATGCTGGTCGGCGTACTGCCGCTGCTGGCCTTGCAAATTCAGGCGGTCGCCGACTCCATCAGCATCCTCACCCGAGAGCCGGTACAGCATCGCGTGGCCCTGAGCTTCTGCGCACTGATTACGCTGTTCACGATTTTCTTCGGCTCCCGTCACATCGCCACCCGCGAAAAGCATGAAGGCCTGGTATTCGCGATTGCCTTCGAGTCGGTGATCAAGCTGATCGCCCTCGGCGGTGTCGGGCTGTATGCGCTTTACGGCGTGTTCGACGGCCCGCAACAGCTTGAACTGTGGCTGCTGCAAAACCAGACCGCGCTCGCCGCCCTGCACACACCGTTGCAGGAAGGCCCGTGGCGTACGCTGCTGCTGGTGTTCTTCGCCTCGGCGATCGTGATGCCGCACATGTATCACATGACCTTTACCGAAAACCTCAACCCGCGTTCGCTGGTGAGTGCGAGCTGGGGCCTTCCGCTGTTCCTGTTGCTAATGAGCCTGGCGGTGCCGCTGATTCTCTGGGCTGGCCTGAAACTGGGCGCCACCACCAACCCGGAATACTTCACCCTGGGAATCGGTATCGCCGCCAACAGCAAGGCTTTGGCGTTGCTGGCCTATGTCGGCGGGCTGTCCGCCGCCAGTGGCCTGATCATCGTCACCACGCTGGCGCTGTCCGGGATGGCCTTGAACCACCTGGTCCTGCCGCTGTATCAACCACCGGCCGAAGGCAACATCTACCGTTGGCTGAAGTGGACTCGCCGGGCGCTGATCGTCGCGATCATCATGGCCGGCTACGGTTTCTACCTGATGCTCGGAGCCGAGCAGGACCTGGCCAACCTCGGCATTGTCGCTTTCGTCGCCACGTTGCAGTTCCTGCCGGGCGTGCTCTCGGTCCTGTATTGGCCGACCGCCAACCGTCGCGGCTTCATCGCCGGCTTGCTGGCGGGGATCCTGGTGTGGCTGGTGACCATGCTGTTACCGCTGGTTGGCAACCTGCAAGGCTTCTACATTCCACTGCTGAACATGATCTACGTGCTGGACGACACCAGCTGGCACATGGCGGCGATTGCCTCGCTGGCGGCCAACGTGCTGATGTTCACGCTGATCTCGCTGTTCACCAACGCCAGCACCGAAGAGGCCAGCGCTGCCGAAGCCTGCGCTGTGGATAACGTTCGCCGCCCGCAACGCCGGGAACTGCACGCCGCCTCGCCCCAGGAGTTCGCCACGCAACTGGCCAAGCCACTGGGTGCAAAAGCGGCGCAGAAAGAAGTGGAACAGGCACTGCGCGACCTCTATCTGCCTTTCGACGAGCGCCGCCCCTATGCCCTGCGTCGCTTGCGTGACCGCATCGAAGCCAATCTCTCCGGCCTGATGGGCCCGAGCGTGGCCCAGGACATGGTCGAAACGTTCCTGCCGTACAAGGCTGGCGGCGAAAACTACGTCACCGAAGACATTCACTTCATCGAAAGCCGCCTCGAGGATTACCACTCGCGCCTGACCGGCCTGGCCGCCGAGCTCGATGCCCTGCGCCGCTATCACCGCCAGACCCTTCAGGAATTGCCGATGGGCGTTTGCTCACTGGCCAAGGATCAGGAGATCCTCATGTGGAACAAGGCCATGGAGGAACTCACCGGCATCGCCGCGCAGCGCGTGGTCGGTTCGCGCCTGAGTACCATTGCCGACCCATGGAAAGACCTGCTGCAAGGCTTCATCAATCTGCCGGACGAGCACTTGCACAAACAGCACCTGGCCCTCGACGGCCAGACACGCTGGTTGAACCTGCACAAAGCGGCGATCGACGAACCCCTCGCGCCAGGCAACAGTGGCCTGGTGTTGCTGGTGGAAGACTTGACCGAAACCCAGATGCTCGAGGACAAACTGGTGCACTCCGAGCGCCTGGCCAGCATCGGTCGACTGGCGGCCGGCGTGGCCCATGAAATCGGCAACCCGATCACCGGTATCGCGTGCCTGGCGCAAAACCTGCGCGAAGAACGTGAAGAAGACGGCGAGCTGAAGGAAATCAGCGGCCAGATCCTCGAGCAGACCAAACGCGTGTCGCGCATCGTCCAGTCGTTGATGAGCTTTGCCCATGCCGGCAGCCATCAGCACAACGACGAGCCCGTCTGTCTGGCCGAAGTGGCTCAGGATGCCATCGGCCTGCTGGCCCTGAACCGACGCAATTTCGAAGTGCAGTTCTACAACCTGTGCGACCCCGAACACTGGGTCGAAGGCGACCCGCAACGGTTGGCCCAGGTATTGATCAACCTGCTTTCAAACGCCCGTGACGCCTCGCCTCCCGGCAGCGCGGTACGGGTCAAGAGCGAAGCCGGCGAACACACGGTCGATCTGATCGTGGAGGACGAAGGCAGCGGTATTCCGTCGAGCATCATGGACCGATTGTTCGAACCTTTCTTCACCACCAAGGACCCTGGCGAAGGCACCGGTCTGGGCCTTGCACTGGTCTATTCCATCGTTGAAGAGCATTATGGACAAATCACCATCGACAGCCCGGCTGATGTTCAAAGCCAACGCGGTACCCGAATCAGGGTTACCTTGCCGCGTCATGTCGAAGCGACGTCCGCTGTGAACTGAGACCGTCGAGAGTATCGAATCAATGCCGCACATTTTGATCGTCGAAGACGAAACCATTATCCGCTCCGCCTTGCGCCGCCTGCTGGAACGTAACCAGTACCAGGTCAGCGAAGCCGGATCAGTGCAGGAAGCACAAGAACGCTTCACCATTCCCTCGTTCGACCTGATCATCAGTGACCTGCGCCTGCCGGGCGCGCCTGGCACGGAGTTGATCAAGCTCGCCCAGGGCACGCCGGTGCTGATCATGACCAGCTATGCCAGCCTGCGCTCGGCGGTCGACTCGATGAAAATGGGCGCGGTGGACTACATTGCCAAGCCATTCGACCATGACGAAATGCTGCAAGCGGCCGCACGAATCCTGCGTGACCGACAAACGGTACAAGCCGGCGGTGAAGCGGTTGCCGGCAAAGCCGCCAACGGTGCGGCGAAATCCGGTACCGACAACAGCAACGGTGAGATCGGCATTATCGGCTCGTGCCCACCGATGCAGGACCTGTACGTCAAGATCCGCAAAGTGGCACCGACCGACTCCAACGTTCTGATCCAGGGCGAATCGGGTACCGGTAAGGAACTGGTGGCGCGCGCCCTGCACAACCTGTCCAAACGTGCCAAGGCGCCGATGATTTCGGTGAACTGCGCGGCCATTCCGGAAAGCCTGATCGAGTCCGAACTGTTCGGCCACGAAAAAGGCGCATTCACCGGCGCCAGCGCCGGGCGCGCCGGCCTGGTGGAAGCGGCGGACGGCGGCACCTTGTTCCTCGACGAAATCGGCGAACTGCCACTGGAAGCCCAGGCTCGCCTGCTGCGCGTATTGCAGGAAGGCGAGATTCGTCGCGTGGGCTCGGTGCAGTCGCAAAAAGTCGATGTGCGCCTGATCGCCGCGACTCACCGCGACCTCAAGAGCCTGGCGAAGATCGGCCAGTTCCGTGAAGACTTGTATTACCGCCTCCACGTTATCGCGCTGAAGCTGCCAGCCCTGCGCGAACGCGGTGCGGACGTCAACGAAATCGCCAATGCGTTCCTGGCGCGGCAAAGTGCGCGGATCAACCGCACCGACCTGAAATTCGCCGCGGATGCCGAGCAAGCCATTCGTCACTACTCCTGGCCGGGCAACGTTCGTGAACTGGAAAACGCCGTCGAGCGCGCCGTTATCCTATGCGAAAGCCCGGAAATCTCCGCCGAGCTGTTGGGTATCGACATCGAACTGGGCGACCTGGAAGACGACGAATTCATTGGCCTGGCGCCACAACAGGGCAACGCCAGTAACAGCAACCACGAACCGACCGAAGATCTCTCCCTGGAAGACTACTTCCAGCATTTCGTCCTCGAACATCAGGACCACATGACCGAAACCGAGCTGGCCCGCAAGCTCGGGGTCAGCCGCAAATGCCTGTGGGAGCGCCGTCAACGCCTGGGCATCCCACGTCGCAAGACCGGGGTGACCAGCGAAAGCTGAACCGTACCTGTCTCATGTGCGGGTAACACATGACTTTGTGAAAAAACTGTTACCTCAGTTTTTTCACGTAACAGAAGCCGGGGCTTACGGTAACGAAGCCCCGGCTTTTTTTGGCCCTCGAAATGCCTGCCGACCGGCCTAACCCCTTGTTTTATTGGGTTTCGCAAAAGTTGGCACGCACCCTGCTATATGTTTGGTACAAGAACAATAACAAGCAATGCACAAGACAATAAAAATAAGACGAATCGACTCACGCACAATAAAAACAAGACGGCGAGAGGCGCAGCTAACTGATTCTTTTGGAGAGGCGTTGTATTTGGGGCTTGCCCCACGACCAGGCCGAGAACAACAAAAAACTGTCTTAAGACAGAGCCTGTACTGGTTGGATCGAAAGATCACTGCAATTCAGCGACCAAAGCAATCCGTTTGCTCTTGGCTCCCGATTGGGAGGGTCATGAAGGAAAGCTTCATGGCGAGGGCACTCAACAAAAACAAGAAGCCCGAAACCAAAAATAAAAATAGAGCATGCAACTACTTCTTGGGGAGCTTCGGCTCCCCTTGTGGTTTCTGCGATCCCCCCATACCCGCTCCTACATCTCATATCTGCTGTCTCCTACACCATCCCCCGACTAAATGCTAGAATCCCCGCCCATCATGCGGTCATTCTTCTGTTATGGCCGAATATTCCTTCAAACAGTGCATCCCATGCTGAAGAAGCTGTTCCAGTCATTCCGTTCTCCCAAGCGTCCTACGCAACACATTCGCAGCACGCCTGAAGTGCTCAACAGCGGCCAACACTCGCTGCAGAAGGCGCAATTCAGCCGTTACGCGGTGAATATCGTTGAACGCCTGCAGAACGCCGGTTATCAGGCTTATCTGGTTGGCGGTTGCGTGCGCGACATGCTGCTGGGTATCACCCCGAAAGATTTCGACGTTGCCACCAGCGCCACACCCGAGCAGGTACGGGCCGAATTCCGTAACGCGCGAATCATCGGGCGCCGGTTCAAACTGGTGCACATCCACTTCGGCCGCGAAATCATCGAAGTCGCGACCTTCCGCGCCAATCACCCGCAAAACGAAGACGAGGAAGACAGCAACCAGTCTTCGCGCAACGAAAGCGGGCGCATCTTGCGCGATAACGTTTACGGCACCCTGGAAGAGGACGCGCAACGTCGCGACTTCACCATCAATGCCTTGTATTACGATCCGGTCAGCGAACGCATCCTCGACTACGCCAACGGCGTACACGACATCCGCAATCACCTGATCCGCCTGATCGGCGATCCGACGCAACGCTACCAGGAAGACCCGGTACGGATGCTGCGGGCCGTGCGTTTCGCCGCCAAGCTGAACTTCGGCATCGAAAAACACAGCGCCCTGCCTATCCGCGGCCTGGCGCCGATGCTGCGCGAGATCCCGTCGGCTCGTCTGTTCGAAGAAGTGCTCAAGCTGTTCCTCTCCGGCCATGCCGCCGACACGTTTGAAATGCTGGTCGACCTGCAGTTGTTCGATCCACTGTTCCCGGCCAGCGCCGAAGCACTGGAATACAACCCGACGTACACCCACACCCTGATCAGCGAAGCCCTGATCAATACCGACCTGCGGATCAAGCAGAACAAACCGGTGACCCCGGCGTTCCTGTTTGCAGCCCTGCTCTGGCCTGCCCTGCCGGCCCGCGTCCTGCGCCTGCAGGAGCGTGGCATGCCGCCGATTCCGGCGATGCAGGAAGCGGCGCACGAACTCATTGCCGAGCAGTGCCAGCGCATTGCGATTCCGAAACGCTTCACCATGCCGATCCGCGAAATCTGGGACATGCAGGAACGCCTGCCCCGCCGCAGCGGCAAGCGTGCCGATCTGTTGCTGGACAATCCGCGCTTCCGCGCCGGCTACGACTTCCTGCTGCTACGTGAAAGCGCCGGCGAGCAGACCGATGGCCTGGGCGAATGGTGGACGGACTATCAGGACGCCAACGAAAGCGAGCGTCGCGACATGATTCGCGACCTCAGCGGCAAGGACGAAGGCACCGGCGCCCCGCGCAAGCGTCGCCGCAGCGGTGGTTCCAAGCGCAAACGCGCTGCCGGCGCTTCGAGCACCACGGGCGAGTAATCCATGGAACGCATCTACATCGGCATGGGCAGCAATCTGGCTGACCCCGCCGAACAATTGCGCAGTGCCGTCGAAGCGCTGGCGCAGTTGCCGCAATCGGAGTTGGTCGGGGTTTCTGCGTTTTACCAAAGTGACTCGCTTCTGCCCGGCCAACCGCGTTACACCAATGCAGTCGCCGCTCTCGACAGCACACTGGCGCCGCTGGATCTTCTGGATGCCTTGCAGGCCATCGAAAACGGCCAGGGTCGCGAGCGTCTTGAGCGCTGGGGGCCACGCACGCTAGACCTCGACATCCTGCTGTTCGGTGATCGCCTGATCGACGAACCGCGCCTCAAGGTTCCCCATTACCACATGCAGGAACGGGCCTTCGTGTTGTACCCGCTGGCGGAACTGGCACCTGCGGATCTGCACTTGGCCGATGGCCGGAACTTGGCCGAACTGCTCAAGGCATGCCCGTTCGTCGGCCTGGAACGCCTCCTCCCGACGTGACACAAATACCCTGTGGGAGCGGGCTTGCTCGCAAAAGCGGTGTATCAATCAACATTAATGTTGAATCTGATGCGCCCTTCGCGAGCAAGCCCGCTCCCACATTGGTTTTGTGTCGCGCACAAGATCTGCTGCTGAATCGCATCAGTTACCCCGGTAACACCCCACCCGTAACAATGCGGTAACACACGCAATTGACTTCCCTCGTTCTCCTCACGACTATAGGCGTCCCGCTGCCGCCTACACGGCGTTCAAGGGCGCAATCCAGGCCTTAAAAGCACGACGAAAGAGCGTGCGCCTGTATTCAACGAAGAATCACGCGCGTTACTCGCAGTAGTTTTCACAGCGCCTGAATGAGGAACTTTTCATGCCAGCCATCACCCTGACCACCCTGCAAGGTCTGAAGCAAAAAGGTGAAAAAATCACCATGCTGACCTGCTACGACGCGACCTTCGCCCACGCCTGCAATCAGGCCGGCGTCGAAGTGCTGTTGGTGGGCGACTCCCTCGGCATGGTTCTGCAGGGCCACGACAGCACCTTGCCTGTCACCACTTCGGAAATGGCTTACCACGTGGCCGCCGTCAAACGCGGTAACAGCGATGCCCTGATCCTCGCCGACCTGCCTTTCATGGCCTACGCCACCACCGAGCAAGCCATGACCAACAGCGCCCTGTTGATGCAGGCCGGCGCGCACATGGTCAAGGTCGAAGGAGCGTTGTGGCTGGCCGACTCGATCCGCCTGCTGGCCGAGCGCGGCATCCCTGTCTGCGCGCACATGGGCCTGACGCCACAGTCGGTGAACATCCTTGGCGGCTACAAGGTCCAGGGTCGCAATGAAAACCAGGCGCGTCAGATGCGCGCCGACGCGATCGCCCTGGAGCAGGCTGGCGCGGCAATGCTGCTGCTCGAGTGCGTCCCGAGCGAACTGGCGGAAGAAATCACCCAGGCGGTGAAGATTCCGGTGATCGGTATTGGCGCCGGCAATCGCACCGACGGCCAGGTGCTGGT
The DNA here is from genome assembly GCF_009866745.1 of Pseudomonas sp. S34. NCBI lineage: Bacteria > Pseudomonadati > Pseudomonadota > Gammaproteobacteria > Pseudomonadales > Pseudomonadaceae > Pseudomonas > Pseudomonas sp. S34. Next base: position 5,336,888 of record NZ_CP019398.1, read on the forward strand.
TCTGCACGACATGCTGGGCCTGTCCATTACCGGTCGCGTGCCGAAATTCGTGAAAAACTTCATGACTGGCCAGACCAGCATTGACGCTGCATTGAATGCCTACGTGACTGAAGTCAAGGCGGCAACTTTCCCTGGGATCGAACACGGATTCTCTGCATGAACACCGTAAAAACCGTACGCGAACTGCGGGCCGCCGTGGCCCGAGCCCGTGGCGAAGGCAAACGCATCGCCTTTGTGCCAACCATGGGCAACCTGCACAGTGGCCACGTGGCACTGGTGACCAAAGCCTCCCAACGGGCGGACTTCGTGGTGGCGAGCGTTTTCGTCAACCCGCTGCAATTCGGTGCTGGCGAAGACCTCGACAAGTACCCGCGCACCCTCGCCGCCGACCAGGAAAAACTGCTCCAGGCCGGTTGCCATTTGCTGTTTGCCCCCACCGTTGACGAAATGTATCCCGACGGCATGGCCGGCCAGACCCGCGTCAGTGTCCCGCAATTGTCCGAAGGTCTGTGCGGCGCCAGCCGTCCGGGGCATTTCGAAGGCGTGGCGACTGTGGTCAGCAAGCTGTTCAACATGGTCCAGCCGGACCTGGCGATTTTCGGCGAGAAAGACTTCCAGCAACTGGCGGTGATTCGCGCGCTGGTTCATGACCTGAACATGCCGATCCAGATCATCGGTGAGCCCACTGTTCGCGCAACCGATGGCCTGGCGCTGTCGTCGCGCAACGGCTTCCTCAGTGAAGAGCAACGCGCTCTGGCACCGGTGGTTTATCGCACGCTGAATGCGATCGGCGAAGCGATCAAGCAGGGCGAACGCGACTACCCGGCGCTGATCGGCACCCAGATCAAACAGCTCGAAGCAGCCGGCCTGCGTCCTGACTATCTGGAAATCCGCCATGCCCTGACCTTGCGCCCGGCGACGGCGCAGGATCGTGACCTGGTGATTCTGGTGGCGGCGTTCCTCGGTACGACGCGGTTGATCGACAACCTGCACCTGAACCTCGACGCGCCAATCTAAACACTGCAATACCCTGTGGGAGCGGGCTTGCTCGCGAATACGGTCTGTCAGCTGACACATACCTCGACTGACGCAACGCCTTCGCGAGCAAGCCCGCTCCCACATTCGATCTGCGGCAGTTTCCACACCTTATTGCTGCCTCTCAAGCCATCGGGCAAACTGCTCGCCGTTCGATTCCGACCTGGGAAATACTCATGCACGCCATCATGCTCAAAGCCAAGCTGCATCGCGCCGAAGTCACCCACGCTGTACTCGATTACGAAGGCTCCTGCGCCATCGACGGTGAATGGCTGGACCTGTCCGGCATTCGTGAGTACGAGCAGATCCAGATCTACAACGTCGACAACGGCGAGCGCTTCACCACCTACGCCATCCGTGGCGAAGAAGGTTCGCGCATGATCTCGGTCAACGGCGCCGCTGCCCACAAGGCCAAGGTCGGTGATCGCGTGATCATCTGCGCTTACGCTCATTACAGCGAAGCTGAACTGCTCAACTTCAAGCCACGCATGCTCTACATGGCACCGGGCAATGAACTGAGTCACACCAGCAATGCCATTCCGGTCCAGGTTGCCTGATACGAGTCTTGCCTCTTCCGTTTGTCGGTCCTTTCCTAACTTCGATGTTAAAAAGTACCGGAAACAGGTCAGACAAAGTCAAGACAGATCATTGCGCGGGGTTTACTGTAGTCGCCCTGCGCCATGAAATCGTGTCGACGCAGTTGACCGGAACGCCCACCCACAGCGCTCCGGGATTTTTAGTGTTCAAAAGGCCGTTCAAGTAATAAGGAAACCCGCAGCGATGGCGTATTACCGCACTCCTCACGACGTTACCGCTCTGCCCGCCTGGCAAGCGTTGAATGACCACCGCCAAGCCATGCAGGATTTCAGCATGCGCGAAGCCTTCAATGCCGATCCGCAGCGCTTTACTCAATTCACCCTCAGCAGCTGCGGCCTGTTTCTCGACTACTCGAAAAACCTGATCAACGCCGAGACCCGCAATCTGCTCGTGGGCCTGGCCAACGAAGTCGACCTCAAGGGCGCGATCAAGTCGCTGTTCGATGGCGAAATCGTCAACTCTTCCGAAGGTCGTCCGGCCCTGCACACGGCACTGCGCCGCCCGGTTGGCGACAAGCTGTCGGTCAATGGCGTCAACGTGATGCCGGAAGTGCACAAGGTACTGAACCAGATCACCGACCTCGTCGGCCGTATCCACGACGGTCTGTGGCGCGGTTACACCGAGAAGCCGATCACTGACGTGGTGAACATCGGCATCGGCGGCTCCTTCCTCGGCCCGGAACTGGTATCCGAAGCCTTGCTGTCCTATGCCCAGAAAGGCGTGCGTTGCCATTACCTGGCAAACATCGACGGCAGCGAGTTCCACGAACTGACCATGAAGCTTCGCGCCGAGACCACGCTGTTCATCGTCTCGTCGAAATCCTTCAACACCCTCGAAACCCTGAAGAACGCCCAGGCTGCCCGTGCCTGGTATCTGGCCCAGGGTGGTTCGGAAGCAGAGCTGTATCGCCACTTCATCGCGGTATCGAGCAACAACGCCGCCGCGGTAGCGTTCGGCATCCGCGAAGAGAACATCTTCCCGATGTGGGACTGGGTTGGCGGGCGTTACTCGCTGTGGTCGGCCATTGGTCTACCGATTGCCCTGGCCATCGGCATGTCCAACTTCAAGGAGCTGCTGTCCGGTGCCTACACCATGGACCAGCACTTCCTGACCGCGCCGTTCGAACAGAACATGCCAGTGCTGCTGGCCTTGCTCGGCGTGTGGTACGGCAACTTCTGGGGCGCGCAGAGCCACGCGATCCTGCCGTACGATCACTACCTGCGTAACATCACCAAGCACTTGCAACAGCTGGACATGGAATCCAACGGCAAGAGCGTGCGCCAGGACGGCAAGCCCGTGTCCACAGACACCGGGCCGGTAATCTGGGGCGGCGTCGGCTGCAACGGTCAGCACGCCTACCACCAGTTGCTGCACCAGGGCACCCAATTGATCCCGGCCGATTTCATCGTGCCGATCGTCAGCTTCAACCCAGTGTCCGACCACCACCAGTGGCTGTACGCCAACTGCCTGTCCCAGAGCCAGGCGCTGATGCTCGGCAAGACCCTTGCCGAGGCCGAAACCGAACTGCGTGACAAAGGCATGAGCGAAGCCGAAGTGCAAAAGCTTGCACCGCACAAAGTCATCCCGGGCAACCGTCCGAGCAACACCCTGGTGGTCGAGCGCATCAGCCCGCGTCGCCTCGGCGCTCTGGTGGCGATGTACGAACACAAAGTCTTCGTGCAAAGCGTGATCTGGGGCATCAACGCCTTCGACCAGTGGGGCGTGGAACTGGGCAAGGAGCTGGGCAAAGGCGTCTACAACCGCCTGGTCGGCAGCGAAGAAACCCCGGCCGAGGACGCCTCGACCCAAGGGCTGATCAATTACTTCCGTGGTCGTCACCGCGGATAAACTGAACAAACCTGCTACCCCCTGTGGGAGCGGGCTTGCTCGCGAAAGCGGTCTGACATTCAACGATGATGGTGAATGTCAGACCGCTTTCGCGAGCAAGCCCGCTCCCACAGTTGTTTTGTGTATGACTTGAACCCATCGACCTCTCGGCGCATCTTTATCCTTGTCGCAAAACAAGCATAAGGAACCGTCATGTTCGATATCAGCACGTTCCCCAAAGCCGATGCCGTCCGCCGGGCCGCACAATTGAGTCAAGACGACTATCAGCGCCTGTACCGCCAATCCGTCGAACACCCCAGCACCTTCTGGGCCGAACAGGCCACGCGTTTTCTCGACTGGAGCGCGCCCTGGGAAACCGTCCAGCGCTACAACCTGAAAACCGGTGAAGCCAGCTGGTTTGCCGGTGCGCAATTGAACGTCAGCTACAACTGTATCGACCGGCACCTGGAGAAACGCGGCGATCAGGTCGCCATCATCTGGGAAGGCGACGACCCTGCCGACTCGACATCGATCACCTACAAAAAACTGCATGAAAACGTCTGCCGCCTGGCCAATGTGCTGAAAAACCGTGGCGTGAGAAAAGGCGACCGCGTGTGCATCTACATGCCGATGATTCCCGAGGCGGCCTACGCCATGCTGGCCTGTACCCGTATTGGTGCAGTGCACTCGGTAGTGTTCGGCGGCTTCTCCCCGGACTCGTTGCGCGACCGCATTCTCGACGCCGATTGCCGCACTGTGATCACTGCCGACGAAGGCGTGCGCGGTGGCAAGGTCGTGTCACTCAAGCAGAACGTCGACAAGGCGCTGCAAAGCTGCCCGGACGTGAGCAGCGTGCTGGTGGTCGAGCGCACCGAGGGGCTGGTGAACTGGGTCGAAGGACGGGACATCAAGTACCAGCAGGCCCTGCGCGAAGCCAGCGCCGATTGCCCGCCCGAGCCGATGGACGCCGAAGACCCGTTGTTCATCCTCTACACCTCCGGCAGCACCGGCAAACCCAAAGGCGTGCTGCACACCACCGGTGGCTACCTGCTGCAAGCAGCGATGACCTTCAAGTACGTGCTGGACTACCGCGACGGCGAAGTCTTCTGGTGCACCGCCGACGTAGGCTGGGTCACTGGCCACAGCTACATCGTCTACGGTCCGCTGGCCAACGGCGCGACCACGCTGATTTTCGAAGGCGTGCCGAACTACCCGAGTACCTCGCGCTTCTGGCAGGTGATCGACAAGCACAAGGTGAACATTTTCTACACTGCCCCGACGGCCCTGCGCGCACTGATGCGCGAAGGCCCGGAACCGTTGAAGCAAACATCCCGCGCCAGCGTCAGGCTACTCGGCACGGTTGGCGAACCGATCAACCCGGAAGCCTGGGAATGGTATTTCCATGAGGTCGGCGAAGAGCGTTGCCCGATCGTCGACACCTGGTGGCAGACCGAAACCGGCGGCATCATGCTCAGCCCGCTGGTCAGTGCCCAGCGGATCAAGCCCGGTTGTGCGACACAACCGATGTTCGGCGTGCAACCGGTGCTGCTCGACGAGCAAGGCAAGGAAATCAAGGGCGCCGGCAGCGGCGTACTGGCCATAAAGTCCAGCTGGCCTGCACAGATCCGCAGTGTCTATCGCGACCCGCAACGCATGGTCGACACCTACTTCAAGCCCTACCCCGGCTACTACTTCACCGGTGACGGCGCGCGGCGCGATGAAGATGGCGACTACTGGATCACCGGGCGCATCGACGATGTGATCAACGTGTCCGGCCACCGTATCGGCACCGCCGAAGTGGAAAGCGCCCTGGTGCTGCACGAGAGCATCGCCGAGGCCGCTGCGGTCGGTTATCCCCACGACATCAAGGGCCAAGGCATCTATGTCTTCGTCACACCCATGAACGGCATCGAAACCAACGATGAACTGAAGACAGAATTGCTGGCCCTGGTCAGCAAGGAAATCGGCAGTTTCGCCAAACCGGACTTGATCCAATGGGCGCCGGCCTTGCCGAAAACCCGCTCAGGCAAGATCATGCGGCGCATTCTGCGTAAGATTGCCTGCAACGAACTGGACAATCTGGGCGACACTTCGACCTTGGCCGATCCAAGCGTGGTACAAGGCTTGATCGATAAACGCCTGAATCAATAACGTTCTGTCTTCTGTAGGAGCGAGCTCGCTCGCGATGAACTCCGACATACCGCGTTTATTCAGGAAACACGCGTTATCGTTAACGTCCATCGCGAGCAGGCTCGCTCCTACAGAAAATTACAGAGTGGCCATGGAATTCATCCGCACCCGCATCGAAACCCAGATCATGAGCCTGACCGGTTTGTCTTTGGGCAAACTCGACCTGGAAAACCCCAAGGGCGACCCCGGGCTGTTCGGGCCAGACTCGGTGAGCTGGCAAGTCCATGGCGATTTCAGCAGCATGCTGATCGGTGGCATCAGTGCCCTGATGCTGCAGGCCCTGCACCCGCTGGCATTGGCCGGGGTCTGGGACCATTCGAACTTTCGTGAAGACATGCTCGGCCGCCTGCGCCGCACCGGGCAGTTCATATCCGGCACCACGTTCGGCTCTCGACAGGATGCCGACTGGCTGATCGAAAAAGTCCGCACCATCCATTTGCAGATCACCGGTACAGCGCCGGACGGACGTGCCTACGCCGCCAGCGATCCCGAACTGCTGACGTGGGTGCATGTGGCGGAAGTCAGCAACTTCCTCGCCGCGCATTTGCGCTATCGCAACCCGCACCTGTCCCCGGTCGATCAGGATCGCTACTACGCTGAAATCGCCTTGGTTGCCGAGCGGCTCGGAGCCAGGGATGTGCCCCGTACGCGGCAGGAAATTGCCGACTATCTTGAGCGTATGCGCCCTCAGTTGCTGTGCGACGAACGCAGTCGGGAAGTCCTGCGCCTGTTGCTGAACGCCCCCTCTCCCAGTCGCTTGGCCAAGCCTTTCGGTGGTCTGATGATGCAGGCCGGGATCGACCTGCTGCCGGACTGGGCCAGCGACATGCTCGGCGCCAGCCAGAACCCGCTGCAACGCAAGCTGATCCGCGCCAGCGTCAATCGCAGTGCGCCGATGCTGCGCTGGGCAGTGCGTAATGGGTCGGTGCAGCGGGCCAAGCGGCGGATGGGGATTACTTAGAAAGAACAAAGTCAAAAGCTTCGCGAGCAAGCCCGCTCCCACACTGGATCTATGTCGATCGCAAGTTTTACGTTCACAGAAAATCCAATGTGGGAGCGGGCTTGCTCGCGAAGGCAGCGCCTCGGTCCCGCGCCAAAACTGTTAAACTCCCGCGCCCAATTCCCTCCTGCAAGGCGCCCAGCATGTCTTCCTTGAATCAGGCGCTGCGCGCCGCCCTCGATCAACGCCAGGACCTGCTCGCCGAACTGCACCTGCAGGGCACCGATTGCTATCGCCTCTTCCACGGTAGCCAGGAAGGCGCCGGTGGCCTGACCATCGACCGCTACGGCCCGCAGCTGTTGGTGCAAAGTTTCCACCAGGCGCTGGAGCGCGAGACGCTGCTGCAACTGCACGAAGCGATCAATCAACACCTGGGTTTTGAAACCCTGCTGGTCTACAACGACCGCTCCCGTGGCAACTCGCGCATCGATCGCGATGACATCGTCTACCGCGCCGACGAAGCCGCCCTGCAAGACCTGGTCGGCCACGAATGGGGCCTGAACTATCGGGTGCGCGGTCGCCATGCCGGACAGGACCCGCTGCTGTTCCTCGACCTGCGCAACACCCGCGGCTGGGTCAAGGATCACAGCAAGAACAAAAGCGTGCTGAACCTGTTTGCCTACACCTGTGGTGTCGGCCTCAGTGCCGCCGCCGGTGGCGCGCGTGAGGTGTGCAACCTGGACTTCGCCGAAGGCAACCTGGCGGTCGGTCGGGAGAACGGGCAGCTCAACCCGCAGTTGCCGACCATGGAATTTATCCAGTCCGACTACTTCCCGGCCATTCGCCAACTGGCCGGCCTGCCGATCAGCCAGCGCCGCGGACAAAAACTTCCGAGCTATCAGCGCCTGGAACAGCGCCAGTACGATCTGGTGCTGCTGGACCCTCCGGCCTGGGCCAAGAGTGCATTCGGCACCGTCGACCTGCTGCGCGACTACCAGAGCCTGCTCAAACCGGCCTTGCTGACCACCGCCGACAACGGCGTGCTGATCTGCTGCAACAACCTGGCGAAAGTCAGCATGGACGACTGGCGCGAACAGGTTTTGCGTTGTGCAGAGAAGGCCGGGCGGCCGGTGCGTGAATGGACCGTGATGAAACCGGGCGCCGATTTTCCGTCAATGGATCAACAGCCACCGCTGAAAACCCTGATCCTGCAGCTCTGACCGTCGTCGGAGAAATCTGAAAATTCATGAACAGGCCAATCACTTCGGAACCGGAAACGCGTGCCATACTCCAAGGCTATCCGATTCAGACAGATGAAGCCGCACATGCACAAAGGATTGATTCGCGCCATCGGCGCCTTGTTGACTGCTCTGGCCCTCTACAGCTTGCTGGGTTTTCTGATTTTACCGGGTGTCGCGTTGCGCGTTGCCAACCAGCAACTGGCCAACTACGCCACTACACCCGCGACCATCCAGCGGATCGAATTCAATCCATTCAGCCTTGAACTGACCCTTTGGGGCTTGAACATCGGCGAACCCGGCAAGGAGCAGGTCGGTTTCGAGCACCTGTACGCCAATCTGCAATTCGACAGCCTGTGGACCAAGGCGGTGCACCTGTCTGATGTCGAACTGACCAAGCCCAAGACCGAAATCCTGTTCAGCAAGGACGGCAAACTCAATCTGCTCGGGCTGTTCAAACTGCCAGAGAGCGAACCCACGCCGGCCGACCCGGATGCCAAGCCGTTTCCACTGCGCATCGAGCGGATCAAACTGGCGGGCGGCGCCGTGCATTTTGAAGATGCCCGGCCCAGCGAGCCCATCGAGTTTCTCTACGACACACTCGATTTCGAACTGAAGAACCTCAGTACCCTGCCCGATGACAGCGCAGACATGACCCTGGTGGCCATCGGCCCCAATGGCGGACAGATCGACTGGACCGGCAACTTCAGCCTGATCCCGATCGCCTCCGAAGGTAAGCTGAAAATCACTGACGGCAAGATGAAAGCCTTTTGGCCCTATGTGCGCGATGCCGTGCCACTGGATCTCGAAAACGGCGTCATGAGCATCAGCACCGACTACAAACTCAACCTGGCCAAGGAAACCGAGCTGCTACTGAGCAATGTAGCGGTCAGCATCGCCCCCTTCGCGATCAAGGCTCCGGATGGCCGGCCGCTGGTAAAGCTCGAGCGCCTGGACGTCAGCGAAACCACCGTGGACCTGGCCAAGCAGCAAGTGGTGGTGGGCAAGATCCGCAGCCACAAACTGGAAACCTGGGCCGCGCTGGAATCGGACGGCCAACTCGACTGGCAGAAACTGTTCGCCAGCCAGCCGGCCAAACACTCTGCCAAAGCCATGGCGGATGCCGAACCGACCAGCACTCCGGCGGCGGCAGACTCACCGAAACCTGAACCGGCCGTGCCAGACAAACCCTGGCAGGTGCTGCTCAAGGATGTGCAACTGCGCGACTACAAGGTGCATCTGGCTGACCGCAAGGCACAACCCGCCGTCGCCCTGGAACTGAGTCCGCTGAACCTCGACCTGCAAAATTTCGACAGCCTCAACGGTTCCCCCTTTACCCTCAAGCTCGATACCGGTGTAGGCAAGCAAGGCAAGATCATGGCCGACGGCGAGGTCAACCTGGCCCCGGTCAGCGCCAGGCTGAAGGTACAGACCAAGGACATCGACCTGCGGGTTGCCCAGTCCTACATCACGCCGTTCATTCGCCTGGAACTGCGCAGCGGCATGCTCGGCAGCGATCTGGCGGTAGACCTGAAAAGCACCGAGCCCTTGGCCTTCGGCGTCACCGGCCGTGCCCAGGTCGATCAGTTGCACACCCTGGACACCTTGAAAACCCGCGACTTCCTCAAGTGGCAGCAGGTCGTGGTCGATGGCCTGAACTATCAGCATGGGGACAGCCTGTCGATCGACAAGATCAACCTGTTCCAGCCCTATGCGCGGTTCATGATCAACGATGATCGCACCACCAACATCGATGACCTGCTGATTCCACAGCCAGCGGATTCCGGGGCAAAACCGGCGGCGAACAAACCGGCCAGCAACGAAAAACCGTTGGGCATCCACATCGGCGGCATTTTCATCAATGACGGTTCGGCCAACTTCGCCGACTTCAGCCTGACCCCGAACTTCGCCACCGCCATCCAGCAACTCAACGGGCAGATCGGCACCATCGACAGCCGCCGGCCGAAACCGGCCAGTGTCGACGTCAAGGGCAAGGTCGATCGCTACGCACCGGTGACCATCAAGGGCTCGGTCAATCCGTTCGACCCGATGGCCAGCCTCGACATCGCCACCAGCTTCAAACGCGTGGAACTGACCACGCTGACGCCCTACTCCGGCAAGTTCGCCGGCTACCGTATCCGCAAGGGCCGGCTCAATCTCGACCTGCACTACCAGATCACCAAGGGTCAGCTCAAAGCTGAAAACAAAGTGGTGGTCGAACAACTGCAACTGGGTGAAAAAGTCGACAGCCCGGATGCCGTGAGCCTGCCACTGAAACTGGCCATTGCCTTGCTCAAGGACGTCGACGGCAAGATCTCCATCGAACTGCCGGTCACTGGCGACCTGAACAACCCTCAGTTCAGCGTCATGCCGATTATCTGGCAGACCCTGCGCAACCTGATCGTCAAGGCCGCGGCAGCACCGTTCAAACTCATTGGCGGCTTGGTCAACGGTGGTGGTTCGGAAGACCTGGGCAGCGTTTCATTCGCAGCCGGTTCCAGCGAATTGAGCAAGGACGCCGAAGGCGCCCTCGACAAACTGTCCAAGGCGCTCAAGGAACGCCCGGCCCTGCGCCTGGAAATCGAAGGCACCGCCGCCCAGAGCAGCGATGGCCCGCTGATCGCCGAACAACGCCTGGAGCGTGAATACCAGTACAACTACTACAAAATGCTCCAGCGCCGCGGTGACAAGGTCCCGGCCCAGGCTTCGTTGCTGGAAGTGCCGGACGGAGAAAAGGGCCCGCTGCTCGAAGGTATCTACCGCACCCGCCTGAAAACCCAGCCCCCTGCCGAATGGAAGGACCTGGGCAAGGAAGAACGCACCGCGAAAATGCGTGCCGAGGTGATCAAGTTCTGGAGTGCCAGCGACGTACTGTTGCGTCAACTGGGCCAGGAACGCGCCAGCAGCATCAAAGATTATCTGGTCGACAAGGCCCAGTTGGAAGATGACCGGGTGTACTTCATCGATGCCAATCTGGGCGAGGCGCAAAGCGACGGCCGCGTGGTGACGCCGATGCATCTGGATGCCGAGTGATGCATCGGCAGCTGGCAGGCCTGGCTCTGGCGCTCTCCGTCAGTCAGGCCTGGGCGGCCGATACCCTGCGCTGTGGCAGCCAGTTGATCAGCGTCGGCGACCGCTCGAGTGAGGTCGTGCAGAAATGCGGTGAGCCGGTCAGCCGCGACTTGCTGGGGTACAAGCGCAGTGCCGATCGACGCGAGGAGTTTCAGGTCGAGGAGTGGACCTACGGACCGAATGGCGGGATGTATCAATACTTGCGGTTCGAAGGTAATCGGTTGAAGCAGATCACCAGTAAACGCGGCAATTGATTAGCACTATCCAATGTGGGAGCGGGCTTGCTCGCGAAGGCGATAGATCAGTCAACTTATTGGTTGAATGACACACCGCTTTCGCGAGCAAGCCCGCTCCCACATTGGGTTTTCAGCGTTACATATAGAACAGGCCCCGGCAATAAATGCGCGGGGCCTGTGACGGCCACATCCTTATGGCCCTTCGCATGAACACTCAGGTTGCAACAGACGTATGACTCTGCCCGTCTGTCGCGCCTTCTCCCGGTCCAGGCGAGAAGCCTGCCTTACTCGGCTTTGAGGCCGTCAGCGGAGACCGCCTTGACGCCTTTGATTTTCTTGGTGATGGCCACAGCCGCTTCTTTTTGCGAATCGGTCACGGCGGTGGTCGACGACAGCGATACCACGCCTTTGTTGGTTTCAACTTTGATGTCACTACCTGGAATGCCTTTTTCAGTCATCAGGTCAGCCTTGACTTTGGTGGTGATCCAGGTATCGGAAGTATCTTCTTTCACTTCGGTCATTTCACCGGCAGCCAGCACCATTGGCGACTGGGTTGCCTGGGTGGTTTGAGCAAACGCGGCGTTGGCCATGGTCAGGGTCAGCGCGGTAGCAGCAGCGGCAGTGATAGCGAACTTCTTCATACGAGTAACTCCTGTTTTTCGGAAAGTCTGCCGGATGTCTTGTCGGCAGGGTTACCAAGGATATTGCGAACGCTGTGCCAACTTTGGAGAAGGAACTAAAACCTTATTAATCAATAAGTTACAAAACCAGCCAACTTTCGAAATCATGCAAAATGCACGAGAAGCACAAACACTGCATGCAAGTTGCGGGTTTATGGAAAGTTCCTAAGATGCTGAAATTTCTGAGCTTTATCTGCAACATTTGACGACGGGTCGACAAACAGGAAAATCCCCGCAAAAGCGGGGACTTGATTCAGCAATTCATGCCGCAGAACCGGAACACCCTTTAGGCAAGTAGTCCTCGGTAACGCTGCTCTTGCATGACCAGCCTTTGGCTTCGTCCCGTGTCAGGGTGACGGTTTTGCCCTGGACCACCCCCGGGGCATTGTGCAACGTACAAACGATTGATCCCGCCCCCGGCGTTGTAGCCGTCACAGACAGGGCGCAATGGTTGGTCGATGTCTTGCCAGCGGGCGCCACGTTGGCAATTGTCGGCGTTTCCCCCTGGCTGATCACATCCTCGAACGGCACCTTCATTGCAGTCAGCTCGGCCATCGCCGCCGTGACCTTGGCCCGCGCCTGGTACTTGGAATACATCGGCAGGCCCAGGGTTGCCAGGATCCCGATGATCGCTACCACGACGAGCAACTCGATCAGGGTAAAACCTTTCTGATAGTTCATGTACAAGCTCCATGCATGAGTCGAAGGCTCATGACCTGCCCCATGGCAGCACAGCCTGTGCCAAGGCCAGAAGCCCCTGTTGGCCGGGGGCGTGGTGTTCGCAAAGCCCTTACTTACTACCAAGATCAGTACTATCTGACGTTTTTTGTCACATCACCCTTGCGGGTTTGGCCCCATCCTTTGACTAGGCTATAAGAGCAATTCAATCGGAATACCCAGGACTGAACATGGCGGTCAAGGCAGCGAAAATCAGCGTGTATGCGTGGGAAGGCATCGACCGCAAAGGCACAAAAGTGACCGGCGAACTCAGCGCTCAGAACCCGGCGCTGATCAAGGCGAAACTGCGTAAGCAAGGCATCAGTCCGGGCAAGGTTCGCAAAAAAAACCATTCGGTTTTCAGCATGGGCAAGCGTATCAAGGCCCAGGACATTGCCCTGTTCACCCGGCAAATGGCGACAATGATGAAGGCCGGCGTGCCGTTGTTGCAGTCCTTCGACATCATCGGCGAGGGCTTCGACAATCCGGCCATGCGCAAGCTGGTGGACGAACTGAAACAGGAAGTTGCGGCAGGCAGCAGTTTCGCCGCCGCCCTGCGCAAGAAGCCCCGGTATTTCGATGAGCTGTATTGCAACCTGGTGGATGCCGGCGAGCAGGCCGGTGCCCTCGACACCCTTTTGGAGCGGGTCGCGACCTACAAGGAAAAAAGCGAAAGCCTCAAGGCCAGGATCAGGAAAGCCATGACCTACCCGCTGGTGGTGGTGTTCGTCGCGGCGATTGTCACCGGGATCCTGCTGGTCAATGTCGTGCCGCAGTTCGAATCGGTGTTCAAAGGCTTTGGCGCCGAACTGCCGGCCTTCACCGTGATGGTCATTGGCCTCTCGCAATTCATGCAAGCCTGGTGGTGGGTGGTCCTTGTCACGCTGATCACGATGACCTTCGGCGTACGCCACGCCCTCAGGACATCCCCGGCCTTGCGTGACCGGATGGACACCTGGCTGCTGAAACTGCCGCTGGTGGGCACCCTGATGCACAAGTCCGCCGTGGCCCGGTTCGCCCGTACTTTGTCGACCACTTTCGCTGCCGGCGTGCCGCTGGTGGAGGCTCTGGAATCAGTGGCCGGTGCGACCGGCAATAGCGTGTTCAAGCGCGCGGTATTGCGCATCCGGCAGGACATCTCGACCGGCATGCAATTGCATTTCGCCATGCGCACCTGCGGCGTCTTTCCGAACATGGCGATACAAATGACTGCAATTGGCGAAGAGTCCGGCACCCTGGACGCTATGCTCGACAAAGTCGCGGGGTTCTACGAAGACAACGTCGATAACATGGTCGATAACCTCACCAGCCTGATGGAGCCGTTCATCATGGTGGTGCTGGGTGTTATCGTCGGTGGACTGGTAGTTGCCATGTACCTGCCCATCTTCCAACTTGGCTCAGCGATCTGACATGCCCTTGAATGAAATCCTGACTCAATCTGCGCTGGCCTTTGTCCTTCTCGCAGGCATCACCGGCCTGCTGGTCGGCAGCTTCCTCAATGTCGTGATCTGGCGCCTGCCAAAAATGCTCGAACGCGACTGGCGCGAGCAGGCCCATGACATTCTCGGGCTGCCAGGCGAAACGCCGCTGCCGACCTACAACCTGTTGCTGCCCCACTCCCAGTGCCCGCACTGCGGTCACCGCATCCGCGCCTGGGAAAACATCCCGCTGCTCAGTTATGTGTTTTTGCGCGGCCGCTGCTCAGCCTGTGCGGCCGCGATCAGCCCGCGCTATCCGTTGACCGAACTGGCCTGCGGCCTGTTGTCGGCATTTGTTGCCTGGCACTTCGGCTTCGGTTGGCCCGCCTGCCTGATGCTGGTCCTGAGCTGGGGTTTGCTGGCGATGAGCCTGATCGACGCCGAGCATCAGATATTGCCGGACGTACTGGTGCTGCCGTTGATATGGCTGGGGTTGATCGTCAACAGTTTCGGCCTGTTCGTGTCGTTGCACGAGGCGCTTTGGGGGGCGATAGCCGGTTACAGCCTGCTGTGGTCGGTGTTCTGGCTGTTCAAGCTGATCACGGGCAAGGACGGCATGGGCTACGGTGATTTCAAGTTACTGGCGATGCTGGGCGCCTGGGGTGGCTGGCAGATTTTGCCGCTGACCATCCTGCTGTCCTCGCTGGTGGGGGCCATTATCGGGCTGATGCTGCTGCGCTGGCGCAATGCAAAAACCTCGACGCCGATCCCTTTCGGTCCCTATCTGGCCATTGCCGGCTGGATTGCGTTGCTCTGGGGTGGTCAAATAACCGACCTCTATTGGCAGTTTGTCGGTTTGAAATGAATAGCCCTGTGGAAAAACCCTGGATTCTCGGCCTGACCGGCGGCATCGGCAGCGGCAAAAGTGCGGCCGCCCAACACTTCATCGATCTTGGCGTGCATGTGGTCGACGCCGATCATGCCGCTCGCTGGGTCGTTGAACCCGGTCGCCCGGCACTGGCACAAATCGCCGAACACTTCGGCCCCGGCGTGCTGCAGGCCGACGGGCAACTGGACCGCGCCGCGCTACGCAAATTGATCTTCGAAGTGCCAGAAGAACGCCGCTGGCTGGAGGCCCTCCTGCATCCGCTGATCGGCGAAGAAATCGCTCACCACCTGGCGCTGGCAAAATCGCCTTATGCGATTCTGGTTTCGCCGCTGCTGATCGAGTCCGGGCAATACGCCATGACCCAACGGGTGCTGGTGATCGATGCCCCCGAACAATTGCAGATCGAACGTACCCTGCAACGTGACCAGACCAGCGAGCAGCAGGTCCAGGCGATCCTCAAGGCCCAGTCCAGTCGCCAGGATCGCGTGAGCCATGCCGACGACGTCGTGGTCAACGACCGCGACCTTGCCTGGCTGCACAGCGAGGTCGAACGCCTGCATCATTTTTACCTTTCTTTGCGTGGAGGCCAGTCATGAGCCAACCAACAACCGTCGAATGCCCAACCTGTGGCGCCCCCGTGGAATGGACCGCCGAGAGCAAATTCCGGCCATTCTGTTCCGACCGCTGCAAACTGATCGACCTGGGTGCCTGGGCGTCCGAAGAACACAAGATTCCAGTGGCTCCCGATGCCGAGGACGAGATGTTCAGCGGTGACTTCGACCCGCGCCATTGATCCATCGAGTGGGCGATTCCAGGTTTTGATGCAGATCAGGACTTGGGATCGTCGTCCTTCCAGGGAGCCGAGAGGTAGCGCGTGCGGTTGAACGTCTCAAGCCACTCCGGACAAAACACGACCAGCGCACTGACGATCATGCCGTTGATAAACGCTTCGGGAAAAATGATCAGCCATAGATATCCGACAAAATCTTCCAGCCAGTACGGCATGGCAAAACGCTCGTCGAACCATAACAACCAAAGCGCCAGCAGCAGACACAGCAACGCCGACAGCGCGGCGGCAAAAAATCCGGAAACGAAGATATACACGAAGGGATTTCGTGGCTGCGCCCTCTCCACCAGAATGGCGCAGCACTCGGTGACCAGCACCGGCAACGCGATCAACAGCGCGCCATTGACCCCGACCGCCGCCAAGTCCTGTCGCCCGAGCAACACCAGCCCCGTTTGCGCCACCAGCCCCCCCACCAGCGCCAGCGGCCAGTCCAGCAGTAGCGTCACTGCGGTCATGCCGATGAAGTGGTAAGACACGCCGGTATCAAAGTCGCGCCGCACCAGCCACAACAGAAACAGCGCAAACACCGTTCCAAACAGCAGATGCTGACGACGGCTGTCGGTGAACAGTTCAACCCACGGCGCGCGACAGATCGCCCAGATCAACACCGGCACATAGATCAGCCAGCCGACCGCAAGGGTTTGCGATGACAGCAACTCTGCACCGATCATGGCTACGTGCGCCTCCCAGGCGAAGAACAACAGGCACTCAGTCTACACTGCCGCCCGCATGCCCTTCGACTTCAAGCCCAATGCCGCGGATCGTTCATCACCGCGTCATGTTCGGCGAACAGCTTCGGTAGCTCAGACTTGAGAAAGTCCACCCAGGTGCGGACCTTGGCATCGAGAAAGCGTCGCGAAGGATACAGCGCATACACATTGCGTTCGCGCAGACGCCATGCAGGTAACACACGCAGCAAAGTACCGTCGCTCAAGGGCCGCGTCGCGGTGTAGAACGGCAGCAGGCTGATGCCCATGCCCGCCTCCGAAGCCTTGACCATCGACTCGGCAACATTGCACTGAAAGGTCTTGGCCGGGCTGACGGCGTGCTCGCCGTCCTGGTCCTGGAAAAGCCATTGATCGCCGTACAGCGGGTCGAGCATGCGCAGGCATTGATGATCGCTCAGCGCCAGCGGCTGCTGCGGCACACCCCGGCGTCGCAGATAGGCCGGGGAGGCACAGGGCACGCTGTAGATCTGCCCGATGGCTTGCGCAACCATTTGCGAATCGGCAAGTTCCGGAGCGATCGAAATCACCACATCGTGCCCCTCCTCCAGCGGATCGGGATTGCGCTGCGACAAGGTCAGCTCGAACACTACATCGGGATAAAGCTCGCTGTAGCGGGCGATCAACGGCGTGAGCAGCACACCCAGGCCGTTCATGCTGTGCACCCGCAGGCGTCCGGCCGGATTGATATGAGCGCCACGGGCCTCGGCCGTCGCCTCATCCATGGCTTCGACGATTTGCCGGCTGCGCAGCAGGAAGCGCTCGCCGGCGTCGGTCAGGCTCAAGCGCCGCGTGGTGCGTTGCAGCAGCCGCGCCTGTACATGTTCCTCCAGATCCGCCACCAATCGGGATACCTGCGCGGTCGACAGATCCAGCGCATCGGCAGCCCCGGTGAAACTGGCGCAGTCCACCACCCGGATGAATACGCGCAAGTTGTTAAGCACATCCATAAGCCCCCCTCGGGCGATGACTGTTACGTTTTATGTAAGGCTGCATCCGCCGTTCGCCCCTTTATCCGTCGGTGGCAAAGACTAAAATTCAGACATCAAAACCGACACGGAGCACGCCAACATGAAAACGTTGATCAGCTTGTTGCTGACCGTCATCGCCACCTCGGCCATGGCCGCTGACAACGAGCCCCTCACAGTCCTGTACAACCCGGCGCAGCCACTGGACATCGCCAGCGTGGTTTCTGTGTCGAACACCGCGACAGCGTGCGGGGTCGTACCGGCGACCATGGTGTATGTCGATCATCAAGGCCAGACCCACCGTGTGACCTACAACGTCATGGGTGATTGCACCAGCAACCTGTGATCACCGGGCTCACAGCAAGGTCCACGTGTAGCTGAGGATCAAGCGGTTCTCGTCGATATCACTGCGGTAGTTTGAACGCGCCATCGCATTGCGCACGCGAATGCCCAAACCTTTGAGGCTGCCGCTCTGCAACACATAGCCGAGGTCCAGGTCACGTTCGCGATCCTTGCCCTCATAGCCCTTGCCGGTATCGACATTGTTGCCGCTGATGTAGCGCACGGTACTGGTCAGCCCCGGTACGCCGAGCGCCGCGAAGTCGTAGTCGTAACGCGCCTGCCAGGAACGTTCATCGGTGAAGGCGAACTCATAGGTCGGCACTTCGTTGCCCAGCGGCGAGATGTTGGCAAATACCCGTGGAAATGCGCTGTCGCCGAACATGCCCTGATAGCCGACGTAAAACGTATGGCCGCCACGCTTGGCCGACAGCAACGAGAAGAACGCCTGGTTGTCGATATTGCCCAGCAGTTTTTTGCCGTCTTCGCGCGAATCGTAGTAACCGAGGTTGGCGCCGAGGATCCAGTCGCCCACTGGCTCACTGTGCTTTAAGCCCAGAAAACGCTGGTTGTAGATATCTTCCAGTTGCCCGTACCAGGCGCTGACCGAGCTGCGCTTGTCGTTGAAGACATAGTCAGCGCCGGCAAAATTGAAACCGTCACTGCTGACCTGACGCTGCGGCACGTGACCCAGCATCGCCTGCATCTTTTCGTCGCCAGCCTCGTTGCGCAGGCTGGTTGAACTCAAGTGACCACCCTGCAGCGTAAGGCCATTGATCTCGTTGGAGGTGATGCTTGCGCCCTGATAACTGGGTGGCAGCAGGCGAATATCGCTGAATGCCAATACCGGCAGGTTGGGTTGCAACTCACCGACTTTCAGCTCGGTTTTGGAGTAGCGCATCTTCAACGCGCCTTCCAGACGGCTGTAGTTGTCTGCCGCGCGGCCATCGTCCTGCACCGGCAACAAACCGGTATTGGTCCGGTCCGGAGCGCTGTCGAGCTTGAGACCGAGCAAGCCGATAACGTCCACCCCAAACCCGACGGTGCCCTGGGTGTATCCGGACTTCACGTTGAGGATGAAACCCTGGGCCCACTCTTCAGCCTTCGATTGCTGGTTGGCACCGACGATGTCGGAATAGTCGCGGCTGAAGTAGTAATTGCGCGCCTGCAACGTCGCGCTGGTGTCTTCGATAAAGCCGGTTTCAGCTGCCATCGCACCCGTGGAAAAACCCGAGACGACAGCCAGGGACAACGCAGAACCGGTTGTTGGGAGAATCTGTTTCATCGTTTTTCTCTTATTGTTATTGATCGACTGGTTGAAGGACTTCAGTTGCAGTGGATTTGCGAAGGGGAACGGGACGACGGGCGCTCAACAGCACATGGGTGACCATGCCGAAAATCAGCCCCCAGAACGCCGCGGACAAACCGAACAACGACATGCCCGAAGCCGTGACCAGAAAGGTCACCAACGCGGCTTCGCGATCGCTCGGTACCGCCATCGCGCCGGTCAACGCGCCGGCAATGGCAGCGAACAAGGCCAGCCCGGCCAGCGCCGCGATCAACTCTTTGGGGAACGCTGAAAACAGCGAGACCAGCGTGGCGCCGCAGATCCCCAGCAGCAGGTAGCACAAGCCGCCGACGACCCCGGCCACGTAGCGTTTGCGAGGGTCTTCGTGGGCTTCGCGACCGGTGCAGATCGCCGCGGTGATCGCCGCCAGATTCAGTCCGTGGCAACCAAACGGCGCCAGCAACGCCGTGCCCAGCGCGCTACTGGCGATGATCGGGCTCGCCGGCGTCGGATAACCGCTGGCGCGCAGCACCGCCATGCCGGGCACGAACTGACCGGTCAGCGCCACCATCACCAGCGGCAAGGCGATGTTCAGGATCGCGCCCAGGCTGAACTCGGGCGTGATCCACACCGGCGTGGCCAGGCCGATCACCAGCGCTTCACGGTGCAACTCACCGGTGAACGCGGCAATCGAACAGCCCATCAGCAGCACCATCATCACCGCATAACGCGGCATCACATGCTTGCAGATCAGGTAGCAGGCAAACATCGCCAGGACCAGCAACGGCTTGCGCTGCATCGACACGAACAAGCCAGTGCCGAAACTGAACAGGATCCCCGCCAGCATCGCCGCCGCGATGGCGGCGGGCAGTTTGCTGATGATCCGGTCGAAAGCGCCCGAGATGCCAACCACGAAAATGATCAGGCTGCTGACCAGATACGCCCCCACCGCCTCTGCCATGGAGATGTCCGGCAACAGCGTCACCAGCAACGCCGAGCCCGGCGCCGACCAGGCAATGATCACGGGAACGCGGTAGCGCAAGCTCAAACCGATACCGAGCACGGCACTGCCGATGGAGATCGCCCAGATCCAGGACGACAACACTTCCCGCGAAAGATGTGCCGCTTCTGCCGCCTGAAAGATGATCACCAACGGGCCGGCATAGGAAATCACCGTGGCAATGAATCCAGCCACGGCGGCTGACATCGAGAAGTCCTGGAAAAACGCTTTCATGATTCAGGCACCGGTCGCTGACAACGCTGGGTTGACGCCAGCAGCGCTACGTCGGCTGCTGATGGCGAACACGGTCATGGCCAGGGCCGCCACCGCACCGGGCAAGGCAAACGCCATGAAGTTCAGTTGCAGGGGCAAGCTGATCCCGAGCAAGGCACCACCCAGCAGCGGACCGACGATGGCCCCGTTGCGCCCAATGCCCGACGCCCAGCCCAGACCGGTAGACCGAATCGTCATGGAGTAAAACTGCGCGGCACAGGCGTACAAAAGAATCTGCGAGCCAATGGTGGTGGCACCCGCAATGGCGATCAGCAAGTACAACACCGGCATCGGGCTGTTGAAGCCCAACAGCGTGATCGATACCGCCGCCATGGCGAAAAACACTGCCAGCACTCTCGGCAGATTGAGTTTGTCGCCCAGCACCCCGCCACCGACCGCGCCGAAGATCGCCCCGAAGTTCAACACCAGCAGGAACGACAGGCTCGAACCCAGGCTGTAACCGGCGTTGGCCATCAGTTTCGGCAGCCAGGAACTCAGCGCGTACACCATCAACAGGCAGCAGAAAAACGCCAGCCACAGCATCAGCGTGCGCAGCGCACGGCCTTCACGGAACAACTGCAACACCGGGGTGCCCGTGCCTTTCACTTCGGCCATGTGCAATTGATCAGAGGTTTGCGCGATGTAGGCCGGATCGATGCGCTGAAGAATATTGCGCGCCTCTTCATTACGCCCCTGACGCAACATGAAGCCCACCGATTCGGGCAGGAAATACATGATCAGCGGCAACAACAGCAACGGCAGGACCGCCACGTAAAACACCGACTGCCAGCCGAAACTCGGGATCAGCACAATGCCCAGTCCGGCGGACAGCATGCCGCCCACCGAGTAACCGCTGAACATGATCGCGACCAGAGTGCTGCGGATTTTTTTCGGCGCGTACTCGTTCATCAGTGCCACGACGTTAGGCATCACGCCGCCAATGCCGAGCCCGGCAATGAAGCGACAGAGGCCGAACTCGGTGGGGTTTCGGGCGAAACCATTGAGCACGGTGAAGCCACTGAAGAGCATCACGCAGATCGTGATGGCTTTTTTGCGACCGATCCTGTCCGACAGCGGACCGAAGAACAGCGCACCGAACATCATGCCGAACAGTGCATAACTGCCCAGTGCACCGGCTTGCAGAGGACTGAGCCCCCACTCTTTCATCAGCATCGGCAAGACCACGCCGTAGATCACCAGATCGTAACCGTCGAAGATGATGATCAGGGCACACCAGAACAGCACCATCCAGTGAAAGCGGTTGAAGCGAGCGTTGTCGATAACCTCATGTACGTCGATCTTGCGCATGGCATATATCTCTTGTTGTTGTTTTTTTAGAGCGGCGGTAACACGGCTTACGTCCGTACAGCCGAGGGTAGAGCCGCCCGATGCGTGGCAATATCCAGTGCGCGCAGATCACTATCCATTTTGTGCAGAGCCCTGAAACGGGCATGTGAACGAGAGGCATTGACCCTCTCCGACAAATTGTCTTCTTTGCGATCACATTTGAACGCTAAGCTTGGGCCTATGGATGACTCAGATTACTTACGCCTGCTGACCATCGCGGCCGAGCAAGCCAACGCGTTCCTGTCCAATGCCCGCAAGTGGGAGCGTGAGCGTTGGGTCTGCCAGCGCCTGCTGCAAGGCTTGAACATTCCCTATCGCGCCGATGAGTTCGCCCCCGCCGGGGAGCCGCCGGATGTGTTGTTTCGCGATGCCAGTTTCGAGGTGTTCTTCGTGCTCGACGAGGGCCGGCGCCTCAACGATGAATGGCGCGACGAACTGCAACGCCGACGCAGCGCGTTTTCCCTGAGCCAACTGGTGCGCCGCGAGGCCAAGCCACGACGTATCCCCGCCAACGAGTTCTTGCTGCGATTGGCGCCGACCTTGCGCAAAAAAGCGCACAACTACAAAGAGCGCGGCATGGATCTGGGTGAGCTGGACATCATTGCCTTCGCCAGCCTCAAACGCGAAATACTGGACCTCAACAGCCATTTCCCGCCGCCGACCGAATACCTGCGCCAGGGCTGGCGCTCGCTGTCCTTGGTTGGGCCGACATTCGCCCGCGTGCTGTTCGCTCACCCGGATGCGCCGGACTTCTTGCGCAGCAACCTGGGGCGCAGCATTGTGTTCGACGTCGGGATCAGTCTGTGAGCCCGCTGCAGGAGTTGATCGCCGAGGTGCCACAACAGGGTCGTGTACGCTGGATCGGCGTGCGCCCGCAATCACGTTCGGCGATGCTTGAACTCGATGCCGTGGAAGCGCGCCTGGAGGCCGGCCTGACCGGCGACCACGCCCGCCCCGGCGTGCGCAATGCGCGGCAGGTAACGCTGATTCAGTGGGAGCACCTGGCGGTGATCAGTTCACTGATGGGGCGAGCACAGGATCATCCGGTCCGACCTGAAGATCTGCGACGCAATCTCGTTATCAGTGGCATCAATCTGTTCAGCCTCAAGGGCCGCCGCTTCCGGATCGGCCAGGCAACGTTCGAAACCACCGGCTGGTGCCAGCCCTGCGCGCGCCTGGAAAGCAACATGGGCATCGGCACCTTTCAGGCCGTGCGCGGACATGGCGGAATCACTGCCCGGGTGTTACAAAGTGGCATCATTCGCCTGGACGACATCGTTAGCATCGAACCCATTCCGGACAGCGGCTATGCTGCGTTCAACCCTGGGTAAAACACTGTAGCTTCTACACATTCAGCAACGTCTACTCCTGACGAGGCCCGATATGACCAGCCGCCTGAACCCCGACGACCAAAAGCATGTCGAAGAGTACCTGCAGTTGTCCCAACACCAAGTCGAGCGCCGGCCTTTCCGGCCGTGGATGCTCCTTGTGCTGGTATTGGCAGTGACCATTGGTCTGGGCCTGTTGAGCCGACTTATCAGTTACTTGACGCTATGAGCTGCCTTGCGCTCGCTCGGGTAATTGCACCGATTTCTTTTAGCCTTGCGAGTTATCCTTATGTCCCATCGTATTGTCATTGTCGGCGGCGGCGCCGGCGGTCTGGAGTTGGCTACCCGTCTGGGTAAGACTCTGGGCAAGCGCGGTACGGCCAGCGTGATGCTGGTCGACGCGAACCTGACCCACATCTGGAAACCGTTGTTGCACGAAGTGGCGGCCGGTTCCCTGAACTCTTCCGAAGACGAACTCAACTATGTCGCCCAGGCCAAATGGAACCACTTCGAGTTCCAGCTGGGGCGCATGAGCGGGCTCGATCGCGCGAAGAAAAAAATCCAGCTGGCTGCCACTTATGACGAAGCCGGTCTGGAGCTGGTGCCAGCCCGCGAAGTGCCTTACGACTCGCTGGTGATCTCCGTCGGCAGCACCACCAACGATTTTGGCACCCAGGGTGCGGCGCAACACTGCCTGTTCCTCGACACCCGCAAACAGGCCGAGCGTTTCCACCAGCAACTGCTCAATCACTATTTGCGCGCGCACGCCGGTCAGACCGACACGATCGAGCAAATCAGCGTGGCCATCGTCGGCGCCGGTGCCACCGGGGTCGAACTGGCCGCCGAACTGCACAACGCCGCCCACGAATTGGCAGCCTATGGCCTGGACCGGATCAAGCCGGAAAACATGCACATCACCCTGATCGAAGCCGGTCCACGGGTGCTGCCGGCGTTGCCGGAGCGCATTGGCGGGCCTGTGCATAAAACCCTGGAGAAACTCGGGGTCAACGTCATGACCAATGCCGCTGTCAGCGAAGTGACGGCCGACAGCCTGATCACCGCCGACGGCAACGAAATCAAGGCCAGTCTGAAAGTCTGGGCCGCGGGGATTCGCGCACCGGGTTTCCTCAAGGACATCGATGGCCTGGAAACCAACCGCATCAATCAGCTGCAAGTGCTGCCGACCCTGCAAACCACCCGTGACGAAAACATCTTCGCGTTCGGTGATTGCGCCGCCTGCCCGCAACCGGGTAGCGACCGCAATGTGCCGCCACGCGCCCAGGCCGCTCACCAACAGGCTTCGCTGCTGGCCAAATCGTTGAAACTGCGCATCGAAGGCAAGGCGTTGCCGGAGTACAAGTACACCGACTACGGCTCGCTGATCTCGCTGTCGCGTTTTTCGGCTGTGGGTAACTTGATGGGCAACCTCACCGGCAGCGTGATGCTCGAAGGCTGGCTGGCGCGGATGTTCTACGTGTCGCTGTACCGCATGCACCAGATGGCGCTGTACGGGCCGTTCCGCACAGCGATGCTGATGCTCGGCAGCAAGATCGGTCGCGGCACCGAGCCGCGCCTGAAGTTGCACTAAAACAACCCCTTGTGGGAGCGGGCTTGCTCGCGAAGAGGCCATGTCATTCAGCATTTATGTCGACTGACACACTGCCTTCGCGAGCAAGCCCGCTCCCACACTGGTTTTGCGGCGTTCTTGAGTTTCCTGCGGACAAAAAAAATCCCCGTATCTTTCGATACGAGGATTTTTAATATGGTCGGGGTAAGGGGATTCGAACTCCTGACATCCTGCTCCCAAAGCAGGCGCGCTACCGGACTGCGCTATACCCCGGTAAAAAAAAGGCACCTTCGGGAGGCGCCTTCTGCGAACAGAGCTTTTGGCGTCTGATCTTAAGATTCGATTCCAGTTTTTAACCTGGTTTCAAAAATGGTGGGTCGTGTGGGATTCGAACCTACGACCAATTGGTTAAAAGCCAACTGCTCTACCAACTGAGCTAACGACCCAAAAATGGTCGGGGTAAGGGGATTCGAACTCCTGACATCCTGCTCCCAAAGCAGGCGCGCTACCGGACTGCGCTATACCCCGGTTTGAAATTGGCTCCGTGACCAGGACTCGAACCTGGGACCCAATGATTAACAGTCATTTGCTCTACCGACTGAGCTATCACGGAACTACACATTTCAATTTACAACTTTGAAGCTTTACTGCGTTCTCTTCAACCCGTTCGCATCGCTGCGTTCGTGTGTCTGAGGCGCGCTATTCTACAATCTTCAGCACCTCTGTCAACCCCCTAAATTGCTTTCAAGTTAATGATTTGCAACTTATTTTGGATTCCTGCCTTGTGAGCCGAAACCCTGGCGGGTGACTTACTGCGGGGCGCACTTTACAAGCCTTTTCCTTTGAGTTCAACAGCCTAACGAAAAAAAGGCCTCACAATGCGAGGCCTTTTCAATTTTGTTGCCGATCTGGATCAGACGAAGACGATTTCGTCGTTTTCCACCACACCATGAGCCGTGTCGCCCGGCATGAATCGACCGGACAGTATCAACTGCGCCAGCGGGTTCTCGATCCAGCGCTGGATAGCGCGCTTGAGCGGCCGTGCGCCGTACACCGGGTCGTAACCGACCGCGATCAGTTTGTCCATGGCTTCAGGGCTGAGCTCAAGCTTCAGCTCCCGCTCGGTCAGACGGCTGCGCAGGCGGCCCAGCTGGATCTCGGTAATGCCGGCGATCTGATCCCGCGCCAACGGCTCGAAGATCACCACTTCGTCGACCCGGTTGATGAACTCCGGCCGGAAGTGGCTGGAAATCGCATCCATCACCGCTGCACGCTGCGCCTCACGATCACCGACCAGTTCCTGGATCTGCACCGACCCCAGGTTGGAAGTCATGACAATCACGGTGTTCTTGAAATCCACCGTGCGGCCATGGCTGTCGGTCAGACGACCGTCTTCGAGCACTTGCAGCAAGATGTTGAACACATCCGGGTGCGCCTTCTCGACTTCGTCCATGAGGATCACCGAGTACGGCTTGCGACGTACGGCCTCGGTCAGGTAACCGCCCTCTTCATACCCCACATAGCCTGGTGGCGCACCGATCAAGCGAGCCACGGAATGTTTCTCCATGAACTCGGACATGTCGATCCGCACCATCGCCTCTTCGGTATCAAAGAGGAATTCGGCCAGGGCCTTGCACAGCTCGGTTTTACCGACACCGGTCGGGCCGAGGAACATGAACGAGCCGCTTGGCCGGTTCGGGTCGGACAACCCGGCGCGAGAACGCCGCACCGCATTGGAAACCGCAACGACCGCTTCGTCCTGGCCGATCACACGCTGGTGCAACAGGCTTTCCATCTTCATCAGTTTTTCGCGCTCGCCTTCGAGCATTTTCGACACTGGAATACCGGTCCACTTCGAAACCACTTCGGCGATCTCTTCCTCAGTCACCTTGCTGCGCAGCAGCTGGTTTTCGGGTTTGCCATGCTGGTCGACCATTTGCAGGCTGCGTTCCAGGTCCGGGATCACGCCGTACTGCAACTCCGCCATACGATTCAGATCGCCTTTGCGGCGGGCCGTTTCCAGCTCCTGACGGGACTGCTCGATTTTCTGCTGGATCTGCGCAGAACCCTGGACCTCAGCTTTTTCCGAGTTCCAGATTTCTTCGAGATCCGAGTACTCACGCTCTAGACGTGCGATTTCTTCCTGCAGTTTTTCCAGACGTTTCTTCGCCGCGTCGTCGCTTTCTTTCTTCAGCGCCTGGGATTCCACCTTCAGCTGAATAAGGCGACGCTCCAGACGGTCCAGCACTTCCGGCTTGGAGTCGATCTCCATGCGGATGCGGCTGGCGGCTTCATCGATCAGGTCGATGGCCTTGTCCGGCAACTGCCGGTCAGTGATGTAGCGATGGCTGAGCTTGGCCGCGGCAATGATCGCGCCGTCGGTAATCGCCACCTTGTGGTGAACCTCATAACGCTCCTTGAGGCCACGCAGGATGGCGATGGTGTCTTCTTCGCTCGGCTCGTCCACCAGCACTTTCTGGAAACGTCGCTCGAGAGCGGCGTCCTTCTCAATGTATTGGCGGTACTCGTTGAGCGTGGTGGCGCCCACACAGTGCAGCTCACCGCGGGCCAGGGCCGGCTTGAGCATGTTGCCCGCATCCATCGAACCTTCGCCCTTGCCGGCGCCGACCATGGTGTGCAGTTCGTCGATGAACAGGATGATCTGCCCTTCCTGCTTCGACAGCTCATTGAGCAGGGATTTCAGGCGTTCTTCAAACTCACCGCGATACTTGGCACCGGCAATCAGCGCCCCCATGTCCAGGGACAACAAGCGCTTGCCCTTGAGGCCATCCGGCACTTCGCCATTGATGATGCGCTGGGCCAGGCCTTCGGCGATGGCGGTTTTACCCACGCCAGGCTCACCGATCAGCACCGGGTTGTTCTTGGTACGACGTTGCAGCACCTGGATGGTCCGGCGAATTTCATCGTCACGGCCGATCACCGGATCGAGCTTGCCGTCTTCGGCGCGCTTGGTCAGGTCGACGGTGTATTTATCCAGCGCCTGACGCGATTCTTCGTGGTTGGCGTCGTTTACCGCTTCGCCGCCACGCAGGTTGTTGATCGCATTTTCCAGGGCTTTCTTGCTCACGCCCTGGCCGAGCAACAGCTTGCCGAGCTTGCTGTTCTCGTCCATGGCGGCGAGCAGCACCAGCTCGCTGGAGATGAACTGGTCGCCCTTCTGCTGGGCCAGACGGTCGGCCTGGTTGAGCAGGCGCGCCAGATCCTGCGACATGTTCACGTCGCCGGTCGGGTTCTGGATTTTCGGTAGCTGGTCGAGCTCTTTGGTCAGCTCTTTACGCAGACTGTTGACGTCGAAGCCCACCTGCATCAACAGGGGCTTGATCGAGCCACCCTGCTGTTCGAGCAAGGCTTGCATCAAGTGCGCCGGCTCGATGGCCGGATGATCGAGGCCGACTGCCAGGGATTGGGCATCGGACAACGCTAACTGCAATTTGCTGGTTAAACGGTCTATACGCATGGGTCACCTTCCTTTTGAGCAGGCCGGACCTATAAAACATCCTGAATGAAGAAACCTGCCAGATACCACAATAGATGTGGTCGATTCTGGGAGTTTCAAGCGTCGGGACGTTGATGCAGGTCAGGCAAGTCTAGCGGTCGCGCCCTGCCTTACGAATACGTTCCTCTTTGGCGAGTGGCTGTTGTCGTCAGGCAAGGCGCCGCGACGAGTCATAGCCCGCTATGGCGAGGAGCGGCAACGCAGCATGACGGCAACAGACGCCGTCAAAGAGGAACAGTATTCGTGAGACAGGGCGCTACAGCCAGATCAGTGAGGCGAATCGGCCAGTGCGGGGCGCACGACGGTAAGAAAAGAAGCGAGGATCGGTCACGGTGCAGAAACCGCCACCATAGACAGCCGTTACACCGCGAGCCGCCAGACGCAAACGCGCCAGCATATAGATGTCAGCCATGAACTTGCCGGGGTTTTGACTTGGCACGAAGGCTTCTGCGGCTTGAGGCAGTTGCTGCACGAAGGTTTCGCGCACTTCCGGGCCGACTTCAAAGGCTTGTGGGCCAATAGCCGGACCGAGCCACACCAATACCTCGGCAGGCGGTACCGCCAGACTGTCGAGCGTAGCTTCCAGCACACCCGCCGCCAACCCGCGCCAACCGGCATGAGCTGCCGCGACGCGAGTACCGGCACGGTCGCAAAACAGCGCAGGCAGGCAATCGGCGGTCATCGCCGCGCAGGCGACGCCCGGCGTTGATGTCCAACTGGCATCGGCAGTGTCCACCCGGCCTGGATCGGCATGGGCCACGACAATCCCGTGAACCTGCTGCAGCCAGGCCGGTTGAATGGAGAAATGATCGGTCAGACGACGGCGATTCTCGGCAACAGCTTCAGGGCTGTCGTCGACGTGATCGCCGAGATTGAGGCTGTCGAACGGCGCCAGACTGACGCCGCCCGCTCGGGTGGTCACACAGGCTTTGACCCCGGCCGGCGCGGGCCAGTCAGGAATCAGCCAGTCACTCATCCGATGAACGCCTCACGGTCTTGCTTGAGCAGGGTCAGCAACCAGACGAAATCTTCCGGCAATGGGGATTCCCAGCTCATGCGCTGACCGGTGGTCGGATGATCCAGTTCCAGGAAACGCGCATGCAGCGCCTGACGCGGAAAGTTTTTCAGCGACTCGACCATGGTTGGGTTGGCGGCCGGCGGAATACGGAAACGACCGCCATAGGCAGGATCTCCGACCAACGGATAGTTGATGTGCGCCATGTGCACGCGAATCTGGTGCGTACGACCGGTTTCCAGCTTCACCCGCACATGGGTGTGGGAGCGGAAGCGTTCGAGCACGCGGTAATGGCTGACGGCTTGCTTGCCACCCTCCATCACGGCCATGCGCTGGCGTTGCTGGCCGTGACGACCGATCGGCGCGTTGATCTTGCCACCGGCTGTCACCACACCGATCACGATGCACTCGTAGATCCGGCTGACGCTGCGACTCTGCAACTGTGTAACCAGCTGCGTCTGCGCTTGAATGGTCTTGGCCACCACCATCAGACCGGTGGTGTCCTTGTCCAGGCGATGCACGATACCGGCGCGGGGCACATTGATGATGTCCGGCACGTGGTGCAGCAAGGCGTTGAGCAAGGTGCCGTCGGCATGACCGGCAGCCGGGTGCACCACCAGGCCCGCAGGCTTGTTGATCACCAGGATGTCGTCGTCTTCATAGACGATATCCAGGGCTATGTCTTGAGCGACCCATTCGCCCTGAGCTTCCTGCTCGGCAGTCAGCTCAAGGATGGCGCCGCCGTGGACGATGTCTCGCGGGCGGATAACCGCCCCATCCACAGTCAGGCGGCCGTCTTTGATCCAGGCGGAAAGGCGCGAGCGCGAGTGCTCAGCGAATAATTGTGCGGCGACTTGATCGAGGCGTTGGCCGCCCAATTCGGACGGCACCTCTGCGCGAAGTTCAATTTTATCGGACATGCTCAGACTAGGCGTCGGCACAGCCTTTGGTTTCGGCTGCGCGCTTGTGGTTAAATACGGCGTCTTTTGCCCCGAGGCTATTCAACGGGGCACTCATCATAACAGGACGGCCACGCCCAAGACAGCGGCCGTCATAGGGACGCAAGCCGCCATGCAAGTGAAACACCTGCTGCTGATCGCCATCCTCGCATTGACCGCTGCTTGCTCATCGAAGGAAGTCGTAGACGAAAACCTCAGTGAAGTCGAGCTGTACCAACAGGCTCAAAATGACCTGGACAACAGTAGCTACACCAGTGCCATCGCCAAGCTGAAGGCTCTGGAATCGCGTTATCCGTTCGGTCGCTATGCCGATCAGGCGCAACTCGAACTCATCTACGCCAACTACAAGAACACCGAGCCAGAAGCGGCCAAGTCCGCTGCGGAACGCTTCATTCGTCTGCACCCACAGCATCCGAACGTCGATTATGCCTACTACCTCAAAGGCCTGACTTCTTTCGACCAGGACGTCGGCCTGCTGGCGCGTTTCCTGCCGCTGGACATGACCAAGCGTGACCCGGGCGCCGCCCGCGACTCCTATAACGAGTTCGCCCAGCTGACCAGCCGCTTCCCGAACAGCCGTTACGCACCGGATGCCAAGCAGCGCATGATCTATCTGCGCAACCTGCTGGCGGCCTACGAAATTCACGTGGCCGACTACTACCTGACCCGTCAGGCCTATGTCGCCGCCGCGAACCGCGGTCGTTACGTGGTGGAAAACTTCCAGGAAACCCCTTCGGTCGGCGACGGCCTGGCGGTGATGACCGAGGCCTACCAGCGCCTGCACCTGGACGAACTGGCTGCCACCAGCCTGGAAACCCTGAAGCTCAACTACCCGAACCACCCGACGCTGGTGGACGGCCAGTTCGTACCGACCGTCGCCGAAGCGGACAACCGTTCGTGGCTGAGCAAGGCGACCCTGGGCCTGATCGAGTCCCGTCCGCCGCTGCCACCAGGCGAAACCCGCGCCAACCAGGACGTACAGAGGCAGTTCCAGGACGCCAAGGACGCCATCCCGAGCGAGCTCAAGCCTAAAGACGACAATGGCGACGTGATCGAAGAAGAAAATCACGAAGCGGAAGGCAACAACAGTGACCGCTCGTGGTTCAGCTACATGACCTTCGGCGTGTTCGACTGACACCCCGGGTTGTGCAAAAAGGGAGACTTTCGAGTCTCCCTTTTTTATTTCGGCGTTTTATTACACTGTGCGCCTGTCAGGTCCTTGGCTAAACTGCCGCTTCATCAATCAAAAAGCAGCTCACCATGCTTCGTTTATTGTTCTGGATTGCCCTGATTGCCGCTGCAGTGTGGTTCTGGCGCAAGTTCAAGGGTCAGGCTTCCACCCCCAGGCCCCCTGCCGAGCGGGACGCGGCGCCCATGGTCCGTTGCGCCCATTGTGGCGTCCACCTGCCCCGCGACCGCGCGCTGAGCCTCGACCAACGATGGTATTGCAGCCAGGCTCACCTCGAGCAAGACAAGGATTCCAGCGGCCGCTGACACGTCACCCGAAATAGCGGCCGATTAAGGACTATCGCGCGCACCCAAGGAACTGAAAGGCGCAGATCGACGTCTGACACAGATTATTCAAGACCTCTCTCTGCGAATGAACCGGGTAATCGAAAACGTCCTGCACCTGCAGCACCGCGAGCAAATGTCGCCGCTACGGCTCGAGCTGAAATCACTGGAAATACTCGAAAATAAAGCCCCAGCCCGCCATATCAGGGGCCTGGGGCTTTATCTGTCCGGCCAGCCGGGCGAAAGCATTCCGTCCCGCCTAAACTTCAAGGCACGCCAGGAAAGCGGCTGCTTTTGCATGACCTTTGCTCACGGACGGAACCTACGTTGAACACCAAACCACGACAAAAAGTCTTGATTGTCGATGACGAACCGGACATTCGCGAACTCCTGGAAATCACCCTGGGAAGGATGAAGCTGGAGACGTTCAACGCCCGCAACGTCGGCGAAGCGCAATCCCTGCTCAAACGCGAAACCTTCGATCTATGCCTGACCGACATGCAGTTGCCGGACGGTACCGGCCTGGAGCTGGTGCAGCACATCCAGCAACGCCACCCCCGGGTCCAGGTGGCGATGATCACCGCCTATGACAGTCTCGAAAACGCGATCAATGTGCTCAAGGCCGGGGCATTCGACTTCCTGACCAAACCGGTGGACCTTACGCGTCTGCGTGAGCTGGTCACCAGCGCCCTGCTGGTTCCTGCCCGCGGGGTCGGCATCGATCGTCGCTTGCTGGGCGACTCATTGCCCATGCGCAACCTGCGCGAACACATCACCAAACTGGCCGGCAGCCATGCGACGGTATACATCAGCGGAGAGTCCGGCAGCGGCAAGGAGTTGGTCGCGCGCCTGATCCACGATCAAAGCCCTCGCGCCAATCAGCCGTTCATTGCGATCAACTGCGCGGCGATTCCCTCGGAACTGTTGGAGAGCGAGTTTTTCGGCCATCGCAAAGGCAGCTTCAGCGGCGCCATCGAAGACAAGCCCGGCCTGTTCCAGACAGCCCACGGCGGCACCCTGCTGCTCGATGAAGTCGCCGACCTGCCGCTGTCCATGCAAGTCAAATTGCTGCGCGCGATTCAGGAGAAATCCGTACGCTGCGTCGGCGGGCAGCAGGAAGTGGCGGTGGATGTGCGCATTCTCTGCGCCACGCACAAGGACCTTGGCGCCGAAGTCGCCGCCGGACGATTTCGTCATGATCTTTACTACCGTTTGAACGTGATCGAACTCCGGGTGCCGCCCTTGCGCGAGCGCCGTGATGACATCGAAATGCTAGCCAGCCACATTCTCAAGCGTCTGGCCGCCGATACCGGTCAACCTGCGGCGAGACTCCACCCCCAAGCCCTCGATGCGCTGAAGAGCTATCGCTTCCCGGGCAATGTGCGGGAACTGGAAAACATGCTCGAACGGGCGCACACCTTATGTGAGAACAAACAGATCGAAGCCGGCGACCTGCGCCTGGCTGAAGGCAACTATGGGGCTGAGGGTGGCGTGCCGGACCTGACCCGGATCGACAATCTGGAAGCCTACCTGGAAAACATCGAACGCCAACTACTGCTCCAGGCCCTGGAGGAAACCCGCTGGAACCGCACGGCGGCGGCTCAGCGGTTGAACCTGTCATTCAGGTCGATGCGCTATAGGCTCAAGAAGTTTGGATTGGATTGAGGCCCTTATCGCGAGCAAGCTCGCTCCCACAGGGTCATTGGTGAACACAACAACTGCGAACACCTCAGAACCATTGCAGGAGCGAACTTGCTCGCGATAGCGACCGGGTAAACGACTGCGATCCAGCAGTCAGAGCCGCCCGGCAGGCGCATAAGGCGCCGGATCGATAATCGGCGCACGGCCCAGCATTACATCGGCAAACAGCTGGCATGACGCTGGCGCCAGCACCAGCCCGTTTCGGTAATGCCCGCAGTTGAGCCAGAGCCCATCAAAACCCGGCACCGGGCCGATGTAGGGAATGCCCTCGGGTGATCCCGGGCGCAATCCGGCCCAATGCCCCACCACTTCGGCATCGGCCAGCGCCGGGATCAATTCCACCGCGGACGCCTTCAGGCTTTCCAGTGCCGACCCGGTCGGCGTCTTGTCAAAGCCTTCATGCTCCAGCGTACTGCCGATCAATATGTGCCCGTCGCGCCGGGGAATCGCATAACGGCCCTTGGCCAGGACCATGCTCGGCAGGAAGTCCGCCGCACACTTGTAGAGAATCATCTGCCCTTTCACCGGCTCGACCGGCAGCGTCAGATCAAGAAGCTTGAGCAAATCACCGCTCCAGGCCCCCGCCGTCAGGACGACTTGATCGCCCGGAACAGTACCTGTGGAGGTCTGCACGCCGACCACTTTATTGCCCTCACGAACAAACCCGCTGACTTCGCACTGCTCATGGATCGTCACGTTCGGCAACGCCAGCAATGCAGCCTTGAGTGACTTCACCAGACGCGGATTACGCACATTGGCGACGTCGGCCATGTAGATCGCCCGGGAAAAACCGCTGCCCAGCACCGGCACGGCGTCGTGTGCTGCCGAAATATCCACCGCGCTAAGCGGGCGATTTTCCCGGACAGCCCAAGCCAGCGCTTCAGCCTCGTCATCCAGATCCAGCCAGTACAGACCGGTGGTGTGCACTTCAGGATCAACGCCAGTGGCGGCAAACAAGCGCTCGCCCAGCTGTGGATAAAAGTCCTGGGACCAGTGAGCCAACGCGGTGACCGCCGGGCTGTATCGCCACGGGTAAAGCGGCGAAACGATGCCGCCGCCGGCCCAGGACGATTCCTGGCCGACGCTCGAGCGATCCAGCAGCACAACGCTTTGCACTTCGGAGGCGAGATTGAAGGCCGTCAGCAATCCAATCACCCCACCGCCAACAATCACCACTTGCTGTTGCCTGGTCATGTTCTGATCCAATCGTTAAATAGACAGAGGGTACAAAAGGCACCCGAAATAGAAACTCAGCGCCCCCAGCAGTCTTTGCTGGTCAGGCCGGATTTCGCGTTGACCATACCGAGCACACCGGTGTTGGTGATGGTCAGATCACCGCACTTGTCAGTGGCCATGCTCGAGTCAGCCTTGCGCACCGCCGTCAGCAGAAAAGTCTGGTCGGTCAGGGTCGGTGTGATGCTGTAGTAATCATTGCCGGCACTGAGGCCCGTCGCATCGGTGTAGGCATTTTTCTGCGAGTAGAAGCGCTCCAGGAGCTGCGCCTGCTCCGAGAGCAGACCGGCTACTTCTGCGCGACGGCCCTTGTTCAGGTATTCGGTGAAACTCGGGGCAGCAATGGTCATGACAATACCGATGATCGCAATCACGATCATGATTTCGATCAGGGTAAAACCGCGGTTGGAACTACGCATGCCTCAATTCTCACTCACTGTATTTGTCGCCACATGATGCGACGGCTGCCGCCGGATTTCTCCATCCCCGCAGTACCGTCGCCAGTGGAATCGTTCACGGCCCCGCCATTGTCGCTGGCGTCCTGGGTCGAATGTTCCCCGATAAAGATCACGCCATCGGATAGCGTGTCGCTGTTGTCGACCACTCCATCGGCGTTGCTGTCGAGCATCTTAACGCTGATCGCAGCGGGCAGCTTCAGGCAGACGGCCTTCAACCCCTGATTGCCATGGTAAAAACCGTACCAGTTGCCATTGGCCAGACAGGTGGGCCGGTTCAGCGCTGGCGAATCCGCTGATGTGGCAGCGTGCGCCGACACCGACAGGTTAAGCGCGACGACGGCACCAAACAGTTGTGGCCATAACCTGACAGGTCGCTCAGTACTTCGCATAGATGCTCTCCACCACACTGCGCGAATGCCCCGCGATGCCGACTGCCGTTACCCGATACAACATCGCCGGGGTATTGATTGGCACATTCACCGCATCTTGGCTGTCACCAATATTTTGCACACCATAAAAGCCGTTGCCCGATGCAATCCAGGTCACTCCGGAAGAAGCGTTGAAACCGGCAGCGGTAATAGTCGAAGACTCGGACGGTGGCGCACATTGAACGATGCCGCTACAAACAGGTAGCGCATAACTGTCCCGTTGCACTGTACTCTCGCCCACCCGCAATGCGGCTTCGGCACGCTGAAACGACTGGTTGCGCAAGGCGACGCTACCGGCCATTTTTTCCTGCAGGGTGGCACTTTGCATCGATGAAAGGCCAATCAACGTCAGCAAGAGCAAGAACACCAGGCTGACCAATAGGGCCATGCCGCGCTGGGTGTAACACGTCATGGGAGACCGATTCATTGGCACCCTCTCATGGCAAGCGGTTGCGCAGAGCGGCAACCACGTTGAAGGTTTGATCGCTCACGCGGTGGTTCGGATCGGTGAGGGTCAGGCTCAGGCGAACGCTACGAATCAGCGCGGGGTTCGGCGGGTTGCTGCTGTAGCGCGAAGCAGCCAGATCAGTGGCTGTGCTGGCCAGGCCGAAGCTCACGTCGAAAGCGCTGACGTTGTCCACCAATACCTGGGGCGCTGCGGTCCCGCCTTTCATCAACAGTTGGTTGTTGTTGAAGCTGTAAATCAGCCGCCGGATCGGAAATGCCAGTTGCCCTGCCACTGGCGTCCGACCTTCACTGTAGGCCGTCGAATTGGTTCTACAATCGGAAAGCACGGTCCAGTCCGGCTTGTCGCCGTTGCTGCCGACATCCGCCGTAACCAGCGTCAAACTGCGACTGCCATTGTCCCAACGGATCGGCGTTACACGATTGGCATGGAAATCACCTTTCTTGCTGGAATCAGTGATCCTTTCCAGGCAACCGAACATCCCGACCATGCGAATCTCCTGAATCATTTTGCTCAAAACGAAACGTGCGTCCTCCTGCATGTTCGCGGCCGCATTCTGGCTGAGATAGGTGTTCTTGGCCGCGATGAAAACCTGCACCACGCCCAGCACCACGATCAGGCTCAACGCCATGGCGATCAGCAACTCGACCAGGCTAAAACCCCTGCTGCGGCGCCTCACGGGATCACCATCGGATCAATGGCCGCGCGGCTGCTCAGGATGAAGCTGCGTCGCGAATCGGCAGTATTCGCGGCCCGTGAGTCGTCCCAGGTAATAGTGATGGTGTACACCTGCCGGTTGACGGTCACACTGCCCGTCGCGGAGGCTCCGAGTGAACTGACGATGTTGGCGTTGAAATCAAACAGGTCCTGATCCCGGGTAACGTCCGGATTGCCCGAGGCCGGCGGCGCAATGGTGTAATCCGCTGCGGCGTTGGCGCGAATGCGGTCCATCAGGTCGTAGGCGATAAAACTGGCCTGACTGGTCATGCGCGCACTGTCCGTGTACTTCAGCGCATTGAGCTGAAACGCCGCAGCCCCCAGCAGGCTCACTCCCAGAATGACTAACGCCACCAGGATTTCGACCAGCGTCATGCCCTCCTGCGCGCCTTGCCTCCCTGCCCTCATCCGCAATTTCCACCCAATAGAATTCGTCCGTTCAAACACACGGTCAGCGTCCTGCTTTGTGCGCCCCGCCCATAGCTGATCACCACCTCTGAGGACGGTGATGACAATCCGCCCATACTGTTGAAATCGATGGCAGTGACGTCAGAGGTTAGCGCCAGTGTTGCACCGCCGCTCATCGCCGGAACAACCCGCAATACATTGGCCAAAGCGCCAGTACCGTCGTAAACCGTCAGTTCCCCACTCCAGACATCCCCACCGGCCGTCGGTCGCACCCGTGTGGCATTGCCCCGATCGATGGCTTCAAGCCGGGCAAAATTCAGGGCTCGTCGCAGGTCAGCGATTTCAGTATCCGCCCTCGTTGTTTGCATCGAGCGGGTAAACGCCGGGACAGCCAGAGTCAGCAGAATCAGAAGGATCGCGATCGCGACCAGCAACTCGATCAGCGTGAAACCTTTTGTAGGATGATCCATCGGGGCCTTCTGCTTCCTTCGGCTATACCTGCTCTTGCGCAGCACAACATTCGAGCGATGCGGTGCGTTTGCGTTGCCATTTCTCGTGCAGGGATTGCGCGGGCTACAGCACACCACGGAGGGAGATGTCATGCGGCAACAAGGCTTCAGTCTGATCGAACTGCTCATGGGACTGGCAATTACAGGAATTGTTCTGCAGTTGGTC
Source organism: Pseudomonas sp. S34 (assembly GCF_009866745.1). Classification (NCBI taxonomy): domain Bacteria; kingdom Pseudomonadati; phylum Pseudomonadota; class Gammaproteobacteria; order Pseudomonadales; family Pseudomonadaceae; genus Pseudomonas; species Pseudomonas sp. S34. Next base: position 5,374,498 of record NZ_CP019398.1, read on the forward strand.
AGCCCGGCGTTCGCAACGCTGATCGAGTCGAACCAGAGACAGCAAGCGGCGCAGGCCCTTTTCAGCAGTATTCGCACCGCCCGGAGCGAAGCCATCGTCCGCAACGAGGCCGTGGTGATTCACGGCATCAATGGCGACTGGAGCCAAGGCTGGCGGATGATTCTGGATATCAGCGGCAAGGGGGAGATGGACAGCGACAATCCACTGCTGGCCGAACGCCAGAGCGGCGCACGCGTGTCGATTGTGGGGAACGGTCCGGTCGAAAGTTCCATACGATTCAGAGGTCAGGGCGAGTCACTGATTGGAGGGACGTTATACATTTGCACCGTTCGCGAACCGGTAAGCCAACATCAAGTGGTGTTGGCACGGACCGGTCGCGTCAGCCTGCGCAACGACAAGGTTGGACAGCCGTTATGCGAAAAAGGGAATAAATTCAGAGCAACGAACGAACGCGCAGTTCTTTAGGCATAGAGAACGTGATGTTCTCCTCGCGACCTGCCAATTCATCGGCTCCGGTGGCACCCCAGGCCTGCAACTGCTGGATCACGCCGCGCACCAGGACTTCCGGGGCGGATGCGCCAGCGGTGATGCCGATACGCTCGACGCCGTCGAACCAGCTCTTTTGCAGGTCTTCGGCACCGTCGATCAGGTAGGCCGGAGTGGACATGCGCTCTGCCAATTCGCGCAAGCGATTGGAGTTCGAGCTGTTCGGACTGCCGACCACCAGCACCACATCACATTCGTCGGCCAGTTGCTTGACCGCGTCCTGACGGTTTTGCGTGGCGTAGCAAATGTCGTCCTTGCGCGGTCCACCGATGGCCGGGAAGCGCGCACGCAGAGCGTCGATAACGCGACTGGTATCGTCCATCGACAATGTGGTCTGGGTCACGAAGGCGAGCGCTTCAGGGTTTTTCACCTGCAAAGCCGCGACATCCTTCTCGTCTTCGACCAGGTAGATCGCGCCGCCATTGCCAGCATCGTACTGGCCCATGGTGCCTTCGACTTCCGGGTGACCGGCGTGGCCGATGAGAATGCACTCTCGGCCGTCACGGCTGTAGCGCGCCACTTCGATGTGGACTTTGGTCACCAGCGGGCACGTGGCGTCGAACACTTTCAACCCACGGCCAGCCGCTTCGCTGCGCACGGCCTGGGAAACGCCGTGGGCACTGAAGATCACGATGACGTCGTCCGGCACCTGATCCAGCTCTTCGACGAAGATCGCACCACGGGAGCGCAGGTCTTCGACGACAAATTTGTTGTGGACCACTTCGTGGCGTACATAGATCGGCGGCCCGAAGACTTCCAGGGCGCGGTTGACGATTTCGATCGCCCGGTCCACACCGGCGCAGAAGCCACGGGGGTTGGCGAGTTTGATTTGCATGCTGTGCCTCGTGTCTTGCGCGCGAAAACAATGAAAAACAAACTGTGGGAGCGAGCTTGCTCGCGATGGCGGAGTGTCAGTCAATATCAAAATTGAATGTCAGGCACTCATCGCGAGCAAGCTCGCTCCCACAGGGTCCGGTGGCAACAGAAGCTGCCCCGTAATGCCTTACAGCGCTTTGACGGAGATGATCTCTACGTCAAAGGTCAACGTCTTGCCCGCCAGCGGGTGGTTGAAGTCGATGGTCACTTGCGCGTCATCGAACTCTTTGACCACGCCCGGCAGTTCAGTATTGGCCGCATCGTTGAAGATCACCAGCAAACCTGGCGACAGCTCCATGTCCTGGAACTGTGAACGCGGGATGATCTGCACGTTTTGCGGGTTGGGCTGGCCGAAAGCGTTTTCGGGCTCGATGCTCAGCGTGCGCTTGTCACCGGCCTTGAAACCGAACAGCGCCGCTTCGAAACCTGGCAACAGGTTGCCGTCACCGACCTTGAAGGTCGCCGGGGCTTTATCGAAGGTGCTGTCCACCGTGTCGCCGTTCTCCAGGCGCAATGCGAAATGCAAGGTGACTTCCGTGTTCTGGCCGATGCGTTGCTCAGCCAATACCTGTTCAGTCATGAACGGTTTCTCCGGTCTTTTTACTTTTGAACATATCCAGTGCCAGCATGACAGCACCAACCGTGATTGCGCTGTCGGCAAAGTTGAACGCCGGGAAATACCAGCGATTCTGCCAATGCACCAGAATGAAATCGATCACATGGCCCAGGGCAATGCGGTCATACAGATTGCCCAGCGCGCCGCCGAGCACCAGTGCCAGCGCAACCGCCAGCCAGGTCTCGTTGCGCCCCAGACGCTTGAGCCACACCACCAGCACCGCACTGACCACGACAGCGATCAACGCGAATAGCCAGCGCTGCCAGCCGGAGCTGTCAGCCAGGAAGCTGAATGCCGCGCCAGTGTTGTAGGCCAGGGTCCAGCTGAAGTAATCGGGGATGATTACGATCTGCTGGTACATCTGGAGCTTGCCTTCGAAGTAGAACTTGCTGGCCTGGTCGATGACCAGGACCAGCAAACTCAACCAGAGCCAGCTCAGCCGTCCGAAACGGCCAACGGCATTAGGCATAGTGACGGACCTCGCCAGCGCCGCTGATGTTGTCGACGCAACGGCCGCAGATTTCCGGATGCTCCGGGTTCACACCGACGTCTTCACGGCAGTGCCAGCAACGAGCGCACTTGGCGTGGCCCGACTTGACGATTTTCAGCTTCAGGCCGCTGACTTCAGTGACCACGGCATCGGCCGGTGCTTGCACCAATGGCGCAACACTGGCGGTCGAAGTGATCAGTACAAAGCGCAGTTCGTTGCTCAACCTGGCCAGGTCGGCGGTGAGCGCGTCTTCGGCGAACAGCGTCACTTCGGCCTGCAGGTTGCCACCGACAGCCTTGGCTGCACGCTGGATTTCCATTTCCTTGTTGACCGCGACCTTGACCGCCATGATCCGGTCCCAGTAAGCGCGATCCAGCTCGATGCCTTCCGGCAGTTCGCTCAGGCCTTCGTACCAGGTGTTGAGCATGACAGACTCGTTACGCTCGCCCGGCAGGTACTGCCACAGTTCGTCGGCGGTGAACGCCAGGATCGGCGCGATCCAGCGCACCAGCGCCTCGGAGATGTGGAATAGCGCAGTCTGGCAGGAACGACGGGCCTTGCTGTCGGCGCCAGTGGTGTACTGACGATCCTTGATGATATCGAGGTAGAAACCGCCCAGTTCCTGCACGCAGAAGTTGTGGATCTTCGAGTACACGTTCCAGAAGCGGTATTCGCCGTAGTGCTCTTGCAGTTCGCGTTGCAACAGCAGGGTACGGTCCACGGCCCAACGGTCCAGAGCCAGCATTTCTTCGGCCGGCAGCAGGTCGGTGGCCGGGTTGAAGCCGGTCAGGTTCGAAAGCAGGAAGCGTGCAGTGTTACGGATACGCCGGTAGGCGTCCGCACTGCGTTGCAGGATCTGCTCGGAAACCGCCATTTCACCCGAGTAATCGGTCGAGGCTACCCACAGCCGCATGATGTCGGCGCCCAGGGTGTCGTTGACTTTCTGTGGCGCGATCACGTTGCCCAGGGACTTGGACATCTTGCGGCCGGACTCGTCGACCGTGAAGCCGTGAGTCAGCAGTTCGCGATACGGTGCGTGGTTATCGATGGCGCAACCGGTCAGCAGCGACGAGTGGAACCAGCCACGGTGTTGGTCCGAACCTTCCAGGTACAGGTCGGCGCGCGGGCCGGTTTCGTGACCCATCGGGTGCGAACCGCGCAGAACGTGCCAGTGCGTAGTACCCGAGTCGAACCAGACGTCGAGGGTGTCGCTGATCTTGTCGTACTGCGGCGCTTCATCGCCCAGCAGTTCGGCGGCGTCCAGCTTGAACCAGGCCTCGATGCCTTCGACTTCAACACGCTTGGCAACTTCTTCCATCAGCTCGACGGTTCGTGGGTGCAGCTCGCCGCTTTCCTTGTTCAGGAAGAACGGGATCGGCACGCCCCAGTTGCGCTGACGGGAGATGCACCAGTCCGGACGGTTGGCGATCATCGAGTGCAGACGCGCCTGGCCCCAGGCCGGGACGAACTTGGTGTCTTCGATGGCCTTGAGCGAACGCTGGCGCAGGGTGTCGCCGGTGGTCGGCTGCTTGTCCATGCCGATGAACCACTGCGCGGTGGCGCGGTAGATCAGCGGGGTCTTGTGGCGCCAGCAGTGCATGTAGCTGTGTTCGATGACGGTGGTGTGCAGCAACGCACCGACTTCGGTCAGTTTGTCGACGATGGCCGGGTTGGCCTTCCAGATGAACTGGCCGCCGAAGAATTCCAGCGACGGAACGTAAACGCCGTTGCTTTGGACCGGATTGAGGATGTCATCGTTGACCATGCCGTACTTCTTGCAGGTCACGAAGTCGTCCACGCCGTAGGCCGGAGATGAGTGAACCACACCGGTGCCGGCGCCCAGTTCAACGTAGTCGGCCAGGTAAACCGGCGACAGACGGTCGTAGAACGGGTGACGGAAGTTGATCAGTTCCAGCGCTTTACCGGTGGTGGTCGCAACGACCGAGCCTTCCAGCGAGTAGCGCGCCAGGCACGACTCGACCAGCTCTTCAGCCAGCACCAGCAGTTTGTCGCCGACGTCGACCAGGGCGTAGTTGAACTCCGGGTGAACGTTCAGCGCCTGGTTGGCCGGAATGGTCCACGGGGTGGTGGTCCAGATCACGATCGAGGCAGGCTTGGCCAGCGACGGCAGACCGAAAGCGGCAGCCAGTTTGGCTTCATCGGCAATCGGGAAGGCCACGTCGATGGTTGAGGACTTCTTGTTTTCGTACTCGACTTCCGCTTCGGCCAGGGCCGAACCACAGTCGAAGCACCAGTTCACAGGCTTCAAGCCCTTGAACACGAAACCGCCCTTGACGATTTCGGCCAAGGCACGGATTTCACCGGCCTCGTTCTTGAAGTCCATGGTCTTGTACGGGTTGGCGAAGTCACCCAGCACACCCAGGCGGATGAACTCGGACTTCTGCCCTTCGATCTGTTCGGTGGCGTAGGCCCGGCACAGTTCGCGGGTCTTGTCCGCGCCCAGGTTCTTGCCGTGGGTCACTTCGACCTTGTGCTCGATCGGCAGGCCGTGGCAGTCCCAGCCCGGAACATAAGGCGCGTCGAAGCCCGACAGGGTCTTCGAGCGGATGATCATGTCCTTGAGAATCTTGTTCAGCGCATGACCGATGTGAATCGAGCCGTTGGCGTACGGAGGGCCGTCGTGCAATACGAACTTCGGACGATCCTTGCCAATCTCGCGCAACTTTCCGTACAGGCCAATACTGTCCCAGCGCTGCAGGATCTGCGGTTCGCGCTGTGGCAGGCCGGCCTTCATTGGGAAGGCGGTGTCCGGAAGGTTTAGCGTGGCTTTATAGTCGGTCATTTAAGGCTCTTCATTAGCGATGGGCGCTAGGTGCGGCTAGTGCACGGGCGGCGGCGACATCCGCGTTGATCGCCGTTTTCAACGCCTCCAGAGAGGCGAAACGCTGCTCTTCACGCAGCTTGTGGTGGAAAACCACCGTTAAACGCCGGTCATACAGATCGCCGGCAAAATCTAAAAGATGTATTTCGAGGTGGGCCTTGCCATCACCTTGTACCGTTGGCCGCACGCCGATGTTGGCGACGCCTGGCCAGGTCTTGCCGTCGATGTCGACGTTGACCAGGTAAACCCCGGAAAGCGGAACGCGACGGCGCTTGAGTTGTATGTTGGCCGTGGGCGTACCCAACTGGCGAGCCAGCTTCTGGCCGTGGAGTACCCGCCCGGTAATCTGGAACGGCCGACCCAGCAGTCGCTCGGCCAAGGCAAAATCAGCTGCGGCCAGGGCATTGCGGACCTGAGTGCTGCTGACGCGAATACCGTCCAGCTCAACGGTTTGCGCCGCCTCGACGGTAAAACCCTGAACGATGCCGGCCTGCTGCAGGAAATCGAAATCTCCCGCGCGGTCACAGCCGAAACGGAAGTCATCCCCGACCTCCAGGTGCTGGACGCCAAGACCGTCGACCAGAATGGTATCGACGAACTCACTGGCACTGAGCTTGCTCAGGCGCTGGTTGAAAGCCAGGCACAGAACACGGTCGACGCCTTCGGCAGCCAGCAATTGCAGCTTGTCCCGCAGGCGGGCCAGACGGGCCGGCGCGGTGTCCGGAGCGAAGAACTCTCGCGGTTGCGGCTCGAAAATCACCACGCAGCTGGGCACGCCCAACTCGAGCGCACGCTCACGCAGGCGCGCCAGGATAGCCTGGTGGCCGCGGTGTACACCGTCAAAGTTGCCAATAGTGGCGACACAGCCCCGATGCCGGGGGCGCAGATTGTGGAGGCCTCGAACCAGCTGCATAACGCGCTTCTTGCTCATAAAGTGGTCGATTATAACCACACCCGGCGGCCGACGACAGGCAACACCGTAACCCAAAGTGATCGAGCCGACAAAACCGCCGGCTCGCCCGTGTTTATCAAGGCCAGAACCTCAGCCCAGCGCCTTGCGATTGAAGTCGCGCAAACGGAAGCCCATCAACACTAACATGCCGAAATAAGCCACCACACCGGCAACTACCAAGGCACCCAGACGCAGGAAACGCTCAAGCATCTGCCCCTCGCCCCAGGCCGGCATGAAATGCATCCCTGCCAGCAACACGCCAGACATCACCGCTACCGCAACCACCAGCTTGAAGCCGAACTTTGCCCAGCCCGGTTGCGGCTGGTACATCTGCTGTTTACGCAGCTGATAGAAGAGCAGCCCTGCATTGAGGCAGGCGCCAGCGCTGATGGCGAGCGCCAGGCCCGCGTGAGCCAGCGGACCGATCAGCAACAGGTTGAACAACTGAGTGACGACCAACGTGAAAATTGCGATTTTTACCGGCGTGCGGATGTTTTGTTGCGCATAAAAGCCCGGTGCGAGCACTTTGATCACGATAATTCCGAGCAAACCGACGGAATAGGCGATCAACGCGCGCTGAGTCATGGCCGCATCATGGGCATCAAACTGGCCGTACTGGAACAGCGAAACCGTCAACGGCTCGGCCAGAATCCCCAGCGCGAAGGCGCAAGGCAATACCAGCACGAAGCATAGACGCAGGCCCCAATCGAGGATGCGCGAGTATTCGTGGCGATCCTTGCTGGCGTAAGTCTTGGCCAGAGTCGGCAGCAGAATCGTCCCCAGCGCCACGCCCAACACGCCGGATGGCAACTCCATCAAACGGTCGGCGTAGTACATCCAGGACACGGAACCTGCGACCAGGAACGAAGCGAAAATCGTATTGATGATCAGCGAGATCTGGCTCACCGATACCCCGAGAATCGCCGGCAACATCTGCTTCATCACCCGCCAGACGCCGCTGTCGCGCAGGTTCAGGCGCGGCAACACCAGCATGCCGATCTTTTTCAGGTGCGGCAGTTGATAGAGCAACTGTGCCAGTCCACCCACCAGCACCGCCCAACCGAGCGCCATTACGGGAGGATCGAAGTACGGTGTCAGGAACAACGCAAAAATAATCATGCTGACGTTGAGCAGCGTCGGCACGAATGCCGGGACCGAAAAACGGTTCCAGGTGTTGAGGATCGCACCCGCCAGCGACGACAGGGAAATCAGCAATATGTAAGGAAAGGTCACCCGCAACAGGCTCGTGGTCAGCTCGAACTTCTCGGGCGTATCGATGAAACCCGGCGCGGTCACCCAGATGACCCACGGGGCGGCAATCATGCCCAATGCCGTGACGAGTGCCAGCACCAGCGTCAGCAGGCCGGAAACATAGGCAATGAAGGTTCGCGTCGCCTCATCCCCTTTCTGACTTTTATATTCGGCAAGAATCGGTACGAATGCCTGGGAAAACGCCCCTTCGGCAAAAATCCGCCGCAACAGATTGGGCAGTTTGAAGGCGATGAAGAAGGCGTCTGTCGCCATTCCCGCGCCGAATGCACGCGCAATAAGGGTGTCACGAACAAATCCCAAAACCCGGGAAAGCATCGTGATAGAGCTGACGGCGGCCAACGATTTGAGCAGATTCATTGAAAGAGTTTGTGCCTGTCGATAAACAGCAGGCGAACTACGCGCCCACTTATGCGATACTCCGCGCCGCAACAGCACAGAGCCAAAGCTCGCGAGTTTACAGGTCGCACGCTGGAAAGAAATATCCAGAGGTGTAGCACCTACCACTTAGCGGAACGTCTCAACCGCCCTTGACAAGACCTCAACTCATCGGCATGATTCGCGGCCTATTTTGTTTGCTATTTCCTAAAAAGTCTTTCGAGGAGCTCGACGGTGGCCAACTCACCTTCCGCCAAAAAACGTGCAAAACAGGCTGAGAAGCGTCGCAGCCACAACGCCAGCCTGCGTTCCATGGTTCGTACCTACATCAAGAATGTAGTTAAGGCCATCGACGCAAAAGACGCTGCCAAAGCTCAAGCTGCTTACGTTCTGGCTGTGCCAGTTATCGACCGTATGGCCGATAAAGGCATCATCCACAAGAACAAGGCCGCTCGTCATAAGAGCCGCCTGAATGGCCACGTGAAGGCCCTGAACGTTGCCGCTGCTGCCTAAGCGACTCGTTCATTAAAAAACCGACCTCAGGGTCGGTTTTTTATTGCCTGCGATTTGTTGAACGCGACACAAAAAAATGTGGGAGCGGGCTTGCTCGCGAATGCGGTGTATCAGATGACATGTGCGTCTACTGACACTCCCTCTTCGCGAGCAAGCCCGCTCCCACATTTCGTTTTGCGTAAGGTTACTGAGCGTGCGCCCAAGGCAAAATCGGAATCGCCGTCACCGCATTCTGCGGACTGCCCTCGATCAGGCGATCGCTGTACACCAGGTACACCAGCGTATTGCGCTTTTTGTCGAGGAAGCGCACCACCTGCATGGTCTTGAACACCAGAGACGTGCGCTCCTTGAACACCTCGTCACCATCCTTGAGCTCACCCTTGAAGCTGATCGGTCCGACCTGCCGGCAAGCGATAGACGCTTCGGCACGATCCTCGGCCAAACCAAGACCACCCTTCACCCCGCCGGTCTTGGCGCGCGACAGATAGCAGGTCACGCCATCGACCTTGGGATCATCAAAGGCCTCGACCACGATCCGGTCATTCGGCCCGACGAACTTGAACACCGTCGACACCTGACCGATCTCTTCGGCCGACGCCAGCAGCGGCATCGCCAACAGCAATCCCAACAATCCTTTTGCCACGCGCATTCAGGTATTCCTTCAGACCAGGATCAGGTTATCGCGGTGAACCAGCTCCGGTTCCGCCATGTAACCCAACAGACCGACAATCGCCTCAGACGACTGACCGATGATTTTTTGCGCCTCCAGCGCACTGTAGTTGGCCAGGCCACGGGCAATCTCGCGACCGTCCGGCGCCACGCAAACCACCATCTCGCCGCGACGGAAGCTGCCCTGCACCAATTTGACCCCAACCGGCAGCAAGCTCTTGTTGCCCTGAGACAATGCAGTCACCGCACCCGCATCCAGCACCAGGGTGCCACGGGTTTGCAGATGACCGGCCAGCCACTGCTTGCGCGCCGCCAACATGCCGCGCTCCGGCGACAGCAGGGTGCCGATGCGCTCGCCCGCCTTGAGGCGATCCAGCACACGCTCAAGCCGCCCGCCAACGATGATGGTGTGAGCACCGGAACGGGCCGCCAGACGCGCAGCACGCAATTTGGTCTGCATACCACCACGCCCCAGCGCACCACCGGTGCCACCCGCCACCGCGTCGAGCGCCGGATCATCGGCGCGCGCCTCGTAAATCAGCTGGGCATCCGGATTGTTGCGCGGATCAGCATCGAACATGCCGTCGCGATCCGTCAGGATCACCAGCAAGTCCGCCTCGACCAGGTTCGCCACCAGCGCCGCCAGGGTGTCATTGTCGCCAAAACGGATTTCGTCGGTGACCACGGTGTCATTCTCGTTGATCACCGGGATAACCTTCAGTTCGACCAGCGCACGCAAGGTGCTGCGGGCGTTCAGGTAGCGCTTGCGGTCGGACAAGTCGTCGTGAGTCAGGAGAATCTGCGCGGTATGCCGGCCATGCTTGGCGAAGCTCGACTCCCAGGCCTGCACCAACCCCATCTGGCCGATTGCGGCGGCAGCCTGAAGTTCGTGCATCGCACTGGGTCGCGAGGTCCAGCCCAAACGGCTCATGCCGGCCGCCACCGCCCCGGAGGACACCAGCACCAGCTCGACGCCCGCCTCATGCAAGGCCACCATCTGCTCAACCCAGACACCCATTGCCGCGCGATCCAGGCCTTTGCCGTCCGCCGTCAGCAAAGCGCTGCCGATCTTCACGACCCAACGCTGCGCACCTGTCACCTTGCTCCGCATCATCTTCAACCTTAGCTTGAGGGCAGCGCGACCTAGCACTGCCCGTGACGTTATTCGTGGTTACTCGTGGCCAACAATCGATTTCCAGATACCAAAACGCCGCTCGATTGAGCGGCGCTTAAGTTTATCGCAACGAATCAGTCACGCACGTAAATGATTTCCGGACCGTCTTCGTCATCCACATCTTCTTCGTCCCAGTCATCGTCGCCGATGTCGTGGACCGACTTCACGCCGCTGCGACGCAGGGCACGCTTGTCATCCAGCGCCTGCAGTTGCGCGCGAGCTTCGTCTTCGATGCGCTGATCGAGATCGGCCAACTCTTCCTTGTAGGCCGGGTCATTGGCCAGACGATCGGCACGATCTTCCATGTAACGCATGATGTCGTGGCACAGACGCTCGGTACCGAGTTTGGAGATGGCCGAGATCACGTAGACCGGACCAGTCCATTCCAGGCGATCAACGATTTCCTTGACGCGAGCATCATGCTCTTCATCAAGGATCTGATCGCACTTGTTCAGGACCAACCAGCGATCACGCTCCGCCAGGGATGGGCTGAACTTGATCAGCTCATTGACGATCACTTCAGCGGCATCCGGTGCGCTGGCATCATCCAGCGGCGCCATATCCACGAGGTGCAGCAGCAGACGCGTACGCGCCAAGTGCTTGAGGAAGCGAATGCCCAGACCAGCACCTTCGGAAGCGCCTTCGATCAAACCCGGAATATCGGCAATGACGAAGCTCTTCCAGCGATCGACGCTGACCACACCCAGGTTCGGCACCAGCGTGGTGAACGGGTAGTCGGCAACTTTCGGCTTGGCAGCCGAAACCGAACGGATAAAGGTACTTTTACCGGCGTTCGGCAAACCCAGCAGACCCACGTCAGCCAGTACTTTCATTTCCAGCTTCAGGTCGCGCTGCTCGCCCGGCTTGCCCGGAGTGGTCTGGCGCGGCGCACGGTTGGTACTGGATTTGAAACGGGTATTGCCCAGACCGTGCCAGCCGCCCTGCACCACCATCAATTTCTGACCGGCCTTGGTCAGGTCGCCGATGACTTCCTGAGTCGCGGAGTCGATCACCGTGGTGCCGACCGGAACACGCAGGATCAGGTCTTCACCCTTCTTGCCGGTGCAGTCGGTGCTGCCGCCGTTGGAGCCACGCTCGGCATCGAAGTGCCGGGTGTAACGGTAGTCCACCAGGGTGTTGAGGTTTTCGTCGGCCATCATGTAGATGGAACCGCCGTCACCGCCATCACCGCCGTTCGGGCCACCGTTCTCGATAAATTTTTCCCGACGGAAACTCATGGCGCCATTGCCGCCATCACCAGCCTTTACGCGAATCGATACTTCATCAACAAACTTCATAACAAACGCCTCTCGCCATACGGACGAGCCGAAAAACAATCAAGACATAAGACTCTTGCAAAAATGAGCGCAGCGACCCTGAACCACGATACCTACATCGTACGCCGACAGCCCATACAAACAGCTTTGCAAGAGACTCACCCCACAAACGAAAAAGCCCCGTCGCGAGACAGGGCTTTTCCAGCGATCGCGCAATTAAGCTGCGACTACGCTCACGTAACGACGACCGAAGGCGCCTTTTACTTCGAACTTGATCACGCCTTCGACTTTAGCGAAGAGGGTGTGATCTTTACCCATGCCAACGCCGTAGCCAGCGTGGAATTGGGTGCCGCGCTGACGCACGATGATGTTGCCTGCTTTGATAGCCTGGCCGCCATACATCTTCACGCCAAGGCGTTTGGCTTCTGAGTCGCGACCGTTACGGGTACTACCACCAGCTTTTTTGTGTGCCATGAGTTCAATTCTCCTAGTGAGGAATTAGGCTGTAATTAAGCCTGAATACCGGTGATTTTGATCTCGGTGTACCACTGGCGGTGGCCCATACGCTTCATGTGGTGCTTACGGCGACGGAACTTGATGATGCGGACTTTATCGTGACGACCTTGGGAGATCACTTCAGCCACAACGGTAGCGCCAGCAACAACTGGAGCGCCGATATTCACGTCGTCACCGTTGGCAACCAACAGAACGCGATCAAAGGTAACGGATTCGCCGGTAGCGATTTCCAGTTTTTCGATCTTCAGGTATTCACCTGGGGCGACTTTGTACTGCTTGCCGCCAGTAACGATTACTGCATAAGACATGGTATTTCTCCGATAATCCTGCTCACCCAGCTCTTTATAAGAAGAGGTATTGGCTGGCATGGCTGCATGGGGCTGGAGGCCCGCTTGCAATTGCGTAAGGCAGGTGCTGCCCAGGAAGTTCAGGGTGCGCGATTGTACGCAAGCCACGCTAGCCTTGCAAGAGGCCGTCCATCGCGCCTTGACACCTGCAAGCGTGGGTCCTAGCATGCCGCGCAACCCTTCTGGAGCGACTGTCGCTGATGCAACCCCAAGCTTTCTACCGCGCGGTGGCGGACGATTTTAGCGCCGTCGACGGCATCATCAAGAAGCAGCTGACTTCCCGAGTGCCGCTGGTATCGAAAATCGGCGATTACATTACCTCGGCCGGCGGCAAACGCCTGCGTCCTTTACTGGTGTTGCTGTGTGGCAAGGCCCTGGGCCGCGAAGGCGATGACCTGCGTCTGCTGGCCGCGACCATCGAGTTCCTGCACACCGCCACCCTGCTGCATGACGATGTGGTCGACATGTCCGGCATGCGCCGTGGCCGCTCGACCGCCAACGCCATGTGGGGCAACGCGCCAAGCGTACTGGTCGGTGACTTCCTGTATTCGCGCTCATTCGAAATGATGGTCGAACTTGGCTCGATGCCGGTGATGAAGATCCTTTCGCAAGCCACGCGCATCATCGCCGAAGGCGAAGTATTGCAGCTGTCGAAGGTCCGGGACGTCAGCACCACCGAAGAAACCTACATGGAAGTCATCCGCGGCAAGACCGCGATGCTCTTCGAAGCCTCGACCCACAGCGCCGCCGCCCTGTGCCAGGCCACGCCGGAACAGGCCGAAGCCCTGCGTACATTCGGTGATCACCTGGGCGTGGCCTTCCAACTGGTCGACGACCTGCTCGACTACAAAGGCGACGCCGAAACCCTGGGCAAGAACGTCGGTGACGATCTGGCCGAAGGCAAGCCGACCCTGCCACTGATCTACACCATGCGCGAAGGTACGCCGGAACAGGCCACCCTGGTGCGCAAGGCGATCCAGAAAGGCGGAATCGAAGACCTGGAAAGCATCCGCGAAGCCGTGGAAGCCTCGGGCTCGCTGGAGTACACCGCGCAACTGGCACGCGACTATGTGGCACGCGCAATCCAGTGTCTCGAAGCGCTGCCTGCCAGCGAGTACCGCGATGCACTGGTTGAACTGAGCGAGTTCGCGGTCGCGCGTACGCACTGACAACACTGCAAGCCCCCTGTGGGAGCGAGCTTGCTCGCGATTAGGCACTTACATTCAACATTGTTGTTGACTGAAAGGACGCCATCGCGAGCAAGCTCGCTCCCACAGGTTTGTTCCCCACAGGTTTTCCTGCTCTGCACCCCTCCCGGCTAAAACCCTATACAATGTGCGCTTTTTAGCGATCCTGAATCCAAGGAGCCTTAGTGAGCACGTTGCCACCCTGCCCAAAATGCAATTCCGAATACACCTATGAAGACGGCGCCCAGCTGATCTGCCCCGAGTGCGCCCACGAATGGTCCGCCAGCGGTGAAGCCGAAGCAGTGTCCGATGACACAGTGAAAAAGGATTCGGTCGGCAACGTCCTGCAAGACGGCGACACCATCACCGTGATCAAGGACCTCAAGGTCAAGGGTACGTCTTTGGTGGTCAAGGTCGGCACCAAGGTCAAGAACATCCGCCTGTGCGATGGCGATCACGACATCGACTGCAAGATCGACGGCATCGGCCCGATGAAACTCAAGTCCGAGTTCGTCAGAAAAGTCTGAGCCTGCTGTTATCCATCCCGCGCCTGCCGCGGGATGGCGCCCCCCTCCCCTGCTTCGCCCAGTAATTCCTCGCAATAGCCAAACGCCAGTCCTTTTGACCTGACGCAATCTTTACCCGGAAAAAAGCGTAAACCGCCAATAGGCCCTTGCTATTTGATGAATAAGAATTATTCTCATCAAACCTTCAATGGAGATGAGAACCATGACTTATCTGATCGATGCCTGGCTGGACCGCCCACACCCTTACCTCAGGATCCTGCATCGGGAAACCGGGGAAGTCTGTGCAGTGCTTGAAGAAGAAGCCTTGAGCGAACTGCAGGACCAAGGTGATCTTGACCTCAATGGCCTGAGTTCCAGCGAGCCGGTGGTGCTCAAGGAACTGGTGCGTAATCTGTTTCTGTTCTGCTATGCCCGGGCGTTGCGCCCGCACAGTGAACTGCACCACAAGATCGAAGTATGAGACACCGTAAAAAAACTGTGGGAGCGGGCTTGCTCGCGAAAGCGGTGTGTCAGGCAACTTGTTTGTCGACTGAATAAACGCCTTCGCGAGCAAGCCCGCTCCCACATTAGCCCGTCATAGCGACAGGCCAGGTATTACAGTACGTCGAGCAGTTCGACGTCGAATACCAGTACGCTGTGCGGCGGAATGCTGCCAACGCCTTGAGCGCCGTATGCCAGCTCGCTCGGCACGTACAGGCGCCATTTGCTACCGGCGTTCATCAGTTGCAGGGCTTCGGTCCAGCCGGCGATTACGCCGCCAACCGGGAATTCCGCAGGCTGGCCGCGCTCGTAGGAGCTGTCGAACACTGTGCCGTCGATCAGGGTGCCGTGGTAATGAGTACGCACGGAGTCTTCACGGGATGGCTTGGCGCCTTCGCCAGCGGTCAGGACTTCGAACTGCAGGCCGGAAGCCAGAGTCGTGATGCCTTCACGCTTGGCGTTTTCAGCCAGGAAGGCCAGGCCTTCGCCAGCAGCCGCTTCAGCCTTGGCTGCAGCTTCGGCCTGCATGATTTCGCGGATGACTTTGAAGCTGGCGGACATTTCTTCCTGACCCACACGGCTTGGTTTGCCGGCGAATGCGTCGGTCAGACCAGCCAGGATCGCGTCCAGGCTTACGCCCGGTGGCGGGTTGTCGCGCAGTTGGTCGCCCAGCTGACGGCCAATACCGTAGCTGACGCGGGTTTCGTCGGTGGACAGATTTACTTCGGACATGACACTGCTCCGCTGTGCGGACGGCTCGGGAACTTGCCATGCGTGCACAGCGCGTCCCGGAGCGCCCGGAACCAAAAGGGCCAGCAGACTAGCACAGATGTCATGCCTTTGATGAGGGACCTCAGGCGATCGGCACCTTCAGGTTTTCCTCAACATCGGCAACCAGACCGCACATTTCGTCGTGCACGACCGTGTGCACAAGGTTGAAGTGCAACTTGGGAAAGGAGTGCAGCACATCACGGGCATGCTCCACCGAACGCAGGCTCATCGTGTGTCCGTGGGTATCGCTCAATGGATACGCCGCGCCATGCATCCGCGCCTCCAGCAGGTAGATGCCCCCCTCCATCGAGATCAGGTTCAGCTCATCGACCTTCCCGGCGACGGCATACGCATTCAACTCATTCAGGGTCATGAGCGCACCTCACGCAGTGGCGAACCAACATACTTACAGGGATAGGCCTCGGCGCATCAAAGCACAAGCCACAAGCGACGCCGCCCGTCTGTTTCATCACGCCCCTCTGTAGGAGCGAGCTCGCTCGCGATGCTTGCCAACGATGACGCGGGAAACCTGACACCCCGCGGCGATCTTGAGTCCATCGCGAGCGGGCTCGCTCCTACAGCAGAAGGGTAAATCAGTGCTTGGTGACTTTATCCAGGTAACCCATGGCGAAGGCCGAGACCACGAAGGTCATGTGGATGATCACGTACCACTGCAAATGCTCGGGATCGACGTTCTTGGCGTCCATGAAGATGCGCAGCAGGTGAATGGACGAGATCGCCACGATCGATGCGGCCACCTTCATCTTCAGCGACGAAGAGTCCATGGTGCCCAGCCAGTTGAGCTTTTCCTTGCTGTCGTCGATGTCCAGTTGCGAGACGAAGTTTTCGTAGCCGGAAATCATCACCATCACCAGCAAACCGCCCACCAGGGCCATGTCGATCAGCGACAGCAGTACCAGGATCAAGTCCGATTCGGCCATCGAAAACACGTTCGGGATGACGTGGAAGACTTCCTGGAAGAATTTCAGTGCCAGCGCCAGCAGTCCGAGGGACAGGCCGAAATAGATCGGCGCCAGCAGCCAGCGCGAGGCGTACATTGCATTTTCGATAAAGCGTTCCATTGAATCTCACACGTTGGACTGGAAATGGCGGCGAGTATACCAGCCACCCGTCCATACCCAGAAGCAGCCAGAAACCGTCGAAAAATCCGTCACCTGCGCCTGTGTATCAAAGTTTTTCTGCTAGTGTCCAAATCATTGACTGCTCAGTGATGTCGGACAGGAAGACTGGAAATGGATGTGCAATTGCCTTTGATGAGTGCCGGAATTTGCCTGGCGCTGCTGCTGAGCGGCTGCTCACCCAGCGAAGAAAAACGCCAGGTCAGCCTCGAAGAAAAAACCGCGCAGTTCGAAAAGTCGCTGGACGCCATTCAGGATCCGAAGCTCAAGGATGCCGTGTCGGAACTGGGCGGCTCACTGCTGCTGCTCGAACGCGCGCAACTCAAGCTCGACAGCAAGTCGGTGGAAACCGAATACGGCGAAGACGCCCTCGCCATGCTCAAGCACTACCCGAGCCCGCAGGCCCTGGTCGACACCTACATCAACGGGTTGTTCGTGCTGCAAAAGGACTCCAGTTCCGACTATCTGATCGATCTGCAGCCAGTGTTTCCCTTCACGTTCAGCGTTCCTGCCGCGTTTTTGTTTCCCCATGGCCTGGAATGGCAGTCGGTCACGCTAAGCAACAAACGAGTGATTCCCTTCCAGCCGGAATGGTCGGAAACCGACCCCGGCATTCAGCTCAGCCCATCGAGCTCCAACCTGACCAACCCCGATGACCTGACCGTGGCCTACCCCTTCATCGAAGGCCTCGACATTGACAGAAAGCAGCAACCGCAACCGGTGAGCCTGCAAAGCAAAGTCGAAGTCATCGCGCCACGCCGCCTCTACAGCTTCGACCTGACGAAAAAGGACGTAGGCCAGACCCGCACCAATGACAACCTGAGCGTCACCCTCCTCACATTGACGAACAACTACGCGGAAATCGAATACAACAACAGCACGCCGCTGGCCCCCGAAGTCAGTGAAACACCGCTCAACCCGCTGATCGTCCAGGCCAGGGACAGCACCGGGCAATTCATCGCGCGCGCCGGTTCAATCAACGAAACCTCGGTACAAATTGCCTTCTATCAGCAGCAACTGGCCAAGATGCAGCAGCAAAAGAGCTGGAGCGAGTCCCTGGAAAAACAGCTCGATGAAGAACAACGCAACTTTGAGAAACAGCAGGCTCGACATTATTCGAAGGTGTACTTCAACGGGACGATCGAAACTCTCGAAGTCAGCATGCTGGATTTTTCCGCCGTCACGGTCACCCGAAAGGACCTCGACCTGCCGATCCGGCGCTTCGATGCCTATACCACGGACAAGTCCATCCAGCCCTTGATCCTGTCCGTGGTGGTCTATGACGACCAGGCGGCGGGCTGGCTGAAAGGGGCAACGCTGAGTGAGGATCAACTGAAAAAGAACGTCAGCATCAGTCAGTCGGTCGACGACCCCAGCGCTGCGCGAATCGAATTCACTCACCTGCGTACCTTCAACGATGAGCTGCTCGGCACATCGTTCAACCCCGGTGAAAGTCCGGTGAGCTTCTTTACCGAAGACACTCGTGGCAATCGCGACGAGCCGATCGAACTGCCGTCAGAGGCGTACCAGATCGATCCCCTGCGCGGCACCATCACTTACGATCTGAATCTGTTTCCACAAACCCCGGCCTATGCGGTGGGCTCGATGCCGTTGTTCCTGGCCACGGTCGACAAGCAAACCGTCGAAGCCCGTCAACTGCCCAAGGGCCTCGCGCTCAAAGACAATGCACTGGTGGTGGACCTGAAGGTATTTCCCGCCCAGGACTGGCGCTTTTTCGCCAAGGACGACAGCGGTAGTTACTTGAAGGAGATTCTATCGGTCAGTCATGGCGCGAGCGCACAGGGGGCGGCGCAGTTTGCCGTGCATTACTTCTACGGACAGCCTACGCGCCTGGAAACCTATCAGCGCACTGATCTCACCACCGTGCAATATGGTTTCGAAGTCAAACTCGACAAGGCCGACATGACGCGCCTTGATCAATAGTGCCACTCAGTGCTCGGGGTGAAACTCGAAGCCGCCCATGTTCCGGCAGCGACCACCGTTGATTTCCCGCAGTTGGGCTTGCAGGTGCAGGCACCAGATTTGCGGATCGTCGGCCAACTCGTAGCCGTGCAGGGTCAGGCTTTCAACGATGGTTTCGAGGATTGATTCAGCGACGAACGGACCGTGGAACGGGCCTTGGGCCTTGATGGCCGAAGGTTGTTCACCGGCCATTCCGGCGGCGAACAGCAGAGTCCACATGCCCGTATCTCCCGCCAATGGACGGATGGCACATTCGATACGGGTCACAAGGCCCAGGCATTGACGGGTGAGGCAGAGGTTGCGCGACATGGCGGCGACCCTCGGTAGATCCGGTATTCAGCCCCCATGGGAAGGCTGTCTCGATCCTGTGATTACGTCGATATCCTTGAGCAGAGAATAGAAGAAAAGTCTGCCTTGCAGGCCGAGGCAAGACCGAAAGGCGCCGAATGGTCATAGTGTGAATATTGACGTCAGTTCGACGACGCTTTCCAGGGTTCACACAAACAAATGTGGGAGCGGGCTTGCTCGCAAAAGCGTCAAAACATTCAACATTTATGTTGGCTGATTCACCGCATTCGCGAGCAAGCCCGCTCCCACATGGGTTACTGCATCAGGCCGGCTTGGTTTCCGCCAAAGCCTCTTGCGCCAACTCCTTCTCGGCTTCCTTGAGATCATCTTCGCTGATCATTTCCGCGATAACCCTCAGGCGCTCCACGACCCGCGCGTTCACGCTGCCTTCAGGGAACTCGCCACTCTCGTCCGGTTCGCCGGCCGGCTCGCCGACCAGCAGACTCAATGCTTCATCGGCCTGACGGACCGCGTAGACATGGAACTGACCCGCACGCACCGCCGCCAGTACCTTCTCATCGAGCATCAGGGTGGCGACGTTGGCGTGAGGAATGATTGCCCCCTGCTCGCCGGTCAACCCGCGGGCTTCGCACAAACGGAAGAAGCCCTCGATCTTCTCGTTGACTCCGCCGACCGCCTGCACTTCGCCGAACTGGTTGATCGAACCGGTGATGGCAAAGCACTGCTTGAGCGGGGTTTTCGACAAGGCCGAAATGAGGGTGCAGGCCTCGCCCAGGGAAGCACTGTCGCCATCGACATAACCGTAGGATTGCTCCAGGGCGATGCTCGCGGAAATCGCCAGCGGAAACTCCTGAGCGTAACGGCTGCCCAGATAACCGGTAAGGATCATCACGCCTTTGGAGTGAATCGGCTGACCGAGGTTGACCTCGCGCTCGATGTCGACGATACCGCTGCCGCCCGGATACACCGTGGCGGAGATCCGCGCCGGTATACCAAAGGCCGAGTCGCCGACTTCCAGCACCGTCAAGCCATTGCACTTGCCGACCGCCGCGCCCGCGGTGTCGATCAGGATGATCCCGGCCAGCATGTCATCGAGAATCCGCGCTGACACACGACCGGTGCGGGTAGCCTTGGCCTTGAGCGCGCGTTCGATGTGCCCGGAGTCGGTCCTTTCATCGCCGGCCAGATGGCGGATGAAGTCCGCCTCGCTGACCAGTTGGAACAAGTCGCCGATTCGCGCCGACAGGCGCCCCTGGTGCTCCGCAAGACGTGCGCTGTAAGTCGCCAGGCGTGCCACCGCATCGGCGGTCAGCGGTGCCATGCCTTCTTCGGAAGTACGGGTCTTGAGCAACTGGGCGAACTGCTCCAGGCTCTCGTCGACCATCGGGATGTCTTCGTCGAAATCCACCAGGACGCGGAACATCTCCTGGAAGTCCGGATCGAGGTCTTGCAGCGTGTAATACAGCTGACGGGCACCGATGATGACGACTTTGACCTGCAACGGAATGTGTTGCGGAGTCAGGGTCACGGTGGCCAGGCGGCCCAGTTCACCCAGCGGTGATTCCATTTTCAGTTTGCGTGATTGCAGGGCGCGTTTCAGTGCATCCCACACGAACGGCTCGCTGAGCATTTTGTCCGCTTCAAGGATCAGGAAACCGCCATTGGCCCGGTGCAAGGCACCCGGCCGCAGTTGGCGGTAGGTGGTGTAAAGCGCACCCTGATCGGTGCTGTATTCGATCCGGCCAAAAAGGTTTTCGTAGGTCGGGTGCGGCTCGAACACCACCGGCGCACCGCCGCTGGCCGAGTGACCGACCACCAGGCTCGGCGCGTATTGTTCTTCCAGCAACTTGCGGGCGACAGCGTCGGTCTTGCTATCGTCTACCAGCTGCTCAACCACGGACTTGAGCAAGTACACCTGCATCGCCTGCAGATAACCGCATACCGCCGCGTTCTCGGCGTACTTCTCCGACAATGGCGACAACAATGGCTGCAAGGCCAGGGTAATGGTTTCTTCGTTCAGATGACGCAGCTGGTTGCTCGACTCGCGTTTCCATTGCGGCAGGCTGGCGAGCTCTTCGTTCAGGCGCTCCTCCAGTGCCGAAATATCCTCGTGAAAGCGCTCGCGCTCGGCTTCCGGCAACTGGGCGAACTCAGCTTCGTCCAACGCCTTGCCGTCGCTCATCGGGGTGAAGGCGATGTTGCTGGCGTCGCGGTACAGCGCAACTTCCTTTTCCAGCGCCAGACGCTCGATGACGTCCAGGGCCTTGTCGTAGCGCTGGTTGAAGGCGCGGTCGATACTGCTTTTCTTCTGCTGGTAGGACGGATGCTCGAATACTGCCGGAAATGTCGCCAGCAGGTTGTCGATCAAACCGTTGATATCACCAATGAAGTTACCGGCAGTGCCCGACGGCAACTCCAGGGCACGTGGTTCGCGCGGTTCATCGAAGTTGTTGACGTAGACCCAGTCCGCCGGGGTCTGCAGGCGCTTGCCTTCGGCCTTGAGGTAGCGTTTGACGAACGAGAACCGGCCAGTACCGGGCTCGCCCATGACGAATACGTTGTAACCGGGGCGTGGCATGGCCACACCGAACTGCAAGGCTTCGACCGCACGTTCCTGGCCAAGCACACCGCGAAAGGGCTCCAGATCATTGGTGGTAGAGAAGCTGAACTGTTCAGCGGAAAACGGACGGGTCAGCGCTTCGGGCGCTAGACGCAAGCTGGCAGCAACAGGATCAGGCATCGGGCTTCCTTAACAATCAGGCGGGGCAGATGGCAGCATTCTGGCGCCGCCCATGCCCGACTGGCAAGGAGCGCCGCAGACCTGATCACCGTCAACCGGCCAACCCCAGGCGGGCCGGGCTTGCGCCGCCGTTTTCCATGAATGTTTTGCAAAAAATCACGGAACCCTGTGATCGTGCCTAAACTCCAAACTGCGCGGCTGGACTAATGACCGGCCCACTGGCACCGGAAGGGTCTGCAGGAAAACTCGCCGAGCGGCGATCAGGCAAGGCGAAAGCAGGCGAGGACGCGGAGTGTAGGGGCCTACATGAGCATTCCGAGCCTGCTTTCAACGCAGCATGATCGTCGCGCAGGCAGTTTGCATGCAGAGCCGGGGCCAGACTCCCTTGTCTATTGGTACGCACACAAAGAGAACAAAGCTATGAAACGGATTCTTCTTGGTACTCTCTTCACCGCTGTATCCATCAATGCCATGGCGCAAGCGCCTGGCGGTCCGGATTGCGGTTGGGGCAACATGCTGTTCGAAGGCCAGCGTGGTACTCCAGCTCACTTCCTGGCATCCACCACCAACGGCACCTCCGGCAACGCAACCTTCGGCATGACCTCCGGCACCAACGGTTGCGCAACCAATGCGTCGCTGACCTATGGCGGCAAATCCTGGTTTGCCATGAATGGCATGATGAACGAGCTGTCCGAAGACATGGCCAAGGGTCAGGGCGAAGCGCTGACCACCTATGCCGTGGTACTGGGCGTGGCGCCGGAAGACCGTGCGCACTTCGCCGCCGTCACTCACGAGCACTTCCAGCAGATCTTCAGCAAGGCTGACGTGACCGCAGAAGACGTGCATACCAATACCCTGGCCGTGCTCAAAGCCGACCCTCGTCTGGCCAAGTACGCGACTCAGGCTTAAGCTCGACCCGCCCCGCTTCTTTCGGGAAGCGGGTTTTGTTTTTTGGACCTGCCCCTCTTTGGGTAATGTCGCTGACTGTAGGAGCTGGCTTGCCAGCGATGGTCGTTAACGATCACGCGTGTTTACTGGATAAACACAGCGCCTTTGAAACCATCGCTGGCAAGCCAGCGCCTACAGGCAAACGGCATCCACCTCGTTGGGTCTTTATTTTTTCCTGTTTAAGTTGCCTTCTATGCTCAAACGCCTTGCCTGGCTGGCGCTGTGTGTCTGCGCCCCGCTATCCGCCGCGCCTCACATCGAACCACAACGTTTGCAGCAACTGGCCAACGACCCTTTCTGGATATCCCTGGGCCATTACGAAACCGCCAAGCTCGGCGGCTGGCGCAGCTATGTCAGTGACCGCAAGTTCTTCCTCGCCGCTGACGGCAATGAACATCCGGACCATGAACTGGCGGCGACTGTACAAGCCTTGTACGCCCCGGCCAGTGCCGGTGAAACACACGCTCAATGCGTCTACCCGGCCCGCACCCGCTGGCTGAAAGACCAACTCGGCCTGGCCGGACTGCCGACGCCGGACTGCGCCGGGTTCAAGCAATGGTTCAAGGATGTCTCGCCCGACAGCGCGGTGATGATCTTCCCGGCGGCTTACCTGAACAGCCCGTCCTCGATGTTCGGCCATACCCTGTTGCGCATCGACCAGGCCGAGGTGAAGAGCGACAAGACTTCGCTGCTCAGTTACGCGATCAACTTCGGCGCCTACATCGAGGGCTCGGACAACAGCATCATCTATGCCTGGAAAGGCCTGATGGGCGGCTATCCCGGCCTGTTCGCGATGGTGCCCTATCAGGAAAAGCTCTCGGAATACCGCAGCCTGGAAAACCGCGACCTGTGGGAGTACCGCCTGAACCTGACCCAACAGGAAACCGCGCGCATGGTCGAGCACGTCTGGGAGCTGAAGCAGATCAAGTTCGACTATTTCTTCTTCGACGAAAACTGCTCATACCGCTTGCTGGAACTGCTGCAAGTGGCCCGACCGGGCCTGCGCCTGACCGAGCAATTCCCACTCACCGCCATCCCGACCGACACCGTCAAAGCCGTGAAAGATGCCGGATTGGTGGAATCGATCCAGTATCGTCCGTCCCGGGAGCGCGAGTTGCTCAGCCGCGCCGAGCCGTTGGACCCTGAAGAGCAACAGTGGGTGCTGAAAGTCAGCGCCGATCAGAAACAATTGCAGGACCCGGCGTTCAAGGCGCAAGCCCGCGACCGTCAGGCACTGATCATCGATGCGGCCTATCGTCTGGAGCGTTACCGCGCCAATGGCCAGGAACGCGACCCGGCACGCGCCCAGCGCAGCTTCGAACTGCTGCGGGCCATCAACCAGAACCCGGCGCCGGAGCTGGATATCCCGCAACCGGGCCTGCCTGAAGACGGTCACGAGTCCCGCACCTGGCAGCTCGGCCTCGGCAGCCGTGGAGATAAAGCCTTTGGCGAGTACGGCTTGCGCATGGCTTATCACGACCTCAACGACAACAACGAAAGCTTTCCCCTTGGCGCGCAGATCGAAATCCTGCAATTGAAACTGCGCCAGTACGAAAGCAATGAATGGCAAGTGCAACAACTGGACCTGGCAACGATTCGCTCCCTGACCCCGCGTAACGAGCTGCTGCAACCGCTTTCATGGCAAGTCACCGGTGGTCTGGAGCGAGTGCCGGGCAAGCACGATGACCAAACTCTGGTCAGCCACGTCAACGGCGGTGGCGGTGGCACCTGGCAACTGGGCGATGACCTGCTCGGATTTGCCCTGGGCACTGTGCGCATCGAGCACAACAACGATTTCGCCGCTTTCATTGCCCCGGCCGCCGGGTTCAACAGTGGCGTGCTGTGGAAAAACCCGCTGGGCAATTTGAGCCTGGAAGCCAAGGGCGACTTTTTCACCAATGGTGAAGTGCGCCGTAGCCTGAGCCTGAACCAGCAATGGGAAATATCCCGCAATCTCGGACTGCGCTTGAGCGCCCGGCGCGAGTTCAGCCATTTGGCGACGGCCGAGAAC
Organism: Pseudomonas sp. S34; assembly: GCF_009866745.1. Taxonomy (NCBI): domain Bacteria; kingdom Pseudomonadati; phylum Pseudomonadota; class Gammaproteobacteria; order Pseudomonadales; family Pseudomonadaceae; genus Pseudomonas; species Pseudomonas sp. S34. The sequence continues at coordinate 5,399,058 of NZ_CP019398.1, forward strand.
GAAGCGATGCTTGAGCTGAAGTGGTATCACTACTGACCTGACACACCACTTACCCTGTGGGAGCGGGCTTGCTCGCGAATGCGATATAGCACTCAACATTGATGCTGGCTGACACGCCCCTTTCGCGAGCAAGCCCGCTCCCACAGGGGTTAAGTGGTATTCGTCAAAACGCCTACACACCTTTCACAACCACCCGACGAATCCACTTCTAGACTTTATCTATGGGTCGCGTATCGGCTTGGGAGAGTGAGATGTGGTGGTATGCGGAGAAGGATCAGGACGCCGCCCGGGCCTATCACTCGCCGTAAGTCGCTTTCAGACATCCAGTGAAACCAAATGCCTGCGACCATGGCCCAAATCCTATACCGGGAGAATTCCATGAGCCGTGCCTTCGTCAATGAAGATAGTGCCGCCGCGCAAGCCGATCAGCCAGTCGAACGGCAGGTCAGCGCGCAGACCAATTACGTCACGCCACAAGGCCTGAACTTGTTGCAGGGAAAAGTCGCCGAACTGCAATCCCTGCACGCCGAACAATCGGCAAAAGGCGAACAGGCCGACAAGCAGCGCCTGGCGGATCTCGAACGTGATTTGCGTTACTTCAAGCAGCGCCTGGGCAGCGCTCAGGTGGTACCCGCCGCGACTTCGACCGAGAAAGTGCAGATCGGCAGTTGGGTGACCTACGCCGATGAACACGCCACCGAACGCCGGGTACAACTGGTGGGCGAAGATCAGGCCGATGCCGCCCACGGCCTGATCAATTGGAGCTCACCGCTGGGTCGGGCGCTGCTCGGCGCACGACTCAACGACGAAGTGCTGTGGCAGCGCCCCGCCGGGGATCAACTGATTGAAGTGATCCGTATCGAACCGACTTAGACGACGCCTTGGGCCAGCATGGCATCGGCGACTTTGACGAAGCCGGCGATGTTCGCGCCCTTGACGTAGTTGACCCGGCCATTCTCTTCGCCGTAATGCACGCAAGCGTGGTGAATCGACTGCATGATCGCGTGCAGTTTGCTATCCACCTCGCCACCGGTCCACGCCAGGCGCATGGCGTTCTGTGACATTTCCAGCCCGCTCACCGCCACGCCGCCGGCGTTGGATGCCTTGCCCGGCGCAAACAGAATGTTCGCCTCGATGAACAGGTCCACCGCCTCAAGGGTGGTCGGCATGTTCGCGCCTTCGGCCACGCAGATGCAGCCGTTGCGCAGCAAGGTGCGAGCGGCTTCGGCATCCAGTTCGTTTTGCGTCGCGCACGGCAGCGCGATGTCGCAGCTCAGGCTCCACGGAAGCTCACCTGCGCGGAACTCCAGGCTAAAACGGCCGGCCAGTTCACGGATACGCCCGCGCTGTACGTTCTTCAGTTCCAGCACCGCCAGCCATTGCTCCTCGGTCAAACCGCTTTCGCAATACAGAGTGCCTTCGGAGTCGGACAGCGAAATCACTTTGCCGCCCAGGTCCATGACCTTGCGCGCCGCGTATTGCGCGACGTTGCCGGAGCCGGAGATCGCTACGCGTTTACCTTCCACGGCCAGGCCGCGACGCTTGAGCATTTCCTCGGCGAAGTACACGCAACCGAAACCGGTGGCTTCCGGGCGAATCAGGCTGCCGCCGTAACTTGGGCCTTTGCCGGTCAGCACGCTGGTGAACTGGTTGCTCAGGCGCTTGTACTGGCCGAACAGGAAACCGATTTCCCGCGCGCCGACACCGATATCACCGGCCGGTACGTCAACGTCGGCGCCGATGTGGCGGTACAGCTCGCTCATGAAGGCCTGGCAGAAGCGCATGACTTCCGCATCACTTTTACCTTTCGGATCAAAGTCCGACCCGCCCTTGCCGCCGCCCATGGGCAGCGAGGTCAAGGAGTTTTTGAAGGTTTGCTCGAACGCGAGGAATTTCAGGACGCCCATGTTCACCGACGGGTGGAAACGCAGACCACCCTTGTACGGGCCGATCGCGCTGTTCATCTGGATGCGGAAACCACGATTGACCTGGACCTTGCCCTGATCGTCGACCCACGACACGCGAAACACCACCGCCCGCTCCGGCTCGCAGATGCGCTCCAGGATGCCGGAGGTCAGGTAATGCGGATTGGCTTCAAGAAACGGCCACAGGGTACGCAGGACTTCTTCGACAGCCTGGTGAAATTCGGGTTGGTCCGGGTCGCGTTTTTTCAGGCGCGCAAGGAAGGATTCGACGGATTCGATCATGGAAAAGTCTCGGCAAATTTATTGTCGTTGGAGGAGATTGAGCCGGACTGTAACAAACGATTCACGCACAGGAACAGAGCAGAATGTCGCATTCATGAAATTAAATGGTGCACAGGATATAAATAAGTCCGTTTTTTGGACTCATTCTGCACCTGAATAGGGATTCACCATTCGAGCAATGCACCATCAGTAACACCGCCTTCGCGAGCAAGCCCGCTCCCACAGGGGATCTTCTGCTGAATTGAGATTTGTGCCTTTCACAAAACCCTGTGGGAGCGAGCTTGCTCGCGATGAATGCGCCGCGGTATCACTGAAAAAACGCGCAAAAAAAAACGGAGCCTGAAGGCTCCGCTCTTTATGCAACCAACCCGAAATCAGGCCAGTTTCTTGTGGCGTACACGATGCGGCTGGGCAGCTGCTTCGCCGAGACGCTTTTTGCGATCAGCTTCGTATTCGCTGTAGTTACCTTCGAAGAACACCGCTTGCGAGTCGTCTTCGTACGCCAGGATGTGCGTCGCGACGCGGTCAAGGAACCACCGGTCGTGGGAGATCACAATGGCGGCGCCCGGGAAGTCCAGCAAGGCCTCTTCCAGGGAGCGCAGGGTTTCGACGTCGAGGTCGTTGGACGGTTCGTCGAGCAGCAGGACGTTGCCGCCCTCTTTCAGGGTCAGGGCCAGGTGCAAGCGACCGCGCTCACCACCGGACAGGTCCTTGACGAACTTCTGCTGATCGCCGCCCTTGAAGTTGAAGCGACCGACATAGGTACGCGACGGGATCTCGTAGTTGCCGATGCGGATCTGGTCGGAACCGTCGGAGATCTGCTGGAACACGGTCTTGCTGCCGTCCAGGTCCTCACGGCTCTGATCCACACAAGCCAGCTGCACGGTTTCACCGACTTCGATACTGCCCGAATCCGGCGTTTCCTTGCCCATCAGCATGCGGAACAGGGTCGACTTACCGGCACCGTTACCGCCGATAACGCCGACGATGGCGCCTTTAGGCATGGAGAACGACAGGTTGTCGATCAGCACGCGGTCGCCATAGCCCTTGGTGACGTTCTTGAATTCGATGACCTTGTCGCCCAGGCGTGGACCGGCCGGGATGTAGATCTCGTTGGTTTCGCTGCGCTTCTGGAATTCCTGCGACTGCATTTCTTCGAAGCGTTGCAGACGAGCCTTGGATTTCGACTGGCGGGCCTTGGCGCCTTTGCGCACCCACTCCAGTTCTTCCTTCATGGCTTTTTCGTGAGCCGACTGCTGCTTGGATTCGGCAGCCAGACGATCGGACTTGGCTTCGAGCCAACCCGAATAGTTACCCTCGTAAGGAATGCCCGCGCCGCGGTCGAGTTCCAGAATCCAGCCGGCAACGTTGTCCAGGAAGTAACGGTCGTGCGTGATCGCGACCACGGTGCCCGGGAAGTCGTGCAGGAAGTGCTCCAGCCAGGCGACGGAATCGGCGTCCAGGTGGTTGGTCGGTTCGTCGAGCAGCAGCATGTCCGGTGCCGACAGCAGCAGACGGCACAGGGCCACGCGGCGTTTTTCACCACCGGAGAGGACTTCAACCTTGGCATCCCACGCCGGCAGACGCAGTGCATCGGCGGCGACTTCCAGCTGACGCTCCAGGTTATGGCCGTCGCTGGCCTGCAGGATCGCTTCTAGCTTGGCCTGTTCGGCAGCCAGTTTGTCGAAGTCGGCATCCGGATCGGCGTAGGCGGCGTAGACCTCGTCCAGGCGTGCCTGGGCGTCCTTGATCACGCTGACCGCTTCCTCGACCACTTCACGCACGGTCTTGGTCGGATCCAGTTGTGGTTCCTGGGGCAGGTAGCCGATGTTCAGCTCCGGCATCGGACGGGCTTCGCCCTCGAACTCGGTGTCGACGCCAGCCATGATTTTCAGCAGCGTGGATTTACCCGAACCGTTGAGGCCGAGCACGCCGATCTTGGCGCCGGGGAAGAACGACAGAGAAATGTTTTTCAGGATTTCCCGCTTCGGCGGAACAACTTTGCCCAGCCGATGCATGGTGAATACGTATTGAGCCATGGAGAACCTAGGGTCAGTGACTGATGAATGATTGGAGCGCAGGCAATGCCCGGCCAGACTGTGCGCGTCGCCCGCTTGAGGAGATCAAGACGTGCGCGCTGAAAAAAGTCTGAGTCTAGGAGCTGGAACGCTCCCGCGTAACCCGCAAAGCTACCTTAATGACCGGTGGCAGTCCAGCCGACGGACAGGGGCTGGCACTTCGCCACAACTCAAGGCATGCTAGCCGCCCTTCGGGCGTCCGGCTTATAGTGCATGTCGCGCCAGTCCAGCCAAACCGCAGGATTACAGCTTGTCCATTGTCCCTCCGCCTCCGATTTCCAGTGCGCCGGCCACAGTGCTCGGCTCCCCCCTGCGCGGGACTTTGAAGGGCACCTTGGCGACACTCGTATTATTGCTGCTGGCCCTGCTGTTCTGGCAGTTGCTCGACCAGTTGCGCGAAACCCAGAAGAACCAGCGTCAGTACACCATCGACTACACCGCCGATCTGGCCGCGCAGGTCAGCCTGAACATGACGCTCAACGCGCAGATCGCCCTCAACCTGTTGCCGATCGTCGAGCAACCGCAAGGCGCCGATGAACTGCAGGCCCTGTTGCGCAAGCTGCAACAGTCACTGCCTGATCTCCGCAGCCTGGCGTTGCTCAGCCCCTCGGGAAGAGTCATCAGTGACAGCGCTCCCGACAGCGATGACAACAACTACCTGGGTGAACTGGTACGCCGCAGCCACGCCCAGGCGCACTACTTCAGCAACGCCACCGACGGTTCCGTTGTGCATTTACTGTTGCATCAGGCCAGCGGCAGTTCCCGAGGCTATTGGGTCCTGCGCCTGACGCCCACCTTCTTTTCGTCCCTGACCAAGCAACGCGAGGCCGGTGGCCGCCCGTTGTGGCTGGTGGAGAACCGCATCAATCATCAGATCATCAGTCGCGACGAAGCGCTGCCCTCGGTCAACCCGGGCACGCTGACCGACGACGATGTCGCCAACAGCGTGCTGACGGTTCCGTTGAGCAGCAGCGATTGGCAATTGCGCGGCCTGTTCGACCGTCAGCGCGTGCTGGAAGAGCTGCTGCCGGCGTTCATCGGCAAATGTCTGCTGGGCCTGGCGTTTTCCATGCTGCCGTTCCTCGCCTTGCTGAACACGCGCCGGCGTCAGCGCCAGTTGAATGAAGGCCGCCGGCGTTACCAGGACATTTTCGAAGGCACCGGCGTGGCCTTGTGCGTCCTCGATATGTCCGGGCTCAAGGTCTTTTTCGACAAGGCACAACTGCAGGGCAGTGAGCAACTGCAAGCGTGGCTGGCGATCCCGGAGCAACGCCGGCCATTGCTCAAGGAACTGCGGATCACCGAGGTCAACCAGGTGGCGTTGCAACTGCTTAATGTCGATAGCGCCGACCAAGCCTGGAAATTGCTGATCGACGGTAATCCGCAGGACGGCACCGCCATCGGCAACCAGATGCTCGACGCGATGCTCAACCAACAGCAACAGCTTGAGCTGGAAATCAAGCTGCAGGACGCCAGCGGCCGCGTCCAGCACCTGTGGCTGGTGCTGTGCCTGCCGCAAACCCCGGACGACTATAATGCAGTGATCCTGAGCATCACTGACATCACCAGTCGCAAGCTCATCGAGCTGTCGCTGCAGGAGCGCGAAGGGTTCTGGTCGGACGTGGTGCGCACCGTGCCGGATCATCTGTATGTGCAGGATGTGATCAGCCAGCGCATGATCTACAGCAACCACCATCTGGGCCAGACCCTGGGTTACAACCGCACCGAACTGCACCAGATGGGCGAATACTTCTGGGAAATCCTCCTGCATCCCGAAGACGCCGACTATTACCACCGCTCTCGCCAGATCCAGCGCCAGGCCGGTTATCGCCAGTTGATGCAGTGCCAGTTGCGTTTCCGCCATCGGGACGGCCAGTGGCGACGCTTCGAGATTCGCGAGCAGGCACTGGCGCGGGACAAGGACGACCAGGTCACGCGGATCATCGGCGTGGCCAAGGACATCACCGACCAGATCGAAGCCAGCGAATCGCTGCGCGACAGCGAGCAGCGCTACCGCATGCTTGCCGAAAGCATCAGCGACGTGATCTTCTCCACCGACAGCCGCCTTAACCTCAATTACGTCAGCCCTTCGGTACTAGCAGTGCTGGGCTACGACGCCGAGTGGATTTTCCAGAATGGCTGGCAATCGACCATCGCCAACCCGCAACAGCTGACCGGCATCTACCACCTGATGGACCGGGTCAGCAAAGCGCTGGATCAACCGGACCAACTGGCGCTGTTGCGCAGCCAGGTGCAAACCCAACTGTTCCTGTTCGACTGCCTGCGGGCCGACGGGCGCAAGATCCCGATCGAACTGCGCCTGGTATTGGTCTGGGACGAACACGGCACGTTCGAAGGCGTGCTCGGCGTCGGCCGCGACATCAGTCAGCAACGCCGGGCCGAAAAAGATCTGCGCATGGCCGCCACGGTATTCGAACACTCGACCTCGGCGATCCTGATCACCGACCCGGCCGGCTACATCGTCCAGGCCAACGAAGCCTTCAGTCGTGTCAGCGGTTACGCCGTGGAGCAGGTCCTCGACCAACTGCCGAACATGCTGACCGTCGACGACCAGCAAGAAGCCCATCTGCGTTACGTGCTCAAGCAATTGGGCCAGCACAGCACCTGGGAAGGCGAAGTCTGGCTCAAGCGTCGCAACGGCGAGCACTACCCGGCCTGGGTCGGGATCACCGCCGTACTCGACGACGAAGGCGACCTGGCCAGTTATGTGTGTTTCTTCAGCGACATCAGCGAGCGCAAGGCCAGCGAGCAACGGATTCACCGCCTCGCCTACTACGACGCCCTGACCCACCTGCCCAACCGTTCACTGTTCCAGGATCGCCTGCACACGGCACTGCAATCGGCCGAACGGCAGAAGTCGTGGGTGGTGCTGATGTTCCTCGACCTCGACCGTTTCAAGCCGATCAACGACTCCCTGGGCCACGCCGCCGGCGACCGCATGCTCAAGGAAATGGCCACGCGCCTGCTCGGTTGCGTCGACGATGACGACACCGTGGCGCGCATGGGCGGTGACGAATTCACCTTGCTCCTGCAACCGCGAGCCAACCGTGAAATCGCCCTGAACCGGGCGATCCATGTGGCCGAACAGATTCTCGCCAGCCTGGTGAAACCATTCGTGCTCGAAGGCCGCGAGTTCTTCGTCACAGCCAGTATCGGCATCGCCCTGAGTCCGCAGGACGGCAACGAACTCAGCCAGTTGATGAAGAATGCCGACACTGCGATGTACCACGCCAAGGAGCGTGGCAAGAACAACTTCCAGTTCTATCAGGCGGACATGAACGCCAGCGCGCTGGAACGTCTGGAGCTGGAAAGCGACTTGCGCCATGCCCTGGAACAGAACGAATTCGTGCTGTATTACCAGCCGCAGTTCAGCGGTGACGGCAAGCGCCTGACCGGTGCCGAGGCACTGTTGCGCTGGCGTCATCCACGCCGCGGGCTGGTGCCGCCGGGGGATTTCATTCCGGTGCTCGAAGAGCTCGGGCTGGTGGTGGATGTCGGCGACTGGGTGATCAGCGAAGCCTGCCGTCAACTCAAGGCCTGGCATCAGGCCAGGGTACGGGTGCCGAAGGTGTCGGTGAACATCTCGGCGCGACAGTTCTCCGACGGCCAGCTCGGTACGCGTATCGCCACCATCCTCAAGGAAACCGGCCTGCCGCCGGCGTGCCTGGAACTGGAACTGACCGAAAGTATCCTGATGCGCGAAGTCAGCGAGGCGATGCAGATCCTCGACGGCCTGAAAAATCTCGGCCTGAGCATTGCGGTCGACGATTTCGGTACCGGTTACTCATCGCTCAACTACCTCAAGCAGTTCCCGATCGACGTTCTGAAGATCGACCGCACCTTTGTCGATGGCCTGCCCAGCGGCGAGCAGGATGCACAAATCGCCCGGGCAATCATTGCCATGGCCCACAGCCTCAACCTGGCGGTGATCGCCGAAGGCGTGGAGACCCATGAGCAGCTGGATTTCCTGAGGGAGCACGGTTGCGACGAGGTACAGGGTTATCTGTTCGGTCGGCCGATGCCGGCGGGCCGGTTCGAAGGGCAGTTCAGCAATGATGCCCTGTTCATGTTCGATTGAGATTTGCGGCGCGGCAACTGGCCTCATCGCGAGCAAGCCCGCTCCCACAGTGGATCTACAGCGTTCGCACACTTTGTGTACACCCGAGAGCCCTGTGGGAGCGGGCTTGCTCGCGAAGAGGCCGGCACGATCACCGCTAATCCCCGCATGAACACCACTTGTCTGCGACATGATGCCGTTTCATATGCCATCTAAAACCCATTAGGTTAGAATGCCCCCCTTTTCCGCCCCCGATCCTTGAGGACCGCCATGTTCAGCCGTGATTTGACTATTGCCAAGTACGACGCCGATCTCTTTGCCGCCATGGAGCAAGAAGCTCAGCGCCAGGAAGAGCACATTGAGCTGATCGCTTCGGAAAACTACACCAGCCCTGCGGTGATGGAAGCTCAAGGCTCGGTACTGACCAACAAGTACGCCGAAGGTTACCCGGGCAAGCGCTACTACGGTGGTTGCGAGTACGTAGACATCGTCGAGCAGCTGGCTATCGACCGCGCCAAAGAGCTGTTCGGCGCCGACTACGCCAACGTTCAGCCGCACGCAGGCTCGCAAGCCAACAGCGCCGTTTACCTGGCCCTGCTGTCGGCCGGCGACACCATCCTGGGCATGAGCCTGGCCCACGGTGGTCACCTGACTCACGGTGCCAGCGTTTCGTCCTCCGGCAAGCTGTACAACGCCATCCAGTACGGCATCGACGCCAACGGTCTGATCGACTACGACGAAGTCGAACGCCTGGCCGTTGAGCACAAGCCAAAAATGATCGTGGCCGGTTTCTCTGCCTACTCGCAGATCCTCGACTTCCCGCGCTTCCGTGCAATCGCCGACAAGGTAGGCGCCTACCTGTTCGTCGACATGGCCCACGTGGCCGGCCTGGTTGCCGCTGGCGTCTACCCGAACCCGGTTCCATTCGCTGACGTGGTGACCACCACCACCCACAAGACCCTGCGCGGTCCACGTGGCGGCCTGATCCTGGCTCGCGCCAACGCCGACATCGAGAAGAAGCTGAACTCCGCGGTATTCCCGGGCGCCCAGGGCGGCCCACTGGAGCACGTGATCGCGGCCAAGGCGATCTGCTTCAAGGAAGCGCTGCAGCCTGAGTTCAAGGCTTACCAGCAACAAGTGGTGAAGAACGCCCAGGCCATGGCCGGCGTGTTCATCGAGCGCGGCTTCGACGTAGTGTCGGGCGGTACTCAGAACCACCTGTTCCTGCTGTCGCTGATCAAGCAGGAAATTTCCGGTAAAGACGCCGATGCCGCTCTGGGCAAAGCGTTCATCACCGTGAACAAGAACTCCGTGCCAAACGACCCACGCTCCCCGTTCGTCACCTCCGGCCTGCGCTTCGGCACTCCGGCTGTGACCACTCGTGGCTTCAAGGAAGCTGAGTGCAAGGAACTGGCCGGCTGGATCTGCGACATCCTGGCTGACCTGAACAACGAAGCGGTGATCGATACCGTTCGTGAGAAGGTCAAGGCTATCTGCAAGAAGCTGCCGGTATACGGTGCTTAATCAGCCCCGCTAAACCGCAGTCATAAGAAACCGGCCAGAGATGGCCGGTTTTTTTTGCTTGCGACATTCACAAACAGTGCGAACCAACAAATCGACAACCGTTGTTAGCAGCGATCAAAGTTCATCACCAGACACTTCCCCCTCCAACTTCCTGCAACACACACAACACCAAAACACTATCAAAAATGCTTAATCTGAACCCTGCATCAAAGCACAACCCTTCACACTCAAATAGCAGGCTTCATAATGAGCAACTCTATTGAAAAGTCCTTTAACGCTACGCTTAGAATGTTCGATCACAAACTTAACTTTCTTGAACTGCTTCATGAAAAACCGGCACTGGCCACTGTACATATGTTCAGCGGAGGATTCTTTACCGGCAAACCGCAAACCCTTGATCACTCTCGCCTGCTCGGCATCCGCCCCAACGAGCAAGGCGGTTCGGTCCACCCACTGAAGCTGCATTTTCGGTACACGGCCAATGGCTATGTACTGTCCATAAAAAACTCGGGAGAGTATTACAACAAGCTTATAAGCGAAAGTTGGCTTAATGTTTTGGGCGCGGTAGATTCAGACGATGACGATCCGACAACCTTCACCCTTATTGACCACAAAAACAGACCGATAACCCTGGATAATATTACTCCCACTCACATACCTGTTTCGCTTGTAACTGAAGATAATAAATATGTGGGTGGCCAAACTTTTAGAGGCTCGCCTTATGTTTACCTGGCCCGCACGGAGGAACGCTCAAAAATAACTTTCATTCTGAGCATTCTTGAAAGAAAAGTACCTCATACAAAGTCCTGAAAAACACCTTGAAAGTAAACCCATGAGGCTGACATCAGGTGGAGCACCCCGGACAAAAAAATCGGCATCCATTGCCGATTTTTTTTGTTCGCAAAACCGCTCAAGATCGGGGCCCGGCGAACAACTGGTAAGACCGGTCATGCCAATTTTCGATTTTTTGCTTGCGGATGGCCAAAAACACACCATAGACTGAGCCTGCACTGGACATACCGGTAAGACCACAATAATTAAGTCCTGAATCTGATGTGCTCCGCACACGGCAGCCAGGACGCCGACCAGGATTCCTCCCATGCTCAGATGGTGCTCGCGTTCAATCTTCCTCCAAGTGGTTCTCGGACTGGTGCTCGGCATCGTCTGTGGGCTGACCCTTCCCGAATACTCCGCTCAGCTCAAACCGCTCGGTGACGGTTTTATCAAGCTGATCAAAATGCTCATTGGCTTGATTGTGTTTTGCGTAGTGGTCAGCGGCATCAGCGGTGCCGGCGACCTGAAGAAGGTCGGCCGTATCGGCCTCAAATCGGTGATCTACTTTGAAGTGCTGACCACCATCGCCCTGGTGATCGGTCTGGTGTTCGCCTTCAGCACCGGCATCGGCAGCGGCGCGAACATTCACCTGGAGCAGCTTTCCGCAGCCGACATGGGCGACATTGCCCAGCGCGGCCAGCACATGCACACCACCACACAGTTCCTGATGGACCTGATTCCGACGTCGGTGATCGGTGCCTTTGCCGATAACAACATCCTGCAGGTCCTGCTGTTCTCCGTGCTGTTCGGCAGTGCACTGAATCTGGTGGGCGAGGCGGCATCGGGTATTTCGCGGCTGATCAATGAACTCAGCCACGTGATTTTCCGCATCATGGGCATGATCGTGCGACTGGCACCGATCGGCGTATTCGGCGCGATCGCCTTCACCACCAGTAAATATGGCCTGGACTCGCTGCAACACCTGGGCAGCCTGGTCGGCCTCTTCTACCTGACCTGTGTGGCCTTCGTGGCCCTGATTCTCGGCCTGGTGATGCGCCTCTCCGGCTTGAAGATGTGGCCATTGCTCAAGTACCTGCGCGAAGAGTTGCTGATCGTCATGGGCACCGCTTCGTCCGACGCCGTGCTGCCACAAATCATGCGCAAGCTTGAACATCTGGGCATCGGCAGTTCGACGGTGGGGCTGGTGATTCCAACGGGTTACTCGTTCAACCTCGACGGTTTCTCGATCTACCTGACCCTGGCCATCGTGTTCATCGCCAACGCCACCGGCACGCCGTTGGCCATGACTGACCTGCTGACCATTTTGCTGGTGTCGCTGATCACCTCCAAAGGTGCCCACGGGATTCCCGGATCGGCACTGGTGATTCTGGCGGCAACCTTGACGGCGATCCCGGCGATTCCGGTGGTCGGTCTGGTGTTGGTGCTCGCGGTGGACTGGTTCATGGGCATCGGCCGCGCGCTGACCAACCTGATCGGCAATTGTGTCGCCACCGTGGCCATCGCCCGCTGGGAGAAGGACATCGATATCCAGCGTGCGAACAAGGTGCTTTCCGGCCAGATGGGTTATACCTTCCAGCCGAAAAAACCGGTCGCGCCGGCGCATCAGCAGGAGTTTTGAATCATGTGGGAGCCCGCCAGATGGCGGGTTCCCCTGCCTTTATCCATGGAGCACACAGTGATTACCACCTCAACGGTCGTCAATTCAGTCGTAGAAAAACTTCGGGCCGCACTGGCCCGTGGTCAGTGGCGCTCCGGCGAAATGCTGCCGGGGCAACGCGAGCTGGCCGAACAACTGGGTATCAGCCGCCCAAGCCTGCGTGAAGCGGTCATCGTCCTGGAAACCCTTGGCCTGGTGCGTTCGATGCCGGGCAAAGGCGTCGTCGTACTTGAGGCCAGTCTCAGCGATGAGCAGCCCTACGACAGCGCGGTGGCCGCCGCGAGCCTGGAAGACGTGCTGCAACTGCGCTACACCCTGGAGCCATTCATCGTCGGCCTCGTGGCGCAGTCGATCAGCAGCAAGGAAGTCGGGCAACTGCGCCTGACCCTGATGGACATGCGTGAAGCCCTGGAGGCCAATGACAGTGAAGCCGGCGTAAGCGCCTACATCGCGTTCCACGAAGAGCTGTTCACGCTGACGTCAAACCCGATCTTCCAGAGCGTGGTCCAGCAAACCAGCAATGCCCTCAAGCAAAGCGCCGAAGTGTTGCGCAACTCCCCGGAGCATCTGGCTGAACGCCTTGAAGAAAACGAAGCCGTGGTGCGGGCGATCCGCAGCAAGAACAGCGCCCAGGCCAGCGCCGAGATGCGTCGGCACATTTTGCGCGAAGGCCAGCGCATGGGCATCGAACTGAACATCCCGGAAGACAACCTCGGCAGTTGAAACCTCTTCGATCTGGAGATTGGCCATGAACAGCTTCGCTTCGCCACAAACGCTCGCTACCCTGCCCGTCCGCCCTTCGGTGGATGATCTGTATTCGCGGGTCCTCGATGCCATTTTCGAGCAGCGCATCCATTCAGCCAGTCGCTTTACCGAAGAAAGCCTGGCGCAGATGTTCGGTGCAAGGCGCAGCGACATGCGTGATGTGCTGACGCGACTGTCCCACCAGCAAATCATCATCCTTCGAGTCAACCATCGTCCCCGCGTCGCCGAACTTGATGCCGAACAGACCCGGCAGACACTGCATGCCCGGCGTTTGGCCGAGATCATGCTGGTACGGCTGGCGTGTCAGCGGCCATGCGCGCAAGACTTGAAGCGCCTGCGGACACTGGTCGATAACGAGCGTCAATGCGCCGAGCGTGGCCAGGCGATTCGTTTGTCGGGAGAGTTTCATTTGCAGTTGGCCGAAATGGCTGGAAATGCACCGCTGGCGCATTTTCTTGGCAGTCTGGTGCCGCTGACGTCATTGGCGATTGCGCAGTGTGAGGAGCAGACGCACAGTTTTTGCGCGTGGCAGGAGCATTTGGCGATTGTTGATGCTGTTGAACGTGGAAATGCTGCGACAGCGGTCATGCTGATAAACCGGCATCTGGATCATCTGGAGCAGACACTGCTCAATACACCCCGTGAACATTGTGTTGCCGGCTAGATCGCATCACGGGCAAGCCCGCTCCCACAGTGTTCGAGGCCAAGCACAGACTTTGTGTTCAACCAGAAACCTGTGGGAGCCGGGCTTGCCCGCGATGGCGTCCTCACAGACGCCATAAAACTTCAGACCGCCGCCACCCGCGCAAATCCCTCGCGAATCTTTTCCTCCGGCAAGTCATCGGCAATGAACACGATCACGCTCTCGCGCACTTCGTCTTCAGCCCACTCGGTATCCCAGTCGAAACCATAAAGTTTCAGCACCCCCTGAAACACCATGCGCCGCGATTCGCCGAGGATGTTCAACACGCCTTTGTAGCGCAGCAACTGCTTGCCATGCTCCTCCAGCAACTCGTTCATGAACTCGCTGAGCTTGTCGATATCCAGCGCTTTTTCAGTGCGCAGCACCAGGCTGGAAATGCGGTCGATGGACGGGACCTGGCTGACCGGGCGCAAACTCACGCCGCCACCGAGGTCGGCGTTGAGGTTGAAGCCGCGCACGTCGAGCAATTCGGCCAGGTCGATCTTTCCATGGTCAACCACCCGGATCGGGGCGCGTCGGTTGATACGGGTCAGGCGCTCGCTCAACGCGGTGAATTTTGCTTCGTCCACCAGGTCACGCTTGCTCACCAGCAAGCGGTCGGCGAAACCGATCTGCGCCTGGGCGATGGTCTGGGTCAGGTGCAAGTCGGCATGTGCAGCGTCGACCAGGGTGATGATGCCGTCGAGGATATAGCGCTCGCGCAACTCTTCGTCGATGAAAAAGGTTTGTGCCACGGGCGCCGGGTCGGCCAGGCCGGTGCATTCGATCACCAGGCGGTCGAAGGCGATGTCGCCCTGGTCCAGACGCTCGAGCAACAGATAAAGCGCTTTGGTCAGGTCCGTGTGGATGGTGCAGCAAACGCAGCCGTTGGACAGTGTCATCACTTGTACCGGCTCATCGCCCAACAACTGGGTATCGATACCGGCATCGCTGAATTCATTCTCGATCACGGCGATTTTCAGGCCGTGCTCGGCCTTGAGCAGGTGACGCAACAAAGTGGTCTTGCCGGCGCCGAGGAAGCCGCTGAGGATTGTGACCGGGATGGGAGAGGACAAACTGGATCTCCTTTTTCACACAGTGAAAAAACAACACAAAACAAATGTGGGAGCGAGCTTACTCGCGATAGAGGCTTAACATTCAACATCACTGTTGATTGACAGTCCGCCATCGCGAGCAAGCTCGCTCCCACAGGTATGGCTGTTAATCCGACAACCGGATCAACAGCACTTCGGCCCACCCTTGCCACCGTAACGGGCTTCCTGACGCTCCCGAAAGAACATCTCATAGCTCATCACCGGTTTGTCCGGGTGCTTGGTCTGCATATGCTCGACGTAGTTGTCGTAGTCGGGCATGCCGACCATCAGGCGCGCGGCCTGACCGAGGTATTTACCGAGGCGACTCAAGTCATTGAACATGCTGCAATCCTCTGGTTACGCATCCGGCAGCGCCTGGAATGGCGATTCTTTGTCCGTACGTTCCTTTTTACCCCAGGCAGCAATGCCGACCTTGAGTGCATAGAACAGGATGCTGAATACCACGAACAGGAACAGCGCAGTCAGCGTTGCGTTGGTGTAGGCGTTGAAGATCACGTGCTGCATCTGGGTGATGTCCTTGGCCGGGGCGAGGATCTGGCCGTTGGCCAAGGCATCGCTGTATTTCTTCGCAAGGGCCAGAAAGCCGATCGCCGGGTTGGCGTCGAACAGCTTGATGAAGCCCGCCGTCGTGGTGCAGATCAACAGCCATACCGCCGGCAACATGGTGACCCAAACATAACGCTGGCGTTTCATCTTGATCAGTACCACGGTGCCGAGCATCAGCGCGATACCGGCCAGCATCTGGTTGGAGATACCGAACAGTGGCCACAGGGTATTGATGCCGCCCAATGGATCGATCACACCCTGGTACAGCAACCAGCCCCACATCGCCACGCAGCCGGCGGTGGCGATCAGGTTGGCGGTCCAGGATTCGGTGCGTTTGAGCGCCGGGACGAAGGAGCCGAGCAAGTCCTGGAGCATGAAGCGCCCGGCACGGGTACCGGCGTCGACTGCGGTGAGGATGAACAGCGCTTCGAACAGGATCGCGAAGTGGTACCAGAACGCCATGGTGTTCTCGCCCGGCAGAACACTGTGCAGGATCTGCGCGATCCCGACCGCCAGGGTCGGCGCACCACCGGCACGGGCCAGGATGGTGGTTTCACCAATGTCGTGGGCCACCGCTTGCAGTGCTTCCGGGGTAATCGCAAAGCCCCAGTTGCTGACGGCTGTCGCAACGGCCACCACATCACCGCCGACCACGGCCGCTGGGCTGTTCATGGCGAAGTACACGCCAGGCTCGATCACGGAAGCGGCAACCATGGCCATGATCGCCACGAACGATTCCATCAGCATGCCGCCGTAACCGATGTAGCGAGCGTTGGTTTCGTTATCCAGCAGCTTCGGCGTGGTGCCGGAGGAAATCAGCGCGTGGAAACCCGACACCGCGCCACAGGCGATAGTGATGAACAGGAACGGGAACAGACCGCCCTTCCATACCGGGCCGGTGCCGTCGACGAACTGGGTCAGGGCCGGCATTTTCAGCTCGGGCATGGTCACCAGGATGCCGATGGCCAGGGCAACGATGGTGCCGATTTTCAGGAAGGTAGACAGATAGTCACGAGGCGCCAGGATCAACCACACCGGCAATACCGCCGCCACAAAACCGTAACCGATCAGCATCCAGGTGATCTGGATACCGGTAAAGCTGAAGGCCTTGGCCCACACCGGATCCGCAGCGATCTGCCCGCCCAGCCAGATCGAGCCCAGCAGCAGCAATACGCCGATCACCGAGATTTCACCAATGCGACCCGGGCGGATGTAGCGCATGTAGATGCCCATGAACATCGCGATCGGAATGGTCGCCATCACCGTGAAAATGCCCCAAGGGCTTTCGGCCAGGGCCTTCACCACGATCAGCGCCAGCACCGCGAGGATGATGATCATGATCAGGAAGCAGCCGAACAGTGCGATGGTGCCGGGGATGCGGCCCATTTCTTCACGGACCATGTCGCCCAGGGAACGACCGTTGCGGCGGGTGGACATGAACAGGACCATGAAGTCCTGCACCGCACCGGCCAGCACCACGCCGGCGATCAGCCACAGCGTGCCGGGCAGGTAGCCCATCTGCGCCGCCAACACCGGGCCGACCAAAGGCCCCGCGCCGGCAATGGCCGCGAAGTGGTGACCAAAAAGAATGTGCTTGTTGGTCGGCACGTAGTCCAGGCCGTCATTGTTGAGCACAGCGGGAGTAGCCCGTCGCGCATCGAGTTGCATGACATTGTTAGCGATGAACAGACTGTAGTAGCGGTAGGCGACCAGATAGATGGCCACAGCAGCGACCACAATCCACAAGGCGTTGATTGCCTCGCCTCGGCGTAATGCCACGACACCCAGCGCACACGCACCTACGATTGCCAGCACCAGCCAAGGCAAATGGCGTAGCGGGCTATTATTATTTTTCATTTTATTATTCCAGCCAGAGTGGACAAGAAAGACAGCAATCCCGAGTTTAGCTCTCCTGACGGCAATGACCATAGCCCGACATTGGTCTGGACACCTGCACGTGCTGGCAGCCTTTGATCATGCGGGTCTATAGTCAGCGTACATTTCCGAGGATCGCGCCATGAGCGAGTACCCTGCCGAACGTCGCCGCTTCAAACGTATTGCGTTCGATGCCCGAACCGAGCTGAGTCAGGGGGAGTCCACTTGGCCGGTGAAGTTGATTGACCTGTCGCTCAAGGGCTTGCTGATTGAACGACCCGAACACTGGCAGGGCAATCCGCAGCAGGATTTTCTGGTCGACATTCATCTGAGCGAAGAGACCGACATCACCATGGATGTGCAACTGGCCCACGACGACCATGGCCAACTCGGCTTTGTCTGCCTGCACATCAGTCTGGAGTCCATCGAGCGCCTGCGGCGATTGATCGAGCTCAACCTGGGCGACCAGCAGGAGCTTGAGCGCGAACTGGGTGCCCTGATCGAAGTCTGACCGCCCGGCATCCATCCAGTGTGGGAGCGGGCTTGCTCGCGAAGAGGCCGTTACATTCAGCATCTCTGTTGACTGACACACCGCTTTCGCGAGCAAGCCCGCTCCCACAGGGTTTGTGTTTCCCCTGCAGATTACTCGAACAACGCGTCCAACGCCTGCTCCAGACGCGTGACGGCAATGATCCGCAACCCGGCCGGCGCCTCTTTCGGCGCATTGCCCTTGGGCACGATGGCCCGCTTGAAACCGTGTTTGGCGGCCTCCTTCAATCGCTCCTGACCGCTCGGCACCGGACGCACCTCACCGGAAAGCCCGACCTCACCGAACACCAGCAGATCGTGGGGCAACGGTCGGTTACGCAAACTGGACATCACCGCCGCCATCAACGCCAAGTCGGACGCCGTTTCCAGCACCTTGACCCCGCCGACCACGTTGAGAAACACGTCCTGATCGTGGGTCGGAATGCCACCGTGACGGTGCAGCACCGCCAGCAACATCGCCAGCCGGTTCTGATCCAGCCCCAGCGTAACCCGACGCGGATTGGCCAGGTGACTGTCGTCCACCAGCGCCTGTACCTCCACCAGCATCGGCCGCGTGCCTTCCCAGGTTGCCATCACCACGCTACCCGGGACTTCCTCCTGGGCGCGGGTCAGAAAAATCGCCGAGGGGTTGGAGACTTCCTTCAGGCCCTTATCGGTCATGCCGAACACACCCAGCTCATTGACCGCACCGAAACGGTTCTTCACCGCCCGCAGCAGACGCAGGCGCCCGTCGGACTCGCCTTCGAAATACAGCACGGTGTCGACCATGTGTTCCAGCACCCGAGGGCCAGCCAGCGCGCCTTCCTTAGTGACGTGGCCCACCAGGAAAATCGCCGTACCGCTCTGTTTGGCATAACGCACCAGCAAGGCTGCGCTCTCACGCACCTGTGACACACCGCCCGGTGCCGATTGCAGTTGCTCGGTAAAGATCGTCTGGATCGAGTCGATCACCATCACCTTGGGCTTTTCCTGTCGGGCCGTGGCAATGATGGCTTCGATGCAGGTTTCGGTCATGACCCGCAGCTGATCCTGGGGCAACCCCAGGCGCCGCGCACGCATGGCCACTTGCTGCTGGGATTCTTCACCGGTGACGTACAGCGCCGGCATGCTTTTGGCGAGGTTGCACAAGGTTTGCAACAGAATGGTCGACTTGCCGATGCCGGGGTCGCCACCGATCAGCACCACCGAGCCATCCACCAGACCACCACCCAGAACCCGGTCGAGCTCGCTGGAAGCGGTGGAGAAGCGCGGAATTTCTTCGACACTGACTTCGGCCAGGGTCTTGATTTGCGCCTGCTGGCCTGCCCAGCCGGTACGACCGCTGGGGGCGGCTGCCCCGCCGCTTTCCACCATGGTTTCGGTGAGCGTGTTCCAGGCTCCGCACTCACCGCACTGGCCGGCCCATTTGGGGAAGGTTGAGCCGCACTCGGTGCAGCCGTACATGCGCTTGGCCTTGGCCATCGGAACTCCCAGAAAAAAACGCGATGATAGCTCAGCTCAAGCGCGCGAGTACGGCCGGATACTTCGCTACCATTTTTATGATTACAAATACCCACATAAAAAATCAGGTATATTGATAAACACCCGCCAAACAAAACCTTGTATAAGTTTTTAGTCCAATATAATCAACAAGCTCTAAGAACATGCCGCCTGGACAACCTTAAAACTTATACAAACTTTATTCATTTGCACACTTAATGCACAACTCTGAAACACTCACACAGAGCACAGTGATTAATTCAGGGAAGCACGCTACTTGTTAGCCTCCCCAAACTAACGAAACAGTTAATATCGCTACAACTGCAATCAATTTCAATACCGCCCCTGACCACTGACTACCCGATTAACTTTAACGTCTCGCTTCAGGGATGGCCTCCCTCAACCTTGGTTTGCTCACACAAACGAAACCATATCGCTGAAAAAACATCACATGCAAAACACCGCGCAAGGCCCGGCCGCCCACAGATGAGATCAATCGGTGAATTTTTTTACACCACCCGGTGTCGATTGCTGGCAAGCACGGCAGGCAGTTGATTCAAGCAGAATGCGATTTGCTGATTTACACTGCGTTCATCAACCTCATCTGTAACAAGGAAATAACCTATGGGCGTGCTAAATGAGTTCAAGGCCTTCGCGGTCAAAGGCAACGTGGTCGACATGGCCGTCGGCATCATCATCGGTGCGGCCTTCGGCAAGATCGTTACCTCGTTTGTCGGTGACCTGGTCATGCCGCCAATCGGGATGCTGATCGGTGGCGTGGACTTCAGTGATCTGGTCATAACGCTCAAGGCAGCGGAGGGCGAGATTCCGGCGGTGGTGCTCGCCTATGGCAAATTCATCCAGACCATCATCGACTTCGTCATCGTCGCTCTCGCGATCTTCATGGGCGTCAAGGTCATCAACCGCCTGAAGCGCGAAGAGGCCGTGGCCCCTAGCCTGCCGCCGGTTCCAACCAAGGAAGAAGAGTTGCTGGGCGAGATCCGCGACTTGCTCAAGGCCCAGAACAACCGGCCTTGACGGCATTAGCAAAAAAACAGCGCCTTCGAGGCGAATGCCAGTCAGTTAAGCGTTTAAGCACCGTAAACCTTGTGGGAGCGAGCTTGCTCGCGATGACGGTTGGACAGTCACACAAGGGGTGACTGACGGTCCGCTATCGCGAGCAAGCTCGCTCCCACAATGTCCGGGGCTTAACTGACAGGCATTGCGCCTTCGAGGCGCCTTTTTTTTACCAGAAATTTTCCACCGCCACCTGACCAGGTCGCCGGCTGAGGCTCAAGTGCATGTCCCGCTGTTTAAGCAGCTTGCGCGTATCATCGATCATCTGCGGATTGCCGCACAGCATGACCCGTGAATGCTCAGGCGTCAGCGCAACACCCGCGACCCGCTCCAGTTCGCCGTTTTCAATCAGCGTGGTGATCCGCCCGTTCAATGAGCCGGGATGCTGCTCACGAGTGACCGTGGTGATCAATTGCAGTTTATGGGCGTACTCCGCCAGATAATCACGCTTCGCCAGCCCTGCGATCAGCTCCTGATACGCCAGTTCCCGGGCTTCGCGAACGCTGTAGACCAGAATGATCCGCTCGAATCGCTCCCAGACTTCGAAATCCTGGAGTATCGACAGGAACGGCGCGATACCCGTGCCTGTGGATAACAACCACAGATCACGCCCATCGACAAACCGGTCCAGCGTCAGATAACCGAAGGCCTGGCGGTCGACCAGCAATGCATCGCCAACACCCAGTCGGCTCAGCTCGCTGGTGAACTCACCGCCCGGTACGACAATGGAAAAGAACTCGAGGAACTCGTCAAAGGGCGAGGACACCATGGAATAGGCGCGCCATACCGTGCTGCCGTCAGCCTTGGTGACGCCCAACCGGGCAAACTGCCCCGCCCGAAAACGAAACCCTGCATCCCGGGTGGCACGCAAGGTAAACAGGCTCTGGGTCAGCGGATGAACCTCAAGCAAGGTCTGACGGGTAAATTTTTCTTCACTGACGGACATGGAAGGCTCCAATCGAAAGATACCCCAGTGTCCCGCAAAGAAAGCAGCGTAACCACCGACAGTTTGTAGTGACATTAATCTGCACTAGTGACTGCTTACCAAATGTGGCGCACACCCATCATTATAAAATGACATATGGCATTTTATATCCCATCGATTGCCTAAGAACCTGAAATACACTTTTCCAACAGTTAAAAGAGCAAAATTGTCGCACCATCACCGTAGGAATTATCCTACACTTCGTGACGTGCCGAATCTTGGATCCAAGATCGCTCCCAGAAGAAACGGTGATGGAGAGACCCTTGTATGGAAATCTGGAAGGAGTCACAACTCAAGCAATTGTCACACACGCAAGAGATCAAAACCGCCTATCGAATCGCGCTCAACTTCGCTAGAAACCTTGGATATAAATTTTGTGGCTTTTCAATTACTTCGAACTCAGTCGGAGTCAATACCAGTGCGGTGAACCTGAATAACTTCCCCCATGAGTGGAACACTCAATATGAAAAAAACAACGCCACGCAAATAGATCCGATAGTGGCGCATTGCAATCATTCAACGCTGCCGGTTCTCTGGAGCGAAGAGCTTTTTTCCAGGACGCCATGGCTATGGCAGTTGCTGCAGCAACACGGTTTGCAGCATGGCTGGTCCCAGGCGATCTTTGATGAGGAAACCGGTCAACGCAGTATTCTCAGCCTGGCCAGAAGCCACTGCCCGATTTCAGCCTATGAGCTGTACGAGCATCTTGGATTCTCGGTGTTCATCAGCCGCCATTTGCACGCGCTGGCGCTCGGGATGCAACCGAAAAAACCGGCTCGCCCCCAGCCCCCCCCATTGTCACGGCGGGAACTCGAAGTATTGAAACTGTCAGCCGATGGCAAGACGGCCTATGAAATTGCCAGGATCCTCAGTTTGAGTGAACGCACAATCAACTTTCATGTGCAGAGGGCTATCGAGAAGCTCGGCGTCAACAACAAGATTGCGGCCGTCATTGCCGCGGCCCGGTCCGGAGCCATCTGAAAGCGCCCGGCTGCGGGAAAACCTGCGAGTAATCCAGACAAAAAAAACGTACCATTTACGGTCCCTCCTGAGTGATGGTGTGTAGACCTTCACGTCGCATTACACTCGGACGGCTCCGCCCGCTCCAACGCCTTCGGGCAGCGGGACATCCGTTGATTACCCAGAGCCCCGCCCCATGCCTTTGCTCGAAACACCCTTCGCCAGCCTCGACCTGATC
This sequence comes from Pseudomonas sp. S34, assembly GCF_009866745.1. Taxonomy (NCBI): domain Bacteria; kingdom Pseudomonadati; phylum Pseudomonadota; class Gammaproteobacteria; order Pseudomonadales; family Pseudomonadaceae; genus Pseudomonas; species Pseudomonas sp. S34. The sequence continues at coordinate 5,421,668 of NZ_CP019398.1, forward strand.
CGCCAGCCCGAACAGCAGAATGAACCGCTGCAAGCTTTCGATGCGGCCGATGAATACCTGCTCAATCATCTGGCCGAACAGCAACCGGCGTCGGACACCCGGGTATTGGTGCTCAATGACAGTTTCGGCGCGTTGGCGGCCAGCCTGGCGGGCAAGGTGCGGGTGGTCAGCAGCGGTGATTCGTTCCTGGCTTTCCAGGGTCTGGAAAAGAACCTGGTGCGCAACGGCCTGGCCTTTGATGTCGTGCCGAGCGTACCCGCCAGTGAAACCCCTGCCGGGCCGTTCGACTGTGTGCTGATCCGTGTACCGAAAACCCTGGCCCTGCTGGAAGAACAACTGATCCGCCTGCAAGGTCAACTGGCACCTGGCGCCCAAGTGGTTGCCGCAGCCATGATCAAGCATCTGCCCCGGGCGGCGGGCGACTTGCTGGAGCGTTACATCGGCCCCGTGCAAGCCTCGTTGGCGGTGAAGAAGGCGCGGCTATTGATTGCCACCGCTGAAGACAAAACCCCAGCGGTGTCGCCTTACCCAACGCGATACAGACTCGACGAACCGGCCATCGAACTGCTCAACCACGCCAATGTGTTTTGCCGCGAAGGCCTGGACATCGGCACGCGGGCGTTTTTGCCACACCTGCCGAAAAACCTCGGTTCGGCGCGGGTCGCCGATCTCGGTTGCGGCAACGGCGTCCTGGCCATCGCCAGCGCCCTGCAAAACCCCGAGGCCCACTACACACTGGTGGACGAGTCGTACATGGCCGTGCAATCGGCCGCCGAAAACTGGCGCGCAGCGTTGGGCGAACGGGAAATGATCGTGCGTGCCGGCGATGGCCTGGCCGGCCAGGAACCGCAATCGCTTGACGTCGTGCTGTGCAATCCACCGTTTCACCAGCAACAGGTGGTGGGCGACTTTCTGGCCTGGCGGATGTTCCAGCAGGCGCGCGAAGCGCTGGTGGTAGGCGGCGCACTGTACATTGTCGGCAATCGTCACTTGGGTTACCACAGCAAGCTGGCGCGATTGTTTCGGGGTGTGGAGCAAGTGGCGGCCAATCCGAAGTTCGTGATCCTCAAGGCGCGCAAGTAACAGGCAAAAAAAACCCTCCGGCAGGAGGGTCGTAAATCCGTGCCTCGAGGCCACGGGAGAGATATTCAGTGCGTGGTCAGGCCGGCCGCGTTCATGAACAGACGCATCAGGCTGGCGACGATGAACAAGGCGCCCACGCTGCCGACCCAGATCAGGGCCAACCAGCCGAGCCGCTGCCACAGCGGCTTTTTTTCGGCTTCTTCAATGTCGTGCAGGGAATGTTTGCCGTTCATTGATAAATCCTCCGATGTAGATCAATGGCGTCTGTCAGGACGCCATCGCGAGCAAGCTCGCTCCCACAGATTCGTTGTGCAGCAGACTAGTGGTAACCATCTTCATGGGTGACCTTGCCGCGGAACACGTAGTAGCTCCAGAAGGTGTAGCCCAGGATGAACGGGATGATGAACAGCGTGCCCACCAGCATGAAGCCCTGGCTTTGCGGCGGCGCGGCGGCGTCCCAGATCGAGATCGACGGCGGGATGATGTTCGGCCACAGACTGATGCCCAACCCGCTGTAACCGAGGAAGATCAGCACCAGAGTCAGCAGGAACGGCGTGTAATGCGCGTTGCGGGCCACGGCGCGGATCAGTCCGTACATCGTCACCAGTACCAGGATCGGCACCGGCATGAACCAGAACAGATTCGGCATGGTGAACCAGCGTGCGGCGATATCCGTGTGGGCCAACGGGGTCCAGATGCTGACAATGCCGATCACCGCCAGCAGCACGAAGGCCAATGGCCGTGCCAGGTCATGCATCTGCTCCTGCAACTTGCCTTCGGTCTTCATGATGAGCCAGGTGCAACCGAGCAAGGCATACGCCACGACCAGCGCCGCACCACAGAACATCGTGAACGGTGTCAGCCAGTCCAGTGAACCACCGGCGAACTGCCGATTGACCACAGGCAGCCCGTCGATGAACGCGCCAAGCGCAACGCCCTGGAAGAACGTCGCAGTGACCGAGCCACCGATGAACGCCTTGTCCCACAGATGGCGCTTGTCGTCCCTGGCCTTGAAGCGAAACTCGAAGGCCACGCCGCGGAAGATCAACCCGATCAACATCAGGATCAGCGGCAGGTACAACGCCGAGAGCACCACCGAATAGGCCAACGGAAACGCGCCGAACAACGCCGCGCCACCCAACACCAGCCAGGTCTCGTTGCCGTCCCAGACCGGGGCGACGGTGTTCATCATCACATCGCGATCGGTCTTGCCCGGAATGAACGGGAAGAGAATCCCGATGCCCAGGTCGAAACCGTCCATGACCACGTACATCATGATGCCGAAGATGATGATCACGGCCCAGATCAGCGGAAGATCAATACCCATGATTCAAATCTCCTTGGTCAGGCTTTGGCCGGCATCGGCGTGATCGTCGTCGGCGGCGGACAGCGGCCGGGCCGGTGTGCGCTTCTGGCCGGGGCCACCGTCGTTGGTTTCCTTGCCTTCGTCGATCTTCGGCCCCTTGCGCACCAGGCGCATCATGTAGCCAAGACCGGCGCCAAACAGCGCGAAATAAACCACGACAAACAGGATCAGGGTGATGCTCATCTGCATGAAGCTATGGTTGGACGACGCATCCGCCGTACGCATCAGACCATAGACCACCCAAGGCTGACGGCCGATTTCCGTGGTGAACCAGCCGGCGAGAATCGCGATCAGGCCGGACGGCCCCATCCACAGCGCCAGGTACAGGAACGGCCGCGAGGTGTAGAGGGCGTCGCGCTTGCGCAGCCACAGGCTCCACAATCCGGTGAAGATCATCAGCAAGCCCAGCCCCACCATGATCCGGAACGACCAGAACACGATGGTCGAATTCGGCCGGTCTTCAGGCGGGAACTCCTTGAGCGCCGGCACCTGTTTATCCAGGGAGTGCGTGAGAATCAGGCTACCCAGGTACGGGATTTCGACAGCGAATTTGGTCTTCTCCTCCTTCATGTCCGGCCAGCCGAACAGGATCAGCGGCGTCGCCTCGTCGCCCTTGTTTTCCCAGTGGCCTTCGATGGCGGCGATTTTCGCCGGCTGATGCTTGAGCGTATTGAGACCGTGGAAGTCGCCGATGACCGCCTGGATCGGCGCCACGATCAACGCCATCCACATGGCCATCGAGAGCATTTTGCGGATCGCCGGGTTGTCCTTGCCGCGCAGCAAATGCCAGGCCGCGGAGGAGCCGACGAAGAAGGCCGTGGCGACGAAGGCTGCCGTGGCCATGTGCATCAGGCGATACGGGAACGACGGGTTGAAGATAATCGCCAGCCAGTCGGTGGGTATGACCTGACCGTTGACGATCTCGAAGCCCTGCGGGGTTTGCATCCAGCTATTGGAGGCAAGAATCCAGAACGTGGAGATCAACGTACCGATGGCCACCATCACGGTGGCGAAGAAGTGCAGGCCACGCCCGACCTTGTTCCAGCCAAACAGCATGACACCGAGGAACCCGGCCTCGAGGAAGAACGCCGTGAGCACTTCATAGGTCAGCAACGGCCCGGTCACGGAACCGGCGAAGTCCGAGAAGCGGCTCCAGTTGGTGCCGAACTGATAGGCCATTACCAGCCCGGAAACCACCCCCATGCCGAAGTTGACGGCAAAGATCTTCGACCAGAAATGGTAGAGGTCGCGGTAGGTGTCGTTATGGGTTTTCAGCCACAGGCCTTCGAGTACCGCCAGGTAACTCGCCAGGCCGATGGTGATGGCCGGAAACAGGATGTGGAACGAGATGGTGAACGCGAACTGAATTCGGGCGAGATCAAGTGCCTCTAAACCGAACATAAGTCTTCCTCTGTCAGGTAGTACGGCTGCCGGCTGGAAGCCTGCACCCACGGCCCCCACGGATATGGAGTGTGGCGAATCTCTGTTTGTTCTTTTTTTGGCACGCATCACAACGCAGGGAGTCTGGCCTTGCGGCCGCCGGATCAATTCCTTTTGTGGGTTTTGATCTGGATCAATCAACGTTGAAAGAGTAGTCCCAATTTCGGGGATGAACCGCGTGGTCTTTTGCCGCGTGACAAGTTGCCTCACGGCCTTGGTCACGAGCTGAAATACATTTCCTGTGGGAGCGGGCTTGCTCGCGAAGGCGGAGTGTCAGACGACTTCAATGCCGGATGTGCCGCCCTCTTCGCGAGCAAGCCCGCTCCCACAGGGATTGGTAGTGCTACTGAAATCGATGTCTGGCTAACTAAATCTTTTGTCACGGCAACTTCCTGTTACAGGTTGGTGATAATCTCGCCACTCCCCTCTCCCCAGATCTTCGCGCAGATGCCCAGCCAAGAGCCCTTGTTGTTACGTCACCATCGCCCTTTTCTCGCGTTCTGGCTGGCCCGGGTATTTACCGCCAGCGGCTTCCAGATGCTCACCGTGGCCATCGGCTGGAACCTGTACCAACTGACCGGCAATGTGCTCGACCTGGGTCTGGTCGGCCTGGTCGAGTTCGCCCCGCGCGTACTGTTCATGCTGCACACAGGGCACGTCGCCGACCGTTATGACCGGCGCAAGGTCGCGGCGATCTGCCAGTCCCTCCAGGCATTGATCGCCCTGTCGCTGGCCATCGGCAGCGCCACCGACCATGTCACCCGGGAAATGATCTTTATCCTGGCCTTCCTGCTCGGTGCCGCTCGTTCCTTTGAAATGCCGACCACCCAGGCCCTGTTGCCCAGTATCGTGCCCAGCGCGTTGTTTCCCCGTGCAGTGGCCGCCGCACAATCGGCCCAGCAATCGGCAACCATCGTCGCTCCAGCCCTCGGCGGCTTGCTCTACGCCTTCGGCAGCGTCTGGGTGTATGGCCCGACGGTGCTTTTGTATGTCATCGCCTGTTCGCTGATGCTCAACCTGCCGGCCCGCCAAACCCCGCTGAACAAGGGCAAGGCCACGCTGGACTCACTGCTGGCGGGCATTCGCTTCATCCGCAGTCGTCCGGACATTCTCGGGGCGATCTCCCTCGATCTGTTTGCGGTGCTATTGGGTGGCGCCACAGCGCTGCTGCCGGTGTTCGCCAAGGACATTCTGCTGACCGGCCCGTGGGGGCTTGGCCTGCTGCGCTCGGCGCCGGCGGTAGGCGCGCTGCTGATGTCGCTGTTCCTGGCGCGGTTTGCCGTGGAACGCAACGTCGGACGGGTGATGTTCACGGCCGTGGGCATCTTCGGCGTGGCGACCATCGCCTTCGGCCTGTCGACCTCGTTCTGGTTTTCCCTGGCGGTGTTGGTGGTGTTGGGCGCGGCAGACATGATCAGCATGGTGATCCGCGCCTCGTTCGTTCAACTGGAAACCCCGGACGAAATGCGCGGCCGGGTCAGCGCCGTCAATGGACTGTTCATCGGTGCCTCGAACCAGTTGGGCGAATTCGAATCGGGACTGACTGCCCACTGGTTCGGCACCGTGCCAGCGGTGGTCATGGGCGGGATCGGCACTCTGGTGGTGACCGGGGTGTGGGTCAAACTGTTTCCGACACTGGCCAGCCGCGATCGCATGCATGTGGCTAAAGATGAAGAGAAAGAAGAGGTGAAGGTCTGACACTCTCTAAACGAGCAACTCCCCCGCCACTGCCATACGAGTGGCTTTACCGCAGAGTTGCTCCACCAGCGCCAGGGAAAATGCCAATGCGCCGGCCGAGCCCTGGGCGGTGATGCAATTGCCGTCGACCACCACCGGTTGATCGACGAAGGTACAGCCCAGCAGTTGATGGCTGGCCGAGGGCAGGCAGGTCATGCGCCGCTGACGCAATACGCCAAAGGCCTGCAGCGCCACGGCGGGCGCTTCGGCGATGCCGGCGAACAGGCGACCGGCTGCCGCCTGATCCTTGATCAATTGTTGCAGGGGTTGGTGGGCTGCCAGGTGCTGCGAACCCACCGCTCCACCGGGCAAGGCGATCAGGTCGAAGGGTTGCGCCAGCAAGTCCACCAGCATCGCATCGGACGTCAGGCGAGTGCCGCGGGCGCAGGTGAGCATGCGCCGCCCTTCGATACTGGCCACCACCACTTCTATTTTGGCGCGGCGCAGCACGTCGATCAGGGTCACGGTTTGCAGGTCGTCGGTGCCCTCGGCGAGGGCAATCAAGGCTCTAAAGGTCATCGGGTACTGTCCACGGAATGATCTTTTAAGCGTAGTCAGCTTTCTGACCCTTGTTCGATACGTGCGGTTACTGGATATAAAGCTGCGTCGACATCGTATTGCCGGGCGCGTTGATCGAGGTATTGCTGAAGGTCAGCGTGCCTTCCTGCTTGCCCGTCAGATCGAGGGCATACAAATAGCCGACGGTTTTTTCCCCGGGAGTGCAGCTGGTCAGGTTGCCGTTCTTGAACGCACAAACTGGTGTGCGGGTGCCATTCACTTCGAAACCGTCCAGGGCGACATGGGCCTCCCGCCCATAACCCACTTCCAGCACGTACACCATGATGTTCGGGCCAATGTGATCGCAGCGAGTCCGGGTTTGCCCTTCGTCGATGTTCTCGACACCACAGGACGGCGACGCGACTTTGAGTACTTTCAACTGCGTCAATGGCGGAGCCGAGGCCGCCACGGCCGTTTGCGCCCCGAGAAACAACGCCCCCCCTATTCCGAGGGCGGCAACCAGACGCTTTTTCATGCAGGACCCATCCACCCCAAAAAACCAGCGCGCAGTATGGCGCACTTGGCTTTGTCGCAAAACATCGACGACGATCACCGCCAAAGCAGCCATATTCCCAAGCTACTGGTATGATGCGCGGCTTTTTCCGGCCCACAGTAATTTCCAGGCGCGTTCTGCTGCCTGTGCTTTGCTGTTGAGGTCGATACATTCACGGCGCCCGGCGCGCCACGGGGAGCAGACATGCTGGAAAGGCTGTTTCAACTCAAGGCACACAACACCAACGTGCGGACCGAGATTCTGGCGGGCATCACGACCTTTTTGGCCATGGCCTACATTCTGTTCGTCAACCCGAGCATCCTCGGCGAGACCGGCATGGACAAGGGCGCAGTGTTTGTCGCCACCTGTCTGGCAGCTGCCATCGGCTCGACGACCATGGGCCTGATCGCCAACTACCCGATCGCCCTCGCACCGGGCATGGGCCTTAACGCCTTCTTCACCTACACCGTGGTCCTGCACATGGGCCACACCTGGCAAGTGGCGCTGGGTGCGGTGTTCATCTCGGCGGTGTGCTTCTTCCTGCTGTCGATCTTCCGCATCCGTGAATGGATCATCAACAGCATCCCGCTGCCGCTGCGCTCGGCGATTGCTGCCGGTATCGGCCTGTTCCTGGCACTGATCGCCCTGCACAACGCCGGCATCGTGGTCAGCAACCCGGCGACCATGGTCGGCCTCGGTGACCTGAAACAACCGGCCCCGATCCTCGCCACCCTCGGTTTTGCCCTGATCGTCGCCCTCGAAGCCCTTGCCGTGCGCGGCGCGGTGCTGATCGGCATTCTGGTGGTGACCATCATTTCCATCGTGATGGGCTTCACCCCATTCGGCGGCGTGATGTCGATGCCGCCATCGCTGGCCCCGACCTTCCTGCAACTGGACATCAAGGGTGCACTGGACATCGGTCTGGTCAGCGTGATCTTCGCCTTCCTGTTCGTCGATCTGTTCGACAACTCCGGCACCCTGATCGGTGTGGCCAAGCGCGCCGGTTTGATGCGCAAGGACGGCCACATGCCGAAAATGGGCCGCGCGCTGATCGCTGACAGCACTGCAGCCATGGCCGGTTCCCTGTTGGGCACCTCGACCACCACCAGTTACATCGAATCCGCCGCCGGCGTGAGTGCCGGTGGCCGCACCGGCCTGACTGCCATCGTGGTGGCGTTCCTGTTCCTGCTGGCGCTGTTCTTCTCGCCACTGGCCGCCAGCGTTCCGGCGTTCGCCACCGCACCGGCACTGCTGTTCGTCGCCGTGCTGATGACATCCGGCCTGGCCGAAATAGACTGGGACGACATTACCGTCGCCGCGCCGGTGGTGATCACCGCGCTGGCAATGCCGTTCACTTACTCCATCGCCAATGGCATCGCCTTCGGTTTCATTTCCTGGACCGCCATCAAGCTGATGTCCGGTCGTGGCCGTGAGCTGAACCCGGCGCTGGTGATCCTGTCGATTCTGTTCGTGATCAAGCTGGGTTGGTTCAACGCATGACTTTTGATTCCCAGGCCTACGCCGTTCAGCTCGAAGAAAAGGTCACGCGTCTGCGTGACCTGCTGGCCCCGTTCGATGCACCGGAGCCAGCCGTTTTCGATTCGCCGCTGAAAAACTTCCGCCTGCGCGCCGAGTTCCGCCTGTGGCGCGAGGCCGGCGAGCGTCACTACGCGATGTTTTCCCAGGAAGACAAACGCACGCCAATCCTGATCGAAGAGTTCCCGATTGCCAGCCTGCGCATCAACCAGTTGATGCCGCAACTGAAGGCAGCGTGGCAAGCCAGCGCGCCCCTGAGCCACAAGCTGTTCCAGGTGGAGTTCCTGACCACTCTGGCCGGCGACGCGATGATCACCCTGTGCTATCACCGCCCGCTGGACGAGCACTGGCATGCAGCGGCGTCGAAACTGGCGACGGACCTGAACGTCAGCATCATCGGCCGCTCCAAGGGCAAGCGCGAAGTCATCGGTCACGATTACGTGGTCGAGAAGCTGGAAGTCGGCGGCCGCACCTTCAGCTATCGCCAGCCTGAAGGCGCGTTCACCCAGCCCAACGGCACGGTGAACCAGAAGATGCTCAACTGGGCATACGATGCGCTCGGCGATCGCTCCGATGATTTGCTGGAGCTGTACTGCGGCAACGGCAACTTCACCCTGCCCCTCGCCACACGCGTGCGCAAGGTGCTGGCCACCGAAATCAGCAAGACCTCGGTCAACGCGGCCTTGAGCAATCTCAGCGAAAACGCGGTAGATAACGTCACCCTGGTGCGTTTGTCCGCCGAAGAGCTGACCGAAGCCCTGAACGAAGTGCGTCCGTTCCGCCGCCTGCACGGCATCGACCTCAAGAGCTACGAGTTCGGTAGCGTCTTTGTCGACCCGCCCCGCGCCGGCATGGACCCGGACACCTGCGAGCTGACGCGGCGCTTCGACAACATCCTGTATATCTCCTGCAACCCGGAGACCCTGGCAGCCAACATCGCCCAACTGCACGACACCCACCGCATCAGCCGATGCGCGATGTTCGACCAGTTCCCGTGGACCCATCACATGGAATCCGGGGTGATGCTGACCCGGCGTTGATGGCAAGCGCACCCACAAATAAGCCGTCCTCGTGACGGTTTTTTTGTATTCGTGCGCGCAAGACTGATAAATACTGGTCCAGTTTCTTCATCTGATCCCCGGTGTAATCAATCATGCAGCGACAATTCGACGATCTTCAGTTGGGCAGCATCGAGCTGTTTTGCCTGGCCGCCGAGGCCGGCAGTTTTACTGCCGCGGCGCTGGTGGCGGGTGTCACCCCCGCTGCCGTGAGCCGTTCGGTGTCGCGCATGGAAGAACGCCTTGGTGTGCGCCTGTTCGCGCGCACCACGCGTAGTGTGAAGCTGACCGACAGTGGTCGCCGTTACTACGAAGAATGTCGCCAGGCCCTTGCGCAACTGGTCGAGGCCCAGCGCGAGGTGATGGGCCAGCAGCAAGTGCCGTCCGGTGCGTTGCGCATCAGTATTCCGACCACCTACGCGCATCATCGAGTTCTGCCGCTGTTGCCCGAATTTCGGGCGCGCTATCCGGCGGTGAAGGTCGAGTCGCACATCAGTAATCGCAACATCGACTTCGTCGGCGAAGGCTACGACATGGCGATTCGCGTGCGAGCCATCCCGGATTCCGGCCTGATCGCCCGACCGTTGGAAGATGCCGCCCTGGTGATGATCGCCAGTCCTGATTACCTGAAACGGGCCGGCACTCCGCAAACCCTCGACGACCTCGAAAACCACGAATGCGTCCAGTACGAATTGCCCAGCAGCGGCCGACGCATTGCCTGGCTGTTCAACGATGAAGGCGTGCCCCGGGAGATTCTGGCCGAGGGCAACCTCAGTTGCTCCGACGATGTGCTGGGCGGTGTGACCCTGGCCAAACACGGGGCGGGGTTGTTTCAGACCTACCGGTTTATCGTTGAAAAGGAACTGGCCGACGGCTCGCTGGTGGAAGTGCTCAAGCCCTATGGCGGGCGATCGCGGCCGTTTACCTTGCTGTACCCGCAAAGTCGCCATGTACCGCTGCGCTTGAGGGCGTTCATTGATTTTCTGGTGGAGCATTTGCCGCGCTGAACAGCAAAAGTGTCCGATCACCGCCCACAAACAGCCGGCATACCTTCACTTCAATTGACCAAATTAACTAGTTAGTACAATTTATCTCCACAGGCTGAAACACTCGGCCGATTCCAAAAATAACAAGTGGAGAGATTCCAATGTCCCCTATCGTTCTGGTGCTCAACGGCCCGAACCTGAACCTGCTCGGCACCCGTGAACCGGCGACTTACGGCCACGAAACCCTGGCAGACATTTCGGCCCTGTGCGCACGCGCCGCCGAAGAGTTCGGCCTGGCGGTGGAGTTTCGCCAGACCAACCATGAAGGCGAATTGCTCGACTGGATTCACGCCGCCCGCGGTCGCTGCGCCGGGATCGTCATCAATCCTGCCGCGTGGACCCACACCTCGGTCGCCATCCGCGACGCCCTGGTCGCCAGCGAACTGCCGGTGATCGAAGTCCACCTGTCCAACGTGCACGCCCGCGAGCCGTTCCGCCACCATTCGTTCGTATCCGCCATTGCAACGGCGGTGATGACCGGTTTTGGCAGTCATGGCTATCGCCTGGCGCTGGAACACTTCAGTCATCGTTTGAAGGGGTGATCGCCGTGACTCAGAACCACGTGATACTGGCCGGGCTGATTGGCGCCGGCATCCAGGCGTCCCGCACACCGGCCATGCACGAGCATGAAGGCGATGCCCAGGGGCTGCGCTACCTGTATCGCCTGATTGATCTTGATCAGTTGAAGCTCGACAGCAACGCCCTGCCCGACCTGTTGATGGCTGCCGAGCGCATGAACTACACCGGGCTGAACATTACCTTTCCATGCAAGCAGGCAATCATCCCGCTGCTCGACGAACTTTCGCCGGAGGCCCGCGGTATCGGTGCGGTCAACACGGTGGTGCTCAAAGATGGCAAACGCATCGGCCACAACACCGATTGCCTGGGCTTTGCCGAGGGGTTTCGCCGGGGTTTGAAAGGCGTTGCCGTTGAACGTGTCGTACAGATGGGCGCCGGCGGCGCAGGTGCGGCGGTGGCCCACGCGTTGTTGAGCGAAGGCGTACAACAGCTGAGCATTTTTGACGTGGACATCCGCCGCGCCCAGGATCTGGCTGACAACCTCAATCAGCATTTCGGCGTCAGTCGGGCGGTGGCCGGGTATGACCTGCCCGATGCCATGGCACAGGCTGACGGCCTGGTGAACACCACGCCGATGGGCATGAAAAAACTGCCGGGCATGCCGGTGCCAGTGGAGCTGCTGCGAGCCGAATTGTGGGTGGCGGAGATCGTTTACTTCCCACTGGAAACCGAACTGCTGCGCAATGCCCGCGCCCTCGGTTGCCGGACGCTGGACGGCGGCAACATGGCGGTGTTTCAGGCGGTCAAAGCATTCGAGTTGTTCAGCGGCGTAGTCCCGGATGCCCAGCGGATGCTTGAGCACTTCCAGAGCATGAATGACTGAATGAGTGAAGTGAGGGGGCAACCCCCTCACCTCGCCTCAGGCTTGCAGGTACCGCAGAACCGACTCGCAAATCATCTCCCGATGACGCTGCTTGATACGTTCGTCCGGCAGGTCGATCTGAAAAATCTCACCAAAGGTGTGGCGGTTCGAGACGCGATAGAAGCAGAACGAACTGATCAGCAAATGCACGTCCAGCGGATCAAGCCCGGTACGGAACAGCCCCTGCTCGGCGCCGCGACGCAGAATCTCGCCCAGTGAATCGAGGATAGTGTTGTTCATCGCCTTGATCGCATCGGAGCGCTTCACGTACTCGGCGTTGTGAATGTTCTCGATACTGACGATGCGCACGAAATCGACGTTGCGATCATGGTGATCGAAGGTGAACTCCACCAGCCGCCGAATGGCTTCGACCGGCGCCAGCTCTGCCAGGTGCAGGCGATTTTCGGTGTTGCGGATATCGCCGTAGAGTTTCTCCAGCACCTCGACGTAGAGCTGTTCCTTACTGCCGAAGTAGTAATAGATCATGCGCTTGGAGGTGTGGATACGCTCGGCGATGGCATCGACGCGGGCACCGGAAAGCCCCTGCTGGACGAATTCGACAATCGCCTCCTGCAGGATGTTTTCGCGGGTCTTTTCCGGGTTGTTCTTGCGACTCTTGCGCGGCTCGGCACCAGGTTCTACGGAGGCTGCGGGGAGTTCTGAAGTCATTGTCATTGCGGGCTCACGGCCATCACTGCACAGGCTGGCGATTATGGGCTGCGCGGCACAGTGAAGGAAGCCGCGCGGCCCACGTTTAATCCCGCGTTTACGAATTACCTACAACTTCGCCTGGCGCAATGCGCCACTACGGGATTTGGCCATGGCCGCCAGGCGCACCGCGACGTTGGCCGCGCCGTAACCGGCATAACCGTTTTTACGCTGGATGATCTCGAAGAAGAACCGCCCCTCGAAAGGCTCGGTGTACACATGAAACAGTTCACCGCCCTGGGCGTCGCGGTCGTACAACACATTGTAGTAGGCCAGCTCACTGAGGAACTCGTCGTCGAAATCGAACCGCGCCGCCAGGTCATCGTAGTAGTTGAGCGGAATATCCAACAGCGGCACGCCCGCCTCTTTTGCACGGCTGACCTGGGCAAAGATGTCATCACAATCAAACGCGATGTGGTGCACGCCGGAGCCGCGATAACTCGACAGCGCGTGTGAGATCGCGGTGTTGCGGTTCTCGGAAATGTTCAGTGGCAGGCGGATCGAACTGTCCCGGCTACGCAAGGCACGGCTCTTCACCAGACCATAAGGATCCGGCAGCACGACTTCATCGTCTGCCTCGAAATCCAGCAGGCTCTTATAGAACAGCACCCAGCTGTCGAGGCTGTCGGCCGGCAGCGCCATGGCCATGTGGTCGATGCGCTTGAGGCCACCGCTGACCGGTGCATCCGCCAGCAGATTGAAGTCGGTACCGTAGACGTCGGCATCCTGGTCCACCAGATAAATCAGGCTGCCATCCGGCGCACGCACCGCCGCCAGTTCCAGTTCATTGGGGCCCACCAGCCCGCGATAGGGTTGACCCTTGTAAGCCACGGCTCGTGCCAGCGCACTGGCGCTGTCCTTGACTCGCACGGCGGTAGCGCACAACGAAGGGCCGTGGGCTTCGAAAAAGCTGTGGCCGAAGGAGTAAGGTTCAGAGTTGAGGATCAAATTGATATCGCCCTGGCGCATCAGGCTGACGCTCTTGGAACGATGCTGCCCGGCCTTGACGAAACCCAGTCGCTCAAGCCAATGCGAGAGCTTGGCGCCGAGGCTTTCGTCCACGGCGAACTCGAGAAACTCGATGCCGTTGTACTCACTGGCCTTGGGCGTTTCGAACAGAATCTCAGAGTTGGTCGCAGGCTTGGCTTCCTGGGCCAGACGCTCGCGGGTTTTCTCTTCCAGGTACAGCAACGAACGCAAGCCGTCGGCGGCGTTGGCTCGTGGCGGCGCGGCGCGGAAGCCATCGTTGAAGATTTCCAGCGACAGAGGCCCGGTGTAGCCACTCTTGATGATCGGCGCGAGGAAGCCCGGCAAGTCGAATTCACCCTGGCCCGGGAAGCAGCGAAAATGCCGGCTCCACTCCAGCACGTCCATGGCCAGGATCGGCGCGTCAGCCATTTGCACGAAGAAAATCTTGTCGCCGGGGATCTCGGCGATAGCACTTGGATCGCCCTTGAGCGACAGGGTGTGAAAGCTGTCCAGCAACACACCGAGGCTTGGGTGATCGGCCTGACGCACGATGTTCCACACCTGTTGCCAGGTGTTCACATGCCGGCCCCAGGCCAGTGCTTCGTAGCCGATGCGCAGGCCACGTGCCCCGGCGTGCTCGGCCAGCAGTCGCAAGTCGTCGACCAGAACCTGTTCATCACCGATGGACTCGGCCGAGGCATTGCTGCACACCAGCACCAGGTCAGTGCCCAGCTCCTGCATCAGGTCGAATTTGCGCTCGGCGCGTTCCAGGTTGCGCGACAGGCGATCGCGGCGGCAGCCTTCGAAATCACGGAACGGTTGAAACAGGGTGATGGCGATCCCGAGATCGGCGCACATCTGTTTAATTTCCCGTGGACTACCGTCGTAGTAGAGAAGGTCGTTCTCGAAAATCTCGACGCCGTCGAACCCGGCGGCGGCAATGGCTTCGAGTTTTTCCGGCAGGGTACCGCTCAAGGATACGGTGGCAATGGAACGCTGCATGTTTCGGCTCCCGGTGGAGGCTTCGGCTACAGGGAATTTGCGCCGCTTTTAAAAGAGTGGACGGATTATTGAGCTGGTCGATGCATTGAGCAATTTAAAGTGTACTACCCAGTTAGTTTTGCGTGCGATTATCGAACACAATGGCCGATAGCGAATTGACGATTTTTTGTTCACTGCGCAACATCAACACCACATTGGGTCCGGTCTTGAAATCGTCGGCCCCGGTCAACAAGACCCAGAACACCACATAAAAATTTCAAAAAACGGGTATACGCTCATGCGCTCATTCAACGCCTTGCTCACTCGCTCTACCGTCATTACGCCTTGCCTGGCGTCCATCCGAACCCCGCGCTCCGCCGGCACAACCGTGCCGCTCGCTGAATAACCCGTCAGCCGACGAACACAGCCGATCAGCCCTTTCGCGCACGCCGCGACAGACCGATTGATCACGCGCCCTTGAAGTCACGACGAGCCCCGCTTGTCAGTCATTGAACGGATGGCACACATGATTCCTTCTCAAAGTTCTCGCATGGCACCTGCCATGAGCACCGCCACAGGTGGCATCGGCGACAAGATTCGCGGCGCCATGGCAGTCGGCAAAACCCGTTGGGGCATGCTGGCGCTGGTGTTTTTCGCCACCACCCTGAACTACATCGACCGCGCCGCCCTGGGCGTGATGCAGCCTATCCTGGCCAAGGAAATGAGCTGGACGGCGATGGACTACGCCAACATCAACTTCTGGTTCCAGGTCGGTTACGCCATCGGTTTCGTGCTGCAAGGCCGTTTGATCGACCGGGTCGGCGTCAAGCGCGTGTTCTTCTGCGCCGTGCTGCTCTGGAGCCTGGCGACCGGTGCCCACGGCCTGGCCACTTCGGCGGTCGGCTTCATGGTCTGCCGCTTCATCCTCGGCCTGACCGAAGCGGCCAACTACCCGGCCTGCGTGAAAACCACGCGCCTGTGGTTCCCGGCCGGTGAACGTGCGGTAGCCACCGGTATTTTCAACGCCGGGACCAACGTCGGCGCGATGTTCACGCCGATGCTGCTGCCACTGATCCTGCACGTCTGGGGTTGGCAAGCCGCGTTCCTGTGCATGGCATCACTGGGCGGGATCTGGCTGTTGTTCTGGGGTTTGAAGTACTTCAACCCGGAAGACCACCCGAGCGTGAAACAGTCGGAGCTGGACTACATCCAGAAAGAAGTCGAGCCGGAACAAACCCGCGTGCCGTTCTCGAAAATCCTGCGCATGCGCGGCACCTGGGCCTTCGCCCTCGCCTACTCGATCACCGCACCGGTGTTCTGGTTCTACCTGTACTGGCTGCCGCCGTTCCTCAACCAGCAATACAACCTGGGCATCAACGTCACCCAGATGGGTATCCCGCTGATCATCATCTACCTCACTGCCGACTTCGGTAGCGTTGGCGGCGGCATCCTCTCCTCGTTCCTGATCGGTCGCGGCGTCAACCCGATCAAGGCGCGACTGATGTCCATGTTCCTGTTCGCCTGCTGCATCATCGGCGTGATCATGGCGGCCGGTTCCAGCAACCTGTGGGTCGCGGTGGCCGCCATCTCCCTGGCCATCGGCGCGCACCAGGCCTGGACCGCGAACATCTGGAGCCTGGTGATGGACTACACGCCCAAGCACATGATGAGTACGGTGTTCGGCTTCGGTGGCATGTGTGCGGCGATTGGCGGGATGTTCATGACCCAACTGGTCGGCCACATCCTGACCATCACCAACAACAACTACACCGTGCTGTTCACCATGATTCCGGCGATGTACTTCATCGCGCTGATCTGGATGTACTTCATGGCACCGCGCAAGATTCCGACCGTCACTGACTAAAGTTAAGCGCAATGCCCCTGTGGGAGCGGGCTTGCTCGCGAATGCGCAGTGTCAGTCGATATTTATGGTGACTGACACTCCGCTTTCGCGAGCAAGCCCGCTCCCACCGTTGTTTTCCGGTTACTTTCTACTTGCGGCTTTGCTGCCACGCCGCCGCCAACCCGCTGCAGCAGATCACGGCGATGCCGAGCACGGTGGTCAGTGTCGGCGTATGGGAAAACAGCAGCCAGCCCAGCAGGCCGGCGAAGATGATCTGGCAATAGCTGAACGGTGCCAGCAGTGCCGGTGCCGCGAGGCGGAAAGCCTGGGTCAGGAACAGGTGAGCCGTCATCCCGCAGGCCCCCAGCGCCAGCATCATCGCGCCATGCACCAGGTTCGGCGTCTGCCAGAAGAACGGCACCAGCGCACTCATCACCAGCGTGTTGCACAAGCCTGCGAAGAAGTTACTGGTGGTCGGGCTGTCGATCTCACTGAGCTTGCGGGTCAGCAGTTGGTAGAAGCAGAAAAACAGCGCCGAGCAGAACGGCAGCAACACCGCCGGGGTAAACAGATCGCCCCCGGGGTGAACGATGATCAGCACTCCGCTAAAACCGAAAATCACCGCCAGCCATTGCCCCCGGGTCACCCGTTCGCCAAGCAGCGGTACCGACAGCGCGGTGACCAGTACCGGAGCGAGGAAGTTGACCGACGTGGCCTCGGCCAGCGGGATGTACATCAGCCCCGTGGTGAAAAACAGACTGGTGCCCAGCAGGCACAGCGCCCGGATCACCTGCAGCAATGGCCGTTTGGTACGCAGCACCCGCAACCCGGACTGCGGCAGGAAAATCCCGGCCATCAACAAGGTGTGAACCACGTAGCGCGCCCAGACCACCATGACAATGGGATAGAAACCGGAGAGGTATTTGGAAAAGGCGTCGTGGGTGGAAAACAGGAAGGTTGCGACAATGATCAGCAGGATCCCTTTGAAGGGCTGATTGACGCCGGAAAGCGGGGTGCTGACGGTCATTGGGTTTCCTTACATAAAGTCAAAAGCATCACGGGCAAACCACGCTTCCACCCAGTCAGCATAGAACCTGTGGGAGCGTGGCTTGCCCGCGATAGGTGCGCAGCACCGATTACAGCCGCGCAAACAATTCCCGGGTTTTATCCAGCGCCATCTGCGCCCGCTCCAACCCACTCACGCCCTGCTCCAGCAACTGCACGGTGGGAATCTCCAGGCTCAATGGAATGTCAGCCGGCAAAATCCCCAACAACCCCTGCAGATCACAATCGCCATCGCCGGGAAAACGCCGTTCGTTACGCGCCTGGCGCAAGATCTCCGCCATATCGGTCGGCCGTAGTCCTGCGACGTCACACAACTGTGCATACCGTAACCGTGAGGGAGCAACTTTGGCCAGATCTTCCAGGCGCGATCCCGAACGATCGAAGTGGAAGGCGTCCACCAGCACTCCGCCGTTTCCCCGCCCGGCGTTTTCTACAATACGCACGGCTTGTTGAAGATTGCGCGCATCGGTCCAGGGCATGAACTCCAGATGCGGGTGCAGCCCGTAGAGTGCCGCCAGATCACAGAGTTCGGCAAAATGTTCCGTCAGCCGTTGTTCATCAGGGTCGTTGCCGGCCACCAGCAATTCACTGGCACCCAATTGGGCACCCACCGCCAGGATTTTCTCGAAGTCGGTAACAACGGTCTCCGGCTTGAGACGCAGAATTTCGACGTCCAGCACCCCGATACCGGTATCGCGCAGACGCGCCAGGGTTTGGCGCCGCAATTCGCTGTCGGCCACCAAGGCAAAATGGTGTTCCTCAGGGGTTGCCGGTACCAGGCGCAAGCCGACATGACTGTAACCGGCCCGCGCGGCGACCTCGACCATGTCGGGCGGTGATAACTCCAGCACGGTCAGGCTGGCCAGGGAGAAGATACGCTCGCTCATGCTCACCCCTCGATCAAGGATGGCGCGCAGGCACGCCCGGTTTCGGCGGCTTCGCGGATGGCTTCAATCAGCGCCAACGTACGCGCGGCATCGGCGGCACTCACCAGCGGCTCGACCTCCCGGCGCGCAACTCGCACGAAGTGCTGCAACTGCAAGCGCAGGGCTTCATCGGCACTGAAGCTTTCCTGGGTTGCCAGCAACGGTTGATGCCAGCCGCCATCGACTTCGTTGTAGTGCCAGCGTTTAAGCTGCGGAATACTCAGCGCCCCACCTGTCCCGGCCAGCAAGTAGCACGGTTGATCAGGATGACGCGGATACACCGGGTTCTCCCCCGAATCCAGCTCCCAGCTCCAGGGTGCAGCCACCGCATCGGAGCCGGTCAGGCTGCCCAGTGCACCGTTGTCGAATTGCAGCAGTATTGCCGCGCAATCTTCGTTGGCAAACCCGCGAATGGCGTTGCTGGTGATGGCCTGAACCTGGCGCACTTCACCGCACAAATGCCGCAGCAGATCGAGGTCGTGGATCAGGTTGGTCAACAGCATCCCCGCGCCGGCCTCGCGGCGCCAGGGTGTTTCAAAATAGCTGTCGGGCTTGCGCAACTGCCAGAGCGCCGTTACCGTGGTCAACCGACCCAATGCGCCGCTGTGGACAAGCTCGTGGGCGCGGACGATCAGCGGATTGTGGCGACGATGATGTCCGACCAGTACCGGAACGCCACTCGCCTTCGAGGCAGTCACCAGCTCCCTGGCTTCATCCAGGTGCACGCCCACCGGTTTTTCCAGCAATACCGGCACGCCGGCCGCGAGGCAATCGAGGGCCGTGCTGACGTGCAGCGTGTTCGGGTTGGCGACTATCACGGCGTCCGGTTTCGCCTGCTCCAGCATCTGACGATGATCGGCGAAACAGGCTACGCCCCATTGCGCCGCAAGACTGGCCGCCTGCGGTCCCGGATCGGCCACGGCGCACAACGTCGCTTCAGTCAGGGATTGCAGATGCTGGTAGTGCTGCTGGCCCATGTTGCCAGCACCGATCAGGGCGATGCGAAGTGGCGAATTCAAGATACGGTCCTCTTGTGAGTGTTATTGGAGCGATGAACTCCAATAATTTAGAACCTGGTTCCAGATTCTTACACAGACCTATCCTGAAAGTGTTCGAACAGCGCACAGCTTCTCAAGCTGAACACTGTTCAAAATGTGGGAGCGGGCTTGCTCGCGAATGCAGTGAGTCAGCGCCATCCAGATCCCATGACACACCGCATTCGCGAGCAAGTCGGATCGCCGCACCGCCGCTCCCACAGTCGATTTGCACAGGCCTTAGTTGAACAACTCCGAGGCCAGACTCGCCGCCGACAACTCCTCGGTGTACGCCAGCAACAACGGCGCCAGCTCATGCAGCCGCGCCCCCGGCATCCGTGCACTCGGCCCGGCGATGCTGAGCACGCCGATCACCCGCCCATCGGCGGGATGGCGCACCACTGCCGCAATCGCCGAAGTGCCGACCGCCGAGCTCTCCTCGACCCAGGCGTAGCCCTGGTCCCGCGCCAGACGCAGGCGTTCGAGCAATTCGATGTTCGAGCGCGGCGCGTTCGGCCCCACATGTTCCGGCACTTGTGCGCCCTGCCGCTCCACCAGCGACAAGGCTTCGGCATCGCTCATGCAGGCCAGCCACGCATGCCCCGAGGCGGTGTAAAACAACGGCGCATCGCGGCCCATGTCCGGGTCGTAACGCAGACCGGAGCGCGCGCCCTGGGACTTGGCGATCCAGGTCTGACGCTCACCGTCGATCACCCCGAGACGCACCAGTTCGCCGGTTTCCTGCGCCAAGCGGTCAAGCACTGGCTGCACGATGTCGGCACCGCTGCTCGACAGGTAACGGAAGCCCATCGCCACCAGTTTGGTCGAGAGGTGATAACGCAGATTATCCGGATTCTGCCGCACGTAACCGAGGCGGATCAGCTCGGCCAGCAGGCGATGGGTCGCGCTCTTGGGGATATCCAGTTGCTCTGCCAGGGTCTGCATCGGCAGGCCACGGGGATCGCTGGTGAGACTTTCGAGCACACTGAAAACACGTTCGATCTGACTGCCGGCCATGGTCGCTTCCACGCAAAATTTGCTCGATTCTAGAAGACATCTGAACGAATGCGAAATCTGGAACTGAACGTTCGATAACCGCCCGTTTTACACCCTCAAGACTTGTTCGGCTTCACCTGATTCTTATATTTTCTGGAACAAGATTCCAAAACAATAAAACACCGGAGTTCAAACAATGCCTGCCCAAGCGCACTTTCTTCCCGACATCGACTGCGATGTGCTGATCGTTGGTTCCGGTGCGGCGGGACTGTCGGCGGCCGTGACCGCCGCGTGGCATGGACTGAAAGTCATAGTGGTAGAAAAGGACCCGGTGTTCGGCGGTGCCACGGCCTGGTCCGGTGGCTGGGCCTGGGTGCCTTGCAACCCGCTGGCCCGACGCGCAGGCATCGTCGAAGACGTTGAACTGCCGCGCACTTACCTGAAACACGAACTGGGCGAGCGCTTTGATCCGGCGATGATCGACGCTTTCCTGGAAGCCGGCCCGCGGATGGTGTCGTTCTTCGAGCAGCACACCTCGCTGCAGTTCGCCGACGGCAACGCCATTGCCGACATTCATGGCGACACGCCGGGGGCCGGCACCGGTGGACGCTCGGTGATCGCCGCCCCGTACGACGCACGAAAAGTCGGCACACTGCTCAAGCGTCTGCGCAAAACCATGCGGGAAACATCGTTCATGGGCATGCCGATCATGGCGGGGGCGGACCTCACGGCATTCCTCAACCTGACCCGTTCACTGTCGGCGGCCTGGCACGTTACGCGGCGCTTCAGCCGCCACCTGTTCGATCTCGTCGTACATGGCCGGGCGATGCAACTGGTCAACGGCGTGGCCTTGGTGGCGCGCCTGGCGAAATCCGCCGATGACCTCGGTGTGTTGCTCTGGGAATCAGCGCCCGTGAGCCGATTGCTGCGCGAGAATGACCAGGTACGAGGCGCGGTGGTCAACACCGCCAAAGGCTCGGTGCGCATCCATGCACGCAAGGCCGTGGTGCTCGCCGCGGGTGGTTTCGCCAATGACATCGACCGCCGCAAGGCCCTGTTCCCCCGCACACCGACCGGGCATGAGCATCTGGCCTTGCCGCCCCTCGGCGTTTGCGGCGATGGCCTGCGCCTGGGCGAAAGTGCCGGTGCCCGGGTGAATACCGACATGGCGTCCGCCGTCGCCTGGGCACCGGTTTCGCAGGTGCCGCACAGCGACGGCAGCACGGGACACTTCCCGCACATCATCGAGCGCGGCAAGCCGGGCATCATCGGGGTGCTGAGCAACGGCCAGCGCTTCGTCAATGAAGCCAACGGCTACTACGACTACGTCACGGCCATGGTCGCCGCCGCCCCACCGGGTGAAGAAGTGGCGTCGTGGCTGATCTGCACCCATGGCTTTCAGCGTCGATATGGCCTGGGCATCTCTCGGCCATTTCCGGTGCCGCTGTCATCCTTCATCCGCAGCGGCTATCTGAAAACCGGCAACACCCTTGAGGAATTGGCTGCAGCCTGCGGCATCGACCCGGTTGGCTTGCGCACCACCGTGTCGGACTACAACCGCCACGCGCGCAACGGCGAGGACCCGCAATTCGGTCGTGGTTCCACACCCTACAACCGCAAGCAGGGTGACGCACTGCAACAGCCCAACCCATGCGTCGCGCCGATCGAACAAGGCCCCTTCTATGCCGTGAAAGTCCAGCCGGGCTGCTTCGGTACCTTCGCCGGGCTCAAGGTCAACCATCATGCCCAGGTCCTGGACGGCGCGGCGCAACCCATCGCCGGCCTGTACGCGGCGGGCGGCGACATGGCCAGCATCATGGGCGGTCACTACCCCGCTGGCGGCATCAATCTCGGCCCGGCGCTGACCTTCGGCTACATCGCCGCGCGCCATATCGCAGGCGTCACTGCTTATGAAAAGGAGATCGACCATGCAGCACATCATTAACGCTCAGGGTTTGAACATGCCGAAACTCGGCCTCGGCACCTGGCCAATGCTCGGCGAGGAATGCACCCGAGCAGTGGAGCAGGCTCTGGCCCTGGGTTACCGGCACATCGACACGGCAGCGGCCTACAACAACGAAGACGCGGTCGGTCAGGCGCTGGCGAACAGTCCGACACCCCGCGAGCAGATCCACGTCACGACCAAAGTCTGGTGGGACCAACTGCAACCCGACGCCATGCGTCACTCCATGGACCGTAGCCTCAAAGCCCTGCGCAGCGAATACGTCGACCTGTTCATGCTCCATTGGCCAACCACCGATTGGGATTTGCCGCGCACCATAGAAACCCTGGTGTCGTTCAGGGAGCAAGGCCTGGCGCGCAACATTGGCGTGGCGAATTTTCCACTGCCCCTGCTACGCAAAGTCGTCGAAGAACTGGGGGCGCCGCTGTCGGCGATCCAGGTCGAGTACCACGTGCTGCTCGGACAAAACGCCCTGCTCGACTACGCCCGTCAACAGGATCTTGCGCTGACAGCCTACACGCCACTGGCACGCAACAAGGTATCCGACATTCCGGCCATCCGGCGGATCGCCGCGAAACACGGCGTACTGCCGACGCAGGTCGCGCTCAAATGGCTGCTCGATCAACCCAATGTGGCCGCGATCCCCAAGGCCAGCAGCGAGCCCAATCAATTGGCCAATCTCGCGGCACTCGATGTTCGACTGGATGATGAAGACCGTGCCTTGATCGCCAGCCTGTCCAAACGCGAGCGCCAGGTCAGCCCTGACTTTGCGCCGGTGTGGGATGCATTCGACGAATAATCCGCAAGACCGGCGATCGCCCTCACGATAAAAACCCATCGCCCAACGGAATTCGATGGGTTATCCGTGTTCAATACAAGCCTGAAACCTTTTCGGCAACTCTTCACGGGTGGCCGGGAATCAACCTGTACGCGAAAAAAAGACGGACGATCGGACTGGCGCCGCTCCCACTTGGCAGCAACACTCATCGCACGGAGCTTTACCCGGAACAGAAGAGGATTCCCACATGCTATGGAAAAAAGGCCGACGCAGCGACAACGTGGTCGACTCCCGTGGCGATGATGTCGGCGGTGGCGGCGGCGGCATGCGTTTTGGCGGTGGCAAGGGTTTGAGCCTGACGGCGATCCTCCTGATTGTCGGCATCGGCTGGATCACCGGCCAGGATCCACTGCAGATCCTCGGACAACTGACCGGGCAAATGGAGCAGCAATCGGCGCCCGCCACCAACCAGAGTCGCCAGGCACCGCCGGCCAATGATGAGAGCGCGGAATTCGTGCGCTCGATCCTCGGCGATACCGAAGACACCTGGGGCGCGATATTCCAGCAGGCCGGCCGCCAATATAAGGACCCGACCCTGGTACTGTTCAGCAACCGCGTGAATTCGGCCTGCGGTCTGGCCACCTCGGCGACCGGCCCCTTCTATTGCCCGGCCGACCAGAAGGTCTACCTGGACATGGCGTTCTTCCAGGAAATGTCCCAACGCTTTTCCGCCGCGGGCGACTTCGCCCAGGCCTACGTGATCGCTCACGAAGTCGGACACCATGTGCAGACCCTGCTTGGGGTGTCCACGAAAATTCAGGCAGCGCGCCAACAAGGCCGGCAGATGGAAGGCGACGGTGGTTTGCTGGTTCGCCAGGAACTTCAGGCCGATTGCCTGGCCGGCGTCTGGGCCAACAATGCGCAGAAGCGCCTGAACTGGCTGGAACCGGGCGACATCGAAGAAGCACTGAACGCCGCGAACGCCATCGGCGACGATCGTTTGCAGCAACAGGGTCAGGGCCGTGTGGTCCCGGACTCATTCACCCATGGTACGTCGGCGCAACGGGTGCGCTGGTTCAAAACCGGTTTCGCCCAAGGCCAGGTTGGCCAGTGCGATACCTTTGCGGCGAAAAATCTGTAAATGAAGAAGTGGTTGTTGGTTGTTCTGTTTACTTGCACAACGTCCCAGGCCGCCGAGCATGGGGTCAAGGAACTCAGCTCAGGGCGCCTGCTGTTGAAGTCAGGTGAAATCGCGGTGGGCATCAGCCCCGCCCCGGCAAAAATCGAACGGGTGCTGATCATCCTCCACGGTCGCTTGCGCAATGCGCAAACCTATCTGCAGAGTGGTGAGCACGCGGCCGAACTGGCGGGGCAAAGCGCAACGACCCTGGTGATCGCCCCGCAATTCCTCAATGAAACCGACGTTGCGGTCCATCCGGTGGCCGACACCGTTTTGCGCTGGCAAGGCAATGAATGGATGGCCGGCGGCGAATCCACGGCACCCTTTCGGCTGAGTTCCTACGCGGCGCTCGACGAAATCATCGCCCGCTTGGGTGACCGTCAGCAGTTTCCGGATGTGAAGCAAATCGTCATCGCCGGGCACTCCGGCGGCGCGCAGGTGGTTCAGCGCTATGCGTTGCTCGGTCACGCGCAATCCGACCTCGATGCTGCCGGCGTGCAGGTACGCTACGTGATCGCCAATCCGTCCTCCTACGCTTATTTCGATGAGCGCAGGCCCGTGGCATTCAGCCACGCCGGTTGCCCGAATTTCCATCGCTGGAAGTACGGGCTGGCGGATTTACCGGCTTACGCCGAAGGACAAACCGCAGCACAGTTGCAGGAAAGTTACCTCAAGCGTGAAGTCGTTTATCTGCTGGGGCAGCAGGACACCGACCCGAATCATCCGGCGCTGGATAAAAGCTGTGAAGCCAGGGCGCAAGGGCCGTCTCGATTGGCGCGCGGGCGTTTTTACTTCGATTATCTGAAGCGGCTGCAACTGCAAGGGTTGAAGCAGCAATTGGTTGAAGTGCCCGGGGTCGGGCATAACGGGGATGGGATGTTTACCTCGCCAGAGGGGCAGAAGGCATTGTTCGGGCAGTAGTATTTGTGGTGTCTGGAAGGGCCTCTTCGCGAGCAAGCCCGCTCCCACATTGGACCTGCGGTGTACACATCATTTGTGAGCACCCGAGATCAAATGTGGAAGCGGGCTTGCTCGCGAAAGCGGTTCACCCGACAACAACGCCCTCAAGCCGAAAGCATCTGCCGCAACTCAACACAATCCGCCGCATGCCAATCGGTCAATTCCGGCCATGGATTATCCGGCAGATTCACCAACACAGTCCGCGCTCCCGCTGCCCGCCCACAATCGAGATCGAAGCGGTAATCACCGACCATCACCATCTCGCTCGCCGGCACCTTCCATGCTTCGGCCAGTTTCAGCAACCCGCCCGGATGCGGCTTGGGCGGAGCATCATCGCGGCCCAACACATCCTCCAGCGCAAAGCAGTCGGCCAGGCCAATGGCCTCCAGCGTGACATGCGCCAGCTCCCGGGCGTTGCGCGTGAGAATGCCCAGGCGATAACCACGCCCGGCCAGTTCGCGCACCAGTTCCACCGCGCCCGGCGCCGGTTGCGAACCAAGGGCCAGGTCCCGCTCGTGCTCCAGCAGCCACGCATGTTTGGCTGCGGCTTCATCGGCCGGCAGTGCGGCGAGGTGGGTCAGGATGTCGTGTTCGGCAGGAATCGCCAATGCCACGCGAATCGCCGCGAAGTCGTGCACGGCCACCGTCAGGGTGCCGTCCATGTCGAACACCCAGTGACGCACGTCGGCCAGGCTCATGCCCAATCCTTGCGGTGACGGATCAAGCCTTCCTGGGTGACCGAGGCCACCAGTTGCCCGGCGCGATTGAACACGCTGCCACGGGAGAAGCCACGGGAATTGCCCGCCCACGGACTGTCCATCGCATAGAGCAACCAGTCATCGGCACGCAGATCCTGGTGGAACCACAGCGCGTGATCGAGGCTGGCGACCTGCATATCCTTGTGCCACACCGACTTGCCGTGGGGCTGCATCGAGGTGACCAGCAGACCGAAGTCCGATGCATAGGCCAGCAGGTATTTATGCAGCGCCGGCGAATCGGCCAGCGCCCCGTCGGCGCGGAACCAGACGTACTTGACCGGATCGGAGGGCAGCGGGTTGTAGGGATCTTTCTCGGTCACCGGGCGAAATTCGATCGGCTTCGGGCACAGCAGTTTTTCGCGCATTTTCTCGGGGATCAGGTGCGCGCGCTGCTGGGTGATTTCGAGTTCCGATGGCAGGTTTTCCGGACCGACCACTTGCGGCATTTCGGTCTGGTGCTGAAAGCCTTCTTCGTCGTACTGGAACGACGCACTGCACGTGAATATCGGGTGGCCCTTCTGGATCGCCGTCACCCGACGCGTGCTGAAACTGCCACCGTCACGCACCCGGTCAACCTGATACACCACCGGCAACCCGGCATCGCCTGGGCGCAGGAAATAGCCGTGCATCGAATGCACATGACGCGCCTCTTCAACCGTCTGACTGGCCGCCGACAGCGACTGACCGAGCACCTGACCACCGAACAGCTGACGAAAACCCAGGTCCTGGCTACGGCCACGGAACAGGTTTTCTTCGATCGGCTCCAGCGTCAGCAGGTCGACCAGATCTTCCAACACTTGGCTCATTCAGACTCTCCTCACACAACGCAATACCGCGCAGTCTTGGCTGCGGCGGTCGATTCAGTTTCTGGCCCGGGCCAACATGTGGTCCATTGTAAACGTCCGTGTCAGGTTATCCATGCAAGGTTTGCAGCCATTGTTCACGGCTGATGCGGTACAACACGTGGTGATGCAGGGGATGATCGACGGAGAGCTTGGGATGATCGAAGTCATCGGCCGGATCGTGATGCATGCCAATCGCCTGCATGACTTTCTGCGACGGCAGATTACTGTCAGCGGTAAAGGACACGACTTCGCTCAGCAGCAAGCGGTCAAACCCGCAGCGCAGAGCGGTCCACGCCGCTTCACTGGCGTAACCCAACCCCCAGTGCTCGCGGGCCAGGCGCCAGCCGATTTCCGTGGCCGGGGTGAAAGGCGCGTCGAAACCGACCACACCGAGCCCGGTAAAACCGATGAATTGGCCGGTGTCCTTGCGTTCCAGAGCCCATAGGCCGAAACCGTGCTCGGCGAAATGACCACGGATTCGCCCGATCAATGAGGCGCTCTCCAGCCGACTCAAGGCTGCCGGGAAATAGCGCATCACCTGCGGATCGGCGCACATCGCCGCAAAGTCAGGTAAATCTTCGTCGCGCCACTGGCGCAACAGCAGCCGAGCGCTTTCAAGCTCCAGTATTGGCTCCATCGTGCCCCGCCCCTCCATTTCAATGTCGCCAGTCTACAACGCTGGTAGGATCCGTCTCTCATTCCTACATGAAATGACCATGCCACTGCCGCTGATTTATCACGAAGACTACAGTCCAGAGTTTCCGGCGGATCACCGCTTCCCCATGGACAAGTTCCGCCTGTTGCGCGATCACCTGGTGGGCAGCGGCCTGACCCGCGACGCCGATCTGCTGCGCCCGGACCTGTGTCCCGCAGAGATTCTCGCCCTCGCCCATGACCCTTCGTATATCGAGCGCTACATGAGTGGCGAATTATCCCGCGAAGACCAGCGCCGCCTCGGCCTGCCCTGGACCGAAGCCCTGGCCCGACGCACGGTGCGGGCGGTGGGTGGTTCGTTGCTGGCGGCCGAGCAGGCGCTGGAGCATGGTCTGGCCTGCCACCTCGCGGGCGGCACCCACCATGCGCACTACGATTACCCGGCCGGGTTCTGCATCTTCAATGACCTGGCGGTGATCAGCCATTACCTGCTGGAAAGTGGTCGGGTGAACCGCGTGCTGATCTTCGATTGCGACGTGCATCAGGGCGACGGGACTGCACGAATACTTCATAACACCCCGGAAGCGGTGACCGTTTCCCTGCACTGCGAGAAGAACTTTCCCGCACGCAAGGCCGAAAGTGATTGGGACATTCCACTGCCCAAAGGCATGGGCGATGCCGACTACCTGAAGGTGGTGGACGATGCACTCAACTACTTGCTGCCGCTCTACCAACCGGATCTGGTGCTGTATGACGCCGGGGTCGATGTGCATAAGGACGACGCCTTGGGTTATCTGAAGCTGACAGACGAAGGCGTCGCCGCCCGCGATGAAAGCGTGATGCGCCATTGCCTGGGCCGTGACATTCCGGTGGTCGGTGTAATCGGCGGCGGCTACAGCAAGGACCGCCAGGCCCTGGCACGCCGTCACGGCATCCTCCATCACAGCGCGCAGCGCGTATGGCAGTCATCAGGTTGTCACTGAGCTGTGGATGCTTTACCCACAATGCCTGTGGAGCTGCCTGTGGATAACCTGAGTGAAAGGGCCTGCAGCCCATGCGGAGCTTGAGCTACAGAGCACTGGTTGTTTTTTAACCAACCTTTTATAAACAACAAAAACCAAATGTGGGAGCGGGCTTGCTCGCGAATACAGTGTGTCAGGCGCCATAGATGTCAGCTGACACTCCGCTTTCGCGAGCAAGCCCGCTCCCACATGGATTTGGGCTGGTAGAATGCCCGGCTTATCCCGCCAGACCGCAGCGCACTCCATGACTCGATCCTTACCAGCCCTCTCCCCTCACGTCGCCATCATCGGCGGCGGCCCCGCCGGTCTGATGGCGGCCGAAGTGTTGAGCCAGGCCGGGATCAAGGTCGACCTGTACGACGGTATGCCTTCAGTGGGGCGAAAATTCCTCCTGGCCGGCGTCGGCGGCATGAACATCACGCACTCCGAAGCCTACCCGGCATTTCTCTCACGCTACGCCGAACGCGCCCCGCAGATCGCCCCGCTGCTGCGCGGCTTCGGCGCCGAAGCGTTGTGTCAGTGGATTCATGAACTGGGCATCGAGACCTTCGTCGGCAGCTCCGGCCGGGTATTCCCCACCGACATGAAGGCCGCGCCGCTGCTGCGCGCGTGGCTCAAACGCCTGCGCGACAGTGGCGTAGT
The DNA here is from genome assembly GCF_009866745.1 of Pseudomonas sp. S34. Lineage (NCBI taxonomy): Bacteria > Pseudomonadati > Pseudomonadota > Gammaproteobacteria > Pseudomonadales > Pseudomonadaceae > Pseudomonas > Pseudomonas sp. S34. The sequence goes on from NZ_CP019398.1 coordinate 5,450,750, forward strand.
TATCCACACCCGCCACCGCTGGCTCGGCTGGGACGAGCGTGGCGGATTGCGTATCGACAGCCCGGAAGGTGAAACAACCGTGCAAGCCGACGCCACCCTGCTCGCCCTCGGTGGCGGCAGTTGGTCGCGCCTGGGTTCGGACGGCGCGTGGATGCTGCCACTGGAGCAACGCGGCGTAGGACTGGCGCCGTTGCAACCCAGTAATTGCGGCTTCGAGGTGCAGGCCTGGAGCGAATTGATGGTCAGCAAATTCGCCGGCTCGCCGCTGAAAAACATCGCCATCGGCCTTAACGATGACGTGCCGCGACTCGGCGAATGCGTGATTACCGCCACCGGAATTGAAGGCAGTCTGATCTACGCCCTGTCGGCCCCCATCCGCGAGGCAATCAACCGGCACGGTTCGGCAACCATTCATCTGGACCTGTTGCCGGGCCGGCCTGTGGATAAAGTTGCAGCGGCGTTGAGCAAACCCCGGGGATCGCGCTCCATGGCCAAGCACCTGCACAGTCAGTTGGGCATCGATGGGGTCAAAGCGGCGCTATTGCGTGAACTGACCAGCGCCGACTGCTTTGCCGATATGGCCTTGCTGGCCAACGCGATCAAGGCTTTGCCACTGACACTGGTGAAAACCCGTCCACTGGACGAGGCCATCAGCAGTGCTGGCGGGGTGTTGTTCGAGGCGATGGATGAGCGTTTGATGCTCAAGCAACTGCCTGGCGTGTTCTGCGCCGGGGAAATGCTCGATTGGGAAGCGCCGACCGGCGGCTATCTGCTGACCGCGTGTTTCGCCAGTGGGCGAGCGGCGGGGTTGGGGATGGTGGAGTGGTTGCGGCGCAAGGGCTGACGACCGAGGTGCGCCCTTCGCGAGCAAGCCCGCTCCCACAGGGGATTTGTGAACGACACAGATCCAGTGTGGGAGCGGGCTTGCTCGCGAAGGCGGCCTAACAGACGCAGGGGTAAATCAAGGCTTACGCTTGCGCGGCCCGGTATTGAACACCGGCACCTTGCGCACAGGCTTGATCGAAGGCTCCGCCGGCGCAACCTCACCGCTATCAACCCACCGACCCAGATTGCGTTTACCACCGCCACCACCGGACGCCTTGGGCTTCTTCGGTTTTTTCGGCTTCTTGACGACCTGGCCACTGGCATCGGTGTCCGGCACGCGGTGCTCGGGCTCGAAGTCCGGCTCGTTCTGCCGCTTCAAAGTCTGGCGGGTCAGCATCTCGATGGCCGACAGCAGATTCACTTCATCGGCGCAGACCAGGGAAATCGCCTCGCCGGTCGAACCCGCGCGGCCGGTACGACCGATGCGGTGGATGTAATCCTCAGCGACGATCGGCAAGTCGAAGTTGACCACCAACGGCAGGTCTTCGATGTCCAGGCCACGGGCTGCCACGTCGGTAGCGACCAGGATCTGCACTTCACTCGCCTTGAAGCGGTCGAGCGCACGCTGGCGGGTCGCCTGGGGTTTGTCGCCGTGGATGCCGTCGGCGTTGATGCCCAGGCCCTGAAGTTTCTCCACCAGCGCGTCCACGCCGTTGCGGGTCTTGGCGAACACCAGCACCTGCTTCCACTTGCCCTTGCGCATCAGGTGCACGAACAGTTCCGGCTTGCGCTTCTTGTCCACCGTCACGATCCATTGCTTGACCGTATTGGCTGCGACGTTGCGCGGGCTGACTTCGATAGTCAGCGGATCGTTGAGCATCTGCCCGGCCAGCAGGCGGATGTCATCGGAGAAGGTCGCGGAGAACAGCAGGGTCTGGCGCTTTTTCGGCAACGTCTTGTAGATGTTCGCCAATTCTTCGGAGAAGCCCAGGTCGAGCATGCGGTCGGCTTCGTCCAGCACCAGGGTCTGCAACTGGTTGAACTTCAGCGCGTTCTGGCGGAACAGGTCGAGCAAGCGGCCCGGGGTCGCCACCAACAGATCGACACCGCTGCGCAGCTTCATCATTTGCGGGTTGATGCTGACGCCGCCGTACACCGCGTAAGTACGCAGCGGCAGGTTTTCGGCGTACTGGCGCACGGCTTCGTGAACCTGCTCGGCCAGCTCGCGGGTCGGTACCAGGATCAGCGCGCGGACCGAGTTGGCGGTGACTTTCGGCCCTTCCATGGCCAGCAGTTGTAGCAGCGGCAGGGCGAAACCGGCGGTCTTGCCGGTGCCAGTCTGGGCGGCGGCCATCAGGTCGCGACCGGCCAGCACCGCCGGAATGGCTTGCGCCTGAACCGGCGTCGGAGTCTGGTAGCCGAGCGTCTCGAGGGAGCGCAGCAAGGGTTCGATCAGGCCAAGGGTGGCGAAAGTCATGGGAATACCGTAGGAAAATTCAGCGCGGGTTGTTCAAAACAAGTGTGCAAAACAAGATGCAATGCCGCGCAGTTTACCCTAATTCACACGGGATTCTGTCGGCACTGCCGTCACCACCAATGGCCGCTCTGGCGTGCGACGCCATTGTGGCAAGCCGATCAACACCACGGCACTGATGATCACCGCCATCGCCAGGGCTTCTTCGATGCCAATGGTTTCGCCGACGAACACGATCCCCAGCAACACCGCCACCGCCGGGTTGACGTAGGCATAACTGGTCGCTGCCGCCGGACGCACGTGCTTCAACAGGTACATATAGGCGTTGAAGGCGATGATCGAACCGAACACGGTCAGATACGCCAACGCGGCCCAACCTTCGATCGGTGGCACCTTTTCCAGGTGCTCACCGCTGACTGCGCTGGCAATCAGCAACACGACGCCGCCCACCAGCATTTCCACAGCGCTGGCCATCGCGCCCTGAGGCAACGGCAGGTGTTTGCTCCAAACAGAACCAAACGCCCAGGTCGCCGCTGCAAAAATCAGCAACGCCGCACCCAATGGACTCGATTGCAGGTTGGAACCCAGGTTGAGCATGGCGATTCCGATCAAGCCGAGCACAATCCCGGCCCATTCGAGACGGGTATTACGTGCGCCCCAGAAATATCCGCACAGCAAGGTAAACAGTGGCACCGTCGCCACCGCCAAAGCCGCCACCCCGGAGGCGACGCCCGTGTGCTCGGCCACACTCACAGCGCCGTTGCCGCACGCCAGCAGCAGAATCCCGATGATCCCGGCGGCTTTCCACTGCGCCCAGGTCGGCGCCGGCGCCCCGCGCCAGCGCAGAAAGGCGTACATCAAAGTCCCGGCAATGACGAAACGGATACCGGCGAGCAACAACGGCGGCCAGTACTCCACGCCGATGCGGATCACCAGGTAGGTCGAGCCCCAAATCACATACAAGGCGAAGAAGGCAGCGATCAAGGGTAAAGGAAAGCGACGAAAGCCGGACATGGAGGCAGCTCACAGGCAAGTACAAGTGAACGGCTATTCTAGAAAGGCTAGCGCCGGAAAATAAGTTACAAAACCTGTTTAAAGCGCCGGTACACTTTTCAAAACACGGAGTTCAGCGCTATAAACCGTGATTTCGAAAGTCGGCTATTTTCAGGAGTCACCCCCGATGGATAAGTACGACCGCATGCTGCTCAGCGCCCTGCTGGAAAACGGTCGCGCGTCCTACGCGGACCTGGCGCGCAAGGTCAACCTGTCCGCCCCGGCCGTGGCCGAGCGCGTGGCCAAGCTCGAAGCCAGCGGTGTGATTACCGGCTACCAGGCAAAGGTCGACATGGCCAAGCTCGGCCTGCCGATCCAGTGCGTGATCGAACTGCGTCTGAACCAGCACGGCAACCAGAAAGCCTACGACGACCTGATCAAAATCCCGCAATTGACCGAATGCCATCGGGTGACCGGCGATCCCTGCGTGATCATGCAAGCGGCGGTGGGCTCGATGCCGGAGCTGGAAGAGCTGATCAACCGGATCGCCACGTTCGGGTTCAGCAAGACGTCGATTGTGTTGTCGAGCGCGATAGAGAAGCGGGTGCCGCTGGGGCAGTTGGAGGCGAACGGCAAGTAACCCCAAGACCACAGCATATCCAATGTGGGAGCGGGCTTGCTCGCGAAAGCGGTGTGTCATTCAACAATGATGTTGGCTGAACTGGCGCTTTCGCGAGCAAGCCCGCTCCCACAGGGGATTTGCGGTGTTTTCGGAATCAGCGATAGCGCTTGAGGTGTTCGTTTACCTTCGCCGCCGGCACTTTCTGCAATTTGCACAGCAAGTCATGGGACAGCTCGCGCAAGCCGTGCTTCTGGCGCAACTCTTCGGCCAGGTGTGCCGTAAGGTTGGCCGCCATCTCGGCATCGGCCATGGCCCGGTGGGCCTTGCCGGTGTGGGGCAGGTTGGCGAACGTGGTGAGGGTGCCGAGTTTGTGGTTCGGCGCGGCGGGCATCAGGCGGCGAGCCAGCAGCAGCGAGCAGGCAAAGTTCTGCAGGCGGGTGCGTTTGATTCGCCCCAGTTCGAAGTCCCAGAACTTCTGGTCGAACGCGGCGTTGTGCGCGAGCAACGGCGTGCAGCCGACGAATTCATTCACTTCGTTCATCACCTGCTCGGCCGACGGGGCGGTGCGCAGCATGGCGTTGCTGATGCCGGTGAGTTGTTCGATGAAGGCCGGGACGCGCACGCCGGCATTCATCAGGCTTTGGTAACGCTCGACGATGCGCCCCTGTTCAAGGATCACCACGGCGATTTCCGTGGCCCGGCAACTGCTGCTCGGTGAGATCCCGGTGGTTTCAAAGTCGATGACTGCGATGCGTTCCAAACCTGGTTCAACTCCGTAAAAATCAATTCTTGAGCAGCAACGCGCCTTCGATCGGCACGTAGCGGCTGGCGGCGCGTATCAGCGAGTTGGCGGTCAGCCCCGGTACGCCGTAGGCCACTGCTTGTACGCCGTGTTTGCTGATAATGCGTTCGAGCAGCATGTCGAAATCACCGTCGCCGGAGGCCAGGACGATTTCATCGACATGGTCGGCGGCATCCATGATGTCGAGGGTGATGCCCACATCCCAATCGCCCTTGGCTGAGCCATCGCTGCGCTGGATATAGGGTTTGAGCTTCACGGTGAAACCGAGGTTGCGCAGGATCTGCTGGAACTGCTGCTGTTTGCTGTCGCCACGGTCGATGGCATAGGCGTAGGCTTCGACGATCTCGCCCTGCTTGCTGATGTCAGCCCACAGTGCGGCGTAGTTGAAGTGGCAACCATAAGCCTGACGCACGGTGTAGTAGAGGTTCTGGACATCGGCGAACACTGCGATTTTTTTCACCGGCTTTCCTCAGGGCTGAATCAGGCACCAGGCCCGAAAAGTCGCCCAGTATGCCAGCCCTGAGGATTGTTCCGCGAATAATCGGCCCGGAGCGCGGTTGCGCTCCGGACGAATGGCGTATCAGACGAAGGAATCGTCGTCGCCGCCGAATAACGAGTCATCGCTGTAGTCAGCGTCGCTGAACCCGCCCTGATCGTTGCTGTAGGAGTCGTTACCGGCCATGCGCTGGTCATCGCCCCAGCCATTGTTGCCCTGGTCGTTGACCTGGGCCGGCTCTTCCTTGATGACTTCGACGACTTCCGGTTGCTGATTGTGATGGAACAGGCTGCTGATGCCTTGTGCCAGCATCACGCCACCCGCCACGCCTGCAGCGGTTTTCAGCGCACCACCGAGGAAACTGCTGCCGGCCGCTGCCGGAGCCTGTTGCTGTGGTGCATAGCCCTGCTGGGGAAAGTTCTGCGGCGCGCCGAAGTTCTGCTGTGGCGGTTGCGAACCGAACGACGAGCGTCCCGGCTCGCGCCAGCCACCGCTCGAGGGTGGTGAGCTCTGGGTGGGTGCAGGCTGTGGCTCACGAGAGTTGCCGCCAAAGATGCTCGACAAAAAGCCACCGCTGCTCGGCGCTGGAGCCGGGGTCGCCTGGGCCTTGGCCTGTTGCAGTTCGGCCTGCAACTGCTGGACTTGCTGGGTCAGTTGCCTGTTCTGTTCATCGAGGCTCTTGATCGCCGCCTCTTGCACCAGAATCGCCTGGGTCATGAAATAACCTGCCGCGGGCTGGCGCGTCAGGTGTTCCTTGATCCGCGCCTCGGCCTGGGCGTCGCGCGGGGCTGAGTCCGTTTCGGCCTTTTGCAGCCGGGAAAACAGTCCATCGATCAGGGTTTGTTCTTCGCTGTTCATGGCGACCTCGTAGATTGCCGGGAAAATCGTTGCCTTTATCCAATGAGGATAAGGTGCCCGACCTTAATGGAGGCTGAAACAAGATGTTTCAATGACATTTACCGAACGTTTACGTTTGCGTCTACGAGCGCTTGATCGGTTAAAGTGAGCCACTGCTTCCAACCTGCGATACCCACTGATGAATCCGTTAGATGTCCTGCGTGACTCGCTGTATTTCTTCAAGCGCAATCTGGGCCAGATCGTGCAGCTGTGCCTGCCGCTGGTGATGCTTGAGGCGCTGCTGCAACAAGTGGTCGACCACTCCACCGAGCCGGACAGTTTCCCCGGCATCAGCGTGATAGTCGGCTTGCTGGTGTACCCGCTGTACACCGCTGCGCTGATCCTGTTTCTCGACGCCCGCAGCCGCGGCGAGTCGCCGCGCAACCGCGACCTGCTGGCGATGGCGGCGGGCCTGTGGCCACGCTTCGCCCTGCTGACCGCGCTCAATACCGTGCTGATTCTGCTGGGCCTGTCGCTGTATTTCCTGCCGGGTATCTACCTGATGGTGACCCTGGCGTTTGGCGAATACCTGCTGGTGTTGCGCGGCCTGGCGCCACTGGCGGCCATGAAGGAAAGCCTGCGCATGACCCAAGGGCATTTCTTGCGCATCCTGCTGTGCATTCTGTGTGTGATGGGGCCGTTGTGGCTGCTCAAAGGCGTGACGCTGGCAGCGTACCCCGAACCTCAGAACCCGGTGGTATCCATGCTGATCGACAGCGCCCACAGTTTCCTGCAGCTGTTTACCAGCGTGGTGCTGTTCCGACTGTTCATGCTGATCAACCCGTTGCCTGAAAGAAATGACAACTCGCTCTGACCTTAGGCGCGACCCTCGCTCTCGGGTATGCTCGGGAACAATCCTGTAACGCTAATAAGCCGAGCCATGACCCGTCTACTGCGCTACTTCCTGCCGGGCCTGCTGATCGTGATCGGCCTGATCGCCGCGATGATCTACAGTCTGACCTGGCGCCCCGATGCCAAAGAATTGTTGCCCGTCAGTTGCAGTGCCCAGGCCCCCTCCCTGGTCCCCGGGCAGGCGTTGAAGGTGATGACCTGGAACGTCCAGTACCTGGCCGGCAAGCGCTACGTATTCTGGAATGACCTGGCCGCGGGCACCGACGAACGTCCCACAGCGGAAGACATGGCTTTCAGCCTTGACGAAGTGGCGCGGGTGATTCGCGACGAACAACCGGACATCGTGCTGTTGCAGGAACTGGACGACGGCGCCAAGGCCAGCGATTACCAGCACCAGTTCAAGCTGCTGCAGGAGCGGCTCGCCGACTTGTATCCGTGTGGCACCAGCGCGTTCGACTGGAAAGCCGACTTCGTGCCGAATCCGCACATCTTCGGCAGTGTCGGCCGGCAACTGGCAACCCTGAGCCGTTATCGGATCGAACATGCCGAACGGCTGCAACTGCCAGTCGCCTCGGGCAATCCGGTCAGCCGCCAATTCAAACCCAGAGACGCTTTGCTGGTGAGCTACTTGCCATTGAGTGATGGCGGGCAAATAGCGGTGCTCAATACCCATCTGGAGCGCGCCGATCGAGCGGACAACACCTTGCAAAACCAGGTGAACGCCGTGGCCAGGGCCCTCGATAAACTCGAAAGCCGTGGCACGCCGTGGTTGATCGGTGGGGATTTCAACTTGTTGCCGCTGGGCCAGTATCGGCGCCTGCCCGATGCACAACGCGCGCCCTACTCCGCCGACAGCGTGTTGCACCTGCTGTGGGACAAGTACCCGATGATCCCGACCAACAACGAAGCCAGTGGCATCGACCGCGAGCGCTGGCTGACCCACTACCCGAACGATCCCGGACTGAACGGCCCGGACCGGACCGTCGACTACCTGTTCTACAGCCCGCGGATCAAACGGGTAGAGGCGATGGTGCGGCAGGACGATACATTGCGCATCTCCGATCACCTGCCGGTGATTGCGCGGTTTCTGTTGCCGGTTGCGCCCTGATTCCGAGTCAACACAAAACCTGTGGGAGCGGGCTTGCTCGCGAAGAGGCCAGTACATCCGACATCAATGTTGTCTGATACACCGCTTTCGCGAGCAAGCCCGCTCCCACAAGGTCTGTGCAAACCTGACTTAATGCACCTCCTCCAGATCATCATGCAGCAGCCCGAAGATCTCGCGCTTCATCTCGATGAACGAGCGCTCCATGACCATGTCCAGGTTGCGTGGACGCTCGATCGGCACATCCAGAATCTGCTTGATCCGCCCCGGCCTGGCCCCCATCACATACACCCGGTCGCCCAGCAGAATCGCCTCGTCGATGTCGTGGGTCACGAACAACACAGTCTTTTTGCTGTTGCCCCACACCCGCAGCAACAGCTGCTGCATTTGCAGGCGCGTCTGGCTGTCGAGAGCGCCGAAGGGTTCGTCCATCAGCAGGATCTGCGGGTCATTGGCCAGTGCGCGGGCAATGGCGACACGTTGCATCATCCCGCCGGACAACTGTTTGGCGTAGTTGTCGGCAAAACCGCTCAGACCCACTTCGTTCACGTAGTAATCGACGATGTCCTTGCGTTGCGCCGCCGGCATGCCACGCCGCTTGAGGCCGAACTCGACGTTCTGGCGCACCGTCAGCCACGGGAACAGCGTGTAGCTCTGGAACACCATGCCGCGGTCCGCGCCGGGGCCTTCGACCTGCTGGCCGCCAACGTAAATCTCACCCGAGGTCGGTTCGGCCAGGCCGGCGGTGAGATACAGCAGGCTCGACTTGCCGCAGCCCGAAGGCCCCACCAGCACAGCAAATTGCTGGTCCGGCACTTCGAACGACACTTCCTCCAACGCGGTAAAGGTACCGCCATCGGGTTTCTTGTAACTCAGGCTGACCTTGTCCACCTTCAGCCGGGGGGCGTTCACCGGGGCAGCCTGGGGGGCGACAAAACGATGAGTGGCGGCGGTTACTGAGCCCATGCGGTGATCCTCAGACGAAGGAAACGGAACAGTTGATCGGTGACCAGGCCCAGCAGGCCGATGATCGCGATGGCGAGGAAAATCACATCCACCTGAAAGCCACGCATAGCCTTGAGGCTCAGGTAACCCAGACCACTGGAAGCAGCGACCAGTTCAGCCACCACCAGGTAAGTCCAGGCCCAGCCCATGGTCACCCGCAGGGTATCGAGCACGCCCGGCAGGGACGCCGGGGCAATCACATGCAGCACCGCGTCACGACGGTTCGAGCCAAGGGTGTAGGAGGCGTTGATCAGGTCCTTGGAGATGCCTTTGGACACGTCCGCGATCATCACCAATTGCTGGAAGAACACGCCGAAAATGATCACCGACACCCGCTGCTCCAGACCGATGCCGATCCACAGGATGAACAGCGGCACGAACGAGGTCACCGGCAGGTAGCGAATGAAATTCACCAGCGGCTCAAGGAAGGCCTGGACGATGCGAAAGCTGCCCATCAACAAGCCCAGGGGCACCGCCACCAGGGACGACACGATGAAACCGACCATCACCACTTCGACACTGGCCCACACATGTTGGCCAAGGGTGCCGTCGCGGCCTAACCGCACGGCGGCCTCGACCACCGCGCCCGGCGTCGGCAGGAACATGCCCGGCACCACGCCGCCGTAGGACAACCCGGCCCACAGGCCGACCAACAGCACCCAGGCCAGGCCGCTCGCGCTCCAGATCACCGAGACCGGCAATCCGGTCTTGGGCGTGATGCAGCGGCTCAGCCATGAATTGCGCTTGAACATGCAGCCTCCTAGAGCGGGGTGACGAAGCGGTTGTCGATCAGGTCGTCATTGCTGACGTTGTAGGGCTTGCCTTGCAGCTCGCTGGCGGTCTCGTTGGCCAGCTTGATCAGCGGTGCGCTGTCACCCGGTTTACCCGGCGAGCCCAGCAGTTTTTCGCTCATGGCCTGATCGTAGAAACGCACGCCCTGTGCGGCCGCTTCCATTTCCTTCGGATCGGCCAGGTAACCGCCGACACCCTTGGCCATGATTTTGTAGGCTTCCTGTGGATGATCCTTGGTGTACTGCACAGCTTTGTACAAACCGGCCACCAGGGCCTTGACGTCTTCCGGCTGTTTTTCGATCACGCTGCAGTTCAGTGCGACCACATCGACGATCACCCCCGGTGTGCTGCTGCTGTCGATCAGCACCTTGCCCTGCTTCTTGTCGCGAACCATCGACAAGTGCGGCTCCCAGGTCACGGCGGCCGGTACGCGACCGGCGATGAACGCGGTGGCGGCGTCGTCGGCCGTCATGTTCTGCACGGTGATGTCGCTCATGCTCATGCCGTGCTTTTTCAGCAGATAGGACAGCCAGAACTGCGAGGTCGAACCTTCGTTGACTGCAACGGCCTTGCCCTTGAGTTCCTGCAGGCTCTTGACGTCCTTGCCCACCAGCACGCCGTCGCCACCATGGCTGTCGTCCAGCGCGGCCACGGCCTTGAAGCAGAATTGCGGACGGTACTTGAGCACCTCGTCGATGGTCGACGCCGAGCCGGACAACTCACCGGAAGCTTGTGCGGCCATGTACATCGCCGCTTCCTCGACCACCGGCAACTCGACGGTCAAACCGTTTTCCTTGAAGTAGCCCAGGTCCTGGGCCAGGTACAGGGTGCCGTAGCCGACCCAGGTGGTATGACCGATGGACAGGGTGCCGGCCTGGGCGCTGGTGGCGACCGTCGCGGCGATGGCGGTGACCGCCAGTGGATGGGCAACGCGGGTAAGCAAGGACTTGATCATGGAGCACTCCCAAAGCTGTTGATTTAGTTTTGTCATGGGCAGTACGGCGAGCCCTGAATCGGCTGCAACCTGTGGTCTCTCGGGGACCCTTCGGCGGGCAGCATTCGGTGGGCTGGCGAGATCGATGTTGGCCCAAGGGCGGGATTAGGAAAATGAGGAAATATGTGGATGCGAACGATGAAAAAACTCGTTAGCGCGCACCGCGAAAGGGCGCTGTGGGCGGGGATGCCCGAGGTGGGTGCAAGAGGTGAAGAATGTGTTGAATGGGCCATCGCATTCGCGAGCAAGCCCGCCCCCACAGGTTATGTGTAGTGCCCAAAACTTGCGGCAGACACAAATCCTGTGGGAGCGGGCTTGCTCGCGAAGAGGCCCGAGAGAACGCTACAAGATCAAATCCGGCCGTACTCCTGCGCCGTACGATCCACCGCTTTCAGGGTCTTGCCGATCAGCTCATCAATCTCCTCACGGCTGGCAATCAACGCCGGCGCCATGATCATCCGGCCCAAGGTCGAGCGAATGATCACGCCCTCCTCGAAACCAATCGTGCGGCAGCGCCACGCAATGTCGTTCTCATTGGCAAAACGCTTGCGGCTGGTTTTGTCTTCGGCCAGTTGCAGCGCCGCAACCATGCCGGTGCCCTGGATGTCACCCACCAGCGGGTGCTTGCCGAACACTTCGCGCAGACACTGCTGCAGGTACGGGCCGATGTCGTCCTTGACCCGCGTCACCACGCCTTCATCGCGCAAGGCCTTGAGGTTGGCAATCGCCACCGCCGCCGCCACCGGGTGTCCGGAATAGGTCAGGCCGTGGGCAAACACACCGCCCTGCTCCACCAGCACCGAGGCCATTTTCTTCGACAGGATCAAGCCGCCCATGGGGATGTAGCCCGAGGTCAGGCCCTTGGCGATGGACAGGGTGTCCGGCTCGAAACCGAAGTACTCGTGGGCGAACCATTCACCGGTACGACCGAAGCCACCGATCACCTCATCGGCGCACAGCAGCACATCGTACTTGCGGCAGATGCGCTGGATTTCCGGCCAGTAGCTTTCCGGCGGGAAGATCATGCCGCCGGCGCCCTGGAACGGTTCGGCGATAAAGCCTGCGACCTTGTCAGCACCCAGTTCGAGGATCTTCGCTTCCAGTTGCTGCGCCGCGCGCAGACCGAATTCGGCCGGGGTCAGGTTGCCTTCGTGGGCGAAGAAGTAGGGCTCGTCGATGTGCTCGATGTCCGGAATCATGCCGCCCATTTCGTGCATGAACTTCATGCCGCCCAGCGCCGTCGCGGCCAGGGTCGAACCGTGGTAACCGTTCCAGCGGCCGATCATGATTTTCTTCTCGGGTTTGCCGAGCACCTGCCAGTAACGACGCACCGTGCGGATCAACACCTCGTTGGCTTCAGAGCCGGAGTTGGTGTAGATCGCGTGGCTGTAGTGAGCCGGCAGCAGGCTGAACAGCAGCTCGGACAGCTCGATCACCTGCGGGTGGGTGGTGTGGAAAAACATGTTGTAGTACGGCAGCTGTTCCAGCTGCCGGCTCGCCGCGGCGGCCAGGTCCTTGCGCCCGTAACCGAGGTTGGTGCACCACAACCCGGACATGCCGTCGAGGTAACGTCGGCCATCGTTGTCCCACAGGTGCAGGCGCTCGCCACGGACCATCACCCGTGGCCCCTCATCGTTGAGGGCTTTCTGATCGACGAACGCATGGATGTGGTGCGCAGCGTCGGCGGCCTGGTAGTCGCGGGTATCACGTGGTGTGGTCATCGCCAGTTCTCCGTTTTGTTATCAGCGCAATTGAAACCAGGTGGTCTTCAACTGGGTGTATTTATCGAATGAATGCAGGGACAGGTCGCGGCCGAAACCCGACTGCTTGCCACCGCCAAAAGGCACGGTCACATCCAGCGCATCGACGCTGTTGACCGACACCGTACCGGCCCGCAATTGTCGCGCCACACGGTGGGCGCGGTTGAGGTCGTCGGTCCACAGCGAAGCCGCCAGACCGTAGATGCTGTCGTTGGCCAATTGCAAGGCGTGGGCCTCGTCGTCGAACGCCGTGACGGCCAGAACCGGGCCGAATACTTCATCGCGAAACAGCGGCATGTCCGGCGTCACGCCGGTGAAAATCGTCGGCTGGATGAAGTTGTCCGAGCCATTGAAGATCGACTGCCGACCGCCACAGATCCTGGTCGCGCCTTGCTGTTCGGCTTGCTGGATGAACTTCATGATGCGCGCGGTCTGACGGCTGTCGACGATGGCCCCGGCGGCGCTCGACGGGTCCAGCGGATCGCCCGGCAACCAGCATTCGGCCTGGGCTTTGAGGCGTTCGACAAACTCGTCATGGATCGAGCGTTGCACCAGCAACCGCGAGTTGGCCGAGCAGACTTCGCCCTGATTGAAGAAGATACCGAACGCGGCTTTCTCGGCCGCCAGGTCCAGATCCTGACAATCGGCAAACACCAGGTTGGCGCTCTTGCCGCCGCACTCCAGCCACACCTGCTTGAGGTTCGATTGCGCCGAGTACTGCATGAAATATTTGCCGACCTCGGTGGAGCCGGTGAACACCAGGCAATCGACGTCCGGGTGCAGGCCGAGGGCCTTGCCGGTCTGCTCGCCGAGCCCCGGCAGCACGTTCAGCACACCCGCAGGTACACCGGCTTCCAGCGCCAGCTCAGCCAGGCGCAGGGCGGAAAACGGCGACTGTTCGGCCGGCTTGAGGATCACCGAGTTACCGGCGGCCAGGGCTGGGGCGAGTTTCCACGCCGCCATGTCCAGAGGGAAATTCCACGGCACCACCGCAGCCACCACACCCAAGGCTTCGCGAGTAATGGTTGCCAGCACGTTCTGCGCACTCGGCGCGACCTGATCGTAGAGTTTGTCGAGGCTTTCGGCGTACCAGCGGAACACTCCAGCGGCACCCGGCACGTCGATGTTGTAGGCATCGGCAACGGGCTTGCCCATGTTCAGCGAATCGAGCAGCGCTAGCTCTTCACGGTTTTCGAGGATCAAATCGGCCAGGCGCAACAGTACTTGCTTGCGTTCGGTCGGTGAGCGCGCAGCCCAGGTGCCTGCCTCGAAAACCTGCCGCGCATTGTGTACCGCCGAGTTCACGTCTTCTTCGCCGCAGGCGGCAACGTTGGCCAGGCATTGGCCGGTGGCGGGGTTGATCGCGGCGAAAGTCTGCCCCGACTGCGCCGGGCGGCACTGGCCGTCGATCACGGCCTGGTCGGGAAACCGCACGGAAGCGGCCTTGCGTTGCCAATACTCAAGCTCGAACACGTTCAGATGCTCCAGAGGACATTCTTGTGTATTGGATAGTCGCTCAGGCCCAAGCGGTGGAAAACCAGTAAAAATGTGTTCGCAGGCCAAGAAAAAACTACGTAGCCAATCTCCCTTCTGGCGCAGCATGTGGTTATTGTTCAACCACAACAAATCGCTACCCGAGCGGATAGGGGTGGCGCGCAAATTGCCAGGATGCCTGATCCGTTCTCCCCCCGAGGTTCGCTGTGGCTGCCTACAATCTGCGTCAACTGAAATACTTCATCACCACCGTCGAGTGCGGCAGCGTGGCCGAGGCCTCGCGCAAGCTGTACATCGCCCAGCCCTCGATCTCCACGGCCATCAAAGGGCTGGAAGACAGTTTCGGCGTGCAACTGCTGATTCGTCACCATGCACAGGGCGTGTCATTGACCCCCAGTGGTGCACGCTTCTACCGCAAGGCCCAGGAACTGCTGCGCATGGCCAAGGAGTTCGAACAGAACGCCCTGGCCGACAACGATGTGGTCTCCGGGCAGATCGATATCGGCTGCTTCGAAACCGTCGCACCGCTGTACCTGCCGCAATTGATCGCCGGATTTTCGGCGTTGTACCCGGGGGTGGAAATCCGCATCCGCGACGGCGAGCAACAAGAGCTGGTGCAGGGCCTGACCTCCGGCGCTTTCGACCTGGCGATCCTTTACGAGCACGATCTGGACGGCACCATCGAGACCGAACCGCTGATGCCGGCGCAACGACCTTACGCGCTGCTGCCAGCCGATCACCGTTTTGCCCAGCAGGCACAGGTGTCGCTGCGGGACCTGTGCCTGGAGCCAATGATTCTTCTGGACGTGCAGCCGAGCCGGACCTACTTCGTCAGCCTGTTCGATGAGCTGGGCCTGACCCCGCGCATCGCCTTCAGCTCGCCTTCGATCGAGATGGTGCGGGGCATGGTTGGCCAGGGGTTCGGGTTCTCCATCCTGGTGACCAAACCGCATTCGGAGTGCACCTACGACGGGCAGAAGGTGGTGTGCGTGGACATCGCTGAAGACGTCACCGGTTCGGGACTGGTGGCGGCGTGGCTCAAGCGTGGGCAACTGACCAAACCGGCGCAGTTGTTTGCGGACTATTGCCGCGAACAGCTCACCGCAAAATCCGAAAGATCGCAGTAACTTCATGTGGCGAGGGGGCTTGCCCCCGCTGGGTCGCGCAGCGGCCCTAACTCTTCATCTGAAAAGCAGGGCCTGCTGCGCAGTCCAACGGGGGCAAGCCCCCTCGCCACAGAGTCCGGTGTTAACCGTTATTTACGGGGTTTGATCCGCGCAGTCGCCTCGGCCACCAGCGGATCATCCGGCCAGTAATGCTTCGGATAGCGCCCCTTCAAATCCTTCTTCACTTCGGCGTAGGTGCTGCGCCAGAAGTTGGCCAGGTCCTGAGTCACCTGCACCGGCCGCCGCGCCGGGGACAACAGATGCAGTTTGACCACCTGCCGCCCCCCGGCGATGCGCGGGGTCTCGGCCAGGCCGAACAACTCCTGCAAGCGCACCGCGAGAATCGGCGGCTGTTCGCTGTAATCCAGACGAATCGACGAGCCTGACGGCACGCTCAAATGATGGGGCGCCAGCTCGTCCAAGCGTTGTGGCAGCGGCCACGGCAGCAGGTTGTGGACGATGCTCGACAGATCCAGGTTGGCGAAGTGACTGAGCCGCGAAACCTTGCCCAGATACGGCATCAGCCATTGCTCCAAACTCTTGAGCAATGCCACGTCGCTGACATCCGGCCACTCGCTCTCGCCCTTGGCGGCGAGGTCCAGTTGCCGCAACAAGGCGACCCGCGCCTGCCACTGACGCAACTCCGGGGTCCACGGCAACAGCTCCAGGCCTTTGCGCCGCACCAGGTTGACCAGCGCCTGGCTGCGGGCGGTTTCATCGAGACCGGTCAGCGGTTCACGACTGAGGATCAGCTCACCAACCTTGCGCTGACGCTCGGCCCGCAGTACGCCTTCACGTTCATCCCAATCCAGTTGATCGACGCAGCGAACCTGCTCGGCCAGCACTGAATCGAAGAGTGCCGGATCGAAGTCCGTCGCCAGATAAATCCGCTCCTCACGCTGGCCCTGGCGACTGCCCAGATCGGCGATCACCAGCCACGGCTGCTTCATCAGGCTATCGGCCTCGGCGAACAGTGCGGCACGTCCGTTGGCCAAGCGATATTCCGCACCACCGGCGCGCCGTTGCTGAGCGACCCGGTCGGGATAGGCCAGCGCCAGCAATGCGCCGAGCCAGCGCGAGTGATCTGGATCGCTGACCGGCTCCGCTGCTTTGCCCCGAAGGTAACCACGATACTGCCGCGCCAATTGCCGTGCGCGCTGCACCCCACCCTGGGCACCCCGTGCGGCGCGTTCTTCGCCAGACAGCAATACCAGTCGGCTGTGCAAATCCGCCCCGGCGCCGCGCAAGATATCGCGCTCGCCGAGCAGTGCCGCGACGTCGCAGGCCATGTCCGCCAGTCCCAGCGCCTGGCCGCGCAACAGCAAATGCGCGATGCGCGGATGCGCCGGCAGTTCGGCCATGGCCTGACCGTGACGGGTCAGCGTTTCGCCATCCAACGCTCCGAGGCGTT
The DNA here is from genome assembly GCF_009866745.1 of Pseudomonas sp. S34. NCBI lineage: Bacteria > Pseudomonadati > Pseudomonadota > Gammaproteobacteria > Pseudomonadales > Pseudomonadaceae > Pseudomonas > Pseudomonas sp. S34. Next base: position 5,467,438 of record NZ_CP019398.1, read on the forward strand.
CCAGCAAATCTTGAGCCTGTGCATAGGCAGCCGCAGGTGGCATGTCGAGCCACACCAACTGTTCGGGTTTTACGCCCCAACGTCCCAGTTGCAAGGCCAGCCCGGCGAGGTCCGCCGAAAGAATTTCCGCACTGCCATAGGCCGCCAGTTGCTCGTGCTGATCCTGGGACCACAAGCGATAACACACGCCCGGCTCCAGGCGCCCGGCCCGGCCCGCGCGCTGGGTGGCGCTGGCCTTGGAAATGCGCTGGGTGTCGAGACGGGTCATGCCGCTGCCGGGGTCGAAACGCGGCACCCTAGCCAGCCCGGCATCGATCACCACGCGCACGCCATTGATGGTCAGGCTGGTTTCGGCGATGTTGGTGGCCAGTACCACTTTGCGCTTGCCCGCCGGTGCCGGATCGATGGCTGCCCGTTGCGCGGCGAGGTCCAGTTCACCGTGCAATGGGCACAGTAGAACCTGAGTGTTTTCGCCCAAGGCATCGGCCAGTTGCTGATGCACGCGCCGGATTTCCGCCTGCCCCGGCAGGAACACCAACACACTGCCGGTTTCGTCGTTCAAGGCTTCAAGAATGGTTTGTACCAAGCGCGGCTCGATGAATTCACCGGACTGGAACGGTCGGCCCCAGCGCATCGCCACCGGGAACATGCGCCCTTCGCTGCGCAGGATCGGCGCGTCGTCGAGCAACCCGGCCAAGCGTTCGCCTTCCAGCGTGGCGGACATCAAGAGGATTTTCAGCGGCTGATCGTCACGGAACAGTTCCCGGCCATTGAGGCTCAGGGCCAGCGCCAGATCCGCGTCGAGGCTGCGTTCGTGAAATTCGTCGAAGATCAGCAGGCCCACGCCCTCAAGCGCGGGGTCGTCCTGCAAACGCCGGGTGAGGATGCCTTCGGTGACCACTTCAATGCGGGTGTTGGGACCGACCTTGCTGTCGAGCCGAATGCGATAGCCCACGGTTTCGCCGACCTTCTCCCCCAGTTCACTGGCCAGCCGCTCCGCCGCCGCCCGCGCCGCCAACCGGCGGGGTTCAAGCATCAGGATGGTCTGCCCGGCCAGCCACGGTTCGTTGAGCAAGGCCAAAGGCACGCGGGTGGTTTTACCTGCGCCGGGCGGCGCTTCGAGCACGGCTTCGTGGCGTGTAGCGAGGGCTTCACGCAGGGCGGGTAAAACTTCATCGATCGGCAAAGAAATCATGCTGGCTCCCAAACAGAGCGGCGAGTATAACGGCGAACTGCAAGGCGTTCGTCAGGGTCTTAATTCATACCGACGACGTTTCGTTTCGAGATTACCCAGGAGGTTTCATATGCGTGCTCCCTTTCGCCTGATTGGCGGTGTTCTGGTCGCAACCTTGCTGACTCAAGTGACCGCCTGCGGTTCGATCTTCTACCCGGATCGCCGTGGCCAGATCGAAGGCAAGATCGACCCGGCCATTGCCGCGCTCGACGCCGTGGGCCTGCTGTTCTACATCATCCCCGGCCTGATTGCGTTTGCCGTGGACTTCGCCACCGGCGCGATTTACTACGCACCGGGAGAGACCGCACAAGTTGCACCGGAAAAACTCAAGGAAGCCATCGGCGCCGACGGCAAAGTCGATAACCGCAAGTTGCAGACTATTCTGGAAAGCGAACTGGGTCGCAGCTTCCCGCTGGACGATCCACGCCTGATCCAGAGCAAAGGCAACGCCCAGCAACTGGCGATGTTCGGCCTGCAACCCGCCGCGTAAATCCCTACGCGCGAAAGGACTCTTCAAGGAACGATGGCCCCTATGACCTCCAGCTCCGAACACGCCCGCCTGCTGCGGCTGGCGACCCGTGCCTCGGTGGCGGTGGCATGCATCCTGATCGTCGCCAAAGCCATCGCCTGGTGGTTGAGCGGCTCGGTGAGCATGCTCGCCGGGCTCACCGACTCGACACTCGACGGCGTCACGTCATTGCTCAACCTGCTGGCGGTGCATTACGCCCTGCGCCCGGCCGACAATGATCATCGCTACGGGCACGGCAAGGCCGAGTCATTGGCGGGCATGGCCCAGGCGTTGTTCATCGGCGGCAGTGCGGTACTGATCGCGTTGCAGGCCTACGATCGGTTGAAGCATCCCGAGCCCGTGGGCGCGCCGTGGATCAGTATCGGCGTGATTGTGTTTTCCCTCGTGCTGACCCTGGCGTTGTTGATGTTTCAACATCGGGTGGTCAAGGCCACCGGCTCCAACGCGGTGCGCGCCGACTCTCTGCACTACCGCTCGGACATGCTGCTCAACGGCAGCATTCTGATCGCGCTGGTGTTGGCCGGGCTTGGACTGCATCAGGTCGACCCCTGGTTCGGCCTGGGAATCGCCGTCTACATTCTGTGGAGCGCGGTGCAGATCGCCCGGGAGAGCTTCGCGGTGTTGATGGATGAAGAACTGCCGCCGGAGGTCAGCCAGCACATGCTGGAATTGGCGTGCAGCGTCCCCGGCGTATTGGGTGCCCATGACCTGCGCACGCGGATCTCCGGCAACCAGTGGTTTGTGCAGTTGCATCTGGAGCTGCCGGGGGAGCTGACGCTATCCGTTGCCCATGGCATCAGCGATCAGGCTGCCGCCGCCATTCATACCGCCTACCCGCGGGCCGAAGTGCTGGTGCACGCCGACCCGCAGGAAGTGGTGAAAGCCGCGCGGGATCAGTAAGTCACCTGATAACCGCGACTGCTCAGGCAGTTGCCCTGGGCCTGTCGGTAGGCTTGCACCACCGACGGGTCTGGCTGGTAGGTGGCGGTTCGTGGATCGAAACCACTCTGCTGCACCGCGTATTGATAACACTCGTAACCGTCCCGACTGACCTGCTCCGGCGACTGCCCGTTGGCTGGATACGCCTCCACGTCATAACCGCTGTTGCCAGCGGGTGGTTGCGGTTGGCCAACCGGCGGTTCGACCACGACGTAATCCTGAGTGCTTTGCTGATAGGCGTAATAGGAACCGGCCGCCAGGAACAGCAGCGCCCCGCCGATCCATACCTGCTCGGCGTAATCGGGCAGGTACCTGACACGAATCCCGCGCGGTGGCTGCACCACCACGTAACGCGGGCCCAGCGGGCGATACCAGTAGCCACCGGAATAGAAGTAATCCATGCCACGGTAAGGCACGCGGTAGTCGCGCTCGGGAAAGCGGTCGATCACATGACCGGGACGATACCTGGGGCCAGGCCCCCAGCCGTTGCCGCGCCCACTCGGGCGCCCCTGCCCGTGATTGTCATAGGACGGTGCGACGGTGTAACCACTCCAGCGCTGTTTGTCATCGTTGCGACGTGGCTGGTCCTGGTAGTAACCGCGCTGCGGCTCCTGGGTCTGGCGCACGGTGTCGGGCCGGGGCTGGATTGGCATGTCAGTGGCCGGCATCTGCGGCGGTGGCGGCGGCGAGCGCACCTGGCTGTTGAAATCCGGTGCTGGACGGCTCTGCCTATGGTCATTGTCCTGACGTTGATTCTGGCCGCCGTGCTCTTTCTGGCGGTTGTCCTTGTTCTGCGCCCGGGGCTGATTCTGCTGCTGGCCGTTTTGCGGATGCGGCTGGTCACCGCCACCACGGCCCTGGTTATCGCCCTGATAACCACCCTGGCCGCGTTGCCCGCCATCATGGCCACGGTTTTGCGGCTCATCGGCCATCGTTTGCACCGAGACACTGACACACAACAAACCAACACCGGCCAAACGCCAGATGCGCGATTTCATGCTTTACCTCATTGCGGGTAAGGGCCTGTACTTAAGACTGGGAAAGCGCTGGCCGGTTCTGCGACAGGTTATCTGTCACACAACTTATTTATTGAGGCCAGCGGGTCAAATTCCACGCAAGAAAAAGGGGAGACCCGTCGGCCTCCCCTTGGAGAACTTCGTCCTGGCTCGACACTTGTGGCGTCGGCTCACCTCACGCCGTCTTCTGGACAGTGTGTAGCTCGGGGGCCGGCACATCCCCGGTGGGGGTGGCGACCGCGGCGGGCCTGATTCGGCGAGCCGCACTGGACTGTTTGTCCGAGCAGTGATTCTGGTGATAAGAATAGGCCGGGAGCGTCGGCAGAGGATTGCGAAGATTGCTGAATTAAACATCACTTGCGCAATTTTTAACCCTAGATACATAATCCTCCGCAATAGTTACGACAAAGGACCGATTGATGAGCAAGCTCGACCGTTACGACCTGAGTATTCTGGCGGAATTGCAGCGCGACGCACGCATCTCCAACCAGGAGCTGGCCGAGCGCATCGGCCTTTCGCCTTCGCCGTGCTCGCGGCGGGTCAAGCAACTGGAAGACGACGGCTACATTTCCCGCCAGGTCGCCCTGCTCGACCGCAAGATGCTCGGCCTGAGCCTGACCGCTTACGTGCTGATCGGCATGGACCGTCACACGCCGGAGCGTTTCGAGAATTTCGAAGCGGCCATCCGCACCCTGCCCCAAGTGCTCGAATGCAGCCTGGTGACCGGGATGGATGCCGACTATCAGCTCAAGGTCGTGGTGCCGGACATGGATCACTACCAGAAACTGCTGCTGGGGCATCTGACGCGGATTGAAGGCGTGACCAGCGTGCGATCGAGTTTTGTGTTGAATCAGGTGTTGAACAGCACCGAACTGCCTTTGACTCATCTGCGCAGCTGAGGACGCCATCGCGAGCAAGCTCGCTCCCACAGGTTTTGTATGGATCACGATACTGCGCTCAACACAAAACTTTGTGGGAGCGAACTTGCTCGCGATGGGGCCGGCACAGGCGACGAATGACTGCGACACACCGACGCAGGTCAATACTGCACGAAGCCAGTGCGGCGTATACTCGCCGCGCCCTTTTAGCCTCGCCTGTGCTGGAGATGTTCGATGGATCCTGCAGTATTCGAAGAGTGGATGATGACCGGACTGGTCACGATCCTGATCATTTTCATGGGTTTCATCGTCTGGGATCTGGCGAAGAAGTCCAAGGCCGGGCGCTTTGGCTCGTTCATTCTGTTCTTCGTACTCGGCCTTGGTGTTGCTGCATTCGTGATCAAAAGTGTGGTCATCGGCCTGATCGAATCCGGCACTTTATAAGCGCGCCGGTACTTCTTTCCACTGTCCCTGATCGAGCCCTTCGATCGTCCAGTCGCCGATCCTGACTCGCACCAGGCGCAAGGTCGGCAACCCGACCGCAGCGGTCATGCGCCGCACCTGCCGGTTGCGCCCTTCGCGAATCACCAACTCCAGCCAGCTGGTCGGCACGCTTTTACGAAAGCGAACCGGCGGATTGCGCGGCCACAGCTCAGGCTCGTCCAGTTGCCGTGCCTCGGCGGGCAAGGTCATGCCGTCATTCAATTCGACGCCGTCGCGCAAGCGCTGCAACTGTTCGGTGTTCGGCTCGCCCTCGACCTGCACCCAATAGGTCTTGGCCAGCTTGTGTTTCGGGTCGGCGATCCGCGCCTGAAGCTGGCCGTCGTTGGTCAGCAGCAACAAGCCTTCGCTGTCGCGGTCCAGCCGTCCGGCCGGATAGATGCCCGGTACATCGATGTAATCCTTGAGGGTCGCGCGCCCGTCGCCGTCGCTGAATTGCGTCAGCACATCGAAAGGTTTGTTGAACAGGATCAGCTTCGGCTCGGCTGGTGGCGCCTTGGCGACACGGCGCGGGGCTGATGGGGATGGTTTCGCGCCGGGGCGACGGGAAGGTGGACGAGATGGACGCGACATGGGCAAAACAACATCTAACGGTCAGGGCTGCTAATGCTAGTGCCCTGACCGCCAAATGACCATGACAAACCGTTAGCGGAACGGCGGCTCGTCGAAGCTGCGCAGTTTGCGCGAGTGCAGCGAGTTGAGTTCGGTGCGCAACAGATCCACCGCCTCGATACCGATCTTCAGGTGCTGGCTGACCGCGCGCTCATAGAAAGCGTTGGCCGAGCCCGGCAACTTGATTTCGCTGTGCAGCGGCTTGTCCGAGACGCACAGCAACGTGCCGTACGGCACTCGCAAGCGATAACCCTGCGCGGCAATGGTGCCGCTTTCCATGTCCACCGCCACGGCGCGGGACAGGTTGATCAGCGGCCGTTCCTGCGCCCAGCGCAGCTCCCAGTTACGGTCGTCGTAGGTCAGCACGGTGCCGGTACGCAGGCGTTTCTTCAGTTCGTCGCCCTTCTCGCCGGTGACGTTGGCCGCCGCTTGCTGAAGCGCGAGCTGCACTTCGGCCAACGCCGGAATCGGAATGTTCGGCGGCACCACCCGGTCGAGAATTCCGTCGCGACGCATGTAGGCGTGGGCCAGCACGTAGTCGCCAATGGTCTGCGACTGACGCAGGCCGCCGCAGTGACCGATCATCAGCCAGCAGTGCGGGCGCAGCACGGCCAGGTGGTCGGTGATGTTCTTGGCGTTGGACGGGCCGACACCGATGTTGACCAGGGTCACGCCGTGGCCATCGCTGGCGATCAGGTGATAGGCCGGCATCTGGTAGCGATGCCAGACCACCCCGGCGGCAATCGCCGAGGCTTCGCCGTGATCCATGCTCTTTTCGATGATCACGTTGCCCGGCAGCACCATGCGCACGAAACGCGGATCGTTGCGCAGTTGCTCCAGACCATGGACGATGAACTGATCCACGTAGCGGTGATAGTTGGTCAGCAGAATCCACGGCTGCACATGCCGCCAGTCGCTGCCGGTGTAATGCACCAGTCGGCGCAGGGAGAAATCCACCCGCGCGGCATCGAACAGCGCCAGGGGCAGCGGGTCGGTGTTTTCCCAGTCGTACAGACCGTCGGCAATGCCGTCGGTCGCCGCCGACAGGTCGGTACTCGGGAACACCCGCGCCAGTACGGCGGCGGTGACGCCGGAGCCCGCCAGCTCATCGCCCTGCTCGACCACATACGGATACGGGATGTTCTGCTGGCTGACTCCGACTTCCACGGTCACGGTGAAGTCGTGCATCAGCGGAACGAGCTGTTCCAGCAGGTATTTACGGAAAGCCGAGGGATGGGTGACGGTGACGCTGTAGGTGCCCGGCAGCTGGACCTTGGCGTAGGCACGGGTGGTCTGCGGGACTTCGCCCTGGCAGTGATAGGTCAGGCGCAATTCGGGATAGCGGAACATCGAGCGCTGTTCGGCATCGGGCTCGACGCGATCCTTGAGGTAGCGCTTGAGCGCCTGGCTCAGCGCGGTGGTTGCACGATTGTGCAAGAGTGCAAGCCGATCCACGGCTTGCTCGGCGGTTTGAACGACAATAAAAGCTTCGGTCACGATCAGCATCCTGTGTTCTGACTTGCAGACCTTCATCTTGCCTGCATCGTCGCTTCACGGGAACAGTGGCATGTTGGCGATGTGCATAGAGAACAACTGTGGGAGCGGGCTTGCTCGCGAAAGCGGTCTTTCAGCCACATCAATGTTGAATGTGAAACCGCATTCGCGAGCAAGCCCGCTCCCACATGGGGCCAAGTGGTGATCAGAAGCCCTGCGGAGTCGAGCGCGCGACAATCGCTTCCACGTCCAGCCCTCGTGGTAACGCGCCATACACTCGGCCGCCGCCATCCAGGCGACTGGCAATAAACGCATCACTGACCACCGCATTCCCGGCTTCCAGCAACAGCTTGGCCTGCAGCCCCAGGGCAATGTCTTCAGTCAGTTGCCGGGCGCGGTACTGGATGTCGCTGGTGTCCTTGAAGGCCGCCTGCAATTGATGGATGTGCGCAGCCAGGCGCTTGTCGCCATGGCCATCGCCCAACTCGCTGAACAGCGCATCGAGCACTCCTGGTTCTTTCGACAGGGCACGCAGCACGTCGAGGCACTGCACATTACCGGAGCCTTCCCAGGTCGAATTCACCGGCGCCTCGCGGTAAAGCCGCGGCAGGATGCTGTCTTCGACATAACCCGCGCCGCCCATGCATTCGGCCGCTTCGTTGATCATCGCCGGCGCCCGTTTGCAGATCCAGTACTTGCCCACCGCCGTCACCAGGCGGGCGAATTTGGCTTCCTGCGAATCATCCAGATGATCCAGCGCCCGGCCCATGCGCAGGCTCAACGCCAGGGCCGCTTCGCTTTCCAGCGCCAGATCCGCCAGCACGTTCTGCATCAAGGGCTGTTCGCTGAGCAGTTTGCCGCCAACCGATCGGTGAGCGCAGTGATGGCTGGCCTGGGTCAGCGCCTGACGCATCAGCGAACTGGAACCGACCATGCAATCGAAGCGGGTCATGGCGACCATTTCGATGATTGTCGGAACGCCACGGCCCTCTTCACCGACCATCCACGCCAGTGCTCCACGGAACTCCACTTCGCTGGAAGCGTTGGAGCAGTTGCCGAGCTTGTTCTTCAAGCGCTGGATATAGAACTGATTGCGCGTGTCGTCCGGACGATGGCGCGGCAACAGGAAACAGGTCAGGCCCTTGTCGGTCTGCGCCAGTGTCAGGAAGGCGTCACACATCGGCGCCGAGCAAAACCACTTGTGCCCCACAAGTTCATAGGCCTGGCCCGGACCGCTGGCGCCGACCGGATAGGCCTTGGTGGTATTGGCCCGCACGTCGGTACCACCCTGCTTCTCGGTCATGGCCATGCCGATGGTGACTCCAGCCTTGTGGACCATGCCGACATTGCGCGGGTCGTATTCGGTGGCGAGGATTTTCGGCAGCCACTTTTTCGCCAGGTCCGGTTGCAGGCGCATGGCCGGAACGCTGGCGAAGGTCATGGTCAGCGGGCATCCACTGCCGGCCTCGGCCTGGCTGTGCAAATAGGTCATGGACGCGCGGGCGACATGGGCGCCGTCCTGCGGGTGCGCCCAGGGCAGCGAGGTCAGGCCGTGTTCGACCGCCGTGCGCATTAATTGATGATAGGCCGGATGAAACTCCACCAGATCAATGCGATGACCAAACCGGTCATGGCTGTTGAACACCGGCTTGTTCTGATTGGCCAGGAACCCGGCTTCCATCAACGGGCCACCGGCCAGCGCGCCATAGGCGTCGATCCGCGATTCGGCCCAACCGGCCCCGAAGCGCCGCGACCATTCCTGCAACGGCAAGTCAATGCGGTACAGGTTGGCGCCGTCCAGTGACGGTGGCTGGTTGGTGACTTCGTGGGTTTCGGCGAACTGATGCAGGTTCATGACAGGGCTCCTTTGGTCGGCCAAGGGACTTCAGTTAAGCACCGCCCCTCGGCCGATCAAAGTGTCATATACGCCTAACTGTCGGCGCTTTCGCCCTGTTTCGGGCAGAGCACACGGCGGTAGAGCGCGGCCTGCAAGTCTTCGAATTTCACCGGTTTGCTCAAGTGATCAATCACTGCGCCGGTCGGGCAACGTTCTCGGTCACCGCCCAGAGCGATCATGAACAACGGCAGCTCGGCATAACCGGGTAAAGCGCGGATCCGGCAGCACACCGACTCACCGTCCGGCAGCGGCAACTGACAATCGACCAGCACCGCGTCAAACACTTCGCGCTGCAACAGATCGAGCGCGACATCGACGCTGTTGGCCGTACGTACGCGAAAGCCCAGCTTGAGCAACATGCCGCGCATTACCAACTGGCTGATGCCGTTGTCATCCACCAACAGCACGGCACAATCCTGAGGCAAGCGCAGGCGCGGAAAATCCCGGGTCATCAACGGTGTCACCGGACGTTCGACCTCCGGCAGCCCGACTTCCACATCCAGCTGAAACCGACTGCCGCGCCCTGGCTCGGAGCGATGAGTCAGCCGCCCACCGAGCAATTCGACCAACTGTCGGCAAATCGCCAAGCCAACCCCCAGGCCACCGTATTCACGGGTCATCGAGCCATCGAGCTGGAAGAACCGTTGATACATCGTGGCCTCCCCTAAATCGGTGAAACCAATGCCCGTGTCGATCACCGCAAAGGTCAACGCCAGCCGGTCGGGCTCGATGGTCTTGCCGGTCACCCGCAGCGCCAGACCGCCGACCTTTGTGAACTTGATGGCGTTATCCAGCAGGCATTCCAGGCACTGCGCGATCTTGACGTTGTCGCCGAGCAAGCGATCCGGCACACCTGGCGCGACATCGACCTTGAAGTCCAGCGACTTGCTCGATGCGTTGCCCTCGAACTGCGTGCGCAGTGCCTCGACCACGCCACGCAAGCTGAAGGTGTCGGCCGAGGCCTTGAGTTTGCCGGCCTGCAATTCAGTGAGGGTGAGGATGCCGTTGACCATGCGCATCATGTCCCGCGCCGACCCCGAAGCCGTCTGCTGGTAGTACTCGAGTTCCGGGTCCATCTCGACCGTCTGCATCAGCTCCAGTGAACCGATCACACCATTCATGGGCGTGCGCAATTCGTGGGTCAGGGTGGCAAGGAACTCGTCCTTGAGCTTGTTACTGTGAGCCAGTTGCTGGTTGAGGACTTCAAGCTTCTGGCTGGCGTCGAACAGGGTTTGAGCCTGCTGCTCGCGCATAGCGTTGATGCGGTCGGCCAGCGCCAGGGACAGCAACGCCACTTCGATGGCCGAGCCGATCTGACTGGAATACATGGTCAGGAACACGTTCGGCAGGTATCCAAGCACCATCAGCGTATTGACGATGCCACCGAGTAAAAACGCCGACCAGGCAATGATGAAATACCGCGCCACCCGCAGGCCCCGCAGCCAGGCAAAGATCCCGGCGGCAAAAATCACCACGGTGAATGTCAGCGCCAGGGCCGTGGCCAGGCGCAAGGCCAGGGCATAGCTGGTCATCAATGACAGGCCGATCACCAGCGCACTGAAGGCAACCAGCGCCAGCAACAAGCGGTCAAGCCAGCGACTGTGGGTAGCCATCTGCAGGAAACTGCGGGCGAACTGACTGCCGAACAGCCCCGCACAGCCGATGAAAAACGGCGTCGCAGCGTTAGCCCACCACGGATTGTCCGGCCAGAAATACTGCACGGCCGCACCGTTTACCGACAGCTGATACAAGCCGAACGAGGCGATATAAAAGATGTAGTAGAGGTAACTGGTGTCGCGCACGCTGAGGTAGATGAACAGGTTGTAGACCAGCATCCCCAGCAGTACGCCGTAGATCAGCCCCAGTACGTAGAGGCGCACGGGCTGCTCTTCGAGGTAGGCGGTGCTCGACCACAAGGTTACCGGCGCCTGGATCGAGCCTTCGCTTTGCAAGCGCATGAATACGGTTTCGGCCTGGTCCGGCTTGAACGTCAGGTCGAACAGATAGTTGTTCTGACGAATCTCGCGGCTGGCGAAGGGCAAGGCATCGCCGGTCTGCCTGACCAACTGATAGTTGCCGGCCGCATCGGGCAAATAGAGATCGAGATGATCGAGGGGCGGATAGGCCAGTTCCAGTAGCCAGGTCCTTTGCGCCGCCGGATTGGCTGGACGGTAATACAGGTCGATTTTCAGCCAGAACACCGAACGCGAGTACCCGGCGTTAAGCGTATCTTTGTGGTGCGGCTTGAAGTTGCCGGCCGCCGCTTGCGCACGGATATCCGCGATGGTCGCCTGACCACCTGCGTCCTCATAGACCTGCAGGGTTCGGCCCAAGGGAAGGCTTTGAGTGAACTCATCGAACTCGACGGCGTTTGCCAGGAGGGGCAAACACAACAGCAACATCAGCAAATAGCGCATTGAAGCCCCAGCGTGGCCTGTCCGGTTCTGTCAGGAAGCCCCCCATTCCTTTTGAGCAGACGTAAAACCGGTATCACCTGTTATTGGTTTGGATCCACTCTAGCATAGCCGTTGATGGCCATTAAACACCATTGAAATTTTTCCTACGAAGGCTCTAGAACGGGCGTTCCAGCGAAGATTATTGAGATAGAGCTGTTGACTTGATCAGATAATAAAAATGCACTGCGAACAGTGAGCGCCTTCGCCACAATCTATCGGCCGGACCGGATGTCGTTACACCCGAAAAACGTTGTTTGGTGGTAAGCTCGCGCACCATGAATATCTACAGCTCTCGCCCCGTTGTCCTCTGTCTCTCCGGCCACGACCCAAGTGGTGGCGCCGGCTTGCAGGCAGATATCGAAGCCCTGCTCGCACAGGGTTGCCATGCGGCTCCGGCCGTCACCGCCCTGACCGTGCAAGACACCGTCAATGTCACTGACTTCCGCGTCCTGGACCGTGAGTGGGTACTGGCCCAGGCCAATGCCGTGCTCAACGACTCCGAAGTCGCCGCCGTCAAACTGGGCATGCTCGGTTCCCTGGAAATGGTCGACACCGTGGTCGAACTGCTTTCGGCGCACCCGCACTTGCCGGTGGTCTGCGACCCGGTGCTGCGCGCTGGCGGCGGCGGACGCCTGGGCAAGGACGAAGTCGGCTACGCCATGCGCGAACGCCTGCTGCCCCTTTCGATCATTGCGACCCCCAACCTTCCCGAAGCCCGCATCCTCGCCGAACTGCCCGAAGGCACCGCGGACGAGTGCGCAGAAAAACTCCTGCCGTTCGTCAAACACCTGCTGATCACCGGCGGCCATGGCGACGAAACCGAAATCCACAATCGCCTGTACAGCCGCGATGGCTTGCGCGAAACCTACACCTGCCAGCGCTTGCCCGGCAGTTATCACGGTTCCGGTTGCACCTTGGCCAGTGCCCTGGCCGGTCGTCTGGCCCAGGGTGAAAACCTCGCCAGCGCCGTGCAGACCGCGCTTAACTACACGTGGCGCACCCTGCGCGATGCCGAGCAGTTGGGCAAAGGCCAGTTCGTGCCGCGCCGCTTGCCACTGGATTTCTGTTCGTAACTTCTATTTGTAATGCGGTGAGGCTTGTCCGATGAAACTACGTGGCCTGTACGCCATTACCGACAGCCATTTGCTGGAGGGTAAGCTGCTCAAGTACGTGGAGGCGGCGCTGGAAGGCGGCGTCACCTTGCTGCAATACCGCGACAAGAGCAGTGACGAAGCCCGTCGTCTGCGCGAAGCCGAAGCCTTGCGTGATTTATGCGAACGCTACAACACCCGGTTGATCATCAATGATGACGCTGAGTTGGCCGCACGCCTGAATGTCGGCGTGCACTTGGGTCAAACTGATGGTCCATTGTCTCCGACCCGCGCCCTGCTGGGTCGCGATGCAATCATCGGTTCGACCTGCCATGCGCAACTCGACCTCGCCGAACAGGCCGTCAAAGAAGGCGCCAGCTACGTCGCGTTCGGCCGCTTCTTCAATTCCAACACCAAACCCGGCGCCCCGACCTGCAGTCTCGACCTGCTCGACCAGGCACGCAGCAAACTGCACCTGCCGATCTGCGCGATCGGCGGCATCACCCTGGAAAACGCCGCGCCGCTGGTGGCCCATGGTGTCGACCTGCTGGCCGTGGTGCATGGCCTGTTTGGCGCCGAGAGCACGGCTGAAGTAACCCGCCGAGCCCGCGCATTCAATGAATTACTAAAAGTCTGAGAGCCCGATCATGTCTCGTTCCGAAACGCTGTTTGCCAATGCCCAGAAACACATTCCCGGTGGCGTGAACTCGCCGGTTCGCGCGTTCAAGAGCGTCGGCGGCACACCGCTGTTCTTCAAACATGCCGAAGGCGCCTACGTCACCGACGAAGACGACAAGCGTTATGTGGATTACGTCGGTTCCTGGGGTCCGATGATTCTCGGCCACAGCCACCCGGACGTACTGGACGCCGTGCGCAAACAGCTTGAGCACGGCCTGTCCTACGGCGCTCCGACCGAGATGGAAACGCAGATGGCCGACCTGGTCTGCTCCCTCGTGCCGTCGATGGAAATGGTGCGCATGGTCAGCTCCGGCACCGAAGCGACCATGAGCGCCATTCGCCTGGCCCGTGGCTTCACCGGCCGCGACAGCATCATCAAGTTCGAAGGCTGCTACCACGGTCACTCCGACAGCCTGCTGGTCAAGGCCGGTTCCGGCGCACTGACCCAAGGCGTACCGAGCTCGGCCGGTGTACCGGCGGCATTCGCCAAACACACCCTGACACTGCCGTTCAACGACATCGACGCGGTAGAAACCATGCTCGCCGAAGTCGGCCAGGATGTGGCCTGCATCATCGTCGAGCCAGTGGCCGGCAACATGAACTGCGTACCGCCTGCTCCGGGCTTCCTCGAAGGCCTGCGGACCCTGTGCGACAAGCACGGCGTGGTGCTGATTTTCGACGAAGTGATGACCGGTTTCCGTGTCGCCCTCGGCGGTGCCCAGGCGTACTACGGCGTGACGCCGGACCTGACCACCTTCGGCAAGATCATCGGTGGCGGCATGCCGGTCGGCTGCTTCGGCGGCAAGCGCGAAATCATGCAGCGCATCGCCCCGCTGGGCCCGGTGTACCAGGCCGGTACGCTGTCCGGTAACCCGCTGGCGATGGCCGCCGGCCTGACCACCCTGCGTCTGATCAGCCGCCCGGGCTTCCACGCCGAGCTGACCGACTACACCACTCGCCTGCTCGACGGCCTGCAACAGCGCGCCGATGCGGCCGGCATTCCGTTCGTGACCACCCAGGCCGGCGGCATGTTCGGCCTGTACTTCAGTGGTGCCGACGACATCGTCACCTTCGATGACGTCATGGCCAGCGACGCAGCCCTGTTCGGCCGCTTCTTCCACCTGATGCTCGAAGGTGGCGTGTATCTGGCACCGAGCGCATTCGAAGCCGGTTTCACTTCGATCGCCCACGGCGAAGCTGAACTGAAGCTGACCCTGAACGCCGCCGAGCGCGCCTTCGCGGCCTTGAAGTAACGTTCAAATGCTGACGCTGGCCCTTGCCAGCGTCAGCTTTCGCCTACGTTCCCACGATTTTTCCTACTCATCTGCTAATAATCCCCCGCAAAGTGGGCGATAAATTTCCCGTGCAGCAGAAAAACGAGTAAAGACTTTGTAAGGTTGGCCCTGCTTATTTCATAATGCGCGCTTATTGGATCCCTCGATGGGTCCGCGCGCCCTTCAGAGGTAAGTCGATTCCCATGAACCGCACCGGCCGCACCCTTGCACTGGGCTGCCTGTTGCTTCTTCAGCCCCTGCTCGCGCACGCACAAGCAGGCGGCAACTCGTTGTTAATCCCAGCGATGGGTCGCTGCACCCTCAATACCCAGCCGCAAGACCTGGAACAGGCGCTCGCCGCCTGCCAGAAAGCGTCGGAAGAAGGGGATGCGCAAGCGCAATACGAGTTGGGTGAGTTCTACTACGAAGGCAAAAACACGCCGCGCGACCTCAATCAAGCCCTGAGCTATTTCGAAAAAGCCTCGCTGCAAGGCCACGCCCAGGCACAATTCAAACTCGGCACCATGTTCTTCCACGGCGAAGGCGTGCCGGCCAATAACGTTCAGGCGTACATCCTGCTGAAGATGGCGGCGGTCAACGGCGCCGAAGAGGCCCTGGACACCGCCGACGAAGTCACCGAAAAGATGCCCCGCGAAGAACTGGAGCTTGCTACCCAGGTGCTCGGGCAAATCTTCCGTAAATACTTGATGGAATTGCAGAGCGCTGACGGGCGTACGCCTTTCTCGCCGCTACCCTGATTTCTGCGTCGACCTTTCTGACCCCTTCGCGAGCAAGCCCGCTCCCACATTTGAATTGCGTCGTACACAAATCAAATGTGGGAGCGGGCTTGCTCGCGAAGGGGGCGACCCGGTCTTGAGACTTACTTCTCAGGCATCGGCATCGGAAACGGCATGACATTGCCGACCGCGCCACGGGCTTCGCTGATTTTCGGTGTTCCCATACGCTCGACTTCATCGATACGCACGATCGAATGCATCGGCACAAAACTGCGCACTACGCCTTCGAACTGAGCCTTGAGCTTTTCTTCGCTCGGATCGACGACCACTTGCGTGCGCTCGCCAAAGACGAACTCTTCCACTTCCAGAAAGCCCCACAGATCACTTTGATAGATCTGCTTGGCGTACATTTCGAACACCTGGCCCTGGTTGAGGAAAATCACCTTGTAGATTGGAGCTTCACGTTTGGTCATGGTGGGCGAAACACATCGGGGGATAAAAATGAGGGCGCGAACTATAGCATAGCCATCGGACGCGCAGCGGTAGGAACCTGGGTACATGTTCCCTATAATGCGCGGTTCTTTGAATCACGTGATGACTCTATTCCATGGCCAAGAAGCTTTACATCGAAACCCACGGTTGTCAGATGAACGAGTACGACAGCTCGCGCATGGTCGATCTGCTGGGCGAACATCAGGCCCTGGAAGTCACCGCTCGCGCTGAAGACGCCGACGTGATCCTGCTCAACACCTGCTCGATCCGCGAACGTGCCCAGGATCGTGTCTACTCCCAGCTCGGCCGCTGGCGCGAACTGAAGCTGGCCAACCCGGACATGGTAATCGCCGTCGGCGGTTGCGTGGCCAGCCAGGAAGGCGCGGCCATTCGCGATCGCGCGCCGTACGTCGACGTTGTCTTCGGCCCGCAGACCCTGCACCGCCTGCCGGAAATGATCGACGCCGCGCGCATCAGCAAGCTGCCGCAAGTCGACGTCTCGTTCCCGGAAATCGAAAAGTTCGACCACTTGCCCGAGCCCCGCATCGACGGCCCGAGCGCTTACGTGTCGGTGATGGAAGGTTGCAGCAAGTACTGCACATTCTGCGTGGTGCCCTACACCCGCGGTGAAGAGGTCAGCCGGCCGTTCGACGACGTGATTGCCGAGATCATTCACCTGGCCGAAAACGGCGTGCGGGAAGTGACGCTGCTGGGGCAGAACGTCAACGGCTATCGCGGCCTCACCCATGACGGGCGCCTGGCCGACCTGGCCGAGCTGATCCGCGTGGTCGCCGCGGTCGATGGCATCGACCGCATCCGCTACACCACGTCGCACCCGCTGGAGTTCTCCGACAGCCTGATCCAGGCCCACGCCGACGTGCCGGAGCTGGTCAAGCACCTGCACTTGCCGGTGCAATCGGGCTCGGACCGCATCCTCGCGGCGATGAAACGCAACCACACCGCGCTTGAATACAAATCCAAACTGCGCAAACTGCGCGCCGCCGTGCCGGGAATCTGCATCAGCTCGGACTTCATCGTCGGCTTCCCCGGCGAGACCGAGAAAGACTTCGAGCAAACCATGAAGCTGATTGCCGACGTCGGCTTCGACTTTTCCTACTCCTTCGTCTACAGCCAGCGCCCGGGCACACCGGCCGCCGATCTGGCCGACGACACGCCGGAAGAGCTGAAGAAAGAACGCCTGAATGCCCTGCAGCATCGCTTGAACCAGCAAGGTTTCGAGATCAGCCGACAAATGGTCGGCTCGATCCAGCGAATCCTGGTGACCGATTACTCGAAAAAAGACCCGAGCGAGCTCCAAGGCCGGACCGAGAATAATCGTATCGTCAACTTCCGCTGCGACAATCCGACCCTGATCGGCCAGTTCGCGGACGTGCACATCGATGCCGCGCAGCCGCACTCGCTGCGGGGCTCGCTGATCCAGTAACACTGCATTCCACTGTGGGAGCGAGCTTGCTCGCGATAGCGTCAGGCCAGACAACTCATATGTTGAATGTCAGGCCGTCATCGCGAGCAAGCTCGCTCCCACAGGGATTGCGTACGACGTTGGTTATTTAAGAGCTTTCGCGCCCACGCCACTGGCGCTATCCTTGAACTCATCACCATTGCCCCAGGGCGGCTAAATACGACCTTGAACGCACCCATAGAACCACATCGTTTCATCCTCGAGCCTTTTGAAGCTCGCCGCTTCGCCAATCTGTGCGGGCAATTCGACGAGCATTTGCGCTTGATCGAACAGCGCCTGACCATCGAGATCCGCAATCGCGGAAACCAGTTCGAGCTGATCGGCGAACCCAAACACACCACCTCCGCGGAAAACCTCCTGCGCCGCCTGTACCGGGAAACCAAGGGTACCGAGCTGTCGCCGGACATGGTGCACCTGTTCCTGCAGGAATCGGCCGTCGAGCAGCTGGACAACCACTCCCCCGCCGAACCGTCCGTGGCCCTGCGCACCAAGAAAGGCATGATTCGCCCCCGTGGCTTGAATCAGCTGCGCTACGTGAAGGAAATCCTCGGTAACGATATCAACTTCGGCATCGGCCCGGCCGGTACCGGCAAGACCTACCTGGCTGTCGCCTGCGCGGTGGATGCACTGGAGCGCGAGCAGATTCGCCGCATCCTGCTGGTTCGTCCGGCGGTCGAAGCGGGTGAAAAACTCGGTTTCCTGCCCGGCGACCTGTCGCAAAAAATCGACCCGTACCTGCGCCCGCTCTACGACGCGCTCTACGAAATGCTCGGCTTCGAATACGTCGCCAAGCTGATCGAGCGCCAGGTGATCGAAGTCGCGCCGCTGGCCTACATGCGCGGCCGCACGCTGAACAACAGCTTCATCATTCTCGACGAAAGCCAGAACACCACGGTCGAGCAAATGAAGATGTTCCTGACCCGGATCGGCTTCGGCTCCACGGCCGTCATCACCGGGGACATCACCCAGGTCGACCTGCCACGCGGCACCAAGTCCGGCCTGCACCACGTGATTGAAGTGCTCAAGGATGTGCCGGGGATCAGCTTCACCCACTTCCAGCCCAAGGACGTCGTGCGCCATCCACTGGTACAGCGCATCGTCGAAGCCTACGAGCGCTTCGAAACCAAGGCGGCCGATGATGCCGCCGCCAAGGATAGCCGCCGCGATGCTTGAGCTTGACCTGCAAATCGCTACCGAAGCCTGCGCCCCCGGCGAGGCCGAGTTCCGCCAGTGGTGCGAACTGGCCCTGCGCCAGCGCACCGCCGACTCGGAGATGACCATTCGTCTGGTCGACGAAGCCGAAGGACGCGAGCTGAACCACACCTGGCGGCAAAAGGACTACGCAACTAACGTCTTGTCATTCCCGGCCGACGTGCCGGATGAGTTCCTCGACATCCCGCTGCTGGGCGATCTGGTGATCTGCGTGGCCGTGGTCGAGCGTGAAGCCGCCGAACAGGGCAAGGAGCTCAAGGCCCATTGGGCGCACCTGGTGATTCACGGCTGCTTGCATCTGCTTGGTTACGACCATATTGATGACGAAGAAGCCGAAGAAATGGAAGCACTGGAACGAACGTTGCTTGCAGAACTGGGCTTTCCCGATCCGTACGCGGACGACGAAACCGACGCATTCCCTACCGAAACAACAAAGGATTCAGAGTAATCGCTATGAGCGAAGATCGATCGAGCAACGGGCAGAAGTCATGGCTGGGTAAGCTCACCCAGGCTTTTGCCCACGAGCCGAAAAACCGCCAGGAGCTGCTGGAGCTGCTGCGCGATGCACACCAGAACAAACTGTTGGACAGTGAAGCGCTGGCCATCGTCGAAGGCGCCATCCAGGTGGCTGACTTGCAGGTCCGGGACATCATGGTCCCGCGCTCGCAGATGGTCAGCATCAAGGCGACCCAGACACCGCGCGAGTTCCTGCCTGCCGTGGTCGACTCGGCCCACTCCCGCTACCCGGTGATCGGCGAAAGCCATGATGACGTGATGGGCGTGTTGCTGGCCAAGGACTTGCTGCCGTTGATCCTCAGGGAGAACGGCGACAGCTTCAACATCAAGGACCTCCTGCGCCCAGCCACCTTCGTGCCGGAGTCCAAGCGCCTTAACGTGCTGCTGCGCGAGTTTCGCGCCAACCACAACCACATGGCCATCGTCATTGACGAGTACGGCGGCGTGGCAGGCCTGGTGACCATCGAAGACGTGCTGGAACAGATCGTCGGCGACATCGAAGACGAACACGACGTCGAAGAAGACAGCTACATCAAGCCGCTGCCCAGCGGTGATTTCCTGATCAAGGCCCTGACACCGATCGAGAACTTCAACGAGTTTTTCGACAGCGAGTTCTCCGACGACGAATTCGACACCGTTGGCGGCCTGGTGATGAGCGCGTTCGGGCATTTGCCAAAACGCAACGAAATCACTGAAATCGGCCCGTACCGCTTCCGCATCCTGAACGCCGACAGCCGTCGGATTCACTTGCTTCGCCTGACGCCCATTGCTCGCTAAGGATTGAAATGCGCTGGACAACCCGCCCCGGCTGGCCCGGTAACCTGCTGGCCGTGGCGGCCGGTGCAATCACCACACTGGCCCTGGCGCCGTTCGATATCTGGCCCCTGGCACTGCTCGCCGTCGGCCTGTTCTATGCCGGCCTGCGCGAGCTGAGCCCACGTCAGGCACTCGGGCGCGGCTGGTTTTTCGGTTTCGGCCTGTTCGGTGCCGGCACCAGCTGGATCTACTACAGCATTCACCACTTCGGCGGCGCTTCGGTGTTGCTGGCCGGTTTCCTGATGCTGCTCTTCACGGCGGCAATTGCCTGGTTCTTTGCCCTGCCCGCCTGGATATGGGCGCGCTGGCTACGCCGAAATGAAGCGCCGCTGGCCGACGCCCTGGCCTTCGCAGCGCTGTGGGTCGGCCAGGAAGCCTTCCGCGGCTGGTTCCTGACAGGTTTCCCGTGGCTGTATTCCGGGTACAGCCAGCTCGATGGCCCGCTGGCCGGGCTCGCGCCTATCGGCGGGATGTGGCTGATTTCCTTCACGCTGGCCCTGACAGCTGCGTTGATCTACAACGGCATGCGCCTGGTTCGCACGGGGCGCAAAGGCTTCATCGCTGCCGGTGTTTTGCTGCTGGTCGGCCCGTGGCTGGCCGGCATCGCGCTCAAGCACCACGCCTGGACCAGCCCGTCGGGCCCGCCACTGAGCGTCGCCGCCATTCAGGGCAACATCGAACAAAGCATGAAGTGGGACCCGACGCAGCTCAACGCGCAACTGGCGCTGTATCGCGACATGAGTTTCAGCTCCAGGCGAGTCGACCTTCTCATCTGGCCGGAAACGGCGATCCCGGTGCTCAAGGAGTCCGCCGAGGGCTACCTGAACATGATGGGCAGCTTCGCGGCCGAGCGTAAATCGGCGCTGATTACCGGCGTCCCGGTCCGCATGGAGGTCCGCCACGAGAAGCGCTTCTTCAATGGCATCACCGTTGTCGGCGAAGGCGACGGCACCTACCTCAAGCAAAAACTGGTGCCGTTTGGTGAATATGTTCCGCTGGAGGATCTGTTGCGCGGGCTGATCGCCTTCTTCGATCTGCCGATGTCGGACTTTGCCCGCGGACCATCTGACCAGCCGCTGCTGCAAGCCAAGGGTTATCAGATCGCGCCGTACATCTGTTATGAGGTGGTGTACCCGGAATTCGCCGCCAGCCTCGCCGCCCGCAGCGACCTGTTGCTGACCATCAGCAACGACACCTGGTTCGGCACCTCCATCGGTCCGCTGCAACACCTGCAGATGGCGCAGATGCGTGCGCTGGAGGCCGGCCGCTGGATGATCCGCGCCACCAACAACGGCGTGTCCGGCCTGATCAACCCGTTCGGTCAGATTACCGATCAGATCCCGCAGTTCGAACGCGGCATCCTGTATGGCGAAGTGGTGCCGATGCACAACCTCACGCCGTACCTGGAATGGCGTTCGTGGCCATTGCTCATTCTCTGCGTGTTGTTGTTTGGCTGGGCGCTGATCGCCAGTCGGATGGCTAAAACCGTTTAAAAGCTTCGCGAGCAAGCCCGTTCCCACATTTGATCGGCGTCGTACACAAATACAGAGACCGACTTAGATCCAGTGTGGGAGCGGGCTTGCTCGCGAAGGCGGCATCCCAGGCACCTCATCAACCAGCCCAGACATCACTTCAGTAAAACAACGAATAACCGATCTGCCCCACCGCCTCGTTCATCAACTGCCCGTTCTGCCAGATCGCCTTGAATTCCGGCATCCAGCCTCCCAGTGGCCGCGCATTGTCGCCGCTCAGAAACCCTACCGGCGCCGGCACCACCTCAAACCCGGCCTTGCGGAAACTCCAGACCGCTCGTGGCATATGCCCGGCATGAGTCACGAGCACCACACGTTTGATGCCCTGTGGCAGCAACACCTGGGCGCTGAACTGCGCATTTTCCCAGGTCGTGCGGCTGCGCCCTTCCTGCCAGCGCACGGTCACACCAAAATCGTCGCGCAAAGAGTCAGCCATCATCTGCGCTTCGCTTGGCGGAGTGCCGTAATGCAATCCGCCGCTGGTCAGTACCGGTAGGCCGGAAGCCTTGGTCAATCGCGCGGCAAAGCGCTGACGCTCCAGGCCTACACCCGTGGGTTGGTCGGAACCCCAGGCCAAGTCACCGCGCTCGCGTCCGGAACCAAGGACGACGATGGCGTCCGCGCGCTGGCCCAGCACTGCCCATTCGTCGCGGGCCAGCGGTGGCTCACGCTCGAGCAGGCTGGCACTCCACTGCACCACCACCGGCAGGCTCATCAGCCAAAGTCCCCCCAGCCCCAGTGCAAAGCACACACCGGCGAGCCTTGGCCTTGAGCGGCGCAACCACCAGGCAAGCAAAAGCAGCAGCAATAGAATGCCGGGGGGCAAAAGAAGTTGTTTTACAAAGTAACGAAAAGGCATCGAGCATCTCCTGGAGATGCCCGAAGCCTAAGTGGGTTAGCGCAATGCGACAATCAATACAGAAGAACTATGCTTCAAAAAACCGTTGAGCACGGCTCTGCGTCTTATTTGAACTGCAAAGACCGGACCTTTACCGCGTCTCTGCCGGGAACCTTGTCCTTGAGCCAGATGATCTTGGCCGAACGTGGTGCGTCGAGTTGCTTTACCGCCTCTGACAAACATCCGTGCGTCTCACGCTCACTGCGATCCAGATACGCCTTGACCAGTGCAAACTCTGCGGGGCTCAGGCCACGCAGTTCCAGTTCCAGAGGGCGTACGTCGCGCAACCGGCCAGCAGTTCTTGCCGCTTCCAAGGCCAGGGCCAAACGATCGATCAGCCTTTCGTACAGCTCCGGTTTTGTAGCTTTTTGCTGTGACTCAACCATCCCTCACCTCATTGGAAGATAAGACCTACTCCCCAGTTAGAGCTTAGCTTCCATGAACAAACCGGCTGAGCGCCGCGACCAACGGCCCTCGCGGCGGTTTTGCGGGACGCGCGGCAGCAATCAGGGTTTCCCTCGGTAGAGCGCGGTCATGTATGCTACGGCGCTTCCTGTAACTCCACTTCCAGCTCGGCTGGACATCGAAAACGCCAATGCGGCGTGTTCACCGTCCAGCGTTGCATTGAAGAGGATTAGGCCACCCCTATTCAGTTCAAAAGTAGCCATGCACGAACAATATCAGCCCCGTGAAATCGAAGCCGCCGCCCAGTCGTTCTGGGACGAGCAAAAGTCCTTTGAAGTCAGTGAACAGCCAGGCAAGGAGACTTACTACTGCCTGTCGATGTTCCCTTACCCCAGCGGCAAGCTACACATGGGGCACGTGCGCAACTACACCATCGGCGACGTGATCTCCCGCTACCAGCGCATGCAAGGCAAGAACGTTCTGCAACCCATGGGTTGGGACGCCTTCGGCATGCCGGCGGAAAACGCCGCGATGAAGAACAACGTAGCGCCCGCCAAGTGGACCTACGAAAACATTGCCTACATGAAATCCCAGCTGCGCAGCCTGGGCCTGGCGGTGGACTGGTCGCGTGAAGTGACCACCTGCAAGCCTGATTACTACCGCTGGGAACAATGGCTGTTCACCCGCCTGTTCGAAAAAGGCGTGATCTACAAAAAAAGCGGCACCGTGAACTGGGATCCGGTCGACCAGACCGTTCTGGCCAACGAACAGGTGATCGACGGTCGCGGCTGGCGTTCCGGCGCGCTGATCGAAAAGCGCGAAATCCCGATGTACTACTTCAAGATCACCGCCTACGCGGATGAACTGCTGGAGAGCCTGGACGAACTGACTGGCTGGCCTGAACAGGTCAAGACCATGCAGCGCAACTGGATCGGCAAGTCCCGCGGCATGGAAGTGCAGTTCCCGTACAACGTCGATTCCATCGGCGAAGCGGGCGCGCTGAAAGTCTTCACCACCCGTCCGGACACCCTGATGGGCGCGACCTACGTCGCCGTCGCCGCCGAGCACCACCTGGCGACCCTGGCCGCACAGAACAACCCTGAGCTGCAAGCGTTCATCGCTGAATGCAAGGGCGGCAGCGTTGCGGAAGCCGACGTTGCGACTCAAGAGAAAAAAGGCCTGCCGACCGGCCTGTTCGTTGAGCACCCACTGACCGGTGAAAAGCTACCGGTATGGGTCGCCAACTACGTGCTGATGCATTACGGCGACGGTGCGGTCATGGCGGTTCCTGCCCACGACGAGCGCGATTTCGAATTCGCCCACAAATACAACCTGCCGGTCAAATCCGTGGTTCGCACCAGCTCCGGCGACAGCAACCCGGCACCATGGCAAGACGCCTACGGCGAGTACGGCACGCTGATCAATTCCGGCGAGTTCGACGGCCTGGACTTCGCGGGCGCCTTCGACGCTATCGAAGTCGCACTGATCAAGAAAGAACTGGGCGCCTCGCGTACCCAATTCCGCCTGCGCGACTGGGGCATCAGCCGTCAGCGCTACTGGGGCTGCCCGATCCCGATCATCCACTGCGGCACCTGCGGTGACGTGCCGGTACCGGAAGATCAACTGCCTGTCGTGCTGCCGGAAGACGTCGTACCCGATGGCGCCGGTTCACCACTGGCGCGCATGCCCGAGTTCTACGAGTGCAGCTGCCCTAAATGCGGCCAGCCTGCCAAGCGTGAAACCGACACCATGGACACCTTCGTCGAGTCCTCGTGGTACTACGCCCGCTACGCCTCGCCGCACTTTGAAGGCGGTCTGGTGGAAAAATCGGCGGCCGACCACTGGCTGCCGGTGGATCAGTACATCGGCGGTATCGAACACGCGATTCTTCACCTGCTCTACGCGCGCTTCTTCCACAAGCTGATGCGCGACGAAGGCCTGGTCAGCTCCAACGAGCCGTTCAAGAACCTGCTGACCCAGGGCATGGTGATCGCCGAGACTTACTACCGCCGCGAAGCCAATGGCGCTTACACCTGGTTCAACCCGGCGGACGTCGAGCTTGAGCGTGACAGCAAGGCCAAGGTCATCAGCGCCAAGTTGAAAGCCGACGGCTTGCCGGTGGAAATCGGTGGCACCGAGAAGATGGCCAAGTCGAAGAACAACGGCGTCGACCCACAGTCGATGATCGACCAGTTCGGCGCAGACACCTGCCGCCTGTTCATGATGTTCGCCTCGCCACCTGACATGAGCGCGGAATGGTCCGACTCCGGCGTCGAAGGTTCGCACCGTTTCCTCAAGCGCGTCTGGCGTCTGGCTCAAGCCCACGTCACTCAGGGCCTGCCGGGCAAACTGGACGTCGCCAGCCTGAACGACGAGCAGAAAGCCGTTCGTCGCTCGATCCACCTGGCCATCAAGCAGGCCAGCCAGGACGTTGGCCAGAACCACAAGTTCAACACCGCCATCGCGCAAGTGATGACGCTGATGAACGTACTGGAAAAAGCCGCGCAAGGCACCGACCAGGATCGTGCACTGATTCACGAAGGCCTGGAAACCGTGACTCTGCTGCTGGCTCCGATCACCCCGCACATCAGCCACGAGCTGTGGAATCAACTGGGTCACGCCGATCCTGTGATCGACGCCGGTTGGCCGGTGGTGGATGACAGCGCTTTGGTACAGGACAGCCTGCAACTGGTGATTCAGGTCAACGGCAAGCTGCGTGGCCACATCGAAATGCCGGCCAGTGCCAGCCGTGAAGAAGTCGAAGCCGCCGCCCGTGCCAACGAGAACGTGCTGCGCTTCGTCGACGGTCTGACCATTCGTAAAGTGATCGTAGTGCCCGGGAAACTGGTCAATATCGTCGCCAGCTAATTGGATCAGGCGCCAGGTGAGCCTGGCGCCGAGTAAAACCTTTCGGGCCGCTTGATCGGCCCACATGGTTTCAAGGGGAGCAACAAGATGATCAAACGCAATCTGCTGGTGATGGGCCTCGCGGTTCTGCTGAGCGCCTGCGGTTTCCAGCTGCGCGGCACCGGCACCAATGAACTGGCGATCAAGGAACTCGACCTGAGCGCCCGTAACGCTTATGGCCCAACCGTTACCCAGTTGCGTCAGGTACTGATTGGCAGCGGCGTCAACGTCTATACCGGCGCTCCTTACAAGCTGGTACTGACCAATGAACAGGAAAGCCAGCGCATCCTCAGCTACGCAGGTGCCGGTCGTGCCGGTGAGTACCAGGTCACCACCGTGTTGAACTACGACATCCGTGGTCGCGGCGATCTGCCCCTGTTGAGCGACAAGCTTGAAGTGCAGAAGATCTATATGCACGACGGCAACAACCTGGTGGGGTCCGACCAGGAAGCCGCAACGGCCCGCACAGAAGGCCGCCGGGAGTTGGTTCAACGCATGATGCTGCGCCTGGAACAACTGAACCCCACCCAACTGGACCAGTTGCAGCAGACTGCCGAAGCCAAGGCCAAGGCTGACGCCGCGGCGCTGGAAGCGGCAAAGAAGGCTGAAGCGGATACCCCGCGTCAGTCGCCTGTCGAACTGCCACAGCAGTAAGACTTACGGGGCGCCTGTGCGCCCCGTTCGCCCTCTCTTATGAAACTCGCCCCCGCCCAACTCGCCAAACACCTGCAAGGCGCCCTTGCGCCGGTCTATATCATCAGCGGCGATGACCCGTTGTTGTGCCAGGAGGCGGCCGACGCTGTTCGCGCTGCCGCCCGCCAGCAGGGATTCGATGAACGCCAGGTGTTTGCCGCCGACGCCAGTTTCGACTGGGGGACGCTGCTGCAAGCCGGCGCCAGCATGTCGCTGTTCGCCGAAAAGCGCCTGCTGGAACTGCGCCTGCCGTCCGGCAAACCCGGCGACAAGGGCGCCGCCGCGCTGATCGAGTACTGCTCGCGCCCGGCCGACGACACCGTGCTGCTGATCAGCTTGCCGAAACTCGATGGCAGCGCTCAGAAAACCAAGTGGGGCAAGGCGCTGGTCGAAGGACAACAGACCCAGTTCGTGCAGATCTGGCCGGTCGATGTCGCCCAACTGCCAAGCTGGATCCGCCAACGCTTGTCCCAGGCCGGGCTTTCCGCCAGCCAGGACGCCGTTGAGCTGATTGCGGCACGGGTCGAGGGCAACTTGCTGGCCGCCGCCCAGGAAATCGAAAAGCTCAAACTGATGGCCGAAGGGGGTCAGATCACCGTTGAAACCGTGCAGGCTGCGGTGGCCGACAGTGCGCGCTTCGACGTCTTTGGCCTGACCGATGCGGTTCTCAATGGTGAAGCAGCCCATGCCTTGCGCATGCTCGAAGGGTTGCGCGGTGAAGGCGTCGAGCCGCCGGTGATTCTCTGGGCCCTGGCCCGAGAGTTGCGCCTGCTGGCCAATATTTCGCTGCAATACAGTCAGGGCACGCCGCTGGACAAGGCTTTC
Source organism: Pseudomonas sp. S34 (assembly GCF_009866745.1). Lineage (NCBI taxonomy): Bacteria > Pseudomonadati > Pseudomonadota > Gammaproteobacteria > Pseudomonadales > Pseudomonadaceae > Pseudomonas > Pseudomonas sp. S34. The sequence goes on from NZ_CP019398.1 coordinate 5,494,553, forward strand.
AGCCAGGCCAAACCTCCGGTCTGGGACAAACGAAAACCCTTGATGAGCAAAGCCCTGCAACGCTACTCGGCGCAACGCTGGGCGCAATTGCTGCTCGAAGCACAGCGCATCGACGCGCAGATCAAGGGCCAAGCGGCCGGTTCGCCGTGGATGAGCCTGAGCCGGCTGACGTTGTTGATGGCCGGGCAACGCTTAACCCTACCCGCTGAATAACACCGCCCCCTGTAGGAGCGAGCTTGCTCGCGATGTTCGTTAACGATAACGCAGACTTTCTGATTTAACGCAGCGCCCTCAAGTGCTTCGCGAGCAAGCTCGCTCCTACAAAGAACGGCGCTTTTTCCGACAGCCACCGGGACTAGACAGCCCCTCAACTTCGGCCGATGATTTGCCCCGCAAAAACCACTCACTTGCGAGGCACCATCATGAGCAAAAAGCCATCAAAGCATGGCCCCAACAAGGCCAAATCCATCATCGCCCAGCCATTGTTCCGCAGCCGCCAGGAACGCCCCACCAAGGGCAAAGGCAGCTACCGCCGCGAAGCCTTCCAGTCTGACAGCTGGGAGGCTTCTTACTTTCTGGCTGCGTAAAGCAGAACACCCCTTCAACATGTTAAGGTCTGTACCTGATTCGTATTCCCTGGACCCGTGCATGCCCTTTTGTCTTCCCCATCGTTGGCACTTACGCCAATTGATCGCTGCCTCCAGCCTTGTTTTGCTTGTCGCCTGTGCGGAAAAACCGACCGCAGCCGACGCTCAGCCGCTTCAGACACTTCCTGTCGCTACCGCCCCGGCGGTTGTTCCGCCGGTGGTTCCGACGGGTGAGAACCTCGACATCCAGCCTACCCAGACATTTGCCGAATGGCAGGCGGGTTTCCGCAAGGATGCCCTGGCCGCTGGTATCCGCGCCGATCTTTTTGATCGCGCTTTCGCCAATGTCAGCTTCGACCCCAGTGTGATTCGTGCCGATCGCAGCCAACCGGAATTCGCAAAACCGGTGTGGGAATACCTCGATGGCGCGTTGTCGCCGCTGCGGGTACGCAAAGGCCAGTCACTGATCGACCAGTACGCCGACATCCTGCAAGGCATCGAGCAGCGTTATGGCGTTGATCGTCAGGCGCTGGTGGCCGTTTGGGGCATGGAAAGCAATTTTGGCCAGTTCCAGGGCAGCAAGTCGGTGATCAACTCGCTGGCGACCCTGGCCTACGAAGGCCGCCGTCCCGGCTTCGCCCACGCGCAATTGATCGCGGCCCTGCAAATCCTGCAACAAGGCGACATCGAACCCGAAAAGATGCTCGGTTCCTGGGCCGGCGCCATGGGCCAGACCCAGTTCATCCCGACCACCTACAACACCCACGCCGTTGATTTCGACGGCGACGGCCGTCGCGATATCTGGAGCAGTTCGGCTGATGCCCTGGCCTCGACCGCGCATTACCTGCAAAGCTCCGGCTGGCAGAGAGGTCAGCCGTGGGGCTTTGAAGTTCAGCTGCCGAGCGGCTTCAACTACGTACTGGCCGATGGCACGATTCGCAAGAGTGTTGCCGAGTGGCGCCAATTGGGCGTTACGCTGCCCAACGGTGGCCAGGTTCCGGCAGGCTCGGAGCAACTGTCTGCGGCACTGCTATTGCCGGCTGGCTACCGCGGCCCCGCGTTCCTTGTGCTCGACAACTTTCGTGCGATTCTCAAGTACAACAATTCGTCGTCCTATGCCCTGGGCGTGAGCCTGTTGTCCGAACGCTTCAATGGCGCAGGCTTGATCAGCGGTACGTGGCCAAAGGATGACCTGCCTCTGAGCCGTACCGAGCGGATCGAGCTGCAAAGCCTATTGAGCGCGCAAAACTATGACGCCGGCACCGCCGACGGGATCATCGGCGCCAACACCCGCAAGGCTATCCGCAGCGCCCAACAGTCGTTTGGCTGGCCGGCAGATGGGTATCCGACGCACAAGTTGCTCGAAGGACTGCGTAACCGCTAAAAGCATCGCGGGCAAGCCCGCTCCCACAGGTTCAGGGGCGTTCACATGATTTGTGTACGACGCGGACACTGTGGGAGCGGGCTTGCCCGCGAAGACTGACTGACAGGCGATAAAAATCTAGCGCCTGGCCACCACATCCTGCTCCAGCATCAATTCCTTGTTTCCGGCATCCAGCCTGACCAGCGCCCCCATGGGTAACGTCAGGTTCGGGTCGCAATGGCCGCTGCGCCACCCGGACAGCACCGGAATCTTCAATGGCTCGAAGATCTGCTTGAGCAACCTGTCCAGCGCCGCCACCTCAACCCCCGCCACATCCCCGACCAACACGCCGCGCAGCTTGTGCAACGTGCCTGCCAGCCGCAGATGGGTGAGCAACCGGTCAATGCGATACAGCGGCTCGTTGATATCCTCGATCAACAGAATGACGCCCTCGGCGTCGATCTCGTAGGGCGTGCCCATGGTCGCGGCGATCATGGCCAGATTGCCACCGAGCAAGCGCCCGTGAGCCACGCCTGGCTCGATCGTGGTCAGCGGGTAGGCCACCGGATGCGCCAGCACTGTTCCCGCCCTCACCTTCCCTCGCAGCATGTTGAAGAACGAAGACTCGGTAGGTATTTGCTTCTCACCCAGCAGGTCGGCATTGAGCAACGGACCATGAAAGGTCACGAAGCCGGCATAACGACTGATCGCCAAATGCAGCGCAGTGATGTCGCTGTAGCCGACGAACGGCTTGGCGTTGTCACGCAGCAAATCAAAATCGATGCGGTCGAGCAGCCGGGGCGTGCCATAACCACCGCGCAGGCAGATGATCGCATCCACCTCGCTGTCGGCGAACGCTGCATGCAGATCGTCGAGTCGCACCTCGTCACTGCCGGCCAGGTAGCCGTTTTTTTCGTAGACCCCGGGAAACACTTTCAGTGAATAACCCCGGGCACGCATCCATTGCACCGCCTTGTCGGTGTCCAGCGGCGCGGGACCGGCGGGTGCGATAACGCCGATCATGCCTTCCGACGGCAGTGCCGGGACGGGAGCATGAGGGCAAAGGGTGAGGGTCGGTCGAGCGGTCATCCGTGAATCTCCCTGCGTGAAAACATCAGCACACAGTAGTCAGGAACGGGGACAAACAGAAGAGGAACCGTTGCCCCGCAGGTTGCAGGAAAAGGCAGCCGTTGTCGTAGGCCAGGCAAAAAAACGCCCGCAAGGCTTTGAAACCTTGCGGGCGTTTTATGCTTCACAGTCGATCAGGACGACATCAGCTCGGCCTTGACCAGCTTCGCCTGCTCGTCGGCGTGGTACGAGGAGCGAACCAATGGACCGGAAGCGACGTTCTTGAAGCCCATCTTGTAACCTTCCTCGGCGAACCAGGCGAAGGTGTCCGGGTGCACGAAGCGCTGGACCGGCAAGTGGCTGCGGGACGGTTGCAGGTACTGGCCCAGGGTCAGCATGTCGATGTCGTGCTCGCGCATGCGCTTCATGACTTCGATGACTTCTTCGTCGGTCTCGCCCAGACCCAGCATCAGGCCGGACTTGGTCGGAATGTGCGGCATCATCTGCTTGAAGCGTTGCAGCAGGGTCAGCGACCACTGATAGTCCGAACCTGGGCGTGCAGCCTTGTACAGACGTGGCACGGTTTCCAGGTTGTGGTTGAACACATCCGGCGGCTCGGCGGCGGTGATTTCCAGCGCGATGTCCATGCGGCCACGGTAGTCCGGGACCAGGGTTTCGAGCTGCACGTTCGGCGACAGCTTGCGGATTTCGCGGATACAGTCGGCAAAGTGCTGGGCACCGCCGTCACGCAGGTCGTCGCGGTCCACCGAAGTGATCACCACGTACTTCAGGCGCAGGTCGGCGATGGCAATGGCCAGGCTTTCCGGCTCGTTGACGTCCAGCGGCTTCGGACGGCCGTGGCCGACGTCGCAGAACGGGCAGCGACGGGTGCAGATGTCACCCATGATCATGAAGGTCGCGGTGCCGCCGGAGAAGCACTCGCCCAGGTTCGGGCAGGACGCCTCTTCGCACACGCTGTGCAACTTGTGTTTGCGCAACAGGGCCTTGATGCGGTCGACTTCCGGCGAAACCGGGATGCGGACGCGAATCCAGTCCGGCTTCTTCGGCAGTTCGGTGGTCGGAATGATCTTCACCGGGATGCGTGCAACCTTTTCGGCGCCGCGCAGCTTGACGCCGGCTTCAACCTTGGGACGCGGGGCCGGGCGCTCGGTGACATCGAGCGTCGGGATCATGGTTTGCACTGCATCAGTAGTCATATCAGTCGATTCCGCCCGTCAGGGTCGTCTGCTCAGCATAGTCGAGGTGTTTGACGAGCTGCGCGCGCAGCCGGGCACTTACCTCGGCAAATTCAATCGATCCTGCGTGATCGCTCAGCTGGGTCATCGCCAGCCCGGCGTAGCCGCAGGGATTAATCCGTCGAAACGGTTCCAGGTTCATGTCCACGTTCAAGGCCAGGCCATGAAAGGAACAGCCGTGGCGGATCCGAAGACCCAGGGAAGCGATTTTCGCCCCGTCGACGTAGACACCCGGCGCATCGGGCTTGGCCACGGCGGTGACACCGTAACTGGCCAGCAGCTCGATCAGGCATTGCTCCATCCGGCTGACCAGATCGCGCACGCCAAACCCGAGCTTGCGCACGTCCAGCAGCAGATAAGCCACCAGTTGGCCAGGGCCGTGGTAGGTCACCTGACCACCACGGTCGACCTGCACCACCGGAATATCACCGGGAAGCAGCAGATGCTCGGCCTTGCCGGCCTGGCCCTGGGTGAACACCGCAGGGTGTTCCACCAGCCAGATCTCGTCGGCGGCATCGTTGCCGCGTTCGTTGGTGAAGCGTTGCATGGCATGCCAGACCGGCTCGTAAGCCATCTGGCCGAGCTCGCGAAAGCCCAGCACCCCGGACATCACAGCACCATGTGCACGAAACCGGTTGCCCGCAGTTCGCTGTTGATGTTGTACAGCTGATCCTGGTCGGTCGCCACGATGTGCAACTGAATGGTGGTGTATTTGCCGTTGCTGCTCTGGCGCTCATCAACACGCTCATCGTTGATCGTTGCATATTTGCGGACGATGTCGATGATTCTGTCCTTGTTACCCACGCCGGTGTCGCTGATCACCTTAACCGGGTAATCATTGGCAGGGAACTCGATCTTTGGCGCCTTTACTTCGGTATCGGTCATGGCGTAACGGCCTCGTAAGCGTAAGCCGTGGCGACGGCAAAGCCCCGCGCCGGATCAGCGCAGGGCCATGCAGGTGCACACTATCAGTTGAACAAGCCGTAGAAGAATAGACGGATGCTATCCCACATGCGGCGGAAGATACCACCCTCTTCGACGCCATCCAGAGCGATCAGATCGGCGCTGTGCACCACCTTGTCGTCCAGTTTGACTTCGACTTTACCGATCACGTCGCCCTTGGCGATTGGCGCGATCAGTTGCGGGTTCATGGTCATGCTGGCAGCGAGCTTCTTCAGCTGGCCTTTTGGCAAGGTCATGGTCAGGTCTTGCGCCAGGCCAGCCTTGACCTGGTTGGTGGAGCCTTTCCAGACCGGAGCCTGAGCCAGCTCGGTGCCCTTCTGATAGAAGGTCTGGGTTTCGAAGAAGCGGAAACCGTAGGTCAGCAGCTTCTGGGTTTCGGCGGCACGGGCCACTTCGCTGTTGGTGCCGAAGACCACGGCGATCAGACGCATGCCATCACGTACGGCCGAAGACACCATGCAATAGCCGGCTTCGTCTGTGTGACCGGTTTTCAGGCCGTCGACGGTCTTGTCGCGCCACAGCAGCAGGTTGCGGTTCGGTTGCTTGATGCCGTTCCAGAAGAACTCTTTCTGCGAGTAGATCGCGTAGTGAGCCGGGTCTTCGTGGATGATCGCGCGAGCCAGTACGGCCATGTCGTGAGCCGACGAGTAGTGCTCAGGGTTCGGCAGACCGGTCGGGTTCATGAAGTGGCTGTTGGTCATGCCCAGGTCGCCAACAGTTTTGTTCATCATGTCGGCGAACGCGTCTTCGCTGCCGGCGATGTGCTCGGAGAGCGCAACGCTGGCGTCGTTGCCCGACTGGATGATGATGCCGTGCAACAGGTCGCTGACAGTCACCTGCGAGCCGACCTTGATGAACATCCGCGAACCGCCGGTACGCCAGGCGTTTTCGCTGACGGTCACCGGATCGTTTTCGCCGATCTGGCCACGACGGATTTCCAGAGTCGCGATGTACGCGGTCATCAGCTTGGTCAGGCTGGCCGGCGGCAGACGCTGGTCACCGTTGTTCTCGACCAGCACGTTGCCGCTGCTGGCATCCATGAGCACATAGGCCTTGGCGGCCAGTTGTGGTGGCGAAGGCATCATCTCGACCGCGAACGCGGCGGGTGAGAGAAGCAGCGGGACTAGCAGGAACAGGCGTTTGGCAAAGGTGGTGATGTTCATCCGTCTCTCGAAATCGCTAATGGAAACTTGCCCAAGGGCAAAACTAATCAAATGACTTTCTAACGAGTCATCGCGTGTTCAGTTGCTCACTCAGTCACCCTTGCCGGGCTTTTGTTCTTCAACGAGTCAACAACCTGGTTCGCCCCCCAATACCGCAGACGAACCGTCAATCAAGCTCTACGTATTACTCCGTGACCACACTCGGCGAACCGAGATTGGCCAGGCGCACACTGTTCTGCACTTGCTGGATTTCACCCGGCGAACCGATTGGCCCCATGCGCACCCGATGCAGGGTCTGCTGATTGCGCACGATCGAGCTGATGAACACCGGAGCGCTCACCATCCCGCTGAGCTTCGATCTCAGGAGTTCTGCAGCGTCCGGGTTGGCGAACGCGCCCACCTGCAGATACTGGCCAGAGGCTGCTACAGAAGCGTTTTTTTTTGCATCGAGTTGCACGGGCACCACCGCGGCCGCGTGTTGCTGCGGCGGCGGCGTCCATTGCTCGACGGTGCCGGCCGAGGCCGTGATCACCGGCGCGCTATTCTGCGCGACTTTCGGTTCGTTGAGCATTAATGGTGCCGGACGGCCCTTGGCAGCCCACCATTGCTGCGGGTCGATGCCTTCGACCTTGACCCGCGCGGTGCCGGTTTCGGCGTAACCGAGCTTCTTGGCGGCCGCGTAGGACAAGTCGATGATCCGGTCCGAATAGAACGGCCCACGGTCGTTGACGCGCAGGATCACGCTCTTGTTGTTGTCCAGGTTGGTGACCCGGACGTAACTTGGCAGTGGCAGAGTCTTGTGGGCAGCGCTCATGCCATACAGGTCATAGACTTCGCCGTTGGCGGTGTTCTGGCCGTGGAACTTGGTGCCGTACCACGACGCCGTGCCCGACTGCACGTAGGTCTTTGACTCCTGCAGCGGAAAGTAGGTTTTGCCCAGTACCGAGTAAGGAGCGGCCTTGTACGGGCCGGTGTGCAGGGTCGGCGTGGCGTCCGGGATACGCGAAACATCGACATCCCACCATGGCGCGCCATCCTTGTGGGCGCGGTTGATGTCCAGCCCCGGCGTCGTGCGCACAGAGGTGCTGCTGGTCTTCTGGGCCGGCGCACGGCTGGTCGAACAACTGGCGACCAGCATTGCCAACGCGGCGAATGCCATCAGCTTCAGGGGTTTATTGATAGGCAATGCCCGCATTACTTGACGCCCCGTGCTTGGACCAGCTGTTCAGACAGTTGATGTACGGCCATGGCGTACATCACGCTGCGGTTATATCGCGTGATCGCGTAAAAATTCTTCAGGCCCATCCAGTACTCGGAGCCATTGTCGCCTTCCAGGCGGAACGCAGTAACCGGCATATCATCGCGCAGCGCATCATGACTTGACCACCCCAGGGCTCGCAACTCCCCGACGGTTTTCGTCGGTTCGATACCGGTGGTCAAACCTTCGTCGACCTGATCGCCACGGACATCGCCGCGGCTGACTACCGGTTCGCCGGCGACCCAGCCATGGCGTTTGAAGTAACTGGCAACACTGCCAATGGCATCATCCGGATTGGTCCAGATGTTGATATGGCCATCACCGTCGAAATCCACTGCATAAGCGCGGAAACTGCTCGGCATGAACTGCGGCAATCCCATTGCGCCAGCGTAGGAGCCTTTGAGCGTCAACGGATCGACCTGCTCTTCGCGGGCCAGCAGCAGGAACTCACGCAACTCCTTGCGGAAAAACTCGGCACGGGGAGGATAGTCGAAACCCAGGGTCGACAAGGCATCGATCACCCGGAAATTTCCGGTATTACGGCCGAAAAAGGTTTCAACACCGATGATCGAGACAATCACCTGGGCCGGCACGCCGTATTCCTGCTCGGCACGAGCCAACACCGTTTCGTGCTGACGCCAGAAATCCACACCCCGGGCTATGCGCGCATCGGTGATGAACATCGGGCGATACTCGCTCCACTGCTTGACCCGTTCGGCAGGTTTGGAGATGGCGTCCAGAATCGACTGCTTGCGCTCGGCTTCGCGGAACACACCCATCAATTGTTCACCGGCGAAACCGTAGTCGCGGGTCATTTCACCGACGAATTCAGCCACCTGGGGTGAGCCTTCGTAGTCGCCGGCCAACGCGTCCGGCATGGTGCCAAGGATGCTTACCAGGCTGACCCATGGCGCGTATCGAGTCGCCCAGCCACGCATTACTTGCATTGAAAATTTCACCTTATTCAAACCTGCGCGATCCACTTGCGATGGGTATGGATCGACATCAAAACCCCAAACGCTGACAGTAGCGTCACCAGCGAAGTTCCTCCGTAGCTAATGAACGGCAACGGCACCCCCACCACCGGCAACAGGCCACTGACCATACCGATGTTGACGAAAACATAAACAAAAAACGTCATGGTTAGGCTGCCCGCGAGCAACTTGCCGAACAATGTCTGGGCCTGGGCGGTAATCACCAGGCCGCGGCCGATCAACAGCAGGTAGATCAGCAACAGCGCGCAGATCCCCACCAGGCCGAACTCTTCACCCAATACGGCAATGATGAAGTCGGTATGGCTTTCCGGCAGGAAGTCCAGGTGCGACTGGGTGCCCAGCAACCAGCCCTTGCCGAACACACCACCGGAGCCGATGGCGGCCTTGGACTGGATGATGTTCCAGCCGGTGCCTAGCGGGTCACTTTCCGGGTCGAGGAACGTGAGGACGCGCTGCTTCTGGTAATCGTGCATAACGAAATACCACATGGCCACGGACACCGGCACGGCGGCAGCGAGCACGCTGAGGATCCAGCGCCAGCGCAGGCCACCCATGAACAGCACGAAGGCGCCCCCCGCCAGAATCAGCAATGAAGTGCCGAGGTCGGGCTGACGCACGATCAGGATGAATGGCAAGCCGATCAGGAACAGGCTCACCCCCACATGCTTGAGTTGCGGCGGCAAGGTGCGCTTGGACAGGTACCAGGCGATGGTCGCCGGCATCAGGATCTTCATGAACTCCGAAGGCTGGAAGCGGATCACCCCGGGAATGTTGATCCAGCGGGTAGCACCCATGGCGTTGTGACCCATGACGTCGACGACTACCAGCAACAGCACGCCGATCACATAACCCACCGGGACCCAGCGAGCCATGAAGCGTGGCTCGAACTGGGCGATGACGATCATCGACACCAGGCCGATGCCGAAAGAAGTGGCTTGTTTGGCCAGCAGATCCCAGCTTTTGCCACTGGCCGAATAGAGTACGAACAGGCTGCCGGCCGCCAGGGTCAGCAGCAGGATCAGCAACGGGCCGTCGATGTGCAGGCGTTGCAGCAGCGTCGCACGGCGACGCATCACATCCTCACTGGAGAGCATGCGATCGAAGTTATTCATCACGGGCGGTAGCCTCTGCACTGATAGGGCTGGCGTATTCGGGCTTCAACCGACCGTCCTGGTCCAGGAGCCAGGCATCCATGATTTGGCGCACCACTGGCGCGGCGACGCCGGAGCCGGACTCGCCGTTCTCGACCATCACCGACACCACGATTTTCGGGTCGTCGGCCGGCGCAAAACCGACGAACAGGGCGTGGTCGCGATGGCGCTCCTGAACCTTGGAACGGTCATACTTCTCACCCTGCTTGATCGCGACCACCTGGGCTGTACCCGACTTGCCGGCGATCCGGTATTGCGCGCCGATAGAGGCTTTGCGCGCCGTACCACGGGCACCATGCATAACCTGCTGCATGCCGTGGTTGACCTTGGCCCAGTCCGAGGGGTCGCGCAGGATGATGTCCGGCATCGGATTCTCATCCACCGGCTTCACGCCCTCGATGGTCTTGGCCAGGTGCGGACGGTTCCAAACGCCTTTGTTGGCGACCAGGGCGGTGGCCTGGGCCAGTTGCAACGGGGTCGACTGCATATAGCCCTGGCCGATCCCCAGAATCAGCGTTTCACCCGGGAACCACGCCTGCCGGCGGGTCGCACGTTTCCATTCGCGGGACGGCATCAACCCCGGCGACTCTTCGAACATGTCCAGGGAGACTTTCTGGCCGATGCCGAATTTGGTCATGTATGCCGACAGCCGATCGATCCCCAGCTTGTGGGCCAGGTCATAGAAGTAGGTGTCGTTGGAACGCATGATCGCCGTATCGAGATCGACGAAACCGTCACCGGTGCGATTCCAGTTACGGTATTTGTGATCGTAGTTGGGCAGCATGTAGTAACCCGGGTCGAACACTCGCGACGACGCCGTCACCACGCCCGCGTCCAGACCGGCAATCGCCACCGCGGGCTTGATGGTCGAACCCGGCGGGTACAGGCCACGCAGCACGCGGTTGAACAGCGGCCGGTCGATGGAGTCGCGCAGCTCGGAATAGGCCTTGAAGCTGATGCCGGTGACGAACAGGTTCGGGTCGAAACTCGGTTGGCTGACCATCGCCAGCACTTCGCCGGTTTTCGGGTCCAGCGCTACTACCGCGCCACGACGACCACCGAGCGCAGCTTCGGCGGCTTCCTGCAATTTGATGTCCAGGCTCAGGACGATGTCCTTGCCGGGAATCGGATCGGTACGCTTGAGCACGCGCAGTACGCGGCCTCTGGCGTTGGTCTCGACTTCCTCGTAACCCACCTGGCCGTGCAGTTCAGGCTCGTAGAAACGCTCGATGCCGGTTTTGCCGATGTGGTGGGTGCCGCTGTAATTGACCGGGTCCAGCGACTTGAGCTCTTTCTCGTTGATCCGCCCCATGTAGCCCACCGAGTGAGCAAAGTGCGCCCCCTGGGGATAGTGACGAACCAACTGCGCGACCACTTCCACGCCCGGCAGGCGGAACTGGTTAACGGCGATCCGGGCGATCTGCTCTTCGCTCAGCTCAAACAGGATCGGCACCGGCTCGAACGGCCGGCGCCCCTGACGCATGCGCTTCTCGAAGATCACCCGGTCTTCGGGCGTCAGTTCCAGCACTTCGACGATCACGTCGAGCACCTGCTGCCAGTCGCCGGAACGCTCGCGGGTCATGCTCAGGCTGAAACTCGGCCGGTTATCAGCAATCACCACGCCGTTGCGGTCGAAAATCAGCCCGCGAGTCGGCGGAATCGGCTGCACGTGGACGCGGTTGTTTTCCGACAGGGTCGAGTGGTACTCGTACTGGATCACCTGCAGGAAATACAGACGCGCGATCAGCACCGCAATCAGCGCCACCACTGCAATGGCCCCGAACACGACGCGACCACGCACCAGACGGGCGTCTTTTTCGTGGTCCTTGATGCGGATCGGCTGGGACATGAGGGCAGAACTACTTGTGGTAAGGGTGACCGGACAGCACGGTCCAGGCACGGTACATCTGTTCGCCGATCAGGATCCGCACCAGCGGGTGCGGCAAGGTCAGCGGCGACAACGACCAGCGCTGGTCAGCCCGGGCACAGACTTCCGGCGCCAGCCCTTCGGGGCCACCGACCATGAAGTTGACAGTGCGCGAGTCCAGCCGCCAGCGATCGAGCTCGACCGCCAGTTGCTCGGTACTCCAGGGCTTGCCATGGACTTCGAGAGTGACAATCCGCTCGTTCGGCCCGACCTTGGCCAGCATGGCTTCGCCTTCCTGACGGATGAAACGGGCCACGTCGGCGTTCTTGCCACGGGTATTGAGCGGAATTTCCACCAGTTCCAGCGCCAGCTCGGACGGAAGACGCTTGGCATATTCATGCCAGCCTTCTTCCACCCACTTGGGCATGCGTGAACCGACGGCGATCAGTCGCAGTCGCACGGCGGTCCCTTATTCCTGGTCTTTGTTGAGCTTGTTGAAGTGCTCGTGACCAACTTCAGGGCTGTGGTGCTTGCCATCGGCCGCACGGCTCTGCTCGGCACCTTTCCACAGGCGCTCAAGGTCGTAGAACTGACGGGCGTTGGAGGTCATCATGTGAACGATCACGTCGTCCATGTCCAACAGCACCCAGTCGCTGTCGCCCTTGCCTTCTTCACCCAGCGGCTTGATGCCCAGGGCTTTGACGGCCTCGCGAACCTTGTCCAGCATCGCGCCGATCTGGCGGTTGGAGGTACCGGTGGCGATGATCATGTAGTCAGTGATGCTCTGCTTGTCGCGAACATCAATCACCAGCACATCCTGGGCCTTGACGTCTTCAAGGGCGGCTACGGCGATCTTGACCAGCTCGTCGCCTTTAGGCGGCTCGGCGGCGAGGACCTTTTCCGGCAGCGGGGCACTCTTGAATGTGCCTTTGCGTTTTACTTTGCTTTCGTTGTTGCTCGTCATATAAAACTCGTTTTGCTCGTTTGTTCGGGCGCTTCAATACACGTTGTTGCCACGTGCCTTGAGGCACTCCCATTCAGTTCGACGCACGGTAGAGTCCGTGCGCATCGATGTAGGCCAGGACCGCGTCGGGCACCAGGAAACGTACCGACTTACCGCTGGCCAGCAGTTGACGGATCTGGGTGGCGGATACCGCGAGCGGTGTCTGCCAGACGAATGCAATCTGTCCGCTCGGCCCTTTGAGGGCCAGCGGGTCGCTCACCGAGCGCGCTGCCAGCAGGTTGCGCAAGGCATCCGGCGGTTCGCTGTCGGCATCCGGGCGTTGCAACACCAGGATATGGCAATGCTGGAGCAACTCTTCCCAGCGGTGCCAAGTGGGCAGGCCGCAAAAAGCGTCCCAGCCCAAAAGCAGAAAAACCTGGTCGGATACGGCCAGTTCGGCGCGCATCAGTTCCAGGGTATCAATGGTGTAGGACGGTTTGTCCCGCTGCAATTCGCGGGCGTCCACCACCAACGGCGCCACACCGGCCACCGCGCACTCGACCATCGCCAGACGGTCTTTTGCCGACACCTGCGGCTTGTCCCGATGGGGCGGCCTGGCACTGGGTGTCAGGCGCAACTCATCGAGCGCAAGTGTTTCGGCGACTTCCAGCGCACCGCGCAAATGGCCGATGTGCACCGGGTCGAACGTTCCGCCCAGGACACCAATGCGGCGAGGGGCTGGCTCGCTGACGGTGACCGGGGCTGACGGGTCGAAGTCGCCCAAGTCAGACCGGCTCCTGTCCGCGCAACTGCCCGTCGCCGACCACGATGTACTTCTCGCAGGTCAGTCCCTCGAGGCCCACCGGGCCGCGGGCGTGCAGCTTATCAGTAGAAATGCCGATCTCGGCACCCAATCCGTATTCGAAGCCATCTGCGAAGCATGTCGGGGTATTGATCATCACCGACGAGGAGTCGACTTCAGCCACGAAACGCCGGGTGTCGCCCTGGTGTTCGCTGACAATCGAATCGGTGTGATGGGAACCGTAATGATTGATGTGCTCGATGGCCTGTCCCAGTCCGTCGACCACACGGATCGACAAAATCGCCGCCAGGTACTCGGTGCTCCAGTCTTCTTCGGTAGCGGCCACGGCATCGATGATTGCCCGGGTACGCTCGCAACCGCGCAGCTCGACGCCTTTTTCGCGGAACTGTGCCGCCATCGCCGGCAGGAACTCCCTGGCGACGGTTTGATCGACCAGCAGCGTTTCCATGGCACCGCAGATGCCATAACGGTAAGTCTTGGCATTGAACGCGATGCGCTGTGCCTTGGCCAGATCGGCGTGTTCACTCACGTAAACGTGGCAGATGCCGTCCAGGTGCTTGATCACCGGGACACGGGCATCACGGCTGACGCGTTCGATCAGGCCTCGACCGCCACGCGGCACGATGACATCAACGTATTCAGGCATGGTGATCAGCGCGCCGACGGCAGCGCGATCGGTGGTTTCGACCACTTGCACCACCGCGGCCGGCAGATCGGCCTCGGCCAGGCCACGCTGAATGCAGGCGGCGATGGCACGATTGGAATGAATGGCCTCGGAACCGCCACGCAAGATGGTCGCGTTACCGGACTTCAGGCACAGACTGGCCGCATCGATGGTCACGTTCGGTCGCGACTCGTAGATGATTCCGATCACGCCCAGTGGCACGCGCATCTTGCCGACCTGAATACCGGACGGACGGAAGCTCATGTCACGGATTGCGCCGACCGGGTCCGGCAGGGCTGCCACCTGACGCAGGCCGACGATCATGCCGTCGATACGCGCCGGGGTCAGAGCCAGGCGCTCAAGCAGGGCCGGCTCAAGACCATTGGCGCGACCGGCAGCCAAATCCTGTTCATTGGCCGCCGTCAGCTCGGCGCGGGCAGCGTCCAGCGCGTTGGCGGCGGCCTGCAGGGCGCGGTTTTTCTGCGCGGTACTGGCACGGCCGATCACGCGGGAAGCTTCGCGGGCAGCGCGACCCAGGCGGGTCATGTAGTCAAGAACGGACTCAGTCATGGTCTGGCGTGGTCTTTGATTAGGTCTTGGTAAAGAGTAAAGCGACAGATTATAGCTGTCGCGCCCACCGACTAACAGCGGTGACGGGCGGATGGTCGAAATGGAGGGCAAATTGCCGATGTTCAGCCGGGATTAAGCTGCAAATTGTTATCATCACGACTCATTCAGCCCTGACAAATGCCGGTCATCATGTCCAATCTGACTGTTCGAGCGTCCGCCGCGAGCCTGCCCACGGGCCTCCCGGACGCGTTTTTCGACCGTGACGCGCAAGTTCTGGCCCGGGATTTACTGGGCAAAGTCATTCGCCATCGAGTGGGCGACCTGTGGCTCAGCGCCCGAATTATCGAGACCGAGGCCTACTACTGCGCGGAAAAGGGCAGCCACGCATCCCTCGGCTATACAGAAAAGCGTAAGGCTTTGTTTCTGGATGGCGGCCACATCTATATGTATTACGCTCGGGGCGGCGACTCACTGAACTTCAGTGCTCAAGGGCCGGGAAACGCGGTACTGATCAAATCCGCCTACCCGTGGGTCGATCAATTGAGCGGGCCGGCCAGCCTGGCGCAGATGTTACTGAACAATCCCGATTCCCAGGGCCACCCTCGCCCGTCACAAAAACTCTGTGCCGGGCAAACCCTGCTCTGCAAGGCGCTGGGCCTGAAAGTGCCGGTATGGGACGCCAAACGCTTCGACCATGAAGTGCTGCTGGTAGAACACGTGGGGCAAACGCCCGCCCACATCATCCAGACCACGCGTCTGGGCATTCCCCACGGGCGCGATGAACACCTGATGTACCGCTTCGTCGATGCGACCTACGCGGCTTATTGCACGCGCAACCCGCTACGACGGGGACAGGTCGAAGGTCGCGATTATTTTGTACTGTCCTGAGACCGATCCGGATTTTGAAACTGTAGGAATCTCCTGTAGGAGCGAGCCTGCTCGCGATGAGGTCAGCACAATCAATATCACCGTTGACTCAAAGTGCGCTATCGCGAGCAGGCTCGCGCCTACAAGTAGAAAATTGAACATTTGATGGAGTGGTTTTTATGGGCCCATGGCTCGATAGCGTGACCGGATGGTTGGCGGCCAACCCGCAATGGCTGGCGGCAGCGGTATTCATCGTGGCCTTTGTGGAATGCCTGGCGATTGCCGGGCTGATCGTTCCCGGCACGGTGCTGCTGTTCGCCGTGGCGGTACTGGCAGGCAGTGGCGCACTGACGCTCAGTGAGACGCTCTTGCTGGGTTTCGTCGCCGGGGTGCTGGGTGACGTCATTTCGTATTTTCTGGGACGGCACTTCCATCAGAACATCCGGCGCCTGCCGGGCTTGCGCCATCATCCGGAATGGATCGCCGGAGCCGAGTCATACTTCCAGCGCTACGGCATCGCCAGCCTGCTGGTTGGGCGCTTTATCGGCCCCTTGCGGCCAATGCTGCCGATGGTGGCCGGAATGTGCGACATGCCTTTCCCGCGCTTCTTCGCTGTCAGCCTGTTGGCTGGCGCGGGTTGGTCGTTAGCTTATCTGATGCCTGGCTGGGCCACGGGCGCGGCAATCCGCTTGCCATTGCCCGAAGGCTTCTGGCTCCAGGCCGGAGTTGTTGTCGGCAGCATTGCTGTGATGGTCGGCTTGAGCGCAACCAGTAGCCTGCGCCGGCATCGCAATGCCACGATGTTCATCACTGGCATGAGTTTTCTGATTCTGGCAGGGTTGTTTATCGGCTATTCGCATCTGAGCGCGCTCGATCAGGGCGTGATGACACTGGTGCAAGAGCATCGCAATCCGATGCTCGATGAAGTAGCCGTAGTCTTCACACTGATCGGCGAATTCCGCAACATGCTGGCGTTCAGTGCTTTGCTCGTAGTGCTACTGGTGATCGCCAGGCAATGGTCGCAAGCGATCTTCGCCTCGAGCACCTTGCTCTGCACGGCACTGGCCAACACCGCGACCAAACACTTCTTCGCTCGCGTACGTCCAGAAGTCCTGAGCGATCCACTGACCAGTTACAGCATGCCAAGTGGTCACGCCTCGGGTTCTTTCGCGCTGTTTCTAACCCTCGCCGTACTTGCCGGGCGTGGACAACCGCCACGGATGCGATTGACCTGGTTACTACTGGGTTGCATACCAGCCTTGGCGATTGCCCTCTCCAGGGTTTACCTCGGCGCGCATTGGCCGACGGATGTATTGGCGGGTGCAATGCTGGCGGCCTGCGTCTGCGCAGCCAGCCTCTGGCTGAATCAACGTCAGGCACCACTGAACGCAATGCCGCCCAAGGTCTGGTGGCTGCTGCTACCGGCGTTGGTGGCCCTGTTCGGCTTCTTCGTATTGCGGCATTTGCCCCATACGATGTTGCGGTATGCCTACTAAAAAGAGTGCAGATTTATCTCGACCTCTCATAACAAAAGAACCCCGACCAATATGACGGGGTTCTTTTTGAACGCGTTCAGCTAATTGCAATCAGGCACGTTGACGTTTACGCATTTCCAGAATCAGTGCATCAGCGAGCCGGCCTGCTGCAATTGCAGTATCCTCGAAGGATTGCCCCATACTTGCATGTTTGAGCAGGTAACCTACAGCGGCCGCTTCCCATGCCGCGCGCTCATTGGAGAAAATAGTCATCATTTAAATCCTTTTGATATTTTGAAGTAACCCGCTTCATGCAGGCAATCCCAAATTAATCAAAACACCGGCACCCAGCAATGCTGGCAATCGTGTGCAATGTTTGCCAAATGCTGCTCAGGTAAACAACTCCCCCTGCAACTCATCCAGTAACGCCTGAATCGCACTCCGTCGCTGCTGCGGATCATCGAGTTGCAGCAGGTCGAACTAGCCCGTTCGAAGATCGCGATTACTTTGTGTTGAGCTGACTGAGTCGGACCTGAAGTAAAAACGAATCCTGTGTATGGGGGGGGGCTTGCCCGCGAAGGCGGAGAGTCAGGCGATATCAGTATCGACCGAAAGAGCCTCTTCGCGGGCAAGCTTGCTCCCACAGGGTGTTATGGAGTTTTTGAAGCCTGCATTCGTCCCTTGACGCAAATGGAACATCAGCCCACAACACGTCATTCAAGGAATCGCTTTACCATCAACTACCAGAAAACCATATTACGACTTAGCTCCCGAATGGAAAGCTTGGCAGTTCCGAACCTTCCGTGCCGCGATACTTCGCAACGGCTGTGTCGGCATTTTTGGCAACGCGGCCGGCAATGACAACATAGTCTTCACGTTTCCAACGAACCTCTGTCGAAAACTTGATCATAGCGTCCCCTACATAACTATCCCAAAGCCGCTGCTCATAATTATCACGATCACCATTCAGGCCCGAACGGCGCACCAGGATCAACGCATTGGCCGCATTGAATGCAGAGTCCGCGGCAAACTGAACTTCGCCCTGCGGTGATTGCGCAGAAACATAGTTGACCATGATTCGAGAAAAACACAACTCCCACAAAGCACGCTCAGCACCAGTAAAATTTTTCATAATAACAGCTCCTTATATATGTAACGCCCGCCTCATGCAGACGCAGCAAATATAATCGCCACTGCGTGAACACTCAATACAAGCCATCACTTTTAGTTATTAGAAATAAATACAGACTCAGCCAGCGAACCTACAATAAACTTCAAAAACAATGCCATTAAAAACAACATACAGCCAAGCCATCGGAAGTTCGCCAAAATCACTCAGGCAAACAACTCCCCCTGCAACTCATCCAGCAACGCCTGAATCGCATCCAGTCGTTGCTGCGGATCATCAAGTTGCAGCAGATCAATCTTGTCCAGTTCCGCGAAAGGCAACAGGTACGCCAATTGATTGGCCAGTGATTGTTGCCCGGTCGCCTCAGTACCCATGTTCAACGCTTCGACCATCGGGTGCTCAGCCAAGGCCTTGAGCAACGCAACCAGGTCGGCATCTTCGTCCTGCAAGGGTTGCTCGGGTTCGTCTTCCAGCCACTCGACCTCGGCGACGGTCAACTGATCGCGCTGGACTTCCGTTCGTAATACATGGAAACGCCGTCCGCCCTGAACCCGAATCCCCAGCAGGCCGTTGTCCTGTTGCTTGAAATCGGTGATCAGCGCCTCACACCCGACCAAGGCGTAACCCGCCGGGGCGATCCCGACTTCCTCACCCTCGAGGATGCACACCACGCCGAACCCGCCGCCCTGCTTCATGCAGCGGCCGATCATGTCCAGATAGCGCGCCTCGAAGATCTGCAAGTCGAGGATGCAGCCAGGAAACAGCACTGTGTTCAACGGAAAAAGCGGCAGACTCATAGACATTTCCTTACACCACCATCGACACCGCCAACGGCAGGAGCACCGCCGTGGCCACACCCATCAGGCTCATCGCCAGCGCCGCGAAGGCGCCGCACTCTTCACTTTCCTGCATCGCCACTGCCGTGCCGACCGCGTGGGCCGTCATGCCCAGTGCCATACCCCTGGCTTCCGGGCTATGCACGCCCAGCCGGGTCAACAACGCCGGGCCGAAAATCGCGCCGATCACACCCGTAATCAAGACGAACACTGCTGCCAGCGCCGCGACACCACCGATCTGCTCGGCCACCAACATTGCGATAGGCGAAGTCACCGATTTCGGCGCCATGGTCATCAGGATCATGTGCTCGGCACCGAACGACCAGCCCAGCAACACGCCCATCCCCGTGGCCACCACCCCGCCTATCACCAGCGTAGTAAATATCGGCCAGAACAACTGCCGAATCCGTCGCAGGTTGAGATAAAGCGGCACCGCCAGCGCGACAGTGGCCGGGCCGAGCAGGATGCTGAGAATCTCGGTGCTCTTGCGGTACTCGGCATAGGTCAGGCCGCAGCCCACCAGCACGCCGATCACCAACAACATGGAGACCAACACCGGCTGCAAAAAGATCCAGCGGGTTTTCTCGAATGCCGCCAGGACGAGTTGATAGGCGCCAAGCGTAATGCCGATACCAAACAGGGGATGGTGAATCACCGACGTCCAGGCGCCGTGCCAGTCGAAGATCATTGGCTGTCCTCGGAGTGAGCGTGCCCCTTGACCATACGATGCATCAGCACCCCGGCGAAGGCCATGGAAAGCAGCAGCGACAATACCAGCGCACCGACAATGGCCCAGAAATCCGCCGCGATGTCAGCGGCGTAGACCATCACCCCCACAGCCGGCGGCACCAGCAACAGGGGCAGGTAACGCAACAGGCTACTGGCCGCCAGGTTCAGCGGCTCGCCAACCTGCCCGCGAAAGATGAGGTACACCAGCAACAGCAGCAACCCCACAATCGGCCCCGGCAGCACCGGCAAGAACAAATGATTGAGCGCAGTGCCGAGCAATTGGAACAGCACCAGCCACGTCAGGCCCCGTAACAACATCAAAGTTCTCCCGCAAAATCCATCACCCGCATTGGCCGGGCATTATAAGCATGCTCGCGCTATAGACCGGCATTCGCCAAAAGCATTGTCAGTTGACCGCTGCGTTTGGCCATGTTGATCTAAAGTAGTAAGCCGGGAGGTCAGATCCCCGCAAGCCAAAACTATAAAACCGATGAACCCAAGGAGAGTCTCAATGCCCTATGTTCCAGTTGCGGAGCTCAAAGATTATGTCGGCAAGGAACTTGGACGTTCCGAATGGCTCACTATCGATCAGGACCGCATCAACCTGTTCGCCGAAGCCACAGGGGATTTTCAGTTCATCCACGTCGACCCGGTCAAGGCCGCGCAAACGCCATTTGGCAGCACCATCGCTCACGGCTTCCTGTCGTTGTCGCTGATCCCGAAACTGATGGAAGACATCCTCGTCATGCCCGAAGGCTTGAAGATGGTGGTCAACTACGGACTCGACAGCGTGCGCTTCATCCAGCCGGTCAAGGTCAATTCGAAAGTGCGCCTGAAAGTCGACCTGACCGAAGTCATCGAGAAGAAACCCGGCCAATGGCTGCTCAAGGCCACCACCACCCTGGAAATCGAAGGTTCGGACAAACCGGCGTACATCGCCGAACCCCTGTCTCTGTGCTTCGTATAAACCTTGCCGGATGCGAAGCAGCTCATGCTGTTTCGCGCCCTCACGCGGAACCTCACCCTATATTAAGGACACATAGCTGCGGCATACTCCCTCGCCTAATTGCCCGGAATCCGCTATGCGCCCACTTGCACTCCTTGCCTTGACCTTGATGCTCACCGCTTGCGGCGACGGCGAATCGCCATTTCCTCCTGACGCCCGCCTGCCGGACGGCGGACGCTATCGCGGTGACCTGGTCAATGGCTTGCTGCAAGGCAAGGGGCGTATCGACTACCCGAACGGCAGCTGGTACGCCGGCGAATTCGACAAGGGCCAGTGGCAGGGCCAGGGCGAATGGCATGGCAGCAATGGCGAAGTCTATCGCGGTCAGTTCAATCAGGGACTGTTCGACGGCCAGGGGGCATTGACCACCAACGCCAGCAGCTACAGCGGCGGCTTCAAGGCCGGCCGGCGCAACGGCGAAG
Organism: Pseudomonas sp. S34; assembly: GCF_009866745.1. NCBI lineage: Bacteria > Pseudomonadati > Pseudomonadota > Gammaproteobacteria > Pseudomonadales > Pseudomonadaceae > Pseudomonas > Pseudomonas sp. S34. The sequence continues at coordinate 5,515,688 of NZ_CP019398.1, forward strand.
GCACCCTCAAAGAAAACGGCATGAGCTATCGTGGAGAGTTCAAGGCCGATCAATACGCCGGCCTGGGTCGCCTCGAACTCGAAGACGGCAGCTCCTATCAGGGCCAGTTCGCCCACGGCAAACCCAATGGCGAAGGCCAGCGCGGCGACGGCAACGGCAATCAGTTCACCGGGCACTTCGTCGACGGTCAGCTGGAAGGCAACGGGACTTTCAACAGCGCCGACGGCGACATCTATGTCGGCAGCTTCAAGAACAATCAACTGCACGGCAAAGGCCGCTACGAAAACGCCGACGGCGATGTCTGGCTGGGACAGTTCAAGGAAGGCTCGCTGAACGGCAAGGGCGAGTTGATCGGCACTGACGGCAGCCACTACATCGGCCAGTTCAATGACTGGCGTTTTTCCGGCCTGGGCCGCCTGAACCTGTCCGACGGCAGCTTTTACACCGGCCAGTTCGACAACGACAGTTACCAAGGGCGCGGCACATTGGTGTTGACCGATGGCACCGTGCTCAGCGGCACCTGGATCAACGGCCAGCGCGTACGCGACACCGAGGGCAAATTATTGCCCGACACCCTGGAGCTCGGCCTGCTGGCCCAGGGCCGCCTGCTCGACGCAGCGCTGGCCAACGTTCCACACTCGACGCCGGCGGTGGAGCTGTATTCGTTGAGCCTGGGGGGTGATGGCAAGCAAAGCGTGTTTCTGCGCGAATCCGACTACGTCGCCAACATGCTCACCACCCGATTTGGCACCCTTGGCCAGATCCGCCTGGTGAACCATCGTGACCACCTCGCCGACCGCCCGATGGCTACCCGGGAAAACCTGCGCCGGGCTGCCCTGACGCTGGCCGAACGCAGCGGTCCGGAGGACCTGATTTTCATCTACCTGACCAGCCACGGCACCAGCGAACACGAACTGGTGCTTGACCAGCCACGCATGGAATTGGCCGATCTGCCAGCCGACGAATTGGCCGCTGTTCTCGCCCCCCTGAAAAACCGCGACAAGATCATCGTGATTTCGTCCTGCTACTCCGGCGGTTTCATTCCCGCCCTCAAGGATGAGCGGACTCTGATCATGACGGCCTCGCGGGCCGACCGAGTGTCCTTCGGTTGCTCGGAGGAAGCCAACTTCACTTATTTCGGAGATGCTCTGTTCGCCCGGGCCCTGAACCAGACCGATGACCTGGAACAAGCCTTCAAACTGGCCAAGGCCACTGTCGCCGAACGTGAACTGGCGGACGGTTTCGAAGCGTCCGAACCACAGATCTGGGCACCGAAAACCGTCCTCTCGCATTGGCAACTCCTGCGCAAACAGCAGGCACGAAAAGCGCTGCAAAGTGCGTCCATTGAAAGCAAGGATGCAAACAGCAACTAAGCTGAATAGTATCAAGGGAGAAACACTATGTACTTGACGCCTCAGCACGTATTGCTTGCCGGAGCCACCGGCCTGACCGGTGAACATCTGCTTGATCGCCTGCTTAACGAGCCGACGATTACACGGGTATTGGCCCCCTCACGCAGGCCATTGGCCGAGCACCCGCACCTTGAAAACCCCGTCGGCGACCCGGCGGAGTTTCTGCCGCAGCTGAACGGCCGTGTCGACATCGCCTACTGTTGCCTGGGCACCACCATCAAACAGGCAGGCTCGGAACAGGCGTTCCGCGCGGTGGACCTGGACATGGTCGTGGCCTTTGCCAAACGCGCACGGGAGATGGGCGCACGGCACCTGATCGTGATCAGTGCCCTGGGAGCCGATCGCAGATCCTCGATTCTCTACAACCGGGTCAAAGGCGAGATGGAGTACGCACTGCGCGCGCAGGACTGGCCGCAGCTGACCATCTGCCGCCCTTCGCTGTTGCTGGGTGATCGCACCGAGCCGCGACTGGGCGAGAAAGTCGCCGGCCCGTTATCTCGGCTGATCCCTGGCAAATACCATGGTATCGAGGCCTGTCAACTGGCTCGCGCGATGTGGCGCCTGGCGCTGGAAGAGCAGGACGGGATCAGGATTGTCGAGTCGGATGAGCTGAGGAAGCTGGGCAAGTAAACCGCGAACCTGTGGCGAGGGGGCTTGCCCCCTCGCCACAACGCCCTCTTACAATCCACCCGTCGCCTGAAAACTCACCCCTATCACCGTCAGCAACGACAGCGGCAACAGCAGCGTGTCGAGCAACGCACTGGCCGGCAGATCAACACCCGGATAGCTCGGTGCTTCGGCGCCGAATCGGTCCATCGCACAGCACCCACCGTTCATTGCGTACAAATCCAGGCGAGTCCCGGCGTACACCACCGGCGCCCCCGGCTTGGCCGCATCGAGGGTGCGCGCCGTGGCGCACCCGGCCAATTGCAGCGCCAGCAACATCACCAGTAGCTTATTCATCGCTGGTCAGATGATGCTCGCCCCAGCGCGGCAACATGTCCTGAGGAATATTGAGCACGTTAAGGATCCGCGCCACGACAAAGTCGATCAGGTCATCGATGGTTTGCGGTTGATGATAGAAGCCCGGCGATGCCGGCAGAATCGTCACGCCCATGTTCGACAACTTGAGCATGTTCTCCAGATGGATGCTCGAATACGGCGCTTCACGGGGTACCAGGATCAACTGCCGACGTTCTTTAAGCGTCACGTCGGCGGCACGCTCGATCAGGTTGTTGCAGGCACCGGTGGCAATAGCCGACAGAGTGCCGGTGGAACACGGCACCACCACCATCGCCGCCGGCGAACCGGAGCCCGAAGCCACCGGCGACATCCAGTCTTCCTTGCCATACACGCGAATCTGCCCGGCGGCAGCCCCCGTGTATTCGGTGAGGAACGCCTGCATCATCTGCGGCTTGGCCGGCAGCGTGACGTCGGTTTCGGTGGCCATCACCAATTGCGCTGCCTTGGAAATCAGGAAGTGCACTTCACGATCTTCCCGCACCAGGCAGTCGAGCAGGCGCAAACCGTACTGAGCACCGGAAGCGCCGGTCATCGCCAGGATGATGCGGTCCGGGCCGTTGTTCATTTTAGCGCCTCGGCGAGTTTGCCGTGCAGGCCGCCGAAGCCGCCGTTGCTCATGATCACCACGTGAGTGCCTGGTTGCGCCTGACTCTTCACGCGTTCGATGATGCCTTCCAGGGAGTCGCTGACAATCGACGGCACGGTGCACAGCGCCGCCGTGGCCGCCAGGTCCCAGCCGAGGTTGGCCGGGGCATACCAGATCACCTGATCGGCATCGACCACGCTTTCCGGCAATCCGTCGCGGTGCGCGCCAAGCTTCATGGAGTTGGAACGCGGCTCGATGATCGCGATCAACGGCGCATCGCCGATGCGTTTGCGCAGGCCATCCAGCGTGGTGGCAATGGCGGTCGGGTGGTGAGCGAAGTCGTCATAAATGGTGACGCCACCCACTTCCGCGACTTTTTCCATCCGGCGCTTCACACTTTTGAAGGCGCTCAACGCGGCGATGCCCATGGACGGCACGACGCCGACGTGGCGCGCCGCGGCCAGGGTAGCCAGTGCGTTGGCGACATTGTGCTGACCGGTCATGTCCCACTCGACCACGCCTTGGGAAACACCTTCAAACATCACTTCGAAGACCGAGCCGTCTTCGCTGAGCAACTTGACCTGCCACTGGCCGCCGGCACCCGTGGTCTGCACCGGAGTCCAGCAGCCCATCTCGATGACACGCTGCAGCGCCGGCTCGGTGGTCGGATGAATCACCAGGCCTTCGCTCGGAATGGTCCGCACCAAGTGATGGAACTGCCGCTCGATGGCCGGCAGGTCCGGGAAGATGTCCGCGTGATCGAATTCGAGATTGTTCAGGATTGCCGTGCGCGGGCGGTAGTGCACGAACTTGGAGCGTTTGTCGAAAAAGGCGCTGTCGTATTCGTCGGCTTCGATGACGAAGAACGGCGTGCCACCCAGGCGCGCCGACACCGAGAAATTCTGCGGCACGCCACCGATCAGGAAGCCCGGACTCATGCCCGCGTGTTCCAGCACCCAGGCCAGCATGCTGCTGGTGGTGGTCTTGCCGTGCGTACCGGCAACCGCCAGTACCCAGCGACCTTGCAGCACGTGATCGGCCAGCCATTGTGGGCCGGAGACGTAGGGCAGGCCTTTGTTCAGCACATACTCCACAGCCGGGTTGCCCCGGGACATGGCGTTGCCGATCACCACCAGATCAGGGGCCGGATCGAGTTGCGCCGGGTCGTAGCCTTGGGTCAATTCAATACCCTGGGCTTCCAGTTGAGTGCTCATCGGCGGATAGACGTTGGCATCGGAGCCCGTCACGTGATGGCCCAGCTCTTTGGCCAGAACCGCCATTGACCCCATGAAAGTGCCGCAGATACCAAGAATATGAATGTGCATAGTCGACCTCGTAAAACATGGCCGCAGGTTAGCTTAGGGAGGGGAAAATCGCACCTGATGTTTCAGAGTTGAGGGCGCCTTCGCGAGCAAGCCCTCTCCCACAGGGACCGCGTGTACCCTGTGGGAGCGGGCTTGCTCGCGAGTGGCCGCGACACGGATTACCGGGCGATACCGTGTTTACGCAGCTTCCGATAGAGGGTATTGCGACTGACCCCCAGCTGCTCCGCTGTGTGCGTCATATGCCAGCGCGTCTGCTCCAGCGCCGTGAGTAGCGCCAGCCGCTCGGCATCTTCCAGCGGATGCTCCGAAGCTTCTTCAATCGTCGACACTACCGGCCGCGCCTGGCGAATCATCGCCGGCAAATCCTCCAGGCCGATCCGCCCGTCCTCACACAGTGCTGCCAACGTACGCAGCACATTACGCAACTGCCGCACGTTACCCGGCCAGGCGAACCCCAATAAGGCCTCCCGCGCCGGCCCGTCGATCAATACGGTTTCTCCGCCCGCCTCCTCGGCCAGCAAAAAGTCGAGCAACCGGGATTTGTCGCTACGATCACGCAAGGCCGGCAACGCGACTTCCAGCCCGTTGAGCCGGTAATACAAATCCTCACGGAAGCTGCCGTCCTGCACACGATCCAGCAACTTACGGTGAGTGGCACTGATGATCCGCACATTCACCGATTCCGGCTCGCCGCCGATCGGTACCACTTGTCGGTCTTCGAGCACCCTCAGCAAACGCGTCTGCAAGGCCAGTGGCATGTCACCGATTTCATCGAGGAACAAGGTCCCGCCATCGGCTTGTTGCAACTTGCCGCGCATACCCTCCTTGCGTGCACCGGTAAAGCTGCCGCCGCGATATCCGAACAGCTCGCTCTCGATCAGGCTTTCGGGAATGGCCGCGCAATTGAGGGCGACAAAGGCTTTCTCCGCCCGCTGGCTGGCGTGGTGCACCGCTTTGGCAAAGGCCTCCTTGCCGGACCCGGTTTCGCCGTTGATCAGCAGCGGTACGTCGCGCTCGTAGACGCGCAAGGCTTTGCGGAAGTCCGCCTGCAACGTCGCGTCATCCAGGCAAATGCCCGACAGGCGCGGTGCTTGTGCGACCTTGGCCGCTGGCACCAACGGAGTTGGCAGCGGCCGCCGTGCCTCACCGCGCAATACCGCGAACAGCTTGCGACCATCACGGGTGCGCAACGGCCAACTGGCGGCGGCATTGGTGCTTGCGCGACCGAGCAACTCATCGAGCGAGCAATCGAAAAACGCCTCCACCGGCTTACCCAGCAAGCCGCCGCGAATATGTCCCAGCAGGTTCAGCGCACTCTGGTTGACGGCGCAAATGCGCCCTTCCCCGTCGAACGCCAGCAGCCCTTCGCTGAACAAACCGACGGACTCGGCTTGCAAGTGAAAACGCAACAACCATTGGTTGTCGAAGCAGCGCAGGAAGTAGCAGCTCTCGATCATCTTCGCCGACAGATTGACCAGTGCCATGGTGTGGAACTGGCTTTGCCGCGACACATCGCGCCGCGCCGACGACACGTCGAGCACCGCCAGCAATTCGCCATGGGGATCGAACACCGGGCTCGCCGAGCAGGTCAGGCCGGTGTGGCGGCCGCGAAAGTGTTCGTCCTGATGGATGGTCAGCGACTGACGCTCCACCAGACAGGTGCCGATACCGTTAGTGCCTTCGCAGGCCTCGCTCCAGTCGGCCCCGAGCCAAAGGCCGGCGCGCTCGAAGATCTGGCGTTCGGCGGGCGCGGTGACGCAGTTGAGGATCACGCCGCGGGCGTCGGTCAGCAGCACTGCATGGCCGGCGCCGGAGAGCTGTTGATGCAGGCTGGTCATTTCATTGCCGGCGATGTGCAGCACTTGCTGCAAGCGCTCGCGGCTTTCCAGGACACGACCATGTTCCAGCACCGTCGGCGCGATGCTCAGGGCCGGATCGAGGTGATAGTCCTCAAGGCAGCGCAGCCAGGAACGGGCGATGGACGGATCGCTACCCGGACCGTGCAGGTGGGTCTTGCCCTGGGTCACCGTCAATACTTGCTGGGCATGGCGACTCAAATGGTTGTCTTGCATTTCTTATTATTCTCCCCGGGGCTCGGCGACCCGTGCATGAGGTGATGCCGAGCATCCTCCAGCCCGGCCCGCATTGCAATGCCTGCAAGACCGGCTGGTCACAAGCTGTGCCACAAAGGGTACAAAGTGTCACCCAGGCTGTACCGAAAGCGTCACAGGCGCTACCCGCCCGTCCGACAAAAACCTCGCAAGGCCTTGATTTACCTGACATGCAAGGCACTGGCCCGCCCCTTGCTCTACGCTTAAAGCAAGCGCACATGCGCGACTCCCTATAAGCACAAAAGCAAGGAGAGACCACCATGCGTTACGCTCACCCCGGTACTGAAGGCGCTATCGTTTCGTTCAAAGCCAAATACGGTAACTACATCGGCGGCGAGTTCGTCGCGCCTGTCAAAGGTCAGTACTTCACCAATACCTCGCCAGTGAATGGCCAACCGATTGCCGAATTCCCCCGCTCCACGGCCGAAGACATCGACAAGGCCCTGGACGCTGCCCACGCGGCGGCCGATGCCTGGGGCGCCACGTCCGCCCAGGCACGTTCGCTGGTGCTGCTGAAAATCGCCGACCGCATCGAACAGAACCTCGAACTGCTGGCGATCACCGAATCCTGGGACAACGGCAAAGCCGTTCGCGAAACCCTCAACGCCGACATCCCTCTGGCCGCCGACCACTTCCGCTACTTCGCCGGTTGCATCCGCGCCCAGGAAGGCAGCGCCGCCGAAATCGACGGCAACACCGTGGCCTATCACATCCATGAACCGCTGGGCGTGGTCGGGCAGATCATTCCGTGGAACTTCCCGATCCTGATGGCCGCCTGGAAACTCGCCCCGGCGCTGGCTGCCGGCAACTGCGTGGTGCTCAAACCCGCCGAGCAAACCCCGCTGGGCATCACCGTGCTGGTCGAACTGATCGGCGACCTGCTGCCACCGGGCGTGCTGAACATCGTGCAAGGCTTCGGCAAAGAAGCCGGCGAAGCCCTGGCCACCAGCAAACGCATCGCCAAGATTGCCTTCACCGGCTCGACCCCGGTCGGCTCGCACATCATGAAATGCGCGGCCGAAAACATCATTCCGTCCACCGTGGAGCTGGGTGGCAAGTCGCCGAACATCTTCTTCGAAGACATCATGAAAGCCGAACCATCCTTCATCGAGAAGGCCGCCGAAGGCCTGGTGCTGGCATTCTTCAACCAGGGCGAAGTCTGCACCTGCCCTTCCCGGGCGCTGGTGCAAGAGTCGATCTACGACGAGTTCATGGCCGTCGTGATGAAAAAAGTCCTGCAAATCAAACGTGGCGACCCGCTGGACACCGACACCATGGTCGGCGCCCAGGCGTCCGAACAGCAATTCGACAAAATCCTTTCGTACCTGGAAATCGCCAAGGGCGAAGGCGCCGAGTTGCTGACCGGCGGCAAGGTGGAAAAACTCGAGGGCAACCTGGCGAGCGGATACTACATCCAGCCGACGCTGCTCAAGGGCACCAACAAAATGCGCGTGTTCCAGGAAGAAATCTTTGGCCCGGTGGTGAGCATCACCACCTTCAAGGACGAAGCCGAAGCCCTGGCCATCGCCAACGACACCGAGTTCGGCCTGGGCGCCGGCCTCTGGACCCGCGACATCAACCGCGCCTACCGCATGGGCCGCGCCATCAAGGCCGGTCGGGTGTGGACCAACTGCTACCACCTGTACCCGGCGCACGCCGCGTTCGGCGGGTACAAGAAGTCCGGCGTCGGTCGTGAAACCCACAAGATGATGCTCGACCACTATCAGCAGACCAAAAACCTGCTGGTGAGCTACGACATCAATCCGCTGGGCTTCTTCTAAAACCGGGGGCGACACAGTTAACTCTGTGTCGCCCTTTCTACCGCCTTCGCGAGCAAGCCCGCTCCCACAGGTTTTTGTGGTGAATCCAGCTGTTGAGACCTGACACAGAACCCTGTGGGAGCGAGCTTGCTCGCGATAGCGACTTAAATGACACAACACAAAAGGCTGGCCGCTCTGGCACGGGCCTTGCGTACCCGTCATTCAGGAATTGCACCCAACCCGTCGCACCCGAAAGTCCAAAAGATCGAACAATAAAAATTAGAGAGGACTTATGACTATTTCTTCCACACAGCTCAAACCCACACTCGGCACCCTGCATTTATGGGGCATTGCCGTCGGCCTGGTGATTTCCGGCGAGTACTTCGGCTGGAGTTACGGCTGGGGCACCGCAGGCACACTGGGTTTTCTCGTCACCGCGTTGATGGTGGCGACGATGTACACCTGCTTCATCTTCAGCTTCACCGAACTGACGACGGCGATTCCCCACGCTGGCGGGCCGTTTGCCTACAGCCGCCGGGCCTTTGGTGAGAAAGGCGGGTTGATCGCCGGCATCGCCACCCTGATCGAATTCGTCTTTGCGCCACCGGCAATCGCCATGGCCATCGGCGCCTACCTCAACGTGCAATACCCGGAACTGGACCCGAAGATCGCCGCCGTTGGCGCCTATTTCGTGTTCATGGGCCTGAATATCCTCGGTGTCAGCATCGCGGCCACCTTCGAGTTGGTGGTCACCGTGCTGGCGGTCGCTGAGTTGCTGGTATTCATGGGCGTGGTCGCCCCGGGCTTCAGCTTCAGCAACTTCGTGCTCAATGGCTGGTCGGGTTCGAACGAGTTCACGATGGGCTCGATTCCCGGGATTTTTGCGGCGATCCCCTTTGCGATCTGGTTCTTCCTCGCCATCGAAGGCGCGGCCATGGCCGCCGAGGAAGCCAAGGACCCGAAACGCACGATCCCCAGAGCCTATGTCAGCGGCATTCTGACCCTGGTGTTCCTGGCCATCGGCGTGATGGTGATGGCCGGCGGCGTCGGCGACTGGCGTCAACTGTCGAACATCAACGATCCGCTGCCCCAGGCGATGAAAGCCGTGGTCGGCGATAATTCGACCTGGATGCACATGCTGGTATGGATCGGTCTGTTCGGTCTGGTGGCAAGTTTCCACGGGATCATTCTTGGCTATTCCCGGCAGTTCTTCGCCCTGGCTCGCGCCGGTTACCTGCCCAAGGGGCTGGCCAAACTCTCGCGCTTCCAGACGCCGCATCGGGCGATTCTGGCCGGCGGCGTGATCGGCATCGCGGCGATCTACAGCGACGGCCTGGTCAACCTGCAAGGCATGAGCCTGACGGCGGCGATGATCACCATGTCGGTATTCGGCGCCATCGTGATGTACATCATCAGTATGCTGAGCCTGTTCAAGCTGCGTAAGACCGAACCGAACCTGGAGCGCACCTTCCGCGCGCCGGGCTATCCGATCGTGCCGGGGATCGCGCTGTTCCTGGCGGTGGTGTGCCTGGTGGCGATGGCCTGGTTCAACACCTTGATCGGCCTGGTTTTCCTCGGCTTTATGGTTGCCGGGTACCTGTACTTCCAGTTGACTGCCAAGCAACGTTCCGAGGCACCGGCAGACGCTATGCTCGAAGGTATCTAAATGCACCGGCACCGGGCTCACTGCCCGGTGCCGGCCATATTGAAGTGCACGCAGTTCCCATGTGGGAGCGGGCTTGCTCGCGAAGGCAGCGTGTCAGTCGACATTTATTTTGAATGACACACCGCATTCGCGAGCGAGCCCGCTCCCACAGGAAAAGCAGATCGCAGTAATTATTGGAGGACTCCGCCCCATGGCCGCATTCGCCCATTCCGTCGGCGCCCAGACCTATCGCTTCGACAGCCTCAAGGATGTGATGGCCAAGGCCAGCCCGGCGCGCTCCGGGGATTTTCTGGCCGGCGTCGCGGCCCTCAATGACGGCGAGCGCGTCGCGGCACAGATGACTTTGGCCGACATTCCGCTATCCCACTTCCTGCAAGATGTTTTGATTCCCTATGAGTCCGATGAAGTCACCCGCCTGATCATCGACACCCACGACAAACAAGCCTTCTCGGTCGTCAGCCACCTTACCGTCGGCGGCTTTCGCGATTGGCTGCTCAGCGATGCCGCCGACGAGCAGGTTCTGCGCGCCCTCGCCCCCGGCCTGACCCCGGAAATGGTTGCCGCCGTATCGAAGATCATGCGCGTGCAGGATCTGGTGCTGGTGGCGCAGAAAATCCGTGTGGTCACGAAATTCCGCGGCACCCTCGGCCTGCGTAGGCGACTGTCCACGCGCCTGCAACCGAACCACCCCACCGACGAACCGGCCGGTATCGCCGCAAGCATTCTCGACGGCCTGCTGCACGGCAACGGCGATGCCATGATCGGCATCAACCCGGCCACCGACAGCATCGCCTCGATTTGCGCCATGCTGGAAATGCTCGACGCGATCATCCAGCGCTACGAAATCCCGACCCAGGCGTGCGTGCTGACCCATGTCACCACGTCGATCGAAGCGATCAATCGCGGTGTCCCATTGGACCTGGTGTTCCAGTCGATCGCCGGCACCGAAGCGGCCAACGCCAGTTTCGGCATCAACCTCAATATATTGCAGGAAGGTTACGACGCAGGTTTGAGCCTCAATCGCGGCACGCTGGGCCAGAACCTGATGTACTTCGAAACCGGTCAGGGCAGCGCGCTGTCAGCCAACGCCCATCACGGCGTCGATCAGCAAACCTGCGAAACCCGGGCCTACGCCGTGGCGCGGCATTTCAAACCGTTTCTGGTGAACACCGTCGTCGGCTTCATCGGCCCGGAATACCTGTACAACGGCAAACAGATCATCCGCGCCGGCCTCGAAGACCACTTCTGCGGCAAATTGCTCGGTGTGCCCATGGGTTGCGACATCTGCTACACCAACCACGCCGAAGCCGACCAGGACGACATGGACACCCTGCTGACCCTGCTGGGCGTCGCCGGGATCAACTTCATCATGGGCATCCCCGGCTCCGACGACATCATGCTCAACTACCAGACCACTTCGTTCCACGATGCGCTCTACGCCCGACAGACCCTGGGGTTGAAGCCCGCACCGGAATTCGAACAGTGGCTGGCGAGAATGGGCATCTTCACTCAAGCCGATGGCAGGGTTCTCTTCGGCGACAGCCTGCCGCCAGCCTTCCGGCAGGCCTTGGCGCAACTGGGATGAGCATTGACATGGATAAATTACCCTTCGATCCACACAACCCTTGGCTGGAGCTACGACGCCTGACGCCGGCACGAATTGCCCTGGGCCGCACCGGCACCAGCATTCCCACCCGCGCACAACTGGACTTCCAATACGCCCACGCTCAAGCGCGGGATGCGGTGCACTTGCCGTTTGACCATGCCTCCCTCAGCGCGCAATTGGCCGAGCGTGATCGCGAGTACCTTTTGCTGCACAGTGCGGCGACGGATCGCAACACGTACCTGCAACGCCCCGACCTGGGGCGAAAACTCAGTGATGCCTCGGCGCAGGCCCTGCGTGATTACGCGGCGGCTCATCCGGGAGGCGTGGACCTGGTGATCGTGGTCGCCGACGGCCTGTCGGCATTGGCCGTTCATCGCCATACCCTGCCGTTTCTGGCGCGCTTCGAAGAGCAAATGACCGGCGACAGCTGGACTGTTGCGCCAGTCGTACTCGTAGAACAGGGCCGGGTGGCCGTCGCCGATGAGATCGGTGAGTTGCTTGGCGCAAAAATGACCGTGATCCTCATCGGCGAGCGCCCTGGTCTCAGCTCCCCGGACAGCCTGGGATTATATTTCACCTACAATCCCAAGGTCGGCCTTACCGATGCCTACCGTAATTGCATCTCCAATGTCCGGCTCGAAGGCCTGAGCTACGGCATGGCGGCACACCGTTTGCTGTATTTGATGCGCGAAGCCTGCCGGCGGCAGTTGTCAGGGGTCAATCTGAAGGACGAAGCGCAGGTTCAGACACTGGACTCGGACACGGGAGGCGACATGAAAGGAAATTTCCTGCTCGGACCGCCGAATGCCTGAATCGCTTGCGCATTGCACATTCGTACCAGTTTCAGGCAGGATCGTTGCGCGGCCGCCAAGGGTTTCCCATCGCCGTCAGAGACGTAAGACAGCCACTTGAAGACGAGACCTACCATGCGGATTATTCAAGCGACCCTCGAACACCTGGACCTGCTGACCCCCTTGTTCGTCAAATATCGCGAGTTTTATGGTTCCCTGCCGTATCCGGACTCGTCCCGGGCGTTCCTCGAAAAACGCCTGCGTCGCAAAGAGTCGGTGATCTACCTGGCGCTGTCCGATGATGACAGCAACAAACTGATGGGTTTCTGCCAGCTGTACCCGAGCTTCTCCTCGCTTTCGCTCAAACGCGTGTGGATCCTCAACGATATTTATGTCGCCGAAGACGCCCGCCGCCAGTTGGTGGCCGACAACCTGATCCGCACCGCAAAAAAAATGGCCAAGGAAACCAATGCCGTGCGCATGCGTGTTTCCACCAGCAGCAACAACGAAGTCGCGCAGAAAACCTACGAGTCCATCGGATTCAAGGAAGACACCGAATTCAAGAACTACGTGCTGCCGATCAGCGACGAACTCTGAATCACCTGCACCCTGCTCGCGATGGCATCGACTGGATTACAATGGTCCAACGAAGTAACGGCATCGTGAGCAGGCTCGCTCCCACCTGTTCGTTATCAAACATCAGCCCTGTCATGACATTCCCCGCTACAATCTCGACGCGATTTTCACCACTCGCCTCGTATAATCCCGATATTCCCGGCTTGTAAGAAAAACTACCCCTATCTGTAGTCTTACGCGAAGTCATCCGCACAGGTCTGCTGAGTCGGACCGTCACCACAGGTGCTTTCCATGGATTTCAACCCGATCGACATTGTCCTGCATCTCGACGTCTACCTCGACATGCTTGTAACCAACTACGGGGCATGGATCTACGCCATTCTGTTCATGGTGATCTTTTGTGAAACCGGCCTTGTGGTCATGCCCTTCCTGCCGGGCGACTCCCTGCTGTTCATCGCTGGCGCCGTGGCGGCCGGTGGCGGCATGGATCCGGTACTGCTCGCTGGCCTGCTGATGCTGGCGGCGATCCTGGGCGACAGCACCAACTACATCATCGGACGAACGGCAGGTGAAAAGCTGTTCAGCAATCCGGACTCGAAGATCTTCCGTCGTGACTACCTGCAACAAACCCACGACTTCTACGACAAGCACGGCGGCAAAACCGTGACCCTGGCGCGCTTCCTGCCGATCATCCGTACTTTTGCACCGTTCGTCGCCGGCGTGGGGAGAATGCCTTATCCGCGTTTCTTTGCCTTCAGCGTGCTGGGCACCATCCTATGGGTCGGCGGCCTGGTGACGCTCGGTTACTTCTTCGGCAACGTGCCGTTCATCAAGAAGAACCTGTCGCTACTGGTAGTCGGCATCATCCTGCTCTCGCTGGTGCCGATGATCATTGGCATGGTGCGTAACCGCCTTGCCGGTTCGAATTCCAAAGCCGAATCGCGCTGACACGATGTGGTCCCTGAGCGCCTGGCGTCGCCGGCGCACCCTGGCAAAACACCCGATTGCCGACGACATGTGGCAACGGGTGCGCCATCACCTGAGTTTTCTCGATGGCATCAGCGCCGCCGAAGACCAATGGCTGCGCGAAGCCAGCGTGCTGTTCCTCGAAGACAAGCACCTGAGCGCCCTGCCCGGTGTCGAACTGCATCAGGAACAACGCTTGCTGCTCGCCGCCCAGGCGCAATTGCCGCTGCTGCACCTCGGCAACCTGAACTGGTATCAGGGCTTCCACGAAATCATCCTCTACCCAGACGACTTCCTCAGCCCCCAGCGCCATCGCGATGCCAGCGGTGTCGAGCACGAATGGGACGGTGAGCACAGCGGTGAAGCCTGGCAGCAAGGCCCGATCATCCTCGCCTGGCCCGGCGTAATGGCCAGCGGAGGCTGGGAAGGCTACAACCTGGTGATCCACGAACTGGCGCACAAGCTCGACATGCTCAACGGCGTCGCCAACGGCCTGCCGCCGCTGCATGCCGATATGCGCGTCAGCGACTGGGCCAACGTCATGCAAGAGGCCTACGACGACCTCGACCGGCAACTGGAACGCAATCCCGATGCCGAAACCGCCATCGATCCGTATGCCGCCGAAAATCCTGCCGAGTTCTTCGCCGTCACCAGCGAATACTTCTTCAGCGCCCCGGATTTGCTGCACGAGGCTTATCCACAGGTGTACCAGCAGTTGAAGCTGTTCTATCGCCAGGATCCGCTGGCGAGGTTGAAGCAACTTCAGGCGCATGACCCTGTCTATCAGGCACACCAGTGAGCGCCATACGACTTCTGGTCCATGGCGTCGACACAGGAATATGCCTATAATCGCCGCCACTTTTTGGTCAATCCGGCCAAGTGTTTTTGGTCAACTAACGGGGGCAACGCCCAATGAGCTACAGCAAGATTCCGGCTGGCAAAGACCTGCCGAACGACATCTACGTCGCGATCGAGATCCCGGCCAACCACGCGCCGATCAAATACGAAATCGACAAAGACAGCGATTGCCTGTTCGTTGACCGTTTCATGGCCACCCCAATGTTCTACCCGGCCAACTACGGTTACATCCCGAACACCCTGGCTGACGACGGTGACCCCCTCGACGTGCTGGTCGTAACCCCTTACCCGGTTGCTCCAGGTTCGGTGATCCGCGCCCGTCCGGTCGGCATCCTGAACATGACCGACGACGGCGGCGGCGATGCCAAAGTCATCGCAGTCCCACACGACAAGCTGTCCCAGCTGTACGTCGACGTGAAGGAATACACCGACCTGCCAGCGCTGCTGATCCAGCAGATCGAGCACTTCTTCGCGAACTACAAAGATCTCGAAAAAGGCAAATGGGTGAAGATCGAAGGCTGGGCCGGCGCAGACGCCGCCCGCGAAGCGATCACCAAGTCGGTTGCTGCCTACAAAGGCTAAGCCCGGCTGCAGGCTTTTAGCTGCAAGCGGCAAGAAAAACCCCGGATGATCCGGGGTTTTTTGTGGGTGCCTGAAAAGCACACCAAACACTACGTTTAAACACACCTTCCCATGGTTTTTGCTTGTTTAAAATTCCCCTGGAGCGTCTTACATCCGGTCGTAAATTTCCCGCAAAATTTGAACGAGGCGTTTATTCAAACCCTTGTTAGCCGCCAGTAGACTCGCGTTCATGAAAAAGAACACTAGCGGCCCACGCTTCAAAGCGCTCCTCGAAGCAGCGAACATCACGACCACCGGATTTGCCGAATTCCTGGATACGGCTCCGCAAAATGTACATAACTGGTACACCCGCGGTGTGCCTGCCCATTGCATGGAAGAAGTCGCCAGAAAACTCTCCGTCAGCAGCGACTGGCTAAAAACCGGCGAAGGTTCGAAAGACGCCCAACACCTGCGCCTGCTCGACGAGTCCGGCAACACCTTCGATGCCCAGACCATCCGCGGTGTCTACACGGTCATAGAGCCTGTCGACGTCGAACTGCCATTCCTCAAAGAAGCTGTCACCGCCCCGGGATCCAACAAAACCCATGTCATAGAAGATCCCGAGAAATCCATCCGCCTGCCCCGCAGCCACCTCGACTCCCTGGAAATCAACCACGCCGACGCCATCTGCACCCTGATGAGCGGCAATAGCATGGGTGAGAAAATCGAGGATGGTTCGACCCTGGCGATTGACCGTGGCCTGACCCAAATTGTCGATGGCGAGATCTACGCCATCGAACACGACGGCATGCTGCGCATCAAGTACCTGCACCGACTACCGGGCAACTCCCTGCGACTGCGCAGCCACAACCGCGCCGAATATCCGGATGAAATCTTCAGGGCCGCACAGATCGAAGAGCAGAACATCAGGGTGCTGGGCTGGGTGTTCTGGTGGTCGACCCTGAACAAACGACGGCCGACGGTGCCCTTTCTTTAAGCGCTCCAGAACGCCCATCGGCCACCCACCCCGGTGGCCAAAGGCTCTGCCCGGCACTTCCCGCTGGGAATTTCCGTCAAACCTGAGTATGCTGCGCCCCACATTTGTGCATCGACCCGCCCTGCGGCTCAGATGCACTGGCCTGGCAGATGACTTTCTCACCAGGTCCCACAGCCGGACGCAAGATCCGGGTGTACGTTTTGAAGGCTGGCGCGGTTTACCAAAAATGATCCAAGCCAGTCCCCGAGAAGCCGGCCACAAGCCGGCTTTTTAATGCCTGAAAAAAGTTAACTGCCCAGAACCTGCATTTGTCTCAGCAGCGCTGTCACTTCCCCCTCACGGATAGCTGAACGCCTTCACCAACGTCAACTCCCCCACCGCGCGCATCGGCACCAGGAACGTCTCCATCTTCTCGTTCGGCGTGCCTTCCTCGGTAATCACCGTCACCTGCGCCGTGGTCAGCGCTTGCACCGCGTCTTCCTGCCCCTCCTCATCACTGCTGTAACCGCCGCCGAAGTAGTTCACGTAGACCAGATATTGCCCCTTGATCGGCGCAGGCATGGCGAAGATTTCCGGGCCGTAGCCGGTGGTGACGTCGACGTCGAGCGCTGCGCCGTTGGGGACGACGCGCTCGCCGTACCAGATGTGCGCGCCGTCGGGGGTGATCAGGTGCAGGTCGAGGTCGGTGTTGTCGCTGTCCCAGGACAGCAAAACGCGCAATTTGGCCGGGGTCGCGCCGCCGCTGCTGTTGAGCAATTGCGTGCGATGACGTTGTTGGCCATCGGGGCTGCGAACCTCGATGCTGTTGCTGCCGTTGGGGAATGAAAACGGGCGATCGAAACGGCCGGCCGGGTCGATTTTCAGCGGCATGCTCACCCCGTTGACGATCAGTCGGCCGGGCTCTGTGGATTTGGCTGTAGCTTTGATCTGCCCGCTGATGCGAGCCGTGTTGGCCTGCCCTGTCGGGGTATTCACCGATGAAGCCGGGTAGTTGACGGTCTGCCGGAAGTTTTCCCCTTCGCCCCCGGGCGCGCCGGTGCGCCAGCCGCCTGCGGGGGTGTCGAGTTTGACGCTGTCAGCCGCCATCACCGATGGCAACGCCACCAGCGAACAGAGCAACAGCAAGACCTGTGGATAACGGAGTTTCATGGTCTATTCCAGCAAGAGGTGGCGGGCGAGCCCTTCGATGTAGGTTTCATCCTGGCCATTGGGGTGTGCTTCGAAGGCCAGGTGCAGGTATTCGTGGGTCAGGTCGAGGCGGTCTTGCAGTGTCTGCGCGCCACGCACGTAGATGCGCTGGCGTTCGCGGTCGACATAGGGGCGGCCGAATGCCAGGCGGCATACGGCGAAGGTGCTGACTTCGTTGTAGCCGGTTTCGCTTTCAAGTTTTTGGCGCCAGCCGCGCCGTTGTTTCTGCAGCCATTCTTGTGCGGCGGGCAACGCTTCGCAGGACGCGACCGGGTTGTCCCAGCGACTGAGACTGGCGCGTGGGTAGGCGTGCAGCAGGATGGCGTCGTAGCGCTGGCCGGCACGGGCCTGTTCGACGGCTTGCTGCCAGGACAGTTTGTCCGGGCCGGGTTGATCGGAGTGATAGGTGACGGTGCTGCCAGCCAGGACCAGGTCGCTGGTCCATGCGGCGATGTCGCGAGACTCGGGCGACGCCGGACGCGGCGCGACTCGCTGACGGCTGCTGCTGTCGTCGATGCTCAGGCAGTCACCGCTGCGCGTGGCGTTTTGCAGCAGGTAAGTGCGGATGGCCACGGCCAGGGCTTTGGCGGCTTCGACCGGTTCGGTACTGGCTTCGCGCTGGAGCACACGGGCAACGTACTCTTCGCGATCCAGGCGAGCCACGAGCTTGTCGTTCAGCAGAAACAGTTCGCCGTCGCTGTGGATATCCAGCGCATTACCATTGGCGAATTCAACACGGTAGTCGCCCTGCAACGCTCCGGAAGTCACCGCGGTGCCCTCCGACAGCACGCGCCGAAGTGGGTAGCGGGAGAACAGGTCGACCTCTACGCATTGCCCTGCATCCGCAGGCCATGAAACAGGCATCGCCGTAGACAGTGCTTGCGCGTAATCCCGCAGTACCCGCTGACTGGTGCCCCGTCCTCCGGCCCAGACCGCTGTGCCATCCGCCGTCCAACCGGCGAACCCGCCCTGGCGCGATGTTGCATCCTGATCTGCCAGCCAGCTCCAGGTCTTTACTCGCAGGCGGCTTCCGAGATCGCCGACGACATGGCCATCGGCGGCGTTGAGCACCACATCGAGCAACACACGCCGGGCTTGTTCCTGTGCCGGCAGTACCGACAGCACCTTCAACAGTTCCGCCACCGAAACTCGGGTAGCCGGTTGCAACGAAGGCAAATCCAGCAGCCATTGCGGCGCTTGCCGCGTCTGCCAATAGGCTCGCCAGTCGGCATCGCTGATGCCCAACCGCGCGGGTTCGAAATACAGACCGCATGACTTCACCAACGCCTGATCACGCTCGATCCTGCCGCCCGCCGTGCAGCAATAAACCTCTTCCTTCGACTGGCCCCGGCATTCATAAGCCGGCTCACGCGCGCCGGTGTCCACCAGCCAGGCGTAGACGAACAACTTCCACACACTGCCCAATGGCGACTGCAGCGTCTGCGGCAACGGCTCGCGGGTGATCACCTGCGTTCGACTCAGCGACAACAAATCGCCCTTGAAGGCCAGGCGCAAAGGTTCGTCCTGCGCCGTTGCCAGCACAGGGATCAAACACAACAACCAAGCTGTCAGCCGCCTGTGCACGTCAGTGAACCGTGACCTGGCCAAGGGCTGCCTTTTGTTCCATCGCCTGATGCTGCGGCGCATAAACCTGAGTGAAACGCACCGGCGGCAAGTTGAACTGCCCTTTCTGCGAGAAACGCACCAAATGCCGCAGGCGCAGTTCACCACTCAAGGCATCGACCGGAATGGCGTAAGCCATTTGCCCCGGTTCGAAACGCGCCTTCTCCAGCGACGTCGGCTCGGTGCCGGCCTTGCCCATGAGTTTGATGCCCCAGGTCGTGCGCTCGACATCGGCGCCCGGTGGCAGCGGCACTTCCAGCATCCCGTAACGCAACGGTCTGGCGGCTTGGCTGGTGACGATCACCTCATCGAGATAGAGGTTGTCGCTGGACAGTGGCGCGTTGCCGACCGCTTCAAGTTTGAAGGTGAAAGCCGCATCCCCCGGCACCAATCGCGACAGGCGACGGGTGATGGTCACGGCCATCGGATCGACCGCCGGCTGTTGGCTGCGGTAACTCAATGCAGCGCGTAGCGGACGCTCTTGCGCGCCGGTCAGCGTCAATACCGTCGGCACTGGCGCAGACCCCTGCCACGTCCAGTACATCTCACCAGAAACCCCGTACTGTTTCTTCCAGCCCTCACCCGGCGCCAATGCAATGGTGGGCGATGCCTGCTCGATGCTGCGTTGCAGCCAGATCAACGCCAACGCACGTTCCAGGGTCGATTGCCGCGGCAGCAAACGTTGCAGCAAGGCCTGGGCGTGAGCCTGATCGAAGGGTTGCAGCGACAGGTTCAGCGCTTCGGCAAACGGCTGGGAACTGACCGCCAGACGTTGCTGCGCGTCGGCCAATTGCCGATTGAACGCGTCCGGTAAAGCGACCTTCGCTTGCCTGGCCAACGATGCCGTCAGCACGCGTGCAGCCGCCAACCCCAAGGCAGAATCCGGATCGCTCATGACGAGGCTGTCTTCGCCGTTCTCCATCAGGTTCGCGGCGGTGCCCTCGCCCGCTTTCGCCAGGTCGTCCATCAAGCCACTGAGCAAGGTGTTGACCGGCAACTGCATCTGTTTGGCGAACGACAGGATCAGCGCCCGCTGCAACAACGGCGTGTTCTTCGCCTGTTTGGCGTAGACCTCCAGCACCCGCTGCCAATGCTCCGGCGGCAGGCTCAGCTCCAGCACCTGGCTGGCGTGCCAGTCGGCGTAATAGGCGTAGGCGGTGAGGAATGCATCCGGCTCGCCATCCATGCCCCACCAGGTGAAGCTCGCCGAAGGGCCGGCCATTTGTACCAGACGCAAGCGACTGTTTTGCATGATCAGACGCAGGCGATCACGGATCTGCGGATTCGCCGCCAGCGTCGGGTAGGCAATGCTCAATGGCAGCAGGCCGCTGGCGGTCTGCTCGACGCCACCGTAGGGGTAGCTCAACAGATCGTCGAGTGCAGAACGGAACAACGCTTGCGGACTGTCGTCCAGACGCAGGCGGATATCACTGGCGTCTGTCGGCAACGTCAGCGGCGTATCGCCCTCACCCACATCAAGGCTCTGGGTTTGAGTCATCTGCCAGCCTTCACCGGTTGCGCTCAGGCGCACCGCCAGGGCATCAGCGGTTTTGCCATCCTGCATCAGCTCGGCGCTCCACTCGCCATTGACCAGCTCAAAGGTCGGCAACGGGATGTAGTTGATGCCACTGTTCAGAGTTACAGGCACGCGCTGTTCGTTGCCGGCGTAACGGGTCACCAGTTCGGCCTTGACCGGTTTCTCGGCCTGACTGAAGGCGAACACACCGAGGTCCGGTTTGTCACCGGCGCGGAATCGGGTCGGCCCGCTCCACTTCAGGTACAGCGGTTTTTCCGAGCGCACGAACTGCTTCTTCTGCCCGACCTGACCGTCATCGGCGATGGCCTTGGCGGTGATGCGCCAGCGGGTCAGGGAGTCGGGCATCTTGAAGGTGAAGCGGGTTTTGCCGTTGGCATCGGTCATCAATTCAGGTTGCCACGCCGCCGTGTCGACGTCTTCGCGACGCGGCCGCTCCAGCACCTTCACACCGCGCTCACTGCGATTGGCCTTGCCCGGCGCACCGGGGCTGCCCGGCAAGGCAACGTCATAGCTGATGAACGACAAACTGGCACTGGTGCGCACGTTGTTGCGCCGTGGGTGATAGAAGAACTGGTCGATGCTCGGCGCGACTTCCGCTTGCAGGGCGTAGACCATTTCATCGACCACGCTGACCGTCAGGTGCGCGGGAATCGCTTTGCCGGCGAACCGGGTGGTCAGGTCCACCGAGACGGTTTCACCCGGCAGGTAGGTTTCTTTGTCGGTGGCGATTGCCACGTCGATCTGTGGCGTTACCACCTTGATGCCGGCGTTCTGGAAACTGTATTGGCCACCCTTGGTGTACAACACCGAGAAGGTCAGGTTCGGCGCGAAACCGTCTTTCACCGGGATGCGCGCGCGGTATTGGGTATCGCTGAGTTTTTCCATCGTCAGCCAGTCGCCGCCCTTGGAAAGTAGCGCAGTGGCTTCGACCTTGTCGCGTTCCAGAGATAACAGCGCATCACTCACTGGCTCGGGGAAAGTGATCAGCGCCAGCGCTTCATCGCCTGCGATGTACTCGGGCTTGTCGAGGACGATTTCCACGGTGCAGGGTACAGCTTTGACACCTTCGCCGGTCACCGAATGGCCAGTGGCGCCGACCGCCCGGCCATGATCATCCTTGAGCGTCAGGTTGTAGGTGCCTGGGCGGTCAAAGGCCAGGGTGAAACCTTTGTCGGTTGCCGCGAGCTTGCCTTCGCCGGTGCTCTGGTCCTCCAAACGCACCCAGCCATAGCTGCCTGGCGTAACGGCATCGGCTTGCTCGCCTTCGCGGGCGTAGCTGAAGGCAACCTTGTCACCCACCGCGCTGAAGCGTTGAGGCGCGCTCAAGCGGAAATTCGCCGCGCCACGGTCGATGAGGATTTCCTTGGTGGTCTTGACCCGATACGCCGCGCCGTCGCTGGCAAACACCGAGAGCATGTAGCGACTGGGCTTGTCCGCTGCCGGCAAGTCGAGGGACGCGCTGCCCTTGGCGTCGGTGGTCAATTCGGTGCTGGTCAGCTCCACCGGAAATTGCCCGAGGTATTGCAGTTCATTGTCGACCATCGACAGCTGTTGGGCGCGCAGGCTCAGGCTCAATTTCGCATTGGTCACCGGTTTTCCATCCGGGTACAGCAGCACCAGGCTGCCCTTGACCGGTTCGCCTGTGCGGTAATCCTGCTTGGCCAGGTTGAGCGAAATCTCGAAGTGCGGCTTGATGTATTCAGCGACGCGAAAGGCGCTGCTGTAAGCCTGATCCTTGTAGTTGAAACGCAGTTCATAGCCACCGGCCACAGCGTTATCGGGCAACTGGAATCGGCCCTGGGTGCCAGCCTTGGAATCGAGCTTCAGATCGAGGGATTGCAGCGCCGTGCCGGTCGCATCCAGCACGGTCACATTGACGTCGGCCGCGCTTGGCTGCACCGAGTCCCGCGCGTTCTTGAACTCCCGCCCGACGATTTTCAGCGACACCCAATCCCCCGGTCGATACAGCGGCCGGTCGGTGAAGGCATAGAGTTTGGTGTCGTAGATTTCGCTGTCGTAGTAGAAATTCTCGGAGACGAACACCCCGCCCTCTTCGTCTTCGCCGATCACGAACGAACGCTCGGGGCTGACGTGTTTCAAGCGCAGCAAGCCATCGGTATCGGTGGCGCCGCTGCTCATTACGCCCAGGCCATCGGTCCACAGCACATTGACCTTCGGCACCGAGCTGCCTTCGTGTTTGCGCGCGGCCCACACCAGCAACTCGTCACCGGCGATCTTGCTCACCGCCACGGTGTTGGAGACGAACACCATGGTGGTGGCGCGGTACTTGCCGATCAGCGCTTCCACCAGATAAAGACCCGGTTTCAGATTGCCCAACGGGATGTACACGTTGCCCGGCGCGACGCTGACGAACTCGCTGGAAGAGCCGGCCAGGTTCACCCCCGCAGGTGGCTGGATCGGCTTGGCCTGCCACAACGGATAACGGAACTGGCTGACCACGGGCAAACCCGGTATCAGTGCAAATTGCGGCTGCGCATCGTAGGGCGTTGGCGCGGCCATCGCGTTGCCCATCTTCAGTTCCGGCACTTCCTCGGTGACTTGTTTACGCGACTCGTAGGAAAACGCCCGCTGCATCACCCGACGGGATTTGCGATACCAGTTGTCCCACAGGTACGCGAGGGTATTGGACAGGCCTTCACCCTTGAACTGGCCATCGCTGACCACCCGATGCAGGTTCTTCTGGCGCTTGAGGAAGTCCAGCGGTTTGTCGATGCGATACACCCGAACGTCGGCGCCGCCGTAGGGCTCCATGCGAAACCGGCGATAGTCGCGACCCGGCGCTTCAAGGCGCACCATCGCCTGTTCATCGCTGGCAAAGCTGCTGTCGGCCAGCAGGAAAAAACTCTCGCCGGCCACTGGCGCATAGCCGCTGGCCGGGACCGAGTCTTCGGCGTTTACCGCCGAGAACGGCAGCACCAATACCAACATCAGAGACAGAAAACGCAGCATGCGGGCACCGGTCATTGGGAAAGAAAATTCAGTCGATAGACGCCGATGAAGTTGGGGTTGGCTGCGTCGGGTATCCATCGGGTGTCCTTCCATGTCATGAGTTGCTGCAGGCTTGCCGAACGCATGCCGTTGTCGGTGGGGGTGCTGGTGCCGGTGTGATAAGCGATGTAACGGCCCATCCAGATCATCAGGTGCTGGTCGTCGCCCTGGTCGAAAAACATCAGGTCGCCAGGGCGCGCTTGAGACACATCGCGGCTGACCAGATGGCTGTTGAACTGGATCAATTTGATCGCATTGACGTATGGCCCGACCTTGCCGCCGCCCTGCTGCCATTGCTGGGCAAGACCGCGCTGGGCGTCGCTCAATTGCAGTTCCGGCGGCAGGTAACGATTGGACAGGCCATTGCTGCGCAGCCATTTGTCGTCATGGACTTTCAGAGCCTCGTTAGCGGCGAAGCGCACCAGCCCGGCACAGTCTTGCTGATACCAGCGCGGGCTTGGGCCCTGGCTCAGTTGCTCCTGGGCAATGCGCACGAACCAGGCACGAAACACCTGGGATTGCTGTGGGTCGAGCGACGGTGCCTCGACAGCGCGGGCACCTGCGCTCAGCAACAACGCCAGCAGGCCGAGACTTCGGATCAATGCCGTCACAGGGCTTTCCACTCCAGCGGCAGCCACTGCCAGTGGCCGTCTGGCTCGCTGCCTTCAGGTAAGGTCAGGGCGTATTTGCCGTAGCCGCCGAGCTTGCGCAGTTTCGGGATCAGCCAGGTTTGCGCGGCGTTATAGAACACCGGTTCCATATCCTGGGGCAGGCTGTCGAGGGTTTCCTGCTGCATCAGTTGGGCCATGGAGTCCGGGCCGAAATAGACCGGCATCAGCAGGTCTTTCGGTACCACGTCGGCCATCGGCGGGAAGCGTTTGTCGAGGGTACCGAGGGCCTTGTCCACTAGCTTGTCGTCGAGGGAGAAAAGCAACGTCGAGCCATGCCGCGCCAGGCTGACTTTCATGAACGTCTTGCCGGTGATCGCGTCGGGGTTTTCGGCCTCCTTGGCCGCATAGGGACCGAAACTGGAGCTGACCTGGCGTTGCCACTGATGGCTCTGGCCTTCCTGCTTTTCCACCACCGGGAAGGCACCGTCTTCGACTTTGCTCTCGTAGGCACCGACCATCGAGCCAAACAGGCTGCCCAGATCTCCATCGAGTTTGCCGCTGTCATCATCGTTGAGACTGGCCACCAGCAAGGGCGTGTACAACCGCGAATCGGCATACCAGCACAGGCCTGCCGCGCCGGCCATGTGTTCGGTCAATGCCTGGGCCACCTTCTCCTGCGCACCGAGCTTCACCAGCAGCGGTGTCTGTTGTTCGGCCGCCAGCGGCAACGCCACGCAAGCGCTGGCGCCCATGGGCATGGCTTGCCAGATCGGTTTGAAATCGAAGTCTGGCTGATTCTCCAGTTCATCCATGGCCAGGAAGCTGTGCCAGCCCTTGTCGTCCATGTCAAAACGCAGGCCGGCGAAGGTAGGGATGAAACGCTGGTAACCCATGGCCAGCACGCTGGCATTCACCGACAGGCGTTGTTTCACTTGCGGCTCACGAGGTGCCAGGCCGAAGGCTTCGGGAAACAGTTTGTCGCCATTGAGCAGCGCAGCAATGGCCGTGGTCGACACGCTGCCCGATTCTTCCGTTGCGCCACTTTGCGGATCGTAGAGTTTCGCCGGATTGGACAACACCACCAGTTTGTCGCCATGGGACGCGAACAGCAGCGCCTTGCTCGCGTTGTAGTTGAGTTGATAGAGCGCCACGTCGTCGGTACCGACCTTCACGTCAGCGACCTTACTCAGCTGCGAGTCGTCCAGCGCCACTTTGGCCAGCGGCTCCAACACCTTGGCCAGCCCGCCGCGATCCATCACCAGCAGGAAATCCTTGAGCCGCCCATCCGCCCCGCGCCACAACGCTACATCGGCAGGCTGATCGAACAACTGCTCGATCAAGGTGTCCTGCAGTTTCAGGTCGTGTTCGTAGATGATCCGCCGCAAGCTGCCGATCAAGCCCAAGCGATCGGCGTGGGTTTCGTAATAGAAGACGAAATCTTCGGTCAGGGTTTCCTTGAGGAACGGCACCGCCAGCAAGTCCTTGGGCAACTGGCTCAGGGAGTGGGTTTCCAATAGGCCATCCGGGCGGCTCATGCCCAGTTTGTCACTGGCCAACACGGGGGCCGGGGCCTTGGGCTTGTGCATGAACCACCCCAACCCACCGGCCACGACAACGACCAGGCACAACCCGATCAGCAGCGTCGGCCAATGCAGGGGAGGTTTGGCCGCGGGTGCGCCAGCGGCCGGAGTAACAGTGCTATCACTCATGTTCACAAAACCCGATGTTCATCCGTGGAGCGGGGATGCTTAGTAGTTGAAAGTCTTGACCAGCAGCAGGTCGCCGATTGCGCGCAGGGGCACGATGAACGTCTCGCGTTTTTCATCGACGGTGTTTTCGTTGAGCACCAGGTTGATCTGCGAGGTAATCACCTCGTTCTGGTTGCTGGTCTCATCGAAGTTATAGCCGCCGCTGCCGAAGTTGCCCCAATAGTTCACGTAAACCAGATAGGTGCCACGCAGCGGTGCGGTCATGGTGAACATTTCCGGACCCGGGCCATCGACGCCGTCGGGGTCGAGGCCGCCGCCATTGGTCAAGGCCGAATGCGCCCAGAAGGCATGCTGACCATCAGGCGTGACAATATGCAGGTCGAGTTCGGCTTTCGGATCGTCCCAACCCAGCACCACGCGAATCCGCGCCGGGGTGCGCAGGTTGTTGGCTTCATAGAATTGAACACGCTTGAGAGACTGGCCTTCGGCGCTGCGCACTTCGACGCTGTTGGAACCGGCGCCAAACGCATAGGGTCGGGCGAAACGCCCTTGTTCGTCGGTATAGAGATTCAGCGGATTGCCGTTGACCGCCAAGGTGTGCGGCCCGCGCTGGGTGCCCAGGGCCTTCAGTTGGCCTTCGATCATCGTGCGATTGCGCTGCACACCCCGGTCGATCGGCGGCGTGGGATAGGCGACTTGCGGGTTTTCGCTACGGTCCAGCAAACCGTTGTAACGCCAGCCGCCCACCGGTTCCGACAACGCGGCATCCGGCGCGGCCAGAATCACGGGCACGATAGCCAACCCGATCAGCAGCAAAAGTAATGAGCGCATGCGACGCCTCCTGCCATGCATGACGAAACCATGCGCCTGATCCTGAGCGCGTTACAGATGTGGATGCTGCGTTTCGTCTGAAAGACCCGTGAATGGCGGGTCGTATAGGGCTCGAAGGTTAGCCATTCGGGTGTTTTTTAACAATCGGATGGCACCGAAATTGCGGCGGGAATCACGGTAACGGGTGGACGGTGAGCCGAATACGCGCCATATTCGGCTCATTATGTGAGCCGAATAGCCCATCTAATCGGCTCACCCCTACTTAGAGCATCAAGTTCATGACACCTCAATGGATATGGCAGCAGCCTGATTGGCCGGGGTTCACCTGGAATGCCGAACGACTGGCGCCCATGTTACGTGAGTGCGTTCAAGCACAAGGTCGGCTAATGGGCATGGCCAGTTCCGTGGGCAGTTCGCTGAGCGCGCAAAGTGAGCTGGATGCACTGTTGCAAAACATCGTCACCTCATCGGCCATTGAAGGAGAACAGCTGAATGTCGGTTCAGTTCGTTCTTCATTGGCGCGGCGATTGGGGTTGGAGCTCAATGATGGCGACAACATCAGCAAGCGCAGTGAAGGGCTCGCGCAATTAATACTCGATGCTACCCAGCATTTCGCCGAGCCGCTGACACTTGAACGATTGCTGGATTGGCATGAGTGGCTGTTTCCAGAACAGGAAATCGGCTTGGCCGCGCAAAGCATTCGTGTAGGTGCTTTGCGCGGCGATGATCCAATGCAAGTGGTTTCCGGTCGTCTCGATAGACCGACGGTGCACTTCGAAGCACCGCCTCGCTTGGGCCTTGAGCGCCAACTCGATGCCTTCCTCGAATGGTTTGAAACCAGCCGAAATCTGTCCGGGCTCGACCCTTTGCTTCGAGCTGGCATCGCACACTTCTGGTTTGTCACACTCCACCCGTTTGACGACGGCAACGGTCGCCTGACCAGGACGATCACCGACCTTGCATTGGCTCAAGGCGAAGCTCAGGCGATCCGTTTTTATGCCATGTCGGCGAGTATTCTCGAGGATCGTTCTGGCTATTACCGGGCGCTGGAAACCTGCCAGAAATCCAACACGGACATTACGGTTTGGCTCGAATGGTTCCTGCAAACTCTATTGCGCAGCCTGCAGCAGGCCATGGCACGGATCGAATCCGTGCTGGGCAAAGCGCGCTTCTGGCAGGCGCACCGGGAGTCCGAGCTGTCGACCGAGCAGACCAGAGTACTGAATCGTTTGCTGGACGGAGGGGAACGAGGATTCGAAGGCGGGATCAGTGCGGCGCAGTATCAAGCCGTTGCGAAAGTCTCCAAAGCGACCGCGACCCGGCATCTGGCCGAACTGCTGGATAAGGAATGCCTGCAACGCCTGCCGGGTGGCGGGCGCAGTACTCGCTACCAGATCAAATATCCCGACCAGGCGCCTCCTGAGCGCTGAAACCCTTGCACCAAACACCTCGCTCATTTGCCCATAAACCCCCTATCTGCTAGTGTCGCGCCGGTTTAACGTCAACCGGAAATCGCCGCCATGGCCCGCAAAAAAGCTGCACTGGATTTCGAACAATCCCTCGCCGACCTGCAAACGCTGGTGGAGCGCCTGGAGAATGGCGAATTGTCGCTGGAGGACTCGCTGGCCGCTTTCGAGCAGGGCATCGGTCTTACACGCGATTGCCAGGCGGCGCTGGCCCAGGCCGAGCAAAAGGTTCAGGTGCTGCTCGAGCGTGATGGCGAGTTGGCCGAGGAACCCTTCGACGCGGATCAGCCAGAATGATTGCAGCGTACTCGGCCTCCAGCCAGGCCCGCGTCAACACAGCGCTGGAAACCCTGTTCACCGCACCAAGCCCCGAGCTGGCGCGGCTGTACGAAGCCATGCGCTACAGCGTGATGAATGGCGGCAAACGCGTGCGTCCACTGCTGGCCTACGCCGCGTGCGAAGCATTGGGCGGCAAGGCCGAGCAAGCCAACGGTGCGGCCTGTGCGGTGGAATTGATCCACGCTTACTCGCTGGTGCATGACGATTTGCCGGCGATGGACGATGACGATCTGCGCCGCGGCCAACCAACCACCCACAAGAAATTCGATGAAGCCTGCGCGATCCTCGCCGGCGACGGCTTGCAGAGCCTGGCCTTCAGCGCCCTGCTCGATCCACGCCTGAGCGCGTCGGACGCCGAAATCCGCCTGCAAATGGTCAGTGCCCTGGCGTTGGCGGCAGGCCCGGCGGGCATGGTTGGTGGTCAGGCGATCGACCTCGGCTCGGTCGGTCTGAAGCTCGACCAGAAAGCCCTGGAGTACATGCACCGGCACAAGACCGGCGCGCTGATCGAGGCCAGCGTCAAACTCGGCGCCCTGGCCAGCGGCCGTGCCGAGAAAGACGAACTCAAGTCCCTGCAGACTTATGCACAGGCCATCGGTCTGGCATTCCAGGTGCAAGACGACATTCTCGACGTCGAAAGCGATACCGAAACCCTCGGCAAACGCCAGGGCGCCGACATTGCCCGGGACAAACCGACCTACCCCGCCCTGCTCGGCCTCGACGCCGCCAAGGCCTATGCCCTGGAGCTGCGCGACCAGGCCCTGCACGCCCTGCGACCGTTTGACGCGGCGGCCGAGCCGTTGCGTGATCTGGCCCGGTATATCGTCGATCGCCGCAGCTGACGGCAAATCCGTCAAAAAAGACCAACGCGTGGGCAGGGGACGATGCATCAGGTAAACTGCCGCATCTTTTATACCTATAACGATTCGCCTGATGCCCACGACGTTTCATGAGATTCCCCGCAAGCGCCCGACCACGCCCCTGCTCGATCGCGCGAACACGCCGGACGGCCTGCGCCGGTTAGGCGAAGCCGAGCTGGAAACCCTGGCCGATGAGTTGCGCCTGGAATTGCTCTACACGGTCGGCCAGACCGGTGGGCATTTCGGTGCCGGCCTGGGCGTGATCGAGCTGACCATCGCGCTGCATTACGTCTTCGATACCCCGGACGACCGGCTGGTGTGGGACGTGGGTCATCAGGCTTATCCGCACAAGATCCTCACCGGTCGTCGCGAGCGCATGAGCACCCTGCGCCAGAAAGACGGCGTCGCCGCCTTCCCGCGTCGTTCCGAGAGCGAGTACGACACCTTTGGCGTCGGTCACTCCAGCACCTCGATCAGTGCCGCGCTGGGCATGGCGATTGCCGCCCGCCTGCAAAACAGCGAGCGCAAGGCGATCGCGGTGATCGGCGACGGCGCGTTGACCGCGGGCATGGCGTTCGAGGCGCTGAACCATGCGCCGGAAGTGAACGCCAACATGCTGGTGATTCTCAATGACAACGACATGTCGATCTCGCGCAACGTCGGTGGCTTGTCGAACTACCTGGCGAAGATCCTTTCCAGCCGCACCTACGCGAGCATGCGCGAAGGCAGCAAGAAAGTGCTGTCGCGCCTGCCCGGTGCCTGGGAAATCGCCCGTCGGACCGAAGAATATGCCAAAGGCATGCTGGTTCCCGGCACGCTGTTCGAAGAACTGGGCTGGAACTACATCGGCCCCATCGATGGCCACGACCTGCCGACCCTGATCGCTACCCTGCGCAACATGCGCGATCTGAAAGGCCCGCAGTTCCTGCACGTCGTCACCAAGAAAGGCAAAGGCTTCGCCCCGGCGGAAGTCGACCCGATCGGTTACCACGCCATCACCAAACTCGAACCGCTGGACGCCCCGGCCGCCGCGCCGAAAAAGGCCAGCAGCGGGCCCAAGTACTCCGGTGTGTTCGGCGAGTGGCTGTGCGACATGGCGGCGGCCGATCCGCGTCTGGTCGGGATTACCCCGGCGATGAAGGAAGGCTCGGACCTGGTCGCTTTCAGCGAACGCTTCCCGCTGCGCTACTTCGACGTCGCCATTGCCGAGCAGCACGCCGTCACTCTCGCGGCCGGCATGGCCTGCGAAGGCGCCAAACCCGTGGTGGCCATCTACTCGACCTTCCTGCAACGCGGCTACGACCAGTTGGTGCATGACGTCGCTGTGCAGAACCTCGACGTGCTGTTCGCCATCGACCGCGCAGGCCTGGTCGGCGAAGACGGCCCAACCCACGCCGGCAGCTTCGATTTGTCGTTCCTGCGCTGCATCCCCGGCATGCTGGTGATGACCCCGAGCGATGAAAACGAGCTGCGCAAGATGCTCACCACCGGCCACCTGTACGAAGGCCCGGCAGCGGTGCGTTACCCACGCGGCAACGGCCCGAACGCGACCATCGAGAAAGACCTCGAACCGATCGAGATCGGCAAGGGCGTAGTCCGCCGCCAGGGCAGCAAAGTCGCCCTACTGGTGTTCGGCGTGCAACTGGCCGAAGCCCTGAAAGTCGCCGAGACGCTGGACGCAACCGTGGTCGACATGCGTTTCGTCAAACCGCTGGATGAAGAACTGGTTCGCGAAATCGCTGGCAGCCACGAGCTACTGGTCACTGTCGAAGAAAACGCGATCATGGGCGGCGCCGGTGGCGCGGTCAGCGAATTCCTCGCCCGCGAAAACATCCTCAAGTCGATGCTGCACCTGGGCTTGCCGGACATTTACGTCGAACACGCCAAGCCTGCGCAAATGCTGGCTGAGTGTGGGTTGGATGAAGCCGGGATCGAGGCTTCGATCCGCGAGCGCCTGCAACTGCTGAACAGCTAAATCCCTGGATACATGCAACACCCTGTGGGAGCGGGCTTGCTCGCGAAAGCGTCGGATCATTCAACTGAGAGGTTGACTGACACACCGCCTTCGCGAGCAAGCCCGCTCCCACATTTGATTTGTGTGCTCCACGAAACACCATCGGACTACCCATGAAGTTTTCCCGCCTCGCCCTGCCTCTTTTTCTGCTGCCCACCGCCTACGCCCTGGCCGACACCTTCGAACGCGACCAGGCCCTGAAGCTGCCCGACGTGTTGATCAGCGCCAACCGCCAGGTCGAAGCGCGCAATGACAGCAGCGCCGCCAACACCGTGTTCACCCGCGACGACATCGATCGCCTGCAACCCGATAGCGTCACTGACCTGTTGCGTCGGGTACCGGGTGTGCAAATCTCGCAGTCCGGCGGGCGCGGCAGCATTCCGGGGGTCTACATCCGCGGCACCCAGTCGGCCCAGAGCCTGGTGCTGGTGGATGGCCAACGCATCGGCAGTTCGACCTCCGGCGACAGCAACCTGCAACACATCAATATCGAACAGGTCGAGCGCGTGGAGGTGCTGCGCGGCTCCCGCTCGGTGATTTACGGCAGCGATGCGATTGGCGGGGTGATCCAGATCTTCACCCGCCGCGGCGGTGAACAAGGCCTGCAACCGCGCATGCACACCGGTTTTGGCAGTAATCAGACCTGGGAGCGCAGCCTTGGCCTGTCCGGTGGTGATGAGCGAACCCGCTTCAACCTCGGCGCCAGCCTCGACGAAACCGCCGGGATCAATCGCACCCACGAGTCGTATCCCAGTGATGGCGATCACGACGCCTACCGCAACAAATCCCTCAGCCTGAGCCTGAGTCACGCCCTGACGGAAGATATCGAAATCGGCGCCAACCTGCTGGATAACCGTGGCAAGAGCGAGTTTGATAGTCCGTTCGATTCAGTTCAACAGCAGCCCTACAACGAATTCGATGTGAGCAGTGTCAGCAGTTACATTGACGCGCGAATCAATGAAGTATGGAAAACCCGTGTTGAATTCGGCCACAGCGAAAACCGCGAGAAAACCCTCGACAAGCTCAGTGACGAACGCAGCATTTTCAACACCTACCGCGACTCGGTTAACTGGCAGAACGACCTGACGCTCAACGAGCGCAATAGCCTGATGCTGGGCGGCGACTGGTACGAAGACCGAATCAACAGCACCACAGCGTTCGACGAAGACAGCCGCTGGAACCGCGCCGCGTTTATCCAGCATCGCTTTCAGGCCGACAGCTTCTCCACGGAGTTGGGTCTGCGTCACGACGATAACCAGCAGTTCGGCAGCCAGAACACCTGGAGCGGCACCTTCACCCTGCCGCTGAACCCGGACAACGAAGTGCTGCTGACCTATAGCGAAGGCTTCCGCGCGCCGACGTTCAACGATCTGTATTACCCGGATTTCAGCAACCCGGATTTGAAACCCGAAACATCCAAGAGCTATGAGCTGCAATGGCGCAGCCAATTGACCGAGAGCAGTCGCCTGGAGACGTCGCTGTATCGCACCGACCTTGAAGACGCGATTATTTTCGGCAGCAACTCACGCCCTGAAAACGTTGCCTCGGCACGGATCAACGGCTTCGAAGCAGCGCTGAAGCAGGAACTGTTCGGCTGGCAGAGCAACCTTGGCGTGGCGATCATCGACCCACGCGACCGTGATACGGGCCACACCCTGGCCCGTCGTGCGCGGCGCACCTTGAGCCTGGACCTGGACCGACAGTTCGATCGCCTGGGCCTCGGCGCCAGCTGGCAAGCGGTCAGCAGCAGCTATGACGACTTGAACAATCAACAACCCCTTGGCGGCTATGCCTTATTGGGACTGCGCGGCAGCTGGGAGCTCAATCGTGAAATCAAGCTGGAACTGAAGGTCGACAACCTGCTGGACAAGGGTTACAGCCGGGCGCTGTACAGCTACCAAGGTAGCCAGTATGGGTATCGCGAGGAAGGTCGGGCGTGGATGTTTGGGGTGACCTGGACACCAGAGATCTGATCAAAAATAAGAGGTGTGTGGACCGGCCTCATCGCGAGCAAGCTCGCTCCCACAGGTTTTGGTTTTTCGATCAAACCGGATCCCTGTGGGAGCGAGCTTGCTCGCGATGAAAGCACCTCGGTCTCAGCGGTCTGACGCAATCAAATGACAAAGCTTGGCGGTCGCCTCGATCATCTGCCCACTCGGCCGCTCAAGGCCCTTGTCCGTCACCAAACGCAATTGCCCTTGTGCCACCGCCGCCACCTGTGGCCAGGCTTTCCACGCATCGAGCTGCGCCTGATCGCTGGCCAGAATCACCTCGGGATTACGCTGCAACACCGCCTCCACACTGACTTGCGGTGCCGGCAGTTTCAGGTCGGCAAACACGTTTTGCGCACCGCAGGCCTCCAGCGCATCGCTGATGATCTGCTCGCCGCCAACCGTATACAGCGGCCGATCCCAGACCTGATAGAAGACTCGTAACGGCTTGTCCCGGCGATAGCGCTGGCGCAACTCATCCAGCCGCTGGCGTAGATCGCTGGCCAATGAAATTCCGCGTTCAGGCCGATCGAGCTCAGCAGCAATGGCTTCGATCTGCACCGTGAGCTGGTCCAGGCTGCGGGGTTCGGCGACGTAGGTGGGAATATTCAATCGCTTGAGCTGGTCACGCTGGGCCGGGCCGACACTACCGGGCCATAGCAGCAACAGATCGGGCTTCAGGCTGAGCAAGCGCTCCATGTCCAGCTGGCCATAGCGGCCAACGGAGGGCAGGTCCTTGAGTTCGGCAGGTCGCTCACCGGCGTCCAGCACACCGACCAGGAGGTCGGCGGAGCCCAGTTCAACGACGATTTCAGAGAGCGACGGTGCGAGGCTGACAACCCGTTCGACCGCGACGGCCGAGCCACTGGCGGCCAGCAGCAACACCGCCAGCCAAAGCGCGCGCATCAACCGAGTTGACGCGGAATACGGTAGAGGTAGAACAACACGGCGGTCGACAGTGCCAGCAGCATCAGCGGCACGGCTTCGAGACCGACGAACACCGCCAGGGCAGCGATCCAGGCCGGCAGCCCGGCAGCCAGGAATGCCGTGCGCCGCTTGGCCGCCAGACTGATCCAGGCAGCAGGTTCTTCAGGGGTATCGAGGGCTTTCTGGGTGGCGATCAGTGCGTGTTTGTAGGCGCCGAAAAACTTCAGGCTGACAAACATCGAAGCAACTCCGGCGATGAACAACGGCATCGCCAGCACCGGCAGAATGGCTTCGCTCTGGCCGAACACCGCGTTGATCACAAACAGGGGCAACAAGGCCAGTGCCAGGTATTGCCACCAGCTGACGGACAGTCGCCGCCGCACCTGACCGCGGGTCACGCCCGGTCTACCTCGCCCTGATGCTCATTGCCCATCATGTGATCGAGCTTGCTGGCCTTGGTCGCCAGGTAGAGTCGGTTATGCGGGTTGTGGCCGGTGTGCAGCGGCACGCGCTCGGCGACCACGATACCCATGTCGGTCAAGGCTTTGACCTTGCGCGGGTTGTTGGTCATCAGGCGCAGTGACTTCACGCCCAGGTGCTCCAGCATCGGCAGGCACATGGCGTAGTCACGCTGGTCGGCGGCAAAGCCCAGGCGTTCGTTGGCTTCAACGGTGTCGGCGCCACCGTCCTGCAGCTCATAGGCGCGGATCTTGTTCAGCAGACCAATGCCCCGGCCTTCCTGACGCAGGTAGAGCAATACGCCACGACCTTCGCGGGCGATGGCCTGCAAGGCGGCCTCCAGTTGCGAGCCGCAGTCGCAACGCTGGCTGAACAGGGCATCGCCCGTCAGGCATTCGGAGTGCAGCCGGCCGAGTACCGGGGCACCATCGTCGAATTCACCCAGGCTCAGCACAACGTGCTCGCGGCCGGTGGCTTCATCGAGAAAGCCATGCATGGTGAATTGCGCAAAAGGCGTTGGCAGCTTGGAAGCGGCGACAAAAACGACAGGCACCGGTGTGCTCCTGATCTAAAAGTCTGAAGATTCGCAGAGCCGGCATTGTAACAGCAGGTTCCGGAGGACGCTTAGGCTGAATTATCGGCGATAACTATCAAAATGTTTGATATACGCCGCACCACAATCAATGTGGGAGCGGGCTTGCTCGCGAAGGCGTCGTGTCAGTCGACATCATTGCTGCATGACACACCGCTTTCGCGAGCAAGCCCGCTCCCACAATGGGTACATCGTCAGCCGTAAGAACCGTGTCAGTTCGAATCAAACGGATAAGGCTGTTTCCAGCGTTCAAAAATCGGCTTCAACTCGCCGCTTTTCACCAGTTGCTCCATGCGCTGGTCGAACAGGGCCATTAACGTGCGCGCCTTCGGGGTTTTGGCAAAGCACAGGTACAGCGGCAACTCGGCGATATGGGTGCGCCGCAGTCGGGACGGATCCTTGGCGCGCTTGATGACGTCATCGACTTCGGTCAGGGCATCGATGTAAAAGTCGGCACGATTGTGGATCAGCATCGACTCGATGCCGGTACGCCGCTGCACTTCGTCGAAGTGGCGCACATTGGGCAAGTAATCCTGGTAGTCGTAGCCACGAACCCAGGCCAGTCGATAATTGCCCAGGGTTTGCGGGGTGGGTACCGGACTGCTGGCCAGGCCCAGGGCATAGATGTGATCGGTGTCGAAGTTCCAATGGGGATAGAGCACACCCTCAGAATCGTCACGATAGGAACCGACGCAGGCATCGACCTCGCCACGTTCGGCCAGGCCCAGCGAGCGTACGTAGGGCTCGGTGCGGATGTCGACCTTGACGCCCGCCGGCTCGAACACTTGTCGTAGCACGTCCCAACCCAGTCCATGACCGTCAGCGGCGGTGTAGCCTTCCCACTCTTCGCTGGCCAGATGAATCACCGACGGCGGCGTAGCACCCCCTCCTCCCGCCTGGACAAAAGAGCAAAACATCGCGAACGCCATCACCATCAATCCGCGTACAGTCATCCCCCGCTTCCCCCGATAAACAGCTCTCATGATCAACGCCTGGAAATCCCCGGTCAGGCGAAAAACCACACCAGTCCCTGCATCGCCAACCAGGCGAACACCCCGGCCAGGACATCATCGAGCATGATGCCGACGCCGCCATGTACGTGCCGGTCAATCCAGCGAATCGGCCATGGCTTGAGAATGTCGAAGAAGCGGAACATCAGGAAACCCGCCAGCAACCACTGCCAGCCTTCCGGCACCAGCCACAGGGTGATCCACATCCCGACCATTTCATCCCAGACGATGCCTTCATGGTCGTGTACCCGCAAATCGTCGGCCACTTTGCCGCACAGCCAGAAGCCGAACAGCATGGTGATGCCCAGCATCAGCCAGTAACCCCAGTCGGGCAGCATCTGCCACAACGGAATAAAGGGCAGCGCAACCAACGACCCCCAAGTGCCGGGCGCCTTTGGCAAGGTGCCCGAGCCAAAGCCGAACGCCAGGAAATGCCATGGATTACGCCAGACCGACGGCGGTACGAATTCCGCCGGGACCTGTTTGGGATGATCTGTCACGGTGACTCCCGAAAATGTTGATAACCCCGGGTTTGCGGGGTGATGTCTTTGCCATCGGCGTCCAGCAGCTTCACGCCCTGCCCCGTCACCACTTGACCAATCACATGGATCGGCCAGCCATCGGCCAGCAATAGCGGCAACTCGACGGACGGTAAGGTGAAGGCCAGGACGTAGTCGTCGCCGCCGCTCAGGGCCGCAACCTGTGCGTCCGATTGGCCGAGAAAGTCGACCAGGCTCTGGGACAGTGGCAAACGATCCCGCTCGACTTCGATACCAACCTTCGACGCCAGCGCGATATGCCCGCAGTCAGCGAGCAGGCCGTCGGAGATATCCATCGCCGAAGTCGCCTTGCCCCGTAGCGCCTGCCCCAAACCGAGCTGCGGTTGCGGCGACCAGTAATGCGCCAGCAACGGCTCGGCAATGCGCGCTTCGGCCGTGCGCTGGCCGAGCACCAAAGGCAAGGCACCGGCGGCATTGCCCAGGTTGCCGCCGACACACAGCAGGTCGCCCGGTTGCGCACCGCTGCGGGTCAGCGCCTGACCGGCCGGCACGCGGCCGAACACGGTCATGGTCAGGCTCAGCGGCCCACGGGTCGTGTCACCGCCCACCAGCGCCACGCCGCAGCTTTGCGCCATCTGGTTCAAACCACGGGCATAGGCTTGCAGCCAATCGGCGGTCACCGTCGGCAAGGTCAGGGCAAGGGTAAAGGCAATCGGGGTGGCGCCCATGGCGGCCAGGTCGCTGACGGCCACGGCCAGCGAGCGCTGACCGAGCAGAAACGGATCGCAGGGATCGGCGAAATGCACGCCGGCCACCAACGTATCGGTAGAAATCGCCATCTGCTCCCCGGAGGGAACAGCCAGCAAGGCGCAGTCATCGCCAATCCCGAGGGCAACGCCTTCGCCGCCCTGCGCACAAGGCGCGGCGGCGAAGAAATTGCGGATCAGCTCAAACTCGCCCATCAGGTATCCTGTCCAAACGCCAATCAGCGCTTGAACGCCTTCACTTCAGCTTCACGCAGACGCGGGGCCAGCTTGTCGAGCACACCGTTGACGAACTTGTGGCCGTCGGTGGAACCGAAGACCTTGGCCAATTCGATACCCTCGTTGATCACAACGCGGTACGGCACGTCGACGCGCTTGAGCAGTTCCCAGGTCGACAGGCGCAGAACAGCCAGTTCAACCGGGTCCAGCTCTTCGATGGTCAAGTCCAGGCATGGCGTGAGCGCGGTGTCGATTTCGGTCTTGAACTGCGGAACCCCGTGCAGGATTTCGCGGAAGTACGCGCCGTCGACATCGGTGAAATCGTTATCGACCCGGAACTGCGCTTCGATCTCGTTCAGCGACTGCTTGGCCATGTGCCATTGGTACAGCGCCTGGGTCGCGAGCTGACGGGCTTCGCGGCGCTTGGCGCTTTTCGATGGCTTGCCGGCATCCGCAGGCTTTGGATCGCGCGGGTTGAAACGATCGCTTTCGTCGCTAATCACTTGGCCTCCAACTGCGCCAGCAGGCTGACCATTTCCAGAGCGGACAGGGCAGCTTCAGCACCTTTGTTCCCGGCCTTGGTGCCGGAACGTTCGATGGCTTGCTCGATGGAATCAACGGTCAGGACGCCGAAAGCGACCGGAACGCCGAACTCCATGGACACCTGGGCCAGGCCCTTGGTGCACTCGCCAGCCACGTATTCGAAGTGCGGAGTGCCGCCACGAATGACCGCGCCCAGGGCGATGATTGCCGCGAACTCGCCTTTCTGGGCGACTTTCTGCGCAACCAGCGGAATTTCGAAGGCGCCAGGTGCGCGGATGATGGTGATGTCGCTTTCGCTCACGCCGTGGCGAACCAGGGCATCAACTGCACCGCTGACCAGACTTTCAACGACGAAGCTGTTGAAACGGCCCACTACCAGAGCGTAGCGGCCTTTAGGGGCGATGAAGGTACCTTCGATGGTCTTCAGGGTCATTCGTTAGATCTCTTAAAGAGCCGGGACGCGTCTTCTACGCGCCCCTCAGTGATTTATTTGCCGCGAATTCAAGGCCGGGAACAACCGGTCATTATTCGGAGGGCACGTATTCTACAACTTCCAGATCGAAACCGGATATCGCATTAAATTTCATCGGTGCCGACATCAGGCGCATTTTGCGTACGCCAAGGTCGCGCAGGATCTGCGAACCGGCACCGACAGTGCTGTAGGTGGTCGGTTTTTTCACGGCTGCGTGATCGGCGGTTTCGCGAATATGCGCCAGCAACACGTCGCCATCGAGCGGGTGACCGAGCAACAGCACCACGCCGCTTCCAGCCTCGGCAACCGCGGACATGGCGGCGCGCAGGCTCCAACGGCCCGGTTGCTTGACCATCAGCAGGTCACGCAGCGGGTCCATGTTGTGCACTCGAACCAGGGTCGGCTCTTCGGCACACACGTTGCCCAGGGTCAGTGCCATGTGCACGTCGCCTTCCACGGAATCACGATAGGTCACCAGGTTGAATTGGCCCAGTTCGCTGTCCAGTGGCTGCTCGGCAATCCGCTGAACGGTACGTTCGTGGATCATCCGGTAGTGAATCAGGTCGGCGATGGTGCCGATCTTGATGTCGTGTTCGGCGGCAAAGGCTTCCAGCTCGGCGCGACGGGACATGGTGCCGTCGTCGTTCATCACTTCGCAGATCACCCCGCTCGGCTCGAAACCGGCCATGCGCGCCAGGTCGCACGCCGCTTCGGTGTGGCCAGCGCGGGCCAGGGTGCCGCCGGCCTGGGCCATCAGCGGGAAGATGTGGCCCGGGCTGACGATGTCTTCAGCCTTGGCATCACGGGCGGCGGCGGCCTGCACGGTGCGCGCACGGTCGGCGGCGGAGATGCCGGTGGTCACGCCGGTGGCCGCTTCGATCGATACGGTGAACTTGGTGCCGAAACCGGACCCGTTGCGCGGCGCCATCAACGGCAGCTTGAGCAGTTCGCAGCGCTCGCGGCTCATCGGCATGCAGATCAGGCCACGGGCGTGCTTGGCCATGAAGTTGATGTGCTCGGGCTTGCAGCACTCGGCGGCCATGATCAGGTCGCCTTCGTTCTCGCGGTCTTCGTCATCCATGAGGATGACCATCTTGCCTTGGCGGATGTCTTCAACCAGTTCTTCGATGCTATTGAGCGCCACAAGGCACCCCCTTGGGTCAGGATTTGAGGTAGCCGTTGGCGGCCAGAAAGCTTTCAGTGATGTTACTGGAGGTTGGCTCTGCGGCCTTGTCGCCCAGCAGCAGACGCTCCAGGTAACGGGCCAGCAAGTCCACTTCCAGGTTCACCCGGCGGCCTGGCTGGTACGACGCCATGATGGTTTCGCTCAGGGTGTGGGGAATGATGGTCAGCAGGAACTCGGCGCCATCGACTGCGTTCACGGTGAGGCTGGTGCCGTCGACGGTGATCGAGCCTTTATGGGCGATGTATTTGGCCAGGTCCTTTGGCGCGCGGATGCGGAACTCCACGGCGCGCGCATTTTCGGTACGGGCAACCACTTCGCCCACGCCGTCGACGTGACCGCTGACCAGATGCCCGCCGAGGCGAGTGGTCGGAGTCAGGGCTTTTTCCAGATTGACCGGGCTGCCGCTTTTCAGGTCGTTCATGGCGGTGCAGTCGAGGGTTTCGCGACTGACGTCCGCCGCAAAGCCATTGCCCGGCAATTCAACGGCAGTCAGGCACACGCCGTTGACCGCGATGCTGTCGCCCAATTTGACGTCGCTCAGGTCGAGCTTGCCGGTTTCGACGTGAACCCGCACATCACCGCCCTTTGGGGTCAATGCACGAATACTGCCGATGGATTCGATGATGCCGGTAAACATGAGGTTCTCCTCGAGAACAAAGCCAAAGCTTGCGCGATGGCCGGAAATTATACGCTTGCTACTGGCAAAGGAATGGCGATGACTCGCCAGTCATCGCCAACGGCACGAATTTCGATGATTTTGAGCTCGGGCGCATCCTTCATTTGCACGAGCGGCCAGTCCAGCAGCGGCCGCGCCGAGGAACCCAGGAACTTGCCGGCAATGAAAATCTGGAACTCGTCCACCAGACCGAGTTGGGCAAAGGCACCTGCCAGGCGCGGGCCGGCCTCGACCAGCACTTCGTTGACGCCACGGGTTGCGAGTTCAACCAATAGCTGACGCAGATCGACCTGACCGTCGTAGCCCGGCACGATCAGGCACTCCGGACCGTTGGCATATTGCTCTTCAACCGCCACGCAGGTGGCGACCAGCGCCGGGCCTGCCTTGAAGAACGGTGCATCCAGCGGCACCCGCAGGCGGCCGTCGACCAACACCCGCAGCGGCGGACGGCTCATGGCCAAGGCTGTTTGCTCTGCATCCAGCCCCAACTCATCGGCGCGCACGGTCAACCGTGCGTTGTCCGCCAGCACCGTATCGGCGCCGGTCAGTACCACACTGGCTTGCGCGCGCAGACGCTGCACTGCCGAGCGCGCCGCCGGGCCGGTGATCCACTGGCTTTCGCCGCTTTCCATGGCGGTTCGCCCGTCGAGGCTCATGGCCAACTTGACCCGCACGAACGGCAAGCCGTGTTCCATGCGCTTCAGAAAGCCTTGATTAAGCTTGCGCGCCTCGCCTTCCAGCACGCCGCTTTCGGTGGCGATACCGGCTTGGGCCAGGCGTTGCAGACCGCGACCGGCGACTTCCGGGTTCGGGTCCTGCATCGCCGCGACCACGCGGGCCACACCGGCATTGACCAGTGCATCGGCACAGGGCGGTGTACGGCCGTGATGGCTGCAAGGCTCAAGCGTCACGTAAGCGGTGGCGCCACGAGCCTGCTCACCAGCCGCGCGCAGGGCGTGGACTTCAGCGTGGGGCTCGCCGGCGCGCTCGTGCCAGCCTTCGCCGACAATCTGCCCGCCCTGCACGATCACGCAACCGACCCGCGGATTGGGGTGCGTCGTGTAATGCCCCTTGCGCGCCAGTTCCAGGGCACGGGCCATGAAATGGGCGTCGAGGATGGCTTGTTCGGCGCAAGTGGTCATTCTTTCACCGGTTCACGGGCCAGGCGATCGATCTCTTCACGGAACTCGTTGAGGTCCTGGAAGCGGCGATACACCGAAGCGAAGCGGATGTAGGCGACTTCGTCGAGCTTCTGCAGCTCGGCCATCACCAGTTCGCCGACCACGAGGGATTTGACCTCGCGTTCGCCGGTGGCGCGCAGTTTGTGTTTGATGTGCACCAGCGACGACTCGAGGCGCTCGACACTCACCGGGCGCTTTTCCAGCGCGCGCTGCATGCCGGCGCGGAGTTTTTCTTCGTCGAACGGCTGGCGACTGCCGTCGGTTTTGATCAGGCGCGGCAACACCAGTTCAGCCGTCTCGAACGTCGTGAAACGCTCGCCGCAGGCCAGGCATTCACGCCGGCGGCGCACCTGTTCGCCCTCGGCGACCAGACGCGAGTCGATGACCTTGGTGTCGTTGGCACCGCAGAAGGGACAGTGCATGGTGGCAGGCAACAAAAAAAGGGAGGGCCATGGTAGCGCATCCCCGTGGCAAGACAAGCCATAGGGTTTGCGGTATACAGACGGGATGATCACTTGATCCATGGAATTCAGCGTTATGGAGCCACCAATGTCGTTACGTCCGCTCATTTTGCTCAGTGTTTTCAGCCTGCTGGTGGCCTGCAGCAGCGATGCACCCAAGCCCCAGCCGCCAACGCCTGGCCCGGTGCCGCAGCAAGCGCAGAAGAAAGCCCGGGAGGCCGCCGCACTCGGCCCTCTGCCCGCCCATCAGCGTGAACTGAGCGGCACCTTGCAAGGTGTTCCAGCTGGCGCTGAAGTCGAACTGGCGCTGCTGGTGATCGACGATAAGGACCGACCGCAACAATTGCTCGCCAGCTCCAGCCTGATCGGCAACAACCAGGTTCTGCCGTTTCACCTGCGCTTCAATCCGGAGTCCTTTCCGGCCGGGGCCCGCGTTGAACTGCGAGGCCGCGCCAGTCAGTCCGGGCAGTTGATCCTGCACCTGCCGTCGCAACTGATTACCCAGCCGACCACCCAGGCCCTGGGCCAACTGCAATTCGTCAAAGCCCCATGAGTGCACCGTTCGACCTGCAAAAGGCGTTGGGTGAACTGCTCGGTGATGCGCAATTGGTCGCCTGTGAGTTACCAGGGACCGACCTGAAGTTGTGGCTGATCGACGGCGACAACATGGACCGCGCCTTCAGCCCGGAAGAGACCCGGCGCATCCTGCATGAGCCGCCGTACTGGAGTTTCTGCTGGGCCAGCGGCCTGGCCGTGGCCCGCTATCTGGCCGAAAACCCCCATTGGGTCGAGGGCAAGCGGGTGCTGGATTTCGGTGCCGGCTCCGGGGTGGCGGGGATTGCTGCGGCGAAGGCCGGGGCGCTCGAAGTACTGGCCTGCGACCTCGACCCGCTGGCGATTGCCGCGTGTCGGGCCAATGCCGAGCTCAATAACGTACAGCTCAATTACTCGACGGACTTTTTCGCCGAGGCCGATCGCTTCGATCTGATCCTGGTGGCGGATGTGCTGTACGACCGGGCCAACCTGCCGCTACTCGACCAGTTCCTCAGCCGCGGCCGAGAGGCACTGGTCGCGGACTCCCGCGTCAGGGATTTCCGTCATCCGTTGTACCGGCGCATCGAAATGCTCGAAGCCATGACCCTGCCGGATCTGGCCGAGCCCCACGAGTTTCGGCATGTGAGCCTGTACCACGCGCAGCGCTAGCTAAAAGCTTCGCGAGCAAGCCCGCTCCCACACTGGATCTATGTCGTTCATTAATCCACTGTGGGAGCGGGCTTGCTCGCGAAGGCGCCCGGCCAGGCAATGCACCTCTCACAGCCACCCCGCTTCCGGCCGCCCCCCACCAAGTCGTATAGTTGCCCCATTCACGCTTCCAAGAGATCCCCCATGAGTCAGGAAACGCCGTACATCTTCGACGCCACGACTGCCGATTTCGACCAGTCGGTGATCGAGAACTCTTTCCACAAACCAGTGCTGGTGGATTTCTGGGCCGAATGGTGCGCGCCCTGCAAAGTGCTGATGCCGATGCTGCAGAGCATTGCCGAGAGCTATCAGGGTGAGTTGCTGCTGGCCAAGGTCAACTGTGACATCGAACAAGACATCGTCGCCCGCTTCGGCATCCGCAGCCTGCCGACCGTGGTGCTGTTCAAGGACGGCCAGCCTGTCGATGGCTTTGCCGGTGCGCAGCCGGAGTCGGCCGTGCGTGCCCTGCTCGAACCCCATGTGCAGATGCCGCCACCGGCCGCCGCCGATCCGTTCGAACTGGCCCAGGCGCTGTTCGACGACAGCCGTTTTGCCGATGCCGAAGCGCAGCTCAAAGTGATCCTGGGTGAAGACAACACCAACGCCAAGGCGCTGATCCTGTACGCCCGCTGCCTGACCGAGCGCGGTGAACTGGGCGAAGCGCAAACCGTGCTGGATGCGGTCAAGAGCGACGAGCACAAGGCCGCGCTGGCCGGCGCCAAGGCACAGATCAAGTTTCTCGGTTTGGCCAAGGACCTGCCGGATGCCGCCGACCTGAAGGCCCGACTGGCGAAAGACCCGCTGGACGATGAGGCGGTCTATCAACTGGCGATCCAGCAACTGGCCCGTCAGCAGTACGACGCCGCGCTGGATGCATTGCTGAAGTTGTTCACCCGCAACCGCA
Source organism: Pseudomonas sp. S34 (assembly GCF_009866745.1). Taxonomy (NCBI): domain Bacteria; kingdom Pseudomonadati; phylum Pseudomonadota; class Gammaproteobacteria; order Pseudomonadales; family Pseudomonadaceae; genus Pseudomonas; species Pseudomonas sp. S34. The sequence continues at coordinate 5,560,240 of NZ_CP019398.1, forward strand.
GCTACAGCGAAGGCTTGCCGCACAAGACCTTGTTGCAGGTGTTCGAATTGCTGGGCAACGATCATCCGTTGGTCAGCACGTACCGCCGCAAGTTGTTTGCTGCGCTGTACTAAGCCAACCCTGTAGGAGCGAGCTTGCTCGCGAAAAACCTGAGAGCACCGAGGTGAATCAGGTTTCCCGCGTTATCGTTGACGCCCATCGCGAGCAAGCTCGCTCCTACACCAACCAGCGATACAGCGGTGTATCCCCGCCGCTTTCCACCTTCACGTCCGAACTATGGCGCAAGCGCACCAACAGGCGCTTGCCCGCCGCCGCGCTGCCGGTCAGGCCTTCGAGTTGATCGAGCAGGTCCGGCCCGCTGAGCTGCCCGGCCTTGCGCAGCAAATCCCGGGCGATCTGCCACAGCGCATCATCCTGGTTCAACGGTTTCGCCGCTGGCACGCTGACCGGGTTTTTTTCCACCTGCAACTGCGCCCCTAGTCGCGCCCAGTCCGCGTCGTCCATCTCCAGGGTCAAATCCACCGGCCAGTCGCCGATGCTTCCGCGAATTCGCAACATAGGTCTGCTCCCGCACATTTCTTCCCGGCATGCTCCCATGGGACTTGTGCAACGCCAAGCAGACAGTCAAACTCTGCGCAATTACGTTATAAGATTACATAACAATTTATTCATTTTACTTTTCGGAGACTCGTCATGCGTCGTCTGCTTCTCGCCCTGCCGTTTGCCATGTTGCCGCTGGCTGTCGCCCATGCCGCCGACGAACACGATCACGAGCATGGCAGCCTGGGTGCCCACGAACATGGCGTGGGACGCTTGAATGCGGCGCTGGACGGCAAGACCCTGGAGCTGGAACTGGAAAGCCCGGCCATGAACCTGGTGGGGTTCGAGCACGTCGCCACCAGCGATGCCGACAAGGCTAAAGTCGCCGCTGTCCGCGCTCAGCTCGAAAAACCGCTGGCGCTGTTCAACCTTCCAACAGCCGCTGGTTGCGTGGTGGAAAACCAGGAACTGGAAAGTCCATTGTTCGGTGACAAGCCCGATGCCGACGATGATCACGATGAAGACGCCAAGGACGAAGACGGCCACGAACATCACCATGATCACAGCGAAATCCACGCTCACTATCAGTTCACTTGCGCCACGCCAGCGGCACTGAAGTCACTGGACCTGGCGAATATTTTTACCCGTTTCCCGGCCACCCAAAAAATTCAGGTACAACTGATCGGCCCGAGCGGGCAGCAAGGGGTTGAAGTGACGGCCAAGGCTGCCGCGCTGAAATTCTGACCCACTGTAGGAGCGAGCTTGCTCGCGATGGACGCCAACGATAACGCGGGCAACCTGATTCACCTCGGTGCTCTCAGGTTTTTCGCGAGCTGGCTCGCTCCTACAAGGGTTCACCACCAACCAGACCGGTTTCACATGACCCAAGCACTCATCGAACTGTCCGACCTGGGCTTCAGCTGGCCCGGTCACCCGCCGCTGCTGGACATCCCGGCGTTTCGCCTGGAGCGCGGCGAAACCCTGTTCCTCAAAGGCCCGAGCGGCAGCGGCAAGACCACCCTGCTCGGTCTGCTCGGCGGCGTGCAAAAGCCTGATCGCGGCAGCATCCGCCTGCTCGGCCAGGAGCTGACGCAACTCTCGGCCGGAGCCCGCGACCACTTCCGCGTCGATCACACCGGCTACATCTTTCAGCAGTTCAACCTGCTGCCGTTTCTGTCGGTGCGTGAAAACGTCGAACTGCCCTGCCACTTCTCGAAACTGCGCGCCGAACGGGCGAAACAACGTCACGGCAGCGTCGACAAAGCCGCCGCCACACTGCTCGCCCATCTGGGTTTGAAGGATGAAAACATCCTCGGTCGCCGCGCTGATTCGTTGTCCATCGGCCAGCAGCAACGGGTCGCCGCCGCCCGCGCACTGATCGGTCAACCGGAACTGGTGATCGCCGACGAGCCAACCTCGGCCCTCGATTACGACGCCCGCGAGAACTTCATTCGCCTGCTGTTCGCCGAGTGTCGCGAAGCCGGCTCGAGCCTGTTGTTCGTCAGCCACGACCAGAGCCTGGCGCCGCTGTTCGACCACAACCTGTCGCTGGCCGAACTCAATCGCGCCGCTACCCCGTCCGAGGTTTGAGATGTATCTGTTTCGTCTAGCCATGGCCAGCCTGGCTAACCGTCGCTTCACCGCGATCCTCACCGCGTTCGCCATCGCCCTTTCGGTGTGCCTGTTGCTGGCAGTGGAGCGCGTGCGCACCGAAGCCAAGGCCAGTTTCGCCAGCACAATAAGCGGCACTGACCTGATCGTCGGCGCCCGCTCAGGCTCGGTGAACCTGCTGCTGTACTCGGTGTTCCGCATCGGCAACGCCACCAACAACATCCGCTGGGACAGCTTCGAACACTTCGCCAACAACCCGAAAGTGAAGTGGGCGATCCCGATGTCCCTCGGCGACTCCCATCGCGGCTACCGGGTGATGGGCACCACCGAAGCCTACTTCGAGCATTACCAGTACGGTCGCCAGCAACACCTGCAACTGAGCGATGGCCGCGCCTTCGAAACCGACCCGTTCGAAGTGGTGCTCGGTGCCGAAGTGGCCGATGCATTGCACTACAAACTCGGTGACAAACTGGTGCTGGCCCACGGCGTGGCGGCGATCAGCCTGGTCAAGCACGACGACAAACCGTTCACTGTGGTCGGCATTCTAAAGCGCACCGGCACACCGGTGGACCGCACGCTGCACATCAGCCTCGGTGGCATGGAAGCGATTCACATCGACTGGCATAACGGCGTACCGGCCCGGGGCGAGGGCCGCATCACGGCTGATCAGGCGCGCAACATGGACCTCACGCCGCAAGCGATCACCGCGTTCATGCTCGGCCTCAATAACAAGATTTCGACCTTTGCCCTGCAACGGGAAATCAACGAGTTCCGTGGCGAGCCGATGCTGGCGATCCTGCCAGGCGTGGCGTTGCAAGAGCTGTGGAGTCTGATGGGCACTGCGGAAAAAGCCTTGTTCGTGGTCTCGCTGTTTGTGGTGCTGACCGGATTGATCGGTATGCTCACAGCGATTCTCACCAGCCTCAACGAGCGCCGTCGGGAAATGGCGATCCTGCGCTCGGTGGGCGCACGCCCCTGGCACATCGCGACGCTGTTGGTACTCGAAGCCTTTGCCCTGGCGCTGTCGGGCGTGATCGCCGGCGTGGCGTTGCTGTATGTGTGCATCGCGGCGGCCCAAGGTTATGTGCAAGCCAACTACGGCCTGTTCCTGCCGCTGTCCTGGCCGAGCGAGTATGAATGGACGCTACTCGGTGGCATCCTGATCGCCGCGTTGCTGATGGGCAGCGTGCCGGCCTGGCGCGCCTATCGCCAATCCCTGGCCGATGGCTTGTCGATCCGTTTATGAGGACGTTGAAAATGCCCCGCGCTGTACTTGCGCTGTTGATGCTGGTCGCCCTGCCCCTGTGGGCGGCCCAGCCAAAAGACCTGACCTGGTCGGAGATGATCCCGCCCGACGCGCCGAAAGAAGTGCCGAACATGACGCCGTTGCATGATCTGTCGCAGATGAGCAGCACGCTCTCTGCAGAGTCGGCGCCAGCAGCCAAGCAGGACATGCCCAACGCACCGGTGGTCAAGACCCTCGACGGCCAGAATATTCGCCTGCCGGGTTACATCGTGCCGCTGGAGGTGAGCGAGGAAGGACGTACCACGGAGTTTCTGCTGGTGCCGTATTTCGGCGCCTGCATCCATGTTCCGCCACCGCCGTCGAACCAGATCGTGCACGTCAAGAGCGAAGTCGGCGTGAAGCTGGATGAGTTGTATCAGCCTTACTGGATCGAAGGCGCGCTGCAGGTCAAGGCGTCCACCAGCGAGTTGGCGGATGCCGGGTATCAGATGGAGGCGGACAAGATTTATCTGTATGAACTGCCGGAGTGAGTCCGGTGGTTTTGTGTTGTCAGAAATACCGCCTTCGCGAGCAAGCCCGCTCCCACACTGGAATGCGTTCCCCCCTGTGGGAGCGGGCTTGCTCGCGAAGGGGCCCTCGAAATCGCTACAAACTCCAGTCCTTGCCACTTTCATTGAGCTACATCAAAAGACCAAATCGTTAGCCGCCTTACCATTGGACATCAAAATTTTTAACGTCCTCTGGAGCCCCCATGAACAAGTCCATGCTCAGCGCTTCGCTGGTTGCCCTTGCGCTCGCAGCCCCGCTCGCCAATGCCTTCGAAGCCGGTGACATCCTCCTTCGCGCCGGTGCAATCACCGTCAACCCGGAAGCCGACAGCTCCAGCGTCAAGGTCGATCAAGGCCCGCTGGCGGGCGCCGACCTGGGCGGCAAGGCGACCATGAGCAGCGACACGCAACTGGGCTTGAACTTCGCCTACATGCTCACCAACCACCTGGGTATCGAGCTGCTGGCGGCCACACCGTTCGAGCATGACGTGAAACTCAAGGGCACGGCCCTGAGCGCGGCCAACGGCAAACTCGGCACCCTCAAGCACCTGCCACCGACCTTGAGCCTGGTGTACTACCCGCTGGATCCGAAGTCGGCCTTCCAGCCGTACGTCGGCGGCGGCATCAACTACACCTATATCTACGACGAACACGTTGGCAGCCAGGCCCAGTCCGCCGGTTTCAGCAACTTCAAGGCGGAAAACTCCTGGGGTCTGGCGTGGCAGGTCGGTGCTGACTACATGCTGACCGATAACATCATGATCAACGCCCAGGTGCGCTACATCGACATCGATACCCGCGCCACCGTCGAGAACAACTCGATCGCACCAGGCACCCGGGCACGGGTGGACGTCGATGTAGACCCGTTCATCTACATGGTGGGTCTGGGTTACAAGTTCTAAAGAACGTTCACGTGGTGGTGAATGAGGCTTGGTGGTGAGCAGACTTAAAAATGACGGCGACTGCTGCGCAGTCGAACGGGGCGATGCGGCGATCCGACGAGCCCCCCTCGCCACAGGAATTACACAAGCTGTAAGTAAATTCCGGCCGTGAAAAAGGCGCCTGTAAAAAGGCGCCTTTTTCATGTCCGCATGGAAGCGATCTATCGCCCCAGCAACCGCGCCAGCCCGACACGCATCGGTGTCTGCTCCGAGGTCGTGAAGCGTTCCAACAGGCGCCGGTTGTTCGCCCGGGAATGACGAATGTCACCGGAGCGTGCCGGGCCGTAGCTCACCGGTGGCAAATTGCCGACCACGGCTTCGAGCGCTTCGAGCATTTGCTTGAGGGTCGTCGCCTGGTTCCAGCCAACGTTGACCGCACCGACTTCGACCTGGGGCATTTCGATGGCCTGCACCAGCAAGTCGACCAGGTCTTCGACGTAGACAAAATCACGGGTCTGCTCGCCATCGCCGAACACCGTGATCGGCAAGCCCTTCAACGCGCGCTCGCTGAAAATGCTGATCACCCCGGAGTACGGCGAGGACGGATCCTGGCGCGGGCCGTAGATGTTGAAGAAGCGGAAAATCACCGGTTCCAGCCCATGCTGGCGATGGTAGAAGTCGAAGTATTGCTCGCTGGCCAGCTTGTCCACCGCATAAGGCGTCAACGGCGCCTTGGGCGTGTCTTCGTCGATCGACTCACCTTCGCCATTGTTGCCATACACCGCCGCACTGGAGGCAAACAGCACGCGTTTGACCCCGGTCTGGCGCATGGCTTCGCAGACGTTCAGCGTGCCGATGAAATTGCTCTGGTGTGTGCGCACCGGATCGTCCACCGAGGCCTGCACCGAAGCCACGGCGGCCAGGTGCGCCACGGCGCTGCATCCGGCCATCGCCTGGGCAACCAAAGCCGCATCGGCCACGTCGCCGACGATCAGTTCGACCCTGGGATTATCCAGCGGCAGATTGCTGTGCTTGCCGGTGGACAGGTCATCGAGAATCCGCACCGCATGGCCCCTGGCAAGCAGGGCGTCAGTCAGGTGTGAACCAATGAAACCGGCACCACCGGTGATCAAAACGGGGCTGTCAGCCATGGCGATAGAACCTGTCCAGTAGACCGGGAAGCGCCGCACGCCAGGCGCGTGGTTTGATTCCAAAGGTGTGCAGAATTTTTTTGCAGGCCAGTACCGCGTGTTGCGGTTCTTCGGCGGCATCCGGACGCGCGGCGTGGGCCTGGGCGGTCGGGGCTTCGATGGCCAGCGGATGCAGGCTGCGGGCTTCGGTCAGAATCGCCTGCCCCAGCGCCAGCGGCGTAGTCGCCTCATGCCCGGCGTAGTGGTAGGTGCCCCACAGCGGCGCCGCGCAATCGAGTTGCTTGAGCACTGAAATGATCACACGGGCGGCATCGTCGACCGGCGTCGGATTGCCCCGTCGGTCGTCGGCCATCAGCAGCTCTTCGGGTTGTTCGGCACGGGCGAGGAAGCGGCCAAGGGCACCGTCCGGGCTGTCGTCCAGCAGCCAGCCGAAACGCAGCAGCACGTGTTGCGGGCAGGTGGCGCGCACGCTTTGCTCGATCCGCCACAACGCCTGACCCCGCAGGCCCAGGGGCACCGGTTCGTCTTTTTCGCTGTAGGCGGTGGCACGGGAGCCGTCGAACACGCGATAGCTGGAGGGTTGCAGCAGGACGATGTTGTGGTGCTGGCACAGTTCCGCCAGACGCTCGATCGCGCGCTCCTGGCCGGCCAGGCGCGATTCGCTCACCGCCTCGGCCTGAAACCAGTCGAAGTAGTAGGCAAGGTTGATCAATGCATCGGGACGGGTGTCGTCGAGCAGTTGTGTCAGGCTCGCGGCATCCCAGCCGTCTTCGGGCGGGCGGGGGGCGAGGAAACCGATGTCTTCCTCCGCACCGAGGCGAATCAGCGCCTGCCCAAGGGCATTTCCGCCGCCCAGTAACATAAGGCGCATTCGCATAGAGTCAGCAGGCCCAGTCTGATTGAAACGATGGCTTTATCGACATCGCGCCCAGGCGATGTCGTTGATAATTGCCGGAATCGTTGCATTTTGCGGGTTTAGTGCGCAACCGTCACCCGTAAAGTGTAGATCCGGGGGATTTGTGGTGCTGTCACTGGCCTCATCGCGAGCAAGCTCGCTCCCACAATGGTTTTGTGTAAACCGCCCCACTGTGGGAGCAAGCTAGCTCCCACAATGGTTTTGTGTAAACCGCTCCCCTGTGGGAGCGAGCTTGCTCGCGATGGGGTCCTGTCAGTCAACAGAGATCCCCAAGCGGTACTTGCATCTTGGCCCACCCACCCGCATAACTTGCTGCATGAACCTGCCCATTCCCGCAGACAGTGCCCTGAGCGGCTTCCACCCTGCCGTCAGCGCCTGGTTCAGCCACACGTTCCCGGCGGTCACCGCCGCCCAGGCCCGGGCGTGGCCGTTGATCCGCCAGCGCCGCTCGACCCTGGTCGCCGCGCCCACCGGTTCCGGCAAAACCCTCACCGCCTTTCTCGCCGTCATCGATGACCTGGTGCACCGCGGCCTGGAAAGCCCCGAAGGCTTGCCCGACGCAACCCTGGTGGTCTACGTCTCGCCCCTCAAGGCACTGTCCAACGACATCCAGATCAACCTGCAAAACCCGCTGGCCGGCATTACCGAGCAATTGCGCGTGATGGGCCTGCCCGAACTGCAGATCACCACGGCCGTGCGCACCGGCGATACACCGCAAAAAGATCGTTCGGCAATGCGCAAGACCGCGCCGCACATACTGGTGACCACGCCGGAATCCCTGTATGTGCTGCTCGGCTCCGACTCTGGCCGGCAGATGCTCGGCACCGCACAAACGGTGATCGTCGACGAGATCCACGCCATGGCTGCCAGCAAACGCGGCAGCCACCTGGCACTGAGCCTTGAACGCCTGCAAGCCCTCTGCCCGGAGCCACTGCTGCGCATCGGTCTGTCGGCCACGCAAAAGCCCATCGAAGCCGTCTCGCGCTTCCTTGTCGGTCGCGACTGCCCGTGCGAGATCGTCGACATCGGCCACGCCCGCCCCCGCGACCTGGACATCGAAGTACCGCCCGTGCCGCTATCGGCCGTGATGGCCAACGATGTCTGGGAGTTGGTCTACGACCGCCTCGCTGCCCTCGCCCGGGAACACCGGACCACGCTGATCTTCGTCAACACCCGACGTCTGGCCGAACGCCTGAGCCGGCACCTGAGCGAGCGCCTGGGCAAGGATGCCGTGGCCGCCCACCACGGCAGCCTGGCCAAGGAGTTTCGCCTGGATGCCGAGCAGCGACTCAAGCGCGGCGACCTGCAAGTGCTGATCGCCACCGCGTCGCTGGAACTGGGGATCGACATCGGCGACGTCGACCTGGTGTGCCAGATCGCCTCGCCGCGTTCGATTGCCGGGTTTCTGCAACGGGTCGGCCGCTCCGGGCACCAGGTCGGCGGCACGCCCAAGGGCCGTTTGTTCGCCACCACCCGGGACGACCTGATCGAATGCGCCGCGCTGCTCGACTGCGTGCGCCGGGGCGAACTCGATACCTTGCTGATCCCGCAAGCGCCGCTGGACGTGCTGGCGCAGCAGATCATCGCCGAGGTCAGTTGCCAGGAGTGGCCGGAGCAAGCGCTACTGGAGATGCTGCGCCGCGCCTCGCCCTACGCCGGACTCGACGACAAACACTACCAGGCGCTGCTGCACATGCTCGCCGAGGGTTACAACGGTCGTCAGGGCATCCGTAGCGCCTACCTGCATCGCGACGCTGTGAGCCGCACCCTGCGCGGCCGCCGGGGCGCGAAACTGACGGCGGTGACCAGTGGCGGGACCATTCCGGACAACGCCGACTACAGCGTGCTGCTGGAGCCTCAAGGGCTGAACATCGGCACCATCAACGAAGACTTCGCCGTGGAAAGCATTGCCGGGGATATCTTCCAGTTAGGCAACACGTCCTATCGGATCCTGCGGGTGGAAACCGGCAAAGTCCGGGTCGAGGATGCCCAGGGCCAGCCGCCGACCATTCCGTTCTGGCTCGGTGAAGCACCGGGGCGCAGTGCCGAATTGTCCTCGGCGGTGGCGCGCTTGCAGGCACAACTCGATGACCTGCTGGGGGCTGCGCCAGGTGACTTGCAGCCAGCGCTCGACTGGCTGACCGAGACTCTGGGTTTGAACATCGCCAGCGCCGAACAACTGGTGGATTACCTGGCCCGTGCGCGGCAAACGCTGGGTGCCCTGCCATCCCAAGACACATTGCTGATGGAGCGCTTTTTCGACGAGTCCGGCGGCACGCAACTGGTCATTCACACGCCGTTCGGCAGCCGCATCAACCGCGCCTGGGGCCTGGCCCTGCGCAAGCGTTTCTGTCGCACCTTCAATTTCGAATTGCAGGCCGCCGCCAGCGAAGACGCCATCGTGCTGTCGCTGTCCACCAGCCACAGTTTTGAACTGGACGATGTCTGGCGCTACCTGCACAGCAACAGCGCCGAGCACCTGCTGATTCAGGCCGTGCTCGACGCGCCGCTGTTCGGCGTGCGCTGGCGCTGGAATGCCGGCGTGGCCCTGGCGCTGCCGCGCTACAGCGGCGGGCGTAAAGTCCCGCCGCAGATCCAGCGGATGAAAAGCGAAGACCTGATCGCCAGCGTGTTTCCCGATCAGATCGCCTGCGTGGAAAACCTCGCCGGCGAACGGGAGATTCCCGACCATCCGCTGGTGGAACAGACCCTCGAGGATTGCCTGCACGAAGCCATGGACAGCCAAGGCTGGCTGGCCTTGTTGCGGCGCATGGAACGCGGCGACATTCGCCTGATCAGCCGCGACTTGCCGGCGCCCTCGCCGCTGGCGGCGGAGATTCTCAGCGCCCGGCCCTATACCTTTCTCGACGATGCACCGCTGGAGGAACGTAGAACCCAGGCAGTGCTCAATCGGCGCTGGAGCGACCCGCAATCCACCGACGACCTCGGCGCCCTGGACGCCGAGGCGATTGCCGCCGTGCGCGACGAAGCCTGGCCCGCGCCCTGCGGGGTCGACGAAATGCACGAGGCCTTGATGAGCCTGGCGTGCATCACCGATACCGAGGCCGGCGCCAATCCGCAGTGGTTCGACTGGCTGAATACCCTGGCCGACAGCGGCCGCGCGAGCCGTTTGCAGATAAACACCGGGCAATCGCTGTGGCTGGCGCTGGAGCGCCTGACCTGCCTGCGGGCGATTTATCACCAGGCCGAATTGACGCCGTCGCTGCAAGCGCTGCCGGACTTCGACGAGGTCTGGGAACCCGACGACGCCATCCTCGAACTGATCCGCGCGCGGCTCAGTGCCTTCGGGCCGCTGGCGCTCGATCGCATTGCCGAACCACTCGGCTTGCCCGCTGCGCAGGTCAACCAGGCCCTGGCGCAACTGGAACGCGAAGGCTATGTGTTGCGCGGTCGCTTTACCCCGGGCGCCACCCGGGAAGAATGGTGCGAGCGGCATTTGCTGGCGCGGATTCACCGCTATACGGTCAAGCGCCTGCGCCGGGAAATCGAACCGGTGGCGTTGCAGGATTTCATGCGCTTCCTGTTCGACTGGCAGCATGTGTCGAGCGCAAGCCAGGGTCAGGGCGCCGCGGTACTGCCAGCCGTCGTCGCGCAATTGGAAGGCTACCCTGCTGCCGCTTCAGCCTGGGACAGCGACATCCTGCCGGCGCGGATCAAGGACTACTCGGCGACCTGGCTCGATGAGCTGTGCCGCAGTGGCAGACTGGTGTGGACGCGCCTGACTGCGCACAACAAAAGCGCCAGCACCGCCCTGCGCAGCACGCCGATTGTGTTGCTGCCGCGCAACCGGGTCGGCCTCTGGAGCGGCTTGGCCGAGCAGACGCCGGTCAGCGAACTGTCGCCGAAAACGCAAAAGGTCCACACCGCCCTCAGCCAGCACGGCGCGCTGTTTTTCGATGAGCTGATCCATGAGGCCCACCTGCTGCGTTCGGAGCTGGAAATCGCCTTGCAGGAACTGGTGGGCGCGGGGCTGGTGAATGCTGACAGCTTCGCCGGATTGCGCGCACTGATCACCCCGGCCAGCAAGCGCCAGCCTCGCAACAGTCGACGCGGGCGCGGGGCATTTATTGGTGGCATGGACGACGCCGGGCGCTGGGCCTTGTTACGACGCACGCCTGTCGCGCCGGTGGTGCAAAACCAGCGGACGCCTGCCGATACCCTTGAGCACATCGCCATGACCTTGCTGCGCCGTTACGGCGTGGTGTTCTGGCGTTTGCTGGAACGTGAGGCGGACTGGCTGCCGAGCTGGCGCGAACTGCTGCGTACTTTCCATCGCCTGGAGGCTCGCGGCGAGATTCGTGGCGGGCGTTTTGTCAGTGGCCTGGCGGGCGAGCAATTCGCCCTGCCCGAGGCGATCCCCTTGTTGCGGGAGGTGCGGCGTCGGCCCCATGACGGCAGCCTGGTCGCGGTGTGCGGGGTCGATCCGCTGAACCTCGCCGGCACGCTATTGCCCGGCACGAAAGTCCCGGCACTGGCGAGCAATCGGCTGGTGTATCGCGACGGGTTGGCGGTTGCTGCCGAGATTGCCGGCAAGCAGCATTTTTGGGTTGAGCTGGATCAGCAACTCAGTGTCGAGGTGCGCAACAAACTGATCCGGCACTGAGGTTGTCTGGTCTGGCGCCTTCGCGAGCAAGCCCGCTCCCACATTGGATCTATGTCCGGACGCAGATTGGTGTTCCAACATAAAACCCTGTGGGAGCGGGCTTGCCCGCGAAGAGGCCAGTATTGTCGACAAAAAACTATTGCGACCGCGGCCGATCCGGCATCAGCACCGCCGAATGGTCCGGCTCATGCCCCGCCTCGGCTGGCGGCTCGACCGCATGCCTGGGCACCAGCGCCTGCTGTGGATAAGTCTGCGCGAAATGCACCCACGGGCAGTTATCCACAAGCTTTTTCAGGCGCTGGTTGAAAGCCCGGCTCACCGCGTATTGACCACCGGACACCGTACGGAATTGCGCGGTCAGCACCACACCGTTGAGGTCCATCTTGTCGACGCCAAACACATCCAGCGGCCCTTGCAGGTTGTAGCGCAGGAACGGGTCGTTGCTGATGGAATGCCCGGCCTCGCGGATCAGCTCGATGGCCTTGTCGACATCGGTGTCGTAGGTGAACTGCACCGAGAAAAACGCATAGGCGAATTGCCGCGATTGGTTGGTCACGGCCTTGATCTGCCCGAACGGCACCGAGTGCACGAAGCCCTTGCCATCGCGCAGGCGCAAGGTACGGATGGTCAGGCCTTCGACGGTGCCGGCATGCCCGGAATCGAGCACCACCCAGTCACCGATGGACAGGGTGTCTTCGATGATGATGAACAGCCCGGTGATCACGTCCTGCACCAGTTGCTGGGAGCCGAAACCGATCGCCAGGCCGATGACCCCGGCACCTGCCAGGAACGGTGCGACGTTGATCCCCAGGTTGGCCATGGTGGTGATCGCGCAAATCACTACCAGGATGATTTTGATCGCGTTGCGCAGCAGCGGCAGGATGGTTTTCACCCGCGTACTCGGCTGGCGCGCCGAGCGCTTGTTGGTTGGCGGTTTCAGGGCTTCCTGAATCGCCGTGTCGAGCACCACCCAGACCATCCAGGTCACCAGCAGGATCAGACCGATGTGGCCCAGGGAATCACTGATCGCCCGGCCCACGGCATTGGTCACCGCGAATTCGAACAGCGACACGCCCCAGATCCGCCCGAGGATATCGATGAACACGATGGCCATGGCGATGCGCAACAAGGCATGTGACAAATTGAGAAAGCGCTCCTTGTAGGCGCTGCTGCGGCGCAGGTCCGCTTCGCTGCGCGTCTTGAACAGATGATGCAGCGTGGTGCTGAGAAACACCGTGGCGATCAGCAGCACCGTGGTGAACAAGGCGCTGCGCAGCACTCTCTGGTTGTCCACCCCGGCGCCGATCAGGTTGATGATCGAAACCAGGACCATCAACAGAATCGGCCAATACCAGAGCCCGGAAAATATCCGCAGGGTTTCGCGCAACGCCGGCTGGCTGAGGCGCTGGGCCAGCGGCAGGATGTGGATCACATGGGCGACCGGGCGACGCATGCGGATCACCAGCAAGCCGAAGGAAATCGACGCTGCCAATCCAGTGAACACGGCAATGCTGCTGGTGAGATTACTGCCCAGTTGATGGGCGATCTGCGGGCTGGTCAGGGCATCGCTCAGGGCCACCAGAAAACCGATGCCGAACAGCGGTCGTGGGCTGTGTTGTCGAATAATCTGCACCGCCCGCCGCTTGTGTCCGGCATTGAACATCACCACCAGCGACAGCACCAATGACGCGGCAAAGATCCCGGCACTGGTGGCATAGGCAAAACACAACGCCAGCGCCCTTCCCGCCGATATCGGCAAAAGCTGGCTGGCATAAATCGTCAACGGCAGACTGATCACCGCGGGAAGGGTGTAGGGCAGCACGTAACCGAGCAACGCCTGGCCCCGTTCGCGACTGAGCAGCAGACGGTGCTCGCACAGGCGCCTGGCGACCATCCGCCCAAGCAGCCAAAGACAGGCAAACACGGCCGCCCACACGCAGGTCAGCAGCAGGAAATCGCCGGCGACGCGCCAGGGCGAATGGGCCGATGGCTTATTGACCAACTGATCCACTTCATCGGCCGCGAGGTCGGCACGCAGGCGCCAGACGTCGAGGAGGTTTTCGTTGAGATCGAGTTTGGTCTGGACCTCGTCGATGCTTGAACTGATGGCCCCCAGTAATCCGCCTTGCACCAGCGGTTCGGGATGGGCCGGCGGCGTCGCGGCGGTCGCGGTGGTCGGCAGCCCCGGTATCGCGGCGGCTTCCAGTTGCTCGCTACCCACAAACAGCAACGCTCCCAGCAGTATCGCGGTCTTGAGCCTGATCAAAACACCCGCTCCTTTGGCTGTGTCGGTAAGGAACTGATCGAGAAATACCGGGCAAGTTCGGATATTGCCCGCAAATAGCAGGACAGTGATATCTCCAGTGGCGAGGGGGCTTGCCCCCGTTCGGCTGCGAAGCAGTCGTAAACCCATTGCATGCGGTGTATCAGATGAATTCGAATGGTAGGTTTTAGGGGCGCTTCGCACCCCAACGGGGGCAAGCCCCCTCGCCACAAATATGCATCCGCCCTCACGATCTTTGATCTGCACGCAAATATCAAATGCTCGTCCCTGTATTTTTCCGCACGATCCGAACCACGACACTGCGCTCCATCGAATGAATCCACCGGAGTTGCAGCCATGCCCATTGCCTTGCTCGCGCTGACCCTCAGCGCCTTTGCCATCGGGACGACCGAGTTCGTCATCGTTGGCCTGTTACCCACCATCGGCGCCGACCTCGGCGTCAGTCTGCCATCCGCCGGCCTGCTGGTCAGCCTGTATGCCCTTGGCGTTGCCGTCGGCGCCCCGGTGCTGACCGCCCTCACCGGCAAGGTTCCGCGCAAATTGCTGCTGTTGTCGCTGATGGTGCTGTTCACCCTCGGCAACCTGCTGGCGTGGCAAGCACCGAGTTACGAGTCGTTGATCCTCGCACGGATCGTCACCGGCCTGGCCCATGGGGTGTTTTTCTCGATCGGCTCGACCATCGCCACCAGTCTAGTGCCGAAGGAAAAAGCCGCCAGCGCGATTGCCATCATGTTCACCGGCCTGACCGTGGCGCTGGTCACCGGCGTGCCGCTGGGGACATTCATCGGCCAGCATTTCGGCTGGCGTGAAACCTTCCTCGCCGTTTCGGCCCTGGGCGTGATCGCCTTCATCGGCAGCCTGATATACGTGCCGAAAAATATCGCCCACAGCAAACCCGCATCGCTGTTGCAGCAATTGCAGGTGCTCAAGCAACCACGCCTGCTGCTGGTGTATGCGATGACGGCCGTCGGCTACGGCGGCTCGTTCATTGCCTTTACCTTCCTCGCGCCGATTCTTCAGGACCTCTCCGGCTTCAGCGCCAGCACCGTCAGCCTGGTGTTGCTGGTCTACGGCATCTCCGTGGCCGTCGGCAACATCTGGGGCGGCAAACTGGCGGACAAGCGCGGCCCGATCAGCGCCCTGAAAATCATCTTTGCCCTGCTCGCCGCCGTGTTGTTCGTGCTGACTTTCACCGCCGGTAATCCTTGGCTCGCGCTGGCCACCGTGCTGGTCTGGGGCGCCGTGGCATTCGGCAACGTGCCGGGGTTGCAGGTGTATGTGGTGCGTCAGGCTGAGCATCACACCCCGCAGGCGGTGGACGTGGCGTCCGGCCTGAACATCGCAGCGTTCAACCTCGGCATTGCCGGTGGCGCGTGGGGCGGAGG
The DNA here is from genome assembly GCF_009866745.1 of Pseudomonas sp. S34. Classification (NCBI taxonomy): domain Bacteria; kingdom Pseudomonadati; phylum Pseudomonadota; class Gammaproteobacteria; order Pseudomonadales; family Pseudomonadaceae; genus Pseudomonas; species Pseudomonas sp. S34. Next base: position 5,575,426 of record NZ_CP019398.1, read on the forward strand.
CCTGATCGTCGCCCACATGGGGTTGATTCACACCGCATGGATCGGTGGCCTGGTGGTGTTGGTGGCGCTGGCATTGACCGCGTGGAGTGGACGTCTTGATCGCCTCGGCCCGGTGTATGCAGAACCGGCCGAGGGTTCTGCCCGCGTGATCACCGGCCACTGATAAACCCTGTGGGAGCGGGCTTGCTCGCGAAGGTGGCTTATCAGTCACATCCATGTTGAATGGACCGCCGTCATCGCGAGCAAGCTCTCTCCTACAGTTGTTCGGTAGTGCTCTACAGAGAATGTACCGTCCGTAGTCCCATCGAAACTTTCGCCGCCGCCCCGGAGTCATCCAAAAACAGGGGCCGTCAGGCGGGAGGCGACATGACAGCGAATCACACCGATGTTCCCGCACACTCAAACGCAACCGACATGCAGGTACAGGGTCCGTCCGTCACTTGTCGTTTCAAGGTGCTGACGGTCAACACCCATAAAGGTTTCACCGCACTCAACCGGCGTTTCATCCTGCCGGAACTGCGTGAAGCGGTGCGCAGCGTGTCTGCCGATGTGGTGTTTTTGCAGGAAGTCCACGGCACCCACGAACAGCATCCCAGGCGCTACACCAACTGGCCGGCGATGCCGCAATACGAATTCCTTGCCGACAGCCTGTGGCCGCAGTTCGCCTATGGCCGCAATGCGGTGTATCCGGCGGGCGATCACGGCAATGCGCTGTTGTCGAAGTTCCAGATCATCCGCCACGACAACCTCGACGTGTCCATCAGCGGCCACGAGAACCGCGGGCTCTTGCATTGTGTGTTGCGCTTGCCCGGCGACGGCCAGGAGGTGCATGCGATTTGCGTGCATCTGGGGCTGCGCGAAACCCATCGCACCGCGCAACTGAAGCTGCTCGCCCAGCGCCTGGACGCCCTGCCCGGCGACGCCCCAGTGATTGTCGCCGGGGACTTCAACGATTGGCGCCAGCGCGCCGATGCATTGCTCACGCCCAGCGGTTTGCGCGAAGTCTTCGCCGAGCACCATGGCAAACCGGCGCGCAGTTTCCCCGCGCGCTTGCCGGCATTGCGCCTGGACCGCATCTACGTACGCAACCTCAAGGCCAGCCATCCGCAAGTGCTGACCTCCCGGCCCTGGTCGCACCTTTCCGACCACGCCCCGCTGTCGGTGGAGATCGAGCTATGAGCAGCCAGTCGATGGAAAAAAACACGCTGGAACACATCCCCGCTCCGCCCACCCGCGAGCCGACAGCGGTCGATGTCGAATACGGCTGGCAAGGCAGCAATCGGGTCGAGTTGCTGGAAAATGGCGAGGCGTATTTTCCCCGGGTGTTTGAAGCCCTGCGCCGGGCGCAAAATGAAATCCTGTTGGAGACCTTCATTCTGTTCGAGGACAAGGTCGGCAATGAACTGCAACAGATTCTGATCGAAGCCGCCCAGCGTGGCGTGCGCACTACCGTCAGCCTCGACGGCTTCGGCTGCGGCGAACTGAGTACCGGGTTCCTGAACGCCCTTACCGCGGCCGGCGTGCACCTGCAAATGTTCGATCCGGCACCGAAACGCCTGGGCATCCGCACCAACTGGTTCCGGCGCCTGCACCGCAAGATCGTGGTGGTCGATGGCACCGTCGCGTTCGTCGGCGGGATCAATTTTTCTGCCGATCATCTGGCCGACTTCGGCCCCGAGGCCAAACAGGATTATTCCGTAGAAGTACAAGGCCCGGCCGTGGCCGATATCCATCACTTTGCCCTGCTGCAATGCGGTCGCCCGGCGCACGCAAAATACTGGTGGCACCGCCGTCGACAGCGGCGTTCGGAACTGGCCTTCAGCGATCACGATGGCCAGGTGCGGCTGGTGTACCGCGACAACGGGGAACACCAGACCGACATCGAGGAGGTTTACCGCCAGGTATTGCGCCAGGCGCAGCGCCGGGTGGTGATCGCCAACGCCTACTTCTTTCCCGGGTTCCGCTTGCTGCGCGAGATCCGCAACGCGGCCCGCCGAGGGGTGGATGTGCGGCTGATCCTGCAGGGTCAGCCAGACATGCGGGTGGCCAGGCTTGCGGCGCGCATGACCTACGATTACCTGCTCAAGTCCGGGGTGAAGATCTACGAATATTGCGACCGCCCGCTGCACGGCAAGGTCGCACTGGTGGATGAAGACTGGAGCACTGTAGGCTCCAGCAACCTCGACCCGTTGAGCCTGTCGATGAACCTGGAAGCCAACGTACTGATCCGCGACCGTGGCTTCAATCGAGTTCTGTTCGATCGCCTGGAAGACCTCAGCGACAACCATTGCAAGGTCATGTCTCACGACATCGCGCCACGCGGGCGTGTCTGGCACATGACCGTCGGTTTTCTGGTGTTTCACTGCCTGCGGCATTTCCCGGCGTGGGCCGGTTGGTTGCCGGCGCATAAACCTCGCCTGAAACACATTCCTCCTCCGACCGGGGCCGCTGACCATGAACCGCACTGAGCCCCACACGGCAACTCACGCCAAAAGCCCTGGCAAGTCGCACTGGAACCGCTGGAAACGACCGCTCACGATGCTGTTTTTCCTGATGCTGATCGTGCTGTTCACGATGCTCGCCCAGCGCATCGAATGGAACGAAGTGTTCGATACCCTGGCCGATTTCAAGGTGCGCACACTGATCATTGCCTCGGGGCTGACCCTGGTGAGTTTTCTGGTGTACGCCTGCTTCGACCTGATCGGCCGCACCTACATCCGCCAGAACCTGACCTGGAAGCAGATTCTGCCCGTGGGGATCATCAGCTACGCCTTCAACCTGAACCTGAGCGCCTGGGTCGGTGGCATCGCCATGCGATACCGACTGTATTCGCGGCTCGGGGTCAGTAAGAGCAACATCGCGAAAATCCTCGGTCTGAGCCTGGCGACCAACTGGTTCGGTTACATGGTCATTGCCGGCGCCATGTTCAGCAGCGGGCTGGTACGCATGCCGCCGGGCTGGAAGCTCAGCAGTAGCGCGCTGCAAGGCGTGGGGGTTTTGTTATTGCTGCTGAGCGCCGGATACCTGGTGGCGTGCCGGTTTGCCAAACGTCGGGAGTGGGTGATTCGTGGTGTGGAGATTGACCTGCCGTCGCCGCGCATGGCCGTGCTGCAACTGGCCCTCGGTGCCCTGAACTGGTCGCTGATGGCAGCGGTGATCTTCACCTTGCTACCGAACAAACTGGACTATCCACTGGTGCTGGGTGTGCTGTTGATCAGCGCCATCGCCGGGGTCATCACTCACATCCCGGCCGGGCTCGGCGTGCTGGAAGCCGTGTTTGTGGCGCTGCTGCAACACGAGGCTTCGCGGGGCAGCCTGGTAGCGGGGCTGCTGGCCTATCGGGCGATTTATTTCATCCTGCCGTTGTTGATTGCCCTGGTGATGTACCTGCTGGTGGAAGCCAAGGCCAAGTCATTGCGGATTGCGAAGAAACCCAAGTGATTTTGTGCCGGTTGTGAGGACGCCTTCGCGGGCAAGCCCGCTCCCACAGTGTCTGTTGGTGGATACAGATTCCATGTACACCCTCGATCCTTGTGGGAGCGGGCTTGCCCGCGAAGGGGCCCGCAAGAACACCCCAATATCAGGATGATTGAATAATGCTCAAACGCTCCCCCACCACCATCTCGGTAATCCAGCCGACAAGGATCGAGGTGTAGGCCTGCTGCGAAACCGGGTCGCTCAGCGCATGGTCGGCGCCATCGATAATGCGATGGGTCAGCGAGTGAGTCTGCTGACACGCCGCGCGGTAACTCATGATCGTCGAATGGGGCACGTAGTCGTCGGTCTCGGACTGCACCAACAGGACATCCCCGGTGAATTGCGAGCAGGCGTGCAAGGCACGATTGCTGTCGGCACGCACCAGAGTGCTTCGGTAATCACGCAGATCCAGCTTGTCCAGGTCGCGTTTCGGCGCGTGCCATTGCTCGTCGCGATACAGCGCCGGCACCCGCAGCGCCAGCCAGCGCACGGGCCTCAGCGAGGTCAGAATCGAGGCCAGATACCCCCCATAACTGGTGCCGACCACGGCAATCGCCGAGGTATCGAGGGCCGGGTGCGCGAGCAAGCGGTCATAGGCCGCCAGCAGGTCGCGCAAATTGTCTTCCCGGGTCACCCGGGACAATGGAATGCCGGTGCCACCGGTGTGCCCGCGCAGGTCAAAGGTCAGGCACACGCACCCCAACCCGGCGATACCTTTGGCGCGTTCCAGATCCCGCTCCTGGCTGCCGCCCCAACCGTGCACAAAGAGCACGCCGGGGACTTTCGATTTGGGACTCAGGAAGGTCCCGCTCATCTGTTCGTCGTCGATGTCGATCTGAATGGATTCGCTTCTAGCCGTCATAGGGTTTAACCGTCACGTACTTGAGGAGAAAGTCACTGGCCTGCGCCGGCCCGCGGTACACCTCGATGGCGTCCGCCGGCAGCGGCTGGTCGATGTAGGTTTCCACCGAAGACACACGAATCGCGCACATCCCCGGATCGTTGACGAAATTCTGCAAGGCCGCGACCTCGGCGCTGCTGGCTCCGCCCATGCGCCAGGATTGTTCGAGCACACCGCTGCGTGGCCGGCCATCGCTGCCGACGCCCTGGGCGATGTCGTAGTTGCGCCGTGAGGCATAGAAACCTGGGTAGGCTTCATCCGCCGCGCTGTCGAACACCTGTGCCTGGCGGATCGCCAGTTGCACGTCTTCCGGCAGATCCAGCTTCAACAATTCGTCATAGCCGCCTGGCACCACCAGCAGGTTGGACCCGCCATACACCTGTTCACCCTGAGCGTCCTCGGTCAAATATTGATCACCGCAATAACTGAGTACCTTTGCGCCGATAAAACTCTGGCCGACGCTGTGGGTGATCACCTGGTCCAGGTCCTGTTCGAGCACCACGCCTTCGCTGAACATCGCCTCGGCCTCGGGCTGGGCAAGCAGGTCATCGAACTCGTCGAGGCTTTTGATCACTTCCTGACCACGTCCGGCACAGGCATGAATCGGTTTCAGGCGGATCGGCCCGGTGTACAGCAAATGCTCCGCCGCCGGGCGCGCATCCTTCAGGGAAAACACGCTGAGACCGTCGAGCACCACGCTGCGCACCCGCTCGGAAAACAACGGAGCCCAGCCTCGCGGCGCATGGGCATGGTGGTTGAGCAATCCGTGACTGATCGCTTTGGTGCAGATGAAGTCGTGGTCGACATAACCACCCCACAAATCCTCCGGGCCCTTGACCCCCAGTTGCCGGGCAGCCGCAGCGCCCACAAGGGTCTGGGTCGGCAACAGGTAGAGGTCTCGCCCTGCATGCAGTTGCGGGTCGTAGCTGCCGCCGTACTTGAGCCCCAGTATCTGCGCCAGCCAGCGGGCCAGTGCGCGGTTGGTTTCAACTTCATGCACTGGCGCGTCGGCGAGCACCGAATGGGCGACCACCAGTTTCCTGCGGTTTGCCGGGGTCATGCATCCCCCTTCAATCGACGTTTGATGAATGTAGCTGAAGGGGTGCAGAGATCAGGCCAAGGCCCGTTGAGGGAAAAGGGGTTTTAAATCAGCCCGTTGCGCAGGGAGTGATGGCATGTGGCCTGTTTTATTCTGCACGACGCCCTTTGATACTCCGGCATTTTGCACGATTCCAGCCCACACGCCCGCCCCTGTGGGAGCGAGCTTGCTCGCGATGAGGGAATGACATTCAACATTTATGTAGCAGACACACAGCTATCGCGAGCAAGCTCGCTCCCACAGGGAATCGAGGTGATGCGACTACCGCGCGACCGATCCAGAGTTCACCCCAAAACGTGTCCGATAATCACTCGGCGCCAACCCGGTGATTTTCCTGAACGTTGCGCGAAACGCACCGGGGTCCTGATAACCCACGGTCCAGGCGATGTGGTCGATGGTGCCGTTGGTGAACTCAAGCATTTCCCGGGCCTTGCCAACTCGCAGGTGCTGGCAGTATTCGGTGGGTTTGAGCCCGGTGGCCGCGCGAAAGCGTCGCAGGAAGGTGCGTTCTTCCAGCCCTGCCTTTTCGGCCATCGCCGCCAGCGACACATCGGTCGCTCCGGTGCTTTGCAGCCAGTGTTGCACCTTGAGGATCGTCGCATCGCCATGACTGAGGATCGGCGCAAAGTTGCTGCCGCACTCACTGGCGCTATCGCTGTGTTCCACCACCAGAAAACGCGCGGTGTTGGTGGCGATGCTCGGCCCCAGCAGCCGGTTGACCAGGCGCAGACCCAGTTCCGACCAGGCCATCAGCCCGGCGGTGGTAATCAGGTCGCCGTCATCGACAATCGGCGTATCGGCCTTGAGCCGGATCGCCGGATAACGTTCGGCGAAAGCTTTGGCCGAGGTCCAGTGAGTGGTGGCGCTACGACCGTCGAGCAGACCGCTTTCGGCCAACAGGATAGAGCCCACGCAAACCCCGCCCAGTGTCGCGCCGCTGGCATGTTGCTCACGCAACCAGCGAATCAATCCCTGTGGCGCCTGGCCCTCGGAAAAACCGCCGATCGACGGCGGAATCAACACGGCCACCAGGGCGCGCTCCGGGCCAGGATGGCTGTCGAAGACCCGAACCGGCGCCTGATCACCCTCGACCTGCCAATGGCTGACCCGCAACAGCGGCAACTGCGCAGACTGATGTTCGGCGGCGATCCGGTTGGCCACCCCGAACAAATCCGTCAAACCATGCACCGCCGCCATCTGCGCGCCGGGATAGATCAGTACACCGAGTTCGGCGATTGCCCTTTCTGCGTCCATTGTCAGTTTTCCCCCTTCTATTGTCGGTGCGGCCAATCCTCGGATCGCCTGCCAGAGCCAATACTTCATTCCACACCAACACACACTTCGAGGAAACAGTCATGGCCAAGCAAGCGCTCATCCTAGTCGATATCCAGAACGACTACTTCCCCCAAGGCAAGTGGCCGCTGGTCGGTGCTGACGCCGCCGCCGACAACGCCGTCCGCCTGATCAAGGCCTTCCGCGACGCAGGGGATTCAGTGGTGCACATTCGCCACGAATTCACCTCTGAAGATGCGCCGTTTTTCACCCCGAACTCCGAGGGCGCGAAGTTGCACCCGAAAGTGCTCAACCGTGCCGACGAACCGGTGGTGCTCAAACACTTCGTCAACTCGTTCCGCGAAACCGAACTGAAATCGATCCTCGACGAACAAGGCATCAAGGAACTGGTGGTCGTGGGCAGCATGAGCCACATGTGCGTCGACGGCATCACCCGGGCGGCGGCGGATTTTGGCTATACGGTCACTGTGATCCACGACGCCTGCGCCACCCGTGACCTGGAGTTCAATGGCGTGACGGTTCCGGCGGCGCAGGTTCATGCGGCGTTCATGGCGGCCCTGGCGTTTGCCTATGCCGGCGTGGTCTCGACCAACGAGTACCTGACAAGAAGCCGGAAGCTGTAAACCTTATTCAGGACAAGACAGCAAAAATGAAAAAGCCCATGGCCTCACCTGCCATGGGCTTTTAATTGCCGGTGAGTCTGGACGATCTGCATCAAACGCAATACCGCCAGCATCCTGAAAAGTCATGCCGAAGCCAACAATCACTCTACTCCCAACGCATACGCGGGGGATGTTGCTTTCACCCATGCCACTTTCTGGATAACTCACTGGAAGCCTGAACAATGAACAGCATGAATATCAGCACTGACAGCCTGTCGAAAAAAACATCCCTCGGACTCACCACCATGACGCTAGGGACCTACGGCATTTACTTCGCCCTCGCCGTTATCTACTTCTGGTTCGGGGGAATGAAATTCACCCACTATGAAGCAGAGGGACTGGTGCCACTGGTAAGCAACAGCCCCTTCCTGGGATGGGTCTATAACATTTTCAGTGTCGATCTGTTTTCCAGTTTGCTTGGCGTTCTGGAGATCTCCATCGGTGTGCTGATTGCGGGTCGCCTGCTGTCGCCAAAGCTTTCCTTGATCGGGGGCGCCTTGTCGGCCGGGCTGTTTTTCACCACCTTGAGCTTTATGTTCTCGACCCCCGGCGTGATTGAGCCCGGCCTTGGTTTCCCGGCCATTTCGGTCGCGCCAGGCCAGTTCCTGCTCAAGGACATCGGCTTGTTTGCCGCCTCCCTGTTCGTGGCGGGCCATTCGCTGACCCGACTGGAAACCCCTTGAGCTGACAACTTCACCCGCCGATGGCCTGAATCAGCTCGATGCATTCAGGTCATCGCCATCACCAGCCAGTACGCGGCCCTCAAGGGCCAGGGATTTCATCCAGTCCCGTGGACTGCAGCCGGTCTTGCGGCGAAACGCACGGGCAAGGGCCGACGGACTTTCATAGCCCACCTCATCGGCGATCAGCGTAATCGGCCGCCCCTCCCGCAGGCGCTTCTGCGCCAGACTGATCCGCCAGCTCAGAAGATAATCCAACGGTGTTTGCCCCAGGACCGCGCGGAAATGCACGGCATAAGCGGCGCGGGACATGTTCGATTCATTTGCCAACTCGGCCACTGACCAGGCCCGCTGAGGTTGGTTGTGCATCTGTATCAGCGAGCGCGACAGCCGCACATCGGCCAACCCGGCCATCATGCCGGTGCTCAACTGATGGTGGTCGAGCAAATGCCGGAACAGCAGGATGATCAACAGTTCGAACAAACGATCAAGCACGGCCTCCCTGCCGCAATGCCCGGCGCCAGCTTCACCGAACAGCCATCTCAGGGTGTCGGCCAGCAACGGCAGCTCATCCTGGGGCAACACCAGAAGATCGGGGAGCGAAGCAGATATCGGATTGCTGGCGCCGCCATCGAACAGCATCGACGCACATAACAGCTGAGCACCTTCAGTCTCACTGGCGATGAGCTGATGTCGACTGGGGCGTGGCAGGAAAATCAGGCTGGGGCGAGTGATCAACAACTCACTCCTCCCTGGGCCTTTCAACGTGACAGAGCCGGTCTGCAACAGGTGAATATGACCGCGCTGGTCGGCGCCATCGTAGGACGCCACGCCGCAAAGCATGCCGCTGTAAAACAGGTTCGCGCGCACGCCGAACTGTGACAACAACGTAGACAGGCGATCCATAGGGCAACTCTGCACAGGGTCTGGACCCATAGCAGAGTATCACTGCGCGCTGACGGCTGGACGATCCTCGATCCCGGCGAGGAATGCCCTGGTAAAAATGCAAAAAGCCCGGCATCCATAGGGAGGCCGGGCTTTTTCAGGTTCTATTCTTTGGTGAAAGAATCAGAACGGGATATCGTCATCAAAGCTGTCGAAATCCGGAGCCGGCTGAGGAGCGGCCTGCTGTGGAGCCGGGCGCGACTGTTGCGGCGCCGACTGCTGTGGACGTGGAGCCTGCTGGCGTGGCGCGGACTGCTGGTAGTTGTTACCACCGCCCTGGCCTTGCTGGTCGCCCTGTGGACGGCCGCCCAGCAGTTGCATGGTGCCTTGCATGTCGACCACGATTTCGGTGGTGTAACGCTTGATACCGTCTTTTTCCCACTCGCGGGTCTGCAGCTTGCCTTCGATGTAGACCTGAGAACCTTTACGCAGGTATTCGCCAGCGATTTCTGCAACCTTGCCGAACATCGACACACGGTGCCATTCGGTCTTTTCAACTTTCTGACCGGTTTGCTTGTCGGTCCACTGTTCGCTGGTCGCCAGACTCAGGTTGGTCACGGCGTTACCGTTAGGCAAGTAGCGAACTTCGGGATCCTGGCCGCAAGTGCCGACCAATATGACTTTGTTAACCCCACGGGCCATAACGTTCTCCTAGGCTACGCACGCTGCCCCGGCCGGGTTGTTCACCAGGCTCTCAAGGGTGGTGCGATCCAATAGTTCGGTGTCCAGTTTGATGTAAATCGCCGCCTCTTCCGCGACGATGACTGCATCTGTTATCCCTACGACCGCCTTCAGGCGCTCGACCAGACCCGCTTCGCGGATCGCCTCGGGCGACAACGGCAAGCGCAGGCTCGTGACGTAGGGAGGTTCGCGCATGGTAACAGCAAAGGCCAGCCAGAGGGCAGCCAGACCGGCGCATCCGAGGAACACAACCGACAGACCGCCATGCTGGAACAGCCAACCGCCAAGAATGCCGCCCAATGCCGACCCGAGGAACTGGCTGGTGGAATAAACCCCCATCGCCGTGCCCTTGCCGCCGGCCGGTGAAACCTTGCTGATCAGCGATGGCAACGAAGCTTCCAGCAGATTGAACGCGGTGAAGAACACCACCGTACCGATCACCAGAGCCCGCAAGCTGTCGCCGAACTGCCAGAAGAATAGCTCAGTAAACATCAGCGTCACGACGGCGCCGAGTAAAACTCGTTTCATTTTGCGTTTCTTCTCGCCGTAGATAATGAACGGGATCATGGCGAAGAAAGAAATCAGCAACGCGGTCAGGTACACCCACCAGTGCTGCTCTTTGGGCAGCCCGGCTTTCTCGACCAGCGCCAGCGGCAAGGCGACGAAGCTGGACATCAACATCGCGTGCAACACAAAAATACCCAGGTCCAGCCGTAGCAGGTCCGGGTGCTTGAGCGTCGGCATCAATGCCTGGCGCGCAACACCGGACTCGCGATGCTGCAATGTCCCGGTAGAGCGCGGCACCATGAACATGACGATCAAAATGCCGAGCAGCGCCATGCCGCCCGTGGCGAGGAACAACCCGGACAGACCAAAAGCGCGGGTCAGCAACGGGCCGACCACCATGGCGACGGCGAACGACAGACCGATGGTCATGCCGATCATGGCCATGGCTTTGGTCCGATGCTGCTCCCGGGTCAGGTCTGACAACAAGGCCATGACCGCGGCTGAAATCGCCCCGGCACCTTGCAGGATTCGCCCGGCGATCACGCCCCAGATCGAATCGGCATTGGCCGCCAGCACACTGCCGAGTGCGAAGATAATCAACCCGATGTAAATCACCGGGCGGCGGCCGATGCGATCGGAAATGAAACCGAATGGAATCTGGAAAATCGCCTGGGTCAGGCCGTAAGCGCCAATCGCCAGCCCGATAAGGGCAGGGGTCGCTCCTGCCAGGTCCATTCCATAGGTCGCCAAAACCGGCAACACCATGAACATGCCAAGCATACGGAAGGCGAACACCAGGGCCAGACCGCTTGCCGCGCGGGTCTCGCTGCCGCTCATGCGCTCGCTGTGGGGATCGTGCATGGAAAAACCTCATGTGAACCGGCGGCGATTCTACCAGTCCCATCGATTGGCAGGGTATATCGCGACGCTTTGACGCGTGTAGATGACAGAGCTTTCATGCAAGGCAGCAATAGCAGCATTCGATAGTGTGCATCCATCCAGTATTTGGCCGTATACTCCTACGTTTTCGACGCCCGCCGAGCGAGGCCACCTTGGACAAGATCCTGATTCGTGGGGCTCGAACCCACAACCTGAAGAACATCGACCTGACCCTGCCACGGGACAAGCTGATCGTCATCACCGGCCTGTCCGGCTCCGGCAAGTCGTCCCTGGCTTTCGATACCCTGTACGCCGAAGGCCAGCGCCGCTACGTCGAATCGCTATCGGCCTACGCCCGGCAGTTCCTGTCGATGATGGAAAAGCCCGACGTCGACACTATCGAAGGCCTGTCGCCGGCGATCTCCATCGAACAGAAGTCGACCTCGCACAACCCGCGCTCGACGGTCGGCACTATCACCGAAATCTACGACTACCTGCGCCTGCTTTATGCACGCGTGGGTATTCCCCGTTGCCCGGATCACGACATCCCGCTTGAAGCGCAGACCGTCAGCCAGATGGTCGACCTGGTCCTCGCCGAACCGGAGGGCAGCAAGCTGATGCTGTTGGCGCCGGTCATCCGCGAGCGCAAAGGCGAGCACCTGTCGGTTTTCGAAGAGCTGCGCGCGCAGGGTTTTGTCCGCGCCCGAATCAATGGAAAGCTCTATGAGCTGGACGAAGCTCCCAAGCTCGACAAGCAGAAAAAACATACCATCGATGTCGTGGTCGACCGCTTCAAGGTTCGCGCCGACCTGCAACAACGCCTGGCCGAATCCTTCGAGACCGCGCTGAAACTGGCGGACGGCATCGCCCTGGTGGCGCCGATGGACGACGAGCCGGGTGAAGAGATGATCTTCTCCGCACGCTTCGCCTGCCCGATCTGCGGCCACGCGATCAGCGAACTGGAACCCAAGCTGTTCTCCTTCAACAACCCGGCCGGCGCTTGCCCGACCTGCGATGGTCTGGGGGTGAAGCAGTTCTTCGACATCAAGCGCCTGGTCAATGGCGAACTGACCCTGGCCGAAGGGGCGATTCGTGGCTGGGACAGGCGTAACGTCTATTACTTCCAGATGCTCGGCTCGCTGGCCTCGCACTACAAGTTCAGTCTGGAAGTTCCGTTCAACGAATTGCCGGCCGATCAGCAGAAATTCATCCTGCACGGCAGCGGTTCGCAAAACGTCGACTTCAAATACCTGAACGACCGTGGCGATATCGTCAAACGCTCGCACCCGTTCGAAGGCATCGTGCCGAACCTGGAACGCCGTTACCGCGAAACCGAATCGGCATCGGTGCGCGAAGAACTGGCCAAGTTCCTCAGCACCCAGTCGTGCCCGGATTGCCGTGGCACCCGCCTGCGGCGTGAAGCGCGGCATGTCTGGGTCGGCGAGAAAACCCTGCCGGCAGTGACCAACCTGCCGATCGGCGATGCGTCCGATTATTTTGGCGGGCTCAAGCTCACCGGACGACGTGGCGAAATTGCCGACAAGATCCTCAAGGAAATCCGCGAGCGTCTGCAGTTCCTGGTCAACGTCGGCCTCGACTACCTGTCGCTGGATCGCAGCGCGGACACCTTGTCCGGTGGCGAGGCCCAGCGTATTCGTCTGGCCAGCCAGATTGGCGCCGGCCTGGTGGGCGTCCTGTACATCCTCGACGAACCCTCCATCGGCCTGCATCAGCGCGATAACGACCGGCTGCTGGGCACCCTCAAGCACCTGCGCGATATCGGTAACACGGTGATCGTGGTCGAGCACGATGAAGACGCGATCCGCCTGGCCGACTACGTGGTGGACATCGGCCCGGGCGCTGGCGTGCACGGCGGGCATATCGTTGCTGAAGGCACACCGGCCGAGGTCATGGCTCACCCGGACTCGCTGACGGGTAAATACCTGTCGGGCCGGGTGAAGATCGAAGTCCCGGCCAAACGTACACCGCGCAACAAGAAGCTGACGCTGTCGCTCAAGGGCGCGCGCGGCAACAACCTGCGCAATGTCGACCTGGAGATTCCGATCGGCCTGCTGACCTGTGTGACCGGCGTGTCCGGCTCCGGCAAGTCGACGCTGATCAACAACACCCTGTTCCCTTTGAGCGCCACGGCGCTGAATGGCGCCACTACCCTCGAAGCGTCCGCCCACGACAGCATCAAGGGCCTGGAGCACCTGGACAAGGTCGTCGACATCGACCAGAGCCCGATCGGCCGTACACCGCGCTCCAACCCGGCGACCTACACCGGTTTGTTCACGCCGATCCGCGAGTTGTTCGCCGGCGTACCGGAGTCCCGCTCCCGCGGCTATGGTCCGGGGCGATTCTCCTTCAACGTCAAGGGCGGCCGCTGCGAGGCTTGTCAGGGTGACGGCCTGATCAAGGTCGAGATGCACTTCCTGCCGGACATCTACGTGCCCTGCGACGTGTGCAAGAGCAAGCGATACAACCGCGAGACCCTTGAGATCAAGTACAAGGGCAAGAGCATCCACGAAACCCTCGAGATGACCATCGAGGAAGCACGGGTGTTCTTCGATGCCGTACCGGCCCTGGCGCGCAAGCTGCAAACATTGATGGACGTCGGCCTGTCGTACATCAAGCTGGGGCAATCGGCGACCACGCTGTCCGGCGGTGAAGCCCAACGGGTGAAACTGTCCCGCGAGCTGTCCAAGCGCGATACCGGCAAGACCCTCTACATCCTCGACGAACCCACCACCGGTCTGCACTTCGCGGATATCCAGCAACTGCTGGACGTGTTGCATCGCCTGCGCGACCACGGCAACACCGTGGTGGTGATCGAACACAACCTGGACGTGATCAAGACCGCTGACTGGCTGGTGGACCTGGGGCCGGAGGGTGGCTCCAAGGGCGGGCAGATCATTGCCGTCGGCACCCCGGAAGAAGTGTCAGAGATGAAGCAATCCCATACCGGTTATTACCTCAAGCCGCTGCTGGAGCGCGATCGGGCTTGACCCCCCCATGAAAAAGCCCCTGTCACTTCATCAGTGACAGGGGCTTTTTTGTATTCGCAGCAATCAGGTGTGGGATTGCAGGTAGTTCTCAAGCCCGATCAACTTGATCAGACCCAACTGCTTCTCGAGCCAGTAGGTGTGATCTTCTTCGGTGTCATGCAATTGAACCCGCAGCATTTCGCGGCTGACGTAGTCCTTGTGTTGTTCGCAGAGCTTGATGCCCTTGCACAACGCAGCCCGTACCTTGTATTCCAGGCGCAAATCCGCTTCGAGCATCTCTGTCACCGTGGTGCCGACGTCGAGGTCGTCCGGACGCATGCGCGGCGTGCCTTCGAGCATCAGAATCCGGCGCATCAGGGCATCAGCGTGCCCTGCTTCCTCTTCCATCTCGTGGTTGATTCTTTCGTAGAGCTTGGTGAAACCCCAGTCCTCATACATCCGCGAGTGGACGAAATATTGATCACGCGCGGCCAGTTCGCCGGTCAGCAACGTGTTGAGGTAATCGATCACATCTGGGTGGCCTTGCATCGCCCTACATCTCCCTGCTTTAAAGTTGTAGTTTGAACCAACATGCCCTTATCGTCACTCGCAAGACGCAATAAAAGCGAAGATATTCTGAGAAAACCGGCTGAAATAACGCAAAAACCGCCCAAACAAGGGCGGTTCTGCTTCTCATTTAGACTTCGTTAAGCTGTACGTTGAGCAGCTTTGCGATTGCTTCTCCATACGCCGGGTCAGCCTTGTAGAAATGCTGCAACTGGCGATCAACCACATCACTCGATACACCCGCCATCGCACCGGCAATGTTGCTAACCAGCAATGATTGCTGCTCCCCAGTCATCAAGCGGAACAACGCGCCGGCATGGCTGTAGTAGTCGGTATCCTCGCGGTGATCGTAGCGATCAGCCGCACCGCTCAGTGCCAATGGCGGCTCCGCATAGCGAGGCGCTTGCTTCGGCGACTCAACGTAGCTGTTCGGCTCGTAGTTGGGTGCCGCACCGCCGTTACTGCCAAACGCCATCGAACCATCACGCTGGTAGCTGTTCACCGGACTGCGAGGCGCATTAACCGGCAATTGCTGGTGATTGGTGCCAACACGGTAGCGGTGAGCATCCGCGTAAGCGAATACTCGACCTTGCAGCATGCGGTCAGGCGATAAGCCAACACCTGGGACCATGTTGCTGGGACCGAATGCCGCTTGCTCGACTTCAGCAAAGTAGTTCAGCGGATTGCGATTGAGCTCCAGCTCTCCGACTTCAATCAGTGGAAACTCTTTCTGCGACCAGGTCTTGGTGACATCAAAGGGGTTCTCGTAGTGCGCCGCTGCCTGAGCTTCGGTCATGATCTGGATGCATACGCGCCATTTCGGGAAATCACCCTGTTCGATGGCATTGAACAGGTCGCGCTGGGCGTAATCCGGATCAGTGCCCGCCAGGCGCGCAGCCTCCGCTGGAGCAAGGTTCTTGATCCCCTGCTTGGTCTTGTAGTGCCACTTCACCCAGTGACGCTCACCTTGAGCGTTGATGAGGCTGTAAGTGTGGCTGCCGAAGCCATGCATGTGACGGTATCCATCAGGGATACCCCGGTCGGAGAACAGGATGGTGACCTGGTGCAGCGCCTCGGGCGAATGCGACCAGAAGTCCCACATCGCCTGGGCACTCTTCAGGTTGCTTTGCGGCAAACGCTTCTGGGTGTGGATAAAGTCCGGGAACTTCAGTGGATCGCGAATGAAGAACACGGGGGTGTTGTTGCCGACGATGTCCCAGTTGCCTTCCTCGGTATAAAACTTCAAGGCGAACCCGCGCGGATCACGCTCGGTATCGGCCGAACCCCGCTCACCGCCCACGGTGGAAAACCTCAGGAAAGTCGGGGTTTGCTTGCCGACTGTCTCAAACAGCTTCGCGCTGGTGTATTGAGTGATATCGCGGGTCACGGTGAACGTACCGTAGGCACCCGAGCCTTTGGCGTGTACACGGCGCTCAGGGATGTTTTCACGGTTGAAGTGGGCAAGCTTCTCGATAAGGTGAAAGTCGTCGAGCAGCAGCGGGCCACGAGGGCCGGCGGAACGGGAATTCTGGTTATCGGCAACAGGAGCGCCACTGGCGGTGGTAAGCGTTTTGTTTTGGCTCATGCGATCTTCCTTCCTCTGTCGGTCTTGAACTGCCGGCTATCGGCTGAGAGGGAGTATTGATCATCAATATGACAGCTACAAATTCATTAACTTGCAGACATCGATAGAGAAAAACTAATGATCATCCCCATCACATAATGACGACGTGGACGCGGGAGACGCTTGTACAGAGGGCGCGTTTCTTACAGGCACAAAAAACCGGGCACTAGGCCCGGTTCTTTGTTTCAGACTGACGTCTTACTCGGCAGATACAGCTTCGCCAGCAGTAGCACGATCAACCAACTCGACGTACGCCATAGGCGCGTTGTCGCCAGCGCGGAAACCGCACTTGAGGATGCGCAGGTAGCCACCCTCACGGGTAGCGTAACGCTTGCCCAGGTCGTTGAAGAGCTTACCAACGATAGCTTTCGAACGAGTACGGTCGAAAGCCAGACGGCGGTTAGCAACGCTATCTGTCTTGGCCAAAGTGATCAGCGGCTCGGCAACGCGGCGCAGTTCTTTAGCTTTTGGCAGAGTAGTTTTGATCAGCTCGTGCTCGAACAGCGACACCGCCATGTTTTGGAACATGGCCTTGCGGTGCGAGCTGGTGCGGCTCAGGTGACGACCACTTTTACGATGACGCATGGTTCATTCCTTACCAAACACTACGTTCGGTGATTACGACGATCAGGCAGTCGCCTTGTCGTCCTTCTTAAGACTTGCAGGCGGCCAGTTGTCGAGGCGCATGCCGAGGGACAGACCGCGGGAGGCCAGAACGTCCTTGATTTCAGTCAAGGATTTCTTGCCCAGGTTCGGAGTCTTCAACAGCTCTACTTCGGTACGCTGAATCAGGTCACCGATGTAGTAGATGTTTTCCGCCTTAAGGCAGTTAGCCGAACGTACAGTCAGTTCCAGATCGTCAACCGGGCGAAGCAGGATCGGATCGATCTCGTCTTCCTGCTCGACAACCACTGGCTCACTGTCACCCTTGAGGTCGACGAACGCAGCCAACTGCTGTTGCAGGATGGTTGCAGCGCGGCGAATTGCCTCTTCAGGATCCAGAGTACCGTTGGTTTCCAGATCAATAACCAGCTTGTCCAGGTTAGTACGCTGCTCGACACGGGCGTTTTCCACCACGTATGCGATACGGCGAACCGGGCTGAACGAAGAGTCAAGCTGCAAGCGACCGATGCTGCGGCTTTCGTCTTCATCGCTCTGACGCGAGTCTGCCGGTTCATAACCACGACCACGAGCTACTACGAGCTTCATGTTCAGGGCGCCGTTAGACGCCAGGTTAGCGATTACGTGATCGGGATTAACGATCTCGACATCATGATCCAGCTGAATATCGGCAGCGGTAACCACCCCCGAACCCTTCTTCGACAAGGTCAGCGTAACTTCGTCACGACCGTGCAGCTTGATAGCCAGACCTTTAAGGTTCAACAGGATTTCAATTACGTCTTCCTGTACACCTTCGATGGCGCTGTACTCGTGGAGCACACCGTCAATCTCGGCCTCGACTACTGCACAGCCGGGCATTGAGGACAACAGGATGCGGCGCAGCGCGTTGCCCAGGGTATGGCCAAAGCCACGCTCGAGAGGCTCGAGAGTGATCTTGGCGCGGGTTGGACTGACAACCTGCACATCAATGTGGCGGGGTGTCAGGAACTCATTTACCGAAATCTGCATGGATGCACCTATTTTCTAGCCCTTACTTGGAGTAGAGCTCGACAATCAGGCTTTCGTTGATGTCGGCGGACAGATCACTGCGAGCTGGAACGTTCTTGAAAACGCCCGACTTCTTCTCAGTGTCTACTTCTACCCATTCTACGCGGCCACGTTGGGCACACAGATCGAGAGCTTGGACAATGCGAAGTTGATTTTTTGCTTTCTCGCGAACAGCGACCACGTCACCAGCACGAACCTGGTAGGACGGAACGTTAACGGTCTGACCGTTTACGCTGATCGACTTGTGCGATACCAGCTGACGGGATTCGGCACGAGTCGAACCAAAGCCCATACGGTATACAACGTTGTCCAGACGGCATTCGAGCAGTTGCAGCAGGTTTTCACCGGTTGCACCTTTCTTGCCAGCAGCTTCTTTGTAGTAGCCGCTGAATTGACGCTCGAGAACGCCGTAGATACGACGGACCTTCTGCTTTTCACGCAGTTGGGTGCCGTAGTCGGACTGGCGACCGCGGCGTTGGCCGTGGATACCAGGTGCTGCTTCAATGTTGCACTTCGATTCGATCGCGCGCACGCCGCTCTTCAGGAAGAGATCGGTGCCTTCGCGACGAGCGAGTTTGCATTTTGGACCAATGTAACGAGCCATTCTTTACAATCTCCTGGATTACACGCGGCGCTTCTTCGGCGGACGGCACCCGTTGTGCGGGATTGGCGTCACGTCGGTGATGCTGGCGATCTTGTAGCCACAGCCGTTCAAAGCGCGGACTGCGGATTCACGACCTGGACCTGGACCTTTGACGTTGACGTCGAGGTTTTTCAGGCCGTATTCCAGCGCAGCTTGACCAGCACGTTCAGCAGCTACTTGAGCAGCAAACGGGGTGGACTTGCGGGAACCGCGGAAACCCGAACCACCGGAGGTAGCCCAGGAAAGAGCGTTACCTTGACGGTCGGTGATGGTCACGATGGTGTTGTTAAAAGATGCATGGATGTGGGCGATGCCATCAACCACTGTCTTTTTAACTTTTTTACGAGGACGAGCAGCAGGTTTTGCCATGATTAAATTCCTGTCGATTCGCTGGGGCGATTACTTGCGGATCGGCTTACGCGGACCTTTACGGGTACGCGCGTTGGTCTTGGTACGCTGACCGCGTACTGGAAGACCGCGACGATGACGCAGACCGCGATAGCAACCGAGGTCCATCAAGCGCTTGATTTTCATGTTGATTTCGCGACGCAGGTCACCTTCAGTGGTGAACTTCGCCACTTCGCCACGCAGCTGTTCAATTTGCTCGTCGCTCAGATCTTTGATCTTTGCTGCTGGGTTTACCCCAGTCTCTGCACAAATTTTCTGTGCAGTAGTGCGACCAACACCATAGATGTAGGTCAGCGAGATAACAGTATGCTTGTTATCTGGAATGTTAACGCCTGCAATACGGGCCATTCAGTGGGACTCCAATTGACAGCTACCTACGCCCCGGAAGCCAAGAAATAGGGCGCGAGATAATATCGCTGTAATAACAAATAATCAACCCGGCAGCGCACTAGCTGCCGGGCTTGAAGCACAATCACACTCAGCCTTGGCGCTGTTTGTGACGCGGTTCCGCGCTGCAAATTACTCGAACAACACCTTCGCGGCGAATAATCTTGCAGTTACGGCACAGCTTTTTCACCGATGCACGAACTTTCATCACCAACTCCTCGAACCTTATGGGTCAGCGCAGCATGCCGCTGCCGTAACCCTTCAGGTTGGCTTTCTTCATCAGGGATTCGTACTGGTGCGAAACGAGGTGCGATTGTACTTGGGACATGAAGTCCATCACAACCACGACGACGATCAGCAACGAGGTCCCGCCAAGGTAGAACGGTACGTTGGCTGCAACCACCAGGAACTGGGGCAACAGGCAGACGGCCGTCATGTAAAGAGCACCGAACATGGTCAAGCGAGTCAGAACGCCATCAATGTAGCGCGCAGACTGCTCACCTGGACGGATGCCCGGAATAAAGGCACCGGACTTCTTCAGGTTTTCCGCTACGTCTTTCGGATTGAACATCAACGCCGTATAGAAGAAGCAGAAGAAAATAATCCCTGCACTAAACAGCAGAATATTCAACGGCTGACCAGGAGCGATCGACTGCGAGATGTCCTGCAACCAGCCCATACCTTCAGACTGACCGAACCAGGCACCCAACGAAGCCGGGAACAGCAAAATGCTGCTCGCGAAAATAGCCGGAATAACACCGGCCATGTTCACCTTCAGCGGCAAGTGGCTGGTCTGCGCAGCGAAGACCTTGCGGCCCTGCTGACGCTTGGCGTAGTGAACAGCAATACGACGCTGACCACGCTCAATGAACACCACGAAACCGATAATCGCTACTGCCAGCAAACCGATGGCAACCAGGGCGAAGATGTTGATATCACCCTGACGTGCAGACTCGAAAGACTGCCCGATCGCTCTCGGAAGACCGGCGACGATACCTGCGAAAATCAACATCGAGATACCGTTGCCAACACCACGCTCAGTAATCTGCTCACCCAGCCACATCATGAACATCGCACCAGCCACAAACGTGGATACCGCGACGAAATGGAAGCCAAAGTCACCAGTGAACGCAACACCCTGCCCCGCCAGGCCAACGGACATGCCGATAGCCTGAACAAGGGCGAGGATGACAGTGCCGTAGCGGGTGTACTGGCTGATCTTGCGACGGCCAGCTTCACCTTCCTTCTTCAACTGCTCCAGCTGCGGGCTGACGGCGGTCATCAGTTGCATGATGATCGATGCCGAGATGTACGGCATGATCCCCAGTGCAAAGATGCTCATCCGCTCCAGCGCGCCGCCGGAAAACATGTTGAACAAGCTAAGAATGGTCCCCTCATTCTGTCGAAACAGGTCCGCGAGTCGGTCCGGGTTGATACCTGGAACCGGGATGTGTGCGCCTATTCGGTAGACGATAATCGCCAGGAACAGAAAACGCAGACGAGCCCAGAGTTCAGACATACCGCCTTTGCCGAGCGCAGAGAGAGCACCTTGCTTAGCCATTTATTCCTCGAACTTGCCGCCAGCTGCTTCGATAGCCGCACGCGCACCCTTGGTGGCGCCGATTCCCTTGCCGATAGTGACAGCGCGAGTCACTTCACCGGACAGCATGATTTTCACACGCTGTACGTTGACATTGATCACGTTGGCATCTTTCAGGGACTGCACGGTGACGATGTCGCCTTCCACTTTAGCCAGCTCGGACAAACGCACTTCTGCGCGATCCATGGCTTTCAGGGAAACGAAACCGAACTTCGGCAGGCGACGATGCAGCGGCTGTTGACCGCCTTCAAAGCCTGGAGCAATGGTGCCACCGGAGCGGGAGGTCTGACCTTTGTGACCACGGCCACCAGTCTTACCCAAACCGCTACCGATACCACGGCCCGGACGATGCTTTTCGCGACGGGAACCCGGCGCTGGACTCAGATCATTGAGTTTCATCGATTAACCCTCGACACGCAGCATGTAGTAAGCCTTGTTGATCATCCCGCGATTCTCGGGAGTATCCTGGACTTCTACAGTGTGACCGATGCGACGCAGACCCAGACCCTTAACGCACAGTTTGTGGTTAGGGATGCGGCCGGTCATGCTTTTGATCAGCGTAACTTTAACGGTAGCCATGATCAGAAGATCTCCTTGACGCTTTTGCCACGCTTGGCGGCAATGGATTCAGGAGACTGCATTGCTTTCAAACCCTTGAAAGTGGCGTGAACCACGTTTACCGGGTTAGTCGAGCCGTAGCACTTGGCCAGAACGTTCTGAACGCCAGCAACTTCGAGGACAGCACGCATAGCGCCGCCAGCGATGATACCGGTACCTTCAGAAGCAGGCTGCATGTACACCTTCGAAGCGCCGTGAGCGGACTTCATTGCGTACTGCAGAGTGGTGCCGTTCAGATCAACCTGGATCATGTTGCGGCGAGCAGCTTCCATTGCCTTCTGGATCGCAGCAGGCACTTCACGCGACTTGCCACGGCCGAAGCCAACACGGCCTTTACCATCACCAACCACGGTCAACGCGGTGAAGGTGAAGATACGGCCGCCTTTAACGGTTTTGGCTACGCGGTTAACTTGAACCAGCTTCTCGATGTAGCCTTCGTCGCGCTTTTGGTCGTTATTTGACATAACTTAGAACTCCAGCCCAGCTTCACGAGCAGCATCAGCCAGCGCTTTAACGCGGCCGTGGTACTTGAAGCCAGAGCGGTCGAAAGCCACTTGCGAGACGCCAGCGGCCTTAGCACGCGTAGCGACCAGCTGGCCAACCTTAGTGGCCGCGTCGATGTTGCCGGTGGCACCATCACGCAGTTCTTTATCCAAAGTCGAGGCGCTTGCCAGGACTTTGTTGCCGTCGGCCGAAATGACCTGGGCGTAGATGTGCTGCGAAGAGCGGAACACGCAGAGACGCACGACTTCGAGTTCGTGCATTTTCAGGCGTGCTTTGCGAGCGCGACGCAGTCGAGTAACTTTTTTGTCGGTCATTTGCTATGCCCTACTTCTTCTTGGCTTCTTTACGACGGACGACTTCGTCCGCGTAGCGCACACCTTTGCCTTTGTACGGCTCTGGTGGACGGAAGTCGCGGATCTCGGCGGCCACTTGACCTACCAGCTGCTTGTCGATGCCCTTGATCAGGATATCGGTCTGGCTAGGAGTCTCAGCGGTGATGCCTTCCGGCAGTTCGTAATCCACTGGGTGCGAGAAGCCAAGAGCCAGGTTCAGCACTGTGCCTTTTGCTTGCGCTTTGTAACCAACACCGACCAGCTGGAGCTTGCGCTCGAAGCCTTGGCTTACGCCCTGGACCATGTTGTTTACCAACGCACGAGTGGTACCAGCCATCGCGCGAGTCTGTTGATCGCCATTGCGAGCAGCGAAACGCAGCTCACCAGCTTCTTCAACGATCTCAACGGACGAGTGGATGTTCAGTTCGAGAGTGCCCTTGGCACCCTTCACCGAAAGCTGTTGGCCTGCGAATTTTACTTCGACACCGGCTGGCAGCTTAACGGGGTTCTTAGCGACGCGAGACATGCTTATCCCCCCTTAGAACACAGTGCAAAGAACTTCGCCGCCGACACCGGCAGCGCGCGCAGCACGATCAGTCATCACACCCTTGTTGGTGGAGACGATAGACACACCGAGACCGCCACGAACTTTTGGCAGATCATCGACGGACTTGTACTGACGCAGGCCTGGACGGCTAACGCGCTTCACTTCTTCGATAACCGGACGGCCTTCGAAGTACTTCAGCTCGATGGACAGCAGTGGTTTGATTTCGCTGCTGATCTGATAACCCGCAATGTAACCTTCGTCCTTCAGGACTTTGGCAACAGCTACCTTCAACGTGGAAGATGGCATGCTTACGACGGACTTTTCAGCCATCTGGGCATTACGGATACGAGTTAGCATGTCCGCTAACGGGTCCTGCATACTCATGGGCTAGACGCTCCTAATACAAAAAAATTAGCCTTGCGGCTATTACGTGTCGCCGAGAATCTCCGAGCATGAAAAACACGGGCTCAGGCGAGCCGGGTATTCTAGACACACCCCGGAAATGAATCAAGCCCCAAAAGGGGCTTGATCCAGATTCAAGGCCACCGGTGGTCAGGATCTTGCGATCCTGGACACCGAGACTTTGACAGTACTTACCAGCTGGCTTTAACCAGACCCGGTACGTCACCACGCATGGCAGCTTCACGCAGCTTGTTACGGCCGAGGCCGAACTTGCGGTAAACGCCGTGTGGACGACCGGTCAGGCGGCAGCGGTTACGCATGCGCGAAGCGCTTGCGTCACGTGGCTGCTTCTGCAGGGCTACTGTAGCTTCCCAACGCGCTTCTGGACTTGCGTTCAGATCAACGATGATAGCTTTCAGTGCTGCACGCTTCTTGGCGTACTTGGCAACCGTGAGCTGACGCTTCAGCTCGCGGTTTTTCATGCTCATCTTGGCCATGGTCCTACTCCAATCAGTTGCGGAACGGGAATTTGAACGCACGCAGCAGAGCGCGGCCTTCATCATCGTTCTTGGCAGTGGTGGTCAGGGTGATGTCCAGACCGCGGAGAGCATCGATCTTGTCGTAGTCGATTTCCGGGAAGATGATCTGCTCTTTCACGCCCATGCTGTAGTTGCCACGACCATCGAAGGACTTGGCATTCAGGCCGCGGAAGTCGCGAACCCGAGGCAAGGAGATCGACAGCAGACGATCCAGGAACTCGTACATACGCTCACGGCGCAGGGTCACTTTGACGCCGATCGGCCAACCTTCACGGACTTTAAAGCCAGCGATGGATTTGCGAGCGTAGGTCACAACGACTTTCTGGCCGGTGATCTTTTCCAGGTCAGCAACAGCGTGCTCGATGACTTTTTTGTCGCCGATCGCTTCGCCCAGACCCATGTTCAGGGTGATTTTGGTAACGCGCGGAACTTCCATCACGTTCGAAAGCTTAAGTTCTTCCTTAAGTTTCGGAGCAATTTCCTTCCGGTAAATCTCTTTTAGTCGTGCCATGGTCTCATCTACCTAGCAGTGTTCAAGCATCAACCGCTTTTTGGGTCGACTTGAAGACACGAATTTTCTTGCCGTCTTCTACTTTGAAACCAACGCGGTCAGCCTTGTTGGTTTCGCCGTTGAAAATGGCGACGTTAGAAGCATCCAGTGGAGCTTCTTTTTCGACGATACCGCCCTGCACGCCCGACATAGGGTTAGGCTTGGTATGACGCTTGACCAGGTTCAGACCACCAATAACCAGACGGTTGTTAGCGAGAACCTTAAGCACCTTACCGCGCTTACCTTTGTCTTTGCCGGCGATCACGATGATCTCGTCGTCACGACGAATCTTTTGCATGTCGGATCTCCTTACAGCACTTCTGGGGCGAGCGAGACGATCTTCATGAACTTCTCAGTACGAAGTTCACGGGTCACTGGCCCAAAGATACGGGTGCCGATCGGCTCTTGCTTGTTGTTCAGAAGAACAGCAGCGTTGCCATCAAAGCGGATAATGGAGCCATCAGCACGACGTACGCCGTGACGAGTGCGGACTACAACAGCAGTCATCACTTGGCCTTTTTTCACTTTACCGCGAGGAATTGCTTCCTTGACGGTAACTTTGATGATGTCACCGATACCAGCGTAACGACGATGGGAGCCACCCAGCACCTTGATGCACATAACGCGGCGAGCGCCGCTGTTATCGGCCACATCGAGCATGGATTGAGTCTGAATCATATAATTTCTCCGACCCCTAGTCCTTAGACTTCCACAGCGCGTTCGAGAACATCAACCAGCGCCCAAGACTTGGTCTTGGCCAAAGGACGAGTTTCACGAATAGTGACTTTGTCGCCGATGTGGCACTGATTAGTTTCGTCGTGCGCGTGCAGCTTAGTCGAACGCTTAACGTATTTACCGTAGATCGGGTGCTTAACGCGACGCTCGATCAGAACGGTGATGGTTTTGTCCATCTTGTCGCTGACAACACGGCCAGTCAGCGTACGGACAGTTTTTTCGGCTTCAGCCATGATTACTTACCTGCCTGCTGGTTGAGCACAGTCTTCACGCGAGCGATGTCACGCTTAACTTGCGAGAGCAGATGAGACTGCCCCAACTGGCCAGTTGCTTTCTGCATACGCAGATTGAACTGGTCGCGCAGCAGGCCGAGCAGTTGCTCGTTCAGCTGCTGTGCGGATTTTTCACGAAGTTCATTCGCTTTCATCACATCACCGTCCGTTTAACAAAGGAGGTGGCGAGCGGCAGCTTTGCAGCAGCCAGGGCGAAAGCCTCACGCGCCAGCTCTTCAGAAACACCCTCGATTTCATACAGGACTTTGCCTGGCTGAATCTGGGCAACCCAGTATTCCACGTTACCCTTACCTTTACCCATCCGAACCTCGAGAGGTTTTTTGGAGATCGGCTTGTCCGGGAATACACGGATCCAGATCTTGCCGCCACGTTTTACGTGACGGGTCAGAGCACGACGCGCTGACTCGATCTGACGAGCGGTGAGACGACCACGAGCAACAGACTTCAGCGCGAACTCGCCGAAGCTGACTTTGCTACCGCGCAATGCCAGGCCACGGTTGTGACCAGTCATCTGCTTGCGGAACTTCGTACGCTTTGGTTGCAACATTTGGCGTACCCCTTACTTAGCAGCTTTTTTACGAGGCGCTGGTGCTTGTGGTTTCAGTTCTTCTTGGCGACCACCAATTACTTCGCCTTTGAAGATCCAAACCTTTACACCGATCACACCGTAAGTGGTGTGAGCTTCGTAGTTGGCATAGTCGATGTCGGCACGCAGGGTGTGCAATGGCACACGACCTTCGCGATACCATTCAGTACGTGCGATTTCAGCACCGCCGAGACGACCGCTCACTTGGATTTTGATGCCTTTGGCACCAATGCGCATGGCGTTCTGTACTGCGCGCTTCATAGCGCGACGGAACATTACGCGACGCTCCAGCTGCTGAGCTACGCTCTGCGCAACCAGCATACCGTCGAGCTCCGGCTTGCGGATCTCTTCGATATTGATGTGCACAGGCACACCCATTTGCTTGGTCAGGTCCTGACGCAGTTTCTCAACATCTTCACCTTTCTTCCCGATAACGATACCTGGACGAGCGGTGTGGATGGTGATGCGTGCAGTTTGGGCCGGACGATGGATATCGATACGGCTTACGGACGCGCTTTTTAGTTTGTCTTGGAGGTACTCACGCACATTCAGATCTGCGAGCAAATAGTCCGCATAAGTCCGACCGTCTGCGTACCAGACGGAGGTGTGCTCCTTGACGATTCCCAGGCGAATGCCAATGGGATGTACTTTCTGACCCATCTCTTCGACTCCGTTACTTGTCAGCAACCTTGACAGTGATATGGCAAGACCGCTTGACGATGCGATCAGCACGGCCTTTGGCACGTGGCATGATGCGCTTCAGCGAACGCCCTTCGTTGACGAAAACAGTGCTGACCTTCAGGTCATCAACGTCTGCGCCTTCGTTATGCTCGGCGTTGGCTACGGCCGACTCCAGCACTTTCTTCATGATCTCGGCGGCTTTCTTACTGCTGAAAGCCAACAGGTTGAGCGCTTCGCCCACCTTCTTCCCGCGGATCTGGTCGGCGACCAAGCGGGCTTTCTGGGCGGAGATTCGAGCGCCCGACAACTTAGCGGCTACTTCCATTTCCTAACCCCTTAACGCTTGGCTTTCTTGTCTGCCACGTGCCCGCGATAAGTGCGGGTACCGGCGAACTCGCCCAGTTTGTGGCCGACCATGTCTTCGTTCACGAGAACTGGGACGTGCTGACGACCGTTGTGTACTGCGATGGTCAGACCGACCATTTGTGGCAGGATCATCGAACGACGCGACCAGGTTTTCACCGGTTTGCGATCGTTCTTTTCCGCCGCCACTTCGATCTTCTTCAGTAGGTGAAGATCGATAAAAGGACCTTTTTTCAGAGAACGTGGCACTGTCGTATCCCTCTATTTACTTGCGACGACGGACGATCATTTTGTCGGTACGCTTATTACCACGAGTCTTCGCGCCCTTAGTCGGGAAGCCCCATGGCGATACCGGATGACGACCACCAGAGGTACGACCTTCACCACCACCATGTGGGTGGTCAACCGGGTTCATGGCAACACCACGAACGGTTGGGCGAACGCCACGCCAGCGTTTGGCACCAGCTTTACCCAGCGAACGCAGGCTGTGCTCGGAGTTCGAGACTTCGCCCAGGGTCGCACGGCATTCAGCCAGGACTTTACGCATTTCACCGGAACGCAGACGCAGGGTAACGTACACGCCTTCACGAGCGATCAGCTGAGCCGAAGCACCAGCGGAACGAGCGATCTGTGCGCCTTTACCTGGCTTCAGTTCGATGCCGTGTACGGTAGAACCGACTGGAATGTTGCGCAGTTGCAGAGCGTTACCTGGCTTGATTGGAGCCAGAGCGCCTGCGATCAGCGTGTCGCCAGCACTCACGCCTTTAGGGGCGATGATGTAGCGGCGCTCGCCGTCTGCGTAGCAGAGCAGTGCGATGTGAGCAGTACGGTTTGGATCGTATTCGATACGCTCGACAGTGGCGACGATGCCATCTTTGTCGTTGCGACGGAAATCGACCATACGGTAATGCTGCTTATGACCACCACCGATGTGACGAGTGGTAATACGGCCATTGTTGTTACGACCACCAGTCTTCGATTTCTTCTCGAGCAGCGGTGCGTGAGGAGCGCCTTTATGCAGCTCCTGGTTGACCACCTTGACCACAAAACGGCGGCCAGGGGAAGTCGGTTTGCATTTAACGATTGCCATGATGCACCCCTTCCTTACTCAGCACTGCTGCTGAAATCGAGATCTTGGCCTGGCTGAAGGGAGATAACTGCCTTCTTCCAGTCATTACGCTTGCCCAGACCGCGAGCAGTGCGCTTGCTCTTACCCAGAACATTCAGGGTAGTAACACGCTCTACTTTCACGCTGAACAGGCTTTCGACGGCCTTCTTGATTTCCAGCTTGGTTGCGTCGGTAGCAACCTTGAAAACGAACTGGCCTTTCTTGTCTGCCAGAACCGTAGCCTTCTCGGAAACGTGCGGGCCAAGCAGAACTTTAAATACGCGTTCCTGGTTCATCCCAGCAGCTCCTCGAATTTCTTCACGGCCGACACGGTGATCAACACCTTGTCGTATGCGATCAGACTAACTGGATCGGAACCTTGCACGTCACGTACATCTACGTGTGGCAGGTTACGAGCAGCCAGGTACAGGTTCTGATCAACAGCGTCGGACACGATCAGAACGTCGGTCAGGCTCATGTTGTTCAGTTTGCCCAGCAGGTCTTTGGTTTTCGGCGTTTCAACGGCGAAATCCTGAACCACGACCAGACGATCAGTACGCACCAGCTCAGCAAGGATGGAACGCATTGCTGCGCGGTACATCTTCTTGTTCAGCTTCTGGGAGTGATCCTGAGGACGAGCTGCGAAAGTGGTACCGCCGCCACGCCAGATTGGGCTACGGATAGTACCGGCACGAGCACGGCCAGTACCTTTCTGACGCCATGGGCGCTTACCGCCACCACGAACGTCGGAACGGGTCTTTTGCTGCTTGGAACCCTGACGACCGCCAGCCATGTAGGCTACGACTGCTTGGTGAACCAGTGTCTCGTTGAATTCGCCGCCAAATGTCAGTTCGGAAACTTCGATCGCTTGAGCGTCATTTACATTTAATTGCATGTCAGCTTCCCCTTAACCGCGAGCCTTGGCTGCTGGACGTACAACCAAGTTGCCGCCAGTAGCGCCAGGAACAGCGCCCTTGACCAACAACAGATTGCGTTCAGCGTCCACGCGCACTACTTCGAGGGACTGCACGGTCACGCGCTCAGCGCCCATATGACCGGACATTTTTTTGCCCTTGAATACACGACCAGGAGTCTGGCACTGGCCGATAGAGCCTGGAACGCGGTGGGATACGGAGTTACCGTGGGTGTTATCTTGCCCGCGGAAATTCCAACGCTTGATCGTACCCTGAAAGCCTTTACCCTTGGACTGACCGGTTACATCAACCAGTTGACCAGCGGCGAAGATTTCAGCGTTGATCAGATCGCCGGCCTGGTACTCGCCTTCTTCAAGGCGGAATTCCATTACGGTACGACCAGCGGCAACGTTCGCTTTAGCGAAGTGGCCAGCCTGAGCTGCTGTTACACGCGAAGCACGACGCTCGCCGACAGTGACTTGCACTGCACGATAGCCATCGGTCTCTTCAGTTTTGAACTGGGTGACGCGATTCGGTTCGATCTCAATGACCGTGACCGGAATGGAGACACCTTCTTCGGTGAAAATACGGGTCATACCCGCTTTACGACCGACTACACCAATAGTCATGTTGTAAACCTCATGAGTGTACGGGGCTTTCACCCGCTATGGCCGCCCATTTCAGAGCGTTACACGACTAAGACCGAGTCTTAGCCGAGGCTGATCTGCACTTCCACACCGGCCGCAAGATCAAGCTTCATAAGAGCATCAACGGTTTTATCCGTTGGCTGGACGATGTCCAGAACACGCTTATGAGTACGGATCTCGTACTGGTCACGCGCGTCTTTGTTGACGTGCGGGGAGACCAGAACGGTGAACCGCTCTTTACGGGTAGGCAGTGGAATTGGACCACGCACTTGAGCACCAGTACGTTTCGCGGTTTCCACGATTTCCTGGGTTGATTGGTCGATCAGGCGATGGTCGAAAGCCTTCAACCTGATACGGATTTGCTGATTTTGCATTGGATTTCAGACTCCGGCTGCTATTCCCACCGGGCGCAATACGCCCGTTAAAAGGAGGCGCAATTCTATAGACGCCCCAGATGGGTGTCAACCCAATAAAAAAGCCCCCGCTGAGCGGGGGCCTTTCAAAGCATCGAAGCTATCTCAAAAGAGATGCTTACTCGATGATTTTGGCTACGACGCCAGCGCCGACGGTACGACCGCCTTCACGGATAGCGAAACGCAGGCCGTCTTCCATTGCGATGGTCTTGATCAGGGTAACTTCCATCTGGATGTTGTCACCTGGCATTACCATTTCAACGCCTTCTGGCAGCTGGCAGTTACCAGTCACGTCAGTAGTACGGAAGTAGAACTGTGGACGGTAGCCTTTGAAGAACGGAGTGTGACGACCGCCTTCTTCCTTGCTCAGAACGTAAACTTCTGCGGTGAACTTGGTGTGCGGCTTAACCGAACCTGGCTTAACCAGAACCTGGCCACGCTCAACGTCGTCACGCTTGGTACCACGCAGCAGAACGCCGCAGTTCTCGCCAGCACGACCTTCGTCGAGCAGCTTGCGGAACATTTCAACACCGGTGCAGGTGGTGGTGGTGGTGTCACGCAGACCAACGATTTCCAGCGCATCTTGAACGCGAACGATACCGCGCTCGATACGACCAGTCACAACAGTACCACGACCCGAGATCGAGAATACGTCTTCGATTGGCATCAGGAATGGCTTGTCGATAGCACGCTCTGGTTCTGGGATGTAGCTGTCCAGGGTTTCAACCAGTTTACGAACGGCAGTGGTGCCCATTTCGTTGTCGTCTTTGCCTTCCAGCGCCATACGAGCCGAACCGATGATGATTGGAGTGTCATCGCCCGGGAAGTCGTAGGTGGACAGCAGGTCGCGAACTTCCATCTCGACCAGTTCCAGCAGCTCAGCGTCGTCTACCAGGTCAGCCTTGTTCAGGAAAACCACGATGTACGGAACGCCTACCTGACGGGACAGCAGGATGTGCTCACGGGTTTGTGGCATCGGACCATCAGCGGCCGAGCAAACCAGGATCGCGCCGTCCATCTGGGCAGCACCGGTGATCATGTTCTTCACATAGTCAGCGTGACCTGGGCAGTCAACGTGAGCGTAGTGACGGATCTTCGAGTTGTACTCGACGTGCGCGGTGTTGATGGTGATACCACGAGCTTTTTCTTCTGGCGCGCTGTCGATTTTATCGAAATCAACGATTGCGGAACCGAAAACTTCGGAGCAAACGCGAGTCAGAGCTGCGGTCAGAGTGGTTTTACCGTGGTCAACGTGACCGATGGTGCCAACGTTGACGTGCGGTAGGGAACGATCAAATTTTTCTTTAGCCACGACAATTAACTCCTTGCCTAAAGGACTGAATCAGCCTTGTTTTTTGGTTACAGTTTCGACGATGTGCGACGGAGCTGTATTGTATTTTTTGAATTCCATAGAGTAGCTTGCGCGACCCTGGGACATCGAACGAACGTCGGTCGCATAACCGAACATCTCGCCCAACGGAACTTCAGCACGGATCACCTTACCGGAGACCGTGTCTTCCATACCCAGAATCATGCCGCGACGACGGTTAAGGTCGCCCATCACGTCACCCATATAGTCTTCAGGCGTAACAACCTCTACCGCCATGATCGGCTCGAGCAACTCACCACCGCCCTTCTGGGCCAGTTGCTTGGTCGCCATGGAAGCAGCCACCTTAAACGCCATCTCGTTCGAGTCGACGTCGTGGTAAGAACCATCAAACACGGTAGCCTTCAGGCCGATCAGCGGATAGCCGGCAACTACGCCGTTCTTCATCTGCTCTTCGATACCCTTCTGGATAGCCGGGATGTATTCCTTAGGAACCACACCACCCACTACTTCGTTCACGAATTGCAGACCTTCCTGACCTTCGTCAGCAGGAGCAAAACGGATCCAGCAATGGCCGAACTGGCCACGACCGCCGGACTGACGAACGAACTTGCCTTCGATTTCGCAATTCTTCGTGATGCGCTCACGATACGAAACCTGAGGCTTACCGATGTTGGCTTCGACGTTGAACTCACGGCGCATCCGGTCAACCAGGATGTCCAGGTGCAACTCGCCCATGCCAGAGATGATCGTTTGACCAGTCTCTTCATCAGTCTTGACGCGGAAAGACGGGTCTTCCTGAGCAAGTTTGCCCAGAGCGATACCCATTTTTTCCTGGTCATCCTTGGTCTTAGGCTCTACGGCAACCGAAATAACCGGCTCCGGGAAGTCCATGCGAACCAGGATGATTGGCTTGTCAGCGTTGCACAAGGTTTCACCAGTGGTGACGTCCTTCATGCCGATCAGGGCCGCGATGTCACCAGCGCGTACTTCCTTGATCTCTTCACGGGCGTTTGCGTGCATTTGCACCATACGACCCACGCGCTCTTTCTTGCCTTTGACCGAGTTGATCACGCCGTCGCCGGAGGCCAACACGCCCGAGTAAACACGGACGAAAGTCAAGGTACCCACGAATGGGTCGGTAGCGATCTTGAACGCCAGAGCCGAGAACGGCTCGTTGTCGTCTGCATGACGCTCCATCTGCTTTTCCTCGTCATCCGGGTCAGTACCCTTGATGGCAGGAATGTCGGTTGGAGCCGGCAGGTAGTCGATAACGGCGTCGAGAACCAGGGGAACACCCTTGTTCTTGAAGGAAGAACCGCAAACAGCCAGAACGATCTCACCAGCGATAGTACGCTGACGCAGAGCACCCTTGATTTCCTCGACGGTGAGTTCTTCACCTTCAAGGTACTTGTTCATCAGCTCTTCGCTGGCTTCGGCCGCAGCCTCAACCATGTTGTTGCGCCACTCTTCAGCCAGTTCCTGCAGTTCAGCAGGGATGGCTTCACGACGAGGAGTCATCCCCTTGTCGGCATCGTTCCAGTAAACGGCTTCCATGGTCATCAGATCGATCTGACCCTGGAAGTTATCTTCGGAACCGATAGCCAGCTGGATAGGCACCGGAGTGTGACCCAGACGCTGCTTGATCTGAGCGATCACGCGCAGGAAGTTCGCACCGGCACGGTCCATCTTGTTCACGTAAACGATACGTGGAACACCGTACTTGTTGGCTTGACGCCATACGGTTTCGGACTGAGGCTCAACGCCGGAAGTACCGCAGAACACAACGACCGCGCCGTCAAGTACACGCAGGGAACGTTCAACTTCAATGGTGAAGTCTACGTGGCCCGGGGTATCGATGACGTTGAAACGGTACTGGTCTTTGTGCTGCTTGGCGGAACCCTGCCAGAAGGCGGTAATGGCAGCAGAAGTAATGGTAATACCACGCTCCTGCTCCTGCACCATCCAGTCTGTGGTCGCGGCGCCGTCATGCACCTCGCCCATTTTGTGACTTTTGCCAGTGTAAAAAAGGACGCGCTCAGTGGTGGTGGTTTTACCAGCATCCACGTGTGCAACGATACCAATGTTACGGTAGCGATTAATCGGTGTTGTACGAGCCATAAAGCCCTCGCAAAATTAGTGACGCTAAAATTAGAAGCGGTAGTGCGAGAAAGCCTTGTTGGCTTCAGCCATACGGTGAACGTCTTCACGCTTCTTAACTGCAGCACCTTTACCTTCGGCAGCGTCCAACAGTTCGCCAGCCAAACGCAGAGCCATAGACTTCTCGCCGCGCTTGCGGGCGTAGTCTACCAACCAGCGCATTGCCAGAGCGTTACGACGGGAAGGACGAACCTCGACCGGAACCTGGTAAGTAGCACCACCAACGCGGCGCGACTTCACTTCGACCAGCGGAGCGATGGCGTCGAGTGCTTTTTCGAAGAGTTCCAGGGGATCGGTGCCGGCCTTACGAGCCTTCACGGTATCCAGGGCACCATAAACGATACGCTCGGCAACGGCTTTCTTGCCGCTTTCCATTACGTGGTTCATGAATTTGGCGAGGATTTGGCTTCCGTATTTCGGATCGTCCAGAATCTCACGCTTGGCTGCTACGCGACGTCTTGGCATTGATAAGCCCTCAAACGGTCTTCAGGTTAGCCCGGGACAGCTCCTATGGATGCGTGCCCGACCTTACTCTTATCGACTCAATAAAATGAAAAACTGCAAAACGGCCGATTACTTCGGACGCTTGGTACCGTACTTCGAACGACCCTGGTTACGACCTTTAACACCGGAAGTATCCAACGAACCGCGAACGGTGTGGTAACGAACACCTGGCAAGTCTTTTACACGACCGCCGCGGATCAGTACCACGCTGTGCTCTTGCAGGTTGTGGCCTTCACCGCCGATGTACGAGGAAACCTCGAAACCGTTGGTCAGGCGCACACGGCATACTTTACGCAGTGCCGAGTTAGGTTTTTTCGGCGTGGTGGTATACACACGGGTGCACACGCCACGGCGTTGCGGGCAGTTCTGCAGCGCAGGCACGTCGGATTTCTCGACGATACGCTTACGCGGCTGACGTACCAGCTGGTTGATAGTTGCCATCTACTAGCTCCACTGTTGTCTTGCGACGCTATTGTCTTGCAAGAAAAGCAAAATGGCAGGAACGAGTTCCCGCCAAATTTAGGGGTACAAGAGTCTAAAGAGGATCTTGTCCCCAGTCAAGGCAAGGCCCCGCCCTCCCCGCTCATCCAATCTCGACAAATTGTCTCGATTCGATGAACGGAGTGACCAGGGCCTCACACTCATTTACCGCAGAACTCAGTTACCGCTCGAGTTCAGCGCTTCGGTCAGTGCAGCTTCCACTTCACTGGCGCTTACGCGCAACGGCTTGTCTGCATCACGGCGGCGCTTACGCTCGCTGTGATAAGCCAGGCCGGTACCAGCCGGGATCAGACGACCCACGACCACGTTTTCTTTCAGGCCGCGCAGGTAATCGCGCTTGCCGGTTACCGCCGCTTCGGTCAGTACGCGAGTGGTTTCCTGGAAGGAAGCCGCCGAGATGAACGATTCGGTGGACAACGACGCCTTGGTGATACCCAGCAGAACACGAGTGAACTTGGAGACAAACTTGTCTTCGCCGCTCAGACGCTCGTTCTCTACCAGTACGTGAGTCAATTCCATCTGGTCGCCCTTGATGAAACTGGAATCGCCGGATTCAGCGATCTCAACTTTACGCAGCATCTGACGCAGGATGGTCTCGATGTGCTTGTCGTTGATCTTCACGCCTTGCAGACGGTAAACGTCCTGGATCTCGTTGACGATGTACTTGGCCAGCGCACTCACACCCAGCAGACGCAGGATGTCGTGTGGATCGCTCGGACCGTCGGAGATAACTTCGCCGCGGTTTACCTGTTCGCCTTCGAACACGTTCAGGTGACGCCACTTCGGAATCAGCTCTTCGTACGGATCGCTACCGTCGTTCGGGGTGATAACCAGACGGCGCTTGCCCTTGGTCTCTTTACCGAACGCGATGGTGCCGCTGACTTCAGCCAGAATCGACGCTTCTTTCGGACGACGGGCTTCGAACAAGTCGGCAACACGCGGCAGACCACCGGTGATGTCTCGAGTTTTCGAAGTCTCTTGCGGGATACGAGCGATAACATCACCGATCGCGATCTTCGCACCATCCGCTACACCGACCAGGGCGTTGGCTGGCAGGAAGTACTGAGCGATAACGTCAGTGCCTGGCAGCAACAGATCCTTGCCGTTGTCGTCGACCATCTTCACGGCAGGACGGATGTCTTTACCGGCAGCTGGACGATCTTTGGCGTCGAGTACTTCAATGTTGGTCATACCGGTCAATTCGTCGGTCTGACGCTTGATCGTGATGCCTTCTTCCATGCCCACGTAGGTCACG
The DNA here is from genome assembly GCF_009866745.1 of Pseudomonas sp. S34. Lineage (NCBI taxonomy): Bacteria > Pseudomonadati > Pseudomonadota > Gammaproteobacteria > Pseudomonadales > Pseudomonadaceae > Pseudomonas > Pseudomonas sp. S34. The sequence continues at coordinate 5,611,413 of NZ_CP019398.1, forward strand.
GTACCTTTCATTTCGGTAACGATCGGGTGAGTGTGCGGATCCCACTTGGCCACGATGGCGCCAGCTTCGACCTTGTCACCTTCTTTAACCGAAATCACGGCACCGTACGGCAGCTTGTAACGCTCACGCTCACGACCGAAGTCATCAGCGATGGCCAGCTCACCGGAACGGGACACGGCAACCAGGTGACCATCCACTCGCTCAACATGCTTCAGGTTGTGCAGACGGACGGTACCGCCATTCTTCACCTGAACGCTGTCGGCTGCGGAGGTCCGGCTTGCCGCACCACCGATGTGGAACGTACGCATCGTCAGCTGGGTACCCGGCTCACCGATGGACTGGGCAGCGATAACGCCGACCGCTTCACCGATGTTCACCTGGTGACCACGAGCCAGATCGCGACCGTAGCACTTGGCGCAAATACCGAAACGGGTTTCGCAGCTGATCGGCGAACGCACGATCACTTCGTCGATGCTGTTGAGCTCGATGAACTCGACCCACTTCTCGTCTACCAGGGTGCCGGCAGGAACGATGACGTCCTCGGTACCTGGCTTGAATACGTCACGGGCGATAACTCGACCCAATACGCGCTCACCCAGCGGCTCTACAACGTCACCGCCTTCAATGTGCGGAGTCATCAGCAGACCGTGTTCGGTGCCGCAATCGATCTCGGTTACAACCAGATCCTGCGCCACGTCTACCAGACGACGAGTCAGATAACCCGAGTTCGCCGTTTTCAACGCGGTATCCGCCAGACCTTTACGAGCACCGTGAGTGGAGATGAAGTACTGGAGTACGCTCAAACCTTCACGGAAGTTCGCGGTAATCGGCGTTTCAATGATGGAACCGTCCGGCTTGGCCATCAGACCACGCATACCGGCCAGCTGACGAATCTGTGCTGCGGAACCCCGCGCACCCGAGTCGGCCATCATGTACATCGAGTTGAAAGACTCTTGGTCGACTTCGACGCCATGACGGTCGATGACTTTCTCTTTCGAGAGGTTGGCCATCATCGCCTTGGAAACTTCGTCGTTCGCCTTGGACCAAAGGTCGATCACTTTGTTGTACTTCTCGCCCTGGGTTACCAGGCCGGAGGCGTACTGACTTTCGATCTCTTTCACTTCGTCGGTGGCTGCACCGATGATGCGGGCTTTTTCATCCGGGATAACGAAGTCGTTAACACCGATGGAAACGCCGGAAATGGTCGAATAGGCAAAACCGGTGTACATCAACTGGTCAGCGAAGATCACGGTCTCTTTCAGACCAACCACGCGGTAGCACTGGTTGATCAGCTTGGAGATCGCCTTTTTCTTCATCGGCAGGTTGACGACGTCGTACGACAGACCTTTTGGCACAACCTGGAACAACAGCGCACGGCCGACAGTGGTGTCGACGATACGGGTGTTGGTCACGCTGCCGCCATCACGGTCGTTGACGGTTTCGTTGATCCGCACCTTGACCTTGGCATGCAGTGCGGCTTCGCCGGCACGGAACACACGGTCAACTTCCTGCAGATCCGCGAACACGCGACCTTCGCCCTTGGCGTTGATCGCTTCACGAGTCATGTAGTACAGACCCAATACAACGTCCTGCGACGGAACGATGATTGGCTCACCGTTGGCTGGCGACAGAATGTTGTTGGTCGACATCATCAACGCACGCGCTTCGAGCTGGGCTTCCAGCGTCAGCGGTACGTGCACGGCCATTTGGTCGCCGTCGAAGTCGGCGTTGTACGCGGCGCAGACCAGAGGGTGCAGCTGGATAGCCTTACCTTCGATCAGTACCGGTTCAAACGCCTGGATACCCAGACGGTGAAGGGTCGGTGCACGGTTGAGAAGAACCGGGTGTTCGCGAATCACTTCAGCGAGAACGTCCCAAACCTCTGGCAGTTCGCGCTCGACCATCTTCTTGGCAGCCTTGATGGTGGTAGCGAGACCACGCATTTCAAGCTTGCCGAAAATGAACGGCTTGAACAGCTCGAGAGCCATTTTCTTCGGCAGACCGCACTGGTGCAGACGCAGGGTCGGACCTACGGTAATTACCGAACGACCGGAGTAGTCAACACGCTTACCGAGCAAGTTCTGACGGAAACGACCCTGCTTACCCTTGATCATGTCAGCCAGGGATTTCAGAGGACGCTTGTTGGAACCGGTGATAGCGCGGCCACGACGACCGTTGTCGAGCAGTGCGTCGACGGCTTCCTGCAACATACGCTTTTCGTTGCGCACGATGATGTCCGGAGCGGACAGATCCAGCAGGCGCTTCAAGCGGTTGTTACGGTTGATCACTCGACGATACAGATCGTTGAGGTCGGAAGTCGCGAAGCGACCGCCATCCAGCGGGACCAGTGGACGCAGATCTGGCGGCAGAACCGGCAGAACGGTCAGCACCATCCACTCTGGCAGGTTGCCGGAACCCTGGAAGGCTTCCATCAACTTCAGACGCTTGGACAGCTTCTTGATCTTGGTTTCGGAGTTGGTTTGCGGAATTTCTTCACGCAGGCGGCCAATCTCGTGTTCCAGGTCGATAGCGTGCAGCAGTTCGCGGACAGCTTCGGCACCCATGCGGGCATCGAAATCGTCGCCGAACTCTTCCAGCGCTTCGAAGTACTGCTCGTCGTTGAGCAGCTGACCTTTTTCAAGGGTGGTCATGCCTGGATCGATAACGACATAGCTCTCGAAGTAGAGAACGCGTTCGATATCACGCAGGGTCATGTCCATCAGCAAGCCGATACGGGACGGCAGCGATTTCAGGAACCAGATGTGGGCAACTGGCGAGGCCAGTTCGATGTGCGCCATGCGCTCACGACGAACTTTTGCCAGCGCGACTTCAACGCCGCACTTCTCGCAGATCACACCACGGTGCTTCAAGCGCTTGTACTTACCGCACAGGCACTCGTAATCCTTTACCGGGCCAAAAATCTTGGCGCAGAACAGGCCGTCACGCTCAGGTTTGAACGTACGGTAGTTGATGGTTTCCGGCTTTTTAACTTCACCGAACGACCACGAACGGATCATCTCAGGCGATGCCAATCCGATACGGATGGCGTCGAACTCTTCGACTTGACCCTGGTTTTTCAGCAAATTCAGTAGGTCTTTCAAGGCCTTTCCTCCTGGCGGAGCAGAGAGCGGGCAATCCTGCCCCGCTCTCGATTCGCGTCACGTGTTATTCGGTTTCCAGATCGATATCGATGCCGAGGGAACGAATTTCCTTGATCAACACGTTGAAGGACTCGGGCATGCCCGGCTCCATACGGTGATCGCCATCCACGATGTTCTTGTACATCTTGGTACGGCCGTTCACATCGTCCGACTTCACTGTGAGCATTTCTTGCAGAGTGTAAGCGGCACCGTATGCTTCCAGTGCCCAGACCTCCATCTCCCCGAAACGCTGACCACCGAACTGCGCCTTACCACCCAGCGGCTGCTGGGTAACCAGGCTGTACGAACCGGTAGAACGAGCGTGCATCTTGTCGTCTACCAAGTGGTTCAGCTTCAGCATGTACATGTAGCCAACGGTAACCGGGCGCTCGAACTTGTTGCCGGTACGGCCGTCGGTCAGCTGCATCTGGCCGCTTTCTGGCAGGTCCGCCAGTTTCAGCATGGCCTTGATTTCGCTTTCCTTGGCACCGTCGAACACTGGAGTGGCCATTGGAACGCCGCCACGCAGGTTTTGAGCCAGATCCAGGATTTCCTGGTCCGAGAAGTCATCGAGGCTTTCCTGACGACCGCCGATCTCGTTATAGATCTCGTGCAGGAACTTGCGAAGCTCGGCGACCTTGCGCTGCTCTTCAACCATGCGGTTGATCTTCTCGCCCAGACCTTTGGCCGCGAGGCCCAGGTGGGTTTCAAGGATCTGACCGACGTTCATACGCGAAGGTACGCCCAACGGGTTGAGGACGACGTCGACCGGGGTGCCATTGGCATCGTGCGGCATGTCTTCAACCGGCATGATCACGGAGACCACACCTTTGTTACCGTGACGACCGGCCATCTTGTCGCCCGGCTGGATGCGACGACGGATTGCCAGGTAAACCTTGACGATTTTCAGCACGCCTGGAGCCAGGTCATCGCCCTGCTGCAGTTTGCGCTTCTTATCTTCGAACTTGTCGTCCAGCAGACGGCGACGATCAACGATGTAGGCCTGGGCCTTCTCGAGCTGCTCGTTCAGAGCATCTTCAGCCATGCGCAGTTTGAACCACTGGCCGTGCTCAAGACCGTCGAGCACTTCGTCGGTGATGTCCTGGCCTTTCTTCAGACCGGCGCCGCCTTCGGCTTTGTGGCCGACCAGAGCGGAACGCAGACGTTCGAAAGTAGCACCTTCAACGATGCGGAACTCTTCGTTCAGGTCCTTGCGGATCTCGTCCAGCTGGGACTTCTCGATCGACAGGGCACGAGCATCACGCTCAACGCCGTCGCGGGTGAAGACCTGTACGTCGATGACAGTACCTTTGGTACCGGTAGGTACACGCAGGGAAGTGTCTTTAACGTCGCTGGCTTTTTCACCGAAGATCGCACGCAGCAGTTTTTCTTCCGGAGTCAGCTGGGTCTCGCCTTTCGGAGTGACCTTACCGACCAGGATGTCGCCTGCGCCAACTTCAGCACCTACGTAAACGATACCGGCTTCGTCCAGCTTGTTCAGAGCCGCTTCACCCACGTTCGGGATGTCGGCAGTGATTTCCTCTGGGCCAAGCTTGGTGTCACGGGCCACACAGGTCAGTTCCTGGATGTGGATCGTGGTGAAACGGTCTTCCTGAACAACACGCTCGGACAGGCAGATGGAGTCTTCGAAGTTGAAGCCGTTCCATGCCATGAACGCGATGCGCATGTTCTGACCCAGTGCCAGTTCACCCATGTCGGTGGACGGGCCGTCGGCCATGATGTCGCTACGCTGAACCCGATCACCCTTACGCACCAGCGGACGCTGGTTGATGCAGGTGTTCTGGTTGGAGCGGGTGTACTTGGTCAGGTTGTAGATGTCGACACCGGCTTCACCGGTTTCAACTTCGTCATCGGCAACACGAACCACGATACGACTGGCGTCGACGGAGTCGATCACGCCGCCACGACGAGCCACGACGCAAACGCCGGAGTCACGGGCTACGTTACGCTCCATGCCGGTACCTACCAGCGGCTTGTCAGCGCGCAGGGTTGGTACAGCTTGACGCTGCATGTTCGAACCCATCAACGCACGGTTGGCGTCGTCGTGCTCGAGGAACGGAATCAGCGACGCAGCAACCGAAACTACCTGCTTCGGCGATACGTCCATCAAGGTGACGTCTTCCGGCGCCTTGACGGTGAATTCGTTCAAGTGACGAACAGCTACCAGCTCGTCGATCAGGACTTTCTTGTCGTTCATCGTGGCCGAGGCCTGAGCGATCACGTGATCGGCTTCTTCGATGGCGGACAGGAACACGATCTCGTCGGTGACCAGAGCGTCTTTCACCACACGGTACGGGCTCTCGAGGAAGCCGTACTGGTTGGTGCGCGCATAAGCGGCCAGGGAGTTGATCAGACCGATGTTCGGACCTTCCGGCGTTTCAATCGGGCATACACGACCGTAGTGAGTCGGGTGTACGTCACGCACTTCAAAGCCGGCACGCTCACGAGTCAGACCGCCAGGGCCGAGTGCAGAAACACGACGCTTGTGGGTGATCTCGGACAGCGGGTTGTTCTGGTCCATGAACTGGGACAGCTGGCTGGAACCGAAGAACTCCTTCACCGCCGCAGCCACTGGCTTGGCGTTGATCAGGTCTTGCGGCATCAGGCCTTCGCTTTCAGCCATCGACAGACGCTCTTTGACCGCACGCTCAACACGTACCAGGCCAACGCGGAACTGGTTCTCGGCCATTTCGCCTACGCAGCGAACACGACGGTTACCCAGGTGGTCGATGTCATCGACGATGCCTTTACCGTTACGGATGTCGACCAGGGTCTTCAGTACCGCGACGATGTCTTCCTTGCACAGCACGCCCGAACCTTCGATCTCGGTACGACCGATACGACGGTTGAACTTCATCCGGCCGACCGCAGACAGGTCATAGCGCTCAGGGCTGAAGAACAGGTTGTTGAACAGGGTCTCGGCAGCGTCCTTGGTTGGCGGCTCGCCAGGACGCATCATGCGATAGATCTCGACCAGCGCTTCCAGTTGGTTGCTGGTGGAGTCGATCTTCAGGGTGTCGGAGACGAACGGACCGCAGTCGATATCGTTGGTGTACAGAGTTTCGATGCGAACAACCTGAGCCTTGGCGATTTTGGCCAGGATCTCGGTGTTCAGCTCGGTGTTGCACTCTGCCAGGATTTCGCCGGTTGCCGGGTGCACGATGACCTTGGCGGTTGTACGACCCAGGACGTAGTCCAGAGGCACATCCAGCTCTTTGATCCCGGCTTTTTCCAGCTGGTTGATGTGGCGAGCGGTGATACGACGACCCTGCTCGACAATAACCTTGCCTTTGTCATCCTGAATATCGAGGACAGCGATTTCACCGCGCAGGCGCTGAGGCACCAGCTCCAGGCTCAGGGTCTCGCCCTTCACGTGGAATACGTTGGTGGTATAGAACGCGTCCAGCACTTCTTCAGTGGTATAGCCCAGCGCGCGCAGCAGTACCGAGGCAGGCAGCTTGCGACGACGGTCGATACGCACGAATACGCAGTCTTTCGGGTCGAACTCGAAGTCCAGCCACGAACCGCGGTAAGGGATGATGCGCGCGGAGTACAGCAGTTTGCCGGAGCTGTGCGTCTTGCCACGGTCGTGGTCGAAGAACACGCCTGGCGAACGGTGCAGCTGGGAAACGATTACACGCTCGGTACCGTTGATTACGAAGGTACCGTTCTCAGTCATCAGGGGGATTTCACCCATGTAGACTTCTTGCTCTTTGATGTCCTTGATCGCTTTGTTCGACGACTCTTTGTCGAAAATGATCAGGCGCACTTTTACCCGCAAAGGTACGGCGTAAGTTACACCGCGCAATACGCATTCTTTGACATCAAATGCCGGTTCGCCCAGGCGATAACCGACGTACTCCAGCGCAGCATTGCCGGAGTAGCTGATGATCGGGAAAACGGATTTGAAGGCCGCATGCAGGCCCACGTCGCGGAACTGATCTTTAGTCGCTCCCGCTTGCAAGAATTCACGATACGAATCCAGCTGGATGGCCAGGAGGTACGGCACATCCATGACGTCCGGCAACTTGCTAAAGTCCTTGCGGATACGTTTTTTCTCAGTATATGAGTAAGCCATCAGCGTTCCCCAGCTTGGTCACCTGCTTGTTTGGCCCCTCCCGACGGGAGCAGCCAGAAAATCGTGCAAACCCCATGGTTTGCGCCACCGCATCGGGTGGTTACAGCACGTTATCAGCACCGACCCAGTCGGCTGCCAATAACGGAAAAAGGCCGGTGGCAAGAGCCACCAGCCATCAGCCTGTCGCTTAACGCTCGGGCTGGAGGAGCAAAGTCGATGCTTACTTCAGCTCGACTTTAGCGCCTGCTTCTTCCAGAGCTGCTTTGGCTTTGTCAGCTGCGTCTTTGGCAACAGCTTCCAGAACCATGGCAGGTGCGCCGTCAACTACAGCCTTGGCTTCTTTCAAGCCCAGACCGGTCAGTTCACGTACAGCCTTGATCACGTTAACTTTCTTCTCGCCAGCTTCGGTCAGCATGACGTTGAATTCGGTTTGCTCTTCAGCAACGGCAGCAGCAACAGCTGGACCAGCCGATGCAGCAGCAGCGGTAACGCCGAATTTTTCTTCGAAAGCTTTGATCAGCTCAACAACTTCCATTACGGACATGTTGCCAACTGCTTCAAGGATATCGTTCTGAGAGATAGACATGAATCTAATTCCTGATATTGGGGACGGCCTACGCGACCATCGAAAAAAACAAAAAACGCGAGAAGTTGACGAGCCTTAGGCTGCAGCAGCTTCTTTCTGGTCGCGAATTGCCGCCAGAGTACGAGCCAACTTGCTGGTAGCGCCTTGAATCACGCTCATCAGCTGAGAAATTGCTTCGTCACGGGTCGGCAGAGTTGCCAGTACGTCGATTTGGTTAGCTGCGAGGAACTTGCCCTCGAACGCAGCTGCCTTGATCTCGAACTTGTCCTGACCCTTTGCGAATTCCTTGAAGATCCGGGCAGCAGCGCCTGGATGTTCTTTGGAGAACGCAATCAGGGTAGGGCCAGTGAACACGTCGTTGAGGACACTGAATTCAGTGTCAGCAACAGCGCGCTTGAGCAGGGTGTTACGTACAACACGTACGTAAACGCCAGCTTCACGAGCCTCTTTACGGAGTCCGGTCATCGCGCCTACTGTTACGCCACGGGCATCAGCCACGACAGCGGACAGAGCGACTTTGGCAGCCTCGTTGACTTCAGCGACGATGGCCTTCTTGTCTTCGAGTTTAATTGCCACGGGTTTAACTCCTGCTTGTTACCGTTTCATCTGGTCGAAACCGGATGTCGTTTTGGTGTCTGATTCGGTAAGGAACCGGGAGCACCATCTGCGTAGGCTTGTGGTTTAAGACTTGCGTCGCCTACGGTCTTGGATAGCCCCCGCCAGGCAGGGACCCCAATTTTTCAATTGGCGCAATCGCTTGCACCAATCTGTGTCTTACGCGTCGAGCGAGCTTTGGTCGATGACCAGACCTGGGCCCATAGTGGTGCTCAGGGTAACGCGCTTGACGTAAATGCCTTTCGAGGAAGCTGGCTTGATACGCTTCAGATCAGCGATCAGGGCTTCAACGTTTTCCTTCAGCTTGACGGCGTCGAAGCCGATCTTGCCAACGGAAGTGTGGATGATGCCGTTTTTGTCGGTGCGATAACGAACCTGACCAGCCTTGGCGTTTTTAACCGCGGTAGCTACGTCTGGGGTTACGGTGCCGACTTTAGGGTTAGGCATCAGGCCACGTGGACCGAGGATCTGACCCAACTGACCTACAACGCGCATTGCATCCGGGGATGCGATCACTACGTCATAGTTCAGGTCGCCGCCTTTCATTTCGGCAGCCAGATCGTCCATGCCTACGCGGTCAGCGCCGGCAGCCAGAGCGGCTTCAGCAGCTGGACCCTGGGTGAACACAGCAACGCGAACGGTCTTGCCAGTGCCGTGTGGCAGCACAGTAGCGCTACGAACGACCTGGTCGGATTTACGCGGGTCAACACCCAGGTTTACAGCTACGTCGAACGACTCGCTGAACTTGACAGTCGACAGCTCGGCCAGCAGGGCAGCAGCGTCTACAAAGTTGTAGGCCTTGCCTGCTTCGATTTTGCCGGCGATAGCCTTTTGACGCTTGGTCAGCTTAGCCATTACACACCCTCCACGTTAAGGCCCATGCTACGAGCAGAACCGGCGATGGTACGCACGGCTGCTTCCATATCAGCTGCAGTCAGATCCGCGTTTTTGGTTTTCGCGATTTCTTCCAGCTGAGCACGGGTCACGGTGCCAACCTTAACGGTGTTCGGACGAGCGGAACCGCTGGTCAGACCGGCCGCCTTCTTCAGCAGAACCGAAGCAGGGGTGGATTTGGTTTCGAAAGTGAAGCTACGGTCGCTGTAGACAGTGATGATCACTGGAGTCGGCAGACCTGGCTCAAGACCCTGAGTACGGGCGTTGAAAGCCTTGCAGAATTCCATGATGTTCACGCCGTGCTGACCCAGAGCAGGACCAACAGGTGGGCTTGGGTTAGCCTGAGCGGCCTTCACTTGCAGCTTGATGTAAGCGGTAATCTTCTTGGCCATGAGGCACTCCAATTACGGGTTCGAACGCCTCGAGAGGCTCCCCGGTTACTTGCGCGTTTATCCCAGTGACGACAAAACCCCACAGCCTACGGCTGCGGGGTTGGGATTTTTGTTCAACTAGACCTTTTCGACCTGGCTGAACTCGAGCTCCACCGGAGTAGAGCGACCGAAAATGAGCACTGCGACCTGAATCCGGCTCTTTTCGTAGTTAACTTCTTCAACAACACCGGTAAAGTCCGCAAACGGACCGTCGTTGACGCGCACCGACTCACCCGGCTCGAACAACGTCTTCGGCTTCGGCTTGTCGCTGCCATCGGCAACGCGACGCAGAATGGCTTCTGCTTCTTTATCGGTGATTGGCGCAGGCTTATCAGCAGTACCGCCGATGAAACCCATCACCCGAGGAGTATCCTTGACCAAGTGCCAAGTACCCTCGTTCATATCCATCTGCACCAGCACATAGCCAGGGAAGAATTTGCGTTCGCTTTTGCGCTTCTGGCCATTGCGCATTTCAACCACTTCTTCAGTGGGAACCAGAATCTCGCCGAAGCCATCTTCCATACCGGCCAGCTTTACGCGCTCGATCAGCGAGCGCATTACATGCTTCTCGTAACCGGAGTAAGCATGCACAACATACCAACGCTTAGCCACGGGACACCCTTAGCCGACGATCAAGGAAACAAGCCAGCCGAGCAGGGAATCAAGCCCCCACAACAGCAACGCCATAACCAGGACAACAGCCACAACGATCAACGTGGTCTGCGTGGTTTCTTGGCGAGTTGGCCAAACGACTTTACGAATTTCGGTGCGCGCTTCCTTAACCAGTACAAAGAAAGACTTGCCCTTGACCGTCTGCAGGCCTACAAAGGCAGCTACAGCAGCAATAGCAAGCAATGCGAGTACGCGGTACAGGATCGGCGAAGCAGAAAAGTACTGATTGCCAACAACGCCAACAACCACCAGAGCGACTACTACAAGCCACTTGAGGAGGTCGAAACGAGAGCCTTGAGCTTCAGCTTTAGGAGTCATCTATGAAGATCCTGTGAAAAGAAAGCCAGACACACCGAGTGAATCTGGCAGGTCAGGAGGGAATCGAACCCCCAACCTACGGTTTTGGAGACCGTCGCTCTGCCAATTGAGCTACTGACCTAAAACAAAATCAGGCCGACCATTATGCCGACCCGAAAAAGACTTTACAACACTTACCAGGCAATCCTGGTTGCAACACCGGCATTCTCGACACCGGCAACCTTCAGAAACACAATCAGGCGCAACCACTACCACCTAAAACAAAGGCAGATATTTTCATATCTGCCTTGTTATATGGAGCTCTTGAGCGGATTTGAACCGCTGACCTCACCCTTACCAAGGGTGTGCTCTACCAACTGAGCTACAAGAGCGTAACACTGTGCAAAACCCGTAAACTTGGAGCGGGTAGCGGGAATCGAACCCGCATCATCAGCTTGGAAGGCTGAGGTTCTACCACTAAACTATACCCGCGAGGCTTACAGCTCTCGCTAAAAATGGTGGAGGGGGAAGGATTCGAACCTTCGAAGTCGTAGACGTCAGATTTACAGTCTGATCCCTTTGGCCGCTCGGGAACCCCTCCTAAGCGAGCCGGCATTCTACATCATGCCAGCCTTCTGTCAAGCATTTTTCTCATTAAAAACCTGAGCTTAGCTGCGTTGACCTCGCTTCACACCGTTAACCGTTTCCGGTGTTCGCTGTGGAGCGGGCGCCATTCTATGCAAACTATTCGATGGGTGCAACCCCCTCGCACGGCATTATTTTATGTTTTAACTCATTGAATTCTTTAGAAAGGTTTATCAGCTGCAAATCGTCCAGCCAACGCCGGCTTTCCGGCGCGATACGCACCCAATACCCTGCCCCTTCGGTCGCAGCTTTCGGCAGGGACTGATACTTGACCTCCATCCCGCTCAAACGACGCTCAACCGCCTGCGCGGCCTCCTGGCGCGTATAGCCGCCCAGATAAAGGCAGCCATTGTCTGTCGAGACAGCTTTACCCCTATCCTTGGAGACGTCACCTGCTTCGCTCAACAAGCGGATATCTTGTTGAGACCCGCGATACAGACTCAAAGGCGTGACATCCTTCGCGCGCAGAGGAGCCTCTTGTTGATGCCAGATGTAGTAGAAGCCATTGAGGACAAGCAGCAGCAGAAACAACCAACGCATAAAAACCTCAGGACAAGGGACAGGCCATGGCCAATCCGACAAACACCAAGTCCGGAACAACCCTGGCCTGAGGCACGGCCTCAGTAACCAGGCTCGCATCCCCCCCGGTGAGGAATACGACAAAGTCCTCACCCCAGTAGCTGCGCGCCAACTCGAGCTGAGTCATTACGAAGCCGCGCAACATCAACAGACAACCACGCTCTACAGCCTCGACAGTCGCGCGCCCCGGGACAAGACTTTCCAGAGCCTGCTCGGCCGCCAGATCCCCATAACGAATTTTGCGAGTGTGGGTGCGCAATTGGTTTCGCATCAACGGCATCCCCGGACAGATGAAACCACCCAGGTGCTCTCCATCCGCCGCGATAAAGTCAGCAGTCACCGCCGTACCGAAGTCGAGCACCAGGCACGCACCTGAAGCCAGATGAAAGCCTCCGAGCATTGCAAGCCACCGGTCCAGACCCAGCCGCTCAAACTCCTCATACCCATTGCGCACACCTGACATTTCGCGCGCTGGCGTTGCGCACACAACCGGCACATCAAAGGTATCCCTGAGCAAAGACGTCAGCGCAGCGGTTTCCTCCGCGGTCCTGACGCTCACCAGCCGGCAAAATGTGAGGGCAAGCCCTTTGAGCCCCCCCAACCCCTCCAGCAATGCGAAATTGGAATCGACGACTCCCTCACCAAGCACCTGCCCGGCATTAACGGCAAGCACACGCCACTTGATGAAACTATTCCCACAATCGAGCTCAAGAATCATCACGCAACCTCAGGCTCAACTCACCACCACTGAAGACTTTCTCCACACCATCCACCTTCAGGCGCAAGGCGCCCTGGCCATCGATACCAAGTACCTCACCATCAATTTGATTGACACCGGCAATCAACGACACGCTTCGCCCCTGCCACAGATGATTTTGCTCCCACTCCGACTGGATGGCCAAAAAACCACCCGCCTGGTGACGAGCCAGGTATCGCTGCAGCATCTCCCCCAGCATCGCGACCAATTGGTTGCGATCAAACAATTTGCCTGACTCGAGCCGCAGGGATGTCCATTGCTGGTCCACTTCGTCAGCGGACTGCATGTTCACATTGATTCCCACTCCCAGGACCACGTGACACACATCAGCAGGATCACCAACCAACTCGAGCAGTATCCCCGCGATTTTTTTCTGACCTACAAGGACATCGTTAGGCCATTTCAATCCAGCGGCTGCAATACCGAGCTCACGCAACGTCTGCAAGACAGCGAGCCCAACGACGAGACTCAAGCCCTCCAACTGACGCATCCCACCATCAATGCGTAGCACCAGGCTGTAATAGACGTTTTCTGCGAACGGACTAACCCACTTGCGACCACGCCGCCCACGCCCGGCTGTCTGCCGCTCCGAAAGCACCACAAACGGCGCCGCTTGCCCACGATCTATAGCGCGCAGCGCCTCGGCATTAGTGGAGTCGATTGAATCGTAAACCCGGACGGGCCAGTTGCAAGAAGGCGCCTGAGCGCTTATCTCGGTAGGATCGAGCAGCGCCAATGGCGCGGACAATTGATAGCCGCGCCCACGAACCTTATGAATAGACAAACCCAGCTCAGCTTCCAAATGCTGAAGCTGCTTCCACACAGCGCTACGACTGACGCCCAGGGCAGCACCCAATGCTTGACCCGAATGGAATCGGCCATCTTTAAGAAGCTTTAACAACGTCAGCATGCAGGTCTCGCCTCACAATGAGGCCCGCATGATAGCCACGCACCGAGCGATTGCATAGAAATCCAGTAGCCGTGACTTTCCAGCGGACAAAAACAAAACCCCTACCTGCATACGCAGATAGGGGTTTCGGAATTTAATCTTGACGATGACCTACTCTCACATGGGGAAACCCCACACTACCATCGGCGATGCATCGTTTCACTGCTGAGTTCGGGATGGGATCAGGTGGTTCCAACGCTCTATGGTCGTCAAGAAATTCGGGTACTGAGTCGTGGCCGGCTGGCCTCGCTTCAGCAAATTGGGTATGTGATAAAAATCGGTGTTTTGTGAGCGTCGAACTTTCGGTTCTTTCGTCTTCACACACCGCAATCTGATGCTCTTTCGAGTAGTCAAATTGCTTGGGTGTTATATGGTCAAGCCTCACGGGCAATTAGTATTGGTTAGCTCAACGCCTCACAGCGCTTACACACCCAACCTATCAACGTCGTAGTCTTCGACGGCCCTTCAGGGGACTCAAGGTCCCAGTGAGATCTCATCTTGAGGCAAGTTTCCCGCTTAGATGCTTTCAGCGGTTATCTTTTCCGAACATAGCTACCCGGCAATGCCACTGGCGTGACAACCGGAACACCAGAGGTTCGTCCACTCCGGTCCTCTCGTACTAGGAGCAGCCCCTCTCAAATCTCAAACGTCCACGGCAGATAGGGACCGAACTGTCTCACGACGTTCTAAACCCAGCTCGCGTACCACTTTAAATGGCGAACAGCCATACCCTTGGGACCGGCTTCAGCCCCAGGATGTGATGAGCCGACATCGAGGTGCCAAACACCGCCGTCGATATGAACTCTTGGGCGGTATCAGCCTGTTATCCCCGGAGTACCTTTTATCCGTTGAGCGATGGCCCTTCCATACAGAACCACCGGATCACTAAGACCTACTTTCGTACCTGCTCGACGTGTCTGTCTCGCAGTCAAGCGCGCTTTTGCCTTTATACTCTACGACCGATTTCCGACCGGTCTGAGCGCACCTTCGTACTCCTCCGTTACTCTTTAGGAGGAGACCGCCCCAGTCAAACTACCCACCATACACTGTCCTCGATCCGGATAACGGACCTGAGTTAGAACCTCAAAGTTGCCAGGGTGGTATTTCAAGGATGGCTCCACGCGAACTGGCGTCCACGCTTCAAAGCCTCCCACCTATCCTACACAAGCAAATTCAAAGTCCAGTGCAAAGCTATAGTAAAGGTTCACGGGGTCTTTCCGTCTAGCCGCGGATACACTGCATCTTCACAGCGATTTCAATTTCACTGAGTCTCGGGTGGAGACAGCGCCGCCATCGTTACGCCATTCGTGCAGGTCGGAACTTACCCGACAAGGAATTTCGCTACCTTAGGACCGTTATAGTTACGGCCGCCGTTTACCGGGGCTTCGATCAAGAGCTTCGCGTTAGCTAACCCCATCAATTAACCTTCCGGCACCGGGCAGGCGTCACACCCTATACGTCCACTTTCGTGTTTGCAGAGTGCTGTGTTTTTAATAAACAGTCGCAGCGGCCTGGTATCTTCGACCGGCGTGGGCTTACGGAGCAAGTCCTTCACCCTCACCGGCGCACCTTCTCCCGAAGTTACGGTGCCATTTTGCCTAGTTCCTTCACCCGAGTTCTCTCAAGCGCCTTGGTATTCTCTACCCAACCACCTGTGTCGGTTTGGGGTACGGTTCCTGGTTACCTGAAGCTTAGAAGCTTTTCTTGGAAGCATGGCATCAACCACTTCGTGTTCCAAAGGAACACTCGTCATCAGCTCTCGGCCTTAAGATCCCGGATTTACCTAAGATCTCAGCCTACCACCTTAAACTTGGACAACCAACGCCAAGCTGGCCTAGCCTTCTCCGTCCCTCCATCGCAATAACCAGAAGTACAGGAATATTAACCTGTTTTCCATCGACTACGCTTTTCAGCCTCGCCTTAGGGACCGACTAACCCTGCGTCGATTAACGTTGCGCAGGAAACCTTGGTCTTTCGGCGTGGGTGTTTTTCACACCCATTGTCGTTACTCATGTCAGCATTCGCACTTCTGATACCTCCAGCAAGCTTCTCAACTCACCTTCACAGGCTTACAGAACGCTCCTCTACCGCATCATCCGAAGATGATACCCGTAGCTTCGGTGTATGGTTTGAGCCCCGTTACATCTTCCGCGCAGGCCGACTCGACTAGTGAGCTATTACGCTTTCTTTAAAGGGTGGCTGCTTCTAAGCCAACCTCCTAGCTGTCTAAGCCTTCCCACATCGTTTCCCACTTAACCATAACTTTGGGACCTTAGCTGACGGTCTGGGTTGTTTCCCTTTTCACGACGGACGTTAGCACCCGCCGTGTGTCTCCCATGCTCGGCACTTGTAGGTATTCGGAGTTTGCATCGGTTTGGTAAGTCGGGATGACCCCCTAGCCGAAACAGTGCTCTACCCCCTACAGTGATACATGAGGCGCTACCTAAATAGCTTTCGAGGAGAACCAGCTATCTCCGAGCTTGATTAGCCTTTCACTCCGATCCACAGGTCATCCGCTAACTTTTCAACGGTAGTCGGTTCGGTCCTCCAGTCAGTGTTACCTAACCTTCAACCTGCCCATGGATAGATCGCCCGGTTTCGGGTCTATTCCCAGCGACTAGACGCCCTATTAAGACTCGCTTTCGCTACGCCTCCCCTATTCGGTTAAGCTCGCCACTGAAAATAAGTCGCTGACCCATTATACAAAAGGTACGCAGTCACCCAACAAAGTGGGCTCCCACTGCTTGTACGCATACGGTTTCAGGATCTATTTCACTCCCCTCTCCGGGGTTCTTTTCGCCTTTCCCTCACGGTACTAGTTCACTATCGGTCAGTCAGTAGTATTTAGCCTTGGAGGATGGTCCCCCCATATTCAGACAAAGTTTCTCGTGCTCCGTCCTACTCGATTTCATGACTAAGAGATTTTCGCGTACAGGGCTATCACCCACTATGGCCGCACTTTCCAGAGCGTTCCGCTAATCTCAAAGCCACTTAAGGGCTAGTCCCCGTTCGCTCGCCACTACTAAGGGAATCTCGGTTGATTTCTTTTCCTCAGGGTACTTAGATGTTTCAGTTCCCCTGGTTCGCCTCTTGCACCTATGTATTCAGTACAAGATAACCATCTTATGATGGCTGGGTTCCCCCATTCAGACATCTCCGGATCAAAGTCTGTTTGCCGACTCCCCGAAGCTTTTCGCAGGCTACCACGTCTTTCATCGCCTCTGACTGCCAAGGCATCCACCGTATGCGCTTCTTCACTTGACCATATAACCCCAAGCAATCTGGTTATACTATGAAGACGACATTCGCCGAAAATTCGAATTTCTCAACTAAGAGAACTCACAAATTTTACCTTAGCCTGATCCGTTACCAGTGAAAGTAACGTTCAGTCTATCTTTCTATCACATACCCAAATTTTTAAAGAACGAACTAGTCAAAGACTAGAAATCAACATTCACCATCGAACCGATGGAATGCTCATTTCTAAGCTTTATACAATCAGAAGCAGTAGTGGTGGAGCCAAACGGGATCGAACCGTTGACCTCCTGCGTGCAAGGCAGGCGCTCTCCCAGCTGAGCTATGGCCCCGTATTTCTACAGGCGTTTCCCACACAAAATTGGTGGGTCTGGGCAGATTCGAACTGCCGACCTCACCCTTATCAGGGGTGCGCTCTAACCAACTGAGCTACAGACCCAATTTCGGGCTGCTTCTATATCGTCTTCTTCAATGAATCAAGCAATTCGTGTGGGAACTTATGGAGCAGCTGAGTCGTCGATTAAGGAGGTGATCCAGCCGCAGGTTCCCCTACGGCTACCTTGTTACGACTTCACCCCAGTCATGAATCACACCGTGGTAACCGTCCTCCCGAAGGTTAGACTAGCTACTTCTGGTGCAACCCACTCCCATGGTGTGACGGGCGGTGTGTACAAGGCCCGGGAACGTATTCACCGCGACATTCTGATTCGC
This sequence comes from Pseudomonas sp. S34, assembly GCF_009866745.1. NCBI lineage: Bacteria > Pseudomonadati > Pseudomonadota > Gammaproteobacteria > Pseudomonadales > Pseudomonadaceae > Pseudomonas > Pseudomonas sp. S34. The sequence goes on from NZ_CP019398.1 coordinate 5,629,043, forward strand.
GATTACTAGCGATTCCGACTTCACGCAGTCGAGTTGCAGACTGCGATCCGGACTACGATCGGTTTTGTGGGATTAGCTCCACCTCGCGGCTTGGCAACCCTCTGTACCGACCATTGTAGCACGTGTGTAGCCCAGGCCGTAAGGGCCATGATGACTTGACGTCATCCCCACCTTCCTCCGGTTTGTCACCGGCAGTCTCCTTAGAGTGCCCACCATTACGTGCTGGTAACTAAGGACAAGGGTTGCGCTCGTTACGGGACTTAACCCAACATCTCACGACACGAGCTGACGACAGCCATGCAGCACCTGTCTCAATGTTCCCGAAGGCACCAATCCATCTCTGGAAAGTTCATTGGATGTCAAGGCCTGGTAAGGTTCTTCGCGTTGCTTCGAATTAAACCACATGCTCCACCGCTTGTGCGGGCCCCCGTCAATTCATTTGAGTTTTAACCTTGCGGCCGTACTCCCCAGGCGGTCAACTTAATGCGTTAGCTGCGCCACTAAGAGCTCAAGGCTCCCAACGGCTAGTTGACATCGTTTACGGCGTGGACTACCAGGGTATCTAATCCTGTTTGCTCCCCACGCTTTCGCACCTCAGTGTCAGTATCAGTCCAGGTGGTCGCCTTCGCCACTGGTGTTCCTTCCTATATCTACGCATTTCACCGCTACACAGGAAATTCCACCACCCTCTACCATACTCTAGCTTGTCAGTTTTGAATGCAGTTCCCAGGTTGAGCCCGGGGCTTTCACATCCAACTTAACAAACCACCTACGCGCGCTTTACGCCCAGTAATTCCGATTAACGCTTGCACCCTCTGTATTACCGCGGCTGCTGGCACAGAGTTAGCCGGTGCTTATTCTGTCGGTAACGTCAAAACAGCAACGTATTAAGTTACTGCCCTTCCTCCCAACTTAAAGTGCTTTACAATCCGAAGACCTTCTTCACACACGCGGCATGGCTGGATCAGGCTTTCGCCCATTGTCCAATATTCCCCACTGCTGCCTCCCGTAGGAGTCTGGACCGTGTCTCAGTTCCAGTGTGACTGATCATCCTCTCAGACCAGTTACGGATCGTCGCCTTGGTGAGCCATTACCTCACCAACTAGCTAATCCGACCTAGGCTCATCTGATAGCGCAAGGCCCGAAGGTCCCCTGCTTTCTCCCGTAGGACGTATGCGGTATTAGCGTTCCTTTCGAAACGTTGTCCCCCACTACCAGGCAGATTCCTAGGCATTACTCACCCGTCCGCCGCTGAATTCAGGAGCAAGCTCCTGTCATCCGCTCGACTTGCATGTGTTAGGCCTGCCGCCAGCGTTCAATCTGAGCCATGATCAAACTCTTCAGTTCAAACATCTTTGGGTTTTGAGAAAACCCTAAACTTGGCTCAGCAATCGTTGGTTACATCTTTGATTTCTCGCGAAGTAACTTGCGATGCTGATAATCTGTTGACTAGCAGTCTGACTCCACAAGCACCCACACGAATTGCTTGATTCAGTTGTTAAAGAGCGGTTGGTTAAGATCTTTCGTCTCAACCGAGGCGCGCATTCTACAGCAGCCTCATTTGCTGTCAAGTGATTATTTTCAGAAGCTTTCAAAGTTTCCTTTGTAACTTCAACCACTTGCGCTTCAGATCTCTCATCAGCGGGAGGCGAATTCTACAGCGTTACACGCTGCTGTCAACACCTCTTTTTCAACTCCCTTTCGGCTTCGATGAACTGAAGCAACCCGCTGCCGAAAACTGCGTAACTCTTTGTTTACCAAGGAGTTTTCCGTTTCGACTGCGCCGGAAGTGGGGCGAATTATAGGCTTCTGGAATTCGCCGTCAACCCCTTATTTCAGCTTTATTCGGATTTGAGCGTAATACGCGCAAATGCCTTCTTCCCGGCCTGGCAAACATGGGTCGCGCCCAGTGCGTATATAAAGGTGCGATCGACAACCTCACCATCTATACGTACACCACCGGAACCCAGGAGATCTCGCGCCACCGCCGAATTCTTAACCAACCCCGCTTTATTAAGGACAGCAGCGATCGGCATGTCTTCGGCAGCAGTCAGTTCGATTTCCGGCAGATCATCCGGCAGCTCGCCATCCTTCATACGGTTACCGGCGGCACGATGAGCATTGGCCGCAGCCTCCTCACCATGGAAGCGCGCAACGATCTCCTCAGCCAACTTGATCTTGATATCGCGCGGATTGGCACCCGCCTCGACATCAGCGCGGAACGCATTGATCTCATCCATGGAGCGGAAGCTGAGCAACTCGAAGTAACGCCACATCAGCGCATCCGGAATGGAAACCAGCTTGCCGTACATCACACCCGGCGCCTCCTGGATGCCGACGTAGTTACCCAAGGACTTGGACATCTTCTTCACACCATCCAGACCTTCAAGCAGCGGCATGGTCAAAATGCACTGGGCTTCCTGACCATAACCACGCTGCAGCTCACGCCCCATCAGCAAGTTGAACTTCTGATCGGTGCCGCCGAGCTCCACGTCTGCGCGCAGAGCCACAGAGTCATAACCCTGAACCAGCGGATAAAGGAACTCATGAATGGCGATTGGCTGATTGGTTGTGTAGCGCTTGTCGAAGTCATCGCGCTCGAGCATACGAGCCACGGTGTATTGCGAAGTCAGGCGAATGAAGTCGGCTGGCCCCATCTGATCCATCCAGGTGGAGTTGAATGCCACTTCGGTTTTTGCCGGATCCAGAATCTTGAAGACCTGAGTCTTGTAGGTCTCGGCATTCTCGAGGACTTGCTCGCGAGTGAGCGGTGGACGCGTGGCACTCTTGCCACTCGGGTCGCCGATCATCCCGGTGAAGTCACCAATCAGGAAGATCACCTGATGCCCCAGCTCCTGGAACTGGCGCAGCTTATTAATAAGCACGGTGTGACCCAAGTGCAGATCCGGAGCCGTTGGATCGAAGCCCGCCTTAATACGTAGCGGCTGGCCACGCTTGAGCTTTTCAATCAGCTCGGACTCGACCAACAGTTCTTCCGCACCACGTTTGATCAGCGCTAGCTGTTCTTCAACCGACTTCATAACAGACCCGCAAGGCTCAGATTCAAAGGGAACCAACCATACAAGATCGTGCGTCAAATACAAGGTTTGCCCGGCGCACGGACGCCAATCCGCAGACAGAGTGCCTGCGGACTTGCTTCAGAGATGATTTGGTTATATTTTATACAGTTATTTCATCTTCATCATGTCATTCATCTTTTCCAATTCATCTTTTTCAAAGTCAAAACCACTTATGACCACAGAATCGTCTAAAGCGCCGCCGCTTTACCCGAAGACCCACTTGCTTGCTGCAAGTGGCATCGCCGCCCTTCTCAGTCTGGCGCTCCTGGTATTCCCTTCCAGCGATGTCGAAGCCAAAAAGACAACCCTGAGTCTTGAACTGGAAAGCCCCGCTGAACAACTGACACAAGAACAAGACGCTGCTGACGCCGTTCAAGCCACAAATGAACCAGCAACCTCCCCCTTCGCGCAGATCGAAAACAGCGCCGAGGACACCCAGGAAACCGCTCAAGCCGAACCTGCACCGGTGCCGGTCGTCGAAGAAAAGAAGACGGCAAGCCACAGGGAAGTGATCGTCACCAAGGGTGACACCCTCTCTACGCTGTTCGAGAAAGTCGGCCTACCAGCCACCTCAGTGCACGACGTGCTGGCCAGCGACAAGCAGGCCAAGCAGTTCAGCCAGCTCAAGCACGGGCAAAAACTCGAATTCGAACTGAGTCCTGACGGCCAGTTGACCAACCTGCACAGCAAGCTCAACGACCTCGAAAGCATCAGCCTGACCAAGAACGACAAGGGCTATACCTTCAACCGCATTACCGCAAAACCAACCGTGCGCTCGGCGTACGTTCATGGCGTGATCAACAGCTCGCTGTCGCAGTCCGCAGCCCGGGCCGGCTTGTCTCACAGCCTCACCATGGACATGGCCAGTGTGTTTGGCTACGACGTGGACTTCGCCCAGGATATTCGCCAGGGCGACGAGTTCGATGTGATCTACGAGCAAAAAGTGGTCAACGGCAAGGCCGTCGGCACTGGCCCGATCCTGTCGGCGCGCTTCACCAACCGCGGCAAGACCTACACCGCCGTGCGCTACACCAACAAACAAGGCAACAGCAGTTACTACACTGCTGACGGCAACAGCATGCGCAAGGCGTTCATCCGCACACCGGTGGACTTCGCCCGCATCAGCTCGAAATTTTCCATGGGCCGCAAACACCCGATCCTGAACAAGATCCGCGCCCACAAAGGCGTCGACTACGCTGCACCGCGCGGCACGCCGATCAAGGCTGCCGGTGATGGCAAGGTGTTGCTGGCCGGCCGCCGTGGTGGCTACGGCAATACCGTGATCCTCCAGCACGGCAACACCTACACAACGCTCTACGGCCACATGCAAGGCTTCGCCAAAGGCGTGAAGACTGGCGGCACGGTGAAACAGGGCCAGGTGATTGGCTATATCGGCACCACCGGTCTCTCCACCGGTCCGCACCTGCATTACGAGTTCCAGGTGAATGGCGTGCACGTCGACCCGCTGGGCCAGAAAGTCGCGATGGCCGATCCAATCTCCAAAGCCGAGCGCGCACGCTTCCTGGCACAGAGCCAACCGCTGATGGCGCGCATGGACCAGGAAAAAGCCACTCAGCTGGCTTCGGCCAAGCGTTAAGTCATGGCGCTTTATATAGGTGTGATGTCCGGGACCAGCCTTGATGGCCTGGACATCGCGCTGATCGAGCAAACCCCGGCGATCAGGCTGATCGCCACGCACTACATCCCCATGCCCGATTCCCTGCGTACAGAGCTGCTTGGCCTGTGCGCCAGCGGTCCGGACGAGATTGCCCGTTCCGCCATCGCCCAGCAAAACTGGGTAAAGCTCGCGGCACAGGGCATCAATACCCTCCTCGCTCAACAGCACCTCATCCCTGACGACATCCGCGCGATTGGCAGCCATGGCCAGACCATTCGCCATGAGCCAGCGCGCGGTTTCACGGTGCAAATCGGCAACCCGGCGCTGCTGACCGAGCTGACGGGTATCACCGTGGTCAGCGACTTCCGCAGCCGCGACGTAGCCGCCGGCGGTCAAGGCGCTCCGCTGGTTCCAGCCTTTCATGAAGCCTTGTTCGAAGAGCGGGCCGGCAACCGTGCCGTACTGAACATCGGCGGTTTCAGCAACCTCAGCCTGATCGAGCCCGGCAAACCGGTGGCCGGTTTCGACTGCGGCCCAGGGAATGTGCTGCTGGATGCCTGGATTCATCAGCAGCGCGGCGACACCTATGACCGTGACGGCCAATGGGCCGCCAGCGGCAAGGTTGAACCCGATCTGTTGAAGGCACTGCTCAGCGACCCCTTCTTCGTCACCCAAGGCCCGAAGAGCACCGGCCGGGAAGTCTTCAACCTGCCATGGTTGATGCAGCACCTGGCGCAGCTGCCGACCTTCGCTGCCGAAGACGTACAGGCAACGCTGCTTGAGCTGACCGCACTGACCATCATCGAATCGCTGCAAGGCGCCCAGAAAGAGACTCAAGAAGTGCTGGTCTGCGGCGGTGGCGCGCATAACGCCGCACTGATGAATCGCCTGGCCAGTCTGCTGCCGAAGGCGAAAGTCAGCAGCACATCAGCATATGGCGTCGATCCTGACTGGGTCGAAGCCATGGCGTTTGCCTGGCTCGCTCACTGCTGCCTCGAAGGCATCGCCGCCAATCGCCCAAGCGTTACCGGCGCCCGTGGATTACGGGTCCTCGGCGCCATCTACCCCGCATAAATACCAGACAGCAAAACGCCGCAAGGCCCTGAGGCCGTGCGGCGTTCTGTGAAACAGGTGCGCTGATCAGATCGAGAACGAAGAACCGCAGCCACAAGTGGTGGTCGCATTCGGGTTCTTGATGACGAAACGCGACCCTTCCAGACCTTCCTGGTAGTCCACCTCGGCACCTGCCAGATACTGGAAGCTCATCGGATCGACAACCAGACTCACACCTTCGCGCTCGACGATGGTGTCATCATCGGCCACTTCTTCATCGAAGGTGAAGCCGTACTGAAAACCTGAACAACCGCCGCCCGTAACGAATACGCGCAGCTTCAAGCGATCATTCCCCTCTTCATCGACCAGGCTCTTCACCTTGTGCGCGGCACCGTGGGTGAATTGCAAAGCCGTGGGGGTGAAGGATTCGACGCTCATGCTGACTATCTCCCGGCGTTACGCCGTCATATTGCGTGATGACGCGCATTATCCGCTTCTCCTAGAAAAGCGGTCAACTATTGTTATGGTATATCAACCAATCCAGTCGCCGGCCCGGAATGCAAAAAGGCCCGTCAGACGGGCCTTTTGCTGTACGCGATAACGCTTACGGCAGCATGCCGGCGTGGGACAGGCCCAGACGCTCATCCAGCCCGAACAGAATGTTCATGTTCTGCACGGCCTGACCGGAAGCACCTTTGACCAGGTTGTCGATCACCGACAGCACCACCACCAGATCACCGTCCTGAGGGCGATGCACGGCAATGCGGCAGACGTTGGCACCCCGTACGCTACGCGTCTCCGGATGGCTGCCGGCCGGCATCACATCGACGAACGGTTCGTTGGCGTAGCGCTTTTCAAACAGCGCCTGCAAGTCCACCGAGCGATCAACAACGGTTGCGTAGAGTGTGGAGTGAATGCCACGAATCATCGGCGTCAGGTGCGGAACGAAGGTCAGGCCGACGTCCTTGCCTGCTGCGCGACGCAGCCCCTGGCGAATCTCCGGCAGGTGACGGTGACCTTTGACCGCATAAGCCTTCATGCTTTCCGACGTCTCGGAGTACAACGAACCTACGGAAGCGCCACGACCGGCACCGCTGACGCCGGACTTGCAGTCAGCAATCAGATGCGCAGCATCGGCCAGGCCGGCTTCGAGCAATGGCAGGAAACCCAATTGCGTTGCAGTTGGATAGCAGCCCGGCACGGCAATCAGGCGCGCTTTCTTGATCTGTTCGCGATTGACTTCCGGCAAGCCGTAGACCGCCTCGTCCAGCAACTCCGGTGCACCGTGCGGCTGGCCGTACCACTTGGCCCATTCATCCGCATCTTGTAGACGGAAGTCCGCCGACAGGTCGATGACCTTGGTCCCGGCCGCCAGCAACTCGCCCGCCAAGGCATGGGCAACACCGTGCGGTGTGGCGAAGAACACCACATCGCAGGCACCCAGGGTCTTGATGTCCGGAACGCTGAACGCCAGGCCGTCGTAATGGCCTCGCAGGTTCGGATACATGTCGGCCACGGCCAGGCCAGCCTCGGATCGGGAAGTGATGACAACCACCTCAGCTTGCGGATGTTGCGCCAACAGACGCAGCAGTTCGACACCGGTGTAACCCGTGCCGCCGACGATACCGACCTTGACCATAAACCTGCCCTCAACGAACCCACTGGAAAGCCGTCGATAATAGGGGCCGCGCGCCCCTGCGACAACCGTCAAGGTGACGTGCGGACGCTCAACCCCCTACTATTCCCACTACCGTGAATTGGGGAATAACCAAAAATGCTCTATCTGTGGCTCAAAGCGTTTCATATCGTCAGCGTCGTATGCTGGTTTGCCGGCCTGTTTTACCTGCCACGACTGTTCGTTTATCACGCACAAAGTGAGGACACGATCAGCAAGGAACGCTTCAGCGTCATGGAGCGCAAACTGTACCGGGGCATCATGGGCCCGGCGATGATCGCCACGCTGATCTTCGGCGGCTGGCTCATCTACCTCAATCCAGGCATCTTCAGCCAGGGTGGCTGGATACACGCCAAACTGACCCTGGTCGTGTTGCTGATCGGCTACCACCACATGTGCGGCGCCCAGGTAAAGCGTTTTGCCCGTGGCGAGAACACCCGCAGACATGTCTTTTATCGCTGGTTCAATGAAGTGCCGGTTCTGATATTGCTGGCTATCGTAATTCTGGTCGTCGTTCGGCCGTTCTAAATCCACCAGGCACAACTTACCGGGGTACTTCCAATGTCGCTGCCCGCTCTGCTCGAAGAACGTTTGCGTCTGCCCGTGGTGGCGGCGCCGATGTTCCTGATTTCCAATCCGCAATTGGTACTCGCCTGTTGTCGCCAGGGCGTGGTCGGCAGCTTCCCGGCGCTGAACCAGCGCGAAAGCAGCGGTTTCAAGGCCTGGTTGGAAGAAATCGAAGCCGGGCTGGCGACAATGGAGAATCCCGCGCCTTATGCCGTGAACCTGATCGTCCACAACAGCAATCCTCGTTTACAGGCGGATCTGCAGATCTGCGTCGAGCACAAAGTGCCGATCGTGATCACCAGCCTGGGCGCCGTGAAAGAACTGGTCGACGCGGTGCACAGCTACGGCGGCCTGGTGTTCCATGATGTGACCACTCGTCGTCATGCCGAGAAAGCGGCCGAAGCAGGCGTGGATGGCTTGATCGCCGTGGCTGCCGGCGCCGGTGGACACGCGGGGACCTGGAGCCCGTTCTCACTGATTGCCGAAATCCGCCAGTTTTTCGACAAGACCCTGTTACTGGCCGGCTGTTTGAACCACGGCCACGAAATTCTTGCAGCTCAATTGCTCGGCGCGGATCTGGCCTACTTTGGTACACGATTTATCGGTACGACCGAAAGTCACGCGCCCGACGCCTACAAAGAAATGCTGCTGACATCCAAAGCGGCAGACATCATCCATACTCCAGCCGTGTCGGGTGTCCCCGCGAGCTTCATGCGCCAGAGCCTGGAGGCCGCCGGTTTCGACATGGCCGCCTTGCAAGGCAAGGGCGAGATCAACTTCGGTTCCAAGCTCAAACCCGTGAGCGATGAGGCCAAAGCCTGGAAGACCGTTTGGTCTGCAGGCCAGGGCGTGGGAGAAATCGAAGACTTGCCGAGTGTCGAGCAGTTGATTGCGCGCCTCGACGCGGAGTACCGCCTGGCCCTGGAGCATGCCGCCCAGTTGCCAAAACGCTGGCCGCGCTGACAGCAAACCTTGGCCAGTCCTGCCCGGCTGGACTTACACTCGCCCGGGCACAACATTGTTCTTTCAACCTCTCGCGACAAGGATGCTTCGCACATGGGCGAAAATCATTTCAAAATCGTATTCGAGGGCGCCTTGCTGCCCGGTGTCGACATCACCACGGCAAAGCTCAATCTCGCCGATTTGTTCAAAAGCGATGTCACGGCCATTGAGCGCCTGTTCACCGGGCGTCCGGTAGCGCTCAAACGCAACCTGTCGCACGCCGATGCCCAGACCTATCTCCAGGCGCTGAGCAAAACCGGTATCGACGCCCGCATCGAAGCCGAAACGCCGATCGAGCTGAACCTCGCCGACGTTCATGACCATGCTCCGACCAGCAGCCAGGCGCCTTTTGCAGATCCGCAGTCCCCTTACGCGCCGCCTCGCGCGCCCGTCGGCGAAGCCGTAGCGGAATTCGCCACGCTCAAACCCTTCAGTTTCGATGGCCGTATCGGCCGCTTGCGCTACCTCGCCTGGACGCTGGTGCTGTCAACTGTGCTCCTGGCCGTGTGCGGGGTGTTTGCCTTGGTCGCCCTGGCTATCATCGGCGCGGATTCGACCGCCGGCCTGATATTGGGCAGCTTGCTGGCCTTTATCCTGTTCATCGGATTTGTATTCGTCAGCATCCAGATCACCGTTCAACGTTTGCACGATGTCGGCTGGTCCGGCTGGCTGTGGCTGCTGAACCTGGTGCCGTTCGTTGGCAGTTTCTTTCCGTTCGTGATCATGGTTGTGCCGGGCAACGACACCGCCAACCGCTACGGCCCGCCGCCTCCGCCGAACAGTACCGCAGTCAAGGTACTGTCTTCGCTGTGGCTGATCGTTATCGCGCTGGTTCTGTTCGGCTCGCTGGCCGGTGGTCTCACGGCGATACGGGAAGAATACAAAAGCGCCGCCCAGAGCAGCTACGACAGCAGTTCGGTCACCACCGATGAAATCGAAGTCGAGGTCGAACCGGTGCCAAATTCCTCCGACGATGCAGCCGAAGAGGCCCAGCCCCCTGTAGACTCTGCGAAAGAATGAACAGCGCTCCTGGCCCCTGACACCTGCGTCGCGGCGCGGAGCTGTTGCGATGGAGAACTGCATGACCCGTTACGCTCTGATCACTGGCGCCTCCAGCGGCATCGGCCTGGCAATGGCCGAAGCGCTGGCCCGGCGCGGCCGCAGCCTGATTCTGGTGGCCCGACAACGTGATCAGCTGGAAAGTATTGCGATTGAACTGACCCAACGGTTCGGCGTGGAAGTGCTGTTCCGTGCCTGCGACCTGGGCGAACCGCTGCGCCTGTCCGGATTCCTGCTGGAGCTGGAAGAAGGCGACCGGCAAATCGATCTGCTGGTCAACTGCGCCGGTATCGGCACATGCGGCCCGTTTCTGGCCCAGGACTGGATGACCGAGCAAGACCTGATCGAAGTGAACATCCTCGCCCTCACCCGCCTGTGCCATGCCATCGGCAACAGCATGGCCCTGCAAGGCGGCGGGCAGATTCTGAATGTGGCCTCTGTGGCGGCGTTTCAGCCGGGGCCGTGGATGAGCACCTATTACGCCAGCAAGGCGTATGTGCTGCACTTTTCCGAAGGATTGCGCGTCGAACTGAAAAAATGTGCGATCAAGGTTTCGGTGCTCTGCCCCGGGCCGACCCGCACGGCGTTTTTCCGTACCGCGCAACTCGACAGCGAAAAGCTGACCAACAGCAAACTGCTGATGAGCCCCGAGGAAGTGGCGCTCTACACTGTGCGCGCACTGGAAAAAAACAAGGCGATCATCATTCCCGGGCGGCGCAACCGCTGGTTCGCCTTCCTGCCGCGGCTTGGCTCGCGGTGGCTGACTCGCACAATCGCCGGCATGGTCAACAAGGCCTACTGCCCGCGCTGATCCAACCCAAGGTAAAAGGCTGGGCGCAGGCATACGCCATGAGTACACTCAGGCCAGCCCAAACAACGGAGAAAACAGCTGTGGATACTCTGTTCACCAAGATCATCAACCGGGAAATCCCGGCGAAGATCATTTACGAGGACGACCAGGTTCTGGCCTTCCACGACATTGCCCCACAGGCACCGGTACATTTCCTGGTGGTCCCGAAGAAACCCGTTCGCACCCTGAACGACCTGACCGAGGACGACAAGACATTGGCGGGGCACATCCTGTTCACCGCCCAGCGCCTGGCAAAGGAACTGGGTTGCGAAGACGGCTTCCGCGTCGTCATGAACTGCAATGAACTGGGTGGGCAAACTGTCTATCACATACATATGCACGTACTGGGTCAGCGCCAGATGCACTGGCCGCCGGGCTGATTACTGCTTCCCCCTGTGGGAGCGGGATTGCTCGCGAAGACGAAGTATCAGCCAGCATGGATGCTGAATGTCAGACCCTCTTCGCGAGCAAGCCCGCTCCCACAAAAGGCATCACGACACTGTCACAGTCTCTGCATCACAATGACCCAGCGCAAACCTTCCCCGGCCGATTGGGTTAAACTGGCCGCCGAAATTCCCCCGGAGGTCAGCATGACAACCCAACGTCACTACTCGCCAATTGACCGCCTTCTGCTGCAAGCCGATGCCGCGATGCGCACACTGCTGCCCTTCAGCGGCCAGCCGTACCGTCCGTCGCCCGCCATCGTGCAGCCGGATGCGAAAATGAGCGACGAAGACACGCGCCACGTTGCCGGCCTGATGCGCATCAACCACACCGGCGAAGTCTGCGCCCAGGCGCTGTACCAGGGACAGGCGCTGACCGCCAAGCTGCCGCAAGTGCGTGCTGCGATGGAGCATGCCGCCGAAGAAGAAATCGATCACCTGGTCTGGTGCGAACAACGCATCCATCAACTGGGTAGCCACACCAGCATCCTCAATCCGCTGTTTTATGGCATGTCGTTCGGGATTGGCGCAGTGGCCGGCCTGATCAGCGACAAAGTCAGCCTGGGGTTCGTTGCGGCAACGGAAGACCAGGTGTGCAAACACCTGAACGAACATCTGGAGCAATTGCCGGCCGAGGATGAAAAATCCCGGGCGATTCTTGAACAGATGCGTATCGATGAAGAACAACATGCCGAAAGTGCGCTGGATGCTGGCGGGTTCCGCTTTCCGGCACCGGTGAAGTTCGGGATGAGCCTGATGGCCAAGGTGATGACCAAGAGTACTTATCGGATCTGATTTCAGATTTTTTGTAGGAGCGAGCTTGCTCGCGATAAACCTGAGGGCAACGCGTTTATCCAGAAAACACGCGTTATCGTTAACGTCCATCGCGAGCAAGCTCGCTCCTACAAGGGCCAGCACCAGAATAAAAAAGGCGACTGCCGTGAGGGAGTCGCCTTTTTTGTGTCCGAAAATCTTACGCCATATTGCGCGCGTAGAAGATTTCGAGCATTTCGTGTTTCACCCGCTCGGTCACCTGGGCGCGCTGCTCAGAGGACAGGTTGCTGGTGGCGTCGCCGAACAGGTAGTTATCCAGTTCGAAGTTCTTCAGCAGCATCTTGGTGTGGAACAGGTTTTCCTGGTACACGTTCACGTCGGTCATCTGGTACGCGTCGTAAGTGTCATCGGAGAGGTAGTTCTGGATCGAATTGATCTCGTGGTCGATGAAGTGTTTTTTGCCTTCAACGTCACGGGTGAAGCCGCGCACACGGTAATCCACGGTCACGATGTCCGAATCGAACTGGTGAATCAGGAAGTTGAGCGCTTTAAGCGGTGAAATGACCCCGCAAGTCGACACGTCGATGTCCACACGGAAGGTTGCAATGCCGTCGTCCGGATGGATTTCCGGGTACGTGTGCACCGTGATGTGGCTCTTGTCGAGGTGGGCCAGGATGATTTCGGGCAACGGGCCCGGGGACTCTTCGATCTGGCTATCGGTCGGGGTCACCGGTTCTTCAGAAATCAGAATCGTGACGCTGGCGCCCTGTGGCTCATAGTCCTGACTGGCAATGTTCAGGATGTTGGCACCAATGATATCGACAACTTCCGTGAGGATCTGCGTCAGACGTTTCGCGTTGTACTCTTTATTGATGTACTCGACGTAAGCCTGCTGGTCTTGCGGAGTTTCCGCGTAGCAGATGTCATAGATGTTGAAGCTCAAGGTCTTTGTCAGGTTATTGAACCCGTGGAGCTTGAGTTTGCTTTTCACCGTTAAAAACTCTCTATGTGTTTGCGGCCCGGCCGCGTGATCAAGCATGCCCGTCAGATGCGAACAACGCACCTGCGTAGGACGGTTAACACCTCTTCGCGATGGCGATTTTGGTTGTCTGTTCGGGTGCGAGGCCTGTCGGCTGACGGGCCACTACCCTGAAAAAAGTGGCGCATTATGCAGACGTCAGCTTGGGATCGCCAGAGTCTGCACTGCTTTTATGATAGTTGAATGTCGATTCAACCGAGCTCGATGATTTCGTAGTCGTGAGTAATCTCGACACCGGCCGCGCCGAGCATGATCGAGGCCGAGCAATACTTCTCGGCAGACAGCTCGATGGCACGTTTGACCTGGGCTTCTTTCAGCCCGCGGCCCTTGACCACGAAATGCATGTGGATCTTGGTGAACACCTTTGGATCTTCGGTCGCGCGCTCGGCTTCGAGGAAGGCCTCACAGCTTTCGACCGCCTGGCGGGACTTCTTGAGGATGCTGACCACATCGAAATTGCTGCAACCGCCGACACCCAGCAGCAACATTTCCATCGGCCGGACACCCAGGTTACGTCCGCCGGCATCGGGCGGACCGTCCATGACCACGACATGACCGCTACCGGATTCGCCGAGGAACATGGCTTCGCCAGCCCATTGGATGCGTGCCTTCATCGCCAAGACTCCACTGTATAAAAAAGGGTCGCCAGCTTAGCACAGGCCCCGTGATTGCCAGCGCCCGGCGTCCTAGGACATATCCCACCGCCTTGTAGGTAAATGCTCGAATATTGCAGGAAGTGTCTGTTAAGCTGACGCCAATTCGCTGGCGCATGGCCAGCTATGAAGCGACTAAAAAGATCGCAGACTTCGCCAGTTCCTACAAAAATCCAAACACTCCGTGCAGTCTTTTCGGGATACAACCATGGTTGCTATTGCCCCCAACCCCAAGATCAAGAACGTCGACAAGCTGTTGATGCATTGCCAGCGCCGCCGTTATCAGGCCAAGAGCAACATCATTTGTGCCGGCGACCGCTCGGAAACGCTGTTTTTCATCATCAAAGGCTCAGTCACCATCCTGATCGAAGATGACGACGGCCGGGAAATGATCATTTCCTACCTGAACCCCGGGGACTTTTTCGGCGAGTTGGGTCTGTTTGAGCAGGCAGGCCTGGAGCAGGAGCGCAGCGCCTGGGTGCGGGCCAAGGTTGAATGCGAAGTCGCAGAAATCAGCTACGCGAAATTCCGCGAGTTGTCCCTGCAGGATCCGGATATTCTTTACGTCCTCAGCGGACAAATCGCACAGCGCCTGCGCAACACTACGCGCAAGGTCGGTGACCTGGCATTCTTTGATGTAACCGGTCGAGTCGCCCGCTGTCTGCTGGAGCTGTGCAAACAGCCAGACGCCATGACGCACCCCGATGGCATGCAAATCAAGGTGACCCGTCAGGAAATCGGGCGGATTGTCGGTTGTTCGCGGGAGATGGTCGGTCGCGTGCTCAAGGATCTGGAAGAACGCAACCTGGTGGACGTCAAAGGCAAGACCATGGTGGTCTTCGGTACGCGATAAGCTCGAAAACCTAGCCGCTGAACATCTGCGCCAGCATCAACCGGTAGAGTTCGTCCAGACGTGCCAGTGCATGGGGTGCCGCGAACTTCTCATGCAGCGCGATGTGGCTTTCGGCGCGTACCCGTTGCTCCAGACCGCAGGCCTCGTTGAAACGATTGACCGCGGCGACCATCGACGCTCGCTCGTTATCGATCAGCATCGCTCCGTGCACCAGTCCTACCGGACGCTGCCCACCCTGACTCTGGCGCCAGCGCTGGGCGGTTCCGACCATTTTGCGTCCATCGAGGTTGACGTTGAAGCGACCGTCACAGAAAGCGCCTTCGATTTCACCCAGGGACGAAGTACCACCCAACTCATCCAGCAACTGACAAATCGGATCGCACAAACGGTGGTAACCGGTTTCGATGCGATTCAGATCCCCTTCGCTGCGCGGCGGCGCGTAAACCAGTGCGATGTTGATGGTCGAGGCAGATTGCGGCACCGGCTCGCCACCGGTTTCACGCAACAACACCGGCCAACCTGCCGCCGCCGACACTTCACATGCAGCCTCGAAACCGGGCAGGCGGTTCAAACGGCGCGGCATGACCAGCGCCCGATCGCTCGGCTGCCAGAACAGCACGCCGAACTCCGCGTCGCCGGCGCAGACCGAGGCCAACAGATCCTGCTCGGCTTGCAGGCCAGCTTCGATGGTCAGGGGGATAGGTGAGGTCATAAGCTATTCCGTAGGACATGAAGTCTGTAGTGCATCTTATGCCGCCTTCGCGAGCAAGCCCGCTCCCACTGTGGATTTCTGGTATTAGCAAATTCCTGTGTGGGAGCGGGCTTGCTCGCGAAGAGGTCAACTCGATCTGCGGGTAATCAGTCGAGGGTCGAGCCGCTGACGGGCACACCGCGCTCAGGGAAGAACAGGCGCTGCAACTCGGTACCCGGGCTTTCGGCACGCATGAAGGCTTCACCGACCAGGAACGCGTAGACGTCGCTGATTTCCATCAGCTCGACATCGGCGCGGTTGAGGATGCCGCTCTCGGTGATCACCAGACGATCACGCGGGATACGCGGCAACAGGTCGAGAGTGGTTTCCAGACTGACGTCGAAGGTGTGCAGGTTACGGTTGTTGACCCCGACCAACGGCGTGTCGAGGGTTTTCAACGCGCGCTCCAGCTCATCGCCATCGTGCACTTCAACCAGCACATCGAGATTGACGCTTTTGGCCACGGCCGCCAGCTCGGCCATTTTCACGTCATCCAGTGCGGAGACAATCAACAACACGCAATCGGCGCCCAGTGCACGAGCTTCGACGATCTGGTACGGATCGATCATGAAGTCCTTGCGGATCACCGGCAGGTTGCATGCCGCACGGGCCTGCTGCAGGTAGGCATCAGCGCCCTGGAAATAATCGATATCGGTGAGCACCGACAGGCAGGTCGCACCGCCCTTCTCGTAGCTTCTGGCGATGTCGGCGGGAACGAAGTTCTCGCGGATCACGCCTTTGCTCGGCGAGGCTTTCTTGATTTCTGCAATGACTGCCGGTTGCTTCAACTTGGCCTGGGCCAGCAACGCCTTGGCAAAACCTCGGGGTGCATCGGCCGCCTTGGCCAGATTTTCCAGCTCGGCGAGGCTGACGCGAGCGCTACGCTCGGCGACTTCCTCAACCTTGCGCGCCAGAATCTTTTCCAGAACCGTCGGTACACTCATCCCTCATTCTCCACTTTGAATACCGCGGTAAATGCACCCAGTTCCTCAAGCTTTTCTCGAGCGAGGCCGGTGTGCAGCGCATCGTGCGCCAAGGCAACGCCTTCTTTCAGGCTGCTGGCAAGGTCGGCCGCGTACAGTGCGGCACCGGCATTGAGCACAATCATTTCGGCGGCTTTCTGGCCGTTCTCGGTTTTGCGTTTGCCCAATGCGTCGCGGATCAGCGCCAGCGAAGCTTCCGGGCCATCAACCGACAGACCGTGCAGGCTCTGGCTCTTCATGCCCAGATCTTCCGGCTCGACCCAATATTCGGTGATCTCGTTGTTGTTCAGCTCGGCAACAAAAGTCGGCGCGGCGAGACTGAACTCGTCCAGACCATCTTTCGAATGCACTACCAGCACATGTTTGCTGCCCAGACGTTGCAAGACCTCGGCCAATGGCCGGCACAGCGCCGGAGTGAACACGCCCACTACCTGATGTTTCACACCGGCCGGATTCGTAAGCGGGCCGAGCATGTTGAACAGCGTACGCAGGCCAAGATCGCGGCGCGGACCGGCGGCGTACTTCATGGCCTTGTGGTGGGTCTGGGCAAACATGAAACCGATGCCAACGTTGTCTATGCAGCGCGCCACTTGCACCGGGGTCAGGTTCAGATAAATACCGGCGGCTTCCAGCAGATCGGCACTGCCGCTCTTGCCCGATACCGCACGGTTGCCGTGCTTGGCCACGGTGCAACCGGCCGCCGCGACGACAAAGGAAGAAGCCGTGGACACGTTGAAGATGTTCGCACCGTCACCGCCGGTGCCGACCACATCGACCACACCGTCGAGTGTCTTGAGTTCGACCTTGTCCGCCAGCTCGCGCATCACCGACACGGCACCGACGATTTCGTCGATGCTTTCGCTCTTCATGCGCATGGCCATCATGAACGCGCCAATCTGCGCATCCGAGCATTGCCCGGTCATGATCTCGCGCATGACATCGCGCATTTCATCGGTGCTGAGGTCGAGGTGATCGACGATACGGCTCAGGGCTGTCTTGATGTTCATGAAAAGTCCTTAGCGCGTGCCGCCGGTTTGTTTGAGGAAGTTGGCGAACAGTTCGTGGCCCTGTTCGGTGAGGATCGACTCAGGGTGGAACTGCACGCCTTCGATGTTCAGAGTCTTGTGACGCAGGCCCATGATCTCGTCGACCGAGCCGTCTTCGAGCTGGGTCCAGGCGGTCAGCTCCAGGCAATCGGGCAGGGTTTCGCGCTTGACGATCAATGAATGATAGCGGGTCACCGTCAGCGGACGATTCAGGCCTTCGAATACACCCTTGTCCTCGTGAAATACCGGGCTAGTCTTACCATGCATCACTTGGCGGGCGCGCACCACATCACCGCCAAAAGCCTGGCCGATGGATTGGTGGCCGAGGCAGACGCCAAGAATCGGAAGTTTGCCGGCGAAATGCTTGATCGCTTCAATCGAGATGCCGGCTTCGGTCGGGGTGCAAGGACCGGGGGACACAACGATGCGTTCAGGGTTGAGGGCTTCGATTTCAGCGATGGTCAGTTCATCGTTGCGCACGACTTTAACCTGGGAGCCGAGCTCGCCCAAGTACTGCACAACGTTGTAGGTAAAGGAGTCGTAGTTATCGATCATCAGCAACATGGCGTTAAGAACCTCTTGAATTCACTGACTTTAAAGATGGCCTTCGAATGATTTACCCGCAGAGCGCTGCACTTTGTCAGGTGCCGGTGTAGCGCCAGCAAAGCGGCATTTCAAACAGGTAAAGAAGGCAAAGCGGTACAGGTCCGGCGAAGCCGGCAAAAGAATTCAGGCGCGCCAACGCCAGCGGGCGTGTGCCTTGATGACTTGATCCAGGAGTTTACTGATGATCAACACGGGGAAGGTCTCGTTCGTACGTCCCGGCACAGTAACTTAGCTGGGCAGAGCGCGCAATATCGCCGGGGGTGCTGCCCGCGAAACTATCAAAGGCTTCGCGACAGATGGCAAAAGGCCGGAAGTTTTTGGTACTGTCGTTTCGTTCACTAAAACAATAAATAAACGGACTTGCTCATGATCAAACAGACGTTGTTTGTACCGCTCGCAGGATGCTTGCTCGCGATCGCATGCGCCCAGGCGAACGCCGCACCTAATCCTTATACAAATTTCGTTGTCTTCGGGGACAGCCTCAACGATGCAGGGACCTTTGCCGACACGGGCGGGCCTGCCGGGGCGACGCAGCGCTTCACCAACCGGACGGGGCCGGTGTACCTGGATGGCAGCGGCGAAGTCCGCTCGCTCAACTCCACACAGATTCTGGGCGGAAAACTGGGGTTCTCGGCGGACCAGACCGCTTCATCATCTTCGGCGGTACGCGCCAGCAACGGCCAGCCCGATGGTAACAACTGGGCTGTAGGCGGCTACCGTACCGACCAGATTCTTGATTCGATTACCAGCACCTCCGCCACCGGCGAACGCACCCGGGCCGGCTATCTTCCATCCAATAACTTCCGTGCCGACCCGAACGCACTGTATTACCTGTCAGGTGGCGGTAACGACTTCCTGCAAGGACGCGTCACCAGCCTGCCACAGGCCAGTGCTGCCGCCGACCGCCTGGCCGACAGCGTGCAAACGCTGCAAACCGCCGGCGCCAAATACGTCATGGTCTGGTTGCTACCCGATATCGGCTTTACCCCCGCATTCAACGGCACCCCGCTGCAAGCGTTCACGTCCCAGCTCAGCGCCCAGTTCAACACTGAACTGGTAAGCCGACTGCAAAACATCAATGCCGAAGTCATCCCGCTGAACATTCCGGTATTGCTCAAAGAGACGTTCGCCAACCCGGCACAGTTTGGCCTGGCCACCGACCAGAACCTCATCACCACCTGCTTCAGCGGCAGCGGTTGCACCGAGAATGCCCGCTACGGCATCAACAGCGCCACGCCGGACCCGACCAAGCTGATCTACAACGACTCGGTGCACCCCACCGAAGCCGGGCAGCGCCTGATCGCCGATTACGCGTACTCCCTGCTGGCGGCGCCGTGGGAGCTGACCCTGTTGCCGGAAATGGCCCAGGGCACCGTGCGCGCGCATCAGGATGAATTGCGCAACCAGTGGCTGGCCGATTGGGAAAACTGGCAAGGTGTCGGCCAATGGCGAGCCATTGTTTCCGGCGGCGGACAGCATCAGGACTTTGACGGTCAGGACAGCGTGGCAAGCGCCGACGGCAACGGCGCCAACCTGAACATCGGTGGCAGCTATCGTCTCGACGATGCCTGGCGTGTTGGTCTGGTCGCCGGTTTCTATAATCAGGAACTCGAAGCCGGCAACAACGACTCCGACTACAAGCTCAACACTTACCTGGGCACGGCATTCGCCCAGTACCAGCAAAACCGTGTGTGGGCTGACGCGGCGTTGACGGCCGGGCATCTGGATTACGACAGCCTCAAGCGTAAATTCCAGCTGGGCGTCAACGAACGCGGCGAAAAAGGCGATACCAGCGGCTACGTCGAAGCCTTCAGCGCACGCGTGGGTTACGACATTGCGCAACAAGCCAGCAGCCCCTGGCACCTGTCGCCGTTTGTCAGCGCCGACTTCTCCAAGGTACAAGTCGATGGTTACTCGGAGGACGGCAACAATTCCACGGCGCTGACCTTTGCCGATCAGGAGCGTATTTCCCGGCGCCTGGGCGCTGGCCTGCAGGGCAAATACCAGATTACCCCGCAAACCCAGGTGTTCGGCGAAGCGGCAATCGAGCGTGAGTACAACGACGATACCCAGGACGTGGACATCAACCTCAACAGCCTGCCGAACAACCAGTTCACGCTGGAAGGCTACACCCCGCAAAGTCACTTGCAACGTGTGAACCTGGGGGTGAGCCACAACCTCACCAAGGACCTGGCACTGCGCGCCAGCTATAACATTCGCAAGGACGACGACTTCACCCAACAAGGCATCAACGTAGGTGTTGCGCTGGACTTCTGATGTGCAGGCAATAAAAAACGCGGCGCCCTCACAGGCGCCGCGTTTTTTTTGAGTGAATACATTTTGTGGCGAGGGGGCTTGCCCCCGTTGGGTCGCAAAGCGACCCTTTGCATTCTTTCAGCCTTATCGAGTCGACAGCGTTTGCGACTGCTTCGCAGCCGAACGGGGGCAAGCCCCCTCGCCACAAAAGCTCCCTCGCCACAAGGTTAGCGGTGAACTCAGCTTTCCGGGGTCTGTTCGGCCAGGGCAACGGCGCGGAACATCGCGCGGCGCTTGTTCAGGGTCTCTTCCCATTCCAGCGCCGGCACCGAGTCGGCGACGATGCCGCCACCGGCCTGTACATGCAGCTCGCCGTTCTTGATCACCGCCGTGCGGATCGCAATGGCGGTGTCCATGTTGCCGTTCCAGGCAAAGTAACCGACCGCACCGCCGTAGACGCCACGCTTGACCGGCTCCAGTTCGTCGATGATTTCCATCGCGCGAATCTTCGGCGCACCGGACAAGGTGCCTGCCGGCAGAATCGCCCGCAGTGCGTCCATGGCCGTCAGCCCGGCTTTCAGTTGCCCGGTGACGTTGGACACAATGTGCATCACGTTGGAATAACGCTCGATGACCATTTTCTCGGTGAGCTTCACCGAGCCGATTTCCGATACGCGACCGGTGTCGTTTCGACCGAGGTCGATCAGCATCAAGTGTTCGGCGATTTCCTTGTCGTCCGACAGCAGGTCTTCTTCCAGCGCCAGGTCTGCCTCTTCATTGGCTCCCCGCGGACGGGTACCGGCAATCGGGCGCACGGTGATCAGGTTGTCTTCGACCCGCACCAGTACTTCCGGCGAACTGCCGACGACGTGGAAATCGCCGAAGTTGAAGAAGTACATGTAGGGCGTCGGGTTGAAGCAGCGTAGCGCGCGATACAGATCGATCGGCGCCGCCTTGAAATCGATCGACATGCGCTGAGACGGAACGACCTGCATGCAGTCGCCGGCCAGGATGTATTCCTTGATGGTGTCGACGGCTTTTTCGTAATCGTCCTGGGTGAAACTGGAGCGGAACACCGGGTCAGCCGATTGTTGCTTGCTGAAGTCCAGGCCACGGCGTGGGGTGATTGGTTGACGGAGTCTTTCCAGCAACTCTTCCAGGCGTGCCTGACCTTGCTCGAAGGCGTCATCCTGGGACGGGTCGGCCAGGACGATGGCGTGCATCTTGCCGGCCAGGTTGTCGAACACCACCACGGCGTCGGACACCATCAGCAGAATGTCCGGTACGCCCAGCGGGTCCGGGTTCGGGCACTTGCCCAAGCGCTTTTCCACATAACGCACGCAGTCATAGCCGAAGTAACCCACGAGGCCGCCGTTGAAGCGCGGCAGGCCGGCAATGGTCGGCACGTTGTAACGAGCCTTGAAGGCTTCGACGAAGGCCAGCGGGTCTTCCACATCGTGGCTTTCGGTCTCGACGCCATCGACGGTCACGCTGACGTGATGATCGTGAACCCGCAGCACGGTACGGCACGGCAGGCCGATGATCGAGTAACGGCCCCATTTCTCGCCGCCCTGTACGGACTCCAGCAAGTAGGAATTGGGCTCGTCGGCCAGCTTCAGGTAGATCGACAGCGGTGTGTCGAAGTCGGCCAGGGTTTCGCAGGCAAGCGGGATGCGGTTGTAGCCGGCAGCGGCCAAACGCAGGAATTCTTCGCGGATCATGAGGTGCCTCGTGGCTTGAGGATCGAACAGTCAGGTATGCAAACGCGCCGGAAACCGGCCAGGATCAAGTCAGGCGCGCCAACGCCAGCGGGCCAGGGCCTTGATGACTTTCATCCAGAGTTTGCGAGTGACCACCACGATGGCGTTTCCAGAAGGGGGTTTGACAGCGTCGGCCAACGTTATCTCAGCGGCCGGATCCAGGCAACCGGGAATTAGTTTGCGCAGGTCGTCGATCACCAGCGCCGGCGATTCTTCCGCGATCGGTCGGCCGTGGTTATAGCCGTAGCTCAGGGCTACGCACTTGACTCCCGCCGCCTTCGCTGCCAGCACGTCGCTACGCGAATCGCCGACGAACAACGATTGCGAAGCCGGAATATTGGCCATTTTCATCACGAAGAACAGCGCGGCCGGATCGGGTTTTTTCTGTGGCAGGGTGTCACCGCCGATGATCCAGCGGAAATAACGGCCGATTTTCATCTGATCCAGCAGCGGCGCGACGAAGCGCTCCGGCTTGTTGGTGATCAGCGCCATTTCGACGCCCTGCTTCTGCAGCCATTTGAGGGTGTCGCGAACGCCGGGGTAAACCACGGTCAACTCATGACTCTCGCCATAAGCCTGCATGAAATACTCCAGCGCCCGTTCGGCCTCGTCGTTATCGACCGCAGCATGATCAAGACCGCCAGCCAGCGCCCGACGCACCAGCACCGGCGCGCCATTGCCGACCCATTCGCGCACCGCTTCCAGACCGGCGGATTGGCGACCGAGATTGAGCAGCA
This sequence comes from Pseudomonas sp. S34, assembly GCF_009866745.1. NCBI lineage: Bacteria > Pseudomonadati > Pseudomonadota > Gammaproteobacteria > Pseudomonadales > Pseudomonadaceae > Pseudomonas > Pseudomonas sp. S34. Next base: position 5,651,848 of record NZ_CP019398.1, read on the forward strand.
TCTTGTCCACAGCCACTGCCAGGTCCGGGACCGAGTCGATCAACGTACCGTCCAGATCGAACATCACCAGCCGCGGCAGTTGCCCCGGAAACAGCTGCTCAAAACCACTCATGGGCGAGCCAGCGCCAGTTCGGAACGCATCTTGTCGATGACTTCCTGATAGTTCGGCGCATTGAAGATGGCCGAGCCGGCGACGAAGGTGTCAGCGCCAGCCGCAGCGATTTCGCGAATGTTGTTCACGTTCACGCCACCGTCGATTTCCAGGCGAATGTCACGGCCCGAAGCATCGATCAGCGCCCGCGCTTCGCGCAATTTGTCGAGGGTGCCAGGGATGAACTTCTGCCCGCCGAAGCCCGGGTTGACGCTCATCAGCAGGATCATGTCGACCTTGTCCATCACGTACTTGAGCACGTCCAGCGGGGTTGCCGGGTTGAACACCAGGCCCGACTTGCAGCCGCCTTCGCGGATCAGTTGCAGGGAACGGTCGACGTGTTGGGTAGCTTCCGGGTGGAAGGTGATGTAAGTCGCGCCGGCTTCGATGAAGTCACCCACGATGCGGTCCACCGGGCTGACCATCAGGTGCGCGTCGATCGGCGCGGTCACACCGTACTTGCGCAGTGCCGAGCAAACCATCGGGCCGATGGTCAGGTTCGGTACGTAGTGATTGTCCATGACATCGAAGTGCACGAAATCGGCGCCGGCGGCCAGGACGTTGTCCACTTCTTCACCCAGGCGGGCGAAGTCGGCGGAGAGAATCGACGGAGCAATTACGAAGGGCTGCATGACGCACCTTTACTGAGCAGAATCACGATGGCGCGCATTGTATACCTCATGCTTTGACGCGCGCACCGTGAGCGCGATGATTGGACCTTGCCATCATCCATCAACGGCAATGGCTCTAGTACGCCGCGCGATAGATCTTTTCGATATCGACGGCACTCAATTTGCGCGGATTGTTGCGCATCAAGCGCTCGATCCCCGCTGCTTCCACGGCCATGGACGGAATGGCGTCCTCGGGCACACCGAAACTGCGCAGGCCCTGGGGAATTTCCACGGCGGCACACAGTTCGGTCATGGCTTGCACGGCTTTGTCGGCCGCTTCGTTGAGACTCAAATGAGCGGTCTTCACGCCCATGGCCTCGGCGATATCCTGCATGCGTTCGATGCAGGCCATCTTGTTCCAGGTCATGACATAGGGTAGTAGCAAGGCATTGCTGACCCCATGGGCAATGTTGAAGCGCCCGCCCAGCGGATACGCCAGCGCATGCACCGCGCCAACGCCGGCGTTGCCGAACGCCATGCCGGCCATCAGGCTGGCAGTGGCCATGTCTTCCCGGGCTTGCAGGTTCGACGGATTGGCGTAGGCCTTGGGCAAAGCCTTGGCGATCAGCTTGATGGCGCCGATAGCCAGGGAATCGGTAATCGGCGAGGCGTTGACCGACAGATAAGACTCGATAGCGTGCACCAGTGCATCGACACCGCTGGCTGCCGTGACGCTGCGTGGACAGGTCAGGGTCATTTGCGGGCTGACAAGCGCCACGTCCGGCAACAGGTAGTCGCTGACAATGCCTTTCTTCAGTTGCGCGACCTTGTCGGAAAGGATAGCGACGTTGGTCACTTCCGAGCCGGTGCCGGCTGTGGTCGGGATGGCAATCAGCGGCGGGCCTTTGCGCGGGACCTGATCGATACCGAACAGATCCTCCAGCGCACCGTGGTACCCGGCGTAGGCTGCCACGCTCTTGGCAATGTCGATGGCACTCCCGCCGCCCAGGCCGATCAGTCCATCATGCCCTCCGTCGCGGTAAACCTGCATGCAATCTTCGACGATGGCGATTTCCGGGTCCGGCAGCACACGGTCGAAGATTTCGTAGGAGCGGCCACCCAACTGCGCCAGTGCCAGTTCTACCGTGCCGGACTTGACCAGGGCGACGTCGGTGACGATCAGTGGGTTGTCGATGTCCAGGCGTGTCAGCTCAGCGGCCAGCTGCTCGATGGCACCTGCGCCGGTGATCAGTTTGTGAGCGATTTTGAAAGAGGAAAGACTCATGTGCGCAGCCTCTTATAGATAGGGGAGCTGGGCACAATAGTAGCTGGGGATTTGGAGTTGGCTGGTATTCAGGTCATGAATGACCAAGGTTTCCGGGAACACCAAATAACACTGTAGGAGCGAGCTTGCTCGCGATGAACCTGAGAGCAACGCGGGCATTCAGAAGGCCCGCGTTATCGTTGGCGACCATCGCGAGCAAGCTCGCTCCTACAAGTTGCAGTGGATCGGTGTGTGGTCTTAGACCTGCGCAGTACGCAGTTTCTCGCTACGCCCACGCAGCCATTCCAGGGTCAGCAACAGGATCACCGAGAAGGCAATCAACAGCGTCGCGGCCGCGGCGATGGTCGGGCTGAGGTTTTCGCGGATGCCGCTGAACATCTGCCGTGGCAGGGTCGCTTGCTCTGGGCCGGCGAGGAACAGCGTCACCACCACTTCATCGAACGAAGTCGCAAAGGCAAACAGCGCCCCGGAGATCACGCCCGGCGCAATCAGTGGCAAGGTCACCCGGCGGAACGTGGTCAGCGGCGAAGCGCCCAGGCTCGCAGCGGCCCGTACCAGGTTGTGGTTGAACCCCTGCAAGGTCGCCGACACGGTAATGATCACGAACGGCACACCCAACACCGCATGCACCACGATCAGCGAGAAGAAGCTGTTACCCAATCCCAACGGAGCAAAGAACAGATAACTGGCCACACCGATGATCACCACCGGCACCACCATCGGTGAAATCACCAGCGCCATCACCAGCGCCTTGCCGGGAAAGTCGCCACGGGTCAGGCCGATGGCCGCCAGCGTACCGAAGACCATGGCCAGCACCGTAGCCGCCGGGGCGACGATGATGCTGTTCTTCAGGGCGCGCATCCATTCCGCCGAAGCGAAGAAATCGTGATACCACTGCAATGAGAAGCCTTGCAGCGGGTACACCAGGAAACTGCCGGAGTTGAACGACAGCGGAATGATCACCAGCACCGGCAGGATCAGGAACAACAGAATCAAGCCGCAGAGAATCCGCAAGCTGTAGAACCACACCCGTTCGATGGGCGACATATAAGGACTCAGCATTTCGTTCTCCCCTTAGCTCAGGCGCAGGCGGCTTGCGCCTACCAGCCAGCTGTAAATCAGATAAAGCACGACCGTCGCGAGCAACAGCAGCCCACCAAGTGCGGTCGCCATGCCCCAGTTGATGCTGGTGTTGGTGTAGAAGGCGACAAAGTAGCTGACCATTTGGTCGTTCGGGCTGCCCAGCAATGCCGGGGTGATGTAGTAGCCGATGGCGAGGATGAACACCAACAGGCAACCGGCGCCGACACCGGCATAGGTCTGCGGGAAGTACACCCGCCAGAAGCTGGCGAACGGATGGCAGCCGAGGGAAATCGCGGCGCGCATGTAGGTTGGCGAGATGCCTTTCATCACGCTGTAGATCGGCAGAATCATGAACGGCAGCAGGATGTGCACCATGGAGATGTAGACACCGACGCGGTTGAACACCAACTCGATCGGCTTGTCGATGATGCCCATGGCCATCAGGCCGCTGTTGATCAGGCCACCCGATTGCAGCAACACGATCCACGCCGCGACTCGTACCAGGATCGAAGTCCAGAACGGCAACAGCACCAGAATCATCAGCAGGTTGCTCTGGCGCGACGGCAGGTTCGCCAGCAGGTAAGCCAGAGGATACGCCAGCACCAGGCAGATCACGGTGATGATCAGGCCCATCCAGAAGGTGCGGGCGAAGATGTCGAGGTAGATTGCCTGATCCGGGGTGGCCGGGGCGATTTCGCCGAGGTCGTCGATGCGGTGATCGACAGCCGCCAGCAGGTAATACGAGGTGATGCTGCTGGTGTTGCGGCGCACCGCTTGCCAGTAGGCCGGGTCGCCCCAACGCTCATCGAGGCCTTCCAGCGCTTCTTTATAGGAAGCCGGTTCAGTGGCAAGCGGCAAAGCGCGGGCCGTTTTGGTCAGCAGGCTGCGATAGCCGGCCAGTTCCATGTTCAGGCGCTTGGACAGATCGCCCAGGGTCTGATTCTTGCGAGCCTCGGCAAGGTCTTCGGCCGCAGCTTTGTAAACCGGTTCAGCGGGCAGGCCACGGCCGTCCCAACTGGCGATGGCAGTCACGGTGCGCGGCATGCCGCCGACCACTTCCGGGTTGCCAACGCTTTTGTAGAGCAGCGCCACGATCGGCACCAGGAACACCAGCAACAAAAACAGCACCAGCGGCGCGATCAACGCCTGGGCCTTCCAGCGGTTGACCCGCTCGGCGTGCTTGAGCCGCTGCTTCAAGGTGGGGCTGGTGCCCTCGTTCAGGGGAACGGCGATAGCCATGACGTACTCCGGGAATCTTTGATCGTTACAGAGATGGGAATGCCACCTCGATCGTTATTGTGGGAGCGGGCTTATTCGCGAAGGCGGAGTGTCAGTCAACAATGATGCTGAATGTGCTGACGTCTTCGCGAGCAAGCCCGCTCCCACAGGTGGGGCAAGCCCACCATTACAAGGTTCTGCTTATTTCGCAGCCCAGGAATTGAAGCGCTGCTCCAGTTGCTCGCCGTTGTCAGCCCAGAAGCTGACGTCGATCTGCACCTGGTTGGCAATGTTTTCCGGGGTGGTCGGCATGTCTTTCAGAACATCCTTGGCCAGCAGCGGCACGGCTTGGGTGTTGGCCGGGCCGTAGGCGATGTTTTCCGAGTAGGTCTTCTGCTGCTGTGGCTGTACCGAGAAGGCGATGAATTTCTTCGCCGCTTCGGCGCGCTTGGCATCCAGACCTTTTGGAATGGCCCATGCGTCAAAGTCGTAGATGCCGCCGTTCCACACGACTTTCAGGTTGCTTTCTTTCTGCACGGCAGCGATACGACCGTTGTAGGCCGAACTCATGACCACGTCACCGGAAGCGAGGTATTGCGGCGGTTGTGCGCCAGCTTCCCACCACTGGATGTTCGGCTTGAGCTCATCGAGCTTCTTGAACGCGCGGTCCTGACCGTCCTTGCCAGCCAGCACTTTGTAGACGTCTTTCGGCGCAACGCCGTCGGCCATCAGTGCGAATTCCAGGGTGTACTTGGCGCCCTTACGCAGGCCACGCTTGCCCGGGAACTGCTTGGTGTCCCAGAAGTCCACCCAGCTGGTCGGTGCGGATTTCAGTTTGTCGGCGTTGTAGGCCAGCACGGTCGACCACACGAAGAAACCCACACCGCAAGGCTGGATGGCGCCCTTGACGTAGTCTTCGGTCTTGCCGAACAGCGCCGGGTCCAGTTGCTCGAACATGTCTTCGTCGCAACCACGGGACAGTTCCGGCGATTCAACCTCTACCAGATCCCAGGACACGCTCTTGGTGTCGACCATGGCCTTGACCTTGGCCATTTCGCCGTTGTACTCGCCGGCCACGATCTTGCCGTTGCCTGCCGCTTCCCAAGGTGCGTAGAAGGCTTTGACCTGAGCCGCCTTGTTAGCACCGCCAAAGGACACCACGGTCAGATCCGGGCCGGCGGCCATTGCGTGTGCCGCGCCCATCATGCCCAGTGCCAAAGCGGTGAATTTCAGGGATCTCAACATTTATTGTTCTCTCCACGTGCAGGGTTGGTGTTGGTGTTGCCGGGGCGATCAATGCGCCTCTAAAAGTGGATCGAGCGCGCGAACGTGCTCGACCTGCCAGCCAAGCGGTACCACATCGCCGACGGCGAGCGAGGGATCAAGCTCGGCAATTGGCTGTTTCACGAAGAAGTCGGTCTTGCCGCAGACTTCCATGCGAACCCGGACGTGGTCGCCCAGATAGATGAATTCCTCGACTCGCCCGGAGAAGCGGTTGACGCATTGGTCGCTGGAGCCGTTGAGGCTCACTCGCTCCGGACGAATGGACAGGGTCACCGGCTCGCCGGTCTGGCCAACGTTGACCGCCAAGGCTTCCACTTTCTCACCGCGCCCGAGTTCCACAATGCAACGGTCGCCGGTTTGGCTGTGCAGGCGGCCATTGAGGCGGTTGTTCTCGCCGATGAAGTTGGCGACGAAGGTGTTTTTCGGCTCTTCGTAGAGGGTGCGCGGCGGAGCGATCTGCTGGATTTCGCCCTGATGGAACACCGCCACGCGGTCGGACATAGTCAAGGCTTCGCCCTGATCGTGGGTCACGTAGACCACAGTCACGCCCAGGCGCTGGTGCAGGTGCTTGATCTCCATCTGCATGTGTTCACGCAGCTGCTTGTCGAGTGCGCCGAGGGGTTCGTCCATCAGCACCAGTTGCGGCTCGAACACCAGCGCGCGGGCCAATGCCACACGCTGTTGCTGACCACCGGAGAGCTGCGCCGGGTAGCGCTGGGCGAAGGCATCGAGCTGGACCATGCTCAGCACGCGCTTGACCCGTGCACTGACGTCGCTCTTGTTCATGCCACGCACGGTCAGTGGGAACGCCAGGTTCTCGGCCACCGTCATGTGCGGGAACAGCGCGTAGTTCTGAAACACCATGCCGATGTCACGCTTGTGCGGCGGCACGTTGTTGATGGCGCGCCCGGCCAACAGGATTTCGCCCGCGGTCGGCGTTTCAAAGCCGGCGAGCATCATCAGACTGGTGGTTTTGCCGGAGCCGGACGGCCCGAGCAATGTGAGGAATTCGCCCTTGCGAATGTCCAGGTTGAGGTCCTTGACGATCAGGTTCTCGCCGTCGTAGCTCTTCTGCACTCCACGAAAGCTGACCAGAACATCATTGACCCCTGCGCTTGAATCGACCTGGCTCATACCCACACCTTTGTTATTGATGACTGCTGTGGGGTTAAGCCTAGTGGACGCTGGGGACCGTGCAAATCGGGGCGCAAGAGAGATTCGCCTCAGCCGGATGGAAGGTTGGGGGTAGGGATTGCCCTACAAGGATGGCGCGTTTTGGCAAACGCAGTGGCAAGGGCTCAGCTATAAGCCACAAGAACAAGCCCATGCGGTATCTGGATCTGTCGTAAATGGATATGCCACCACCGAATCTGTGGGAGCGGGCTTGCTCGCGAAAGCGGTGTATCAGGACCAGATATGTCGACTGACACACCGCTTTCGCGAGCAAGCCCGCTCCCACATTGAATTTCGGTGTGCTTTAGAGGAGCTTGTGTTCCATCGCGTACTTCACCAGTTCCGCCAGCGAGGTGATGTTGAGCTTCTGCATCAGCCGCGCCTTGTGGGTGCTGATGGTCTTGCTGCTCAGCGCCAGTTGCTGGGCGATGTCGTTCACGTTGGCGCCCTGGGCCAGGCGTTCGAACACGGAAAACTCGCGCTCGGAGAGCAACGAGTGCAATGGACGCGAGTCGGTAAGACCGACCTCGAAAACCATGCGGTCGGCCAGTTCCGGGTCGATGTAACGCCCGCCTGACGCCACTTTGCGAATGGCCGTCAGCAACAGTGCCGGGTCGCTGTCCTTGGTTGCATAACCGGCAGCCCCGACCTTCAGCGCCCGGGCGGCCATTTGCGCTTCATCGTGCATCGACAGCACCAAGATCGCCGGCGGATTGTTCAGGGCGCGAATCCGCGGAATCGCTTCCAGGCCGTTGACGCCCGGCATGGAGATGTCCAGCAACACCACTTCGCAGGGCACATGACGCAAGGTGTCGAGCAACTGCTCGCCATTGCTCGCCTCCCCCACCACCAGCAAGTCCTTGGCCAGGCCGATCAACTGCTTGATGCCTTCGCGGACAATGGTGTGGTCTTCGGCTACCAGTACACGGATCACGTTCTTCTCCAGGTTCAAGATCATTCGCGAGCAGGCTCCCACATTTGGAATACGTTCCCCTGTGGGAGCGAGCTTGCTCGCGAAGGCGTCAGCACAGACACCACAAATTCTTCAGGCTTCGTCCAGAGGCACTCGCACTTCTAACGTCGTACCCTCACCCGGCTCACTCTCCAGCGACAACTCGCCGCCCAGGATCAACACCCGCTCACGCATGCCGACGATCCCAAAGGACGTTGGCCTGCCAGGCGCGGCGACAAATCCTACGCCATCATCGCTGACCGTCAGACACAATTCGTCGCCTTCAAGGGTCAGTGTCAGTTCAACAGTATGCGCCTGGGCGTGCCGCATGACATTGGTCAGCGCCTCCTGAAGGATTCGAAACAGGCCGATTGCCTTCGCATCGCTGAGCACTGGCAAATTGTCCGGCACCTGCACCAGACACGGAATCTGCGTGCGCGCCTCGAACCGGCGGGCCTGCCATTCAATGGCCGAGGCGATACCTGCGTCGAGAATCGGCGGTCGCAATGCCGTGGCCACATCACGGACCAGCTGAAACAACTGAGCGATCAGGCGCTTCATGCTGTTCAAGCGCTCGTTAAGGCCAGGGTCGAGCTGGGCGTACGCCAGTTCGCACATGGACGTTTCCAGCTTCAACACGGTGAGCATCTGCCCCAATTCGTCGTGAACTTCCCGGGCAATGCGCGCTTTTTCTTCTTCGCGCACGCTTTCCAGGTGCGCGGACAACTCACGCAGTTGTTCCCGGGAGCTGGCCAGTTCAATTTCGATGCGCTTGCTCTCGCTGATGTCCCAGACGATCCCGTCCCAAACATAGGCGCCGTCCTCCAGCCGGCGGGTGATGGCCTTGATTTCCGCCCAACGCTGCTCGCCCTGACGCGTGAGGATTCGCCCCTGCCACGACCAGTCGCTGTCGGTATCCAACGCATGATCCTGGGTCTGGTGATAGCTGACCTTGTCATCCGGATGCACGAGGCTGCGCAGGCCTTTATCGCGATGCGCCAGCGTGGCCGGCGAGTAACCCACCAGGCTTTCGCTGCCTTCGCTGATGTAGGCAAAGTCGATCTGACCGGTTACTGGCGCCCGCTCCAGCCGGAAAACCAGTCCCGGAACGTTGGCGGCGATGCCTTGCAGCCGCGCCTCGCTTTCCTGCAAGGCCGCCAGGGCGCGGCGCCGCTCGGTGACATCGTTGAGGTAAACCACCAGGTATTCGCCATCGCGAAAGCGCAGGAAACTCAACGAGACATCGGCCGGCAGGATGCTGCCATCAGCCCGCACGCAATTGGATTCGAAACTTTGCGGGCCCTCCTCACTGGCCCGGGCGCGCTTCCACAGGTTCAGCCAACGGTCCATGTGCAGGCCAGGCTCGAAATCGATCAGGGGCCGATCGATGATCCCTCCGGCCGGATAGCCCAGCATGCTTTCCGCCGCGCGGTTGGCGTAGCGCACATGGCTGTCCCAGTTGACCCAGAGGATGCCGACGGTGCTCTGGTCGATGGAAAACTGGGTGAGCCGCAAGGCCTCTTCGCTGGCGGCGCGCAAGGCGATGTCTTCCTGCGCGGCCAACAGGCGCTGCTCCAGGTTGTGCTGCTGGCGACGCTGCCAGACCACGATGACCATGCAACTCATCGCCAGCACGGCCAGCAGCAGGCAGAGGTTCTGCCAAAACCCCGGCGACTCAGTGAGCCGCGGATACTTGGGCTGCAGCCATTGATTGTGCAGTTGCTCCAGATCCTTGGCCGGGATCGCCCGCAATGCACTTTCGACAATGCCCGCCAGTTCCGGTTTGTCACGGCGCGTGGCCACTCGCAGCAACTGCGGCAGACCGACATCCCCCACCACGACCAATCCGGCGAACTCCGGTTCGACCGACAAGCGTCCCAGCTGCGCCTCATCGACCACCGCATAAGCCGCCTGCTGGCCCGCCAATAATTGCAATGCCTGGCGCTCCATCGGTACGCCTTGCAGATTCAGGTGCGGGTAGTTGCTGCGCAGGTAATCGGCGATGGCACTGGGCATGCGCACGGCGACGCGGGTCTGGCTGTCGAGTTTTTCCAGCTCGACCGCGCCAGCGCTTTTCTGATCGCTGACCACCAATTGCGGCACCCGCATGTAGGGGTCGGAAAACTGCCAGAGGCGCAGCCCGCCAGGGGTCTGGGTCAACCCCGGAGCGATGTCGATTTCGCCCTCGCGGGCCGCGGCTTCCAATTGCTCAAGATCGGGAAAATTGCGCCAGCTCAGTTCGACATTGAGGTTTTTTGCGAGCCACTTCATCAACTCGACGTTCACCCCGGACAGGCGCTGCAAGCGGCGATCGTATTGCGCATAGGGCGCCTGCAACACCACGCCGACCCGCAACTCGCCCTGCTGCGCCAGCCAGTGCCGTTGTTCCGGGGACAGTTGGGCAGCGGGCGCCGGGGGCGCGGCGGCCGCCCAGCCCATCAAGGGAAACCACAAACAGCCGATAACCCACAGGCAGCGAAAAAGCATCATTGAACTCTCACACACTGACAAATACTGACCAACCCATTAGGCTGCCGGAACAACTTCTGGCCTGGAATACCCGATGCCCTCTGTCTACCGCCTGGCACTGCCAGCATTGTGCCTGTCGCTGATCCTGCCTTGCGCTTTTTCCGTCAAGGCGGCCGACCCGGCGCCCGCCGCGGAGGAAAAAACCGCCGAAGAAAAATCACTCGAACGTCAGCCGCTGCCTGAGCGTAGTCAGGAAGAAGCGACTGCACTTGAGCGAAAAATCCCGGCTCAGGAACAGCAACAACTGCAAGCAGGCTCCGACACCTTTCTGGCCTTGTGGAAACCGGCCAATACCGCCGAACCTAAAGGCGCGGTGATTATCATCCCGGGCGCCGGTGAAACCGTTGACTGGCCGCAAGCGATCGGCCCTTTGCGGCGCAAATTACCGGATGCCGAGTGGAGCAGTCTGAGTATCACCTTGCCGGACCTGCAAAGCGACGCCATTGCGCCACGAACCGTGGAAGCAGCGCCGGCTCCCAAGCCCGCCGAAACCGGCAGTAAAGACTCGACCACCGCAGCCCCTATCGAACAGGTGGCCGGAGGCGAGGCCGATGTGGCCGACAAGGCCGTCACCGAAACCACCGAAGCACAGTCCAAGGCAGATGCCGAGCGCATCTTCGCCCGGATCGACGCCGCGATTGCATTCGCCGAACAGCAAAGCGCCCGCAGTATCGTGGTGTTGGGGCATGGCACCGGCGCTTATTGGGCGGCGCGCTATTTAAGCGAGAAGCAGCCTTCGCAAATCGAGCGTTTCCTCATGGTCGCTGCGCAGACACCTGCTCAAGCGAAACCCGAGCTGGATGAGCTGGCGCCGAATCTGAAACTGCCGACCGCCGACATCTTCTACATGGACAAGCCGCTGGATCGCAATGCGGCGCTAGCCCGTCTGCAGGCCAACAAACGGGTGAAAACGTCGGCATTCAGCCAGGTCGCGCTCAAGGCGTTGCCGGATACCAAGGCCGAACAAGAGCAACTGTTCCGTCGGGTGCGGGGTTGGTTGAATCCGCAGAACCCGGCGGGCTGACAGACCGAGGCGCCTTCATCGCGGGCAAGCCACGCTCCCACGGGTTTTATGCCGATCACAAAATTGCGGACGACACAAACCTGTGGGAGCGAGCTTGCTCGCGATGGCGGTATCACTGGTGACGCAAGGTTAGCGAAAATCCCGCCGCTCCCGAATCAGCGTATAGGCGTTATGCAGTTCACGCGTTCGCTCGGTGGCCTCACGCACCTGCATCGCCGTCGCGCCACTGCCGGCAATCTTGTCCGGATGATGACGACTGAGCAGGCGCCGGTATGCACGCTTGATCTGCGCCGGTTCAGTGGTGGCCGACACCCCCAAAAGCCTCAACGCGTCCTGATAACTTGGCACACTGTTGCCCAATGGCCGTTTCTGCGGCTCATAGTCGTGGGCCAACGCCTGCACCTGACGGGGCGTCCAGCCCAGCCATTTGCCCCATTGGCCGATCAATTGACGTTCACTGCTGCCGGCACGACCATCGGCCCAGACCATTCGCCAGCAGGCGCGCAACACACCTTCCGCCGCATGGGGCTGGGCACTCAGGCGACGCAGATAACCGCGCAGGCGGTCATTGCCCGATTTGCCACGATTGAACGCGGCAATCGCCCGACGCTGGGCCGGCTCGGACATTTCCAGCGAGCGCATTTCCGCCCGGGCCTGCTGGATGTGGCCATCCACCACCCGCCCGTCGCACTTCGCCAGACGTCCCAGTAGCACGAAGAGCAACTCATCGTTGCGCAGCACCGGACGACCACCAAGCTTTTCCAGCAAATGCCCCCAACTCTGCAGGTGCAAGCGCCGGTCCAGCGCCTGCCCCAACAACGCGCCGAGCATGGCCCCCGGAATGCTGGCTATGGCAAAGCCTGCTCCGGCTCCGATCAGAGTCCCTGGCCACAACATCTCAGCGGCTCGCTTCTATTAATGTTTCAACTTCGGCCAGACGCTCGTGAGTGCCGACATCGACCCAGTGCCCCCTCAACTGCTCGCCGGTCACCTGCCCGTCAGCCATGGCCTTGCGCAACAGCGGAGCGAGCTTGAAGGCCCCCTCGGTGCAACCGTCGAACAACTGCGGATGCAACACGGCGATACCGCTGTAGGTCAAGGTGCCAGCCCCTGGTTGACCGTCGAGCACCCGCGTTTCTACCAGGCCAAAGTCCCCGGCCGGATGATGGGGCGGGTTGCTGACCAGCACCAGGTGCGCCAGGCCGTTGATGGGCTGATGCAGCACGCTGAAGTCGTAATCGGTCCAGATGTCGCCGTTGACCACGACAAACGCTTCATCCCCCAACAATGGCAACGCGCGGAAAATTCCGCCGCCGGTTTCCAGGGGGTCACCTTCGGCCGAGTACTGAATGCTCACGCCATAACGCGAACCATCGCCCAGATAGTCTTCGATCTGCTGACCGAGCCAGGCGTGATTGATCACAATGTCGGTGAAGCCGGCGGCGGCCAGTGCTCGCAGGTGATACTCGATCAGCGGCACGCCGCCTGCACGAACCAGCGGTTTTGGCGTGGTCAGGGTCAGCGGGCGCATGCGCTCGCCTTTGCCCGCGGCCAGAATCATTGCCTTCATGCTTTCACTCCGGCACGCAGACTGGCCAGCAATACATCTAGCTCGGCCAGTTCAGGGCGGCGCGCGATCACCGCGTCTATGTACGCAAAGAAACGTGGCACATCACCCAGGTAACGCGGTTTGCCGTCGCGATGGCAGATGCGCGCGAAAATGCCGATGACTTTCAGGTGACGTTGCACGCCCATCAAGTCGCTGGCACGCAGGAAGTCCTCGAAGTCGGGCTGAACCGGAATCCCGAGGGCAGCCGCTTGCTGCCAGTAGCTTTCGAGCCAGCCGTGCACGCGCTCATCGGGCCAGCTGAGGAATGCGTCCTTGAACAGGCAGGTCACGTCGTAGGTCACCGGGCCATACACCGCATCCTGGAAGTCCAGCACACCGGGATTGGGCTCGCTGAGCATCAGGTTGCGCGGCATGTAGTCGCGATGCACCAGGACTTTTGGCTGTGCCAGGGCGCTGTCGATCAACAGTTCGCTGACCTGCTGCCAGAGCACTTGCTGCGCCGCGTCCAGTTCGATGCCCAACTCGCGCTTCACGTACCACTCGGGGAACAGCTCCAGCTCGCGACGAAGCAAGGCCACGTCATAGCTCGGCAGAGGCGCAACCATCGGCAGCTGCTGGAAAGCCAGCAACGCTTGCAGGGCATCCTTGAACAAATCGTCGGCGTTTTCGCTTTCGATGACGTCCAGATAGGTCTTGTTGCCCAGGTCATTGAGCAAAAGAAAACCGCGCTCAAGGTCTTCGGCATAAATTTTCGGCACATTTATTCCGGATTTCGCCAGCAAAAAGGCGATATCCACGAAGGGTTTGCAGTTTTCCTGGGGCGGCGGCGCGTCCATCACGATGAAACTTTTGTCACCGCCTTCCCAGCGGAAATACCGCCGAAAACTCGCGTCGCTACTGGCCGCAGTCAACGTGGCCGGGGGTACGACGCCCCAGCCCTGCTCGGCAAAAAGGGTCGCCAATTGTTCATCGAGCCAAACTTTCAGGTGTTGCAAGCGTACATCTTGATCAGGCATTGCAAGGGTCTCCGACGGCGCTAGCCGTCAAGCGGGTCATGCTTTATTATCCAGCATCTTTTTCAGACCATCGAGAGGCGTGCGGCCCACACCGCGGGCAGATGGCACGCAGGAAGCCCGGACTAATAAGATGGCATTGAAATCCCCCGCGTTTCGTAAAAAATTTCCGTTGTTGGTTACCGGCAGTTTGCTGGCGCTGCAACCCCTTGCCACTTCCTACGTGGTCGCCGCGGAACAGTTTGACTGCTCAGTCTCTGCTTCGGGTTCCTGGGACTGTGCGCCAAAGCCGCCGGCGGCTGCATTGCCACCGCGTCCCGTCCATGACGGCAGCGCAGTCTCCGCTACCGGCGAAGCCCCGGCCGAGAGCGGTTCCAGCGAAGACACCGGCGCCAAGCCGGTGCTGGTCACCGAATCCGAAGGCCGTGGCCTGAAGTCACGTAGCGCAGACTACAGTCACCTCGACTGGGTTCCCCGCGAGCAGCTTACCGCCGCACAATTGGCCGAAACCGGTCCTTATTGCTCCGGTTCCTATATCGAACCGATTCGTCCTGGCATGGATGACAAGACGAATAAAAGTGACGCCCCAACCTTTATCGGCGCAAAGGCCTCCCGCTATAAGCAGGATGAGCAGGTTGCGACCCTGGCCGGCGACGTTGTCATGCGTCAGGGCAGCATGCAGGTCGAAGCCGACGAAGCCAACCTGTACCAGGCCGAAAGCCGTGGCGAGCTGAACGGCAACGTGCGCATTCGCGACAACGGCGCCCTGATCGTCGGCGACCACGCCGACGTGCAGCTCGACACCGGTGAAGCCAAGGTCGACAACGCCGAATACGTGATGCACAAATCGCGCATCCGCGGTAATGCGCTGTACGCCAAGCGTGCCGAGAACGCGATCATCCGCCTCAAGGATGGTACGTACACCACGTGCGAACCGAACAGCAACGCCTGGCAGCTCAAGGGCAACAACATCACCCTGAACCCGGCCACCGGCTTCGGTACGGCAACCAACGTGACGCTGCGGGTCAAGGACATTCCGGTCCTGTACACGCCGTACATCTATTTCCCGATCGACGACCGTCGCCAGTCGGGCTTCCTGCCGCCGACCATCGGCACCGGCAGCGATACCGGCTTCATGCTGGTCACCCCGTACTACTTCAACCTGGCGCCGAACTACGATGCCACGTTGTACCCGCGCTACATGGAAAAGCACGGCTTGTTGATGGAAGGCGAATTCCGCTACCTGACCAAATCCAGCGAAGGCCAGTTCGGTGCGGCGTACCTCAACGACGAAAGCGACGAGCGCGACAAGCAGAGCGACGCCGAAAAAACCCGCTACATGTACAACTGGCAGCACAAGGGTGGTCTCGACTCGCGAGTACTCACGCAAGTCGACTACACCAAGATCAGCGATCCGTATTACTTCCAGGATCTGCAGACCGACCAGATTGGCATCAAAAGCAGCGACTACGTGAACCAGCAGGGCTCTGTCACCTATCGCGGCGACAGCTATACCGCTCGCGTAAATGCCCAGGCCTTTCAGCTGGCGACCGTTTCGAACATTACACCGTACGACCGCTTGCCACAGATCACCTTCAATGGCGCGCTGCCGTATCATCCCGAAGGTTTGGACTTCTCCTACGAAACCGAACTTGTTCGGTTTGACCGGGATCTGCAGACCGGCGACTACTCCGACGAAGACGGTAATGTAACGCCACGTATTGATAAAAACGTTGCCGGTCTTGCACGCGCCAACGGTAATCGCCTGAACCTCGCGCCTGCGGTCAGTTTGCCTCTCAACTGGACTTACGGCTTCCTGAAGCCGAAGCTCAAATATCAGTACACCCAGTACGATCTCGACCTTGATAGCCAAGGCAAACAAGACCTCGTAACGAACCGCAATAATTCATCGTCACTCGGCGAATCGTTCAGTAGTTCGCAAAACCGCGCTGTACCCATTGCAAGCATCGACAGCGGACTGTATTTCGACCGCAACACTTCATGGTTCGGCAAAAACTATCGCCAAACCCTGGAACCACGCCTGTTCTATCTTTATGTACCTGAAGAAGACCAGAAAGACATCCCAGTGTTCGACACTGCCGAATACACCTTCAGCTATGCATCGCTGTTCCGTGACAACCGTTTCTCTGGCTCCGATCGTGTCGGCGACGAGAACAAACTGTCGCTGGGAGTCACTAACCGCTGGATCGAAGACGACGGCTTTGAGCGTCAACGCATCAGCGTAGGCCAGGCCCTGTACTTCAAGGACCGCGAGGTTCAGTTGCCAGGTATCGATGCAAAAACCCGCGCCGATGCCCAAGCCAACGTTTCGCCGTACGCACTGGAATACGAATATCGCTGGAACCGCGACTGGCGCACCACGGCCGATTACAACTGGGACCCGGACAGCCGCAGCCCTCGCTCGGGCAGCGCGATGTTCCACTACCAGCCTGAAGATAATCCGAACAAGGTTATCAACGCCGGATATCGCTATCGTAACGACCAGGTGATCTACAACCAGACCACCGGTCAATGGCAGTTCGGTGGTGACTACGGCACCCCTGAAACTCCTGGCTACGTGAAGGATTACTACAAGATCGAACAGCACGACTTCTCGGTAATCTGGCCGATCGTGCCGCAATGGAGCGCTATCAGCCGTTGGCAGTATGACTACAACCGCAACCGTACCCTGGAAGCCTTTGGTGGTTTCGAGTACGACAGTTGCTGCTGGAAACTGCGCCTGATCAACCGTTACTGGGTCTCCTATGACGAGTTCAGTCAGGAAGCACCGCAAAACGAAAAAGGCGACCATGGCGTCTTCCTCCAAATTGTTCTGAAGGGACTCGGCGGCCTCACCGGCTCCAAGGCAGAGAGCTTCCTCGACAAAGGCATTCAAGGTTATCGTGAACGTGAAGACCAAGCTTTCTGATTGTTTGCGCCCGCTGATGCTCGGCGCGCTGTTCCTGAGTACGGCCGCGAGCGCCGCCGTACAGTCCATCGATAAAGTGGTGGCCATCGTCGACAACGACGTGGTCATGCAGAGCCAACTGGACCAACGGGTTCATGAAGTTCAGCAAACCATTGCCAAGCGTGGCTCTGCCGTGCCGCCGGCCAGCGTGCTGGAGCAGCAGGTACTTGAGCGCCTGATCGTCGAAAACCTGCAATTGCAGATCGGCGAGCGTTCCGGCATCCGCATTACCGATGAAGAATTGAACCAGGCTGTCGGCACCATTGCCCAGCGCAACAACATGTCGGTCGAGCAGTTCCGCGCCGCCCTGACTCGCGACGGCCTGTCCTACGACGACGCACGTGAGCAGATTCGCCGCGAAATGGTCATCAGCCGTGTACGCCAGCGTCGGGTTGCCGAACGCATTCAGGTCTCCGAGCAGGAAGTGAAGAACTTCCTGGCGTCGGACCTGGGCAAAATGCAGCTGTCTGAAGAGTTCCACCTGGCCAACATCCTGATTCCTACGCCGGAAAGCGCCAACTCCGACGCGATTCAGAGCGCAGCCAAACAGGCCGATGCGATTTACCAGCAGCTCAAGCAAGGCGCTGACTTCAGTCAGTTGGCGATCGCCAAGTCCGCTAGCGAAACTGCACTGGAAGGTGGTGACATGGGCTGGCGTAAAGCCGCTCAATTGCCACCGCCGTTCGATCGCCTGCTGAGCACCATGCCGGTGGGCGATGTCACCCAGCCAATGCGCACCCCGGGCGGCTTCATCATCCTGAAGATCCTCGAAAAGCGTGGCGGCCAGACCCAGATGCGCGATGAAGTGCATGTGCGCCACATCCTGGTCAAACCGAGCCCGATCCGCGACGAAGCAAAAACCAAGGCCCTGGCTGACTCGCTCTACAGCCGTATCGAGGCTGGCGAAGACTTCGGCGAGCTGGCGAAAAGCTACTCGGAAGACCCGGGTTCCGCCCTCAATGGCGGCGATCTGAACTGGATCGACCCGAACGCACTGGTGCCCGAGTTCCGCGAAGTGATGGCCAGGACCCCGCAAGGTCAGCTGTCCAAGCCGTTCCAGACTCAATACGGCTGGCATGTCCTGGAAGTCCTTGGCCGTCGCGCCACCGACAGCACCACACAGGCTCGCGAGCAGCAAGCAATGACCGTTTTGCGTAACCGCAAATACGACGAAGAGCTGCAAACCTGGCTGCGTCAGATCCGTGACGAAGCGTACGTGGAAATCAAACTCCCTGGCGCCGACCAGGCAGCGCAGTGAAACCCCAACGTTTCGCGCTGACACCCGGCGAACCGGCCGGCATAGGTCCCGACCTGTGCCTGCTGCTCGCCTCGCAAGCCCAGCCTCACCCCCTGATTGCCATTACCAGCCGCGACCTGCTTATTGAGCGGGCCGCGCAACTGGGCGTGGCTGTCGATTTGCTGTCGGTCACACCGGACAGCTGGCCGGACGCACCGGCTCCAGCCAACAGCCTGTATGTCTGGGATACACCGCTCAATGCCAAGGTCGTCGCCGGGCAACTGGACAAGGCCAACGCTGCCTTCGTACTGGAAACCCTGACCCGCGCCGGCCAAGGCTGCCTGAGCGGAGATTTCGCCGGCATGATTACCGCGCCGGTGCACAAAGGCGTGATCAACGAATCCGGCATCGCCTTTTCCGGGCACACGGAATTCCTCGCCGACCTGACCCACACCGCGCAAGTGGTGATGATGCTGGCCACGCGCGGCTTACGCGTAGCCCTGGTGACCACTCACCTGCCCCTTCGCGAGATTGCCGATGCAATCACGCCGGAGCGTCTGGAGCGTGTCACGCGAATCCTGCACACCGACCTGCAAAACAAGTTCGGCATCGCCCGGCCACGCATCCTGGTTTGCGGGCTCAACCCCCATGCCGGCGAAGGCGGACACCTGGGCCATGAAGAAATCGATATCATCGAACCCACATTAGAGCGCCTGCGCGGCGAGGGCATGGACCTTCGTGGCCCCCTGCCCGCCGACACTCTGTTTACCCCCAAATATCTGGAGCACTGCGATGCGGTGCTGGCGATGTACCACGACCAGGGTCTGCCGGTGCTGAAGTACAAAGGCTTCGGCGCGGCAGTCAACGTGACCCTCGGCTTGCCGATCATCCGCACATCGGTCGACCACGGCACCGCCCTGGACCTGGCCGGCAGCGGCAAGATCGACACCGGCAGCCTGCAAGTCGCCCTGGAAACCGCCTACCAGATGGCCGAGACCCGTTTATGACCGAGCATTACCAACACAAGGCGCGCAAACGCTTTGGCCAGAACTTTCTGCACGATGCCGGCGTTATCGACCGCATCCTGCGCTCCATTCATGCCAAGGCAGAAGACCGCCTGCTGGAAATCGGCCCGGGCCAGGGCGCACTGACCCAAGGCCTGCTCAGCAGCGGCGCGCAACTCGATGTGGTGGAGCTGGACAAGGACCTGATCCCGATCCTCAACCAGCAGTTTGCCGGCAAGAGCAACTTCAACCTGCATCAGGGCGATGCACTGAAGTTCGACTTCAATAGCCTGAATGCCGCGCCTGGCAGCCTGCGCGTGGTCGGCAACCTGCCGTACAACATCTCCACGCCGCTGATTTTTCACCTGCTGCACAACTCGCACCTGATTCGCGACATGCACTTCATGCTGCAAAAGGAAGTGGTCGAGCGCCTGGCTGCCGGCCCTGGTGGTGGCGACTGGGGTCGCTTGTCGATCATGGTTCAGTACCATTGCCGGGTCGAGCACCTGTTCAATGTCGGCCCGGGCGCGTTCAACCCGCCGCCGAAAGTCGATTCGGCCATCGTGCGCCTGGTACCCCACGCGGTACTGCCACACCCGGCCAAGGATCACCGCCTGCTGGAACGCGTCGTGCGCGAAGCTTTCAACCAGCGCCGCAAAACCCTGCGCAACACTCTCAAGCTGCTGCTGAGCAATGCCGAAATCGAAGCAGCCGGCGTCGATGGCAGCCTGCGTCCCGAGCAACTCGACCTGGCCGCGTTCGTGCGCCTGGCCGACAAGCTCAGCGAACAAAAGCCTGCCGCTGACTGACAGGCGATGAGCGCTATCGGGTAGGACGCCACTCTGGTCTACTACCCGATACTTGGCCTAGACTGAACCCCAACAGCTACGCCCCGCGTCCCGCTTCGTTTTTAAGGCCCTTTGCATGTCCGATCCTCGCTATCAGGTCGACGTCAGCGTCGTCACCCGCTATCTGGCAGAACAATCGCAACCCGAGCAAGACCGCTTTGCCTTCGCCTACACCATCACCGTGCAAAACAATGGCCTGATGCCCGCCAAACTGCTTTCACGGCACTGGGTCATCACCGATGGCGACGGGCATGTCGAAGAAGTGCGCGGTGCAGGCGTAGTCGGCCAGCAACCGTTGATCGCCCCCGGCAAGAGCCACACCTACAGTAGCGGCACGGTCATGACCACCAAGGTCGGCACCATGCAAGGCACCTATCAGATGCTGTCCGACGACGGTAAACATTTCGATGCCATCATCGCGCCCTTCCGCCTGGCGGTGCCCGGAGCCCTGCACTGATGGCAACGTACGCTGTCGGTGACCTGCAAGGCTGTCTTCAGGCCCTGCAATGCCTGCTCAAACAAGTGGCGTTCGACCCGAAACGCGATCGTCTGTGGCTGGTGGGCGACCTGGTCAACCGCGGCCCGCAGTCGCTGGAAACCTTGCGCTTCCTCTACAGCATTCGCGAATCGCTGGTGTGCGTGCTCGGCAACCATGACCTGCACTTGCTGGCGGCCGGACGCAATATCGAACGCCTGAAGAAGGCCGACACCCTGCGCGAAATCATTGAAGCGCCCGATAGCGCTGAACTG
This sequence comes from Pseudomonas sp. S34, assembly GCF_009866745.1. Taxonomy (NCBI): domain Bacteria; kingdom Pseudomonadati; phylum Pseudomonadota; class Gammaproteobacteria; order Pseudomonadales; family Pseudomonadaceae; genus Pseudomonas; species Pseudomonas sp. S34. The sequence goes on from NZ_CP019398.1 coordinate 5,672,548, forward strand.
CTCGAATGGCTGCGCCAGCAAAAACTCATGCACTACGACGAACAGCGCAACCTTGTACTGGTCCATGCCGGCATTCCACCGCAGTGGTCGCTGCGCAAGGCCTTGAAGTGTGCCGCCGAAGTCGAGGCTGCCTTGCGTGACGACAACCTGTTGCCGCCCTACCTCGATGGCATGTACGGCAACGATCCGGCGAAATGGGACAACGACCTCAAAGGCGTGACGCGCCTGCGGGTGATCACCAACTATTTCACCCGCATGCGTTTCTGCACCGCCGAAGGCAAACTCGACCTCAAGAGCAAGGAAGGCCTCGATACCGCACCACCTGGCTACAAACCCTGGTTCCAGCACAAGGAACGCAAGACCAAGAATCTGAAAATCATTTTCGGTCACTGGGCAGCGCTGGAAGGCAACGTCGAAGAGCCGGGTATTTCGGCGCTCGATACAGGCTGTGTCTGGGGCGGCGCCCTGACCCTGATGAACGTCGACAGCTTTGAGCGCCTGTCCTGCAAATGCGATGAACACGGTCATGCCGTACCGCCAGTCGCCTCATCCATTCCCCAAACATCGCCAGCCAGCGCCCCGCGCTAGACTGCCCATTCAGCCGAGCCACAGGAGCCCGCCATGAGCGAATTCAAACGTATTCCCCCGGAACAGGCCCAAGCCCTGCGCGAACAAGGCGCAGTGGTGGTCGACGTCCGCGACCCGGCCACTTTTGCCGCCCTGCACATCGCAGGTTCCAAGCATCTGGACAACCATTCCCTGCACGCTTTCATCCAGGGTGCCGACCTCGATGCACCGACCGTGGTGGTCTGCTATCACGGCAATTCCAGCCAGGGCGCGGCCGCTTACCTGATCAGCCAGGGCTTCTCCGACGTCTACAGCATGGATGGCGGATTCGAGTTGTGGCGTACGACGTATCCTGCGGAAACGGCGCAAGGCACCACTGAATAATTTTTTTGTAACGTTGCAGGCCCCGGCTCCCGCGGGCTAGCGCGGTGGCAGACGAACGGTCTGCCACAACTAATTACGTATCTCGCCTTTACCTCCCGAATTCCCAACTATCCTTAAGCCCAGGCCATCCAAAACAGGGGAGAGCCGGTACACCGGCGCACGGGTCATCGGGAGTAGCTTTCGGAGTAGTCAGCTCCGGGAGAGTTCTGGGGGGTAAACAGCAATCGCCTGTTCGGTTGCTGCCAGCATCGACTGAGTGATCCGGCGTCGGCTCCACGTATCGAGCGAGGTGACGTCATGAGTATCTTTAGCCACTTCCAACAACGCTTCGAGTCCACACGCCAGGAAGAACTCTCTCTGCAAGAGTATCTTGAGCTGTGCAAACAGGACCGCAGCGCCTACGCCTCCGCCGCCGAGCGTCTATTGCTGGCCATCGGTGAACCGGAACTGCTCGACACCTCGACCAACTCGAGACTGTCGCGCATCTTCTCCAACAAGGTCATCCGCCGCTATCCGGCCTTTGAAGACTTCCACGGGATGGAAGAATGCATCGACCAGATCGTGTCGTATTTCCGCCATGCCGCTCAGGGCCTGGAAGAGAAGAAACAGATCCTGTACCTGCTGGGCCCTGTCGGTGGCGGTAAGTCGTCCCTGGCCGAGAAGCTCAAGCAACTGATAGAAAAAGTGCCCTTCTATGCAATCAAGGGCTCGCCGGTTTTCGAGTCGCCCCTGGGTCTTTTCAACGCCACCGAAGATGGCGCGATCCTCGAGGAAGACTTTGGCATTCCACGGCGCTACCTCAACACCATCATGTCGCCATGGGCGACCAAACGCCTGGCCGAATTCGGTGGCGACATCAGTCAGTTCCGCGTGGTCAAACTCTACCCGTCGATCCTCAACCAGGTCGCCGTGGCCAAGACCGAACCTGGCGACGAAAACAACCAGGACATCTCGGCGCTGGTGGGCAAGGTCGATATCCGCAAACTGGAGGAGTTCCCGCAAAACGACGCCGACGCCTACAGCTACTCGGGCGCCCTGTGCCGGGCCAACCAGGGCCTGATGGAATTCGTCGAAATGTTCAAGGCACCGATCAAGGTGCTGCACCCACTGCTGACCGCCACCCAGGAAGGCAACTACAACAGTACCGAAGGCCTCGGCGCGATTCCGTTCACCGGGATCCTGCTGGCGCACTCCAACGAATCGGAGTGGCACACCTTCCGCAACAACAAGAACAACGAAGCTTTCATCGACCGGATCTACATCGTCAAAGTGCCGTACTGCCTGCGGGTCAGCGACGAAGTGAAGATCTACGACAAGCTGCTGTTCAACAGTTCGCTGGCCAAGGCTCATTGCGCGCCGGACACCCTGAAGATGCTGGCCCAGTTCACCGTGCTCTCGCGCCTCAAGGAGCCGGAAAACTCCAACATCTACTCGAAGATGCGCGTGTACGACGGCGAGAACCTAAAGGACACCGATCCGAAAGCCAAGTCGATCCAGGAATACCGCGACAATGCGGGCGTCGACGAAGGCATGAACGGTCTGTCGACCCGCTTCGCGTTCAAGATCCTGTCGAAGGTGTTCAACTTCGACCCGCACGAAATTGCCGCCAACCCGGTGCACCTGCTCTACGTGCTTGAACAACAGATCGAGCAGGAACAGTTCCAGGCCGAGACCCGCGAACGCTATCTGCGTTTCCTCAAGGAGTACCTGGCACCGCGCTACATCGAATTCATCGGCAAGGAGATCCAGACCGCCTACCTCGAGTCCTACAGCGAGTACGGCCAGAACATCTTCGATCGTTATGTGCTGTACGCCGACTTCTGGATCCAGGACCAGGAATACCGCGACCCGGAAACCGGCGAGATCCTCAACCGCGTAGCGTTGAACGAAGAACTGGAGAAAATCGAAAAACCGGCCGGCATCAGCAATCCGAAGGATTTCCGCAACGAAATCGTCAACTTCGTACTGCGCGCCCGGGCCAACAACAACGGCAAGAACCCGACCTGGCTCAGCTACGAAAAACTGCGGGTGGTCATCGAGAAGAAAATGTTCTCCAACACCGAGGACCTGCTGCCGGTCATCAGCTTCAATGCCAAGGCCAGCAAAGAAGACCAGCAGAAGCACAACGACTTCGTCACACGGATGGTCGAGCGCGGCTACACCGACAAACAGGTACGACTGCTGTCCGAGTGGTACCTGCGGGTCAGAAAATCACAGTAACCCGCTGCCGGTCAGACCGGTTGTCGTCAGCCAGAGGCCTGTGTACGCGTTTTCTGTTACACAGACCTCTGGAAGGTGTTCGAAAGTCGGTAGCGAGGTACAGGCAGCATCCAAAAGCGCTTGGGGGAGCGTGAACATCCCTTGGCACCGGTCCGATGCTGCATAACCGCTCGCCCCTTTCAGGACAGCTTCTAAGGAGCAGTCATGAGCTATGTGATCGACCGACGTCTCAATGGCAAGAACAAGAGCACGGTAAACCGCCAGCGATTTCTGCGGCGCTACCGTGATCACATCAAGAAGGCTGTCGAAGAGGCGGTCAGCCGGCGCTCCATTACCGATATGGAACACGGCGAACAAATCAGCATTCCCGGCCGCGACATCGACGAGCCGGTGCTTCATCACGGTCGCGGTGGCAAGCAGACGGTCGTGCACCCGGGCAACAAGGAATTCACCAGCGGCGAACATATCGCCCGCCCACCGGGAGGCGGTGGCGGCCGAGGCCCCGGCAAGGCGGGCAATTCCGGCGAGGGGATGGACGAATTCGTCTTCCAGATTACCCAGGAAGAGTTCCTCGAGTTCATGTTCGAGGACCTCGAACTGCCCAACCTGGTCAAACGCAACCTGACCGGCACCGACACCTTCAAGACCGTGCGCGCCGGGATCAGCAACGAGGGCAACCCGTCGCGGATCAACATCATCCGCACCCTGCGCTCAGCCCACGCCCGGCGCATCGCCCTGTCCGGCAGCAGCCGCGCAAAACTGCGTGAAGCCAAGGAAGAACTTCTGCGACTCAAGCAAGAAGAACCGGACAACTTCGGCGATATCCAGGAAATCGAAGCAGAAATCGAAAAACTCAGCGCGCGCATTCACCGTATACCGTTTCTCGACACCTTCGACCTCAAGTACAACCTGCTCATCAAACAACCCAACCCCAGCTCCAAGGCCGTGATGTTCTGCCTGATGGACGTGTCCGGCTCGATGACCCAGGCGACCAAGGACATCGCCAAGCGCTTCTTTATCCTGCTGTACCTGTTTCTCAAGCGTAACTACGACAAGATCGACGTCGTGTTCATCCGCCACCACACCAGCGCCCGCGAAGTGGATGAAGAGGAGTTTTTCTACTCCCGGGAAACCGGCGGCACCATCGTCTCCAGCGCCTTGAAACTGATGCAGGAGATCATGGCCGAGCGTTATCCGAGCAACGAGTGGAACATCTACGCAGCCCAGGCCTCAGACGGTGACAACTGGAACGACGACTCTCCGATCTGCCGCGACATCCTGATCAACCAGATCATGCCATTCGTGCAGTACTACACTTACGTTGAGATCACCCCGCGCGAACACCAGGCCCTGTGGTTCGAGTACGAGCGCATCGCCGAAGCCTTTTCCGATACATTTGCCCAGCAACAACTGGTCTCGGCCGGGGATATCTATCCGGTCTTCCGTGAACTCTTCCAGCGCAGGTTAGTGACATGACCGCCAAAGAGCAGAAACGCCAACCCATTTCCACCGGCTCCGAATGGACGTTCGAGCTGATCCAGGCCTACGACCGCGAAATCAGTCGTATTGCGGCCGGTTACGCGCTCGATACGTATCCCAACCAGATCGAAGTGATCACCGCCGAACAGATGATGGACGCCTACGCCTCGGTCGGTATGCCGCTGGGTTATCACCACTGGTCCTATGGCAAGCACTTCCTCAGCACCGAAAAGTCCTACACCCGCGGCCAGATGGGGCTGGCGTACGAGATCGTGATCAACTCCGACCCATGCATCGCCTACCTGATGGAGGAAAACACCATCTGCATGCAGGCGCTGGTGGTGGCCCATGCCTGCTACGGGCACAACAGCTTTTTCAAAGGCAATTACCTGTTCCGCACCTGGACCGACGCCAGTTCGATCATCGATTACCTGGTGTTTGCCAAGCAGTACATCATGCAGTGCGAAGAACGCCACGGTATCGACGCGGTCGAGGATCTGCTCGACTCCTGCCATGCGCTGATGAACTATGGTGTCGACCGTTACAAACGCCCTTATCCGATCTCCGCGGAAGAAGAACGTCGCCGGCAAAAGGACCGGGAAGAACATTTACAGAAACAGATCAACGATCTGTGGCGCACCATTCCCAAGGGCGCGGACAAGTACAGCGACAAGGACAACGCACGCTTCCCCGCCGAACCCCAGGAAAACATCCTGTACTTCATCGAAAAACATGCACCGCTGCTGGAGCCATGGCAGCGGGAAATCGTGCGTATCGTGCGCAAGATCGCCCAGTATTTTTATCCACAGCGTCAGACCCAGGTCATGAACGAGGGTTGGGCCACGTTCTGGCACTACACACTGATGAACGACCTGTATGACGAAGGCCTGGTCACCGACGGCTTCATGATGGAGTTCCTGACGTCCCACACCAGCGTGGTGTTCCAGCCTGGCTTCGATAGCCCCTACTACAGTGGCATCAACCCTTACGCCCTGGGGTTTGCCATGTACCGCGACATCCGCCGCATGTGCGAAGAGCCTACGGAAGAAGATCGCCGCTGGTTCCCTGACATTGCCGGTACCGACTGGCTGGCAGCCATCAAGTTCGCCATGAGCAGTTTCAAGGATGAGAGCTTCATCCTGCAGTACTTGTCGCCCAAGGTGATCCGCGACCTGAAGCTGTTCAGCATTCTCGATGACGACCAGAAGGACGACCTGCTGGTGCCCGCCATTCACGACGAAGGTGGCTACCGCATCATCCGGGAAACCCTCGCGGCACAGTACAACCTGGGCAATCGCGAGCCAAACGTGCAGATCTACAGCATCGACCGTCGCGGTGACCGCTCCCTGACCCTGCGCCACCAGCAGCACGACCGCAAACCGCTGGGGGACTCGACCGAAGAAGTGCTCAAACACCTGCACCGCCTCTGGGGCTTCGACATTCACCTGGAAACCCTGCAAGGCGATCAGGTCATGAAAACCCACCATGTGCCACCCAGAAGCGAGCACAGCGAAGGTGATTACGGCCGCCTGGACCTGGCCGTCATCCATCTTTGATCCGGTTTGCGCCTCCGAAAGCTCGATGCAACGGTTATCCTGTCGAGCTAACGGAGGTTTTTTATGCGTATTTATAAAGTCGGCGGTGCGGTACGTGATCGCCTGCTGGGCAAACCGGTTACCGATATCGACTGGGTTGTGGTCGGCGCTACCACCGAAGAAATGCTCGCCAAGGGCTTTCGCCCGGTGGGCGCGGACTTCCCGGTGTTCCTTCATCCCAAAAGCGGTGAGGAATACGCCCTCGCCCGCACCGAGCGCAAAAGCGGACGCGGTTACGGCGGGTTCACTTTTCACGCCAGCCCTGAAGTCACCCTCGAAGAAGACCTGATCCGCCGCGACCTGACCATCAATGCCATGGCCGAGGACGATCAGCAGAACCTGACCGACCCGTACCACGGCCAGCGTGATCTTGAAGCGCGCCTGCTTCGCCATGTTTCCCCGGCATTTGCCGAAGATCCACTCCGGGTCCTGCGTGTTGCCCGCTTCGCGGCGCGCTACGCGACGCTGGGTTTTACCGTTGCCCCGGAAACCCTGGCGCTGATGCACCAACTCAGCGAGTCAGGTGAACTTGAAGCGCTGACCCCTGAGCGCAGCTGGAAGGAAATTTCCCGCGCCCTGATGGAAGATCAACCACAGGTATTTGTTGAGGTTCTGCGCGCATGCAGCGCACTCAAGGTTCTGATGCCCGAGGTCGACGCGCTGTTTGGCGTACCGCAACCACCCGCCCATCACCCGGAAATCGATACAGGTGCACATACCCTGAGCGTGTTGCAGCAAGCCGCACTACACAAACAGCCACTCACCGTGCGCTGGGCGTGCTTGCTGCACGACCTGGGCAAGGGACTGACGCCAGAGGATGAATGGCCGCGACACATTGCCCACGAGTTCAAGGGCCTGAAGCTGATCAAGGCGGTCAATGAACGCTTCAAGGTGCCGAAGGACTGCCAGGAACTGGCGCTGCTGGTGGGCGAGTACCACACCCATGGGCATCGCGCCCTTGAGCTGAAGCCATCGACATTGCTGGAATTGTTGCAAAGCTTCGACATTTACCGTCGGCCACAGCGGTTTGAGGAGTTCATCGCCGCATGCGAGATGGACGCGCGTGGGCGCAAAGGGCTGGAAGAAAGAAGTTACCCACAGGCAGATTATTTGCGCGGCGCCGCAACTGCGGCTCGTAGCGTGGCGGTTCAGCCGTTGCTGGAGAAAGGTTTCAAGGGGCCGGAGCTGGGGGAGGAGATCAAGCGCGAGCGGCTCAAGGCGTTGAAGGCTTACAAAGAGGCGACGTCTGTCTGAAAAGCTTCGCGAGCAAGCCCGCTCCCACAGAAATTGCATCGTACCTGTGGGTGCGGGCTTGCTCGCGAAGGCGTCAGTAAGGTCACAACAAATCTGAAGGTGTCAGCTGTTCACCGTGCCATTCGAACGCTACTGGCGCCAACACCTGATCAATCTGCGCTTCAGCCCACAAAGTCGCAAAACTCTTGCCTGCGCCCGGGTGCACGCGATCCGGCGCTATCAACGACAACGGCCACAGAACGAACGCATTTTTCAGAATTTCTGCCCGCGGCAAGATCAAGCCATCGAAATTGCCCACCAGGTCACCGAACAACAATACGTCGATATCCAGCGGCAAACCTCGGCGATCCGGTGCGTAACGACCGTTATCCGCCTCAATGAACTTCAATCGACGATCAAGCTCCATCAGCGGCAGATCGGTATACGCCGACACCACGAAATTGAAGAACGGCCCGCTCTTGATGCCCACCGGCTGGCTTTCGAACACCGCCGAACAGCGGATATCGACCAGGAATGCCGCCAGAGCATCGAGCCCCGCCCGCAAATGGGTTTCACGCTCGATATTGCTACCGAGCCCGAGGTACACCTGAGTCAGCGACATCCGCGCTCGATCTCCACGCCCACACCGCCGGTGGCAGCCGGGACGGCCCCGGGCTTGGTCAGCTTAAGGCGCATCCAAGTGATCTTGAATTCGCTCATCAGCACTTCAACCAGGCGCTCGGCAAAGGTTTCCACCAACTGGAATTGCGCCTGCTCGGCAAACGCCTGGATGCGTGAGGAAACACTGGCGTAGTCGAGCGCCAGGGTCAGGTCATCACCGGCTGCGGCCGGGCGATTATCCCAGGCGAAGCTCAGGTCAAGACGCAAGCACTGTCGGATGCCTCGCTCCCAGTCGTAGGCACCAATCACCGTGTCGACTTCCAGGCCCTCGATAAACACTCTGTCCAAGCACTTCTCTCCGCTACACGACAAGGGCGCAATGCGCCGTTAGAATCAGGGCTTCCTCGCCCGGAATAGTTAGCATGTTTTGGTTATTGGCGATCCTCGCCTACCTGCTCGGCTCTCTGTCCTTTGCCATTTTGCTCAGCCGCATGACCGGTAACCCCGATCCGCGAATGAGTGGCTCGGGCAATGCCGGTGCCACCAACATGTTGCGCCTGGCCGGCAAGAAGCTCGCCATCCTGACCCTGCTCGGGGACCTTTGCAAAGGCCTGCTGCCGGTACTGATTGCGCGTCTTGCGGGTCTTTCGCAGCAGGAACAGGCCTGGATCGGCGTCTATGCCGTCATCGGCCATCTGTTTCCGTTGTACTTTCGCTTTCGCGGCGGCAAGGGCGTCGCCACCGCTGCCGGCATGTTGCTGGGACTGTACCCGCCCGCTGCCCTTCTGGCGGTCTGCACCTGGCTCTTGACGTTCTACCTGACCCGCACCAGCTCCCTGGCCGCCCTCATCGCCACACCGCTGACCTTGCCGTTGCTGGCCTGGCAAGAACCGGCCGCCCTGCTGCCCATGAGCACGCTCACCGGGCTGATCGTCTGGCGTCATCGCGGCAATCTACGCGACCTGTTTGCCGGGCGCGAACGGCATTTCTAGCCGCCGGACATGAGCACCGCTCATCACAATGCGGTCAACTGCTCCATCGGCCAACGCGCCTGCACGCTGATCGCCAGGCTTTCCTGCTGACCGGCCTGCAAGCGCTGGCAGCCGGCAAAGGCAATCATCGCGCCGTTATCGGTGCAGAACTGCGCACGGGCATAAAACACATCGCCCTTCATGTCGCCGAGCATTTTCTCCAGGGAAGTGCGCAACGCCTTGTTGGCACTGACGCCCCCTGCAATCACCAGGCGCTTCATGCCAGCGGCCTTCAGGGCACGCTTGCACTTGATGGTCAAAGTCTCCACCACGGCCTGCTGGAATGCCAGCGCGATGTCGCAACGGGCTTGCTCTCCGTCGTCCCCGGCGTTGACGCACTGTTGCCAGGTGTTCAGCGCAAAGGTTTTCAGACCACTGAAGCTGAAATCCAGGCCCGGACGGTCGCACATCGGCCGCGGGAAGACGAAACGCCCTGCAACGCCCTGTTCTGCAAGGCGAGCGATCTCCGGTCCGCCCGGATAATTGAGCCCCATCATCTTGGCCGTCTTGTCGAAGGCCTCGCCGGCGGCGTCATCCAGGGTCTCGCCCAGAAGCGTGTACTGACCGATTCCGTCGACCTGAACCAGTTGCGTGTGACCACCCGACACCAACAAAGCGACGAACGGAAATTCCGGCGGTTGCGACTCCAGCATCGGCGCCAGCAAATGGCCTTCCATGTGATGCACGCCAAGGGCCGGAATACCCCAGGCAAAGGCCAGCGCCTGAGCACAGGAAGCCCCTACCAGCAAGGCACCAACCAGGCCAGGACCCGCGGTGTAGGCAATCGCATCGATCTCGGTCGGCACGCAGTCGGCCTCGGCCAACACCTGACGAATCAAGGGCAGCATGCGTTTGACGTGATCGCGTGAAGCCAGCTCCGGCACCACGCCACCATAGGCGCGGTGCAGGTCGATCTGACTGAACAACGCGTCGGCCAGCAGGCCGCGTTCACTGTCATATAATGCGACACCAGTTTCGTCGCAGGAGGTTTCTAATCCCAGTACTAGCATGGGTTTGCGCCTTGTTTAGGCTGAATTCGAAGGCGCGCATAATAGTCGTCGCGTGATGCCCCGACCAGCGGTTTTCGATCAGAGGCTTTGCATTCCGAGCGATGAGGGGTTAACATCCGCAACCCTTAAAAACCGACGTCTTCAAGTGCTCTTTTGCCGCGAGGATGTTGACCCCGGTAATGAATGAAGGTAGCTCTGGATGCCAGCCGTCAAAGTAAAAGAGAACGAACCCTTCGACGTAGCTCTGCGTCGTTTCAAGCGCTCCTGCGAAAAAGCCGGTGTACTGGCTGAAGTTCGTAGCCGCGAATTTTACGAGAAGCCAACTTCTGAGCGTAAGCGCAAAGCAGCAGCCGCTGTTAAGCGTCACGCCAAGAAAGTTCAGCGCGAACAGCGCCGCGCCGTTCGTCTGTACTAATACACAGACGATCGTAGCAAGCTTCTGCCAAGCCCGGCCCTCAGCCGGGCTTATGGCATTTGCGTAAAACGCTTGATGCTTCAATGTCAAAGCCGCAGACGCGACCGAGACAAATCTGCTTCACCGCGTCAGACCTGGCTCTTTTGCCAGCGGTGCACGTCTTTTCTGACGAGCCTTTCAAGGCTACTGACGAGCACACCCACTGATTCCTCTCACGACGATCAGCCCAAGGCACCTGCTTGCGTGCCAGATGATGAGCTATCCGGGGCCTATGATTGGCCACAGCGGATTCAGCGCAACACATTCAAACAGTCGAATACTGATTGGCATTAACGTCAGTGGATTTTCGGCAGATACACTTCCCGACAGCGATTACGCAGACGACACTGGTCGAGCCGCACACTTTGCGCGCCTCAAACAATGACCGCGTTCGGTCGCCGTACGTTTCGGGTTCCTTTTCAGCGCAGATGACGAGAACGCCATGGCCGGGCTAATTCCCCAGAGCTTCATTGACGACCTTCTGAACCGCACCGACATCGTCGATGTGGTCAGCTCGCGCCTGCAATTGAAAAAGGCCGGCAAAAATCACACTGCCTGCTGCCCATTCCACAAGGAAAAGACTCCGTCGTTCAGCGTCAGCCCCGACAAGCAGTTCTATTACTGCTTCGGCTGCGGCGCCGGCGGCAACGCCCTCGGCTTCATCATGGACCACGACAACCTGGATTTCGTCCAGGCTGTCGAAGAACTGGCCAAAGCCGCCGGCATGGAAATCCCCCGCGAAGAAAGCGGCCGGCCGCACAAACCGCGACAACCGACCGATTCGCCGCTGTATCCGCTACTGAGCGCCGCTGCCGACTTTTATCGCCAGGCCCTCAAAAGCCACCCATCGCGCAAGGCTGCCGTGGAATACCTGAAAGGTCGCGGGCTGACCGGCGAAATCGCCCGGGACTTCGGCCTGGGCTTCGCTCCGCCCGGCTGGGACAACCTGTTCAAGCACTTGAGCAGCGATACCCTGCAACAAAAAGCCATGATCGATGCCGGCCTGCTGATCGAAAACGCCGAAAGCGGTAAACGCTACGACCGCTTCCGCGACCGCGTGATGTTTCCGATCCGCGACAGTCGCGGGCGCGTCATCGCCTTCGGCGGCCGGGTATTGGGCGACGACAAGCCGAAATACCTGAACTCCCCGGAAACCCCGGTTTTCCATAAAGGCCAGGAACTCTACGGCCTGTATGAAGCGCGCAAAACCAACCGCAACCTCGACGAGATCATCGTCGTCGAGGGCTACATGGACGTCATTGCCCTGGCCCAGCAAGGCCTGCGCAATGCCGTCGCGACCCTGGGCACCGCCACCAGCGAGGAACACCTCAAGCGGCTGTTTCGCGTCGTGCCCAGCGTGCTGTTCTGCTTCGACGGCGACCAGGCCGGCCGCAATGCGGCATGGCGGGCGCTGGAGGCGACACTTTCGAGCCTGCAGGACGGTCGTCGCGCACGCTTTTTGTTCCTGCCCGAAGGCGAGGACCCGGACACTCTGGTCCGCTCCGAAGGCACCGACGCCTTTCGCGCACGGATCAACCAGCACGCGCAGCCACTGGCCGATTACTTCTTCCAGCAACTGACGGAAGAAGCCGACCCGCGCTCGCTTGAGGGCAAGGCCCATATGGCCACCCTCGCCGCGCCGTTGATCGACAAAGTCCCGGGCGCCAACCTGCGCACCCTGATGCGTCAGCGCCTGAGCGAAATCACCGGCCTGAGCGGTGAAGCGGTGAGTCAGCTGGCACAAAGCGCCCCGCAAGAAGCACCGCCGGCCTACGACCCGGGCATCGATTACGACGCGATGCCCGATTACAGCGACTATCATCAGCCGCAGGCACAGGAAATGTATGTGCCGCAGCAGGAATGGACGCCGAAGAAACCCGGTGCAGGAGGCAAGAAATGGGACAAGAAACCGTGGGACAAGAATGGCAAGCGGGGCGGTGATCGTGATCAACCCCGCGCGCCACGGGTGCCCGCCGCCGTAGAACCGCCAACCCTCGCCGCCTTGCGCACGTTGCTGCATCACCCGCAACTGGCCGAAAAAGTTGAGGATGCCGGGCACTTCGCCGCCGAGGATCACACCAACACGCAATTGCTGGTGGCGCTGCTCGAAGCTGTACAGAAGAATCCCAAGCTAAACTCAATTCAACTGATTGCGCGTTGGCACGGCACAGAACAAGGCCGCTTGCTCAAGGCCTTGGCGGAAAAGGAATGGCTGATTGATGGAGATAACCTTGAACAACAGTTTTTCGACACCATTACTAGCTTGTCAGCCCGCCAACGCGAGCGAAACCTGGAACAACTTCTGCGAAAAGCGCGTCAAAGCGAATTGACCAGCGAAGAGAAAAATCAACTGCGCGACCTCTTGAGTCGCAATGTTTCCGCATCAAACCCGACCTCAACTGGCGCGTGAGGTCATAGCTCAGGTATAATCCTCGGCTTGTTTTTTGCCCGCCAAGACCTTCAGTGGATAGGGTGTTATGTCCGGAAAAGCGCAACAGCAGTCTCGTATCAAAGAGTTGATCACACTTGGTCGTGAGCAGGGCTACCTGACTTACGCGGAGGTCAACGACCACCTGCCGGAGGATATTTCAGATCCGGAACAGGTGGAAGACATCATCCGCATGATCAATGACATGGGGATCAACGTATTCGAGGTTGCGCCAGATAAGGATTCCCTTATGCTGGCCGACGCCGATACCGACGAAGCCGCAGCCGAAGAGGCCGCTGCAGCGTTGGCTGCGGTCGAGACCGACATTGGTCGCACTACCGACCCGGTGCGCATGTACATGCGCGAAATGGGTACGGTGGAGCTCCTCACGCGTGAAGGCGAAATCGAAATCGCCAAGCGTATTGAAGAGGGCATCCGTGAGGTGATGAGCGCAATCGCGCACTTCCCTGGCACGGTTGATCATATTCTCTCCGAGTACACCCGCGTCACCACCGAAGGTGGTCGCCTGTCCGACGTTCTGAGCGGTTATATCGACCCGGACGACGGCATTGCGCCGCCTGCGGCAGAAGTGCCGCCGCCGATTGACGCGAAAGCCGTCAAGGCGGATGACGATTCCGACGACGAAGAGGGTGAAGCCTCCGATGACGAGGAAGAAGCCGAAAGCGGTCCGGATCCGATCATCGCTGCACAGCGTTTTGGCGCTGTGGCCGATCAGATGGAAATCACCCGCAAGGCGCTGAAAAAGCACGGTCGCAACAACAAGGCAGCGATTGCCGAGCTGTTGGCCCTGGCCGAGCTGTTCATGCCGATCAAACTGGTGCCGAAGCAATTCGAAGGCCTGGTCGAGCGTGTTCGCAGCGCCCTGGATCGCCTGCGTCAGCAAGAGCGCGCAATCATGCAGCTCTGCGTTCGTGATGCGCGCATGCCGCGTGCCGACTTCCTGCGCCAGTTCCCGGGCAACGAAGTCGACGAAAGCTGGAGTGATGCCCTGGCCAAAGGCAAAGGCAAATACGCTGAAGCCATTGGTCGTCTGCAGCCGGACATCATCCGTTGCCAGCAGAAGCTGACCGCGCTGGAAACCGAAACCGGTTTGACAATCGCCGAGATCAAGGACATCAACCGTCGCATGTCGATCGGTGAGGCCAAGGCCCGCCGCGCGAAGAAAGAGATGGTTGAAGCCAACTTGCGTCTGGTGATCTCCATCGCCAAGAAGTACACCAACCGTGGCCTGCAATTCCTCGATCTGATCCAGGAAGGCAACATCGGCTTGATGAAAGCGGTAGACAAGTTCGAATACCGTCGCGGCTACAAATTCTCGACTTATGCCACCTGGTGGATCCGTCAGGCGATCACTCGCTCGATCGCCGACCAGGCCCGCACCATCCGTATTCCGGTGCACATGATCGAGACGATCAACAAGCTCAACCGCATTTCCCGCCAGATGTTGCAGGAAATGGGTCGCGAACCGACCCCGGAAGAGCTGGGCGAACGCATGGAAATGCCTGAGGACAAGATCCGCAAGGTATTGAAGATCGCTAAAGAGCCGATCTCCATGGAAACCCCGATCGGTGATGACGAAGACTCCCATCTGGGTGACTTCATCGAAGACTCGACCATGCAGTCGCCAATCGATGTTGCAACCGTTGAGAGCCTTAAAGAAGCGACTCGCGAAGTACTGTCCGGCCTCACTGCCCGTGAAGCCAAGGTATTGCGCATGCGTTTCGGTATCGACATGAATACCGACCACACCCTTGAGGAGGTTGGTAAGCAGTTCGACGTGACCCGTGAGCGGATTCGTCAGATCGAAGCCAAGGCGCTGCGCAAGCTGCGCCACCCGACGAGAAGCGAGCATCTGCGCTCCTTCCTCGACGAGTGATCACAGAACCCCCGGCCCAGGCCGGGGGTTTTGCTTTGTACAGATTAAATCCCCCTGCTTCCCCCCTCCGCCCTGTAGCCGTCTACACTCGAAACATTCCCCCGAGCCATAACGAGACCGTTATGCCCAGACTGCCGACCGTGCTTTTTTTGCTGTCGCTGATGACCTGGACCGCAACGGCTGGCGCGCTGACTCTCACTGACGAAGAACGTAGCTGGCTGGCGGCTCACCCGGAATTGCGTCTGGGTGTCGATGCTTCATGGCCGCCCTTCGAGTTTCGTGACGATGAGGGCCGCTACCAGGGCCTTGCCGCGGATTACATTGAGGTCATCCGCAAAAGGCTGGCAACCCGGCTCACGCCCATCGAGCCGGTGAGCTGGACCGCCGTCCTGGAACAGGCCAAGAAGGGCAAGCTGGACCTGCTGCCGGGCATCATGTCGACCCCGGAACGCCAGAATTACCTGTCGTTCACCCGCCCCTATCTGGATTTTCCGATTGTCATCCTGGCCCATGTCGGGGGTCCTCAGCCACATAACCTGAAAGACCTGTACGGCCTGAAAATCGCCGTGGTGGAAAACTACGCCCCCCACGAACTGCTGCGCACCCACCATCCTGACTTGAACCTTGTGGCGATGCCCAACGTCAGTTCGGCGCTGCAGGCGCTGGCCATCGACGAAGTAGACGCAGTGGTAGGCGATCTGGCTTCCAGCGTCTGGAGCCTGCGCCAACTCAAGCTCGATGGGTTGTATGTCAGCGGTGAAACGCCCTATCGCTATCAACTGGCCATGGGTGTACCCCGCAACAACAAGATGCTGGTCGGCATTCTCGACAAAGTCCTGGCGGACATGAGCCCGGCTGAAATCAGCGCCATTCAGGAGCATTGGGTCGGGAACGTCCTCGATCATCGAACTTTCTGGAGTGACTTGCTGGTGTACGGCCTGCCCGGATTGCTGCTGCTGACTACCGTGCTGGCGGTGGTTATCCGCATCAACCGCCGCTTGAGCTCGGAAATCGCCCGCCGGGTCGACCTTGAACAGGAACTGCGCAGCAGCGAATACCACTACCGCGGCCTGGTGGAGAGCCTGTCGGCAATCGCCTGGGAAGCAAAAGTCACGGACTTCACCTACAGCTATGTATCGCCCCACGCCGAAGACCTTCTCGGTTATCCCCTGTCCCATTGGCTGATTCCAGGCTTCTGGCGCAACATCATTCACCCCGCCGACCTGACCCGAGCCCAGACCTTCTGCGATCACGAAGTACTGGCCGGGCGCGATCACCGCCTCGATTACCGGGTGATCACCGCCGACGGCCGCTGCCTGTGGGTGCGAGATATCGTCAGCCTGATCGAGCACGGGCATGAGCCGGTGCTGCGCGGCTTGATGATCGATATCACCGACGCCAAGCGCACTGAAGAAGCACTGCGCCTGTCGGAACAGAAATTTGCCTCCGTGTTCCAGCAATGCCCGGACATTCTGGTGATCGCGCGCCTGAGCGACGGTTGCCTGCTGGAGGTCAACGAAGCGTTCGAGGAGCAAATCGGCCTCAAGGCCGAGGACGTCATTGGCCAGACCGCCACCAACCTGAACATCTGGGGGATTCCCGGTGTCGGGCCGGGCCTGCTGCAACGCTTGCAGGCCGGCAGCATCCGCAACCTGGAAATGCCCTTTCGCCGCAGCAACGGCCAGGTGTTTACCGGCCTGATCTCCGCCGAACCGTTCGACCTCGACATGACACCGGCGCTGGTGGTCGTGGTGCGGGACATCACCCAACTCAAGGAAACCCAGCAACAGCTGCAAACATCCGAAGAAAAGTTCGCCAAGGCCTTCCACGCCTCCCCCGACGGTTTGCTGCTGTCACGGCAAAGCGATGGCTTGCTGTTGGAGGTCAACGACGGTTTTAGCCGCATCACCGGGTTCAACAGCGCCATGTCGGTGGATCGTTCGGCGCTGGACCTGGGGATCTGGGTCAACCTCAATGAACGCAAGCAAATGCTCGATCTGCTGCGCCGCGATGGTTTTGTCCGCGACTTCAGCTGCCATATCCGCCGCAGCGACGGGCAGATCCGACTCTGTGAAGTATCCAGCCGACCACTGCCGATTGGCGATGACGACTGCATGCTGACCATCGCCCGGGACATCACCGAGCGGCACCTGATGCAGGAAAAACTGCAACAGGCCGCCACCGTGTTCGAAAGCACCGCCGAAGGCGTATTGATCACCGACACCCAACAGCACATCAGCGCGGTCAACCGTGCTTTCACCGAAATCACCGGTTACAGCGAAAGCGAAGCCCTGGGCCACACGCCACGCCTGCTCGCCTCGGGCCTGCATGACAGCGCGTTCTACGCGGCCATGTGGCATCAATTGACCGCCGAAGGCCACTGGCAAGGCGAGATTTCCAACCGACGCAAGAATGGCGAGCTGTATCCAAGCTGGCTGACCATTAGTGCCGTGCGCAACCGGGAGAACTTCATCACCCACTTTGTCGCGGTGTTCGCCGACATTTCCAGCCTCAAGCACGCCCAGGCCAAACTCGACTACCAGGCACACCACGACCCGCTGACCGGCCTGCCGAACCGTACGCTGTTCGAAAGCCGCCTGCTGACGGCGCTCAACAGCCAGCAGGAAAACGGCGGCCAGGGCGCGGTGCTGTTCCTCGACCTCGACCGCTTCAAACACATCAACGACAGCCTCGGCCACCCGGTCGGCGACCTGCTGCTCAAGGGCATTGCCGTGCGCCTCAAGGAGCAGTTGCGTGACATCGATACCGTGGCGCGCCTGGGGGGTGACGAATTCATTATCCTGCTGCCGGGCCTGCAACAATCCAGCGATGCCGACCACATCGCCACCAAACTTCTCAACTGTTTCGCCGCGCCGTTCCAGGCCGGTGAACACGAGTTCTTCATCAGCGCCAGCATCGGCACCAGCCTCTATCCGAAGGATGGCTGCGACGTTGCCACACTGATCAAGAACGCCGACGCCGCGATGTACCGCTCCAAGGCCAAGGGCCGCAACCGTGTCGAAAGCTACACCCGCGACCTAACCGCCCAGGCCAGTGAACGCGTGGCGCTGGAACACGAACTGCGCCGTGCCATCGAGCGCAACGAGTTGCGCCTGTGCTACCAACCGAAAATCAGCCTCGAAGACTACAGCCTGGTCGGCGCCGAAGCCCTGATCCGCTGGCACCATCCGACCTTTGGCGACGTGCCGCGGGAACACTTCATCCCGCTGGCCGAAGAAAACGGCATGATCCTGCAAATCGGCGACTGGGTCCTGGAAACCGCCTGCCGGCAGATGGCCGAATGGCACCGGCTGTACGAAAATCCCGGCCCGCTGTCGGTCAACCTGGCCGGCGCCCAACTGCGCCAACCCAACCTGCTGGGCCGCATCGAACAGTTGCTCAAGGACAACGGTCTCAACCCCGGTTTCCTGCAACTGGAAATCACCGAAAACTTCATCATGAGCCAGGCAGAGGAAGCGCTGGCGGTATTGCATCAACTCAAACAACTGGGCGTGCAACTGGCCATCGATGACTTCGGCACCGGCTACTCGTCCTTGAGTTACCTCAAGCGCCTGCCGCTGGACATCCTCAAGATCGACCAGTCCTTCGTCCGCGGCCTGCCGGACGACCCCCACGACGCGGCGATCGTCCGCGCCATCATCGCCCTCGGACGCAGCATGCAGTTCACCGTGATTGCCGAAGGGGTCGAGACCCACGCGCAACAGCAATTCCTCGCCGCCGAAGGCTGTGAACAAATCCAGGGCTACATCGTCAGCCTGCCCCTACCCCCCGACGAATTTGCCGCAACGTTTCTTCGTACAGCAGTAAAGGCTTTTTCGGATAGCACAGTCGCAAAACCGTCGCTATAATCCGCGACCTACTGAGGGCCTATAGCTCAGTTGGTTAGAGCAGAGGACTCATAATCCTTTGGTCCACGGTTCAAGTCCGTGTGGGCCCACCAATAAAATCAAGGGGTTGTGATCTCAACCCCTTTCTCAAAAACCCAGCCGTCAATCACCGGTCAATCACCTCGACCTTGAGTAGCAGCTGCGCCGCACGTCTTTCCATCCCGATTTTTCTCAAAATGCCAGCTAGTTTCCCGATTGGCTCCTGATGAGACGTCTTTGCTTATCCGAGGAGAAGCACGTTTGAGCAACTGGCCATGTGCATATCATTACGGTAACTTTCGTAAAGCTAGGCGCAATCTCACTCATGGCCAGAGGCATAAGACTTTCGCGAAGGATTGACGATGACCACAAGCAGTAACTTTGCCTTCCTCCAGGAACACGACCCTGTATTGTTTCAGCTCGCCAATACGGCCGAGCACGTGTTCGCCAGCGACCCCAACACCACGCTGATAAAGCTTCGGCAACTGGGAGAAGCGTTGGCGCAGGACCTGGCCAGTCGCGCCGGCATCGAATTCGACTCCAACACTACGCAGGCTGACTTGCTCTACAAGCTCGGCCGCGAAATCCAGCTTGATCGCAACATCGTCAGCCTGTTCCACACCCTGCGCATCGAAGGCAACAAGGCTACCCACGGTTTCCACACACTCCACCGCGATGCTCTGGACGGCCTTAAGGTGGCACGTGAGCTGAGCGTGTGGTTCCATAAAGCGTTGGGCAAGTCAGGCAGCGCCTTCAAACCAGGCCCCTTCGCTATACCGGCAGACCCCAGCGTTCCGCTGCGCGACCTGCAAAGCCAGATCGAACGACTCAAAGCCCAGCTCAATGAGTCCAATCAACAACTGGAATCGAACCAGCAACTCGCCGAGCTGAAAAAGCGCGAGGCCGAGGAATATGCCGTTCTTGCCGAGCAGATGGATGCGGAGTCACGTAGCCACAAGCAACTCGCCGAGGCACACGAAGCCGAACTAAACAACTTGCGCGATGAGTTCGAGCAGCGCGTCAAAGCACTACAGCAGGAGCTCGCAGCCAAACCGCAGACTACGCAGCTGGTTATGCACAAGACTCAGCAGGCCAGCAGCAGCTTTGACCTCAACGAGGACCTCACCCGCATCCTGATCGATCAGCAACTGATTGAAGCCGGTTGGGAAGCAGATTCGCTGGATCTCAAGTACAGCAAGGGTGCACGCCCAGAGAAGGGAAAGAACAAGGCCATCGCCGAATGGCCTACCAGTAAGCCAGGGGAGGATGCCGATTATGTGCTGTTCGCTGGGCTCATACCCATGGCCGTGGTAGAAGCAAAACGCAAACGCATCAACATTGCCAATCGCATACCCCAGGCAGAACGCTACTCCCGCCAATTTGTCCTCGCGGGCGAACACCACAACGGCTGGCAGCTTTCCGGCTTGAGTCAGCCATGGCTCGACGGTCAAGGCGGTAACTTCCACATACCCTTCGCCTTCGCCTGCAACGGCCGGCCCTATATCAAACAATTGGCAGAACAGTCGGGCATCTGGTTTCGTGATCTGCGCAGCCCAGCGTACCTGCGCCGACCACTGCAAGACTTCCATACTCCAGCTGGCCTGCTCGACTTGCTCAAGCGCGGCCGCGAAGAAGCCGAGGCGCAGCTGCAACAGGAAGGTTTCGCCTATCTCAAGCTACGTGACTATCAGGAAAATGCCATCCGCGCAGTGGAGCAGGCGCTAGCTGACAATCAGCGTGACTGTCTACTCGCCATGGCCACCGGCACCGGTAAGACTCGCACAATCATCGGTCTGATGTACCGCTTCCTCAAAGCCGAACGCTTCAAGCGCATTCTGTTTCTGGTCGACCGTAGTGCTCTTGGCCAACAGGCTATCGACGCCTTCAACGAAGCTCCACTGGAGCAGAACCACACCCTGGCGCAGATCTACGACGTCAAGGAACTCGGCGACATGGCCGCCGAAGCGGAAACCCGCATTCAAGTAGCCACGGTACAGGCCATGGTGCGGCGCATCTTCCAGTCCGACTCGCCTCCCCCCATAGATGAGTTCGACTGCATCATTGTCGACGAGGCCCACCGCGGTTACACCCTCGACCAGGAAATGACTGAAGGAGAACTGGCAGTGCGGGATCATGGCCAATACCTCTCGCAGTACCGCCGCGTCCTCGATTACTTCGACGCCTGCAAGGTCGGCCTCACTGCCACCCCTGCCAAACACACCAGTGAAATCTTCGGGAAACCGGTATTCACCTACAGCTACCGTGAGGCCGTGGCTGAGGACTGGCTGATCGACCACGAACCGCCAATCCGCTATGAAACCCTGCTGAGCCAGAACGGTATTCATTTCACCAAGGGCGATAGTGTCAGCGTGATCAACACCCAGACCGGGGAAGTCGATGTAGCCGAACTGGAAGACGAACTCGACTTCAACATCGAATCCTTCAACCGACGGGTCATCACCCCCGGTTTCGACAAAGTGATCTGTGAGCAACTGGCCCAGGAGCTAGACCCGCAGGGCGAAGAGAAGACCATGATCTTCTGCGTCAACCAGGCACACGCCGAACGAGTCAAAAACCTGCTGGACGACGCCTTCAAAGACCTGCACGGCGATCAATACAACCAAGCCAGCGTGGAAATCATCACCGGTCAGAGTGATAAGGTTGAACAACTTATCCGGCGCTACAAGAACGAGCGCACCCCTAACATCGCCATCACCGTCGACCTGCTCACCACCGGCATCGACGTGCCGACAATCTGCAACCTGGTATTCATGCGTCGCGTACGCTCGCGCATTCTCTATGAGCAAATGAAAGGCCGCGCGACCCGCCGCTGTGACGACATCGGCAAGACCGTGTTCCGCATCTACGACCCCGTCGACCTCTACGCTAGCCTGGAAGAAGTCGACACCATGAAGCCGCTGGTGAAGAACCCGAACGTTACGCTGGAGCAACTGGTTAGCGAACTGACCCATGGCGGCAGTTTCGACGCCCCCGGCAACGTGGAAGGCAGCAGTCACGCCCATGACGTGCTCGACCAACTGAGCCAACGCGTGATGCGCATCCTGCGCAAGGCCAGCCACAAGGCTGAAACCAAGCCGACGCTGCAGAAGAAACTCAATGAACTGGAGGACACTTGGGGCGTTGCGCCGGCGCAATTGCACAGGCACCTGCAGGACCTTGGCCCGCAGCAGGCCGCCAACTTCGTGCGCCAGCATAGCCACCTGCTTAGCCAATTAGCGGAAGTCAGCGCCCTGCTTGGCTCGGAAAAGTATCCGGTAATCTCCACCCACAGCGACGAGCTGATGTTGCGCGAGCAAAACTACGGCAGTAACCAGAAACCGCAAGACTACCTGGAGAGCTTCCACCAGTTCATTCACAACCAGCTCAACCAGTCCGTCGCGCTCGGCGTGGTAGTCAATCGCCCCAAAGACCTCACCCGTGAACAGCTTCGCGAAGTCCGCCTGCTGCTGGACCAGAACGGCTACAGCGAGGCAAACCTGAGCAGCGCCTGGCGTAATCAGACCAACCAGGAAATCGCCGCCAGCATCGTTGGCTACATTCGCCAGGCCGCCATCGGCGAAGCACTCCTGCCCTTCGGGCAGCGCGTAAACAATGCCATGCAAAAAATCTACGGCCTACATTCCTGGTCGCCGGTGCAGCGCAAATGGCTGGACCGCCTGGCCAAGCAACTGACTCACGAAGTGGTAATCGACCATGAAGTGCTCAACCGAAATTTTGCCCAAGATGGCGGCGCCAAGCGGCTGGACAAGCTACTCGCTGGCCACCTTGATCACGTCATAGAAGCGCTAAACGACAACCTTTGGCCGCAGACAGGTTGAGCATCCTCGACGACCGCAGCAGCCACTACCGCACTCCCAACACACGGCTTTGCACGAGCAAAATTATCCTCGATCACCGGCCACATTATGTCGCCCCCATCGCGAATGAATTCGCTCCTACACCCGCACATTCAATTTTTACGAGAGCCCCATGACCAACAGCGACATCGTCCAGAAACTCTGGAACCTTTGCGACGTCCTCCGCGACGACGGCATCAACTACAGCGACTATGTCACCGAGCTGGTGCTGCTGCTGTTTATCAAGATGGAATACGAGCAGGTGCAGAACAACGCCGACTTCGCCCACAAGTTGCCCATCGGTGCCCGCTGGCCTGACCTCGAAGGGAAGTCCGGGCTTACCCTGCTCGACCACTACCGGCAAATGCTGCTGGATTTGGGCAAGAACAACGACCCACTAATCGCCGCCATTTACGCCGACGCCCAGACCCGCCTGAAAGAACCGCGCCACCTTGAGCAACTGATCAAGAGCCTCGATGGCATCGACTGGTTCAGCGCCCGCGAAGATGGTCTCGGTGATCTCTACGAAGGCCTGCTGGAAAAGAACGCCAGCGAAACCAAATCCGGCGCCGGCCAGTACTTCACTCCGCGCCCGCTGATCGACAGCATCATCCGCTGTATCCGCCCGCAGCCCGGCGAAACCATCCAGGACCCGGCCGCCGGTACCGCCGGCTTCCTGATTGCCGCCGACGCCTACATCAAGAGCAACACCGACGAGCTCTACACACTGGATGAGAAGGCCCGCCACTTCCAGCGCAGCCGCGCCTTTGTCGGCATCGAACTGGTGCCCGGTACCCGCCGTCTGGCGCTGATGAACACCCTGCTACACGGCATGGAAGGCGACGTCGAGGGCGTCGTCCACCTTGGTAACGCCCTAGGCCAAGTGGGCGCGGGCCTGCCCAGAGTCGATGTGATTCTCTCCAACCCACCGTTTGGCACCGCCAAGGGCGGCGGCGGCCCGACCCGCGATGACCTCACCTACCGTACCAGCAACAAGCAGTTGGCCTTCCTCCAGCATATCTATCGGGGCCTCAAACCTGGCGGCCGCGCGGCCGTGGTACTGCCTGACAACGTGCTGTTCGAAGCCGGCGTCGGCACCGACGTGCGCCGCGACCTGTTGGACAAATGCAATCTGCACACCATCCTGCGCCTGCCCACCGGCATCTTCTACGCCCAGGGCGTGAAGACCAACGTACTGTTCTTCCATAAAGGCAGCCCGGATAACCCGCAACAGGATGAAGGCTGCACCAAGCGTGTATGGGTCTACGACCTGCGCAGCAATATGCCCAGCTTCGGCAAGCGCACCCCGTTCGGCGCTGCCCATCTCAAGCCATTCGAGGATGCCTACGGGAATGATCCGAATGGCAATAGTCCGCGTGCGGAGAATGTAGAAGGTATTGGTGAGCTGAGCCGCTTTCGAGTGTTTACTCGAGAGCAGATTGAACAGCGTGGGGATTCGTTGGATATCAGTTGGTTGAAGGATGCGGACAGTCTGGATGCTAATGATTTGCCAGCGCCGGAAGTTCTGGCGGGCGAGGCTATGGCTGAGTTGACAGAAGCGTTGCACGAGCTGGAAGTGCTGATGAAGGCGCTGGGGGCTGGGGATGAAGTGACCGCGCAGAAGCACTTGATGGCGGAGGTGATGGGACTGGTGGTAGCGAAGGAGAATGGGGATGAGTGAACTGCCGAAGGGGTGGGCGATTTGTACTCTAGCTGACATTGGCCAAATCGTTACAGGTAAAACCCCCAGTACAAAAGAGCCACGCTTCTATGACGGCAATGTTCCCTTCATAAAGCCAGGAGACCTTGATCATTCAGGTCTTATTTTTCAAACAGAAAGCACTCTGACTGACGCTGGCGCGGCAGAGGTGCCTAGCCTACCACCGCAAAGCATCGTTGTGACCTGTATTGGAAACCTAGGAAAAGTGGGCCTTACTACGAGAGCTTCTGCGACCAATCAGCAAATCAACGCAGTGATTCCGGATGAAGGAATCAACCCAAGCTTCTTGTTTCATTTCTGCAAGACACTAAAGCCGTGGCTTGAAAGCAAGTCCTCAGCGACAACGATTTCCATCGTAAATAAAGGCATTTTTTCTAAAGCTCCAGCCCCACTTGCCCCACTTGCCGAACAAACCCGCATCGCCCTAAAACTCAATGAATTGCTGGCCCAGGTAGACACCCTCAAAGCCCGTATCGACGCCATCCCCGCCCTGCTCAAACGCTTCCGCCAATCCACTCTCGCCGAAGCGGTTTCCGGGCGGTTGACGGAGAAGTGGCGCGATAGAGACGCGGACTTTAAGGTGACAACTATTGGAAAAATTTGCTCTGTTTCCACGGGAAAAACGCCTAAGCGGGGCAAAGCTGAATACTGGGAGGGCGGGGATATTCCTTGGCTTACCAGCGCACTAACTGGCACCAAATTTTGTAGCGAGGCCGAACAGTTTGTGACCAAGTTTGCACTCAAGGATTGCACGCTTAAGCTATTCCAGCCAGGCACACTGTTAATGGCAATGTATGGTGAGGGTAAAACTAGGGGCCAAGTGACGGAGCTAAAAATTGAGGCGACTTGCAATCAAGCATGCGCAGCAATCAGCGTTAATGAAACGCTCGCAAAAAAGGATTTTGTAAAAATCCGATTACAAGAAAACTACGAAGAAGTCAGAAAGCAGGCTGTAGGTGGTGCGCAACCAAACCTAAATCTGGACAAGGTGAAAGAGATCACTATTTGCTTACCATCAATGGAGGAACAAACCGAAATCGTCCGCCGCGTCGAGCAACTCTTCACCTTCGCCGACCAACTGGAAGCAAAGGTCGCCTCGGCCAAAAGTCGTATCGACCACCTGACTCAAAGCATCCTGGCCAAAGCCTTCCGTGGCGAACTGGTGCCGCAAGACCCGAGCGACGAACCGGCCAGCGAGCTGCTGGCACGCATCCAAGCCCAACGCGCCGCCGCGCCCAAGGCCAAGGCCAAGCGAGGAAGAAAAAGCATATGAAGCGGGTGTTCATCGCCAATTTCGGCCGTGAAAACTACGAGTGGCCCAACTGCCTTCGTCGTTCGACCGTTGCCACTATGAACAACGAAAAGACCCATCGCTTTTGGGTTGCAGGCGACCGTGAAGGCTTTATCGAGACCACACTGAAACATGAGAAAACTGCTCGAGACATGGTTCCGACACTGGGGGTGGCATCACGCTGGTTCAACTTGATGACCATCATTGCGCAAACATCCGGCGATATCTGGATTCACCGCGAGAAGAATGATCTGTGGTGGACCGAGTCGCTACCTGATGCTCCGGCCTTTGAACTTGGCGAAGACCCCAGCGGCAAGCCTCCCAGGCCTGTCTACGTGTGCCATAAGCCCTGCAAACCTTGGGCAAAAGTCAGCTTGAGCGGTAGTCGGTTGGAATGGAGCGCGCTGCATCCGAAGGCGTGGGACTTCCTTTCAACCGAGGCTACCCTTCAGCAGCTATCCCCCGACTATGCGGAATACGCATTGGCGCTTGTCCATGGGAACGACCTAGCCCCATGGCATGAGCGCCGGGAATGGCGAGAAAAGACGGCTGTGCGTAAAGCGGGACTTGTGAGCTCGTTTAGCAACCTCAAAGTTGCTGCATACCGGATGGCACGCACCGCATGGGACACCACACAACAGTCCAACGGCCAAGAAATAATCCGCTGGGCCAAGAACAAAGATTTCGGCTTTCCAGACGAAGAAGAACTACAGCTCTACATTGAAGAGCTGTACCACATGCAAGAAGGTCTGTGCGCGCTCACGGGCATACCGATGCAGCTGGATCGGGCGCAGGACGATGACGAACAGCTGTGCTCTCTCGACCGCATCGACAGCAATGGCCACTATGCCCCTGGCAACCTGCAGATCGTCTGCCGCTTTGCCAACCGCTGGAAAAACGACAGCAATAACGCTGACTTCATGCGCTTGATTAGACTGATCAGAAGCACCACCAACCTCTAGGCCTTATGCCGCAACGGATTGCAATGGACACTTTAACCATTCTGCAACCCATACTCGACGCCCTGAAATGGCTGCTGGCCATGCTGCCGGTGGGTCTGCTCAAAACGTCCTAGGCCAATGGCCATATCGGCGACCTGGTACAACTACCAACGCCTCCCTGATCAGCAGTTCGCCCCGTGATGGGCCGTCGCTGGTGACCAGGGCGAGGTCGATCTGGCCGCGGTTGACCTTTGCCCAGAGGCTTGCGGAGTCTGCGCAGACCAATGTGACCTCGACCTCACTGAAGCGGGTCATGAAGCTGTACAGGGCCGACATCTGGTAGGTCAGGGCATAGTCATCCGGCACGCCCAGGGTAACGCGCCCGGAGACCGCGCGCCCGTACATCGCATCAACCATCGTCGAGTGGACTTCGAGCAGCTTGAGGGCGTGGCCTAGCATGTCATACCCGGCAGGGGTCAACGTCAGTCGCTTCGGCTCGCGCTTGAACAGCGGCCGACCGAGGCTGTCTTCCAGCTTCTTCAACTGCATGCTCACCGCGGACTTGGACCGGGCGACCTGACGCGCCGCCGCGGTCATGGAGCCGGTATCCACGACTGCCAGTAACGTGCGCAACCAGTCGATCTGTAAATCCCTGGAATGAATCAGCGTCCTGTCACGAATGTCAGCTCGGTGCGGCAGGCTGGGCAATGGCTATCTCGCGATAAAAGCGGTTACCGATGGTTAGTTTGTCTTCCCAGATCGACACGCCGATTTCTGCCTGCATCAACCGAGCCGGAAAGCTGCTGAAATCTCTAACCTTGATTGCATAGGGGGCAGTCCATGCATTGCCGCTTGCAGGGACGGGTATCGTCCAGTCTCGCCCATGAAAAGACAGCACGGCACCATCAAACCGAATTGAAATCCTGTCGTCTGGGTCATCCTTGCTGACGTGCCCAGCCAGAGTTTTGAACAGCAGGCGCATCCATGAGCGTTCTACCCAGCAATGTGGGCGGGCTGCATGCGCAGCCTGCTGGCGAACCCAAGGGAGCGTCGATTGATGTTGCAACCCCAGAATCACCAACTCTTGTTTCATGCTGGCAACAAGCCTTTCATCGCAAAGCTGGTGTTCAAGCGCCCATGCAATCCAAGCCGCACACTGTTCGGCGGAGTCAACCTGCAGTGGCATTTCGAATTCGATTTGTGCGATGGATCGTGATGTGGCGACCACTCCGGAAAGATGCCAAGCCTCGCGCATTTGCAGGTTCATCATGCGGGCCGCTGTCAGCTGAAAGCTGCCAAAGTCATATGAAAGGCCAGTTTCTTGCTCGGAGTACACCTTCGGCTCAGACCTGAAGCCCAGCGCCTGCAAGGCTGCATGCGTTGAAACCGGATTGACATCCCGTGCGCTCATCCTTTCGCCCTCAGTTATGCCAGGGTGACGTTGCCCCAAGGGTATCCACGGAGTTGCCCCCGGGCGGCCGCCAAGAAGTCGGACGTTAAGGCGTCCGCTTCAAACCCTTTGCACAGTCGTTTGGTGAACAATAGCCCAGGGGGAATATTGGAGCTGTCCATCGTTGCAGCCGAGGTCGCGGCCAAGCTTTCGCTGGCACCAATCGAGGAGCTGCTGTGGATCGAGGAAAACGTGGCGACCTGATCGAAAATTCCGTCCTCGCCCCTGGGAGCAGTCAGGCGACCCCTTGCTGCTTTTTCAGTCCCCACTAAAAGCTCAGTATTTACTAGCGGGGGATTTGCCGGCGCCGGATTATCCGTCTGCAGTGGAACTGGGATTTCATTGACGATGTAGGCCAGGCCGGAGAACTTACCGCTATCATTTCGGGCCTGGTCTGCTACCAGGTACCCATGGACAGCTCCAGTAGCTTGGCCCATATACTGTACCCTTCGCGCGCGCGCGCGTACTGCTCAAGAAATCATCAAAGTTCCCACGCTCTAGCGCTGACGAAAATCATCCAACTGTTGCAAATACGCTTAGGGAGCTACTGAGGCGCGGTTCTGGAACAGAACCACGTCACGCTCCAGCTTCTCCTCGATAGCCAGACGCACGAACTCTGAACGGTTGGCGCTGGGGTAACGGATCAGCCGATCAATCGCGGCCACGGTTTCAGTTTCAACTGACACAATCAACCGGGTCTTGGGTGTTTCCTTGAATATCCTGTTTTTGCTCATGGTTGTTGACCTAATCAGAGATGCTCGGCACGTCGTTTAATCATGTGTTTAGCGATGTGTGAATGTCCTCATGTATGAGGACATTAGTTGTGATCACTATCGGGTGGAAAGCACTCAGCCAGCCACTCCTCCACTGTTTGCTCTTGTGGTCGCTTGCGCGATGGGGTGGATACGTTGACTGCCGTGTACCCGTCTGTACTGATTACCGTTTTACCGTGGTTTTCAGTCCCCGTGGTTTGATTCCCCTGGAGACCTTGATTTTTCTGGGCTGGAGCCAAATCCTTGTCCGGCACTTTTGTCCGGCAGTTGTCCGTCGCTTGTCCGGCAATTGTCCGGCAGTTGTCCGGCTGAAAGGCATTACGCACCTCAGCAGAAGTGATGGAAAGGGGGCGGAGCGATGCGGTGTCCAGCCGGTTTTTTCGGCCGGCTACCATTTTTGCAGTGAACAGGATGCCCCGCAGGTTACCCAGATAGTCATGGAGCGACGAAAGGCGCTTTGGCGTGGGAAGGCCAGTTGACTGCCAGAAATGGTAGAGATGGCTGCGTTTGCCAATGCGAAAGTGCCCTTTCGGCAGATCAGAGCCTTTTGCCCCTGCCTTGGTAGTACGGTCACGATTCAGCTCCGCATTGAAGATGGCGTGGGAATCCAGACCATCTACAAACGACGGAAGCTGGATCGCCACACCTGGTGCCTGCTGATGACCAAACTTGCCCGTCGAATAACCGCCATACTCATATGCATCGATACCGAGCGTGATCAGGATTTCGCGCAGAAGAGCGGGTTTATGTTTCTGCAACCACTCTTCAGGAACGTCCTTGTCACCGGACGGGCGGATGACAAGCTGACCAAGCTCGATACTGACTTCATCTCCTCGGCGGAGCAATTTCCCGACGGTAACGGTCATTGGAGCACCAAGGCTTTGGTCAGTTTATCCTCCAGTGCGAACAGACCAGCTACAGCGGCCAGCGTCACCAGCTCGACGGCCAGCGGTTGAAGGTGAATCGAAACAGATACTTTCAACAGACAAGCCGGGACCGTCACCGCCTCTTGGCAGCGTTGAAAATCCTTCATGGTTTAAACCCCTGACTGAATGGCGTTGCGCTCGTTGCAAGCGGCGATATTGGTGTTGGCCTGGGCACCGAAGTAATAAAGCGCCACACCATGACGGGAGCGAGCGCGATCATCGATCAGCGTGATACGTGGGGTTTTGATGGAGGGCTCTTGCACACACAATGCCTTAACAAGCGCTGCAGGCATCGGAATGCTCTGCGCAATCTGGGTGATGACCGTGCCCGCCAGGGCAGTTTGCAGGCGAGTCAGAACGCAGGCGCTTTGTGCGTTGGGACCGGGATGAGTCAAGGTTTTTTTCTTTGGAGCGGCCTGTTGGACGGCCTCGTTTTCCTCCATCATTTTAGGCGACCTCGCCGGTATGGCCTGCAGTGCGATCGTCCAGAAACTGCGCCAGATCATTTACGCGATAGCGCACCAGACGGCCAACTTTGACGAAGGGCAGGTTGTAGCGGCCAGTGGAGCGCCACACAGCGAGGGTAGTTTCCTTCACCGTCAGGACACAGGAGGCCTCCGAAGGGCCTACGTGAACAGGCGGATTTTTCGGGTCGTAGCCGAGCTGTGCGGCAATCTCGAGTTTGATCACGGCAATATTGGCGGCATGGCTGGTGGTCATGTGAATAGCTCCGTATTAGCTGGTAATGACGGAGTCAAGGATTACGGTCTGCAGTGGGTAAGGCTGACGTACCCAACCCACCACCCACTCACCCACTACAGTGAGACTCTGCGAGACGCTTGCGGATCGTTTCCACGCTGTCTGGTAGATCGAGACAGTCCTTTACCAGCTCAGCTAGTTGGCGACGGCTGACCGGATTTTGTCTCCCTCGTTTAATCTCCTCCCCAGCGTCGCGCCAGCGTTGATGCTCTACCGCCCGGGCATCTCGTTCCTCGTGGACCCGCACTGAGAAAACTTGTTGTCGCTCGCGTATGTGGGCCCCAAGAGCCGCGTCGGACTCGTTGAATTTTCTTTTGGGATGGGGAGTAGTCAATGCTGATTGTGTCTTCTGAGCAGCTATCAACTGCTCCAGCGCATCCTCATCGATGGGTATGTCATGTCCAACCCGTGCAGCCCAATCAAAAAACACTTTGAGCTCCCGAGGAGTGAAGGGGAAGGCCAACGCTGGCTCTTTCAGGCGGCCCCTAGGGTGCCGGGTGATTGCAGCCCGCTCCTTCGGTGTCAGATCGATACCTTCTGGGGGCTTTTTGATATATATGCCATCGGCTTTGATTTCAAAGCCGTTGCCAAAGTTTTCGGGGTCAAGGTGGCCCGAGCGGTCCGCTTCGGCAAACTCCATGAACTCGGCATACCCCAGCTCCATGCCTTCTAACTCAATGCTATCCAAATCCATATCGTTCCTTCAGGCATCCTACAAAAGGCAACCAGCCAGGCGGGCAGAAGGTCCGCTTTCGGCCCGTCGGGCTAGGCTGACCGTAACTTGATCATGCGGGGGCGGTGCGCCCCATC
The DNA here is from genome assembly GCF_009866745.1 of Pseudomonas sp. S34. NCBI lineage: Bacteria > Pseudomonadati > Pseudomonadota > Gammaproteobacteria > Pseudomonadales > Pseudomonadaceae > Pseudomonas > Pseudomonas sp. S34. The sequence continues at coordinate 5,703,881 of NZ_CP019398.1, forward strand.
GCTGCTGTGATCTTCTCCAATGCCTCGCGCACCGGATCAGTGGCTAAGTGGGCATAGCGCGCAGTGGTCACGGTCGTCGTGTGCCCCAACAGCTTGCCAACCATCGGAAGGCTCACGCCTTGGCCGACCAGCCAGCTTGCCGTGGTATGACGAAGGTCATGAATGTGAAGGTCTGGAATTTCAGGCAGCGCCAACTCAGCAGCAAAGGCCTTGAGCACGGCATGCCAGGTCTTGCGAATTTCACCCATATGACCTGCCTTGGTCGGTGCTGGAAAAACCCAATCCCGGCTCACACCGACACGCTGGCGCAGAATTTTCAGAGCAGGCGGTGGCACCGGTATCGTATGGATCAGCTTGTTCTTGTGATGACTGCTGGGTATCGTCCAAATAGCAGTATCCAGGTCCAACTGGTCCCAGCGCATCGCCTTGACGTTTCCAGAGCGTGCCCCCGTGAACAGGCACAACCTGATCATATCCGCTACGTCCCGGTTGCCCACGGCGTCGATGGCCTTGAACAAAGCCGGCATTTGCGAGGGTTTGATCCACTCTTCTCGCCGAACTTCGTGGTTGTCCTTGAGCGTTGACCAAGGATTACGCAGGTCCAGGCCGTGATGCTTGATGGCATGGTTCCACATGGCACGGGCCAGCCGTTTCACGTGGTTCGCTTCTACAGGCCCGCTCGCAACTGTCACGTCGCGAAAAATCTTACCGGCCAGGGTGGAGGTGAGCTCACTTACTCGACGCTTGGCTCGTTCTTTCAAGTGGCAGTCATACAGCCGCTGATCCTTCCTCCAACTGCGCTTGATCGGCTTGTCAGGGGTCGGCCCGACTGCACGCTCGCTTTTCCAGACACCCCATAAGTCGCCAACGGTCAGCTCTTCTTTTCTGGCAGTGGCAGCGGCACGAACACTCTCGCCGGCATTCAGGCTCTTGAGCTTCTGCCGGGCTCCGACGCGGGCCTGTTCGACTGTCATGTCGGGAAACGTCCCCAAGCGTATGAATTCGTTATTGCCCTTGCGCCCCATGCCCGCGACGCGACGAATTACATAGAAGGTCTTGGAGCCTGCCGGAGTAACACAAAGGGAAAGCCCTAGGGTTTTTGCGTCCCGATACCAAGCACGCTTATCGGTCGGCTTGATTCCGTCCAAGGCAGTCTTGGTGAAACTGAAGGCGGTTTTTGTCGTGTTCACTGCATGCTTTCCGAACTGAGCTGTCAATCACCGGTCAATCACCGACGGTCGAAAAGCGTTAAACTTCGTATAGCAAGATTATGACTAAGACCCAATAAATACAAGGCCTTATCGATACTGGTAAAACTGGGTAAAACGAGGAAAAAGAGACTCATAATCCTTTGGTCCACGGTTCAAGTCCGTGTGGGCCCACCAAACAAGAAAGCCGCGCAATGCGCGGCTTTTTCGTGCCTGGCGTTTAGTTTTGTTTACTTAAGCTCTCGCTTTATCGGATGACGCCCGCAGACCTTGTAGGCAAACTCCGAATCTTCTATTTGGGCACTTTGCCGCCTTGTTGCCCTTTTCTTCGACGGGATAGTCTCCGGACGTCGCTGACCATTCAGCGATCGGGCTTGGAAACCCGCCGAACTCTAGCCGCAACAGCGCCCTCATCACGATTGCTTGTATTGTGTGATCCTGAGTTATGACGGCTGTGCGTGGGACGCCTTCGGGCGTGCCGGTTCCTAGGTTCCCGGTTTTCCAACCTGCGTACAGCCGTCACCCATTCGCTTGGAAACGATTGTGGCGGCTCCTAGAACCCAGGAGTAAAACCATGACTGAAGCAGATTCACCCGCACCCTCAGACCTGAAAACCGCCGGTTTCACACCCTTCCTGTACCTCTCGGATCAACCTCTGTTCCACGTCTGCCGCAACGTCCCCATCGCCGACGCTCTGGCCCAAGCCTCCGACCTGCTGTTCCTCGCCAAGTCCCTCATCGTGGACGCCGCCTACTCCCAAGACTCCGACCGCCACGCCTGGGCCGCGCATTACCTGACGACGATGAGCAAAGCGGTGATTGATGATGTGGTAAAGGTGCTGACGCGCCGGCCTGTTCAAATGAGAAAGGAAGCAGACCCATCGAAAAACACATAATCACGGCAAAGTTGATAATTCCCAAAAAGGGACCTATCGTTCCCTTTTTGGGACTTATAGAACCGACCATGCCTGCCATCCCGCTAAGCGATGCTCTCTTTACTGCCACCCAGCAAAAAGTGCTGGGCATGTTGTATGGCAAACCGGATCAGAGCTTCTATGCCAATGAAATATCCCGCTGGGCACAGGTCGGCAAGGGCAGCCTGATGCGTGAGCTGGAGCGTCTGCATAGCGCAGGCATTCTCACCATGAGTCGACGGGGTAATCAGACGCACTACCAAGCCAACCCTGAGTGCCCCATCTATGCAGAACTGCTTGGGATAGTGCGTAAGACTTTTGGCATTGCAGAGCAGCTGCGTGCGGCCTTGACTCCGCTGAATGATCAGTTGGTATGGGCGTTCATCTATGGCTCCATTGCCAAGGGTAACGAGCACGCAGGCAGTGACATTGACCTGATGCTGATTGGTGAAAATCTCAGTTACAGCGACTTGATGGAACGGGTACTACCCGTAGAGGAACAACTAGGCCGCACCATTAACCCAACGCTCTACACCCTGGCCGACTGGCAAGCCAAGAAGGCGGCCGGCAACAGTTTTGTAGTGCGGGTTGAACAACAGGACAAAATTGATTTGATTGGCCGCAATCCAGCAGAGGTAGCCGATGGGCAGTAACGAAAATCTGGAGAACCTGGTGCGTAGCGGCGGCCTCAAAGCCGAACCTCCAGATCGCAAGGAATGTGAAGGGCTGCTTAGATCGGCCACGGACCGTTTGAAGGATGCTCACAGTTCGGCCCTGTCCTTCGCCAGTCGCTTCGACCTCGCCTACAACGCTGCACATGCCCTGGCACTGACGGCCATGCGTCTACAGGGTTTTCGCTCTGACCGCCGTTATCTGGTGTTTCAGTGCCTTGTACATACTCTCGGTCTGAACAAAATCCAGGTTCGCCTGTTTGCGCTTTGTCACGAGCGCCGCAATCTAGCTGAGTACGAAGGTTATATGGATGTGGACGAAACCCTTCTGGCTGAGCTACTAGGGGCGACTGATGCACTGTTGCTACGGGTACAAGACACAATGTTTGATAGCAAATAACACTTCAGCTCTTCGTTATTTCCAGTACTGAACGGCATCACTGCAACTGTCAGTCCAAACACGTAACGAAGGGATGGCCTGCACCGCCCGCAACCGTTCCAGCATCAGCCCGGTGTACACAACCTCATACGTATCCGCCCCCCGCCCCCATTGCTCAACGAGCACCATGCCGTCGACCAATGTCGCCGCCAATTCGGCAATCGTCCCGGCCTGATCTTCGATAATTCCTTGAGTCCGAATCCAAACCCGATCTGTCATCGCTTTAAGCTCCGCCGCTATCTGCTCAGACGACGCAGGATCGGTATCGGGGCAAGTGATATTGCGCAGCAGATGCTGAAGCTCCCTGATTTTTGCGTAGTCTTGTTCCGCCCCCTGCCCGCCTTTGAGGATGGCTGTGGCTTTCAGCTTATCGACGCGTTTGGCGGCTGAAGTTTTTGAAGGGAGTGTCTGCGCCATTGCGCCAGCCAGGAGCACCATCATCCGGGCTTCCAGATGCTCCTTCATGGCTTCCATCGACGAAATGGGGCGCACCAGCGTAATGCAGGCCCCTCCCTGGTGCCGCAGATCCATAGTCACCGTCAGGGTCACGCCGCCCGTTTCAAACCCCAGGGCGCGGGCCACGACGTAGTGGCCCATTTCGTGATGGGCGATCTGCAGGGCATGATCGCGTACTGCGGGGGGCATCTTCCTCGTCATATCCATTGCCTCGGAACCTTCGTTCTCGCATTCGACTACGAGTGACGGTCGCTGTCCATCCTGTCGCCCCGCACAATAATGTAGGAGCGAGCCTGCTCGCGATGGACTTGAACGCACCGCGTCCATCCAGACAGCAAGCGTTATCGTTCACGACCTTCGCGAGCAAGCTCGCTCCTACATCACCTTATTTGGGCAAAGCATAGGCAATCACATAATCCCCACGATCGGTCGACTGCCGCGCACCACCCACCGTCAGCAGGATGTATTGCTTGCCGGTTTTCGGCGATACGTAAGTCATCGGCCCGGACTGGCTGCCCACTGGCAAACGCGATTTCCAGATTTCGTTGCCGTTGCCGGTGTCGAAGGCGCGCAGGTAGAAGTCCTGGGTGCCAGCGAAGAACAGCAGGCCCGACTGGGTGGCCAGCGATGCGCCGAGGGTCGGCATGCCGATAGGGATCGGCAGGTGCATGCGGATGCCCAGCGGGCCGGTGTCTTGCACGGTGCCGACCGGGACTTGCCACACCAGCTTGTGGGTCTTGAGGTCGATGGCCGACATGGTGCCGAACGGTGGTTTCTGGCACGGAATGCCGACCGCCGAGAGGAAGCGCTCGCGCATGGCGCCGAACGGCGTGCCTTCCTGCGGTACCACGCCCATTTCGATACCGCTGGCCCCGGCTTTGATCTTGTCGCGCGGGATCATGTAGTTGGCCAGGCCCAGGCGCATGTCGTTGACGAACATGTAGTGGGTGTTCGGATCAACCGAGACGCTGCCCCAGTTCATGCCGCCCAGCGAGCCGGGGAATTGCAGGGCGCGATCCATGCCCGGCGGGGTGTAGACGCCTTCATGGCGCATGCCTTTGAACTGGATGCGGCACATCAACTGGTCAAACGGCGTGGCGCCCCACATGTCGGATTCAGTCAGGGTCTTGTTGCCGATTGACGGCATGTCCACCGAGAACGGCTGGGTTGGCGAGTAGCGTTCGCCGGGAACCTTGCCTTGCGGCACCGGGCGCTCTTCGACGCGGGCGATAGGCACGCCGGTTTCGCGGTTTAGCAGGAAGATCTCGCCCTGCTTGGTGACTTGCGCCAGGGCTGGCTGGGTGCCGCCCTTGTCGTCCGGCACGTCGTACAGCAGTGGCTGTGCCGGCAGGTCGAAGTCCCACAGGTCGTGGTGAGTGGCCTGGAAGTGCCAGCGTACCTGGCCGGTCTTCACATCGATAGCGACGATGGACGAACTCCACTTGTCGTCGAACTCGGTACGTTGGCCGCCGAAGAAGTCTGGCGTCGCGTTGCCAGTCGGCAGGTACACCAGACCGAGCTTGGCGTCGTAGGACATGGCCGACCACACGTTCGGCGTGCCACGGGTGTAGGTCTCGCCGGCCGGTGGGCGTTTGGTGGTGTTCGGGTTGCCCGGGTCCCATGCCCATACCAGTTCACCACTGCGCACGTCGTAGGCACGCACCACGCCCGGCGGTTCGCCGGTGGAGTAGTTATCGGCCACGCGACCACCGACGATCACCACGTCCCCAGCGACCAATGGGGTCGAGGTTTGCTGGTAGTAACCGGGCTTTACTTCGCCCATGTCAGTGGTCAGGTCAACGGTGCCTTTGTTGCCGAACTCTTCGCAGGGCTTGCCGGTGTCGGCGTTAATGGCGATCAGACGCGCGTCGCCGGTCGGCAGAAACAGACGTTTTGTACAGGCGGTTGGCTGATTGTCCGAAGACACCGGGGTTTCGGAGTAACCCAGGCCACGGCAACGCTGCCAATTGGGCGCAGTGCCTTGCGGGTCGAACTTCCAGCGCTGGGCGCCGGTGTCGGCATCCAGGGCGAAGACTTTGCCGTAGGCGGTGCAGGTGTAGACGGTGTCACCGATTTGCAGTGGAGTGTTCTGGTCTTCGGCGCCGGCACCGGTGCTTTGCGGAATATCGCCAGTGCGGAAGGTCCAGGCGACCTGCAATTTGTCGATGTTGCCCTTGTTGATCTGGTCCAGGGCGGCAAAGCGATTACCGGCGGTAGTGTTGCCCCAGTGCGCCCAGTCTTTCTGTTCGGTGCCCGGAGTGACCGGCGTTACCGCAGGTTCGGTGGTGGCCTTGACCACGTGGGTCGGCACGAACATGTAGGCCATCGTCGCAACGACTGCGACACCCAAAATGCCAGCCAGACCATAAGCGCCACGCCCGCCGGTCGCGCCCGAAGCACGGACCAGGGTCGGATAGATCAGCGCCACAACCAGACCGATCACGGCAAAGGTCAGTATCCGTGAGACCAGCGGCCAGTATTCGAGGCCCGCATCCCAAACGGCCCAAATCGCAGTGAGGGCCAACGCCACACCATACAGCCAGGCGCCGAGCGGCTTGCGCCGGGCAATCATCAACCCGGACGCCAGCATCGCCAGCCCCATCAGCAGGAAATACCAACTGCCACCCAGCGCGATCAGATAACCACCGCCACCGGCCAGGCCGAGCCCGATCAGTGCAATCAGCACACCCAGCCCCGCCAGCAACCATTTACTGCCGGCGGCAGCCCCAGAATTGTTCATGTCGGAAATTTTCCCCATTTGTGACAAGAGCAGAATAATGTACTACCTAGTTACTTATGGCAATTTGTCGCAGGCAAAAATGTCATGAACGGTGATTGAGGCTAGATCAAATCTCCGTCGCGAGCGTCCTGCAGAAACTGCCTGTAACATGCTTGCGCACTGATCCATGCCGCTGGAGATAACCCTTTGCCTGACACTCGCACGCCTGTTCTCGATGAAATCGACCGCCAACTGATTGCCGCCCTGCAGATCAACGCCCGCGAGAGCGTGGCCATGCTCGCCCGGCAATTGGGCATTGCCCGCACCACAGTGACGTCGCGCCTGGCGCGGCTGGAAAAGGCCAAGGTGATCACCGGTTACGGCGTGCGCCTCGGGCAGCGGGTGGTGGACGGCGGGTTGCAGGCGTATGTGGGGATCACCGTGCAACCACGCTCCGGCAAGGAGGTGCTGCGGCGCCTGAGCGCGATGGCGCAGGTGCAGCAGTTGTGTGCGGTGAGTGGCGAATTTGATTATGTGGCGTGGTTGCGCACCGATTCGCCGGAGCAGCTGGATCAGTTGCTGGACCAGATTGGCAGTGTGGATGGGGTGGAGAAGACCACGACTTCGATCATCTTGAGCAGCAAGATTGATCGGGGGCAGCCGGTTTGAGTTTCTGCCTGTAGTTTTTTGGGTGCCAGAGCTGGCCTCTTCGCGGGCAAGCCCGCTCCCACAGTGTTCAGTGTGTATTGATAGATCGTCATACTGATCAAACAAATAGCAAAATGACGACACTTTGCGTCTTATTAACGTGTTCCGTGCTCTCTAGAATGGCTGGCATCTTTTCCTATACTCAGATGCGCATTGCGCGTCGGGTCGCCAGCAAGGTCAGCCATGAACAAGAACAATCGCCATCCTGCAGACGGTAAAAAACCAGTCACCATTTTCGGCCCGGACTTTCCTTTCGCCTTCGACGACTGGATCGAACACCCGGCCGGGCTGGGCAGTATTCCCGAGCACAATCACGGTGCCGAAGTGGCGATTGTCGGCGGCGGGATCGCCGGCCTGGTGGCGGCGTATGAGTTGATGAAGCTGGGCCTGAAACCGGTCGTCTACGAAGCTTCGAAAATGGGTGGCCGCCTGCGCTCCCAGGCATTCAATGGCGCCGAAGGCATCGTTGCCGAACTGGGCGGGATGCGCTTCCCGGTGTCGTCAACCGCGTTCTATCACTACGTCGACAAACTGGGCCTGGAAACCAAACCTTTCCCCAACCCGCTAACGCCCGCGTCGGGCAGCACGGTGATCGACCTCGAAGGTCAGACCCATTACGCACAGAAGCTGTCGGACCTTCCTGCACTGTTCCAGGAAGTGGCTGACGCCTGGGCCGATGCCCTGGAAGCCGGCTCGCAGTTCTCCGATATCCAGCAAGCCATTCGCGACCGCGACGTACCACGCCTCAAGGAACTGTGGAACACCCTGGTGCCGCTGTGGGACGACCGCACCTTCTACGACTTCGTTGCCACCTCCAAGGCGTTCGCCAAGCTCTCGTTCCATCACCGTGAAGTGTTCGGCCAAGTCGGTTTCGGCACCGGCGGCTGGGATTCGGACTTCCCGAACTCGATGCTGGAAATCTTCCGCGTGGTGATGACCAACTGCGACGACCACCAGCACCTGGTGGTCGGCGGCGTGGAACAGGTGCCACAAGGCATCTGGCGCCATGTGCCGGAGCGTTGCGCGCATTGGCCGGTCGGCACCAGCCTCAGCTCGCTGCACAACGGCGCACCGCGTACCGGCGTGAAGAAGATTGCCCACGCGCCGGGCGGCCGTTTCGCCGTCACCGACAACTGGGGTGACACCCGCGAATACGCGGCCGTACTGACCACCTGCCAGAGCTGGCTGCTGACCACCCAGATCGAATGCGACGAAACCCTGTTCTCGCAAAAGATGTGGATGGCTTTGGACCGCACCCGCTACATGCAGTCGTCGAAGACTTTCGTGATGGTCGATCGCCCGTTCTGGAAGGACAAGGATCCGGAAACCGGCCGCGACCTGATGAGCATGACCCTCACCGACCGCTTGACCCGTGGCACTTATCTGTTCGACAACGGCGACGACAAGCCGGGGGTGATCTGCCTGTCGTACTCGTGGATGAGCGACGCGCTGAAAATGCTGCCCCAACCGGTGGAAAAACGCGTGAAACTGGCGCTGGATGCACTGAAAAAGATCTACCCGAAAGTCGACATCGCCGCGCGGATCATCGGCGACCCGATCACCGTTTCGTGGGAAGCCGACCCGCATTTCCTCGGCGCGTTCAAAGGCGCCCTGCCCGGCCACTACCGCTACAACCAGCGCATGTACGCCCACTTCATGCAGGACGACATGCCAGCCGAACAGCGCGGGATCTTCATCGCCGGCGACGACGTTTCGTGGACGCCGGCCTGGGTTGAGGGCGCGGTACAGACCTCGCTCAACGCAGTGTGGGGCATCATGAAACATTTCGGCGGTGCAACTCACGCCGAGAATCCGGGTCCAGGAGATGTGTTCAACGAGATCGGACCGATCGCCCTGCCCGAGTAAGAGGAATCCGAAATGCGCGTAGCCCTTTACCAATGTCCGCCGCTGCCCCTGGATGTCGCCGGCAACCTGCAACGCTTGCAGCAGCTTGCGCTGGAGGCAAAAGGCGCCGATCTGCTGGTGCTGCCGGAGATGTTCCTGACTGGCTATAACATCGGCGTCGATGCCGTCAGCGTGCTGGCGGAGGTGTACAACGGTGAGTCGGCGCAGCAGGTTGCGCGCATTGCCAAGGCTGCCGGGATCGCCATTTTGTATGGCTATCCCGAGCGCACCGAGGACGGACAAATCTACAACGCCGTGCAGTTGATCGGCTCTGACGGCGAGCGCGTCTGCAACTACCGCAAAACCCATCTGTTCGGCGATCTGGATCACTCGATGTTCAGCGCAGGTTCCGACGAGTTTCCCATCGTTGAACTCAACGGCTGGAAACTCGGTTTCCTGATCTGCTACGACCTGGAGTTTCCGGAGAACGCCCGACGCCTGGCCCTGGCCGGTGCCGAGCTGATTCTGGTGCCGACCGCGAACATGATTCCGTTCGATTTCGTCGCCGATGTCACCGTGCGCGCCCGCGCCTTCGAAAACCAGTGCTACGTGGCTTATGCCAATTACTGTGGGCACGAAGGCGACATCCACTACTGCGGCCAGAGCAGCATCGCTGCGCCGGATGGCAGCCGCATCGCTCAGGCGGGACTGGATGAATCGCTGATTGTCGGCGAGCTGGATCGTCAGTTGATGGTCGAATCCCGCGCCGCCAATCGCTACCTCCTCGATCGCCGCCCCGAGCTTTACGGCGAGCTGAACAAGTCCTAATCCGCTAGCATTGGCACTTCACTGTTCTGGAAGTGCCCATGCCCGCGCTGAATCACCCTCGCCCCCACACTGAAACCCTGGCCAATGGCCTGCAGGTGACGCTGCGTCATGCCCCGAATTTGAAGCGTTGCGCAGCAGCGTTGCGGGTGGCCGCGGGCAGCCATGATGTGCCGCTGGCGTGGCCCGGCCTGGCGCACTTTCTTGAGCATCTGCTGTTTCTGGGCACTGAGCGTTTTCCAGCCGGGCAAGGATTGATGGCCTACGTCCAGAGTCATGGCGGTCAGGTAAACGCGCGGACCAGCGAACGCACCACGGACTACTTTTTCGAACTGCCACCCCAGGCGTTTGCCGGTGGGCTGGAGCGTCTGTCAGACATGCTCGCCCATCCACGTATGAATCCGGACGACCAGCAGCGGGAACGGGAAGTGCTGCAGGCAGAGTTTGTCGCCTGGTCGCAGGATGCCAAGGCGCAGCAGCAATTTGCGCTGTTCAATGGCCTGGCCGAGGCTCATCCACTACGGGGTTTTCATGCAGGCAATCGCGACAGTCTGCCACTGCAACAACCCGAGTTTCAGCAGGCGCTGCAGGATTTTTATCAGCAGTTTTACCAGACCGGGCAAATGACCTTGAGCCTGGCCGGGCCACAGAGCCTCGTTGAGTTGAAGGCAATGGCCGAAGCCTTTGGCAGTGTCATTGCCAAAGGCCAGACAGCCACTCAACTGCCCCCACTACCGCTGATGGACGCCTCAACCAACAGTTATCAACAGGCTGGCGAACGACGCCTGGATCTGCTGTTTGCCCTTGAAGTGCTACCCGATTTCTCTGCCGATGCGTTGGCGTTCCTGTGCCACTGGCTGAACCTGGCAAAACCCGGTGGCTTAATGGCGGACCTGCGCGAGCGCGGGCTGGCCGATCACCTCAAAGCCCAGCCGCTGTACCAGTTCGCCGGGCAAGCCTTGCTGCATATCGAATTCACCCTGCCCACCGCAGACCCGGCTTCAGGCATCCGCGAACGCTTGATGGATTGGCTCGGTTTCTTTGCCGCGCAAGACTGGAGCCGATTGCGCGAAGAGTACGCCACCCTGCTCCAGCGCCAACAGCAAGTCAGCGGCGCCTTGCAACTGGCCCGACTGGACAGCGAACAACGCGAAGTCGGGTTATCCGAGCCGGGTGTTACCGCCCTCAAGCAAATCCTTCAACAAATCGGCGCTGTGGATAACTTCAGCGGCCCATGGCAACTGCCAACACCCAACCCGTTCTTGTGCGCCGAAGCACCGGCAGCCAACGCCGGATTGATTCGCGGCCAGACCAGCGCCCACCGAGGCCTGCGCACTTTTGCCCAGGACCGTTCGCGCAGCCGTCGTGAACGTTCGCCGATGCAATTCAGCCAGGCATGGCCAGACAACGGTGCTGAAGGCGCGATTTATCTGCGCTGGCGTCTGGACTCGGCTCCTGGCAGCCAACTTCAATCACGGCTGGAAAACCACCTGCAACCGTTGCGCGAAGACGCGCACCAGGCCGGTGTGGAATTTTCCTTCAGTGCATCGGGCAACGAATGGTTGCTCAAACTGAACGGGCTGCAGGAACCGATGCCCAGCGTCCTGGAGCATGTGCTGAAAGAACTGACAAAACCTGACACCGCTGTCTCACAAGCCGAATCGACGAGCGTTGCGTCAATACCGATTCGACAACTGCTCAAGGCATTGCCCGATCACTGCCTCGGGCATACCGCGAACTCGGATGACGTGCAGTCACTCTGGTCGAGTGCGCGATGGGATGGGCTGGCCATCGGGTTATCGGCTCAGACTCAAGCGGCTATGGGCCTGGCCTTGAGTCGCATACCCGGCACGCCGGACAATCAACTGACGCCGCCCTCTTCGATCCTTGCACGGCATCTGTGGAGCACTGTCGATACCGCCTCCAGCGAGCACGCGTTGCTGCTGTTCTGTCCTGCAGCCACCCAGGAAATGGCCGACGAAGCCGCGTGGCGTTTGCTCGCGCATGTCTGCCAGACACCGTTCTACCAACGCCTGCGGGTGGAGTTGCAACTCGGCTATGCGGTGCTCAGCGCCCTGCGGCAGATTCACGGGCAAACCGGAATGCTGTTCGGCGTGCAATCGCCAAGCGTTGCGCCTGTGGAGCTGCTGCAACACATCGAGCAATTCCTGAATCGATTGCCGGAACTGATCAACGCACTCGACGACACCACCTTCAATGCTCAACGCCAGGCCCTGGCGGATCAGTTTTGCAGCGCTGCGCTCACCACGGCTCAAGCGGCCGACTTGCTCTGGCAAGGCAAACTGGCCGGCCGCTCGTCGGATTATCTGACGCACCTGCCCGAGGCCATTGTGCGCATTGACCGGAGCGTTCTACTGGCTGCGGCCCAACGCCTGAATCAGGCCGAAGGCGGCTGGCTGTGCCTTGCCAACAGCATTACCCCGGGTGCGCCATGGCAAGCGGCAAAATGATCATTACCGGGGCTGCAAGGAGCTTTCTCAAAGTTTCACGGGCAATTTCTTTGAAATTTTGAGTAACATAGCAACCTAACTATCTGGAACCTCTCTGATTTGAGGTGGACTATACCTATAGATAGCGCTGTCCTACCCTACCTGAAGGAGTTCAATTTATGGCCTGGACCAAACCGGCTTACACCGACCTGCGTATTGGCTTTGAAGTCACCATGTACTTCGCAAGCCGCTAATCTCAGCTTTGGCAGAGATGCAGCACAACGCCTCGGTTATCCGAGGCGTTTTATTTTCAGCGTTGAAATGATGGAGCGTCCATGTTTGTCCAGATTCTAGGTTCCGCTGCCGGCGGTGGCTTCCCGCAGTGGAACTGCAACTGCGTGAACTGCGCAGGCTTTCGCGACGGCAGCCTGCGGGCCAAGGCGCGGACGCAATCGTCCATCGCGATTTCCGATGACGGCGTGAACTGGGTGCTGTGCAACACCTCCCCGGACATCCGCGCCCAACTCCAGGGCTTCGCCCCGATGCAGCCGGGCCGCGCCCTGCGCGATACCGGGATCGGCGCGATCATCCTGATGGACAGCCAGATCGACCACACCACCGGCCTGCTCATGTTGCGCGAAGGCTGCCCGCATCAGGTCTGGTGCACCGACATGGTCCATGAAGACCTGAGCACCGGATTTCCGCTGTTCACCATGCTCAACCACTGGAATGGCGGGCTGACCTGGAATCGCATCGAACTCGACCAGAGCTTCAGCGTACCGGCATGCCCGAACCTGCGCTTCACCCCGCTGCCGTTGCGCAGTGCCGCGCCGCCGTACTCACCACACCGCTTCGACCCCCATCCGGGCGACAACATCGGCCTGATCGTCGAAGACCTCAACACCGGCGGCAAACTGTTCTACGCACCGGGCCTGGGCAAGGTGGATGCAGGGCTTCTGGAAATCATGGCCGGCAGCGATTGCCTGCTGGTCGATGGAACGTTGTGGGATGACGATGAAATGCAGCGTCGCGGCGTCGGCACCCGCACCGGTCGGGAGATGGGACACCTGGCGCAGAGCGGCCCCGGTGGCATGCTCGAAGTGCTTGAGCAATTGCCCAACCAGCGCAAAGTACTTATCCACATCAACAACACCAACCCGATTCTCGATGAAGACTCGCCAGAACGCGCGGAACTGGATCGGCGTCAGGTTGAAGTGGCGTATGACGGCATGAGTATTGTGCTGTAGCGGATGGCCCTATCGCGAGCAAGCTCGCTCTCCCAGTTGACCGCATTCCCCTGTGGGAGCGAGCTTGCTCGCGATGAGGCCGGCAGCAGCAACACATATCCTGGTTGTTCCCCGGAGAACCGCAATGACTGACACCCCGATGTCCCCCGCCGAATTCGAAGCGGCTCTGCGCGCCAAGGGCGCCTACTACCACATCCATCACCCCTATCACGAGGCGATGTACGAAGGCCGGGCCACCCGCGAACAGATCCAGGGCTGGGTCGCCAACCGTTTCTACTATCAGGTGAACATCCCCCTGAAGGACGCGGCCATTCTGGCCAACTGCCCGGACCGCGAGATCCGCCGCGAGTGGATTCAACGCCTGCTGGACCACGACGGTGCGCCCGGTGAAGACGGCGGCATCGAAGCCTGGCTGCGCCTGGGCCAGGCCGTGGGCCTCGACCCGGACCAACTGCGTTCCCAGGAGCTGGTACTGCCCGGCGTGCGCTTCGCCGTGGACGCCTATGTCAATTTCGCCCGCCGCGCCAGCTGGCAGGAAGCCGCGAGCAGCTCGCTGACCGAACTGTTCGCCCCGCAGATCCACCAATCGCGCCTGGACAGTTGGCCCCAGCACTACCCATGGATCGACCCGGCCGGCTACGAGTATTTCCGCACGCGCCTGGGCCAGGCACGGCGTGATGTCGAGCATGGTCTGGCGATCACGTTGCAGCACTACACCACCCGTGAAGGCCAGGAGCGCATGCTGGAAATTCTCCAGTTCAAACTGGACATTCTTTGGAGCATGCTTGATGCCATGAGCATGGCCTACGAACTGAAACGCCCGCCGTATCACAGCGTGACCGGGGAACGGGTCTGGCACAAAGGAATCACTTTATGAGTTTCGATCGCAGCAAGACCCCGACCTGGCGTCCCGGCTACCGCTTCCAGTACGAACCGGCGCAAAAAGGCCACGTGCTGCTGTACCCGGAAGGCATGATCAAGCTCAACGAAAGTGCCGCGCTGATCGGCGGTTTGATTGATGGTGAACGGGATGTCGCGGCCATCATCAATGAGCTCGACCAACAGTTTCCCGGCGTGCCCGAACTCGGAGACGACATCGAGCAATTCATGGAGGTTGCCCGTGCGCAGCACTGGATCGAACTTGCCTGATTCATCAAGGCAAGTACCGCCCAAACCCGAGGTCGGCTTGCCGCTGTGGCTGCTCGCCGAGCTGACTTATCGCTGCCCGCTGCAATGCCCATACTGCTCCAATCCGCTGGATTTCGCCGAGCAAGGCAAAGAGCTGAGCACCGAGCAGTGGATCAAGGTGTTTCGTGAAGCGCGGGAAATGGGCGCCGCGCAGCTTGGCTTTTCCGGTGGCGAACCGCTGGTGCGTCAGGACCTCGCAGAGCTGATCGTTGAAGCGCGCAAGCTGGGTTTCTATACCAACCTGATCACCTCCGGCATCGGCCTGACCGAACAGAAAATCAGCGACTTCAAGAAGGCCGGCCTCGATCACATCCAGATCAGCTTCCAGGCCAGTGACGAGCAGGTGAACAATCTGCTGGCCGGCTCGAAAAAGGCCTTCGCGCAGAAACTGGAGATGGCCCGGGCGGTGAAGGCCCACGGTTATCCGATGGTGCTGAACTTCGTCACCCATCGGCACAATATCGACCAGATCGACCGCATCATCGAGTTGTGCATCGCACTGGAAGCGGACTTCGTCGAGCTCGCCACCTGCCAGTTCTACGGCTGGGCGCAACTCAATCGCGTTGGGCTTTTGCCGACCAGGGAGCAACTGGTGCGCGCCGAACGCATCACTAACGAATACCGCGCAAAACTGGAAGCCGAAGGGCATCCGTGCAAGCTGATTTTCGTCACGCCGGACTATTACGAAGAACGCCCGAAAGCCTGCATGAACGGCTGGGGCAGTATTTTCCTGACGGTCACGCCAGACGGAACCGCCCTGCCCTGTCACGGTGCCCGACAGATGCCGGTGCAATTTCCCAACGTGCGCGACCACAGCATGCAGCACATCTGGTACGACTCGTTCGGCTTCAACCGCTTTCGCGGGTACGACTGGATGCCCGAGCCGTGCCGCTCCTGTGACGAGAAAGAAAAAGACTTCGGCGGCTGCCGCTGCCAGGCGTTCATGCTCACCGGCGATGCAAGCAATGCCGACCCGGTATGCAGCAAGTCGCCACAACACGGCGTGATCCTCAAGGCTCGCGAAGAAGCCGGGCACGCGACCCAGACCATCGACCAACTGGCCTTTCGCAATGAACGAAACTCACGCCTCATCGCCAAAAGCTGAACCTTTCAGCGCTGCCAAAGCCGTGGCCGCCGGTATCGACTTTGCCGAACTGCAGGTCGGTCGACAGGGCCTGTTCTGGAACGAATACCGCCCCGAAGACGCTGCGTGCCGGATCTGGCATTGGCGTGACGGCGCAGCGAAATGCCTGACGCCACCGGGGTTCAGCGTTCGCAGTCGGGTGTACGAATATGGCGGTGGGGCGTTTTGTCTGACGGACGATGGAATCGTTTTCGTCAATGAGGCCGACCAGCAGTTGTATCGGCAATCACTGCAAGACGAAGCGCCCGAAAGGCTGACGTCCGGGGCGTGCCGTTATGGCGATTTACAGTTCGCCAACGGGCAAGTGCTGGCGGTCGAGGAGCACCGCGATCAACACCGATTGGTGGCGATCGATCTGTTCGATGGCGCACGTCACTTGCTGGCCGAGGGTGCTGATTTCTACGCGGCACCGACGCTGAGCCCGGATGCCCGGCGCCTAGCCTGGATCGAGTGGAGTCGCCCGGATCAGCCATGGACAGCGACCCGTTTGATGGTTGCCGAGCGCCTCGCCAACGGCGGCTTTGCCGAGGCTCGTTGTGTGGCGGGCGACGGCACTCAAGAGTCTGTGCAGCAACCGCGGTTTGATGCCGGCGGTCGCCTGTATTGCCTGACGGATCGCGCAGGTTACTGGCAGCCATGGAAAGAGTCTGAAAAAGGCCTGAGCCCATTGCCAAGTGCCAGCGCCGACCATGGCCCCGCGCCCTGGCAACTCGGCGGCAGCACCTGGTTGCCGCTGAGCGACAACAGTTATCTGGCCAGTTGGACCGAGGGCGGGTTTGGCCGACTGGGCATAGGCGGAGACTCCAGCGCCGACTTTACCGGCGACTACAGCCGCTTCCGCCATCTCGCCGTGGATGAGCAGTTCATCTATTGCATCGCGGCGTCGCCCGTCAGTTCAGCCGCCGTCATCGCCATCGACCGTCAGAGCCGGCAAGTGCAAGTGCTGGCCGGCGGCATCGCACCGCTTGCTCCCGAACAGATCAGCCGCCCGCAAACCTTGCGCTACCCAAGTGGCTCAGGCGAAGCACACGGCTTCTTCTACCCGGCGATGACCGGCGAGGCGAAACCGCCATTGGTGGTGTTCGTCCATGGCGGACCGACTTCGGCGTGCTACCCGATGCTCGATCCGCGTATCCAGTACTGGGCACAGCGGGGCTTCGCCGTGGCCGATCTCAACTATCGCGGCAGCAGCGGTTACGGCCGGGCCTATCGCCAGGCACTGCACCTGGGCTGGGGTGATGTTGATGTGCAAGACGCCTGCGCCGTGGTCAGTTACCTCAAGCAGCGAGGCTTGATCGACGGCGACCAGGCGTTCATTCGCGGTGGCAGCGCTGGCGGCTACACCAGCCTTTGCGCCTTGGCCTTTCACAACGTGTTCCGCGCCGGCGCCAGCCTGTATGGGGTCAGCGACCCGGTGGCGCTGGGGCGCGCGACCCACAAATTCGAAAGCGACTATCTGGATTGGCTGATCGGCGATCCGCAACTGGATGCCGAACGCTACGCCGCCCGCACGCCGCTGCTGCATGCCGGCAACATCCGCGTGCCGATGATCTTCTTTCAAGGAGAACTGGATGCCGTGGTCGTCCCGCAACAGACCCGTGACATGGTCACGGCACTGCAGGACAACGGCATCCTGGTCGAAGCGCATTACTACGCCGATGAACGCCATGGCTTTCGCAAGGCCGGTAACCAGGCCCACGCGCTGGAGCAGGAGTGGTTGTTTTATCGGCGGGTGATGGATTCAGTGGACTGAAGCCCGCGCTCATTGCCGAAACGGTGGCGCCCCCTTCGCGGGCAAGCCCGCTCCCACAGGTTCTGCTGCGTGCACAAATCCTGTGGGAGCGGGCTTGCCCGCGAAACCGATCGATCTAACGCTGCAAAAATTCAGCGCTTGGCGATGATGTACACCGCATGCACGATCCCCGGAATGTAACCGCACAACGTCAGCAGAATATTCAGCCAGAACGCCCCGCCGAATCCTACTTGCAGAAACACACCCAGTGGCGGCAACAGGATAGCGATGATGATGCGAATAAAGTCCATGGGACAGCTCCTGATTGGGGGTGGACTCGTTCGAGCCCTACAGCTAATCGACCTGTGCCGTTTGTCAGGGTTCAGCCCGATTCCTCAGGCCAGTATCTCCAGACCGTGTTTGCGCACGATACTCAGCAACTTCAACGCCATGCCACTGGGGTGCTTATCCCCTGCTTCCCATTGCTTGACCGTGGAAGCACTGGTGTTCAGATAGCGCGCGAACACCGGTTGGCTGACATTGTTGCGCTCGCGCAGTGCCTTGATCTCCTGCGCGGGAATCGCATCCGGCACTCTTGCAAGACAGGACTCATCGAACTCACGCATGGTCGCCTTACTGATTGCACCTATGGCGTACAAGGCACTGGCCGATTCGTGGATCGACTCCGATAGCTCACTTTTGAATTTTTTACTCATTTAGTATCTCCACAAACTCCTTTGCATCCAGCAATTGCTGAATTTCCATTTCGGTCAGTCCACCATATGTCTTGGCCAACTCTCGCAAGTCGAGCAAATGCCTGGGACTGATATTGCTCTGATCTTTTTTTGCGTACAGAAACTGATAGACCCAATGAGCACCGCCCCTGGCCAGGATAATCGAGCGATGGCGGTTGGCATTCAAGCGCTTCTTCCAGACCCCGCCACCCAAATTGTCAGCCCGACCATTGAGCATTTCGGTGAATGCCTCCCGGAGTTCGTCATCACCGATCCAGGCCTTGGCAGCCTGCATTGCGAAGCGCTTTGTCTTGAACAGCCTTGGTGACATGGACATCCCTTCCATAAAACATACCACCCAGTGGTATAGAAATCAAAACCAACGCGACAGCAACACCATTTCGCTGGCACCGGCACTCCCTGCCGATGCACGCTAGAAAGCCATTGATGTGTTAACCGCTCAAGCCGAAACTGCCTTTGGAAAAAACCGGCCACAAAAAAACGCCCCACGCCAAAAGTATCGGGCGTGGGGCGTGCGTATTACCGCGAGACGGTTCTGGAATGTGTGCAGGGCGCGTCTGATCAGACGGCAATCCCTTTGCGGCACTGCAATTGCGCGGTTCGCACTCGGGAGAAGGCGCGCGCCAGGCGCAGGAGCATTTCATCGATGTTGGCGTTGCTGACATTTAGCGCAGGGGTAAAGCGCAGGCAGTCGGGTTGCGGAGCATTGAGCAGTAAGCCTTCGTACAGCGCGGCCTTGACCACCGCGTCAGCGGAGTCGTCCGACAGCGTCAGCCCCCACAGCAGCCCTTGTCCGCGCAACTCGCCGTGACCGTAACGATGGGCCAAACGCCCTAACCCTTCACGCAGGTGTTGACCGGCCTCTGCGACGTGTTTGAGGAAAGCCTTGTCCTGTACGGTATCGAGCACCGAAAGCCCCGCCGCGGTCATCAACGCATTACCGTGATGAGTACCTGCGAACTCGCCAATGTCGAAACAGCAAGCTTTGCCCCGCGCCAGCAGTGCGGCCAATGGCACGCCGCCGCCCAAGCCTTTGCCGAGCACGACGATATCCGCCGTGACGCCGCAGGACTGTTCCGCGAGCAAGGTGCCACAACGGCCGATGCCGGTTTGCACTTCGTCGAAGATCAGCAAAATGCCGAGTTCACGGCACAGGCGTTCAACGCCCTTGAGATAGTGCGTGGTGGCCGGGACCACGCCGGCTTCGCTCTGGATCGGCTCGAGCATGATCGCTACGGTCCGTTCATCCACGGCCGCATGCAACGCTGGCAGGTCATTGAACGGAACACGACTGAAGCCTGGCAATTGCGGCTCGAACCGGTTGGCCAATGTCGAACTGTCCGACGCCGAAATCGTCGCCAGGCTGCGGCCATGGCAACCGTTGTTGGCCACAATGATTCGCGACGCACCGCCGCGATGCCGTTGACCCCATTTACGCGCCAGTTTGATCGCCGCCTCGCAGGCTTCGCTGCCGGTATTGAGCAGGTAGGCCTGGTCACTGCCGGTGCTGGCACACAAATGTTCGGCGAGGCTGAGCATGCCACGGTTATGCAGGCCAAAACCCGGGTTGATCAGCGACTGAGCCTGGGCTGCGATTGCATTGACCAGTACCGAAGGGCTATGACCGAGGCTGTTGGCCCCGCCGCCCTGGGAAAAATCCAGGTACGCACGGTCATCGCTGTCCCACAACCATGAACCCTGGCCACGCACAAACACCTGTTTTGGCCGCTCGACACTGGGCATCAAGTACTCGCTGGAAAGGTTAACGCCTTGGGATGGCAGGGAGGCGTCCATGACCAGATCATCAAGACTGGGAGGACTGCGGCGCAGACTGAACAGATTCATCTGAAAAAAAACCTTTTGAGGTTTTTTGCCTTACCTATGTAAATACCATCGAAGCAAAGGGTATTCATCGCGCTCTGTGGCCCTGTAAGCCCTGTGAATGCGGTTAGACTAGGCTCAGGCGAGGCGTTCAGCCATTTCGATTTCCCAGCATTTTCGATAAGTAATACTTATGGATTTCAAGCAACTGCGTTATTTCGTCGCGGTCTATGAAGAAGGCCACGTGGGCCGGGCCGCCGAGCGTCTGTCCATCTCTCAGCCGGCGCTGTCCCAGCAAATCCGCCACCTCGAGCAAAACCTCGATGTGAGCCTGTTCGAGCGCAGTAGCAAACGCCTGTTGCCGACTCTCGCGGCCCACACGCTGTACAACCATGCCCTGCCTTTGCTCGATGGCCTGCAACGGGCACGGGAAGCGCTCGGCAACTTCAAGGGTCAGGCGCTGCGCACCCTGGCCATCGGTGTATTGCAAACCGTGCACACCAGCCTCGTTCCGCAGATGCTCGAGCGGGTGCGCAAGGCGCAGCCGCATCTGGTGGTGCAGATCTACGAACTGACCGGCCTGGAAATCGAGCGGCGACTGCTCAACGGTTCTCTGGATATCGGCATCAGCTACCTGCCGCCCCGCCAGCCTGGCTTGCATGGCGTGATGCTGTACGAAGACGAACTGACCCTGGTCATCCCGGCAGAGCATCCGCTGCGTGAATTCAAGAAAGTGTCCATGAGTCAGGCTGCCGAACTGCCGATGCTGCTGCTGGGCGAAGAGTTTCAGATCAGGCAGATCTGGCAGGCACAGCTGACAAGCCTCGGACGTCGCCCACAGGTACAAGCCGAATTGAACAACATGGCCGGCATCCTCGACAGCCTGCCCCACACGCGCCTGGCGACGGTACTGCCCGGTCGCTCGCAAAAGACCCACGGCAACCACGAACTGCTGTGGAAACCCCTGAGCGAACCGCGAGTGCCGCTGAAAGTCGGGTTGGTGTGTCGGGATGTGCAACGGCAGCAGGCCTCGCTGGCATTGCTGCGGACATTGCTGGAAGAAGTGATAAATGGCCCGGACGGGCGCTTGAACAGCGCGCAGGCTCTGGATGGGCCAAGCTGAAAACTTTTCTTCAGGCAAAAGAAAACCCCGCCGAAGCGGGGCTTTGCAGACTGTTTCCCTGACATCCATTTCACTCCGCCGTCCTGGCAGAATCCTACGTGTCCCTGTTGTTGCTTTGCGCTTCCTGCGCTACGTCCATGAGAAGTAGATTAGCCGTGGATCCAATTTGCATCTATGGGAGAACAGCAGCACGTTATGTAAGAGAATGCTTACATAACGTTACTTCATCAGAATTGTCCCGCATCCAGCAGGAACAACGATTCGCTACCGGCCTTCACCGACGCGCTCAACGAGTGAATGCGCGGCAGCAGACGGGCAAAATAGAAGCGTGCCGTGCCCAGTTTGCTGGCGTAGAAATCGTCTTGCGCTTCCTTGCCGAAAGCCGCCTTGGCCATCAGGGCCCACATGTAGGCGTAGGCCACGTAGCCGAACACCTGCAGATACTCGACCGACGCCGCGCCGATTTCGTTCGGATTGCTCTTCGCCCGGTCCAGCAACCACGCAGTCAGTTCATCGAGGGAGGTCACGGCGTCGTTCAGCGGCTTGGTGAATTCGGCGAGGTCCGCGCTGGCGGTCGCTGTGAAGTGGCGGATCTCGTCGGTGAACAGGTTGTAGAACGCCCCGCCGCTACCGACGATCTTGCGCCCGACCAGGTCCAGCGCCTGGATGCCGTTGGTGCCTTCGTAGATCTGGGTGATGCGCACGTCACGCACCAGTTGCTCCTGGCCCCACTCACGGATATAGCCGTGGCCGCCGAAGATCTGCTGGCCGTGTACAGTGGTTTCCAGGCCGAGGTCGGTCAGGAACGCTTTGGCCACCGGGGTCAGCAACGCCACCAGGTCTTCCGCACGCTTGCGGGTGGCGGCGTCTTCGCTGAACTTGGCGGTGTCCAGTTGCATCGCCACGTAGGTGGAGAATGCACGGCCACCTTCGTTCGAGGCTTTCATGGTCAGCAGCATGCGTCGCACGTCCGGGTGGACGATGATCGGGTCAGCCACTTTGTCCTTGTTCTGCGCGCCGGTCGGCGAACGGCTTTGCAGACGGTCGCGGGCGTATTCCACGGCGTTCTGGTACGAGCGCTCGCCCGTGGCCAGGCCCTGGATACCAACGCCCAGACGCTCGTAGTTCATCATGGTGAACATCGCCGCCAGGCCTTTGTTCGGCTCGCCGACCAGGTAACCCACGGCTTCATCGAAGTTCATCACGCAGGTCGCGGAGGCCTGGATGCCCATCTTGTGTTCGATCGAACCGCAGTTGGCCGGGTTGCGCGCGCCCAGGCTGCCATCGGCATTGACCATGAACTTCGGTACCAGGAACAGCGAAATGCCTTTCGGCCCCGCCGGCGCATCCGGCAGCTTGGCCAGCACCAGGTGGATGATGTTTTCGGTCAGGTCGTGTTCGCCACCGGTGATGAAGATCTTGGTGCCGCTGACCTTGTAGGAACCGTCAGCCTGAGGCTCGGCCTTGGTGCGGATGATCCCCAGGTCGGTACCGGCGTGCGGCTCGGTCAGGCACATGGAACCGGCCCAGATGCCGGCGTACATGTTCGGCAGGTACGCGGCTTTCAGTTCTTCGCTGGCGTGGGCGTTGATCGACAGGCAAGCACCGGCGGTCAGCATCGGGTACAGGCCAAACGACAGGCTGGCGGAGTTGACCATTTCCTCGACCTGGGCCGAAACGGCCTTGGGCATGCCCATGCCGCCATAGGACGGATCACCACCGACACCGACCCAGCCGCCTTCAGCGTAGGTCTGATAGGCCTGTGGGAAACCTGCCGGCGTGGTGACGGCACCGTCCGCCCAATGGCAACCTTCTTCGTCAGCGGCACGGCTCAGCGGTGCGATGCTTTTGCTGGTGACTTTGCCGGCTTCTTCCAGGATGGCTTCGACGGTTTCTGCATCGACGGTTTCGGCCAGTGCAGGCAGTTCGGCCCAGAGTTTGGCGACCTCGAAAACTTCATTGAGGACGAAGCGCATATCGCGCAGGGGCGCTTTGTAGTCAGCCATGGCAAACCTCGCAAGATCTATACAGGTGATTCACAGGAAGAGTGTTTTCGTTGGGTCGGAGTGTACCTCAACAACTTTTGCGACACATAGGGTCAACTCATGACCATTTTGTTATTTTTAGTCATTGCCGTAGGCGGGAGTGAACGGATGAAACTGTAGGAGCGAGCTCGCTCGCGAAAAACCCGAAGACGCCGCGGGCATCGGGTTTTACGCGTTTTCGTTGACGACCATCGCGAGCAGAGGGCGATGTCAGAGCGCAAACAGCTCCGCAGGCAGTTGCATCAGGCAATCGCTACCTGCTTCGACGGCTGCCCGATGAGCGGCAGTGCGTGGCAACAGACGCTTGAAGTAAAACTCGTTGGTCGCCAGTTTGGCCCGGCAGAAGTCACCATCACCGCTGCCCGCATCGAGCTGCGCCTGAGCCACCAGCGCCATGCGCAACCACAGGTAGCCGAGGATGATGTAACCGCTGTACATCAGGTAATCCACCGACGCAGCACCGACTTCGTCCGGGTTTTTCATCGCTGCCATACCGACCCTGGTGGTCAACTCACCCCACTGCTGGTTCAGTTGATTGAGCTGCGCCACATACCCGGCCAGTTGTGGATGTTCAGCGTTCGCCGTGCAGAACTTGTGGACGATTTTGGTGAAGCCGCGAAGCAACTTGCCCTGGCTGCCGAGCACCTTGCGCCCGAGCAAGTCCAGCGCCTGAATGCCGTTGGTGCCCTCATAGATCGGTGCGATCCGGCAGTCGCGGACCAACTGCTCCATACCCCATTCGCGAATGAACCCATGGCCGCCAAACACCTGCATGCCATGGTTGGTCACCTCCAGCCCGGTGTCGGTCATGAAGGCTTTGCAGATTGGCGTGAGGAACGCCAGCAAGTCTTCGGCATCCCGGCGCGCCGTTTCGTCCGGGCTCAGGTGTGCAACGTCGAGCAACTGTGCGGTGAAGTAGGTCAGCGCGCGGTTGCCCTCGTTGAAGGCTTTCATGGTCAACAACATCCGCCGCACATCAGGGTGCACGATGATCGGGTCGGCAACCTTTTCCGGCGCTTTCGGGCCGGTCAGCGAGCGCATCTGCAAACGGTCGTTGGCGTATTTGATCGCGCCCTGGAAGCTCGCCTCCCCCAGACACAGCCCTTGCATGCCGGTGCCCAGTCGCGCGTGGTTCATCATGGTGAACATGCAGTTGAGGCCCTTGTTCGGCTCGCCGATCAGGAAGCCCTTGGCCTCGTCGAAGTTCAGCACGCAGGTGGCCGAGGCCTTGATGCCCATTTTGTGTTCGATCGAGCCGCAGGACACGCCGTTGCGCTCACCCGCTTCCCCCGTCGCATCGGGCAGGTACTTGGGCACGATGAACAGTGAAATGCCCTTGGTTCCGGCCGGTGCGTCCGGCAATTTGGCCAGCACCAGGTGAATGATGTTGGCGCTCATGTCGTGCTCGCCGGCGGAGATGAAGATCTTGCTGCCGGAGATCGCGTAGCTGCCATCGGCCGCAGGCACGGCGCGGGTCTTGATGATGCCCAGGTCGGTGCCGCAATGGGCTTCGGTCAGGCACATGGTGCCGGTCCATTGGCCAGCGGTGAGCTTCTTCAAATAGGTCTGCTTTTGCGCCTCGGTACCATGGGCATGGATCGCCGACATCGCACCGTGGGTCAGACCGGGGTACATGCCCCATGAGGTGTTGCTGGAAGCCACCATCTCGCTGATCACCAGGCCCAGAGAGATCGGCAACCCTTGACCGCCGTAAACCGGATCCGCCGCCAGGCCATGCCAGCCGCCCTCGACATATTGGGCGAATGCCTGCTTGAAGCCCGCGGGCGTCGTGACCACGCCATTGTCGAAATGGCAGCCTTCTTCATCGCCACTGCGGTTCAGCGGCGACAGTACGTTTTCGCAGAACTTCGCTCCTTCTTCGAGGATCGCATTGACCATGTCCGGGCTGGCATCGGTGGCCCCCAGCGCGGCGTAGTTGCTGTGAAAGTCGAAGACGTGGTCGATCAGAAAGCGCATGTCGCGCAAGGGAGCTTTGTACTCGGGCATGGTCATTCTCCGTCGGCAGATTTCTCCAACCTACTGCTGCCGACCACGCCTCACAATCACTTTGCGCTCGCTGAATGCGCCATCATCACTCAACCGTAGCGGCGTCCATGCGCACGGCGCCACGGCGGTTCTGCCCGAACGCCATCACGCAGTTGCGCCCGGCGCCCTTGGCGCTGTAGAGCGCCTGGTCAGCGGACTTGAGCACTTCTTCGGGGGTGCGTTGTTCGATCCGTTCGGCAACGCCGATACTGACCGTCACCGACACACTCGACGCACCGGAACCGGCACGCCGCTGGCGCCCCTGATTGTCGTCCTGTGGGCGGTTTTCCTGATTGCGCAGTTGAATGTTGTAAGTGGCGATGGACTCGCGGATGACTTCCAGGTGCGGCATGCACTCTTCGAGGGACTTGCCTGCAAACACCAGGGCAAATTCCTCGCCGCCATAGCGATACGCCTTACCGCCACCGCCGATTTTCGACAGCTTGCTGGCCACCAGTCGCAGCACCTGGTCGCCGACGTCGTGGCCGTGGGTGTCGTTGAATTTCTTGAAGTGGTCGACGTCGCTCATGGCCAACACGTAGTTGCGCCCCAACCGTTGCATGCGCTCATTCAACGCGCGACGACCCGGCAGCCCGGTCAGTTCGTCGCGGAACGCCATTTGATAGGCCTCATGGGCAACGGCAGCGGCAATCATCAGCATCACCTGGCTGCACATGATGTTCAGCGTGAACGGCAGGATGAAGGTTTTCGGTAACATCCAGAACAATCCGAGCAGCCCCACCCATTGCGCGGCATGCAGCGGTCGCGGGTTGCGCCAGTATTGCCAGGCCAGCAGCAGAAACGCCGCAATGAACACCGGATAGGACAACTGGATCAGGCTCATCCAGGCGCCATGCAAGGCGGGCCAGCGAATCTCCGACAACCAGATCAGCAGCGCATGCGGATAGCTTTGCTCAAGCCCCAGCGCCACGCTGCCGACCGCCAGCAATACGGCGAAACGCGCCACCATGTCCTGAAACAGATGGGTGCGCTCCTGCCATGCCGCGAAGATGCCAAACAGCAGCGGCAGCAGCAGGCAACACAAATGAAAGACCACCGCGGCATCGTCACGCACCTTGCCGTTGTCGCGGTAATAGTCAGTCTGGGTGTCGAGCAGGAAGTAGGCGATGTACACCGTGACCATCAGAAACAGTTCACGCTGGCGTCGGTATACCGCGCAATAGGCGCCACCGAGCAACAACACCAGGGTGGGCAGCACGTTGAACAGCGAAGTGAAAAAGACGTTCAGCTCCTTGATGTATGCAGCCGCTAGCCCCGCCAGTAACAGCAGCAATGACGGCAGGAAGTGACTGAAACGCACAGCGGAAGAGCGCGGCAAGGGTAAAGCTCCGACCGGTCAAATCAATTGATGGCAATGTGCCAACCACTGTAACGGCAGAAAGCCTGAGTTGCTGAGTGAATTACTGAGGTATTTTTTAAAGGGCGTTACAAACATTTTCCACCGGCAACCTTTAAAGCAAAAAAGCCGCTGTTCCCGAAGGAGCAGCGGCTTTTTCAAGTACTTCGCTAAGGCTTAGTAGCCCAGGTCGAAGTTCTCTTCTTTCATGTCCATCAGGTTGTTGGCGCCCGACAGCATGGTTACGACGTGAGTGCGGGTACGCGGCAGGATGCGCTGGAAGTAGAAGCGCGCAGTCTGCAGCTTGGCGGTGTAGAACGCCTCTTCGGAGGTGCCGGCAGCCAGTTTCTCGGCGGCCAGGCGCGCCATGTCGGCCCAGAAGTAGGCCAGGCAGGCGTAACCGGAGTACATCAGGTAGTCCACGGAGGCCGCGCCGACTTCTTCGCGATCTTTCATGGCGGCCATACCGACCTTCATGGTCAGCTCGCCCCATTCCTTGTTCAATGCGGCCAGCGGAGCGACGAACTCTTGAACCGCTTCGTTGCCTTCGTTGGTCTGGCAGAACTTGTGGACGATCTTGGTGAAGCCTTTCAGAGCCTCGCCCTGAGTCATCAGCACTTTACGGCCCAGCAGGTCGAGTGCCTGGATGCCGGTGGTGCCTTCGTACAGCATCGAGATGCGGCTGTCGCGGACGTTCTGCTCCATGCCCCACTCGGCGATGAAGCCGTGGCCGCCGTAGATCTGCACGCCATGGTTGGCCGATTCGAAACCGACTTCGGTCATGAAGGCTTTGGCGATTGGAGTCATGAACGCCAACAGTGCGTCGGCTTTCTTCTTCTCTTCTTCGTCCACGCCGTACTTGACGATGTCGACCTGCTTGGCGGTGAAGTAAACCATTGCGCGGTTGCCTTCGGCGAATGCCTTCATGGTCAACAGCATGCGGCGTACGTCAGGGTGCACGATGATCGGGTCAGCGGCTTTGTCCGGCGCTTTGGGACCCGTCAGCGAGCGCATCTGCAGACGGTCGCGAGCGTATTTCAGGCCGCCCTGGAAACCGACTTCAGCGTGGGCCAGGCCTTGCAGCGCGGTACCCAGACGTGCGGTGTTCATGAAGGTGAACATGCAGTTCAGGCCTTTGTTCGCCGGGCCGATCAGGAAACCGGTAGCGCCGTCGAAGTTCATCACGCAGGTAGCGTTGCCGTGGATGCCCATCTTGTGTTCCAGGGAACCGCAGGACACCGCGTTACGCGCGCCAACCGAACCGTCGGCGTTGGGCATGAACTTCGGCACGATGAACAGGGAGATGCCTTTGGTGCCGGCCGGGGCATCCGGCAGGCGGGCCAGTACGATGTGGACGATGTTGTCGGCCATGTCGTGTTCACCGGCCGAGATGAAGATCTTGGTGCCGGAAACCTTGTAGGAACCGTCGGCCTGAGGCTCGGCCTTGGTGCGCAGCATGCCAAGGTCTGTGCCGCAGTGCGGCTCGGTCAGGCACATGGTGCCGGTCCACTCGCCGGAAACCAGCTTGGTCAGGTAAGCCTCTTGCTGCTCAGGGGTGCCGTGCTCGGAGATGGTGTTCATCGCACCGTGCGACAGGCCTGGGTACATGCCCCACGACCAGTTGGACTCGCCAACCATTTCGCTGATGGCCAGACCCAGGGACTCCGGCAGGCCTTGGCCGCCGTGCTCTACGTCGTGAGCCAGGCTTGGCCAGCCACCTTCGACGAATTGCTTGTAGGCTTCCTTGAAGCCAGTCGGGGTCTTAACGCCGGACTCGCTCCAGGTGCAGCCTTCGAGATCGCCCACGCGGTTCAGCGGAGCCAGTACCTGCTCACAAAACTTGGCGCCTTCCTCAAGAATGGCGTCAACCATGTCCGGAGTTGCGTCGGCACAAGCCGGAAGGCTCTGATAGTGCGCTTCGTAACCGAGCAGCTCGTCACGAACGAAGCGAATATCACGCAAGGGGGCCTTGTAGTCAGGCATAGCGATAAACCTCTGCTGATGTAACCGGGAATGAACGACCGCATTGATTTGTTGTTGCGATCAAACAGTTGTTTGAAACATACGTTTACGCCCAAATCTTGTCAAGCGTCGATCTTTTTCCATTCGTCACCGCCGATCAGGCACATCTGCGCGCAACCGCACGACGGGCATAGACCGAGCGAGCCACCATGCAGAAAAGATTAGTTGAGCGAGAAGGACTTACGCAGAAAAACGCCGCGAACAGACGCGGCGTTGGAGAGACGGATTCAATGAGGATCAGGCGAAAGTATCGATCAGCGTTCCGAGCACTTCGTCGGATGCCTTGGCGACTTTGGCGCCCAGTTCGACTTGAAATTTGCCTTGGGCCATTTCGACCACATTGCTGGCCAGGTCCGATTGCCGGCTGCGATCAACCGATCGCAGACGATCGACCTGCGCCTCGGAGGACTGGCTGGTGACCGAGCGCTCGATCATCGTGTTGGCGATCTGCCCGGCGGCTTGATCGACACGGTTCTGCCCTGTCTGAAGAGTGCTCAGACCGGCATAAAAAGCGGGGTTTCCTGAGATTTCCAAGGGAGAACTCGTCCTTTCAAAGGATCAACAGTGACCATTGAAGCAGAGTGGCCGGCAAAACACTCGACAAAAACACTAATGGCACAGTGCCTTCCCATAGGCAAAGCCCGAAGCCACTCGCCTCAGTCCAACAGGTCCAGTTGCAAGTGCTCGGCCACCGCCTCGGCCGTAACGGCCTTGAGTTTCGGCACACGCCCCAGGCACGGTGCCGGGAGGCGCTCGGCCAGGGTAGCCAGGTTTTCTTCCAGCCGCGAGGTCTTCGGGTCGATGATGTTGGCCACCCATCCCGCCAGTTGCAAACCGTCCCGGGCAATTGCTTCGGCGGTCAACAAGGCATGGCTGATACACCCCAGGCGTACACCGACCACAAGGATCACCGGCAGCTTCAATGCGATGGCCAGGTCCGACAGATTGTCCTGATCCGCCAGGGGTACGCGCCAGCCACCGGCGCCTTCGATCAGGGTGAAGTCCGCCTGCATGCCCAGAATCTGCCGCATCGGCGCCAGCAACGACTGCACCGTCAGCGCCACGCCCGCCTCTCGCGCCGCCAGATGCGGGGCAATGGCTGGTTCGAAGGCCATCGGATTGACCTGTGCATAGGTCAGCGGCAGCGAACACTCCGCCAGCAAGGCCAGCGCATCGGCATTGCGCAAGCCTTTAGGTGTCACATCGCAACCGGAAGCGACCGGCTTGCCCGCCGCCGTGCTCAAACCCGCCGAACGCGCCGCATGCAGTAGCCCCGCAGCGACCGTGGTTTTACCGACATCGGTATCCGTGCCGGCGATGAAATAGGCTGCGCTCATAAGGGTTTCTCCAAAACGGCGTACACCACTTGATAAGTCGCCGGCAGTCCCTGGGCCTGACGAAACTGTTCGTAAGCCTCGATCAAACCCAAAATCCGCGCCCGGCCGGTCAAGCCACCCGGCCGCCCGGGATTGAGATTGTGCGCACCCAACGCCTTGAGTTCATGGGTCAGGCTGCGCACATCCGGGTAATACAGCACGTGCGCAAGGTTTTGCAGACTGACCATCCTCAAGCCGCTGGCCGCACACAGTTGTTGATAAACACCAAACTCCCGGAAGCGGTTGACGTGCACCATGCCGTCGACTTCGCGCCAGCTGTCGCGCAATTCAAACAACGTCCCTACACACAGACTAGCAAACGCGAAAATGCCGCCAGGTTTTAGTACTCGAAAGGCTTCACTGAGCACCGCGTCGAAGTCCGCGCACCACTGCACCGCCAGGCTGGAGAAGATCAGGTCGCAAGACGAATCCTGCAGTGGCAGTCGCTCGGCATCGCCGGCCACGAAGTATGTGGCACCGCCCAATGGCCGGGCGTGGTTGAGCATGCCCTCGGCAATGTCCAGCGCCACCCCGTGGCTGCCCGGAAATTGCTCACCCAGGGCACGACTGAAATGCCCGGTGCCACAGCCCAGGTCCAGCCAGCGCTGCGGTACGAAGTCCTGCGGCAAGCGCCCGAGCAATTGGCTGCCCACATCACGCTGCAGCTCGGCCACGCTGTCGTAGCTTGCTGCCGCGCGGGAGAATGAGGCTGCTACCTGGCGCTTGTCGGGCAAGGCGCCGGGCAGGTTGGGAAGGGATAAATCAGTCATCGCCGGACTCATGCAAAAAGGCCTGGATCGCCCCCGCCACACCGTGGGGATCCTCCAGGAGAAACACGTGGCTGGCCTGTTCAATCAGACCGATTTCGACATCCGGCAGCAATGCCAACAACTCGCCCGCCGCTTCCACCGGCACCAGCCCGTCGCGGCCGGCGAACAGATGCAGTTGCGGACCGCGGAACGATTGCAGTGCCTGTCGTGTATCCAGTTGCGCGAGCACTTGCAGACCACTCAGCAACACCGGCGTAGCGGTGTTCGGGGCACCGCCGAGCAACAACCGCGACAATCCGCGTGGGTCTTCGGCGCCTTGGGCGCAAAGCAGTGAAAAGCGTTTCAAGGTCGCACGCGGATCGGCCTCACATCCCGCCAGAAACGCATCGAAGGTTTCCCCGGACATGGCGCTTGTCCATTGATCATGAGCGACAAAAGAAACGTTGCTGGCCAGGGTGAACACACCACAGCAGCGATCGCCACGCCGGGCCGCCAATTCGCAGGCGAGCATGCCGCCCAATGACCAACCGCCCAGCCACACGTCTTGCGGCAAGGTCGAATCAAGCTCATCGAGCCACTCTTCAAGATCGCTCGACTCCAGCTCCGGCAACGGCTCGATCTCGACGCGCAGGTGCTCATCAAGACCGCGCAAGGCCGCCGCCAGAGGCTCCAGCGGTGAAACGCCAAGGCCCCAGCCGGGCAGCAGAATCAGACGATCACGCATGGCTTGGCTCCGGCTTCAGTTGTTGAAAACAATCGGCCAGTGCGTTTAACAATAGCTGTACCTGGGCCTCACTGTGGGCAGCCGTCAACGTGACCCGCAGCCGGGCACTGCCGGCGGGTACGGTCGGCGGGCGAATCGCGGTCACCATCAACCCGCGTTCACGCAGCATTTGCGAAAGGCGCACCGCTCGCCCCGCGTCACCGATCATGATCGGCTGGATCGGCGTGAAGCTGTCCATGAGTTCCAGGCCAATCTGCTCGGCACCTTTGCGGAACTGGCGGATCAGCGTCTGCAAATGCTCGCGGCGCCAGTGTTCGTTGCGCAGCAGTTCCAGGCTTTTCAACGTGGCGCAGGCCAACGCGGGGGGCTGGCTGGTGGTGTAGATGTAGGGGCGGGCGAACTGGATCAGGCTTTCGATCAGCTCTTCGCTGCCAGCCACAAAGGCACCCGCCGTACCGAACGCCTTGCCGAGGGTGCCGACCAGCACCGGAACGTCATCCTGGCTCAAGCCAAAGTGTTCGACGATGCCGCCACCGTTGGCACCCAGCGGTCCAAAACCATGGGCATCGTCGACCATCAACCAGGCGCCTTTGGCCTTGGCTTCTCGGGCCAGCGCCGGCAAGTCGGCAAGATCACCGTCCATGCTGAACACGCCGTCGGTGACCACCAGTGTATTGCCGGTGGCTTTTTCCAGGCGCTTGGCCAGGCTCGACGGGTCGTTGTGCAAGTAGCGATTGAATCGCGCGCCGGACAATAGCCCCGCGTCGAGCAGCGACGCATGATTGAGCCGGTCTTCGAGCACCGTATCACCCTGCCCCACTAACGCCGTGACTGCGCCGAGGTTGGCCATGTAGCCGGTGGTGAACAGCAACGCCCGCGGGCGACCGGTCAGGTCGGCCAACGCTTCTTCCAGCGCATGGTGCGGGGCGCTATGGCCGATGACCAGATGCGATGCCCCTCCGCCCACACCCCACTTCGAAGCGCCGGCACGCCAGGCTTCGATCACTTGCGGATGATTGGCCAGGCCCAGGTAGTCGTTGTTACAGAACGCCAGCAACGGCTGGCCATCGACCACCACTTGCGGCCCCTGCGGGGTTTCAAGCAGCGGGCGCTGGCGGTAGAGGTTTTCGGCACGACGGGCGGCAAGGCGTGCGGCGAGATCGAAAGACATGCAGGCCTCGACTATCAAATGACATAGAGCTTTTTGTGGGAGCGGGCTTGCTCGCGAATACGGCCTGACATTCAACAAAGATGTTGACTGATACACCGCCTTCGCGAGCAAGCCCGCTCCCACAGGGTTTTGCATTCATTCAGTGGAAGCAGTGATTGCTCAAACAGCCGCGTTGTAAAACTGCTCGCTGCTCTTCTGCTCCACCAGCGCCTGCTCGATAGCTGCCTGATGCACCTCGTCGGCGTGCTCTTCGCGGGCTTCCGGCAGGATGCCCAGGCGCGAGAACAGTTGCATGTCCTTGTCGGCCTGCGGGTTGGCGGTGGTCAGCAGTTTTTCGCCGTAGAAAATCGAGTTGGCACCGGCGAAGAACGCCAGGGCCTGCATCTGCTCGTTCATGGCTTCGCGGCCGGCGGACAGGCGCACGTGGGATTGCGGCATCAGGATGCGCGCGACGGCGAGCATGCGGATGAAGTCGAACGGATCGACGTCGTCGGCATTTTCCAGCGGCGTACCGGCGACTTTCACCAGCATGTTGATCGGCACCGACTCCGGATGCTCAGGCAGGTTGGCCAACTGGATCAGCAGGTTGGCGCGGTCGTCCAGCGACTCGCCCATGCCCAGAATGCCGCCGGAGCAGATCTTCATCCCCGAATCACGCACGTACGCCAGGGTTTGCAGGCGTTCGCTGTAGGTGCGGGTGGTGATGATGCTGCCGTAGAACTCCGGCGAGGTATCGAGGTTGTGGTTGTAGTAGTCGAGGCCGGCCTTGGCCAGCGCTTCGGTCTGCTCCTGATCCAGGCGACCGAGGGTCATGCAGGTTTCCAGGCCCATGGCTTTCACGCCTTCGACCATCTTCAACACGTACGGCATGTCCTTGGCCGACGGATGCTTCCACGCCGCGCCCATGCAGAAGCGGGTCGAACCGATGGCCTTGGCGCGAGCGGCCTCTTCGAGGACCTTCTGCACCTCCATCAGTTTCTCTTTTTCCAGGCCGGTGTTGTAGTGACCGGACTGCGGACAATATTTGCAATCTTCCGGGCAGGCGCCGGTCTTGATCGACAGCAGGGTCGACACCTGGACGCGGTTGGCGTCGAAATGCGCACGGTGCACCGTCTGCGCCTGGAACAACAGGTCATTGAATGGTTGAACGAAGAGTGCTTTGACTTCGGCCAAAGTCCAGTCATGACGCAGGGTGGCAGTGGTGCTGGCGCTCATGGGCGTTTCCTTTGAATTATGCTTTGGCAGTCGGCTGGGTAATGGAGTTTCACAGCCGCTTCACAGATGTTTCGGCATATTTAAGGAAGAGCGATGCGCTGTCAACCACGATACGAAGGACAGGTTTACATCTGGTTAAAAAACAAACAATCATGCCTTTTGTGCGATGAAGCGGCCGACGGCATTCCTCCTGTCTGCACGGCCTGCGAAATCGAGTTGCCCTGGCTCGGTGATCACTGTCTGACCTGCGCCCTGCCGCTCCCGGCCGCAGGACTGACCTGCGGCCATTGCCTGAAGCAGCCACCGGCCTTCGAACAAGTGATTGCGCCCTGGACCTACAGCTTTCCGGTAGACAGCTTGATCACCCGCTTCAAACACAACGCCAAGTGGCCGTTTGGCCGCCTGCTCGCCGAACTTCTCGCTCAATACCTGCAACATCGCTTCGAAGACGATCTGCTGCGTCCCCATGCGCTGATCCCGGTGCCGCTGGCCAATCGGCGCCTGCGCCAGCGCGGGTTCAATCAGGCGGCGATGCTGGCTCACTGGTTGAGTGCGAGTCTCGATATCCCTTGCGACGAACGGTTGCTGCTGCGCACTCAAGACACCGACGCCCAACAGGCATTGAACGCCGAAGCCCGCCTAAGGAACCTGCGCAATGCTTTCGCCCTGGCACCCGGCGCGATCGTCAAAGGCCGGCACCTGGCTCTGGTCGACGACGTACTGACCACCGGAGCCACGGCCCAGGCCCTGGCTCGCCTGTTGATGGACGCCGGGGCGGCGAGGGTCGACGTCTATTGCCTGGCCCGCACGCCCAAACCCGGCGAGACACCCTGACTTGACTCGCGCGGCCCAAGCGACCAACGTCCTCACCATCGTCACCACCCAAAGCGACTTGTCATGTCTTTGCCAACCTTGCTGTCCCAGCACATTGTCCGCCGTCCGCAGCGCATCGCCCTGCTGCAGCACATCGCCGAACAAGGCTCGATCACCCGCGCGGCAAAAAGTGCGGGCCTGAGCTACAAGGCTGCCTGGGATGCGATCGATGAGCTGAACAACCTGGCGCAGAAGCCGCTGGTGGAGCGGATTGTCGGCGGCAAGGGCGGCGGCGGTGCGCGCCTGTCCAACGAAGGTGAGCGGGTGTTGCGCCTGTATCAGAAGCTGCAAGCCTTGCAGGCCCAAGTGCTGGAAGCAACTGAAGACGCGAGCGATCTGGATCTGCTCGGGCGCCTGATGCTGCGCACCAGCGCGCGCAATCAGTTGCACGGCAAGGTGATTGCGATCGAACCTCAGGGACGCAACGACCTGATTCGCCTCGAAGTCGCCGAAGGCGTGATCGTCGCCGCGCAAATTACCCACGACAGCACCGAGCGCCTGGAACTGCAAATCGGCACTGAAGTCGTGGCATTGATCAAGGCCGGCTGGCTCGACGTGCTGCAAATCGACTCTGTCGAAACGCCTGAAAACAATTGCCTCAGCGGCATCATCGAAAAAATCCTCGACGCCGACGACGGTCCCAGCGAAGTGCGCATCACCCTGCCCAACGGCCTGACTCTATGCGCCTTGGCCGAACAGAGTCATCTGCAAGCATCGGAGCTGACGTGTGGTAAACCGGTGCGCGTGGAGTTTTCGCCGTCCAAGGTACTGCTGGGCACACCACTGTAAGCAGAACTGCAACAAAAGGTTCATGACTCATCATTAAGGTGTCTGCAAAATCCGCAGGGAGCCTGAAATGAGCCTATTAGAAGAAAACCAGTCCACCGACCTCGAAACCATGGTCGGCCTCAGCCGTCGCGGCTTCATCAGCGCAGGTGCCCTGTGCGGCGCGGCGATGTTCCTTGGCGGCAACCTGCTGAGCCGCAGCGTGATGGCCGCCAGTGTCAGCACCGGCAACAGCCAGTTGCTGGGTTTCGACAGCATTGCCGCCGCCACCAGCGACACCATCACCCTGCCACCGGGCTACAAGTCCTCGGTGCTGATCAGCTGGGGCCAGCCCCTGCACAAGGACGGTCCGGCGTTCGACCCGAGCGGCAACGGCAGCGCCGAACATCAGGAAGTCCAGTTCGGCGACAACAACGATGGCATGAGCCTGTTCGAATTTCCGGGCGAAAAAGACCGGGCGCTGATGGCGATCAACAACGAATACACCAACTACCGCTACCTCTACGCCCACGGCGGCATGCCGCAATCGGCGCAAGAAGTGCGCAAGGCGCTGGCCTGCGAAGGTGTGTCGGTGATTGAAGTGCAGCGCAAGAACGGCCAATGGCAGTTCGTCCAGGGCTCACGCTACAACCGCCGCATTCACGGCAACGCACCGATCACCCTGAGCGGCCCGGCCGCCGGACATGCCTTGCTCAAAACCAGTGCCGATCCGCACGGCAAGAACGTCCTGGGCACCTTCCAGAACTGCGCCAACGGCAAGACGCCGTGGGGCACCTATCTGACCTGTGAAGAGAACTTCACCGACTGCTTCGGCAGCAGCAACGCCGAGCAGAAGTTCGACCCGGCGCAAAAACGCTACGGCGTGGTGGTCACCAGCAAAGAAATCAACTGGCACCAGCACGACGAGCGCTTCGACATGGCGAAGAACCCCAACGAGCTCAACCGTCACGGCTGGGTGGTGGAGATCGATCCGTTCGATCCGAAATCGACGCCGGTCAAACGTACGGCCCTGGGCCGCTTCAAGCACGAAAACGCCGCACTGGCCGAAACCGGCGACGGTCATGCCGTGGTGTACATGGGCGACGATGAACGCGGTGAGTTCATCTACAAATTCGTCAGCCGCGACAAGATCGACCACAAGAACCCCAAGGCCAACCGTGACATTCTCGACCACGGCACCCTGTACGTGGCGCGGTTCGATGCCGGCGACGGCAACGTCGATCACCCGAAAGGCCAGGGTGAATGGATCGAACTGACCCACGGCAAAAACGGCATCGACGCCAGTAGCGGTTTTGCCGATCAGGCCGAAGTTTTGATTCACGCGCGTCTCGCCGCCAGTGTGGTGAAAGCCACGCGCATGGACCGCCCGGAATGGATCGTGGTCAGCCCCATGGATGGCCAGGTCTACTGCACACTGACCAACAACGCCAAACGCGGCGAAGACGGGCAACCGGCGGGCGGGCCGAACCCGCGCGAGAAGAACGTCTACGGCCAGATCCTGCGTTGGCGCACCGAGCGTGACGATCACGGCTCGAAAACCTTTGCCTGGGACCTGTTCGTCGTCGCCGGTAATCCGGGGGTTCACGCTGGCACACCAAAAGGCGGATCGTCGAACATCACGCCGCAGAACATGTTCAACAGCCCGGACGGTCTGGGCTTCGACAAGGCCGGACGCTTGTGGATTCTCACCGACGGCGATTCGAGCAACGCCGGAGACTTTGCCGGCATGGGCAACAACCAGATGCTCTGTGCCGATCCGGCAACCGGCGAGATTCGTCGCTTCATGGTTGGCCCGGTAGGTTGTGAAGTGACGGGGATCAGCTTCTCGCCGGACCAGAAAACCCTGTTTGTCGGGATTCAGCATCCGGGTGAAAACGGCGGTTCTACCTTCCCCGAGCACCTGCCCAACGGCAAGCCGCGGTCTTCGGTGATGGCGATTTCGCGGGAAGATGGCGGGATCGTCGGCGCCTGATCCGGCCTCTTCGCGGGCAAGCCCGCTCCCACAGGAGATCTATGGTGTGCCACCGATCGCATGCACACCGACAATCCAATGTGGGAGCGGGCTTGCCCGCGAAGGCGTCAGCCCAAACACCGCACACCTCAAGCCCACCCCCTAAAGCCCCGCCGTCTGCGCTACCATGCTTGGCCGGACGCAGCAGCCTGCTGCGCGCAGGAGTCAGCATGGCCCACCCGTTTGAAACCCTCACACCAGACCTCGTGCTCGATGCCGTCGAAAGCATCGGCTTTCTCAGCGACGCGCGCATCCTGGCGCTCAACAGCTACGAGAACCGCGTCTATCAGGTCGGTATCGAAGACGCCGAGCCGCTGATCGCCAAGTTCTACCGGCCGCAACGCTGGAGCAACGAAGCGATTCTGGAAGAGCACCAGTTCACCGCCGAACTCGCCGACTGCGAGGTGCCGGTCGTGGCGCCGTTGATCCACAACGGTGAAACCCTGCACGAACACAACGGTTTCCGTTTCACCCTGTTCCCCCGCCGTGGCGGCCGAGCACCGGAGCCGGGCAACCTCGACCAACTCTATCGCTTGGGCCAGTTGCTCGGGCGCCTGCATGCGGTCGGCTCGACCCGGCCGTTCGAGCACCGTGAAGCGCTGGCGGTAAAAAACTTCGGCCATGACTCGCTGGCCACATTGCTCGACGGCAACTTCATCCCCCGCAGCCTGCTGCCGGCCTACGAGTCAGTGGCCCGCGATCTGCTCAAGCGTGTGGAAGATGCCTACAGCAACACGCCGCACCAGAACATCCGCATGCACGGTGACTGCCACCCCGGCAACATGATGTGCCGTGACGAGATGTTCCATATCGTCGATCTCGACGACTGCCGCATGGGGCCGGCGGTACAGGACATCTGGATGATGCTCGCCGGCGATCGTCAGGATTGCCTGAGCCAGTTGTCGGAACTGATGGACGGCTACAACGAATTCCACGACTTCGATCCCCGTGAACTGGCCTTGATCGAACCGTTGCGCGCCCTGCGCCTGCTGCATTACAGCGCCTGGCTCGCCCGCCGCTGGGACGATCCTGCCTTCCCCCGGAGTTTTCCGTGGTTCGGCACCGAGCGTTATTGGGGTGATCAAGTGCTGGCGTTGCGCGAGCAGTTGGCGGCGCTCCAAGAAGAGCCACTGAAGCTCTTCTGACCAACCTGAAACCCTGTGGGAGCGGGCTTGCTCGCGAAAACGGCGGCACATTCAGCACATCAGTGACTGACACACCGCCTTCGCGAGCAAGCCCGCTCCCACAGGTTGTCCGTGTTCACAAATGTCCTACCTATTCAGTCAGGACATTCGCAAACAAATCTCCTTACAATCCCCTCTTTGTTAGCTGCCTAAGCAAGGATTCTGCATGCAAGCCGCCAACCCGCGTCGCGGGTACATTCTAGGCCTGAGTGCCTACATCATCTGGGGGCTTTTCCCCCTCTACTTCAAAGCCATCGCCAGCGTGCCCGCAGTGGAAATCATCATCCACCGGGTGCTGTGGTCGGCGCTGTTCGGCGCCTTGTTGCTGATGGTCTGGAAGCATCCCGGCTGGTGGCGCGAGCTGCGGGAGAACCCCAAGCGACTGGCGATCCTGGCCCTGAGCGGCTCGCTGATCGCAGCCAACTGGCTGACCTACGTCTGGTCGGTGAACAACGGCCGTATGCTGGAGGCCAGTCTCGGCTACTACATCAACCCGTTGGTGAACGTGCTGCTGGGCATGCTGATCCTCGGCGAACGGCTGCGGCGCATGCAATGGATTGCCGTCGGTCTGGCGGCTGTTGGGGTGGCGCAACAGGTCTGGCAAGTCGGCAGCCTGCCGTGGGTGTCGCTGGTGCTGGCCCTGACCTTCGGCTTCTATGGCCTGATTCGCAAGCAGGCACCGGTCAAGGCACTGCCAGGGCTCGTGGTGGAAAC
Source organism: Pseudomonas sp. S34 (assembly GCF_009866745.1). Classification (NCBI taxonomy): domain Bacteria; kingdom Pseudomonadati; phylum Pseudomonadota; class Gammaproteobacteria; order Pseudomonadales; family Pseudomonadaceae; genus Pseudomonas; species Pseudomonas sp. S34. The sequence goes on from NZ_CP019398.1 coordinate 5,743,419, forward strand.
CTGGATGCTGGTGCCGATTGCCCTCGGCTGGTTGCTGCTCAACCCGACGGCCAGCAGCGCCCAGGCCGAATTCTGGACCACTTCCCAAGCCTGGTGGCTGGTCGCCGCTGGTCCGATCACGCTGGTGCCGCTGGTCTGCTTCAACGCTGCTGCACGGCATTTACCCTACACGACACTGGGGTTTCTTCAGTACCTGGCGCCAACCCTGGTGCTGCTGCAAGCCGTTCTGCTGTTTGGCGAGCACCTGTCGTCCAGCACCTTGGTAGCGTTCATGTTTATCTGGGCCGGTCTGGCGGTTTACAGCGTCGATGCGTGGATAAGTTTGCGCCGCCGCAGCTGATCAAAAAACGCACAAAAGCCTACAGGCCACGTCTCCCGTGGCCTGCATCATTCCTTCCCAAGGTTATCCACAGCGTGATCCCCGCCGATTGTGCGCAAGTGGCTGAAACTGCTGGTTTTTTGATCAGATCATGAAGAACCCCGGTCGGCGTGGCCTGGCGGGGTGTCTCTACAGGTTATCCACAGGCCGGTGCACGTTTAACTTGGATAACCTGATCAGGGATCACTGCGTAGCACCAACTCGACCATCAGATCGTCCGCCAGGGTTTCCAGGCGCGATTGCAGCACGTCCAGCGACAACGTCAGCGGGACGGCAAGAATCGCTTCGGCATGGAACAACGGTTCGCTGCTCATCGGGGCCGGGCGCACTTCGGTGACCAGCCGTTCCAGACTCACCCCCTGCTCGCTCAACAAGCGTGTGATGTCACGCACGATCCCCGGACGATCATTTCCCACCAGTTCCATGGCGATCGGCTTCCAGGTGCAGGATTGTTCGATGCTGCTTTCGGCAACCAACACGCGAATGCCCTGGGCGGACAAGCCCTGCAGGGCATCGACCAATTCATCGTAGGCCTCGGCCGGCACGCCCACCCGCAGAATGCCGGCGAATTGTCCCGCCATGCGCGACATGCGGCTTTCCAGCCAGTTGCCGCCGTGCTCGGCAATGCATTGGGCAATGCGCTCGACTTGCCCGGGCTTGTCCGGAGCAAAAACAGTGAGAACGAGGTGGTCCATGGCGCAGCCCTCCAGTCATGACTTTTGTTATAGAGAACCAAGTATAGGCAAGGGGAACATTGTGGCGAGGGGGCTTGCCCCCGTTCGGCTGCGCAGCAGTCGCAAAATGAGCGGATGTAATTTTTCGTGGTACATGCACGGGAGCGGCTTCGCCACTCAACGGGGGCAAGCCCGCCACAAAAACAGGCACCCCATAGCAGAGCACCAAAGATAATGTGTACAACTTTTGATATTTAACTGGAACAATCCAATAGTTTTTTGAGAACATCACGCTCCCCGACGTGACCGCAATGCGTCATGGGGTCGCAGAACGACGTAATTAGTCTAATTTTCACAACCGCAATTCATCATGTAGTATGCCGCAGCGCGCACTACATAACGTTGGATCGATGTCTGCCGCAGGCACGTTCGCAACCCTGAAAGCCCTGTCAGCAAGGCCCCAAGCCGTTGATTGGTCCCAACCCAGCCGCCCGTCGTGGGCATGTACTGGTAGAGGGGTTTGTGGTTTAAATGGCCAAAGGCTTCATTGTTAAATTGAAGAGCTGAAAAGCGAAATAGCTGAGCAGAGTGAGGCAAGCAATGACTGAACACGTTCAAGTCGGTGGCCTGCAGGTCGCCAAAGTCCTGTTCGACTTCGTGAACAACGAAGCCATTCCCGGTACCGGCCTCACCGCCGATAAGTTCTGGGCCGGTGCCGACAAGGTCATCCATGACCTGGCACCGAAGAACAAAGCCCTACTCGCCAAACGCGATGATTTCCAGGCTCGTATCGATGCCTGGCACCAGGAACGTGCAGGTCAGGCGCACGACGCCGTGGCCTACAAAGCTTTCCTGCAAGACATCGGTTATCTGCTGCCAGAAGCGGCCGATTTCCAGGCAACGACGCAAAACGTCGATGAAGAAATCGCCCGCATGGCCGGTCCACAACTCGTGGTGCCGGTGATGAACGCCCGCTTCGCTCTCAATGCTTCGAACGCCCGCTGGGGTTCGCTGTACGACGCGCTCTACGGCACCGACGCCATCAGCGAAGACGACGGCGCGGAAAAAGGCAAAGGCTACAACAAGGTTCGCGGCGACAAGGTCATCGCCTTCGCCCGTGCGTTCCTCGATGAAGCCGCGCCATTGGCTGCCGGCACTCACGTAGACTCCACCGGCTACAAGATCGTCGACGGCAAACTGGTGGTCGCCCTCAAAGGCGGCAGCAACACTGGCCTGCGCAACGATGCGCAACTGATCGGCTTCCAGGGCGATGCCGCTGCACCGACCGCGATCCTGCTGAAAAACAACGGCCTGCATTTCGAAATCCAGGTCGACGCCAGCACCCCGGTCGGCCAGACCGACGCGGCCGGCGTCAAAGACATCCTGATGGAAGCCGCGCTGACCACCATCATGGACTGCGAAGACTCGGTTGCCGCGGTCGATGCCGATGACAAAGTGGTGATCTACCGCAACTGGCTCGGCCTGATGAAGGGCGATCTGTCGGAAGAAGTCGCCAAGGGCGGTCAGACCTTTACCCGCACCATGAACGCCGACCGCACCTACACCGCCGTCGATGGCAGTGAACTGAGCCTGCACGGTCGTTCGTTGCTGTTCGTGCGTAACGTCGGTCACCTGATGACCATCGATGCGATCCTCGACAAAGACGGTAACGAAGTGCCTGAAGGCATTCTCGATGGCCTGGTGACTTGCCTGGCATCGATGCACAACCTGAACGGCAACACCTCGCGCAAAAACACCCGCACCGGCTCGATCTACATCGTGAAGCCGAAGATGCACGGCCCTGAAGAAGCGGCGTTCACCAACGAGCTGTTCGGTCGCATCGAAGACGTGCTGGGCCTGCCGCGCAACACCCTCAAAGTCGGGATCATGGACGAGGAGCGTCGTACCACGATCAACCTCAAGGCCTGCATCAAGGCGGCGAGCGAGCGTGTGGTGTTCATCAACACCGGTTTCCTCGACCGCACGGGCGATGAAATCCATACCTCCATGGAAGCCGGCCCGATGGTGCGCAAGGCGGACATGAAGGCGGAAAAATGGATCGGCGCCTACGAGAACTCCAACGTCGATATCGGTCTGAGCACCGGCCTGCAAGGTCGCGCACAGATCGGTAAAGGCATGTGGGCCATGCCGGACCTGATGGCGGCGATGCTCGAACAGAAAATCGCTCACCCGATGGCCGGTGCCAACACCGCCTGGGTACCCTCGCCGACCGCTGCTGCCCTGCACGCGCTGCACTACCACAAGGTTGACGTGTTCGCCCGTCAGGCCGAACTGGCCAAACGTGCCCATGCTTCGGTAGACGACATCCTGACCATCCCGCTGGCGGTCAACCCGCAGTGGACCGCCGAACAGATCAAGAACGAACTGGACAACAACAGCCAGGGCATTCTCGGTTACGTGGTGCGCTGGATCGACCAGGGTGTCGGCTGTTCGAAAGTGCCGGATATCAACGACGTCGGCCTGATGGAAGACCGTGCAACGCTGCGTATTTCCAGCCAGCACATCGCCAACTGGCTGCGTCACGGCATCGTCACCGAAGAGCAAGTGATGGAAAGCCTCAAACGCATGGCGCCGGTGGTTGACCGTCAGAACGCCGGCGACGCGCTGTACCGTCCGCTGGCCCCGAACTTCGACAGCAACATCGCCTTCCAGGCGGCGGTCGAACTGGTGGTCGAAGGCACGAAGCAGCCGAACGGCTACACCGAGCCGGTCCTGCACCGTCGTCGTCGCGAGTTCAAGGCTGCCAATGGCGTGTAACTGAGCGTCTGCGCCGGATATGAAAAAGCCCTGATCGAAAGATCAGGGCTTTTTCTTTTTGGGCTGTCCGCGATCTCCCACAGAGGTAGTTCAGGGCTGACAGGCTTGGACTAAGGCTCCACCCCAAGTTCATGCTTGACCAGTTCCAGCAGCTTGCCGGCATCAATCGGCTTGAGCAGAAAGTCCACCACATTCAAATGCATCGCGGCGATCGCATCTTTCACGTCGGCATCACCCGAGACGATGATGATCGGCAACGCCGCCCGTACCGACTCGCGCACCTGTCGGATCAGGTCCAGGCCGTCGACGAGGCCCATGCGCAGGTCGGTAATCACCAGTCCGATCGAAGGTTTCTCCTCCAGCATCTTGAGTGCCACTTCGCCACTGGCCGCCGTCATGCAGTGAATACCGTCAAGCGCCAGGATCTCTGACAGCAGTTCCCTGGCGTCTTTATCGTCATCGACGATCAGCACCCGTTGTGGCGGCAGGTCAGGTTCCAGCATGACGGCGCTCAACGCCTCGCGCTCGGCGTCGCTCAAAATATCGTGGTCGGACATGGCTTTCTCTACATGTTCAATTCATTTCCCTAGCAGAGTGACGAGACATCGCTAAGCAGGCCTTAAATGTGCGCTTCGTCGGATATTTTTCCAATAGGGGGACAGAGAGGTTTTTCGCACAGTTGCGTAGGATTCTTCCGACATTTCAGCATACCAATCGCCTACCTAGACTTACGTCCAATGGGCACTCCGGCCACAGGGGTCGACCATGTCTGGGTCATCCGACAACAACAATTCAAAAAAGACTGCGGTAATGGTTATGAGTAAAGCGGACGCCTTCACACAGGCAGGGAAAACCGCGGTGTTGCAGAACATCCAGGGCACGTTGCAATTCCTCCAGCGCTTCCCGCCTTTCAATCAGATGGAACACGCTCACCTGGCGTATCTGGTCGAGCAATGTCAGATGCGTTTTTACGCCCCCGGCGAGAGCATCATCAAACCCGCTGACGGCCCAGTCGAGCACTTCTATATCGTCAAGCAAGGCCGGGTCGTGGGCGAGCGTCCGCATACGGTAAACGGTAGCACCGAAACGGTTTTCGAGATCACCACTGGCGAATGTTTCCCTCTCGCGGCGTTGCTGGGTGAACGGGCGACCCGCACCGAGCACCTGGCCGGCGAAGACACCTTCTGCCTGCAACTGAACAAGCCGGCATTCATCCGCCTGTTTTCGCTATCGGACACCTTCCGCAACTTCGCCCTGCGCTGCGTCAGCAGCCTGCTGGATCAAGTCAACCAGCAAGTGCAGCAAAAAGCCGTGGAAACCCTGGGCACCCAATATTCGCTCAATACCCGACTGGGCGAATTGGCCATGCGCCACCCGGTGACATGCGCCCCGCAGACGCCATTGCGCGAAGCCGTGACGTTGATGCACGAACAACAGGTCGGCAGCATCGTGGTGGTCGATGAACTCAAGGCGCCACTGGGGATTTTCACCCTGCGCGACCTGCGCCAGACCGTGGCCAACGGCAGCAGTGATTTCAACGAGGCCATCGAAGGGTACATGACCCGGGCGCCGTTCTTCCTGTCGCCGGATCAGAGTGCATTCGACGCGGCGATTGCCATGACCGAGCGGCACATCGCCCATGTCTGCCTGGTCAAGGACCAGCGTTTGTGCGGCGTGGTTTCCGAGCGCGATCTGTTTTCCCTGCAACGGGTCGACCTGGTGCATCTGGCGCGCACTATCCGCAATGCCCAGAAAGTGGAAAACCTGATGGCGCTGCGGGGCGAAATCGGTCAACTGGTCGAGCGCATGCTGGCCCACGGCGCGTCTTCGACGCAGATCACCCACATCATCACCTTGCTCAACGACCACACCGTGTGCCGAGTGATCGAACTGACTCTCGCCGAAAAAGGTGACCCCGGCGTGCCGTTCAGCTGGCTGTGTTTCGGCAGCGAAGGCCGTCGCGAGCAGACCCTGCACACCGATCAGGACAACGGCATTCTGTTCGAAGCCAGGGATGCGGCCCATGCCGCCGAGATTCGCGGCAAGTTGTTGCCCATTGCCCAGCAGATCAACCAGAGCCTGGCGCTGTGTGGCTTCACCTTGTGCAAGGGCAATATCATGGCTGGCAATCCTGAGCTGTGCCTGTCCCGGGCCGAATGGGCGCGGCGCTTTGCGGCGTTTATCCGCGAGGCAACCCCGGAGAACCTGCTGGGTTCGAGCATCTATTTCGATTTGCGCGTGGTCTGGGGCAGCGAGCAAGGCTGTGAGCAATTGCGCCGGGGCATTCTCGACCAGGTCGGCGACAACCGCTTGTTCCAGCGCATGATGGCTGAGAATGCGTTGCGCAATCGCCCGCCCGTAGGGCGTTTCCGCGAGTTCGTACTGGCGCGCAAGAATGGCGAGAAGGCCACCCTGGACCTGAAGACTCAGGGTCTGACACCCTTTGTCGACGGCGCCCGGTTGCTGGCCCTGGCCCACGGTATCGAAACAAACAACACGCTGGAGCGTTTTCGCCAGTTGGTCGACAAGGAGGTCATCGATCCCCTGGACGGCGCCGCGTACGAAGAGGCCTATCACTTCATCCAGCAAACACGCATGCAGCAACATCAACTACAGACCCGAGAGAATTTTCCTTACTCAAATCGGGTCGATCCCGACAGCCTCAATCATCTGGACCGGCGCATCCTGCGTGAGTCCCTGCGCCAGGCACAGCGCCTGCAAAGCAGCCTGACCTTGCGGTATCAGATATGAGCCTGTTTTCATGGCTGCGCCCGGCCGGCCCGAGCTTGTCCGCAGACCTGCAACTACGTCTTCAACGCCTGCCGACGGTCACCGGATTGAGTGAATGCAGCCTGCGCGAGCAGCGCTGGGTAGTGCTCGACCTGGAAACTACCGGGCTGAATATGAACAAGGACCGGGTACTGTCCATCGGCGCCGTGGTGATCGAGGATGGCGCGATCGATTTCAGTCGACAGTTCGAGCGAACCTTGCAATGCGGCGAACTCAAACTCGGCCCCAGTGTGCTGATTCACGGCTTGGGCCCCAGTGCAATTGCTGCCGGCAGCGATCCGGCCGAGGCGCTGCTCGAACTCATGGAGTTTGTCGGCGACAGCCCGGTGCTGGCCTTCCATGCGCCGTTCGACCAGCACATGTTGGGGCGCGCCCTGAAGGATCATCTGGGTTACAAGTTGCAGCATGCCTTTCTGGATGTGGCAGATATTGCGCCACTGCTATGCCCCCAGGCGCACATTCGCGAGGCCGGGCTGGACGATTGGATCGACTGGTTCAAGCTCGAAGTCTTCGAGCGCCACCACGCCAGCGCCGACGCCCTGGCCACCGCCGAACTGGCACTGATCCTGTTCAGCCGTGCGCGGCAGCAGCAGATTCATAGCCCGTTGAATTTGCAACAGCGCTTGAGTCAGTGGAAGCGCCGGCAACAGGCGCCTTCCTTCTGACCTTCAGGCCCCTCCTGTAGGAGCGAGCTTGCTCGCGATGGTCATGAACGGTGACGCGTGCTGTCTGGAAAAATGCGTCGCCTTCAAATTCATCGCGAGCAAGCTCGCTCCTACAGAGGCCTTCGCCAAATCCCCACCCGACCAACGCCAATTGCTTACCTCCCTCGCCCCTGCCACAATCGCGAACAATTCTCGTTAGTTAATACTTCCCAATCGGTGATGCGGCGTGTCGTCAGTCCCAAGCCCTCAAAGTGAGCTCGTCGGTGCGTTATATCGCGACCATCGCGGTTGGCTATTGGCCTGGCTTCGACGCAACGTCGCCTGCCCCCAGCGGGCCGAAGACCTGAGCCAGGACACTTTCGTGCGTTTGCTGGGCCGTGAGGAACTGAAGGCACCGCGCGAGCCGCGGGCATTCCTGGTGGCGATCGCCAAGGGCCTGCTGTTCGATTATTTCCGTCGTGCCGCGCTGGAACAGGCCTACCTCACCGAGTTGATGCTGATTCCCGAAGCCGAACAACCGTCGGCGGAAGAACAGCAAATGATCCTCGAAGACCTGAAAAACATCGACCGCTTGCTCGGCAAACTTTCCAGCAAGGCCCGGGCGGCATTCCTCTACAACCGCCTCGACGGCCTCGGTCACGCGGAAATCGCCGAGCGCCTCGGTGTGTCGGTGCCGCGGGTGCGCCAGTACCTGGCCCAAGGCATTCGCCAGTGCTATATCGCGCTGTATGGTGAGCCGACATGAACCCGGTCAGTTCCAAACCGGTATCGGCCAGCGTGCTGGACGCGGCGATTGCCTGGCAGCTGTCCATGGACTCCGCCAACCCGGTAGAGCGCGAAGAGTTCGCCAAGTGGCACGCGGCCCACGAAGAGCACGCCCGCGCCTGGCGCCAGTTGGGCATGCTCGACCAACGCTTCAGCGTGGCCAGCGGCCCGGCCCGCACTGCCTTGCTGCAATCGCGCGAAGGCATTCGTCGGCGAGTGCGCAAGCTTGGCAACGGTGTCGCCAGTTTCGTTGCCGTGGTCGGCCTGGCCCTGTTCGCCGGGGATCGTTACCTGCCGATCGACTATTGGCTGGCCGACCAGCGCACCGCCGTTGGCGAGCAACGCACCCTGCGTCTGGCTGACGGCACGCTGATCAATCTCAATACCCACAGTGCGCTGGATGTGCGTTTCGATGAAAAGCAGCGGCGCATCGTGCTTCAGGAAGGCGAAATACTGGTTGAAACCGGCCATGGCGATCCCCGGCCGTTCATCGTCGAAACCCGCGAAGGCAGCATGCGTGCGCTGGGTACGCGGTTTCTGGTCAAGCGCGAGGAGGACGGAACGCGCTTGAGCGTATTGCAGTCGGCGGTGGCGGTTCACCCTGAGTCCAACCCTGACGAAAAGATTCTGCGCGAAGGCCAGCAGATACTGATCCGCAACAACGGCCTGGGCCCGGTTCTGGCCGTCAACCTCGGTGCGGATGCCTGGACCCGCGGCATGCTGGTGGTGGACAACACACGGCTGGAGGACCTGGTGCATGAAATCGGCCGCTATCGAAACGGTTACGTCGGGGTCGCGCCGGAAGTGGCCGACCTGCGCATCACCGGCAGTTTCCCGCTACGCGACACCGACCTGGCACTCAACGCCCTGCTGCCGACCCTGCCGGTGCAGATCGAACAGCACACGCAGTGGTGGGTGAAGGTCGTGGCCAAGGCAGATACCAAGCCCTGAATCCGCACACAGAACCCTGTGGCGAGGGGGCTTGCCCCCGTTGGGTCGCGAAGCGGCCCCCTGCATTTTTCTGACTGACTGTGTTCGCTGACGTCACGACTGCTACGCAGCCTAACGGGGGCAAGCCCCCTCGCCACAAAATGCGCATGCCTGAAGCTCCTCGATGTTTATTGAATAACTGAATCGAAATTATTTTCATCCAGCCCTATCACTTTTTGATTTTCGTACGGCACACAGGCAATTGAGAAATGTTTCCATTCAGGAGCCGCTGTATGCCTCGTTCGCTAGACTCCCTGTTACGCCGCAGTTTGCTGGCGGTTGCCATTGCCCTTTGCACCCCTTTGGCCAGCAGCCAACTGGTCGCCGCTGAACAGGCGTCCGGCGTCCGCGCCTACAACCTGCCGACCGCTCCACTGGTCAACACCCTGAACCAGATTGCCAGCCAGGCCGGTCTGGCCCTGTCGTTGAATCCATCCCTGGCGGCGGGCAAGACCTCGGCGCCGGTCAAAGGCCAGTTCGACGCAGCCGGCGCCCTGCGCGAAGCCCTGCGTGGCACCGGGCTGCAACTGGAACAGAGCAGTGCGGGCACCTACAGCCTGGTGGCCATGCCCGAGGGTGTGATGGACCTGCCAGTAACCAGCGTGATTGGTGTGCAAGACACTGAAAGCGCCTGGGGCCCGGCACAGGGCTACCTGGCCAAGCGCACCGCCGCTGGCACCAAGACCGACACCGCGCTGGTCGAGGCACCGCGTTCGATTTCGGTCGTCACTCGCGAGCAGATGGACGACCGCAACGCGCACACCCTCGACGATGCCGTGCGCTACTTGCCGGGCATCACCTCCAGCAGCTTCGGCAGCGACACCCGCGCCGACTGGTTGCGCGTGCGCGGTTTCGAGCCGACTCAATTCCTCGACGGCCTGCCACTGCCAAAAGGTGTGTACTCCAACCCGAAACAGGAAACCTGGAACCTCGACCGCCTAGCGCTGCTGCGCGGCCCGGCCTCCTCCGTGTACGGCCAGACCCCGCCGGGCGGCCTGCTGGACATGGTCAGCCGTCGCCCAAGCGCTGAAGCCAGCAGCGAGATCCAGCTGCAATACGGCAGCGACAATCATCGCCAGATCAACTTCGCCAGCACCGGCAAGATCGATGACGAAGGCCAGTTCCTTTACAGCCTCAGCGGCGTCCTGCGCGACGGCGGCACCCCCATCGACCACATCGATGACAAGCGCTACAACATTGCGCCCAGCCTGACCTGGAACATCGACGAAGACACCAAATTCACCCTGCTCACGCAGTTCACCCGTGACGATACCGGTATCACCAGTCAGTTCTATCCGATCCAGGGCACCAAGATCGACATGCCGTTCGGCGATATCTCCCACCACAAGAACCTGGGTGACCCGAACTACGACTTCTACGACCGCACCTACTACGCACTGGGTTATGCCTTCGAACACCGCTTGAACGATGTCTGGCAGTTCCGCCAGAACCTGCGCTACACCAAGTCGGAGCTGTCGTTCCAGGCCGTGACCGTCAATAGCTACGGCCCCTCTTACGGGTCTGTCGTCGACGATCAAGGCAACACCGGCCGTGGCACCACCAATGTCGACGAAGACATCGCCCAATTCGCCGTGGACAACAACTTCCAGGGCGACTTCGTCACCGGCGACGTCAGTCACACCTTGCTGATCGGCCTGGACCACCAGCGCAACACCACCAACTACCTCTCGATCTTCGGCACCGCGCCGGGCATCAACGTCAACGACCCGGTCTATGGCTTGCCGATCGAGCGTCCGGCACGCTCCACAGCCTTCTATGACTACGAACAGAAGACCCAGCAGACCGGCCTGTACATCCAGGACCAGATGGCCCTCGGCCAATGGCGCCTGACCCTCGGCGGTCGTGAAGACTGGGTCCACACCGGTACCACGTTCTTCAACAAGGGCGATGCCACCAACACCGAACGCGACAAGAACTTCAGCGGCAACGCGGCGATCAGCTACGTGTTCGACTCGGGCTTCGTGCCTTACCTGTCCTACGCCGAATCGTTCCAGCCGACCAGCAATGCCGTCGCCTCGCCGACCGAGTCGTTCAAGCCGACCGAAGGCAAGCAATGGGAACTGGGGATCAAGTACCAGCCACCGGGCAGCAACACCCTGCTGACCGCGGCTGTGTATGACCTGACCCAGAAAAACGTTGCCGTCACCAACAACGTGGGCAACGTGACAGTCACCAGCCAGACCGGCGAAGTGAAAGTCAAAGGCCTGGAGCTGGAAGCCGTTTCCGACGTGACCGAAAACCTCAAGGTCACCGCTGCCTACACCCTGGCCAAATCCGAAGTGCAAGAGGGCATCTACAAGGGCAATCGCCTGCAACTGATGCCTAACCAGCAAGCGTCGGTGTGGGGCGACTACACCTGGCACAACGGCGTGCTGGATGGCTTCGGCATCGGCGCCGGCGCGCGCTACACCGGCAATACCTATGGCGACCAGGCCAACACCTGGCTGGGCAAGGCCGACGCCTACACGGTGTTCGACGCCGTGGTTCACTACGACCTCGGTCGCCTGGACAACAGCCTCAAAGGCGCTTCGCTGGCCGTCAACGCAACCAACCTGCTCGACAAGGACTACATCTCGACTTGCGACAGCTACTACTGCTACTACGGCGACCAGCGCAGTGTCGTCGCCAGTGCAACCTACAAGTGGTAACGCTTTGAGCTGACACGCCCAATGACCAGGCCGTCCTTCGTGGGCGGCTTTGGTTTTTCTGAAGGCTATGAAATGAAAAGTAAAACAATTCGCCGCTGGTCCTTCGTCCACACCTGGTCCAGCCTGATCTGCACAGCGTTTCTGCTGATGCTGGCACTGACCGGCCTGCCGTTGATCTTTCACCACGAGATTGACCACTTGCTGGGCGATGCGCCTGAAGTGAAGGTAATGTCGGCGGACACCCCGCACCTGAATTTGCAGCAGTTGGTGGACGCGGCCGAGAAACATCGTCCCGGTGAAGTCATGCAGTACTTCGGCTTCGAGGAGGATGAGCCCAACGCAGTGCTGACCATCATGGCCGCGACCGCAGGCACCGAGCCGAACTCGTCCCACACCTTCATGCTCGACGCCCGTACTGGCGAAGCGCTGGAAACGCCATCGGCCAACGGCGGCTTCATGATGGTCATGTTGCGCCTGCACGTGGACATGTTCGCCGGCTTGCCGGGCAAGTTGCTGCTGGCGTTCATGGGAATTGTCTTCGTGGCAGCGATCGTTTCCGGCACGGTGCTGTACTTGCCGTTCATGCGCCGCTTGAAATTCGCCACCGTGCGCCAGGACAAATCCACTCGCCTGCGCTGGCTCGACCTGCATAACCTGATCGGCGTCGTGACGTTGACCTGGGCGCTGGTGGTCGGCGTAACCGGCGTCGTCAGTGCCTGCGCAGACCTACTGATTGCAGCATGGCGCAACGACACACTGGCCGCGATGATCGCGCCGTATCGCGATGCACCACCGCTGACTCAACTGGCGCCGGCCAACCGTTTGCTCGACATCGCCAAGGAAGTCGCACCGGGCATGCAGCCGGACTTCATCGCCTTCCCCGGCACACGCTTTTCCAGTGAGCACCATTACGCAGTGTTCATGAAGGGCAGCACGCACCTGACCTCGCACCTGCTGACGCCGGTTCTGATCGATGCCAGCACCCTGCAAGTCACCGCAGTGGTCGAACGCCCGTGGTACATGGACGTCATGGGCATGTCACAACCGCTGCACTTCGGTGACTACGGCGGCATGCCGATGCAGATACTCTGGGCGACCCTCGATGTGCTGACCATCATCGTGCTCGGCAGCGGGGTCTACCTGTGGGTGGTGCGGCGCAAGGCTGCCAGGCCTGTGCTGGAAAAAGCGGAGAGCGTGGCATGAAGCCCCGGCAGTCGAACTTCTGGAAAGTGTTTAGCACTCCAATCGTCATCGCCTTGTTCAGCGCGGCAGGGTTGTTTGCCGCGTTGCTCGGGGATGGTGTGTGGGATTCGCTGAGCTGGCTAGGCTTGGGCATCCCCGCCGCTGTTGCCCTGCGGGGCCTCCTGCAACGCCCCTGAAGGGACATCCCCCCCTGTAGGAGCGAGCTTGCTCGCGATGCACCCGAGAACTCCCCGGGGTGTCAGTCTTCCAACGTCATCGTTGACGACCATCGCGAGCAAGCTCGCTCCCACAAGGGGTCAAGCCATGATGCTTGAGCAATCAGACCAACGCGCTATGCTGCCCGACACTGCCACCGACCGAGACGCTGCCATGTCCGCCCCGAGCATGACCCTGTACCACAACCCGCTTTCCCCCTTCGTTCGCAAAGTCATGGTGCTGCTGCACGAAACCGGACAACAGAACCGCGTGGCGTTACAGACCAGCGTACTGACCCCGGTCAACCCGGACCTGACCCTGATCGATGACAACCCCCTGAGCAAAATCCCGGCCCTGCGCCTGGCCGATGGCAACATCATCCATGACAGCCGGGTCATCCTCGACTACCTCGACCACCAGCACGTCGGTAACCCGCTGATCCCCCGCGAAGGTTCGGCCCGCTGGCGACGCCTGACCCTCGCTTCGCTGGCCGACGGGATCATGGACGCGGCCGTGCTGGTGCGCTACGAAGTCGCCCTGCGCGCCCCGGAGAAACACTGGGACGAATGGCTCGACGGCCAGCGCGACAAGATCCGCCGTGCCTTGGCGCTGCTGGAAAAGGACGCGATTGCCGAGCTGACCTGCCATTTCGACGTGGCCGCGATCAGCGTGGCCTGTGCATTGGGTTACCTGGACCTGCGCCATCCGGATCTGGACTGGCGCACGGCGAATCCGCAACTCGCGGCGTGGTATTTCGAGGTGAGCCAGCGGCCTTCGATGATTGCGACGATGCCGAAGGTTTAGAACTTCGCCGGCTGTTCTGGCCTCTTCGCGAGCAGGCTAGCCCCCACCTTTGACTGCGGTCCCATGTGGGGGCGAGCCTGCTCGCAATGGCACCACAACGGATCTAACGCAAACAACCCGGCAATCAGCGTCGCCAACACCCTCCCCTCCCGCTGATCTTCCCGCAACCCCACCGACCGGCTCATTGCACCGCTCCAATATCGAAGTTCAGCGGTTTCCCCGTTTTCTGCCCAACCCCATACCAATCCAGCTTGCGCGTCAGCACCATAAACACGCCGAGCAAACCGAACAGCAGCAGCGAGCCCATCAACAGCGCGTAATCCTCTGCACTCAACAGCCCGTAGAGCAGCCCATACAACGCCGCCAATCCCACAGAAAAACTCAACCCGTGGCGCACGCTGCGCAACACGTGGCAAACGTAGAACCCGATCAACAACACACAACCGCTGGCGGACAACAGGTACGCCAAGGCAAAGCCGATGTGCTCGGACAACGACAGCAACAACAGGTAGAAGAACGCCAGCGCCACACCTACCAACGCATATTGCACCGGGTGTACTGCTAGGCTTTTCAGCACTTCGAACAGGAAGAACCCGGCGAAGGTCAGGACGATAAACAGCAGCGCATATTTGATCGCCCGGTCGCTTTTCAGGTACTGGTCCACGGGTTCGATGAAGCTCACGCCGAAGCTGCGACCGAACAACGCCTCACAGCCACCGCGGGACACGCAGCTGTTCAGCGTTTCTTGCAGGTTGGTGGAGAAAAACGAAGTCTGCCAATGGGCGGTAAAACCTTGATCAGTGATCTCGCGCTGGGCAGGCAGGTAGTTGCCGATGAAGCTTGGATGCGGCCAGTTGGCACTCAGCGAAACTTTGCTGGTCTTGCCCACCGGCAGGATTTGTAACTGGCCGGTACCTTGCAGCTTCAGGTCAAAACCGAAGGCCAGCTCCGTGGCCTGCTTTGTTTCCAACGCCGGCAGGGTCACGTGGACGCCTTCACCCAGCCAGCTCACTTGGCTGCCCGGAATGAAGTCCAGGTTTTGGCCGTTGAGTTCAAGCTTCAACGCGTTTTCGATACCACGAATGTCGCTGATGCCAACAGCGAGGAACGGCTGATCGAACTGGTAATCGGCGAAATCTTCCTTGATGCCCAGTTGAACCGGCAGGGAAAAGTGGCCGCTGATGCGGTTGTCTGCATGGAACAACCGTGCCTGGTAAATACCTCGGGAACGCAGTTCGGTCTGAACGTCTGCGTCGAGTTCGAAGCGCTCCGGCAGAAAATACAAACGACCGCGCTCTTCACCGATCTCCTGATAACGCTCGTTGGTTTTTTCGTGGGTCTTCCAGGTGCGCACGACTTTACGATACGGCACCACCATCAGCGGGCCGCTCAATTGCTGGCTGTAACTGGAGCTGCGGGCAATGTCTTCGAGCACACCGTCGCGCAGTTGCTGGCGCTCCTGGATCACGCCGTTGATCATCAGCAGTGGAATCAGCAACAACAGAATCAACAGGGCAATTGCCCCGAGTTTTAGGGTCAGGCTACGGTTCATGGGACTCTCCCTGTTTTGGATGGGGAGAGTCTGGATTCGGTATGTGGTGGGGCCATGGGGGGAATGTGGAGATTGTGTGGAGATTCCGCCTGCTCGCGATTGGCCGTAACTCGCTCTTAAGGCAGGTGTAACTTCACCTCCACTCCGCCGTCGACATTACCAATACTCATCGTACCGCCATGCAGCTTGACCACTTCCTCGACAAAGTTGAGCCCGAGCCCGGTGCTTTTGCGCCCACTGTCGGGACGCGGCAACGAGTAAAAACGCTCGCTCAAACGCGGCAGCGCGTAGTCGGGAATCGGCTCTGCCTGATTGAAAAGCTTGAACCCGACCTGCTCGCCTGTCCGTTCGGCGGTGAATCGCAGCACACCTTCAATAGGGGTGAAATCCAGCGCATTGTCCAGCAGATTACCCAACGCCTGACGCAGCAGAAATGGCTCGCCGATCAGCACCAGGTCCGATGGAATCGTTTGCTCTACGCGCAACTGTTTACCTTCGATTCGCGCAGATTGCGCGTTCAGCAGGCCATCCACCAAAGCCGCCAATGGCACCGCCACCCGCTGCTCCAGCCCTTGGCGTTGCTCGACCTGCGCCAGGTTCAAAAGCCGCTCGATCAGCTGCTGCATGCGCGCACTTTCACTGTCGATATTGCCGACGAAACGTTGCCGCTGTGCCAGAGGCATTTCGCCCTGTAACAGTTCCGCCGCGCCACGAATCGCCGCCAACGGACTCTTCAGCTCATGGGTCAAGGTGTGCACGTAACGTTCGACGTAGGCCTTGCCTTCAAGCTGCGTGCGCATCTGCTCCACTGCCGTGGCCAATTGCTCCAGCTCACCGCCGCGATAATGCGGCACTTCAACCCGCCGGCCTTCACTGACGCCTTGGGCGTACACCGTCAATCTTCGCAGGGCTCGGCTGAGCCACCAGGATAACAACGCGCCGAACAGCAGACCGAGGCCGATCAGCCCGGCGCCGTACACCAGCAACCGGCGTTCCGTGCGATCCACATAAGGCTGCAACGAGCTGTTGGGCTTGGCCACAGTGACCACGCCGATGATCTGGCCGTTGTCGCGAATCGGCGCGCCGACGTGCATCACCGAAGACCCCGGATCGTTCGGGTCATTGCGCGTGGAGCGTGCGCCGTATTCGCCACGCAGGGTCAGGTAGACGTCGTTCCAGCGCGAGTAATCCTGCCCCACCGCCGTCCCGCTGGAGTCCAGCACAACGATGCCCTTGACGTCGGTGACGTAGATGCGGTGGTTGACCTGATTCTTTGGCAAGCCCCAGATTTTCGCTCCGGGCTGTCGCTCACCATAGGCCTTGAGCAGTTCCGGCCAGCGGTTCTGGTTGAGGCTGCCGGCCTTGAAGTCGTCGCGCAGGATCTCGGCCATCAGGTTGGCGGTATCGACCAGGGTTTCTTCGGTGGACTGGCGCACGCCGGGGCGGATCTCCTGCATGACCGTGTTGAGCACAAAGTAGCCGGTCAGGCCGATGAACAGTGCGTAGACCAGGAAAATCCGGATTCCCAGCGGCATCAGCTTTGTCCCGGGTTGAAGCTGTAGCCGAGGCCGCGGTGGGTCTGGATCGGTTCGGCGTCAGCCTTCACCAATCGCAACTTGGCGCGCACGCTCTTGATGTGGCTGTCGATGCTGCGCTCGTAACCGGCGTCGGCGGCCACGCCCAGGGCATCGAGCAACTGTTCGCGGCTGAAGACTCGCTCGGGATGCTCCAGCAGGCATTGCAGCAAACGGAATTCATGGCGGGTCAGGGTCAGCAGTTGACCGCGATAACTGATTTGCACACGTTCACTGTCGATGCGAAACAGCGTCGCCGACGGGTCGCTCACCGTGCGGGGCACCATGCGCTTGAGAATCGCCCGGACCCGCGCCGCCACTTCTCGAGGGCTAAACGGTTTGACCACGTAATCGTCGGCGCCGATTTCCAGGCCCACGACGCGATCGATTTCGCCATCCCGGGCGCTGAGGAACATCACCGGCACTTCGCTGAAGCGCCGCAGTCGCTTGCAGGTTTCGAAGCCGCTGATGTCCGGCAGGCCGATATCGAGAATGATCAGATCCGCCGGGGTCTGGCGCTGGTGCTCCAGCGCCGCCGCGCCCAGGCTCAGCCATGTGGTGGTGAAGCCCTCGCCTTGCAGGGCGAAAACCAGGGTGTCGGCAATGGCTGCTTCGTCTTCGACAATCAGGATATGAGGCATGGCGTCCGAGCCCGGCAGTGATGTGGGCGAACGGTGACTCAAGGGGGAATCGGCGTCAATCAGGCTGTGTTAATTGGCGGCGAGGCCTGTGGTACCTAGCAGTTCTGTTAGTAGGCAATGGATGAAAACAAGCTGATTCTGATAGCCCGTCTTTTTGGTACTGACACGGAGACCAGTCAATGCCTTCGCACTCTCGCAAAACGATTCTGCTGGCAACCGATCATCAGCGCTCGGTAATAAACGCCCTGGACGAGAATCGGCCACAACCCATCGCCTACACACCCTATGGTCATCGCCCAGCCGAAAACGGCTTGCTCAGCCTGCTGGGTTTCAACGGCGAACGGCCGGACCCGCTGACCGGGCATTATCATTTGGGTAACGGATATCGGCAGTTCAATCCGGTGTTGATGCGGTTTAACAGCCCGGATAGCTTGAGTCCGTTTGGGGAGGGTGGGTTGAATGCTTATGGGTATTGCGAAGGAGATCCGAGAAATCGAGTGGATCCGACTGGGCACGTATTTGAATCTTTAATCAACTCTTTAAGAAAACTATTTAAATTTGCATCCAAACCTCAAACCCTTACAAATTTTACAGACTTAAACGAAGATATCTTACAAGAAGTATCAAAACACCTACCAAGCTCGGACATAAACAATTTGCGGCTCGTTTCAAAAAAAACAAAAACCATGATCGATCAAGTATCCAGACACAACTTTAAATCGTATTTAAACAGGAACTCACCTCATATCTTTAACCCCGACAAGCCCGCGACGCATTTGGACAAAACAATCGAAGTTGGCTTGGGGAAAATTCAGGGCATCAGCAGCTCCGAAGCAAGTAACCAAATCAGCGTAAAAATGGCAAAGAATATTTACGACACACATACCGCTTCAAATTACTCTTATAACCCAACCAGCTCTATTACAGGCCTACCAGTTTATTTTACGCGTCAGCAGAGAAAACAAATAACTTACCGGCACTCTATTTCCTTGGGAAAAGAGTCAAAAACTCCAGCCCCAGATAAAGGGTGGATCCGCGAGGTACTCCCTGATGGCGACATGCGAATGATCCGGCGCGGAAGTCGCTGAACACATTCGGAAAACTCCTAATTTATCAGCCAAGGTCTGACTAACAAAGTTAGTAATTCGGTGCAGCCAGAACGTCTTAAAACATTACTCAACAATCCGGCTTGTCCGCCGTAAACCGCCGTGCCGGATTCACCGCCGCGCCAAACTCACGCAACGCCTTGGCCCCAATCAGCAACGGATAGTTGAAGCTACTACGGTCAGTCAGGTTGACCTCGACCGTGCGTTTGACGTTGCCCAGGCACAATTCCAGATCGACCACCGGACGCTTGCTGGGCGCGGCAGTGTCTTCTTCTTCGTCCTCTTCGGAACGGGTCTTGATTTTGCTGATCCGCGAGACTTTATGCTCGTAGACCTTGTTGCTCGCATCCTTGGTCGCGAGGCGGAAACGTACCCAGTCTTCACCGTCTCGCTTGAAGGTTTCGATGTCTTTGGCCGACAGCGACGCGGTCAGGGCACCGGTGTCCATCTTGGCCTTTAGCACTTCGCCGCCGATTTCCGGCAGCGCGATGTATTCGTAACGTCCGTACAGCGTGGGCTCGGCGGCCATGACCGGCAGGGCCAGAAGAGAAAGCAGTGCGAGGAGCGATTTCACGTATGGGGCTTCCTTGAGCAATGGGCAGCGGAATTTTAGACCGTCAGTTGGCAATTCGTTCGTTCTTGGAATCGCTTCGCGGGCAAGCCACGCTCCCACAGGGTTTTGTGTCGTTCACACATCTTGTGTACACCCCAATCCACTGTGGGAGCGGGCTTGCCCGCGAAGAGGCCGGTACAATCGCCACAGTAATGTGACCGGATACTCCAACCCAGCCTACCCATCCAATGGTGAAACATTCGTCATCAGCCGATTTGGCCTGTCGCCCGAAGCTGCTTATCATGACGCGCCCAACCGCTTCCACGAGTGACTTATGCGCCGCCTGCTCACCGGCTGTTTCGTGACCCTGCTGCTCCTGCTCAACACCCTGATCCTGATCGGACCGTTGATGGTGTTTGCCCTGCTCAAACTGATCCTGCCCGGCCGTTTTCGCGATTACGCCTCATGGTCGGTGATGTGGATCGCCGAGACCTGGTCCGAGATCGACAAGCTGATCTTCCGTGTCTGCATCCCTACCCAATGGGACATCCGTGGCGGTGACGATCTGCGTCGCGACACTTCATATCTGGTGATCAGCAACCATCAATCCTGGGTCGACATCCCGGCGCTGATCCAGACGCTGAACCGGCGCACGCCGTTCTTCAAATTCTTCCTCAAGAAAGAGCTGATCTGGGTGCCCTTCCTGGGCCTGGCGTGGTGGGCGCTGGATTACCCGTTCATGAAGCGCTACAGCAAGGCGTTCCTGGCCAAATACCCGGAACTGGCCGGCAAGGATCTGGAAATCACCAGACAGGCCTGCGAATTGTTCAAGCGCCAACCGGTGACGGTGGTCAACTACCTCGAAGGCACCCGCTTCACGGCGGCTAAATGTGCCCAGCAACCGTCACCGTTCAATCACCTGCTCAAGCCCAAGGCCGGCGGGGTGGCCTTTGTGCTGGCGGCGATGGGTGAGCAGCTGGACGCGATCCTCGATGTGACAGTGGTTTACCCGCAGCAGACGATTCCGGGGTTCTGGGACTTGATCAGCGGCAACGTTCCGCGGGTCATCATCGACATCAAGACTCGCGAACTCGACCCGGCGCTGTGGCAGGGCGATTACGAAAACGACCCTGCGTTTCGCGAGAAGGTCCAGAACTGGGTCAACCAGCTCTGGATCGAGAAGGACCGGCGCATCGAGGCGTTACGCGCCGGGAGCCGCTGAATCAGCTACCGGTGTCGGTGTCGGTGCCCCAGATGCTGCCCAGGCTGCTCAGCAGCGAACCGCCGACGCCCTGCTGACCGAAGTATTGCAGGAGTACCGGGGCAAACTGGCCGATCATGCCGCTGTCCATGCCCAGGGCGCTGAAGGCGTTGTTCAGGTCGTTGGTGTCCTTGACGTTGCCCAAGGCGTTGTCCAGCCCTGCTGCTTTGCCGCTGGAGCCGAGCAGACCGGCCAGTGCCCCCAATTCCCCGCCGCCCGAGAGCATGTCGATGCCCGGCACGCTTTTGGCCAGTTCCGAGTAGTCGGTCGAGCTCAACTGGTTCTTCGCCAGCCCCAGCATCGCCCCGGCACCGCCAACGGCTTGCTCTGGGGTGATGTCCAATTCACTGAGGGTGCTCAGCAGGTTGGCGGTCTGCGGTGTCGGTGCAGCAGTCGCGGCCGCGTCATCGCCCTTCATGCCGGCAATGGCATTGACCGCATCGCCCAGATTGAACTGTGCGAAGACCGGGCTGGCTGCCAGGGTCAGGAGTGATGCCAGTGCAAAACCGCGTGAAATCTTCATTCAGACATCCTCTTGTGCCATGAAAAACGCCCGGCTTACGGGCGCAAAGCTGCCGATTTGACCGGGCAGACGCGGGCATGTTCCTCAGATCTCCATCCATTTACCATCCGCTCGTCACAAAGCAGCCCTGAAGCCTGCGGCACTATCAGATCTGCCAGTAGGCGGCTCTGTTCGAATGCGCCACAGTAAAACCCTGGATCGACAAACTCATTCAGGAACCCGGCCATGCTCCCCAATCGAGAAACTCTGCTCTGCAGTTACCGCTACGACCCGCTGGATCGTCTGGTTGATTGCACTCCCTATGCGCAGTCCCCCAACCAACGCTTTTACCTGAAAGATCGTCTAGCCACGGAGATTCAAGGTGTGGTGCAGCATTCGATCATGCAGCACGACGATAAACTGCTGGCTCAGCAGCAGCGTCAGAGCAGCACAGCAGAAACCCGCTTGCTCGCCACGGATCAACAGCGTTCGGTTTTGAATGTACTTGATGTAGCTCGACTACATCCCCTCGCCTATTCACCCTATGGTCATCGCCCTGCGGAAAGTGGCTTGCTCAGCCTGCTCGGCTTCAACGGCGAACGGCCGGATCTGGTGACGGGGTGTTATTTGTTGGGGAACGGCTATCGGGCGTTTAACCCGGTGTTGATGCGGTTTATCAGCCCGGACAGTTGGAGTCCGTTTGGGGAGGGCGGGTTGAATGGGTATGCGTATTGTGTGGGGGATCCGGTGAATCGCCATGACCCGACGGGGCACACCCCGAGTGGGTTTAAAAGAATTCTGCGTGCAATTGGGCTCATGAGAAAAAAAACACCTGTTGTGGATCTCAGCAGCACCAGAGCCGGTGCTATACCCCCCCTTCAAGGTAATCAACGGCCGCGTAATACAAGCATAGGGCCCGAGAGGATAAGCACTGACCAGACAAACATCTCAGGAACTTCAAAAACAGAACCATTAAATATTACTAAAGAAGAGGCAACCGAAAAAATTTCAACTTTACAAGAACTGCAGACGCAGATGAAAAGCAAAATCAAAGAACTAGATAAAAAATCGAACGACCTTGGAAATACCATCGCCAGCCAGGAAAGTAGAGCAGAACAATATCGCTACGACAGGCGTTCAGATCGTGAAGCTACACCCTCTAACACCTTAGAATTAATTTACAAGCGAAATGCAATACGTAATGAGCGTATAAAGCATAACAACACCCTACGCAGCACCGAAAAACTTATTGAAAAATACTTACGATATACACAATGATTAAAAACCGTTTAAAAAAAGGGCGACAACATGTCGCCCTAAATTTATTTACGCAGCACTAAACATCTTATGCGGATCAATCACAAACTTCTTCGGCACGCCTGCGTCAAACTCGCCATAACCCTGCGGCGCCTGATCCAGGCTGATCACCTGAACGCCCACCACTTCGGCGATGTTGATACGGTCCCACATGATCGCTTGCATAAGCGCGCGGTTGTACTTCATCACCGGGGTCTGGCCGGTGTGGAAGCTGTGGGACTTGGCCCATCCCAGGCCGAAGCGGATGCTCAGGCTGCCCATTTTCGCGGCAGCGTCGACAGCGCCCGGGTCTTCGGTCACGTAGAGGCCGGGGATGCCGATCTTGCCTGCCACACGCACCACGCCCATCAGCGAGTTGAGTACGGTGGCAGGTGCTTCGTGTTTCACACCATCATGGCCATGGCCACGGGCTTCGAAACCAACGGCGTCGATGGCGCAATCCACTTCCGGCTCGCCCAGCAGTGCAGCGATCTGTTCGTGCAGCGGTGTGTCCAGGGACAAGTCGGCGATCTCGAAGCCCTGAGCCTTGGCGTGGGCCAGGCGCACGGTGTTGACGTCACCGATGATCACCACAGCCGCGCCCAACAGACGGGCCGAAGCAGCCGCCGCGAGGCCGACCGGACCGGCACCGGCGATGTACACGGTGCTGCCCGGGCCGACGCCAGCGGTCACGGCGCCGTGATAGCCGGTCGGCAGGATGTCGGAGAGGCAGGTCAGGTCGCGGATTTTTTCCATCGCCCGGTCGCGATCCGGCAGTTTCAGCAGGTTGAAGTCGGCGTACGGCACCATGGCGTATTCGGCCTGGCCACCGGTCCAGTCGCCCATGTCGACGTAACCATAAGCACCGCCCGGACGCGCCGGGTTGACGCTCAGGCAGACGCCTGTGTGCATTTCTTTGCAGGAACGGCAGCGCCCGCAAGCCACGTTGAACGGTACGGACACCAGATCACCGATCTGCAGGTTCTCGACGTCGCTGCCCTTTTCGATCACTTCACCGGTGATCTCGTGACCCAGGACCAGGCCGGTTTGAGCGGTGGTACGGCCGCGCACCATGTGCTGGTCGGAACCACAGATATTGGTGGAAACCACGCGCAGGATGACCGCGTGGTTAATTTTCCTGCCACGCGGGTCCTGCATTTTCGGATAATCAATACTCTGCACTTCGACCTTGCCAGCGCCGAGATACACCACACCACGATTGCCAGACATGCTTTCACCTCGCTGTTGTTTTTATGGAACCGCGTTGCCCAGGCAGGCAGCGCGTTAAATGCTCGGGTTATTGCCGTTGTCATTTGTGTTGCTTATAAGGGCCTCATCGCGAGCAAGCTCGCTCCCACAGGTTTTTGTGTCGTTCACAAATCTTGTGTCCGCCCCCGATCCACTGTGGGAGCGAGCTTGCTCGCGATGGCGATTTAAAGAACGACCGTACGATTGGCGTTCAAAAACACTCTTCTCTCGATGTGATAGCCAACCGCCCTTGCCAAAGTCAGCCCTTCGATATCCCGCCCCTTGGCGATCAGGTCTTCCGGATAATGGCTGTGGTCCACCGCCTCGACGCCCTGGGCAATGATCGGGCCTTCATCCAGGTCGTTGTTGATGTAATGCGCTGTGGCGCCCACCAGCTTCACACCCTTGTTGTAGGCCTGGTGGTAGGGCTTGGCGCCCTTGAAACCGGGTAGCAGGGAGTGGTGGATGTTGATCGCCTTGCCATCGAGCTTGCGGCATAGCTCCGGCGACAGCACTTGCATGTAGCGCGCAAGGATCACCAGTTCCGCACCGGACTCTTCAATGATCTGCCAAACCTGACGCTCCTGCGCCGGCTTGTCGTTCGGATCCAGCGGGAAGTGGTAGTACGGAATCTGGTGCCAGTCAGCCAGTGGCTTGAGGTCCGGGTGGTTGGAGACCACGGCGGCCACGTCCATCGACAACTGGCCAATGCGCTGGCGATAGAGCAAATCGTTGAGGCAGTGATCGGCCTTGGAAACCATGATCACCACTTTCGGCCGGTAGTTCGGCGCGGTCAGTTCGAAGATCATGCCGAAGGCTTCACCGCGCTCGGCGAGGCCCGCGCGGAAGGACTGCTCGTCGAAACCGTCAGGCTGGCGGAATTCCACACGAATGAAGAAACGGCCCGAGAGTCGGTCATCGAAGGAATGGTGCTCGGTGACGTAGCAGCCCTGCTCGAACAGAAAGCGGGTCACCGCGTCCACGGTGCCGAGGACGCTGGGGCAGTCGGCGGTCAGAATCCATGTGTCTGGGGCGCGGCTCATGGTACGGTGACTCCTGTGATATCTGTAAACGGAACAGCCTTCCTGTAGGAGCGAGCCTGCTCGCGATGGACGTCAACGATGACGCGTACTTCCTGATTTAACGCGTCGCTCTCAAGTCCATCGCGAGCAGGCTCGCTCCTACAGTGATGGTGGTGATCACGCCTGAACGCTGAGGCCGAATTCGGCAGAAGCGTCCTGCAACCACAGCCACCAGTAATCCGAGAAGCTGCGACGAATCAGCAGTTCCCAGGTGTCTTCGGCGGTGTGACGGATCATCAGTTGCGACTTGGCGAACACCGTGCCGACGGCTTTGCCCACCGGGAAGTTGTTCGGGTGCACGTCGTAGCTGGTGGACTTCATCAGCACCTGGCGCACATTCGGGCCGCTCAGTTCGAGGAGTTGCTGGCCGCCGCTGACGTTGACGATCGCAATGTGCAAATCGCCCAGTGCTGCGCGCAGTTTTTGCTCGGCGGCAAGTTCTTCACCGGTCGGCACGATCAGCAGCCACTCATCCGGCCCCATCCATTGCAGACTGGTTTCGCCTTTGACGATGACGCTCAGCGCGCCCGGCAACTCGATGCCCAGGGCCTTGTGCACTCCCGCGGCAAATGCGGCATCGTGGCCATCGCCACGGATGGTCAGGTGGCCGAGGAGTTTTTTCTCACGCACGGTCACGCCGGCGTTCTTGCGACCCTTGCCCACCAGGCTGGCGAGGTCGGCGTGATGCAGCGACGACTCGGCCTTGGCCCCGGAGGTTGGGCGTTGTTGGTAAACATTGGCTGCGGTCATAAAGCACCTGCTCTAAATTCTGTTGGCTTCTGTGGAGACTGTTCTGCCGCCTTCGCGAGCAAGCCCGCTCCCACATTGATTGATGCCTGACTCATATTCCCTTGTCGACTTCGGTCCTGTGGGAGCGGGCTTGCTCGCGAAAGCGGCAGCAGGCTCACCACAGGATCCAAGGCCATTAAACGTTCTGGCGCTCACCCTTCGGATCGAAGAACACCGAAGAAACGATTTCCGCCTCGATCACGCTGCCATCGGCCAGCGGTGCAAACACTCGCTCGCCCATCCGCTGCAACCCGCCCTTGACCACGCCCATGGCAAACGAATAGCCCAGGGAGTTGTGCAGGTAACTGGAAGTCACGTGACCCACCATGGTCATCGGGATGGCTTGCTTGGTGTTGAACACCAGTTGCGCACCTTCCGGCAGCCACTTGGTCGGATCGATCGGCTTCAGGCCAACCAGCTGTTTGCGCTGATCACGCACGCAGTCTTCACGGTTCATGCCACGCCAGCCGATCCACGAGAACGGTTTGGTGCGACCGACACACCAGCCCATGTTCAGGTCGTCCGGGGTCATCGAGCTGTCAGTGTCCTGACCGACGATGATGAAGCCCTTCTCGGCCCGCAGCACGTGCATGGTTTCTGTGCCGTACGGCGTCAGGTTGTACTTCTTGCCGGCGTCGACGATTTTTTCCAGCACGCCCATGGCGTAGTCGGCTTGCACGTTGACTTCGTACGACAGTTCACCGGTAAACGAAATCCGGAACACCCGCGCCGGCACACCACCGACCAGACCTTCTTTCCAGGTCATGAACGGGAAGGCTTCGCTGCTCAGGTCGATGTCGGTGACTTCAGCAAGCAGCTTGCGGCTGTTCGGCCCGGACAGGGTCATGGTCGCCCAGTGGTCGGTGACGGAGGTGAAGTACACCTTCATGTCCGGCCATTCGGTCTGGTGGTACAGCTCCAGCCACTGCAGCACACGAGCCGCGCCGCCGGTGGTGGTGGTCATGACGAAATGGTTGTCGGCCAGGCAAGCCGTCACGCCGTCGTCGAAGACCATGCCGTCTTCTTTGCACATCAGGCCGTAACGGGCCTTGCCCACATCGAGCTTGGTCCAGGCGTTGGTGTAGACGCGGTTGAGGAACTCACGCGCATCCGGGCCCTGGATGTCGATCTTGCCCAGGGTCGAAGCATCGAGCAGGCCGACGCTGTCGCGCACGGCTTTGCATTCGCGCTTCACCGCGGCATGCAGGTCTTCACCGGATTTCGGGAAGTACCAAGGACGCTTCCACTGGCCGACGTCTTCGAACTCGGCGCCGTTTTTCAGGTGCCATTGATGCAGTGCGGTGTAACGCACCGGCTCGAAGATGTGTCCGCAGTGACGACCGGCCACGGCGCCGAAAGTCACCGGCGTGTAGTTCGGACGGAACATGGTGGTGCCCATCTGCGGGATGGTCACGTTCAGCGAGCGGGCAGCGATGGCCAGACCGTTGACGTTGCCGAGCTTGCCCTGATCGGTGCCGAAGCCCAGTGCGGTGTAGCGCTTGACGTGCTCGACCGACTCGAAGCCCTCGCGGGTCGCCAGTTCGATGGCGGCGGCGGTGACATCGTTTTGCAAGTCGACGAATTGCTTCGGTGCCCGTGCGGTGCTCTTTTCATGGGGCACCTGGAACAGCGCCAGGGTCGGCTCTTCGAGACGGCTCAGGGCTTTCGGCAGTACGCCTTCAACCGTCTGGAATCCGGCTTCAGCAGCGGCGCGAGCGCCACCTTCAAAACCGTCGGCCAGGGAATCGCCAAGGCCGTAGACGCCGTTGATGCCGCCGACACACACGCGTTTCTGCGGTGCTTCGCCCGGTACGAAACCGAGGATGTCTTCACGCCAGATCGGCTTGCCACCCAGGTGCGAAGCCAAGTGAACCACCGGGCTGTAGCCACCGGAGCTGGCGACCACGTCGCAGTCGAGCCATTCGCCAGGACTGGTCACGGTGTGGGCTTTGACATCGATGGCGGCCACACGGGCAGCAGTCACGTGCTTGCTGCCACGAGCCTCGATCACGGCACTGCCGGTGAGGATGCGGATGCCTTTGGCGCGGGCTTCTTCCACCAGCGCACCACGCGGATTGCTGCGGGCGTCGGCGATGGCCACCACTTGCAGGCTGGCATCGAGCCAATCCAGGGCAACGCGGTAGGCGTGGTCGTTGTTGGTCGACAGCACCAGCTTCTTGCCCGGTGCCACGCCGTAACGACGCACGTAGGTCGAGATGGCGCCGGCGAGCATGTTGCCCGGCACGTCGTTGTTGCCGTAGACCAATGGACGCTCGTGAGCGCCGGTTGCCAGTACCACGCGATTGGCGCGGACCCGGTGAATGCGCTGACGCACCTGGCCAATCGGTGCGCGGTCGCCGAGGTGATCGGTCAGGCGCTCGTGAATGGTCAGGAAGTTGTGGTCGTGGTAGCCGTTGACGGTGGCGCGCGGCAACAGCAGCACGTCCGGGGTGTTCTTCAGCTCGTCGATGACGCTGGCCACCCACTCCATCGCAGGCTTGCCGTCGAGGCTTTCGCGGGAATCGAGCAGGCTGCCGCCGAACTCTTCCTGTTCATCGGCGAGGATTACCCGGGCACCGCTGCGCGCAGCCGCCAGGGCAGCCGCCAGGCCAGCAGGGCCGGCACCGACGATCAGCACGTCGCAGTGCTGGTTCATGTAGTCGTAGGTGTCCGGATCGTTTTCGGTCGGCGAGCGACCAAGACCGGCGGCCTTACGAATGTACTTCTCGTAGGTCATCCAGAACGATTGCGGGTACATGAAGGTTTTGTAGTAGAAGCCCGGTGGCATCAGCTTGCCGCCGACCTTGCCGAGAATCCCCATCATGTCGTTGTTCACGCTCGGCCAGCCGTTGGTGCTAGTGGCGACCAGGCCCTGATACAGCGCCTGTTGCGTAGCACGCACGTTCGGGATCTGCGTGGCTTCGGTGGCGCCGATCTGCAGCACCGCGTTCGGCTCTTCGGCACCGGCGGCGAAGATGCCGCGCGGACGAGAATACTTGAAGCTGCGACCGATGATATCGACGCCGTTGGCCAGCAGTGCAGCGGCCAGGGAATCGCCTTCGAAGCCTTTGTAGTTCTGGCCGTTGAAGGTGAAGGTCAAGACTTTGTTGCGGTCGATCCGTCCGCCGTTGGACAGGCGATTGATCTGGCTCATACCTTCTCTCCCAGAGCCGTGCTGGCCGCTTTCGGGCTATCGGTCTTGTCGGTGAATTGTGGCTTGGTGCCGATCTTGTAGGTTTCGAGAATCTCGTAGGTCACGGTGTCGCGGGTGACGTTGAAGTACTGACGGCAACCGGCGACGTGATCCCACAGCTCGTGGTGCAGACCGCGCGGGTTATCGCGGAAGAACATGTAGTCGCCCCACTCCTCGTCGGTGCAACTGCTCGGGTCCAGTGGGCGCGGGATGTGCGCCTGGCCGGATGCATGGAATTCCTCTTCGGAGCGCAGTTCGCCGCAGTGAGGACAGAAGATATGCAACATAGGGATTTCTCCTGTTAGTGGGCGACTGCTGCAGCGCCGTGTTCGTCGATCAACGCACCGCTGTGGAAACGGTCGATGGAGAAAGGTGCGGCCAGTGGGTGCATTTCACCCTTGGCCAGGCTTGCGGCAAATACGTTGCCCGAGCCAGGTGTAGCCTTGAAGCCACCGGTGCCCCAACCGCAGTTGAAGAACATGTTCGGTACCGGGGTTTTCGAAATGATCGGGCAGGCATCCGGCGTGGTGTCGACGATGCCGCCCCACTGACGGTTCATGCGTACCCGCGACAGCACCGGGAACATCTCGACGATGGCCTGGATGGTGTGTTCGATCACCGGGTACGAACCACGCTGGCCGTAGCCGTTGTAGCCGTCGATACCGGCGCCGATCACCAGGTCGCCCTTGTCGGACTGGCTGATGTAACCGTGTACGGCGTTGGACATGATCACGCTGTCGATAATCGGCTTGATCGGCTCGGACACCAGCGCTTGCAGCGGGTGGGATTCGATCGGCAGGCGGAAACCGGCGAGCTTGGCCATGTGCCCGGAGTTACCGGCGGTCACGACGCCGACGCGCTTGGCGCCGATGAAGCCCTTGTTGGTTTCAACGCCGATGCACACGCCGTTTTCCTTGCGGAAACCGATCACTTCGGTCTGCTGGATCAGGTCCACGCCCAATGCATCGGCGGCCCGGGCAAAGCCCCAGGCCACGGCATCGTGACGGGCCACGCCGCCGCGACGCTGGACGGTGGCGCCCATCACCGGGTAGCGAGTGTTCTTGGAGCAGTCGAGGTACGGAATCTCGTCGGCAACCTGCTTGGCATCGAGCAGTTCACCGTCCACGCCATTGAGGCGGTTGGCGCTGACCCGACGCTCGGAATCACGAATGTCCTGCAGGGTGTGGCACAGGTTGTAGACGCCACGCTGGGAGAACATCACGTTGTAGTTGAGGTCCTGGGACAGGCCTTCCCACAGTTTCATCGCGTGTTCGTACAGGTGCGCCGACTCGTCCCACAGGTAGTTGGAGCGAACGATGGTGGTGTTGCGCGCGGTGTTACCGCCGCCCAGCCAGCCTTTCTCGACCACGGCCACGTTGGTGATGCCGTGTTCCTTGGCCAGGTAGTAGGCCGTGGCCAGACCATGCCCGCCACCACCGACGATGACCACGTCGTAGACCTTTTTAGGGGTCGGCGTGCGCCACATTTTCTGCCAGTTTTCATGATGGCTGAGAGAGTGTTTGAAGAGGCCGAAGCCCGAGTAGCGTTGCATAGTCATTTACTCCAAAACCGCACTCAGCGATAAACCGGGAAGTCCGCGCACAGGGCTGCCACTTGCTCGGCGACATTGGCCTCGACATCGGCGTCGCCGAGGTTGTCGAGGATGTCGCAGATCCAGCCGGCCAGCGTGACGCACTGGGTCACCTTGAAGCCGCGAGTGGTGACCGCCGGGGTGCCGATGCGCAGGCCAGAGGTCACGAACGGCGACTGTGGATCGTTCGGGACAGCGTTCTTGTTCACAGTGATGTGGGCGCGACCGAGTGCTGCATCCGCCTCTTTGCCGGTGAGGCCCTGACGGATCAGGCTGACCAGGAACAGGTGGTTGTCGGTACCGCCGGACACTACATCGTAGCCGCGTTTGATAAACACGCCGGCCATGGCCTGGGCGTTGTCGATCACTTGCTGCTGATAAGCCTTGAAGCCAGGCTCCAGCGCTTCCTTGAAGCACACCGCCTTACCGGCGATCACGTGCATCAGCGGGCCGCCCTGGGCACCGGGGAAAACTGCTGCGTTGAGCTTCTTCTCGATTTCTTCGTTGGACTTGGCCAGGATCAGGCCGCCACGCGGACCGCGCAGGGTCTTGTGGGTAGTGGTGGTGACCACATCGGCGTAAGGCAGCGGGTTCGGGTACAGACCAGCGGCAACCAGACCGGCCACGTGGGCCATGTCGACGAACAACAGCGCACCGACCTTGTCCGCGATCTGGCGGAAGCGCGGGAAGTCGAGGGTCTTGGAGTAGGCCGAGAAGCCAGCAACGATCATCTTCGGCTTGTGCTCGACGGCCAGGCGCTCGACTTCGTCGTAATCGATCAGGCCGGTGTTGGTGTCGATGCCGTACTGCACGGCGTTGTACAACTTGCCCGAGGACGACACTTTGGCACCGTGGGTCAGGTGACCGCCGTGGGCCAGGCTCATGCCGAGAATGGTGTCGCCGGCTTGCAGCAGGGCCAGGTACACGGCGCTGTTGGCCGAGGAACCGGAGTGCGGCTGGACGTTGGCGTAATCGGCACCGAACAGTTGCTTGGCGCGCTCGATGGCCAGCGCCTCAACCTTGTCGACGTGTTCGCAGCCACCGTAGTAGCGCTTGCCCGGATAACCTTCGGCGTATTTGTTGGTCAGGCCACTGCCTTGCGCTTCCATGACGCGCTTGCTGGTGTAGTTCTCTGACGCGATCAGCTCGATGTGATCTTCCTGACGTTGCTCCTCGGCATTCATCGCCGCCAGCAGTGCATCGTCGTAACCCTGGATCTTGTCTTGCTTGCTGAACATCGCGTCTCTCCCAGCGGCGGCGGTGCGCCATTCGTCTCGGTGAGGCACTGGCTTTTCGGCAGTGCCCTTTGGTAGCGATGGTATGACTGGCTTGGAGTCGTCAAATGCCTACGGGCGCCACGCAAAGGTGCGTTTACGACATGGCGGGAAATGGCAAGCCGCAAGCAAACCTCAAATCAGCCTGGATCCCTTGTGGGAGCGGGCTTGCTCGCGAATTCTGCGTATCAGTAAGTATTGAAGTGACTGACACCCCGCTTTCGCGAGCAAGCCCGCTCCCACAGGGTTATGCGAGCACCTGACGCAAAGTCAGCAAAGCGACGAAATGCGCGGGATACAGGGCATACGCCCAACGCCGCATCGGTGGTGGATTTACGCCCTTTGCGTGTCGCAACAAGAACAGCCCGAGCCATGGCGCAATCAGGCACGTGACGATGGCCGGAAACGCCGCGACATTGCCCAGGCGAGCGGCGTGATACAGCACCTGCCATTGATTGGCCGCCAGACAGACCAGCCCCGCCAATAGCGCGAAATACCAGGGTCGCTGAAGTACCAGCAGCAAGGCCAGCGGCAACAGAACGCCAAAGAAACCGAACATCAATCGCTGGGAGAAAAACCCTGCCAGCAGCAACGCGCCGACGGCCAGCAGGCGCGACGCAAGCACCGGCTGCTGCCAGCCACGAATCACCAGCAAGCCCAGGGCAAGGGTGGGCAGCACGTTCAAGGTGTCGGGATTGTGAATATACATCCGGTAAGGAATTTCACTCACCGCGCTAAACAGCAGCAACCAGCCCAGATAGCGCCATTGCCCACCGTCCAGCACAACAGGCTTTCGTGACAGATTGGCCGCCATCGCCAGGCAGAACCACGGGAATGCCAGCCGCCCCGGCACATACAACAGATCGGCGGAATAACCGACATATCGCAGGTGATCGAGCACCATGCTTAAAAGCGCCAGCCACTTGAGCAGATCCAGTGCCCCGTCGCGCTGCTTTAAGTGCATGGCCTTGTGCATCGTCACGTGCATAATTGCCCTTCGACTGTGTATGTTCCCGACAGCGACATCCTGTGCGCTCCACCTGACGATCTTGGGTACAGTGCGCACCCTCATTGACCACGGGACGCTTCACCATAGGCATCTCGACCACGGAAGCAGGCCATGACCGACAAGAGCCAACAATTCGCCAGCGACAACTATTCCGGCATCTGCCCTGAAGCCTGGGCCGCCATGGAGCAGGCCAACCACGGCCACCAGCGCGCATACGGCGACGACGAGTGGACCGCCCGCGCCTCCGACGGATTCCGCAAACTGTTCGAAACCGACTGCGAAGTGTTTTTTGCCTTCAACGGCACCGCCGCCAACTCGTTGGCGCTGTCGTCGTTGTGCCAGAGTTACCACAGCGTGATCTGCTCGGAAACAGCTCACGTCGAAACCGATGAATGCGGCGCACCGGAATTCTTCTCCAACGGCTCCAAACTGCTGATCGCCCGTACTGAAAACGGCAAGTTGACCCCGAAATCGATCCGCGAGGTCGCGCTCAAGCGCCAGGACATCCACTACCCGAAACCCCGTGTGGTGACCCTGACCCAGGCCACCGAAGTCGGCAGCGTCTACACCCCGGACGAAATCCGCGCCATCAGCGCCACCTGCAAAGAACTGGGCCTGAACCTGCACATGGACGGCGCACGATTCTCCAACGCCTGCGCCTTCCTCGGCTGCACCCCGGCTGACCTGACCTGGAAGGCCGGCGTCGACGTGCTGTGCTTCGGCGGCACGAAGAACGGCATGGCCGTGGGCGAGGCGATTCTGTTCTTCAACCACAAACTGGCCGAAGACTTCGATTACCGCTGCAAACAGGCCGGGCAGCTTGCTTCAAAAATGCGCTTCCTGTCGGCGCCGTGGGTCGGGATCCTGGAAAACGACGCCTGGCTCAAATACGCCAACCACGCCAACCACTGCGCGCAGTTGCTGGCCGAACTGGTCAGCGACATCCCCGGCGTGGAGCTGATGTTCCCCGTACAGGCCAACGGCGTGTTCCTGCAACTGTCGGAACCGGCCATCGCCGCACTGACCGCCAAGGGCTGGCGCTTCTACACCTTCATCGGCAACGGCGGCGCACGCTTCATGTGCTCGTGGGACACCGAGCAAGAGCGCGTGCGTGAATTGGCGAAGGACATTCGCGAAGTGATGTCTCACTAACCTCCCCCTGTAGGAGCGAGCCTGCTCGCGATGGGCGCTAACGAAAACGCGTGCTTTCTGGATAAACGCAGCGCCTTCAAGTCCATCGCGAGCAAGCTCGCTCCTACAAAAAGCCCCACAGCCTGACCGTTCGCACCTGAAGTCTTGGTCTACATTGTCTGTCGATCCGTACAGATAACAACAATCAGGAGCGTACGCATGTCATTGCAAGGCAAAACCCTGTTCATCACCGGCGCCAGCCGCGGCATTGGTCGCGAGATCGCGCTGCGGGCCGCACGCGACGGGGCCAACATTGTGATTGCGGCGAAAAGTGCGTCGCCACACCCCAAATTACCCGGCACGATTTTCAGCGTGGCCCAAGAAGTCGAAGCCGCAGGCGGCAAGGCACTGGCCCTGCAAGTGGATGTGCGCGATGAAGATGCCGTGCATCAGGCCCTGGCCCAGGCCAACGAACATTTCGGTGGCATCGATGCACTGATCAACAATGCCGGGG
This sequence comes from Pseudomonas sp. S34, assembly GCF_009866745.1. NCBI lineage: Bacteria > Pseudomonadati > Pseudomonadota > Gammaproteobacteria > Pseudomonadales > Pseudomonadaceae > Pseudomonas > Pseudomonas sp. S34. The sequence goes on from NZ_CP019398.1 coordinate 5,777,647, forward strand.
CGATCAAGCTCACCGGGGTTCAACATCTCGAACTCAAGCGCTTTGACCTGATGCACCAGATCAACACCCGCGCCGTATTGCTGTGCAGCCAGGCAGCGTTGCCGTACCTGAAGAAGTCCAGCGGCCATATCCTCAACCTCTCGCCGCCGCTGAACCTGGCCGCCAAGTGGTTCGCCCAATACAGCCCCTATACCGTGACCAAGTACGGCATGAGCATGCTGACCCTGGGCATGAGCGAGGAATTCAGGAATTACGGGATCAGCGTCAACTCGCTATGGCCACAGACGATGATCGCCACCGCTGCCATCGAGTTTCAGTTGGGGTCGAGGGAATCGTTCAAGCATGCGCGCCTGCCTGCGATCATGGCGGATGCGGCGCATGTGATTCTGAGCAGCGCAAACCGCAGCCTGACCGGGCGCTTGCTGATTGATGAGGAGATTCTGCGGGAAAGCGGTGTGACGGAGTTCGAACACTATCGGTTCGCGCCGGACAGCAACGACAAGCTGATGACCGACTTGTTTATCGACTAAACACCCTCCCCTGTAGGAGCGAGCCTGCTCGCGATGAACCTGAGAACACCGCGGGGGTCAGGTTGTCAGCGTTATCGTTGACGTCCATCGCGAGCAGGCTCGCCCCTACAGGGACTATTGCGCAACCATTAGAATTCGATGCGCACGTCGCCTTTAGGCACGCTGCAGCACGAAAGAATGAACCCTTCTGCTTCATCTTCCTCGGTGATCCCGCCGTTGTGGTCCATTTCCACTTCACCACCCAGCTTCAACACCTTGCAGGTGCCGCAGATACCCATGCCGCACGCTTTCGGAATCATCAGGCCGACCTTGGCCGCCGCCGCATGCACGGTCTCGCCCGGGGCCACACGAATGCTCTTGCCGGACGCCGTGAACTCCACCTGGTGCAGATCCGCCACGTCGACTTCCGGTGCCTCGGCCGCTTGCTCGGCGTGTTCCACGGCGTCGGCGCGCGCCTCTGGCGGGGTCGCACCGAAGGATTCTTCGTGATAACGCGACATGTCGAAGCCAGCGGCTTCCAGCAAGCGCTTGACCGCATTCATATACGGTGTCGGGCCGCAGCAGAACACTTCGCGCTCAAGGAAGTCAGGCGCCATCAATTCAAGCATTCTGTGGTTCAGGTAACCGCGATAACCGGCCCAGGGCTCACCCATACCGTGCTTCTCGCAGATCAGGTGCAGGCTGAAGTTGTCGATCCGCGACGCCATGTGTTCCAGCTCACGGTGGTAAATGATGTCCTTGGGCGAACGGGCGCTGTGGATAAACACCATGTCGACATTGCCGTTGGTGTCGTAGAACCAGCGCGCCATGGACATGACCGGCGTGATACCGACGCCGCCGCTGAGGTAAAGCACCTTTGGCGCGGTGAAGTCCATGGCATTGAACAGCCCGACCGGGCCGTGCACCGCCAGCTCCTGGCCTTCGTGCAGGGTGTCGTGCAGCCAGTTGGAGACCTTGCCACCCGGTACGCGCTTGATGGTCACCGAAAAGCTGTACGGCACCGATGGCGAGCTGGAAATGGTGTACGAACGCATGATCGGCTGGCCTTCAATCTCCAGCTCCAGGGTGACAAACTGCCCCGGTTTGAAGAAGAACATGATCGGCTGATCGGCCATGAAGCAGAAGGTGCGCACATCCCAGGTTTCCTGGATGACTTTGACGCAACGGACGATGTGCCGACCATTGGCCCAGGTCTGGGTGGTTACCGGATTCAGGAAACTATTGGACATGCTGATCTCCACGGCCGACTGCCGGCCTTCATGTTGGCGATTCTGCGTATAGCGCAGATCACCCATTTACCTATCTGCGACATTGACATGCTTATCGCGACCAGCCCCCAACGACTGGGGCTTGCGCGTCGGGAACAGATTGCACCATGTCGCCCATGGATAAGGTTCTGGCCTGCGCCGGCCCCACACTCGCCCCATACCAAGACACATTCTTTACACCTTGCGTAGCAACCCTGATCAGCCACTTTCGCGGCCACGCAGATGGCCTTGAGGAAATACACGATGGACGTCACTACTACCCTGAGCCTGGGCGATCCGCTGGAACCCGCACGCAAGGCCACCGCGCAGATGCTGCAGGAGCGCGAGCGCACGTTCTCGCTGCCGCAGCCGTTTTACTCCGACGAGCGCCTGTTTGATATCGACATGCAGGAAATCTTTCAGAAAGAGTGGTTGATCGCCGGCATGACCTGCGAGATCCCTACCAAGGGCAACTACCTGACCCTGCAGATCGGCAAGAACCCGATCATCGTGATCCGTGGCGCCGAAGGCGTGGTGCACGCGTTCCACAACGTCTGCCGCCACCGTGGCTCGCGCCTGTGCACCAGCGACAAGGGCAAGGTCGCCAAGCTGGTTTGCCACTATCACCAGTGGACCTACGAACTCGACGGCCGCCTGCTGTTCGCCGGCACCGAAATGGGCGCTGACTTCGACATGAACCAGTACGGCCTCAAGCCGGTGAACGTGAAGACCGCCGGCGGCTACATCTTCATCAGCCTGGCGGAGAACCCGCCGGCCATCGATGACTTCCTGTCGACGCTCAACCACTACATGGAACCGTACGACATGGAGAACACCAAGGTGGCGGTGCAAACCACCTTGATGGAAAAGGCCAACTGGAAACTGGTGCTGGAAAACAACCGCGAGTGCTACCACTGCAACGCGTCGCACCCGGAACTGTTGAAAACCCTGCTGGAGTGGGACGACGTCACCGACCCGCGCGCCGACCAGGCCTTCAAGGACCACGTAGCCGCCTCCGCCGCTGCCTGGGAAGCCGAGAAGATCCCTTACGCCCACGCCAGCTTCGGCCTGCGCAACCGCATCGTGCGCATGCCGCTGCTCAAGGGCACCGTGTCGATGACCATGGACGGCAAGCAGGGCTGCGCCAAGCTGATGGGCCGCATCAAGAACCCGGACCTGGGCTCGATGCGCATCCTGCACCTGCCGCACTCCTGGAACCACTGCATGGGCGACCACATCATCGTGTTCACCGTGTGGCCGATCAGCGCTCAGGAAACCATGGTCACCACCAAGTGGATCGTGCACAAGGACGCGGTCGAAGGCGTGGACTACGACGTGGAGCGCATGCGCCAGGTCTGGGACGCCACCAACGACCAGGACCGTCGCCTGGCCGAAGAAAACCAGCGCGGCATCAACTCCACCGCGTACCAGCCTGGTCCGTACTCCAAGACCTATGAGTTCGGTGTGGTGAACTTTGTGGACTGGTACAGCGAGCGCCTGCTGAGCAACTTGGGTGCCGAGCCTGCGCCTTACCTCAAAGGGGTTCCGGTTCAAGGCTAAAGCATGCCCCTGTAGGAGCGAGCTTGCTCGCGAAAAATCCAGGGGCACCGCGGGTCATCTGTCTTTTCGCGTCATCGTTCACGACCATCGCGAGCAAGCTCGCTCCTACAAGGGGCTTGCTCGCAACAGGTTTTCTCCCCGCTACACATTCCTCTATCTTTAGAACTGTACGAAATATGATCTATTTCGTTCAGAGCTATGCTGCGCACGCCTCCCAGCCTTCCGCAAACAAGTTATCCACATCTCCACCCACAGCTATTGGGGACAACTGTGGAAAGACTGCAAAATATCTTCACAAAAACCAAAGAAAAAACGTGACTTATCCAGAAGCATGCTTCCACTGGCGCGCTGGTCATTTTTTAACCAGAAGCCTGAAAGTCACGGACTGCAAGGCTTTCAGAGGATGGCAAACACCTTATCCACAGAAGCGCCAACAGACTTTGGGGTTAACTTCGCAGGGGCTGTGGAAAACCGCTAAAACCCGCAGGAACTCGGCGTTTGCGCGGAGGTTCACGGCGCTAAACGGGCTTTTGATCATTTTATAATCAAAAGCCTACACGCCGCTGTTTATAAGGCCTGCAGCCGATAGCAAACATCTTATCCACAGAAGCGCCAACAGAGATTGGGGGCAAGTCTGCATCAACAGCAGCACATATCCCCTTGAAAATGCATGGAAAAACCACGAACCAGACTGGGTGTTTTTTGATCGACACCATGCAAGGCTTGATTTGTATGGGGTGTAGCGAGGGGCGAACATGTTATCCACAGAACCACCAACAGGGATTGTGGGTAACCGTCCAAGCTGTTCAGACTCTATTGAGGCATGAGCGACCTGAATCGAGATCCAGGTTCAATTCAAAGTCTTTGAAGGCGCGCCATCCGAGTAATATCGACGGCACGTATTGTCCGTCCACCAACGACGGCGGGATGGTAAAGCCCGGGTAGTATTTGTAGCTGACCACCAAGGTGTCGCCTTGCAGGGCCAATACGCCGGTGAAGCGTTGAAAGTGCTTATTGTCGCCGGTGTAAACGTTCGAGCCTCCCGGTGTCAGCGCCTGCGCCACGCTGACTTGCCTGCCGGGCGACGCGGCCGTCAGGTAGTCGACATTTCCCGTATCGATGATGGCTTGCGTTGTCCGACGATCCAGCTGTGCGGCAACTACCAGCCGTTGGTTGAGATCCAGGCGGCTCAAGACAATTGGCGCATCACAGCGCCGGGCAGCCGGCGGATTAAGCTCCAGTGTTCTCCTGGTTATCTTCAAGCGCCCCAGCTTGCTGATCAGATCCAGCCCCAACAAATTATCCCGGTCGCTGACAAAGACCAGGACGTTCCTGAACTCACGGGTGCCGACTCTCAATGACCCGAGAATTCCCAACCTCGCGGCCAGGCCCCTTTCGCCATAAAACGTGCTGTAACGATAATGAGCATCGGGCAACATCCTGATGCCCATCTGTTTCGCAGTCTCGATATTGACCCGGGTTTGCGGTGCCCCCGTGTCCAGTACAAAACGCGCCGAGACACCGTTGGCCGTTCCAACCTCGATAAATGGCAGCGATTGTTCAGCGATGTAGAAGTCATTGGCATACGGATGGAGCCGCAGCACCTCATGTCGCGCAGATCCCTTGACCGAGAAATTGCCAGCCCTCGTCAGAATAGCCAGTGATTCGCTGCCAAACATGGAGAACAGGGCATTCAGGTCGGCATCGACCGCAATCGCCCGGGCATGCTTGCCCTTGATGGCCAGATAGTATTCGGGGATTTGGTTGGCGGCCTTGGCTTCGAGCATTCTGGCCAGGACCGTCACTGAACAGCTGAGGTGCTTATCGGCATCCAGTACCTTGTCGCACTGCTGCCGTAGCTGCGCCAGGGACGCGTCGCGCCCCTGCCCGGTCTCCAGCCATTGATAAAAGTCCTGATCAGTCACGGGCACGTTTGCCGGGACAGCAGACAGCAAGCCAGTGGATATCCACAGGGTCGATGCAAAAAGCGCCGGAAGAGCGAAAGTCTTCATGTTCAAGCCAGTCATAAAAACCGGATTTCATGAGTCAGCGCTGAACGTCTGAAAACTCCCTAAAGCGTGTCGCACCCTTGATCAGCGCATAGAAAACTGTAGCTCATCGCCCTCGTCAACGTGGGACGAGGGCGCGTGGCGTTGTGGATAACCTTCGCTGGTTAGAACCCCCGCAGACTCAGGGCCTGTGCATAAGATAGGCGTCACCGGTGACGCGGATCATGGGATGAGGGGTGACCTGGCAGGTTTTGATGATCTCGAAACCGTGGCGCTCGTAAAAGCGCCGGGCGCCAGTGTTGGCGGCATAGTCGATCAGGCTAAGGCCATTGAGCCCCAGTTGGTCGGCACGTTCTTGAGCATGGGTGAGAAACTGCACGCCCAGGCCCCGGTTGCGCCAGCCCTCGTGCAGGGCAAGGCTGGAGATATAGAGCGTGTCGGGCACTTCCATGTCGGCGTAAGGCGCCAGTACCGGGTCGGTCGTCGGCACCGCCAGTGGATCGTGGCGCATCACGTAGCTGTGCATCATGCCAATGACCTGGCCACCGGCCTCGGCAATCAGGCAATTCTGGTAGGAGAAATCCACGTCGTCCCGGGCATACCGAATGGTGCCGACGTCCAACAGATCCTGGCCGGGCTCCGCGATCTGGCTCCAGATGTAGTCTGAAGCGCCTTCGGATGAAATCTGGAACAACCGCGCAATCTCACGCGCATCCGCGCGGACCGCCGAACGAAATTCAACAGCCATCGTTTCCTCACAATCTAGGGGGTTAACACAACCCAGTGTGGGAGCGGGCTTGCTCGCGAAAGCGGTGTGTCAGGTAATCAGAATCTCGACTGACACGACGCCTTCGCGAGCAAGCCCGCTCCCACAGTGGACTTGCGGTGACTATGTGATTAGCGGACCACACCCTCTTCAATCAGCAGCTTGAGGATCGCTTCTGCCCCCGCTTGCGCCGTAACGCCCTTGAGCACTTGCCCACCGCCACCGCTGGCCTTGGCCGTCGCGGCTTTCATGCGATCGGCGCCGCTCTTGGCCTTGATCACCTTCAGGCGCTTGGGCCGTGGCTTGGCCGGCTGCAGGGTGGCGACCGCGAGCAGTTCATCGTCGATGACCTCGACGTCCTGTGCTTGCAGCACGCCGCGTCGGGCCGGGCCGTAGGCACTCTGCCGTGGCTTGGGCGCGGCGTTATCCACAGTTGCCAGGAACGGCAAGCGAACCTTCAAGCGACGACGCTGACCACGCGGCAAAGCTTGCAGCACCAGCGCCGAACCGCCATCGATGGACTCGACTTGCGCCAACCCCACCACCAGCGGCCAGCCCAGGTTTTCAGCGAGGAGGAATGGCAACATGCCCGATCCTTCGCCGGTTTCAGCCTGACTGCCGGTCAACACCACCTGGGCCCCGGCATCGCGCAGATAATCGGTCAGCGCCGGCAGTGCGTCGCCGCCTTGTGGTTGTTCCAGCACGTGCAGTTGTTCCAGGCCCATGCCCAGATACGCGCGCAATGCAGGCTCGGTGATGTCGCCGGCATGCAGCACCTGCAAGTTATCCCCAGCCAATTGCAGGCCCAGTTCCACCGCCCGCGCATCCTGTTCCGCGCGACGCGGTCGACCGGACGTCGGGTGGGCGCCGATGGACACCAGGCTGATGATTTTCGTGCTCATAACCCTTTCCTTCCCTTAAGCCGCATCGCGCTTGGCGTCGTTGCGGTAAGCCGCTACCGCATCGATCAAGGCTTGAAGAATCTCCGCGCTCTCGCCGATCACCGAGAGGTCCGCACGCTTGATCATGTCGCAACCAGGGTCGAGGTTGATCGCCACCACCTTGTCGCAGGCACCAATGCCTTGCAGGTGCTGGATCGCTCCGGAAATCCCCACCGCCACATAGACCCGCGCGGTGACCCAGGTGCCGGATGCCCCGACCTGACGGTCGCGGGCCATGAACCCATCGTCCACCGCCACCCGCGATGCGCCTTCGGTCGCGCCGAGGGCTTCGGCGGTCCTGTGGAAAAGTCCCCAGTCCTTGACCCCGTTGCCGCCGGAGAAAATGAATTCGGCTTCGGCCATGGGGATGGCCGCCGGATCGACGGCCACTGCACCCAGATCTTCGATTCGCGACAGGCTGCGTGCCACGGTTGTGGATAACTCCACGGGCAGCGCTTCGTGACGGGTTTCGCTGACCGGCTCGGCGCACTCGGCAGCCGCCAGGATCAGTCGCGCCAGTGGACGGGCAAGGTCTTGCAGACCCGCGCCGGCGCGGCCGATGCACTCCTGCCCCTTGACCTGCCAGACCCGCGTGGCCGGGCGTTCGCCCAGTGCGGCAGCAAAGCGCCGCCCCAGCTCGCCGCCACCGCTGCGGCTGTCCGGCAGCAACCAGTGACGCGGGCTGAACTGGTTATCCACAGCCCGCAGGCCCTGGACCCGTTGTTCCGGTGCATAACCGCTGAATTCGTCACCTTCCAGTACCAGCAAGCGGTCAACGCCCGCCGTGGCGAAAGCGCTTTCCTTGTGCTCGCCGAACACCACGGCCAATACAGCGCCGTCCTTGCCGGCCAGTTGATGGGCCAGGCCCAGCAGATCGCGGTCGTGACTGCTCAAGCGACCGCCGACCATGTCCGGCACCACGCTGATGTAAAACGCGGGTGCAGTCACTTGATGCAGCGGCAACTGCACTTCAACCGCGGCCGAACGTTTAGTCGTCCCGCCTTGCTGAGCGCCACTGCGGTCGATCCGTTTGATCCCATTGGGACCGATAAAACCGATCCCGTGGGGATTCTTGCGGATGACGCCGTTAGGCCCCATCCAGCTGTGTTGCGCTGGCTGCATGGCCGCGTGCAGCGGGTGCAGACGGTTGCGGGCGATCCATTCGGCGCGAGGGTCGCGGCGGATAATGTCACTCATCAATGCACCTCCGCAGGTTCACGTTTGGCCGGTGCCGAAGGCTTTCCCGGCGCGGCGTCTTCGAGCAACGCATCAGCCACCAGTTCGGCGATGTCCTTGATCAGCGGACGTGGTTCGACCACGCCTTCAAGCATCGCGGTGCACTGTGGACAACCCACGGCCACCAGTTCGGCGCCGGTTTCGCGGATGTCTTCCATGCGCATGTCGGGAATGCGCTGCTTGCCGGGAATGTCGGTGATCGGCGCGCCGCCACCACCGCCGCAGCAGCGGGAGCGGAAGCCGGAGCGCTGCATTTCTTTCACTTCAATCCCGAGCGCACGCAGTACCTGGCGCGGTGCCTCGTATTCGCCGTTGTAACGGCCGAGGTAGCACGGATCGTGATAGGTCACGCTATCGCCTTTGTGCTGGCCAAGATTGAGCGCGCCAGCATCGATGATTTCCGCCATGTAGGTGCTGTGGTGCTGCACCAGGTAGTTACCATCGAAGGCGCCGTACTCGTTTTTCAGCACGTGGAAACTGTGCGGGTCGCAGGTGACGATACGGTTGAAACTGTATTTGGCCAGAGTCTGGATGTTGCGCTTGGCCAACAGCTGGAAGGTTGCTTCGTCGCCCAGGCGCCGGGCCACGTCACCGCTGTCGCGCTCTTCGAGGCCGAGCACGGCGAAGTCGATTTTCGCCGCCTTGAGCACTTTGACGAAGGCGCGCAGGGTGCGCTGGTTACGCATGTCGAAGGCGCCGTCGCCGACCCAGAACAGCACGTCGGTGGATTTCTTTTCGCTAAGCAGGTTGAGGTTCAGGTCCGCTGCCCAGTTCATCCGCCCGCCCGGCGCGAAACCGCCAGGGTTGTCGGTGGCGATCAGGTTTTCCAGGACTTCGGCACCCTTGTTCGGGGTCGCGCCTTTTTCCAGGGTCAGATGACGGCGCATGTCGACGATGGCATCGACGTGCTCGATCATCATCGGGCATTCCTCGACGCAAGCGCGGCAGGTGGTGCACGACCACAGCGTCTCGGCATCTACCAGACCGTTGACGATCGGCTGATGCGGATTGCCCGCGTGCTCGCCAATGGCTTTGCCTGGGTACGGGCTGCCGGCGAACTTGGCATCGGTGCCACCGGCCAGGCCGACGACCATGTCCTGAATCAGTTTTTTCGGGTTCAGCGGCTGACCGGCGGCGAAGGCCGGGCACGCTGCTTCGCATTTACCGCACTGCACGCAGGCGTCGAAGCCGAGCAACTGGTTCCAGGTGAAATCCTTGGGTTTTTCCACACCCAGTGGCGCGGTCAAGTCGCTAAGATCCAGCGGTTTCAACCCCGTGGAACGACCACCACCAAAGCGTTCGGCGCGGCGGTGCCAAGCCAGGTGCAAGGCACCGGCAAAGGCGTGTTTCATCGGCCCGCCCCAGGTCATGCCAAAGAACAGTTCCGACACGCCCCACAGCACGCCAACCCCGAGAATCGCCGCCAACAGCCAGCCACCGAAATTTTCCGGCAGGATGCCCGCCACCGGCAAGGTCAACAGGAAGAACGAGGCCGAAAACGCCAACAGGCTTTTCGGCAGGCGCATCCACGGGCCTTTCGACAGGCGCGACGGCGGGTTGCGCCGACGCAAGTAAACGAAGATCGCACCAACGAACATCACCGCCGACATCAGCAGCAACGCATAGCCGAGGAAGCGGTTATGCAGGCCGAAACCATGCACCAGAATCGCCAGCACGATGGACGCCACCGCACCGCCAGCCGTGGCGACGTGGGTGTTGGCAATGTATTTGTCCCGCGCTACCACATGGTGCAAGTCGACCATGTAGCGCTTGGGCATGGCGAACAGGCCGCCGATCAGGTCGACCTTGGAGGCTCGGCCCCGGCGCCACATGGCCACCCGCCGCAACGCGCCCAGGACACCAAGGCCCAGGGCGGCGAACAACAGGATTGGAAGAAGGGTGTTCAACATGGTGAAGCTCCCAAAGACCTCGGGGTCTCATGTGGGAGCGGGCTTGCTCGCGAATCAGGCGACGCGGTGTATCAGGTGTACCGCGTTATCGTTCTTCGCGAGCAAGCCCGCTCCCACATTGGTTCGGTGTGGTTTTAGAAATCCTTGCACAGCCGCAACGCGTCGTAGATCGCCGCGTGCACGTTACGCTGGGCCACGCAGTCGCCGATGCGGAACAGCAGATAGCCGTCACCGCTCTGTTCCAGGCAAGGTTGCGGCTTGATCGCGAACAAGGCTTCGACGTCGATCTGGCCTTTGTTGCGCGAGCCTTCCTTCAGCGCGTAGTAGATTTCTTCGTCCGGACGCACGCCGTTTTCCACGACCACCTGGTCAACCACCCGCTCCTCTTTGGCGCCGGTGTATTCGTTTTCCAGTACCGCTACGAGCTTGTCGCCTTCGCGGTAGACCTTCTCCAGCATCATGTCGCCGGTCATGATCACTTCTTTCGGGTACATGCTGCGGTAGTAAGTCGGGAACGATGTACCACCGATGGCGACGCCCGGCTTGATGTCGTCGGTCACGATCTCGACCTGGCTGCCCTTGTCGGCGAGGAAGTCGGCGGTCGACATGCCGGTGAACTCGCAAATGGTGTCGTAGACCAGCACGTTCTTGCCCGGTGCAACCTTGCCGTCGAGGATGTCCCAGCTGCTGACAACCAGGCCTTCAGCCGCGCCCCAGTGTTCGTTCTGCTCGATGAACGGATGACCGCCGACGGCCAGCACCACCACGTCCGGACGCAGGTCCATGATGGTTGGCGCGTCAGCCGCGGTGCCCAGGCGCAGGTCGACTTTCAACCGCGCCAGTTCCAGTTGATACCAGCGGGTGATACCGGCGATCTGGTCCCGTTGCGGGGCTTTCGATGCGGTGGTGATCTGCCCGCCGATGAATTCCTTTTTCTCGAACAGGGTCACGTCGTGGCCACGCTCGGCGGCCACGCGGGCGGCTTCCATCCCGGCGGGACCGGCGCCGACCACCACCACCTTGCGTTTCACGCCAGTGGTTTTTTCGATGATGTGCGGCAAGCCCATGTATTCACGAGAAGTCGCGGCGTTCTGAATGCACAGCACATCCAGACCCTGATACTGACGGTCGATGCAGTAGTTGGCACCGACGCATTGTTTGATCTGGTCAATCTGGCCCATTTTGATCTTGGCGATCAGGTGCGGGTCGGCGATGTGCGCGCGGGTCATGCCGACCATGTCGACGTAACCGCCTTCCAGGATACGTGTGGCCTGGTTAGGGTCCTTGATGTTCTGCGCGTGCAGCACTGGAACCTTGACCACTTCCTTGATGCCGGCAGCCAGATGCAGGAACGGCTCCGGCGGATAACTCATGTTCGGAATCACGTTGGCCAGGGTGTTGTGGGTGTCGCAACCCGAACCCACGACGCCAATGAAGTCGAGCATGCCGGTATCGTCGTAATACTTGGCGATCTGCTTCATGTCTTCGTGGGATAGACCATCCGGGTGGAACTCGTCACCGCAGATGCGCATGCCCACGCAGAAATCGTCACCGACCTCGGCGCGTACGGCTTTCAAGACTTCCAGACCGAACTTCATCCGGCCTTCGAAGGTGCCGCCCCATTCGTCGGTACGCTTGTTGACCCGTGGGCTCCAGAACTGGTCGATCATGTGCTGATGCACCGCCGACAGTTCGACACCGTCCAGGCCACCGGCCTTGGCGCGGCGGGCCGCTTGAGCGTAGTTGCCGATCACCCGCCAGATCTCTTCCGGCTCGATGGTTTTGCAAGTGGCACGGTGCACCGGCTCGCGCACGCCTGACGGCGACATCAGCGTCGGCCAGTTGAAACCGTCCCAACGCGAGCGACGGCCCATGTGGGTAATCTGGATCATGATCTTGGCGCCGTGCTTGTGCATGGCGTCGGCAAGATTCTGGAAGTGCGGAATGATGCGGTCGGTGGACAGGTTCACCGAACTCCACCATTCCTGCGGGCTGTCGATGGCCACCACGGACGAACCGCCGCAAATCGCCAGGCCGATACCGCCCTTGGCTTTCTCTTCGTAATACTTGACGTACCGGTCGGTGGTCATGCCGCCGTCGGTGGCATAGACCTCGGCGTGCGCGGTGCTGAGCACGCGGTTGCGGATGGTCAGTTTGCCGATCTGGATCGGCTGGAACATTGCTTCGAAAGCCATGGCGGGTTCCTCGACTTACAACGGCTTGACGGTGAACAAGCCGTCTTCGTGGCCCTCTTCGGAGCCACCGTAGACTTGTTCGGCCACGGTGCGGATCTTGCTGCCGCGAGCGGCGAGGATCTGATCCATGGCCCCTGCAAACCAGCCAGTGAACATGTAGTCGACCTTGCGCCCGACCTTGCCGTACACGTAGACGAATGCCGAGTGTTCGAGCTTGACGCTGGCGGTGCCTTTGTCGAGGTCGATGTCCTGGATCTTGAACAGGCCCCAGCCGCGCTGCGACAGGCGCTTCATGTAGTGCTCGAACACCGCGACACCTTCCAGGCCGTGGCATTCGGCTTCTTTTTCACACCAGTGCCAGGCGGACTTGTAGCCGGCCTTGTAGAGGATTTCGGCATAGGCTTCAGCGCCCAGCACTTCCTCGATGCCCATGTGGTTGTTGACGAAGAAATGGCGCGGCACGTACAGCATCGGCAGGGCGTCGGAGGTCCAGACACCGGTTTCGCTGTCGACTTCGATTGGCAATTGCGGGGCGATCTTGGCCATGGAAACTTAACTCCAGAAAAATTTTGGTGTTGCCCCCGGCGCGGACGGCCGGGGGAAAGGATTCAGAGGTGCAGCGGCTTATTCGCCCCAGACATCTTTCAAGACGTTGACCCAGTTCTCGCCCATGATCTTGCGTACCACGCGCTCGGAGTGGCCGCGCTTGAGCAGGGTCTCGGTCAGGTTCGGGAACTCGCCCACGGTGCGGATGCCCAGCGGGTTGATGATCTTGCCGAAACTGGTCAGGCGGCGGGCGTAGCCCTTGTCGTGGGTCAGGTATTCGAAGAAGTCCTGGCCATGGCCCTGGGTGAAGTCGGTGCCGATGCCGATGGCGTCTTCGCCGACGATGTTCATCACGTACTCGATGGCTTCGGCGTAGTCGTCGATGGTCGAATCGATGCCCTTGGCCAGGAACGGCGCGAACATGGTCACGCCGACAAAGCCGCCGTGGTCGGCGATGAACTTCAGTTCTTCATCGGACTTGTTGCGCGGGTGCTCCTTGAGCCCCGATGGCAGGCAGTGGGAGTAGCAGACCGGTTTCTTCGACTCGAGGATGACTTCTTCGGAAGTCTTGGAACCGACGTGGGACAGGTCGCACATCACACCAACGCGGTTCATCTCGGCGACGATTTCGCGACCGAAGCCCGACAGGCCGCCGTCACGCTCGTAACAGCCGGTGCCCACCAGGTTCTGGGTGTTGTAGCACATCTGCACAATGCCGACGCCCAGTTGCTTGAACACCTCGACATAGCCGATCTGGTCTTCGAAGGCGTGAGCGTTCTGGAAGCCGAACAGGATGCCGGTCTTGCCCTGCTCCTTGGCTTTACGGATGTCGGCGGTGGTGCGCACCGGGATCACCAGGTCGCTGTTCTCGCGAATCAGCTTCTGGCTCGCGGCGATGTTGTTGACGGTGGCCTGAAAGCCCTCCCACACCGACACGGTGCAGTTAGCCGCCGTCAGACCGCCCTTGCGCATGTCTTCGAACAGTTCACGGTTCCACTTGGCGATAATCAGCCCGTCGATAACGATGCTGTCGGCGTGCAATTCGGCTGGGCTCATCAGGCTGTCCCCTTGTTAGCGATTCATGCGCCGAATCGTGTGCCGGCGCTTTGGGGCCAGCATATGCCTCGGTGCAGGGGCAGCCGGGTGCAAAAACGACAGGGGGTTTGCCGAAAGCGTCAATCCGCGACAAAGGGTCGTCGCCAGGCACAATCATCGACCTGTTCAAGGCCCCTGGCTTGGGCCAGAATTCGCCGCATCACTGGATGCTTCACTGGACAAGAGCGGCGACGATAATGAAATCGATCATTCTGGCAATGGCACTGATTGCGACCGGCGTACACGCAGCGGAGGTGGCCGACGACAACCCGTGCGACAAAGTCGAAAACGACATCCAGACCCTCGAGTGCTCGGCCTTCAGCAAAACCTCCGCCGAAGACCTGCTCAAGGAAAACCTCCAGGGCCTGACCGAGCGCATGCAGTCGCAGTACGGCAAAAACCCGTCGCAACTGGCCGACATCACCGCCAAGATCAAAGCCGCCCAACAGCAATGGCTGAAGACCCGCGACGCAGACTGCGCCGTCGAAGCCTTCCCGGCCACCAGTGGCAGCAAGGCGCTCACCATTGCCCAGAACGATTGCATTGCACGGATGAGCGACGAGCGGTCGGAGTTTTTGGAGTCGATTGGGCAGGAATAGTCCTGAATCTCCCGCTGAAAGCTGGCACTACCACCAGCTTTCAATCGCCAAAAAAGCTTTTCCCACAAAGCACTCTGACCTGACCTACAGCCTCTGTCCAAAGCCGCTGCTCTGCGGACTTTTCACGCAACATGCCGACAAATGTTGTTGATGGCCAACCATAAAAATATAAGTAAAGATTCGCAAATCTTATAAAAGACTTATATTCTTCCATGAACAGCATTCACTGGACTCGAAAGGCCGTTAAGCAACTCTTGAGATTGCATTCCGTTCACCAGATTCAGGTTCGTGATGCCGTCGCGACGCTCGCTGGCATGCCTGAGGCAGGCAATGTCAAAGCACTGGTCGGTCATGACTACGCTTATCGGCTGCGTGTCGGTAATTACCGGGTCATGTTCGATTGGGATGGCGCGATCAAAGTGGTCAGTATTCAAGAGGTCAAAAAACGCGATGAACGCACCTACTGACATTCAAATCATCAACGACGCCGAAGGCAATCCGGCCTTCGTGGTCATTCCCTATGCACAATACGTGGCGCAGAAAATCGAACCCGACTTGATCCCCCATGAGGTGGTGAGCCGTATCGTCGATGGCGCTACCCCTATCCGAGCCTGGCGCGAACACTTGAACCTTACCCAGGATGAAGTGGCCAAACGCATGGGCATAACTCAGCCTGCCTTTGCCCAACAGGAGACAGTCGCCAAGCCCCGTAAAGCCACTCGTGAAAAAATCGCTTTGGCGTTTGGCATCACTGCCAGCCAGCTTGAGCTGTAAGCTGCACACCCTCTGTCACTAATGGGATTGAACATGAAAGTCTGCGGCATCGAAATCAAAGGCAGCGAAGCGATCATCGCCGTGGCCACGCTGGACGGTCAGGCGCTGAGCCATGTCGCGCTCGCCACCAAGAAAATTGCCCTGGACGATGACGACGAGGCCGCCAACGTCAAAGTATTCGCCGCTCAGGTCGCTTCGTTTGTCCGTGAGAATTCCATCGACCGCATTGCGATCAAGAAACGCAGCAAGAAAGGCGAGTTCGCTGGCGGGCCAACGACCTTCAAGATCGAGGGGGTTTTCCAGTTGTTGGAGAATTGCGAGGTGACCTTGCTGTCGCCGCAGACCATCAATGCCCAAGCCAAAAAGCACAATTTCGAGCTGCCGGGGACGCTGAACAAGTATCAGCATGAGGCGTACAAGGCGGCATGTTCGGCGTTACTGAAGAAGTAACCGCCCCTCCAGACACTGGTGATCAAATGTGGGAGCGGGCTTGCTCGCGAATGCAGTCTGTCAGCTGACATCTGTGCCGATTGACACACCGCTTTCGCGAGCAAGCCCGCTCCCACAGGTTTCTCGGGGGTTTATGCCTTGGCTGTGCGTCGATCCTCCCGCGGGCACCGCTCATACTTCGCTCGATAACTGCGGGTGAAATACGACGGCGATTCAAACCCGCAGGCAATGCTCACTTCCAGCACGCTCATGTCGGTCTGGCGCAGCAACTGCCGGGCTTTCTCCAGCCTTAATCGCAGGTAGAAATTGCTCGGCGTGTCGTTCAGGTGCAGGCGAAACAGGCGCTCCAGCTGCCGCCGCGTCACCTTGATCGATTCCGCCAGTTCCAGCGTGCTCAGTGGCGGTTCACTGTGCTGCTCCATCTCGCCGATCACGTGAACCAGCTTCTTGTTGCTGATGCCATAACGGGTGGCGACTTCCATGCGCTGATGGTCTTTGCGCGGGCGGATGCGGCCAAGCACGAATTGCTCGCTGACCTGGATCGCCAGCTCCGGGCCATGGGCCTGGGCGATCAGATCCAGCATTAAATCAATAGAGGCGGTGCCGCCAGCAGAGGTGATGCGACGGCGGTCGATCTCGAACAGTTCCTGGGTGACGCTGAGCTGTGGATAAGATTCCTTGAACGCGTCGATGGCTTCCCAGTGCAGGGTCAGGCGATGGCCGTCGAGCAAACCCGCCTCGGCGAGGATGAAGCTGCCGGTGTCGATGCCGCCGAGGGTCACGCCTTCGTGGTCCAGACGGCGCAACCAGTGTTCCAGCGCCGGGGTGGTGAACTTCAGGGGCTCGAACCCGGCGACCACCAGCAGCGTCACGCCTTTTTTCAACGGTTCCAGCGCCGCATCGGCGTTGACCGACATGCCGTTGCTCGCCAGCACCGCCCCGCCATCGGCGCTCAGCACATGCCAGCGATACAACTCGCCACGAAAGCGATTGGCCACCCGCAACGGCTCGATGGCCGAGATAAATCCGATGGCCGAGAAACCCGGCATCAACAAGAAGTAGAAATCCTGGGACATGGAGCGCACTCGCTTAGCAGGTAACAAGAGGCCAGGTAACGAGAGGGCGGGCAGCGTAGGGATGTTGATACGCCAGTTGCGAGCGGCATTCAAGAGCACAGGTCGCTGCAGTGCAAGAGCTGGTCGCCGCAGTGCGCTTTCATCGGTGCTTTGCTGCGTAACTTGGCACCACCGGCGCATCAGACACCGGAACTCACAATAAACGAACTGCCGAGGAACCCGAGATGAAACGACTGATCAGCAGCTGTGTTCTTGCACTCAGTGGTACCGCTTTGCTGAGCGCCAGTGTCATGGCCGCCGAACCCGCCGCGTGCCAGAACGTGCGCATGGGTGTAGTGAACTGGACCGACGTGATCGCCACCAGTGCCATGACCCAGGTATTGCTCGACGGCCTCGGCTACAGCACCAAACAGACCAGCGCCTCCCAGCAAATCATCTTCGCCGGGATCCGCGACCAGCGTCTGGATCTGTTCCTCGGCTACTGGAACCCGCTGATGACCCAGACCATCACCCCGTTCGTCGACGCCAAACAGGTCAAGGTGCTTGATGCGCCAAGCCTGCAGGACGCCCGCGCGACCCTCGCCGTGCCGACCTACCTAGCCGACAAGGGCCTGAAAACCTTCGCTGACATCGCCAAATTCGAAAAAGAACTGGGCGGCAAAATCTACGGCATCGAGCCTGGCTCGGGCGCCAACACCCAGATCAAGGCGATGATCTCCAAGAACCAGTTCGGCCTCGGCAAGTTCCAGCTGGTCGAATCCAGCGAAGCCGGCATGCTCGCCGCGGTGGATCGCGCCGTGCGTCGCAACGAAGCCGTGGTGTTCTTCGGCTGGGCGCCGCACCCGATGAACGTCAACGTGAAAATGACCTACCTCACCGGCAGCGATAACGCCCTCGGCCCGAACGAAGGCAAGGCCACCGTATGGACCGTCACCGCACCGACCTACGCCGAACAATGCCCGAACATCGGTCGCCTGCTGAGCAACCTGACGTTCACCGCCGAAGACGAGAGCCGGATGATGCAGCCGCTGCTGGATCACAAGGACGCTTTCGAGTCGGCCAAACAATGGCTCAAGGATCACCCGCAGGACAAAAAACGCTGGCTTGAAGGCGTCACCACCTTCGATGGCAAACCGGCCGCTGAAAACCTGCAACTGACCAGTAAATAAACCGAATGAACCACCGACTCGCAGCCCCAACGGGCTGCGAACGGGATCACCACGCCTGGCCAAAACCAAAAACTCGCCTGTAAGGAACCGCCAAATGAACCACGACGTCATCATCACCTGCGCACTCACCGGTGCTGGCGACACGACCGCCAAGAGCCCACACGTGCCGGTCACCCCGAAACAAATCGCGGCTGCCGCCGTGGAAGCCGCCAAGGCCGGTGCCACCGTGGTTCACTGCCATGTGCGTGACCCGCAAACCGGCAAGTTCAGCCGTGACGTGGCGCTTTACCGTGAAGTGATGGAGCGCATCCGCGAAGCGGACGTGGACATCATCGTCAACCTCACCGCCGGCATGGGCGGCGACCTGGAAATCGGCGCGGGCGAGAACCCGATGGAATTCGGCCCGAACACCGATCTGGTCGGCCCGCTGACCCGCCTGGCCCACGTAGAAGAACTGCTGCCGGAAATCTGCACCCTCGACTGCGGCACCCTGAACTTCGGTGACGGCGACACCATTTACGTCTCCACCCCGGCCCAACTGCGCGCTGGCGCCAAACGCATCCAGGAACTGGGCGTGAAAGCCGAGCTGGAAATTTTCGACACCGGCCACCTGTGGTTCGCCAAGCAGATGATCAAGGAAGGCCTGCTCGACAACCCGTTGTTCCAGCTGTGCCTGGGCATCCCTTGGGGCGCGCCGGCGGACACCACCACCATGAAAGCCATGGTCGACAACCTGCCGGCCGACGCGGTCTGGGCCGGTTTCGGTATCGGTCGCATGCAGATGCCGATGGCGGCACAAGCAGTGTTGCTCGGCGGCAACGTGCGAGTCGGGCTGGAAGACAACCTGTGGCTGGACAAGGGCGTACTGGCGACCAACGGCCAACTGGTCGAGCGCGCCACGGAAATCCTCAGCCGCCTCGGTGCCCGCGTCCTGACCCCGGCTGAAGGCCGCAAGAAAATGGGCCTGACCAAGCGCGGTTAATCACACCTACGCATACCCCTGTGGGAGCGGGCTTGCTCGCGAAGAGGCCGGTGCATCCGGCACATCTTCAGCGGTAGAACCACCGCTTTCGCGAGCAAGCCCGCTCCCACAAGAAATCTCTGAACTCTTTAGGACGTGACCATGAGCTTTATCACCGAAATCAAAACCTTCGCAGCGTTAGGCAGCGGTGTCATCGGCAGCGGCTGGGTATCCCGCGCCCTCGCCCATGGCCTGAATGTAGTGGCCTGGGACCCGGCCCCCGGTGCCGAAGCGGCCCTGCGCAAGCGTGTCGCCAACGCTTGGGGCGCACTGGAAAAACAAGGTTTGGCGCCGGGTGCATCGCAAGATCGCCTGCGTTTTGTCGCAACCATCGAAGAGTGCGTGCGCGATGCCGATTTCATCCAGGAGAGCGCCCCGGAACGGCTGGAGCTGAAACTGGACCTGCACAGCAAAATCAGCGCGGCAGCCAAGTCCAATGCGTTGATCGGCTCCAGCACCTCTGGCCTGTTGCCGAGCGAGTTCTACGAGAGCGCCACGCACCCGGAACGCTGTGTGGTCGGTCACCCGTTCAACCCGGTTTACCTGCTGCCACTGGTGGAAGTGGTCGGTGGTAAAAACACCGCCCCTGAAGCGGTGCAAGCGGCCATGAAGGTCTATGAATCCCTGGGGATGCGCCCGTTGCACGTGCGCAAGGAAGTACCGGGTTTCATCGCCGACCGCCTGCTCGAAGCACTGTGGCGCGAGGCGCTGCACCTGGTCAACGACGGCGTGGCGACCACTGGTGAAATCGACGATGCAATCCGCTTCGGCGCCGGCTTGCGCTGGTCGTTCATGGGCACCTTCCTGACCTACACCCTGGCCGGCGGCGATGCCGGCATGCGTCACTTCATGGCGCAGTTCGGCCCGGCGTTGCAATTACCGTGGACCTACCTGCCGGCGCCGGAGCTGACTGACAAACTGATCGATGATGTGGTCGATGGCACCAGCGATCAACTGGGTAAACACAGCATTTCGGCGCTGGAGCGCTATCGTGATGACTGCCTGCTGGCGGTGCTGGAGGCGGTGAAGACCACCAAAGAGAAGCATGGGATGGCCTTCAGCGAGTAAACCTCAAGCTAATGGGCCAGCAGGTCTGCCCCCTTCGCGAGCAAGCCCGCTCCCACATTTGATCGCAGGTGTCTGATACAACTCGGTCACCTGTGGGAGCGGGCTTGCTCGCGAAAGCGACGGTACCGTCACCACACATATTGGAAGTTAAACCATGCCCACCCTCACCACCTACCAAACCACCATCATCCCCGACTGGGTCGACTACAACGGCCACCTGCGCGACGCCTTCTACCTGCTGATTTTCAGCTACGCCACCGATGCCCTGATGGATCGCCTGGGCCTGGACAGCAACAGCCGCGAGGCCAGCGGCAACTCGCTGTTCACCCTCGAACTGCACCTCAATTACCTGCATGAGGTGAAGCTCGACGCCCAGGTCGAAGTGCACACCCAAATCATCGCCCACGACAACAAGCGCGTGCACCTCTATCACAGCCTGCATCTGGTGGGTGATGCCCGGGAACTGGCTGGCAATGAACAGATGCTGCTGCACGTGGACCTCGCCGGGCCGCGTTCGGCACCGTTCAGCGAGCAGTCCTTGAGCCAGCTGCAAGCCATCGTCGCCGAACAGGCGGACCTGCCAGCGCCCGAGTACATTGGCCGAGTGATCGCATTACCCCAAAAAAAATAACAAGGAGATCGCCATGAACACCGCCGCTGCCTTTGCCGACTTTCGTACCTATCCGTTGATCAGCGCGCTGGCTGGCGTGCAGACCCTGGCGGACCATGTTCTGGTGAAGTGGGCCGACAATCGCGTCAGCCCCTTCCACCATCAATGGCTGCGGGACAATTGCCCGTGCCCCCAGTGCGTCTACACCGTGACCCGCGAGCAAGTGCTGGAAATCGTCGATGTAGCTCAAGACTTGATCCCTGACCAAGTGCACATCGACACCGAAGGTTGCCTGTCGGTTGATTGGCAGGACGGCCACAGCAGCCGCTTCGACCCCGGCTGGCTGCGCGCCCACGCCTATGACGACGAGTCCCGCGCCGAGCGCCAGGCACGCAAGCCGAAAGCCAGGCTTTGGCACAGTAATTTGCAGTTGCCGGTATTCGAGTATCAGGCGCTGATGAACGACTCTGACGCCTTGTTGCAATGGTTGTTGGCGGTACGGGATGTCGGATTGACCCAAGTCCGTGGCGTGCCCACCGAACCCGGCTCTCTGAAGCTGATCGCCCAACGGATTTCCTTCATCCGCGAGAGCAATTTCGGCGTGCTGTTCAACGTGCAATCCAAGGCCGACGCCGACAGCAACGCCTACACCGCGTTCAACCTGCCGCTGCACAGCGATTTGCCAACCCGGGAGTTGCAACCGGGGCTGCAATTCCTGCATTGCCTGGTCAATGACGCCGAGGGTGGCGAGAGCATTTTTGTCGACGGCTTTGCCATTGCCGACGCCTTGCGCCGGGAAGACCCCGAATCTTTCAAAAGCCTCTGCGAAATCCCCGTGGAGTTTCGCAACAAGGACCGTCACAGCGACTACCGCTGCCTGGCACCGATCATTGCCCTGGATACGTTGGGGCAGGTGTCGGAAATCCGCATGGCCAACTTTCTGCGCGGCCCCTTCGATGCTTCGGTGGAGCAGATGCCCAAGTTGTATCAGGCCTACCGGCGCTTTATCGCGATGACCCGCGAGCCTCGATTCAGGTTGATGCAGCGGCTCAATCCCGGTGAGCTGTGGTGCTTCGACAACCGTCGCACCCTACACGCCCGCAACGCCTTCGACCCCGCCACCGGCGCCCGGCATTTCCAGGGCTGCTATGTCGACCGGGATGAGTTGTTGTCGCGCATCCTCGTGTTACAACGCTAGACCGCGTCATCGTTCTTCGCGAGCAAGCCCGCTCCCACATTTAACCGCGTTTCTCTGAAAGGACTCGGTCGAATGTGGGAGCGGGCTTGCTCGCGAAGACGGTATATCAATCAACACAAAATCCACTGATTCACAGGCAAAAAAAACCCCGATCAAGCCGTGACAGGATCGAGGCAGAGGGTACTGTTGAGGAGCTGCCGTGCGAGGGTGACCAAACCTTCGTGAAGCGAGCTGAGTCCAGTGTGCCCCCTCCTTTGGCCGGCAAGTTGCCCGAAAACGACCTGTTCATAGCCAATGCTGCCATTGCGACAATTCGCCCTTGCCGACACCCGGCACCCCTACCAGAATCGAACCAAGACACCGTTCCCTGAAGAAGGATTGCGTCATGATGCACGCCGATTTGATAGACCAGGAAGACCTGTTGGGCCAGCTCAAGTC
This sequence comes from Pseudomonas sp. S34, assembly GCF_009866745.1. Classification (NCBI taxonomy): domain Bacteria; kingdom Pseudomonadati; phylum Pseudomonadota; class Gammaproteobacteria; order Pseudomonadales; family Pseudomonadaceae; genus Pseudomonas; species Pseudomonas sp. S34. Next base: position 5,800,085 of record NZ_CP019398.1, read on the forward strand.
GTTGGGCTTCGAGGTGCCCACCGGCGCCACCGCCGAGCAAGCCTGCGAGTGTGCGGTACGAGGTTTGAACGATGTACGGGCGATGACCCTGCGGACCATGGTCAAACAGATGTACACCAGCAGCGCGACCATCCTGCCGGCGGTACGCCAGGCGATCGACAAGCAGTTGTTGCCGGCGCTGGCGGAGTATCAGCAGAGCCACACAGGCCGGTAAACAGCCTTCGCGAGCAAGCCCGCTCCCACAGGAGATCGGGGTTGAACACAAAATGTGTGAACAATCCGAAAACCTGTGGGAGCGAGCTTGCTCGCGATGAAGGCGCCTCGGTCTAGAGCCTTACACTGGCAAACGTAGACTCATTACGCGCCTGGCTCAGCGCCGACAACGGCCCGGACAACGGCGACAGCACCAGCGCTTGAGGCAACGGCATCATCGCCACTTGCTGGGTGGTGTTGGACCCTACGCGCTCGTCACGTGGCGGAATGCCGAAGTATTCGCGGTAGCACTTGGAGAAGTGCGGCGTGGACACAAACCCGCACACCGAAGCCACTTCGATGATCGACATCGGCGTTTGCTTGAGCAGCTGGCGCGCGCGGATCAGGCGCAGTTTCAAGTAGTAACGCGACGGCGAGCAGTGCAGGTACTTCTGGAACAGGCGTTCGAGCTGACGACGGGACACCGCGACATACACCGCCAGTTCGTCCAGGTCGATCGGTTCTTCGAGGTTGGCCTCCATCAACGCGACGATTTCCTGCAACTTCGGCTGGTTGGTGCCGAGCATGTGCTTGAGCGGCACACGCTGGTGATCCTGCTCGTTGCGGATGCGCTCGTAGACGAACATTTCCGAAATGGCCGCCGACAGTTCACGCCCGTGATCACGGCTGATCAGGTGCAGCATCATGTCCAGCGGCGCGGTGCCGCCGGAGCTGGTGAAACGGTTACGGTCGAGGGTGAACAAGCGGGTGCTCATCGCTACGCGCGGGAAAGCTTCCTGCATCGCCGCCAGGCATTCCCAGTGCACGCTGCAATCGAAACCATCGAGCAGGCCGGCGCAAGCCAGGGCCCAGCTGCCGGTGCACACCGCGCCGAGGCGGCGGGACTGACGAGCCTGGCTTTGCAGCCATGACACGTGTTCCCGGGTAACGGTGCGCTGGATGCCGATGCCGCCGCACACGATGACGGTGTCCATCGGCGGGGCTTTGTGCATGGAAGCGTCGGGGGTGATTTGCAGGCCGTCACTGGCCCAGACCTGGCCGCCATCGACGGTGAGGGTGGTCCAGCGATAAAGCTCGCGACCGGACAACTGGTTGGCCATGCGCAGCGGTTCCACTGCGGAGGCCAGAGAAATCAGCGTGAAATTGTCCAGCAGCAGAAAGCCGATGGATTGAGGCGCACGGTTCTGGGGTTGGGCCCCGGAGTTGAACGTCGTCATCGCGGTATCTCCTCACACAAAGCGGGTGATGGCCTCAGGCGGAGGCTCTTTTTATTGCCATCGTTCTCGCGTGGGAGACGGGCTTTGTAATGACAGAGCAATTGCCATGCCTAAATTTGAATGCGCGTTCAATAACTCCTAAAAACGACGTCGGAATGTGTCTATGTATGTCTTGCAAGGCGTGGGGATTTAAATGGCCATCAGGGCTGGCAAGCGCCCTGGCCCACAAGCTGTGAGCAATTCGGTAGCACTTGTGGGAACGGCGTTTCGCCGCATCGCAGAGGAGTGTCACCGCAAGCACGGGTGACGGGCGGTCGAAGGCTGGCTGGCCCTCGATCAGTGGCAAGGCGATTTATCTGTAAGCGACGCACTAAAAGATGGCGCGACTTCGAGCGGGTGTTCACTTGGTGCGCAGTTTTGACTGGTCTGCCGCCTTCGCGAGCAAGCCCGCTCCCACATTGGATTTGTGAACGACGGAGATCAAATGTGGGAGCGGGCTTGCTCGCGAAGCAGGCGACTCGGTTTTATTGTCTCAACACTCCACCGCACTCACCGCCAACCCACCCCGCGATGTCTCCTTATATTTGTCATGCATGTCGGCACCGGTATCGCGCATGGTGCGGATCACCCGATCCAGCGAAATGAAGTGCTGACCATCACCGCGCAATGCCATTTGCGCAGCGTTGATCGCCTTCACCGCGGCAATTGCGTTGCGCTCGATGCACGGCACCTGGACCAGCCCACCCACCGGGTCGCAGGTCAGGCCGAGGTTGTGCTCCAGACCGATCTCCGCCGCGTTGCACAGTTGCTCTGGCGTGGCGCCAAGGATTTCCGCCAGCCCCGCCGCCGCCATGGCGCAGGCCGAACCGACTTCGCCCTGGCAACCGACTTCGGCACCGGAGATCGAGGCGTTCTTCTTGCACAGGATTCCCACCGCCGCCGCGCCGAGGAAGTAGTCGACGACATTGGCGTCGGTCACGGCCTCGCTGAATTTCATGAAGTAGTGCAGCACCGCCGGAATGATCCCCGCCGCGCCGTTGGTCGGTGCCGTGACCATGCGCCCGCCAGCGGCGTTTTCCTCGTTGACCGCCAGGGCGAACAGGTTGACCCATTCCATGGCGCTCAAGGTCGAGCCGATCACGTTGGGTTTGTTCAGTTCCTGCAGGCTGCGATGCAGCTTGGCCGCGCGGCGGCGCACGTTCAACCCGCCGGGCAGGATGCCTTCGTGTTTGAGGCCCTGTTCAACGCAATCCTGCATGGCGCGCCAGAGCTTCATCAGGCCGCTGCGGATTTCATCCTCGCTGCGCCACACCCTCTCGTTGGCCATCATTAACTCAGCCACGCGCAGGTTGTGTTTTTTACACAGTTCCAGCAGCTCGGCGGCGCTGGAAAAATCATAAGGCAACACAGTGCTGTCGAGGTCGACGACACCGCTGGAGGCCTGCGCTTCATCGACGACAAAACCGCCGCCGACCGAATAGTAGGTGTCGCGATGCAACTCGCCGTCATCACCCTCGACAATCAGGGTCATGGCGTTGGGATGGAATGGCAGGTTCTCGTCGATCAGGCGCATGTCCCGGCCCCAGATGAAGGGCACCGGCAAGCGACCGTCGAGCAGCAGCGTATCGGTCTCGCGCAGGTTTGCGATACAGATGCCGATTTGCGACGGATCAATCGCATCCGGCCACTCGCCCATCAGCCCCATGATCACTGCATTGTCGCTGCCGTGGCCGATACCGGTGGCCGACAACGAGCCGAACAGCTGGACTTCGACACGCCGCACCTGCTCAAGCAACCCACGCTCGCGCAGGCCCTGCACAAACAACGCCGCCGCCCGCATGGGCCCCACGGTGTGCGAACTGGAAGGGCCGATGCCGATTTTGAACAGGTCGAAAACACTGATAGCCATTACTGCCGAACTCCTGGATGGGCCCACTGCGCACGCAAAAACGCACGGTGACGGAGCTGCTACGCTCAAGCTGCAATCCGCCGAGATGACCGCATCATCAAGCTTTTATCGTGTTGTTCGACGTCTCTAACCGACGCACTCATGCCCACCAGCGCCGCGTGTCTTTTACGCCGTGTTTTCGCCGTTTTTTTGCGGTTCAGAAGAGGAAAAGGGCCTGAAAAAATCTGTAAACGACGTCACCGACACTGGATGCGACCATCCCTGTACTGGATACGACGCACCCTGTAGGCGTCAGATTTTCACTGGTACATGATCATATCGACTCGATTGCAAGGCGCTGCGGTAGAGCTGTCTCCAGAACGCCATCCAACCGCAACCTATAAGTGCGGTGGTCCAGTCGGAACACTGCCAAAAAAAACACCAAGGAGTCCATCCATGAAAGGTTCCCCGTCGTTGTTGTTGGCCGCCATGCTTAGTCTGCCGGTTCTGGCGCAAGCCGCAGAACCGGCGCAGTGCAGTACCGTAAACTTCTCCGATGTCGGCTGGACCGACATCACCGCGACTACCGCGACCACCAGCGTCGTGCTCAACGCCCTCGGCTACAAGACCAAGACCACCATGATTTCCGTGCCCGTGACCTACAAGTCCCTGGCCGACGGCAAGAACATGGACGTGTTTCTGGGCAACTGGATGCCGACCATGGAAAACGACATCAAGGCCTACCGCGATGCCGGCACCGTGGAAACCGTACGCACCAACCTCAAGGGCGCCAAGTACACCCTCGCCGTCCCTCAGGCGCTGTACGACAAGGGCCTGCATGACTTCGCCGACATCGCCAAATTCAAGAAAGAGCTCGACGGCAAAATCTACGGCATCGAGCCTGGCAACGACGGTAATCGTCTGATCCAGAGCATGATCGACAAGGATGCCTTCGGCCTGAAGACCGCCGGTTTCAAAGTCGTCGAATCCTCCGAAGCAGGCATGCTGTCGCAGGTCGACCGCGCACAGAAACGCGACACCGCCGTGGTGTTCCTCGGCTGGGCGCCGCACCCGATGAACAAGCGCTTCAAAATTCAATACCTGACCGGTGGCGATGACTTCTTCGGCCCCGACTTCGGTGCCGCCACCGTGGCGACCAACACCCGCAAGGGTTACGCGCAGGAGTGCAGCAACGTTGGTCAGTTGCTGAAGAACCTGGAGTTCACCGTCGACATGGAAAGCGAACTGATGGGCAACATCCTGGACGACAAGATGAAGCCTGACGCGGCCGCCAAGGCCTGGCTGAAAAACAATCCACAGGTGCTCGATACCTGGCTCGCTGGCGTGACAACCATTGACGGTAAACCAGGCCTGGAGGCCGTGAAAGCCAAACTGGCCAAGTAATCGCTTATGCCGGGCGGCCTCGGCCGTCCGGGCTGTTTATTTCCTTGCATGCGGACGTTCAATACCATGCTGATTGATCAGAAAATCCCCTTAGGCCAGTACATCGCGGGCTTCGTTGAATGGTTGACGCAACACGGCGCCAACACCTTCGACGCCATCGCCGTGTCACTGGAAACGATGATCCACGGCGTGACGTTTGCGCTGACCTGGTTCAACCCGCTGGTACTGATCGGCGTAATCGCACTACTGGCACACTTTATTCAACGTAAATGGGGCCTGACAGCGTTTGTCGTTGCCTCCTTTCTGCTGATCCTCAATCTGGGGTACTGGCAGGAGACCATGGAAACCCTCGCCCAGGTGTTGTTCGCCACCCTGGTCTGCGTGATCATCGGCGTGCCGCTGGGCATCGTCGCCGCGCACAAACCGATGTTCTATACTTTAATGCGTCCGGTACTCGATCTGATGCAGACCGTACCGACGTTCGTGTACCTCATTCCTACCCTGACCCTCTTCGGGCTGGGTGTGGTCCCGGGTCTGATCTCCACGGTGGTGTTCGCGATTGCCGCGCCCATCCGCCTGACCTACCTGGGTATTCGCGATGTCCCGGAAGAATTGATGGACGCCGGCAAGGCCTTTGGCTGCTCGCGCCGTCAATTGCTCTCGCGAATTGAACTGCCTCATGCCATGCCAAGCATCGCGGCCGGCATCACCCAGTGCATCATGCTGTCGTTGTCGATGGTGGTGATCGCGGCACTGGTTGGCGCCGACGGTTTGGGCAAACCCGTGGTCAACGCACTGAATACCGCTGATATCGCCCTGGGCTTCGAAGCAGGTCTGGCGATCGTACTGCTGGCGATCATGCTCGACCGTATCTGCAAACAACCCGACGCCAAAGTAGGGGGTGACGCATGAGCATTATTCGCTTCGATAACGTTGACGTTATCTTCTCCAAGGATCCACGCGAGGCACTCAAGCTGCTGGATCAAGGCATGACCCGTAACGAGATCCTGAAAAAGACCGGGCAGATTGTTGGTGTTGAAAAAGCCAGCCTGGACATCGAAAAAGGTGAGATCTGCGTACTGATGGGCCTGTCCGGCTCCGGTAAATCCAGCCTGCTGCGTTGCATCAACGGCCTCAACACCGTCAGCCGCGGCAAGCTGTTCGTCGAGCACGAAGGCAAGCAGATCGACATTGCCTCCTGCACCCCGGCAGAACTGAAAATGATGCGCACCAAGCGCATTGCGATGGTGTTCCAGAAGTTCGCCCTGATGCCCTGGCTGACCGTTCGCGAGAACATCAGCTTCGGTCTGGAGATGCAGGGTCGTCCCGAGAAGGAACGCCGCAAGCTGGTGGACGACAAGCTAGAGCTGGTGGGCCTGACCCAGTGGCGCAACAAGAAACCCAACGAGCTGTCCGGTGGTATGCAACAACGCGTGGGCCTGGCCCGTGCCTTGGCGATGGACGCCGACATCCTGTTGATGGACGAACCGTTCTCGGCGCTCGACCCACTGATCCGCCAGGGTCTGCAAGACGAGCTGTTGGAACTGCAACGCAAGCTGAGCAAGACCATCGTATTCGTAAGCCACGACCTCGATGAAGCCCTGAAACTTGGCAGCCGTATCGCGATCATGAAAGACGGCCGGATCATCCAGTACAGTGTGCCGGAAGAGATCGTGCTGAACCCGGCGGACGACTACGTGCGGACCTTCGTGGCCCACACCAACCCGCTGAACGTACTGTGCGGCCGCAGCCTGATGCGCACCCTGGACAACTGCAAACGCATCAACGGTTCGGTATGCCTCGATCCGGGCGGCGATTCGTGGCTGGACCTGGCGGAAGGCAACACTATCAAAGGGGCGCGTCAAAACGGTTCTGCTCTGGATCTGCAGAACTGGGTACCGGGTCAGGCTGTTGAAGGCCTGGGTCGTCGACCAACCCTGGTGGACTCGAACATCGGCATGCGCGATGCGCTGCAGATTCGTTATCAGACCGGCAACAAACTGGTGCTGCACGATAACAACCATGTAGTGGGGATTCTTGGCGACAGCGAGCTTTATCACGCACTGCTCGGCAAGAACCTGGGGTAAGGCAACAGACACAAAAACGCCGCGAGAGTATCGCGGCGTTTTTGTTTGTGGGGTATAGGGACATTCAGCTTTGCGGCTGATTGCCCCTTCGCGAGCAAGCCCGCTCCCACATTTGATCTGCGGTGTTCACAAATCCAATGTGGGAGCGGGCTTGCTCGCGAAGAATGCGATGCGGTGCCTCAGACAGAAACACCGCATCACTTCACAACTCAGCTATAGACGCGGCCAAGGAGCTGCCGATGGCTTTCAAACTGATCGAGCACGTCACGGGTGATCTGATCCTGGGTGAAGCCCATCAAGTCGTAGTCCTGGCTGCCGTTGTGCAGATACACCTCGGCACGATAGTAACGCTGACGCGCCTCATCGGACTGAGCCGATTCGGTTGGCGTGGCCAGGTAGCCATCCAGGCTGACTTCGTAGACAAACGGGTTGCCCTCTTCCATCTCGACCCGTACGCCCATGCAACGCTTGGACTTGCCCAGCAGCGTCTGCACTTCCAGGCCTTGCGTACGCAGCTGCACAGCCGCATCGTCCAGCGCCGGAGTCACGTGCTTGTCCATGAAGCGCTGCACCACCGACTGGCTCGGTTGCAGGTCCAACTGGGTCAAACGCTCAGTGAAACCACGGCGACCACGTGCCGCCAGTTCCGCTTGCTCCTGTTCGATCTGCACGTCCTGGCGCATGGCCTTGTGCAAGCCGAACATGAAGAACACCAGCACCACCGAGAACGGCAGACCGGCCAGCACCACCATGGTTTGCATGGCTTCGAAGTTGCCGGCGAACAGCAGGCCGATGGTCACCAGGGTGATCACCGCCGACCAGAAGATCCGCAGCCAGTGCGGCGCGTCTTCGTCGACATTGCCGCCCTTGCACGAAAGGTTGGCCATCATCACCGCGCCGGAGTCCGCCGGGGTCAGGAACAACACGAAACCGACAAAGATCGACACGCCGATCACAACCTTCGACGCCGGGTAATGCTCTAGCAACTGGTAGATCGCCATGGACGGCTGTTCCAGCGCCGTCTTCCCGAGCTCCACCGCCCCATGGTTCATCACCAGGTCCAGGGCAGAGTTACCGAAGATCGACAGCCACGCCAGGGTGAAGCCCAGCGGAATCAGCAGCACACCGGCCACCAGTTCGCGCACGGTGCGACCACGGGAAATACGCGCGATGAACATGCCCACGAATGGCGCCCAGGAAATCCACCAGGCCCAGTAGAACAGGGTCCACAGGCCCAGCCAGCGGTCGGACTTCTCACTGTCGCCTTCGTACACATACAGATCGAAAGTCTTCAGCACCACGCCGTTCAGGTAGTCACCGACGTTCTGTACGAAACCGTTGAGCAGGTGCAAGGTCGGGCCGAACAACAGGACGAAAATCAGCAGGCCGCTGAACAGCACGATGTTGAGGTTGGACAGACGGCGGATGCCGTTTTCCACGCCCGACACGGCAGCGATGGTCGCCACGGTGCTCATCACGATGATCACGATCAGCAGGTTGGTGTTGCTGTGCTCCATGCCGAACAGGTTTTCCAGCCCCGACGACACTTGCAGCGAACCGATCCCCAGGTTCGTCACCAGCCCCAGCAGGGTCACGAACATGCCGAAGCCGTCCACCGCGTGCCCGGCCGCGCCCTTGACCCAACGCTCTCCCACCAGCGGATACAACGCCGAACGCAACGCCAGCGGCTGGTTGTGCCGGTAGGCAAAGTACGCCACGGCCAGGCCGACCAGCGCGTAGATCGCCCAGCCATGCAAGCCCCAGTGCAGGAAGGTCAGCTGCACCGCCTGACGAGCCGCCAGGTTGCTGCCAGCAACGCCTTCCGGCGGGTTGAAGTAGTGGTCCAGCGGCTCGGACGCGCCGAAGTACAGCAGCGAAATACCGATACCCGAGGAGAACAGCATCCCCGCCCAGGCACCGTAGCTGAAGTCCGGGGTGTCGTCCTTGCTGCCCAGTTTCAATTTGCCGTAGGACGAAAACGCCAGACCAACGACAAAAATCAGGTAGGCGGCGATCACCACCATGTAGTACCAGCCGAAGCTGCGGGACAGCCAGGCTTGCGCCGTACCCAGCATTCTGCCGGCCTCTTGCGGGGCGATGATCAGAATGGCGGTCAACAACAGAATCAACGCGGTAGAGGTGTAGAACACCCAACCGTTGACCGTCACCTTCTCGGGTGGGGTCTTTATTAGCGAGGCAGAACTCATGGCACAGATGCTCCGGGCAGTGCGAGAGAAGAACGCAAGACAAACGAGTTACCCGACCAATCGGTTAGTGGGCAGCCGACCGGCGGGTGATATAAAGACAGCCCGAAAAAAGCCCGAAGCCCTTGAGACGCCGTGGCGTATAGGCTTCGAGCTATTTCGGATGTCGGTTTGCCGCCATTTACATGTAGGAAAAATCTGTAAGCAGCGACGATTTGTCGCAGATCTTATTCTTTGTTGATTGAACGTTCAATCAAAACAAAATAGACTGGCCCTCAAGCCGATGGACGTTCTGCGTCTGCGGGGAGGCCTAAGGAGATGTGCAAGATGCCCAAGGTCGGTATGCAACCCATCCGCCGCCAGCAATTGATCGAAGCCACTTTGCAGGCCGTCGATCAGGTCGGAATGGGGGACGCCAGCATTGCGCTGATCGCCCGTTTGGCCGGTGTCTCGAATGGCATCATCAGTCACTACTTTCAGGACAAGAATGGCCTGATCGCCGCCACCATGGGGTACCTGATGACCGTCCTGAGCGAGAACGTCACCCTGCGCCGACAGGCGCTGACAGATGACAGCCCGAGGGCTCATCTGCAGGTGATCATCGAAGGCAACTTCGACGCCAGCCAGGTCAATGGCCCGGCAATGAAAACCTGGCTGGCCTTCTGGGCCACCAGCATGCACCAGCCGTCTTTGCACAGGTTGCAGCGGATCAACGATCACCGTCTGTATTCCAACCTGTGCTGCCAGTTTCGCCGCGTGCTGCCGCTCAATGATGCGCGCAGTGCCGCCCGAGGTCTGGCAGCGTTGATCGACGGCCTGTGGTTGCGCGGCGCGTTGTCGGGAGATGCTTTCGACACCGAGCAGGCGCAACAGATTGCTTACGAATACATGGATACCCAACTGGCCAAGCGGGTGAGTTAGAGCACACATAAACGCTCAACCACCGAACCGCGCCAGCCACTTAATGCTCTTGCGAGGACTTTATGGCCCGTTTCGAACTGCAAAAACTCTACATCGATGGCGCGTACAGCGACGCCAGCAGCGACGCCACTTTCGAAGCCATCAACCCGGCTAACGGTGAAGTCCTCGCAAAAGTGCAACGTGCTACCAAGGAAGACGTCGAACGCGCCGTCGTCAGCGCCGAAAAGGGCCAGAAGATCTGGGCCGCCATGACCGCCATGGAGCGTTCGCGCATCCTGCGTCGTGCCGTGGAAATCCTGCGCGAGCGCAACGACGAACTGGCCGCCCTGGAAACCCTGGATACCGGCAAGGCCTACTCCGAAACCCGCTACGTCGACATCGTCACCGGCGCTGACGTGCTGGAGTACTACGCAGGCCTGGTACCGGCCATCGAAGGCGAGCAGATTCCGCTGCGCACCACTTCGTTCGTCTACACCCGTCGCGAGCCGCTGGGCGTCGTGGCCGGTATCGGCGCGTGGAACTACCCGATCCAGATCGCCCTGTGGAAATCCGCACCAGCCCTGGCGGCCGGTAACGCGATGATCTTCAAGCCAAGCGAAGTCACCTCGCTGACCACCCTGAAACTGGCCGAGATCTACACCGAAGCCGGCGTACCAAACGGCGTGTTCAACGTCCTGACCGGCAGTGGCCGTGAAGTCGGCACCTGGCTGACCGAACACCCGCGCATCGAGAAAGTCTCGTTCACCGGCGGCACTGATACCGGCAAGAAAGTCATGGCCAGCGCTTCGAGCTCTTCGCTCAAGGACGTGACCATGGAACTGGGTGGCAAGTCGCCACTGATCATCTGCGACGACGCCGACCTCGATCGCGCCGCCGACACCGCGATGATGGCCAACTTCTACAGCTCCGGTCAGGTTTGCACCAACGGCACTCGCGTGTTCGTACCGGCTCACCTGAAGGCCGCTTTCGAAGCCAAGATCGCTGAGCGCGTTGCGCGCATCCGCATCGGCAACCCGGAAGACGAAAACACCAACTTCGGTCCGCTGGTCAGCTTTGCGCACATGGAAAGCGTGCTGGGCTACATCGCCAAGGGCAAGGAAGAAGGTGCCCGCCTGCTGTGTGGCGGTGAGCGCCTGACCGACGGTGAATTCGCCAAGGGTGCGTTCGTGGCGCCGACCGTGTTCACCGACTGCACCGACGACATGACCATCGTCCGCGAAGAAATCTTTGGCCCGGTGATGGCAATCCTCTCCTACGAAACCGAAGAAGAAGTGATCCGCCGCGCCAACGACACCGACTTCGGCCTGGCCGCCGGTATCGTCACCAAGGACCTGAACCGCGCCCACCGCGTGATTCATCAGCTGGAAGCCGGTATCTGCTGGATCAACGCTTGGGGCGAATCCGACGCGAAGATGCCGGTCGGTGGCTACAAGCAGTCGGGTGTCGGCCGTGAGAACGGCATCAGTTCGCTGAACAACTTCACCCGCATCAAATCGGTACAGGTCGAGCTGGGCGATTACGTCTCGGTGTTCTAAGACCGAGACCTGTATTGCTCGCGAGGGCCTCTTCGCGAGCAAGCCCGCTCCCACAAGGGGCCAGTGGCGAACACAGATCCTGTGTACACCAGAGATCAAATGTGGGAGCGGGCTTGCTCGCGAATCGAGTGCGCAGCACTCGTCAGGCCAGACCTGACCAACTTCAAAGAGGGTGCATTCAATGTCCCAAGAATTCGACTACATCATCATCGGTGCCGGCTCTGCCGGTAACACCCTGGCGACCCGTCTGACCGAAGACGCAGGCGTCACCGTCCTGCTGCTCGAAGCAGGCGGCCCGGACTACCGTTCCGATTTCCGCACACAGATGCCGGCCGCCCTGGCGTTCCCGCTGCAAGGCCGTCGCTACAACTGGGCTTACGAAACCGATCCAGAGCCACACATGGACGGTCGTCGCATGGAGTGCGGTCGCGGCAAGGGCCTGGGCGGTTCCTCGCTGATCAACGGCATGTGCTACATCCGCGGCAACGCCATGGACTACGACGGTTGGGCAAAATTGCCAGGCCTTGAGGACTGGTCGTACCTGGACTGCCTGCCGTATTTCCGTAAAGCGGAAACCCGCGACATCGGCCCTAACGACTACCACGGTGGCGACGGTCCGGTCAGCGTGACCACGCCGAAAGCCGGCAACAACCCGCTGTTCCACGCCATGGTTGAAGCCGGCGTGCAGGCCGGTTACCCGCGCACCGAAGACTTGAACGGCTACCAGCAGGAAGGCTTCGGCCCGATGGACCGCACCGTGACGCCGAAAGGTCGTCGTGCCTCCACCGCCCGCGGCTACCTGGACGTCGCCAAGAAGCGTTCGACCCTGACCATCGTCACCCACGCCCTGACCGACAAGATCCTGTTCGAAGGCAAGCGTGCGATCGGCGTGCGTTACCTGGTCGGCACCGCCGAGGAGCGCGTTGAAGTCAAGGCGCGCAAGGAAGTGCTGCTGTGCTCCGGTGCCATCGCTTCGCCGCAGATCCTGCAACGCTCCGGCGTCGGCCCGGCCGAACTGCTGAACAAACTCGACATTCCGGTGGTCCACGACCTGCCGGGCGTTGGTGAAAACCTGCAGGATCACCTTGAGCTGTACCTGCAATACGCTTGCACCCAACCGGTCTCGCTGTACCCGTCGCTGCTCTGGTACAACCAGCCGGCCATCGGTGCCGAGTGGCTGTTCAACGGCACCGGCATCGGCGCCAGCAACCAGTTCGAAGCCGGCGGTTTCATCCGTACCCGTCCGGAGTTCGAATGGCCGAACATCCAGTACCACTTCCTGCCGGTAGCGATTAACTACAACGGCAGCAACGGTGTGAAAGAGCACGGCTTCCAGGCGCACATGGGCTCCATGCGTTCGCCAAGCCGCGGGCGCATCCAGGCCAAGTCCAAGGATCCGCGCCAGCACCCGAGCATCCTGTTCAACTACATGGCCACCGAGCAGGACTGGCAAGAGTTCCGCGACGGCATCCGCCTGACCCGGGAAATCATGCAGCAACCTGCACTGGACGCCTTCCGCGGTCGCGAGATCAGCCCGGGCATCGAGGTGCAAACCGACGAGCAACTGGACAAGTTCATCCGCGAACACGCCGAAACCGCGTTTCACCCGTCCTGCTCGTGCAAGATGGGCACCGACGAAATGGCCGTGGTCGATGGCGAAGGTCGCGTGCATGGCATGCAAGGCCTGCGTGTGGTCGATGCGTCGATCATGCCGATCATCACCACCGGCAACCTCAATGCACCGACGATCATGATGGCCGAGAAAATCGCCGACAAGATCCGTGGTCGCAAGCCATTGCCGCGCAGCACCGCCACTTACTATGTGGCGGGTGAAGCGCCGGTGAAGGGCAAGCCGGTGCGGGAAGTGAGCCAGATCGCTTAAGGCGTTACACCGCGTTACGGCTATTCGCGATCAAGCCCGCTCCCACACTTGATCTCCAGTGGACACAGATTTTGTGAACACCCGGGATTAAATGTGGGAGCGGGCTTGCTCGCGAAGGGGCCCTGTCAGCCACCACCCCTCCCAAAGTATCTCCACTCTAGACCGCTCCACCCTTGATCCTCCCCCCTCGCAGGCCTAATCTAGCGCCACGCAATCGTTTCACCTCTCCCCTCGCAGCACCGCTCCATCGCCACTCCATACCCAGGAGGTTCACGAATGTTCGATTTCTACCCCCAGCTCAAGCAGCGCTTCGCTGCCTTGCGCACGGGTGCTGAATTCTTTTCCCTGCGTTATGTGCGCGAATCCGGGCAGTACCTGTCGGTGCGCAAGAACGTCGCCGAACCACCGAGCCTGAGCCGTGACGAAGGGGCGATGCTGACCGTGCGAGTCAATGGCGTCGAGGCCTATGCGGCCACCAACGACCTGTCGCAACAGGGCCTGCAAGCCGCCCTCGAACGCGCCGAATTCCAGGCCCGTCGACTCAAGCCCCACGCCTTGCTGGACCTGCGCGAGCAGGCTGTTTCCAGCGACCGCGCCGATTACTTTTCACCCAACCTCGACCAGGCCTTCCCGTCCCTGAGCGACTGCTTCCAACTGCTTGGCACCGAGTCGGCCGCCGTGCCCAAGGACGAGCGCCTGGTGAACTGGCAGGTCAGCCTCGGTATCACCCACGTCGAGCAGATTTACCTCAACAGCGCCGGTGCCGAACTGCGCCAGGCCCAACGCTTTGTGTACCCCGGCCTGGACGTCACGGCCTACGACGGCAACGACAGCCAGACCCGCAGCCTTGGCCGCGAGAACTTCGGCCAGCAAGGCGCGGCGGACGTCATCAGCCGCTGCGGCCTGATCGGTGCCGGTGCCCAGGTGGCCGATCAGGCCCTGCAATTGCTCCTGGCGCCAAACACCCCGCAAGGCAAGCGCGACCTGCTGCTGATGCCCGACCAGATGATGCTGCAAATCCACGAGTCCATCGGCCATCCGCTGGAACTGGACCGCATCCTCGGCGACGAGCGCAATTACGCCGGCACCAGTTTCGTCAAAGCCAGCGATTTCGGCCGCCTGCAATACGGTTCCGGCTTGCTCAACGTGACCTTCGATCCCGACATCCCCGAGGAACTCGCCAGTTACGCTCATGACGACGACGGTACGCCCGCCAGCAAACAGTTCCTGATCCGCGAAGGCCTATTGCTGCGCCCGCTGGGCGGTGCGTTGTCGCAATTCCGTGCCGGCATGGACGGCGTCGCCAACAGCCGCGCCTGCGGCTGGAACCGCCCACCCATCGACCGCATGGCCAACCTCAATATCGAGCCCGGCGATCAGTCCATCGAACAACTGATCGCTGGCATCGAACACGGCGTGCTGATGTCGACCAACCGCTCATGGTCGATCGACGATGCACGCAACAAATTCCAGTTCGGCTGCGAATGGGGCCAACTGATCGAAAACGGCGAACTCAAGGGCGTGGTGAAGAATCCCAACTATAGGGGCATCTCCGCGCAGTTCTGGAAAAGCCTCAGCGCCGTCGGCGATGCCGGTACCCTCAAGGTCCTCGGCACACCGAACTGCGGCAAGGGCGAACCGAACCAGGTGATCCGCGTCGGCCACGCGTCACCGGCCTGCGTGTTCAGCAACGTTGATGTATTCGGAGGAGACGCCTGATGAATCCTTCAAACAGCCAGTCCGCGTCGTTCAAGGCGCTGGTCAACAGCCTGCGTGCAGCCCTGCAAGAGCCCGAGCAGTTCACCCTCAGCTACGCCGCCGAGTCGTCGGCCTTCGTGCGTTTCAACCACGCCAAGGTGCGTCAGGCCGGTCAGGTGCAGCAGGCGAGTATCGGCTTGAAGCTGATCAACGAAGGCCGCCATGCCGACCTGAACATCACCCTGGCCGGCGATCCCCAGGTTGATCTGCGACGGTTGACCGAAGGCCTGCAACAGCTGCGGGAAACCTTGCCGCTGCTGCCTCCGGATCCTTACTTACTGCTCAACCACAATGGCTGGCAGAGCAACAACGTGCAGTCGCATCCGCTGCCGGACACCGAACAGGTGGTCGCGCAAATCACCCAGGCTGCCGAAGGCCTGGATCTTGTCGGTTTCTACGCTGCCGGACCGATCAGTCGCGGCTTTGCCAGTTCTTCGGGTGCCTTCGGCTGGCATCAGGCCAACAGCTTCAATTTCGACTTCAGCCTGTTCCACGAGAATGGCCAGGCCGTGAAAGCCAGCTACGCCGGGCACGACTGGAACAGCGAAGGCTTTGCCAGACGCTTCCAGCAAGCCCGCGAGCAGCTTGAGTTTCTGGGCCGGCCGCTGCGCACTTTGGCGCCCGGCCAATACCGCGCCTACCTGGCACCGGCGGCGCTGGAAGAAATCATGGGCATGCTGTGCTGGGGGGGATTCTCTGCACAGTCGATTGCCAGCAAAAGCAGCCCGCTGCAAAAGCTCTACGGAGGCGACAGCGCGTTCAGCCCGCTGGTCTCGCTGGATGAAAAAGTCAGCGGCTCGCTGAGCCCGGCGTTTTCCGATGAAGGTTATCCACGCAGCGACCTGGGCTTGATCGTCGACGGCAAGGCCGGGGCACAACTGGTCAGCTCGCGCAGCGCCGCGGAATACGGCTTGACCGCCAATGGCGCCAGCGGCGGTGAATCACCGAGCGCGCTGAACATGAAAGCCGGGGCACTGCCTGACGCGGACATCCTCAAGCAACTGGGCACCGGGTTGTACATCAGCAACCTGTGGTACCTGAACTTCTCGGATCAACCGGCAGCCCGCCTGACCGGCATGACCCGGTTTGCCACGTTCTGGGTCGAAAACGGCGAGATTCAGGCGCCGGTCAACACCATGCGCTTTGATGACAGCGCCTTCAGCCTGCTCGGTTCGCAGCTGGAAGCGCTGACCGCAGAGCGGGAGTTGTTGCTGTCGGCTAGCACCTATAGCCAACGGGCGACGGCGTCGGCGTTGTTGCCGGGAGCGCTCGTGAGCCGACTGACCCTGACACTGTAAACGCAATACCTGTGGGAGCGGGCTTGCCCGCGAAGAGGCCATCAGCTTCAACATTGATGTTGACTGCCCCACCGCCTTCGCGGGCAAGCCCGCTCCCACAGGGTCCGGTTACATGACCACCACAAGAGGTCCCATGCCCAACCGCCCGCCTCTCGACGCCGTCACAGCCCGCTGGGTGCCGTGGGTCGTAGCCATCGCTTTTTTCATGCAGTCCCTCGACGGGACGATTCTCAACACTGCCCTGCCGGCCATGGCCCGCGACCTGGCCGAAGACCCATTGCGCATGCAGGGTGTGATCATCGCCTACATGCTCACGGTCGCCTTGCTGATTCCCGCTTCGGGCTGGATCGCCGACCGTTTTGGCACCAAGAAGATCTTCTTCAGCGCAATCCTGCTGTTCAGCCTTGGCTCACTGCTCTGCGCCCTGTCGAGCAGCCTGAGCATGCTGATCGGCGCGCGGGTGATTCAAGGGTTGGGCGGTGCTCTGATGTTGCCGGTCGGGCGGCTGGTGGTGTTGCGCGCCTACCCGCGCTCGGAGCTGGTGCGGATCATGGGCTTCATCACCATTCCCGGGCTGCTCGGCCCGTTGATCGGCCCGACCATGGGCGGCTGGATGGTGCAATACCTGACGTGGCACTGGATATTCCTGATCAACCTGCCGGTGGGGCTGGTCGGTTGCTACGCCGTGTGGAAGTTCATCCCGGACCTGCGCGGCACCGAGCGCACCCGTTTCGATAGCCTGGGCTTTGTGCTGTTTGGCGCGACGATGATTCTGATCACCATCGCCATGGAAGGCCTGGGCGAACTGCACCTGCCGCACCTGCGGGTGATGTTGCTGCTGTTCGGCGGCATGGCGTGCCTGGCGGCGTACTGGCTGCGTGCCGGGCATATCGAAAACCCGCTGTTCGCGCCGTCGTTGTTCAAGACCCGGACCTTTGCCGTGGGCATTCTCGGCAACCTGTTCGCCCGCCTCGGCAGCGGCGCCCTGCCCTTTCTGGTGCCGTTGCTGCTGCAAGTGGCGCTGGGCTATTCGCCGTCCCAGGCCGGGATGAGCATGCTGCCGCTGGCGGCAGCGGCGATGATCGCCAAGTGGGTGGCGCGGCCGCTGATCGAACATCTGGGTTACCGCATCGTGCTCACCGGCAACACCCTGGCGCTGGGGATCATGCTGGCGAGCATGGGCCTGGTCAGCGAGCAGACGCCGTACTGGCTGCTGCTGTGCCAGCTGGCGATCCTTGGCGCGATCAACTCCTTGCAGTTCACCGCGATGAACACCGTGACCCTGATCGACCTCGACGATGCCAGCGCCAGCAGCGGCAACAGCCTGCTGTCGGTGGTCGCGCAATTGTCACTGAGTCTGGGGGTAGCCTGCGCCGGTGCATTGCTCGGCGGGTTCACGGCCGAGATCGGAAATGACGGCGTGGACACGGTTTTGGGCGCCTTTCAACTGACGTTTGTGACGGTTGGAATCATGGCAATGCTGGCCGCGACGATCTTTTCCCAGCTGTCACGGAATGACGGACGGCGAGTCAAACGTCCGGAAGAACACATAGAGCCTTAGGGCGAATGGCCACCGGACTGGTACACTGCGCGACATTTTGTTTTGCAGGCCAGTCCCGTGACCACCATCGCCACCGAATTTAATACTTTGCCGCTGTCCGCCGCCATGCTGGCTAACCTCGACTCCCTCGGTTATGCCCAGATGACGCCGATCCAGGCGCAAAGCTTGCCGGTGATCCTCAAGGGGATGGACCTGATCGCCCAGGCCAAGACCGGCAGCGGCAAGACCGCCGCGTTCGGCATCGGCCTGCTGAACCCGATCAATCCGCGTTACTTCGGTTGCCAGGCGCTGATCCTGTGCCCGACCCGCGAGCTGGCCGACCAGGTCGCCAAGGAAATCCGTCGCCTGGCCCGTGCCGAAGACAACATCAAGGTCCTGACCCTGTGCGGCGGCGTGTCCCTCGGCCCGCAGATCGCTTCGCTGGAACACGGCGCGCACATCATCGTCGGCACCCCGGGGCGCATCCAGCAGCACCTGCGCAAGGGCTCGCTGGTGCTCCACGGCCTGAACACCCTGATCCTCGACGAAGCCGACCGCATGCTCGACATGGGTTTCTACGACTCCATCGAAGAAATCATCATGCAGGCCCCGGAACGTCGCCAGACCTTGCTGTTCTCCGCTACCTACCCGGTAGGCATCAAGCAGTTGGCCTCGAAGTTCATGCGCAACCCGCAGCAGGTCAAGGCCGAGGCGTTCCACGACGACACGCAGATCGAGCAGCGCTTCTACGAGATTTCCCCGGATGACCGCATGAGCGCGGTGACCAAGGTGCTTGGCCACTTCCGTCCGGCCTCCTGCGTGGCTTTCTGCTTCACCAAGCAGCAAGTTCAGGAAACCGTCGATCACCTGACCGCCAAAGGCATTTCCGCCGTCGGCCTGCACGGCGATCTGGAACAGCGTGACCGCGACCAGGTGCTGGCGATGTTCGCCAACCGCAGTACTTCGGTACTGGTGGCTACCGACGTCGCCGCCCGCGGCCTCGACATCGATTCCCTGGACATGGTGATCAACGTCGAGCTGGCCCGTGATTCGGAAATCCACATTCACCGCGTCGGCCGTACTGGCCGCGCCGGTGAGAAGGGCCTCGCGATCAGCCTGGTGGCGCCGTCCGAAGCACAGCGCGCCCAGGCTATCGAGCAATTGCAGAAGACACCATTGACCTGGGATCAGGTGGACAACCTCACCTCCAAGGGTGGTGGTCCGCTGTTGCCGCAGATGAGCACCCTGTGCATCGCTGGCGGCCGTAAGGACAAGGTTCGTCCGGGCGACATTCTTGGCGCACTGACCGGTGACGCCGGCATCCCCGGTGCCCAGGTCGGCAAGATCGCGATTTTCGACTTCCAGGCCTATGTGGCCGTGGAGCGCGGCGTCGCCAAGCAGGCCTTGCAGCGCCTGAACGACGGCAAGATCAAGGGCCGTTCGTTGCGCGTGCGCATTTTGTAAAACGATCTTCGACCCAACGAAGATCCCCTGTGGGAGCGGGCTTGCTCGCGAATGCAATCTGTCAGTCGATCTATCAGGTGACTGATACACCGCTTTCGCGAGCAAGCCCGCTCCCACATTGGTTTTGTGGTGATACATCAAGAGGACACCGTTTTGCGCTCTACCGAAGTCGTGATCATTGGCGCTGGCGCCGCAGGGTTGATGTGTGCACTGACCGCCGCCGGGCGCGGGCGCAAGGTGTTGCTGCTCGACCATGCCAACAAGGCCGGCAAGAAAATCCTGATGTCGGGCGGTGGCCGCTGCAATTTCACCAACATGTACACCGAGCCGGGCAATTTCCTCTCGCAAAACGCGCATTTCTGCAAATCCGCCCTGGCCCGTTATACCCAGTGGGATTTCATCGGCATGGTGGCCAAGCACGGCGTGCCGTACCACGAGAAAAAACTCGGCCAGTTGTTCTGCGATAACAAATCCAGTGACATTCTCGAAATGCTGCTCAACGAGTGCAATCAGGTCGGCGTCAGCCTGCACCTGGACACCTCGATCCAGACCATCGAGAGGCTTGAAAAAGGCTACTTGCTGGACACGACGCTTGACCAAATCACCTGCGAATCCCTGGTGATCGCCACCGGCGGCCTGTCGATCCCGACCCTGGGCGCCACCGGTTTCGGCTATCAAGTGGCCAAGCAGTTCGGCCACGAACTGCTGCCGACCCGCGCCGGCCTGGTGCCGTTCACCATCACCGATCAGCTCAAAGCCTTGTGCACCGAGTTGTCCGGTACGTCGGTGGATTGCCTGGTGAGCTGCAACGACCAGAGCTTCCGCGAGAACATCCTGTTCACCCACCGTGGCCTCAGCGGCCCGGCGATTTTGCAGATTTCGTCGTTCTGGGAATCCGGCGATACCGTCGAGATCAACCTTCTGCCGGATCACGACGTACCGAGCTGGCTGCAACAGCAACAGGCCGAACGTCCCAACAGCGAGCTGAAAACCCTGCTCGGTGAAATCTTCACCAAGAAGATGGCCAGCCTGCTGGCGGACAACTGGTTCGTCTCCAAACCGATGAAGCAGTACACCCACGCGGAACTGGCCGATATCTCGGAAAAACTGGCGAGCTGGAAAGTCGTGCCGGCGGGCACCGAAGGCTATCGCACCGCCGAGGTGACCCTGGGCGGCGTCAACACCAATGAAGTGTCGTCCAAGACCATGGAATCGCTGAAAAGCCCGGGGCTGTACTTCATCGGCGAAGTGCTCGACGTGACCGGGCATCTGGGCGGGTTCAACTTCCAGTGGGCGTGGGCATCGGGTTACGCGGCTGCGCAGTACGTCTGATCGCACACAAATCAAAATGTGGGAGCGGGCTTGCTCGCGAAGGGGCCATAACATTCAACATCAATGTTGACTGAAAGGACGCTTTCGCGAGCAAGCCCGCTCCCACATTTGTTTTATGTTGTTCGGTAAAGGAACAGATTTTGCTGTCTGATGTGATCGACGCCATTGCGTCGGCGTCATTAGTGGCTCAATTTAGCGTCATTGCCTCGGAAGGCCTTCGCATTTCATGTCATCGACTTCGTTCCGCCAGTCTCTGCGTCGCCTTTGGGCGCTGGATAAGTTCAGCTACAGCGTGCGGGTATTCATTGCCCTGACCGGCACCATGGCGCTGTGTTGGTATCAGGATGAAATGGGCCTTCTGATCCCGTTGTTCCTGGGGATCATCGCCAGTGCCCTGGCCGAGACCGACGACAGCTGGCAGGGCCGTCTCAACGCACTGGCGGTGACGCTGGTGTGTTTTGCGGTCGCCGCCCTCTCCGTCGAACTGCTCTTCCCCTACCCCCCGCTGTTTATCATCGCCTTCGCCCTGGCCGCATTCTGCCTGACCATGCTCGGCGCCCTCGGCGAGCGCTATGGCGCGATTGCCTCGGCGACGTTGATCCTTTCGGTCTACACCATGATCGGCGTGGACCAGCGTGGCGGTGCGGTCACCGACGTCTGGCACGAGCCGATGCTGCTGGTGGCCGGTGCTGCCTGGTACGGCTTGCTGTCGGTGTTGTGGCAGGCGCTGTTTTCCAATCAGCCGGTGCAGCAGAGCCTGGCGCGACTGTTTCGCGAGCTGGGCTTTTACCTGAAGCTCAAATCCTCGCTGTTCGAGCCGATCCGGCAGATGGACGTGGAGGCGCGGCGCCTGGAGTTGGCCCAACAGAACGGCCGCGTGGTGGCGGCACTGAACGCCGCCAAGGAGATCATCCTGCACCGGGTCGGCAACGGGCGCCCGGGGTCGAAAGTCAGCCGCTACCTCAAACTGTACTTCCTCGCCCAGGACATCCACGAGCGTGCCAGTTCGTCGCACTACCCGTACAACGCCCTGGCCGACGCCTTCTTCCACAGCGACGTGCTGTTCCGCTGCCAGCGCCTGTTGCGCCAGCAAGGCAAGGCCTGCCGGGCCTTGGCCGAATCGATCCAGATGCGCCAGCCGTTCACCTATGACGCCAGTTTCGCCGAGGCCCTGAGCGACCTGGATGCCTCTCTCGAACACCTGCGCATCCAGAGCAACCCGGCCTGGCGCGGTTTGCTGCGTTCACTGCGGGCACTGGCGGCCAACCTCGGCACCCTCGACCGCCTGCTCAGCGATGCCAGTAACCCCGACGCCCTGGCCGACGCCACCGACAGCAGCCTGCTCGACCGTTCGCCGCGCAGCCTCAAGGACGTGTGGCTTCGCTTGCGCACGCAGCTGACGCCGACCTCGCTGCTGTTCCGCCATGCCCTGCGATTGCCCCTGGCCTTGAGCATCGGCTACGCCATGGTGCATTTGATTCACCCGTCCCAAGGCTACTGGATCATCCTCACTACGCTGTTCGTCTGCCAACCGAACTACGGCGCCACTCGCCGCAAACTCGGTCAACGGATCATCGGCACCGCCATTGGCCTGACATTGGCCTGGGCGCTGTTCGACCTGTTCCCGAACCCGCTGATCCAGTCATGCTTCGCCATCGCCGCCGGTGTGGTGTTCTTTACCAACCGCACCACCCGCTACACCCTGGCGACGGCGGCAATCACCCTGATGGTGCTGTTCTGCTTCAACCAGGTAGGTGACGGTTATGGACTGTTCCTGCCACGGTTGTTCGATACCTTGCTCGGCAGCCTGATTGCCGGGCTGGCGGTGTTCCTGTTCCTGCCGGACTGGCAGGGGCGGCGCCTGAACAAAGTGCTGGCCAACACCCTGGCCTGCAACAGCATCTACCTGCGCCAGATCATGCAGCAATACGCTGCGGGTAAAAGCGACGATCTGGCTTACCGCCTGGCCCGCCGCAACGCGCACAACGCCGACGCGGCACTGTCGACCACACTGGCCAACATGCTGATGGAGCCGGGACATTTCCGAAAGGAGGCGGATGTGGGCTTCCGCTTCCTGGTGCTGTCACACACGCTACTCAGTTACCTGTCGGGCCTGGGCGCGCACCGGGAAACCCAACTGCCGACGGATGTGCGTGAACATTTGATCGAAGGGGCCGGAGTGAAACTGGCCGCCAGCATCGACGAGATCGCCCAAGGGCTGGCGAGCAAGTCTTCGATTGAAATTCAGAGCGATGAAGAAGAAGCACTGGCCAATGAACTGGAACAGATGCCTGATGAAATCGATGAGGGGCAGCGGTTGGTGCAGACGCAACTGGCGCTGATCTGCCGGCAGTTGGGGCCGCTGAGGACGTTGGCGGCACATCTGATCAAGGACACCAGTGAGGATTGAGATCTGTGGTGTCTGGGCGGGCCTCATCGCGAGCAAGCTCGCTCCCACAGGGGGCTCTGATGTTCACAAAACTTGTGTCGACTGAAGATCTACTGTGGGAGCGAGCTTGCTCGCGATGAGGCCATCAGCAACAACACAGAAACTGGCTCAACCCACTCACATCCCATGCCGTTTCATCAACTTGTCATAACTCCCGTCTGCCTTCATGGCCGCGATCTCGCGGTCGAAACCGGCGACGATCCGTGCATGCTCGGGATTCTTCAGGCTGACGATGATATGCAAGCTGTTCTCGCTCAATGCCTTGGGCAGGAACTCCACGGCGTTCCGCACCTTGGGTGACTCACGGGCCAGATAGTAGCGGGCGACGAATTCATCTTCCAGCGTCAGCTTGACCCGGTCCGCCGCGAGCATGCGCACCGCCATGGCGAAACTGTGCACAGGGACTTTCTGCAACGACTCGTCGTTGTCGAACGGGGGCGAATAGGCGTATCCACGCACCACGGCAATCGGATAGGTGTGCAATTGCTGCAGGTTATTGAATTCAATGGGCGCGTCCTTGCGCTTGAGAAAGCGCACGCGATTGAGCAGGTACTCGCCGGAGAACTGGCCAAGCCTGGTCCGCTCCTCCGAGTACCACGCGTTGACCAGCACGTCGTATCGGCCCTCGCCCAATCCCATCAAGGCCCGTGCCCAGGGCACCTGTTCGAAATCACTGGCGTAGCCAGCCCTGGCGAGCGCGGTACTGACAATATCCGTCGCCAGACCACCGTTGACGAGCGTGGAATCGGTAAAGGGGGGCCAGGCATCAGCGACCAGCCGCAGTTTTTCTGCCGCCGCTCCCTGAACCAGCAACAGCAATCCAATCAAGGCCAAAGCTCGATGCAATCGCGGCATGCCAGAAAATCCTTAGCGGGCGGCTTGCCCGACGTGTTTTCAGCCAAAACCCCAAGGCCCCTGTACCGGCAAGGCCCGGGTACTCAACATTCGCTCATCGAAGCCATAGCACAGCGCTTCGGTCCAGATTACACAAAGAAGACATCCGCGCGAAAAATGAATGATGGCATTTTGGCCTTTGTCACAGATTCTTCCGCCATAAAGACTTCTGGCGTGAGTGCGCTTAGTATCGGAACGACGTTTTCAGGGAATCAAAACATGACAGTCGACTGGATCTGCAAACACCACAGCGACCTGGGCAAGGAGCAGCTGTACGCCATTTTGCAGCTGCGTGCAGAAGTGTTCGTCGTAGAACAGAAATGCGTTTACCAGGATATCGATGGCCAGGATCTGGAAGGTGACACCCTCCACGTGATGGCCTGGGACGGTAACCGGCTGGTGGCCTACCTGCGCCTGCTTGACCCGCAATCACAGGGCGGCGATGTGGTGATCGGGCGGGTGATCATTGCACCCCAGGCACGCGGTGCCGGGCTGGGGCATGAGCTGATGGAACAGGCACTCAAACAGATCGAAAAATACTGGCCCGGTCTGCCGGTCTACCTCTCGGCCCAGGCGCATTTGCAGGGGTATTACGGGCGGTATGGGTTTGTCGTGGCGGGTGAGGAATATGTCGAGGATGGCATTCCACACATCGGGATGCGCCGCCCTTAAGGGCCTCTTCGCGAGCAAGCCCGCTCCCACATTTGATATCTATCGCACACGAAACCTGTGTTTACTGCTGATCTAATGTGGGAGCGGGCTTGCTCGCGAAAGCGTCGGTTAAATCACTGAAAGATTTCAGGGATACTCCAGCACCGCCTTGATCTGCCGCAGATTGCGCTCGATCCAACCGCGATCGATCGCACCCCACTCGCGAATCCGATAGCGCCCCGCATGGTTGCGCGCGCCCTCTTCCTGCTCGAACTCACAAATGATATCCAGATCCGCCAACGCCGCGATGGTGTCCTGTGCCGTGCGCCGGGGCATGCCGGTGACTTCGGTCAGCGCCGGGACGCTGCTGGCCAGCCCGCTGTCGATCAGGTACGCCACGTACAACCGGCGATAGAAGCTGCTCTTGGTCTTGCTCACGTCCATCCAATGCTCCTTAAAAGGTCGCAGCCTGCGGCAGCTCCTACAGATCCCGCCACGTCAGGTACACCCGCACATCAAATTCCACCTGGTGATAACCCGGCAGCATGTGTTCGCACAGTTTGTAGAATGCCTTGTTGTGGTCCGATTCCTTGAAGTGCGCCAGCTCATGCACCACGATCATTTTCAGGAACTCGCAAGGCGCTTCCTTGAACAGCGAAGCGATGCGGATTTCCTTCTTGGCCTTGAGCTTGCCACCCTGCACCCGTGAAATCGTGGTGTGCAGGCCAAGGGCACGGTGGGTCAGGTCCAGACGGTTGTCGAACAGCACCTTGTCGATGGCCGGAGCGTTACGCAAGTACTCCTGCTTGAGGTCCAGAGCATAGGTGTACAGCGCCTTGTCGCTCTGCACCCCGTGCTTTTGCGGGTAACGCTGGTTCAGGTAATCGCCCAGCCGACCGTCGGCGATCAGCTGGCGCACCTGATCCTGCAAGGTGGCGGGATAGGCCTGGAGATATTTCAACACGGTCATCGGGGCGGCAATACAGGTCACTAAAAGGTCGCCAGTGTAGCGAATTCAGCGGGGCAGCGCGCTCCAGTCGAACGGCTGGACAAAGACCCCGGCGTCTTCGGCCATCATCGGCCGGGCTACCAGAAAACCTTGCACATATTCACAGCTGTTGGCTTGCAACCATTCATACTGAGCGACGGTTTCCACCCCTTCGGCAATCACCAATATTCCGAACTGCTTGCACAGGTCGATCACACTGCGCACCAGCGCCGCATCCCTTGCCGAATCCGGCAACCGGGCGATCAAATGGCGGTCGATCTTCAGAGTATCCAGCGCCAGGTCGCGCAAGTGCGTCAGGGAGCAGGGTCCGGCCCCGAAGTCATCCAATGCCACTCGTACGCCCAGGTTGTGCAGCAGGCGCAACTGCTTGCGGGTTTCTTCGGGGTTGTGCATCAAGGCCTCTTCCGTGACCTCGACTTCCAGGTGACGCGGTTGCAGGCCATGACGCTCCAGCACCTGGCGCAACTCGGTGACCAGGTTGGGCATGCCGAACTGCGTACTGCTCAAGCTGACGCCGAGCACCAGGTCCTCGGCAAACAGGGACTCCCAGGCTTTGCGTTGCCCGGCGCCGCGATTGTAAATCCAGCTGCCCAGGCGACTGATCAGTCGCGCCTCCTCCAGCAATGGCAAAAACAGCCCCGGGGGGACATCGCCAACGCTCGGATGCTGCCAGCGCAACAAGGCCTCGAATCCACGAATCCGCCCGTCGGCAATTGCAACCTGAGGCTGATACACCAGATTGAAATCCCGGTTCTCGATGGCCGTGCGCACACTTTCTTCCAGCATCAGCCGCGTGCGCGCCCGGCCGTTCATTTCATGATCGTAGAAGCGATATTGCTGGCGGCCGGCACGCTTGGCCTCGTACATGGCAATGTCGGCCGCCCGCATCATCCCGTCGAGATTGGCACCACAATCAGGGAACGAGGCAATGCCGATGCTGGCACCCAGAGCGATATCGAAACCGTCGATCTGCTGACAGATCGACACTCGCTCGATGAGCTTCTCGGCAATCTTCGCCGCCTGCTCGGGGAACTCCAGATCCAGCAGCGCGGTGAACTCGTCGCCGCCCATTCGCGCCAGAGTGTCGAAGGGCCGCAGGCAAGCCTTCAACTGTTCGGAGACCCAGCGCAGCACCCGATCGCCGGCATCGTGCCCGAGCGAATCATTGACTCGCTTGAAGCCGTCGAGGTCCAGATACATCAAAACCCAGGAGCGGTCGGAACGCTCACCGCGCAACAGCAGGTTCTCTACGGTCTGGTAGAAACCCCGGCGGTTGAGCAATCCGCTCAGCGGATCGGTGACCGCCTGAAACTCCAGTTGCTGATGCAGATGGCGCACCACCGACATGTCCAGCACGGTCACGACCATCGCATGTTGCTCGGCGGGCAATGGCGCGCAGGACAAGGCCACCGGCACTTGCTGCCCGGGCGCCGTACGTAGCAGGGCATCGTGCAGGCGCAGGGTTTCGCCGCGTTTGTATCCGGCCAGCAACTCGGAATCGGCCCAGATCGGGATATGCGGTTTTTGCAGGTAGTCCAGAAACTCCTTGCCTTGCAGTTCCTGCACCGTGGCATTGAGCAACCGTGACATCGCCGGATTGGCAAAACGAATCAGACCGTCCTCACCCAATACCAGAATGCCTTCGGCTGCGTTTTCCAGCACCGACGCATTAAAGGCACGAGCCGCTTCCAGATCATGACTCAGGCGCTGCAAGGCCCTGCGGTTACGCTGGTGCTCGAGCAACGCCTGGACCTTGGGCGTAAAGACCTGTGGGTCGAACGGCTTGAACAGATAATCCACCGCACCACTGGCATAGCCCTTGATCACGGCATCCTGGGACTGTTCGTTGGCGGTCAGGAAAATGATCGGCGTCAGACGGGTCCGCTGGCTACCGCGCATCAGGCGCGCCACTTCATACCCGTCCATGTCCGGCATCTGCACGTCCAGCAGCACCAGGTCGATATCGTGCTCAAGTAACAAGCCGAGGGCCTCGAAACCCGAGGTGGCAGTAATGACCCGCCAGCCCTGGCGCTGTAACAACGCGCGCATGCTGATCAGGTTTTCGGGGTAATCGTCGACGACTAAAAGGGTTGAGCCGCCTTCTACTGGCGTGGGTTGCGCGCATTCCATGCTGCTTCTCTAATTGCGGGGTGTCAGGCCGGTTTCTCGTGAAAACCGGACACATACTGCGCCTTCACTCTAGACCCGGTTCTGCAAAAGCAGAAGGTGTCAGTAAGCCATCATTTAATCATAGTGTCTTTTTACCGACTAACGGTCGATGGTTCAGGCGATGGAAACCTGGAAAGATGTCGCTTCGACAGGATGTTGACGTCAGCCACCCGTCAGACGGGCATTAACAAAATCTCCCGCTACGCTTATAAAGGCCGCCCCCGAAGGTGCGGGCTAGAGCTTCTGGCACGTCCGTGCAGCATGAATCAAGTGGAAGAACCGACATGATCGATCTTGCAACCTGGAACCTCAGCGTCCCCGTTGGCAGCCCGCCGTACACCGTCGAAACCGCCAAACTGGTGGACGGTTTCAAGGATCAATACTTCCATTCCGACACCGGCACACTGTTTTTCTGGTCGCCCGTGACCGGCTCCCGTACCGAAAACGCAATTTACCCACGTACCGAATTGCGTGAAACCTACAGCAACGGCACGTTGAAAAACTGGTACTACCCGGAAGCCGACAATTTGTTGTATGCCACTCTGGCAGTGAACCAGGTGCCGAGTTCCGGGAAAATCGTCATCGGCCAGATCCATGCCTATCAAAGCCAGAAACCTCTGGTGAAGGTTGAATACCAATACAAGACCAGCACAGGCACCGGCAATATCGTCGCCAAGGTCCGGATGCATCCCGATGACGATACAGGCCGGGTGATCATCGTTGCGACGGGGGTGAAACTCGACCAGGAGTTCAACTACCTCATTCACCTCAGCCCCGGTGGCGCCTTGGGCATCAGCGCGGCAGGTTATCAATGGGATACGCAAATCAGCACAACCTGGCGTGACAAACCGCTGTATTTCAAGGCCGGGGTCTATGTACAGGACAACACCGGGTACACCACTGAAGGCGGCAAAGTGACCTTCAGCAAGCTGGATATCGATCACAACAATTGATATCGAGGCACTGTTGATCTGGTGGGAGCGGGCTTGCTCGCGAAGGCGTAGTGTCAGACGAAATTAATGTTGAATGACACACCGCTTTCGCGAGCAAGCCCGCTCCCACACTGACCGCGTCGATCCTGGATCATCGCCCATAAAAAACCCGCCTGTCTCGGCGGGTTTTTTATGGGGCTCAAACGCGAAAGGCTTAGTTGACCTTGGCGTTCAACTCACCTTTCAGGTAACGCTGATACATGCCTTCCAGCGAGATCGCCTTGATTTTCGAAGCGTTGCCGGCAGTACCGAAGGCTTCGTAGCGAGCGATACACACGTCGCGCATGGCGGTGACGGTGGCGCCGAAGAATTTACGTGGGTCGAACTCGCTCGGGTTGGTGGCCATCAGGCGACGCATTGCGCCAGTGGACGCCAGGCGCAGGTCGGTGTCGATGTTGACTTTGCGCACGCCGTGCTTGATGCCTTCGACGATTTCTTCAACCGGTACGCCGTAGGTTTCCTTGATGTCGCCGCCGTACTGGTTGATGATCGCCAGCCACTCTTGCGGAACCGAAGACGAACCGTGCATCACCAGGTGAGTGTTCGGAATGCGCTTGTGGATTTCTTTGATACGGTCGATGGCCAGCACGTCGCCGGTAGGCGGTTTGGTGAACTTGTAGGCGCCGTGGCTGGTGCCGATGGCGATGGCCAGGGCATCCACCTGAGTGCGTTTTACGAAGTCAGCGGCTTCTTCCGGGTCGGTCAGCATCTGGCTGTGATCCAGGACGCCTTCGGCGCCGATGCCGTCTTCTTCACCGGCCATGCCGGTTTCCAGCGAACCCAGGCAGCCCAGCTCGCCTTCTACCGAAACGCCACAGGCGTGAGCCATGGCTACGGTTTGTTGGGTCACACGGACGTTGTAGTCGTAGTCGGTCGGGGTCTTGCCGTCTTCACCCAGGGAGCCGTCCATCATCACCGAGCTGAAGCCCAGCTGGATGGAGCGCTGGCAGACGTCAGGGCTGGTGCCGTGGTCCTGGTGCATGCACACCGGGATGTGCGGGAATTCTTCGATGGCTGCCAGGATCAGGTGACGCAGGAACGGTGCACCGGCGTATTTGCGAGCACCGGCCGAAGCCTGGACGATCACCGGGGAGTCAGTCTTGTCAGCGGCTTCCATGATGGCGCGCATCTGCTCAAGGTTGTTGACGTTGAAGGCTGGAACGCCGTAGCCGAACTCGGCTGCGTGGTCCAGCATCTGGCGCATGCTGATAAGTGCCATTGTGTATATCTCTCCCGGTTGAGGGTCGTTAATCGTGCCAGCCTGCCGTAGCGGCGGCGGCTATTCAAGTTATTGCAGATCAGGGGTTGAGCCCGGGCTGCGAATTCGGTGTTGCATCAATCTCAATCACGACACAAAACAACTGTGGGAGCGGCGGTGCGACGTTTCGACTTGCTCGCGAATGCGATTTAACATTCAACATTTATGCAAGCTGATCTACCGCTTTCGCGAGCAAGCCCGCTCCCACATTGGGTCCGTGGTGTTTCAGTTATTGCGCCTTACAACCGCGGCCAATCAAATCATTGGTGGCGACCCAGTAAACCAGGCCTTCCTCACCTTTTATGTGAAACGCCAGCATGTCGTTGCTGTACAGCGAACCCGATGCACCCGGCTCCTGTTTCAAGCGGTAGACCTGATCGGCACCGCCCAGACGCACGTCGACTTCCCTAAGGCTGTCGTCGGTGTAGCGCCACAACACTTTGGCCTGGCTGTCGCAGGTCCAGGTGGTCCAGTTATCCACAGGCGCGGACGACTGGAACGGGTTCAACTGAGCACAACCAGCCAACAGCGCCAGCGCCGTAACGGCGATAAAACCTTTCATCCATGTCCCTCGACTGACGGCACACGCCGCCAGCCCTGAGTAAAGAGTCAGACCCGTCAAGGGCAGCCATGTTCCTTGGCGGGTGCCCGGGTCTCGTATTTGTCCAGGCCCTCGGGCCCGGAGCGCTTGTTGAGCACCGGGTTGGTTTCCGCCTGCCAGTCGGCCTGATAACAGCCGTTGCGCGACGCAGGCGCCTCGGGTTCCGGCGTGGCTTTCGGGCTGCTCCCGCAAGCCGCCAGTGAACCCGCGACGATCAACAGCGCTAACGTCTTGACCATGTCAACACTCCCTTGCCTGGTCAAACGGGCGACCCTCAGGCCTTGGCCCGGCTTTCCAGGACTTCAACGGCTGGCAGGACCTTGCCTTCGACGAATTCGAGGAACGCACCGCCACCGGTAGAAATGTAGGAGATCTGCTCTGCCACGCCATACTTGTCGATGGCCGCCAGGGTGTCGCCACCGCCGGCAATGGAGAACGCCGCGCTGTCCGCGATGGCCTGGGCCAGCACCTTGGTGCCATTGCCGAACTGATCGAATTCGAACACGCCGACCGGACCGTTCCACAGGATAGTCTTGGACGACTTCAGCAGCTCGGCGAAATTCGCCGCGGTCTGCGGACCGATGTCCAGGATCATGTCGTCGGCAGCGACGTCAGCGATCAGTTTGACGGTCGCAGCGGCGCTTTCCGCGAATTCCTTGGCAACCACTACGTCCACTGGCAGCGGTACGCTGACCTTGGCGGCGATGGCGCGAGCGGTGTCCAGCAGGTCCGGCTCGTACAGGGATTTACCGACCGGGTGACCGGCAGCAGCCAGGAAGGTGTTGGCGATGCCGCCACCGACGATCAACTGGTTGCAGATCTGGCTCAGGCTGTTCAGCACGTCGAGTTTGGTCGACACCTTGGAGCCGGCAACAATAGCCGCCATCGGCTGGGCCGGGGCACCCAGGGCTTTGCCCAGTGCGTCCAGTTCAGCGGCCAGCAGCGGGCCGGCAGCGGCGACTTTGGCGAACTTGGCCACGCCGTGGGTCGAACCCTCGGCACGGTGAGCGGTACCGAAGGCGTCCATCACGAACACGTCGCACAGGGCGGCGTATTGCTGGGCCAGTTCGTCAGCGTTCTTTTTCTCGCCTTTGTTGAAGCGCACGTTTTCGAACAGCACGATGTCGCCCGCTTTCACGTCAACACCGCCCAGGTAATCGGCCACCAGCGGCACTTCACGACCCAGAGCACGGCTCAGGTAGTCGGCGACTGGCTTGAGGCTGTTCTCGGCCGAGAACTCGCCTTCGGTCGGACGGCCAAGGTGCGAGCAGACCATCACGGCCGCGCCTTTTTCCAGGGCCAGCTTGATGGTCGGCAGCGAGGCCAGGATACGCGCATCGCTGGTGACAACACCGTCCTTGACTGGAACGTTGAGGTCTTCGCGGATCAATACGCGCTTACCTTGCAGATCGAGGTCGGACATCTTCAACACGGTCATGGGTCGCACTTCCTACGGTTTTTTTGAAGTTGCTGTTTGCAGATAGTGTTCTGCAACGTCCAGCATTCGGTTGGCAAAACCCCATTCATTGTCGAACCAGGCCAGGATGTTCACCAGCCGAGGGCCGGAAACGCGGGTCTGACTGGCATCGACGATCGCCGAATGTGGGTCATGGTTGAAATCACAGCTTGCGTGGGGTAGCTCGGTGTAGGCCAGCAGGCCTTTGAGCGGGCCGCTGGTGGCGGCTTCGCGCAGGATCCGGTTTACCTCGGTGGCGTCGGTCGCGGTGGCGGTCTGCATCGTGATATCGAGGCAGGACACGTTGACCGTCGGCACCCGCACGGCTTTGGCCTGAATTCGTCCGGCAAGTTCCGGCAGCAGGCGCTCGATACCTCGCGCCAGACCGGTGGACACCGGAATCACCGACTGGAACGCCGAACGGGTACGGCGCAGGTCTTCGTGGTGATAGGCATCGATGACCGGCTGATCGTTCATCGCCGAGTGAATGGTGGTGATCGACACGTAGTCCAGACCAATGGCCTGATTCAGCAGGCGCAACAGCGGCACGCCGCAGTTGGTGGTGCAGGACGCGTTGGACACCAGCAATTCGTCGCCGGTCAGGCAGTCCTGGTTCACGCCGTAGACGATGGTCGCGTCAACGTCCGTCTCGCTGGCCATCGGCTGGGAAAACAACACACGCGGGGCGCCGGCGTCGAGGAAACGCTGGCCGTCTTCGCGAGTGTGATAAGCGCCGGAGCACTCCAGCACCAGATCGACGCCCAGGGACGCCCAATCGATGCCTTCGGGGGTGGCACTGCGCAGGACTTTCACGCAGTCGCCATTAATATGCAGACAATCGCCCTCGACCTTCACTTCGCCGGGGAACCGGCCATGGGTGGAGTCAAAGCGTGTCAGGTATTCGATACTGGCCATGTCCGCCAGATCGTTGATCGCGACAATCTCGAACCCGGCCTTTTCGCCTCGCTCGAACAACGCACGCAAGACGCAACGACCAATCCGGCCGTAGCCGTTGAGTGCAACTTTGTAGGGACGCGGTTGAGGCATGGGATTCTCGATTACCGTGGTGAATCTGTCATCGCAGCGTTGACCGAACCACCGTCTTCGCGAGCAAGCCCGCTCCCACAGGGAAATGCATTCCAATGTGGGAGCGGGCTTGCTCGCGAAGGCGGCAGTCCGGATGACGCAACTTCTGGATCAGTCTTCCAGCAGCTCTTCAGCCTGACCCAGGATGTTTTCCAGGGTGAAGCCGAACTCTTCGAACAAGGCCGGCGCAGGCGCCGACTCGCCGTAGGTGGTCATGCCGATCACGCGGCCTTCCAGGCCCACGTACTTGTACCAGTAGTCCGCGTGGGAAGCTTCGATGGCGATACGGGCGCTGACCTGCAACGGCAGGACCGATTGCTTGTAGCCGGCGTCCTGGGCATCGAACACGCTGGTGCACGGCATGGAAACCACGCGCACCTTGCGGCCCTGCTCGGTCAGTTTGTCGAAGGCCTGAACGGCCAGGCCGACTTCCGAACCGGTGGCGATCAGGATCAGCTCAGGCTCGCCCGCACAGTCCTTCAACACGTAACCGCCACGCGCGATCTCTTCGACCTGAATCGCATTGCGGGTTTGGTGCTGCAGGTTCTGACGCGAGAAGATCAGGGCCGAAGGACCGTCCTTGCGCTCCAATGCGCACTTCCAGCTCACCGCCGATTCAACGGCGTCGGCTGGGCGCCAGGTATCGAGGTTCGGCGTGCAGCGCAGGCTGGCCAGTTGCTCGATTGGCTGGTGAGTCGGGCCGTCTTCGCCCAGACCGATGGAGTCGTGGGTGTAGACGTGGATCACCCGCTGCTTCATCAGGGCCGACATGCGCACCGCGTTACGCGCGTATTCCATGAACATCAGGAAGGTCGCGCCGTAAGGCACCAGGCCGCCGTGCAGCGCCACACCGTTCATGATCGCGGTCATGCCGAACTCGCGCACGCCGTAGTACATGTAGTTGCCGCTGGCATCTTCGGCGGTAACACCTTTGCAACCTTTCCACAGGGTCAGGTTGGAACCGGCCAGGTCAGCCGAACCGCCGAGAAACTCAGGCAGCAACGGGCCGAACGCATTCAGCGCGTTCTGGCTGGCTTTACGGCTGGCGATGGTTTCGCCCTTGGCCGCCACTTCGGCGATATAGGCCGAGGCTTTTTCGCTGAAGTCAGCTGGCAGGTCACCGCTCAGACGACGCACCAGTTCGTTGGCTTCAGTCGGGAACGCGGCGGAGTAAGCAGAGAAACGCTGGTCCCACTCGGCTTCAACAGCGCGACCGGCTTCCTTGGCGTCCCACTCGGCATAGATATCGGCCGGGATTTCGAACGGGCCGTGATTCCATTTCAGCGCCGCACGGGTCAGGGCGATTTCCGCGTCACCCAGCGGGGCGCCGTGGCAATCTTCCTTGCCTTGCTTGTTCGGAGAACCGAAACCGATGGTGGTCTTGCAGCAGATCAGGGTTGGCTGCTCGCTTTTACGTGCAGTGTCGATCGCCGTCTTGATCTCTTCCGGGTCGTGACCGTCGACATTGCGGATCACTTGCCAGTTGTAGGACTCAAAACGCTTCGGGGTGTCGTCGGTGAACCAGCCTTCGACTTCGCCATCGATGGAGATGCCGTTGTCATCGTAGAAGGCGATCAGCTTGCCCAGGCCCAGGGTACCGGCCAGGGAAGCGACTTCGTGGGAAATGCCTTCCATCATGCAGCCATCACCCAGGAACACATAGGTGTGGTGATCGACGATGTTGTGGCCAGGACGGTTGAACTGCGCCGCCATGACTTTTTCAGCCAGGGCAAAACCCACGGCGTTGGCCAGGCCCTGGCCCAGTGGACCGGTGGTGGTTTCTACGCCCGGGGTGTAGCCGAGTTCCGGGTGGCCCGGGGTGCGGCTGTGCAGTTGACGGAACTGCTTGAGGTCATCGATCGACAGGTCGTAGCCGGTCAGGTGCAACAGTGAGTAGATCAGCATCGAGCCGTGGCCGTTGGACAGCACGAAGCGGTCACGGTCGGCAAACGAAGGATTGCTCGGGTTGTGCTTGAGGTAGTCGCGCCAAAGCACTTCGGCGATATCTGCCATACCCATAGGGGCACCGGGATGGCCGCTGTTGGCTTTTTGCACGGCATCCATGCTGAGGGCACGAATGGCGTTGGCACGCTCACGACGGCTAGGCATCGCTGTTCTCCTGGGGGCTTGATTAAAACGAAACGGAAAAAAGGCGAGCATTTTCCCTCACCGGGCCGCCTCGGGGCAATGACAGATAGTCATCTGAAGGCGTTTTTCCAATGGATAACGACGTATTCGCCTGGTGAAACCTTTCCGCGGTCCGATTGTTGACAAAAGCTAACGTCGAGAAGTGCCATCTATCGAGCAATATCAAAACTTTTTGATATTGCTCTTGCGATACCTTCGACCCGTGACTAGACTGCCGGCCTTATGAATTTACGCGTGCCCTCCATTCAACATGACGATTGCGATGAGCTGGCGGCCTTGTGCAAGGCTGGCGGCGATCCCCTGCGGTTGAATGTCTTGCGCGCACTGGCCAATGACTCGTTCGGCGTACTGGAACTGGCGCAGATCTTCGGCATCGGCCAGTCAGGCATGAGCCACCACCTCAAGGTACTGGCACAGGCCGACCTGGTGGCAACGCGCCGCGAAGGCAACGCGATTTTCTACCGTCGCGCGCTGCCCCACACCGAACTGCTGGGCGGCAAACTGCACGCAGCATTGCTCGAAGAAGTGGACAACCTGACGCTGCCGACCGACGTACAGTCGCGCATCACCCAGGTCCATGGGCAACGTGCGGCGGCCAGCCAGGATTTTTTCTCAAGGGTTGCGGAGAAGTTTCGCGCCCAGCAAGACTTGATCGCCGGCCTGCCGCAATACCGCGAAAGCGTGGTGGCCCTGCTCGACAAGCTGAGCTTCGACAAAGACGCCACGGCCATTGAAGTCGGCCCCGGCGATGGCGCATTCCTGCCGGACCTGGCGCGCCGCTTCGCGCAAGTCACGGCGCTGGATAACAGCAGCGCGATGCTCGAACTGGCGCGCCAGGTCTGCGAACGCGACAAGCTGACTAACGTTAGCCTGCAACTGGCCGATGCTTTGAACGGCGTCAGCCTCAAGGCCGATTGCGTGGTACTGAACATGGTGCTGCACCATTTTGCCGCACCGGCCGATGCGCTCAAGCACATGGCCCATTTGCTGCAACCAGGCGGTAGCCTGTTAGTGACAGAGTTATGTAGCCACAACCAGAGTTGGGCCAAGGAGGCCTGCGGTGATCTCTGGCTGGGGTTTGAACAGGACGATCTGGCCCGTTGGGCCACCGCTGCGGGACTCGTTCCCGGGGAAAGCCTCTATGTAGGCTTACGTAATGGTTTCCAGATCCAGGTCCGCCATTTTCAGCGACCGGCTGGCGACACTCACCATCGGTAATTTCAGGAAAACATCGAGATGAGCGAATACTCCCTTTTCACCTCCGAGTCCGTGTCTGAAGGGCATCCGGACAAAATCGCCGACCAGATTTCTGATGCGGTGCTGGACGCCATCATTGCTGAAGACAAGTTCGCCCGTGTGGCGTGCGAGACTCTGGTGAAAACGGGCGTGGCGATCATCGCCGGCGAAGTCACCACTTCCGCCTGGGTTGACCTGGAGCAGATCGTTCGTGACGTGATCACCAACATCGGCTACACCAGCTCCGACGTCGGCTTTGACGGCGCGACCTGCGGCGTGATGAACATCATCGGCAAGCAGTCCCCTGACATCAACCAGGGTGTCGACCGTGCCAAGCCTGAAGATCAGGGCGCCGGCGACCAGGGCCTGATGTTCGGCTACGCCAGCAATGAAACCGACGTGCTGATGCCTGCACCGATCACCTTCTCGCACCAGCTGGTACAGCGCCAGGCCGAAGCCCGTAAATCCGGCCTGCTGCCTTGGCTGCGCCCGGACGCCAAGTCGCAAGTGACCTGCCGTTACGAAAACGGCAAGGTTGTCGGTATCGATGCCGTCGTTCTGTCGACCCAGCACAACCCGGAAGTGTCGTACAACGACCTGCGCGAAGGCGTGATGGAGCTGATCGTCAAGCACGTGCTGCCTGCCGAACTGCTGAGCAAGGACACCCAGTTCCACATCAACCCGACCGGCCAGTTCATCATCGGCGGCCCAGTGGGTGACTGCGGTCTGACCGGTCGCAAAATCATCGTCGACAGCTACGGCGGCATGGCCCGTCACGGCGGTGGCGCGTTCTCCGGTAAAGATCCATCGAAGGTTGACCGTTCGGCGGCCTACGCCGGTCGTTACGTGGCCAAGAACATCGTTGCCGCCGGCCTGGCCGAGCGTTGCGAGATTCAGGTGTCCTACGCCATCGGCGTTGCCCAGCCGACTTCGATCTCGCTGAACACCTTCGGCACCGGCAAGATCAGCGATGACAAGATCGTCAAACTGGTCCGCGAAGTGTTCGACCTGCGTCCATACGCGATCACCACCATGCTCGACCTGCTGCACCCGATGTATCAGGAAACCGCTGCGTACGGCCACTTCGGTCGCACCCCGGCGACCAAGACCGTTGGTGACGACACCTTCACCACGTTCACCTGGGAAAAAACCGACCGCGCCGACGCCCTGCGTTCTGCTGCCGGCCTGTAAGGTTCCCCCGCAACACCCGAAGCCCCGCACGGTTCGCGCCCTGCGGGGCTTTTTATTGGTATTCGCTTTACACCGTATCGAGGCCTTCGCGAGCAAGCCCGCTCCCACAGTTGATCTTTGGTGTGACAAAGATCCATGGGCAAACGCAATTCCCTGTGGGAGCGAGCTTGCTCGCGATGAGGCCAGCACAACTACCAGAAATACCCGGCAAAACACCCCCTCGCTGCGCCAACTGATACTGACCTAGCCTTCACGCACCTCACCGAGCAAGGACGCTCAAGATGCTTCCCGACCTGCGCCTGTTTTTCGCCGCTCTACTGACCCTTGCCTACCTGACCGCCAGCGCCGCCGAGTGCCCGGACTGGCCACCAGAACGCGCCCGGAACGAAGTCCGCAAACTGCAACAACAAATCGACCTCTGGGACGACAGCTATCACCGCCTGGGACGCTCACTGGTCGCCGATGAACTCTACGACCAGTCCCGCGCGCGACTCACCCAATGGCGCCACTGCTTTAACCTGAGCCCGCCCGCAGACCCCTTGCGCACTGCGCGCGGTACGCTGCCCCACCCCATCGCCCACACGGGCCTGGACAAACTGCACGATCAGCCCGCCGTGGAAAAATGGCTGCGTGACCGGGTCGACGTCTGGGTCCAGCCTAAAATCGATGGCGTGGCGGTGACCCTGGTTTACCGCAGCGGCCTGTTGGCCCAGGCAATCAGCCGCGGCGACGGCCAAAGCGGCCAGGACTGGACGGTTCCTGCACGGCAGATTCCGGCCATCCCGCAACGGCTATCTCAGGCCCGGGACTTGATCGTGCAAGGCGAACTGTATTGGCGCCTGACCGATCACGTGCAG
The DNA here is from genome assembly GCF_009866745.1 of Pseudomonas sp. S34. Taxonomy (NCBI): domain Bacteria; kingdom Pseudomonadati; phylum Pseudomonadota; class Gammaproteobacteria; order Pseudomonadales; family Pseudomonadaceae; genus Pseudomonas; species Pseudomonas sp. S34. Next base: position 5,838,825 of record NZ_CP019398.1, read on the forward strand.
GCCCGGGCCGGTAGCCTCAATGCTCGTGGCTCGGTGGCCGGTCTGATGGCACGCAAGGTCTTGAGCGCCGAACAGGCCGCCGGCATCGACCTGTTTGTCTGGGACTGGCCCCAAGGACCGGCGAGCGTACCCGAGCGTGCCGCGGCGCTGACTGCGCTGGGCTTCCCGAGTACCACTGCATACAGCCAGCCCATCGCCTCCGTCATTGATGCCGAACGCTGGCGCGAGCACTGGTATCGTTCCCCCTTGCCCTTTGCCAGCGACGGCATCGTCCTGCGCCAGAATCAGCGCCCAGCCGCCGAACGCTGGCAAGCCAGGTCACCCTACTGGGCCATCGCCTGGAAATACCCCTTCGCCCAGGCACTGGCCGAAGTCCGCCAGGTTCACTTCAAAATCGGCCGGACCGGGCGGATCACTCCGGTTCTTGAACTGACCCCGGTAAAGCTCGATGACCGGCAGATCAAGCACGTCAGCGTCGGTTCGTTGCAACGCTGGCAGACGCTGGACATCCGCCCGGGTGACCAGGTCGCCATCAGCCTGGCCGGGCTGACCATTCCCAGGCTCGATAGGGTTGTATTGCGCAGCAGCGAACGCGCCGAATTGAACGCGCCGCGGGCAGAGGACTTTCATTCATTGAGTTGCTGGCAACCGACTCCGGGCTGTGAGAGCCAGTTTCTCGCGCGCCTGACCTGGCTCAGCAGCAAACAAGGCCTGGCGCTGCCCAATGTGGGTCCGGGCACCTGGGAAAAACTTCTTGCAACAGGTCGGCTGAACGGCCTGTTGGATTGGTTGACCCTCGATGCCCAAGAGCTTGCTACCATTGACGGTTTCGGCGAGCGCAGCGCGGCTCGTCTTGCGGACAGCTTCAACCGAGCCCGGCAACGCCCGTTCGCGCACTGGCTGAAAGCCTTGGGATTGCCGCCGACAGGTCAGGCGCATCTCGGCGATTCATGGCTGGTACTGGCGCAGCGAGACATCGAACAATGGCGGGCCGAGGCCGATATCGGGCCAGGGCGCGCGGCGCAACTGAGCGCTTTTTTCCGCGATCCGCAGGTACTGGGCTTGAGTGAAACGTTACGTGATGCGGGGATTGACGGCTTTTAGCTGCCGGCCCTGCGCCCACCGGGAACCCCAAGGGACCGCTGGGCTCCAACAAGCCATTGCCACAGTGGTCTGCTTGCTTTCCTACATGGAGCTTTTATGAAATTTCTTTCACCGCTCGCCCTGTTGACCCTTTGCAGCGTGCTGGCCACCCCGTTGATGGCGGACGAGGAAGCGCCGGGGCTGACCGGTTGCGCCGCCAAGAAGCAAGGCATCGTCAACCAGATCGAATTGGCCAAGGTCCACGGCAACGCCGACCAGCAGGCAGGCCTGGAAAAGGCCTTGAGCGAAGTCGAAGCGAACTGCACCGACGCCTCGCTGAAGAAGGAACGGGAAAACAAGGTGCTCGACGCCAAGCACGAAGTCAGCAAGCGTCAGGCAGACCTCGACAAGGCCATGAGCAAAGGCGATCCCGACAAGATCAACAAGCGCAAAGACAAACTCGCCGATGCCCGCAAGGAATTGCAGAACGCATTGGATGAACTGGATAAGTAATCACTGGTAACGAACAGAGATCTTCGGTGTTGCCGAAGCAGCCTTCGCGAGCAAGCCCGCTCCCACAGGGGATCGGTGTTGTGAACACTTTTTGTGCCACACCACAAATCCCCTGTGGGAGCGGGCTTGCTCGCGAAGACGTCAGTCCGGGCAACGCCAATCAATGATCCCGAAACGCCTTATGACACCCACTGCAAGCATCTTCGACTTTCTGTACCGCCGGCCCCAGGTTGCTGGCCTTGTAGGGTTGGACCTGGCTGGCGATCACCAATTCACCGGTGGCGCTTTCAAGGTCGCGGGCCATTGCCTGAAAGCGTGTCTGTTGCTCCCAGACATCGCTCTTGGCGCTGGTGTGATCCTCCTCGCGCACTTGCGGAAAATGCTGCCACGGCTCACGGGACAACGCATCGAGTTTCACCGCACCTTCGGCGAACTTCGGGCCATCGAAGGCAATGCGCCCACGCAACATGCCGCCCAGGTCTTCGCCAGTCTTGAGCATCTGCTTGAAAATGGCCTTGCGCTGGCCGAGCGGCGAGTTGGGGTCGATACCGCCACAAGCGGACAGCGTCAGGCAGGCCAGCAATACAACAGAAAGTCTTTTAAGAGTCATGGTGGCTTCAGGTCACGGGAAACGGCGGCCAGTATCCTCGCGTCATCGGCAAAGACCAATAGCCCTATTATCAACAAGGGTTGCTTGAACGCATGGAGCGCTCAGGCAACCGGCAAAGGAATCACTCCATGAACAGCCGTTTCAACGCGTGGCGTCACCGCCTGGCCTGGACCCTGCCGATGGTGGCCCTGCTCGCAGGCTGCACCGGTGGCGACAACCAACAACCGAAAACCCACGCCCTGGCCACCTACTCCAGCGCCACATGGGAAGCGCTGCCGGCGGTGTCCGACAGCGACCTGGTCGCCGGTTTCGGTTCCTGGCGCAGCGCCTGTACCCGACTCAAGACCGATCCGGTCTGGGGTGGCACCTGCGCAGCGGCTGTCAACGTGCCGCAAACCGCCAGCGACATTCGCGGTTTTCTCAAACAGAACCTCGATGTCTATGGCCTGCGCGCCGCCAACGACAACCCCAACGGCCTGATAACCGGCTACTACGAACCGGTCTATCCCGGGAGCCTGACCCAGACCAGCGCTGCCAATGTCCCGGTCTATGGCGTCCCCGAGGACATGATCATCGTCGCCCTCGACAGCATTTACCCGGAACTCAAGGGCAAGCGCCTGCGCGGTCGACTCGAAGGTCGCGTGCTCAAGCCATACGACGATGCGGCAGCCATCGAAAGCAAAGGGGTCAATGCGCCGGTCGTGGCCTGGCTGACCGATCCGATGAACCTGCAGTTCCTGCAAATCCAGGGTTCGGGTCGTATCCAGCTCGACAATGGTCGCCAGTTGCGCATTGCCTACGCCGATCAGAACGGCCACCCGTATCGACCGATCGGTCGCTGGCTGGTGGAACAGGGCGAACTGAAAAAAGAAGACGTGACCATGGGCGCCATCAGCACCTGGGCCAAGGCCAATCCATCGCGGATTCCCGAACTGCTCGGCAGCAACCCCAGCTATGTGTTCTTCACCCGCAACCCGGACAGCAACGAAGGTCCGCGCGGCTCGCTGAACGTACCGTTGACCGCCGGTTACAGCGCGGCAGTGGATCGCAAGGTGATTCCGCTGGGCAGCCTGTTGTGGCTGTCCACCACCAGACCGGACGGCACGGCCCTGGTTCGCCCCGTTGCAGCACAGGACACCGGCGGCGCCATTGCCGGCGAGGTTCGGGCGGATCTGTTCTGGGGCACCGGGGATGCGGCCGGGCAACTGGCCGGGGACATGAAACAGCAGGGGCAGATCTGGATGCTCTGGCCCAAAGGCGCGACGTTGCCGCAAGTGCCGCAGGTGGCGGATGCGCAGAAGACCACCCCTTAAATGCTGCTTCGCCTGTTAGATAGCTTTCGCGAGCAAGCCCGCTCCCACATGAGATCACCATCGAACACAGAATCTGTGTCCACTGAGGATCAAATGTGGGAGCGGGCTTGCTCGCGAAGAGGTCCTCACAGGCGATGAAGACTCAGGCTGACACCACAAAGAAACTCACGATCAACCCCATCCCCACGAACCACATCAACGACCGCAGCGTCGCCCAGTCCGCCAGATAGCAAATGATGTAGAGCAGCCGGCTGGTAATGAACAGCACGGCCAGCACATTGATCGTCACCAGTTCGGCATTGCCGGCCAGATGCGCCACGATCACCGCCGCAGCGAACGCCGGGGTCACTTCAAAGCTGTTCAGTTGCGCCGCATTCGCGCGCCTGCCCAAGCCTTCCAGCGAATCGAGAAAGTCCCGGGGATCATGGTTGTCTCTCAACCTGAACCCGCCGCTGATCTTGGCCACGCCCACACACACATACGGCAGGAAAATCGCGATCAAAATGCACCACAGAGCAACCGTCATAAAGCAGTCCCTTCTTCACGTTTCAGAACAGTCAAAATTTCATGACCAATATACCGATCAGCACCAGCCCACAGGCCAAGAGGCGCGGCCCGCCAAAAGGCTCCTTCAGGTAACGCATGCCAAACAGCACCACCAGAATTACGCTGATCTCGCGCAACGCCGCCGCTTCTGCAATCGAGCCCAGCTGCATCGCCCACAGCACCAGAGCGTAGCTGAACAGCACGCAGAACCCGACGGCCAGGCCCAGTCGCCACTGCTCGCGCCAGAACAACATGAACGCGGGTCGTTTGCGCACCAACGCCAACAGCGGAAACGGCCAGGCACTGAGCAAGGTGACCCAGACCAGATAGTCCAGTGGATGGGACCAGCGCCGCAATGCCTGCCCGTCAATGTAGGTGTAGCAACCGATGCACAGGCCGATCAGCGCCACCACCGGTAACATCGACCAGGGCAAACGCGCACCGCCACCGCCCTGCCAGAGCAGGCACAGCATGCCGAACGGGATCAGCAGGATTCCGAAAATCTGCTGATGGGTCAGCACTTCCCCGGCAAAGATCAGCGTCAGCGCCAGCACCACCAACGGTGACAGGCCGCGCATCAATGGATAGACCAGCCCGAGGTCGCCGACCCGATAGGCCTGTATCAGCAAATAGCGATAGAGCAACTCGAACGCCGCCGACGCCAGGATCCACGGCCAGATCTCCAGTGGCGGCATGCTCAGGAACGGCAGCATCAGCACGACAAAGAGCAGCGCCACGCTGTCCATGCAGGCCACCACCAACAGCCGCTCCGCACTGAACTTGATCAGGGTATTCCACGCCGCATGCAACAGCGCCGCCACCAACACCAACGCCGTCGCAAGCACGGCCTACTCCTTTTGTTGTCTCCACAATCCCTGTAGGAGCGAGCTTGCTCGCGAAAAACGTGAGGACAACGCGCTCAATCAGAGAGCACCCGTCATCGTTCACGTCCATCGCGAGCAAGCTCGCTCCTACAGGGGCCGGGTAGAGAATTGATTCGCCATATTTCAGTGTCTGTTTATACTGCAAGCGACCACGCCGCACTCAGTTGCGCACAAACTAATTCCAATAAAAATCCTGCCCGGCCCGCTCTCGTCGAGAACGGTCGTCGGCCTGCGTATGCCTGATCACAGCGTCAAGACTACCGACAGAGACCTTGCGCATGCCACTCGCTTTGCTTGCCCTCGCCGTTGCCGCCTTCGGCATCGGCACCACCGAATTCGTCATCATGGGTCTTTTGCCCGATGTCGCCCGCGACCTCGGCGTGAGCATTCCCGACGCCGGATTACTGATCACCGGCTACGCCCTGGGCGTGGTGTTCGGTGCACCGATCCTCGCGGTCGGCACCGCCAACATGCCGCGCAAGGCCACGCTGTTGGGCATGACGCTGATGTTCATCCTCGGCAACATGCTCTGCGCGCTGGCGCCAAACTACGCCACGCTGATGGCCGCGCGCGTGATCACGGCACTGTGCCACGGCGCATTTTTCGGCATTGGTTCGGTGGTGGCCGCCGGGCTGGTGGCCCCCAACAAAAGGGCTCAGGCGATTGCCATGATGTTCACCGGCCTGACCCTGGCCAACGTACTCGGCGTGCCACTGGGTACCGCACTCGGGCAATACGCAGGCTGGCGCTCGACCTTCTGGGCTGTGTCGGTGATCGGGGTGCTGGCGGCGATTGCGCAATGGGTCTGGCTGCCGAAAAACATCGCGATGGATAAAGCCAACCTGGCCAGCGAGTTCAAGGTACTGGGCAAGGCCAACGTACTGCTGGCCCTGGGCATGAGTGTACTGGCCTCGACCAGCCTGTTCAGTGTGTTCACTTACATTGCGCCGATCCTGCAGGACATCACCGGTGTCAGCCCCCACGGCGTCACCATCATGCTGCTGTTGTTCGGCGCGGGCTTGACCGCCGGCAGCATGCTCGGTGGTCGCCTGGCGGACAGCCGCTTGCTGCCTTCGCTGGTGGGCATGGCGCTGGCGGTGCTGGTGGTACTGGCGGCATTCACGCAAACCAGTCACTCGGTCATCCCGGCGGCCATCACACTGGTGTTGTGGGGGACGTTTGCCTTTGCCTTGTGCCCGATCCTGCAACTGCTGATCATCGATCAAGCCTTTGAGGCACCAAACCTGGGTTCGACCTTGAACCAGAGCGCCTTCAACCTCGGCAACGCCGCCGGGGCATGGATTGGCGGGCTGGTTGTGGCCAGCGGCGCCGATCTGGCGGACCTGCCCTGGACCGGTGCACTGGTCAGCGGTCTGACCGTGTTGACCGCACTGTTCTTCATCTATCGCCAGCGTCGCGGTGCGGCTGCGCTTGATGCGGTGGGCTGAGGATCAGCTTGATGGTTTTTTGATTTTCTGCGGATCGGGCGCTTCGCTCTGATCCGTAGATTTTTTTGGCGGCCCGCTTTCGCTGCGAATCTGCGCATGGCTGATCAGCGCGAAAATAAAACTGCCACCGATGATGTTCCCCGCCAGCGTCGGCCCGGCGAACACCAGCCAGAAATCACTCCACGGCAACTCGCCGGCAAATACCAGATACGAAACCTCCAGCGAACCGACCACGATGTGGGTGAAATCCCCCAGCGCCATGAGGTAGGTGATGAGGATGATGATCCACATCTTGGCGCTCTCCATGGACGGGATCATCCAGACCATGGTGGCGATCATCCATCCGGAAATGATGCCCTTGGCGAACATCTGGCTGGCGTGGTTTTCCATGACCTTGCGGCCGATATCGAGGAAGGCGACATCGGTCTTGCTGTCGAAAATCGGCAGTTCCAGCATCACGTACGCCACCAGCAAGGTGCCACAGAGGTTGCCGACCAGCACCACCGTCCACAGCCGTAGCAGCCGGCCGAAGTTGGCCAGCGTCGGTTTGGTCATTACCGGCAACACGGCAGTCAGGGTGTTTTCGGTGAACAGTTGCTGACGAGCGAGGATCACCGCGAGGAAACCGGCGCAATAACCGAAACTCGCGATCACCTTGAATCCTTCGCCATCCGGAAGACGTGAATTGAGCAAGCCCATGCCCATCAGCGACAGACCCATGGTCAACCCCGCCGCAAGCGCCGACCACCACAACGCGGCAATGCTGCGCTCCAGTTCCTGGTCGCCCTGGGTACGGATGATCTCGTGCAGCACCGCGGCACGGGGTGGCTGGCTCTTTTCGACTTCGTGCTCTTCTTGCGCCGAAAGGTTCGGGGTCTTGCCGTCTTGTGCCGAGTTCATGGGATGCGCAACCGGTGGCGGGCTATTCAGCTATGACCTGTGCAGCGGGGATTCCGTTCTGTAGGAGCGCGCATGCTCGCAATGGACTTGAGAGCACCACCGGGTGTCAGGTACCCAGTGTTATCGTTAACGACCATCGCGAGCAGGCTCGCTCCTACACGCTGGCGTCGTCCTTGAACTGATCCTTGACGTACCTGATCTCGGTCCGGCCGTGAGGCGCCGGCAAGCCGTCTTCACCGAGGTTCACGAACACCATTTTTTCAACGGTGAGGATGCTCTTGCGGGTGATCTTGTTGCGCACCTCGCACGTCAGGGTGATCGAAGTGCGGCCGAACTCGGTGGCCGTGATGCCCAATTCGATGATGTCGCCCTGGCGCGAGGCGCTGACGAAATTGATTTCGGAAATGTACTTGGTGACCACACGCTGGTTGCCCAACTGAACGATGGCGTAGATCGCCGCCTCTTCGTCGATCCAGCGCAGCAGGCTACCGCCGAACAGCGTGCCGTTAGGGTTGAGGTCTTCGGGTTTTACCCATTTGCGGGTGTGGAAATTCATGTTCACTCCTGAGCGTCTTGCCGAATGATGCCGACCATCATGGCAGAGCCCGACCTAGAGCTCTATTGAGCATCGTCTATGGTCTCGATTACCGTTCGGACATTGACCGACAGAAACGCTTTGGAAGATCGGCATAGCCCGCTATAATCGCCACCGTTTCAAAACGGTCATCTTCAATTGCTACCGTTTCCCGCCACCTGTCCGAGGGGCGCTGCAGCAGGTTTGACCTGTCAGGCTCGGATGGGGCGTTGCCTGGCCTTCACTGGCTGGACACTAAACGCACAACGGCGCCCATTCGCATACATTACGAATGGAGGCTCTTCATGAGCGCTGTTATCACGCCTGCAGATTTTAACGATTACAAAGTTGCCGACATGTCCCTGGCTGCCTGGGGCCGTCGCGAAACCATCATCGCCGAATCCGAAATGCCAGCCCTGATGGGTCTGCGCAACAAGTATTCCGCCGAGCAACCGCTCAAGGGCGCGAAGATCCTCGGCTGCATCCACATGACCATTCAGACTGCCGTGCTGATCGAAACCCTGGTTGCCCTGGGTGCCGAAGTGCGCTGGTCGTCCTGCAACATTTTCTCGACTCAGGACCAGGCTGCTGCTGCCATCGCCGCTGCCGGCATCCCGGTTTTCGCCTGGAAAGGTGAAACCGAACAAGAGTACGAGTGGTGCCTGGAGCAGACCATCCTCAAAGATGGCGCGCCTTGGGATGCCAACATGATCCTCGACGACGGCGGTGACCTGACCGAGCTGCTGCACAAGAAGTACCCACAGGTTCTGGACCGCGTCCACGGCGTGACCGAAGAAACCACCACCGGCGTTCACCGCCTGCTGGACATGCTGGCCAAGGGCGAGCTGAAAATCCCGGCCATCAACGTCAACGACTCGGTGACCAAGAGCAAGAACGACAACAAGTACGGCTGCCGTCACAGCCTGAACGATGCGATCAAGCGCGGCACCGACCACCTGCTGTCCGGCAAGCAAGCGCTGGTCATCGGCTACGGCGACGTGGGCAAGGGTTCGGCCCAGTCCCTGCGTCAGGAAGGCATGATCGTCAAGGTTTCCGAAGTCGACCCGATCTGCGCCATGCAAGCCTGCATGGACGGTTTCGAAGTGGTTTCGCCGTTCATCGACGGTATCAACAACGGAACTGAAGCAAGCATCGACAAGGCATTGCTGGGCAAGATCGACCTGATCGTGACCACCACCGGTAACGTCAATGTTTGCGACTCGAACATGCTCAAGGCCCTGAAGAAGCGTGCCGTTGTCTGCAACATCGGCCACTTCGACAACGAAATCGACACCGCTTTCATGCGCAAGAACTGGGCATGGGAAGAAGTAAAGCCGCAGGTTCACAAGATCCACCGTACCGGCGCTGGCGATTTCGACCCACAGAACGACGACTACCTGATCCTGCTGGCCGAAGGCCGTCTGGTTAACCTGGGTAACGCCACCGGCCACCCGAGCCGTATCATGGACGGTTCGTTCGCCAACCAGGTTCTGGCCCAGATCTTCCTGTTCGGCCAGAAGTACGCCGACCTGTCGCCAGCCCAGAAAGCCGAGCGCCTGACCGTTGAAGTACTGCCGAAAAAACTCGACGAAGAAGTGGCCCTGGAAATGGTCCGTGGCTTCGGCGGCGTAGTGACTCAACTGACCAAGACCCAGGCCGACTACATCGGCGTGACCGTTGAAGGTCCGTTCAAGCCGCACGCCTACCGCTACTGATAGACCGGCTTTTCCTGTGTAGCAGCGAGCTCGCTCGTGATGGACGTCAACGATAACGCGTGTTGCCTGGATGAACGCGTTGCCTTGATGTTTTTCGCGAGCAAGCTCGCTCCTACAGGGGGCCAGCGTCCGCCTTATGAGTTTCCAAGGATATGACCATGTCCCAAGATCGTCGCTACAGCTTCGAGTTCTTCCCTACGAAGACCGATGCTGGGCATGAAAAGCTGCTCGCCACTGCTCGCCAGTTGGCCATCTACAACCCCGATTTCTTCTCCTGCACCTACGGCGCCGGCGGTTCGACCCGCGATCGCACGCTGAACACCGTGCTGCAGCTCGAAAGCGAAGTCAAAATCCCTGCCGCTCCGCACCTGTCCTGCGTGGGCGATAGCAAGGACGACCTGCGCGGCCTGCTGGCCCAGTACAAGGCTGCCGGCATCAAGCGTATCGTCGCCCTGCGCGGTGACCTGCCTTCGGGCATGGGCATGGCCAGCGGTGAGTTGCGCCACGCCAATGACCTGGTTGAATTCATTCGTGAAGAAACCGGTGATCATTTCCACATCGAAGTCGCCGCTTACCCGGAAATGCATCCGCAAGCGCGCAATTTCGAAGACGATGTGGCCAACTTCGTGCGCAAGGCCAACGCTGGCGCCGACAGTGCGATCACCCAGTACTTCTTCAACGCCGACTGCTATTTCTACTTCGTCGAACGCGTGCGGGCGCTGGGCGTGAACATCCCGATCGTGCCGGGCATCATGCCGATCACCAACTACAGCAAGCTGGCGCGCTTCTCCGATGCCTGCGGTGCGGAAATCCCGCGCTGGATCCGCAAGCAACTGGAAGCCTATGGCGACGACACCCAGAGCATTCAGCGCTTTGGCGAACAGGTCATCACCGAGATGTGCGAACAACTGCTGCAGGGTGGCGCTCCAGGGCTGCACTTCTACACCCTGAACCAGGCTGAAGCGAGCCTGGCGGTGTGGAACAACCTGAAGTTGCCGCGTTAAAAAGTCGTTGAAGCACGATTAAAAGATCGCAGCCTGCGGCAGCGCCTACAACGGAATGTCAAATCCCGTAGGCGCTGTCGCAGGCTGCGATCTTTTTGCTTTCAACGCACTATTAATGTGCGGCAATCCACGGAGTTAGAGCATCTGCGGTCAGTTTCTGGCTCTTTCCGGTTTCTCGTCGTAATCTCAGCCTATGCCTTTGATCACGCAGTTAATCGCCGTGCTTGTCTTCACTTGCCTGAGCTTCGCCGCCCGGGGCGAGAAGCTGCGCATTGTCACGGAGCCTTGGGCGCCCTATGTGTACGAAGACAACGGCAAATCCCTGGGCCTGGACTACGAAACCACCGCCATTGTCTTCAAGCGCCTGGGCATCGAAGTGGAGTGGCAATTCCTGCCATGGAAACGCTGCTTGTCGATGCTTGAAACAGGCCAGGCCGACGGCGCCCTGGACATCTTTCACAGCGACGAACGCGAAGCGACGCTACTCTACCCCAGCGAACCGCTCTCGGAAGTCCAGTTCGTGATGTTCTACGCCAATGACCGGCCCCACCCGTTTCGCAGCCTCGATGACTTGCGCGGCCTGACCATCGGCACCTCGCCGGGTTACCTGTACAGCAAGGACTTCAGCGATTCGACGCTGTTCACCCGCGAGCCGGCCCCCACCCATGAAGCCAACTTCGGCAAACTGGTACGCGGGCGAATTGACCTGCTGATCACCGACCGCCGGGTCGGCCAGCATTTGCTCGACGAACTGGGCATCCGCGACAAGATCACCGAAAACCCCACGGTCATCAGCCAGCAAAGTCAGTTTCTCGCGGTGCGGCGCAATGCGGGCATGGATCTGCTGGTGCAGCGTTTCGGTGCCGAACTCAAGCGCTTCAAGCGCGAGCCCGCCTACGCTGAACTGAGCGCCCGCTACGGCGCGGAACCGGCAGCCAGCGTGAAGTCTGAAAAGGCCACGGCCGCCACGGAAAAAACCGTTGAGCAGCAGGAAAGCGGCGCGCAGTGATAGCTCTGTTATACTCCGGCCTTCCCGCCAGGCTCACGCCCGGACGCTCGGAATCGTTAAAGGCATCTCAACCCCGCTACTGCGCAGCTTTCAGCCCGCGCGAGCGCTTGCAGACGAGCCTTCGAAACCCAGCAGGACCGGACGGGATTGCGTCCTCTTAAACGCCATTCGCGCCAGGCAAGACTCCCATTGGGCCAAGCCCTAACTAGAACAGGATTACTCATGTCCTTTGCTTCCCTCGGTCTCTCCGAGGCTTTAGTCCGCGCCATCGAGGCGGCGGGCTATACCGAGCCTACTCCGGTGCAACAGCGGGCCATTCCCGCCGTGTTGCAAGGTCGCGACCTGATGGTCGCGGCACAGACAGGTACTGGTAAAACCGGCGGTTTCGCCCTTCCGATCCTGGAGCGGTTGTTCCCCAACGGTCATCCGGACAAGTCCCAGCGTCACGGCCCGCGCCAACCGCGCGTACTGGTCCTGACCCCGACTCGCGAACTCGCCGCGCAAGTGCATGAAAGCTTCAAGGTCTATGCCCGTGACCTGAAGTTCGTCAGCGCCTGCATCTTCGGCGGTGTCGGCATGAACCCGCAGGTTCAGGCCATGTCCCGCGGCGTAGACGTGCTGGTGGCCTGCCCTGGTCGCCTGCTCGACCTGGCCGGCCAAGGCAGCGTCGATCTGTCCCACGTGGAAATCCTCGTGCTGGACGAAGCCGACCGCATGCTCGACATGGGCTTCGTCCATGACGTGAAAAAGGTCCTGGCCCGTCTGCCGGCCAAACGCCAGAACCTGCTGTTCTCGGCAACCTTCTCCAAAGACATCACCGACCTCGCCGGCAAGCTGCTGCACAACCCGGAACGCATCGAAGTCACGCCGCCAAACACCACGGTCGAGCGTATCGAACAGCGCGTATTCCGCCTGCCGGCCAGCCACAAGCGCGCCTTGCTGGCCCACCTGATCACCGCTGGCGCCTGGGAACAGGTACTGGTGTTCACCCGCACCAAGCACGGCGCCAACCGCCTGGCCGAGTACCTGGACAAGCACGGCCTGAGCGCCGTCGCGATCCACGGCAACAAGAGCCAGAACGCCCGCACCAAAGCCCTGGCCGACTTCAAGGCCGGCACTGTGCGCATCCTGGTGGCCACCGATATCGCCGCTCGTGGCCTGGACATCGACCAGTTGCCACATGTGGTCAACTTCGAACTGCCGAATGTCGATGAAGACTACGTACACCGTATCGGCCGTACCGGCCGTGCCGGTCGTTCGGGCGAGGCGATTTCGCTGGTAGCCCCGGACGAAGAAAAACTGCTGAAAAGCATCGAACGCATGACCAAGCAGAAAATCGCCGACGGCGACCTGATGGGCTTCGATGCAAGCACCATCGAGGCGGAAAAGCCTGAAGTGCGCGAGCGTCCGGACATGCGCAACCCGCGCAATCCACGTGGCCCGCGCGGCGACGGTCCGAACGGCAGCGGTGGCGGCGGTGGTCGCAAGGACAAAGGCAAGGACAAGGGCAAGGAAAAACCGGCCGGCGAACGCGGCGAGCGCCCGGCCCGTCAGCAGAAACCACGTGAAGGCACTCCGGCTCGCGAACAGCGTCCGTCGCAGCCTCCTCGTGCCGCCGCTGACCGCGCCCCGGACGAGTTCCTGGACGACGATATCGATAACTTCGGCAACCGCGTCGACTACGTGCCGCAGCAGAAGCCCGCGCAAGGCCGTGGCCGTCGCCCGGGTGCTCCGGCACAAGGCACCGCGGCAGGTTCGGGTGCTCCACGTTCCGGCAAGCCACAAGGTCGCCAGAACGGTCCCCGCAACAGCGATGGCGCCAGCACCGGCACTCCGCCAGCCAAGCGTAACGGCCCTCGCAGTGGCGCACCGCGCGACGGCCAGGCCCGTCGCGAAGATTCGCGCAATCGCCGTCCGGCCCGTGACGACCAGCCACGTTCGGAACCTGCCGTGCAGAACCCGCGTGGCCCGGCGCCGAAGATCATGCACAAGGAGTCGAAAGCGGATCGCTTCCCGACACCTGAGCAGCTGGATCAACTGCCAAGCCGTCCTCGTGGTGAGAAGCCAGCGCTGCTGACCCGCAATCGCTGAGTTATCGCTGCAATGAAAAATGCCCCGGTTCGAAAGAGCCGGGGCATTTTTTTGATCAGTGCAAAAACCTGTGGGAGCGAGCTTGCTCGCGATGGTCGTCAACGATAACCCTGGAAGCCTGATGCTCCGCGGCGTTCTCAGGTCTATCGCGAGCAGGCTCGCTCCTACAGTCTCAGCAGCTGAGTTATCGCTGAAATAAAAAAATGCCCCGAACCGAAAGGTCCGGGGCATTTTTTTGATCAGTGCAAAAACCTGTGGGAGCGAGCTTGCTCGCGATGGCCGTCAACGATAACGCTGGAAGCCTGATGCTCCGCGGCGCTCTCAGGTCTATCGCGAGCAGGCTCGCTCCTACAGTCTCAGCATTACTTCGCTTTTACACCTTCAAAGGTCACGTACATCTCAACCGCATCGGACGATGGGCCCAGGTCTTTCTGCTTGCCGAAGTCGGAACGCTTGAGGCTGAAAGTACCCTCGAAGCCTGCACGGTAGCCACCCCATGGATCCTTGCCTTCACCCAGGAAAGTAGCCTTGACCACGATTGGTTTGGTTACACCGAGGATAGTCAGGTCGCCAGCTACATCGGCAGTGTCCTTGCCAGCGGCGTTTTTGCCGGTGGGTTTGACGCTGGTGGAAACGAACGTGGCTTTGCTGGCGTTCAGGAAGTCTTTGCTGGAGATGTGCTTGTCACGCTCGGCGTTGTTGGTGAAAACGCTGGCGGTGTTCACGTTGAACTCGATCTTGCTGTCTTCAGGCTTGGCAGCGTCGAAGCTGAACTTGCCGTCGATGTCCTTGAAAGTACCGGTGATGAAGCTGTAGCCCAGGTGGCTGATCTTGAAGTCAACGAAGGCGTGCTGGCCTTCTTTGTCGACCACGTAGTCAGCGGCCATGGCGTTACCGGCGGACAACAGGGCGGAACCGATTGCCAGAGCGGCCAGAGTCTTTTTCAACATGCTTTGTTTTCCTTTGGAGTCGAGGTTGAACTTCAGGCGTTGCGACCCAGCATTCGCTTGAGGGTCACATCACGGTCGATAAAGTGGTGCTTCAATGCTGCCAACGCATGGAGGCCGGAAAAAATTACCAGCACCCACGCCAGGTAGAGGTGAATCACACCGGCGGTATCTGCCTGGTCCGGCAGTCCGGACACCAGCGCAGGCACTTCAAACCAGCCAAACACCGGGATACCGACACCTTCTGCGGTGGAAATCAGGTAACCGGCAATCATCACAGCGAACAGACTGAGATACAGAAAGCCATGGCCGAAATGGGCGCCCAGGCGCGTCATGCGGCTGTAGCTGGACAAGGTTGGCGGCGGTGGGCTGATGAAGCGCCACAACACCCGCAGCACCATCACACCCAGCAACACCAGGCCGATGCTCTTGTGCAGGTCCGGCGCGTCTTTGCGCCAGGTGCTGTAGTAGTCGAGCCCGACCATCCACAGCCCGAGGGCGAACAAGCCGAACACGGCCAGGGCCACGCCCCAGTGCATGAAGATGCTCACCCAGCCGTAGCGGGAGGTAGAGTTACGTAGCTGCATTGCCTAGATCCCTAAAAGTGCTGGCCCAAGACTATCGAGTTATCTATCGAATTAAAGCGGAAAATTTTGCTTTGAAATATCGAGAAATGCGATCAAGAGTCTGAAGCCTGCGAGTTAAGGAAAGATTAAAGGCGAAATTGTGAGAAAAAGTGAATACAAACCGGAGAACACCTGTATCAAAAGGTTTATTCGATTCTGGTCCCGGTTTTTCTCCAGGCAAAAAAAACGCGGCCCTTGAGCCGCGTTTTTTTCGCCTGAACGTTGCTGAGCCTTGGTGTCAGCGGCCCCTCTGCTCTTCGATTCAACATTTTTGACCGGTGCCGTCCTGGCAGGCTCCGCCCTCCCCGATCCAGACACCTGATGGCTGCCGCTTGTCATTTAGTTCCGAATCTTTTGTGAGAAGCTTCTGATGCATCGCAGCAGCATGTAGGACCGCACAGCCAAACCGGATGCTTCATGTTTGATGGCAAAAAAAAGCGCGACCCTGGAGTCGCGCTTTTTTACACCTGAACGTTACTGAGCCTTGGTCACAGTGGCCGTCGCAGGTTTGGCCGCTGGCTTCTTCGCCGTCTCGGCTTTCTTCACCGGAGTCTTGGCCGGGGCCTTTTTCGTTTCGGTCTTGGCTGGGGCCTTGGCCGGTGCCTTCTTCGCAGGCTCGGTTTTCACCGGTGCCGCAGGCTTCGGTGGTTCGACCGGTGCCGGTGCAGCAACCGGTGCTGAAACAGGTGCCGGAGTTGCCGGTGCTACCGGTTCAGGTGCCTTGACTGGCTCTGGTTTCTTCTCGTCATCCGAGCCGCCGAACAGGTTGCTGAAGAAATTGCCTTTCTTCGCCACCACCGCACCAGCGCCCGCCGCTGCGGCGGCCGGACCCACTTTCGCCGGTTCGAACGACTTGCCCGCTGCCAGGTCTTCAACCTGGCTGGCCGCACGCTGACCGGTGCGCAGCGCGCCTTCCAGGGTGCCCGGATACAGGGTGTCGGTGTGTTCGCCAGCGAAGGCTACGCGCTGAATCGGGCGTTCCCACAGGCGCCAGAACTTGCTGATCTGGCCCGGGCCGAAGGCCAGGTAGGCACCGCCAGTCGACGGGTCGGTACTATAGCGACGGATTTCATAACCGGTGAACGAACCACGGGCCTGTGGATAAAAAGCGTGCAGGCGAATCAGCACCTGATCGGCCATCTGCTTGTCGCCGAACGCCTGCATGACGCGGGCGTTGTCGCCGGACAGGTTGATCACCACGTTGGCACCGCCCTTCAGGGCAGGCTCGACCCACAACATCCCCAGGCCGGTGTTGCTGTAGATCTCGCCGGACATGCGCGCCTTGCTTTCCCACACCGGCGTCTTGAACTTGAGCATGATCTGGTCGCGCCAACCGTAGTTGGTGCCCTTGATCGCCGCCAGGTGCTGGGCGTCCAGCGCCGGGGTCATCTGGATCTTGTTCAGGGCGCGCAGTGGCACGGCCAGCACGGCGTAGTCAGCCTTATAACTGACGTTGTCGACTTTGACGGTCACACCATCCTTGTCCTGGATGATCGCCGAGACCGGGGAGCTGGTCTTGATGGTTTTCAGCTGCTTGACCAGGGCCTGGGCCAGCACCGGGCTGCCACCGACCAGGCGCGATGCACGCAGGTCACGATCGGAGACACCACGGTAAACGCGGCTCTGCTGTGCGAAGTACAGCAGCGACAGGCGCGAAGGTTCATCGTAGCGGGTACGAATCTGCTGGTTGATCAACTGGCGAGCGGTGGCCGGCAGGTTCTGCTTGTCGAGCCAGCTCGACACGTTGATCTGATCCAGCGCGTGCAGCGTGTTGTTGGCTGCCGGGTTCAGCGGGTCGTCGATCGAGCGCGCCAGATCGTCCACGGTCTTGTCGAAACGCTTGAGCGCCTCGGCGGTGGCTGGCTGCTTGGTCGCCAGATCGGCGGCGGAGAAATACTCGCCATCGATCAGGTAGCTTGGGGTCCGCACAAATTCAGGGGCCGGCGTGGTGCTCAGCTTGAAGTTCGAGACGTACTTGTTCAGCACCGGCTGAGCCTTGTCATTGCCGATCCACTCACTGGTGGCCATGCCGGAACGACCGCCCAGGCTCGACCTGGCTTCCAGCAGAGTGACCTGCCAGCCCTTGTTCTGCAGCTCGTATGCGGCAGTCAGGCCCGACAGGCCGCCGCCGATCACGATCGCGGTTTTATCCTTGGCCAGCGCAGACACGCTGAACAGCCCCAACATCACCAGCGCACAGGCGCGCAGCCAACCGACAGACATTCAGCGAACTCCGGAATTACACGAGGAAAACAGCAGTTTTTGCAAGCCAGACGGCTCAAGAACCGCGAAGGATACGTCAGCCTTCAAACACCCGCCAGCAACGTCTTTCGGCCCGGATAAAGTAGCTGATTCGACACAATGGGTTGTCCCCGTGGCACGCATTGCATAGGCTTGCGCGATTGTTTGTCCGCGCTGGTCACGGACCGCCTCCAGGAGAGTGAAAATGGGCCTGAATAATCAGTGGATGCAACGCGATCTCGCCGTGCTGTGGCATCCCTGCACCCAGATGAAAGATCACGAGCAACTGCCGCTGATCCCGATAAAGCGCGGGGAAGGCGTGTGGCTGGAAGACTTCGAAGGCAAGCGCTACCTCGATGCGGTCAGCTCCTGGTGGGTCAATGTGTTCGGACACGCCAACCCGCGGATCAACCAGCGCATCAAGGACCAGGTCGACCAGCTCGAACATGTGATCCTGGCCGGCTTCAGTCATCAACCGGTGATCGAGTTGTCCGAGCGTCTGGTGAAAATGACGCCGGAAGGCCTGACCCGGTGCTTCTACGCCGATAACGGCTCGTCCTGCATCGAAGTCGCGCTGAAAATGAGCTTTCACTACTGGCTCAATCGCGGTCAGCCGAACAAGAAGCGCTTCGTCACCCTGACCAACAGCTACCACGGCGAAACCATGGCGGCGATGTCGGTGGGTGACGTGCCGCTGTTCACCGAGACCTACAAAGCGCTGTTGATGGACACCATCAAGGTGCCGAGCCCGGATTGCTACCTGCGCCCCGATGGCATGAGCTGGGAAGAACACTCGCGCAACATGTTCGCCGCCATGGAGCAGGCCCTGGCCGAAAACCACGACACGGTCGCGGCGGTGATCGTCGAGCCGCTGATCCAGGGCGCCGGTGGCATGCGCATGTACCACCCGGTGTACCTCAAATTGCTGCGAGAAGCCTGCGACCGCTACGGCGTGCACCTGATCCACGACGAAATCGCCGTCGGCTTCGGCCGCACCGGGACGATGTTCGCCTGCGAACAGGCCGGCATCCGCCCTGATTTCCTGTGCCTGTCCAAAGCCCTGACCGGCGGCTATCTGCCGCTGGCGGCGTGCATGACCACCGACGAGGTCTACAGCGCCTTCTACGACGACTACCCGACCCTGCGCGCCTTCCTGCACTCCCACAGCTACACCGGCAACCCGCTGGCGTGCGCGGCGGCCCTGGCGACCCTGGACATCTTCGAAGAAGACAACGTCATCGAGAACAACAAGGCCCTGGCGCAGCGCATGGCTACGTCGACGGCGCATCTGGTCGACCACCCGAACGTGTCCGAAGTGCGCCAGACCGGCATGGTGCTGGCCATCGAGATGGTCAAGGACAAGGCCAGCAAGGAAGCTTGGCCATGGCAGGAACGTCGCGGCCTGAAGGTGTTCCAGCACGCCCTGGAGCGCGGTGCCTTACTGCGTCCATTGGGTAGCGTGGTGTATTTCCTGCCGCCGTATGTGATCACCCCGGAGCAGATCGACTTCCTTGCCGAAGTGGCCAGCGAAGGGATCGACATCGCGACCCGTGACAGCGTTAGCGTGGCGGTGCCGAAGGACTTCCACCCGGGGTTCCGTGATCCGGGCTAAGTCGCTCGGTTGAGATTCTGTGGTGTCCGGGCCGGCGTCTTCGCGAGCAAGCCCGCTCCCACAGGGTATGCGCTGTCAACTGTGGGAGCGGGCTTGCTCGCGAATGAAGGCGACACCGATTCCACTGATTCACATTTTTCCAGAGATCCAGCATGAGACTGTCCCGTTTCTTCATCGACGCCCCCCTGAGCATCGGCGAGCACGAGTTGCCCGAAGCCCAGGCCCACTACATCAGCCGCGTGCTGCGCATGGCCGAGGGCGATGCGTTGCAGTTGTTCGACGGTTCGGGCCAGGAGTTTCGCGCCAGGCTGGTCGACGTCGGCAAAAAGCGCGTCGTGGTGCAGATCGATGAAAGCTTCGCCGGGCAGATCGAGTCGCCGCTGCAAATCCATCTCGGCCAGGGCCTGTCCCGGGGTGAACGCATGGACTGGGCGATCCAGAAAGCCACGGAACTGGGCGTCACTGAAATCACCCCGATCTTCACAGAGCGCTGCGAAGTCCGACTCAAGGACGAGCGCGCCGACAAACGCCTGCTGCACTGGCGCCAGGTGGCGATCAGCGCATGCGAACAGTGCGGGCGTTCAAGGGTGCCGGTGATTCATCCGCCGCTGTTGCTGACTGACTGGTTGAAGCAGACACAAGCTGATTTGAAACTGGTGCTGCACCCGGTGGCCGAACCGTTGGTGAGCCACGCCAAACCTTCAAATCTGGCATTCCTGATCGGCCCGGAGGGTGGTTTGTCCGATGCCGAAGTCGATCAGGCCAAGGCCGGCGGCTTCCACGCCGCCCGCCTCGGTCCACGGGTGTTGCGCACCGAAACCGCGCCGGTTGTTGCACTGGCGGTGGCCCAGCAACTCTGGGGTGATTTCTAGTGCCTCTTCGCGAGCAAGCCCGCTCCCACAGGGGAATGCGTTCCAATGTGGGAGCGGGCTTGCTCGCGAATGGCCGCGACACGGTCTAGAGGCCGATCTGGCTGCTACTGCACCGGATCACTCACCGGTTTGGCAATGATCGCCTTGAGTTCGCTGGTCATCGGGAACTCAAGGTTCAAACCCTTCGGCGGGATCGGCTGCTCGAACCAGCGTTTGTAGATGCCATTGATCTCGCCCGAGCTGTACAGATCCGCCAACGCGCCGTTGACCAGCGCCAGGAACTGCGGATCGTCCTTGCGCACCATGCAGCTGTAGATCTCCCGCGATTGCTCCTCCCCGACCACCACCCACTTGTGCGGGTCATTGGCCTTGGCGCGCTCACCGTAGAGCAGCGCGTCGTCCATGTAGAACGCCGCCGCCCGGCCCGACTGCAGCATCTGGAAGGCTTCGCCGTGGTCCTTGGCGCTGATCACGAACATGTCGATCTTGTGATCGACGTTGTAGCTTTTCAGGAAGCGCTCGTTGGTGGTGCCGGCGGTAGTCACCACGTTCTTGCCGCGCAGGTCAGCGAAATTCTTGATCCCGCTGTCCTTCGCGGTCAGCAACTGGCCTTTGACATAGATGAAGCCATAGGAGAACGCCACCTGCTTCTGCCGTTCGGCGGTCACGCCAGTGGAGCCGCACTCCAGGTCCACGGTGCCGTTCTGCACCAGTGGAATGCGGGTCTGCGAGGTCACCAGGTTGTACTTCACCTTCAGGTCCGGCAGCGCCAGTTGCTGCTGGATGCGCTCGACGATCTTGCCCGCCAGATCAACCGAGTAACCCATCGGCTTGCCGCTGTGATCACCCAAGTAGGAGAACGGCACCGAAGCATCGCGATAGCCCAGGGTGATGCTGTTGGCGCTGGCGATCTTGCTCAGGGTGCCGGTCAGCGGCGCTTCATTGGCCTGAACCTGACTGCCGAGCAACAGGCCAAGCGTACAAGCGAGCAACGTGATTTTTTGCATTGTTATTCTCCGTTGTGGGTGTTGGTTTATCAGACGCGTGCAGCGATGACGGTGATTTCCACCAGCACCTGCGGGCGGGCCAGTTCGGCCTGCACGGTGGTGCGGCTCGGTGCCTGTCCTGGCGATAGCCAGGCCGACCAGACCTCGTTCATCGCGGCGAAATCCTCGGTGATGTTCTTCAGGTAAATGGTCGCGCTGAGCAGATGATCCTTGTCGCTGCCCGCCTCCGCCAGCAAGGTATCGATTTTCGCCAGCACTTCGCGGGTCTGGCCGGTGGCATCCAGGGCATCGCCCGGCACCTGCCCGGAGAGAAATACCAGGTCGCCAAAGGTCACGGCGCCAGACAGGCGCGGGTTGCTGTGCAGTCGGGTAATGGTCATTGCAGTGTCCTTTTCAGAAATCAGTATTCAGGCAGCCCGGTGGCTGAAACCCTGAAGGTCAATGGAAGGCCGGCGCTCGCCGATCAGCTCGCTGAGCAAGCGTCCGCTGCCGCATGCCAGGGTGAAACCCAGCGCGCCGTGGCCGAGGTTGAGCCACAGGTTGCGATACGCCGTCGCGCCCAGCAACGGCACGCCGCTGGGGGTGGCCGGGCGCATGCCGGCCCACTCGACGGCTTCGTCATAGGCGCCGGCATTTGGAAAGGTGTCATGGGCCTGACGCTTGATCAGCGCCAGGCGTTTGGGGTCCAAAGCAGGGTCGAAGCCGACGATGTCGACCATCGCCGCCACTCGCAATTGCTTACCGATGCGGGCGTAGACGATCTTGCGGTCGTAGTCGGTGATGCTCACGTCCGGTGCCCGGTGACCGACACCGATCGGCACGGTCAGGCTGTAGCCCTTGAGCGGATAAAGCGGCAGTTGCAGCCCGGGTAGCGCCAATAACGGACTGCGGTGACCGGCAGCAATCACCAGTTGATCGACCTGCAGCACTTGCTCACCCAGTTCGATGGCGTTGACGCTGCCGCTACTGTGGCGAATGCCGGTCACCGCTTGCCCGAGACGAAACTCGCAACGGCCGGACGCTTGCAGCCGGGCGGCCAGTTGCTGGCAGAAGCCGTGGCAGTCGCCGACCTCTTCGTCCGGGGTGTAGATTGCCCCGACAAAGGGCGCATCGATCAGCGCCGGTTCCAGTTGCGCGCATTCGGCCGGCGACAATACTTGCTGTTGCTGCGGGTCGGCCAAGCCTTGGCGCGCATGCTCGAAGCTGCTGTTCTGGCGGAAAGTCACCAGTTTGCCATTGCGCCGCCACTGGAATCCCGCCAGTCCATCATCCTCGCGCCAGGACTTCAATGTGTCCTGGCTGAACAACGCCAGGCGCAGCAAGTGCGCGGCGTTCTCGCGGTTGACCGAGCGGCGGCAGGCGCCGAGGAACGACGCCATCCAGCGCCACTGGGCCGGGTCGAAGCGCGGGCGCAGCTTCAGCGGTGAGTCGCCGCGCAACATCCAGCCGATGGCCTGCAAAGGCACACCGGCGTCGGCCAGCGGCGCGACATAGCGATAGGACAACTGGCCGCCGTTGGCGAAGCTGGTTTCGCTGCCCAGCGAGTCCCGTGCCTCGACCACCGTCACCTCGAAGCCGTCGCGCACCAGCGCATAGGCCGTTGCCAGGCCAATCACACCGCCACCGATGATGCACACACGCTGAGCCATGTCCGTCCTTAAAACCGTTGTGAAGACGACACCGAGGTTAGAGCCAGGTGACAGACGTTGAACAATGCATAAAGATGGCAAACCCATAAACAAAGGTTATGGACTTGCCATGCGCCTTCGCCATATCGAGATTTTCCAGGCCATCCGCCAGACCGGCTCAATCAGCGCCGCCGCGCAATTGCTGCATGTCTCGCAGCCGGCGGTGAGCAAGGTGTTGCAGCACGCCGAGCAACAATTGGGCTTCCCGTTGTTCCTGCGGGTGCGCGGCAAGTTGCAGGCGACCCCGGAAGCGCTGGAGCTGGAGCGCGAAGTGGACAAGGTCAGCGAAAGCCTGCAAGGCGTGCGGCGCCTGGCGCAGAGCCTGCGCCGCGAACCTGGCCACAGCCTGCGCATCGGTGCCACTCCGGCGCTGGCCCTGTCATTGCTGCCGCCGGCCATTCACGAATGGACCGGGCGTTACCCGGACATCGTTTGCGAACTCTCCAGCGCCCACAGTCGCGAACTGGTGCAGAACCTGTTGATGCGCGAAGTGGATGTCGCCCTGACCCTGCAACGCCCGGATCACCCGGGGCTCAAGGCCCAGGCGCTGGCGTCCGGCGTGCTGGTGGCGCTGGCGCCGAGTGGTTACTGGCCTCAGGAAGATGCGGGCAAACCGTTGCCACTGATGGCGCTGGCGGATGCACCGCTGATCGGTTTATCCAGCGCCGATCCGCTGGCCGCGCGGCTCGACAGTTACCTGGAAGCGGTCGAACCCCCGCCCCGGGTACGCATCGCCGTGCAAACCTACTCACTGGCACGGGCGATGGTGGAATCTGGCGCGGGCCTGGCGGTGATCGATCCGTTCACCGCCCTTGGCGCCTCTCCCGCCACCACAACGATCCGCCCTCTGGCACCGCCGTTACCCATCACCCTGTACGCAGTGACACGCGCCGCCGAACCGCCGCCCCACACCTTGAACGATCTGTTGCAGGTATTCAGCCGTCGAGCCCGGGAGCAGTTGGATCGCCTGGTCCCGGTACAGCCTTAAAGGACATAAAACAAAATCGCCACAAAGTGCAGCAAACTCCCGGCGATCACGAACAGATGCCAGATCCCGTGGGCATGGCGCAGGCGATGATCGAGGGCAAAAAAGATAATCCCCACGGTGTACAACACCCCGCCCGATGCCAGCCACGCAAACCCGGCGCTGCCCAGCGCCGCGAGCAGCGGTTTGACCGCCACCAGTACAATCCAGCCCATCACCGCATAAATCACGATCGACAGAATCCGCGCTTCCGAACGCGGCTTTATCTCTTGCAGGATGCCGATCAGCGCCAGTCCCCAGACAATCCCGAACAACGTCCAGCCCCACGGCCCGCGCAGGGTCACCAGACAGAACGGCGTGTAGCTGCCGGCGATCAACAGGTAGATCGAAAAGTGATCGACCTTCTGCATGATCGCTTTCTTGCGCCCGCGCACGCTGTGGTACACGGTCGAAGAGCTGTAGAGCACCAGCAAGGTAAAGGCGTAGATCGCCATGCTGACAATCTTCCACGGACTGCCGTCGAGACTGGCCAGCACAATCAGCCACACCCCGCCGATAAACGCCGCCACGGCCCCGACAAGATGCGTCCAGGCGTTCAGTCTTTCCCCGTGATACATGCGTTGCTCACCTCGAAATTCGTTACCGCAGAGCGCAAGGCTCAGGCTTGAAGCGTAAAAGCGCAATGTTTCTGTACGACGGGCCCGGAGTAATTGGGCACAATCGAGTCATTCCAAAAAGAGTCCGCCCCATGCTGATCGATGAAGAGTTGACCCTGAAAAAACTCGAGGTGTTCCTGGCTTTCATGCGCACCGGCAACCTGGCGCGGGCCGCTGCCGAGTTGCAGACCAGTAACGTCAGCGTGCATCGGGCGATCCATTCCCTGGAAAGCGCCCTGCGCTGCCCCCTGTTCAAGCACGAAGGCCGCAGCCTGACGCCGCTGGAAAGCGCTTATGTGCTGGAAGAGCGGGCGCAGAAGCTGATTCAGGATGTCGTCGAAAGCGTGCGCCTGACCCGCGAAGCCGCCGGGTTCTCCGCCGAACGTTTCAAGCTGGGCTCGCTGTATTCACTGACGGTGAAGACCGTGCCGCAACTGATCATGGGTTTGAAGATCCGCCGCAGCGAGCTCAACATCGACCTGATTCTGGGCTCCAACATCGACCTGCTCTACAAGCTCAAGAACATGGAAGTCGATGCGGCCCTGGTGTCGCTGGACGACAGTGTCAACGACCCGGATTGCGAGCAGATCCCGCTGTTTTCCGACGACATCTTCCTCGCCACCCCCGCCGACTCGAAGTTTGCCCAGCGAACCGAAGTCGACCTGGCCGAGGTCCGCGACGAAACCTTCATCACCCTGACCCAGGGCTTCGCCACACATCAGGACGGCAAGCGGGTATTCGAGCAGGCAGGGTTCGAACCGAAGGTGGCGATGCAGGTCAACGACATCTTCACCCTGCTGAGCATGGTCAGTTCGGGCGTGGGTTATGCGTTGCTGCCGGGGCGGATTGCGGCGGTGTACGAGAACCGGGTGAAGCTGATCCCGTTGCAGGAAAAGTACCGGTTGCAGCAGCACATTGGCGTGGTGTTCCTGAAAGCCAAGGAGCGTGATCCGAATCTGCTGGCGTTGCTGGCGGAGTGTCGGATGTATGCCAATCGGCAGGCTTGAAACCGTGTCGAGCCCTTCGCGAGCAAGCCCGCTCCCACATTCGACCGCATTCCAAATGTGGGAGCGGGCTTGCTCGCGAAAGCGTCGGACCCGACAACTCAGCCCCTGAACCTAGCCGACAATCCCGCGAACAATGAAGTACAACAACGAAGGCCCCAGCAAGCAGCCCAACCCGGTGTGGAATGTCGCGGTCAGCGCGCCATAAGGCACCAGGCGCCGATCCGTCGCCGCCAAACCGGCAGTCACGCCACTGACCGTCCCGGCCAGCCCACCAAACACCATCGCCGAGCGCGGATTGTCCAGACCCATCCAGCGCGCCGCCATCGGCGTGCCGACCATCACCAGAATCGCCTTGATCAGACCGGTGGCAATCGACAGCGCCACCACATCGGAACTGGCGCCAATGGCCGCGCCGGTCACCGGCCCGACAATGTAGGTCACTGCACCGGCGCCGATGGTGGTCATGCTCACCGCATCGCGGTAACCGAAGGCCCAGGCCATGCACGCTCCGACAATAAACGGCAGCACCGTGCCCAACAGCAACGCGATAACACCGATCAAGCCGGCCTTTTTCGCTTCCGTGGCCTGCACCTCGAAGGCCGTGGCGACGATGGCGAAGTCCCGCAGCATGGCGCCGCCCATCAGCCCGATGCCGGAAAACAGGGTCAGGTCCGCCAGGCCTTTTTGCCCGCCGGTCATCGTGCCGCCGACCCAGGCCAGTACCAGGCCGATGACGATGGCAATCGCCGAGCCGTGGATACGCCCGAAGGTCAGGCGTTTGGAGATCACTACCGACACCCACATGATCACGCCGACAAAGGCGAATGCGGTGACCAGACCGTTGTGTTCCAGACCGTTCTTGATGAGTTCCCACATATCAGCGACCTCCTGCCGGTGCGCCAACCGCCGTTACATCCACCGGTTCATCGGGCAAGGGTTCGCCTCTATGGGTCCGGCTGATCAGGGCAATGGTGCAGCCGCAGATCACCACCGAACCGATCGCTGCCAACACCGCCACCGGACCACCATGCAGCGCCGTGACCACGTTTTGTTGCGCCGCCATCGCCACCACCACCGGAATGTACATCGCGCCCCAGAAGCCGACGCCCATCTCGCAATCCTTGGTCATGCCGCCACGCCTGTGCATCCACAACCGTGCGCAAATCAGCAGGATCATCGCGATCCCGACACCGCCGACGTTTGACTTCACACCCAGCAACACCCCGAGCATGTCCCCCATGATCACCCCTGCCAGCGTACAGATCGCCAACAGCGCCACACCGTAAATAATCATTGCTGTAGTCCTCAAAGTGCATTTCGAATGTTGTTTTTGTTGTGCGAAGCCTTAAGTCAGATGATCTAAGGGTGGCGGCTTCCCTCCTCACGCATCAGCGCCTGCAAGGTGTCGAGCCGTGCACCGTCGAAGGCAATCACGGTGCCCTGCTCGAACACCCGGCGCGCCAGTCCGGTCAGCACCGCACCGGGCGGCAGTTCGATCTGTAGACGTACGCCGCGCTCGTAGGCGCTTTGTACCGTGCCGCGCCAATCGACGATGCGGCACATGTTGAAGGCCAGGTCGTCACGCAAGGCTTCAGGCTTGATCAGCGGACGTGCGCGACTGCCGCTCAGGTAGCCCATCTTCGGGGTGTGCAGCGGCACCTTGGCGAAGGCTTCGGCCAACCGTTGCGCGGGCGCCTCAAGCAATGGGCAGTGGGACGGCACGCTCACTGCCAGACGCTTGGCCAAGCCCGCTCCGCAACCTTTCGCCAACCCGGCCACCGCTTTCATCGCCGCGTCGCTACCGGCAATCACCACCTGGTTATCGGCGTTGATATTGGCCAGATAAACCGGCATTTCTGCGCTATGCACCCGGGCCAGTAATCCTTCCACCGTGGCCAGGTCCAGACCGATGATCGCGGTCATGCCGTAGCCCTGTGGATAAGCCTGCTGCATCAGCTCACCGCGCAGGCTGACCAGATGCAGCGCATCGCTGAAACCCAAGGCGCCAGCCACCACCGCTGCCGGGTAAGCGCCGATCGACAAGCCGGCCACGTAGTCGGGGGCCATGCCCAACTGGCGTGAAGCAGCGACGCCGGCGATCAGCAGGCAAAGCTGAACCGCCCTCGTCGACTGCAACGCCTCGGCAGAATCCAGCTGCGTCACATCCTCACCGAGCAGGTCGCTCGCCTCGTTCAACGTTTCCCGAGGTAAACGCGCCAGCATTCCGGGTTGTTGCGCACCCTGGCCGGGGAACACCAGCAAGCTGCTCATGCTGCTTGCTCCTGTGGATTCCACGGATCAGTCACCAGGGTGGCTTGAATGGCATTTTTCAGCAGGACTCGCGACGAAGCACCGGCCCATTCGCGCAAGGCAACGGCACCCGATGGCGCCTGCAGTTGCAGGTCCACGCGGCATACGGCTGTATCAAGAACGGCCAGCAACGCCTGGGCGTCGACACGACTCAACGGACGTGGCGTACGCAGGATCAGGTCGAGGTCGCTGCCCTCGTGCAAAGCGGCAAACCCGCTGGCCAACTCGAACCCGGCGCTGCCGCTGACACCCCAGACCCAGCCACTGTCATCCAGGTGCGAGCGCAGTTGCGCCAAGGCACGCAGTGCCGGGAAATCGCACCGGCCTTGAACATGGCAGAGCTCTTCCGGCTGCACCCGCCGCGTGATGGCGGCGACGTCCATCACCGCGGCAAATCGCTGTTCGCGCAACGGCCCGCGCACGCCCACGGCCACCTGCCCTGCCGCGCTCAAGGCGCGACGGACCACCACCGGCTGGCCGGCACTGATCGACTCGATCACCCACGCAGGCGCATCCGTCGGCAACTGCTGCGGGGTCATGCCCCACAGCAGGTCGTGAGCCAGTAGCGTGCTCACCACTGCGCTCTCAGCAATTGACGAACCTTGCTCGACGCCGCCCGATTGGCCGCACCCAGCCGACCGCTCAGATCACGGCCAGCGGTGGCCACATCGTCAATCGCCTGATGCAGGCACTCGGTCACCCGCGCCAGATCCGCCGCCGTCGGCTGCTCTATCTTCTCCACCGCCAAGGTTTCCCACAGCAACCCGAGGCTGGCATAGCTGTCGATGTCATAGGCCATCGGCGGCACGCTGGCAGCCAAGGCTTCGAGCTCTTCGACGCTGCGCAAGGTCACCCGCGCGGCCGACGCCTTGCCCATGGCGTGCACCATCACTCCCGGATCGCGCAGGGCGATCAAGCGATTGGCCTGATAGCCGTGAGCCAGAAACGCGCCCGACATCGCCTTGCCCACCAGCAAACCGATCACCGCATGACCGGCCAGACGGGCACGGGCATAACTGCCCGCCGCAGCGGCCAGCGCCTGATGAATGCCGAGGGCTTCCTCCCGTCGACCATAAGCCTGGCTCGGCACGTCGACAATGGCGACCAGGGCGCGTTTGCGAGCCTTGTTCTGATCGGCAGCAATGACTTCATCCACAGCCTTGGCCAGGCCCCAGCCTTCGAGCAAACCCACTTCGCCGTTACGTGCACGGACGAAGCGGTTTTCCGGGTCGGCCACCACCGCGAGGAAACGCACAGGCTGATCGCCCAGCACGGCGTCCGCGACCTTCAGCGAAGCCGGCAAACCCTCGACCGCTTTCGCTCCGACGCTCAAGGCGTTGAACCAGTTCAAGCCTCGCAGGGAATACGAACTCATGGGCGTTCTCCTTGGTACAGATCGCGAACCACGGACGGCTCGATTTGCGGTTCGGCATCCAGACGCGCCAACCGTTGCAGGAACAACTCGGCCTGTTGGCTACGCGGTTGCGTTGGCAATTCTTGCTGGAGTAACTCACCCACCTGCTGGCGGATCTGCGCCACGTCGTCGGCAACATAACCGTCCACCAGACCACTGGCGAAGCGTTGCTCGCCACCGGTCAGGCTCCAGATGAAGGGCCGGTCGCGGGAGTCGTACTCCTCGAGTCCGGCTTCCTGTTCGATCACCTGCGGGCCGTTCAGGCCGAGCCGCGCTTCCTGGGTCACCAGCAGATAGCTGCACAACCCGGCGGCAATCGACATGCCGCCAAAGCAACCGACGCTGCCCGCCACCACACCGACCACGGGTTGGTACTGCTGCAAATCGACAATCGCCGCGTGGATGTCGGCAATTGCCGCCAGGCCGAGGTTGGCTTCCTGCAAGCGCACGCCACCGGTTTCCAGCAGCAGCACGGCGCGGGTCGGGATACCGTTGCGGTTGTCTTCGGCGGCCAGTTCCAGCGCGCCGGCAATTTTTGCTCCGCCGACTTCACCGAGGCTGCCGCCCTGGAACGCGCCTTCGATGGCCGCGATCACCACCGGTAAACCATCGAGGTTGCCCTTGGCGATCACCACGCCGTCGTCGGCTTGCGGCACCACGCCCTGGCGCGATAACCACGGCGACATGATCCGTTGAAAGGGGTCGAGCAGTTCGCGGAAGGTGCCGGCATCGAGCAGGGTCTTGGCCCGTTGCCGGGCACCGAGTTCGACGAAGCTGTGCTTGTTGAGCAAAGATGCGCTGTCAGTCATGGCCGATCTCCTCGAAGCCTTGCTCCAGACGCAGGCGCACCACGCCCGGCGTCGCGCCGAAATCGTGGATATCGATATCCATGGCCGGGGGCGTCTGGCCGTCGAACATCCGTGCAAACAGGTGCCGCCAGCGTTGTTCGCTGCCGTTGACCGAGGTCTGCACATTGATCGTCAACTTGCCGGCCTGACCCGGTTCGATCAGCACTTCCAGATCGCCAGAGCCGACACAACCCACCAGGGTGCGACCGCGTGGCGGCTGCCCGGCGGGGAATTCAAAGGATAAGGTTTCCATCAAAACACTCCCTGGATAAGGCCGTCGCCAGACGCGATACGGTCGATGAACAGGCAGGCTGCGAGCAGGTCGGCAGCGCCACCGGGCGAGGCATTCAGCGCGATGAGTTGTTGGTCCAGCTCATGCAGGCGGCGACGTCCGCCGAGGCTGGCGCTGCCGCCCGCATCGAGCACCGCCCGGGCGCCCAGTTGCATGGTGTTCAGGCCTTCTTCACCGGCGCGGTAAAGCACGCAGGTGTCGGCCAGACTCGTCATGATCGCCAACAGTGCGTCGAGCCGGGCGTTCTGCTCGCCATGACCGGCGGCGCGGCTGAGCAGCAGTTGTGGCAGTGCACGTTGGGTCACCGCCGGAAAACCCAGTTGCGCTTCTTCACGGGCGCCGCGAGCGCCGTAGCGTTGGGCGACTTGCGCACCGTGACTGAGCGGACGTGGCGCAAAACGGTCGTCGAGCAGGGCCAGCCGCGCCGCCCGTAACGCCACGCTATTTGCACTGCACGATTGAGGCTCCAGCGCCACGGCAGCGACCAACAGGCCCAAGGCCCAGATCGCCCCGCGATGGGTGTTCACCCCGCCGGTAGTGTCGAGCATGGCTTGCTCACCTTCGCGACCGATGCGGCCCACGGCTTCGCGCAGGGGCAAGCCGATCTCGCCGAACTCGATGGCGACTTCCGCCATTTCTTTAAAGGCCGGCCACAAGGACAGCGCCGAGGCGTGCATCAGCCCCAGGTGCAAATCGGTGTGGGCGCCATTGCCGCGACGGTCGACCAGTGCCGGTTTCGGCGACAGATCAGCCTCGTCGATCAGCGCATCCACTGCCAGGTCCGCCAGCCGTTCGGCCGGGCTCAGGCTTTTTGGTTGCAGGTTAAGTGCGTGCATTACCAGCTCCTGAACTTGGCGGGCGGGTTGTAGAGGCCACCGGACCACTCCACCAGATCGGCCACGCTTTTCGCCGCGAGCAGTTCGCGGGTGGCGTCCGTGCGGCGGATGCCGAGGTCTTCGGGCAAGGCGATCAGGCCTTCGCGGCGCATGCGCGCGGTGTCTTTGGGGTTGTGGCGCAGGCCGATGGCGGTCACCCCGGCGACGGCGGCGATCATCGCCTGGCGTTCTTCCAGTGAGCGCGCCTTGTACAGGTAGGCGATGCCTTCTTCGGTCAACAAGTGGGTGACGTCGTCGCCGTAGACCATGATCGGCGCCAGTGGCATGCCGCTTTTCTTCGCCACATCCACCGCATCGAGGGTTTCGACGAAGGTCGGTTTGCCGCCCTCCTGGAAGGTCTCGACCATCTGCACCACAAGTTTCTTGCCGCGTTCGAGCATCGGCTCGGCCACATCGGTATTGCGCATGTCGAGCCAGGCCGGCGTGCCATGGCGACGACCGCGTGGGTCGTGGCCCATGTTTGGTGCGCCGCCGAAACCGGCCAGGCGCCCGCGGGTGACGGTGGAAGAATGGCCGTCGCCATCGACCTGCAAAGTCGCGCCGATGAACAGGTCCACGGCGTATTGCCCGGCCAGCTGGCTGAACATCCGGTTGGAACGCAGGGAGCCGTCGCGCCCGGTAAAGAACACATCCGGCCGCGCCGCAATGTAGTTCTCCATCCCCAGCTCGGTGCCAAAGCAATGCACGCTTTCGACCCAACCACTTTCAATCGCCGGGATCAGCGTCGGGTGCGGGTTGAGCGTCCAGTTGCGGCAGATCTTGCCTTTGAGGCCGAGGGATTCGCCGTAGGTCGGCAGAATCAATTCGATGGCAGCGGTGTTGAAACCGATGCCGTGGTTGAGCGACTGCACGTTGTGTTTTTCGTAGATCCCGCGAATCGCCATCATCGCCATCAGCACGTGCACAGGCTTGATGTGCCGAGGGTCGCGGGTGAACAGCGGTTCGATGTAGAACGGCTTGTCGGCCACCACCACGAAGTCGACCCAGGACGCCGGGATGTCGACGCGCGGCAGGTCGCTGACGTCGTCCACCAACTGGTTGACCTGGACGATGACGATGCCGTCGCTGAAGGCCGCCGGCTCGATCAGCGCCGGGGTGTCTTCGGTGCTCGGCCCGGTGTAGATGTTGCCGGCGCGGTCGGCCATGAACCCGGCCGACAACACGACGTTGGGAATCAGGTCCACCACCAGCCGTGCGTAAAGTTCGATGTAGGTGTGGATCGCGCCGACTTCCAGCAGGCCGTCTTCAAGCAACTGGCTGATGCGCAGGCTCTGGGTGCCGGCGAAAGAGAAGTCGAGTTTGCGGGCGATACCCCGTTCGAACAGATCCAAGTGCTCGGAGCGTCCGACGCTGGGCATGATCATGTGCAGGTCATGCAGCTTCGCGGGGTCGGCCTTGGCCAGGGAGCGCGAAAGGAAATCCGCCTGCTTCTGGTTGTTGCCTTCGAGCACCACGCGGTCGCCGGGCAGAATCAGCGCTTCAAGCGCCGCGACGATGTTGTCGGTGGGCAACACCACACCGTCGGCAAGACCTCGCACCAGCTCGAGGCGCCGCTGCTTTTCGCTGCGCCGCCGCGTCCATCGCGAGTCGGGGGATATTGTTGTTGTCATGACCACTCCACGGGTTCGCTGTCGTGGGGGTCACCTTAGGAGTGTTGGTTGGGGGTATCAATCAAGCAGAGTGGTGGATCGTTACGCTCAGGGTAATGATCGAGATCTGCGTCGTTCATGCGGGCCTCTTCGCGGGCAAGCCCGCTCCCACAGGGTTTTGTGTTCACCACAGATCAACTGTGGGAGCGGGCTTGCCCGCGAAGAGGCCGGTGCAGTCAACGCAAGTCCGCGATCAGATGGTCAATCCGGCATCCACCAACAACGCCTCCAGCGCCAGCAGATCCGGCACCTTGGCCACTTGCTCGCCCACCTGCACCGCTGCCTGCTCCAGCGGACACAACGGCACATCCACATAACTCAACTGGCTATCGAGCTTGCAGGAGCGCGGAATCCCCTGCACCAGCAGGGCGATGAATTTCAGCTCGGGGCGCCCGCCCAGGGCGTTGAGAATGACGATCCGCGCGCGCTCGCCGATGACGATTTTCTGCGCGCATGCCGACTCGAAACTCAGCAGCGGAATCTGCCGGTCACGCCATGTCACCAGGCCCAGGTACCACGGCGGCGTGTCGAGGTCGAACGTCCCCGGCGGCTGGTAATCGATCAGCTCGGCAACGGCGACGTTGGGCAGGATCAGGTTGCGGTCGGCCAACGGCAGCAGCAGGCCGGTGAGGTTGCTGGTGCGGTGCTCAAGCATGGGTCTTGCTCCACAAGGCGATGCTTTCGAGCAGCACCGATTCCTGGTACGGCTTGCCAAGGTAGTCGTTGACGCCAATGGCCATGGCGCGATCGCGGTGTTTCTGTCCGGTGCGGGAGGTGATCATGATGATCGGCAGATGTTGCAGGCGTTCGTCGTTGCGCACCTGGGTCGCGACTTCGAAGCCATCCATGCGCGGCATCTCGATGTCCAGCAGCATCAGGTCGGGCATGTGCTCTTCCAGCAGCAGCATGGCATCGACTCCGTCCTTGGCGGTCAGCACGCTCATGCCGTGGCGTTCGAGCAAGCGGCTGGTGACCTTGCGCACGGTGACCGAGTCGTCGACCACCATCACCAGCAGCGGCCGATGCGGTTCGACCTCGACCTCTTGCCCCGCCGGACGCTGGGGCACACGGGCCTGCATGGCGCGGATCGGCGCCAGCAAATCCAGAATCAGCACCACCCGGCCGTCCCCGAGAATCGTCGCCCCGGACACCCCTTGCACCGCCGCAAATTGCGGCCCCAGGCTCTTGACCACGATTTCGCGAGTGCCGGCCATGGCATCCACCAGCACCGCGATGTGCCGTTCGTTGCACTGCACCAGCAACACCGGTAATGGCAGGCTCTGGCCCAACAGCTTCGGGCGCGGGCTGGTTTTCAGCAGCTCACCCAGATAGCACAGCTCGTAATGTTGGCCGGCGTATTCGTAGGTTGGCGAATCGAAGCGGAAATACCCTTCGAGTTCATTGGGCAGAACGCGAACGATGCCGTCGATGGTATTGAGCGGGATCGCGTATTGGTCCTCACCGCACTGCACCATCAACGCCCGGTTGACCGAAACGGTAAACGGCAGGCGAATGCGGAAATGCACGCCCTGCCCGGGCACCGAGTCGATGCTCATGGTGCCGCCCAGTTGTCGCACCTCTTCGTGCACCACGTCCATGCCGACGCCGCGCCCGGAGATCTGGGTGATTTTTTCGGCGGTGGAAAACCCCGGTTGCAGGATGAACTGCAACACGTCGTGATCACTGATGATGCTGTCCGGGGCGAGCAGGCCGCGCTTGATCGCCTTGCGCCGCACCGCGTCCAGCGGTACACCGGCGCCGTCGTCGCGGATGTCGAAAATGATGTCGCCGCCTTCGCGCAACAGATCGAGGGTGATTTTTCCCTTGGCCGGCTTCCCCGCCGCCAACCGCACTTCAACGGACTCCAGGCCATGGTCGACGGCGTTGCGCAGCATGTGTTCCAGCGGCGCGGCCATGCGTTCGAGAACGTTGCGATCCATCTCGCCTTCGGCGTTGTCGACGATGAAGTCCACGTCCTTGCCCAGTTCGCTGGACACCTGCCGGACGATGCGCTGCAAACGCGGGAGCATGCGTTCGAACGGCACCATGCGCGTGCGCATCAGGCCTTCCTGCAGTTCGGTGTTGATGCGGCCCTGCTGTTGCAGGAGGTTTTCCGTGTCCTGATTGCGTCGCTCGAGGGTTTCCTTGAGGTCGAGCAAGTCAGAAGCCGACTCGAACAATGCCCGGGACAGTTGCTGCAACTGTGAGTGGCGGTCCATTTCCAGCGGGTCGAATTCCTCGTAGCCCAGGCGTTCGGCCTCGACTTGCTGGCGGCTGAGGATCCGCCCCTGGGTTTCGGTATCGAGGCGGCGCAACTGGTCGCGCATCCGCTCGATAGTGGTCTCCATTTCATTCAGGGCGATATGCGCATCGTTGACCTGTTGTTCGATTCGGCCACGGAAGATCGATGTTTCACCGGCCAGGTTGACCAGATCGTCGAGCAACTCCGCCGAGACCTTGACCATGTCCGCGCCGGCATCGGACGGCGGCGCCAGCGGCTCGGGCTTGGGCGTGGCCGACGGCGCAACCGACGCGGGCGTTTCCGGCACGGCCGGATGGCTGAAGTTCTTGATCGCATCGATCAAGCGGTCGGCCGGCGGCATCGGCTCACCGGCGCGGGCTGCATCGAGCATCTGCGCCAGGCGGTCATGGCTGCGCTGCAACAGCGCGAACAACGGCTCCGTCGGTTGCAGCACGCCGGTGGACAGGCCTTCGTAGAGGAACTCCAGTTCATGGGCCAGATCACCAATCGCGGCGATTTCCACCATGCGCGCACCGCCCTTGAGGGTGTGCAGGTCGCGCAGCAGGGTTTCCACTTCCTGACGACTCGAAGGCTGGGCCTGCCAGCGCTCAAGCGCCGCCCCGGAGCTTTCGATAATGTCGAAACCTTCCTCGAGGAAGATCTCCAGCAATTCAGTATCGTGCGCAGCCGCGTCGCTGCCGGTCGCCTGCCGGGCCCCCTCGGTGATACCCGCATGCCCTTGACGGTAGGCACGAATGGCTTCGATCAGCTCACGGGAATCGTCCAGCGGCTGGTTGAGTTGCAACTGTTCAAGGTACAACGCCAGTCGCTCATGGCTCTGTTTGAGCAGCACCGCCAGTGAATCGCTGAAGGCATAACGACGGTCCACCAGACCCTGGTAAAGGCTTTCCAGCTCATGGGCCAGATCGCCGACCGGCCCGACCTCAGCCATGCGTGCACCGCCTGTGAGGGTGTGCAAATCCCGTTGCAGGGATGACAGCGGCGCGGCGTTGTCCGAGTCGCGCAACCAGCGCTGCAAGGCCTGACCGGCGCTTTCGAGGATATCCACCGCCTCTTCAAGGAAGATCGCAACGATTTCATCGTCCAGTTCGCGCCCCTCTCCTGTAGGAGCGAGCTCGCTCGCGATGGGCGTTAACGACGACGCGTTGTCATTGGATAAGCGCGGCGCATTTGAGTCCATCGCGAGCGAGCTCGCTCCTACAGGGGCAGGGGGTAGCGTGCGCTCAAGTTCCTCGGTGGCAGAACCCAGTTCGCGGATGCTCAGGCTTCGGCTGCCATCGCTGCGGATCAGACCCATGGCCGACGGGTCAAGGCTCTCGTCGAGCAGGTCGCGCAAGGCCCTGATCCGTAGCGGCTGCGGGCTGACTTCCTGACCGGCGGCCAGTTCGTCGAGCATGTTGATCAGTGCTTCGTGGGCACCCTGTGCTTCATGGAAAAACCGCTCGCTGACCGCCAGGCTGCTTTCTTCCACGGCACCGTACAGGTCGAGCAACGCTTCGCACAACTCGTCCACCGGGTGCAGGTCGGCCAGATGGGCGCCTTCGCCGAGGGTGGTCAATTCGTCCAGCAGCGCGCTGAGTTCCTGACGTTCGCCGGGGTGTTGCTGCCAACGCTGCAACAGGCTTTCGGCGTCCAGCAGGATGTCCATGCCCTGGGCGAGGAAGTTGTTGATCAGTTGCGGATCGCGCTTGATTCGCAGCCCGGTGTTCGGTGTGCTCAGGAGGTTTTCCAGGCGCTCGGCCAGCTGTGCCCTGGCGCGCTCGGTCAAACCCCGGGCACCGGGAATTTCCGCCAGCGGATCGCGCTTGAGCTGGCGCAAGCCGAGGCGAAACAGTCCTTCTGCCTCCAGTAACAATTCGACTTCATCCAGATCCAGTGCGATCAGGTGCGCCTTGTATTCCCGGGCCAGTTGATCCAGCGGTGCGGCCAGTTCGGCAATCGGCAACACGCCCGCCATCGAGGCGCTGCCCTTGAGGGTGTGCAAGGCGCGCTGCAATTCGTCGCTGGCCTGCAACGGCACATGCTCGGCGGCCTGATCAAGGAAGCGATTGAGGCTGCCCAAGTGGGTTTCGGCCTCTTTGCGAAAGATCTCCAGCAACAGCGGGTCGAGGGCCGCGACATCTTGCGTATCCTCATCGGACACCGGTTCATCGCCCTTGGCCAGGGCATGGGCGCGGGCGGCCAACTGATCGACATCGTTGCGCTGACGCTGGGCATTGGCGGCGTATTCAGCCACCAGCTCCGGCAGCAGATGCAGCACATCGCCGATCAGTTGCTGCACCGTAGCACCCGGCTCCACACTGTTCTCCAGTACGCGATTGAGCAGGTTTTCCACGGCCCAGGCCAGCTCGCCCAGCACCAGGGCGCGCACCATGCGGCCACTGCCCTTGAGGGTATGGAAGGCGCGGCGCAACTCACTCAGGGCCGAGCGGTTGTCTGGGTTGGCGGACCAGCGCGGCAAGTAATCGCGCAGGATTTCCAGGACTTCGTCGGTTTCTTCGAGGAACACTTCGCGCAGTTCTTCGTCCACCGGCTCTTCGCCCGCGGGTGGCGGCAGCAGGCTGCCCGGGGTGTTCAGCGCGGGCGGATTCAGAGTCGAAACCGGACTGGCGAGCACATCGGCCAAGGTCTGGACGACCTGTGGATCCTCCAGTTCCTGCATCATCTGCATGACCTGCGCCTGGGTCGGGTTGAGCACATCATCAAGCACTGGCACATGCTGCTCACTGGGGAAAAAACCGAGGTTCGCCAGGCTTTTTTCCGCGACATCGAGCAGGTTTTCGCCCTGCGCTTGCGGGTCATCACCGAGGCGTTCGAGATAGTACTCGATGCTGGTGATCACGTCGGCCAGGCTGTCCAGTTCCTGCCAGCCCGGTTGACCCGGCTCGAGCAACAGGTGCTCGCGAATAAAGTGGTTGCAGGTTTCGACCAGGCTCGCCGCCCGGCTCAACGGAATCATCGCCAGCGCCCCGCGCACCTGGGTGAGCAAGGCCGGCAACGCCTGCAAATGCTGGCGGTCCCAATCGGCGTCGATGTAGTCGACGATCATGTCCTTGGCCTGCTGCAAACAGATGCGGGCCTCCTTGATCACGATCTGATGGATCTGCGTCAGGTCGGTGGTGGGCAGGCGGTTGTCGTCCTGGCTCTCCGGTTCCACGGTACCGACCATGCCGGCCAGCGTCGCTTCGACGTACAACAAGGCCCCTGCAACGTCCATGAGGATCGCATCGTTGGGTTCGCGCTGGCCCTGAGCGAGGCTGAGCACCACCGCCAATTGATCGATGATCACCTTGCGCGGCTGGCCGAAGCCCAGGACCGCCAGGGTGTCGGCGATTTGCCGCAGCGGCGCCAGCAGGCTGTCGAGGTCGGAAGTGTGCTGGCGGTCACTGCGCACGAACAGGTCCAGGCGCTCCTTGACCCGCACCAGCTCTTCGCACAGCGCAGCCAGCACCGAGCGCATGGCGTCGCGGTCGGGACCGGCCAGGCGCGCGCGTTCTTCATCGACCATCACGCTGTCGGGCAGCGCGTCGTCCAGTGAGTAGCGTTCTTTCATGGTCAGCATCTGCCCGGTGGGATGTTCGGCCTTGGCAATATAGAAGAGCAAACTCTTGAGCAGCTCCGGCGGGGCCGGTTGGTTGATGCCGGGCATGCCTTGTTCGAGCAGGCGCTTGAGTTCCTTGTCGGCATCCTTGAACAGGCTGCGCAAGGCCGGGCTATTGGCGATCGCACCACCCTGCATGCCTTCGACCAGCGCCGATGCCACCTGCCATAACGGGCTCAGGGGGGCGTTGTCGCACAGTGCTTCAAGGCGGGTGAATACCTTGGCCAGGTAATCGAGGTTGGTGTCGTTGTCCTGTTCACGCAAAAATCCGACCAGCGCCATTTGCAGCATCTGCCGCAGCTTTCGCAGCACACCGGGCAATTCGGCCGGTTCCAGCTGCGCCAGCGCTTGTGCGTCCAACGCTGGCAACTCGGGCAATTGCGGGCTGAACAGGCTGGTTTCCGACAGCAGGCTTTCGCCGCGGGCGCTGCGCAGGTCGTTTATCAGTGGCAACACCACCAGTGGCAAGTCGCGGCGCGCGCCTTGCACCCGGTCCAGGTAGATCGGCAACTGCCCCAGGGCCTGCATCAACAGGTGCAACGCCTCGTCGCGATGGCTGACACGGTTGCCCTGCAAGGCCATGGCCAGCTGTTCCATTTCTTCGGCGAGCAAGGCCGCGCCGTAGAACTCGACCATCTGCAAACTGCCGTGAACCTGATGGATGCACGAAAGGCTAGCATCCAGCGCTTGCGTCGCCTGCGGGTCATCGAGCAGGTTTTCAATCGCGTGATGAGCCTGTTTCAGCGTTTCGGCAATCTCGCCCTTGACCCACTCGAGGGCCACATAGTCGTGCCGATCACCCATAACCACTCCAATCACAATTCAGATACCCATGGGCGGTTCAAGCTTTGTCCACAACCTGCGCCTTGGCATCCGGCAAGGTGAAACCGGACACCGAACGACGCAACTGACTGGCCATTTTCGCCAGGTTGCCGATGCTGTCGGCCGTGGCGGTGGAACCCGACGATGTCTGCGAGGTGATCTGCTGGATCACGTTCATTGTCAGGGAAATCTGACCGGCCGACGACGTCTGCTGTTGCGCCGCATTGGAAATACTCTGGATCAACGCCGCTAGAGTCTTGGAGACGCCTTCGATTTCTTCCAGGGCCACACCGGCATCCTGCGCCAGACGGGCGCCACGCACCACTTCGGTCGTCGTTTGTTCCATGGAGATGACCGCTTCGTTGGTATCGGTCTGGATCGCCCGCACCAGGGTTTCGATCTGCCGGGTGGCGGCGGACGAGCGCTCGGCCAGGCGCTGCACTTCATCGGCGACCACGGCGAAACCGCGACCGGCGTCACCGGCCATGGACGCCTGGATGGCCGCGTTGAGAGCCAGGATATTGGTCTGATCGGCAATGTCATCGATCAGGCTGACAATGTCGCCGATTTCCTGAGAAGACTCGCCCAGGCGCTTGATGCGTTTGGCGGTGTCCTGAATCTGCTCGCGAATGTTGTCCATGCCGTGGATGGTGTTGTGCACCACCTCGTTGCCCTTGTTGGCGATTTCCACCGAGCGTTCGGCAACCGCCGAAGATTCCGCCGCGTTGGCCGACACCTGGTCGATGGACTCGGCCATGTCGTTGATCGCCATCGACGCTTCGCAAATCTGCTGGGCCTGGTGCTCCGACGCCTGGGCCAGGTGCATGGCAGTGGCCTGGGTTTCCTGCACGGCGGCGGCCACCTGGCCGGCGGTGAGGTTGATGGTCGCGACCAGATCGCGCAGCTGGTCGACGGAGTAATTGATCGAATCGGCGATGGTGCCGGTAAAGTCTTCGGTCACCGAGGCCGTCACCGTGAGGTCGCCGTCGGCCAGGTCTTCGATCTCGTCGAGCAAGCGCATGATCGCGTTCTGGTTACGCTCGTTTTTCTCGGCGGTCTCGCGCAACTGACGATTGGTTTCGCGCACCATCACCAAACCGATCAGGATGATCGAAGCGAGCGCCAACAGGCCCAGCACATAGCCGCCAATGGTGTCGGTGGTTCGCCCGCCGACCATGTTTTCAAAACCGCTGGCCAGGTGTGAGGCTTCGTCGAGCAGGGTTTGCGACAGGCTGAAAATGTTCGAGGCCGATTCGCGGACCTTGAACAGCTCCGGCGAGGTTTCGAGGATCTCGTCCACCGAGCCCGAGACGAACTCGAACAGCTCGGAGATTTCCGCGAGTCGCGCACGGGCGTCGCGGTCTTCGACCTGGCTGACCTTGAGCGCCGGGTCGCCCTCGAGCATGCCGTTGAGCACCTTGCCGAACTGCGTTGCGTCACGCCCGAACGCATCGGCGGCCTGCTGTGAATTTTCGTCGCCGGCCAACACCGTGTTGACTGCGCCGAGGATCCGCTCGGCCAGCAGCGATTGGCGCTGGGCCATGGCCACCTGGGCCGCCGGGGCGCCCCGTTGCAGGAGAGTCTCGACGACTTTCTCGTACTCGACCTGCAATTGCGGCACGGTTTCGGCCAGGGTCGCGGCGACCTGATGCAGCGACAGTACGGTTTGCTCGCTGGAGAGAATCGCATCGGTGTTCTTCAGCAGCCGCTCCCAGTCCTGTTGCACTGCCCGCATCTCCGGACGCACGGTGGCGGGGGCCGGCGGCAGGCCCGTGGCCGGGTCACCCTTCTTCAGGAAGCCCCAGCGCCGGGCAAAATCGTTGCGCGCATCGCTGAGCAACTTGAACGCGGCAGCCTTACCGGCGGCGGCTTCGGTGGCGTTCTTGGCGATACGCTGGGACAGCACGCGCAGTTCGCCGGCGTGGCCGATGTACTGTTTGTCGTAGATAGCCTGGGTGTTGAGGTACGCAAAGTTGGCGAACAGCAGCATGATGAAGACGATCAGCGCGATGAACAGCACGATAATCTGCGACCGGCTGCGCGACCCTTCCATTGGCTTGCCTGCTTTTGCTTTTATCATCGGTCCTCGCCTGTTAACCCACTTTTTGGCTTGCCCGCAAACCTGTGGGAGCGGGCTTGCTCGCGAAAGCGGTAGATCAGCCAATATCAATGTTGAATGGACTGCCGCCTTCGCGAGCAAGCCCGCTCCCACATTGGATCTCTGTTGTTCCTGTCACACCGCGACGCTCATGAACCCTTGGGACTGCGTCAACGCAAACGGGCTGAACACCTGCCAGCACTGCTCACGCTGAAACCGGCCTTTGACGAACGTCGCCACCGGCCCCTTCAATTCGTCTGCCGGCACCGGCTCCAGGCTGTCCTGGGCAAAGTGCTGGAGGCCGAAAACTTCATCGACCAGCAACCCGGCAAACACCTCTTCATGTTCCACCACCAACACCCGCCGCTGTCGACGTACCGCCGAAAGCTCGTGCCCGAAGAAGCCGCACAAGTCCATGACCGGCAGCAAACGGCCGCGCAGGTTGGCGACACCCTTGACCCAGGGTTTGACCCCCGGTAGCTGAGTGCAGCGCGGTTCATGCAAGACTTCGCTGACTTCGCTCATGGGCGCGACATACCAGTGCTCGCCCAGGCGAAAACCGATGCCGCTCCAACTGTCCCGCCGGGCCGGCTGGGACGGCAAGTCCGCCGCCAGCAGACGACAGCGCTGGTCGATCTGCAGCAGCAGTTCGAAAGCCGTCAGCGACTCGTTCATGGCCTGACGATCAACCGGCCAGCACGTTGTTCAGGGTCTTGATCAGGGTGTCTTCATCGACCGGCTTGGTCAGGTAGTCCTTGGCGCCCTGGCGCGTGC
Organism: Pseudomonas sp. S34; assembly: GCF_009866745.1. Lineage (NCBI taxonomy): Bacteria > Pseudomonadati > Pseudomonadota > Gammaproteobacteria > Pseudomonadales > Pseudomonadaceae > Pseudomonas > Pseudomonas sp. S34. The sequence goes on from NZ_CP019398.1 coordinate 5,881,123, forward strand.
CCCAGACTTTGTCGGTTTCCTGATCCTTGGTGGTGATGATGATCACCGGGATGTGCCCGGTTTCCGGGTCCTTGGTCAACTGGCGGGTGGCCTGGAAGCCATTGAGGCCTGGCATGACGATGTCCATCAGCACCGCATCGGGCTTTTCCTGGCGGGCCAGGGCCACGCCGTCGGCACCGTTTTCGGCTTTCAACACTTCATGACCGTGCTTTTCCAGCATGCCGGTCAGTTTGTACATTTCGGTCGGCGAATCATCGACGATCAGAATACGTGCCATGGTCTTCCCCATTCTTGTCGACGCCTGGCCCGATGGCCGAGCGTCACTGTGCGTGTCCTACTGCGGCAAAACGGCGGCGAAGCCAGGAACATGGGCCTGGATCGCATCAAGCAATTCTTCCTTGCTGAAAGGCTTGGTCAAAAACTGGTCGGAGCCGACGATGCGCCCCTTGGCCTTGTCGAACAGCCCGTCCTTGGACGACAGCATAATCACTGGCGTGGACTTGAACGCGCTGTTGTTCTTGATCAGGGCGCAGGTCTGATAACCATCCAGGCGCGGCATCATGATGTCGACAAAGATGATGCCGGGATGGTTGTCGACAATCTTGGCCAGGGCATCAAAACCGTCGATGGCCGTGATGACCTCACAACCCACGTTCTTGAGCAGCGTTTCGGCGGTGCGACGGATCGTCTTCGAATCGTCGATCACCATGACCTTCAAGGCGCTGGGGTGCTGTTCCATAAAATGCTCTACCGTCGCCTTTGCGAAACAAATTGTCCGTTTGCCGGTTAACGCGGCTCGAAACCCTTGGTGTTCAAGGGCCGGCACGACATGGCAGCCTTTTTAGCACAGTCTCCAACACCAATCTATCGGCCGACCCGCAAGGTGGTTTTTCCTTGACCGGGAACACACTCAGCGCCACTCTGACGCCACTTTTATACGCTGATCTTTTGTAGGAGCGAGCTCGCTCGCGATGGCCGTCAACGATAACGCGTGCTGGCTGGATAAGCGTGTTGTTCTCGGGTTCATCGCGAGCGAGCTCGCTCCTACAGAGATCGACATAGCCCCCCAAATTTCGAGGAAACACCCATGAGCGTTCGCGTCGGGATTGTCATGGACCCTATCGCCAGCATTTCCTATAAAAAGGATAGCTCGCTGGCCATGCTGCTGGCCGCGCAGAAGCGTGGCTGGGAGCTGTTCTACATGGAACAGCGCGACCTGTATCAGGGCGAAGGCCAGGCCCGAGCCCGGATGCGTCCGTTGCAGGTTTTCGCCAACCCGGAAAAATGGTTCGAACTGGGCGCCGAAAGCGACGCACTGCTGAGCGATCTGGACGTGATCCTGATGCGCAAGGATCCGCCGTTCGACCTGGAGTTCGTCTACTCCACCTATTTGCTGGAGCAGGCCGAGCGCGCCGGCGTGCTGGTGGTCAACAAACCGCAAAGCCTGCGCGACTGCAACGAGAAGCTGTTCGCCACGCTGTTCCCGCAGTGCACACCGCCGACCGTGGTCAGCCGCCGCGCCGACGTGTTGCGTGAGTTCGCCGCCAAACACGGCGATGTGATCCTCAAGCCGCTGGACGGCATGGGCGGCACGTCGATTTTCCGTCACCGCGCGGGCGATCCGAACCTGTCGGTTATCCTCGAAACCCTGACCGCCCTCGGCGCCCAGCAGATCATGGGCCAGGCCTACCTGCCGGCGATCAAGGATGGCGACAAGCGCATCCTGATGATCGATGGCGAGCCTGTGGATTATTGCCTGGCGCGGATTCCGGCCCAGGGCGAAACCCGTGGCAACCTCGCTGCCGGGGGGCGTGGCGAAGCCCGCCCGCTGACCGACAAGGACCGCTGGATCGCCGCGCAAGTCGGCCCGACCTTACGTGAAAAAGGCCTGCTGTTCGTTGGCCTGGACGTGATCGGCGAGCACCTGACCGAGATCAACGTCACCAGCCCGACCTGCATTCGCGAGATTGATAACGCGTTTGGCACCGACATCGGCGGCATGCTGATGGATGCCATCGATCAGAAGCTCAAGGCACGTTGATTAGCCAAACCAACATTGCGTTATCATGCGCGGCCTGTGAAAACGCGATGTTGGTTTCCTTGTCATGACACTCCCGTCCGATCTGCCTGCCGAACTCGCCCACCGTGGCGTGCGCCCGGTCGATCGCCTCGGTTTTACCCTGTTTCTGGCAGCGCTAATCCACCTGGCCTTGCTGTTGGGGGTTGGGTTTGCAGTGGTCGAGCCCAAGCAGATCAGCAAAACCCTGGAAATCACCCTCGCCACCTTCAAAAGCGAAAAAAAGCCCGAGAAGGCCGACTTCCTGGCCCAGGAGAATCAGCAAGGTAGCGGCACCCTGGATAAAAAGGCGATTCCCAAGACCACCGAGGTCGCGCCGTTCCAGGACAACAAGGTACAAAAAGTCACGCCACCGCCGGCTGCCAAGCCTGAAGTGCAGGAAGCCCCGCCCAAGGCTGCCGTGACCACCGTGGCGCCGAAGCCGAAAAAAGCCCCCGCCAAGACCGAGGAGCCCAAGACCGAGGTAAAAACCCAGGTCCAGGCGCCGACCTTCGACAGCGAGCAATTGTCCAGCGACATCGCCAGCCTGGAAGCGGAACTGGCCGCCGAACAACAGCTGTACGCCAAGCGCCCGCGCATTCACCGCTTGAGCGCGGCCTCGACCATGCGCGACAAGGGCGCCTGGTACAAGGACGAATGGCGCAAGAAAGTCGAGCGCATCGGTAACCTCAACTACCCCGATGAAGCGCGGCGCAAACAGATCTACGGCAACTTGCGTTTGATGGTGTCGATCAACCGTGATGGCTCGTTGTATGAAGTACTGGTGCTGGAATCTTCAGGCCAGCCGCTGCTGGACCAGGCGGCGCAACGGATCGTCCGGCTGGCGGCACCGTTTGCACCGTTTACCGGGGACTTGTCGGATATTGACCGGCTGGAGATCATCCGCACCTGGAAATTTGCCCGAGGGGATAGACTCTCAAGCAATTGATTCACAGCAAACCCCCTGTGGGAGCGGGCTTGCTCGCGAATGCGGTCGGTCAATCAATATAGATGTAGACTGACACGACGTCTTCGCGAGCAAGCCCGCTCCCACATTTGATCCGTGTCGACAGCCAAATTGCGGCATCCCCAGCTTGTCAGTTCGCCCCTCGAACGCCACACTAGCGGTCATGAAAAACGTCAGCCCCAGCTACCTCAAGCATCAATTCCTGATCGCCATGCCGCACATGGCCGACCCGAACTTTGCGCACACCTTGACCTACATCGTCGAGCACACGGCCAATGGCGCCATGGGGCTGGTGGTCAACCGTCCGCAAGATCTGAACCTGGCCGATATCCTTGAGCAATTGCGCCCGGAAATCGAACCTCCAGCGCTCTGCCAGCATGTACCGATCTTCATCGGTGGCCCGGTGCAGACTGATCGCGGTTTCGTCCTTCACCCCAAGGGCCAGAGTTTCCAGGCGACCGTTGATCTGGAAGACGAGTTGGCCCTGTCGACCTCCCAGGACGTGCTGTTCGCCATCGCTGACGGCGTCGGCCCGGCAAAAAGCCTGATCGCCCTCGGCTACGCCGGTTGGGAAGCCGGGCAACTGGAGGCCGAACTGGCGCAGAACGCCTGGCTGAACTGCCCGTTCGACGCGGACATCCTGTTCAACACAAGCAGCGAACTGCGTCTGGAAGCGGCAGCCAAGCACCTGGGCGTCAACCTCAGCCTGCTGACCAGTCAGGCGGGGCACGCCTGATGGCCCTGAAGCTGATTCTGGGTTTTGACTACGGCACCAAACAGATCGGCGTTGCGGTCGGCCAGGTGATTACCGGTCAGGCCCGCGAGCTGTGCACCCTGAAGGCGCAGAATGGCATTCCTGACTGGAACCAGGTCGAAGCCCTCATAAAAGAGTGGAAACCCGATGCCGTGGTGGTCGGCCTGCCGTTGAACATGGACGGTACGCCCAGCGACATGTGCGCCCGCGCGGAAAAGTTCGCCCGGCGCCTGAACGGCCGCTTCAATTTGCCCTTCTATACCCACGATGAACGCCTGACCACCTTCGAGGCCAAGGGCGAACGCCTGGCTCGTGGCGGCCAGAAAGGCAGTTACCGCGACAACCCGGTCGATGCCATCGCCGCCGCCCTGCTGCTGCAAGGCTGGCTCGACGAAAACACCGCACTGTTTGAATCCTGAAGAGCCACTGTGCGTCTCTCTTAGCTACAACCCGAGCCACTTCCCGCACAGGCTGGCTCGGGCCCAAGAAGGAGCAACCATGAGCCTGCCCAATCCCGCCGAACTGATCAGCCAGATGGCGACCCGACTTGACGCCTATCTTGCCAAACGAGGCATCAGCGACCCGCGTTTCATCGGCATCCGCACCGGCGGCGTCTGGGTGGCCCAGGCTCTGCTCAACGAGCTGGGCAGCAATGCCCCCCTCGGCACCCTGGACGTGTCCTTCTACCGCGACGACTTCAGCCAGAACGGCCTGCACCCGCAGGTTCGCCCTTCGGCGTTGCCGTTCGAGATCGAAGGCCAGCACCTGGTGCTGATCGACGACGTGCTGATGAGCGGCCGGACCATCCGCGCCGCCATGAACGAACTTTTCGACTACGGCCGCCCGGCCAGCGTAACGCTGGTGTGCCTGCTGGACCTGGACGCCGGCGAACTGCCGATCCGCCCGAACGTGGTTGGCGCGACCCTGTCGCTGGCGGCCCACGAACGGGTGAAGCTGTCCGGTCCCGAGCTCGCGCTCGAACTGCAAGACCTCGCCCTTTAATTCGCCCTATTGAGAGTCCCCCTTGCGATGACGCCTCTAGAAACCAAGCGCCCGCTGCAGCTCAATGATCAGGGCCAGCTGCGCCACTTCCTCTCGCTCGACGGTTTGCGCCGCGAACTGTTGACGGAAATCCTCGACACTGCCGACTCCTTCCTTGAAGTCGGCGCCCGGGCCGTGAAGAAAGTCCCGCTGCTGCGCGGCAAGACCGTGTGCAACGTGTTCTTCGAGAACTCCACCCGTACCCGTACCACCTTCGAACTGGCGGCCCAGCGCCTCTCGGCGGACGTGATCACCCTCAACGTGTCGACATCGTCGGCAAGCAAGGGCGAAACCCTGCTCGACACCCTGCGCAACCTGGAAGCCATGGCTGCCGACATGTTCGTCGTGCGCCACGGCGATTCGGGTGCCGCGCACTTCATCGCCGAACATGTTTGCCCACAAGTGGCGATCATCAACGGCGGTGACGGCCGGCACGCTCACCCGACCCAGGGCATGCTCGACATGCTCACCATCCGCCGGCACAAGGGCGGGTTCGAAAACCTTTCGGTGGCCATCGTCGGCGACATCCTGCACTCGCGGGTTGCGCGCTCGAACATGCTGGCCCTGAAAACCCTGGGTTGCCCGGATATTCGCGTGATTGCGCCGAAAACCCTGCTGCCGATCGGCATCGAGCAATACGGCGTGAAGGTCTACACCGACATGACCGAAGGCCTGAAGGACGTTGACGTGGTGATCATGTTGCGCCTGCAGCGTGAACGCATGACCGGCGGCCTGTTGCCGAGCGAAGGCGAGTTCTACCGCCTGTTCGGCCTGACCACCGCGCGCCTGGCCGGCGCCAAGCCCGATGCCATCGTGATGCACCCGGGGCCGATCAACCGTGGCGTGGAAATCGAGTCTGCGGTGGCCGACGGCCCGCACTCGGTGATCCTCAACCAGGTGACCTACGGGATCGCCATTCGTATGGCGGTACTGTCCATGGCCATGAGCGGGCAGACTGCGCAACGCCAATTCGAGCAAGGCCAATTCGAGCAGGAGAAAGCCCAGTGAAGCTCAGCATTCTCGGCGCCCGCGTGATCGATCCGGCCAGCGGCCTGGATCAAGTGACCGATATCCACATTGAAGCCTGCAAAGTCGTCGCCCTTGGCGCGGCGCCAGCCGGTTTTGTCGCCGTCGACACGATTGACGCCAAAGGCCTGGTGGCCGCTCCCGGCCTGGTCGACCTCAACGTTGCCCTGCGCGAGCCGGGTTACAGCCGCAAAGGCTCGATTGTCAGCGAAACCCGCGCGGCGGCGGCTGGCGGTGTGACCAGCCTGTGCTGCCCGCCAAAGACCAAACCGGTGCTGGACACCTCGGCGGTGGCCGAACTGATCCTCGACCGTGCCCGCGAGGCCGGCAACACCAAAGTCTTCCCGATCGGCGCCCTGAGCAAAGGCCTGGACGGTGAACAGCTGGCAGAGCTCGTAGCATTGCGCGATGCCGGTTGCGTGGCCTTCGGCAACGGCCTGGAGAGTTTCCGCAACACCCGCACCCTGTGCCGCGCGCTGGACTACGCAGCTACTTTCGACCTGACGGTGATTTTCAACTCCCAGGATTACGACCTGGCCGAGGGCGGCCTGGCTCACGAAGGCCCGACCGCCAGCTTCCTTGGTCTGCCGGGCATCCCGGAAAGCGCTGAAACCGTCGCCCTGGCCCGGGATCTGCTGCTGGTTGAACAGACCGGCGTGCGCGCGCACTTCAGCCAGCTCACCAGCGCACGCGGCGTAGAGTTGATCGCCCAGGCCCAGGCCCGGGGCCTGAAGGTGACAGCGGATGTCGCCCTGTACCAGCTGATCCTGACCGACGAAGCCCTGATCGACTTCAGCAGCCTGTATCACGTCCAGCCACCGCTACGCACCCGCGCCGACCGCGACGGCCTGCGCGCAGCGGTGAAGTCGGGCGTGATCTCGGCCATCTCCAGTCATCACCAACCCCATGAGCGTGACGCCAAACTGGCACCGTTCGGCGCGACCGAGCCAGGCATCAGCAGCGTTGAACTGCTATTGCCACTGGCAATGACCCTTGTCGAAGACGGCTTGCTGGACCTGCCGACACTGATCAAGCGCCTGAGCGCCGGCCCTGCAGAGGCCCTGCGCCTGCCGGCAGGCAAACTGGCGGTAGGTGGCGCGGCGGACATCGTGCTGTTCGACCCTGCGGCCTCGACCGTGGCCGGTGAAACATGGCTGTCCAAGGGCGAAAACTGCCCGTTCATTGGCCACAGCCTGCCGGGTGTGGTGCGTTACACCCTGGTGGATGGACGGATCAGCCACCAGGCTTAAGACCGCGTCGCCTGCATTCGCGAGCAAGCCCGCTCCCACATTGGTTCTGCGATGAACACAGTATTTGTGAACACCAAAGATCAAATGTGGGAGCGGGCTTGCTCGCGAAGACGATTTAGAAGGCGCCTCTATTCTGCGCATTACGCACAGAAACCTGGTCATTCAACGTCCAGAAGTCATACAGCACCCCGAGAAAGAACAACCCGCCCGTCAACAGGTACAGCAACCCGCTGATCCATTTCCCCTGATACATCCGGTGCACGCCGAACACCCCGAGAAACGTCAGCAGGATCCACGCCACGTTGTATTCGACGGGGCCTGCGGTGAACCGCAGGTCCGCTTCACGGTCCATGGACGGGATCAGGAAAAGGTCGATCAGCCAACCGATCCCCAGCAAGCCGAAGGTGAAGAACCAGATCGTCCCGGTCACCGGCTTGCCGTAATAGAAGCGGTGAGCCCCGGTAAAACCGAAAATCCACAGCAGGTAACCGATCACTTTGCTGTGGGTGTCTTGCTGCTGGACAGCCTGTTGATAGGGGTTCATGAATGACCTCGATTCATACGATAGATAAATATTCTTTAATTCTTTGTGACTTTTTTACAGGCACCCGACGTATGGCAAGTGCTACCTTCACTCCCGTCAAAGCCTTGTAACACCGGACTCCTGTCCGACAATTGCACCATTTTGCCGCTTTTTTGCCACCATTGCCCCCCGGATTGAATCGACCAACGGCCTCGGAAGCGGCAAAAAAGCTGTTATAAAGTTGCGCGCTAACCTATTAAGAGCCTTGCCTAATGCGTTCATTTTTCAAGACATGGCTAACCATTTGCCTTTTGATGCCACTGGCCGCCCACGCCACCAATCGTGAGCAACGTCTTCCAAACGTTAATGGTTACACCCCAAAATCCCATGCCTCTGCTCCTTCGAGCAAAGACAAGAAATCCGCTAAATATGCTCCAAGCCTGGCCAGCAGCAAAAGCGGCCTGGTTCCACCGATGGGCACCAAGGAAAGCAGCGACGTGCTTAGCCGCGCCGTGAACGTCCTCGGTACCCCTTATCGTTGGGGCGGCAGCAGCCCAAGCAAAGGCTTCGATTGCAGCGGCCTGGTGAAATACGCGTTCAACGACGCCACGTTCGACCTGCCACGCACCTCCAACGCCATGGCCAGCGGTCATGGGGAGAAAGTCGATCGCAACGACCTGAAGCCGGGCGACCTGATTTTCTTCAACATCAAGAGTCGTCGGGTCAATCACGTTGCCATTTACCTGGGTAACGACCGCTTCATCCACGCACCACGTCGTGGCAAGTCGGTGTCCATCGACACTTTGAAGAAACCGTACTGGGAAAACCACTACGTGGTTGCCAAGCGGGTTCTGCCGAAAGAACAGAATGCGTTGCGGGTTGTTCAGCGCTGATTTCAGCGCCCTGAATCCGCATCGAACATGATGACCCCATCGCGAGCAAGCTCGCTCCCACAGGATTGATGCAGTCCATGTGGGAGCGGGCTTGCTCGCGAAGAGGCCCTTGAAAGCACCTCAAATCCTCCTCAAAAATTATCCGGCGACCGCGCCTTCTCCCGCGCATGGTCACGACTGACCAACCCCTTGGTCACCAGGTCCTTCAAGCTCATATCCAGCGTCTGCATCCCCAACGACCCTCCCGACTGAATCGCCGAGTACATCTGCGCCACCTTGTCCTCGCGGATCAGGTTCCGGATCGCCGATGTTCCCAGCATGATCTCGTGGGCCGCGACGCGTCCGCCGCCGATTTTCTTCACCAGGGTCTGGGACACCACCGCCAGCAGCGACTCGGAGAGCATCGAGCGCACCATCGACTTCTCGTCCCCCGGAAACACATCGACCACCCGGTCGATGGTTTTCGCCGCCGATGTGGTGTGCAGCGTGCCGAACACCAGATGGCCGGTTTCGGCCGCGGTCAACGCCAGGCGAATGGTTTCCAGATCGCGCATCTCCCCCACCAGGATCACATCCGGGTCTTCCCGCAGTGCCGAACGCAAGGCGGTGGCGAAACTACGGGTATCACGATGGACTTCACGCTGATTGATCAGGCATTTGCGCGACTCGTGAACGAACTCGATGGGGTCTTCGATGGTGAGGATGTGGTGATGACGATGGGTATTGAGGTAATCGATCATCGCCGCCAGCGTGGTGGACTTGCCGGAACCGGTCGGGCCGGTTACCAGCACCAGGCCACGGGGAGCGTCGGTCATCTTGCGGAACACGTCGCCCATGCCCAGTTCATCCATGCTCTGCACTTTCGCCGGGATGGTGCGAAACACCGCGCCCGCGCCACGGTTCTGGTTGAACACATTGACCCGAAAACGCGCCACGCCGGGTACTTCAAAGGAAAAGTCGGTTTCCAGTTGTTTTTCGAACTCCACCCGCTGGGCGTCATTCATGATGGCATGGATCAGAGTCTGCACCTGTTGGTGATCCAGGGCCGGCAAATTGATGCGTCGCACATCACCGTCGACGCGAATCATTGGCGGCAGGCCGGCGGACAAGTGCAGATCGGATGCCCCCTGTTTGGCGCTGAATGCCAGCAGCTCAGTGATATCCATAGCGCCTCTCAATTCCAGTAGAATGCCGCGAACCTTCAGACCGCTGGCGCCTCTTGATGTCCACCATAGCAGACAACATTCTTCAGGTTAGTTCGCGCATACATGCTGCAACACTTGCCGCGAACCGCGCCGAAAACAGCGTCCAGTTGCTGGCTGTGAGCAAGACCAAACCCGCTCAAGACCTGCGTGAAGCCTACGCCGCCGGCCTGCGCGACTTTGGCGAGAACTACCTTCAGGAAGCGTTGGGCAAGCAACTCGAACTGGCCGACCTGCCCTTGATCTGGCACTTCATCGGCCCCATTCAATCGAACAAGACTCGCGCTATCGCCGAGCACTTCGACTGGGTACATTCCGTGGATCGCCTGAAAATCGCACAACGGCTGTCCGAACAACGTCCCGCCGATTTGCCGCCCTTGAACATCTGCATTCAGGTCAATGTCAGCGGCGAGGCCAGCAAGTCCGGCTGCACACCGGCCGATCTGCCGGCCCTGGCCAACGCCATCTGCGCCCTGCCGCGCCTGAAACTGCGCGGGTTGATGGCAATCCCCGAGCCGACGGAAGATCGCGCCACCCAGGATGCCGCTTTCGCTACCGTGCAAAGCCTGCAAGCCAGCCTGAACCTGCCGCTCGACACACTTTCCATGGGCATGAGCCACGATCTCGAATCGGCCATCGCCCAAGGCGCTACCTGGGTGCGGATCGGTACCGCCCTGTTTGGCGCCCGCGACTACGGCCAGCCTTGAAAAATGGCTGACTCTTCTCTTTATAAGGACCTGACATGAGCAAGACACGTATTGCCTTTATCGGTGCCGGCAACATGGCCGCCAGTCTGATCGGCGGCCTGCGGGCCAAGGGTCTGGAAGCGGCACAGATCCGCGCCAGCGATCCGGGCGAAGAAACCCGTGCCCGCGTGAGCGCTGAACACGGCATAGAAACCTTTGCCGACAACGCCCAGGCCATCGACGGTGCCGACGTGGTCGTGCTAGCGGTCAAACCCCAGGCGATGAAAGCCGTGTGCGAAGCCATTCGCCCAAGCCTCAAGCCCCATCAACTGGTGGTTTCGATTGCCGCAGGCATCACCTGCGCCAGCATGAACAACTGGCTCGGCGCCCAGCCGATCGTGCGCTGCATGCCCAACACCCCGGCGCTGGTGCGTCAGGGTGCGAGCGGCCTGTTCGCAACAACCGAAGTGTCAGCCGAACAGCGTCAGCAGGCCCAGGAACTGCTGTCCGCGGTGGGCATCGCCCTATGGCTGAATGACGAGCAGCAATTGGATGCCGTCACCGCCGTTTCCGGCTCGGGCCCGGCGTATTTCTTCCTGCTGATCGAGGCCATGACCGCCGCCGGGGTGAAACTCGGCCTGCCAGCGGACATCGCTGCGCAACTGACCTTGCAAACCGCCCTGGGCGCCGCACATATGGCAGTCTCCAGCGACGTCGACGCGGCCGAGTTACGCCGCCGTGTTACCTCGCCTGCCGGCACCACGGAAGCTGCAATCAAGTCGTTCCAGGCCAATGGCTTTGAAGCCTTGGTCGAAAAAGCACTCGGCGCTGCCGCGCATCGCTCGGCCGAGATGGCCGAACAACTGGGTCAATAAGGAGCTTTTCATGATTGGATTGAATACCGCAGCGGTCTACGTGCTGCAAACCCTCGGCAGCCTGTACCTGCTGATCGTGCTGATGCGTTTCGTACTGCAACTGGTGCGGGCGAACTTCTACAACCCGATCTGCCAGTTCATCGTCAAGGCCACCCAGCCGCTGCTCAAGCCGCTGCGCCGGATCATCCCAAGCGTGTTCGGCCTGGACATGTCCTCGCTGGTGCTGGCGATCCTGGTGCAACTGGCGCTGATGGCCCTGACCCTGCTGCTGACCTACGGCACCATCGGCAACCCGCTGCAATTGCTGATCTGGTCGATCATCGGCGTGACCGCGCTGTTCATGAAGATTTTCTTCTTCGCCCTGATCATCAGCGTGATCCTGTCCTGGGTCGCCCCGGGCAGCCATAACCCGGGCGCCGAACTGGTGAACGACGTCTGCGAACCGGCCCTGGCGCCGTTCCGCAAGTTCCTGCCGAGCCTGGGCGGCCTGGATCTGTCGCCGATCTTTGCGTTCCTGGCACTCAAGCTGATCGACATGCTGGTGATCAACAACCTCGCCGCCATGACCATGATGCCGCAAATCCTCCGCGTGTTGATCTGACCCGGTGAGCTGGTTTCGCTGGGACGGTGACGACCTGATTTTGGAGTGTCACCTGCAACCGGCAGCCCGCAGTGATGACTTCTGCGGGCTGCACGGCGATCGCCTGAAGATCCGCCTGACCGCGCCGCCGGTCGAGGGCAAGGCCAACGCGCATCTGATGGCGTTTCTGGCCAAGGCCTTTGGCGTGTCCAAGAGCCAGGTCAGCCTGATCAGTGGCGAGTTGAACCGGCAGAAACGGGTGCGAATCTGCTCGCCGAAGAAGTTGCCGGACTTGCCTGATCTGGTGCGTCCCGCAGGCTGACCGCGTCATCGTTCATCGCGAGCAAGCTCGCTCCCACATGGACCGCATCAATCCTGTGGGAGCGGGCTTGCTCGCGAAGGCCGCACCGCGGTTCTGCTGAATGAAATCAGGCCCGATCGTTGCTTGCCGCTAACCCCAGCGGTCTTTAGACTTACGCCTCATTTCAATGAGAGCAGGGTCGATGCCAGCTGCCTTTCCCCCCGATTCTGTTGGTCTGGTGACGCCGCAAGTGGCGCACTTCAGCGAACCCCTGGCGTTGGCCTGCGGTCGCTCGCTCCCGGCCTATGACCTGATCTACGAAACCTACGGCACGCTCAACGCCACGGCGAGCAACGCCGTGCTGATCTGCCACGCCCTGTCCGGCCATCACCACGCCGCCGGCTACCACAGCGCCGACGACCGCAAACCCGGTTGGTGGGACAGCTGCATCGGTCCCGGCAAGCCGATCGACACCAGCAAGTTCTTCGTGGTCAGCCTGAACAACCTCGGCGGCTGCAACGGCTCCACTGGCCCGAGCAGTATCAACCCGGACACCGGCAAGCCGTTCGGCGCCGACTTTCCGGTATTGACCGTGGAAGACTGGGTGCACAGTCAGGCGCGCCTGGCAGATCGTCTCGGCATCGCCCAGTTCGCGGCCGTGATCGGCGGCAGCCTCGGCGGCATGCAGGCGATGCAATGGAGCATCACTTACCCTGACCGCATCCGTCACTGCCTGGCCATCGCCTCGGCACCCAAGCTGTCGGCGCAGAACATCGCGTTCAACGAAGTGGCGCGCCAGGCGATCCTCACCGACCCGGAATTCCACGGCGGTTCGTTCCAGGAACACAACGTGATCCCCAAGCGCGGCCTGATGCTGGCGCGGATGGTCGGGCACATCACCTACCTGTCCGACGACTCCATGGGCGAGAAATTCGGCCGCGGGCTCAAGAGCGAGAAGCTCAACTACGACTTCCACAGCGTCGAGTTCCAGGTGGAAAGCTACCTGCGCTATCAGGGCGAAGAGTTCTCCGGGCGCTTCGATGCCAACACCTATCTGTTGATGACCAAAGCGCTCGATTACTTCGATCCGGCGGCGAACTTCGACGATAACCTGGCAAAAACCTTTGAAGGCGCCAAGGCCAAGTTCTGCGTGATGTCGTTCACCACCGACTGGCGCTTCTCCCCTGCCCGCTCGCGGGAACTGGTGGACGCACTGATGGCCGCGCGCAAGGACGTCTGTTACCTCGAGATCGACGCTCCGCAAGGCCACGACGCCTTCCTGATTCCGATCCCGCGCTACCTGCAGGCATTCGGCAATTACATGAACCGCATTACGTTGTGAGAAAGCCATGAGAGCTGATCTGGAAATCATCCAGGAATGGATCCCCGCCGGCAGCCGCGTGCTCGACCTCGGGTGCGGCGATGGCGAACTGCTGACCTGGCTGCGCGATAACAAGCAAGTCACCGGTTATGGCCTGGAAAACGACGCCGACAATATCGCCGAGTGCGTGGCCAAGGGCATCAACGTCATCGAACAGGACCTGGACAAGGGCCTGGGCAACTTTGCCAGCAACAGTTTCGATGTCGTGGTCATGACCCAGGCGCTGCAAGCGGTGCACTACCCGGACAGGATCCTCGAGGAAATGCTGCGCGTCGGTCGCCAGTGCATCATCACCTTCCCCAACTTCGGCCACTGGCGGTGCCGCTGGTACCTGGCGAGCAAGGGCCGCATGCCGGTTTCCGAGTTCCTGCCGTACACCTGGTACAACACTCCGAACATTCACTTCTGCACCTTCGCCGACTTTGAAGCCTTGTGTCGCGAACGTGAAGCGAAGGTCATTGATCGGCTGGCCGTGGATCAACAGCATCGGCACGGGTGGGCCAGCAAGCTATGGCCTAATCTGTTAGGTGAGATCGGTATCTACCGCGTCAGCAGTCCGGGACTTTCCGACCACAAGGTCGCGGTCTGATCCACCCTACTTCAAGGAGAACGATCATGGGTCGTCTAGCGTTGTTTCTACTCACTGCCTGCCTGAGCGTCACCGCCATGGCCGCCGACGCCATCAAGAGCGAACGCAAGGAAACCTTCGGTGACGTGACGGTGCACTACAACACCTTCAACTCCACCTACCTGCTACCGGACGTTGCCAAGGCTGCCCAGCTGACCCGCAGCAAGGATCAGGGTGTGATCAACATTTCGGTGATCAAGGCCGGCACGCCGATGGCGGCCGACGTCAGCGGCACCGTCAAAGACCTGACCAGCCAAAGCTACACACTGAACTTCAAGCAGGTCACCGAGCAAGGAGCGATTTACTACATCGCCCAATACCCGGTACCGCAGCAGGAAATCCGCACCTTCAACATCAAGGTGCAGACCGGCGACAAGATCAACACCATCAATTTCAACCAAGAGCTCTTCCCTGGCCAATGATCAACTTCACGCAACTCGTACTGGCCAGCCATAACGCCGGCAAACTCAAGGAACTCCAGGCCATGCTCGGCGAGTCGGTGCACCTGCGCTCGATCGGCGAGTTCAGCAGCGTCGAGCCCGAAGAGACTGGTTTATCGTTCGTCGAGAACGCCATCCTCAAGGCCCGCAATGCCGCGCGCATTTCCGGCCTGCCGGCGCTGGCCGACGATTCCGGGCTGGCGGTGGATTTCCTTGGCGGCGCGCCCGGTATCTACTCGGCGCGTTATGCCGATGGCAAGGGCGATGCGGCGAACAACGCCAAGCTGCTCGACGTGTTGAAAGACGTGCCTGAAGCCGAACGTGGCGCGCAGTTCGTATGCGTGCTGGCACTGGTGCGCCACGCCGATGATCCGTTGCCGATCCTCTGCGAAGGTTTGTGGCACGGGCGAATCCTGACCCAGGCCAGCGGCGAACACGGTTTTGGCTACGACCCGCTGTTCTGGGTGCCGGAGCGCGATTGCTCCAGCGCCGAACTGAACCCAGGCGACAAGAACCAGATCAGCCACCGCGCCCGTGCAATGGATCTGCTGCGCCAGCGTCTGGGCTTGAAATGACCCGTGAATCATCCGCTTCGCCGCTGATCTTCGGCGGCGATGCTCTATCGCCTCGGGCGGCCCTGCCAGTGCTGCCGCCGCTGGCGCTGTATATCCACATCCCGTGGTGCGTGCGCAAATGCCCTTATTGCGACTTCAACTCCCACACCGCCAGCCCCGTGCTGCCGGAAGAAGAGTACGTCGACGCATTGCTCGCCGATCTCGATCAGGACCTGCACGCCGTTTATGGTCGTGAGCTGAGCTCGATTTTCTTTGGTGGCGGCACGCCAAGCCTGTTCAGCGCTGATTCGCTGGGTCGCTTGCTCAAAGGCGTCGAACAGCGCATTCCGTTTGCCAGCGACATCGAAATCACGCTGGAAGCCAATCCGGGGACGTTCGAGCAAGACAAGTTCGTGGCGTACCGGAAACTGGGGATCAATCGCCTGTCGATCGGTATTCAGAGCTTTCAGCAAGAAAAGCTCGAGGCCCTGGGACGGATTCACAACGGTGACGAAGCCGTACGCGCCGCCGGTATGGCGCGGCAGGCCGGGTTCGACAACTTCAACCTGGACTTGATGCATGGCTTGCCGAATCAGTCCCTGGACGATGCCTTGGCCGACCTGCGCACAGCCATCGCCCTGAAACCGACTCACCTGTCGTGGTATCAACTGACCCTGGAACCGAACACAGTATTCTGGAACCAGCCACCGACTCTGCCGGAAGACGACACGCTGTGGGACATTCAGGAGGCAGGGCAAGCACTGCTGGCTGAACATGGTTACGCGCAATACGAAGTCTCGGCCTATGCCCTGCCCGGTCGCCCGGCGCGCCACAACCTCAATTACTGGAGTTTTGGCGACTTCATTGGCATCGGCGCCGGCGCCCATGGCAAGCTCAGCCATCCGGACGGGCGCATCATTCGCACCTGGAAGACCCGCCTGCCCAAGGATTACCTGAATCCGGCGAAAAGCTTTAAGGCCGGCGAGAAAGCGCTGACCAATGAAGAGATGCCGTTCGAGTTCCTGATGAACGCGCTGCGCCTGACTGAAGGCGTCGAATCACGGCTGTACCCGGAACGTACCGGCATGACGCTGGAAAGCCTCGCTGAAGGCCGCCGTGAAGCCGAACAAAGCGGCCTGTTGCAGGTCGAACCTTCACGTCTTGTAGCCACAGAGCGCGGACAACTCTTCCTCAACGACTTGCTGCAGAAATTTCTGACATAAGGAAATCGAATGGATTTGGTACTCGACCTGCTTGCCACTGTGTCTCGCTGGAGCCGCAGCAACCTCTCGGAAATCGCCCTGGCCCTGGTGGGCTGCCTGCTGGTGCTGTTTGGTGCGGATTTCAAAGGCTGGGTCGAGCAACGCCTGGGCAGCATCGCCGGCGCCTTGCGCGTACCGCTGATGTCACTGCTGTGCATGGTTGGTAGCGGTGCGGCACTGATCTATGCCACGCCCTGGGTCGTGCGCGGCTTGAGCCAGTTCAACAACTACAGCCTGGCGCCGGTGTTGTTGGTGGTGCTGGTGTTGATTGGCGTGGTCGCTGACCGCCGCTGATCTCAGCCACACCCTAAAACAACTGTGGGAGCGGGCTTGCTCGCGAAAGCGGTGTATCAGACAACATTAATGTCGACTGACACGACGCCTTCGCGAGCAAGCCCGCTCCCACATTTTTTACCGTGTAAGTGTTAAGCCAGCTTCTCGAACTTCAGATCCCACACCCCATGCCCAAGACGCTCGCCACGGCGTTCGAACTTGGTGATCGGGCGCTCGGCCGGGCGTGGTACGCACTTGCCGTCTTCGGCGAGGTTGCGGTAACCCGGCGCAACGTTCATCACTTCCAGCATGTATTCGGCGTACGGTTCCCAGTCGGTGGCCATGTGCAGAATGCCCCCAACCTTCAACTTGCTGCGCACCAACTCAGCGAAGGACGCCTGAACGATACGACGCTTGTGGTGACGGCTCTTGTGCCACGGGTCCGGGAAAAACAGCATCAGGCGATCGAGGCTGTTATCGGCCACGCAGCGGTTGAGCACTTCGATCGCATCGCAATCGTAGACCCGCAGGTTGGTCAGGCCTTGTGTCAGCACGCCATTGAGCAGCGCTCCGACACCCGGACGGTGAACCTCAACGCCTATGAAATCCTGATCCGGCGCAGCCGCTGCCATTTCCAGCAGCGAATGGCCCATGCCGAAACCGATTTCCAGCGAGCGCGGTGCCGAGCGACCGAACACCTGGTCGAAATCCACCGGCGCGTCGGCCAGCGGCAGCACGAACAGCGGAGTGCCCTGCTCCAGGCCCTTTTGCTGGCCTTCGGTCATGCGCCCGGCGCGCATCACGAAACTCTTGATGCGGCGGTGTTGGCGCTCGTCGCCTTCTTCCGTCTGGATAGGCGTGTCGTTCGATTCAGTCATCAATGGCTCTTACTTGATCAGACCATCCAGCGGCGAAGAGGCGCTGGCATAGAGTTTTTTCGGCATACGGCCGGCGAGGTAGGCCAGGCGGCCTGCGACGATCGCGTGTTTCATGGCTTCGGCCATCATGACCGGCTGCTGGGCGTGGGCGATGGCCGAGTTCATCAGCACCGCATCACAACCCAGTTCCATGGCGATAGTGGCGTCGGAAGCGGTACCGACACCGGCATCCACCAGCACCGGGATCTTGGCTTCTTCGAGGATGATCTGCAGGTTATATGGATTGCAGATCCCCAAACCGGAGCCGATCAGACCGGCCAGCGGCATCACCGCGATGCAACCGATTTCCGCCAACTGACGGGCGATGATCGGATCATCACTGGTGTAGACCATCACGTCGAAGCCTTCCTTGACCAGCGTTTCGGCGGCCTTCAGGGTTTCGATCACGTTGGGGAACAGGGTTTTCTGATCCGCCAGCACTTCCAGCTTGACCAGGTTGTGGCCATCGAGCAGCTCACGAGCCAGGCGGCAGGTGCGCACAGCCTCGATAGCGTCATAGCAACCGGCGGTGTTCGGCAGGAAGGTGTAGCGATCCGGCGACAGCACTTCGAGCAGGTTCGGCTCGCCCTCGATCTGGCCAAGGTTGGTGCGGCGCACGGCGAAGGTGACGATCTCGGCACCCGAGGCTTCGATGGCCAGGCGGGTTTCTTCCATGTCACGGTACTTGCCGGTACCGACCAGCAAACGCGACTGGTAAGTACGACCGGCCAGGACGAAAGGCTTGTCGCTGCGAACGATGCTCATGGGAAATCCTCTGTAGGGGTGAGGTACTTGCAGAATTCTGTGGCCACTGGGGCGAGGCTGCTAGCCGCCGCCGATGGCGTGCACCACTTCGACGTTGTCGCCGTCGTTCAACGTGGTGTCTGCGTGCTGACTGCGCGGGACGATATCCAGATTGAGTTCGACCGCCACCCGGCGTCCGGTCAGGTCCAGACGGGTCAGCAGGGCCGCAACGGTTTCACCGTCGGGCAGTTCAAAGGATTCGCCGTTCAACTGAATGCGCATGCCGGATGCCGCCATCATTTTTAGGGGCTGGCATTCTAGCCCGATCGTGACCTAAAGGTCAGCAATAAGCGTCAAGTGGTCAGCGGCAAGCGCCAGGCGGCGAGGCCCAGGCAGAGCCAGCCCGCGAGGAAGGCCAGGCCGCCGAACGGGGTGACGATGCCTAGCTTGCTGATACCGGTCAGCGTGAGCACGTACAGGCTGCCGGAGAACAGCAGGATGCCGATGGCAAAGGATGCGCCGGCCCACGTGAGCAAACGGCCGGGAATCTGCGTGGCCAGCAGCGCCACGCCCAGCAGCGCCAGGGTGTGCACCAGTTGGTAAGTGACGCCGGTATGAAAAATCGTCAGATATTCAGGTGTCAGACGGTTTTTCAGGCCATGGGCGGCAAAGGCCCCGAGGCCGACACCGGTGAAGCCGAAAAAAGCGGCCAGCATCAGAAAGCCACGCAGCATGCAGAACTCCAGTCAGTTTCGATCCAAAGGGTCTGTATAATGGCCCGCTCAACGGGTTCGGCCAAGCCATCTCTATGCTGCGTATCTATTTCCGTCATTTCTCCAAGGCCGTGCTCTGGTTCATGGGTGGCAGCGTATTGCTGGTGCTGATCTTTCGCGTGGTGCCGCCACCGGGGACGACGCTGATGGTCGAGCGCAAGATCGAATCCTGGTTTGACGGCGAACCCATCGACCTGCAACGGACCTGGAAACCCTGGGACGAAATCTCCGATGACCTGAAAGTCGCGGTGATTGCCGGCGAAGACCAGAAATTCCCGGAGCACTGGGGCTTCGATATCGGCGCGATTCAGGCGGCGTTTGCCCATAACGAGCGCGGCGGTTCGATCCGTGGCGCCAGTACCCTCAGCCAGCAAGTCTCGAAAAACCTGTTCCTGTGGTCTGGCCGCAGCTGGCTGCGCAAAGGCCTGGAAGCCTGGTTCACCGGACTGATCGAAGTGTTCTGGCCCAAGCAACGGATTCTTGAGGTGTACCTCAACAGTGTCGAGTGGGATGACGGCGTGTTTGGCGCCGAAGCGGCGGCCCGGCATCACTTTGGCGTGAGCGCCAGGAACCTCAGTCGTCAGCAATCGAGTTTGTTGGCCGCCGTGCTGCCCAACCCTCGCGTGTGGAGTGCGAGCCATCCGACCGCTTACGTGGCGCGACGTGCAGGCTGGATACGACGGCAGATGAGCCAACTGGGCGGGGACAGCTATCTGGTGGGGCTCAATGATTCACGCCGCGCGCCTTGGTCTCAATAAAACGACACCTTCCCCTGTAGGAGCGAGCCCGCTCGCGAAAAACCCAAGGGCACCGTTGGGCATCTGGCTTTACGCGTTATCGTTCACGACCATCGCGAGCAGGCTCGCTCCTACAGGGATTGGGGCGCGAATCAGGATTAGTAGGCACAAACAAAAACGCCCCGATCAATGATCGGGGCGTTTTTTATTGCCTGCTCGCCAGTTACGCAGCGATCGACAACTTGAGCTTGTTCATCGCGCTTTTCTCAAGCTGACGAATACGCTCGGCCGACACGTTGTACTTCTGCGCCAGGTCGTGCAGCGTGGCTTTTTCTTCCGCCAGCCAGCGCTGGTAGAGGATGTCACGGCTGCGGTCGTCCAGCACTTCCAGCGCTTCGTGTAGGTTGTGGTTGGAGTTGTCGCTCCAGTCGGCATCTTCCAGTTGACGGGCCGGATCGTACCGGTGGTCTTCCAGATAGTTGGCCGGCGACTGGAATGCACTGTCGTCGTCCGCTTCGGCAGCCGGGTCGAAGGCCATGTCATGGCCGGTCAGGCGGCTTTCCATCTCGCGTACTTCCCGAGGCTCTACACCCAGGCTTTCCGCTACGCGATGGACTTCTTCGTTGTTCAGCCAGGCCAGACGCTTCTTCTGGCTGCGCAGGTTGAAAAACAACTTGCGCTGAGCCTTGGTGGTCGCGACTTTCACGATGCGCCAGTTGCGCAGGATGAACTCGTGGATTTCCGCCTTGATCCAGTGCACGGCAAAGGACACCAGGCGCACGCCCATTTCCGGGTTGAAGCGCTTCACGGCCTTCATCAGGCCGACGTTGCCTTCCTGGATCAGGTCAGCCTGAGCCAGGCCGTAGCCGGAATAGCTACGGGCGATATGTACGACAAACCGCAGGTGGGCGAGCACCATCTGCCGAGCCGCCCCCAAATCCTGCTCATAATAGAGACTCTCGGCCAGTTCACGCTCCTGCTCCGGCGACAGCAGTGGAATGCTGTTGACGGTGTGCACATAGGCCTCCAGGTTCGCACCCGGGACCAGAGCATATGCAGGTTGCAAAGAATTGGTCATACGAAAAAACCTCCGACTTACAAACTCGTGCAGTTCAGCACTGCGAAAATTGACCGGAAACCGAAAGACAAGTTCCCTAAAACCCAAAAACGCTGAAAGGTCAATACGAGCAAAATGATACTACTTAGGCGCAAGCTCCCTCAGGTGGCGTGCGACTGCAATCCATGCACCGATATACCCCAACAGCACCGCGCCAAGCAAGAGAGACAGACCGTCGGCAACTGGCACTCCAGCCAGCGCAAAATCACTGCCGTACAAACCGGCCAGCCCCACCACCGCGTCGTTCAGCCAATCAAGGCCGAACGCCAGAACGCCCCAGGACAGAATCCCCGCACCGAAGCCATACAGCGCACCCATATACAGAAAGGGCCTGCGCACATAGCTGTCAGTGCCGCCGACCAGTTTAATCACTTCTATCTCTGTGCGGCGGTTTTCAATATGAAGACGAATGGTATTGCCTATCACCAAAAGTAATGCAGAAACCAGAAGCACGGTCAGACCGAAGACAAAACGGTCACCCAGCTTGAGGATGGCTGCCAGACGCTCGACCCAGACTAAATCAAGTTGCGCCTGTTGTACCTTCGGCAGCTCGGATAGTTTTTGTCTTAATGCTTCAAGGGCCGGCTTGTCGACTTCAGTCGGCGTCACCAGGACCACGCCCGGCAGCGGGTTCTCCGGCAACTCCTTGAGCGCCTCGCCCAGCCCGGACTGTTGCTGGAACTCTTCCAGCGCCTGATCCCGGCCAACGTATTCGGCCTCGGCGACGCCAGGCATGCCCTTGATCTGATCGCGCAGCGCTTCGCCTTCGGCCGGCTTAGCCTCAAGATCCAGATACAGGGAAATCTGCGCCGCACGCTGCCAGGAACCACCCAGACGCTCGACGTTACTTAGCAAAAGTGACAGCCCCATGGGCAAACTCAGTGCTACCGCCATCACCATGCAGGTGAAAAAACTGCCGATAGGCTGCTTGCCCAGGCGGCGCAGGCTGTCCACCAGACTGGCGCGATGACTTTCGATCCAGGCGCGGAACAACGTGGCAAAGTCCGGCCCGTCGTCATCGTCGTGTTTTTTCTTTTGCGGCTGCGGATCGGCGGCCTTCGGGGCCACACGCTCGGAAACCTTGGGGCTACGTGTTGCACTCATACCGCAGCCTCCCCGTCACCGATCAATCGACCGCGCTGCAAGGTCAGCATGCGATGGCGCATGCGGGCGATCAGGGCCAGGTCGTGACTGGCGATCAGCACGCTGGTCCCCAGGCGATTGATGTCTTCGAACACACCCATGATCTCGGCGGCCAGGCGCGGGTCGAGGTTACCGGTCGGCTCATCCGCCAGCAGCAAGGCCGGACGATGAACGATGGCGCGGGCGATGCCGACGCGCTGCTGCTGACCGGTGGACAGGTCACCCGGGTACAGATCGGTTTTATCCGACAGCGCCACGCGCTCCAGTGCCGAGTCCACGCGCTTGGCGATCTCGGCCTTGGACAGCCCCAGGATCTGCAAAGGCAACGCGACGTTATTGAACACCGTGCGATCGAACAGCAACTGGTGATTCTGGAACACCACGCCGATCTGCCGACGCAAGAAAGGAATCTGCGCGTTGCTGATGGTGCTCAGGTCTTGCCCGGCGAGCAGCAACTTGCCGCTGGTCGGGCGTTCCATCGCCAGCAACAGGCGCAACAGCGTGGATTTACCGGCGCCGGAATGACCGGTGACAAACAAGAACTCGCCACGACGGACTCGAAAGCTCAGCTCATGCAAGCCGACGTGACCGTTCGGGTAGCGCTTACCGACCTGTTCGAAACGAATCATGAACGCTCCCGCTCGGCAAACAATGCCTGGACAAAGGGTTCTGCTTCAAAGGTACGCAAATCGTCGATGCCTTCGCCGACGCCAATGTAGCGGATCGGCAGGCCGAATTGCTTGGCCAGGGCGAAAATCACCCCGCCTTTGGCGGTGCCGTCGAGTTTGGTCAGCGCCAGGCCGGTCAGTTCGACGGTCTGGTTGAATTGCTTGGCCTGGTTGATGGCGTTCTGGCCGGTACCGGCGTCAAGCACCAACAGCACTTCGTGAGGTGCGTCAGCGTCGAGCTTGCCAATCACCCGGCGAACCTTTTTCAGCTCTTCCATCAGGTTGTCTTTGGTGTGCAGGCGGCCGGCGGTGTCGGCGATCAGCACATCGATGCCACGGGCCTTGGCGGCCTGCACGGCGTCGAAGATCACCGAGGCCGAGTCGGCACCAGTGTGCTGCGCGATCACCGGGATCTTGTTGCGCTCACCCCATACCTGCAATTGCTCCACTGCTGCGGCACGGAAGGTGTCGCCGGCGGCGAGCATGACTTTCTTGCCTTCCAGCTGCAGTTTCTTCGCCAGTTTGCCGATGGTGGTGGTCTTGCCGGCACCGTTGACGCCGACGACCAGAATCACGAACGGCTTGTTTTGCGAGGCGATTTTCAGCGGCTGCTCGACAGGCTTGAGCATCGCTGCCAGCTCGGCTTGCAGGGATTTGTACAGGGCATCGGCATCGGCCAGCTCCTTGCGCGCAACCTTCTGCGTCAGGCGCTGAATGATCACCGAGGTGGCTTCGACGCCCACGTCGGCGGTCAGCAAACGGGTTTCGAGGTCTTCGAGCAACTCGTCATCAATGACCTTTTTGCCCAGGAACAGGCTGGCCATGCCTTCGCCGATACTGGCGCTGGTCTTGGACAGGCCCTGCTTGAGGCGGGCGAAGAAACCGGCTTTGGTTTCTTCGGTGCGTACCGGCTCGACCGGGGCTTCGACGGGCGCCGCGATCGGCTCAGGAATCGGAGCGGGTGCCGGTGCTTGAGCAACCGGAGCAACCGGAGCAACCGGAGCAACCGGAGCAACGAATACCGGAACCTCTGGCTGACTGACAACGGGCACAGGCTCGGCCACGACGACTGGCTGAACAATCGGTTCGACCACAGGCGCGTGAACCGGTGCAGGCGTAAACGCTGCCGGAGCCGGAATCGGTGGTGTCACGTGAGGAGCCAGGTCATTTTCGACCAATGCCACGGGTTCTTCGGCTACTGGCAGGGTCAACCACGGTTCGGCCGTCGGGACCGGAGGCTGTTCGGTGACGATTTCGCTGACTGGCTGGGGAACGGCTTCAACCTTGGGTTGCAGCGACGGCTCGGCAATCGGCAGAACAACCGGCGCGGGCGTTTCTTCTATTACCGGGACCGGCGTCGGCGCAGGTTCAGGAATGGCTTGTGGCTGTTCGACGACGGGTTCCTGCGGCTTTTTGCGCAGCCATCCGAACAGGCTTTTCTTCTCGCCAGCCGCAGCTGGGGTCTTCTTGTCGTCGTTGGAACCAAACATGGAGGACGGCTATCTCACGGTAGCGACGCGCCAATGGCGCCCCGGCAATTAAATATTCGATGCAGAACAGACTGCGATTGACCCAGCTTGTTCACGCGCAACATTTTGTCGAGGTGCGAACGGCACCTCACGGAAACGTTTTTACGAAGGACTAAAGCAGCAAAATCGGCGAAAAAGCAGAGTTTAGTTGATAAATTCCAACCTTCTGCTGCAAACCCATACAACCTGATCAAACGCAAAGGCCTGATAGGCGTGGCCGCCAGTAAAACGGATCAGTATCCTAGCACCCTCTCGCCCGCTGACGCTAAGAACAAGCGGGCAGCCCCAAAGGTTTGAAAACGAATGAATGCTCTTGCCCGCCGCGCCGCAGGCCTGCTGCTCAGCACAGTTTGCCTGCCCCTTTCGGCCCTGGCTGCCGACCCGCAACCCACCCACGAATTCACTCTCGACAATGGCTTGAAGGTGGTCGTGCGCGAAGACCACCGTGCGCCCGTGGTAGTTTCCCAGGTCTGGTACAAGGTCGGCTCCAGCTACGAGACACCGGGTAATACTGGCCTGTCCCACGCCCTGGAACACATGATGTTCAAGGGCAGCGAGAAAGTCGGCCCCGGCGAAGCCTCGCTGATCCTGCGTGACCTCGGCGCCGAAGAGAACGCATTCACCAGCGATGATTTCACCGCCTATTACCAGGTGCTGGCCCGGGATCGCCTGGGCGTGGCCTTCGAACTGGAAGCCGACCGCATGGCCAGCCTGCGCCTGCCGCCCGACGAGTTCGCCAAGGAAATCGAGGTCATCAAGGAAGAGCGTCGCCTGCGTACCGACGACAAGCCGATGGCCAAGGCCTACGAGCGTTTCAAGGCCATGGCTTACCCGGCAAGCGGCTATCACACGCCGACCATCGGCTGGATGGCCGACCTTGAGCGAATGAAAGTCGAAGAGCTGCGCCACTGGTACGAAACCTGGTACGTGCCCAACAACGCCACGCTGGTGGTGGTTGGCGATGTCACCCCGGACGAAGTCAAAACCCTGGCCCAACGCTATTTCGGCCCGATCGCCAAGCGTGAAGTGCCCGCCGCGAAAAAACCGCTGGAACTGGCCGAACCGGGCGAGCGCCAGATCACCCTGCACGTGCAGACCCAACTGCCTAGCCTGATGCTGGCCTTCAACGTGCCGAGCATCGCCACAGCCGAAGACAAGCGCCTGGTCAATGCCCTGCGCCTGATCTCGGCACTGCTCGACGGCGGCTACAGCGGACGTATCCCGACGCAACTGGAGCGCGGAGAAGAACTGGTGTCCGGCGGCTCGTCGAGTTACGACGCCTATACCCGTGGCGACAGTCTCTTCACCCTGTCGGCATCGCCAAACTCGCAGAAACACAAGACCATCGCCCAGGCGCAAGCCGGTTTGTGGAAGCTGCTCGACCAGCTGAAAACCACGGCGCCAACCGCTGAAGAGCTGGAGCGCGTACGCGCACAAGTCATCGCCGGCCTGGTCTTCGAGCGCGACTCGATCACCAGTCAGGCCACCGCCATCGGCCAACTGGAAACAGTCGGCCTGTCATGGAAACTGATGGACACCGAACTGGCCGATCTGGAAAGCGTCACGCCGGAAGATATCCAGAAAGCCGCCAAGCTGTATTTCACTCGCGAACGTCTCAGCGTCGCCCATGTACTGCCTCTGGAGACGACTCATGAGTGAGCGTAAACCCTCCCGCCTGGCCCTGATCGGCCTGATCGCCGTCACCGTTATCGGTTCCGCAGCGTTCTATTTGTCGCGCTCTGTCGAAACCAATGCCAGCGAAGCCCTCGACAAGGCCAAGGCCAGTCAGAAACTGCAGTCGCTGACCGAACTCAACGACAAGGCACCGAACCACCGCAAGCTGGACGTGCAGACCTGGAACACCGCCGAAGGCACCAAGGTGCTGTTTGTCGAAGCCCATGAGCTGCCGATGTTCGACATGCGCCTGATCTTCGCTGCCGGTAGCAGCCAGGACGGCGATGCACCGGGCGTGGCGGTGTTGACCAACGCCATGCTCAACGAAGGCGTGGCCGGCAAAGACGTCGGTGCCATAGCCCAGGGCTTCGAAGGCCTGGGCGCCGATTTCGGCAACGGCGCGTTCAAGGACATGGCAATCGCTTCGCTGCGTAGCCTGAGTGCCAAGGACAAGCGCGAGCCGGCCCTGAAGCTGTTCGCCGAAGTCATCGGCAAGCCGACTTTCCCTGCCGATTCGCTGGCCCGCATCAAGAACCAGATGCTTGCCGGTTTCGAATACCAGAAACAGAACCCCGGCAAACTGGCGAGCCTGGAGCTGATGAACCGCTTGTACGGTGATCACCCGTATGCACACGCCAGCGACGGCACGGCGAAAACCGTACCGGCGATTACCCAGGCCCAGCTGCGTGCTTTCCACGAGAAAGCCTACGCAGCCGGTAACGTGGTGATCGCACTGGTCGGCGACCTGTCCCGCACGGAAGCCGAAGCGATTGCCGCCCAGGTTTCCGGCGCCCTGCCCAAAGGCCCGGCCTTGCCGAAAATTGCGCAACCCGCTGAGCCCAAGGCCAGCGTCGGCCATATCGAGTTCCCGTCCAAGCAAACCAACCTGATGCTCGCGCAACTGGGCATCGATCGCGATGACCCGGACTACGCGGCATTGTCCATGGGTAACCAGATTCTCGGTGGCGGCGGCTTCGGCACCCGCTTGATGAGCGAAGTGCGCGAGAGGCGTGGCCTGACTTACGGCGTGTATTCGGGCTTTACGCCGATGCAGGCGCGTGGCCCGTTCATGATCAACCTGCAAACCCGCGCCGAGATGAGCGAGGGCACCCTGAAACTGGTGCAGGATGTGCTGGCCGACTACCTTAAAACCGGCCCGACCGAAAAAGAGCTCGACGACGCCAAGCGCGAACTGGCCGGCAGCTTCCCGCTGTCCACCGCCAGCAACGCCGATATCGTCGGCCAACTGGGCGCCATCGGTTTCTACAACTTGCCGTTGAGTCACCTGGAGGACTTCATGCAACAGTCCCAGTCCCTGACCGTCGAGCAGGTCAAAGCCGCCATGAACAAACACCTGAGCACGAACAAGATGGTCATCGTCAGCGCTGGCCCGACCGTGCCGCAAAAGCCGTTACCGGCCCCTACTGATAAACCTTCCGAGCAGCCGCTCGGGGTTCCGGAGCATTAATGGCTACTCATTCGAAAAAACCTGCCCGCAACGTCCACAACGGCGTGAACCAGCTGCGCATCATCGGCGGCGAATGGCGCAGCCGGAAGCTGAGCTTCCCCGACGCCCCGGGCCTGCGCCCGACGCCGGACCGCGTGCGTGAAACCCTGTTCAACTGGCTCGCGCCTTACGTGCCGGGCGCCAAGGTGCTCGACCCGTTCACCGGCAGCGGCGCGCTGTTCCTCGAAGCCCTGTCCCGTGGCGCGGCCATGGGCCAGGCGCTGGACGCCAGCAGCATCGCGGTGTCCAGCCTGAAGGAACACCTGGGCACATTGCGCTGCACCAACGGCCAGGTCCAGACCGCCGACGCCCTGCGCTACCTGGAAACCCAGACCGCAACGGCCTACGACCTGGTGTTCCTCGATCCACCGTTCAACCAGAACCTGCTGCCCGCCGTTTGCAAGTTGCTTGAAGAGCGCCAATGGCTGGCCGAAGACGCCTGGGTGTACACGGAAAGCGAGTCGGCGCCGTCGACCCTGGGCCTGCCGCAGAACTGGCGCCTGCACCGGGAGCAGAAATCCGGGCGCGTGTATTACTCGTTGTGGCAGCGCCTCGCTGAAAAACCCGCTGAATAAAGCGCACGGGCAGGCCGCTGGCCTGCCCGACACAACGGCTGCTTCTTAAAACGCAACACATCTAAAGTGGTTTGTTTCTCTGTTTCTGGCTCATCGTAAACGTGCGAAATGTCTCGCATGGATGCAATGGATGATTAACGGATGAACAAGCTAATGACTGAACGAACGCCCAACCCCACCCATGAGTTCACCCTCGACAATGGCCTTAGGGTCATTGTCCGCGAGGATCACAGAACCCCTCAGGTCGGAATCACACTGGTTTTTGCCGTAGGAACTGATGACGAGCGCCCCGAAGACTTCGGGGTCACAGCTGTATTACAAGATGCACTGATGCGTGACTATGACGACTTCATCAAAGAGACCGGAGCCATTCATCAAAGCTTCGGAGGCTCTATAAAGTTGAGCGACAGCCTACTGATCGCCCCCGAACACCTGGAAAGCGCTCTCAAAATCCAGTCGACCATCATGACGGACGAACTATCGGATGAATTGCTGCGCACCTGTCTGGACGAGGAACTTCTGCGCAACAAGGAAAAGTCCTTGTTCATATCTCCAGTCAGTTTCAGTCCGGAAATCGACGCACTGGTAACCACCGGGCATAGTTACTACAGGCCCCGGGAAACGATTGCCGACAATCTTGAACGACTGACCTTCGAACACCTCAGAAACTGGCGCCAGAACCGGTATTGCCCCAGTAATGCCTGCCTGGTGATTGTCGGCGATGTCGAGGCTGAAGAGGCAAAACGACTGGTCGAGCAACACTTTGGATCGGAGGACCAGCGTATCGCTCCCTTCAGGCCCTTGATAAAAGGACCGTCAGAACCCGGCTACCGCCAGATAACGCAATTTCTGGAAACCGAATACCCGCTGATGCTCGTCATATTCAACACACCTGGGATGGAGAACGCACCCGACCCGCAATCCGTCAGGGCACTGGAAGTATTGTCCTCCCTGCTTGAGTCCTCTGCACGCCTGAAGTCATTCGAGAATGACGACCGCTCTACAATCTTTGCGAATGTCTTTCGACTCTGTCGAGCCAATAATCAATTCACCCTCGCTTTCTACTTCAAGGGTGATCCGCAGCAAGCCGAAGCTGATCTGTGGGCATTACTGGATGACATCAAGCGCGTGCCGTTCACAGCCGAGGACATCGAACCCGCCATCGTTCAAGAAAGTACTACCCGACTGGCGCTCTACGACACCCCTCAAGGACACTCGAGTAGTATCGGCTATCTTTTTGGATCGGCTCAGCCATGGCAGTTGATCGATCTTGAGGTCGCGCAATTACGCAGCGTCACGGCGCAGGATATTCAGCACGCCGCCAACGCCTACTTCACTCGCGAACGCGCAACCGTGGCACATGTGTTTCCCATCGAGAAAAAGACCTCGGCGTAACGAAACCCCGGTGTAATCATCAGCCCCTGAAAACCAGCCCCTGTGCGACCATTGCGCAGGGGCTTCTCTTGCCGGTCGCGAACCCTCGTGGTTTATGGCAAGTTAGCAACTTGCGGCGAGCACCACACGCCCCATGAGTTCCTCTGCATTTCGCAAGCAGCGGTCTGCAATTGAACAGAATGTCTCACTACAAGCCCCCCCCATTCCCCATGAAAACCTTCACCCCCGCCTTCGGCCTCGGCAATCCGCACTTGCAAACCTTGTGGGGGCCGCTGTGGCGTAAAACCGTGCACATCGGCCGCGAACGCGAGCGTCTTTGGCTTGAAGACGGCGACTTTCTCGATCTCGACTGGCACGGCCCGCACAGCGCCGACGCACCGTTGGTGCTGGTGTTGCACGGGCTCACCGGGTCCTCGAATTCGCCTTATGTCGCCGGCATGCAAAAAGCCCTGGGTGACCGGGGCTGGGCCAGTGTTGCGCTGAACTGGCGCGGCTGTTCGGGCGAACCCAACCTGTTGCCGCGCAGTTACCATTCCGGCGCCAGCGAAGACCTGGCCGAAACCATCAGGCACTTGCGGGCCAAACGGCCTCTCGCGCCACTGTATGCGGTGGGTTACTCCCTGGGCGGTAATGTCCTGCTCAAGCATTTGGGCGAAACCGGCAGCGACAGCGGCGTGACGGGCGCCGTGGCGGTGTCGGTGCCGTTCCGCCTGGACCAGTGCGCCGACCGTATCGGGCAAGGCTTCTCCAAGGTTTACCAGGCGCATTTCATGCGCGAGATGGTCGCCTACATCAAGAACAAGCAGCGGCAATTCCAGCATGACGGACGCAAGGAGGGCCTGGCAGCCCTGGCGGCCCTCGGATCCCTGGAAAACATGCGCACGTTCTGGGATTTCGACGGACGCGTCACTGCACCACTGCACGGTTTCGCCGATGCCGAGGATTACTATCGCCGTGCCTCCAGCCGCTATTTCCTTGGCGAAATTCGTACGCCGACCTTGATGATTCAGGCCGCCGACGACCCCTTCGTGTTTCCCCACAGCCTGCCGCAGGTCGATGAGTTGTCCGCTTGCACGCAATTCGAACTGCAAGCCAATGGCGGGCATGTCGGCTTCGTCGACGGTACGCTCAGGCAACCGGGTTACTACCTGGAACGACGCATCCCCGAGTGGCTGGCCGCCATAGGGCGCTCTTGAATCATGGACGCTGACCAAGGCGAATCGATCCACTTCTGGCAAACCCCGCCACTGGCCGGGGTCGAGTTATTGTCCGCCCGCTACATCGACCATCGTTTCGCCCCACATGTGCATGACGGCTATGTGATCGGCATGATCATGGCCGGCGCCCAGCGTTATCGCTATCGCGGCGCCGAACACCTGGCGGGCAGCGGCACGCTGGTGCTGATCAACCCTGATGAACTGCACACCGGTCACAAAGGCACCGAGGATGGCTGGCTGTACCGGGCGTTCTATCCGGACAGCGGGCAGATGACCTCGCTGCTGGCCGAACTCGAACTGCCAACCCACCACTTGCCGGCCTTCGGTGCCACGCTGTATCGCGACCAGGATCTGGTGAACGGGTTCTGCCAACTTCACCGCTTGCTGGAAAGCCCCGCCACCGCATTGCAGCAACAAACGGTCTGGCGTGAACTGGTGCTGTCGCTGTTGCAGCGTCATGCGGCGGTGCCTGATGCCGGCAAACCCGGCAAGGAACACCGTGCCGTGAGCCTGGCCAAGGAATTGCTGCACTCGCAATTGGCAGCACCGCCCTCACTGGAAGCGCTGGCGACGGCGGTCAATCTCTCGCCATTCCATTTTGCCCGGGTGTTCCGCCGGGCCACCGGTATGCCGCCGCACACCTGGCTGATGCAACAGCGCATCGCCCGGGCGCGGGCGTTGCTGCAAAGTGGTTGTCTGCCGCTGGAAGTCGCGATGCAACTGGGGTTTGCCGACCAGAGCCATCTGAGCCGGCAGTTCAAGCAGGTGTATGGGGTTGGACCGGGGGCGTATCGCACAGCCCGGCAGTTACCCGGATCCTGATAGCGACGAAACACCAATGTGGGAGCGGGCTTGCTCGCGAAAGCGCTGGTTCAGTCAACATCTTCTTTGACTGTCACACCGCTTTCGCGAGCAAGCCCACTCCCACAGGGTTGTGTGGTGTTTATTCGCCGGTGGCAATGCCCCGCGCAGGCTCGTTGATCCACTCGCTCCACGACCCGGCATACAACGAACCCAACGGATAACCGGCCAGACACAACGCAAACAGGTTGTGGCACGCCGTCACGCCGGAACCGCAGTACGCCACCAGATCATTTGGCGAACGATCGCCCAGTTTCGCGGCGAAACGCTGCTTGAGCTGATCGGCCGGCAGGAAGCGCCCGTCACTGCCCAGGTTCTCGGTAAACGCAGCACACTGGGCACCTGGGATGTGCCCGGCAATCGGATCGATCGGTTCCACCTCACCCTTGAAGCGCGGCAGTGCGCGGGCATCGAGCAGGGTCAGTTCCGGCCGTGCAAGGCGCTTTTGCAGCTGCTCGGCACTGATCAGCAACGCCGTATCAGGACTGCCGGTGAAGGAACCACAGGGAATCGCCGGCGCATCCAGGCTCAGCGGCAAACCGGCCGCGTGCCAGGCCTTCAGACCGCCATCAAGGATGAACACACCGTCGCGCTTGCCCAACCATGCCAGCAACCACCAGGCCCGCGCCGCATAGGCCCCCGGACCGTCGTCATACAGAACCACTTCGCTATCGGCATTGATGCCAAAGGCTTGCAGGCGCTCGATCAGTTGCGCCGGCTCGGGTAACGGATGACGCCCGGTCACTCCCTTGACCACGGCGCCACTCAGGTCACGCTCGAGGTCGGCATAGCTCGAACCGGCAATGTGCCCTTCGGCATAGCTGCGCTGACCGTAATCCGGGTCTTCGAGGGCAAAACGACAATCCAGAATCACCAGCCCCGGCTGGTCCTTTTTCAGGTCCAGTGCTTGCGGGCTGATCAGTTGCGCAATGGGCATAGCGGGCTCCTGTGATTAACTCGGCCTTGATCCTACTGTACTTCTTCCAGTGCCTGGGCCAGGGGCACGTAAAACTCTTCGAACAAGGCGCTGACCGCATCCCGGGCCTGGTCCGTAACGAACCCGGCCTCCAGCACCAGCACCTGGTACACCCCGCGTTTAATGGCCTGCTCGCTCAAGTGGCTGGAGTTCTCCCGCGTGGTGCACAGGAAGCGCACCCAGGACGTGAGGATGATCCAGGCATTGAGCGTCAGGGACTCGATCTGCACCTTGTCCATCTTCAGGATGCCGGCGGCGACGAAACCTTCGTAGATCGCCGCCCCCTGTATCAGGCAGCGCTGGGAGAAACGTCGATAGCGGTCGGCCAGGTCCGGATCGCTGTCGAGCAAATGTTCGAGATCGCGATGCAGAAACCGGTAGCGCCACATCGCCGACAGCAGCTCCTTGAGGTAGAAGCGCTTGTCTTCCACCGTGGCGGCACGACCCTGGGGCGGGCGCAGGAAGCTGTCCACCAGGCTTTCGTACTCGCTGAACAGCACGGCGATGATCGCCTGCTTGTTCGGGAAGTGGTAGTACAGGTTGCCCGGGGAAATTTCCATATGGGCAGCGATGTGGTTGGTGCTGATGCTGCGCTCGCCCTGCTGGTTGAACAGCTCCAGGCTGTTCTGCACGATGCGCTCGCTGGTTTTGATCCGTGGGGCCATGGCTTGAGCTTTAATTCAGAGTGCGTTGACGGGCATCTTAGATCTATCCGCGAGCGGATAAAACAAAGCTGTTCCAGGATGTCATTTGACTTTTTAGAGCATAGACTCTAGAAAGTGCTTCATTACAATAAATCCGGAGCCGACCATGACTGCTGAAATTTCCTACCTGCAGAACCTACAGCAGCCGCTGGAAGAGCTTCAGGCCCTGTTCGACGCCCAGCGTGCCGCGTACGCCGCCAACCCGATGCCACCGGCCGCGCAGCGCCAGCAATGGCTCAAGGCGCTAAAGGATTTGTTGAACAATGAACGCCAGGCCCTGATCGATGCGATCAGCCAGGACTTCAGCCATCGCAGCGCCGATGAAACCCTGCTCGCGGAACTGATGCCCAGCCTGCACGGCATCCATTACGCCAGCAAACACCTCAAGGGCTGGATGCGAGCCTCGCGACGCAAGGTGGGCGCCGCTTTCCAGCCGGCTTCGGCCAAAGTGGTTTACCAACCGCTGGGCGTGGTCGGGGTCATCGTGCCGTGGAACTACCCGCTGTATCTGGCCATCGGTCCGTTGGTCGGCGCGCTGTCGGCGGGCAATCGGGTGATGCTCAAGCTCAGTGAGTCGACCCCCGCGACCGGCCTGCTGATGAAGCAACTGCTGGCGCGAATCTTCCCCGAAGACCTGGTTTGCGTGGTCCTGGGCGAGGCTGATATGGGCGTGGCGTTTTCACGCCTGCCGTTCGATCACCTGCTGTTCACTGGCGCCACCAGCATCGGCAAACACGTCATGCGCGCCGCCGCGGAAAACCTGACCCCGGTGACCCTGGAACTGGGCGGCAAATCCCCGGCCATCGTTTCCCGGGATGTGCCGCTCAAGGACGCCGCCGAGCGCATCGCCTTCGGCAAGACCCTGAATGCCGGCCAGACCTGCGTGGCCCCGGACTACGTGCTGGTGCCGGAGAATCGCGTCGGAGGTTTCGTCGAGGCCTATCGCACAGCCGTCCGTGGGTTTTATCCGACGCTGGCCGACAACCCGGACTACACCGCGATCATCAATGAGCGACAACTGGCGCGTCTCAACGGTTACGTCAGTGACGCCACCAGCAAGGGTGCGCTGCTGATGCCGCTGTTCGACCAGGGCCAGGGCCGCCGCATGAGCCATAGCCTGCTGCTCAATGTCACGGACGAGATGACGGTGATGCAGGACGAAATCTTCGGGCCGCTGCTGCCGATCGTGCCGTACAAGGATCTGGAGCAGGCATTTGCCTACATCAACCAGCGCCCTCGCCCACTGGCGCTGTATTACTTCGGCTATGACAAGCGCGAACAACAGCGCGTGCTGCACGAAACCCATTCCGGCGGCGTGTGCCTGAACGACACCCTGCTGCACGTCGCCCAGGACGACATGCCGTTTGGCGGCATTGGTGCCTCGGGCATGGGCCACTATCACGGACATGAAGGGTTCCTGACCTTCAGCAAAGCCAAGGGCGTGTTGATCAAACAACGGTTCAACGCCGCGAAGTTGATCTATCCGCCGTACGGCAAGTCGATTCAGAAGCTGATCCAGAAGCTGTTCATCCGCTAACGATAATCACCGTCGGGTAATAACAATAATGACCCCCAGCCTGTCCGATACACCCGCGCTGTCACGGCGCGGGTTGCTTAAATTCAGCCTCGGCGCCACAGCTTTCCTCGCCACCGCCGGACTCGGAGCCAGCCTCAGCGGCTGTTCGTCGAGCGTCCCGGCCAATGGCTTCGTCACGTTACGCAGCGGCGACCTGCTGTTTTTGCGGGCGTTGATCCCGGTCATGCTCGAGGGTGCCGTGACCGCCGAACGGATGCCCGAGGCTGTCGATGGCACGCTGAAAAGCCTGGATTACAGCCTGGCCCACCTGTCGCCGGAAATGCTCAAGCTGACTCAACAACTGTTCGATGTGCTGGGAATGGCCGTGACCCGCGGACCGCTGACCGGGATCTGGGGCAGCTGGGAAAACGCCAGTGCCAACGACATCCGAGCCTTTCTCGATCGCTGGGAAAACAGCTCGTTGAGCCTGTTGCGCATGGGCCACAGCTCCTTGCTGCAACTGGTGATGATGGCCTGGTACGGGCGCAAGGAATCGTGGGCGCATTGCGGGTATCCCGGGCCGCCAACCGTCTGAAAGCTAGTCGACCCCATCGCGAGCAAGCTCGCTCCCACACTGACCGTGTGAACACTGGAGGTCCCCTGTGGGAGCGGGCTTGCCCGCGATAGCGTCAGCCGCTTCACCGCCTACTCCAACAATAAAAAGAGAATCCGAAAATGCCCGTACCCGATCCGTTCCGCGAAGGCATGGCCCGAGGCTGGAAAACCTACAACGGCTCGCAACTGACCCAGGACCTTACACTCGAAGCGGACGTGGCGATCATCGGCAGCGGTGCCGGCGGCGGCACCACCGCCGAAATCCTCAGCGCAGCCGGCTACAAGGTATTGCTGATCGAGGAAGGCCCCCTCAAGACCAGCAGCGACTTCAAGCTGCTCGAAGACGAGGCCTACGCCAACCTTTATCAGGAAGGCATTGGCCGCATGAGCAAGGACGGCGCGATCACCATCCTCCAGGGCCGGGCGGTGGGCGGTACCACGCTGATCAACTGGACCTCCAGTTTCCGTACCCCGGAGCCGACCCTGGAACACTGGGCCAAAGAGCACAACGTCAAGGGCCACAGCCCGACGGAAATGGCGCCGTGGTTCGAGAAAATGGAGCAACGCCTGGGCGT
This sequence comes from Pseudomonas sp. S34, assembly GCF_009866745.1. Classification (NCBI taxonomy): domain Bacteria; kingdom Pseudomonadati; phylum Pseudomonadota; class Gammaproteobacteria; order Pseudomonadales; family Pseudomonadaceae; genus Pseudomonas; species Pseudomonas sp. S34. Next base: position 5,917,058 of record NZ_CP019398.1, read on the forward strand.
CGCGCCGTGGATGGTGCCGCCCAACGCCAACAACGATGTGATCCGCAAGGGCTGCGAAGCACTGAATTACTCATGGCACGTCATCCCGCGCAACGTTCGCGGCTGCTGGAACCTCGGATACTGCGGCATGGGCTGCCCGACCAACGCCAAGCAATCGATGATGGTCACCACCATTCCGGCGACACTGGAAAAAGGCGGTGAGCTGCTTTACCTGGCCCGCGCCGAAAAACTCACGATCAGCGGCGACAAGGTCACCGGCCTGCAATGTTCGGCGATGGATGAACGCTGCGTCGCACCGACCGGACGCACCATCACGGTCAAGGCGCGGCATTTCGTGCTGGCCGGTGGCGGCATCAACAGCCCGGCCTTGCTGATGCGTTCCGGGGCACCCGACCCGCACAAGCGCCTGGGCAAACGCACATTTCTGCACCCGGTAAACATGTCCGCCGCATTGTTCGACGAAGTGGTCAACCCCTTCTACGGCGCGCCGCAGTCGATCTATTCCGACCATTTCCAATGGCAGGACGGCACCACGGGCAAAATGTCCTACAAACTGGAAGTTCCGCCTCTGCACCCGGCGCTGGCCACGACATTGCTCGGTGGTTTCGGCCAGGAAAACTCGCAACACATGGCCAATCTGGCCCATACCCACGCCATGCTGGCGTTGCTGCGGGACGGTTTTCACCCGGACAGTCCCGGTGGCAGCGTCGAATTGCGCAGCGATGACACGCCGGTGCTGGACTATCAGCTATCACCCTACGCCTGGGATGGATTGCGCCGGGCGTTCCATACCATGGCCGAGATACAGTTTGCCGGTGGCGCCAAGGCCGTGATGCCGATGCACACCGACGCCCGCTACGTGAAGACCCTCGCCGAAGCGCGCACGCTGATCGACGGCCTGAGCCTGGAGTTGTATCGCACACGCCTGGGCAGTGCCCACGTGATGGGCGGTTGCGCCATGGGTGAAGACCCGACAATCGCAGTGACCGACAGCCTCGGCCGGCATCATCAACTGGGCAATCTGTCGATCCACGACGGCTCGCTGTTCCCCACCAGCATTGGCGCCAACCCGCAGCTGTCGGTCTACGGACTGACAGCGCAACTGGCGACATCCCTGGCGATGCGTTTAAAAAACCCATGAAAATGACGATAATTCCCATCGTCTATAGTGCTTTCTTACCCAACAGGCGACTTGGCCGACCGGGAAGGCTGCGATACCATCCGACTCCCCAACGGATTCCCGCCAGGACGACGCGATGAACCGAGTGTTGTACCCAGGTACCTTCGACCCTATTACCAAGGGCCATGGCGATCTGGTCGAACGCGCCTCGCGCCTGTTCGATCACGTGATCATCGCCGTCGCCGCGAGCCCGAAGAAAAACCCGTTGTTTCCTCTGGAACAACGGGTAGAACTGGCGCGCGAGGTGACTAAACATCTGCCGAACGTTGAAGTCGTCGGCTTCTCGACGCTGCTGGCGCACTTCGCCAAAGAGAAGAATGCCAACGTGTTCCTGCGTGGTTTGCGCGCGGTGTCGGACTTCGAATACGAATTCCAGCTGGCCAACATGAACCGCCAGCTGGCGCCGGATGTGGAAAGCCTGTTCCTGACCCCGTCCGAGCGTTATTCGTTCATTTCCTCGACGCTGGTCCGTGAAATCGCAGCCCTGGGCGGCGATATCACCAAGTTCGTGCACCCTGTGGTGGCGGACGCACTGACCGAACGCTTCAAGAAGTAATCTGTAGGAGCGAGCCTGCTCGCGATGGACGTCAACGATAACGCGGGAAACCTGACACCCCGCGGCGTTCTCGGCTTCATCGCCAGCAGGCTGGCTCCTACAGTACGTCGCACCTGCGTGCAACGCAGGCGCCAATGCGGCACAATTAGACGCATTGGTTTATTACGCCCGGGCCTGCCGCCCCGGCTGGAGTTAGCATGTCCCTGATCATCACCGACGATTGCATCAACTGCGACGTCTGCGAACCCGAGTGCCCGAACGCCGCCATTTCCCAAGGCGAAGAGATCTACGTGATCGACCCGAACCTGTGCACCCAGTGTGTCGGCCACTACGACGAACCGCAGTGTCAGCAGGTCTGCCCGGTGGATTGCATTCCACTGGACGAAGCCCATCCGGAGACTGAAGAGCAGTTGATGGAGAAGTACCGCAAGATTACCGGTAAGGCTTAAGTCATTCGGCGACTTTCAGGCCGCCTTCGCGAGCAAGCCCGCTCCCACATTTGGAATGCGTTCCCCCTGTGGGAGCGGGCTTGCTCGCGAAGGCGTCATAAGCCTCACTGAAGCTATAACTGACTGTCAGCTCTGGCAGCGCGGGCAAAAAACGCTGGCGCGTTGCCCGAGTTTCACTTCCCGAAGGCCCGTGCCACAGACCTTGCAGTGCTCACCACCACGGCCGTACACGAACAGTTCCTGCTGGAAATAACCAGGCTGACCGTCGCCACCGATAAAGTCCCGCAGCGTGGTACCGCCGCGCTCGATAGCGGCCGCCAGGATGCGCTTGATCTCGATGGCCAGCTTCAAGTAACGCGCACGGGAAATGCTCTTGGCTTCGCGGCGCGGGTCGATCCCGGCAGCGAACAACGCTTCGGTCGCGTAGATGTTGCCGACGCCCACCACTACCGCGTTATCCATGATGAACGGCTTGACCGCCATCGAACGCCCACGGGACAGCTGGAACAGGCGCTCGCCGTCGAACAGGTCGGTCAGTGGTTCCGGCCCCAGGCGGATCAGCAATTCGTGATTGAGCGGGTCGAGGCTCCAGAGCATTGCGCCGAAACGCCGTGGGTCGGTGTAACGCAGGGCCAGACCCGACTCCAGTTCGATGTCCACATGCTCATGCTTGGCCGCCGGCAGCCCGACCTCCACCAGACGCAAATTGCCTGACATGCCCAAATGGCTGATCAAGGTGCCGACTTCGGCATTGATCAGCAGGTACTTGGCGCGACGCTCCACCAGTACGATGCGCTGCCCGGACAACCGCACATCAAGGTCCTCGGGAATTGGCCAACGCAAGCGGCGTTCACGCACGATCACCCGGCTGACCCGCTGGCCTTCCAGGAACGGCGCGATACCGCGACGGGTGGTTTCGACTTCTGGCAATTCAGGCATGGTGCTCTCGGATCAGGCGCATGGCCTGGAAGGTTCCGACACTCAGCGATGAGTGCCGAGGTCGCGGATCGTCTGTTTGAGGGTCTCGAAGTCGTAGTCCGAGAGGCCGACATAATCGAGCACCAGCGGCGCGATGCTGTTCCACTCGTGATCTTCGGCCTGATTGCCCAGCACCCGGTACGACGCGCAAATATGCTCGGCCATCTTCAGGATCGCCAGCAGGTTCTTCAACGAACTGTTGCGCGAAGATTCATCGCTGAATATCGCCAGGGCATTGTGGTGATTGGCGATCGCAGCACTCACATGCTCCGGCAGACGCCAGGACTTGGCCGTGTAATACCCGACCACCGAGTGATTGGTATTGAACACCTGATTCTCCGTGTCCACCACCCGGCATTCGGCGCTGGCGTTGGCATAGGCCTGCTCCAGAACGCCCATGTAGTCGGGGAAACGCTGGAGCATCAAGGGCACGCCGCAGTCGTGGAACAGGCCCAGGGCATACGCTTCATCGCCATTTTCAATGCCGATGCGCTTGGCCAGGGTCAGACAGGTCATGGCCACGTCCTGAGCGGTGTCCCAGAAACGGTTCAAGGTGACGATGGTGTCGTCATTCATCTCGCCCTTGATCGACTGCGCATTGATCAGGTTGATGATTGAACGGCTGCCCAGCAGGTTCACCGCGCGCTGGATCGAAGCAATCTTGTTGCTCAGCCCGTAATACGGCGAATTGACGATCTTCAGCAGGGAACCGGAAAGTCCCGGATCCTGGGATATCAGCTTGGCGATGACTTCCAGATCCGGGTCGGGCATGTACTGCTCCATCTGCAAATCCACCATGATTTGCGGCTGGGCCGGTACGCTGATGCCCTGCAGGGCTTGTTGGATCTGTTCGCAAGTCAGCTCTTGGGACATGTGTGCACACTCTGGGTCAGACGGCGATTCTAACCTTTATGAAGTTGGATCCGACATACCAAATCGCAAGACAACCCTCGCCACATGTCCACTTGCAGGCCAATCCGGGGCCTCAACACGCTATACTCCCGCTCTTTTTTCCGGAGCGACGACATGTCCCTGCCTAGCCTGCGCCTCAAAGCCAACGCCGACCGTCGTCTGCGCAACGGTCACTTGTGGGTCTACAGCAACGAAATCGATGTAGCCGCTACGCCTTTGCACGGTTTCAAGGCCGGCGACCAGGCGATCCTCGAAGCCGCCGGCGGCAAGCCGCTGGGCATCGTCGCCATGAGCCCGAACAACCTGATCTGCGCCCGTTTGCTGTCGCGCGACATCAAGCTGCCGCTGGACAAATCGCTGCTGGTGCACCGTCTGAACGTGGCCCTGTCCCTGCGCGAGCGCCTGTTCGACAAGCCGTTCTATCGCCTGGTCTACGGCGATTCCGACCTGCTGCCAGGCCTGGTGGTCGACCGTTTCGGCGACATCCTGGTGGTGCAGATCGCCTCGGCGACCATGGAAGCCCATAAAGACGACGTGATCGCGGCGCTGACCCAAGTGCTCAAGCCAAGCGGCATTCTGTTCAAGAACGACTCCGCTGCCCGTGACGCCGAAGGCCTCAACCGTTACGTCGAAACCGTGTTCGGCCTGGTGCCGGAGTGGGTTGCCCTCGAAGAGAACGGCGTGAAGTTCGAAGCCCCGGTCATCCAGGGTCAGAAAACCGGCTGGTTCTACGACCACCGCATGAACCGCGCACGCCTGGCGCCTTATGCCAAGGGCAAGCGCGTACTGGACCTCTACAGCTACATCGGTGGCTGGGGCGTGCAGGCTGCCGCATTCGGCGCCAGTGAAGTGTTCTGCGTCGATGCGTCGGCCTTCGCCCTCGACGGCGTCGAGCGCAACGCCGCGCTGAACGGCTTCGCCGAAAAAATGACCTGCATCGAAGGCGACGTGTTCGAAGCCCTCAAAGAGCTGAAAGCCAGCGAAGAACGCTTCGACGTGATCGTGGCCGACCCGCCGGCGTTCATCAAACGCAAGAAAGACATGAAAAACGGCGAAGGCGCCTACCGCCGCCTGAACGAGCAAGCCATGCGCCTGCTGACCAAGGACGGCATCCTGTTCAGCGCATCCTGCTCGATGCACCTGCCGGAAGACGACCTGCAGAACATTCTGCTAACCAGCGCCCGCCACCTGGATCGCAATATCCAGATGCTGGAACGCGGCGGCCAGGGCCCGGATCACCCGGTGCATCCGGCCATCCCGGAAACCCGCTACATCAAGAGCATTACCTGCCGGTTGCTGCCAAACAGCTAACAACCAAAAACCCTTGTAGGAGCGAGCCCTGCTCGCGATGGTCGTCAACGATAACGCGGGGAACCTGACGCCCCGCGGCGTTCTCAGGCCCATCGCGAGCAGGCTCGCTCCTACAGGTGCAGGACACATTCTGTTCCACTGTCAAAACGACAACCGCTCGCCCCACGCCTACCGTTTTCTCTTCATATCTTCGAAGAGGACAACGGAATGTCCAACACGCCAAATGCCCATCGATTACGCGCAGGCCGTTTCTCGCAACCCGGTCGGATCTACCACCTGACCGCAGTCACCCATGAACGACAACCGATCTTCCAGGATTGGCGCACTGGCCGCTTTTTGGTGCACGAGTTCAGAAGGGCTCAGGAGGCCGGCTTTGCCACGTCTATAGCTTGGGTGGTCATGCCCGATCACTTTCACTGGCTGGTTGAATTACACAGCGGTGATTTGCCGAAGCTGGTGCAATCCACCAAATCTCGTTGCACTCGACTCATTAATCAGAAGCGAGGCCATTGTGCCGCTGTATGGCAAAAAGGCTACTTCGACCGGGCCCTGCGCCGCGAGGAAGACCTGAAAGCAGCAGCCCGATACATCATCGCCAACCCTTTGCGTGCCGGGCTTGTGACTCGGGTTGGAGACTACCCACTGTGGGACGCCATCTGGCTCTGATGCACAAACCACTGTAGGAGCGAACTCGCTCGCGAAGAACGAATCGACACCGCGGATAACCAGGCATACCGCGCTATCGTTGACGTCTTTCGCGAGCAAGCTCTCTCCTACAACAGTTTCAGAAAGGTCCCACGCCCACCGCATTGACTTGCGCCCTCCTCAATTCAATCCTCGTCCCCCCCCCTCACGGTACGAGAGCGTTGAATGATGCCCCCTGCCACAAACGCCAACGAAAAGTCGCTGATCATCCTGTTACTGATGACCATGACGCTGCTGGGCGTATTCCCATTGGACGTGGTTCTCCCCTCCTTTCCAGACCTGTCAGCCTGCTTCCAGATCTCGCCGCCCGACGTTGCCCTGTCTGTCAGCCTGTTCGCCGCCAGCCTGGCGTTATCCATAATGCTGGTGGGGCCGCTGTCAGACATGTGGGGCCGCAAGAAGCTGCTGCTGGGTGGTATTGCAGTCGCGACGATTGGGGCGACTGGCTGCGCGGTTTCCAGTGAATACAGCTGGTTCCTGGGTTTCCGTTTGGTCCAGGCGATCGGATGTGGGTCCTTTTCGCTGTCCCAGGCGCTGGTGCAGGACTTGTTCATAGGCCGGGAAAGGCAGCGACTCAGGATCTGGATGGTGACCGCGGGCGGCGTGTTCATTTCAATATCGCCGCTGCTGGGAACCTGGTTGCAATTGCAGTTTGGCTGGCAAGGCAGCTTTTATGTGTTTGCCACATTGGCGGTTCTTGTCTGGCTGAGCGCATGTTGGCTACTCAAGGAAACCCCGTCTGTGCGTCCAGCATCGCGTGGGGGATTTTTCCGTGCTTACCGGCATGTCTGCTCAGATGCACGCTTCATGGGTTACTGGCTGATTTCGGCCCTGGCCTTCGCCTGCCATTTTTCGTTCATCGTCACTTCACCCATTATTTTCATGGATCATCTGGCAATGTCACCGTACGAATTCGCCTGGGCGTTGTTGCTGTATGGCATCGCGTATGTATTCGGCGGAGTGGTCGCCAGCCTCTTGCATCGACAGTTGCAAGCCAACACCCAAATCAATGTTGGCCTGGGGCTGATTGCCGTTTCGGGTCTGCTCATGCTGTGGCTGACTCACCAGTTCGGCCTTTCAGCCGTTACGGTGCTGACTTCCATGCTGGTTTGTACAATCGGAACCACCATCACCAGACCCGTCGTCAACACCAGGGCCATGAGTATCCACCCGGAATATGCCGGAACTTCTACCTCGGTCGGCGGTGTGTTGATGTTCCTCAGCGGCGGCGTGGTCAGCGCGGCAATCAGTGTGGCACCCATGGACTTGATCACCACTCTGGCGTCTTGCTTTCTGACGTTGAGCCTCGCAGGTCTCGGACTGAATGCATTGATCATCCAGAGGTACAAACCCGCGTTCAATATCGGGTGACACCTGCCAGTCGTCATCCCGCATGCTCCGTCAACACCCGATCAACGCTTCCCGGCATTCCCTCCAGCCGCCAGCCGTGTAGAATCGCGAACATTCATCGCCAGTCATCCCCGGCGGGTTTATGAGCTCAAGCTGAAGCGCGCGGCGATCCCGCAAAGTTATCGGCAACTTCCGGACACGCGGCCATTTCTGAGTGTTCCAGACGTCAATAGAAGCTCACTTCCCTTTTGATACCTGATTAGCCGCCCGGAGTGCTTCATGCCTGATTACCGCTCGAAAACATCCACCCACGGCCGCAACATGGCCGGCGCCCGCGCTCTGTGGCGCGCCACGGGGATGAAAGATGACGACTTCAAGAAGCCGATCATCGCCATTGCCAACTCCTTCACCCAGTTCGTACCGGGCCACGTGCACCTGAAAGATCTGGGCCAACTGGTCGCCCGCGAGATCGAACGCGCTGGCGGTGTGGCAAAAGAATTCAACACCATCGCCGTGGACGACGGCATCGCCATGGGCCACGACGGCATGCTGTATTCGCTGCCGAGTCGCGAGATCATCGCCGACTCCGTCGAGTACATGGTCAACGCCCACTGCGCCGACGCCATCGTGTGCATCTCCAACTGCGACAAGATCACCCCTGGCATGCTGATGGCGTCCCTGCGCCTGAACATCCCGGTGATCTTCGTCTCCGGCGGCCCGATGGAAGCCGGCAAGACCAAACTCGCTTCCCACGGCCTCGACCTGGTCGACGCCATGGTGATCGCCGCCGACTCCAGCGCTTCTGACGAGAAAGTCGCCGAGTACGAGCGTAGCGCCTGCCCGACCTGCGGTTCGTGCTCCGGCATGTTCACCGCCAACTCGATGAACTGCCTGGTCGAAGCGCTGGGTCTGGCATTGCCGGGCAACGGTTCGACCCTGGCCACCCACAGCGACCGTGAGCAACTGTTCCTGCAGGCCGGCCGCACCATCGTCGAGCTGTGCAAGCGTTACTACGGCGAGAACGACCAGTCGGTACTGCCGCGCAACATCGCCAACTTCCAGGCGTTCGAAAACGCCATGACCCTGGACATCGCCATGGGCGGTTCCACCAACACCATCCTGCACTTGCTGGCTGCCGCCCAGGAAGCCGAGATCGATTTCGACCTGCGCGACATCGACCGTCTTTCTCGCAACGTGCCACAACTGTGCAAGGTCGCGCCGAACATCCAGAAGTACCACATGGAAGACGTGCACCGTGCCGGCGGGATCTTCAGCATCCTCGGTTCGCTGGCCCGTGGTGGCTTGCTGCACACCCAGCTACCGACCGTGCACAGCCGCAGCATGGAAGAAGCCATCGCCAAGTGGGACATCACCCAGACCACCGACGAAGCCGTGCACCACTTCTTCAAGGCCGGTCCTGCGGGCATCCCGACGCAAACCGCGTTCAGCCAGTCGACCCGTTGGGAAACCCTGGACGACGACCGTGAAAACGGCTGTATCCGCAGTGTCGAGCACGCTTACTCGCAAGAAGGCGGCCTGGCCGTGCTCTACGGCAACATCGCTCTGGATGGCTGCGTGGTGAAAACCGCTGGCGTCGACGAATCGATCCACGTGTTCGAAGGCAACGCGAAGATCTTCGAAAGCCAGGACAGCGCCGTGCGCGGCATCCTCGCGGACGAAGTGAAAGAAGGCGACATCGTCATCATTCGCTACGAAGGCCCGAAAGGCGGCCCGGGCATGCAGGAAATGCTCTACCCGACTTCGTACCTGAAATCCAAAGGCCTGGGCAAAGCCTGCGCCCTGCTCACCGACGGCCGTTTCTCCGGCGGTACTTCCGGTCTGTCCATCGGTCACGCTTCGCCTGAAGCGGCTGCCGGCGGCGCAATCGGCCTGGTGCAGGACGGCGACAAAGTGCTGATCGACATTCCGAACCGCTCGATCAACCTGTTGGTCAGCGACGAAGAACTGGCCGCACGCCGAGTGGAGCAGGACAAGAAAGGCTGGAAACCGGTGGAAGTGCGTCCACGTAAAGTGACCACCGCGCTGAAAGCCTACGCCCTGCTGGCGACCAGTGCCGACAAGGGTGCTGTGCGTAACAAGGCGATGCTCGACGGGCTGTAAGGCTTAACCGTCGGACAAAAAATGCCCCGCCAAGTGCGGGGCATTTTTGTTTCTGCCGGTCACCTTTCACCTGTAGGAGCGAGCCTGCTCGCGATGGACTGGAGAACGCCGCTGGGTGTCAGGTTTCCAACGTTATCGTTAACGACCATCGCGAGCAGGCTCGCTCCTACAAGGGCAGAACTATTCCTGCGGATCGAGATTATCGAGAGCCTGGTTCACCGCCAGCTCGCCCAGCATGATGACCTGCGCAATCCCTAGCATCGTGCTGCGTTGGGAGCCTTCCAGCAGGCCGGCAAAATCGTTGGCCATGACATTGGCCGAGGCGAGTGATTCGCAGGCGTGGGCCAACAGGGTTTCGGTGTCGAGGCCCGGTGCGATGAGGAATGTTCGGCTGGGTTTTCGTGGGGTGGCGTTGATTTGGGTGGAAAGGTTGTTGGTGTCCGGCGGATCGGGGGTGATTTTCAGCATTGATGAAACTCCCAAATGTATAAAGAGGAGCCATCGACCTCGCTACCAAACGAAGGGTGATGGCCATACGCAGGTTGGTAGACCGGACATTTGGAAACCGGCGCACCCGAAGGCGCCCTACGCATGGCCACCATAAATCACGGGCTTCAAAGAAACCCTATAGAGGTGACGCAATGCGCCGAATGTCCGGGCTACCAAACCCGATCGCTGATGTTCAGCGACAGGTAGACGGTAGAGTCCGGGAGTAAGGCGCACAAGCCGGCGGATTCTGGCGTAGTCGTAGTCCCTTACGCAAGAAAGCGTAGGTTGCGACTGTCAGGAGATGTCGATCAAACGGAGGCTTTCATTGCACTGACTGGCCTCATCGCGAGCAAGCTCGCTCCCACAATGGATCTGCGTTGAACACTGGATTGGGGAACAACACCGATCAAACTGTAGGAGCGAGCTTGCTCGCGATGGACGCAAGGACACCGCGTCAAATCAGACAGCACGCGTCATCGTTAACGACCATCGCGAGCAGGCTCGCTCCTACAATTACTGGATTTCTTCAGGCTTGACGATCACCCAGTTCTTGTCGGCAGTCACCGTCATCCCCTCCTTGGCCTGGGCCGCGGCATTCTTGGCCATCATGCCGTTAATCTGGGTCATGTACTTGTCCTTGCGGTTGACCCACAGGTGGATGCCGCCCTTGGCCACGTCAACACTGTGGAACAACATGTAACCATCACTGGTCGGGGTATCGCCGCCGACCAGCACCGGTTTTTTCCACTCATCGATGTAGGTCAGGATCGCCGCGTGCTTGCCGGCCATCCAGGTCGCCGGGGTCCACAGGTACGGGGTCAGTTCAAGGCCGAGGTTGGCCTTCTCGTCATACTTGCCGGCGGTGATCTGCTTGCGCGCAGTGGTCAGCTCGCCAGTCTTCGGATCCTTGAGCAGCAGCGACACGCCGATCACGTTCTGCGGCTTGACGTTGTAGCCGTACTTCGGATCGGCCGCGACCATGCGCACCAGTTCTTCGGAGGCGGCGGTCATCACGTAGACCTCGATGCCGTTCTCCATCAGTTTGTTGTACAGCTCTTGCTGGCCCGTGAAGATTTTCGGCGGGTTGACGTCGAGCTTCTTGACCACATCGCCTTCGTAATAGGTGGCCGGCACCGGTTTGCCGGACGCCATCATCTCGTCGACGTAGCCCTTGAGCTCCTTGAGCGTAAAGCCGGAGAACACCTGGGCGACCCATGGATAGCAAACCATGTCGTCGAGTTCACAGAGGCGGTAGTAGTAGCTGAACAGGCTTTCCTTGTGGTCGGCGGTGTCCTTGAACGGCATCAGTTTCAGAGAGGGATCGAGCTTGTCGCGGGTGATCAGGCCCTTGTTCTCCATGAACGGCAGCAACGACTCTTCCAGGTCATAGCGGTAACTGGTGTTGTCCATGTCAAACACCGCGTAGTTACCTTTGTTGGCGTTGGCGGCGATCATCGCGTCCAGCGCCTTGGCCTGGTCGGCTGGCCAGTGTTTCAGATCCGTTGCGAAAACCTGGCCGGCAAGGCCCAGGCAAAGTGCTGCAGCCAGTAATTTCGGTGCGAACTTCATTGGCGTTTCTCCCTGAATGTGAAAGAGATCGACGCTAACAAATAAGTGTGACAGTCCCCGCCTGTCAGCGACCGCCTGTGTCCCTTTCGCGCCAGTTGCATTTCTGACAGCGACATCCGCTTATTCCAAAAACGACGGATACCATACGTTTTTGATATTAATTCATTAGTTTTCAAGCTGTTAGGCTTGCCGGTTCGCAGCTGCCCCGGAAGGCAGCTGGCAAAAGTCTAATGGGAGTTCCAATGAATCTGCCGCTGATTCTCAATCTGCTGGTGTTCCTCGCCCTGCTCCTGGGCCTGGCGCAAACCCGCCACACCACTTGGAGCCTGGCGAAAAAAGTCCTGCTCGCACTGGTGCTGGGCGTGGCATTCGGTGTGGCCTTGCACACTGTTTACGGTGCCGGTAATCCGGTGCTGAAAGCCTCGATCGGCTGGTTCGATCTGGTGGGCAACGGCTATGTGCAATTGCTGCAAATGATCGTGATCCCGCTGGTGTTCGCCTCGATCCTCAGCGCCGTGGCCCGCCTGCACAACGCCTCATCGCTGGGCAAGATCAGCTTCCTGACCATCGGCACGCTGCTGTTCACCACAGCCATCGCGGCGTTGATCGGCATCGGCCTGACCAACCTGTTCGGCCTGACCGCCGAAGGCCTGGTGGCCGGCACCCAGGAAATGGCGCGCCTGCAAACCATCCAGACCGATTACGCCGGCAAGGTCGCCGACCTGAATGTGCCGCAGCTGTTGCTGTCGTTCATTCCGCAAAACCCGTTCGCCGACCTGGCGCGAGCCAAGCCGACGTCGATCATCAGTGTGGTGATTTTCGCTGCGTTCCTGGGTGTCGCGGCGCTACAACTGCTCAAGGATGATGTCGAGAAAGGTCAGAAAGTGATCAACGCCATCGAAACCCTGCAAGCTTGGGTGATGCGCCTGGTGCGCCTGGTGATGAAGCTGACCCCGTACGGCGTGCTGGCACTGATGACCAAAGTGGTCGCCGGCTCCAACCTGCAAGACATCATCAAGCTCGGCAGTTTTGTCGTGGTGTCTTACATCGGCCTTGGCCTGATGTTTGTGGTGCATGGTGTGCTGGTGTCGGCCGCCGGGATCAATCCGCTGCGCTTCTTCCGCAAGATCTGGCCGGTGCTGACGTTTGCCTTCACCAGCCGCTCCAGCGCTGCGACGATTCCGTTGAGCATCGAGGCGCAGACAAGTCGTTTGGGCATCCCGCAGTCCATCGCCAGTTTCGCCGCTTCGTTCGGCGCGACCATCGGCCAGAACGGTTGTGCCGGCCTGTACCCGGCGATGTTGGCGGTGATGGTGGCGCCGACTGTGGGCATCAACCCGCTGGACCCGCTTTGGATCGCGACACTGGTGGCGATTGTCACGCTGAGCTCGGCCGGTGTGGCCGGAGTGGGTGGCGGCGCGACGTTTGCGGCGCTGATCGTGCTGCCGGCGATGGGCTTGCCGGTGTCACTGGTGGCGTTGCTGATTTCGGTCGAGCCACTGATTGATATGGGGCGTACGGCGTTGAATGTGAGTGGTTCGATCACGGCTGGGGCGATTACCAGCCAAGTGATGCAGCAGACTGATAAAGAATTGCTGGATGCGGATGAGCATTCGGCGTTGGCGCAGGCTTAAGTTCTTTAGCGACTGAGCGGGCCTCTTCGCGAGCAAGCCCGCTCCCACAGGGGATTTGTGTCGCTCACAGATCCAATGTGGGAGCGGGCTTGCTCGCGAAGCTTTTAGGCTTTTTCCCACACTTCGAAGCTGTACGCCGGTTTGTCACCTTCGGCCGGGTTCGGCACATTCGAAACCAGCTTCCACTGGCCCAAATCAAACTCCGGAAACCACGCATCCCCTTCCGGGCTCAGCGCCACGCGAGTCAGGTACAACCGATCAGCCTGTGCCAAGCCTTGCGCATACAGCTGCGCGCCGCCAATCAGCATCAGCTCATCGACGCCCTGCTCCTTCGCCCATGCTTCAGCGCGGACAACGGCGGCTTCCAGCGACGGATAAACCTCCGCGCCTTCGAGCTGCAGATCCGCCTGACGGCTGACCACGATGTTCAAGCGGCCCGGCAACGGGCGACCGAGGGAATCCCAGGTCTTGCGACCCATGATGATCGGCTTGCCGAGGGTGGTGGCCTTGAAATATTTAAAGTCCCCCGGCAGGTGCCAGGGCATGCTGTTGTCGACGCCGATCACACGGTTTTCACCGAGGGCTGCGATCAGGCTGAGGGGGAGTGATTTAGTCATGCCGGCGAGGATACCAGAGCCTCGCTTTCGCCGATAAGCGTCACAGCGGTTATGCTCACAGCTCAATTAAGCGACGGGATGCCGCGTGACTGAACTCAATACCCTCTGGCTGACAGAAACCATCCGACTGCGCGAAGAACACGCAGGCCCCTTGGAAGACCTTGAAGCCAACCGGCTGGCCCGCAGCGTCGGCGGTGATTTGCCGTCGCGCATTCAACGCCGGGCCCTGTGGCTGGCTGAACGCGATGGCCTGACTGCAGCCCTCCAACACTGGCTGCAAGGCGCACGACTGGCGCTGATCGTAATGGCGGTGCTGGCGGTGATCAGCGGCGCCGGCCTGGCCTTTGCTGCAATGGGCGATGGCCTGCACCCGGTGAATGTGTTCTGGGCCTTGGGCAGCCTGCTCGGGCTCAACCTGATCCTGCTGCTGAGTTGGGCCCTGGGCCTGGCGTTTGCCGGAGAACACGGCGCCAGCCTCGGGCGACTATGGCTGTGGCTAAGTGAAAAACTCGCCCGGGACGCCAAGGCCACGCAACTGGCCCCCGCCCTGCTCCTGTTGTTGCAACGGCAGAAGCTCAATCGCTGGGCCATCGGCGTATTGGTCAACGGCCTGTGGTTGCTGGCGATGATCAGCGCCTTGGTCATTCTGCTGACACTGATGGCAACCCGGCGCTACGGCTTCGTCTGGGAAACCACCATCCTCAGTGCCGACACCTTTATTGCCGTAACCCAGGCGCTTGGCGCCCTGCCGGCCCTGCTCGGTTTCAGCGTGCCCACCGAAGAGATGATCCGTGCCAGCGGCGACGCCGCACTGAGTATCGAAAGCGCCCGCCAGGCCTGGGCAGCATGGCTGGTTGGTGTTCTGCTGGTCTATGGGGTTTTGCCGCGCCTGCTGCTCGCACTGTTTTGCCTGTGGCGCTGGAAATCCGGGCAAACGGCGCTCCGCCTGGATTTGAACCTGCCCGGCTACGCACAGCTTCGCGAACGCTTGATGCCCACCAGCGAGCGTCTCGGCATCAGCGATGCGGCGCCTGAGCAACTGCATCGCGTGGAAAGCGGCGTCAACGAACAACAAAGTGATGGTGCTCTATTGGTCGCCATCGAGCTGGACGACGACCGCCCGTGGCCACCGCAATTGCCGAAAAACGTCAGCAACGCTGGCATCCTCGACAGCCGCGAATCGCGACACAAACTCCTCGAACAATTGACCCGCTTTCCCCCGGCACGCCTGGCCATTGCGTGCGATCCACGGCGCTCGCCGGATCGCGGCAGCCTGGCCCTGATTGCCGAACTGGCCCGTAGCGCCAGCGCCACCCGCGTGTGGTTGTTGCAGGCGCCCCCCGGTGAAGCGCTGGACGCCGAGCGCCTGGGCGACTGGCACGTGGCGCTGCAACAGCTTGAGCTGCCGTTTGCCGATTGTGCACCGATGAACTGGCTGGAGACGGGTCATGACTAATCCCCTGAAACTCGCCGTGGTCGGCCACACCAACGTCGGTAAAACCTCACTACTGCGCACCCTGACCCGCGACGTCGGCTTCGGTGAAGTGTCCCATCGTCCCAGCACCACGCGGCATGTCGAGGGCGCACGGTTATCGGTGGACGGCGAGCCCTTGCTCGATCTCTACGACACCCCGGGCCTGGAAGACGCCATCGCCCTGCTCGACTACCTCGAACGCCTGGAGCGGCCTGGCGAACGCCTCGACGGCCCCGCGCGGCTGGCGCGTTTCCTGGATGGCAGCGAAGCCCGGCAACGCTTCGAACAGGAAGCCAAGGTGCTGCGCCAGTTACTGGCGTCGGACGCCGGGCTCTACGTGATCGACGCCAGGGAACCGGTACTGGCCAAGTATCGCGACGAGCTGGAAGTGCTGGCCGGTTGCGGCAAACCCTTGCTGCCGGTGCTGAATTTCGTCAGCAGCGCCAACCACCGCGAACCGGCCTGGCGTGAAGCGCTGGCGCGGCTGGGCTTGCATGCCTTGGTGCGCTTCGACAGCGTCGCGCCGCCGGAGGATGGCGAGCGTCGACTCTATGAAAGTCTCGCCCTGCTGCTGGAAACTGCCCGGCCGCAGCTCGAACGACTGATTGCCGATCAGCAAGCCCAGCGTCTGGCTCGCCAACAAAGCGCAGAGCGATTGATTGCCGAATTATTGATCGATTGCGCGGCCTGCCGACGCAGTGTGGTCAGTGAAGCCGAGCAGGAACAAAAGGCAATCAGCGAACTGCGCAAAGCCGTGCGCCAGCGTGAGCAGCGTTGCGTCGAGTCCCTGCTCAAGCTGTACGCCTTCCGCCCACAGGATGCCGCGGCCGGTGATTTGCCGCTGCTAGACGGTCGTTGGGGCGATGACCTGTTCAACCCGGAAACCCTCAAGCAACTGGGCGTGCGCGTGGGTGGCGGTATCGCCGCGGGTGCTGCTGCGGGGGCCGGGGTCGACCTGCTGGTGGGCGGGATTACCCTGGGCGCAGCGGCTCTGGCGGGAGCCATCGCCGGTGGCGCGCTGCAAACCGCACGCAGTTATGGCAGCCGCTTGCTCGGCAAGATCAAGGGCCAGCGCGAACTGACTGTGGATGACAACGTGCTGCGCCTGTTGGCGCTACGCCAGCGGCAATTGCTGCAAGCGTTGAACGCCCGTGGGCATGCGGCGATGGACAGCATTCAGGTGGCCACGCCCCAGGACAAGAGCTGGCGCGAAGGCAAACTGCCCGAGGCCCTGAACAAGGCACGGGCACATCCGCAGTGGTCGTCGCTCAATCCTCATTCAAAATTGAATCAGGGGGAGCGGCAGGAGCAGGTTGAGGCCTTGGCGCAGCAGCTTTAGTGGCTTGATTGATGATGCATGGTGTCAGCGCTGGCCTCTTCGCGAGCAAGCCCGCTCCCACAGGGGATGTGCGTCGGTCACAAATCCAATGTGGGAGCGGGCTTGCTCGCGAAGGCAGCCACTCGGTGCCGAGACTTACGCAGCCAACAATCGCACCGCCTTGTCCTTCAACACCGCCAGATCAATCACCGGCACATGCATCTCTTTCGCCAGCTCATCCCACTGGCGCATGCGCAAGCTCACGGCACACAACGGGTCCTGCTCGAACGCCTCAGCCTCTTCAGCCGTCATCACCCCGCCCTGATATTCCAGGGTCCGGCGACTGGCTTCGCTCAAGCGTTCGTAGTATCCCGCCTCCTTGAGCGTCAGGTAACGCTTGGCCTGCACGTGGTATTCGACCAGCCGAGCCATACGCTCGCTGAAGCCGGCACGGCGAAGAAAATCCGCGCCCAGACGCTCATGGCTGACAACGCCGAAGCCGCCCATGTTCTCCGCGCTTTCTCCACAGATATGCCCGATGTCATGAAAGAACGCTGCCAGCACCACTTCATCGTCGAAGCCTTCGGCCATGGCCAGTTCCGCCGCCTGGGACATGTGCTCGATCTGCGAAACCGGTTCACCGATGTAATCGCTGTCGCCAAAACGCTCGTACAGACTGAATACTTCGGCGACGACTTGTTCATTGCGCCCCATCAGATTTCCCCCAACACAGCTGCGATGTTTCGTTCAGCCATCGCCGGCCCGACGCTCATGCCGACACCGGTGTGCATCAACGCCACGCTCAGGCCTTTTGCCGGGCGCAGGAACGAAAACGGTCCCGGCCCCCGTGAACCATAGACCCCCTGCCAGCGTTCGACCACTTGCACCGTGCAACCCAGGGTCTGCTCAGCCAGCTCGATCATCCAGTCGTCGACCTGCTCGGCATTGAAGGGTGACGGATCGCTGCCGTAATGGTGCGAATCACCAATGATCAATTCGCCATAGGGTGTCGGGCTGATCAGCAGGTGGATACCGTTTTCGTGCAGGTGCGGCGCGTACTGCAGGATTTCTGCCTGTACCGCCGCGGCCTCCGGCAAGTCGGCGAAGGCGCCGTAGTGCACGCAGCTCAAACCGGTGAGCAACGCGTGTTGCAGGTTGAGGTGGATTTGCGGTCGGGCGCGGAGCATTTGCAGGCGGCAAATTTGCGGCTCGAGCTCAGCGATCTGTTCGGCCAGTAACGTCTGATAATCGTGGCCGGAGCAGACAATGATCTGCTCGGCACTGAAGCTGCCGGCGGTGCTGTACAAGCGACCCGGTTCGATATCTCGGACCAGGGTGGAGAAGTGAAACTTGACCCCCAGGTCGCGGCGCAGGAAATCGATCAACGCCGGAATCGCTTCGCGGGAATACAACTGCTGATCGTCCATGCCATGCAACGCAGCGCGATGATGGCGGAACTGACCGTCGTACAAATCGCGCAATCCGGCACCGCGCAACAGGTCGACACGGTAACCGTGCTCCACCGCGCGGCCGTCGCAAAAGGCTTGCAGCAGCTGTTCTTCCACCTCGGTGCGGGCGAACAGGTACGAGCCATTGCGCTTGAGTTGCAGGCCGGCGAGCTGGGCCCAATCACCCCAGATTCCGCGACTGGCGCGGGCCAGTTCCAGCATCGGCCCTGGCGGCTGGCCAGTGACCAGTGCCTGGCCGAAGTTGCGCACCGAAGCGCCGAGGGGCGTTGCGCTGCGCTCGAAAACCGTGACCTTGAGACCGCGCTTGGCGGCGGCATACGCGTGGGACAAACCCAGGATGCCGGCGCCGACGATCAGCATGTCGTTGTGTTGTGTCATCTAGAAATGTCCTGAATTCAAGACCGTTTTCGCGAGCAAGCCCGCTCCCACATTTGACCGCATTCCTTATGTGGGAGCGGGCTTGCCCGCGAAGAGGCCCTGTCAGCCGATAAAGATCTTACTTGGCCGCCACTTTCTCGGACTTGCCGTCATAACGCTTGCGCCACTCGGTCAGGATCTCGTCGCGGTTCTTCGAGGCCCAGGCGAAGTCGTTCTTGATCAGGCGCTGTTCGTAGTCGGCCGGCAGTTCGGTCTGTGGTTTGGCGATGCCAGGCTGGGCGAGCACGGCGAAGTTTTCCTTGTAGAGCTCCATCGCCTCAGGGCTGGCCGAGAAGTCAGCCAGTTTCTTCGCCGCCTCTTCGTGGGCAGTGCCCTTGATCACGGCAGTCGCTTCGATCTCCCAACCCAGGCCTTCCTTCGGCAGGATGATGTCCAGCGGTGCGCCCTGGCGTTTCAGTTGAACAGCCGGGTACTCGAAGGAAATACCGATCGGGAATTCACCAGCCGCCGCCAGTTTGCAAGGCTTGGAGCCGGAGTGAACGTACTGGCCGATGTTCTGGTGCAGGCCATCCATGTAGGCCCAGCCCTGCTTCTCGCCGAAGGTTTGCAGCCAGGCGCTGACGTCGAGGAAACCGGTGCCGGACGATGCCGGGTTTGGCATGACGATCTTGCCTTTGTACTCAGGCTTGGTCAGGTCCTGCCAGCTCACGGGCTTGGTCAGGCCCTGCTTCTCGGCTTCGACGGTGTTGAAGCAAATGGTCGCGGCCCACACGTCCATGCCGACCCAGGCTGGTGGGTTGGCGGCGTCGCGGTAGTTGGCGCCGATCTTGCCCAGGTCTTTCGGTGCGTAGCTTTGCAGCATGCCTTGCTGATCGAGAATCGCCAGGCTCGAAGCGGCCAGACCCCACACGGCATCAGCCTGCGGACGGGCTTTTTCGGCCAGCAGTTTGGCGGTGATGATGCCGGTGGAATCACGCACCCATTTGATTTCGACGTCCGGGTTGGCCTTTTCGAACGCTTGCTTGTAGGTCTTCAGTTGTTCGGCTTCGAGAGCGGTGTACACCGTCAACTCGGTTTTCGCCGCAAAGGCGTTCAGGCTGAAAGCGGTGAGGACAGCAGCGGCCAGGGCCATAGGCTTGAACATGATCTTTTCCTGTTTTTGAGTTGAGGGGTTGTGCAGATTCAATGACCGGGTGTGGTCTGCCGCCAGGCCTGGGAGCGGCGCAGCAAACCGCGCGAGGCCCAGGCCAGCAGCAGAGACACGCCCGCCGAGGTAATCAGGATCAGGGTCGACATCGCCGCCGCACCGCCGACGTTGCCGGCGTCATCCATGTTCAGCACCGCCACTGCCGCGAGGATGGTGTCGGGGCTGTAGAGGAAGATCGCCGCCGAAACGGTGGTCATGGCCGAGACGAACAGGTAGCGCACGATGTCCAGTAGCGCCGGCAGGCAGATCGGCACGGTGACGCGCAGGTAGTGGCGGTACAGCGGCGCCTTGAGCGACAGCGCGGCGGCTTCAAACTCGGCATCGAGTTGACGCAGCGCGGTGGTGGCGGTCATTTGTGCGGTGGTCAAATAGTGAGCAATGGTGCAGACAATCAGCAGCGTCATGCTGCCGTAGAGCACGTGCAGCGGGTTGCCGGTGAGGTTGAAGAAGAAGACGTAGCCCAACCCCAGCACCAGACCCGGCACCGCCATCGGCACGAAACTGAGCATGCGCAGGGTCAGGTTCAGGCCGCGCTGACCCTTGGTTTTTTCCATCAGGTAGGCGCCGGTGAAGATCAGCAGGCTGCCGATCAACGCCGTGCCCAAAGCCATCTTCAAGCTGTTGCCGTAGGCCAGCCAGCCACCGCCGGCGGTTTCGTTGAACTGATAATGGTTGAGCGACAGCGACAGGTTGTACGGCCAGAACTTCACCAGGGACGAGAACACCGCCATGCCGAACACCAGCAGCAACGCGGCGCAGATCAGCAGGACGATGGCCAGGTAGCAGCTGTCGCGCAGCTTCGACGGCGCGGGTTTGAACACCTGGGCACGACCGCTCATGGAATCACCGTGACGCCGACGCAACCAGGCATCGACCCCGAAGCTGAACAGCGCCGGTAGCAGCAACACCATGCCGATCAACGCGCCACGACCGAACTGTTGCTGGCCGACCACCGCCTTGTAGGCCTCCAGCGCCAACACTTGATAGTCGCCACCGACAACCACTGGTACGCCGAAGTCAGTGATGGTCAGGGTGAACACCAGACAGAATGCGGCGAACACGGCCTGACGGGTCGCCGGCCAGGTGATGCTGCGGAAGGCTTTTGCAGGACTCGCGCCCATGCTGGAGGCGGCATCGAACAGTCGCGCATCGGCCAGGGACAGGGCCGACAGAAGAATCATCAAGGCGTGCGGGAAGGTGTAGATGACTTCGCCAAGCACAATGCCCCAGAAGCCGTAGATGTTGTCCGAGAGCAGGCCACGCAGCATGCCCTGGTTGCCGAACAGATAAACCAGCGCGATGCCGGGCAACATCGACGGCGCCATCAATGGCAGCAGGGAAATGCCACGCCAAATGCCTTTGGCGGGAATCAAGGTTCGTTGCAGCGCGTAGGCAAACAGGTAGGCCAGCGGTACGACAATGGCCGCGACACTGAGGGAAACCTTCAGGCTGTTACCGAGCAACCAGTGGAAGTTCTCGCTGGTCACCAGTTCTTTCGCGGCGACCCAGCCACCGCCCTGCCCGGCCTCGGCGCTGAAACCACGCCAGAAGATCGCCAGCAGCGGCATCAATACGGCAACGCCCAACAACACCAGCATGAGGACTTTGCCGCCGACCACGAACAACCGGTCACCGATCTCGGCGCGGGTGGCCTGCCGAACCTGCTTGTGCGGCAGCGGCAGCGCGATGTTCGCGCTCATCAGGCAAACACCTGCAGGCTACGCGGCGGCAAGGCGACCATGATCTGCTGGGCACCAAGGCGCGGCATGGCTTCTGGCGCCAACTCCGCCAACAGCGGGTGCCCCGGCAACTGATCGAGCTCGAAGCTCATGCGGCAGCGATTGCCGAGGAAGGTGATTTCACGAACCTTGGCCGGGAACAGGTTTTCCTCGTGCACCAGCGGGTTGACGTTGATCGCTTCCGGACGGCAGAACAAACGGCCCGACGCGGACTTGGCGCTGCCTTCGGCCAGACGCATGTTCATCCCGCCGACCTGGGCGTGGCTGTCGCTGTTGCGCTGGAAGGGTAGCCAGTTACCCTGGCCGACGAACTCCGCCACGAATGGCGTGGCCGGGCGGTTGTAGATTTCCTGCGGCGTGGCGTACTGCTCGACCTTGCCGTTGTTCATCACGGCGATACGGTCGGCCATCAGCATGGCCTCGTCCTGATTATGGGTGACCATCAGGGTGGTGATGCCGAGGTTGCGTTGCAGTTGGCGCAGTTCGGTACATAGATGCTCGCGCACCCGGGCATCGAGGGCCGACATCGGTTCGTCCAGCAGCAACAGCGAAGGGGCCGGGGCCAGGGCGCGAGCCAGTGCAACCCGCTGCTGCTGGCCGCCGGACAACTGGCCGGGATACTTTTTCTCGCTGCCGCCCAGGCCGACCAGTTCCAGCATCTGGCCGACTCGACGGCGCACTTCGTCACGACCGCTGCCGGCGAGGCCGTAGGCAATGTTCGCTTCGACGGTGAGATTGGGAAACAACGCGTAGGACTGGAACAGAATGCCGTAGTCCCGCGCCTGGGGCGCCAGGTGGGAAACGTCGCGATCGCCCAGGTACAACTCGCCGCTGTCCTGCTTCTCCAGACCGGCGATGCAGCGCAGCAAGGTGGTCTTGCCACAGCCCGACGGCCCCAGCAGACACACCAGCTCACCGGCCGCCACGTCGAGGGACACGTTATCTAGCGCGGTGAAGGCGCCAAAACGCTTCTGTACACCGCGCACTTTCATCGGTGCGCCGGGGTTGGTCAGGGCAGTTGCGATCGAGTTGTTCATGGACGGACCTCATCGAGCAGATGGGGGCCATCCTAGAGTTGTAATGAGTCCGTCATGTGGCAGTAAGGCAAAAACTGCCGATAGTGGTATTCGGGATTTTTGGTTAAGCCTTCAAGCCCTGCGTTGTTTGATCTGGCGCCTTCGCGAGCAAGCCCGCTCCCACAGTTAATCGCGGTCCCCTGTGGGAGCGGGCTTGCTCGCGAAGGGGCCGGTACTGTCACCACTGATCTCAGGCCGGAGCCATTTCCTGCGCCAACCCCAGAAACGCCGCCGGCAGCCGCGCGTTTTTACGCTCCTTGAGGCAATACAGGTATTCGGGAATCTGCGGCGCATTCTCGATGGTCAGCACCCGCAGTTGCGGATCATGGGGCACTTCCTGACGGGCAATGATGCTGATACCGATGTTGCGCAGCACTGCTTCGCGGATCGATTCACGACTGCCGATCTCCAGTAGCGGGCCGAAACACACCCCGGCACTGGCCAGCAACTCTTCGGTCAGGCGACGGGTGGTCGAGCCCGGTTCACGCATCAGCAGGGTATGCCCGGCCAAGGCACCGAGCGGTACGTGATCATGAACCGCCAGCGGATGATTGCGATGCACCGCCAGCACCAGCGGATCGCTGCCGAGCACCCGGCGAATCAACCGCGCATCCTCCAGTAACTGCGAAGAGGCGGCGACATCGACACGGTAATCCTCCAGTGCTTCGAGTACTTGATGGGAGTTGCCGATTTCCACCGACACCTCCACCTGCGGTAGGCGCTCGCGAAACGTTTTCACCAGGTCGAGAATGTAATACGGTGCCGTGGCGGCAATACGCAGCGTACCCTGGACCTGACCGCAGTTACGCAGGAAAAACTCGATGTCGGCTTCCTGTTGCATCAGCACCTTGACCATAGGCAGCAGCCGCGCGCCCTCCTCACTGACGCTGAGACGCCGGCCGCCGCGATAGAACAGCTCAACCGAGTACTGACTTTCGAGGTTGCGGATCTGCGTCGTCACCGTCGGCTGGCTCAGGCCAAGCTTTTTGGCAGCCTGGGTAATGCTGCCCAGGCGGGCCACCATGTAAAACGCCTTCAGCTCGGCACTCAGCACAACCGTCCCTCATCCTTTACTTGCGCAGCAGGCGCAAACCGTTGAACACCACCAGCAAACTCACGCCCATATCGGCGAACACTGCCATCCACATGGTAGCGATCCCGGCAAAGGTTACCCCAAGAAAGATCGCCTTGATGACCAAAGCCAGGGCGATGTTCTGTTTGAGGATGCTCGAAGTCTGCCGGGACAGGCGAATGAATGCCGGAACTTTGCGAAGATCGTCGTCCATCAGGGCGACATCGGCGGTTTCGATCGCGGTATCGGTGCCCGCAGCGGCCATGGCGAAGCCGATTTCGGAACGCGCCAGTGCAGGCGCATCATTGATGCCGTCGCCAACCATGCCGACCCGATGCCCTTGAGCATAGAGAGTTTCGATAGCCTGCAGTTTGTCCCCCGGCAACAGGTCGCCCTTGGCCTCGTCGATGCCGACTTGTGCTGCAATGGCCTGCGCGGTGTGGACGTTATCGCCTGTGAGCATCAAGGTTTTGATACCCAGGTCATGCAGTTGCCGGATCGCTTCGCGGCTGGACTCTTTTACCGTGTCCGCCACGGCAAACAGCGCCAACGGGCCGGACGAATCAAGCAGCAGCACCACCGACTTGCCCTGCTTTTCCAGGGCAAACAGCTTTTCTTCCAGCGCTGGCGAACACAGGCCCAGATCCTCCACAAGACGATGGTTGCCCAGATGGTAGAGCTGGCCGTTGATCTCGCCGCGCACCCCGCGCCCGCCCAGCGCTTCGAAGTTATCCACAATCAGCGTCGCGGTCTGGTTATCCACAGCCGCCTTGGCGATGGCCAGGGAAACCGGGTGATCCGAGCGTCCGGCCAGCGCGGCGGCAATGGCGGGCGCCGAGTCGTCGGCGGTCGGGTCCAGCGACAGGTAATCGGTCTGCACCGGTTTGCCGTGGGTGATGGTGCCGGTCTTGTCCAGGGCCAGGTAGTCGAGCTTGTAACCGCCCTCCAGATAAACGCCACCCTTGACCAAAATGCCTTTACGCGCCGCCGCCGCGAGGCCGCTGACGATGGTCACCGGCGTGGAGATCACCAGCGCACACGGGCAGGCCACCACCAGCAGCACCAGCGCCCGGTAGATCCAGTCGAACCACAACTCGCCCATGAACAATGGCGGGATCACCGCCACGGCCAGGGCCAGGACGAACACTGCCGGGGTGTAGATTTTCGAGAAACTGTCGACGAAACGCTGGGTCGGCGCCCGCGCGCCCTGGGCCTGCTCGACGGCGTGGATGATGCGGGCCAGGGTCGAGTTATCCGCCGCGGCGGTCACCTCGTACTCCAGGGACCCGGCCTGATTGATGGTGCCGGCGAAGACTTTGTCGCCGACGGTTTTTTCCACCGGCAGGCTTTCACCGGTAATTGGCGCCTGATCGATGGTCGAGCGACCGGACAGCACTTCGCCGTCCAGGCCGATACGCTCGCCGGGGCGCACCCGCACCCGCGCGCCAAGCCCAATGTTTTTGACATCCTGCTCAAGCCAGCTCCCGTCAGCCTGCAACACCGTTGCCGTATCCGGCGTCATCTGCATCAAACCGCTGATGGCATTGCGCGCGCGGTCAAGGGACCTGGCCTCGATCAACTCGGCCACGGTGAACAGGAACATCACCATCGCCGCTTCCGGCCACTGGCCGATCAGCACCGCGCCGGTCACGGCAATGCTCATCAGCGCGTTGATGTTCAGATTGCGGTTTTTAAGGGCGATCCAGCCTTTTTTGTAAGTACCGAGGCCACCACTGAGAATCGAGACCAGCGCGATAACCGCCACCACCCAGTTCGGCGCGAAACCGGTGAAGTGGATAACTTCTGCCAGCAATGCACCAACACCGGACAGTGCCAGGGGCCACCACGGCTTTTTCCGGGGCGCGGGCACCGGGGTTTCATCACCCTGGTCCATCGGCTCGGCCTGCATGCCCAAGGATTTGATGGCCTCGACGATCGGCTCGGTACCGGGCAAATCGTGGGTTACGCCGAGCACCCGATTAATCAGATTGAACTCAAGCTGCTGCACGCCGGTCAGTTTGCTTAGCTTGTTCTGAATCAGCGTCTGTTCAGTTGGACAGTCCATTGCCTCGATGCGGAAACTGCTCAGTCGGGCTCCGGGCGTCGGCGATTCGCTCAGTTTTACCAGCGCAGGCGCTGCCGCTTTAGATGAGCAGCAGGCGTCGCCGTGACCGCCGTGGCCATGTTTTTGCACGGGCTTGAGCTTGTGGCTGTGCTCGTGCTCAGCCCCGGGTTTGTGGGAGTGCAGGGAATCGCTCATTGGTTGCGTCCATAAGAGTGCCTGTTGCCAAGTAAAGACCCTGTAGCCACTATAGGGTCAAGCACCCTTTCTGGAGTTTTGGAGATTGGCGTCATGAAAATTGGAGAGTTGGCGAAACTCACGGACTGCGCCGTGGAAACGATCCGCTACTACGAGCGCGAGAACCTTCTGCCGGAACCGGCCCGCAGTGACGGCAATTATCGCGTCTATACCCAGGCCCACGCCGAGCGCCTGACCTTCATCCGCAACTGTCGCACCCTCGACATGACGCTCGAAGAAATCCGCAGCCTGCTGGCGTTTCGCGACAGTCCGCAGGATCAGTGCGAAAGCGTCAACGCGCTGATTGACGAACACATCCACCATGTAAAGGCGCGGATCGACGGCTTGCTGGCCTTGCAGACGCAACTGCTCGACCTGCGCCAACGCTGCGGCGAAGGGCCAAGTATCGATCAATGCGGGATTTTGCAGCGGCTGGAAGTGAGCGGCGGGGTGGTGGCGACGGAGGTGGAGCATTCTCATGTAGGCCGCAGTCACGGCCACTAGGAACACCGCAAACCAGATGTGGGAGCGGGCTTGCTCGCGAAGGGGCCGTGTCAGTTGACAGATATGTCACTGACAGACCGCTTTCGCGAGCAAGCCCGCTCCCACATTGGTTCGATGCTGTGCGTCAGACCGCCATCGGCGCGGTCATCGGCGCGTGGTGTTCGTAGCCTTCCAGCGAAAAATCGCCCGGCTCCACCAGCTCCAGCCATTCCGGCTGGTAAACACCCGTCTTGGCAAACTCCGGCACACGGTCGGAAATCACCAGTTTCGGCATCGGGAACGGCTCGCGCTTGAGCTGTTCGTTGAGCATGTCCAGGTGGTTTTCGTAGACGTGGGCATCACCGATGAAATAGGTGAACCAACGCGGCGTGTAGCCCGTCAGACGACCGATCAGGCTCAGCAGCGCAGCGCCTTCGGTGAGGTTGAACGGCGTGCCCAGGCCCAGGTCGTTGGAGCGGATGTAGAGGGTCAAAGAGATCTCTTTGGTCTCGACATTCGGGTGGAACTGGTACAGCAGGTGGCACGGCGGCAGGGCCATTTCATCGAGCTGAGCGCAGTTCCAGCCGTGGAACAGGATGCGGCGGCTGCCCGGGTCCTTGATGATGGTATCGACGCACTGGCGAACCTGGTCGATGGCCTTGTACAGCACCACGTAGGCCTGACCGTCTTCCTCGCCTTCGGCAATCTGGCGATAACCCTGCTTCAGGGTCTGCTCGATGGCAGCCGGGTTGCTGAGCGGAATCTGCTTGTACGCCGGCCATTTGCGCCATTGCACGCCGTAGATTTCGCCGAGGTCGTCTTCGCCCTGGCGGAACGGGTTGGCCAGCCACTGGGCGTTTTCGTTGGCGTTCTGGTCCCAGACCTTGCAGCCCAGGGCGCGGAATTCGGCAGCGCTATTTACGCCACGCAAGAATCCGCACATTTCGCCGATAGCCGATTTGAAGGCCATTTTGCGCGTGGTGATCGCCGGGAAACCTTCCTGCAAGTCATAACGCAGCATCGCACCGGGAAAACTGATGGTGTTCACGCCGGTACGATTGGCCTGTTTGGTGCCGTTCTTGATGACGTGGGCGACCAGTTCGAGATATTGCTTCATGAATTACCTGTGTCCTTGAACCCGCAACCATCGCTGCGGGGTTCGAATTTTATACGGCTGCCGCTGGAGTCGCCGGGGCGCGGTGATACGCCAGCCAGATCAGGAACAGCCCGCCGACGATCATCGGTACGCACAGCACCTGGCCCATGGTCAGCCAGTTCCAGGCCAGATAGCCCAACTGGGCGTCCGGTACGCGGACGAACTCGACGATGAAACGGAAGATGCCATAGAACAGCGCGAACATCCCCGATACCGCCATAGTCGGCCGTGGCTTGCGCGAGAACAGCCACAGGATCAGGAACAGTGCCACGCCTTCGAGGGCGAACTGGTACAGCTGCGACGGATGACGCGCCAGTTGCGCCGGATCGGTCGGAAAGACCATCGCCCACGGCACGTCGGTTGCCTTGCCCCACAACTCGGCGTTGATGAAGTTGCCGATACGCCCGGCGCCCAGGCCAATCGGCACCATCGGCGCAACGAAATCCATCAGCTGGAAGAACGACTTGTTGTTCTTCTTGCCGAACCACAATGCCGCCAGCATCACGCCGATGAAACCGCCGTGGAACGACATACCGCCCTTCCACACTTCAAAGATCAACAGCGGGTTGGCGAGGTAAGCGCTCAGATCGTAGAACAGCACATAACCCAAGCGCCCGCCGACAATCACCCCCATCGACATCCAGAAGACCATGTCGGAGAGTTTTTCCTTGGTCCAGGTCGGGTCGAAGCGATTCAACCGACGGGACGCCAGCAGCCAGGCGCCGCCGATGCCGATCAGGTACATCAGACCGTACCAGTGGATTTTCAGCGGACCGATGGCCAGGGCCACCGGGTCGATCTGCGGGTAAGGCAGCATTGCGACTCCTCGTTAGAGTTCAAATCTTAAAAATTCCCGGGCGACGCTGCCACCTCAGGATTAAGCCAGGATTGCGCCGCCCGTCAGAACAGATGCTTCAGACTAGAAAGTTCAGGCCAACGCAGAACAGCAAAGCGGCAAACAGCCGTTTCAGCAACTTCGGCGACAACCTGTGGGCCAATCGCGCGCCCAAGCGGGCGAACACCATGCTGGTCAGGGCAACGCCCAACAACGCCGGCAAATAAATGAAACCGAGACTATGGGCCGGGAGCAACGGATCGTGCCAGCCCAGAATCATGAAACTTAATGCACTGGCCAGGGCAATCGGCAGACCGCAGGCCGATGAAGTGGCCACGGCTTGCTGCATCGGCACACTGCGCCAGGTCAGGA
The DNA here is from genome assembly GCF_009866745.1 of Pseudomonas sp. S34. Lineage (NCBI taxonomy): Bacteria > Pseudomonadati > Pseudomonadota > Gammaproteobacteria > Pseudomonadales > Pseudomonadaceae > Pseudomonas > Pseudomonas sp. S34. The sequence goes on from NZ_CP019398.1 coordinate 5,945,807, forward strand.
ACGGCACGGTCAACGAACCGCCGCCAATGCCGAAAATCGCCGAAGCCCAGCCAATCACGCTGCCGGCCACGGTCAGACCGAGTTTGCCCGGCACCGTTCGGCTGGCCTTGGGTTTGACCTCAAGCGCCAGCTGAGCGGCGATCACCAGGGCGAAAACACCAATGAGCTTCTGCAGGTTGGGGCCGGAAATCGCTTCGGCCGTCAGCGCGCCAAACCCGGCACCGACCAGAATGCCGACGGTCATCCACATGAAGATCGGCCAACGCACGGCGCCACGGCGATGATGCTCGCGTACCGCGTTGACCGAGGTAAAGATGATCGTCGCCAGGGAGGTACCCACCGCCAGGTGCGTGAGGATCGACGGATCGAACCCTTGGGCCTTGAAGCTGAACACCAGTACCGGGACGATGATGATCCCGCCGCCCACGCCAAACAGCCCGGCGAGTACACCTGCACAGGCGCCGAGCGCCAGATAGAGCAGAAATTCCATGTCGTCCCGCCCGCATCCCCAAAACCGGAGCGGCATGGTAACGGATGCATGGCCTCAAGCTCCACTGCGCAAGGCGATGGATCGATGAGCGATGTCTGCGTAGAGTGAGCAAAAAACACACAAGGACAGCCTGATGTGCCTGATTGTTTTTGCCTGGCGACCGAGTCATGCCCAGCCGCTGGTCGTGGCGGCCAATCGCGATGAATTCTACGCCCGCCCCAGCCTGCCCCTGGCGCCATGGCCCGAAGCCCCGCATGTGCATGCCGGGCGCGACCTCGAGGCCGGTGGCACCTGGCTCGGTGTCGGTGCCAACGGACGATTTGCGGCGCTGACCAACATCCGCGATCCCCTTCGACCACCGGGACGCAAGTCTCGTGGGGAGCTGGTCGCGCGATTCCTCGAGGGCGATTGCTCGATTGATGACTATTTGGCCGACGTTGTCAGACGTTCGCCTGAATATGGCGGTTTCAATCTACTGGTTGGCAACAGGAACGAGCTCTGGCACTTCAACGCCCGGGAGACGGAAGCCGTGATGCTGCAACCGGGAGTCTACGGCGTGTCGAACGCCGGCCTGGATACGCCGTGGCCGAAGCTGCTCAAGGCCAAGGCTGCATTGAGCGAGGTGCTGGATGATCCGCAGCCTCAGGCGCTGCTGGCGTTATTGAGCGATGCGCAGACCGCGCCGTTTGCCGAGTTGCCGGATACCGGAGTGGGGCTGGTCACCGAAACGTTGTTGTCGAGCGTGTTCATTGCCAGCCAGAGTTATGGAACGCGGGCGAGTACGGCGTTGATTGTGCAGGCGGATGGGGCGCTGCATATGGTCGAGCGCAGTTTCGGGCCGTATGGCGGGCATCTTGGGGAAGTGGAGATCAGGCTTTAGTTTTGTGTTGCCAGCACAGGCCTCATCGCGAGCAAGCTCGCTCCCACAGGGGATTTGCGGCGTTCACAGATCCAGTGTGGGAGCGAGCTTGCTCGCGATGAGGCCATCAGCGTTTTAGAGGGGCTTGATTGCTGCCGGATTGATCATCCGCGCCAACCCGAGGTTCTTCAGTGCCAGCTGCAACGAGCTGTGAATCACTTGCGGGTTATCGATGGTCATTAGCTCAGCCAGCAATTCCCTGGCCTTGCTCAGGTTGATCTGGCGCAGCATCCACTTCACTTTCGGCAAGTTGGTGGCGTTCATCGACAGGCTGTCGAACCCCATCGCCATCAACAGCACCGCCGCCGCCGGATCACCGGCCATTTCACCGCAGATGCTCACTGGCTTGCCTTCGGCGTGGGCATCACGCACCACGTTCTGCAGCGCCTGAAGCACCGCCGGGTGCAGGTAATCGTAAAGGTCGGCCACCCGCGGGTTGTTGCGGTCCACGGCCAGCAGGTACTGGGTCAGGTCGTTGGAACCGACCGACAGGAAATCCACTTGCCGCGCCAGTTCTTTGGTCTGGTACACCGCCGCCGGAATCTCGATCATCACGCCAATCGGCGGCATCGGCACGTCGCAGCCTTCGTCGCGTACTTCGCCCCAGGCGCGGTGGATCAGGTGCAGCGCTTCTTCCAGTTCATGGGTGCCGGAGATCATCGGCAGCAGAATCCGCAGGTTGTTCAGGCCTTCGCTGGCCTTGAGCATGGCACGGGTCTGCACCAGGAAGATTTCCGGGTGGTCGAGGGTGACGCGAATGCCGCGCCAGCCGAGGAACGGGTTGTCTTCCTTGATCGGGAAGTACGACAGTGACTTGTCGCCGCCGATGTCCAGGGTACGCATGGTGACGGGTTGCGGGTGGAACGCAGACAGTTGCTCGCGGTAGATCGCCAGTTGTTCCTTTTCGCTCGGGAAACGCTGGTTGATCATGAACGGCACTTCGGTGCGGTACAGGCCCACGCCTTCGGCACCACGCTTCTGCGCACGCGCCACATCCGCCAGAAGGCCGGTGTTGACCCACAGCGGCATGCGGTGGCCATCGACCGTCACGCACGGCAGATCGCGCAGCGCATCCAGCCCCAGGGCCAGTTGTTTCTCTTCCTCGACCACCTCGGCGAACTGCTTGCGCAGCACTTCACTCGGGTTGGTGTAGACCTCGCCGTGGTAGCCGTCGACGATCATCTGGATGCCGTCGACCTTGGAGTACGGCAGGTCGACCAGGCCCATCACGGTCGGGATGCCCATGGCGCGGGCCAGGATCGCGACGTGGGAGTTACCGGAACCGAGTACCGACACCAGGCCGGCCAGCTTGCCTTCCGGCACCTCGCCAAGCATCGCCGGCGTCAGTTCTTCGCTGACCAGAATGGTGTTGTCGGGGTAGACCAGGGTTTGCTGGCGCTCTTCCTGCAAATAAGCCAGCAAGCGACGGCCGAGATCCTTGACGTCCGATGCTCGCTCGCGCAGGTAAGCGTCGTCCATCAATTCGAAACGGTTGACGTGATCGGTGACCACCTGGCGCAACGCACCCTGGGCCCACTGGCCGGTCTTGATCACGGTGGTCACTTCGCTGCCCAGCGCAGCATCGTCGAGCATCATCAGGTAGACGTCGAACAAGGCCCGCTCTTCCGGGCGCAACTGCGTGGCAAGCTTGGCGGACAAGGTGCGCATGTCGGCGCGCACGCCCTCGATGGCGGTCTTGAACAGCCCCAGTTCGGCGTCGATGTCGGTGATGGTCTTGTCCGGCACCACGTCCAGGTCAGCGGGCGGCAGCATGACCACCGCAGTACCGACCGCGGCACCCGGCGAGCCCGGCACGCCGACGAACTTGGCTTCCTGGATGCCCTTGCCCTGACGACCCAGGCCACGGATGGAGCCTGTGGCCTCGGCATGGGCGATAACGCCGGCCAACTGCGCGCTCATGGTCACGAGGAAGGCTTCTTCCCCTTCATCGAACTGGCGACGCTCTTTTTGCTGGATGACCAACACGCCGACGACGCGACGGTGGTGGATGATCGGCGCGCCGAGGAACGAAGCGAAACGCTCTTCACCGGTTTCGGCGAAGTAGCGATAGCGCGGGTGGTCCGCGGCGTTTTCGAGGTTCAGGGGTTCTTCACGCGTGCCGACCAGACCCACCAGACCTTCGTTGGGGGCCATGCTGACCTTGCCGATCGAGCGCTTGTTCAAGCCCTCGGTGGCCATCAGTACGAACCGGTTGGTCTCCGGATCAAGCAGGTAGACCGAGCAGACCTGACTGCCCATGGCCTCTTTGACGCGCAACACAATAATCCCCAACGCCGCCTTGAGATCCTTGGCGGAGTTAACTTCCTGGACGATCTTGCGCAGCGTATTGAGCATGGCTCGGGGTCGAACTCCGTCGTCAGTCGCGCGCTAAAAGGCGCGGGGCAAGCTCTTTGAGAGCGCGTCGATACACCTCGCGCTTGAATGTCACCACCTGGCCCAACGGATACCAATAGCTGACCCAGCGCCAGCCATCGAATTCCGGTTTACCGGTCAAATCCATCCGCACCCGCTGCTCGTTGGAGACCAGGCGCAGGAGAAACCATTTCTGTTTCTGGCCGATGCACAGCGGTTGGCTGTGGGTACGTACCAGACGTTGCGGCAAACGATAGCGCAACCAGCCCCGGGTGCAGGCGAGAATTTCAACATCTTCGCGCTCAAGGCCCACTTCTTCGTTCAGCTCGCGGTACAAGGCGTCTTCTGGCGTCTCTTCGGGGTTGATTCCCCCCTGCGGAAACTGCCAGGCATCTTGATTGATTCGGCGAGCCCATAGCACCTGGCCGGCGTCATTCGTCAGAATGATCCCGACATTGGGGCGAAAACCATCGGGGTCGATCACGGCAACAACCTCGCAAACGCATGTCGCCGCATTGTTCCACAAAGGTTGTGAAGGCGGCAACGAAGGTTCCTACCTTATGTGCACTCTTGTGAAAAGACCGTATTCTTGTCGCCTTTTTACTGACTTTTCAGCGGGTAACTGCAATGCGCCTGGCTTTATTCGATTTGGACAACACCCTTCTGGGCGGTGACAGCGATCACGCCTGGGGCGATTACCTGTGCGAGCGCGGCTTTCTCGACGCCGTCGCCTACAAGGCTCGCAACGATGCGTTCTACCAGGATTACCTGGCCGGCAAACTGGATAACGCTGCTTACCTGAACTTCTGCCTGGAAGTACTCGGCCGCACCGAAATGGCCACGCTGGATCAGTGGCACAGCGATTACATGCGCGACTGCATCGAACCGATCGTGCTGCCCAAGGGGCTTGAGCTACTGAAGAAGCACCGCGATGCCGGCGACAAACTGGTGATCATCACGGCGACCAACCGCTTCGTCACAGGCCCCATTGCCGAGCGTCTGGGCGTCGACACCCTGATCGCCACAGAATGCGAAATGCTCGATGGCCGCTACACCGGGCGCAGCACCGACGTGCCGTGCTTCCGCGAGGGCAAGGTTACGCGCTTGAATCGCTGGCTGGAGGAAACCGGGTTTACGCTGGAAGACAGCTACTTCTATAGCGATTCGATGAATGATTTTCCGTTGCTGGAGCAGGTGACCCATCCGGTGGCGGTCGATCCGGATCCGAACCTGCGGGCCGAGGCCGAGAAGCGTGGCTGGCCGGTGATCAGCCTGCGTGGCTGATGCCCCCTTACTGTAGGAGCGAGCTTGCTCGCGATGGTCGTTAACGATAACGCGGGGCACCTTATGCCCCGCGGCGATCTTGAGTTTTTCGCGAGCAATCGAGCGTCGACCGGCTGCTCCTACACTGGCTTCGCGCCCATCAACCCGGCAATGGCGACAAAGCAGACAAAGCTGAACAACGCCAAGGCAAAGGTGAATTTCCCCACGCCACCCGGTGTCTTGCGCAGTTTGTTGAGCCGCACCAGCAGCCAGAACCACGCCAGTGCCGCCACGGTGTACAACACGCTGGAGGCCAGCAACCAGGTCTGCCCCAGCGGCCAGCCCACCAGATGCACCATCCACCAGCCGGTAAACGGCATGCTCAGCAGCGCCAGGCCCATCAGCAGCCAGATAAACACCCTTGGCCGCTGCAAGGTACGACTACCCGCCGTCGCGTCACCCTTGCGCCGCGCCAGCAAAACCCAGACTCCCAGCCCCAGCGCACAAGCCAGCAGTACAACTGTCGCCACCATGTGCGCCGCTTTCAGAGCAGTTAACGTTTCCATTGTCAGATTTCCTTATTGCCTTGCCCGTCAGCGTAGCCGTTCAGCCAAGAAACAGCTGATAGGCCGGGTTGTCGCTTTCGTCCCAGTACGGGTAACCGATTTCTTCCAGCGCCGCCGGCACCAGGTGGCGCTCGTCGTGGGGCACCTGCAGGCCCGCGACGACCCGACCATCCGCCGCGCCATGGTTGCGGTAGTGGAACATTGAGATGTTCCAACGCCCGCCCAGCTTGTTGAGGAAGTTGAACAGCGCGCCCGGACGCTCCGGGAATTCGAAACGCAGGATCACTTCGTCGACCACATGCGCCGCACGCCCGCCGACCATGTGGCGGATGTGCAGCTTGGCCAGTTCGTTGTCGGTCAGGTCCAGCACCGGGAAACCCTGCTCGCTCAGGCTGGCGATCAGCGCGCTGCGCGGGTCGTTTTCCGGGTGGGTCTGCACGCCGACAAAGATGTGCGCTTCGCTGCCGGTGTTGTAGCGGTAGTTGAATTCGGTGATCTGGCGCTTGCCTATGGCCTCGCAGAACGCCTTGAAGCTGCCCGGTTTCTCGGGAATGGTCACGGCGATGATCGCTTCGCGGCCCTCGCCCAGCTCCGCACGCTCGGCGACGTGGCGCAGGCGATCGAAGTTGACGTTGGCCCCGGAGTCGATGGCCACGAAGGTCTGGCCGCTGACGCCGCGCTGCTCGACATACTTCTTGATCCCGGCCACGCCCAAGGCGCCGGCAGGTTCGGTGATCGAGCGGGTATCGTCGTAGATATCCTTGATGGCGGCGCAGATTTCATCGGTGCTGACGGTGATCACTTCGTCGACATGGTCTTTGCAGATGTCAAAGGTGTGCTGACCGATCTGGGCCACCGCAACACCGTCGGCGAAGAGGCCTACGGTCGGCAGTACCACGCGCTCGCCGGCCGCCATGGCCGCTTGCAGGCAATTGGAGTCATCCGGTTCGACGCCGATGATCTTGATGTCCGGGCGCAGGTACTTCACGTACGCCGCGATGCCGGCGATCAGGCCGCCACCACCCACCGGGACGAAAATCGCATCCAATGGCTGCGGGTGCTGGCGCAGAATCTCCATCGCCACGGTGCCCTGCCCGGCAATGGTGTGGGGATCGTCGTACGGGTGAATGTAGACGTAGCCTTTTTCGTCGACCAGTTTCAGCGAGTAGGCCAGGGCTTCCGGGAACGAGTCGCCGTGCAGCACCACTTTGCCGCCACGGGAGCGCACGCCTTCGACCTTGATCTCCGGGGTGGTCTTGGGCATGACGATGGTCGCTTTCACGCCCAACACCTTCGCCGCCAGGGCCAGGCCCTGGGCATGGTTGCCCGCCGACGCGGTGACCACGCCGCGAGCGCGTTCTTCGTCGCTCAACTGGGTCAACTTGTTGTAGGCGCCGCGAATCTTGAACGAGAACACCGGCTGCAAGTCTTCGCGCTTGAGCCAAATGCTGTTGCCCAGCCGCTCGGAGAGCTGGCGGGCAGACTGCAACGGAGTTTCTACGGCAACGTCATAAACGCGCGAGGTGAGGATCTTTTTGACGTACTGTTCAAGCATCGGAAAGCATCACTGAGCGGGTTGGGCAGGACCAAGGAGTCTAACCCGGCTTTCAGGCGTGCGACCACCCTGTAGGAGCGAGCCTGCTCGCGAAAAACTCGAGGGCGCCGCTGGCTGTCCGGTTTTACGCGTTATCGTTCACGACCATCGCGAGCAGGCTCGCTCCTACAGGGAACAGTCACGACCTGCCAATCGGGCAATGACCTTCCCCGCCCCGAAGCCTATAATGCCGGCCTTTCGTCCCCTCCCAGGCACCCCGGAGCCCGCATGAACCAGGATCAACTCAAACAGGCAGTGGCTCAGGCCGCCGTCGACTTCATCCTTCCGAAACTCGACGACAAGAGCATCGTCGGGGTCGGCACCGGCTCCACCGCCAACTGCTTCATCGACGCGCTGGCCAAGCACAAGGGCGCATTCGACGGCGCCGTCGCCAGTTCCGAAGCCACTGCCGCGCGTCTCAAGGGCCACGGGATTCCGGTGTACGAACTGAACACCGTCAGCGATCTGGAGTTCTACGTCGACGGCGCCGATGAAAGCGACGAGCACCTGAACCTGATCAAGGGCGGCGGCGCTGCCCTGACCCGCGAGAAGATTGTCGCGGCCGTGGCCAAGACCTTCATCTGCATCGCCGACGCCAGCAAACTGGTGCCGGTCCTCGGTACTTTCCCGCTACCGGTGGAAGTGATCCCGATGGCCCGCAGCCACGTGGCCCGCGAACTGGTGAAGCTCGGCGGCGACCCGGTTTACCGCGAAGGCGTGCTGACCGACAACGGCAACATCATCCTCGACGTGTTCAACATGCAGATCACCAATCCGGTGGAGCTGGAGACACAGATCAATGCGATCGTCGGCGTGGTCACCAACGGTTTGTTCGCGGCACGTCCGGCGGATCTGTTGTTGCTGGGGACCAGCGAAGGCGTGAAGACCCTGCGCGCCGAGTAACCTGGACCACCCACACTTTTGTGGGCAGATGAAAAACCTGTGGGAGCGGGCTTGCTCGCGAAAGCGGTCTCTCAGTTGATATCTCTGTCGACTGACACGACCCCTTCGCGAGCAAGCCCGCTCCCACAGTCGTTTTGGGGTGTTAGTTAGAGTTGCGTGGGTTTCTTGAACACGTAGAACAGGTTCGGCTCGCTGACGATGTACAGCGTACCGTCGTCGTCCACGGCAATCCCCTCCGCTTGCGGCACGGTTTTTTGCAGGCCATGGCGTCCCTTGCTCAATGACATCGTGCTCAGCGGCCGCCCATCCACATCCAGCTCCAGAATCAATCGCGACTCATCCGACAGCGCCAGCAAATGCCCGCTGCGCTCATCGTATTGCAGGCTCGACAGATCCCGCACGAACATCCCGGCATCACGCTTGGGGTCGTTGATCACGTGCACCGAGTAGGATTCTTCAGGATTGAAGCGCGGAAAACCGTGCACCTCGTAGATCAGCATCGGGTTGCGCTCCTTGGCGACGAACAGGCGCTTGCCCACTGAATCGTAAGCCAGGCCCTCGAAGCCCTTGTTGCCGCCCATGTGAACGCCAATGGTCATCTGCTCGGCATCTGCCGCATCAACGAAAGTGGTGTCCTGCTCCAGACGAATCTTGATCAGCCGCTGCTGACTTTCGTCAGTGACCACGTAGATGTCTTCGCTGATGAACTCCACCGCCTCCGGATCGCCGAAACCGACCAGCGCCACACGACGCAAGATCCTGCCGTCGAGGGACAACTCGATCAGCTCGCTTCGTTTGTTGGTGACGGTGAACAGGCTTTTGCGTACCGGGTCGTAAGTCAGCGCTGAAACGTTGTCGGCCAGGCCATCGATCACCTGCGCCTCGGTCACGACCTGGTATTGGTCCAGGCCCATGGACCGGGAACTCACCGGCTGCCACAGCGTATGCAGATTGAACCAGGTACGCTCGAACAGGCGCATGTACTGGGCGATCGCTATCAATGCGATCAGCAAGATCACCGACAGGATCAGGATCAGGGATTTGGGGCGGGCAAATCGACGCATTCGGGTGGGCTCTGGGTCAAAACAGGCGGATGAAATATCACGCCCGTCTGAACTGAAGCTTAATGGCCGCCGGCCTTTTACGTACAGGCAATCAGCGCAGGCGTTGGTTACTTCTGTTTTTCGAAGCGATAAAACAGATTCGGCTCACTCACCATGTACAGCGTGCCCGCTTCATCCATGGTCACGCCTTCGGCACGGGGAATGGTATTTTTCAGGCCGTTGAAGCCACGCAGCAGGGTGATGAAACTGACCTGCTCACCCTTCTTGTCCAGCTCCAGCAACAGGTGCGAGTCGGCGGACAACACCAGCATGTGGCCAGTCCGCGGGTCGACGGCCAAGGCAGACAAGTTGCGCATGTCCAGCGCATGGCTGGCCAGCTTCAGCTTGTCGCCGGTCAGGACCTTGCCGTCACCTTTCCAGGCAAACAATGCCGGCGGGCGCTCTTCGCCCAGCAGCAGTTGCTGATTGCTCGGGTCCCAGGTGACACCCTCGAACGCCTTGTTCTGGTCGCTGGAAGGCCCGAGGTCGTATTTCGGGAAATCGGCCATATTCAATTCGCGGGTATCGGCATCGACCTTGACGATAGAGATCAGATGCTCGCGCTCATCGACAATGGCCAGCCGGCCGTCGCCCAGCACGGTGACGCCCTCAGGGTTGCTCCAGCCCACCAACGGCATTTTGCGCAGCACATCGCCCTGCAGGTTCAATTCGACCAGGAACGGGTTCTTGCCCATGACCGAAAACAGAGTCTTGGTCTGAGGGTCGTAGGCCATGTCCGATGCTTCATCCTTCTCCATGCCCGGCAACGGCTTGGCATCGATCACCGCACGATAGTCCGGCAGCCAGATGCTCGCCTGGCGCTCGGCCGGGCTCTTGAATTGTTCCTTCACCCAGAGCACGCCCCGCGAATCCCAGTGCATGGCGAATGCAACGCCGTAGGCGACAACAGCCACCAGCAGCAGCCAGGTGTGCCAACGCAGGGCGAAGCGCGAACGGCGGACAGGTTCAAGCGTGGAAAGCGGAGAAGTGGCCATCGGGGAATGCGTTCCAGAAATTCAGGCTAGGGGTAATAGCACAGTTTGGGGCCGGCTCAGAGGCCGAAAGCCCTGAAATTATCCAGACTGGATGTGAAAAAAACGGGAAATGACAGGATGAGCCATTTATAGGCCACCACAAAACCAATGTGGGAGCGGGCTTGCTCGCGAAAGCGGTGTGCCAGGCAACACTTAGTCGACTGTCACGCCCTCTTCGCGAGCAAGCCCGCTCCCACAGGGTTTGGCGGTGCCTGGACTAGCGAACGCTGCTGGTGAAACTGCTGGCGCCCGGCAATTCCAGAACGATCTCGTCACCGACATTCAGCGGGCCAACGCCCACTGGCGTGCCGGTGAGGATCACGTCCCCGGCCTGCAACGAGAAGCAGCCGGCCATGTGCTGGATCATCGGCACGATCGGGTTGAGCATCGCGCTGCTGTTGCCGTCCTGGCGCACTTCACCGTTGATGGTCAGGCGGATGCCGATGTCGGTCAGGTCGGCAAACGTGCTGCCGGACACGAACGGAGCAAGCACTGCCGCGCCGTCGAAGGACTTGGCGATTTCCCAGGGCAGGCCCTTGGATTTCAGCTCGGCCTGCTTGTCGCGCAGGGTCAGGTCCAGGGCTGGAGCGAAGCCGGAGATGGCGTCGAGCACTTCTTCGCGGCTCGGTTTGGTCGACAACGGCTTGCCGATCAACACCGCGATTTCCGCTTCGTAATGCACCGAACCGCGTTCGGTCGGAATGCTGAAACCGCCTTCCAGCGGCACCACGCAACTGCCCGGCTTGATGAACAGCAGTGGCTCGGTCGGCACCGGATTGTCCAGTTCCTTGGCGTGTTCGGCGTAGTTACGGCCGATGCACACCACTTTCCCAAACGGGAAGTGAATGCGCGTACCGTCGACATACTGGTGCTGATAGCTCATTACCGACTCCTGCTTCGTTGGCTCTTAAAGTTCGAAAATCAAACAGCGAAAATCTTGCCCGGGTTCATGATGCCGTTCGGGTCGAACACCGCCTTGACGGCTTTCATGTACTCGATCTCGACCGGCGAGCGGCTGTAGGTCAGGTAGTCACGCTTGGTCATGCCCACGCCGTGCTCGGCGGAGATCGAACCGTTGTACTTCTCGACGGTTTCGAACACCCACTTGTTGACGGTGGCGCACTTGGCGAAGAACTCATCCTTGCTCAGGTTATCCGGCTTGAGGATGTTCAAGTGCAGGTTGCCGTCGCCGATGTGGCCGAACCAGACGATTTCGAAATCCGGGTAGTGTTCACCGACGATCGCGTCGATTTCCTTCAGGAATGCCGGAACTTTCGATACGGTGACCGAAATGTCGTTCTTGTACGGCGTCCAGTGGGAAATGGTTTCGGAGATGTATTCGCGCAGCTTCCACAGGTTCTGCAACTGGGTTTCGCTCTGGCTCATCACGCCGTCCAGCACCCAGCCCTGCTCGACGCAGTGCTCGAAGGTTTCCAGGGCGTGGTTGGCCACTTCTTCGGTGGTCGCTTCGAATTCCAGCAGCGCATAGAACGGGCAGTCGGATTCGAACGGCGCCGGCACATCGCCACGGGCCATGACTTTGGCCAGGGCTTTGTCGGAGAAGAATTCGAAGGCGGTCAGGTCAAGCTTGCTCTGGAAGGCGTGCAGCACCGGCATGATCGAGTCGAAATCGGCGGTGCCGAGGACCATGGCGGTGAGATTTTTCGGCGCGCGGTCCAGGCGCATGGTCGCTTCGACCACGAACCCGAGGGTGCCTTCGGCGCCGATGAACAGCTGACGCATGTCGTAGCCGGTGGCGTTCTTGATCAGGTCACGGTTCAGCTCCAGCACATCGCCCTTGCCGGTGACCACTTTCATGCCGGCAACCCAGTTACGGGTCATGCCGTAGCGAATCACCTTGATCCCGCCGGCATTGGTGCCGATATTGCCGCCAATCTGGCTCGAACCTGCCGAAGCGAAGTCCACCGGGTAGTACAGGCCGTTTTCTTCGGCCACGTTCTGCAGGTGCTCGGTGACCACGCCCGGCTGGCAAACGGCCGTGCGGTCAGTGAGGTTCACGTCGAGGATCTGGTTCATGTAGTCGAACGACACGACCACTTCACCATTGGCCGCCACCGCTGCCGCGGAAAGACCGGTACGACCACCCGACGGCACCAGCGCCACCTTGTGTTTGTTGGCCCACAGGACTATGGCCTGGACCTGCTCGGTGGTCTTGGGGAACACGATGGCGGTCGGGGCCGGGGCGAAATGCTTGGTCCAATCCTTTCCGTAAGCATTCAGGGAGTCGGCATCGGTCAGCACCTTGCCAGGCTCAACCAGGGTCTTCAGCTCTTCAATCAGGGCAGGATTGGTCATCGACAGAACTCTCGAACAATTCATGGTCATCCTGAGAACGCTTCACGTCGCAGGAATGAGTGTTTAGCGGGGTGCATATGCTAGCATAACGACCCCGCAGGATAGTGCCCAAGGGCTGTTCTGCGGTGACGGCTTTCCTGCCGTGCGGGTCAGCTCCGGGCTGCTCCCTTTCCTGCCATTTTTCTCCGGGATACAGGTTTACGCAGATGAGCAAGACTTCTCTCGATAAGAGCAAGATCAAGTTCCTTCTTCTCGAAGGCGTCCACCAATCGGCTGTCGACGTCCTCAAGGCGGCGGGCTACACCAGCATCGAGTACCTCACTGGTTCTCTGCCGGAAGCCCAGCTCAAGGAAAAGATCGCCGATGCTCACTTCATCGGCATTCGCTCCCGCACTCAACTGACCGAAGAGATCTTCGATCACGCGAAGAAGCTCGTGGCTGTAGGGTGTTTCTGCATCGGCACCAACCAGGTCGACCTGGACGCGGCCCGCGAACGCGGCATCGCGGTGTTCAACGCACCGTACTCCAACACCCGTTCCGTAGCGGAGCTGGTGCTGGCCGAAGCAATCCTGCTGCTGCGCGGCATCCCTGAGAAGAACGCTTCCTGCCACCGTGGCGGCTGGATCAAGAGCGCGGCCAACTCCTTCGAGATCCGCGGCAAGAAGCTGGGCATCGTCGGTTACGGCTCGATCGGTACTCAACTGTCGGTCCTGGCGGAAGGCCTGGGCATGCAGGTGTACTTCTACGACACCATCACCAAGCTGCCACTGGGTAACGCCACTCAGGTAGGCAACCTGCACGAGCTGCTGGCGATGTCCGACATCGTTTCGCTGCACGTACCGGAAACCGCCGCCACCCAGTGGATGATGGGCGAGAAGGAAATCCGCGCCATCAAGAAAGGCGGCATCCTGATCAACGCCGCCCGCGGCACCGTGGTCGAACTGGACCACCTGGCGGCTGCCATCAAGGACAAGCACCTGATCGGCGCGGCCATCGACGTATTCCCGGTGGAGCCACGCTCCAACGACGAAGAGTTCGAAAGCCCGCTGCGTGGCCTGGACAACGTGATCCTGACCCCGCACATCGGTGGCTCTACCGCTGAAGCCCAGGCCAACATCGGTCTGGAAGTGGCGGAAAAACTGGTCAAGTACAGCGACAACGGTACTTCGGTATCGTCCGTGAACTTCCCGGAAGTGGCCCTGCCGGCTCACCCTGGCAAGCACCGCCTGCTGCACATCCACGAAAACATTCCGGGCGTGCTCAGCGAGATCAACAAAGTCTTCGCCGAAAACGGCATCAACATCTCCGGTCAGTTCCTGCAGACCAACGAGAAGGTCGGCTACGTGGTGATCGACGTCGACGCCGAGTACTCGGACCTGGCGCAAGAGAAGCTGCAACACGTCAAGGGCACCATCCGTAGCCGGGTGCTGTTCTGATCGCGACTTGAGCGACAAAAAAGGGAGCCTTCGGGCTCCCTTTTTCATTCACGCTACAACGTTACTTGACGTTGACGGTGATCTTCTCGGAAACGATCGGCGGATCGAACGGCATGTGGTTGCTATCGCCCAGTTCAAGCTGCAAGGTGTGTTTGCCCGGCGTGAGCGTTACTTCAGCCTGGGTCTGCGCGTTGCCGAAATGCTGGTGGTTGGCATCTTTGGGAATCGGCGCACCGGCGGCTGGCAGTTCGTCGACGTCGATCAGCAAGTGGTGATGACCGGTGTTCTTGGTGGTATTGCCCGCCGGTGCCAGGGCAACGTTCTCGACAGCGAACTTGACGACGACCGTCTGTGGAACCGTCGCGCCATCCTTGGGAGACACGATAGACACTTCGGCGCCCTTCGGAGCCGGCGTTGCACTGGCCAGCACCGAAACACCCATCAACAGGCCAGCCAAAGCAGCACGTGACATAAAGGTTTTCATTCTCTTCTCCAGTTTTTCCGTAAAATTCGCGTGACCATGACAACTTCACGGCCATTCGTTGTCGAAGGCACTCGACAACCATAGCAAAGCGAGCCTGAATCAGAGGATCGCGATAATAAATTCAAAGGAGTGACCATGCGCTTTCTGCCTGGCCTGATCTGCCTGCTACCCCTTCTGAGCCCTTTGGCTCATGCCGAATTGATTGATGACGTCAACGACCGGGGCGAATTGCGCATTGCCGTTGAAGCCAACACTCCCCCGTTCAATTTCAAGGATGACGACAAGCTCACCGGCTTCGAAATCGAGTTGGGCCAACTGCTCGCAAGTGAACTCGATGTCCGGGCCGACTTCGTCGTCACCGACGGCAGCGATCTGCTGACCGGCGTCGAAAGCGGCAAATACGACATCGCTATCAACCACATAGCAGTGACCCCGGATCTCAAGGATCGTTTCGACTTCAGCGAACCTTACATTCAAACCAATGCGCAATTGATCGCGCAGAAAGAAGAGCCTCGCTCCATTTTGCTGGTCCAGTCGCTGACGGAAGAGAAGCCCAAAACCAACCCGGCCGTGAACCTGGCGATTCCGTTTCAGAAGGGTAATCCGGCGTTCCAAGCCAGCCTGGAAAACGCATTGCAACGAATCAAGGATGACGGGCGACTGCAAGCGCTGGAACAGAAGTGGCTGGGGGCGGATGCGGGTGTGACGCCCAAGCCGAAAGAACAATGAAACCCAACTGTGGGAGCGGGCTTGCTCGCGAAGGCGGTGTATCAGTCAGCATCCCTTTCGACTGACATGCCCCCTTCGCGAGCAAGCCCGCTCCCACATTGGTTTTGTGTTGGTTGTCAGTCCAGCGTCAATAAAGCCTGTGCCGCCTGCGGCAACTCCAGCTCACTGAACACCTGCACCCCGTGACGGTTGAGTAGCGCCGCCGTCACGCCCTCGCCACTGACTTTCACGCCGCTGAACGTCCCGTCATAGGTCAGCAAATTGCCGCAGGACGGGCTGTTGGCCTTGAGGACGGCAATGCGGATGCCATGCTTTTTTACCAGTTCCAGTGCCTGATACGCCCCCGACAGAAACTGCGCACTAACGTCCTCGCCCTCGGTGGTGATCACCAACGCCTGGCCATCGAGGACTTGCGTGCCCTGCCCGCCTGGAATTTCCGCCGCCGCCCGAGGTGTTGGCAATCCACCAGCCACCTCGGGGCACAACGGTACGACCCGACCCTCATCAAGCCACTGCTGAAGCTGATCGAACGGCCCGCTGGCCCCGCCGTCGTAACGGACGCGGTGGCCCAACAGGCATCGGCTGACGAGAATTTTCTGCATGATCAGAACGGCTCGTTGCCGCGCCGACGGAACCAGCCGGTCAACGACAGGCGATCCCGAGTCGCGGGCAGGACTTCGTGGGGAACCTCGCCGGAGAGAAACACCACCAGGCAGCCGCCGGTAGGCTGCACGTCGTGGACGCGATCATTGTCGAGGTACATGCGCAACTGGCCACCGTGTTCGGGAAGCCAGCCGTCATTGAGGTAAACCACCGCCGAAACCATGCGCCGGTCGTCATCGCGAAAGCGGTCGACGTGCTTCAGGTAGAAGGCGCCGGGCGGGTACATCGCAAAATGGCTTTCGAAATCCTCCAGGCCGAGAAACAGACCGCGATTGATCGCCTCGCGCAGGCTGTCCATCAAACTCAGATAGCTGTCGCACGCCTCGGCCTGGCCGGGGTCGATCCACTGGATATGGTCGCCACGAATCCCTTCGCGGATCTCCGATGACGGCCCACGGCCCACGGCGGCCGGAGCCAGCTGACCCTCGGCAGCACGTTTGCGACACTCGGCCGCCAGCTCTCGGGTCAAGTCCTGAGGCAGGAAAATATTCTGCTGCGACCAGCCGTGCTCGGCCAGGTCGTCGACGATTCGTAGCAGCAGCGGGTGATCAGAGGATATTTGCATGGCGCGCATAGTATTCCTGTGCCCGGAAATCCGACAGAGCCGCGCAGCGGGTTGATACGAATTCTCGACAAGCAGGGGTGCCACACGGAGAATAGTCGCCTGCTGACTGGAGTCCCTATGCGCCGTTTGCTTTTATCCCTGCTGATGTTCTGCGTTTTGCCCGCCTGGGCAGACGGCCACGATCAGTTGTACAAGGTCGCCGGCTGGCCGGAACAACGCGCGCATTTCAGCGATGCCCTCTCGGCTGCTCAGCAACGCTACCAGGGCAGCCTGCCTCCGGCGGTGTTTCAGGCACTGGTCAGCAACAGCAATCAGCGATTTTCCGCCAAGGCCGTGGACCAGCGCGCCGAAGCGCAATTGCGCAAGAACCTCGCCGACCCCAAACCCGCGCTGACGTTTTTCCAGTCGCCCCTGGGCAAGAAAATCGTCGCCGCCGAGTTGCTGGCGACCCGTCGCGACCAACTGGCAAAAAACGCCAAGGGTCTGCCGAAGATGCAGGCCAGCGACAGCCGCATGTTGATCATCGGCCATTTGGCACAAGCCCTGCCCGCACGCGAGGCCGGCGCGGAAGTCAGCCTGGCGATTGCCGGGGTTGCCGCCGACAGCCTGAGCTCGATGATCCCGGGATTGCTCGGTGCCGGTCAGGCCCAGGGCATGCTCAACGGCCAGCGCCAGCGCCTGATGGAGCAGATCGGTAGCGACCTTAACAACACACTGCTGTATGTCTATCGCGACCTGTCGGACAACGAACTGGAAGAGTTCGCGACCTTTGCCGAATCGGCGGAAGGCCAGGCTTATTATCAAGCAGCGCTGGCGGCGATTCGGGCGGGGTTGGCGGTGGGGCAGAGCAATTCGAACCTGACCCAGTGATTTTCGTTTCCAAATAGACCGCTTTCGCGAGCAAGCCCGCTCCCACATTGGACCTGTGCACACCGCCCCTCTGTGGGAGCGGGCTTGCTCGCGAAGGGGCCAGAACAGGCGCTAGGAATTACGGCCTTTTATCCGCCTGGTCAAAAACCCGAAATACTCCTGCCGCATCACCAGCGTCTCATTCGCCAGATGATGTCGTGCCTCGGGCAGCATCAGCACCTGCGGCCGATCAAACTTGCCCCGCAACACTTCCAGGTTGTGCTCCCAATCCACCGTCATGTCGGCCTGCCCCTGCACGATCAGCGGCCGGCGGGTGCTCATGGGTGCGGCCTCGATGCGTTTGATCCAGCGCGCCAACGCACCCACCCAGGCTGTCGGCAGGCGCAACGGCTGCAACGGATCGGCCTGCAGAAACGGCAGAAAGGCCGGGTCGCTGGAGTTCTCGCTGAAACGCCGGGCGATGGCTTTGACGAAAGGCTTGAGCAGGTAATAACTCAGTTGCGACCAACCCCACGCCCGCGGCCGCACCAGCGGCGACAGCAAAATCACCTGGCCCTGGGCCGGGCTGCTCGCCCCCGCATTCAACACATGATCGATCACGATCGCCCCGCCGGTGCTCTGCCCGCACAAGTGCCACGGCTGCGGCAAGTCGAGGGATTGCGCCTCGCGGAACAACCCTTGCAATGCGTCCTGATACTCGGCGAAATCCTTGATGCTCGCCCGTTCGCCACTGGACAGGCCATGCCCCGGCAAGTCGCAGGCAATCACCGCAAAGCCCTGGTCCAGCGCCCACTCGATCACATGCCGATAGAGCCCGGTGTGGTCGTAGAAACCGTGGATGACAAACAGCGTCGCCTTGGCTCGCTCGGGCCACCAGAACTGGCTGACCAGCTCATAACCGTCGACCTCGAATCGCCCAAGGCCGCTGCGCACCTGACGCGAGGCAAAATCCAGCCCGTAGAATTGCTGGTAAGCCTGCGCCTGCGCCGACAACGCCTGCCCGGCAGCCAATGGCAGCAGGCTTGCACGTAGAAGATCAGGGTCGAAAGTAGCCGGCATGGACGATTCCAGAACGTGAAACGGACTTTATAGGCCTGCGATATTCATCTGTCGCGGCAAGCATGGCAAGCTAGCCACCCTTCGAGGATTGAACCGATGCGCTCGCCCCTTCGCGCCCCCCTGTTTGCCAGCCTGCTCGCCGTGGTGTGTGCTGGCGTATTGTGGGCGGCCTACGACTGGTTCCAGGGGCGTTACCTGAGGGCGTTCAGCGAGCACACCGCGATGTTTTCCGGTGATCCGCTGCGCCTTCCCGAATCCCTCGCCGGCCCTGGCGCCATCCGCCTTGTGCATTTCTGGGACCCGGCCTGCCCGTGCAATGTCGGCAATCAACAACACCTGACCGAGCTGGTGGAGCGCTACCTACCCCATGGCGTGGAATTCTATGCCGTGCAAAAACCCGGTAGCCACGGCCAATTGCCGAGCACCTTGAGCAGCCTCAAAACCATCGACATCCTGCCCGGCTCCGAACAGATCCCCGCCAGCCCGGCCGTGGCGATCTGGGATCGCAGCGGCAAACTGGCGTACTTCGGCCCCTACAGCGAAGGCCTGACCTGCAACTCGAGCAACAGTTTTATCGAGCCGATCCTGCAAGCGCTGGATGAAGGCCGTGCGGTGAGTGCCACACACACACTGGCGGTGGGGTGTTACTGCCCGTGGCCTGTCGATCCAACTAAATAGGGAAAGACGAGGTAATACGAATCCCTCCTACGGGCGATGCGCCAAATCGGCACCCCGTGTTACACAGTGGCATCAGGAATCACAATAACAACAAGGACTCTTATGAAACGCAGCCTGACCGCTCTCGCTCTGTTGATCGTCGTGCTGGCCTCCGGAGCCGGCTGGTACCTCTACAGCAAGCAGCCGTCACGCCAGGGCATGGTGGAACTGCAACACCTGCAAGGCTCCGTCACCGTGCGCTACGACGAGCGTGGCATCCCGCACATCCGCGCCGACAACGAAACCGACCTGTACCGCGCCCTCGGCTACGTGCATGCCCAGGACCGCCTGTTCCAGATGGAAGTCCTGCGCCGCCTGGCCCGTGGCGAGCTGGCTGAAGTGCTCGGGCCGAAGCTGCTCGACACCGACAAACTGATGCGCAGCCTGCGCATTCGCGAACGCGCAGAAACTTACCTGGCGAACCTCGACAAGCAGTCGCCCTCCTTCATCGCCATGCAAGCCTATCTGGACGGCATCAACCAGTATCAGGACAGCCACGCCAAACCCGTGGAGTTCGATGTGCTGGGCATTCCAAAACGCCCGTTCACGGCCCAGGACACCATCAGCATCGCCGGCTACATGGCCTACAGTTTTGCTGCGGCATTTCGTACCGAACCCCTGCTGACATTCGTGCGCGATCAACTGGGGCCCCAATACCTGAACATCTTCGATCTCGACTGGCAGCCCAAGGGCGTGCTCAACGGGACCGGCACCACCTTGGCCAGCGCCGACTGGAAAGACCTCAATGCCCTCGCCCGCTTGAGCGAACAAGCCCTGGCTGACAACGGCCTGCCACAGTTCGAGGGCAGCAACGCCTGGGTCGTCGCGGGCAGCCGGACCCAAAGCGGCAAGCCGCTGCTGGCGGGTGATCCGCATATCCGTTTTTCCGCGCCGTCAGTGTGGTACGAAGCGCAGCTCTCGGCGCCCGGCTTCGAACTCTACGGCCACTATCAGGCCTTGATGCCGTTTGCGTCGCTGGGCATGAACCACGACTTCGGCTGGAGCATCACCATGTTCCAGAATGACGACCTCGACCTGATCGTCGAGAAGGTCAACCCGGACAACCCCAATCAGGTCTGGTATCGCGGCAAGTGGGTGGACATGACGACCAGCGAGCAGCAGATCGCAGTCAAGGGCCAGGCGCCAGTCACCCTGGTGTTGCGTCAGTCGCCCCACGGCCCGATCGTCAACGATGCCTTGGGCAGCGGCGTCGGTAAAACCCCGATTGCCATGTGGTGGGCATTTCTCGAAAGCCAGAACCCGATCCTGGAGGGTTTCTACCAGCTCAATCGCGCCGACACCCTGGCCAAGGCCCGTGGTGCCGCGGCAAAAATCCAGGCCCCGGGCCTGAACGTTGTCTGGGCCAATGCCAAGGGAGATATCGGCTGGTGGGCGGCGGCACAATTGCCTAAACGCCCGGCGGGTGTACGCCCGTGGTTCATCCTCGATGGCAGCACCGCCGAGGCGGACAAGGATGGCTTCTACCCGTTCAGCGCCAACCCTCAGGAAGAAAACCCGGCCCGGGGCTACATCGTCTCGGCCAACTTCCAGCCGGTGTCGCCAACCGGCATGGAGATTCCCGGCTACTACAACCTTGCCGATCGCGGCCAGCAACTCAATCGCCAGCTCAGCGACAAAGCGATCAAATGGGACCTGGAAAACAGCCAGAAACTGCAACTGGGCACCACTACCGCCTACGGCCCGCGCCTGTTGGCACCGCTGTTGCCGGTGTTGCGCGAAGTGGTGAGCGATCCCGCCGAACTCAAACTGGTGGAGCAACTGGCCCAGTGGAAAGGCGATTACCCGATCGACTCGACCAGTGCCACGCTGTTCAACCAGTTCCTGTTCAACCTGACTGACGCGACGATGCGCGATGAACTGGGTAACGACTTCTTCGAAACGCTGCTCTCGACCCGGGTGATCGACGCCGCGCTCCCCCGCCTGGCCGCCAGCGCCGATTCGCCGTGGTGGGACAACCGCAGCACCCTCGGCAAGGAAACCCGTGCCGACACGGTGAAGGCCGCCTGGCAAGCCAGCCTCGCGCACCTCAAGAGCACCCTCGGCGCAGACGCCTCGCAATGGCAGTGGGGCAGCGCGCACACATTGACCCATGGCCATCCGCTCGGGCAGCAGAAGCCGCTGGACCTGTTCTTCAATGTCGGCCCCTTCGCCGCACCTGGCAGTCATGAAGTGCCGAACAACCTCTCGGCGAAAATCGGACCGGCACCCTGGCCCGTCACCTACGGCCCTTCGACCCGGCGCCTGATCGACTTCGCCGACCCGGCCCACAGCCTGACCATCAACCCGGTCGGCCAGAGCGGAGTCCTGTTCGACAGCCACTATGATGATCAGGCCGAGGCCTACGTCGAGGGGATGTACTTCCAGGCGCATCTCAATGAAGAAGAGATCACGGCCAATACCCGCAGTACGTTGAAGCTGTTGCCGGCGCGGGCTGTACCATAGATTTTTGCTGGCCGGGCTGGCGTCATCGCGAGCAAGCTCGCTCCCACAGGTTTTCTGGTGTTCACAAAATTTGTGTTCAACAAAGACCCCCTGTGGGAGCGAGCTTGCTCGCGATGGGGCCCTGATAGACGCCTACAAATTCAGCTCAAACCATCGCCGCAAAGTTCAGCCGGAACTGCTGCGGCGTCACCCCCAACCTGCGATTGAACACACTGCGCATGTGCTGGGCATCGCGAAAACCGCATTGATAGGCCACGGTCTTGAGCGGCGCACGGGTGCTTTCCAGCAGCGTGCGCGCCGCATCGACCCTCGCTCGCTCGACGAACTCGGCCGGGGTGATTTTCGCTTCCCTGGCAAACACCCGGGAGAAGTTGCGCGCACTCATGTTGGCGGCATTGGCCAGGTCGGCGATGGCCAGGTCGCCCGTCAGGTTGGCCAGCACGTAATGCTGCACCATCGCTACCGCCGAATCCGCTTCGGCGTGGGGTGTGAGGAACGGGCTGAATTGCGACTGCCCGCCCGAACGCTGGGTGAACACCACCAGCCGCTTGGCGACGCTCAGTGCAACTTCCGGCCCGTGATCCCGGCCCAATAGATACAACGACAGATCGATCCCCGCTGTGACCCCGGCCGAGGTGAACAGCTCGCCGTCCTCAACATACAGTCGATCCGCTTCCACCCGGGAGGAGGGACACAGTGCAGCCAGATCCGATGCGTCCTGCCAATGCGTGGTGACCGTGCGCCCCTCCAGCAATCCGGCCCGGGCGAGCATGAACGCGCCGTTGCAGATCGAGCCGAAGCGCTTGGCCCGCGCGCAGGCATCGCGCAACCAGCCGTCGAATGCCATGCCGAAATCCATGAACGGCAACTGCGGCCCGCCCGCCACCAGCAACAGGTCATACGGCTCCAGCGCTTCGCTGAAATGCCGATGGGCATTGAGTGCCAAACCGTTGGAGCACGCCATCATCCCGCGCTCGACGCCGATCACCTCCAGCCGATAGTGATCCTGCGGGGCAAGGAAGCGATTGGCCTCGGAAAACACATCCATGGGGCCGGTGACATCCAGCGACTGAACGCCGGCGAACACCACGATGGCTACGGTTTTACTCATGGTTCGAAGAGCCTCTCATGGCACCGATTGCAACGCTCACCTGTAGGAGCGAGCCTGCTCGCGATGGACGTCAACGATGACGGGAGCTGGCTGGATGTACGCGGTGCCCTCACGTGCATCGCGAGCAAGCTCGCTCCTACAGGGTCTGCATGCACCCTAGCCAATCCACGCCCAACAAGCGAGGTTGGCACGATATGCACGCTCATTGGCCGGGATAGCAGCCATGGATCGATTGTCCGGTTTCCGGGGCCGGAACAGACTTAAACCCTCAGCGCCGCCAAGGCGTTCACGACGAGGAAAACTCCATGAGCACCACCATCGCCGGCATCAAGATCCCCGACAGCGCACTGGCCAAGGCCACCACCGAATACATCCGCGACATCGAGTCCGACCTGCTCTACCACCACTCGCGCCGGGTCTTCCTGTTCGGTGCTCTGAGCGGCGAGCGCAAGCAACTGGCCTACAACCCGGAGTTGCTGTACGTCGGCGCGATGTTCCATGACCTGGGACTGGTGCAAGGTCATCGCAGCGACAACGAGCGCTTCGAAGTCGACGGTGCCAACGCGGCAGCGGCGTTCCTCAAGCCTTACGGACTGAGCGATGACGACATCGAACAGGTCTGGCTATCGATTGCCCTGCACACCACGCCGGGCGTGCCTCAGCATTTACGGCCCACCGTGGCACTGGTCACGGCTGGCGTCGAGATGGACGTGCTGGGCATGGACTACGCGGCGTTTTCCAGCGTGCAGCGCGAAGCGGTGGTGCATGCGCATCCACGGGGCGAGGGATTCAAGGAGTGCATCATCTGCGCGTTTGCCGACGGCTTGCGCCATCGTCCGCAGACCACGTTCGGCAATGTGAAGACTGATGTGCTGGTGGATCAGGAGCCGGGGTTCAAGCCGATGAACTTCGTCGAGGTCATTCGCAAATCTCCCTGGGTCGCATAAGCAAATGTGGGAGCGGGCTTACTCGCGAAGGGGTCGTGTCAGTCTACATCCACATTGACTGACACAACGCTTTCGCGAGCAAGCCCGCTCCCACATTTTGGATTGGGTTGATCACAAGAGCGTGGTCAACCCGACGTCAGGCTCAAGCCGTTTCCGGCGCCTGCGCGCGACGCACGTCCGGTTGCTTCCACGAGTCGGCTGCCGCTTCTTCGATCGCCTGCTGGATCGCACGACGACGGCTTTCTTCGGCGCGACGGCTGAAGAACCAGACCAGGAAGGTCACGATGGACACCGCCAGCAGGATCAGGCTGGCCACGGCGTTGATCTCGGGTTTGACCCCCAGACGTACCGCCGAGAACACTTCCATCGGCAGGGTCGTGGAGCCCGGGCCGGACACGAAGCTCGCCAGCACCAGGTCATCCAGCGACAGGGCGAACGACATCATGCCGCCCGCTGCCAGCGATGGCGCGATCATCGGGATGGTGATCAGGAAGAACACCTTCCACGGCCGTGCACCGAGGTCCATGGCCGCTTCTTCGATGGACAGGTCCAGCTCACGCAAGCGTGCCGAGACCACCACCGCCACATAGGCCGCACAGAACGTGGTGTGGGCGATCCAGATGGTGACGATGCCGCGTTCCTGCGGCCAGCCGATCATCTGCGCCATGGCCACGAACAGCAGCAACAGCGACAGACCGGTGATCACCTCAGGCATGACCAGCGGCGCAGTGACCAGGCCACCGAACAGGGTACGTCCCTTGAAGCGCGTAATGCGCGTCAGGACGAACGCCGCCAATGTACCCAGTGCCACCGCCGCGATGGCGGTGTAGCAGGCGATTTCCAGCGAGCGCACCACCGAACCCATCAGTTGGCTGTTGTCGAGCAGGCCGACGTACCACTTGATCGACCAGCCGCCCCACACCGTTACCAGTTTGGAGGCGTTGAACGAGTAGATGACCAGGATCAGCATCGGCAGGTAGATGAACAACAGACCCAGTACCAGCATCAGGCTGGAGAAACGGAAGCGCTTCATTCTTTACCCTCCATTTCCTTGGCCTGACTGCGGTTGAACAGGATGATCGGCACAATCAGGATCGCCAGCATCACTACCGCCAGGGCAGACGCCACCGGCCAGTCACGGTTGTTGAAGAACTCTTGCCAGAGCACTTTACCGATCATCAGGGTTTCCGGACCACCGAGCAGTTCCGGGATCACGAACTCGCCCACCACCGGGATGAACACCAGCATGCAGCCGGCGATGATGCCGTTTTTCGACAGCGGCACGGTGATTTTCCAGAAGCTGTTGAACGTGCTCGAACCCAAGTCCGACGCAGCTTCCAGCAGGCTCTGGTCGTGCTTCACCAGGTTGGCGTACAGCGGCAGGATCATGAACGGCAGGTAGGAATAAACCACGCCGATGTAGACCGCCAGGTTGGTGTTGAGGATCTGCAGCGGCTCGTCGATCCAGCCCATGCTCATCAGGAACCCGTTGAGCAGGCCGTTATTGCTGAGGATGCCCATCCACGCGTAAACGCGGATCAGGATCGCGGTCCAGGTCGGCATCATGATCAGCAGCACCAGCACCGTTTGCACTTCCTTGCGGGCAACGGAGATGCCGTAGGCCATCGGGTAGCCAATCAGCAGGCAGAGGATGGTGCTGAAAAACGCCATCTTCAACGAGCCGAGGTAAGCGGCGATGTACAGCTCGTCACCGGCCAGCATCGCGTAGTTGCCCAGGTTAAGCAGCAACTGCAACTTCTGCTCGGCGTAGCTGTAGATCTCGGTGTATGGCGGAATGGCCACGTCCGCTTCGGCGAAGCTGATCTTCAGTACGATGAAGAACGGCAGCATGAAGAACAGGAACAGCCAGATGAAGGGAACCCCGATGACCATCTGACGGCCACCGGGAATTATTCGATTGAGTCGACGCTTGAATTTGCGCATGTTCATGAGCGCAGCACCACGCCGCTGTCGTCTTCCCAGTACACGTAGACCTGATCACCCCAGGTCGGACGCTGCCCGCGACGCTCGGCGTTGGCCACGAACGACTGCACCAGCTTGCCGCTTGGCAATTCGACGTAGAACACCGAGTGCCCACCCAGGTAGGCGATGTCGTGCACTTTGCCGCTGGACCAGTTGTACTGGCAGGTCGGCATGTCGGCGGTGACCAGCAGTTTTTCCGGACGGATCGCGTAGGTGACCGACTTGTCCTGCACCGAAGTGCTGATGCCGTGGCCGACGTAGATCTGACGATCCAGGTCTTTGCAGGTAATGATCGCGTGACCTTCGGCGTCGTCGATCACTTCGCCTTCGAAGATGTTCACGTTGCCGATGAATTCGCAGACCAGGCGACTGGTCGGGGTTTCGTAGATGTCGATCGGGCTGCCGATCTGGGCGATCCAGCCCAGGTGCATGATCGCGATACGCTCGGCCATGGTCATGGCCTCTTCCTGATCGTGGGTCACCATCACGCAGGTTACGCCGACGCGCTCGATGATCTCCACCAGCTCCAACTGCATTTGCGAACGCAGTTTTTTATCCAGTGCGCCCATCGGCTCGTCGAGCAGCAGCAGCTTCGGGCGCTTGGCCAGGGAACGAGCCAGGGCCACACGCTGACGCTGACCACCGGACAACTGATGCGGTTTGCGCTTGGCGTACTGGCTCATCTGTACCAGCTTGAGCATGTCGGCCACGCGGGCGTCGATCTCTGACGCCGGCAGTTTGTCCTGCTTGAGGCCAAAGGCGATGTTCTGCGCCACGGTCATGTGCGGGAACAAGGCGTAGGACTGGAACATCATGTTGATCGGCCGCTCGTATGGCGGCATATCAGTGATGTCTACGCCATCGAGGAAAATGCGCCCCTCCGTGGGCCGTTCGAAACCTGCGAGCATGCGCAGCAAAGTGGATTTGCCCGATCCCGAACCGCCGAGCAGGGCGAAAATCTCGCCTTTCTTGATTTCCAGGGACACATCGTCCACGGCAATCGTCTCGTCGAACTTCTTCGTGACCCGGTCGATTTTGACCAGCACCTGTTTAGGTGACTGGTCGCCCTCGAGGGCTTTCTTATAGGCGCCGGAGGCAACTGCCATTTACGAAACTCCCAACAAAATTTTCAGTTCGCTCAAGGTGAGCGAACCTTGGATAGTTTGAGCCTTGAAACTATTTACCCGACTTGACCTTGGTCCAGCTGCGGGTCATCAAACGTTGAATATTCGGCGGTAACTCGACCGACACGTAGGTCTTGTCGAGCACCTCTTGCGGTGGATAAACCGCTTCGTCGGTGCGAATGGACTGTTCCATCAGTTTGTCCGACCCCGGGTTAGGGTTGGCATAGCCGACGTAATCGCTGACCTGGGCAATCACCTCAGGCTTGAGCAAATAGTTGATGAAGGCGTGGGCCTGCTTGACGTTGGCCGAGTCCTTCGGAATCGCCAGCATGTCGAACCAGAGCGCACCACCCTCTTTCGGAATCGAGTAGGCGATGTTCACGCCTTTCTTGGCTTCTTCGGCGCGGTTCTTGGCCTGGAAGATGTCGCCGGAGAAACCGATCGCCACGCAGATATCGCCGTTGGCCAGATCCGCGATGTACTTGGAGGAATGGAAGTAGGTCACGTAAGGCCGCACCGCAAGCAACTTGGCGGTGGCCTTTTCGTAGTCCTTGGGATCAGTGCTGTTAGCGTTCAGGCCCATGTAATTGAGCACTGTCGGCATCATTTCATCGGCGGAGTCGAGGAATGCGACGCCACAGCTTTGCAGTTTCTTGATGTTCTGCGGCTCGAACAGCACGCCCCACGAATCAATCGTATCGACGCCCAGCACAGCCTTGACCTTGTCGACGTTGTAACCGATGCCGTTGGTGCCCCACAGGTACGGCACGGCGTACAGGTTGCCCGGATCGTTCTGTTCCAGGCGCTTGAGCAGCACTGGATCGAGGTTCGAATAGTTCGGCAGCTGCGACTTGTCGAGCTTCTGGAATGCCCCGGCCTTGATCTGCTTGCCGAGGAAGTGGTTCGACGGCACGACCACGTCGTAGCCGGTACGCCCGGCCAGCAATTTACCTTCCAGGGTTTCGTTGGAATCGAAGACGTCATAAACCGGCTTGATACCGGTCTCTTTCTGGAAATCGGCCAGGGTGGTCTCGCCGATATAGTCGGACCAGTTATAAATATGCACGGTACCGGCGGCCTGGACACTGACAGCGACTGTCAGCCCGGCACCCACCAGCATGGCATTGCGCAACATAGAAAAAATAGGCAAGTGGAGGTCCTCTGAAATTAGTTGGGCCCAAGTTGCCCCGCGCTACATGACAACCGTGGTTGCCCGGCAACAAAACCGGCGCGCAACTTACCCTCGAAAAACCGTTCCAGCAAAACTTTCTGTCATTTAATTACACCTGCTGCCGCCACCGCGCGGGTGACGACAACAGGTTGTTGCATCAAACCGGCTTATTTACCGGATTTGATCTTGGTCCAGCTGCGGGTCATGATCCGCTGGGTCGCGGCCGGCAAATCGGCAATCGCGTACAGCTTGGCCAGCACGTCCGCTGGCGGGTAAACGCCCGGGTCGCTGGTGATGTCTTTATCGACCAACGCAGTTGCAGCCGCGTTACCGTTCGGGAAACGCACGGCGTTGGTGATTTCAGCCATGATTTCCGGCTTCTGCAGGAAGGTCATGAACTTGTAGGCGCCTTCGACGTTTTCGGCATCTTTAGGGATAGCGACCATGTCGTAGAAGCTGCCGGCACCTTCTTTGGGAATGTTGTAGCTGACTTTCACCTTGCCACCGGCTTCTTCCGCGCGGGACTTGGCCTGGTAAATGTCACCCGAGTAACCCACGGCCACGCAGATGTTGCCGTTGGCCAGGTCGGAGATGTACTTGGACGAGTGGAAGTAACCTACCGAAGGACGAATTTTCAGGAACAGCGCTTCGGCTTCGGCCAGTTGTTTCTTGTCCTGGCTGTCGGTTGGATAGCCCAGGTAGTGCAATGCCACCGGAATCATCTCGGTTGGCGAATCGAGGAAACTGATACCGCACGCCTTCAACTTCGCGGCGTTTTCAGGTTTGAACAAGAGGTCCCAGGAGTTGGTCGGCGCGTCGGCACCCAGCGCAGCCTTGACCTTCTCGGGATTGAAGCCGATACCGATCGAACCCCACATGTACGGGAAGGCGTGCTCGTTACCCGGGTCGCTCACGGAAACGGCCTTGAGCAGGTCGGTGTTCAGGTTCTTCCAGTTAGGCAGCTTGGACTTGTCCAGCTTCTGGTAGACGCCAGCCTTGATCTGCTTGGCCAGGAAGTTGTTCGACGGTACAACGATGTCGTAACCGGACTTGCCTGCCAGCAACTTGGCTTCAAGGGTTTCGTTGCTGTCGAAGACGTCATAGACAACCTTGATGCCCGACTCGTCTTCAAACTTCTTGACGGTGTCAGGTGCGATGTAGTCGGACCAGTTGTACACGTGCAGTACTTTGTCATCGGCCTGAACCGCGCCGGCCATCAAACCCATTACGGACATGGCAAGCAGAGTCTTGCCAGCGAGCTTTTTACCTAGTGCCTTCATGCGTAATGCTCCAAATTTTTCTTTTTTGAACCACTTGTTCAGCGACCGAACCCGGGCAACTGGAACCGCGGCTAGTCTGGCAAGATCCACATCGGTCTTTCAAGGAAACGGCCACGCTTTCTGACAGTTCTGAGCGAAAGCTTCTACTTCCTATATAGAACTTTGTACCTCCGCTCAGAGCCTAGCACTTAGCCCTGCAATGCACTCAGGGTCAGGTCAAGACACTTGCGAGCCTTGGTCACCAGTTCATCGATTTCCGCCGGTGTAATCACCAGTGGCGGAGCGATGATCATGGTGTCGCCGACGGCGCGCATGATCAGGCCGTTATCGAAGCAGAACTGACGGCAGATCATGCCGACGCCCTTGCCTTCGAAACGCTTGCGTGTGGCCTTGTCCTGGACCAGTTCGATGGCCCCCAACAGACCCACCCCACGAACTTCACCCACCAGCGGGTGATCGTTCAGTTCCCGCAGACGCTTTTGCAAATACGGTGCCGTTTCGGACTTCACGCGCTCGACAATTTTTTCGTCGCGCAGGATGCGGATGTTTTCCAGCCCCACAGCCGCTGCCACCGGGTGCCCGGAGTAGGTGAAACCGTGGTTGAAGTCGCCGCCCTCATTGAGCACGTCCACCACTTCGTCACGCACAATCAGACCACCCATCGGGATGTAGCCCGAGGTCAGACCCTTGGCGATGGTCATCATGTCTGGCTTGAGGTCGTAGAAATCGCTGCCGAACCACTCGCCGGTACGACCGAAACCGCAAATCACTTCGTCAGCCACGAACAGAATGTCGTACTTGGCGAGGATTTCCTTGATGCGCGGCCAGTAAGTCTCTGGCGGAATGATCACGCCACCGGCACCCTGGATCGGCTCGGCAATAAAGGCACCGACGTTGTCGACGCCGACCTCCAGAATCTTTTCTTCCAGCTGATTGGCCGCCCACACACCGAACTCTTCCGGGGTCATTTCGCCGCCTTCGCCGAACCAGTACGGCTGGGCAATGTGAACGATGCCCGGGATCGGCAAGTCGCCCTGTTCGTGCATGTACGTCATACCGCCCAGGCTCGCGCCGGCCACGGTGGAACCGTGATAGCCGTTCTTGCGGCTGATGATGACTTTCTTGTTCGGCTGACCCTTGATCGCCCAGTAGTGACGAACCATACGCAGCATGGTGTCGTTGCCTTCGGAGCCGGAACCGGTGAAGAACACGTGGTTCATGCCTTCAGGCGCGATGTCGGCGATAGCCTTGGCCAGTTCCAGTACCGGCGGATGCGCAGTCTGGAAGAACAGGTTGTAGTAAGGCAGCTCGCGCATCTGTTTGCTGGCGGCATCGGCCAGTTCATCGCGACCATAACCAATTGCGACACACCACAGGCCGGCCATGCCATCGAGGATCTTGTTGCCTTCGCTGTCCCAGAGGTAAACGCCCTTGGCGTTGGTGATGATCCGCGGGCCTTTCTCTTTCAGCTGCTTGAAATCGCTGAACGGAGCCAGGTGGTGATCATTGCTCAGGGTTTGCCATTCACGGGTTTGCGGATTGTTGCTGGTCATACGAATCTCCTAAAAAAATCACGTGAAGGCGCCGCCAGGCAGCGGCGGCGCCCGGCGTATCAGACGGCAAAGAGCAGGAATTCCCTTTCCCACGAACTGATCACGCGCTTGAAGTTTTCATGCTCGGCCCGCTTGACCGCAACGTAGCCAGTGATGAAATTTTTGCCCAGGTAACGCTCGATGGTCGCGCTGTTTTCCATGCGTTCCAGCGCGTCTTCGATGGTCAGCGGCAGGCGCAGGTTGCGGCGTTCATAGCCACGCCCCACTACCGGCGCACTCGGGTTCAGGCCTTCGACCATGCCGATGTAACCGCAGAGCAGGCTCGCGGCAATCGCCAGGTACGGGTTGGCATCGGCGCCCGGCAGGCGGTTTTCCACCCGACGGTTTTGCGGCCCCGCATCCGGCACCCGCAGGCCCACGGTGCGGTTCTCTTCGCCCCACTCCACGTTCACCGGCGCCGAGGTATCCGGCAGGAAGCGGCGGAATGAGTTGACGTTGGGTGCGAACAGCGGCAACAGCTCGGGAATGAGTTTCTGCAGACCACCGATGTGGTGCAGGAACAACTGGCTCATGGTCCCGTCGTCATTGGAGAAGATGTTCTTGCCGGTCTCGATGTCGATGACGCTCTGGTGCAAGTGCATGGCGCTGCCCGGCTCGCCGGTCATCGGCTTGGCCATGAAGGTCGCGGCCACATCGTGCTTGAGCGCGGCTTCGCGCATGGTGCGCTTGAACACCAGGATCTGGTCGGCCAGGGACAGGGCATCGCCGTGACGGAAGTTGATTTCCATCTGCGCCGTGCCGTCCTCGTGGATCAGCGTATCGAGGTCCAGATCCTGCAATTCGCACCAGTCGTAGACGTCTTCGAACAACGGATCGAATTCGTTCGCGGCTTCAATGGAGAACGACTGGCGACCGATTTCCGGGCGACCGGAGCGGCCGATTGGCGGTTGCAGCGGGTAGTCCGGGTCGTCACTGCGCTTGGTCAGGTAAAACTCCATTTCCGGCGCCACGATCGGCTGCCAGCCTTTGTCGGTATAGAGTTTCAGGACTTTCTTGAGCACGTTGCGCGGCGACAGCTCGATCGGGTTGCCTTGCTTGTCGTAGGTATCGTGGATGACGATGGCGGTCGGCTCGATGGCCCACGGCACCAGGTACACCGCGCTCTGGTCGGGGCGGCAGATCATGTCGATGTCGGCCGGATCGAGCAGTTCGTAATAGATGTCGTCTTCGACGTAGTCGCCGGTCACTGTCTGCAACAGAACGCTTTCTGGCAGGCGCATGCCTTTTTCGGCGATGAATTTGTTGGTCGGCGAAATCTTGCCCCGGGTAATCCCGGTCAAGTCGGCGATCATGCATTCGACTTCTGTGATCTTGTGGTTTTTCAACCAATCGGTGAGCTGGTCGAGGTTGTTACTCATAAATGCCTCTAGGCTTGAGTTGTCTGACCCTTTTGAGGTCAGGCGTTGTTTGACGCATCGGCGTCGCGTTGTAGAGCGTTTGCGCGGCAGATTATCGTGCTTGGCAACACGGCTGCAGAGGCCGGGCGTGCAGAATCGCGAGCGGTGCCCTGAACAATGGTCAGGCCGCTATTGTGAATCGGTTCTATATTGAATGGAGTAACCGTAATGGGGGTGCCATCGCGACCGTCCAGAATATCGGACGGGGACGGTTGAACCGTCACGGATGGGAGGATCACCAGAACCGCCGGGGCCACGGAACGGACGGACGTGTCATCACTGATGTGACAAGCATGCCGACCGACCTGTCTTGAGCAGTCGGTGACGCCGATTATCGGCAGGCGAGACATGAAGCACCCCGGTATTATTGCTGTTATGGGTTTGATTCGAGCTTAGCCTTGTTCATTTTTTTACACAACACCCCCGTAAAAAATACAACACGGCCCGCTCAAGCCTGCGGGCGCCATAGAGGCCAAGGGCATAAAAACGCCCCAAAGTGCCTCAAAAAAGCCACACGGGCGCTTTTTTAGGGCAAAAAAGGCCTCACTTGACTTCGGCATGCCGTTCGGGTTGACTGGAATCTGAAAAGATCAATGATTGATATTTTTAACAACAAAGGTGTTGCATCATGTCGGTACCCCCGCGTGCCGTTCAGCTTAACGAAGCGAACGCGTTCCTTAAGGAACATCCTGAGGTTCTGTACGTTGACCTTCTGATTGCGGATATGAATGGTGTGGTGCGCGGCAAGCGCATCGAACGCACCAGCCTCCACAAGGTTTACGAGAAAGGCATCAACCTGCCGGCCTCTCTATTTGCTCTGGATATCAATGGCTCGACGGTGGAAAGCACCGGCCTGGGCCTGGACATCGGCGATGCTGACCGAATCTGCTATCCAATCCCCGATACCCTATGCAACGAGCCATGGCAGAAGCGCCCGACCGCGCAACTGTTGATGACCATGCACGAACTCGAAGGCGAACCATTCTTCGCCGACCCGCGTGAAGTGCTGGCCAATGTGGTGCGCAAGTTCGACGAAATGGGCCTGACCATCTGTGCCGCGTTCGAACTGGAGTTCTACCTGATCGACCAGGAGAACGTGAACGGTCGTCCGCAACCGCCGCGCTCGCCGGTTTCCGGCAAACGTCCGCACTCGACTCAGGTCTACCTGATCGACGACCTCGACGAATACGTCGACTGCCTCCAGGACATTCTGGAGGGTGCCAAAGAGCAAGGCATTCCGGCCGACGCCATCGTCAAGGAAAGTGCCCCGGCGCAGTTCGAAGTCAACCTGCACCACGTGGCTGACCCGATCAAGGCCTGCGACTACGCGGTCCTGCTCAAGCGCCTGATCAAGAACATCGCCTACGACCATGAAATGGACACCACCTTCATGGCCAAGCCTTACCCAGGCCAGGCGGGTAATGGTCTGCACGTCCACATCTCGATTCTCGACAAAGACGGCAAGAACATTTTTGCCAGTGAGGATCCCGAGCAGAACGCCGCACTGCGTCACGCGATCGGCGGTGTGCTCGAGACCCTACCGGCGCAGATGGCTTTCCTCTGCCCGAACGTCAACTCCTACCGTCGTTTCGGCGCACAGTTCTACGTGCCGAACTCGCCGTGCTGGGGCCTGGATAACCGCACCGTGGCGATTCGCGTACCGACCGGCTCCGCCGACGCCGTGCGCATCGAACATCGTGTAGCCGGCGCCGATGCCAACCCGTACCTGCTGATGGCTTCGGTCCTGGCAGGCGTGCACCACGGCCTGACCAACAAAATCGAGCCTGGCGCCCCGGTCGAAGGCAACAGCTACGAGCAGAACGAGCAGAGCCTGCCGAACAACCTGCGCGATGCACTGCGCGAGCTGGACGACAGCGAAGTCATGGCCAAGTACATCGATCCGAAATACATCGATATCTTCGTGGCCTGTAAAGAGAGCGAGCTGGAGGAGTTCGAACACTCCATCTCCGACCTCGAGTACAACTGGTACCTGCATACCGTGTAAGCGGTTGCAGTAAAAAAACGCCGCCGGCTGTAAAAGCCTGCGGCGTTTTTTTATGGCCAACACCGCCTCCTGTGGCGAGGGGGCTTGTCGGGACGCCGCACCGCCCCGTTGGGCTGCACAGCAGCCCCAAAAAATACACCCTCATGTGTATCAGACATACCGCGATTACCGGGTTTGGGAGTGCTTCGCCCTCCAACGGGGGCAAGCCCCCTCGCCACAGGGTATGGATCATCCTCGCGCTCTGCGTACAATGCCCGCAGCCCCGCAGGAGACTCCAATGACACGCGTAGCCACCCCCCGCAAACCCCGCGCACGCAGCCAGGCCCGGATCGATTCGATACTCGATGCGGCCCGCACGCTGCTGGCTGCCGAGGGCGTGGCCAGCCTGTCGATCTACAGCGTCGCCGAGCGCGCGGAGATACCGCCCTCCTCGGTCTACCACTTCTTCGCCAGCGTGCCGGCGTTGCTCGAAGCCTTGACCGCCGACGTCCATGCGGCCTTCCGCGCCTGCCTGCAAGCCCCTATCGACCACCACGCCTTGAATGGCTGGCGCGATCTGTCGCGACTGGTGGAACAACGCATGCTCGACATCTACGCAGAGGATGCTGCCGCCCGCCAACTCATTCTGGCCCAGCACGGCCTGACCGAAGTCACCCAGGCCGACCGCCAGCACGACATCGAACTGGGCGACCTGATGCACAAGCTGTTCGACCATCACTTCGAGCTGCCGACCTTGCCGAGTGATGTCGATGTGTTCGCCCTGGCCATGGAGCTGGGCGACCGGGTGTATGCGCGCTCGGTGCAGCAGCACGGGCAGATTACGCCGCGCATGGCCGAGGAAGGGATGCGGGTGTTTGATGCTTATGTGGGGTTGTATTTGCCACCGTATCTGCCCAAGCGGAACCTCTAGTGCGCTCACTGACCTCATCGCGAGCAAGCTCGCTCCCACAAGGATCTTCAGTGAATTCAGATTCTGTGAACGACAAATAATCCTGTGGGAGCGAGCTTGCTCGCGATGGCCGCACCGCTCAGCTCAAGACAAACACATGAAAAACCCCGAAGGGCTCAAACCCTTCGGGGTTGTTGTTTACGCATGTGGCTTACAACTTGGCGATCGACACCTCGGTGGATTTCACAAACGCGATCACTTCACTGCCGACCGCCAGTTCCAGCTCTTTCACCGAGCGTGTGGTGATCACCGAAGTGACAATGCCGGACGCGGTCTGCACGTCGATTTCCGACAGCACGTCGCCGAGGACGATTTCCTTGATGGAGCCTTTGAACTGGTTGCGAACGTTGATGGCCTTGATCGTCATGATGTTGATTCCTGTCGTTGGGTAAGACTTGAGTTATTGAGCCCAGCGCAATTGCGTAGGCAAGGGTGAAACAGGTTCCGGTTCCGGCGGTTGGCCGGGCAGCGCCAGCACGCGATTGAGGACTTCGGTTTCCAGTGCCGCCAGTCGATGGGAGCCACGAACCCGAGGGCGCGGCAGTTCCACGTGCAGGTCGAGGCCGACTTCGCCGTCTTCGATCAGGATCACCCGATCGGCAATCGCCACGGCTTCACTGACGTCATGGGTCACCAGCAACACCGTGAAACCGTGCTGCTGCCAGAGCCGTTCAATCAGTTGCTGCATTTCAATTCGGGTCAGGGCATCCAGCGCACCCAAGGGCTCGTCGAGCAGCAGCAGGCGCGGCTGATGAATCAACGCACGGGCCAACGCCACGCGTTGCTTCTGTCCACCGGACAGCGCTGCCGGCCACTCGTGGGCGCGATCGGCCAGGCCCACCGCTTCCAAAGCTGCAAGCGCTTGCGGCCGCCAGTTGCCCTTGAGGCCCAGACCGACGTTGTCGATGATCTTTTTCCAGGGCAGCAAACGCGCTTCCTGGAACATCAGCCGCGTGTCTTCCCGCGCGTCGCTCAATGGCGCGGCACCGGCGAGCAACTCACCGCCGGTTGGTTGATCAAGACCGGCGAGCAAGCGCAGCAAGGTACTTTTGCCGCAGCCACTGCGACCGACCACGGCAACAAACTGGCCCGCCGGAATGTGCAGGTCGATCTCGCGCAGCACCTGCCGCGAGCCGAAGGTCTTTTGCAGCTTGCGCACCGCCAGCGGAATGCCGCGCAGCAGGCGTGGAGGTTGCTCCGCAATCATGCCGCACCTCCCTTGGCAACCTGATAGGCCGGGTGCCAGCGCAGCCAGACACGCTCAAGTCCACGGGCCGCGAGGTCGGCCAGTTTGCCGAGCACCGCGTACAGCAGAATCGCCAGCACCACCACGTCGGTCTGCAAGAACTCCCGGGCGTTCATGGCCAGATAGCCGATGCCGGAACTCGCGGAAATGGTTTCCGCCACGATCAAGGTCAGCCACATGAAGCCCAGGGCGAAGCGCACGCCGACCAGAATCGAAGGCAACGCCCCCGGCAGAATCACCTGCCAGAACAGGCTGAAACCGCTCAGGCCATAGCTACGCGCCATCTCCACCAACGCCGGGTCGACGTTGCGGATGCCGTGATAGGTGTTGAGGTAGATCGGGAACAACGTGCCCAGCGCCACCAGGAAAATCTTCGCCGACTCGTCGATGCCGAACCACAGGATCACCAGTGGAATCAGCGCCAGGTGCGGCACATTGCGGATCATCTGCACCGAACTGTCGAGCAGGCGTTCGCCCCACTTCGACAGACCGGTGATGAAGCCGAGCGTCAGGCCGATACCACCACCGATGGTGAAGCCCAGCGCGGCACGCCAGCCACTGATCGCCAGGTGTGTCCAGATTTCGCCACTGCGCACCAGACTTACACCGGCCTCGATGACGGCGATGGGTGCCGGCAGGATCCGTGTCGACAACCAACCCGCCGACACACTCAGCTGCCATACCGCCAGCAACAACACCGGCAACGCCCAGGGCGCCAGGCTGTGGATGATTTTCTTCATGACCGCGCCTCAGCTCTGGGACGCGGCTTTGGGAAGAATGTCGTTGGCGACCATCTCGCCGAACGGGCTGACGTAACCGGCGCTCTTCGGCAGTTCAGGACGCTCGACATCGAGGTGCGGGAACAGCAACTCGGCCACCCGGTACGACTCTTCCAGGTGTGGATAACCGGAGAAGATGAAGGTATCGATGCCCAGATCCGCGTACTCCTTCACGCGGGCGGCCACGGTCGGACCATCGCCTACCAGCGCCGTGCCGGCACCGCCGCGCACCAGACCGACGCCGGCCCACAGGTTAGGGCTGACCTCCAGGTTGTCGCGATTGCCGCCGTGCAATGCGGCCATGCGTTGCTGACCGACCGAATCGAAACGCGCCAGCGAAGCCTGGGCACGAGCGATGGTCTCGTTGTCGAGATGGGAGATCAGCCGATCCGCGGCTTTCCAGGCTTCATCGTTGGTTTCGCGCACGATCACATGCAGACGAATGCCGAAGCGCACGGTGCGTCCGAGCTTGGCAGCCTTGGCACGGACCTGTTCGATTTTTTCCGCGACGGCGGCCGGTGGCTCGCCCCAGGTCAGGACCATTTCCACCTGTTCGGCGGCCAGGTCTTGCGCGGCTTCCGAGGAACCGCCGAAGTACAGCGGCGGACGCGGCTGCTGGATCGGCGGATAGAGCAACTTCGCGCCCTTCACGCTGATGTGCTGGCCGTCGTAATCGACGGTTTCACCTTCCAGTACCCGGCGCCAGATGCGGGTGAATTCCACCGAGGCCTGATAGCGTTCTTCGTGGCTGAGGAACAGACCATCGCCCGCCAACTCTTCCGGATCACCGCCCGTCACCAGGTTGAACAGCGCACGACCGCCGGACAGTCGATCCAGAGTCGCGGCCTGACGCGCCGCCACCGTCGGGGAAATGATCCCGGGGCGCAGGGCGACAAGGAACTTCAAACGCTGGGTCACAGGAATCAGCGATGCCGCCACCAACCAAGAGTCTTCGCAGGAGCGTCCGGTCGGAATCAGTACCCCGCCAAAACCCAGGCGGTCAGCGGCTTGCGCGACTTGTTGCAGGTAACCGTGATCAACGGCGCGGGCGCCTTCGGCGGTGCCAAGGTAATGGCCGTCGCCGTGGGTAGGCAGGAACCAGAAAATATTGAGGCTCATGGAGTGGTCTCCTTGGGGAATCGATTTATTGGGCTTTGGCAACGGCGGCCGGCGGCGTCCAGATCACGTCTTTGATGCTCAACGGCTTGGGAATCAACTTGAGCTGGTAGAAGCTGTCGGCAATTTTCTGCTGCGCCGCGACCACTTCCGGAGTCAGGAA
The DNA here is from genome assembly GCF_009866745.1 of Pseudomonas sp. S34. Classification (NCBI taxonomy): domain Bacteria; kingdom Pseudomonadati; phylum Pseudomonadota; class Gammaproteobacteria; order Pseudomonadales; family Pseudomonadaceae; genus Pseudomonas; species Pseudomonas sp. S34. The sequence continues at coordinate 5,984,238 of NZ_CP019398.1, forward strand.
CAACGCGCCATAGCCCTGGCGTTTCACCGAGGTCAGGGTGATGTCGGCTGGCAGGCCGAGCAGCGGTGAAACCTGTTGGGTCACCTCTTGCGGGTTAGCCTTGGACCACTCGCCCACCGCGCGCACTTCTTCCACCAGGGTCTTGATCACCTCGGGATTTTTCTGCGCATAAGGTTTGGTCGCCAGGTAGAACTGATGGTTGTCGACGATGCCCTGGCCATCGCGCAGAGTGCGCGCTTGCAACTGTTGTTCGGCGGCGGCCTGGTAGGGGTCCCAGATCACCCAGGCGTCGACACTGCCACGTTCGAACGCGGCGCGGGCATCGGCCGGCGGCAGGAATACGGTCTGGATGTCGGTGTATTTGAGGCCGGCGTCTTCCAGTGCACGCACCAGCAGGTAGTGCACGTTGGAGCCTTTGTTGAGGACGACTTTCTTGCCCTTGAGGTCCGCCACCGATTTGATCGCCGAGTCCTTCGGCACAAGGATCGCCTCACTGTGCGGCGCTGGCGGTTCGTAGGCGACGTAGAGCAAATCAGCACCGGCCGCCTGGGCGAACACTGGCGGAGTTTCACCGGTGACACCGAAGTCGATGGAGCCGACGTTCAGGCCTTCAAGCAGTTGCGGGCCACCGGGGAATTCCGTCCATTGCACGTCCACGCCTTGGGCGGCGAGGCGTTTTTCCAGGGTGCCTTTGGCTTTGAGCAGCACCAGGGTGCCGTATTTCTGATAGCCGATTCGTAAAGTCTCGGCCTGAGCTTGAGTAATGGCGCCGAAGGTGACAGCCGCAGCAAACAGAGCGACCAGACCACGACGCAAAATGACAGGGCGCATGGCGCTCTCCTTTTTGCAGTTGGGTTTTGGCTGCACCTGCTTGCCCGTTGGCGGGCGAGTAAGGCCAGTACTTCAATTTTTCGGTGAGGCTTAAATGCTCCAGCGAGCACTCAACAAACGATCATTCAACAGGTTCGGATCGAGCGGCTTGGGCCGTCGCGCCATGGCGCTGAAAAACAGCTCAAGCGATTCATTCAGTCGTTGTTCCAGCTCCGGCGCCAACTGCGCCAGGGCGCTGCCTTCGCCGTAGGCGATCTGGCTGTCGACGGCGAAAATGCCTTGCAGCATTTCCTGGGCCTTCAATGCCGACAGCACCGGCTTGAGCGCGTAATCCACCGCCAGCATGTGGGCGATGCTGCCGCCAGTGGCCATCGGCAGAACCACCTTGTGGCTCAAGGCGCGTTCGGGCAGCAAATCCAGCACGACCTTCAGTGCTCCGGAAAACGATGCTTTGTAAACCGGTGTGGCGATCAGCAGGCCATCGGCGTTTTCAATTTGTTGCAACAAGTCGATCACCTTGGGGCTGTCGAAGCGTGCGTGCAGCAAGTCCTCGGCCGGGAAGTCCCGTACCTGATAACTCACCACTTCCACGCCCTGCCCCTGTAACCAACGCTGGGAGCGATCCAGCAGCACCCCGGATCGAGAGCGCTGACTGGGACTGCCACCGAGTGAGACAACCAACATTCAGACGATTCCTTGCACGGTGTTGGCGATTCGCGGTTTGCGATCTCGCTTCGATGGAGTGACCTTAACAGCTGATTTATATATCCATAAATCATATTTATTCATTTGGTTATACCTTAAAGAAATATAAAAAGCTGTTTCTTCCAGGCAAAAAAACAGGCCGTCGAAACGGCCTGAAATCCCCTGCTTTGTGGATGCTGTTAACTGTGAAACATGTGGTGTCTGACCCGACGCCTTCGCGAGCAAGCCCGCTCCCACAAGGGGGTACGCGGACAAATGTGGGAGCGGGCTTGCTCGCGAAGGCGGCATCAGCCACACCGTAAATATTGATGACTCACCGATTAGGTTGCGGCGTCAGGCGCAAGTAAGGCTTAACCGCTCGATAGCCCTTGGGAAAACGCTGTTTGATTTCATCCTCATCTTTAAGCGACGGCACGATCACCACCTCATCACCGTCCTGCCAGTTGGCCGGTGTGGCCACCTTGTAGTTGTCGGTGAGTTGCAGCGAGTCGATCACCCGCAGGATTTCATTGAAATTGCGGCCCGTGCTCGCCGGGTAGGTAATCGTCAGCCGGACCTTTTTCTTCGGGTCGATCACGAACAGACTGCGCACGGTCAGGGTGTCGTTGGCGTTGGGGTGGATCAGGTCGTAGAGGTCCGAGACTTTGCGGTCGGCGTCATCCAGGATAGGAAAGTTGACCACGGTGTCCTGGGTTTCGTTGATGTCCTCGATCCACCTGTGGTGCGACTCCACCGGGTCCACCGACAAAGCGATGGCCTTGACGCCGCGCGCTGCGAACTCATCCTTGAGCTTGGCGGTGAAGCCCAATTCAGTCGTGCACACCGGCGTGAAGTCCGCTGGATGGGAAAACAGCACGCCCCAACTATCGCCCAGCCACTGATGGAAACGGATGGTGCCGGCGCTGGAGTTCTGTTCGAAATCGGGGGCGATATCGCCAAGTCTGAGACCCATGGTGCTGCTCCTTGTGAGTGCTTGATGGGTTCAACTGTGCCTGTGTTTTTTATCTATTAAAAAGAATAAATATCGATTTATTTAGATCATAAAGAAATATTAAATATCTATTCACTGGACGTACCCCGCACAACCGGCCGAACATCGCCCCCAAGGTTCGAGAAGGCCTTGAGTTGCTGCAAATAGGGAAGTTCAAGGCGGGATTACGGGGGTGAACCCGTCTTGAAAATGTAAAAGCCCCGCCCGGTGCAATACCGGGCGGGGCTTTTTTTGTCTCGGTTACGCGAGCGCTATTACAACAGCGGGATCGAGTAGCTGACGATCAGGCGGTTTTCGTCCTGCGAACGCGTGTTCGGCAGGTCGGTGCGCCAGGTCGCGTTTTTCCACGCCAGGCCCAGGTTTTTCAGCGGACCTTCCTGAACGACGTAAGCCACGCTCAGATCGCGCTCCCACTCGGAAGCACCATTGGCCGCCTCGCCACCCTTGGCGTTAACGGTATCGATGTTGTCGCCGTGCAGGTAAACCAGACCCGCCGTCAGGCCAGGTACGCCGACCTTGGCGAAGTCATAGGAGTAGCGTGCTTGCCAGGTACGCTCGCCGGCACGGCCGAACTTCTGGATTTGCGCGTCGGTGATGGTGTAGTTCGACGAACCGTCGCCCTGGTTCAGCCAAGGGAAATCGCTGCTGCCGTTGCTGACCTGATAACCGCCACCGAAGGTGTGACCGGCAACGGTGTACAGGAACAGGCCGCTGTACAGGTTGTTGTCGACCTTGCCTTTACCGTTTGGCGCGTTGTAGTTGCCAGTGGTGAAGTACAGCGGGTCGTGACCGTTGGCACCATCATCAGAGCTGTTGAAATAACGGAAATCCGACTTCAACACGCCAGGGCCGATTGCCCAGTTGTGCACCAGACCCAGGAAGTGTTGCTTGTAGAACTCTTCCAGGTTGCCGTAGTAGTACTGGGCCGTCAGGTCCTTGGTGATCTTGTAGTCGCCACCGGCATAGATGAACTTGTTGCTGTCGCGGAATTTGGTGCCGCGAGTGTTCGCGCCCGAAATCGACATCTGCTCATTGTTGCTGGAGTTACGGCCTTTAACGGCTTCGATCTGGCCACCAACCAGGGTCAGATCCTTGATGTCGCCGGACGTGATCTGGCCACCCTGCCAGGTTTGCGGCAGCAGACGACCATCGTTGGTCACGATCACCGGGTTTTTCGGCTGCAGGGTGCCCAGCTTCAATTCGGTCTGGGAAACCTTGGCTTTGGCCGTCAGGCCCAGGCTGGAGAAATCATCAACTGCCTCGCCGTTGGATTTGCTCGGGAAAACCGTGCCGCCGTAAGAGGTCGCCGTGGCGCCGTTGGTACCGCCGCCCGAATCCAGTTTCACGCCCAACAGGCCGATCGCATCGATGCCGAAGCCGACGGTGCCCTGGGTGTAACCGGAGATGAAACGCAGATCGAAGCCTTGGCCCCACTCTTCGTTTTTGTTGGCACCGGCTCCGTCACGGTAGTCGGTGTTGATGTAGAAGTTACGCAGCCCCAATGTTGCCTTGCTGTCTTCGATAAAACCCGCGGCGCTTGCCTGCTGGGTCAAAACCCCGACGGCCACAGCCATGGCCAAGGTGGACTTGTTCATGTTTCGCTCCTCTCGTTTCTAGTTCTGATGTTCATGGTCCCGAATCGATTGCCCGGGATCCTGAATGCATAAATTCGCGGCAAACCGTCTAGGCCGGTCGTTTGGCGGGCCGCAGGATACATGGCCTTAAAGCCAAAAAGAATTTTTTGATATTTTTTAATATCACTTAGGAATATGACTTCCCACGACAGAGCCGAGGTATCGGCGGCAAGGCCGATTCCTGCACCTGAACTATTGTCGAGGGACGAAATCGCCAAATCCGGGCTCAGGGATGAGTGCCGGACAGGCGCACTTTAAGCGGGATATTTAAAAACTAAAAAGAATAATAAATAATCAGTAAAGATCTTTATGGAATATAAAAAAACAGGCAAAAAAAACCTCGCCAGCAGGCGAGGCTTTTTACAAGGCTTGTTACAGGAAGCTGTAGGTGTAGTTGAAGATCAGACGAGTCTGGTCAACATCAGGGTTGTTGGAGACTTCACTGCCACGGTAGACACCATTACGTAGCGTTACGCCGAAGCCTTTGAGAGCGCCCTGCTGGATGGTGTAGTCGATCCGCATGTCGCGTTCCCACTCGGAGCCATCAGGGCCGCTGCCGTTGGTAGCCTTGATGTTGTCGCCATGCAGGTAGGCGATCGAAGTTTTCAGGCCCGGCACGCCCAGTCCTGCGAAGTCATAGGAGTACTGACCGAAGGTGGTGTTTTCACCGGCACGAACAAAACCGTTGATCATGGAGTCGGTGAACAGGTAGAAGCTGGCGCCGCCGTTGCCTTCCGGACGGCCATTGCCATCAACCACGTTGCCCTGGTTCAGGTAGACAAAACCGCCGTCATCGCTGACGCGCTGATGACCGAGCAGGAAGGCGTTGCCACCCAGAGTGTAGGTGAACATGGCGCTCCAGGTCTTGTTATCGACCTCGCCCGGGGTCTTGGCGAAACCGTTGTTGTTGTTGAAACGGAAACCCGGATCGCCGTTCTTGCCGTCGGAGCTGCTGTCGAAGTAGCGAATATCAGTCTTGAAGGACTGTTTGGCGTCGATCGGAAACACGTGGATCAAACCCAGGAAGTCCTGCTTGTAGTAGTCCTTCAGATTCGAGTGGTAGTACTGCAGGGTCAGGTCCTTGGTGACCTTCCAGTCAGCACCACCGTAGTAGAACTTGTTGCTGTCCTCTGTGCCGCCAGCCACGGCCAGGCCGGTGGAGTTCGAAGAGGCGCGACCCGCCGAATGCTCCAACTGACCTGCGTTGAAGGTCACGTTGTCGATTTCTTTCGAAGTGATGGTGCCACCGTCAAAGGTCTGTGGCAGCAGACGGCTGTCGTTCGCGACCAGGATCGGCAAGTTGGGTGCCAGGGCGCCACCCAAGTGGGCTTCGGTCTTCGAGAAGCGCGCCTTGACGTTAGCGGCTGCACGGCTCCATTCGGACACGGCCGAACCATCGCTGTCGCTTGGGAAGAAGGTGTTGTTGTCCGGGTGGTGACCCTTGCCGCCGTCCAGGTGGATACCCAGCAGTGCCTGGGCGTCGATACCGAAGCCGACAGTGCCTTGGGTGAAACCGGACAGATAATCGAATTTCAGGCCTTCTGCGGACTCTTTCTGATCCGCACCGCCTTCACGGTTATCGTTGTTGTAATACATGGTCCGGGAACTGATGGACGCCTTGCTGTCTTCCAGGAAACCTGCGGCGCCTGCCTGCTGCGCCAAAACCCCTACGGCCACGGCCAAAGCCAAGGTGGACTTGTTCATTGTGTAGCTCCTCTCGATTCTAGTTCTTGTATTCCTGGTCTCGAGTCGTCGCCCGAAATCCTAAGATGCGCGATTAGCGCCAGACCGTGACCCACAAGTCAATCGTAACCATGTGTGTCTACGACCTTTGTCTAACCCCCGATTTTTTGGTCCCTGCCGGGTCATGAATTCGTCATGAACCTGAAAAGAATTACCCGATTCTTTTCTAATACCGTTTAGGAATTTAGCGCTCAATTTCCAGCCCCCCCAGAACAAAGGGTTCGGCTCATAAGCTAATTCCTAAACGGTATTTATTTTTGCTTTTTTAGATCGATTAGTTTCTGACGCAATCCGGAAACAAATCCTTACCGAAAGGCAGCCCCATGACGACCAAGCGCGCACTATCCAGACCAATTGTTACAGTTTGTGTATCTCTCGCATTTTCTTTCACCGCCCAGGCGGCGAACCTCACCGTCGGTTATCAAACCGGAATCGACCCCAGCAAAGTCCCCCAGGCCGATGGCCTTTATGAAAAAACCATCGGCCAGCCCATCGACTGGCGACGCTTCAACAGCGGCCCGGAAGTGGTCACGGCGATTGCCTCCGGCGATGTACAAATCGGCAATCTCGGCTCCAGTCCGCTGGCCGCTGCCGCTTCGCGCAACCTGCCGATTGTCGCGTTCATCGTCTCGGCGCAGATCAATGCCGCCGAAGCGCTGGTGGTGCGCAATGGCAGCGGCATCGAAAAACCACAAGATCTGATCGGAAAGACCATCGCCACGCCTTTCGTTTCAACCTCCCACTACAGCCTGCTTGGTGCGTTGAAGCACTGGGGCCTGGACAGTTCGAAAGTCAAAGTGGTGAACCTGCAGCCGGCGGAAATCGCGGCAGCCTGGAAGCGGGGAGATATTGATGGCGCGTTTGTCTGGTCGCCCGCCCTGGGGGAAATCCGCAAGAGCGGCAAGACCCTGACCGACGCTGCACAGGTAGGCCAATGGGGAGCACCCACCTTCGAGGTCTGGGTGGCACGCAAGGATTACGCCGAGAAGCACCCGGAGGTGGTGGCCAGATTCGCCAAGGTCACCCTCGACGCCTTTGCTGATTACGCGGCGCATAAAGCCAGCTGGACTGCCGACTCGGTACCGGTGCAGAAAATCGCCAAACTGACCGGTGCCAATGCCGCCGATGTGCCTGAGTTACTGGCCGGTTCCGCATTCCCGGATGCCAAGGCGCAACAGAGCACCGCGCTGCTGGACGGCGGCACGGCCAAGGCCATTGGCGAGACGGCGAAATTCTTGAAGGAACAAGGGAAAGTGGAGACGGTGCTGCCGGATTACTCGCCGTATGTCAGCGCGAAGTTTGTCGCCGAGTAACACCACCGACCTCTGTAGGAGCGAGCCTGCTCGCGAAAAACCCAAGGACGCCACTGGGCATCTGGTTTACGCGTTATCGTTCACGATTTTCGCGAGCAATCGAGCGTCGACCGGCTGCTCCTACAAGGACCGTATCCTGATCAAAGGGCTTTTTCGAAAATCTTCGAATTACGCTGATAGTTGTACAGCGACGCCCGCGCCGACGGCAGACGGTCAACGCTGCTCGGCACAAAACCACGCTCGCGGAACCAGTGAGCGGTGCGAGTAGTAAGGACGAATAATGTCTTCAAACCCTGAGCCCGGGCGCGGGTCTCGATGCGCTCCAGCAGCTCATCACCGCGACCGCCATGGCGATACTCCGGATTCACCGCCAGGCACGCCAGTTCACCGGCATCCGAATCGGCAATCTGATACAGCGCCGCACAGGCGATGATCATGCCTTCGCGCTCGACCACACTGAACTGTTCGATCTCGCGCTCCAGCACCTCGCGGGAACGGCGCACCAGGATGCCCTGCTCTTCCAGCGGGCTGATCAAATCCAGCAAACCACCGACGTCTTCAATGGCCGCTTCGCGTACGACTTCGAACTGCTCCTGGGCCACCAGCGTACCGCCACCGTCGCGGGTGAACAGCTCGGTCAGCAGTGCACCGTCTTCGGCATAACTGACGATATGGCTGCGGGCCACGCCGCCACGGCAAGCTTCGGCCGCTGCATCGAGCAATTCTGCCTGATAGTTACTGCCCAACCGTTGCAGATGCGCCGGCACCTGCTGCGGACGCAGTTCACGCACCAGGCGCCCGTGTTCGTCGATCAGGCCCAGGTCGGCGCCGAACAGCAGCAGCTTGTCCGCGCCCAGGTCGATGGCTGCGCGGGTGGCGACGTCTTCGCAGGCCAGGTTGAAAATCTCTCCGGTCGGCGAATAGCCCAGCGGCGACAACAGCACGATGGAGCGCTCGTCCAGCAGACGGTTGATGCCCTTGCGGTCGACCCGGCGCACTTCGCCGGTGTGGTGATAGTCGACGCCTTCAAGCACGCCGATCGGTCGTGCCGTCACCAGGTTGCCGCTGGCCACCCGCAGGCGCGAACCCTGCATCGGCGACGAAGCCATGTCCATCGACAGGCGAGCCTCAATGGCAATGCGCAACTGGCCAACCGCGTCGATCACGCACTCCAGGGTCGCGGCATCGGTGATGCGCATGCCGTGGTGGTAATGCGGGGTCAGGCCACGGGCCGCGAGGCGCGCTTCGATTTGCGGGCGAGAACCGTGAACCAGCACCAGACGCACACCCAGGCTGTGCAACAGCACCAGGTCGTGGACGATATTGCCGAAATTCGGGTGTTCAACGCCGTCGCCGGGCAGCATGACGACAAAGGTGCAATCGCGGTGGGCGTTGATGTAAGGCGAAGCGTGACGAAGCCAATTGACGTATTCGGGCATGAACCTGGGCCTGTAATAAATAGCAGCCGAAAAAAGGGCGAAACTGAAAACGCACAGCGGGCTGATGGTTATCGTCGGAACAGGCTTGGCGACACGCGCGCTCTCCTCATGAATACGGGTTTGGGTACCGGCAATTTATACGGCTTGTCAGGTAAATCACAGACCCCTGTGGGAGCGGGCTTGCTCGCGAAAGCGGAGTGTCAGTCGACGCTGGGCGCCTGAGACACCGCCTTCGCGAGCAAGCCCGCTCCCACAGGGTCAAGCCACCGGTGTCAGGCAATAGTGTTCGATCAGTTGCCTTAATAGATGCACCGTAGGCTGCAAACGTGACATTTCGAGGTATTCCCCCGGCTGGTGGGCGCAGGCGATATCACCCGGGCCAAGCACCAGCGTTTCACAGCCAAGACGCTGAAGATAAGGTGCTTCGGTGCCGAACGCCACTGCTTCGGCGCTGTGGCCGGTGAGCTTTTCGGCAATGCGCACCAGCTCTGCGTCCTCGGCCTGTTCGAACGGCGGCACTTCAGGGAACAACGGCGCGTAATCGATCTTGACCTGATGCCGCTCGGCAACCGGCTTGAGCTTCTGCAGGATCTCGGCGCGCAGGACCTTGGGGTCCATGCCGGGCAGCGGCCGCAAATCGAATTCCAGCGAACACTGGCCGCAGATGCGGTTGGGGTTGTCGCCGCCATGGATGCAGCCGAAATTCATCGTTGGCGTCGGCACGCCAAACTGTGGATTGCGGAATTCTCGCTGCCATAACAAGCGCAGGCCACGCAGTTCACCGATGGCATCGTGCATGGCTTCCAGGGCGCTGTGGCCCAAGCGCGGGTCGGAGGAATGACCGCTCTGACCAAGGATGTCGATGCGCTCCATCATGATGCCCTTGTGCATGCGGATCGGCTTGAGCCCTGTCGGCTCGCCGATCACCGCCGCCCGCCCCAGCGGTCGCCCCGCTTCGGCCAGCGCGCGGGCACCGGACATCGAACTTTCTTCATCGCAAGTGGCGAGAATCAGCAACGGCTGTTTGAACGGCTGATCGAGCAGCGGTATGACCGCCTCGATGGCCAGGGCGAAAAAGCCCTTCATGTCGCAACTGCCCAGGCCGACCCAACGACCGTCGACTTCAGTGAGCTTCAGCGGATCGGTTTGCCACAGCGCACCGTCGAACGGCACGGTGTCGCTGTGCCCGGCCAGCACCAGGCCGCCGGGGCCGGAGCCGAAACTGGCCAGCAGGTTGAACTTGCCGGGGCTGACTTGCTGGATATCGCAGGTAAAACCCAGTTCACCGAGCCACGTCGCCAGCAGATCGATGACCGGGCGGTTGGTTTGATCGAGACTGGGTTGGGTGCAACTGACGGACGGTGCAGCGATCAACGCAGCGAATTGTTCTTTCATCGACGGCAATGGCATCGCTGACTCCCGGCACCTGAATTGAAGTCCATCATAGAACCAACCGATGACAGGAATAAACCGTCTCGGCGCGTACTAACCTTGAGTCCTGTACACTGCACGACCTTGGCAGCCACACATTCCCCCGGCTGCGCTCCCGATCCTGGATTTTCCGGCCATGCAGAAAGAAACCGAAATCAAACTCCGCGTCAGCCGCGAAACCCTCGCCGCACTGCGCGAGCACCCGTTACTGAAAAAACGCAACAAAAGTGGCTGGGAACGCCGTGAGTTGATGAATCAGTACTTCGACACGCCCGAGCGCGACCTGGCCCAGGCCAAAGTCGCCCTGCGCCTGCGCAAGGATGGCGAAGAAGTGATTCAGACCCTCAAGACCCGCGGCCAGAGCGTCGCCGGCCTGTCCGTTCGTAACGAATACGACTGGAACCTGCCCAAGGCCAAGCTCGACTTGAAGAAACTCGACGGCGAATGCTGGCCCGAGGAACTGGCCGAGCTGGACAAGAAGACCCTGAAGCCGATCTTCACCACCGATTTCGTCCGTGAACGCGCGGAAATCGCCTGGGGTCGCGGCAAGACCAAAGTGGTCATCGAAGCAGCGCTGGACTTGGGTCACGTCGTGGTCGGCAAGCAGAAAGAAGAAATCTGCGAGCTGGAACTGGAACTGCGCGAAGGCGAACCGGCAGCGCTGCTGGAACTGGCCGCCGAGCTGGCCGAGAAACTGGCCCTGATGCCATGCGATATCAGCAAGGCCGAGCGCGGTTATCGCCTGTACGACGCCCACAGCTATTCGTTGAGCCTGCCGGCACCGCAGATCACCGCTGAAACGCCGCTGGACGACGCGTTCGCCGCGCTGAGCTGGCATTTGCTGGGCAGCAGCCAGCGTCTGGCCGAGCAGTATCGCTTCAACGGTCACTGGCGCCTGTTGCAGGACTGGGTCGAATGCCTCGCGGAAATGCGCGCGCTGATCAGCAGCCTGGGCCAGGCCGCTCCGCGTCAGTCGACCCACGATCTGCGTATCGCCCTCGATGCCTTGCTGGAGGACTGGCGTCCGCTGGTACAAGCCGGCCTGGACGATGAAGACGTGCGCAAGGCCGCGCCCGAGCAGTTCCTCGAAGAACTCGAAGACCCACGCTGGGGCCTGTTCTCCCTGACCACCTCGCGCTGGCTGCTGGCCCGCACCTGGGCCGCCGACCGCAACACCCGTGGCAATCGTCAGGGCGCTGCGCAACTGGGCAGCTGGTTGCCGCGCCTGCTGGGCGAAGAAGCCACTTCGTTGCAACTGCAACGTTACCAGCAACAACCGGAAGACCTGGCCGAGCAATTGCCGCGCATCGAACGCATCCAGGTCTGGCTGCACCATGCGCGCAACGTGCTGGAGATCCCGGAAATGGATCGCCTGTACGGCGAGTTGAACAAGCTGGCGCAACTGGCCAACGAGTCGATCACCGACGAAGTCCTGGATGCACGTAAGCAGCAGGCGATTGCGGTGTATCAGAACCGCGCCTGGAAAATGTTGCTGCGCCTGTAATACCTTTGTGGCGAGGGGGCTTGCCCCCGTTGGACTGCGCAGCAGGCCCATTTTTGGGGTCGCTGCGCAACCCAACGGGGGCAAGCCCCCTCGCCACAAAGGCCCTCAAGCATCATCAGCGCAACACCGGCAAACTGGTGGTCGACTTGATCTCCGACAACGCCACGATCGAATTGACCTCCTGAATCCCCGGCACCATCGACAGCTTCTCGAAGAAGAAGCGCTCGTACGCTTCGATGTCCGCCGTGACAATCCGCAGCAAGAAATCCACCGCCCCCATCAGCACGTAACACTCCAGCACCTCCGGAAAGCCGCGAATCGCCTCGGTGAATTCGGTGAAGTTCGAACGCCCGTGGGCATTGAGTTTCACCTCCGCGAAGATTTGCGTGTTCAGGCCGATTTTCTTGCGGTCGAGCAAGGTCACCTGGCCGCGAATGATGCCCTCCTCTTTCATCCGCTGAATCCGCCGCCAGCACGGCGATTGCGAGAGCCCCACCTGCTCGGCGATCTGTGCGCTGGAAAGCGAAGCGTCCTCTTGCAGCAAGGCGAGGATCTTGCGGTCGTAGCTGTCCAGTTCGCTATGCATAAAAAAACCCTTAACCGCGTAATAAATGAATTGAATTATTCTTCATTCCTGCAATACAGCCAATCATAGAGAAGAAATACCCGGCACAGGATGTAAACATTTCTCCAATGATTCTGGAGCCTGACCATGCCGTATCTCGAAGCCGTGAACACCCCACCTGCCCGCGCCGATGTCTGGAACGTCGGCAACGCCCATTGCCGGGTTCGCTATCAAATGACGGCCGAGGCTGAACCGGACCTGCTGTGTCGCGCCCTCAATCTGTTCGCCCTGCAATTGCTCACGCCGGAGCAGGTCAGCGCGCAGCGCCAGGACGACTGGCTGACCATCGAAGTTGTCATCGACGGTTTGAGCTGGCACCGCGCGCAAGTGATTGCGGAAAAACTTCGCAACCTGATCAGCGTCTGCTCGGTGGAGCTGCAAGAAGCTGATGCCCCATGGACCGAAGCGGTTCAAGCGGCGGGCTGAAAAACTCCGAAACGGCTTTGTCGGGTAGTGGCCCAGCGGTCAGCCGGGCCACGGCTATCCTTTGCGCACTGTCGTTCAAAAGGAGCCCGCATGTCCGTACAAATCGCCCTTCAGGACCGCTGGCTGGATCTCAATGATCTACTGCGCGAACTCGTCGCCCAGGGCTTTATCAGCCAGGATTCGGCCGAACACGCACTCAATGCCCGCCGCCGCAACGCCTCCCTTGGGCAGATGCATCCGCTGGAGTTCATTGCCAGCCAACAGCTGGACGATCTCAGCCGCCCCGGCAAACCGCTGGACCTCGAGAGCCTGACCCTGTGGCTGTCCCGGCAGGCCGGCCAGCCTTACCTGCGCATCGACCCACTGAAAATCAATGTCGCGGCCGTGACCCCGCTGATGTCCTATGCCTTCGCCCAGCGCCACAAGATCCTCGCGGTAGCCATCGACCGCGAGGCGGTAACCGTGGCCAGCGCCCAGCCTTATGTCAGCGGCTGGGAGGCTGACCTGACCCACGTGCTCAAATTGCCGATCAAGCGTGTAGTGGCCAACCCCGTGGACATCCAGCGCTTGAGCGTCGAATTCTTCCGCCTGGCCAAATCGGTCACCGGGGCGAACAGCGCCGACCCGCAAGTCAGTACCCTCGGCAATTTCGAACAGCTGCTCAACCTCGGCGCCAGCGACCAGGAGCCGGACGCCAACGACGCACACATCGTCAACATCGTCGATTGGCTGTTCCAGTACGCGTTCCAGCAACGCGCCAGCGACATCCATATCGAGCCCCGGCGCGAGCAAGGCACGGTGCGCTTTCGCATCGACGGCGTGCTGCACAACGTCTATCAATTCCCGCCCCAGGTCACCATGGCCATCGTCAGTCGCCTGAAAACCCTGGGGCGCATGAACGTCGCGGAGAAACGCAAACCCCAGGACGGCCGGGTGAAAACCAAGACTCCGGATGGCGGTGAAGTCGAATTGCGCTTGTCGACACTGCCCACGGCCTTCGGCGAAAAAATGGTCATGCGGATCTTCGATCCGGAAGTATTGCTCAAGGACTTCGACCAGCTTGGTTTCTCCGCCGACGACCTGCGCCGCTGGCAAGACATGACCCGCCAGCCCCACGGCATCATCCTCGTCACCGGGCCGACGGGCTCGGGCAAGACCACCACCCTCTACACCACCCTGAAAAAACTGGCGACGCCGGAGGTCAACCTCTGCACCATCGAAGACCCGATTGAAATGGTCGAGCCGGCGTTCAACCAGATGCAGGTCCAGCACAACATCGACCTGACCTTCGCCGCCGGCGTGCGCGCACTGATGCGGCAAGACCCGGACATCATCATGATCGGCGAGATCCGCGACCTCGAAACCGCGGAAATGGCGATCCAGGCGGCGCTCACCGGGCACCTGGTGCTGTCGACCCTGCACACCAACGACGCGCCCAGCGCCATCAGCCGTCTTCTGGAGCTCGGCGTGCCGCATTACCTGATCAAGGCCACAGTGCTTGGCGTCATGGCCCAGCGACTGGTGCGAACCCTGTGCCCGCACTGCAAGGCGCCGCTGACGCTGGGCGAAGACGACTGGCAAACCCTGACCCGTCCCTGGCAAGCACCGTTGCCGGCCAATGCCCAGCGTGCCATCGGTTGCGTGGAATGCCGCGACACCGGTTATCGCGGTCGCGCCGGGGTCTACGAAATCATGCAACTGAGCGATGGCATCAAGGCGTTGATCAGTCCCGACACCGATCTGCTGGCCGTGCGGCGCCAGGCATTCAAGGAGGGCATGCGCAGCCTGCGGTTGTCAGGAGCGCAAAAGGTCGCCGCCGGGCTGACGACTATCGAGGAGATTCTGCGCGTGACTCCCCAGAGCGAGCAGAACTGAGCCTGGCTGTACTGATCCGGCATCGGCACAGCTACACTTCAGCCATTGCAACTCCACAGATCCACACATCAACAAGGAATCGTTATGCAGATCGGTAGTGTGCTTTTGCTTTTTGTCGGCCTGGTGGTCGCCATTCTGTTCATGGGTTTCAAGGTCGTGCCCCAAGGCTTTGAATGGACCGTCGAGCGTTTCGGTCGCTACACCAACACGCTCAAGCCGGGGCTGAACGTCATCATTCCGGTCATGGACCGCATCGGCCGCAAGATGAATGTGATGGAAAGCGTGCTGGATATTCCGCCACAGGAAGTCATCACCGCCGACAACGCCACGGTGCAAATCGACGCTGTGTGCTTCTTCCAGGTGGTCAACACCGCCCAGGCGGCCTACGAGGTCAACAACCTCGAACACGCCATCCGCAACCTGCTGCAAACCAACATCCGCACCGTGCTCGGCTCGATGGAGCTCGACGCCATGCTCAGCCAGCGTGACGGGATCAACGAAAAACTGCTGCGCACCGTCGACGAAGCGACCGCGCCTTGGGGCATCAAGATCACCCGGATCGAGATCAAGGACATCAGCCCGCCCGCCGACCTGATGGCGGCGATGTCAGGGCAGATGAAAGCCGAGCGAATCAAGCGTGCGCAGATCCTCGAGGCCGAGGGCCTGCGCGCCGCAGCGATCCTGACCGCCGAAGGCAAGAAGCAGGCGCAGATCCTCGAAGCCGAAGGCAGTCGCCAGGCCGCATTCCTGGAAGCCGAAGCCCGCGAGCGGCAAGCCGCGGCAGAAGCCCAGGCGACCAAAGTGGTGTCCGAAGCCATCGCCAGCGGCAACGTGCAGGCGGTGAACTACTTCGTGGCGCAGAAGTACATCGATGCGCTGGGCAAGTTGTCCTCGGCCAACAACAGCAAGGTGATCCTGATGCCGCTGGAAGCCAGTTCGATGATCGGTGCGGTGGGCGGCATTGGCGAAATCGTCAAGGCCACTTTCGATAACAAGAAAGCCTGAGGCGCGCCATGTGGGCATTTTTGCAGCATCTTTCGTTCTGGGACTGGCTGGCGCTGGGCACGGTGCTGTTGATTCTCGAAGTGTTCGGCGCCGGCGGTTATCTGCTGTGGATCGGCATGGCCGCGGCATCCGTGGGCGTCTTGACCTTCCTGATGCCGGACCTGTCCTGGGAATGGCAGTTTCTGTTGTTCGGCCTGCTGTCGATCACCACCGCGTTGTACTGGTGGCGGCGTCAGCGCACGGCAATGCGTCCGAGTGATCAGCCGCACCTGAATCTGCGCGGCCAGGAACTCATCGGCAAAACCTTCGTGGTGCATGAAGCGATTGTCGACGGTCGCGGCAAGATCAAGGTGGCTGACGGTGTATGGATGGCCCGCGGGCCGGACACAGCCACTGGCAACCGCGTGCGGGTGGTCGGCCAGCAAGGCGCCATCCTGCTGGTCGAAGCGGCGGATTAAGCGACCACGGAACTCGATTGGGGGTTGGCAATCCAACCGCGTACTCAACCCAGTGGAGTCACCTTGTCATGCGTTTCAAACTTGCTGTCGCTACCGTCGCGCTGTTGTCCCTGCCTGTCGGTTCGGCGATGGCCGATACTTTTTGGCGTAACGTTCTTACGTCCGGTGCAACCACCGGTTCGAGCTATCTGACATCCAAGGATAACAAGCTGGTCGTCGCGGCCCAGGACGATGCCAGCAGCTTCGTCGCCAGTGACGGCGGTATCCGCGGTCCGTACCTGGAAGCGGCCATGCAGAAGGTCCGCGCCGAAAACCCGGGCCTGCAAGCCACGGACATGGAACTGGCGAACGCGATCCTGGCGAAGAATGCCGTGGCTTCGGAATAAGCGTTGCGAATGAAAAATGCCGCTCACATGAGCGGCATTTTTTTGCCTTGCGATCACAAATCTCATGTTCACCGAGCCCCCCTGTAGGAGCGAGCTTGCTCGCGATGGACTCAAGAGCGCTGCGTTTAGTCAGTAAACACACGGCATCGTTAACGACCATCGCGAGCAAGCTCGCTCCTACAGGGGTTATGTGTTGCCTGAGATGTCAGCGGTAGTCGTCCACCGGCACACACGCACAAAACAGGTTCCGGTCCCCATACACATTATCCACCCGGTTCACCACCGGCCAATATTTGTGAGCCTTGGTGTGCGCGTCCGGCGTGACCGCTTGCACGATGCTGTACGGTCGTTCCCACACGCCGGTGATATCGGCCAACGTATGCGGCGCACCTTTCAACGGATTTTCTTCAGCCGGCCAATTACCGTTCTGCACCTCATTGATTTCCGCGCGGATGCTCAGCATCGCCCCGATGAACCGGTCCAGCTCCGCCTTCGATTCACTTTCGGTCGGTTCGACCATCAGCGTCCCCGGCACGGGAAACGACATGGTCGGGGCATGGAAGCCGTAATCCATCAGACGCTTGGCCACGTCCTCCTCGGTAATGCCGGTCAACGCCTTGAGCGGTCGCAGGTCGAGGATGCATTCGTGGGCCACCCGTTCGTTGCGCCCGGTATAGAGCACCGGGAAAGCACCGGACAAATGCCGCGCCAGGTAATTCGCGGCCAGGATCGCCACTTCGCTGGCGTCCGCCAGTTGCGGCCCCATCATGGCGATGTACATCCAGCTGATCGGCAGAATGCTTGCGCTGCCCCAAGGCGCTGCGCTGACGGCGCCATTTTGCGGGTGCGGCCCGTCGATTGGTACCACCGGATGGTTGGCCACGAACGGCGCCAGATGTGCCCGAACACCAATCGGCCCCATGCCCGGCCCACCGCCACCATGGGGAATGCAGAAGGTCTTGTGCAGGTTCATGTGCGAGACATCGGCACCAATATCGGCCGGCCGCGCCAACCCCACCTGAGCGTTGAGGTTGGCGCCATCCATGTACACCTGCCCCCCGTGCTGGTGGATCACCTCACAGATTTCGCTGATGCCTTCCTCATACACCCCATGGGTCGAAGGATAGGTCGCCATCAGGCAGGCGAGTTTTTCGGCGGCCTGCGCGGCTTTTTCCTTGAGGTCATCCAGGTCGACGTTGCCCGCCTCGTCGCACTCGACGATCACCACGCGCATCCCGGCCATTTGCGCCGACGCGGGATTGGTGCCGTGAGCCGACGAAGGAATCAGGCAGATATCACGGCCGCCCTGTTGCCGGCTCTCATGGTATTTGCGGATCGCCAGCAGCCCGGCGTATTCGCCCTGGGCGCCGGAGTTGGGTTGCATGCAGATCGCGTCGAAACCGGTGATCGCGCACAACCAGCGCTCCAGTTCCTCGATCATCAGCCCATAACCGGCGGCCTGTTCCTTGGGCACGAACGGGTGCAGGTTAGCGAACTGCGGCCAGGTAATCGGGATCATCTCGCTGGTGGCGTTGAGCTTCATGGTGCAGGAGCCCAACGGGATCATCGATTGATTGAGCGCCAGGTCCTTGTTTTCCAGCTGCTTGAGGTAGCGCAGCATCTCGGTTTCACTGTGATGGGCGCTGAACACGGGGTGACGCAGATAAGGTGAAGTTCGCGCCAGCCCTTGGGGAATTCCGCCAGGCAAGACTTCGGCATCCAGGTCGTCGATGCTGAGCCCGTGATCGGCCCCCAGGAACACGTCGAACAGCTTCGCCACGGTGCCTTCGTCGCAGGTTTCGTCGAGGCTCAAGCCCAGCTGGCCGCGCCCGAGAATGCGCAGGTTGATCTGTGCGGCCCGGGCACTTTCGATGATCGCGGTCTGGGTCCCGCCGACTTCCAGCGTCAAGGTGTCGAAGAAGTGCCGGTTGACCCGGGTGATACCGTTGCGTTCAAGCCCGGCGGCAAGGATGCAGGTCAGCCGATGAACCCGCTGGGCAATTCGCTTGAGCCCTTCGGGGCCGTGGTAGACCGCATAGAAACTGGCGATATTGGCCAGCAGCACCTGGGCCGTGCAGATGTTGGAGTTGGCCTTCTCCCGGCGGATGTGTTGCTCGCGGGTTTGCAGGGCCATGCGCAGGGCGGTGTTGCCCCGCGCATCTTTCGAAACACCGATGATCCGCCCGGGAATCGCGCGCTTGTATTCATCGCGGCTGGCAAAAAATGCTGCATGAGGCCCGCCGTAGCCCATGGGCACACCAAATCGCTGGGACGAGCCGAACACCACATCGGCACCCAGTTCACCCGGCGGAGTCAACAACAACAGGCTCAGCAAATCCGTGGCGACACAGGCCAGGGCCTGTTGCGCGTGCAGGTGATCAATCAGCGGTCGCAGGTCGTGGATTTCACCATGGGTGTCAGGGTATTGCAGCAGCGCGCCGAACACCTGGTGCCGCTTCAAGTTATCCACAGTGTCGACGATCAGATCGAAGCCGAAACCTTCAGCGCGGGTCTGCACCACGGAAATGGTTTGCGGGTGGCAGTTTTCGTCGACAAAGAACAGGTTGCTTTTGGACTTGGCGACCCGCTTGGCCAAGGCCATGGCCTCCGCCGCGGCGGTGGCTTCATCAAGCAGCGAGGCATTGGCCAGTTCCAGGCCGGTCAGGTCGATGGTCAGTTGCTGGAAGTTCAGCAGCGCTTCGAGTCGCCCTTGGGCGATCTCTGGCTGATAGGGGGTGTACGCGGTGTACCAGCCGGGATTTTCCAGCACATTACGCAGAATGACCGCCGGTGTGAGGGTGCCGTGATAGCCCATGCCGATCAGGCTGGTCCAGACCTGGTTCTGCTCGGCATAACCGCGCAGCTTGGCCAGCGCGGCCTCTTCATCGAGTGCCGGGGGCAGGTCCAGCGCCCGGTTGAGGCGGATGCCCGGCGGCACCGTCTGCTCGATCAATTCGACCCGACTGCCCAGGCCGAGGCTGTCGAGCATCGCCTGTTGCTCGGCGGCATCGGGCCCGAGGTGGCGGCGTAGAAAGGCATTGGGGTCGCGTAACTGGCTCAGGGACGGCAATTGGGACATGACGGGCTCTCTCTTGACTGGCGCTCAGCGTCGATGCAACACGATCAAACCAGCATAGCAGCCACTCTGTAGGAGCGAGCTTGCTCGCGATGACCCCGAGCGCGCCGCGGGGTCTCAGGTTGCAGCGTTATCGTTAACGACCATCGCGAGCAAGCTCGCTCCTATAAGGGAAATTCGCCAGACAACAAAAAGCCCCGACGAGTCGGGGCTTTGGATGACGCTGAAGGCTTACTCGCCGATGGCGGCCTTGTAGCCGGCGGCATCCAGCAGTTTTTCCAGCTCGGCGGTGTCACTTGGCTTGAGCTTGAAGATCCACGCGCCGTACGGATCGGAGTTGAGCAGCTCAGGCTCAGCGCTCAACGCTTCATTGACCGCGATCACTTCACCGCTGATCGGTGCATAAATGTCGGAAGCGGCTTTGACCGATTCAACGACACCCGACTGATCACCGGCAGCAAACACGTTGCCGACCTCAGTCAGCTCGACGAACACCACGTCACCCAGCGCTTCCTGCGCGTGATCGCTGATGCCCACGGTGACGGTGCCATCGGCTTCCAGACGTGCCCATTCGTGACTTTCGGCAAAACGCAGGTCGGCAGGGATATCGCTCATGTTCTGTGTCCTCAGGAAATGGTCGGCGGTCATGTCCGCCAGAAAAGATTAGATCAAGGTTTTGCCGTGGCGTACGAAGGTCGGTTTGACCACCCGGACCGGGTACCACTTGCCACGGATTTCCACTTCAGCGCGGTCGGCTGTTGCCATCGGCACGCGCGCCAGTGCAATCGACTTGCTTAGCGTAGGAGAGAAACTACCACTGGTGATCTCCCCTTCGCCAACATCGGCGATGCGGACCACCTGATGAGCGCGCAAAACACCGCGTTCCTCAAGGACCAGACCGACCAGTTTTTGCTGTACACCGGCAGCCTGCTCGGCTTCCAGCGCCTTGCGCCCGATGAACTGCCGGGTGGCAGGTTCCCAGGCAATGGTCCAGGCCATATTGGAGGCCAAGGGTGAAATATCCTGCTGGATATCCTGACCGTAAAGATTCATGCCGGCTTCGACCCGCAAGGTATCCCGCGCGCCAAGACCGATGGGAGAAATCCCGGCGCCGACCAGATCGTTGAAAAAGCCTGGCGCCTGATCGGCCGGCAGAATGATTTCCAGGCCGTCTTCGCCGGTATAACCGGTGCGTGCGATGAACCAGTCACCATCGGACAGGCCTTCGAAAGGCTTGAGGAGCTGGATCAGGTTGCCGCGGGACTGACTGACCAGTTCGGCAATTTTCTGCCGGGCGTGGGGGCCCTGGATGGCCAGCATCGCCAACTCGGAACGCTCGCGAAGTTGCACATCGAAACCGTCGAGATGCGCTTGCATCCAGGCCATGTCCTGATCGCGGGTGGAGGCGTTGACCACCAGGCGATAACCCTCATCGAGACGGTAGACGATCATGTCGTCGACAATCCCGCCCTGCTCGTTGAGCATGGTGCTGTACAACGCACGGCCTGGGCTGTGCAGGCGTTCGACATCATTGGCCAGTAAATGCCGGAGCCAGGCCTTTGCCTGGGCGCCACCGACATCGATTACGGTCATGTGGGATACATCGAAGACACCGCAATCGCGGCGCACCTGATGGTGTTCCTCGACCTGCGATCCATAATGCAGAGGCATGTCCCAACCGCCAAAATCGACCATCTTCGCGCCGAGTGCGAGATGAAGGTCATACAGAGGCGTACGCTGTCCCATGGGTTTCTCCTTCCGGGCGTGGCGAAGGTGCGGGCTGGTGCTGCACGGACTGAATGCCTTGAAATAAAGGGCCTTCAACCGATTTCAGCTACCTGGTCTGTCAGACGGACCGCACCGAATGCCGCGCATTGTAGCCGCAAGGTGTAGGACTGACACCTAGCTGTTTCGATGTGCTGAGCGTCGGATCAATCCGATGACCGGTAACAGCCCGACCAGTACCAGAGTCAATGCCGGCAAAGACGCCCGCGCCCATTCGCCTTCGCTGGTCATTTCGAAGATTCGCACCGCCAGCGTGTCCCAGCCAAACGGGCGCATCAGCAAGGTTGCGGGCATTTCCTTGAGCACATCGACGAACACCAGCAGCGCGGCGCTCAACGTGCCGGGTAGCAATAATGGCAGATACACTTTGAAAAACAGTCGTGGCCCACTGACGCCAAGGCTACGTGCCGCTTCGGGCAAAGATGGCCGTATACGCGCCAGGCTGCTTTCCAGCGGTCCGTAAGCCACCGCAATGAAGCGCACCAGATAGGCCAGCAACAATGCCGACAGGCTGCCCAGCAGCAGCGGCTTGCCCGCACCACCGAGCCAACTCGAGAGCGGGATCACCAGTTCGCGGTCCAGGTAACTGAACGCGAGCATGATCGACACCGCCAACACCGAACCGGGCAAGGCGTAGCCCAGGTTGGCCAGACTGACCCCGGAACGAATGACCCGGGTGGGCGCCAGTCGTCGGGCAAACGCCAGTAACAAGGCGACGCTGACGGTGATCAACGCCGCCATCGCCCCCAGGTACAAGGTATGGACGATCAACCCGGTGTAGCGCTCGTCGAGATCGAAGCGCCCACGCAGCCAGAACCACACCACCAATTGCAGCATCGGGATAACGAAAGCACAGGCGAACACCAGGCAGCACCACATCGTGGCCGCCAGTGCCTTGACGCCTCGCAGGTGATACAGCGCCTTGACCCGTGGTCGCTCGTTACTCGCCCGGTTCGCCCCACGGGCACGCCGTTCGCCGTAGAGCACGAGCATCACCACCAGCAGTAACAGGCTGGCCAGTTGCGCGGCGGACGACAGGCTGAAAAAACCGTACCAGGTCTTGTAGATGGCCGTGGTGAAGGTATCGAAGTTGAACACCGACACTGCGCCGAAGTCCGCCAGGGTTTCCATCAGTGCCAATGCCACGCCCGCACCGATGGCTGGCCGCGCCATGGGCAATGCCACCCGCCAGAACGCTTGCCAGGGCGATTGGCCAAGGACCCGCGCGGCTTCCATCAGGCCTTTGCCCTGGGCAAGGAAGGCTGTGCGGGCCAGCAGGTAAACATAGGGATAGAAAACCAGCACGAGCACGACGATCACGCCACCCGTGGAGCGCACGCGCGGCAGCCGCAGGCCACTGCCAAACCACTCGCGCAGCAGGGTTTGCACGGGCCCGGCAAAATCCAGCAGGCCGACGAAGACGAAGGCCAGCACATAGGCCGGGATCGCGAAGGGCAGCATCAATGCCCAGTCCAGCCAGCGCCGACCGGGGAATTCGCAAAGGCTGGTGAGCCAGGCCAGGCTGACACCCAGGACTGTCACGCCGACACCAACGCCTAGCACCAGGGTCAGGGTATTGCCCAGCAAACGCGGCATCTGCGTGTCCCAGAGATGAGACCAGATCTGTTGATCGATGGTTTGCCAGGACAGCAGCAACACGCTCAGGGGCAACAGGACCAGCGCAGCAATGGCGAAGACGACTGGATACCAGCGGCGTTGGGCGGGATGGGCCACAGGCTTGGTTCTCTACTATCTAATGGATGAGATCGACACTGGTAGGAGCGAGCTCGCTCGCGAAAAACGTCAACGATAATGCGGGAAGCCTGACGGTCCGCGGCGCCCTGACGTTCATCGCGAGCAAGCTCGCTCCTACAGCGTCAGGGGTGCGTAACGCAAAAACAAACGCCCCGCCTAGGCGGGGCGCAGCATAACAGCTGGCTCAGTTCCAGCCAGCCTTGTCCATCATGCGAATCGCCTCAGCCTGGCGCTTGCCAGCGATTTCCACGGGCAAGGTATCAGCAATGAACTTGCCCCATGCGGCGACTTCAGCCGATGGCTGCACGGCCGGATTCGCCGGGAACTCCTGGTTCACGTCGGCAAAGATTTTCTGCGCTTCAGGGGTGGTCATCCACTCCACCAGAGCCTTGGCCGCTTCCGGGTGTGGCGCGTGTTGTGTCAGGCCGATACCCGACAAGTTGATGTGTACGCCACGGTCAGCCTGGTTCGGCCAGAACAGTTTCACCGGCAGGTCTGGCTTCTGCTTGTGCAGGCGGCCGTAGTAGTAGGTGTTGACGATACCGACGTCGCACTGACCGGCGTTGATCGCTTCCAGCACGGCGGTGTCGTCGGAGAACACGTCAGTGGACAGGTTCCTGACCCAGCCCTTGAGGATTTCCTCGGTCTTCCCGGCGCCGTGCACTTCGATCATGGTCGCGGTCAGGGACTGGTTGTAGACCTTCTTCGCCGTGCGCAGGCACAGGCGGCCTTCCCATTGCTTGTCGGCCAGCGCTTCGTAGGTGGTCAGTTCACCCGGCTTCACCCGATCTGTGGAGTAGGCAATGGTCCGCGCCCGCAGGCTCAGGCCGGTCCAGGCGTGGGAGGCTGCCCGGTATTGCAGCGGAATATTGGTGTCGATGGTTTTCGAGGTGAACGGTTGGAGGATGCCCATCTGCTCGGCTTGCCAGAGGTTGCCGGCATCGACGGTGAGCAGCAGGTCGGCCGGCGTATTCGCGCCCTCGGCCTTGAGCCGCTGCATCAACGGCGCTTCCTTGTCGGTGATGAACTTCACCTTCACGCCGGTCTTGGCAGTGTAGGCATCGAATACTGGCTTGATCAGCTCGTCGATTCGCGAGGAGTAGACCACCACTTCGTCAGCGGCCTGGGCGGCGGTGCTGCCGATCAGGGTCAAGGCCAGTGCAGTCAGTAGACGCTTCGGTGCCAACATGGGAGCGGTCTCTCGATTGAAAAATGAGGACAAATGATAAGGACTCACATTTAGCTTCTCAATCGAACCCGCTTGCGGAGGAGTTACCAGATGTTGCACAAGCAGATTAACTGACAAATGTGGCGAGGGGGCTCGCCCCCGTTGGACTGCAAAGCAGTCCTGGCATTTTTCCAGAAAAATCCTGCCATCCGGTCTACGACCGCTTCGCGCTCGAACGGGGGCAAGCCCCCTCGCCACAAGGCCATGCTCACTTCAGGCCTTGGCGAGTGCCGGCAAATCCCCGGTCAACCCCAGCGCTTCACGCACGAACAACGCCTTGGCTTCCGGCATTTTCTCCACCATTTTCAATCCGGTATTACGCAACCAGCGCACCGGCAACGGATCGGCCTGGAACAACCGCTCGAAGCCTTCCATCGCCGCCATCAGCGCCAGGTTGTGGGGCATGCGTCGACGCTCGTAACGGCTGAGGACTTTCACATCCGCCAGGCGTTCGCCACGTGTTGCCGCTTGCAGCAACACTTCGGCCAGCACGGCGGCATCGAGGAATCCGAGATTCACCCCCTGCCCGGCCAATGGGTGAATGGTGTGGGCCGCGTCGCCGATCAATGCCAGGCCTTCAGCCACATACCGCTTGGCATGCCGCTGACGCAGGGGCACACACAGGCGCGGGTCGGCGCTCAGTACTTCGCCGAGCCGACCTTCAAAGGCCCGCTCCAATGCCTTGCAGAAACCTTGCTCATCCATCGCCATCAGACGTTCGGCTTCGCCGGGTGTGGTCGACCAGACGATCGAACACCAATCCTGTTGGCCGTCCCGCTCAAGGGGTAGAAACGCCAACGGGCCGGTGTCGGTGAAGCGCTGCCACGCCGTCATCTGATGCGGTTTGGCGCAACGCACGCTGGTGACGATGGCATGGTGCAAATAATCCCATTCGCGGGTCGCCACTCCGGCCAGGCGTCGCACCGCCGAGTTGGCGCCATCTGCCGCGATCACCAGTGGCGCGCGCAGGGTGCGGCCATCGGCCAGGGTCAGCAGCCAGTCATCGCCGGAGCGGCGCATCTGCTCCAGGCGAGCATTGGCCAGCAACCCCAGGTCGCAATCGTGCAGACGCTCAAGCAAGGCATCCTGGACCACGCGGTTCTCGACGATATGCCCCAGCACCTCGGCATGCACGCTGGCCGCCGAGAAGTGGATTTGCCCGGTGCCGCTGCCATCCCAGACCTGCATGTCGGTGTAGGGGCTGCTGCGCCGCCCGGCGATGCCGTCCCACACGCCCAGGCGCTCGAGAATCCGCTGGCTGGCAGTCGACAAGGCGCTCACCCGTGGCTCAAACGCTGCCTGAGCGTTGAACGGTTTGACGCTCATGGGGCTGCCGTCCAGCAGCAGGACTTCCAGCCCGCTGTCCTGCAACGCCAGCGCCAGGGCGCTGCCGACCATTCCGGCCCCGACAATCAGCAGATCTGCGCGCATTTCCATGCTTTAAGCCTGTCTCTCTTGCGGCTTGAGCCGCACGTAAAGGGTTTTCCCGACCCGCGCCACCCAGTGGCCGGCGCTGTCATGAATGTCGAACCTGCAAGGCAGGTATTTTATCAATCGCGCCTTGCCGAATCGGCGGATCAGCCAGTTACGCATCTGGACGCGTACCCAGCCCCATCGCCTGCCGGGCAAACCAGCGTTTGGCCGGTGGCAGCAGATCGAGGCCGAGCAAGCCGATGTTGCGCCCCAGGGACACCAGCGGCTGGGTACTGCCGAACAGGCGCGTAACCTGATCGGAGAAACCCACGGTGAGGTCCTGATCGAGACGCTGGTGTTCGCGATAGGCCTGCAACGTGGCGAAGTCGCCCAATGGTTTTTCACTGGCGAGCAAGGCATTGGCCAGGGCCTGAGCGTCGCGCAGGGACAGGTTGAATCCCTGGCCGGCAATCGGATGCAGGCTGTGCGCCGCGTTGCCGAGCACCGCCAGATGCGGGCGCACCTGTTCTTCGGCCTCGACCAGTGTCAGCGGATACAGATGCCGCGCACCCACCTGCTTCAATGTGCCAAGGCGATAACCGAACACACCCTGCAACTCGCTGAGGAAGCTGCGCTCGTCGAGGGCTGCCAGGCGTTGCGCGTCCATGCCCAGGCGGGTCCAGACCAATGCGCAGCGATTATCCGGAAGCGGCAGCAACGCCATCGGGCCTTCGTCGGTGAAGCGCTCGAAAGCCATGCCGTTGTGGGCTTCGCTCGGGGTGATGTTGGCGATCAGCGCGCTCTGGTTGTACGGACGCTTGCGGATGCCGATCCCAAGTTGCTCGCGCAGGCCAGAGCGGCCACCATCGGCGAGCACCGCGAGGTCGCATTCCAGGGTGGTTTCATCATTGAGGGTCAGGCGGTAGCCGTCGGTCAGCGGCTCCATGCGGGTGACTTCTGCCGGGCAGTGCCATCTGATCACGTCCTTGTCCAGGCCTTGCCACAGGCATTGGCCGAGCCAGGCGTTTTCAACGACATAACCCAGCGCTGGAACACCCTCTTCCATCGCCGACAACCGCGCCGTCGAGAATCGACCACGGTCGGAAACATGAATCTGCTTGATCGGCTCGGCTCGGCGCGAGACTTCCTGCCAGACACCCAACCGTTGATAGATTTGCCGCGAGCCGAAGGACAACGCCGAGGAACGGGCATCGTAACTCGGTTGCCAGGTGTCGCCAGGAGCAAACGGCTCGATCAACACGATCTTCCAGCCTCGGGCTTTGGCCCCGGCCTGAAGCGCCAGTGCCAGGCTTGCACCGACCAGCCCGCCACCAATGATTGCCAGATTGACTCGACTCATGCTGCCTGTGTCCGCGCGGCGGCCATCAGGGCCTCTATCTCGGCGACGGTTTTCGGCACGCCGCTCGTCAATATTTCACAGCCGGTTTTGGTAACCACTACGTCGTCCTCGATGCGCACGCCGATGCCGCGCCATTTCTTCGCAACATTCTGGTTGTCCGGGGCGATATAGATCCCCGGCTCAACGGTCAGCGCCATGCCGACTTCCAGCACGCGCCACTCGCCGCCGACCTTATATTCGCCGACGTCATGCACATCCATGCCCAACCAATGGCCGGCGCGGTGCATGTAAAACGCCTTGTAGGCTTCACTGGCGATCAGTTCGTCAACGTCACCACGCAGCAGACCCAGCTCGACCAGCCCGGCCGTGATGACCCGGACCGTGGCCTCGTGCGCCTGATTCCAGTGCTTGTTCGGGGCGATTTCGGCAAAGGCGGCTTCCTGGGAGGCCAGCACCAATTCGTAGATCGCTTTCTGTTCCGCTGAATATTTGCCGCTGACCGGAAAGGTCCGGGTGATGTCGCTGGCGTAGCAATCGATCTCGCAACCGGCATCGATCAGCACCAGATCACCGTCCTTGAGCAGCGCGTCATTCTGCTGGTAATGCAGGATGCAGCTGTTGCGCCCCGCCGCGACGATCGACCCGTAGGCCGGCATCTTCGCCCCGCCCTTGCGGAACTCGTAATCGAGCTCGGCTTCCAGGCTGAATTCGTGCAATCCGGCGCGACAGGCCTGCATTGCCCGTACATGCGCCTGGGCGGAAATCCGCGCCGCCTCGCGCATCACTTTCACTTCTGCCGCCGATTTATACAGGCGCATGTCGTGCAGCAGATGATCCAGGGCAACGAATTCGTTCGGCGGCTGGGCACCGAGGTTGGCCTTGGAGCGGATCACGTTGATCCACTCCATCAGGTGGCGGTCGAATTCGGGGTTGCTGCCCATGGCCGAATATACCCGGTCACGGCCTTCGATCAGGCCCGGCAGGATGTCGTCGATATCAGTGATCGGAAAGGCATCGTCGGCGCCGAAGTCGCGAATCGCGCCTTCCTGCCCGGCACGCAGGCCATCCCACAGCTCGCGCTCGGCATTGCGTTCGCGGCAGAACAGGATGTATTCGCCATGTACGCGCCCCGGCATCAACACCAATACGGCCTGGGGCTCGGGAAAGCCGCTGAGGTACTGGAAGTCACTGTCCTGGCGGTAGACGTGCTCGACGTCGCGGTTACGAATGGCCACCGCGGCGGCGGGCAGGATGGCGATGCTGTTGGGTTCCATCTGCGCCATCAGGGCCTTGCGGCGACGGCTGTATTCCGATTTCGGGATATGGATCATGGGCAGATGGCGTTCCCTGGCAAACGATTAGTGCAGCGACGGTTTGGTGGCGGCCGGTACGTCTTTTTTGGTCTCGGAGAACAGCAGCAGCGGAGCGACGCGCAGGTATTCCATGACTTCCATGTAGTCGTTTTCGCCGTCGTCGGACTCTTCCAGGGCATCCTGCACCTGGGAAATGGCCGCCAGATCCTGCAGCACCTCGGTGGCCTCGGTGCTCAGGGCGCTGCTGTCACGGCAGTTCAGGCCGAAACCGCTGAGGAAACCCTGGCACCACTGGCCCAGTGCGACAGCACGGTCGGTGAGGGGGGCGTCATCGGTCGGCAAAAGCAGAACGACGGTCACGTCATCGCCCGTTAGCTCGCCCTTGACCATCTCTTGCAAGCCGATCAAGGCGTTGCGAACGTTGTCCTGCGGCTCGCTTTCGAGCAGTTCGGCGGCGTCGATCAACCACTCTTCGGCATTGAAACCGGCGCCGGCACAGCTGCGGCCGAGCAGCAGGCCATGCAGTTCGGCAGGCGAGACGTTATGACCGCTGGAAGTCAGCAGGGTGGCGAAGGCTTGGTACGGGGAATTCTGAATGGTCATGGGCAGCTAGGCGCCAGACGGCGCTATGTCTAGAATGAAGGCCTTGTATCCTACATCGACTACCCCTGTAGGAGCGAGCTTGCTCGCGATGGTCGTCAATGATAACGCTGGGTACCTGACACCCCGCGGCGTTCTCGGGTTCATCGCGAGCAAGCTCGCTCCTTCAGTCCGACACCCATCAGACAGTGAAGACAATGGAAGACACCGACCTGCAAGCGCTGATGGCCAGACTCGAACTGCTGATTACCCGAGTCGAGCAACTTAAGAGTCAAAACGGACTCTTACTAGCTCAGGAAAAGACCTGGCGCGAGGAACGCGCGCACCTCATTGAAAAAAACGAAATCGCCCGGCGTAAGGTCGAATCGATGATTTCGCGCCTCAAGGCCCTGGAGCAAGACTCATGAGTTCAAGCAATAGCGTCACCGTGCAGATCCTCGACAAAGAGTATTCGATCATCTGCCCACAGGAAGAGCGCAGTAATCTGATCAGCGCCGCCCGTTATCTGGACGGCAAGATGCGCGAGATCCGCAGCAGCGGCAAAGTCATCGGCGCCGACCGTATCGCCGTGATGGCCGCGCTGAACATCACCCACGACCTGTTGCACAAGGAAGAACGGCCGGATATCCAGGCCAGCGGCTCGACCCGCGAACAAGTGCGTGACCTGCTCGATCGAGTCGATCTGGCGCTCGCCACCGATCCGGATGTCACCAAAGGCTGATTCGCGCCGCCGCTTGCGGTATAATCCCCTCACTCCCTGGGGTGCTTGCCAGTTGGCGATGTCCCTGAGCCGATTTGCTATACCCTGGAGGTTGCACGTTGGGCTGGTGTGCATGTCCGCTAGACGGAAAGCCTTAAAGCCTACTGCATCTTCCACCTTGAACTTTCGGGTTCAAGGGCTAAGTCGACAGCGGCACATTCGGGGAGCCTGATTTCAGTCCAATGCCGGTTTTGATACCGGCATTGGCGTTTTTACGGGTACGCTTCACGTATCCGCATTGTTGAAGCCCAAATACATGACCGAACCTGCGCTGCTCCCCCGCCCGCAACTTCGACGCATGCTGCGCAAGGCCCGCCGCGCACTGACACCCAGCCAGCAACGCCAGGCCGCTCGCGGGCTGTACAAGCAATTGGCCCAGCAACCGCTGTTCCGCCGCGCCCGGCACATCTCCCTCTACCTGCCCACCGACGGTGAAATCGATCCGCGTCTGTTGCTGCGCGCCGCGCAACGCCGGGGCAAAGCCACCTATCTACCGGTGCTGAGCGCCTGGCCGCGAACCAAAATGGTGTTCCAGCGCATCCGTCCCGGGGAAAAACTCAAACCCAACCGCTTCCGTATTCTCGAACCACGGGCCAACCTCGCCCGGCAGCGCAAGATCTGGGCGCTGGATCTGGTGCTGTTGCCATTGGTGGGTTTTGACGATGTCGGCGGACGCCTGGGAATGGGCGGTGGTTTCTACGACCGGAGCCTGGCCTACCTGGCGCGACGAAATGGCTGGCGCAAGCCGACGCTGTTGGGGCTGGCCCATGAATGTCAGAAAGTGGCGCGATTGGCTCAGGCGAGCTGGGATGTGCCGCTGCAAGGAACGGTGACGGACAAGGCCTGGTATTACGCAGGCTAGGCGCCACTTCGATCAGTGGCGCCGAGGCAACAGGATCAGCGCTTGAAGGCTGTCGACTGTTGCTGCAATTGGGCGAGTTCGACCGGCGCATCGGTCTTGTTGGCCCATAGGCTTTGGGCATAGCCAGTGGTCACGACGCCAAGGCCAAACAAAATGACCAAAATCCATAGTAAATCCGGTTTGCGTTTCATCGATTGCCCCCCAAAGGCACATCAACACGATGACAGCAGCGGTTTCCGTTTGTAGGCCGTGCAGCAGCGTCAAGCTTTAAAGGCCGGCATTTTGCGACAACGTGAACCGCTGCGCAAATGCTGACGTCAACCGACTGTCGGTTTGTCATAAAATCGCCGACAAGCTGCTCAATCACCACGCAAGGAGCAAAAGACATGGCCTATTGGCTGATGAAATCCGAGCCCGACGAACTCTCGATCAAAGGGCTGGAAAAGCTCGGCAAAGCGCGCTGGGACGGGGTTCGCAACTATCAGGCACGCAATTTCCTGCGGACCATGGCGGTGGGGGATGAGTTCTTTTTCTATCATTCCAGCTGCCCCGAGCCTGGCATCGCCGGAATCGGCAAGATTGTCGAAGCCGCGTATCCGGACCCGACGGCGCTGGAGCCAGAGAGCCATTATTTTGACCCAAAGGCCACCCCGGATAAAAACGCCTGGAGTGCGATCGATGTAGCACATGTGGAAACGTTTGCCCGGGTGCTGAAACTGGATTATCTGAAACAGCAGACGGCGCTGGCCGAGTTGCCACTGGTGCAGAAAGGCTCGCGGTTATCGGTGATGCCCGTAACCCCGGAGCAGTGGGCGGCGGTGATTGCTTTAAAGCCTTGAGTCATTTATTGCCTGTACCGGCCTCTTCGCGGGCAAGCCCGCTCCCACAATGGATTTGTGTTGGAACACGATCACGTATACACCAAAGAAACCTGTGGGAGCGGGCTTGCCCGCGAAGAGGCCGGCCCGGACAGCAGAGTTCTTACTGAATGATCAGGTTGTTGAACAACAAATCCTCAACCACCGGCTTACCGGTTTCGTCGTTCATCACCTGCTGGGTCTGTTTCAGGGCTTCCTGACGCAGCTTTTCCTTGGCCTCGACGTTGTTCATCGTCTCGGTGGTCTGCTGGGCGAACAGTGCGACCAATTGATTGCGGATCAAGGGTTCATTGGCCTTCACCGCCTTGGCGGCCTCGTCACCGGTCACCCGCAACGCCACATCGGCCTTGTAGACCTTGAGTTTCGGCGTGCCGTCCAGCCCGTAGTTACCCACGAACGGCGGGCTCAGGGTGATGTAACTGACCTTCGGAGCTGCATCTTCTTTGGCTTCTTCGGCCACCGCTGCCACAGGCAGAGACAGGGCCAGCATCAACATGATCCACGCTTTCAAAATTCGCTCCTTATCCGGTTTGCGGCCTAGCATAACGACCCGCCGCGCAAGCACAAGCTTATGGCTGACTATCAGGGCCGGGCATGCTCGTTGACCCATCGACCCACACACCTACACTTATCGGCCATCACTCCCAAAGGAATAGCCCTGATGAAAGCCGTGCTGTGCAAAGCCTTCGGCCCTGCCGAATCGCTGGTGCTGGAAGACGTCGCCAGTCCTGTCGCGAAGAAGAATGAAATCCTGCTGGACGTGCACGCCGCCGGGGTGAACTTCCCCGATACGTTGATCATCGAGGGCAAATACCAGTTCAAGCCGCCCTTCCCGTTTTCGCCGGGTGGTGAAGCGGCCGGCGTGGTCAGCGCAGTGGGTGAAAAAGTCAGCCACTTGAAAGTCGGTGACCGGGTCATGGCCCTGACCGGCTGGGGCAGCTTTGCCGAGCAGGTCGCCGTGCCGGGCTACAACGCACTGCCGATCCCGCCATCGATGGACTTCAACACCGCCGCCGCCTTCAGCATGACCTACGGCACCTCGATGCATGCCCTCAAGCAGCGCGGCAACCTGCAACCGGGCGAAACCCTGCTGGTACTGGGTGCTTCCGGCGGCGTCGGCCTGGCGGCGGTGGAAATCGGCAAAGCCATGGGCGCCCGGGTGATCGCGGCGGCCAGCAGCGCAGAGAAACTCGCCGTGGCCAAGGCCGCCGGCGCCGACGAACTGATCAACTACAGCGAAACCAGCCTGAAGGACGAAATCAAGCGTCTGACCGACGGCCAGGGTGCCGACGTGATCTACGACCCGGTCGGCGGCGACCTGTTCGACCAGGCCATCCGCGCCATCGCCTGGAACGGCCGCTTGCTGGTGGTCGGCTTCGCCAGCGGTCGCATTCCCGAATTGCCGGTCAACCTGGCCTTGCTTAAAGGTGCGGCAGTGCTCGGCGTGTTCTGGGGCTCGTTCGCCCAACGCCAGCCGCAGGACAACACGGCGAACTTCCAGCAGTTGTTTGGCTGGTTTGCCGAAGGCAAGCTCAAGCCTCTGGTGTCCCGGGTGTATCCGCTGAGCAATGCGGCGCAGGCGATCAATGACCTTGGCCAGCGTAAAGCGGTGGGGAAAGTGGTGGTGCAGGTTCGCTGAATCTCTCTGCAAACAAGCGCGGCCATGTAGCCGCGCTTTTATTGCCGTCAAAGCAACACCCGAATCTCCTCCGGCAAAAACCGCACATACCGACTCGCCGGATGTGCGCTACACCGCTGCACAATCGAACGGACGCTGGCATTGAGCTTGGCAATCAGAGCCAGACGTTTCTCTTCCGGCAATTGAGTCGGTGAAAGCGAGTGGGTCAGGTAACTGCGGGTCCAGCTGAAAACCGAAAGCAGGTAACGCTTCCTACAACGCCCTTCATTTACATCTGAGCGACATGTTCATAAAGGAACGCGCGACTTCCAACATTTCCGCTGTTTTGCCGATGAGAACCGGTGCTATTTTCGGTAACGAAACTGTAACATTCGTATCCGCAGTCAAAACAAGAAATCTGGAGCTCTTGAATGTTTGCTTTCTTTCGTCCTGCCGCACATCAGGCTCCATTGCCTGAAGAAAAAATAGACAGCACCTACCGACGCCTTCGCTGGCAGATTTTCGCCGGCATTTTCATTGGCTATGCCGGTTACTACCTGCTGCGCAAGAACTTCTCCCTGGCCATGCCGTATCTGATCGATGAGGGCTACTCCCGTGGCCAGCTGGGTCTGGCGATGTCCGCCATCGCGATTGCCTACGGTCTGTCGAAGTTTCTCATGGGCCTGGTGTCCGACCGTTCCAACCCGCGCTTCTTCCTGCCATTCGGTCTTCTGGTATCGGCTGGGGTGATGTTCATTTTCGGTTTCGCGCCCTGGGCGACGTCCAGCGTGACCATGATGTTCATTTTGCTGTTCATCAACGGCTGGGCGCAGGGCATGGGTTGGCCGCCGAGTGGCCGGACCATGGTGCACTGGTGGTCGCAGAAGGAACGTGGCGGCGTGGTGTCCGTCTGGAACGTGGCGCACAACGTCGGCGGTGGCCTGATCGGCCCGTTGTTCCTGATCGGCATGGGGCTGTTCAATGACTGGCACGCCGCGTTCTACGTGCCGGCAGCCGTGGCGCTGGCAGTAGCGGTGTTTGCCTTTGTGACCATGCGCGACACCCCGCAATCGGTTGGCCTGCCGCCGATCGAGCAATACAAGAACGACTACCCGGAAGGCTACGACGCCAGCCACGAAGAGGAATTCAGCGCCAAGGAAATCTTCGTCAAATACGTGCTGCGCAACAAAATGCTCTGGTACATCGCCTTGGCCAACGTCTTTGTCTATCTGCTGCGTTACGGCGTGCTGGACTGGGCACCGACCTACCTGAAGGAAGCCAAGGGTTTCACGGTGGATAAAACCTCGTGGGCGTACTTCTTCTACGAGTGGGCAGGTATCCCGGGCACGCTGCTGTGCGGCTGGATGTCGGACAAGATCTTCCGTGGCAACCGTGGCCTGACCGGCATGGTGTTCATGGCGCTGGTGACGGTCGCGACGCTGGTTTACTGGCTCAACCCGGCCGGCAATCCGATGGTCGACATGATCGCGCTGCTTTCCATTGGCTTCCTGATCTACGGCCCGGTGATGCTGATCGGCCTGCAGGCGCTGGAACTGGCACCGAAGAAAGCTGCCGGTACGGCGGCGGGCTTTACCGGTCTGTTCGGTTACTTGGGCGGTTCGGTCGCGGCCAGTGCAGCGATGGGCTACACCGTGGACCATTTCGGTTGGGACGGCGGTTTCGTGCTGCTGGTCGGTGCCTGCCTGTTGGCGATGGCCTTCCTGGCCCCGACACTACGGCACAAACAAATCGCCAGTCAGGGCCGCGAAGCACTCGCTTGATCGGCCTTTGATTTACAGCGCTTGAGCCGCGCCTCCAGATTCCGGTCTGGCATGGCGTGGCTACGAAGGGCGTGCGCGGTCTGCTCGACATAATCGCGAGTGGTGCCGTAGCGCCCGCAGGCGTTTTCGAACACATGGCTCAGCACATGGTCCGGCAAGTTACCGGCATAGCTGGGCAGGTGTCGCTCCAGCACAAAGCCCAATGCCTGAACCTGGCTGCCATCGTCGAGGCGGCAGTTGAGCCAGTGCGGGCGGTAGGAAGGGAAAGGCATCTCGCGCTGCCAAAGTGCGTAGAGCGAGGCTTCGAGTTGCTCTTCGGGCAAGCGATAGGCGAAACCGCTGCAAGAGCCGCCGCGATCCAGGCCAAACACCAGGCCGGGCATTTCCGGTGTGCCGCGATGTTCGTGGGACCACAGGTACAACCCGCGATGGTAGCCATGCACCCGGCCGCGAACCCGCTCAACCGCCGTGCATTCAGGGCGCCAGATCAGCGAGCCATACGCAAACAGCCACACCGGCCCGCCCTTGTGGCGCGCCATGGTCGATTGCATCGAGCTGAGCAGTTGTTCGTGAGTGAGCTGCGGCCCCAGATCGAGCCGCGGAGGGTAAGCCAGATTCAAAAAAGCAGATTCAATGGCGCTCATGGCGAATAGCGTTCAGCTCCCCGCGGGTGAAGAATTACTTAATAGAACGCACGGCTGTAACAATAAGGCACATAAGTTTTAAGGCAATTTAAATGGCATTGCACAGTTCTTAATGAATTGCCTGCACAACATATAACCTACCGATATTTATAAAAATTTATAAATGCCGATTGGCTATATGTGGAGTTATATACCTGTAGGAGCGAGTCTGCTCGCGATGGAATCAAGAACGCTGCGGGTAGCCTGACTGCCCGAGTAATCGTTAACGACCATCGCGAGCAGGCTCGCTCCTACAAGGTGGTCGGGGCAGATCAAGACCGCGGCGCGTACGCAAACACATCGGCGCGCATTTGATGAGCATCCATTCCCGCTTCCACCAGAGCATCCAGCGTGCCGTAGACCATGGCCGGAGAGCCGCTGGCGTACACGTGTAGCGGCTTGAGGTCAGGGAAGTCTTCACAGACCGCTTCATGCAACATGCCGCACCGCCCTTCCCAACCGCATTGATCGCTGACGACCTTGTGCAGGAACAGGTTGGGCAACTTCAGCCATTCGTCCCAATGCTCGATCTGATAAAAATCTTCAGGACGACGCACGCCCCAATACAGATGCACCGGGTGCTTGAAACCCGAAGCCCGGCAATGCTCGATCAGACTGTGGATCTGGCCCATGCCGGTACCCGCGGCGATCAGCACGAGAGAACCTTCCGGCAACTCCTCCAGGTGGGTATCGCCGAACGGCAATTCGACCCGCACCATACTGTTGCGCTGGAGCTGTTCGATCAGGCTCAGCGCACTGGATTCGCGCGCCAGTACGTGGATTTCCAGGTCGCGCCCCGCATGCGGTGCCGAGGCGAGGGAGAATGCGGACTTTTCGCCGTTCTCCCGTTCGATCATCAGGTACTGGCCAGCGTGGTAGCGCGGCGGTTTGCCGGCCGGAGCCCGCAGACGCACGCGCCAGGTGTCGCCGCCCACCTCCTTGCACTCAATGACCTGACACGACACGCTGCGCACCGGCAGTTCTCCCAGCGCGAGCACGCCATCCCACAGCACGATGCAGTCTTCCAGCGGCTCCGCTATGCAAGTGTAGAACTCGCCATGGTCACGCACATTGCCAGCCTGCTCGACCCGGCCTTCCACCAGCAGCGCCGCGCACACGTGGCAATTGCCGTTGCGGCAGCTTTGCGGGCATTCGTAGCCCAGACGTCGTGCGCCATCGAGAATCCGCTCGCCGGGCAATATCTCAAGTACTGCTCCGGAGGGCTGCAAGGTTACACGCATCAATCTATTCCTAACTGATTCCAGATGGCATCGATCCGCTGGGTCACGGCATCATCCTTGACGATGACCCGGCCCCATTCGCGAGTAGTTTCGCCCGGCCATTTATGCGTGGCATCGAGGCCCATTTTCGACCCCAGGCCGGAAACCGGCGAGGCGAAGTCGAGGTAGTCGATCGGCGTGTTGTCGATCATCACGGTGTCGCGCTTGGGGTCCATGCGCGTGGTGATGGCCCAGATCACGTCGTTCCAGTCCCGGGCGTTGATATCGTCGTCGGTGACGATAACGAACTTGGTGTACATGAACTGTCGCAAAAACGACCAGACACCCAGCATTACCCGCTTGGCGTGGCCCGGATACGACTTTTTCATGGTCACGATGGCCA
This sequence comes from Pseudomonas sp. S34, assembly GCF_009866745.1. Taxonomy (NCBI): domain Bacteria; kingdom Pseudomonadati; phylum Pseudomonadota; class Gammaproteobacteria; order Pseudomonadales; family Pseudomonadaceae; genus Pseudomonas; species Pseudomonas sp. S34. The sequence continues at coordinate 6,021,339 of NZ_CP019398.1, forward strand.
TGCGGTACGAGCAACCTTCGGGCGGCAGGTAGAAATCGGTGATCTCCGGGAACTGCTTCTGCAGGATCGGCACGAACACTTCGTTCAATGCCACGCCGAGGATCGCCGGCTCATCCGGCGGACGGCCGGTGTAGGTACTGTGGTAGATCGGCTTGATCCGATGGGTAATGCGCTCGACGGTGAACACCGGGAAGCTGTCGACTTCGTTGTAGTAACCGGTGTGGTCGCCGTATGGGCCTTCATCGGCCATCTCGCCCGGATGGATCACGCCTTCGAGGATGATTTCGGCGGTGGCCGGCACTTGCAGGTCGTTGCCGCGACACTTCACCAACTCAGTGCGGTTACCGCGCAAGAGGCCTGCGAAGGCGTATTCGGAAAGGCTGTCGGGCACCGGGGTCACGGCACCGAGGATGGTCGCCGGGTCAGCGCCCAGGGCCACGGAAACCGGGAACGGCTGGCCCGGATGCTTTTCGCACCACTCGCGGTAATCCAGCGCGCCGCCACGGTGGCTCAGCCAGCGCATGATGACCTTGTTGCGACCGATCACTTGCTGACGGTAGATACCGAGGTTCTGGCGATCCTTGTTCGGGCCTTTGGTGACGGTCAGGCCCCAGGTGATCAGCGGACCGACATCGCCCGGCCAGCAGGTTTGCACCGGCAGCATGGCCAGGTCGACGTCGTCGCCTTCGATGACCACTTCCTGGCACACCGCGTCCTTGACGACTTTGGGCGCCATCGAAATGATCTTGCGGAAGATCGGCAGCTTGGACCAGGCATCCTTCAAGCCTTTGGGCGGCTCGGGTTCCTTTAGGAACGCCAGCAGCTTGCCGATCTCGCGCAGCTCGCTGACCGACTCGGCACCCATGCCCATGGCGACCCGCTCGGGGGTACCGAACAGGTTGCCGAGCACCGGGATGTCATAGCCTGTCGGCTTTTCGAACAACAGCGCCGGGCCTTTGGCACGCAGCGTGCGATCACACACCTCGGTCATCTCCAGCACTGGAGAGACGGGGATCTGGATGCGTTTCAACTCTCCGCGCTGCTCAAGCTGCTGCACGAAATCCCGAAGATCCTTGAATTTCATTGATGATGGCACCCGAAAAATAGGCGTACATCCTACCTGCTCTGCCGGCCGCTGGCAGCTTATCGCTGCTTATCTGGATGCATTCACCTGCGGTTTCCCCGGGTTTGCCCTGGCTTGCAGACTGACAAACAGCGGTTCGAGGATCGGCGCCACGAACCGCGCACCGACTTCCGAGAGGTGATTGTCATCGGTGTACAACGAGTAGCCGCCGCGTTCGGCGCGGCACAGGCCGCTGGCATCACACAGTCTTGGCGCCGGGTCCACCACCTGTACCGCCGGGTCCTGCGCCAATTGTGCGAACAATTGACTGATGAATGCCTGGCGCTTGTGATGCTCTGCGAGCGCCAGCCCGACATCGTCGACCGGACGGGCCAGCATTGCCAGACGGGTGAGGCGATACGGTGGGCTGAAGGCCTGCAACGGCGCCTCTTTTACCAGCCAGACCCGATGCCCGCCGGCACGCAATTGCGCGACCCGGGTACGCAAGCCATCGGCCAGACGTTGTTCGGCAATTGCGCGGTCGTAATGCCCGTCAGCGTTTTTCAGAACGTGGCCCAGATCACCTTTGGCATCGCCGTAGAGGTATAGGCTCCAGTGCGCGACCAGCACCACATCGCTGACAGCTTGCGGCTTCAGGGCCTGTTCAACACGTCGATTGAACCGCGCACAACGCGCATCGTGCTCCAGGCCTTCGACAGGCAAACAGCCAGCAGAACTGGCGAGCATCACATTGACGCCATGGGCCTTGGCACCCTCGTCGAAAACCGGAATCAACGCCGTGGCATGGCTATCGCCCCAGACAAGCGCTGGGGGCAGGCGGTTTTGCGCGCCATAACGGCAGAACAACTTGTCATCCGGCGTCTTGTCATCGGCCAGGCAGGCCATCAGCTCTGGCCGCCATTCGCGACCCTTGGCGTATTGCAGGGCCTGGTCAGACAGACGCCATGGCAAGCCGTCGGTCCATCGCAAGGCTTGTCCGGCCAGGCCGAGCACCAGGACGCCGCAGGCACCAGCGAGCAGAATCTGCCGGCGCCCTGCGAGCAGGCGACGCTCACGAAACGGGGTTTCGACGAATTTCCACGACAGATAACCCAGCAACAGCGTCAGTAAAATCAACCCGGCACTGTCGAAAACACTCGTTTCACCGACGCTGGCATAGCTGGAGAATACGAACACCGGCCAGTGCCACAGGTACCAGGAATATGAAATCAGACCGAGGCCGACCATTATCCGACTGCTCAAAAATTGACCAACCCAGGTTTCACGATGACCGCTGGCCAGAATCAGCAACACCACACCTGACACCGGCACCAACGCCGCGACACCCGGGAATGGCGTGGCCTTGTCATAACCGAACACCGCCAACAGGATCAGCAACATACCGAGCAGGCTCAGCCACTGCGCCGCCATCGGCTTGAGACGCCATGCAGACTTGGGCGCTACCGCCAGCATCGCACCGGCCAATAGCTCCCACGCACGCATAGGCAACAGGAAGAAAGCTTTTTCCGGATGATGGGTGACAGCCCACACGCTCAAACCAAAGGACAGCAGCAATACGCAGAACAGCGCCAGTCGCCAATGCTTGAGACGGCTCGACAGCAGTGTCAGCAGCAACGGGAAGACGATGTAAAACTGCTCCTCCACCGCCAGCGACCAGGTGTGCAGCAGGGGCTTGAGATCGGAGGCGACATCGAAATAGCCGTCCTGGCGCATGAACAGGATGTTGGAGACGAACATCACCTGGTAACGCACCGATCGTCCCAGCTCTTCGTAATCCTTCGGGGCCAGCAAAAACCAGCCGACCGCCAGCACCGCAATGATCATCGCGAACAACGCCGGCAAAATCCGCCGCGCACGTCGGGCCCAGAAATCGACGAAGCTGAATTGCCCGGCCTGGCGCTGATTCCAGATGATCGACGTGATCAGGTAACCGGAAATCACGAAAAACACGTCCACGCCGACAAAGCCGCCGGTAAACCCAGGAACGCCAAAGTGAAACAGCACGACGGCGATCACCGCCACTGCGCGCAAGCCGTCGATATCCCTTCGATAAGCCAGTGAGCTCATAAACATTAAACCGGTCAGATCGTTATTTTCAGCGCGCTTGAGCATCGCCCCCGGAGATGACTGCAAACGCGGCTGGTTGAAGTGCTAACCAACTGACCTTGGCCAATCAAAAACCTCCCATGGCCCAGGCAAAAAAAAGGCGCCCCACCGGGGCGCCATTCTCTTGAACTCAACGGGCGATGTTACTTGCGCTTCATCGACAGGAAGAATTCGTCGTTGGTCTTGGTCGTTTTCAGCTTGTCGACCAGGAACTCGATGGCAGCAATTTCATCCATCGGGTGCAGCAGTTTGCGCAGAATCCACATGCGCTGCAGCTCGTCGTCGGCGGTCAGCAACTCTTCGCGGCGGGTGCCGGAACGGTTGATGTTGATGGCCGGGAACACGCGTTTTTCAGCGATGCGGCGATCCAGAGGCAGCTCCATGTTGCCGGTGCCTTTGAATTCCTCGTAGATCACTTCGTCCATCTTCGAGCCGGTTTCAACCAGCGCGGTGGCGATGATGGTCAGCGAGCCGCCTTCTTCGATGTTCCGCGCGGCGCCGAAGAAACGCTTCGGTTTCTCCAGGGCGTGGGCATCGACACCACCGGTCAGTACCTTGCCGGAGCTCGGGATCACGGTGTTGTAGGCACGGGCCAGACGGGTGATGGAGTCGAGCAGGATCACCACGTCTTTCTTGTGCTCGACCAGGCGCTTGGCCTTCTCGATCACCATTTCGGCAACCTGCACGTGGCGGGTTGGCGGCTCGTCGAACGTCGAGGCAACCACTTCGCCGCGCACGGTGCGTTGCATTTCGGTTACTTCTTCCGGACGTTCGTCGATCAGCAGCACGATCAGGTGAACTTCAGGGTTGTTACGCGCGATGTTCGCGGCAATGTTCTGCAGCATGATCGTCTTGCCGGCTTTCGGCGGTGCAACGATCAGACCGCGCTGGCCTTTACCGATCGGGGCGCACAGGTCGATGACACGACCGGTCAAGTCTTCGGTGGAACCGTTACCGGCTTCCATCTTCATGCGCACGGTCGGGAACAACGGGGTCAGGTTCTCGAAGAGAATCTTGTTCTTCGCGTTTTCCGGACGGTCGAAGTTGATCGTGTCGACCTTGAGCAGCGCGAAATAACGCTCGCCTTCCTTTGGAGGGCGGATCTTGCCAACGATGGTGTCACCGGTGCGCAAGTTGAAACGGCGGATCTGGCTCGGCGAGACGTAGATATCGTCTGGACCTGCGAGATAGGAAGCGTCAGCGGAGCGCAGGAAGCCGAAGCCGTCCTGGAGAATCTCCAGCACGCCATCACCGGAGATTTCCTCACCGCTTTTCGCGTGCTTCTTGAGCAGGGAGAAAATCACGTCCTGCTTGCGCGAACGGGCCATATTTTCTATGCCCATCTGTTCGGCCAATTCGAGCAGTTCGGTAATCGGCTTTTGCTTGAGTTCAGTCAGATTCATATAGGAATGACGTAATCATTTATGGAGGGGGGGAAATTAAGCTTTTGGCTTAATGAGGCCGCGCCGCGGAGAAGGCGACAGGATCGCGTACTTATTCGAAAAGGAGTGCGTCGGCGACGGCTAGCAGGGGGCAATGGAGAAACCAGTGCGGGGCCGAATGTACCATCTGAGTTTAGGAGCGTCTAGCCCTGAATACGCAAAAAGCCCCGCTATTTGCGGGGCTTTTTCAGGACACTTTGCAACGACGCTTAGATGTTGGCGTCGAGGAATGCAGCCAGTTGCGACTTCGACAGTGCGCCGACCTTGGTCGCTTCAACGTTGCCGTTCTTGAACAGCATCAGGGTCGGGATACCGCGCACGCCATGCTTGGCCGGGGTTTCCTGGTTTTCGTCGATGTTCAGCTTGGCAACGGTCAGCTTGCCTTTGTAAGTCTCGGCAATCTCGTCCAGAACAGGAGCGATCATTTTGCAAGGGCCGCACCATTCAGCCCAGTAATCGACCAGTACAGCGCCTTCGGCCTTGAGTACGTCGGCCTCGAAGCTAGCGTCGCTAACGTGTTTGATAAGATCGCTGCTCATGGAATTCTCCAGGTTGTAAGCAAAAAAACGTGGCCCATCATAGCGGTCCTTCCCTCGTTCAGGAAGGTGCAGATGATTGAGTCTCGCTATGGTGATCCATGAGTTTGGGTATAGCTCAGGTCATGAAGTGGCGGGAGCGATGAACGCGATTCCGGTGCGCAACGCGGCGTTACGTACGTGCTCTTGCATGGCCTTTTGCGCGGCGCCAGACGCTCGGCGAGCCAGCGCACGAAGGATTTTGCGGTGTTCCTGCCAGGTTTCCATGGCCCGCTCGACCCGGATGAACGGTAGCTTCTGGCTTTCCAGGAAGATGTCGGCGCTGGCGGTCAGGATGCTCAGCATCGCCTGATTGCCGCTGGCCAGCAGGATGCGGCGGTGGAATTCGAAATCCAGCCGGGCCGCGGCTTCGAAGTCGCCGGACTTCAGCTCATTGCGCATGGCGGCGACATTGTCTTCCAGCGCATCGAGTTCGTCGGTGCTCAAGGTTCCGGCCGCCAACCCCGCAGCAAAACCCTCCAGCGCATAGCGCAACTGAAAGATGTCCAACGGCGAAGCCTGCGCCGCGAACGGCCAGCCCGGCGCCGCATCGCCCCGCGGTAGCTCCACGGGCGATTGCACGAATACGCCTTTGCCCGGCTGGATACTGATGACCCCCAGCGCACTCAGCGATGACAACGCCTCGCGCAACGACGCCCGACTGACCCCCAATTGCACCGCCAGGTCCCGTTGCGAGGGCAAGGCATCCCCCGGCCCGAAGCCCTGTTCGGTAATCAGTTTGCGGATGGCTTGCAGCGCCACTTCAGGTACGGCGCGGGAGATCGAGTTCATGATTTTCCAGACGAACCAGCCAATGTGCGCTCAGTTGTAAAGCTATTCGCGACGTCCGGCAAGTCGTGCCCCATGGGGGTTCGGAGATTTTCACGGCTGCGCCATCGGGGTGCGAAAAGCAACCTGACTGTTCAGACCAGTAAGACCGTGCGACGCCAGTAAAACCGTGCCCTGGCGCCCTCAAAACCCCATGTTGGCATGGCCCATGCTCTGTCGATCCGCAGAAATCACTTCTTGCCGATCCGGAGATTTGCCATGACCCAGCGTTACAGCGCCCTCCTCGCAGCCTTGTTCGCCAGCCTGATGCTGAGCCTGGCACCCGCCCACGCCGATGGTCTGGAGGATGTGGTCAAGCGCGGCGTCCTCAAGGTGGCCGTGCCCCAGGACTTCCCGCCATTCGGCTCGGTCGGCCCGGACATGAAACCCCGCGGCCTCGATATCGACACCGCGAAACTGCTGGCCGACCAGCTCAAGGTCAAACTCGAACTGACGCCGGTCAACAGCACCAACCGCATCCCGTTCCTCACCACCGGCAAGGTCGACCTGGTGATCTCCAGCCTCGGCAAGAACCCGGAGCGCGAAAAAGTCATCGACTTCTCCCGCGCCTACGCGCCGTTCTACCTTGCCGTGTTCGGTCCGCCAGACGCCGACATCAAGGGCCTGGACGATCTCAAGGGCAAGACCATCAGCGTCACCCGTGGTGCCATCGAAGATATCGAGCTGACCAAGGTCGCCCCCGAAGGCGTGACCATCAAGCGTTTCGAAGACAACAACTCGACCATTGCCGCGTACCTGGCCGGGCAAGTCGACCTGATCGCCAGCGGCAACGTGGTGATGGTCGCCATCAGCGAGAAGAGCCCGAAACGCGTGCCGGCGCTGAAAGTGAAGCTCAAGGACTCACCGGTCTACGTCGGCGTGAACAAGAACGAGTCGGCGCTGCTGGACAAGGTCAACCAGATTCTTGTGACCGCCAAGAGCGACGGCGCGCTGGAAAAGAACGCCCTGACCTGGCTGAAAGAACCGCTGCCGGCCGATCTCTGATTCGGCGCGCTGGAGACGTTTTATGGCTTATCAGTTCGATTTCCTGCCGGTGGTGAACAACACCGATCTGTTGCTGCGCGGTGCGTTGTTCACCCTTGAGCTGACCGCCATCGGCGCTGTGCTCGGCGTGGGGCTGGGCATCGTCGGGGCGCTGGTGCGGGCGTGGAACATCCGGCCTTTCGCGGGGATTTTCGCGGTCTACGTCGAGTTGATCCGCAACACGCCATTTCTGGTGCAGTTGTTTTTCATCTTCTTCGGCTTGCCGTCCCTGGGCGTGCAGATTTCCGAATGGCAGGCGGCGGTGCTGGCGATGGTCATCAACCTCGGCGCCTATTCCACCGAGATCATCCGCGCCGGCATCCAGTCGATCCACCGGGGTCAGCTGGAAGCCGCAGCGGCACTGGCGATGACGCGCTTCGAAGCGTTCCGTCATGTGGTGCTGCTGCCGGCGCTGGGCAAAGTCTGGCCGGCCCTGAGCAGCCAGATCATCATCGTGATGCTCGGCTCGGCGGTGTGTTCGCAAATCGCGACGGAAGAGCTGAGTTTCGCCGCCAACTTCATTCAGTCGCGCAACTTCCGCGCCTTTGAAACCTACGCCCTGACCACACTGCTGTACCTGTGCATGGCGCTGCTGATCCGCCAGTTGCTGAACTGGCTTGGCCACCGCTTCATCGCAAGGAGCAGCCGATGAGCGACTTCACTTTCTGGGACATCGTGCGCAACCTGCTCACGGGCCTGCAATGGACGCTGGCGCTGTCGCTGGTGGCGTTCATTGGCGGCGGACTGATTGGCTTACTGATCATGGTCATGCGCATCTCGAAAAAATCCTTGCCGCGCAGTTTCGCCCGCACTTACATCGAACTGTTTCAGGGCACACCGCTATTGATGCAGCTGTTCCTGGTGTTTTTCGGCGTGGCGTTGGCCGGGATCGAGATTTCGCCGTGGATGGCCGCGGCGATTGCACTGACGTTGTTCACCAGTGCTTATCTGGCGGAGATCTGGCGCGGTTGCGTCGATTCGATTCCAAACGGCCAGTGGGAAGCCTCATCGAGCCTGGCGCTGAACCCGCTAGAACAATTGCGCCATGTGATCCTGCCCCAGGCCCTGCGCATCGCCGTGGCGCCGACAGTGGGGTTTTCGGTGCAAGTGGTCAAAGGCACCGCCGTCACCTCGATCATCGGCTTCACCGAGCTGACCAAGACCGGCGGCATGCTCGCCAACGCCACCTTCGAACCGTTCATGGTCTACGGCCTCGTCGCCCTCGGCTACTTCCTGCTCTGCTACCCCTTGTCGCTCAGTGCGCGATACCTGGAAAGGAGACTGCATGCCTCTGCTTAGAATTTCCGCCCTGCATAAATACTATGGCGATCACCATGTGCTCAAAGGCATCGACCTGAGCATCGAGGAAGGCCAGGTGGTGGCGATCATCGGCCGTAGTGGCTCGGGCAAGTCCACCTTGCTGCGCACCCTCAACGGCCTGGAGTCAATCAACGACGGAGTGATCGAAGTCGACGGCGAGTACCTCGACGCCGCCCGCGCCGACCTGCGCAGCCTGCGGCAGAAAGTCGGCATGGTGTTCCAACAGTTCAATCTGTTCCCGCACCTGACCGTGGGCGAAAACGTCATGCTCGCACCGCAAGTGGTGCAAAAAGTGCCGAAAGCCAAGGCCGCCGAACTGGCGCGGCAGATGCTGGAAAGGGTCGGACTGGGAGAAAAGTTCGATGCCTTCCCTGATCGGCTGTCGGGCGGGCAGCAACAGCGGGTAGCGATTGCCCGGGCACTGGCGATGTCGCCGAAGGTTTTGCTATGTGACGAAATCACCTCGGCACTGGACCCGGAACTGGTCAACGAAGTGCTGAGCGTGGTCCGGCAACTGGCCAGGGAAGGCATGACGCTGATCATGGTCACCCACGAAATGCGCTTCGCCCGGGAGGTTGGGGATAAGTTGGTGTTCATGCACCAGGGCAAGGTGCATGAGGTTGGGGATCCGAAGATTCTGTTCGCGAATCCGCAGACGGCGGAGCTGGCGAATTTTATTGGGACGGTTGAGGCGGCGGGCTGATAGATCTTTGTTGACCGGAAGGCCGCCTTCGCGAGCAAGCCCGCTCCCACAGTTGACCGCGTTGTTACTGAGGTACGCGGTTAAATGTGGGAGCGGGCTTGCTCGCGAAGAGGCCATCAGCAGCACCGCAAATATTCCCGCGGCAGAAGATCGCAGCCTTCGACAGCTCCTACGCGTTGGCGCCAGCCTTTGATCGTGGCACGATGTCGAGGTTATCGACCGAGACCCCTGACCATGCCGCAATCCAAAGCCAAGAATCTGTCCCTGATCGCCGCAATCGACCTGGGCTCCAACAGTTTTCACATGGTCGTGGCCAAGGCCCAGAACGGCGAGATCCGTATTCTCGAGCGTCTCGGGGAGAAGGTTCAGCTGGCCGCCGGCATCGACGAAGAGCGCCACCTCAACGAAGAATCGATGCAACGCGGGCTCGATTGCCTCAAGCGTTTCGCCCAACTGATCAGCGGTATGCCCACCGGCGCCGTGCGAATCGTGGGCACCAACGCCTTGCGTGAAGCCCGCAACCGCGCCGAATTCATCCGTCGCGCCGAAGAAATTCTCGGCCACCCGGTGGAAGTCATTTCCGGTCGTGAAGAAGCGCGCCTGATCTATCTCGGCGTGTCCCACACCCTCGCCGACACCCCGGGCAAGCGCCTGGTGGCCGACATCGGTGGCGGCAGTACCGAGTTCATCATTGGCCAGCGCTTCGAACCGCTGCTGCGCGAAAGCCTGCAGATGGGTTGCGTCAGCTACACCCAGCGCTATTTCAAGGACGGCAAGATCACCCCGGCCCGTTACGCCCAGGCGTACACGGCAGCACGGCTGGAGATCATGAGCATCGAGCATGCCCTGCATCGCCTGACCTGGGATGAAGCCATCGGCTCCTCGGGCACCATCCGCGCCATCGGCCTGGCGCTGAAGGCTGGCGGCTACGGCACCGGGGAGGTCAACGCCGAGGGCCTGGCCTGGCTCAAGCGCAAACTGATCAAGCTGGGCGACGTCGAAAAAATCGATTTCGAAGGTATCAAGCCGGATCGCCGGGCGATTTTCCCGGCCGGCCTGGCGATCCTCGAAGCGATCTTCGACTCCCTGGAACTGCAACGCATGGATCACTGCGAAGGTGCCCTACGCGAAGGCGTGCTCTATGACCTGCTGGGCCGCCATCATCACGAAGACGTGCGCGAACGCACCCTCACTTCGCTGATGGAGCGCTACCACGTCGACCAGGAACAGGCGGTACGGGTCGAGCGCAAGGCGCTGCATGCGTTCGATCAGGTGGCCGCGGACTGGGATCTGGAAGACGGCGTCTGGCGCGAACTGCTCGGCTGGGCGGCCAAGGTCCATGAAGTTGGCCTGGACATCGCTCACTACCAGTACCACAAGCACGGCGCCTACCTGATCGAGCATTCGGACCTCGCCGGGTTCTCCCGCGAAGACCAGTTGATGCTCGCGCTGTTGGTACGCGGTCACCGACGCAACATTCCCAAGGACAAGTTCGCCGATTTCGGCGATGACGGCATCAAGCTGATTCGCCTGTGCGTACTGCTGCGCTTTGCGATCCTGTTCCACCACATCCGTGGCACCCAGCAAATGCCCCAGGTGGAACTGAATGCCTATGGCAACAGCCTGGAAGTGGTGTTCCCGGAGAACTGGCTGGACGAAAACCAACTGACCCAGGCCGACTTCGAAATCGAAGCGCAATGGCTGACCCGGGTCGACATCGTGTTGAGCGCTCGCTGAAATTGAAAAAAGGCCTTCTTCGGAAGGCCTTTTTTTGTATGCGATTCTGCAAACGCCACTATCCCCTGTGGGAGCGAGCTTGCTCGCGATGGGGGATGGTCAATCAATACATCGTTGCCTGACACACCGTCATCGCGAGCAAGCTCGCTCCCACAGGTTGCAGTCGTTACCGGACGGCCAGGATCGGACTGCCCAAACGCTCCAGCAATGTCGCCTGGGCGCTGCGCGGGTTCTGGTTGCCGGTCGGAGTGTTACGGATGTAACGGCCGTCCGACTGCAGGCTCCAACTGTGGGTGTTATCGGTCAGATACAACTCCAGTTCTTTCTTGACCCGCATGATCAGCTTCTTGCCCTCCACCGGGAAGCAAGTCTCGACGCGCTTGTCGAGGTTGCGTTCCATCCAGTCGGCACTGGACAGGAACATCTGCTCGTCGCCACCGTTGAGGAAATAGAAGACCCGGGTGTGTTCCAGGAAGCGGCCGATGATCGAACGCACGTGGATGTTGTGGGAAACCCCGGCGATGCCCGGTCGCAGGCAGCACATGCCACGCACCACCAGATCGATGCGCACGCCCGACTGGCTGGCCTTGTACAGTGCGCGGATGATCTTCGGATCGGTCAGCGAGTTGAACTTGGCAATGATGTGCGCCGGTTTGCCGTCGAGGGCGAACTGGGTTTCGCGGGCAATCATGTCGAGCATGCCCTTTTTCAGGGTGAACGGCGCGTGCAGCAGTTTCTTCATGCGCAGCGTCTTACCCATGCCGATCAACTGGCTGAACAGTTTGCCGACGTCTTCGCACAAGGCGTCGTCGGAGGTCAGCAGGCTGTAGTCGGTATACAGGCGGGCGTTGCCGGCGTGGTAGTTACCCGTACCGAGGTGCGCATAACGCACGATTTCACCCGCTTCGCGCCGCAAAATCAGCATCATCTTTGCGTGGGTCTTGAAGCCGACCACACCATAGATCACCACCGCACCGGCCGCTTGCAGACGGCTGGCCAGTTGCAGGTTGGACTCTTCGTCGAACCGTGCGCGCAGTTCGATCACCGCAGTGACCTCTTTGCCGTTACGCGCCGCATCCACCAGCGCATCGACGATTTCCGAGTTCGCACCGGAGCGGTACAGGGTCTGGCGCACCGCCAGCACGTGCGGGTCCTTGGCGGCCTGGCGCAGCAGGTCGACCACCGGGGTAAACGACTCGAACGGGTGCAGCAACAGGATGTCCTGCTTGCTGATCACGCTGAAAATGTTCTCGCTGTTCTGCAGCAGTTTTGGAATCTGCGGAGTGAACGGCAGGTATTGCAGCTCGCGCTGGCTGTCCAGGCCGGTAATGCTGAACAGCCGCGTCAGGTTCACCGGACCGTTGACCTGATACAACTCCGTCTCGCTCAGGTTGAATTGCTTGAGCAGGTAGTCGGACAGGTGTTTCGGGCAGGTGTCGGCCACTTCCAGACGCACCGCATCGCCATAGCGACGGGAGAACAGTTCGCCGCGCAAGGCACGGGCCAGGTCTTCGACGTCTTCGGAGTCCAGCGCCAGGTCGGCGTTACGGGTCAGGCGGAACTGGTAGCAGCCCTTGACCTTCATCCCCTGGAACAGGTCATCGGCGTGGGCGTGGATCATCGACGACAGGAAGACATAGTTGTCGCCGGCGCCGCCGACTTCTTCCGGCACCTTGATGATGCGCGGCAACAGGCGTGGCGCCGGGATGATCGCCAGACCGGAATCGCGGCCAAAGGCGTCGATGCCTTCGAGCTCGACGATGAAGTTCAGGCTCTTGTTCACCAGCAACGGGAACGGGTGCGTCGGGTCGAGGCCGATCGGGGTGATGATCGGCGCGATCTCGTCACGGAAATAGCGACGGACCCAGGTCTTGAGCTTGGCCGTCCAGTTACGGCGACGGATGAAGCGGACCTGATGCTTTTCCAGTTCCGGCAACAGTATGTCGTTGAGGATCGCGTACTGGCGATCGACGTGACCATGGACCAGTTCGCTGATGCGGGCCAGGGCCTGATGCGGTTGCAGACCATCGGCGCCGGCCTGTTCACGGGCAAAGGTGATCTGCTTCTTGAGGCCCGCGACACGAATTTCGAAGAACTCGTCCAGGTTGCTGGAGAAGATCAACAGAAACTTCAGCCGTTCCAGCAATGGATAGGACTCGTCCAGCGCCTGCTCCAGCACGCGGATGTTGAACTGCAGTTGCGAGAGCTCGCGGTGGATGTACAGGCTGCTGTCATCCAGACCGGGAATGGCCAGCGCTGGCGCCGGCGCTGTCACGGCGGTTTCGACGACCGCCGCGGGCGGAGCTGGCTCCAGCTCCGGCGGGGTCTCGTCGACTTGCTCCACCACAGGCTGAGCGTCTTTTACGGCAACTTCAGTGAGCACTTCGGTATTCATCGAATGTTCCTGGGAGGGCTATTTTTGCTCTCGTAACAATTGAGCGGCACGAACGGCGAAGTACGTCAGGATGCCATCAGCCCCTGCACGTTTGAAAGCGGTCAGGGACTCGAGGATAACCCCTTCGCCCAACCAGCCATTCTGGATCGCCGCCATGTGCATGGCGTATTCGCCGCTGACTTGATAAACAAAAGTCGGCACTTTGAATTCTTCTTTTACCCGGCACAGGATGTCCAGGTACGGCATGCCTGGCTTGACCATGACCATGTCTGCACCTTCTGACAAGTCCGCCGCCACTTCGTGCAGGGCTTCGTTGCTGTTGGCCGGGTCCATCTGATAGGAGGCCTTGTTGGCCTTGCCCAGATTCAGCGCCGAACCGACCGCATCACGGAACGGGCCGTAATAGGCACTGGCGTACTTGGCCGAGTAGGCCATGATCCGCACATTGACGTGACCGGCCACTTCGAGAGCTTCGCGGATCGCCTGGATGCGACCGTCCATCATGTCCGATGGGGCCACGACCTGAGCGCCGGCTTCAGCGTGGGACAGGGCTTGCCTGACCAGTGCGTCGACGGTGATGTCGTTCTGCACGTAGCCTTCTTCATCAAGAATGCCGTCCTGGCCGTGGGTGGTGAACGGGTCCAGGGCAACGTCGGTGATCACGCCCAGCTCCGGGAATTGCGCACGCAGCGCACGGGTCGCGCGTTGGGCGATGCCTTGCGGGTTCCACGCTTCGGCGGCGTCCAGGGACTTGAGTTCCGCTGGCGTCACCGGGAACAGTGCCAGCGCCGGTATCCCCAGTTCGACCCACTTGGCCGCCTCTTCCAGCAACAAATCGATGGTCAGGCGTTCGACACCCGGCATCGAAGCCACCGCTTCGCGACGGTTTTCACCGTCCAGTACGAACACCGGCAGGATCAGGTCATCGACGGTCAGGACGTTTTCACGGACCAGACGACGCGAGAAGTCGTCACGACGATTGCGGCGCAGGCGGGTTGCAGGGAACAAACGGTTGGCGGGGGTAAAGCTCACGGCAGACTCCTGAGCCCGCGCTTACGGGCGAGCGTGACAGTTATAAGCGGCCATTATGACGAACGTATTACAGTTGTGTGCACCCCTGTGACAGGTAGCCGCATTCCATTGTCGTTGTAGGAAATGTTCACGTCGAGACACATTTGGACACTTTCCTGAATGTGTCCGAAGGGTTAGGCTGCGCGTTCATTTCGCCAGCACCCAGACAATGCTCCAACAATTTCTGCATGACTTCGGCTACTTTGCCCTTTTTCTAGGCACGTTCTTCGAAGGCGAAACCATCCTGGTACTCGCGGGCTTCCTCGCGTTCCGTGGATACATGGACATCAACCTGGTGGTGGTCGTGGCCTTCTTCGGCAGCTATGCCGGCGACCAACTGTGGTATTTCCTGGGACGCAAACACGGCCGCAAGCTCCTGGCGCGCAAACCCCGCTGGCAGATGATGGGTGACCGGGCGCTGGAACATATTCGCAAGCACCCGGACATCTGGGTATTGAGCTTCCGCTTCGTCTACGGTTTGCGCACGGTCATGCCGGTGGCCATCGGGCTGTCGGGCTATCCGCCGGGCCGGTACCTGTTGCTCAACGGCATTGGCGCAGCGATCTGGGCCACAGCCCTGGCAGCGGCCGCGTACCATTTCGGTGCGGTGCTCGAAGGCATGCTCGGCAGTGTGAAGAAGTATGAACTCTGGGTGCTCGGTGCGCTGCTGGTCCTGGGCTTCGTGCTGTGGCTGCGTCGGCGCTTCAAGAATGCCCGCCTGGCCAAGCAGGTCTACGCCGACGAACAAGCCCTGAAGGCCGAACGAACCAAAGCCGAAGGCCCTACTACGCCAGCCGAGTGATGCGGTTTCTGCAACAGTAGAGACCGATGCCGCTCAACAGACTGTAACTGAACAGGCCGACCCAGCCCACGGCGCTGGCCGGCCACAGCCCCACCATCGGGGCCAGCCATACCAATGGCAGATTCGACGCCAGCCGCACCAGCTCCAGCTTCAACGCCCACGGGCGATTCTCCAGAGCCACGCCCAGCACAAACAGACCGAACGCCACCGCTCCCCAGCCCAACGCCAGGGCGACGACGGACAGCTTCGGCTCAAGATTCATCAAGTAACTGCCCAGCGCGATATAGACGCAGAACTGCAGGAGGACGTAGAGCTGCTGACGCCCGCCCAGCGCCACCTCGAATTTGCGAAACTGGCTCAGGTCCGGCTTGTTCATCGGGTATCCGGCAGCCACCTCCGCCGGGCGCCAGCCGGTGCGCATGAACCAGATCCGCAGCTTGTCCCAGGTGCTTTCCGCACGACGCGCATCTGCCCACAACTGCGCGTAGAACTGCACGTTCGCCCACACGGGGTTCCAGCTCGCCAGTGGCGTGGTCACGCCGAAGATCACCGGCTCGTTGTCGTCTTCTTCCTGGAACGAGCCGAACAGACGGTCCCAAATAATGAACACGCCGCCGTAGTTGCGATCCATGTAGAGAGCATTCTGTGCATGGTGAGCCCGATGATTGGACGGCGTGACAAAGAACCATTCGAACCAGCCAAGCTTGGGAATGTGCCGCGTGTGCACCCAGAACTGGTACAGCAGGTTCAGCGCCGCGACGCTGACGAACACCAGCAGCGGCACGCCGGACACCGCCATCGGCAGATAGAAGATCCAGCCCAGCAGGAAGCCGGTACTGGTCTGGCGCAAGGCCGTGGACAGGTTGTAGTCCTCGCTCTGGTGATGCACCGAATGGGCGGCCCAGAGGATGTTGCGCTCGTGACCCATGCGATGCAGCCAGTAGTAGCAGAAATCGTAGAAGACAAAGGCAAACACCCAGGTCCAGATGCTGTCGGCCGACAACTCGAACAACGCCAAGTGCTTGAGGGCAAAGGCGTAGGTCACCAGCCCCACCCCCTTGGTCAACAGACCCGTGGTGGTCGACAGCACGCCGGTGCTGATGCTGTTGATCGCGTCTGCCACCCGATAATTGCTCACCCCGCGCCAACGGTCGGCCAGCAGCTCGGCGGCGATCAGCACAAAGAAAAACGGCACCGCATACAGAATGAAGTCCATGACGCGCCCTGATCGGAATCTTGAGGACAGATGCTATGTGCAGCCGTGAATTAACCCTATGGCAACGCGGGACAAATTAGTGGACATTTAACGCCATGAATCTGGAGAAAAGCCCATGAGCAAAAAAGTTGCAGTGATCCTTTCCGGTTGTGGCGTGTACGACGGCGCCGAGCTCCACGAGAGCGTCATCACCCTGCTGCGCCTGGACCAGCGCGGGGCCCAGGTGCAGTGTTTCGCACCTGACATCGCGCAGTTGCATGTGATCAACCACCTGACCGGCGAAGAAATGCCCGAATCGCGCAACGTGCTGGTGGAGTCGGCGCGGATTGCCCGGGGCAACATCAAGGATATCCGAGACGCGAACGTCGATGAGTTCGATGCGCTGATCGTGCCCGGCGGCTTCGGCTCGGCCAAGAACCTGTCCAGCTTCGCCATCGAAGGCGCCGCCTGCACCGTTCAACCGGATGTCCTGGCACTGACCGAAGCCTTTGCCGAGGCCGGCAAACCGGTGGGGTTGATGTGCATCTCCCCTGCCCTGGCGGCAAAGATCTACGGCCCTGGCGTCACCTGCACCATAGGCAACGACACCGACACGGCAGCTGCGATGAACAAGATGGGCGCGACCCATACCGATTGCGCGGTCAGTGACATCGTCGAGGACAAGGCGCGCAAACTGGTGAGCACACCGGCTTACATGCTGGCGCAATCGATCAGTGAAGCGGCTTCAGGCATCAACAAACTGGTAGACCGGGTACTGGAACTGACCCACGAAAACGACGCCTGACACCCTCCAAAACTGTGGGAGCGAGCTTGCTCGCGATGGGGCCAGCACATTCAACATCGATGTTGTCTGTAAGTCCGCTATCGCGAGCAAGCTCGCTCCCACAGGGTTCGCCACTGGTCTTAAGAACTGCGTGCCAAACGTGTGAGAATCCGGTCCAGCGCATTGGCAAACGCCTGCTTCTCACGGTCGCCAAACGGCGCTGGCCCTCCGCCCATTTGCCCTTGTTCGCGCAAATCGGTGAACAGGTTGCGAACCGCCAGCCGCTCGCCCATGTTCTGCGCATCAAACTCCTTGCCCCGTGGGTCGAGCGCTGCCACGCCCTTCTTCACCAGACGATCGGCAAGCGGCACATCGCTGCAGATCACCAGCTCACCAGGCACCGCGTGTTCCACCAGGTAGTCATCGGCCGCATCCGGGCCGCTCGGCACCACGATCAGCTTGACCAGTGCCAGCCCCGGCTTGGTCTGCGGCTGCCCGGCCACCAGCACCACTTCGAACTGGCGCTTGAGAGCGAACTTCACCACCAGATCCTTGGCTGCCCGAGGACAGGCGTCGGCATCGATCCACACACGCATTGAATTTTCCTCTGTTGAAAAGCATCGCGGGCAAGCCACGCTCCCACAGGTTAACGCGAAACCTGTGGGAGCGTGGCTTGCCCGCGAAAGTGAGCGAAGCGAATGCCGTTTAAGAAAGCTGCACCCGCTGCCTCTCAACCACCCGGCTACGACCGTACAACACAACAATCGAAATGATCGCCACAGCCTGGGCGCTCAACGAATAGGCATCGGCATGGATCCCCAGCCATTCAAAGTCAAAGAACGGCACCGGCCGCGTACCGAAGATCCCGGCTTCCTGCAGCGCTTTCACGCCATGCCCGGCAAACACCACCGACAAGGCGCACAAAAGACCGGCGTTGATGCTGAAGAACAACGCCAGCGGCAACTTCGCCGAACCGCGCAAAATCACCCAGGCCAGGCCGACCAGCAGCACCACCGCCGTGGCACCACCGGCCAGCACCGCGTTGTGCCCCGCGGGACCTGCCTGCAACCACAGGGTTTCGTAGAACAGGATCACTTCGAACAGTTCGCGATACACCGAGAAAAACGCCAGGGTCGCAAAACCGAAGCGCCCGCCACCGCCCACCAGGCTGGTCTTGATGTAATCCTGCCAGGCCGCGGCGTGACGACGGTCATGCATCCACACGCCCAGCCACAGCACCATGACGCTGGCAAACAGCGCCGTCGCACCTTCCAGCAATTCGCGTTGTGAACCACTGACATCAATCACATAGGCTGCCAGCGCCCAGGTGCCCAGCCCCGCCACAAACGCCAGGCCCCAGCCGACGTTAACGCTGCGCACCGCCGCCTGTTGATCCGTGTTACGCAGGAAAGCAAGGATCGCCGCCAGCACCAGAATCGCTTCCAGACCTTCGCGCAGCAGAATCAGCAGGCCGGAAATGTAACTCAGCGACCAGCTCAAACCCTCGTTGCCCAACAGGCCGGCCGATGCCTTCAACTTGTCCTTGGCCACGTCCAGGCGCTGCTCGACCTCGCTCACCGGCAAGCCGTCCTGCAACGACTGACGGTAGGCCATCAGGGATTTTTCAGTGTCTTTACGCACGTTGGCGTCAATGTTATCCAGCGAGCTCTCAACCAGCTCGAAGCCTTCCAGATACGCTGCTACCGATAAGTCATAAGCCTGATCATGCTCACCGGCACGATACGCCGCGATGCTCTTGTCCAAAGTGGCCGCAGTGTAGTCGAGCAGTTGCGCCGGGCCACGCTTGACCTGTGGCGGCTGCGCCCGCTGGGCACGGAAGGTCGCGGCGGCTTGCGGGCCTTCGACAGCCTGTACTTCGGCCGGGGTCTGACGAGCGAGGTCGGCGATGTTGTAGGTCTTTTCAGCCTTGGCCGTGGCCGGGTCGACACTGAAGCTGGCGATATAGGTGGCCAGGTCCCAACGCTGACGATCATCCAGTTGATCGGCAAAGGCCGGCATGTCAGTCCCTTCGACCCCCAGGCCCAGGGTGCTGTAGATCGCGTAGAGGCTCAGTCGGTCCAGTCGTGTGGTATCACGCAGATTGGATGGCGGCGGCGCCATGCCGACACCTGCCGGGCCGTCGCCGGCCCCTGTATCGCCATGGCAGACCGAGCAATGCTGAGCGTACAGCGGCGCACCACGCACCGGGTCCGGCGTAATGACCGGGGCCTGACTGACTTCATAGGCCACGGCCAGCTTCGCACCCAGTTGCCGGGCCTGGCGCGCGACGTCGGCGCCGTCCTGATGGGTGTCAATGGAGTTTCCCAGCGCGGCCAGGCTTTGCTCCAGAGCGGCTTTTTCCGGCTTGGCCGGCATGGTTGCAATCAGATTTCCCAGCGTCTTGACCGAGTCTTGCTGCACGCGAAATCCGGCCTGGTCCGTGATGCTGCCCGCCTGCACCGTGTCCGGGTAATCCGCGCCGATGTAATCGAGCAAGTGCAGCGCCTGCGGCGCACCTTCGGCGGGAGCGGCCAGTAGCTGAAAACTGCACGCAGCCAACAGCGGCAGCAACAGCCAGGCCAGGAAACGGGAGGGGGCAATCATGAATGAATCTCAATTGGAAATACGAAGTTACATATTGTTAACGCCAGACGGGTTTCGCTCAAGCTTTGTTGATATCTCTTCGTAATTGCATCAGTTTCGAGAGCGGCTTATCCAAACAAAAAAGGCGACCTCCAGGGTCGCCTTTTTTGTACATCGCCGTTTTACACAGCAGCTTTGCGCAACGTCGCCATGAACGCCGCCGCCCCGATGAACAGCCCGGCAAAGGTCCGGTTCATGCGCTTTTGCTGTTTCGGTGTGCGCAACAGACGCAGCACTTTGGACGCCAGACCGGTGTAGCCGGCCATGACGATCAGATCGACGCAAACCATGGTCACACCGATTATCAGATACTGAATCAGCAGTGGCGCATGGGGGTCGATGAACTGCGGCAGCACCGCCAGCATGAACACCAGCGCCTTGGGGTTGCTGATGTTCACCAGAAAACCACGGAACACCAAGGCCATCGGCTTGCCGATCTGGCGCAGCGCCGCGTCATCGCTCATATCGCTGGGCAGCGCACGCCATTGCTTGATCGCGAGGTAAACCAGATACGCCACGCCAAACCATTTGATGGCGTAGAAGGCCGTGGCCGACGCCGTGAGAATGGCGCCGACACCGGCGCCGACGATGGCGATCTGCAAAGCCAGGCCCAGTTGCAGGCCCAGGGCGTTCCAGTAGCCGCGCCAGAAACCGTATTGCAAGCCGCTGGACATCGACGCAATGGCGCCGGCACCGGGGGACAAGCTGATCACCCAGCAGGCGGCAAAAAACGCCAGCCATGTTTGAAGCTCCATTGCACACCTCGACTCAGACTCGTGACAGATGTCTAAGCTAATGCGGCTTTGATTGGATGACTACCGATTTTTTGTAGGACATGACGACTGCTGACCAGCGTGCTCGGCGTTATGACCCCTTCGCGAGCAAGCCCGCTCCCACACTGGATCTACGCTGCTCACAAAGTTTTGTGTCCACCGAAGAGCAAATGTGGGAGCGGGCTTGCTCGCGAAGGCAATCTATCAGACAGCAGAAGGCTTACTTTTCAAACCCGCTGGAAGGAAACACATCCGTCCCGCGCCAGCGCCGCACCGAACGCTGGAAGAACAAACTGTTGGGCACCTGCACCATGGCGCTGCCAGTGCCGAGTTCTTCGGCCTCGATCAGCGTGGTGTAAAGAAGATTGATCGCCACCACCCGGCCTTTGACGCCGGGCTTGTCGGTGGTGTCCACCAACTCGACTACGTCACCTATGCGAAACGGGCCGACGGTAAAGATCAGGATCGCGCACAGCAGGTTCGAGAGCACGCTCCACATGGCGAAAAACGCCACCGCCGCGACTGCGACGAAACCGGACAACGCGGTCCAGAGCACCGTGGCCGAAACACCGAGGCGCTCCAGCACGAAAATCAATGCACTGCCCATGATGAGCCAGCGCAGACCACCGCGCAGCGGCATCAGCAACTGCGGCGGAAACGGGTAGCGCTCACCGAGACGGGTCAGGCATTTGGCGACGAAACGCTGGGCGATGTATCCGGCCAGCAGGATCAGCAGGATTTGCACGCCGAGCCAGATCGGCTCGACCCACACCGCCGGCAGCGGCAGCTTGAAGGCGTCCATCAGGACAGCTCCTCCAGCTCCGCCTGCATGTTTTCCAGCAACTCCAGGGCTTCCATCCAGGCTTCTTCCAGCTCCGCCTCACGCACCTTCAGCTTGGCCTGTTCGGCCAGCAGATCCCGCAATTCGTTCTTGCGCGCCGGCTCGTAGATGTCGCTGTCGCCGAGGCTGGCATCGATCTTCGCCAGCTTTTCGTGGAGCTTGCCGAGTTCGGCTTCAAGCTTGTCAGCTTCGCGCTTGTGCGGCGCCAGTTGCTGACGCAACGCAGCAGCGGCCTGACGCTGGGCTTTCTTGTCGGTCTTGTCCGGGTTGACCGGCGTATTGCTGACCGGGGCGTTGCGCTGGCGATACTCCACCAGCCAGCGGGTGTAGTCCTCCAGGTCGCCGTCGAATTCCTCGACCTTGCCGTCCGCCACCAGATAGAAATTGTCGGTGGTGCTTTTGAGCAAGTGGCGATCGTGAGAGACCACCAATACCGCACCACTGAATTCCTGCAGGGCCATGGTCAGCGCCAGACGCATTTCCAGGTCCAGGTGGTTGGTCGGTTCGTCGAGCAGCAACAGGTTCGGTCGGTCCCAGGCGATCAAGGCCAACGCCAGGCGCGCCTTTTCGCCACCGGAGAAATTCAGTACCGGCTCGTCGATTCGCGCACCACGGAAGTCGAAACCGCCGAGGAAGTCGCGCAGGGCCTGCTCACGCTCGGTCGGTGCCAGGCGTTGCAGGTGCAGCAACGGGCTGGCCTTGGAGTCCAGCGAATCCAGCTGATGCTGGGCGAAGTAACCGACAACGGTGTTCTCGCCACGGGTCAAGCGGCCGGCCAATGGCGAGAGCTCACCGGCAAGGTTCTTGATCAGGGTCGACTTACCGGCGCCATTCGGGCCGAGCAGACCGATTCGCGCACCCGGGGTCAGTTGCAGCTTGACCTTCTCCAGCACGGCCTTGTCGCCGTAACCCAGGCGGGCATCGGACAGGTCGATCAGCGGGCTGGAAATCTTCTGCGATTCACGGAAGACAAAGTCGAATGGCGAGTCGACGTGGGCAGCGGTCAGCTCTTCCATCCGCTCCAGTGCCTTGATCCGGCTCTGGGCCTGGCGGGCCTTGGTAGCCTGGGCCTTGAAGCGGGCGATGTAGCTTTCCATGTGCGCACGTTGCACCTGCTGCTTCTCGTACGCCTGCTGTTGCTGGGCCAGGCGTTCGGCACGGGCACGCTCGAAAGCGCTGTAGCCACCGCGGTACAGGGTGATCTTGCGCTGATCGACGTGGGCCACGTGGTCGACCACGGCATCGAGGAAGTCCCGGTCGTGGGAAATCAGCATCAAGGTGCCGGGATAACTCTTGAGCCACTCTTCGAGCCAGATGATGGCGTCGAGGTCCAGGTGGTTGGTCGGTTCGTCGAGCAGCAGCAGGTCCGATGGGCACATCAAGGCCTGCGCCAGGTTCAGGCGCATCCGCCAGCCACCGGAGAAATCCCCGACCTGGCGATCCATCTGCTCGTTGGTGAATCCAAGCCCGGCCAGCAGCTTGCGCGCCCGGGCATCGGCGGTGTAACCGTCGGCGCTGTCGAGTTCCGAGTGCAGTCGGGCCTGAGCGGCACCGTCATGGGCCGCTTCGGCTGCCGCCAGGTCGCGTTGCACCTGGCGCAGGCGCAGGTCGCCATCGAGCACGTAGTCGACCGCCAGGCGTTCGAGGGTGTCGACCTCCTGGCGCATGTGGGCGATACGCCAGTCGGCCGGCAGGAAGCAATCACCCGAGTCCGGGTGCAGCTCACCCCGAAGCAAGGCGAACAGGCTCGATTTGCCAGCGCCGTTGGCACCGATGAGGCCGGCTTTCTGGCCGGCGTGCAGAGTCAGCTCGGCGTCTTCTAGCAGACGTTGCGGGCCACGCTGTAAAGTCAGGTTCTGAAGTCGAATCATAATGGCGGCGGAGTCTACCAGCTTCGCTCGCAACTGGCGCGAGTAGCACTATGTCCTCTGACCTGTGGAGCTTTTCCCTAAGTACTTATGCACAGCCCGGCGTTGAACCCGCATGCCTGCAATTGCAGTCGGCGGGCATCAATGTGTGCTTGCTCCTCTGCGGACTGTGGCTGGGAGAACGTGGCGTCGCCTTTAACGAACACCGATTGCAGCAACTGCGTAGCGTGGCCGAGCCGTGGGACGCAGACGTGGTGCGACCGTTGCGAGCCTTGCGGGTGAATTGGAAAGTCGTTGCCGCCGACGATGGCGAACTGAATGCTTTGCGCGAGCAAGTGAAGGCACTCGAACTGGAAGCCGAGCGACATCTGTTGGTACGACTGGAACGAACGGCGTTGAGTTGGCCGCAAGGTGAGGCGACCGATCTATCGGCCTGGCTCAATGGTGTGGCGGCAGGCGCCGCCCACCTGGACCGCGACGCGCTGCATCAGCTGCGCGTCGCGGTAACCGGCACTTAGGAAGCGCTGGTTGGGGTGGTTGCTGCGATCGATGCGGCGGCCGGCGTTGGCGCTGGCGTGCCTGTCGAGGTGGCTGCTGCTAAAGCAGACGGTGCACCCGGAGCCGGATTGGCTGGCTTGGCAACTGGCGCGGCGGCCGGCTTGGCGGCAACAGGTTTCACTGCTGGTTTTGCAGCTGGTTTTGCAGCTGGCTTCGCCGCCGCTGGCTTGGCAGCGGGCTTGGCGGTGGCCGGTTTGGCAGCAGCGGCTGGTTTAGCCGCAGCAGGTTTGGCTGCCGGTTTAGCGGCTGGTTTAGCGGCCGGCTTGGCCGCTGCTTTTACAGCGGGTTTGGCCGCAGTTTTCGCAGCTGGTTTTGCAGCGGTTTTAGCCGCGACAGATTTGGCGGCCGGCTTCGCAGCAGGTTTCGCTGCTGCAGTTTTGGCTGCTGGTTTTGCTGCGGGTTTAGCGGCTGGTTTTGCAGCCGGTTTCGCGGCGGCGGTTTTAGCCACGGCTGGTTTGGCAGCAGCGGCTCTTGCAGCGGTAGGTCGTGCGGCGGCTGGTTTGGCAGCCGTGGTTTTAGCCGCAGGTTTTGCAGCGCTGGCAGCAGCCGGTTTTCTCGCAGCCGGTTTGGCTGCAGGTTTGGCTGCGGCAGTTTTAGCTGCTGGCTTGGCAGCTGCAGGTTTTGCGGCAGGTTTGGCCGGTGCTTTTGCAGCAGCCGGTTTGGCAGCGGCTTTCTTCGCAGGTGCCGCAGCAGGCTTGGCCGCACGCAAGGACAACACCTTGCCGACAGCCTCTTGTACACGACCGACGCCCTGGGCCAGTTTCAGGCTTTCCTGAGCATCGCGCTTGAGTTGCAGAATGTAGCCGCGGGTTTCCGACTGACGATCCTTGAGGGCATCGAGCAGCTCCTCAAGATCGGCCACTGCGCCCTTGGCCTTGGCTTGTGCCTTGGCTTTTCCGGCCGCCGCAGCGTCCTGCAATTTGGTGCGGGATTTGTGCAGTTTTTCTTGCGCTTTTCCGCGCTGCTTTTCCAGCTTGGCGAGCAGTTTTTCAGCATCAGCCAAGGCTTCGGAACAAGCGGTTTCCAGATGCTCGAGCAGGCTGCTCGAGAGTTGTTGGAGCAAGTGCAACGGAGTGTTTACTGGCTTCTTGGTGGCCGACATGGTTTACCTCCTGGCTGAAGTGAGTGCGGCTCATACTAGACCTCTGCTGCAACCGCCGCTAGGGCATGTTGACACTATCGAAAGCGCTGTGTTGCAAAGGATTGAAAAACTTCTGCCTCGGCGCAAAAGCAGTTCACCGTTGCGCGCATTCTCGCTGGCATAATCGCCCGCAATTCAGGTCGGAGAGTGCCCATGTCGCGCTACCTTTTTTTATCGCTGTGCGTGTTTTTTTCGGTGGCCCAAGCCGGCGAAACAACGCAGGAAAATGAAGCCCACGATCTCGCTTACAGCCTGGGTGCAAGCCTTGGCGAACGCTTGCGCCAGGAGGTTCCCGACCTGCAACTCCAGGCATTGGTCGAAGGATTGCAGCAAGCCTATCAGGGCAAACCGCTGGCGCTGAAGGACGAGCAGATCCAACAGATACTGACCGAGCATGAAGCCCGCATCGCCATGCAGTCCGACGAGCCGCAAAGCGAAATGGCACTGGAAAAAGAACAGCGTTTTCTCGCCACAGAAAAAGCCAGGCCCGGCGTGCGCGAACTGGCTGATGGCGTGTTGCTGACCGAGTTGACGCCAGGTACCGGCGCCAAGGCCGGACCGAACGGCAAGGTGCAGGTGCTGTACATCGGTCGATTGCCCGACGGCACTGTGTTCGATCAGAACAGTCAGCCGCAGTGGTTCAGTCTCGACAGCGTGATCGCCGGATGGCGCAGTGCGCTGCAAAACATGCCGGTCGGGGCGAAATGGCGACTGGTGATTCCATCGGCTCAGGCCTATGGCGCCGACGGTGCCGGTGACGTGATCGCACCATTCACACCACTGGTGTTCGAAGTCGAACTGCGCGGCGCCACCAGCTGACGATGCAAACGAAAAACGGCGTGCCTTGGCACGCCGTTTCCGGATCTTGCAGAGAAGTGCTTCAGGCCTGAACCGAGTCGGCTTCCTTGTGGGCGGTGTGCAGCACTTCGATCAGGCAGTCTTCCAGTTCAAAGCGCTCGTGCAATAGTCCGCCGAGTGTCTTGAACTCTTCGGCGACACACTTACCTGCGTCACACAGGTCATTGAAGGCGAGCAGCTTTTCGGTGATGACGTCGATCCGCGGGTAGATGGTCTCGGCGAGCTCCAGGCCACGCTTGTCGTTGAAGGCCTTGGCCTCCCCCGTCAGCTGCTCGTAGATCTCGAAGTGCCCGGCCGATACATAATCGACCAGCACGCCGCAGAATTCCTGCAAGGGCTTGCGGTTCTCACCCAGCGCCTCAGGCTTTGCGCCGAGCGCGTCATAGGCCCCGATCAGTTCGTGTCGTTCCTGCAACCAGCGATCGATCAGCAGGTGCACTCCGCCCCAGCGTTCCTGAGCATTCTGACAACTTTCGAGCATGGTGATCTCTCTTCCCTTGTGGGTCAGCTGCTCTATGCCCGCTCGCCTCTTGTAACATCGGTGGGCGGTCAGGCAGAGCGTCATCGAGCAACATAATTCCAATGACACGTGCGGGCCAGATTATGCCCGCACGACACTGGCTTCAAGGTACGCAGGCGATAAAGTTCATACAAGTGTTTAATCACCCGCAAAGGCCCGGTGCGACGACTCGCCGCTGAGTGGTCGCTGATAGCCGGTCCAGACCAGTCGCAGCGACTGGTAAACGGCCAGAATCATCATTGCGACGAAGAGCAGCAGGCTCCACTCGGTGAGACTCAGATCGAACAGCGTCCAGGAAATTTCCACACAATCGGCAGCGCCCTTGAACATTTTCAGTACGACTGAAAGCCACGGAGAATTGGCCAACAGGTCCGCCAGATGAGTCGAGCACGTCGCTACCTGTTCCGCTGGAAGGCTTTGCAGCAGGACCTGTCGCCATGCAGTGACAGTGCCGGCCAGGCTGCAACAAAGACTGAACAGCCAATAGAGAACGTTTCCGATGCGACCGGGGCCATGGACCGAAGCCATCAGGCAGACGCCGGTAAGGAGCGCCAGGCAAAACCGCTGCACAAGACACAAGCCACAAGGCCGCAGGCCGACTGCATATTCCAGGTAGTAGGAAACACCCATCGCCAGGGCACCCGCAATGAAAGCCATGAAAAACAAGGAGCGTGAGCAGGCCAAAGACATGGCTTTTCCGTAAAAGTAGTGACAGACCATTACGGTAGAGGAAAGCGCGACAGCCTTTCAAGGCAAGTGCCCACAGAGACTTCAGCGCAGGTGTAGGGAAATCCCGACGCAGGCGAGAGGATAAAATGTAGTCCTCTGTAGGACTTTGTCTGCGATGAAATTTCGCGACCGAATTTCAACTAATCATCGCACTGCGGCGAGGGTGATTGCTCCCTCGTCGCAGGTCATCGCTCAGGCGCCGGAGCCCGGTGCCTGCGAGTGGGTCAAGCGCCGACTGGCGTTGGCAGAGGGGCCGCGAGCAAGCGCTCATCCAACAACCCCAGGCCTTCCTGAAACAGCTGGTTGCTGCGCTCGGCATCGCCCATTTGCGCCAGCAAGCGTGCCAGCTCGGCACAGGCTTCCGGATTGCGCTGTACACGCAGGCTGCTTTCCAGATAGTCCCGGGCCTTGCCCCACAAACTGTTTTGCAGGCATAGACGACCCAGTGTCAGCAGCAGGCCCGGATCGGCCGGATGCTCCTTGAGCCAGCCTTCGGCTGCCTGCAGCTGGCGGGCCGGATCATTGCCGCGAACCAGTCCGTAGAGACGTGCCAGATGACTGTCGTAGCTGCGCTTGATCGCGGTGCGCAGCACTTCTTCAGCCTCGACCTGAGCCCCCAGTTGCCGCAACTGCTCGGCATACGCCAGCACCAGTTGCGGCTCCTGACGCTGTGCCGAAGTCAGTTGCTGCCAGGCACGTTCCAGCGATTGCAGCCCCACCGTTCCGTCTTCTTCCCGTTGCGCCGCCAGGGACAGGTTCGCCCCCCAGGCCCGACGCTCCAGCTCGGCGAGCTCCGCCGCCGGCAGGATTTTGTCCTTGCGCAGCTCCGGCAGCAGGCGAATCACTGCCGACCAGTCACCACGCTGCTGAAGCAGGCGCTGCAATTGACGCAGGGTCTGTGCGTTATGAGGATGGCGTTCACGCATGGCTTGCAGGGTGGCCAGGGCGCCTGCGGTATCACCGCGATCGGTCTGTAACTGGGCGTGGCTCAAGGCGATCGCCAACTCGGCCTGGGGCTGACGCTCGAGGGCGCGCTCCAGCAAGTTGTCGCTTTCTTCGTGATTGCCGAGTTCGTTCGCTGCACGGGCAGCGCCGAGGTAGTAAAGCAGCGGCTGACGCTCGGCTTCGGCAGCCCGATGCAAGTGACGCTGCGCGCTGGCCCAGCGACCCTCGGCCAGGTCCAGTTGACCGTGCTCGATCGCCACCTGCACTCGACGGCTGCGGTTACGCCGTGACCACGGATTGACCACGCCACTGGAAGCCATCACCAGTTCGACCAGCGACCTGATGCCCCAGATCACCAGCCAGAGCACAGCCACCAGCGCCAAAGTAGCCCACAGGCTCGACTCATAACGGAAGGTCTTGTAGGCAATCAACACGTAGCCGGAATGCTCGGCAATCGCCAGCCCCAGCGCAGCGGCAGCGGCGATCACGAGGAACACGATCACATAGAGGCGTCTCATGGCGTGGCCTCCGGCGCGGCGCTCGCGGCAGGCCTGACCAGTGGCTTGACCGAATCCTCGGCGTTGACGTTGCGCCGTTCCAGATACCCCTGCACCGCGCTCAGGGTGCCGGTCATATCCGGCGTGACGACGGTGACAGGTTGCACGCTCAACTCGGCCACCTGTTCAAGCATGACTTTGCTTTGTGCGTTGTCCGGATTGAAGTTGCCCTTGAGGATGTCCCGCGCCTCGTCCAGCACTTGGGAGTAAACCGCCGGCTGGCCATTGAGTGCGGCCCACTGTGCCTGCTCCAGCGCCAGACTCAGGGCCAGGCGTACCTGGCTCAGGCTCTGGCCGGCCAGCAATGGGCGAACGTTCTTGTCGGCATTGAAGTCGATGCGGATGTAGCGCGAAATCTGGTCCCACCATTGCGCCCAGCGACTGGCACCGTCGCCATCGGCAGTCAGGCCCAGCAGCGAATCGCCACGGTCCTTGTACTCCGGTGCCAGTTCGGTGAGGCTGGCCACTTGATCGCGCAGTGCGCCCAGACGCAGAAACAGCCCGGTGCGGTCCGGTTGTTCGGTGCTGCGCAAGGCGATCAGGGTCTTGGCCACCTGCTCGCGAGCGGCAAAGGAGCCCGGATCGTTTTGCTCACGCAGTATCTCGTCGGCACCCTGGACCAGTGCCTGGGCACTGCTGATGTCCTGCAAGGCGGACAGTCGCAGGCTGGCCAGACGCAGCAGGTGCTCGGCCTCGGCCAGACGCCAGTCTTTGCGGCTGGCACCGAGAACGGTTTCCAGCCGCTGGTTCAACCGCTGCTGATCACCTTGCAGCTGAATCACCAGACGACTGCGTGCTTCCAGTTCATCGGCGGGAGGCAATTGCGCCAGGCGTGCGCTCAGGCGCTCCTCGTTGAGCTTGAGGTTTTGCGCCTGGTCATTCAGCGCCTGCACCTGGCTCAGTTGCTGCTGATTATTGGCCTGCAGGTGACGCACCTGCCAGACACCCCAACCGCCCACCGCTACACCGGCCGCGCCCAACAGCAGCGCGATGATTGCCAGACCATTGCCTCGACGCTGCTCGGCAGCTGGCGGCGGCGACATTTCATCAACAGGTGCATCAACAGGTGCATCAAGCACCGGTCGCGAGTCATCTTTAGGCAAGGCTGTTTCGCTCACGTATCCATCCTTTGCATTAGAAAACGGGTACGGGATGCTCCCGTAACGCCGTCAGCAAGGCCGCGGCACTGGCGCCACGACAATCCACAACTGTTTTGGCCCCGGCGGCACGCGCCAGCTCGGCAACCCTGGGGCTCGGTACAAACAACGGCAACCGCGCCAACTGCGGCCAGGCATCGCCGGCCAGTTGATGCAGGTGCTCAAAACCTTGTCCACTGCTGACCACCAGCCCGTTCAGGCGTTCCGCCTGGATCCGTTGCGGCAGCAGTGTCGGCGGGTAAATCGGCAATCCCCGGCGGTACAGTTCCAGATACTCGACACTAGCACCAAGCTCACGCAAACGCTCAGCCAGCAACTCGCGCCCGCCCTCCCCGCGCAGGATCAGCACTCGTGCATCGGGTTGTGCGATAGCCTCGCGCAGTCGGGAAAGTTCGAGCAAGGCTTCACTGTCATCGCCTTCTGCCGGGAAGCTCACGTCCAGCCCGTGATCCCCGAGGATCTGCGCGGTCGCCGCGCCGACGCTGAACCACTTCACACCGGGCGGTGTTGGCCAATACCGCTCGAGCAGTTCGACGCCGATCCGGGCGGCCGGCTTGCTGACCACAATGACGGCGCAGAACTGATCCAGCGCCAGAATCACCTGGCGCATTGTGTCAGTGGCCTCAATGGGCATGATGTCCAAAAGCGGCAGACTGTTACTGAATATCCCCTGCTCGGCCAAAAAACCGCTCAGCGCCGCCGCTTCTTCGGCGGGACGCGTCAGCAGCAAGCGCCAGCCGATCACTCGTGACCAGCCTCGCCATAGACCGCTTTGAGGATGGCGTCGGCACCCTGGCTGAGCAGGTCTTCGGCGACTCGTACACCCAGTGCCTCGGCATCGCCGCGAGGGGCGCGGGCTTGTGCGCTGAGCAGCAGGCCACCGCCTGGATCGCCCACCAGCCCGCGCAACCAGACCTGCTCACCCTCCAGCACGGCGTAGCAGGCAATCGGCACCTGACAGCCGCCATTGAGGTGCTTGTTGAGGGCTCGTTCGGCGGTCACGCGGGTGGCGGTGTCCTGGTGATGCAGGGGTGTCAGCAACGCATGGATTTCACTGTCGGCGCTGCGGCATTCGATACCCACCGCGCCCTGGCCACCGGCCGGAAGGCTGTCGTCGACGCTGATGGCCGAGGTGATGCGGTCTTCGAATCCCAAGCGGATCAGGCCGGCAGCGGCGAGGATGATGGCGTCGTATTCGCCGGCATCGAGCTTGGCCAGGCGGGTGTTGACGTTGCCGCGCAGGAAGCGGATTTCCAGATCCGGGCGACGGGTCAGCAATTGAGCCTGGCGGCGCAGGCTGGAGGTACCGACGATGCTGCCCTGGGGCAACTCATCCAGGTTGGTGTAGGTGTTGGAAACGAAGGCATCGCGCGGGTCTTCCCGCTCGCAGATACAGAACAGACCGAGGCCTTCGGGGAAGTCCATCGGCACGTCTTTCATGGAGTGCACGGCGATGTCGGCTTCATTTTCCAGCAGCGCGGTTTCGAGTTCCTTGACGAACAGGCCCTTGCCGCCGATTTTCGACAGCGGAGAGTCAAGCAGCTTGTCACCACGGCTGACCATGGGGACGAGGGTCACCAGCAGGCCCGGATGAGCCGCTTCAAGACGGGCCTTGACGTATTCGGCCTGCCACAGGGCGAGAGCGCTTTTGCGGGTGGCGATGCGGATCTGGCGAGAGGACATGGATCAATCCGTACTGAATAGATATGACGGATAATAACAGCTCAGCCAAATCCACTTTGACTTGTATCAGATACTACTCGGCCTCCCTGGCCCCGGATGTCCGGCAATCGGGTGTGAAATTGGCCTGCGAACAGCTTTTTAAAGCTGTTGCATCATTTTGCGTACCCCAGCCACATGACGACGGCTGACGATCAGCGCATCACCGTTGAGGCCTTTGAGGAACAGCTGAAAATGCCCCAGGGGTGTGCGTTGCAATCGCTCGATACGCTCGCGGGCAACCAGTGCATTGCGATGGATACGCACGAAACGGTCACCGAATTCATCTTCGAGGGCCTTGAGCGGCTCATCGAGCAACACTTCGCCGCTTTCGTGGCGCAAGGTCACGTATTTGTGGTCGGCAATGAAATACACCACCTGATCCAGCGGAATCAGCTCGATCCCTTTACGGGTTCGGGCGCTGATATGGCTGCGCGGGCCGTTGCCGCTTTCGGCAGCAGGGCGGGTCAGGGCGGAGAGCTGGGCACGATTGGGGCGCTCGGCTCTCTTTAATGCGTCATGTAATTGTTCAGTTCTCACAGGTTTCACCAGATAGCCTACGGCGCTGGCCTGTAAGGCTTCCACGGCAAATTCATCGGGCCCGGCGCAGAACACCACGGCGGGGGGAGTTTCGCGTTCACACAACCGAGCAGCCACTTGCAGGCCATCCAGGCCAGGCATGCGGATATCGAGCAGCACAATATCCGGCTTGTGGCTGTCAATCAGTGCCAACGCCTCTTCGCCATTCGTGGCACTAGGCTCCAGGACACTGTACCCCTCGAGTTCGCCAACCATTCGGCTCAGGCGCTCGCGGGCCAAGGGTTCGTCATCAACGATCAGGACATTCATATTGCGCTGGATTCCTGCGTGAGTCTCGCACAAGGATAGCGTAGACAGGTGAAGTGACGTCCGTCACCGCGATCCACGCTAAGACTAGCGCGAGCGTCAAAAAGTGCCGCTGGTCCGGCGGCTAAATTTTCATCTGCCGGGCGATTGGCGGCCCAGGCCCGCGTTGGCGATGCATCGCCACAGGGTTTGCTGATACGCAATATGAACACCCCACTCTTCTTATAGTCAGCGGCTGCACCGAGAAATGCGCTGATCCTACTGTCCAACTGTAGACGGTTGCCGGGACGATATTGCTCAATTGAAAAATATCGTTCGGCAAAAATGCGCGGCTCTTGCCCCGGCCCGGACTTTCCCTCCCCCAAAAAAACGTATCGACCAGTGTCAGCGACAGGATTGGCAACCCTGTTATTATCCGCGCCAGCGTTCCACGCCTTCTTACTTCAAGCCGATACGAGCGAATTCATGAGCACTGACAAGACCAATCAGTCCTGGGGCGGCCGCTTCAGTGAACCCGTCGACGCCTTCGTCGCCCGCTTCACCGCCTCCGTCACCTTCGACCAGCGCCTGTATCGCCACGACATCATGGGCTCGATCGCCCACGCCACCATGCTGGCCAAGGTCGGCGTGCTGACCGATGCCGAGCGCGACAGCATCATCGATGGCCTGAACACCATCCAGGGCGAAATCGAGGCCGGTCAGTTCGACTGGCGCATCGACCTCGAAGACGTCCACATGAACATCGAGGCGCGCCTGACCGACCGCATCGGCGTGACCGGTAAAAAACTGCACACCGGCCGCAGCCGTAACGATCAGGTCGCCACCGACATCCGTCTGTGGCTGCGTGACGAGATCGACCTGATCCTGGCTGAAATCACCCGCCTGCAAAAAGGCCTGCTGGAGCAGGCCGAGCGCGAAGCCGCCAGCATCATGCCGGGGTTCACCCACCTGCAGACCGCACAACCGGTGACGTTCGGGCACCACATGCTGGCCTGGTTCGAAATGCTCAGCCGCGACTACGAACGCCTGGTCGACTGCCGCAAGCGCACCAACCGCATGCCACTGGGCAGCGCGGCACTGGCCGGCACCACCTACCCGATCGATCGCGAATACACCGCCCAACTCCTGGGTTTCGACGCGGTTGGCGGCAATTCGCTGGACAACGTCTCCGATCGTGATTTCGCCATCGAATTCTGCTCGGCGGCCAGTATCGCGATGATGCACCTGTCGCGTTTCTCCGAAGAGCTGGTGCTGTGGACCAGCGCGCAGTTCCAGTTCATCGATCTGCCCGACCGTTTCTGCACCGGCAGCTCGATCATGCCGCAAAAGAAAAACCCGGACGTGCCGGAGCTCGTGCGTGGCAAGACCGGTCGCGTGTTCGGTGCGCTGATGGGCCTGCTGACCCTGATGAAAGGCCAGCCTTTGGCCTACAACAAGGACAACCAGGAAGACAAGGAACCGCTGTTCGACGCCGCCGACACCCTGCGCGACTCGCTGCGGGCCTTTGCCGACATGGTCCCGGCGATCAAGCCCAAGCACGCGATGATGCGTGAAGCGGCCCTGCGCGGCTTCTCCACCGCCACCGACCTGGCCGACTACCTGGTGCGTCGCGGCCTGCCATTCCGTGACTGCCACGAAATCGTCGGCCATGCCGTGAAGTACGGCGTGGACAGCGGCAAGGATCTGGCGGAAATGAGCCTGGAAGAACTGCGCAAGTTCAGCGATCAGATCGACCAGGATGTGTTCGCCGTGCTGACCCTGGAAGGCTCGGTCAATGCCCGTAACCACATCGGCGGCACCGCGCCGGCGCAGGTGAAGGCTGCAGTGGCTCGCGGTCAGGCGCTCCTCGCCAGCCGCTAAAAGCTTCGCGGGCAAGCCCGCTCCCACAAGGATCCAGTACTTGCCAAAAATCCATGGCAAACAAAGAAACCTGTGGGAGCGGCGGTGCGGCGATCCGACTTGCCCGCGATGACTGACTTCAGAACGCCACAGAACTACTTTTTGGCAGCAATCATCGCCATGAACGCCGGCATCGCGGCCTCCCGGTCCGCCGCCACACGCTGCACATTCGGATTCCCCCCCAAAAACTCCAGCAGCGCCTTGGCCTTTGGCATCTCGGCCAACAGATCGATGCCAAACAACTTCTTGGCGACCCCACACGCCAGCGGCACGCTGAACAGGAAATACAGATCCGCCACGCTCAAGCTGTCGCCAGCCACGTAAGGGCTGAATTTGGCATGCCGGCCCAGCGCAGCCATCCCCAGCAACAATTCGGCTTTGGTTTTTTCCTTGATCGCATCCGGCAGGGTCATGCCGAAAAAGGCTTCGGGATAGCAGGCCCGGCCTGGCAATTCGATGTACAGCTCGATTTCCCTGGCCAGTGCCAGCACCTGCGCGCGCTCGAACGGATCGCTCGGCAGCAGCGGCGTGCCTTTCTGGCTTTGCTCGATGTATTCGAGGATCACGCTGGTTTCATTGATGAAGCCCTGCTCTACCTGCAGCACCGGGACCTTTCCGCGAGGGCTGATGGCCAGTGCCTCGGGGCTGGTGCCAGCGTAAAACGGTACTTCTTCGAAGGGCAGGCCTTTTTCCAGCAGCGCCAGTTTGACCATGTTGTAGTAGTTGCTGACGGAGAATCCATAAAGCTTGATCATCACAAAGCCTCCAGGCCATGCGGGGTGGGCAGTGCCTGTTTATAGAACGCTGCCGGGATTCTTGCCAGCAGCATCACGCCGCTGAATGCGAGTAAACTGGCCGCCTTTCCCTGAGGAGCCTGCCATGAGCGAGCCAACCGATATCGACAACGACGAAGAAGAGTTCGCCGAAACCACCCTGATCCAGGCCATCGAAAACCAGATCGAAAGCGACAACCCGCCGGCTGCCAAGGCGACGTTCAACAAGCTGACGCTGGTGGGTTACGAGCGGGAAGAAATCCTCAACCTGATGGCTCACGTTTTGGCGGTAGAAATCGACGCGATCCTCGAAGAAGACCGCGCGTTCAACACCGAATGGTACGAAGCTGCCCTGCGCGCCTTGCCCGAGTTGCCACCGGAAAAGCAGTAAGCCCACACCTCCCTGTAGGAGCGAGCCCGCTCGCGAAAAACCCGAGAGCGCCGCTGGGCATCTGGTTTTACGCGTCATCGTTGACGACCTTCGCGAGCAAGCTCGCTCCTACAGAGGAAAAAAACCCTGTCGCGAGCACTGGACATGCCGGACAAGCGGGTTCACCTTAGGGGCGCTGTCGTCCAATTCCTAGAAAGTCTGGAGTCCTTATGTCGCTTACCCCTGAGTTGGTTGCCGAACTGGAAGTCCTCGCACTCTTCAACCTGGACAGTTCCCAGGAAGGTCTGAAAATTCATCAGACCGCTGCCCCGAAACACGTTGCCGCCGCCAAACGCCTCTTTGAAAAAGAACTGACCGACCAGCCTGATGGCGGTTACCTGACCAGCCTGGGTCGTGACGCCGCGCAAAATGTGCAAGCCGTGCTGACCATTCTTAACGCCGAAGTAACAGCCTGAATTCTGCCGCATCGCCCACGGAGACCCCGATCCAGGGATTTCCGCGGGCACATCCCCCTGATTTCTGTCTGCAGCCGATAGAAATCTGACGCCAGAAAAACAAAATCAGCTTAAAAGTCCTCGCCTCAAGGCGCTAAACTGCCCCTCATCCGAAGAGCCCCACGTCCGAGCCCTGCGAGCCGGTTTGAGCTGACATGACGCGCATCCATGAAATCCGCCCCGATCTGGACGAGGGAATCGACCGCAAGGTTCTCAGCCAGCTGCGCGCACGTTTTCTGAAACTCAACGAAGGGCGCATGGCTCGCGCCATGGAAGGGTTGTCGACCCGCCAGCAAGGGGTCCTGACCTTGCTGCCGCTGTTTTTCCACGTTAACCATCCGCTGTTGCCCGGTTACGTTTCCGGCAGTACGCCGGCCGGGCTGTCGAATTTCGAGCCGGATGCCAATGTCCTCGCTGAAGCCCAGCGCCTGACCCGCTCGTTTTCCTACAAGCCGCGCCACGGCAGCAACCCGCCGAGGCCGATTCACGGATTGTTCCTGATGGGCAGCCTCGGCACCTTGGCCCAGGCCGACCAGAGCGACATGGATGTGTGGGTCTGCCATGGGCCGGACCGGACCGAAAACGAACTCGCCGAGCTGCGCAAGAAATGCCAGTTGCTGGAAGCCTGGGCCGCCAGCCAGGGCGCCGAAGCGCATTTTTTCCTGATCGACCCGAGCCGTTTCGTCCGCGGTGAGCGCGATACCCAGCTGAGCTCGGAAGATTGCGGCACCACCCAGCACTACCTGTTGCTGGACGAGTTTTACCGCACCGCGATCTGGCTCGCCGGGCGCACACCGATCTGGTGGCTGGTGCCGGTCTACGAAGAGTCGAGCTACGACCGCTACACCCATGCCTTGATCTCCAAACGCTTCATCCGTGCCGATGAAACCCTCGACCTCGGCAACCTGGCCTACATCCCGCCCGGCGAATTTATCGGTGCCGGGCTCTGGCAGTTGTTCAAGGGCATCGAGTCGCCCTACAAGTCGGTACTCAAGCTGCTGCTGACGGAGGTTTACGCCAGTGAACACCCCAGGGTCCATTGCCTGAGCCTGCGCTTCAAGCAAGCGGTGTTCGCCAACCGCCTCGACCTCGACGAACTGGATCCGTATGTCGTGGTGTATCGGCGCATCGAGGAATACCTGATCGCCCGCAACGAACCGGAACGGCTGGAACTGGTGCGGCGCGCGTTGTACCTGAAGGTCAATCGCAAACTCACCGGCAACAGCCGCACCCAGAGCTGGCAGCGCTCCTTGCTTGAACGCCTGGCCCATGAATGGCACTGGGACCAGCGTCAACTGACCCAGCTCGACAGCCGCAGCCAGTGGAAAGTCCGCCAGGTCGGCTCCGAGCGGCGGGCACTGGTCAACGAGCTGAACTACAGCTACCGCTTCCTCACGCAGTTTGCCCGTCACGAACAAACGGTCAGCCGCATCAACAAGCGCGACCTGAGTGTCCTCGGCCGTCGCCTGTACGCCGCTTTCGAGCGCAAGGCCGGTAAAGTCGAATTCATCAATCCCGGCATCGCCCCGGACCTGGCTGAAGACACCCTGACGCTGGTGTACGCACCGAACAGGAAAGAGCCGGGGCAAAGCCAGTGGGGCTTGTACAACGGCAGCCTGACGGCACTGGAGTGGGAGCATTTCGCGCCGATCAAACGCAGCCGTCACTTGCTCGAACTGCTGACCTGGTGCCACCGCAATGGCGTGATCGACAGCAGTACCCGCCTGGCCTTGCACCCCGGCACCAGCGACTTGAGCGAATTCGAACTGTTCAACCTGCTCGGCAGCCTGCAACAGACCATCGCCCTGCCCTTGCCCACCGTCGCCGAGGAACCTCTGTTGCGCGCCAGTGTGCCGAGTGAAGTGCTGATCCTGGTGAATGTCGGCATCGATCCGCTCAAGCACCATCGCGACCTGAACATCCTCATGACCACCGAGCGCACCGACTCACTGAGCTACGCCGGTGTCCGGGAAAATCTGGTGCTGACTCTGGACCAGGTCACGCTCAATAGCTGGAACGAAGTGCTGGTTGGCCGTTACGACGGCCCCCACGCCCTGCTCGACTGCATCCGCGACTACCTCAATAACCTGCCGGCCGGGCCGCAACAGCCGAAGCTGAGGGTGCGTTGCTTCTGCCATAACCGCGCGCAGTTCATTGCCCAACGGGTCGAGGAAATCCTCGATACCGCGCAGAACCTGCTGCTGAGCCGGCTCAATCATCGCTACCTGATCCAGGTCCAGCAGCACTACCACGTGCTGGAGTTGGTGCCGGGCCAGGTCCAGCACATCGCGCTGGCCACTCTGTCGGCACTGATCGATTACCTGGGCGAAGAAATGGCGAGCTACAGCCCGTTGCACCTCGATCCGAAGGCACTGGAAGACCACGACCTCGCACTGTTCCTGCCAACGGGCCAACCGGACTGCATTCAAGTGTTCTATAGGGTCAACGAAGATCAGGCTGATCTGTACGTGCTCGATGAGTTCAACGCCCTGTGGCAGCAACGCCTGCCCTGGCACGATGAGCAAAGCCTGCTGGTGCCGCTGCAGCGTTTCCTGCAATCGATCCAGTACCGTCGCGATGCCTTGTTGCCGATGGGCGCAGCCCACCCGCTGAACCTCGACACCCTGTACTGCCAGTTGCTGCCGTCAGGCCCTGGCCGCGCACGCCGCATCGAAGCCCGGCCAGTGCCGCAGACGCCAGTGAACAAGCCGTTCTACGACGTGCAGGCGATCGTCGGCAAAGCCGCACCGGGTCAGGTGCAGGTGACGCTGTATTGCAATCAACGGGAATTTTCCGAGCTGGAACATGGCGACCAGTTATTCCGCGTGGTCGCCCGGGAAATCGTCGGGCAGCGCCGGGAAACCGAACGCTACCGCTGCTACATCACCGACCTCGACCTGTCAGGCCTGCTCGGTGAAGGTCAGAGTTCCACCCATCTGTACCTGCGCTACAAAGCCGACTTGGAGCACGCATTGAACGAGGCGCTCGATCAGGTCTGAGGGGAAGTCACTCCGGGAACGCGCCGCCATTGGCCGGCTGCGATTCGACTTCCAGCAAGGTCAGCTTCAGGGTCTTGCCGCCCGGAGCTGGCCAATCGATGTGCTGGCCAACCTTCAGGCCGAGCAGCGCACTGCCCACCGGCGCCAGGATCGAGACCTTGCCTTCGTCGGCATTCGCATCCTTGGGGTACACCAGGGTCAGGTGGTAGTCCTTGCCACTGCCTTCTTCGCGGCAATGCACTCGGGAATTCATGGTCACGACATCCGCCGGCACTTCATCGTGGCCGACCACGGTATCGGCGCGATCCAGTTCGGTTTGCAGCGCAATAACGCCCGGCAGCGTGTCGTCCAGGCTGTCGATCAGACGCTCCAGACGCTGGACGTCCAGACGGGTAAGGGTGATGGAAGGTGAGGTCATGATCTGGGCAGACTCCTTTCTTCTGCACGAAAAAAGCAAAACCCCGCCAGAAAAAGGCGGGGTTTTCACAAGCCTCGATGGGTTGAGGCGTTTCTGGACACTATCACAGCTCAAAAAATATACAAGTCATGGCCAAACCGACGCTATGGACTTGTAGAGAACTCCTGTGGCGAGGGGGCTTGCCCCCGTTCGGCTGCGCAGCAGCCGTAAAAACTTGGGGCCGCTACGCGACCCAACGGGGGCAAGCCCCCTCGCCACAATGACTCACTAGGCTGAAGCTTTGCG
Source organism: Pseudomonas sp. S34 (assembly GCF_009866745.1). Lineage (NCBI taxonomy): Bacteria > Pseudomonadati > Pseudomonadota > Gammaproteobacteria > Pseudomonadales > Pseudomonadaceae > Pseudomonas > Pseudomonas sp. S34. The sequence goes on from NZ_CP019398.1 coordinate 6,060,839, forward strand.
GTGGGCAGCCTGCTCGCAAATGACGCGCCGACGCTGATCATCGGCCGAACGCCACTCACGAATATCTTCGACATGACGGAAGCAGCCCAGACACACTTTTTGCTCGTCCAGCCGGCACACACCGCTGCAGGGCGACGGTACCGCCGGGCTGACATTGCTGTAGAGCGGTTTGGGCGCACGGACAGGCGCAGGCTGGGTCACGATCTCACAGGCCTTCGAAATCGAGTTCGACACCGGCCTGCTGCTGGACGATACGCTCAAGCATTTCACCCAACTGCTCTTCGCTCTTGTCGCACATCCAGCGCTCGCTTTCTTCGTCGTAGTCGAAGTGGAAACCACCAGACACCGCCGCCAGCCACAGCTGACGCAGCGGCTCCTGGCGACTGAAGATCAACTGGCTGGCGTTCTCGAACTTGACCGTCAGCACACCGGCCGAGCTTTCGAGGTCGATATCCAGGTCGCTTTCGTCAAAGATGTCCTCCAGGGTTTGCTGGGTGGCATCGACCAGGTCATGGAAACGCGCTTCGGACAAACTCATTACGGCAACCTCAAAAAGTGTCTGATCAGGCTCAAGCGCCGCAAGATACGGGCGAGTCCCGGTGATTGCAAAGGATAACGACCTGTGGGAGCGGGCTTGCTCGCGAATACGGACTGACATTCAACATTGATGTCGACTGACACGACGCCTTCGCGAGCAAGCCCGCTCCCACAAGGATTGCATGATACCGACCGGCATCGGGCCGAGCCCCGCCGGACGGGCGGTCCGCTGCATAGGCAAGCTGCCGGGTGGCCGGTATACTCCGGCGCAATTAATGCATTTTCAAGGATTTCGCCATGAAGCGCCTGATCTCTTCCCTTGCTGCGCTCCTCGCGGTTGCCTGCCTTGTGTCGGCCTGCGGTCAAAAAGGCCCGCTGTACCTGCCCGATGAAGACCAGGACCCTGTGGAGCAAGCCAAGTCGTCGCAGCAGCAGCCTGCCTCCAAAGCACACAAGCACGACGTCTACCAATAATAAGGGAACCTCATGGACGCTTTTAACTACCGTGACGGTGAACTGTTCGCGGAAGGTGTTGCCCTGTCTGCCATCGCCGAGCGCTTTGGTACACCCACCTACGTTTACTCGCGCGCACACATCGAAGCCCAATACCTGGCTTACGCCGATGCGCTGGTCGGCACACCGCACCTGGTGTGCTACGCGGTCAAGGCCAACTCCAACCTGGGCGTCCTGAATGTCCTGGCGCGTCTTGGCGCCGGTTTCGACATCGTCTCCCGTGGCGAGCTGGAACGCGTACTGGCCGCTGGCGGCAGCGCCGACAAGATTGTGTTCTCCGGCGTCGGCAAGACCCGTGACGACATGCGTCGCGCCCTGGAAGTCGGCGTGCACTGCTTCAACGTCGAATCCACCGACGAGCTGGAACGCCTGCAGGTGGTCGCCGCCGAACTGGGCGTTCGCGCGCCGATTTCGCTGCGCGTGAACCCGGACGTCGATGCCGGCACCCACCCGTACATTTCCACCGGTCTCAAAGAGAACAAGTTCGGCATCGCCATCGCCGACGCCGAAGACGTGTACGTGCGTGCCGCGCAGCTGCCGAACCTGGAAGTGGTCGGCGTCGATTGCCACATCGGCTCGCAACTGACCACCCTGCCGCCTTTCATCGATGCTCTCGACCGCCTGCTGGGCCTGGTCGATCGCCTTGGCGATTGCGGCATCTACCTGCGCCACATCGATCTCGGTGGTGGCCTGGGCGTACGATACAAGGACGAGGAGCCACCACTGGCTGCCGACTACATCAAGGCCGTGCGCGAGCGTCTCGACGGTCGTGACCTCGCGCTGGTGTTCGAGCCGGGCCGCTTCATCGTCGCCAACGCCGGCGTGCTGCTGACTCAGGTCGAATACCTCAAGCACACCGAACACAAAGACTTCGCCATCGTCGACGCCGCCATGAACGACCTGATCCGCCCGGCGCTGTATCAGGCCTGGATGGACGTCACTGCCGTGAGCCCGCGCACCTCCGCTGCCCGCGCCTACGACATCGTCGGCCCGATCTGCGAGACCGGCGACTTCCTGGCCAAGGATCGTCAGCTGGCGCTGGAGGAAGGCGACCTGCTGGCCGTGCATTCGGCCGGTGCCTACGGGTTTGTCATGAGTTCCAACTACAACACCCGCGGCCGTGCCGCAGAAGTGTTGGTGGACGGTGATCAGGCATTTGAAGTGCGTCGCCGTGAAACGGTAGCCGAGTTGTATGCTGGCGAAAGCCTGCTGCCGGAGTAAAACCATGCTGCTGCGTTTTACCAAGATGCACGGCCTGGGCAATGATTTCATGGTCCTCGACCTGGTCAGCCAGCACGCGCACATTCTGCCCAAGCATGCCAAGCAATGGGGTGACCGGCACACCGGCATCGGTTTCGACCAGTTGCTGATCGTTGAAGCGCCGAGCAACCCGGACGTGGATTTCCGCTATCGGATCTTCAACTCCGACGGTTCCGAAGTGGAACAGTGCGGCAACGGTGCGCGCTGCTTCGCCCGTTTCGTGCTCGACAAGCGCCTGACCGCAAAGCGGCTGATTCGCGTCGAGACCAAAAGCGGCGTCATCGAGCTCGACGTGCGTAACGACGGCCAGATCAGCGTCAACATGGGCGCCCCGCGCCTGGTGCCGGCGGATATTCCGTTCCAGGCACCGGAGCAGGCCAAGAGTTATCAGGTCGACGTCGACGGCACCCCGGTCGATCTGGCCGCCGTGTCCATGGGCAACCCCCATGCCGTGCTGCGGGTCAGCGATATCAACAACGCGCCGGTGCATGAACTGGGCCCGAAAATCGAACATCACCCGCGCTTCCCGGCACGGGTCAATGTCGGTTTTCTCCAGGTCATCGACCGGAGCCGCGCGCAATTGCGCGTCTGGGAGCGTGGAGCCGGGGAAACCCAGGCTTGCGGAACCGGCGCCTGTGCCGCCGCAGTGGCCGCGATCAGCCAGGGGTGGATGGATTCGCCGCTATTGATCGACCTGCCTGGCGGGCGCTTGTCCATCGAATGGGCAGGCCCTGGCCAACCGGTGATGATGACCGGCCCGGCAGTGCGCGTATATGAAGGACAAGTGCGTCTTTGAGTGAGCGAAATCCATGACCGACAAGCCTCAGGTACCCGCACGACAAGCTGACGAATCACCGTCCGAAAGCCTCGAGGCGGCGGCTGTAGCCGCGTACCTGGAGGCTCATCCGGACTTCTTCGTCGAGCACGAAGAACTGCTCCCGTCCCTGCGTATCCCCCATCGGCGCGGCGATACCGTGTCGCTGGTCGAGCGTCAGATGACCATCCTGCGCGACCGCAACATTGAACTGCGTCATCGCCTGTCGCATTTGATGGACGTGGCCCGGGACAACGACCGCCTGTTCGAAAAGACCCGTCGCCTGATCCTGGCATTGATGGATGCTGCCAGCCTGGAAGACGTGGTGATGTGCGTCGAAGACAGCCTGCGCCAGGAGTTCCAGGTGCCCTTCGTCAGCCTCATCCTGCTCGGCGACAACGCCATGCCGGTGGGCCGCTGGGTCACCCACGCCGAAGCTCAAGTGGCCATCGGCGGTTTGCTCTCGGAAGACAAAAGCGTCAGCGGCAGCCTGCGCGAGCATGAACTGGACTTCCTGTTCGGCGAAGAACAGCGCAAGCAGATCGGCTCCACCGCGGTTGTCGCCATCAGCCACCAGGGCATCCACGGCATCCTGGCCATAGCCAGCCGTGATCCGCAGCACTACAAAAGCTCGGTGGGCACCTTGTTCCTGAGCTACATCGCTGAAGTCATGGGTCGCGTGCTGCCACGGGTCAACAATTCCCTGCGCTCGGTACGCTGAACATGGAACGACAACTGGACGCTTACTGCGAACACCTGCGCAGTGAGCGGCAGGTGTCGCCGCACACACTGTCGGCCTACCGCCGCGACCTAGATAAAGTGCTGGGCTGGTGCGTCAAACAGAATATCGGCAGCTGGACGGCGCTGGACATCCAGCGCCTGCGTAGCCTGGTTGCCCGTCTGCACGCCCAAGGCCAATCGTCCCGCAGCCTGGCGCGATTACTGTCAGCCGTTCGCGGGCTCTATCACTACTTGAACCGCGAAGGCCTGTGCGACCACGATCCGGCCAATGGCCTCGCGCCGCCCAAAGGCGAACGCCGCCTGCCGAAAACCCTCGACACCGACCGCGCCCTGCAACTGCTGGAAGGTGGGGTCGAGGATGACTTTCTGGCACGTCGGGACCAGGCGATCCTGGAGTTGTTCTACTCCTCCGGGCTGCGGCTTTCGGAGCTGACGGGGCTCAATCTCGATCAACTCGACCTGGCAGACGGCATGGTCCAGGTGCTCGGCAAAGGCAGTAAGACCCGCCTGCTGCCGGTAGGGAAAAAGGCCCGCGAGGCGCTGGAACACTGGCTGCCCCTGCGAGCCATGGCCAACCCGGCGGACGAAGCGGTGTTTGTCAGCCAGCAAGGCCGGCGCCTCGGACCACGGGCGATTCAGGTTCGGGTCAAGGCGGCCGGCGAGCGCGAACTGGGGCAGAACCTGCACCCGCACATGCTGCGGCACTCCTTCGCCAGCCATTTGCTGGAATCGTCCCAGGACCTGCGCGCGGTGCAGGAACTGCTCGGACACTCGGACATCAAGACCACACAGATCTACACCCACCTGGACTTCCAGCATCTGGCAGCGGTCTACGACAGCGCCCACCCACGGGCCAAACGCATGAAAGGCGACGATTCATGAGTATTCAGTTGATCACCTTCGACCTCGACGACACCCTGTGGGACACCGCCCCGGTGATCGTCAGCGCCGAAGCCGTTTTGCGTGAATGGCTGACCGAGCACGCGCCCAACCTGGGGGCAGTGCCGGTGGAACATTTGTGGGCCATTCGTGAGCGCGTATTGAGCAACGAGCCTGGCCTCAAGCACCGCATCAGCGCGCTGCGTCGGCGTGTGCTGTTCCACGCACTGGAAGAGTCCGGTTATGGGCATGACAAGGCGTCGGATCTGGCGGACAAGAGTTTTGAAGTGTTTCTGCACGCTCGCCATCAGATCGATGTGTTTCCGGAGGTTGAACCAACCCTGGAAATCCTCGCCAACCATTACGCCCTCGGCGTGGTCACCAACGGCAACGCCGATGTGCGTCGGCTGGGGCTGGCGGACTACTTCAAGTTTGCGTTGTGCGCCGAAGACATCGGCATCGCCAAACCCGATGCGCGACTGTTTCACGAGGCCTTGCAGCGCGGCGGCGCGACCGCCGAAACGGCGGTGCATATCGGCGATCATCCAGGTGATGACATTGCCGGGGCGCAGCAAGCGGGATTGCGCGCAATCTGGTTCAACCCGGCGGGCAAGGCCTGGGAGGCTGAACATTTGCCAGATGCCGAGATTCGCAGCCTGACCGAGTTGCCTGCATTGCTGGCGCGGTGGAACAAGGCCTCGGCCTGACACAAAACCTGTGGGAGCGAGCTTGCTCGCGATGAGGGCTTAACATTCAAAATAAATGTTGCCTGACACTCCGCCATCGCGAGCAAGCTCGCTCCCACAGGGATCACCACAGGTTTCATGTTTTTTGTTTCAGGCATGAAAAAGCCCGCAGCGACGGCGGGCTTTTTCTTTTCCGTAAATGTCCACAGCATTCCACAAGACCTAGTGATTCCGGGGCTTACCGGGTATTATCTTGTCTACAGCATCCCACCCATATCTACCTGATCCCGCGAAAATGTGTGGGGCTGCGTGTGGGGTTGGATCAGTCGACGAGGAAATAGCATGAGCCGATTGAACCCCAAGCAAGTCGAGCATTTGAGCGAGCCAGGCCGGTATCTGGACAGCGACGGGCTTTACCTTGTAATCAGCACTACCGGTAGCAAGTCCTGGCTGTTGCGTTATCAGCTCAGCGGCAAACGACGTGATATGGGCTTGGGACCATTTCCCACCGTAAAGCTTAAAGCAGCAAGACTGGCCGCCACGGAGGCGCGCTCGCTGATCATGCAGGGACGTGACCCACTGGACGAGCGCAAGGCAGAACAGCAGCGGCAGAAAGACCAACGGCTGGCGGATAAAGCAAAGTCCGTCACGTTCAAATCGCTGGCGTTGGATTACCACCGGTCCCACTGCCTGCATGTGACCGATGGCTGGCGCAAAGGCTGGCTTTCCAAGCTGGAGCGTTACGTCTATCCAGTCATGGGTGAATTGCCGCCCGGACAGGTTCAAACCGAGCATGTCTTGCGTGTTTTGCAGCCGATCTGGAGCGAGAAGCCCCGGACAGCGAGCGAGGTTAGGAGCCAGATAGAAAGCGTGTTGGACTCCGCCAATGCGCTAAGCCTTCGATCTGGCGAGAACCCTGCACGCTGGCGCGGCCATCTGGACAACCTGCTAAGTCGGGCAGACAAGAAACGGGCTACGCAATCGACCAATCATCCAGCAATGCTCTGGCGTGACCTTCCAGCATTCATGAGTAGGCTGGCCGCAGCCAATGACCGTGATTCTCACGCGCTACAACTGGTGATCCTGACCGCCGCACGGGCTGGCATGGTTCGCTTGGCGACGTGGGACGAATTCGATTTAGAGTCAGCCACCTGGAATCTTCCAGCCGAGCGCATGAAAACCCGGCAGGCGTTCGCCATCCCATTGCCACAGCAAGCCGTTGAACTGCTACGAGCAATCCCGCGCACTGTTGGCAGCCCCTATCTGTTTCCCGGCACTGGAAAGTCCGGCGTGATGGGCCGTGTTGCGTTCTTGTCACTACTGCGGGCGATGGAGCTGCCAGACATAACAACACACGGGTTCCGGGCCACCTTTCGCACCTGGGCGAGTGAGTGCACGCACTATCCGCGAGAAGTCTGTGAGCTGGCGCTCGCCCATGATGAGCGCGACAAAATCGAGGCCGCTTACAGTCGCAGCAACCTATTGGAGAAACGCCGCGAGTTGATGCAAGCCTGGGCAAAGTTCGCCACAACTCCGCCAGCGGTGAATGTTGTTCACGGCGCATTTGGGCGGGCAGAAGCATGATCCGCAAATACAGTGGTGACTTGGCCAAACCAATCAGGTTGGAGCCGCTGCCGCTGCTGTATACAACCGCGCAATATGAGGCATGGAGTAAGGCGCCTATAACCGAGCTAGTGCGACGAATGGGCCTGCTAATGGATGAGCACGGTGTTAAGCCTCATGACATCTGCCCGCTGTCTTGGAGCCTCGCACTAGACCTGCCGGGCTTCCAGTTGGCCGGTCCCGAGTGCCGTGGCAGGGATAAAGTCTGGAAACAGGACACTCGTACTTTGTTGGTGCTGAGTATCGAAGAACTCCAAGTGCAGGGGTTTTCGATTACGCGGGCGTGCGAGCGTTTGGCCGCCATGGAACCATGGAAGTCAAAGGTTACTCACTCGAATGGCGCCCGGCGATTGAGGGATGAATCTACTCGCCTGGACGAATTCGAACGAAGCATGCTTCCAATGTTCCGTGACCACCGGGACCTAATGATTGCGTCGGGCGAGATTACTGATGAGCCCGGCGCATTTGCGCGTAAATACCTAGCCGATAATTACGCGCAACACGAGCCTCAAAACGAGCAATAGTATTGGAATCCATGGCGCCCACTGACTCAAGCGCTCTTAATTCGCGAGGAGCGAACATGGATTCCACATCCCCCGACAGCCACCCTATTTGTTTGCTGCGCCTGCGCGACGTTATGGATCGTGTCGGACTGCGCTCAAGCGCAATTTATCAATCCGTGCAAAGGGGCACTTTCCCGAAGCCCATCAGGCTCGGGGACAGCGTTTCTGTGGCCTGGCTTGACCAAGAGGTTGACGCATGGCTCAGGGCGCGGCTCATGTCCCGCCGACCCAATACCACCCCGCGCAAGCGCCGTCTGAAGGGAAGCCATGTAGGAGGCCAGATCAATGACTGACAATCTGCGTGTCATGCGTATCGATGAAGTTATGAAGCGGACCGGACTGGCCCGCGCCTCGATCTACAAATACGCCCTGAACCAAACATTCCCGCAACAGGTGCAGCTTGGCCGTGGTGGCGCAGTAGGGTGGTTAGAACATGAAGTTAACGCCTGGGTGCAAGAGCAAATCGACAAGAGCCGGGGCAAAACCGCCAACGCATAAAAAAGCCGGACGTGGACGCGTCCGGCTGTGCCAATCACCCCCGCCAGGTGGTGGTAAGCACGCTGATTGTCGCGCCTTTTCCGGCCTTCGACAATTTCGAGGGCTGTTCGATGACTCTTCACGACGAGATTAAGGCCCCCAGCGGGCCAACTGCGGCAACTCCCGCGCCCGCCAGCAAAATCTCACGTTTCCCCGCATTGGGCGACAAGCCGGGGCATCACACTGGCTTCACCGTCTGGCTCGCAGATGGCGACCTGCTGCTGTCGTCGGCGCATCCGCATAGCACTTTCATCTTGCACGGCCATGGTCTGCTTCGAGGGATGAGCCATGGCGGGTGACTGGATCAAGATGCGCACTAACTTGCCGTCGAATCCGAAAGTTGTCCGCATGGCGTCCGCATTGAAAGCGGACAGATTTCGGATAGTTGGCGGACTTTTGTCCGTTTGGGGTCTTTTCGATTTCCACTCAAGCGATGGAACGCTGTCCGGTTACACGTTGGACACGCTTGATGAGCTTGCAGCGTGGTCGGGTTTTGCCGAGGCCATGATTGCTGTTGGATGGCTCGAAAACGACGGCCTGAAACTAACCATGCCACGCTTTGAAGCCCATAACGGCGCGTGTTCTAAGCGTCGCATTCTCGATGCGGAGCGTAAGCGAGCGGCTCGGAAGCGTCCGCTTTGAAAGCGGACGAAATGCGGACCAGAGAAGAGAAGAGAAGAGAAGAGAAGAGCCCCCCAAACCCCCCAAGGGGTTCAATGCAATCGCTTCGCTCTTGCTTTTGCTCTGCCTGGACGATTGGAAATCGTTGACTTTGATCCTGAGGCCCGAGTGGGGCCCCGCTTGCGGGGTCGAGGGCTTGCAGTTGTCCACGGGCGTAGCCGGTGGGCAAGTGCATACGGCGCTCTGCGCCGGGGGAGGCCTGTGGCCTCCTGTGTTTCGCGTTTTTGCGTGCGAGCGCCTAGGGGGACGCTATGAGTGAGTCTTTGCAGGTCATTGGCCGGGCGGTGTCGCGGCTGCTGGCTGAGTTTGAACGTGACCCGCAAGCCGCGTTGGTGGCGCTGCTAACGCTCTGTTACGGCCAGCCGCTGGAGGTGACGCGGCTGGCGCGCTGGGTGGACTTCGATCTGCGGGAGCGAATATGGCGAGTTGGTGCCGACCGTCTGCCGCTGACGGCCCAAGCCTTGGACCTGCTGGCGCGCTATTGGTCCGTGGCTGGGGGGCACGGTGAATACCTGTTCACGGGTGTTGATGGTCAGCCGCTGAAAAAGTCACGGGTGGCGTGCCGAGTGTTGAAACTGTCGGGCGGGGTGCTGCCGCTGAAGACATTACAGGCATGGGCACTGAAGGGTTGCCCGGATCTTGATAGCGCAACTATTCGGTCTGAAATTCTGCACGAGTTTGCCGTGCGCGGCGCGTCGGTCGCGCAAGTGGCCGGGCTGGAGCGCGAGCTTGAGACGCAACTGCGTGCCAGTGTAGCGGGCTGGCACGACGCGTTATTGGTGCGGCGGGCGCTCGATGAGTTTGCAGAATAACCGGGTGTTGACCTGGGTCTGCCAGGGTGTCGAAGCCAGCTTCCTCGACACCGTCGACATGGTGCTTGACCTGGGCCTGCCGGGCGTTGAAGCCAGCTTCATCGGTGTCGTCGACCGGCTGTTGACCTGGGTCTGCCAGGGCGTCGAAGCCAGCTTCGTCGGTGTCGTCGACCCGCTGTTGACCTGGATCTGCCAAGGCGTCGAAGCCAGCTTCGTCGGTGTCATCGACCAGCTGTTGACTTGGGTCTGCCAGGGCGTCGAAGCCAGCTTCGTCGGTGTCGTCGACCGGGTGTTGACCTGGGCCTGCCAGGGCGTCGAAGACAGCTTCGTCGGTGTCGTCGACCGGGTGCTGTGGTCATTCATTATTGAGGTGTGCGATGGGTGAAACGCGATATATCGAGTTCAGCGATGCGGCGATTAGAGCCGAAGCAAAAGATAAAGACGTTCGCGACCTTCGGGACAAGCGCTACCCGGATATGCGCTTTCGTTTTCTCAAGGATCGGCGCCGGGGTGCGTGGTACACAGTACACGCTGGCAAATGGCAGAAGGCGGCGGACTGGCCGCGTTGTGGCTGCAAGGAATTGGATGCGCGGAGGTCGTCGTTCCAGTTGCTGCATGCCGGTGGTGTTCATCCAGACGCCATGCTGTGCGCGCTGTATACGGTAGGTGACGTGGTGACGTGGTATCTGGAGCGGCATTTGAACATGGCCACGGTATCGAAGGCGCGCAAGGCCAGTTGCCGGTCACTGGCCAAGAATTGGATTTTTCCGCGCCTGTGGAGTTTACCGGTAAATCAATTGACGACGGCCACGCTTGACCGGCTGTTGATTCAACCGATGCAGGCGTTATTGGCTCCCGCGACGGTGTGCCATGCCTACCGGGTATTAAACGCGTCATTTCGCACGGGTAAGCGGCTGGGCCTGGTGGCCGTCAATCCGCTGGCTGATGTCAGGTTCACGGATTTTGGCTTGGGTCGTTTGAAGCCTAAGGCGTCGCGGTTGTTTCCGCGTGATGTTGGCTGGCTGATGGATCTACTGGCGCAGCGCCTGCCGAAGTCGCCAGGGCCTTGCCTGTTGGCGCTGTTGATGCTCTGTCACGGTACGCGGGTTGGCGAAACGCGGCGGGTGAAGTGGGAGCACTTGGACCTTGACGCGGGTGTGTGGGTGATTCCGGCTGAGCTGACCAAGACGCGGACTCGGCATGAGCTGCCGCTGACGCCTGTTGTGGTGGCTGTGCTGCGTTGGTACCGGGACCAGCAGTCAAGCCAGCCGAGTGTGTATCTGTTTCCCGGAGGGCATGGTCAGCCGTTGTCAGTGGCTGGGGCTTCGTCGGCGATTGCCGGCCTGAGCGGTGGTAAGTGGTCAAGCCATGATCTGCGCAAGCTGGCGCGGGCCGGTTGGCAACATCTGAGCGTCAATTATGTGATTGCCGAGCTGTTGCTTAACCATGCGATGCCGGGATTGACCGAAACCTATGTGCAGGGTGATTTGTCGTTTCTGAAGCGTCGGGCGTTGGAGGATTGGCACGGTGTCGGTGTGGGGGGTGTTGATGGGTTGGAGTTATCGCGGCGCTTCGGCTGGATAGTTAATTCGCTCTAATTTTCCATGGTCTGCAAAGGCCCGAAAGCATGACTACGATCTGATGGTGGGGTAAGGCGTGAGAGGTGCGGTTTAGACGGGTGCGTGGGGCTGGCTGTTTTTTACTTGCCAGTCTGAGGTGTCAAAACGGGTTTTCGTTCGTGATGCGCTCTAGAACCAGCCTTTGCGAGAAGTTCGGGGTGCTGCCGGTTATGTGATCGGTAACAGTGACGCCCAAAAATACTTCACAGATAGCATTGCGCCTGACAAATCAGTGGGTTGCAAAATAATGGAGCCTGGGGCTGAAGCCAGCGTCCTCGACACCGTCGACCGGGTATTGACCGGTGTCAATCAGGTTGTCGTAGCGGCTGTCAAAATGGACAGATTGGGTCCGTCGATACGGACCCCATACGCGATATGGAGCCGATTTGAACAAAGTTAAGCCGTTCCTGCTGGCGCTGGCGTTGATATCTACGACAGGCTGCGCCGAACTTATCGACGCCCGTCGCGACTACTTGCAATGGCGGGATTCGCTCGGCTTACCGAGTGCTCCAGGGGGCCAGGAGCGAGTCCAAACGGAACAAGGTAACGCGGTCTACGATGCAGAAGATTGCATTGGTGCCGTGGTCAACGGCGTGTGTCACGGCACTATCAATCCTTCAATCCAGCCCGTGGCGCACTGCTACGGAACCATGATCAATGACCAGTGCACTGGCCCTCTGTACTGAAGTACCGCGCACAGGATTGCGGCGGTGCAGTGCAACCCCAAGCGATCTGCTATGGCCAGATGCTCAGCGGCCAATGCACTGGGCTGCAGTTCTGATTTGATCGCCCTGGTTTGGTAGGAACCATTGAGCGCAAGCTTTTGGCCGGTTTCTGCCTGTCGCGAAGGGCTGCAACCGACCCAGGCTGTGTGAAAACGTTTTGGAGTGAGTTTGACACTTAGAACCGCAACGGAAATCGCATTCCTACGCAAATTTTAGGTCTGCTGACCAGCCAAGCGCTGGCAGATTTTACGTAGCAACGCAGACTTCAAAACGGGGCATGCGTTTTCACACAGCCTGGACCCTTTGCAGTCGCTCATAACGTTTGTACTAATCGGCGCGGCGCGATCCCACAGAAAAAGCGAACGACTGAACTGTTTGTTAGACATGATTTCCGTAAATTGCCTCAGCCAACCCAGCATGCTTTTCTTTTAGTGCTCTAAGCACGACTAAGGACTTACTAATTAACTGTTCGCTACGGTCCGGGTCAAACCACCGGCCATTGAACTTGCCGCCATGATATAAATTATTTCTAACTCTTCTGATGTGAGAGAACAGTATTTGTGGTGATCTTTCGCTGTTTGAGACTTCTTGCCAGGAGAGCTCGCCCTCGCAGATCACCTGCTTTCTAGGCGGGTACTCGAATAGATAGTTAATAGCGCCTGTGATTTCTTCGTTCGCTTCGCCCAATATTAAGTTGCCAATTTCATTAGAAAATTTATCCCAGTCTGGCTCTGCTTGGCCACCGGAACCGGAACGAGCAAAGTGCATTGCCTTCAATGCATATTCATATTGCGCGAAAAGCTTGAAAAAATTGAATGCCAGTGTGTCTAAATGCTCCGTCATGCTTTTTCCTTGAATGCCTAACGTTTAGGTTAAGGGGCGGCGGCACACGAATCCGTGAGCGAAGCGAACGACCTGAGTGCATTTTTATAAGCCATACTCGCCGCCTAGTACTAATTTAAAACTCCTGAGCTGCTCCTTGCTTACCTTATCTTCAAGCGCACTTTGACCAACAATCCGTACCATCCGTGAGCAAATTGCTGAGTATTTTTCAATCCAATAGCTTTTTTCTAACTCGCCCAACCAATGATTATCTTTTTCGGCGGAAGGAAGTCCGTCTAGAAGACCAATATAATACCTTATAGAATTAGCCATAATTGCTATGTTATGCAGCAATGACAATATTCCCTTGCTTGCGTCTTCGGTTGCTGTAATTTCGTTGTTGGATAGAGCGTATATAATGTTCCTAAGTGGGCGACCATGGTACTCGTCACCGAAACAAATGTTATTAAATGGCGCCTCTAGCTTTCTCTCAAGCTCCACATCTAATCTTGAAAGTGACTCGCGGGCTAATAGCAATTTTTGTTGATATGCATTTGCAGCGAAGCTCTTATACACCACATATCCTGCTAAGAGGGAGGCTGCAGGAGCTAGAATTCCACCAATATACGAACCAAAACCACCCCAATCTTGATTGTTTGAACTAATGCTGATGTTCCCTCCCGTATGCATTGCCAAGAAATATGATATTCCAGCGAAGGCAGATACAGCAGTAAAGGCTAGAAGGGCAAATCTGAACTCTCTCAATATTACTCCTTGGCTTATAATTACAACTAGGTGACAAGATCCGTTGTCGAGACTCCTAACGATAGGCTACCGTTTCGCCAGTAGGGTGTCCACCGACCGCTTTTGGCCCAGAGTGTGTAAAAACGCTTCACCAAAATTGAAGTATGCGCATCTACGTTAAATCTTAAATTTATCGGCACGTCAGCATATGTGGATTTCGCGTAGAAACGCGATTTCCAGTCCGATTTTGAGTACCTGTCGCGCTCAAAAACGTTTTTACACAGTCTCGGTCGATAGCTGCCCGTCGCGAAGGGTAGAAAACAACCCAAAGCGGTCAGTCGTGACAGGTAAAAAGTGACCGAGTGAAGTCGTTCGTTTCGCGCCACGCTCGACTGGCTGCCACACGCCGCCTGCCTTTCTGCACAAGAAAACCACATCAAGCGACTAACTCGACCTCCGATAGAAATTCGCTGATGTATGCCTTAGTCCTCTTCATGGTCTTTTCTGTGGCTAACGAACCCAAGCCTACATAGTCATTTTTTGAATAGACGCAGGCTCTGAGTCGTGTATTTGAAGCTTTACATCGAATCACCCGCACACTAAGGGTGCACTGCGCCGGGACCGGTGACGCCCAAGCCCTGCACCGGTAAGCAGCTGTAGCTGTATCCCAGCGTTTGCGGGATGGTTCCCCCGTGCGCCTTTTTCCAGCTGGAGGCGTTGGCGGCGCCAATCTGCACGGAGTACTCCAGGCGCGAATTGATTCGATTGAGCGAAAAGCCGGTTCCAAACTTTGAGTACGCTTCGATCTTGCTGGCCGACGTTGATGTGACGTTCAAGACCTTATGGCTTTCTTCTGGCGAAACGACTGTGTTGGCCGAAAGGTCAACTTCCCAGGTCGTCGGTGGCTCAATGAAAAAGCCGATGATGCCCAGCTCCATGGCATCGCGGATAAACTGGTCTTGCAAGTCCTTGGGAGGTTTGGCGTAGGCGGACATCATGTTGAAGCCGGACCCCTTGACCAGTTGGCAATTCAACAATAGTGAGTCGGCGATAGCACTGGCTGGCATTGCCAGACATGCCGCAAGTGTCAGAGATATTCGTATCACAGTTTTTCCTTAGGGATTGAATTCGGACGCCCGGCACCTACTTGCGGGTATCAATGGGGTTGTTAACTTAAAGCAAGCTCATAGGGCGTCTTGATACTGCTTGCGCAGTTCCGAAAGTTCCTCATCGATATAGCGAGCTTCGCCACCTCTCATGTTCGACCAACTCGGATAATAAAGCTTACCCACTGGGAGGCCATGGCGAGCCTGACGGCAGGCAACATAAGATATGTTGTATGCCTCTCCACCCAGGGCTAGCAGAAACCGTGAGCGGATTGTCTCGATTTCTGGGAACAGGTGGATCCCCGCGCTGGCCCCCACCATCTCACCAGTCAAGCGGTCCGTCTTGTCGCCGGCAGAAGGGCATTTCACTAAGGCGGTCATCGCAGCATGTGCAAACACGGCATCGGGTGTCAATTCGACATCGAGAATCTTCGACACCCATCTGACGATGCGCGCGTGAAACTGCGAAGTGACCAGCGTGTTGATCCCAGCGAAGCAATCGTGAATGAATTGGGTATGCGCCGCGGCCCCCCCGGCGCCGTCAAGAGGTGCGTAGAGGGCATTTTCATTTTCCCTCGGGGCGGATGTCCCTGGACTCTTGCGGACCAGCAGGATGGTTACATTCGCCACATCACTGGGGCAATAAAAGCTGCGCCCGATGATGCGTTCCTTCGGCTTATTCTCGACTCCGACGCAGCCCTGCGGCCTTCCACAGGGCTAAAGCGCGCCAAGACACATACATCAAGCCGATCACTAATGGCAGATAGGCTGAAGGCTATTGATTTTTATATGTCACATAATTTTATCTACCGGGCGAAGCCCAACGATCTTTGGATTGTTTTGTATAGATATTTTTTTATTTTCAAAAATAAGCCAGAAAGCAATTCTAATCTCTTTTTCTTCTTCAAAAACCTTCGGCTTAATAAACGCTATGGAATCTTTAAGTGCCGAAATTTGAGACACCGGCAGATCTTCTTCCTTTAATATCGTTATGGAGCGATGACTATAGTCAACCTCTTTAACTTCAACATTCAGGGATAGCCGCTGAAGTATTTCCTGCATACTGAACTTGCTAGTTATGTGATCAGGTAAGTCTGACAATTTTACTTCGTTCCAGAGCAACCCGCCCAAATAATTAGCGAAGGACTGAAGTTTGTCTTGAGAAATCAACCACTTATCTTGATGCGTGTCAGTAATATTCCCCGCAACCTCCGTACTTTTAGACATGCAATAGACCCAGCAATTATGACTGGACCCCGAAAGAGTCATATTTTTTACGAAGAAATTCCCATCTCGCATTTCCATTTCGCCAATATGGAAACTCCCGTGACTTTCCATTTCAAAGGCTCCGAGCCATTCATGGGATACCTTTGTAAGCTCGGGGAATTCCACAGAATAACTAAACGTTCCTTCCCCCTCATCTCGTAGCTTTTCGTTTTCTTCGGTCCGGAAATCGAACAATGTTCCAAACCGTATCGTATTGCACCCGTTACGAATATTGAATTCCGGAGGACAAAATTTTGCAAAGTCTGGTGAAGAGAAGCCTATCAATTTCATAGATAAATTCCGTTTAATATTCTGGTCACTGCTCAACAATTGAGCTCCGTCTTAATGGCTTGGCGCCATCTAGACGTACCGAATATCAACGCAAATGATCTACACAGGCAAGACGTTTCGTAATCTTCGCTGCAATTTAAGCTAAGCAATTCTGGCTATGCTCACGACACTACAAACCCACCACTACGACGCTGATCCATTCGCCGAGGATTTGGCCTGTCCGATTCGGACTTTCTCAATTTCCTAGTTTTTATGAAAACAACTCGCCATCGAAGTCGCCTCTGAGCGAACCAGAGAGGCTCGGCAGTTGTTGCCAGTGATGCGCGGAGAAATAAAGAGTGGTGCGGATGTCCTTCCTATTCACCGCTGGAGGAGATAGAAAAGGCGTAACGAATGGGCCGTTTTTGTAGCCGATTGGAAACTCATGTTTTGAGAGAAAGTAGCTTCACGCGGGCGATAGGTGTGGGGCTAAGTGTGGGGCTGTAGGTATAACTCATTATAGAGCCGCGTAATTAGCGGCCTGCAGAACGAAAAAGCCCGCAGCGACGGCGGGCTTTTTCAGCAAGCGGGTAGCAGGCTCAGATAGGCCGGCTGCCGTACTTGTTGTCAGGCTTCTTGGGAGGATCTGCGACCACATTGGCCTCCACTTCCTGCACCTTGCCACCACGAGCCAGGAACTCTTCCATGGCCTTGGCCAGGGCATCGCGTTCCTTGTTCTTGGCTTCGACACTCGGCAGCTCATCGACCGATACCGCTGCCTTGGCCTTGCCTTTGGCGGTCGGAACCGGCGCATCACCACCGTCGTCTTCAGCGACGTCTTCCGCCGCTGCTTCCAGACCTTCTTCGGTTTCGTCGTCGTCGCCTACTTCGAGGTCGTCGTTTTCCAGATCATCGTCGCTCATGTTCTACCTCATGACTTGCGAAAAGCAGATTAGTTATAGCCCAGCTTTGCCCTCTGTCGAAGGCTGCCGGAAAAAAATCAACAGCCGCTGCTGACCAGCGGTTATGCCCCTTCACCGTGCACGGTGGCGAGGACTTTACGGGCACCGCCATGATCACGGTGCTCGCCCAGATAAACGCCTTGCCAGGTCCCCAACGCCAACCGGCCTGCCGCAATCGGCAAACTGAGCTGACAGCCAAGCACGCTGGCCTTGAAGTGCGCCGGGAGGTCGTCCAGGCCTTCGTCGTTATGCTCATAGCCGTCTGTTCCTTGTGGGATCAGACGATTGAAAAATCGTTCGAAGTCGCGACGTACCGCCGGATCGGCGTTCTCGTTGATAGTCAACGACGCCGAGGTATGCTGCAGCCACAAGTGCAACAGACCGACCCGACACGCCTTGAGTTCAGGCAGGCCGGCGAGTAACTCGTCCGTTACCAGATGAAAGCCCCGGGGCCTCGCCCGCAAGGTAATCAGAGTCTGTTGCCACATACAGTTCTCCGCACGTTCGGGGCGCATTCTAGCGCGCTCTGTGAAAAAACAAAGGCCCTAATATTCCTTCAATCCTGTAAGCCTTTGGCTGCACAAAAACACCCGACGTAAACATCATAAAACCTGTAGGAAAAAACCTTTCAGCTCGGCCTTCAACGACAAATTCCAGACAAAAAAATGCCCGGCAAGCCGGGCAGTTTTTTACGCGCTTGCTTACAAGTTGTAGCCGCGTTCGTTGTGAAGCGCCAGATCGATGCCGACCGCTTCTTCTTCTTCGTTGATACGCAGGCCCATGACCGCATCCAGCACCTTGAGGATGATGTATGTAGCGATCGCGGTGTAGATCACCGTGAAGCCCACGCCTTTGCACTGAATCCACACTTGTGCGGCGATGTCGGTCACGGTGCCGAAGCCACCCAGGGACGGAGCAGCGAACACACCGGTCAGGATTGCGCCGAGGATACCGCCGATACCGTGCACGCCGAAGGCGTCCAGGGAATCGTCATAGCCGAGCTTGCGCTTGAGGGTGGTGGCGCAGAAGAAGCACACCACGCCAGCCGCCAGACCGATTACCAATGCGCCCATCGGGCCAACGGTGCCGGCAGCCGGGGTGATTGCCACCAGACCGGCAACCACGCCCGAAGCGATGCCCAGTGCGCTAGGCTTGCCGTGGGTGAGCCACTCGGCAAACATCCAGCCCAGTGCAGCAGCAGCGGTAGCGATTTGCGTCACCAGCATCGCCATGCCGGCGGTACCGTTGGCCGCAGCGGCGGAACCGGCGTTGAAACCGAACCAGCCAACCCACAGCATGGCCGCGCCCATCAGGGTGTAACCGAGGTTGTGCGGCGCCATCGGCGTGGTCGGGAAACCCTTGCGCTTGCCCAGCACCAGGCAAGCAACCAGGCCTGCTACACCAGCGTTGATGTGCACCACGGTGCCGCCGGCGAAGTCCAGAACGCCCCAGTCCCACATCAGGCCACCGTTGCCGGACCAGACCATGTGCGCAATCGGCGCATACACCAGGGTGAACCAGATAGCCATGAAAATCAGCATCGCGGAGAACTTCATCCGCTCGGCGAACGCACCGACGATCAGCGCCGGGGTGATGATCGCGAAGGTCATCTGGAAGGTGATGAACACCGCCTCGGGGAACAGCGCTGCCGGGCCGGTGAGGCTCGCTGGCGTGACACCCGCAAGGAACGCCTTGCCCATGCCGCCGAAGAACGAGTTGAAGTTGACAACGCCCTGCTCCATGCCCGTGGTGTCGAACGCGATGCTGTAGCCATAAATGACCCACAGGACGCTGATCAGACCGGTAATGGCGAAGCACTGCATCATCACGGAAAGAATGTTTTTCGACCGAACCATGCCGCCGTAGAACAGCGCGAGGCCGGGAATGGTCATGAACAGCACGAGAGCTGTCGAGGTCAACATCCAGGCGGTGTCGCCGGAGTTGAGGACTGGGGCCGCCACTTCGTCTGCCGCCAGAGCAAGGCTGGGCATTACGATGGACAACAGGGCTCCTAGCCCTGCGAATTTACGCAGAGTCATATTGTTTTCTCCTGGGGCGTTGGGTTTGTGGCGGCTTAGATCGCGTCGGTATCGGTTTCGCCGGTACGGATGCGAATCGCCTGTTCCAGATTGACCACGAAGATCTTGCCGTCACCGATCTTGCCGGTGTTGGCAGCCTTGGTGATGGCCTCGATTACCCGGTCCAGATCCTTATCGTCGATGGCGACGTCGATCTTCACCTTGGGTAGGAAATCGACCACGTATTCCGCACCGCGATACAGCTCGGTGTGACCCTTCTGCCGACCAAAGCCTTTGACTTCAGTGACGGTAATGCCCTGCACGCCGATCTCGGACAGCGACTCGCGTACGTCGTCCAGCTTGAACGGCTTGATGATGGCAGTGACTAGCTTCATGAAAACTCTCTCCCGAATTTGGTGGACTTGCCCCAGGAAAACAAACCCGTCACAAGTCTAAGCGCAGTGCCTGGCTTTGTAACGCATCGTCGGCCTTACCTGCCCGTCCGACGCCAGCTAACCGCTCCTCACGAAACACTCCCCCGCGTTCCGTTTGGCGCACTGCATTCGTCACAGCGACTGCATCAGTGCATGGGTCACCAGCATCTAAGCAGAAAGCTTGCCATCTCCACAAAACCGACTGTTTTCAAGCCATTACAGGTGGATGGTGGATACTTCGCGACAAGACCCCGCACGTTACGCACAACAACGGTGCAACGCCGCCTGTCCCAATGCGCGAAAAGCGTGCATCCCTTGCCCGCGCAAATGACTATAGACACTGCGTGATACACTGCCCGTCATTGTTTCCAGGACATTGCCCATGCTCGCGCCAAAAGACTTCCTCGACGCCCTCACCGGCACCGCCTCCCGCCTTTTCAGCGGTGACACGCCACTGCCGAAAGCTGAAATCGAAAGCCAGTTCAAAATGTTGCTGCAGAGCGGCTTCAGCAAACTGGACTTGGTGAGTCGCGAAGAATTCGACAGTCAGATGGTCGTGCTGGCGCGCACACGGGCCCGCCTCGAAAGCCTCGAAGCGAAAGTCGCCGAGCTGGAAGCGAAACTGAACCCACCAGCCGAATAACACCGCAAATGCTCACTGTGGAACCCAATCCACTGTGGGAGCGAGCCTGCTCGCGAAATGGTCGCCACGACCTTCAGACTCACCTGTAGGAATTGCCGCAACCTGCGCTCTTCAAGCCCGCAAGAATCCCGGCAACTTCCTACAAAGATCTCACTCCCCTTCCGATTGCGCAGCAAAGCTCCGGTTCCTAAGCTCACTCCCAACTGATTAGCCAGCAATGGGTTTAGCGACTCGAACAGCACCCGACGCACCGTGACCACGTTCGAACCAGAGATTTATTCCTTTCTCGAATTACGGCCGTGCATGGAAGACCTTCGGGCCTGCCAGTATTTCCGCAGGCTTCGGTTCGCCAATTCGCTCGAAAAAGTTTAAGCCCATGTTACATGGCTTAGATAATAGTTTGTGATGAGCACAACTTTTTAAATGGAATACTGTTAGCAACACCACAAGGAGCAACACCCATGAAAACATCCAAGTCTTTAATTGCCGCTTTCGCATTGACTGCATTTCACATAAGTTCAGCGGTCGCTGGGCCGTCTGTTACAGTCACATTCAAGAACCATGGAACACAGCCTGCTACGTACACCCCCATAACAAACAACGAAGCTATAACGAAAGCAAACGCATCACCTACTCCACAAGCGTCCGTGATTGCAAATGGCTCAGATACGTACGTCATACAAAGCCAGATATCACCTGATTACAATCATGCTAATTTGCGATATCAAATTGGCAACAAGACATGTATTTATTTAGCTACATTTGTGACTACTCCTGGCTTTGGTGCGAGTAAAATTCCAAAATGGAATAATACGGCCACGCCTAGTGGTGGGGCCGCCTGCACTATCAAGGTAACTAAAGCAAATCCGTCCACCTATGCCTGGTCAATAGTAATCACCATGAAATAAAGCATTTAGCGCCTTAATCGGCTTATAAGATCTTGCCAAAACATCAACATTTATTAGGCAACATATTATATTTTATGTCATCGAACAGGGAGTGGCAAAAAATGGTTAACTCACTAAACAATTTTGCAGCTAACAGCGGCCAAGCGCTGGCTGAAACAAAAAAATTGACAGCGACTCCCGGCAAAAACCCAGGCGTCAACCAAAGCACACCCCAAGTCCCATTTGGCAACGCACGAGATAGCAGTACCGTTTCCACGCTAGCGAGCCAATTGAGCGAAGCCTCAGTACGCGCACAGGCCCGGGATGCACGCCTAACTAGAACGGAACTGAGTTCGATGGCTAATAACACATTCAACGAATTGGAGGGCACTAATTATACTACCAACAAATCAAAATACGACTCTGAAGTTCCCGACACAGATAGTGCCACATTACTAGCGCGCGCCAAAAGTGCGACACAGTATACAAACGGACTCGGCAAAAATCCGTTTTCGGGGATGCCCATGGATCAGCTGGCTTTAATTACTTACGATGATAGCGGCACCTTTACCGTGAATGAAAGGCGGGCAGCACTGGAAGAGTCAGCCAAACAAGAATTTGCATGGCGACAGAAAGTGGTGGCCGAAGCAGAGTTTGAATATAACAGCACTGGAAAACTCACAAACTTCTCCCAAAGTGTCCTTGACCATTACAAGGGCTTGCCCCCGGTGCTGCAAGCACAGTATCCAAACAACTATGAAGCCAAACTTAAGCACTGGATAGATTTAGACTTCAACTACTTTACGAATGTCGCAGAAGGTAAAAAGAAGATGATTGCCGAGATCTTCGCCAGAAAAATCCTGGACGGCGATAATAGCTTGTTTGACGACACAACCTCTTCCAAACAAGCTGCCTCAACATAAGTTGCTTGATTTACACGCGAAATAAATGCGCAGGGGTGTGTCAGGCTGACTTTGCCAGCAGGTTTTACGACAGCTGCGCAGCCGAACTCAGCGTTTGGCTGATGTTACAGTGCGTGGCTTCAGCAACATTCTGCGAAAGTTTCCCTCCTATCCGACCGGACTCCACGACTACCCTTCAAAAACCCGCAGGAAGCGGCTCCCGTCATCTCAAGGAACGACCATGTCCCTCTCCATCGTCCACAGCCGCGCCCAGATTGGCGTGGATGCGCCCGCTGTCACCGTTGAAGTCCACCTGGCCAATGGTTTGCCGTCGCTGACGATGGTCGGCCTGCCCGAGGCGGCGGTAAAGGAAAGCAAGGACCGGGTGCGCAGCGCGATCATCAATTCGGGGCTGCAATTTCCGGCGCGGCGGATCACGTTGAATCTGGCGCCGGCGGATTTACCCAAGGATGGCGGGCGGTTCGATCTGGCGATTGCCCTGGGGATTCTCTCGGCCAGTGTGCAGGTGCCTACGTTGACGCTCGATGATGCGGAATGCCTTGGGGAGTTGGCGTTATCAGGTGCCGTGCGGGCGGTTCGTGGGGTCTTGCCAGCGGCGCTGGCGGCGCGCAAGGCCGGGCGCTGGTTGATGGTGCCGCGAGCTAACGCTGAAGAGGCGTGCCTGGCCTCGGGACTGAAAGTAATTGCGGTGGATCATCTGCTTGAGGCCGTTGCGCACTTCAATGGGCATACACCGATTGAGCCTTATGTCTCCAATGGCCTGCTCTACGCCAGCAAACCCTACCCCGACTTGAATGAAGTGCAGGGGCAACTCGCGGCCAAGCGTGCGCTGCTGATCGCTGCCGCTGGTGCTCACAACCTGTTGTTCAGCGGGCCGCCGGGAACGGGGAAAACCCTGTTGGCGAGCCGCTTGCCGGGATTGCTGCCGCCGCTGGCCGAAAATGAAGCGCTGGAAGTGGCGGCGATTCAGTCGGTCGTCAGTTGCTCGCCGTTGAGCCATTGGCCGCAGCGGCCGTTTCGCCAACCGCATCACTCGGCGTCCGGCCCCGCGCTGGTGGGGGGCGGCTCGAAACCGCAGCCCGGCGAAATCACCCTCGCCCATCACGGCGTCCTGTTTCTGGACGAACTACCGGAGTTTGATCGCAAGGTTTTGGAGGTGCTCCGGGAGCCACTGGAATCCGGCCACATCGTGATCTCTCGTGCCAAGGACCGCGTACGCTTCCCGGCGCGCTTTCAACTGGTCGCAGCGATGAATCCCTGCCCCTGTGGATATCTTGGCGAGCCGAGCGGCCGTTGCTCCTGTACGCCGGACATGGTTCAGCGCTATCGCAACAAATTGTCGGGGCCGCTGCTGGATCGTATCGATCTGCACCTTACCGTTGCTCGCGAAGCCACGGCACTGAATCCTGCGTTGAAACCCGGCGACGATACTGCCACCGCCGCCGAGTTGGTTGCCGATGCAAGAGAACGGCAACAAAAGCGCCAAGGCTGTGCCAATGCATTCCTCGATTTGCCGGGCCTGCGCAGACACTGCAAGTTATCCACAGTTGACGAAACCTGGCTGGAAACGGCGTGTGAACGGCTGACCTTGTCGCTGCGAGCGGCCCATCGACTGCTCAAGGTTGCTCGCACCTTGGCGGACCTTGAGCAAGTCGATGGCATCACCCGTGAACACTTGGCCGAGGCTCTGCAATATCGGCCGGCAACACTCTAGTCAGCATCACCCCTTGTTGAGGTCAACCAACGGCGTCTGCCGCACCTCAGTCTCCCGCCCACCCTGAATCTCGCTCACCTGCGTCAAGGCCTTATCCACAGCTGCCTTATCCGCCAACAAGCTGTAGCTGATGCGGAACTGCTTGTGTTCCTTCGGGCCAATCGTCGGCACCAGGTTCAATGGGCGCTGATATCGGCGGTTGTAGGAAAAACTCGTCCCCGGTTCCAGCCCCGTGACATAGCCCTGCCCCTGGGTATCGGTGTTTTTCCACAGGGAGAACACGGGCAGTGTTTGAGTATTGAAGCCGAGCGAAACCCCCAGGCTGCCGGCCTTGTTATGTAACACGGTCAACGTATCGCCCTTGGCATCGGCATACGGCACCACGTTATAAACCGTCTCGTCGTAGTCCTTGGTCGGTGCACGGTAGGTTTGCCAGTCCGGCAGATCGCCTTTGGCTTTGTCGTTGAACGGTGAGACCTGTTTCACCGGCGCGGCGAAGCGGGCGCCCTGTTCCAGGAACGACGTGCTGAAGTTGCTGTGATACAGCGCCTGGTATTCCTTCGGATAGTCACCGTTGTTGGTCAGGGTGTCGTTGAGGGCGAACGTTACGCTGCCGGGTTCGGTGACCAATTCGGTCGCCACGGAGAAGTCGACTTTCTTGAACGCCTGCTCTTTCAGCTCGCCACGCAGGCTGATGGCGTATGGCGGTTTTTCATCGATGTGCAGGGTGACTTTGTTGGCCGGAATGTTGGCGGCGCGGCCGTGCAGGGTCAGCAGTTCACCGTTGTCCATGCCGGGATGGCCGACCCATTCGTAGCCGCAGCGGGTGACCAGCTCATTGAAACCTTCCAGCCAGCCCAAGCCACCGCGGCCATTGAGTTCGATGAAGGACGGGTTGACCACTTCCTTGACCGGCGAATCCCAGCCCATGCGCACATTGCCGACCGAGGCCTGCAAGACGTTCATGCCGCGAGTCGGCACCACCGAGAGTTTCATCTTGCCGTTATCGATGTCGACGATGCTGACGCCCTCTTGCCGACCGCCGTGCAAGGTACGAAGTGTCACGGAGAAGGGTTGGTCGGTTTTCACACCGAGTTGCTGGCTGGTGATCTGCCAGTTTTGCGCGGCCTTGTCGCTGTCGAGCAGGACGTAATCCCAGGCCATGGCGTGGGAGGCGGACAGCGCGCCAAGGACAACGAGGAGTTTGAGCGGGGACATGGGGAAAGCCTTTCTTGGAGTTGTGCATTTTTTATAGCGCTGATGAAACGATTCAGCAAGCATAAAAAAGCTTACGCCCGAGCCTTCCCAAGCTAATTAAATTTGACCTTATGCAACCTCCGCACGCTTACGTTAGTCTCATAAGGTTTGAACCTCCGGCAGATTGACGGCGATATCATTATGACACTAATGTCGCCCGCTAAATGCAGGAGCAAGTACAGACACATTTGTCTGTCATTTTTGCGCAACGGATCGTATGGAGTTTGAATGCGCGGGGCACTATTACGCAGCGGTAAGAGCGGGTCATTCACTGCCCTCGGCGAAACAGGTCAACCGGTCTACCGAGCAGCCCTGCAATTGCGCGAAGCCATTCGCCGCAAGAACCCCGAGTTGGTCGATCATCTGGCCATCCCTCAAAGCGATGAACTCGGGAACCAGATCGATTGGTACAGCGCTCTCGACGGCGATGTGATTCCGTGGAGCAGCGCGACCGAAGAAGAACGTGCCCCTGCCCGCCGCCAGCTTGAAGCGCTGAAGACCGCGCTCGAAGAATTGAGCCAGCGTTTCCTGGGTACGGACTCCGCCGAACAGCCGCAAGGCGACAAAGCCGTGTTCGGTAAGCTACTCAAGCGCGTGATTCATTTCCCGGACGAAAACTTCGTCTACCTGGTGCAAGGCAAACCGGTGCTGACTTTCTGGGGTTTCGAGCATGCCGGCACCGGCAATGGCGATCCCCTGCACTGCCTCTATCAGGTACCACCCGCGTTCACGCTGCCACCCGAGGTCGAAGCGCCTGTTGTTCCGCCCGTTGTGCCGGTGGTTGCTCGTCCGTGGTGGCGTCGTTGGTGGTGGCTGTTGCTGCTGCCGCTCCTGCTGCTGCTTTTGTGGCTGTTGCTCGGCCTGCGAGGGTGCGTACCGATTCCGCTGGTGGCGGTAGATTTGCTGCCTGACGGCGTTGTGCCAGTAGAAAAACGACTGGAAGAGCCGCCACTGACCGGAAATGTCACGACACTCAACAACGTTCCGGTGACAGGCACCGTTATAGGCTCGACCACTGGAACCGGCACCGCCGTGACTGGAACGCATGGTGTGGAAACGCCGGCCGTCGAGGGTAACGAGGCTGACATGGCACCCGCCGACTTGACCAAAGACCCGGCCATAGACCCGGCAGCTGAAAACAAAACTGCGCCACCCGAAAACAAAACTGAGCCACCAGAAAACAAAACCGCGCCGCCGGATGTCACATCGCCCGAGGCAGAAAAACCCGCCGCTGCCAAACCCGGCCCGCCCCTGAGCATCCCGCCAGACGCCGTCGACGGTGCCGCCAAGTTTCTCGATGGACAGTACAGCGCAGGCGCCGGGATTCAGGATCGCCGAACCGGCAAACCGCTACGTCTGGAGTACCAACTCAAGGACGGTAAGGGCCAAGTCACCGTACATCAGGCCGACGGCTCGAAATGCAGCGGGCCGGTGAGCGCTACTATGAAGGGTGGCAGCCTGGCCATCGACAGCCAGGGCCAGGCCGTTTGCGGCGATGGCAGCACTTACGACATGCCCAAGGTCAGCTGCCGCCCAGGGGCGACCACGATCGCAGACTGCACCGGTGGTTACGGAAAAGAACAATTCCCCATGTCCATGCGGCAAGTGGCCGAATAAAAACGGAATAACCCGACATGTTGCCTGAAGTCACTCAATTCGAAGACACCGTCACACTGGTCAGCGACACCGGCATCCAGTTCATGGATTTCGCCCTGCGCCTGGATCCCCGCAAGGAACCGGCGGGCGAGTTCGCACCGATGATCAGCGGGCTGATCTGCCGCCTGGCGTACAACGAAGAGAAAGACTTCTTTTTCTACGAACCCGAACCGGAAAAGGTCGAAAAAGCCAAACCTGCGTTCAGCGTCGACATGAAAAGCAGCCTCGATTTGCTCGACGGTATCTGGCTGCCGATCCCGTTTTTCCGCTTCATGCCGCCGCATCGCTTCGACGAAGGTCCGACCAACTGGTCGCGCATGCGTTTGGTGAAATTGGCAACTCCTGACATCGACGGTAATACCCACCGCCTGACGATGGCTTTCGACAGCCGTGTGATGCCCAAACGTGACGGCACTGCCTATCTGGCGCCGAACGATGAAGACATCAGCTCCGGCGTGTCTTTCAAACTGGCGACCAAGGCTAGCGAAACCCGCTGGTTCCTGGCGCAGCCGTGGGTCAACGAGTGGTTGCTGGAAGTGTTCAATGAGGGCAATGCCCACCGTTCGCGCGCAGAGCTGGACATCGATATTCGCGCCAACCATCACCTGGCGCACTACCTCAACTTGCTCAGCCTGTTGAGCAAACCGTCAGCCGCCCAGGAGTCGAAGGCCCGGGCGAAAGTTGAAATCCCCGAGCTGAAAGTGGTCGCAAACGACAGCAATGGCCTGGTCAAACCCATACCGGTGGACCTGGTGCTGGACGTCGGCAACTCGCGCACCTGCGGCATCCTGATCGAAAATCACGGTCAGGCCGGCTCCGGACTGAAGCAGAATTATGTGCTGGAACTGCGTGACCTGATCACCCCGGAACACACCTATAACCTGCCGTTTGAAAGCCGCGTGGAGTTCTCCCAGGCGTACTTCGGCAAGGACCACTGCTCGGTCAAGAGCGGTCGCCACGACGCGTTCCAATGGGCGACGATTGCCCGTGTCGGCAATGAGGCCAGTCGTCTGGCCAGTCGTCGTCGCGGCACCGAAGGCTCCACTGGCCTGTCCAGCCCGAAACGCTATCTGTGGGACGAAAACGCCTATGGCCACGGCTGGCGTTTCAACTGCTCGTATATAAAGACCGACAATGAGCCGTACGCCACCGCCGCGCCGTTCTCGCACCTGATCAACGAAACCGGCGAGGCGCTTTACAGCCTCGAAGAAGACGATCGTCTGCCGGTGTTCATGCCGCGTTACTCACGCAGCTCGCTAATGACCTTCATGCTCGCCGAAGTACTGGCCCAGGCGCTGTCGCAAATCAACAGCCCGGCCCAGCGTTCGCGCCAGGGTCACACCCGCGTGCCGCGCCAGCTCAACAGCATTACCCTGACTGTGCCACCGGGCATGCCACAGGCCGAGCGCAGCATCCTCAACGAACGCATGCTGCAAGCCATCGGCCTGGTGTGGAAAAGCCTCGGCTGGCATGCCGGCGAGGAAGATCCACATCAGGATCAGGCCGTCAGCCCGCGCACGCCGATCCCGAGTATCCGCGTGGAATGGGACGAAGCGTCCTGCGGCCAGTTGGTGTACCTGTACACTGAGGTCAACGAGAACTTCGCCGGTCACCCGGAAGAGTTTTTTGACACCATCGCCCGGCCGGACAAGGTCGACCGCCAACGCATCACCCTCGCGACCATCGACATCGGCGGTGGCACCACCGACCTGGTGATCACCGACTATCGCCTCGACCGTGCGGGCAATACCGGCAGCGGCAGCAACGTGCACATCGTGCCGGAACAGCGTTTTCGCGATGGCTTCAAAGTGGCCGGCGACGACATCCTGCTGGACGTGATCCAGGACTTCATCCTGCCGAGTTTCGAAAAAGCCTTGC
The DNA here is from genome assembly GCF_009866745.1 of Pseudomonas sp. S34. Lineage (NCBI taxonomy): Bacteria > Pseudomonadati > Pseudomonadota > Gammaproteobacteria > Pseudomonadales > Pseudomonadaceae > Pseudomonas > Pseudomonas sp. S34. The sequence goes on from NZ_CP019398.1 coordinate 6,089,409, forward strand.
AGAACGCCGGCGTAAAGGCCCCGAACTCACTGATGTCACGGCTGTGTGGCGATGAATCGGTCAGCGCCCAGGACATGATCTTGCGTCAACAATTGAACCTCCAGGTGTTCGCCCCGCTGGGCCTGGCGCTGCTCAAGGCGTATGAGCATTACGATCCGCAGGTCCCGCAAGAAGTCATCCCGCAAAGCTACCGCCAATTGCTCGGTGACAATGCCATCAGCCAGACCGTGCTCGACTACGTCAATGTCGCCGTGCGTCGCGATGTCGGCGCTCAGAGCGGTTTCGACCTGTATGACGCGCCGATCAGCTTCGACCTGCAAAAGCTCCATGCCGCGTTTCTCAACGACCAGATCAACATCACCAAGATCCTTGGTGCGCTGTGTGAAGTGGTCGCGCATTACCCCTGTGATGTCTTGCTGCTGACCGGCCGCCCTTCGCGCCTGCCCGGCATCCAGGCGTTCATTCGCAAGCTGTTGCCGCTGCCACCGGGGCGTATTCTGGCGCTGCAAAACTACCGCACCGGCGGCTGGTATCCGTTTCACAAGAACGGCCGGATCGACGACCCGAAAAGCACCGCCTCGGTCGGCGCCATGCTCTGCCTGTTGTGCGCCAACCACAGCGTGCCGAACTTCTACTTCCGGGCATCGGCGCTCAAGCCGTATTCAACGGTCAAGCACATCGGCGTCATCGATCTGAACAACGTGATCAAGGATGCCGACGTGCTGTACCGCGACATCCAGTCCGAAGACTACAAAATCAAGCTACCGGAAATTGGCGTTGGCGACGCCGCCGACACACCGCAGCTGGAAATGCGCGGCGACCTGCGCCTCGGTTTCCGCCAGTTGGCCGCTGACCGCTGGGCTGCTTCGCCGTTGTATACCTTGCGGTTCACCAAGGCGGGTCGGGAGAAGTTTTCCCGGGCAACCGGTGAAAACGGCAGCGCCCCGCTGCTCAAGGTGCGGTTCGAGGTCAAACCGGCGGACAAGTACACGCGCAAGCAGGATCTGGTCAGCGACCGCCTCTCGGTTCGCGACATCGAATCCAACAGTAACAACGTCAACTTCAACCCGCGCAGCGACCTCGAGCTGGAACTCAACACCATGCTCGACGCCGGCCTGAGCGAGACCAAGTACTGGCTCGACAGTGGAAGTGTGAAACGCAAATGAAAGACCTGACCCCCGATCAAACTCAGCTCTCTGCCAGTTGGGCCGCTGTTTATGAAGGCGCCGGTCAGGCGCTGGACTGGATTGACCAGACGCGCGGCAATGCGCCGCGCCTGGACAGCGAAGCCGACAACCTGAACATCCGCCTGCACCGCGCCCGCAACCTGGCTCAAAGCCTCGGTCGCGTGGCCTGCACGCCGATGACCATTGGCTTTTTCGGCTTGTCCCAGGCCGGCAAGTCCTACCTGATTTCGGCCCTCGCCGCCGGTCAGAACGGTAAGCTGGAAACCGAGTTCGGCGATCATCGCCTGGACTTCATCAAGCACATCAACCCGGTGGGTGGTGGCAAGGAAGCCACCGGCCTGGTAACGCGCTTCAGCCGTCGGGCGACGGAAAGTCAGGACAAGGACTTCCCGGTAGAACTTACGTTGTTCAAGGAAATCGAGCTGGCGAAGATTCTCGCCAACGCCTGGTTCAAGGATTTCGACCTTGAGCGGATTTCCTACGAGATCGACGAGGAGCGCATCCAGCGCGTGCTCAAACCGTTCGAAGGTCGCGAAACCGGGCCGCTGCAAACGGGCGTCAACGCCGACGATTTGGTGTCGCTGTGGGATTACCTGCGCGACAATTTTCGCAACTCGGTGAAGAAGCTTGAGCACCTGTTCTGGCCCAAAGCGTTGCAGCTGGCGCCACGCCTGAATTTCCAGGAACGGGCCGAGCTGTTTTCGATCCTCTGGGGTGAACAAAGCGAGTTGACACGCGTGTACCAGAAACTGGCCGGCGCGCTGCACAAGCTGGGGCTGCCCGAGACCGTGTTCGCACCGTTGAAGGCCTTGGTGAGTTTCGACAACGACACCTACAGCCAGCGCGACAGCATCATGAACGTCGACATCCTCGAACGCTTCGGCAGCCCGCTGGACTTACCGATCGATGTTCGACCGCTGGTTGGCGATCGCCTGCAAAACAGTCAGGCGATTGCGGTCGCGCAACTGGCGGCACTGACCGCCGAAATGACCTTCCGCCTGATCGAAGCGCCGGTGGATGACATCGTCAATCAGGTCGACCTGCTGGATTTCCCCGGTTATCGCGGGCGCCAGAAACTGCACGAGATCGCCGATTCCAACGACCCGCAATCCAGTACCAAGGACAACTCCGTTTCCCAGCTGATCCTGCGCGGCAAGGTCGCCTACCTGTTCGAACGCTACACCGACAACCAGGAAATGAACGCACTGGTGGTCTGCACCAGTTCGACCAAGCAGAGCGACGTCAACGACGTGGGTCCGGTGCTGACCCGCTGGATCGAAAAAACCCAGGGCGCCGACTCGGCTGCTCGCAGCAAGCGCGATACCGGCCTGATCTGGGCGCTGACCATGCTCGACCTGCGCATTACCAACTCCCTGAGTCTGACACCCGATCAGTACGACGAGAGCTGGAACGGCATGGTCAAGCTGACCATGCTGGAGCGTTTCGGTAGCCTGAGCTGGATGAACGACTGGGCCGGTACACCGTTCCAGAACACCTACCTGGTGCGCAAGCCGCGTATGGATGCGGCGTTCATCGGGCAAGACGCAACCGGTGCGGAAACCGGCCTCAATGCCATTTATCAGGAACGTGTCAGCGCGCTGGGCACCAGCTTCGCCAGCAACGCTCTGGTGTGCAAACACATCAAGAATCCGGTCAACGCCTGGACAGAAATGCTGCGCAACGATGACGGTGGCATCAGCCACTTCAGCGGCAGTTTCAAAGGCGTGGCCAATATCGAATTTAAATTGCAGCGTATCCGCGAGCAATTGAGCGAATGCCTCGAAGGCCTGACCACTCACGGTCTGAGCACCTGGTACCACGCTGACGACGACGGCGCCGCAGCCGCCAAGAAAGCCAAAGCGCAAATGATTCTGACGGGCTTGGGCCGTCGCCCGGCGGTACTTGGTGAATTGATCGATCAACTCGACATACCGAGCGAAGAGGTGCGCGACCTGTACCTCAGCGGCGTGTACGAAACCGATGACGAGCCGGCCGTGAACGACGAGCCGGTCACCCCGACACCGAGCCAGAGCCTCTACGGCAATGACACCGGTTTCAATTTCGATTTCAGTGACGACCCGGGCCACGACGCGCCAGTCAGCAGCAAAACCGGCACCCCGGCGCCCGAACCGCAAAGCAACGAGCACCGTTTCGCCAAAGCAGCGTTCAAGGCCTGGATCGCGCACTTGCGTGAACTGACCACCCGGCAAAGCCTGCTCAACCTGCTGGGGCTGGAAAAGGCCTTGCTGGAAGCGGTGGTCGATGAACTGATCACCGCCGGCTATCGCCAGGATTTGCCGGGGCAACTGAGCCGCGCCGTCCTCAAGCGCGCACAAAGTGGCGCGCGGCGCGATCAACTGGTTGAGCGCCAGGTGCTGGAAGTGCAGCGCGTGCTGCGCGATTTCGTGTCCTGGTTCGGCTACCTCCAGAAACCGGTGAGCGAGCGTCCGAACAGCCGCGCCGGTGCCAAGGAGCCCTTGTTTTCGTTCTACACCGACATTGGCCCTGGACAAGTGCCTGTACTGCCGGTGCAACCGGCGAATCAGGCGCAACGGTATCTAGGCGACTGGCTTTCGGGCCTGGCCTACATCACGCAGGACAATGCTGGCCATGGTGCTGGACGTGAAATCACCCCTGAACAGAACGAACGGCTGGGCCAAGTGCTCACAGCCTTCGCAGCGAGATAAGCAATGCCAATTCGTGTCGACCTGCTCGCGTTAGAGCCCAATGTGCCTGGCCAGGCCCGCCTCACTGTGAAGAAATGGCAGGGTGACGAGGAACAGCTGGAGTTTTCCATTCAGCGCAACCAGGACGGTTTTTACCTTCAGGACCACAAGGCCTGGAGCAACAATCCATTCTGGTTCAAGGTCTCGCGTTTCAACCTCGCGGCCAACGGCGAAGCTTTGGAAACCCAGGTCGGACCGGACGTGGTTGACCCACTGCTGGAAGGCGGCGCCAACTCGCAATTCCAGATCGAACTGCGTGAACAGAGCCAAGGCCACGCCGACAAAGGCGTGGTTCGGCCAGGCGTCGGCTTGCTGCCGTCCACGGCCGGCGGCCAGACACGCTCGACTTACGGCGGTGCCGAACTGACGGCGCCGAGCGCACCGGCACCGGAGATCCCGGAGATCCCGGATTTGCCTGAACTGACCCTGTCCACCGCCGAGCCAGAAGTGGAGTTGGAATCGGTACTCACCGAGCGCGCCTATACGCCGCCTCCCGCACCGGTGAAGAAAAGCAACAAAGGTCTGATCGGCCTGTTGATTGTGGTGTTGTTGCTGGCGGCGGGCGCCGGATTCTGGTTCTACAAACGCACCCCAGCGCCTGCGGTTGCAGCCACTGCCAGCGCACCTGCCGGCGCCAATGCTCAAGCCTGCACCCTCGACAGTATGAACAGCCTGCCCGAGTTGACCTTCGTCCAGACCTGCATCAAGGCGGCACCCGACAGTGCCAGGTTGTTGGAGATCATCGACCAGGCCAAGGCCAGTAAACACTGCGGCGTCGCCCAGCGCCTGTACGCCAACCGTGCCCAGGCTGGTGACGTGCTGATCGCCAACGCCTATGCCCGTGAATACGACCCTAAATACCTGAAGGCCAGCGAGTGCTTCCCGGCTGCGGACAACGCCACCGCCGCCTACTGGTATGAAACCATCCTCATCCAGGACCCGAACAATGCCGAAGCCAAGCAGCGTTTCGAGGAGTTGCAGAAGTGATGCGTTCACCCATGAGTCGACTCCTGCTGAGCGGTGCCGCCTTGCTCGCGCTGTGCATCAGCCCACTGTCCCAGGCCGATGACAAACCGCTGATCCAGGCCGGTAAAAAGACCCTGTTCCAACGCGTGCTGACCACACCGGGCTGCAAAATCAGCTCGACGGCGGGCGGTGCCGAAGGTGAAGCACAACCGGTCTTCAGCCGCTTCTATGTGTACGAACGTGCGCAAGCGAACAATGCCGAATGGCTGAAAGTCGGTCCCGACAGTTATGGCAAAACCATTGGCTGGCTGCCTGCCAGCTGCACCACCGACTGGAAGATGCAGCTGACGCTGGCCTTCACTAACCCGGCCAACCGCGACCGGCTGCTGTTCTTCAAGGACCGCGCCACCGTCGAAGGCATCCTCGATGCACCGGACCCGGTCAGCAAAGTCGCGCCGCTGCGGGCCACGCTGAAAAAGGGCCTGCAAGCACCGGGCGTACTGGCTGAAGAACCTGAATACTTCGTCGACCTGCAAAAGCAGTTCTACCTGCTGCCAGTGCTCAGTGGCGAAGAAGTCATGACCGAAAGCGGTTTCCGCACGCGCCTGCTCAATGTGGCCTCCGTCAGCAAGCCGGATGACAAGAACGCCAAGGGCGGGGCTGCAAACAGCCCTGCCGGCAGCAAGGAAGCCGAAGAGAAAAAGGCCAACCAGCTGAAGGAATTCAGCGCGGCCGTGGTATTTGTCATCGACTCGACGATCTCGATGGACCCCTATATCGACCGCACCCGCGAGGCGATCCGCAAGGTTTACCAGAAGATCGAAGCGCAGAACCTCGGCAAGCAGGTCAAGTTCGGCCTGGTGGCTTTCCGCTCCAACACCCAGGCAGTACCGGGGCTGGAATACACCACCAAGATGTACGCCGACCCTACCAAGGTGAAAGACAGCGCCGACTTTTTCGCCAGGATCAAAGACCTCAAACAGGCTAACGTGTCGAGCAGCAGCTTCGATGAAGACTCGTTTGCCGGGGTCATGGAGAGCATCGACAAGGTCGACTGGAGCCAGTTCGGCGCACGCTACGTGGTGCTGATCACCGATGCGGGCGCCATCGAAGGCGACGACAAGCTGTCGAAGACCGGCTTGAGCGCTGCACAGGTACGTATCGAAGCCGCCAACCCGGGTGTGGCGATTTACACGCTGCACCTGAAAACCCCGGCCGGTGCCAAGGACCATGCCAAAGCCGAGGCGCAATACCGGAATCTGTCGACCTACCCGGGTACCAACACTTCGCTGTACTACCCGGTAAACGCAGGCGATGTGCAAGAATTCGGGCGCAAGGTCGACACACTGGCCGCAGCGATCACTACACAAGTCAAAGCCGCCTACATGGGCGAAGACGCCATCGGCAGCGCGGCGAACGCCAAGCAGGACCCGGCCGAGAAAAAAATGCTCGAAGACGCGGCGCTGATCGGCCACGCCATGCAACTCGCCTATCTCGGCGAGAGGACCAACAGCAAGGCCCCGCCAGTGTTCAAGGCATGGATCACCGACCGCGACCTGATCAAGCAGAACATTCCGACCACCGACGTGCGGGTGCTGCTGACCAAGTCACAGCTCAGCGACTTGAGCGACGTGATGAAGCAGATTCTCGATGCCGCCAACGAGGGCCTGATTTCGCCAACGGACATGTTCAATCGCCTGCGCTCGGTGGCGGCGACCATGGGCGCCGATCCCAATCAGCTCAAACAGAACAGCAATGCCAAACTGGCGGACATGGGCGTGCTCGGTGAATACCTTGAAGACCTGCCTTATCAGAGTGAAGTGCTGAACCTGGATGAAGAGACCTGGAAGAGCTGGGATGGTCTGGCACAAGAAAAATTCATCCGCACGTTGAACACCAAACTGCGGCATTACCAGCGTTACAACGCCGATGTCGACCGTTGGGTAGCCTTAGCCAAAGACAGCGATGCGCGGGACAACGTCTACCCCGTCCCGCTGGAAATGATGCCCTGACGAGACGCCGATGCTCGAAATCAAGAACATGCTGGTGCGCCGTGGAGAAGGCGCACAGGCTCATCACGTGCGACTGCCGCACCTGCGGATCGGCGCCGGAGAAATCCTCGCCGTCACGGGTGAGAGCGGCAGCGGCAAAAGCACGTTGCTCGAAGCCATCGGTCTGTTGCTCGCACCGGTAGAACTCGAGCGCTTCCAGCTGGGCCCGACGCACGCTCAGGATATCGCCCAACTGCTGGCCACTGACGATCAGCCTGCGCTTGCAGCGGTGCGTTCACGGCACTTGGGATTCATTTTGCAGAGCGGCGGCTTGCTGCCGTTCCTGAGCGTGAGAGACAACATCAGCCTGCCGCGCCGTTTGCTCGGGATGCAGGCGAAGAGCGATCACATCGACCACGCCGTTGACGTATTGCGCCTGCAAGGCTTGTTGGACAAACAACCCCAGGCCTTGTCGATTGGCGAGCGCCAGCGCGTCGCCTGCGTTCGGGCAATTGCCCATGAACCGCTGCTGCTGTTGGCCGACGAGCCGACCGCCGCGCTCGACCCTCATAGTGCCCGGCGTTTGTTCGAGTTGCTCCTGAGCCTGGTGTCGAGCATGGGTCTGAGTGCGCTCGTTGTATCCCATGACTGGGCCCTGCTGAAGGATTTCGGGTTGCCGCGACTCGGTGCTATCAACCATCTGGGAGAGACTCTGTTTGAACCGATGGACTGATCGCTTGCGCCTGCTGGGCTCACTGGCACTGCAAGACCTCTGGCACGACCGCAAGGTCTCGCTGTGTATCGCCGCTTCCCTGGTGGCGGTGATCGCGCCGTTGTTGTTGCTGTTCGGGCTCAAACACGGGGTGGTCAGCCAGCTGCAGGACGAACTGCTGCGCGACCCGCGCAACCTTGAAGTGAAGATGCTCAGCAACGGTAACTACGACGCAGCTTGGATCGAGCGTTTGCGCCTGCGCCCCGAGACCGGCTTTGCCCTCGGCCAGACCCGCTCGCTCAATACCCAGGCGGACCTGCTGATCGGCATGCAACGCTTTGTCGAAGGCGCGGAAATCATCGCCACCGAGCCCGGCGACCCACAGCTGAATCTGGCGTCCCTCAACCCCGTCGGCAATCAGGTGATCCTCAGCGCCAGCGCAGCGCAACGCTTGCAGGCCAAGGCCGGCGACAGCGTGCAGCTACGGGCCTTGCGCCGCCTGGAAGGTGTCAATGAACGCGGCGAGATGACGCTGACGGTACTGGCCGTGCTCGACGGTGCCCGCTTCGGTCGCGCGGCCGGGTTCGTCGCCCCGCCGCTGCTACTGGATCTGGAGCGCTTTCGCGACGGTTATCAGGTCAGTGAGTTCGGCGTTACCACCGGCAAGCCTCAGGGGAATCTACAACCGCTGTATGCCCGCGCCCGCGTGTATGCGCGCGACATCGACCAGGTCGCGCCGCTGGAACACTGGCTCAACGAACAACACATCGAAACGTCGAGCCGACTGGCCGACATCGACAACGTCAAAGCCATCAACCATGTGCTGGGGTTGATCTTCGGTGTGATCGCCATGGCGGCACTGATCGGCTGCGTGGCGTCCATGGTTGGCGCGTTCCTGGCCAACATCGATCGTAAACGCAAAAGCCTGGCGGTCCTGCGTCTGCTGGGCTTCAAGCGCAGGTCCGTCGGCGGTTTCGTGGTCCTGCAAGCGCTGGTGCTGAGTTTGGCCGGCTACGTGGGCGGGCTGGGGTTTTATACCGTGGGCAGTCATTTGTTCGACTCCCTGCTCGGCAGCAGCCAGGCCACCGGTACCTTCGTTTGCCACATCACGGTCTGGCACGGCGTTGCCGCCCTGCTCCTGACCTTTCTGGTCGCTGCCCTGGTGGCCATGATCGGCGCGCTGAGAGCCATCAACATCCAACCTGCGGAGAGTCTGCGTGAGCTATAAACGTTTTGGCTTGCTGTTACCCCTGAGCCTCGGCTACTTGCTCGACGCCTCGGCGGCGGGCTGGGAAGAGAAGTATTACAACCCGATGCCCGAGGCTGGCGACGTCGTGCTGCCGATGCCCTGCGAAGGTTCGATGGTGTTTCGCAAAGTGTTCATTCCGGTCGCAGGTCCCTTGGATGACTACCCGATCAACATCGGTCAGGACGGCGCGGAATACGGCTATGTCGAGCAGACCCGCCCGACCTTTATCGCCGGCAGTTTTACCGGGGCCAGGAACGACAAGTCCCGCTACTACCTGATGGCCAAGTACGAGATGAGTCAGTTGCAATACGCCGCGCTGACCGAAGCAACCTGCCCCACCGCTGCCACCAAAATGCGCTTGCCGCAAACGGCGGTGAGCTGGGTGCAAGCCATCGACGCCGCCGACAAGTACAACCTGTGGCTGCGCAAAAACGCCGCCGGCAAGCTGCCAAAGGAAGACGGCGCCCTGGGATTCCTGCGCCTGCCGACCGAGGTCGAGTGGGAGTTCGCCGCGCGCGGCGGGCTGGAAGTCGGTGCTGCTGAATTCCGCGACACGCACTACCCGATGCCAGAAGGCATCAACGCCTACGAGTGGTTCGCCGGGGCGCAATCGTCCAACGGCAAAGTGCAATTGACCGGCCTGCAAAAGCCCAACCCGCTGGGCCTGCATGACATGCTCGGTAACGTCGACGAAATGATGTTCGAGCCGTTTCGCCTGAACAAACTCGACCGCCAGCACGGTCAGGCCGGCGGCTATGTCGTCCGTGGCGGCAACTACCTGACCGCCCAGGCCGACCTGCGTACGGCATTGCGTAAGGAAGAGCCGTATTACAACGCCGAAGGCCAGGTGAAAAACAAGACCACCGGCCTGCGACTGGTGCTGGTCTCCCCGACCCTAACCTCTCGCGAACGGGTCGCCAGCATCGAAAGCAGCTGGAAGAAACTCGGCACCGGCAGCAAGGAAACCGAATCCGCCGACAAAGGCACCGTACAATCGCTGAACAGCCTCGCCTCGGGTGTCGAAGACAAAGCGCTCAAGGAAAAGCTCCAGGCCCTGGAGAACCAGTTGCGCGCCAGCAACCAGCAGCAGGAAGAAACCCGCGACCAGGCGATCCGCGCCAGCCTCAACCTGGGTGCGTTCCTGTGCACCAAGATGCTCGACGACGGCCAGTACGTCGACTTCCTGCAAAAGAACTACAAGCTCAACTGCGAAAGCGCAGACAAAGATGCCAGTTGCGACATGCGTAAAGGCAAGCTCAACGAGCAAAAGGATCGCCTGCACAAACTCAGCCGCTACTACGCCAGCAGCCTGGTGGAATCGGCTACCTTGTACGGCCAGCCACTGCTTGAATCGCAAGTCCCGGTGATGGAAGAAATCATCACCCGCAACAAACAGCTGCAAGACCTCAAACCTTACTTGCGCACCCACTGGGCCAATCAGAAGGCGTTCCTGCAAAAGCAGAAAATCGACACTGAAGCCTGGCTGACCAGCTGCAAAACCGTCACTCAATAACAACGCGTCAACACCGTTACGTAGGAGTTTCACCATGTCGCGCAGCCTTTGGACTCGCTTCAAGCTACAGATCGCTTTCGTAGTCGCCGGCAGCCTGCTAATGAGCGGTTGCGCCAACACCGGCAGCTCCATGTTGGGCGAAGGCGAAGGCGACGGTGCCGACCCGCGCCTGACCCAGGGCAATGACGCAGAGTTCTTCAGCAAGTCCGGTTACCAGGCCTGCGCCGTCGGCGCCGGTGTCGGCATCCTCGCTTGCGCGCTGTCCAACAGCAGCAACAAAACCGTGTGCGTCATCGCCGCCGGTATTACCGCGTGTGGCGTGGCCATGGGCGCGAACTATTACCTGGATCAACGTCGCGCCCAATACGCCGACACCACCACCCGCTTGGCGAAGATGAACAGCGACGTCGAACAAGACACGCAGAACGTGATCGCCCGGACTGCGACCGCTCAGCAAGTGATCAATGATGACAATGCGCAAATTGCCCAGATCAAAAAGGACATCGCCAACAAGAAAGTCGACAAGAGCAGGGCTCAGGCGCAAATCGCCGGGATCGACTCGGACATCGCACGCCTGCGCAAAGACCTTGCCAACATGCGTACCAAGGTCACCGAGTACAGAAAAGTGGCAGACGCCGAGCGTTCGCAAGGCACCAGCGCCGAGATCCGACAGGTGGACATGAACATTCAGAGAATGAACCAGAAAGTCGTCAGCCTGCAGAAGGAAGTCGACGCTCTGTACAGCCAACGCTCCGCAATCACCCTGGGTTAAGCACATGACGCTACGACAACTAATGGTCATCACTGCCGTCCTGGCCCTGAGCGGTTGCGCGACCCCGCCCGGCGAATGCGATGCAACCAATCGCGACAGCAGCCTGCTAACCAAGATGAACTGTGACTACTCCGGTGGTTACAGCGATCAGGTCAAGCAGAAGGAACTGGCCCTGAGCGAGTCCCGACAGCAAAACGCAATGTTCCGTCAGGTGTACGAGAACATTCAGGCCCAGCAGCTCAGCACCAAGACCGATCTGGCCAGCCAGCGGAAATCCCAGGCTGCGCTGAATCAGTCGCTGGCGCAACTGCTGACCTCGCTCAAGGCTCGGCGTGGCAATGAGGCCCAGGTGCAGAAGCAGATTGCCGACCTCGAGAAGCAGCTCAAGGCTTCGCAAGCGGCGCCAACGGCCAAATCAACACCCGCGACACTCGCGACCAAGCAGCAAGAGCTGAAAACGTTGCAGAAGAAGGTCAATCAGCTGCAATTCAGCCTCGGCTACGAAGAGTAACTTTTCACCCCGCAAGCGTCCCGATGGATGCCTGCACTTTTTCAGGAATCGTCGTCATGCAGCGGGTCATCAGGGATGCGCAAGCCACATCGGAGGGGATGAGTGCGCTGCAAGCCAAAGTCGCCCTCATCCAGAAACACTTTCCGCCGACCGTCGCCAGTCTGTTTGCTATCCCGCGGATGGGCAGCGGCGACGTGCTGGAATGGTGGACCGAACTGGGTGGCCAACCCACGCCTTATGCCGATCTCAACGAGGACGCGCAACGACGTTTGCTGGAAACCTATGAAGTGCGTCAGACGTCCCTCGGACAGCTGGCGGATGAACTGCAAAAACGCGGTCAACCGACGGAAGCGAATGACCTGCGCAGCCTGCTCGGTACGCCTGAGCTGGACAAACTCTACAGCCTCAACGGTGAGCCTTTGGTGGTGCGGTGGAACCAGCGTCCGCCCAAACCGATCGTGCCGCCAGTGGTGCCCGTCCTACCGCCGTCGCGTCGTGGCTGGTGGATCGCGGCAGCCTTGCTCGCGCTGCTGTTGCTGCTTCTGGCGCTCTGGCTCTGGTGGTTCCTGCACCGTGAGCCGGTTGTCGTGGTTCCGCCTGTAGCGCCTGTGGCACCGGTAGTGACGCCTGTTGAGAAACCGGTTGAACCTGTCCCCGAGCCTGTCGTGGAACCGGAACCGAAACCTGTTCCGGCACCAGAACCCACGCCAGAGCCGGTAGCGGAACCCAAGCCGGTCCCGCCACCAAAGCCGGCACCGGCACCGGAACCCAAGCCGACCCCGCCACCCAAACCGGTTCCACCACCAAAACCGGTAGTGGCTGCCCCGCCACCCGCCCCGACGCTGGACAACTTCGCATGCCGCAAAACAGCGCCGAAGTCAGAGGTCCCGCAGTTCGTGGTGGTGCTCGACACCTCGGGTTCGATGGATTTGAACATCAAGTCAGTGAAATCCGACGAGGACTGGTTCTTCGGTCCTGACATCAACAAGCTCCTGGACCCGAACCGCACCATGCGGCTTACCGCCAAACCCAGCCGCATGGACGTCGCCAAGGACTCGCTGGCCGGCATGATCAACGGGCTGGACCCGAAGATCGACACACGCCTGATCACCTTCGCCGGCTGCGAAAGAACACCGGACCAGGGTTTGTTCAAGTTCGGCGACCGCCCGCGGCTGATCAACGGGATTCGAGGCCTGGTTCCCGACGACGGCACACCGCTGGCCGACAGCCTGGCCCACGCGGCGAGTACGGTCGACGGGCGCAATAACGATGCGGTGATCGTGATGTTCGTCGACGGTGAAGACGGTTGCGGGCAGGACGTTTGCGCGGTATCCCGTCGAATCGCCAGGGAACAACCGCGCCTGCGGGTCAACGTGGTGAAAATCGGTGCTGGCGGCCCGTCACGCTGTATCGCTGAAAACACCGGAGGTCGGGTTTACAACAGCACCAATGCGGCTGAGTTGAGTAACCTGTTGAAACAGGCGAGCAAGGAAGTATCCAGCAATGCCAAGTGCGATTAGCTTGGGGACTGTTCCGACTTGCCCGCGATGATTCATCTCAAGTGCTCGACCGCCGGTAACTCCATGGCCCGAACCTCACCCAAAAGAAAATCGCTGAGGCGGCGCAAACGCTCGCCTCCGGGGCGGGTTTTCGGCCAGACCAGGAAATAATTCTCACCGCTGGCGACGGCTGTCGGCCACGGCAAACTCAGACGTCCCTGCGCGACATCCTCCGCGACCATCAGCAAATCGCCCATGGACACGCCGTAGCCACGGGCGGCTGCAATCATGCCCAGTTCCAGCGTGTCGAACACCTGACCGCCCTTGAGCGAGACCTGATCGGTCAGGCCCATGCGCTCCAGCCAGTTGCGCCAGTCACGGCGGTCCGGTGTCGGGTGCAGCAGCTCGGTACTGGCCAGGCGCGCGACGTCCCATGGTTGATCCTTCAGAAGATTCGGCGCGCCCACCGGAATCAGCTCTTCGGGGAACAGGAAAGTCGCCTCCCAGTCCGGTGGAAAATGCCCATTGCTGAGGATGACGGCGCAGTCGAAGGGTTCGTGGTTGAAGTCCACTGAATCGACGTCCATCCACGCACTGGTCAATTGCACTTCGTTGCCTGGCTGCAGATGACGGAAGCGACTGAGGCGCGCCAGCAACCAACGCATGGTCAGGGTCGACGGGGCTTTCATGCGCAGGATGTCGTCTTCGGCGCGCAAGGTATTGCAGGCGCGTTCAAGCGCGGTGAAGCCTTCGCGAATGCCCGGCAACAGCAACCGGGCCGACTCGGTCAGTTGCAGGTTGCGGCCACTGCGATGAAACAAGCGGCAGGCAAAGTGCTCTTCGAGCGTACGAATATGCCGGCTGACCGCACTTTGGGTAATCGACAGCTCTTCGGCCGCGCGGGTAAACGAACTGTGCCGCGCCGCCGCTTCGAATGCGCGCAGGGCATACAAGGGAGGAAGACGACGGGACATTGGGAAAGCTCCTACTGCGGGGTTCGCCTACCCTAGCAGAAACTCTCCAGCATGAGTTTGAATCATGCTATCCATCCTTTTTATCCCTTTGTGAAAACCGTGCAGAGCGCCGAGAATCGGTGCTTTCCTGTTCCCTTTTGATAATCGAGCGTGATGACCATGCAGCATCCAGCACGTACTGAACTCTGGGCCATCCTGCGGCTGGCGGGGCCGTTGATTGCCTCGCAGTTGGCGCACATGCTGATGGTCCTCACCGACACTCTGATGATGGCGCGCCTGAGTCCCGAGGCCCTGGCCGGTGGCGGGCTCGGTGCGGCGACCTATTCGTTCGTGTCGATTTTCTGCATCGGCGTGATTGCGGCGGTCGGCACCCTGGTGGCGATCCGTCAGGGTGCCGGCGATATTGTCGGGGCCACTCGACTGACCCAGGCCGGGTTGTGGCTGGCGTGGCTGATGGCGCTGGTCGCCGGTTTGCTGTTGTGGAACCTCAAACCGGTGCTACTGCTATTCGGCCAGACTGAAAGCAACGTCAACGCAGCCGGGCAGTTTTTGATCTTCCTGCCGTTCGCCCTGCCCGGCTACCTGAGCTTCATGGCCCTGCGCGGGTTCACCAGCGCCATTGGCCGTGCAACGCCAGTGATGGTCATCAGTGTTGGCGGTACGGTCGCCAACTTCCTGCTCAACTATGCGCTGATTACCGGCATGTTCGGCCTGCCGAAACTGGGGCTGACGGGCATCGGGCTGGTCACGGCGATTGTCGCCAACCTGATGGCACTGGCGCTGGCGTGGCACATTCGTCGGCATCCGGCTTATGAGGCCTATCCGCTGCGCCAGGGCCTGTCGCGGCTGAACCGCCAGTACCTGAAGGAGCTGTGGCGTCTGGGGCTGCCGATTGGCGGTACCTACGCGGTGGAAGTCGGGCTGTTTGCCTTCGCCGCGCTGTGCATGGGCACCATGGGCAGCACACAGCTGGGGGCTCATCAGATTGCCCTGCAAATCGTTTCGGTGGCGTTCATGGTCCCGGCAGGGATTTCTTATGCAATCACCATGCGCATCGGCCAGCACTACGGCGCCGGGCAATTGCTGGATGCGCGGCTGGCCGGGCGGGTCGGCATTGCCTTCGGGGCGGTGGCGATGCTGTGTTTCGCCATGGTCTTCTGGCTATTGCCAAACCAGTTGGTCGGTTTGTTTCTCGACCACAACGACCCGGCGTTTCGCGATGTCATCAACCTTGCCGTGAGCCTGTTGGCGGTGGCGGCATGGTTCGAACTGTTCGACGGCACGCAAACCATTGCCATGGGCTGCATCCGCGGACTCAAGGATGCCAAGACCACTTTCCTGGTCGGCCTGGGTTGCTATTGGCTGATTGGCGCACCGGCGGCGTGGTGGATGGCGTTCCACCTGGACTGGGGGCCAACGGGCGTCTGGTGGGGCCTGGCGCTGGGGCTGGCGTGTGCGGCGGTGAGCCTGACGCTGGGATTTGAGTGGAAGATGAAGCGGATGATCAAGCGCGACACGACGTCAGTGCAGCGTTTCGAGATTGCCCAGCCTGACTGAGCCCCCTGTAGGAGCGAGCTCGCTCGCGATGGTCGTCAACGATAACGCTGGTTGGCAGGTGCCCCGCGGGGTTCTCAGGTTTATCGCGAGCAAGCTCGCTCCTACAGGGCTCTGTGGCAACCTCAGCCCACGATTTCCAGCATCGGCTGCTGATTGCTGCCAAACGTCAGATACTCCACCAGTTCGGCCAGCGGCAAAGGCCTGCTGATCAAATACCCCTGCACCTGATCGCATTCAAACCCACGCAGCAGATCCAGTTGCTCCGGCGTTTCCACGCCTTCTGCGACCACCTCGAGGTTGAGGTTGTGCGCCAGGTTGATCATCGCGTGCACCAGTTTGCGGTTTTCCTCACGCTGCTCCATGCCGCCGACAAAGCTCTTGTCGATCTTCAGCAAGGTGATCGGCAGGCTGTTGAGGTGCACGAACGACGAGAACCCGGTGCCGAAGTCGTCGAGGGAGAAGCGCACACCGAGGCGCCCGAGGGCGTCCATGGTCTGCTTCACCAGATCGCTGCGACGCATCACGGCGGTTTCGGTCAGTTCGAACTCCAGCCACTGCGCCTCGACACCGCGCTCGGCAATCAGACGACTGAGAGTCGAAAGCAACTGGCTGTCCTGGAATTGCCGGAATGACAGGTTGATCGCCATGTGCAACGGTGGCAATCCCAGCTCGAGCAGCGCCTGCATGTCGCGCAAGGCCCGGGAAATTACCCAGTACCCCAACGGCACGATCAGACCGCTCTGCTCAGCCAGTGGCACGAACTCGCTCGGAGGCAACAAACCGCGCTCGGCATGGCGCCAGCGCACCAGGGCTTCAAGGCCGACGATCTGCCCGTCTTCGAGGTTCAGCCGTGGCTGGTAATGCAGCTCCAGCTCATCGCGGCGCAGTGCCCGACGCAGCTCGGTTTCGAGGTCGGCGATGCTGCGGGCATTGCGATTGATGCGCTCGTTGAAAATGTGAAAGGTGCAGCCCTGGGTGCTTTTGGCCTGCTGCATGGCGATATGTGCATGCCACATCAGCGGATCCGCACCGGCCTGGGCCCGGGCGTAGGCAATGCCCAGGCTGGAACCGATCAACAGGCTTTCGCCATCGACCCAATAAGGCTCGGCCAGTATTTCGCTGATGCGCTCGGCCATCCACTCGGCACGCTGGGGAGCACGACGGGTGTCGATCAGCAGAGCGAATTCATCACTGCCCAGGCGCGCCAGTTGATCGCCGGCCTCAAGCTGACTCTTGAGCCGCGCCACCACTTGCAGGATCAGGCGATCACCGGCCTGATGGCCGAGGGCGTCGTTGGCATAACGAAAGTTGTCGAGGTCGAGATGACCGAGGGCCAGACCGCGACCGTCGTTTTCCGCCAGGCGCGCCGTCAGCAGAGTCTGGAAGCCCTGGCGGTTAGCGATGCCGGTCAGCGGATCTTGCTCGGCCAGACGTTGAAGGGTGTTTTCCAGAACGCCACGTTCGCGCACATGGCGTAGGCAACGGCGCAACATGCCGGGATCGAGATGATCGCGCACCAGCCAGTCACTCACGCCGTCGGGCGGGATCAGCGGCTCATGGTCGAGCAACAACACCGTCGGCAGGCTGCAACGACCCGGCGCCGGCTGAAGTTGCGGGATGGTCAATAACACCGCGCTGCGGTTGTCATCGAACAGGCTGCTGACCGACTCCCAACTCGGCGCGCTGATGAGCACGGCCGAGCTCCCCATAGGAGCCAGACACTCGCGCAACAACGCTGCCCACGCTGGCTCTTCGGCCAGTAGCAGCAAACGCAAGGGTTCGACAGGCGTAGACAAGCTAGCTCCCTAGACTCTGCAAAGATGTAGGCGACGGGCATTATGCCGTTCCGATGACCAATGACAATGACATCGGTGAGCAAAACGAGACCTTTGTATCCGGAAATACGAACATTAGCCGCAAATTCGTTGCGCATCCTGCGTGAAAGTAACAAAACCGGCAATTACAGATAGCGTGGTACGTCACAAGTCGGACAGAGCAGCACAATTCGCTGAGCCTGTTAAAATGCCGGCCCATTTCGTGACTGACTCCTGAATTTACCTATGTCCCGACTCAATCCCCGGCAGCAAGAAGCCGTGAGCTACGTCGGCGGCCCTCTTTTGGTGCTCGCCGGTGCTGGCTCCGGCAAGACCAGCGTGATCACGCGCAAAATCGCGCACCTGATCCAGAACTGCGGCATCCGCGCCCAGTACATCGTCGCCATGACCTTTACCAACAAGGCCGCCCGCGAGATGAAGGAACGGGTTGGCACCCTGCTGCGCGCCGGCGAAGGCCGTGGCCTGACGGTCTGCACCTTCCACAACCTGGGCCTGAACATCATCCGCAAGGAACACGTGCGGCTGGGCTACAAACCGGGCTTCTCGATCTTCGACGAGACCGACGTCAAGGCCCTGATGACCGACATCATGCAGAAGGAATACTCGGGCGACGACGGCGTCGACGAGATCAAGAACATGATCGGCGCCTGGAAAAACGACCTGATCCTGCCGGCCCAGGCCCTGGAAAACGCGCGCAACCCCAAGGAACAGACTGCTGCCATCGTCTACACCCACTACCAGCGCACGCTCAAGGCGTTCAACGCGGTGGATTTCGACGACCTGATCCTGCTCCCGGTGAAGCTGTTCGAAGAACACGCCGACATCCTGGAAAAATGGCAGAACAAGGTGCGCTACCTGCTGGTCGATGAATACCAGGACACCAACGCCAGCCAGTACCTGCTGGTGAAAATGCTCATCGGCAAACGCAACCAGTTCACCGTGGTGGGCGACGACGACCAGTCGATCTACGCCTGGCGCGGCGCGCGCCCGGAAAACCTGATGCTGCTCAAGGACGACTACCCCTCCTTGAAAGTGGTGATGCTGGAGCAGAACTATCGCTCCACCAGCCGCATCCTGCGCTGCGCCAACGTGCTGATCTCGAACAACCCCCACGAATTCGAAAAACAGTTGTGGAGTGAAATGGGCCACGGCGACGAGATCCGCGTGATCCGGTGCCGCAACGAGGACGCCGAAGCCGAGCGCGTGGCCATGGAAATCCTCAGCCTGCACTTGCGCACCGACCGCCCGTACAGCGATTTCGCGATCCTGTATCGCGGCAACTACCAGGCCAAGCTGATCGAGCTGAAATTGCAGCACCACCAGGTGCCGTATCGCCTGTCCGGCGGCAACAGCTTTTTCGGTCGCCAGGAAGTAAAGGACCTGATGGCCTACTTCCGCCTGATCGTGAACCCGGACGACGACAACGCGTTCCTGCGGGTGATCAACGTGCCGCGCCGCGAGATCGGCTCGACCACGCTGGAGAAGCTGGGCAACTACGCCACCGAGCGCAAGATCTCGATGTACGCCGCCACCGACGAAATCGGCCTGGGCGAGCATCTCGACAGCCGCTTCACCGATCGCCTGTCGCGCTTCAAGCGCTTCATGGACAGGGTGCGCGAGCAGTGTGCCGGCGAAGACCCGATCTCGGCCCTGCGCAGCATGGTCATGGACATCGACTACGAGAACTGGCTGCGCACCAACAGCTCCAGCGACAAGGCCGCCGATTACCGCATGGGTAACGTCTGGTTCCTGATCGAGGCGCTGAAGAACACCCTGGAAAAAGACGAAGAAGGCGAGATGACCGTCGAGGACGCCATCGGCAAACTCGTCCTGCGCGACATGCTCGAGCGCCAACAGGAAGAGGAAGACGGCGCCGAAGGCGTGCAGATGATGACTTTGCATGCGTCCAAGGGCCTGGAATTCCCCTACGTGTTCATCATGGGCATGGAGGAGGAAATCCTCCCGCACCGCTCCAGCATCGAAGCCGACACCATCGAAGAAGAACGTCGCCTGGCCTATGTGGGCATTACCCGTGCGCGCCAGACCCTGGCCTTCACCTTCGCCGCCAAGCGCAAGCAGTACGGCGAGATCATCGATTGCGCGCCGAGCCGCTTCCTCGATGAGTTGCCGCCGGACGACCTGGCCTGGGAAGGCAACGACGACACACCGACCGAAGTCAAAGCCGTGCGAGGCAACAACGCATTGGCGGATATACGCGCGATGTTAAAGCGCTAGAATTGACCACTTTTTTAAAACCTTAGGGCGCACAAGGCGCCAACAGAGGACAGCTTCATGGAAGCCCTGCACAAGAAAATTCGCGAAGAAGGCATCGTGCTTTCCGACCAGGTCCTGAAAGTCGACGCCTTTCTGAACCACCAGATCGACCCGGCCCTGATGAAGTTGATCGGCGACGAATTCGCCACGCTGTTCAAGGATTCGGGCATCACCAAGATCGTCACCATCGAAGCCTCGGGCATCGCCCCGGCGATCATGACCGGTCTGAACCTTGGCGTGCCGGTGATCTTCGCCCGCAAGCACCAGTCCCTGACCCTGACCGAAAACCTGCTGTCGGCAACCGTGTACTCGTTCACCAAGCAGACCGAAAGCACCGTGGCCATCTCTCCGCGCCACCTGACCAGCAGCGACCGCGTGCTGATCATCGATGACTTCCTGGCCAACGGTAAGGCGTCCCAGGCACTGATTTCGATCATCAAACAGGCCGGCGCCACCGTGGCGGGCCTGGGTATCGTTATCGAGAAGTCGTTCCAGGGTGGTCGTGCAGAGCTGGACTCGCAGGGTTATCGCGTAGAGTCCCTGGCCCGTGTGAAGTCGCTGGCCGGTGGCGTCGTGACGTTCATCGACTGATCCGCCACACCGCAAAACCAGTGTGGGAGCGGGCTTGCTCGCGAAAGCGGTGTGTCAGTCAAAGTTGATGTCGACTGACACATCGCTTTCGCGAGCAAGCCCGCTCCCACATTTGTTTTGTGTTGGCTGTTATTGCGCAGTGGCTTTCAGGCCCGTGAGCAACAGCCGCTGAAACAAATCTTCCTTGAGGCCTTCCGGATCGGTCAATTGCATCCGCTCCAGATGCTCTGGAAACAACGCAGGCTCCGGCGCATCCAGCGCTGCCTTGCCCAACTCCAGCACCTCGCTCAGCTTGAACTTGCTCTTGAGCCAGTTCAGCGCCCGCAACACATCCCGCTCGACCTCGGTGAAATCACAACCCAGTGGGTACTCTGGAAATAGCTGCGGATGCCGCGCCTGAATCTCCTGCAAACGCTGCGGGCTGTTATCGGTAAAGCGCGGATCGAGACGGAAGTCCTTGGGCAGTTTGCCGACTTTCTGTGCCTGCGCGATCAGCCCCGACTGGAAACGTGAGTCGCTGATATTTAACAGCGCTTCAATCACCGCCGCATCGGTCTTGCCCCGCAGGTCGGCGATGCCGTACTCGGTGACCACGATGTCCCGCAGATGCCGCGGAATCGTGCAGTGACCATACTCCCAGACGATGTTCGAGTTGACGTCGCCTCCAGACTCACGCCAGCTGCGCAGCAGCAACACCGAACGCGCGCCTTGCAACGCATGCCCCTGCACCACGAAGTTGTATTGCCCGCCTACGCCGCTGAGCACACGTCCGTCTTCGAGCTGATCCGCCACCGCGGAACCGAGCAAGGTCACGGTGAACGCGGTGTTGATGAACCTCGCATCCAGGCGCTGCAAGCGCTTGAGTTCTTCCTGGCCGTAGAGCTCGTTGATGTAGCTGATGCGGGTCATGTTGAATTCAAGCCGCTTGCTCTGCGGCAACTCACGCAGGCGTTCATAGTAGCTGCGCGGCCCAAGGAAGAATCCGCCGTGCACCGAGATGCCATCGGTTTGCGCAGCCTCGTCGAGGGTGCCGGCATTCGCCTGCTGTTGGGTCGCCGCGTCCGGATAAACCTTGCGCCGCACGATCCCGGCATCGGCCAGCACCAACAAGCCGTTGACGAACATTTCGCTGCAGCCATACAGGCCTTTGGCGAAGGGCTCGATGCCGCCTTCGCGCTCGATCAGTTGCGCCCAGTGGCTGAGGTTTACGTCTGCCAGCAAAGCCCTGTATCCGTCGTTGTCGGCTTGCCGCGCCAGCAGCGCCGCCGTCAGCGCATCACCCATGGAACCGATGCCGATCTGCAAGGTGCCGCCGTCACGCACCAGAGTGCTGGCGTGCAGGCCGATGAAATGGTCCTGAAAGCCCACCGGCATGTTTG
The DNA here is from genome assembly GCF_009866745.1 of Pseudomonas sp. S34. Lineage (NCBI taxonomy): Bacteria > Pseudomonadati > Pseudomonadota > Gammaproteobacteria > Pseudomonadales > Pseudomonadaceae > Pseudomonas > Pseudomonas sp. S34. The sequence goes on from NZ_CP019398.1 coordinate 6,111,145, forward strand.
GCGTGGAAAACAGCGTGGTGTTGTCCTTCTCATCGATCAGCAGGTCAAAGGTGTCGATGCCCAGTTCCGCATCGCCGGGCATGTAAGGCAGATCGTTGTGTACTTGGCCGACCATCAGGATGGTTTCTCCGGCGGCGCGGCGCTTGGCGATCATCGGCAATAGGTCGAGGGTGATGTCCGGGTTGCAACTGAGGCTCAAGCGGTCGGGATGCTCGGCATGGCTGGCCACCAGTTGCGCCACCAGGTTCAACCCGGCGGCGTTGATGTCCCGGGCCGCATGGCTGTAGTTGCTGCTGACGTAATCCTGTTGCGCCGTAGCACTGTTGAGCAGGCTGCCAGGCTGCATGAAGAACTGCTGGATGTGGATGTTGCCCGGTAAACCCTCGCGACGCAGGTCGGCGAGAAACTCCAGCTCCGGATAATCGCCGAACACACGTTCGACAAAGGGTTCTAGAAATCGCTTTTGCAAACCATCGCCCAAGGGTGGACGCCCCAGACACAACGCGGTGTAGATCGTCAGTCGTCGCTCGGGCAACTGTGCGATTCGTCGATACAGCGCGTTGACGAAGTGATTGGGTTTGCCCAACCCCAGAGGCAAGCCCATGTGAATATGCGTCGGCAATCTCGCCAACACGTCATCGACCGCTTGCTCGATTGAACACAGCTGCACCATCAGGTCCTCCCTTACATTCCATGACGTGGGGTTGGACCGAGCTTGCCGGGGATTCGCTGCAATGAACAGCCCGTTAATGCCAATCGACTGCCACAAAAACCTTGTAGGAGCGAGCTCGCTCGCGAAGAACCTGAGAGCACCGCGGGGTGCCAGGTTTCCAGCGTTATCGTTGACGACCATCGCGAGCGAGCTCGCTCCTACAAGGGTCAGCGCGGAATTGCAGGCACAAAAAAACCGTCCTGGGACGGTTTTTTGCGAACGATGCGGCGCCTTATTTCAGGCCGGACATCTTCTGGATGGCGCCTTTGAGCTCGGCGTCTGCACAATCGGCGCAGGTGCCTTTTGGCGGCATCGCGTTGATGCCGGAGATCGCCTTGGCGAGCAAGCCGTCAACACCACCTTCTTTCTTGGCACGCTCGCCCCAAGCGGCGGCATCACCGATTTTCGGCGCGCCCAACAGGCCTGAACCGTGGCAAGCGTTGCAATGTTTTGCAATCACTTCATCCGGGGTTTTCGCTCCACCACCGCCGCCAGCGGAAGCGGCCACTTCCATGCCCTTGCACTCTTTACCCTGAACACAAACCTGGCCGACTGGCTCAAGGCGTTTGGCAATATTGTCGTTGGTCGCAGCCTGAGCGCTGACACTGACAGCCCATAGGGCCAATACGGTTGCTGGTGCAGCCAGCATTTTCATAATTAGGTTCACGCGTTCACCCTCAATGGTGGCTAGTCACGCCTACGGCCACGGTTCGCAGGCGGGCGCAAGTATAGCGGTAAGCCCGCCGCACTGAAACAACCCCAAAGTCGGAGGGGTCTTAGGCCGCGACGGAAAAACAGCCCGGGCGCCTCTGCGATGCTGGCAGGACGCCTCTTTTCTTAGAAATTCGCTGGTGTGGCTGCGCTGATTAGTCGCGCTGGCACATCGAACGGATTACGGAAACGGTGTGGCTTGGTACTTTCAAAGTAGTAGCTATCGCCGGCTTCGAGGACAAAAGTTTCGAGACCGACCACCAGTTCCAGTTTTCCTTCGACCAGGATGCCGGTTTCCTCGCCCTCATGGGTGAGCATCTCGTCACCGGTGTCGGCGCCTGGCGGATAGATTTCATTGAGGAATGCGATGGCCCGGCTCGGGTGCGCCCGGCCGACCAATTTCATGGTCACTGCGCCATCGGAAATGTCGATCAGCTCATTGGCCTTGTAGACGATCTGAGTCGGTTTTTCCTGCAGGATTTCTTCGGAAAAGAACTCGACCATGGACATGGGAATCCCGCCCAGCACTTTACGCAGCGAACTGATCGAAGGGCTCACGCTGTTCTTTTCGATCATCGAAATCGTGCTGTTGGTGACCCCCGCCCGTTTGGCGAGTTCACGCTGGGAAAGGCCTTTGAGCCTACGGATGGATTGCAGTCGTTCACCGACGTCCAAAGCTAGCGCCTCCAGGATTCAGAAATGTTGGAATAGTGAGCGTTATCATGGCGACAGCGTTCAGTATTTACAACACCTTGACCTGAATCCTGCTCAGCGAGGCGACTTCCGGTCTGGAGCCCTGCTCACTAAGCCCCGGAATAGAGCAGTGGCACTCGGCGCAGGTTGCAGAAGATCTGGTAAGGAATCGTGCCGGCAGCCATGGCCACATCACTGGCGAGAATGTTCTTGCCCCACAACTCGACGGTCGAACCGAGACCGGCCTGCGGTACATCGGTCAGGTCGATGCAGAGCATGTCCATCGATACCCGGCCGATCAACTGGCTGCGCTGCCCGGCAACCAGCACGGGGGTGCCGGTTGGTGCCAGACGTGGGTAGCCGTCGGCGTAACCCATGGCCACCACGCCAATACGCATCGGTTTGGGGGTGATGAATTTGGCGCCGTAACCGACGGGCTCGCCAGCCGGCAACTCGCGCACACTGATCACCTTCGATTCCAGGGTCATGACCGGTTGCAGCCGCGATGCTACTTCGTTGGCTTCTTCGAAGGGCGTGGCGCCATACAGCATGATGCCTGGGCGCACCCAGTCACTCGGTATCTGCGGCCAACCGAGCACCGCCGGCGAGTTGCGCAGGCTGACCTCGGCGGACAAGCCCTTGCGCGCCGCTTCAAATACCGCCACCTGCTCCGCGCTGGCCTGTTCGTGCAGTTCGTCGGCACGCGCAAAGTGGCTCATCAGTACCACTTTTGCGACCTTGCCGCTGGCCAGCAGCCGTTGATAGGCCGCCTGATAATCCGCCGGGTGCAGCCCCACGCGATGCATACCCGAATCGAGCTTCAGCCACACGGTGATCGGCTTGCTCAACGCTGCTTTCTCGATGGCTTCGAGCTGCCACAGCGAATGCACCACGCACCAGAAATCATGCTCGACGATCAGCGCCAGCTCGTCGGCTTCGAAAAAGCCTTCCAACAGCAGGACCGGCGCACGAATGCCCGCCGCCCGCAGCTCCAACGCCTCTTCGATGCAGGCCACGGCAAACCCGTCCGCCTCGGCTTCCAGCGCCTGGGCGCAACGCACCGCGCCATGGCCATAGGCATCGGCCTTGATCACCGCGAGGGCACGAGCCCCCGTGAGTTCACGGGCGATCCGGTAGTTGTGACGCAGGGCTTGAAGGTCGATCAGGGCACGGGCAGGACGCATGGCGGCAGACTTCTGGTCGGGTTATCGGGAAGAAAAACCGGTGCTGGCTGACAGCGTTAACCACCAACAGCACCGGGAGAGGGATCTTTTCTGACAGGCTTATGGCAGAGCGGCGACAACCGACAACTCGACCAGGATTTCCGGTTCGCACAATTTCGATTCAACGGTGGCTCGGGCGGGAGCGACGCCTTTTGGCAACCACTTGTCCCACACCGCGTTCATGCCTTCGAAATGCGCGTCGATGTCCTTCAGGTAAATCGTCACCGACAGCAGATTGTGCTTGTCGGTGCCGGCCAGATCGAGCAACCGCTCGATGTTGGCCAGTGTTTCGCGGGTCTGCTGTTCAATCCCGGCGTTCATGTCGTCGCCCACCTGTCCGGCCAGGTAAACCGTGCCGTTATGGGTGACGATCTGACTCATGCGCTCATTGGTGAGCTGGCGCTGGACTGACATGCTTAGCAGACTCCTGGGTTTTGTTGCCATAACGGGAAATATCGAGGCCTTCGGCGCTGATCTGCGGCTTTCTCTTGGCCATCAGGTCCGCCAGCAAGCGACCGGAGCCACAGGCCATGGTCCAGCCCAGCGTGCCGTGACCGGTGTTCAGGAACAGGTTCTTGAACGGTGTGGCGCCTACGATTGGCGTGCCATCTGGAGTGGTCGGACGCAGGCCGGTCCAGAAGCTCGCTTCGGCCAGATTGCCGCCCTGAGGATAAAGGTCGTTGACGATCATCTCCAGGGTTTCGCGCCGGCGCGGATTCAGCGACAGGTCAAAACCGGCGATCTCCGCCATGCCGCCAACGCGGATGCGGTTGTCGAAACGGGTGATCGCGACCTTGTAGGTCTCGTCGAGAATGGTCGAAGTCGGGGCCATTGCCGGGTTGGTGATCGGCACGGTCAGGGAGTAGCCCTTGAGCGGGTACACCGGCGCCTTGATCCCCAGTGGTTTGAGCAGTTGCGGCGAGTAGCTGCCGAGGGCCAGCACGTAGCGGTCGGCGGTTTCCAGCTTGCCGTCGATCCATACGCCGTTGATGCGGTCACCGGCGAAGTCGAGGCGCTGAATGTCCTGGCCGAAACGGAATTGCACACCGAGGTTCGCGGCCATCTCGGCGAGCTTGGTGGTGAACATCTGGCAGTCGCCGGTTTGGTCGTTCGGCAGGCGCAGGGCACCGGCGAGGATATCGGTGACGCTGGCCAAGGCCGGCTCAACGCGGGCAATGCCTTCGCGGTCGAGCAATTCGAACGGCACGCCGGACTCTTTCAGCACGGCGATATCTTTCGCGGCGCCGTCCAGTTGAGCCTGGGTGCGGAACAGTTGGGTCGTACCAAGGCTACGGCCTTCGTAGGCAATGCCGGTTTCGGCACGCAGTTCATCGAGGCAGTCACGGCTGTACTCGGACAGACGGACCATGCGCTCCTTGTTCACCGCGTAACGGCTGGCAGTGCAATTGCGCAGCATCTGTGCCATCCACAGGTACTGGTCGATGTCGGCCGTGGCCTTGATCGCCAGCGGCGCGTGGCGCTGCAACAGCCACTTGATGGCCTTGAGAGGCACGCCCGGCGCGGCCCACGGCGAGGCATAACCCGGCGAGACCTGCCCGGCATTGGCGAAACTGGTCTCCATGGCAGCGGCCGGCTGCCGGTCCACAACCACCACTTCAAACCCGGCACGGGCCAGATAATAAGCACTGGTGGTACCGATGACGCCGCTACCCAAGACCATGACGCGCATTTTCATATCCCTCATCGCGGCTAACCGCTGACGTTTGTTATTCAGAGCTTCAGATGTGCGCAGTGTAAAAAAGATTTGCCAGTGCATTTCACTATATAAGCGCCTATATTTGGCGACAATTCTCGGCAAAAACCCTTTTCACGGAGGCGCATCCCCTATGCGTACCAACACTCAGACCAAACGTGAGCTGGACAAGATCGACCGCAACATCCTGCGGATCCTGCAAGCGGACGGGCGGATTTCCTTTACCGAGCTTGGGGAAAAGGTCGGGCTCTCGACCACGCCCTGTACCGAGCGGGTCCGGCGTCTGGAGCGCGAAGGGATCATCATGGGCTACAACGCCAGGCTCAATCCGCAGCATCTGAAGGGTAGTCTGCTGGTGTTCGTCGAGATCAGCCTGGACTACAAATCCGGCGATACTTTCGAAGAGTTCCGGCGTGCGGTGCTGAAATTGCCCCATGTGCTGGAGTGCCACCTGGTGTCAGGGGATTTCGACTACCTGGTGAAGGCGCGGATTTCCGAGATGGCCTCGTACCGCAAATTACTGGGCGACATCCTGCTCAAGCTGCCCCATGTGCGCGAGTCCAAGAGTTACATCGTGATGGAAGAGGTGAAAGAGAGCCTGACTCTGCCGATTCCGGATTGAGTATTGCGGTGTCTATTCGGCCGCTTTCGCGAGCAAGCCCGCTCCCACAGTGGATCAGTGTCAAACACAAACTCTGTGTTCACTGAAGATCGAATGTGGGAGCGGGCTTGCTCGCGAATGCAGGCGACTCGGTCTCTCTTAAACCAACACCTGCCGGTTCGAGGCCATGTACTCGAACACCTGCTTCTCCACCCGCGGATGAATCAGCTCCACTGGCCCCCGCCCATTGGGGCACGGCAGGGTCTTGGTGGTGCCGAACAACCGGCAGATCAGCGGCCGCTCGTCATACACCGTGCAACCATTGGGCCCCAGGTGCACACAGTTGAGTTCTTCCATGGCGGCATCCTGCTCGGCGCGGGTCTTGCGCGGCAGGCGTGACATTTCTTCCGGCGAGGTGGTCACCGGGCCGCAGCAGTCATGGCAGCCGGGAACGCACTCGAACGAGGGAATCTGCTGTCGCAATGTGCGGATTGTCTGGCTGTTGCAGCTCATTGAAGCGGTGACCAATAGCGGAATAGAGCGCGATTCTGACGCAAAAGCCCCGATCCAGACAGCAGCAGCCGACCAATGTTGCCCGTCCGGGAAGGTCCGGCTTATGCTCCGTCAAGTTTTCTAAACATCAACACCAGGATCACGCACATGAACCCTCGTGCTCAGCAGCCTGCTCCGGACCACATCGCCTCCTACTACGCTGCCAGCAGCCTGCCGCAGCCCGAACTTCCGGCGCTCAAAGGCGAAGTGCTGGCCGATGTCTGTGTGGTGGGCGGTGGGTTTTCCGGGTTGAACACGGCGCTTGAGCTGGCCGAACGCGGCCTCAGCGTAGTGTTGCTTGAAGCCCATAGAATCGGCTGGGGCGCCAGCGGTCGAAATGGCGGGCAACTGATTCGCGGCGTCGGCCACGGCCTCGATCAGTTCACCAACATCATCGGTGTCGAAGGTGTTCGGCAAATGAAACTCATGGGCCTGGAAGCCGTGGAAATCGTCCGGCAACGGGTCGAGCACTTCCAGATCCCCTGCGACCTGACCTGGGGATATTGCGACCTCGCCAACAAGCCCCGTGACCTTGAAGGTTTCGCCGAGGATGCAGAAGAGCTGCGCAGCCTCGGTTATCGCTACGAGACCCGTTTGCTGCAAGCCAACGAGATGCACACCGTGGTCGGCTCCACGCGTTACGTCGGCGGCCTGATCGACATGGGCTCGGGGCACCTGCATCCACTGAACCTGGCCTTGGGCGAAGCATCCGCGGCACAACGACTGGGGGTCCAGTTATTCGAGCACTCGGCCGTGACCCGCATCGACTATGGCACAGAGGTCAAGGTCCATGCCGCCGAGGGCTCGGTGCGCGCCAAGACCCTGGTACTGGGTTGCAATGCCTACCTCAATGACCTCAACCCGGAACTCAGCGGCAAAGTCCTGCCCGCCGGCAGCTACATCATCGCCACCGAACCACTGAGCGAAGAACAGGCCCACGCCCTGCTGCCGCAGAACATGGCAGTCTGTGACCAGCGCGTGGCGCTGGACTACTACCGGCTCTCGGCGGACCGGCGCCTGCTGTTTGGTGGTGCCTGCCATTACTCCGGCCGCGACCCCAAAGACATCGCTGCGTACATGCGTCCGAAAATGCTGGAGGTCTTCCCGCAACTGAGTGCAGTGAAGATCGATTACCAATGGGGCGGCATGATCGGTATCGGCGCCAACCGCCTGCCGCAGATCGGGCGACTCAAGGACCAGCCGAATGTGTATTACGCCCAGGCCTATTCCGGTCATGGCGTGAACGCCACACACCTGGCCGGCAAGCTGTTGGCCGAAGCCATCAGCGGCCAGCACAGCGGCGGCTTCGATCTGTTTGCCAAGGTGCCGCACATCACATTCCCGGGTGGCAAGCATTTGCGTTCACCGTTGCTGGCATTGGGGATGTTGTGGCATCGGTTTAAAGAGTTGGTCTGAAGGTTTAGCTGGGCCTGTACCGACGCCATCGCGAGCAAGCTCGCTCCCACAGTGTTTGGCAGTGTTCACAAAATTTGTGTTCACCACCGTTCCTTGTGGGAGCGAGCTTGCTCGCGATGAGGCCCTGAAGAACACCGCAAAACTCAGATCCGCCAGAAAGGCTTCAGCCCCTCCTCTCGCGCCTGCTCCCGTGTCAGCCCGACGTCCTTGAGCTGGTCAGCCGTCAGGGCCAGCAACGCCTTGCGCGTGTGCAGGCGACGCCAGAACCGATCCCAGCGACTAAGGTCGGACGACGCATTGCCCATGCCCCCCTCCCGCGTGCCGTTGTTCTGCCCGGTCGCCAGCTCCTGACTGTGTAACGTCAGCCGCACATCGCTCAAACCGTTCATCTTGGATGCTCCTGTTTACTTGGGTAGCCAGAGGTTCCATGATGCGTGGGCGCGCAAAAGCATTACAGATTCAAAACAGCTGTATTAACTCCATACAGTTTTGCCGATTCCGCCACTGAATCCCGATTTTTTGCCCGATCTGTACTGGTTAACCAAATCACCCTTATCGAGGCTGCACCATGACCCTTTACGTCAACCTCGCCGAATTGCTCGGCACACGTATCGAGCAGGGCTTCTATCGCCCCGGTGACCGGCTGCCTTCGGTTCGGGCACTGAGCGTCGAGCACGGCGTCAGCCTGAGCACAGTGCAGCAGGCCTATCGGGTGCTGGAGGACAGCGGGCTGGCCATGCCTCGGCCCAAGTCCGGGTACTTCGTCCCGGCCAGCCGCGAACTGCCGGATTTGCCGGCAGTCGGCCGCCCGGCCCAACGGCCGGTGGACATTTCCCAATGGGATCAAGTGCTGGAGTTGATTCGCGCCGTTCCGCGCAAAGACGTGGTGCAACTGGGTCGCGGCATGCCGGACATCACCAGTGCGACCATGAAACCGCTGCTGCGTGACCTGGCGCGAATCAGCCGGCGGCAGGACATGCCCGGCCTGTATTACGACAATATCCATGGCAACCTCGAACTGCGCGAACAGATCGCTCGCCTGATGCTCGACTCCGGCTGCCAGTTGAGCGCCAGCGAGCTGGTGGTCACCACTGGATGCCATGAAGCGCTGTCCACCAGCGTTCGCGCGATTTGCGAGCCGGGGGACATTGTCGCGGTGGACTCGCCGAGCTTTCACGGCGCGATGCAGACCCTCAAGGGCCTGGGCATGAAGGCCCTGGAAATCCCCACCGATCCACTGACCGGCATCAGCCTCGAAGCGCTGGAACTGGCCCTGGAACAGTGGCCGATCAAGGTCATACAGTTGACCCCCAACTGCAACAACCCGTTGGGCTACATCATGCCGGAGTCGCGCAAACGCGCGTTGTTGACGCTTGCGCAGCGCTATGACGTGGCGATCATCGAGGACGATGTGTATGGCGAGCTCGCCTACACCTACCCGCGTCCGCGCACGATCAAGTCCTTCGACGAGGACGGTCGCGTCCTGTTGTGCAGTTCGTTTTCCAAGACCCTGGCACCCGGCCTGCGCATCGGCTGGGTCGCGCCCGGTCGCTATCTGGAACGGGTACTGCACATGAAATACATCAGCACCGGATCCACCGCGCCACAACCACAGATCGCCATCGCCGAATTCCTGAAAGGTGGCCACTTTGAACCGCATTTGCGGCGGATGCGTACGCAATACCAGCGCAATCGCGACATGATGATTGATTGGGTGACCCGCTACTTCCCGACCGGCACCCGCGCCAGTCGCCCACAGGGCAGCTTCATGCTGTGGGTCGAACTACCGGAAGGTTTCGACACCCTGAAACTGAATCGTGCATTGCACGACCAGGGCGTACAGATTGCCGTGGGCAGTATTTTTTCCGCCTCGGGCAAGTACCGCAATTGCCTGCGCATGAACTACGCTGCCAAGCCAACACCGCAGATCGAAGACGCAGTACGCAAGGTCGGTACGACAGCGATCAGACTGCTGGCGGAAAACGATCAGCTCAGCGACTGAGCCTTCTTCGGGAATCAGCGTACATATGCCTATCTGCGCCGCCAAACGGAGTTGGTGGCGGCGCTTCAATGCCTGGCTGAGCAATTCGGTTGGCTGGGGACGATGTTGTAAGACTCGACCGCCACAGTCCTGCGATGCTAATCAGGCTGGCTGAGCGGCGCCAAACGCCCCTTGCCGCGACACCACAATCAGCACGCCCAAGGCCCCCACTGCCATCAGCAACGGCAACGCATGGCCGTTGATCCACTGACTGCCGGCACCCGCCAGCAGCGGCCCGATCAGACAACCAATCCCCCACAGCTGTGCAATATGCGCGTTGGCCCGCACCAGTGCATCGTCGCGATAACGCTCGCCGATCAGGATCAGTGACAAGGTGAACAAGCCACCGGCACTGGCGCCAAACAAGACCCACAGCGGCCAGATAAGCAGCGTGTCGATCAGCATCGGAATCGCCAGGCTCGACACCAGCAAGACGACTGCGCAGCCGGTGAACAACGCCCGTCGCGACAAACGATCAGCCAACGCACCAATCGGCAATTGCAGCACCGCATCGCCGACGACCACCGTACTGACCATCGCCAGAGCAATCTCCGTGGTGAAGCCCTGGCGCAGGCAGTAAACCGGCAACAGCGTCAAAATCATCGCCTCGAACGCGGCGAACAGCGACACCGCCCAGGCAATCGCCGGCAGGCCACGACAAAACTCAAGCAAATCACGCAGGGTCACGCTGCTGGCTTCACTGCTCGGCGCGCCACTGCGGCCCAGCAACAGGAACGGAGCCCCCATCAGCAAGCCGACGCCCACCCAAAAGCCATAGTCATGCTCGGTACCGAGGAAGCCCAACAACACCGGCCCCGCCAGCTGACTCAATGCGTAGCTGCTGCCATACAGCGCCACCAGCCGCCCGCGCCATTGCTCGACCACCAGTTGGTTGATCCAGCTTTCACCGATGATGAATACAAGGGTCAGGATCACCCCGATCATCAGCCGCAACACCAACCAGATCGGATAGCTCGGCAACAGCGCCAGCAAACCGATCGAAACCGCCCCGGCCCACAGGCACAGGCGCATCAAATTGGCCGTGCCGAATCGCGCCGCCAGATGGCTGGAGATTTTCGCCCCCAGCAGGACGCCGATGGCTGGCATCGCGGCCATCACGCCAATGGCAAACGAGCCGTAGCCCCAGCTTTCCAGGCGAAACGACACCAGCGGCATGCTGACACCCAGGGCCAGGCCGACACTCAGGACAGATGCCAAAACGGCGAAATAAGTCGCCCAACGCATGTTCCACGCTCCTGTGGATATTTTTATGTACAACACAAAACATTGTGGGAGCGAGCTTGCTCGCGATGACGGAGCAACATTCAACATTGAAGTCGACTGTTACACCGCTATCGTGAGCAAGCTCGCTCCCACAAGGGATCTGTGTCGTTCGGGAGGCCTGCTCTACAACAGACCTCCCTTAACGGCTTACAACTTGATCCAGGTCGCCTTCAGCTCGGTGTATTTGTCGAACGCGTGCAGGGACTTGTCGCGACCGTTGCCGGACTGCTTGAAGCCACCGAACGGAGCGGTCATGTCGCCGCCATCGTACTGGTTGACCCACACACTACCGGCACGCAGTGCGCGGGCGGTGAGGTGGGCCTTGGAAATGTCGGCCGTCCAGACCGCAGCAGCCAGGCCGTACGGTGTGTCGTTGGCGATCGCGATGGCTTCTTCGACGCTGTCGAATGCGATGACCGACAGTACCGGGCCGAAGATTTCTTCCTGGGCGATTTTCATCGCGTTGCTTACGCCATCGAAAATCGTCGGCTCAACGTAAGTGCCGCCAGTTTCCTGGAGCGTACGCTTGCCACCGGCCACCAGCTTGGCGCCGTCGGCATGACCGGACTCGATGTAGGACAGTACGGTGTTCATCTGCTGGGTATCGACCAGCGCGCCAACATTGGTCGCCGGATCCAGCGGATTGCCCGGCTTCCAGGCCTTCAGCGCCTCGATCACCAGCGGCAGGAATTTATCCTTGATCGAACGCTCCACCAGCAGGCGCGAACCGGCGGTGCAGACTTCGCCCTGGTTGAAGGCGATGGCACCAGCAGCGGCTTCGGCAGCATCCTGCAGATTCGGCGCATCGGCGAACACGATATTCGGGCTCTTGCCGCCGGCTTCGAGCCAGACTCGCTTCATGTTCGACTCGCCGGAGTAGATCAGCAATTGCTTGGCGATTTTGGTCGAGCCGGTGAATACCAGGGTGTCGACGTCGTTGTGCAGGGCCAAGGCCTTGCCGACGGTGTGACCGTAACCCGGCAGCACGTTCAGCACGCCTTTCGGGATGCCGGCTTCGACAGCCAGTTCAGCGATGCGGATGGCGGTCAGCGGGGATTTTTCGGACGGCTTGAGGATCACCGAGTTACCGGTGGACAGCGCAGGACCGAGTTTCCAGCACGCCATCATCAGCGGGAAGTTCCACGGCACGATGGCGCCCACAACACCCACCGGCTCACGGGTCACAAGGCCCAACTGATCGTGCGGAGTGGCTGCCACTTCGTCGTAGATCTTGTCGATGGCTTCGCCGCTCCAGCTCAAGGCTTGCGCCGCGCCGGGAACGTCGATGTACAGGGAATCGCTGATCGGCTTGCCCATGTCCAGGGTTTCAAGCAGGGCCAGCTCTTCGGCGTGCTGTTTGAGCAGGCCGGCAAAACGGATCATGGTGGACTTGCGTTTGGTCGGCGCCAGACGCGACCAGACACCGGAATTGAACGTGGCGCGAGCGTTTTCCACGGCGCGCTGGGCATCGGCGGCGTCACAACTGGCAATCTTGCCGAGCAGACGGCCATCGACCGGGCTGACGCACTCGAATGTCTCGCCGGAAACGGCGTCGGTGTATTCGCCATTGATATAGGCGCGACCTTCGATTTTCAGGTCGCGGGCACGTTGTTCCCAGTCGGCACGGGTCAGGGTGGTCATGCGAGTGTCCTCCTCTTATTGATACGACACCCGCGTTCTTCGCGGGCGCTGTCAGGAATTCTGCCCGGCCAGCCTGCTTTTCGGCCCAAGGCATCCACCACCCTAAACCAGCCGCCCATGAAGTTTCAATATATTTGACATAACGCCGGCAAACGGCCTTGCGATGTTCATTTTAATAAACATAGACTTTGGCAACACCAACGCAATGACGGGGGAATACAACAATGAGCATCCAGAATATCGTCGACTTCAGCCAGGCCACCACTGCCGCCGAACGCTATCGCCCGGATCCGACCAAAGTACTGAAGGGTGATCCTGAGCAAGTGGTGTACAACCACTACAACAGCCCTTGCGGCCAATTGAACGCCGGCGTGTGGGAAGGGGCTGTCGGCCAGTGGACGGTAAACTTCACCGAGCACGAATACTGCGAAATCGTGCAGGGAGTTTCCGTGATACGTGACCTCGACGGCAACGCCAAGACGCTGCGTGTGGGTGATCGCTTCGTGATCCCGGCAGGCTTTCGCGGCACCTGGGAAGTGCTGGAGCCATGCCGCAAGATCTATGTGGCGTTTGAACAGAAGGCTTGAAGACTTGCGTTGTCAGGGCTGGCCCCTTCGCGAGCAAGCCCGCTCCCACATTCGAGCTTCAGTGAACACCACATTTGTGTCCGGCGACAATCAAGTGTGGGAGCGGGCTTGCTCGCGAAAGGGCCCTGACAGGCACTGCATAACCCACAGGCAACAAAAAAGGCCCGTATCTCGCGATACGGGCCTTTTTCGTAAGAGGGAAAAATCAATTACTTGATTTTGCCTTCTTTGTAGATCACGTGCTTGCGAACAACCGGATCATATTTCTTGATCTCGATTTTGTCCGGAGTAGTACGCTTGTTCTTGTCGGTAGTGTAGAAGTGACCAGTACCGGCGCTCGAAATCAAACGAATCAATTCACGCATGATTAGCTCCCTTAAACCTTGCCATCGCGGCGAAGTTCGGCCAGCACGACAGTGATGCCACGCTTGTCGATGATACGCATGCCTTTGGCAGATACGCGCAGACGCACAAAACGTTTCTCTTCTTCAACCCAGAAGCGGTGATGCTGCAGGTTCGGCAGGAAACGACGACGGGTTTTGTTGTTTGCGTGGGAAATGTTATTCCCAGTCACCGGACCCTTACCGGTAACTTGACAGACTCTAGACATGCCTCAGCCCTCTAAAACCACATGCCCAACCCGGCATGGGTTGGCCGCTTAATCTCTCAGTCATTTGGCGCCAGGCGCCGCGTTTCTTTAGAGGTCTTACCGGCTACACCTACAGTGAAGGAACCGGGCCCCTAGAAAAGAGCGCTGCTTTATACCAGAAAGACTAGAGAGCAACAACATTCAGTGTGCGTTGAATTCACAAAAACCCCGTTTTTCTGGCTCCGAGCGCCTTGGACAAAGGCTATCGTCGATGGCGACCGCTCGTCGCAGAAAATCGTTCAGCGAGCCATCCAAGGGGTTTGCTCAACCGCTGCACAGCAAAATCAGTCGCCTATAGTCCCCTTAAAATGAAAAAGGGGATAGTCATTTGCAAAAGAGCCCACTAGGGTAGGCCTTTTCCAGACTGCACTTGCAGATGGGCCTTCGACCTGTATAGGAAGCCGACCATGCGCCTTGCTGCCCTACCGCTGTTGCTCGCCCCGCTTCTGCTGAGCCCACAGGCATTTGCCGCCGCCCTGAGCGTCTGCACCGAGGCCAGCCCTGAAGGGTTCGACGTGGTGCAGTACAACTCGCTGACCACCACCAATGCCTCGGCCGATGTGTTGATGAATCGCCTGGTGGACTTTGACACAGCCAGTGGCAAGGTGGTCGCCAGCCTCGCCGACAGCTGGGAAGTCAGCCCCGATGGCCTGATCTACGTGTTCAAGTTGCACCCGCAGGTGAAATTCCATCGCACCGAGTACTTCACCCCGACGCGTGACCTGAGCGCTGAGGACGTGATTTTCAGCTTCGACCGCATGCTCGATCCGGCCAATGCGTGGCACAAAGTCGCCCAGAGCGGCTTCCCGCATGCGCAATCGATGCAGTTGCCTGCACTGATCAAGAAGATCGACGCCCTCGATCCCCAGACCGTGCGTTTCACCCTCGACCACCCGGACTCGACCTTCCTGGCGACCCTGAGCATGGGCTTCGCCTCGATCTATTCGGCCGAATACGCCGACAAACTGATGAAGGCCGGCACACCCGAGAAGCTCAACAGCCAGCCGATCGGCACAGGGCCGTTCGTTTTCACTCGCTTCCAGAAGGACGCCTCGGTTCGCTACAAAGCCAACCCCGACTACTTCGGTGGCAAACCCTCTGTAGATCCGCTGATCTTTGCCATCACCCCGGACGCCAACGTGCGCCTGCAGAAATTGCGCCGCAACGAATGCCAGATCGCCCTGTCGCCCAAGCCTCTGGACGTACAGGAAGCGCTGAAAGAGCCGACGCTGAAAGTCGAAAAGACTGACGCGTTCATGACCGCATTCGTCGGCATCAACAGTCAGCATCCGCCACTGGACAAGCCTGAAGTCCGCCAGGCCATCAACCTTGCCTTCGACAAGGCCAACTATGTCAAAGCCGTGTTCGAAGACACTGCCGAGGCGGCCAACGGTCCGTATCCGCCCAACACCTGGAGCTACGCGAAAGGTCTGCCGGGTTACCCTCACGACATCGCCAAGGCCAAGGGCTTGATGGCCAAGGCCGGACTCAAGGACGGCTTCCAGACCACGATCTGGACCCGCCCTTCCGGCAGCCTGCTTAACCCCAATCCAAGCCTTGGCGCCCAACTGCTGCAGTCTGACCTCGCCGAAATCGGCATTCAGGCCGAAATCCGCGTGATCGAATGGGGCGAACTGATCCGCCGCGCCAAGGCCGGTGAGCACGACTTGCTGTTCATGGGCTGGGCCGGTGACAACGGTGACCCGGACAACTTCCTCACGCCGCAGTTTTCCTGCGCGGCGGTCAAGTCCGGCACCAACTTCGCCCGCTACTGCAATCAGGACCTGGACAAGCTGATCAGCGCCGGCAAGACCACCGGTGAGCAAGGTGTGCGTAGCAAACTCTACGAACAGGCCCAGGCTCAGATCCAGCAGCAAGCGCTGTGGCTACCACTGGCTCACCCGACAGCCTTCGCGCTGACGCGCAAGGATGTCGAGGGGTATTCGGTCAGTCCGTTCGGCCGGCAGGATTACTCCAAGGTCAACCTCAAATAATCTGACACAACACAAAACCTGTGGGAGCGAGCTTGCTCGCGATAGCGGACTTTCAGGCAACATCAATGCTGAATGTGCCGACGCCATCGCGAGCAAGCTCGCTCCCACATGGAAAGCGTGCTTCTCACATCCTGCCTACATCCAGCCATACTCCGCCATCGACAACGGGTCGCCATCGCCGATGATGAAATGGTCGAGCACCCGCACGTCAATCAACTCCAGCGCCTTTTGCAGGCGCTTGGTCAGCACCCGGTCGGACTGACTTGGGTCGGTGTTGCCCGAAGGATGGTTGTGACAGAGGATCAATGCCGCTGCGTTGTTGGCCAGGGCGCGCTTGACCACCTCTCGCGGATGAACGCTGGTGTTGTCGATGGAGCCGCGGAACAGCGTCTCGAACGCCAGTACCTGATGCCTGGAATCGAGAAACAGGCAACCAAACACCTCGTGTGGCTCGTGGCGCAGCATCGATTTCAGATACTCGCGAACCGCGTGCGGACTCTCCAGTGCCGATTTATGGCGCGCACGCTCGGCCAGATGACGCCTGCTCATTTCTTGCGCAGCCTGTAACTGCGCAAATTTCGCCGGCCCAAGTCCCAACTGCTTGCTGAACGCTTCCTGATCGGCTTCAAGCAACAAACGCAGGCTGCCAAACTGATTCAACAGGTGTCGCGCCAGATCTACTGCACTTTTACCCACCACGCCCGTGCGTAAAAAGATCGCCAGCAATTCGGCATCCGAAAGGCTTCCCGCGCCCCGCTCAAGCAACCTCTCCCGCGGCCGTTCCGCCGCCGGCCAATCGCGAATACTCATAGCACCTCCCTGTCTGTGGGCACCGCTGTTCCGTAGCGGTCGCTGTGATATCGTAGCCCATCTTTTTTGCGGGCGAATTCACCCTGGGGAGGGGGTTTCGCCACGTATGTCACCAACGAATTGAAAGGCAGGCCTATGCAGCGGCTGTATCGGAAACGCATTGTTCTGGGCGTCGGCGGCGGTATCGCTGCCTACAAGAGCGCCGACCTGGTTCGCCGCCTGATCGATCAGGGCGCCGAAGTGCGCGTGGTCATGACCCGTGGCGGCGCAGAGTTCATCACCCCGTTGACCATGCAGGCCCTGTCCGGGCACCCGGTCCATCTGGACCTGCTGGACCCGGCGGCCGAGGCGGCCATGGGCCACATCGAACTGGCCAAATGGGCCGATCTGGTGCTGATCGCCCCCGCCACGGCGGACCTGATCGCCCGCCTGGCCCAAGGCATCGCCGACGATCTGCTGACCACGCTGGTGCTGGCCACCGACGCAGTGGTCGCCGTCGCGCCGGCAATGAACCAGGCGATGTGGCGCGATCCGGCGACCCAGGCCAACCTGCAAACCCTCGAAAGCCGCGACATCAAGGTTTTCGGCCCGGCTTCCGGCAGCCAGGCCTGCGGCGACGTCGGCCTGGGGCGCATGCTCGAAGCCCTTGAACTGGCCCAGTGCGCCGCCGACTGCTTCCAGCGTCAGGCACTGACCGGCAAACACGTGCTGATTACGGCCGGCCCGACCCAGGAAAACATCGACCCGGTGCGCTACATCACCAACCACAGCTCCGGAAAAATGGGCTTTGCCCTGGCCGAAGCCGCTGTGGAGGCCGGTGCCCGCGTGACCCTGATCACCGGTCCCGTGCACCTGCCGACTCCGGATCGCGTCAACCGCATCGACGTGGTCAGCGCCCGCGACATGCTGGCTGCCTGCGAAGCGGCGATCCCTTGCGACCTGTTCATCGCCTCGGCAGCGGTCGCGGATTACCGTCCGGAAGTCGTCGCCCCGCAGAAACTCAAGAAAGATCCTACGAACGGCGACGGCTTGTTGCTACAGATGGTGCGTAACCCGGACATCCTGGCCACCATCGCCACCCGCCCCGACCGCCCGTTCAGCGTCGGTTTCGCCGCCGAGACCGAACACCTGCTCGATTACGCTGCACGCAAGTTGAAAGACAAGAACCTCGATCTGATCGTCGCCAACGACGTCGCCAACCCGAGCATTGGCTTCAACAGCGAAGAAAACGCCTGCAGCGTCATCGACCGTGAGCTTCACGCCACACTTTTCGCCCAGACCAGCAAGAGCAAGATTGCTCGCCAGCTGATCACTTTTATCGCCGAACGTCTGAACCAGGTTTAATTTACATGCACGCTTTGCAAGCCAAGATTCTCGACCCCCGCATCGGTACCGAATTCCCGCTGCCGCAATACGCCACACCGGGCTCCGCCGGCCTCGACCTGCGCGCCATGCTGGAACAGGACACCGTAATCAAGCCGGGTGAAACCGTGCTGATCCCCACCGGCCTTTCGGTCTATATCGGCGACCCGAACCTGGCGGCGCTGATTCTGCCGCGCTCGGGGATGGGCCATAAGCACGGCATCGTGCTGGGCAACCTGGTGGGGCTGATCGACTCCGACTACCAAGGCCCATTGATGGTTTCCTGCTGGAACCGTGGCCAGACCGAGTTCACCATGCCGGTTGGTGAGCGCCTGGCGCAGCTGGTGCTGGTACCGGTGGTGCAGGCTCACTTCGAGATGGTTGAAGAGTTTGTTGAAACCGAGCGCGGCACCGGCGGCTTCGGCCATACCGGCACCCGCTGATCCGGTCTTGCTCTTCTTGTTGCGGGGGATCTGACTCCCTCGCCACAAAATTCAAATTGTCATCTGCAAGGTTTAGCTCCGAAAATCAAGGCATTGCCCGGTCAAACCCTTGTCGTCAGGGGCGTCATGGCCCTTTCACACCACGAACTCTCTGTGGAAAACGCCGTCATACCTTTCAGTTTGAACCTGCCACCGAATGAATCGGCGGCCTGTCCAGCCACTTTCGAGATGGAGCATTTCCACAGATGAACACCCCGGCCAAAATCGCACCCAAGTTCCCTGACAGCATCTTCCGCGCCTACGACATCCGCGGCACCGTCCCGGAATTCCTGAACGCCGAAACCGCTTACTGGATCGGCCGCGCCGTCGGCTCCCAAAGCCTGGCCCAGGGCGAGCCAAACGTGTCCGTCGGCCGCGATGGCCGTTTGTCCGGCCCGGAGCTGGTCGCGCAACTGATCAAAGGCATCGCCGACAGCGGCTGCCACGTCAGTGATGTCGGCCTGGTCCCGACTCCGGCGCTTTACTACGCCGCCAACGTACTGGCCGGCAAATCCGGCGTGATGCTCACCGGCAGCCACAACCCGTCGAACTACAACGGTTTCAAGATCGTCATCGCCGGTGACACCCTGGCCAACGAACAGATCCAGGCCCTGCACGACCGCCTCAAGACCAACAACCTGAGCAGCGGCCAGGGCAGCATCACCCAGGTCGAGATCCTCGACCGCTACACCACCGAAATCGTCCAGGACATCAAGCTGGCCCGTCGCCTGAAAGTGGTCGTCGATTGCGGTAACGGCGCGGCCGGTGTGATCGCTCCGCAACTGATCGAAGCGCTGAACTGCGAAGTCATCCCGCTGTTCTGCGAAGTGGACGGCAACTTCCCGAACCACCACCCGGACCCGGGCAAGCCTGAAAACCTCGTGGACCTGATCGCCAAGGTCAAGGAAACCAACGCTGACATCGGCCTGGCCTTCGACGGCGATGGCGACCGCGTCGGTGTGGTGACCAATACCGGCAGCATCGTCTACCCGGACCGCCTGCTGATGCTGTTCGCCCGCGACGTCGTGGCACGCAACCCGGGCGCCGAAATCATCTTCGACGTCAAATGCACCCGCCGCCTGATCCCGCTGATCAAGGAATACGGCGGCCGATCGCTAATGTGGAAGACCGGTCACTCGTTGATCAAAAAGAAAATGAAACAATCCGGCGCCCTGCTGGCTGGCGAAATGAGCGGGCACATCTTCTTCAAGGAGCGCTGGTTCGGTTTCGACGACGGCATTTACAGCGCCGCGCGGTTGCTGGAGATCCTCAGCAAGGAAAAATCCTCGGCCGAAGAGTTGTTCGCGACCTTCCCGAACGATATTTCTACGCCGGAAATCAATATCCATGTGACCGAAGAGAGCAAATTCAGCATCATTGATGCATTGCACGACGCGCAGTGGGGCGAAGGCGCCGACCTGACCACCATTGACGGCGTGCGAGTCGACTATGCCAAAGGCTGGGGCCTGGTACGCGCATCCAACACCACACCGGTGCTGGTGCTGCGTTTCGAGGCCGATGACGAGGCTGAATTGCAGCGCATCAAGGACGTTTTCCACGCCCAGTTGAAGCGTGTTGCACCTGATCTCCAACTACCGTTCTGATTCACCCGGAGCCCTGAATGACCCTCGAACGCGAAGCCGCCGCCAACACCGCCAAGGTCCTGTCCGAAGCGCTGCCTTACATCCGCCGTTATGTCGGCAAGACACTGGTGATCAAATACGGCGGCAACGCGATGGAAAGCGAGGAGCTGAAAACCGGCTTCGCCCGCGACATCGTGCTGATGAAGGCCGTGGGCATCAACCCGGTGGTGGTTCACGGTGGCGGCCCGCAAATCGGTGACCTGCTCAAGCGCCTGTCGATCGAGAGCCATTTCGTCGACGGCATGCGCGTCACCGACGCCGCGACCATGGACGTGGTGGAAATGGTCCTCGGCGGCCAGGTCAACAAGGACATCGTCAACCTGATCAACCGTCATGGCGGCAGCGCCATCGGCCTGACCGGTAAAGACGCCGAGCTGATTCGCGCGAAGAAGCTCACCGTTACCCGTCAGACGCCGGAAATGACCACCCCGGAAATCATCGACATCGGCCACGTGGGCGAAGTAGTCGGCATCAATACCGACCTGCTGAACCTGTTAGTCAAGGGCGATTTCATCCCGGTGATCGCGCCCATCGGCGTCGGCGCCAACGGCGAGTCGTACAACATCAACGCTGACCTGGTGGCCGGTAAAGTCGCCGAGGCATTGAAAGCCGAGAAGTTGATGCTGCTGACCAACATCGCCGGCCTGATGGACAAGTCGGGCACGGTCCTGACCGGCCTGACAACCCAGCAAGTCGACGACCTGATCGCCGATGGCACCATCTATGGCGGCATGCTGCCGAAGATCCGTTGCGCACTGGAAGCGGTCCAGGGCGGCGTGGGCAGCTCGCTGATCATCGACGGTCGCGTGCCGAACGCGATCCTGCTGGAAATTTTCACCGATACCGGCGTGGGCACCCTGATCAGCAATCGCAAGCGTCACTGATTCAAGAACGTCATAAAGATCGCAACCTTCAGCGGCACCTACGGAAGTATGAATTTTCCGTAGGTGCTGACGAAGTCTGCGATCTTTTTTATGCGTGCAGGAAATGCCTCACTTCAGATAACGAAACGTCCGACATCATTAAGGAATCAATCTGCATAGGATTTTCCCTGCATCCACAGGAGATCTACCCATGCAAAAAGACCATGTTCCATACGGCAGTGACATTTCAGCAGGCACCTACGCCTGCGTAGACTGCGGATTTGAGTATTCAGGCCCGTCGCAAACATCAATGCCACCCTGCCCTGATTTCAAAAAGACCCCTCACACGCGCAAAGCCTGGAAAGTATTGACCGGCCAGGGCGACGCCCCGAATGACCCGTATCCGGAAAAAACCGACAAATCCGTCGAGAACAAAAAGGCCGAGACAACCAGCCCTGCGAGCAAAAAATAGCCACGGAGGCACTGAGCCATGCAGATCTCGTTCACTATCGACGCCCAGGCTTTCGAGCAGGAGCAGAAGGAACCGGTCAAGAAAACCCTGAAGATTTCCGACACGGAAATTGCTCATGCCTTACAGCGTATAGCCAAGGCGAGCCTGACTGAATACTTGAAAATGCTGGTTGAGGGCGGCATGCCGAGCCGGGCCGATGAAGCAAAACAGGACCGTTTGCTGTATCTGATTCAAAGCTACTTCGGGCAGACCCTGCCAACCGAATCGCAGATATCGACGATTTTCCAGCTGACTCAGAGCCAAAGCAAAACCTTGCTGAAAAACACGGTTTCACGCTTCCGCAATCAATTGGACGAGATCCTGCAGCACAGCATGCGAGCCGTGATCGAGTCTGCGGAGCACGCGCAGACCGTGTATCTGGTGGTGATCAGCTCGGACGTCATCCGCGATGAACTGAACATGCTGATCACCCAGAACGAGCCGACTTTCAAACCCATCATCAAACGCAAAGGCAGTGCCGGGCAGTTCGAAATCAGCGAGGATTCCCACGCGCTGCTGTGCCGGACACTGGGCCTGAATGCCGTTCAGTGACATCGTCGCGGTCAGTGGTTTGCTGCTGACCCTGACCACCTTCATGTTCAACCTGGCATGGCCAAAATTGCATGAAGCGTTGGAACTGGATGAAAAACAACCAGGCCCACTGGCCAGAAAACGTAGCCGAGAGAAGGTTTCAGGCGTTCTGCTCGGTTGCGCCCTGCCCCTGACCTGCGCCTTCACAGCACCTTTTTACGTCAACCTGCCGGCCGCCGCTCGAATCATGCGTGGCAGCAGACTGGATCTGTGGGATTTCGATGTGGACCGCACGCTTTACGTTCTAGTCGTCGTGGCACTGCTGGTGTTCGCGCTATTCAATCTGGGATTGGCACTAAAACTGATAGGAAAATGGCGAAGACTGCACTGACAGCACAAACAAAAAGACCGTTGTAGGAGCGAGCACGCTCGCGAAAAACGTCAACGATAACGCGGGGGTGCCTGACAACCCGCGTTGTTGGGACGTCCATCGCGAGCAGGCTCGCTCCTACAGGGTCGGCGTATTAAACGCCGAACTGGGCGCGGTAGGCTTCCACAGCTGGCAGATGCTGCTTGAGCTGCGGATCGTCCGCCAGGAATTCCAGCACCTGGTTCAGCGAAACGATGCTGATGACCGGGATGCCGAAGTCACGCTCGACTTCCTGGATCGCCGACAACTCACCGTTGCCACGCTCCTGACGGTTCAGGGCGATCAGCACGCCAGCGGCCTTGGCGCCGTCCTGGGAGGCGATGATCTGCATCACTTCACGGATGGCGGTGCCGGCGGTGATCACGTCGTCGATGATCAGCACTTCACCGGTCAGCGGTGCGCCAACCAGGCTGCCGCCTTCGCCGTGGGCCTTGGCTTCCTTGCGGTTGAAGCACCATGGCAAGTCACGGTTGTGATGCTCGGCCAGGGCCACGGCGGTAGTCGCCGCCAGCGGAATGCCTTTGTAGGCAGGGCCAAACAGCACGTCGAACGAAATGCCGCTCTCGGCAATGGCGGCGGCGTAGAAACGACCCAGCTGCGCCAGGGCCGAACCCGAGTTGAACAGGCCGGCATTGAAGAAGTAAGGACTGGTGCGCCCGGACTTCAGGGTGAACTCACCGAAGCGCAAAACGCCGCGATCGATGGCAAAACGGATGAAATCGCGCTGATACGCTTGCATGAAAAAACCCCAAATACCACGGATTTAGCTAATTAGCTTGACGCCGTGTATCATACACGCACGCGATTTTTGGGGCCATTTATGCGGATCATCAGTGTGAACGTCAATGGTATTCAGGCTGCAGTCGAGCGTGGTTTGCTCAGTTGGCTGCAAGCACAGAATGCCGACGTCATCTGCCTGCAGGACACCCGTGCCTCCGCCTTTGAACTGGATGACCCAGCCTTCCAACTGGATGGCTACTTCCTTTATGCCTGCGATGCTGAAGTCCCCGCCCAAGGTGGCGTGGCTTTGTATTCGCGGCTGCAACCGAAGGCTGTCATCAGCGGTCTCGGTTTCGAGACGGCCGACCGCTACGGGCGCTACCTGCAAGCAGATTTCGACAAAGTCAGTATTGCCACCTTGCTGCTTCCTTCGGGGATGAACGGCGATGAGGATTTGAACCAGAAGTTCAAGCTCATGGACGACTTCGGCAAGTACCTGGACAAGCAGCGGCGCAAACGCCGCGAGTACATTTATTGTGGCTCGCTGTACGTGGCGCAGCAGAAGCTCGACATCAAGAACTGGCGCGACAGCCAGCAATCTCCGGGCTTCCTGGCACCTGAACGTGCCTGGATGGACGAGATTGTCGGCAACATGGGTTATGTCGACGCCCTGCGGGAAGTCAGCCGGGAAGGCGACCAGTACAGCTGGTGGCCGGACAACGAACAGGCGGAGATGCTCAACCTCGGTTGGCGCTTCGACTATCAACTGCTGACCCCGGGCCTGCGCCGCTTCGTACGCAGCGCACGCCTGCCACGCCAGCCGCGGTTCTCGCAGCACGCGCCGCTGATCGTGGACTACGACTGGACGCTGACGATCTAAGTGATTTTTCACTGAGCAGTGTGACGGATGGTCGAAAAAATGCCCGTATCGCAAGATACGGGCATTTTTTATGCACTCTATCCAGAGGTTCCCATCGACCAGAACTTCAAGCCGCGGCGAAAAACGGCAGAGCGAGATACAACTTGATCACAATGACATTAATGATGTCGATGAAGAAAGCGCCCACCATGGGCACCACCAGGAACGCTATCTGCGAAGGCCCGTAGCGCTGCGTCACCGCTTGCATGTTAGCGATGGCAGTTGGCGTGGCCCCCAGTCCAAAACCGCAGTGTCCTGCCGCCAGTACAGCCGCATCGTAGTTACTACCCATGACCCTGAACGTCACGAAAATCGCAAACAGCGCCATGACCAGCGTTTGCGCCGCCAGGATGATGAAGATCGGCAAAGCCAATGCGGCCAGATCCCAGAGTTTGAGTGACATGAGAGCAATTGCCAGAAACAGCGACAAGCTGACATTCCCAAGCACGGAGACTTCACGCTCAAACACTTGATACAAGCCAAGCGCTGAAAGCCCGTTTCGCAAAAGTACACCCACGAACAAGACACAAACGAACGTCGGCAACTCGAATGCGCTTCCGTGGAGCATCTCGTTCAGAAGAGTACCTGCCAGCAGGCTGACGGCGATCAGCGCGAGCGTCTCGATAAACGAAAAGGGTGTGATCGAGCGCTCTTTGTTTGGCTGTTCAAAGCCTTTTGGCACCCGTGGTTTTTCTTGATCAACGCAGCCGGGTACTTGTACGCGCTTGATGAGGTGGCGAGCAACTGGCCCACCGATCAATCCGCCCAGCACCAATCCAAACGTCGCAGAGGCCATCGCAAGCTCGGAGGCAGATGCCAGACCGTACTTCTCACTGAACGTAGCCCCCCATGCAGCACCCGTACCGTGACCGCCGGCCAACGTAACCGAGCCTGTCAGCAGGCCCATCAAGGGATCGAGCCCCAAGAGACTCGCAAGACCGATACCCATGGCATTCTGAACCAGTAAAAGCCCGGTGACCGCCAGTATGAAAACACCCACCACCCGCCCGCCCTTCTTCAGGCTGGCGAAATCTGCACTCAAGCCAATGGTGGCGAAAAACGCCAACATCAAGGGTGTCTGCAACGAAGTGTCGAACCGGACCTCAGCATCAAAGCCGCGCAAAACCAGGAGAACCAAGGCAACCACCAGGCCACCCGCTACAGGTTCGGGGATATTGTAGGCGCGTAAAAAACCGACACGCGTGACAAGTCCGCGCCCCAGCAAAAGTACTAAAGAGGCCGCTACTAATGTTCCATAAAAATCGAGCTGAAGCATTCTGGATATTCTTGCTTATATATTCAGGGGCGAACTTTTTACCTGGACACGCCTCTTGAACAGGTTGATGGATCTCAACACTGATTGGTATTAGATTCAGGAGCCGTCAATGGTCTGAATATATCGAAATATTTCTTGATAAATATTACTTGGGCCAACCTTATCAACCGCCAAGTCCAATTGCCAAGCCTACAAGCGGCACTGAGCTTTGCAGTTTGTGTCTAAACGTGTAAAAAATATTATGCGCACGAATTAACTTAGTTTGAATAGCGAGCGACAAAACACGCAATAATAGAGATTAATCTGATTGCAAAAAAACAAATGCCCCGACATGTCGGGGCATTTGTTTTGAATTGCGCTGAAGTGTGCGTCAAACAACAGCAGTGTCTTGGCTTACTTGATCAACCGCCATGTGAACGGATACCGATAAGGCTGCCCTTCATTGGCCTTCACCCCGGCAATGATCGTTAGCACCAGCGCACCGATCGCGATCAGGCCAAACAGGAAGAACCCGATAATCACCAGCATCAGCAAGAAGCAGATAGCCGAGGCGATCGCCACCGTTATCTGAAAGTTCAGCGCTTCCTTGCCCTGGGCATCGATGAACGGATCCATCTCGCGCTTGATCTGCCAGAGAATCAGCGGGCCGATGATCGTACCGAACGGAATCCAGATCCCCAGCAAGGCGGACAAGTGGCAAAACATGGCCCACTGACGCGCCTCTTGGCTCGGCGTGGGCAGCGGCAGTTGCTCGTCACTCATGGTGTCCTCCTTGTCTGGAGCAGCCCGGTCAGTCGGCCAGGGCGGCCTTTTGCAGTTCGAAGATCTCGTTCATGCCTTTCTTGGCCAGTTCGAGCATGGCGTTCAGCTCTTCAGGCTGGAACGGCGCGCCTTCGGCAGTGCCCTGGACTTCGATGAAGCCGCCAGCGCTGGTCATTACCACGTTCAGGTCAGTCTCGGCGGCCGAGTCTTCCAGGTAATCGAGGTCGAGCACCGGTTCACCCTTGTACATGCCCACGGAAACAGCGGCGATCATCTGTTTGACCGGGTCGCCGCCCTTCAGGCCGCCACGCTTCTTGATGACTTTCAAGGCATCGATCAGCGCCACCATGGAGCCGGTGATCGAAGCCGTGCGGGTGCCGCCATCAGCCTGGATCACATCGCAGTCGACGTACAGGGTGATGTCGCCCAGTTTGGACATGTCCAGCGCAGCGCGCAGGGAGCGACCGATCAGACGCTGGATTTCCAGGGTGCGGCCGCCTTGCTTGCCACGGCTGGCTTCACGCTGGTTACGCTCGCCGGTAGCACGCGGCAGCATGCCGTACTCGGCAGTCAACCAACCCTGGCCCTGTCCTTTCAGGAAACGCGGTACGCCCGGTTCAACGCTGACGGTGCAGATGACCTTGGTATCACCGAACTCGACCAGCACAGAACCCTCGGCGTGCTTGGTGTAGTTGCGGGTGATGCGGATCGAGCGGAGCTGATCGGCAGCGCGACCACTTGGACGTATCATAGGGAGTACCTGTACTGGGGACGGAAAACTGCGGAGCATTATAGAGCCGACGGCCGCCACTGGGCACTTCTAAAAAAATCCGCCGACGACCGAGGGCTCTGTACCGCGCGCCGCTGCAGGCCTGCCGCTCTTTGTCACACTGTGTGTTTGGGCGCATCCGCGCCACTGCGCTACAATCCTGCGCCTTTGCTGCCAGTCGGCTTTAATTCATTGATATCGGATTCCCGGAACCTTGGTTCTGTGCCGATCTGCCTTGCGAGGTACCTCCATGGTGCACAGCATGACCGCCTTTGCCCGCGTCGAGAAAGCCGGCGTCCAGGGCACCCTGAGCTGGGAACTGCGCTCGGTCAACAGCCGCTACCTGGAACCCCACCTGCGTCTGCCGGAGTCCTTTCGCGACCTCGAGGGCGCTGTTCGTGAAGCCCTGCGCCAGGGTGTATCGCGGGGCAAGCTTGAATGCACCCTGCGCTTCACCGAAGAAAACACCGGCAAGGCGCTGCAAATCGATCAGGAGCGCGCCGCGCAACTGGTCGCCGCCGCCGAGACCATCGCCAGCCTGATCAAGAACCCGGCAGCGCTGAACCCGCTGGAAGTCCTTGCCTGGCCCGGCGTACTGGTAGGCGACGCCACCGACCCGCAAGCCTTGAACGCCGAAGCGCTGGCACTGTTCAATCAGGGCCTCAAGGAGCTGAAGGCCGGCCGCGAGCGCGAAGGCGCGGAGCTGGCGCGACTGATCAACGAGCGCCTGAGCGCCATCGAAGAAGACGTGGTGACCTTGCGCGAACTGGTCCCGCAAATGCTCGCCACCCAGCGCCAGAAAGTCCTCGACCGTTTCGCCGACATGAAGGCCGAGATGGATCCGCAGCGCCTGGAGCAGGAAATGGTCATGCTCGCGCAAAAAAGTGACGTCGCCGAAGAACTGGATCGCCTGAGCACTCACATCATCGAAGTTCGTCGGGTGCTCAAATCCGGCGGCGCCGCCGGTCGGCGCCTGGACTTCCTGATGCAGGAACTCAACCGCGAAGCCAATACACTGGGCTCCAAAGCCTTCGACCCGCGCAGCACCCAGGCTGCGGTCAACCTCAAGGTGTTGATCGAGCAGATGCGCGAACAAGTGCAGAATATTGAGTAAGGCTACCCCGACATGACACACAGCACCGGCACCCTGTACATCATTTCCGCTCCTTCGGGCGCGGGCAAGAGCAGTCTGGTCAAGGCTTTGACCGACGCAAATCCGGAGATCCGCGTCTCGGTCTCCCACACCACCCGCGCCATGCGCCCCGGTGAAGTGAATGGCGTGAACTATCACTTCGTCGACCGTAGCGAATTCGTGAAGATGATCGAGCACGGGGACTTCCTTGAGCGTGCCGAAGTGTTCGGCAACCTCTACGGCACTTCGCAAAGCCACCTGCAGCAAACCCTGGACGAAGGCCACGACCTGATTCTGGAAATCGACTGGCAAGGTGCCGAGCAAGTGCGCAAGCTGATGCCTCAGGCCCGCTCGATCTTCATTCTGCCGCCGTCATTGCAGGCCCTGCACCAGCGCCTGACCAATCGTGGCCAGGACAGTGACGAAGTCATTGACGGCCGGATGCGCGAAGCCGTCAGCGAAATGAGCCACTACGTCGACTACGACTACCTGATCATCAACGACGATTTCGCCCACGCGCTGCACGATCTGAAGGCGATTTTCCGCGCCAATCAGCTGATTCAAAAGCGTCAGCAACAGCGTCACGGCAAATTGCTGGCTGAATTGCTCGGTTAATCAGCTCTTCCCAAAACCGCTGCAAGGGCTTTACATTGGTACTTGCAGCGCGTTGAAGGGCTTGGTCAAAAAATCAGCGCTTCCCTAAACGCTGGTGATTTTTTAAACTGTCGAGTCCGCTCGCCCATCCGGGCAGCGCGCATATTGCATTTGCTACGAGGAAGACCATGGCCCGCGTAACCGTTGAAGACTGCCTAGAACACGTGGATAACCGCTTTGAGCTGGTCATGCTCTCTACCAAGCGTGCCCGTCAACTGGCCACCGGCGGCAAAGAGCCGAAAGTAGCATGGGAAAACGACAAGCCTACCGTCGTTGCCCTGCGCGAAATCGCTGAAGGCCTGATCGACTACGCAGCTATCGCCGAAGCCGAAATCGTTGAAGATGAACCGCTTTTTGCTGCATTCGAGGACGAGTCCAACGAGGCCGTCTAAGCCTATGCCTGGTCGACGTAGCACGGCGCGGGATAAAAGCTTACGGCAGGAGACATCATGCCGAGCATAGACGCCCTCGCCGATCGCTTATCGACCTACCTCGGCAAGGACCAGGTCAACCTGGTCCGCCGGGCGTATTTCTACGCCGAACAAGCCCACGACGGCCAACGCCGCCGTAGCGGCGAGGCGTACGTCACGCACCCACTCGCGGTTGCGAATATTCTTGCCGACATGCACATGGACCATCAGAGCCTGATGGCCGCGATGCTGCATGACGTGATCGAAGACACCGGTATTGCCAAGGAAGCGCTGCAAGCGCAGTTCGGCGAAACCGTGGCCGAACTCGTCGACGGGGTCAGCAAACTGACCCAGATGAATTTCGAGACCAAGGCCGAGGCACAAGCCGAAAACTTCCAGAAAATGGCCATGGCCATGGCCCGCGACATTCGCGTGATCCTGGTCAAGCTGGCCGACCGCCTGCACAACATGCGCACGCTGGAAGTGCTGTCCGGCGAAAAACGCCGGCGCATCGCCAAGGAAACCCTGGAAATCTATGCGCCCATCGCCAACCGGCTGGGCATGCACGCCATCCGCATAGAATTCGAAGACCTCGGTTTCAAGGCCATGCACCCGATGCGTTCCGCGCGGATCTACCAGGCCGTCAAACGCGCCCGGGGCAACCGCAAGGAAATCGTCAACAAGATCGAAGAATCCCTAAGCCACTGCCTGGCCATCGATGGCATTCAGGGCGAGGTCAGCGGTCGCCAGAAACACCTCTACGGCATCTACAAGAAAATGCGCGGCAAGCGTCGGGCCTTCAACGAGATCATGGACGTCTACGCGTTCCGGATCATCGTCGACAAGGTCGATACCTGCTACCGCGTGCTGGGTGCTGTACATAACTTATATAAACCGCTGCCGGGGCGCTTCAAGGATTACATCGCGATCCCCAAGGCCAACGGCTATCAGTCGCTGCACACCACGCTGTTTGGCATGCACGGTGTGCCGATCGAGATCCAGATCCGCACCCGCGAAATGGAAGAGATGGCCAACAACGGCATCGCCGCCCATTGGCTGTACAAATCCAGCGGCGACGAGCAGCCAAAAGGCACCCATGCCCGCGCCCGCCAGTGGGTCAAGGGCGTGCTGGAAATGCAGCAACGCGCCGGCAACTCGCTGGAATTCATCGAAAGCGTGAAGATCGACCTGTTCCCGGACGAGGTCTACGTGTTCACGCCCAAAGGCCGGATCATGGAGCTGCCCAAGGGCTCCACGGCGGTCGACTTCGCTTATGCGGTGCACACCGACGTCGGCAACAGCTGCATCGCCTGCCGGATCAACCGTCGACTCGCGCCGCTGTCCGAACCGCTGCAAAGCGGCTCCACGGTCGAGATCGTCAGCGCTCCCGGCGCACGGCCGAACCCGGCCTGGCTCAACTTCGTGGTCACCGGCAAGGCGCGCACACACATACGCCACGCACTGAAGCTGCAACGCCGCTCCGAATCCATCAGCCTCGGCGAGCGCCTGCTGAACAAGGTCCTCAACGGGTTCGACAGCTCGCTGGAGAAAATCCCGGCCGAGCGCGTCAAGGCCATGCTGGTCGAGTACCGCCTGGAACTGATCGAAGACCTGCTGGAAGATATCGGCCTGGGCAATCGCATGGCCTATGTAGTGGCCCGCCGGTTGCTGGGCGAAGGCGAACAGTTGCCAAGCCCTGAAGGCCCGCTGGCGATTCGCGGCACCGAAGGCCTGGTGCTCAGCTACGCCAAGTGTTGCACGCCGATCCCGGGTGACCCGATTGTCGGCCACCTGTCCGCCGGCAAAGGCATGGTCGTGCACCTGGACAACTGCCGCAATATCAGCGAAATCCGCCACAACCCGGAAAAATGCATCCAGCTCTCGTGGGCCAAGGATGTCACCGGCGAATTCAACGTCGAGCTGCGCGTCGAGCTGGAGCACCAGCGCGGCCTGATCGCCCTGCTGGCCAGCAGCGTCAACGCCGCCGACGGCAACATCGAGAAAATCAGCATGGACGAACGCGATGGGCGCATCAGCGTGGTCCAGTTGGTGGTCAGCGTGCACGACCGCGTGCACCTGGCCCGCGTGATCAAGAAACTGCGCGCCTTGACCGGGGTGATTCGCATCACCCGCATGCGCGCCTAAGCCCCTAATTACAAGGAGTCCTACATGACCAAGACTGTTATCACCAGCGACAAGGCCCCGGCCGCCATCGGCACTTACTCCCAGGCGATCAAGGCTGGCAATACCGTTTACATGTCGGGTCAGATTCCCCTGGACCCAAAAACCATGGAACTGGTTGAAGGCTTCGAAGCCCAGACCGTCCAGGTATTCGAGAACCTCAAGGCCGTGGCTGAAGCTGCCGGCGGTTCGTTCAAGGACATCGTCAAGCTGAACATCTTCCTCACCGACCTGAGCCACTTCGCCAAGGTCAACGAGATCATGGGCAAGTACTTCGACCAGCCTTACCCTGCACGCGCCGCCATCGGCGTAGCCGCCCTGCCAAAGGGTTCGCAGGTCGAAATGGATGCCATCCTGGTCATCGAGTAATGCGTACGGCGCAGCCTCGGGCTGCGCCGACTGCTCTGCTGTAAAGAAAGCTTGAAAGGATTCCACCATGCGCAACGCGCTTGTTCTCTCGCTGCTTGCCCTGTTCCTGGGCGGATGTGCCAGCAACCCTGCCGACCGTGACATCAGCGGCACCTGGATCAACCAGGTGGCGATCGATGCTGCCGCCAAAGGCGTCCCCCTGCGTGAAGCGCTCCAGGCCTATGGCCCGAACCTGGAATGGGACATCAACACCAAGGCCGGTCAGGCCCGCTACACCAACGGTTTTGAAAATGTCGATGGCAAGCTGCTGGGTGAAGACTCCGGCGCCTGGAAAGTCGACTTTTATGGCAGCTCGGCCAGTGAGCTGAAGCGTGACGGCAAGCAACTGAGCCAGTCCGCCAGCGACAATGAGCCTGAGCAAGTCTTCGACCGCGTACAGATCCAGGTACCGGATGGCGCACCGATGGGTGCCACCTTCGAGCGTGCCCTGTATTCAGCCTACATGGGTGGCGGCTGGACAATCGTCAACGGCCCAGGCGAAGGCAACACGGTTCAATTCCAGGCCGACGGCCAGGTGACCGGCCTGCCGGGCAGCGACCGCTATGCGTTGTGCCTGGCCGGCGATTGCGCATCCATGAGCGGCGGCAATGACAACATGTGGCTGCAACTCAATGGCCAGGGCAGCGCCTGGATCTTTGCGCGCAAGGGCAAAGAGCTGGAGATTTTCCAGACCGTGAACACGGCGCAGGCGGACGAGATGCCTCAGTACACGCCGGGTGATCGCAAGTGGTTGCTGGAGAAGCAATAACCCGGATCTAGCTGCAAAGAAGTTTTAATGTGGGAGCGGGCTTGCTCGCGAAGGCTATCTATCATTCAACGTTGATGTTGACTGATACACCGCTTTCGCGAGCAAGCCCGCTCCCACATTTTGGTTTCTGGTGACTGAATGTCAGCAGCGCCCTTCAATGATCGCCGCATACCCCTCGCGAAAACTCGGATACTTCGGCGTCCAGCCCAACGCTTTGGCCCGCGCATTGCTGCAGCGCTTGCTGCCAGTGCGACGCACGCTGTCGTCATCGGCCCATTCGGTCACACCCAGATATTCGCGCAACCAGCCCACCACATCGGCCAGCGCTGCCGGCGCGTCATCGACGCCGATGTAGACATCATCCAGCGCCACGCCTCGCCGATCCGCCTCAAGCAGGCACGCGATCAACCCTGCGGCATCGTCGGCATGAATCCGATTGGCATACAACGGTGGCTCGACCGCCACGCGATAACCCCGGCGCACCTGGGTCAGCAGCCATTCACGGCCGGGACCGTAAATGCCGGTCAGGCGCACGATACTGGCCGGAATGCCGCTCTTGAGGGCAAGTTGCTCGGCTTCGAGCATCACACGTCCGGAATAGCCCGCCGCCACGGCCGGTGAAGCCTCGTCGACCCATTCGCCATTCTGCTGACCGTAGACACTGCTGCTGGAAACGAACAACAGGCGATTGGGCATCTGCCCGTAGTCGTCCAGCCACTCCAGCACATGCTCCAGACCCTGAACATACGCAGCGCGGTAACCGGCTTCGTCGTGATCGGTGGCCGCCGCGCAATACACCAGGTAATCCACGGCGCCGATTGGCCAAGTGTCCGGGCAGTCTTTGTTGAACAGGTCACCGGCCACGCCGATGACGCCCTTGGGCAGGCGTGAAACGTCGCGTCGCAGGCCATGGACCTCCCATCCCGCCGCCAGCAATTGTGTGGCCAGGCGGCTGCCGACATCACCGCAGCCGGCGATCAAAACAGTAGGCGCAGACATCAGAAAACTCCCATCGGAAAGCCACAGACTAGCGCCGGCAACAGACAGGCGGCTAGTAATGCAGGAAAAAAAGAGACGCTATTACTTCTGTTAACAAGAATTACTTGCAATAATGCCTCCCCACTTTTGTTCTCGGCCTTCGAGGCCTGGAAGAACATCACCCGTTTTTTCTCTCAGGTCCGGCCAGCATGACACGCAATCAATTCTCCGCTTCGCCAACCAAACGACCTCGCGCCTGGAGCGCGGTGGCCGCCCTGTTCTTCAGCCTGATGCTCGCGCCAGTCGCCGCTTTCGCCGATGCCCAGGCGCCAGCCACACCAGCCGCCACCGCGCCTGCGCCGGCCGATCACGCCGCCCCGGCCGTTGTTCCGGTCGCGACCGATCCTGCCCAGGCCGCACCGACAGAAGCGTTGGGTGAAGACGTCCCTGAAGTCCTCGAAGCCGACAACACCCTGGGCATGGCCCACGACCTGTCGCCGTGGGGCATGTACAAGAACGCCGACATCATCGTGAAAATCGTGATGATCGGCCTGGCCATCGCCTCGATCATCACCTGGACCATCTGGATCGCCAAGGGTCTTGAGCTGATGGGCGCCAAGCGTCGTCTGCGCGGTGAAATCGCTCAACTGAAAAAATCCACCTCCCTCAAGGAAGCCAGCGCCACCGCGGCGAAGGAAGGCACCCTGGCCAACCTGCTGGTACATGACGCCCTTGAGGAGATGCGCCTGTCGGTCAACAGCCGTGAGAAAGAAGGCATCAAGGAACGCGTCAGCTTCCGTCTTGAGCGCCTGGTCGCGGCCTGCGGTCGCAACATGAGCAGCGGCACCGGCGTGCTGGCCACCATCGGTTCCACCGCGCCGTTCGTCGGCCTGTTCGGTACCGTGTGGGGCATCATGAACAGCTTCATCGGCATCGCCAAGACCCAGACCACCAACCTCGCCGTCGTCGCCCCCGGTATCGCCGAAGCCTTGCTGGCTACCGCGCTAGGCCTGGTTGCAGCTATCCCTGCGGTCGTGATCTACAACGTCTTTGCCCGCTCCATCGCCGGTTACAAGGCTCAGGTGTCCGATGCGTCCGCACAGGTCCTGCTGTTGGTCAGCCGCGACCTCGACCACCAGCCTGAGCGCAGCTCGCAACCGCACATGGTGAAAGTGGGGTAATCGGCCATGGGCCTGCATTTGAAAGAAGGGGCAGACGACGATCTGGCCGAAAACCACGAAATCAACGTTACGCCGTTCATTGACGTGATGTTGGTGCTGTTGATCATTTTCATGGTGGCGGCTCCGCTGGCCACCGTGGACATCAAGGTCGACCTGCCCGCCTCGACCGCCAAGCCGGCTCCGCGGCCAGAGAAACCGGTGTTCCTCAGCGTCAAGGCTGACCAGCGCCTGTTCCTTGGTGAAGACGAAGTGAAGGCCGAAGCACTCGGCGCCACCCTCGACGCCAAGACCCAGGGCAAGAAAGACACGACAATCTTCTTCCAGGCCGACAAAGGCGTGGATTACGGCGACCTGATGAGCGTGATGGACAACCTGCGTTCCGCCGGTTACCTGAAGGTAGGTCTGGTCGGACTCGAGACGGCAGCCAAGAAATGATCACGACGCGCCATAAGCTGACGCGTTACAGCGGTAGCCTGGCCGTGGTGCTGGGCGTTCACGCGCTGGCCATCGCGCTGGCGTTGAACTGGTCCGCCCGTCCGCCCATCGAATTGCCCCCTCAGGCAATGATGGTCGAACTGGCACCGGTTCCTGCCCCGCCACCGCCTGCCCCGCCGAAGGTCGTCACCCCGCCGCAGCCACCGGCTCCGGTTGAAGAACTGCCGATACCCAAGCTCGCTGAAGCGCCGAAAGCTGAAATTGCCGTGCCCAAGCCGGTCAAACCCAAGCCGAAGCCGCAACCGCCCAAGCCGGTAGAGAAAAAACCCGAACCGCCGAAGGAAAAACCGGCCGAGGAAAAGCCTGCCGAAACGCAACAGACTCAGGCACCAACGGAGAAATCCGCCCAGCCTGCGCCGGGCCCATCGCCTGCTCAATTGGCGGCCAAGGCCAGTTGGCAAGGCACGCTGTTGGCACACCTGCAGAAGTACAAAAAGTACCCTGCAAGTGCCCAGGCGCGGGGCAAGGAAGGCATGAACCGTCTGCGTTTCGTCGTGGATGCCGAAGGCAATGTGTTGTCGTTTGAGCTGGTAGGCGCCTCGGGCACTGCCGATCTGGACCGGGCCACTCTGGAAATGATCCGTCGCGCCCAACCGCTGCCCAAGCCACCGGCCGACATGCTGACCAATGGCTCCATCGAAATCGTTGCACCGTTTGTTTATTCGCTGGAAAAACGCCGGCGGTAAATGTGGGAGCGGGCTTGCTCGCGAAGAGGCCGACACATTCAACATCCATGTTGATTGGCACACCGCTTTCGCGAGCAAGCCCGCCCCCCCATGATCACGCTTCAACGATAAAAGGCACCGAAAGGTGCCTTTCGCTTATCTGCCAGCGGCAAACCGGTATAACCCGGTGTCACGCGACAGTCTCAGTCTGATAACGTGCGTCTATCGATTGCAGCCGGTATGCTTGGCCCGCAACTACATGGACGCTTGCTATGACCCTCACAGAATTACGCTACATCGTTACCCTCGCCCAAGAGCAGCACTTCGGCCACGCGGCCGAGCGTTGCCACGTCAGCCAGCCGACCCTGTCGGTGGGTGTGAAAAAGCTTGAAGACGAACTCGGTGTGCTGATTTTCGAGCGCAGCAAAAGCGCCGTGCGCCTGACGCCGGTCGGCGAAGGCATCGTGGCCCAGGCCCAAAAGGTATTGGAACAAGCCCAAGGCATCCGCGAACTGGCCCAGGCCGGCAAGAACCAGCTGACCGCCCCACTCAAAGTCGGCGCGATCTACACCGTCGGGCCGTACCTGTTTCCGCATCTGATTCCACAACTGCACCGGGTCGCCCCGCAGATGCCGTTGTACATCGAAGAAAACTTCACCCACGTGCTGCGCGACAAACTGCGCAACGGCGAGCTCGACGCGATCATCATCGCCCTGCCGTTCAATGAAGCCGACGTGCTGACCCTGCAGCTCTACGACGAGCCGTTCTACGTGCTGATGCCGGCGCAGCACCCGTGGACACAAAAGGAATCCATCGACGCCAGCCTGCTCAATGACAAGAGCCTGTTGCTGCTCGGCGAAGGCCACTGCTTCCGCGATCAGGTATTGGAAGCCTGCCCGACCCTGACCAAAGGCAACGACGGCGCCAAGCACACCACGGTGGAATCCAGCTCCCTGGAAACCATTCGCCACATGGTCGCCTCGGGTCTCGGGATTTCGATCCTGCCGTTGTCGGCGGTCGACAGCCATCACTACGC
Source organism: Pseudomonas sp. S34 (assembly GCF_009866745.1). Taxonomy (NCBI): domain Bacteria; kingdom Pseudomonadati; phylum Pseudomonadota; class Gammaproteobacteria; order Pseudomonadales; family Pseudomonadaceae; genus Pseudomonas; species Pseudomonas sp. S34. The sequence continues at coordinate 6,147,950 of NZ_CP019398.1, forward strand.
CCCCGGCGTAATCGAGGTGCGTCCGTTGTCGGCACCCGTACCGTTCCGCACCGTGGCCATTGCCTGGCGCGCCAGCTTCCCGCGCCCGAAAGCGATTGAAATCCTCGCCGACTCCATTCGCCTGTGCTCGGTGGCCAAGCCAGCGGCGCAAGTCGCTGCGGGCTAAGCAACGGTCATGAGCGAGTTGTCGCAAGTGTCGGTGACGGCACTCAAGGGTGTCGGTGAAGCCATGGCCGAGAAACTGGCCAAGGTCGGCCTGGAAAACCTCCAGGACGTGTTGTTTCACCTGCCCCTGCGTTATCAGGACCGCACTCGCGTGGTGCCGATCGGCGCACTGCGGCCCGGTCAGGATGCGGTTATCGAAGGCACTGTCAGCGGTGCCGATGTGGTCATGGGGCGTCGGCGCAGCCTGGTGGTCCGGCTGCAGGATGGCACCGGCGGACTCAGCCTGCGCTTCTACCATTTCAGCAACGCGCAAAAGGAAGGCCTCAAACGCGGCACGCGGATTCGCTGCTACGGCGAAGCGCGGCCCGGTGCTTCGGGGCTGGAGATTTACCACCCGGAATACCGCGCCATCACCGGCGACGAACCGCCGCCGGTGGATGAAACCCTGACCCCGGTCTACCCGCTCACCGAGGGCCTGACCCAACAGCGCTTGCGCCAGTTGTGCATGCAGACCCTCACCCTGCTCGGCCCCAGCAGCCTGCCCGACTGGCTGCCGAGCGAACTGGCCCGCGACTACCAACTGGCGCCGCTGGCCGATGCGATCCGCTACCTGCACAACCCGCCCGCCGATGCCGACGTCGATGAACTTGCCCTCGGTCACCACTGGGCGCAGCACCGTCTGGCTTTCGAAGAACTGCTGACCCATCAACTGTCGCAACAGCGCCTGCGAGAAAGCATGCGCGCCCTGCGTGCTCCAGCGATGCCCAAGGCAACGAAGCTGCCAGCCAAATACCTGGCCAACCTCGGCTTCAGCCCGACCGGTGCCCAGCAGCGGGTTGGCAACGAAATCGCCTATGACCTCAGCCAGCACGAACCGATGCTGCGGCTGATCCAGGGCGATGTCGGCGCCGGCAAAACCGTGGTCGCCGCCCTTGCCGCGCTGCAAGCGCTGGAGGCCGGTTATCAGGTTGCGCTGATGGCGCCCACCGAGATTCTCGCCGAGCAGCACTTCATCACCTTCAAGCGCTGGCTCGAGCCGCTGGGCATTGAAGTCGCGTGGCTGGCCGGTAAGCTCAAGGGCAAGAACCGCGTCGCCGCGCTGGAGCAAATCGCCAGCGGCACGCCGATGGTGGTCGGCACCCACGCGCTGTTCCAGGACGAAGTGCAATTCAAGAACCTGGCACTGGTGATCATCGACGAACAGCACCGTTTCGGCGTACAGCAGCGTCTGGCCCTGCGGCAGAAAGGCGTCGGCGGGCGCATGTGCCCGCATCAGCTGATCATGACCGCCACGCCGATTCCGCGCACGCTGGCCATGAGTGCCTACGCCGACCTCGACACCTCGATCCTCGACGAACTGCCCCCCGGCCGAACCCCGGTCAACACCGTGCTGATCACCGACACCCGGCGGGTCGAAGTCATCGAGCGAGTGCGCAGCGCTTGCGCCGAAGGGCGTCAGGCCTATTGGGTGTGCACGCTGATCGAAGAGTCGGAAGAGCTGACCTGCCAGGCCGCCGAAACCACTTTTGAGGACCTCACCGCCGCCCTCGGCGAACTGAAGGTCGGGCTGATTCACGGCCGTATGAAGCCTGCGGAAAAAGCCGCGGTGATGGCCGAATTCAAGGCCGGCAACCTGCAATTGCTGGTCGCGACCACGGTGATCGAAGTCGGCGTGGACGTGCCCAACGCCAGCCTGATGATCATCGAGAACCCTGAACGCCTGGGCCTGGCGCAATTGCACCAGTTGCGCGGCCGCGTCGGCCGGGGCAGCGCCGTCAGCCATTGCGTGCTGCTCTACCATCCGCCGCTGTCGCAGATCGGCCGCCAGCGCCTGGGTATCATGCGTGAAACCAACGATGGTTTCGTCATCGCCGAAAAGGATCTGGAACTGCGCGGCCCCGGCGAAATGCTCGGCACCCGGCAGACAGGTTTACTTCAATTCAAGGTCGCCGACCTGATGCGCGATGCCGATTTGCTGCCCGCCGTGCGGGATGCCGCCCAGGCATTGCTCGAGCGCTGGCCGACCCACGTCAGCCCGCTACTCGATCGATGGCTGCGTCATGGCCAACAATACGGCCAAGTGTGACAACCGTCACGGTTTCTGAGGCGTGGCCCCAAGCAAGCTGGTTATACTCCTGCAATTGTTTAAGTCCGGATACAGACCATGACCGACGTTGCCTTCGCACCCGACACCCCGCACGCTCCGTCGGTTATTCGGCTGATGCTGGGCAAGCTGGGCATTGCCTACGAAGAGGTGCTGGACCGTCACGGTCTCAATGCCGCGCGCAAAGTGCAGGCTGTTCTCCTGGATGACAGCATTGGCGTATTGATGGTGCTGTTCCCGCAGAGCCAATTGCTGGACCTCAATCGCCTGACCGAACTCACCGGTCGCCGCCTCGCCGCCGTACCCACCGAACGCCTGACAAAAATGCTCGGCAAGCACAATCTCAGCTTGCTGCCGGGCTTGCCGGCGCTGACCAGTTCACCGTGCCTGTATGACGAAAGCCTGCTGCGCGAGCCGAAGTTGCTGATCAACTCCGGTGAGCCGGGCGTGCTGCTGGAAATCACCAGCGAAGACTTCAAGGCGACCATGCTGACCAAGGCCAGCGCCGCCAACTTCGGCGAAAACCTGACCAGCATCCGTCCCAACCTCGACCGCCCCGATGACGACCGCGAGGAAATCACCCAGGCCGTCCAGGCGTTCACCGCACGGCGTATCCAGCAGCGCCTGGAAGCGACCATCGAAATTCCGCCGCTGGCCGAAACCGCGCAAAAAATCATCAAGCTGCGCGTCGACCCCAACGCCACCATCGACGACATCACCGGCGTGGTCGAAACCGACCCGGCGCTGGCCGCACAAGTGGTGAGCTGGGCGGCATCGCCCTACTACGCGTCGCCGGGCAAGATCCGCTCCGTTGAAGACGCCATCGTGCGCGTGCTGGGCTTCGACCTGGTGATCAACCTGGCGCTGGGCCTGGCCCTGGGCAAAACCCTGAGCCTGCCCAAGGACCACCCGCAACACTCCACCCCGTACTGGCAGCAATCGATCTACACCGCCGCCGTCATCGAAGGCCTGACCCGCGCCATGCCGCGCGCCCAGCGTCCGGAAGCCGGCCTGACCTACCTCGCCGGCCTGCTGCACAACTTCGGCTACCTGCTGCTGGCCCATGTGTTCCCGCCGCACTTCTCGCTGATCTGCCGTCACCTGGAGGTCAACCCGCACCTGTGCCACAGCTACATCGAGCAACACCTGCTGGGCATCAGCCGCGAACAGATCGGCGCATGGCTGATGCGCCACTGGGACATGCCCGAAGAACTGTCCACAGCGCTGCGCTTCCAGCACGACCCAGCCTACGACGGCGCCTACGCCGAGTACCCGAACCTGGTCTGCCTGGCCGTGCGCCTGCTGCGCAGCCGCAACATCGGCTCCGGCCCCGACGAAGACATCCCCGACGCCCTGCTCGAACGCCTCGGCCTGAGCCGCGAAAAAGCCAACGACGTGGTAAGCAAAGTGCTGGAAGCTGAAGTGTTGCTGCGTGAACTGGCGTCGCAATTCACGCAGGGCTGAAAGCATCGCGGGAAACGCTCCTACGGATCACCTGAATCCTGTAGGATCGAGGCTTGCCCGTCAGGCTTTCGTTTCACACACCTCATGTCAGGTAGCGCACCAAGCAGCCATGTGAGCTGGTTAGGCCTATATACACTTTGGCGCAAAGGACGACTTTGTTGTCGGTCATTACCGCCGCATCCCTATATCCTGAAGACCCGGCTGCCTCATTGAATTGAGTCCAACCCTGACCATTAAAAGATGAGTCCGAAGAGCCATCCGGGAGAAAGCGTGCCAATAATAATGAGGCATTTTCGGAGTTTGAGCCTCCACTACCAGCAACGATGATTGCTTGGCTTTCCTTTTGCCATCCACAGAAATCCCATCCCACCCCCTCAGTCAACATGCTGGAGAACAACGGCTGGCCGCCATTGAAGCCAGGGTCAGCAGCGCCTGCGGCGTCTAGAACGACAATAACCCCTTCTGTCTTCGCGCTCCGGTAAGCACCACCTACGACTAAAATTGCACCATCACTTTCTCTTATCGCGATACTACCCGCAAAAAGCAACTCAGATTCACGGCCAACAATAATGACTGCCGTTCCTTTATTGAAGTCCGCGTCGAACTGCCCGTCTTCTTTGAATCGCACCACATAATTACGAGCCTCATCCCTAATGAGATAGGTACCGTAGACAGTGATTTTTCCACTCTCCTGTACCGCGACGCTCGTAGAGTTACTCGCCCAATGTTCAATACCTTCAAGCTCAACAAACACAAAACCAGCACCGTTGAAACTTTTGTCAGGAGAACCATTTGGCGCTAGCCGGATCACCAATCCTTTTTCAAGACCTGCACCGACGAAAGTCAGCGGCAGAACGATCCTGCCATCGGGTTGCACGACCACTGAACCGGCAGTAGAGCTTGAGGCACGAGATGAGCGTCCACTCGGATTTGTATTCTCTACCTTGGGAGTTGCCTGAGATTGTGGCTTATATTTCACACCTACAAGGTCATACAAATTGATAGTCGCTATGCCGCCTTCGCCGAAGGAAAGGTCCAGTTCGCCCTTTATATTCAACCGTGCAATAAATAATAAAGGAGCTTCAGATTCAGATTCATAAACCAGGCCAGTCAAAAGCCACTTGTCATTCGTGTATGAACAGAGCCCCACTTCGTAAGGAGAGTTGTTCGCTCCAGCAAACAGCTCGACCGAACCGCCGACGCCAAACTGACCATCGAAGAAACCGTTCGAATGCATCAGCCTTACCCTGATCGCCTTCGAACCCAAATTCTTCCGATCAGCGTAGAGCAGCTTGTTGTCATTCAGCGCAAGAATGGCGTATGGATTATTACCCCGCTCCCCCTCATGCGTTAACTCTACCTTCCCGCCGTCACCAAATAGCGGGTCGAGGGTTCCCGCACTTCCGTCTTTCTTCTTGTGATTCATGGTCCCACTCCACAGTGCTGAGTAAAGGGTGAAAAACCCGCTACACCCAGCACAGTGGAGCATGCAAAAAAGGCAGCTGTAACCTGTCAAAAATGACAGTTGCTTAGTTTTTTTTAATCAGAATTCGACTCGATCAAGCTCGAAACGATAGCTCTGCGATGCCCTATCAACGACCAACAGCAGGCTTTTTCTTCGGCTTCAAATACTTGGTCAATCCCTGGAACCAGATCACCAGCGCCGGGTTGCCCTTGATCTGAATCGACTTGTCCTGGATCCCCGTCATGAACGCCAGTTGCTTGTTCTTCGCCTGCATCGTGGCAAAGCCGTACGCGGCGTCTTTAAAGGCAATCGCAAATGCAGGTTCGGCATGCACACCCGGTTGGCTGGTAATGCGCTGGTCCTTCACGCGGAAATGCCGCGCCACTTTCCCGTCCAGGGTCTGCAACTGAAAGACCAGGTCCTTGTCACCCAGCTGCTGCTGAAACGCCGGATTATTCCGGCTGGCCTTACCCATCAACAAACCCAGCATCCACAGCAGAAAACGAAATTTCATGCGCAAGCCTCAGAAGAAAAATGAACGGCCCGGGCAGTTTAACGGCTTCAGGCGATAACGCCAGTATCTGCTTGCTTAGAAGAAGATCAGAACCATTACCCTCACGATGACCACCAAGTCATAATTATCCAGAGCCCCCTCCAAACCACTCCTGCACCAAACGAAACACATTCTGTAGGAGCTGCCGAAGACTGCGATCTTTTGATCACCCACCCTGCAAACCTATCGGAAACTTCCTTCAAAATGCTGCGCTCTGCATGAACTAGGCGAGTTTTGGATTCATCGATAACCTCTGATCGTCACCGCCAAAAACGGCGACCGGATGTGCAAGTCCGAAATCGGAAGCAAAACTTCTTAACCAAGGATTTACACCAATGACTCCGATACCCGACGCATCCGAAAACGAAGCCACATCCCCCTACGAATCCCTCAATTCCAAAAAACTCCACGAAGCCGCCGAACGCGCTCTAGATCACTATCTCGCCCCACCAAAACAAACACCAACGAAACGCAGCGGCCAACTCTTCAGCGTCTGCCCGAACATCAACACCGAAGCACTCCTGGCCAACGCCTCGGAAGATCTGCTGTCCATCAGCGCCATCGCCGCTGACCTGGCCGATGATGTAGACGGCTCACGCCGCTCAGTAGCCCTGGCGATCAGTCGCGTGGCTGAGGGGGCGCATTTGCTGGTAGAGCGGGCGCTGGATCATCTGGATGAGCCGGAAATGGCGGCGATTCTCGCCAAGCAACAAAGCGGGCTCGGCTGATTCGTCACCCACAAAAAATGGGCACCCAACCCTGGTTGGCGTGCCCATTTTTTATTCCACTCCCCCGCTACGCGGGAGGTGAAAACGGATTACGGATTAACGCTGTCTTTCAACGATTTCCCAGGCTTGAAAGCAACGGTGTTGCTGGCCTTGATTTTGACGGGTTCACCGGTTTGCGGGTTTTTGCCGGTGCGGGCACCGCGATGGCGTTGCAGGAAGGTGCCGAAGCCCACCAGCGTCACGCTGTCTTTGCGGTGCAGGGCACCGGTGATTTCTTCAAGAACGGCGTTGAGAACGCGGCTGGCTTGTTCTTTGGTGAGGTCTGCTTTTTCAGCAATGGCTGCAGCGAGGTCTGGTTTACGCATGTGAGTGAAGCCCCTTTGACGGTTTGTTGTTGTTATGTCCGTGCTGCTCTCTATGGAGCAGCGCCCAAAGCGCCGCAGGTGCTCTACTCTGCGGCAGACGGGAGTGAGGATGGCACGCAGTGAGGCCCCGCGCCAGTATCGGCGCGGCCATTGTTAGGGCAAAAGGGGGGTGATTCCGACAGAACGACCGGTATTTATGCCAACAGGGCCGGAAGCTCTTTGTTCAGGGCCAGTTTTTCCATCACGGCGGCACCGGTGAGGGCGTAACCGAGCAGCTTGCCCGCGGCATCGCGGCATAAAACCTTGATGTCGGCGCCCTGCCCTTCGACTGTCCAGATGCCCTCTGCGCCCCGTGGCGGCGGGGACACCACCAACGGGCAGACCGGGGTCTTGACGGTGATCGGCATCGGGCCATAGGTGACGGCGGTCGGGTTGCCGGCCAGGGTTTGCGCCAGCGCTCGCGCACAGCTCATCAGGGGCATCACGTACAGCAGGTTCAGCCCGTCGACCTCGGCGCAGTCGCCCAGGGCGTAGATGTTGGCGTGGGAGGTCTTCAGGTGCCGGTCGACCATGATGCCGCGGTTGACCTGCAGACCGGCCGCAGCCGCCAGGTCGACGCGCGGGCGCAGGCCAATGGCCGAGACCACCACGTCGCACGGGATCACCTGGCCATCGGACAGGTGCGCTTCCAGGCCGTCAGCCACGCGTTGCAGGCGGTTGAGCACCGGTCCGAGGTGGAAGCGAGCGCCAAGGCTTTCGAGGCCTGCCTGTACCGCAGCGGCGGCCGCCGGGTGCAAAAGGGTCGGCATGACCTGTTCGCACGGCGCAACCAGCTGCACTTCGTAGCCACCCAGGGTCAGGTCGTTGGCGAACTCGCAGCCGATCAGGCCGGCGCCGAGCAGCAGCACGCGGCGCTTGCCGGCTGCCGCCGCACGGAAGCGTGCGTAGTCTTCCAGGTCGTTGATCGGGAACACGCAGTCCGCCGCGTCGCCTTCAATGGGTACACGCACGGTTTCGGCGCCCCAGGCCAGGATCAGGTCGCGGTAGATCACCGCTTCTTCACCGATCCACAAGCGCTTGTGGCCCGGGTCGATGCCGCTGATGCGCGTGTGGGTGCGTATTTCAGCCTTGAGCTGTTCGGCCATGGCGCCTGGTTCGGCCATGCTCAGGCCGTCGGCATCCTTGTTTTTGCCGAAGCCGGTGGAGAGCATCGGCTTGGAGTAGGAGCGACCGTCATCGGCGGTAATCAGCAGCAGCGGGGTTTCGCTATCGAGTTTGCGAAACTCGCGGGCCACGTTGTAGCCAGCCAGGCCGGTGCCAATGATTACGACAGGTGCGTTCATTCCTTACTCCTCAATTATTCAGGCAGCGATTTCGATCATTTCAAAATCCATTTTGCCCACACCGCAGTCCGGGCACAGCCAGTCTGCCGGGACGTCTTCCCAACGGGTGCCCGGCGCAATGCCGTCATCCGGCCAACCGTCGGCTTCGTTGTAGATCAGGCCGCAGACGATACATTGCCACTTTTTCATCAGGTACTTCCTCAGGGTTCAGGCGTTTTGCCGGCCGGACGGTCGATGGTTGTAGCACTGCCGTCCAACTCAGCGCGTTTTGTACTGATCGGAGCCATCGGATGCAAGCCTGTTCGGCGCAACGGCAGGCCATTTCAATCGATATCGGCGGCTGACATGTTAAGCTCGCCGCCTCATTTGCTGCCAATAATGACTCATTGTGCATCACACAGAATCCCCCTCTCCAGCTCCTCTCTGGCTCTCGCGCAGCGAACTGGCGCCCCTCCCCGATGCCTCCACCCTCGACTGGCTGTTCGACGAAGGCTCGCTGACCAGACGTCTGATTCATCTGTCGAATGACGCCTTCAGCGTCTCGCCGATGTTCGAAGGCTGGCAGCCCCTGCGTGCCGACGAATGCGCAGCACTGGACCTGGCCGATGGCAGTGAGGGCTGGGTCCGCGAGGTGTATTTGCGTGGTCATGGCCAGGCGTGGGTGTTTGCGCGCAGCGTGGCGTCACGCAATGCATTGCAAGGCGACGGCTTGCACATGGACGAACTGGGCAGCCGCTCGCTGGGCGAATTGCTGTTTTGCGATCAGGCCTTCCAGCGCCGGGCCATCGAGGTTTGCCATTATCCGCAAGCGTGGCTGCCCGCCGAGGTGCAATCGCCTGGACTGTGGGGCCGCCGCTCGCGCTTCGACCGCGGCGCCTTGAGCGTTTTGGTGGCCGAAATTTTCCTGCCTTCCCTGTGGGACGCCGCCTGCGCCCAATCGGAGAACCGTTGATGTACCAAAGCCTGCTCAAGTCCTTGAACCGCTTGAACCCTCGGGCCTGGGATTTCATTCAGCTGACCCGCATGGACAAGCCGATCGGCATTTACCTGCTGCTCTGGCCTACGCTGTGGGCGCTATGGATTGCCGGCAAGGGTTCGCCCTCCCTGGCCAACATTGTGATTTTCGTCCTTGGCGTGGTGCTGACTCGCGCTGGCGGCTGCGTGATCAACGACTGGGCGGACCGCAAGGTCGATGGTCATGTGAAGCGTACCGAGCAGCGGCCGCTGGTGAGCGGCAAGATCAGCTCCAAAGAGGCACTGGTATTCTTCGCACTGCTGATGGGCGTGAGTTTCCTGCTGGTGCTGTGCACCAATGCCGCGACCATCTGGCTGTCGTTGGGCGGCCTGGCACTGGCGTTCAGTTACCCGTTCATGAAGCGCTACACCTATTACCCGCAAGTGGTGCTGGGCGCTGCATTTTCGTGGGGGATGCCGATGGCGTTCACCGCAGAAACCGGTGAACTGCCGGCTGTCGCATGGCTGCTGTGGATCGCCAACCTGATGTGGACCGTGGGTTACGACACCTATTACGCGATGACCGACCGCGATGACGACCTGAAGATCGGCGTGAAATCCACGGCGATTCTGTTCGGCGACGCGGACCGGGCGATCATCCTGACCCTGCAAGGGCTGGCGCTGGGTTGCCTGTTGCTGGCGGGTTCGAAGTTCGACCTCGGTGGCTGGTTCCACCTTGGATTACTGGCGGCCGCGGGCTGCTTTGCCTGGGAGTTCTGGTACACCCGCGACAGGGACCGCATGCGTTGCTTCAAGGCGTTTTTACACAACCATTGGGCAGGGTTGGCGATTTTTGTGGGGATTGTTTTGGATTACGCAGTGCGTTAACGCCATATCGTGTGTAGGGGCGAGCCCGCTCGCGATGAATTTGAAGACGACGCGGTTATCCAGACGGCCTGCATAATCGTTCACGCTCATCGCGAGCAAGCTCGCTCCTACATGAGATGTCTTACATCTTCGGCCCTTGGAGGACGTGCCAGACCTTGTTCTTCATGTCGCCCGTCTTGTCTCCGGGTTTCTTGTCGTCGTCGTAGTAGTACAGCGGCTTGCCGTCGTAGGCCCATTGCATCGTGCCATCGTCACGCTGGACGACTGTCCATTTACCTTCAGCCTTGGCACCCGCTTCAGCCTTGAGCGGCGGCCAGTGTTTTGCACACTCACCGGTGCATACCGACGTGCCGCCAGTGTCCTTGTCGAACGTGTACAAGGTCATGCCCTTATGGTCGACCATCATGCCGTCTTTCATCATCGCCGGCTCAGCTGCGAAGGCCATGGTCGGCAAGGAAAACGCCGCAACCAGTAGCAGAGCCTTGAAGGATTGCGAGATTTGCTTCATGGAAACCTTCCTTTTGTGGTTGTCAGGATTCGGACTTAAAGCTTAGCCCAGGATCCAGCCAATCGCCGACCGACTAAAATACTGTCACACGACTGCAATAATTCCGTTATCTAATGCGGCGCAAGACAGTTAAATGACAAGAGGATTAAGGGCATGGTTGGCAGGAGCATTCTGATCGTCGACGACGAAGCGCCTATTCGCGAAATGATCGCCGTTGCGTTGGAAATGGCCGGCTATGACTGCCTGGAGGCTGAAAACTCCCAGCAGGCCCACGCCATTATCGTCGACCGCAAACCGGACCTGATCCTGCTCGACTGGATGCTGCCCGGCACGTCCGGCATCGAGCTGGCCCGTCGTCTCAAGCGTGATGAATTGACCGGGGACATCCCGATCATCATGCTCACCGCCAAAGGTGAAGAGGACAACAAGATCCAGGGCCTGGAAGTCGGCGCCGACGACTACATCACCAAGCCGTTTTCCCCCCGTGAGCTGGTAGCGCGCCTGAAGGCCGTGCTGCGCCGTGCCGGCCCGACCGATGGCGAGGCGCCAATCGAAGTCGGCGGCCTGCTGCTGGACCCGATCAGCCACCGCGTGACCATCGACGGCCGTCCTGCCGAGATGGGCCCGACCGAATACCGCCTGCTGCAATTTTTCATGACCCACCAGGAGCGCGCCTACACGCGTGGCCAGTTGCTGGATCAGGTCTGGGGCGGCAACGTCTACGTTGAAGAGCGTACCGTCGACGTGCACATTCGTCGCCTGCGCAAAGCCCTCGGCGATGCTTACGAAAATCTGGTACAAACCGTGCGCGGCACCGGTTACCGCTTTTCTACCAAAGCCTGACCCGGACCTTTACCGCCCGACAAGCTGACAAGGACGCGCGTCAAGTGAACCAAAACTGGCATGGCACCCTGATTCGCCACATGCTGCTGCTAGTCACCGCCTGCCTGGTGATCGGCCTGATTACCGGCTATTACGGCTGGAGCCTCGCCGCAGGCCTGGGTCTTTACCTGGCCTGGACCCTCAAGCAATTGCTGCGTCTGCACGAGTGGCTGCGCCTGCACAAACCCGATGAAGCACCACCCGACGGCTACGGCCTGTGGGGCGAGGTGTTCGACAGCATCTACCACCTGCAACGCCGCGACCAACGGGTACGCGGACGCCTGCAAGCGGTGATCGACCGGGTTCAGGAGTCCACCGCCGCGCTGAAAGACGCGGTGATCATGCTCGACACCGACGGCAACCTGGAATGGTGGAACCGCGCCGCCGAAACCCTGCTAGGCCTCAAGACGCCACAGGACAGCGGCCAACCGGTGACCAACCTGGTGCGCCATCCGCGCTTCAAGGAATACTTCGAGCAAGACAGCTACGCTGAGCCGCTGGAAATCCCTTCGCCAACCAACGACCGTGTACGAATCCAGCTGTACATCACCCGTTACGGCAACAACGAGCACTTGATGCTGGTGCGCGATGTGACACGCATCCATCAGCTGGAACAGATGCGCAAAGATTTCATCGCCAACGTTTCCCATGAACTGCGCACGCCGTTGACGGTGATCTGCGGTTACCTGGAAACCTTGCTCGATAACGTCGACGAGGTGAACCCGCGCTGGGGTCGTGCCTTGCAGCAGATGCAGCAACAAGGCGGACGCATGCAGACCCTGCTCAACGACCTGTTGTTGCTGGCCAAGCTGGAAGCCACCGATTATCCGTCGGACAACCAGCCGGTACCGATCGACGGCTTGCTGCAATCGATCAAGAGTGACGCGCAGCAGTTGTCTGGCCAGAAAAACCAGAAAATCACCCTGGAAGCCGACCCGACGATTCTGCTCAAGGGCAGCGAAGCGGAGTTGCGCAGCGCGTTTTCCAACCTGGTGTTCAACGCGGTGAAGTACACCCCGGCCGAAGGCAATATCCGCATTCGCTGGTGGGGCGATGACCAAGGGGCGCACCTGAGCGTGCAGGATTCCGGGATCGGCATCGATGCCAAACACCTGCCGCGCCTGACCGAACGCTTCTATCGCGTCGACTCCAGCCGCAACTCCAACACCGGGGGCACCGGCCTGGGGCTGGCGATCGTCAAACACGTCTTGTTACGACATCGGGCACGCATGGAAATCAGCAGCGTGTCGGGCCACGGCAGTACCTTTACCTGCCACTTTGCCCCGGCCCAGGTCACCAAATCACGGGTTATCAGCACCGCTGACTGATACCGGCCAGCACGCGCCACTAGGCAACTGGCCGGTCAGCCGCTACATTGGCTGGCTTGTGCCTGCCTTTCAGGCGCGGTTTTTTACTTCCCACTCGAATATACGGAACCCGCAAAACTCCATCATGGACCCTTCCCCTGGCTTGACCCTCGCTACAATTTTCGCCGACTTCGGCATGATTCTTTTTGCTCTGATCCTGGTTTTGCTCAACGGATTTTTCGTTGCGGCGGAATTCGCCATGGTCAAATTGCGCTCGACCCGGGTCGAGGCCATCGCTGACAAAAACGGCTGGCGCGGGCACATCCTGCGCACCGTGCACAGTCAGCTCGATGCTTACCTGTCGGCTTGCCAATTGGGTATCACCCTCGCGTCCCTGGGACTGGGTTGGGTCGGTGAACCCGCGTTTGCCCACATTCTTGAGCCGGTGTTGAGCGCAGTCGGCGTCGAGTCGGCCGAAGTGGTCAAAGGCATCTCGTTCTTCACCGCCTTCTTCATCATTTCGTACCTGCACATCGTGGTCGGCGAACTGGCCCCCAAATCCTGGGCCATCCGCAAACCCGAGTTGCTGTCGCTGTGGACCGCCGTGCCACTGTACCTGTTCTATTGGGCCATGTACCCGGCCATCTACCTGCTCAACGCCAGCGCCAACACTATCCTGCGCATTGCGGGGCAAGGTGAACCCGGCCCGCATCACGAGCACCACTACAGCCGGGAAGAACTGAAACTGATCCTGCACTCCAGCCGTGGCCAGGACCCGAGCGACCAAGGCATGCGCGTGCTGGCCTCGGCAGTGGAAATGGGTGAACTGGAAGTGGTCGACTGGGCCAACTCCCGCGAAGACCTGGTGACCCTGGAGTTCAACGCACCACTCAAGCAGATCCTGGCGATGTTCCGTCGCCACAAGTTCAGCCGCTACCCGGTGTACGACAGCGAGCGCCAGGAGTTCGTCGGCCTGCTGCACATCAAGGATCTGCTGCTGGAACTGGCGGCGCTGGACCACATTCCCGAGTCGTTCAACCTGGCCGAACTGACCCGCCCGCTGGAGCGCGTGTCGCGGCACATGCCGCTGTCGCAGTTGCTGGAGCAGTTCCGCAAGGGCGGCTCGCACTTCGCCGTGGTCGAAGAGGCCGACGGCAACATCATCGGCTACCTGACCATGGAAGACGTGCTGGAAGTGCTGGTCGGCGACATCCAGGACGAACACCGCAAGGCCGAACGCGGGATCCTCGCGTATCAGCCGGGCAAGCTGCTGGTGCGGGGCGATACGCCACTTTTCAAGGTTGAAAGGTTGCTGGGCATCGACCTCGACCACGTCGAAGCCGAAACCCTTGCCGGGCTGGTCTATGAGAGCCTCAAGCGCGTTCCGGAAGAGGAAGAAGTGCTGGAAGTCGAAGGCCTGCGGATCATCATCAAGAAGATGAAAGGGCCGAAGATCGTTCTGGCCAAGGTGTTGATGCTGGATTGATCTGCGGCTGAAGGGCCTTTTGTGGCGAGGGGGCTTGCCCCCGTTGGGCTGCGAAGCGGCCCTGAATCCAGTCAGCTCGATTATCCATATACCGCGCAGTTGGGTTTACGACTGCTGCGCAGCCGAACGGGGCAGTGCGGCGTTCCGACAAGCCCCCTCGCCACAGTTGATCACCGAAAACTTCACTTCCCGCCCAACGCAAAGTTGGGCAGCGCACCCACCGGCTGGTTGAACTGGTACGGAATCGAGACCAGCCCCAGCCCGGTATTGCGCTGCACCACAAAGTGCAAGTGCGGCCCGGTACTGTTGCCGGTGTTGCCGGACAACGCCAACGCACTACCTACCGTTACTCGCTGACCTTCCCGAACGCAGACCGAACCTTTCTTGAGGTGCAGGTAAACACCCATGGTCCCGTCATCGTGCAGCACCCGCACGAAATTGCCGGAAGCGTCGGTGCCGCGTCCGCTCTGCCTGTTCTCGGTTTTCACCACCACCCCGCCTCGCGCGGCAATGATCGGCGTGCCCTCAGGCATTGCGATGTCTATGGCATATCGGCTCTTGGGCCCGAAGTGGCTGTAGGGGCCATTGGCGCCCTGACTGATCCGGAATGGTCCACCACGCCAGGGCAACGGGTACCGATAGCCCACCGTGGGCCCAGAGGGGTCGCCCAGGGAGTATTTGAACTTCGGGACGTATGCGAGGGGCCTCCCGCCTTTAGTCGCCGTGAGCCGCGCCAGACGAACGCTGCTGCGTAGCGGTATCACCCGCCGAATCGTCCCGCCCGGCACGCCGCTGGCGTTCTTCACCCCGGCAAAACTCAATTCGACTTCTACTGGCGCATACAGGTCATTGCGCACGTACACGTTGTGCACGCCGTTCTTCTTCATGATGATGAGGCGCACCTGACGCTCAAGGTGCTCGACCATGCCATCGCGAAAAACGAACACATGGGCGCCTTTGCTGGGGCGGTCGCTGTAGGAAACCACGCCATAGGCGTCCTTGGACTTGTAGATGGTCATGGCCACGGCCGAGGTGGCGACCATGAACAAGCCACATAAAAACAGCAGGCGCGTGAACATGAGCAAGGATTCTGTCGAGTGAGATCTGGGATTGAGCCTAGCAGCTGCAATGGACCCGGGTAGCCGGCAGATGTTTCAGAAAAGGTGTTCAGCAGATGTGCGGTAAAAGTGATGACCCCTTCGTCGGATCGCCGCCCGGAGCAAGCTCGCTCCCACAAGAGAACGCATTACAAATGTGGAAGCGAGCCTGCTCGCGAAAGCGGACTGTCAGGCGGCCCTATATCAAGCGCCAGGAACAAAGTGCTTCTGCGCCGTACCCCGTGCAATCAGGCGGGAGATGTAATCGAGCTTCTGCGCATCCTGGTCGACAAAGCGGAAGGTCAGTTGCAGCCAGTCGCTGTCGGGCTTCGGTTCGTGGGCCACGACGGCGTGCAGGTAACCGTTGAGGCGGGCGATTTCGGCGTTGTCGCCCTGCTCAAGATCCAGCACGGCGCTGTCGAGGATCTGCGGCAGGGTCTCGGTGCGTTTGACCACCAACAGGGCTTCCTTGAGGCTCAAGGCCTTGATCACACATTGCGCGATGCCATTCGGCAAACGCAGTTGACCCTGGCCACGGCCACTGGTGGGTGCCGAGGAGGTCGCAGGCGTCTTGACCGGTGGACTGTTGAGCAAGCCTTTGGACGGTGCGGGTGCGGCCGTTGGGGTCGCTACGGGTGCCTTGCCACCGGTCAAGGCGGCAAGGGAGTCGTTACCGAAGGCAGGGCTGGTTTTGGTTGCGGCTACGTTGATCAAGGCGTCGAGTTTGCCGACCTTGTGCAGCGCCTGCTTGACCTTGGTGATCAGTTGCTCGTTGGTGAACGGCTTGCTGACGTAACCGGAAACTCCGGCCTGGATCGCCTGGACAACGTTCTCCTTGTCGCCACGGCTGGTGACCATCACGAAGGGCATTGTTTTGAGGGTGTCTTGCTCGCGGCACCAGGTCAGCAGTTCCAGGCCAGACATTTCCGGCATTTCCCAGTCGCACAGGACCAGGTCGAAGGCTTCCTTGGCCAGCATGGCCTGGGCCTTTCTGCCATTGATCGCGTCTTCAATCCGCATGCCCGGGAAATAGTTGCGCAGGCACTTCTTGACCAGGTCACGAATGAACGACGCGTCGTCCACGACCAACACATTGACCTTACTCATCCAAAACCCCTTTAAAAAATCCCGGCCAGCATACCGCCTTGCTGATGGCACATTGCCAAAAACCTTCAGTCACGCCGGACTTTTCGTTCGCGGGGTGCTGCTTTTCGAATTCGTGAAGCTCAAACAAAAACGCCCGGCCAAAAGGCCGGGCGCTTTACTTGGGCAACCTTACTTATCGTCAGTTTTGCCCGGAACATTAGCGCTTTCGCCGGTTGTTCCTTCGACTTCTTCCTTCATGCGCTTGAGACCCAGGTGCCGCACGTCGGTGCCGCGTACCAGGTAGATCACCAGCTCCGAGATATTGCGCGCGTGGTCGCCGATACGCTCCAGCGAACGCAGCACCCAGATAATGCTCAGAACCCGCGAAATGGAACGCGGATCTTCCATCATGTAGGTAGCCAGCTCACGCAGGGCAGTCTTGTATTCGCGGTCGATGATCTTGTCGTACTGCGCCACCGACAAGGCCAGTTCGGCGTCGAAACGGGCAAAGGCGTCCAGTGCATCGCGGACCATGTTGCGCACCTGGTCGCCGATGTGACGCACTTCGACGTAACCGCGCGGCGCTTCGCCTTCTTCGCACAGCTGGATGGCACGACGGGCGATCTTGGTCGCTTCGTCACCGATGCGCTCCAGGTCGATCACCGATTTGGAAATGCTGATGATCAGGCGCAGGTCGGACGCAGCCGGCTGACGACGGGCCAGAATGCGCAGGCATTCTTCGTCGATGTTGCGTTCCATCTGGTTGATCTGGTCGTCGATCTCGCGCACCTGCTGGGCCAGGCCGGAGTCGGCCTCGATCAGCGCGGTCACCGCGTCGTTGACTTGCTTTTCCACCAGCCCGCCCATGGCCAGGAGGTGGCTGCGCACCTCTTCAAGCTCGGCGTTGAATTGCGCGGAAATGTGGTGGGTAAGGCCTTCTTTACTAATCATCTTTTTCGCTCCGCGAAAGTTGCAAGCTTCAAGCTGCAAGCTTCAAGCAGTTATGTACAAGTCCTGGAATCGCACCGCTTCTTTCTTGCCGCATGCAGCTTGTAGCTCGCGGCGGCCTCAACTAGCCATACCGACCAGTGATGTAGTCTTCGGTCTGCTTCTTCGCCGGATTGGTGAACAGGGTATCGGTGTCGCCAAACTCGACCAGCTTGCCCATGTACATGAACGCGGTGTAGTCGGACACCCGCGCGGCCTGTTGCATGTTGTGGGTCACGATCACGATGGTGAACTTGGATTTCAGTTCGTAGATCAGCTCTTCGACTTTCAGCGTGGAGATCGGGTCGAGTGCCGAGCACGGTTCGTCGAGCAACAGTACTTCCGGTTCCACGGCAATGGTGCGGGCGATCACCAGACGTTGCTGCTGACCACCGGACAGACCCAGTGCCGACTCGTGCAGACGGTCCTTGACCTCGTCCCACAGTGCCGCGCCTTTCAACGCCCACTCGACGGCTTCGTCGAGGACGCGCTTCTTGTTGATGCCCTGGATGCGCAGGCCGTAAACCACGTTTTCGTAGATGGTTTTCGGGAAAGGGTTCGGCTTCTGGAACACCATGCCGACGCGACGACGCAGCTCGGCCACGTCTTCGCCCTTGCGATAGATGTTGTTGCCGTACAGGTTGATCTCGCCTTCAACGCGGCAGCCGTCAACCAGGTCGTTCATGCGGTTGAAGGTACGCAGCAGCGTGGACTTGCCACAGCCGGACGGGCCGATGAAGGCGGTCACGCGCTGTTTCGGGATGTTCATGCTGACGTCGTACAGCGCTTGTTTTTCGCCGTAGAACAGGCTCAGGCCCGGCACTTCGATGGCTACGGTTTCCTGCTCGAGGTTCAGGCTTTGTTTGTCGCGACCCAGCGCCGACATGTTGATGCCGTGGGTATGTGCTTCGTGCTGCATGGGAGGCTCCCTGTGCTAACAAATTCGGTTCGGAACGCTGCTTATTGCAGTTCCCATCAATATTCCGGTGGACGCGCTCCAGTGTGGGAGCGGGCTTGCTCGCGAAGAGGCCGGCACATTCAACATCAATGTTGCCTGACCCACCGCTTTCGCGAGCAAGCCCGCTCCCACATTGGAAATCAGCTGTCCAAAGCTTTGTACTTCTCGCGCAGGTGGTTACGGATATACACCGCCGACAGGTTCAATGTCGCGATCACCAGTACCAGCAGCAGCGCCGTGGCGTACACCAGCGGTCGCGCGGCTTCGACGTTCGGGCTCTGGAAGCCGACGTCATAGATGTGGAAGCCCAGGTGCATGATCTTCTGGTCCAGGTGCAGGTACGGGTAGTTACCGTCCACCGGCAGCGACGGCGCCAGTTTCACTACACCCACCAGCATCAGCGGCGCCACTTCACCCGCGGCGCGAGCCACGGCGAGGATCATGCCGGTCATCATCGCCGGGCTGGCCATCGGCAGCACGATCTTCCACAAGGTTTCAGCCTTGGTCGCGCCGAGGGCCAACGAGCCTTCACGCACGGTGCGAGGAATCCGCGCCAGGCCTTCTTCGGTAGCCACGATCACCACAGGCACCGCCAGCAGCGCCAGGGTCAGCGAGGCCCAGAGCAGACCCGGCGTACCGAAGGTCGGTGCCGGCAGTGCTTCCGGGAAGAACAGACGGTCGAGCGAGCCGCCCAGCACATAGACGAAGAAGCCCAGGCCGAACACGCCGTAAACGATCGCCGGAACACCCGCCAGGTTGTTCACCGCGATGCGGATGATTCGGGTCAGTGCGTTCTGCTTGGCGTATTCACGCAGGTAAACCGCTGCCAACACGCCGAACGGAGTCACGATCATCGCCATGATCAGGGTCATCATCACGGTGCCGAAAATCGCCGGGAAAATCCCGCCTTCGGTGTTTGCTTCACGCGGGTCGTCGGACAGGAACTCCCAGATCTTGCTGAAATAGAAACCGATCTTGGTGAAGGTGCTCATGGCGTTCGGCTGGTAGGCGTGAACCACTTTGCCCAGACCGATTTCGATTTCTTTGCCATTGGCGTCGCGGGCTGTCAAAGCGTCGCGGTTGAACTGTGCATGCAAGTCAGTCAGACGTGCTTCGATATCCTGATAGCGGGCGTTCAGCTCAGCGCGCTCGGATTCCATGTCCGCTTGTGCGGTTGCATCGAGTTTGCCTTCCAGCTCCAGCTTGCGGCCGTGCAGACGGATGCGCTCCAGACCTGCGTTGATCGCACCAATATCACTCTTTTCCAGTGACTTCAGTTGCGCAGCAAGCTTGTTCACGCGGTCGATCCGCGCTTGCAGCTCAGGCCATGCCGCTTCCCCCTCGGCGATAACCTTGCCGTCCTGTTTGACGTTAACGAGGTAGCCGTAAAAGTTGCCCCACTCGCGACGCTCGATGGCCATCAACTCGACCGGGGTGGTCTGGTTGGTCAGCCACTCGCCGACGACCCAGGTGAAGTCGTTGCCGTTCAGATCACGGTTGCCGACCTTGATCAGCTCGCGGGTCATGAATTCCGGGCCCTGATCAGGCACCGGCAGACCGGCACTTTTCAGACGGGCGCGCGGCACTTCTTCTTTCTGCACCACCTCACCGACGACCAGATGCTGGCCCTGGCCCGGCACGTCATAGCTGGCGTGGATCAGATCCGCCGGCCAGAAGTGACCCAGGCCACGCACGGCAATCACTGCCAGCAGGCCAATGGTCATGATGACCGCGATGGACACCGCGCCACCGCTGATCCAGACGCCGGGGGCGCCGCTCTTGAACCATCCTTTCAGGGAGTTCTGTTTCACAGACTTCTACCTTTCTTAAAGCGACGAGTATTTCTTGCGCAGACGCTGACGAATCAGTTCTGCGAGGGTGTTCATGACGAAGGTGAACAACAGCAGCACCAGCGCCGAGAGGAACAGCACGCGGTAGTGGCTGCCGCCGACTTCCGATTCGGGCATTTCCACTGCAACGTTGGCTGCCAGGGTGCGCAGGCCTTCGAACAGGTTCATTTCCATGACCGGGGTGTTACCGGTGGCCATCAACACGATCATGGTTTCACCGACCGCACGGCCCATGCCGATCATCAGCGCCGAGAAGATGCCCGGGCTCGCGGTGAGGATCACCACGCGGGTCATGGTCTGCCACGGCGTGGCACCGAGGGCCAGGGAGCCGAGGGTCAGGCCGCGAGGCACGCTGAACACGGCGTCTTCGGCGATGGAGTAGATGTTCGGGATGACCGCGAAGCCCATGGCCAGGCCCACTACCAGGGCGTTGCGCTGGTCGTAGGTGATGCCCAGGTCGTGGGAGATCCACATGCGCATGTCGCCACCGAAGAACCAGTTCTCCATGAACGGGCTCATGTACAGCGACAGCCAGCCCACGAACAGGATCACCGGAATCAGCAGCGCACTTTCCCAGCCATCCGGGACTTTCAGGCGGATCGACTCAGGCAGGCGGCTGAAGGTGAAACCGGCGACCAGGATGCCGATCGGCAGCAACATCAGCAGGCTGAAGATGCCCGGCAAATGCCCTTCAACATAGGGCGCGAGGAACAGGCCGGCGAAGAAACCGAGGATCACCGTCGGCATCGCTTCCATCAGCTCGATCACCGGCTTGACCTTGCGGCGCATGCCAGGAGCCATGAAGTACGCGGTGTAGATCGCAGCGGCAACGGCCAGTGGAGCGGCCAGCAGCATGGCGTAGAACGCGGCTTTCAGGGTACCGAAGGTCAGCGGTGACAGGCTCAGCTTGGGTTCGAAGTCGGTGTTGGCGGCAGTCGATTGCCAGACGTATTTAGGCTCGTCGTAGTTCTCGTACCAGACCTTGCTCCACAACGCGCTCCACGAAACTTCCGGGTGCGGGTTGTCGAGCAGCAGCGGGTGCAACTTGCCACCGGCTTCCACAATCACGCGGTTGGCGCGCGGCGACAGACCGAAAACGCCTTGGCCTTCTGCGACCGGCTCCACCAGCAAGGTGCGGTGGGCAGTGCTGTGGAACACGCCAAGCTTGCCGGAAGCGTCGAGGGCAACGAAGCCCTTGCGGCGCTCTTCAGCGGTGATTTCAACGATAGGCGTGGTGCCCATCTGGAAGGTGCGGATCTGCTTCAGGCGTTGCTCGCCATCGGGGTCGCGCGCCATGAACCACTGGGCCAGGCCGCCTTTGGAGTCACCGATGATCAGCGAGATGCCGCCCACCAGTTGGGTGCTGGCGGTGACTTGAGCCTCACCGTCTTCAAGCAATTTGTAGCGACCGTTGAGGCTCTTGTCGCGCAGGCTGAACACGTCGGCCTGGGCACGCCCGTTGACCACGTAAAGCCACTGCTGACGCGGGTCGACGAAAATATTCTTCACCGGCTCGGTCATTTGCGGCAGTTCGATGCGTTTCTGCTCGTTGGTGACTTCGCCGGTCATCATGTTCTCTTCGCTGGTCAGCGACAGAACATTGAGTTGCGAACCGGTGGAGCCGACCAGCATCAGGGTCGAATCATTGGCGTTGAGGCTGACGTGTTCCAGCGCACCGCCGGCTTCGTTGACCGCGATTGGCGTTTCGCCGTACGGGTACTCGATGGCCGGGGTGATGGTTTTCTTGCCTTCCGGGTAGCTGACTTTATAGGTGTGACGGAACACCAGGGCCTGACCGTTGGACAGACCTACGGCCACCAGCGGGTGACCTGGCTGGTCTTCACCGATGGAGGTCACGGTGGTGCCGGCCGGGATCGACAGATCGACGCGCTTCAATTCAGCGCCACTGTCGATATCGAAGAACAACGCCTGGCCCTTGTCGGAAACGCGCATGGCCACCTGATTCTGCTCTTCGAGCGAGATCATCAGTGGCTTGCCAGCGTCCTGCATCCAGGCCGGGGTAATGGACTCTTTCGCGGTCAGGTCGGCACCCTGGAACAGCGGCGCAACAACATAGGCGAGGAAGAAGAAGATCAGGGTGATGGCTGCCAGCACCGCCAGGCCGCCGATGAGGACGTACCAACGGGTGAAGCGATCTTTGAGCGCGCGAATGCGGCGCTTGCGTTGCAGCTCAGGCGTATTGAAGTCAATTCGCTTGGGGGGATTAGTAGTCATGTTGGAATTGGCCAGATCATTCATGCGCTCACCCTAGCGATCCTGTATGACAGAAAGATGACAATGCAGTGACGCACCAAATCCACCGCCAGCGGGACTGGCAGAGGATCGAAAATTTGAGGTGTGTAAAAGGCCGGCCTGCAAGCAGATCCGGCCTTTTACTTGAGTCCGGAAGGATTCACCCCGGACTCAATTTGTTACTTTTTTACGACTGCAGTGCCGCCTTCCGCCAGACCCAGGTCAGCCAGTGCTTTTGCAGCAACCTTGGCTGGCAGTGGGATGTAGCCGTCTTTCACCACAACTTCCTGGCCCTGTTTGGACAGAACCAGCTTCACGAACTCAGCTTCCAGCGGAGCCAAAGGCTTGTTCGGGGCTTTGTTGACGTACACGTACAGGAAGCGCGACAGCGGGTACTTGCCGTTCAGGGCGTTTTCTTCAGTGTCTTCAACAAACTCGGTGCTGCCTTTCTTGGCCAGGGCCACCGTCTTCACGCTGGCAGTCTTGTAACCGATACCCGAGTAACCGATGCCGTTCAGCGAGGAGCTGATCGACTGCACAACCGAAGCCGAGCCTGGCTGTTCGTTGACGTTTGGCTTGAAGTCACCTTTGCACAGGGCTTCTTCCTTGAAGTAGCCATAAGTGCCGGATACCGAGTTACGACCGAACAGCTGAACCGGCTTGTTGGCCAGGTCGCCGGTCACACCCAGGTCACCCCAGGTTTTGACGTCGGCTTTGCCGCCGCACAGACGGGTGGACGAGAAGACCGCATCGACCTGTTCCATGGTCATATGCTTGATCGGGTTGTCCTTGTGTACGAATACGGCCAAGGCATCCACGGCAACCGGAATAGCGGTTGGCTTGTAACCGTATTTGGTTTCGAAGGCCTGCAGCTCGTTGTCCTTCATCTTGCGACTCATCGGGCCCAGGTTAGCGGTGCCTTCGGTCAACGCAGGTGGCGCGGTAGAAGAACCGGCGGCCTGAATCTGGATGTTTACGTTCGGGTATTCTTTTTTGTAGTTCTCAGCCCAGAGGGTCATGAGGTTGGCCAGGGTATCGGAGCCGACGCTGGACAGGTTGCCCGACACACCAGTGGTCTTGGTGTAGCTCGGGATAGCAGGGTCAACAGCGGCAACCGCGTTGGCAGTCGCAACGCCAGCAGCGACAAAAGTCATTGCCGCCATCAAACGCTTCAGTTTCATGCCTTACTCCTAGCAGATAGGGTGTGTTAAGTCGGGGCCAAGTATCAGCAGGCCGTGTGAACACTCTATGGCTGAAATATGACAATTGGATGAAAGGCCATTATTCGATGTTTTGAAGGGATACAGCGTTATCGTTCTTCGCGAGCAAGCCCGCTCCCACAGGGGATCTGCGGTGAACACAGATCCCCTGTGGGAGCGGGCTTGCTCGCGAAGGCGTCAGTGATATCGATACAAAGGGCTGGCTTAACGCCCCCTCTTCCAGAGCCAGGCCCCCACCAGAATCCCGACCCCGCACAACACGGCCACATAATAAGCAGGCCCCATCGCACTTTCCTTGAGCAACAGGCTGACGATCATCGGCGTCAGACCACCGAAAATCGCGTAGGCGACGTTGTAGGAGAACGACAGGCCGCTGAAACGCACCACCGGCGGGAACGCCTTGACCATCACATACGGCACCGCGCCGATGGTGCCGACCAGCAGACCGGTCAGGGCATACATCGGGAATAGCCAGTCGGGATGATCGGCCAGGCTGTGGTAGAAGGTCCAGGAACTGGCCAGCAATGCGGTACAGCCGATCACGAAGACTCGTCCCGCACCGAAGCGATCGGCCAGTGCGCCGGCAATGATGCAACCAAAACTCAGGAACACGATCGCCACGCTGTTCGCCTGCAGGGACGTGGTTGGCGAGAAGTGATAGACCGTCTGCAACACAGTCGGTGTCATCAGGATCAACACCACGATGGCGGCCGACAGCAGCCAGGTCAGCAGCATCGAAATGGCGATGGCGCCACGATGGTCACGCAACACCGCACGCAGCGGCACTTCTTCGGCCAGGGCCTTGCGCTGTTGCAGCTCGGCGAACACCGGGGTTTCGTGCAGCCAGCGACGCAGGTACACCGAGAACAGACCGAACACGCCACCCAGCAGGAACGGAATTCGCCAGGCGTAATCCGCTACTTCCACCGGGGTGTAGATACTGTTGATCGCCGTGGCGACCAGCGAACCAAGCAGGATGCCCGCCGTCAGGCCGCTGGTCAGGGTCCCGCAGGCATAGCCGATATGCCGTTGCGGCACGTGTTCGGAAACGAAGACCCATGCCCCCGGCACTTCACCGCCAATGGCCGCGCCCTGGATCACCCGCATCAACAGCAACAGGATCGGCGCCCACATGCCGATCTGCGCATAAGTCGGCAGCAAACCCATGATCAAGGTCGGCACCGCCATCATGAAAATGCTCAGAGTGAACATTTTCTTGCGGCCCAGCAGGTCACCGAAGTGCGCCATCACGATGCCACCCAGCGGTCGAGCCAGGTAGCCGGCGGCGAAGATGCCGAAGGTCTGCATCAGGCGTAGCCACTCAGGCATGTCCGCCGGGAAGAACAACTTGCCCACCACCGTGGCGAAGAACACGAAGATGATGAAATCGTAGAACTCCAGCGCGCCGCCCAGGGCAGACAGCGATAGAGTCTTGTAGTCGTTGCGCGTCAGCGGACGTGCGGGTTGATCTGGCTGCGCGATGCTCGAGGGCGCTGTGGTCATGGCAAGGGCTTCTCTTATAGTCGGATCTGCAACCTCAACAACGCTGGCTGAGGTTTGGGCAGGTCCGGCACGATAGCAAATTGTTCGAAAAAGCACATAGAGGTGCATTTTTGACAGTCAAAATGAGAACCGGACGGTCGTCGCGGAGTCTACCGACCGATATACTCAAAGCCTGCTCCGGTTTTTGAGGGGTTGCTGTGCGAAAGCGCCTGTCAGGTTCATAGGCGATTTCGCAGAGTTTCCCTTTAGGCGCCTGATGGAAAACGTGACGAACGTAGTATGTTCGGTGCTGAATCGTTTTTCCCGAAGACGGCTACCACCAGCAATACCAACGAAGAGTCACGGGTCAGAGGCCCCCCGGCATGATAGAACTCGAACAAGAAGATCCGATCCCGCAAGGCGACCTGGCCTTGCAAATCACCGCGCTCCCACGCGAAACCAACGGCTTTGGCGATATTTTCGGCGGCTGGCTGGTGGCGCAGATGGATTTGGCAGGCACCGCGATGGCCAGCAAGGTCGCCGGCGGACGCGTTGCCACCGTTGCAATCGACCGCATGGCGTTTCTGGTTCCGGTGGCGGTGGGCGCTCAGCTCTCCTTTTATACCCAGGCCCTGGAAATCGGCCGCAGCTCGATCAAGATGATGGTCGAGGTCTGGAGCGACGACCCACTGTCCAGCGAGTGGCGTAAAGTAACCGAAGCGGTGTTTGTGTTCGTTGCCATCGACGGCAGCGGTCGCACCCGTTCGGTTCCACCCCGGGCTCGCTGAAAGAACTTCTAAACCTGGTAGCCGTTTTGCGGTCGATAGTCGTCCACGTTACTGATCGAGAGCTGTCCCATGAGCACGCCCAATGTTGAAGCCGTAAAACTGGATGAACTGAACTGTTGGCGTATTCGCCACGGTCAGGCTGAATTACTGGTGGCCCAGCAAGGCGCGCACATCCTCAGTTATCAACTGGCCGGCCAGCCGCCACTGATCTGGCTCAATGACGAGGCCGTGTTCAAGACCGGCAAGAGCATCCGTGCCGGCGTGCCGGTGTGCTGGCCGTGGTTCGGCGTCTTCGACCGTAACCCGCAAAGCGTGCAGGCGATGCGCGTCAGCAATGAAGCGCCGTCGGCTCACGGCTTCGTGCGAGCGATGGATTGGGAGCTGGGCGGCATCGAAGCCGAAGGCGAAAGCCTGAAAGTCGAATTCCTCCTGCCCTACCCCGACGGCGGCTTTCCTGGCTGGCCGCACCAGGTGGACTTGAAGCTGAGCATTCGCCTCGACGAGCAGTTGCACATCCACCTGACCAGCCATAACCGGGGCGCTGAAACCGTCAGCATCAGCCAGGCGCTGCACAGTTACTTTGCCGTCAGCGATGTGCGCGAGGTGCATGTCGAAGGTGTGGGCGGTCTCAAGTACATCGAAACCCTGGATAACTGGAAAACCGTAACCCAGACCGGTGATCTGCGTTTTACCGGCGAAACCGACCGCATCTATCTCGATGCCCCGCCACTGCTGAGCATCGTCGATCCGGCCTGGGAGCGACGCATCGAACTGACCAGCTGTGGATCGCGTACGGCGGTGATCTGGAACCCGTGGATCGACCGCGCCGCTGCATTCAGCGACATGGCCGACGACGGTTGGCAGCGCATGCTGTGCATCGAGACGGCGAACGTGATGGGTGATGTGGTGAACCTGGCACCAGGTGCCAGCCATACCTTGGGCGTGAGCATCGCCAGCAAATCGCTCTAACACCACAAAACTGATGTGGGAGCGGGCTTGCTCGCGAAGGCGGTGTACCAGTCAACGATGATGTTGAATGTTACGGCCTCTTCGCGAGCAAGCCCGCTCCCACATTGGGTTTATGCCGGCTTGAGTGGCGCGTTACAGATCCGATTCCTTCACCACCCGCACCGTCGCCGCATCCAGCGCATACGCCGCATCCGCCAAGTCATTGCTGACCTTCTCGACCTTCAGCGTGCCGGTGACCCACAGCGGCGTGTAGATATCGTTCAGTTTCAGGCCCTTTGGATAGCGCACCAGCACCAGTTGGTTGGGCGGCGGCGGCGGCACGTGGATGCACGCGCCCGGGTACGGCACCAGGAAGAACAACGTACTGCGGCCCTTGGCATCGGACTCCAGCGGCACGGGGTAACCGCCAATGCGGATGTTCTTGTCGTTCATCGACGCAACGGTCTTGGTCGAGTACATCACCGCCGGCAAGCCTTTGGCCTGCTTCATCCCACCCTTGTCGGTGAAAGTGCCATTGGCCTCAGGGGAGTTGTGGTCGATTTCAGGCATGGCCTCGAGGGCCTTCTGGTCCGACTTGGGCATCAATTCGAGCCAGTCGGTTTCCGGCAGCTCGCCAGCATGGGCAAGGCCCGTTCCCAATAAAAGTAAAGTCAGCAGAAGACGGCGCATGAAAGTGCTCGGTATAGGAGTGATCAGAAAACGCCGAGCATTCTAGCCCTCCCGGCTTGTGCGACCGAGAGGACTTTGTCGCCTGGATCAGTTCTTTTTGATCAGTCCGTAGATCACCAGCAACACAACGGCGCCCACCAGCGCACCGATGAAGCCTGCGCCTTGACCAGCCTGATAAATGCCCAGAGCCTGGCCACCGTAAGTGGCCGCCAGCGAACCGCCGATACCGAGCAGGATGGTCATGATCCAGCCCATGTTGTCATCGCCCGGTTTCAGGAACCGCGCCAACAGGCCGACAATCAAGCCGATAAAGATGGTTCCGATAATTCCCATGGCATTTCCCTCAATATGGAGTGGTCATGCCAAAGCCTAGTCAGACTTTGGCATCCTGCCATGAGAGAACGGCGGTCCCTGAATGGTTCCGCCGCTGCCACATGAAACTATTCGGCGATTAGCGCTTCGACCTTGAGGATCTGCGCGGTCAGCGTTTCGCGATCCGCACAACGCAGGTTGGCGTGACCGACCTTGCGACCGACCTTGAACGCCTTGCCATAGTGATGCAGATGGCAATCGGCGATGCTCAGGACCTTCTCGGTCTCAGGCACTTTGCCGATGAAGTTGAGCATCGCGCTTTCGCCGACCTTGGCCGTCGAACCCAACGGCAGACCGGCAACGGCCCGCAGGTGGTTTTCGAACTGGCTGCACTCGGCGCCTTCGGTGGTCCAGTGCCCGGAGTTGTGCACTCGCGGGGCGATTTCGTTGGCCTTGAGGCCACCGTCGACTTCAAAGAACTCGAACGCCATCACGCCGACGTAATCCAGTTGCTTGAGCACACGGCTGGAGTAGTCTTCGGCCAAGGCTTGCAGCGGGTGATCGGTGCTGGCCACGGACAGCTTGAGGATGCCGCTGTCGTGGGTGTTGTGTACCAGCGGATAGAAGCGGGTTTCACCGTCGCGGGCACGCACGGCGATCAGCGAGACTTCACCGGTGAACGGCACGAAGCCTTCCAGCAGACAGGCCACGCTGCCCAGCTCGGCAAAGGTGCCAACCACATCTTCTGGCGTGCGCAGGACTTTCTGACCCTTGCCGTCGTAACCCAAGGTACGGGTCTTCAGCACCGCCGGCAGGCCGATGGAAGCCACGGCGTCGTCCAGATCAGCCTGGGACTGAATGTCGGCGAACGCCGGGGTAGGAATCCCCAGGTCCTTGAACATGCTCTTCTCGAACCAACGATCGCGGGCGATGCGCAGCGCTTCGGCGCTCGGATAGACCGGGACGAATTGCGACAGGAAAGCCACGGTCTCGGCCGGAACGCTTTCGAACTCGAAGGTCACCAGATCGACTTCATCGGCCAGCTGGCGCAGGTGATCCTGATCGCCGTAATCGGCTCGCAGGTGTTCGCCCAACGCGGCTGCGCAAGCATCCGGAGCCGGGTCCAGGAAAGCGAAGTTCATGCCCAGCGGAGTGCCCGCCAGCGCCAACATGCGACCCAACTGGCCGCCACCGATTACACCGATCTTCATCGTCAACAACCTCAGGCGATGCGTGGGTCTGGATTGTCCAGGACGCTGTCTGTCTGCTCAGCACGGAAGGTTTTCAGCACCGCGTGGAACTGCGGGTGCTTGGCGCCAAGGATACTCGCCGACAGCAGCGCCGCGTTGATCGCGCCCGCCTTGCCGATGGCCAGGGTGGCGACCGGAATGCCTGCTGGCATCTGCACAATGGAAAGCAGCGAATCAACCCCCGAAAGCATTGCCGACTGCACCGGTACGCCCAGCACCGGCAGGTGGGTCTTGGCCGCACACATGCCTGGCAAGTGGGCCGCGCCGCCAGCACCGGCGATGATCACCTCGATGCCACGCGCCTCGGCTTCTTCAGCGTACTGGAACAGCAGGTCCGGGGTGCGGTGGGCAGAAACCACCTTCACCTCGTAAGGGATGCCGAGCTTTTCCAGCATATCGGCGGTGTGGCTAAGGGTGGACCAATCGGACTTGGAGCCCATGATCACGCCAACCAGTGCACTCATCGTCGTGCCTCTTCTCTCTGGGCGCCCTCAGGCGCATCAAAAAACAACAAGCCACGCAGGATGCGTGGCTTGATTGTACGAATTATGGCCGGTCGTAACCGGCCGAAGGCCGCGCAGTATACCGCAATACGACAGATAAACAGCCCCTGTCGCGACCATCTGTCATCTGGGGCCAAACAGCGGTTTTATTGATTTGAAGGTCAAGAATTTTAGTTAGTAATGAAGCCTCGAAGATCACTAACAACTTCAAACCAATAAACTTCGATCACTGCCCTGCGCAATACTTTTTAAAACACTATCAAAAGCAAACCCACGCGCCGGATGATATATAACTGCACGACAGTTATTTTTAATAATCGCACCAACCCATTTATAGATGCGTCAAATCCCCTCACATAGTTTGAAGGCGGATTCACAATGAGATATCGGAATGCAAAACCCATTGATGAAATTCATGACTTTTATAGCTGCATTACTTTTGAGCCTCAATATTCACGCTAACGACAGCCCGCCGTTGAAAGATGACCGCCTCGATCCAATTCGGATTTACTTCATCTTCCATGACGACATACCGAAATCAAAAAGAGACAGCATATATGGTGATTACATTCATCCTTTCATTGAAGAGTTTCAAAGCATCACCGGGCGCAAGGCCCATGTGGTTTTTGATGAATACATAGCCCCATACAGTAACTTCAAATACAGAAGTTCCGACCAAGAGAAAGTAATAAAGGAGTGGAGTGAACTTGCCTGGCAATACAGAAAGAAAAGAAATGATGATAAGGAATTTCGAGTGTCTGGCAACGACAGAGTGCTTTTGATCACTAACGATATGATTAACGGCCATCCCTTTTTCGGAGGCGTTGGAGGTATCGCGGATGCACAACCGGGAAGAGCCGCCATTGCGTCTCTTGATTTAAAGCAAGGGATCGGCCATGAACTGGGGCACACCTTCAACGCCGATCATGAAGATGGCGAAGTTTTGTATGACGGTTGGTGGTGCGAAACCTTCATGCTCCCACCCCTGCAACTCAGGTCGAATTGCATGGTATTTAGCGATGCAAATCGAAAGCGCATCAAGGACTATGTAGACAGCCTGTATTGAAACTTCAACGCCCCCCCAATTTCAACTCGAGCCATTTATGACTTGAAAAACCAATGGATTATATTATGTCAAAACGACCGATCAAGCTTACCGTCTTCTTGCACGAAGACCTGAACAATATTAACGAAGACTGGCTGCATCAAGAGTATTTCGATTGGCTGGAAGATACGATTTCACGCATCTCCGGCCGTACAATGGACGTTATTTTAATACAACCTTCAGATGCCCCAACATTAAGTAGCTTCAACTATAAATCCGAAAATTTGGAGCTCTTGATAAGTCAACTTCAAGACACTCTCCTTACCCATCTGGAAAATCAAGAGAGCGACACTAACGATGCCACTATCAACAAGTATTTGCTATTAACGCGCGACGACATCAATAAAAAAACGCTGGGTATTGCTCAAAGCCAAGGTGCGCTAGGAATTGCCTCGATCACATCGAAATTAACTGCATCCCATGAGGTTGGGCATATGCTCGATGCCGAGCATGAAGATAGCGATGAAAACGTTTCCACCTACTACGGAACCTACAAATCGATAATGTACGAAACCACAGGAAAGTCGGCGTTTGTCTTCAGCAAGAAAAACCAAGAGAACATTCGCAATTACCTCAATCAGCTCCCTTGATCTGATTGACGCCGTTTTCGACAGATCAAGGCCAACTCGATTGGCCTTGATCACGCTTCACCCTCAGGAGGCAGAGCCCGCCGCTCCGCCCTCCAACTTGCGCCACAACAACCGCACATTGGCCTTGCGCACCAACGCACACCGATACAGGCGAATCTCCAGCGGCACATGCCATTGCGGGCCGCCACAGACCACCAGCTCACCGCGCGCCAGCTCGGCGCGCACGCTGAGTTGCGGCACCCAGGCGATGCCCAGGCCTTCAAGGGCCATGCTTTTCAGGCTGTCGGCCATGGCGGTTTCATAGATAGTGGTGAAGCGCAGTGCCCGTTGGCGCAGCAACATGTTCACCGAACGACCGAGGAACGCACCGGCGCTGTAGGCCAGCAACGGCACGCTGCCTTCGCCTTCCAGATCGAACAGCGGCTTGCCCTCGGCGTCTGCCGCGCAGACCGGCAGCATCTCGGTGTGGCCAAGGTGTAGCGAGGGGAAGATTTCGGGGTCCATCTGCATCGCCGCATCCGGGTCGTAGAACGCCAGCATCAGATCGCAGCCGCCTTCGCGCAAGGCATGCACCGCGTCGCCGACGTTGGTCGCCACCAGCCGAGTGGCGATGTTCAAACCTTCGTTGCGCAACTGCGCGATCCAGCGCGGAAAGAAACCGAGCGCCAGGGAGTGCGCGGCAGCGACCTGCATCACTTCGCCCTGCCCGCCCTCCAGGTGATGCAGATGGCGCAATACTTCGCCCAGCTGTTCGACCACGGTGCGCGCGGTGACCAGAAACAATTGCCCTGCCGCCGTCAGCTCCACCGGCGTGCGCGAACGGTTGACCAGGGTCAGCCCCAACGCGGCTTCAAGGCTGCGGATTCGCCGACTGAACGCCGGCTGCGTCACAAAACGCCGCTCGGCGGCCTGGGAGAAACTGCGGGTGGCGGCCAGGGCACTGAAGTCCTCCAGCCATTTGCTTTCCAGATTCATCACGTCCTCCCGGACACGCACCAATTTAGGTCACACGTTCGCCGTCAGGCCGGCGTCACACGGGCATTATGCCGAATGTGCATAGGCTAGTGCTTAACAGCATTGGCCCAAAATTCTGCACAAGCCTAGCATTCACAGCGTTCCGGCACAGACCGGGTCCATATTGAGATGATTTCCATCATGTCCTCCGCTGCATCATTCCGCACAGAAAATGACCTGCTTGGCGCCCTCGAAGTACCGGCTCAAGCGTATTACGGTATCCAGACCCTGCGAGCGGTGAATAACTTCCGCCTTTCGGGCGTTCCGATTTCGCACTACCCGAAACTGGTTGTCGGTCTGGCCATGGTTAAACAGGCCGCTGCCGACGCCAACCGTGAGTTGGGTCACCTGAGCGAAGCCAAGCACGCCGCCATCAGCGAAGCTTGTGCACGTTTGATCCGCGGCGACTTCCACGAAGAGTTCGTGGTGGACATGATTCAAGGCGGTGCTGGCACTTCGACCAACATGAATGCCAACGAAGTCATCGCCAACATCGCACTGGAGGCCATGGGTCACCAGAAAGGCGAGTATCAGTACCTGCACCCGAACGACGACGTGAACATGGCGCAGTCGACCAACGACGCCTACCCGACAGCGATCCGTCTGGGTCTGTTGCTCGGTCACGACGCCTTACTCGCCAGCCTCGACAGCCTGATTCAGGCATTCGCGGCCAAGGGTGAAGAATTCAACCACGTCCTGAAGATGGGTCGTACCCAACTGCAAGACGCCGTTCCGATGACCTTGGGTCAGGAATTCCGTGCGTTCGCCACTACCCTGGGTGAAGACCTCGCACGCCTGAAGACTCTGGCACCGGAAGTGCTGACGGAAGTTAACCTGGGCGGCACCGCGATCGGCACCGGCATCAACGCCGACCCGCGTTACCAGCACCTGGCTGTTCAGCGTCTGGCAGTAATCAGCGGTCAACCGCTGGTACCGGCCGCCGACCTGATCGAAGCCACCTCCGACATGGGCGCCTTCGTGCTGTTCTCCGGCATGCTCAAGCGTACCGCGGTCAAGCTGTCGAAGATCTGCAACGACCTGCGCCTGCTGTCCAGCGGCCCACGCACCGGCATCAACGAGATCAACCTGCCGGCGCGTCAGCCAGGCAGCTCGATCATGCCAGGCAAGGTCAACCCGGTTATTCCGGAAGCGGTCAACCAGGTAGCGTTCCAGATCATCGGTAACGACCTGGCCCTGACCATCGCGGCCGAAGGCGGCCAACTGCAACTGAACGTGATGGAGCCGCTGATCGCCTTCAAGATCTTCGACTCGATCCGCCTGCTGCAACGCGCCATGGACATGCTGCGCGAGCACTGCATCGTCGGCATCACCGCCAACGAAGCACGCTGCCGTGAACTGGTCGAGCACTCGATCGGCCTGGTCACCGCACTGAACCCGTACATCGGCTACAAAAATGCCACCCGCATCGCCGGCCTCGCCCTTGAAAGCGGCCGTGGCGTGCTGGAACTGGTGCGCGAAGAAGGTCTGCTCGACGAAGCCATGCTCGCCGACATCCTGCGCCCGGAAAACATGATTGCTCCGCGTCTGGTGCCTCTGAAGGCATAACCCGACGCATTACTTGTAGCACCGCTCACCAGGTCGAGGG
The DNA here is from genome assembly GCF_009866745.1 of Pseudomonas sp. S34. NCBI lineage: Bacteria > Pseudomonadati > Pseudomonadota > Gammaproteobacteria > Pseudomonadales > Pseudomonadaceae > Pseudomonas > Pseudomonas sp. S34. The sequence goes on from NZ_CP019398.1 coordinate 6,181,901, forward strand.
ACTAGACACCTCTCACCTTTTGAGGGCTTGGAGATCAATCTCCAGGCCCTTTTTTTTAACCATTTGCCAGTGAAAACCGTATGTCTGGGGACTGACCAATGTGGGAGCGGGCTTGCTCGCGAAGGCGGTGGCACATTCAACAATGACGTGTCTGATACACCGCTTTCGCGAGCAAGCCCGCTCCCACCAAGAGCAGTTCCCACATAGCCTGACAGCAAAAATGTCAGGTGTTTCAAAGGCTTCGTTTCACCGCATGCACCACAACCGTGCAGACGGACGGCACTGTCATCGGTATAGTGCCGCCCCTCTTCGCATGAGCGGTCGTCGGTAGCGAGGCCACAACCCATGCGAAACCCGAACTAATAACAAACCCGCGATATGAAACCGGGACGAACTTCGTACCGCCCATTGTGCCGTGCGCCAAGGGGTGTAACTCGATGTGTCTGTCCGGCCAGCATTGTTGCCTACACAAAAAACAGCGAGGAATAATCCATGCTCGAAGTCATTAACGACTTCCTCTCAGGGAAAGTACTGATCGTGCTCATTGTCGGGCTCGGTAGCTACTTCACGATCCGCTCGCGTTTCGTTCAATTGCGTCACTTCTTCCACATGTTCGCGGTGTTCCGCGACAGCCTCAAAAGCAGCGCCGGGCAACTGAGCTCGTTCCAGGCCCTGATGCTCAGCCTCGCCGGCCGTGTCGGTGCGGGCAACATCGCCGGTGTCGGCATTGCCGTGACCCTCGGTGGCCCAGGTGCGGTGTTCTGGATGTGGGTGACCGCGCTGGTCGGCATGTCCAGCAGCTTCTTCGAATGCTCCCTCGGCCAGCTCTACAAGCGCTGCGATTCCGAAGGCCAGTTCCGCGGTGGCCCGTCCTATTACATCCAGCACGGTTTGCAAAAACGCTGGTTGGGCATGCTGATGGCGTTCCTGTTGCTGGTGACGTTCGGCTTCGCCTTCAACGGCCTGCAAGCCCACGCTGTGACGCACTCGCTGAACAACGCGTTCGGCCTCGACACCACTTACACCGGCATCGGCCTGGCCGTGCTGCTGGGCCTGGTGTTCATCGGCGGGATCAAGCGCATCGCCAAGGTCGCCGACCTGTTGGTGCCGGTGAAAACCCTGGCGTACATCGGCGTGACCATCTACGTGATCGTGCTGCAGTTCGACCAGGTGCCGGACATGCTGATGACCATCGTCAAGAGCGCCTTCGGTCTGGACCAGGCTTTCGGCGGCCTGATCGGCAGCGCCATTATCATGGGCGTGAAGCGTGGCGTGTTCGCCAACGAAGCAGGTCTGGGCAGTGCACCTAACGTGGCGGCGGTTGCAGCGGTCGAACACCCGGTGGCGCAAGGCGTGGTCCAGGCGTTCAGCGTGTTCCTCGATACCTTCGTGATCTGCACCTGCACCGCGTTGCTGATTCTGCTCTCCGGTTTCTACACCCCTGGCTTCGAAGGCGACGGCATTGCCCTGACCCAGAACTCGCTGGCCGCCGTGGTCGGTGACTGGGGCCGGATGTTCATCTCCGTAGCTCTGGCATTGTTCGTGTTCACCTCGATCCTCTACAACTACTACCTGGGTGAGAACAACCTGCGCTTTTTGATCGGTGAAAACCGCAAAGCGCTGATGGGCTATCGCGCGCTGGTACTGGTGCTGATTTTCTGGGGCGCCATCGAAAACCTCGGCACCGTGTTCGCTTTCGCCGACATCACCATGACCATGCTCGCGTTCGTCAACCTGATCGCGCTCTTCCTGCTGTTCAAGGTCGGCATGCGCATCCTGCGTGACTACGATGACCAACGCGCCGCCGGGATCAAGACTCCGGTGTTCGACTCCGCCAAGTTCCCGGATCTGGATCTGGATCGCCAGGCGTGGCCGGCCAACCCGCCTGCCGCTGTCGGCAAGACTGAAGTTGAGCCGCAAGGCGTACCCGCAGCGCAACGCTGACAGGTGAATGACGGGCGCATCGCGTGCGCCCGTCAGTTAAAGTTCGAAAAACTGTGGGAGCGAGCTTGCTCGCGATGGCGCACTGTCAGTCAATAGAGCGATGTCTGACATACCGCTATCGCGAGCAAGCTCGCTCCCACAGGAACTCTTCCTTTCGGAGAATCTTCATGAATTCGTCGACCTATCCCGCCGCTCAGCCCGTCATGGTGCTCTACACCGGCGGCACCATCGGTATGCAGGCCAGCGCCAACGGCCTGGCCCCGGCGTCCGGCTTCGAAGCGCGGATGCGTGACTATCTGCACAGCCAGCCTGAGCTGGTGGTACCGCAATGGCGTTTCCGTGAAATGTCGCCGCTGATCGACAGTGCCAACATGACCCCGACGTACTGGCAGCAGTTGCGTGAAGCAGTGGTCGATGCGGTGGATGTTCAGGGCTGCGACAGCGTGCTGATCCTGCATGGCACCGACACCCTGGCCTACAGCGCGGCCGCGATGAGTTTCCAGTTGCTCGGCCTGCATGCCCGCGTGTGCTTCACCGGCTCGATGCTGCCGGCAGGTGTAACTGACAGCGACGCCTGGGAAAACCTCGGCGGCGCGCTGGTTGCGCTGGGCCAGGGCCTGGCGCCGGGCGTGCATCTGTACTTCCATGGCGAACTGCTGGACCCGACCCGTTGCGCCAAAGTACGCAGTTTTGGCCGTCATCCGTTCAAGCGACTGGAGCGTCAGGGTGGCGGTATGAAAGCGCCTTCGCTACCAACACAGTTGAACTACAACCAACCCAAACAATTGGCGAACGTCGCAGTGCTGCCGTTGTTTCCCGGCATTAGCGCCGAGGTGCTGGATGGATTGCTCGACAGCGGCATTCAGGGCCTGGTGTTGGAGTGCTACGGCAGCGGCACCGGGCCGAGCGACAACCCCGGGTTTCTCGCCAGCCTCGGTCGTGCACGGGACAATGGCGTGGTGGTGGTTGCCGTTACCCAATGCCATGAAGGCGGTGTGAAGCTCGATGTGTATGAGGCGGGCAGCCGGTTGCGTGGAGTTGGCGTGCTGTCCGGTGGCGGCATGACCCGTGAGGCGGCGTTTGGCAAGTTGCATGGCTTGCTGGGAGCCGGACTCGAAGCTGCCGAGGTTCGCCGTCTCGTTGAACTCGACCTCTGCGGCGAATTGAGCTGACACCACACAACACACCTGTAGGAGCGAGCCTGCTCGCGATGGACAAGAGATCGCCGCGGGGTGTCAGGCTGCCAGCGTTATCGTTCACGACCATCGCGAGCAGGCTCGCTCCTACAGTTTTGTGCCTCGGCATGCAACTTGCTGCGTTCCAGCTATCCCAAGGCTGGAAGCTGCCATGCTCCACTCCCACCTCACCACCCTCAATGCCGTCTCCCTGGTACTCGATGCCTTCAAGGCACAAGGCTTGTCCAGCGAAGCACTGCTGGCCGGAAGCGGCATCAGTGCGGCAGATCTGAACCGTGCCGACACGCGTATCACCACCAATCAGGAAATGCAGGTCTGTGCCAACGCTGTCGCGCTCAAGCGTGACATCGGCCTGGAACTGGGCCGGCGGATGCACGTCTCCTGCTACGGCATGCTCGGTTACGCCTTGCTCACCAGTGCCACCTTCGGTGACGCTTTGCGTCTGGCGATGCGTTATCCGGCGCTGCTGGGAACACTTTTCGAACTGAGCCTTGAAGACGATGGAGAACGCATCTGGTTCGCCGCCGCCGATTACCGCGAGAGCCCGACCATGGCGGTGTTCAACGCCGAGTTCTGCCTGGTGTCGCTGAAAGTCACCTGCGACGACCTGCTCGGCCATCCTTTGCCCTTGCTCGGCGCACGCTTCGAACATGCCGCGCCCGACTACGAGACAAGCTACGCCGAACACTTCGATTGCCCTGTGCACTTCGGCGCGCGCAACAATGCCTTCGCCTTTGACAAGCGCTGGCTCGACCAGCCGTTGCCGCTGGCCGATGTGATCACCCATCAGGCCATGGCCGAACGTTGTCGCAAACAGAACATCGAGTTCACCGGGCGCCAGGCCTGGCTCGGGCGGATCCGCCAATTGCTCAGCGCGCAACTGAATGCCGCGCCCGGGCTGGAGGGGCTGGCCGAGCAAATGAACTGTTCGGCGCGGACCTTGCGCCGGCATCTCAAGGACATGGGTTGCAGCTACCAGGAGCTGCTCGACGAACTGCGCTTCGAGCAGGCCAAGCAGATGCTTTGCGAGGATCAATTGCCGATCTATCAGATTGCCGAAGCGTTGGGCTTCAGCGAGACCGCGAGTTTTCGCCATGCCTTTGTGCGCTGGAGTGGTGTAGCGCCGAGTCAGTTCCGGCCCTGAGGGCTGTAGTGACCGATCTGCCGCCATCGCGAGCAAGCTCGCTCCCACAAGGGGTATGCGTCTTACAAAAAAATCGCGGGCACTGAGGCTCACCTGTGGGAGCGAGCTTGCTCGCGAAGGCGGCCGCGAGAGCTCCGCATTATCAAGGGGCGAATTTCGGTCAAATGTTTTGGCCATATCGATCCCCTTTTGGCCTTTCCTGCCGTTCTCCGATTCGCCGTGCGCCGCAACACTGGGGGCAACCGAATCAGCCCTGCGGAGAACAACAAATGCTGACGATCTACTCTGACGATCACCACCTGCACCATGGCCGCTGCGAACTCATCGACGGCCAGCTCAAGCCGTGCTTCGAGATGCCATCGCGCGCCGATCATGTGCTGCAACGCGTGCAGAACCAAAACCTTGGCCCAGTCGAAGCGCCAAAGGATTTCGGTCTTGAGCCCATCGCGCGCATTCACAGCCGCGACTACCTCGACTTCTTCAAAGGTGCCTGGGCACGCTGGACCGAGTTCAACACCGACGGTGACCTGCTGCCCTACACCTGGCCTGCACGCACCTTGCGTGCGATCAAACCGACCAGCCTGCACGGCCAACTCGGCTATTACAGCTTCGACGGCGGCGCACCGATCACCGCCGGCACCTGGCAAGCGGCGTACAGCGCAGCACAAGTCGCGCTCACCGCCCAAGCTGAAATCCAGCGCGGCGCCCGTTCTGCTTTCGCCCTGTGCCGTCCACCGGGACACCACGCCGCCAGCGATTTGATGGGTGGTTATTGCTACCTCAACAACGCCGCCATCGCTGCCCAGGCGTTCCTCGATCAGGGCCACAAAAAAGTCGCGATCCTCGACGTCGATTACCACCACGGCAACGGCACCCAGTCGATTTTCTACGAGCGAAGCGATGTGCTGTTCACCTCGATCCACGGTCACCCGGAAGCCGAGTTCCCGTTCTTCCTAGGCTATGAAGACGAACTGGGCGAAGGCGCCGGTGAAGGCTTCAACTTCAACTACCCGTTGGCCGCCGGTTCAGGCTGGGATACCTGGAGCGCAGCGCTGGAACAAGCCTGCAAAGAGATCGAAAGCTATGGCGCCGACATCGTCGTGGTGTCCCTTGGCGTCGATACCTTCAAGGATGATCCGATCTCGCAATTCAAACTCGACAGCCCGGATTACCTGGCCATGGGCAAGCGCATCGCCGGCCTCGGCAAGCCAACGCTGTTCGTGATGGAAGGCGGTTATGCGGTGGAAGAAATCGGCATCAACGCCGTGAACGTACTCGAAGGCTTTGAAAGCGCTCAGTGAGGAAAACAACAATGAACAGACTCAAGCGCTTTATCGCTCCCGCGCTGTGCGCCACGCTGCTCGGTGGTGCCGTGCACGCTGAAGAACGCACGCTGCGCGTCTACAACTGGTTCGACTACATCACCCCCAAGGCCCTGGAAGACTTCAAGGCCCAGAACGCCCAGACCAAACTGGTCTACGACATCTTCGACACCAACGAAGCACTGGAAGCCAAGCTGCTGACCGGCAACTCCGGCTACGACGTGGTGGTGCCGTCCAACGTGTTCCTTGCCAAGCAAATCGAAGCCGGCGTATTCCAGCCCCTGGACCGCAGCAAGCTGCCGAACTGGAACCACCTCGATCCCAAGCTGATGAAGCTGATCGAAGCCAACGACCCGGACAACAAATTTGCCGTGCCGTACATGTACGGGACCATCCTGATCGGCTTCAACCCGGACAAGGTCAAGGCAGCCCTGGGCGCCGACGCGCCGGTAGACAGCTGGGACCTGATCTTCAAGGAAGAAAACATCAGCAAGCTCAAGCAGTGCGGCGTCGCCCTGCTCGACTCGCCCTCGGAGATCCTGCCGCTGGCCCTGCAACACCTCGGCCTGGACCCCAACAGCAAGAAGCCTGCGGACTATGACAAGGCTGAAGCACTGCTGATGAAGATCCGTCCATACATCACCTACTTCCACTCGTCCAAGTACATGGCCGACATTGCCAACGGTGACATCTGTGTCGCAGTCGGCTATTCCGGCAGCTTCTCGCAAGCCGCCAATCGCGCCAAGGAAGCCAAGAATGGGGTGGTCGTCGACATGCGTTTGCCGAAGGAAGGCGCGCCGATCTGGTTCGACATGCTGGCGATTCCGAAGGGGGCGAAAAACCCCGAAGACGCCTACACCTTCATCAACTACCTGCTACAGCCGCAGGTGATTGCACCGGTCAGTGACTTTGTCGGTTACCCGAACCCGAACAAGGACGCCACGGAACTGGTCGACCCCGCAATCCGCAACAACCCGAACCTGTACCCGACCGATGCGGCGATGGGTACGCTCTACACCCTGCAACCGCTGCCGCGCGATGCCGAGCGCGCGCGGACCCGGGCCTGGACCAAGATCAAGTCGGGCACCTGATAACCGACGCGGGTTTATCCTGACCTGCGCTTGCGCAGGTCTTTTTTTTGCCCGCGATATTTATTTACCGCCAACGCCGCTATACCCGTCGCTACTTTGCAATGGACCGCGCACCGAACCTTCCACGGTGCCTGCTACCCTCACAAAGGATGTGACCATGACAAGTACCTCCAGCCCTTCGTCTGAAACCAGCCTCCCCTCTGATCAAGATGCCCTTCTCACCCAATTGGTAACCGGCCCCTCGATCAGGGAAGTCGCCACACATGCGCTGCAACCAGCCCTGAAAGCGCTGTACCCGAATTTGCAAATCGATCCCCGCCTGGCCATGGTGGTGACGCCGACCTGGATCTTGCACAATGGCAGTGTCGAGCCCGGGCCAAGGCACTTCGAGTCGCTGACAGACGCACTGGTGCGCCATGGCGTAGCGCGAACACCCGTGGTCTACCTCGACGGCGAGCACTACCTCACGCTGCAACCCCAGGAGCAGACACCGGCGCAACTGCCCGTCAGCATCGATGCCATCGGGCGTCTGCTCAACGAGTTGGCGCCGCTGCTGTTTGTCGCGTTTCAAGAGCAGCAGGTCGATTACTGGAACCAGTTCACCCGCGCATCGGCTCCACGCTGGCAGGCACTGTCCAAATCCTTGCGCGACCTGTGGAACATCGAAGCCAACCCGGACTGGGACAGCGACCAGCACGCCATGGCCGGCAAGCTTTTCGCCTACCCGGACAAAAACGCACGTCGTGCGCATGACCCTTATCAGTCACGCGCCTGCCTGATCGACCTGGACGGCCAAAGCGGCGCGGCTTCGACGCACATTAACATCGTCGACACGGCAGTACTGATCGGGACGCTGGGTAGCCGTACCCTGGTTCTCACTCACACCATCACCCGTGGCTTCCAGGCGTTTGACTCCTTGCAGGAACTGGGCGCGTCGTTGCTGGCCGACACCGATGGGCAAGTACAGGGAAATGTCCTGCATTGGCGCTTGATCGAACCGCCGGGCAATTATTTCGACCGCCTGGCGTGCAACCTGATAGCTCTGCAGGCCGATGCAATCGGTGCGCTGGCCAACGAACCCGCGGCGGCAAACCTGGACCTGGCGCCCCACGTCAGCCGTACGACCAAAGAACTCGACCCGACGGACAAACAGTCATCCTCGCGATTCAATCAGGTCGAGCAATCGCTGCCAGACTGGATGGCCGATGCGTCATCCACTGATCTCACCGCTTACAGCCGTCATCTGATGGATCTGGTGACGGTGCGCAATCAGAACGCCGGGAAGTCCTTTCTGGACGGGCTCAAACCGATCCGCGAATTTGCGCTGGATCGATTGCGCGAAGTCATGCTCGAGCAACATGCCGATGCCGCACATCTGAACCTGGCGGACATCGAGATCGTGGTCGATAGCCTGGTGGTCTGGGGCAGCTTTGTGCCAACGGTGGACCCTGAGCGCACCACCCTGAGCCTGGTCGACCTAGCGCTGCAAAACCTGATTGCCCTGCCGCAAGGCAACAAGTTCGTACGCAGTTCCAGCGCCGCCGCGCTGCCGCAGTGGATGACGGTGAGCTATCTGGAGGAACTGATTACACGCGTCGACATCGGCCAGAACTACCCGGCGCTGATCAAAAGCAAACTGCTCGCCGACCCCGTGGAAAACCTGCGGCGTCAAAACCTGTTCACCAGCCATTTGCGCGTCGAGTTACCGCTGCTGGCCTTGCAGCTGAAGATTCGCAAGCAGCATGGCATCGACGAAACCGGTTATCGCTATGTCGCCGCCGTGGTGCAAGTGCTCGACGCAAATCGCTGGGTGGATGGCCAGGAAATCGTGATTCGCCCACTGGCCTTCGCGCCAGGCTGGCGCATCGGTGGCGCCGCCGATGAAGTGACCAACATGTTCGTGATCGGGCCCCGGCAGACGGATAAGGGACCGTGCTTGCTTTACCGGCCAATGCTTGAGCAACCGCTGAGCCAGTATCCAACGCCGGCCAATTTGGTCTACGCCATCAAACACTCGCCGACGTTGCGCCATTCCGTTCTCGCCTGGCTGTCGGACGACGCCCGCGCCAACTACGCCAACTATGCGTTCACCGGGGACCGACCTTCGGTCTGGAGCATTTCTCAACTGCTGGCCGACCCGCTGACCTCCCTGCAAATGAGCGGCCCGATTTCCCTCGGCTTGCGGGTTCTCAGCGGCAATTACCTGGCCGTCCTGTACAAGGCCAACGTCAATGCACTGGTCGAACTGGCGCAACGGCAATCGTTGTCCAGCGCGCAAAATCGCTGGGCGATTTTCAAGCGGACAGCCTGGACGCTGCTTAACGCGGCGCTGCCCTTTCTTGGTCGAACCGTCGGGACGGCCGCCTGGATCTGGCAAGTACTGGATGACTTGCAGCAAACCCTCGATGCTGCCGACAGTGGCGACCAACAGCAGCAGAAATCAGCCATGACCGACCTGTTGCTGACCCTGGCCATGGTGCTTGCCCATCACGCCAGTACGCGTAATCCGCCTGCGCGCAGGGCCCAGGAAAAGCCCATTGCAACAGCGACCGAGCGACCGGAAAAACCGGCCCGACAACCTGTGACCGTCGTGCAATTACCCGACATCGTCAGCGAGCCCCCTCCTGTGCAACATCGCCAGACAGTGGCAACCGATGCGGCCTTGGACCTGACAAAAACCCTGGATCAGTTCAAGGTCACTCCACCCGAACAGCTCACACCGCCCGATAGTGGTAACGGCGTCTATCGCCACCTCTATCGAAAGGAAAACACCTTTTATGCGCCGGTGGGCGAGCGCTGGTTCGAGGTGGCCGTCGAGGACACGGGCGAAGTGTCGATCATCGACTCTCGTCAGCAGCCCGTTCGCAGCGGTCCGGCGCTGATCAGCAACCAACGGGGTGACTGGTTCGTCGACACCCGCCTGCGCCTGCGCGGCGGCGGTCTGTCGAGCCGACGCAAGGCACTGAAGCAACAAAACCGTGCACGCATCGCCGAACTCAAGAAGCAACTGGCCGAGTTTGACAATGAACGCGAGCGGGCACGTACAGAGCTGACGGACGCCCACAACGCCATGAAAAAATCAGTCGGTGACGAAGCACTGTCGGCCGCGCAAACGCAGTTCCTCGAGAAGCTCGAGCGCCGTACCCAGGAATACGCCGCCCCTATCGAGCAGTTGAAATCGCTGAACCTGCTCGAAACGGTGCCCAACTACCGAACCGCCATGGTCGAGATGCTCGGCACTCAATTGTTCTTCAACCAGACGTGGCTCGATCAGCACAATGCAACGTTTGCGCAGACCTTGAGGGAAAGCCTGGCGCTGCTCGATGCCGAGGAAACGGCAGGCGGGACCGGTAATTCTGCAACCTACCGGAAAATGGTCGACCTGACCGAGGGTGTGATCGGCAAAATAGAGTTTGCCCAATCGCGGCTCCATGACTTGAGTCGACTCGGTAGAAATGCTGCGGAAGTGGCCAGTACCTACCGGGCAAAACTGCCCGCTTTCAGCGTTAACGATCTCAAGGCGCTTCAGGTTTCGCTGGCCCGCGACGTCTGTCTGAAAGAAGGTAACAGTGCCGCGCTGATCGACGCCCGGGGCGCGTTCGAGCGCTTGCTCGATACCACCAACCTGGTCATACAGACCTCGCAAGAACTGATGCTGCAAAACAGTGCCTGGGCGGCAGTCGAACGTATCGAAGGCCTCAACGGCATGCTCGAACAGTTTGCCGCTATCGACCAAGCCTTTGAAGACTTCAGCCTCACCCACAAGGACGCGGTTCTGGAGCAACCGTTCAAACACGTACGTACACGGATCAGTGAATTCCAGCAGGACACCGAAGCCAATCTGGCGCAACTGCTGCGCGAACAACGGCCGGTAGAACCCCGACCCGGCCCATCAAAGCCCGCATCGGCATCGCGCAAACGGGTGGTCAAGACACGCTTCAAGGGTACGGTTGTGGGCGAAGTGCGTCCCTCTGCATCGGGAGAGCCGATCCTGCTGGATGTGAAATCCCCCTTGACCGGCAAAGTGATCGCCACCTTTCACGAAAAAACACCCGGCGTCTGGATTGAGCGCGTGCAACCCCGACGTCGCCGCCCAACCGTCCAGGCGCCTGACCTCGACACGCAAATCGCTCAAGGCCAGACACTGCTCGACGGTGTGGACAACTTCATCCGGCAAACCGAAGCGAGCGCGAAAAAAACCGGCCGTATCCCGGTGGAAATCGAAGAGTTGTTCCAGCACAAAGCCGAGCAGCTCGACAAAAGCGCGAAGACGCTCGAGCAGACCCTGACCGCTTCGAATACGACCGACACCACGACAACACTGGGTGCTGACTTGAACGCGGCACGTGATCGACTGTATGCCGAGGGCTACCGGATCCGGGTCGAGATGATCAAGCAACAGCCGCCCACGGCCGCCCGCATCGAATGGCTATCAAGCAAAAATGAAATCGATGTCGTGCGCAGTGGTGAACGACGCCGACTCAAAGGCCCACGCAAGGATTACCTGCAGGAGTACGAAATTCGCGAGCGAGGCACCGGGCAACCGTTGTGGTACGCCCATTTTCACTACGCCGCTTCTGATACGCCTGTCGAGGCGTTTACCGCCGCCCATTTGAAACTGCGTGATCAACGGATGATGGCCGGAGGGAGCGACCTTAATTCCGCTTCCAGCAGCCAGGTGATCGCCATCTATCGCAGCGCGATCAGCCCGCAACTGGCGCGCTCACTGTTCTTTTCGTAAGCCGCCACGTCAAAAAGGAAAATGACGATGACAGACCACCCAGAGAATACCCAAACCCCCGGCTTGCTAAAAAAGAGCCAAGTGAATTACCAGACCAGCAGGGGTCCCACTGTCGATAGCGTCGCCGCGCTGTTACTGCGCCAAGCGCTGAAGGTGCTGCAACCCGAGCGCGAGATCGGCCCCCGACCAAACCATGATCGGCACGCCTCAATGGCGGGTCCGCGACGGCACGCTCGTGGCCATGCCCACACAGTTCGAGTCGCTGACCCAGGCGCTGGTCCGAGCTCGGAGCTCAATGGTGCCGCCGTCCAGCTACGCGCTCAAGGCATCGGTATTCGCGCCAGCCTGATCAAGGATCGACAGCCCCGACAGGCGTACTTGCAGTGGCTGCTGGACAACGACCAGGTCCGTATCGTCCGCAACGAACAGGGACGAATCAAGACCAAAAAGCGCAGGGATTATTTCCAGGAGTACCAGGTGCTAGACACCACCAACAAGGATCAGCCTCTGCGGCTTGCGCACTTTCACTACGATTCGCTTGATGCGCCGATGGAGCAGTTCACGGCGGCGCACCTGAAAATCGCCGAAGCACATCTGCAGCAGTTCACGACCGAACGCCGCCAGGTACTCACGACTCTGGCGCCAATCGACTACGTGCTGCGGCGTATCAGCGACCCGAATCTGCTCCTCAAACTCGAAACTCAACCCTGATGAACGACTGCGGGCGGACTGCTGGTCCGCCCGCTTCATCGAGCGCGCCACGCCTCTCGCAATCGCTCCAGCGCCGCCTCGACCGACTTTTCGGGCACCGCCGCAAAGCCCAGTACCAACCCGGCGCGTTGATCGAAGGGCGTGGTGGATTCCGGCAGCCAATAGCTGCTCAAACCGTTGATCTCGACATCGACACTGCGCGCCAATTCGATCAGTTCCTGTTCGCGCGCCACGCTTTCGACTGGCACGGTCATGTGCAACCCGGCAGCGACTGTGGGCAACGGGCCAACGCCGGGGATATCCAGCGGCCAACCACTGAGCAGCGTATTGCGCCGACTCAGTGCCGCACGGCGCATGCGGCGGATATGCCGCTGGAAGTGTCCGGCCGCCATGAACTCGGCCATGACTGCCTGCGTGCTGACCTCGGAGTGGCGCACATCCACGGCACGACGCTGGGAAAACGCGTCCACCAGCCCCATTGGCAACACCAGATAACCCAGGCGCAACGCCGGAAACGCGACCTTGCCGAACGTGCCGACATACAACACTCGCCCATGACGATCGAGTGCCGCCAAAGGCGCCAATGGCGCACCGCTGTAGCGGTACTCGCCATCGTAATCATCCTCGACGATCCAGCCTTGGGTGCGCTCGGCCCAGGCCAGCAACTCCAGACGGCGAGCGAGGCTCATCACCACGCCAGTCGGGTATTGATGTGACGGCGTGACATAGGTCAGGCGGCAATCACTGAGCCCCGCCAGCTCACCGCAGTTGATTCCCTCGCTATCCACCGCCACCCCGTGCAAGCGCGCCCCGGCCACGGCGAAGGCATGACCCGCCGCACGGTAGCCCGGATTTTCGATCGCCACCCCATCGCCCGGCTCCACCAGTAGCTGTGCACAAAGGCTGATTCCCTGCTGCGCACCACTGGTGATCACAATTTGTTCAGCCGTGCACTGCATGCCCCGCGAGCTGCGTAGATACGCCGCGATCATCCCCCGCAAGCGCGCATCACCTGCAGGGTCGCCGTAGCACAGCTGCTGGAAATCCGGTTTACGCCAGAAAGCCGCATTCAGCTTGGCCCAGACCTCGAACGGAAACAGATCGAACGCCGGAACACCAACCCGAAAAGCCTTGGGCGGACCACTGGGTGGCATGGGTAAATGGTTCTTTTCAACGCGAGTCAATGCACCACTGTGGATAACTTTGCTGGATGAATCCACAGGTAAATCGAGCCGATTTGTGGATAAGGTTGTGGGTAAACCTGTTGAAAACCCTGTGGATACTTTTGTGGATAGTTTTTTTGCCGGCACGGTTGCCTGGGGCAGTTGCGCGACATAAGTCCCATCGCCTACCCGCCCTTCGATAAACCCTTCAGCGTAAAGCTGATCGTAGGCGCGCACTACGCTGTTGCGGGAAATCGCCAGCGCGGATGCCAGGTCACGACTGGCAGGCAGACGCGTACCGCTGGCCAGTCGCCCGTCCAACACACGCGTGCGCAATGCCTGGTAGAGCTGACGACTCAGCCCCTGGCGGCGATCAAGTTCGATACCTGCCGGGTTGAAGGTCAGGGACAGTGGTTCGCTAGTCATCACAATGGACCTATGAAATTGGTCATTAATGGCTCTTACAACAGACCAATAGCCTGCCTAGGATGCAGACATTCGCCAAGGGAAATATCTCCATGTACACGCCACGTGCTTTTGCCATCGACGAGTTGTCCCAACTGCATGAACTGATCCTCGCCACCCGTCTCGCCATATTGGTGACCCACGGTGAAAGCGGCCTGCAAGCCAGCCATGTACCAGTGCTGCTGCATTGCGAGCAAGGCTCGAACGGCACGTTGTACGGGCATCTGGCCAAAGCCAATCCACAGTGGAAAGACCTGCGCGACGGCGCCGAAGCCCTGCTGATTTTTGCCGGTGCCGACGCCTACGTCAGCCCTGGCTTCTACCCGAGCAAGGCCGAACACGGCAAAGTCGTACCAACCTGGAATTACGTCGCCGTCCACGCCTATGGTCGCGCCGAAACATTCAGCGATGGCGGGCGGCTGCTCGACATCGTCAGCACCCTCACCGATCGTCATGAGACCGGCCGCGCCCAGCCGTGGTCAGTGGCCGATGCCCCCGCCGATTACATCGACGGCATGCTCAAGGCCATCGTCGGTTTCGCCATTCCCATCGACCGCCTGGAAGGCAAGCGCAAGCTCAGCCAGAACCGCAGCCCCGCCGACATCGCCGGCGTGCGCAAAGGCCTGGCCGCCAGCCCCGACCTCAACGACCAAACCCTCGCCCAATTGATGCGCTAAGGAAATCACCATGAGTCAGATCGACATTCGCCAAGTCACCGCCGGTGATCACGCGGCATGGTTGCCGCTGTGGCAAGCCTACCTGCGCTTCTACAACACCGAACTTGCAGATACCGTCACTCAAAGCACCTGGCAGCGCATGCTCGACCCGAGCGAACCGACCCACGCCGCCCTCGCCTGGGCCGATGACAAAGCGGTGGGCATGGTGCACTTCATCTACCATCGTTCGAACTGGGCAATCGAAAACTCCTGCTACCTGCAAGACTTGTTGGTGGTCCCGCAAACCCGTGGTACCGGCGTCGGCCGCCAGTTGATCGAGTTCGTCTACACCACAGCCAAGGCCGACGGTTGCAACAAGGTCCACTGGCTGACCCACGAAACCAATGCCACCGCGATCCAGCTCTACGAGCGCATCGCCGAACGCCCCGGTTTCATCCAGTTTCGCAAAGCCATCTAGGTTCAAGGAGAACAACATGTCGATTTCACTCGCCGACTGGAAAGGCGTCCCGCCCCCCACGACTCAACTGCTCGAAGGGCGTTACATCCGCCTGGAAAGACTCGACCCGGCGCGCCACGGCGACGACCTGTTCAAAGCCCTGCAAGGCCCGGGCGCTGACCCGAAGTTGTGGGACTACCTGCCTTACGGCCCCTTCCCGGAGCGCAGCGTCTTCAACGACTGGCTGAACAACCACGCGACCAGCAGCGATCCGTATTTCTTCAGCGTGATCGACCGCGTCAGCGGCGAGGTCCAGGGCATTCTCAGCCTGATGTCCATCGTCCCGGCCCAGGGCCGCATCGAAATCGGCCACGTCACCTTCGGCGCCCCGATGCAGCGTTCGCCGAAAAGCACCGAGGCGGTTTACCTTCTGGCCAAGGAATCCTTTGCCCTGGGTTACCGTCGCCTGGAATGGAAATGCAACAACGCCAACGCTCGCTCCAAATATGCTGCCGAGCGTTTGGGCTTCAGTTTTGAGGGTGTGTTCCGCCAGCACATGGTGGTCAAGGGGCAGAACCGGGATACGGCGTGGTATTCGATCCTGGATTCGGAGTGGCCGGCGATTGGTGCGGGGTTTGAAAAGTGGCTGAGCGATGAGAACCAGACCGGTTCGGGGCAGGTGAAGTCGTTGGTGGAGTGTCGCGGGTAATCGACACCCACTTCACTGATGGGACACAGTACCTGTGGGAGCGAGCTTGCTCGCGATGGCGGCATCACATTCAGCAATTGTTGAGACTGATGTTCCGCTATCGCGAGCAAGCGCGCTCCCACAGGGTTTTCAGGCACGGATTTGCAGGCATAAAAAAAGGGGAGCACATGCCCCCCCGAGGTATAAAGCGTTGTATCGAGGCTGTTAACTCAGCCTTCGATCTCGATCAGGATCTCGCCCGGGTTCACCCGGTCGCCCTTGGCCACGTGAATGGCGGTGACTTTACCGGCGATGGCTGCCTGGACTTCTGTTTCCATCTTCATCGCTTCGGTGATCAACACGGCCTGGCCTGCCTTGACGGTGTCGCCCTCCTTGACCAGCACGTCGACGATGTTGCCCGGCATGGTGGTGCTGACGTGACCCGGTGCAGTGGCTTGCTTGCGCTTGCTGCTGCCGCCGCCGACGAATTCGTTGAGCGGCTCGAACACCACTTCTTCCGGCATGCCGTCGATGGACAGGTAGAAGTGACGCTTGCCTTCGGCCTTGACGCCAACGCCGGTGATGTCGACGCGGTAGGTTTCACCGTGAACGTCGATGACGAACTCGGTCGGCACGCCTTCGCCACCGGCAGAGGCCACGCCACCCGCTTCAGGAATCGGCAGCAGAACCTCTGGCGTGAGGGTGCCAGCAGCGCGTTCCTCGAGGAACTTGCGACCGATGTCCGGGAACATGGCGAAGGTCAGTACGTCTTCTTCAGACTTGGCCAGAGCGCCGATGTCGGCACGCAGCTTGGCCATTTCCGGCTTGAGCAGGTCGGCCGGGCGAACGTCGATCACTTCTTCGCTGCCGATGGCCTGGCGACGCAGTTGTTCGTTTACGGTGCCCGGCGCCTTACCGTAGCCGCCTTGCAGGTACAGCTTCACTTCGTTGGTGATGGTCTTGTAGCGCTCGCCGGCCAGCACGTTGAAGAACGCCTGGGTACCGACGATCTGCGAAGTCGGGGTCACCAGCGGCGGGAAGCCGAGGTCTTCACGAACGCGCGGGATTTCGGCCAGCACTTCGCTCATGCGGTTGAGCGCGCCCTGCTCTTTCAACTGGTTGGCCAGGTTGGAAATCATCCCGCCCGGTACCTGGTTGACTTGAACACGAGTGTCGACGGAGGTGAACTCGCTTTCGAACTGGTGGTACTTCTTGCGCACCGCGTAGAAGTACAGACCGATCTCTTGCAGCAGTTCCAGGTTCAGGCCGGTGTCGAACTCGCTGCCTTTAAGGGCGGCGACCATCGACTCGGTACCCGGGTGGCTGGTGCCCCAGGCGAAACTGGAGATCGCGGTGTCGATGTGATCGGCACCGTTTTCGATGGCCTTCATTTGGCACATCGCGGCCAGGCCAGCAGTGTCGTGGGAGTGAATGAACACTGGCAGCGATTGCTCGGCTTTCAGAGCCTTGACCAGTTCGCCGGTGGCGTACGGGGTCAGCAGGCCGGCCATGTCCTTGATCGCCACCGAGTCGCAACCCATGGCCTCCATTTGCTTGGCCTGGTTCACGAACGCCTCGATGGTGTGCACCGGGCTGGTGGTGTAGGCGATGGTACCCTGGGCGTGTTTGCCGGCGGCTTTCACCGCTTCGATGGCCACGCGCAGGTTACGCACGTCGTTCATGGCGTCGAAGATGCGGAACACGTCGATGCCGTTGACCGCTGCCTTGGCCACGAAGGCTTTGACCACGTCGTCGCTGTAGTGGCGGTAGCCCAGCAGGTTCTGGCCGCGCAACAACATTTGCAGGCGGGTGTTAGGCAGCGCGGCGCGCAACTGGCGCAGACGCTCCCACGGATCTTCTTTCAGGAAACGTACGCAGGCATCGAACGTCGCGCCGCCCCAGCACTCCAGCGACCAGTAGCCGACTTTGTCGAGCTTGTCGCAGATCGGCAGCATGTCTTCGGTGCGCATGCGGGTGGCGAGCAGCGATTGGTGGGCGTCGCGCAGGATAGTGTCGGTAACGTGGATTTGTTTGCTCATTGTTCTATTCCTCACAGGCCTGCGTGGGCGGCGATGGCGGCGGCGATGGCCAGGGCCAGCTCTTCGGGTTTGCGCTTGATCGAGTAGTTGGTCAGTTCAGGGTGGCTTTCAACGAAGCTGGTGTTGAACTGGCCGCTACGGAATTCCGGGTTACGCAGGATTTCCTGGTAGTACGCGGCGGTGGTCTTGACCCCTTGCAGACGCATGTCATCCAGGGCGCGCAAGCCACGGTCCATCGCCTCTTCCCAGGTCAGCGCCCACACCACCAGTTTCAGGCACATCGAATCGTAGAACGGCGGAATGGTGTAGCCGGTATAGATCGCCGTATCGGTGCGCACGCCGGGACCGCCGGGCGCGTAGTAACGGGTGATCTTGCCGAAGCTGGGCAGGAAGTTGTTTTTCGGGTCTTCGGCGTTGATCCGGAATTGCAGCGCGAAACCGCGGTGCACGATGTCTTCCTGTTTCACCGAAAGCGGCAGGCCGGAGGCAATGCGGATCTGTTCGCGAACAATGTCGATGCCGGTGATTTCTTCGGTGATGGTGTGTTCCACCTGCACCCGGGTGTTCATCTCCATGAAGTACACCTCGCCCTCGGCGAGCAGGAACTCCACGGTGCCGGCGTTCTCGTATCCCACGGCCTTGGCTGCGCGCACCGACAGGTCGCCGATATAGGCGCGCTGTTCCGGGGTCAACTGTGGGCTTGGGGCGATTTCGATCAGCTTCTGGTTGCGGCGCTGGATCGAGCAGTCACGTTCGAACAAGTGCACCACGTTGCCGAAGCTGTCGCCAAGAATTTGCGCTTCAATGTGCTTCGGATTGACGATACATTTTTCCAGGAACACTTCCGCCGAACCAAAAGCCTTGGTGGCTTCGGAAATGACACGTGGGAAAGCCTGTTCGAGTTCTTCACGGCTGTTGCAGCGACGAATGCCGCGACCGCCACCACCGGAAGTGGCCTTGAGCATCACCGGGTAACCGATGCGATCGCCTTCGGTCAGAGCTTCTTCGATGCCCGACACGTTGCCTTCGGTGCCTGGGGTCACCGGTACACCGGCCTTGATCATGCTGCGACGGGCTTCGGTCTTGTCGCCCATGCGGCGAATCACTTCAGCCGACGGGCCAATGAACTTGATCCCGCGTTCGGCGCAGATCTCCGCCAGCTCGGCGTTTTCCGAAAGGAAGCCGTAGCCTGGGTGCAGCGCATCGCAACCGGTTTCCACAGCCAGGTTCACCAGCTTGCGCGGGTTCAGGTAACCGGCCAGTGGCTCGGCACCAATGCTGTGGGCCTCGTCCGCTCGCTTGACGTGCAAGGCATGACGGTCGGCATCGGAGTAGATCGCGACCGAGCGAATGCCCATTTCGGCGCAGGCACGTACGATTCGTACGGCAATCTCACCACGGTTGGCGATCAGGATCTTTGTTATCACTTGGAGTTTCCCTTGAGCCGGTGGTACCCACGACCTGCTAAACCCAGGTCGACGCGTGACCAAATGTTTCAATTTGGTCGCAGGTCCACACTAGCGTCCACAAGGGATTAACAAAAATGAATAAAAATTGGGTCGTGCATAAGTAAAGACTTATAGTTGATTCACCAGCCAGCGACGAGAGCGACCAGATAATGCGTAAGTCATTGATGCGTATGACTTTGCGGCAATTGCAGATCTTCAACGAGGTCTGTGATTTGCGCTCCTACAGCCGCGCGGCCGAGGAAATGTCGCTCACACAACCTGCCGTCAGCCTACAGATTCGTCAACTTGAAGAGCTGATTGGCCAGCCTTTGTTCGATTACGTCGGCAAAAAACTCTACATGACCGAAGCGGCTGAAGCGTTACAGCGGGCCAGTCGGGATATTTTCGGGCGCCTGGAAAACCTCGACATGCAACTGTCGGACATGCAGGGCTCGTTGCAGGGGCAACTGAAGCTGGCGATTGAATCCAGCGCCAAATACTTCGTGCCG
This sequence comes from Pseudomonas sp. S34, assembly GCF_009866745.1. NCBI lineage: Bacteria > Pseudomonadati > Pseudomonadota > Gammaproteobacteria > Pseudomonadales > Pseudomonadaceae > Pseudomonas > Pseudomonas sp. S34. Next base: position 6,201,475 of record NZ_CP019398.1, read on the forward strand.
CATCTGTTTGCCGCGTTCAAACGCCAGCACCCGGAAGTGAACCTGCAACTGACGGTGGTCAATCGCGGTCAGGTCATTCGGCGCCTGTCGGACAACCGCGATGACCTGGTGATCATGTCCATGGTGCCTCAGGACATGGGCCTGGAATTCCTGCCGTTCCTGAACAACCCGATCGTCGCCGTGGCGCCACCGGATCACCCGCTGTGCCATATGGGGCCGCTGCGCTTGCAGGATCTCGAGCCCTACACACTGCTGCTGCGTGAGCCAGGCTCAGGGACGCGGCTGGCGTGCGAAGAATATTTCAAAGAGAAGCGCGTGCACTTCAACCAGACTCAGGAAGTCTCGTCTGCCGAAGCTCAGCGTGAATGTGTACTGGCGGGCCTGGGCGTTGCGCTATTGACGCGCCACGCCCTGAGCCTTGAACTGGCAACCGGTGGGCTGATCGAATTGCCGGTCGAAGAACTGCCGCTATTCCGTAGCTGGTGCCTGGTGCAGGCCAAAGCAAAGCGCCTGTCACCGGTGGCTCACGCCTTCCTGGCGTTTATCCGTAGCGAACGGATTCAGATCAGCGCGCTGGTTGAGCGTTTCGACGGGAAGCTACGGGAGACGTCTGCCAGAAGTTAAGTTCCAGCTCTGGAAAATCGCCAATCTCGGCCAGAAGCTGACGGCGTTCGCAGCGATCTTCGATGGCGCGACGGAATTCCATGCGGCGCTGATCTTCTTGCTGACGACGGGTTTTGACAGCGCTGTTGCGTTCTTCGTAGGGCATGGCCATTTCGAGTCTCCCAAGGCGAGTACGGGAGTTTCAGGATAGGCACCGGGGATGACGATTTGGCGGCTCGGGCGTTACAAACTGATGAAAATTGCGGTGCATTCGAGGCCGCCATCGCGAGCGAGCTCACTCCCACTGGTTCTGCGGCGCGCATGATCAAATGTGGGAGCGAGCTTGCTCGCGATAAGGTCGGAACGACCTTCATGCAATCTCAGGCCTGGCTCAATCGTCCAGCGCTTTCACCGACTTGGGCGACAACCGCAAGCTGCGCAGGCTGCGCTTGACGCTCTTGAGGTGGTTGACCAGGCTCGGGCCACGCGCCATGGCCACGCCCATCGCCAGCACGTCGATCACCACCAGGTGGGCGATACGCGAAGTCAGCGGCGTATAGATTTCAGTGTCTTCATGCACATCGATCGCCAGATTGACCGTAGACAGTTCGGCCAACGGCGTCTGGCTCGGGCACAAGGTGATCAACGAGGCACCGCTTTCACGCACCAGGTTGGCAGTGATCAGCAGGTCCTTGGAGCGCCCGGACTGGGAAATGCAGATCGCCACGTCGGTTGGCTTGAGCGTCACGGCCGACATCGCCTGCATGTGCGGGTCGGAATACGCCGCAGCGGTGAGCAGCAAGCGGAAGAACTTGTGCTGGGCGTCCGCCGCGACCGCACCCGAGGCACCAAAGCCATAGAACTCGACACGCTGGGCCTGGGACATCAGCGTCACCGCCCGCTGCAATTCCAGCGGATCGAGTTTCTCGCGAACCTCCATCAGCGTATGCAGGGTGGTGTCGAAAATTTTCAGGCTGTAGTCAGCGACCGAATCATCCTCATGGATCGCAAACTGGCCAAAACTTGCACCTGCCGCCAGGCTCTGGGCCAGCTTCAGCTTCAGGTCCTGAAAGCCGGAACAACCGATGGCACGGCAAAAACGCACGATGGTCGGTTCGCTGATGCCCACGCTGTGGGCCAGGTCGGCCATGGAACTGTGCATCACGGCCGCAGGATCAAGCAGCACGTGGTCGGCGACCTTGAGCTCCGACTTGCGTAACAGGTGGCGAGACTGGGCGATGTGTTGCAGCAGATTCAAAGGGCTGGACTCTTTGTTATTGGCAGGTGCCGGGGATGTAGCACGCTTGTAGTTATACTACATGAATCGGCTTTTTGCCTGCTCAATGCGTTACCGAATCCCTCGATTTCAGGTGCGGACACCTCATGTAGCCCTCGTCGACAGATGTAAACCAGTGATCGATCAGGCCCACAAGAAAACGATAACCTCCGATCGAGCCACTGGAAGTTCAGATAACGACTAAATAACAAATAAAATCAAACATACAAACTTACATAGTCCAAGAACAAGTATCACCAAAAACAAAGCTGACCTTGCTACATTAATTGCGCAGGAGAAAAACAATTTATTAAAAAGGAATTAAATACAATGAGCATTCAAACAAAAAACTGGACTGTACAAATTGACCGCATGCCTGGCGCCGCTTCTTTTCGAGTATTCGGCACTGTAACCGTTGCCAACTCCGGCATTACACCCAAGCTGGTATTAAGCCAGGTACAGGACACTCCTTTTCTGCCTCTGGAGCTGGTCCTTGAGCGTACTGCTGATATTTCACTGCCGGTTTTAACAGACAAAATAGTAGAATACAAAGTGCTTGGAAACCACGCCCCAACCAGCGTTGGTATCTTTTACAACGGCGGATTACTGCATCACATCGATGAGATTGTAATCACCGACTAATTAGTTTTCATCCTTACGTAACACCGTGCCTCCCGCCGGTTAACTATTACCGCCGGGAGGCACGATATTACGATAGCAATTCATTCGACGCGTGGCTCTCTTAGCAAGGCTGCCAAGCTTTGCGCCTCCACCGGCCGACTGATCAGGTAACCCTGAACCTCGTCGCAGCGCTCACTCTTGAGAAACTCAAGCTGCTCCTGCCGCTCCACGCCTTCCGCGACGACCTTCAATGACAAGCCATGAGCCATGGCAATGATCGCCCGGGTGATCGCCGCATCCTCGGTGCCTTCCCCCAGCCCCCGGATAAACGCCTGATCGATCTTCACGTAATCCACCGGAATCCGCTTGAGGTAACTCAGAGACGAATACCCCGTGCCGAAATCATCGATGGCCAGCTTCACCCCCAGATCACGCAATTGCTGGAAGGTCGCGATGATATGTTCGACGCTATCGAGCAACTGGCTTTCAGTGAGTTCCAGCTCCAGCAGTTGCGGCGCCAGCCCGGTCTCCTCCAGCACCTGCCGCACCAGACTGACCAGCTTGCCTTGGCGCAATTGATGCACCGACAGATTGACCGACACCCGAATTGCTTCGAGTCCCTGCCGTTGCCACTCACAGGCTTGCCAGCAGGCCTGACGCAGCACGAACTCACCGATCGGGCCGATCAATCCGGTTTCTTCAGCCAGACCAATGAAATCCCCCGGCGGCACGCGGCCCATGGTCGGATGATCCCAACGCACCAAGGCTTCTGCGGCATTCAACCTGCCAGTGGCCAGGCACAGTTTCGGTTGGTAAAACACCTTCAGTTGTTTGTCTTCGATGGCTTTGCGCAAGTGGTTTTCCAGCTGTAAACGCTCCAACGTGCTGGCTTGCAAGCTGTCGGTGTAAAACTGGAAATTATCGCCACCCAGGTGTTTGGCGTGCTGCATTGCCATGTTCGACTGACTGACCAGTGCCGATACTTCCCGCGCGCTGTCCGGCAACAAGCTGATGCCCATCGACGCGCTGAGCACCAGCTCATGCCCGTCAATGCTCACCGGCAAACGCAACTTGTTCGCCAGACGAGTCGCCACTCTCGCCAGGCTCGAAAGGTTGCCGTAGGAATTGAACAGCACGGCAAACTCATCACCGGAAAGGCGCGCGATGGTGTCTGCTTCAGGCAATGCATTCACCAGTCGCCGGGCCATTTTCTGCAATAACTGATCGGCGACTTCATGCCCCAGGCTGTCGTTGAGTTGCTTGAACCGATCGAGATTGATGTGCAGCAACGCCAGGCTGCGATAACCGCCCTGCCGCACTCGTTGATGAGCCTCGTTGAGTCGTTCGCGAAACATCGCGCGATTGGCCAGACCGGTAAGTTCGTCGTAATGGGTCAGATAGCGCATACGCTGTTCGGACTCTCGACGAGCCGAGAGATCAGCGAAGAAGCCCACAATATGGCTCACGTTTCCTCGGGCATCGCGCACGGCATTCAGTTGCAGCCATTGCGGATACATCTCGCCGTTCTTGCGGGTTTCCACCAATTCGCCCTGCCAGCTGCCTTGCTGTTCCAGCGCCTGATGTATCGCGGCGTAATGCCTACGCGCATCGCGACTGCATGGCAACTCGACGACATTGCGTCCGATCATGTCGTCGATGTCATAACCGGTCACCCGACTGAAGGCTTGATTGATCGCGATCAGGACGTAGTTAGGATCGAAAATCACGATCCCTTCGCTGGCCGCCTCGAACACGGTCGCCGCCAATTGCCGCTGCTCTTCCAGACTTTTGCTGGCGCTGATATCGCGGCGAGTGCCGACCATGCGAATCACCCGGCCGTTGTCGGCACGCTCGACTGCCCGCCCGCGGTCCTCGATCCAGACCCAGTGGCCGTCGCCATGCCGCACGCGATACTCGATTTGATAGTCCTCGGTGCGGCCCTTCAAATGCTCGACCAGCGCCCTTTTCAGCGCAGGAAGATCCTCGGGGTGAAGGCGCGGCTTGAGGTGACGCAATATCGCCGTGACCTGTTCCGGCTCCAGGCCGAACAATTCCTGAATTTGTGTGTGATGGACTTCGTCGGTTTGCAGATTCCAGTCCCACAACCCCAACTCGCTGGCCTTCAATGCCAGCGCCAGGCGCGCCTCACTCTTGCTCAGTGCCTGATTGGCGGCGTCCAGTTCCAGGCTGCGCTGAGCGACTCGGTTTTCCAGGTCGACCTGGATCTCTCGCAATTCGTCCTCGGCACGTCGGCGCTGTTCTATCTCCTTGGCCAGCTTCTGATTGAGCTGATCACTGCAGCTTTGCGCCTGCTGCAGATGCTCGATCAGTGCCTGGTTCTGAAAGCGTCGCATCAAGCCCCGATCGATCAATCGATTGACTTGCCAGGCAACCACACTCAACGCACCGAGCAAGATCAGCCCGAACCAGCCCCAACCTTGCTGCTGTTCGTCAGCCCCCCAAAACATATAGGCGATGGCCGGCAACAGGCAGGGCAAGGTGAATGACAGGAAGGCCGGCAAGCTGACCGCATAAGCCACGCTGGCCGAGAGCGCTGCGGCACCGATGAGGCCGAAGACCCAGGCTTGCTGAATGAAGTTATCGGCGGGAACCAGGGCGATGCCGGCACCGGCCAGGGTCAGACCGGTGAGGCCGGAGCCCAGCAGAAACATCCGCCGCCAGATGGGATGGGCCTGACGGTTGGGAATGGCCGAATCAAAGGCTGCGACCTGAATCACCCGCAATGCCACCAATGACAACAACCACACCAGCCAGACACTGACCAGGAAATAGCGCTGCGGGCTCCAGAGCAAACCGGCACAGACCAGGCCATTGATCAGCATGAACAACGTGGGCAGCAGCGAGCCTTGATACAACAGGCGCGTGCGCTCGACCGCCATTTCCATGGCGTACTGTTTACGGATCACCCGGGGCTCCACAGTGGGGCCCGACAGGTCGAAGCTGAGGGTCATAGGCGATGTTCTTGTTCTTATAATGATGAGCATGTGCCCGAAACTGCTCGGAGCATACACAAGCAATTGCCCGGACCAAACTGCTGCTGATCAATAAATCGCCAATTTTTTCGGACGCCGATTCCACTGAAAATGCTGAAGGCACGCCCCGCCAATGCCTGCAGCCGATGACTGACCGGTCGTCCTTCGCATAACTTTCATCGGTTAAAGCGAAGCGGGGTTTGCCCGGTGTGTCGCGGCCCCCTAGAATGCCCCGATGCGCGATGATCTCTCCCTTCTGCTGAACTCCCTCAACGATGCCCAACGCCAGGCCGTAGCGGCCCCCGTGGGTCGTCAGTTGGTCCTGGCCGGTGCCGGTTCCGGTAAAACCCGAGTGCTGGTGCACCGTATCGCCTGGTTGATCCAGGTCGAAAACGCCTCGCCCCACTCCATCCTGTCGGTGACCTTCACCAACAAGGCCGCTGCCGAGATGCGCCAGCGCATCGAGCAGTTGATGGGTATCAACCCGGCCGGCATGTGGGTTGGCACCTTCCACGGCCTGGCGCATCGCCTTCTGCGGGCACACTGGCAGGAAGCGGGCTTAAGCCAGACCTTCCAGATTCTCGACAGCGATGACCAGCAGCGGTTGGTCAAGCGGGTGATCCGCGAGCTCGGCCTGGACGAACAGCGTTGGCCGGCCCGTCAGGCCCAATGGTTCATCAACGGCCAGAAAGACGAAGGCCTGCGCCCGCAACACATTCAAGCCAGTGGCGACCTGTTCCTGGCAACCATGCGCGGTATCTATGAGGCCTACGAGGCCGCCTGCCTGCGTGCCGGTGTCATCGACTTCTCCGAATTGCTGCTGCGCGCACTCGATCTGTGGCGCGATCACCCAGGCCTGCTCGCTCACTATCAAAAGCGTTTCCGGCACATTCTGGTAGACGAGTTCCAGGACACCAACGCCGTGCAATACGCCTGGTTGCGCCTGTTGGCCAAGGGTGGCGACAGCCTGATGGTGGTGGGCGACGACGACCAGTCGATCTACGGCTGGCGCGGCGCGAAAATCGAGAACATCTACCAGTATTCCGAAGACTTTCCGGACGCCGAAACCATTCGCCTGGAGCAGAACTATCGCTCCACCGCCGGCATCCTGAAGGCTGCCAACGCCTTGATCGCCAACAACACCGGGCGCCTGGGCAAAGAGCTTTGGACAGACGGTGGCGACGGAGAAGCGATCAACCTGTACGCCGCCTTCAACGAGCACGACGAAGCACGCTACGTTGTCGAAACCATCGAAAGCGCGCTGAAAACCGGCTTGTCTCGAAGCGATATCGCGATTCTGTACCGCTCCAACGCCCAGTCGCGGGTTCTGGAAGAAGCCTTGCTGCGCGAGCGCATTCCCTACCGTATCTATGGCGGTCAGCGCTTCTTCGAACGCGCCGAAATCAAGAACGCCATGGCCTACATGCGCTTGCTCGAAGGCCGCGGTAACGATGCTGCGCTGGAACGGGTCATCAACGTACCGGCCCGTGGCATCGGCGAGAAAACCGTCGAAGCGATCCGCGACCATGCGCGCCACAGCGATGTGTCGATGTGGGAAGCGATGCGCCAACTGGTGGCCAACAAAGGCCTGACCGGTCGTGCAGCCGGTGCCCTCGGCGCGTTTATCGAGCTGATCGAGAACCTCGCCGCCAAGTGCATGGAAATGCCACTGCACCTGATGACCCAGACCGTCATCGAGCAGTCGGGGCTGATCGCCTATCACGAAGCGGAAAAAGGCGAGAAAGGCCAGGCCCGGGTAGAAAACCTTGAGGAACTGGTCAGCGCCGCGCGCAACTTCGAAAACAGCGAAGAAGACGAAGACCTGACGCCATTGGCAGCATTCCTTGGTCATGCGTCGCTGGAAGCCGGTGATACCCAGGCCGACGAGCACGAAGACAGCATCCAGCTGATGACCCTGCACAGCGCCAAAGGCCTGGAGTTCCCTTACGTGTTCCTGGTGGGCATGGAAGAAGGCCTGTTCCCGCACAAGATGAGCCTGGAAGAACCCGGCCGCCTGGAGGAAGAGCGTCGTCTGGCCTACGTAGGCATCACCCGGGCCATGCAGAACCTGGTGATGACCTTCGCCGAAACCCGCCGCCTGTATGGCAGCGAGACCTACAACAAGGTGTCGCGCTTCGTACGCGAAGTTCCGAAAGGCCTGATTCAGGAGGTGCGGCTGTCCAACAGTGTCAGCCGTCCGTTCGGTGGCAACCAGTCGATGAGTGGCAGCAACCTGTTCAGCGGCAGCGAGATTCCGCAGACCGGCTTCAGCCTGGGCCAGACTGTGCGCCACTCGATCTTCGGTGACGGTGTGATCCTCAACTTCGAAGGCGCCGGGGCTCAGGCCCGGGTGCAGGTGAACTTCAGCGAAGGCAGCAAGTGGTTGATGCTGGGTTATGCCAAACTGGAAGCAATCTAAAGATCGTCGAAGGATCAATGTGGGAGCGGGCTTGCTCGCGAATACGGTGGATCAGTCTCTATCGATTCTGCCTGACACTCCGCTTTCGCGAGCAAGCCCGCTCCCACAAGGTTCTGTGTAGTCTCCAGGTTCATGTAAGCAATCAAGGAACCGTCATGGGCTCAGGCTTTTTTTCCTCCTGGACATTCTGGGCCCTGTTATCCGCGGCATTCGCGGCAATGACCGCCATTTTCGCGAAAGTCGGCATCGAAAACGTCAACTCCGACTTCGCCACCCTGCTGCGTACGATAGTGGTATTGGTCAGCCTGGCCTTGATTTTGTACGCCACGGGCCAATATCAGTCCTTGGGATCGATCTCTGCGAAGAGCTACCTGTTCCTGTTGTTGTCGGGCCTTGCCACCGGTGCATCGTGGATCTGCTATTTCCGCGCACTCAAGGTCGGTCCGGCGTCACTGGTTGCTCCAGTGGACAAACTCAGCGTGGTGCTGGTGGCTGTCCTTGGCGTTGTCCTGCTGGGTGAAAAACTCGACTTGCGCCAATGGGGCGGAATAGGCCTGATCACGGCCGGGGTGGTCATGCTTACCCTGCGACGCTAGGCAAGCGTCCTACAAGCCCTGTCCACTCATCTGACAGATCAAAGTCAAAAGGCCTTATTGCACGGACTGGAGCTGAACACGACCTGTCAGGCAAAAGCCCGAAACACTCTGCCGCTAGCCAGCAACACTTCACCTGTGCAACATGGCGCGCGTGCCTTCCACAAATGGGAATTCCCTTTATGAAACGTTTTCTTAGCATCGCCATGGCGTTGTGCATCGGCCTGACGATGAGTCTCGACGTCAATGCCGCCAAGCGCTTCGGTGGTGGCAAAAGCGCAGGCGCTGCGCCGACTCACCAGACCAGCCAGATGGCTCCTTCTTCTCCAGGCATGGGCGGCGCTGCGGCGACCGCTGGTGCTGCCGGTGCCGCTGGCGCTGCTGCCAAGGCCGGTGGCGCTTCGCGCTGGCTCGGCCCACTGGCCGGTATCGCGGCCGGTGGCCTGCTCGCATCCATGTTCATGGGTGACGGCTTCCAGGGCATGCAGATCTTCGACATCCTGATCATGGCCGTCATTGCGTTCCTGGTCTTCCGTTTTATCGCCGCCCGTCGTCGCAAGCAGCAGGAGCAGTACGCTCCGGCTGGCCACGCGCCGATGCAACGTGAGGCGTTCGAACAAAAGCCTGCCGGCGGTTCGATCTTCGGTGGTTCGGCAGCGCCTGTTGCCGCTCGCCCGGTGATCAACGCCCCAGCCTGGTTCAACGAAGGAAACTTCGTCGAAGCGGCACGCAATCACTTCCAGTCCCTGCAACAGCACTGGGACGCCAACGAAATGGACAAGATCGCCGAGTTCGTGACTCCGCAAATGCTGGAGTTCCTCAAGCGTGAACGTGCTGACCTGGGCGACGGCTTCCAGTCCACCTACATCGATAACCTCAATGTACAGCTGGACGGTGTGGACGATCGCGCCGACAAGACCATCGCCACCCTGACCTTCACTGGCCTGTCGAAAACCTCGCGTTTCGACCAGGGCGAAGTCTTCAGCGAAAGCTGGAACATGGAACGTGCACAGGGCGAAAACCAGCCTTGGCTGGTAGCCGGTATCCGCCAGAACGGCTGATCACCCTCCGCGTTTCACTTGTTGTAAACAAAACCCCGGCCCAGGCCGGGGTTTTCTATTTCGCGGTTGCATCTATAGCAAGCTACTGTATAAACCGCCCCATATAAACCGCGCCATACAAGCAAGAGGATCCCGGACGTGGAAGAAATCATCGAACAACTGCGTGAAGCCAACGAACCGGTACCGGTCCCCTTGGAGTTGCCCGACGAAGACCTGCTGGTCGAAATCGAAGAACAACTGTTCATCGACATTCCGTTCGTCTTCAGAGAATTTCTGCTGACCGTCAGCGATGTGGTCTACGGCAGCCTGGAACCGGTCACCGTGACCGACCCGCAATCCCACACCTACCTGCCCGACGTTGCCGCCAACGCCTGGGACGCCGGCGTCGATCGCAGCCTGATCCCGATCTGCCAGGACGGTGATGACTACTATTGTGTCGAAGAAGACGGCACCGTGGTGCTTTGGCAGGCCGAAGAAGAACTGATCGCCGAAGAGACCTGGGAGTCGGTTTGGCACTGGGCACGGGACGTCTGGCTGGAAAGCTGATCCAGTCAACGCCGCGGGGTGGTCAATGCCCGGACGACTCCTTGTGATTGTCGAGGGTTTCCAGCAACGCCACCTGCATCCGCGTATGCACACGAATGAACCAGCGCCATAGCAGCGCCGCCACGGCGGCCGCGACCACGGCGATCAGTACCAGCAACTTGTTGGTCGGCAGAATACTGGCCGACAAGGCTGCCAGCAGAAAAAAGATCACCAGCAGCGACAGGATCGGGATCACTTCGGCGATCACCCGGCGCACTCGCTGCGTGTGGCGCCCGGCCATCTCCGGTTTCACGCCCATTTCCGCGAGCAACATCGACAGCGCCTTTAGCTTACGGTACGCCGCAATCAAAAAAGGCAGCGATAACAACAGCGCCCCGCCCCAGATCAACGCCTTTTGCCAGCTCGGATCGCTGATCCAGCCTTGCAGGTAAGCCGACATGCGTTCGGCGAAGTAAGCGCCCGAAAAGAAGATCGCGATCACCAGCGCCAGATTGACGCCCACCTGCAGCAAGATCCTGCGAATCATGGATGCCAATAACGCACCCTCACCCTGCGGCTGGATGCTGCGCAGCCATTCGCCATACATCCCCAGCACCCGCCCCAAGCGTTCTGGCATCGCGCTGGCGAGCTTGATCGACAATGGATCGGCCGCACGGATCAGATAAGGCGTCAGCAGGGTCGTGATCACCGAAACCGCCACAGCCACGGGGTATAAAAAGTTACTGGTGACCTGCAACGTCATGCCCAGTGCCGCGATGATGAAAGAGAATTCGCCAATCTGTGAAAGACCCATCCCGACTCGCAGTGAGGTACGTCCGTCATTGCCGGCGATAAATGCACCAAGGCCGCAGGACAACATCTTGCCGAGCACCACGGCTACGGTGATTACCGCGATTGGCCAGGCGTACTGAAGCAGGATTGCCGGATCGAGCATCAGCCCGATGGCCACAAAGAAAATCGCACTGAAAAGATCGCGAACCGGTTCAATCAAACGCTCGATTTTCAGCAGTTGCCGGGATTCCGCCATGATCGCGCCGATCAGGAATGCACCGAGGACCATGCTGTATTCAAGCTTGACCACTAGCAGGCAGAAGCCAAAACACAGGCCCAGCACCGTGATCAGCAGCATTTCGTTGCTTTCGAATCTGGCGACGTAGGCCAACAGCCGCGGCACCATCAGGATGCCAATGACCAAGGCGACGATCATGAACAGCGACAGTTTGCCGACCGTGGAAAACACTTCGCCGGAGCTGACCGTACCGCTGACTGCGATGCTGGACAGCAGCGCGATGATGCCGATGCCCAGAATGTCTTCGACGATCAGCACTCCGAATATCAACTGGGCAAACCGCTCGTTTTTCAGCTTCAGATCATTGAGCGCCTTGACGATGATGGTGGTCGAGGAAATCGCCAGGATCGCGCCGAGGAACAGTGAATCCATGGTGTTCCAGTCGAACCAGCGACCGATCTCGTAGCCGATCCAGATCATCAGCACGATTTCCAGGAATGCCGCGATGAATGCCGTGGCACCGACCTTGAACAACTTGCGCAGGCTGAACTCCAGGCCCAGGCAGAACATCAGGAATATCACACCGAGCTCGGCCAGGGTCTTGATGGTTTCTTCGTCGTGGATCAGGCCGAATGGCGGGGTGTGCGGGCCAATGATGAAACCGGCGACGATGTATCCCAGTACCACCGGTTGTTTCAGGCGATGGAAGACCACGGTGACCACGCCTGCGATCAACATGATCACTGCCAGATCCTGAATGAAACTGATGGCATGCATGGCGTGAGACTCCCTGGGTGGTATTGCTCGATCCCCGGACGCAGGAAAAGTCTGATCGAGCAGAACAAAAATCGGAATTGCACGTAGGAAATGCCCTTGAGGCGGGGCTTTTTTGCAGGGTAACACCGCGACTTCTGGCAGAAAGGCGGTGCAATATATGGAAACAGATCGATCCGGCGTGACGGCGACCCGGCACCCGGCGTCCCGATAACTGTTGGTTTGAAAAAAAACCGCCGAGGCACCCGCAGAGGTGCATCCCTCAAACCTGGCCTTGACCCGTGAGAATGCTATGGAACCCGGAAACGCCCAGCTGTCGATGACGGTATTGATGACCCCCGACATGGCCAATTTCTCTGGCAATGTTCACGGCGGCACCCTGCTCAAATACCTCGACGAAGTGGCCTACGCCTGCGCCAGCCGTTATGCCGGCCGCTATGTGGTGACCTTGTCGGTGGATCAGGTCATTTTCCGTGAGCCGATCCATGTCGGCGAACTGGTGACCTTCCTGGCCTCGGTCAACTACACCGGCAACACCTCCATGGAGGTGGGCATCAAAGTGGTGACCGAGAACATCCGCGAACGCTCGGTGCGCCATACCAACAGTTGCTTCTTCACCATGGTCGCGGTGGATGAGCAGCGTAAACCTGCATCGGTACCACCGCTGCAACCGCAAAACAGCGAAGACAAGCGCCGCTATATGCAGGCCCAGCAGCGTCGGCAGATTCGTCAGGAGCTGGAAAAGCGCTATCAGGAAATCAAGGGCGACGCCTGAGCTGGTCTGTCAGGCTGATGGTGTTCGTTAGATAGCCATTCGCGAGCAAGCCCGCTCCCACACTGGATCTATGCAATACCGAAGATCAAATGTGGGAGCCTGCTCGCGAATGGGGGCAACGCAGAATCAAAGGCTGATCGAGGTCGCCTCGAACCGCACCCGCGGATGGGCAATCCGGTCCTGAGCCCGAACCAGTTCCAACTCGTAGCTGGCACAAGCCTGGGTTTCCAGCAGCACTTCATGCACCGCCGATGCCGTGAACTCGAACGCGGCCACCAGGCTGTCGCCCAGCAGCACACGCGCCAGGAACAGGCCGGACGTCAGATCGCCCACGCCCACCGGCTGACGCGGGAACGCCAGCAACGGGCGCTGCAAATGCCAGCTGCCTTCGGCCGTCACCAGCAGCATCTCGAAGACCTCAGCAGACTTGCCTGGGTAGTCCAGATGCTTGACCAGCACCGCTTTCGGACCGCGCACCAGCAATGCACGCGCCATTGCCAGGCAATCGAACAGCGATTGCGGCTTGCGTCCGGAGAAGCTGTCCAGCTCCAGCTGGTTCGGGCACATGAAGTCCGCCACGGCGGCGGCCTCCTCCAGCAGAAAATCACTGACCTCCGCCGGAACACTGCAGCCCTTCTCCGGATGCCCCATGACCGGGTCACACAGGTACAGCGCCTTGGGGTTCATCGACTTGATCCGCTCCACCCCCGTCAGGATCGCCCGGCCCTGGGCCGCACTGCCGAGGTAACCGGAGAGCACCGCATCGCAGTTGCCCAGCTCGCCAATCGCCGCGATGCCTTCGACCAGGTCAGGTATCTGGTGCGGCGCCAACACTTCACCGGCCCACTGACCGTACTGGGTGTGATTGGAGAACTGCACGGTGTTGAGCGGCCAGACATTCACCCCGACCCGTTGCATCGGGAAAACCGCGGCACTGTTGCCGGCGTGACCGAATACCACGTGGGACTGGATAGCGAGCAAATGCGGTGTACGTTTCATGCGGTGGATTTCCGTAAAACGATTGAAATTCTAGCCGCGCAGTATGCGACTAAACGCAGCCTGTACGACAGACCAGCGACACAGTTAAGCTGACACTATCTTGTTGGAGCACCCTGTTGATGCTGACCCTTGGAAATATATTCGTGCTGATGCTGTTCGCCACTGCCGGCGCATGGCTATGGCACAACCACGGCTTGCGCGAGCGCGCGCTGGAGCGGGTCAAGCAGCATTGCGGCAAACTCGGGATCGAATTGCTCGACGGCAACGTGGCCCTGAAAAGAATCGCGTTCATCAGGGATGCCAGTGGTCGGCGACGCCTGGCCCGTGTGTATAACTTCGAGTTCACCGTGACGGGCGAAACCCGCCACAACGGTACCATCACCCAATTCGGCGCTCACAGCGCACAGATTGAGCTCGCGCCCTACCCGGTCCCGTTCGACGAAACCGAACCGGTGGTCGAAGTGGCGAAACCTCGCGCGCAAGTGATCGAGCTGAGCCAGTGGCGTCAGGAACACACCAAGTGGCGACCTTGAGCCATTAACCCGATCCGGATCGGCACGCTGCCAGCTCACGCTGCAGTCGTTCTGCGTTCTGCGTTTCACTGAAAATCAGCTCGATACGCGAATCCTGCCGCCATTCACTGGGCTGCCAGTCCAGCACCGAGTTATCCACAGCGTTCGCCGAGACCCACCCGTGGGCGCTGTGGATAACCAGCTTCGCCCGCTTCCAGCCAAGGCAGTCAAGCCACCGGCCAACCAGAGCGGCATCAAATACCTGGCTTGGGTGCCAACGCCATCCGATGCTCCAGCCTCCGTCCTGTTCCTGACTCAAGCAAATGGGCAACGCGGGATCACTCCAGACCGCCGGCAGCTGCGCCAATCCCTTGGGCAAGACGAAGTTATCCACACCTGCCAGCGCTTTGGCATGCAGCCCCGGCAACTCGCTCAAGGGTAAAGCAGCCTGTTGCGTCCAGCACAGGGGGAGCGGCGGCAATTGCCCGGTGATTCGCTGGCGGCTTTCTTCTTCGAGCCCTTCAGACTTGTTCAACAGTAATAATCCCGCATAGCCCATCGCCTGCTGTTGAACATCCGGCAGCGGTTTGCCCGCAGCGAGCGACTGGGCATCCAACACCAGCACACAAGGCTGGACAGCCAACACGCCTTGCCACGGCGCTTCGCTCAATTGCCTGAGCAGCTGCGCCGGATGCCCCAGCCCCGAGGGTTCGATGAACAGCCGATCCGGTTGTGCCTTGCGCAACAAGCGCCCAAGACCAATCTGAAACGGCGCACCGTTGACGCAACACAAGCAGCCCCCGGCCACTTCCCCCAGTGCGATACCATCGGCGTCCTGGGTCAGAAGCGCAGCGTCGAGACCGATCTGGCCAAACTCGTTGATCAACACCGCCCACCGCTCGCCAGCCGGGCGCTGGGCCAGCAGGTGCTTGATCAGGCTGGTCTTGCCGGCACCCAAGGGGCCGGCAATGACATGGGTGGGGATATTTTGCAGCATGGTTGATGATTTCTGAGGAGGTGGTGGATGCGGTTGATTGGCTTGGCGTTGCTCCTGGCACTCGTTTCAAGCGAAACGCTGGCCCAGGCTTGTGTGGTTCATAGCCAGGGCGAGCGACTTGATGTCCAGGTTTGCCAGCAGAACCGCAATATCCCGCCAAAACTCTTCGCCGATGGTTTCTGCCAACCGAACCTGGCTGGGCAGAAAGTCGACGTGCAGTATGTCGATCAATGTCCCGGCGGCGCATTTGGAATCTGCAGCAACGCCCAAGTCGCCAATATGCCCTACCGACAGGATATTCACTATTACGGCGTTGCCACCGACGCGGCGTATTTGCAGCCGTACTGCGAGGCCCAGAGCCAGGGCAGCTGGCTCAGGCCCTGAAGCGCCAGCAGAGGATCAGGCAGCCTCTTCGTACCAAGGGCCGAATGGATCAGGCAGCAAATTCCAGCCCTCTACGCCCAGCGCCATTTCCTCATCGGTCAGCAGGCATGCGTCCAGCTCGGCCGCAAGCTGCGTGAAGTCGATGTTCTGGCCGATGAAAACCAGTTCCTGACGACAGTCCCCGCTGTCAGCGGTCCAGTTTTTCATGATCCCGGCGGTACTTTCTTCGTCTTGCGGCCATTGGTTTTTCGGTACGAAACGCCACCAGCGTCCGGCAAAGCCATAGCGCATCAAACCACCGGCCTGAGACCAGCTGCCGGCATCCATGTGCTTGCTCGCCAGCCAGAAAAAGCCCTTGGAGCGCAGCAGTTTGCCGTTGTCCCAAGGACCGTCGATGAAGTTGAAGAAACGCTGTGGATGGAACGGTCGGCGAGCCCGGTAAGCACTGGAAGCAATGCCGTATTCTTCGGTTTCCGGCACATGCTCGCCGCGCAGCTCCTGCAACCATCCCGGTGCCTGGGCAGCCTTTTCGAAGTCAAAACGACCGGTGTTGAGAATCTTGTTCAAGGGGATTTCACCCATCGACATCGCAATGATTTCCGCCCTGGCGTTGAGCCGTTCAAGTATGGCGATCAACTCCTCACGCTGGTGGCTGCTGATCAAGTCGATCTTGCTGAGCAAAATCACATCGGCGAACTCGACCTGCTCAATCAACAGATCGGTAATCGAACGTTCGTCTTCCTCCCCTAAGGTTTCTCCTCGGGAAGCCAGGCTTTCGGCAGCCTGGTAATCGTGCAGGAAGTTCATGCCATCGACCACCGTGACCATGGTGTCCAGACGTGCGATGTCGTTGAGGCTCTGGCCGTTTTCATCGCGGAAGGTGAAGGTTTCCGCCACCGGCAGCGGTTCGGAAATACCGGTGGACTCGATCAGCAGATAGTCGAAGCGACCCTCCCTGGCGAGTTGGCTCACTTCCTCCAGCAAATCTTCACGTAACGTACAGCAAATACACCCGTTACTCATTTCCACCAACCGTTCTTCAGCCCGATTAAGGCTGACATCGCGCTGAACTTCGGTGCCATCGACGTTGATTTCGCTCATATCGTTGACGATGACTGCAACCCGTAAACCATCGCGATTACGTAGTATGTAATTAAGAAGTGTACTTTTTCCGGCACCAAGAAAGCCGGAGAGAACGGTCACGGGGAGTCGATTGGACATCTGTATATTCCTCACAGGGATGCCCGGTCGCTGTGTCGGGCTTACACAATGTTATACTGTAACAACATCAATAAACCAGCCCCTCTTGCTCAACAGGGCAAACGACAGGATGCTGAACGCCGCTACCCTCGTGAGAAAGCCCATGCGCAACGCCCTTAAACCCGTATTGATCATGCTCTCCCTGCTGGTGGCTGCCGACGCGATGGCACAGGTCCCGAGCCTGGCCAAGTGCACTCGCAGCGCCAACCTGCTGGCCTGCGTGGATGCGGATGGCAACGCCTACAGCGTCAATACCGCCGGAAGCACGATCTATTTGCGGGGTTTCGAAGTAGCCGGAAAACGCTATTGGGCACAGACCAGCAGCCGCTACGGCCAGCTTACGTTTTTCACCGGTATCGCTTCCGACGGCGAGACCTGGGTTGGCTACAACCAGCGCGTCGGCTGGACCACGATCAACCGGTTTTCCAGCTCCGGCGGAAGCAGCGCCAGGTTCACCTGCAGCCGGATCGCTGGCTGTTAGGCCGGCTTGTTTTTCTGCTCTTGCTGCCAGGCAAATGACGTCTGTGCATGATGAAGACCTGTTCATGAAAAAGGCATCGTCGACTTGATCGTAATACTATAACATTACCAATCAACTCCCACGATGGACCTGCTCATGAATGCGCTGACTCTGCCGGATATCGCCGCGCAGGCCTCACGCCAAGCCCTGCCACTGGAGTGGGTGGGCATGTGCGGCATTGCTCTTCCCGTTTTGTTTGAGGGCCAACGACTGAATGCAAAGGCCGATGCCGGCGTGAGCCTCGACGATGGCAACGCGCGTGGCATTCACATGTCACGGCTCTATCTGGCACTTGAATTGTTGGAACAGGAAAGCCTTTCAGCGGCTTTATTGCGGCGGGTTTTGCAGCGTTTTCTTGAGAGCCATGAAGGGCTGTCCAGCAGCGCCCACTTGACCCTTCACGCCGATTTGTTGCTGAAAAGGCCCGCGCTAATCAGTCCATTGGCGGGCTGGAAAAGCTATCCGATCAGCATCGAAGCACGTTTGAAAAACGCAATGTTCCACGTGGAACTAAAAATCGAGGTGCCTTATTCCTCAACCTGCCCGTGTTCTGCTGCTCTTTCTCGACAGTTGATTCAGCAGCAGTTCGTCGATGATTTCACCAACAAGCCACTGCAACACGCCGACGTTTTAGCGTGGCTCGGCTCCACGAATGGCATCGTCGCCACACCTCACAGCCAACGCAGCAGCGCAAAGTTGCGCGTACGGCTGGCTGATTTTTTGGACGAGTTGCCTCTGATTGCCGTCATCAATGACGCTGAAGCCGCACTCGGCACAGCCGTTCAAACAGCGGTAAAACGCGCCGACGAACAGGCCTTCGCCCTCGCCAATGGTCAGAACCTGATGTTCTGTGAGGACGCCGCACGCCGCTTGAATCTGGCCCTGAAGCGCTCCACGGGCATTAACGCCTTCCACATTCGTGTGATCCACGCCGAAAGCCTGCACGCCCACGACGCCGTAGCCGAAAGCCGTTTCAACTGGGAGGTCGCATGATCGGTTGCCACGCCTTGCGCTGGGGCGCACCGGGGCAGCCACTGACGCCAGCGCTGGACTTCGAACTGTCGAAGGGCAGCCTGACTGCCATCATCGGTGCGAACGGCTCCGGGAAAAGCAGCCTGCTGAAGGTCATCGCCGGCTTGCAAAAACCGTTGGCCGGAAAGGTTCGACTGGATGTTCCACTCAAGGGCGGTGTGTCGTTCCTGCCCCAGCAACAACACTTGGACAGGCAATTTCCGATCAGCCTTCAGGCATTGGTCGCCGCCGGTTTCTGGGGCAACAAACAATCACCGGTAATCCGTAGCCAACGACTGGCAACCGTCCTCGAAAACTGGTGCCTGAATGGCCTGGAAGATCGACCCTTGATGGCCCTTTCCGGCGGCGAATTGCAACGCGCCCTGCTCGCCCGATTGAGCCTGACAGACGCACCCGTGCTGTTGCTCGATGAACCCCACGCGGCCCTCGATGAACTCGGTCAGGCATTGCTCTGGAAACACATACACGATTGGCACCTCGACGGCCGGACACTGGTGGTCGTTTGCCATGACCTCACCGCTGTTCGCGAGCACATCCCACATACATTGCTGATCAAAAGCAGCGGTTGTGTATTCGGCCCGAGCGCCGAACTGATCCGCCAACAACCTCAATCGCAGGTGGCCTGATGATCGCTGCCGCGCATCTCTGGCAACCGTTCCACGAATTCGTGTTCATGCGCCGAGCGCTTCTCGGTGGATTGGTCCTGGCATGCAGCACGGCGCCCCTGGGGGTATTTCTGATCCTCAGACGCATGAGCCTGATCGGTGATGCCGTCGCCCACGGCATCCTCCCCGGTGCGGCGTTGGGTTTCTGGTTTGCCGGGTTGAGCCTCCCTGCGTTGACCATCGGTGGCCTCGGCGCGGGTCTGAGCATGGCAGGCCTCGCAGCCTGGATTACGCGACGCACCGGCCTGCGAGAGGACGCCAGCCTTGCGGCGATCTACCCGATTTCCCTGGCCGGTGGCGTGCTGATTCTCGGCATCGCCGGCAAACGCCTGGACCTGTTGCACCTGCTGTTTGGTTCCGCGCTGGCAGTCGACGGCCCGACCTTGACCGGCATGCTTTGGGTCTCGGGCCTGAGCCTGATGGCCATGGCACTGATCTACAAACCACTGCTGCTCGACACCCTCGACCCGCTTTTTCTGCAAACCGTCAGCCGACTCGGCCCACTGGCCCACGGCGTATTCCTGACGCTGGTGGTGTTGAATCTGGTCATCGGCTTCCAGGCGATCGGCGCGTTGATGGTAGTCGGCCTGATGATGTTGCCTGCCGCCGCGGCACGTTTCTGGAGTCGCCGCCTGCCAATACTGATCGTCGTCGCCACCGTGCTCGGCAGCCTCTCGGTATGGCTCGGTTTATTGATCTCGTTCTATTACTCGCTGCCCAGTGGCCCGGCAATCGTGTTGGTGGCCGGCGGTGGATATCTGTTGTCCGTGGTGTTTGGGCCGGTGCACGGCTTACTGCGCCACCCGCCTTTGCTCACATCCCAATGAGGTGTTAACCGATGCGCGCTTTACTTGTGCTGTTCAGCTTGATGGTGTCGATGTCGCTGTCCGCCGCCGAAAAACTTCAGGTGGTCACCAGCTTCAGCATCCTCGCCGACATGACCCGGCAGGTCGGCAAGGATCACATCCAGATCACCAACATGGTCGGCCCGGACGCGGATGCGCACACGTACGAGCCGACACCGGACGATGCCAAAGCGCTGCTCAAGGCCAGGCTCATCATCAAGAACGGCCTGGGTTTCGAGCCCTGGCTGGATCGCCTGGTGACAAGCACAGAGACTCGGGCGCCGGTCATCAGCGCAAGCCACGGTGTCATACCCCGTAGCCTGGATGAAGACGGTAAAACCGTTCCCGACCCGCACGCCTGGCATAACCTGGCGAACACCGAGCTGTACATCACCAACATCACCAAAGCGCTGATCGCCGCTGACCCGGCGAACACCGCCGACTATGAGCGCAACAGCAAGCTGTATCTGAAACAGGTCTACGCCCTGCTCGCCGAAGCCAAGGCCAAACTCGGCTCACTGCCACCGGGCAACCGCAAGGTCGTGACGTCCCATGATGCCTTCGGTTATCTCGGCCAAGCCTACGGCATCGAGTTCATGGCGCCTCAAGGACTCTCAACCGAGCGCGAGCCTTCAGCCGCCGAAGTGGCCGCACTGATTACCCAGATTCGTCAGGCCAAGGTCAAGGCGGTGTTCATGGAAAACATCAAGGACGCCCGCCTGCTCAAGCAGATCGCGGATGAAAGCGGCGCTCAGATCGGCGGCACGCTGTACTCCGATGCCCTGGCGGCGAGTGGTCCGGCCAGCACCTTCACAGGGTTGTTCGAGTACAACCTCAACACCCTTTACAACGCGCTGAGCAAGCCATGATCCGCAAGAACCCCTCTGGAGATTTACCGCTGATTGCCGAATCGGCCTACGTCGACAAGACGGCAATCATCTGCGGCAAAGTGGTGATCGGGGAGAACGTGTTCGTCGGCCCCTACGCGGTGATACGTGCTGACGAAGTCGATGACTCGGGCGACATGCAGCCGATCACCATCGGCGCCAACTCGAACATCCAGGACGGCGTGGTGATCCACTCCAAATCCGGTGCGGCGGTGACCATCGGCGAATTCAGTTCCATCGCCCACCGCTCGATCGTTCATGGGCCCTGCACCGTTGGCAATCGAGTGTTCATCGGCTTCAACAGCGTGCTGTTCAACTGCGTGGTCGGTGACGGTTGCGTGGTGCGGCACAACTCGGTGGTCGATGGTCGTGACCTGCCTGAAGCTTTCTACGTACCTTCCACCACGCGGATCGGCCCCAACACCGACCTCTCGCAATACCCGCCGGTGAGCGTCAGTGCTTCGGAATTTTCCGAAGATGTGGCGCGCACCAACGTCGACCTGGTACGCGGCTACAAGGCCCTGCAAAACGAGTTCTGAGCATGAGTAGCGTGCTGATTCGCAATGCCCGCGTTGCTGGAACCGGTCGCGGACCAGATTTTGCCGATCACCACACTGGTGGCCAAAACCAGCCATCGTGTCAGGACAAATTGCCTGGCACGACAAACGTCTTAATGAAGCACCCCTACGGTTTATGCGATAACGCTCGTTAGAAGCACCAGAGTACGCCGACCATGATCCAGATCACCCTGCCCGATGGTTCATTGCGTGAGTACGACCAGCCGCTGTCCGTGCACGAGGTGGCCGCCAGCATCGGCCCCGAACTGGCCATCGCGGCCGTCGCGGGAAGGGTCAATGGTGTACTGGTGGACTGCGAATACCTGATCGAGGCGGATGCCCGGGTCAGCATTGTCACCCCCCGGGAGCCGGACGGCCTGGAGATCCTGCGTCGCTCCTGTGCATTGATGCTGGCCATGGCGGTCAAGCAACTCCACCCTCATGCGCAATTGCGTGCGGGAAAGGAACTGGGTGACGGTTTCTATTACGAGTTTGCAGTCGAGCAACCGCTGACCCCCGCAGACCTGCCTCTAATCGAAGCGCGCATGCAGTCATTGGCAGCAACCAATCACTCGATCCGTCGTCGGCCGGCGCGCGAAGCAGTGTCGCTGTACCGTCTGGGGGACGCCGAGTACCAGAGCCATGGACCGCACGTCCCAACCACCAAAGTCTTGCAAGCGTTTGCCCTCGATCACATCAGCGGCACGTTGCAACAACGGATCTACGGCACCTGCTGGTCCAGCCATCAGGAGCTGCAACACTGGCGCGTTCCACCCCATGTGGTCGTCGTGAGCATGGATGAACGTCAGGCGACTTATGCACAAGCGGTGACCGAGTCCTTGCGCCAAAAAGGCGTGCATGCAAAGGCCGACCTGCGAAACGAAAAGGTCCGCTACAAGATTCGCCAGCACAGCCAGACCGTGCCGTTCCTGGTCGTGGTTGGCGAAATGGAACAGGCTGGGGGGTTCGTCAGTGTGCGCAGTCGCACGGGGGAGGATTTTGGCCGGATGGCTGTCGAGGCGGCGTGTGAGTGGTTAAGTCGGCCGGGGATTCAGGGCGGTTGAATGGACGCTTTCGCGAGCAGGCTCGCTCCCACAGGGGATTTGTGTGCGACACATAACCAATGTGGGAGCGAGCCTGCTCGCGAAGCTTTTTAAGCTCTTGGCTTCACCGTGCCGCAATCCTGCCCCAACCAGACGGCGCGGGACTCGAGGCTGCCCTTCTGCTGAATGCCGGTGGCGTTGAACGTCCCGTTGACCTTGGTGGTGAATTCACGATCACTGAGGAACGTCGCCACGCCGGCTCCCTGGGCTTTCGGGCAGCTGAAACGGAATTTCCACTGATTGCCGGAGCGGTCGGTGATTTCCTGTTTGCAGCCCGACTGCGGATCGGTCAGCGGAATGTTGTCGGTCTTGACCTGTTCAGGGGTCAGGCACGCCCGGATCCCTTTACCGCCCATGGTGATGCCCTGTTTTTCCAGCTGCGCACGCTGCTCGGGAGTCATCTGGTTCTGGATCTGGCCGAGGATCAATTGCAGGTCCGGCATATTCTGCTCGTCGACCTTCATGTTGCTCGTGGTCAGCTCCCACAATCCTGGTTGCAGCATTTGCGCGTGAGCCGCCACAGGAAGTGCCAAACCCAGTGCCATGGCCAAACCCAGCAGACGAACGTTCATCGAGTAACTCCTGATCAGTAGTGGCCGTTAGACGTCAGCCGCGGGCTTCGGTTCATGGTCGAATTAATTAGCGACATTCTGCACGGAACATGGTCTGTTAAGCACTGAATCTTCAGGAGCAAGGCAGCCCCCATGGATTACTTCGGACCACATATTTTCGGTTATACCATCGCCCTGTTGCACTCGCTGGGCATGATTGCGGCCATACACGCCGTGTTGACCGTCCGTACCGCCCAAGGCTCGATCGCCTGGGCCCTGTCGCTGTTTTTCATCCCTTACCTGACGCTGATCCCTTACCTGATGTTCGGCCGCAGCACCTTTGATGGCTACATCAAGGCCCGGCGGCAGGCCAACGACGAGATGCGCAAGGCTGTTTCCGAACTCAACTGGCGGCCCTGGGTAGAAGAAGCCCTCACCGCCCGCGCTTCTTCTGCCTACGCCTCGCTCAGAGCGATGCCCAAGCTTGGACACATGCCCTGCCTGGCCAATAACCAGATGCGGTTGTTGATCAACGGCCAGTCGACGTTCGAGGCCATTTTCGATGCCATCGGCCAGGCGAAAGAGGCCGTGCTGATCCAGTTTTTCATCGTCCACGACGACCGTCTCGGTCAACGCCTGCAGACTTTGCTGTTGAAGAAAGCCGCCGAAGGCGTAGCGATCTATCTGTTGTATGACCGAATCGGCAGCCATTCCCTACCCAACGGCTACGTGCAGGCCTTGCGTGATGGCGGGGTCGAGGTCAAGGCTTTTGGCCCCCGTAATGGCTGGTTCAATCGCTTTCAGGTGAACTTCCGTAACCATCGCAAAATTGTGGTGGTGGATGGCATTCTCGGCTTCGTTGGCGGGCACAACGTCGGTGATGAATACATGGGCGAGAAACCGCCCCTGGCCCCTTGGCGCGATACCCACGTGCAAGTGCGCGGGCCAGTGGTGGCGTGCATGCAGGAGTCTTTCGCTGAAGACTGGTTCTGGGTGGCTCATGCCCTGCCGCCACTGATCCTGCCCGAGGTTTATCCGGAAGACGGCGTGCTGTGCCAGTTGCTCGCCAGCGGGCCGGCAGACGCCTACGAAACCTGTTCTCTGTTCTTTGTCGAAGCGATCCATGCAGCGACGGAACGGATCTGGATCACCAGCCCGTACTTCATCCCCGATGAAGCCGTATTCGCAGCGTTGCGTCTGGCGGTCCTGCGGGGTGTGGATGTGCGGCTGCTGTTGCCGTCTCGACCCGACCATCGAATCGTCTACGCCGCCTCCAGCCTCTACGCCTTCGAAGCCGTGCGCGCCGGTGTTCGGGTGTTCCGTTACGAGCCCGGTTTCCTGCACCAGAAAGTGGTGTTGATCGACCACGAAATCAGTGCCATCGGCAGCGCCAACCTGGACAACCGTTCGTTCCGGCTGAATTTCGAAGTGATGTTGCTGACCGTCGACAGCGCCTTTGCCGCAGAGGTGGAACAGATGCTCAACGATGATTTCGCCAACGCCCACGAAATCGCCAAAGGAGAAGGCCGGGAGACTCACCGCCTGCAGCAGGTCGGCATGCGGGTCGCCCGGCTTATTTCGCCGGTTCTCTAGAGGTAGATATCGTCACGGGTCCATGGCAGTTCATGACTGCCATCGGCGTGGGCCTTCACCGCGAGAATCTGATGCAGGTTGATCCAGCCCCGGGCAAAGGCGTAAGCGCAACCGGCCAGGTACAGCCGCCAGATACGCAGGGCTTGTTCCGGTACGAGTCTGGAGGCCGCTTCGAGGTTGTCTTCCAGGCGTTCGCTCCAGTGATCGAGCGTACGTGCGTAGTGCAGACGCAAGCTCTCGACGTCGACGATTTCCAGCCCGGCTTCACTGATCTCGGCAGAGATCATCGACAAGTGCGGCAACTCGCCGTTGGGGAACACATATTTTCCAATGAATTCACCGGCACCGCGTCCCACCGGACGGCCATCGGTGTATTTGGCGGTGATCCCGTGGTTCATCACCAGACCACCGTCTTTCACCGCACCGAACAGGGTCTTGCAGTACTCGGCAAGATTGGCGTGGCCGACGTGTTCGAACATGCCGACGCTGACAACCTTGTCGAAACGGCCATCCTGCGGCAGATCGCGATAGTCGAGCAGTTGCAGTTCGACCAGGTCCTCTAGGCCCTCCGCTTTTACGCGCTCCCGGGCCAGGGCCAACTGCTCCTTGCTGAGGGTGATGCCGAACACTTTCGCGCCAAATTCTCGCGCAGCAAAACGCGCCAATCCGCCCCAACCACAACCCACATCCAGCAGATACTCGCCAGGCTGCAGGCGCAGCTTGCGGCACAAATGACGGAACTTGGCTTGCTGGGCTTGTTCCAGGGATTCGCTGCCGGTCTCGAAATAGGCGCAGGAATATGCCATGTCGCTGTCGAGCCACAGCTGATAGAACGCGTTGGAAAGGTCGTAGTGGTAGGAAATCGCCTTGGCGTCCATCTCTTTGTCGTGGGCGTTACGAACCGGCTGATTGTCGTCGCCTTCATCCAGCAACGCCTGGCTCCATTCATCGCAGACGCGGATCACATCGCTGATGGAGCCTTCAAGCTCAAGTTTGCCTTCGACAAATGCAGCACCAAGGGCGTCCAGGCTTGGATGGGTAAACTGGGTGACCATTTGTGGGTCCTTGACCACAATCGTGACACTGGGCGTCGGCCCCAGATTGAATTCATGGCCATCCCAGAGTCTCAGGCGAAGCGGTAATTGCAGATTCTGTAAGGCCGGTGGAAGATGCGCGAGCATGGAGAAGCCCCCTTGTTTCAGACGTCTAAACAGAGGGTAGACCATCTTGGAAAAATAGCTGGCTATCGAATTAATAGCCGTTTTCAATGATTCGCGACGCCAGAACCGGCCGCCGCGAACGCACAAAATGATGTGCCCTCATCTTCAAAGACTACGAACCGGCCGCACAGTTCTAAAAAGTTGAAGCCCCCGTGATTACCCGGTTTAGAGCATTCGCCTTCAGGCTTCATCCTTGAGCTTGAGCAGTGGCTCCTGGAACCGCAGCAAACGACCGGCATTGCCCAACACCAGCAAGGTGCTGAGGTTGTGCAGCAACGCCGCAATCATCGCCCCGGCAGCGCCAAGCCAGCCGAACGCGGCGAAGGCCACGATCGCCAGGGTCCAGCCTAGCCCGATGATCACATTCACCTGTAACGTCTGGCGGCACTGACGACTCAGGCGCACGCAAGTACCGAGGCGGCGCAGGTCACTGCCGATCAGCACGATATCCGCCGATGCCAAGGCGATGTCCGCACCGCCCGCGCCCATGGCGACACCCACCACGCCAGCCTTGAGGGCCAGGGAATCGTTGATCCCATCGCCGACCACCATCGGCCGGAAACCGCTGTCGATTTCCTTGAGCACACGCTTCAGTTTGTCTTCGGGCAGGGCCTGCGCTTCGACATCACTGATCCCGACATCCCGGGCGAGCGTTTGTGCGACGCTGTGCCGGTCACCGGTGAGCAACAACTGGCGACCCAACCCGAGATCGCGCAACTCACCCAAGGCAAATTGCGCCTCGGGTTTGACGCTGTCGGCCAACAACAACCAGGCGAGAAATTCACCGTTGAGCGCCAACCCGGCAATCGGACCGTCGTGATCGGGAACCTCCGTTGTACTGATGCCCAGTTGCGCGAACAGTTCCGGTCGGCCGAGCGCTGCTTCGCCCTGCCCGGTCATCGCCACCACGCCCAGGCCCTGGCGCTCATGGATGTCAGTAAGCAGCAGGAAATGCTCCTGAGTCACCAACCCCGCCAGCGCACGGCTGACCGGATGACTGCTGGCCGAGCCAAGGCTGGCGGCGAGCTTCAATACATGACTGCGATCCTCCAGCGGACTGTCGATGGATTGCAGGCGCAAGGTGCCGAAGGTCAGCGTCCCGGTCTTGTCGACCACCAGCGAAGTCAGGTCCGCCAACTCTTCAAGGAACGCAGAACTGCGAATCAGAATCCCGTGGCGTGCCGCTACCGCCACCCCGGCAATCGCCGTGGCCGGCGCCGACAACACCAGCGCACAAGGACAGGCCGCCACCAACACCGCGAGCATCGCTTGAGCGTTGTTGGTGATGAACCAGGTCACCGCCGCCAGCAGCAACACCAGCACCATATAGCTGCCCGCGTAACGCTCCAGCAGACGAGTGATCGGCGGTTTCGAGCGCTCGGCGTTTTGCATCAGGGCGATGACTTTGCCGAGGGTCGATTCCTGGCCGGTGCGGGTCACTTCGATCCGTAGCAGACCGTCGAGGTTGATCGCGCCGCCGAACACCGACATGCCGACGCCCGCCTCCATCGGTACCGATTCGCCGGTAATGGAGGCGGTGTCCAGGCTGGCCTGGCCGGACAACACCCGGCCATCCGCGGGCACCCTGTCCCCGGCGCGTACCTCGACCAGATCGCCCGCCTTGAGCGTACCGTTGTCGACTTCGATGATGGAGCCGTCCGCCTGAACCTTGCGCGCGTGGCTGCGGGTCAGTTTGCCGAGGGCGTGAATCGCCTCCTGGGAACCGATCACGCTGCGCTCCTCCAGCACGTGCCCGAAGATCATGATGATCGGCAACAGGGCCGCCGTCAGCAGATCCCCGGTGGCCCAGGCACCCAGCATGGCCAGGGCAATCAATTGATCGGTGATGCCGTGCAGGCTTGGATAGCGCAGGCTGTACCAGGCTGAACGCATGACCGGAACGGCGACCAGCAACGAGGCAAAACCCAGTAGCAGTTGACTGACACCAGTCTGCTCCGGCGCCAGCCAACGCCAGATCAAGCCCAGCGCGAGCAGGCCCAACGCGAGCATGGCCAGGGTCAACTGGCGCGCGGCGCCGCGCTGTTCGGCCGATGACAACAGGCTCGGTGCAGCGGCGGTCTGAGCGGTCATTGTGCAGCTCCCTGAATGATCAGGCGGGAATCGTCTTTAGGGTCGACCGTCGTGACGGAGCCGGCCTGGCCGAGGATCTTCGGCATCCGCTCGCGATAGATGCGCAGCAGCATTTGCGGGTCAGTCCCCTGCTGCTGTGCCTTGGCCAGGCTCAACACTGTGGCGGTATCTGCCGAGGCTTTGGCCAGTCGCTCGCTCGCCTGGGCATGGGCCACTTGCAGCGTACGGTCGGCTTGCTCGTTGGCGGTCTGCGTCAACTTCTCGGCTTCGGTTTGCGCATTGGCGACGGCCTTATCGGCTTGCTGGCTGGCCGTCAGTACCGCGTTGAAAGCGTTCACCGCAGGGCTGGGCAAACTCGATTGCACATCCACTCGCGCCACTTCGATCCCCAAGCCTTGCCCTGTTGCCGTGAGTTCGGCCAGCCGTTGATTAATGCCCTGCACAAGATCGCCTCGCAAGCGCTCGCGCCGTTCCGCCGCCTGGCTATCAGCGCCGATCAATTCCGGGCGAGCGACCAGGATAGTGTCCAGATCCCGTGCGGCCGTGAGCGCGACCGCACTGCGGGTCACCAGACGATCCAGTGCCGGCAACACGTGTTCGCCTTGAAGCACGAATGCATAGGGCTCGGTGACTTTGTAGAAAACCCGCACATCGAGTTGCACCACTCCGGCATCCCCCGTTAACAGATAGCCGGAACCTGCGAGGGCATCGCTGATGGGTGTGGCAAAACTGGCCACGCGATCTGCCTGCATCGCGGCACCACTGCGCAACAAGCCTTCCACTCGGCGCTCGATCACCCGATCCGCCGCCGGCAACAAAATCACCTGCTCGAACGGTTGCGGCCAGGCCAATAACAATCCGGCATTCTGAATGCGATCCAGCGCGCCGAAATGCAAAACCACCGCGCGATTCTGCGGATCAATCTGCCTCACATTGGAAAACGCCCACGCCAATGCCGCCAACACCGTCACCGCGTAGAGGGCGAGAAACGCCAAGCGCCCGGCCTGAATCCAGGGGCTGCTCAACTCATTTGTTCCACGTGGAACCAAACTCATGGCTGCGATCCGGACTTGTTGTCGAAGCTCGGCGGACCGTCAACCAACACCCGGAACGGTGCGGCGTCGGTACGCAGAATCAGCTTGGTTCCTGGCGTCACCACCGTGCCCAAGGTGTCGAGCGAGCGCAGCAGGTTGTAGAGCTGCGGCGATTGCGCGTAGGCGCGGCCATAAATCTGCGCCGCTTCGACGCGCGATTGCGCTTCGATATCTGCTGCTTTCACCGTGGCATCGGCCTGCACAATTCGCGCATCACGCTCGGCGGCGGAACGAATTTGCGCGGCTTCACGCTTGCCGATGGCCGTGCGCTCAGTAGCGATGGTTTCGCGCTCGGCACGCATCCGGTCGACCGTCGCGGTGAGCGTCACCGAAGGCAGCGTCAATCGCTCGATACCGACCTGCAACACGCGCACACCATAAGTGGTGAGCAACTGCTGATCTAATTGCTTGCGCAGTTGTGTTTCGAAATCGACGATGCGTACCTGGCTGGCATCTGTATTGACCAGGTTCGCCAGATCAAAACTGCTGGCGGTGGTTTCCAGCGCGGAGCCGACAAAGGTGCGAATCTGCCGCGCGGCTTCATCGGGCTGGTTCTGCACCGCCCGCATGAAACGTTGCACATTGTCCGGATCGCCCTGCACCTGCCACGCCACATAGGCCTGAACGATGATGCGCAGACCGTCCCGTGTGCCGACATCCTGCAAACCGCTGGACGTGGTACGCAACCGCAGATCCACAGGGATCGCTGCTTCGAACGGTGCCGGCCAGCGCCAGCCCAGTCCCGGCTCCAGCAAGACCCGTGAGGGGTTGCCGAAGCGCGTGATCACCGTGGCCTCACCCGAGCGCACCTGCACCAGGCTCGCGGCAGCGACCGCAAACGCCACCAGCAATGCCGCCCACCCCATCCGACGCCATGGGAATGGACCGGCCTCCTGCGGATCGCCGTGATGATGATGGCCGTGGTGATGGTGCCCGCCATGGCCGTGATCGTGGCCGGCGTGGTCATCGTGATCGTGAGTATGGGACTGGCTCAATTGGCAGCTCCTGGCTGAGCGGTTTTACGCGGCGGCGCAGGGTCAACCGGCAGCGTGAACGTACGGAGGTCGATGGTCGGCGCATTGCTGCTGCCGCCCAGACGATGATCAAGAATCAACAATTTGGCGTTGGCCAACCCTTGGGACAACTGACTGAAATACTGCTCCAGCACGAAGGCCTGACCGGCGCTGGCATAGGCTTTTTGCTCGGCGTTGAATTTCAGGTCCGCTGCCTGGGCGCCAGCATTGATTTCGCGGGCGCTGGCCGTCGCCTGATCGCGGGCGATGCTGGCCTGCAACTGCGCCTGATTGGTAGCTTCGGCAGCGGCGCCACGTTCACGGGCGATCAAGGCTTGCGCGCCAATCTGCGCCGCTTGCACGCCGTGATAGGCGTTGGCTGCACCGGCCGGGGGGTGAATCGCCTCGACCACCGTGGCGAGAATTTCCACGCCGCTATCGAGTTTTTGCAGGTCTGCCTGAACCGCGCGGCCGATCTCTTCAGTCAGCCCTACCCTGTCCTCGCCAAGCAATCCGTCGAGGGTGCGCGAGGCGAAGTCGTGAACCAGGATTCGGCTGGCGGTGCTGCGAATCAACATCGGTACATCGGCACTGTTATAGGTCGCAGCCAACGCCGCCTCATCGCTCAGACCAATGCGATAGACGAAGCGTACGTCCATGTTGACGATCTGAAAGCTCTGCTTGTCGGCTCGGCTGCTGGCGATCACCTGGGACTTGTCGTTCACATGGCTGGCGTCCCACAGACGATTGGCAACTGCCGGGGCCGGGCCTTCAGCGGGGTCCGTCTGAGCAGGGGCCGTGGTTTCGCCAACACTGGTGGCCAACTCGTGTACCACGCCATTCTCGACGCTCAACACCCGGCCCAATGGCCAAGGCAACCCCATATGCAAACCTGGGCCAAACACCTCCACTGGCTTACCGAATCGTTCGTAGATGCCACGCTCTTGCAGGGCAATTTCGTGAATGCCGGTCAGCGACCAGCCAACAAGTGCGACCACCGCCAACACCGGCAGGAAGGCCCGACGCATGTAAGTGAAGGCCCAGATCTGCCGCAGATCGATGCCGAAGCGGTTATGCAATTCGTGCTGTAACGCCAGCAATGGCTGTGGTGGCCAGCGCAACATGTCAGCGATAAAACTGCGCGCCAGTAGCTCTGGCTCAAGACGTTCACGGCGCGGGCTGAACAATGACAACACCGCGCGCAGCAACAGTTCTGCCGCCACCAGCCCCGGCAGCAGTCCAATCAACACCGCCAGGCGTACGGGCCATACCGAGGTTTCATCGGCAAACAACAGGCAAAAAGCACCGAGCGCCAGGCTGATGATCACCACACGGATCAATTGCGCCAACGTAGCGGCTTCAGGCCATTGCGCGGTGTTTTCCTGCGCCAGATGACGCTCCATCACCAACAGGCCGAACGCCAACAGCAAGAAGCACGCTGCCCCGACAGTGGCTGCCAGCCCCAGTGCTGCCGGGGGCAATGTGAGGTTCCAGGCCTGTTCGACGCCCAATACCGCCAACAATGCCCAGCTACCAAGCCACAGCGTTGGCGCGCCGATTTGCCCGAGCAGGTGCTGCGATTGCAGGCTGATCCGGTCCAGCAAACGCTCATACCACCCCGAAGGCGCGACAGACTCGTCGACAACAACCAATGGCACTGCGGGATTCATGGCGCGGGCACGCCACTGGGTTATCCACCAGGCCGATTGCAAACCGGCCATCAACACCACAGACGCCGCGCTCAGGTTCAGCAGCAACGCCGGCCACAGTGTTTGCGAGGAAAACAACCCGGCAAAAAACGCCAGCAGCACACCTACTGTCGCGAGCACGCCCGCACCGATGGCGAACTGGCGCAAACGCCGCCCTTGAATGAACGCCTGCTGAAAGCGCGGCAACCCGGCTAACGGCGTTTCATCAACATCGAGATCGACTTGCATACCACCCCAGAGTGTCTTCGCTTGCATGGCAATTCGTTACGATATAACGAAAATGGTGAAATTTTCGTACTCGAGCGCGCTATCTAAAGATGCCCAACCTGTCGCTTGGCTGAAGCCTTGACCGAAATGCGGCAGAACGCACATATTACGTTCGTAATTTTACTCAGGAACTACTTTTACCCATCCCTTCCCCATTCGATCCAGGAGTACATCCATGAGCACTTATGACGTCGTGATACTCGGCGGTGGCCCCGGCGGTTACAACGCGGCGATCCGCGCCGGACAACTGGGTCTGAAAGCTGCCTGCGTGGAAGGACGCGCCACACTCGGCGGCACCTGCCTGAACGTCGGTTGCATGCCATCCAAGGCGTTGCTGCATGCCTCCGAACTGTACGACGCGGCCAAGGGCGCGGAATTCGCCAATCTGGGGATCGAAGTCAAACCCGTGCTCAACCTCAACCAGATGATGAAGCAAAAGGATGAAAGCGTTACCGGGCTGACCAAGGGCATCGAGTTTCTTTTCCGTAAGAACAAGGTCGACTGGATCAGAGGATGGGGCCACATCGACGGGCCGGGCAAAGTCACGGTGACCGATAGCGCCGGCGGCAAGACCGAACTGAGCGCCAGGGACATCATCATCGCCACCGGTTCCGAGCCTACGCCCCTACCCGGCGTGGATATCGATAACAAACGCATCCTCGACTCCACCGGTGCCCTGGCGCTGACCGAGGTGCCCAAGCATCTGGTGGTGATTGGTGCCGGCGTGATCGGCCTGGAGCTTGGTTCGGTATGGCGGCGCCTTGGTGCGCAGGTAACGGTGGTCGAGTTTCTCGACCGGATCTGCCCCGGTGTGGACATCGAAGCCGGCAAAACCCTGCAGCGCTCCCTGAGCAAGCAAGGCTTGAGTTTCAAATTGAGTTCAAAAGTGACCAGCGCCACCACCTCCGCCACCGGCGTGCAGCTCAGCATCGAGCCTGCCGCAGGCGGTGCCGCCGAGCTACTGGAAGCGGATTACGTATTGGTGGCCATCGGGCGCCGACCTTATACACAGGGTCTGGGCCTGGAGAACGTCGGCCTCGCCACGGACAAGCGCGGCATGCTCGCCAACAAAGGACATCGCACCGAAGCCGTCGGGGTCTGGGTGATTGGTGACGTGACGTCCGGCCCCATGCTCGCCCACAAGGCCGAGGACGAAGCCATGGCCTGCGTCGAGCAGATGGTCGGCAAGGCTGGCGAGGTCAATTACAACCTGATCCCCAGTGTGGTCTACACCAAACCGGAGCTGGCCAGCGTCGGCAAGACCGAAGAGCAGCTCAAGGCTGAAGGCCGGGCGTACAAGGTCGGCAAGTTTCCCTTTACCGCCAACAGCCGGGCGAAGATCAACCACGAGACCGAAGGCTTCGCCAAAGTGCTGGCCGATGAACGCACGGACGAAGTCCTCGGCGTGCATCTGGTTGGCCCGAGCGTCAGTGAAATGATTGGCGAGTATTGCGTGGCCATGGAGTTCAGCGCCTCGGCCGAAGACATCGCCCTGACCTGCCACCCACATCCGACCCGTTCAGAGGCCTTGCGCCAGGCGGCGATGAATGTGGAGGGGATGGCGACGCAGATGTAAGACTTGAAGAGTTGCAGTGACTGATTTATCGCCTTCGCGAGCAAGCCCGCTCCCACAAGGATTGCGCTGTACCTGTGGGAGCGGGCTTGCTCGCGAAGGCAGGCGACTCGGTTTAAAGAGGCAAATGCTCCAACGGCAACACCCCCGGCGCCTTCACCGTGTGAATCGCAAAGTTGCTGCGGATGTCGCTCACACCCGGCAACTTCAGCAAACGCCCGGTGAGAAACCGGTCATAGGCACGCAAGTCCGGCACCACTACCTGCAGCAGAAAATCCGACTCTCCTGATACCAGAAACGCCGAAATCACCTCCGGCAATGCCGTCACCGCCAGGCGGAAGGCTTCGGCTTGCTCATCGTTATGACGCTCGACCTTGACCCCGACAAACACTGTCAGCCCCAACCCCACTTCGTCGCGATCCAGATTGGCCTGGTAGCCGCGAATCACCCCCGCCTCTTCAAGCATCCGCACCCGGCGCAAGCATGGCGATGCCGACAGGCCGATCTCGTCTGCCAGTTGCACATTGCTCAGGCGGCCATCCCGTTGCAGTGCGGCGAGAATTTTGCGGTCGTAGGCGTCGAGTTTCATGGTTTGGCAGATCCTGATGGTTCAAGCTTGATGAAGTGGCAGATTATGCCAATACATGACCCGATAGAAGCTGACAACGCAAGCACCTGCCCCGCCCTTCAGCCCTAGACTGGCACGACCAAATCGACAACGAATGGGGTGCAACATGCAAGGTCTCTGGCTGTTTTTCATGGCACTGGCGGTGGTCTACCTGTTGCCGGGGCCCGACATGATCCTGCTGTTGCAGACCGGTGCCCGCCAAGGCAAAGGCGCTGCTCTGGCCACGGCCGTGGGCCTGGGCATTGCCCGGGGTTGCCATGTGGCATTGGCGGCGCTGGGGCTGGCGGCACTGTTCAAGGCTGCGCCCTGGACGTTCGACGTGGTACGCCTGGCCGGTGCCGCGTACCTGCTGTGGATCGGCATTCAGTGCCTGCGAACCACGATGCTGCCGAGCCTCACCAGCGCCGACCCAACCGGCGAAAAACCGCGCTGGGGCGCAGCCATCCGACGCGGACTGCTGACCAACCTGCTCAATCCCAAGGCACTGCTGTTCTGCTCGGTGCTGCTACCGCAATTCATCGACCCACAGTCTGGGCCGGTGCTCGGGCAATTTGCGACCTTGGGCGTGGTGCTGGTTAGTGTCGGGTTACTGTTCGACAGCGCATACGCCCTGGTAGGCGCCGCACTCGGCCGTTGGCTGCAACGCAGCCCCTCAGCCCAGCGCCTGCAACAATGGTTGTTCGGCAGCCTGTTGATCGGTTTCGCCGTGCGGCTGACCTTTGTGCAACAGGCTTGAACCTCACTGCGCCTTGCGGCGGCGGCGTTTGAACATCAACAGCGCGGCTACCGCGAACGCCACTACGCTACCAACCTGTAACGGCATCTTGTACGGGCGCAAGGCCGAACGCGCAGCGTCGGTCACTTGGGTCACGTAGCGTTTGTCGGCGTTTTCGAAGTCGGGGTACGGGCACTGGTGGCCGAAATCGGCGGCCCATTCCACGTAAGGCCCTTCTTTGACATAACGCTGATATATCGCACTTTGCTCTTCGAGGCTGCTGTTCCACCCCGACGCCTCGCACAGCACCGCCGCAAACGCCTGACTGGTGTGAGGCAAGTTATCCGCCGCCTTGCTCGCCAGCGCGGTGGCCACGAAGCGATAGTGATAACGCTGATCAGGCTGGGCAGCGCTGGCCTGCTGGCGCTTCACTTCGTCCTCGGCCACCAAAGGACCGACCTTGAGTTCGGTGTTTTCGAGAATGTAGTTACCGCCGAACGTGGCGTAATCCGGCGCCATTTCATAGCCCAGAATGTCCATGCCCCACTCGCGTGCCGTCCAGGCCGCATTGAACAGAGCAGCGGCACGACGGGTCGGCCACCAGGCTGAATCAGCCGCCAGACGTTGCTCGCCATACAGTTTTGCCTTGTGCCGCAAGCCGTCATTGTCGAAGTACGCCGGCGCCTGCTCGTAATGCCCCTCGCGCAACAGCCGCCGGCCCAGCAGATTGCGCAGACTCGCCGCCACCGGCAAGGGCACATAGTTGTCGCGGTCCTGCTGGCTGAGCGGCGGCGGGGCCGGCACTTGAGTGTCTACGTAGTGCTTGAGTTCTTCGAGGGTCAACACGCGCTCGGCAACGGTGGCGGCGTCGAACCAGTAAATGCTCTGGCTGCGATACAGCTGATCGAAGGCTTGCAGGTAATCCCCGCGTTGCAGGGCCAGGATCGCACTTTCACCCTCGACCCGGCATTTGGGCTGGAGTGTTTCGTAATCGAAGTCCGGTGTGCGGCGCTCGCCCCAGGATTCATTCTGCGGGAAGGCCTGCGCCGCTTTGGCATAGGCTGCGGCGGCCGCGCTCTTATCGCCCTCACGCACCGCCAGTTTTGCCCGCAGCCACCAGGCCAACCCACCATCGCCAGCCTGTTCGAGGAAAGCCTTGGCGCTGGCGTAATCACCCTGTTGATAATTCATCGCCGCCAGGCGGTCGGCGTTTTCGAGACTGCCACGGGTACTGTTTTGCAGCAGCTTGATCATTTTCTGTTCGTTGGGCGGTTGATCACCGAACGACCACCCCAACCGACTGATCAGCGATGCTGTCACCAATTGCTGCACTGGCTGGCCCTTGAGCAATTCGGCCACTTGATCATCCGGCAGCGTCATCAGGTCCGCCATCAACAGCTTCAACGAGGTGTAGCCCACCGCGGAGCCGTGCAGATTCTGCGTGGCGTACAACTCGATGGCGCGGTTCCAGTCGCCAGCGGTGCGCACCACCCGGGCTTCTTCACCGAGGCTGGCGACACCCAGTTCCAGTGGATCACTGAAGCCGTCGATGCTCAGTTGCCGGGTTTGCTCGAAGGCGTCGCGGGATTGTTCGAGCAAATCCGGAGCCGCATTGGCTTCGGCGCTCATGGCGAACAACGCTCGACCCAACGAGTAAGCCGCCCAGGTACTGCGTGAGGCCCGTTGCTCTGCGGGCAGGGCCAGCACTTTCTTGAAATACCCGGCAGCCAAGGCAGGATCACCCGCGGCAAATGCCACAGCGCCGGCCAGGTACAACCTGAGCTCAGGCGGCAGTTGCGCGCCCTCGCTTTCGACCTGGCGGGCATCGGTCAGGCTGCGCAAGTGTTTCACCAGCACCTGTTGTTCGGCGGAAAGTCCCGCCTGCTCGGCTTGATCGCGCAGCGCTACAGCGTCAGGTACATCCGAGTAGTCAACGCCAGCGGTGACGTTCTTCAACCCGTTGATGGCGTGGCCGAGGCGACTGATTTCGAAGCTGAAGTTGCCTTCCGGCAGCTCCGCCAGCGACTGACCACGGTTATCCAGCAGGCGCATGGGGAAGTCCGGGCCGCAGGCCAGTGCCGAACCCAGCGGCAGGCTGAGGCTCAGGCAAAGCAAATGACGCGGCCAGTTACGGGTGAACATTCGAACCTCCTTGATCAATGTGTGCGCAGCGAGCCCAACCAACGGCACGCTGTCCGCCAGCCGGTATTCGGCCATCACGCAGGCGGGTGAAGGTAAGCAGATCCGGACGCTGTTGCAACGCGTAACCGGCCAAGGCATCGGCCCCCTCACAACCGCTGACCGCCAGTGTCAGGCGTTCGGGCCAGGCGCTGTCGAGATTGCCCTGGTTGCTGATGCCGATGTCATAGAGGCCATTGTCGGCCGAGAGTTTCAGTTTCAATTGACTGTTGAGGACATCACCACGCGCCACGGCGAGCAAAGTGGTCAAGCTCCAGGCCCGACGGTCGTTGGCCAATGGCAGGCGAAACCAGATCAGGCCCGCCAGATGTTTCGGTGGATCGGCACGCAACTCGGTGCCGAGGGTGCGCAATGACTGAGGGTCGGCAAGTAATTCCCGACGCAGTCCTTCACGCTCCACCGTCACTTCGCTTTCCACAACGGGCGCGCCACCCGCCGACGGCAGCAACGCCACGCCATAGGCCGGCAGCGCCAGATAGAACGGTTTCGTCGTGATACGGCTCCAGGCCTTTGCCCATTGCCGGGCCTGATCAGCATCGAACAAGCCACGACGCGGATCGCTCACCGCGTGCACCTGCAACACACTGCTGTCGACTGTGGATAACAGCGCCGGCAGTTCGCGACTGTCGAGCCAGGATGGCAATGCGGTGATGCTCAGCGGCAGCGAAGTCGGCAACGCTTCACGCAATTGCGCGAGAAATTCGCGGTACGCCGGTAGCCGGGCATTACCCGCATCATGGTCGATTTCCACACCGGCGAGGTTCAATCCTTGTCCCTGCCAATCGCTGATCACCTGGCGGATTTGCGCCGTGATTTCTTCCTGATCCAGCGCCTTGAGCTGCCCATCCAGGCGAATCACCGCAATCACCGGCCGGCCGTCGTGCTTGAGCAACTGCGAATCCACTCGGGCTCGGCTCCAGCCCGCCTTGGGAAAGGCCTGCAAGGCCAGCACCCGCAACGTCGAAAAGTCTGCACGGCTGTCCCTGAGGGCGGCGTCGTGGGCCGGCGTCCACTGCCGTTGCCAGACGTAGAGTTGCTGATCCAACGGCGGTGCGTCCGGTCTTTCGCAACCGGTGGTCAGCGCCAGCGCTATCAGCAAGACAATGGAGCGAATGAAAAAACCCATGGAAACGCTTGTTCCTGAACTGCAGTAAAGGCTTTACCACAAACCTTGTGGGAGCGGGCTTGCTCGCGAAGGCGTAGTGTCAGCCAACATCACCGTTGCTGACACACTGCATTCGCGAGCAAGCCCGCTCCCACAACGTCCGGGGCTCTGCCCACCCTACTCAGCCATCGACCGACGGGCAATGTTCGCCTGCAATCGTCCTTCAGATATCGAGCACCAATGGCTGCGCGCCCTGCGCCGGAATCGCACAGCAAATCAGCACCTGTCCATCATCCGGCACCTCCGCTGGCGGCAGTGGGTAATGCACCTGACCGCTGATCAAGCGCGTTTTGCAGGTGCCGCAGGAGCCGCCGCGACAACTGAATTCCGGGCGCAGGCCACGGCTTTCCGCCAACTCCAGCAAACTGCCGCCGTCTGGCTGCCAGCGCGCCTCCTTGGCCGAACGCTGGAACACCACGGGTACGGACGTGGTGGCGGCTGGTGGTTGTTCGATGACCACCGCATCGGGGTCCGGTCGCCGGCGCAAGGTGGACGGGCCGAAGGTTTCGGCGTGAATCCGCGAATCGCGAATGTCCAACTCGCGCAAGCCGTCGTACAACGCCTGGGTAAAACTCCCGGGACCGCAGACCACAAAATCCGGCTGATCGTAGTCCTCGACTGTCAGCAGATCCTTGAGCAGCGCGACGTCGATCCGTCCACTGAGGTCGAAGTCCTCTCCTTGTATCGCCTCGGCTTCCGGTTGACTGAGCAAACGCACTACCCGCACCGCGTCACCGGCATCCTCGAGCAAGCGATCCAGTTCGCGGCGAAATGGCTGGTCGGCCAGCGTGCGCGAACTCTGGATGAACCATGTGGGCCGGATACGGCGGGTGCGTAACCCTTGGTAAACCACTTCCCGCAGCATCGATAACAGCGGCGTGATGCCGACCCCGGCCGCCAACAACACCAAGGGTCGACGCTCATGGGGCGCCACGGTGAAATGCCCTTGCGGCGCCCGCGCCTCCAGCAGGTCGCCGACACGAATCTGCTCATGCAAATGCGTAGACACCCGTCCGTCACGCTTCACGCTGATGCGGAAAAAATCATCGGACGGTGCGCTCGATAAACTGTACGTGCGGATATGCACATCGCCATCAATGTTGAAGCGCAAAGGCAAATGCTGCCCGGCCTGGAACAGTGGCAACCCCGCTCCGTCGGCGGGCTCCAGGTAAAGCGAGCGAATGCTGTGGCTTTGCGCTTCAATCCGCGTCACCCGCAACGGCCGCCACTGATCGCCCAGGGCCTTGGCCTGCAAACGCGCCTTGGCCTGCTCCCAGGTACCGGTGAGCAAACTGGTGGGTGAAACGCCGTCGAAGCGCCAGCGCAACGACAGGGCAGCCGGACGACGTACCACTTGCTCGACATCGATCGTCCACAGGCGCTCGGCCCCCTGGAACGCCTCGACCTGAGGACCGTCCAGGATGATTTCGGTGCGCCCACTGAGTTGCAGCAAATCACCGGTATTGAAATCGATGAACAACAACCCGGCCCGGGGATTGAGCAGCAGGTTGCCCAAGGTATTGAAATGCAGGTTGCCGGCGAAATCCGGAATGGTCAGGCGATTGCCTTCCACCTGTACGAAACCGGCCTGACCGCCGCGGTGAGAAACATCCACCGAGCGCTCACCGTCGACGTCCACATAACTGGCAACGAAAAAGGTGTCCGCCTCGGCGATCATGGCTTTGGTCGCGTCATCCAGTTCGCCGAAATGCTGGGCGGCACGGGTCGCAGGATCGGTCAGCGGCACCGAGCGAAACTGGCGCAACTGAATGTACTGCGGGCAATTGCCGAAGGACTGGTCCACCGTCACCGCGAAACCATCCATGGTCATGGCACTGACATGCCCATTGATGCGGTTGCGGCGGCGGGTGTGCAACTCGATGCCCAGCAGTCCGATGGCCGAGCCTTCGCTCAACTGCGCGGGATCATCAAAAGCCGGCAGACTGCGAAATTGCAGCAAGCCAGGTTCTGGCGAATGTGCGAAACCGGGCTGGCCTTCAAGGACACTGGCCCAGGGATGACCGTCGGCATCCACCGCTGCGTACAGCATGAACGGCAATTGTTGATAGAAGGTGCGGTGTTGGTCCGGCATCTCGCTGCGAATCACCTTACGACCGAACGCCTCCATTCGTTCGGCAACGCCCACATGCGCCTGCAATTGTTTCTCGCCGGCATGCCAGGGTGAACGGTCCATACGGCTGCTCCCTTGCGCCTGTGGCGCAGAACGGGGCGGCCCGGCAACACCGGGCCACCAGCATCAGGCGGTTTTTTGCAGGCCGGCGACGGTGCGCGGCATGCCGACAAAACCCGGCAAGGCTTCGATGCGGGCCAGCCAGGCACGAATGTTGGTGTACTCGTCCAGCGACACATTGCCCTCAGGCGCATGGGCGATGTAGCTGTAGGCGGCGACGTCGGCAATCGTCGGATCAGTGCCAGCCAGATACGGCGTATCGGCCAATTCGTGATCGATTACCTTGAGCACGGTATGGGCATAGGCAACCACTTCTGCAGCGTTGTAAGGCGCGCCGAACACAGTAATCAATCTTGCCCGGGCAGGGCCGAAGGCAATCGGACCTGCCGCCACCGACAACCAGCGTTGGACCTTGGCGGCCCCTACCGGATCAGCCGGCAGCCAGCGACCGTTGCCGTACTTTTGCGCCAGGTAAACCAGAATCGCGTTGGAATCGGCCAACACCACGCCCTGATCATCAATCACCGGTACCTGACCGAAAGCATTGAGCGCGAGGAACGCCGGTTGCTTGTGTTCGCCTTTGGCGAGGTCAACGAAGATCAATTCGGTCGGCAGTTTCAGCAGGGACAGCATCAATTCGACACGATGAGCGTGCCCGGAACGTGGGAAGTTGTAGAGTTTGATCGCTTGCATGGTCGACACCTCGGGTGAGTGGTGCTGTTCAGGAGAGACCAGCGCCGATGAGGTGCATACTCTACCTTCAACCAAAACAGCAGAATCACCAAAAAACGCAATCAATTATTTCATTGGGTGAAATAACTCAACACTTGAGCGCCGGATGCTCGCGCAGCGTCTTCACCGCGAAATCAACAAAACTGCGCACCCGGGCCGGCGCTTTACGTCCGCCCTGATAGACCACATGGATGGGCAACGGCGGCAGTTCGAAGTCCGCCAGAATGATTTCCAGCTCACCGGCAGCCACCTTGCTCGCCACTTGATAAGACAGTACCCGCGTGAATCCCAACCCCAGACTGGCTGCCGTGATGGCCGCCTGATTCGCCGTCACCACCAGCCGCGGTTCAGCCCGCACACTCAAGGTTTCACCGTCTTCAATGAATGGCCAACTCCGCAACTGGCCTATGGCCGATGTCGCAATGATCGGCGCCTGGGCCAGTTCCTGTGGATGCCTGGGCCGACCATGGCTGGCCAGAAACTGTGGCGATGCGCAGATCACCCGCCGCACCTCGCCCACGCGGATCGCATGCTGGTTGCTGTCGGGGAGCTCGCCGATGCGGATGGCCACATCAACGCCCTCCTCGACCACGCTCACCACCCGGTCCACCAACAGCGCGTTGATGCAGACCTCGGGGAATTGCGTCAGATAATTCACCATCAACGGCGTGACAAACAGCTCGCCAAACAAGACCGGTGCGGTGATGGTCAGTTGCCCACGGGGATGAATATGGCTGCCCGCTGCCGAGTCCTCGGCTTCCTGCACCTCGGCGAGAATTCTCCGACAATCCTCCAGATATCGCTGACCGGCCTCGCTCAAATAAACGCTGCGCGTCGTACGCGTGAGCAGTTGTGTGCCTATTCGCTTCTCCAGCGCCGCGACCGCTCGGGTGACGCTGGCCGCCGACAGACCCAAACCCCGCGCCGCCGCCGAAAAACCCTGCTCCTTGGCGACAGCAGCGAAGACCTGCATTTCCTGGAAGCGGTCCATGGGACTGTCCTCATTTCAGATAGATAAACCGCAACCGAAGGCCGGAATGTTAAGCGCAAATGTTCAACAACATAGTTGGGCGCCAGACCATCAGGTAAATCAATGGGCTACTGCACTGTAGCGCCTGCACCGCAAAAACCAAGCGTGTCACAAACCTCAAAAAGCGGACCGGGGATTATTGATAATTAATGACGATTATTTTCTTGCGACGAGTGCGACTGTTGGCAATTATTCTGATCAGCCCGCTGCAATGGCAAATGCCCGGTAGAGAAAAAGAACCATTGGTTCAGCTTCCAAACCGCTTCAGTCAAGGGCTCGCAGCGGACCCCATCAACTGCAGCAGGATTCCAGCCTGTATAAACAGGCGGAATATACGACTGCTCCTATACTACAAACCACCTGTTACCTATTGGGTTTTTGGTAGGTACCTCATTGAAGTTTTCTCTACTTAAAGTAAGGCGTTATCGGTTTTTAACGCTTTGACGGCTGCCCGTCGATCCTGCTTTATGGATTCACTTAGTAGGGATGAGTTGAACTTCAACGGCCTGGCTAACCTGTGTGACACAGCAAGGAGTTCGACAATGTTGCGCACTAATATTTCCGCTAGAGCACTGTCCGGTGGTTTGCTCGATGTACTGATTCGCGCCGGGTTGATTACGGTGCTGGTACTGTTCTGCTTCCAGATCTTCCACCCCTTCCTCAACCTGATGCTCTGGGCAATGATTCTGGCCATCACCCTGTATCCACTGCATGCGCTCATCAAGCGCAAGCTGGTCAACAAGGACGGTCGTGCCGCCACCCTGATCGTGGTGGTCGCCCTGGCTTTGCTGATGGTACCGATCTACCTGCTGGGCACCTCGATCAGTGAATCGGTCCAGGGCACCCTGGCGGTCCTCAAGTCCGATACGTTGCAGATTCCGCTCCCCAGCGAAAAAATCGCTTCCCTGCCGCTCATAGGCGAACCGCTCTATGGCTACTGGATGCAGGCCGCCACCGACATGAGCAGCGTGCTCATGAAGCTGAT
Source organism: Pseudomonas sp. S34 (assembly GCF_009866745.1). NCBI lineage: Bacteria > Pseudomonadati > Pseudomonadota > Gammaproteobacteria > Pseudomonadales > Pseudomonadaceae > Pseudomonas > Pseudomonas sp. S34. The sequence goes on from NZ_CP019398.1 coordinate 6,244,662, forward strand.
GCCTTACATCAAGTCCGTCGGCCTGACCTTGTTGGGCAAAATGGCCGATGTTGGCGTGGGCTTTCTGTTGTTCATCGGCGCCCTGATCATTGCCGGCGTGTTCATGGCCTATGGCGAAAACGGCGAAAGAAGCGCCCTGGCCATCACCTCGCGCCTTTCCGGACCAGAGCGTGGGCCACGCATTACCGTGCTCTGCACTGCAACCATCCGCGCGGTCGCCCAGGGCGTAGTGGGCATCGCGTTCATTCAGATGTTGCTGGTCGGTGTGGGCTTCGTGCTCATGGGTGTCCCCGGTGCCGGGCTACTGGCCATGGTGGCGCTGTTGATGGGGATCATGCAATTGCCGGTACTGCTGGTGACCCTTCCGGTGATCGCTTTTGTCTTCGCCACCGAAGGGACCAGCCTGGCCACCGTCGTGTTTGGCATCTACAGCCTGATTGCCGGGATGGCCGACAACGTCCTCAAACCGTTGATGCTGGGTCGTGGCGTCGATGTTCCGATGCCGGTGATTCTGATTGGTGCCCTGGGCGGCATGGTAAGCGGCGGCTTCATCGGTTTGTTCATCGGGCCGGTGGCGCTGGCGGTGGGCTACCAATTGTTCTGGCAATGGGTCCAGGACCAACCGTCTGCCGAGCTAATGAACGAGACACCCGAGATCGAGGCGTTGAACGATCAGCGTCCTGTCTGAGGAGTTTGCGCTTGATGCCACGCCCTGCTCGCATCAGCCGGCTTCTGCTCTGTGGCACCGTCGTCCTGGGGGGCTGTGTACAACTGGGCCCGGATTTCCAGTCGCCGGCCCAGCCCTGGGTCGACCACTGGAACAGCCCGGCCCTGGAGGTCGCCGGCCAACAACGCGCGCAACCTGACAGCCGCCAATGGTGGCGCGTGTTCAACGACCCGGTGCTGGACCATTTGATGGCCGAAGCCGATGCCCACAACGCCGACCTGCACCTCGCTGGCCTGCGGGTCATGGAGTCCCGGGCGCAATTGGGTATCGCCCTGAGTGGACGCTACCCGCAATTGCAGCAGGCCAGCGCCGACAGCCTGTACCTGAACCGTCGACAATCGGGCGGCGCCAACCCTCAGGACACGCATTTCTGGCAATACAGCGCCGGTTTCGATATCGGCTGGGAGCTGGATTTCTGGGGGCGTTTCAGCCGTGCCATCGAATCGGCGGACGCATCCTGGTTTGCCGCCCAGGCCAACTATGAAAATGCCTTGGTGCTGTTGCACGCGCAACTGGCGCAAAACTACTACGCCTTGCGCACCGCCGAGGCGCGCCTGGCCATCGCCCGCAGTAACGCCAAATTGCAAAAACGCAGCTACGAGATCACCGAGCGCCTGTTCAACAGCGGGGCCGAAGCCGAACTTGATCTGCAACAAGCCAAGACCCAGTACCTGGGCACCCTCAGTACCATCCCGGATTTCGAGAGCCAGGTGGCGAGCTTGCGCAATGCGTTGTCCACCCTGATCGGCCAGCCACCCGGCTCGATCCCTGACCTCAATCGCAACACCGGCTTAGTGCCGCTGCTCGATACTGCGGTCTTGCAGGATGTGCCGGCCAACCTGCTGGTGCGGCGCCCCGATGTTCGTGCTGCCGAACTGCAAGTGGCGGCGCAGTCGGCGTTGATCGGTGTGGCCGAGACTGACCTGTACCCCTCCATCAGCCTGCTGGGCAGCATCGTCTGGTCTGCCAGCTCACTCAGCGGTGCATCCAACACCTTGGACATGGTGGCCGGCCCTAGTTTGCGCTGGGACATCTTCGACCACGGCCGGATCACCAACAACGTCCGCGTGCAGGATGCGCGCTTGCAGCAACTGATCGTTATCTACCAGGACAGCGTGCGCCAGGCGGCACGCGAGGCCGACGATGCCGCGACCGGCTTGATCAAGGCACTGGAGCGCGACCGGATCCTCAGCGATGCATCGGTGGCCGCCGAACGTTCGGTGACCCTGGCCAATGCCCAATACCGCGAAGGCTATTCCGATTTCCAGCGCGTGCTGGATGCCCAGCGGGCCCTGTTTGCCCAACAGGATATCTACCTGGTCAACCGTGGCACCGCGGTCAACAGCCTGATCGCCCTATACAAGGCTCTGGGCGGAGGCTGGTACAGCGACCAACCGATGATCGACCCGGCCACCCGCAAACAAATGCAAGAACGGACCGATTGGGGCGATCTGCTCGACGAACCGAAGGAAAGTGCCAATGACTGACAGCCAACAACCGGCCGCCGAGAAAGCCCCGACACCTGCCGCCGACCCTGCGAAAAAAGCGATCAACTGGGTGGTGCTGCTGATCATCCTGAGTCTGGTCTGGTACCTGATGGCGGACCGTTACACCCCCTACACGCAACAGGCACGGGTGCAGGCCTTCATTGTACCGGTGGCCGCCGAGGTATCCGGCCGGGTGACCAAGGTGCATGTACGCAACAACCAGGACGTAAAGGCTGGCGAATTGCTGTTTGAAGTCAACCCGGAGCAGTACCAGATTGCCGTCGATCGCGCTCGCGCCGACCTTGAGTCGACCCGTCGCCAGGTGGGCGCCAACACCGCCGGTGTCGACTCCAAGCAAGCATCACTGCGTGCATCCCAGGCCAACGAGCTCAAGGCACGCCAGGACATCCAGCGGCTTGAACGCCTGTACAGAGAAGACCCGGGGACTATCTCGCTGCGACGCCTGGAGATATCCCGCGCAACCTTGGAAGAATCCATCAGCCAGGTCGCCGCGGCCAAGGCCGAAGTGCAACGTGCACGCGAACAACAGGGCGGTAACGAAGACGAAAACGCCCAGTTGCTCAGCGCCGCCAGCAACCTTGAAAAAGCCGAGCTGGACTTGAGCAATACGAAGGTCCACGCGCGCTCGGCCGGCCTGATCACCGATCTGCGCACCGATGTCGGCCAGTTTGCTTCCGCAGGTGCGCCGGTGATGACCCTGATCGCCATCCACGATGTGTGGATCAGCGCCGACATGACCGAAAACAATCTGGGAAGTGTCCAGCCCGGGACGCCAGTGTCCATCGTCCTCGACGCCCTGCCGGGGAGAATTTTCAAAGGCCATGTGCGCAGCGTCGGCTATGGCGTCGATATCGGCCAGACCACCCAGCCGGGCAGCCTGCCGAAAGTGGAGAACAGCCGCGATTGGCTACGTCCTGCCCAGCGCTTTCCGGTGATCATCGAGTTCGAACCCGGCGAGTTGACCGGCCCGCAAGGCATCCGGTCCGGCGGGCAGGCCGAAGTCATGGCATTTCCGAGTGAAAGTAACCCGCTGAATATCCTGGGTCGCCTGTTCCTGCGCCTGATGAGCTGGATGTCCTATGCGTATTGAGCGCCCGCCCCGGGTTCAGCGCGCCCTGCGCCTGAGCTTCGGCACGGCGCTGTGCCTGGCGGCGAGCTTTGGTCTGGCCCTGCCCATCCCGTTCCTCTCCCCGATGCTGGCGCTGATGATGCTGGCAGCGATGAACCGACCATTGCCGTTCAAGGCCAGCCTGGGTCTGATCCTGATCCTTATCCTGACCACCGGGACCGGCCTGTTGCTCATTCCCCTGCTGCGTTACTACCCGTTCAGCGGTGTGCTGTTGGTCGGACTGTGCCTGTTCCTGGCCTTCGGTTATGGCCTGCGCGGCGGCAACCCGCTGGTGGCGACTTTCCTGGTGGTGGGCCTGACCTTGATCAGTTCGGCCGGAACCGCTGAATTCGCCCTGGCGCTTGAGGTGATCGTGGCCCTGGTCAAGGGGCTGTTCCTGGCCGTCACCACGCTGACCATCAGCCATTGGCTGTTTCCCGACCCCGCCAGTGCCCCCGCGGCCAAACCCGGCCCGAGCCTTACTCCAACCGAAAGCAGTTGGCTGGCGCTACGTGCCACGCTGGTGGTACTGCCGACTTTCCTGCTGGCCATGATCGACCCGGCCAGCTACCTGCCGATCATCATGAAAGCCGTCAGCCTCGGCCAACAAAGCTGCGCGACCAGCGCCCGCACCGCCGGCCAGGAGTTGCTCGGCTCGACCCTGCTCGGTGGCCTGATGGCAATTCTTTTCTGGTGCGCGCTGAGCCTGTTCGTCAACCTGTGGATGTTCTTTCTGTGGATGCTGCTGTTCGGTTTGCTGGCGGCCAGAAAACTCTACGGCCTGGCCCTGACCCGACAGCCACCGAGTTTCTGGCTCAACAGCCTGGCGACCCTGATCATTCTGCTCGGCCAATCGGTACAGGACAGTGCGGCGGGCAAGGACGTCTACACCGCCTTCGCCATCCGCATGGGCCTGTTCATACTGGTGACCTTGTACGCCTGTGTCATGGTCCATCTGCTGGACACGCGGCGCCAGCGTCGAATTACGACCGCCTAGAAAAAGAAAAACCCCCTGAGAAGGGGGTTTTTCACCTGTGGATACTTATTCCACAGTGACCGACTTCGCCAGGTTGCGCGGCTGGTCAACGTCGGTGCCCTTGAGTACGGCAACGTAGTACGACAGCAGTTGCAGCGGGATGGTGTAGAGAATCGGCGACAGGATGTCGTGGATGTGCGGCATGTGCACAACGTGAGTGCCTTCACCGTTGGTCATGCCGGCCTTCTCGTCAGCGAAGACGATCAACTGGCCACCGCGGGCGCGGACTTCCTGCAGGTTGGACTTCAGCTTCTCCAGCAGTTCGTTGTTCGGCGCCACGGTCACTACTGGCATGTCGTTATCCACAAGCGCCAACGGGCCGTGTTTCAGCTCGCCGGCCGGATAGGCTTCAGCGTGGATGTAGGAGATTTCCTTGAGCTTGAGTGCCCCTTCCATCGCCACCGGGAACTGCGCGCCACGGCCGAGGAACAGCGTGTGGTGTTTCTCGGCGAACAGCTCGGAGATTTTTTCCACGGTGCCGTCCATGGCCAGCGCCTCGCCCAGACGGGTCGGCAAACGACGCAACTCTTCGACCAACGTCGCTTCGACACCTTTGGCCAAGGTGCCACGAACCTGGCCCAGGGAAAGTGTCAGCAACAGCAGGCCAACCAATTGCGTGGTGAAGGCTTTGGTCGAAGCCACACCGATTTCGCGACCGGCCTGGGTCAACAGGGTCAGATCGGATTCGCGCACCAGCGAGCTGATGCCGACGTTGCAGATCGCCAGGCTGGCGAGGTAACCCAGTTCCTTGGCGTTGCGCAGCGCGGCCAAGGTATCGGCTGTCTCACCGGACTGGGAAATGGTCACGAACAAGGTGTCCGCCTGCACCACCACCTTGCGGTAGCGGAATTCGCTGGCGACTTCGACCTGGCACGGAATGCCGGCCAGCTCTTCGAGCCAGTAACGCGCGACCATGCCTGCGTGGTAGCTGGTGCCACACGCGACGATCTGTACGTTACGCACTTTGGCGAACAGTTCGGCCGCCTGTGGGCCGAATGCCTGTACCAGGACTTGGTTCTGGCTCAGGCGACCTTCCAGGGTGCGCTGCACCACGGACGGTTGCTCGTGGATTTCCTTGAGCATGAAGTGGCGGAACTCGCCCTTTTCAGCGGCTTCGGCGCCGTCGCGATACTGCACGGCTTCGCGCTCGACAGCCTTGCCGTCAACGTCCCAGATCTGCACGCTGTCGCGGCGGATTTCGGCGATATCGCCTTCTTCGAGGTACATGAAACGGTCGGTGACCTGACGCAGGGCCAACTGGTCGGACGCCAGGAAGTTTTCCCCCAGGCCCAGGCCGATCACCAGCGGGCTGCCGCTGCGGGCTGCAACCAGGCGATCCGGTTGCTGAGCGCTGATCACTGCCAGGCCGTAAGCACCGTGCAACTCTTTGACAGTTGCCTTGAGGGCCACGGTCAGGTCGCTCAGATCCTTGAGCTTGTGGTTCAGCAGGTGAGCGATGACTTCGGTGTCGGTGTCCGAGGTGAACACATAACCCAGGGCCTTGAGTTGTTCACGCAGGGCTTCGTGGTTTTCGATGATGCCGTTATGCACCACCGCCAGGTCGCCGGAAAAATGCGGGTGGGCATTGCGCTCGCACGGCGCACCGTGAGTAGCCCAGCGGGTGTGGGCAATGCCCAGACGCCCGAGCAGCGGCTCGGCGGCCAACGCCTGCTCCAGCTCACTGACCTTGCCCGGACGACGCAGGCGCTCGAGTTTTTCGTCGTTGGTGTAGACCGCAACGCCGGCACTGTCATACCCGCGGTATTCCAGACGCTTCAAGCCTTCGACGAGGATGGCGGTGATGTTACGTTCTGCGACTGCGCCGACAATTCCACACATGCTATTTCTCCTGACTGACAGCCGCGCATATCAATGTGATGCCGCGGGCCTGAATCTGATCGCGAGCCTCAAGTGGCAGGCGTTCATCGGTAATAAGGGTATGGACGCTGCTCCAGGGCAGCTCCAGGTTTGGAATCTTGCGACCGATCTTGTCGGCCTCCACCATCACGACCACTTCGCGGGCGACTTCGGCCATGACCCGGCTCAGCCCGAGCAGTTCGTTGAAGGTGGTTGTACCGCGAACCAGATCGATGCCATCGGCGCCGATAAACAGCTGGTCGAAATCGTAGGAGCGTAGTACCTGCTCGGCAACCTGCCCCTGAAAGGACTCGGAATGCGGATCCCAGGTACCACCGGTCATCAACAGCACCGGTTCGTGCTCAAGTTCGCTCAGGGCATTGGCGACATGCAGCGAGTTGGTCATCACCACCAGGCCGGGTTGCTGTCCGAGTTCCGGGATCATGGAGGCGGTGGTACTGCCACTGTCGATAATGATCCGAGCATGCTCGCGAATCCGCGCGACGGCGGCACGGGCGATGGCTTGCTTGTACTTGGAAACCGGCTGACCAAGATCGGCGACCAGTTCCTGAGGCATGGTGATCGCCCCACCGTAACGACGCAGCAATAGGCCATTGCTTTCAAGCGCCGCCAGATCCTTGCGAATCGTAACTTCCGACGTTTCGAAACGCTTGGCCAACTCATCCACACTGACTTCGCCCTGCTCATTGAGCAAGGCGAGGATGTTGTGACGGCGCTGAGGTGTGTTGCGCTTCGACATAAGCTGGTAAGTTTCGTTTCGAAAGATAACGGAAGCAATCAAAACCTATCAGCGAAACTTCGTCAAGCACCATGCGATAAAAAGAGCTGTGGATAACCTGTAGGAGCGAGCTTGCTCGCGATGGACGTGAACGATGATGCATTCTTTCTGGAAAAATGCGCCGCTCTCGAATTCATCGCGAGCAAGCTCGCTCCTACAAGGGAGTTGTGGATAACTCAGCCCTTCTTGATCTTCTCCGGCCGCTTCCAGCCGTCGATGTTCTTCTGGCGAGCACGCCCAATCGCCAACTGGGATTTATCCACAGTCGAAGTAATGGTCGAACCGGCCGCCGTGGTCGCGCCGGACAGGATATCCACAGGCGCTACCAACGAGTTGTTGGAACCAATGAACACATCTTCGCCCAACACGGTTTTCCACTTGTTGGCGCCGTCGTAGTTGCAGGTGATGGTGCCGGCCCCAATGTTGGTGCGCGCCCCGACTTCGGCATCGCCCAGGTAAGTCAGGTGACCGGCCTTGGCACCTTCGCCCAGGTGAGCGTTTTTCAATTCGACGAAGTTACCCACATGGGCTCGCGCTTCCAGCACGGTACCTGGACGCAGACGCGCAAACGGGCCGGCGTCGCTGCCTTCACCCAGAATGGCACCTTCGATATGGCTGTTGGCCTTGATGACCACACCTTTGCGCAGGGTGCTGTCCTTGATCACACAGTTCGGGCCGATCACCACGTCGTCTTCAATGACCACCTTGCCTTCGAGGATCACGTTGATGTCGATCAGCACATCGCGGCCTACGGTTACGTCTCCGCGCACATCGAATCGTGCCGGGTCGCGCAGCGTCACGCCTTGAGCCATCAAGCGACGACCGGCGCGCAATTGATAATGCCGTTCAAGTTCGGAAAGCTGCTTGCGGTCGTTGGCGCCCTGCACTTCCATGGCGTCGTGCGGATGCTCGGTGGCCACCACCAGACCATCGCTCACGGCCATGGCAATGATGTCGGTCAGGTAGTACTCGCCCTGGGCGTTGTTATTGGAAAGTCGGCTCATCCAGTCGCCGAGACGGGCAAAAGGCAGCGCCAGAATGCCGGTATTGCCTTCGGTGATCTTGCGTTCGGCTTCGTTGGCATCTTTCTGTTCGACGATGGCCGTCACTTTACCTGCGTCATCACGAACGATGCGGCCGTAACCGGTCGGGTCATCCAGTTCGACGGTCAGCAAGCCCAATTGCTGCGGCCCCACCTTCTTGAGCAGGCGCTGCAGGGTGTCGACCTCGATCAACGGCACATCGCCGTAGAGCACCAGCACGGTGTCGGCCTGAATGAACGGCACGGCTTGAGCAACGGCGTGGCCGGTACCCAACTGTTTATCCTGCAGGACGAAGTTCAGGTCATCCGCCGCCAGGCGTTCGCGCACCGCATCGGCACCATGACCGATCACGACGTGAATGCGCTGTGGATCAAGTTGCCGGGCACTGTGGATAACATGGCCGAGCATGGAGTTGCCAGCAATCGGGTGCAAAACTTTCGGCAAAGCAGAACGCATACGCGTGCCTTGGCCAGCAGCGAGAATAACGATTTCAAGAGACATGACTGGCTACCAATCCTGGGTGGTCAGCGGCTGCGACCGGGTTGTAAAAATCGGAAAAGAAAAAAGGGTAGCCGAGGCTACCCTTTTTAATCAATCACACAACAAGTGCAGCCTTAGTGGCCGAACTTCTTGCGGATCTGCTGGACGGTGCGCAGCTGAGCTGCAGCCTCGGCCAGACGTGCGGCAGCAGAACCGTAATCGAATTCTGCGCCACGTTCATGCAAGGCCTTCTCGGCTGCCTTAACGGCTTCCTGAGCGGAGGCTTCATCCAGGTCGGCAGCACGTTGCACGGTGTCGGCAAGAACCTTGACCATGTTCGGCTGAACCTCGAGGAAACCACCGGAGATGTAATACACCTCCTCTTCCCCGCCCTGCTTGACCAGGCGGATCGGACCTGGCTTCAGATTAGTGATCAGCGGCGCGTGACCCAGAGCGATACCAAGATCACCCAGTGCACCGTGCGCAATCACCATCTCGACCAGACCGGAAAAGATTTCTCCTTCCGCGCTGACGATATCGCAATGGACTGTCATAGCCATCTGATTGCCTCAACCTAAATTAGCGCCCGTTGCCGGGCGCCGGGATTACAGTTTCTTGGCTTTCTCGATCGCTTCTTCGATGCCGCCAACCATGTAGAACGCTTGTTCTGGCAGGTGGTCGTAGTCACCGTTGAGGATGCCTTTGAAGCCAGCAATGGTGTCTTTCAGGGAAACGTATTTACCCGATGCACCGGTGAAGACTTCAGCCACGAAGAACGGCTGCGACAAGAAGCGCTGGATCTTACGAGCACGGTTTACCAACTGCTTGTCGGCTTCCGACAGCTCGTCCATACCCAGGATCGCAATGATGTCCTTCAGTTCTTTGTAACGCTGCAGAACGTACTGAACGCCGCGAGCGGTGTCGTAGTGGTCCTGGCCGATTACGTTCGGGTCCAGCTGGCGCGAAGTCGAGTCGAGTGGATCGACCGCTGGGTAGATACCCAGGGAAGCGATGTCACGGGACAGAACGACGGTAGCGTCCAAGTGGGCGAAGGTGGTCGCTGGCGACGGGTCGGTCAAGTCATCCGCAGGTACGTATACCGCTTGGATCGAAGTGATCGAACCTTCCTTGGTCGAAGTGATACGTTCTTGCAGAACGCCCATCTCTTCAGCCAGGGTCGGCTGGTAACCTACTGCCGAAGGCATACGGCCCAGCAGTGCGGATACTTCAGTACCGGCCAGGGTGTAACGGTAGATGTTGTCGACGAACAGCAGAACGTCGTTACCTTCGTCACGGAACTTCTCGGCCATGGTCAGGCCGGTCAGTGCTACGCGCAGACGGTTACCCGGCGGCTCGTTCATCTGACCGTAAACCAGTGCCACTTTGTCCAGAACGTTGGAGTCCTTCATCTCGTGGTAGAAGTCGTTACCCTCACGAGTACGCTCACCCACACCGGCGAACACGGAATAACCGCTGTGCTCGATGGCGATGTTACGGATCAGTTCCATCATGTTTACGGTTTTGCCTACACCGGCACCACCGAACAGACCGACTTTACCGCCTTTGGCGAACGGGCAAACCAGGTCGATAACCTTGATGCCGGTTTCCAGCAGGTCGTTGCCGCCTGCTTGTTCAGCGAACGAAGGCGCTGGACGGTGAATGCCCCAACGCTCTTCAGTGGCGATAGGGCCAGCTTCGTCGATCGGGTTGCCCAGAACGTCCATGATCCGGCCCAGAGTCGCTTTACCGACCGGTACGGAGATGGCTGCGCCAGAGTCGGTAACTTCCAGACCGCGCTTCAGGCCTTCGGTGGAACCCATCGCAATGGTACGAACCACGCCGTCGCCCAGCTGCTGCTGAACTTCCAGAGTGGTCCCGGCCGCGCTTTGTACTGTCAGCGCGTTGTAGATGCTCGGTACGCTGTCGCGTGGAAATTCCACGTCGATAACGGCGCCGATGATTTGAACGATACGTCCGCTACTCATAGCTGGATCCTCTGAATATTTGAACCGTTAAACCGCGGCAGCGCCGCCGACGATTTCCGAGATCTCTTGGGTGATCGCAGCCTGACGCGCCTTGTTGTAGACCAGCTGCAAATCGCTGATCAAATCACCGGCGTTGTCGGTAGCGTTCTTCATCGCGATCATCCGCGCAGCTTGTTCAGCCGCGTTGTTCTCGACCACCGCCTGGTAGACCTGCGACTCCACGTAACGGACCATCAAGCCGTCGAGCAGCTCCTTGGCATCCGGTTCGTAGAGATAGTCCCAGTGGTGCTTGAGGTCTTGATCCGGGGTTGCCACCAATGGAATCAACTGCTCCACGGTAGGCTGTTGCGTCATGGTGTTGATGAACTTGTTGGACACCACGGACAGGCGGTCAATACGGCCGTCCAGGTAGGCATCCAGCATCACCTTGACGCTGCCGATCAGATCATTGATCGACGGCTCTTCACCCAGGTGGCTGATAGCTGCAACGACGTTACCGCCGAAGTTGCGGAAAAAGGCCGCACCCTTGCTACCAACGACACACAGATCGATCTCGACGCCGTTTTCGCGGTTTACCGCCATGTCCTTGACCAGGGCCTTGAACAGGTTGGTGTTCAAGCCGCCGCACAGACCACGGTCACTGCTCACTACGACATAACCAACACGCTTGATTTCGCGGTCGATCATGAACGGGTGGCGGTATTCCGGGTTGGCGTTGGCCAGATGCCCAATTACCTGGCGGATACGCTCCGCATAAGGACGGCTAGCAGCCATGCGCATTTGTGCCTTGCGCATTTTGCTGACCGCCACTTTTTCCATGGCGCTGGTAATCTTTTGCGTGCTTTTGATGCTCGCAATCTTACTGCGAATCTCTTTTGCGCCTGCCATGTAACACCTATCAGGTTAGCAAGCGGGAGCCTTGCGGCTCCCGCTGCGGCTTACCAGGTTTGGGTGGCCTTGAACTTCTCGATACCGGCTTTCATGCCAGCGTCGATTTCGTCATTGAAGTCACCTTTCACGTTGATCTTCGCCATCAAATCGGCGTGATCGCGGTTGAAGAAAGCAATCAGCGCTTGCTCGAAGCTGCCGATCTTGGCGATTTCAACGTCAGTCAGGAACCCACGCTCAGCGGCATACAGCGACAGCGCCATGTCAGCGATCGACATTGGTGCGTATTGCTTCTGCTTCATCAGCTCGGTAACGCGCTGACCATGCTCAAGTTGCTTACGGGTCGCTTCGTCCAGGTCAGAAGCGAACTGGGCGAATGCCGCCAGTTCACGGTACTGAGCCAGAGCGGTACGGATACCACCGGACAGCTTCTTGATGATCTTGGTCTGAGCGGCACCACCCACACGGGATACCGAAACACCGGCGTTCACTGCAGGACGGATGCCCGAGTTGAACATGGCCGATTCCAGGAAGATCTGACCGTCGGTGATGGAAATCACGTTGGTCGGAACGAACGCGGAAACGTCGCCAGCCTGGGTTTCGATGATCGGCAGTGCGGTCAGGGAACCGGTTTTGCCGGTCACTGCGCCGTTGGTGAACTTCTCTACGTATTCTTCCGAAACGCGGGATGCGCGCTCCAGCAGACGGGAGTGGAGATAGAACACGTCGCCTGGGTAAGCTTCACGGCCTGGTGGACGGCGCAGCAGCAGGGAAATCTGGCGGTAAGCCACTGCTTGCTTGGACAGATCGTCATAAACGATCAGCGCGTCTTCACCGCGGTCGCGGAAGAATTCACCCATGGTGCAACCGGAGTACGGTGCCAGGAATTGCAGCGCAGGAGATTCCGAAGCACTGGCAGCCACGATGATCGTGTTGGCCAGGGCGCCGTTTTCTTCCAGCTTGCGAACCACGTTGGCGATGGTCGATTGTTTCTGACCGATTGCTACGTAGACGCAGAAAATGCCGCTGTTCTTCTGGTTGATGATCGCGTCGATCGCCAGAGCGGTTTTACCGATCTGACGGTCACCGATGATCAGCTCACGCTGGCCACGGCCGACAGGGATCATGGCATCGACAGCCTTGTAGCCAGTCTGTACAGGCTGGTCTACCGACTTACGCCAGATCACGCCTGGAGCAACTTTCTCGACCGCGTCGGTCTCGGTGTTGCCCAGTGGACCTTTGCCGTCAACAGGGTTACCCAGTGCGTCGACTACGCGACCCAGCAGTTCCTTACCAACCGGAACTTCCAGGATGCGGCCAGTGCACTTGGCGCTCATGCCTTCAGCCAGAGACTGGTATGCGCCCAATACAACGGCACCTACGGAGTCTTGCTCCAGGTTGAGGGCCATACCGAAGACGCCGCCCGGAAACTCGATCATCTCGCCGTACATTACGTCGGCCAGACCGTGAATCCGCACGATACCGTCAGATACGCTGACGACAGTGCCTTCGTTACGGGCTTGGGAGGTCACATCGAGCTTGTCGATGCGGCCCTTGATAATTTCACTTATTTCGGAAGGATTGAGTTGCTGCATTGCTCTGCTGCCCCTTCAAACTCAAGATTTCAATGCTTCGGCAAGTTTCGCGATTTTGCCGCGAATCGAGCCATCGATAACCAGGTCGCCGGCGCGGATGACGACACCACCAATAAGGGCAGCGTCCTCCGCAACTTGCAGGCGCACTTCCCGGTTGAGTCGTGCACTGAGAACCTTGGCGAGTTTGTCTTGCTGTTCTTGGTTCAATGCAAAAGCACTGGTGACTTCAACGTCTACCGACTTCTCTTGTTCGGCCTTGTACAGGTCGAACAGAGCGGAGATCTCCGGCAACAGCGGGAGACGGTCGTTTTCGGCAACGACATGGATGAAGTTCTGTGCCTTGGCATCAAACTTGTCGCCGCACACGTCAATAAACGTGGCGGCCTTTTCTGCGCTCGTCAGTCGCGGGGCCTTGAGCACGCGCTGCATGGTGTCGTCTTCCGACACCGCTGCAGCCAGGCCGAGCATGGCTGACCAATTGGCCAGTTGCTGGTGGGCCTGAGCGTGCTCGAAGGCCGCCTTAGCGTAAGGTCGGGCCAACGTGGTCAGTTCTGCCATGATCGCCCTCGCTTAGATTTCAGCAGCCAGTTGGTTAACCAGCTCTGCGTGCGCGTTTTGATCGATTGTGGCACCCAGGATCTTCTCGGCGCCGCCGACTGCCAGCAAGCCCACTTGGGCACGCAGCGCGTCTTTGACACTGTTCAGTTCCTGTTCGATCTCGGCCTGAGCCTGAACCTTCACACGGTCAGCGTCGACACGGGCCTTTTCAACAGCCTCTTCGACAATCTGGTTACCGCGTTTCTTGGCTTGCTCGATGATTTCAGCTGCCTGAGCTTTCGCTTCGCGCAGTTGGTGACCCGCTTTTTCTTGGGCCAACTCCAGGTCGCGAGCTGCACGGCTGGCAGCGTCCAGACCATCAGCGATCTTCTTTTGACGTTCGTGCAGTGCCGCAATGACCGGAGGCCATACGAACTTCATGCAGAACAGTACAAAAATCAGGAACGCAACGGACTGGCCAATCAGGGTCGCATTAATGTTCACGCCAACACCTCGCAGTTACGTTGTCCATCACACCAAATTACCCGGAAGATCCGAGTAATTAGCCAGCGATTTGACCAACGAACGGGTTCGCAAAGGTGAAGAACAGAGCGATACCAACACCGATCATGGTTACGGCGTCGAGCAGACCGGCAACGATGAACATTTTAACTTGCAGCATTGGAACCATTTCTGGCTGACGCGCTGCGCCTTCCAGGAACTTGCCGCCCAGCAGGCCGAAACCAATTGCGGTACCCAGTGCGCCCAGGCCGATCAACAGTGCAACAGCGATAGCGGTTAGACCAACTACAGTTTCCATCTTTCCTCCCGACTTTTACGTCGTATGGTTTAGGTTTTTTAGATTAAAGCGGTAAAACAAATCGTTTCAGATGCCCCGTAAGGAGCACCTTCCCGTTTTACCGGGAAGGACATCAGACTAGTCGAGACTGGCCTTAATGGTTTTCTTCGTGCGCCATCGACAGGTAGACGATGGTCAACATCATGAAGATGAACGCCTGCAGGGTGATGATCAGGATGTGGAACACAGCCCACGCCCACTGCAGAACAACGCCCAGGCCACTAAGCCAGAGCAGACCGCTGCCGAACATCACAGCAATCAGAATGAAGACCAGCTCGCCGGCGTACATGTTGCCGAACAGACGCAGAGCCAGGGAGATCGGCTTGGCGATCAGGGTCACGAATTCCAGCAGGAAGTTCACCGGAATCAGCAGGGCCTGAACGAAGATGTTCTTGCTGCCGAACGGGTGCAGGGTCAGCTCGCCGATGAAGCCGCCGAGGCCCTTGATCTTGATGCTGTAGAAAATGATCAGCGCGAACACCGTGAAGGCCATGGCCAGAGTCGCGTTCGGGTCGGTGGTCGACACGGCGCGGAACGGGATGTGGGCATCGCCGGAGATCAGGATGGCCAGCTGAGGAATCCAGTCGACCGGTACCAGGTCGACGGCGTTCATCAGGAACACCCAGACGAAGATGGTCAGTGCCAGCGGTGCAATCACCGGGCTACGGCCATGGAAGCTGTCTTTCACGCTGCCATCGACGAATTCGACCAATACTTCAACGAAGTTCTGCAAAGCACCAGGCTGACCGGAAGTCGCTTTCTTGGCCGCCATGCGGAAAAGAAGAACGAAGATCAGACCCAATGCGACCGACCAGCCGAGAGTATCGACGTGGAAAGCCCAGAAGCCCATTTCTTTGGCTTCTGCTGCGGTGTGGGCAAAGCCCCAGCCGCCGGTAGGGTGCTGACCGAAGGTCAGGTTCTGCAAGTGGTGCTGGATATAGCCCGAAGCGGTTGTTTCTGCCATGGTTGCCTCAAACGCCCTAAGGTCTCGAAAGTCTTGTTCTCATCAGCAGGGGAGCGAACCAGCTGACCGACTGAGTCAGCACGAAGGCACCGAATACTGCAATCGGCGCCAGTGGCTTCACACCTGCAAACACCAGTGCAAACAGCACTGCCGTCAAAATCAGTTTGCCTGCCTCGCCGGCATAAAAAGACCGGACGATGGACTGGGCTGCTCGGGCGCCGGAAAACCGAAATGCCCTGTGAGCGAAATAAATATTGGGTAGCAAGGCTATCAGGCCTCCGCAGAGTCCCGAGTACCCGGCAACGACTCCATATCGGTACCAGAGCGCCAAAGCGGCGATCAGCAACACGACAAATTGAGCCATTAACACCGGAAAAACTGCCAGGCGATGGAAGGGCAGGCGGTTTGGCGTGCGGGTTTCCATCACTTTTACTCCCCAATGGTCGGCTGCCGAAATTCAATAACTTGGCATAATTTGTGCCGACAAAATGCGCGCAGAGTATAGGGGCGGTTCTGCCCCTATTCAACTGTCAGGTAGTGATTTCCGACTGCGCGCTACATGAGGAAATGTTTCAGCGGATATGTGCAAGTACGCCTTGAAGCTCATCCAGTGAGTTGTAGCCAATCACCAACTGCCCTTTACCCTTCTTACCGTGGCGGATCTGCACCGCAGAGCCTAGGCGCTCGGCCAGACGCTGTTCGAGACGGGCAATATCCGGGTCCGGTTTTGCCGCTTCCACAGGCTCCGGTTTACCACTCAACCACTGGCGAACCAGTGCCTCGGTTTGGCGCACGGTCAGCCCGCGTGCGACAACATGTCGCGCCCCTTCAACCTGTTGAATTTCCGGCAAACCGAGCAAAGCACGGGCATGACCCATTTCCAGGTCGCCGTGGGACAACATGGTCTTGATGACTTCCGGCAAGGAAATCAGGCGCAACAGGTTGGCCACTGTCACCCGGGACTTGCCCACAGCCTCGGCCACCTGTTGCTGGGTCAGCTGGAACTCCTGCTGCAACCGCTGCAGGGCCACCGCTTCTTCAATCGGGTTCAGGTCTTCGCGCTGAATGTTCTCGATCAGCGCGATGGCGATCGCGGTTTCATCGGGTACATCGCGAACCATTGCCGGGATGGTTTCCTGCCCGGCTTGCTGGCTGGCGCGCCAGCGGCGTTCGCCGGCAATGATTTCAAAGCGGCCGCTGCCGATCGGGCGAACCACGATGGGCTGCATGACGCCCTGGGCCTTGATCGATTGCGCCAGCTCTTCGAGCGCCTGCGGATCCATGTCACGACGCGGCTGGTACTTGCCGCGCTGGAGCAGATCCAGGGGGAGATGTTGCAGCTCACGCTGATCGGCTTGCGCCGCTTGTTCTTCCAGCGAGCTGACAGTCGGACCACTCAACAGAGCATCCAGTCCACGTCCGAGACCTCGTTTCTTGACGGCCATGGGGATTCCTTAAGTTGCCTGAGCAGCGGCGATGCGTGAGTTTTTGCGTTGACGACGAACCATTTCGCCCGCCAATGCCAGGTAGGCAACGGCGCCTCGCGAAGCTTTGTCGTACGCCAGCGCCGGCATGCCGTAGCTTGGCGCTTCGGCCAGACGGATATTGCGCGGTATGACGGTGTCGTAGAGCTGCTCGCCGAAGTGTTCCTTGAGCTGCGCCGAGACATCGTTCATCAGGCTCAGGCGTGGGTCGTACATCGTACGCAGCAGGCCTTCGACCTTGAGGTTCGGGTTCAGCAGTTCAGAGATACGCTTGATGTTATCCACAAGGTCGCTCAAGCCTTCGAGTGCGAAGTACTCGCACTGCATGGGGATAATGACCCCGTCAGCGGCGACCAGTGCGTTCAAGGTCAGCATCGACAGCGACGGCGGGCAGTCGATCAGGATGTAATCGTAGTTTTCCCGGATCGGCGCCAGCGCGCTGCGCAGACGGCTTTCCTTCATCTGCATTTCCAGCAGCACCACTTCGGCCGCGGTGAGATCGCGGTTGGCCGGCAACAGCTGGTAACCACCGTGTTCGGAGAAGTGCATGGCCTGGGCCAGATCACATTCTCCGATCAGCAGGTCGTAGACCGAGTTTTCCAGGCCATGTTTATCCACACCGCTACCCATGGTGGCGTTGCCCTGTGGATCAAGATCGATCAACAGCACCCGGCGCTTGGTCGCGACCAGGGATGCTGCGAGGTTGATGCAGGTGGTGGTTTTGCCCACGCCACCCTTTTGGTTCGCAATCGCGAATACCTTAGCCATTCTTGCTTGTGTTCCCAATCATGCCGTGCGGCGCAGTATCAGCAGATGGCGTTGGCCTTGGCAACCAGGTACGGCCAGGGCGTGTTCGCTATCGAGGTGGAAGTCTGCCGGCAATGCTACCAGCTCATCGGCCGGATGAACGCCCTTCATTGCCAGCCAGCGTGTTTCGCTATCGCCGAGGTGGCGCGTCCAGTTGCTGAAGTTCTCCATGCTGCTGAACGCCCGGGAAATGATTCCGTTGAAGGGCTGTACAGGCTGGAAGGCTTCGACGCGACTGTGGATAACTTGCAGGTTATCCAGTTTGAGTTCGAGTTTGACCTGGGTCAGGAAGCGGGTTTTCTTGCCGTTGCTGTCCAGGCAGGTCACCTGGGACTCGGGAAACAGGATCGCCAGCGGAATGCCCGGCATACCACCGCCGCTGCCAACGTCCAGCCACCGGCCG
Organism: Pseudomonas sp. S34; assembly: GCF_009866745.1. NCBI lineage: Bacteria > Pseudomonadati > Pseudomonadota > Gammaproteobacteria > Pseudomonadales > Pseudomonadaceae > Pseudomonas > Pseudomonas sp. S34. The sequence continues at coordinate 6,262,742 of NZ_CP019398.1, forward strand.
TTTTCGACGAACGACATCACGCTCAAACTATCGAGCAAGTGGCGGGAGACCATCTCGTCCGGATCGCGTACCGCGGTCAGGTTGTAAGCCTTGTTCCATTTTATCAACAGGGCCAGATAACCCAGCAGTTGCGCGTGCTGGGTTTCTGTCAGCGTGACACCGAGCTGGCGAGCACCTGTGGATAACTCTTCTGCGTGTTGCGAGGTGACCAACGAACTCAAGCGCTTTGCTCCAACTGACGGCCCGCGCCGCGTTTTTTCAAATGAATCATCAACAGCGAAATGGCTGCCGGCGTAACGCCCGGTATGCGCGAGGCCTGGCCCAAGGTTTCTGGACGGGTCGTGCCGAGCTTGCTCTGGATCTCCTTGGAGAGACCGGAAATATTCGTGTAATCGATATCCACAGGCAATTTGGTGTCCTCGCTGGCTCGCAGGCGGGCGATTTCATCCTGTTGACGATCAATGTAGCCGGCGTATTTGGTCTTGATCTCGACCTGCTCGGCAACCTGTGGATCTTCCGCGCCCCCACCGGTCACGGCGATGAGACCAGCGTAGTCGATTTCCGGACGGCTCAAGAGGTTGAGCAGGTTGTATTCGTGAGTCAGTGGCGTGCCGAATTTTTCGGCAATGGCATCGCCCTGTTCGGTACCCGGGCGTACCCAGGTACTTTTCAGGCGCTGCTCTTCCAGTTCGATGCTTTCGCGTTTTTTGCAGAAAGCCGCCCAGCGCACGTCATCCACCAGACCCAGTTCGCGACCTTTTTCGGTCAAGCGCAGGTCGGCGTTGTCTTCGCGCAGGATCAAGCGATATTCGGCACGTGAGGTGAACATCCGGTACGGCTCTTGGGTACCGAGGGTTATCAGGTCGTCGACCAACACGCCGATATAGGCCTCGTCGCGACGCGGGCACCAGGCCTCTTTGCCTTGCGCACGCAGTGCAGCGTTGGTCCCGGCGAGCAAACCCTGGGCACCGGCTTCTTCGTAACCGGTTGTGCCGTTGATTTGCCCGGCGAAGAACAAGCCGCCGATGACTTTGGTTTCCAGGCTGTATTTCAAATCCCGTGGATCGAAGTAGTCGTACTCGATCGCGTAGCCCGGACGCACGATGTGCGCGTTTTCCATGCCGCGGATCGATTGCACGATCTGCAATTGCACGTCGAACGGCAAGCTTGTGGATATCCCGTTCGGATACAGCTCATGGGTGGTCAAACCTTCCGGTTCGATAAACACCTGATGGCTTTCCTTGTCGGCGAAGCGATGGATCTTGTCTTCGATCGACGGGCAATAACGTGGGCCGATCCCTTCGATCTCACCGGCAGCGGAATACATCGGCGAACGGTCGAGGTTCGCGGCAATGATTTCGTGGGTGCGCGCATTCGTGTGGGTAATCCAGCAGCTGACTTGCTTCGGATGCTGCTCTTTTGACCCCATGAACGACATCACCGGGATCGGCGTATCACCCGGTTGCTCGGACATCACCGAGAAATCCACAGACCGACCGTCGATACGTGGCGGAGTACCGGTTTTCAAACGACCCACGCGCAATGGCAGTTCACGCAGACGGTGAGCCAGCGCGATCGATGGCGGATCACCGGCGCGACCGCCGGAAAAATTCTGCAAACCGATGTGGATAAGTCCACCGAGGAACGTACCGGTGGTCAACACCACGGAATCAGCGAAGAAACGCAGGCCCATTTGGGTGACAACACCACGGACTTGTTCCTGCTCGACGATCAGATCGTCAGCGGCCTGTTGAAATATCCACAGGTTCGGCTGGTTCTCCAGGATTTCGCGGACAGCTGCCTTGTACAGAACCCGGTCTGCCTGCGCGCGGGTTGCTCGCACGGCCGGGCCTTTGCGGCTGTTCAACACGCGAAACTGGATACCGCCTTTATCGGTAGCCATGGCCATCGCGCCGCCAAGGGCGTCGATTTCCTTGACCAGGTGGCTTTTGCCGATCCCGCCAATGGCCGGATTGCAACTCATGGCACCGAGGGTTTCCACGTTATGCGTCAGCAATAGGGTTTTAACCCCCATACGTGCTGAGGCCAGTGCTGCCTCGGTACCGGCATGACCGCCGCCGATGACGATCACTTCAAAACGGGAAGGGAAATCCACCACGCACCTCGTGCCTGCTTAAGTAGGTAATTCAGGAATAGTTTGAGCTCAGGTTTTTGGACCTGGTCGACAAGTATAGGGACTTCGCCCTTCCTAAAGAACCCTTTGCACAAAATTTAACCAGCTGTGGAAAAGTCGGAGTTATAGAAATTAAAAAGAAAGAAATTTATTAAATCTTTGTTTTTATGTTTATTTCTATGCACCTACCTTTCTGTGGATAGATTGCTATAGCCCTTTATTTTCAATGTGTACAGAGATTCAAAACCCTGTGTTCATGTGCCAATGAGGCCCTTGGATAACCGGTTTAAGCCTGTGGATGAAAGGGGTGGTTATCCACAGAGGCGGTTATGTCCATTTTTCGAGCCCTGTTATCAACTGACCTTAGCCGTGGTTATTCACAGGGCTTAATCCACAGAAAAGTGCCGTTCGCTCGAAATTCGGGTGCAGGAATTCCGCTCAAGCAGACGACGTCCGCTCGGCACTGGAAGTTTTTTTCAGAAAAGGAGAGAACAGACAGGCACGAATGGCCTGTCTGTGAATAACAGGAGGGCTACTTACCGATACAGAAACTGGAAAAAATCCGCCCCAGCAGGTCATCGGAACTGAAAGCACCGGTGATTTCACCCAGCGACTGCTGAGCCTGGCGCAAATCCTCGGCCAACAACTCGCCAGCACCGGCCAGGGTCAATTGGGCACGGCCATGCTCGAGGGCCGCACTGGCATGACGTAGCGCCTCAAGGTGTCGCCGGCGAGCGCTGAAGCTGCTTTCGGACGTCTGTTCATAGCCCATGCAGGCCTTGAGGTGATCACGCAGCAGCTCCAGCCCGACACCACCCGACCTGGCGCTCAGGCTGATGGTGACATGGCCGTCCTGGCTGACCTCCAGCGCAATGGCTTCGCCCGTAAGGTCGGCTTTGTTGCGGATCAGGGTGACTTTCGCGGGATCGGGACGGATTTCGAGAAACTCCGGCCAGAGTGCGAAAGGATCGAGGGCTTCCGGTGCAGTGGCATCAACCACCAACAGTACCCGATCGGCTTCGCCGATAGCTTTCAAGGCACGCTCGACGCCGATTTTTTCCACATGATCATCGGTATCGCGCAGACCGGCGGTATCCACGACGTGCAACGGCATGCCATCGATGTGGATATGTTCGCGAAGCACGTCGCGGGTGGTGCCGGCAATTTCGGTCACGATCGCCGCTTCACGCCCGGCCAGGGCATTGAGCAGGCTGGATTTACCGGCATTCGGACGACCGGCAATGACCACGGTCATACCGTCACGCAGCAAGGCGCCCTGCCCGGCTTCGCGCATGACGGTGGATAACTCGTCGCGCACCTTGTCGAGCATGCTCAGGACGTGGCCATCGGCGAGGAAGTCGATTTCCTCTTCCGGAAAATCGATGGCCGCTTCGACATAGATGCGCAAGCCGATCAATTGCTCGGTGAGGTTATGCACACGTGACGAAAAAGCACCCTGCAGGGAGCGCAACGCGTTTCGCGCAGCCTGGGCAGAACTGGCTTCAATCAGGTCGGCAATGGCTTCGGCCTGGGCGAGGTCCAGTTTGTCATTGAGGAAGGCGCGCTCACTGAATTCCCCCGGCCGGGCGAGGCGGCAACCCAGTTCCAGGCAGCGCTTGAGCAACATATCCAGAACAATCGGACCGCCATGGCCTTGCAGCTCCAGCACATCTTCGCCTGTGAACGAGTTCGGGCCGGGGAAATACAGGGCAATGCCCTGGTCCAGCACCTCGTCGTTTTCACTGAAAAACGGACCGTAGTGGGCAAATCGCGGCTTGAGCTCGCGACCGCTGAAGGCCTTGGCCGCAACGCTGGCCAACGGCCCGGAAATACGCACGATGCCTACACCGCCGCGACCTTGAGCGGTGGCGACGGCTGCGATGGTTTCGCGAGGAACGCTCATAAACCGGTATCCAGACAAAAGTGACAGATAGCAAAACGCCCCACTAGGGGGCGTTTTGAGTGGTTATCCACAGTGTAAATCAGGCAGCTGCTTTAGCGGCCGCTTCGATTTTACGCGTGATGTACCACTGTTGTGCGATGGACAGCACGTTGTTTACAACCCAGTACAGCACCAGACCGGCCGGGAACCACAGGAAGAAGAAGGTGAAGATGATTGGCATCAGCTTCATCACCTTGGCCTGCATCGGATCCGGAGGAGTCGGGTTCAACTGCTGCTGGATGAACATGGTTGCGCCCATGATGATCGGCAGAATGAAGAACGGATCCTTGATCGACAGGTCAGTAATCCACAGCATGAACGGCGCCTGGCGCATTTCAACGCTTTCCAGCAGAACCCAGTACAGCGAGAGGAAAACCGGCATCTGCACGAGGATTGGCAAGCAACCACCCAGCGGATTGATCTTCTCTTTCTTGTACAGTTCCATCATGGCTTGCGACATTTTCTGCCGGTCATCGCCATGTTGCTCTTTCAGCGCGGCCAGTTTCGGTGCTACTGCACGCATGCGCGCCATGGATTTGTAGCTGGCAGCCGACAGCGGGAAGAAGATCCCTTTGATCAGCATGGTCAGGAAGATGATCGACCAGCCCCAGTTACCCACAATGGCGTGGATGTGTTGCAGCAACCAGAAGATCGGTTGGGCGATGAACCACAGAATGCCGTAGTCGACCGTCAGTTCCAGACCTGGGGACAACTCTTTCAGCACAGCCTGGCTTTTCGGACCGGCGTACAGAACAGCGCTGGTCTCGGCCTTGGCACCCGGCGCAACACTCATCGATGGGCCGGTGTAGCCGATGATGTAGTTGCCTTTGCTGTCTTTACGGGTCTGGACGACGTTGTTTTCGCCCTTGGCCGGAATCCATGCGGTCACGAAGTAGTGCTGCAACCAGGCAACCCAACCGCCTGTGACGGTTTCTTTCAGCGGCGCCTTGTCCATGTCCTTCATGGACACTTTCTTGTACGGCTCGGAACTTGTCCACAGGGCAGCGCCCAGGTAAGTCGCGGTGCCGGTAGCCGTAGTCGATGAAGGATCGGCGCTGGCGTCGCGCTTCAACTGGGCGAACATCGCACCATTCCAGGGCTGGGCGCTCTGGTTGTCGACCAGGTAGGAAACGGTTACGTCATACAGGCCGCGTTTCAGGGTGAAACGCTTGATGTAGTTGACGCCGTCTTTGCTGAACTTCAGGTCCACGACCAATTGGTCCTGACCGTCAGCCAGCTGATAAATCTTCTTCTCCGAGGAATAAACCGGACGACCGGCCGGATTTGCATCCGGACCGTTGGTGCCGATCAGACCGCTTTGCGCCAGATAAGTACGTTCGCCGCCGTTATCGAACAGCTGGAACGGAATTTCCGGGTGATCCTGACGACGCGGATACAGCGGCAGGGTCAACTGGGCAACATCGCCACCTTGTGGGTCGACAGCCAGGTCCAGTACATCCGTTTTGATCTGGATGAGGTCCTTGCTCACAGCCACCGGTGTTTCGGCAGGTGCGCTGGTGTCGCTTGCAGCACGTGGAATGTCGTCACTGGCAGAAGCGTTGGAGCCAGATGCCGTATCCGGCAGGCCCGATGCAGTCGTATTGGTGGCAACATTCTGAGTCGGCAGGGCAGCCTGGCCATAGTCCTGGTTCCATTTAAGAACCATAACGTAGGACACGATTGCCAGGGCGACGATCAGGATCGTGCGTTTGATATCCATGATTACTCGGCCATCGAAGAAGAACGGGAGGTAGGGATAGGTGGAACCGGGTCATAACCACCGGGATTCCACGGATGACAGCGACCTAAACGACGAAAGGTCAGCCAGCCACCGCGAAGAAGGCCATGATTTTCGATGGCTTCTAACGCGTAGCAGGAACAACTGGGGTAGAAACGACAGTGACTGGCCATCAGGGGACTAATGGCATAGCGATAAAACTGGATCGGAACGAGTGCCAGTTTACGCATCTGGACTGTCTACCCCTACAGTTTCGGTTTTGACTGCTGGTACTGGCGAACTGCGAGCCAGTCGTTTCCAGAGTTTGCCGAAATGCTGAATCAATTCGGGGTTTTCTACGTCGCCCAAACCTTTGCGCGCGACGATAACAATGTCCCAGCCGACCAGAGAATCCTGGTTCAGGCGAAACGATTCGCGCATCAGACGTTTGAGGCGATTGCGCTCGACGGAGAGCTTTACGCTCTTTTTCCCGATTACCAACCCGAGACGGGGGTGATCAAGATCGTTGTTGCGCGCAAGGAGCAGGAGATTTTTCCCCGGAACCTTGCCGGTAGGGGAGTCAAAGACTGCCTTGAATTGCCGGGGGGTAAGCAGACGCTTTTCCCGACTGAAGTCCTGACTCACCTCCAGTGCCGGATTATCAAACTGCCAGACGCGCACGACCTTTGGCGCGACGACGCGACAGGACGGCACGACCGTTCTTGGTAGCCATGCGAGCACGGAAACCGTGGGTACGAGCGCGTTTGATAGTGCTTGGTTGGAAAGTACGTTTCATTGTCGTGTTACCTGGTTCGTCCACAACGGGCCGGAATGGCCCCCGTTTTAAGAGACCGGGGATTCTAGAGAAAGCAAGCCTTCAGGTCAATTTCCAACCAACGTTTCCTTATAAATAGATCTCCAGAGGTTTTTCAGCACTTGCACCTTGCGTAGATATAAAAATAAGAAAGGAAAGTATTTAAAGCTTTTCTGTAAAGCTTATAAAAGCTAGGCTCGCCACCTTCTGTGGATAACTCGATTCAGCCCTTGTTTTACCTGCTGTACAGAGAATGACAACTACGGTGGAAAACAGTGTTCAGCCTGTGCTGCGCTGTCGGATAACCTGTGTGTGAAAGATCGCTTTATCCACAGGCCGGTTATCCACCGAGTTTCGCCCCCACTTGTGCAATGACCTTAACCCCGGTTATCCACAGAGCTTATGCACAGACCACTGGTCGCCTTTTTTGCGTATGAAACGGTGATTCTTCTTGGTCGATGAACCACCTTCGTGTGGATAAGTCGGCGTCTGGTCGCTACAATGGCCGCTTGTTTTTGCCTCACCGGCTTTCAACTTAGGGGATATCC